>NZ_CP192576.1:0-3642500 GCF_050632175.1 Bradyrhizobium betae
CACGATTTTACTCACTGCCACCTCAAGGCAGCGCGTCTACCAATTCCGCCACGAGCGCTTTGGGGATGCCGGCTTAAGGCTTGAGGCCTGCCGGATCAACGGCGCCGATCTAACAAATCCATCAGAGGGGTACAAGCCTGCAAAGGCCCCGAATTCCACAAGCTTGGCAGGAAAGTTCGGCCCTCCGGCCCGGATCGGTCCTATGGGGGGCCGAGCCCTGCCCGCCCGGCCGCTACCGCGTGCCCCGGCCGCTAGCGTGTGCCCCGGCCGCTACCGCGTGCCGGTCGTGCGCGGCAGCATCTGCTTGACCTCGACCGCGATGCGGTTGCGGTCGACCAGCACGACGCCGGAGGCTATGGGGAGATTGTTGGCCAAAACCTTGACCTCGTCGGCCTCGGTTGCGTCCAGCTCGATGATGGCGCCGCGGGAAAGACGTAATACTTGATGGATCGGCATGGTGGTCGTCCCGAGGACGACCATGAGATCCACGGTGACTTTATCGAGTGTCGGCACTGTCATGACCACCGCAACTGGAGACTGGCATTTGCACCTGCGATCATCACCACGTTATGGTTAGCCAATGGTTAATTCACCTCAAAACCCCCGCCAGGACCAGCGCCAAGACCTCGATCTGACGTCGTTTTCCGCCACGGACGGCGTCCCCGTCGAATGGCGGATCTCGGACGCGCCGGTGCCCTATCCGGACGCCGTGGCCGCCATGGAGGCCCGAGTCGCGGAGATCGCGGCGGGCGAGGCGCCGGAACTGGTCTGGCTGCTCGAACACCCCCGCTCTACACCTCCGGTACCTCGGGCAAGGCCTCCGACCTGCTCGATCCCCGCTTCCCGACCTTTGCGACCGGACGCGGCGGCCAGCTCACCTATCACGGGCCCGGCCAGCGGGTGGCCTACATCATGCTCGACCTCAAGCGGCGCCGGCCGGACGTGCGGGCCTATGTCGCGAGCCTGGAGGAATTGATCCTGCGCACGCTCGCGGCCTTCAACGTCCGCGGCGAGCGGCGCGAGGACCGGGTCGGCGTCTGGGTCAAGCGGCCCGACAAGGGCGCGGAGCACGAGGACAAGATCGCGGCGATCGGCGTGCGGCTGAAGCGCTGGGTCTCGTTCCACGGCATCGCCATCAATGTCGAGCCGGAGCTTGCGCATTTCGCCGGCATCGTGCCCTGCGGCGTCGCCGATCCCCGCTACGGCGTCACCTCACTGGTCGATCTCGGCCAGCTCGTGACCATGGCCGATGTCGATATCGCGCTCCGGCAGGCGTTCGAAGAGCTGTTCGGACCGACGCATGCGCTGCTGCCGGAGGCGGCGGTCTAGAACTTTTTCTGTTCGAGCCTGACCGCGCGTTCTCCGCTCGCCGCGGAATCGGCTAGACTCGTTGCAGGTGCCGCCCACGCCTCCCCCTCCGCCGGGAAAGTACAGATCATGCCGGGCGATGCGATCATCGGACCGACTGTTCGAGCGCCAAGGCATAAGGAGGGATTGCGCTTCTGCTCGCAATGGGAGGTTCTGACGATGAGACTGTCTGCACCGATCTATCATCTGAAACGCAAGGCCAAGCGCTTGTCGCGCGAGCAAGGCATCCCGCTCCACGACGCGCTCGACCGCATCGCTACGGCGGAAGGGTTTTCCGCCTGGAGCATGCTCGCCGCGAAAGCCGCCGCAGCGACGCCTGCGAACCGGCTGTTTCCGCAATTCCGGCCGGGTGATCTGGTTCTGGTCGGGGCGCGCCCCGGTCAGGGCAAGACTTTGATGAGCCTCGAACTTGCGGTGGAGGCCATGAAGTCCGGCCATCGCGCCGCGTTCTTCTCGCTCGAATACACCGAGAGGGACGTGCTGGATCGCTTCCGGGCGATCGGCGCGAACCCGGCGGAGTTCGATCAGCTGTTCGAGGTCGATTGCTCCGACGCGATCAGCGCCGATTACGTCGTCAAGCAGATGGCGGCAGCTCCCCGCGGTACAGTCGTGGTGATCGACTATCTGCAGCTGCTCGACCAGAGGCGGGAAAATCCGGACCTGACCGTTCAGGTGCGCGCCCTGAAATCGTTCGCACGCGACAAGGGGTTGATCGTGGTCTTCATCTCGCAAATCGACAGATCCTATGACCCCTCGATCAAGCCATGCCCCGACCTCGACGATGTCAGGCTGCCCAACCCGCTTGATCTGAAGCTGTTCGACAAGACGTGCTTCATCAACAACGCCGCAGTTCAGTTCCGGGTGGCGAGCTGACGATCGGGCCGCGGGCGGGATGGCTCGCCCGCGGCCTACCTGCCTCACGCCGCCTACAGCGCAACCTCGAGCTTGCCGGCGATATAGCGGCGCTCCTGAGTCAGGCCGCCAAAGCCATAGGCATCGCCCTTGACCTCGTCGACATGGAGGTAGGTCTCGGGATGCAGCGGGCCGATTATGTCGGCCATCCGCTCGAACATCGCGGCGAGATAGGCCGCCTTCTCGTCCTTGGTGTTGGTGCCTTCGGTGACGTGGATGTCGATCCAGTAACTGGCGAGCTTTTGCTCGGCGAGCGATTGGCCTCCCGCGAACCAGTCGCTCGCGTCGACGGACTTGACGATGATAGCCGTCACCCTGGGATCCTTGTGCAGGATTTTTGCCGTGAGCTCGGACACGGCATTGGCGATGTCGGCCTTCAGCGACGGCGACCGGCGGGACGAGGCATAGGACACGGTGATCAGCGGCATGGTCGTTCTCCTCAAGATGCCGCGGGGTGTTCGCGCGACGTTGGAGAGAAGCTAGACCTTCCGCCGTCATTTTGGTATCTTATCCATATTGATACCAGTGATAATGAACTATTATGTCAGCCACCCTCGACATCGCCACCATCAAGGCCTTCCTGCTGGTCGCCGACCTCCAGAGCTTTACCCGCGCCGCGGAAGCGCTCGGCACCACGCAGGCGGCGGTCAGTCTCAAGCTGCAGCGGCTTGAAACCTTGCTCGCCAAGCGGCTCGTCGAGCGTTCGCCCCGCGCGGTCCGGCTCACCGCCGACGGCGCAGCCTTCCTGGATCGCGCGCGGGCGCTGATCGACGCGCATGACCGCGCGCTGTCGGGCGAAGCAGCGGCCGCGCAATCGCTCTCGCTCGGCATCTCCGACCATGCCGCGGGCCCCGAACTGGTGCCGCTGCTCGAACGCCTGCACGCGATGTCGGCGAACCTCACCCTCGCCGTCACCATCGGCTTCTCGCGCGAGATGCAGGATGCCTATGACGCAGGCCAGCTCGATGCGGTGATCGTCCGCCAGGAAGGCAGCCGGCGCGGCGGCGAGAAGTTGACTGAAGACGAGTTCGGCTGGTTCGCGTCAAGACGCCTCATCGTGCCGAAGGGCGAGGCGCTGCCGCTCGCCACGCTCGCCCCGCCCTGCGGCGTCCGCGCCATCGCCGTGCGCGCGCTCGACAAGGCCGGCATCGCCTGGCGTGAGCGCTTTGTCGGCGGCGGCGTCACGGCGGTGGTTGCGGCTACACTTGCCGGTCTCGCGATCGCGCCGCTGGCGCGGCGGATCGCGCCGCCCGGGCTGATCGATATCGGGCCTGCGCACAAGCTGCCCAAACTCGGCAGCTCGAAGGTGATGCTGCATTCGAAGGTCAGCGATCCCGCAAAACTCGCCGCGCTGCAGAATCATTGCGGCAACCTTCAGGCGTGTCGCGGCGTGACGCTGTGAGCCTTGGATCGGCCGGTGGTCAAACGGTCAAACCTCGCCCTGCTGCATACCGCCAGACGGAATTGCACAAAAATCCTTCAGAGGCGGGAACCAAACGGAACCTGTTGCGTTTGCACGGGTTGAGGCGGGGTCCCCGGATGGTTAAAAAACTAAGTCAACAGAGAGACTTGTTCGAAAGCGAACGGAGTTTCCGTCTGTTGGTTGAAGGCGTGGCCGATTACGCGCTCTATATGCTCGATCCCTCCGGAATCGTCACGAGCTGGAACATCGGCGGCGAGCGCATCAAGGGCTATTCGTCCGAGGAGATCGTCGGTCAGCATTTTTCCCGCTTCTACACCGAGACCGACCGCGCCAACGGCAGGCCGGCCCGCGCCCTTGGCATCGCCCGGGAGCAGGGCCGCTACGAGGAGGAAGGCTGGCGCGTCCGCAAGGACGGCACCTTCTTCTGGGCCAGCGTCGTGATCGACCCGATCTACGAGGACGACACCATCGTCGGCTTTGCCAAGATCACCCGCGACATCACCGAGCGCCGCAACACCCAACTCAAGCTCGAGGCGATGCAGACGCAACTCGCCGAGTCGCAGAAATTCGACGCGCTGGGCCAGCTCACCGGCGGCGTCGCGCACGATTTCAACAACCTCCTGATGATCATCAGCGGCAGCCTTCACATCCTGAAGAAGGGCACCAGGGACGACGCCAAGCTTCACCGCGCGATTTCGGCGATCGAGACCGCGACCAAGCGCGGCGCCGCGCTGACCGGCCAGCTCCTGAGCTTCGCGCGGCGGCAGAGCGTCAATCCGCAGGCGATCGATTTCGCCGAGCGCATCGGTTCGATCCGCGAGGTGCTCGACGCCGGCGTCGGCAGCTCCATTCGCCTTGCCTTCGACATCGACCACGGTCTCTGGCCGATCAGGACCGACGCTTCCGAGCTCGAAACGGCGCTGCTCAACCTCGTCATCAATGCCCGCGATGCGATGCCTGACGGCGGCACCGTGACAGTCAGCGCGCGCAATGTCGTGCTGGACGAGACGCTGCTGACCGGCGAGTTCGTCGCCATCGACATCGCCGACACCGGGCTCGGAATTCCCTCCGACGTCGTCGACAAGATCTTCGAGCCGTTCTTCACGACCAAGCCGATCGGCAAGGGCACCGGTCTCGGCCTGTCGCAGGTGCACGGCTTCGCGCATCAGGCCGGTGGCACCGTGAAGGTCGCAAGCGAGCTCGGCAAGGGCACCACCTTCACCGTCCTGTTGCCGCGTGGCACGGATGCGCCAGCGAAGGAGACGGCGGAGCCCGCGCCGTTCCGCGGCAGCGGCACGGTGCTGCTGGTGGAAGACAATCCGGATGTCGCGGTCGTCAGCATCGGGCTGCTTGAGCAGCTCGGCTACCGTGTCCGCCGCGTTCCAGACGCCGAGTCGGCATTGCGCGAGCTCGAGCACAACGGCGTCGACTTCGTGTTCTCCGACATCGTCATGCCCGGCAAGATGGACGGTCTCGGCCTCGCCCATTACCTGCGACAGATCCGTCCCGGCCTGCCGATCCTGCTCGCCACCGGCTACAGCGAGGCTGCCGCCGACGTGCGCGGCGATTTCCCGATCCTGCGCAAGCCGTATGAGATCCACGAGCTGAGCGAGGCCATCGCGAAGCTGCCGCGGTGAAGGTCGCTACACCGTCGGCAATACCGAGAACGCTTCCCCTGCCCGGCGCAGATTCAACTCGTCCACGCCAGCCGTCTCGCTGGTGACGCTGTCCACGCGCGACGACGGCGGCCCGTGGCGGCACAGGGCGACCATGTCGGCGACATGGTTCGGCGGACCCGCGAACAGCGCTTCGACGCTGCCGTCGCGGCGGTTGCGGACCCAACCTTCCAAACCGCACGTGACGGCCTGATACTCGACCCAGGCCCGGTAACCGACGCCCTGCACGCGGCCGCGGATCATGACCTGGAGGATCGCCTGGCTCATTTTTTCAATCCGAGCAGATCGGCGCTGCGCGCCTTGACGTCGGCCTCGCGCATGACGCGGTTTGTCAGCTCCGACGACGGCAATCCCTCGAGCGCCTTCGGCGACGCACCCTCGCGCAACGCCTTCTGCGTCTGGTAGACGGCCTGCATCGCGGCGGCGATCGGCGCGTGGCCCTGGAGGGCGATGCGCACGCGCTGGCCGGCGAGATAGTCGAGCGCGTTCATGTCCTCCGGCGCGCCGCCGAGCACGATCGGAAGATGCGTCGCAGCCGCGACCTCCTCGAGCTCGGCGCGTGACTTGATGCCGGTGAAGAACAGTGCATCGACGCCGGTCGCCTCATAAGCCCTGGCGCGGCGGATCGCGTCCTCGATCGAGGTGATGGAGGCAGCTCCAGTGCGACCCATGATCACCAGCGAGGAATCGCCTCGACCGTCGAGCGCAGCCTTCATCTTGCCGACGCCCTCTTCCAGCGAGATCAGTTGCGCCTTTGCTTCGCCAAAGGCGGCCGGCAGCAGCGTGTCCTCGATGGTGAGGCCGGCAGCACCCGCGGTCTCCAGCTCCTGCACGGTACGTCGCACATTGAGCGCGTTGCCGTAGCCGTGATCGGCATCGACCAGCACCGGCAAGCTTGCGGCGCGCGACATCCGCCGCATCTGCTCGGCAAGCTCGGTGAGCGTGATCAGCGTAATATCGGGGTCGCCGAGCACCGCGAGCGAGGCCACCGAGCCGCCGAACATGCCGAGCGGGAAACCGAGGTCTTCGGCGATGCGGATCGAGATGGCGTCGTAGACCGAGCCGGGGTGGACGCAAGTCTCGCCCGACAGGATGGAACGCAGTTTCTCGCGGCGGGAACGGAAGGCCATGGTTGCTGTCTCGGCTGTTGCAATGTTGTCGCAACATACTCCGTCATTGCGAGCGAAGCGAAGCAATCCAGAATCTTTCCGCGGAAGCACACTGGATTGCTTCGTCGCGAAGGGCTCCTCGCAATGACGGGTGCTTTGGGGGTAGACCGCCTGCCCCACTCACACGCCTACGCAAACTCCAGGATCAGCGCGTCCACCGCGAGCGTCGCGCCGGCGCTGGCGTGGATCTTCTTCACGGTGCCGTCCTGCTCGGCGCGGAGCACGTTCTGCATCTTCATGGCCTCGACCACCGCGAGCGTCTCGCCGGCCTTGACCTCCTGCCCCTCGGTCACCGCGATCGAGACGATGAGCCCGGGCATCGGGCACAGCAGCTTCTTTCCGGTGTCGGCGGCCGTCGTCACCGGCATCAGCCGGGCCGACGCGGCTTCCGCCTCGGTCCAGACATAGACCGGGACCTCGACGCCCTGATGCGCGAGGCGAATGCCGTTGGCGATCGGGCGCGCCTGCACGGCGACGATATGACCATCGATGGTGCCCTGCCAGACCGGATCGCCGGGCTTCCAGGCCGACTGCAACAGATGTGCGTTGCCGGCCTTGCCTTCGGCGTCGATGAAACGGATCGCGATCGCGTCGCCCTCACGGGCGACCTCGAGCAAGATCTCCTGGCGGTCGAGCCAGACCGCGCGGCGCCGCTCGCGCTGCACGACGCGGCCGCCCATCTGTCCCGAGATCTGCCGCTTGCGCTCGCCGAGCACGTGATCGATGGCGGCGCCGACCGCAGCGATCCGCCGTGCGACCTCGCCTTCGGGCATGCGTACGGCAAAGCCTTTGGGAAACTCCTCGGCGATGAAGCCGGTCGACAGATTGCCCTCGCGCCAGCGCGGATGATGCATCAGCGCCGACAGGAACGGGATGTTGTGCCTGATCCCGTCGACGTAGAACGAGTCCAGCGCGGTCGCCTGCGCCTCGATCGCGGCGGCGCGCGACGGCGCATGGGTGACGAGCTTGGCGATCATCGGGTCGTAATGGATCGAGATCTCGCCGCCCTCCTGCACACCGGTGTCGTTGCGCACGGTGATGCCGTCCTTGCTGACTTCCGCCGGCGGGCGGTATTTCACCAGGCGCCCGATCGAGGGCAGGAAGTTGCGGAAGGGATCCTCGGCGTAGAGGCGCGATTCCACGGCCCAGCCCTTCAGCGAGACGTCCTTCTGCGCGATCGCGAGCTTCTCGCCGGCGGCAACGCGGATCATCTGCTCGACGAGATCGACGCCGGTGACGAGCTCGGTGACGGGATGCTCGACCTGGAGGCGCGTGTTCATCTCCAGGAAGTAGAAGCTCTTGTCCTGCCCCGCGACGAACTCGACGGTGCCGGCAGAGTCGTAGTTCACGGCCTTGGCCAATGCGACCGCTTGCTCACCCATCTTGCGGCGGGTGGCCTCATCGAGCAGCGGCGACGGCGCTTCCTCGATGACCTTCTGGTTGCGGCGCTGGATCGAGCATTCGCGCTCGCCGAGATAGATGACGTTGCCGTGCTTGTCGCCCAGCACCTGGATCTCGATGTGGCGGGGATCGACGATGAACTTTTCGACGAAGACGCGGTCGTCGCCGAACGAGGCCTTCGCTTCCGCCTTGGCGAGATTGAAGCCCTCGGCGACCTCGGCCCTCGAATGCGCGATGCGCATGCCCTTGCCGCCGCCGCCGGCGGAAGCCTTGATCATCACGGGATAGCCGATCTCGTCGGAGATCTTGACCGCATGCTTGTCGTCCTCGATGACGCCGAGATAGCCCGGCACGGTCGAGACCTTGGCCTTGGCGGCGGCTTTCTTGGATTCGATCTTGTCGCCCATCGCGGCGATCGCGCCCGGGTTAGGGCCGATGAAGACGATGCCGGCCGCTTCAAGGGCGCGCGGAAATGCCTCGCGCTCGGACAGGAAACCGTAGCCGGGATGCACCGCCTCGGCGCCCGTCTTGCGGCAGGCCTCGACGATCTTCTCGATCACCAGATAGCTCTCGGCCGCAGCGGGCGGCCCGATCAGCACGGCCTCATCGGCCATCTCGACATGGAGCGCATCGCGGTCGGCCTCGGAATAGACCGCAACCGTCTGAATTCCCATACGGCGCGCGGTCTTGATGACCCGGCAGGCGATTTCGCCGCGATTGGCGATCAGGATCTTCTTGAACATGTTTTTCTTGAATCTCGACCTTGGGCGGGACCCTTCCCTGGCCGCTGGGGCCGTTCGGACGGGCCGTGTGCCCCCCGTGGTACATCAAAATAGGCCGGAGGCAACGGTCTAAATCCGGCTCCTCTGGCGTACCAGCGCAAGACCGGAGCCTGCCCGGCAAGCCCTTGGGCGGCTTACGGCTTCCCGGGCTTGGGCATGTCCGTTGAGGTGCCCTTGGACGTACCATTGGGCTTGCCCTTGGCCACGTCCCGGACCAGGCCATGGATGAAGCCGAGCTTGGCGACCACGGCCGGCGACAGGATGAAGGGATAGAGGTCGCGCACACCCATCGCGCGGTTGACGCTGTTCATGGCGAAGGTGAAGGGCAGCCATGCGTTGACGATCGCCTCGACGTCCCGGGCTTCGTAGGGATTGAAACGAATGCGCGCCGTCAACTCCCCGTCGCGGTCGACCTTGGGGCGCACCTCCATGCCGAACTCCGAGGCCATCTCCAGGGTATCGACGATGTGGAGGTAGTGCGCCCAGGTCTCGGCGAAGTCTTCCCAGGGGTGGGTCGTGGCATAAGCCGAGACGTAGTTCTGCTGCCAGTCCGCCGGCGCGCCTTCGGCATAATGGCGCTGCAACGCCTGGCCGTAATCGACCGAATCGTCGCCGAACACGGCGCGGCAGTCGTCCAGCTTGCCGCCGTCACGCACCAGCACGTCCCAGAAATAGTGTCCGACCTCGTGGCGGAAATGCCCGAGCAGCGTCCGGTAGGGCTCCCCATCTCCAGCCTGCGCCGCTCGCGCTCAATGGCGTCCGTCTCGGTGAGCGCGATCGTGATCAGGCCGTTGTCATGCCCGGTCAGGATTTTCTGACCGCTGCTCGGATCGTCGGCGAGGAAGTTGAAGATGAGGCCGTGCTCGGGGTTCTCCTGCCGGGTCTGGAGCGGCAGTTTCCAGCGGATCAGGGAGTAGAACAGCCGGTGCTTGGCCACCTCCAGCTCGCGCCAACCGACGAGCTGCGCGGGGTCGGACAGATCAGGCACGATGCCGTTGTGGCGGCAGGCGCGGCAATAGCCGGTGCTGTCGTCCGTGTCTGTCAGCCAGTTGCAGGAATCATACTCCGCGTTCCGGCACAGCATCCGCCCGCGGCCCTTGTCGGCAAGCGTGGCCCAGCCCTCCCCGTCGGGCTCGAGCGCCGACATCGTCTCCTGCTCCGGCAGGAAGGCGACACGGTGGCCGCAGCGTTCGCAGACGCGGTTCTCGAAATAGAGGACGTTGCCGCAGGACTGGCAGACAAAGAGCTTCAAGATTTAGCCTCTTCGGAAACAGAGTTTTATCAATGAGAGTTGTGACGCCTCGCAAAGACGCGTCCGCGGACGCATCGTTCCAATCTTTGGAACAAATATCCAGACCCGGCGTTGGCTGATCGGACTTTACCGCGTTCGGGCTGGCCGCGGACCTTTTCCGACAATTCATTCCCCTTTGAGCAATGGCTATCACGCTTCGTCTGTGTGAATATCCCTCCGGCACGTGCGCTCCCGCATCACAACGGCCGACGCCTTGAACGATTCTTCGCCCGACACCACCGCCGCCGAAAGGCTGCGCCAACACCTCGACGACATCGCGCGCCAGCGCGACGACGCCTATCGCGCGCTCCAGGAGCGTGAGGCGGAGCTGGCGCGGATCCAGCGCATCGGCAAGGTCGGCGGGCTCGAGGTCGACTTCCGCGAGGGCTTCAAGAACCGCCGCTCGCCCGAATATCTGATGCTCCATGGGCTGCCTCCTGAGGCCGCCGACGAGACCCACGAGAACTGGGTCAACCGCATTCACCCCGATGACCGCGACGCGACGGTCAAGCATTTCCTCGAAGCGCTGGCGGGGACCAGCGAGGATTACACAGCCGAATACCGCATCATCCGCCCGAGCGACGGCGAGACCCGCTGGATCCGCGTCGTCGCCAAGATCGAGCGTGGCGGCGACCGGCGCGCCATCCGACTCGTCGGCGCCCATATCGATATCACCGACCAGATGCTGGTGCGCGAAACGCTGCGCGAGAGTGAGGAGCGCTTCCGGCTGATCGCCGACAGCGCGCCGGTGCCGATCTGGGTCACCAAGCTCGACCGCACGCGCTCCTTCGCCAACCAGGCCTATGTCGACTTCGTCGGCCTGCCGTACGACGAGGCCATCGTCTTCGACTGGCGCAAGGTGCTGCATCCCGACGACCTGCCGCACGTGCTGCAGCAGTCCGTCCAGGGCGAAGCCTCGCTGAAACCGTTCGTGCTGGAAGCGCGCTACAAGGACGCCGATGGCGAGTGGCGCTGGCTGCGCTCGGAATCGCAGCCGCGCTGGGATCCGACCGGCAAGCATATCGGCTTCATCGGTGTCGCCCACGACATCACCGTCGCCAAGCAGGCCGAGATCGAGCTGCGGCGGCTCAACGAGACGCTGGAGGAGCGCATCGCCGAGCGCACCGCCGAGCTCGAATCGAACGAGGCGCGGCTGCGCGCGATCCTGGGAACCAGCAACCAGTACCAGGGCCTGGTCAATCTCGAGGGCGAATTGCTCTATGCCAACAAGACTGCGCTCGACGGCATCAAGGCGAGCTCTGCCGATGTGATCGGCAAGCCGTTTTGGGACACGCCCTGGTTCACCGGGACGCCAGGCATGAGCGCAACCGTGCGTGAAGCCTTCGACACCGTGCTGAAAGGCGAAGCGGTGCGGATGGAGATACGATTGCGGCTTCCGGTCGGCGAGCGCGATTTCGAGTTCGGCATGCGTCCGGTGCTCGACCGCCAGGGCAACATCACCGGCGCCGTCCCGGAACTGGTCGACATCACCGAACGCCGCCGCGGCGAGGAAGCGCTGCGCCAGTCTCAGAAGATGGAGGCGATCGGCCAGCTCACCGGCGGCGTCGCACACGATTTCAACAATCTCCTCACCATCATCCGTTCGGCCACAGACTTCCTGCGCCGGCGTGAGCTGCCGGAGGAGCGCCGCCGCCGCTATGTCGATGCCATCTCCGACACCGTCGAGCGTGCCTCCAAGCTGACCGCGCAGCTTCTGGCTTTCGCGCGCCGGCAGCCTCTGAAGCCGCAGATATTCAACGTCGGCACCCAGGTCGAGGGCGTGGCGCAGCTGGTCCGCCCCCTGGTCGGCGGCCGCATCGAGATCGTCGTCGAGATCGACGATGCCGATTGCTTCACCGTCGCCGACATCGCGCAATTCGAGACCGCATTGATCAACCTCGCGATCAACGCCCGCGACGCCATGGACGGCGAAGGCTGCCTGACCATCGCCGTGCGCAAGGTCGATGGCATACCGGGGCTTCGCGCACAGTCGGCGCGCGGCGGCGACTATGTCGCGATCTCCGTCGCGGATACCGGCAGCGGCATCGCGCCTGAAAATATCGACGCCATCTTCGAGCCGTTCTTCACCACCAAGGAAGTCGGCAAAGGCACCGGCCTCGGCCTCAGCCAGGCGTTCGGTTTCGCAAAGCAGTCCGAGGGCGACATCGCGGTGACGAGCACGCAGGGCAAGGGCGCGACCTTCACCATCTACCTGCCGCAGGCGCAGAGCCCTGCCGCCGAGAAAGAAGCAGCGGCGCTGATCAGCGAGGCCGCCACGACGGGGCGCGGCTATCGCGTGCTGGTGGTCGAGGACAATGACGATGTCGGCCAGTTCTCGACCGAGCTGCTGGAAGATCTCGGCTATGTCGTCCGCCGCGTCGCCAATGCCAGTGCCGCGCTCGCGATCCTCGGAGAAGACGAATTCGCCGTCGACCTCGTCTTCTCCGACGTCATCATGCCCGGCATGAACGGCGTCGAGCTCGCCGGCATCATCCGCGAGCGCTATCCGGGTCTCCCGGTCGTGCTCACCTCCGGCTACAGCAACGTGCTCGCCGAAAACGCCCATCGCGGCTTCGAGCTGATCCAGAAGCCGTATTCGGTGGAGTCCCTGTCGCGCATCCTGCGCAAGGCGATCAGCGAAAAGCTGTCGGTGGCAAGGTGACACGCTCTTTGCTGCCGCGGCTGGATCGGAATCGGCCTCCTCGGCGGCGGCGCGGTGCTGCTGGCGGTGAGACCTTGAGGCACCGATTCCGAAACCGCGCGTTCTAGCTGCATGCGTTCACTCCGCGCTCGATTGCTCGCGCTCTGGATCATGCTGGTGGTATCAGGTGTCGCCACCGGCTATCTGCTGTTCGAATCCTTTCAGCAGACGGCGAACGCCCGGCTGGCCCGATCCGAAGAGCTGGTGGCCCGCGCCTGCCGCGACCTCGCCGATCGCTACCAGTTCTTCGTCGCGGGCTGGGGCGGCGGACCGATCGACAATCAATTGAAGCAGCAACTGGCACTCGTCGCCCAGACCGCGCTCGCGGGCGCACCCGGCGTCGAGGGCGGCGTCTGGCAGGCTGACGAAGGCTCCCTCGCCTACGCTTTCCCGACCTATGAAGGCACCGGACCGAAAACCGACCTTCCGTCGGCCGAGCTCAACACCATTCGCGATGTCAACGCCGAAGCCCTGCGATCGGGGCGCGCGATGTCGATCCGGCAATCCGGCCGGTCGCAGGTCTTGATCGTGCATGCCTGCCCGTTGCGCGGTCCGCTGGCAGGGGTGACCGGATGGACCATGACCCGCGCCTATACGTCGGAAGGCCCCGCTTACAATCAGTTGCTGTCCGGCCTCATTCTGCTTGCCCTGACCATTTTCGGTTCGGCCGCGTGGCTCGCACGCGTGCTCTACGTCTGGTCGCGCAAGATCAACCAGATCGAAACGGCCCTGGACGACCGTCGCGAGGGCACAATCGATCTGCCGCGGCTGGCGCGGACAGGAGCTTCCGAGCTGGACCGGTTGGTCGATGCGCTCAACAGCACCGGCGAGCGCCTGTCGCTGGAGCGCCGCCGCGCTGCTGCGGCCGAGCGGCTCGCAGCGCTCGGCCGCATGTCGGCCGGCCTCGCCCATGAAATCCGCAACCCTATCGCCGCCATGCGCTTGAAGGCCGAGAACGCGCTGGCCGTCGGCGATGGCTCGCGCAGCGAAGCGGCTCTGAACGCCATCCTCCTGCAGGTCGACCGGCTCGACGTGCTGCTGCGCGATCTGCTCGAGATGACACAAGCTCGGGAGCCCAGGCTCGCGGAGGTCGATCTCGAGACGTTCCTGGCGCGAACGGTCGAGAGCCACCGCGACCTCGCTGCATCCATGGGCATCGCCCTCACCGCGGGAACCGGGCCCGCATCCTCGCCGTTACCGCAACTGGATCCATCACAGATGCAGCGTGCCCTCGACAATTTGATCATCAATGCCATTCAGAATACCCCGGCCGGCGGGACAATAGCCGTACACGCCAGCAGGCGGGATGACAGCTTGGTGCTGCGGGTGGAAGACACCGGCCCCGGCATCGCCGAAGACGTGCGCGAGCGCCTTTTCGAACCGTTCGTCACCGGGCGCGCTGACGGCACCGGTCTTGGACTTGCCATCGTTCGCGAAATCGCTCGAAACCATCACGGGCATGTTCGCCTGCTCCGCGGCGTCGGCGGCGCGGTCTTCGAGATCGAGGTGCCATGGCGACGGTCCTGATCGTCGACGACGACGCCGCGCTGCGCGAGGCTCTCGCTGAAGCGCTCGCCGACCTCGGCCACACAACCCGCCTCGCGGCATCCGGCCGAGAGGGCCTCGCCGCACTCGACGGCGAAGTCGACGTCGTACTGCTCGACCTGCGCATGCCCGGCGGCATGGATGGCATCGAGGTGCTTCGGCGGATACGCGCGCACACAAACGCACCGCCTGTCGTGGTGCTGACGGCCTTCGCCAGCGCCGCCAACACGATCGAGGCGATGCGCCTCGGAGCCTTCGATCACCTCAGCAAGCCGATCGGACGCGCCGAGTTGAAAGAGCTGCTGTGCCGCCTGCCCGAGCGCACGCCCATGGTCGGCGGCCCGGATGCCGATACCGAGGACGGCTTGATCGGATCGAGCGAGCCGATGCGCAATGTACAGAAAGCGATCGGGCTTGCCGCCGACAGCAACGCCATCGTGCTGATTCTCGGCGAGACCGGAACCGGCAAGGAGCTTGTGGCGCGTGCGCTTCACGTCCACGGCAAGCGGAAGGATGGCCCTTTCATCGCGGTCAATTGTGCCGCGATCCCTGAAGACCTGCTCGAGGCGAGTTGTTCGGTCACGTCAAGGGGTCCTTCACGGGCGCGACCTCGGACCGCGCCGGCGCCTTTCGCGACGCAGCCAACGGCACGTTGTTCCTCGACGAGATCGGCGACATGCCGCTTGCCATGCAGGCGAAGATCCTGCGCGCTTTGCAGGAGCAGGTGATTACGCCGGTCGGCGGCAAGCCCGTGCGCACCAATGCGCGTGTCATTGCCGCCACCCACCGCGATCTCTCCAGGCTGGCGGCCGCGGGTGAATTTCGTGAGGACCTCTATTACCGGCTCAATGTGCTCCAGATCGCGATTCCGCCACTGCGCGATCGCGCGGGAGACATCCTGCCGCTCACCCGGCATTTCCTGGCCCGCACGGCCGCGAGCGGCAGCCGACACAAGCATCTCAGCCAGGCTGCGATCGACAAACTGCAGCGCCATTCTTGGCCTGGCAATGTCCGCGAGCTCCGCAACGTGATCGAACGCGCCTGTATCATGACGCGCGGAAACGTCATCGGGCCCGACGACATCGATACCAGCGCAAGCGAGATACCAACGGACCTCGCCGCGTCCGATGCGGATCTCCCCGCAGCCGTCGCGCAGCTCGAGAAGACGATGATTGCACGTGCGCTGGATGCCTGCGCCGGCAACCGTACCGAGGCGGCGCGCCGTCTCAACATCAACCGCCAGCTCCTCTACACGAAGATGCAGCGCTACGGCCTTGCCGAGGTGTCAGAAAAGCTGACGGACGGCGTCGGGAAAGACGACGACTGACGGCTGCATCTTCCGGATTTTCTCTTTCCTTTCAATGATTTCGTGGCTGGCATGTCGCTTGCTGAAGTGATTGCAGGCGACCAAGGTCGCGAAATCGAAAGGATCAGTTCGATGAAGATGACACGCATGCGCGCGCTGTTCTGCTTGCTGCTCGCCACGACGGCGATCGGCGGCGGCGCGACCGCCTATTCACAGGCAAGGGACTCGATGTGGGATTCCTCACAGCTTCCGGAGTCACGCGGAACCGTCAAGCAATATACGCTGACACCGCGCGGCGACGTTGACGGCGTCATTCTCACTGATGGCACCGAAGTAAAGCTGCCGCCCCATCTCACCGCCCAGATCGTGTTTGCGATCCGCCCCGGCGACAACGTCTCGATCCGGGGCTTGCGCGCCCGCGCCATGCCGCTGCTCGACGCAGCCTCGATCACCAACATCGCGACCGGCAAGAGCGTCGTTGACAACGGTCCGCCGGATCGGCGTGCCGGCAATGACGATCAGGTCATCAGCGGCAAAATCGCGGCGCTGTTGCACGGCAAGCGCGGCGAAGTGAACGGCGCGCTGCTCGACGACGGGACCACGCTCCGCCTGCCGCCGCCGGAGGCCGAACGCCTGCAAGACCAGTTGCGCCAGGGTCAGACCATCTCCGCGCGCGGTGACGTTCTCGATACCGCGCTCGGCAAGGTGGTCGACGTTCGCGCCATCGGCGCGTCGCCGGAGCAGATGACCGAGCTACGCGGCCCGCGGCCGCCCGGGCCCAAGGATGGACCGAAGGATGGGCCGGACCGTCGGGGACCGCCGCCGCCTCCCGGCTTCGGCCCGCCGCCGCCCCCGCCGCCGCGCGGCTGAAGCTCATACAAACCGAAACAGACAGACAGGACACCAATATGCATTGGATCGATCCCGACAGCCTGCCGGAGACCGCAGGCACCTTCGAGCGCTTCGTGCTCAATCCCCATGGCGAGGTCGACGGCTTCGTCATGCAGGACAAGAAAGCCCGCATCCTGGTCCATGCGCCGCCGCACGTGGAAAAGGAGCTGACTCGCCATCTCAAGCAAGGCGATAAGGTCCGCGTGCGCGGCGTGCGTCCTCGCGGCGCCGAGCTGCTCGCCGCCGTTTCTGTGACCACCTCCGGCGGACGCGAGATCGTGGACAACGGTCCGGACCACGACCGCGAGCATCCGAAGGTGAAGCACACACCGATGTCGGCCAAAGGCGAGGTCGAGCTGTCGCTGTTCGGCCCCAGGGGCGAGCTGCGCGGCGCGCTCCTGTCCGACGGCACGGTGCTGCGCGTCGGCCCGAAGGAAGCCGAGCACGTCGCCGCCCTGCTCGCCCCCGGCGCACAGCTCGCGGCCCGGGGTGACGGCCTTCAAACCAGGCACGGACGTGTGATCCATGTCGAGGAAATCGGCTCGCACGAGGATCGGCTGAAGCGGGTCAGGAAACCGAAGGACAAGAAGCCGAAACACGGTCACCGCGAAGACGCTCGCGCGGCTTGATACGAGGCGAAGGCGAGGAAGCAAACCATCATGTCCGACAATGGCGAAAAGACCCGTGCCGGCCGCGCGCTGGATGCCGCCAATTTCTTCCTCGCCGACGTCCGCGACGGGCTCGGGCCCTATCTCGCCGTCTATCTCCTCACCGAGCAGCACTGGAATGAGGCGCGCATCGGCCTCGTGATGTCGATCGCGACCATCGCCGGCATCGTGGCGCAGACGCCCGCGGGCGCGCTGGTCGATGCGACGCGGGCGAAGCGGACGGTGATGGCGGTTGCGGCCATCATGGTGACGCTGGCATCGCTGGCGTTGCCGCTGTTTCCAAGCTTCGCACCGGTTGCGATATCGCAAGGGATCGCACAGGCCGCCGGTGTCGTTTTCCCGCCTGCAATCGCCGCCGTCTCGCTCGGCATCTTCGGCCATGCCGCCTTCACCCGGCGGATCGGCCGCAACGAAACCTTCAATCACGCCGGCAATGCGGTCGCAGCCGGGCTCGCAGGACTCTCCGCTTATTGGTTCGGCCCGACCGTCGTGTTCTACCTCCTCGGCGCCATGGCGATCGCGAGCCTGGTCAGTATCCTCGCAATCCCCGAAGGCGCCATCGATCACGACCTTGCCCGCGGGCTCGATGGTGCGGACGCAGGAGTCAGCAGGAGCAGCCGTCCGGCTTCGCGGTTCTGGCGACCTGCCGTCCCCTCCTGGTGTTCGCGATCTGTGCCCTGCTCTTCCATCTCGCCAATGCAGCCATGCTGCCGCTGGTCGGGCAGAAGCTCGCGCTCCAAGACAAGAACACGGGGACGAGCCTGATGTCCGCCTGCATCGTTGCCGCGCAACTGGTGATGGTGCCGTTCGCAATGCTGGTCGGCGCCAAGGCGGATTCCTGGGGCCACAAGCGCTTCTTCCTTGCAGCGCTCCTGATCCTGCCGCTGAGAGCGGCGCTCTACACGCTCTCGGACGATCCATTCTGGCTGGTCGGCGTGCAGCTGCTCGATGGCGTCGGCGCCGGCATCTTCGGCGCGATCTTCCCCGTCATCGTCGCCGACCTCATGCGCAACACCGGCCGCTTCAACGTCGCGCAAGGGGCGGTCATCACCGCCCAGAGCATCGGGGCCGCACTGTCGACGACGCTCGCCGGCTTCGTCGTGGTCGGCGCCGGCTACAGCGCGGCGTTCATCACGCTCGGCGCAGTTGCCGCCGTCGGCGCCGTCGTCTGCTTCCTCGCATTGCCCGAGACGCGGCATGATGCAGATGACGGCCGGCGCCCGCGGGGAAGACAGCGGCGTCCGCATCCGCTATCGCTGCTGAATGAAATTATTGCATTTCAAGGACTGAACGTGCTGTCTGACGCTATCTGGGCCTGGAGCATCATCGCCGCCGCGACCGCAGGCGTCATCATCCGGCCGTTTCGCTTGCCCGAGGCAATCTGGGCCGTGCTCGGCGCCGTGGCGCTGGTGCTGCTCGGCTTCCTGCCCTGGCGGGATGCGCTTGTCGGCATCGAGAAGGGCGTCGACGTCTATCTCTTCCTGATCGGCATGATGCTGATCGCCGAGCTGGCGCGGCTCGAAGGCCTGTTCGACTATCTCGCCGCCCTCGCGGTCGAATATGCGGCCGGATCGCCGCAGCGGCTGTTCCTGCTGATCTATATCGTCGGCACGGTCGTGACCGTGCTGCTCTCGAACGATGCCACCGCGATCGTGCTGACGCCCGCCGTCTATGCGGCGACGCGCGCCGCGGGCGCCAAGCCGCTGCCTTATCTGTTCGTCTGCGCTTTCATTGCGAACGCCGCGAGCTTCGTGCTGCCGATCTCCAATCCGGCCAATCTGGTCGTGTTCGGCGCCCACATGCCGCAGTTGACGGAATGGCTGCGCCTGTTCGCACTGCCGTCGGCGGCCTCGATCCTGCTGACCTACATCGTGCTGCGCCTGACCCAGCACCGCGCGCTGAAGGAAGAGACGATCGCGCGCAGCGTGCCGCACCCGAAACTCGGCCGCGGCGGCAAGTTGACCGCGCTCGGCATCGTCGCCATCGGCGTCGTGCTGGTCACCGCCTCCGCGCTGGACAAGCAGCTCGGCCTGCCGACCTTCATTTGCGGCGTGGCGACGGCAGCGATCGTGCTGCTCATCGGCCGGCAATCGCCCCTGCCCGTGCTGCGCGGCGTGTCCTGGAGCGTGCTGCCGCTGGTCGGCGGCCTCTTCGTCATGGTGGAGACGCTGGTGAAGACCGGCGTGATCGGGCAGCTGAGCGCGCTGCTCAACGAGGCCGTCGCCCAATCGATCCCGAAGGCGGCCTGGAGCGTGGGGATCGCGACCGGTGTCGCCACCAACATCGCCAACAATCTGCCCGTCGGACTCGTCGCAGGCTCCGTCGCCGCCGGAGATCATCTGCCCGCGCCCGTCGTCAGCGCCATCCTGATCGGCGTCGATCTCGGACCCAACCTGTCGGTCACGGGCTCGCTCGCCACCATCCTCTGGCTGGTCGCGCTGCGGCGGGAGAAGATCGAGGTCGGCGCCTGGCCGTTCCTCAAGCTCGGCATGCTGGTGACGCCGCCCGCTTTGATCGCGGCACTCGCGGCCGCGATCAGGTAATCGCGCGCAGTTTGCGGCGCATCAATGTCGCCGGCTGATGCGGACCTATACTCCAACTTATCGCGCAGACCGATATCGCGCGGCAAGGAGGTCCATCATGCAGATCCAGTCGAAGGCATTGCCGCAGAGCTTTTCCCTACGCCGCTCGCTTCGCAGCTTAACCGCAACCGACCGAGGCCGGGCTGAGACGTTCCATCCCCTGCTGATCGTCTCGGTCGTGGTGCTGCTGACCCTGTTCGCGATCGTGCAAATCGACCTGCACAGCGCCCAGCTTCAGGCGATCGGCCTGCTCAGCCATGGCACCGGGATCGATCCCGTTTTCCTGAGCCCATAGAGCCCGATCGCGGCCATGACGGCCGCGACCGAGTATCTTGCATCGTCAGTCGTTCTCGTAACCGTAGACTTCCGGCAGGATGAAGATTGCGGCGAGCAATCCGATCAGCGGGAAGATCGCGACCATCAGCGTGGCATTGGCCTGCCCGATGGCGGCGAACACCGTCGGGAACAGGAAGATCGCCAGGAACGACGGCAGCTTCACGAACATGTAGGCGAAGCCGCTGGCGGTGCCGCGGTACTTCGGCTTGGCGACCATGGTCGGGATCGTCATGCAGTTCGACGCGTCCCAGTAATGGCCCCACAACATCGCGGCTGCCGCGAACGGCAGCAGGATCTTGTTGTCGGTGTAGAGCGCGAACGCCGCGACCAGCAGCGAGACCAGCACGATCGAGAAGCCCGCGATCGAGATGCCGCGGTGGCCGATCTTCGGCGTCAGCAGCGGACCGACCCAGCCCGACAGCGCGGCGAAGGAGAACAGCGCCATCGTCACCAGATTGATGCCCAGAATGCTGGACACGCCGACCATGACAAAGAGCACCGGCAGATAGAACGCGAAGGTCGAGAACTCGCTGGCTTGCACGAAGCAGGCGATCCAGCCGTAGATCGTGGCGCGCCAGCGGATCGGATCCGTCCTGAGATCGGCGATGAAGGCGCTGGTAGAAACCTTCGGCATCACCACGTCCTGATCCGGCAGCATGGCGAGATCGTCGTTGAACATCTCGCGCGCGACCTTCTTGGCCTCGCGGTAACGTCCCTTCTGCACCAGCCACACCGCCGTCTCCGGCACGTCGTGACGCATGATCAGGATGATCAGCGCCGGCAGCGCACCGAGGCCGAGCGTGACGCGCCACAGCGTCTCGTGGTTGATGTCGAGCAGCAGGAAGATCACGATGACGCCGATGGTCAGCACCTCTCCGACGGCGAACATGAACTGCCAGCGATTGCCCATGACCTCGCGTTCACCCTTGGCCATGGATTCCATGATGTAGGTGTAGCCGGTCGAGATGTCCGAGCCGAGCGGGATGCCGAGCAGGAAGCGGATTACGATCAGCCATGTCACGTTCGGCACGAAGGCCTGCGCCAGCGCCAACACGATGAACATCACCATCGTGACCAGGAACATCACGCGGCGGCCGATCTTGTCGGAGAGCCAGCCGCCGAGCAGCGCGCCGATCAGGGCGCCGCCCTGGGTGCCGGCGGCGGCAAGGCCGAGCATCAGCGGATCGGGATTGTACTGCTCCTTGATGAAGATCAGCACGAAGGCGATCGAATAGAGGTCCCAGGCCTCGACCAGGATCGAGGCCATCATCAGCCAGCCGACCTTGTTGCCCTTGGGACTGTAATTCGTGATGAGGTAGCGGACCGCGGCTTCGCTCGCGGTCGGTTGTGGCATCGCCATCGTTGACATTTTCTTGGGTCCTTTCTTCGAAATTCTCTACGCGCCCAGCAGCGGCTCGATGCTGCAATCGAGCAGACGCGGATCGATTCCCGCCTCCATGCCCGTGAACATCTGGTCCATGTAGTCGATCAGCGCATCGCTCGCCTTCACGGCGTCCTCGACGTGGCGGCCGGCGACCGCACTGAGGATGGCGAGGTGGCGATCAATCGTGCCTGACAGCTCGGCCTGTCCCGGCATGAAGCGGTGGTGGATGTAGCCGATGCGGCGGTACAGCGTGTGCAGCGGCCGCAGCGTGTGCACCAGGAAGGGCTCGCCGGCCGCTTCCAGCACCAGTGCGTCGATGCGGCGATCGATGCTGTTGAACTCGTCGAGGGTCAGGCTGCCGCGGCGCTCGCGCAAGACACGCTCGATGTGCAGCGCCTGATTGCGATGCGAGAGGCTGGCGCGATCGGCCGCAAGCCGGACGACGAAGCGCTCCATGTCGCGGCGCAGGGCCAGCAGCATGCGTTCGCGGGCGAGATCGATCGGCGCGATGTGCAGGCCATGACGCGGACGGATGATGATGAGCGTGTCGGCGGACAGACGATTGACCGCGTGATGCACCGGCGTGCGCCCGAAGCCGGTGATGTGCTGCAATTCCAGCATCGTCATGAATTGTCCGGGCTTGAGCTCGCAATGAACAAGGAGCTCTTCGATCTTCTGATAGGCCAGCTCGAAGAAATTGAGCCGGTTGCGCCGCGAGGGCTTGCCCTCGCCGTCGTCGTCGTTTCTCACCACCTCGAGCGCGCGCTTGCGCTTTGCCATGTCGTTCTCTCCCGTCGGCCCGCGCTCTCGTTGCTGGATGGCGCCCTAGTTGCCGCAGCCTTAAAACATGTTGTGATATATTACAAGCAGAGGTAAGACTTCCCGCGATCTGCGACATGTTGCAGTGCGAAATGAGGCGGCGGGCGCGAGGCGCCTGTGACGGGAGGACAATGGTCGTGAAAATCACGTCGATCGAAACGCTGCGTACCGAGGAATTCTCCAACGTCATCTGGGTGCGCGTTCACACCGACACGGGCTTGATCGGTCTCGGCGAGACCTTCTACGGCGCGGGCGCGGTCGAGGCGCAGATCCACGACACCTTTGCCGGCCGCCTGCTCGGCCGTAATCCCCTGCACATCGAAGCCATCCATCGCGACATGCTCAACCTGCCGATGGCGCAGTCCTCGACCGGCGTCGAATATCGCGCGGCCTCCGCCATCGACATCGCGCTGTGGGACCTGTTCGGCAAGGTCTGCAAACAGCCGGTGCACCAGATGCTCGGCGGCCTCTGCCGCGACAAGCAGCGCATCTACAACACCTGCGCCGGCACGCAATATGTCCGCTCGACCAATATCAGCCCGGTGTCGAACTGGAATCTCGGCGCGTCCAAGGGACCGTACGAAGATCTCGACGGCTTCATGAACCACGCCGATGCACTGGCCGAAAGCCTGCTCGAAAGCGGCATTTCGGCGATGAAGATCTGGCCGTTCGATCCGGCCGCGCAGGAGAACAAGGGCCTCTACATCACCGCAGCCCAGATGAAGCAGGCGATCGAGCCGTTCGAAAAAATCCGAAAAGCCGTCGGCGACAAGATGGAGATCATGGTCGAGCTCCACTCGCTCTGGAACCTGCCGACCGCCAAGCAGATCGCGCGCGCGCTCGAGCCCTACAAGCCGACCTGGTACGAAGACCCGATCCGCATGAACTCGCCGCAGGCGCTGGCAGAATATGCGCGCTCGACCGACGTTTGGGTCTGCGCCAGCGAGACGCTGGGCTCGCGCTTCCCCTACAAGGACATGCTCGACCGCGACGCCATGCATGTGGTGATGGCCGATCTGTGCTGGACCGGCGGCCTCACCGAGGGCCGCAAGATCGCGGCGATGGCCGAGACCTATCACCGGCCCTTCGCGCCGCATGATTGCATCGGCCCGATCGGCTTCATCGCCGCCATCCACATGTCGTTCAGCCAGCCCAACACGCTGATCCAGGAATCGGTGCGCGCCTTTTACAAGGGCTGGTACAATGAACTCGTGACCACGATGCCGACGATCAAGGACGGCTTTGTCTATCCGATGGAAGGACCTGGCCTCGGCGTCGACCTCCTGCCCGCGGTGTTCGATCGCAGCGATCTCACCGTGCGCCGTTCCAACGTCTGAGGATTATTTGAGATGACCACCGCTTTGTTCGACCTCTCCGGCCGCACCGCACTCGTGACCGGCTCCTCCCGCGGCCTCGGCCGCGCCATCGCCGAGGGCATGGCCAAGGCCGGCGCGAAGATCATCATCAACGGCGTCGACCCCAACCGCGTCGAACAGGCCGTCGCCGAGTTTCGCGCTGCCGGCCATCAGGCCGAGGGCGCCGCGTTCAACGTCACCGACGAGCCCGCGATTGTCGCCGCCTTCGACGACTTCGACAAAAAGGGCATTGCGGTCGACATTCTCGTCAACAATGCGGGCATCCAGCACCGCAAGCCGCTGGTCGAGTTCACCACCGAAGAATGGCGCAAGGTGATCGAGACCAACCTCACCAGCGCCTTCGTGATCGGCCGCGAGGCGGGCAAGCGCATGATCCCGCGCAAGTACGGCAAGATCATCAATATCGGCTCGCTCGGCAGCGAGCTCGCCCGCCCGACGATTGCGCCCTACACCGCCGCCAAGGGCGGCATCAAGAACCTCACCCGCTCGATGGCGGTGGAATGGGCCCAGCACGGCATCACCGCCAATGCGATCGGTCCCGGCTACATGCTGACCGATATGAACGAGGCGCTGGTCAACAACACCGATTTCAACAATTGGCTGATGGGCCGCATCCCCAGCAAGCGCTGGGGCAAGCCGGACGAACTGGTCGGCGCGGCAATCTTCCTTGCGTCGGATGCCTCCACCTATGTCAACGGCCAGATCATCTATGTCGATGGCGGCATGATCGCCGCGATGTAATCGCGAAACGCTGAGGGAACGAGACCATGCGCGCCGTCGTCATCCACGCACCGAAAGATCTGCGGATCGACACCTATCCCGATCCGGCGCCCGGCCCGGGCGAGGTCCGCGTTAGAATCGCCAATGGCGGCATCTGCGGCTCCGACCTGCACTACTATCACCACGGCGGCTTCGGCGTCGTCCGCATCCAGCAGCCGATGGCGCTGGGACACGAGATCGCAGGCGTGGTGGCGGCCGTCGGTGGCGGCGTCACCAGCGTGAAGGCGGGCACGCGGGTCGCGGTCAATCCGAGCAGACCGTGCGGCCAGTGCCTGCATTGCCAGGAAGGCATGCGCAACCAGTGCCTCGACATGCGCTTCCTCGGCAGCGCGATGCGCTTTCCCCACGTGCAGGGCGGGTTTCGCGAATTCATCACCGTCGATGCGACGCAGGCCGTGCCGATCGCGGACAGGCTGTCGCTGGCCGAAGCGGCGGTCGCCGAGCCGCTCGCGGTGTGCCTCCATGCCGGCAAGCAGGCCGGACCCCTGCTCGGCAAGCGCGTGCTGATCACCGGCTGCGGCCCGATCGGCGCGCTGATGATCCTGGTCTCGCGCTTCGGCGGCGCGTCCGAGATCGTGGTGACCGATGTCGCCGATGCGCCGCTGGCGGTCGCCAGGAAGCTCGGCGCCACGCATGCGATCAATGTCGCGACCGACGCCGCCGCGCTCGATCCCTGGCGCACCGGCAAGGGCGTGTTCGACACGCTGTTCGAAGCTTCCGGCAATCAGGCCGCGCTCCGCACCGCGCTCGACGTGCTCCGGCCCGGCGCCACGCTGGTCCAGCTCGGCCTCGGCGGCGAGATGACGCTGCCGATCAATTCCATTGTCGCCAAGGAATTGCAGCTGCGCGGCACCTTCCGCTTCGATCCCGAATTCGAACTCGCGGTGCGGCTGATGGGCGAAGGCCTGATCGACGTCAAGCCGCTGATCACGGCGACGATGCCGTTCGAGAGCGCGGTCGCGGCGTTCGAGCTTGCCAGCGACCGCTCGCAGTCGATGAAGGTGCAACTGACGTTCTGAGCCAAGTCGGCGCTACCTGGTCTCGACCAGCCGTTCACTGACCAGCCGGACGGCGCCGCGCTTCCACGAATAATCCGCGCCGAGGCGCAGGCCGCTGTCGCCGCGCGCCAGCACCGCGCCGGTCCTGGCATCGCGCACCTGGAAGCCGAGCGTGTATTCGGTACGGCTGACCCGCCGCACCACGCCGATCAGTGACTGATCGGCGCCAAGCTTCTGCGCGATCGCGGCCTCGCAACCTCCGCAGTCGCGCAGAGCGCGCGCCTTGGTCGCCTCGGCGCTGACCTCGACGATGCGATAGCGGCCAGACTGGCCGAGCGCTTCGCGGACGCTCGTGGTGACTTCGGCCAGGTACGACGCATCCGACGTCGCTGAAGCGCCCGCTGAAGCGGCGGTGGTGTCCTCGAGCTCGAATTCAAACACCGCCAGCGCGACCGGTGCGGGTGTGGCGAGCGCAGCCATGATTTCGCGCGACACGAACATCTCGGCGCGCTGCCATGATTCATCATTGTCGCCGCGGAAGGTGTAGAGCTTGTCCATCACCAGCTTCCTGGCGCCGACATCGATCACGGCGACCTTGGCCCATTGCACCAGGGTGCTCGTCTTCTGGATACCGCCAATGACCTTGAATGCCGCGCCGTCCTCGGCCGACGCCACCGGCCGGTAGCGGCCGTCCGCGCCGATATCCCGTCTGAGCGCAGCCATGAACGCGGACAGCCGCCGCTCGTGGGCGGCGGTCTGGTTGGCCGGCTCGGCCGACGTATCGGTGTAGCTGAAATCGTCCATGGCAACGCCGATGGCGGCCTCGGCCGCCGCCGGGGAATAAGCCACCGGGAGGGCGATGAGAAGAAGCGCAGGGAGGATCAACCGGGAGAGCTGCATGAACGGGCCTCGCATGATGGAGCGGCTCGCATATCCCGAAAGCCTTGCGCCATGCAGCCGTGCCCGTCCCGGCGAGCGCCGGGAAAATTTCACGACGTTGCATCGCACTATGCGCAATGCTTTGCGCAGCCTGCATTCTGCCGTTTAATGCGGGGGCGACAAATCCGTTCGCACCAGGTGCCCGCCGATGTGGAACCGTCCGAGATTCGATCTCAAGGTCCGTCTGACGTTGCGCGTGGCCGCCATATCGGCCGCCTGCTTCGCCGCGATCTCCGCCTACTTCCTTGTCACGGCCGACCGCGAGGCGCATGCGCGCATCGACGGCATCGCCGCCATTGTGGCCAAGACGCTGGAGCTGCAACAGGGCAAGATCCAGTGGGTGGCGAGCCCTCGCTCGGACTTTCCCAACCTCGACCCGGTTTCGGCCTATGTGATGACGCCCGGCCTGTGTCTGGCCTTTCGTGGCACGAACGGCGAGATGCTCCAGCGGTTCTGCAGTGGCGCGCCCAGTCCTGCGAACATGCCGCCGCAGGTTTTCGCGGCCTTCTATCACGGCATGTTCGATCCCGGCCGCGAGGCGGCGCGGCCCGTGATCGTGCGCGGTGCGAAGCTCGGCGAAGTCGTGGTCTCGGTCGATCCGGCCGTGCAGACCGCGGAGGCCTGGCACGAAGCCGGCCGCCTGATGATCGCGCTCGCGATCGCGTTGCCGCTGTTGTGCGCGCTGGTCTATGCCGCGCTCGCCCGCGCGCTGCGCCCGACGCGCATGATCCGTACCGGGCTCGAACGGATTGCCGCCAACGATCTCAGCGCGCGACTGCCGCCGTTCGATCTCGCCGAGCTGTCCACCATCCGTGACGTCTTCAACCATCTCGCCGAAAGCCTCGATACCGCGATTGCGGAGCGCGCCGAGCTCACCCGGAAACTGATCGCGCTGCAGGACGAGGAGCGCCGCCATCTGGCGCGCGAGCTGCACGACGAGTTCGGCCAGTCGCTGGCCGCCATCCGCGCGCTCGCCTCATCCGCTCGTACGACCGCGGCGCAGGAGTGCCCTTCGCTGCTCTCTGAATGCGACGGCATCGCGCGCACCGCGACCGGGATGATGGAGACGCTGCGCGGCACGTTGTTCCGGCTGCGTCCGCCCGACGTCGAGGAACTCGGACTCGTCGCCAGCCTCGAAGGCCTCGTTGCGGGCTGGAACGGGCGCAGCCGCGGCGAGACGCGTTTTTCGATCCGGTTCGACGGCGCGTTCGAGACCCTGCCGGCCACGATCAGCGACAACCTGTACCGCATCGTGCAGGAAGCACTCACCAACGCCGCCAAGCACGCCGGCGCCACGAAGGTCAGCCTCGAATTGGCGATGCGGGCCGGCGAGATCGCGCTTTCGATCGACGACGACGGACGGTCAAACGACCCCGCCGCGAAATCCGGAATGGGCCTGCTCGGCATGCGCGAGCGCGTCGCAGCCTTGCGCGGCCAGTTGAGCTTCGAGACAGGCTCCAACGGAGGCTCCGCGCTGCGCGTCGTCATTCCAATCTCGACTGCCGATCATCCGGTGCTGGAGCGCGCGGCATGAGCGCGGCCGACGCGACGATTCTGCTGGTCGACGACCATTCCGTCGTCCGCGAGGGTTATCGCTCGGTGCTCCAGAAGCAGCCGGGACTTCGCGTCATCGCCGAAGCCGCCGACGGCGCCGAGGCCTATCGCCTGTTCAAGTCCGAAGCACCGGATCTCGTCATCATGGATCTGAGCATGCCCGGGATCGGCGGCATCGAGGCCGTCAGGCGCATCCGGCAATGGGACAAGGCGGCAAGGATTCTGGTCTTCACCATGCACCAGAATGCCGGATTCGCCGTGCAGGCGATCCGCGCCGGCGCGAGGGGTTATGTCACCAAGATGAGCCCGCCGGAGACGCTCGTGCGCGCGGTCATGGACGTGCTCGCCGGCAGGATCGCCATCAGCCCCGACATCGACCACGAGCTTGCGCTCAGCCGCCTTGCTGGCGAGAGCTCGGCCGCCGACGTGCTCACGCCGCGCGAATTCGAGGTGCTGCGGCTGCTGCTGGCCGAAAAGACGACCGACGAGATCGCCGAGACCCTCCACGTCAGCCCGAAGACGGTGGCGAATCTGCATTCGCTGATCAAGGACAAGCTCGGCGTCGGCTCCGACATCGAGCTGGTCCGGCTGGCGCTGCGTCAGGGACTGTTGACGCAGGTCGATCTCGGCGAGGCCTGATCGCCGGCTGCGTTACGGCGCGAGCCTCGCGCCGTCGGGCGCGAACGCTTCCACCGTGTCGCCGATCCTGAACGACATCATGTCGCGGCCGACGAGAAGCGGCCCCTTGTATTCCGTTCGCGTGCGCAGGATCAGCGGCTCCTCCGGAATGTCGGGCGCCGGCTTCACCGTGCCGAACACGATGTGGGAGTAGACGGCCAGCTTCGGCCTGGCGGACGCAAAGATGCGGCCGGCTTCCTCCGGCGAGGTGTGGTGGGCACCGATGTCCTTGTAGACGGGATTCCTGACCAGCAGTTCCGGCTCGATGACAGCCACTTCGTGGATGAGCAGATCGGCGCCTTCCGCCGCCTTGGCGATGCGCTCGTCATATTTGGTGTCGCCCGACAGCACGACCTTGTGGCCGTCATATTCGATGACATAGCCGAACGACGGCTTGATCTTGTCGCCGTGATTGACATCGAGTGCGGTGACCTTCACACCGTTGCTGTCATAGACGCGCCCGGGCTCGATATCCTTCGCCGCAAAGGCGATCGCCGCGGGATCGAGGTGCTCGTCGTCGATGCGAATGCGGATGTCCTCGGCGAACGCCTTGGTCAGGTTCTCCGTCATCGCCACGGTGCCCTCGGGACCGTAGAGCTTCATCGGCCCCTTGCGCGAGGCCCAGGGCGTTGCGAGCCAGCCGGTCAGCCACATGTCCGGAAGACCGACGAGGTGGTCGGAATGCATATGAGTGATGAAATTCGCCGTGATCGCGCCGAGCGGAATCTTCAGCTTGTAGAGCTGCATGGTAGAACCGCGGCCGAGATCGAATAGCAGCTTTTCGCTTCCCGCCTCCACCAGCGTGGAAGCGCTGAAGCTGCTCGGCCGCGGCGTCGGCACGCCGGTGCCGAGCAGCGTCACCTTGATCGGTTCGGCCGCGGCAGATGCCATGAACGCGAGCAGCACGAGGCCGGCCCGCAAGAGAGCCTTGAGCATATCGTCCCTTCCAGATGTCAGATCATTGCCGCCCCACGGCGGATCATTCGCGTGCGACCACCTGGTCGAGCCACGCACAGTTCAGCGGCGGCACGCGCGGATCAGCGACGCGCACGCCGCGCGCGGCCGCATCCAGCCGCATGTCGCGTAGACGCTTGCGTTGCTCTTCCGGCATATGCAGCCGCTCGTGGCCCCATAGCGACGGGCCGTCGAAGGTCTCGTGCGGCTGCCAGGTCTCGGGATCGATCACGCGCGCACCCCAGCCATACTCGATGAAGAAACCCGACGGCGTGTTCACGTAGAACGAGGTCATGTGGTCGTTGGTGTGCCGGCCCAGCGTATAGGCAACGCGGCCGTCGTCCATCTGCGCGAGGTCGTAGCCCTGCCCGACATCGTCGAGACTGCCGAGCTCGACCATGAAATGATGCAGCGCCTTTCGTCCCGAACCGACCATCGCAAAGCTGTGGTGCCGGCCGTTGACGTGGAAAAAATAAAGCCCATAGGGCTTCAGGCCGAAGTCGGAGACGTGGAAGCCGAGCACATCGCGGTAGAACGGCAACAATGGCTCGACGTCCTCGACGTTGAGCACGACATGACCCATGCCGAGCGCGCCGGTGCGGAAACCCGAGATCGGGCGTCCCGGCTTGAAGGGTTCACTCGCGAGTTCCGGCTTGCAGAAAGCCTCGAGCCGGTTGCCGGCGGGATCTGCGAACATGAGCAGTTCGCCAACATGGCGCTCGTCGGCGAGCGCACGCGAGCCGCGCGTCACCTTCACGCCGTGACCTTCCAGGCGGCCGGCGAGACGGTCGAGTTCGGCAGTCGAGGGCACTTCCCATCCCATCACCGCGAGCCCGGCATCGCTGCTGCCGTCGACGATCAACCGCTGCTTGCGATCGTCCATGCGGAACGCACGCGTCTTGCCGCCACGATCGACCTGCTGCATGCCGAGCAGTCCGGTCGCCATCCGGCCCCACTGATCGAGCTGGGTCGAGTTGATCCCGACATAGCCGAGCGCGGTGATTTCCATCGAATTCCTCCAAGGAATCGCATTGAGGCATCGCATCCGCTGCAGTGCGGCGAACTTGATACCGGCCGCGCACGCTCCTACGGTGGCCTCCGCAATCGCTTCGCGTTTGCAACGACGATAGTCGCGGGGCGACGCAGCACAAGGGAGGAAATGCGAAGTGTCCAAGGAGCGGACGCGTGCCGATCGGCCGCGGCAGTCGGAGGGCGTCCGCGCCTTCAAGCGCGGGCTGGACGTGCTGCAGGAGATCAACCGCTCCGGCGGCATTCGCGCCGGCGACGTCGCGCGCGCGCTCGACCTGCCGCGCCCGACCGTCTATCGCCTGCTCGAAACGCTCGAGGAACTCGGCTATGTCGCGCGCAGCGCCAGCGACGATCGCTTTCGCGTCACACGGCTCGCGCTCAGTCTCGGCGACGGCTACGATCCCGGTGTGGTGATCTGCCAGGCGGCCGCGCCTTTCCTCGCCGAGCTCAGCAAGACGCTGGTCTGGCCGGTCGATCTGTCGACTTACGAGAACGCCGCGATGGTGGTGCAGGAGACCACCCATTCGCGCAGCCCGCTGTCGATCGACCGCGGCATGATCGGCAAGCGCCTGCCGATGCTGCGGACGTCTGCGGGCCGCGCCTATCTCGCCGCCTGCCCGGCACGCGAGCGCGACCTGATCGTCGGTCATCTGCGCCGGATCGACGAGGCCGACGACCGCCCCTTTCTCGACGAAGCTCGCCTCGACCGCATGATCGCGGAGACGCAAGCGCGGGGTTACGCGATCCGCAGCGAGGGCGAATACAATCCGAAGACCGCCTCGATCGCCGTTCCGATCGTGCGCAGCGGTGTGGTGTTCGGTTGCATCTCCATCATCTGGATCCGCTCGGCGCTGGGAATCGAGGAAGCGGTGGCGCAGTTTGCAGGGCAGCTTCAGGACACCGCCGCCGCCATTCCGGTCGAGGTTTAGCGGCGTGATTGGCCTTTGCGCCGACACCTCCACGTCGGCGGCAAGGCGTGGATGGCCGGGACAAGCCCGGGCATGAGGACGGGCCCGTCCGCTGGGCGGACACTTGGCGCTGGGGCGTTGATGCTGCGGCGCGGCTTGGGGAAGAGATAGCCCCATGAAAAATAGATCCGCCCCCGAAGAGTTTGATGTCGTCATCGTCGGCCGCGGCCCGGTCGGCGCCACGTTCGCCAACCTGCTCGGCCTCTGCGGCGTGCGAACCCTGGTGCTGGAGCGCGAGGCGCGAACGTATCATCTGCCGCGCGCGGTGCATTTCGACGACGAATGCATGCGCGTGTTCCAGACCATCGGCCTCGCCGACGCCGTCCTGCCGCAAACCATCCTCAGCCCCGGGATGCTGTTCCTCGACGCCAATGGCAAAATGCTGCTGGACTGGTCGCGGCCGCAGACGCTGACGCCGATGGGGTGGAATCTCAGCTATCGCTTCCACCAGCCCGATCTGGAAGACGTGCTGATCGCCGGCCTTTCGCGCTGGCCGCACGTTACCTTGCGCAATCGTTGCGACGTGTTCGCGCTGGACCAGGACGAGACCGGCGTGCGCGTCCGCTACGAGGACCTCTCGAGCGGAAAGCTCAGCGAGGTCCGCGCGGCCTATGTCGTCGGCTGCGACGGTGCCCGCTCGCTGGTGCGGCGCTTCATCGGCTCCGGCATGGACGATCTCGGCTTCCACGAGCGCTGGCTCGTGATCGACGTGCTGCTCAAGCGCGCGCGCGACGATCTCGGCGACTACAGTCTCCAGCATTGCGATCCCAGGCGGCCGGCGACCTATGTCCGCGGCACCGGCACGCGGCGGCGCTGGGAGATCACGGTCCTCCCCAATGAGGACTCCCAGGAGGTGGCGCAGCCGGCGAAGGTCTGGGAATTGCTGTCACGCTGGATCACCCCCGACGATGCCGAGATCGAGCGCGCCGCGGTCTACACGTTTCATTCCGTCATCGCGCAGCAGTGGCGAAACGAACGGCTGTTGCTGGCGGGCGATTCCGCGCACCAGACCCCGCCTTTCCTCGGGCAGGGCATGTGCGCCGGCATCCGCGATTCCGCCAACCTTGCCTGGAAGCTCGTCGGGATCATCCGCGACGGCGCCTCGCCTGACCTGCTCGATACCTATCAGAGCGAGCGCCAGCCGCATGTGCGCGAGTTCATCGAGCTCGCCATCCGCCTCGGCGGCGTCATCAACACCAAGGCGATCGAAGCCGGCCTTGCCGCCGGGCAGGCCCGCGAGAATGCGCCGGTCAAGCTCGAGGTGAAGAAGCCCCTGCTCGGCCCCGGTCTCGCGCTCGGCCACCCGCGATTGGCCGGCCATCTCGCGCCGCAATTCGACATGAAGGACGGCCGCCGCGGCGACGACGCGATCGGCTACGAGCACGTGCTGCTCATCGACAGCGCCGCGCGTCACGCTGTTCCGCGGGCAGGAATCAAGATCCTGGCTGCTGAGGATGCCGACGGCGTCGGACCCTGGCTCCGCGCGCACGGCCTCATCGCCGCGCTGGTTCGCCCCGACCGTTATATCCGCGGCACTGCGCGCGACGACAGCGGCCTCGACCGGCTCATCGCCGCCATCTCGCCTCCAACCCAAATTTCTTCAAACCAAGCGCCGTCCGCGGCCTGACCGAACACCAGGACATCCCATGAAGCTGCTCTCTTTCATCGCCGGCGGACGCGCCTCCTTCGGAGCCGTCAAGGACAACGGCGTCATCGATCTCGGCACGCGCATGGCGCCCTGCACCTCGCTGCGGCAGTTGCTCGAATCCGGCCGCGTTGCCGAGGCGGCCAAGCTGGTCGCCTCCACCGCACCCGATCATCCGCTCGACAAGATCGCCTTCGCACCTGTCATCCCCGATCCCGGCAAGATCATCTGCGTTGGCCTCAACTATCGCGACCACGTCGCCGAAACCGGACGCACCGTCACCGAGAAGCCGGCGCTGTTCGTCCGCTTTCCCTGCAGCCAGGTCGGCCACCTCCAGCCGATCGTGAAGCCGAAAGTGAGCGACGATTTCGATTATGAAGGCGAGTTGGCGCTCGTCATCGGCAAGGAAGGTCGCCACATCCCGGCAGGCCGTGCGCTCGAGCATATCGCCGGCTATTCCTGCTACAATGAAGGCAGCATCCGCGACTGGCAGCGCCACACCAGCCAGTTCCTCTCGGGCAAGAGTTTTGCGGAGAGCGGCAGCTTCGGTCCATGGCTGGTAACGGCGGACGAGATCCCCGATCCGTCGAAGCTCACCTTGCAGACGCGGCTCAACGGCACCGTGGTGCAGGACACCACGACGGACCTCCTGATCACCGCCATCCCGGAGCTGATCGCCTACATCTCGACGATCTGCCCGCTCGTCCCCGGCGACGTCATCGTGACAGGGACGCCCGGCGGGGTCGGCGCCAAGCGCACGCCGCCGCTGTGGATGCGCCCAGGCGACACCGTCGAGGTCGACATCTCCGGCATCGGAATCTTGCGCAACAAGGTCATCGCCGAACCGGCCTGACCGCCGACGCCAATCAATAAAGCTTAACAACATCGGGAAACGCCATGAGCAAGCTTCGCACGACATCCACCGCCATCCTGTTGACAGCGCTGGCGCTCGCAGAGCCCCGCGGCGCGCGCCGAGATCAAGGGCGATGCCATCCGCATCGGCGTTCTCACCGACATGAACGGCATTTTCGCAACCGCCATGGGCCCGGGCTCGTTCGAGGCGGCGCGGATAGCGGCGGAGGAGTTCGGCGGCAAGATCAACGGCAAGCCGATCGAGATCCTGCAGGCCGATCACCAGAACAAGCCGGACCTTGCGGCCTCGCTCGCCCGCAAATGGTTCAGCGACGGCGTTCAGGCGATCGCGGACGGCGGCAGTTCCGGCGCGGCGCTCGCGGTGCAGGAGCTGGTGCGGGGCAACGGCAAGATCTTCCTCGTCTCCGGTGCCGGCGCCAACCAGCTCACCGACGAAGCCTGCGCGCCGACCAGCGTGCAATGGACCCAGGACGCCTATTCCACCGCGACCGCGGTCGTCTCCGGCATCATGCAGACCAGCAAGGAACCGTGGTTCTTCATCACCGGCGACTATGCCTTCGGCCATTCGATCGAGGCAACCGCGCGCGCCCGTATCACTGAACTCGGCGGCAAGGTCGCGGGCGGCGTCAAGGCGCAGCTCGGTACACCCGACTACAGCTCGTTCCTTCTCCAGGCGCAGTCTTCCGGCGCCAAGATCCTCGCGATCAATGTCGCCGGTGACAACGCCACCGCGATCAAGCAGGCCGAGGAATTCGGTCTGGCCGCGCAGGGCATGAAGATCGTGCCGATGTCGTTCCAGAATGTCGACATCGAGGCGGTCGGGCTGAAAGCCACGCGCGGCGATCTCATCGTCACCTCGTTCTTCGAGGACGTCTCGCCGGCGGCGCGGAAATTCTCCGACGCATTCTATGCCCGCCGCAAGGCGATGCCGTCGCAGATCCAGGCCGGCGTCTATTCCGCCGTGCGCCACTATCTGCAGGCCGTGAAGGACACCGATTCCGACGACAGCGCGGCCGTGATGGCGAAGATGAAGGCGACGCCGGTGTCGGATGCCTACACCACCAACGGAAGGATCCGCGAGGACCAGCGCATGGTCCACGATCTCTATCTGGTGCAGGTCAAGACGCCGGAAGAGTCCAGAGGTCCCTGGGATTTCGTCAAGCTGGTCGCAACCATCCCGCCCGACCAGGCCTTCCGCCCCCTCGACCGCAGCAAGTGTAGCCTGGTCGACAAATAATCAGGCCAGATAGCGCACGACATAGCCTTCCATCGCGTAGAGCGCGCAGAGCGCTAGGCTCGACCACACCGCCGCGCTGAAATACAGGAACATCCAGGTCAGCTCGCCCTTCCAATGCGCGATGTCGTGGGTCACCACCCAACGCGTCGAGACGTCATGCAGACCTTCGAGCAGGCCCAAAAATCGACCGCCCTCGGCATGCCCTGCCCGCCAGCGGCTGAGATACATCGGCACGTCGACGGTGACGAGGAAGGCGAGGAAGCAGGCGATGCCGAAGATGCCTGACATCAGCGCCCAGCGCACCACGCCCTGGAATTCCGGCATCAGGCGGCACAGCGCGATCCCGACGAGGAAGAAGGTCACCGCCCACAGCGAATTCTCGATCGCGTTGTAGAGATAGTTGGTGGTCACGACCGCGTACCAGGAGAAGCACTCCGCGATGATGATCACGGGCACGATCACGAGCGCGATGTTCACCGTCGTCTCCGCGCCCGCCATGCCGCCGAGCTGATACAGGATGATCGCCCATTGCGCGGCGAAGCACACTTCGGCGACGGTCGCCACGGTGCGGCCGACGAACACGCTGGAGAGCCAGGTGTCGAACAGGCAGATGCGCTGCACGTCGGCGCGCGGCAGGAACGAACGGAAGGCGCAGCCGAACACGTAGCCTGCGCAGAGCACCAGCATCACGCCCATCCCCGACGGCACGGCGAAGTTGCCGCCGACCGGCTGGTAGAACTCCCGGTACAGCATGAACCAGATGAGGATGTTGACGTTGCTGACAAGCGTCAGGGACCCCCACCACCATGCGAGGGGATTGGACCGCGCCTGCCACTGCAACATGAATCGCTCCGCCGTAATCGATGTGACACGTCTTCGTAATAATCCTGTCACAACGGGCCATGCAATCACGACAAAATTCTGTGTGCGGGGCGCTTTGCGCGCCTCTTTTGTTTGCGCCGGAGATACGCCGGATCGTCCACATACTGGACGATTTAGGCGATAGATTGGAATCTATTGGACAGATGGCGCCTCCGGGTCCATTAATCGTGGATGGCTCAGACCGCGTCCAAACCGCCCCACGCCTCCTCCTCCGCCGCCACGGTGCTGGCGTCGAGCGCCGATGACGCCGCCTTTGCATCGACACTCGCAAAGGGCCTCGTGGTGCTCGAAGCCTTCAAGGCCGGGACGACGCTGCTCGGCAATATGGAGCTGTCGACGCTCACGGGGATTCCGCGGCCGACGGTGGCGCGGCTGACGCATACGCTGGCCGAGCTCGGCTACCTCACTTACGAATCCGAGCGCGCGAAATATCGCGTCGGCGCCCATGCGCTACGCATGGCCCATCCGCTGCTCGCCGACATGCCCTTCCGGCAGGTCGCGCGCCCGATGATGCAGGAGCTGGCGCAGAGCGTGCGGGGCACGGTCTCGATCGGCCTGCTCGACGGCACGTCGATGATCTATGTCGAGACCGCGCGCTCCGGCGACGTCGGCCCGCACGTCCCCGATATCGGCATGCCCATTCCCGTGGTGATGACCGCGATGGGCCGCGCCGCGGCGGCAACCCTGCCGCCGGCCGAGGCGGCATTGCTCGAAAGGCGCATCGAGGCCGACGACGCCGAGCTATGGTCGGCGTTCCGCGACAGATACCGCGCCGGGATCGCGCAATGCACGAGCCGCGGCTTCTGCACCTGCTGGGGCGAGTACATGGCCTCGATCCACGCAGTCGCCGCACCATTGTTTCACACCCGCGAGACGAAGCGGTCGTTCTCCATCAATTGCGGCATTCCCGCGTTCCGGCTTCAGCCGGGCCAGCTGGAGAGCGAGATCGGCCCGCGCATCGTCGCGCTGGCCGACAGCATCCGCGCCGTCGTCAAGCAAGCCGCACCCGCGATGCCGCTGCGCAAACAACAAAGAAAAGCATAGGGATCCAAGGAAATGTCATGGCTGCTCCGCTCGACGGATTGAAGGTTCTCGACATCGCGACGATCATCGCCGCGCCGTTTGCCGCAACATTGCTGGCGGACTACGGCGCCGAGGTGCTCAAGATCGAGATGCCCGGACACGGCGACGGCGTGCGATCGTTTCCGCCGTTCAAGGACGGCAAGCCGCTGTGGTGGAAAGCCGCCAACCGCAACAAGAAGTTCGCCACCCTCGATCTCCGCACGCCGGATGGACTTGCGCTGTTCAAGCAGCTGCTTCCGCGTTTCGACGTGCTGATCGAGAATTTCCGTCCGGGAACGCTCGATCGATGGGGCTTGTCAAGGGAGGTGCTGTGGTCGATCCAGCCGCGCCTCGTGATCCTGCGCGCCACCGCCTTCGGGCAGGATGGCCCCTACCGCGAGCGACCCGGCTTTGCGCGCATCTTCGAGGCCATGGGCGGGCTCACCTACATCACCGGCGAGAGCGACGGCGAACCGACCCACCCCGGATACCCGATCGGGGATTCGATTGGTGGCCTGTTCGGCGCTGTCGGCGTGCTCGCGGCGCTGTGGAAACGGGCGCGCGATCCGGATGCGCCCGGCGAGGAGATCGACCTCGCGCTCACTGAAGCCGTCTTCCGGCTGCTCGACGTCCTCGCCATCGAGCACGACCAGCTCGGCTCCGTTCGCGGCCGCATCGGCAACGCCAACGGCTATTCGGCCCCGGCCGCCGTGTTCCGGACCAGTGACAATCACTGGGTGACGCTCGCAGGCTCGACCAACGCACTCTATGCAGCGAACTGCCGGGCGATCGGGCGGCCCGATCTCATCGACGATCCGCGCTTCGCCAGCAACGACCAGCGCGTCGCGCACGCCGGCGAGCTCAACGACGTCTTCGCCGCCTGGTGCGCCGCGCATCCCCTCGACGAAGTCCTCGCGAAATTCAACGCTGCGCAGGGCACGCTCGCACCGATCTATGCGATCGACCAGATCGCGGGCGATCCGCAAGTGGTGGCGCGCGAGGTTATCACGCGCGTCGCGGACAAGGATTTCGGCACCGTCGCCATGACCAACGTCGTTCCGCGCTTCACCGTCGACCCCGCGCGCTTGCGTCACGCCGCCGGCGACATCGGCCAGGACAATCGCGAGGTCTACCGGGATTGGCTCGGCCTCTCGGACGGAGAGATCGCGCAGCTCACCGAGCGAAAGGTGATCTGACGTCGAAACAAGACAATAACAACAAGACAATAACAAAAGGGAGGAAGAGAACAGTGGCATCATTCAAGGTCACACGCCGAGCGCTGCTGGGCACACTCGCAGGCGGGCTTGCTGCCGGCTCGGGCCTGACGGCGCGCGCCGAGGACGCCTGGCCGTCGCGCATGGTTCGGCTGATCTCGCCCTACGGGCCCGGCGGCTCCAACGACATCTCGCTGCGCCTGCTGGCTGAAGAGTTCGGCCGCAGCCTGCACCAGCAGTTCATCGTCGAAAACAAGCCGGGCGCGGGCACACGCATCGCAAACGATCTCGTCGCGCATGCGCCTGGCGATGGTTATACGATTCTCTACGCTGCCGCGCCCTATGCCACCGCGGAAGCATTGTTTGGCAAGCTGACTTACGACCGCGCGGATCTCCAGCCGGTCGCGATGACGGTGCTCGCACCGCTGTTCCTGATCATCAGCGCCGATGCGCCGTTCAAGACCTTGCCGGAACTGATCGCCTACGGCAAATCCAGGCCCGACGGCCTGACCTTCGCATCGCCCGGCGCCGGCTCGCAGCCGCATCTCGCCGGCGAGCTCCTGTTCCGGGATGCCGGCGTCAAGGGCCTCAACATTCCGTTCCGCGGCGACGCGGCCTCCTACACCGAGCTGCTTGCCGGCCGCGTCGACGCCACGCTGACGGCGCTGCCGACCGCGCTGCCCTATATCCAGAGCGGCAAGTTCATCGTGCTTGGCGTCGCCTCACCCGAGCGCAGCGCGCTCTATCCGCAGGCGCCAACCCTGCGCGAGCAGGGCTTTCCCAACGTGGCTGCCGCCGGCTGGTACGGCTTCATGGTGCCATCGACGACGCCGCGCGCGATCGTCGACAAGCTGCAGGCCGAAGTCCTGCGCGCGCTCGCCGTGCCCGCGATCAAGGACAGGCTGACCGCCCAGGGCCTCGAGGTGCGCGCCGGCAGCGCCGCCGAATTCGGCCAGTTCATCGACAGCGAGACCAAGAAATGGACGGGGCTGATCCGCGACGCCGGCCTCAAGGGCGAATGACTGTCACGAACGGGGAATGGACATGAAAAACGCATTCATCAAACGCACCGCCGCCTCCGCGCTGGTTCTCGCGCTGTCGATCGCCGCCGCTCAAGCCCAGAAGAAATACGATCCGGGCGCCTCCGACACCCAGATCAAGGTCGGCCAGACCGTGCCGCTCAGCGGTCCGGCATCGGCCTATGCCGTGATCGGCAAGACCCAGGCCGCCTACATGAAGATGATCAACGACGAGGGCGGCGTGAACGGCCGCAAGGTCGAGCTGATCCAGTATGACGACGCCTATTCGCCGCCGAAGACCGTTGAGCAGACCCGCAGGCTGGTCGAGAGCGACGAGGTGCTGCTGACCTTCCAGATCATCGGCACGGCGCCGAACGTCGCCGTGCAGAAATATCTCAACGCCAAGAAGGTCCCGCAACTGTTCGCGGCGACGGGCGCCGCGCGCTTCACCGATCCGAAGAACTTTCCCTGGACCATGGGATTCAACCCGTCCTACCTCGTCGAAGGGCGGATCTATGCGCAATACCTCCTGAAGAACCATCCCAACGCGAAAATCGGCGTGCTCTACCAGAACGACGATCTCGGCAAGGACTACCTCGCCGGCCTCAAGGCGGGGCTCGGCGACAAGGCGAAGATGGTCGTGGCCGAGACCTCCTACGAGATCACCGAGCCGACGATCGATTCCCAGATCCTGCGCCTGAAGGACGCCGGTGCGGACGTGCTGTTCAGCGCCACCACGCCGAAACAGGCGGCGCAGGCGATCAAGAAGGTCGCCGAGATCGGCTGGAAGCCGCTGCACATCATCGACATCAACGCCTCCTCGGTCAGCGCCGTGCTGAAGCCCGCCGGGCTCGACAACGCCAAGGGGGTGGTGAGTGTCGGCTATGTCAAGGATTCCGCCGATCCCGAATGGAAGGACGATCCCGGCATGAAGCGCTATCTCGCCTTCATGTCGAAATACTATCCGGACGGCGACAAGGATTCGAACCTGAACGTCTACGGCTACATCACCGCACAGCTTCTGGTGCAGGTGCTGAAGCAATGCGGCGACGATCTTACCCGCGAGAACGTGATGCGTCAGGCCGCCAATCTCAGGAACATCCAGCTCGACCTGACGCTCCCCGGCATCTCGGTGACGACGACGCCGACCGACTACCGCGTCAATAAGCAGTTCCAGATGGTGCAGTTCGACGGCCAGCGCTGGCAGAAGCTCGGCGGCATCGTCGCGGATGAGGCGAAGGAGTGAAGGCTGCGCGTGAAGCGCGCTCCTGCCGTCTCATCCGTCATGGCCTGGCTTGACGATTGAGACGGCGGGTTACGTCTTCATCCCGCCCACATAGGCCGCCAGCTTGTCCAGCGTCTGGTAGCCGTATTCGACGGCACCGAAGCCGATCATGCCGTCGCGCTGCGCGGCGCTCGAGGCCAGTTGCCGCATCATCAGCACGGTCTTGCCGTTGCTCTGCTCGGCGAACGTGACGGTGAAGCGGAACATGCCGGGATCCTCGTCCTGGTCGACACCGTGGTCCATCTCCATCAAGGACGGCCGCTCGATGCGGCGAAAGCGCATCCGGTTCGGATAGACCGTGCCGTCGGGGCCGATCATGTTGAAGCGCCAGACCCCGCCGACGCGGACGTCGATCTCGAAGGTCTCGACCTCGAAGCCCTTCGGGCCGAACCATTGCGGCAGATGCTTCGGGTCGGACCACGCCTCGAACACCAGATCGCGCGGCGCGTCGATCACGCGCGACATCACGATCTCGCGGTCGAGCGACCATTGCGACAGGGCGGGATTGGCAGAGCTCGTCATCACTTGGCACCTTTCCGTTTGCGTGTTCGGGACGGCTTTGCAGCCGGCTCCCTCTCCTTCTTGAGCTTCATCACGTAGGCCTCGAACCGGTCGAGCCGCGCCTCCCAGATCGCGCGCTGCTGCTGGAACCAGTCTTCCGCACCAAGGAGCGCGTCGGGACTGAGGCGGCAGGTGCGCACGCGGCCGGACTTCTCCGACTGCACGAGCCCGCTCGTTTCCAGCACATGGATGTGTTTCATCAGGCTCGGCAGCGCCATGTCGAAGGGATCGGCGAGCTCGCCGACCGACGCCTCGCCGGCGCAGAGCCGCATCACGATCGCCCGCCGCGTGGGATCGGCAAGGGCCGCGAAAACCTGATCGAGCCGGGATAATTGGTTAGCCATGAAGCTAACTATAAAGGCGCTATTCTCAGGCGTCAACGATTGTTAGCCGATGGGCTAAGTTGAATTGTTGGCGCGTAGCCCGGATGGAGCGCAGCGCAATCCGGGATTCTCGCCACAAACGACGACCGCCCCGGATTGCGCGACGCTCCATCCGGGCTACGGCAAGACGAATCTGCGCGCCGGCTCACACCGAGCGCGTCAATCCGCCGTCGACGCGGATGTTCTGGCCGGTGATGTAGGCGGCGCCGTCTGACGCCAGGAACGCGATCGTCGCCGCGATCTCCTCGACCTTGCCGTAGCGCTTCATCGGCACGCTGTCGCGGCGCGCATCGGTTTGCGGCAGGCTGTCGATCCAGCCCGGCAGCACGTTGTTCATGCGGATGTTGTCGGCGGCATGGGTGTCGGTGAAGATCTTCGTGAAGGCGGCAAGGCCGGCCCGGAACACCGCGGAGGTCGGAAACATCGCGCTTGGCTCGAACGCCCAGGCGGTCGAGATGTTGATGATGACGCCGGCCTTCTGCGCCAGCATCACCGGCGTCACCAGCCGGGTCGGACGGATCACATTGAGCAGATAGGTGTCGAGGCCGGTGTGCCACTGCTCGTCGGTGATCTCGGTGATTGCGGCGCGTGGACCGTGGCCGGCGCTGTTGACGAGGACGTCGATGCGTCCCCACTTCGCCATCGCGCCGTCGACGAGACGTTTCAGATCGTCGTTCGACGTGTTGGAGCCGGTGATGCCGAGCCCGCCGAGTTCTGCCGCCAGTGCCTCACCTTTGCCGGAGGACGACAGGATCGCGACGCGAAAGCCGTCGGCCGCGAGCCTCCGCGCAGCCCCCGCCCCCATGCCGCTGCCGCCGGCGGTGACGAGTGCGACCTTCTCTGCTGCCATGCCTGATCATCCCAGTGTTGAGGCGAGCCCGGTTTCAGTCTGTTATGGCCCGGCCTATCATCAGGCCTTCTACCGCCGGACCTGCCGGCAGGTCCACCGCCGAAGGCATGCCCAATGAGCGATTTGCAGATCCGCAATTTGCGTCCCGAGGAGATCGCCCTCGCGGTCGACTGGGCCGCGGCCGAGGGCTGGAATCCCGGCCATTCCGACGCCGCCTGTTTCGCCATTCCCGATGCGACGGGCTTCTTCGTCGGCGAGATCGACGGCGAGCCGGTCGCCACCGTCTCCTGCGTCAATTACGATGATCGCTTCGCCTTCCTCGGCTTCTACATCGTGCGCTCAGGCTTGCGCGGTGCGGGCCACGGCCTGCGCATCTGGAACGCCGCGATCGCGCATGCGGGTGCCCGGGTGATCGGGCTCGACGGCGTCGTGGCACAGCAGGACAATTACAGAAGGTCGGGCTTTCAGTTCGCCTACGCCAACATCCGCTATGGCGGCACCCTCACCGCCTCTGCGAAGCCGCCCGCCGATCTCGTCGCGCTCGACACGATCCCGTTCGCGCTCGTGGAAGCCGATGATTGCACGGTTTTCCCGGCTCCGCGCAGTGCGTTCCTGCGGGCCTGGATCACGACATCGGGTCATGTCGGCCGCGCGCTGATGCGCGATGGCAGGCCTGCCGCGTGGGGCGTGATCCGGCCGTGCCGGAGCGGCCACAAGATCGGCCCGCTCGTCGCCGATGACCGCGCGTCGGCAGAGGCGGTCGTGCAGGCCTTGCTCACGAGCACAGGCGGCGGCGAAGTTTTCCTCGACGTTCCCGCCGTCAACCACGGAGCCATCGCGCTTGCGGAGGCGCTCGGCCTCAAGCCGGTGTTCGAGACGGCGCGGATGTACACGGGGCCGATCGCGCCGCTGCGGATCGACCGCGTCTTCGGCGTGACCAGCTTCGAGCTCGGCTAGCTGAGCGGAGCGCGCCGCTCAGTAACAGCGCATGATGTTGACGGTGTGCTCACCGCCGCCGCGGCCGGGCACGGTCACCTGCTCCGTCGGGCAACTCGGCACATAGGGCCGGTCGGACGGCACCACGTTCGGCGGGAAGCGATGGGTCCAATCCCAGGGAACGTCATAGGTGTAGGTGTAGCGGATATCGGTCGAGGCCGGCTGCCCGGCATCGACGAAGGGCTGGTTGTAGCCGGCATTGTCGTAGAAGAACCCGCCACCGCCCGGCCAGTAGACCCAGGGATTGTTGCGGCCGCGGAAACGGGCGCCCGGCGAAATCGGCGGACGTGCCACCGGACCGGACGGCGCAGCGGCTGTTGCAACACCATGCGGTGCGCCGCCGCCGGGCCGGGCAAAACTGTCGCTGGGAGCAAGGAGAAGCGCCGCTGCGCTGAACGAGGCGGCGAGCGCCCCAATTGATCTGGACATCATGATACGCACCAACTCGTTTGGCTTCGCAGGCTCCCCACCGCACGCTAGGCCGGGCCCTCAGCCCCCGCAAACCTATAATTAATTATTGGTTAAGGCACGGGATTAACAGGGAACCCGGTGCGGCAAGACGCGCCCCCTCGCCCCCGCTCCATCCGGCCTACGAGATGTTGAGTTGCCCGACGGGCAAAACACGCCATCCATGGGTCGAGATGGATCGGCAAAAATATTCCCCTTTACCGAAATTCGGAAACGGCGTATGTAGCGCGCACTCCGGCCCAACGACAAGGGGCGTATCGCGATCGTCACGAACGCGGGCCGGATGGCGGTGGACGTGGGTCACGTCGACGCGGAGGGTTTTGCAGGGCGGGCAACCGTGAGCGAAGCCGCCGCGCACACGATCGGTGTGATCTGCGTACGGCAAAATCGTGTGGTCCTGGCGCCCGCAGGCTGGCGTCAAGCGTTGCGGTGATACGTGATGCCCAACCGGGCACGCGCATCAGCCATCCGCAAGGCGACGGGGGCAAGAGTGCATCGCTCCCCGAGGAGAGTACGACATAAGCCGTCAAACCACTGCGCAGGGAAGGCCGGATGTCTGGCTACACCTGTATGCCGCTGTGCAGCCTCTTGTAGCGCAAACCTTCGCACAGTGGACCGTGGGTGCCCGGCCGGCACCCGGCCTTCCCTGCACCCTCTTTCAATCGAGGGTGAAGCGAGATCCAAAGCTCGGGCGAAACACGCCGCGAGGATGCGAAGGTGTGTCCACAATGAAGACGCGATTGAGTGGAGCGACGCCGTCACCATGTACTCCGTCATTGCGAGCGCAGCGAAGCAATCCAGAAATGCATTTGCGGAAAGATTCTGGATTGCTTCGCTGCGCTCGCAATGACGAGGATGATACAGTTGCGCGCGAAAACCTGGGTCACGTGCCCCGGACGCTACGCGGCAACGCAAAAAAGCGTTGCAGCGCGTCTGGGACACGGAAAGAAAATGACGAGTCCGTGAGAACGAGCGCTCTCCCCAGCCCTCTTGCATGGCGCACGCCCTTGTAACAAAACCGTCACACAGCGAAACTAAACGATGCCGGGGGCCGCGACCGCGGCCATTCGCCTCACCGCAGGAGAGACTTGATGCGCCGTTCACTGGTGTTGCTGTCCGCCGGATTGACCGTGCTGTCCGCCGGATTTGCCTCCGCCCAGAACAACACGCCCCGCAACCTGATCCTGTTCATTCCCGACGGACTGCGCGCGCTGAAGGTCACACCCGAAACGGCACCCGCAATGGCGGAGGTTCGCGACAAGGGTGTCAACTTCAAGAACCCGCACTCGCTCTTCCCCACCTTCACCATGGCCAATGGCTCGGCGATGTCGACCGGCCATTATCTCGGCGACACCGGCGTGTTCTCCAACACGATCTGGACCAACTATACTTCGGTCCCGGCCGGCAACACCGTGGTGCCCTTCATCGAGAACGACGCCGTGCTCGGCGACATCGACGAGCATTTCAAGGGCGACTATCTCAACGAAGAGACCATTCTGAAATTGGCCCGCGACAAGGGCTACAGCACCGCTGCGCTGGGCAAGCATGGCCCGACCTACCAGTTCGACCATACCGACAAGCCCGAAAAGCCCGGCCTGCATTCGGTCGTGTTCGACGATGCGACGGGCGGCAAGAACGGCGTGGCGCTGTCGGACGAGGTCAAGGCGGCACTGACCAAGGCCGGCCTTCCCCTCGCCACGCCGCCGCGCGGCGACAACAGCAAGGCGGGCGATGCCAAGACGCCCGGCACCGTCGTCGCCAACGTGGCGCAGCAGGCCTATTTCGCCGACGTCGCCGCCAAGGTGGTGCTGCCGATGTTCAAGGCGCGCAACAAGCCGTTCGTGCTGGTGTTCTGGTCGCGCGACCCCGACGGCAGCCAGCACAACACCGGCGACAGCCTCAACCAGATCCTGCCCGGCATCAACGGGCCGACCTCGATGGCCGGGATCAGGAACGCCGACAACAACCTCGCGCAGCTCCGCAAGGCGCTTGACGAGCTCGGCCTCACTGCCACCACCAACATCATGGTGCAGGCCGACCACGGCTTCTCGACCATCTCCAAGGAAAGCAAGACCAGCCCCTCGGCCAAGGTCAGCTACGACGACACGCCGAAGGACTTCCTGCCGATGGGCTTTCTGGCGATCGACCTTGCCAAGGCGCTCGACCTGCCGCTGTTCGATCCCAATGACAAGAATGCCAAGGTCGAAGGCAACAAGCATCCGAGGGCCGGCAATGGCGTGCTCGGCAAGGATCCGGAGAAGCCCGATCTCGTCGTCGCCACCAATGGCGGCTCGGACCTGGTTTACCTGCCGAACAAGGACAAGAAGCTGGCAGCGAAAACGATCAAGGCGCTGCTCGATCAAGACTACGTCTCAGGCCTGTTCGTCGAGGATTCGCTCGGCCGATTCCCGGGCACGCTGCCGCTGTCGAGCATCAACCTGCGCGGCAAGTCGGCGACGCCGACGCCATCGATCGTGGTCAACTTCCGCTCCTATGCCAGCGAATGCGGCGAGGCGCCGACCAACTGCTCGGTACAGGTCGCCGACACCGTGCTGCGCCAGGGCCAGGGCATGCATGGCAGCTTCAGCCGCGGCGACACCATGAACTTCATGGCCGCCATCGGTCCGGACTTCAAGGCCGGTTATGTCAGCGAGATTCCGGTCAGCAATGCCGACGTCGGCATGACCGCCGCCCAGCTCCTCGGCCTGCGCGGCTCGCAGAACGGCGGCCTCGTCGGCCGCGTGATGTCCGAGGCGCTGCCCAACGGCATCGTGCCGAAGGCGTACAAGAGCGTCGAGAGGTCGAAGAAGAAGTCCGAGAACGGTCTGGAGACCGTGCTCAACGTGCAGCGCGTCGGCAGCCAGCGTTATTTCGACGCCGCCGGCTTCCCGGGCCGCACGCTCGGCCTCGAGCCGGATGGCGGCAAACAAAAAACGGCGGGGAAATAACCCCGCCGCTTGCGCTCGCGCCCTGCAAGGGGCGCGAGATTCTTCAGTATTGAAATCTTACATGCCGATGTCGAACACGTTCGGCAACTGGCCCGCCAGAGGCAGCGCGGTGGCGCCGAGGAACATGGCCACCATCGCCATCAGGCGACGGTTGTTCTGGCGCTTGCCGCGCATCTGGCCGGCAATCCACTCCAGCATCTCGCTGTTGACCTTGGAGCCATAGGACGGCGCCCAGCTCTCGATGTCGGACTCGGCCGACAGCGCGACGCTGCGCGGCGGCACCTTCAGGCCCGAGGCGCTGGCGGCATAATGGGCCACGGCCTTGGCAAGCAAATCGTCGAACCGGCCACCGTCGGTGCGCTCGGTCGCGGCCTCGTTGATCTCGAACAGCGCTTCGGCTTCGGCGCGGCTGACCGGCTGGCCGTTGACGGCCGTAGCGGTGAGGATGCGGGTGCACCAGGCGGTGTCATCGGCATCGAGCGAGCGGGAAAAGTGGACCCGGCCCTTGGTGGTCGGGCCTTCGCCCGTGATCACGCCGTCGCGCACGATGGTGAGTGCATGAGCCGCGGTATCGCGGCAGGACGGTTCGAGGGACGGCGACTCAACAGACATATGCGCAGCGGCGGACATTAGTTCACTTCCAGATTTCTTCTGACCGACCAGCATTTTCATGCGGGCGTAAAGGGGTGGTTAATGATTGGATACGGGGATCGCGACTTTTCTCGATGGTTGCCAATTGGTCGCTATGACGATCGTTTTGGTTCCGTGAAACGTCGGGCCAGCGTGATGCAAGTCATAAAAGGCTTTATCGCGGCAAGCGAGACCGTGCGTCCACGGTGAAGATGTTTCGTCGCAGGCGCGGCTGTAACAGAAAGGTGCTAGGAGATCGGCCCTTCAAAGAAGGAATTCACATTTTACTTGAGGCGGTTCACTTGACGTTCACATGGCGTCGGACAACGCCTATACTGACGGCGACGACCGCGAATGAATTCACAAGCAAATTCAATGCGATGAGGTAAAATCATGACACTTCCGATCGGCGCCACCGCTCCTGACTTCGAAGCCGAGACCACCGAAGGCAAGATCAAGTTTCACGACTGGATCGGCAACAGCTGGGCGCTGCTGTTCTCGCACCCGAAGGACTTCACGCCGGTGTGTACGACGGAGCTCGGCGCTCTCGCCAAGTTGAAGCCGGAATTCGACAAGCGCGGCGTCAAGCTGATGGGTCTCTCGGTCGATCCGGTCGATCGCCACGCCAAATGGTCGGAGGACATCAAGGAGACCCAGGGCGCTGCGCCGAACTTCCCGATGATTGCCGACACCGACTACAACGTCTCCAAGCTCTACGGCATGCTGCCGGCCGCGATCTCGGGCGATCCCCTCGTCCGCACCGCCGCCGACAACCAGACCGTCCGCAACGTCTTCGTCATCGGTCCCGACAAGAAGATCAAGCTGGTGCTGGTCTATCCGATGACCACGGGGCGGAACTTCCAGGAAATCCTGCGCGTCATCGACTCGCTCCAGCTCACGTCCAAGCACCGCGTCGCGACGCCGGCCGACTGGTCGCAGGGTGAGGACGTGATCATCGCAGGCTCGGTCTCCAACGACGAGGCCAAGACGATCTATCCGCAGGGCTGGAAAGAGCCGAAGCCCTACATCCGCATCGTGCCGCAGCCGAAATAAGCTCTGGCCGTTGCGCCGGGCAGCAGCCAAGCATCACCCCGGGGCGCATATCCCCGGGATGATTGATCTGCAGATGAAACTCTGCCCCCGTGTCCCGTATATTGAGAACCCCTCAAGGCGACACATCCTCGATCATGCCAAGCCCGCCGCCGGTCATCGTCTGGTTCCGCGATGATCTCCGCCTGTCCGACCATCCTGCCCTCCATGCCGCCGCGAAATCGGGAGCGCCGGTCGTCTGCCTCTATGTGCTCGATGACGCGGCCGGGCGTGCGCCGGGCGGCGCGGCGCGCTGGTGGCTGGCGCAATCGCTGCGGGCGCTCGGCGCCGACATCGCAACGCGCGGCTCGTCCCTGATCCTGCGCAAGGGACTGGCGGCCAGGGTGATCCCCGAGGTCGCGCGCGAGAGCGGAGCCGCTGCGGTCTACTGGAACGGGATCGCGCAGGTGCCGCATCAGGCGGTCGAGAAGGCGCTCGAAGCGGCGCTGGCAAAGCTCGGCGTCGACTCGCACATCCTCCCAGGCGACCTCCTCGCCCCGCCCTCGGCGATCCGCACCAAGGAAGGCCGGGGCCTGCGCGTATTCACCCCGTTCTGGCGCCGCGTGCTGGCGCTCGGCGATCCACCCAAGCCCCTGCCCGCACCGAAGGCGCTCTATGCGGGTCCGAAGATCACCGGCGATGCGCTGGAGAGCTGGGAGCTCGAGCCGAGCCAGCCCGATTGGGCCGGCGGCCTGCGCGAGAGCTGGACGCCCGGCGAGGCATCCGCGCGGACGCGCCTGCGCGACTTCCTCAAGCACACCGCGCACAGCTATGCCGGCGATCGCGACCGCCCGGACAGGGAAGGCACCTCGAGACTCTCCCCGCATTTGAGGTTCGGCGAGCTCAGCCCGCGCCAGGTCTGGCACGCCGCGCGGTTCGCTGCGGCCGAGACCCCCGCGATCGGCACCGGCGTCGACAAGTTCCTGAGCGAGCTCGGCTGGCGCGAGTTCTGCCGTCACCTGCTCCACGATCACCCCGACCTCGCCACCGAAAACCTGCAGGCGAATTTCGACGGCTTCCCTGGAAGTCCGACGAGACAGCGCTCGCCGCCTGGCAGCGCGGGTGCACCGGCTACCCCATCGTCGATGCGGGTCTGCGCGAGCTCTGGCACACCGGCGTGATGCACAACCGCGTCCGGATGGTGGTGGCGTCCTTCCTGGTCAAACATCTCCTGATCGACTGGCGCGAAGGCGAGAGCTGGTTCTGGGACACGCTGGTCGATGCGGATGTCGGCAGCAATCCCGCCAACTGGCAATGGGTCGCCGGCTGCGGCGCTGACGCCGCGCCCTACTTCCGCGTGTTCAATCCGATTCTCCAGGGCGAGAAGTTCGATCCTGACGGAACCTATGTCAGGCGCTGGGTGCCGGAGCTGAAGGACCTGCCGGCCAAGCTGATCCATCAACCCTGGCAGGCGACGCCGATCGAGCTTGCAAGCGCGGGCGTGACGCTTGGCAAGACCTATCCGCAACCGATCGTCGATCATGCCAGGGGCGCGAACGCGCGCTCGCCGCCTATGCGAAGATCCGCAAAGGTTGAGCGTTGCTTTGACACAATTTTGAAACCCGCTATCGTCACGGCTCCATACAAACCGTGGGGGACGATATGGACGACGAGAAGACGATCACCGAACAGGCGATGGACACCATCACCACTGCTGTGGAAGCGACCAAGGACGCCGCTGTCACGGCCGTCAAAAAGGTGAAGAAAGCCGCCAAGAAGGTCGCGAAGAAAGTAGCGCCCAAGAAGGCTTCCAAGAAGGCGAAGAAAGCTTCGAAGAAGGCCGCCAAGAAGTCGTCGAAGAAGGCAGCCAAGAAATCCGTGAAGAAAGCTTCCAAGAAAGCCGCCAAGAAGAAAAAGGCCAAGAAGGCGAAGCGCTGATCGCAGCGGCTCGAGTGTCTCCGGTTGCGGGCGGCGACCGGAGACAGCACCCGCCCTACCCGCGCTTCCTGGCCGCGCGCCGGCCCTCGTGATGCTCGCCTTGCGGATCGCGGAATTCGCTACGATGGCCGCGCCGGTCCTCCTTGGCGAAGCGCCGCCGCTTCTCGGGCGAGCCGAACTGCTTGATCACCTTCCTGCCGTTGATCTTCTTGATGACGTAACCGCCCTCGGTCATCGAGAACGGCTCCTTCAGGGTTCCCTTGTGGTCGAACCTGGTGCCGCGGGGATGCTTGAACGGTTCGAACCAGGACGGATAGACGAAGTTGGACATCTCAAAACCGTTGACGAGGAAGGAGTCCTCCTCCACGGCGTCGCAGACCTCGTAGGCGTATTGCGTGTTCCTGTTCTTGTCGGCCCAGAGATTGGCCATGGGATCGAGCACCATCTCGAACAGCTCATGCGACGCAGCCAGGCTGACAGAATCGTCCTCGCCGAGCGCCTTGAGGAAAATTTTCGAGATCGGTTGACCGCGATGCGTCAGCTCATGCCGCCCGAGGAAGTTCTTGTGGGTGGCGTCGTCGAAATAGACGAGTTGCCAGTCCGTCGGTTTCGGCTTCCTCGTGACATCGAGATCGACGGGGTAGCCCCAGACCGGCAGGAAATGCTCGTCGTAGCATTTCTGGAGCGCGGCGGTGAGCCTCGCCATCATCCGGTCGCTCATCATCTCCTCCGCGTAGTTGATGCAGGCAATCCGGACCGGCTTCAGGGACCTGCCGAGCAGTGCGCGCCGCGCCTTCTTCATGGAAATCACCGTTGCGAAAGGGAAACTGAAATGCGTCCAGCCTAACACGAACTTGCGGCGCACGTCAGGGATGTATTCCGGAGATTTGGTCTACCGGTCTAGAACCGCCGGTTGACCAAGAACACCGCAGCCGCGCACATCGCCATGCCGAAAATCGCCAGCGCATCGAGCTTCTCGCCGAACAGCAGATACGCCATCAGCGCCGTGACCGCCGGCACCAGATAGAACAGGCTCGCGACCGAGGTCGCCGCGGCGTGACGGATCAGCCAGTACAGCAGCCCGATCGATCCGATCGAAAGCGCCACGGCGAGCCAGCCCAGCGCGAGCACGAACTCCTGCGTCCAGTGCACGACGCGATCCTCGAACAGGAAAGCACCGATCGTGAAGAAGATCGTGACGGAGACGTATTGCACCAGATTGCCGGCGCGCCAGTCGATGTGGTTGCAGTAGCGGCGCTGATAGAGTGTGCCGAGCGTGATGGAGATCAGCGAGACCACCGAGGCGAGCCAGCCGAGCCCGGCTTCGCCGGTCATGGGCCGGCCGTGCAGGATCAGCACGACGCCGCCGAGACCGAGCACGAGGCCGGCCCATTGCACCGGCGTCACCTTCTCGCCGAGCCAGCGGTTGGCGATGGTCGAGGTCAGGATCGGCTGCAGGCCCGGGATCAGCGCCGACAACCCGGCCGGAATCGAATGCGCGATCGCGATCGCGGTCCCGCCGAGATAGAAGCCGTGGACGAGGATGCCGGCCACGGCGCTGTGCGCAATGCCGATACGATCGGGCCATTTCGGACGTGCGATCGCCGCGATGATCGTCATCAGGCCGACCACCACCGCCATGCGGATGGCGAGGTAGGTCAAGGGATCGGCGTTGTTGATGACGTATTTGGTGCCGATGAATCCGGTGCTCCAGAGCACGACGAACAGGATCGGCGCGGCGCGGGCGGTCAATGCTTCTTGATTATGGTTCATTGCCGCCCTCATTGCCCCACCGGGGCCTATGCGGCAATGCGAATTTCCACGTGAGAGATGCTGCGCCGCGACAGAGCGCGGAAGCGCCGGATCAGTTCAACCGCTCACCATTCTTCCGGACAGGGATCGACGATCCTCCAGAGATCGACACCGTTTTTGATCTTCTTCATGTCGGTGGTGAGCCCGCCATTGCGGCGGATCCAGTCCTTCACCTTGTCAGGATAATAGGACATCAAATCGGAGGTCCCCTCCGCGCTGGTGACCTTGATGCCGAAGGTGAAGGCCTTGTCGTAATAGGCCTGGTGGAAGCCGAGGCTCGCGCGCGGCGTCACGCAGATCTTGTTCATCGGCACGATGCCGAGCACCAGGGTGCAGGCCGAGTTGCAGATGCCGTCGATGATGACGCGCTCGCCTTTCTCGCGGACGCGCTTGTACTTGGCCTTGTACTCCTCGACGTAGCCGCCGTGGTCACGGGTGATGTGCAGCTCGGCGCGCGCCGGCGTGGTGGCGGCGATGCAGAGCAACAGCAGGCTCAGAAGCTTGATGCGCATGGCGGCGTGACGACGAAAGCCTTCAGGAATGGACCGGCCTCGAAGGACCCCCAAAGGGCCGGCAACAGGATTCTCAACCGAATTTGTTTGGTCATACTTGTGTGGGGAATTCGTTAAGCATCCCGAAAAGGCCAAAAATGGGCAGCCACGGACGGCCATTCCGGCAATTCTGTCACACCCACCCGGGAATCTGCGGGATTGGCCCCGATTTACGGCCCCTGGACGGGTGTCCCGGCGGCTCGAACTGGCTATAAACGGCTTACCTATTCGAGCGGGTTCCGGAGAATCGAGATGAGCAAATTCAAGCTTGTAGCCGCGGTTGCTGCCTTGTCGGCCGCAATCCTAGCCCCTGGTCTCGCGGAGGCACGGGGACATCACCGGTACCATCGTTACGCAAGCCCGCTGCCCTACCCGATCAGCTATGTGCATAATTACGGCCCCGGCATCACGCCCGGCACCTTCGCCTTCTACGACGGCCCCTCGACCAATCACTGCTACCGCAGCGCCGCCGCCTATGTCGGCCAGGACCGCCGCCGGCATCCCTGCTACTGAGGGACGCCAGCGCGTCCTGACGGGCGTCCCTATCTGGCGGCGCCCGTCAGCAGCAACTGCTTCTCGATTTCATAAACCGGCAGCTTGACGAGGTCCTTGCCGACTTCGCCCTGAAGCGCCTTGCGCACCGCGTCCGAATAGTCGGCGCGGATCATGCCGAGCGCGCGCGGTGAGGCTACCATGGTCAGGGCCCTGGTCTCGCCCGCACTGACGGCGGTATCGAGCCGGCCGGCCAGGCTGCGCAGAAAGGCGCGCTCCGCCTCGTCATGCCAATCTGTCTGCTCGACCGAACTGCGCGCGCCGCCGGCCGCGGCATGCAGCCGGCCCGGCGCATCGGTCCCTTGCGCGCTGGTCGACGGATTGGGCTGCTCGTGCACCTCTTTGGTGTGGAGGTTCGGAAACATCCCGTCGCCGAGGTTTTCCAGAATGAGCGCCTTGCGCCCATCGCACACGACCAGCCAGTCACCTTTGTCTAATCTCATCTTGTCCATTGCACAGCTCCAAGCAATCCGTGAGCCCGCCCATCGATGTCCTCGAAAGCCAGGCCACGGCGACAAGACTAGGGACGAAGCCGCGTCGGTGAATTGCGCAGGATCAAGGATGCCGGCGACGTCCTGCAGAGGGCGCGCGCAGCATTGGTCACGCGCCCGAACCTGGGATAGTCTCTCGAGGCCGAAGGTCAGGCCTGCGGCGGATTGGCTGAAGATTTGTTCATCAGCATTACATTTCGGTTCCGGCCACAATTTGATCAGAACAACTTCGATATCCTGTACTGCGTAAGCGGAGGAAGACATCATGAAGATTAAGATTGGCCTCGTCGCCGCATCCCTGTTCGGTGCCATCGCGGCATCGCCGGCGGCGTCCGCCATGCCCATCGCACCCGCGCCTGCGACACCGCAGGCCTCCGGCGTCGAGCAGGTCCGCATGGTCTGCGATGCCTGGGGGCGCTGTTTCTGGCGTCCGAACGTTTATGGATATTACGGTCCGCGGCCGTACTACGGCCCCCGATATTATGGCCCGCGCTATTATGGTCCCCGCCCTTACGGGCCCCGCTATTACGGCTACCGCCGCTGGTGACCTCACGAGGGGCCCTCCGGGGGCCCTTCGCTTTTGCGCGATCGTGAACGGCGACATGATCCAATCTAGACTGGTTCCAAAACTGATCTAGATCAAAGACGACGCGCGCCATCCCGTCATGCTGTCTCGATGGTGGATTTTATTGTTTTCCGGTGCCCCCAGACGGGCATGAACGTGCAAACGCATTTGGAAAAGCAGCACAGACCTGAAGGTCGCAGCTTCGAGTCCATCACCTGTCCCGCATGCACGAGGCTCCACTTTATCGACCTCGCCACCGGCCAGCCGATGAACCGAGACCGTTGACGCTGACATCGATCAGCCCGGCCTCGTGGCATGATGTCCGCAATACTACGGCCCGGAATCCGGTTTACTGAATCGTCGTGTTTCGCCAAAGATGGCGATGTACCGAAGTTCATTTGATTGTCACATTTCAACACCCGGCCGGACGCATGTTCTTTGACGCGCTTGCCCCCTCTACCGCCCTTCAGTTGGTCCGCTTTGCCGATGTCGACGCGTTTCGACCGGCCGAATCGCTCGAAGATGCCCGGAGCATTCCGTTAGACGTCACCAATTTCGCGGCGGCGCGCGCGGTCGTGAACCTGCCGGCGTGCCGGATCATCGTCGCGAAGTCGTTTGCCCGCATCCTCGATACCGCCTATCGCGCACCGGGCGGCATGGTGATACTGCCGATGACCGACGATCTGCGCGCAAAGTCGAGCGGGCTTGATCTCGACGCACGCTTCTTCGTGGCCCTGCGCGGCAACCATGACTGCCATTTCGTCGAGCCCCAGATCAATTATCACGCGCTGATCATCTTCTCGCCCTTGCTCAGGGATCGCGGCTGGTTCGATCGTGCCGATAGATTGTGGGTCCGCGTCGCTGACCGTGCCGCTCAACTCCACGCCAGGCAGCTCGTGCTCGACATTCTGCGCACCGCCTCGGTCGAGCCGCACATGTTCGAGACGACGGAGGTCGCCGGACACCTCCAGGAGGGCCTGTTGCTCGCCATCGATGATCTGTTTCGCATTGACCCGCTGGCGGACGGCGTTGCTCCGATTCCGGGCGCCCGATCCGCGAAGCTCGTGCAGCAGATCGACGATTATGTCGCAGCCTATCCGACCGCGCCGATCTATACGGCCGATCTCGCCGGTGCATTCGGTGTCTCGGTGCGGACTCTCAGCGGCGCGGTGACCAAGGTGCGCGGCATGAGCCTGCACCAGTACATCCGCCTGAAGCGGCTGTGGGCGACCCGCACACAGCTCCTCAGGAGCAGTGGTGCGTCGGTCGCCACATGCGCACGCGCCCAGGGCTTTCATCACCTCGGCGAGTTTGCCGCCGCCTACCGTGCGACCTTCCACGAAGCTCCTTCCGCAACGCTGGCGCGCGGCCGGCAAACCGGTCTTTCGGCACACTGACCGCCCGGCGCCAGATGCCGGCCTCGGACTCGCGTTTCGATCCCTGGAACCAGTTCCCTTGAGCCACGTTATTTTGCCAGGCACCCCGCGAGATCCCAAACGCGGGGTTTTTCTGGCCGTCATCAAACCCGGTTCAAGGAAGCGAATGTCCATCAGCCGCAATTTGTTGTTTCTGATCATCGGCGCTCTGGTCGTCACCGCAGGCGTGCTGGGCTACAATCTCTACCAGGAGAAAAGCAGCCCGACGGCGTCCAGATCAATGTGGGCCCCAATGGGCTGAAGATCCAAGGCAAGTAGACAGGCTACGCGGATTAGGGCCGCCTGGTCCCGTAGCCCTGATCTGATAAAGCCCTGATCTGACACATGGCGCGCTCGGAGAGATTCGAACTCCCGACCCTCGGAATCGAAATCCGATGCTCTATCCAGCTGAGCTACGAGCGCCTTGGCCCTGGGATTGGGCCGAAACCAGAACTACCGGACCGCGGCTGGCAGGCCAGCACGCCGAGCGGGGTTCGGGTGGGTTCGAATTAGCAGAGAGACTGACCAATAAAAAGCCCCACCCGTCTCGTTCCGAGGCGGGTCGAAGGCAATGTCACCAGGTCGTGTTGAAAAGCCCGAAATGCGGCTGTTGGGCCACCAGCATCATCGGACGGCCCTGCTGCTGCGGCGCCGGATGTACCCGGGCGACCTTGCGCTTGGGCTGAACGTGAGGAGCCTGGACCTGGGTGACCTCTGCCTGCGACTTGGCGTCGGTCCTGCTCCCCGCGGCGGTCTCGGCCTTGGGAGCCGGCGTGAACTGGGCAAAGGTTTCGCGCACCCTTGCCTTGGCCGACATCTCAGCCAACACGTCAGCCCGCACGGGCTGCTGCGGCGCGGCCACAGCGGCCGTCTTCAGCGCGGGCGCGACAATCGTCGGCTGGCTGGTGTCAATCACGACGCGATCCGGCAGGTGACGATCCGACCGGATCCGGATCAGCGGCTGATCATTGCTTGCGATCGCTTTGGCGACGGGCGCGGTTGGCCAGACGAAGTCCGCCCCGAACAACAGTGCGAGCAAAGCTCCACCGACAAACATGAAATACCGAAAGATGGGCATTGGCCGCACTCCGCCCACCGCATCCCCGCGTGGGCACTTCGCCTTAACAGGCGATACTCTGATTGGTTCCTGCACCCGGCCCTGCGGTTCAAATGGCAACGCCGAGTTTTTTACCAAGGGGCAATGACCGTCACTTTTCCGCTACCGGCCAACGCCGCGCCTTACGCACGCCGTGCGGCAATTAGCGAACACTTTGCCTGATCGGCATTAACGTTGATGAAGCCAACGGCCACGCGCACAAACGTTTTGCGGCTCTTCATGTTAACGGTATCGGCCAGCACGCGGCTGCGGTTGGTGAGATGACTGCCATCGCGCCGTGCGAACGCGCAAACGACCTCCAGATCCTGCACGGCATAGTCATTGTCGTTTCGCAACGTGAAGGTCACCAGTGCCTTCGAGCCGAGCCCGCCGCGACGCCAAGTCTGCGATGAAATTCTGAGGCGATCGATCTCCGCCGCAGTTGAAGCCTGAGCAATCGGCAAGGCCACAGTTGCCACATCGCTGGGGGCAGCAGGCTCGAAGGTAGCCGTGTCGGACTTCACCGGCTCGGTACTGCTTCCTTTGGAGAGAGGCAGCAGCATCCAGACACCGCAGCCGACAATGAGGACCGCCAGCCCCCATAGCAGGCCTCGGCCGAACGTGACGCTCGCGATCATCACAGTCCGCGCCAGTCGCTCGCCGTTCCCGACAAAACGTCCCAACCCGATCCGGTCAAACCTCGCACTCATGGGTATGTCACCGATGGTGGCCGAAGCATCTTCGACGACTGAGCCACTGCTTACCTTAATCGAGCAGACGAACTAGGGTTCCCGCGCAGATGCAGATCGGCGAGGACGGTGGCGATCGCCGGCCGTGGTCGCTAATATGCGCTGCAACATCGAAGCCCCGTTGGGAGAACATGAAATGCCCGTCGTCGTCACCTGGGATCACATCCATCTGCGCAGCCCCGATCCGGAGGCCACCGCAAGCTGGCTGCAGGACATTCTCGGTGGCGAAGTCGCGCGCGCACCGGGACGGATCGACGTGAATCTCGGCGGCGCAAAAATCTTCATCGCGCCGCTCGAGGGCGACAACGCCGTCAACCCGCCGCCCCCGCACCCGCATCAGGGCCTCGACCATTTCGGTCTCACGGTGAAGGACATCGACGCCGTCGCGGCCGAGCTCAAGGCCAAGGGTGTCACCTTCACGCGCGAGCCGACCACCCTCCGGCCAGGCGTGCGCATCTGCTTCATTCGCGGCCCCGAAGGCATCTCGATCGAGTTGCTCGAGCGCGACAAGAAATACACCTGACGCAGCACGCACCAGGTATCGACGAGAAGCCGGGCGCGCTGCCGCCCGGCTAAGTCATGCTACCGGGCATAAAGCAGCGGATGGTCACGCCCGTATAGCCGTAGATCGGCCAGACCATGGTCCGGCCCACACGGTTCGGCTCCGAGATGACGGCCTCCTCGGGCACGTCGACCCAGACGAGCTCCTGCTGCTGGCCGTCGAGCACATAGCCCAGACGCGGGACACGGACACGAAAATGTCCGTCCTTGCTCTCCCAGTCGGTGTCCGAGAGCGCCGAGCCGTCGGCATCGGAGCAGCACGGCCCCTTGCCGCTTCGCAATCCGTCGAACCAGGCCTTCAAATCGGCATTGGTGTTGACGAACTGGCCGCGATCGCGCGCGTAGCCGAGCGGGGCAACGAGGGCGATCAGGGCCAAGGCACAAGGCAGGCTCGCCACGCTTGGCCAGCGTGTCGCGCGACTTGTCCTCCGGTGTTGGCTTTTGCAATTCGTGGAACGCGCACTGTACAGACGCGGCTCATGGCCGCCGGAATCGATCCAGTTGGTCACGTTGCTCTTGCTCCAGCACCCCGCGGCTAGTGCAACAATGGTCATGCATTTCGCGGGCCAGTTTTGATTCGCTCCAACTGGCCTCGCCCCGCAAATGAGACGGTCATAGCCCTGTCGCAGGCAAGCCGGGACAATTACGGCTCGTCGGTGGGCGGCGCGTGGCCGGCAAACTGCCGCGTTGCGCGGGCGGATACGCTTTGGCATAAAAGCACTACCGGTTACGCCATTGGGCGATGGCGGCCGGCCTACGGGACGTTATGAAGAACGGCCTCTATTCGATTCACGTGAACCTGCTCGATGGTCGGGTCGGCAAGGGCAGCGGCGTGATTCTTTTCCGCGATGGCAAGATCCTCGGCGGCGATGCCTACCTCTATTACACCGGCAGCTACGTGGTGAAGGACAACACCTTCAAGGGTGAGGTGCTGGTGCAGCGGCACACCTCCCCGCGAGGCGACGACAATCCCCTGTTCGGCGGGCCTGCGGCGGTCGGCATTGGCGTCAGCGGCACCTTCACCGATACGCGCGGGGACATGACGGGCACGGCGCTGGTCGGCAAGGCCAGCCAGATCTTCGGCGCCACGCTGCACAAACTTGCCGACGCAGATTAGGCGCAAAGCTATTCGGCAGCCTGCTCCAGCGGAGCCACCCGCGGCAGGATGATCTGGATCCGCGTCCCCTCGCCCTGCTCGGAATCCAGATCAAGCCGGCCGCCAAGCCTGTTGGTGACGATGCTGTAGACGATGTGCAGGCCGAGACCGGTGCCGCCCTGGTCGCGCCGCGTCGTGAAGAACGGGTCGAAGGCGCGGCGGCGGACGTCGAGCGACATGCCGCAGCCATTGTCGGCGAAGATGATCTCGACATTGTCCTTGCCGGACTCGCGCACCTGGATGTCGATGATCCCCGGACGTCCATCCGGAAAGGCGTGCGCCACCGAGTTGAGAAACAAATTGGTCAGCACCTGGCCATAGGGGCCGGGATAGCTGTTCATGGTCAGGCTGGGCTGGCACTCGACGTTGAGCGTCAGATTGTGTTTGCGCAGGCCTGGCCGCAGGCTCATCACCACCTGCTCGGTGAGATCGCCGAGGTCGAAGCTGCGCTGATCCGAATAGTTTCGGTCGGCAGCTACCTGCTTGAACGACTGGATCAGCTCGGCGGCGCGGTTGAGATTGGAGACGAGCTGCGAGGACGCATCGCGGCTGGTGTTGAGGAAATCATTGAGCGTGGAGCGGCGAAGCTCGCCGCGCTCGACCTCGGCGGTGAACATCGCGGTCTTGCGCTCCAGCGCGGACGCCACGGTGAGGCTGATGCCGACGGGATTGTTGACCTCATGCGCGACGCCGGCAACGAGCCGTCCTAGGGCGGCGAGCTTCTCCGCCTCAATCAGCGAAGCCTGGGTCTCGCGCAGATTGCGCAGCGCGGTCTCGGCGGATTCCTTGGCTTTGCGCATCTCTTGCTCGCCGCGCTTGCGCTCGCCGATGTCGAGCGCCACGGTGACGATCCGCTCGATCCCGCCGTCGGCGTCGAGCAGCGGCAGCTTGTTGACCAGCCATTGCCGCATGTTGCCGGAGGAATCCTTGTACTCCTCCTCGTAAAAGCCGAGGCCCCTGCGCAAATTCAGTACGCGCTTGTCGTTCTCGTCGGTCTTGGCCGCGCCGTAGCGCGACATCAGGTCGGCGGTCGTGCGGCCGAGTGCGTCGCCGGGCTCGATGCCGAAGATACCAGCCATGTAGCGGTTCATCAGCACGTAGCGCAGATCGCGGTCCTTGACGTTGATGACCGCGGGCACGGTGTCGATGACCTGCTGGAGCAGGCGCCGGCCTTCGGCGATGGCGTCCTCCGCCCGCTTCTGGTCGGTGATGTCGCGCAGCGTGCCCTCATATCGCACGATGTTGCCCGCCTCGTCACGCACGCCCGTGGCACTGTCGGAAAGCCACAGGATGTTGCCGCTGCGCTGGCGCACCTGGTACTCGAATTCGCGCACCATGCCGTCGCGCGTCATCAGCCGCTGGTATTCGACGCGCGCTTCGGGATGGACGTAGATCGTATGGGCGATGTCGTTGATGCTGTCGATCAGCTGCTGCGGGCTGTCGTAGCCCATCATCCGCGCCAGCGCCGGATTGGCGTTGAGGAGGTCGCCGGCCGGCGTGGTCACGTAGATGCCGTCGACCGAGCCCTCGAACAGTTTTCGGTAGCTCTCCTCGGCCAGACGCTGCTCGGTGAGCGCGCGCACCGCCGCCTCGCGCGCCGTGTCGGCTTCCTCCAGCGCACGGCGGAACACTTCGGCCGCGCGTGCGATGTCTCCGATCTCGTTGTCGAGGTCGGCCGACGGGATCGAGGTGTTTTTCTCGCCGGCAGCCAGCGCGCGGATCGATCTGGCGATCTTCGCCAGCGGCCGCACCGTCCGCCGCACCACGAAGCCGGCCGCGAGAATGCCGATCAGCACGCCGATGGAGCCGAGCACGATGCTCTGCCACCGCGCCTCCGTCAGCGTCCTCGCGAAGTCGCGCGACAGCACGTGGCCGCGCCTTGCGCTGACTTCGCGCAGGAGTTCGGTGACACGGCCGATCAGCCGGCCCTCGGTGCCCAGCACTTCCCGGTCGATGTCGGCGATCTGACGCTCGCGGACCGCCACCGCGATGATGGCGTCGGCGTAGTCGCTCACGGCTGCCTTCAACCTGCCATCCGCGATGTCCATCGCGCGCATGCTCTGCGCGGCCTGCTCGGCCGCAGACGGGTTGCGCGCCAGCAGTCCGAGCGCGATCCGGCTCTGCGCCTCCGACAGGCGCGAGGCCAGCTCACGGTCCGCGGTAGCCCCGACGGCCGTGTCGAACCGGTCGCGCAGGGGCGGCAGGCCGGCGAGCAGCTGGGCGCGGCGGTCGATCAGGGTGGAGATCCGCTCCAGGCCGTTGCGGTAGGTCGCAAGGCGCTCGGTGACCCCGTCGATCATGTCCTGCTGCTCGGGAGCGAGCTCGATGCGGGTCTTCTTCAGGATATCACTCAGCGTCGAGGCCGCCTCGCCCACCTGCTTGAACTGGATGCCGGCGCCGGGATCGGTGACGAAGTCGCGCGCGGCAAGGCGCAACTCGTTCATGCGGCGGTCGATGTCCTCGGCGAGGTCGCCGACGCTCTGGAGCCGCTGCAACTCGGCGAAGGTCGTGTCGATGTGCCGGATCGCGATCACGCTCGCGGTCGAGGTGACGATGATCACCGCCAGCACCAACAGGAAGCTGCCGAACGTGAGCTGGCCGATGGAGAGCGAGAAGATTCGCTTTTTCTCAGGGGTCGGCGTCAATTCGGCGGACATGGGTGTGGTTGAGGGACCGGGCTACTGGGGGCCCAATATACGACGTAATGCCCCTCCGGGGGAACATGCCTCAGGCCGGCCAATATCCTTAATATCGGAGTCCATCCCCTCCCGATTATGACGGTTTGGCACTGGCCGGCCTGCGCGCCGGGATCGTCATGGCGGCGACCCCGAGGACAACGCAGGCAAGCCCGACCCAAGCGGTCCGGCTCAGGGTTTCCCCAAGGAAGGTCACGCTGATGGCGACCCCGATGGGCACGCGCAGATAGGCCTGCGCGGTCGTGCCGACCGAACCCAGGGTCTGGATCAGGCGGAAATAGATCGCAAACGCCGCCGCGGTCGAGAACACTGCCAGGGCCAGCAGCGCCAGCACCGAGCTCAGCGAAGGCGACAGCGTCCAGGGCTGCTCGACGATCAGCGATGCCGGGATCAGGGCCGCCGCCCCTGCCAGCAGCGAGCCGGCCGCAGGCGCCATGGGATCGAGACCCTTGAAGTTGCGGCCGAAGATCGCGGCGCAGGCGTAGCAGATGGTGGCGGCGACGATGGCGGCTTCCGCGACCAGGCCGCTGCCGACGTCATGGACGGCGTCGACACCGACGATCAGCAGGATACCGGCCATGCCGGCGACCACGCCGAACAGTTTTCGCGGCGACGTCGCCTCGTGGCGGGTGACGATCGCCGTGAGCAGGAAAGTGAAGATCGGTCCTGCGGAATTGAGGATGGTCGCGAGCGCGGCATCGACGTGGCGCTCGCCCCAGGCGATCAGCGTCCAAGGGATGACGCTGTTGAGCACGGCCTGGAACGCGAAGCGCTGCCAGGTCGCCGCGTCGGTCGGCATCCTGATGCCGCGCGCCCACATGACGATGAGCAGCAGGAGGCCCGCAATCGCGGTGCGCGCCGCGATCAGCGTGATTGGCGGAATGGTGGCGACGCCGAGCTTGATGAAGGTGTAGGAGCCACCCCAGAGCGTTGCGAGCGCGACCAGCAGCGCCAGCTCGACGGCGATGTTGGGATCCTGCCGGTTATCCATGGTGCTCATTCCGCCTCGCTGTCCGAGGACGGAACATACAGCAGCAACGGGGCACGATAGTTCGTCGCCTGTCGAAGTGTATCAGCCGACGGCGCCGACCTCGAACACCTCGCCGTCGTAGCCGGCCTCGCGCGGAATGCGGAGCTGTCGGCCGGTTTCGGTCTTGGTCATGACCGGCATCACCGTGACGACGGACATTCCGCGAGCGTGCTCCAACGCCGCGCTCACGCTCGGCTGCTTGGCGAGCCGGATCAGGTTGCGCGTGGTCGGAAACGGCAGCTTGAAGCGTCCGCTCTCGCCACCCTCTACCGCCTCGCGCGGCGACACCCAGATCGAATCCGTCGACTCCCGCCCGTCATGCGCTCCGAGCTGGTCGGGCGGCGCAGCGGCAAGGAAGAACCAGGTGTCGAAGCGCTTTGGCATACCCTCCGGCGTGATCCAGTGCGCGTAAGGCAATAGCGTGTCGAGCGCGAGCTGAAGGCCGTTGTCTGAGAGAATGCTGAGGAAACTGATCTTGTGCTCGTTGAGCGCCACGCGATGCGCATCCGCGATCTCGCCGGCGCGCTTGGCATCAACAGGCGTGCCCGAATCCTTCGCGCGCGCCAGCAGGATGCCGCTCTCCTCGAAAGTCTCGCGGATCGCGGCGATACGGAAACCGCGGTCCGCCTCGCTGAGGCCCTCGCCGCCCGAATACAGCTCGGCGCGGGCGACAATCTCCTGATCGCCGGCATCGACACTGCCGCCCGGAAACACCAGCGCGCCCGAGTTGAACTCGATCTGATGATGGCGGACCATCATGAAGACTTCGATGTCCTTCGCGCCATCGCGCAGCAGGAGAATCGTCGAGGCCGGGCGTGACGCTGATGTCTCGGGCATTCAGTTAACCTGCAGCGCTGGATTGCGGGCCGAGATTGGCGCGCTTGTCGACACGGGCGACGCGCGACAGCAGGTACTCGACCTCCGCCTTCGCCGCCGGGGTGATGGTCGCACCCGGCTTGCGCTGCGCGGCTCGAGGCGATGATGCCGCGCTTCTGGAGCACGTATTTGCGCACGGCAAGGCCCGCGCCCGGCTGCTGCTCGTAGCGGATCAGCGGCAGATGCGCGTCGAACAGATCGTGCGCGGCGTCGCGCTTGCCGGCCTTGGAGAGGTTCACGACGTCGATCAGCAACTCGGGGAAGGCGTAGCCGGTCATGGCACCGTCGGCACCGCGCTCCATCTCGAAATCGAGGAACATGCCGCCATTGCCGCAAAGGATCGACAGCGGACGGAGTGAGCCGTCCTTCTGGAAACCGCGCAGCGTCGAGATCTTTTCGAGCCCCGGCCAGTCCTCGTGCTTGAGCATCACGCAGTTCGCATTGTCCATGACGATCTTGCGGATCACGGCGGGGGTGAAGATCACCGACAGCGTCAGCGGATAATCCTGGAGCACCCAGGGCACATCGGGGCCGATGGCTTCGGCGGCCTGCTTGAAATAGCCGACAATCTGGTCGTCGGTACGCAGGCTGGGCGGCGGCGCGATCATCACGCCGGCCGCGCCGGCATCCATCGAAGCCCTGGCCAGCGCGCGCATGGTGGCAAAGCCCGGCGCGGAGACGCCGACGATCACCTGCATTTTCTTGGCGCGCTTGACGAAGCGCACCGCCACCTGCTCGGCCTCGGCCGCGTCGAGCTTCGGCGCCTCACCGAGAATGCCGAGCACCGTAACGCCGTCGCAGCCGACCTCCTCGTAGAAATCGGTCAGGCGGTCGATCGAGCGTTCATCGATCCGGCCGTCATCGTGGAACGGCGTCGGCGCGATTGCGAAGGTGCCCTTGGCGTCGGCGGTCAGTTTCATCGTCTACCTGTTTTCTCTCTCGTAGGGCTAAAACCGCCGCGCCCCCATCTTGATCTGCTCCTCGGAGAAGAAGATCTCCTTGGCATGCTCAACGACGTCCCGGGCGTCCCAGCCCGCGTGCGGCGGTTTCCAGCCTTCCATTTCCATCATCCGCATTTCGCGCACGCCGCGGGGCCCGGACACGCCCAGCACCTTGCCGGTCTGGTCGCCCGACAAATCGCTGACCATGTATAGCACGGCCGGCGCGATGCCGTCCGGCCCCAGCGCCGCCCCCGGGTTCTCCTTATAGCGGGGCAGGTCTGCGGTCATGCGGGTCAGGGCGCCCGGGGCCAGCGTCCAGATCCGAATGTTGTACTTCCGGCCCTCGATCGCCAGCACGTTGGACAGTCCCCAGATGCCGCCCTTGGCAGCGCCGTAGTTGGACTGGCCGAAATTGCCGATCAGCCCTGAGGTCGAGGAGGTGTTGACGATGACGCCGCCGCCGTTTTCCCGCATCCAGCGAAACACAGGCATGGTGCAACAAAAGGTACCCTTCAGATGGACCTTGATGACCTTGTCCCAGTCGGCCTCGGAGGCCTTGGCAAAGGTCTGGTCACGCAGGATACCGGCATTGTTGACCAGGATATCGGCGCGGCCAAAGTGCTTGATGGCGTCGTCGAACACCGACTGGCCGCCCTCCATGGTGGAGATGTCGGCGCCGTTGGCGACCGCCTGGCCGCCCTCGGCCTTGATCGCGTCCACGACCTGCTGCGCCATCGATTTGTCGGCGCCGGAGCCGTCGCGGGGGCCGCCGAGGTCGTTGACGACGACCGAGGCCCCTTCCCGCGCGAACAGTTTTGCGTAGGCCTCGCCGAGCCCGCCGCCCGCCCCGGTGATCAGCGCAACCTTGCCGTCGAGCAGTCCCATGGTGGCTTCTCCCTGTTTGTTTTTCTTCCTTCGCCTCTCCCCGCGTGCGGGGAAGGGCGAGCGAAACACCGGTGCCCGTCTAACCCAGCACCGTCTTGCCGTTCTTGATCACGGTGACGCCGCGCGACTTCACCTTGGCTTCGAACGAGATGACGTTGCCGTCCTTCCAGAGGTCCATGGTCACGGTCTCACCGGGATAGACCGGCGAGGAGAACCGCGCGACATGCTGGCGGAAGGCGGAGGCATCGTAGTCGGCATAGGTCTGAAGCACGCCGCGGCAGGTGATGCCGTAGGTGCACATGCCGTGCAGGATCGGACGCGGGAAGCCGGCCTTCTTGGCGAACTCGGGATCGGAGTGCAGCGGGTTGCGGTCACCGCAGAGGCGATAGACCAGCGCCTGGTCGGGACGCGTGACGATATCGATGGTCTTGTCGGGGCTGCGCGACGGGATCTTGTGCGGATCGGGCTGGGTCAGGTTCGGCCCGCCGAAGCCGCCGTCGCCGCGGGCGAAGCGCGAGGCCACCAGCGTTGCCAGCTTCTCGCCCTTCTCGTTCTTCAGCACGGTCTGGTGCGCGATGACGACGCCCTTGTCCTTGCCCTTGTCATAGACCTCGACGACGGAGGAGTCGGCGGTGATGTTGGCTGCCACCGGCAGCGGCTGGTGGAAGGTGATGTCGCGCTCGCCGTCGACCACCATGACGCGGTTGAGGTTCATCTCGCCGGGCCCCGAGCCCCAGGCCGCGACGGAGGCGAAGGTCGGCACCACCTTCAGCGGCCGCGGCGTCAGCGTGCCCTCGTTGACGAAGGCGAGCTCGTTCTCGTCCATGGGATCGGCACCGAGGCCGATACCATAGGCGTAGAGCATCACGTCGCGATCGGCGTAGGCGTATTTCTGGCCGATGTTCTTGAGGGCTTTGAGCTCTTCATATCTGGCGGACATTTTGTTGTTTCCTCCCGGCATTTCACCGGCGCTCATTGATGCGCCCTCTCCCCTTGCGGGAGAGGGCTACGAGATGCCGGCCACATACGCGTTTGGGTGAGGGGTTGCTTCCGCGTTGAAAATTCTCTCCGTGGAGCGATACCCCTCATCCGGCGCTTCGCGCCACCTTCCCCCGCAAGGGGGAAGGAAGAAAAGACTATGCCACCGTGAAGAACGGCAGCGGTGCGCCGTCGGTCGGCTTGAACACCACTTTCACCTTCTGGCCGATCTTCAGCTTCTCGAGATCGCAATCGACGAAGTTGGTCTGCACTGACGGACCTTCCTTCAGCGTGACGTAGCCGATCGCGTAAGGACCCGTCGGCGACTTCCGCATCAGGCTCCAGGTGTAGATCGTGCCCTCGCCGGAAGCCTCTTCCCACACCGTCTTGTCCGAATAGCAGAACGGGCAGATCGAGCGCGGGAAGTAATGCGCCTCGCCGCAGGCGGTGCAACGCTTGATCATGAACTTGCCCTGCTTCGCGGCGTCCCAGAACGCTGCAGTCTCCGGATTGGTCACCGGTGCAGGGTATTTCTTTGCTTCACTCATCACACGCGCTCCAGAATGGCCGTCGAAGCGGCGTGGCGAACGCCCAGAAGGCCGCCGGTGCCATGCGCGATGGCGAGATCGCAATTCGGAACCTGCACCTTCGGATGCGCCTCGCCGCGCAGCTGCCTGACGGCCTCGAGGATCTTGGTCATGCCACCGCGATTGACGGGGTGGTTGCTGCAGAGGCCGCCACCGTCGGTGTTGAACGGCAGCTTGCCGACGCCCGAGATCAGATTGCCGTCGGCGACGAACTTGCCGCCCTCGCCCTTCTTGCAGAAGCCGAGGTCCTCGAGCTGCATCAGCACCGTGATGGTGAAGCTGTCGTAGATCGAGGCGTATTTGATGTCCTTCGGCGTGATGCCGGCTTCCTCGAACGCGCGCGGGCCGGACCAGATGCCGGCGGAGTATGTGAGATCGAGATCCTTGCCGCCGCGCGGGCCCTTCATGGCTTCGCCATGGCCGATCAGCCGCACCAGCGGCTTCTTCAGGCTCTTCGCAATCTCGGGCGTGGTCACGATCAGCGCGCCGCCGCCGTCGGAGACGACGCAGCAATCCATGCGATGCAGGGGATCGGAGATCATCGGCGAGTTCAGCACGTCCTCGACGGTAACGACGTCCTTGAGCATCGCATGCGGATTGTACTGCGCGTGGTGCGAGGCCGCGACCTTGATCCAGGCGAGCTGCTCGCTGGTGGTGCCATAGTCGTGCATATGGCGCATGGCACACATGCCATAGGCATTGTGCGTGGTCGCGCCGTACGCGGTCTCGAAATCGGCTTCGGCGCCCTGCGCCCGCGGCGGCATCGCGCCGGTGCGCGGCTTGCCGGCGAGCGTGATCAGCGCGATCGAGCACTTGCCCGCCGCGATCGCCTCGGCGGCATGGCCGAGATGGATGATGTAGGAACAGCCGCCGGTCTCGGTGGAATCGACGTGGCGCAGCTTCTTGGTGTTCAGGCCGAGATAGTCGACCATCGGCCAGGCGCCGCCGGGCGCGTCGCCGGCGCAGAAATAGCCGTCGACATCGTCCTTGCTGATCCCGGCATCCTCGATCGCGCCCTTGGCGACCTCGGCGTGGAGCTGGGCGGTGGATTTGTCCGGCGCATGCCGGGTCGGGTGTTCGTAGATCCCGGCAATGTAGGCCTTGCCCTTGATGGTCAAAACTTCAGGTCTCCGCTCGCGTTTCTTCTTGGCTCTTTTTTCTGAACCGCGGTGGCCTGATTGGCAAGCGCGGAAATATTCCGTCGGGCGAGAGGGCTGCGGGCTGGCGCAAGGGGGGCGTTACTCTCGTGTCCCGAAGAGGTTGGAAGAATCCAAAAGGTGTTTTGCCCGACGGCACAAGCGATTTTCGCTTTATCGAAAGAACCCTTTTGCGAAAACAACCCCATGCACAGTAGAGCGGTGGTTGATTTCAAAGAGGAAATCGAAGGCGAGCAAGCCGACCGACATGGCGTCACCGCCCTCATCTGCTATAAAGATCGAATGGGCATCTTCACCGGAATGTATCGGCGCCTGCGCAGGCCGGAACCGCAACCCGAGCCAGCGCTCCGGCACGTTTCCTTCATCGAGCTGCACGTCGCCCACACCTGCAACCTGACCTGTGAGAGCTGCTCCCACTACTCCAACCACGCGCACAAGGGCATTCTGGACCTGGCGCTGGCGGAAAGCTGGATCCGCGCATGGAGCAAGCGCATCACCCTGGACGAGTTGAACCTACTCGGGGGCGAGCCGACCATGAACTCCCGCCTGTCCGAATTCGTCGTGCTCGCCCGGAAATATTGGCCGGCGACGCATATCCGCATCATCACCAACGGCTTTTTCCTGCATCGCCACCCCGCGCTTCCAGCGACGCTGGCCGCCGACGGCAACGCCAGCCTCTCCTTGTCGGTGCATCACGACGACCCGTCCTACCTCGTTAAACTGCGTCCCGCTCTGGACCTCGTGGCGGCGTGGCAGCGTGATCACGGCATCGCCGTCGAAATCAGGCAATCCGACGAGGGCTGGACACGCCGCTACCTCGGCTCCGGTGCCGAGATGCTGCCGTTCGAAGATGATCGCAGCAGACAGAGCTGGGAAATTTGCCCCGCCAGATACTGCAAGCAGCTGCATGACGGGCAACTCTGGAAATGTCCGCCGCTCGCCTATCTCAACCTGCAGACGGCAAAATACGATCTGTCGCCGAAATGGGATCCGTATTTGCAGTACAAGCCGCTCCCGCCGACATGTACCGACGCCGAGCTGGATGCGTTCCTGTGGCGAGAGGATGAGGCGGCCTGTGCAATGTGCTCCGCGGAGGTTCGGCGATTTTCGTTGCCAAATCCGCTGCGGAGCCGGGCATCAAGGGATGCGCCGGCTGCTTAGCTTGTCGGGTGAGCAGAGCGAAGCGTGCCCACCCCTTCTTGTACAAATCCCGATGAGGTGGGCACGGCGCTTTGCGCCTTTGCCCACCCTGCGAGACTGCCCTACTCCGCTGCAATCTGCCTTGGGGCCGGCGGCGGGTTCGCCAGATCCGCGGCGAGCTGGGCGTAGCGGGCCTTGGCGTCGGCGACCGCCTTCTCCTTCACCGGGCCGTAGCCGCGGATGCGGTCGGGCAGCGACAGCAATTCGACCGCCGTGTCGAGCGTGAGCGGCGACAGCAGGCCGATCACGGTGGCGACGTCCTTCTCGTAACCTACGATCAAATCGCGCTCGAGCTTGCGGTCGGCGTTGCGGCCGAAAACATCGAGCGCCGTGCCGCGCAGGAACTTGAATTTCGCCAGCACGCGGAACGCGGAAAGCATCCACGGGCCGAAGGCGCGTTTCTTCGGACGGCCGAGTGCGTCGAGACCGCCGCCGAGGATCGGCGGCGCCAGGTTGAAATTGAACGTGAAGTCGCCCTCGAACTGGTCGCGGAGCTGCTTTTCGAAAGCGCCGTCGGTGTAGAGCCGCGCGACTTCATACTCGTCCTTGTAAGCGAGCAGCTTGGCATAATTCACCGCGACCGCGCGCGGCAGCGCCTCGTCGTAACCGCCTTGCCTGGCGGCTTCGCGAACCTGATCGACCAGCTTGCGATAGCGTTTGGCGAGACGGCCGTTCTGGTAGGCGGTGAGATGCCCGGCGCGATGCTCGATCACCTCGTCGAGCGTCATCGCATCCAGCGTCTTCGGCGCGACGACTTCGTCCGTTCCCTTCAGCATCACCGCAAGACGCTGGGGCTCCGCAACCGCAAGGCGGCCGAGGCGGAAGGCTTCCTTGTTCATCTTGATCGAGACGCCGTTGACCTCGATCGCCTGCTCGATCGACTCTGCCGACAACGGCAGCAGGCCCTTCTGATAAGCATAGCCCATCATCATCATGTTGGTGGCGATGCTGTCGCCGAGCAGCTGCTCGGCCGGCTTGGTGAAGTCGAAGAAAACGGAGTCCTTGTGCAGCGCCGTTTCCAAAAGTCCGTTCAGCTTGCGGGTCTGGAAGTTGAAGTCGCGGTTGAGGACGAAGTCGGCGGTTGGAATGACGTGGCTGTTGATGATGCCGTGGGTGCGACTGGTGTCGCAGAGCGAGATGGTGTCCTTGGCGACCGCGACCACCTCATCGGCGGCGAGCACGACATCGGCCGTGCCGGTGACGATGCGCGAGCAGGTCACCTCCGCCGGATGATCCGACAGGCGGACGTGGCTGAGCACCGCGCCACCCTTTTGCGCGAGGCCTGACATGTCGAGGATCATCGAGGCCTTGCCCTCGATGTGCGCGGCCATGCCGAGCAGCGCGCCGATGGTGAGCACGCCGGTGCCGCCGACGCCACCGACCGCGATGTTGTAGGGCTTTTCAAGCGTCGGACGCGACGCCGGCTCCGGCAGATCGCCGATATCGCCAACGCCCGCCGGCGCACGCTTGCGCATCTTGCCGCCATCGACGGTAACGAAGGACGGACAAAAGCCTTTGACGCAGGAATAGTCCTTGTTGCAGGTCGACTGGTTGATGGCACGCTTGCGTCCCATCTCGGTCTCGAGCGGTTCGACCGAAATGCAGTTCGATTGCACCGAGCAGTCGCCGCAGCCTTCGCACACTGCGGGATTGATCAGCACACGGCGCGCCGGATCCTCCAGCGTGCCGCGCTTGCGGCGGCGGCGTTTTTCGGCGGCACAGGTCTGCACGAACACGATTGCGGACGCGCCCTTGACCTTGCGCAGCGTTTTCTGGACCGTGTCGAGGTCGTCGCGATGCGCGGTCTTGACGCCGGGCGCGATCTCGTTGGCCGGATAGGCCTCGGGATTTTCCGAGACCAGATAGATCTCGCGGATGCCTTCGCTGTGGAGCTGGAAGGTGATCTGCTGCGGCGACAATTCGCCGTCGACGTGCTGGCCGCCGGTCATCGCGGTCGCGTCGTTATAGAGGATCTTGTAGGTGATGTTGGCTCCGGAGGCGATCGCCTGCCGGATCGCAAGGCTGCCGGAGTGGAAATACGTGCCGTCGCCGAGATTGGCGAACACGTGCTCTTCCTTGGTAAAGGGGGCAACGCCGACCCACGGCACGCCCTCGCCGCCCATATGCGTGAACGTCTCGGTCGAGCGATCCATCCACAGCGCCATGAAGTGGCAGCCGATGCCGGCAAAGGCGCGGCTGCCTTCGGGCACCTTGGTCGAGGTGTTGTGCGGGCAGCCGGAGCAGAAATACGGGGTACGGGCGACGGGCGCGGTCGCCTGCATTTGCGAAGCCTGGCGGCCGTTGAACCAATCGGCCTTGACGCGGAGCATCTCCGCAATCTCGGGGTTGAGATTAAGTCGAAGCAGACGTTCGGTGAGTGAACTGGCCAGTGAGGCGACGCTGAGTTCTTCGGCAAAGGGAAGGAAGCGCTTGTCATGATCGTCCATCTTGCCGATGATGCGGGGACGGACATCGTCGCGCCAGTTGAACAGCTCCTGCTTCACTTGATTCTCGACGATCTCGCGGCGCTCTTCGATGATGAAGATTTCCTCGAGGCCTACGGCGAATTGCCTGACGCCTTCCGGCTCCAACGGCCAGGGCATGCCGATCTTGTAGAGGCGAAGTCCGATCTTGGCGGCGACCTCGGGTGTGATACCGAGCTCGCGCAGCGCCTGCCGGATATCCTCATAGCTCTTGCCGGACGCCATGATGCCGTAGCGGGCGTTCGGCGAATCCATCGTGATACGATTGACCTTGTTGGCGCGCGCGAAGGCGATCGCGGCAAAGCCCTTGTAGTCCTGGAGGCGGCGGTCCTGGGCAAAGCGGTCGTCGGGCCAACGCAGATTGAGGCCCCCTCGGGCATCTCGAAATCAGTGGGGATCACGAACGGCGTCATCTCGTCGGTGAGGTCGATCTCGGCGGTGGTCTCCACCGTCTCGGTGATCACCTTCATGCCGACCCAGCAGCCCGAGTAGCGCGACATCGCGATACCCAGAAGGCCCATCTCGATCATCTCGTGGACGCTCGACGGGTAGAGATAGGGCATCAGAGCCGACATGAAGGCGTGGTCGGACTGATGCGGGACGGTGGAGGATTTGGCGCCGTGATCGTCGCCGGCGAGACACAAGACGCCACCGTTCTTGGCGGAGCCGGCAGCGTTGCCGTGGCGAAACACGTCGCCGCAGCGGTCGACGCCGGGGCCCTTGCCGTACCAGATGCCGACCACGCCGTCATATTTGGCGCCGGGCGAGAGGTTGAGCTGCTGCGAGCCCCAGACGGCGGTGGCCGCGAGGTCCTCGTTCACGCCGGGCTGGAACTTGATGTTGTACTGTTCGAGATGCTTGCGGGCGGCGAACAGCTGCTGGTCGTAGCCGCCCAGCGGCGAGCCGCGGTAGCCGGAGATGAAGCCCGCCGTGTTCAGCCCGGCGGCACGGTCGCGGCGAATTTGGGCCATGGGCAGGCGGACCAACGCCTGAATGCCGGTCGTAAAGATATGGCCGGTGTCCTGGGTGTATTTCTGATCGAGACTGATCGGACCCTGGTTGATGCCCATTCTCGTCCTCTTCCGCCCTTTTGAGCGCTTGGCTGCTTAAGCCGTTGCCTGCCCGTTGTTTTTAGCTAGGGCGCGCCGACCATCCGCGCCACTCTATGTCGGATATTTAACGCTCCGCATCACAAATCTGGACCAAAGGGAGCGCCGGGTAAAAATCGCAATTTCGTGGCTACAAGGCATCGGCGATTTTCAATTTGTGTCACCATACCCCCGCCATCGCGCAACGACGTGACGCAGGTATCATGCGGGACGGGGTGATTGGTCGCAGGAGGCCTCTGGATGCGGACGATTCTGGCGGGACTGTTCTTGTGCAGTGCGGTTGCAAGCGTGGCCCTCGCTGCCGAGCCGTCGCCGGAACTGATCGCCTCCGGCAAGGCGCTGGTCGAGGCCGGCGACTGCGCGGGGTGCCACACCGCCGATCCGGCAAGACCGTTCGCAGGCGGCAAGCGCATCGACACGCCCTTCGGTGCGATCTACGCGCCGAACCTGACGCCCGATCGCGAGACCGGGATCGGCGCCTGGGCGGATGCCGATTTCACGCGCGCGTTGCGCACCGGCATCGCGCCGGACGGTTCGAACTATTACCCGGCGTTCCCCTACCCCTACTTCACGAAGATGACCAAGGACGACACGCTGGCGATCCGGGCCTATCTCGGCACGCTGCCGCCCGTCGCGAGCCGGAACAAACCGCCGGAGCTGCGCTGGCCGTTCGGCTATCGCGGCCTGATGCGGGTCTGGAACGCCATGTTCTTCAAGCCCGGCCTGTTCGAGCCGGATCAGAGCCAGAGCGCGGCGTGGAACAGAGGCGGCTATCTCGTCACCGGGCTCGGCCATTGCGGCGCCTGCCACACGCCGAAGAACTGGTTTGGCGCAGACAAGACCACGCAGGCGCTCGCCGGCAGCGAGATCGGCGGCTGGTATGCGCCAAGGCTCGATGGTGCAGCACGCACCGGGCTGAAATCGTGGAGCGCGCAGGACATCGTCGAATATCTGCAGAGCGGGCGCAACGCCAGGAGCCATGCCGGCGGGCTAATGGCGGAGGTGGTCGTCAATTCCACGTCGAAGATGAGCGATGCCGATGTCCGCGCGATCGCGCTCTATTTGAAGAGCCTGCCGCCGGCGCGGCGCGAGACGATCGTGACGCCGCCCGGCGAGGCCGAGATGAAGGCCGGCCAGGCCGTCTACGCAAAACTCTGCATCGCCTGTCATGAAGCCGACGGCACGGGCAGCCCTCGGATCTATCCGCCGCTGCCGGGCAATGCGCTGCTGCAATCGATCAATCCGTCCTCCACCTTGCGCATCATCCTCGACGGCGCCCACACCGTGACGACGCCGCGCGCGCCGAATACTGGCGAGATGCCAAGCTATGCCAAACAATTGTCCGACGAAGATATCGCGGCGGTCACCAATTACATCCGCAATTCCTGGGGCAATGCGGGCCTGATGGTGACGCCGGCGCAAGTGGCGAAGGCGCGGAAGGAATAGTGGATCTCCATTGTCTCCTCCTCGTCATTGCGAGCGCAGCGAAGCAATCCAGAGTCCCTCAGCGGAAAGAGTCTGGATTGCTTCGCTGCGCTCGCAATGACGGCGCGGATGGAGCTACTTCTCCTCATCCCCCGTGAAGACGAATTTCGGCATCTCCCATTTGTAGCGCACCGCCAGCAGGCGGAAGCTGATGCCGAGGACGAACGTCAAGATGGTCCAGAGCTCGGCATTGAGATTGAAGCCGAAGGCGGTGGCATAGAACAGGCCGGTGGCCGCCGAAACAGTGGCGTAGAGCTCCGAGCGAAACAGCAGCGGCACGTCGTTGCAGAGCACGTCGCGCAGCACGCCGCCGGCGCAGCCCGTGACCATGCCGGAGACGATGACGATCGGCAGCGTGGCATCCATCTGCCAGGCGATGTCGCAGCCGGCCATGGTGAAGACGACGAGGCCGATCGCATCGAGCACGATGAAGGCGAGCCTGAGCCGGTGCACGAGGCGCGCGGTCAGAATGGTGAGGAAGGCCGCGCCGCCGGCGAGCGCCAGATAGATCGGGCTCTGCACCCAGGCCAGCGGGTAGTGCCCGAGGAAGAGATCGCGCAGCGTGCCGCCCCCGAGCGCAGTGATGCAGCCGAGGAAGCAGACCCCCAACCAGTCCATGCTGCGCCTGCCCGCCGCGAGCGCAGCAGTCATGCCTTGCGCAGCGACGGCAACCAGGGACAGGAAATGCAGCACGCTATCGCTCGGCGGCAGGCTCCACATTCCCTTGTTCCCTTCGCTAACGGTGGAACCTAACAGGTTCCCGATTCCCTGCGGGGGGCAACATGCGACGAAAGCACAGGGAGGACGGAACGGAATCTCGCATCTAGGGGTTGTCCCCGCGCAATAAACGAGGAGATCCAAAGATGGCTGACGAGCGTTTTCCGAACGATCCGTATCGCCCGAACCTCGCCGAGGATGAGTATGCTCGCGCGGCGCGCCGGGATGCCGAACTTCAGGCCGATCCCGAACTTGCCGAAGGCCCCGCTTCCAGCGGCAGGATTGCCGTGTTTGCCGTTGCGGTCGCCTTGGTGCTGGGCGCCGTGTTCTATGGTTTGAACAACAGCAGCACGAGCAACCAGGCGAGCAACGCGCCGACTACACAGACCGCCCAGCAGACCGCGCCCGCCAACCCGGCCACGCCTCCGGGCATGCGTGACGTGACGCCGCGCAACAACACCGAGCCCGGCATGACCACGGGCGCTGCGCCGAGCAAGCCGTCGGCTCCGGCTCCGGTCGCGCCGACCGAGGGCGCGAAGTAGAAGTACAATTCGTGATAACGCGTGAGCGCGGCGGGACCCGAAAGGTCCCGCCGCTTTTCGTTAATGGAACATCTTGTTGAGTTCGCCGCCGGGATAGCCGCCGGCAAGCTCGGTGAACGTCCCCTTCTCCGCCATCTCCTTGGCGGCGCGCATGAAGCCGCCCCAGGCGGCACGTGCGAGCGAGCCGCCGACGCTGATGCGGCGCACACCGAGATCTTCGGCCTCCCGCAACGACAGGCCGGATGCACCGATCAGCAGGTTGAACGGCTTCGGGTGCACCGCCTTCACCACCGCGGCGATATCCTCGCGGCTCTTCAGGCCCGGCGCGTAGAGGCAGTCCGCGCCGGCTTCGGCGTAAGCGGTCAGCCGGTCGATGACGAACTTGAGATCGGTGACGCCCCACAAATAGGCCTCGCAGCGGCCGACCAGCATGGCATTGCTGTCGCCGATCGCCTTGCGCGAAGCCTTGATGCGCTCGACCGCGAGCGCGCGCTCGTAGATCGGCTTGTCCTTGTCGCCGGTGGAATCCTCGATCGACAGGCCCGCAACGCCGGTGCGCACGCAGCGTTCGACATGATCAGCGACCTTGTCCGGCTCGACCGCGAAGCCGCCCTCGAAATCCGCATTCACGGGGATGTCGACGGCCGAGCACAATGCTGCCAGATGCTGACAGACATCCTCGACGGTGACATGGTTGTCGGCCTTGCCGATGGTCCAGGCAAAGCCCGCGCTGGAGGAGGCCAGCGCCTTGAAGCCGAGATGCTGCAACGCCCTGGCGCTGCCGACATCGACCGGATTGGGCAGGATGAAGCAGCCGCTCTCGTGCATCTTCCTGAACGCCTCGCGCTTGTCAGCGGTTGTCACGTGCATGTTTCTCTCCCTGGATAATAGCCGCGCAGACATAGGCTCGCGTGGATGCAAACGCTAGTGCGCGTCGTGAACCGCGCGGCTGTCCTTCGGGGCCTGCGCGCGATCGGTCATGCTGTAGTCTCTGACGACGCTGGCGATGCGCAGATGATAATCGGAAAAGATCTGCGCCCTGCCCTTGGCCTGAGTGCGCCGGTGCTCCATCGTGTTGCGCCAGGCCTGCACGGCGGCCTCGTCCCGCCAGAACGACACCGACAGGATCTTTCCCTTGTCGGTCAGGCTCTCGAAGCGCTCGACCGAGATGAAGCCGTCGATGGTCTGCAGGATCGGCTTCAGATCGGCTGCGAGATCGAAATAGTCCTGGCGATGTTCCGGTTTGGGCCAGACTTCGAAAATCACGGCGATCATGGGCGTCTCCTTGCGTTGGTGGCCTACAATACCACCTTGCGCAGGAAGGTGCGCTCTTCGGCGAGGATGAATTTGTGCTCCTCGGCGAAATGGAAGTTGGCCATGCCCTCGGTATCCTGCCGCAGCCGCGCGCGATAAGATTCGTAGGCGGCCAGACTCTCGAAGGTGATCAGTCCGAAGGCGATGTTGTTGGTGCCCTCATGCGGCATGAAATAGCCGATCAGGTCGCCGCCGCATTTCGGAATGATGGTGAGCCAGCGCTTCGAATATTCCTCGAACTGCGCGCGCTTGAAGGGATCGAGCTGGTAGCGGATGAAGACGGTGACGGACATGGCGGTCTCCTGATTGGTCGTTGCAACGGGCAAAGCGACACCGTCGCCGCTGAAGCAGTCTGGATTGCTTCGCTTCGCTCGCAATGACGAGTTTGTGGCAACACGCTACGCCCTTGCCCGACGACAATGCTTCGGCTACCATCGAAGCATGAAATCGGGACCTGACATCGCCATGGTCGCCGCGCTGGTCGGCGATCCCGCACGCGCCAACATGCTCACAGCGCTGATGAACGGCCGCGCGCTCACCGCGAGCGAGCTGGCGCAGGAAGCCGGCATCACGCCGCAGACGGCGAGCTCGCACCTGGCGAAGCTCGAGGCCGGCGGACTGATCGAACCGGAGAAACAGGGCCGCCACCGCTACTACCGCCTCACCGACGACGATGTCGCCGGCGTGCTCGAGGACTTGCGGGGCTTGCGGCGCGCACGGGCCACATGCGCGTCCGTACCGGGCCGAAGGATCCTGCGCTGCGCCGCGCGCGGATCTGCTACGACCATCTTGCCGGTGATCTCGGCGTGCAGATGCTGGACTCCTTGCGCACGCGAAACCTGATCAGGCAGAAGAAGCAGGACATCGAGCTGACGCCCGAAGGCGAACGCTTCCTGGCCAAACATCTGCAGATCTCGCCCGACATGCTGACCCATCCGCGCCGCCCGGTGTGCAAGGCCTGCCTCGACTGGAGCGAGCGCCGCCGCCATCTCGCCGGCACGCTCGGCGCCGCCATGATGCATCGCTTCGCCGAATTGAAATGGGCCGCGCGCGATGCCACGCCCGGCAGCCGCGTGGTGAATTTCACCCGCACCGGCGAAAAGCAGTTTGCGGCGCTGTTCGGGAATGATGGCGGCTAGCCCTCGCAACTCTTGAACCATTCGCCCGGCCGGGCGACCAATCGGGGCGAGGTTTCGAGAGCCCCATGTACCGCCTGCTACGCCTGCTTCCTGCCCTGCTCATTGCGGGGTACATCCTGCCGGTCCACGCGGATATCGTCCCCAAATTCGTCGACTATCCGGCCAAAGTCTTCACCGGAAAACCGGCCAGGCCGCGCCTGCACAACCAATACCTGCGCGACGTCCGCGAACAGTTTGATCACGCCATCAGTGACGACAAGGTCAGCGCGGCCGGCCACTATTACGTCGTCAAGCTGCCCTGCGGTTCGGCCTGCGTCGCCCCCGTGCTGCTGGATGCCCGCACCGGCCGCATCACCGAGCTGTTCACGGTGTCCGGCTGGCGGGAGGTCGGCGACGATTTCGACGCCGTAGTCAGCCGTGCCAGCAGCCGTCTCATCGTCTTCCGCGGCGCGCGCAACGAGACCGGTGCTATCGGCAATCACTACTACCTGCTCGGCGAAGGCGGCCGCTTGAAGCATCTGTACACGATGAATACCGACGGCAATTTCGAGACCTCGCCGAAGATCGAATGAGGCATCCAGACGCTACCTCCAGCCGCCACCGGCACAACGATGCGCTAGCTGCGTTCATGCCGCATTCAGGTCATGATTGGCAGGTTTGGATCGCGACGTGTCGGCATGTTGCAAAATTTAACATGTCGAATCGTGTCTTTTGATTCATTGTGCGCCGCAAGCGCCGCTCCTCGAGAATCTGCCCCCAAGGACGAGAAGGAAGATCAGAATGAAGTATATGTTCGCCGCCGTAATGCTCGCCAGTGCGGTCGTCGGTTTCAGCGAGGCGGCCAGCGCCGCCGGCGGCTGCGGCCCCGGCTGGTATCGCGGCCCGTATGGCGGCTGCCAGCCGATGGCCCGGCGTGCGCCGGTCGTCGTCGTGGCGCCCCGCCCCGCGCCGGTCGTGGTGGTGCGTCCGCGCGTGTGCCCCTATGGTTTCCGCTGGTACGCCGGTCGCTGCCGTCCGTTCTGATCTGATCTTCTTGCATTGCAGAATGGCCGCGCGGCGAGAGCTGCGCGGCCATTTCTTTTTGAGCGCCTGACGCCCGTCCGAGAATCAAAACGGGGACCGCAATTGCGATCCCCGCTCAGAGCATGGCTTGTGTGGAGCTTACCAGTGGCGGCGATGCCAACGGCGACGGCGCCAGCCCCAGTGGCGGTGACGCCAGTGGCGGTGATGGCCGTGCCAGTGCACCTGTTCAGGCTTGAGATGGGCTGCCTCCTCTCCGGTGGTGACGGCGGGATGCGCGTCCGGATTGCCTTGTGGCCCACCGACATCACCGAGCGGCCGCGGCGACAGCGGCGCGGCCTGTGCGGCGGTGGTGAACGCGGCGGCTCCCGCCGCGACACCGAATGCGAGTTTCAGAAAATTGCGGCGTTCCATGACATGTCCTCTCGGCTATCGCTCAGGTGATGCGAAACGAAGTGTCGCTGTGGCGACATGAACTGCCGCTGAATCCCGCGTTCAGGTTCATTGCAAAGCCGACAGGAAGCTACGTTCCAAACGCCTGCGCCAGCACCAGCGTATCGCGCGTGCGCGTCACATCGGGCCAGTCGCGGTTGAAATCGGCAACGAGCTGCTTCAGCGCATCGCCGTTCAGCATCGCAGCCAGCCTGGCCTCATCGTCGAACTGATACATGGCCTGGTGCAGCGAGGGATCGTCCAGGCTCCAGAATCGCCAGGCTTTGCTGACGCCGAACGCCTTCACCGCGTCGGGCACATGTTCAGTCTCGTACCATTTGTCGAAGGCGGCGCGCTTCGAGGGATCGGTGACGGTGGCGCGGACGACGAAGTAGGCGGCGGGCATTTTTGATTTCCTCCTGCTGTTTGCCCACAGCATAGACGGTACCCGCGCCGGCGACAAAAAGAGTTGGCAGCCCTGTCGGAACGCGCGCCCTTCGCCCGTCCTTGCTTTGAACAGCACAAGTTCGAACAGCAGATGGAGACACCGCATGGCCGACCTCACGCTGACCACCTTCGACTGGGTTCCCTCAGCCCCGCGCGGCTTCGTGCGCGACCTTCGCGTGCGCTGGGCGCTGGAAGAAGCAGCCTTGCCCTATCGCGTCGCCAGAGTGTCGGGCGACAAGGGCCCCGAACATCTCGCCCACCAGCCGTTCGGCCAGGTGCCGTGGCTGACCGACGGCGACCTCTCGATCTTCGAGACCGGCGCGATCCTGCTGCATCTGGGAAGACTCAGCGCAAAGCTGATGCCGTCAGATCCGCGCGGCCAGAGCGAGGCGACGGAATGGGTGTTCGCCGCACTCAATTCAGTCGAGATGGCGAGCCTGCCCTGGGGCATGTCGCAGTTCATGGGCCATCCGACCGACACCGCAGCGTGGAAATTCGTCGACGACTTTCTCAAGCTTCGCCTCAAGCATCTCGAGCCGGTGCTGGCTGGGCGCGAATGGCTGGCGGGATCTTTCTCGGTCGCGGACATCCTGATGTCGGACGTGCTGCGCGTCGTCGACGGTTTCGACGGGCTGGCGGATCATCCCGCCTGCCGCGCGTACGTCGCGCGCGCAACGGGCCGCCCGGCCTTCGCCAAGGCCCACGCGGACCAGATGGCGCATTTCGCCGCGGCGGATGCGGCGCGCGAAGCGTGACGAACCGCACAGTTTTAACCCGTTGGTAGCCCTAGGCTCAAAGCCATCGGAACCAGGCAATTTGCTTCAAATTGTCATTCAAATCCCCTGCGGAAGGTGAGACATGGCCCGCATCGCATATCTGAAAGAGCAGCTTGCCCGCGCCGAGCGGCTGGCGAAAGCGATCCTCGACCAGCAAACCGCACAGCGACTTCAAACTTTTGCGGCCGAATGCCGCGGTGAGCTGCAGGACCTGACGCGCAGGGCCGCGTAAGGCGCGTTGGCGCTCGCCGAGCGCCGCGTCACACCAGCTTCATCGGTGTATCGGCCACCACGCGCAAATCAATCCTGCTGATCAGCTGCGCGCGAAGCGCCTCGGCAGCGCCGATGGCATCTTCGGTCTGCCGCAACGTGCTGACGTTCGAGCCGAGCGACACGATCCCGCCCAGCACAAGAGCGATCGAGCCAAGCGCTGCGGTCTGCCCCATCCCGAACAGGCCGAGGATCGTGACCAGCAGCAGCGCGCCGCCGCTGCCGACGGCGATCTTGGACGCCAGAATGTATTTGCGGCACCGCTCGGCGATCTCGGCGAGCGCCTCGATCCGGTTTTCGATCTGGGAAATCTCGTCAGTCAGATCGTCTTCGGTCATTGGGTTTCTGGATTTACGGAGCTCGATTACGAATGGAGCTTGGCGGCAGAATTCTTGATAACTAAGTAAGCTTGCCCCCAACGGATTTATAGAATTCCGCGAGTTGGTTCGCCAGGAGCGAAGCCAACAAACCTTCCATCTCCGAAACATCGATCCGGCCGCTGTCCCGGAAGGACATATCGGCAGCGTCCAAGGCGTCGAAATAGGGCTTTCGGTTGTCGACGATTTGATCCGGTATCGTCGGCGTGCCGGGCAGCAGCGCGCCAGCCCGAATTGACAGCACAACGTATGAGACAATTCGAGAGGTGCGACCATTTCCATCCGCGAACGGATGAATCCAATTTAATCGCCACATGACATAAGCAGCCAAGTGAATCGGTGTGCTGGCTTCCCAATGGTCATTGACGTAATCGCACATGTCTTCAACGAGTTCCGGCACCAAATGTGCGCCGACGGGCTCGTGCCGACTTCCCTCGATGGCAACACCACCGGGGCGATAATTGCCAGCGTAGGAACTGATGCCTGCCAAGGCCTCTCGCTGTAATCCGAGAATGAGAGAGGGGCGGAGCTTGAATGAGCCGCGCTCAAGAGCCGCCTGGATCGCACTAATAGCTGCGTCGTACTGGCGGAACCCATTCCGAGCTTCCGCTGCGGCCTTTTGCTGGGGATCTGTAATTAACTCAGGTTCGAGCGCGCGGCTATCACGCCGTTCACGCTCGTCGCCTGTCATTTCTCGTCCCTGGCCAACTTCTCGGCCTCTCGGTCCACCATTTCACGCGTAATGAGCGCATTCTCGAAATGGGTGTTGCCGTACACGAAGCTGCGCCGCTGCTCCTCCCGGTGTTCCGGGGATGGTTTCGCGGACTTGGCAGCTTCGATGAGTTTCTTAAGAGCGTCGATCATCGCAACAATATAGTCGAGTCCGCTCTGGGGCACCATGCGATTCTGTATGTGAAAACCACTGTGAGCTTGCTCACAACGGCAAATTGTCGTGCTTCTTCGCCGGCGTCTCCACCTTCTTGTCCTTCAGCATCGACAGCGCCCTCGCGATCCGCTTGCGGGTCGAGTGGGGCATGATGACGTCGTCGATGTAGCCGCGCTCGGCGGCGATGAACGGTGACAGGAAGCGGTCTTCGTATTCCTTGGTGCGCGCGGCGATCTTGTCGGGATCGCCGATATCAGAGCGGAAGATGATCTCGACCGCGCCCTTGGCGCCCATCACCGCGATCTGGGCGGTCGGCCAGGCGTAGTTCATGTCGGCGCCGATTTCCTTGGAGGCCATGACGTCGAAGGCGCCGCCATAGGCCTTGCGGGTGATGATGGTGACCAGCGGCACGGTGCACTGCGAATAGGCGAACAGCAGCTTCGCGCCGTGCTTGATCAGGCCGCCATATTCCTGCGCGGTGCCCGGCAGGAAGCCCGGCACGTCGACGAAGGTGACAATCGGGATGTTGAACGCGTCGCAAAAACGAACGAAGCGCGCCGCTTTTCGTGACGCATCGCTGTCGAGCACGCCGGCCAGCACCATCGGCTGGTTGGCGACGAAGCCGACGGTGCGGCCGGCGATGCGGCCAAAACCGGTGACGATGTTCTTGGCGAACATGTCCGCGATCTCGAAGAAATCGCCCTCGTCCACGACCTTGAGGATCAGCTCCTTCATGTCATAGGGCTTGTTCGGATTGTCGGGAATCAGCGTGTCGAGCGACATGTCGACGCGGCCGATGTCGTCGAAGCTCGGCCATTCCGGCACGCCGTCGCTGTTGTTGGACGGCAGGAAGTCGATCAGGCGTCGCATCTGCAACAGCGTCTCGACGTCGTTCTCGAAGGCGCCGTCGGCGATCGAGGAGCGCGTGGCGTGCACCGAGGCGCCGCCGAGCTCTTCCGCCGTGACGACCTCGTTGGTGACGGTCTTCACCACGTCCGGGCCGGTGACGAACATGTAGCTGGTGTTCTTCACCATGAAGATGAAGTCGGTCATCGCCGGCGAATAGACGTCGCCGCCGGCGCAGGGGCCCATGATGACGGAGATCTGCGGGATCACGCCCGAGGCGAGCACGTTGCGGCGGAACACGTAGGAATAGCCGGCGAGCGCGGCGACGCCTTCCTGGATGCGGGCGCCGCCCGCGTCATAGAGGCCGATGATGGGCGCCCGCGCCTTCATCGCCATGTCCTGGAGTTTTGTGATCTTCAGCGCGTGCGTTTCGGAGAGTGAACCGCCGAACACCGTAAAATCCTTGGCGAAGACAAAGGTCTTGCGGCCGTTGACGGTGCCCCAGCCGGTGACGACGCCGTCACCGGGCACCTTGTTCTTCTCCATGCCGAACTCGGTGGAGCGGTGCTCGACGAACATGTCGAACTCCTCGAACGATCCCTTGTCGAGCAGCAGCTCGATGCGCTCGCGGGCGGTCAGCTTGCCGCGGGCGTGCTGCGCCTCGATGCGCTTCTCCCCGCCGCCGAGCTTCGCGCCGGCACGACGATCTTCAAGGGCGTCCAGGATATTCTTCATTTGCTCCCGCCAGTTCTTAGCCTAAATGCGATTGCCGGGGGTTCTAACACGGCATTTTGCGGGCCGGGAAGCGGCTTTCGGCGCCGTAGGGCTGCCTTGCCGCAGCGCCAAAGCGCAAGGAATTACAAAGTTTTGCCTGGAGAGACGACGATGGACCAAGGAACGGCCAAGACCGGCGCCGAGACCGGCGCTGTGACGGGCGGCGTCAACATCATGCTGCGGCTGGAGGGCCTGACCCTGTTCTTGGGCATGGTGTTGCTCTATGCGTCCTGGGACGGCTCCTGGCTGGTGTTCGCCCTGCTGTTCTTCGTGCCCGATCTCAGCTTCCTGGCATACCTCTCCGACGCCAAATTCGGCGCGATGGTCTACAACGCCGCCCACAGCTACATGGCCCCGGTGACGCTGCTGACGCTGGGCTTCGGCCTCGCCTCGCCGCTCACCCTGTCCATCGCCCTGATCTGGCTCGCCCATATCGGCCTCGACCGGGCGCTGGGCTATGGGCTGAAATACGCGGCCGGGTTCGGCTTCACCCATCTGGGGCGGATCGGGCGGCAGAAGGACGCCTGACCTGCGGGCTCCGACAGCGGACGCCGCCCGCAAATTTGGCGGCCCGCCCGGTTGACCCGGCCTGCCGATTCAGGCTTGCTCAACGCTTACGATCAGGCGCCGAATGTTGCGTGAGCCCAGTCGGTACGGCGGTGATCATGACGCTTTGGCTCAAGCATCACCTCATGTCCGCGACGGTCGTCCCCCTGCCGCCGAACTCATCGTCCGAAACCACCGACTTTCTGCGCCGCATGGCCAGCATGGTGTCGGGGCGGAACGGCGAGATGCTGCTGCGCGCCGCATCGCTGATCGAGTCGCTGGCGCAGCGGGCGATGACGGCCGAACGGCTCTATCACCAACAGCAGGAAGAGAGCACGCGCAGCACCGAGCTGCGCGAGGCCGCCGAGCTCGCCTCCGACGCCATGGTCAGCCAGATCGAGGCGCTGCGGGCCCAACTGGCGGACGTGACGGCGGCGGCCGCCACTGAGCGCGCCGCATTCGATGCCGAGCGCGACAAGCTGCTCGGCCTGATGCAGCATGCGGAGAGCCATATCGGCAAGCTCACCACCGAGCTCGACAGCTTGCGCGCCTCCGTCGACAGCTTCAATGAGACGGTGGTCTCCGTGCCGATCGAGGTGCTGCGGCTGGCGCGCACCCAGTTCGATTTCCTCTCCGCAGGATTTGCCCGCAAGGGCGACGTGATCTCGCAGGCGATGAGCGAGATCGGCGGCTTTGCCATCGACCAGGCCCTGACGGTGAAGAAGGCCGACGGGGCCTGAGAGGAATTACAGCTCGTCACTACCGACGTGCGATGCCGCCTTGCCTCGCCCCGCTTGCGGGGAGAGGTAGCAGACCTCCGCCGCGGCTTCAGTTGGGCTCGTCTCATCGTGCGTCAAATCGCGCCGATCGCGGCAAGGCAGGCTTGCGTCAGCGGCATCCGCTCGCCTACGAGGCGCGGCTCGGTGCAATCCATATTGAGCGCGAACACCGTGTGCGCCTCGCCCTTCTCGGCCCAGCCAACCATCCAGCCGAGCGACGGCTCGCCGCGCTCGGCACCGAGCAGGCCCGACTTGGCGCGGATGACACTCTCGCCGACCTTGGTCACCGGCAGGATGTCGGCGACCAGATCCTGGCTGCGCTTGGAAATCGGCAGCGCGCGGCGGCGCAGCCGGTCGATGAAATCGATCTGCTCGATCGGATCGATGCGCAAATTTCCCGTGAGCCAGAACTGGTCGATGCCGCCGCCGATGTCGCGGTTGCCGTAGTCGAACAGGTCGACATATTTCTGCATGCGCTCCTGGCCGATGCGGCGCGCGATCTCCTGATAGACCGGCACCGCGCTCGCCGCGATGGCGCTGCGCAGCGTGTGATCCTTGTTCCAGGCCTCGATCGAACGCTTCACGCCGTCCCACGGAAACACGTCCTTGTCAGGATCGCCGACCACGCCGGTCTCCAGCGCGATCAGCGAATTCGGGATCTTGAAGGTCGAGGCCGGCAGCTTGCCCTCGCCTGAGCGCTCCTTGTCGCTTGCGACGATCAGATAGTCCTCGACCTTGTAGCCGACGAAGGTGCCCGACGTGCCGAGATCGGCGAAGCGCTTTGCCAGGCTGTCGCGGATCTCGTTGCGCGGCGGCGCGACATGGGCGAGCGAGCGCTGCGGCAAGACCGCGGCAGCGGCGAGAAGGCCGAGGGTGGAGCGACGGGTGATCACGTCAAACGTCCTGAATTGGGAGATGCGGCGCGAGCATGCAGCCGATATCGTGGTGAAACGATGACAGCGCCCTCAGCGCCGCCCCGACAGCCGCAGCACGAACACCAGCACTTCGGCGACGGCCTTGTAGAGGTCGGGCGGGATCTCCTCGCCAAGCTCGACCTTGGACAGCGCGCCGGCCAGGATCTCGTTCTCCTCGATCGGGATGTCGTTGGCTTTGGCGATCTCGACGATCTTTTCGCCGATCGTGCCCTTGCCCTTGGCGACGACGATGGGCGCGTTGCTGCCCTTCTCGTAATGCAGCGCAATGGCAAGCTTGGACGGATCGCTCATGTGGCGCGATCCAGGAAGTGACCGGCGCGTGGCGGTACCGGCTGCGGCGGCGTGCCGTCGCGGACCAGGATGTCGCCGGGCTTGAGCTCGGCCCGCGTCAGGGCCTGATTGAGCTCACCGATGCCGGCGCGAAGCTGCTGAGCGGTCGCGGAGCGCTCCGCCCACATCCGCACGAAGGTCTTGTCGCCGTTGAGCGTGATCAGCGCATGCACGGGGCCGGCCGGCTCGACATCGAGCGTGAAGCGCGCGCGCCAGGCGCGTTTGGCGGGATCGGCGGATCTCGTTGCCGCCGTCGCGTGAGATCTCGAACTGCGCCATCGCGGTGCCCTGCGGCGTCGCGAACGGAATCTCGAAATTCCACTGCGGCACGGCCCGGTCGGTGCGGTGACCGCTGGCATCGGTGCGATCGGGCAGCGAGGCGACTTGCAACAGGGTCTGCCGTGCAATTGCGGCCTCGGTATCGTCGAGCAGCCGGTGCACCGTGGCGGAAAGCGGCGTATCGGGTGCGAGCGAGGCCGAAGCGACCGCCTGCGGCGCCGGCAGTGCCCCACGGAATGGCGGTGGCGTCGTGTGCGCGGCGGCCTCGAAAATATGGCCGTCGGGTACGGCTTTGTTCGAGCCGGGGACGTTGCCCGTCATGCGCGACAGATTTTGAGCGACTTCCTGCAGAAGAGCCGCGGCAACGCCGGCACTCATCGTGCGGGTCATTGTGGCCTGCGGAGGGCTACCGGCGATGTCGGCGAGCACGGCGGCAGCCGGGTTGGTGTTGCGCGGTATCTGGGACGCTTCGCCGGTCGCCTCGCCTCCCGCCGCCGCGGCGGCGACCTGCGGTGCCCCTGTGGCACTCGCGGGATGCGCTGCGCCCTGTGGCGCGGTGGTGTCGAGTGTAGCCAGCGTCTGCCGCAACACCAGCAGCGCGGCCTTCAGGTCCGGCATCGCACCGGAGGACGGCGTCGCGCCCGCGGCCAGTGAGGCCTCGAGCAACAAGCCGGATTTCTGGAAGGCGGATTCGATATCGCCGCCGTCGAGCCCGGCATTGAGCGGCGTCTGCTGCGCCAGCACGTCCAGCATCGCCTGCTTCAGCCCCCCGGCAGATCGCTGCCGGTGACGACGGAGGCCAGATTGGCGAACAGCGGCGCCTGGCTGCCCTGTTTCGTGGCCGCATCGGCCGAAGCGGCGGTGACCGCGGCCTGCTCCAACGGCGTCAGCGTATTGCGTGCGGCAATCGCAGACGGCGCCAGCGACGGGCTCTCCACCAGCGAGGCCGCCCGAGACGTCAACGTGATCTGATCCCCCGTCGCCTCGCCTGCCCCGCTCATCACCGCAAGCCGGATGGTGCCGTCGTTTTTCGAGACCGCGAGCTGGAGATTTTGCCCTGGTGTTAGCGACACCTCCGACATCACGTCCATCGACAGATTGGCGATCGCGATCCGCACCAGATTGTCAGCCATCACACTGACGACCCTGGCGTCGACGACACTGCCTGCCTGAAGCACGAGATCGGGTGTTGCCGCATCAGCCACGGGGCTGGCAGCACTGACGGGAAGAATCGAGCTTATCGGCGTCGGCATCTGAAGGCGGCCCGGGGAAAGCTAGTGCCCACCCTAAGGCCGCCGTCGTAAACCTCTCGTTAAGGACCTTTGGCCGCAGCGGGCTTTACGGCGGCCAATACCGCCACGGCGGCCTCGAAATCCCTCAGGCGGGCGGTCCGGCGGCTGGCTGCCTCCTCGTCCGCGCCCCATTTCTCGACGTTCCAGTCCTCGTCGACATGGGCGGCTGCCCAGACCTGGCCGGCATCGCGCACGCCATGGGCAAGTGCGAGCGCGAGGAGCGCCGAACCGGTCAGGGTCGTCACCACATGGAGCGCGGCAATCGACCAGGCATCCCCGGGCAGCGCACCGCGCGCGGCCTCGATGGCCTCGTCCGGCTGCTTCACATGCATGATGCCCTCGGACAGGATGAAATGCGCGCCCAGCGTCTCCGCCGCCCAGAACAGCAGGGGGTCCCAGTGCGCGGCCTCGCGGGCCACCAGCCCCTCGGGGTGGCCCGCCCGATAGAACAGCAGGTCGGACTCGAAGTATTTGGCGAGGTCGTCGGTGACGAGCTCGATGCGGTCGACGACGCCCTCCACCACGCTGTTGGCGATCCGCGTCAGCGGCATGGTCACGGGATCGATCGTCTCGCCCTGCGCCGCCCATTCGGCAGCCACCGCATCGGCCAGCGCCCGCGAGGGGATCACCACCTGACGGCCGGACGGCGTACGGATCGGCTTGCCGTCGAGCGTGATGGCGAAGCCGCCCTCGGCTTCAGTGGCGCCGGCCTCCTTGTAGAAGCGCTTGCGCTGTGGCGTACGTCCGGACTGGCGGACCGATTCACGGGGATCGCGAGCGGATTGCACCGCAGCTTCATCGAACAATTCGCGCATCTTGAGTTTTCGCTCTCCGCCGGTGGATGCTAGGCTTTTAAGATAAGACCATTTTAAGCCAAACCTTGCGGCCGATAAAGCGAGCGGCGGGCATGAGGGAACTTGCGGGCATTGTGGCCCTGTTCGCCGGACTTTGGCTGGCCGCGGCGGAGGCCGGCTTTCGCAGCCCGGAATCGCTGGTCCGCAACGTCTATGCCTATTACGGCCAGGGCGCGCCAGAGCTGTCCAAGGGCCTGCCGCGGGATGCGGCGACCGCCCGGCAGTTCTTCGACCCCTCCTTGCGCAAGGCGTGGTCGGCGCCGCGGAGCGAGCCCTATGATTTCCTGGTGCAGAGCCCGAGCTGGAAGCTTGGCCCGGTCACGACCGCGGTCGTTCGCAGGCAATATGACAAGACCTATGTCGCGGCGAATTTCGACAATCGCGGGCGGCGAGTGACGCTGAACTTCATCCTGGTCAACGGGCCCGAGGGTTGGCTGATTACCGACGTCGAGAGCCCACATGACTCCTTACGGATGTTTCTGGAGCAGTTCCGGAATTGAGGGATTGTCGGTCGTACAACCACAACTGTCATGCCCCGGCTTGACCGGGGCATCCAGTACGCCGCGGCTCTCGGATCAATCACTGCGGTCTCTGGAATACTGGATCGCCCGGTCAAGGCCGGGCGATGACAGCGGAGGGTGTGGCTGGTCTACCAATCTATGGTTCCCGTCGAGCCTACTCTTCCGGCGCGTTCTCGATCGGATCGAAGCGGCTCGCGTCGAGCCCGAGCAGATTCCAGGACTGCTGCATGTGCGGCGGCAGCGGTGCGGTGGCGTCGATCACGCCGCCGCGCGGATGCGGAATGACGATGCGGCGGGCCAACAGATGCAGCCGGTTCTGCAGGCCGCCCGGCAGCTGCCAGTTCTCGATGTTGAAATATTTGGGATCGCCGACGATGGGGTGGCCGATATGCGCCATGTGTGCACGAAGCTGATGGGTGCGGCCCGTCACCGGCTTCAGCGACACCCAGGTCAGCTTGTTGCCGGCGGTCTCGACCACCGCGTAATAGGTCACCGCGTGGCTTGCGCCCTCGTCGCCATGCTGGGCGATGCGCATGATGGTGTCGTCCTCGCTCTCTTCCTTGGCGAGAAAGGTCGAGATACGGCCCTGCTTCGGCTTCGGCAGCCCCGGCACCAGCGCCCAATAGGTTTTCCGCGCCGACCGCTCGCGGAATGCGCCGGTCAGATAGGAGGCGGCGAAGCGTGTCTTGGCGATCAGCAGGCAGCCCGACGTCTCCCTGTCGATGCGGTGCACGAGGCGCGGCTTCTGGCCCTTGGAATCGCGCATCACCTCCAGCATCTGGTCGATGTGCCGCGTCATGCCCGAGCCGCCTTGCACGGCAAGGCCGGCCGGCTTGTTCAGCACGAGGACGTCGTCGTCCTCGTAGATCGTCATCTCCTTCAGCGCGGCCAGCGTCTTCTGTGCGGCTTCTGACAGGGAGCCGGCGGCAGCCTTGGGCGCGTCGAGCTTCAGCGGTGGAATGCGGACGCTCTGCCCTTCCTCCAGCCGATCCTTGCTGTCGACGCGCTTGCCGTCGACGCGCAGTTCGCCCTTACGGACGACGCGCTGGATGTGAGAGAACGACAGGCCGGGAAAGCGCGCTTCGAGGAAACGATCAACCCGCATGTTGTTCTCGTCTGCCGTCACCTCGACTGTCTGCACCTTGGTCGGCAGCAGGGCCTCGACGGGCTTTGCGGGCACCGGCGTTTCCGGTGCGGCCACCTTGGGCGCACGCCGCTCGGCGCGCTCACCCGCAAAGCGCGGCGGCTTCGTCCCAGGCTTAGCCCCCGAACGCGGGCTGGCCTTTGACGCACCGCGCGCTTTGAACGGACGTGCCTCCTTATGCTCGTCGCGCTCGCGAGGTTTCGGGTTCATTCTCTTGATGCGGCGGCTCATGCGGTTCATCCAAGCTTTCGTCTTATTATACCAGCTCAACTCGCAATGTACGTCCTACTGCGCTTGCGGCGCGCTGTAGAGTATCCAGCGTCACCGAAGGTGTCGTGGGATCGAGGAGGCGATCGAGTTGCCGGCGGCTCGTCTTCATGCGCTCCGCCATCGCCGTTTTCGTGATCCCCTGCGTCTTCATCGCTTCCGTCAGTTGCTCGGCAATGAGCTCCTTGATGGCACGCTCTTCACAGGCCCCAAGTATGCCTTCCTCCGCAAGAAACTCGTCGAACGTTTCTTCGCTCACATGCGCTCTTCTCTTTGCCATCACGTCACCTCTCGTCTGCGCTTGAGCGCAAGGTCGATATCCTGCTTCGGCGCCTTCTGCGTCTTCTTGATGAAGCCGTGAAGCAAGATCATCTGCCCGCCTTCCAGACAGAAGATCACCCGCGCAATCCGGTTACTGTCGAGATCACTCCGAACCTCCCACAATCCATTCCCCAGCGGGGCACAATGCGGGCGTCCTAACGGCCAGCCGAATTCGACTTTCTGAATATCCTTCCCGACGGTCCGACGATCCTCGGGAGGCAATTGCAATATCCACTCGCGAACAGGATTTCGACCTGTCGAGCTGACGTAGAACCTCGCTGGAAGCTTCTTCGTACGATCGATCATTCGGCTCCATTCATGTGTCATTTTTGACACGTGAATGCAAGCTTCGTTTAGGCTCCGCCGAACCTATTTCCCGCCCCGCTCCTTGCGCAGCTTGGCCCAGTAATCCAGCCGCTTGCGGATCTCCCGCTCGAAGCCCCGCTCCGGCGGGTCGTAGAAGGTCTGACGCCCGAGGGCATCCGGAAAATAGTCCTGCCCCGAGAAGGCGTCGGGGGTGTCGTGGTCGTATTCGTAGGCTGCGCCGTAGCCTTCCGACTTCATCAGCTTGGTCGGAGAATTCAGAATGTGCTTGGGCGGCAGCAGCGAGCCGGCCTGCTTGGCAACCTGCATCGCAGACTTGAAGGCAGTGTAGACGGCGTTCGATTTCGGCGCGGTGGCGAGATAGACCACCGCCTGGGCGATGGCGAGTTCGCCTTCGGGGTGGCCGAGGAAATCGAAGGCATCCTTGGCCGCATTGGCGATGACGAGTCCTTGCGGATCGGCAAGGCCGATGTCCTCCACCGCCATGCGCACGACGCGGCGGGCGAGAAACAGCGGGTCCTCGCCGGCATCGAGCATGCGGCAGAGATAATACAGCGCGGCGTCGGGATCGGAGCCGCGCACCGATTTATGCAAGGCCGAGATCAGGTTGTAATGGCCGTCGGCCGACTTGTCGTAGATCGGCGCGCGGCGCTGCAGGATGTCCTGCAATTGCGCGGCGTTGAAAATCTCGTCCTTGCGCGCGGCGCGCCAGACCTCTTCGGCAAGGGTCAGCGACGCCCGTCCATCGCCGTCGGCCATGCGCACCAGCACGGCGCGCGCCTCGTCATCGAGCGGAAGCTTGCGACCCTCGACCTCCTCGGCATGCGCGAACAGCTTTTCGATCGCGGCCGCATCGAGCGAGCGAAACACCAGCACGCGCGCGCGGGACAGAAGCGCCGCGTTGAGCTCGAAGGACGGGTTCTCGGTGGTGGCGCCGACCATGACGACGGTGCCGTCTTCCATCACGGGGAGAAAGGAATCCTGCTGGGCGCGGTTGAAGCGATGCACCTCGTCGACGAACAGCAGCGTGCCCTTGCCCATCTCGCGGCGGGCGCGCGCGGCTTCAAAGGCCTTCTTGAGGTCGGCGACGCCGGAGAACACCGCGGAGATCTGCTCGAAGTGTAGATCCGTCGCATCCGCCAGCAGCCGCGCCACCGTGGTCTTGCCGGTACCGGGCGGGCCCCAGAACACCAGCGATCCCAGCGTGCGCGTCTCCAGCATGCGCGTCAGCGCGCCGTCGGGACCGAGGATGTGGTCCTGGCCGACGACCTCCGACAGCGCGCGCGGACGCAGCCGGTCCGGCAGCGGATGCGGCGCCTCGTGATCGAGCCCCGCCGCGGCAAAGAGAGTTGGCGTCTCCTGTGGTCGCTTCGGACTCATCCGCCCAGCGTGACGTTGATCTGCTGGCCGCCGCGCACCAGCGTGATGCGCCAGACCCGCGGGCGCTCGCTCGCGGCCTTTTCGAGATCGCCGGTCCTGCTGATCTTCTGGTTGTTCACCGCCAGGATGATGTCGCCCTTCTGGAAGCCGACATTTGCAGCCGCGCTGTCGCCGCCGAGATCGGTGATCACGACGCCTTCGGTGTCGGCGTCCAGATGCAGCTCGTCGGCGACCGCCGGCGTGATGCTCGACACCTTCGCGCCCTGGAACGGCGAGCGCGCGGTGACGACAAGCTCGTTGCGGCCGGTATCGGGCGCGGTCTCCAGCGCCACCGTCAGCTTGACCTGCTTGCCGCCGCGCTGCACGTCGATCTGTGCCGTGCCGCCGAGCGGGCGCGTCGCGAAGCGGTAGTCGAAGGCATTGGGGTCATCCACGGTCTGGCCGTCAATCCCGATGATGAGATCGGAGGACTTCAGGCCGGCCTTCGCCGCGGGGCTGCTCGAGACCACGCTGGCCACCAGCGCACCGGTCGGCGAACGAAGGCCGAGACTTTCCGCGATCTCGGGCGTCACCGCCTGCAATTTTGCGCCGAGCCAGGGACGCTTCACCGCCTTGCCGCCGCCCTTGGCGGAGGCGACGACGACGCGCACCATGTTGGAAGGAATCGCAAAGCCGATGCCTTGCGAGCCGCCGGAGCGCGAATAGATCGCGGTGTTGATACCGGCGAGTTTGCCGCTCATGTCGACCAGCGCGCCGCCGGAATTGCCGGGATTGATCGCCGCATCGGTCTGGATGAAGAACTGGTAGTCGGTGATGCCGACCTGCGTGCGCGCAAGCGCCGAGATGATGCCATGGGTCACGGTCTGCCCCACGCCGAAGGGATTGCCGATCGCCAGCACGACGTCGCCGACCAGCAACTCATCCGAATTGGTGAAGTCGAGGGTCGGGAATTTCTCCTTGGTGTCCTTCAGGCGCAGCACGGCGAGATCGGTACGGGGGTCCTTCAACAGGATCTCGGCTTCGAACTCACGCTTGTCCGACAGCGAGACCTTCACCTGGTCCGCCCCCTCGATGACGTGGACGTTGGTGACAACGAGGCCGGAGGCATCGACGATGACGCCGGAGCCGAGCGAACGCTGCATCTGCTCGGGCTGCTGGCCGGGTACGCCGAAGAAGCGGCGGAAGATCGGATCGTCGAGCAACGGATTGCGGTTCTGCACCACCTTGGCGGCGTAGACATTGACCACCGCAGGCTGCACCCGCTGCACGATCGGCGCGTAGGACAGTCGCAGCTCGGCCGGCGACGACGGGACACGGCGGTCCTGCGCGACGGCCGGATCGAAGGTGGCCGAAAAGGCTATGCACAATGCCGTGATGACGGCGGCGCGGATCGATCGAAACATTCCTACCTCTCGGAAAAGACGCCGGAATATAGGCGCGTTCGCCGGCCAATAGAAGGGCGCGGGGCGGCAATATTCACCTCTTCCGGGTGTCTCCGAAATGCAAGCCCTCCGTGCGAAATCACAATCCTTCTGTCCCGACAGATTGGCATGACGCGCATCATCCAGCACTCTACTTCATGGCGGATTCGGTTGCGGCGAATTTGCACCAGTGGGAACCGCGCAACCGGAGCGCAGCGTCGCGGGGCGGTCATCGATCAGACCTAGGCTCTCCCGTCGCGAGTTGGGGAAGTTCGTCAAACGATGGAGGCGTGACGTGAGCAGAACGAGACTTGCAGCCACGGCGATTGGTCTTGCCGGCGCGCTGGCGGCCGCGCAGGCCCAGGCCCAAACGGCAAGCAGCAGCGAGCAGGAGATCGCGCTGCTGAAGCAGCAGCTGAAGATGCTGGAGCAGAAGCTCGACAAGCTCCAGAGCCAGACCGCGGCGAACACCGCAGCCACGGCGAAGGCCAGAGTGGAAGCAAAGGCCGAGGCCAAGGCGGAAGCGCGCTCGGAGGCAAAGGCAGTCGTCGCCAACGCCAACGCGGCCATCCCGCTCAAGGGACCGGCACCCGCGTCCGGCGTCGTCGTGACGATGCCGAACAACCGGCCGACCATCTGCACCGCCGATCAGGCAAACTGCGTCGCGATCACCGGCCGCCTGCACTACGATGTCGGCGGCTACGACTATCGTCCCAACACGGCGGCCACCGTGCCGCAAAAGCTCGACAGCGGACAGAACGTCCGTCGCGCGCGTATCGGCATTGCCGGCAAGTTCTTCAACGACTGGAATTTCGCACTGGTCTACGACTTCGGCGGCTCATCCGACGGTTTTGGCGGCGCTGCGCCCGGCTCGCTGCCTGGTGGCGCTGTGTCCGGCGTCGAGAACGCCTATGTCAGCTATACAGGCCTGAAGCCGTTCGGCGGCCGGATGGCGATCGAGGCCGGCATCATGGACCTGCCCTACACCATGGACGAGGCCACGAGCTCCAACGACATCATGTTCATGGAGCGCGCCTCGGCCGGCATCGTTGCCACCAACATCGCCGCCGGCGACTTCCGCTCCGCGGCCGGCACGCGCTGGTTCAACGACCAGCTCTGGATCGGCGGCTATGTCACAGGCCCGTCGACCGGCGCGATCCACTCGGCTTCGAGCGCGGCGCCGGCGGGCACCAGCGAGCAATATGGCGCGGTGGCGCGCATTGCCAGCAACCCGATCAGCGGCAAGGACTACTCGGTGCATATCGGCGCCGACGCACAGTGGCTGATCCAGCCGCCGCGCAATCTGATCGCCAACACTCAGACGGTGACGCTCAGCGACCGGCCGGAATTGCGTCTCGACCCGACCACGCTGATCTCGACCGGCGCGATCGCCAACGCCTCGGGCGCGCAGGTCTACAGCGTCGAGGCCGCAGCGACGTACGGGCCGCTGATCCTCCAGGGCGAGTACTTCTGGTACAACATCGATCGCACCGCCAACACCAGCGTGCCGCTGCTCGGCGCACCGAGCTTGAAATTCCAGGGCGGCTATGCGCAAGCGGGCTACGTGCTGACGGGCGAAGGCCGGAGCTACAACGCCGCGAATGCGGCCTATGGTGGCGTCAAGCCGGCGCATCCGTTCTCGCTCGATGGCGGAGGCTGGGGCGCGTGGGAAATCGCGGGACGCTTCTCGACGATCGACCTCAACAACCAGTTGGGAATGGCGACCGGCATCGCCGGCGGTCGGCAGACCGTCTACACGGCGGCGCTGAACTGGTATGTCAACGGCAACGTCCGATTCATGCTCGACTATCTGCACGGCACGGTGTCGAGACAGGCCTCGCCGGTCTCGACCGCCGATGTCGGCTCGAAGTTCGACGCGGTGGCGATGCGCACGCAGTTTGCGTTCTGACATCTCTCGTCGTTTCGGGGCGCGCGCAAGCGCGACCCCGGGACCAAGCGACACCGCCTCCCGGCCTCATGCAGCCCGCTTCGGCTTCCTCACGACGACAGGCGGCGGCGCGCAGGAGAGCCGCTGCTGGTGGCTCTCGCCCCAGGCCTTCAGGATGTCGATCACCGGCCGCAGGCTCTCGCCGAGTTCGGAGAGGCAATATTCCACCCGCGGCGGCACCTCGGCATAGACCTTGCGGATGACGAGCTTGTCCTCTTCCAGCGCGCGAAGCTGCTTGGTGAGCATGCGCTGGGTGATGCCGGGCATCCGGCGACGCAATTCGCCGAAGCGCTGGGTGCCGTTCTGGAGGTGGTAGAGGATCACGCCCTTCCACTTGCCGTCGATCAGATCCAGCGTCGCCTCGACCGAGCAGCCGGGGCGCCGGCTAAAATCCCGCCGTTTCATAGATGTTTTCCCAATAGTATCCAAACAGGGACTATATCCCCGATTTGACAGTACTTGCCAAATGGGGCCTGGCGGGACAGTTACAACGGCAGGCGCACATCACAAGCGATCGCGCCATCTGATGGAGACACGCCATGAAGGCCGTTGGCTACAAGAAATCGCTTCCGATCGAGGATCAGGACGCGCTGATCGATTTCGAGACCGAGAAACCCGAGCCCAAGGGACGCGACATCCGCGTCGCCGTGAAGGCGATCTCGGCCAATCCGGTCGATTACAAGGTGCGCAAGCGCGCCGCCCCGCCCGAGGGCGAAACCAAGATCCTGGGCTACGACGCGGCCGGCGTGGTCGACGCCGTCGGGCCCGACGTGACGCTGTTCAAGCCGGGCGACGAGGTGTTCTACGCCGGCTCGATCCTGCGCCAGGGTACCAATGCCGAATTCCATCTCGTCGACGAGCGAATCGTCGGCAACAAGCCGAAGTCGCTCTCGTTCGCGCAGGCCGCCGCCCTTCCTCTCACCTCCATCACCGCCTGGGAATTGCTGTTCGACCGCCTCGGCGCGGTGCCCGGCAAGAGCGTCGATCCGCGCACGCTGCTGATCACGGGCGGCGCCGGCGGCGTCGGCTCGATCCTGATCCAGCTCGCCCGCCGCCTCACCGGGCTGACGGTGCTCGCGACCGCGACGCGGCCGGAGTCGCAAAAATGGTGCCTCGATCTCGGCGCGCATGCGGTGATCGACCATGGCAAGCCGATGAAGGAGCAGATCGAGAAGCTCAAGCTGCCGCCGGTCGCGCTGGTGGCGAGCCTCACCTTCACCGACCAGCACTACAAGTCGATCGCCGAACTCATGGCGCCGCAGGGCCGGTTCGGCCTGATCGACGATCCGCCGGAGTTCGCGATGAGCACCTTCAAGGGCAAGGCGATCTCGGTGCACTGGGAGTCGATGTTCACGCGGTCCTCGTTCCAGACGGCCGACATGATCGCGCAGCATCATCTGCTCAACGACGTCGCCGACCTCATCGACAAGGGCGTGCTGCGCACCACGCTCGACCAGACGTTTGGCACGATCAACGCCGCCAACCTCAAGCGCGCGCATGCGCTGCTGGAGAGTGGCAAGTCGCGTGGCAAGATCGTGCTGGAGGGATGGTAGGCTTTTAGACTAGTTCGAAGCGGGCGGCGCCTTCGCCTCTGGCGGGTGCGCCGCCCGCTCGATAAAGCCTTTGGCGAGCGCGTGATAGATGCCCTCCTCGCAGATCGCTCGCGAGGTCGCGTGTGCGATCAGCGCCGCCGCCATCAGCGGCACGACCATGCCGTGATTGTCGGTCATCTCGGTCACGATCACGAAGGCCGTGATTGGCGCCTGCACCACACCGGCAAAGTACGAGACCATGCCGAGCAGCATGATCGCGCCGAGCGGCGCATCGTGGAAGAACGAGGCGATATTGCTGCCGATGCCGGCACCGACGGCGAGCGACGGCGCGAAAATGCCGCCCGGAATGCCGCTGATCGCGGCAAAGGTGGTGGCGAGGAGCTTGAGCAGGCTAAAATCCTGCGGCAGTGGCGAGCCGTGCTCCAGCGCCGTTTTCACCTGATCGTAGCCGGTGCCGTAGATCGTGTCACCGGACACCAGGCCGCAGATGGCGACAGCGAGGCCGCAAGCGAAGGCGAACCAGAGCGGGTGTCGCTTGATCGCGCGGCCGAGCGGGTTCTCGAACCCGCGCGCCACGCCGATGACGATACGGCTGAACAAGCCGCCCGCGAGGCCACCGGCCACGCCACAAAGCGGAACGGCAAGCCAGTCCGCGCCCCGCGCCAGCGACATCGCGCTGGTGCCGAAATAAGCGTAATTGCCGGCGATCGCGAGCGAGGTCAGTCCGGCCGCAATCACGGCCGCGATGATCAGGCTGGACGTGCGCGTCTCGAACGCGCGGCTCATCTCCTCGATGCCGAAGACGATGCCGGCCAGCGGCGTGTTGAACGCGGCGGCAACACCGGCGGCGGCACCGGCCAGGATCAACCCGGGCTGCCGGCGCGGCGAGACGCGGCCGAGCGCGAACATGATGGAGGCACCGACCTGTACCGTCGGCCCTTCCCGTCCGACTGAGGCCCCGCACAACAGACCGAACAGAGTGAGGATCACCTTCCCGATCGCGATCCTGATCGAGACGAGCTTCTCGCGCGCGCTCTGATCTGTCAGATGCCGGGCGGCGATCGCTTGCGGGATGCCGCTGCCCTGCGCGTTCGGGAACATCCGGATGGTCAGATAGGCTGACAGCATGAAACCGAGCGGGGTCAGCGCCAGCACGGCGTAGCGCGACCTTGTGAGCAGCAGGGCAAACACGTGCTGTGCGAGATCGGCGAGTTGCGCAAGCGCCACTGCCGCAGCGCCAACGCCGATCCCGCCAAGCACGAAAATCGCCCGCCGCTGCCACCGCGCGGAGGTCAGTCTGAACAGACGTTTTTGGCGTGTCGACAGTGGCTTGAGCATGCAGACCTTAGTTTTAGCCCGTCACGCACCGAATTGAAGCGCAAAGTGGACAGACCAGCCAAGCCGTAATCATGCGCTCCCCAGATCACATAACCTCTGAGCCGGTCTCAGGCGATGGTGTTGACGATACCGCCCTCGGCCCGCAGCGCAGCGCCGTTGGTCGCGGACGCTTCCTTCGACGCGACATAGACCACCATGTTGGCGATCTCCTCGACGCTGGCAAATCGCTGGATCAGCGAGCTCGGACGATGCTGCTTGACGAAATTGGCCGCGGCCTCGTCCAGCGACTGGCCGTTCTGCCTGGCGAGATCCTTCACGAAGGTCTCGACGCCCTCCGACATGGTCGGGCCCGGCAGCACGGAATTGACGGTGACACCGGTGCCGCGGGTGAGCTGCGCGAGGCCGCGCGCGACCGAGAGCTGGGCCGTCTTGCTCATGCCGTAGTGGATCATCTCGACGGGAATGTTGAGGCCGGACTCCGAGGAGATGAAGACGATGCGGCCCCAATTGCGCTTGAGCATGCCCTGCATGTACGCGCGCGACAGCCGCACGCCGCTCATCACGTTGACCTCGAAGAAGCGCGTCCAGTCCTCATCCGGAATGTCGAAAAAGTCCTTCGGCTCGAAGATGCCGGCATTGTTGATGAGGATGTCGACCTCTGGCAGTGCCGCGACCAGCGCCTTGCAGCCCGAAGCGGTCGAGACGTCGGCGGCGATACCGCGGACCTTGGCGCCGGCCGCTTCCAGCTTGTGCACGGCCGCATCGACCTTGTCCTGGCTACGCCCGTTGATCACCACGCTGGCGCCTGAGCCGGCAAGGCCTTTCGCAATCGCGTGGCCGATGCCGGCGGTCGAACCGGTCACGAGAGCGGTCTTTCCGGAAAGGTCGATCTTCATACGTCGTCTCCATTGATGTTGAAGCCGATATCGTGCGCTGCACACGCGGCCGCAATCGCCCCTCACCGACGCGTGAGCAACTAGCGGCGGGGCGGCAACGTCCGGACAAACGCGACGATGGCATCGAGATCCTGAGCCGTCATGGTGGCGTAGGCAGCATAGGCCATCGGCGGCTTGAGCTTGTGGCCGTCGCGCGCGATGCCTTGCGTAATCGCACGTTTGATTTCGTCATCGCTCCAGCCGCCCAGCCCCGCCGCGGAATCCGCAGTGATGTTGCCGGAGACGGATTCGCCCCACGGCCCCTTGAATGTCCGTCCTCCCTTGCCGCTTGCTGCCGTGAAATCGTGCACGTCGGATGGGCCCGCCGGCGTGTGACACTCCAGGCAATGAGAGAGGGTCAGGAGATAGCGGCCGCGCGCGAGCTTGTCGGACAGTTCGCCCTCGACTGCCTGCTTGCCGGCGTAGGTCGGCGTCTCCGGCTTCAGCGCGATCCTGTATTCCGGCGCCGGCGTCTCGTGGCGCACCGGCGGCACCGAGCGCAGATAGGCCGTGAGCGCATCGAGATCGCGAGCGGTGAGCACAGTGTAGAACGCAGTCGGCATGATCGGCGCAACCTTGGTGCCATCAGGCCTGATGCCGCTGACGAGAAACCGCTTCAGCTCGGCCTCGCTCCAGTTGCCGATCCCGGTGTCCTTGTCCGGCGTGATGTTGGAGCCGGAGACCTTGAAGGCCGGCTCGTCAAAAACCTGGCTGCCGCCCGAGAGCGCGCGCGAGAGATCGAGGCCTTGAGGGCCGCGCGGGGTGTGGCAGTTGTGGCAGACCATCACGCTGTTGACGAGATAGGCGCCGCGCTCGACCAGCGTCTCGCCAGAAGCCGGCGACATCAGCAGCGCGAGCGTAATCCCGGACACAATTCTCATCGACAGCCCCCCGGCCGGAATCGCGTTCACCAGACGATGCGCGGCATGAGATATCGCCGCGCCATACAAAAAGCGGCACCCAAGGGCGCCGCTTTCTGAAAACTGAGAGACCGGCCGGCTTACGCCGCCTCGGCTTCCTTCTCCTGCACCGGACCGGAATCCTGGCCCTTGGCATCGACGTCGCGATCGACGAACTCGATCACGGCCATCGCGGCGTTGTCACCGTAGCGGAAGCCGGCCTTGATGATGCGGGTGTAGCCGCCCTGGCGGTCCTTGTAACGGGGTGCCAGTGTGTCGAACAGCTTCCTGACCTGGTCCTTGTCGCGCATCTCGGAGATGGCCTGGCGGCGCATGGACAGGCCGCCCTTCTTGCCGAGGGTGATCAGCTTTTCCACGATCGGGCGCAATTCCTTGGCCTTGGGGAGCGTGGTGACGATCTGCTCGTGCTTGATCAGCGCGGCGCACATGTTGGCGAACATCGCGCGGCGATGCTCGGCGGTGCGGTTGAGCTTACGATGAACCTTGCCGTGACGCATTTTGGTATTCCTTAAATTCCATTCGTCGCGACGGTTCGTCGGACTTGTTGCTCAGGTGGGCTGCCTGCGTTCGCCCGCGAAAGCGCGATGAAGTCGCGCTTTCGCCTGTTGTGAGTTCAGATCAGTAGTGATCCTCGAAGCGCTTGGCGAGCTCGTCGATGTTTTCCGGCGGCCAGCCCGGCACTTCCATGCCGAGATGCAGACCCATCTGGGCCAGCACTTCCTTGATCTCGTTCAGCGACTTGCGGCCGAAGTTCGGGGTGCGGAGCATTTCCGCTTCCGACTTCTGCACGAGGTCGCCGATGTAGACGATGTTGTCGTTCTTCAAGCAGTTGGCCGAACGCACCGAGAGCTCGAGCTCGTCCACCTTCTTGAGGAACGCCGGGTTGAAGGCGAGGTCCGGGATGATCTCCTGGGCGACTTCCTTGCGCGGCTCTTCGAAGTTGACGAACACGTTGAGCTGATCCTGCAGGATGCGGGCGGCGTAAGCCACCGAATCATCCGGCGTCAGCGCGCCGTTGGTCTCGATCGTCATGGTCAGCTTGTCGTAGTCGAGGATCTGGCCCTCACGGGTGTTCTCGACCTTGTACGAGACCTTGCGGACCGGTGAGTACAGGCTGTCGACCGGGATCAGGCCGATCGGCGCGTCCTCGGGACGGTTGCGCTCGGCGGGCACGTAGCCCTTGCCGGTGGCGACCGTGAACTCCATGCGAATCTCGGCGCCCTCGTCGAGCGTGCAGATCTGCAGGTCCGGGTTGAGCACCACCACGTCACCGACGGTCTGGATGTCGCCGGCGGTGACGACGCCCGGGCCGGACTTCTTCACGACCATGCGCTTGGGGCCTTCGCCCTGCATCTTGATCGAGATGTCCTTGATGTTGAGCACGATGTCGGTGACGTCCTCACGGACGCCCGCGATCGAGGAGAACTCGTGCAGCACGCCGTCGATGTGCACTGACTGCACCGCCGCGCCCTGGAGCGAGGAGAGCAGGATGCGGCGCAAGGCGTTGCCGAGAGTCTGGCCGAAGCCGCGCTCGAGCGGCTCGGCGATGATGGTCGCGAAACGCTGAGGGTCGCTGCCAGGCTGAATCTGGAGCTTGTTCGGCCGAATCAGTTCTTGCCAATTTTTCTGGATCGTCACTGTTTCACCCATACAGGCCAGTCGAACTGCCGTTGCAGACACTGGCGTTGGAGAAAGGCCGCAGGTCGCACCTGCGGCTTCTTGCAAAAGTCATCGCGGGCGCCGATGCGCCCGCAACCTGGAATCAAACGCGCCGGCGCTTGCGGGGACGGCAACCGTTGTGCGGGATCGTGGTCACGTCGCGGATCGAGGTGACGGTGAAGCCCGCGGCCTGCAACGCGCGGAGCGCCGACTCGCGGCCCGAACCGGGACCGGCGACTTCGACTTCCAGCGTACGCATGCCGTGCTCCTGCGCCTTCTTCGACACGTCCTCGGCGGCAACCTGCGCGGCGTACGGGGTCGACTTGCGCGAGCCCTTGAAGCCCATCGTTCCGGCGGAAGACCAGGCAATCGTGTTGCCCTGCGCGTCGGTGATGGTGATGGTCGTGTTGTTGAACGAGGAGTTCACATGAGCAACGCCGGAGGCGATGTTCTTGCGTTCGCGACGGCGAACGCGGGTGGCTTCCTTACCCATTGAGTACCTTTCCTGGAGATCTCGAACGCCGCCGTAATGCCAGCGGCTACACCTGTGGAACGAAAGGCGTGTGGCGACGGGTCATCCCGATTCGCCACACGCCGAGATCTTGATTCGAAAACTTACTTCTTCTTGCCGGCGATGGCCTTGGCCGGACCCTTGCGCGTGCGCGCATTGGTGTGGGTCCGCTGACCGCGCACCGGCAGGCCGCGACGATGACGCAGGCCGCGATAGCAGCCGAGGTCCATCAGACGCTTGATGTTGATACCGACTTCACGACGCAGATCGCCCTCGACGAGATAGTCGCGGTCGATCACTTCGCGGATCTGGAGCACTTCGGCGTCGCTGAGCTGATTGACGCGACGATCCTCGGCGATTTTCACCTTCTCGAGAATCTCACCGGCAATCTTCTGGCCGATGCCATGGATGTACTGGAGCGCGATGAGCACGCGCTTGTTGGTCGGAATGTTCACGCCGGCAATACGGGCCACGGCTCTCTCTCCTGTTGCCGGTCCCTCGTCAGGAACCGGTCTTTAAGTGCTTGGTTTCTCGGGCAGGTGTTCACAAACGCGAACACGACGCCCACCCCTAGTCTTCCTGGGGCCCGGCATCGTTTGAAACTATCCGACTTGGATGCTGGGCTTATTAGGGGATTCAGGGGGCTTTCGTCAACCGCTGCTAGCGCTTAGCTCGCTTTTTCGTGACCTTTTTTGCGGCCTTTTTGGCACCCTTTTTGAAGGACTTCTTCGGGGCCTTTTTGCCAGCCTTTTTCGCCACCTTCTTGACGGTCTTCTTGGCCGCCTTCTTCGTGCCCTTTACGGCCTTCTTGGCGGATTTGGCAGGCTTTTTGGCCGTTTTCGCCGCTTTCCTGGCTGTTTTGGCCTTTGCGGCGCTCTGCGTCGTACCCTTCTTGGCCGGCGTCGCCCTGGCAGCGCTCTTGGCGCGGACCTTGGGCTCGGTCGCCCCCAGCGCCACGAGCTGGCGGTGGATGGCGCCGGTGACCTCGTCGATCGCCATCATGCCGTCGATGGTGGAGAGCTTCCGCCGCTCGGAATAGTAGTGAATCAAGGGTTCCGTCTGGCTCCGGTAGCTGGCCAGGCGCTTGGTCAGGACCTCCGGAGTGTCGTCGAGCCGGACCTCCTCCCCGCGCTCCCGCATCTGGGCAACGCGAGTCTCGACGCGACTCAGCAGCGCACTCTCGTTGACGCGGAGCTCGATCACGGCGTCGAGCTTGAGATGCTTCTGCTTGAGCAAATCATCCAGCGCTTCGGCCTGCGGCACGGTGCGCGGAAAGCCGTCGAGAATGAAACCGTTTCTGGCATCCGGCTGGTCGATGCGGTCGGAGATGATTCCGACTACGACGTCGTCGGGCACGAGGCCGCCGCTGGCCATGATTTCCTTGGCCTTGAGGCCGACCGGCGTTCCCGCCGCGACGGCCGCGCGCAACATCTCGCCGGTCGAGAGCTGGACGATACCATAGCGCTGCACCATCAGCTGCGCCTGGGTCCCCTTGCCCGACCCCGGCGGTCCCAGAAGTATAATTCTCATCGGCGTACGCCCCCGGATTGGTGAGCGATACGTCGCGCACCTGTGTTTGAAGTTCGACAACAGTGCAAATCACAATCGGCTCCGCACTGCCACCCATATCATAGGGGAGCAAATGCCCTGCCGCCAAGAACCCCTTTGAAATCAGTGATTGCGTCGCAGTCAGAGCGGTTCTGCCGATACGACCGAACGGCAGGTACACGCACCTCGCGGAAGCCGCGCAGCCACGTGCGCGGCAGATCGGCGATGTGAGTCGGAAGCCGGCCAGGACGCCGCGCTTAGCGGCGGCGGCCGCGCAGCTTCGACTTCCGGATCAGGCCTTCATACTGATGGGCCAGCAGATAGCCCTGTACCTGTGCCACCGTGTCCATGGTGACGCTGACGACGATCAGCAGCGAGGTGCCGCCGAAGTAGAACGGCACCGAGGCGTAGGAGATCAGGATCTCGGGGATCAAGCAGACGATCGCGAGATAGATCGCGCCGAGCACGGTGATACGCGACAGCACGTAGTCGATATATTCCGCGGTGCGCTCACCCGGGCGGATGCCCGGAATGAAGCCGCCGTGCTTCTTCAGATTGTCCGCGGTCTCGGTCGGGTTGAACACGATTGCGGTGTAGAAGAACGCGAAGAACACGATCAGCGCGAGATACATGATCAGGAACAGCGGACGGCCGTGGCCGAGCTGCGTCGTGATCCACTGGAACCATTCCGGTCCCTTGCCTGCGTTGAAGTTGGCCACCGTGGTCGGCAGCAGCAACAGCGAGGACGCGAAGATGGGCGGGATCACGCCCGAGGTGTTGAGCTTGAGCGGCAGATGCGAGGACTGGCCCTCGAACATCTTGTTGCCGACCTGGCGCTTCGGATACTGGATCAACAGCCGGCGCTGGGCGCGCTCCACGAACACGATGAAGGCGATCACGGCGACCGCCATGATGATGACGACCAGGATCAGGCCGGTCGACATCGCGCCCTGACGGCCGAGCTCGAGCATGTTGGCGAGCGCCGCGGGCAGCTCGGCGACGATGCCGGAGAGAATGATCAGCGAGATGCCGTTGCCGATGCCGCGCGAGGTAATCTGCTCGCCCAGCCACATCAGGAACATGGTGCCGCCGGTCAGCGTGATCGCGGTCGAGAGGCGGAAGAACATGCCGGGGTCGCTGACGACGTTACCGGCGCCCTCGAGACCCACCGCGATGCCGTAGGACTGGAACGCGGCCAGGATGACCGTGAGATAGCGAGTGTATTGGTTCAGCAGCTTGCGGCCGGCCTCGCCTTCCTTCTTCAGCGCCTCGAGCTGCGGCGAGACGGTGGTCAGGAGCTGGATGATGATCGACGCCGAGATGTACGGCATGATGTTCAGCGCGAAGATCGCCATGCGGTGGATGCCGCCGCCGGCGAACATGTTGAACATGCCGAGGATGCCGCCCGCCTGGGAGCGGAACACCTGCTCCCAGATGTTGGGATCGATGCCGGGCAGCGGGATGTAGGTCCCGAGCCGGTAAACCAGCAGCGCACCCAGGGTGAACCAGATGCGTTTCTTCAGTTCGTCAGCCTTGGCAAACGCACCGAAATTCAGATTGGCTGCAAGTTGTTCCGCTGCAGAGGCCATCTTGGACTTTCTCCCGCCGCCTATTGCGCCGTCATGCCCGCGGCCGGGCTACGATATAGCGGACGCCGGACATTATCTGGGGCTCGGCATCGATAAGTCCACGTCCCACACGCGTAAAGGCCCGCGAGCCGCGGGCCAATGACGCAGTTGTTACGCCGCCTCGCCTTCTTCCTTGGCAGGGGCGAGGATCTTCACCGAGCCGCCGGCCTTCTCGACCGCTTCGATCGCGGCCTTGGTGGCACCGTGGACTTCGATGTTGAGCTTGGACTTGAGCTCGCCGCGGCCGAGCAGCCGCAGGCCGCCCTTGGCACGACGCAGCACGCCGCCCTTCACCAGGGCCTCGACGTTCACGACGCTGCCGGTGTCGATCTTCTTCGCATCGACCGCATCCTGGAGCCGGTCGAGGTTGATCTCGGCGAACTCGACACGGAAGATGTTGGTGAAGCCGCGCTTGGGCAGACGGCGATGCAACGGCATCTGGCCGCCTTCGAAACCCTTGATGCGCACGCCCGAACGCGCGGTCTGGCCCTTGCCGCCGCGGCCGGACTGCTTGCCCTTGCCCGAACCGATGCCGCGGCCGACACGCATACGCTTCTTGCGCGAGCCGGCATTGTCGGCGATATCGCTGAGCTTCATCGCCCTGCTCCTTGTTTCTTGCGCATGATCTCTGCCGAGAACCGATCGCCGGCTTTCGGGATCACGCGCTGTGTCTTACTTCTCGTCGACGATGCGAACGAGATGGTGAACCTTCTCGATCATGCCGCGGACAGCCGGGGTATCCGGCAGTTCGCTGGTGCGACCGATCTTGTTGAGCTTGAGCCCGATCAGCGTCGAACGCTGCGAGTGATGGCGGCGGATTGCGCTGCCGGTCTGCTCGAGCTTGATCGTCTTTGCGGCCTTGGCCATCATGGTCTACTCCGAAAGCTTCCGTTAGTCGGCAGCCGCCTCGGCGTCACCGCCGATGCGACGTGACTGGATGGTGGACACCTTGATGTTGCGGCGGGCTGCGACCGAACGCGGCGAGATCCTGATGCTTCAGCGCGTCGAAGGTGGCGCGAACCATGTTGTACGGGTTCGACGAGCCGATCGACTTCGCCACCACGTCCTGCACACCGAGCGTCTCGAACACGGCGCGCATCGGGCCGCCCGCGATGATGCCGGTACCGGCCGGAGCTGCACGCAGGTAGACACGACCCGCGCCATGACGGCCGGCGATATCGTGATGGAGCGTACGGCCCTCGCGCAGCGACACGCGCGTCAGGTTACGCTTGGCGGACTCGGTGGCCTTGCGGATGGCTTCAGGCACTTCGCGCGCCTTGCCATGACCAAAGCCGGCGCGGCCCTTCTGATCGCCGATCACGACCAGCGCCGCGAAACCGAAGCGCTTGCCGCCCTTGACGACCTTGGCCACGCGGTTGATGTGGACCAGCTTGTCGACGAACTCGCTGTCGCGCTCCTCGCGCTGCTGGCGGTCACGTCCGCCGCGTTGATCGCGTCCACCACGTTGTTCGCGTTCTGCCATTTTTCCAATCCTTCAGAGGCTTACGCCTCAATCCTCAAATTCTGTTAGAAGCTCAGCCCGCTCTCACGCGCCGCATCGGCAAGAGCCTTGACGCGCCCGTGATAGAGGTAGCTGCCGCGATCGAACACGACTTCCTTGACGCCCTTCTCGGCGGCGCGCTCGGCCAGCAGCTTGCCGACCGCCTTCGCCGCATCGATGTCGGCGCCGGTCTTGCCGCCGTCGCGCATCGACTTCTCGAGCGAAGAGGCAGATGCCAGCGTCTCGCCCTTCAGGTCGTCGATGACCTGGGCGTAGATGTGCTTGGACGAGCGGAACACAGACAGACGCGGACGGCCGCCACCGGAGCGGCGCAGCTTCAGCCGCACACTCCGCTTGCGCCGGGCATTCGTAACCTTGGCTTTCGACATGACCGGCTCCGTTACTTCTTCTTGCCTTCCTTGCGGAAGATGAATTCGCCAACATACTTCACGCCCTTGCCCTTGTAGGGCTCCGGCGGACGATAGGAGCGAGATCTCGGCGGCGACCTGGCCGACGCGCTGGATGTCGCTGCCCGTCACCGTGATCTCGGTCGGCTTCGGCACGGTGATCGTGATCCCTTCCGGGATCGCATAGACCACGTCGTGGCTGTAACCGAGCGCGAGCTGCAGGTTCTTGCCCTGCAACGCGGCGCGATAGCCGACGCCGGTGATTTCGAGCTTCTTCTCGAAGCCCTTGGTGACGCCTTCGACCAGATTCGCGACCTGGGCGCGAGCGGTACCGTACAGCGCTTGCGCGCGATTGGTCTCGACCCGCGGGTTCACCTTAACCTGGCCGTCCTCGAGCTTCACCTCGACGTCGTCATGGACGATGAACTGAAGTTGACCCTTCGGCCCCTTCATCTTGACGGTCTGCCCATCGACGGTCGCGGTCACACCCGACGGAACCGGAACGGGCCTTTTGCCAACTCGTGACATGGATCAAAAATCCTTCTCAGAACACCGTGAAGAGAACTTCACCGCCCACGTTCGCTTCACGCGCACTGTGGTCGGCCATGATTCCCTTCGGCGTCGACAACACCGAAATACCGAGTCCGTTGTTGACCCGCGGCAGGTTCTTCACCGAGGCGTAGACGCGACGCCCAGGCTTGGAAACACGTTCGATCTCGCGGATGACGGGCTCGCCGTCGAAATACTTCAGCTCGATCTCGATCTCGCTGCGGCCCGAGGAATGCTCGAGCGTGGCGTAACCGCGGATGTAGCCCTCGGACTTCAGCACTTCGAGGACGTTCTCGCGCATCTTCGAACCAGGCGTCGAGACCTTGCTCTTGGAGCGCATCTGCGCGTTGCGGATACGGGTGATCAGATCGCTGATTGGATCGTGCGTAGACATCTAAACGACCCTCCTTACCAGCTGGACTTCACGAGGCCCGGGACCATGCCCTTGGAGCCAAGGTCGCGCATCGCGATACGGGACAGTTTGGTCTTGCGGTAGTTCGAGCGCGAACGGCCCGACAGTTCGCAACGCAGACGGATGCGGGTCGCCGACGAGTTGCGCGGCATTTCCGCAAGCTTCAGGGTGGCGGCGAACCGCTCCTCCATCGGCAGCGTCTTGTCGGCGATGATCGCCTTCAACCGCGCGCGCTTCGGAGCGGCGTTCTTCGTCATCCGCTTGCGCCGGTTGTTCTTCTCGATTGAACTCTTCTTTGCCATGCTTGGCTCCTGGGTATCCGCGTTTGAGAGGCTTTAGGTCAGCGTCTCACTGCCGGAACAGGAAATTGAAAGCGGTCAACAAGGCCCTCGCCTCTTCGTCGGTCTTGGCCGTGGTGCAGACGGTGATGTCCATACCGCGGGCTTCCGTGACCTTGTCGAAGTCGATCTCGGGGAAAATGATGTGTTCCTTGATGCCGAGCGAATAGTTGCCGCGACCGTCGAAGCTCTTCGGGTTCAGGCCACGGAAGTCGCGGACGCGCGGCAGCGCGACCGTCACCAGGCGATCGATGAACTCGTACATGCGGGCCTTGCGCAGCGTGACCTTGCAGCCGATCGGCTGGTTTTCACGCAGCTTGAAGGTCGCGATCGCGATACGCGAATAGGTCACGATCGCCTTCTGGCCGGCGATCTGGGTCAGCTCGGTGGCGGCGGTCTCGGCCTTCTTGCGGTCGTTGACAGAATCGCCAACGCCCATGTTCAGCACGACCTTGTCCAGGCGCGGAACCTGCATCACGTTCTCATAACCGAACTTCTCGGTCATCTCCGTGCGGATCTTCGCGTCGTATTCCGCGCGCAGGCGCGGGGTGTAAGCGGCCTCAGCCATCGATCTCAGCTCCCGAGCTCTTGGCGATGCGGACCTTCTTGCCGTCCGCCAGAATCTTGAATCCGACGCGGGTCGGCTTTCCATCCTTGCCGACATACGCGATGTTGGACAGTTGGATCGGCGCCTCTTTCGAGATGATGCCGCCCTCCTGGGCCTGCGTCTGCTTCTGGTGACGCTTGACCACGTTGATGCCGCGCACCAGCGCCGTGCCGGCGTCGGGACGCACTTCGAACACCTCGCCGGTGCGACCCTTGTCGCGACCGGTCAGCACGACGACCTTGTCGCCCTTGCGGATCTTCGCGGCCATCACAGCACCTCCGGCGCGAGCGAAATGATCTTCATGTGGTTCTTGGCGCGCAGCTCGCGCGGCACGGGCCCGAAGATACGGGTGCCGACCGGCTCGGACTGATTGTTGATCAGCACGGCCGCGTTGCGGTCGAAGCGAATGACCGAACCGTCGGCGCGGCGGATGTCCTTGCGGACGCGCACCACGACGGCCTTCATCACGTCGCCCTTCTTCACCTTGCCACGCGGAATCGCTTCCTTGATCGAGACGACAATGATGTCGCCGATCGTGGCGTAGCGGCGCTTGGAGCCTCCGAGCACCTTGATACACATGACACGGCGTGCGCCAGAATTGTCGGCCACGTCGAGGTTGGTCTGCATCTGAATCATTGATGCACCTCGTCCTCTTCTCTCTTGCGCCAGCCCAGCCGGCGCTCAACATTTCCCTGAAGTCAGTCGGCTAAAGCCAACAGATCAGGCGCTTTTCTTGTGTTCGCCCCGGATCACGACCCAGCGCTTCAGCTTCGAAATCGGCTTCGATTCCTCGATCCACACCAGGTCGCCCGGCTTGAACTCGTTGCTCTCGTCGTGCGCGTGATAGTTCTTCGAACGGCGGATCGTCTTCTTGTAGATCGGATGCGTGAAGCGGCGATCGACGCGCACCACGATGGTCTTGGCCTGCTTGTCGCTGACGACCACGCCTTGCAAAGTACGTTTCGGCATATTCGTGAGCCCCTTACTTCTCTTTCGCGCGCTTCTGCGCGGCGATGGTCTTGATGCGGGCGATGTCGCGGCGAGCCTCGCGCAGGCGCGAGGTGTTCTCGAGCTGCCCGGTGGCGCGCTGGAAGCGCAGGTTGAAGCGCTCCTTCTTCAGGTTCAGGATGGCGTCATCCTGCTGGTCGGGGCTCATCGCGCGGATGTCTTCGATCTTCATCTGGGCCATGGCCATTACTCCGCAATGCGCTCGACGAAGCGCGTCTTGATCGGCAGCTTGGCGGCCGCCAGGGTCAGAGCTTCACGCGCCGTCTGGGTGTTGACGCCGTCGATCTCGAAAATCACCCGACCCGGCTTGACGCGCGCGACCCACAGCTCCGGAGCACCCTTGCCGGAGCCCATGCGGACTTCGGCGGGCTTCTTCGACACCGGGACGTCGGGGAACACGCGGATCCAGACGCGGCCGGCACGCTTCATGTGGCGGGTCAGCGCGCGGCGAGCGGCCTCGATCTGGCGCGCGGTGACGCGATCAGGCTCGGCCGCCTTCAGGCCGAATTGACCGAAGGCCAACGTCGCGCCCGAAGACGCAACGCCGTGGATACGGCCCTTATGCGCCTTCCGGAACTTCGTTTTCTTAGGTTGCATCATGGCTTCAAGCCCTCAAATTCTCTGTGCTGGCGTCAAGCCGCAGCGTTGTCACGGCGCCCACGGCCACCGCCGCGATCACCACCGCCGCTGGTCTCGCCTTCGGCCATTCTCTTGTCCTGGGCCATCGGATCGTGCTCGAGGATCTCGCCCTTGAAGATCCAGACCTTGACGCCGCAGGTGCCGAAGGTCGTGAACGCGGTCGCAACGCCGTAGTCGATGTCGGCGCGCAGCGTGTGAAGCGGCACGCGACCTTCGCGGTACCACTCCATGCGCGCGATTTCCGCACCGCCCAGACGACCCGAGCAGTTGATGCGGATGCCTTCCGCGCCCAGACGCATCGCCGACTGAACGGCGCGCTTCATGGCGCGGCGGAACGCCACGCGGCGCTCCAACTGCTGCGCGATCGATTCAGCCACCAGCGTCGCATCGAGCTCCGGCTTGCGGATCTCGACGATGTTGATGACGACGTCGGACGAGGTGATGTCCGCGACCTTCTTGCGCAGCTTGTCGATGTCGGCGCCCTTCTTGCCGATCACCACGCCCGGACGAGCCGAGTGGATGGTGACGCGGCACTTCTTGTGCGGACGCTCGATCACGATGCGGGCGACGGCCGCCTGCTTGAGCTCCTTGTGCAGGATCTCGCGGATCTTGACGTCCTCATGCAGCAGCTTGCCGTATTCCTGCTTGCCGGCGAACCAGCGGGAATCCCAGGTCCGGTTGATGCCGAGACGCAGACCGATCGGATTGATCTTTTGACCCATCGTGTGCTCCTGCGTCCCTTAGGCCGCTGCTTCGGCTTCGACCTGACGAACGATGATCGTCAGCTGCGAAAATGGTTTGTAGACGCGACCCGAACGGCCACGGCCCCGGGCGGCAAAGCGCTTCATCACGAGACCGTTGCCGACGAAGGCCTGCGCCACGACGAGATCGTCGACGTCGAGGTCGTGGTTGTTCTCGGCATTGGCGATAGCCGATTCCAGGCACTTCTTCACGTCGACCGCGATCCGCTTGCGCGAAAACTGCAGATCGGCGAGCGCAGCGAGCCGCCTTCCGGCCGCGAATGAGCTGGGCGACCAGGTTGAGCTTCTGCGGGCTCACCCGCAGCATCCGGGCGACCGCCTTGGCCTCGTTCTCGGCGAGGCTCCGTTCGCGCTTAGGTTTGCTCATCGTTTAATCCTCAAGCCTTCTTGGCTTTCTTGTCCCCGGAGTGGCCATGGAAGGTCCGGGTCGGCGAAAACTCGCCGAACTTGTGACCGACCATTTCCTCGTTGACGGCCACCGGGACGTGCTTCTGACCATTGTAGACACCGAAGGTCAGACCAACGAACTGCGGCAGGATCGTCGAACGACGGCTCCAGATCTTGATGACGTCGTGACGGCCGGACGCGCGCGCGGCATCTGCCTTCTTGAGCAGAGAACCCTCGACGAACGGGCCTTTCCAGACTGAACGAACCATGTCCGTCGTTCCTTACTTCTTCCGCTTGTGGCGGCTTAGGAGAATGAATTTGTTGGTCGACTTGTTGCTGCGGGTCTTCTTGCCCTTGGTCGGCTTGCCCCACGGTGTAACCGGGTGGCGACCGCCCGAGGTGCGACCTTCACCACCGCCGTGCGGATGGTCGATCGGGTTCATCGAAACGCCGCGGTTATGCGGCTTGCGGCCCAGCCAACGGTTGCGGCCGGCCTTGCCGATCGAGGTGTTCATGTGATCCGGGTTCGACACCGCGCCGATCGTGCCGCGGCAACGGCCATGCACCAGGCGCTGCTCGCCCGAATTCAGGCGGATGATCACGTAGTCATGGTCGCGGCCGACGAGCTGGGCGTAGGTACCGGCCGAACGGGCGAGCTGGCCGCCCTTCCCGATCTTGACCTCGATGTTGTGGATGATCGTACCGACCGGCATGTTGCCGAGCGGCATGACGTTGCCCGGCTTCACGTCGACATAGTTGCCGGCAACCACGGAATCGCCGACGGCCAGACGCTGCGGCGCCAGGATATAGGCCTGGGTGCCGTCCTCGTACTTCACCAGCGCGATGAACGCGGTCCGGTTCGGATCGTACTCCAGCCGCTCGACCGTCGCGGGCGCATCGACCTTGTCACGCTTGAAGTCGACGGTACGAAGCGTCCGCTTGTGACCACCGCCACGGAAGCGCACGGTGATGCGACCGGTATTGTTACGACCGCCCGAGGAGTGCTTGCCTTCGGTGAGCGCCTTGACCGGCTTGCCCTTGTACAGGGCCGAACGATCGACCATGACCAGCTGGCGCTGACCCGGCGTCGTGGGATTGAATGTCTTCAGTGCCATCGTCGTACGACCTTACAGACCGGTGGTGACGTCGATCCTGTGGCCCTCTTCGAGGGTCACGATCGCGCGCTTGGTGTTCGACTGCGAACCGAGATGGCCGCGGAAGACCTTGGTCTTGCCCTTGCGGACCAGCGTGTTGACGCTCTTGACCTTGACGTCAAACAGCTTCTCGATCGCTTCCTTGATCTGCGGCTTGGTCGCCTTCGCGGCCACCTTGAACAGGACCTTGTTGTGCTCGGACGCCAGCGTCGCCTTTTCGGTGACGACCGGAGCGACGATCACGTCGTAATGGCGAGGCTCGATGTTCTTCGTCATTTGAAGCGCGCCTCCAGCGCATCGATGGCGGCCTTGGTCAGAACAAGTTTCCGACGGCGCAGGATGTCATAGACGTTGATGCCCTGGATCGGCAGCACATCCATGTTCGGGATGTTGCGGGCCGCAGCGGCAAAGCCGTTGTTGAGCTCGGCACCATCGATGATCAGCGCGTTGGTCAGGCCGAGGCCCGAGAAGTGACCGAGCAGCGCCTTGGTCTTGGCGGCCTCCAGCGCAGCCTTGTCGATCACCAGGAGATCGCCGTCCTTGGCCTTGGCGGACAGCGCATGCTTGAGAGCCAGCGCGCGGACCTTCTTCGGCAGGTCGGTGGCGTGCGAACGCACCACCGGACCGAAGGCACGACCGCCGCCGCGGAACTGCGGCACGCGGGCCGAGCCGTGACGAGCACCGCCGGTGCCCTTCTGCTTGTACATCTTCTTGCCGGTGCGCCAGATCTCGGCGCGGCCCTTGGCCTTGTGGGTGCCGGCCTGACGCTTGTTGAGCTGCCACTGCACGCAACGCGCAATGATGTCCTGGCGCGGCTCGAGACCGAAAATGGCGTCGGAAAGCTGGACCGAGCCGGCTTCCTTACCTTCGAGGGTCGTGACTTTCAATTCCATCTCACGCCTCCTGCGCAGCCGGGGCGGCTTCCGCGTCGCCAGCAACCTTGAACTTGCCGGGCTTCGGAGCTTCCTTGGGCAGCGGCTTCTTGACGGCGTCGCGCACGCGGATCCAGCCGCCCTTGGAGCCGGGAACGGCGCCTTCGACGAGGATCAGGCCGCGCTCGACATCGAGCTGAACGACTCGAAGGTTGAGCGTGGTAATGCGATCGACACCCATATGGCCGGGCATCTTCTTGTTCTTCCAGGTCTTGCCGGGGTCCTGACGACCACCGGTCGAACCGATCGAACGGTGCGAGACCGAAACACCGTGCGTGGCGCGAAGACCGCCGAAGTTCCAGCGCTTCATGCCGCCCGCGAAGCCCTTACCGACCGAGGTGCCGGTGACGTCGACGAACTGGCCGACGACGAAGTGGTCGGCGAGGATCTCGGCGCCAACGGGGATCATGGCATCCGCGGAGACGCGGAACTCCTCGACCTGCCGCTTCGGCTCGACCTTGGCGACCGCGAACTGGCCGCGCTCGGCCTTGGGCAAGTACACGGTCTTGCGGCTGCCAGAACCAAGCTGGAGCGCGACGTAACCGTTCTTCTCTTCAGTGCGGTGGCCTACGACCTGGCAATTGCCGAGCTTCAGCACGGTCACTGGGATATGTTCGCCGGCCTCCGTAAAGACCCGCGTCATCCCGACCTTTTGTGCGATCACTCCGGAGCGCATCGGCGTGCTTCCTGTTCTTTCTGTCCGCTAAGTCGCGAACGTGATCCAAAAATCTTAGAGCTTGATCTCGACGTCGACACCGGCGGCCAGGTCGAGCTTCATCAAAGCATCGACAGTCTGCGGGGTCGGATCGACGATATCGAGCAGGCGCTTGTGGGTGCGCATCTCGAACTGCTCGCGGCTCTTCTTGTCGACGTGAGGCGAACGGTTGACGGTGAACTTCTCGATGCGGGTGGGCAGCGGAATGGGTCCGCGGACCTGCGCGCCGGTGCGCTTCGCCGTGTTCACGATCTCGCGGGTCGACGTATCGAGGATACGATGGTCGAACGCCTTGAGACGGATACGAATGTTTTGGCCGTTCATTGCCGTGTCTTTCTTAGTGAGTGGCGAGTAGCGAATAGCGAATGGATTTCATCCATTCGCCACTCGCCATTCCCTGTCGCGTGATTACTCGATGATCGAGGCGACGACGCCGGCGCCGACGGTGCGACCGCCTTCGCGGATCGCGAAGCGGAGCTTCTCTTCCATCGCGATCGGCACGATCAGGTGCACTTCCATCGCGATGTTGTCGCCCGGCATCACCATCTCGGTGCCTTCCGGCAGATGCACGACACCGGTCACGTCGGTGGTGCGGAAGTAGAACTGCGGACGGTAGTTGGTGAAGAACGGAGTGTGGCGACCGCCCTCTTCCTTGGTGAGGATGTACGCCTCAGCCTTGAACTTGGTGTGCGGCTTGACCGAACCCGGCTTGCACAGCACCTGGCCGCGCTCGACGTCCTCGCGCTTGGTGCCGCGGAGCAGCGCACCGATGTTGTCGCCGGCCTGGCCCTGATCGAGCAGCTTGCGGAACATTTCGACGCCGGTGACGGTGGTCTTCTGGGTCGCGCGGAGACCGACGATCTCGATTTCCTCGCCGACCTTGACGATGCCGCGCTCGACACGGCCGGTCACGACGGTGCCGCGGCCCGAGATCGAGAACACGTCTTCAACTGGCATCAGGAACGGCTGGTCGATCGGACGCTCCGGCTGCGGGATGTATTCGTCGACGTTCTTCATCAGCTCGAGGATGGCGTCGTGGCCGAGCTTCTTGTCGGAATCTTCGAGAGCGGCGAGCGCCGAGCCCTTGATGATCGGGATCTTGTCGCCCGGGAAGTCGTACTTCGAGAGCAGCTCGCGAACTTCGAGCTCGACGAGTTCGAGCAGTTCCGGATCGTCGACCATGTCGCACTTGTTGAGGAACACGACGAGCGCGGGCACGCCGACCTGGCGGGCGAGCAGGATGTGCTCGCGGGTCTGCGGCATCGGGCCGTCAGCGGCCGACACGACCAGGATCGCACCGTCCATCTGGGCGGCACCGGTGATCATGTTCTTCACGTAGTCGGCGTGGCCGGGGCAGTCGACGTGGGCGTAGTGGCGGTTCGGCGTCTCGTACTCGACGTGCGCGGTCGAGATGGTGATGCCGCGCGCCTTCTCTTCCGGCGCCTTGTCGATCTGGTCGTACGCGGTGAACGTCGCGCCGCCGGCTTCGGCGAGGACCTTGGTGATCGCCGCGGTCAGCGATGTCTTGCCATGGTCGACGTGACCGATGGTGCCGATGTTGCAGTGCGGCTTGTTACGTTCAAACTTTGCTTTGGCCATTTGACTCTCCGTTCAATCGTCAGCTCTAGACCGACGACAATCAGGCAAACTTCTTCTGGACTTCTGCCGACACGTTGGCCGGCGCTTCTGCGTAGTGGTCGAATTGCATGGTGAAGGTTGCACGACCCTGGCTCATCGAGCGCAGGTTATTCACGTAACCGAACATGTTCATGAGCGGCACCATCGCGTTGATGACGTTGGCGTTGCCGCGCATGTCTTGACCCTGAATCTGACCGCGCCGCGAATTCAGGTCGCCAATGACCGAGCCGGTATAGTCTTCCGGGGTCACCACTTCGACCTTCATGATCGGCTCGAGCAGGACGGACTTGCCCTTCTGCAGCGCTTCGCGGAACGCCGCGCGCGATGCAATTTCGAAGGCGAGCGCCGACGAGTCGACGTCGTGATACTTGCCGTCGACGAGCTGAACCTTGACGTCGACCACGGGGAAGCCCGCGACCACGCCAGAGCTCATCACGCTGTTGAGGCCCTTTTCGACGCCGGGGATGTATTCCTTCGGAACAGCACCGCCGACGATCTTGGACTCGAACTCATAGCCCTTGCCGGGCTCGTTCGGCTCGACCACGATCGACACTTCCGCGAACTGACCGGTACCGCCGGTCTGCTTCTTGTGGGTGTACTTGACCTCGGCCTTCTTGGTGACGCGCTCACGGAACGCCACCTGCGGCGCGCCGATGTTTGCGTCGACCTTGTAGGTACGACGGAGGATGTCGACCTTGATGTCGAGGTGGAGCTCGCCCATGCCCTTGAGAATGGTCTGGCCGGACTCCTGGTCGGTCGACACGCGGAAGGACGGATCCTCCGCGGCAAGCTTGGCCAGCGCCACGCCCAGCTTTTCCTGGTCGGCCTTGGACTTCGGCTCGATCGCGATCTCGATGACCGGCTCGGGGAATTCCATCTTCTCGAGGATCACCTGCTTGTCGGGATCGCACAGCGTGTCACCGGTGCGCGCTTCCTTCAGGCCGGCCAGCGCAACGATGTCGCCGGCATAGGCTTCCTTGATGTCTTCGCGGTTGTTCGCATGCATCAGCAGCATGCGCCCGATGCGCTCCTTCTTCTCGCGCGTCGAATTCACGACGCCGGTGCCGCTCTGCAGGACGCCGGAGTAGATGCGGCAGAAGGTGATGGTGCCGACGAACGGGTCGTCCATGATCTTGAACGCGAGCAGCGCGAGCGGCTCCTTGTCGTCGGCCTTGCGCACGACCTCGTTGCCGCTGTCGTCAGTGCCCTTGATCGCGGGCACGTCGATCGGCGACGGCAGGTAGTCGACGACGGCGTCGAGCAGCGGCTGCACGCCCTTGTTCTTGAAGGCCGAGCCGCACAGCACGGGATAGAACGCACCGGTCAGCACCGCCTTGCGGATCAGCCGCTTCAGCGTCGCTTCGTCCGGCTCGTTGCCGTCGAGGAAGGCAGCCAAAGCGTCGTCGTCGAGCTCGACGGCGGCTTCCACCATCTTCTCGCGGTATTCCTTGGCCTGGTCGACGAGGTCTTCCGGAATGTCGACGTAGTCGAACTTCGCACCGAGCGATTCGTCGTTCCAGACGATGCCCTTCATCTTCACGAGGTCGACGAGACCCTTGAAGTTGTTCTCGGCACCGATCGGAAGCTGGATCGCGATCGGCTTGGCGCCGAGACGGTCGACGATGTCGGCCAGACACTTGAAGAAGTCAGCGCCGGTCTTGTCCATCTTGTTGGCGAAGACGATCCGCGGAACCTTGTATTTGTCACCCTGGCGCCAGACGGTCTCGGTCTGGGGCTCGACGCCCTGGTTCGAGTCGAGCACGCATACGGCGCCGTCGAGCACGCGCAGCGAACGCTCGACTTCGATGGTGAAGTCGACGTGGCCGGGCGTGTCGATGATGTTCAGACGCTTGCCGGCCCAGAACGCGGTGGTCGCAGCCGAGGTGATCGTGATGCCACGCTCCTGCTCCTGCTCCATCCAGTCCATCGTCGCGGCACCTTCGTGCACTTCGCCGATCTTGTGGCTCTTGCCGGTGTAATAAAGGATGCGCTCGGTCGTCGTGGTCTTGCCGGCGTCGATATGCGCCATAATACCGAAGTTACGGTAGTCTTCGATGGCATGTTGGCGGGGCATAGGTCGTTCCTTGCGAGTCCGAGTGTGTCGCCGTTACCAGCGATAGTGCGAGAAGGCACGGTTGGCTTCCGCCATCCGATGAACGTCTTCACGCTTCTTGACGGCGTTGCCACGGTTGTTCGACGCGTCCAGGAGCTCGGCAGAGAGCCGCTCGGTCATCGTCTTCTCGTTGCGCTCGCGCGCGGCCGAGATCAGCCAGCGGATGCCCAGCGCCTGACGGCGCACCGAGCGAACCTCGACCGGAACCTGGTAGGTCGCGCCGCCGACGCGGCGGGAGCGAACCTCGATCGTCGGCATGACGTTCTCGAGCGCCTGCTCGAACACGCCGAGCGGGCTCTGCTTGGTCTTGGCTTCGATGAGACCGAACGCACCGTAGACGATGCCTTCGGCGACCGACTTCTTGCCGGCGTACATCACCGAGTTCATGAACTTCGTGACGATGATGTTCCCGAACTTCGGATCCGGGAGAACTTCGCGCTTTTCCGCTGAGTGGCGACGAGACATGGAGCTGGTTCCCGCTTACTTCGGACGCTTGGCGCCGTACTTCGAACGACGCTGCTTACGGTTCTTGACGCCCTGGGTATCCAGAACGCCGCGGAGGATGTGGTAGCGCACGCCGGGCAAATCCTTGACGCGACCGCCACGGATCATGACCACCGAGTGCTCCTGGAGGTTATGGCCCTCGCCGGGGATGTAGCCGATCACCTCGAAGCCGTTGGTCAGGCGCACCTTGGCAACCTTACGAAGCGCCGAGTTCGGCTTCTTCGGGGTCGTGGTGTAAACGCGCGTGCAAACACCACGCTTCTGCGGCGACTGCTGCAGCGCCGGCACCTTCTTGCGCGACTTCTGCACTTCCCGCGGTTGAGCGATCAGCTGGTTGATCGTCGGCATTCTGGCCTTCACCCTTTTTCTGCCGCGGCCCCTTTCGGGTCCGCAAATTCTTTCGAGCTCCCTGCCCGACGAGGCCACCTCGTGCAGAACAAACCGCACAAAGCGAAATTGCGCCAACCACTCCATCACTGAGCGGAAAGCGTTACGACGCCACAGAGGACCGCAGTTTTCAGGCCAATCGGCATAAAGCCGTGGCCTGCGCACCGAGGTCATGCATCCGAATTCGATCTCAAGAGAACGAGCTCAAGAGAACTAAAATCGCACTGGCATTGCCTAGCTATGATCGACAGCGTTTGAGCGGCATTCGTCGAGGTTGGTGCCCGTCTTCAGCGATCCCTTGGGATCCGATCCCGGGGGATCAACAGGTGGCCCGTTCCGACGTTGGCGATGCTCACCGCCTGTCGTTAAGTGAGGCGCTTTCTATAAGTGGGAGTCGATCAAGTCAAGGCGAAACGACAGTCACAAAGCGCTTCTCGCACCTAGGGAATTTGCCCGTTCGCCGCACTGATCGCGCCTCGCCCGATATAAGAACGGCAGGCCGGTTCCGCCACCCGTTGAGATTTTATATCCGGGTGAAAAGTACTTTTATAACCTCCGTTAAGGCTTTCTTGTCTGTTGATGAGGCAATCTGCCGCCTTCGGTAGAGATCACTCCATGCGCTCCACCGAGATTCCCGTCATCGGCGGGGGATTGTCCGGCTCTACCGCCGCCGCAATGCTCGGCCGCGCCGGCATTTCGGCTGTGCTGGTCGGTCCGCATGAGAGCTATCCGGCGGACTTTCGAGTCGAAAAACTCAGCAGTCGCCCCAGGTCGGGCGATTCCTGAGGTCCGGAATCGGAGAATCGGTGCTGCGCCGGGCGACCTTCGCCTGCGAGAACTGGATCGCGCGATTCGGCCGCTTGCTCGACAAGGTGCCGAGCCGTCGGTTCAACATCTCCGCGAATCACGATCTGCAGCCGAACCTCCTCGGTCACTCCTCCTCGTCGTCCTCGTCCTCATCATCCTCGAGGTCGTCGTCATCATCGTCGCTGTCGTCATCGACCTGAGCCACCGCTTCGTGCGGCTGGTGGGTCTGGTCGTTCCACAATTTGCGATAGGTTCCGTTCCTGGCGAGCAGCTCGGCATGGGAGCCGCGTTCAATCGCCCTGCCCCCTGAAATCACGATGATCTCGTCCATCTCGACCACCGAGCTCAGGCGATGGGTCGACCAGATCATGGTGCGGCCCTTGGCGACCTTGAGCAGTGTGCGGTTGATCGCGGCCTCCGTGGTCTGGTCGAGCGCCGAAGTCGCCTCGTCGAGCAGCAGCACGGACGGATTGCGGATGACCGCGCGTGCGATCGCAATGCGCTGACGCTGGCCGCCCGACAAGGTATCGCCGCGCTCGCCGACCGGCGTGTCGTATCGCTGCGGCAGACTCATGATGTAGCGGTGGATCTCGGCCTTCCTGGCGGCCTCCTCCACCTCCTCGTCGGTCGCGCCTTCCTTGCCGAGCCGGATGTTCTCGCGGATCGACATGTTGAACAGCATGTTCTCCTGGAACACCACCGCCATGCTCCGGCGCAGCGAATCAAGCGTCACCTTGCGGACGTCGACGCCGTCGATGGTGACGCGGCCCTCATCGGGCACGTAGAGTCGCAGGATCAGATTGAGCAGCGTGCTCTTGCCGGAGCCGCTGGGCCCGACGATGGCGATACGCTTGCCGACATCGAGCTTGAGGCTGAGATTGTCCAGCACCGGCGTCCGGCTGCCCTCGTACTGGAACGTCACTCGGTCGAAGGTGATGTCGTGGGTGACGCGCGGCAGATCGGGCGCGCCGGGCCGATCGGCACTGCGCGTCGGTTCGTCGAGCAGTTCCTGCATGTGGCGGATCGCGGCGGCCGAGGAGATCGACACCGGAACGAAGTGCATGACGTGGGCGATGTTGTAGGACACCTCCCAGAACGCGCTCTCGAAGGTCACGAAGGTGCCGATGGTGATCTGCCCCTTGGTTGCCAGATAGGCCCCGATCGCGAGCACCACGATGTGCAACAGCAACACCGAGATGGTGACCGTCCTCTCCACCATGGTGGAGAGGAACGCGGCCGAGGCCATCTTGTTGCGGGTCTCGTCGTTGCGAAAGGTGAAGAAGCCGAACATCCGGCGTTGCAGGCTGAACGCCTTGATCACCGCCTGCGCGGCGACGTTTTCCTGCACCATGCCGAGCAGCGCGCTCTCGTTGAGCTTCTGCTCGTAATTGGCCTGCACCGCCTTCGGCGTGAGCATGCGCGGACCGATCAGCGTGATCGGAAACACCAGCAGCGCAACCACCGCGAGCTGCCAGTTCAGGAACACCATCAGGATGATGCCCGCGATCAACTCCAGGAACGGCAGAGCCGCGCTGTTGGCGAAGGTCTTGACCGAACCCTCGAAGGCCGCAAGGTCGACGGAAAAGCGCGACAGTATCTCGCCGCGCTTGGTCCGCCCGAAATACGCCGCCGGCAGGTCCTGAACATGCTCGAACAGGCGCTTGCGGACGTCGGAGATGATGCAAGCGGCAAGCCGCGCGTCCCAGCGCTCGTACCAGACCGCGACGATGGAGGTGAAGATGCCGGCGACCGCGAGCACGCCGAGGATCTTGTAAAGCGCATGAAAATCCTCCTCGCCGAGCGCGTCGTCGATCAGGTACTTCAGGCTGAGCGGCATGATGACGTTGAACAGCGTCTCGACGAAGACGCCGAACCCCACGAATGACAGCATCCGCTTGTAGTTGGTCAGAAAGGGTTTGACGAAACCGAGGATGGTGGCGAGCGCGCCGGCGGCCTCGCGCGCGGTAAAGACGACGAGGTCCTCGTCCTCATCGTCGTCATCGAGCTCCAGCTCGTCATCCTCCTCGTCTTCGTCGTCTTCGAGGTCCGGCTTGGCGGCGGCGAGCTTCCTGTCGAGCTCGGCCGCCTCTTCCGCAGCGAGCTTCTTTTCGTCGGGAGAAGGAGGCCTGGAAGTGGGAGGCTTGGACGCCATGAAACCAACCGATGCTGACGGCCGGCATGACCGCAGAGAAAGCAGGAAATAGCGACAACCGCTATTGCGCCGATTCTATGCGATCATGATGAATTCGGCAAAGCAATTGGCGAATCCGGTGCGCCCCGAAAGGCTAGTCTTCGTCCTCGTCCTCGACCTTGTCGAAGAACGAATAACGCAAGCTGTCGGCGTCGGCGTACCACTGGCCCGGGCCCTTGTTGGCCGCGAGCGTCGCTTCCCACAGCGCATCGGCGCAGTCCTTGCGGTGCATCGACAGGTCGAAGCCGTTGCCGAAGAACAGTTCCGACCATTCCCACCAGGTGCCGAGCTTCTTGACCCCGCGCAGCAGGTCGTAGCGGTCGATCACGGCCGAGGCCATGTCCGAGGTGATCGAGCCGAACACGAGACCGGTCCTGACCACGCGGTTGAGCTCGCGGATCGCCCGGACCACCTGCTTCGGGGAAACATGGCAGAGGCTGGTCTCGAACACGAAGTCGAACGCGCCGTCCTTGAACGGCATGTCGGTGATCGAGCCGAGCTTGTTGTACTTCTTCAGAGCCTTCGGCGTCTTGGCGTGGATAGCGCGGTTGTTCTCGATGCCCCAGGCATCGATGCCGCGCTCGCGCAGTGCGCCGACCAGTTCGCCGCTGGCCGAGCCCGCGATCAACAGCCTGGCGCCCTTGACCTTGCCCCAGACGATGCCGATCAGCTTTGTGAGATAGTCGGGATCCGTGAAATGCCGCCACACCTCGCTATAGGGGCCGAGGCCGCGATAGTTCTCGAAATACTCGCGATCGATCTTGTCCGACAGCGGCTTGCCGTCCTGCGCACGCTCCCGGCGCAGCCGCATCATCTCGGTCAGGATGATGTCGGTTGCCGCATCCGACGAATCGAGCAGCCCGTTCAGGGTCGAGTCGAACAGATAGTCGCCGACCACCACGATGCCGGGATGCTCCTTCGGCTCGGGCCGGTGATTGGTCATGACATCGCGCACGGGCATACCGCCCGGAATCGCGTTCACCGACGACAGCCAGCGATGGATCTTGCCTTCCATGAAATGCGCCCGCGCATCGCCGAACGATGCCGGCAGCGATTTCAGCGCAGCGTCGATCAGCTCCTGGTCCGAGAGATTCGCGAAAGCCAGCGCATCCGAGCCGGGAATGAGCCAGTTCAGGACGCCATGCTTGCCGACATCGTGGCGCGCGCCTTCATTGTAGACGCAGCAGCCGCCGAAGGCCTCCGACATGAACCAGGCGCCGGGGATCTTCTCGCCCCAGAACGGCGTGTCGAACAGGATCGAGACGCGCAGGTAGTGTGCGGGACGATCGAAATACGAGACGTGCTTGACCATCGACTTGCGAAGCTGCTCGCCTTCCCAGCCGACGGTGGCGAGCCAGGAATGCGGCAGGCAGACCAGCACGAGATCGAAATCGCGCGTCTCCGGCCCCTTGCCGTTCATCATCTTGAGCTGGTAGCGGCCGGTCGGCGCCTTGCCGACTGCGAGCACGCGATGATTGAGCTGGATGTCGGCATTGACCTCCGACTGCAGGCACTCGATCAGTTGCTCGTTGCCGTTCTGGATGGAGTAGAGGCCGATATAGCCGTCGACATCCATCAGGTAGTTCTTCAACGCGTTGAGGCCGTTGGTGTTGTGGCTTTCTGTCGCGATGTCCGAGCGCGCCATCACCTTGAAGAAACGCTTTGCGGTTTCGTCCTCGACCTCCTCGTCGAGCACCTGCTCGGCGGTCTTGTAGGCCCAGGGGTTCTCGTTGTCGTGCGCGCCGACGCCCTCGTAATACTCGATCGGCGACAGCGCCTCAGCACAGCGCTTGCGGAACGCCTCGATCGCGGCCGCGGTCTTGGCGCCGTATTTGCGGCGCATGCCTGCGACGTCGTTGAGGAGTTCACCGCCGAACTGGACCTGCTCGGCGTCCATCGGAATGGTTTGAAGTCCGAAATGCTGGATCAGCTCGCGCAGCGGATCGGGGCCGGTCATCGAGTAGTCGTAGATCTCGGCAACGCCGGCTTCATACATCGCGGGTGCGGAATCGAATTTGCGCGTGACAATCTTGCCGCCGAGTCGATCCGAGGCCTCATAGATGGTGACGCGGCAGAGGTCGCCGAGCTTACGCTTCAGGTACCAGGCGCTCATCAGCCCTCCGGGGCCGCCGCCTACGATTGCGAGATCAAGCATGTGCGTTCCGTGGTCTCCGGCCCTGCCCCCCGTCACGGGACCGCCGTCTAAGCTCCCTTAGCAGAAGCGCTTTTGCGCCTGAAGGAAAGATGAACAAAGGTTGATCCTGCACCGCAACAGGGAAACAAAGCAGCAAAAAGGCCGGCTTGCGCCGGCCTTTTCATTGTCCTCGGTATTCCTACGGATGAACGATTATTCCGCAGGCGGGAGCGCAGGAAGTTCAGCCTCCGGAGCCGGCGACACGACGGCCGCCTGCTTCTCGCGCTCGTCCAGGATCATCTTGTCGCGCTTCATCGCGACTTCGCGGATCTTGGCCATGGAGGCGCCGGTGCCCGCCGGGATCAGCCGGCCGACGATGACGTTCTCCTTGAGGCCTTCGAGCGGATCGACCTTGCCGTTGACCGCCGCTTCCGTGAGGACGCGCGTGGTCTCCTGGAACGAGGCCGCCGAGAAGAAGGACCGGGTCTGGAGGCTCGCCTTGGTGATGCCGAGCAGAACCGGCGTACCCGTGGCGATCTTCTTGCCCTCTTCCTTGGCCTTCTCGTTCAGCACGTCGAACTCGATCTTGTCGACCTGCTCGCCGGAGATCATGTCCGTGTCGCCCTGGTCGGTGACTTCCACCTTCTGGAGCATCTGACGGACAATCACCTCGATGTGCTTGTCGTTGATGAGCACGCCCTGGAGCCGGTAGACCTCCTGGATCTCGTTGACCAGATAGGCCGCGAGTTCCTCGATGCCCTTGACCGCGAGAATGTCGTGCGGCGCCGGGTTGCCTTCCACGATGAAGTCGCCCTTTTCGACGACGTCGCCATCCTGAAGGTGGATGTGCTTGCCCTTCGGGATCAGGTACTCGCGTGCCTCGTCGGTCTTGTCCATCGGCTCGATCGAGATGCGACGCTTGTTCTTGTAGTCGCGCCCGAACCGGATGGTGCCCGCGATTTCGGCGATGATCGCCGCATCCTTCGGACGCCGAGCCTCGAACAGTTCCGCCACCCGCGGCAGACCGCCGGTGATGTCACGCGTCTTGGCGCTTTCGGTCGAGACACGGGCGAGGATGTCACCCGTATTGACCTTGGCTCCGACGTCGACCGAGAGAATGGCATCGACCGACAGCATGTAGCGGGCATCGCCGCCACGGGCGAGCTTGAGCACCTTGCCGTCCTTGCCCTTCACCACGATGGCGGGACGCAGGTCCGCACCGCCGCGGGTGGAGCGCCAGTCGATAACCACGCGCTTGGCGATACCGGTGGCTTCGTCCAGCGTTTCCGAGATCGACTGCCCTTCGACCAGATCCTCGAAGCCGATCGTACCTTCGACTTCGGTGAGCAGCGGACGGGTGTAGGGATCCCACTCGACGATGCGCTGGCCGCGCTTGACCGTATCGCCTTCGTCGATGTGCAGGCGCGAGCCGTACTGGATACGGTGGGTCGCACGCTCGGTGCCGTCGGCATCGACGATCGCCACCACCATGTTGCGCACCATCGCGACCAGATGACCTTCGCTGTTGCGGGCGATGGCCTTGTTCCTGATCACGATCTTGCCGTCGAAGTTGGATTCGACGAACGACTGCTCGTTGAGCTGCGCCGCGCCACCGATGTGGAAGGTACGCATGGTGAGCTGGGTGCCCGGCTCGCCGATCGACTGCGCCGCGATGACGCCGACGGCCTCACCGTGGTTGACCGGCGTGCCGCGGGCGAGATCGCGGCCATAGCACATGCCGCAGATGCCGTTGACGAGTTCGCAGGTCAGAGCCGAACGGATCTTCACCTCCTGCACACCACCCTGGTGGATGGCGTCCAGATGGCTCTCCTCCATCAGCGTATCGCGCTTGATGATCACCTTGCCCGAGCTGTCGCGGATGTCTTCGCAGGCCGTGCGTCCGAGGATGCGCGAACCGAGCGAAGCAACCACGGTGCCGGCGTCGACGATGGCGCGCATCTTGATGCCGAGCTTGGTGCCGCAGTCGCTCTGCGTGATGATGCAGTCCTGCGCGACGTCGACGAGACGACGGGTCAGGTAGCCGGAGTTCGCGGTCTTCAAGGCGGTGTCCGCGAGACCCTTACGGGCACCGTGGGTCGAGTTGAAGTACTCGAGAACCGAAAGGCCTTCCTTGAAGTTCGAGATGATCGGCGTCTCGATGATCTCACCCGACGGCTTGGCCATCAGGCCGCGCATGCCGGCGAGCTGGCGCATCTGGGCCGGCGAACCGCGGGCACCGGAGTGAGCCATCATGTAGATCGAGTTGATGTCGGCATCAGCCCCGCTCGCCGTCTTCTTGGTCGAGGAGATCTCCTTCATCATCGCCTTGGCGATTTCCTCGGTCGCCTTCGACCAGGCGTCGACGACCTTGTTGTACTTCTCGCCATGGGTGATCAGACCGTCGTTGTACTGCTGCTCGAAATCCTTCGCCAGCGTACGGGTGGTGTCGACGATCTTCCACTTGGAGTGCGGCACGACCATGTCGTCCTTGCCGAACGAGATACCGGCCTTGAACGCGTTGTAGAAGCCGAGCGCCATGATGCGATCGCAGAAGATCACCGTCTCCTTCTGACCGCAGTGGCGATAGACCTGGTCGATCACGCCCGAGATTTCGCGCTTGGTCATCAGCTTGTTGATGATCTCGTACGAAATCCGCGGGTTCTTCGGCAGCAGATTGCCGAGCATGACGCGGCCGGCGGTGGTCTCGATCCAGCGCGTCGAGACCTTGCCGGTCTCATCCATGCCCTGCCACCGGTACTTGATCTTGGTGTGGAGGTGGATGACCTTCGCGTGCAGCGCGTGCTCGAGCTCGGCCATCTCGCCGAAGATCTTGCCCTCGCCGGGCAGGCCTTCGCGCATGATCGAGACGTAGTAGAGACCGAGCACGATGTCCTGCGACGGCACGATGATCGGCTGGCCGTTCGCCGGATGCAGGATGTTGTTGGTCGACATCATCAGGACGCGCGCTTCCAGCTGCGCTTCGAGCGACAGCGGAACGTGCACGGCCATCTGGTCGCCGTCGAAGTCGGCGTTGAACGCGGCGCAGACCAGCGGGTGAAGCTGGATCGCCTTGCCCTCGATCAGCACGGGCTCGAACGCCTGGATGCCGAGGCGATGCAGCGTCGGCGCGCGGTTGAGCAGCACGGGATGCTCGCGGATCACCTCGTCCAGGATGTCCCAGACCTCGGGCCGCTCCTTCTCGACCAGCTTCTTGGCCTGCTTCACGGTGGTGGACAGACCCTTGGCGTCGAGCCGCGAATAGATGAACGGCTTGAACAGCTCGAGCGCCATCTTCTTCGGCAGGCCGCACTGATGCAGGCGCAGCTCGGGACCGACCACGATCACCGAACGGCCCGAATAGTCGACGCGCTTGCCGAGCAGGTTCTGGCGGAAACGGCCCTGCTTGCCCTTGAGCATGTCGGCGAGCGACTTCAGCGGACGCTTGTTGGCACCCGTGATGACGCGGCCGCGCCGGCCGTTGTCGAACAGGGCATCGACCGCTTCCTGAAGCATGCGCTTCTCGTTGCGGATGATGATGTCAGGCGCGCGCAGCTCCATCAGCCGCTTCAAGCGGTTGTTGCGGTTGATGACGCGGCGATAGAGGTCGTTGAGGTCCGAAGTCGCGAAGCGGCCGCCGTCCAGCGGCACCAGCGGACGCAGGTCCGGCGGGATCACCGGGACGACGGTCATGATCATCCATTCCGGCTTGTTGCCGGAGTGGCGGAACGCTTCCACGATCTTCAGGCGCTTGGCGAGCTTCTTGTGCTTGATGTCGGAGTCGGTCTCCTGCATCTCGAGGCGCAAGGTGGCTTCGAGCTTCTCGAGGTCCATGCCCTTGAGCAGTTCGCGGATCGCTTCCGCGCCGATCATGGCGGTGAAGGAATCCTGGCCATACTCGTCCTGCGCCTTCAGATACTCGTCTTCCGACAGCAGCTGACGGTCCTTGAGCGCGGTGAGACCCGAGCTCGAGAACGACGTAATATTCGAAGTAGAGGATCCGCTCGAGATCCTTCAGCGTCATGTCCAGCAGAAGCCCGATGCGCGAGGGCAGCGACTTCAGGAACCAGATGTGGGCGACGGGGGCCGCGAGCTCGATATGGCCCATGCGCTCGCGCCGGACGCGCGACAGCGTGACCTCGACCGAGCACTTCTCGCAGATGATGCCCTTGTACTTCATGCGCTTGTACTTGCCGCACAAGCACTCGTAGTCCTTGATCGGCCCGAAGATGCGGGCGCAGAACAGGCCGTCGCGCTCGGGCTTGAAGGTACGGTAGTTGATGGTCTCCGGCTTTTTGATCTCGCCGTAGGACCAGGACAGAATCTTCTCTGGGCTCGCGATCGAAATCCGGATCTGGTCGAAGACCTGAGCCGGAGTCGTCGGGTTGAAGAGATTCATAATTTCTTGGTTCATCGTCTTCTCCTCGCGTGCCGGTCGCCTACGGCCGCAAATTCGAAAATCACTCAATCGGTGCGCCCTGCCCTCAAGGCCTCGGGAGGGGCGCCAATGCCCGGCCGTGAAGGCCGGGCATGAAAGGTCGTGTTACTCGGCAGCTTCCGACGTCGGCGCCGGTCCCACCTTGGAATTGTGCAGGTCGACGTTGAGGCCGAGCGAGCGCATTTCCTTGACCAGCACGTTGAACGATTCCGGAATACCGGCCTCGAACGTGTCGTCGCCGCGCACGATCGCCTCGTACACCTTGGTACGGCCGGCGACGTCGTCCGACTTCACCGTCAGCATCTCCTGGAGCGTGTACGCCGCGCCGTAAGCCTCGAGCGCCCACACCTCCATTTCGCCGAAGCGCTGGCCACCGAACTGCGCCTTGCCGCCCAGCGGCTGCTGGGTAACGAGCGAGTACGGACCGATCGAACGCGCGTGGATCTTGTCGTCGACCAGATGGTGCAGCTTGAGCATGTAGATGTAGCCCACCGTCACCTTGCGATCGAACGCATCGCCGGTGCGGCCGTCATAGACGGTCGACTGACCCGAAGCGTCGAGACCGGCAAGCTTGAGCATCTCCTCGATGTCGGCTTCCTTGGCGCCGTCGAACACCGGCGTCGCGATCGGCACGCCGCGGCTCAGATTATGGCCGAGCTCGATCAGTTCGTTGTCGTTGAGCGACTTGATCGTCTCGTCCTCGCCGTAGACCTTCTTCAAGGTTTCCTTCAGCGGCTTGATGTCCTGCTTCGACAGGTAAGCATCGACCGTCTGGCCGATACGCTTGCCGAGGCCGGCGCAGGCCCAGCCGAGATGGGTCTCGAGGATCTGTCCGACGTTCATGCGCGAGGGCACGCCGAGCGGATTGAGCACGATGTCGGCATGCGTGCCGTCTTCGAGGAACGGCATGTCCTCGATCGGCACGATTTTCGACACCACGCCCTTGTTGCCGTGGCGGCCGGCCATCTTGTCGCCGGGCTGGATCTTGCGCTTCACCGCGACGAAGACCTTGACCATCTTCATCACGCCGGGCGGCAATTCGTCACCGCGCTGAAGCTTCTCGACCTTGTCGAGGAAGCGCTGCTCGAGCCCCTTCTTCGACTCGTCGTACTGCTTCCGCATGGCCTCGATCTCGGCCATCAGCTTGTCGTTCGGCGAAGCGAACAGCCACCACTGCGACTTCGGGTACTCCTCGAGCACCGCACGGGTGATCTTGGTGTCCTTCTTGAAGCCCTTCGGACCGGCAATGCCCTGCCGCCCTTCGAGCAGCTCGGCAAGACGGTTGTAGACGTTGCGGTCCAGGATCGCCTGTTCGTCGTCGCGATCCTTGGCCAGACGCTCGATCTCTTCCCGCTCGATCGCCAGCGCACGCTCGTCCTTGTCGACGCCGTGCCGGTTGAACACGCGCACTTCCACGATCGTGCCCTGCACGCCCGGAGGAACGCGCAGCGAGGTGTCGCGAACGTCGGAGGCCTTTTCGCCGAAGATGGCGCGCAGGAGCTTTTCTTCCGGCGTCATCGGGCTTTCGCCCTTCGGCGTGATCTTGCCGACCAGGATGTCGCCGGCGCGCACTTCCGCGCCGATGTAGACGATACCGGCTTCGTCGAGGTTCTTCAGCGCTTCTTCCGAGACGTTCGGAATGTCGCGGGTGATTTCCTCGGGTCCGAGCTTGGTGTCGCGAGCCATCACCTCGAATTCTTCGATATGAATCGAGGTGAACACGTCTTCCTTCACGATCCGCTCGGAGAGCAGGATCGAGTCTTCGAAGTTGTACCCGTTCCACGGCATGAACGCGACGAGCACGTTGCGGCCAAGCGCGAGCTCGCCGAGATCGGTCGACGGACCGTCGGCGATGATGTCGCCCTTCTTGACGATGTCGCCGACCTTCACCAGCGGACGCTGGTTGATGCAGGTCGACTGGTTGGAGCGCTGGTACTTCATCAGACGGTAGATATCGACGCCCGACTTGGTCGGATCGAGATCTTCCGTGGCGCGGATGACGACGCGGGTCGCGTCGATCTGGTCGATCACGCCCGAACGGCGTGCCGCGATCGCGGCACCCGAGTCGCGCGCAACGACGCCTTCCATGCCGGTGCCGACGAACGGAGCCTCGGCGCGAACCAGCGGCACCGCCTGGCGCTGCATGTTCGAGCCCATCAGCGCGCGGTTGGCGTCGTCGTTCTCGAGGAACGGGATCAGCGCGGCGGCGACCGAAACGAGCTGCTTCGGCGACACGTCCATGTAGTCGACCTTGTCGGGCGTCATCGGCACGACGTCGCGGGTTCCGCTCGAACGGCAGACGACCAGATCCTCAGTGAAGCGGCCCTTGGCGTCGATCGGCACGTTGGCCTGCGCGACCGAGTACCGTCCCTCCTCCATCGCCGAGAGGTACACGACCTCGTCGGTGACGCGGCCGTCCTTCACCTTGCGATAAGGCGTCTCGACGAAGCCGTACTTGTTCACGCGCGCGAAGGTGGCGAGCGAGTTGATGAGGCCGATGTTCGGGCCTTCCGGCGTCTCGATCGGGCAGATGCGGCCGTAATGCGTCGGATGCACGTCGCGCACCTCGAAGCCGGCACGCTCACGGGTCAGACCGCCCGGTCCAAGCGCCGAAAGACGGCGCTTGTGGGTGATCTCCGACAGCGGGTTGGTCTGGTCCATGAACTGCGAGAGCTGCGAGGAGCCGAAGAACTCGCGCACGGCGGCAGCCGCCGGCTTGGCGTTGATCAGGTCCTGCGGCATAACCGTGTCGATGTCGACCGAGGACATGCGCTCCTTGATCGCGCGCTCCATGCGCAACAGGCCGATGCGGTACTGGTTCTCCATGAGCTCGCCGACCGAGCGCACACGGCGGTTGCCGAGATGGTCGATGTCGTCGATCTCGCCCTTGCCGTCGCGCAAATCCACCAGCGTCTTGATGACGGAGAGGATGTCTTCCTTGCGCAGCGTGCGCTGGGTGTCGGGCGCATCGAGGTCGAGGCGCATGTTCATCTTGACGCGGCCGACCGCGGAGAGGTCGTAACGCTCGGCGTCGAAGAACAGCGACTGGAACATCGCCTGCGCCGAATCCAGCGTCGGCGGCTCGCCCGGACGCATCACGCGGTAGATGTCGAACAGCGCGTCCTCACGCGTCATGTTCTTGTCTGCCGAGAGCGTGTTGCGGATGTAGGCGCCGACATTGACGTGGTCGATGTCGAGCAGCGGCAGTTCCTTGTAGCCGTGCTCGTTGAGGGCCTTCATCGACTTGTCGGTGATCTCTTCGCCGGCTTCGGCGTGGATCTCGCCGGTCTTCGGGTTGACGAGATCCTCGGCCAGATAGTTGCCGACGAGCTCCTCATCCGAAAGGCGCAGCGCCTTCAGGCCCTTCTCCTGCATCTGACGCGCACCGCGCACGGTGAGCTTCTTGCCGGCCTCGAGCACGACCTTGCCGGTATCGGCGTCGATCAGGTCGTTGATGGTCGAGTAGCCGCGGAAACGGTTGGCGTCGAACGGAACGCGCCAGCCTTCCTTGGTCCGCTTGTACAGAATCTTCTTGTAGAACGTCGACAGGATCGCCTCGCCGTCGAGGCCGAGCGCGAACATCAGCGACGTCACCGGAATCTTGCGGCGACGATCGATACGCGCATAGACGATGTCCTTGGCGTCGAATTCGATGTCGAGCCAGGAACCGCGATACGGGATCACGCGGGCAGCGAATAGCAGCTTGCCCGAGGAATGGGTCTTGCCCTTGTCATGGTCGAAGAACACGCCGGGCGACCGGTGCATCTGCGAGACGATGACGCGTTCGGTGCCGTTGACGATGAAGGTGCCGTTCATCGTCATGAGCGGGATATCGCCCATGTAGACGTCCTGCTCCTTGATGTCCTTCACCGACTTCGCGCCGGTTTCCTCGTCGATATCGAACACGATGAGGCGCAGCGTCACCTTGAGGGGAGCCGCGAAGGTCATGCCGCGCTGGCGGCACTCGTCGACGTCGTATTTCGGCTGCTCAAACTCGTAACGGACGAATTCCAGCATCGAGGTGCCCGGAGAAGTCGGAGATCGGGAACACGGAACGGAACACGGCCTGCAGGCCCTCGTCGAGACGACCGCCCACGGGTTCGTCGACCATCAGGAACTGGTCATAGGACGCCTTCTGAACCTCGATGAGGTTCGGCATCTCGGCGACTTCCTTGATGTGTCCGAAGAACTTGCGAACGCGTTTGCGACCAGTGAATGTCTGCTGCGCCATGGTGGCCTCTCATTTCGTCGCCCGCTCGGGGCGCGTCGTCCAGGACGCGGCTGCCACCGCTCCCCGGGTTGAATTTTTCGAACCCGTTTTGGGGACCAAAAATCCAGTTTCAGGCCGTCATGTCCTGAATCTGTTCTTCAGACCTTCAAAACGCAAAACGACGCGCGGGGCGCATAGGCACGCCCGCCCGTCACAACGATCGTCTTCACGGACTGAAAAAGCCCGAAATAGCTTGCTCTCCCAACGGCTTACAGGGAACCCGCATCCCTGCCCACCGCGCTTTCGTGCTGCCGAACCGATATGGGGCGACAATAGTGGAGATTCGAGGGGATAACCCTCAAATCCTCACACTTTTTCGTGTTCAGCCTGCGTCGGGACGTTCCGTCGCACGCCTTTTGCATCTGGCCCACCCTTTAGAGATGGACCAAGACCCCGGCTTCGCTGATGCTCGCCGGGATCTTTCGCCAGTAAGCTTTGCTTACTTGAGCTCGACCTTCGCGCCAGCCTTCTCGAGCTGGACCTTGATCTTCTCGGCTTCGTCCTTGTTCACGCCTTCCTTGACAGGCTTCGGCGCGCCCTCGACGAGGTCCTTTGCTTCCTTCAGGCCGAGGCCCGTGATGGCGCGGACTTCCTTGATGACTTCGATCTTCTTGTCGCCGGCGGCGGCCAGGACGACCGTGAACTCGGTCTTCTCTTCCGCCGGAGCAGCGGCAGCAGCGGCGGGACCGGCAACGGCCACTGCCGCAGCGGCGGACACGCCCCACTTTTCTTCGAGGAGCTTGGCGAGTTCAGCGGCTTCGAGCACGGTGAGGCTCGAGAGGTCGTCAACGATTTTCTGCAAGTCGGCCATTGTTCTGTTCCTTAAACTGGTCTGGTTCGGGTTTGAGTTTTGCGAAGGGCGTCAGGCCGCTTCGCTCTTTGAGGCATGAGCCTGGATGACGCGCGCGAGCTTGCCCGCGGGCGCGTTTGCGAGCTGCGCAAGCTTGGTCGCCGGAGCCACGAGCAGGCCGACGATCTTGGCACGCAGTTCATCAAGCGACGGCAGCGAGGCAAGCGCCTTCACGCCATCGACATTCAGGACGGTCGTTCCCATCGATCCGCCAATGATGACGAACTTTTCGTTCGCCTTGGCGAATTCGACGGCGACCTTTGGCGCCGCTACCGGATCGTTCGAAGTGGCGATCACGGTCGGTCCCTTCAGCATGGGACCGATGGCAACGACGTCAGTGCCTTCAAGAGCAATTTTGGCGAGACGGTTCTTCGAGACCTTCACCGAGGCGCCAGCCTGCTTCATCTGCGTACGCAGCTTCTGCATCTGGGCAACGGTCAGGCCGGAATATTGGGCAACGACCGCGACGCTCGTGGCCTTGAAGGCCAAATTGAGCTGTTCGACCGCTTCCTTTTTGCCGCTCGTTCCACAGCAAGCTCTTTCCGGTTGGCGGTCATCGCGAGAAGCGGGACCGCCGGGTTGCACCCATCGTCCCACCCAAAACCTGAACCTCGGGGCAAAACCCTTCGGACACGCGCCGGGCGAGACGACAATTCAAAGCCTGCCCTCCGGGAGCCTACTAGAGCCCACGGCGTGTCGAGGTCCGAACCAAACCCATTCCGCCACCACCTTGAGGTAGGAGGCAAAGTGAAATCCGGTCTTCACCCGTCTATGCAGGCCATACGATTAAGCCGTTGAGAAATCGAAATTTCTCGCAGGCGCCTGCAGTCTTGGACAGGACAAGGTCAGCCGGCGAACCGCCCGACCTCTGCCCGCACTCCACCAACCGACGGGTTTTCCTTCCTTTTCCGACAAATCCTCGCGGACGTCCTGAAAAGGAATGATCTCCTGTCTTGTCGGGTTTTCGGAATGCGTGCACGAACGCGCCAGCCGAGGCCGGCACGTCCGGAAGCGGTTCTTTAACCGCTCGGAGCCCGCTTGCCAAGAGCAAAATTCACACCAGTTCCAATCCGCTGCCGCAGGCCCTTAATCCGGACCGACAAAGGCCGATTCAGGCCGATTTGACGGCGTAAGGCAGCGGCTTGCCCGCAAAGAACGCGGTCAGGTTCGCCAGGACGCAGTTCTGCATGGCGACGTGCGATTCGAGGGTGTGGCCGCCGATATGGGGGGCGAACACCACGTTGGGGAACGCGGTCAGAGCGTCGGGGGCGTGCGGCTCCGTCTCGAAGACATCGAGGCCGGCGCCGGCGATGGTCTTGTCGGTCAGCGCTGCGACCAGGGCCTTTTGGTCAATCACCGAGCCCCGCGAAATGTTGACGACATGGCCATCGGCGCCGAGGCGCTTGAGGATACCGGCGTCGACGGCGTGCTGGGTCTGGGCCCCTGCCCTGACCGCGATCATCAGGACGCTGCACCAGTCGGCGAGCGCTTCCAGCGTGGGGAAATATTGATAGGGCAGATCGTATTGGCTGCGGCTGAAATAGCCGACCTCGCTCTCGAAGGCGGCGCAGCGCGCGGCGATCTTGCGGCCGATCTCGCCCATGCCGTAGACGCCGATGCGGCGGCCGGGCATGCCGGCCTGGGGCCGCATCATCGGCGACTGCTTCGAGGATGCCCAATCGCCGCTGCGGACATATTGGTCGGCGACCAGGATCCGCCGCGTCGTCGCCAACATCAGCGTCATCGCGATGTCGGCGACCGAGGCGGCGTTGGCGCCGGGGCTGTGCCCGACTGCGATGTTGCGGGCAACCGCCGCCTTCAGGTCGATACCGTCATAGCCGGTGCCATAGCAGATGATGGCGCCGAGTTTCGGAAACTGGTCCATCGCCTCCGCACCGAACGGCTGGGCGCCCCCGGTCAGGATCGCGCTGATGCCGCCGAGCTCCTCTGCCGGAAACACCTCACCGGCCGGCTTGCCGGCGGTGTCGAGCAGCTCGAACCGCTCGGCAAAGCGCGCCATCATCGTCTTGGGAAAGCGCGAATAGATCAGGACCTTGTCAGTCATCGTTCTTGTTTCCGGTGAGCGCCGCTGAAAATGGAAAGGGGCGGAATCGGTTGCCCGATTCCGCCCCTCATCTCATGCAATCCTTGAGCCTTAGGCGAGGATGGTGCCCGGCTCGACCTTCACGCCCGGGCCCATCGTCGAGGACACCGCAACGCGCTGGATGTAGGTGCCCTTGGAGCCGGCGGGCTTGGCCTTGGAGACCGCGTCCGCGAGCGCCTTGATGTTCTCGACCAGCTTCTCCTCGGAGAACGAGGCCTTGCCGACGCCGGCCTGCAGGATGCCGGCCTTCTCGACGCGGAACTCGACCGAGCCGCCCTTGGCACCCTTGACGGCGTTGGTGACGTCCATGGTCACCGTGCCGATCTTCGGGTTCGGCATCAGGCCGCGCGGGCCGAGCACCTTACCGAGACGGCCGACCAGCGGCATCATGTCGGGGGTGGCGATGCAGCGGTCGAACTCGATCGTGCCGTTCTGCACCTTCTCGACCAAATCCTCGGCACCGACGACGTCGGCACCGGCAGCCTTGGCCTCATCGGCCTTGGCGCCGCGGGCGAACACGCCGACGCGGAGCGTACGGCCGGTGCCGTTCGGCAGGGTCACGACACCGCGAACCATCTGGTCGGCGTGACGCGGATCGACGCCGAGATTGATCGCGACCTCAATGGTCTCGTCGAACTTCGCCTTGGCGCGTTCCTTGACCATCTTGATGGCGTCCGCGAGCGGGTAAAGCTTTTCGCGGTCAACACCTTCGCGGGCTTTGTTCAAACGCTTTCCGATTGCCATAGCCGCTTACCCCGCCACTTCCAGACCCATCGAACGGGCAGAGCCCTCGACCATCTTCATGGCCGACTCGATCGAGTCGCAATTCAGATCCTTCATCTTCTTCTCGGCGATCTCGCGCACCTGCGCCTTGGTCACCGCGCCGGCCTTGTCGCGGCCCGGAGCCTTCGAACCGGACTGGATCTTGGCGGCCTGCTTGAGGAAGAAGGACATCGGGGGCGTCTTCATCTCGAACGTGAACGAACGATCGGCGTAGATCGTGATCACGACGGGAATCGGGGTGTTCTTCTCTTCCTTCTGGGTCTGGGCGTTGAACGCCTTGCAGAACTCCATGATGTTGAGACCGCGCTGACCAAGCGCGGGACCGATCGGGGGCGAAGGATTCGCCGCACCGGCCGGGACCTGAAGCTTCAGGTATCCGGTCACTTTCTTTGCCATGTATCACTCCTGTTGTGCCGGCAGGCCGGCGGTTTCAGGTTCGTGGTCTGGGTCGGATGCGGCTGGCAACCGCCCTCTCCCTCCCACGGCCTCTTCATTGCGCGAGACCGAAGCCTCGCGCCTCAAACGATCAGACCTTCTCGACCTGACCGAATTCCAGCTCGACCGGCGTGGCGCGACCGAAGATCGACACCGCGACCTTCACGCGCGAACGCGCCTCGTCGATTTCCTCGACCACTCCCGAGAACGAAGCGAACGGGCCATCGGCCACGCGCACGTTCTCGCCGATCTCGAACGACACCGACGCCTTCGGCCGCTCCACGCCCTCCTGCACCTGGTGCAGGATGCGCATGGCTTCCGATTCGGAAATCGGCATCGGCTTGTTTTCGGCGCCGAGGAAGCCCGTGACCTTCGGCGTGTTCTTGATCAGATGAAACGCCTCGTCGGTCAGCTTCATCTTCACCAGCACGTAGCCCGGGAAGAACTTGCGCTCGGCGTCGATCTTGCGGCCGCGGCGCACTTCCGTGACCTTCTCGGTCGGTACCAGCACCAGCTCGAACAGCTCCTCGAGCCCGCGCTGCTTGGCCTGCTCGCGGATCGATTCGGCGACCTTCTTCTCGAAGTTCGAATAGGCGTGGACGATGTACCAGCGCTTGTCGGACGATTGGGTTGCAGCGGCTGTAGCCATCAGTGAATGCCCAAAAGGAAGGTGATGAGGACGCGGATGATCTGGTCGGCGGCGAAGAAGAAGATCGAGGCCACGGCGACCATGACGAACACCATGATGGTGGTGATCGTGGTCTCACGACGGGTCGGCCAGGTGACCTTGGCGGTCTCCGAGCGCACTTCCTGCAAGAACTTGAACGGGCTGACTGCCATCGTTTGATGTCCAACGTCCGTCGCCGGACGCGAATGAATTTCAGGGATCCGAACAGCCGCCGTTGGCCCAGCCCTCTGTCTCGAAGGATGAGCCGGAAACCGGGCTCGATTGTTCGGGGATTTCAAAGCCGCGCCGGAGATCCGCGTCTAACGGGCCGGCTGCGAGTGCGGCGTAGATACTGCGGATGGGGCCAAAGGTCAAGGTGTAGGCCACCCGGAATGCCCGTGGCCACCTGCCGCGGACATGATCCGGATCAAGGGCTTACCCGGTCCCTATCACCTACGGTCCGAGCTTTTGCCCGGAGCCGTCCTGCCTGTCGATCCTGATTGCCGGGATTAGCTGGCAGGAGTGGCAGGGCTCGAACCTGCGACCCCCGGTTTTGGAGACCGGTGCTCTACCAATTGAGCTACACTCCTACGGACCCTCACGTCGCCGCGCGGATCAGGGGCGCTTTCAAGCACAGGGGACGGCCGGTTTGCAAGGACGGATTGCAAGGGTGAAGCGCGCTGGCTTCGCTTGTTTGTGCCGCGCCTTCTGGGCCACACTTCGTCCCTGACAATAATGTGCCCCCGGGAGTGAACATGACCGCCACAGCCGCCCCTCGCGCCGCGATCGCGCCGAAATCCCCGCCTCTGCCCGAGTCCAGGCCCGAGACGCTGGGCCTGTCGCGCCCGCGCCTCCAGGCAATGTCGGATGCCTTCAAGCGCGAGATCGACAAGGGAACCATCCCCGGCGTGACCGTGCTGGTGGCTCGAAGCGGCCAAGTCGGCTGGTTCGAGGCGCTCGGCAAGCAGACCCCGACCGGGTCTACCCCGATGGCGCTTGATCTCGATCTTCCGCATCTTCTCGATGACCAAGCCGATCGTGTCGGTCGGCATCATGGCGCTGCTCGAGGACGGCCATCTGCTCCTTGGCGATCCCGTCGCCAAATTCATCCCGGAGTTTGCCAACCAGAAGGTCGGTGTCGTCAGCGGCGGCAAGCTGGAACTGGTTCCGCCGAAGCGGCCGATGACGGTGCAGGACCTGCTCCGCCACACCTCCGGCCTGACCTACGAGCACCAGGGCGACGGCCCCGTGCACAAGATCTACCAGGACTCGCGGGTGCGCAGCCGCAAGATCACCAATGCCGAGCACGCCGCGTTGGTGGCGAGCTTCCCGCTGGTCTGCCATCCCGGCGACGAGTTCAACTACAGCCGCTCCACGGACATCCTCGGCCGCATCATCGAGGTCGTCAGCGGCAAGTCGCTTGGCGCCTTCCTCACCGAGCGCATCCTCGCTCCGCTCCAGATGGCCGAAACCGGCTTCTCGACAAGTGAAGCCAACGCCGGCCGGCTCGCCGAGCCGTTCGCGGCCGATCCCTGGACCGGCGACAAGGTCGCGCTATTCAGCGCGCTGGAGCAGCCGATCATGGAATCGGGCGGCGGCGGTCTCGTCTCCACCACGATGGACTATGCTCGCTTCGCGCTGATGCTGCGCAATGGCGGCACGCTCGACGGCAACAGGATCATCGGCCGCAAGACGCTGGAGTTGATGGCCTCCGATCACCTCGGGCCGCACGTCGTGACCAACGGCACGCTGCTGTCGCCCGGCCACGGCTTTGGTCTCGGCTTCGCCGTCCGCCGCGAAGCCGGCATCGCACCCTTCCCCGGCAGCGTCGGCAATTACTTCTGGAGCGGCATCGCGGGAACGTTCTTCTGGATCGATCCGAAGGAAGACCTTTTCGTCGTGTTCATGAGCCAGGGCCCGGGCCAGCGCGACCATACGCGGACCTTGGTGCGGAACCTCGTTTACGCGGCGGTCGAGTAACCGTCTCAGGCCCGCGCCAGCAAAGCCGGTTCCGCGACGGACGCTGCGGGGTCGTCCTTGCCTTGGGCCATCGCAACGACGATTTGCGCTGCCTCGCGCAGCGAGGTGGCAAACAGATCGGCCTTCGCCGTCTCACGCAGTTCGTCGATGTTTGCGACGTCCTCCGCCCAGCATCCAACCATGATGGACGCATGCGGCAGCTTGCGTCGAAGCCGGCGCACCGCGTAGCGCAGATGCGCCGGGCTCGTGATGCCGACATAGCCCAGACATACCAAGGCCACGCCCGAGGTTTCTAGGCGGAAGATGTTGGCCGTGGACAAGGCCTCCGGTCCTTCGACACGGCTGCCGACGCCATGCGCGCGGCACAGCTGCGCGAGCATGATCGCACCGGCCTCGTCGAGCATGGTACGGCCGCCAATGCAAAGCACGGCATTTTCGCCGCGAAATGGCTCCGCAAGTTTGGCTGCATCGAGCACGGGGATGTCCGGTCGGTCACTGGCCGGGGCGACGGTTTCGACGGCATCGACTGCTTCAGCATCCTCGGTGCGCTCACTCCCGACGGGACGGCCGTCGTCCAGGTCGGAGAGATCGTCGACAAATTCGACCACTGTGTCGCGGATGCGTGCGAGCCGGATCTGGTCCAGGGCAGCGCGGTCGAGGTCCGATTGGGCCAGTTGCATGCCTTTGAGCGCGACGTCATCGTAGTAGGCAGCGAGCGACCGCTCCTTGAGAAACTGCTCGGCCTTCTCAGCGGCCTCGGTCGGATCTCCCGCCAGCATGCGCTGATAGAAAATCTCCGGAGGCGACAGTGCCGGGCGGTCGCCGAACATGACATCCAGGAAGGACAGCCGCTCGACGTGCCGCCCCAGCACGACCAGACACACAGTCAGCGGCGTTGCGAGCACGAGCCCGATCGGTCCCCACAGCGCTGTCCAGAACGTTGCGGAGACGACGACAGCGACGGGCGAAAGGCCGGTGGTGCGGCCATACAACAGCGGTTCGACCACCTGCCCGACCAGCGGTTCGATGACGAAAAACAGCGCCGCGGTCCAGGCCAGCATCCACCAGCCGGGATCGACCGCCACGGCGAGCGCAAGCGGAAACGCTGCTGCTATGATCGAGCCGATATAAGGCACGAAGCGCAGCACGGCTGCGAGGATGCCCCACAGCGCCGCGCTGGGAACTCCGATCAGCCACAGGCCGGTGCCGATCATCACGCCGAAGCCGGTATTCAGCATGAGCTGGTTGAGGAAAAGCCGGCTGAGGCGCGCTGCGGCGTCGTCGAGGGCCGCAGTGGTGCGTTGCAGATCGTGGGAGCCGGCCAGCCTGATCAGACGGTTTCGCAGATCCTCGCGCTGAATCAGGATGAAGATCACGAAGATGACGATGATTCCCGTCGTTGCCAGCGGCGACACCAGGGGCGCGATCAGCGAGCGCAGGCTCTCCAGCGCGCCGGGGTCGGGCTGCAACACCTCCACCGGCACCGGCTTGACGCCGGTCTTGGCCGCTGGGCCCGAGGTCAGCGGATTGGCGGGCGCGACCGAATTCGGCTTGTCCAGCTCCTTGCCGAGATCCTGAAGCATCTCGGCCGCACGCTCGAGCGTGGAGCTGCCGCCTGCCACGCCGCGCACCGACTGGATCTTGGACAGGATCGTGGCCTGGTACTTCGGCAGGTCGCCGGCCAGGCCATTGAGCTGCGTCGCGATCACGCTTCCCAGCGCGAAAATGATCACGAAGGCGAACAGCACGACACCGACCACAGCCAGCGCGCGCGGGGCGTGAAGACGCTGCATCAGTCTGACTGGAGCCGCGAGCACGAAGCTCAGCAAAATGGCCAGTGCGACGGGAACGAAGATTTCCCGCCCCAGATAGAGCGCCGCGACGATGATGATGCTCAGGATCGCCGCGCCCACCGTGACAACCATCGCGGAGACGTCGTCGGAAGATTGCGGCTTGATCACCGTGGGGATCATCTGTCTCGCTTCCGGCCCTCGCCTGCTGCGCCATTCAAAGATGAATGTGCAGCCTAACGAGCCGGAACCCGGTTGGTTCCTCGCCGTATCGGCTCGCCCCCAACCGCCTTCCTTCCTGCGCGAGTGCCTCAGCTGATGGTCGCGCCGCCGTCGATCACCATGGTCTGGCCGGTCATGAAGTCGCCGGCCTTCGAGCCCAGGAACACGGCGGCGCCCGCGATCTCGTCGGGGATGCCGATGCGGAGCAGCGGCGAGCGCGAGGTCGAGGCCTTCAGATTCTCCGGATTGTCCCACAGCGCCTTGGCGAAATCGGTCTTGATCAGGCCGGGCGCGATGCAGTTCACCCGGATGTTGTGCGGGCCGTATTCGCAGGCGAGGTTGCGCGCGAGCTGCATGTCGGCGGCCTTCGAGATCGCGTAGGCGCCGAGGATGGTCGAGCCCTTGAGACCGCCGATCGAGGAGACGATGATGATCGAGCCGTCCTTTCGCTCGATCATCTGCGGCACCACCATCGAGATCAGCCAGTTGTTGGCGACGATGTTGTTGTCGAGAATCTTCCTGAACTGATCGTCGGAGATGCCGGCGAGCGGACCGTAATACGGGTTCGACGCCGCGTTGCAGACCAGCACGTCGATCTTGCTGAACGCGCGATTGCTCTCGTCGATCAGGTTCTGCAGATTTTCCTTCGACGAGATGTTCGCGGCAATCGCGACCGCAGTGCCCTTGCCGAACTTGTCGTTGATCCCCTTGGCGACCTGGTCGCAGACATCGGCCTTGCGCGAGGAGATCACCACCTTGGCGCCGTGCTCGGCCATGCGCTCGGCGATCGCAAGCCCGATGCCGCGCGTCGATCCCGTGATGACGGCAACTTTGCCCTTCATGTCGAACAAGGTCATGTTTCTCTCCCAGAGTATGATTTGAATTGGCCCGAAGCTTACGCCGCGTCCGCGCGCGCGGACAGCGGTATCAGGCGAGCTTCTTGACTTCCGGTCCGGCCGGCTGGTGCATCGCCGCATGCGCGTCGTCGGCGATCCAGGGCTGCTGGTTCACCATCGGCAATCGCCAGACCGTGCGTCCGGGGCTTGCAAAATGATCGATGCGCGTGATCGAGCAATTGTCGATGTCGAACGACAGCGCCCTCTCCAGCTGTCCGTCGAGCGCCAGCCCGAGCGCCGCCTTGATGGTGCCGCCATGCGCAACCGCGATGATGTCCTGCCCGGCCGCCTCGGCGTTGATCCGCTCGATGGTGCGACGCGTGCGGTTGTAGAGGTCCATGAAGCTTTCGCCGCCAGGGGCAGGCTCGTTGATGTCGGCGAACCAGCTCGATCCTACCGGGCGGCTGGCGATGAACTGCGCGCGGTTCATGCCTTGCCATTTCCCGAGATTTTGCTCGGCCAGATCCGCCACCCAAGGCATCGACGCCGGCTTCGGATAGCCGGCCGCCCAGATCGCCTCCGCAGTCTGGTGGGTGCGCATCAGATTGCTCGAGTACCAGACCGCCTTGCGTGGCAGCACCTTGGCAACGGCGTTGAACACATAGGTGTCGCTGGTGTCGCAGGCGAGATCGCTCTGTCCATAGATGTTGCCGCCGTCATTGCGCACCGGCGCGTGACGGACCCACCACCACCGTGTCGTGACCACATTGGGCTTGTCTGCGGCTGCCATGATCCCCTTCCATCCCGTCTGATGTCGCTGTACGTGAGTAGTCAACGTGTCTCAAGACACTTTACCGTTTGAAATCTTGTTTGAAATTCCATCGCGCGGCAAGCGTCGCGTAACACACCAAAGGGAGAAACGCATGGGCCGCCTGCAAGGCAAATCCGTCATCATCACCGGCGCCGGCAGCGGCATCGGCCGCGCCGCCGCGCTGCTGTTCACCAAAGAAGGCGCGAAGCTGATCGCGGTCGATCGCACCGAAGCGGTGAAGGAGACCGTCGACGAGGTGAAGAAGGCCGGCGGTGTCGCGGAAGCGATGATCGCGGATGCGGGCTCTGAGAAGGACGTCATCGCGGTCATCGACAAGGCGGTGAAGGCGCACGGACGGCTCGACGTGATCTGGGCCAATGCCGGCGTCTCCGGCGGGCTCGTGCCGCTCGGCGAGCAGACCGTGGAGCAGTGGCAGGAGGTCCTGCGCGTCAATCTGATCGGGCCGTTCCTCGCGGTGAAGTACGCGATGCCGCACATGGTCAAACAACAATCCGGCGCGATCGTGTTGACCGCATCCGTCGCGGGCCTCAAGGCCGGCGCCAGCGGTCATCCCTATGCGGCGAGCAAGGCCGGCGTGATCAGCCTGGTGCAAACCACGGCGTATTCGCTCTCCGGCACCGGCGTGCGTATCAACGCGGTCTGCCCCGGCCTGATCGAGACCGGCATGACCAAGCCGGTGTTCGACCGCGCCAAGGAGCGCGGCACCGCAGACAAGATCGGCCAGCTCAATCCGCTCAAGCGCGCCGGCCAGCCGCACGAGCTCGCCGCGATGGGATTGTTTCTGGCCAGCGACGAAGCCTCGTATGTCAACGGCCAGGCGTTCCCGGTGGACGGCGGGCTGACGGCATCGATGCCGTATGCAGGCAAGCCGGTTTAGTAATCGCTCTCTCGTGTCCCGGACGCGCTGCAACGCTCTTGCGTTGCTGCGCAGCGTCCGGGACACGAGAGCGGGGCGTCGGGCACGACCGTTTCAACATCGTCATTGCGAGCGCCGCGAAGCAATCCAGTCTGTTCCCTGGAGAGATTCTGGATTGCTTCGCTGCGCTCGCAATGACGGAGCAAGCGGGATCGGCCCCGCTCTTTCAATTTGCATTTTCATTTGCAGACACACCTTCGCATCCTCGCGGCGCATTTCACCCGAGTTTTGCTTCTGCCTCTCACCCTCGATGAAAGAGGGCGCAGGGAAGGCCGGGTGCCGGCTGACACCCGCGGTCCACTGTGCGAAACGTGTGCTTTTAGAAAGCTGCACAGCGGCATTACAGGTGAAGCCAAAACATCCGGCCTTCCCTGCGCAGTGGGTTGACGGCTTATGTCGTACTTGGATTGATCAGCAGCTTGGGTGTTTTGCCCGTCGGACAACACAAGGTCTTGTAACCTCACCTCGTCATTCCGGATTGCGACAAGGGCGAGAACCCGGAACGACGGCTGCGGTGTTGATTTGCTTATCAGGGCCTCACATTGGTATGGTTCGTGCAGGCAACCTCAGCCTCCGCAATCTCCGACAGAAATGACAATGCCGAACCCGATTTTCCCGAGCTCAAGACCCGACCGTATCCGCAAGCTTCTCGCCGACCTCGTCGGCTTCGACACCATCAGCGACCGCAGCAACCTGCCCCTGATCGCGCATATCGAGAGCTATCTCGCCTCGCTCGGCGTCAAGGGCGAACGTATCACCGACGAAACCGGGGAGAAGGCCTCGCTGTGGGTCACGATCGGGCCGGAGGATCGGCCGGGCCTCGTGCTGTCGGGCCATACCGACGTCGTGCCGGTCGTTGGCCAGGACTGGAGCCACAATCCGTTCAAGCTGATCGAGCGCGACGGCAAGCTCTATGGCCGCGGCACCACGGACATGAAGGGCTTTGTCGCGGTGTGTCTCGCCATGGTGCCGGAGATGCTGGACGCGAAGCTCAACACGCCTATCCATCTTGCGATCTCCTATGACGAGGAGATCGGCTGCGTCGGCGTACGGCCGATGCTCGGCGAGGTCGCCAAGAAGAAAGTCAAACCGCTGGGCGCTTTCATCGGCGAGCCGACCGAGATGAAGGTCATCATCGGCCACAAGGGCAAGCACGGCGTGCGCGCGACCTTTCACGGGCTCGCCAAACACTCGTCGATCGCGCCCGACGGCGTCAATGCGATCGAATATGCCGCCGAGCTGATCGTCGAGATTCGGCGCCGCGCCGTGGCGCTCGCAGCGGTGCGAGCAAGCGACAGCCTCTACGACGTCCCGCACTCGACGCTGCTCACCAGCATCGTGCATGGCGGCGCCGCGTTGAACATCGTGCCCGACACCTGCACGGTGGACTTCGAATGCCGCGGCATCGGCATCACCGAGTCGCGCGAGGTGACGGATGCGATCGTGGCCTGGGCCAAGGCCGAGATCGAGCCCGCGATGAAGGCGCAACATCCGGACTGCGGCATCGATTTCGAGGAGATCCTCGACTATCCCGCGCTCGACACCGCGGCCGACGCCGCCATCGTCACGCTCGCCAAGAGCCTTGCGGGACGCAACGACCACGCCAAGGTCGCCTTCGGCACCGAAGCGAGCCTGTTCGCCAGCATGGCGGACGTGCCGTCGGTGGTGATCGGCCCCGGGGCAATCGCGCAGGCGCATACGCCGGATGAATTCGTGGCCATGGCGGAGCTGGAGAAATGCGCGGCATTCGTGGAGAAGCTGATTGCGCATTGCAAAGGATGACGCGCGACTGCGCTCGAGTTCAGCCGAATTCATCGCGGGCTCGCCTGCCCCCTGCCCACCGCTGCGCCGGCGCAATGTTTGCGACCGGCGGCAAGCGCCCGTCTTGGGCTCCGCCCGTCCAGGGCGGTATTTCTCCGGTATACAATCTTAAGGAATTCGCAGCCGGGTATGGTTATCATTATCTAAACGAATTCCTTTGCCCGACACGCAATACCGCTCCGACGCCAGCCGACGGCTCACCCGCAGCTGCTCGCAGCGGGGCCAATCTGACGGAAATTTCACCATGAATTTTCGCATTGCGACATTACTGCCGCTGGTCATTGCAGGTCTCGTTGCCATGGCGGTTTTCTCATCAGGACTAACGGCTTACCGCGCCTGGGAAGCTCGTCGTAGCTCGCTGTCGTTTCTGGAGGCCAACCAGATCGCGCAACTGTTGCTGCGCAGCGGCGGCCAATGGGCCAGCGAACGAGGTTTGACGAATACGGCGCTCAAGGCGCCTGAGCCGATCTCGCCCGAGCGGTTGGCGGAGATTGCCAAGCTCCGCGCGGGGGCGGATCAAGCCTTCGATACCGCGATCCGGCTGTGGAAACAGAGGCCGGAATTGAACGCCGCGCAGCCAGCGATCGACGTTGCCGAGCGGACGTTCAAGTCCGTTCAGCAACTGCGCGCACAAGTCGACGCGAATCTTGCAAAGCCTGCCGACCAGCGCGTCCCCGACGTCGTGAACGGTTGGGTGCCGGCCGTCATCAATCTCGTGGATGTCGCGGCTACGAAACTGCGACTGGCCGTCGAAAGCCTCTCGATTCCGCCAAACGCCGCTCTGACGCAATATCTGAACGTCCGCCATCTGGCGGCGATGATGGCCGAACTGGCAGGACAAGAGCGAGCCTTTCTCGCAGGCACGATCGCCTCCCGCAACAAGCTGTCCGGCGACGGAGTACGCCGAATTTCCGAGCTGCGCGGCGGAGTCCGGCTCGCCTGGGAGACGCTGCTGCCGATCGGGCGGAGGGCCGATGCTCCTGATTCCATTCAACGCGCCGTAGCGGCGGTCGAGGGCAGCTACTTTGGCAGCTACGACAAGATCTCGCGATCAGGTGATCATCGCCGGCGCGACAGGCGATTATCAGATCAGCAGCAAGGATTTTTTTGCGCAGGCGACGACGGGCATCGACGCGATCCTCCAGCTCGCCACCGCCATCAGCATGACCGCGGACGCGGTCTCCGAAACCGAGGCGCAGGACAGTCTGCAGAACCTGCTGGTGTCCGCCGCGCTGCTGATTGCATGCTTTGTGCTCGCCACGATCGGCTTCCGGGTGGCGTGGTCGAAGATCGTCTGGCCTCTTTCCTCCCTTACGTCCGCCATGAGTGAAGTCTCCGCGGGACATTTCGAGGTCGCGGTCCCGAGCCTCGAACGCAAGGACGAGGTCGGAGACATGGCGCAGGCTCTCGAGGTGTTCCGCACAGCGCTCATCGCCAAGCAGGCCAGCGACAACAATGCCGCGAGAGAAGCGTCCGCGAAGCTCGACCGGGCCCGAAAGGTGGATGAACTGACCACCGCTTTCGAGACCTCCGTGGCCCAGATCGTCGAGACCGTGTCGTCGGCCTCGGTCGAACTCGAAGCCTCCGCACAAACTCTGACATCGACCGCCGACCGCTCGCGGCAACTGGCAAGCGTGGTTTCGGCGGCGTCCGAGGAGGCATCGACGAACGTGCAATCCGTCGCCTCCGCCACCGAGGAACTTTCGGCCTCGGTTACCGAAATAAGCCGCCAGATTCAGGAATCAGCGCGCGTCGCCAACGAGGCCGTGGACCAAGCCCGAGCCACCAATGACAGAGTCGGGGAACTGTCCATGGCGGCGGCGCGCATCGGCGACGTGGTCGATCTCATCAACACGATCGCGGGCCAGACAAATCTTCTCGCACTCAACGCCACCATCGAGGCGGCACGCGCAGGGGATTCCGGCCGCGGCTTTGCGGTCGTCGCGTCCGAAGTGAAGCAACTCGCCGAGCAGACCGCCAAGGCGACCGACGAAATCAGTCAGCACATTTCTGCAATTCAAGGTGCGACGGACGACTCGGTGACCGCCATCAAGAACATAAGCAGCACCATTCACAAACTGTCGGAGATATCGTCTACGATCTCGGCGGCAGTCGAACAGCAAGGCGCCGCGACTCGGGAAATCTCGCGCAACGTGCAGCACGCCGCCCAGGGCACCGTCGAAGTCTCTGCCAACATTTCCGACGTGGCGCATGGAGCGAACGAGACCGGACACGCGTCCACGCAGGTGCTGTCGGCCGCCAAAATGCTATCGGGTGACAGCGACAACCTCAAAACGACGGTTGCACGATTTCTCGCCGCCGTCAGAGCCGCGTGAGACGCCGACGCACCCCTTCCAGATCGGGCGCGGTCTAAACCGCCCCCGCCTTCTGTGCGTATTCCCACGACGCCTTCGACAGCGGCACGGTGCGCTTGGCTGACTCCAGCGCCTTGGCATTTGCGGCGGTGCCGTCGCGGACGCGGCCGGCGATTCCCTGCGTGATGCCGGCGAGGCGGAACAGATTATAGGCAAAGTACCAGTTGAGATCGGGCACCGTCATCTTGGTGACGTTGCAATAGATCTGCGCGGCCTCTTCGACGCTCGGGATGTTGAGTGCCTTGAGGTCGGCGCCCTCGAGGCCCGGCATGATCCATTGCATCAAGAGGTAGGTGAAGTCGGCCATGGGATCGCCGAGCGTCGACAGCTCCCAATCCAGTACGGCCTGCACGCGCGGTTCCGTCGCGTGGAAAATCATGTTGTCGAGGCGATAGTCACCATGGACGATCGAGACCCGCGCCTGCTCCGGCACGGTCTTCGGCAGCCACTCGGCGACCTTCTCGAACTCCGGAATGTGCTGGGTCTCGGACGCCCGATACTGCTTGGTCCAGCGGTCGATCTGGCGCGCGAAATAATTCCCGGGCTTGCCGAATTCGCCGAGACCGATCGCGACGGGATCGTACATGTGGAGTTTGGCCAGCGTCTCGATCTTGCTGGTGAAGATTTTTCGGCGGGCATCCGGCGTCTGGCTCGGCAGCGTCGGATCCCAGAACACGCGCCCGTCTTCCATCGACATGATGTAGAAGGCCGAACCGATGACGCCGTCGTCCTGGCACAGCGCATAGGCGTGCGCGACCGGAAAGCCCTGCTTTCCCAGCGCCGCGATGACGCGATATTCGCGGTCGACCGCATGCGCCGACGGCAGCAGCTTGCCGAACGGCTTGCGGCGCATCACGTAGGAACGCTTCGGCGTGTCGAGACGGTAGGTCGGGTTGGACTGGCCGCCCTTGAACTGGAGGACGACCAGCGGGCCCTCATAGCCTTCGACGTTGTCGCGCAGCCATGCCTCAAGCCGCATCTCGTCGATGCGATGCCGCTCTTCGACCGGCTTGGTGCCGGAGAACTCTTCGTCTTTCCTGACGCCGTCAGCCAATGTGACGCTCCCTCTTCAGTCCTGACCATTCCAGGTCGAGCATGATCCTAATCGGTAACCGCTGACGCACTTGCGTCAAGCGGTCATTCCGAATGGGATCATGCCCTGTCGTATCTTCAGGTCGGGAGCGCCCCAAGGCTCTCCCTTTTGTTAGTGCTTGGGAGAGTTTTGATACTTCCGAACTTCAAGCCTGGCAATGGCGCGATTGTGCACCTCGTCCGGACCGTCGGCGAGCCGCAGCGTGCGGATGCCGGCGTAGTCCTTGGCCAGACCCGCTTCGTCCGAGACGCCCGCGCCACCAAAGGCCTGGATCGCCTCGTCGATGATCTTCAGCGCCATGTTGGGCGCTGCGACCTTGATCATGGCGATCTCGGCCTGGGCGGTCTTGTTGCCGACCTTGTCCATCATGTCGGCGGCCTTGAGGCAGAGCAGACGCGTCATCTCGATGTTGGTGCGGGCTTCGCCGATGCGCTGCTCCCACACAGAGTGCTCGACGATCTTCTTGCCGAAGGCGGTGCGCGACATCAGACGCTTCACCATCTTCTCCAGCGCTTCCTCGGCCTTGCCGATGGTGCGCATGCAGTGATGGATACGGCCGGGACCGAGGCGGCCCTGTGCGATCTCGAAGCCGCGACCCTCGCCGAGCAGGATGTTCTCCTTGGGCACGCGCACGTTCTCGAGCAGCACCTGGGCGTGGCCGTGAGGCGCATCGTCGAAGCCAAACACGGGGAGCATCTTCTCGACCTTGATGCCGGGAGTGTCGAGCGGAACCAGGATCTGCGACTGCTGCTGGTGCTTGGCCGCCTTGAAGTCCGTCTTGCCCATCAGGATCGCGATCTTGCAGCGGGGATCGCCGACGCCGGACGACCACCATTTGCGGCCGTTGATGACGTAATGATCGCCGTCGCGCGTGATGCTGGTTTCGATGTTGGTCGCGTCGGATGAAGCCACCGCGGGTTCCGTCATCAGGAACGCGGAGCGGATCTCGCCGTCCATCAGCGGACGCAGCCATTTGCGCTTCTGCTCCTTGGAGCCGTAGCGCATGAACACTTCCATGTTGCCGGTGTCGGGCGCGGAACAGTTGAACACTTCCGAGGCCCAGGAGATGTGGCCCATCTGCTCCGACAGCAGCGCGTATTCGAGATTGGTCAATCCCGCACCGCGGAATTCGTCATCTTCATGCTCGTTCGGCGGCATGAACATGTTCCAGAGGCCTTCGGCCTTCGCCTTCTTCTTCAGGTCCTCCAGCACCGGGATGACCTTCCAGCGCTCGCCGGTCTTGTCCTGCTCGTTATAGATCGGCACTGCCGGACGCACGTGCTTGGTCATGAACGACTGCACGCGGTCGAGCCATTCCTTCTGTTTGGTGGACAGATCGAAATCCATGGGACGCTCCTCGGTCTCTCTTTGCGAAACTGTTTTGCGCCGGACTTGTCCTCCCGCTGCGCACGGCCCGCAAGCGCGAATGCCTTGATGCGCGAGCCTTGCTGACACTTCGGAACCGGCTCGCGCGTTGCGAACGAGTTGCGATTGCGGATTGACTTTCTCCGGCCTTCAAACGATAGTTTCATACAAGTGTTTGAATTGCAACTCCCCTCCCTGAGGGCATCCATGGCCAGCGATCATACGAGGTCTGCCATTCTCGCCGCCGCCGAACGGCTCTATGCCGATCGCGGCTTCGGCGACGTGACGCTGCGCGACATCGTCGCGGAGGCCAATGTCAACCTGGCCGCTGTGAACTATCATTTCGGCTCGAAGGACGAGTTGATCGCGGAATTATTCGTCACCCGCTCGATCGCGACCAACCGCGAACGCCTGCGCGAATTGAAAGCGGCGGAAGAGCAAGGCGGCGGGCGCGCGCCGATCGAGGTGATCCTGCACGCCCTCGTCGGCCCGACCCTGCGCGGCTGCCTCGGCCCCGAGAACCAGCGTTCGACCGCGGCACGCTTCATGATCCGCGCCTCGATCGAATCCGTGCCGCCGATCCGCCGCATCAAGAACCGCGAGATCGACCATCTCAGGAAATTCGCTGGCGCGATGCGCCGCGCCCTGCCCGACCGCAGCGACGTCGATATCTATTGGGGACTGAACTTCGCGCTCGCCATGGCGCACCACACCATCCGCGAAAGCGAGCGGCTGACGAAGCTGTCCGAAGGCAAATGCGATCTCGACGACGTCGAGGACGTGGTCGCGCGCGTCGTCAACGTGGCGACGATGGCGCTGACGGCGGGAAAGGTCGAGACGAAGGTGTTGGTTCGAAACGCGCGTTAGGCCAAAGAAATCTGTTCGATTTGGGGGCACAGACAGCATGGCAAAGACTAAGGGCGGCTACCTACATCACTAATTAGGGATCCCATGTCCAATTGTAGGTTTTCGGCAACGAGATCACGGGACATCTATCGAAGCTAGAATCATAAGCATATTCTGGGCGCTGGCGTCGTACGGTAAAACTCTTGTGCCGCAACTGCTTGCACAAGAAATGCAAAGCTTGATTGGCGCCTAGAGCTGTAGGTTTTCGGACGAGCTTGGAACGAAGCGTTGCAGCGGTCGCCAGCGACCAAAACCTTGACCATTCATTCGAAACCGAAACATTCTTTGCAAGATAAGACTCTTCGACGGATGAACGAAGCTTACTTATTCGATCCTCATCGAAGGCTAACGCAGTCTTCGCCGTTGTTGCATCGATCATCGTAAGAAGACTCATCTGACCAAGAAAAGCGGCGCCGCTAACCCCCTATGTCAGCATGGACTCCTGGCATCCATATCTGCCTCATTCCCTTGTGGGCGACCGCGTTCGTATCCTCCGATTCTTCCCAAAGGAGCGGACGAAAGAATGGCCTTTGCTCGTCAATGGCGAGGATGTGAAGGGCATTCTTCACATTCCTTGAAAGCACCCTTCCTGCAAACTGCAAGCGGCGCTCAGCCGAAGCATCGTCGTCGTTTCCCCCATAAACGGTGTCAAACACCCCCAAAAACTCTATGTCGGCACGCTCATGGCACTCAGGTGGACGGTGATAGTCCAAGAAGACCTGTTTCTCTCGATAAAGGCGCCAAATCTTGGGAAAGGCATCAATTTCCCAAGGATAGAGAAGCCCAATATTTGAGATCAAGGCCGCGACGACGCGGGCGATCACAGCCCCACGCGAGAAGCCGTATAGATAGATCTTGTCCGAGCTATCGTTCGTCTCACCGCGAACGTAGTTGGACGCGATGTTAATATACACGTCTTCGATTTCTTCTTTGATTCCGTACGCAAAGCCTCCCGAAGTATAACGGCGTACTCCAGAAACTGCACCGAGACCGCGGCTATAGAATACGATCTGCTGCTTACGATCTGATGCAAAGTCATCAGCTAGAAGCAGATTTATCTTGTAGATATTCGAGTGAGTTTCGCCTGCTCCAATTCTGTTTGGAGAAATCCAAGTACCGTCAATCAACGAAATGAGATGTTTCAAGGGCTATTTCTTCCGGGGTACGGCAAGATCAGCAATATTGACCTGCGCGAAAACTTGCAGCTAGACTACCGGAAGGCTTCAAGCATTTGCAATACTATCTGTGATTTAGCTCCATTCCGTTTGCCCGGCCGTTCAGAGATTGAACTAGGTCTCTCAGGCCATCGCGATGCAGTCGATCTCGACGTCGAAGGGGCCGAACCATTCCGGCGTCACGACGAAGATCCGCGCCGGCGGATCGGTCGGGAAGTAGCGCGCATAGACCGCGTTGAAGGCGGCGAAGTGTTTCGTCGAGGTGCAGTAGACGTTGCACTTCATGACATTGTCCAGCGAAGCGCCGGCCGCCTGAAGGCACAGCTTCATCTGCTCCATGACGATCTCGCTTTGCCGCTCGATCGGCATCCCGCCGATCTCTCCCGTCTCGGGGTCGAACGGCGGCAGGCCGGCGACGAAGATCATGTTGCCGGCGCGTGTCACCGGCGAGACCGGCGCATTGCGCCGATCGAGAAAGGACGAGATCGGTTCGACGCGGAGCGCTTCGCGTTTCATGGCGGCCACCTTCGGTTCGAGCGAGAGTGCTAGACGGCTACATTATATTGCAGCCGGCATGCTTCGCTTTTGATCGAAGTGTGGTCGCGGAGCGGGTCATGCCCGCTGCGGCATCTCCTCGGCCTCTTCCTTGGCGAGCAGCAGCAGCATCTCGATACCCATGTCGCCTTCCTGCGGCGAGCGGATGAACTTTATCTCATCGGCACTCCGCCGCAGCGCGGCAATGATGGCGACGGCCTGGTTGGCCGTTGCGGCCTCGGTCGCCAGAACTGCCTTCTGGTTTTTGGACTGAAACCCGATCGTGTACGACATTCGCTCTCTCCCGAACCCAGTGAAGAGATCGAGATCTGACTCGCGCGCGAAGCGGAAGCCTGTATCTGTACGGATAGGGTTTATCTGGGGATTGCGCGCAAGCTTCGCATAAGGCCGCGCGTGCGTCATGCTGAGGTCACGATTTATGCGATGCCGATCAGCCGAGCCCCAGCATCGCGCGCGCATCGGCTGCCGTCGCGACGCTTGCGCCCAGGCTCTTCAGGATGCTGGCGGCATGCGCGACCAGCTCGGCGTTGGTCTTCGCCAGCACGCCCTTCGACATATAGAGATTGTCTTCCATGCCAACGCGGACGTGGCCACCGAGCAGAAAGGCCTGCGCCACCATGGGGAATTCGGCGCGGCCGATGCCGAAGCCGGACCAGATCGCGCCCGGCGGCAGCAGGCTGCGGGCGTAGAACATCGTCTCCGGCGTGGCCGAGAAGCCGTACTTCACGCCGAGCACGAGCGAGAACAGGCCCGGGCCTTTCAGCGTGCCGTCGGCGAACAGGTCGCGTGCCAGATGGCAATCGCCGGAATCGAACAGCTCGATCTCGGGCAGCACGCCGACCGCCTTCATCCGCTCGGCCATGATCCGGACGTTGCGCGGGGTGTTGATCACGACCTCGCCGCCGGAATTCATGGTGTTGAGGTCGAGCGTGCAGATGTCGGGCTTGAGCAGTTCGATATGTTCGACGCGCTTTTCGGGCGGAAGCAGCGTGGTGCCCGGGCCGGCGACGCGAGGATCCTCGACCGAGGGCACGAAGCGCCCGCCGGGGCCGGTGGTGAGGTTGATGACCAGGCTCTTGTTGCGGGCGCGGATCAGCTCGACCACTTCGCGATAGAGATCGATCTCCATCGAGGGCCGCCCGGTGGCGGGATCGCGCACGTGGATGTGTGCGATGGCCGCACCGGCTTCGGCCGCTTCCAGCGCGGACGTCGCGATCTGCTCGGGCGTGATGGGCAGATACGGCGACTGCTCGGGCTTGGTAAGGTTGCCCGTGATCGCGCAGGTGATGATGGTCTTGCCTGATGTCATCGATGGTACTCCGCCCTCTCCTGTTGCCTCATCCTTATACTGATTTGTGATCAGGCGTCACGGTTTGAAGCCAGCTTGCTGCCCATTGCGCGCCAGCTTACAAAAGCGACGATGCATCCCACTTCAGGTCATCCGCAGTTGATGTTCCAGCAAGCCGCTCTCGCCCACGATCAGGGACGGGTGCGGGAGGCCGAGCAGCTCTATCAAGCCGTCCTTGCCGAGGACGCGCGGCATTCCGGTGCGCTGCTCCGGCTTGGCATGCTGCGGCTGGACCAGCGCCGGCTTGCCGATGCCGAGCCGCTGTTCCGCCGTGCCACCAGGGCCGACAAGCGCTCCGCGGAGGCGCATCATCTGCTCGGCTTCGCCCTGACCGGGCTGGACCGCCTCGACGAGGCGGTCCGCAGCTACGAGAAGGCCATCGCGTTGCAGGCAGGCTTCGCCGAGGCGCACAACAATCTCGGCTATGCCCTGCAACGGCTCGGCCGACCGAACGACGCGATCGCGCGCTACCGGAAGGCGATCTCGCTTCGCCCCGATTACGCCGAAGCCCACAACAATCTCGGCAATGCCCATCACCTGCAGGATCAATCCGACAAGGCCATCCCGCACTATCAAAGGGCGATCCAGATCAACCCGGGCTATGCCGAGGCCCGCTGGAATCTCGGCACCGCGTTGCGCGCCATCGGGCGGCTGGACGATGCGTCGAACGCCTATGCCGCGGCGATCGCGATCAGGCCCAATTACGCGGAAGCCCATAACAGCCTCGGCAACACGCTGCGCGCGCTCGGCCGGAGCGACGAGGCGATCGCGCATTACGAGACAGCGATTGCCGTCAGGGACAACTATCGCGAAGCCCTGGTCAATCTGGGGGACGCGCTGCTCGGGCTGATGCGCGAGGACGAGGCGATCGCGCACTACGATCGGGTGCTCGCGATCCAGCCCGAGGACGCCGACATTCTGTGCCGGCGCGGCGACGCACTGGCCCGAATGCGGCGCGACGCGGACGCGATCGGTTGCTACGAGACGGCGCTTGCGGTGGATGCCGACCATGATTTCGCCTTCGACGGCCTGGCCCGAACGGCGCTTGCGTCATGCGACTGGGCGCGCACGGTGCCGTTGCGCGGCCAGGTGGCCACGCGCGTCGCCTCCGGGCGCTTCTTCGATGCCTTCAGTTGTCTCAGTTACAGCGACGATGCAGAGCTGCATCTCGCCTGCGCCCGACACTACATCCGCCACCAGGTTCCCGTGCGCCCAGCCCCGCTCTGGCGCGGCGCTCATTGGCGCAACGACCGGATCAGGGTGGCATATGTGGCCTGCGGGTTCCACGACCATCCCACCGCTTACCTCACGGCGGAGTTGATCGAGCTGCATGACCGCTCGCGTTTCGAGGTGATCGGCATCTCGCTCGGCCCGGACGATCGCAGCGAAATCCGCTCCCGCTTGAAAGCGGCCTTCGACGCGTTTCACGACGTGAGGGACCGGAGCGACCGGGATGTCGCCGCCTTGTTGGACGACATGCGGATCGACATCGCGATCGACCGCAGCGGCTACACCGTCAATGCAAGGCCGGCCATCTTCGCGGCGCGGCCGGCTCCGATCCAGGTCAACTATGTCGGCTTTCCCGGCAGCCTTGGCGCTGACTTCTACGATTACGTCATCGGCGATGCGACAGTTCTTCCGATCGAGCAGCAGCCGTTCTACAGCGAGAACATCGTTCATCTTCCCGACTGCTATCTGCCGAATGATTCCAGGCGACAGCGCACCACCCACATCCCCACGCGCGAAGACGTTGGCTTGCCATCCGAAGGTTTCGTGTTCTGCTGCTTCAACAACAACTACAAGATCACGCCCGCGGTCTTCGATGTCTGGATGCGCCTGCTCGCGCAGGTCCCGGGCAGCGCCTTGTGGCTCTATGGCGACCGCGCCGGCGCCGAAAGCCATCTCCGCCGCGAGGCCGCCGCGCGCGGGATCGATCCGGCACGCCTGGTCTTTGCGCCGCGCCTGCCGCAGCACCAACATCTGGCGCGCCACCGTCTGGCGGATCTGTTCCTGGATACCCTGCCTTACAACGCCCACACCACCGCGTCCGATGCCTTGTGGACCGGATTGCCTGTTGTCACCTGCAAGGGCAAGTCCTTTGCCGGACGGGTCGCGGCGAGCCTGCTTCAGGCCGTCGGCATGCCGGATCTCGTCACGTCCGATCTCGGCGCCTATGAACGTCTGGCGCTGCGTCTCGCGTCCGATCCGGCGATGCTTGGGACGTTACGCCAGCGGCTGCAGCAGAACCGGATGTCTCAACCCCTGTTCCACGGCGATCGTTACCGCCGGCACCTTGAATCTGCTTACACCACAATGTGGGAGCGTTGGCAGCGCGGCGACGCGCCCGCCAGCTTCGCCGTCGTGCCGGTGCCCGACGGCGCCGACCAAGCGACAATCTGACTTACGGCGTGAACAGCTTGTAGTTCACGCCGACCTTGACGGTCTGGATGTCCTGACGGGCCGATGCGAGCGCATTACGGGCATCGACTCCGATAAACCCGACCGGGTAGCTGGCCCCGTCACGGCCGAAGCCGTAGTAGTTATATTCGGCGAACGCCGTCCAGTTCGGCAGGCTGGGCGAGAGCACCCATTCGGCACCGGTGCCGACCGTCCATCCGACGCGGGTTTCGGCCGGATTCAGGTCGCGACAGCCATCTGCATAGAAGCAGTATGACGACCGGTTGAAATCGAAACGATTGCGGGTGAACCCAGCGCCGCCCTTGAGGTAGAACAGCGCACGATTGTCCCAGGCAGTCATCCCCACCCGCCCCGTGACGCTGGCAAGCCAGTCGGTCTTGACGCCGATCGAGCCGGGAAACGGACCAGGGATAATCCGATCCCAGGGGTCCGCGACTTCGCCGCCAAGGCTGGTGCCGGCGAAATCGCCTTGCAGGCCGACGACCCAATTGCCCGAGAACTGGTAGTTGCAGCCGAGCTGACCGCCAAAAATCCCACTGCCGGAATCCAGCGCGTTGGTGCTGGTGCTGCCGCTTGCACCGTCGCCCGGACCGAAGCTGGAGTTTGAGGCCGCGACGTCGTGACGGCCCCAGCCGAAGCCCACATGCGCGCCGACGTAGCATCCGGTCCAGCTATAGACCGGCGCCGCGATCCGCGGCGCCGCTTTGAGCTGGATGTCGGCCGCATCGGCGCCGCTTGCGGCGACCAATGCGATTTGCGAAACAGCGGCAAGCAGAATGCGCTTTTTCACGAAGTCCCTCGTCGAGTTGAATACGCTCTCAGGGACTTACTTGCAGGATCCGAATCCGGCGTCCTCCAATCGAATGATTTCAGGCAATTTCGTCACGCTGTTGCAGAGTTGCACTGTGTAATGCAACGCGCTCAACTGTACGCGCTAGATGATGCCCTGCTTCTTCAGCTCTTCGATCCTCCCGGCGTCATAGCCGAGCTTCCCGCCAAGCACCTCCTGGGTGTGCTCGCCGAGCAGCGGCGGGGCGCGGTAGTCCTTGATCGGGGTCCCCGAGAGCGTCAGCGCGTTGCGGATCAGCGAGAGATCGGGCTCGAAGGGATGATCGACCTTCACCCGCATGCCGCGCGACTGGACGTGCGGATCGGCAAACACCTGCTCGAAATTGTTGATCGGACCCGACGGCACGCCGGCCTCCTCCAGCTTCTCCAGCCAGTAGGCCACCGGCTGCTTCAGGAACAGGCCGGCGAAGATCGCCATGATCTCCTTGCCGTGCACGACGCGGTCGTTGTTCTTGACGAAGCGCGGATCGTTCGCGAGTTCCGGCTCGCCGAGTACCGCGCAGGTCTTCCGGAACTGGCCGTCATTGCCGACCACCAGCATCAGCTCGCCGTCGGTGCAGCGGAACACGCCGGCCGGCATGCCGCCATTGCCCCAGGTGCCACGGCGCGGCGGCGTCTTGCCGTTGACGAGGAAGATCTGCAGCCAGTGCGACAGCGACGCGATGACGGTGTCGAACAGGCAGACGTCGATCTGCTGGCCCTGCCCGTCATTGGCGTCGCGATGATAGAGCGCCGAGAGAATGCCGATCGAGGTGTTCATGCCGGTCATGTAATCGACGATCGACGGGCCGACCTTCATCGGGCCCTCGCCGGGCTCGCCATCGATGTGGCCGGTGACGCTCATCAGGCCGCCCATCGCCTGGAGAATGGCATCATAGCCGGCGCGCGGCGCATAGGGACCGGTCTGGCCGAAGCCGGTCACCGAGCAATAGATGATGCCGGGGTTGATCGCCTTGATGGTCTCGTAGTCGAGGCCGTAGCGCTTGAGATCGCCGACCTTGTAGTTTTCCATGAAGACGTCGGCGTCCTTGGCGAGCTCGCGGATGATCGCCTGCCCCTCGGGCTTGGCGATGTTGACCGTGACCGACTTCTTGTTGCGGTTGGCGCAGAGGTAGAACGAATTGTTGTTGTTGGCCTTACCCTCGGGGTCGTTGAGGTAAGGCGGGCCGAAGGCGCGCGCGTCGTCGCCGGTGCCCGGCCGCTCGATCTTGATCACCTCCGCGCCGAGATCACCGAGCATCTGGGCCGACAACGGCCCGGCAAGCACGCGGGTAAGGTCAAGGATCTTGATGCCTGAGAGCGGCAGGGCCGACATGTCGATTTCCTCCGGGAAACTGGATCTTGAACTGAATCTTGGCGCGGCGGCGAGGTCGCGGGCCGTGCTCCCTGCGGATACACCATTTTCGCGCCGTGAGCACTGCACGCCGGGCATAAGGCCATCCCCTGCCCCGCAAGGGAGATCGCCCGCGGGCGGCGAATTCCGCGCTGCGAAGATTACCGGCCGGGCTCAGGTGGCGGCCGCCGCAGCCACCTGCGGACGCCGGCGACCGAGCAGGACCAAAATCAGCACCGTCGCACAGGAGAAGACGAAGGTGAGACCGAGCACACCGCGGCTGCCGAACTGGGTAAGCAGGCCGGCCAGCAGCGGCGGCGAGATGGCGGATGCAAAATTAAGCGGCAGTGCGATCATCGACGACGCCTTGGCGAACTCGGCCTGGTCGTAGAACACCAGCGGAATCGTCGCCCGCGCCACCGCCATCGCGCCGCTGCCGGCACCATAGAGCAGGATGAAGACCGCAACCGCCCATGTCGCGCCCTCGCTCGTCATCAGGAGCAGCATGGCAACAGGCAGCGCCGTGCCTGCGACCAGCCCCGTCGTGATTCCGTCCCACCGCCCGCCGCCGAGGAAGTCGAGCCCGCGTGCGCTGACCTGAATCACGCCGAGCATCGAACCGAACGCGATCGCCTGCGCCGGCGACAGCCCCTCGGCCCGCAACAGCTCGATCAGGATGGCGCCTAGCCCGAACTGGACGAAGGCGTTGAGCGTGATCGCGCAGACCACGAGGTTGAACGTGCTTCGCGGAAGCGCGGTCGCCTTGGACGGCATGGAGGGCTTGGAAGGCTTGGAAGGCTTGGAAGGCTTGGCTGCCAGTCCGGCTTCCTCCTCAACACAGGCCGGCGTGGCGCGCCGAAGGCCAACAGCGGCAGCGAGATCAGCAACAGCATCGCCGCATAAGTGAGGCATGTGACGCGCCAGCCGAAATGACCGCTGAGAAACGAGGTGGCCGGCCAGAAAATGCTGCTGGACAGGCCCGACACCAGCATCAAGGCACCGATGGCACTCTTGGCCTGCCGCCCGGCAATCTCGTTGAGCATGATGTAGGCGCCGGTCGACAGCATCGCGCTGCCGCCGATGCCGAGAACGACCCAGCCGGCAAAATACAGCAGCGGCTCATGCGCCAAGGACAGAACGATGTAGCCCGGCACCGCAACGATCGTGCCCACCATCATCACCTTGCGTGCACCGTGCCGCGCAAAAGCCTTGCCGAGCCAGGGAGCGCAAAGGCCCATGGTGACATAAAACACCGAACTGCCCGCGAACACCGCCGGCAGGCTCAGGCCAAGATCAGCCGAAAGGTCGCGGCCGACGATTGCCGGGAGGGTGATCGTAGCCCATCCGATGAGTTGGGTGATGGCCAGCACCAGCAGGACGCCGATGAGCCCGCTGTCAGATTTCAGAAACCGCATTCCAGAGACCGCCCGCCCGGCAGGCGCTGATCGCGCCCAAGAGACATCTCTTAGCCGGAGACTCGGCGCGCGGGAACGTTGGTTCCGAATGGCACAGTCGCGTCAGCCGCACGGCGGCGGCCGCCTCGCCTCCCGAAGCCCTCCCCGGGCGCAAGATCAGCACAGGGATCGCCGCTCACTGTTTTGCCGCCAGGAGTGCAAATACCGGACGTACGGCCCCCTCCAGCAATTCGCGACTGGGTCGCGAACGCGCCAACACCCGGAGTCCGAGGAGAACACTGAGAAGCAGGCGCGCGAGATCCTCGCTCGACTGGGTGGTCGTGATCGTTCCCGACGCCTGCCCCCTTTCCACGCAGCGCCGGAAAAAGGCCTCGACCTCGCCGAGGACGCCGACGACCACCTCGCGGAATTCCCTGTCATGCGGCGCGAGTTCGAGGGCCGAATTTACCAGCATGCAGCCCTTGCGCTCCTTGTCCGCAAGAGAGCGCGCGATGATCTCGGCGAAAAACCCCTCCAGCGCGTCGTATGGCGCAAGCTCGTTCTCGAACCGTCGCACCCGATCGCCGAAGCTGCTGCTGACATAATGGTCCAGCGACCGCCGGTAGAGCGATCGCTTGTCTCCGAATGCGTTATAGAGACTTGCACCGGTCATGCCCATGCTCTGGGCAAGATCCCGAACCGACGTCGCCTCATATCCCCGCGACCAGAAGCGGCGGACCGCCGCGTCGAGAGCCGCCCGCTCGTCGAATTCTCTCGGCCGTGCCATTCAAGCCTCGCTCCGATCGCGCACGATGAAATAAGCCCTCGATATCACGGAACGCAACCCGGCCGGATGCCGAACCTCTTCCGGCCACGCGAGGCGCCCAAAGCCTATGACCCCGCGGGGTCGCCTGCGAAGCTCTTCATTGCCGCTTCGACAATCACCGCGCCCGCCTCCTGTGTGAAATGTCCTGCATCCGCCAGTTCGAGAGCTGGCGGACAGTTCCGGATGCTCGCCCGCAGGGCTTCCATCACCGGCGGGCCCAGAACGGGGTCCTTTACACCGATCGCCATGAAGCTCTTGCCGCTCCATTGCTTCGACCAGAAGTCACGGGCCCGGCGCGACAGCGCAGCCCCATCCGCGTCCGGCCGATCCGGCACGAGGTTTGGAAAACGCCGAACGCCGGCCTTGTATCTCGCGTCGGGATAAGGCGCGGCGTACGCCGCGGCTTCAGCGTCGCTGAGGGTCGGCACGGCGCGACGCATCAGGCCCGCGATGTCCATGTCGGGCTTGCTGTTCGAGAAGGCACGCCAGGACAGGAAGCCTTCCGTGAGGGGTGCATCGCCTGTCCCGAGCGTGGTGTTCATGACGAGAAGCCGCTCGAAGCGCGGCTGCATGTCCATCGGAATGGTCAGACCGATGAGCCCGCCCCAGTCCTGACAGACGAGCGTGATGCGCGTGAGATCCAGCGCTTCGATCAACGCTACGACCGAGTCACGGTGGAAATTGAACGTGTAGGCAGCGTCATCAGCCGGCTTGTCTGACCGGCCAAAACCGAAAAAGTCCGGCGCCACAACGCGCATGCCGGCGGCGACAAAGGCCGGCACCATCTTGCGATAGAGATAGGACCATGTCGGTTGCCCGTGCAGGCACAACGCGACCGGCGCGGTCGACGGACCCTCATCGACATAGTGCATGCGCAAGCCGCTGCGGTCTTCGCGATAATGCGGCAAGAATGGGTAGCCAGGCAGGCCAATGAAATTTTCGTCGGGGTTCGCAACCCGGTCATCGTCTTCCTCCCGAAGATCATGTCCGCACACATTACGCATTGCCGACTGCAGCCTGCAATCGGCGCCGCCGCCTATTCGGCCGCTTCCGCCGATCGCTGGAGCACCGCCAGGACATCCAGCGGTTCGGCCCGGCGGCGATAGTCCACCCCCGTATCGGCGAACAGAATCACGCCATCCATGCCGATGGCATAGGTCGCCGAGAGCGGCAGCAACCAATCGTCCGGCGCCCCGTTCTTCGCCGGGATATCGAGACCGAATCCGTCATAGGCCGACCTCAACTCATCGGTGAAGGCGTAGACGAGGCCAAATGCCTTGCCGACCTCCTGACCGACATCGCTCAACACCGGAAAGGTCAGAGCGTTCTTCTCCGCAGTCGTCACCGTATCGTCGGGCTTCTCCGGGACTGATCGCGACCAGGCTCGCACCGGCGGCACGAATCTGCGGCAGGAGGTTCTGATAGGCCTTCAGTTCGAGGTTGCAGTAAGGGCACCAGCCGCCGCGGTAGAACGTCACGACGACGGGACCTTTTGCCAGCAAGGTCGAAACGTCGAACTGCCGCCCGTCGAGGCCGGGAAGGACGATTGGAGGCGCATGGTCGCCGACTTGCCTGGCGCGTTTGCCAAGCGCCACATCGCTCAAATGAGCAATGTGGCGCTCCATGATCGCGCGACGCTCGGCCGGCACGCGCTGCATCCAGCCGGCGAGAAACTCCTCGAGTTGCTCAGAAAGTGTCTTGCTCATGTCTGCCCTCTCGGCGGATGCGCTGTGATCAGGCACCCACGTAGTTCTGCGGAAACAAATTGCGGCGCGCCTCATCATCCATCTCGCGCTTGAAGGTGAGGCCCTTGCCGATCGCGCGCGCGCGCGCACAGCGGGGCGGCCGTCCACGGCGGCAAACCAGCGCGCGACGTTCGGAAACTCCCCGAGGCGGCCCTCGCCGAGCACGAAGTTGGATCGGTCGACCCAGCCCCACGCCGCAACATCCGCGATCGTGAAACCGTCGCCCACGAGAAAATCCCGCCCGGCGAGGTGCCCATCCAGCACCTGATAATGCCGCTCCGCTTCCCGCAGATAGCGGTTTTGTGCATACGGAATTTGCTCGGGGGCGGCGCGGCGGAAATGAACCGATTGGCCCGAATACGGTCCCAGTCCGGTAGCCACGAACATGAGCCAGGACAACAATTCGCCGCGGTCGGCCGGGTCGCCGAGCAGCTTGCCGGATTTTTCGGCGAGATAGAGCAGGATCGCGTTGCTGTCGAAGACCCGCACCGGCCCCTTGCCGAGCCCCTCCGTATCGACGATCGCCGGCGTCTTGCCGTTCGGATTGATGGCCCTGAACTCGGGTGTGTGCTGCTCGCCCTTCAGCGTGTCGACGGGCACCACTTCATAGGGAATCGAGGCCTCCTCGAGCAGGAGCGCCACCTTCATGGGGTTGGGCGTATGGTGGAAGTAAAACCGGATCATTCAGGCGGCTCCGTGAAACTGTCGATCATCCGGGCACGAACGGCGCTCGTCACATCGCCGGCTGATTTAGATCGAACGTTATAAAACTGGCCGCAGCATTGCAAGCGCCGAGTCGCCTTTGACGAAAGCGCGCATAAATCCGCTTCAAGATGTCGGGTTGCTCGGGCGGAGACGCAGGCCAAGCCTCCGGCGTTCACGGCGCCCCGATGCCCGGAAAATCCCCCGCTAGCTGCCGAGCGCGTTCTCGCCCGCTTCGCGGGCGGGCACGCTGACATGAACCTCGTGCCCCTGTCGAAGCGCCAGGGACGCAGCGGCCACCGCCGATTCAAACGCCGATTCCTTGGTGGCGTATTTGCCGTTGACGTTGCCGTCGTGAAGCACGCCCCATTCATCCTCAACCGGTACGATTGCGTATTGAGCAAGGCCCATCATCCAACTCCTTCAATTCTCTATCGCTGCGTGACTTGCGGATGCGCGGCGGTCACCCGCCAGACGGTGTTGCCGCTGTCGTCGGCGATCAGCAGCGCGCCCGTCTTGTCGAGGGCGACGCCGACAGGTCGGCCGCGTGCCTGGTTGTCGCTGTTGAGGAACCCGGTCACGACGTCTTGCGCCGGCCCGCTCGGCTTGCCGTCCGTGAACGGCACGTACACGACCTTGTAGCCGTTCAGGACCTGTCTGTTCCAACTGCCGTGCTCGCCGACGAAGGCGCCGCCGCGATAGGCCGCCGGCAGGCTGGTGCCGGTGGAGAACGCCATGCCAAGCGGCGCAACATGCGAACTCAGCGCATAATCTGGCATGATCGCCTTGGCGACGAGGTCGGGCCGCTGCGGCTTGACGCGGGGATCGACGTGCTGGCCGTAATAGCTGTAGGGCCAGCCATAGAAGCCGCCGTCCTTCACCGACGTCATGTAGTCCGGCACGAGATCGGGGCCGAGTTCGTCGCGCTCGTTGACCACCGTCCACAGTGCGCCGGTCTGCGGCTCGAAGCTGAGGCCGTTCGGATTGCGCAGCCCGCTCGCAAACATGCGCCAGCGGCCGCTGGCGCGGTCGACCTCGAGAATGTTGGCGCGATTGTGCTCGGCCTCGATGCCGTTCTCTGTGATGTTGCTGTTGGAGCCGACGCCGACATAGAGCTTTGAGCCATCGGGGCTTGCGACCAGGCTCTTGGTCCAGTGATGGTCGATCGGCCCGCCCGGCAACGGCGTCAGCACCGTGCCCGGCGCGGTGATCTTCGTATCGCCCTCCGTGTAGGGATATTTCACGATCGCATCGGTGTTGGCGACATAGAGGTCGTTGCCCACCAGCGCGACGCCGAAGGGTGAGTTGAGATGGTCGAGGAAGACGCTTTGCGTATCCGGCACGCCGTCGCCATTGGTGTCGCGCAGCAGCGTGATGCGGTTGCTCGGGCCCGTGTCGCCGCCGGACGTTGCCCAGGATCTCGACATAGCTCATCACGATTTCCTTGGGCCGCTTGATCGCACCACCTTTCGGCGCCTTCGACTCGACCACCAGCACGTCCCCGTTGGGCAGCACGTAGATCGAGCGCGGATGCTGCAAGCCGGTCGCAAAGGCCTTGACCTGAAGACCCTCCGCAACCGCCGGCGTTTCGTCCTTCTTCCAGCCGACGATGCGGGCGATGTGCATCGGCGGCAACAGATATTGCTGGATCTCGGGCAGCTTCGGATTAGCGCCGATCTGCGCCTTGGGATCGCCGCTGCCGTCATCGCAGCCGGCAAGACAAAGCAGCGAAGAGCACAGCAAGGCGCGGGCGAACATCGTCTTCATCTCGTAACTCCTACGCCGTGGCGATACACCATCGCCCAGCCAAGCCAGCCGGTGACAGCTAAAATCAGGACGGTGATCACTGAGAGAATGAGCCCGGTGGGCCACACCGAGGTCCAGGCATCGCGCGTGTGGATCAACGCGTTGACGGTCGCCAGGATCAGCACCACGGCATTGCCGATCAGATGCGGCCAGGCCGGCGCCTGTGCCCGCACCAGGCGGTTGCCGAGAAAATCGATCAGGCCGGCGATCGCCGCCAGCACGCCGAAGATGACCCCGACAACCAGAAGCCAGGCCGAAAAATCCGCCCACATGATCTCGGCGCTGGCGACGTAGGCGATGTCGGTGAGCAATGCGCCGATGAAACACACGATGGGTATCGGCACCAGCATCGGATGAATTGGATGGTTTGCGATTTGCGCGGTCGAGCGCACGTGCACAGCTTCCTGCACGGTTTGCCTCGTGTGTTATCTTGCCCACCCAACGTCCAACTCGTGCTTGTGGAGAAAGGTTCCTAGTCCGGTCACCTGTTCGCGTGGGCGAATACGGCGCAGCAGCGCGCTTCAATCCATCGTGAAGCGAGGCCGTGGCACCGGCTGATGTCAGTCAGGCCGGTATGGCGGGCAGCGGCCAACCGGCGTTGCGATACCCTCCTCTCTCATTTATCGAATCGAAGAAGCTGGCGTGAACCGAACCACATTCGCCACGTCGCAACGCTCTGCGAGCTGACCAGGGAATTCTAGATGCACCCCACCGATCTGCCGGCCCAACCCGGTGTCGTTCGCCCCGGCGCAATCGGACACAGCCGCGCCGTCGTGGGCCGCAACTTCGCGTTCATCCTGCCCGAAGGCGTCTTGAATAGCCGGCTGCCGGCCTGGTCGTCGACGACCGTTCGTTTCCTGGCGGCGCCCTCGCTCGGCGCCGCCTTCGTCCAGTTCATGCTGGAGATCGAGCCCTCGGGCGGCACCGCCCAGCCGATCCGCGTGGATCTTCAGCATTTCTTCTACGTGGTGACGGGAGCCGTCGACATCAGCATTGGCACCGAAGCCCCGGCCTCGCTGACGGCAGGCGGCTTTGCCTATGTGCCCCCGGGAACGTCGTTCGCGATGCACTGCCATCTGACCGCGCCCGCTCGCGTCATCGCGGTGAAGAAGCGTTATGAAATGGCCGACGGCATTGCGGCACCCACGGCCATCGTCGCTCAACACCAGGCGATGCCGATGACGAACCATACCGGCTTGCAGGGGCGCGGCTTCAAGCACCTGCTACCCATGGGCGACCTGCGGTTCGATTTCGAGATGAACCTGATGTTCTTCCAGCCCGGCGTCTGCTTTCCAGCCGTCGAGATCCACATCATGGAGCACGGGTTGCTGATGCTGGAGGGGCAAGGCCTGTATTATCTCTGCAATAGCTGGCACGAAATCTGGGTCGATAACTTCATCTGGATGGGCTCGTTCTGCCCGCAGCAATTCTATCCGACCGGTGCGAGCCAAGCGGTGTATCTGCTGTACAAGAACGTCAACCGGGATGTGGTGCTGTGACGGGGGCGGGTGAGCCCCGATCCATCGGAGAGCAACCTTAACCGGACAATGCAAAAGCTGGAGCGGGTGAAGGGAATCGAACCCTCGTATTCAGCTTGGAAGTCGATGCGGAATCCCTCCCGCCACATCACCGAAGTTCATCAAACAGCGTAAAACAGGCACTTTCCTGTATTCCAAACTTCACGCTGGATCCCCGAAAGCACCCGCAGATCACGGATTATTGCGCCCAAGGAGCGCCCTGAAAAACGGAAGTTTTGGCGAGGGCGCGATAAGAAAAAAGCGCCGTGTCAGCCCACGGCGCTCTCTTTATCACTTCTTTTCCTGGGCCGCGAACGCCTGGTCAGCTTCGCTAGACTAATTGTCCGAAGCTTCAACACCAATTGGCATGAAACGCCACTTGCCCCGACGCAGTGGGACCATGCGCTCTATCACCAAATGAGTCGGGTCTTCCAACTCCGATTGGCTGAACCGTGTTGCGCTGTCGCCCCGCTTTGAATCTTCCCGCATGTGCTTCACATGGGCTAGCAATTCAGTCGCGCTGGGAGACTCAGAATCGCGCGTAGTCGTTTGCCGTTCAATGGGCATTCCCAACTGCTTCCAGATGCGTGTCGTGAGGCAGCTGTCATCATTTGGTGGATACCGGGCTATCCGAATCAAGCCTTCACTCTTCTCTTCATCTGACAGCATGGAATATCGGGTATTGAGGGCCGTGAGATCTTTTTGAGATCATCTCCGTCCACAAAAATTTGCTTGTCGGTCATGAACAGCGGCGCGGCTCTTTGATGGAGCTTGTCATTGGAAATGAAGATCATCGAGAATGGCAGATAGAATAAGTATGCCATATCAACGCGATTGCTAGCTCGGTCAGGTGAGATCAACTTCTTCCCGATAGCTACGTTGAAGAAGACCTCAACAAGAAGGCAGTGAGCGGTATAAGGTGCGAAATCGTGTAGGGGTGGTCGTCCAGCCGCAACCCATCGCGCCTGAACGCGCTGGAAATTCCGTGGATTGAGTCCAAGCAGAAGGTATGCCGTTCTTAGAAGCCAGAAACGCTGGCCATCACCCTGAAGCACTTGTTTGGCTATAGCCAAGGCCTCGGCGAGATTTTTTGGTTCTTGCGTGATCGCAAGAATTTGGCGTGTTAATTTCGCCGTCAGTCCGTCGTCGGCTTCAAGAAGCTGTTTGCGCCAGCCAAATGCAAAATCGCGTTCAATTTCTCTGAACTGACCACGTTGCCAACGATCAAACGCCTTTGCCTCGGGCGCTTGATTATAGATGACGCCCACCGTTCCGTCTGGCCTGCGGACTGGCTTCCCACCCGATCTTACTGGGACATTGCGCATCTCAACGGCGTTGCCTGCCAGCTCTGCCATACATATCGCAGTGTGAAGCATGTTCGGAGTAGCGTGCATTATTGGCGTCTTCTTCGCGACGTCGCCGACTATTCGTTCTGCTGAACGCTGACCAGGCGGCTCCTTGGAAAGATCAGCCAAAACCTCCGTATAAAATATCGGACATATGATTGAGCTGTAGAGGCAGTCGAAGATCGCGGCCTCATCGATGTTGAGCATTTCGACGAATGACTTGTCGAAGAGTGCAATCGGCCCCATCACGCTGCCCAGCTGTTTGCTGATTTCTTGCTGCGAATCTATTGCGCTACTGAAGTTACAACGACTTAGGAAAATCGTGCGCCCGAAGAGCGCCCTAGAAAAAAGGGCGCAAACCTTTTTCGGACTCTTGACGGAGTCCGCACTCAATGCAACTCATTGAACCGTAGGTGATTTTCGCGACGGGGAAATGGAGCGGGTGAAGGGAATCGAACCCTCGTATTCAGCTTGGAAGGCTGCTGCTCTACCATTGAGCTACACCCGCGTCAGGGCGCTCCCTAACACGGCCGGGCGGCGGTCTCAACTGCCTCTGGCCGGTCTTTCCGTACCTCGCGGACGGGCTGGTTCCCGGTCGCTTGCCCTCCCCTTAACAGCGGCGGCATCCCGGCCTATATTGAAGTCTTCCGCAACCAACGAAAGGAGGTGATCCAGTGTCTCTTACCAAGCGCTGTCACCTCGCTGGGATCGCCCGCTAAGTTCTGAGAAGGGCTTGGCATCGGGGCGCTCTCAGCCCTGGACCAGCGAGCAAGAATCGGGCGCGACGGGGTCTCCCCGCCGCGCCTTTTCTTTTGGGATTTGTCTTTTGGGATTTGCCTTCATCGGCGGGCCGGCTCAGATCGCGCGGAGCCATTCGCGCATGGCGACGGCGGCGATCAGCGTGCCGACGCACCAGGCCATGACCGCCCGGTGGGGCTCATCGCCGAGCAGCACGGTGAAGATGCTCGCGAGCAGGCATGGCGCAATCACCTTGCTGGACCTGCTCACGAGCGAGAGCAGGAACGGCATCGCGGCAATCGATATCTGCAGAACGCTCATTGTCGCAGGCTGTCTCAAAGCGCGGGGCTTCAGAAGCCGCAGACGTTCGGCGCGCGCGGGCGCTTGCCGCGGCGGCTTTCGACGATGCGCTCGCCGCCGTTCTCGGCCGAGCTGCCGTAATAGCGGTGGTGGCCGCTCTGGTCGTGCAGATCCGCGGCATCCGATTGTCCCGCCCGACGCGCGTCGCAGATGATCCTGATGGTCGACATGGCCGCCTCCGAAGTGTTCTTGGTGGCCATCAGTCGCCTCGGCTTTGGGCAGCGTTCACCCCGCAAGGCGGCAATCGGGTTTCAGGACGGTTTCGTCACGCGCGGCGCGACGCAATATTTTCGTCGGCGGGCTTGTCGGATTCGACGGCGGTGATACGTCCTTCGGACAGCGGACATAAGCAACCGAGGTGACGATGCTCTACGCCATCCTGGCCTATCACGTGGAAGACGAGCTCCTGGCCTGGACGCCCGAGCAGGACGCGGCCGTCGTGTCGAAAGTGATCGAGGTCCAGGCGCCTCTGCGGGCAAGCGGACATTTCGGCCCGGCCGCCCGCCTGGATGACACCCAGAAGGCCAAGACCCTGCGCGGTCCTGGCGCCGGCATGGTGCTCGACGGCCCGTTTGCCGAGACCAAGGAGCAGCTTCTGGGCTTCCACCTCGTGAACTACGATACGGAGGAAGAGGCGATTTCGGCGGCGCGCAAGCTGCGCGAGGTCAACCCGTCGGCCGTCTACGAAATCCGCCCGGTCAAGCTTTACGTGCCGGCCGACAGTTTCGGCGGGGCACGAGGCTGAGCAGCAGCCTTACGCGCCCGGCCCGGTCCGCGCGCCATAGAAGCGCTGGATCAGAAGGCCGCCGAAGGCAAGGAACCACAGGTAGGGCGCGGCGTGCGGCGCGAAGGCCGCCACGATCGTGCCTGGAATGAACACGAGCAGCGGAAACAACGAGGCCATGATCTCATGGCTCCAGCCGCCCAATATCCTCCACCAGAGCCAGGCGTTGAGGCCGGCGATCGCGCTCAGATGCACGCCATAGAGCACGGCGACCGCGCTGCTCAGGGGATAGTTGGTGTAGAGGCCGTTGGTCACCGGCAGCAGCACGATCGACAGCAGGAAAAACAAATTGAGCATCACCGCACCGCGGCTGCCCACCGGCTGCCGCGCCAGCCGCCGGTGATGGCTGATCCAGAACACGCCGGCGATGATGAAGCTGAGCGCAAAGCCGATCAGCTTGCCCGAATAGACCCGGGCCAGATCGTTCCAGTCCGGCGCGCCGGTGAACACGGCCGCCTTCGGCAGGTCGTAGGCGAGCAGCGTCATGGCAACGCCGAAGATGGTGTTGCTGAGCGATTCCAGCCGCCGCATCTCGAATTGTTCGGGCTTGAACTCAGTCATGCCGGGAGCGCTCTTTGGGCTGGAACCTTGGGCCGTCTTCTCCCTAGGTCTTAACACCGGTGCCGTCCAGCCGCATTGCGATCTGCGCCGCGATAGCCGATTCTCCCCGTTTCACCGGGGCGATTCGTGGCGACATATCTGGATACGCTCAATGCGGAGCAGCGCCGCGCCGTGGAGCATGGCGTGGCCGACGGCGTGACCGTGGGCGCCCCCTGCTCGTCATTGCCGGCGCCGGCTCCGGCAAGACCAACACGCTGGCCCACCGCGTCGCGCATCTGATCGTCGCAGGCGCCGATCCGCGCCGCATCCTGCTGATGACGTTCTCCCGCCGCGCCGCCGCCGAGATGGCCGGCCGGGTCGAGCGTATCGCCCGAAAGGTGCTCGGCGAGAACAACGCCGCGATCATGCGCGACGCCCTCACCTGGGCCGGCACCTTCCACGGCATCGGCGCGCGCCTGCTGCGCGAATATGCCGAGCGCATCGGCGTCGATCCCGCCTTCACCATCCACGACCGCGAGGATTCCGCCGACCTGATGAACCTGGTCCGGCACGAGCGCGGATTGTCGAAGACCGAGAGCCGCTTTCCCGCCAAGGGCACCTGCCTGTCGATCTACTCGCGCTGCGTCAATGCCGAGATGGAGATCGAGAAGGTGCTGGGGGCGCATTATCCCTGGTGCGCCGGCTGGGCCGCCGAGCTGAAGGGCCTGTTCGCGGCCTATGTCGAAGCCAAGCAGGCCCAGCACGTGCTCGATTACGACGATTTGCTGCTCTACTGGTCGCAGATGATGGGCGACGCGCTGATCGCCGAAGAGATCGGCGGCCGCTTCGATCACGTCCTGGTCGACGAATATCAGGACACCAACCGCCTGCAATCCTCGATCCTGCTGGCGCTGAAGCCGGATGGACGCGGGCTCACCGTCGTCGGCGACGACGCGCAGTCGATCTACTCGTTCCGCGCCGCCACCGTGCGCAACATCCTGGATTTTCCGCAGAGCTTTTCGCCGCGCGCGGAGATCATCACGCTCGACCGCAATTACCGCTCGACGCAACCCGTGCTGGCGGCGGCCAACGGCGTCATCGGCCTTGCCCGCGAGCGCTTCACCAAGAACCTCTGGACCGACCGCACCGCGTCGCAAAAGCCGCAACTCGTCACCGTGCACGACGAGGCCGACCAGGCCCGCTACATCGTCGAGGAGGTGCTGGCCAATCGCGAGCAAGGCGCGCTGCTCAAGCACCAGGCTGTGCTGTTCCGCACGTCCTCGCATTCCGGCCCGCTCGAAATCGAGCTGACCCGCCGCAACATCCCTTTCGTGAAGTTCGGCGGGCTGAAATTCCTCGATGCCGCGCACGTCAAGGACGTGCTGGCGCTGCTGCGCTTTGCCGAAAATCCGCGCGACCGCGTCGCCGGCTTTCGCATCCTGCATCTGTTGCCGGGCGTCGGTCCCGCGACCGCGCAGCGCGTGCTCGACCAGATGGCGGAAAGCGCCGACCCGCTTGCCGCGCTCGGCCGGCTCCCGGTGCCCGCGCGCACGGGCGCCGACTGGACCGACTTCGTCCGCACCATCGAGAATCTGCGCTATTCGGAATGGCCTGTTGATCTCGAGCGCGTGCGGCTGTGGTACGAGCCGCATCTCGACCGCATCCACGAGGAGTCCGAGACGCGCCGCGCCGACCTGATGCAGCTCGAGCAGATCGCGAGCGGCTATCCCAGCCGCGAGAAATTCCTCACCGAGCTCACGCTCGATCCGCCGGATGCGACCAGCGACAAATCCGGGCCGCCCTTGCGCGACGAGGATTATCTGATCCTCTCCACCATCCACTCCGCCAAGGGCCAGGAGTGGAAGTCGGTGTTCGTGCTCAACGTCGTCGACGGCTGCATGCCGTCCGACCTCGGCGCCGGCACCTCCGCCGAGCTCGAGGAGGAGCGGCGCCTGCTCTACGTCGCGATGACGCGCGCCAAGGACGATTTGCACCTCGTCGTTCCCCAGCGCTTCTTCGTCCACGGCCAGGTCGCCAAGGGCGATCGCCACGTCTACGCCTCGCGCACCCGCTTCATCCCGGAATCCCTGATCTACCTGTTCGATCGCACCGCCTGGCCGAAGGCCACCGCCGGCGCTGCGCGTACTGGCGCGCAGGGCCCGAAGGTCGATATCGGCGCGCGGATGCGGGGGATGTGGCGGTAGACGCAAGAGACTGGCGTCGGGACCTGTCAGGATAAAAGGAGCCGCAGAGGTCCGCCATGAAAGCCGTCGTCGTCGAGCAATATGCCCCCATCGATCAGATCGCGCTGAAGGACGTTCCGTCTCCGCGGATCGAACCCGGACAGTTGCGCATTCGGGTGGAGGCGGCGGGGATCGGATTTGTCGACGGCTTGAAGATCCAGGGTCTCTACCAAACCAGGGATCCCCTGCCCTTCATTCCCGGAACGGAGTTCGCGGGCGTTGTGGCGGAAGCTCCGGGCGAGCCTGCAGGCTATCGACCCGGCATGCGCGTGATGGGCATGACGCGCTCGGGCGCGCTCGCCGAAGAGATCGTGGTCAAGCCTGAAGCACTCCACCCGCTACCGGATGGCGTTGCAGCCGAGGTCGCCGCTTCCTTCCGCGCCAATTATCTCACTGCGCTCTACGCCCTGAGCGCGCGCGCCATGATCGTCGCAGGTGAACAGTTGCTCGTGCTGGGCGCGGCCGGCGGCACCGGCACCGCGGCCGTGCAGATCGGCAAGCTGCTCGGCGCCCGCGTGATCGCGGCGGCATCGACAGAGGAAAAGCGCGCCTTCGCACGGGCGCACGGCGCCGACGCGGTGATCGACTACACGCAGGCCGGCTGGCGCGACACGTTCAAGGATTTGACGGGAGGACACGGCGCCGACGTGATCTTCGACCCCGTCGGCGGCGAAATCTCGGTGCAGGCGTTTCGATCCATCGCCTGGCGCGGACGCTATCTCGTGGTCGGCTTTGCCGGCGGCGCCATTCCCGCATTGCCGTTCAATCTGCCGCTGCTGAAGGGCGGCGCCCTGCTCGGCGTCGACCTCGCGCAGATTCCCGTGCGCGAGCCTGACATTCAGAAGCGCCTGATGTCGCAACTGACCGGATGGCTCGCCGATGGCAGGCTGAAGCCCGCGGTCGGCCGCGTCTTCGCACTGGAAGACTTTCGCGAGGCGTTCAAGACGATGCAAACGCGCGCCGCACTCGGCAAGATGGTCGTGCGGATCTCGTCCTAGCGCACCGGTGACGGACTCCGCGCAGCCGGGTCAGAAATTGTAGTTCAGCCCAGCCCGCAAGAGATCAATCGTGGCCGTTGAACGGGCATTGAGAAAGCTCGGCGTGAACGGCGTGCCCGCATTGAGGCTACCGGCGACCGGGTAGCTGCTGCTGCCAAGGTCGATGTGAAGATATTCGACTTTCAGGCTGAGGTTCTGCGTGAAGCGCTTTTCGCCGCCGATGCCGGCGGTCCAGCCGGTCGCGATGCGGGACGAGCTTCCGGCGAAGCACGACGTGGCTCCGTAAGTCGGACCGCAGGCGAAGGCATAGCCGAAATTGCCGATCGAGTTGGACGCGCCAAGCGGCAGCGACACGCTGGCCGACTCGCTCACGCGGCCGTACGCGAAGCCGCCGGTCGCGAAGATCAACAGATCCTGCGTGGCCAGGAATCCGATACGGCCGCGGACGGTGCCGAACCAGTCGACGTTGCGGCTGACGTCGAACGTCGCCGGCTGCATCCCGAACAAAACCGTCGGCATCGAGGCACCGGATTTCAGGCTCGCCGCCGCGATATCGGCTTCGAGCCCGACCACGCCGCGGCCGGCAAATTGCCAGTCATAGCCGACCTGCCCGCCGCCGAGCCCGCCGTCGGCATTCGGAGAGGCCGAGAGCGCGGGAACGACGGGCTGGCCGAACGACAGGCTCTGCGTGAGCGTATCTCCCGGAAGCGCCGTGACGGCGCCTCTTGCCCAGCCATAGCCCCCGTTGATGCCGGCGTGAAAGCCCGTCCAACTGACCTCGCCGGCCGCTGCGGATGCGCATCCGCCGAGAACCATTGACGTCGCTACAAGGGCCTTCTTCATACCGCGTCCTGTCATTGTCGCATTACGCACGAGCTTGCGCCCGCGCCCCGTCCCAGACTCCAGGCCATCCTAAGAGATGCCGCGGCGAGGTCTCGGCACTCCCCGCAACCAGCACTGCAATTTCCGCAATCGCGCGGAATTGTTTCCCCTGTTGCGAGGACATCACACGGACTACCGCGCCATGCCGTGCCTTGCGGACGTCGGTTCGAACCGTGTTCGGCGAGCGCACGACAAAGGCTCGGACTTTGACGGGGGCTCGATCCGTTTTGACGACCAGCCGCGCAACGCGTTTCCTGTTCGACACCGACGTTCTGCCGCCGGAGGACAGGCTTGCAGTCTCGGTGGAGGATATCTGCGACCACGATGTGCGGCTCGAGGTCGCGTGCCGCCACCTCGGCGAGACCGAACTGCCCGCGAATGGCGACGGCGGCTTTGCGCTCAGCTGGGTTAGGCAATCCGGCTATCTGGTCCCTGGCGAGGACAGGGCAAATCTACCGGATACCGCCGACGCGATCCTGCTGTGCTGCGACCGCACGGGTTCATCCGCGATCGCAAGCCCTGCCCGGCTCATCAACGTCCGCCTCGACGGCACGCGGATCCGCGGCAGGATTCCGGACATCGACGCACGGCTGCGGTTTCAACGACCTTCGAACAGCATCGCGCTTCGCCTGCTCCAAGCCTATGTCGATGCCCTTGCCGCGAGCGGCATTCCCGCTGATCGCGGACTCGCCTGCCGCATCCACGACCACATCGTCGACCTGATCGCGGCCTCGCTGCCGCGAAGTGACGACACGTTCGTGCATGACCCTGCGGGCGCAACAGCAATGACGCGCCTTTCCGCCGCGAAGACGGATATCCGCGCCCATCTCGCCGATCCAACCCTGTCGGCCAGACACGTCGCGCAGCGACTAGGCCTGTCCGAACGATCGATCTATCTGCTGTTCGAACGCGGCGGTCTCGGTTTTTTGTCCTTTGTCACGGACGAACGAGCTCGAGCGCGCCACGGCGATGCTGCTCGATCCCGCACGACGGCAACAACGGATCGGCGACATCGCGCTCGCCTCCGGCTTCGGCGACCTCTCGACCTTCAATCGGAGCTTCCGCCGCCGCTATGGACGGACACCATCCAGCCTGCGTCGCCCCGCGGCTGATCACCTGGATCCCGATAGGACGGATTGAAAAACCGGAAACCGAGCATTTCCAGTCGTGCCCTTGTGACCGGGCGAGCGTGCATTAAATCTGGCCGATCATCCCACAGAGATCTGATCGATGACCGCACCGCTCGAATTCGGACTGGATACCTTTGGCGACGTCACCGGGGATGCCTCCGGCGCCACGCTTGCGCATGCGCAGGTGATCCGTAACGTCGTCGACGAGGCGGTGCTGGCCGACGAGATCGGCCTCGACTTCATCGGGCTCGGCGAGCACCACCGGGCTGATTTTGCGATCTCCTCGCCCGAGACCGTGCTGGCCGCGATCGCGTCGCGGACAAAACGCATTCATCTTGGCTCGGCCGTGACGGTGCTGTCGTCGGACGACCCGATCCGCGTATTCCAGCGCTTTGCGACGCTGGATGCACTCTCGAGCGGCCGCGCAGAAGTGATCCTCGGCCGCGGCTCGTTCACGGAATCCTTTCCGCTGTTCGGATTCGATCTGCGCAAATACGAAGAGCTGTTCGAGGAGAAGCTCGATCTGTTCGCCGCCCTGCTGCCGCAGAAGCCGGTGAGCTGGGAAGGCAAGCTGCGTCCGCCGCTCAGGGATCAGCTGGTCTATCCCCCTGTCGAGAACGGCACGCTGAAGACATGGATCGGCGTCGGCGGCAGCCCGCAATCGGTGGTGCGCGCGGCGCATTACGATCTGCCCTTGATGCTCGCGATCATCGGCGGCGATCCCGCGCGCTTTGCGCCCTTCGTCGAGCTCTATCACCGCGCCTCTAGGGAATTCGGCCGCGCCGCGCAGCCGATCGGCGTGCATTCGCCCGGCTATGTCGCCGAGACCGACGCGCAGGCGCGCGAGGAGCTGTGGCCCCACTACAAGGCGATGCGCGACCGCATCGGCAAGGAGCGCGGCTGGCCGCCGATGGGCCGCGACGAGTTCGTCAGCGAGGCCGAGCACGGCTCGCTCTATGTCGGCTCGCCCGAAACGGTCGCGCGCAAGATCGCCAGGACAGCAAAGACGCTCGGCATCTCGCGCTTCCAGTTGAAATATTCGGCGGGCCCGCTGCCGCACGAGAATCTGATGACGAGCATCGAGCTCTATGGGCGCAAGGTGGTGCCGATGGTGCGGGAGATGGTGGGGTGATCGACAGCGCGGGGCCAGGCGTGGTTTGATTCACGTCAAGCCATTTGGCCGGGTTATCCGGCTAAATGGAGACTCCCGCACAGCTCACGCGAGAGTTCATCCCATGGCATCTCTTCCCAGGAAGCCCAGGCAAGGTCGCGCCAGGAAAGCGCAAGCAAAGCCCGTCAGGCGCAAGACGGCGACGCGCGCGCAAGCCCTCAAGCTCAGTCCCGTCGAACGATCGCTGGTCGAACAATCATCCGCGGGCGCGCTCGAAACCGAATTGGCGGCGCTCGACAGCGTTCTCAATGGCACTCCCGCCTTACCGCCCGACAGCGCCCCCGTGCAGGCCATGCTCACCGGCGCCGCGCCGGACGACGCCCGGCGTCTTCAGGCTCTCCTGGTCGGCAAGGAAAGCAAACGCGCGAGGCGGCAGACCAGCGACGAACTCGCCGAGGACTGGCGGATGGGCGGCTACCCCTACAAATCCCGCATGTTTCGCCGCGACTATGAGGAGCAGAAATTCGCTCTCCAGACCGAGTTGCTGAAGCTACAGAACTGGATGAAGGAGACAAGGCAGCGCCTCGTCCTGCTGTTCGAGGGCCGCGACGCCGCCGGCAAGGGCGGCGCCATCAAGCGCTTCATGGAGCATCTCAATCCGCGCGGCGCCCGCGTCGTGGCGCTGGAAAAGCCGAGCGACGTCGAGCGCGGCCAGTGGTATTTCCAGCGCTACGTGCAGCATCTGCCGACCGCCGGCGAGATCGTGCTGTTCGACCGGAGCTGGTACAACCGCGCCGGGGTCGAGCGCGTCATGAATTTCTGCTCGCCGGCGGAGTACGATGAATTCCTGCGCCAGGTCCCGGAGTTCGAGCGCAACCTGGCTCGCAGCGGCCTGCACCTCGTCAAGTTCTGGTTCTCCGTCAGCCGCGAGGAGCAGCGGCGGCGTTTCAAGGAGCGCGAAGGTCATCCGCTGAAACAGTGGAAGCTGTCGCCGATCGATCTCGCCTCGCTCGACAAATGGGACGATTACACGCGCGCCAAGGAAGGGATGTTCTTCCACACCGACACCGCAGACTGTCCCTGGATCGTCATCAAGTCCGACGACAAGAAACGCGCACGGCTGAACGCGATGCGCTACGTGCTGCACTCCATGCCGTACGCCGGCAAGGACCCCAAGCGCATCGGCATGGTCGACGACCTCCTGGTCGGACGCGCCAACGTCATCCACGAACGGGAAGAGCACGGACGATAGGTCATATGCGTGGCGCTGACGTTCAGTGCCGGCTTGCCGAGCCGCAGCTCGCGAAGGATGGTGGGGGAAGAAGGACTCGAACCTTCGAAGTCATAAGACGGCTGATTTACAGTCAGCTCCCTTTGCCACTCGGGACACTCCCCCGCTCGACGGCAGCACATCGGGCCGGACTTTCCGGCGACCGAAGACGGCCATGGAACTTGAAGCCGCAACAGCCCTGACGGGGACGCGACCGGGCGCGGTTATGGGCGAAACGGGTGGGCAAAGTCAACCAAGACGACCAGCTAAATCACCCCGGATAGGCCCAAATTGCCATATTCAGGGACCCATGACACAAGCAAGCCCATGAACGATCGAAAATTCGGCCCGAAAGGTCGCCGCGGCGGCGGTAAGCCCTTCAAAAACCCGGGAAATCGGCCGGCCAGCCGACCTGGCGCGAGCGCGATTCGGACCCCGACGGGCCGGTCATCCTCTATGGCTGGCACACCGTCACCATGGCGCTCGCCAATCCTGCGCGGCAGATCCGCAAGCTGACGCTGACCGAGAACGCCGCAAGGCGGCTGGCGGACGAAAACATCGAAACCCGGGTCGCCCCCGAGATCGTCCGGCCCCAGGACATCGACCGGCTGCTGTCGCCCGACGCGGTGCACCAGGGCCTGCTCGCCGAGGCCGATCCCCTGCCCTCGCCTGGTCTCGAGGACCTGCAGCTCGAGGGCATGGTGCTGGTGCTCGACCAGATCACCGATCCGCACAATGTCGGCGCCATCCTGCGCTCCGCCGCGGCGTTCGCGGTGAAGGCGATCGTCACCACCGCGCGCCACAGTCCGGAGGCCACCGGCGTGCTGGCCAAGGCCGCCTCGGGCGCGCTCGAACTGGTGCCTATTGTCACCGTGCCGAACCTCGCGCGCGCGCTGACCGAACTGAACGAGCTCGGCTTCCTGACCATCGGCCTCGACAGCGAAGGCGGCGAAGATCTCAGCGAGGTCCCGCTGCGCGAACCGCTCGCGCTGGTGCTTGGGGCTGAAGGCACGGGACTGCGGCGTTTGACGCGCGAGACCTGCAGCATCGTGGCGCGGCTCGACATGCCCGGCGCGATCAAGAGCCTCAACGTCTCGAACGCAGCCGTGCTGTCGCTCTATGTCGGCGCGAGCCGGCTCGGCCTGATGAAGCGCTAACAACGAAACGCCCGCCCGCACGGCGCGGACGGGCGTCCCGTCAATTCAACCGATCAAGCGATCAGTAATAGCGGCGCAGCACGCGGTGACCGCCGTAGTACGGCGCGGGCGCGTGGCGATGGGCGTAGCCGTAGCGCGGACCGTAGCCGTAATGCGTGCGCGGCAGATAGCCGGCGCGCGGGCCGTAGCCGTAGCGATACGGACGGTAGTACGGGCGGCGATAGGGATAGGCGGCCGGCGCTGCGACGGCGGCAGCGCGATAGCCGTAACCGTGGCCATAGCCACGGCCGTAGCCGTATTCGGCGGGCGCAACGACCGCGTCCTCACGGTAGGTCGGATACGGCGCAAAGGCGCCCGGGCCGGTATAGGTCGGGCCCTGGTTGACGTAATAATACTGCGTGGTCGGCTCGGCGAGACGCTCATAGGCGCCGTAACCGTAGCCACCGCAACCGGTGTTGCAGCCGGAATAGACCGGCGCGACCGGCTGGCACGGATTGAAGCCGCAGGCAGCAGCCGGCGCGGCCCCGACGAACATCACGGCAGCCGCCGCAACCAGTCCCGAAATCATCTGACGCATTACTCTCTCCTGTTGATTTCCGCTTGTTGGATTTTGACGTTTCTTGACCCGGCGACCGCCGGGCACTTCAGCGCGGCCGACGGTACCGCGGAGTGTCGTTGAACTCGGGTGCAAGGATCACCGCCGGCGGATTGACGGGCACGTCCATCTGCGCCGGCAGCGGCGCGGATCGCGCGCTCCAGCTCTCGTGATAGCCCTCGGCGGGCTTCGGCAGTTTGCGGTTCGCCGGCGGCTCGACCTCGAGCCGGCCGTAGCCCGGCCGCAAGCCCAGCGTCGGATAATAATGGCCGACGTCCTCGGGCTGACGCTCGGCGACATAGCGCCCGCCATAGATGGTGGGCTGCACCTGGATGTTCTTGCCGAGGCCCCAGACGCCCTCGACGACGCTATAGGATGCGTCGATATTGTTGATGATGATCGGCACGCCGGGACGGCCGGGCACGACGATATCGAAGCCGCCGCCGGCAAACGCCGTCGCGGGCAGTCCGATCAGAAAGGCAGCGAGCGCAAATGCGCGCATGACAGGATCCCGTTTATCCGGCCCGCAACCTAACCGATCACGACGCACAGAGGGTTAAGGCCCCTCGCCAAATGCCGGTAAGCCTAACACGGCAGCATCGCATGCCGCTCAAATGCAGCAACGCACGATAGCGAAGCGTTAACGTGCTCCCGCGTGCTGGAACACGCGCTCACATCCGTTAGTTCCGCGCGTTTGTTCCGCGACAGCAATAATCGATCTGTTGCATCGGAACATCCGCCGCCGCCGGCATTTAGCCCCCCATCAATCAAACGGGAGACGACAAATGACGAAGATGAAATTCCTCGGCGCCGTCGCGGTGGCGTCGACCATGCTGGCAGGCTCGGCAATGGCGCAGGCGGTGGTCACCAATCCGGCCCGCTGCTCGGCCCAATTCCCCAACGCCAATTGCCAGAACCTCGGCCCCGGCAATCCCTACACCGACGGCGGCACCCGCCAGCGCCGCGCGGCCTATCGCCAGAGCAATGGCGACTGGAACAACGACTGGAACAGGAACCGCACCGGCTTCTGGCCGACCGACGTCGCGGCCGGCGTCGCCGGCGCAGCGGTCGGCACCGCGGCTGCGATCGCAACTGCGCCTGCTCGCGCCTGGGACAACAGCTACGCCTATGACGATAGCTGGAATCGCGGCTGGGACAACCGCGGCTGGGACAACCGCACCTACGCCCAGCGCAACGGCTTCGTCTGCACGCCCGGCACCTACTTCAAGGGCGAGGACGGCCGTCCGCATCTTTGCCAGTAAGCGGACATGATCTGAGCGAGACCGAACAGGCGGCCCTCGGGCCGCCTGTTTCATACCCATGATCCATCGCCGGGTTCTGGCACTTTCCATCCAAGTCTGATATTGCGACGCGCACGGGCGGACAGCCCCGGCGAATGCCGGCTCCTGCCCGCATTCCAGCGTCGCCGGCTTAGCTCAGCGGTAGAGCAGCGGTTTTGTAAACCGAAGGTCGGGGGTTCAATCCCCTCAGCCGGCACCAGTGTTCGACGCGCTGCCTTCGCGCGCAACGGCGCCGCAACTGCATCCTGCATCGATCAGGAACTGCACCTTCGCACCTGTTCTTCAGCGCCCGCGCAATCCGTTCCCACCCGGCTACGCATGGGCTCATGCACAACGCTCCGCCACCCTGCTCCGTATCTCGTGCCGAATGCGGAGTGCCTATGGTTGTTTTGACTGACGAAGAAGACCTCGCCGTTCAAGCCAAGCTGAATTTCATTCTTGGTGCCAAAATATACGATACGTACTTCCAGGGGTTTCGATGCGCGGAATTGTCCGGCGGTGTCGTGATCGCCTACGCCCGCAGCGAGTACATGGCTGGCGTCATCAGCGCCGACTACAGCATGCCGATCGCAACCGCGGTCGCGGGCGTTGTCGGACAACCCGCGGTCATGGTGCTCGTGCTGTCGTGCCCAATCCAGCCGCGATGATGGCTGCTCGGCCGCAATCGCGCAGCAGGCACAATCGGGGCATTATGAAGTCCCAGCTTTGCTTCAAGCGGCTGCTGCATCGCGGCCGCCCTCCGGCAATTCGTCCAGCCGCCACAGCCCGAGGCTCTTGTCGCGCCAGCCGCCGTCGCCCTCCTCGCAACGCTCGTTGATCAGCGCGTGCGGCGGGGGCCAGTTGAACGGCGCTCGCTCCATGTTCAGCGCGCGCCAGTCGCCGTCCTCGCAATCGCGATTGCTATCCCATTCGGGAAACGTCGTGACCAGCAAGTAGCGTGCACCGCTCTCGGCAAAACGCGCGACGGCTCGGGCGATGTTGGCGAAGCTCAAATGAACCAGGCAGTCCCGGCAAAGAATGACATCCGCGCGCGGCAGCGCGTCGCGCGTGATGTCGGCAATGAGGAACCGGCCGGACAACGCGCCGTCCGCCACGCGACGGCGATTGCCCTCGATCAGCGCCGGCACGATGTCGATGCCGGTGTAGTCGCAGCCGAGCTTGACGCGGCCGATCCAGCCGGCATCGCCGCAGGGCGCATCCAGCAGCGAGCGCGCGCCGAGCCGTTGCAGCAGGAAAGGAAGCTCCTCCCGGATCGCTTCTGTCGCCGGGTCCTCCGAGCCGAGGCCTGAGACCGAACTGGCCGCGCCCCAGAGGTTCGTCTTCTCGATTCTGCTCGAACCGCGCGGCGAGATCGAGGCCGGCAAAATTCTCCCGATCGGCGACGAAGCGGTCGTGGGCGAGCACGGGGGGACGTTTCGCGATCATCGGGCGGACCTCAAATCAGGATTCCGTCGTGACCACACTAACAGGTCGTGCATCCGGAATCTCCATCCCGTCATGCTCACGCCGGCTTCTGCCACTCCATGATGTGGAAGTAGGGCACGCGGCGATGGCGCGCATTTCTGTTGGGATCTCCGCCCGTCGGCTGCGGCTCGACGAACAGGCGCAATTGGAGCCCGTGATCGAGCAGTAGCGTCATGTAGGTGCTGAGCGGGCGGTGCCAGTTCTGGATCCGGATCCCGCCCCAGCTCACCCAGTTGCAGCGTTCCTCCATATAATGGTCGATCACGAAGCGCGGTATGCCATCGCCGTCACGCGTCCAGCCTTCGGGCGGCCCCGCGGTATTGAAGCTGGTCATGTTGGCGATCAGCAGCGTTCCGCCCGGCCGCAGCGCCGCCACCATGTTCGCGATCGCCGCGGCGAGATCCGGCATGTCGATCAGGCTGAGATAGCTGACGACGAGATCATGGGATTCATCGAAATCCATCGCCTCGGCGCGGCCGAGCCGATAGTCGCCGTTCGGGTCCAGCTCCCTTGCGCGCGCGAGCAGCGCCTCGGTCGGATCGATGCCGGTCGTGCGGATGCCGGCACGCTGCATGAGACGGCAGAAACGCCCTTCCCCGCAGCCGACGTCGAGCGCAGTGCGGAAACCTCGCCCTTCGACCCGCGCCCGCATCGGCTCATCCAGCACGAAGCGGCGACCGTAGTCGCCCTCCTCACCCTGCTCGACGATCCAGGCCGCCGCGGACGCGGCCCAGCCGTCGCTGACATCCTCGTTCATGGGCAACCTTCGGACATGGATGTTGGCCGCAGGCGTCGCGGGCGCGGCTACTGACCACAGATTGGATCAGAGTTCAACATCAGGTAGACTGCAGCACCGATGCGCTCCACCACTCCCAGAGAGAAGGCCAGGATCATTGCCGGTGCGGCAACGGCCGTCATCATGACGGCCGTGCTGCTGGTGTTCGCTCTGGGTGTCCTGCTCGCGCGTTAGATCGCAGGTTCACGGCGGACGGATGCCTTACGCCGCGCGCACCGTTCGCAGGAATTTTCCGACTTCGTCCTTCAGCCGGGTGCTGTCGGATGCCAGCATCTTCGCGGTCGAGAGCACCTGCGAAGAGGCCGAGCCGGTCCCGGCCGCGCCGCGCTGCACGTCGGTGATGTTCGACGAGACCCGCTGGGTGCCGTGAGCGGCCTGCTGCACGTTGCGCGAGATCTCCTGGGTCGCGGCGCCCTGCTCCTCGACGGCCGCGGCAATGGTCGACGACACCTCGGACAGACGCTCGATCGTCGCGGAGATGTCGCGGATCGCATTGACGGAGTCCTGCGTCGCGGACTGGATGCCGGAAATCTGCTGGCTGATCTCGCCGGTCGCCTTGGCGGTCTGTTCGGCCAGCGTCTTCACCTCGGCGGCGACGACGGCGAAGCCGCGGCCGGCCTCGCCGGCACGCGCCGCTTCGATCGTGGCGTTCAGCGCCAGCAAATTGGTCTGGCCGGCGATGGTGTTGATAAGCTCGACGACGTCGCCGATGCGCGTGGCCGCGACCGAGAGCTCGCTGACCCGTTCGGTCGTGGTGCGGGCCTGGGTGACGGCCTCGCCCGCCATCCGCGCGGATTCCTGCACCTGACGGCTGATCTCGTTGACGGAGGAGGTCAGCTCTTCCGTGGCGGTGGCAACCGACTGCACGTTGCCGGTGGCTTCGCCCGACGCGGTCACGACGACCGAGGTCAGTTCCTCCGCGCGCTGTGCGGTGGTAGCGAGCGTCGAGGACGACGCCTCGAGCTCGGTAGAGGCCGAGCCTACCGTCTCGATGATCTCGCCGACTGCGCGTTCGAAGCCGTCGGCCAGGTTGACCATGTCGCGGCGACGCTGCTCGGCAGCCTGCTTCTCCGCTTCGACCTGGGCTGCCTTGAGGCGTTCGACCTCGAGCCGCGTTGGTCTTGAACACTTCGACCGTCCTGGCCATGTCGCCGATCTCGTCGCGGCGATCCTTCTCGGGCACCTCGGTCTTGAGATCGTTGCGGGCAAGGCCCTCCATCGCGAGCTTGAGCCGGGCGATCGGCCGGGACATCGCGTTGAGGCCGATGAAGAGCGCGATCGCGATGCCGATCAGAAGGCCGCCGGCGCTGACGCCGAGCACGGTCCAGGTCGCGGATTTGGCGTCGCGGTCAATGGCGTCCTTGCGCTGTGCAACAACCTTTGAGACTTCAGCCGTGAATTTCGCCACGCGATCCAGCGACGCGTCGATCAACGGATCGCATTCCTTGTGCGCACGCTCCGCAGCCCTGGAATTCTCCTCCGGGCTGGTCGCCTGCGAGCCGGCCTGGAGGACGGGATCGCATCCGCCGAAGACGGCCTTCAACTGGCTGCTGATGCTCTTGATCTCGGTCGCGCGGGAGGGATCATCCTTTTCCGCCGCATCGAGATATTGGGTGATCTCGTTGCGGTTCTGGTTTGCGGTCTTGAGACGATTGGCGTTGCCTGCTTCGGTCGCTTCGGTGAACACCGCATAGAGCGCGGCATGATAGGTCTCGATGCGGCGCTGGGCCCGTGTAAGGTTGAGCGCGGCCGACTGTGCGGCATCGAGCTCTCCAAATCCGTCGACGGTCGCGGAGAGTTCGCGGGTGCCGAAAGCGGCAACTCCGACCATCGCGCAACCCATGACGGTCACGATCAGCGCGACCTTCCATACGATCTTCAGATTGTTCAAGACGCTCATTCCAGCATTCCAATGATATCGCGGTCGACAGCGACCGACGCATTCCCAGCGACGCCATTGGAACTCCAGGACGTTAAAAATTGATACCAAATGACGCGGATTCTTCTTACGGAAAAATAACGGTTGGAGGCATGGGCGTAAGCCTCGCGTAAGCTGCGCCCTGCTTTGGCGACGGTTGCTCTGCCTCACGGAACAATTTGCGAGGGTCGGCCGTTCTTGGCCCATGCGGATCAGAGAAGAGAATCGAAACATATTCCTGCTGGCGACTGTGACGCTGTGCTGCGGCGTGGTGGCCGGGACCGCGACGCTTCTCGAGCTCGGTATTTGCGGAGGCTCCGGCACAGGTGGCGGGGAAGCAGGTTGTCGGCAGCCGGTTTGCCGATGGCGCTATCGAGCCGCCCGTCCGCGTTGTTGGTGGAACGATTTTCGTTCCCAACGTCAATCCACGTGAGCGATAGCGCTCAAGTCGGCGAAGCTTCTTGGCCTTCCTCGCGCCGGGGTTCTCCGCCTGCCAACCTCTCGACAAATGCGATGACCTCTGCGCGCTTCTCGGGCGACAGCGACATGTAAGTCCGCACGAGCCTCAAGCCCTGCGCTTCGTCCGATGGGGTCGTTTTAGCATCCATCCCCCACTGTCGGGCGATCGGGAAAAATATGCAATCCCCGGGGGTATCTTCTTGATTCGGCCGGCCAGCTTTGCTGGAATGGGACCAACAAAGGTGCCCCATGAAGTGGATCAGGGAACGCGACGCGCTGATCGCGCAGACAATGGCCTTCGTCCAGTCGGTGACCGGCAAGAAGGATGGCTTCCATCCGCCGGAAATCCCGACGGGTGCTCCTGCCGTGTGGGTGGAGACCGCCGCCGTCGAGACCGTGACCATCGAGACCTTCACGGTCGAGGTCGAGCCGCCGAAAGCTGCCCCGCCGCCCCAACCGCGCATGGTCTCGCCACCGCGGGCAAGCGGCGATTTCCGCTCCGAGATGCAGGCCCGCATCGCCAGTTTCCGCAAGCACCAGGAGCGGTTCGAGCGCGAGCGCGAGGAATATTGCGCGGCGACCCTGACCAAATTGCGTGCCGCCATCCGCGACCCCTCTGTCCGCCCAGAGGCGGACAAGTGAGGGGGCGACCGCCTCACAGCCGGGAGCTTGGAGGCAAGACCTCATAGCCAGGGCCTCATGGCCAAGACGTTATAGCCAAGACCTTATAGCCACGACCACACCAGCCAGAGGTTGGCCGCGCAGGCACCGAAAAGTGCCAGCGTGAGGGGCAGCAGCATGTGCCCGCAGGAGGTTTTGAGGTCGGTCGTCATGGCCCAAAACATCCGCTGATTCCGCCAAATGAGTCCCGGGGATTCTTTTTTGGGGATTCAGGACTCGTTTACGACTCAGGCACCCGCCCCTCAGATCACGCCCCCGTGATCGCAGGCGAGCCGGAACCCGACCCGCTTTTGGTCGTTAACGGGCTTTCCGGGAGCGGCCCGAATGCCCTACGCCCTGTTCTGCAACGACGCCCAACTCAGCAAGGCCTATCCCGATGAGGCCGACGTGTGGAAGTTCGCGCAGCGGAGCGGCCTCGTCGTGGATGTCATCGACGACGACCGTCCCGGGCCGCGCCGGGTGCTCGACAATGACTACGAGATCAAGCCGTGCCGGGCCGCCCAAAACGAGGACCCCGCCAGGAACAAGGCCGAGGCCGAGCGCCTGTCCAGGATAGAGCTTGAGTTGAATTCCTGACGTCCGGCGGAAAGCCGGAGAGTGACGCAAGCGGGAGATCAGGGCGTCGCGGTGGCCAGCGAGGCCTGCTCGCCCGCCAGCACTACGCAGGCCTTGCGGCGGTGCAGCCCGCGGATCGCGCCCGTGACCTTGAGCACCTTGCCTGACGGGCAGGACGCATCCTTGACGAAGGCCACCTCATAGGGTGCCAGCATCAAAGGCTCGGACTTGAGGATTGTCTGTGCAGCACAAGGAAAGGAAATGATGCACGAGAGCGCTACTGCCGACACCAAGATACGCATGTCCGTCGTCCCACCAGCCCGGTAATTCTCATATAACGCGTTCCGGAGCGCGAGTTGCCTAGTCCGCAAAAATTATTTTTGCTTTACCCGCGCCCCATGACGCCCGTGAGAAAGCGCGCGTCCGACTGTTTGCCTGCAAATGACGCGCCAGATGGTTCACACAAAGCAAACAAGGCGTCGACAAAAACGAGCCTGGCAAACGAAAGCGCCGGCGGGAGCCGGCCTTTGTCAGAGCATGGGCAGATCTTGGTCGCTGGCCGCGGGTCAGTAGCGCGAGGCCGCGGGGCCACCCCAGCCGAAGCGATAGTTCACACCGACCTTGACGGTATGCTCGTCGTCCCGGCCCCGGACGCCGACAACGTCGGCCGGACCGGAGGTAATGGTCGTGCTGCCGAAATTGTAATACTGGTACTCGGCCTTGGCCGACCAGTTGGGCGCGAACATGTATTCGAGGCCGGCACCGACGGTATAGCCGTCCTTGTTGTTGCCGGTGGCGGTGAAGGGCTGCGCGACGCCGGCGACGTTGACGCCAAGGCCGCCATTGCGCCAGGCGTAACCGCCCTTGGCGTAGAGCAGCGCCGGACCCCAAGTGTAGCCCAGGCGGCCCGTCACCGACCCAAGCTGATCGGTATTCGACGTTACCTGCGTACCCAGCGGGAACGTGACACCGTTGTTGTTGGTCGGCAGCCAGGAATACTGGGCCTCGATACCCACGACCCAGTTGGGCGCGAACTGGTAGTCGAAGCCGCCCTGCACGCCGCCCAGGAAGCGGGCGTCGCTGGACTGGAAGCTGCTGTCGCCGGCAAAGGCGCCGCCGACGTGGCCGCCGATGTAGAAACCGGTCCAGTTGTAGATCACCTGCGGCGGTGTATAGGCCGGAGCCTTGGTGTAGGTGCGCGCCTGCATGTCGGCCGCGGCGGCCGGCGCGGCCAGTGCCAGCAGAGCGGCTGCTGCGCCAAGCAAAATCGTCTTCATGGTCATCCCCGTTCTTTCAAAATCGACACTCAGGAAACAACGTGGCGTGATTTAGGTTGCTTCGCGGCGATGCCGGAACGTTGATCGTTCGTAACTGTGACGGAGCGGCAACAGAGCGATTTTGTTCCGTCACGTCTGCTTGCGCCGACAGATTTTGTCGCCGGCGCAAAGCCTGCCGTAACGATCTCGTCGCAAGGCCAAACCACCCGTTCAAAGCTCGCCGAAATGTGATCCAGCGGCTCCGGCGGCCTCTGTCCTACCACCGGGCGATGAAGGTCGGCTTTGCGCTACCGCGTCATCTTTTCCAGTTCCGGAAAGGGTCCGTAAACCGCGCCTGCGCAGAGTTCGCTCGCCTTGTCGACGACACGGTCCGCTCTGCCGTTGACGAACACCACCGCGCGCTCGCGCATGCCCTTATAGCTTCCGTCGGTCTCACGCGGGGTGAACCGCAGGCAGCTGACATAGAACTGCCGGCCGCCGAGCTCGCGCTGCACGGGGTCGGCCATGCCGGCCTCGCGCACACCGACCGGATTGTTCAGATAGGCGCGCATCAGAGCGAGCGTATCGCTGCGGAAATTGTCGGGGAACGGCTGCGGACCGCCGGCCTGCCCCCCGCCGATCAGGGACGGACGGTCACCGTCTCCGCCGAAACATCCAGCGAGCGCCAGCGGCAACGCCAGGATCATCGCACGTTTCGCCAATCGCTCCACAGGTCACGCTCGCCGCTCAATCAGACCCGGAGACGTCCAGCCCCAAGGTTGCGATGATGCATGTCTAGAGGTGTTTTGCCCGACGAGTCAACCGGATTCGCAAAATCCGTATTACGGCAGGCGTCAAACCATTGATATGCCTATCGCCGTCTACTGTGCATGGGGTTGTTTTCGAAGTTCATGTTTGTTGGGATCGGCGCACCGGCCCGCCGCCGACACTTCGAGCTTTCGCGCGAGGCGTGACGAACGGGCCGGGCCTGATGTCCGCACACGGCGGCGGGGCAATGCTGGATGCCGCCGCGCGGGATCAGTCCTAGCTGCGCTTGTCCGACGTCACCGGCTTGGTGAGATCCGGCTGCGTGATCGGCGACTTCTTGGCCGATACCTGCTTGTGATGATGGCGATGGGTCCGCACGGTCTTGTGCTGGTCGGGCGTCACAGCGGCATTGGCGTTCATCGCGTTCGCCGTGGTATCCGCCTTGACGTCGGCAGCGGCCTTCGCGTCGGTTGCCTTGGCATCGGCCTTGACGCCAGCCTCGGGCTTCGCGGCAGTGGTCGATGCCTTGGTCTGGCTCTGGTCCGCCTTGATCAACGGCGCAGTCGTGGTGGTCTTGCCGGCCTCGGCCGCGAAGGCCGGGGCTGCGATCACAGAAGCGGCGAGCAAGGCTGCGGAAATGGTCTTCAACATGGTCGGTCTCCTCTTGGAAGGATCTTGAGGCGGCGCCCTCTCGTCTCCTCTTCGATCGTAAGTGAGAGCCTAGGAGCACCGCGCTGAACCCGGTCTGAAGCCCCTTGCAGGCTCCCGTTCATCTCGATGACAAGTTCGTCATCCACGCACGGGACGGGAATGTTTCTGGCGGATGGGTGTTCCGGTCCTAGGGCAATCGTGTAGGATCGCCACGTTCCATTCGGGAGAACTTAGATGCGCAAACTCTCTACGCTTCTTGTGCCGGGACTCGTCGCCATGACGCTGGCGGCCGGGCCGGTTGTGACCAGCGCCTATGCCGCAGGCAGCGACGAGCCCTCCTCGCCGCCGAAGTCCGACGACTCGTCCAAGAAGGGCAAGAAGAAGAGCTCCTCCATCAGCGATCCCAAATTCCTGGCTGCCTATCGCACCGCCTACACCACGATCTACGACAACCACGACTACACCGGTGCGATCAGCCAGTTGAAGTCGCTCAAGCGCGACGACGTCGCCGACGTCGCGAACCTGATCGGCTACTCCTATCGCAAGCTCGGCGACTACCAGTCGTCAAAGGTCTATTACGAGCTGGCGCTGAAAGACGATCCGAACCACGTCCGCACCTGGCAGTATTACGGCCTCTGGCAGCTCGAGCAGGGCAACCGCGAACAGGCGCAGTATCATCTGAACAAGATCGCCGCGCTCGCCGGCGCCGACAGCTCCGAATATCGCTCGCTCGCCGCCGCGCTCGACAAGCCGACCGGCGCGACGCTCGTCTACTGAAGACGTCGCGTCTTCGGACCGATTGAACGGGCACAACCTCGGGGTTGTGCCCGTTCCGCTTTCTCGGCTAGCCTTCGCGCACGAATCCTCCCTGAAATTGGTGCGCAATGGATACGTGGCTGCGATCCGCGATCGACTACATCTCTTCCTGGATCGAATTCCAGCAGACGACAATCCAGCAGCCCGGCGTCATCGTCGCGTTTGCCCATCGCGGCGAGATCGTCGCCGAACATGCGTTCGGCATTGCCAATCTCGACACCGGCGAGAAGCTCACCCCGCGCCATCGCTGTCGCATCGCCTCGCACTCGAAGAGCTTTACGTCGGCCGGCATCATGAAGCTGCGCGAGCAGCGCAAGCTCCGGCTCGATGATCCCGTCGGCCAATATGTCGACGGCATGCATCCGCGCGTCGCCGAGACGACCATCGCGCAGCTGCTCTCGCATACCGCGGGGCTGACGCGCGACGGCGCCGATTCCGGCCAGTTCATCGATCGTCGTCCGTATCTGAGCGCGAAGGAGCTGCTCGCCGAGCTGAAGCTGCCGACCGCGATCGAGCCCGGCACGCGCTTCAAATATTCCAACCATGGCTTTGGGCTGCTCGGCCTCGTCGTCGAAGCCGTGACGAAAGAGCCCTACTCCGTCTGGATCAAACGCGAGATCGTCGAGGCCGCAGGCCTGCGCGAAACCGAGCCGGACGCGCCACTTCCCAAGGGCGCATCGTTCGCGCGCGGCCACACGCGAAGGGTTCCACTTGGCGAGCGTTGCGTGATCCCAGGCGACAATCCCACGAACGCGATGGCATCGGCCACGGGCTTCGCCGCGACCGCCGCCGACACCGCCCGCTTTTTCGCGCAGCTCGCACCCAATGCGAAAAAGAGCCTGCTGTCCGTCGCCAGCCGCCGCGAGATGACGCGGCATCATTGGCGCATCCCGCAGAGTTTCGAAGGCTATTACGGCCTGGGCATCGGCGCCGGCAAGCTGGACGGCTGGGACTGGTTTGGCCATGGCGGCCACTTTCAGGGTTACATCTCCCGGACCTGCTCCATCCCCGCCTGCGAGCTCACGATCAGCATCATCAGCAACTCCATCGATGGCGCGGCGCCGTTCTGGATGGATGGCGCGATGCAGATCCTGCGCGTCTTCAAGACCCGCGGCGCGCCCGACCGGCGCCTGCGCGACTGGACCGGCCGCTGGTGGACGCTCTGGGGCGCGACGGACCTAGTGCCGATGGGCAACCGCGTGCTGATCGCCAACCCCCAGTTCAACAATCCGTTCATGGATTCTGGCGAGATCGAGGTGACCGGCCGCGACACCGGCAAGCTTGTCCTCCGCCGCCGGCTATTCAAGTTACGGCGAGCCGGTACGGCGGGTCCGAGACAAGCGCGGCAAGGTCAGCGACGTCTGGATCGCAGGAGCCAACGTCAAGCCTGCGAGCGTCGTGGCCCGCGAAATCGAGCGGAGATACAAGCCGCGCAAGCGCCGGCCTATTCCCTGATCAGCGCCTCGACCTCGCTCCGAAGCGCCTGCCGCGCCCCGTCGCGCGAATAGAACATGTGGCCGCCGGGATAGACGACGAACTTCACGCGCTGCGTCGCGAACGCCGGCAACTGGTCGAGCACCCGCTTCGAGCCGAAATAAGGCGTGGCGAGATCAAACAGGCCGTGCGCAACCAGCACGTTCAGCTTCGCATCGGTGGCGAGAATCTGGCGCAGATCCGACACGGACTGCGGCGGGTTGATGCCGCGGCCAAAATCCCAATGGCCTTCCACGGCGCCGTTCAGGACTTCATAGGAGCCATCCGGCCGCCAGTTGAGCTTGCGCGTCAGCACGTCGACCGCAGCACTCGTCAACGGCGCCTGGAGCGCATCGCCCGAAGGGTCGCCGAAACGGGAGTTGCCCGAATCCGGATAGGGGTCGAAGCCTCGCACCGAGGCATCGTAGCGCCCCGTCACCTTGCCGTTCCTGCGATCGAACTCGCGGCGGAATTCGCCGACGTCGAAGCGCCCGGCGAGCCTGCGGCTCACCGTCGGGTCGATGCCGGTGAGCTCGGCGACCTTGTCGGCGAGGCGGTTGGTGGCTTCCTTGTCCGCCTCGCCCTTGACGAGATCAGCCAGGAATTCACCGCGCGCATAGGCCTCGACGTCGGCCAGATCGGCGCGCTTCACCGGTCCCTTGAGTTCGCGGGCAACTGCCACATAGCTCGGCAGCGTCGCGACATATTGCAGGAGGCTCGTGCCGGTGAACTCGCGAAAATCCAGCAATGGCGATACCAGGATCAATCCCCTGATGCCGACACCATGCTGAAGCTGCAACTGGCGCACGACCTTCGGCCCGCGAATGCCGCCATAGCTCTCGCCCGCGACGTATTTCGGCGAGGTCAGCCGGTCGTGCTTCTCGAGCTCAGCGACGGATCACCAGCGCGATCGCATTGGCGTCACCATCGACGGAGTAGAACGATTTGCGCGCGTCCTCGCCGCTTGCGACGAAGCGGCTGTAACCGGTGCTGACGGGATCGATGAAGACGAGATCGGTGAAGTCGAGCCAGGTTTCCGCATTCGGCTTCACCTCGGGCGAGGCCGACGGCGACAGCGCTTCGCCATCGAGCGGCAACCGCCACGGCCCGGCCGCGCCGAACTGAAGCCATGCGGAGGATGCGCCGGGCCCACCGTTGAACAGGAACGTCACGGGACGCGTCGCGCGATCGGCGCCGGTAAGCTCATAGGACGTCGCGGCGATATCGGCCAGCGGCTCGCCCTTGCCGTCGAACACGCGGATCGAGCCGGCGGTCGCGGTGAAATCGAGCGTAAGGCCGGGCAGATCGAGCGTCTGCTTCGTTGTCGAATCCGGCGGCAGACGGTGCAGCTCGGCTGCCGGCGAATTCTGCGACGCGCTTTGCGCGCCACCGCCGCGCCCGCCTTTCTGTCCGGCCGGCGCAGACGCCTCGGAGCGCGGCTGCGGCGGATCGTCCGCGCGCGCCAAGCCTGCGAATGCGAAAGCCGACACCGCCAGCACCAGAGCCGCATGGCGGAGCGCCGGCAAACTCGTGATCATGATCGTCTCCTTGCCCGGCTCTCTGAGGACCGCCGCGTACCGAAAGGCTAGCGAGGAATTGCGACGGTTTGGGGGATCACCGGCCAGGCGGAGCCCGAACAGCCCGATCGGACGGAAATCGACCTGGTTTGGTCCTGAATCGGGATGAACAACCGCCCGTTTGCCTTGAGCCGCAGTCCTCCTCGACAATGCAGGCCTAGGTCGTATAGACGAGCCCGGCGGAACTTCTCTCCAGCCAGCGGCCCTGCCCGGAAGCCATGACCAAGCCAGCGCGATACGACCGGATCGCCTTCGTCGCCAGCCCGAGCAGCGAGGCGCAAGCGGCCTTCGGCCAACTCAGCAGGGAGTACGGCAATTGCGACCCGAACGAGGCTGACATCGTCGTCGCGCTCGGCGGCGACGGCCTGATGCTCCAGACGCTGCACCAACACATGCACACGGGAAAGCCGATCTACGGCATGCACCGCGGCACTGTCGGCTTCCTGATGAACGAATATTCGACGGTCGATCTGCGTGGGCGTCTGGAAGCCGCGCATGAATCCGAGATCAATCCGCTGCTGATGCGTGCGACCGATGTCAACGACCGCGTCCACCTGCATCACGCCATCAACGAAGTCGCTCTGTTTCGGCAGACCTACCAGGCGGCGCGCCTGCGGATCCTGATCGACGAGCGCGAGCGCATGCCCGAGCTGATCGCCGACGGCATCATGGTGGCAACGCCGGCCGGCTCCACCGCGTACAATCTGTCGGCGCAGGGACCGATCCTGCCGATCAACGCCGCCCTCCTCGCACTGACCCCGATCAGCGCCTTCCGGCCGCGCCGCTGGCGCGGCGCTCTGTTGCCGAACACGGCCTATGTCGTGATCGAGGTGCTGGAGGGCGACAAGCGCCCCGTGGCGGCGGTGGCGGACCATGACGAGGTGCGCGATGTCCGCCGCGTCGAAGTCCTGTCCGACCGGACCATCTCGATGCGCATGCTGTTCGACCCCGGCCATAGCCTGGAAGAGCGTATCCTGCGCGAGCAGTTCGGCTACTGAGCTCCAGCGCGCGGCTCACTTGCCGCAGCGATCAATCGATTCCAGGCCGCCTGCCACCGTGGGATCGCTCAACAGGTCGAAATCTCTGACGACGGGAACGAAGCTCTTCGTCTCCGATGTCATCAGGTAGATCGTCACGGGCAACGACGTCTGCTGCGCCTCGTTCACACGACAGAATTCCTTCGCTGCGACGCCGAGCCCCATCGAACCGCGCTTGCCTTGTTTCCCCTGCTCGACCATCGACGCGCGCAGCGCCTCGAAGCGTGCTGCATCGGCTGATGACAAGCGATAGGGGTAGGTTGATGAACCCCGCGGCGGCGCGGGCAGACCGGCGCGATCTCGTGCGTCGCTCATCTCCACCATGACAAAACTCGTCTTCATCTCGGCCTCGCCGGCCACTTTGGTGACGACGTCGAGCCTGACGCCATCCGAACGAGGTCGCAACGCCTCGGGCAATTGCATGGCAACGCGCAGCATCGACAAATCCGTCGTCTTGGCATCGATACGGGCCAGGCGCGGGATCGATGTGAGCGGAACCGAACTGCAACCACCGAGCATGAGCGCAGCCGCGCTCGCAAGAACACGCGCCAGGCGGTTCATCGCAGGTATCTCCAGTCTAGACTTGAGGAAGTGGCTAGGCCGATTTCCGGCCGATCGCGCGGGGGTCTAGAGAGCCGTTCGCGTTGTCAGGGACATATTCCAGGATATCGCCGGGCTGGCAGTCGAGCACGGCGCAGATCCGCTCCAACGTGTCGAAGCGAATGCCGCGCACCTTGCCCGACTTCAGCAGGGAGACGTTCGCCTCCGTGAGCTCGATGCGCGCGGCAAGCTCGCGCGACCTGATCTTTCGCTTGGCAAGCATGACGTCGAGATTGACGATGATCGGCATGGTCAGATGATCTCGCTGTTCTCGTGCCAGAGGCGGACGGCATCAGCCATCACGGTTGCGAACGCGACGAGGGCTAGACCACTCAGCACAGACAACACTTGCGACTGTTCGATACCGAACATCACCACAAGCTGGCCAGGAACGTTGGCCCGCGTCAGGTTGATCGTGGTGAGCATCTGAACCAGCGGCGACATCAACGCATTGGCGATCAGCGCGAAGCCCATGCGGCGGATGCGCCAGGCGTTGTCGGTCACGAACACCTCACCGCGTGCGAAACGGGCGAACAGCATCGAGAGCTGCAGCAGGGCGTAGATCACGGGCGCAAGGCCGATCATGCTGATCAGCGCGCCCAACAAGCGCGTACCGGCATTGAGCGTGAACTGCCGCGCTCCCAGCGGGGATTGCGTCGCGATCCAATGCCACAGCACCTCGTCGCTGGACCATAGCAAGGGAACCGCGATCACCGTGCCGGCGACACAGACGAGCGCGCCGACGCTGACGGTCCGCCCGATACGTCGCAACCGCGGCACTGCCGGCGCAGGAAAAGGAAACACGATCACGCTCATCTGAGTAACTCTCCGCTTCTGAACATTTTTATTGTTTTACAATAAAAAATGGCGGAATTGCGATATGCCAATCTACTTCCCGGCTGCGCCCCACGACTGCAGCGGCAACCCTTCGTTAACTCCCGGCGCGATATGGTTAATGAAGGTTGACCGCTCTGGCCCAGGCGTCATGTTCCGCATCGATTTCAACAAGCTGCGCTTCCTCATCTGCGACGACAATCCGCACATGCGCCGCATCCTGCGGACGCTGCTGCATTCGTTCGGCGCGCGCGAAGTCTACGAGGCCGAGGACGGCGCCACGGCGCTTGAAATGTACAGCCATTACGTGCCCGACATCGTCATCGCCGACTGGGCGATGCCGATCTTCGACGGCCTCGAGCTCCGCGCAGATGATCCGGCAGCCGGAATCCAAAGGCAATCCTTACGCGCCGATCATCATGCTGACCGGTCATTCCGAGAAGCGCCGCGTCACCGTCGCGCGCGATGCCGGCGTCACCGAATTCCTGGCCAAGCCGATTTCGGCCAAGGGCCTCTACCAGCGCATTCTCAACGTGGTCGCCAGTCCCCGGCCCTTCATCAAGACCAAGACCTATTTCGGTCCGGACCGGCGCCGCAACACCAGCTCCGCCTATATGGGTCCCGAACGCCGCGTCGGCGAAAAGCACGAGGTGCTGCAGCAGCCCTCGCTGCTCGACAAGGCGCGCTCCACCATCTAGCGCAACGTTCTCACTCGATCGGGCAGACATCATGGCGAAGAACAGCGCAAGGGACATCGAGGTCACGGCCTTCGCCACGCATCAGGTCATCACGCAGCCCAATCCGCTGCGGAAAGTCCTGCGCCGGGTCGATGAAAAGGACATGGACGATCCGGTCGCCCGCGCCGAGCAGGCGCTGGCGGATCTTTCCGGCGAGTTCAAGGGTTGGATGGCGACCGAGGTCGACCGGCTGTCCGCCGCCTACGCCGCCATCCGCAATGACGGCTTCACCAAGGCACGTCGCGACGAGCTGTTCCACGCCGCCCACGACATCAAGGGCGACGCCGCGACGTTCGGCTATCCGGAAGCGGCGGGGATCGCCGAGAGCCTGTGCCGCGTCATCGAGCACGCGCCCGACCTCGCACGGGTGCCGGCCGAGCTGTTCACGCATCACATCAACGCCATCCTCGCCATCGTGCACGAGAACACCAAGCTCGACAGAATCAGCGTCTCTGCCGAGCTCAGCCGCCGCCTCCGCAAGGTCGCCGACGACTATCTTGCCGACGTCAACCGCGATCGCCCCGAGCATCTCGAGGTGATCCTGGCACCGAGCATCGTGCCGGCGGAGTAAATCGAGCCCTTTCTCCTCTCGTCATTGCCAGGAGCACTTGCGACGAAGCAGTCCAGACTCTTTCGGCGGAAAGATTCTGGACTGCTTCGCTGCGCTCGCATGACGGAGCTTGCGGCGGCCGTCTCGAACTACGCCGCGATCAGATCATCATATACGGGACCGACGTCACCCTCTGCGACCAGCTCGTCGCAGAATAGCCTTGCCTCCTCGCGCGCCGACTCGGTGGCGAAGCGGCGGAGCAGGACCATCAGCGGCTCGGTGGCGCCGCGATCGGTCTCGCAATGGGTGAGCACGCGCTCGACCATGCGCCGGCGCAGCCGCACCGCGCCGTCGTCGCTGTCGACAAAGCCCTGCTCGTGACATGCATCGAGCGCGACCTGGAATGCCGCGAAGGTCGCTTCGGGCAGGCCGGCGCGACGGAGCAGCGCATGCAGGCTGTTGCTGCCGCGATCGTGCAGCAGCGCAGACACGCGCGCCCGGGGCAGATCGGCGAGCTCGGCAAGCGCCGCGTCGAACAGGTCCAGATTGCTCGACAGCAGCGCACGCAGGATCAGGCCTGCGGTGAGCTGGCCGGTGATGCGCAGGTGCCGCACCAGGCCCTGCATGTCCTCGCCGCGCGAACGCGCCGCAATGTTCATTGTGGAACGGTCGCGCGCCTCGGCCGCGATGCGATCGGCACGATCGGCGCTCAGCCAGTTCCGTGCCACGACGAATTGCGCAAGGGTCTCGGAGAGTTTTGCCACCAGCGCTGCGCGTGTGGCGGCCGGTAGATCCTCCAGCACCAGCATCGCCTCGCGGATCGCGGCGAGATGACCGTGACGCTCGACAATGCGATCCCAGGAGAATGGCGCAAGCTCGGCATGGGAGTTCTCGATCAGCTCGAGCGCCGCCGCCGCGCAGCCGACTTCGGCAATGGCGGCGCATACAGATACCGGCAGCGCGATGCGGCGCGCGACCGCGCACTGCACCTCGTCATTGCCGGTCGCGACAAGATCGACCAGATCGGCATCGATCAGGAGCGGAGAATGTTCGAGCACGGGCAGCGCCACGGTCGGCTGATCCGCCGACAGTGCCCGCACGATTGTCGCGGGCGCTTCAATGCTGCGTGCAAAAGCCTCGGCCATCGCCTGCCGCACCAGAGGCGAGGGATCGTCGAGCAGCATCAGCAGCGCGCCTTCGGCGGCGATGCGGTCGTCGTGGGAGAGGTCTGAGATCAGCCAGGCCCGGGCCAATGCCCGCGTGGCCTCGGCCCGCTCGCCAGCGGGCGCCGTCCTGATCCAATTGATGAACTGCCGAACGATCATGGTGCTTCCGGCTTACGCAACGAAGACGAAGCGGTGACGGCTTGTCACCTGCAACACAAAATAAACCACGACGCTTAACAAAGCGTTCACCATAACTGGCTGGTTTTATTGATGATTTGTTAAGAGAGCAAAGGCTGCCGCCGCACATGGCCCGGACGCATGCAGCGCGAAGTGATGCGCTGCAGAGCCGGGGCCGACGATGATCGGAAGCCGTGCCCGCTTCATGGGTCCGGCTCTGCGCAGCAGCGCTACGCGCCGCAGCGCGTCCGGGACACGAGAGTCAGTATCAGCTGCTGAACGTGCCGCTGCGATCGCTGAAGAGATCGAGCGGCTGCGGCGGTCGTACGTCGGGCGTCGCCGACGCGACTGACGTGAGCGAGGCGTTGTTGCCCCACAATTTCTGCACGGTGGTCGAGACCGGCTGCGTGACATCGCCGGGCTGATAGATCGAGCGGAACGCCGGTGCAACCGGTGTGCTGTCTGCGACGGTCGTCGACGATGTCGCGCTGACCGGCGTCACGGCGTTCGTATTCGGGAAAGTCTGGAGATAGGCGGCATTGTCGACCACGGGCGCAGTCGGCTGCACGCCGTTCGCGCTCGCAACCTGTGTCGTTGACGGCGTGCCGCCATACATCGCCATCGCGCTGCGCGTCGTCTTGGAATTCGCGGCGCCGGCGTAGCGCGCGTCCAGCACCGAATAGACTTCGGAGACGCTGCGGGCACGGCCGTCCTTGGCATAGAAGATCGAGCGGTTGGCGGATGCCGCATTGGGAAACAGCCGCGCGCCGACCGCTTGCGGATTGTCTTCGGCATTGGCGATCAGTTTCGCGGCGCCGCCGACGCCCATGAAATGCGCCATGTAGAGTTCACTGTCGGACGGCCTGCGGCCGAGCAGGCCCGTGAGCTTGAAGCTGTTCGACTGCGTCAGCGCCGCGGCCATGCTGGACGCGGCCTCCGGATCGTCGCGCAGCTTCATGATCGACCGCTTCATGGCGGGATCGTCGACCGTGTAGGTGCCCGACGACGTCCTGGTGATGGCGTCGGAATAATTGCCATAGCCAAGCTGTGTGCCCGCCTCCTTGACCGTGCCGAGCCAGGTCTGGTCGATGAACTGGTAGAGCCCGTGCGCGGAGGATGTGGTGGCGCCCGCGGTCGGATCGAAATCCGATTCCATCTTGGCCGTGGTCAGCATGTATTGGAAGCTGACGCCGGAAATGTTCGAGGCCTGCTTGATCGCACCGGCGACACGCGCCCGCGACGGATCGAGAACCGCCGTCTGCGAGGCACTGGAATTGTCGACCGACATGATAGAGTGCCCGCCCCGCGCGGCGTTGAGCGGCGCCGGCAATTCGGACGCCCTGTCGTCTCACCGTGGGACAGGTATGGTTAATGCGGGGTTAATTTCGAGGCTCCCCGGCATTCCAGGGGTGTAGGCCGGGAATGACGGAGGCCTACTTCTTGTAGACGTCGCCGGGATCGAACAGCTCTGTCCGCATCGACGAAGACGAGCTTCGTCTCTCCGCCCTCGGCCTCGACCTTGCGGTAGAAGCAGGACCTTCGGCCGGTGTGGCAGGCCGCGCCGATCTGCTCGACACGGATCCAGACCGCGTCCTGGTCGCAATCGGTACGGATCTCGACCACGCGCTGGGTCTGCCCCGAGGTCTCACCTTTTCGCCACAAGGCATTGCGCGAGCGGCTGAAGTACCAAGCCTCGCCGGTCGCAATCGTCTTGCGCAGGGCCTCGTCGTTCATGTGGGCGACCATCAGCACATCGCCGGTGGCGACATCGGTAGCCACGCAGGTCACAAGGCCGCCTGCGTCGAAGCGCGGCTGGAAGGACAGACCTTCCTCGATGTCATGAGAGTGAGCGGACACGGGCGTCCTCGCCAAAAGCTTTCGCGAGGTCAGCGCTGCAGGCCTCGCACCAGGGACAGGAAACGAGCCTGCTCTGCCGGATTGTCGCGGAACATGCCGGTAAAGCGGCTGGTGAAGGTGGAGGCGCCATGCTTGGCGACGCCACGCACCGACATGCAGGTATGCTCGGCTTCGATCAGCACCGCAACGCCGCGGGGCTTGAGCACTTCGTCGATGGCCGCGGCGATCTGCGCCGTCAGATGCTCCTGGGTCTGGAGCCGGCGGGCGAAGATGTCGGTCAGGCGGGCGAGCTTGGACAGGCCGACGACGCGTTCCACCGGCGTATAGGCGATATGCGCCCTGCCGTAGAACGGCATCATGTGATGCTCGCACTGCGAGGTGAACTCGATGTCGCGCACCAGCACGAAATCGTCATAGCCCGCGGTCTCGCCAAAGGTGCGGTCGAGCACCTCGGCCGGGCACTGGTGGTAGCCCTGGTAAAGCTCGTCGAAGGCCTCGACCACGCGGCGCGGCGTGTCGAGCAGGCCCTCGCGCTCTGTGTTCTCTCCGATGTAGGCGAGCAGCGTCTTCACCGCCGCTTCCGCCTCTGCACGCGCCGGGCGCGGCTGGTCGGCGCGGACGGCGGCCGCGAGGAATTCGGCGGGATCGAGCTCTGCCGGTCGGCTCTCGGGATGCTTGTCGGCGGGCTTGCCCGGGCGGATGGATTTGATCGCAGCGTCCATGTCTACTCCGTTCGACGGCCTCATGGCCGGAGTGTCACCGGCAGACGGGGCGGCATGCCGCCGGACGCCTGAAGAAAACAGTATTAGCGAAAACGTCCTTGGCTCATTACGCCAGCCGCGCAGATCTGGATCACCGCTGCCGCTCCGCTGGACTGTTTTTCCGCGAGTTCCGACCCTATATAGGACCCTGGACGGCGCCCGCCAAGGCCGATCCGGTACGGAAGTGTTGGACTTCATCACATGCTGAACGACATCTATAACAAGCGGATCATCGAGCTGGCCGGGAATATTCCGCGCCTCGGACGACTCCCGAACCCCGACGCAAGTGCCACCGCCCACTCCAAATTGTGCGGCTCGACCGTGAAGATCGACCTCAAAATGGAGGGCGACACCGTGACCGACTTCGCTCATGACGTGAAGGCCTGCGCGCTGGGACAGGCCTCTTCATCCATCATGGCAAGTCACGTGGTCGGCTCGACTGCGAGCGAACTCCGTGAGTTACGCGAAACCGTTCGCAAGATGCTGAAAGAGAATGGCTCGCCTCCTGAAGGCAAGTGGGAGGAAATCAAATTCCTCGAGCCGGTCCGCGACTACAAGGCGCGACATGCCTCGACCTTGCTGACCTTCGATGCCGTGGTCGATGCCATCGGCCAGATCGAGGCGAAGGCCAAGCAGCCCGCCGCCGCTCAAGGCTGATTCAGGGCCGAGGCAGTCTTGGCTACGCGCTGGCGCACCAATCCCGAACGACGACCTGCGGGACGTCCTACTTCTGGGAGCCCGCGCTCTGCACCGCGCCGGTCGGTACCACCGCCTCCGCCGTCTTGGTCGATTTGAGCGGCTGTTGCTCCTGTTCCGCGCCAAACCTCGCCTGCGTCTTCGGCGCGAGCTCCGCCACCGCAGGCGCGGCGACGTCCGCATGCGGCAGCACGTCGGCCACCAGATTGGTCGTCACGAGATTGGTGAGCTTCAGCTCGGCAGCGTCCAGCTCGTGCAGATCTTCCCACGGCGGCACGCTGAGCGCGAGCGACAGCAGGTCGCCGGCGCCGCCCATGTCAAAGGTGTATTTGGCGAGCCGGCCGATGTCGCGCTCCACGATCATCAGGTCCTGCGCGCTGTAGCTGGCCGCCTTGGCATCGTCGGCGCGGTCGCCCATCCAGATCTGGTGGACCCGCACATGCGCCGCCTCCGGCACATAGCGCGTCTTGCCGGCCAGCAGCAGGAATACGCACATGGATTCGCAATAGGCTTCGGGCGCGACCGCCGGACGGGCCGACCGGCCGCCGCGGTTCTGAAGACTGATGCCGACTGTCGTCAGAAGGCCGAGATTGCGGAAGCGCCGGCCGAGGGTGATGGCGTCGTTGACGGAACCGCCGCTGGAGTCGAGAACCACGGTGGCGCCGCCAAGCTGGCGCTCGCGGGCAAACTCTTCGAAGTCCTTGGGCGTATCTGCGGTGATGATGCCGACCGCGCTGACCCACCCACGGCAGTTCGGCTCGCAGGCAACCCAGTTGAACTTCATCGGCAGCTTGCGCTCTTCGAGCGTAGCACCTGCCCGAGCCGACGATCCCAAGGTCGTGACGGCTCCCGCCAACACGACCCCACAAGCAGCGGTTCCCACCAGCAACCAGCCGCGAAGATGAAGCGACTTCAGAAGTTTCAAACTGGTCCCTTCCCCAAGCCCCAAGCACTAAGCCCAAGCCGATTCAGGCAATCCCCGTTCAGACGTTCCAACGAGTCTACACATGGACGTCACAAAAATGGTATCCGGGGGAATACAGATCGTCCATAGGTACTTGCTGCACTGCTCCCTGAAATCAGACAAAGTATGGCTCGCGCACAACAGCTCGCTGTTCCCTGCGCCGGAACCGCGCAACATGGCGCACAGGATCGCAGCACCGCGCACATGAAGCATTCAACCTGCGAGCATTGTTCCATTCCCATCGAGGGCGCGCTGCGACTGCCGCGCAGATTCGGACGCGCGCTGATCTGGCTCTACCGGCACACACTCTCGCCGCTGGTGGGCTACAATTGCCGCCACCTGCCGACCTGCTCCGTCTATGGCGACGAGGCGATCGAGCGGTTCGGGCTCTGGGCTGGCGGCTGGATGACTCTGGCGCGCCTGCTCCGCTGCAATCCGTTCGGCACGTCGGGCATTGACAGCGTGCCTCTCGCCGCGCCGCAAGGCGCGCGCTGGTATCTGCCCTGGCGCTACGGCCGCTGGCGCGGAGTCAACGCTTCGTAAGCATGCTGCAGTGCTTTGCGCATCACAGCCTTGACCGGAACCGGAACTTTTGCCTCGCGTTGTTCTGTTGCTCCCAAGGGAGGAAACAACAATGCGCTGGAAAATCAGCCCTCGTTTCGACGTCAGGTCTGGTCCCCATCCCAAGTTCAGTTGGAGGGATCACGACCCCAGAGCCATTGACATGCTCGCCATCATCGCGCTGCTCGCGCTCGTCCTCGGCTCCGGCTGGTATCTGGCGACGAGCCTCGCCACGCCGCCGAGCACGACGGCATTCATCGTGCCCAGCCAGAGCGTGCACTGGTAGCTAACGGAACCAGTAGATACGCCCGGACGGCGGCGGGATCGGCTCGGGTGGGCGCAGCCGCTTCGGGTGGGGCCGCTTTGGCGGCGGCTCGGCGGAAGATGTCGTCTCCGCGGTCGGCGCGCTCTCGCTTCCCGGCACCCTCACCGACAGCAGCAAGTTCGACTCATGCATGCGCCAGCGATAGCCGACGCCGAAATCGATCGGCTGGGCTCGGGTGAACAGTTCGGCGTAGCGCTCCTGGTAGCGGCCGGGGAATTCCCCGATCGGCCCGAGATAGCGGCCAAACGGGAAGAACCGCCATTGCCGCGTGTTGTAGTTCGCAAGTGGAATTCCGGAATCGTCCTGGACGATGGTGGCGCTGTTGGCGAGCAGCCAGTCGCGAACGACGGTGAAGTTGCCGGAGTGGAGCAGATAGGACGCGCTCTTGATCAGGCTGTTGCCCGGTCCGAGCGTCTCGCAGAACTTCAGGAAGCCCGCCGCACGCGCGCCGGGATTGGAGAGGTCGGTCGAGAAATAATACAGCGTACGCGCCTCGCCATCGCTGCCGGCGAAGGTGATGCGGACGCCGCGCGTGGCATTCGGTCCCGGAGTGTCGTTGCCGGTGTGCATCCCGCCCTTGTCGTCGAGCGCGACCATCTCGACGTTGCGGATGGTCTTGCCGGAGCGGACGAGGAAGACATAGAGGATCGGCAGGGTGCCGTTGACCTGATTGGTGTGCAGATCGACCTTCATCTGCTTGGTGATGAAAAAGGAGAAGCTCAGGATCGAGCCGAGCGAACGCTCGACATTATAGAGCGCGGCACCGACCGACCCGCGCGGCAGCCGCGTCAGGTCGGGCACGGCGCCGACCGGCTCCAGCGCGCCGAGCACATAAGTGCTCGCCTTGGAATAGAAGGCGTTGGCATAGAGGAAGTCCGGGCCGCTGAACATGTAGAACATGGTCGGTCGCGGCGCGGCCAGATTGACGTCGGCCCAGTTGCGGATCTTCGAGAGCTGGCGCTGTTCGAGTTGGGCGAAGGCGCCATCGAAAAATTTCGCGTGGCGCTGCCAGCCCGGGTCCTTGGTGAGCGGCGTCAGCGGCGAGTCCGCCGAAGGCTGCATACCTGCGAGGAATCGCGCGGTGTCGTCGAAGGTTGCATCGGCGGCGCGCGCGGACGAGACGGCCGCAGCCAGCAGGGCGAGAGCGACGGCCGCAATTCTCAGGGGTCGAAAAAACATGTCTATTCGCGATTGTGTGACGTGCCAGCGGCGACCGGCCGCCTGCGGAAAACAGCATAAATCAACAGGCCAGCGAGCATGACGAGCATCCCCGAGAGAGACTGCACCGGACGCTCGGTCAAAAGGTAGTACATCATGAACCCGGTCACGAGCAGGAAAACCAGCGGCGTGAACGGGTATCCCCAGGCGCGATAGGGCCGCGGCAGATCGGGATCGGTGATGCGCAGCTTGATAACGCCTGCGACCGTGAAAAACGAGCAGAACAAAAGCGCGAACTGGATGAAGTCGAGCACCGCCTCGAAGCTGCGGGTGAACAGCAGCAGATTGGCGACCGCCAGCTGGAACAGGATGGCATAGGCCGGCGCGCCGCTCACAGACCGCTTCGAGAACACGCGCAGGGCCGGAATGTCCTCCCCCATCGTCATCATCACGCGTGGCCCGATCCACATCATCGCGCTGATCGAGGAGATCAGGCCGAAGCAGATCATCGCGCCGACGATCCGGCCGCCGAGGCTGCCGAAGATGGCGGTGCCGGCGACGCTGGCGACGTCGAGCTGGCCGGCGAGCGCATTGACCGGCGTGGAGTAGAGAAACACCGCGTTCAGCGCGACGTAGAGCACCAGCACGATCAGCGTGCCCGCGAGCAACGCGCGTGGCAGGTCCCGCTGCGGCATGTTCATCTCACCGATGATGTAGGTCGCGGCATTCCAGCCCGAGAACGAGTACATCACGAAGACGAGACCTATGGCGAAGGGTGCACTGACGATGTGCGCGAGATCACCCGGCTGCGGCGTGAAGGCGATCGGCTGCGGCACGCCGATGATGAAGCCGGCGACCAGAAAGGCGACGATCAACAAGACTTTCAGGATGGTCGCGATCAGCTGGAAGGTCGAGGAGTGCCTGACGCCGGTCAGTTGCACGAGCGAGACCAGCCACACCACCCCAATGGCGAGCGGGATCGGCGGCAGACCGGGGACGACCGATTTGGCGTATTCGCCGAACGCCATCGCCGCAAGCGCGACCGGCGCCGCAAAGCCGACCGTCGCCGAGACCCAGCCAGCGAGAAAGCCGAAGGCGGGATGGTAGGCGCGACCAAGGAAATTGTACTCGCCGCTCGAGCCGCGGAAACATCGCCCCTAACTCGCTGTAGGAGAACACCCCGCACAGCGCGACGATGCCGCCAATGGTCCACAGCAACAGGATCGAGAAACCGGATGGGATGTCCTTCACCTGGAAGCCGAGGCTGGTGAAGACGCCGACCCCGATCATGTCGGCGACGACGATGGCGGTTGCGACCAGAACGGAGACCCCCGGCCCGCTCCCGGTCAGCCGCCCCGTCCAGGGCGCGGGTCCCGCATCTGATGCCGTCATCGGGGTTCTCAACCTCAGGCGTCGCGCCTCGTGGGAGCATCGTGCAGTTCGGTCAGTCAATTCAAGCAGGGTTAACAAGGGTTAAATGAGGCAGGCCAATTTGGTAATTAAGCACCTTTTGAGCACGATTTCGGCCAATAAACCTGCGCAAACACCGGGGAATCCCGTTTTCCTCCCCCACAATCACGACACGATTACGTGGTCCTCTGAGCGTTCCGGATGTGGGGAGTTTCTCCGGACACTTAACGTCGCCTAAACGCCAGTCGGATCAATTGTCTTGATATTGCCGATTGACGTGACTTGGATCGTGACTTGGGGTCATGGGTGGATGGTCGGGGCCGTTCCGAAATTGAGAGCTGACATGCGTGCCGACCGGACGACGTCCGGTTCGCGCGGTCGTGCGCTCCGGATCGGCTTGATCTCAGCCTTGGTGCCGCTGTCCTTGACGCTGGTTCAATGCGGCAAGGCGCCCGATCCAGCGGCGCTCGCGGCGAACTCGCAGGCCAATGTCCACACTGTCAATCAGGTCGTCGCCAAAACCAGCCCGCAAGCCGCCAAACAGCAAGTCGCAAGCGGCGACACGTTCGAGGATCGCTTCCCCGCCCCGCAGTTCAGGGAACGCTTCCCGTCGGCGAGCGAGGGTTTCCTGCAACGGCAGATGTCTGACTTTTCGCCGAAGCGCGCCGTGCAGCCACGGCCTGAACAGGCTCCTTACAAGGTGGCCTCGCTCGCGCCGCAGGTACCCTACCAACGTCCGCTCCGCGAAGACCTGACGACGCTCGTGAGCATGAAATCGTCGGCCTTCCCCTATTTCGGCAACAATCCCGCCTCCGAGGCTCCCTTCCTCAACATTGCCAAGGGCGACCGCCGCGGCCACCGCAGTTATTCGGGCCGCGTCTACTGGCAGGATGAGACCTACAGCGACAATCGCGTGCTGATGCACGTGCCCGAGCATTTCGACGTGCGCAAGCCGGGCGTGATCGTGGTGTTCTTCCACGGCAACGGCGCAACGCTCGAGCGTGATGTGCGCGACCGGCAGCTGGTGCCGCAGCAGATCACCGATTCCGGCGCCAACGCCGTCCTGCTTGCACCGCAGATGGCGGTGGATGCCGCCGATTCCAGCGCCGGAAAATTCTGGCAACCCGGCGGCTTCAAGCGCTTCATGGAGGAATCGGCAAACCACCTCGCCCGCGCCACCGGCGATCCCAACAGCGCACGCGCCTTCGCCAACATGCCGATCGTAATCGTCGGCTATAGCGGCGGCTTCCTCCCGACCGCATGGAGCCTCGAAGTCGGCGGCATCAGCGACCGCGTCCGCGGCGTGGTGCTGCTCGACGCCGTCTACGGCGAAATGGACAAGTTCGCCTCCTGGATCGAGAGCCACCGCACCAGCTTCTTCGTCAGCTCCTATACCCACTATACCGCGCGGCGCGACCGCGAGTTGATGGGCATGCTCAGGCAAAAGGGCATCAGCGTCTCCGAGGACATCAATGGGCCGTTGCGTCCCGGCAGCGTGGTGTTCGTCGAAACCGGCGACGGCATCACACATCGCGACTACGTCAACCGCGCGTGGACCCAGTATCCGCTCAAGGACGTGCTGGTGAAGATGTCGGCAACGCCAGCGCTTGCGCTGACGCGCGTGGCCGCTGCATCGAGCCGTTAGGCCCGATATTGCGCCAGTCGGCATTTGACCGCGCTGCCTGCGATTATCTCACGCCTTGATCAAAATGTGATGTTGATGGCCGGCATCCCCGGGAGCCACCGGGTTGTTTCCGCCGACAACTCTCATAACTTGCCGGCCGAGTTGCAGCTGGCATTTCATTGAGGACATGTCGTGCGTCAAGGACTGTACAAGGTCGACTTCCACACCGTTCATGGAACCGGCTGCGGCGTCGTCTATGTGACCGGCGGCAAGATGCGCGGCGGCAATTCCGCCTTCGCGTTCATCGGCAGCTACACCGGCGAAGGCGACAGCATCAAGGTCAAGATCTCGACCCAGCGCTATAACGACGATCCGTCCTTCAAGGCGCTGTTCGGGCAGGACAGGATCACGCTGACGCTCGCCGGCCGCGAGGACGGCGATACGGCGGAGTTCGAAGGCACCGCACTGCAACTGCCGGGCGTTGCCTTCAGGGCCGTGCTGAGCCGGATCAGCGACTAACCGTCCGGCTTCAAACTTCAGGTCTTGGGCAGCTTCGGAATGCTCTCGGCAAAGCCGTTGAAGCAGGCCAGCCGCTCGTCCTCTTCCTTGAAGTAGCGGCAGTCGGCGTAGCCCTTGGCCTTCGCCGGCTTCGGTTTCGGCGCCGGCGCGATCACGGCATCATAGCAGTTGAGCCGGTCCTTGGTGCCATCGTCGAGGTCGAGGCAGGCCTGGAGACGCGCCGCGATCGATTGCGGCTTGCCCTTCGGCGCGGCGGCCGGCTTGGCTGCGGCCTCCTTGCTCCCTTTGGGCTTGACCTGCACCAGCGGCTTGTCCCCCACCATCGGTGGCTTGTCGGCTTGCGCGAACGCGGAGGCTGAATAGAGCACCGCGGCAACCGCCAGAATCATCCTCATTTCAGTCAACTCTCTTTGGTCCCCATGCCTCGCCTTCTAGCGCTCTGACGCGCCATTTGCCAAGCGCCTTGCGCACGGGAATACGCGGGGTTCATGCCGTCGCGGCCCCCGGCTGCGGCCGGGTGAGGATCACAAGGACCAGCGCCAGTACGACGAAGCCGGCCGCGACGAAGCCAAGCGGATGCAGGAGATCGCGGGCGAACAACAGCCCACCGATGGCGGAGCCGACGGCCTGGCCGATATAGAGCACGGAGGTGTTGAGCGCGACGGTCGCCGATGCAAGCGGCGGCGCGGCCGCGACCAGCCGCACCTGCTGCATCGAATTGGTCGAGGCAAAACCAAAGCCCCAGATTGCGACCGCGATCGCCATCAATGGGAGCGTACCGGCGCCGAGCGCCCAGCCCGTGATGCCCGCAAGCAGCAGGCAGGTGAATAGCAGCGAGGTGCGATACGGCCCCCAGGTGTCGACGATGCGGGTCGCAATGACGACGCCGAGGAAGCCGCAGACGCCGTAGATGCCGAACACCATGCCGATCGCATCAGGGCCGGCATCGGTGAGCTTCTTGAGCAGCGGGCCCATGAAGGTGAACACCACGAACTGCCCGGACATCTGCAGCATGGTGATTGCAAGCAGCAGCAGGATCGTCCTGCTGCGGCCGACCGCGCTCCATGTCTTCAGATCCACCGGCGTGCCCTTCAAGCCGGCCGGCAGGCGCAGCAGCAACAGCAGGAAACTGACGCAGCCGAGCGCGCCGATCCCACCATAGGCCGCGCTCCAGCCATAGCGGCTGGCGATGAAGGTGATCAGCGGCAGGCCGACGGCGGCCGCGAGCGACCAGCCGAGAAAGATGTAGGCGATCGTGCTGCCCCGCCGCTCCACCGGCACGATCAGCGCCGCGGTGCCGGCCGCCTGCGGCGTGTAAAGCGCGCCGACCGCGAGCATCACCAGGCGGATGATGAGGAGGCTGGCGTAGTCGGGCGCAAATGCCGAGGCGAGATTGCCAATGGCGAGCACCGCGAGCGTCGAGGCGAGCAGCGTCCGCCGTTCGATGCGGCTGGTGAGCCAGGCCGTGAGCGGCGAGCCGATGCACAGCGTGATCGCGCCAAAGGTGATCAGGAGTCCTGCCGCATGGATGCTGATGCCGAGTCCGGCCGACAATTCCGGCAGCATCCCCGCCGGCGCAAGCACCGAGCAGCCGGTGACGAGATTGCCAAGCATCAGGGCGGTCGGCGTGAAACGGGCCGCGGCAGGCAAATTTTCCATGCAACTGCATGTAGAGCAGGCTGCGACCTGTTAAAGGGCACCGCGCGAAATAGTTGGGGCAACGTCTCGGCTTTGCGCTCCACTTTCTTGGAAATGCCCGATTGCACAGGCCGAATCGCCTGATATATCGCTCGTTCCCGCTTACCTGCGCTCGTTCGCAGGAGTGAGCCTCAGGAGAAAAGCAATGACCGACCAGCCCAAATCCGAGTCCGGCTTCCAGTACAGCCTCAGCAATCTCAGGCCCGTGACCCCGCCAGAAAAGATCACCCTCACCTTCCCCGACGGCGCCCGGCGCGAATACGCCAAGAGCATCACCGGCCTCGAGCTCGCCAAAGGCATCTCACCGTCGCTGGCCAAGCGCACGGTCGCAATGGCGCTCGACGGCGTGGTCTGCGACCTCGACGACCCCATCGAAGCCGATGCCAACATCGAACTGATCAACCGCGACGATCCGCGCGCGCTCGAGCTGATCCGCCACGACTGCGCCCACGTGCTGGCGGAGGCCGTGCAGACGCTGTGGCCGGGCACGCAGGTCACCATCGGCCCGGTGATCGAGAACGGATTCTACTACGACTTCTTCCGCAACGAGCCGTTCACGCCGGACGACTTTGCCGCGATCGAGAAGAAGATGCGCGAGATCGTCGCGCGCGACAAACCGTTCACCAAGGAAGTCTGGGACCGCGAGAAGACCAAGCAGGTGTTCCGTGACAAGGGCGAGGCCTTCAAGGTCGAGCTGGTCGACGCCATTCCCGGCAGCGAGCCGATCAAGATCTACTACCAGGGCGACTGGTTCGACCTGTGCCGCGGCCCGCACATGACCTCTACCGGCAAGGTCGGCAATGCCTTCAAGCTGATGAAGGTGGCCGGCGCCTATTGGCGCGGCGACAGCAACAATCCGATGCTGACCCGCATCTACGGCACAGCCTTCGCCAAGCAGGACGACCTCGACGCTTACCTCAAGCAGATCGAGGAAGCCGAGAAGCGCGACCATCGCAAGCTCGGGCGCGAGCTCGACCTCTTCCACTTCCAGGAGGAAGGGCCGGGCGTCGTGTTCTGGCACGCCAAGGGCTGGACGATCTTCCAGCAACTGATCGCCTATATGCGACGCCGCCTGACCGGCGACTACAGCGAGGTCAACGCACCGCAGATCCTCGACAAGTCCCTGTGGGAGACCTCCGGTCATTGGGGCTGGTATCGCGAGAACATGTTCGCGGCCCAGTCGGCCGGCGACGAGGCCGAGGACAAACGCTGGTTTGCGCTGAAGCCGATGAACTGCCCCGGCCACGTGCAGATCTTCAAGCATGGCCTGAAGAGCTACCGCGACCTGCCGCTGCGGCTCGCCGAATTCGGCGTGGTGCACCGCTACGAGCCGTCCGGCGCCATGCACGGATTGATGCGCGTGCGCGGCTTCACCCAGGACGATGCGCACGTCTTCTGCACCGAGGACCAGCTCGCGGACGAGTGCCTGAAGATCAACGATCTGATCCTGTCGACCTATGCCGATTTCGGCTTCACCGGCGACCTCACGGTCAAGCTCTCGACCCGGCCGGAGAAGCGCGTCGGCACCGACGAGATGTGGGACCACGCCGAGCGCGTGATGGCGACGGTGCTGCGCGAGATCCAGTCGCAGAACAACCACATCAAGACCGAGATCAACCCGGGCGAAGGCGCCTTCTACGGACCCAAGTTCGAATATGTGCTGCGCGACGCCATCGGCCGCGACTGGCAATGCGGGACCACGCAGGTCGACTTCAACCTGCCGGAACGGTTCGGCGCGTTCTATATCGACCATGACGGCGGCAAGAAACCGCCGGTGATGGTGCACCGCGCGATCTGCGGCTCGATGGAACGCTACATCGGCATCCTGATCGAGCACTATGCCGGCAACTTCCCGCTCTGGCTCTCGCCGGTGCAGGCGGTGGTCACCACCATCACCTCGGAAGGCGACGAGTACGCCAAGCAGGTGCTGGAGCAGGCGCGGCGCGCGGGGCTGCGGGTCGAGATCGACCTGCGCAACGAAAAGATCAACTACAAGGTCCGCGAGCACTCGCTGGCGAAGATCCCGGCACTGCTCGTGGTCGGCAAGAAGGAGGCCGAGACGCACTCGGTCTCGGTGCGCCGGCTCGGCAGCGACGGTCAGAAGGTGATGAGCACCGCGGAGGCGATCGCAGCTCTGGTCGAGGAAGCGACACCGCCCGATACCCAGCGGATGCGCGCTGCCTCAGCAGCTTAAACCGCCGTTGCGGTCAGCACAGACGGCTCGGCGCCCCCGCTACGGGCGCCGAGCGCCTCGTCCGCGCATTGCGCGAGATAGAGGTACATGGTCGCGAACATCGTCTCCAGCGCGTTGCGACCGCGCGGCAACAAGCTGACTTCATTGTGCGCAGTTCCGCTGCGCATCAGCAATTGCCTGGCCTCGGCCTCTCGCAGCAATGACAGCACGTGCTTGCGCGAGACCGCGAAATTCCTGGCCAGCGCATTGATCGAAAGCTGCACAGGTGCTGCCGGAGGAAACCCGTCACTCATGTTGCCCGACAGCGCGAGACTGAACAGGATGACGAAGCCTGCGTTGCGCTCGGCGAACGGCTCGAGGTCGGGCGCATTGTCGAGGACGCGAAGACCGGCGACGAAACGGCGGCCGAGCGCAATCGCGAAGGCTTCCGTGAAGGCGGGATCGCTCCTGATAGCGGCGAGATAGTCCGCAGCTTGCGGAACGAGGCCTTGCATCGCCTCGAAATGCAGACCCCAGCGCGCCCGATGCAAGGCGAGCAGCTTTTCCGTCGGCGCGAGCAGACGCTTGCGGCGGTCGGGATCCGGCGCCGCCGTCAACAGTCCCCCGGCGCGCATCAGGATCAGCAGGGCCTCGCAGCGGCCGCGGCTGCAGAGACGAAGCTGGGCACAGAGATCCTTCATGGCGCCGGCGGTCAGGCCGGGTTGACCCGGCTCCGCTCCCCGAAAATGCAGATAGAGGGCGACATGGGTGAACAGCGCCCTGGCGCGGTCGCTCAGGAGCAGGTTGAGGAGCCTGTTGGTCCGGTAGATCGCAACCATCCCTCCGCCGACGCGCGCATCGCGCGCGGAAAACATGCATGCCGGCGCAGTTCCGCGACGGCATCCGGCGACAATGTTGGCTGCTTGACAGGCATTCCAGAGACTTACGATGAGCGCGTGTCGTCTTCGTTCGCACAACCCGGATGTTGCGCACAAGCCTCACGTTGTCGCTGTTGGACGATCCACCCAAAAAGTCTCAGTTCTAGCGGCCCGACGGCGCAGGTAACTCCTGATGGACATGTGCCGCTCCGCAGGAGCGGAGCCGAAGGCGCTGCAGGGTCTGCATGAGCGTCTTTGCGCAAGGGGGTGACGTTGCCGGCCGCTCACGCAATTCATCGCGACCCTCCGGGATGCAGCCGGAGGCGGCCGAGGCTGTCTTACCTGGCAAGTGCCGCTGTATTGGCGCTGGTCGCTGCCAGCCCCGCTCTGGCGCAGACCACCCGCGGCGGTTCGGGCGGCAGCTCCAGCGCCAACTTCACCAATGGCGGCCTGAGTTCGGCAACCGGCGCGGGGGGCAACGGCACAGCTTACTCGAATGCAACCCGCGGCGGCGGCGGCGGCGGTGCTGGCGTGACCAGCGGCTCTGGCGGAAGCGACAGTACGGGCAACGTTTTGGGCGGCTCGGACACCGACAGTGACGGTAACGGCGACGACGGCGAGAATGGTGACTTTATCACGAGCGGCGGCGGCGGCGCCGGTGGCGTTCACGGCGCGGTGGTGACGACCAGCACCACCAACTCGGCGACCGTTGCCGGCACTCGCGGCGGCAAGGGCGGCTCGACGACCGGCACCAATCGCGCCGGCGGCGGCGGCGGGGCCGGCGGCTACGGTGTCGTCGTCGATGGCAGTGCCCTCACTTATACGAACGGCAGCACCGGGATCATCCGCGGCGGCAACGGCGGCGCTGGCGGCGCCAACACGTTGAGCGATGGATATGGCGGAAACGGTGGCGACGGCGGCATCGGTGTTTTCCTGACCGGCAGCAGCGTCCTCAACAACGCGGGCAGCATTTCCGGCGGCAACGGCGGCAACGGGGGTAATGCGCTGGCGGGTACATCGGCCAACGCCGCGGGCGACGGCGGCAATGGCGGTATCGGCGTCTTCGCCAGCGGTCCGGCGACGATCATCAATTCCGGCAGCATCACAGGCGGCATGTCCGGTGACGCAGGCACCGCAAGTTCCGCTTTTCAGAGCGCGGCAGGCGCTCCCGGAAATGCCGGCGTAGCCATCCTCGGCGCCGATTTGACGGTGATCAACAGCGGCACGATCTCGGGCGGGCTGCAAACGGGCGGCTGGGGGCCCGTCAATGCCATCACCTTCACCGGCGGCAGCAATATCCTCGAGCTCCAGGCGGGATCGGTCATCACCGGCAATGTGGTCGGCACCGGCGCGGATACGTTCCGCCTCGGCGGCGCGACCGACAGCACCTTCGATGTCTCCAGCATCGGCCCGGCGGCTCAGTACCAGGGCTTCTCGACCTTCGTGAAGACCGGGACCAGCACCTGGACCCTGACCGGCACGACGACGGCGGCGACGCCCTGGAGCATCAACCAGGGTACGCTCGAGGTATCGTCCGACGATGCCCTGGGCGCGGCCTCCGCCGGGCTCTCGTTCGGCGGCGGCACCTTGCGATTTCTCGCCGGCTTCACGACCAGCCGCATCATCACGCTGAACAGCGGCGGCGGCAGCTTCGACACCAACGGCAACGATGCGACGCTCTCCGGCGACATCGCTGGCGCCGGCGGACTGACCAAGCTCGGCCTCGGCACATTGACACTGTCGGGAGCCAACTCCTACACCGGCGCGACCCATGTAAACGCTGGCACACTGCAGGCGGGTGCGACCGGGGCCTTTTCATCCGCGAGCGCCTTCACGATCGCCGGCGGCGCGACGCTGGATCTCAACGGCTTCAACCAGACCATCGGTTCGCCTCGCAGGCGCGGGTAACGTCACGCTCGGCGCAGCAACGCTCACGGCCGGCGGCGACAACAGCAGCACGACCTTCTCGGGCACGATCTCCGGAAGCGGTGGCTTCACCAAGGCCGGCAGCGGCACGCTGCGGTTGACCGGGACCAGCACCTATGCGGGCGCAACCATCATCGATGGCGGTACGCTCGACGTCGAAGGCACCCTCGCCAGCACCTCCGCCGTGACCGTGAATGCGGGCGGCACGCTGACCGGTGCGGGCATCGTCGATCCGCCTCTCACGATCACCATCAATGCCGGCGGAACGCTGGCGCCGGGCAACGGTACGCCGGGCTCGTCGATGACCATCGACGGCAATCTCGCCATGCAATCCGGCGCGACCTATCGGGTGCAGCTCGATCCATCGACCGCATCGTTCGCGACCGTCAACGGGACCGCCTCGCTCGGCGGCGCGACCGTGAATGCGGTGTTCGCCAATGGCGGCTATGTCAACAAGACCTACACGATCCTCACCGCAAGCGGCGGCATCTCCGGCACATTCGCGCCGGGCGTCGTCAACACCGGCCTGCCCTTCGGTTTCCAGACCAGCCTGAGCTACGATGCCAACGACGCCTATCTCAATCTCGTGTTGTCGTTCGCCGTTCCATCCGGATTGAACGGCAACCAGCAGGCCGTCGCCAACGCCCTCACCGATTTCTTCAATCGCAACGGCGGCATCCCTGCCGTCTACGGCGCGCTCACCCCGGCGGGCCTGACCCAGGCGGCCGGCGAGACCGGAACGGCCGCGCAGCATGCGACCTTCGATGCAATGGGACGCTTCGTCGGCCTGCTCACCGATCCGACCGCGAGGGGCGTCGGTGGCACAGGAGGCGCGAGCAGTTTTGCGGACGAGCGCACCACCCGGCCGACGGATGCCTTTGCAAGGCTTGGCGTTGCGCCGGCCAGCAGCTTCGAGCAGCGCTGGAACGTGTGGGCGGCAGGCCTCGGCGGCGCTCAATCCACGTCCGGCAACGCAACCGCCGGATCCAACGACGCGACGAGCCGGACTTACGCCGTCGCGGCCGGGGCCGACCACTGGCTTTCGCGGCAGACCGTGGCCGGCTTTGCTCTGGCCGGCGGCGGCACCAGCTTCGGCGTGAATGGGCAGGGCTCCGGCCGCTCCGACCTGTTTCAGGCCGGCGTCCATCTGCGCCATACCGAGGGATCGGCTTTCATCGCGGCCGCCCTCGCCTATGGATGGCAGGACATCACCACCGACCGCACCCTGACCATCTCCGGCGCCGATCGGCTGCGGGCCAACTTCAAGGCCAATGCCTGGGCGGGCCGCGTCGAAGGCGGCTATCGCTTCGTCGTGCCCATCAACGGCGGTTTCGGCCTCACGCCTTACGCGGCAGCGCAAGCTGCCCTGTTCGATCAGCCGGCCTACGCGGAACAGGTCGTCTCCGGCACACCGACATTTGCGCTGAGCTACGCGGCGAAGCGCGTGACCGACAGCCGCACTGAACTGGGGTTGCGCAGCGACAAATCCGTTGCGCTACAGGATGGCATCCTGAGCCTCCGCGGCCGCCTCGCCTGGGCTCATGATTTCAACCCTGACCGCTCGGCGGCAGCAACCTTCCAGGTGCTTCCTGGGGCAAGCTTCACGGTGAGCGGCGCCGCGCAGGCGCGCGACTCCGCGCTGACGACGACGTCGATCGAGATGGCATGGGCCAGCGGCTGGTCCGTCGCCGCAACATTCGAGAGCGAGCTGTCTGCCGTCACACGCGCCTATGCCGGCAAGGGTGTCGTGCGCTTCGCCTGGTGAAGCCGGACGTCGGCCGCAACCGATCACAATCGGTCTAATTGGGTCTCTATGGCCTCGTGGCGAGCGGGATCGCATGCTAATGCGAGGCCCAAACCGATCCCACGAGAGAGACTGCCCGTGCCCGACGCCATCGAACTCCTGAAGACCCGCCGCTCGGTCAAGCCGCGCGAGATGACCGGACCCGGCCCCTCCCCGGCCGAGCTCGAGACCATCCTCACCATCGGCGCGCGCGTGCCCGATCACGGCAAGCTCGCACCCTGGCGCTTCATCATCTTCGAGGGCGACGCCCGCCAGCGCGCCGGCGAGGTGATCGCCAAGGTGTTTGCCCGCAAGAATCCCGGCGCGCCCGCGGCCGACGTCGAGATCGAGCGCAAGCGCCTCACCGACGCCCCGCTGGTGATCGGCATCGTCAGCTTCACCAGGCCGCACCCCAAGGTGCCGGCCTTCGAGCAGGAATTGTCGGCCGGCGCCAGCGTCATGAACATCGTCACGGCCGCGACCGCCCTCGGCTACGGCGCCTGCTGGCTGACCGGCTGGTTCTCGTTCGACCGCGACGTGCTGGACGGCCTTGGCCTCAAGCCGGACGAAAAGCTCGCCGGCCTCGTCCATATCGGCACGCCGACCAAGCCGAGCGAGGACCGTCCGCGACCGTTCCTTTCGGAAATCGTGACGCGTTTTTAATCGAACGCTTGTTGACGACCCCGACGTCTTGCGGCTTTGCTCCCGGCGAGGAGGAAGCCAGGGATGAAGCGTCGTGACTTTCTGGTTGGAGCCGCGCTGCTCGCGGGCACGATGGCGCGAAGCCGCGCCGCCGACATCCCCGCTCCGTCGCCCGCGAGACTCGACCGCATCACCGCGTATTTCGACGCCGAGGTGGCAAGCGGCCGGCTGCCGGGCGCGGTGATCCTGGTCCAGCAGCACGGCAAGCCAGTCTATTCCAGGACATTCGGCGTGCGCGACACCAGGACCGGCCTCGCCATGACGCCGGACACGATCTTCGCCATCCACTCGATGACCAAGCCGATCACGTGCCTCGGCGCGATGATGCTGATCGACGAAGGCAAGCTTGCGCTCACCGATCCCGTGTCGAAATACGTCCCGCTCTTCGCCGACACCAAGGTCGGCGTGGAGCCGGACGGCACCTCGACGTTGACACTCGAGCCGCCGATCCGTCCCGTCAACATCGAGGATCTGCTGCGGCACACCTCGGGCATCAGCTACGATTATATCGGCGCCCCCTGGGTGATGCAGGTTTACAAGGCAGCCAACATTTTCGAGGGGCCGTTCAACAACAGGCAATTCGCCGACCGCATCGCAAGACTGCCGCTCACGCGCCAGCCCGGGACGCTGTGGCGCTACGGCCATTCCACCGACGTGCTCGGCGCCGTCATCGAGATCATCTCAGGGCAGACGCTGTACGCGTTCCTCAAGCAACGCATTCTCGATCCGCTCGGGATGAGCAGCACCAAATTCGTGCTGAAGACGCCGGAGGAGCGCGCGCGGATGGCGCGGCCGCTGCCGAGCGACCTGATCCTGCTCGAAGGCGAGCGCGACCGCCTCGCCCATCCCGAATGGGAGTCCGGCGGCGGAGGACTGCTCTCCACCATCACCGACTATCAGCGCTTCTCGCAGATGCTGCTCAATGGAGGCGAGTTCGAGGGCAAGCGTTATCTCAGCCCCGCCGCGTTCAAGGCCATGACGACCGATCACGTCGGGCCCGGGTCCGGCGTCGGACGGGACTATTTCTATTTCCCCGGCGACGGCTTCGGCTATGGCTACGGCATTGGCGTGCGCACCGATCCCGGCAATGCGAAGCCGCCGCCGGCGGGCTCGATCGGCGAATTGAAATGGGACAGTGGCAGCGGCACCTATTTCGGCGTCGACCCCAAACTCGACATGGTTTACCTCATGATGCAGCAGACCCAGAACGAGCGCAGCCGCATCACGCCGGCCTTCAAGGCGCTGGTCTACGACTGCTATCCGCCTGGGCTACGCCGCCCGTGACGCGCGCTGGCCGAAATCGGCGAGCAGCTTTGCAATCTCGGCGGCGGGCCGCGCCGCGCTGAACAGAAACCCCTGCACCTCGTTGCAGCCTTCGGCGCGCAGCCAGTCGAGCTGGTCCTCGGTCTCGACGCCTTCCGCGGTCGTGGTGATGTTGAGGCTGCGGCCGAGCCCCGAGATCGCACGCACGATCGCGCCGCAATCGGGCCGCAGCGCCAGATCCTTGACGAAGGAGCGGTCGATCTTGATCTTGTCGAACGGGAAGCTGCGGAGATAGCTGAGGCTGGAATACCCGGTGCCGAAATCATCCATGGAGATACCGACGCCGAGCTCGCGCAACTGGTGCAATATTGCGAGATTGGCATCGGTCTCGGCCAGGAAAATCGACTCGGTGATCTCAAGCTCGAGCCGCTTCGGCGACAAGCCGGATTGCGCCAGCGCCGAGATCACGACTTGCACCAGATTGCGGCTGCGGAATTGCGCCGGCGACAGATTGACCGCGACCTTGATCTCGGCGGGCCATTTCATCGCCTCGGCGCAGGCTTCGCGCAGCACCCATTCGCCAAGCTGGGTGATCAGGCCGATGTCTTCGGCCACCGGAATGAACTCCGCCGGCGAGATCATGCCCTTGTCGGGATGGCACCAGCGCAGCAGCGATTCGAAGCCGGAGATGCGGTCGGAGGCGATCGACACCAGCGGCTGGTAGTGCAGCTCGAACTCGCCATTGGCAAACGCGCGGCGCAGATCGAGCTCCATGTCGCGGCGCTTCTGCGCCTGAAGGTCCATCTCGCGCTCGAAGAAATGATGCACGCCGCCGCCGTCAGACTTGGCCCGGTACAACGCCATGTCGGCGTTCCGCATCAACTCCTCCGACGTCGTGCCATCGCCCGGCGACAGCGCGATGCCGATGCTGGCGCCGATCACCATCTCCTGGCCGTCGAGGTCGTAGGGCGCCTTCAGCATGTCGATCAGCAGCGTGGCACAAGCGCTGGCTTCGTTTGGCGAGACGTCGGCCGCGAGGATCACCGCGAATTCATCGCCGCCAAGCCGTGCCGCGAGATTGGCACCGCGGACCGCGGTCGTCAGGCGTTCGGCAACTTCCTTCAACAGGCGGTCGCCCACAGGATGGCCGAAGGAATCGTTGATGTTCTTGAACAGGTCGAGGTCGATATAGAGCACGCCGACCCTTTTTCCGCCGGCCTGGTCGAGCGCCTGCTTCAGGCGTTCCTGGAAATACTCGCGGTTCGGCAGGTCGGTGAGCCCATCATGGTGCGCCATGTGGGCGATGCGCGCCTCGGCCTTGCGCCGCTCGGTGATGTCGACCACCGCGACCAGATAGCCGTCACGGTCGTCGAAGGCGACACGGCGGCCGAAGGTGAGCACCTCGATCTCGCTGCCGTCAGCGCGCAGATGCCGCCAATTGCGCGAGGAATGATAGGTGTCGCCGATGCGTTCGAGCGCTTCGGCATGGCTGTCCCATTCGTCCTGCGGCCAGATCGCGTGCAGCGTCATCTGCAGGAATGCCTCGCGGCTGTAGCCGTAATGCTGGACCGCGGCGTCGTTGACGCTGAGGAATTCCCTGGTCTGCGCGTCGAACACCCACATCGGCATCGGATTGTTGTCAAACAGCAGTCGGAACGAGGCGTCGCGCCGCTTCAGCGCAGTGACGTCGGAGATCGTCAGCGAAACCACATCGGCGAATGCGGTGGCGCTCAATCGAAGATTCCGTCCTTCGCTCTCGATCTCGAGCTGCTCGCCGCGGCCGCCGGAAACGGCCTTGAGCAGGAACTTGACGATGTCTGGCGAGGCAAGCCAATTTGCGCTCTCGCCGATCCGGCGCCACAACAGGCCGGCACCTGCGGCTTTCAGCAGCATCGCGGCGCTCTGGTTGTGATGCACGATCTGGAGATCGAACGGCTTGCCGCCGGCGTCACGCAGCGTCGCCAGCGAGATCACCGCGTCGTCGGTCGCTGAGAAGATCGCGTCCAGCAGATTGTATTGCGTGCCGCGCTCGTTGACATAGGCGCCGACCAGCGTGGCGCCCCAGCGCGAGGAGGTCGGCAGCGCCAGCAGATCGTAGGTCCTGACCATGCCGTCGCGCACGCAATGCGCGCTGGCCTGGTGCGGCCGTCCGCTCTTCAGCGCGTTGGCCGCCGCTTCCGACAGCGCCGTGGCGCAATCGGGCGACAGCTCCGCGACCGGGATGTCCCAGCGCTCCTCGCCGAGCCATTTCTGCACGTAGCGTCCGCTGCGCGACAATTCGAGCGCGCCGTCGTTCTTCAGCAGCGCGATATGATCGGCGAGCCGTCCAAGGCTGCCGAGCATCACGTCCTCATAGCGTGGCAGCCGGTCGCCCGGCTTCAACGCGGCACGCCATTTGCGCTGAAGCACCGGGATATCGTCGAACATTTCCGAGGCCGGTTTTCCCGGCATCTTCTTCGCGGCACTCATTGCAGTCCCCAAGCACTTCCTCGCCGCATCCAATGCAGCCGCGCTTAATGCCGTGTAAAAAGGACGCAGGCGCGGGTTCCATTCGGCGATTATGACAGTTTTAAGTCGGGCGTTGGTTAGTGGGTGTTAGAGACTATGACAGTGGTGCGAAAAGTCAGGTTGCTCATCCCTCTCCCCATCGTCATTGCGAGCGCAGCGAAGCAATCCAGAATCGTTCCGCGGAGGCAGCCTGGATTGCTTCGTCGCTTCGCTTCTCGCAATGACAGAGTATGACGGGGCATGGACACTCCATCAGTCCGCATCTTCATCGCGGAAACAGCTTTGCAGCCTCGCGGCCCATTTCGCCCGAGCTTTGCATCTCGCGTCACCCTCAAATGAAAAGGGCGCAGGGAAGACCGGGTGCCGGCCGGGCACCCACGGTCCACTGTGCGAAAGGTGGCAACAAGAATTTGCACAGCGGCATACAGGTGTAGCCAAACATCCGGCCTTCCCTGCGCAGTGGTTTGACGGCTTATGTCGTACTCTCCTCGGGGAGCGATGCACTCTTGCCCCCGTCGCCTTGCGGCTGACGATGCGCGTGCCCGGTCGGGCCGCTACATCACCGCAACGCTTGGCACCAGCCTGCGGGCGCCAGGACCACACGATTTTGCCGTACGCCGATCACACCGGTCGTGCGTGCGATGTGCGTCGCTCACGGTTTCCCGCCCTGCGATCACCGTCGCACCAGTGTGACCCACGTCCACCGCCATCCGGCCCGCGTTCGTGACGATCGCGATACGCCCCTTGTCGTTGGGCCGGAGTGCGCGCAATATCCGCCTATTCCGAAATTCTGTAAAGGCGAATATTTTGGGCCGCGCGCATTGACCGATAGCTTGGGTGTTTTGCCCGTCGGGCAACGCAAGATCTCGTAGATGGGATGGAGCCACCGGGCTACGGCGTGCCCGCCAACCGCTCGATCACCAGATCGAGCAGCGCGCGCAGGCGGGCAAGGCGGCGGAGATCGCGGTGATAGCCGATGAAGGTGTCGCGGCCGGGCGGCGGCGTTCCGATGTCGAGCGCGACGAGGCGGCGATCGCGATCGCCGAGCGGACGCGGCAACACGGCCAACCCGCCTCCGCTCGCGCACAATTCGGCCTGGGCCTGCCGGTTGTTGCTGCGCGAGGCGATGTTCGCATTCGGCAGCGCGCGCTTCAACCAGACCGCATCGGGCATATCGGCGAATTCGGCGTTCATGGTGACGATTCGGACGCCGCTGCCGTCGCCGGCGCGCGGCGGCTTGCTGCCTTTCCTGCCATAGAGAGCGTAGGGAATGTGCAGCAGCTTGCGGGAGATCACCTCGGGCTCGTCGAACCGCTTGATGCGGAAGACGAGATCGGCCTCGCGACGCGGCAGGCTGTAGAGCCGCGCATCGGTCAGGAGCTCGACCGTCACCTTGGGATGAAGCTTGCCGAACGCTGCGATCACCGGCGACAGCATGACCGTTCCGAACCAGTCCGACGAGGACAGCCGCAACAGGCCGTCGAGTTGCGTCTCCGCACCGGAAGCGTGGCGCTGAAGGGCGAGCGCCTCTTCCTCGATCCGCTCGGCATGCCGAAGCACGGCCGTGCCTTCGTCGGTCAGCACGAAACCATCGGCGGTGCGCTGGAACAGCGTCTGTCCGAGCGCGGCCTCGAGCGCGCGAAGCCGCCGCCCCATCGTCGGCTGGGTCTGGCCGATCTTTCGCGCGGCAGCGCCGAGCGTGCCTTCGCGCGCGATCGCCAGGAAGATGCGCAGATCGCTCCAGTCCATCGAACTCCCCGTCATACAAAATTGTATGATTATCGTACATCCTTGTTCCTTCTCATGCAAAAGATCATGAGCATATTGGAGGCCGACAACGGAGCAGGACGATCATGACGAGACCATCGACGATGCGTGCCGCCATCCTGGAAACCCACAACGCGCCGCTGCGCATCTCAACCATCTCCACGCCCGACATCGGCCCGTCAGAGGTGCTGGTGCGGGTTCATGCGAGCGGGGTCAATCCGCTCGACACCAAGATCCACGCCGGTGCCGCGGCGCATGCGCGCCATCCTCTGCCCGCCATTCCCGGAATCGATCTTGCCGGCACGGTCGAGCGCACCGGGGGCGAGGTGACGCGGTTCAAGCCCGGCGACGAAGTCTATGGCATGACCGGCGGCGTCGGCGGCGTGCCGGGATCGCTGGCCGAATTCGCGGCCGTCGATGCCGACCTGCTGGCGCTCAAGCCCGCCAATCTCAGCATGCGGGAAGCTGCCGCCCTGCCCCTCATTGTCATCACGGCCTGGGAAGGCCTGATCGACCGCGCGGCGTTGAAGGCCGGCCAGAAAGTCTTGATTCATGGCGGCGCGGGCGGCGTCGGCCATGTCGCGATCCAGATCGCGCGCGCCTTCGGGGCAGAGGCGTTCGCGACCGGCTCGCCATCGCAGCGTGCGACGATCGAAGGCCTTGGCGCCGTCTTCGTCGACCGTGACGTAACAGTTGAGGCTTACGTTGCCGAGCATACCGGAGGCCGCGGCTTCGACATCGTCTACGATACCGTCGGCGGCAAGGTGCTCGATGCCTCCTTTGCGGCGGTGCGCCGCTTCGGCCATGTCGTGAGCGCGCTCGGCTGGGGCACGCATGCGCTGGCGCCGCTTTCGTTCCGCGCCGCCACCTATTCGGGCGTGTTCACGCTGCTGCCGCTGCTGTCAGGCGAAGGCCGCGCGCATCACGGGGAGATCATGGCGGAGGCGACGCGGCTGGCCGAGGCGGGCAAGCTCGTACCGCTGCTCGACGACAGGCGCTTCACGCTGGAGAGTGTTGGCGACGCCTACGCGCTGATCCGGGATCACGCGGCGAAGGGCAAGCTGGTCGTCGATATTTGACGTCGGCCTCGTAATCCGGAACTACGGTCGCACTAGTCCTCGCTGGACGCCGCAAAACGCTTGCGCAGATAGGCTTGCGACAACAGGAAGAACAACGCGCGCTCGCCTTGGTATTTGGCGGACGGCCGCGTGCGCTCGAAGCCATCGGCAAAGATCTTGCCGGACTGGTCGCACACCTGCCATCGCCAGCCAAACCGCTTACGCCTGGTGAGGATCACTTCGTACATGCCGACGGGCTTGGTCCCCTGTTTCGTGCCGGTCTCGCAGCTGCACAAGCCTGCTCCGGCTCCCCCATATGAAGGATAATCGACATATAACCCAGCAGGACGGAAAGCGAATGAAATTGATTATCGGAAATAGGTATCTTGCACCGGCTTTGACGAAGTCACGGAGCGGATGGAATAAGCCGACGCTGCCGGTGTTATTTGCCGCCAATGCGGCCTGACGGTGCTGCCCGGGGTATTCAAATCAGAACACAGGAGGATGTCCGGTAAGCGAATGCTCCCCGGGCGTTCACTGCAGCCTAGCGTCCGACCCGCGCCTGCAGATGCGCTGGATAGCGGTCGCCTTGCACCGCCACCTTGGCCAGCATGCCTGCAATGGCAGCGAGATCCGCGTCCGACAGCATCACCGCGGCCGCGCCGAGGTTTTCCTCGAGCCGGTGCAGCCTGGTGGTGCCGGGGATCGGTACGATCCACGGCTTTTGCGCGAGCAGCCAGGCCAGCGCGATCTGTGCAGGCGTCACCTTTTTGGCCGCGGCGATTTCGCCAAGCAGGACAACGAGGGTCTGGTTGGAACTGCGTGCGCTGGATGAGAACCGAGGTACGATGTTGCGGAAATCGGTCGCGTCGAACGTCGTGCTCTCGCTGATCGCGCCGGTGAGAAAGCCCTTGCCGAGCGGGCTGAAGGGAACGAAGCCGATGCCGAGCTCTTCCAGCGTCGGCAGGATCTCCTGCTCCGGCTCGCGCCACCACAGCGAATATTCGCTTTGCAGTGCGGTTACGGGCTGCACCGCATGGGCGCGGCGGACGGTCTGCGCGCCCGCCTCCGACAGGCCGAAATGCAGGACCTTGCCGTCGCGGATCAGATCCCTGACCGCGCCCGCAGTGTCCTCGACCGGCACGTCGGGATCGACGCGGTGCTGGTAGAACAGATCGATGCGATCGGTCCTGAGCCGCTTCAGCGCGGCCTCTGCCACCGCCTTGACGTTGGCGGGCCGGCTGTCGAGCCCGGCCTCGACCCTGCCGCCCTTAAAGCCGAACTTGGTGGCGATCACGACCTTGTCGCGGACCGGCGCGAGCGCCTCGCCGAGCAACTCCTCATTGACGAAGGGACCGTAGGCCTCGGCGGTGTCAAACAAGGTCACGCCGCGCTCGAACGCGGCCCTGATCAGTGTGATCGCCTGTGACCTCTCGGTGGCGGGGCCATAGCCATAGCTCAGGCCCATGCAGCCGAGGCCGAGGGCCGAAACCTCCAGACCACTCTTGCCCAGTTTGCGCGTCTGCATCGAAGCTCTCCTTTGCGAAAATCACGTTCGACGGCGAATTTAGGCGACGCGCGGGCCTGCGATTAGGTGATAAAATCGGCATGTACTCATGATCCGGACTCATGAATGGCCCGCACCAACATCAACGACCTCCTCGCCTTCCTCGCGGTCGCGCGCGAGCGCAGCTTTACCCGCGCCGCCGCCCAGCTCGGCGTCTCGCAATCGGCGCTCAGCCACACCGTGCGCGGCCTGGAGGAACGGCTCGGCCTGCGGCTGCTCACCCGCACCACCCGCAGCGTCGCGCCGACCGAGGCCGGCGAGCGCCTGCTGCGCAATATCGGGCCGCGCTTCGAGGAGATCGACGCGGAGCTATCGGCGCTGACCGCGCTGCGCGAGACGCCGGCCGGCACCGTCCGCATCACCGCCGGCGAGCACTCCGCGCAGACGGTGCTGTGGCCGGCGCTCGCGAAGCTGTTGCCGCGCTACCCCGACATCAAGGTCGAGCTCGTCGTCGACTACGGCCTGACCGATATCGTCGCCGAGCGCTACGACGCCGGCGTGCGTCTCGGCGAACAGGTCGCCAAGGACATGATCGCGGTGCGGATCGGACCGGAGATGCGCATGGCCGTGGTCGGTGCGCCCGCCTATTTCGCCGCGCACGGCAAGCCGAAGCAGCCGCAGGATCTCACCGAGCACAATTGCATCAACCTGCGCCTGCCGACCTATGGCGGCATCTATGCCTGGGAATTCGAAAAGCGCGGCCGCGCGGTGAAGGTGCGGGTCGACGGCCAGTTGGTGTTCAACTCCGGCCTGCTCAGGATGAATGCCGTACTGGCGGGCCTTGGCCTCGCCTACATGCCCGAAGATCTCGTGAAGCGCGAGATCGCCGATGGACGTCTGGTCCGCGTGCTCGCCGACTGGTGCGCGCCGTTCGCGGGCTATCATTTGTACTACCCGAGCCGGCGGCAGCCGACCCCGGCGTTCGCGGTGCTGGTGGAGGCGTTGCGGTATCGGAAGTGAGGATCAGCGCGCCACGACTTCCACTTCGCCGTCGACGCCGTTGACGACGTTGAAGCCGCGCTCGTAGACCTTGCCCTCGTTCTTGGCGATGGCGCGGTATTCGCCTTCGGAGAGCACGACGCGCGGGAAGGCGCCGATCGATTCCTTGATGACGTCGCCGCCCGGCGTCAGCACCGACCAGGCAGTGTTGGCGAGCGCCTCGCCGCCCCTGTCGCTGACGAGCTTGAGCGTGATCACGGCGGCGCGGTGGGTGATGGTGACGTCGGTGAGCTTGCCGGCCTGGACGCGGATGTCCGAGCGCACCACCGAATTGGCGTCGCCGTAGTTGGAGATGATGTAGTAGGTGCCCTCCGGCAGCAGCACGACGTCGCCGGCGGCGACGTTCGGCACCAGCGAGGCACGCTCGCCGGATTCGAACTGGCTGCCCTTGTAGATCGCGAACGAAATCTGGTTCAGCGGAATGCGGCTGGTGCCGACGCGGCCCTCGATACGCAGGCCGCCGGCCGGCAGCACGAAGGATTCGCGGTCGGTCTCCGCCTTCAGGCTGACGTTGCGCACCGCGCTGACGAGGCCGAAGGCGACGTGCACGACGTAATTGCCGGGCGGCAGCACGATGTTCGGCGTGGCGCTGCGGTCCTCGCGGATCAGCTTGAAGGTGCCGTTCTCGTCGGGACGATCGGCAAACACCCGCCAGACCAGACCGCTGGTGATCGCGGGAGAGTCCTTGCCGTATTTCGCGGTCAGCGACAGCACGCCCTGTCCGGGCACGGCGGCATTGAGCGGCGGAGCCGACGGCACCATGGTGACCGCGGGCGGCGGCATGCTCGGCGTATTCGGCTGCATCAGGGTCGGCGGCAGGCTCGGGGGGCCGGCGCCGGGACCGGAGGGCGGCGCCAGGCTGACGGCGCCGCCGGGGTCGGGCACCGACGCCGGCGGCACCGGCGGCGGACGATCGGAGAAAAGCTGCGCCTGTGCAGCGTTTTGGCCTGAGGTAACGAGGCACACAGCAACGATCAGCGCCGGCAGCAGCCTGCCGCTGCGCCGCCATCCGACGATGCCGTCACCCCCGTGTGTCATGACACCTGCTTTTCACCGAAAACGCGGCAAATTCAAGCCTCTGATATCCCAGGAAATACGGCCCTGTCGGGTTCAATGGAACCCGGTTGACGCCTGCGTGATTGGAGATGAGGCAACCCGCCCTCGCCACACTGCTGCCCCCTGCGTCCCGAACGGTATAAACCATGCTTCGCCATCGTTCTGGCGAAGCGGAAGTACGGTGCCTACTCTGGTGTGAGGGCTGGCCCGGGTAGGAGAGTTTCGGTGCTGGATATCTTGAAGGGTCGGGGCGCGAACGGCTCCAATGGCGAAAAGGTCGGACTTGGCAGCATTCGCAAGCCGGTCATTGGCCTTGCACTCGGAGGCGGCGCCGCGCGCGGCTTTGCCCATATTGGCATCCTCCGAACCCTGGCTGCCAACGGCATCGTGCCCGATGTCGTGGTCGGCACCTCGATCGGCGCCGTGGTCGGAGGGCTCCATGCGGCCGGCCGGCTCGATACATTCGAAGAGTGGGGACGCAGCCTGCAGGGGATGCGCAACATCCTCGGCTATCTCGACATCCGCCTCAACGGCTCCGGCCTGCTTGGCGGCGAGAAGCTCGCAACCCGGCTCGAGGAGGCGGTTGGCCAGACCCTGGTCGAGGACCTGCCGATCAAGTTCGCGACCGTTGCGACCGAAGTGCGCACCGGCCACGAGATCTGGTTGACGCGCGGCCGCGTGGTCGATGCAATGCGCGCCTCCTACGCCCTGCCCGGCATCTTCTCGCCGGTGCTGATCGGCGACCGCTGGCTGGTCGATGGCGCGCTGGTGAATCCGGTGCCGGTTTCGGCCGCCCGGGCGCTCGGCGCCGAAATCGTCATCGCCGCAAACCTTTCCAGCGACATCTTCACCCATTCCACGACGATCTATTCGCACGGCGCGGTGCCCGCGCCGGCGGCGCCGGAAGCCGAGGAGACGACAGCCAAACGGCGCTTTCCGCGCCTGTTCTCGGCGGAGAAGACCATGAAGCGCGAGTTCTTCGGCGGCGGCGGCCGGCCCGGCATCTCTTCGGTGATGGTGGATGCCTTCAACATCATGCAGGACCGCATCACCCGCGCGCGCCTCGCCGGCGATCCGCCGGACCTGCTGATCTCGCCGCGGGTCGGCCAGTTCGGCTGGTTCGACTTCCACCGCTCCGAGGACCTGATCGCACACGGCGCCCGCGCGGCCGAGCGCGCGCTGGAGTCGATCCAGGAAGCGATCGAGGTGCTGGCTCCGGCGCCCGCTGGTCATGCGCCCAAAGCCGGCAGTCAAGGCGGCGCGTAAAGTCCGGTCAGGCCGTCTTGATGTAGTCGCGCAGGGCTTCCTGCTCGGACTCGTATTCCTGGACGCGGCGCTTGACGATGTCGCCGATCGAGATCAGGCCGACCACCTTGCCGCCGTCGATCACGGGCAGATGGCGGAACTTGCCGTCGGTCATCATCTCCATCAGCTCGGCGACCGTGTCGGCCTCCTTGCAGGTGACGACCTTGCGGGTCATGACCTGAGAGACCGGCTCCTCCAGCGCGGCCGCACCGCGCTCGCCGATCACGCGCACGATGTCGCGCTCGGACAGGATGCCCTCGAGCCGGCTCTGGTTCATCACCAGCACCGCGCCGATCTTCTTCTCACCAAGCAGTTTTGCCGCGACAGCCAGCTTCGCGTCGGGCTCGACGCTCATGATCTGGTGGCCCTTGGTATTGAGAATGGAACGTACCGTCATTGTCGCCTCCCTGAATCGGACCCGTCCGCTTTCGCGGTCCGGACTTGTTCGTCGAGTCTTCAACTAACAGTTCAGGCGCCGGTTTCACGCTCGGGCGCTTTGGGAAGCCAGGCCGCGAACGGCTTTGTCGCTTCGACACATTCTTCCCGAGAATGATGGATGAATTCGGGCCGCGCCGCAAGCGCCGCCTCAAAGACGGTCTGACAGATCCCGTGATGACGCATCCGCAGCATCGCTTCGCACGCGCGGCACGGGATCGAACAGCGTGAACAGCAGAAGGCCTGCAAGGAAGCCGCCGATATGCGCCTGCCAGGCCACGCTCGTGGTTTCGGCATCGACACCGATCGCACCGACGCCGAAGATGATGTTGACGCCGAACCACACCGCAAGGAAGCCGACCACACGGCCGTCGCGCAGCGCCCGCGACAACGGCAGCGCCGGAACCTTCGCGGCGGTATCGGCGTCCGATCGGCTGAACGACAGGAAGCTGCCGCGCACAAAGGCGAACCGGATCGCCGCCGCCATCGCGCCCGACACCGAGGCTGAGGCGCCGATCATCGGCGCCACCGCATGCTCGTGGGTAACGAGATGGGCGAGCGCGCCCGCCGCCGCCGTCACCGCGAGAAACAAGAAGAACCTGACGGCGCCGAAGCGCCGCGCCAGCGCGCTGCCGAACGGCAACAGCCACAGCACGTTGAAGCCCAGATGCGTCAGATTGGCGTGCAACAGCGAATAGGTGACGAAGCTCCAGACCTTTGCGCCGGCCCCGCCGGGAATCTCCAGATTGAGCAGCGAGGAATCGTAGCGCTTCGGGATGAAGCCGAAGACGTCGATGGTCCAGTTCTCCAGTTCCGGCGGCAGCAGCATCCGCAGATGAATGACCGCCAGCAGGACGATATAGGCGGTCAGCGCGAACGGCAGCGTCAGGATCGGCTCGCGCGGAGCCTCCTCGCGGACGGCCTGCAGGTCCTGCGGCAGACCTTGCTGCGACGAATCGTGCGGCGGAGAATTGTGCGGGGAATCCAAGGCAGCTTCGCTTTCAGGCGCGATCGGAGCGGTCCACTTGGAGATAGTCGCCTTTGCCGGCCCTGCGCAAGTGCACAAAAGGAAAAGGCAGGGCTCTGGGAAAGCCCTGCCTGTCCGTGTCGGTCTTCCGGCGGCTTTGGGAATAAGGTGTATCCCCACCCCTCCCGCGCCCGTGACCAAACTGTTTGACGCCTGTGTACAGGCCCCGCCGAGAACCTGGAGCAAAGCGGCGAGGCTTGCGATCGCGGTCACCATAGCAGCGGCGCGGCCTGAGCAAAGCGCATAGTTAACTTAACGTTAACGATGCAAAGGCCCGCCCGACGGGGCCGAAAACGCCTCTGCGGCATGGACGGTGCAAATCCGCTCCTGCACAACAACAAAGGGATCGCGGGTGCACTGAAGCGGGACAGCTTTGTCCCGCCAGATGTCCCCCGGGGTAAAGCGTTCAGTCATGAAACATCCGTCGAGCCGCGCATTCTTTGCGTATTGGAATGAGAAGCGCGGCGCTGCACGGGCCCCTGACCGGGCCGATATCGACCCGGCTGCCGTCCGCGAGCTGCTCGGCGACATCTTCGTGCTGGCCAGCGAGCAAGACCTCGGCTTCCCGTTCCGCGTCGCCGGCACGCGCGTCTGCGCCCTCGCAGGGCGTGACCTCAAGGACCAGAGCTTTGCGGCGCTGTTCAGCGAAGCCAGCCGCCGCGAGATCGAGGAGATCACAACGATCGTCGCCGACGAGACGCTGGGTGCGATCGCCGGCGTCACCGCCGCGCGCGAGGACGGCAGCAAGGCGCATCTCGAATTGCTGCTGCTGCCCTTCAACGCGCGCCCGCATACTCCGGTCAGCGTGACAGGCGTGCTCGCGCCGTTCGACGACGAATGCGGCGCGCTCGGCACCTTCACCCTCACCTCCTGGCGCTATCTGCACCAGCCGGAGAAACTGCTGCCGCGCGCGATCCGCAAATTGCAGATCGCCCGCGGGCTGATGGTGTATGAGGGGCTTCGCTAGGCAGCGATCGTTCGCGCCGTTACGGCGCGATCTCGTCGGTCCAGACCTTGAAGCTGACCAGCTTGTTCGGGCCGAATGTCTGCGTGATCGGAACGTCGCAGGCATCGCGCCCCTGCGCGATCAGGATGCGCCCCTGCCGCGGCTCGTTGTTGCGCGGATCGAAGGTGTGCCAGCGCCCGCCGAGATAGGCTTCGAACCAGCCGGCGAAATCGCCCGCGGCCCACGGCTTCGGCGTGCCGACGTCGCTCAGATATCCGGTGCAATAGCGCGCGGGGATGTTCATGCAGCGGCAGAACGCAATGGCCAGATGCGCATAGTCGCGGCAGACGCCCTTGCCTTCCTGATACGCCTCCCACGCCGTCTTGGTGGCGCGCGCATGCTCGTAGCCGAAGGCGATGTGGCGGTGAACGAAATCGCAGATCGCCTGTACCCGCGCCCAACCCGGCGGCGTCTTCTCGAACAGCTTCCAGGCGATCTCCGAAAGCCGGTCGGTCTCGCAATAGCGGCTGCCGAGCAGATAAACCAGCGTATCGGACGGCAGCTCTTCGATCCTGTGCTGAACGGCCGTGGCAACCACCGGATCCGGCAGGCCGCCGTCGCGAACGACACCGTCGGCGGCAAGGCGCATGCGGCCGGCCGGCGCCACCATGCGGCTGCACCAATTTCCGAACACGTCCCGATAGGGCGTAATCTCGACTGCAGGCGTTGAGGTGACGAAGTCCGGCACGATGACATCGGAGGCGCGCGTGAAATGCGTGCCCAGAACCATGATCATCGGTGTTGGCTGCGGGAAATCGTAGAGCATTTCGAATCCGACACGGAACTTCATCGAAATGCCCTTTCGGCTGTATGACAGCTCGAAGTGGCTACGAAACCGCAGATTACAAGGCGCGGCACGGCTTTGCAGCGCATTACTCCCCAACGATGCTTCGCATCGTCAAGGCAGTGCTGCGCTGCGTCCGGGGCCCGAGCCCGTCTCTACGGCGTCGCCAGATGCCAGGCGCCGTTCAGAAAGCCGTCGCCGGTGACATCGCCGGGCTTGGTGTCCTTGGCGAAGGTGTAGAGCGGCTTGCCCTTGTGGGCCCATTGCTTCGAACCGTCGTCGCGGGTGATGATGGTGTAGCCGTCGGCGGCGGCGTCGCTGGCCTCGGCCTTCAGCGCCGGCCAGTTGGTCGCACACGGACCGTTGCAGGCCGACTTGCCGTCGGCATCCTTGTCGAACGTGTAGAGGCTCATGCCCTTGGCGTCGGTGAGCACGTTGCCCTTGTCGGTCTTGCCGGTCTTGGTCGGCGGCGCGGCGAAGGCGGCCGGAATGATCGCGAGCGAGACGGCGAGCGCGAGTGCGAGGCGGATCGGGGATGTCGTCATGGTCTCTCCTGTCATGCAATTGGCTTGCATGGGTTAGGACGCCGCATGGCCCGCGGTATTCCTGAGAAAGCGCCAAAGATATTTTTCGCTGCGCGCGGCGTCGTGGCGGAATAAACTGGATTGAGAGAGACGGACCGACGAATCGACATGAGCAAGCCGCATTGGCGTCCCGCGCGCACCACCGACCTGCCCGCGATCGGCGCGATCGCGGCGCGGATCCATCCTGATCTTCCGGAACGTCCCGACGTCTTCGCGGAGAAGATGCGGCTCTATCCCGACGGCTGCCGCGTGCTCGTCGCGGACAATGCGATCGCCGGCTACGGGCTCGCGCATCCCTGGAGGCAGCACCGGATCCCACCGCTCGACAGCTTCCTCGAACGATTGCCCGACGATGCGGATTGCCTCTACGTCCACGATGTCGCCGTGCTGCCCGACTTTCGCGGCGGCGCGGCGCGCGACTATGTTGCGACGATCGAGACGCTGGCCCGCGCATCACACATCACGGCGCTCGCGCTGGTCTCGGTCTACGCCACGCGGCCGCTGTGGGAACGCCTCGGCTTTCGACCGGTCATGGCGGATGCGGAACTGCGTGCAAAGCTCGCGTCCTATGGCGACAGCGCGACCTACATGCTGCGCGACATCGCTGCGACGTAACGTCCCTCCCCGATCGGCGCGGCTCACGCGGGCGTGAAGCCATCCGCTCGAACCGGCTTCGATCAGCTCCCGTCGAAGGTGTGTGCGGGCCGCTTCCGGTCTCGCCGAAACGAGACTGGAGAATTTCCATGAAACTCACATTGCCGAAAATTGCCTTGATTGCCTTCGTTGCGACGAGCGCGTTCAGCGCAACCAGCGCCAACGCGGCGCAGCTCCGGACCTATGGCTGCGACACCGCCTTCTTCGAGGGTTGCGGTGTCCTGATCGAGATGCCGACCTCGCCTGGCAGAAGCCGCCCCAGTGTCATCCATCATGACACCTCGCCCACCTACATGAAGCAGGCCGATCCGCGCTACAGCTCGTCGATGCGTGATGCCGGCGGTGGTGGCGGCGGAGGAGGTGGTGGTGGTGGCGGCGGCGGCGGTCGCTGAGCCCACCTGAGAATTGAAATGAAAATGCCGCCGGTGCGATCCGGCGGCATCCCTTCCTGTCTGCGCAGTCAGGCTGAAGCTCAGCCCCGATGTTTCTTCTTGGGCTTCTTTCCCGGCGCGCCCTTCCCGGCCCACGGCGTCACCGACGGCTCGGCGTGTCCCGGCTTGTTCTTGTGCTGCTTTTTCTTCGCGAAAGAAGGAGCATCCTCGAATTTCGGCGCGCGCTCGCCATGTGTCTTGCCGCGCGGCTTGAAGTCGCTCACCTCGCGCGCGCGATCGTCGCGACGTTCACGATGATCGCCCTCGCCGCTGTCGCGCCGAGGCGTGTGCGGCCGCTTCTCGGAAGGCGCCTGGCGCTGCGGCGCATCCGCCATCGCCTCAAGGCGGATATTGTCTTCCTTGTCCGGACGCTTGATCTTGGCAGCAAAGGACTCCGCGACCCGCTCGGAAATCTCGAACTCCGTGGTGGTGTCCATGATCTTGATGGCGCCGATGTCGCCCTTGTCGATGCCGCCACGGCGGCAGATCATCGGCAGCAGCCAACGCGCTTCCGCATTCTTCTTGCGGCCGATGTTGGCGCGGAACCAGACACTGCCATCCGCCATGCCGTGTTTCGACGACGATTTTCCGGGTTTTGGCCGAGGCCTTTCGGAACGATCATCACCACGCGAGTTGCGGACATCGTCGCGCGGCGCCCGATCGTCGCGCGGCGCGCGAGCATTGTCGCGACCTCGATCGTCACGCGGCCGGTTGCTGCTTCGCTCGCCGGGATCCATGATGTCTTCCGGCGACGGCAGCCGCGCGCGATAGAGCCGCGCGAGCGCGGCGGCAATATCCTCAGCCGAGCGCTCGGCGAGCAATGCCTGCGCCAGCACCTGATCGTCGGGAGTGGTCTCTTCCGTGAACAACACGTCCTTCATGCGGTCGTGATCGAGCTTGCGGATTTCCTCCGCCTGCGGGGCCGTCCCCCAGACCGCGTCGATCCCCGAGACATTCAGCAGCATTTCGGCGCGGCGCCGTCGTATCGGCGGCACCAGCAGGACGCTTGTCCCCTTTCGGCCCGCGCGCCCCGTTCGACCCGAGCGATGCTGCATGACCTCGGCATCATTGGGCAGGTCCGCGTGAATGACGAGGTCGAGGCTCGGCAAGTCGATGCCACGGGCGGCAACGTCGGTTGCCACGCAGACGCGAGAGCGTCCGTCGCGGAGCGATTGCAACGCCGTGGTTCGCTCGTTCTGCGTCAATTCGCCCGACAAAGCGACCACGGAGAAGCCCCGCTCCAGCAACGCCGCCTGCAAATGCCTGACGTGATCGCGCGTGCTGCAAAACACCAGCGCGCTCGGCGCTTCGTAGAAGCGCAGCACGTTGACGACTGCGTGCTCGACGTCGCCGGGAGCAACCCGGATGGCGCGGTACTCGATGTCGGCGTGACCGCCTTCGTCACCCGCGACCTCGATCCGGAACGCCTGCTGCTGATATTGCTTGGCCAGCGCGACGATGCCGCGCGGAAACGTCGCCGAGAACAGCAGCGTCCGGCGTGTCTCGGGCGTGGTCTTGAGGATGAATTCCATGTCCTCGCGAAAGCCGAGATTGAGCATCTCGTCGGCCTCGTCGAGCACGACCACCTTCAATTCCGAGATGTCGAGACGGTTGCGGCGCAAATGATCGCACAAGCGGCCGGGCGTGCCGACGACGATGTGCGCACCGGCGGCAAGCTCGCGCTGCTCACGCCGCGGATCCATGCCGCCGACGCAGGAGACGACGCGGCCGTTGGCATGCTCGTACAGCCACGCAAGTTCGCGCTGAACCTGCAAGGCGAGCTCGCGGGTCGGCGCCACGATCAGGGCGAGCGGTGCGCCCGCCCGTTCGAACCGCTCGGCGTCGCCGAGCAGATCCTTGGCCATGGCGAGCCCGTAAGCGAGGGTCTTGCCGGAGCCGGTCTGGGCCGAGACCAGCAGGTCACGGTCAGCGGCTTCGTTCGCCAGCACGGCGAGCTGAACGGGGGTCGGACGGTCGTAGTTGCGCTCGGCCAAAGCTCGGGCGAGCGGCGCACTCATGGTCGGGAAAGACACGGGATAAACCTTGGTTGGTCCAGGCGCGGAACGTCGAGCCGCGCGACCTGAAGCTGCGTACGCGGCAAAATGGTCCAGCCGCACGCGTGGTGATCTGATTTGGACGCTCTTTACGCCAAGCGCAGGCAAATCACCATGCCTATGATGCATGGCTTCGGCACCATCGAGAATAAGCTTACCGCCGGCCCGACCCACTACATCCAGCGTTTTCGGGCCCTTTTGCTGCATATAGCGGGATTTGGGGCCAAAGCGGAGGAATTGGCTGCCACCGGTCGTTGCGAGCCCCTTCTCAGATTTCCGCGTAGACCTCCAGGAGATTGCCGTCGGGATCACGAAAGAACAGCGTGCGGTGTCCGAAGGACTGGTTCGTCGGCGGTGACAGCAGCGCCACGCCCTGCCTCACCAGTTCGTCGGCGCACGCATCAACTTCGGCTGCCGAAACCTTGAAGGCCAATTGCAGCGAGGCCGTGCCGGTAGGCACCGGCGCATCGGCGGCGGTCCGACCCGGCTTTGCCAGCGCCAGCGTGTTGCCGCCGAGGGCGTACTCGATCCAGTTCGGGGAGAGTTCGCGAAGCAGCGGAAAGGCGAGAACGTCCTCGTAGAAGCGCCGCATCGCGGTCATGTCGCGTACGAAGATGACGGTGTAGTCGATCGCGCGGATGGCGCTGAAAGGCGAGCGAGCGCGCCGGGTTGGATCTGGTGTTCGTTCGTTTGTCATCTCGTCCTTCATACCAGCCTCCGCCTCGTAGCCCGTATGAAGCGAAGCGAAATACGGTAGCAGCGGCCCCGGATTACGCTGCGCTCGATCCGGGCAACAAGTTCAATAACTATCGCAGCAGACCGCCGCTATAGCGCAGCTCGTAGAGAGGTGCGTCATCCACTCGGTCGATGGTCTCGACGCCGTGAAAACGATCGAGCGCGCCGTGAACCCGGTTGCGGTAGATCATGCCTGCCTGCTCGAACAGACGCGGTCCCCGATAGGGCTCCTCCGTGGAAACGCCCAGCAACGCCTGCCGCAGGAATTTGTAGATCGCGAGAAAAGTATCCCGATCCGTGATATCCGCGCGGGCGCCACCGCTGTAGCTCATCGACCAGATGACGCGGTCGGCCCGCGACACGGTCTCCTGCCCGACGAAGAACCCCATCCCGAAATAGATATCGCGGTACGCGTAAGGTGCCGCGCGATGTTCGAGCTGCCTGGAGCCTGCAAGCAGAGGCATGGCCACGGTCGCGTCGTCGTCGAGACCCGCATAGGTGCGCCGCTTGGCTTCGACCAGAAACGCCGCAAGATCGGACGGGATGGACGCCATTGCCTAGTCCACCAGCTCCGGCCACGGCACGATGGTCGACTTCACCGTCTTCATCGCCATCGCATCCCGCACCGCCTGCGCAACACCGTCTTCCGTAAACGGATAGATCGTCTGCATCTTCAGCCACGGATATTTGTCGCGCGTGCGGTAGAGCATGTCGACGCCGAGCGGCAGATCGTTGCCGGTAAAACCCCAGGATCCCAGTACGTTGAGGTCCTTGGTGCAGATGCGGTGCCATGACGTCTCGATCGAGCCGGCGTCGGTGAACTGACCCATCTCGACATAGGTGCCGCCGTCGCGCAGCATCTCGATGCCTTCGGGGCCGGCCGAGGGGTGGCCCGAGCAATCCATCACCAGATCGGCGCCGAAGTGACCTACGATCTCGCGCACGCGGGCGATGCGCTGCTGCGGCGATGTGACCTCTTCGATGTTCACCGTCGCCTCGGCGCCGAACTCGCGCGCGAGCTTGAGCCGCGGCTCTTCCGGCGCGCCGACGCAGATCACGCGCCCTGCCCCCATCTCCTTCGCCGCCGCGACGGCCAAAATGCCGATCGGGCCGGAGCCCTGGATCACCACCGAGTCGCCCCAGGAAAACCCGCCGGCACGGCTGGCGCGGTTGAAGGCGCGGATGCAGGAAGTCAGCGGCTCCGACAGCGCGCCGAGCCGCAGCGACATGTCGTCGGGCAGCTTGTAGATCTTGGTGCCCGGCAGCATGTCGAGATCGACATAGACATATTCGGCCCAGCCGCCCCACATGTGCGGCGCCTTGTCGAAGCCGAGATAGCGGCCGTAATAGACCGGCGTCAGGCATTTGTTCGCTGTTTGCGGATAGTGGATGCAGTAATAGCAACGGCCGCAGGGCATCAGCGGCGGGATCATCACTTTTGATCCGACCTTGAGCGGCTTGCTCATGAAGTCCTCGGTGAATTCGTCGCCGCATTCGACGATGACACCGCCGATCTCGTGCCCGAGCGTAAACGGCCAGGGCAGCGGCTTCGGCCAATGACCTTTCAGGATATGCAAATCGGTGCCGCAGACGCCGCAGGCACCGACCCTTGATCAGCGCGCCCTTGCGGCCGACCTTCGGCCACGGCACGGTGCGGATGACGGGCTCCGAGCCCGGCCCTGCGTGGGTGCAGACGCGGATTTGATCCATGGCTGTTTCCTCGGTGCCCGTCTATTATGATTGGCGATGCGGACTGAAGCGAAGCGTATGTGAGCTGCGCGGTGCTGCCAAGGTGGGGCTCGTCGGCCAAAAAGCTCGGCAATGTGCTATTGCTCGTGATCAGGGAATGGTCGCAAAGGTCGAAGCAATCGCTGCGCCATCTGGCGAGCCAAGGCCGGTGCAAGGATTCCAACCGTGTCCCGCGTCGTAACCCAGGCCAGAAGTGTCCTTGTTGTCACCAGTCGTGATTGGCCGCAACAGATGCGGGCTCCGATAGAGACGATCATTGACAAAACCGAGCGCTTGCCCACGCTCGGCATTGATGAGCGCGATGAAAGCGCCCCAGAGTGGAGCGACCGCGCTGGTGCCACTCGCGACGAAATCGTTGCCATCGAGAAAAATGCGATAGCCGTTCGTCGATGCTGCGGCCGCGGCGACATCAGGCACGCCGCGACCGCGCTTGTCGTCGTTGAGCGAGCCTCGAATCCGCTGCGTCGCCTGAAAGGCGGGAACTAGATATTTCTCGCTGATGCCGCCCCCAGTGCCACGCACGCCGCGATCGTTCCAGACTGTCTCGTTCTCGATACTCGTCCGCGCCGCGTCGAGCGCAATGCTCGTCCCGCCGCAACCCAGAACGTATGGGCTAGATGCCGGATAGTTGACGTAGACCTTGCCATCTTGCATGCGCTCGGACGCAAGATCGTCGCCGGAGGTCGCAAGTACTGTAATCCCGAGTCGAACCGCGTCCTGCAGCACCGGATCGAGACCAAGCCGGGACTGCGGCGGCCAGAGCGTTTCCGGTTCGCCCCACGTGATGATAATGACATTGGGCCGCTCGGGACCATGCACCGCGCGACTGACGCCCGCGACCAACCCGGGCTCGCTGAGCTCGGTGAAATACACGACGATGCGCGCCGCGGGTGCGACGCCGGCAACGACTTGGATATCGAGAGCAACCTCCTGATCCGCGCGGCGATCCTGGCCCGGTCGATTGCGGCCGCTCCCACGTTGATATCGACAATCTCCGGCGGAGCGATCTGCATAGCTTGGCAGGCCGCTACGATGTCGTCGGGTCGATAACCACCGGCCGGTTCAATAATAGCAACGCATTGGCCTGCACCGCGGTCGCGGCGGTCAAGGCCGTAGAGGCGAGCCATCTCGGACGGCAACAAACCGCTGCCATCATTCGCAATTGCGTTCTGGCGCAGCCTGCTCAGCCTAGGTTTCCTGGTATCGAGCCCGAGAACAGAATGGACGATCGGCTTCAACTGCCGCGGTACGCTCGGCTGCCGGCAGGGGTAATGGCGCCATACGCCGCCATCATTGATCCATGCCAGTCGCGTTGCAAACGCGCGTTCGGCCGCAGCCACGCGCGTCTTGAGTCTGACACGACGGCCGAGGAAGTCGACCGACGTGACGGTCATGCCCAGTCGCCCGGCAAAGCGTCGGATGAGTTCGACAGAGCGTTTTAAGATGCGTCTGCGCTCGGCCCTCAGGTCACTCAGCGTGACGCGCCGGTTCAGTTCCGACAAGTCGATTGCGCTTCCCGGACGTCGGCGTACGGGAAAACGATGACGCAAATAGAGCGTCAGGCCCAGCAGCGCATCCGGCGGTAGATAGTCGATATCGCCAGTTGCCCGCTGCTTAGGCAGATGCCCGCGAGTGCGCTTCAGTCGAGCCATAGAGATTACGGACCGATCGCCTCTCGAGGAATCGACCAGATAAAGTCCGTCTGAAGGGCAAGCATCGACTGGTCGGGACCAGGATTGTTCCAGAACCAAGCTGGAAGTGGTGCCCCGTTCGGGCTGCACCGCTTTTGCGGACCGTTGGGACACAATGACGTAGGAATAGCCGGTATGAGGAAGCCTGCCCCGGTCGTTCCGACCCCATTTGAATTGACTGCGGCACGGCTGTGGCAGGTCATGCACGACGAAGTGTCGACAAAGCCAGCTTCGGTTACAGAATTGCCCAAATGAACCGGAAGTCCTGTCGCGGTCACAAAATCGGCCTGACTACCCTTCAGGCAATAGTTCTCCCAGAGAGCGGGAAGACCGTTGTCGGCGAACAGCTTCTTCAGCGCCGCGGTCTTGACGCACGGCCCATACTTTCCACCCGGAGCATCATGCGCTCTGACATCCTGTACAACCGCGCCGAATCTGTCGTGGCAACCGATGAAGTCGCAGCGTCCAACATTGTCCCTGTGCTCGAACGTGGCCCAAGTCCAGTTCGGGATCTGCTTGGAGATAATGTGCATCGAAATGAGTGCGTAGCGCTTATTATCAGAAGCTGTGTTGATATGATAATCGGATGAGCTGAGATCCTTGGCCAAAACCCAGTTCGCTTTCACCTCCATCGAGTCGACCGGAAACGAGATCGGCTGCCCGATGGCAAAAGCCGCCCTTAGACCAGCCCTAGTCTGCAACCTGTTGCACACGATAAAATCAAATGTTGCCCGGTTGCGCCGCGTCTCTTCAACTGCTTCGAATCCGGGCTCTGCCGGCAGCACGTGTGGTTGCAATCCCGGCTCCCGTGGCGCCAACGCAATCAGTGCCGGCACGTTTAAGATCTTCGGACTTGCGACGGGCGTAATTGTCGGCTGCTGTGGCAGCGCCGTGGTGAGTGTCGCGACTTGTGCCGGCGCGCAGTTAGGCGGAGAGGAAGAACCCGGAAACTTGGGATTTGACTGGAATGTATCCTCATTAGAAGCCCAAGTCTCGAACACGACGTTGTTGTTTATACTCGGAACCGACTTATTGACCACAGCGAAGAGTTCCCACGACACCTTGTCGGGATTGTTCAGCGCAGGATCGGGGTCGGCGGTTTGAGCGCGTGCGGTACCCGCGAATGCGAGCGCCATGAGAAGCACCGATGCGATCGGCTTCATCATTGTCTCCTGTTATCGTTACGTCAGAAAAACACAGTTGAAAGAGAACCGCCCGAAGACAGACCCGCTGGCAATCAATTGCAATCCGCAACGATCAAATTGCGACACCTGAGTTAAATTCAGCGTCTTCAGAGTCTAATACACGCTTTAGTTGATATCACGCGAAATGCGATCCTGCAACCTCAGAGCGATCTTTCGCGTCACGACGAGGGAGAGTCAGATTTCGTGAAGCTGGACCTTAATTCATCACGCTCGCCATACATCTTGAGCATACGACCACCAACGTGTATCGGCGCAGTTGGAATTTGCCGCCTCGGCCTCGTGGGAACGGCCCAACTCTTTGTCAGGTGCTCCCTTGAACCCCTCCCCCAAAATCCCGTCGCCGCGTCCGGCTCATTCGCGGCCATGAAGTCGGTGCCATACCGGCTCCAGTTCATCGCTTATGTGCTGGCGATGATGGCCGACAATATCGAGCACGTGATCAGCTATTGGGTGGTGTTCCAGAAATTCCATTCGCCGACGCTGGGGGGATTTGCCGTGCTGTCGCACTGGCTGCCGTTCCTGCTGTTCTCGGTCGCGGTCGGCGGGTTGGCCGACCGGTTTGACCCGCGCCGCATCATCCAGTGCGGCATGCTGCTTTTCATCGTGGCCTCGGCGGGCTGGGGCTTCTTCTTCATCACCGACACGATCGAGATGTGGCACGCGATGCTGCTGCTGGTGATCCACGGCTGCGCCGGCGTGCTGTGGCAGACGCCGAACCAGCTGCTGCTCTACGACCTCGTCGGCCCCGCCGATTTGCCGAGCGCGGTGCGGCTCAACGCGATGGCGCGCTATCTCGGCATCCTGGTCGGGCCGGCGGTCGGCGGCGTCATCATGCTGACGCTCGGCACCTCGCACGGCATCATCTTCAACACGCTGTTCTACCTGCCGATGCTGCTGTGGCTGTTCTGGGCGCCGGTCCGCGACAACAGCATCGCCATCAGGCGCTTCGCGGTGCGCGGCTTTGCCGACATCATGCTGACGATCCGTGCCATCGGCACCCAGCCGGTGCTGACGGCGATGACATGGCTGGCCGGCCTCACCTCCTTCATGATCGGCAATGCCTATCACGCGCAGATGCCGGGCTTTGCCGGCGATCTCGGCCATGGCGATCTCGGCCATGGCGATCCCGGCGTCTCCTATAGCGTGCTGCTGGCGGCCGACGCCGGCGGCGCCCTGCTCGCCGGCCTTGCGCTGGAATCCTGGGGACGGCTGAAGGGCACGCCCCGCACCGCGATCACGCTCGCGATGCTGTGGAGCGTGGCACTGCTCGGCTTCGCGGCGGTGCGGATCTATCCCGTGGCGATCGTGCTGCTGTTCTTCGCGGGCTTCTTCGAGCTGTCGTTCAACACCATGGCGCAGGCGCTGGTGCAATTGAACGCGCCGGCCGACATCCGCGGCCGCGTCGTCGGCCTCTACAATATGGCCGGGCTCGGCATGCGCGCCTTCAGCGGCATCACCGTCGGGGTCTTTGGCGCGGCGATCGGCATTCACTGGTCGCTGGGGCTGTCGGCCGCCGTGCTGCTGGCGCTGCTGCTGTGGTTGTATCGTCGGGAGCAAGCCCGGCCTGACCGGCCTGCCCGCCCTTGATGTGGTTTCTTGAACGGATTGTGTCTGTCCGTGATCGACGCGTCCAATCCTAACGCGGCATTAACCCTGTGCACCTTAGGGTCGTCCCGGACTCCGCCCGGGCGGGGAGTCGGGTGCTGAAAATGGCGTTGGCTAACAAAAAGTTTCTTCCGGCCGCCGAGGAACGTCGGCGTTTCCAGCGGGTGAAAGTCCACCTGCTGGGCCGCTACATGCTGCCGGACCGCCGGGAATTCCCCTGCCAGGTGATCAACATGTCACCGGGCGGGCTTGCACTGCTCGCCCCCGGCATCGGCAATGTCGGCGACCGTGTGGTCGCCTATCTCGACCATATCGGCCGCGTCGAGGGCAAGATCACCCGCATCATCGACAATGGCTTCGCCATGACGGTGGGGGCGACGCCCCGCAAGCGCGACAAGCTCGCGGCACAGCTGACCTGGCTCGCGAACCGCGACATCCTCAATCTGCCGGAAGACCGCCGCCACGACCGTATCGTGCCGCGTAACCCGATCGCGGTGCTCACGCTCGAGGACGGCACCAAGATGACCTGCCGCATCATCGACCTTTCGCTGTCCGGCGCGGCCATCGCCGCGGAGAACCGTCCGCCGCTGCTATCGACGGTTCTGCTCGGCCGGGTCCAGGGCCGCGTAGTCCGAAACCTCGAAGACGGCTTCGCGCTGGAGTTCTTGCATTCGCAGCCGATCGAGACTCTCGAAGAGAGCGTTACCGCGCGGTAAAGCGCGAGCACGTCAAAACCACATGATTTTCAGCCCCGAAGGCGGCCTCCGCGATGCGGACGCCGCCTTTTTCATGCCTGGCGGCGGGACGCGCGCGCGTTAACGCGGGCCCCTTTGCGCGCGAAAACCGCGGTTCCGCCAGCGTTTCCGCGTTAACTCCTAAAATTTGAATCAATTGCAGTCATGTCAAATTTTATGCGTATTTGAATCAAGTATAGATCGTATTCGCCCCGTATTTTACTTGCATTCGTCTCGACTTGACTTGGTTGACTTAGCGGCGGCTCAAAAGCTCCATGCGCATGGTGGTCCCAACAAGAAACGGGGGCCGCAATGTTGGACTTCAGGGGACAGGGGAAGGGTTTGGCGCTGGCCGTCATGCTCTTCGGGATCGGCGCGACAGCGCAGGCCGGTGAAAGCCGCCTGCTCTACGCGAGCCTCGGCGACACCACGCGTGCGCCGATCGGCTGGGTCGAGTTCTGTGCGGACAATGCCGCGCAGTGCAAGGGCGCACCGACGCAGCCGCGCGACATCGTGATGTCGCAGGCCGCATGGCGCGACCTCGTCAAGGTCAATCGCTGGGTCAACGAGACCGTCAAGCCTTTGACCGACCAGGAGCACTGGGGCGTGATCGAGAAGTGGTCGCTGCCGACCGACGGTTACGGCGACTGTGAAGACTACGTGTTGTTGAAGCGCAAGATGCTGATCGATGCCGGATGGCCGCGCGAGGCCCTGCTCATCACCGTCGTGCGCGACAAGAAGGGTGAAGGGCACGCGGTGCTGACGGTGAAGACCGACAAGGGCGAGTTCGTTCTCGACAATCAGAACGAGAGCGTCGTTGCCTGGACGGAGACCGGCTACCGCTTCGTCAAGCGCCAGTCGCAGAGCGATCCCAACGTCTGGGTCTCGCTCGGCGATACCAAGCCGGCGGTTTCCACCGCCAGCGCAAGAGATCAGTAGGAACGAGACAACAGGTTACGCGACCCGGTCACATCCCCACCCCTCCCCGTCCCAGACCGGTTCGCGCGCGGCCAGGCTTCCCCCAAAGCCTGGCCGCAACTTTTTGGGGGATGCGCGGTCAGCCCTGTGACGACCACGGCACGCGCGCGGCGGTGAAATCGCGCCATGTGCCTCGCAAGGCAGGCTGCACACCCACCGATGCGCGCGCTTGCCAGCCGGCGATCGCCGCCGCCGCGATGGCGCTGTCAGGGCCGGTGCCGAGCCCGTCGAGCAACGATGCCGTGACCGCCATGTCGTTGAAGGCGCCGAGCTGCTCCTGCAAAGCGACAAGCCGGCGCGAGAATTTCCTCGCGGACTTGCGATCGGCGAACAGCGGCAGCAGGAACTCGCTGAGATAGCGCAGCCGCTTGGTCGCGAGCCGCACCCGGTGCAGCTCCGCCGCCGGAAGCGACCTGAAGCGGCGGCCGCGCTTGAGCACCTTCGCGTATTGCTCCGACAGGATGCGCTGCGCGAAGTTGACGGCGGGCTCGGAGAGCTGGCCGAGATCTTCGGCCGCAACGTCGTTGCGCCAGCCCCGCGTCTCGATCCATCCGCCGAGGCCGATCAGGAACATGGCGCAGCGGCGATCGCCGAGCGCATCATGCGCCTTGCGATAGGCATCGGACTGTCGACTGGCCGCGGCCCGGCCGAGCGAATCGAAGCCGGCGACCGCAGGACAGGCTGTTGCGATCGTCGGCAAGGTCTCGAGCTGGAACACGTCCCAGTCACGCGCGGCGGAGAGGTCCTGCGCCAGCCATTTGGCCTCCGATCGCAGCACGTCGAGATTGCTCAGCGCACCCACCGATCGCATCAGATCGAGCGCCGATCGCAGCCGGCGCAGCGAAACACGCAGTTGATGCACGCCTTCCGGATTGCGGCCGTCCTCGGCCGCAGGCAGTGACTGCAGCAGATGGAGGAAGCAGGAGCGCAGGATCGTCGCGAAGGCCTCGTCGAGCGTCACGGACGGATCAAGGCGAAGCCTGCCCGGCCGACGGGCCGATGGCGGCGTATCGGCAGCGAGGTCGAAGCCGCGCGCCGACTTGGTGCGGATCGATGGTTTCACCGCCCCGTGCTCCGCCAGCCGCAACGCGATCTCGTAGATCGTGCTGGCGCTGCCGCTCTTCAATTCGAGCTCGATCTCGCTCACCGGCACGGAGCGATCGCCCGCGGTCAGCACGCCGTGGTCGAAGGCGATCTCGACGCTGCCGGTCGGCAGGTCGATCATCCGCGCGTGGCGATGGACGTCTGCGATGAAGACGGCTTCGAGCGGCTGCGTTTCAAGACGACCGCGAAGCTTCTCCGGAATGAAAGGCATCGCCAAAGCGAGATCGGGCGCGAGCGAGGCGACGCTGGCCTCCCACTCGCCGCGGCGGAGCGGATCCTCCGCAGCGTCGGTCTTCACCGTCTGCACGAAGCGCGCGCCGCTCTGGCGCACGCGCAAGCTCAGGCCGTTGCGCCGCAGCGTCCGCTCCGGCGTGTCGTAATAGACGGATCTGAGATGTTTTCGCGAGCCCTTGTTGCGCGCGTTGCTCGCGATGACGGGCGCGGCGTTGAAATGCGCCATGCGATCGGCACCGACCAGAAGCTTGAGCTCGATTTCGCCGGTGAGCTGCGCGGCGACATTCGCATTTTGCGATGGCGTCTGATCAACCCCAGTGCCCTCGACGATTACAGGCTCCGCGCCGAATTCAGCCGGTTCGATTTGCTTGAGGAAGCCGACGACCGCTTGCGCCCTCCTGTTGTCCCTGGCGACAGGGTTCCCTTCCGGCGCACACGCAGTTTTGCGGGTCGGGCTTGCGTCTGATTTGAGCATTTCTGGTGACATGACAATTCGATGACAGAGCCACATCCTATAGCCGGTGCGGCCCGCGAGGAATAGTCACGTGACGCCGCAGCGCGCTCTCATCCCAACAAGGCGCAAAAATCTGCCAAGGATTGTCACAATATGGCGTGACGTCGGGAATTAAATGACCGTCTTGCACCGCAAGCGATCGAATTCGTAGCGAATCCTGCCGTTTTCGAAAACGAGATGAACGTCAGCGATTGTGACAGGCCCGACGCGGCCTGCTGCGGTTCCGTTCGCGCGTGCTTACGCACCCAGCACGTCCGCGAGCCGCAGTTCGTCGGCGGCGGGATCCTTCAGGAACAGCTCGGCTTCGATCTCGCGAAGATGCGACAGCATTTGCGCGCGTGCAGCCTGCTTGTCGCGCTTGCGGATCGCGCTGACGATGCCGGCATGATGATCGGTGCCGCAGGCCGGTGTATCGTGACGACGGTAGAGCAGGATGATGAGCGAGGAGCGCGCGATCAACTCTTTCAGGAAACCGAGATAGATGCTGTGGCCGCTCATCTCGGCGACGAGACGATGAAACTCGCCGGAGAGCCGGACCGAGGCGCGCGCGTCGCCGCGCTGCTCGGCGTCGCGCTCCTCGATGAGATGGCGCTGGAGCCGATCGATCCAGGCAGGCGATACCGCGTCGACGGCATGGTCGACGATGGTGGGCTCGATCAGGCGGCGCGCCTCGAACACTTCGCGGGCATCGGCCGGCGTCGGGCGCGCGACGAAGGCGCCGCGGTTCTTCTCGATGTTGACGATGCCCTCGTGCGTCAGTTGCTGCAGCGCCGTGCGGACCAGCGTGCGGCTCGCGCCATAAATTTCGCCGATCTCGTCCTCGCCGAGCTTGGTGCCCGGCAGCAGGCGATGCTCGAGGATCGCCGCGGTCACGCCTTCCCTGATCCGGCCGACGCGATCGCTCACGTCTGGGGCTTCGGATTTCGGTCGGGTCCTGGCGGCCATCGGCTTGAGAGGTTGGGTTTGAGGGCTCGATCGGCGAAGATCGCGCCGAATGTTAGTCGACGAGCTGTATCCAATCACAGGCGAAACATTATACAATCTTCGCCCGTTTTGTGTGCAGACTAGTGCTCACGCGGCAAGCCGCCTCGATGCGCCGGATTCGATCTAACAATCTGACTCCGCTTCACAGTTTTGAGATTTAAGCGGCCAAGGACGGTTGGCACGGACCTTGCGGAGAGAGGCTGAAAGCATCGCCCTCGCCTCGGACACGCCATGGCCACTCCCGCTGCCCTCGAACTGGTCGCCGTCACCAAGCGCTACGATACGACCCTGGCGGTCGACACCGTCAATTTGAAGATTCCGGCCGGCACCTATTGCTGCCTGCTCGGCCCCTCCGGCTGCGGCAAGACCTCGACCCTGCGGATGATCGCAGGCCATGAGGCGGTCAGCGAGGGCGACATCATCCTCGGCGCGCAGAACGTCACGGATCTCGAGCCCGCCAAGCGCGGCACGGCGATGATGTTCCAGTCCTACGCCCTGTTTCCGCACCTGACGGTGCTCGACAACGTCGCGTTCGCCCTGAAAATGCGCGGCGTCGATCGCGCGGCGCGGCACAAGCGCGCCGGTGAATTGCTCGAACTGGTGGCGATGACGCCCTATGCGGCCCGGCTCCCGGCGCAGCTCTCCGGCGGCCAGCAGCAGCGCGTGGCGCTCGCCCGCGCGCTGATCACAGAGCCGCAGATCCTGCTGCTGGACGAACCGCTCTCCGCGCTCGACCCGTTCCTGCGGGTGAAGATGCGCGGTGAGCTCAAGCGGCTGCAGCGCGAACTCGGCATCAGCTTCATCCAGGTCACCCACGGCCAGGAAGAGGCGATGGCCCTCGCCGACCACATCGTGGTGATGAACCAGGGCAGGATCGAGCAGCAGGGTACCGCGCGCGAGATCTTCCACCACCCCCGCACCGAATTCGTGGCGCGCTTCATCGGCGGCCACAACGTCCTCAGCGACGCCGGCAAACTCATCGCCGTGCGCGCCGATCAGCTCGGCATCGTGCCGTTCGTTGACGGCGCGTATGGCGCGCCTGCGCTGCTGACCCAGACCGAGTACCAGGGCTCCTACATCGCCGTCTCGCTCACGCTGGACGACGGCACCGCCCTGTTCTCCCATCTCCCCGAGGCTGCCTTCGACGTTCACCCGTTCCGTCCGGGCGATCGCGTGCTGGCCACCTGGGATCCCGCCAAGGCGCAGCGCCTGCAATAGCGCCGTCATCTCAAGAAATGCGCAAAACAGAGGAGTGAGCGATATGACCGAGACGACCAAGACGACCGGTGTCAGCCGCCGCACACTATTGAAGAGCACCGCGGGTCTCGCCGGCCTCGCGGCCGGCTCCGGCGCCATCACCGGCTTTCCCTATGTGAAGTCGGCGGAGACCAAGGTGCTGCGCTATCTCGGCACCGCCGTGAACGAGGGCGACGACATCTCCAAGCAGTGCCTGAAGGACACCGGCATCAAGATCGAATACATCACCGCGACCACCGACGACGTCACCAAGCGCGTAATGACCCAGCCGAACTCCTTCGACGTGCTGGACACCGAATATTTCTCGCTGAAGAAGATCGTGCCATCGGGCAACATCCTTGCGCTCGATGCCAGGAAGATCAAGGAGTTCGGCAACATCACGCCTGTCTTCACCAAGGGCGAGACGCCCGGCGGCAAGAAGATCGGCGGCCAGGGCACCGCGCCCTGGAAGGTGCTGTATCTCGAAGGCAAGGACTCCAAGAAGTTCGCGACGTCGGCGACCGAATTCGTCACGCTGATCCCGACGGTCTACAACGCCGACACGTTGGGCATTCGTCCCGACCTGATCAAGCGGCCGATCAGCTCGTGGTCGGAACTGCTCAATCCCGAGTTCAAGGGCAAGGCCTCGATCCTCAACATTCCCTCGATCGGCATCATGGATGCCGCAATGGTCGTGGAAGCCTCCGGCAAGTACAAATACGCCGACAAGGGCAACATGACCAAGGAAGAGATTGATCTCACCATGAAGGTGATGACCGAAGCCAAGAAGGCCGGCCAGTTCCGCGCGTTCTGGAAGGATTTCAATGAGAGCGTCAACCTGATGGCATCAGGTGAAACTGTCATTCAGTCGATGTGGTCGCCCGCGGTGACGAAAGTGCGCTCGATGGGCATCGCTTGCACCTTCCAGCCGCTCAAGGAAGGCTACCGCTCCTGGGCCTCGGGCTTCTGCGTCTCCAAGGGCGTGTCGGGTCCGAAGCTCGAATGGGCCTATGAGTTCGTCAACTGGTTTCTATCAGGCTATGCCGGCGCCTATCTCAACCGTCAGGGCTACTACTCGGCCGTACTCTCGACCGCGAAGGCGCACATGGAGCCCTACGAGTGGGCATACTGGATGGAAGGCAAGCCCGCCGAGAAGGACATCAAGGCACCCGACGGCTCGCTGCTCGAAAAGGCCGGCGCCGTGCGTGACGGCGGCTCGTACGAGGACCGCATGGGCGGCGTCGCCTGCTGGAACGCCGTGATGGACGAGAACGACTACATGGTCCGCAAATGGAATGAGTTCATCGCTGCGTGATGGACATGTCGGAAGAGGTTCTGCAACAGGCATCCCCGGGATTGATCCCGGGGTCCGGTACGGCGCGCGCCGCAAAGCCGACGCGCCTGTCGCCGTCAATCATCTCCTGGCTCCAGGCCGGGCCGATGATGCTGGTGTTTCTCGCCTTCTTCCTCATTCCGCTCGTCTTCGTCGTCATCGTCTCGTTCTGGGACTACAACGAATATCAGCTGCTGCCGGCTTTCTCCGGCCGCGGCTACACCGATACGTTCGAAGGCTGCATCGACAAGCTGCCAGAGCTCTGCACGATCGGCCGGACCTATGTGATGACGCTGAAGCTGTGCTTCATGGTCTGGGCCATCACCCTCTTCATCGGCTTCTGGGTCGCCTACTTCCTCGCCTTCCACGTCAAGTCCAAGACCTGGCAAATGGGATTGTCGCTGCTCTGCACGATCCCGTTCTGGACTTCAAACGTGATCCGCATGATCGCATGGATTCCGCTGCTGGGGCGCAACGGCCTCGTCAACTCCGGCCTGGTCAAGACGGGGCTGATCCACCAGCCGATCGAATGGCTGCTGTTCTCCGAATTCTCCGTGGTGCTGGCGCTGGTCCACCTCTTCACCTTCTTCATGGTGGTGCCGATCTTCAATTCGATGGTGCGCATCGACAAGTCGCTGATCGAGGCCGCCTACGACGCCGGCGCGACCGGCTTCCAGACGCTGGTCAACGTCATCATTCCACTCGCAAAGCCAGGCATCGTGATCGGCTCGATCTTCGTCATCACCATCGTGATGGGCGACTTCATCACCATCGGCGTGATGGGCGGCCAGCAGATCGCGGCCGCGGGCAAGATCATCGAGACGCGGGTGAACGCGCTACAATTCCCGGCCGCAGCCGCCAACGCCGTGATCCTGCTGATCATCACCTTCCTGATCATCTCCATGATGTCGCGCATCGTCGACATCAAGAAGGAGCTATAGGGCATGACGGAAGGACGCTCGCGCTCGTTCTACGTGCTCGCGATCTTCTTCGCGGCCTATGTGCTGTTCCTCTACGGCCCGATGATCGCGATCTACGTGCTGTCGTTCCAGGGACCGCAGGGCGGCCTCACCTTCCCGATGAACGGCGTGTCGACGTTCTGGATCGCAAAACTGTTCCAGGGCACCGGAATCGTCGATCTCGGCGCGGCATTCCGCCGCTCGCTGCTGCTCGGCATCATCGTGATGATCGTCACCGTCGTGCTGTCGGTCGCCGCCGGCATGGCGTTCCGCCGCAAGTTCAGGGCGCAGAGCATCCTGTTCTATTCGGCGATCGCGAGCCTCATCGTTCCTTCAATCATTACATCGCTCGGCATCTCGCTGGAATTCCGCATCATCGACGATCTGATCAAGGCGCATTGGAACGAGAATTTCGAGACATCGATGGGCCTGCTGACCTCGGGCCTGGGCGCGCACCTGACCTGGACGCTGCCGTTCGGCCTGCTCATCATGTTCGCGATCTTCAACCGCTTCGATCCGCGGCTCGAAGAAGCCGCGCGCGATCTCGGTGCGACGCCGTGGCAGGCCTTCCGCCATGTCGTGCTGCCGATCATCCTGCCCTCCGTGATCGGCATCGGCCTGTTCGGCTTCACGCTGTCTTGGGACGAACTGGCGCGCTCCAGCCAGGCGATCGGGGCCGTGAACACGCTGCCGCTGGATCTGCAGGGCCTCACCACCACCGTGACGAACCCCGACATCTATGCACTCGGCACCGTGATTTCGGCCGTCTCGTTCACGGTGATCACGCTTGCGCTCGGCACCATCCACGTGCTGAACAAGCGGCAGGCGGCCAAAGGCTCGGACGCCGGCAAGGGACTCGTCTGATCGCGATGCGACTTCACGTCGTCAATCCCAACACCACCGCGTCGATGACGGCGAAGATTGCCGCTGCGGCGCGCAGCGTCGCGTTGCCCGGCACCGAGATCGACGCGCGCCAGCCCGCGATGGGCCCGGTCTCGATCGAGGGCTTTTACGACGAGGCCTTTGCCGTCCCCGGAATGCTCGGCTGCATCCGTGACGCCGACCGCGACGGCGCGGACGCCCACATCATCGCCTGCTTCGACGACACCGGCCTCGACGCCGCGCGCGCCGCCGCGAAGGCGCCGGTGATCGGCATCGGCGAGGCCGGCTTCCACATGGCAAGCCTGATCGCCGCGCGCTTCGCGGTGGTAACGACGCTCGGTGTCTCCATCGTGCCGATCGAGCACAATTTGCGGAAATACGGTCTCGCCGAGCGCTGCGCCCGCGTCCGCGCCGCCGAGGTCCCCGTGCTCGCGCTCGAGGAGCGCAATACCGATGCGCTCGCAAAGATCTCCACTGAGATTACGGCCGCGATCCGCGACGACCGTGCGGAGGCGATCGTGCTCGGCTGCGCCGGCATGGCCGATCTCGCTGCCGAGCTTTCCAGGGAGCACGGCCTGCCCGTCATCGACGGTATCGCCGCAGCCGTGACGCTGGCGGAATCACTGGTGCGGCTGGGGCTGACGACCTCGCGACTCGGGCCGTATGCAGCGCCGCGGTCGAAGACTTATTCCGGCATGTTGTCGAGCTACCAACCGTAAGCGTTGCGCAACGGTGCTGCTCTCTGCCGGAAGCGGCGTGTCCTGTCGGCAACATCGTGAACCTATTGTAGCGCCGAGTTCCAATGCTGTTGCGACCGATTCAGTGAGCTGCGAGCTTGCCTGAAATCATTTGCAGATTCGGGGCGCGGTGGGGCTGAACGTGGTGAAATACTTGATCTCGACCGTTGCCGGGTCGCTGGCATGGGCTGCCTTGATGAGCCCGGCGCTGGCGGCCGACATGCCGGTAAAAGCGCCGCCGGTTGCGGCGCCGTCATGGTCGGGATTTTACGCCGGTGTTTCGATCGGCGCCCGCTGGGGAGAGAATGACTGGCAGACCAGCGACGTCGCCCCCGGTCTCGGCGTCGGCATCTTCGTACCAACGGCCGGCACCGGCGGCGCGATGGATAGCGTCGCGGCCAGGTTCGGCGGTTATCTCGGCTACAATGCGCAAATCTCGACGTCCTGGGTTGCCGGTGCCGAAGGCAATTTCGGCTGGGCCGATGCCAGCAAGAGAGCCAATCCCGCACCGGGGATCACAGGTCTGTATTTCGGAGCACCGGCGAACGAACTCCCCACCGCCTCGGTGAAGGAAACGTGGGACGGCAACCTCCGCGGCCGGCTCGGCTATCTCGTGACGCCCGCTACACTGGTGTACGGCACCGGCGGCGTGGCGTGGCAGCGCTTCGAACTTAACGCCACTTGTACCTCGGTTCCGGGCAGCTACTGCACGGGCGCCTCCTACAACGAAACCCATGCGTCAACGCGAATAGGATGGACCGTCGGCGGCGGCGTCGAGCAGATGATCGCCGGTCACTGGGTGGTGCGCGCCGACTACAGCTATGCCGCTTTCTCGACGTTCACCCAGACCTTCTTCACCGCCAACGGGCTGGTGTTCGACGACCGCTTCACTGCGCATGTGAAGGCCCGCACCCACACCGCGACGGTCGGCATCGCCTACCGATTCTGATACGGATCACTGATCCGCCCGGCATCGATCAATCAGGCTGGCGGCGCCTCCTCGGACGGGGCGCCCGCGATCCGGCCTGCGCCGAAGCGGACGAGGCACGGCGCTTAGGGTATTATCAAACCTCTTTTTCCGCTTATTGCGCTGATCTGGGCAGGCCAGCCTCTTTTTGGTCCCAATTGTTGCCGAACAGTAACGCTTTCGGGACGCCCCGGCGGCTTTCGGCTTGCCGGTCTTCGCCACTCACCAAGTTTCAATTTGGGTTTTGTCAGCGATGATCGATCTCGCAGAGGATTCACGGTCCCATCCCCTCCTTCGCCTTGGCGCCCAGCCTATCGCGCTGACCGCCGCCGCCCTCCTCCTGCTGATCGCCGGCGTGACCTCAATCGCGATCTGGCGTGCCTACACGGGGGCAGCCCCTGAGGCTGATCGGGTGGTGGCGTCGCGGCAGCTTCAGGCCCGCACCGCACAGGCCTCGGAGCAATTGGTCGAGAAGACCAAGGGGCTGGAGGCGACACAGCAGGAATCAATCGACCAGTTGCAGGTCGTGCAGGACCAGCTTCAGACGATGAGACGGCTGATGGCGGCGCAGCAAGCCGATACCAAGCGGCTGTCCGAGCAAGTCACCACGCTGAATGAGTCCATCGACAATCTGCGGCAGTCCTTTGCCAGCGCCCGGACGACCGAGGCCGAAACGCCCTCGGTTACCCGCAGGAAACCTGCCAGGCATCATGCCAGCGCGCGAAAACGCGGCAAATCGCGCAGCTGACCGGACATCGACGCAATTGGACTATTATTTTCGCCGCTTGTGAACTGGATCACATTTGCCCGTATGATTCCGCGCGATGGTAGCGGTTACCGGATGGCGTGAGCCGATTTCAATGTCCGGGGCTGGCAAGGTCGTTGACGGTATACTGCGTCAACGACCTTGTTTTTTAACGGACCGCCCAGCGTCGCCGCTATTCGCAAACATCCACGCGACGGTATCGCCAGCCTGACGGCGTCATGACGCGCTTGCGGGCGACGTAGCAACCGCCATAGCCACCGTCCTCAGAATAGTAAGCGGGACCGGGACCGTAATAATAGGGTCCGTAGCCATAGTAGCCACCATAGTAGCCGGCGCCAGCGATGCCGGCGCCGATCCCGATGCCCGGCCAGAAGCCGCCACCATGCCAGTGGCCACCATGGCCCCAGCCACCACCGCCGTGGCCCCAACCACCGTGACCGCCATGGCCGCCCGCCTGTGCCGCCTGCGGGACCGACAAGCCGACCGCCACGATGGCCAGAGCCGCCAACATCACCTTCCGTAACATCACGCAATCCTCCGCGTGGAAACTGTCCACGCTCCAACGCGAGGCAAACTAGCGTCACTCGAGGGGGATGACAGACGAGCCGGCTCACTTCCGCGCGAGCATCAGCAGCCGCGGCAGATGCTCTTCAGCTTCTTGTCGAGAATGCGGTTCTCGGCATTGACGGCGGCGTCGGTAGGCCCAGCCGTACCGGTGGTCATCCCGGTCCCGGGAGCCGCGCCGGACGATTGGGCCGTGCCGAGGCTGTTGGTGCCGGGCGCCGGCGATGGGGAGCCGGCGACACCTCCGGTCGATCCAGCGGAGCCGCCCGTGCCACCGCTCGCCTGCGCGAATGCGACAGCCGGCATCGCGGCGAGACTGAGGATCACGATCAGTGTTCTCATGGAGGCGGTTGCGGACGACGGGGCCATCGGAAATTCTCCTTTGGCAGTCAACGGCCCGGATCAAGACCCGTTCCGGAACAAATGCCGCCGCATCAGCTTGAGCCAAGGAAGGGCTGGCGCGATCATGCGCAAACTGATCGCGTTCGACGAGGCCACGTTCGACAAGCTGAAGCAATTGGGACGCGGCGGCGAGACTACGAAGACGACAGCGCGTCCCAAAATCAGAAAGGCAAAGTCACGATGACCGACCGCGATCCTTTTGCAGAGGGCGAACGCGCCGCGCGCGAGAACATTCCTTCCGAGGCCAATCCTTATCAGAGCGGCAGTGACGAGCACGCGCTGTGGTCTGCCGGCCACGAGAAGACCGCCGGCGCGATGGAAGCGCGAGAGTCCGAAGGCAGCTGAGTTCAGCCGATCCGCTTCAGGCCCTTCTTGAAGCGCGGACCGTTGGCGACATAGAACCTCGCCGCGCTTCCCATCTTCTGCACCTGCGCGTCGTCGAGGTTGCGGATCACGCGCGCGGGCGAGCCGATGATCAGGGAGCGCTCGGGAAACTCCTTGCCCTCGGTGATGACGGAGCCGGCGCCGACGATGCTGTTGCGGCCGATCTTCGCGCCGTTCATCACGATCGAGCCCATGCCGATCAGCGCGCCCTCCTCGATGGTGCAACCGTGCAGGATGACGTTGTGGCCGACGGTGCAGTTCCTGCCGATGACCATGGGAAAGCCGAGGTCGGTGTGGCAGGTCGAGCCGTCCTGCACGTTGGCGCCCCCGCCGATCTCGATCCACTCATTGTCGCCGCGCAGCACCGCGCCGAACCAGACGCTCGCGCCCGGCTTCAGGCGCACGCGGCCGATCACGGTGGCGGTTTCCGCGATGAAATAATTGCCGTCGGCGGGAAGATCGGGCGCCTGCCCGTCGAGCTCATAGATCGCCATGGAGGTCTCCTGTCATTCTGACCCAGCCATAGCGAAACAGTGGCCCCGAAGCAAAGGGCCTGGCCCGGACTCGCGCGTCAGCCCAGCACGCCGGTCGCGCGCAGCGTCATCAGGAAGAAGGTGCCGCTCATCATGCTCCAGAAGCCGGCGATGACGGTTGCCATCATCACGAATTCCACGCGGCGGCTTTCGACCCGCATGCCGCGCAGCGTGTTGCGCATGATGATGAAGGGCGCCGCGAACACCAGGAATGGAACCGCGGCAAAGGTCTTCGGCGCCACACCGTCCTGCAACAGGCCGAACCCGGCAGGCCGCTGTGCGAGCGCCTGGTACCCGTTCACGAGCGCGCCCGCGAGCGCGAAGCCGATGCAGATCGAGAACAAGGTGTTGAAAGCTTCAGGTGTCATCGGAACGGTCCGCCCTTACGCAACGCCGGAGCCTACCTGTGACAAATAGTGCCGGTTAACGCTACATTATCCTTAAGGGAAGGTTAACAAGGCCCGCCCGATGGCGCAGGGCCCTCCCCCATGCCCGCGAGCCTGGAATGCTCCGCGAAATCGCTGCCGCATGGCATATTCGCCGCTGATTCGTCGGCCACCGGCCGACCTCCGGTCGCTCGCGCAACTCATGACGGTATTTTCGGCAACCTCTTCCCGGTCCTCCAGGACGCGCCCCCGGGCGCACGTCGTCCCGATCATGCTCGGCGGCGCCGCCGCGGTGTGCGCGGTCGCGCTCGTCGCCTACCTGCTGTGGCCGACCTGGGGCGCGGGCGGCGCGAGCGCGCCGGACAAGCTGCCGGTCAGCGTCGGCGGCACGCTGTTCAACCTGCCGGCGGCCGCGATCCGGATGAAGATCCAGCGGCACTCCGGACCGCAAGAGCGCATCGACCTCGATTTCCTGTATCCCTCGCTGGAGCCGCCGGGCGCACCGAAGCATGTCACCGCCGATGCGGTGGAAACGACGATGCAGCCGATCGACCGCATCTTCGTGTCGATCGCGGCCCATCACGATGCGCTGGCGCCGGAGCAGCGCACGGCCACGATCTATCCGCGCTATTTCGACCAGGCAGCAACGATGCCCGCCGACGGGCTGACGATGCGGATGTTCCGCGCCGAGACCCCCTACGGCAGCGAGGACTTCTACTCCTCGACAAGCCCCGCGCTGACCGCGCGCTGCACCCGTGATGCGTCCACGCCCGGCATGTGCCTCTCCGAGCGCCGCGTCGGCAGCGCCGACCTCACCTTCCGCTTTCCGCGCAGCTGGCTGTCGCAATGGCAGGATGTGGCGAACGCGATGGACAGGCTGACCGTGCAGTTGCGCGGGCCGAAGGGCTGAGCGCGCTCTCCGCCACCGCGGGACCGGGCCTCCGACAACGAATGTCGAAAACAACCCCATGCACAGTAGCCATGCCACTGCCATGGCTTCGTATTTCTGGAATTTCGTATTTTTAGAAAAACAACTTGACGCGCCGGGCAAAACAGGCGCATGATGGCATCATGGCGTGGTCGATTTGATGAGGCCACCGGCGGGCATCGGACGACCTGAAGCCTGCCGGCATTGCAGTCATGAAGCTGCGTCTTTGTCATTCGGCGTGCAAGATCGCCCCCGGTAGCAGGACCGATCAGGTTTTCACGAACCGATAGGCGAAGCGATCGGTCTGGCCCTTGATCGAGGGATCGAACACCTTGATCGCGTGCGGATCATCCTTGTTCGCGAGCATGGTGCTTTCCGCGTCCAGCACGAAGCCGGCCGCCTCCACCTCCGCGCGGACGGATGCGGGCTCGATCCGATGCAGCGACTGGGCGTCGCCCGTGGCCACCCCGGCGGCGGCGGCGTGATCGACTATGACGTAGGATCCACCGGGCTTCAGCCGCTCGTACACAGCTCGATTGAAGTGGGCCGCCGTCGCGCCCCTGGCCTGGATCAGCGCGGTGTGGAGGTCATGATAGAACAGGTGCAGCCACAGGACATCCGCCGGCTGGATGGCGTCCTGCATCGCCACGAGGTCCGTCGAGACGACGTCGACGTTCTCCCGGCCCGGCTCCTTCGCAAGCGTCCGCATGCGGCCGACCGGATCGTTCTTGAAGTGGGCGACTTCGGCCGGCACGAAGCTGTAGACGCGGCCTTCGGGTCCTACGATTTCGGAGAAGAGACGGGTCCAGTCACCGTCGCCTGGGTAAACGTCGATCACGGTCGAGCCCGCCTCTACGCGTGCGAACCGGATCAACTCGGACAGCTTGGATTGGTCGTACATCGGTATCTCCTTTTACGGTTGGGGTCGCAGATCGCCGGCGCTACGCCTTTCCGGACGCGCCCATCTGCGCGGCTCGCGCCAGCGCTTGTGTATCGACGTATTCGCGGATGCTGGTCAGTTTGCCGTCGCGCACGGTGATGGCGAAGATCCAGTCGTCCTCGAACGTCTTGTTCGTGGCTCTGATCCTGCCCTTCGCGAAGCCGACGACCAAAACCCGGTCTCCTTGCGCGACGAACTCCCGGGGTTCTGTGGAGGTCTCCATCGCGGTGGACGCCGTCTTGAGCAAATTCGCCAGCCCCGCGTGCCCGCGATGCGTGCCGGCCAGCGGCCAGTCCTCGCCGGGGACGATCCACTCGATGTCTTCGGCGACCAGCGCCAGCAAGCCTTCCCTGTCGCCGCGACCGATCGCGGCGAAGAAATCCTTCACGGTCTGGATGTTGTTCTCGATGCTCATGGCAATTCTCCATTTCGCCCTGATCGGATCACGCGCGATCCGATCGCGTACGGGATCCCCCGTTCCGCTGCGCGGCGGCCCTCGCGAGAGAGGCCGCCGTTCGAGCGATGCACGTAGCCGCGATCGGGCACGATTTCAGATGGCCGAGAAGCCACCGTCGACGGATAGCTCCAACCCGTTCACGAAGCTGGAATCGTCGGAAGCCAGGAAGACCGCGACCGCGGCGATTTCCTCGGGACGCCCCATCGTGCCGCGCGGGATCAAGGATTCGAACATCCGCTTCGCCTCCTCTGTGAGCACCTCGTCCTGCATCGGCGTGGCGATCGGCCCCGGGTGCAGCACGTTCACCCGGATATTCCGGCCCTTCAATTCGTTGAGCCAGCCGCGGGCGAATGCATGCAGCGTCGCCTTGCTCGCCGCATAGACGCTGTAGCCGGGAAAACCTTTGAGCGAGGCGACCGATCCGGTCATGAAGATCGAGCCGCCATCCTTGAGCAGCGGCAGCGCCTTCTGGACCGTGAACAAGGTGCCGCGCGCATTCAAGCCGAAGGTCGCATCGAATTGCTGCTCGGTGATCTGGCCCAGCGGGGCGGCGTCGCCCATGCCGGCGCTGGCGTACAGGACGTCGATCTTGCCCTTCTCCCGTTTGACCGTGTCGAACAGGCGGTCGAGGTCGTCGAGATTGGCCGCGTCGCCGCGCACGCCGGTCACGTTGCGGCCGATCAGCTTGACGGCCTCGTCGAGCTTCTCCTGCTTCCGGCCCGTGATGAAAACATACGCACCTTCTTCAACGAACCGCCTGGCGCTCGCCAGCGCCATGCCACTCGATCCACCCGTGATGACTGCAACTTTGCCTTGAAGCTTTCCCATGATGTCTCCATTCGCCGGGACAGCATCTGCCCCTGAGAACCTCCACTTAGGTCCGCCGGAGTCAGGCGTGGAGTGCGGAAGCGCGCACATCGGTGGTGCGAAATCGATCCGGCTGGACGACCGGCGCCGGCCGCAATGAGCCGTGTCGACACGAGCTATGACGACCGCCCGGACTGCTGTACGAAGCACTGGATACGGGTTTTGAAGGACGCACCGAGCGGTGCGGGATTGCACCATGATCGACTGGGATGACGTTCGCTATTTTCTGGCCGTCGCGCGCGGCGGCTCGGTGCAGGCGGCCGCCGAGCGCCTCGGCGTGAACCACGCGACCGTGCTGCGACGCATCGCCCAGCTCGAGGAACGCCTCGGGGTGCACATGTTCGAAAAGCTGCCGTCGGGCTACCGCCTGACGGCCGCGGGCGAGGAGGTGCTCGAATTCGCGGACCAGATGGAAGCGTCGTCGCACCAGTTGGAGACGCGCGTCTTCGGGCGCGACCAGAGCGTGCGCGGGCGTCTGCGGGTGACGCTGGCGCCGCCCCTCGTGACCCACCTGCTCATGCCGGATTTCGCCGATTTCGCGCGGCTGCATCCTGACATCGAGATGGATATCCTGTCACTCGGCGAGCTGGCAAATCTGACCAACCGGGAGGCCGACGTCGCGATCCGCGTCGTCTACGACCGCAAAACCCTCCCGCTCAATCTTCACGGCCTGAAGGGGCCGGAGCTGTTCGGCGGCGTCTACATGTCCAGGGATCGGCTGGCCGCGTGGCGTGCGGCCGCGCCAGATCCCATCAGGTGGATCGTCATCAGCATGCATGGAATTCCGGATTGGGCCAGCGCCGGTGAGGTTCGCACCACGGAGGTTCCATTCCGGGTCACGGACGCCGAGGCGCAGATCGTTGCAGCACGCCAAGGGATCGGAATGACGACACTGCCGTGCTTCGTCGGCGATGCCGACGCTCTGCTGGCGAGGGTGCCGGGCACCGAGCTGCATATGTACGGAACGGTTTGGCTCCTCACCCAAGGGGAGACACGAAAGACAAAGCGCGTGAGGCTCTTCACGGAGTTCGTATCAAGAAGGCTAGCCGCATACGCTCCGCTTCTCGCGGGGCTGTCCCTATCGGGCGAGTGATGGGTGGCGAAATGCTGTCCTCGACATTGCGAGCGCGGCGAAGCAATCCAGAATCCCTCGGTGGAGACGCTGCGCCCCCTCGCCCCGCTTGCGGAGAGAGGGTTGGGGTGAGGGGAGTCTCCGCGAGGACGGCGACAATTGGACTCGCGGAGACTCCCCCTCACCCGCATCGCATCTTCGATGCGATGCGACCTCTCCCGCAAGCGGGGCGAGGTAAAGATCAACAACTATTCCTGATCGACGAGATCGTCTTCGAGGATCGCCATCTGGAACTGGAACGAGCGATCATCGTCCTCGTCGTCGACGAACAGCACGCCGATGAATTCCTCGCCGATATAGACCTCGGCGGAATCATCCTTCTTCGGCCGCGGCACGACGCGGATCTTGGGATTGCCGAATACGCGCTTCAGATACGCATCGAGCTTTCTGACTTCTTTGACGTCCACGGCAAGTCTCCGATCGAAATTGGCTGGCGGGCTTTTAGGACGAGACGCGACGAACCGCCAGCATGAATTGCCAAACAATTTGGGGACGAAAGGGCCGGAGAATCCGGCCCTCACCTCACGGGATCAAAGCCCCGGCTCCTAAAGGACCCATGTCTCAAAGTCCCGTGGCGTTGATCATCTGATCCATGGTGCGCGACGGCTCGGCGCAGCCGGCTTCGCCGACGATCTTGGCGGGCACCCCGGCAACCGTGACGTTGTGAGGCACCGGCTTGACCACGACCGAGCCCGCGGCGATGCGCGCGCAATGGCCGATCTCGATATTGCCGAGAATCTTCGCGCCGGCGCCGATCAGCACGCCGTGGCGAATCTTCGGATGACGGTCCTCGTTCTCCTTGCCGGTGCCGCCGAGCGTGACGCCGTGCAGGATCGAGACGTCGTCCTCGATGATCGCCGTCTCGCCGCAGACGAATCCGGTGGCGTGGTCGAGGAAGATACCGCGGCCGATGCGCGCGGCGGGATTGATGTCGGTCTGGAACACCGCGGAGGCGCGGCTCTGGAGATAATACGCAAAATCCTTGCGGCCCTTCAGCCAGAGCCAGTGCGCGAGGCGATGGGTCTGGATCGCGTGGAAGCCCTTGAAGTAGAGCAAGGGATCGATGAAGCGCGAGGTCGCGGGATCGCGATCGTAGACTGCGACGAGATCGGCGCGGAAGGCGTTGCCGAGATCGGGATCGTCGCGCAGCGCCTCGTCATAGGTCTGGCGCACCAGATCGCCCGACAGCGCGGAGTGATCGAGCCGGTCGGCGACACGATGGATCACCGAATCTTCCAGGCGGCTGTGATGCAGCACCGTCGAATAGATGAAGGTCGCAAGCTCGGGCTCGCGATGGACAATGTCTTCCGCCTCGCCGCGGATCCGATCCCAGATCGGATCGAGGGACGCGAGCTTTCCTCCCGGATTGACCTGATGCACTGCCATGGGTTTTCTCTTTGGGATCTGCTCTTTCGAATGGGCTCGTTTGGCGGGCTCTATAACACAGTCTAGGCGACAAAGTCCTGACAGGCTTGCCTGAGAGTGAACAGCGCGTTGCCCCGCGAAAGCATGCCAACGCCTTGAAACACAATAGCTTCTTCTGACGCCCCCAAGCGGCAAGGTTGGCTCAAAATGGTCAGGGTTTTGGCAAATTCAAGCCATGCGGCCGCAAACTATTGGTGAATTCCATTCCAGAGGCTATTGCAGACTTGGTCCGGAAGAGGACGGAGCGGATTTGACCACCACGACCACCGATCATCGGCGCAGCCCCGCCACGGGCTCGCTCTGGCTGCGACTTGCGGCAGCAGCCCTGCCCCTCCTGATGATCGCACCGGCGTTCTGGAACGGCTACCCGCTGTTGCAATGGGATACCGGCGGCTATCTGGCGCGCTGGTACGAAGGTTATCTCGTCCCCAGCCGCTCCACCGTGTTCGGCCTTTATCTGCATTATGGCGAGAGTTTCGGCTTCTGGATCAACCTCGCCCTCCAGTCGCTGGCGACGCTGTGGCTGTTGCAGCTCACCTTGCGTGTGCTCTCGATGATGCAGACCTTTCGCTTCGTCGCGATCAGCCTGCTGCTGATCCTGTCGACCGCGTTGCCCTGGATCGCGAGCATGCTGCTCACCGACATTTTTGCCGGGCTCTCGATCCTGTCGCTGTTCCTGCTGGTCGTCGGTGGTAACAGGACGTCGACGCTCGAAAAGATCGCGCTGTTCGTCTTCACGGCGTTTGCCGCCGCCACCCACAGCGCCACGCTCGGCGTGCTGCTCGGGCTCTGCGTTGCCGGCTGGATGGTGCGGCCGTTGCTGGGGCCGCGTCTGCCGATGGCCGGCTTGGCGCAGGCGAGCCTGACGATTGTGGCGGGCGGCCTGATGCTGGTGGCGGCGAACCACGCGCTGTCGGGCAAATGGGCCTGGACCCCCGGCGGCACCGGCGTCGCCTTCGGCCGCATGATGCAGGACGGCATCGTCGCGCGCTTCCTCAACGACCACTGCCCGCGCAAGCAGTACAAGCTCTGCCCCTATCGCAACGAACTGCCGGCAACCGCCGACGATTTCCTGTGGGGCAAGAGCGTGTTCAATACGCTCGGCCGGTTCGAAGGCCTGAACGACGAGATGGGGACCATCGTCGTGGAGTCGCTCAAGGAATATCCGGCGTGGCAGGCCGGCGCGGCACTGCGCGCGATGGGGCAGCAATTGCTGCATGTGGCGACCGGCGAAGGCGCCAGCGTCTGGATCCCGCACACCTATGGCATCATCGAGCGCTATATCCCCGCCCAGGTCGCGCCGATGCGCGCGGCGCGCCAGCAGCACTGGGGCATCGATTTCGCGTACGTCAACTGGCTGCACGTCCCCGTCGCGCTGATCTCGATGCTGGGGCTGGTGGCCCTGCTCGCGCATTCGCTCGCGCGCCGCCGGCTCGACGATCTGACGCTGCTGGCGGCGACCGTCACGCTGGCGCTGCTCGGCAACGCCTTCATCTGCGCCGTGATATCAGGCCCGCACGACCGCTATGGCGCGCGGATGGTTTGGGTTGCGACGTTCGTGGTGCTGATGGCGTTGGCGCAGCGGGTTGGGGACGAACCGGCAGACGACAGCTCAACCGCGGCGTGAGAGAAAGTCGAGCACGCCTGATTTGTAGACCTTGTCGCCGACCGCGCGCATGTGGTCGCGGTTGGGGATATCGAGCACTTCCGAGCCCGGAATGATGGCGCCGAGCGCGCTGGCGGAGCCTGCGACGTCGTCGGTCGAGCCGACCGCGATCAGCACGGGCACGTCGATGCGCGCGGCTTCTTCCCGCGTCATCAGATCGCGCGTGCCGCGCAGGCAGGCGGCGAGCGCCACACGGTCGGAGCGGGTCTGATCGGCGAATGCGCGAAAGGTGCGGCCGACGGGATCGGTGACGTCGTCGAGCGAGGGCGCTTCCAGCGCCTCCGCGACGTTCTCGCCGGGCCCGGTGCCCTCGATCAGGCCGCCGATGCCGATGCCGCCGAGGATCGCCGAGCGCAGGCGCTGCGGCTCGTTGAGTGCAAGCCATGCCGTCATCCGTCCGCCCATCGAATAGCCCATGACGTCGGCCTGCGGGATGGCGAGATGATCCATCAGCGCGAGCACGTCGCCGGCCATGGTGGGGATCGAGTACTGCGCGGGCTCGTAGAGCTTGGCGCTGTCGCCATGGCCGCGATTGTCGAGCGCGATGACGCGGCGGCCGTTCTTGCGCAACTCGGAGACCCAGGTCGGATAGACCCAGTTCACGTTCTTGCTGGAGGCAAAGCCGTGTACCAGGACGATCGGATCGCCCTCGCCTTCGTCGAGATAGGCAATTTCAACGTCGCCGTTGTGAAAGCTCGGCATCAGCAATTCCGGTATCGAGGGGGAGAGATTGATCTTAGGCGGTCAGCGCCGCGTTCGCCAGAGCGGACTCAGCGGCGAGCTGCGCCCGGCGCAGCCGCCGCGCCCGTCTGCGATCACACCAGGCCTGGGTGAGGCGTTCGGTGGTCGCCTTGATCGACGACACCAGGCCGAACAGCGTCAGCGCCGCGCCGAACAGCCAGAGCGTCAGATTGAACGCGCCGCCGACGAGCAGCAGCGCGCCGCGGCCGAACAGCTTCATGATCGCGCGGGTCTTGCCGCCCTGCGCTTCCGCAAGCCGTGCCGCGCGCGCCACGTCCTTCGGGCCTTCGGCGATCCGCAGGCTGTCCATGGCGCCGCGCGTGCCGGTCTTCTCGGCAACGCGCGTGACGTCCTTGCCGAGCCGGACCAGCGCGCCGGCCTTCTCGACGCGAAACGCAGCCTTGATCGCGCTGACGGTCTCGCCGGGACGGAACACCGACCCCTTGGCGACGGCGTTCTGAAGCATCGGCGCATCGACGACCTCGCGCGCGGACCGGCCGGCCCATTTCGCGAGGCCCTCGCCGAGCCGCCCGACTTTCCGCGCATCCTTCACCAGCGTCAGACCGGCGCGCACCGGCGCCGCGCCACCGACCGACACGTAGGTCACGGCCGTCACCGCAAGGCCCGCCGTCGCAAGGCCGAGGATGAGGCGGTCGGTTTCCTCGCCCATCACGAGGTGCTTGCCCTCGCGCACGACGTCCCTGACGTCGCCGATCACGAAGAGATCGCCGGCCACCGTCCCGGACAGGCTCGCGACATCGTCGGCATTCCCTGTGACGAGGCCGGTGGCAAACCGCTTTGCAAAATGCGCGGTGGAATTCTCGGCCTTGACCGCATCGCTCACGCGGCTCAGCAGATCGTCTGATAGCGCGATGTTGCGGTCACGCGCCAGAGCCACGAAACTGTCGGCGAGGTCGGCATCGCCGGCAGACAGCGCGGCCTCGATATTGTCCTGAACCAGGCGGTCGTTCTGCGCGAGAGCCGCGTCGAGCTTGAGCTCGGACAACGCAGCCGGATCGTCCTGGGCGGCAAAAATCGCGCCGGCCTCGCGGGCATGCGGCGCCACCTGCGCGAGCAGGAAGCTGCAGGCCGCAATCCCGGTCAACGCTGTGCTGATTCGCAGCCACTTCATGCCAAAAGCCCGGACGTCCTGATGACGGTTGCGCCTGTTCGTCTTTCGTCGCAATTCCGCTTGTCCACAGACATAGTATGCCAAAATTGCGACACAACGTCCCCGACGAAAGAAGGGCTTCTCTCAGGCCGCAAGATTGTGTCGAATTTGCATGAGCAAATGAGCATGGGGCAATGCGGACCTATCGGTTCCGCCGGACTAGCAATCAGCTGCACCCGCCAGTATGGTCCGCGGCGCCTCAAAGATGCCGCGTCAGTGCTTGATTGTGTCTGCCGCCATTGCCACTCCAGGATGAACTACGATGTCCGACCATGTCGTCCCGCACTTCCACAACGATGCCGGCGTTCCCGTCATCGAGATCGGCTCGAAAGAGTTCATGTGCGTCGGCGCCAACCCTCCGTTCGACCATCCGCACGTCTTCCTGGACCTCGGCAACGACAACGAGATCATCTGTCCCTACTGCTCGACGCTGTACCGCTTCGCCGCCGACCTGAAGCCGGGCGAAGCCCGTCCGCCGGAATGCGTGCTGAAGGACAAGGTGGCCTGACCGCCCGCATCGGTCAGGGGTGACGCTCTCCCGAACGATTGTCATCGCCGGTGCCGGCATCGGTGGACTGACGGCCGCGCTTGCGCTCGCGGCCCGCGGCTTCCGCATCGTGGTGCTGGAAAAGGCCGAGCGGCTCGAGGAAGTCGGCGCCGGCCTGCAACTCTCTCCCAATGCCAGCCGCGTGCTGGTCGAGCTCGGCCTCACCGAGCGGCTCGCGCTGCGCGCCGTCACGCCCGAGGCGCTCTGCGTCATGAGCGCGCGGGCCGGCGGCGAATTGCTGCGCATGCCGCTGGGCGAAGCCGCGTCCGCGCGCGCCGGTGCCCCCTATTGGGTGGTGCACCGCGCCGACCTGCAATCGGCACTATCAGGCGCGGTGTCCGATCATCCCGATATCGACCTCAAGCTGGGTGCGACCTTCGAGGATGTCGCGCCCCACGCCAGGGGCTGACAGTCGTCCACCGCAGCGGCACGATCCGCCGCAGCGATCTTGCGAGCGCGTTGATCGGCGCCGACGGCATCTGGTCGACGGTGCGCCAGCATCTGTTCCCCGACGTGCAGCCGCGCTTTTCCGGGCTGATCGCCTGGCGCGGCACGCTGGACGCGACGCAACTGCCGAAGGATTTCACTGCACGGCGGGTGCAGCTCTGGATGGGGCCGAACGCCCATCTCGTCGCCTACCCGATCGCGGGCGGACGCCAGATCAACGTGGTCGCGGTGCTGCCGGGCACCTGGAACAGGCCGGGCTGGAGCACGCCGGGCGATCCGTTCGAGGTGATGGACGCCTTCGCCGCGCCGCGCTGGCCGCCGGCGGCGCGAGATGATGCTCACCGCGGTCGACACCTGGCGCAAATGGGCGCTGTTCGGCGTGCCCGATGGCTGCCCGTGGAACAACGGCCCGGTCGCGCTGCTCGGCGATGCCGTGCATGCGATGCTGCCATTCGCGGCCCAGGGCGCGGGCATGGCGATCGAGGATGCCGCCGTGCTGGCCCGGCATTTGAGCCCTGAAGCCGCGGAGAGCACGGCCGGGATCACGGCCGCGCTGAAGCAATATGGCCGCGCGCGTGAGGCGCGGGTGCGGCGGGTGCAGCGGACCGCGCGGCAGCAGGGCCGCATCTATCATTTGGGCGGGCCGCTCGCGATCGCGCGCGATCTTGCGATCCGCGCGCTCGGGCCCGAGCGGATGCTGGCGCGGCAGGACTGGATCTACGGCTGGCGCCCCTGAGGGCGAAATTCGGCTCAGCGAACGGTGCGACCAGATTGCGGCGCCGGCTTGATGTCCGGCCGCTGCGGCGCCGAGGTCGCCGATGGCGCACCAGGCGGGGTTTCCCGGCACCGGTTGCGCCGCCAGGCGTCTTCGGCGAGCTGCGCCTGCCCACGCACCGCAACGTAGTCGTTGCGATAGGCAAGCTCGGACACGACCGCGCCACCGGTCCCCGTCTCAGCCTTGTCCATCAGCCTCTGCAGATCCGCCGTGCGGATGGCCAGCGACTTGCGCTCCGCCTCGAGCTGCTTGCAGTCGTACAATTCGTATTTGGCGGGATCGGCGAAAGCCGGAGCGATCGTCTCGCTCATACCCGCGCAGCCGGACAGCGCGAAACCGGCCGCGAGGAGCGCGGCAGCCGCGCAACATGAGCGCAGGCGGAAGGAAAACGAAACAGGCATGCCGGGAAGATAGTCCTTTTGAATTGAGAATGCCTAAAGCAGGGTCAGATGTCCGGATTGAGGGCTTTGCCTTGCGCGGCCGCCTCGCTTAAGGAAAGAACCATCCATCCGGCCCGCGACGCGCGCCAATTCCAGACGGCCGGAGGTGGACTTAAGTGTTTGATCTCGTTGGATCAAGCGGGCATGGCGGAATTGGTAGACGCAAGGGACTTAAAATCCCTCGGTGCGCAAGCGCTGTGCCGGTTCGACCCCGGCTGCCCGCACCAGCAAGATCTCAAAATCGGATGGCGTAAACCGAGGCGAGCCGGAATCCGATCCATCCAGTGACATGCGTCCTGCGGCCGCAGCGCCGCTCATGCATCCGCAACCTCCTGATCGAGGCGTTTCGGCTCCGCCCGAAAATCGAGCAGCAGGATCCAGAAGCATGCCGCCGCGGCAACGAGCAGCAGATAACTGCCCTCGAGCCGAATGTCCCACAAGCGAGTTCAACGAGGGAACGAGCAGGGCGACGGTGAGAACGGCGGCGAGTGCCGTCGCCGGGAGATCAACGAGCAGGATCGCGGCATAGAGCGCGAGCTCGAAGAAGGCATATTCCTTGAGACGCGGCGAGCAGAGGTAGAGCGCAAACATGGCCAGCACCGTGATGCGCATGGCCGCGCGGGGATGATCGATCAGCCAGCGATCCAGTCGCGCAAGAAGCGTTTCTCCTTCCCGCAACGGCCGGCTTGCGACCGCGCGAAAGACGGACAAGGCGAACGGCACCAGCACCAGCGCGAGGGCTCCGAATGCGTAGGTCGCGAAGATGGCCGGCTTGCTGCCACCGAGGCCGGCATGGGCCATGAGGTCCCGCACCAGCAGCAGCAGCGACGGATTGAGCTCGAAGAGATCGACGACGTGCTGGTCGGGAATCTTGCCGGCCATCGCAAGCTGCCAGCTGGCGAACAGATCGGGGTACCCCAGCCACGATATCAGGATCGGCAATGCGAAGCTGAACGCCGCCACCGCAATCAGCACCAGCTTGCGGCCGCGCGGCAGCGGCAGGAAATACAGCGCAGCCAGCACGGGAAAGAACACCAGCTTGAACGACATCACGAGGCCGAGCAGCGCAGCGCCGGCCAGATGCAGCAGAGAGCTGCGGTGCTCCGCCGTTCGGGAGGGAGGCAGAGAAAGCAGGAGCCTCAGCGCGATCGCGGTCAGGACGCCGCTTAGAATGGCGAAATTGCCATGCGCCTGCACCCATTCGAAACCGACGAAGGCACCGAGCGCGCAGAGCACCCTGAGCCCGACGTCGCGCGCACCCGGGCGCGCGCGGCCGAGACCGGGCAGGAGCAGCCCACAGAGCACGGCGAGAGCGAAAAAGGCGCCTTGATAGTGACCGACCAGAACGCCGCCCGCACACAGGGGACGGAAAGCATCCAGCGTCACCGGCAGATAGGGATAGGAAAGCCGGGTGCCTTTCAGATTCTTGACGACGTAGGGATCAAGTCCGGCGACATGCGCATCGACCGCCGCGCAATTGACCCGGACGTCCCAGCCATATTTGACATCGAGCACGGCATCGTTGGCGAGATTGCCGAACACCAGCAGCGCGGTCAGTGCGATCAGGCAGGCGAGCCAGATGTTCGGTCGCGGCGCCATGTCGGCGACGGGCTCCAGCCATCGTGCTGCACCGGTGAGATCGGACACAATCGAATACCCTGTCTGGCCTGGCTTCTCCGGGCGCCAATGCGGCACCAGGCCCGGCCACAATGGACAGGATGGGTTGCGGATTTATCTCCCCGATGCCTTGCCGTCGCGCTTATGGTGAATCGTGGGTTGCCAGCGCTCCGCCTGGACGGTTTGCGGAACCGGCCACCGTCGTCGCAGCCGTCAACACAGCCCCGCGGCGTCTAGCGCTGCGCGCGGGCGGCGAGCCATCTATCGAGCGCCTCGCGCGTGTCCTGTGTCGCGGCCATGCGCGCGAACTGCTCGCTCTCGATGGCGAGACCTTCCGAAATCGAGACGTTGAGCCCGCGCGTGGCGGCGGTGATGATTCGGGCCACCGCCAGCTGTGAATGCCGCGTGATCCGATCCGCCAGCGCGAAGGCTGCGTCCAGCAGTTGCTCGTGAGGCACGATGCGGTTGACCAGTCCCATCTCCAGCGCTCGCTGTGGTGAAAAGGAATCTCCGGTCAACAGGTGCTCCAGCGCCCGCTTGCGGCCCGCGAGCCGCGGCAGGCGCTGCGTGCCGCCGAAGGTCGGCGTAATGCCGATGGCAATCTCGGGCTTGGCAAAATTCGCCCGCTCGCTCGCAACGGCCAGATGCACGGCTTCCGTGATCTCGCAGCCGCCGCCGAAAGCTATGCCGTTGACGGCGGCGATGATCGGCTTTGGAAACGATTCCAGGCGCGCCGTCATCCCCTGCCCGCGCCGCACGAATTCGCTTCACCGCGACATCCGGCCCGCCCCTCACGCTGTCCGAGAATTCGGCAATGTCGGCACCGGCCGAGAAGGCGCGATCGCCCGCGCCTGTCAGCACCACCGCCCGGATCTTTGCGTCGTCCTCGATGCGGTCGAGCACCGCCATCAGGCGGTCGATGAGGGCGTAACTCAGCGCATTGAGCTTGTTCGGGCGATTGAACGTCAACAGCGCGACGGCGCCGCGCGTCTCGGAGAGTACCAGGTCGGACAAGTCGCAGCTCCTTCCAGATCGAACAGGATAGGGAGTCAGCCACAGCGGCCGCATTGTGTATACTCACTAGGCGGTATACATTGCGCGGATGTCAGGGAAAGGCGACACCACCCGCGATCAGATCGTCGTTGCGGCGACGCGCCTGTTCTATGGCGAAGGCATCCGGGCGGCGAGCATGGACGCGATCGCCGAGAAGGCGGGCGTCACCAAGAAGACGCTGTACTATCACTTCACCAGCAAGGACGAACTCGTCGCCGCAACCATCGCGGCCAGCGACCAGCCGACGCTGGAGCTCTACAGGCGCTGGTTCGCGGAGACTGACGGTGGGGTCGCCGACAAGGTCCGCGGTCTCTTCACAAAACTCGGTCGCTCGGTGGATACGCCGCGATGGCGCGGCTGCGGCTTCCTGCGCACGATCGCCGAACTCGCAAACACGCCGGCACATCCGGCGGTCAAGGCGGGCGCGGCGCACAAGAAGCGTTTTGAGACGTGGCTCGCAACGGAGTTGCGCGATCACGGCGTTGCCGGCGCGACGGCGCTCGCACGCCAGCTCGTGATCCTGCTTGACGGCGCCACCACCGTGATGCTGATCCACCGCGATCTCGCCTATGTCGAGACCGCAGGGCAATTGGCGCTCGGCCTGGTCGAAGCAGCTCAAAAGACCCGCCGCGCTTAAGCCGCGGTTAACCCCGACACATCGCTGGCCCAGTCCGCAACCTCACCAACTCGTGTCCGCGACCGCCCCGCCTGACAGCCATCCCGAAACATGGGTTGTGCAACGCAGCATAGACGATAGAAAAGCCCCTGAATTTAAGAGGTGAGCTGCTTGTCCGACGTCAACGCCGACGATTGGGTGTCCTCGGGGCACCGTCCTATGGGTTTTCCGGAATTCGTTGTCGTGATCGCGTCCATCATGGCGCTGAATCCGCTCGCGATGGACATGATGCTGCCGGCGCTGCCCAATATCGGGGCAACCTTCAAGATTCCGAACGCCAACCATCTCCAGCTCGTGCTGTCGATCTTCCTGATTGGCTTCGGCGCCGGCCAGTTCATCATGGGACCGCTGTCCGACCGGTTTGGACGACGCCCGGTGCTGCTCGGCGGCATGACGGTCTATGCAGTGGCGAGCTTGCTGGCGATCGCCGCGCCCTCGTTCGAAACACTATTGCTGGCGCGCGCACTGCAGGGGTTTGGCACCGCTGCGACGCGCGTGATCGCGACCTCGATCGTGCGCGATTGCTATGTCGGCCGCAGGATGGCGAGCGTGATGTCGCTTGCGATGATGGTGTTCATCGCGGTGCCGGTAGTCGCGCCGTCGTTCGGACAGGCGGTGCTGCTGGTGTCGCAATGGCGAGGCATCTTCATCGTGCTGGCGCTCTATGGGCTGCTTGCCCTCGCCTGGAGCGTGCTGCGGCTGCCGGAGACGCTGCCGGATTCCGAACGCAGGTCGCTTGCACCCGCCGATGTGCTCGCCGCCTTCCGGCAAACCCTGACCAACCGCCAGACCATCGGCTATGCGATGGCCGCAGGCAGCGTCATGGGCGCGCTGTTCGCCTACGTGTTCTCGGCGCAGCAGGTCTTCACCGAGATCTACCACCTCGGCCATTATTTCCCGCTCGCCTTCGCCGCGATCGCGACCGGCGTCGCCATCGCGGGCTTCCTCAATGCGCGCCTCGTCGGACGGCTCGGCATGCGCGTGATCTCGCACGGCGCGCTGACGCTCTATGCCGTCGTGGCTACCATCCTGCTCATCACGGAAAGCCTGAATGTGCTGCCGCTCGCGCTGTTCATGGCGCTGTCGGCGCTGATGATGTTCTCGTTCGGCATGATGGTTGCGAACTTCACGGCGCTCGCAATGGAGCCGCAGGGCCACATCGCCGGCACGGCCTCGTCGCTCTACGGCTCCATCACCACCCTGATCGGGATCGCGATCGGCATGGCCATCGGGCAAAGCTTCGACGGCACGCTGATGCCGTTCGCGGTCGGCTTCTTCCTGTCGACCGTCGCGGCACTCGCGATCGTGCTGGTGGTGGAAAATGGACGGATGTTCAAGCCGCATCACCGCCCCGTCACCTGAGGAACTTGGCCCGAGGAACTTGCCGGCGGCCTCGATGTTGTACTGCAGCAATTCGAAAGGCCGCCGCCATGGAACCGGAACTCCGCGAAGACCATCACGCCCTGGAGCCGACCGAAACGAAACGTCCGCCCCCACAGCCGGAGCACGCCGCGTTCACTGTGCCTTTCGCGAGCGAAGGCCTGGAGGGTGTGCGCGACAGCCATTGCTGAGTGCAAGGCATAGTTGGTCGCACGCCTGCTGGCGCTGGAATCTTCCGCTGCATTCTCGGGCATCGTGCTTCCTCGCGACCTGGTGCTTTCTGCGCGTTCGAAACTTGCAAGGCGTCGTGGGCGGTCGCGGTGGGCAACAACTGGAGGCTGGAAGAACTCAAAGCTCCACTCCCAAGCTGACGTGAAGCCGACAAACGAAAACGGCGCCGCTGATGGCAGCGGCGCCGCTCGTTTGCACGAAAGGTGCGACAAGCACCCTCTCGCATACTCGGTTTTAGTCCTACTCCGACTTGTCCATATTCCAGAACACCGGCGTCGCCGGACCGTCGATCACGCCGCTGATCGACTTCCGCCATGCGCTCGGAATCTGGTACTGACCGAGCGGCATGTAGAGCACCTGATCATAGGCCTCCTTCTGGATTTCGGCCGCGATCTTCTTCTGCTCTTCGAGCGAAGCAGCGCGCACGAAGGCGTCCTTGAGCTGCTCGATCTTGGGATCCTCGGGCCAGCCGAACCAGCCGCCCTTCTTGCCCTGCCCGCCGACCGCGACATTGGAGATCGGGTTGGACGCGTCGGCACTGACCCAGTTGGTGATGAACATGTTCCAGCCGCCCTCCTTCGGGGGCTTCATGCTGGCGCGCCGGCTCACCACCGTCTGCCAGTCGGTGGCCTGCAGGTCGACCTTGAAGCCGGCTTCGCGCAGTTGCTGGGCCACCACGATCGGTTGAGCCTTCAGCGTCAGCACGTCGCCCGGCGCCATGAGCACCACGGGCGTCCCGTCGTAACCGGATTCGGCAAGCGCCTTCCTGGCCGCAGCCATGTCGCCACCCTTCGCCAGGGTCTCGCCGCCAACGTCCGTCGCGAACGGCGTATCGCAGATGAAGGCCGCAGCGCAGGTCTTGTAGAACTTGGGGTTGCCGATCAGCGCGTCCAGCACGTCCTTCTGTTTCATCGCGAGGAATGCTGCACGGCGAACCTTGACGTTATCGAATGGCGGATAGAGGAAGTTCATCCGCGCGCCGGTCTGAAAGCCGAACTTGTTCAGGATCTCGGTCTTGAGCCCCTTGTCGGCCTCGATGGTCGGCAACATTTCGATGGCGGGATTCTCCATGAAATCGACGTCGCCAGACTGCAGCGCGTTCAACGCCGTCTGCGCGTCCGGCATGGTGATCCATTCGACGCGGTCGACCTTGACCACCTTGCCGCCGGCAGTCCAGCTCGCCGGTTCCTTGCGCGGGACGTAATCGGTGTTCTTGACGTAGATGGATTTCACGCCGGGCTGGAATTCGCCGGGCACGAACTTGAACGGGCCGGAGCCGATCTGCTCTGGGATCTGCTTGTCCACCGGCGTCTCGGCAAGACGCTTCGGCATCATGAAGGCGACCCGGGAGGACGGCTTGCCGATCGAGTCCAGCACGAGCGCGTAGGGCTCCTTCAGCTTCAGCGTGATGGTCTTGGGATCGGTCGCCTCGATGCTGGCCGTGAACTGCATCATCTGCTGGCCCATGCCGTCGACTGCGGCCCAGCGCTTGAGCGAGGCGACGCAGTCTTCCGCCGTCACCGGCGCGCCGTCATGCCATTTCAGGCCGTCGCGCAGCGTGAAGGTGTAGGTCAGCTTGTCGTCGGAGATCCTCCAGTCCGCCATCTGCGGCTGGATCTTGAAATTCGAATCCGTCGCGATCAGCGTATCGTAGACCATGTAGCCATGGTCACGCGTGATGTAGGCGGTGGTGAAGATCGGATCGAGGACACGCAGATCCGAATGCATCACGGCGGTAATGGTCTTGCCCGCGGCAAGAACCGGCGAGGCCAGTGCCGAAAGCGCGACGACCGAGATCGCAAGTGTGGAGGAAACCGCCCGACGCCCGTGCCGCATGAGTTGGAACACTAAAGTTCTCCTGAGAAATTTTCTTTGCAAGCTCTCTTGGGAAGTTCATTGGCGAGCGGCGCCGCTGATGACAGCGGCGCCGCGTGATGGTCGAGACGGAAGGCGCGCTCACGCGCCCTCGCCTTACTCGCTCTTGTCGATGTTCCAGAACACCGGGGTCGCCGGGCCGTCGATCACACCGGTCAACGACTTCCGCCAAGCGCTGGGCGCCTGATACTGGCCGAGCGGGATGTAGATGACCTGATCGTAGGCTTCCTTCTGGATCTCGGTCGCGATCTTCTTCTGATCATCGAGCGAGGCCGCGCGGACGAAGTCGTCCTTGAGCTTCTCGATCTTGGCGTTCTCAGCCCAGCCGAACCAGCCGCCCTTCTTGCCCTGACCACCGATCGAGAGGTTGGAGATCGGGTTGGAGACGTCGGCGCTGACCCAGTTGGTGAAGAACATGTTCCAGCCGCCCTCCTTCGGGGGCTTCTGGCTAGCGCGGCGGCTCACCACCGTCTGCCAGTCGGTCGCCTGCAGATCGACCTTGAAGCCGGCTTCACGCAGCGCCTGCGCGGCAACGACCGGCTGGGCCTTCAGCGTGGTGACGTCGCCCGGCGCCATGATCACGACGGGCGTGCCATCGTAGCCGGACTCGGCGAGCAGCTTCTTGGCTTCCGCCATGCCGTTGCCCTTGACCAGCGATTCCGAGCCGACGTCGGTTGCGAGCGGGGTGTCGCAGATGAAGAAGGCGCCGCAGATCTTGTAGTACTTCGGATTGCCGATCAGAGCGTCCAGCACGTCCTTCTGGTTCATCGCCATCATCGCCGCGCGGCGAACCTTGACGTTGTCGAAGGGCGGATACAGGAAGTTCATGCGGCCGAGCGTCTGGAAGCCGAACTTGTTCAGCACCTGGACGTTGAGTTCCTTGTTGCCTTCGAGAACCGGAACGAGATCGAACGAGGGGTTCTCGAGGAAATCGATGTCACCCGACTGCAGCGCGTTCACCGCGGTCTGCGCGTCAGGCATGGTCACCCATTCGACCCGGTCGACCTTCACGACCTTGCCGCCGGCAGTCCAGCTCGCCGGCTCTTTGCGCGGCACGTAGTCGGTGTTCTTGACATAGACAGCCTTCACGCCCGGCTGGAATTCACCCTGGACGAACTTGAAGGGGCCGGAGCCGATCTGCTCAGGAATCTGCTTGTCCGGCGGCGTCTCGGCAAGACGCTTCGGCATCATGAAGGCGACGCGCGAGGATGGCTTGCCGATCGAGTCGAGCACGAGGCCGTAGGGCTCCTTGAGCTTCAGCGTAATGGTCTTGGGATCGGTCGCCTCGATGCTTGCAGTGAACTGCATCATCTGCTGGCCCATGCCGTCGACTGCGGCCCAGCGCTTGAGCGAGGCGACGCAGTCTTCCGCCGTCACCGGTTTGCCGTCATGCCACTTCAGGCCGTCGCGCAGGGTGAAGGTGTAGGTGAGCTTGTCGTCGGAGATCTTCCAATCCGCCATCTGCGGCTGGATCTTGAAATTCGAATCCGTCGTGATCAGCGTGTCGTAGACCATGTAACCATGGTCTCGCGTGATGTAGGCGGTGGTGAAGATCGGATCGATGATGCGTAGATCCGAATGCATCACCGCGGTGATGGTCTTGCCGGCGGCGAATACCGGCGAGGCCATTGCGGTCGAAAGCGCCACGACCGACAGCGCAAGTGTGGAGGCGAACGCGCGACGCCCCCGGCGCATTAAGCTCAACATAAAAGTCTCTCCTGACGTGAAACTGTTCAAAGGCAGGTTATTGGTTGAGCATTCGGTTCGTTCCTTAGGCGAACTAACCTCATGCAATGCCTTTATCTTTTCAAGACTTGCAGACAGTGCCAACCGCGTCAATCCGGTTTCGCTGCAAGCCCAAGCGGCGCGCGCACGGGCTCCACAACGATCGGTTTGGCTCTACAACACTCCCCGCTCGTCCTGCCCTGCGCAATGCAATGCGCGTTCCATCTTTCGAAGCTTGAGAGACATTAAGATGAATCCAGCCAATCTTCCCTTCGATTCCGAGGCCATGCTCGAAGGCCTGCGCACCTGGGTCGACTGCGAGAGCCCGACCTGGGACGCCGGTGCCGTTAACCGCATGCTCGATATCGCAGCGCGGGATATGGCGATCATGGGTGCGACCATCGAACGCATCGCCGGCCGCCAGGGCTTTGGCGGCGTCATCCGCGCACGCTTCCCGCATCCGAAGCAAGGTGAGCCAGGTATCCTGATCGCCGGCCACATGGACACCGTCCACCCGGTCGGCACCATCGAGAAGCTGAAATGGCGCCGCGAGGGCAACAAGTGCTACGGCCCCGGCATCTACGACATGAAGGGCGGCAATTACCTCTCGCTGGAAGCCATCCGGCAACTGGCGCGCGCCTCCTTCACCACGCCGCTGCCGATCACCGTGCTGTTCACGCCGGACGAGGAAGTGGGCACGCCTTCGACGCGCGACATCATCGAGGCGGAGGCTGCGCGCAACAAATATGTGCTGGTGCCCGAGCCCGGCCGCGCCGACAACGGCGTCACCACCGGACGTTACGCCATCGCGCGCTTCAATCTCGAGGCGACGGGACGGCCGAGCCACGCCGGCGCGACGTTGTCGGCGGGACGCTCGGCGATCCGCGAGATGGCGCGGCAGATCCTTGCGATCGACGCGATGACGACCGACGACTGCACCTTCTCGGTCGGCGTCGTGCATGGCGGACAATGGGTCAATTGCGTTGCAACGACCGCCACCGGCGAAGCGCTGTCCATGGCGAAGCGCCAGGCCGATCTCGATCGCGGCGTCGAAAGGATGCTGGCATTATCAGGCACCGCCAATGATGTTTCCTTCAAAGTGACGCGCGGCGTCACGCGGCCGGTGTGGGAGCCGGATGCTGGCACGATGGCGCTGTATGAAAAGGCGCGCGACATCGCCAAATCGCTCGGCGCCGAGCTGCCGCATGCGAGCTCCGGCGGCGGTTCCGACGGCAACTTCACGGGCGCGATGGGCATCCCGACGCTCGACGGTCTGGGCGTGCGCGGCGGCAATGGCCATACGCTCGAGGAGTTCATCGAGGTCGAGAGCCTGGTCGAACGCGGGCGTCTGATGGCGGGCTTGCTGGCGACACTCGAGTAAATTGAATCAAGTTTGCACTGCACAATACGTTGGCAGCAGCGGTTGAAATTTAGCCTTGTCTAAAAATGAGGCGCATCGTACTGCTCGAGCGTCCAAGCGACGATGCGGGAGAGATCGCAACGAAGGTTTCGGCCTTCTTTGCGGCGCCGACGGAGCAACCGCCCCGGAAACTCTCAGGCAAAAGGACTGTATCGTCAGGACGATCTGGAGAGAGACGGCACGATTTGAAAGTCGTGACGTCCACCGAAGGGGATAGTCCGGAGCTGACCTTACGGGGTCCGCGCCGGGTCAAGCTCTCAGGTAACCGTGACAGATGGGGCGCCGCCAACGGCCGTGTGGCCGGCGGTTAGCCGACTCTAATTCACGGGAGCCCCGAACCTGCCATGACCCATATCGCCATCATCGGCGCCGGCATCACCGGCGTAACGACCGCCTATGCCCTGCTCGAACGCGGCTACAAGGTGACGGTGCTCGACAAGCACCGTTACGCCGCGATGGAGACCTCCTTCGCCAATGGCGGACAGCTCTCCGCCAGCAATGCCGAGGTCTGGAATAGCACCGCGACGATCCTCAAAGGCCTGCGCTGGATGTTTCGGCGCGACGCGCCGTTGCTGATGAACCCGCGCCCGAACTGGCACAAATATTCCTGGATGAGCGAGTTCGTCGCCAACATCGGCAACTACCGCGCCAACACCATAGAGACCACGCGGCTTGCGATCGAAGCCCGCAAGCATCTGTTCGAGATCGCGGCACGCGAAGGCATCGACTTCGATCTCGAACGCCGCGGCATCCTCCACATCTATCACGACAAGAAGGGTTTTGAGTCCGGCCTGCGCGTCAACGCGCTGCTGCAGGAAGGCGGCCTCGACCGCCGTCCGGTGACACCTGAGGAAATCCGCGCCATCGAGCCGACGCTGCGCAAGGACTATTACGGCGGCTTCTACACCCCGTCGGATGCGACCGGCGATATCCACAAGTTTACCCGCGGGCTGGCCGAGGTCTGCAAGCGACGCGGCGCCACCTTCATCCACGAGGCCAACATCGATTCGATCGCTCGCGCCGGCGCCGGCTTTGTCATCGGCTGGGCCGATCTGTCCGCAAGCGATGCGGTCGCATCCGCGCGCGGCATGCTGAAGGTGGACGGGGTCGTGGTTTGCGCAGGTGTGGCGAGCCGTCACTTCGCCACCCTTCTCGACGAGCGCGTCAACATCTATCCGGTGAAGGGCTATTCGATCACCGTGCAGCTCGACACCGCCGCGAGCCGCAACGCGACGCCGACCGTCAGCCTGCTCGACGAAGCCGCCAAGATCGTCACCAGCCGGCTCGGTGCCGATCGCTTCCGCGTCGCCGGCACCGCCGAATTCAACGACTTCAACCGCGACATTCACGCCGACCGCGTGCAGCCGCTGGTCGACTGGGTGCGCAGCAACTTCCCCGACGTCGAAACGTCGCGTGTCGTTCCGTGGGCCGGACTACGGCCGATGATGCCGAACATGATGCCGGTGGTGCGCGCAGGCCGGATACCGGGCGTGTTCTTCAACACCGGCCACGGCCATCTCGGCTGGACCCTGTCGGCCGCGACCGCGCAGATGATTGCCGGGACCATCGACGGCTGGCGCGGGCTCAACGCTCCGCCAACCGTTCCGTCACTCAAGGTTGAGACCGAGCTGCGTCATGCATCCTGAGTGGTTCCCGGCGGACGCAGAGCGGCCCCTTGATACCGCCCTGCCCTTGGCACACAATTTGCCCCGCAAAGTCGGCATCTCCGGCCGGCTTTCCCAGCCCGAATGACAGGCGCGCATGATAGACACGACAGATTCCACGGACGCCCCAGGGCGCCACACGTTCCGCAGCCGGAGATAGGTGCATGCTAGGTTATCTCATTCGCCGCGTCCTGGCGGCGGTCCCCGTGATGGGTGTCGTCGCGCTGTTCGTGTTTCTGCTGCTGCGACTGACCCCCGGCGACCCCGCCGCGATTCTCGCCGGCGACAACGCGACACCTGAACGGCTGGAGCGCATCCGCGACTCCCTCGGCCTCAACGAGCCGTTGATCGTGCAGTTCATCACCTGGGTGAACAAGCTGCTGCACGGCGACCTCGGAACGTCGCTGATCTCCAATCTGCCCGTGATCAAGATGATCAGCCAGCGTGTCGAGCCGTCGATCTCGATCGCGCTCTCGACCATCATCCTCGCGGTCGCCGTCGCCGTTCCCCTGGGCGTCATCGCGGCTTGGAAGCATGGCACATGGATCGACCGCTTCGTGATGGGTCTCTCCGTGCTCGGCTTCTCGGTACCGGTGTTCGTGGTCGGCTACCTCCTGATCCAGGTGTTCGCGATCGATCTGCGCTGGGTGCCGGTGCAGGGCTTCCGCAGCATCTTCAACGGCTTCGGACCGTTCTTCGAGCGCATCATCCTGCCGACCTGCGCGCTGTCCTTCATCTACGTCGCGCTGATCGCGCGCATGACGCGGGCGGCGATGCTCGATGTGCTCGGCGAAGATTACGTACGAACGGCGCGCGCGAAGGGCATCAACGAGGTCGCGGTGATGATGCGCCATGCGCTGCGCAACGCCGCCGTACCCGTGATTACCGTGATCGGCACCGGCTTTGCGCTCTTGATCTCCGGCGTCGTCGTCACCGAGAGCGTGTTCAACATTCCCGGCATCGGCCGCCTCACGGTGGACGCGGTGCTGGCGCGCGATTATCCGGTGATCCAGGCCATGATCCTGCTGACGTCACTGATCTACGTCGTCGTCAATCTGCTGATCGACGTCGCCTATACGCTGCTCGATCCCCGGATCCGGTACTGAGGCAAGGGTAAAAACAATGTCGGTCGATAGCCTTCCCCAGTCATCCATCCCGATCACGACGCCGCTGCGGCCGCGTTTCGGATTCCTCACCTCGACGCCGATCATCGCGGCGGCCACGGTCTGCCTTGCGCTGATCGTGATGATCTCGATTCTGGCGCCGCTGATCGCGCCGCATGATCCGATCCAGCTTGCGCCGTCGCAGCGGCTGAAGCCTGCCTCGGCGCAGTTCCTGCTCGGTACCGACGCCTATGGCCGCGACCTGCTCTCGCGCGTGATTTATGGCGGGCGCATCTCGCTGCTGATCGGCGTCGGGTCGGCGATCCTGGCGATCGTCATCGGCCTTGCGATCGGCCTCGTCTCCGGCTTCTTCAAGCTGGTCGATTCCGTGCTGATGCGCGTCATGGACGGCCTGATGGCGATGCCGAGCATCCTGCTCGCGATCGCCGTGGTGTCGCTGTCCGGCGCCAGCATCTGGACGGTGCTGGTGGCGATTACCATCCCCGAAGTTCCGCGGGTGGCGCGCCTGGTGCGCTCGGTCGTGCTGTCCGCCCGCGAGGAGCCTTACGTTGAAGCCGCAATCTCGGTCGGCTCATCGCTCCCGAAGATCATGTGGCGACATCTGATGCCGAATACGATCGCACCACTGATCGTCCAGGGCAGCTATGTCTGCGCCTCCGCGATCCTGACCGAGGCCATCCTGTCCTTCCTCGGCGCCGGCATCTCGCCGGAGACGCCGACCTGGGGCAACATCATGGCCGAGGGCCGCCAGTATTTTCAGCTCAAGCCGACGCTGATCTTCTGGCCGGGCCTGCTGCTCTCGATCGCCATCCTCAGCATCAACCTGATCGGCGACGCCGCGCGCGACGCACTCGATCCGCGCATGAAGCAGCGGGAGGGCAAGTGATGACGGATCAAGTGATGACCAACCCCATCCTCGACATCAACAACCTCGTCGTCTCCGTCGGCAAGAAGCCGGGCGGGCCAAAGATCATCGACGGCATCTCGATCCAGGTGCACAAGGGCGAGACGCTGTGCCTCGTCGGCGAGAGCGGATCTGGCAAGTCGGTGACCTCGCTGACCACGATGGGCCTGCTGCCGAAGGGCACGCTGGTTCCGACCGGCGGCAGCGTCAAGCTGGTCGGTGAGGAGATTCTCACCGCGACCGACCGCCGCCTGCGGCAGCTGCGCGCGACGCAGATGGCGATGATCTTCCAGGAACCGATGACCGCGCTCAATCCGGTGGTGCCGGTCGGCCGCCAGATCGACGAAGTGCTGCGCGCCCATACCAATCTCGACGCGAGGGCGCGCAAGAAGCGCATCCTCGACATGATGGAGCAGGTCCGCCTGCCGCAGGTCGAGCGCATTTTCGCCTCCTACCCGCACCGCCTCTCCGGCGGCCAGCGCCAGCGCATCATGATCGCGATGGCATTGGTGCTGGAGCCGAAGCTGCTGATCGCGGACGAGCCGACCACCGCGCTCGACGTGACCACGCAGAAGCAGATCCTGACCCTGATCCGCGACCTCCAGCGCGATCACGGCACGGCCGTGCTGTTCATCACCCACGACATGGGCGTCGTCGCCGAGATCGCCGACCGCGTCGCGGTGATGCGACAGGGCCGGCTGGTCGAAACCGGTCCGCTCGAGACCGTGCTGCGCAACCCGACCATGGAATACACCCGCAACCTGCTCTCGGCGGTGCCGAGCCTGGTGCCGCGCGCCCCGCGCGAGGAGAGCCGCGAGCCGGTGGTGCTGGAGGCCAACGACCTCGGCAAGGTCTACAAGGAACGCTCTTTCTTCGGCAAAGGCCGCGAGGTCGTCGCCGCCGACAAGGTCACGCTGACGCTGCGCAAGGGCCGTACACTCGGCATCGTCGGCGAAAGCGGCTCGGGCAAGTCGACGGTGGCGCGCTGCATCGTCCGCCTGATCGACCCGACCTCCGGCGGCGTGCGCCTCGCCGGCCGCGAGATCTCCGACATCTCGCGTCGCCTGCTCCAGCCGCACCGGAAGAAGATCCAGATCGTCTTCCAGGATCCCTATCGCTCGCTCAACCCGCGCGTCACCGTCGGCGAGAGCATCGCCGAAGGCCCGATCAATTACGGCACCTCGCATGCCGATGCGATGAAGCGCGCCCGCGAGCTGCTCGAGCTGGTCGGCCTGCCCGCGGACGCCGTGACGCGCTATCCGCACCAGTTCTCCGGCGGCCAGCGCCAGCGCATCGCCATCGCGCGGGCGCTCGCGCTCGATCCGGACGTGCTGGTCGCCGACGAAGCGGTCTCCGCACTCGACGTCTCGGTGCAGGCGCAGGTGCTGGAACTGCTCGACGAAATCCAGAATCGGCTCGGCATTGCGATCCTGTTCATCACCCACGATCTGCGCGTCGCAGCCCAGATCTGCGACGAGGTCGTGGTGATGCAGCACGGCCGCGTCGTCGAGCAAGGCCCGGCGGCCGCGGTTCTGACGAGTCCGAAAGAGGATTACACCCGCGCCTTGCTGGAAGCAGCACCGGGACGCGGCTGGGATTTCGCGAACTTCCGGCCGGTGTCGGAAGGTGTGGCGGCGAGCGCGTAGCCCTCCCCCGTCATTGCGAGGAGCGAAGCGACGAAGCAATCCAGACTGTCTCCGCGGAGGGATCCTGGATTGCTTCGCTACGCTCGCAATGACGGTGATCGCGGAAAGCATTCCCAAAACAGCTTGAGGCCATGCACGGCGCGAGTGCGTCCCGCCTTGCTCTCTCCGCAAGGCCAAGGCTAACGTCCCCCCTCTTTGCTCACTGGACCAGAATTGATGACACGTATCGCCGTCGGCGGCTTCCTGCACGAGACCAACACCTTCGCTCCGACGAAGGCGACATTCGCGGACTTTCAGCACGGCGGCGGCTGGCCGGCGATGACGGAAGGGCCCGACGTGCTGAAGGTGATGCGGCGCATCAATGTCGGCCTCGCCGGCTTCGTCGACAGCGCCGAAGCCAACGGCTGGGAACTGGTTCCGACCATCGCCTGCGGTGCGAGCCCGTCGGCGCACGTCACCAGGGATGCGTTCGAGCGCATCGTGAAGGTGATGGTCGACGGCATCGCGGCCGCCGGCCCGCTCGACGCCGTCTATCTCGACCTGCACGGCGCCATGGTGACGGAGCACCTCGACGACGGCGAAGGCGAGATCCTGGCGCGCGTGCGCCGCGTCATCGGCAAGAACGTTCCGCTGGTCGCCAGCCTCGACCTGCACGCCAACGTCACGCCAGAGATGATGGAACATGCGGACGCGCTGATCGCCTACCGCACCTATCCCCATGTCGACATGGCCGAGACCGGCCGCGCCTCGGCGAAGCACCTCGCGCTGCTCCTGAACACGAAACAGCGTTTCGCAAAGTCATTCCGCCAGTTGCCGTTCCTGATCGCCATCAGCTGGCAATGCACCAACGATTTTCCCACCAAGGGCATCTACGAACAGGTCGCCGCGCTCGAGGGCGATGCGGTTCCGACGCTCTCGTTCGCGCCGGGCTTCCCCGCCGCCGATTTCCGCGACTGCGGCCCGAGCGTGTTCGCCTACGGCAAGACACAAGAAGACGCCGACCGCGCGGCCGATGCCGTCGTGAAACTGATCGAGAGCCACGAGGATGATTTCGACGGCAAGATCTGGTCGCCGGACGACGGCGTGCGCCATGCGATGGAGCTCTCGAAGAACGCCAAGAAACCGATCATCATCGCCGACACCCAGGACAATCCGGGCGCCGGCGGCGATTCCGACACCACCGGCATGCTGCGTGCGCTGGTGCGCAACAAGGCCAGTGCCGCAACCGGCGCCATCTACGATCCGGAATCGGCCAAAGCCGCGCATGCGGCCGGCGTCGGCGCCACCGTGACGCTGTCGCTCGGCGGCAAGTCCGGCATTCCCGGCGACGAGCCCTATCGCGAGACCTTCGTCGTCGAAAAACTCTCCGACGGCCGCTTCATCGCGCCCGGCCCCTATTACGGCGGCCGCGAGATGGAGATGGGCCCCTCGGCAGCCTTGCGGATCGGCGACGTCCGCGTGGTCGTCTCCTCGCACAAGGCGCAGCTCGCCGACCAGGCGATGTATCGCTATGTCGGCATCGAGCCGACCGAGCAGAAGATTCTGGTCAACAAGAGCTCGGTGCATTTCCGCGCCGATTTCGAGCCGATCGCCGAAAAGCTGATGATCTGCGCCGCGCCCGGCGCGATGCCGGCCGACACCGCTTCGCTGCCCTGGACGCGCCTGCGTCCGGGCATCCGCATCAAGCCGAACGGCCCCGTTTTCAATCCCCCTTCACGCTAACCGGACAGGACCACATGCCCACACTCGAGCGCATCGACGGCTATGCCGACGAACTCACCGCCATCCGCCGCGACCTCCACGCTCATCCCGAGATCGGCTTCGAGGAAGTGCGCACCTCCGGCATCGTCGCCGACAAGCTGAAGAGCTGGGGCATCGAGGTGCATCGCGGTCTCGGCGGCACCGGCGTGATCGGCGTCATCAAGGGCAAGGGCGCTGGGAGCAAGCGCATTGGCCTTCGCGCCGACATGGACGCGCTGCCGATGGAAGAGAACACCAATCTGAAATGGAGTTCGAAAATCCCCGGCCGCTTCCACGGCTGCGGCCATGACGGCCACACCACCATGCTGCTCGGCACCGCGCGTTATCTTGCCGAAACGAAGAACTTCGACGGCACCGTGCACCTGATCTTCCAGCCGGCCGAGGAAGGCCTCGGCGGCGCCCGCGCCATGATCAAGGACGGGCTGTTCGAGAAGTTTCCGTGCGACGAGCTCTACGGCCTGCATAACGCGCCCGATCTCAACCACGGCGAGATCGCGATCCTGCCCGGCCCGGCAATGGCCAGCGCCGACTTCTTCGACCTCCGCATCACCGGCTACGGCGCGCATGGCGCGATGCCGGAACGCTCCAAGGACGCGGTGATCATCGCGACCACGCTGGCACAGGCGATCCAGACCATCGTCAGCCGCAACGTCGAGCCGCTGCAAGCCGCCGTCATCTCGATCACGCAAATTCACGCCGGCTCCGCCTACAACGTCATCCCCGGCGACGCGCATCTTTGCGGCACCATCCGCACTTTCTCGAAAGAAGTCCGCACCCTCATCAGCGAACGCATTCGCACGATCTGCGCCGGCATCGCGAGCGCCTATCAGTGCGTGATCGACGTCGACATCCGCGACACCTTCGACGTGCTGGTCAACCAGGTCGAGCAGTCCAAGGTGGTGGAGGACGTCGCGCGCACCATCGTCGACCCCGCCAACGTCATCACCCGCACCCAGCCGAAGATGGGCAGCGAAGATTTCGCCGACATGCTGCAAACCATTCCCGGCGCCTATTTCTGGGTCGGCCATGACGGCTCGGTGCCGGTGCACAATCCCGGCTTCGTGCTCGACGACAAGATCCTGCCAATCGGCGCCAGCATGTTCGCTCGCATCATCGAAACGCGCATGCCAGTGGGCTAGCAATGCCGAAGAAGAGCGTCGAAGAGACGGTCACCTCGCTGCACGATCTGTCCGCGGTCGATCTGATCGCGGGCTATCGCGCCAGGCAGTTCTCGCCGAGCGAGGTGCTGGAGGATTTGCTCACGCACGTCGCCGCGTGGGAACCGCATCTGAAGGCGCTCTATGCGTTCGATCCCGACGGCGCGCGCGAGGCTGCAAAGGCCTCGACCGCGCGCTGGACCGGAGGCGAACCCTCCGGCGCGCTCGACGGCGTGCCTGTGACCGTGAAGGACAACATCGCAACCAAGGGCGTACCCGTGCCGCTGGGCGCCGCCAGCGTCAAGCTGGTGCCGGCCGAGAAGGATGCCCCGCCCGCCGCGCGCCTGCGCGAGGCAGGCTCCATCATCTTCGCCAAGACCACCATGCCTGATTACGGCATGCTGTCCTCGGGGCTCTCCAGCTTCCACGCGCTGGCGCGCAATCCCTGGGACCTCTCCAAGAATCCCGGCGGCTCCAGCGCGGGTGCTGGCGCAGCCGCGGCGGCCGGTTACGGTCCGCTGCATCTCGGCACCGATATTGACGGCTCGGTTCGCCTGCCCGCGGGCTGGTGCGGCCTGGTCGGCCTGAAGCCGAGCTTTGGCCGCGTGCCGATCGACCCCACCTATGTCGGCCGCGTCGCGGGTCCCATGACCCGCACCGTCGACGATTGCGCGCTGATGATGAGCGTGATCGCAAAGCCGGACCGGCGCGACGGCATGAGCCTGCCCGCCGAACCGCTCAACTGGAAGGGGCTGGAGAAGTCTCCGCGCAAGCTGCGCATCGGATTGATGCTGGATGCCGGCGTTGGCCTGCCGGCCGAACGGCCGGTCCGCGACGTTGCGGTGAAAGCCGCCAAGGCATTCGAATCCGCAGGAAGCGTCGTCACCGAGATCGACGGCATCCTCACGCGCGAGATGCTCGACGGCCTCGACAATTTCTGGCGCGCGCGGATGTGGGACGATCTGTCGAAGCTGACGCCGGAAGAGCAGGCCAAGGTGCTGCCCTACATCTTCAAATGGGGCGAGTCCGGCGCGAAACTGTCGGGTGTGGACGTAATCCGCGGCTTCAACCAGACCATGGCAATCCGCGCCGCCGCCGCAAAGCTGTTCTGCGAGCTCGACTACCTGATCTCGCCGACTGCGCCGAACGTGAACTATCCGGCGGACTGGGCTTCGCCGACCAATGATCCGATGCGACCGTTCGAGCACATCTGCTATACCGTGCCGTGGAATATGTCGGAGAACCCGGCGGTTTCCCTCAACGGCGGTTTCGACCCCAACGGCTTTCCGATCGGCGTGCAGATCGTCGGCCGCCGCTTCGACGATATCGGCGTGCTCGGCATGGCCAAGGCCTTCGAGGGCCTGCGCGGCCCGCAGAAGCCATGGCCCAAGCCGCCGGCGCATTGAGGCACTGATACTGTCAGACTGCGACATGGCCGGGGCTTGCTCCGGCCATTGTCGTTTGGTTAGTCAGGAAAGAAGACATGCCCAGTCCGCGCAAGACGGACAGTGGCGCGCATGCATGACGTCTATTCAAGACTGCGTTCAAGAAGGAAGGAAACCACCATGGCGTATGAGACGATCAAATACGAGGTCGCCGAGCAGATCCTCACCATCACGCTGAACCGGCCCGACAAGCTCAACGCCTTCAACGCGCAGATGCAGGCCGAGCTGATCGAGGCGTTCGACGCCGCCGACAAGGACGACAACGTCCGCGCCATCATCGTCACCGGCGCCGGCCGCGGTTTTTGCGCGGGCGCCGATCTCTCGTCGGGCGCCGACACCTTCGATCGCGACGCACGGCGCGGCCCGGTGAAGCGCTTCGCCGACGGCAAGGTCGACTACAGCGATCCGCAGGTTCGCGACGGCGGCGGCCAGGTGACGTTGCGCATCTTCAAATGCCTGAAGCCGGTGATCGCCGCGGTAAACGGTCCCGCCGTCGGAATCGGTGTCACCATGCAGCTCGCCATGGACATCCGCATTGCGTCCGACGCCGCGCGCTTCGGCTTCGTATTCTCCCAGCGCGGCATCGTGCCGGAGGCTGCGTCGAGCTGGTTCCTGCCGCGCATCGTCGGCATCTCGCAGGCGCTGGAATGGTGCTACTCGGGCCGCGTCTTCCCGGCGCAGGAAGCCCTCGCCGGCCGTCTCGTCAGCAGGGTCGTCGCCCCCGATGATCTGCTGCCGACCGCCCGCGCGCTCGCCAAGGAGTTCGCGGCCAAAACCGCGCCGGTGTCGGTCGCGCTAATCCGCCAGATGATGTGGCGCATGATGGGTGCCGACGATCCCATGGAAGCCCACAAGGTCGACAGCCGCGGCATCTATGCCCGCGGCCGGTCCGAGGATGTGAAGGAAGGCGTGGTGTCGTTCCTGGAGAAGCGGCCGGCGCAGTTCAAGGACAAGGTGACGAGCGATATGCCGGATTATTTTCCGTGGTGGACGGAGCGGGAATACAAGTGAGGCTCTCGTAGGGTGGGCAAAGCGAAGCGTGCCCACGCATTTTCCTGACCGAGAGAGATGGTGGGCACGGCGCAAAAGCGCCTTTGCCCACCCTACAGCACCTTCACTCCATCACCAGCGCCACGCGCCCGATCGCCTTGCGGTCCAGCAACAGCCGCATCGCCTGCGCGTATTCCTTAAGCGGCAGGCGGTGCGAGACGTTGGGGCGCAGCTTGCCCTCCTCCGCCCATTGCAGCAGCGCCTTCAGGCGCACGTCACCGAGCGCAGGATTTTTCCGCACGGCCTCGCCCGCGCGCACGCCGAGCACGCTGGCGCCCTTGATCAGCAAGAGATTGGTCTTCGCCGAGCCGATGCCGCCGGTGAAGCCGATCACCAGCAGCCGCGCGCCCCAAGCGATGCAGCGCATCGAGTTCTCGAACACCTCGCCGCCGACGGGATCGAACACGACGTCCGCGCCACGGCCATCGGTGATGCGCTTGACGGCGTCGCGGAACGGCTCGCGATCGTAGCGGATCAGGTGATCGGCGCCCCGCGCTTTCGCGATCGCAAGTTTCTCGTCGCTGGAGGCCGTCGCGATCACGGTCGCGCCCAGCATCTTGCCGAGTTCGACGGCGGCAAGGCCGACGCCGCCGCCAGCGCCGTGCACGAGCAGAACCTCGCCGGGCTCGACTCGGCCGCGATCGATCAGCGCATGATAGGCGGTGCCATGGCCGGCGAGGTAGGTTGCGGCCTCCGCATAATCGAACGTCGACGGCATCGGCGTGAGCTGGCCCGATGTCACCACCGCTTCATCGGTGAAGGCGCCATGGCGCATCTTGACGATGACCTTGTCGCCGACGGCAACGCCGCTCGCCTCCGCGCCCACCTCGGTCACGTCACCGGCGGCCTCCATGCCGGGCGTGAACGGCAGCTCCGGCTTGAGCTGGTATTCCCCGGCGGCCATCAGCACATCAGGAAAATTCAGCCCGGCGGAACGGATCGCGACACGCACCTCGCCCGGTTTCAGGGCGCGCGACGGAAACTCCTCCAAGCGCAAAGTTTCGGGCGCGCCGAGCGCGCGGCAGACGACAGCCCGCACCATCAGGCGGCGCTCGCCTTGCTGCGCAGCAGCGCCTCGCGGATCAGCGGCAGCCGGTCGTTGCCAAAGTACATGTCGGTCTTGCCCACGAAGATCGTCGGCGAGCCGAACCCGCCGCGCGCGACGACCTCTTCGGTGTTGGCCTTGAGCTGATCCTTGATCGCCTGCTCCGAAATGCCCGCGAAGAACTTCTGCTCGTCGATCCCGACCTTCCTGCAGATCTCGGCCAGCACCGCGTCCTGCGAGATGTCCTTGTCGCCGCCCCAATAGGTCTCGAATACTGATGTCGCGAACGGCACCATGTCATTACCCAGCCAGATGCAGCCGCGCATGGCCTTGACGCTGTTCACCGGGAATACGGTCGGCGGCATCTTGATCGACAGCCCAGCCGAGCGCGCCCAGTCCGCAAGGTCCTTCTTCATGTAGCGCGCCTTCAGCGGCACCGGCGTCTCGCGCTGCGCGTAGACGCTCGGATTGACCGTGTTGAAGATGCCGCCGACCAGGATCGGCCGCCAAATGATCTCGACGCCGACCTCCTTCGCCAGCGGCTGGATGTTGTGGAAGGCGAGATAGGTCCAGGGGCTGGAACAGTCGAAGAAGAATTCGATCATGGCGTTTCCTTTGTTTGTATCCGGCACGCTCTCTCCTCCGTCATTGCGAGCGAAGCGAAGCAATCCAGAATCTTTCCGCGGAACCAGTCTGGATTGCTTCGTCGCTTCGCTCCTCGCAATGACGGGGAGAGAGCGGTGGCCGTCACTTCTTTCCCAGTACTTCCTTCGCACGCTGGCCGAACATGATCTTGCGTGATTCTTCGTCGAACGACTCCTTGATGAATTTCCCGATCGCAAGTCCTGCCTGTACCTGGGGCCTGGCGCGCACCTCAGCATACCAGCGCTTGACGTTCGGATAGTCGTCGAGCGTAAAACCTTGCGCCTTGTGGGTCATGGTCCAGGGGAAACAGGCGATGTCGGCGATGGAATAGTCGCCGGCCACATAGGCGCCGGTCCTGGCCAATTGACGGTCGAGCACGCCATAGAGCCGCGCGGCTTCGTCGCGATAGCGCTCGATCGCGTAGGGAATCTTCTCGGCCGCATAGAGCGCGAAATGGCCGTGCTGGCCGAGCATGGGACCAAGGCCGGCCATCTGCCACATCACCCACTGGATGGTGGTGGATCGTCCGCGCAAATCATTGGGCAGGAAGCGGCCGGTCTTCTCCGCGAGATAGATCAGGATCGCGCCGGTCTCGAACACCGGGAACGGTCCGCCGCCGTCGGCCGGCGCGTGATCGACGATCGCGGGAATACGGTTGTTCGGGGAGATCGCCAGAAACTCCGGGCTGAACTGCTCACCGGCACGGATATTGACGGGCTTCACGCTGTAAGGGAGCCCGAGTTCCTCCAGCATGATCGAGATTTTCCAGCCGTTCGGCGTCGGCGCGTAATAGAGGTCGATCATGACCTTTTCCTCCGGCCTCCCTTGGGCCTTCCCTGCTTGCGTCACCGGAATGGCGAGCGACTTTTGTTGTTCTGTACCTCGACGTTAAGACATGGCAAGAGGGGGCGCAACACAACCTGCCGGGAGGGCCGCGCCATGCTGTTTCCAACCACGATCGCCGGCTCCCTGCCGAAGCCGGAATGGCTCGCCGAGCCCAACATGCTGTGGGCGCCCTGGAAATCTGAGGGCGACGCGCTTCTGCGCGCCAAGCGCGATGCGACCATGTTGGCGGTGAAGATCCAGGAGGACGCCGGCATCGATATCGTCACCGAGGGCGAACAGGCCCGCCAGCATTTCGTGCACGGGTTCCTGGAGAAGGTCGAGGGCATCGATTTCGCCCACAAGGTCGAGATGGGCATCCGCAAGGACCGCTACAAGGCAATGGTGCCGCAGGTGGTCGCGCCGCTGCGGTTGAAGGGCCGCGTCCACGCCGAGGAAGCGCGCGTCGCCCGCACGCATACGAAGAAGAAACTGAAATTCACCCTGCCCGGCCCGATGACCATCATCGACACCATCTCCGACAGTTATTACGGCGACCGCGTCAAGATGGCGTTTGCTTTCGCCGAGCTATTGAACGAGGAGGCCAAGGCGCTGCAGGCCGACGGCGTCGATCTGGTGCAGTTCGACGAGCCCGCCTTCAACGTCTACATGGACGAAGTCAACGATTGGGGCATCAAGGCGCTGGAGCGAGCCGCAGAGGGACTCACCTGCACCACTGCCGTGCACATCTGCTACGGCTACGGCATCAAGGCCAACACCGACTGGAAAGAGACGTTGGGCAGCCAGTGGCGGCAGTACGAGCAGATCTTCCCGGCAATCGACGCGAGCCCGATCCAGCAGGTCGCAATCGAGTGCCGCAACTCGAAGGTCCCGCTCGATCTGCTCGCGCTTCTGAAGAACAAGATCGTGCAGGCCGGCGTAATTGACGTTGCCAGCGACGAAGTCGAGACCGCCGAGGACGTCGTCAAGGTGATCGACGCAGTGTCGAAGTTCGTGCCGAAGAGCAACATCATCGCCACCACCAATTGCGGCATGGCGCCGATGCGCCGCGACATCGCCGAAGCCAAGCTGATGGCGCTCGGCGCCGGCGCGGCGCTGGCGCGCGAGAAGCTGGGATGATGGCGGTGGTTCGTTCGATGCTCGTCGTCGCGGCTTTCGCGGCGATCACGCTGCCCGTGCGCGCGGAGGATCGCTCCGTGCTCTCGAACTGCAAGGCGATGGTCGCGCGCGCAGCGAAGGATGCCAGCGCCGCGAGCGAAGCCGAGTTGACCCGTTGCCGCCAGGTGATCCGCGAATGGGCGCTGCGCGATGCCCGAACCACCGTGGATGAAGAGGGCAAGCCGCTGCGCTAGCTGCGCGCGGTAGGATGCAGCACCGGCTGATATCCGGCGATAATCGCGCGCAGCGTGGATGGCGGCGTCAGCAACATCGGGCGATCGAGGGCGCGTGCATGCGGGACGTAGCCCTGGGGTGACCACAGCAGCGCCTCGCCCTGTGCGGCCAGGAAGCAGTCGTCGTCCTGCTGCACCATCGCGCCGTCGGGCAATTCCGCGAGCGGCATCGGCAGCGCATGCAAGCGCTTGCTCCCATGATCGAGCCGCTCCAGATGAAGTTGGGCATCCATCGCCCTTGCGGTCACGTTACGCGCACCATTCGCCGCTTCCCACGCCGCGCGAAACCGCTTGGCATCGTCGCGGCGGCAGAAGAAGCAGGGCCGATGTCCCGCCGCCAAGGCCGTGGCTTCGTCGAGGAAGAACAGCTCGGTCCAGCTCCGCCGCGCCATCACCGGCCTCCGCCAACCGCGAAATTCACACAGGCAGGTGATCCATGCCGGCGATGACCAGCGCTTCTTCAGCAGCGTCTTCGTCGCGGGATCATGGATGATCCCGCGATTGCCGGTGAACAGGCCGCGATGCGGCGTGGCGATGATGTCGCCGGTCGGCGTGACGCGGTTTTGCAGGGGCATGGCTGCCTCCACTCATCATTGCGAGCGGAGCGAAGCAATCCAGACTATGTCCGCGGATACATTTCTGGATTGCTTCGCTTCGCTCGCAATGACGGCGGGAATCACGCCGCGCCGTCGCGGAGCGGCGGGTGGTAGGACAGCGCGGTGTCCCACGGGAAGAATATCCACGTGTCCTGCGACACTTCCGTGATGAAGGTGTCGACCAGCGGACGCCCCATCGGCTTGGCGTAGACGGTGGCGAAATGCGCATCGGGCAGCATCTTGCGGACCAGCCTGCCGGTCTTGCCGGTGTCGACGAGGTCGTCGACAATCAGGAGGCCCTTGCCGGTGCCGCCGCCGAGCTTCATCGCTGCTTCCGAGATGCCCTTGAGGACCTGGAGCTCCCCCTGCTTATCGTGGTCGTAGCTGGCGATGCAGACCGTGTCGATCACACGCACTCCGAGCTCGCGCGCCACGATCGCAGCCGGCACCAGGCCGCCGCGGGTGATCGCGATCACCGCGTGGAACGGGCCGACTTCGTTGAGGCGCCAGGTCAGCGCCCGGCAATCCCTGTGGAACTGGTCCCACGAGACCGGGAAGGCCTTGCCGGCCCGCTCCTGCGCACTCAGTTCCGGTGCTTCACCAGCCATCGTCGTCTCCTGCTTCGTCCGCCGGCAGCTACCGGGTGATGTTCAATCCCGCCAGCATGTCCTTCACCGCGGCCATTGCCGCTGCGAGCTTGTCGGCATCGCGCGAGCGCACCACCAGATTGGTGTTGGGCTTCTGCTCCTCGTCCATGAAGGGATAACTGCCGATGATGGTGTCGGGATGGGCGGCGGCGATTTCCCGCAGCGGGCTGCCGATGTCGCCCTCCCGCGCGTTGGCGCGAACCGATTCGGACAGCATGCGCACGCCGGATTTCAGCTTGGGCGAGACGATGTCCATCATCGCCTGCATGATCGACGGCACGCCGGCCATCACGATGACATTGCCGATCTTGAAGCCGGGGGCGAGGATGGTGGCGCTCTGGATCAGCTCGGCGCCGTCGGGAATGCGGGCCATGCGCAGCCGGGCCTCGTTGAGGTCCTGCTCGCTCCAGCGCTCCTTAAAGCGGGCGACTACTTCCGGATGGTGGTCGATGCCGACGCCGAAGGCCTTGGCGACGCTGTCGGCGGTGATGTCGTCATGGGTCGGCCCGATGCCGCCGGTGGTGAAGACATAGGTGTAGCGATGCCGCAGCGCATCCAACGCGGCGATGATGTCAGCCTCGTCGTCGGAAACGACCCGGACTTCCTTGAGGTCGATGCCGATATTGGTCAGGTATTCGGCGATGAAGCCGATATTCTTGTCCTTGGTCCGGCCGGACAGGATTTCATCCCCGATGACCAGAATGCCTGCCGTGACGATCTCGCTCATGCCTTAAGTCCCTCACCTGTCGGCCCGACTTTGCCGAGGTAACGCGTTGAAGTCACGCGGTTTTGCTGCCGAAATAAGCAGTCCTCAGCCATTTTTTCAGGCAAGCCGCCGATCGTCCCCGGTAAATGTTGCCAGTCCATGCTTATCGCGCTGGCCCGGCCCTTGCTACCACCCGGGTAAGTCATGCACTGTCAGGCATGGCCAGGGAGACAGTCGGGATCTATGGCAGTCGCGTTTGACGAAATGAACATTCCCGGCGGGGACCTTCGCCCCGCCTATCAGGAGCTGGCGCGCTGGCTCAAGGAGACGCCTCCCGAGGCGCTTGAATATCGCCGCCAGGAAGCCGAGCTCCTGTTCCGCCGCATCGGGATCACCTTTGCCGTCTATGGCGATTCCGAATCCACCGAGCGCCTGATTCCCTTCGACGTGATCCCGCGGATCATGTCCGGCAAGGAATGGGGGTGCTGGAAAAGGGCCTGAAGCAGCGCGTGAAAGCGCTCAACATGTTCCTGCGCGACATCTATCACGGCCGCGATATCCTGCGTGCCGGGATCGTGCCCGACGACCTGATCTTCCAGAATCCGGTGTTCCGCCCGGAGATGAACGGCCAGCAGGTGCCGCACGACGTCTACGTGCACATCGCCGGCATCGACATCGTCCGGGTCGACGCCGAGGACTTCATCGTGCTGGAGGACAACGCGCGCACGCCGTCCGGCGTGTCCTACATGCTGGAAAACCGCGAGATCATGATGCGGCTGTTTCCGGATCTGTTCGCCCGCCACAGGGTGGCGCCGGTCGAGCGTTATCCGGACGAGCTGCTCTCCGCGCTTCGCTCGGTCGCCCCGCAGGGCGCCTCCGGCGAGCCGACGGTCGCGCTGCTCACGCCGGGCGTCTACAACTCGGCCTATTACGAGCACTCCTTCCTCGCCGACAAGCTCGGCATCGAGCTGGTCGAGGGACGCGACCTCATCATCAAGAACAACGAAGTGTTCATGCGGACGACCGAGGGGCTGAAACGGGTCGACGTGATCTACCGCCGCGTCGACGACGATTTCATCGATCCCCTCACCTTCCGCCCCGACTCCGTGCTCGGTGTGCCCGGGCTGATGTCGGCCTATGCGGCCGGCAACATCACGCTCGCCAACGCCGTCGGCACCGGCATCGCCGACGACAAGGCGATTTACTCCTACATGCCCGATATCGTGAAGTTCTATCTCGGCGAGGAGCCGATCCTGAAGAACGTGCCGACCTGGCGCTGCCGTGAGCCGAAGGATCTCGCCTATGTGCTGGACAATCTGAACGAGCTCGTCGTCAAGGAAGTGCACGGCTCCGGCGGCTACGGCATGCTGATCGGACCAGCCGCGACGAAGGCGACCATCGAGGCGTTCCGGGAAAAGCTCAAGCGCGAGCCGGAAGGCTTCATCGCACAGCCGACGCTGGCGCTGTCGACCTGCCCGACCTGCACCGCGTCCGGTCTCGCGCCGCGGCACGTCGATCTGCGGCCCTTCGTGCTTACGGGCAGCAAGACCACGACGATCGTGCCCGGTGGACTGACACGTGTTGCGCTGAAGGAGGGCTCTCTGGTGGTGAATTCCAGCCAGGGCGGCGGCACCAAAGACACCTGGATCCTGGACGAGTAGTCAGATGCTGTCGCGTACCGCCGAAAACCTCTACTGGCTCGCCCGCTACGTCGAACGGGCCGAATATCTCGCGCGCACCATCGATGCGACTTTGCGCGTCACCGCGCTGCCCGCCACCTATATCGGCAAGACCAACGAATGGGACTCGGCGCTGCTGACCGCCGGCGTCGCCGCGAGCTTCTATCAGCAATATGAGGAAGCCAACGAGCACAACGTCGTCGAATACCTCTCGTTCTCGCCGAACAACCCGTCCTCGATCCGGAACTGCATCGAGGCGGCGCGGCTGAACTCGCGCTCGGTGCGCACCGCCCTCACCAGCGAGATGTGGGACACCATCAATTCGGCCTGGATCGAGTTGCAGGAGGTCTGGAGCAAGGGTGCCTCGACGCGCGAGGAGCTCGCCAAATTCCTGCGCTTCGTGCAGGAGACCTCGCTGCGCTTCGACGGATCGGCCTACCGGACCATGCTGCGCAACGACGCCTACTGGTTCTCCCGGATGGGCCTGCATCTCGAGCGCGCCGACAACACCGCGCGCATTCTCGACGTGAAGTACCACGTGCTGTTGCCCGAAGAGGAGCATGTCGGCGGCCCGCTCGATTTCTACCAGTGGACCTCGATCCTGCGCTCGGTCTCGGCGCTGACGGCCTATCACTGGGTCTATCGCGAGACGCTGAAACCCTGGCTGATCGCGGACCTGCTCATCCTCAACGACACGCTGCCGCGATCGCTGGCGAGCTGCTACGGCAACCTCGTGCGCAATCTCGACCAGATCGGCGTCGCCTATGGCCGCCAGGGCCCGGCCCAGCGCCACGCCCGCGGCATCCGCAACCGGCTCGAACACAGCAATATGAACGACATTTTCCAGCATGGCGTGCATGAATTCATTCAGGAATTCATCGCGGACAATTCCAGGCTGGGCGAAATCATCACGAAGCAGTATTTGATCTGATACTGCCTCTATTCCGGGGCGCCCGCAGGGCGAGCCCGGAATGGCGACGCCAGAACAACGGATCCCCATGCGCCTGCAGAATCCAGCACACCACGACCTATCGCTACGAGCCGCCGGCCACCAGCGTGATCCAGATCCTGCGCATGACACCGTGCAGCCATGACGGGCAATATGTGGCGGAGTGGCAGATCGACGTCTCCACCGATACCAAGCTCGATACCCATGAGGACGCATTCGGCAACGTCACCCACGTGCTGTCCTGCGGCCCCGTCGGCGACATCAAGATCATCGCCGAGGGCCTGATCGAGACCCATGACACCGGCGGTGTGCTGCGCGGCGCCGACGAACGCTTCCCGGCCGACATGTTCCTGCGCACGACCGAACTGACCGAGGTCAATCTGGCGATGGCGGCGGTCGCGCGCCAGTTGCGCAGCGAAGCCGAGAGCGACACGCTCGGCTTTCTGCACACGCTGATGACGGAGATCGGCGACCACATGACCTTCGACGAGGATCCGACCAACAGCGGCACCTCGGCGGCCGAAGCGTTTACGCTCAAGCGCGGCGTCTGCCAGGACTACGCGCATATCTTCATCGCCTGCGCTCGCAGCGGGGGCGTGCCGGCGCGCTTCGTCTCCGGCCATTTCCTGCGCGCCGACGGCACGGTGCATCAGGACGCCGGCCATGCCTGGGCGGAGGCCTACGTTCCCGACCTGGGCTGGGTCGGCTTCGATCCCGCCAACAGCATCTGCACCACCGACGCCCATGTCCGCGTCGCGATCGGGCTCGATTATCTCGGCGCGGCCCCTGTGCGCGGCACCCGCTATGGCGGCGGCACGGAGACGCTGACGGTCGCCGTCAAGGTCGAGCAGGCCGGCCGCGGTGGGCAATCGCAATCGCAATCACAGCGGCAGACTTGAGCACGGCCGCATTCGTCACGAGACTCTGCCGGCTGACCGGATCAGCCGTGCTATGATCGCAGGGTCAGATCAGACCCTGCGAGGACCCCATGGCGACCGTAAAACTGCTTTCGGACGACGAGCTCTCCGCTGAAGCGCGCGCCGTTTTCGACGACATCCGCAAGGTGCGGCAGTCGGACTTCGTCAACAATTTCTGGCGCGCGCTGGCGCACGATCCGAAGACGTTGCGGCGGACCTGGGAGAGCATCAAGCAGGTGATGGCGCCTGGGGCGCTCGATCCCAAGATCAAGGAAATGATCTATGTCGCGGTCTCGGTGGCGCATGGCTGCAGCTACTGCATCCACTCGCACACCGCGGGCGCACGGGCGAAGGGCATGACCGAGGCCGAATATGGCGAGATGCTCGCCATCGTCGGCATGGCCGCGGAGACGAACCGGCTGGTCACCGCGCTGGGCGTTCCGGTCGACGAGGCATTTCTCGTCGATGCCGCGGACTGAGGCCCCTTCCAGCGGATACATGGCTCCCCTTGGGAACAGGGGGTTACATGCCCCCTGAAATTGGCTAGTAATTCCGCGCAAACGCGTTCGGGGATCGGAAATGACCTATTGTTGCGGAATCCTGGTTCGGGACGGTCTGGTGATGATCGCCGACACCCGCACCAATGCCGGCCTCGACAACGTCTCGACCTTCCGCAAGCTGCACATCTTCTCCAAGCCCGGCGACCGCATCATGGCGATCGCCAGTGCCGGCAACCTCGCCATCAGCCAGTCGGTGCTCTCCACCCTCACCGAGGGCCTGGAAGACCCCACCACCGGCGACATCGAGACGCTGATGAACGCGCCGACCATGTTCCAGGCCGCCCAGCGCATCGGTCGGGCGATCCGGGCCGTGCATGCGACTGAAGGGCCGGCGCTGAAGTCCGAGGACGTCTCGTTCGACGTCTCCTTCCTGTTCGGCGGCCAGATCAAGGGCGCGCGGATGCGCCTGTTCATGGTCTACACGGCGGGCAATTTCATCGAGTGCACGACCGACACGCCTTACCTGCAGATCGGAGAGCACAAATACGGCAAGCCGGTGCTCGACCGCGCCATGCATTACGACGTCGAGCTCTACGAGGCGCTGAAGACCGGCCTGATCTCGATGGACTCCACCATGCGCTCCAATCTCGGCGTCGGCCTGCCGATCGACGTGCTGGTGGTGCGGGCCGACGCCTGCGATGCCGATCTCAACCACCGCATCGAGGCCGGCGAGCCCTATTTCCACGATCTGCGCTCGCGCTGGTCGGCGGCGCTGCGCGCGGCGCATCAGAACATCCCGCGGCCGCCCTACAAGAACGAAAAAGAACCGAAAACCTGACAGCTCAAGAGAAAAGGCAGGAAACGATGAGTGAAGCAAACAAGATCGCAGTGGTGACGGGCGCAGGCACCGGTGTCGGGCGCGCGGCATCGCTGGCGCTGATGAACACCGGCTTCACCGTGGTGCTCGTGGGACGCCGGCTCGACATGCTCGAGGAGACCGCCAAGCTCGGTCTCGCAGGCAAGAGCCTGTGCGTCACCGCCGACATGACCAAGCCGGACTCCATCGCCGCCCTGTTCGACAAGGTGAAGGCGACCTACGGCCGGCTCGACGTGCTGTTCAACAATGCCGGCATGGGTGCCCCGCCGGTGAACTTCGAGGATCTCAGCCTCGAACAGTGGCAGGCGGTGGTGAACACCAACCTCACCGGCCCGTTCCTGTGCACCCAGCACGCCTTCCGCATCATGAAGGATCAGAGCCCGCGCGGCGGCCGCATCATCAACAACGGCTCGATCTCGGCGCATGCGCCGCGGCCGTTCTCGGCGGCATACACCTCGACCAAGCACGCCATCACCGGCCTCACCAAGGCCTCCAACCTCGACGGGCGCATGTACGACATCGCGGTCGGGCAGGTCGATATCGGCAACGCTGCGACGCCGATGACCGACCGCATGGTCGCCGGTCCCGGCGTGATGCAGCCCGACGGCACGATGAAGCACGAGCCGCGCATGGACGCGAAAGCGGTCGGCGATGCCGTCGCCTATATGGCCGGCCTGCCGCTCGACGCCAACGTGCTGACCATGACGGTCATGGCGACGAAGATGCCGTTCGTCGGACGGGGCTGAACAAAAACTGCGAAAACAACCCCATGCACAGTAGGCGTCAAGACGACGCCTGCAGTTGCCGGCCGCCGGGGTGACGTGACGTAAATCCCCGTACTGCCTCCACAATCGTCATTGCGAGCGCAGCGAGGCAATCCAGACGGCCAAACGCGGCGAGATTCTGGATTGCTTCGCTGCGCTCGCAATGACGGGGAGAGAGCGGAGCCCTACTCCAGACTCTCCACCTGCCGCAGGCTGGGAAACAGCTTCATCCACAGCAGCGCCACCGCGACGGTCGCGACGCCGCCGAGCACGGCGGCTGGCATCGCACCAAGCAGCGCGGCGGCCACGCCGCTCTCGAACTGGCCGAGCTGGTTGGAGGCGTTGATGAACAGAAAGTTCACCGCGCCGACGCGGCCGCGCATCTCGTCGGGCGTCGCAAGCTGAACCAGCGAAAAACGGATCACGACGCTGATCGTGTCGGCGGCGCCCAAAATCGCGAGCGAGAGCACCGACAGCCACATCCAGGACGACAGCGCGAACACGATCGTGGCGAGGCCGAACACGATCACGGCCTGGAACATGCGCAGGCCGACGTGACGCGAGATGGCGTGACGCGCCAGCACCACCGTCATCAGCAGCGCACCGACCGCCGGCGCCGCGCGCAGGATGCCAAGCCCCATCGGGCCGGTCTGGAGAATGTCGCGGGCATAGATCGGCAGCAGCGCGGTGACGCCGCCGAACAGCACCGCGAACAAATCGAGCGAGATGGTGCCGAGAATCGCCGGATTGCTGCGGATGAAGCGGACGCCGGCATAGATGTTATCGGCGTCCGTCCCTTCCTTGGCCACCGCCTGCGGGCGCGGGCGGATGAAGCCGGTCAGGATCATCCCGAATATCCAGAACAGCAGCATCACGGCATAGGCGAGATGCGGCGCGATCGCATAGGCGAAACCGCCGAGCGCGGGGCCCGTAATGGTCGCGACCTGCGCCGCGCCGCTGGATACGGCGGTCGCGCGCTGGAGCGATCCTTGCGGCGCGATCGCCGGCAGCAGCGCCGCGGTGGTCGGGCTCTCGAAGGCGCCGGCAATGCCGAGCACGAAGGTCGCGATGAAGATCTGCACTTCGCTGACCGCGCCGAGATAGGTGATGACACCGAGATACAGCGCGGTCGCAGCTTCCACGAGCTGGCAGAGCTGGACCACGCGCTTGCGCTCGAAACGGTCGGCGGCGTGGCCGGCGACGAACACCAGCAGCGCCGTGGGCAGGAACTGCACGAGGCCGACCATGCCGAGGTCGAAGGCCGAGCCGGTGAGGTCGTAGATCTGCCAGCCGATCGCAACCGCGGCGATCTGGCTGGAGAAGCGCGACAGGCTGCGCGAGAGCACGAAGAGCAGGAAAGCACGGTGGGACAGCAGCGCGCGGGCGCTGACCGGCGGATTCACCTGTCGCGGCAGCTCTTCGCTCAGCTTCTGACTCACCTTTTTGGGACCGTCCGCGCCTGATCTTGACGACGCCCCGCGTGGCTGACGCGGACCTTCTTGTCAACAGCGGGCGGCTCTGATCACCTCCCGGCATTGCGTTTGCAACGCATGCACGGCCATAATCATTGGAGGTTTGGGGACATCATGCTGCGGCTGCAATCGGCACTCGGCATTTTCGCATTGCTGCTGCTCGCCTTCGCGCTGGCCGAGAATCGGCGCGCCGTCTCGCTGCGGCAGGCGGTGATCGGCCTCGTCGCAACCTTCGCCACCGCGATCCTCCTGATGAAGGTGCCCGTCGTCGCGCGCGCCTTCGGCACCATCAACGATGCAGTCGGCGCGATCTCGGCGGCCTCGCGCGCCGGCTCCTCCTTCGTGTTCGGTTATGTCGGCGGCAGCGCGCCGCCTTTCGACGTGAAAGTGCCCGGCGCCGATTTCATCCTGGCGTTCCAGGCGCTCCCGATCGTGCTGGTCATGAGCGTGCTGACGACGCTGCTGTTCTATTGGCGCGTGCTGCCGCCGGTGGTGCGCGGCATGGCCTGGCTGCTGGAGCGGACGCTTGGCGTCGGCGGTGCGGTCGGGCTGTCGACCGCCGCCAACATCTTCCTCGGGATGGTGGAGGCACCGCTGTTCGTGCGGCCGTATCTGACGCAGATGACCCGCAGCGAATTGTTCCTGGTGATGACCGGCGGCATGGCCGGCATCGCCGGCACGGTGCTGGTGCTCTATGCGACGCTCCTTGCTCCGCTCATCCCCGATGCTGCCGCGCATTTCGTCATTGCCTCCGTGCTGGGCGCACCGGCCGCGATCCTCGTCAGCCTGATCATGGTCCCTGAAACCTCCGACAAGCGAACCGGCGGTACGGCTCGAGGATCCCGAGATGGAGGTCGCCAGCACGATGGATGCGATCGTGAAGGGCACCGGCGCGGGGATCGAGCTGCTCATCAACATTGTCGCGATGCTGCTGGTGTTGGTGGCGCTGGTCTATCTCGTCAATGCCATGCTCGGCCTGCTGCCGCATGTTGGCGGCGCCGCGATCTCGCTGCAGCGCCTGCTCGGCCTCGTGATGGCGCCGGTGTGCTGGCTGATGGGATTGCCGTGGGATCAGGCCGTCACCGCCGGCAGCCTGATGGGCACCAAGACCGTGCTCAACGAGTTGATCGCCTATGTCGACTTCTCGAAGCTGCCGCCCGACGCGCTCGATCCGCGCTCGCGCCTGATCATGCTCTACGCGATGTGCGGCTTCGCCAATTTCGCCAGCCTCGGCATCATGATCGGCGGGCTCGGCATGATGGCGCCGCAGCGGCGCGAGGAGATCAACGCGCTCGGATTGAAGTCGATCGTATCGGGGACGCTGACGACGTGCTTGATGGGCGCGGTGGTGGGGGTGTTGGCGTAGCCAGGAGCCCGTAGCCCGGATGGAGCGCAGCGCAATCCGGGAAAGTGTACGCCGTCGCGGGCAGCGGCCCCGGATTACGCTGCGCTCCATCCGGGCTACGAAGACACCCTCCCTGTCATTGCGAGCGAAGCGAAGCAATCCAGAGATACATCCGCGGAGAGAATTCTGGATTGCTTCGTCGCAAGGGCTCCTCGCAATGACGAGGAGAGATGAGCGCTACGCCTTCAGCTCCACCGTCTTGAACTCCGCCGGCAGGATCACCTCCAGCAGTTCGACGTCATCAGAATAATCCAGGATCATGTGCTTGATCTTCGGCGGCTGGGTCCAGGCACTGCCTTCCTTCATCAGGGTCTCGCCCTGCCCCTCCATGTAGGTCTTCACCCAGCCCTTGAGGACGTAGACCATCTGGAAGTCGACGTGGTGGAAGTGCAGCTTCGACACCTCAGCCGGATCGCACGGGCCCTGTAGCCTGATCACGTGAGCCTGCGCGAGGCCGTGGCTTGCGGCGGCGATGCCCAGGTCGCGGTACTTGGCGTAGGCGCGCAGGCCGTCCGCCTTGAAGTCTTCTTCGCGGTGATGGCTGATGGCGATGCGCTGCTTGGGACGGGCGGGCTTTTTGACTGTTGATACGACGGGCGTCGCGCTGGCCTTTGCCTTCAGCACCTTGCGCGCGGCGGATCGCACCGCGACCTTGGCCCCGCTCCGCTTCTTCACCACGACCTGCACTGCGCTGCGCGATTTTGCCTTCTTGGCCATGCACGGCCTCCCCTTTTGTTATGGGGGAAGGCTAGCACATAATGAGATATCGTAGGGTGGGCAAAGCGCAGCGTGCCCACCATTGCCAGATGCAGATGGATTGTGGGCACGGCGTGCGCGCCTTTGCCAACCCTACAATTCCGGTGTCCGTCTCAATGCAGCCGGAACACGCCGTCCACGGCGCGCAGCTCGGCCGGCTTGATCAGCTTGGAATGCGCAACCGTTACCGAGTGGAGCGGACCGTCGAGCTTCTCCTGCCAGAAGGCCAGAAAATCCTTCAGCGCCGGGAATTTCGGGAAGAGATCGTAATTCTGCCAGACGTAGGTCTGAAGCAGCGAGGGATGATCCGGCATCCGATAGAGGATTTCCGCCGTCGTCAGCCCGTAACCCAGCACCTGTTTCCGAAAGTCGTCGGAAACAACCCCAACCCGCGAGACCATGCCAACCTCCTTTGCAGGAGCGCATATTCGAGGGGTGGCTTGCCGGTACGCTGCTACGAGCCACCCGGAGACGATGCGCTCACATGAGAGAAATGTGACGCAAACTGACAATCCATCTCAAGCCCAAAAGTTTAACAAGCTGTTGAAATTCAATGCGTTAGCAGCAGACATGACTCCGTGCTAATACGGCCCCAATTGCCGGTTAACGCTGGTAAAGGAATTTGGCAGGCGCACCTTCTGAGTGCTTATTTTTCTGCTAGAAGCCCTTGCCCCCGCAAAAATCCTGGCTTATCTCAGCAGTGCCCACGCTGGCACTCGCTAGCAGGGACTGCTAACAATCCAGATTTATCAACCCGAGCAATTGCTTAGGAGGACTGCATGAAATTCCGTCCGCTTCACGACCGCGTCGTGGTCAAGCGCATCGACGCAGAAGAGAAGACCGCTGGCGGCATCATCATTCCCGACAGTGCCAAGGAAAAGCCCTCGCAGGGCGAAATCGTCGCCGTCGGCCCGGGTGGCCGCGACGAGGCCGGCAAGCTGATCCCGATCGACCTGAAGGTCGGCGACCGCGTGCTGTTCGGCAAGTGGTCCGGCACCGAGGTCAAGATCGACAATGTCGACCTGCTGATCATGAAGGAAAGCGACATCATGGGCGTCCTCGACGTCCCCGCTTCCAAGAAGAAGGCGGCCTAAGAGCCCCCTCTCTCACCCAGCTAAACACCTAAGGAAAAATCCACATGGCAGCTAAAGAAGTCAAATTCTCCGTCGATGCGCGCGACAAGATGCTTCGCGGCGTCGACATCCTCGCCAACGCGGTGAAGGTCACGCTCGGTCCCAAGGGCCGCAACGTCGTGCTCGACAAGTCGTTCGGCGCTCCCCGCATCACCAAGGACGGCGTCACCGTCGCCAAGGAGATCGAGCTCGAGGACAAGTTCGAGAACATGGGCGCGCAGATGGTGCGCGAAGTCGCCTCCAAGTCCGCTGACGCGGCCGGCGACGGCACCACCACCGCCACCGTGCTGGCCCAGGCGATCGTGCGCGAAGGCGCCAAGTCGGTTGCCGCCGGCATGAACCCGATGGATCTCAAGCGCGGTATCGACCTCGCGGTCGAAGCCGTCGTTGCGGACCTCGTCAAGAACTCCAAGAAGGTCACCTCGAACGACGAGATCGCCCAGGTCGGTACCATCTCGGCGAACGGCGACGCGGAGATCGGCAAGTTCCTGTCCGACGCCATGAAGAAGGTCGGCAACGAGGGTGTCATCACCGTCGAGGAAGCCAAGTCGCTCGAGACCGAACTCGACGTCGTCGAGGGCATGCAGTTCGACCGCGGCTACATCTCGCCCTACTTCGTCACCAACGCCGACAAGATGCGCGTTGAGATGGACGACGCCTACATCCTCATCAACGAGAAGAAGCTCTCGTCGCTGAACGAGCTGCTCCCGCTGCTCGAGGCCGTAGTGCAGACCGGCAAGCCGCTGGTCATCGTCGCCGAGGACGTCGAAGGTGAAGCGCTTGCGACCCTGGTCGTGAACCGCCTGCGCGGCGGCCTGAAGGTCGCGGCCGTCAAGGCTCCGGGCTTCGGCGATCGCCGCAAGGCCATGCTGCAGGACATCGCGATCCTGACCGGCGGCCAGGCGATCTCGGAAGATCTCGGCATCAAGCTCGAGAACGTCACGCTCAACATGCTCGGTCGCGCCAAGAAGGTGATGATCGACAAGGAGAACACCACGATCGTCAACGGCGCCGGCAAGAAGGCCGACATCGAGGCGCGCGTGGCCCAGATCAAGGCGCAGATCGAGGAAACCACCTCGGACTACGACCGCGAGAAGCTCCAGGAGCGTCTGGCGAAGCTCGCCGGCGGCGTCGCGGTGATCCGCGTCGGCGGCGCGACCGAGATCGAGGTGAAGGAGCGCAAGGATCGCGTTGATGACGCGATGCATGCGACCCGCGCTGCGGTCGAGGAAGGCATCGTCCCGGGCGGCGGCGTCGCCCTGCTCCGTGCTTCCGAGCAGCTCAAGGGCCTGCGCACCAAGAACGACGACCAGAAGACCGGTGTCGAGATCGTCCGCAAGGCGCTGTCGGCTCCCGCTCGCCAGATCGCGATCAACGCCGGCGAAGACGGCTCGGTGATCGTCGGCAAGGTCCTGGAGAACAAGTCGTACGCTTTCGGCTTCGACTCCCAGACCGGCGAATACGGTGACCTCGTCAAGAAGGGCATCATCGACCCGACCAAGGTGGTCCGTACCGCGATCCAGAACGCAGCCTCGGTTGCGGCCCTGCTGATCACCACGGAAGCCATGGTCGCCGAGCTGCCCAAGAAGGGCGGCGCCGGCCCCGCAATGCCCCCGGGCGGCGGCATGGGCGGCATGGACTTCTAAGTCCAGCCATTCAGGCGAAGTCAAAAATGCGAAACCCCGGCAGCGATGCCGGGGTTTTTGTTTTGTTCGTCATTCCGGGGCGCGACGAAGTGGCGAGCCCGGAATGACGGAAGTATCCCTCACCTCCCCCATCCGCTCGAAACGCGGCTCGCCGTCGTCGTCGAGCGACCAGATGATCCGCGTCACGCGGCCCACGAGATTCTCCATGGGGACAAAGCCCATCGTAGTCGTCACGCGGCTGTCGGTGGAGTTATCGCGGTTGTCGCCGAGCATGAAGAGATGACCCGGCGGCACGGTGTAGACGCCAGTGTTGTCGTAATAACCGTTGTCGACGCAGTCGTAGGTGACGTAGGACGCGCCGTTCGGCAGCGTCTCGCGCCAATTCCTGACTTTCGCGTCGTCGGTGCCGCAGGCGGCCTCGCCGTCCGCCTCCTTGAGGGCGATGCGAGGTCACCGGCTTCTCATTGAGAAAGAGTTGGCCCTGCCGCATCTGGATGCGGTCGCCGGGCAGGCCGACCACGCGCTTGACGTAGTCGACCGATGTATCCTTTGGCGTGCGAAACACGACGATGTCGCCATATTCGGGCTCCGCGGCAAAGACACGGCTCGAGATCAGGGATGATGCAAAGGGAAACGAATAGGGTCCGTAGCCATAGGCGCGCTTCGAAGCGAAGACGTAGTCGCCGGTCATCAGCGTCGGCATCATCGAGCTCGAGGGAATGCTGAACGGCTGGTACAGGAAGAAGCGAAACAGGAACGGCGGCGACCACAGCACCGGGATCAGCAGGATCAGGACGACGATGGCCTTCCATTCCCGCGATTTGGCTTTCGGCCGGATAGTTTCCTCGAGGATGGTCATGCGTCTGCCCGATCTCAACTTTTTCCCGCGAGATTACGCAACCTGCGCGGGCGCGCAATCCCATGATTTGGTCGCGCCCCGCATCAATCGCGTTCACGCCGTCAGCCGCGCGAAAGATCCGCGAAGCATGCCCTCACCCAGGCGATCGTCACGCGTGTCGCCGGATCGCGCTTGAGGTGGTTCTGCACCAGCAGCCAGACGTCGCGGCCCCTCGGCAGCAGCGTCGCGTGCAGGCTGCGGTCGGCGAGCAGCGGGGCGCAGCTGTGCTCGGGCAGCACGCCGACGGCCTGATGCGACTGGATCAGGGTCTTGATGATGCGGACGTTGTCGGTGACGCAGCGCATGTTTGTCAGCCGCTTGGCGCGCAGGAACTGCTGCTCCGGAATGGTGTCGAGCTCGTCCGGATAGACACATGTGACCGGTTCGCCGCCGCTGCGGTCGGCGGGCTCGAAGAAATACAGCCTGACCTCGCCGAGCTTCGAGATGGTGAAATCACCCTTCTCCGGCTTGCGCAGGCGAATGGCAAGATCGGCCTGCCAGCGCGAGAACTTGACGTTGCCGCTGGACGTCAGAAACTCGAGTGTGAGCCCGGGATGATCGCGCAGGAAGGCACCTGCGTGCGGCGCCAGCAGCTCTTCGGCAACCGCATTGGTCGAGGCAATGCGCAGCCGGCCGACCGGGCCCACCTGGCTCTCCTTGATGCGGTCGATCGCGGCGACATGGGCGGCCATCGCGCCGACATGTTCGAGCACCGCTTCGCAATGGCGGGTCGGCCGGCGCAGCCCGTCCACCGCGTCGAACAGCGGCACGCCGAGATCGCGCTGGATCCGCGCAAGCCTGCGGCCGACCGTGGTCTCGTCGATGCGCAGCCGCGCGCTGGCGCCGGCATAAGTGCCCTCGTCCCTCACCGCGGCAATGATGCGCAGATCGTCCCAGTTCATGGCGATGAGACTAGCAGGCACACAGGCCTCCTGCAAACTTGCAGCCATCTGCTGCAATAGTCCTGCACAATGGCAGGCCACGGCCGCGCTAGGGTTGGACCATCCGATATTCCAGGAAGGCCTGACCCGCATGACCGCTCCAAAAACCCTGCTCGAGCTCTCCGGCGCCGATCTCAATCCACCCAGGCTCGCCGACTCCTGTCTCGTGCTGATCGACATCCAGAATGAATATCGTTCCGGTCCCCTCGCCTTGCCCGACGCCGAGCCCGCGATCGCGGTCGCCGCCAAACTGCTCGCCCGCGCGCGGCAGAGCGGCGCTGCGATCTTCCACATCGCGCACAAGGGGCGCGCCGGCAGCCTGTTCGATCGCGAGGCCGAGCGCGGGGCGATCGTGTCGAGCCTGACGCCGCTCGCGGGCGAGCCCGTGATCGAGAAGGCATTGCCGAATGCCTTTGCCGGTACCGACCTGCAAGCCAGATTGGCCGCGACCGGACGCACCGACATCGTGTTGGCGGGCTTCATGACCCACATGTGCGTCAGCTCAACGGCGCGCGCCGCGCTCGACCTCGGGCTGCGCACCACGATCGCGGCCGACGCCTGTGCCACCCGCGACCTGCCCGACGGCCGCGGCGGCGCGCTCTCGGCACGCACGATTCACGAGGTCGCGATGGCCGAATTGTCGGACCGGTTTGCGATCATCGCGCAAGGCGAGGCCCTGAGCTGACGGAGCGCACGATGCTGCAACTCTATTTCTTTCCGATGGCCTGCTCGCTCGCCAGCCGTATCGCGCTGATGGAGGCCGGCATCGAGGCGCAGTATCACCTCGCCCATATCTGGACGAAGAAGGTCGCGGACGACGGCAGCGATTTTCGCGGTATCTCGCCGAAGGGCGCGGTGCCCGTCCTGGTGCTGGAGAACGGCGAACGGCTGACCGAGAGCGCCGCTGTGCTGCAATACATCGCCGACGCGAAGCCGGAGACCGCCCTTGCGCCGGGCTTCGGCGATCCCGACCGCTATCGCCTGCAGGAATGGCTGAGTTTCATCGGCACCGAGATCCACAAGGCGTTCCTGTTCCCGACCTTCTGGTACAAGGACGACGGCTCGCTCGCCAAGCCGCGCGCACGGATCGCACAGACATTGTCGACACCCGCCACGCATCTGGCGGACCACGAATTCCTCGTCGGTGACAGCTTCACCGTCGCGGATGCTCACCTCACCTGGGCCTTGCTGCTGCTTCGCCCGGCCGGCGTCGACATCGCGCAATGGCCAGCCTTGTCGCGCTATCTCGGCCGCATGCAGGCGCGCCCCGCAGTGCGGGAGGCGATCGCGACGGAGATGGCGCTGCGCAAGACGGTGGCCGCGAGCCCGGCGTGACGGCATGCCACGGCCGCCTGATCCGGGCGGTTCCCGGCAAGGGCATTGAAGTCGGTGCCGCATGCGTTAATCTGGAGGATATTTTTCGATTTTTCCTCGGACGGTATTCATGCGCGCTCTTTCAAGATTTCACTTGTCTGGACTCTTGCCCGGTCTCTCTTTGGCCCTCCTCGCCTGCTGGCTCTGCGTTGTTCCCGCATCGGCAGACACCCGGGTGGCGCTGGTGATCGGCAACGGCGCCTATGTCTCGACGGCGCAGCTCCCGAACCCCTCACACGATGCCGAGGACGTCGCCGCCTCGCTCAAGCGTAGCGGCTTCGAGGTGTTTCAGGGGATCGACCTGCGCCAGGCCGACATGCAGGATCTGACCATCCGCTTCGCGCGCGCCGCAAGCCGGGCCGACGTCGCCATGTTCTATTACAGTGGCCACGCGATGCAGTACAACGGCGTGAACTATCTGATGCCGGTAGACGCCGTGCTGACGGATGAAGCGGACCTCAAGCGCTTCGTGCGGGTCGACGACATCGTGAACGATCTGCAGCAGGCCAAGAACCTGCGCATCCTCGTGCTCGATTCCTGCCGCGACAATCCGCTGGCCGAAACCCTCAAGCGCTCCGCCGGCTCGACGCGCGCCGCCTCGATCGGACGGGGCCTGTCGAAGGTCGAGGCGCCGCGCGGCACGATCGTGTCGTTCTCGACGCAATCCGGGCAGGTCGCGGCTGATGGCGTCGGACGCAACAGTCCCTACACGACCGCGTTCCTGAAGCACATCGAGGAACCGCAGGAAATCGGCGACGTCTTCCGCGACATCAGCAGCGACGTCTATGACTCCAGCGGCAAGAGCCAGCTTCCGGAGCTGTCGCTGTCGATCATCGGCAAGTTCTACCTGAACGGGCCTGTGTCGGTCACCGTGGCGCCGGCCGCGCCCAGGCCGCGCCGCGGGCAGATCCCTGCGCCGCCGCAGAGGCACATTGGAAAGCCGCGGACAGCATCGGCACGCTGGGAGCATTCGAAGACCATCTCGCCAGATTCCCGAACTGCATCTTCGCCACGCTCGCCAAGGCACGCGTCGAAGGGTTGAAGCAGAAGACGGCGCTGGCGCCGGCGGCCGGCAACGCGCGAGCCGGCGGCAGCAAGGATTTCGACGGCAATTGGGACGTGACGCTGAATTGCCAGACCAGCGGCAAGGCGCAGGGCTTCACCAGAGCCCTCGCGGCAACCGTGACGAACGGCGTATTCCACGCCGAGGTGCAGGGCCCGAGCGGAGCCAACCGGCTGGAGATCGACGGCCAGATCCCGGCGGACGGCAAGACGACGCTGAGCGCGCGCGGGACGACGGGGGCGAGCACCTATACCCTCAACAACGTCGCCCCTGGCTCGCCCTACGCCTTCACGGTCGATGCGCAGTTCGACCGCACCCGCGGCAGCGGCAAGCGCAACGAGGCGCGTCCCTGCAATCTGGTTTTCGTCAAACGTTAGCTCGCATCGTCCTGCGTCAGACGCCGGTCTGGCTGATGAACTTGGTGTTGAAGTAGCCCTCCATCGCCTCGGTGCCGCCTTCCGAGCCGTAGCCGGAATCCTTGGTGCCGCCGAAAGGCACTTCGGGCAGCGCGAGACCAAAACTGTTTATCGACATCATACCGGCCTCCACCGCCGAGCCGATCGCGGTCGCCGTCTTGGTCGAACTGGTGAAGGCGTAGGAGGCAAGGCCGAACGGCAGGCGGTTGGCCTCCTCGACCACCTCGTCGAAGGACGAGAAGCGCGAAATCAGGGCGAGCGGGCCGAACGGCTCCTCGTTCATGGCGCGCGCGTCTTTCGGCACGTCGCTCACCACGGTCGGCTCGAAGAAATAGCCCTTGTTGCCGACGCGCTTGCCCCCGGTTTCGAGCGTGGCGCCCTTACCGACGGCGTCCTGCACCATGTTTTCGATGGCGGCGACGCGGCGCGGGTTGGCGAGCGAGCCCATCTTCGAATCGGGATCGAGGCCATTGCCGACCTTGAACGCCTCTGCACCCTCGACGAACTTGTCGACGAACTCGCGGAACACATCGTCCTGCACCAGCATGCGCGTCGGCGAGATGCAGACCTGCCCGGCATTACGATACTTCGCCGCCGCCAGTATCTTTGCAGCCGAGGCGACGTCTGCGTCCTTGAACACGATTGCCGGTGCATGGCCGCCGAGCTCCATGGTGGCCCGCTTCATGTGCAGGCCGGCGAGCGCGTTGAGCTGCTTGCCGACCTGGGTCGAGCCGGTGAAGGAAATCTTGCGGATCACCGGATGCGGGATCAGATATTCGGAGATTTCGGAAGGAATACCGTAGACGAGGTTGATGACGCCATCGGGGACGCCGGCATCCGCAAACGCGCGGATGAGCTGCGCGGGCGACGCTGGGGTCTCCTCCGGCGCCTTGACGATGATCGAGCAACCGGCAGCGAGCGCGGCCGAGAGCTTGCGCACTACCTGGTTAATCGGAAAATTCCAGGGCGTGAAGGCCGCGACCGGGCCGACCGGCTCCTTGATCGCGAGCTGATAGATGCCGGGTCCGCGCGCGGGGATCAGCCGGCCATAGGCGCGCTTGGCTTCCTCGGCGAACCACTCGATCACGTCGGCGGCCGCCATCGCCTCCATCCTGGCTTCGCCGAGCGTCTTGCCCTGCTCCATCGTCAGCAGCGGCGCGATCTCGTCATTGCGCTCGCGCATGATCGCGGCCGCCTTGCGCATGATCCGGCAGCGCTCGAACGGCGCAATGTTGCGCCAGATCTTGAAGCCCGCGCTGGCTGCGGCCAGCGACTCGTCGAGGTCGGACTGGCCGGCATGGGCCACGGTGCCGATCACCTCTTCCGTCGCGGGATTGACGACCTCGATGATCTTACCCGAATGGGCCGGGCGCCATTTTCCGGCAATGAAAAGCTGGGTGTTCGAATAGGCCAACGGATTCTTCCTTTTAGGTAGAGCTGTGAACGGTGCGGTCACAAATCGCGTCTGCCGCCCCTGTCATGTCCGGCCCGAGATAAGAGCGGCAGCGCGGATCAGCGATGAGCGAGCCGAAATCCGCCATCGGCGTCACCCCGCCGCCGGCCACGAACAGGAAGCGTCCGGCGATCTCGGCGAGGATGTCGAGGTGCCACGCCGCTGTCGGATGCATGCAGAGCACGACCAGCCTGCCCTCGTCGCGCAGCTTGCGGAAGAAATCGAGCATGAAGCCGATATAGCCGTCTTGCAGGTTGAACTGCGGCTCGTCGAACAGATGAACCAGCGGCGTTTTGGTCGGCGACGGCGCCAGAAAGGCGGACGGAACGCGCTTGCGGAAGCGCCTGACCTGGTAGGACTGGTGATAGTGGATTGCGAGCCGGTCGCGCTCGCGATATTTGACGCCGTGGATATCGGTGCCCGCGACCAGCACGCGCCCCGAGGTCGGCGCGTTGGAGCCTGTCATCATCTCGAACAGGGTCGTCTTGCCGGCGCCGTTCGGTCCGACCACGCCGACGATGCCTGGCTCGTCCAGCGACAGGTTTGCCTGAAGCGTGAATGTCGGACGGCGTATCACGCGGCCCCGCGTATAGACCTTGCGAACGTCATCGAGAACGAGCAGAGGTGCGACCACTTATCGTACTCCCAGCAAGCGCTGACGAAGCCTGAGATCATCGCGCAACGTCGCGGCCTCACCGCTCCAGATAATTCTGCCGCGATCGATCACCGCGGCGCGGTCTGCGACCGACAGCGCGATCTCGGCGTTCTGTTCGACGACCAGCGAGGCGATGCCCTCGTCCTTCATCCGCAAAATGGTGGCGAGCACGTCGCCGACGATTTTTGGCGCCAACCCCTGGCTCGGCTCGTCGAACAGCACCAGGCCGGGCGAACCGACCAGCGCGCGCGCAATGGCGACCATCTGCATTTCACCACCCGACAGGTTCTCGCAGTCGCGCTCCATCAGATATTCGAGCGGCGAGAAGATTGCGCCGGCTTCCTTGACGCTCCAGTTGCGAAAGCGCGTGCGCTTTTGCGCGATCGCGAGGTTGCGCGCCACCGACAAGGTCGGGCACAGCCGCCGGTCGTCCGGAACCCAGCCGATGCCGGCGCGCGCGATCTCATGGGTGGGGTTGCGCGTCACGTCGTGTCCGTCGAAACGAACGGCGCCGCGGCGCGGCCGCGTCAGTCCGAGGATTGATCGTAGCATGGTGGTTTTGCCGGCGCCGTTCGGCCCGAGCAGAGCAAACACCTTGGCGTGCTCGATGGCGAGCGAGGCGCCGAACAGCGCCTGGGTTTCGCCGTAGAAGGTATCGACCGCGTCCACTTCGAGGATCATGCGAACTTCCCGAGATTGGAGCGCCGCACCCATTCGTTCTGCTGCAACTCGTGCGGCGTGCCGCGCGCCACCACCTGGCCCCAATGAATCACCGAGATGCGGTCCGCGAGCGAGAACAGGAATTCCATGTCGTGCTCGATCGCGACGATGGTCAGCTTGCCTTTCAAACGCGCGACAAGCGTGGCGAGGCGCTGCACGCCGTCGGAGCCGAGGCCGGAGGTCGGCTCGTCCAGGCACAGCACGCGCGGCGCTTGCGCCAGCGCGACCGCGATCTCCAGCGCGCGTCGGTCGCCATAGGACAGATCCTTGGCGCGAATATCGCCTTTGTCCGCAAGCCCGACCGCGGCGAGCGCTTCGGTGGCTTGATCGGCAAACTGGCGGTCGCCGGCAGCGGCACGGGCGATATCGAGGCCGCGGGCGCGAAACTCGGGCAAGCCCATCATGACGTTGTCGCGGGCCGAGAACTCGTCGAACAGCGTCATGACCTGGAACGAGCGCGCAATGCCCTTGGCGGCGATGCGGTGCGGGCTCAAGCCCGTGACATCCTCACCACCGAGCAGCACTTTGCCGCGGCTCGGCTTCACCCGGCCGGTCAGAACGTTGAAGAAGGTGGTCTTGCCGGCGCCATTCGGACCCATCACGCCATGAAACTCCCCCTCGGCCACCGCGAGATCGACGCTTTCCAGCACGACGCGGTCACCGAAACGGACGTGCACACCTGCAGCCTCCAACATGCTCATCGTCCGCCCCCGACCAGCAGCCGCATTGCTGACGTGCCACGGCGCCTCAGCGCGTTGAGCGAATGCTGCTGAAGAGCAGCCGAGAGCGCGCCGGCAATGCCTTCAGGGCGGAACAGCACGATCGCGATGAACAGCAGACCGAAATAGAGCGTCCAGGCATTGGTCAGCGCGCCGATCACGTCGCGGGCGGTGAGGAAAAGAAACACGCCGATCACCGGCCCCCAGAAGCTGACGAGCCCGCCGCCGACCAGCGTCATCATCACGACGTAGCCGGATTGATGCAGGCTCATCACATCGGGGAATGCGGCGAGCTGCGCCATCGCGAACAGTCCGCCGGCAAAGCCGGAGACGGCGGCCGACAGTGCGAACACCGATGCCTTGTAGAGCCAAACATTATAGCCGAGATGGGCGGCGCGGACCTCGCTCTGCCTGATCGCAGCGACCACGCGGCCGTAGGGCGAGTGCACCAGCCGCCACAATGCGGCGGTGCCGACCGCAAAGACCGCGAGCACGAAATAGTAGAATGCGACATTGTCGGTGAGATCGAACGACACCAGCCCGAAATCGGCCGGCAGGCGCTTGATCTTGAGAAGTCCGTCCTCCCCTCCCGTGATCCGGTGCGACTTGATCGCCAGAGTCCAGAAGATCTGGCCGAAGGCGATCGTCATGAAGGCGTAGTAGATGCCGCGCCGATGCGAGATGAACAGCGCAACCAACACGCCTGCAAGCCCCGCGACCCCGGCCGCCGCGATCAGGCAGATCCAGAGATTGGCGGCGATATCGAGCTGGCAGAGCCCGAACGCATAGGCGCCGATGCCGAAATAGGCGCCGTGTCCGAACGACGGCAGTCCGGCCGTGCCCAGCACCAGATTGAACGCGAGCGCATAGAGCGACCAGATCAGGATCTCGATCCCGAGATAAGGATAGAGCCCGATCCGCGTGATCCAGAGCGGCACCGTTGTAAGCACGAGCCAGAGCACCAGCATTGTCGGCGTGACGAGGCGCGCGGTATCGGATGAAGAATTTGATCCCACAATCATTCCCTAGGCCTCGAGCACGCTCTTCTTGCCCCACAGGCCGCGCGCGCGGAACGTCACGACGGCGACCAGCAGAATGTACATCGACAACAGCGACCATTCGGACGCGTAAGCGCCGGCAAGGCCGACGCACAGCCCGACCAGCAGCCCCGCCACGACCGCGCCCCAAAAGCTGCCGACGCCGCCGAGCACGATCACCAGGAATGCGGGGATGACGGCATCGACACCCATATGCGGGCGAATGCCCCAGATCGGCGCGACGATGATGCCGGCGATCGCCGCCAGCATCGTGCCGAACACGAACACCAGCAGCCGCAGTCGCGACAGATTGATGCCGAGCGCGCGGACGATCTCGCTGTCATGGGCGCCGGCCTTGACTGTCGCGCCGAACGAGGTCTTTTCGATCAGCAGCCAGACCAGCCCGATGACCCCGGCTGCGATCCCGGCCGCATAGAAGCGATAAGTCGACCAGATCAGATCGCCGAACAGGAAGCCGCCATTGATGGCGGATGGCACCTGGAGCACGTAGTCGCGCGTGCCCCAGACCAGGCGGATCAGCTCCTCGATCACCATCGCCGCGCCGAAAGTCAGGAGCAACCCGTACAGCGGATCCTTGCCGTAGGTGCGCCGCATGCAGAGCTCGATCAGCATGCCGACCATGCTCACGATCACGGGTGCTATGATCAGCGTCGCGACATAGCGCCAGCCAAGCGGTAGCGCGAGCCACACCTTGGCCAGATCGGCCGGCAATGGCGGACGCGGTCCGGTCAGCTGCATGGCGACATAGGCCCCGAGCGCGAACAGGGAGCCGTGCGCGAGGTTGATCTGCTCCATCAGCCCGACAATGAGCATGAAGCCGAGCGCAATCAGCGCGAACAGCAGGCCCAGCGTCAGGCCGTTCAGAAGATGCGGAAGAAGGTCGAACAAGGCCTTGGGCTCACAACTGGCATTTGCTTACACCCGCGACACCGAGGGCCCGGGTGCGCGGCGCACGACTTGCGCGCCGCCGTTCTGCGACGTGGCGAACCGCCTCTAGGAGTCGACGGTCGGCACCTGTTCGTAGGGCGTGAGCTTGCACTTGCCGGTCGCAGCGTCATCGGCGGCCGATTTCGGTTCTGTCCAACTGATGATCTCGAACAGGTCGGTGGTGTCGGACGGCTTGGCGTTGCGCCGTGCCAGATAGATCGTCTGCTGCATCTGATGCGTCATCGGATCCATGTAGGCATCAAAATGCTGCATGCGGTCGGTTGCCGAGACCTTCAGATTCTCGAGCTCCTTGATGATCTTGACGTTGTTGGTCGACCCCGCCCGCTCGATTGCGCGAAGCAATTCGCGCGTGCTCATGTAGCCGTTATAGGAGACATTGCCCGGCACCGGGATCGGACCGTCCTTGTTGGCGGCCTGCCACTTCTTGACGAAGTCGGCGACGCCGGGCAGCGGCAGCTTGTGATACCAGGTGGTGCCGAACACACCGAACAGACTGTCGGGCGCGCCCCAGACGTCGGGCCAGTCCTGCTGGTTGTTGATCCAGGCCGGCTTGCCGTCGAGCTTGAGCTGCGCCACCTGCTCGCGCAGTGCCTTGATGTCGTCGCCGCCGACCGCAGTCGCCACCACGTCGGGTTTGGCCTGTTGGATCTTGAGCAGATAGGCCGTGAAGTCGCGCGTGTTCTGCGGCACCAGAAGATTGTCGATGATCTTGCCGCCGGCCGCCTCGACCTGCGCCTTGGTTGCGGCAGATGTCGTGTGACCCCAGACGTAGTCGTTAGTCAGCAGCATCCAGTTCTTGCCGATGGAATCGACCGAGTTCTTGACCGATGCCTTCGAGAAATTGGTGCCGTTGCCGTCCCAGACGAATTTCACGCGCGAGCAGTTCTCACCAGCTTCGCTCGGCGCGGAGGAATTGGTGTTCATGTAGATCACGCCGTATTTGCTGGCGACCTGCGTGATGGCGTTGGCGACGCCGGAATGCAGCGCGCCGATCAGGATGGTGCAGTCCTCTCGGGTGATGAACCGCTCGGCGACTCGGCTGCCGGTGGCCGGCGTCGTTTCGGTATCCGCGGTGATGAACGATATCTGACGCCCGAGCACGCCGCCTTTGGCGTTGAACTCGTCAATCGCCATCTTGATGCCGCGGAAATCGTCCTGGCCGCTGTTGCCGTATTGGCCACTGGCATCGCAGGTCAGGCCGAGCTTGATCGGCTTGGCGCCTTGCGCCCACGCGTGATTCTCTTTCCACGGCCCAAAGAAGCTGCCGGTGCCGCCGATGACGCTCGCCATCAGGCTGCCCTTCAAAACGCTTCGCCGTGAGATCTGACGCCCTCTCATCATTTCCTCCCGTTTTCGAAGTCTTTTGCTTTTTGTGTCGTTAGAATATTCATTCCATATGTTATGTAAAGTGGAATATTTGATCCAAACGGTGAAATGCCGTTAAACAGGCGATCGACTTGGAGACCCCAGACGATGAACAAGGCGCAAGGCGCGATGAGCTACGACGAGCTGCGCGGTGCAATCGCGCAGCGGCATCGTGCGCTGTCCGGCCGGCTGCAGCAGATCGCGGAGTTCGTGCTCGATCACCCGACCGACGTCGCGCTCGGCACGGTGGCCGAGGTGGCGCAGCGCTCTGGCGTGCCGCCGTCGGCGATCGTTCGCTTTGCCCATGCGCTCGGATTCGGCGGCTTCACCGAGATGCAGCAGGTGTTTCGCTCCCGCCTCGTCGCCGGCGTCGCGCCAAGCTACAAGGCGCGGCTCGCGCGCATGAAGAGCGAGGAGAAATCGGTGCTCGGCCGCCAGCCGGCCGCTGTGCTGTCGCGCTTCGTCTCGGAAGCGCAATCGTCGCTGGTCACGTTGAGCCAGTCTGTGCACGCGCGCGAGCTCGACGCGGCAACTGCAATTCTAGCCAAAGCGCGCGACATCTATCTGCTCGGCCTCGGCGGCTCGTTTCCGGTTGCGACCCACCTCGCCTATGTGCTGCGCAAGCTCGGACGTCGCGTCGTCCTGCTCGACGGCACCGGCGGCAGCATCCACGAGCAGTCGCATGCCGCAACCGTGGACGACGCGCTGGTCGCCATCAGCTTCCGGAACTATTATCCGGATACGGCGCGGCTGTTTCCCGAACTGATCGCACGCGGCGTGCCCGCGATCTCCATCACCGACAGTCTGCTGAGCCCGATCGTCGAAGGCGCGAGCGTGGTGTTCGAGATCCAGGACATGCCCGAGCCCGCGCTGCGCACGCTGGTCGCGCCGATGTGCCTGGTGCAGGCGATGGCGATCGGGCTCGACCTGGCGGCAGACTGATTTCATAACAGGAGAAGATCATGACATCGCATGACACCGCGAAGATTTTGGCTGGCAAAGTGGCGCTCGTCACCGGCGCAGGCCGCGGGCTCGGCCGCGCCTTTGCCGAGAAGCTCGCCGCGCTCGGCGCCGACGTCGCCATCCACGGCATGCGCGAGAACGGGCCGGCGGAATATGGCGAGGGCACTACGCTGACCGCGGTGGCCGCGGAGATCGGCCAGGCGTTCGGTGTCCGCAGCCAGCGCGTGCTCGGCGATCTCACCAAAGGCGACGACATCACGCGCGTGATTGCGGAGACGGAAAGCTCGCTCGGACCGATCGACATTCTCGTGCACAATGCCGGCGGCGACATCGCTGCGGCCGGCGGCAAGCCCGATCCGAACGACGCGGTGCACATCAAGGAGGCCGACGTGCGCGCCGTGCTGGAGCGCAATCTGCTCTCGACCATCCTGACCTGCCAGGCGGTCGCCAAGGGCATGATGGAGCGGCGGCGCGGCCGCATCGTCACGCTCGGCTCGGTCGCCGCGTTCAAGGGACGCACCAATGGCGCGATCTATGCGGTGTCGAAGGCCGGCGTGACCCATTACACGCGATGCCTCGCCGACCAGCTCCGCCCCTACGACATCGCCGTCAACTGCATCGCACCCGGCGATACCCGCACCGGCCGTTTCCTCGGCACCCGCGCGGTGGACCCCGACAGGATGGTCGAAACCGGCACGCTCGACCGCATCGCGACCGTCGACGAAGTCGCGCGCGTCGTCGAGTTTTTCGCCGGCCCCATGGGCGCCTTCGTCTCCGGCCAGGTGCTGAGGATCGACGGTGGCGGACAGTGCTGGCCGGGTTGAGCGCTTCCACCGAGCGACGCAGGACAAGGAAAAGGGCCGCTGCGGGCGGCCCCTTTGCATCATCGAGAACGAGCCGGGATCAGTCCACCCGCGCCAGCACCGCGAGCTTGCGGATGCCCTTGTTGCGGTAGGCGTCGAGGAATGCGTAGTAATCCTTGAACGACACGCAGCCGTTGGAGTCGCCGTTCGGCCCGAGCATGAAGGTGTGCGCGAGCAGGCCGTCGCGGCCGTAGATCGCGCTTTCGCCGCCGATCGGGGTCAGCCGCAGCGCCGGCACGCCGTGGAACAGCGCCTCGCGCGGCTTCAGCGTGTAGATGTGCGGCGGCGTCACGCCGCGCATGCGCACCTTCGACGAGCGCGGATCGTCGAGATTGGAGCCGAGGCCGGAATGCGCCTCGAGCTTGGTGCCGTCGGGCAGGTAAACCGTCTTGGCGGTGATGTCGTAGACCGCGGTGTCGCGCTCATAGGGCGCCGAACCGCCGAGCATGGGGTTCTGCTCCCGCGGTGCGATCGAGGCGGTCACGCTGGCATCGGCGGAAGCATAGGCGAGCAGGCCGCCGGACGGCTCGCGCTTGCCCCAGAGCTTTTCCACCATCGACTGGCGGGGACCGGTGATCGACATCACCGCAGCCTTGGCGCGATCGGCGAACGACTTTGGTTTTGCTTCGGGCGCCGGGACGATCTCGGCCGGATCGGCTGAAGCCAGTTGCACTGGCGCATCGGCGCCGCGCTTGGCCTTGGCTCCATCCGCGATCTTGGGCGCCGCCGCCGGCTTCAGCGCTTCGGCGACCTTCGCGATCACGCTCTGCTTCGGGGCGTCCTTCGACGTCTCCTTGGCGACGGCAACCTGAGTCGGGGGCACGGCGCTCGATGCATTGGATGCCACGCCCTGGGTCGCGGCCGCGGCGAAGCGCTCGTTGAACATCTCGCGCGAGATCGGAGCTGCGACCTGAAGCCGGTCAGGCAACAGCGCGAAGGCTTCCTTGATGGCGTCGCCCGCCTCGCGCAGCGCGGCCTTGGGCGCGCGCTTGATCACGGGCTCGTCGTAGCCGGTGCTGCCGACGCTCGGATAGACGCTGGCGCCGAGCACGTTGCTGTAGACGGTCCAGCCGGCTCCGAGCACGGCGCAGCCGATGGCGGCAGCGCCAAGCCAATTGGTGTTGGTCATGTTCCGGGAAGGTTTCCGAAGAGACTTTCTGGAGAGATTTTCGGACTTCCGTGCCGCGTTACTATGCGCCGCGATACTCGTACTCATTCGCCTTGCGTCCAGGACGGTGTCACTAAGTCCCCCTTAGAAGTGCCGCTGGTCACGATCCGGGAACAGCATTTCGCAGAGGGCCGGAGCGTCATTAAGGCGACTTTTAGTTAAATGCGGATTAAGTTCGGGCGGATGTGAGGCAACTCGTTAACGCTGTGCCATTTCGAGAAAAATCCCGCAGAATTACGGACTTAGGCGCATCTGTTAACCATCATTCTCGGCCGGTTCAGCACGGTCAGCGAACCTCTCCGGCCGCCTCTCTAGGCCATCCAACCAAGTCGTTTTCGTGGTCTTCAATACCCGCACGATAGCGGGGAAGCGTTGTGCGAGGCTGGCGGATCCGCCTCCCTCCCGTGTCACTCGTGGTGGCCCACTCACGCACTGCGCGTGTCCGCGCTCCGGCGGCCTGACTGAAAGTTGATCGCGCCTGTCTGGAAAATGCCGCAGCGAGGAAATAGCTCCCAGAGCGGCACTATTCAGCAGCCTCTGCGTGTGATACGGTGCCGTATCAACACCGCCTTGAACTGTGCCGAGCACGCAAACGGAGGCTGGCATGAGAGGGTTCGCGCGCGCCGGGTTTTTCGCTCTGGCGGGGTTGGTTCTGTTGGCTGGAGCTGCCGGTGCACAGCCTGCCACCAAGGCGGGCTGCACGGCATCGCCGACGGCCGCGGGCACGCAGACCTGGCGCTGCGACAACGGCATCACCATCGTCGCCGAAAGCGGTGCCAGATTTGAACTGAAGGACGCCAACCGCGACGGACATATGAGACTCGGTGGAGTTGAGCAGCAAAGCGCTGCTGGTCGAGGTGCGCAAGAAGCCCGGCGGCAATCCCTTCAAGGTGCTGACGCCGCAAGCGATCGCCGCGGTGCGCGGCACCAGATGGGCGGTCGATGTCGCAGATGCAAAGACTTCGGTCTTCGTCGCCGACGGCCGCGTCGGCGTGAGCCGCAGAGTTCGTGGACGCAGCGTCGTGCTGGGTCCCGGCGAAGGCGTCGATGTCGAGGCAACCGGTCCATTGACCGTCAAGACATGGGGCCAGCCGCGCGTCGACGCGCTGATGGCAAGACTGGGCCAATGAGACTGGGCCAATGAGGCCCGGTCGGTAAGGCCTGCTCCGTCAGGCCCTGACAACACAGAAGATTGCAGTACGACGTAATGAAGAGACGCGTTCAGATTTTGGCGGCACTCATCCTCACCGGGCTGTGGGGCGCGGGCATCTATGCCGGCCATGCCAATGGTCACCTGCGTTTTCTCGATCGCCTCGAGGCGACGCTGACGGATTGGCGAACCCAGGTCCGCGGCGTGCAGGTTCCGCCCGATCTCGTGACCATCGTCGCGATCGACGACACCGTGGTCAAGCGGGGCGGCAGCTATCCGCTGCCGCGCGCAGATCTCGCCCGCGTCGTCGACACCATCGTGCAGTTCAAGCCGAAGGTGGTCGCGATCGACCTGCTGCTGGTCGACCGCAGCGCCGCGATCGGCGACGCCACGCTGGCGAACACGCTGGCCACGGGCCCGATGGTGCTCGCCGCCGCGGCGATCTTCCCGAGCGCCAGCGAGACCGTGGAGCCGAGCAGCGACGGCCCCTCGCCGTTCTGCCTCGGGCCGAGCGCTTCCTGCTGCCGCTTCCGGCGTTCGCCGACCACGCCGATGTCGGAATCGTCAACGTCGCGACGGGGCAGTCGGGCTCGCCGCTCTCGGTGCCGATGCTGTTCCGGACGGCAGACAAAGTCGAGCTGTCGTTCCCCTTGCGCGTCGCAAGCCGTGCGCTCGACAAGCCGCTGACGATCGCGCCGGATCATCTCCTGCTGGGCGACCGCGCGGTGCCGACCGATGCCGATTTCGCACTGCCGATCACCTATTACGGCCCGCGCCGCACCATCCGCACCGTCAGCGCGCAGAGCATTTTCGACGGCACGCTCAATCGCGCGGCGATCGAGAACCGCATCGTCGTGATCGGCGCAGCGGTCGCCGGCGGCGGCGACTTCTACCCGACACCATTCGATTCCCTGATGCCGGGCGTGGAGGTGGTCTCGACCGCGATCACCCATCTCGTCGCCGGCGACGGCATCGTGCGCGACCGCAAGGTCCGTATCGCCGACGCGCTCACCGCGATCCTGCTGCCGATGCTGCTGGTCGGCCTGCTGGCCTGGCGGCGCAGTGCACCCGGCCTCATGGCCGCGGCCGCGGTGATGATGGCGTGGGGCGGATTGAACCTGTTCGCGTTCACGCACGGCGTCTGGTTGAATGCCGCAACAACGCTCGCTGCCGCCGTCCCGCCGGTCGTGGTCTTTGCCGGCGCGCAGCTCTGGGTGGGCGGCCGCCGTACGCAGTATTTAGCCGCCAAGAGCCGGTCGCTCGCGCAATTTCAGGCGCCTGCGGTGCAGGAGTGGCTGGCGCGCGATCCCGATTTCCTGTCCAGGCCCGTGCGGCAGGACGCAGCCGTGGTCTTCATCGATCTCTCCGGCTTCACGGCGTTCAGCGAAAAGATCGATCCGGACGAACTCCAGGATCTGCTCAGGACGTTTCACGCGCTGATCGACAAGGCGGCCGTCGACTGCGACGGCCTGATCACCGGCTTTCTCGGCGACGGCGCCATGATCCTGTTCGGCCTGCCCGGCGCCATGCCCGACGACGCCGCCCGCGCCCTGAAGTGCGCGATCAGCCTGCATCGTCGCGTCGAAGACTGGATCGCGGCGCTGCCCCCTGCGATCGGCGGCCGGCTCGGCTTCAAGATCGGCGCGCATTTCGGTCCGATCGTCGCCTCTCGTCTCGGCGAAAGCCACCAGCACATCACGGCGACGGGCGACACCGTCAACGTCGCGAGCCGGCTGATGGAGGTCGCCGCACAAAACAAGGCGCGGCTCGCGCTGACCGATACGCTGCTGAATGCGGCCGACTTTCAGGGCGATCCCGACGGCGTTCTGACCGGCCCGCTGCTCACCCAGGTCCGCGGCCGCTCCGGCGTCGTGACGGTGTGGTTCTGGCGCGACCGGAACGGGCCGAGCCAGACCGCGGCCAGGGCCGAGATGATCGACTGATTTTTGAGTCGCTACCTTGCTTCCGGCGGCGGCGAGCGATCCAGCACATCGCCTTTGGCGCCTTCGAGCAGATCGATGCCGTAGGTCTCGACCACGAGCGGGCCGCGCTTGCGCTGCAATTGCGCGACCTGCGTCACCTGCGCAAAGAGATCGCTGAGGAAGGGATTGCCGTTCGGACGCAGTTCGTCGACATAGAGCAGCTTGCCGGCGAGCAGCTTCGGATCGGGCTCGGGCATGTTGACCCAGCGGATGCGCTGGTTCTGTTGCACCACGCAGGAGCCGCGCGGCAGATAGAAGGCGAGCCAGCCGGTGGTGCCGTAGTCCGGCGCAAGGACGCAGGTCGCGCCATGGCGCGCGCGCACGGTTTCAATCTCCGCGGCGAGCTCCCGCCAGCCGACACCGACGCTGCGCACGGTCGCGTCGCGGCGATAACCGGACAGCCAACCAGTGTTGGCCTGCATGATCAGCGCTGCAAACATCACGATGCCGGCGGGCGCGGCCCAGCGTTGGCAAAACTCCACCAGGCGCCGCTGCCGCGGCTTCCACTGCACCAGGTTGGCGGCCGCGGCTGCGGCGACGACGAAGGGCGGGTAGACCGGCGCGAACCAGTTGGCCTCGACGCGGGCATGAAGCGAATGCCAGACGAAATAGGCGACGATGGTCCAGAACATCGTCTCGATCAGCACGCGCGAGGCCAGCGCACCGGCCCGGCGCCAGGTCAGCGCGTGCAGCCCCATCGCGCCGAGGATGAAGACCAGCGGCGTTGCGAATGCGATCTGGGTCGGGATCAGCTCGGCGATGAAGACCGGACGGAAATCCTCGATCTTCGCACGCCCGAGCTGCTTTGCGAACGAGACCCATTGATGATCCGCATTCCACAGGATCACCGGCGAGAACAGCGCCAGCGCAACGAGGCCGCCGAGATACGGCCAGGGCGAAAGGAACCAGTGCCTGAGCTTCGGCACGGCAGCGAGCCAGATCAGGATCGCCAGCCCGAAGAACATCGCGGTGTATTTCGACAGCAGCGCCGCACCGACCGCTGCGCCGACCGCGAGCCACCAGGCGCCCCGGCCGGTCTCCAGCACTTTTGCGAGAAAGAACAGCACGAAGCTGGAGGCAACGAGCAGCGGCGCATCGGGCGTCACGATCAGCGTGCCGACCGAGGCCATCATCGTGACATTGAGCAGGATGGCGCTGGTCGCGGCCACGCGCGCACCACCGAACAGGATCGCAGCGGAGCGATAGATCGCATAGCTCATCGGCAGCGCGAGCAGGATCGAGAACACGCGCACGCCGAACTCGGTGTCGCCCGCGATCATAGTGCCGGCGCGGATCACATAGGCGACCATCGGCGGGTGGTCATAGTAGCCGCCCGCCAAATTCTTCGACCACATCCAGTAATAGGCTTCGTCGAACGTGATCGGGGTGAACGCCGCTGCGACGAGCCGCAGTGCCACCAGCACAAGGATCACCAGCGCCGTATTGCGGACGATCCGCGCGTCAGCCCCGCCCATACCGCTTTCCTTGCCGGTTTCCTTGACGCGCTATTTCTTGCGCCAAACGAACAGTCCGGACATCGCGTAGTTCCACACCACGCCCATCAGCGCACCGGCCATGCCGGCAAGCCACCAGATCGGCTCCTGGTCGTAGACCGAGAACGCGACGCCGACATTGGCGAGCAGGCCGACGCTACACACGATGTAGAATGCGATCAGGCCGCGCAGCAGCGCAAAACCCTTCAGCCGCTGGTCGCGATAGGTGAGGAAGTTGTTGAGGACGAAATTGCTGGTCATGGCGACGACGGCGCCGGCGGCCTGCGCCTCCGCGAACGGCACCTTGATCAGCCGAAGCGCGATGAACAGCGTGGTAAGATGCACCACGAGGCCAATGCCGCCGACCATCGCGAACAGGATGAAGCGCAGCGAGACGGCGTCGTTGGTGAACTTGGCCAGCACCAGACCCAGAAAATCCAGCGCGACCATGGAATCGAGCTTGCTCTCGCCGTGCTGGCGCTCGCCGAACGTGTAGGGAATCTCGACGGCGCGCAGGCTGCCGTTTGCGCTGGCCACGAGATCGAGCAGGATCTTGAAGCCGTGCACCGACAATTTCGGCGCCAGTTGCTCGAAGCGATCGCGGCGGACCATGAAGAAGCCGCTCATGGGATCGGCGATCTCGACCCGCAGCGTCTTCCTGGCGAATTCGGTCGCGAGCGCGCTGGCGCCGGCGCGCTGCTTGTTGAAACCTTCGCTCTTGTAACCCTCGATGTAGCGGCTGCCGACCACGAGATCGGCCTGCCCGCTCGCGAGCAGCGATAGCATCTTCGGCAGTTGCGTCTCGTCGTGCTGCAGGTCGGCGTCGATCACGGCCGCGTAGGGCGCGCTGGAGGCCAGGATTCCTCGATGCAGGCGCCCGACAGGCCGCGCCTGCCGATGCGGCGGATGCAGCGCACGCGGCTCGTCGCGCTGCGCCAGCGCGCGCACGACGTCCCAGGTGCCATCCGGCGAATTGTCATCGACGAACACGACCTCCCAGGCGATCCCGGCAAGCACCGCCTCCAGCCGCCGGTAGAGCACCGTGACGTTGTCGCGCTCGTTGAAGGTCGGGACGACGACCGACAATTGCGGCGACGGCGAAGATGCCTGATGGGCCTGCGGCGTGTTGTCGGTGCCCGGTCTGATCGCTTCATTCATGACGGCAGCGTATATCCGCCGCGTCCTGCGCTGCCAAGTTCGGCGATGCGAAGCCGGGATTTTCGAGGGGAAACGGCCCAAAAGGGGCCTCAAAATGCCAACGACCCCGGAACGGCGGACCGCGCGTACATCCGGCGCGAGCCCATGCTATTCCAAGGTCGTCCCAGCGCCGGAGTTTTCCGCTCAACGTCGCCGTTACAAGCTAGATGGGGACGGCAATACCGCTTTTCAAGGGGGCAAAGGCCCCCGATTTTGGGGCCGCCGCTAGTTCGGGACTTCCTTGATCACCGGACCACGCGGTACGGGTGCGGCGGGTGCCACCGGCGCCACAGCAGGAGCAGGCTCGACTTTCGCCGGTTTGGGCGGCTTGCCGTACTGGCCGATCGGCCCGAAGACGACGGCGACCGCAAGCACGATCGCCGCGACGATCGCGCCCAGAATGCCACCCACCGACTCAGACGACATGGAAACCCATCCCTTGCTCCAGATCGCGCGGTAATATCATGGATGAGCGCGGGGCCGGAAGGGGCGAATAGCGAATGGCGAGGAGCGAACAAGGCAGCCGTGGTCGTGCCCTATTTGCCACTCGCCATTCGCCACTCCCTACCTGGCCGGCGGCCTGTGCTTGACGAAGGCCGTCACGACATCCTTCTGCGCCGACTCCACTGCCCTGTTCGCGGTCGCGAGATGAGCGCCGGCATCGATGGCCGGATATTGCGTGGTGAGATAATCCAGCAACGCGACCCGGTAATATTGCCGTTCCGACGGACAGGCGCCGGCAACCGAGCGGCCAAAATCCTGTTCCGAGAGGCCCTGATTGCTGTGGCGCGAATATTCCCGCGCCAGGCAATGCCAGTAGTCGTCGCGGCCCTGCATGGCGAGCTTCTGCGCCCCTTTCGCATCGTCATCGTCAGCCATGGCAGCTCGTGTCATGGCAGCAGATGTCATCATGACGAGCGCCGCTCCCAGCATCAGCCTCCGCATCTTGTTCTCCTTTTTCGCAGACCGTTTTGCGAGCTTAGACGGGCCGCGGCAACTGGCCAATCACAACTCGTTTGACTAGGATGAGGTCCCTCCCCCGACGATGCGAGATCCTCCGTGGCCAAAGCAAAAACCGCGTCCAAAAATCCGGCAACATCTTCATCGGCATCGGCGGCTGGACCTTCGAGCCCTGGCGCGGCGTGTTCTATCCGGAGAAGCTGACGCAGGCGAAGGAGCTGTCCTACGCGGCCTCGAAGCTGACTTCGATCGAGATCAACGGCACCTATTACGGCTCGCAGAAGCCGGAGAGCTTTCGCAAATGGGCCAGCGAAGTGCCGGACGGATTCGTGTTCTCGGTGAAGGGGCCGCGCTTTGCGACCAACCGCCGCGTGCTCGGCGAGGCCGGCGATTCCATCAAGCGATTCTATGATTCCGGCGTGCTGGAACTCGGCGACCGGCTCGGGCCGGTGCTATGGCAGTTCGCGCCGACCAAGAAATTCGACGGCGCCGATTTCGGCAAGTTCCTGGAGCTGTTGCCGCGCAAGCTCGAGGGGCGCGCGCTACGCCATGTCGTCGAAGTCCGCCACGACAGTTTTTGCACGCCTGACTTCATCGCACTGATCCGCGAATTCGAGACGCCCGTGGTGTTCGCAGAGCACGGCAAATATCCGGCGGTTGCCGATGTCGCGAGCGACTTCGTCTATGCGCGGCTGCAGAAAGGCAATGACGACATCAAAACCTGCTATCCGCCGAAGCAGCTGGACGCCTGGGCGGAGCGCCTTCAGGCCTGGGCCGCGGGCGGGGAACCCGACGATCTGCCGAAGGTCGACAAGGCCAAGCCGAAGAAAGAGCCGCGCGATGTGTTCGCCTATGTCATCCACGAGGGCAAGGTGCGAGCGCCGCACGGCGCCATGGAACTGATCGCGCGGGTAAGCTGAGGACGCGGCATGGCAAAGGCAAAAAGCTCTTCACCATCGGCTATGAGCAGACGCCGCCCAAGGCGGTGCTGGACGAGCTGGAAGAAGCCGGCGTTAAGCTCGTGGTCGACGTGCGCGCGGTGACGTCATCGCGCCGGCCGGGCTTTTCCAAGAAGCAGCTTGCCGCAGGGCTCGACGAACGCGGCATCGCCTACGTCCATCTCGCCGCGCTGGGCACGCCGAAAGAGGGCCGGCTCGCCGCGCGCAGCGGACAGTACGACGTGCTGGAGAAGATTTTCTCAAAGCACCTGAAAACGCCTCAAGCCCGGGAGCAAATGGACGAACTCGCGGCCTTGGTAAAGAAGGCGGGCCCTGTATGCCTGCTCTGCTACGAGCGCGACCACAGCCATTGCCACCGCCAGATGATCGCGGAAGTGATCGAGGAGCGCGATGGGGTGACGGTGAAGAACCTGGTGGGGCGGCAAGTGTAGCCGTAGCCGTCATCCTGAGGTGGCCGCTTCTTCAGCGGCCCTCGAAGGACGACGGCGTGCCACCGGTGGGGCATCTCGGCCGCGCATCCTTCGAGGCTCGCAGGGGCTCGCACCTCAGGATGGCGGATCTACGTGGCGGCGTGCAGCACGAATTTGGAAACGCGATCCTACTCTTCCCTAGCCAGCCGGAACGTCCCTTCCATCATCTGCACACAACTGCCACCGACATGCGCAGAGACGGTCTTGCCGTCCTGCTTGCGCACTCGCGTCAGGAGCAGGCTCGGCCGGCCCATGTCGAAGCCTTGGCCGATGGTGAGCTTCAGCTCGCCGTCGCGCATGGGATCCAGATCGGCGAACAATGCGGCGGCCGCGACCGTCGCGCTGCCGGTGGCTGGATCCTCGATCAGGCCGCTGGCGCCGGGGAAGAACATGCGCGCCTGCCGTTCGCAAGGCGCCTCCGCGGGGGGCACCTCGCGGGTGTAGAAATAAACCGAGAACGCGCCGTCGCGCGGCAGCATCCGGGCAAACGCCGCGGCGTCGGGCTTCGCCCGGCGAACGGCCTCGCGCGAGCGCGCTTCCGCCACCACGAAAGGCGTTCCAACACTGACAATTTGCGGCGCGTGGTGATCGAGCACGATGTCGGCCGCGGTCAGGGAAATGCAGGCTGCGACCTCGTCGGCCGAACAGTGCGCAAGCCGCGAGAGCGGCTGCGGCGCCGTGAGTTCGGTGCTGGCCACCCGTCCCTGCTCCCGAACGATATCCACCGGCACGAGGCCCGCCTTCTCCTCGAACAGCAGCCGCGGCTTCGGTTCTTTCGCGTGCGTCGCCAGCACGAAGGCGGTGCCGACATTGGGATGGCCGGCGAAGGGCAGCTCCCTCACCGGCGTGAAGATGCGCACCTCGGCATCGTTCGCCTTGTCGCGCGGCGGCAGCACGAAAGTCGTCTCGGAATAGTTGAACTCGGTTGCGATCGCCTGCATCTGCTGCGTCGACAGTCCGCCGGCGTCGAGCACAACGGCGAGCTGGTTGCCGCCGAAGGCGCGATCAGTGAACACGTCGACGGTGATGTAGCGGCGCTGCATCGTCACTTCCTCATGACAGTCGCGGCCGCGATCGGCCGCATCGCCGGCAATCTACAAGCCGGTGGTATCGTCCGTCATGCCCAAAAATTCGGAGCAATCGGAGCAATGGTGGACGGAGCGTCAGACGCGACGCTCGGACGATTCAAGTATCCAAAGCGCGCTCGTCTCGAAACGCGTCAACCCAGTTGATAAACCGCCACCTTCTGCTCATAGCCGCGCACCTCGACCTCGCCGAGCGCGACGGCATCCTTGCCGTCGTCGCCGAGCGCCTCACGCACCGTCGCGGAGATCAGCAGTTGCGAGCCGAACTCCTTGTTCAGCGCCTCAAGCCGCGAGGCGAAGTTCACGGTGTCGCCAATCACCGTGTATTCCTTGCGCCGGGGCGAGCCGATATTGCCGGCCACGACCTCGCCGAAATGAATGCCGATACCGATGCGCAGCGGCCAGCTGGTCTGCGCGTTGATGCGCTCCATCGCGGTCAGCATCTCGCGGCCGGCAGCGACTGCACGTTGCGCGGCATCGGAAGCTTCCAGCGGCGCGCCGAACAGCGCGAGAAAGCCGTCGCCCAGAAACTTGTTCACGATGCCGCCCTGGCGGTCGAGGACGTCCACCAGCACCGCGAAGGCGCCGTCGAGCCGGTCGACCACCTCCTGCGGGGTACGCGACTGTGCGCCGGCGGTGAAGCCGCGAAAATCGACGAACATCACGGCGACGCGGCGCAGGTCGCCGGCCGCGCTGGTGCCTTCCGCCATCAGCCGTTCCACCACCTGCGGCGAGACGTGCTGGCCGAACAGGTTCGTCACGCGATCGCGCGCGGTGGCGGCGGCAATGCTCGCGGCAAATTGCCGCCGCAACTGCGCACCGACCGAGCCCGCGAGCACGCCGCAGATCAGGATGATGGTGCTGCGCACTGCGTGAAAATAAGTCTGCGGTTCGCCGCTTACGCTCGCGGGATCATAGATCAGCGCGACGACGAACAGCTCGGCCGAGGCGACAAGGCCAGTGAAGGTGGACAGGTAGAAATCGAGCCGCAGGGTCGAGAGGATGACGAAGATGAAATAGATCAGCGGTACGGCGAAGCCGAGCGCCTGGGTCGAGCCCATGGACCGGATCTGGAGGATCAGGATCACGGTCGGCAACGACGTCTCGATCAAGGCGCCGATATAGCGCCGGATCACCGGCAGATCGCGATCGAGCTTGAGGTTCTTCCTGATCTGGGTATGGACCCAGACCTCGAACAGGATGAAACCGATCAACAGGCCGTAGACTTCGGCGAGCCCCTCCGCTCCGCGCCATACCCGGTTCACGACGGCGGGGTCGACGAGGTACATCGCGGTGAGAAACAAGATCAGGACGCAGCCCGTCATGATCAGCGCCCGCACCCGCAACAGCTCGGTGCGAAGCACTTCCCGCGTCAGTTCGCGCTCGAAATCTTCAGACAAGACGGCATGCTGCCGCGTCTTCCTGCTCGCAAACCTGACCATTTCGCCCCCTTCGATTCAGGGGCATCTTGCCTCAATCCAGCGTGCGGCGGAAGCGCGTCACGGCGACCGTCATGGCGACCAGCATCAGGGTCGCCAGCGCCAACGTGTCGAAGTGCAGATTCTGCATGCTCGCGCCCTTCAGCATGATGGCGCGGACGATGCGCAGGTAGTGGGTCAGCGGCAGGCACTCACCGACATACTGCGCCCAGGCGGGCATGCCGGCGAACGGAAACATGAAGCCGGAGAGCAGAATACTCGGCAGGAAGAACATCATCGACATCTGCATGGCCTGGAGCTGGTTCTGCACCAGCGTCGAGATGGTGTAGCCGATCGACAAATTGGTGGCGATGAACAGTGTCGACAGCAACGCCAGCAGGAAAACATTGCCGAGCAGCGGTACTCCGAACAGCGTGACACCGATGCCGATGATGAGGAAAGCCTGGACGAAACCGACGAACACATAGGGCAGGATCTTGCCGAACATCACCTCGATCGGCCTGATCGGCATCGACAAGAGGCTCTCCATGGTGCCGCGCTCGACCTCGCGCGTGACCGAGAGCGCGGTGAAGATCAGCATGGTCATGGTCAGGATGGTGCCGACGAGACCGGGCACGATGTTGAGGCTGGAGGACGCGGCGGGATTGTAGCGCGCATGGGCGCGGATCTCGAACGGCATCTCCGGAGGATCGCCGATGTAGAGATCGTGCTTGAGCGCGGTCTGCACCAGCATGCCGAGCGAACCGAGCGCGGCACTCGCCGCCACGGGGTCGGTGGCGTCGGCCGCGACCAGAAGCGCCGGCCGGTCTCCGCGCCGCACCGCCCGCTCGAAGCCGCGCGGGATCTCGACCCCGAACAGCACCTTGCCCGATTTCAGGAGATTGTCGAAATCGTCAACGTCGTGCACTTCGTAGATGAAACGGAAATATTTGGTGTTCTCCATCGCCTTCAAAATCGAGCGAGCGAGATCTGAATCCTCCTGGAGCAGCACGGCGCTCGGCAGATTGTGCGGCGTGGTGTTGATGGCATAGCCGAACAGCATGAGCTGCATCACCGGCAGCATCACGATCATCGCGAACGACACGCGGTCGCGCTTGAGCTGGATGAATTCCTTGATCAGCATCGCATAGGAGCGCCGCAGGAAGCCGAAGCGTTCGCGGATTTCATGCACCGGGGCCGGTTGATCGACGGCGCTCATTGAAAATTGTCCTTGGAGCGGCCCATCAGTTCGATGAACACGTCTTCAAGCGATGGCGGCGATGTCTGCCAATGCAGGCTGCTGCGCTGGCGCCACGGCGCGATGCTGGCTTCGAGCGCGGCGACGTCGCGCCCCGAAACATGCAGCGAGGTGCCGAAGGGCGCTACCATATCCACACCGGGCTTGCCGGCAAGCGCGGCCGTGAGTTCGTTCAGGTTTTCGCCCGTCACGGTGTAGGTCGAGAGCGCCGACTTCGCGATCACCTCTTCCACCGTACCGTGCGCAAGGAGATGGCCGTAGGCGATATAGGCGATCTCGTGACAACGCTCGGCTTCGTCCATGTAGTGGGTCGAGACCAGCACGGTGAGACCGTCGGCCGCGAGCGCGTGGATCTCGTTCCAGAAATCGCGCCGCGCCTTGGGGTCGACGCCGGCGGTGGGCTCGTCGAGCAGCAGCAGTTTCGGACTGGGCAGCGTGCAGGCCCCCAGCGCCAGCCGCTGCTTCCAGCCGCCGGAGAGCTCGCCCGCAAGCTGCTCCTCGCGGCCCGACAGCCCGAGCCGCTTGATCATCTCGCGCGCTGCGCCGCGCGCATCGGCGAGGCCATAGAGCCGCGCGACGAATTCCAGATTCTCGCGCACCGAGAGGTCCTGATAGAGGCTGAAACGCTGGGTCATGTAGCCGACCTGACGCTTGATCTTTTCGGAATCCTTCAGGATGTCGTAGCCGAGGCAGGTGCCCTCGCCGCTGTCGGGCGTGAGCAGGCCGCAGAGGATGCGGATGGTCGTGGTCTTGCCGGAGCCGTTCGGCCCGAGGAAGCCGTAGATCGAGCCGCGTTTCACCTGCATCGACAGATCGTGCACGACCTCGCGGCCGCCGAACGACTTGGTCAGGCCCTTGACGTCGATCGCGATGCCGCTATCGCCGCTCATCGCTTGTCCGCCACCGGAGTCTTATTTTCAGGATTCTTGGGATTGAGATTGACGTCGATCGGCTGGCCCACGCGCAGCGCATCGGGGCGCGACGGCCGCGCCTGGATGAGATAGACGAGCTTGTTGCGCTCCTCGAGGCTGTAGATCACCGGCGGGGTATATTCGGCCGAGGTCGCGATGAAATAGATCTTTGCGGTGAGATCGGCGGCGCAATTGTCGCAGGCGACTCGCACCGTGTCGCCGATCGCAAGCTTCGGCAGTTCGGTCTCCGGCAGGAAGAAGCGCAGCTTCATGTTGCCTGGCGGCATGATCGAGAGCACCGGCCGCTGCGCCGCCACCATCTCGCCCTCGCGGAAATAGATCTGCTGGATGGTGCCGGCGACGGGCGCAAAGCCCTTGCGCCGCGCCAGCCGCGTCTCCGACGTCACCACCCGCGCTTCCGCCACGCGCAAGGCCGACACGGCGGAGTCGAGATTAGCCTGCGTGCCCGAACCGGTCTTGCTCAACGAGGCCGCACGGTCATAGGTCTGCTGTGCGTTCGCCAGCGTCGCCTTGGTCTGGTTGAGATCGGCCAACTGCAGATCGTCATCGACGGAATAGAGGGCGTCGCCGACCTTGACCTGGTCGCCCTCGCGAACGCCGAGCTTCGTCACCCGGCCGGCTTCGTCCGGGCTGACGAAGATCATGTCGGCCTCGACCCAGCCCTGAAAGCCGGGATCGCGCTTCTCCTTGCAACCGGCAAGGCCGGTTGCGAGCACGATGGCCAATGCGAATCTAGAAAACGCCTGCGACGACCTCATGTCGCCCTCCGTTCGCCAAAAATCAAATCGAGATGGACGCGCAGCATGTCCTGGGCGTCGAGCGGCGCATGTCGCGCAAAAAGGCCCTGCCAGATCACCGCGATCATCGCGGGCGCGACCAGGATTTGCGGATAACGTGCGAGGTTCTTCTCGCGGATCTCGCCGCGGGCAATGCCGAGCTCGATCAGCGCGCGCATGGCGGCGACCCCCGCGAAACCACTTCACGGTAGTAGAAATCGGCAACGGACGGAAAGCGCGGCCCCTCCGCCACGATCAGACGCACCAGATCGCCGCGCCTGGTCCCGATCACCTCTTTGAGGAAGTCGCCGGCGAAGGCCTCGACGAGGTCGCGTACCGAGCCGGTCGGCGGAGGCAGCGCAGTCAGCCGCGCGACCACCGGCACGATCACGGTGCGCACGAGTTCCTCGAACATCGATTCCTTGTCCTTGAAGTGCAGGTAGATCGTGCCCTTGGCGACCCCGGCGCGCTTTGCGATGTCGTCGAGCCGTGTCGCGGCAAAGCCGCGCGCGATGAACTCCTCCATCGCCGCATCCACGATCGCCGCGCGCCGCTCAGCCGCGCGTGCGGCGCGGTTCGAGGCGGGCGCCGCCTCGCCGGCTGCAGATGATTTGACGGACCTGGTCGGCTTCTTTGTCATTCCTCAAATATGACTGACTAGTCAGTCATAGTCAATCGCAGACCAGACTCGTCGAGCCGACGAATTAGCATTTGCTAATGCATTAGCTTCTGCTAATCTATTTGCATGATCGAAGCCGCCCCAAATCCCATAACGACCGTCATGCGCGCCCTCGCGGACCCGACCCGCCGCGCCGTGTTCGAGCGCGTGTTCGAGAGTAAGGAGATCAGCGTCGCCGAACTGACCCGTGGCAGCGGCGTCACGCAGGGCGCGATCTCGCAGCACCTGAAGTCCCTCAAGCAGGCCGGCCTCGTCGCCGAGCGCGCCGAGGGCCGCAACGTCTACTACCGCGCCGCGCCGCAAGGACTCGAGCCGCTGGTCACCTGGATGGACCATTACGGCGTGTTCTGGCGCGAGCGCTTCCAGAACCTGCGTGACCTCTTGAAGGAGATCGATCCGTGAGTGCATCCGAGTTGAAAGCCGAGACAAAAGACATCGTCCTCGACGAGGTCCTCCCTCACGCGCCCGAGACGATTTGGAAGGCGCTGACCAGCGCGCAACTGATCGCGCGCTGGCTAATGCCGCCGACCGGTTTCGAGGCCGTCGAAGGCAACACTTTCACCTACCAGACGACGCCGGGCGGCGCCTGGGACGGCGTCATCCATTGCCGGGTTCTGGAGGTCGTACCGAACCGCCGCCTCGTCTACGCCTGGAAAGGCGGCGATGCACGCAACACCGGTTACGGCGCGCCGCTCGACACCGTCGTGACATGGTCCCTTACCCCGGTTGAAGCCGGCACGCGGATCCGCCTGGTTCATGCGGGCTTCGTCCTGCCCAGGAACGAGTCGGCCTACACGGGCATGAGCGGAGGCTGGAAGAAGGTCGTCCGCCAGCTCGACGAGATCAGCAGCGAAGAAGAGTAAGGCATCATCGCGATGGACAAGCCCTATACCGGCGGCTGCGCCTGCGGCGCGATCCGCTATTCGATTGCGGGTGAGCCGCTGTTCAGCAATCACTGCCAATGCCGGGACTGCCAGCGGGAGAGCGGCAGCGGCCACGGCTCGTACGCCACGTTCGCGCGCGCCGGCGTCACGCTGACGGGCGAGGCGAAGCACTGGGACATGGTCGGCGACAGCGGCAACGTGAAGACGCGTGCCTTCTGCGCCGAGTGCGGCTTGCCGGTATACATGACGTTTGCCGCGATGCCCGACATCTTCACCATCCGTGCTGCAAGCCTCGACGAGCCCGCCCGCTACAAGCCGCAAGTGGTGACCTACGCAGCGCGCGGACACGGCTGGGATCATCTCGATCCGACCTTGCCGAAATTCGCGGGCATGCCGCCAGCCTGAGGCGCTAGCCAAAATCGAGCACCATGCGGCCGTCGATCTTGCCGGCCTTCATGCGGTCGAAGACGTCGTTGATCTGCGCCAGCGGCACCTTCGCCACCTCGGCCTTGACCTTGCCGTCAGCGGCGAAGGCGATGGCCTCGTCGAGATCGCGCCGCGTGCCGACGATGGAGCCGCGCACGGTGATGCGCTTGAGCACGACGTCGAAGATCGGCGTCGGGAATTCGCCCGGCGGCAGGCCGACGAGGCTGACGGTGCCCTTCCGGCGCACCATCTTCAGCGCCTGTGCAAAGGCTGCGGTCGACACCGCCGTCACCAGCACGCCGTGGGCCCCGCCTCCGGTTGCGGCCAACACCTTGTCGACGGCATCGGCCTCGAGCGCGTTGACCGCGAGATCAGCCCCGGTCTCGCGCGCGAGCTTGAGCTTGTCCTCGGCGATATCGACGGCAACGACCTTCAGCCCCATTGCCTTGGCGTATTGAATAGCGACATGACCGAGCCCGCCGACGCCCGAGATCACGACCCATTCGCCGGGCCGCGCATCCGTCTCCTTCAGACCCTTGTAGGTGGTGACGCCAGCGCACAGGATCGGCGCGATGGCGGCAAAGTCGACCGACGCCGGCAGCTTTGCGGCGAAGGCGGACGATGCAATGACATACTCGGCAAAACCGCCGTTCACGCTGTAGCCGGTGTTGTGCTGGTGCTCGCATAGCGTCTCCCAGCCAGTCTCGCAATATTCGCAAGCCATGCAGGCATCGTGCAGCCAGGCAACGCCGACGGCATCGCCGACCTTCAGATTTTTCACACCGGGTCCGAGCGCGGCAACGATGCCGGCCACTTCATGGCCGGGGATGAAGGGCGGCACAGGCTTCACCGGCCAGTCGCCGGAGGCGGCGTGCAGATCGGTGTGGCAAACGCCGCAAGCCTTCACTTTGACCAGCACCTCGCCGGGACCGGGCTGCGGCACCGGCACGTCTTCGATCACCAGCGGCTTGCCGAATTGTCTGACGATTGCGGCTTTCATGGTCGGCATGTGTCGGCTCCATTGCAATATGCGGAGCAGACTAGTGCGGCCTGACAGTTCACCCTTGATTGGAGTCAAACCGCACAAAGTTTGCGCAGCGCTCGCGTTATCATGACATTGCGATGACCGCAGCGCATCGCGCGGGGCCGGATCAGCTATGGAACTTCAGCCCATCGACGATCTTGTCGATCACCTTGCGGTCGGCGCGCATCGCGATCCCAACGAGATTGAGGTCCGTGCGTGCCACCGCCCTCACCGCCTCGCGATTGGCGGCATCATGCGTGGTCTTGAACATGTCTTCGGTATAGAGCGCCGGCTTGACGCTGCGCGTCAGCGCACGATCGAGCGCACGCGACAATGCGGGACCGTCGGCGCCGTAGATCAGGATCGGTTGGCCGATCAACGCGTGGTATGTCGTGCTTGAGGCGTCCTCATAGGGCTCGCCGATGCATTCCGGGAACGCCGCGGCAATACCGCTGGTAAGAAAGGCCGCGACATTGAGCTTCTGCCAAGCCTGAAGATCGTTGCGGATCACGACGGCGATCTTGGTGTCGAACTGCATGCCTATCCTCGACTGTCATTCCCTGAGCAATGCTATTCATCGCCGCTGAATGAGCCAAGAGGAATCAGCCAAGAGGAATCAGCCTTTCGCGTCGCAGGCCCAGGCCCGGATCACGCATTCCTTGCCACCATATTTGTAGCATTCGCGCGTGGCGGCATTGAGCGTAGCCGAGATCTTCGGCTTGACGGCGTAGCCATAGGCGCCGCAGGGATTGGCCATATCGACCGACATCGCAGCGCAGGCGCGCTTCATCGTCACGGTCGTGCAATCGCCCTTGCATTGCTTGAGCGCCGCAGCGCGGGCGTCGTGCTCGGCACCGTAATCGAAGGCCTGGCCGTAGGCGCCGCACTTGCCGACAGCAAACGCGCCGGCGGCGTGAGCCTGTGTGATATAACGGGCGCCAGCGACACTTACCGACAGCGCAAAGAAAAACATCGCGCAGCGGCGCGCGACGACGTTGGAAGCCATGGAAAACCCCTCCCCCCAAGGCAGGTGGCGAGCACTCTAAGAGGCGGTCGTTTCCAGATGGTGAACGGGGAGTTGAAATCGGACGATCGGGAGACGCCGTAGGGTGGATTAGCGAAGCGCAATCCACCTCTTTTGTTTCCGCTGAGACACCGTGGTGGATTACGCTTCGCTAATCCACCCTACTGCACTAGCCCCGCCGTGCCGCTTCCAGCGCCTGCGGCGTGTCGATGTCGAGAAAAGCGCTCTCGCCTTCCACAGGGACCTCCGCGACTGCCTCCGCATGTCTGGCGATCAGGTGCCGCGCGCCGACGTCGCCGTCCAGCGTCATCAATTCGTTGAAGAAGCGGCGCGCCCACAGCACGGGATTGCCGCGACGGCCTTCGCTGACGGGGACAACGATGAGATTGCCACGGTCCGGCGCAAAGCCGTCGATCAGACGGTCGATCAGGCCGGCATCGATCAACGGCATGTCGCCGAGGCAAATCACAGCGCCGTCGCACGTCTCCGGCACGGCGGCAATACCAGCCTTGACCGAGCTTGCGATGCCGCCGGCGAAATCCGGGTTGCGGACGAATTTCACTTTCAGACCTTCGAGCGCCTGCTCGACCAGCTCGGTCTGGTGGCCCGTGACGACGATCACCTCGGATGCCTTCGAGGCCAGCGCCTGCTCGGTGGCAATGCGCACCAGCTTCCTGCCGTCGAGCTCGGCCAGCAGCTTGTTCGGCCCGCCCATCCGGGTCGAGCGTCCCGCCGCAAGCACGATGGCTGCGACGTTGTTGCCTTCGATCTCCGGCTTGGCGCGCGGCTGGGGCCGGGTCACGATCTCCATCAGAAGGCCGCCGACGCCCATGCCCATCAGCTCGGACCGCGTCACCTTGATGCCGGCAAGCAGCCGCATCAGCACCCAGTCGAACCCGTTTTCGACCGGCGAGCGCGCGCAGCCCGGCGCGCCCAGCACCGGCACGCCACCGGCCCGCGCGATCAGCAGCAGGTTACCGGGATCGACAGGCATGCCGAAATGCTCGATCTCGCCACCGATGCCCGTGACGGCCGCCGGGATGACGTCGCGGCGGTCGGCGATCGCGGACGCGCCGAACACGATCACGAGTTCGGCGCCGAGGCCGAGCATTTCCTTGATCGCGGCCGACAGCGCGTGCTCTTCATGCTGGACCCGTCGCTCGGCGATGATGCTGGCGCCGGCCGGCGCGAGCCGTTCGGCGGTAACGCGCAGCGTCTTGTCGATCACCTTGGAGGACAGGCCCGGCAGCAGCGTCGAGACGATGCCGACGCGCTTGATCACATAGGGCGCGATCTTCAGCACGTCGCGGCCCGCCGCTTTCACCGCGGCATCGCGCAAATTGCCTTCGACGCCGAACGGGATGATCTTGACGGTGCCGACCATCTCGCCCTCGACCACCGGCTTGTAGGCGGACAGCGTCGCAAAGGTGATGGCCTCGTCGATATTGTTGATGCGGTCGACCGCGCCGCGGTCGATCACCAGCACGCCCGGGCGCGCGGCAAACAAATTGGCGCGGCCGGTGAAGGCGCGCTCGACGTGAATACCCTCGCCGCCGACGGCAAGCGCGATGCTGGCGGCCGCAACGTCCTCGGAGACGTCGCCCTCCTCCATGCGCACCACCACGACATCCTTGATGCCGGCGCGCGTCAATGCCTCGACCTCGGCCTCGCCGATGGTCGTACCTTTTTCAGCACCAGCGGTCCCTGACGCAGGGTGTGGACGGTCACCCCGCCGATCGCATCCTTGGGGGTCGCCGGTCCGAATTTCATGCCGCTTCTTCTCTTTGTTTCGGTGGCAGGCGAAGCACCGCCGTGATCTCGGCCATGATCGACACTGCGATCTCGGACGGCGAGACCGCGCCGATCGCAAGGCCAATGGGCGCGTGGATCCGCGCGATGTCGGAATCCTTTGCGCCCTGCGCCCGCAGCCGGTCGCCGCGCTTGGCGTGCGTCTTCCGCGAGCCGAGCGCGCCGATGTAGAAGCAGTCGCGTTCAAAGGCGTGCAGCAGCGCCGGATCGTCGATCTTCGGATCGTGCGTCACCGCGACGAAAGCCGTGTAATGGTCGACGTTGAGCGGCGGCAGCGCCGTGTCGGGCCACTCGGCGACCAGCGGAATGTCGGGGAAGCGCTCCGGGCTCGCAAAGGCCGTGCGCGGGTCGACCACGGTCACGTCGTAGCCGAGCGAGCGCGCCAGCGGCGCCAGCGCCTGGCTGATATGGACCGCGCCAACGATGACGAGCTTTGCGGTCGGCGCGTAGACGTTGAGGAACAGTTCCTTGCCGCCGGCCTCGACATTGGCGCTCTTGCCCATGCGAAGCTGCTTGTCCAGTTCGGCGCCCAGAGGATCTTTCGCGAAGTCCTTTGCCTTGACCAGGCGCTGCTCGCCGCTCTCGGTGTCCGTCACCAGAATGACCGGCCGGCGCGCGGCGCGCTCGGCATTGAGTTCGTGCAGGATATCGAGCTTCACGGCTAGCCGACTTTCTCGACGAAGACCCGGATGGTGCCGCCGCAGGACAGCCCGACATTCCAGGCGGTCTCGTCGGCGACGCCGAATTCCAGCATCCGCGGCTTGCCGCTCTGGATCACGTCCATGGCCTCGGTGACCACGGCGCCCTCGACGCAACCGCCGGAGACCGACCCCAGGAAGGTGCCGTCGTCGTTGATGACCAGGCTCGAGCCGGCGGGACGCGGCGCCGACCCCCAGGTCTCCACCACGGTCGCCAGCGCGACGCCGTGGCCGGCCTTCTGCCAGTCTTCCGCTGCTTTCAGGATATCCTCGTCACGATCGAGCATGGGTGGCCTCTTTAGGCTACGGAGCGGATCAGGCTGCGATGTTGCGGCGGCAGCGGCCGGGACAGCGCGCTGATCAGCTCGTGGATCGAACTCAAATTATGTACCGGGCGGAATTCGTCAACGTGCGGGAGCATCATTTTGATACCCTGCGCCTTGGCCTCGAAGCCGCCGAACCGGAGCAGCGGGTTGAGCCAGATCAGCCGGCGGCAGGAGCGGTGTAGCCGGTCCATCTCGAAGGCCAGCTTGGAATCGGCCTCCCGTTCCAGCCCGTCCGAAATCAGCAGCACAATAGCACCCTGGCTCAGCACCCGCCTCGCCCACAATTTGTTGAAGTTGTGCAGCGAGGCCGAGATGCGGGTGCCGCCAGCCCAGTCCTCGACCGAAGCCGAGCAGCTCGCCAGCGCCTCGTCCGGATCGCGCTGGCGCAGCGCGCGGGTGACGTTGGTGAGTCGGGTGCCGAACAGGAACACCGAGACGCGCTTGCGGGCGTCGCCGACGGCGTGGAGGAAATGCAGGAACAGGCGGGTGTACTCGCTCATCGACCCCGAGATATCGAGCAGCGCGACGATCGGCGCCGGTTTCTCGATCCGCCCGAGATGATGGATGTCGATGATGTCGCCGCCGGTACGCAGCGATGCCCGCAGCGTCCGGCGCAGGTCGAGACGAAGCCCGCGTGGATCGGGGCGGTGCCGGCGCGTCAGAAGCTCAGCCTGCGGCAGCCGCATCCGCTCGATGGCGTGCAGGGCCTCGGTGATCTCGGCCGCGCTCATCTGGGCAAAATCCTTCTTCTGAAGGATTTCCTTGTCGGAGACCGACAGACGCAGATCCTGCTCCTGGTGCTGCGGCGTCTCCGTCATCTGCGGCTTCGACATCGCCTCCTGCACGCGGCGGGAGCCGGCCTGCGGCTTCTTCTTGGCCTGGTCCGGCAACGGCACCGAATCCAGCATGTGTTTCCACTCTTCGGAGGCGCGGAAGAACAGGCTGAAGGCCTGCTTGAAGATCAGCGCATGCTCATGCCGCTTGACGAAGATCGCCTCCAGCGTGGTGAAGACGTCGCCGCGATTGCCGATATCGATCACCTGCAGCGCGCTCATGGCGTCGATCACCGCCCCCGGCCCCACCGGCATGCCGGCCGAACGCAGCGCACGGGCGAAGCCGACGATGTTGTCGGCGAACTGCTCGGTCTGCTCGGGTGCCAGGTGGTTGATGGCCATGGTGGTACTCATCTTCTCGTCATTCCGGGGCGCCGCGTGGGCGGCGAGCCCAAGGGCGCGCCCCGGAATGACGAGCTCAGTTGTGGCGCGAGATCAATTCTCGCTCGTCGCTTCCTTCAACACCTTCTGCAAGGTGTCGCCCTGCATGCGGGTGATGTCATCCTGGTATTTGAGCAGCGCGCCCAGCGTGTCGCCGACCACTTCCGGAGTCAGCGAGCGGGCGTCGAGCTCGGACAAGGCGGTGGCCCAATCGATGGTCTCGGCGACACCCGGCGACTTGTAGAAGTCCTGGTTGCGCAGGGCCTGCACGAACCGCACGACCTGCTGCGACAGCTTCGCGGAGATGCCGGGCACGCGCGACTTGACGATGGCGAGCTCGCGTTCGGCGGCGGGATAATCGACCCAGTGATAGAGACAGCGCCGCTTCAGCGCGTCGTGGATTTCGCGGGTGCGGTTGGAGGTGATGATGACGATCGGCGGGCTCGGCGCCTTTACCGTGCCGAACTCCGGAATCGTGATCTGGAAGTCGCTGAGGATCTCCAGAAGATACGCCTCGAACGCCTCGTCGGCGCGATCGAGCTCGTCGATCAGCAACACCGGCGGCCCCGCGACGTCAGGCTCCAGCGCCTGAAGCAAGGGCCGCTTGATCATGTAGCGGTCGGCGAAGATATCGGACGAGAGCTGGTCGCGATCGGTATCGCCGGCCGCTTCCGCCATGCGGATCGCGATCATCTGCGCGGCGCTGTTCCACTCATAGACCGCGGAGGAGACGTCGAGGCCCTCGTAGCACTGCAGGCGGATCAGCTTGCGCCCCAGCGCTGCCGACAGCACCTTCGCGATCTCGGTCTTGCCGACGCCGGCTTCGCCCTCGAGAAACAGCGGCCGGCCCATGCGCAACGACAGATAAGTCACCGTCGCCAGCGACCGCTCGGCGAGATAACCGCGCGACGTCAGAAGCTCGAGCATCGCATCGACCGATGCCGGCAAAGCACCGGAAGAATTGGCAGCTGAAGTCATTAAAAAGCCAGTCTCGCTACGCCCTCACCGGGGGGACATGTTTGGGCCGAGGAGTGAGGTCACTCACTCCTTGGCATTGGCGGCATCGACGGCGCGCCGCGTCAGCACCCCGATGAGGTGCGCACGGTAATCGGCGCTGCCGTGAATGTCGCTGTTGAGGCCGTCCGCCGGCACCTCGATGCCATCGAGCGCCTTTGCCGAGAAGCGCTTCTTGAGGGCTTCCTCGAACGCGGTGACGCGAAACACGCCTTCGGAGCCGGCGCCGGTGACGGCAACCCGCACGTCTGAGGGGCGCCGCGCCACGAACACGCCGACCAGCGCATAGCGCGAGGCCTGGTTGCGGAACTTGATGTAGGCCGCCTTCTTCGGCAGCGGGAACATCACCTTGGTGATGATCTCGTCGGCTTCGAGCGCCGTCGTGAACAGGCCCTGGAAATACTCCTCGGCCTTGAGGCGGCGCTTGTTGGTGACGATGGTGGCGCCGAGCGCGAGCACGGCGGCGGGATAATCCGCGGTCGGATCGTTATTGGCGAGCGAGCCGCCGATCGTACCCTTATGGCGCACGGCGGGATCGCCGATCTGGCTGGCGAGATCTGCCAGCGCCGGAATGGCTTCACCGACGATCGCGGAGCTTGCGACCTCGGCATGCTTGGCGGTGGCGCCGATCACGAGCGCGCGTCCCTTCATCTCGATCGTGTTGAGCCCCTCGATATGGGAGAGGTCGACCAGATGCGGCGGGCTGGCGAGGCGCTGCTTCATGACGGGAATCAACGTGTGGCCGCCGGCGACCAGCTTGGCGTCTTCGTTCTTCACCAAGAGATTGGCCGCCTGCCGAACAGTCCCGGGGCGATGATATTTGAATTCGTACATCTGAATGTCCTGATCGCGGGATGCGCGAGAATACCGGTTTACGCGAGGTCGGATTTCGCCATCGCCTTGGCGCCGGCGGAGATCGAGGCGACGATGTTCTGGTAGCCGGTGCAGCGGCAGAGATTGCCTTCCAGCTCCTCGCGGATGGTGTGATCGTCGAGCTCGTTGCCCTTGCGATGGACGATGTCGATCGCCGTCATGATCATGCCCGGCGTGCAGAAGCCGCACTGCAGGCCATGGTGCTCGCGGAAAGCTTCCTGCATCGGATGCAGCGGCGCGCCGTCGGCGGCCAGCCCCTCGATCGTCTTGACCTCGTGGCCATCGGCCATCACGGCCAGCGTGGTGCACGACTTCACCGCCTTGCCGTCGAGATGCACGACGCAGGCGCCGCACTGCGACGTGTCGCAGCCGACATGGGTGCCGGTCAGGCGCAGATTCTCGCGCAGGAATTGCACCAGGAGGGTGCGGGGGTCGACATTGGCGGTAACAGGATTGCCGTTCACGATGAGGGAGATTTTTGCCATAAGCACTCTCTATCAGCGCCCCGACGGGTCCCGTCGAAGCGGTTCTTATAATTCTTCCAACCCATCATATGGGCCATTATGCCCGGGGGCAACATCACCCCGGACGCAAGGTGCCATGACGAAAGGCGATAGCCTTCAGCCCTGTACCGCTTTGGCGAAGTTCGCGAAAAATTCGTCGGCCAGTTTCTTGGCGGTGCCGTTGATCAGGCGCTGGCCGAGCTGCGCCAACTTGCCACCGATCTGCGCCTCGACCTCGTAGGAGAGCAGCGTGCCGCCGTCCTTCTCCGCCAGCTTGACCACCGCGCCGCCCTTGGCGAATCCGGCCACCCCGCCTTCGCCCTCACCGGAGATCTTGTAGCCGTTCGGAGGGTCGAGATCGCTTAGCGTGACCTTGCCCTTGAAGCGGGCCGAGACCGGGCCGACCTTCATTTTTGCCGTTGCGCGGAAGCCGCCGTCGTCGGTCCTCTCCAGCTCCTCGCAGCCGGGAATGCAGGCCTTCAGCACCGCGGGATCGTTGAGCTTCTCCCACACAGCCTCGCGCGGCGCCGCAAGCTGGACTTCGCCGTTCATTGTCATGGCCATGGGGTACCTCCCGGGATATCGAGCTTGGACCGTGTCAGAATAATAGTGCTCAAGTAACGCACAGAAGCCGCAAAGGAAAGGGTGGCCCTCGGCCACGTGCAATGCATATTCGCAACCGCAATAAGTCTTGTGCTGTCGGTTTTGGATTGGCACAGCCGGGCCATGATGGTTAGGTCGCGCGCAACATGAGCACAGCCCTCTCCCCCTGCTCGCGCCGATGCTGTCGAGCGCGGCCATGCGCGCCGTCTGCGACGACCGGTCTACCCTGCAGAACATGCTCGATTTCGAGGCAGCCCTGGCACGGGCCGAGGCCGCCACGGGCGTGATTCCGGGGTCCGCAGTGGGCCCGATCAGCGCTGCCTGCAAGGCCGATTCCTTCGATAGGAACGCCCTGGCCGAGGCCGCGACGCGCTCCGGCAACCTCGCCATTCCCCTGGTCAAGATGCTGACCGCCAATGTCGGCAAGGCCGATGCGGAGGCTGCACGCTACGTGCATTGGGGCGCGACCAGCCAGGACGTCATCGACACCGCGACCATGCTGACGCTTCGCGCCGGCATCGACGCGCTGGATGCCGACCTCAGCCGTGCCATCAAGGGTTTTGCCGCACTGGCACGGACGCATCGCAACACCCCGATGGTGGCCCGGACCTGGCTCCAGCACGCGCTGCCGATGCCGTTCGGGCTGAAAGCCGCCGAATATGCCGCCAGCCTTGCCCGCGCCCGCTGCCGCTTGCGGCGCTTGCGCCGCGAGGGCCTCGCGCTGCAATTCGGCGGCGCCGCCGGCACGCTTGCCGCCCTCGGCGACAAGGGGCTTGCGGTGGCCGAACGGCTGGCTCAAGAGTTGGATCTGCCGCTCCCCGAGGCGCCCTGGCACACCCATCGCGACCGGATCGCGGAGGCGGCCTCGTGTCTTGCGATTCTCGCCGGCAGTTGCGGCAAGATCGCGCGCGACGTCTCGCTGATGATGCAGACCGATGTCGGCGAAGCGTTCGAGCCCGCCGGCGAAGGCCGCGGCGGCTCCTCGACCATGCCGCACAAGCGTAACCCGGTCGCCGCCGCAAGCGCGCTGGGCTGCGCGACCATGGCCCCGCAGCTCGCCGCGACGATTTTCGCGGCCCAGGTGCAGGATCACGAGCGTAGCGCCGGCCCCTGGCACGCGGAATGGCCGACGCTGCCGCAACTGATGCTGGTCACCTCGGGCGCGCTTGCCGCCATCGTCGACATCGCCGAAGGGCTGGACGTCGACGCGGCGCGCATGCGCAGCAATCTCGACGCGACGCACGGGCTGATCATGGCGGAGGCCGTCACCTTTGCGCTGGCCGACAAGATCGGCAAGAGCGATGCGCACCATCTGATCGAGGCCGCGAGCAAGCGCGCGGTTGCCGGCAAGAAGCATCTGCGCGAAATTCTCGCGGCCGATTCGCTCGTCACCGCGCATCTTTCGCCGGAAAAAATTGCGGCATTGTTCGAGCCGATGGCCTATCAAGGGGCTTCGCAGGCGCTGATCGACCGCCTGCTCGACAGCCTCGATCGCGAATAGAAGCGCGAGAATAAAACGGAGACGCCGCATGCCCATGATCGATGCCGACGGTTGCCTGATCAACGTCTCCGTCGAGGGCCGCGACGGCGGGCCGACCTTGATGCTCTCCAATTCACTCGGCTGCACGCTGCAGATGTGGGAGCCGCAGATGAAGGCGCTGACGCAGGTGTTCCGCGTCATCCGCTACGACCGTCGCGGCCACGGCAAGTCGAACGTCCCGCCCGCGCCGTACACGATGGAGCGCTTCGGCCGCGACGTGCTGGCGATCCTCGACGACCTAAACATCGAGAAGGTGCATTGGTGCGGCCTGTCGATGGGCGGCATGGTCGGGCAATGGCTGGGCGCGAATGCGCCTGAGAGGTTCGGCAAGCTCATCCTCGCCAACACCTCCTGCTACTACGCCGAGCCGACCAAATGGCTGGAGCGCATCGACGCCGTGAAGAAAGGCGGCATCGCCGCCGTCGCCGATGCCGTCATTGCGGGCTGGCTGACGCAGGATTTCCGCGAGCGCGAGCCTGACATCACCGCGAAGATGAAATCGATGCTGCTCGCCACCCCGGTCGAGGGGTATCTGGCCTGCTGCGAAGCGCTGTCCACGCTCGACCAGCGCGCGCTGCTGCCCAAGATCAAGAGCCCGACATTGGTGATTGCCGGCCGCCACGACCAGGCGACGCCGATCTCGGCGGGCGAACTGATCCGCTCCAACATTCCCGGCGCCAGCATGACCATCATCGACGCCGCCCACATTTCAAATGTCGAGCAGCCGCACGCGTTCACCGACGCGGTGGTGGGATTCCTGACGCAGCGCTAATCACGATCGTCATCGCGAGCGCAGCGAAGCAATCCAGACTGTCTCCGCAGAAAGATTCGGGATTGCTTCGCTGCGCTCGCAATGACGGAGGGAGGATAGAATGGACGACGAGAAGCGCCGCGACGCCGGCATGACCATGCGCCGAAAAGTGCTCGGCAATGCCTGGGTCGACAAGTCGGTCGCGAACCGCAACGCCTTCAACACCGACTTCCAGGACATGATCACGCGCTATGCCTGGGGCGAGATCTGGACACGGCCGCATTTCGACGAGCGCACGCGGCGGGTGCTGGTGATCGGCACCATGGTCGCGCTCGGGCAATGGGACGAGTTCCGCCTGCATGTGCGCGCGGCGCTCGCCGAGGGTGGTTTCACCCCCGACGACATCAAGGAAATCCTGCTGCAGCAGGCGATCTATTGCGGCGTGCCGGCGGTGAACCACGCCATCAAGGAAGCCTCAGCGATTGTGCAGGAGCTCGGCCTGCTCAAGAGCTAGCGGCGCTTGGGCCTCGACGGACTTCGGCGCCGGCGCAGGCCGTTCGATCACCACCACGATGGCAGCGCCGAGCAGCAACAGCAACTCCGTGGCGTGCAGGCGGAGAGCGGCCAACTCGCCGACCTTCGAGGCCATCACCATGCTGGCGAACGAGATCAGGCTGCCGATCGCCAGCGCGATGCCGAGCGCCTCGTCGCTGCCGCCGCCCTTGCGGACGCGCGGGATGCACAGAAGCACAAGGGAGATCGCAAAGAACGCCACGACGGTCAGCCGGCCGAGCGCCAGCAGCCAGGCCGCGCGTACCGTCTCCATCCCAGCCATCTGGAGATGGTCGCTGAGGAACAGCGCCACCGCGACGCTCGGCCGCTCGTAGAGGCCGTGCACCGGTGCGACCATGATGTTGAAGGCGACCAGCGTCCAGGCCGGGATGAAATAGGCGGCCACCAGCGCGCCGTTGACCGAGCCAATCCGCCAATTCCTGAACATGCCGCTTCCCGCTTCGCCTGCTACGTGCCTTCGAGGTAAGGCTTTGCGGAGAGCTAACTCGCATCAGACTATGGCGGCAATTTAAACCCTTTGTTTACCTTAACTGCCCTGTGGACCGCGCGGCCCAAGAAGCGGGCCCAAGAAAAGCCCCGCCTTTCGGCGGGGCCTCTTCGCGAGCCTTCTGTCCAGGGCTCCCAGATTACTTGTTGTCCTGACGGTGCTGCCCACCCTGCTGGCCGGGCTTGTCGCCCTGGCGCTGCGGATCCTGCTGCTGCTGGCCGGGTTTCTGGCCGCCACCCTGTTGACCGGGATTCTGACCCTGCTGGCCTTGGCCGGGATTCTGGTTCTGCTGGTTCGTCATCGGGAAACTCCCTTGTTGGACGTTCAGTGTGAAGATAACGGCCGATACCAACTTTGGTTGCTACAGAAACCCGGTTCCTCGCTCCCACCGGAACCTCCATACGACATCCGTCACGAAATCACCCTGTACAAGCCTTTATGCCGAGCCCTGACCAGTTGCGGCCGCCAGTTCCCTCCTGTTACAAAACCCTGTGAATGCTCATGGGCTGCCGGGGCCCGAGAAAATCTTCAAAGAGCTCCCTTTGAGCCGCGTCAGGTTTGGGTAACGGCAGCCTATGGATTATTTCGCCCAGCAGCTCATCAACGGCCTCGTGCTCGGCTCCATCTACGGCCTGATCGCGATCGGCTACACGATGGTCTACGGCATCGTCGGCATGATCAACTTCGCCCACGGCGACGTCTTCATGATCGGCGGCTTCATCGCCCTCATCACCTTCCTGCTCCTGATCTCGACCGGGCTCACCGCGATCCCGGTGATCCTGCTCATCGTGCTGCTGGTCTCGATGGCGATCACCGCGCTCTATGGCTGGACCATCGAGCGCATCGCCTACCGGCCGCTGCGGCATTCCTTCCGCCTCGCCCCGATGCTGTCGGCGATCGGCATGTCCTTCGTGCTGACCAACTACTCGCAGGTGGCACAGGGCGCGCGCGTCAAGCCGATCCCGCCCGTCATCACCGGCGGCTATACGCTGCACGAGAGCGCGGACGGCTTCGTGATCCAGCTTTCCAACATCCAGATCATCGTGGTCGTCACCACCATCGTGCTGCTGGCGATCTTCACCTGGCTGGTGTCGCACACGAGGCTCGGGCGCGACATGCGCGCTTGCGAGCAGGACCAGACCATGGCGGCGCTGCTCGGTGTCGACGTCGACCGCACCATCTCGATGACATTCGTGATCGGCGCCGCGCTCGCAGCCGTCGCCGGCCTGATGTACCTGCTCTATTACGGCCTGGTCGATTTCTTCATGGGCTTCGTCGCCGGCATCAAGGCCTTCACCGCCGCCGTGCTCGGCGGCATCGGCTCGCTGCCGGGCGCCATGCTCGGCGGTCTGGCGATCGGCCTGATCGAGACGTTCTGGTCGGCCTATTTCTCGGTCGAGTACAAGGACGTCGCGGCGTTCTCGATCCTGATCGTCGTGCTGATCTTCATGCCGACCGGCCTGCTCGGCCGTCCCGAAGTCGAAAAAGTCTGACGGTCGCGCGTGACAGTCCTTTCGCCAGAAACCGCCTCCGCAAGCCGCTCCGCCGGCATCCCCGCTCTCCTGCAAACGGCCTTCGTCAACGCCTTGATCGCGCTGGTGCTGTTCTCGCTGATGGTCGGCATCCGCACCGAGGCGGGCTCCGACGGCCAGCTCACCTATTGGACACGCTTCGGCGACGTCGCAGCCCTCGTCGCCGCGGTGTTCGGCGGCTCGATCGTGATCGAGCTGTTGCGACAGTGGATCGGCCCGGCGGGCACTGAGAAGTTGATTCCGCCCGCGGTGCAAACCGGCATGTCCTTCGTCGGCCGCTACCTCGCGCCGGCGCTGCTGATCTTCACGCTGCTGGTGCCCGTGATCTTCTACGACCAGCGCTACATCCTCGACCTCGCGATCCTCGTTCTCACCTATGTGATGCTCGGCTGGGGGCTGAATGTGGTGGTCGGGCTCGCGGGCCTGCTCGATCTCGGCTACGTCGCGTTCTACGCGGTGGGCGCCTATTCCTATGCGCTGCTTGCCACCAATTTCGGCTGGTCGTTCTGGGTCTGCCTTCCGCTCGCGGGCATCCTGGCTGCGTTCTGGGGCGTGCTGCTCGGCTTTCCCGTGCTGCGCCTGCGCGGCGACTATCTCGCCATCGTGACGCTCGCCTTCGGCGAGATCATCCGCCTCGTCATCATCAACTGGCAGGATCTGACCGGCGGGCCCAACGGCGTCTCCAGCATTCCGCGTCCCTCCTTCTTCGGCATCCCGCTCGACAACAGCGACAACGGGCTCGCCGCCTGGCTCCACATCGAATATTCGACGACCCATCGCATCGTCTTCCTGTTCTATCTGATCCTGGCGCTGGCGCTGCTCACCAACTGGGTGACGATCCGCCTGCGCCGCCTGCCGATCGGCCGCGCCTGGGAGGCGCTGCGCGAGGACGAAGTCGCCTGCCGTGCGCTCGGCATCAACACCACGACGACGAAACTCACGGCGTTCGCGACCGGCGCGATGTTCGGCGGCTTCGCCGGTGCATTCTTCGCAACGCGCCAGGGCTTCATCAGCCCGGAATCCTTCACTTTCCAGGAATCGGCGCTGGTGCTCGCCATCGTCGTGCTCGGCGGCATGGGCTCGCAGCTCGGCGTGGCACTCGCCGCACTCGCCATGATCGGCGGCTTCGAGCTGTTCCGCAGCCTCGAGACCTACCGCATGCTGGTGTTCGGCATGGCCATGGTGCTGATCATGATCTGGCGGCCGCGCGGCTTGATCGGCCATCGCGCGCCGACCGTATACCTGACCAAGGCACACGCGATCTCCTCCGACCTCGTCAAGGAAGGCCAGGGATGAGCGGCGCGAAGATTCTCAGCGTCGACCGGCTGACCATGCGCTTCGGCGGCATCGTTGCGGTGCAGGACCTGTCCTTTGCCGCCGAGCGCAACAAGATCACCGCGCTGATCGGGCCGAACGGCGCCGGCAAGACCACAGTCTTCAACTGCATCACCGGCTTCTACAAGCCGAGCGGCGGCACCATCCGCCTCACCCATGACGACGGCAAGGTGATCGCACTGGAGCGGCTGAACGATTTCCGCATCGCCAAGCAGGCCAAGGTCGCCCGCACCTTCCAGAACATCCGGCTGTTTCCCGGCATGACCGCGCTGGAAAACCTGATGGTGGCGCAGCACAACGCACTGATGCGCGCCTCCGGCTTCACCTTTCTCGGCTTGATCGGCGCGCCCGTCTACCGCGCCGCCGAGAAGCACGCGATCGCTCAAGCCACCGACTGGCTGAGGCGGGTCAATCTGCTCGACCGCGCCGATGATGCGGCCGGCAATCTCGCCTATGGCGACCAGCGCCGGCTCGAGATCGCCCGCGCGATGTGTACCGAACCCGCGCTGCTGTGCCTGGACGAGCCCGCCGCCGGCCTCAACGCGCGTGAGAGCGCCGCCCTGAGCGACCTGCTGCTCTCGATTCGCAACGAGCTCGGCACCTCGATCCTGCTGATCGAACACGACATGTCGGTGGTGATGGAGATCTCCGACCACATCGTGGTGATGGACCATGGCGTCAAGATCGCGGAAGGATCGCCCCGCGCGGTCCGCGACGATCCGAAGGTGATCGCCGCCTATCTCGGCACCGACGAGGACGAAGCCGTGGCCGTGTTGGAGAGCGGGTCGTGACGCCCCCCGCTCCCCTGCTCGCGATCCGGTCCTTGCGCGCCGCCTACGGCAAGATCGAGGCGCTGAAGGGCGTCGACGTCGAGATCAATGCCGGCGAGATCGTGGCGCTGATCGGCGCCAACGGCGCCGGCAAGTCGACGCTGATGATGACGATCTTCGGCAAGCCGCGGGCCCGCTCCGGCCAGATCCTGTACGAAGGCCGCGACATCACCAACGTACCGACCCATCAGATCGCGCATTTGCGCATCGCCCAATCGCCTGAGGGACGCCGCATCTTCCCGCGCATGAGCGTGGCGGAGAACCTCCAGATGGGGGCGGACGCCACCGAATGCACGGACGCCGAACGCGAGGCGACGCTGCAACGCGTGTTCTCGCTGTTTCCGCGGCTGAAGGAGCGCTACGCCCAGCGCGGCGGAACGCTGTCCGGCGGCGAGCAGCAGATGCTGGCGATCGGCCGTGCCCTGATGAGCCGCCCCCGCCTGCTCCTGCTTGACGAGCCCTCGCTCGGGCTCGCGCCGCTGATTGCCCGCCAGATTTTCGACGCGATCCGCACCCTGAACCGACAGGACGGGCTGACCGTGCTGATCGTTGAGCAGAACGCCAACCACGCGCTCAAGCTCGCCCATCGCGGCTATGTCATGGTCAACGGCCTGATCACGCTGGCCGGGACCGGCGCCGAGTTGCTGCAGCGCCCCGAGATTCGCGCCGCCTATCTGGAAGGCGGCCGGCACGGCTGAGCGGCCCAAAGCCGGATCAAGTGCGGCCGAATGTGGCGAGATATCTCCGCCAATGCCCGTATTTTGCCGGTGACTTCTCGCCGAATTCATTCAAGAATGGCGCCGGTTTGGACCGGGTGCACCCGGCAACTCCCACAGGCGACCACCCGCGAGGTATCTCATGAAATCACTGAAGCTCATCGGTCTGGCATTCGGCGCGTCGCTCGCGCTCTCGAGCGCGGCGTTCGCGCAGGATGTCACGGTCGCAGTCGCAGGCCCGATGACGGGCGGCGAGTCCGCCTTCGGCCGCCAGATGAAGAACGGCGCCGAGATGGCCGTCGCCGACATCAACGCCGCCGGCGGTGTCAACGGCAAGAAGCTCGCGCTCTCCGTCGAGGACGATGCCTGCGATCCCAAGCAGGCCCGCTCTGTCGCCGAGAAGATCGCAAGCGCGAAGATGCCGTTCGTCGCCGGGCACTATTGCTCGTCGTCGTCGATCCCCGCCTCGGAAGCCTATGCCGACGGCAACGTGCTCCAGATCACCCCCGCCTCCACCAATCCGAAGTTCACCGACAGCGGTCTGTGGAACGTGGCGCGGGCGTGCGGCCGCGACGATCAGCAGGGCCTGGTCGCGGCGCAGTACATCGCCAAGAACTTCAAGGGCAAGAACATCGCGATCCTCAACGACAAGACCACTTACGGCAAAGGTCTTGCCGACGAGACCAAGAAGGCGCTCAACAAGGCCGGCATCACCGAGAAGATGTACGAGTCCTACAACAAGGGCGACAAGGACTTCAACGCGATCGTCTCGCGCCTGAAGCGTGACAACATCGACCTCGTCTATGTCGGCGGCTACCATCAGGAGAGCGGCCTGATCCTGCGCCAGATGCGCGACCAGGGCCTCAAGACGATCCTGATGGCCGGCGACGCGCTCGCCGACAAGGAGTACGCGTCCATCACCGGTCCGGCCGGCGAAGGCACCCTGTTCACCTTCGGCCCGGACCCGCGCGAGAAGCCGACGGCGAAGAAGATCGTCGACGCCTTCAAGGCCAAGAACATCGACCCCGAAGGCTACACCCTCTACACCTACGCGGCGATGCAGGTCTGGTCGCAGGCCGCCAAGAAGGCCGGCACCACCGACGCCAAGAAGGTGATGGCGGCGATCAAGGCCGGCAAGTGGGACACCGTGATCGGCCCGATCGAGTACGACCTCGAAGGGCGACATCAAGCAGCTCGACTACGTCGTCTACAAGTGGGACGCCAAGGGCGGCTACGCCGAGATCAAGGGCAACGGGACCTGAGACAGCCAGGCTGACCTTTGGCCCGCCCAACCAACGCCCCGGTTCGCCGGGGCGTTTTTTGTCAGACCGCCCGCGCAGCTTCGCCAGTTGCAGCCTGGCCCTGCGCAGTCTTCAGTGCTTGCAGCAGATCGTTCGGCCGAAACGGCTTTTGCAGGCAGACGACGCCTTCCAGATCGGGCGCCTCGCCAACGAAATCCAGCGCGGTCATGCCGGAGACCGCCACGATCGGAAACCCCGGAACACGCTCCCGAATGGTTGCCATGACATCGACTCCGCTGGTCTCGGCCAGGAAAATATCGACAATCGCAGCGTCAAAAGGGCTCTCGCCGAACGCCCTCAACGCCTCGGCACCACTTTCAGCTTCGACTACGTCATAATGGTTGACCCGAAGCACCATCGCGATCATGGCACGGACGCCCTTCTGATCATCGATAACGAGGACACGAGGCATGGGAACAACTCCCGAATTCGCATCATTAATTGATTCAATGTACCGCAGAAGGGCAGCAAGGCAGTATGAGTCTGTCCAGTAAATCAGCCCTTACCAGATATCAGTTCCGAGTCCCCCTCCAAGTTAAGTAAGCTGTAACCCTCGGTTGAGTCGCAAGCGCTTTCTGTCAGGATGCGCGCCCGGAGCCGGCTACCATGACGGAAGCTGCTGTCCCGGACGGAAGAGATTGACGTACGAGGTCACCATGCCGGCTTGCGAGAGATCAACGTGCTAGCCCCCGCCGACCGGAGCACCTTCCTTTCGACCTTGTCGGCCACGCAGAGCGATCGCAAGGCGGCCTTGGCGATCGTCGGCATCTCCGCGATCCTGTTCGCGCTGGCCGTGCCGTTTGCGGGCACGCCGCTGGCGCAGGTGCCGGCGTTCGTGGCGAGCTATCAGTCGGCGCTCGCGGTCAGCGACATCATCACCGCCGTTCTTCTGCTGTCACAGGTCGCCGTGCTGCGCAGCCGTGCGCTGCAACTGCTGGCGACAGGCTATCTGTTCACGGCGGCGGCCGCTGTGACCCACGCCCTCACCTTCCCCGGGCTGTTCGCCCCGGCCGGACTGTTCGGTGCCGGCCCGCAAACCACCGTCTGGCTCTACATGATCTGGCATGGCGGCTTCCCGCTGTTCGTGCTGGCCTACGGCTGGCTGAAGGACGGCAATGGCGGAAACAGGATCACGGGCTCGACGGCGTCCGCGGTCGCACTTTCCGTCGCCAGCGTGCTCGCCGCGATGACCGTGTTCGCCTGGCTCGTAACTGCGCAGCATGGCCTGCTGCCGGTCCTGCTGAAGGATGGCCGCTACACCACCACCATGATCGGGGTGGTGTCGTTCGTCTGGTCCCTGAGCTTTGCGGCGCTGATCACGCTGTGGTTCCGCAGGCCGCACACGGTGATCGACGTCTGGCTCATGGTCACGATGTGCGCCTGGCTGTTCGACATCGCCCTGTCGGCAATCGTCAACGTCGCCCGCTATGATCTCGGCTTCTACGCCGGCCGCCTCTACGGCCTCTGCGCTGCGAGCTTCGTGCTTGCCGTACTGCTGATCGAGAACGTCCGCCTCCAGGCGCAAACGGTCGGCCTCGTCGGCAAACTTCGGCAGCAATCGGCCTCGGATCGCGACTTCTACGGCAAGCGCCTGGCGCTCTACGGCGCCGTGGTCGAGTCCTCCAACGACGCCATCATCACCGAGTCACTCGACGGCATCATCACGGGCTGGAACAATGCTGCCGAGCATCTGTTCGGCTACACCGCCGCCGAGGCCATCGGCCAGTCGATCTACCTGGTCGTGCCGGAGGAGCGTAAGGCCGAGGCCAGGGGTATTCTCAACCGCATCAGCGACAACGAGACGATCGCCCAGCACGAGACGATCCGCATTCGCAAGGACGGCCGCCAACTCGACGTCGTCCTGAATGTCTCGCCACTGCGATCGGACAGCGGCGAGATCATCGGCGCCTCCAAGATCGCCCATGACATCACCGAGGAGAAGCAAGCCAGGGAGAAACTGCGCCGCGAGACCGAAGAGCGCCAGCGCATCTTCGAGACCTCGCAGGATCTGATTCTGGTCACCGACGGTTTTGGCAATTTCGTGCAGGTCAGCCCCAGCGTGAAGGACATTCTCGGCTATAGCCCGGACGACATGATCGGGCACAGCGCGACCGAGTTCATTCACCCCGACGATCTCGACAAGACACGCAACGAGATGCGCGCGGCGCGGCGCGGCGCGGTCAAGCGCAGCTTCGAGGCGCGCTACTATCACGACGACGGTCACGAGGTCACGCTGAACTGGATGGGTACCTGGTCGGAACCGGTGAAGCGCCATTTCTTCATCGGCCGTGACCTGACCGACAAGCAGGCCGCCGAGGCCCAGTTTCGACAAGTCCAGAAGATGGACTCGATCGGCCAATTGACCGGCGGGGTCGCCCACGATTTCAACAATGTGCTGACCGTCATCACCGGCACGATCGGCATCCTGGCCGACGCCGTGGCCGACCGCCCCGAACTCGCCGCCATCACCAAGCTGATCGACGATGCCGCCGAGCGCGGCGCGCAACTGACCAAGCACCTGCTCGCCTTTGCCCGCAAGCAGCCGCTTCAACCGCGCGAGATCGACGTCAACGCGCTGACGCTCGAGGCCGCCAAGCTGCTGCATCCGACCCTCGGCGAGCAGATCACCATCATGCCGCAACTCACCGAGGACGCCTGGCCGGCATTGATCGACCCCGGTCAGCTCTCGACCGCAATCCTCAATCTCGCGCTGAATGCGCGTGACGCCATGCCCGACGGCGGCACCCTGGTGCTGGAAACCCGCAACGTCTTCCTCGACGACGGTTACGCCAGCATGAATCCCGACGTCCTCGCCGGCAATTACGTGATGATCGCGGTCAGCGACACCGGCACGGGCATTCCGCCTGACCTGATCGAGCGGGTGTTCGATCCCTTCTTCACGACCAAGGAAGTCGGCAAGGGCACCGGCCTCGGGCTCAGTATGGTGTTCGGCTTCGTCAAGCAGTCGGGCGGCCACATCAAGATTTACAGCGAGGAAGGCCACGGCACGAGCGTGAAGATCTACCTGCCACGCTCGAGCCGGCGTGCAGGAGACCGAATTCGAGGCGCTTCAGAACGTGCCCATCACCGGCGGCGACGAGCGAATCCTCATCGTCGAGGACGACGCGCTGGTGCGGCAGTACGTCATGACCCAGGTCAAGAGCCTCGGCTACACCGCGCTGGAAGCGGCCAACGCGGCCGAAGCCCTCGTCATCATCGACGCCGACGAGGACATCGACCTGCTCTTCACCGACATCATCATGCCCGGCAACATGAACGGCCGGCAGCTCGCCGACGAGGCGGCACGGCGGCGCCCCGACCTGAAGACGCTGTTCACCTCGGGATATACCGAAAACGCCATCGTCCATCACGGCAGGCTCGATTCCGGCGTGCTGCTGCTGGCCAAGCCCTACCGCAAGTCCGAGCTCGCCAAGATGCTCAGAACGGCGCTGGCGAGTTGAGCCCGCGACATCGGTGCGCTATCGCTAACGGCTGCAGCGCATGGAGTGCCGGCCTTGAAAAATCTGCTCACCGATGTCGCCGGCGTCCGCGTCGGCCATGCCCATGATGCGAAGCTCGCTTCGGGCACGACCGCGATCATTTTCGACCAACCGGCGGTCGCGGCAATCGACGTGCGCGGCGGCGGCCCCGGCACGCGCGAGGACGCGATGCTGGACCTTGCCAGCACGGTCGAGCGCGTTGACGCGATTGCGCTGTCCGGCGGCTCCGCCTTCGGCATCGATGCCGGCGGCGGCACCCAGGCCTGGCTGGCCGAGCAAGGCCGCGGCTTCCGGATCCGCGAGGCGGTGATCCCGATCGTGCCGGGCGCGATCGTGTTCGACCTGCTCAATGGCGGCGACAAGAATTGGGGGCGCTTTGCGCCCTATCGCGACCTCGGCTACGCCGCGGCAGTGGCCGCTGGCGACGACTTCGCGCTGGGCAGCGTCGGCGCGGGCCTGGGGGCCACCACCGCGACCTTCAAGGGCGGGCTCGGCTCGGCTTCAGCCGTGCTGGCCAATGGCATCAAGGTCGCCGCAATCATCGTCGTCAACGCAGTCGGCAGCGCAACCGTCGGCGAAGGGCCGTGGTTCTGGGCGGCGCCGTTCGAAGACAACGGCGAGTTCGGCGGGCGCGGCCTGCCGCCCAAATTCACGCAGGACATGCTGGCGATGCGCATCAAGGGCGGCCCTGCCGCGAGCGCGCGCGAAAACACCACGATCGGCCTTGTCGTTACCGATGCTACGCTGACCAAGGCGCAGGCCAAGCGGCTAGCGATGATCGCGCATACCGGATTTGCGCGTGCGATCTATCCGGTGCATGCACCGACTGATGGAGATGTGCTGTTTGCGGCCGCGACCTGCGAGAAGCCGATCGAGCCGCTGGTCGGTCTCACCGAGCTCGGCACGGTGGCTGCCAACGTGGTCGCACGCGCGATCGCGCGCGGCGTGTACAATGCGACGGCGCTGCCGTTCCCCGGCGCGCTGCCAGCGTGGAAGGACAGGTTCGGCGGATAACGGCGGCGGCGCTGAAAACGTCAGACGCTCATCGACATGGACGAGCCGGCGGGCGCCGAGGCGCCTTGCCCCTGCCCGCCTTGCCGCTGCATCAACTGCGCGAACAGATCATAGGCCGAATTGGCGGAGGAGCTGGAGGCGCCCGGCACCGTCGTCGACATCTTGAAGCCGTCGGCATAAGTGACGGTGGTGGTGGACGAGCCGTCGGCGGCGGTCGTCGTGGTCGAGGTCGATCCGCCGCTGGACTGCGACGACGAATCCGATCCATCGCCCGAACCGCTGGCACCTTGCGCGTGGTGACCGTGATGGCCGCTCTTCAGCGCCTTCGACATCTCATCCAGGCTGACGCCGCCGTCGGAGTCCGAATCCATTTTCGAGAAGACGTCGTCCGCCTTCGCGAGGCTGGTGCCGCCGGCTCCCAGCGCGTTCTCGAACTCGGATTTGGTGATCTTGCCGTCGCCGTCGCCATCGATCTGCGAGAACAGGTCCTTCAGCGCCGCATCCCGGCTGGTCGACGTCGAGGAGGTCGAGCTGGATGAGGTCGAACTGGCGGTGCTGTTCGTGCTGGTGGACGACTGGCTTTGCGCGGCGAACAGAGCGTTCATCGTCTCCGGAGATATCTGCGGAGTTTTGCCCGCATTGACCGAAGAGGTCGCGCCGGTCGTCGTGTTGCTGCCGCTGTCGATCGCGAACGGATTCGTCGTCGATTTCTGCGAAGACCCCGTCTTCTGAGTCGACGAGGACGATTTCGAGTTCGTCAGCGACTGGATCGCGTCGAGTGCACTCGATACCGCGCCAAGGGCGAACAACATTGCACAACTCCAACCGATGCGGCACGCCGCAGCCAATGTTCTGGCGGTGAAGTCAGCAAGCGTCGTGCCAGCGCGAAAAACTCAATGAAATCCGGCGTCCGTGCGTTTGGCGCAGCCCGGGAACACCGGCAATTCATGCCGGGCGCGGCAGAAATTTCCGCCCACAGGAAGCTCACCGCCCCTGCATTGCCCGGCCGGGAGGCCCATGTTAGGCGAGCATCATCCTTCACGGCCGCCACGGGACACCGCGCCATGACCCAAGCCTTCGCCCCCCGCCCCCTGGCCATCGCGCCCTCGATCCTGGCCTCGGACTTCTCGAAGCTCGGCGAAGAGGTCCGGGCGGTCGACGCCGCTGGCGCTGACTGGATCCATCTCGACGTGATGGACGGGCACTTCGTTCCAAACATCTCCTACGGCCCCGATGTCATCAAGGCGATGCGCCCGCACACCAGGAAGATCTTCGACGCGCATCTGATGATCTCGCCCTGCGATCCCTATCTCGAGGCCTTCGCGAAGGCCGGCTGCGACCACATCACCGTGCATGCGGAGGCCGGACCCCATCTGCACCGCTCGCTCCAGGCCATCCGCGCGCTCGGCAAGAAGGCCGGCGTCTCGCTCAACCCGGGCACGCCGATCAGCGTGCTCGAATACGTCATCGACCTCGTCGACCTCGTGCTGGTGATGTCGGTCAATCCCGGCTTCGGCGGCCAGGCCTTCATCCCCTCCGCGATCGGCAAGATCCGCGACATCCGCGCGATGACCGCGGGGCGTCCTGTTGACATCGAGGTCGATGGCGGTGTCGGCCCCGACGTCGCAGGCCCGCTTGCCGCGGCGGGCGCCAACGCCTTCGTCGCTGGCACCTCCGTGTTCAGGGGCGGCACCCATGAGGCCTACAAGACCAACATCGCGGCGATCCGCAACGCGGCGGCAACGGCACGCGGCGAAGCCATCTGACAGCCATTTGCGGTCCGAACCGGCCTTGCGGCCGCTGCGACCAATGGCAATGGACGAAATCCGCGCCACTCCGTTTTCCGCAGTCCTGCGGCGTTTGCGCGTCCTGTCCCTGGAGGACGGGGAGCAGGTGGTCTGGCAGGGCCAGCCCGACGGCGTCGCCCGCATGATCATGTGGCGATTTCTCTGGTGGATCGGATTCCCCTGGCTGTTGCTGACCGTCATCGCCATCAGAAACGGTTGGATCGACCAAGCGGCCCAACCTCTCGTGATGCTCGGAGTTGCGATGGTTGCGGCCCCCTGGTGATGCTGCTGCAAGACCTGCAGACGCTCTATCTGATCACCGATCGCCGCGCGCTGATCCTGCGAACGGCCTGGGGCAGACGGACGGTGAGCCAGACGCCATTCCAGGCGATGGACGCGGAGTTCGAAATTCTCGACATCGGCGGTGGCGCCGGTCACCTCAACTTCGCGTCGGGTCGATCGACCCATTCGCCCGATACCGACTACACCGGCCGCTACGGATTTCGCTGTGTTCGAGACGCTCCGCGCGTTCGGGATGTCCTCGAAGGCGCGCGCGCAGACCAGATGCGACGATCGCACGCGGGAAAAACTGCGGCTCTTACGGGGGTTGCGGCGCGTAATGCCTAAATTGCAACCTCGGTCCGTACTCCTCCGGACTTCCCTGATTCGCGCAAATCACCGTTAGTGATTCCTGCCTGTTTTCGCGGGAGCACATCATGACGACGACCCTGGTTTGGACTGGCGTGGCGTTGTGGATCGGTTTTTGTGCGTTTGTCGTGTTTGGCCCGTCGGCCGGACCAGTCCAGGTCCCGGCACGTTCGGCACGTCACACCCGCCCTCATCGGGTCTGACCCCATGCAGATCGTCCTCGTGAAGCGTCAACCGAAACGCCGGTGTCGCATCCCGCGGCGTCCGCATCCGAGCCTCGATGATTTCTTCGGCCGGCTCGAACGCACCGAAGGCGAGATGCGCGACGACACCGGATCCGACACGGCGGACCCGGATTATCCGTTCCGGTCACCGCGCCGGCATTGAAATTCTTGATTGGACCAAGATTGATGAAACCGCACTGCCCGAACTGCCTGAAGGAAATGACCAAGACATCCGCGTCGCGCAACCTGTTCAACTGCGAGCCCTGCCGCGAGATCATCCAGTATTTCGGCGGCAGTGCGGATCACGGCGAGCCCGGTCCCCAGTTCTCCTGGCCCATCCGCCGCAAGCGCTCCGTCCAGACCGCCCACGCGGCCTGAGCCTTCCTATCCCCACACCACGCCGGCGTCTGGTTTGGCTGCAGCCATCCGCTGTGGCCGCACCACGGTGACGGTGCAGGTCGCCTCCGCAGCCACCTTGGCCGAGACGCTGCCCAGCCAGGTACGTCGGAACGAATTTTGCCGCGCCCCGATGATGAGATGGTCGACCGAGTTCATCTCGGCGAATTCCAGCAGCGCCGTGGCGGGATCAACCGACTCCAGCACGTGAACGGACAACCGGCTTTCATCCAGCTTCAAGGGCGTCGCCCAGTGCCGGAGGGCAACGAGCCGATCAATGTGCTTGTTGGAGCCTTGCTCATCCAGCGTCTTGTCGATGGCGATACGGTTGAGCTTCAACACGTTGACACAGGCAAGTCGCGCTGACGGAAGCGTTGCGAGGATCCGCTCCGTGGTCACGCGTAATGCCTCGTTCAGCTCCGGCTCACCTTCCACCGTATCGAGCGCGACCGCGAGAATCGGGCTCGACGCGATCTGCTCTGCGACGTCCGATTTGGCACGGGGCGCCATGACGCCCTGGTTGAAGCGGCGCCGCCAGGCGACGCTCCAGCGATCGCGATTCATCCGCTCCGAACGCGCGGTCAGCCTGACCTGGTTCGGATGGGCCAGATCGAAGGCGAGCTGGGACGCAGTGGGGTAACGCCGGACCGGCTCGATCTCCAAACATCGCAGCACCACCTCCTGCAGCCAAGGTGGATAGTCGGCGCGCAATTTGCGCGGCGGATGCGGATCGCGCCACAGCCTGCGCCGCATCGCGCGCAGCGTCTCGCCCTCTCCGAACGGCCGCTCGCCTGTCGTGAAGAAGTAGAGCAGCACGCCGAGCGAGAACAGATCGCTGCGCGGATCGTCGCGCACGCCGAGCAGCCGTTCCGGCGCCATATAGGGCGCGGTGCCGTAAGGCAGTCGGAATTCCTCCTGCAACAAATCCGGCAGATGGTTGTGGTGCGACAGGCCGTAATCGATCAGCACGGCTTCACCGCTATCGCGGAACATGATGCTGCTCGGCTTGATGTCGTGATGGATCACGTTCTGCCGGTGCAGATCGGCCAACGCGGCCGCGATCTTCGACACCAGCAGCCGCGCCTCCTCGTAAGGCAGCGGCAAGTCCGGCAACCGCTTGTAGAGCGTGATGCCCGGAATGCGCTCGATCACGGCATAGGCCTGGTGCGCGAAATCGCCGGTGCCGAAGCAGGCCGGCACATGCGGCCCCGCGAGCCGCGGCAGGATCATCATCTCCATCTCGAAGGAGACGATCGCGGCGGGGTCCTCGCCCTCCGACACCCGCGGGATCTTCATCAGCAGCGGCACGTCGATGCCGGGATGAGTGACGGCCCACAGCGTCGCCATGCCGCCGGCATGGACGCATTCGCCGATGGTGTAGCCGTCGATCACCGCGCCTGATTTGACCAGAGGTTTGGGCATCGGCCGCTAGCGCCCCTGCGACAGGCGATCGGCCAGCCAGGACGGCAGGCCATTCTCGCGGATCTTGTTCGCAGCGCTCGCGATGTCATAGGGCGCGCGGCAATAGGTGATCTCGCACGACTCCGTGTCGAACAGCACGAAGGCTGCGGACGGATCGCCGTCGCGGGGCTGGCCGACCGAGCCCAGCACCGCCAGCCATTGCCGCCCGCGCAGGAGCTGCACGGGGACGTCGGTCTTCGGCACGAAGTTCGTCATCTTCGCCGTCACCGACATCGAATAGAGCGCGGGGCGATGGACGTGGCCGCAGAAGGTGACATGGGCGGGGGTCGAGATCAGGCTCTTGGCCGCGTCGGCGGTGGCACGGACATAGTGCCACCGCGTCGGCTGTGAAGCCTCCGCGTGGACGTAAAAGCGCTCCTTCTCGTCGACCGTCATCGGCAGTTCTGCCAGAAAGCGCCGCTGTGCGACGTCGAGCCGCCCGCGGGTCCATTCGATCGCGATCTGCGCCTCGGCATTCATGGTCTCGGTCGTGGTGCTGACGGCTTCATCATGATTGCCGCGAACCGCAACGGCCCCCTGGGCCGCCAGCTCCATCGCGGTGTCCACGACCCATTCGGGATCCGCGCCATAGCCGACGAAATCGCCGAGCAGGACGAACCGCTCCGCGCCTTTCGCACGCGCCGCCTTCAGGCACGCCTCGAACGCCTGCCGGTTGCCGTGGATATCCGAGAAAACAGCGAGAAGCACGCACCCTCCACCCTCAGACTCTTATTCGAAGCCGGTAAGGCCAAATTGAGGGAGGTCAACAGGATGCGCCAGTGCGGAACGGTTTACCAGCGCAGCTCCGCGGGGATGGTGAAGAGGCTATTGCTCGTCCTTTGGCGGCATCCGGGGCGGCGGCAGCGGCGTGAACAGGGCGCCCTGCGCGCCGGCCGGCGGCGCAATGAATTCACCGGTCGAGGAATCGCCGCCGGTGGTCTCCATGATCGTCTTGGGCGTCACATATTCCCGGACCATGTCGATCAGGCTGCCGTCGCCGCCGCCGAAATCCGCCGCGCGCCCGCCCTGCGGATGTCCCAGCGCGATCTCGTTCTCGGCTGCGTGGGTCTTGTCGGCCAGCCTGTCATTGTAGGGCACACGGAAGGCCCGGGGGATGCCGCTCGGACGATTGTCCGCGTCGAGCTGCTCGACCCAGAGGTAGACCGAGCCGGGATCGCCCTCCAGCGAATGCGGCTCGACGATGCGGGCCTTGAGCAGCTTGAAGGAGGTGGGCAGCCGGTCCGTGCTGGCCCAGCCGAGCAGCCCGCGCATTTCAGTGAAGCTGACGACATAGAAAGCGCTGGTCACGACCACCGCCACCGCCTTCAGCGACCAATGCAGCCGCGCATAGACCAGCACGACCAGCAGCAGCGCGCCGATGACGGCGTAGGCGACCGACAGCGTGAGGATCACCGTTTGCAGACTAGTCACGGCGCACCCTCACGGCGTTCTTGCTCACACCGGTGCTCGGGTCGAGATCGGCCCCGTTGCGCCAGGTGCTGCGAAAGGTCTCCAGCAGCGATTTCGGCCGCTGGCTCACATCGACGACTTTGCCCTCGGCGTCGAGCCGGAACCGCACCGCCGTCTTCTCGTCGCCGGTGTGGTCGAGCGTGAACTTGTTGTCGAACACCACCTGCGCCGTCGGATTGAGTTTCTGTACCTTCACATTCGCCGTCACGGGCTCGCCGGTCGTGGCGACGAAATGCGAGACGTTGACGGTGTATTCGCCCGGAATGATGCCGCGCAGCGTGACGATCTCTTCGCGGATGGGCGAAGCGATCTTCTTGCCGTTGACCATGATGAAATCGTTGGCGCCGCCGCGGTCGTCGCGGTCGAGCGTGAGGAAGCCGGCCTCGCGATGGCGATACCAGGCGATGTTGCCGGCGGGATCCTGCACGAACAGGTCGAGATCGTCGGGGTGGCTGTCTGGCCAGTCCAGCGTGATCATGAACTCCGCCTTGGAGTCGATCTTGCCGTCCTTGGCATCCGGCGAGACCGCGAGCAGCGCGAGGAAGAACAGGAACGCGATCACCTGGAGCGCCTTGAACAGCATCACCCCCAGCGGATCGAACGGCTCCTCGCGCGGATAGAGACCAAAGTCGTCCATCATGACGAGGTTCCAGCGCCTTTAAGTTCAACGCCTTTAAGTTCGACGCCTTTGAGTTCAACGCCTTGGCGCTCCAGCACCGGCGTCACATAGGTCTCGGTCAGCACCACCGCGTCCGAGAACACCCGCTGGGTCGCGGTATCCAGCATGTAGTACTGGATGCGGACCAGGATCGAGCCGACCAGGCCCGCCAGCGTCGTGTACATCGCGACCGCCATGCCGTCGCTCATCAGCCCCATCGATGAGCGCATCGCGACCTTGTCGGCGGCATCGAGCCCCGCGATCGGCGCCAGCATGATGATGAAGCCGACAATGGTGCCGAGCAATCCGAGCTTCATCAGCGTGTCCGAGACGAACGCACCGAAACCGTTGGAGCCCCTCAGGCGGTCGGCGAGTGTCCTCAGCAGGAGTGTCTGGTCGACCCGCCGGTAGTCCTGCGCAGCGGCCTTGGTCACCAGGCTCTCGATGTGGTCCCGCACGAGCCCGTGCGGCAGCGTCGCCGCGCCCGCATCCAGCGCCTTGCTGCCCCCTGGCGCCGCGAGCAGCGCTCGGCAGCGCCGGGCCGCTGCGCCTTCACGGGCGATCACCCGCGTGCGCAGGAAGCAGTGACCACAGGTCAGAACATAAAGCAGCGCGATCACGCTGGAGATGTAGGTGCGGTCCGATGCCAGCATCAGACGGATGAGGCCGAACCTCCACAGCAGAACGACGGCGAAGACCGAAAGCCCGGTGAAGATCATCCAGAACAGCAGCGCGCTGCGCTCGGACGGGTCGGCAGCAGAGCCCGCGATCGGCCCAATCGTCATCGAACTCATGCTGCACTGCTCCTGGCTTGCAAGGACTGACCTGCAACGCTTCCTCTCCGATTAGATCAAATTCGCCGCGCCCCGTCCAAAGAGCCATGCCCAATCCGGCTTGGGAAATTTGCCCGACCTGCGACCCGGCCCGAACCCTGCAATTGGCAAGGCGCGGCGGCGTTGTTAGGCTGACCCTACCAAACGTTGAGGGTGATCGCATGCGCCTCGTGCTTCAGCTCGTCGCCCGTCTGCTTCTCATCGTCGCGCTCTGCCTTGGCGCGGCAACCGTGTGGGCCACGTTCGACGCCTATCGCAGTATCGACCGGGCGACGGCCGCCTCGGCGCAGCGGGTCGCGCATGCGCTTCAGGCGCTGTACTGGCAGGAACTCCTGTTGCGCAGCAGCAGAGCGCGCGAGCATCTGTTGCCGGTTCCGGACTGGCGCACCCTCGATATGATGAAGCTGATCTCCCCGGGCGTCTGCGTCGAGTTCCAGCCGGCCGCGGCATTCGAAAAGCCGCTCTGCGGCCAGAGCCAGGGCATCGGCAAGACGCCGCCGCGCTGGTTCGCCTCGATCGTGCCGACCTTCCTCGGCAGCCACGCCGAGGTCGTGCGCCCCGTCAGTCCGCGCGCCGCGGCGGCCGGCGCCGTCGTCGCGACGCCGGACGCAGCGGCCGCGATCTCGCTCGCCTGGGAGTACATCCTCAACGTGATCGACGTCGCGCTGCTGATGGCGGTGGCGATCGCGCTTCTGGCCTCGATTGCGATTGCGCATGCGCTGGCGCCGGCGCGCACCATCGTCACTGCGCTCCAGCGCATGGCGCGCGGCCATTACCGCACGAAGCTGCCGCGCTTCCGTTCGATGGAGCTTGCGATGATCGGCGGCGCCGTCAGCCAGCTCGGCGGCCGGCTGGAAGAAGCGACCGAGCAGCGCGCGGCGCTGACCAGGCGCCTGATCGAGATCCGCGACGATGAGCGCCGCGCGCTCGCCCGCGAGCTGCACGACGAGTTCGGGCAGAATCTCTCGGCCATACTCGCCTTCGCCAACACCATCGAGACGGCGAGTGCGAAGAAAGGCAAGGATATCGGCATCGTGCAGGACGCGCGCATGATCTCGCAGGCCACCCATCATCTGATGGCCTCGCTGCGCGATGCGCTCAAGCGCCTGCGCAATCCCCTGCCAGAGGAGCTCGGGCTCGAGGCCAGCCTCGTCAATCTCGTCGACAGCTGGCGTTCACAGAGCACGGCGCGGCCGACGATCCAGCTCGATCTCAGGGGCGATCTCACCGACATCAGCGGCACGGCTGCCACCACCGCCTATCGCATCGCCCAGGAATGCCTGACCAACGCGCTGCGCCACAGCTCGGCACGCGAGATTTCCTTGTGCGTCGAGCGGCGCGTGGGCGAGGACGATGCGCTTCTGATCCGCGTCGAGGATGACGGCGGCGGCGATGCGACGCGCGTTGCGCGGTCGGCCGGCTTCGGTCTCACCGGCATTCGCGAACGCGTGGCGGCCGCCGGCGGATCGCTGTCGATCCTGCCCGCCAGAGGCGGCCTGAGCGTCGCCGCCACCATCCCGCTCGCCGCGTGAGGCCGGGATGAGCGAAGTTACGGCGACAGGCATTTCCGTGCTGCTGGTGGACGATCATCCGATCGTGCGGCAAGGCTACCGGCGCGTGCTGGAAAGCCAGGGGAACCTTCACGTCGTGGCGGAAGCCGACAACGCCGCGGATGCCTACGCCGCCTTCAAGGCGCACGATCCCGACGTTGTCCTGCTGGATATCTCGATGCCCGGCGCGAGCGGACTGGAGGCGATCCGCAACATCTGCGCGTGGTCCCCGCGGGCGCGGATACTCGTCTTCACCATGCACAACGAGGCCGTGCTGGTGAAGGCCGCCTTCGGCGCGGGCGCTTCTGGCTTCGTCACCAAGAGCAGCGAACCGTCCGCGGTCGTCGCCGCGATCCGCAGCATCGCCAGCGGCGAACGCGCCATGAGCGACGACATCGCACATATTTTGGCCGAGGAGAGCCTGTCGCCGACCGGCTCAGTGCTGGATCAGTTGGGCGAGCGCGAGATTGAAATCCTGCGCCAGTTCGCCGGCGGCGCCACCACCGAGCAGATCGCGGCGCATCTCAATCTCAGTGTGAAAACGGTGCAGAACTATCACTACCTGATCAAGACCAAGACCGGTGCGCGCACGGACGCGCAACTCGTGCGGCTGGCCGCGGCGTGCGGACTGACGAGGATTTAGGAGAGGCTGAGGAAGTCTAGGCCTTCAACCCGCGCAGCAGCAGCGCCAGGGTCGCGTCCACGCGCGCCTGCAGATCCGCGTCCTTCCACTCGTCGGCATGGCCCGGATGATGGAATCGGCTGGTCGCATCGAAGACGGCGCGCGCTGTGGCCTTGACGTCGTCTACCGCGAAGACGCCCTGCGTGACGCCGTCGGCCAGGATCGCCGCGATCTGGTCGATCATGGTGTCCTTGTGGCACTTCACGGCAGCACAGGCTTCCCGCGCCAGTGTCAGATAGGTATCGAACATCTCGGGGTCGTCGAGCACGCGCGAACGCTTGGCGGCGAACAGGGTACGAAGCCAGCGGTCGAGCCGCACCGGCGCGGGGCCCTGCTCCTCGGCGATCGCCAGCAACGGCGCGTCGATGCGGTCCAACCAACGTTTGGCGACGGCCTCGCGCAACGAAGCCTTGCTCGGGAAGTGGCGATAGACGCTGCCGTGGCTCACATCGAGCGCACGGGCAACATCGACCACGGTGGCCTTGGCAAGTCCGTAACGCCGCAGCACGTCCTCGGTCACTTCGAGGATCCGCTCCGGCGTCAAGATAACGGCTTCATTCATGCCAGCACCATGTTCCCGTTGAGGGCTCAGTTACCCGGCGATGGGTGCTTTCCGAAGCGCCCGTGCCGGTCGTTCGGAAAGCTCTCGCCTTAATGAGGCAGTTTTGCAGCCTGCGCCGCGATCTGGCGCGCCACCAGCAAATTGAGCCAATGCCCAATCGTGCCGGTGAGATTGATGATTTCGGTCGTCATTGTCTCAAGTCTCCATTCGTCCGCGGTCCCCACCCCAAAATTACGCCCTGGATCCGCAGTCGTTACGAACCTCGAGCTCCCCGGGAGGGATCACCACGGGACGCCCAATCGGAGCGTCCGGGAACGGATATACACGTCTCGCTGACAGATTTCAATATCTGTCAGTCAATGATCCGTGATTGACAGTGAATATTTGCAGGTGGACCCCTCCTCCCTTGGGCCGTCCTGGCTTGCCGGGCCGGTGGAAAGCTCGGCGATCGCCCTCTCTGCGGCCCCAGACCGTTTGTTTCGCCCTGCCCGCTCTGCTAAATCACGGCGTAAAAAGCATTTTGGCAGGTCGCAGCCCCCTTGGGCCGCCCGCCCACCTATCTGGAGTCGTCCAATGATCCCCCGCTATACCCGTCCGGAAATGGCCTCGATCTGGGAGCCGCAGACCCGGTTCAAGATCTGGTTCGAGATCGAGGCGCATGCGGCGGATGCCCTCGCCGAGCTCGGGACGATCCCCAAGGAAGCCGCCAGGACGGTCTGGGCCAAGGCCAAAAACGCCACCTTTGACGTCGCCCGCATCGACGAGATCGAGCGCGAGACCAAGCACGACGTCATCGCCTTCCTGACCCACCTTGCCGAAATCGTCGGCCCCGAGGCGCGCTTCGTGCACCAGGGCATGACCTCCTCCGACGTGCTCGACACCTGCCTCAACGTCCAGCTCACCCGCGCCGCCGACCTGCTGCTCGCCGATCTCGACAAGGTGCTGGCCGCTCTGAAGAAGCGTGCCTTCGAGCACAAGATGACGCCGACCATCGGCCGGTCCCACGGCATCCATGCCGAGCCCGTCACCTTCGGCCTCAAGCTCGCCTATGCCTATGCCGAATTCTCGCGCGCCAAGGAGCGCCTGATCGCGGCGCGCAAGGAAGTGGCGACCTGCGCCATTTCCGGTGCCGTCGGCACCTTCGCGCAGATCGATCCGCGCGTCGAAGAGCACGTCGCCAAGGCGATGGGCCTCGTGCCCGAGCCGATCTCGACGCAGGTGATTCCGCGCGACCGTCACGCCATGTATTTCTCGACGCTCGGCGTGATCGCCTCGTCGGTCGAGCGCATCGCGGTCGAGATCCGCCACATGCAGCGCACCGAGGTGCTGGAGGCCGAGGAGTTCTTCTCCGAAGGGCGAAAGGGCTCGTCCGCGATGCCCCACAAGCGCAACCCGGTGCTGTCGGAAAACCTCACCGGTCTCTCCCGCATGGTGCGCGCCTATGTGACGCCGGCGCTGGAGAACGTCGTGCTCTGGCACGAGCGCGACATCTCGCACTCCTCCGCCGAGCGCATGATGGCCCCGGACGCGACCGTGACGCTCGACTTCGCGCTGGTGCGCCTTGCCGGTCTGATCGACAAGCTCTTGGTGTACCCCGCCAACATGCAGAAGAACCTCGACCGCCTCGGCGGCCTCGTGCATTCGCAGCGGGTGCTGCTGGCGCTCACGCAGAAGGGCGCGAGCCGCGAGGACGCCTACAAGCTTGTGCAGCGCAACGCGATGCCGGTCTGGCGCGGCGAAGGCGACTTCCTTGTTCTGCTGAAGAAGGACGCCGAGGTGAAGAAATATCTCACCGACGCCGAGATCGAGGAGCAGTTCGACCTCGGCTATCACCTCAAGCACGTCGACACGATCTTCAAGCGCGTGTTCGGAGAGTCGTAGAAATCTGCGTGACCCTTGCTGAAAACGACAACAAAACGGACCTCACCCCATGCCCATCGTCAACCGCGTTGCCGCCCTCTCCGACGAAATGGCCGCCTGGCGCCATGACTTCCACGAGAACCCGGAGCTGCTCTACGAAGTCCACCGCACCGCCGGCATCGTCGCCGATCGCTTGCGCGAGTTCGGCTGCGACGAGGTGGTGACGGGCATCGGCCGCACCGGCGTCGTCGGCGTGATCCGCGGCCGCAAATCGGCATCGGGCAAGACCATTGGCCTGCGCGCCGACATGGACGCGCTGCCGATCATGGAGACGTCCGGCGTCGCCTACGCCTCCAAGGTCCCCGGCAAGATGCACGCCTGCGGTCATGACGGCCACACCGCGATGCTGCTCGGTGCCGCCAAATATCTCACCGAGACGCGCAATTTCGACGGCACCGCGGTCGTGATCTTCCAGCCCGCCGAGGAAGGTGGCGGCGGCGGCAAGGCCATGGTCGAGGACGGGCTGATGACCCGCTGGAACATCCAGGAGGTCTACGGCATGCACAACATGCCCGGCCTGCCCGAGGGCCATTTCGCGACCACGCCCGGCGCGATGCTCGCCTCCTCCGACAACATCCAGATCATCGTCCACGGCAAGGGCGGCCACGCCGGCGCCAGTCCGCACAAGTCGGTCGACAGCGTGCTGATCGGCTCGCAGATCGTCAATGCGCTGCAGTCGATCGTCGCGCGCAACGTCGATCCGCTGAAGTCGGCCGTCATCTCGATCACGCAGTTCCACTCCGGTACCGCCTTCAACATCATCCCCGAAAGGGCGGAGCTCGGCGGCACCGTGCGCACGCTCGATCCTGAAGTGCGCGACCTCGTCGAGCGCCGCATCGGCGAAGTCGCCGACAGCATCGCCCGCGCCTATGGCGGCTCGGCCGAGACCAGATACACGCGGATGTATCCGGTGACGATGAACCATGCGCGCGAGGCCGGCCTTGCCGCCGACGTCGCCCGCGACATCGTCGGCACCGACCGCGTCAACGACAAATTCATTCCGATGATGGGCGCCGAAGACTTCTCCTTCATGCTGGAAGCGCGTCCCGGCGCGATGGTGCTGGTCGGCATGGGCGACGGCAACGAGTGCCACCACCCGGCCTATGTCTTCAACGACAACATTCTCGGCCACGGCGCATCGTTCTGGGCACGCCTGGTCGAGACGCGGATGCCGGCGGGATAGGACCGGGCTTCCAGGATGCGGGTAGATTGCAAAGCGTCTTCTACCCGCTGAATCTCAGTTGCAGACCTCGATGACGTTTCCCTGGCCGACCACTCCGGCGCCGGCTGCCCCTGTTCCAGATCCGGCGCTGGCGGCCACGACCCTGCATCCGGGGCGGACCGGACGACAGCCAGCCGCGCCACAATAGATCTGGCCCGATGACCGGGCTTGCGGACTCGTGGGCGCTGCTTCCTTCTGCTGACGCTCGCTATCGCGTTTCCTCAAATCCTCGCGCGTTGCAACCGGCTTCTTCTCCGGGATCTTCTCGCACTCATTGTCGTCGCCGACGCGATAGCCGGCGCGGCAGGTGATCTTGACGCATTGATCGCCGTCGGCCTTGAAGCCGAAATTGCACACCAGCGGGCAGACCCGTCCAGGCTTGGCCTTCAGCGCGTCGAGCGCATCGAGGCTTGCGAGCTTCGCGTCGAACTGGGTGCCGGCATATTTGTTGAACAGCGTCAGTGAGCGCTGTGACGCGGCGCTCCAGTCGCCATCGGCGGCGGCGGACAGGCAGCCGACGCGGCGCAATTCGGCCTGCACGGATTTCGCGAGGTCGGCCGCGGATAACGTGGACGCCGGCGCAGGCGCGAGCGCGGCCACTTTCTGGCTCTCGACTTCAGGCCGCTGCCGGTCGGCCGCCGGCGTTGCCGCTTGCTCGGCCTTCTCGGCGGCCTGTTTGGCGGCAAGCTCGGCCTTGGCCTTCTCCGCCGCCTGCTTCTCGGCCAGGGCTTTCGCAGCCGCCGCCTCGGCGATCTTGCGCTGCTGCTCGGCCGCGTCAGCCCTCGCCTGCTCGATCTGCTTCTGCTTCTCCGCCGCGATCCGGGCCTCTCCGGCGGCTTTCGCGGCAGCGGCCGCCTTCTCCTGCTCGGCCTTCTGGGCGCGCTCGGCGACGAGCCTCGCCTTTTCCTGTTCGGCCGCCTTCGCCTTTTGCTCGGCCGACGCGCGCGTTTCCTCGGCGGCGATCTTGTTCAACTGGCCCTTGGCGAGGTTGGCATAAAAGCCGTCGGGATACTGCGCGATGAACGCCTCCCAACCATCACGCGTGGCGAGTTGCAGCGCGAGTTCATAATCCCGACGAATGGCATCTTGCGGGTTGGCTTGCGGTCCCGTCACCGCGGGCCTAGCCGCAACCAGGGGCACGTCGTCGCCACCGAGCGAGCCGTAGACGAACGGCTCCTGCTTGTAGCCGGTCCGTTTGAGGACGTCGTCGCGAACGAAGCCGAACGCCTTGCGCAGATCGAGGCCCGGCTTGGGCAAATGCTCAGCGATCGCCGTAGCGAACGGGCTATTACGGGTGTCGCCGTCGGACGCGGTCGAACCCGCCTTCGCCGCGAAGGCAATCATTGTGTTGGGGCTTGTCGGCTCGACCTTGGCGAGCCCGCGGCCCATCGCGCGCGAGGCCAGCGTACGCTTCATCGTCCTGGCGAACGGGTTGTCGCGGCAGGCGTCGAGAATGATAAGGCGGAGCTGTTTGGCAGGCTCGACCGAGAATTGCACGCGCTCGACCGGAATGGTCTCGTCGAGAACGTCACCATCGCTCTCGAGTGCTGCGTCGGTCGGAATGAGATAGTTGTTTCCGTCGAGCTCGATACCGTGGCCGGCATAATACACCACCGCCACATCGGCATCGCGCGTCCGGCCAGCAAATTCCCGCAATGCGCGCCGCATGTCGCTGGCATTGAGATCCAACCTGACGTCGACGGAGTCGAAGCCGGCCAACTTGAACATGCTACCGACCAGGGTGGCGTCGTTGACGGGATTGCCGAGCTTGGGGGCGCTCTTGTAGGCGGAGTTGCCGATCACCAGCGCCACGCGCTTCTCGGCCTGCGCCGGTGCGCAGGAAAAGCCGATCGCAAACATCAATAAGGCAAATAGCCGAAGCGGAATCACGTGTGTCCCCGCGAATGCAATTCCATGAGTTTATGCAAAAGCTTACCTGATGCCAATTTTTCCCTATGTGACAACCCTCACACTTCGGGACGTGGCGAATGGTCACGCCAAGTTGAGCCACGACAAGCTTGCGCGACAAGGTCTACCCCTGCACCACCTCGTGCCGCATCACGAACGGGTCGAGCAGCGTGTGCACCTCCCCCGCGACGACCTCGTGCTGATCCGCCGGCAGGCCCGCGAGCGTCACGGTGGCGATCGAGCCGTGGCTGCCGTGGGCGCCGACCTTCACCTTGCAATCGATGCCGCGCGCGATAATCGGTGTCAGCACTCTGGTGAAGACGCGTTGCGCTGCGTCCCAACGCAGCTGCGGCTTGAACACCTTGCCGACGCCGGTGACCGGCATCGGGTCGATCGCGATGACCTGCACCGGGACAGCGGCGCGCTCAGGCGTGCGCTCACGGACCCAATTCTCGAGCTCACCCGGCTCGACCTTGGCGCCCGGCTTCAGTTGCACGTACCCCACCGGCAGTTCGCCGGCATAGGCGTCGGGCTGGCCGACCACGGCGGCAAATCCGACCGCGGGGTGCTGGAACATGATCTCCTCGATCGGCGCCGGATCGATATTGTGACCGCCGCGGATCACGAGATCCTTGGCGCGGCCGGTGATCCACAGATAGCCGTCGGCATCGAGCCGGCCGAGGTCGCCGGAATTGACCCAGACATCGTCGACGAACGCGCCCCTGTTGTGCTCGTTATTGAGATAGCCGCCGAACACGCCCGGCCCTGCCATGATGACGACGCCGATCTCGTCGGGTGCGCAGTCGCGGATCAGCCGGCCGTCGGCATCGAGCTGCACGATGCGCACGCGCGCGTAAGGCATCGGCAGCCCTACCGAACCGAGCCTGATCGGCCGCGACGGATAGGCCAGCGTGTGCACGCTCGACGTCTCGGTCATGCCGTAGACCTCGACCACCGGCAGCTTGAGCTTCTCCTGGATCGCCGAGCCGACCGCGACGGGGATCGCCGAGCCGCCGCCGGCTGCATATTTCAGGCTGGAGATATCGGCGTTGCCCGGCGGCACGCCGAGCGTCGCCGCCAGCACCGTCGGCACGCTCGACAGCGCTTCAGGCTTGAAGCGCTCCACCAGGCTCCAGATGTTCTTCACCGCATTGGGATTGCGCCAGCCGCTCGGCGAGAGCACGACCAGCGAGCCGCCGCTCGACAGCGTCGTAAGCACCTGGGTCAGCGATCCGCCGACATGAAACAGCGGCATGCCGAACAGCATGTTGGCGCCGGGCTTCGACTTCAGCAGGAGATTAAGCGCCCAGGCCTGATAGACCTGATTGGCGTGAGTGTGCCGAACCAGCTTCGGCGTGCCGGTGGTACCGCCGGTATGGAAATAGGCGGCGACGTCGCTACCGGAAATCCTGCGCCCGCTGACCAGGCGGTCGGACGGCTGCTGCTTGATCAAATCGTTGAAGGCAAAGACTCCCTGCGCCGGATCGCCGCCGCCGAACACCTGCACGATCGCCTTGAGATGTTTCAACTGCGGACGGATCTGCTCGACCTTCTGCCAGATGTCGGTACCCGGCATCGGCCCGAGCGCCACGAGGACCTTTGTGTTCGCGGCTTCCAGGATCTCGGCGATCTGATGCGGCTCCAGCAGCGGATTGACGGGATTGGCGATGCCCGCGGCTTCCGCGCCGAACAGCGTCACGAAGGCGTCTGGCACCAGGGGCAGCATGAAGCTGACGACATCACCCTTCTCCACGCAGAGGGCGTGAAACATGTTGGCCGCCTGCGTCACGCGCGCGATGAAGTCGCGGTAGGTGACCACGACGGGCGTATCGGCCGGATCGGCATTTTGCAGGAACTGGATCGCGGCGCCGTCGGGGTTGCACTCGGCACCGAGCCTGATGGCGTCGTAGGTGCTCTCGGCCGCGACGCGTTTCGCGTAGGGGACCTGCTCGAAGGCCCGGACCTCTTCGTCCGTCGAAAGCTCCGGATAGTCGTTGCCGATAAGGCGATCGAGCGCGTGGATGCCCGCCATGGAATTCCGTCCTCCCTCAGATGCATTTCCCCGCCCCCTGTCTTTTGACATTTTGGTGTGGCGAGGCCTCGACCGATTGGCCGGTCAAGCGGGAAGCACAATGATGGATGATTTGGCGTTCGTCCATGGGGCTGGCCGTGCACGAATCGAGAGGCGGCACGCTGGCACCGTCACTCTCGCGAGGCCTTCATCCGCCCGATCAGCAGATCGGCCACCAGCCTGCCCGACGGCGACATGTTGCGGCCGGCAAGCTGAACCAGCGTCACCTGCGTGGCTTCCAGTCGCTTGTCACGCAAGGGGACGGCAACCAGCCGGCCGGCTTCGATCGACGGCATGGCAGTATCACGCGGCAGGAACGTCGCCAGATCGGTGCGCGCGGCCAGTGTCTGGGCAAAGGCCAGCGAGTTCGTCTCGTTGCAGATCTCCAGCCGCACCTTGGCATTGGCGCAGGCACGATCGATCTCCTGCCGGATGCCGAAGGATGGATCGGGCACCACGACGCGCAGGCCGGCCAGCTCCTTGACCGAGCAGCTGTCGCGGTGGGCCAGCGAATGCTTCGGAGACACGATCAGGCACAGCGACTGGCGCATGCGCGCCAGCTCGATCAGCTCGCGGCGCGGTGCGCGTCCGAACACCAGCCCGAGATCGACCTCGTTGCGGCTGACCATCTCGGCCACCGCGCGCGAGCCCACCACGGTCATCGAGGTCGAGATGCCGGGATAGTTGGCGGACAGATCAATCACGAAATTGGACAGGAAGTTCGTGACCATGCCTTCGACGGCCGCGAACTTGACCTGGCCGCGGCGCATGGTCTCGAATTCCTGCACCTTGACCCGGATGCCGTCGAGCTGGTGGCGGTTCTCGACTGCGTAGCGATAGAGCAACCGGCCTGCATCGGTCAGCATCATGCCGCGCGCCCCGCGTTCGAACAGCTTGACCGACAACTCCTCCTCGAGCCGCCTGGACCTGCCGGCTGATGGCGCTCGGCGCGATCCGGAGCGCTGTTGCGGCCTGCTTGATCGAACCGCTTTCGGTCACTTCGCGAAAATATCGGATGGCAGCGGACTCGATCACAAGCGGGCCTTCCCTGATGAACCGGCGCTGCCCAACAGGACGGCAGGGGGCTGGCTAGCGTTCTAATTATTCGATCCAAGACCTCTAATTTCAATGCTTTTATTCGAATGGTGGATTTGCCATGCTTGAGCGCAGAGACACCGCCATGGAGAATTCCTGAGATGAATCAGTCGTGGGTTGCTCGCCGCGTCCGTCGATCCATTCCGTTGAGCGCTGCGGTGCTGGCGCTCGGAGCGCAATTGTCCGCCGCCTCCGCCGAGGACGTCATCCGCTTCGGCGCGCCGCTGCCGATCACCGGCGCGCTGGCGCCCGAGGCGGTCAAGCAGCAACAGGGCTACGATCTCTGGGCCGAGCAGGCCAACAAGGCCGGCGGTATCTCGGTCGGCGGCAAGAAGTACAAGGTGCAGATCGTCTACACCGACTATCAGTCGAACACGCCGCGCGCGGTGCAGGCCACCGAGCAGATGATCAGCCAGGACAACGTCAACTTCATGTTCGGCGCCTTCGGCTCGGGCGCCGCGAAGGCGGCCAGCACCGTGTCCGAGAAGTACAAGGTGCCGACGCTGGCCGCGACCGCCTCGTCCTCGCAGGTCTACGACCAGGGTTACAAATACCTGTTCGGGACCTTCACGCCGAACGACACGCTTACCACGCCGCTGACCAAGATCATCAAGACCAAGGTCCCCGACGTGAAGAAGGTCGCGATCCTCGCCCGCAACGATCTGTTCCCGCTGGCGATCGCGCAGGAGATGGAGAAGTCGGCGAAGGCGGAAGGCTACGAGGTCGTCTATTCCGAGAAATATGCGATCGGCACGCTCGATCACTCCGCCGCCCTGTCGCAGATCAAGTCGCTGGCGCCGCAATGGATCTTCGTCACCGGTTACACCAACGACCTGCTGCTGGTGCGCAAGCAGATGGTCGACCAGCAGATGAAGGCGCCCGTCGTCACGATGATCGCAGGCCCCGCCTATCAGGAGTTCATTGACGCACTGGGACCTGCAGCCGAGAACGTCTCCAGCGCCGCCTGGTGGCACCCGGCCGAGCAATATGACGGCAAGGACATCTTCGGCACGACCGCGAATTTCGTGAAGCTGTTCAAGGCCAAGTACAACAGCGAGCCCGATTACGGCCAGGCCTCCGCCGCACTCTGCGGCGCGCTGTTCCAGATGGCGATCGAAAAGGCCGGCTCGCTCGACCGCGACAAGGTCCGCGACGAGCTCGCCAAGCTCGACGTCGTCACCTTCTTCGGTCCCGTGAAGTTCGGCGCCAACGGCCAGATCAACTCGCTCGATCCGCCGGTCTTCCAGATCCAGGGAGGCAAGCCCGTGGTGCTGTTTCCTCAGGCCATCAAGCAGGGCGATCTGAAAATCGGCGTGAACTGAGCCGGCCCGCCGCTCATGCAAGCCGCCCAGATCCTGATCAACGCACTCGTTCTGGGCTGCCTGTATGCCTGCATCGCGATCGGCTTCTCGCTGGTCTGGGGCGTCCTCAACGTCATCAACCTGATCCACGGCTCATTCATCGTGCTCGGCGCCTACCTGGCGTTCGGGCTCTACAACGCCCTGCATATCCCGCCCTGGTACGCCGTCATCGTCGCAGCGCCCCTGTTCTTCGCGCTGGGCTATCTGCTGCAGCGCCTGGTTCTCAACCGCGTCATCACGGCCCCCGTGCTGGTGACGCTGACGCTGACGTTCGGCCTCGACCTGATCCTCAACAACGCGATGATCTATTTCTTCAAGGCCGATTATCGCAAGCTGACGCTGACGCCGTCGCTGGGGTCGGTCTCCGTCCTCGATGTCGTCGTGCCGGTCGACCGCCTGATCGCGACCGCCGCGGCGCTCGCGCTGACCGGGCTGCTCTATCTGCTGCTGCGCCGTTCCAGGATCGGCCGCGCCATCGTCGCTGTCAGGCTCGACCGCGACGCCGCCGTGCTGATGGGCGTCAACGTGCCCTCGATCTACGCCATCGCCTTTGGCCTCGGTGCGGCGCTCGCGGGCTGCGCCGGCGTGCTGATGGCGCTGATCTTCCCGATCTCGCCGCTGACGTCGTCGGCCTATCTCGGCAAGGCCTTCGTGGTCTGCGTGCTCGGCGGCCTCGGCAGCGTCTCCGGGGCTCTCGCCGGCGGATTGTTGCTGGCGCTGGTCGAGGGCGTTGGATCGACCTTCCTCGGCCCGTCGCATGCGACCACGTTGTCGTTCGTCCTGCTGATCGTCTTCCTGGTGCTGCGGCCGCAGGGCCTGGTCGGTCGGAAGGGCTTTGAATGACCCGGAGCAACATCGCACTACTGGTCCTGATCGCGGCCGTCGCCGCGCTGCCGTTGTTCGGCGGCGCCTATGCGCTGAGGCTCGGCACCATCGCCTGTCTCTATGCGGTGCTGGCGCTGTCCTGGAATATCGTCGGCGGGCTCGCCGGTTATCCGTCCTTCGCGACGGCCGCGTTCTTCGGATACGGCGCCTATGCGGCCGGCGTCCTGCTCGGCCTGGGATGGCCGCTATGGGCGGCGGTCGCGTTTGCGACGCTGAGCGCGCTTGTCGCGGCCGCGGCACTCGGCGCCGTGCTGCTGCGTCTGCGCGGACATTATTTCGCCATCGCCAGCCTGTCGCTGGCCGAAGTAGCTGCGCGAGCTCGTCAACAACGCCACCGATCTCACCGGCGGCGGCATGGGCCTCAACATCCCGCTCGCCTCCGGCGCGGGCATCATGGCGGAGGCAACGTTCTTCTTCTTCGCGATGTGGGGCGTGTTGCTGGCGACGGCGCTGATGGCGATCATCGTTGGCGGCTCCAAGCTCGGCTTCGCGCTCGCCTGCATCAGGCAGAACGAGACCGCCTCCAGCATGGTCGGGCTCAACACCACGCTCTACAAGGCCGCCGCCTTCGGCCTCTCGGCGTGCTTCGTCAGCGCGGCCGGCGGCATCTATGCCGCCTGGGTCCATTACATCGACCCGTCCGACGTGTTCGACGTGCTCTACTCGGTCAAGCCGATCGTCATGGCGCTGATGGGCGGCCTCGGCTCGCCGCTCGGCGTTGCCTGCGGCGCGTTTCTCTACCTCGGCCTCGAAGAGGTCGTCTGGCGCAACTACATCCAGATCCATACCGGTGTGCTTGGCCTGCTCATCGTGCTGCTGCTGCTGTTCCTGCCGCATGGATTGAGCTCCCTGCGCCCCGATCGTCTCTGGCGGAGGGCGAAGCATGTCTGAGCTTCTTCACCTCGAGCCGCGTATCGCGCCACTTCTCCGGCCTGCAGGCGCTGCGCGATGTCACGTTGTCGGTCGCAACAGGCGAAGTCCTCGGCCTGATCGGCCCGAACGGCGCCGGCAAGACCACGCTGGTGAACACGATCTGCGGCGTCACGCCCGCCAATTCCGGCACCGTGACCTTCGACGGCACCGACATCACGCGCATCAAGACCTATCAGGCCGCTCGCCTGGGCCTGTCGCGGACCTTTCAGATCGTGCAGCCGTTCTCCGAGTTCACTGCGCTCGACAATGTCGCGGCCGCCGCGTTGTTCTCGCAGCCGGGCGTCAGCCTGAAGACGGCGCGCGATGCCGCGCGCGCGCATCTTGCCTTCGTCGGACTCGAGGCACAGGCCTCGCAGCCCGCCGCAACGCTCACGCTTGCGATGCGCAAGCGGCTCGAGCTCGCCAAGGCGCTCGCCATGAAACCGAAGCTGCTGTTCCTCGACGAGGTCAATGCCGGCCTCAACAGCGCGGAGGTCGAGCGCGCCACCAGGCTGATCCACGAGCTTGCAGCCGGCGGCATCACCATCGTGATGATCGAGCATCTCATGAAGGTCGTGCTCAACGTCTGCACCCGCATCGTTGTCCTGCACAACGGAACGCTCATCGCCGACGGCGCACCGCGCGAAGTGATCAGCAATCCGGCGGTGGTCGAAGCCTATCTCGGACAGAAATACGCACAGCGGAACGCCGGCCATGGCTAGTTCGCTGATCCTGGAAACCAAGGCGCTGTGCGCGGGCTACGGCGAGATCCAGGTGCTGTGGGGCGTCGACATCGCCGTGCGCCGCGGCGAGATCACCGCGCTGATCGGCTCCAACGGCGCCGGCAAGTCCACCCTGATGCGCGTGCTCTCCGGGCTGCTCCCGATGTCCGCAGGCGAGTGCTTCTCGGAAGGCCGCAATCTCACCGGCCGAAGTGCCGCGGAGATCCTCGGCCACGGCATCGTGCATGTGCCGGAAGGGCGCCGTCTGTTCGGCGCCATGAGCGTCGAGGAAAACCTGCTGATGGGCGCCTATCTGCGCAGGGACGGCCGGGCCGCGGTCGCGCGGGATCTCGACCAGGTCTACGCCACCTTCCCCCGGCTGCTCGAACGGCGCCGCCAGGCCGCCGCGACGCTCCGGGCGGCGAGCAGCAGATGTGCGCCATCGGCCGTGGCCTGATGAGCGCGCCTCTCCTGCTGATGATCGACGAATTGTCGCCCGGGCTGTCGCCGCTGCTGGTCGAACAGCTCGTGGCGGCGCTCCGCGCCCTCAACGCCAAGGGCATGTCGATCCTGCTGGTCGAGCAGGACGTCACCACCGCGCTCGATCTTTGTCACCACGCCTTCGTCATGGACATGGGCCGCATCGTGCGCGAGGGATCGGGCACCGAGCTGCTCGCCGATCCCATCGTGCGCGACGCCTATCTCGGCGTGCTCCAGGAATGAGCAAGCGCATGAGCAAGCGAATGAGCGCGCCGCCACCCCGTCGTCCCCTTCAGGTCAAAGAGGCATCATGATCAGCACCGTCGAAGCACCCAACAGCGGCTATCGTTTCATGCCGGGCGTCAGCCAGTATTCCTGCGGCATCGCCGCCCTGCCCGGTTTCTCGATCGAGCGCGTGCGCTTCGCCGAGCCGGTCCCGCTGAAGGCGGGCTTTGCACGGATCACGGAAATCCTGAAGCAGGCCGGCCGACCGCTGACCGCGTTCGGCGCCTGCGAGCTGCGCTCGCCCGCACCGTTCACGGAAGACGGTTTCAAGGCCTTCAACGAGATCTACATCAAGACCCTGATCGAATGGGGCATCATGAAGGACGGCGTCAATCCGGTGGCGCGCAGCAATGTCTGTCCCGAGATCGCCCCGCCCGCGGAGCCGAGTTTTCACGCCTTCTCCTTCACCGTACCGGCCACGGATGCTGCACCATCCTTCGTCGTCGCCGGCAGCGGAGAATCCGTCGAAGGCAAGGCCAACTACCGCGACCACACGGTGCGGCTGGGCGACACCAGCCCTGAGGGCATGCTGGAAAAGGCCAAATACGTGCTCGGCGAGATGGAGCGCCGGATGAGCGCCTTTGGCGGCAGCTGGCGCGACACCACCGGCGTGCAGGTCTATACCGTGCACGACATCCACCCCTTCCTCGCCAGCGAGCTGGGCCGGCGTGGCGCGGCGCGCCATGGCGTGACCTGGCATTTCAACCGGCCTCCGGTGGTCGGTCTCGACTATGAGATGGACTGCCGCTGCGTCCACAGCGAGCGCGTGATCTAGCGGTTACAGCGCGAGAATCCGGGCCGGCCCGTGCCAAGGCGGGCCGATTGAACCTCCTCACGCGGTTGCGGGACCAAGGACTGGCGGCAGAGTTGCCCGTCAGCGCCCTGCTGCGATACGCGAAGACACGATGCCCCTGCTCCTGCGGGACCGGATGACACGACTGATTGCCGCGCTCGCCATGACGTCGGCGATCATGGCCGCGGCGATCGCCATGCCCCGCGCCGCGTTCGCCGCGGACAGCCAGTTCGACAAGATGCGCGCCAGGATCGCGGCCTTCGTCGGCGACAAGATGGAGAAGCTGGGCGGCTCACGCATCGTCTACAAGGTGGACAGCGACGGGCTGCGCGAGAGCGTCATCACGGATTTGCGCGACGACGTCTACAAGACCCTACGCGAGGGCAAGATCGCCTTCTCCGGGCTTGCGATCCGCGACGGCGGCGTCGAATTGAAGATCGCAGATGCCAAGGGCCGCGAACAGCTCGCACGCAGGCTCGCCTCGGCCGCGGAAGGACTGCCGTCGCACTCGCTCACCGTGGCCGACGGCGGCGACGGGCTGGTCGGGCTCACGCCGACCGATGCCGCATCCGCCGCACGGCTGCGCGATCTCGTCGAGGATTGCATCGCCATGATCGAGCAGCGTCTCAAGGATTCCGGCGTCAAGCTCGCCAGCGTCCAGCCTGACGGGAAGGACCGCATCCGCATCTTCGTGCCGGGCGAACTGGAGCCCGAGCGCGTCGCCGCGATCTTCGCCAGAAAGGTCAAGGTCAGCTTTCGCCTGGTTGACCTCTCGATGCCGGTCGAGCAGGCGCAATCCGGCACGCCGCCTCCCGGCAGCGAGGTCCTGTTCGGCTTCAAGGACAAGCGCCCTTATCTGGTTGCCAGGGACAGCGCGCTCGATGGCAACGACGTCAGCTACGCGGGGCCGGGCTTTGCGAGTGCAACGAATGAGCCGATCGCCTCGTTCCGCTTCAATGGCCGCGGCACGCGGCGCTTCGCCCACGTCACCGAGGAAAACATCGGAAAGCCCTTCGCCATCGTGCTCGACGACAAGGTGATCTCGGCTCCGGTGATCCGCGAGCCCATCACCGGGGGTTCCGGCCAGATCTCCGGCAATTTCAGCCTGGAGGAGGCCAACAGCGTCGCCATGTTGCTGCGCGCCGGTGCGCTGCCGGGGCACCTCGCCCTTGTCGAACAGCAGATCGTGCAGCCCGCCGCCAAGCCGTAGGGCGAAGCTCCCCACCCCGCCGCCCCGTCGGGCGCCCAGGTCTAGGTCCGCGACGCCGAAGCCCTGCCGAGGTCCCCCGAATCACGGGCGCACCAATACGCACAACCAACGGGCAATTGCCGAAATCACCGATCAGGCTAAAATTTGCCTCTTGCGGCATGACGGCCGAAGGCTCCATTCAAGCGGTCGTCACTCGATTTCGGCTATACGATACCGACCAGGACTGAAGGCCTTACGCGGGGTTAGCACCATGCCGTCCGGCAGCGCAGACATTTCGTCGATCCTCGACCGCATTCTCGACGCGGCGACGGATAACCTCAGGATCGCGAAGATCCTGGTCCAGATGGGCCTCGATCCGAACGACGTGACCTACGACGCGATCTTCAACCGGATGCTGGAGATCTTCGTCCACAACATCACGCTGGCCAATCTGTTCGCCGCGGTCGGCGCCGGCTTCTTCGTCGCCACCCTGCTGATGCGGACGATGGTGCCCCTGCGCGTCGCCAACATGGTCGGCTGCGCCTTCTTCGCCGTCTTCGGTGCACTCTCGGCTAACGTCTCGACGTTCCTGCTCTATCTTCTGCTGCTTCCGATCAACGCCGTGCGCCTGCGGCAGATGCTCAAGCTGGTCAAGAAAGCGCGACATGCCGCCGAAGGCGACATGTCGATCGAATGGCTCAAGCCGTTCATGACGGAGCGCAAATATCGCCGCGGCGACACCCTGTTCAGGCTGGGCGATTCGGCCAAGGAGATGCTGCTCACGGTCACCGGCAAATTCCTGGTCAAGGAGATCAACGTCGAGATCGGGCCCGGCGCCCTGATGGGAGAACTCGGCTTCCTGACGCCCGACAACCGGCGCACCGGCACGATCGAATGCATCGAGGACGGCCAGGTGCTGACGATCACCTATGACCGCCTGCTCGAGATCTACTTCCAGGATCCACAGTTCGGCTATTATTTCCTGGTGCTGACCAGCCAGCGCCTGCTGCAGAACATCGATCGCTTGCAGAAGCAGCTCGCGACCGAGCGGACCGCCACCACGAACAGAACAGCATAGACCGCGCGGCCGCTCAGCTCAGCAGCAGCGCCATGCCGGGGTCGCCCTTTTCCATCGCTCGCCGGTAGGCCGCCCGCGCGCCGATGCGGCCGAGATATTTCACCACGTTCGGGCAGCGCTGGAGATCGTAGGGCTGGAAGTAGCGCATCGTGGTGAGCGAGAAGCCCATCATGATGTCGGCGGTGGTGAAGGTGTCTCCGGCAAGATATTCGGCATCACGAACGCGCGCGTCGACCAGATCGAAGGCCCGGTCGACGCGCGTCATGGTCGCGACCAGCATCGGATTATCCTCTGCAAGCTTCAGCCGGTTCAGGATCATCAACCGGCCCATGCCGGCCTGCAGCGTGCCGTTGGCGAAGTGAAACCAGTACAGGAACTGCGCGAAATCAGGATCGTCCGGACCGAGCACGAGACGGCCGTTGCCGTATTTGGCCATGATGTAATCGACGATGGCGCCGGATTCGGCGAGCAGAAGATCGCCATCCGTGATCACGGGCGCCGCCCCGATCGGATGCAACGCCTTGTACTCGGCCGGTGCCAGCATGGTGACGGGATCGCGCGTGTAGCGCTTCAGCTCATAGGGGATTCCGAGCTCCTCACAGAGCCAGACGATGCGCTCGGATTGCGACTTGCCGAGATGGTGGACGGTGAGCATGGGCGTCTCCTGCAACCGCGAACTGGTCAGTCGTGGGGTCGTATCATACTTCGTCATCGGGAGAAGCTGTCCGCCATGCTCCTGTCATGGACGCGGCCCCCGACGCCGTCCGCAGCCGGGCATCCGGCTCATAGCGGGAACATGCGGCCATCCTCAAATTGAACCGTTTTAATCGTCGCCTGGCGGCCTTGCCGCAAAACCGCCCCAAAAACCGAATGGTAACCATGCCGGGCTAGGGTATCGACGTGACAGACTCTCCGACCATCCTGGTGTTCGATTCCGGCCTTGGCGGGCTCACGGTGCTGCGCGAGGTCGTGGCCGCGCGCCCGGACGCGCATTACGTCTACGTGGCCGACGACGCCTTTTTCCCTTACGGCCACCACAGCGAGGAGGAGATCATCGCCCGCGTCGTGCCGCTGATGGGGGAGTTGATCGGCACGCATGATCCTGACCTCGCCGTTATCGCCTGCAACACGGCCTCCACCCTGGTCCTATCCCACCTACGCGCCGCTTATTCCCTGCCCTTTGTCGGCACGGTGCCGGCGATCAAGCCGGCCTGCGCGCAATCGAAGACCCGCCGGGTCTCCGTACTCGGCACTCAAGGGCACGGTGAAGCGCGAATATACCAAGGCGCTGATCCGCGATTTCGCGCAGGGCTGCGAGGTGACGCTGGTGGGCTCGCCCGAACTCGCCTCGCTCGCCGAACGCGAACTCGGCGGCCATCCGATCAGCGACGGCGACATCCTCGCCGAGATCGCGCCTTGCTTCGTCGGTGACCCCACGGATGCGGGCGCACGCACCGACATTGTGGTGCTCGCCTGCACGCATTATCCGCTGCTGCTCGACCGGCTGAAGCGGCTGGCGCCCTGGCCGGTGGAATGGATCGACCCGGCGCCGGCCATCGCCCGCCGCGTCTCGGACCTGCTCGGCCCACACGCTGGCGGCAAAGCCCAGTCGGGCGCCGAGATGATCTTCACCTCGAACCGCACGCATGGCCTCAGCGCCACGCTGACGCCGTTCTTCGGCGGCCGCGCGCTGGCCTGACTTTTCGCGGCCACGGCGCGCTGCTAGGCTTCGCCGTCGTCATCTTTCCGCAGGTCATCCCATGTCGGTCCCGACTCCGCCGCTCAATCGACTCCGACAATTGTGGAGCGAGGGCCGTCCCGCCTTCGGCGCGATCGCGACCATCCCGAGCGTGCAGCTGGTCCAGATCATGGCGCGTTCGCTCGACTGGATCATCGTCGATCTCGAGCACGGGCCGATCGGGCTGACCGAAGCGCATGCGATGATCGCCGCCACCACGGGCACGCCATGCACGCCCCTGGTGCGGATTGCCGCGAACGAGCCGTGGCTCGCGAAAGCGCCGATGGACATCGGCGCCTTCGGCATCAACTTCCCGATGATCACCAATCGCGCCGACGCCGAGAAGGCGGTGCGCAGCGTGCGCTATCCGCCGCGCGGCGACCGTCTGTGGGGACCGTTCCACGCGCCGTTCCGGTGGGGCCAGTCGATGCCGGACTACATGGCCAGCGCCGACGACGAGATGATCTGCATGATCACCATCGAGCATGTCGACGCCGTCAACCGCATCGACGAGATCATGGCAACGCCCGGCATCGACGTCGCGGTGATCGGCCCCGGCGATCTCGCCACCTCCATCAACAAGCGCGGACAGATGGACGACCCGGAATTGCTGGAGCTGGTCGCGCGCGCCGAGGCCGGCATCCTCAGAAGCGGTGTGCCGATCGGCGGCGTCGCCCGCACCGCCGACCAGGCCAACGCCCTGGTCGATCGCGGCTACCGTGCCATCGCGCTCGGCTTCGACTGGTCACTGTTCCAGCGCGGCATCATGGCGGCGTTCGAGGGCATCAGGCGCTGAAACCTCCCTGCCATCTTGCCCGGAGCGGCGGCGCTGCTAGGGTCGGTCGTTCCAGGGAGGAAATACCAATGCTCAAAAAGAGCCTGCTCATTCTCGCCTTCACCGGCCTTGCCGCCGCAGCCTTCGCCCAGCAGACCGGCATCAAGCGCACCCCGCTGCAGAAGGTCGAATTCCCAGACGGCTACAACACCATCACCGCCATCGCCGAAGTCCCGGCGGGCGGCGCGGCCGGACGCCATACCCATCCGGGCATCGAGACCGGCTACGTGCTCGAAGGCGAGCTTAATCTGCTCGTCGACGGGCAGCCGGAAAAACCCTGAAAGCCGGCGATTCCTATCAGATTCCCGCAGGCGTCGTGCATGACGCCAAAGCCCACGGCGATAAGGCTATGAAAGTGCTTGGAGTTTACATCGTCGACAAGACCAAGCCGCTGGCCTCACCAGCACCCTGATGCGGCGAACCGACCGGCCCCAGGCGGGTTGGTTCGTGGTACAGCAAGCGGCGAGCGGGAACCCGCTCGCTGCACATTTTTTAATCGCCGGGAAACGGAGACCAATGCGCGGGACGCCCAAGACCATTTCGCTGCCGCGCCGCCTGATTTGCGACCTCATGCGCGCGTCGATGGACGTGCCGTTCGTCTCGCTCTCCCGCTCGCTCAATATCCGCCCCCTGCTGGAGGCCCGCGCCGGCGCAATGGCGCCCGCCGGCTGGGCCGCGATGTTCGTCAAGGCCTTTGCCTTGGTCGCCAGGGACGAGCCGATCCTGCGCACCGTCTACGCCAAATGGCCCTGGCCTATGCTTTACGAGCTGCCGAAGAGCGTGGCGTCGGTGGCTATCGCCCGGGTCGAGGACGGCGAGGAATGCGTGCTCCCGCAGCGAATCGCGGCTCCCGAGGCCATGGCGCTGGCTTCGATCGATGCCGAGATCCGGCGCGCCAAGACGGCGCTGGTCGACGACGTCCCGATGTTCCGCAAGATCATGCGGGCGACCCGCCTGCCGCTGCCGCTGCGCCGCCTGTCCTGGGCCGTTGGGCTGAATTTCGGCCGGCAGCGCGGCAACTGGTTCGGCAGCTTCGCGGTCAGCTCGGTGGCCGCCTATGGCGGCGGCGAGCTCCACCCCATTACACCCGGCCCGTTCATCGTCAGCTATGGGGTGGTCCAGGCCGACCAGACCATCCATGTCGTGATCCGCTGGGACCACCGGGTTACCGACGCCGCCCCGATCGCCCGGGTCCTGACCCGGCTCGAACAGGTCCTGAACGCTGAAATCGCTGCCGAATTGCGGGCGGCCGGGTCGAAGCCGATTCGGGCAGTCGGGACCTGATTCCGGCCCATTCGCATTGACAGCGAGCCCCAAACTCACCTAAAAGCCGCCTGCTCGCGGGCCGATTTCGGCCCGCGAAGCGTTTCGCGACCCGTGGTCCTGCCTCCTATGCTTTGGGGATCGGACCTGTCAGTGCCGGGCTAGCCCGTCACACAGGAGGGCGCGTTTCCTCAAACCATGAACCTCTCGAGGACGCGATGACTAAGCGCAGTGAAGCCAAGTACAAACTCGACCGCCGTATGGGCCAGAACATCTGGGGCCGCCCGAAGAGCCCCGTGAACCGCCGCGAATACGGCCCCGGCCAGCATGGCCAGCGCCGCAAGGGCAAGCTCTCGGACTTCGGCGTGCAGCTGCGCGCCAAGCAGAAGTTGAAGGGCTACTACGCCAACATCAGCGAGCGCCAGTTCCACAGCATCTATGTCGAGGCCAGCCGCCTCAAGGGCGACACCGGCGAGAACCTGATCGGCCTGCTCGAGCCGCCGTCTCGATGCGGTGGTGTACCGCGCCAAGTTCGTCTCGACGATCTTCGCGGCGCGCCAGTTCATCAACCACGGCCACGTCAAGGTGAACGGCCGCAAGGTCAACATCTCCAGCTATCAGGTCAAGATCGGCGACGTGATCGAGGTCAAGGAAGCCTCCAAGCAGCTCGCTCACGTTCTCGAAGCCAGCCAGCTTCCCGAGCGCGACACCCCTGACTATCTCGAAGTCGACCACGGCAAGATGACCGCGAAATACGTGCGCATCCCCCACCTCTCCGACGTGCCGTTCCCGGTCCAGATGGAGCCCCATCTGGTCGTCGAATTCTATTCGCGCTGATAGGCTCGGCAGAACGACATTCAAAGGCCCCGGTTTTCCGGGGCCTTTTCGTTTGAGGCGGCCACTCCATCTCGGGAATCGCCTGTGCTAAGGTCCCGAGCGATGGAGCTTGATCATGACGCGTCCTCTCGACGAGGTCTTCGACAATGTTGATGATCGGCCTCCGCTAAAGCCAACAACAATGGAAGAGGCCGAATTAGACGAGGCAGCAGCTGAAATCGCCCGCGGCGAGTTAGCGAGTGCCGACGATGTTCGCGCCATGTGGAAGAAACACGGTTTGTGATGCTCTACACCCCTCCCCGATCGATCCCAAGGCGCCGCCGGTGCGCATCAATCTGCTCTCGGACACGCAGACCAAGCCGACACCCGCGATGCGCGAGGCGATGGCGCGCGCCGAGGTCGGCGACGAGCAGGTCGGCGACGATCCGACCGTGAATGCGCTGTGCGCGCGCGTCGCCGAGCTGCTCGGCAAGGAAGCCGCGGTCTACATGCCGTCGGGCACGATGTGCAATGTCACGGCGACGCTGGTGCATTGCCGCCCCGGCGACGAGATTCTGGCGCATGAGAGCGCGCACATCATCGCCCGCGAAGGCGGCGCGCATGCCGCGATCGGCGGCTTCCAGGTGACGCAGTTGAAAGGCGTCGACGGCCAGTTCACACCGGAGACGTTCCGCAAGGCGCTGCATCCGCGCACACGCTACCAGCCGCCGCAGACCGTCGTCAGCGTCGAGCAGACCGCCAATATCGGCGGCGGCACGATCTGGAAAAAGGCGGCGCTCGACGAGATCGTCGCGATCGCCAAAGAACATGGCCTTGTCACCCACATGGACGGCGCGCGCCTGCTCAACGCCACGGTGGCGAGCGGCATCTCTCCGCGCGACATGACGGCGGGGTGGGATTCGGCCTGGATCGATTTCTCCAAGGGCCTCGGCGCCCCGATCGGCGGCGTGCTCGCAGGCTCGCGCGCCTTCATCGACGCGGTCTGGCAGTGGAAGCAGCGTCTCGGCGGTTCAATGCGGCAGGCCGGAATCTGCGCCGCCGCCTGCATCTACGCGCTCGATCATCACGTCGACCGCCTCGCCGACGATCATGCCAATGCGCGCGCTCTGGCTCGCGGCCTGTCGCAGATCGCGGGCGTCGAGGTTCAGGAGCCCGAGACCAATCTCGTGTTCTTCAAGCCCGATGGCGCCGGCATCCCCGGCGACAAGATGGTCGCGGCACTGCGCCAGCGCGGCGTGACGCTCGCGATGATGGACGGCCGCATCCGCGCCTGCACCCATCTCGACGTCAATGCCGCCCAGATCGAGGAGACGATCGGGCAAATCAGGGAGATCGTCCGCGGGGCGTAGCCCCGTAGCGGCTGGCTACCGCCCCATCGCCTGATAGATCAGCGTCTTCAACGCCAGTTGAATCCGGCCGCGCTGCGACGGGGTCTGCACCATGAAGATTCCGAACAAATCGTCTTCGGGATCGATGAAGAAGAAGGTGCCGCCGACGCCATCCCAGCGATATTCGCCCAGCGGCCACGACGTGCCTGACGGCACCGAGGTGCGAACAGCGAAGCCGAGGCCGAAACCGGAACTCCCGCCTGGATAATAATTCTGGTCGCGCGCGATCCCGGTCTCGGGGCCGATGTGGTCCGACGCCATCAGCGCGATGGTCTCGGGCTTGAGGTAGCGCCGCCCCTCATAGCTCCCGCCGTTCAGCAGCATCTGCGCGAAGCGGGCGTAGTCGCCGATTGTGCCGACCATGCCGCCGCCGCCTGATTCCCATGTCACGGGACGCCTGATGTCGCGAAGCTGCGTCGTCGGATTGATGTTGCGGTCCGCGGGCATCGGCTCGGCGACGCGCGGAAATTTGGCGGGATCGGCAACGAAGAACGCCGTCTCGGTCATGTGAAGCGGATCGAGCAACCGCTCCTTCTCGAACTGCAGCAGCGATTTCCCCGAGATCACTTCGACGATGCGGCCGAGCACATCGGTGGCGTGGCCATAATCCCACTTCGTACCGGGCTGTTCGGCGAGCGGCAGCGTGGTGATTTTTGCGACGAACTCGGCATTGGTCGAATTGCCGTTGTTGAACAGACCTGCGTCGGCATAGAGCTTGTTCACCAACTCCCCGCCGTAATAGCCGTACGGCAGTCCGGCGGTGTGGCGCAGCAGATCCTTGACCGTGACGGGACGTTCCAGCGGCTCCAGCACCAGCGCGACCTTGCCGTCCTCGGCCTTTTTCTCAACGCCGACCTTCATGCTGGCGAAGGCGGGGATGTATTTGGAGACGGGATCGTCGAGCGAGAGCTTACCCTCCTCGACCAGCATCATCGCCACGACTGAAGTAATCGGCTTCGACATCGAATAGAGGCGGAAGATCGTATCCGCGCTCATCGAGATCTCGGTCGCGACGTCGCGGACGCCGAAATTCTCGGAATAGACCGGCCTGCCGTGCTGCTGGAGCAGCATGATCGCGCCCGGAATCTTCCCGGTCGCGACCTCGTTCCGGATGTAGTCGGAGACTTTCGCCAGCCCCTCGGGCGTGAAACTGCGCGCGACGTGCTCCTCGGAACCCGCCTTCGCTCCGATGGCACCGGACAGAAGCACGAGCGCCGCGATCAGAACGCGGCGCCCGAACACGTCACTTCTCCATGGCTTCATAGACCAACTGCTTCAATGTCCGCTGCACACGCTGGCGCTCGGTCGGGGTCTGCTCCAGCAGAACAAAGAACATGTCCTGCTTCGGGTCGATCACGAAATAGCAGCCGGAGGCGCCGTCCCACTTCAATTCACCGAGATCGCCGGGCGGTGGCGGCTTGGCGTTGCCGGGATCGGTGCGGACCGCAAGCCCGAGGCCGAAGCCGAAACCGTCGCCGGGGAAGTAGAAATAATCACGATCGACGCCCGATTTTGGACCGATGTGATCGGTCGTCATCAGCTTGAACGTTTCGGGCTTGAGGATGGTCTTGCCGTCGAGGGTCCCACCGTTGAGCAGCATCTGCGCGAAGCGCTCATAGTCCGCCATGGTCGTGACCATGCCGCCGCTGGCGAACTGGATCTTCTTGACGACCGTCGGATCGTTGATCCGGCCAACCCGGAAATCACTGTCGTTCGGCACCGGCTGGGCAATCAGCTTCTGCTTCTCCGGCTCCGTGACGAAGAAGCCGGTGTCGACCATGCCGAGCGGGCCCAGCAGCTTCTCCCGCATGATATCGAGCAGCGGCTTGCCGGTCGCGACCTCCATCACGCGCGCGAGGATGTCGGTGGAATGGCCGTATTGCCACAGCGCGCCGGGCTGGTTATGCAGCGGCAGTTTGGCGATGCGCTCGGCGAACTCCGCGAGGTCGAAATCGCCGGCGTAGATGTTGGCGTCGCGATAGGCCTTGCGGACCAGGCTGTCACCATAGAAGCCATAGGTGATGCCCGAAGTGTGCGTCATCAGATCGTGCACCGTCATCGGCCGGTTCGGCGGCACGAGCTCGAGCGACTTGGTGCCGTCATCAGCCTTCTTCTCGACGCCGACTTTCACGTTGGCAAACGACGGAATGTATTTCGAGACGGGATCGTCGAGCTTGATTTTGCCGTCCTCGATCAATTGCACCGCGACGACGGACGTGATTGCCTTGCTCATCGAGAACAGGCGAAAGATCGTCTTGTCCGTGATCGGCGCCTTGCTGACCACATCCTGCACGCCGAACGCTTCGTGGTAGACCGGCTTGCCGTGCTGCTTGATCAATACGGTTGCGCCGGCGATCTTGCCAGTCGCGACCTCGTTCTTGAAGAACTCGCTGATCTTGCCGAGCTTCTCCTGATTGAAATGCGCTCCGGCCGGAATCTCGTAGGTGCCCTCGGCGCGAGCCAACGATATCGCGCCAAGCGACACCAGTGCGCCACAAACCAACGAACGAAGTCCAAAGTTAAAAATCATATCCCCTCCCCGGAACATGGCGGGCGGAGTGTACTGACCACGTCATCCGGCACAAGAGCCGCCGTGTCGCGCAAGCGCCTCGGCATGGTGCCTGGCGCTCGGCTCCGCAAAGCAGCAGAACACAACGCGAGAAACGGATGGCGCGGCCGAGAGCCCTTCAATCGTCGTACGAACGGCGATATCGGCTGCCCGGTCGGCGGGGAAACGAAAAACACCGGTCGAAATCGCGGGGAATGCCACCGAAGTCAGCTCGTGCTGCCGGCACAGCTCCATCGAGCGGCGATAGCAGGAGGCCAGCAGATCGTCCTCGCCCAGCGTGCCGCCATTCCAGACCGGTCCGACGGTGTGGATCACATGCGCGGCCTTGAGCCGATAACCTTTGGTAATCCTGGCGTCGCCCGTTTTGCAGCCGTGGAGCGTACGGCATTCGGCGACCAGGTCTGGCCCGGCCGCCCGATGGATCGCGCCATCGACGCCGCCCCCGCCAAGGAGCGACGTGTTAGCGGCGTTGACGATGGCGTCAACGCTCAGTGTGGTGATGTCAGCAACGATGACCTCGAGCTGCGCGCCGCCGAACCGGCACGTCAGCGGGGGCACCTCAGGCCGCGGCAGCGACGCCCTTCTCGGACAAGAGCTGCTGCAATTCGCCGGCCTGGAACATCTCGCGGACGATGTCGCAACCGCCGACGAACTCGCCCTTCACGTAAAGCTGCGGGATGGTCGGCCAGTTCGAGTAGTCCTTGATGCCGTTGCGCAGTTCGGCGGATTCGAGGACGTTGAGTCCCTTATAGCCAACACCGATATGGTCGAGGATCTGGACGACCTGGCCGGAGAAACCGCACTGCGGAAATTGCGGCGTACCCTTCATAAACAGAACCACGTCGTTCGACTTCACTTCGTTGGCGATGAATTCCTCGATGCTCATATCCATGTCCTTCTGGGGCGGAGCCCTAACCGATCACTCCGGGCCGGCTCAGCCGATTTAACCCGATACCTGCCTATATATGTAGCCCAAACCGTTGTGCATCCAAAGTAAAATGGCGGCGAACAGCCCCTCCGCAGCCGGTCCTGGCGGCATCGGGCCCATTACATGATGGCACGAATATCATCACCGGGCAGGACTTTCATACCGTAACGGAGCCCCTATCTAGGACGAACCTCATTTTTGGAACCGGACAACGCGAACGACGTTCTCTTGTCCTGTCTGGAGAAAAACGTGACGAAACAAGCCTCCGCTACGGCCGCCCCCCGATTTCGTCACCGTCCTCCGCCCCGGGCACCCTCGCCCAGCAGCTGGAAGACGCTTTTCTCGCCGTCCGCACCGAGACCGAACGCCGCTCCGCCTCCCTGTCGCCCGAGGACCAGCAGATCCAGTCCATGCCGGATGCCAGCCCGGCGAAATGGCACCGGGCTCACACGACCTGGTTCTGGGAACAATTCCTGCTCGGCGAGCACTGTCCGGGCTACCGGCCCTTCCACCCCGATTTCGCGTTCCTGTTCAATTCCTATTACGTCAGCGCCGGCCCGCGCCATGCACGGGGACATCGCGGCGACATCACCCGCCCGAGCGCGGGCGAGGTCGGCGCCTATCGCAAATATGTCGATGCAGCCGTCGTCAAATTCTTCCGCGAGGCCGGCGAGGACAAGCTCCTCGCCTTGGCGCCGCTGGTCGAGGTCGGGCTCAACCACGAGCAGCAGCATCAGGAGTTGATGTTCACGGACATCCTGCACGCCTTTGCGCAAAATCCGGTCTCGCCGGCTTACGATCCGGACTGGCGCTTTCCGGCCGCGACACGGACGGGCGAAGATTGGCTGTCGCTGAACGAGGGCATCCACACCGTCGGCCATGTCGACGACAGCTTCCATTTCGACAACGAGAAGCCGGCGCATCGCGCCCTCGTCGGCCCGGTCAAGATCGCCCGCAATCTCGTCACCAACGCCGAATGGCTCGCCTTCATGCGCGACGGCGGCTATGCGAAAGCAACGCTGTGGTTGATGGACGGCTTTGCTGCCGCCAGCAAGGAAGACTGGCAGGCTCCGGGCCATTGGTGCGAGGTCGACGGCCAATGGCAGGTGATGACTCTGGCCGGGCTCAAGCCGATCGATCCCGACGCCCCGGTCTGCCACATCAGCTACTATGAGGCCGATGCGTTTGCGCGCTGGTCCGGAAAACACCTGCCGACCGAGATGGAATGGGAGGTCGCGGCGCGCGCCGGCCAGCTCAACGACGCCTTCGGCATCGTCTGGCAGTGGACCCGATCGTCGTACTCACCCTACCCTGGTTACCGGGCCGTCGAAGGCGCGCTCGGCGAGTACAACGGCAAGTTCATGATCAATCAGCTGGTGTTGCGCGGCTCCTCGCTTGCAACTCCTGAAGGCCACAGCCGTATTACCTATCGCAACTTCTTTTATCCGCACCACCGCTGGCAATTCACGGGACTGCGGCTCGCCGACTACGAGTGAAATTCTTATCCGACGACAATCGCGCGCCGGACAGCGCGTTCAGGAGAGTATCATGAATGTGCACGCCAGCGCTTTGGCCGAAGCCCATCTTCCCGACGAGCAGACCACTGCCTTCGCCCGCGAAGCCATTGAGGACCTCTCGCAGCAGCCGAAAAAACTGTCGCCGAAATATTTCTACGACGCGACCGGTTCGGAGCTGTTCGAGGCGATCACGCGCCTGCCGGAATATTATCCGACCCGCACCGAGCTATCGATCCTGAAAGAGCGCGGCAGCGAGATCGCAAAAATCATTCCGGAGCATGCGGCGCTGGTCGAGTTCGGCGCGGGCGCGACCACGAAGGTCCGCTTGCTGCTCAACCAGTGCAAGTTCGCGGCCTATGTCCCAGTCGATATCTCCGGCGACTTCCTGAAGGCGCAGGCGAACGGCCTCAAGCGTGATTTCCCCACGCTCGGCATCTATCCGGTCGCGGCCGACTTCACCACGCCGTTCGAGCTGCCCAAGGCGGTTGCCTCTATGCCCAAGGTCGGCTTCTTCCCCGGCTCGACCATCGGCAATTTCGAACCGGAGCAGGCCCAGGCCTTCCTGAAGAGCGCGCGCGAAATTCTGGGTGCGGGCGCGCAGATGATCGTCGGCGCCGACCTCGAAAAGGACGAGCGCCTGCTTCACGACGCCTATAACGATGCCGCCGGCGTCACCGCTCGCTTCAACCTCAATGTGCTGGTGCGGATCAATCGCGAGCTCGGCGGCAATTTCGATCTGTCCGCCTTTACCCATCGCGCCATCTACAATCGCGAGCGGCACCGCATCGAGATGCATCTCATCAGCAAGAAGAACCAGACGGTGCGTTTGCTGGGAACCAGCTTCTCCTTCCGGGCCGGCGAGAGCATCCACACCGAGAACAGCTACAAGTACAGCCTCGAACGTTTTGCGGCGCTGGCGCAGGGCGCTGGCTGGCGGGTGCGCGAGAGCTGGACGGACGCGGCGAAGATGTTTTCGGTGCATGCGCTGGAGGCTGCGGAGTAGGCGCGCGGGGAGCTCAATGCGCCTCAGCCCCTTCCGGCGCTGACCCCAGCGACACCGACTCCCATATCGCAACCACGATCATGATCACGGTGGTCGCAACCGACAGCCAGACCGGCGACAGCTCCGACGCGAACCACCACAGCGCCAACAGCAGCATGATTCCGACGCCGTGCGAGAGCTGGAGGAAGCCGCGGATCGCGTGCTTGAACAGGATGGTGCCGACCAGGAACACCAGCGGGCCGCCGATCGTGCTCACGATGGTCCTGATATCGGAATGGCCGGTCGGATGCTTCAGCACCAGTTCATCCGACACAGCCGTCAGGATGATGCCGGCGACGATCGGCATGTGCAGATAGGTGTAGGCGAGCCGCGCCAGCCGGCCGGATTCGGCGGATTTCGAGATCTGCTCGGCGCCGGCCTCGGCGCCCTTGTGGAAATAGATCCACCACATTGCGATGGCGCCGACCAGCGCAGACGCGAAGGCGAGAATATTGTCGGCGGTCCATTCCAGCTCGGCGAAGGTCGCGCCGTTGACGACGACGGCCTCGCCGAGCGCGATGATGACGAAGAGGGCGCAGCGCTCGGCCATGTGGCCGCCCTCGACGGCCCAGGCCTCGACCGACGAGAAACCCAGCTTCGGGACCCAGAAGCGGGCCGACGGCCCGACATATTCGATGGTCAGCGCCACGATCCAGAACCATAGCCGCGCTTCCTCATGCGCGAGGCCGCCGAGAATCCAGAAAATCGCGGAGCCACAGAGCCAGACCAGGATGCGGATCGCGTTGTGCCGCACCAGAGTCCGATGCGCGGGCGTTGCGAGCAGCCAGAACGCGGTACGTCCGACCTGCATCGTCGCGTAGGCGAGCGCGAACCACAGGCCCCGCCCTTCGAACGCGGTCGGGATCGTCGTCGACAGCACGAGGCCGCCCAGCATCATCAGGAAGATCAGGATGCGAACCGGCGTCAGGTCGGGATTGAGCCAGTTGGTGACCCAGGCCGTGTAGATCCATACCCACCACATCGCGAGAAACAGCACCGTGACATGCACCGCGCCGAGCGGCGTAAAATGGTGCAGCAGGGTGTGCGAGACCTGCGTGACGGCAAAGACGAAGACGAGATCGAAGAACAGCTCGACATTGGTGACGCGGCTGTGCTGGTTCGGCAGGATGACGCGAAACATCGCGCCGCGCGGGTTGTCCGCAGCCATCATCGCCCCCGTCGCGATCGGATCAGGTGCTCGTCAGATCAGGCGCCGGGCAACCCGGGCCCGCCAGGGACTCCGGTCTGCAGCGCCAGCGCGTGCAGCACGCCGCCCATCTGGCCTTGCAGGGACCGGTAGACGATCTGGTGCTGCTGGACGCGGGACTTGCCGCGGAAGGATTCAGAGATCACGGTCGCGGCATAGTGGTCGCCATCGCCGGCGAGGTCACGGATGGTCACCTCGGCATCGGGGATCGCTGCCTTGATCATCGCCTCGATATCGTGGGCGTCCATAGGCATTCTGGTCTTGCTCCTTGTCTCGGCTCGGCGTCGAATCGCTGCCGGGGTCCTGATCTGGAAAGCCAAGCTTGCCAGCAGAGACCAAACTTAGCGTGAATGGCCTTCTACGTCACGCCTTCAGGCACTATATCCCTGATCCCATCAGGATAAAGGCACGACAAAGTGCCGCGCGCGGCAGATCAATCGAAAAGGCGTGACATCATGAAGCTTCCAGGGCCCGACCACCCCATCACCATCACCCAAAACCCGCGTCGTGTCCGCGTCATGGCCGGCGACATCGTGATCGCCGAGACCAGCAAGGCCCTGACCTTGAAGGAGGCCAAATATCCGGCGGTGCAGTATGTGCCGCGGGAGGATGCCAACATGGCGCTGCTGGAGCGCACCGACCGCGTCACCCATTGCCCCTACAAGGGCGATGCGAGCTACTACAGCGTCAAGGCCGACGGCAAGACGCTGGACAACGCGATCTGGACCTACGAGACGCCCTTCCCCGCGATGACCGAGATTTCCGGTCACCTCGCCTTTTATCCGGACAAGGTGAAGATCGAGGAAGTGGGGTAGCTTCTCGACGTCATGCCCGGGCTTGTCCCGGGCATCCACGTTCTTGATCGCGGGCGGAGATGCGTGGATGGCCGGGACAAGCCCGGCCATGACGGACGCGAAAGTTTGCCCAACCTGCTCAAGCCCTGAAGATCGTGAGCCCCAGTATCAGCAGCACCAGGAAGATCACCACGAAGACATAGAACAGAAAGCGGGCGATGTCGGCGGAGGCGGCCGAGATGCCGGTGAAGCCGAGCACGCCGGCCACGATCGAGACGAGGAGGAATATCAGCGCCCATTTCAGAATCGTCATCGTCAAACTCCGACCTGAGGCCGCACGCAGCAGCCGTTCAACCTGTTCGGGAACTTCAACTTCCCTGCCCGGAACTGGTTCCGCTGGCCTTTGACCGTTGCGGCCAAACGGCGCTTGCTGAATTGGGTTCCCCGCGGCACAGTCGTACCGGAGAGAAGCGCGACCGGGGCGACCATGATCACGATGTCACATTCCGCGACGATCGGTGCGGAGGCGCACGCCGCGCCGAAGGCCAGGGCGCGCAATCTGTCGCTCGATCGCACACGCACCTTCCTGACGCTGGTGGTGCTGCTGCATCACGCCGTCATTCCCTATACCCATTTCGGCCACACCGATCCCGTGTCCTGGATCGGCTTCGACGTGATCGTGCTCGCCACCGACAGCTTCTTCATGGCGATGTTCTTCTTCCTGTCGGGACTGTTCACCTGGTCCGGCATCGCGCGCAAGGCGCCGCAGGTCTTCCTGCGCGACCGCCTGTTGCGGCTGGGGCTGCCGTTCGTCATCGCGGCCTTCACCGTCATTCCGCTCGCCTATTACGCGATCGCGCTGCGGGCCGATCCCGAGCTGACCTTTGCTTCGTTCTGGTGGAAGACGATCACCGTCGGCCCGTGGCCGAGCGGTCCGATCTGGTTCGTGTGGGTGCTGCTGGCGTTCGACCTGACCGCGAGCCTGCTCTACCGGGTCTCGGCGCATCTGGTCGATCCGGTCAACCGCGTCTCGCTGCGCGGCTTCGACCAGCCCGCAGCGTTCTGGCTGCTGCTCGTCGTCGTCAGCGCCATCGTCTATGTGCCGGCCCTGCTCTATTTCGGCGGCAGCAAATGGTTCGAGTTCGGGCCGTTCTCGGTGCAGGCGAGCCGCGTCCTGCTCTATTTCGCGTATTTTTTCATCGGCGTCAGCGTTGGTGCTGCGAATTTCGATCGCGGCATCCTCAGCGCCGATGGCCAACTGCCGAAGAAACGCTGGACGTGGCTGCTCGTCACGCTGATTCCCTATTGCCTGATGTGGGCGATGATCTACATCAAGCGCGAAATTCTCGGCAATCCCGACCCGCAGCCGCACTGGTATCAGGCGATTTACAGCACGTTCTTCGTGCTGTTCTCGGCTCGATCCTGCTCGCGATCCTCGCCTTCTTCCTGCACCAGAAATCGCCGGGGCCGAACCTGCTCGACCGCATGCAGGCCGATGCCTACGGCATGTTCCTGGTGCATTACCCGATCGCGCTGTGGATCCAGTACGCGCTGTTCGACTACGGCTGGCCGGCCATCATGAAGGCCGCGGTCGGCTTTGTGCTCACGGTGATGCTGAGCTGGGGCCTGACGGCGGGCTTAAGGAAGATTCCGGGCGCGTCGCACGTGTTGTGAGGCCGAGGCCTATCCGCTCGTCATTGCGAGCGCAGCGAAGCAATCCAGAATCTCTCCGCGGGGACAGTCTGGATTGCTTCGCTACGCTCGCAATGACGACGTATGCGGCAGCAGCTTACGCCGCCTTGCCGCCCATATACTCCGGCAGCCAGCGCTCGAACGACTTGCGCAGAGCATCGATCGTAACCGGCGCTTCGCCGGCGATCGCGATCGCATCACCGCCGGTGGTGCCGATCCGCACGCAGGGCACCTCGCAGCCGCGCATCTTGGCAAGCACCAGACCTGCCTCCGCCTCCGGCACGGTGACGAGATAGCGCGCCTGGTCCTCGCCGAACCAATAGGCCTGCGAGACGAGCGAAGTTGGCGCCGCCAGCAGCTTGGCACCGATCCCGCTCGCCATCGCCATCTCGGCCAGAGCGATCAAGAGGCCGCCGTCGGAGAGGTCGTGCACGGCGGTCGCGGTGCCCGCATGGATCATGCCGCGGACGCAGTCGCCGTTACGCTTCTCGGCGGCGAGATCGACCGGCGGCGGCGCGCCCTCCTCGCGACCGCAGAGGTCGCGCAGATAAACCGATTGGCCGAGCCAGCCATGGGTCTCGCCGATCAGCAGGATCGCCTCTCCTCGGCTTTGAAGGCGAGCGAAGCCGATTTGGTGAAGTCGTCGAGCAGGCCGACGCCGCCGATCGAGGGCGTCGGCAGGATCGCGCGGCCGTTGGTCTCGTTGTAGAGCGAGACGTTGCCGGAGACGACCGGGAAGTCGAGCGTGCGGCAGGCTTCCGAGATGCCCTTCAGGCAGCCGACGAACTGGCCCATGATCTCGGGCCGCTCGGGGTTGCCGAAATTGAGATTGTCGGTGATCGCAAGCGGCTTGCCGCCGACCGCGGTGATGTTGCGCCAGGCTTCCGCCACGGCCTGCATGCCGCCCTGATAGGGATCGGCCTCGCAATAGCGCGGCGTGACGTCGACGGTCAGCGCCAGCCCCTTCGGCCCGTCCTGCACGCGCACCACGGCGGCATCGCCGCCCGGACGCTGCAATGTGTTGCCGAGAATGACGTGGTCGTACTGCTCCCAGACCCAGCGCTTGCTGCACATGTCCGGCGTGCCGATCAGCTTCTCCAGCGCGCTACCGACGCCCATCGGCGCCGGCACCTCGCGCGCGTGCACGACCGGCAGCGCGGCGGAGGGCACATGCGGGCGGTCATAGAGCGGCGCCTCGTCGCCGAGCTCCTTGATCGGCAGATCGGCCATGACGTCGCCGCCATGCTTGACCACGAAGCGCTTGCTCGGCGTGGTGTAGCCGACCACGGCGAAGTCGAGACCCCACTTCTTGAAGATCGCCTCGGCTTCCTTTTCCTTCTCGGGCTTGAGCACCATCAGCATGCGCTCCTGGCTCTCCGAGAGCATCATCTCGTAGGCGCTCATGCCGGTCTCGCGGGTCGGCACCGAATCGAGATCGAGATCGACACCGAGGTCGCCCTTGGCGCCCATCTCGACCGCCGAGCATGTGAGCCCCGCGGCGCCCATGTCCTGGATCGCGATAACGCAGCCCTTCTCCATGATCTCGAGGCAGGCTTCCAGCAGCAGCTTCTCGGCGAAGGGATCGCCGACCTGCACGGTGGGACGCTTCTCCTCCGACTTGTCGTCAAATTCGGCCGACGCCATAGAAGCGCCATGGATGCCGTCGCGCCCCGTTTTGGAGCCGAGATAGACGATCGGCATGTTCACGCCGGAGGCGGCGGCATAGAAGATCTTGTCGGTGTCGGCGAGGCCGACCGCCATCGCGTTGACGAGGATGTTGCCGTCATAGCGGGTGTGAAAACGCACCTGGCCGCCGACCGTCGGCACGCCGAAGGAATTGCCGTAGCCGCCGACACCGGCGACCACCCCGGAGACGAGATGCCGCGTCCTGGCATGCTCGGGCGCACCGAAGCTCAGTGCATTGAGGCAGGCGATCGGACGCGCCCCCATGGTGAACACGTCGCGCAAAATGCCGCCGACGCCGGTGGTCGCGCCCTGATAGGGCTCGATATAGCTCGGATGGTTGTGGCTCTCCATCTTGAAGACAACCGCCTGGCCGTCGCCGATGTCGATCACGCCGGCGTTCTCGCCGGGTCCCTGGATCACCCACGGCGCCTTCGTCGGCAGCCCCTTCAAATGGATGCGCGAGGATTTGTACGAGCAGTGCTCGTTCCACATCGCCGAGAAGATGCCGAGCTCGGTGAAGGTCGGCTCCCGCCCGATCAGCTTCAGGATGCGCTCATACTCGTCGGGCTTGAGCCCGTGGGCGGCAACCAGTTCGGGGGTGATCTTGGGTTCGTTCTTCATGGATTCGGGGCTTTCGGCGTGCTGTGGCCGTTCTTAGGAAGATCGGGGGCCTACGAAAAGCCCTTTATCAAGCATTTTCCCGCTGTCCCACGTTTTGCAGGCGGGGTCGGCGGGAACGGGAATTGCAAGGCGCTGACGGATCCGATTTAAGGGCTAAAGACCCGTAATTGAAGGCCCATTCCCTTGCACGAATTGACCAAAGTCCCATCCACCCGCCGCCCCGACCTGCACGTCGCCACCGAGGGCGAATTCAAGGGCTGGCGGACCTGGATTCGCGACAGTTTCGAGAGCCATATCGGCCCGTTCTGGCACAAGATCGAGGACGACGGCAGCGTCCGCAGCGCCTTCCGGGTCGAGAAAAAGCACCTCAACGGCTCCGGAAACGTTCATGGCGGCTGCTTCATGGCATTTTCCGACTATTGCCTGTTCGCGATCGCGACCCACGAACTGGATGGGCCGGCGGTGACCACCAATTTTGCCTGCGATTTCCTGGACGCGGCCCGCGAGGGCGAGCTGATCGAGTGCACGGGCGAAGTATCCCGCGCCGGCGGCTCGATGATCTTCCTGCGCGGCAAGCTGACGTCCGGCGGGCGACCCCTGTTCACCTTCTCCGGCACGATCAAGCGGGTGAAGCGGAAGCCGGCCCTGCAGCCAAACGCATAGCTCGATACCTTCCCTTTTCGCGTCCCCTCGCCCAAAGTTGGGCCAAGCGCTATCGCGCCGGGGAGCAGGACCAAGGTGCCGCAGAGCACATCGAGGACGGGCCGCACAGCGGCCTCCGTCGCATCGCCATTGCCATCGATGGTCGCCACCGGCGCGCGCAACTGGCGCGACTATGCGCTGTTGTTCGCGCTCGCCTGTTGCTGGAGTTCCACCTATCCTCTGGCCAAGCTCGCGCTTCCCACCATCCCGCCGATCACCTTCATCTCGGCGCGCTCGCTGATCGCGGCCGCGTTCCTGTTCGCGATCCTCTGGATGCGAGGCATCAGCCTGCCGACCGATTTGAAAGCCTGGAAGCTGTTCGCGACCCAGCAATTGATCAACTCGACGTTCCCGTTCCTGATCATCACCTGGTCGCAGCAATATGTGCCGGCGTCGAATACCGTGGTGCTTGCTTCGACGACGCCGATCTTCGCTTTCCTGATCACCTCGCTGATCACGCGTCACGAGCCGGCCACGCTGCTGAAGCTCGCGGGCGCGATCCTCGGCCTTGCCGGCACTGTTGTCATCGTCGGCCTCGACGCACTGCGCGGCTTCGGTAGCGAGATCATCGCGGAGATCGCGATCCTGCTCGCCACCATCTCCTTCGCCTGCGCGACGATCTTCGGCTTGCGGCTCTCCGACTACGACCCGATGGTGGTGGCGGCCGGCTCGCTGCTGTTCGGCGGCCTGGTGTTGCTACCGCCCTCGCTGATCATCGATCAGCCCTGGACGCTGCACCCGACGCCGACGGCGATCATCGCCACCATCGTGATGGGCATCGTCTCCAGCGCGCTGGGATTGATGCTGTTCTACATGTGCCTGGGACGGCTCGGCACGCTGACCACGAACGCGCAAGGCTATTTGCGCATCCCGATCGGCGTCGGGCTATCAGTGCTGCTGCTCGGCGAGAGCGTGCCGTCGAACCTGGCGCTGGGACTGCTGCTGGTCATGGCCGGCGTCGCCGCGATGACAGTGCCGGCGGAACGGCTGAAGAGGCGGTAGCTTCGAACGCTATTACTTGGCGTCGTCCGCCAGCATCTTCCGGTATTTTTCGACGTCGCGCGTCACGAGCTGCTGGAGCACCTCCGGCGTGTGCTCGTTGTCGTCGGGCACAACGGTCGACAGCTCGGCAAAACGCTTCTTGACGGCGTCGGTCTCCACGGCCGTGCGCGCGGCGGCATTCAGCTTCGCGATGACGGCCGGCGGCGTGCCCTTGGGCGCGAACAGGCCGTTCCAGCCCTGCGCCTCGAATTCCGGCAAGCCCGCTTCAGTCGACGTCGGCAAATCGGGCACCGTGGCGAGCCGCACGGTCGAGCCGACCACGAGTCCCCGCACCAGCTTCTCGTTGATCGATTGCGAGACGGAGGCCGCTGCGTCGCAGACGCCATCGATCTGGCCGCCGACCGCGTCGGTGAGCGCGGGCGCCGCGCCGCGATAGCCGATCAGCGTGGCGTCGATCCCGGCCGCCGTGACGAAGCTCTTGCAGATCAGATAGTTCGACGAGCCGACGCCGGCATGGCCGAGATTAATCTTGCCCGGATTGGCCTTGGCATAGGCGATGAACTCTTTCAGATCCTTCGCCGGAAAATCCTTGCGCAGCGCGATGATGCCGAACGTCTTCGCCACCATTCCGATCGGCACGAAGGACTCGGGCGTGAAGGGGAGCTTCGGATAGATCGTGTAGGTCGCCGCGTTCGTGCCGGCATTGCCGATCGCGATGGTGTAGCCGTCAGGCTCGGCGCGGGAGGCCCGCGCCAGCGCGGTCGATCCGCCCGCACCCGCGACGTTCTCGATCACGATGGTCTGGCCGAGCGCGATACCCATCTGCTCGGCGACCGTACGCGCGATCACGTCCGACGTGCCGCCGGCCGCGAACGGCACGATCATGGTAACGGGACGCTTGGGGAAGTCCTGCGCCAACGCAGCGGACGCAAACGCAACGACGGCAATGGCGGCCGAAAGCCGCTTCGCCACGAACGAGATCACGCGGCCTTTTCCAGATGCTGGACCAGGCCCGCGAACAGCCCGCGGCCGTCGGTGCAGCCCATGATGTCTTCGACGTGGTTTTCGGGGTGGGGCATCATGCCGAGCACGTTGCCCCTGTCGTTGACGAGACCGGCGATGGAATGCGCCGCGCCGTTGATGTTGTGGCTTTCGTCGACCGCGCCGTCGGCGGAGCAGTAGCGATAGAGCACCCGCCCCTCGCCCTCGATCCGCTTGATGGTGTCTTCGTCCGCCTCGTAATTGCCCTCGCCGTGCGCGACCGGCACGCGGATCACCTGGCCCGCATTGTAGCCGCGCGTGAACGGGGTGTCGGAGCGCTCGACGCGCAGATGCACGTCCTTGCAGATGAACTTGAGCTGCGCATTGCGCATCAGCACGCCCGGCAGCAGGCCGGATTCGCAAAGGATCTGGAAGCCGTTGCAGACGCCGAGCACGAGGCCGCCCTTGGCCGCGTAGTCGCGCACCGCATCCATCACCGGCGCGCGCGCCGCAATCGCGCCGCAGCGCAGATAGTCGCCGTAGGAGAAGCCGCCCGGCACCACCACGAGATCGGTGCCCGCAGGAAGCGACGGCTCGGCGTGCCAGACCATCGCGGGCTCATGGCCCGAGATGAGCTTCAGCGCACGCGCCATGTCGCGCTCGCGATTGATCCCGGGAAATACGAGGATCGCGGCCTTCATCAGAGCAGTTCCACCCGGTAGTTCTCGATCACGGTGTTCGCCAAGAGCTTGTCGGCGGCGTCTTTCAACGCCGCTTCCGCCTTGGCCTTGTCGGCGCCGGCGAGCTCGATGTCGAACACCTTGCCTTGCCGGACGCTGGCGACGCCGTCGACGCCGAGCGACTTCAGCGCGCCTTCGATGGCCTTGCCTTGCGGATCGAGGATGCCCGTCTTCAAGGTAACGGTAACACGTGCCTTCACGTTAGATCCCTCTTAGCTCTTCACCAGCACCGGGCCGGAGCCCGCCGGGCGCTCGTTCTCCATGAGGATGCCGAGACGCTTGGCGACTTCGGTATAGGCCTCCAGGAGGCCGCCGAGATCCCTGCGGAAGCGATCCTTGTCGAGCTTCTCGTTCGACTTGATGTCCCACAGGCGGCAGCTATCCGGCGAGATCTCGTCGGCGACGATGATGCGCATCATATCGTTCTCGAACAGCCGGCCGCACTCCATCTTGAAGTCGACGAGGCGGATGCCGATGCCGAGGAAGAGTCCGGTGAGGAAATCGTTGACGCGGATGGCGAGTGCCATGATGTCGTCGATCTCCTGGGGTGTCGCCCAGCCGAAGGCGGTGATGTGCTCTTCCGACACCATGGGGTCGTTGAGCTGGTCGTTCTTGTAGTAGAATTCGATGATCGAGCGGGGCAGTTGCGTGCCCTCCTCGATGCCGAGGCGCTGCGACAGCGAGCCGGCAGCGACGTTCCGCACCACCACCTCGAGCGGCACGATCTCGACCTCGCGAATCAACTGCTCACGCATGTTGAGGCGGCGGATGAAGTGGGTCGGCACCCCGATGTCGTTGAGGTGCTGAAACAGGTACTCCGAGATCCGGTTGTTGAGGACACCCTTGCCCTCAATCACCTGATGCTTTTTCGCATTGAACGCGGTGGCGTCATCCTTGAAGTGCTGGATCAGGGTACCGGGCTCCGGGCCTTCGTAAAGAACCTTTGCCTTGCCTTCATAAATGCGACGCCGACGGCTCATGGGGATGTACCGTGTTTTGTTGAAATCCATGTATTTGGTGTGCTCCGGTTACCAGGAATACGACCCACAGCGGAGCTGCCGTGAACGACCGGGACCCCATCTGCAACTCTTGGAAACAGAACGGGAACCAAGCCTTCGGGCAACCTATCCGATTGGCTGTCCCAGTACAATCGATCCGGCTCATTCGATGCCAACTTATACCGCCTTGCCTGCGGCTTAACGGCCCGTTGTTTTGCCGATTCGTGCCCCCTATCTAGGCATGCGACGGGGCTCTCGCAACGAGGGCCCCGGGTCCAGTCAGCAGGGAATTGGAAAAGGCATGAGCACGTTGGACAAGCGCGAGGAAGGCTTCGAGAAGAAGTTCGCCCTCGACGAGGAGCAGAAATTCAAGGCGGAAGCCCGCCGTAACCGGCTGCTCGGGCTCTGGGCCGCCGAAAAGCTCGGAATCACCGGCGAGGCCGCCACGGCCTATGCCAAGGAAGTCGTTGCGGCCGATTTCGAGGAAGCCGGCGATGCCGACGTCCTGCGCAAGGTCATGGCCGATTTCGCCGCCAAGAACGTCGCCATCACGGAGCAGGCGATTCGCGCCAAGATGAGCGAACTGATCGCGGTGGCGGCCGCCGAGGTGAAGGCGGGAAAGTAAGCAAACAACGAGCCGCGAGTAGCGAATGGACCCCTATTCGCTACTCGCCATTCGCGTGTTTCAGCCTTCCTTGAACCCGTACTCGGGCACGTTGCCGCTGGCGCCGTAATATTTGTACGGCAGGAACTTGCCGGACATCGTGATCTTGACGCGATCTCCCTTCGGATTGGGCTGGCGCTCCATCACCATGTCGAAGTCGATCGCCGACATGATGCCGTCGCCGTACTCCTCCTCGATCAGCGCCTTCCAGGCCGGTCCGTTAACCATGACGAGTTCGTAGAAGCGATAGATCAGCGGATCGGTCGGCGGCATCGGCATGCCCCGCATCGGCGTCTCGTTCAGCATCGCCGTCTCGGCCTTCGATAGGCCGAACAGCTCGGCGGCATTGGCGGCCTGCGGCTTGGTCAGCTTCATCTGGCCGAGGATCGCGCCTGTGATCAGCACCTCCGAATAGCCGCCGATCTTCTCGCAGATGTATTTCCAGCTCCAGCCCTTCTCGCGCTTGATGTCGAGCAGCTTCTCGGTGAGGTCTTTGCGTTTCATGTCAGGGTCTCCTTTCGTTAATTCTCGTCATGCCCGGGCTTGTCCCGGGCATCCACGTTCTTGCCGGCCTCAAGAAGACGTGGATGGCCGGGACAAGCCCGGCCATGACGGCTCTCTTGGCGACTCCGGTTTCACATCGGACGCTATCGTCAGCCCGGGCTTGCCGATCTGGACCACGGGCACGCTGCGGGGATCGTGGTCGGGCGTTTCGGCGGTGAACGTCTTGCTGCGCGTCACCAGGAAATCGATGATGTGGTTGCGCAGCGCGTAGTACAGCGGATGACGGTGTAGATCGGTGCGGCCGCGATCCCTCGGCAGGGGATTCTCGACGACCTCCGCCAGCACCGCGCCGGGACCATTGGTCATCAGGAAGATCCTGTCGGCGAGGTAGATCGCCTCGTCGACGTCATGGGTGATCATGAACGCCGTCTGCCCGGTCTCGAGACAAATGCGCCGCACCTCGTCCTGCAACGTGCCGCGCGTCAGCGCGTCCAGCGCCGAGAACGGCTCGTCCATCAGCATCATCTTCGGCGTGATCGACAGCGCCCGCGCGATGCCGACGCGCTGCTTCATGCCGCCCGACAGCTCCGAGGGACGCTTGTGCTCCGACCCCGAGAGGCCGACGAGGTCGATGAATTTCTGCGCATGCGCCTTGACCTTGGCGCGGTCCCAGCTGCGCCATTTCGAGCTCACGGCGTAGGCAACGTTGCCGAGCACGGTGCGCCAGGGCAGAAGCGCGTGGCTTTGGAAGATCACGGCGCGGTCGAGGCTGGTGCCGGAGATCGCCTGCCCGTCGACGATCACCACGCCCTCGCTCGGCGTATCAAGGCCGGCGAGGATGTTGAGCACCGTGGTCTTGCCGCAACCGGAATGACCGATCACGCAACAGAACTCGCCGCGGGCCATCGACAGCCAGAGATTCTCGAACACGGTTGTCGTCGTGCCGTTCGCGCCCGGATAACGCTTTGCAATGCCTTCGATGGAGACGAATTTGTCGGTCACAGGCTCTACTCCGGAAACGTGACCATGCGCGTGAAGCGGGCGAGGATCTGGTCGAGCAGCATGCCGACGACCCCGATCAGCAGGATCGCGATGATCACATTGGTGATCGAAAGGTTGTTCCACTCGTTCCAGACGAAGTAACCGATGCCGGTACCGCCGACGAGCATCTCGGCGGCGACGATCACGAGCCAGGCGATCCCGATGGAGATACGCATGCCGGTCAGGATCGTCGGCGCGGCTGCCGGCAGGATCACGGTGAAGGCGCGCCTGAGCGTGCCCACTTCCAGCGTACGTGCGACGTTGATCCATTCCTTCCGCACGCTCGCCACGCCAAACACGGTGTTGAGCAGCATCGGCCAGATCGAGCAGATGAAGATAACGAAAATCGCCGAGATCGAGGAATCCTTGATGGTGTAGAGCGCGAGCGGCATCCAGGCCAGCGGCGAGATCGGCTTGAGCACCTGAATGAACGGATCGAGCGCCTTGCTGAGCAGCGGCGACATTCCGATCAGGAAGCCGAGGGGAATCGCGACCAGCACCGCGAGCAGATAGCCGAGCCCTACGCGCGCAATCGAATAGCCGAGCTGGATGCCGAGTCCCTTGTCGTTCGGCCCGTTGTCGTAGAACGGCCGCTTCAAATGCTCCCACAGCTTGGCGCCGACATCGAGCGGCCCGGGCATAGCGGATTTGCCCTGCGTCGCGGTCAGGCCCATCAGCTTGGCATATTCCGGGCTCATCGTGGCGACCGACCCGGTCGAGCGCGTGGCAAGATGCCAGATGCCGAGGAACGCGGCGAGCAGCACGATCGAGACGAGGCCGGCCCGGAGGCGGAGGGAGGAGGTCATCGTGAGATATTTCTCCATGCGTCGTCCCGGCGAACGCCGGGACCCATAACCCCAGGGAGATATTTGGCGAAGACTCGAAGTTCGGTACCACTATCGATCGCGACCGACAGATTCCGCGGTATGGGTCCCGGCGTTCGCCGGGACGACAATGGCGCGAGCGGCGCGTTCACGACGCCTTCCTGATCTTGAAGCTCGCGACGTAATCCTCCGGCTTGGCCGGATCGAAATTCTTGCCCATCACCGAGAACGATTTGTAGGCGGTCGTCGGCGGTGTCAGCCCCATCTCGGTCATCAGCTTCTTGGTATCCGTCGCCAGATACACCTGCTCGGCAACGGCCTTGTAGTCGACGTCGCCCTTGATCTGGCCCCACCGCTTCATCTGCGTGAGCATCCACACCGCAAAGGACTGCCAGGGGAACGGATCGAAGTCGACGCGCTTGGCATCGGTCTTCACGCCGCCGAGGCCGTCGGCATAAGTTCCGGTCAACACCTGCTCCAGCACCGTGACGGGCGCGTTGATGTAGTTGGCGGGCGCGATGGCCTCGGCGATCTGCTTGCGATTCTCGGCCTTGGATGCATACGCGGTCGCATCGACGATGGCGCGCGTCAGCGCGGCAAAGCTGTTCGGTGCTGACGTGATGAACTCGCGGCTGGCGGCGAAGCTGCAGCAGGGATGTCCGTCCCAGATTTCCTTGGACAGGATGTGCATGAAACCGACGCCATCATAGATCGCGCGCTGGCAGATGTTGTCGGGCGCGAGGAAACCGTCGATGTTGTCGGCGCGAAGGTTAGCGACCATCTCCGGCGGCGGCACCGAGCGCAACTGCACATCGGTGTCGGGATCGATGCCGTGCTCGGCGAGATAATAGCGCAGCAAATAATTGTGCATCGAGTAGTCGAACGGGATCGCGAACTTCATCCCCTTCCAGTCCTTGGGATCGCGCTTGTCCTTGTGCTTCATCGCAAGCGTGATGCCCTGCCCGTTGATGTTCTCGATCGCAGGCACAGCGAACGGAATCGGGTTCGACCCCAGGCCCAACGAGATTGCGAGCGGCATCGGCGCCAGCATGTGGGCGGCGTCGTATTCCTTGTTGATGGTCTTGTCGCGAACCACCGCCCAGCCGGCGGTCTTCACCACGTCGACATTGAGGCCGTGCTTGGAATAGAACCCAAGCGGCGCCGCCATGATGATCGGCGTCGCACACGTGATGGGAATGAAGCCGACCTTGAGGTCCTTCTTCTCCGGCGTGCCGGTTTGCGCAAACACCTCGGTCGCCGTCTGAAGCGGGAAGAATTGCGAGATCGCGGCGAGCGCCGTGGACGCGCCGACCGATTTCAGGAAGGCACGTCGTGCCACGTCCTGCGGAAACATCGCGCGCATTACAGCGGAGGCGACGACGCCCTCGTAGCGCTTCTCCTCGCTCTCGACGGGATCACAACGCAACGCCGTCGCCTGCTCGTGCTCGGCCGCTGATTGGTGCTGGCCACAGGCACAGCCGCCTCGAAGATTGCGATCGGGATCAAACGGATTGTCGAAAATGGACATCGGACCTCCTGCGCGTCATTGCGAGGAGGAATTACGCAAGGAGCATGCCATGATCCTCCAGCAGGCCAGTACCTTGATGACGCAGAGCTTTCGCTCAGGCTTGGCCGCTACGAAAATTCGTGATAAACGAGATTTCGTAGTCAAATTACGAGATTTCGCAATGGCAACGACGCCAATGCTTGCCCACGACGATGCGGTCCAGCCCCTCGATCCGCGCGTTGCAGCGTTCGAGTCATCGGTCGAGGCGACCCTTCTGGTCGACCCCTATGGCGATCAGATCGTCGACGCCAATCCGGCCGCCTGCGCCCTGCTTGGCTACGACCGGGCGCTGCTGCGCCAGACCAAAGCGAGCACCCTCCACGCCGGCGAGCTTCCGGCCCTGACCGTGTTCACCCAGGCCGTGCTGCACAAGGGCGCCTACTGGACCACTGCACTCAACCCCCGCCATGCCACCGGGCAAACGCTCCGTCTCGAATATGCCGGCTGCGTCCTCCCCCATGACGGCCGTACGCTGGTGCAGATCACCCTGACCGATCTTGAAGCGCGCCGCCGCCGCAATGTCGACGCCGCCGCGGAAGATCACATGCGCAGCGGCATTGCGACCTGGCAGCGGGTCGAGCGCGTGTTCCAGGACATCGAGCGCGAGAACCAGTTGATCCTGCGCGCCGCCGGCGAAGGCATCTATGGCGTCAACGCCGACGGCAAGACCACCTTCGTCAACCCCGCGGCCGAGCGCATGCTGGGCTGGACCGCCGAGGAGCTGGTCGGCAAGGAAATCCACCCCATCATGCATCACACCCACCATGATGGCCGGCACTATCCCAATCATGATTGCCCGATCTACGCGGCATTCCGCGACGGCGCCGTGCATCAGGTTGATGGCGAGGTGTTCTGGCGCAAGGACGGCTCGCCGGCCTGGGTCGAATACACCTCGACCCCGATCCGCGACCGCGGCGTGGTGGTCGGCGCGGTCGTGGTGTTTCGCGACGTCAGCCAGCGGCGCGAGGCCGACGAGAAGCTGCATGCCGCGCTCGCCGAAGTCGACCGCCTGCGCGAGCGGCTGGAGCTGGAAAACGCCTATCTCCAGGAAGAAATCCGCATCGAGACCAATCCGCGCGGCATCATCGGTGGCAGCGAGGCGATCCAGACAACGTTGCGCCAGGTCAAGCTGGTGGCGCCGACCACGGCGGCGGTGATGATCACAGGCGAGTCCGGCACCGGCAAGGAGCTGATCGCACGCGCCATCCATGAAGACTCCACCCGCAGCGACCGCCCGCTGATCCGCGTCAATTGCGCCGCGATCCCCCGCGAATTGTTCGAGAGCGAGTTTTTCGGCCACGTCCGCGGCGCCTTCACCGGTGCGATGCGCGACCGCATCGGCCGCTTCGAGCTCGCCGACGGCGGCACGCTGTTTCTCGACGAGGTCGGCGAGATCCCGCTCGAACTGCAAGGCAAGCTGCTGCGGGTGCTGCAGGAAGGCAATTTCGAGCGTGTGGGCGAGGAGCGCACGCGCGCGGTCGACGTCCGCGTCATCGCCGCGACCAATCGCGACCTCAAGCAGGAGGTGCAGCGCGGACGTTTTCGCGAGGACCTCTATTTCCGCCTCAACGTGTTCCCGATCGAGACGGTGCCCTTGCGCGAACGGCGCGAAGACATCCCCTGCTGGCGCAACATTTTCTGACGCGCGAGAGCAAGGCGTTGAAATCGAACCTGCGGCTGTCGGAAGGCGATGCGCGGCGACTGACGCGCTACGACTGGCCCGGCAATGTCCGCGAATTGCAGAACGTGATCGAGCGCGCCGCGATCCTGTCGCAGAACGGCCGCCTGCGGATCGACCTGCCGGATGGCTCCGCCATACAGCCGACCGCAGGCGCCGCACGCCAGAAGGCCGAAGCGCGCCCGACGGTCATGACCTCATCGGAGATGCGCGATCACGAGCGCACCAACATCCTCGCCGCATTGGAGGCCTGCGCCGGAAAAGTGTTCGGCCCCGGCGGGGCGGCCGAGATGCTCGACATCAAGCCGACCACGCTGGCCTCGCGGATCAAGGCGCTTGGAATCGCGCCCCGTCCGCGGGCCATGTGATCGCAGGTGTGATCGCGGGCGCTCACGCGGCCTTGGTCGTGACGTCAGATGCAATCGGCAACCCCTGCTCGATCGGCAGCGAAGGATCGCGCGACCATTCGTTCCAGGAGCCGAAATACATCCGCACGTCCTTCACGCCGGCATTCTTCAGCGCGAGGAAAGTGTTCGAGGCGCGCGCACCCTTGAAGCAATAGAGATAGACAGGCGTCGTCGTCGAGATGCCGACGGTGGCGCATTCCGCGAGAATCTCGTCCTTGGACTTGAAGCGCGGGCCTTCCGCGGTCGGCTTCATCATGCGGTACCATTCCAGCCAGACGGCGCCGGGGATGCGGCCCTTGCGCGGGCAGAAATCCTTGCCGTAGGGCGACGAGCTGTCGCCGATCCACTCGTCAACGTCGCGCACGTCGAGAATGGCGACGCCCGGCTTGCCGACTGCTGCCAACATGGTCTTGGCATCGATCAGAATCTCGCCTGCTTCGGGCACGATCGCGAACGAGGCCTTCGCCGGCGCCGGCACGTCCTTCGTCACCGGGAAGCCCGCGCCCGCCCAGGCGTCGAAGCCGCCATGCAGCACCTTCACCTTGGGATAGCCGAGCATGGTGAGGAGATAATAGCCGCGGCAGGACTGGCCGAAGCCGGAGTTCATCGACTGCTCGTAGATCACCGCCGTTTCCTTGCCGGAAAGGCCGGCGGCGCCGAAGGCGTCGGCGAATTTCGTCTTCAGCTCGGCCATGCCCTCCGGCGTCGAGGTCGCGAGGAAGGTGAAGATCTCGTGCACGTTGACGGCGTTCGGCAGGTGCCCGGCGGCGTAGGCGTCGGGATTGCGGGTGTCGATCACGACACACGGCTCTAGCTTCAAGAGATCGGCAAGTTCGACGGCAGTGATCAGGACGTCAGTCATGGCAGCCTCTCGGTTGAGGTTGAGGGGTCTTCGGGGTGGGCACGTATGGATTCAGGTGTCGGCGAGCATCTTGCGCAACTGCTTGGTGGCGGGCGTGACGATCGCGACGAAATAGGCCTCGCGCAGGCGGCGCTGCGCGCGGTGGCTCATGAGGTAGCCGCGCGCGCCACAATGCAGCATCGCCGCATGCGCCGCCGCGACGCTGGCCTCGCCGGCGCGAAGCCTGAGCGCGATCACCTTGCGCCAGTAGATCTCCTCCTCGTTGTAGGGATCGCGTGCCAGCATCATGGTCTCGGTCTCGAGCTCGGCCGCGAGTTCGCGGAAATTCACCGGCTGCTGCGGCAAATAGCGGTTGATGTGGCCAAGCGGACCGCCGACCTCATCCATGATGTTGATGCAATCCTTGATCAGCCCGAGTGCCATGCCGGCCTGGAGCAGGATGAAGCCGGCGCGGATCTTCTTGACGAACGGGCCAGCAGGATCGGCGAGGATCAGGTCGTCCGGCACGAAGACATCGCGGAACTGGACGCCATAGGTGCCGGTGCCGTCCATGGCGAGGAACGGCTTGCAGGGCGTCAGCGCGATCGCGGGATCGGAGCAGTCGGCGAGGAACATCACCGTGCCCGGCGCGCCGCTTGCGCTGCCCTGATCGTCCTCTCGCTCGAAGATGGTGCCAAAGTAATGATCGGGACCGAGATTGGAGACCCAGGGCAGCGCGCCGCGCACGATGTAGCCACCCTCGACCTTGCGCCCCTTCAATTTCAGTTTTTCGATGCCGAAAAAGCTCTTCATCGGGTTGGAGAGGCCAGTGCCGCCGAGCACACGGCCGGTCGAGAAGGCGTCGCCGAAGCGCTTTGCAAGCTTCATGTTGGTCGAGTTGGCGGCGTACCAGACCAGCGTGTTCTGGCACCACGCCATGAAGGCCGTGCCGCCGCAGACTTCGCCGATCGCCGCCATCGCCTGGATGGCACAGCGAAGATCCGCAGGACCTTCGTGCGGTACATGACTGCCCCAGGCGCCGACGGCGCCGAACGCACGCAGCACCTCGGCCGGATAGACCGAGCCGTCGTCGATGCCGGCGGCGAGCGGCGCGAGTTGCTCGCGTGCAATCCGCGCCACTTCCCCTGCAATGGACGGTGCGGGCTGATCCAAAGTCTCGACCCGTGATAAAGCCAGTGAACCCATGATCGTCTCCCGCACCTTGTCCTGTTGCCGTCAGCCTAGATGCCGACCTCGAGATTGACCGGGCGGGTGAAGGTGTTGGCGACCGGCGACCATTTCTTCACATGGGCGACCAGCGCGTTGATCTCGTCCTGCGGGATGCCCTCGCATTCCATGTCGACCTTGACGCGCACATCGGTAAATCCAACGGGCTTGTCCGACATGTCGCCGGTGCCCCAGACCGCGGTGATGTTGAGATCGCCCTCGAGTTCGAGCTCGAGCTTGTTGACGATCCAGCCGCGATGCACGGCGTTGGCATGCAGGCCGACCGCAAGGCACGAACCGAGTGCGGCAAGCGAGGCCTCCGACGGATTCGGCGCGGTGTCGTCGCCCAGAAGGCCCGGCGGCTCGTCGACGATGTAGGGCGGCAGGTTGCGGATGTAGTTGGCGTGGCGGAATTTACCTTCCGCGACCGTCTTGCATTTCAAGGTCTTGATGACCTTCGGATTGGCCTTGCCGCTCGCAATCAGTTGCTCGAGGCCATTCTTGTCGATGGGCGCAAGGCACCCCGTCAGCACTGTCTTTTGAACGACGGCAGTCATCATATTCTCCCTGGCAGCCGTGGAAAACGGCAGGATACCGAACGGTCTGTTTCCTTGCATGGAGCGTGCCAGAGCAGCCCAAAAACAAAAGGCGAAGCATTGGAGCCGCTTAGCGATCCCTGCCTGAGGATTGATCAGCGGCCGCTTGCTCAAAGGCGGTGCAGATGGCGCGCCGCCTGCGAATCTTTTCAGCGCAGAGCAGATGCGGCTTGCTGATGCGGCGCGGCTGCAGGTAAGTTCGCACTCATGGCCAAGCCCTCGCTGAACAAGACGTCATCCAAGAAGTCCTCGCCGCATGCCGTTGCAGGCGACGACGAGTCCGCGCGCGGGCGCCTCCTGAGCGCCGCGACGCATCTATTTTGCAAGAACGGCATCAACGCCACCGGCATCGACGCGATCATCGAGGAAGCCGGCACGGCGAAGACCACGCTCTACAAACTGTTCGGCTCCAAGACCAATCTCGTCAACGCGGTGCTGGAGAGCGAAGGCAAGCAGTGGCGCGAATGGTTCATCGGCGCCATGGAGGACGGCGGCGGCGACGCACAGGCGAAACTGACGCGCATCTTCCCGGCACTGAAGAGCTGGTTCGCGCAGGAGCGCTTCTACGGCTGCCCCTTCATCAATGCCGTCGGCGAGCACGACAAGGACGCCAAGCAGTTCCGCAACATCGCGTTGAAGCACAAGAAGATCGTGCTCGGCCATATCGAGAAGCTCGCCGGCGAGCTCGGCTCGAGCGAGCCTGCAGTGCTCGCGCATCAGCTCGGGCTCCTCATCGACGGCGCCATCGTCGCGGCGATGATCTCGCGCGATCCCGGCGTGGCGGATACGGCAGCGCTAACCGCGGGCCCCCTGCTCGGCCAAACGAAGCCGAAGAAGAAACGCGCAGCCGATCAGTTGGAGACGGTGTGAACTTGCCGTGATCTCGTAGGGTGGGCAAAGGCGCATAGCGCCGTGCCCACCAAATCTTTCGGCTTCGTTGACCGACATGGTGGGCACGCTTCGCTTTGCCCACCCTACAAAATTCGTTTCATGAATCCTTCGATCGCCGCCAGCACCGGCCCCTGATCCCCCGCAAAGAACCAGTGATCACTGCCGTCGAGCTCGACGAACTCCGCACCTTTGATCCGGCTCGCAATATCGCGGCCGGCCGCGAATCGCACGGCCTTGTCCTCCCGCCTGTGCAGCACCAATGTCGGCACGGCGATCTGCGCCAGAAGATGCCGCACGTCGGCGTCGCGAAACGCCTCCAGCACGGCGGAGATGCCTCCGGGGCTGGAGGCCGCGCGCAGCAGCCCGGCCCACCAGGCCCGCGCCTGCGGATCATTGGCCAGGCTCGGCGCAAAGGTTTCGATCCCGACCGGGCCGCCCCATTGCGCGATGAGATGCTTGCTCCAGGCGTCATACTGGCTGGCGCGCAGCGCGTGCGGATAGTCCTGTGACCAGCAGCCCTTGGCCAGCGCGCCGAACAGGATGAGCCCGGCCACGCGGCGCGGTTCATCGACCGCGAATTTGATGCAGGCGGGCCCGCATTCGGATGCGCCAAACAGCACGACGCGGCGCGAATCCGCCGCCCGCAGCACCGTGCCGATATCCTGTGCGGTGACGTCGATGCCCGGGGCTGATCCAACCCGGTCGGACAGTCCGATGCCGCGACGATCGAAAACGACCAGGCGTCCAAGCTTCATCAACGACGCCAGAAACGCGCGGCTCCCGGGATGCTCCCAGGCGCGCTCCACATGCGAGACGAAACCGGGCATGACCAGAATGTCGAGCGGGCCGCTGCCATAGGTCTGATAGGCCAGATGCACGCCGGCGCCCTTGACGTAGCGCGTCATCGGGGCGGCATGCGGCGCCGCCGCGGGGCTCATCAGCGCCTCCGTCTCGGCTTCCGGCGCCACCCCGAGTTCGTCCCGCAGTCGCCGCGTCAGTGCCCCGTGCTGCCGCTCCGCCGCGCTTCGGTCGCCGGCGAGCAGCAGACTGCGGATCAGATGCCGGCCATACACTTCGCTGAGCGGATCGAGCTCGACCAGCCGGCCCGCATGTACCGTGGCGGCAAAATGGTCGCCGACGGCGTTCCTGTCCTGCACCAGACGCTCCAGCGCATGCATGAGCCGTCCCCGCAGCGCCTCCCGGCGAAAGAACGCCCAATCGTCGAATTCGGCACAGCCATCCAGAGCGAAGCCCGCCAGGAAGTCGCCCCGATAGATAGCGCAGGCCTGCTCGAAGTCGCCGGCGTCACAGGCGCTCTCGAACACATGTGAGTCGATCGTCAGCAGGGCCGCAGGCGACCATCGCACGCTGGTGCGGTCGGTCTCGAAAACCGGCTGGCCCAGCGTCAGCTCGACGCGGTGAAGCAGCCGCCTCAATCGCGCCAGGCCGGTCTCGCGGTCCGTCTCGGGCCACAGCAGCGCGGCAATGACGTCCCGTGCCACGGCGACCCTGGCCTCCCCAAGATAGACCAGCAGCGCGAGACCCTTGCGCAAGGCCAGCTTGATCGGACGGCCGTCGGCATGGACCTCGGGGAACCCGAACGCCCCGAGCGAGAAAGCCGTCATTAAAATCCTCCCTCCCCTCGCGGCGTCCCCGGGGGACGTGCAGGGGACGGTCGAACGGTAACAGTCGGGCCAGATCGAGCCGGCTCGCCAGCGAGCGGCTCATGCTCCTGCATGCGGCACCGCCTCATCAGGCACAATAGGAAAATCCATGGTCGCGCGCCTCGCAATCCTGCTCTACGCCATCGTGAGCTATGGCATCTTCACCGCGTCATTCCTCTATGCGCTCGGCTTCGTCGGCAATTATGTCGTCCCCAAGTCGATCGATGGGCCGATCGACGTCGGTGCCGCCACCAATCCAGGCGAGGCCATCGTCGTCAACCTGCTGCTGATGAGCCTGTTCGCAGTCCAGCACAGCGTCATGGCCCGCGCATCCTTCAAACGACGGTTGACCCAATTCCTCCCGGCCGCCTGCGAGCGCAGCACCTATGTGCTGCTCTCCAGCCTGATCCTCCTGCTGCTGTTCTGGCAGTGGCGGCCGATCCCGGCTCCGGTCTGGCAAGTCCACGGCATTGCGGCCTGGCTGCTGATCGGCGTCCACTGGCTTGGCTGGCTGATCGCGTTTGCCTCGACCCACATGATCGATCATTTCGACCTGTTCGGCCTGCGCCAGGCTTTCGTCGCGCTCCGCGGTACCGAAATATCGGGTCAATCCTTCAAGACCCCGCTGCTCTACAAGATCGTGCGCCATCCGCTCATGCTGGGCTTCCTGCTCGCGTTCTGGGCCACGCCCGAGATGACCGCCGGCCATCTGCTGTTCGCCATCGCCAACACGGCCTACATCCTGGTCGCGCTGCAGTTCGAGGAGCGGGATCTGATCGCCGCGTTCGGCGCGACCTACCTGGAGTATCGCCGGCGCGTTCCCATGCTGGTGCCACGCCTGTTCGGTCGCCGCCGCAGCGAAGAGCGCCCATTGCCGCGGCCTGCCGGAGCGCCGCAATGAACGTCGTGCCATGCCGCACGCCCGCTGCCGCCCGAACGCCTGAGCCGGAGGCCGCGGACGCCGCTGCGTTCGCCGACACCCTCGATGGTCTCGACGCCGGCCTCTATCTCGTCGATGCGGACGGACGTCTCATTCACGCCAATGCCGCCGGGCGGGCCATGCTGGATGCGTACAACGTCCTGCTGGAGATCCGCGGGCAACTGATGGCCTGCGATCCCATGGTCACGCATCGGTTGCGGCAGGCCTTCGCGGCGAGCGGCCGCGGCGATGCGGCCGCGGGCGCCCGCGAAAGCGCTATCCCGATGGTCGGCTTGGACGGCGCGCGCCACATCGCCCACGTCTTGCCGCTGACGTCAGGCCCACGCCGGCGTGCGGGGGCCGCCTACCGCGCCGTCGCCGCATTGTTCGTCCGCAAGGTCGCGCTGACGATACCGCCTCGCTCGGATGCGCTGCGCGACGCGTTCAGATTGACGCCGACCGAGCTGCGCGTGCTGCTCGCCATCGTCGAACTCGGCGGCATTCCCGAAGTCGCCGCGGCACTCGGCGTGGCCGCGACGACGGTCCGGACGCATGTCCGCCGCCTGTTCGAAAAGACCGGCACCGCGCGGCAGGCCGATTTCGTCAAGCTCGTCGCGGGATATGCGACGCCGCTGCGCGACATGGGAGAGTCATGATGAAAGCGGTTCTCTGCAGGTCGTTCACGGGACCTGGTGATTTGCGCCTCGGCGAGATCGACGAGCCGAAGCCGGCGGCCGACGAGATTCTCATCGACGTCCATGCAGCGTCCGTGAGCTTCATGGACCAGTTGCTGGTCTCGGGCCTCTACCAGATGCGGCCGCCGACGCCGTTCGTGCCCGGCACGGAAGCGTCCGGAATCGTCGTCGCAATCGGCGACAAGGTCACGGCCTTCCGGCCCGGCGATCGCGTCGCCTGCAGCAGCTGGACCGGCGGCTACGCCGAACGGATGACAGCCAAGGCATCGAAGAGCGTGCTTCTGCCGGACGGCGTCGCGTTCGAATCCGCGGCGACGGTGCTGCACAATTACGGCACGGCCTATTATGCGCTGGTCGAGCGGGCTCGGGCCAAACACGGCGAAACGCTGCTCGTCACCGGCGCTTCCGGCGGGGTCGGCCTTGCCGCCGTCGACCTCGGCCGCCATCTGGGCCTGCGCGTCATTGCCGGTGTCGGCTCCGACGACAAGGCGGCCCTGGTCCGCCGCTACGGCGCCGGCGACATCGTCAACTACCGCAGCGAGGATCTGCGCGACCGGATCAAGTCGATCACATCCGGAGACGGCATCGATATCGGCTTCGACAATATCGGCGGCGCTATTTTCGAGCAGATCGCCCGGCTGATGACATGGGGCGGACGGCTGATGCCGATCGGCTTCACCAGCGGCGAGGTTCCCTCGATCCCGATGAACCTGCCGCTCCTGAAGAATTATTCCATCATCGGCGTCTTCGTCGGCGCCTGGGCGGAAAAATACTCCACAGAGGCCGCGCGCATGAACGATGCGCTGGTGCAGTTGCTGGCTGAAGGAAAAATCCGCCCGCATATCGATCGCATCCTCCCTTTGGAGGAGGCCACCGAAGCCATGCAAGCCGTCGCCAATCGCACGGTTCAGGGAAGAATTGTCCTGAGGATCAGATAGATTGCGTGGAGAACGGCAACAAAGGACCGCAAGAGTTGACCGAGATCATCATCGACAAGCGCTTTTGCGGCCCTCCGAATTCCGGCAACGGCGGCTATGTCTGCGGCCAGCTCGCCCGGCACATTCCCGGGGCTGCGGAGGTGACGCTGCGCGCACCGCCTCCTCTGGACAAGCGGCTTGCTGCGATCGCGACGGACGCCGGCACATGGGAGCTTCGCGACGGCGCCATCGTCGTCGCTACCGGGCGCACGACGAGCGTCGAGCTGCCCCAGATCGAGACAGCCAGCTTCGAGGAAGCCTGCGCCGCCGAACTATTGACGCCGGTCAAGCCGCACGAACATCCGCTGCCGACCTGTTTCGTGTGCGGCCCCGCGCGGGCCAAAGGCGACGGCCTGCGCATCTTTGCCGGACCGCTCGGGCGCCATGCGCGAAACGCCGTTCTTGCGGCGAGCTGGACGCCGGATCCGAATCTCGCTGCGGAGGATGGCCTGGTCGCGCCTGAATTCCTCTGGTCGGCGCTCGATTGCCCCACCGGCTTTGCCTGCAATTGCAATCCGCAGGGCGGCACCTACGACACGACGCCGCTCCTGCTGGGACGGATGGCGGCACGGATCGATGCACGGCCACACCCCGGCGACCGCTGCATCATCACGGCCTGGCCCATCGGCCGCGACGGCCGCAAGCGCACCGCCGAGGCTGCGCTGCATGATGAAGCCGGGACGTTGCTGGCCGTGGCGCGGACGACATGGATCGCGGTCGACCGCGAGGTGCAGATCGGGCGTCCTTCGTAGGGCGAGCCTCCATCGAATTTACCTTCCGTCAAGCACGGCTTGCGATCGGGCGAGGCCTGTAAAGACGGCTTTAGCACCACTTCGTCTTTGGTCATCCGCAAGACGAGGGGATGCTCCGGGATGTTGTCCAACGGCGGACGATACAGCTTGCCGCGCTGGCGCGCGATGCGTTGGTTGACCGATGTCGGCCCCGACGTGCCGGGCGACATTCGCGCAGCCCTCATCTCCCAACTCTTCGGTGCGGTCCCGATCTTCGCGGGCGGCGCCATCAATTCCGTCGCGATCGCGGCTATCATCGCTTATCGCCTGCAGACCGGGTTGCTTGTCGCCTGGTTCGTACTCGAACTGATGATTTGCCTTGCTCGCCTTGCGGTTCTGGTCGCGGCGCATCGCGCGATCCGGCTGCACCGGCCTACCCCGACCGATCTTCATCTCTTGCTCTCGATGGCCTGGAGTCTCAGCCTCGGATTGGGCGCTATCGCGAGCATCGGCAGCGGCGACTGGCTGGTCGCGATGCTCGCTTCGATGTCCACAGCGGCCATGATCGGCGGCATCTGCTTCCGCAATTTCGGCGCGCCGCGATTTGCCGGGGTGATGATGCTGATCAGCCTCGGCCCCGTCGCCGTGTACATCGCTCTTCTTGGCGAGCCGATGCTCTACATCATGATCTATCAGATCCCGATGTATCTCGCGGCCATGGCGGGCGCGGCCTTCCGGCTCAACAGGATGCTGATCACGACCATGCGGGCCGAGCGCGAGAACAGCCATCGCGCGCAGCATGACGCGCTCACGGGTCTGCTGAACCGCGCAGGATTCATCGACGCGCTGGAGGCGAAGATCGCGGCATCCAGTCGCGAGGACCGCCCTGTTGCCCTGTTCTTCGTGGATCTCGACGCTTTCAAGCCGATCAACGACACGTTCGGGCATGGAGCCGGCGATCGGGTGCTCAAGGGAGCCGCCGAGCGACTGCGCAAGGCAGTGCCGGAGAGCGCGGCAATCGCGCGGATGGGCGGCGACGAATTTGTCGCGCTCGTTGACAACGTCACAGCCGAGCAGGCGCTGGCGATGGGACAACGCATCGTCGGCGAGATTGGGGCGCCCTATCAGCTCGATAGCGAGACCCACGCCAGTATCGGTGCGAGCGTGGGCATTGCGCTGTCACCGGATCACGGCTCCCAGGTGGCCGAGCTGCTTGCGGTCGCGGATGGAGCCCTCTACGAGGCGAAATCCAGCGGCAAGTCTCGCTGCTGCCTGGCTTCGATCGATCTGAACCTGACCGCGCTGCGCCGGCTTCAGCATAGCAGCAAGCGCGGCACGAACGAGACCGGCGTCGCTGCGTGAGCCGTTCGTTCTCGGCCGGCTAGCTATCCTGCGAGACCAACGTCTTGGAAAAACCAGCCGCCAGATGATCGATCAGCGCGCGAACCGCCCGCGGCAGGCCTCGTCGTGTCGTGAAGACGAGATGCACCATGCCGCGCTGGCCGCGCCAGTCCGAAAGCACATGGACCAGCTTGCCTTGCCCAAGCGCCTCCCGGCAAAGGTGATCTGGCAGCAGCGCAATACCGATGCCCGCGACCGCCGCATCACGCACCGCGCTGAAGTCACCGCTCCCCATGCGCGGTTCGTGTTTGACGATGCGCGCGCGCCCGTCATCCGTTTCAAGATGCCATTCGACCAGATTGTCCTCATCTGAGGTCGCCAGCGTCGGAAGCGCGCTCAAATCATCCAGCGTTCGCAACCGGCTTGCCAATTGCGGGCTCGCAACGAGGATGCGCGTGGACGTCCCCAGCGAGCGCATGGTGAGCGCAGCATCGCCCACGAGCACGGATCGAACGCGCAGAGCCAAATCGATCCGCTCTTCAATCAGGTCGACCGGCCGGTCGATGGCGACGAGTTGCAGGCGAACCTTGGGATAGCGGATCAGAAAGCTCGACGTTAGCCCGAAGATTTCCGCGACCATGCCGGTCGGGCAGCTGAAGCGAATGCGGCCGTGGGGTTCGGCCTGCGCCTGCGTCACCAGCGCCTCCGCCTGTTCCGCTTCGGCCAGGATCGCGCGACAGCGCTCGTAGAAGGCCTGTCCCACCTCTGTAACTCGAAAGCGCCGGCTCGACCGCTCGATCAGGCGCAGGCCGAGGCGCTCCTCGAGCCCGGCAATGCGCCGGCTGAGCTTTGACTTGGGCTCGCGCAGGGCCCGTCCGGCGGCGGCGAAGCCGCCATGTCCCACCACCTCGGCAAAATAGGCAAAGTCGTTCAAATCGGTCTTCATCGTTCCTCATATGGAACGCTGTGTATCATATTCGCCAACTACCCGCATCATCGTTCTGAATACATCTACGAAGAGCAACGGCGCTTCTGCCAGGTGCTTCCAACGGAGACGGACGATGACTGACAGGTTCAACAACAAGGTCGTGGTGGTGACCGGCGGCACGAGCGGCATTGGGCTCGCAACCGCAAAGGCTTTTGCCGACGAGGGCGCTTCGGTGTTCATCACCGGCCGCCGCAAGGATGCGCTCGACGCGGCGGTGAAATCGATCGGCGGCCGCGTGACCGGCGTGCAAGGCGACATGGCTGTCCTCGCCGACATCGACCGGCTCTACGACGCCGTTCAGAACAAGCACCAGCACATCGACGCGATCTTCGCCAATGCAGGTGGCGGCGAATTCGCACCGCTCGGCGCGATCACGGAAGAGCACTACCAGCGCACGTTCGACACCAACGTGAAGGGCGTCCTCTTTACCGTGCAGAAGGCATTGCCGTTGCTCCGGGACGGCGCTTCCATCGTCCTGAACGCGTCGACCACCAGCATCTCGGGCACGCCGGCCTTCAGCGTCTATTCGGCAACGAAAGCCGCCGTACGCAATTTCGCGCGCAACTGGATCCTCGACCTGAAGGACCGGCGCATCCGCGTCAACGCGGTCAGCCCCGGCGTGACCGAAACGCCCGGCCTCAGCCATCTGTTCGGCGGCGGCGCGCAGGCGGAAGGCACCAAGACGTCTCTGGCCAGCCTCATTCCGGCGGGCCGCGTCGGCAAGCCCGAGGAGATCGCCAAGGCCGTTCTGTTCCTCGCCTCGGACGAGTCCAGCTTCGTCAACGGCGTAGAGCTCTTCGTCGACGGCGGACAGGCTCAGATCTGAAAGCGCAACCCGCATCGACCTCAGTACAACTCACGCAAATTGGAGAAGACCGATGACAAAGACCAATGAATCGGCGGATCGCATCCACGAGTTGCTCCGTCGCAACCTTCAGGAGGTTTTCGGCGAGGGCGACGCGAAGCGCCGCCGCGCCGCCATCGACGAGCTGTGGGCCGGGAACGGCGCCCTATACGCGCCGCCGGGCGTCATTGTCGGCCGCGACGCGATCGACAAGTTCGCCAGCGAGTTGCGGGCCACTCATCCCCACTTCGTCTACACGCCAATCGGCGAGCCGCAGGCGCTTCACAACGCTGGGCGGCTGGCCTGGGGATCGGGTCCGCGCGGCGAAGCACCTGATTACACCGGATGGGACGTCATCATCGTGGAGGACGGCAGGATCGCCGCGCTCTACGTATTCCTCGACCCGCCCGGCAAGTGAATGCTGAATCGCAACGGGTGCGTCGGGTGGATTAGCGAAGCGTAATCCACCACCTCTCTGTCCGCTCGGATAGCAAAGAGGTGGATTACGCCTTCGGCTAATCCACCCTACGAGACCTACGAAGCCTGCTCGATCATCGCCTGCAGCTTCACCAGTTCCGGCTCGATATCCCGCTCCACGTCCGCCGCCCGTATCTCGATCACCCGATAATCCCTCGCCTCGAGCCACGTCCGCCGGCCCGCCCGATCCGCGGCGATCGTCTCGCCCTCACCCGGGTTGACCAGCTCGATCGCGATCCGGTGCGGGAACGAGACGAAGTCCGGGATGTGGCGGCCGACCGGGGTCTGGCGCTGGAATTGACCGGCAAAACGGCGATCGCGCGTGAGCGCCTGCCAGAGCAGGCGCTCGGCATCGGTCGGGTTGCGGCGGAGCAGGCGGGCGAGGCCGCGCACGGTGGAGCCGCTGTCGGGCGTCCCGCTGCCGTGCTCGGCCAGCAGCGCGCGCAGCCGCGTGGCCTGCTCGCCGTCGAGCACGCCGCCCTTGGCCGGGCCCTTGCGCCCTTCCGCGATCGCCATCACCACCCCGTGCAGGGTGTGCATGTCCTGCTTGGTCGGCTCCATCCGGCTGAAGATGTTGCGCAGGTTGACCAGCATGGTGTCGCGCTTCTCGGCCGGGCGCAAGAATTCGACGCGGTCGAGCTCACGGATCAGGTTGTCGAAGAAGGCCTGCATCTGGTGCTGCGAGGCGCGCTCGGAGCGCTCCGGCATCGCGTGCGGCAACGCGCCGGAGGTCGCCCGCTTGAACCATTCATAGCCGACCAGCAGCACCGCCTGGGCGAGGTTCAGCGAGGCGAAGCCCGGATTGACCGGAAAGGTGATGATGCGGTTGGCGAGCCCGACCTCCTCGTTGGTCAGGCCCCAGCGCTCCCGTCCGAACAGGATGCCGGCCTTGCCCCCGGCCGCGACGTGCCCCGAAATTTCGGCGGCGGCGGCCTCGGGCCCCACCACCGGCTTGGCCTGGTCATGGGGACGTGCGGTGGTGGCGAACAGCAGGTCGAGGTCGGCGACCGCCTCTTCGACCGTGCCGAACAATTCGACCTTCTCCAGGATGTGGTCGGCGCCGGCCGCGGCGCGCTGCGCGGCGATGTTGGGCCAGCCGTCGCGGGGGTTGACGATGCGCAAGGCGCCAAGCGCAAAATTGCCCATGGCACGCGCGGCCATGCCGATGTTCTCGCCAAGCTGCGGCTCGACCAGGATCACGATGGGACCGGCGAGGGAAAGGCCCTCCTTGCTCTTGTCAGTCCCCGACATCTCGTTTCGCTTTCACACTGGTTCTCAAGGCCTTGCCAAGGCGCACTTCAGGAATGGATTGGAGGCCGGCCTTGGCCCGGACTCGGCCCGGGCTTTGGACCGGTCTTGGGAAGGTCTAGGGCCGGCTCCGCCCGCTCGCCTGTCGTTTGCCTGTCCTGACGAAATTCTCAAGGGAAATAACGGGTTGGATTCGACTTTTGAATCTCGCCTGAAACCTCAAGCTCGCCCCGCGGCCGGGCCGCTCCCCGCCCCCATCTGCGGAAGCTGGATGAGCTAAAAGTGCATAATCCCTTGGCTTTCGCCCGCCGCGCGGCGGTGCTAAGAGGCGGCGGATATTCACGTGGCGCGCCGCAAGCGCCGTTCCCAAGAGGGCTTCCCCGATCATGGCAAAAATCAAGGTATCCAATCCCGTCGTCGAACTCGATGGCGACGAGATGACCCGGATCATCTGGCAGTACATCAAGGACAAGCTGATCAACCCGTTCCTTGACGTCGAACTGCTCTATTTCGACCTGGGCATGGAGTACCGCGACCAGACCAACGATCAGGTCACCATCGACGCCGCCGAAGCGATCAAGAAGGTCGGCGTCGGCGTCAAGTGCGCCACCATCACTCCGGACGAGGCCCGGGTGAAGGAGTTCAACCTCAAGCAGATGTGGAAGTCGCCGAACGGCACCATCCGCAACATCCTCGGCGGCGTGATCTTCCGCGAGCCGATCATCTGCAAGAACGTGCCGCGCCTCGTTCCAGGCTGGACCAAGCCGATCATCATCGGCCGCCACGCCTATGGCGACCAGTACCGCGCCACCGATTTCAAGTTCCCGGGCAAGGGCACCCTGTCGATGAAGTTCGTCGGCGAGGACGGCACCGTGATCGAGAAGGAAGTGTTCAAGGCCCCGGGCGCCGGCGTCGCCATGGAGATGTACAATCTCGACGATTCCATCATCGACTTCGCCCGCGCCTCGCTGAACTACGGCCTGCTGCGCAACTATCCGGTCTACCTCTCGACCAAGAACACCATCCTCAAGGTCTATGACGGCCGCTTCAAGGACATCTTCCAGGACATCTACGACCGCGAGTTCAAGAAGGAATTCGAGGCCAAGGGCCTGACCTACGAGCACCGCCTGATCGACGACATGGTGGCCTCGGCGCTGAAATGGTCCGGCGGCTATGTCTGGGCCTGCAAGAACTACGACGGCGACGTGCAGTCCGACACGGTCGCGCAGGGCTACGGCTCGCTCGGCCTGATGACCTCGGTGCTGCTCACCCCCGACGGCAAGACGGTCGAAGCCGAAGCCGCTCACGGCACCGTGACCCGGCACTACCGCGAGCACCAGAAGGGCAAGGAGACCTCGACCAACTCGATCGCGTCGATCTTCGCCTGGACCCGCGGTCTCGCCCACCGCGCCAAGCTCGACAACAATGTCGAGCTCGCCAAGTTCGCCAACACGCTGGAGAAGGTCTGCGTCGACACCGTCGAGGAAGGCTACATGACCAAGGACCTCGCGCTCCTGGTCGGCGCCGACCAGCGCTGGCTCTCGACCACCGGCTTCCTCGACAAGGTCGCGGAAAACCTGGCAAAGGCGCTGGCGGCCTGACGGCCATCCGCAATTTCGCCCGACTGGGCCGGACATCATCACGGGCCGCGCAGCATGCGCGGCCCGTTTGCTTTTGTGACCCCCGCGCGGAGACCACCATGCCCTTCAAGCCAGCCGTCGCCTGCCTGCTGCTGCTCGCGGCCCTGATCAGACCGGCCGCCGCCGCGGACCCACTCCCTGACGCCATCGCAGCGCCGGGCGAATCCATCGTGCTCAGCGTCCATGCCGAAGGCGCGCAGGTCTATGAGTGCAAAGCCGGCACCGACGGCAAGCTCGCCTGGGCCTTCCGCGAGCCGATCGCGACGCTGCTGTCCGAGGGCAAGACCATCGGCCGGCATTATGCGGGCCCGAACTGGGAGCTGGCCGACGGCAGCGCCATCGTCGGCAAGGTGCTCGGCAACGCGCCCGGCGCCACCGCGGCCGACATCGCCTGGCTGAAGCTGGACGTCACCGCCCATCGCGGCAGCGGCGTCCTCACTCCCGTCACCACGGTCCAGCGCATCAACACCCATGGCGGCAAGCTCGAGGGGTCTTGCGAGAAAGCCGGCGAGTTCAGAAGCGCGCCCTATTCGGCCGAGTACGTCTTCCTGAAGAAGGGCTGAGGCCGATGCTCTTCATGGTGATCGAACGCTTCAGGGACCGTGACCCGATTCCGGTCTATCGCCGCGTGCGCGACGAGGGCGTCAAGTTTCCGGACGGCCTTAGATATCACGGCAGCTGGATCGAGCCGAATTTCGACCGCTGCTTCCAGCTGATGGAATGCGACGATGCCCGCCTGCTGCAGGAATGGGTTTTGAACTGCCAGGGCAATGGCATGACCTTCGAGATCGTGCCTGTGGTGCCCAGCAAGGAGACGCGCGAGGTCGTCGCGCCCTTCCTCGACAAGGACTGACGGCTACTCGCCGCGGCGCCCGTCGTCCTGTTCGGCCTGTGCCAGCTCGGCCGGCGCAAGGTCGCCGGTGTCGGCGAGCCGCGCCTTGGCGGTGGTGTGGACGTGCTCGGCGAGCGTCGGCATGCGCGCGATCAGCGCGTGAAAATCATGGGCATCCAGCACCAGCAGCCGTGTCTTGCGCGTCGCCGTCACCGTGCCGCTGCGCTTGGTCTTGTGCAGCAGCGCGATCTCGCCGAAGAAGGTGCCGTCGGCCAGCTTCACTTGCTGGCTCGGCAGCGCGATCTCGACCTCGCCGGCGGTGATGAAATACATCGACGAGGCGGCATCGCCCCGGCGGACCAAAATCTCGCCCTGCTCGATGGTGCGGGCCCGGAGCAGCCGCATGATATCGGCGATCTCCGCGGCCGACAGATGCGAGAACAGCGGCACCCGCGCCAGCATGCCCCAGGTCACGACGAAATCGCGCCGCTTCACCTCTTCGGCAAAGGCCGTCGAGATGATCGCGACCGGCAGCGCGATCATGGCAAAACCTGCGATGATCGTGAAGACGGAGATGAATTTTCCGAGCCCCGTCACCGGCACGACGTCGCCATAGCCGACGGTGCCGAGCGTCACGATCGCCCACCACATCGCCTGCGGGATGGTGCCGAGCTTGTCCGGCTGCACGTCGCGCTCGATGGCGTAGAGCAGCGAGGCGAAGGTCAGCACCGCGCCGATCAGGATGACGATGCAGCCGATCAGCGCGCGCCGTTCGGCGTGCACGGCGGCCAGCAGCGAGCGCATCGCCGGCGAGTATCGTATCAGCTTGAAGAACGGCAGCACGCCCAGGGCCGCCAGCGTCGCGTGCCCGCCCGTGGCCAATACGATCGCGGCGGGCAGGAACGCCAGCAGATCGATGATGCCGAGCGTCGAGAAGGCATAGCCGAGCCGGTCGGCGAGTGCCGAGGCCTTGCGTTGGGTGTGCCCCGCCACCGTCCACATCCGCGCGGCATATTCCAGCGCGAACACGATCACGGACAGGATCGTGATCGCCGAGAACAGTGCGCCGAATTCCGAGTCGAGCTCCGGCACCGAGGCGAGGATCATCGCGGCGACGTCGAGCACGATGACGCCGATGATGAGCTGGATGAAGCGCGATCCCGCCGAATAGGCCAGCGGATCGTGCTCCAGCAATTCGTAGAGGCGATCCCTTAAGTTGGGATCGCGAAGCCCACGCCCTCGCGGAACGAGGCCCACGAGCCTTACGCGCCCGTCATCGCTTTTTCGATCGCCGCGAGCGCCTCGGGCGCCTTGGCACCATCGGGACCGCCGGCCTGCGCCATGTCCGGCCGGCCGCCGCCGCCCTTGCCGCCGAGCGCCTCGGAGGCGACGCGCACGAGGTTCACGGCATTGAAGCGCGAGGTGAGATCGGCGGTGACGCCCACCACGATTCCAGCCTTGCCGTCCTCGGTAACGCCGACGATGGCGATCACGCCGGAGCCGATCTGCTTCTTGGCCTCGTCGGCAAGGCTCTTGAGATCCTTCATCTCCACGCCCTCGACCGCACGCGCCATCAGCTTGACGTCGCCGACCTCGCGCACACCGGAAGCTGCACTATTGCCGGCAGATGCACCGCCGCCCATCGCGAGCTTCTTGCGAGCGTCGGAGAGTTCGCGCTCGAGCTTCTTGCGCTCGTCCATCAGCGCTGCGATGCGCGCCGGGACGTCGTCGATCGAGGTGCGCAGCTCGTTGGCTGCCGTCTTCGCCAGCGCCATGGTGTCGTTGGCGTGCCTGCGCGCGTAATTGCCCGTCAACGCCTCGATGCGGCGCACGCCGGAGGCCACCGCGCTCTCGCCGGTCAGCGTGATCAGGCCGATGTCGCCGGTGCGCTTCACATGCGTGCCGCCGCAGAGCTCGACCGACCAGCCGAGCGCGTTGGCGCCGCGCTCACGCGCGGTCCGGCCCATCGAGACGACGCGGACCTCGTCGCCGTATTTCTCGCCGAACAGGGCGCGCGCGCCCGCTTCACGCGCTTCATCGACGCCCATGACGCGCGTCGTGACCTCGTCGTTCTCCAGCACCACGTCGTTGGCGATGTCCTCGACGCGGGCGAGCTCTTCCGCCGTGATGGGCTTGGGATGCACGAAGTCGAAGCGCAAACGATCCGGCGCGACCATCGAGCCGCGCTGGGCGATGTGATCGCCGAGCACCTGGCGCAGCGCCTCGTGAATGAGATGCGTCGCCGAGTGATGCGCGCGGATCGACGAGCGCCTGCCGTGATCGACCTCGAGCTGCAGCGCGGTGCCGAGCTTGAGCTCGCCGCTCTCCACGATGCCGACATGGACAAAGAGATCGCCGAGCTTCTTCTGCGTATCGGTGACGCGGAACTTGATGCCGCCCTCGCCCGTCAGCACGCCGGTGTCGCCGACCTGGCCGCCGGACTCCGCGTAGAACGGCGTCTGGTTCAGCAGCAGCGCGCCGGTGTCGCCGGTCTTGAGGTGGGCGACTTCCTGGCCGTCCTTGACCAGTGCGGAGACCACGCCTTCGGCGCTCTCGGTCTCGTAGCCCAGGAATTCAGTGGCCCCGAGCTTCTCGCGCAGCGGGAACCAGATCGCCTCGGAAGCTGCTTCGCCCGAGCCCTTCCAGGACTCGCGCGCCTTGGCCTTCTGGCGCTCCATCGCGTCGGTGAACGAGGCCTGATCGACACCGATGCCGCGCGATTTCAGCGCGTCCTGCGTCAGGTCCAGCGGGAAGCCGTAGGTGTCGTACAGCGTGAAGGCAACGTCGCCGTCGAACATGTCGCCCTTCTTCAAGGACGCGCTCTTCTCGTCGAGGATGGCAAGGCCGCGGGTCAACGTCTTGCGGAATCGGGTCTCTTCCAGCCGAAGGGTTTCCTCGATCAAATTCTCCGCGCGCATCAGCTCGGGATAGGCCTGGCCCATCTCGCGCACCAGCGCCCAGACCAGCCGATGCATCAGCGGCTCCTTCGCGCCCAGCAGCTGCGCATGGCGCATCGCGCGGCGCATGATCCGGCGCAGCACATAGCCGCGGCCCTCGTTCGAGGGCAGCACGCCGTCGGAGACCAGGAAGGCCGAGGAGCGCAAATGGTCGGCGATGACGCGGAACGAGGCCATCGTCTGCTCGTTCGGCCCACCGCCGAGCGCGGACGACGTCGCGTCGATCAAATGGCGGAACAGGTCGGTCTCGAACACGCTGTCGACGCCCTGCATGATGCTGGCCATGCGCTCGAGGCCCATGCCCGTGTCGATCGAGGGACGCGGCAGCGCCACGCGCTCCTCCTTCGTCACCTGCTCGTATTGCATGAACACGAGATTCCAGAACTCGAGGAAGCGGTCGCCGTCCTCTTCCGGCGAGCCCGGCGGTCCACCCCAGATGTGATCGCCGCGGTCGATGAAGATCTCCGAGCACGGCCCGCACGGACCGGTGTCGCCCATCGCCCAGAAATTGTCCGAGGTCGGGATGCGGATGATGCGGTCGTCGGAGAAGCCCGCGATCTTCTTCCAGAGATCAGCCGCCTCGTCGTCGGTGTGGTAGACGGTGACGAGCAGCTTGTCCTTCTTCAGTCCGTACTCTTTGGTGATGAGTTTCCAGGCCAGCTCGATCGCGCGCTCCTTGAAATAGTCGCCGAACGAGAAGTTGCCGAGCATCTCGAAGAAGGTGAGATGGCGCGCGGTGTAGCCGACATTGTCGAGGTCGTTGTGCTTGCCGCCGGCGCGCACGCATTTCTGCGAGGTGGTGGCGCGCTGATAGGGCCGCTTCTCGACGCCGGTGAAGACATTCTTGAACTGCACCATGCCGGCATTGGTGAACATCAGTGTCGGATCGTTGCGCGGCACCAATGGCGAGGACGACACGATCTCGTGGCCGTTCTCGGCAAAGAAGTTCAGAAAGGTCGACCTGATCTCGTTGACGCCGCTCATGTTCATCCAATCGGGTGTGCTGGAGCATGATCCGGAAAAGTGTGAAGCGGTTTTCCGAAAAGATCATGCTCAAACAAAGAGCTAAAGCGCGATGACTCTCATCGCGCTTTAGAACCCGCTGACTTGCCATCCAAACCGCGAGTTTGGACTGATATCTGCGGGCCAGAGCGCTTTTAGACAAGGCCAGCTTCGCTGTCCAGAAACTGTGCAGCCGGATCAGTGGGTTGCCGCATCAGCGCAATCCCGTTGCAATCCCTTTGGAAAGCCGCAAAGCCTGCGTTGACAGGCTTGGCTGCCCTGTGGTCTGTACCCATCTGTATCGTACGGCCACGTCGGGAGAGACCGGCATGGGTGCCGGCGCCGAAGGAGCAACCGCCCCGGAAACTCTCAGGCAAAAGGACCGCGTGGCTTTGACGACATCTGGAAAGAGGCACTGGCGGGTTTCAAGACCCGGGCAGCGTCCGCCGACGGGATAATACTCTCAGGCACAGCGACAGATGGGGCTTCGATGGGTGTCCACCGGGGAATCGTCCTCGGGGAACCGCCGAGGGCCCCGTGATGCTTGCGCGCGACGATCAAGACTCCCTGAAACGTACCCCCTTTACGACCTTCACGTATCACTCGGCGGCAAGATGGTGCCGTTCGCGGGCTATGACATGCCGGTGCAGTACCCCGCGGGCGTGCTGAAAGAGCACCTGCATACCCGCTCTTCCGCCGGCCTGTTCGACGTCTCCCACATGGGCCAGCTCGCGCTCCGGCCGAAGTCCGGGAGGATCGAGGACGCCGCCCGCGCGCTGGAGCGGCTGGTGCCGCAGGATATCGTCGCGATTGCGCCGGGACGGCAGCGCTACGCCCAGTTCACCAATGCGGATGGCGGCATCCTCGACGATCTCATGGTCGCCAATTTCGGTGATCACCTGTTCCTGGTCGTCAACGCCGCCTGCAAGGACGCGGACGAAGCGCATCTGCGCGCGAATCTTTCCGGCGACTGCGTCATCGAGCCGCTCGCTGACCGCGCGCTGGTCGCGTTGCAGGGCCCGAAGGCGGAATCGGTGCTGGCGAAATTATGTGCAGAGGCGCCGTCCATGAAGTTCATGGACGCCGGCCCGCACGAGGTCGCCGGCCTCGACTGTTTCGTTTCACGCTCCGGCTACACCGGCGAGGACGGATTCGAGATTTCAGTCCCCGCCGCCGATGCCGAGCGCCTGGCCAAAATGCTGCTCGACAATCCCGACGTCATGCCGATCGGCCTGGGTGCCCGCGACAGCCTGCGGCTCGAAGCCGGGCTTTGCCTCTACGGCCACGACATCGACACTGGGTCCACGCCGGTCGAAGCCGCGCTGGAATGGTCGGTGCAGAAGAGCCGACGCAGCGGCGGCGCGCGCGCCGGCGGCTTTCCCGGCGCGGACAAGATCCTCGCCCATTTCGACAACGGCGCCTCCCGTCGCCGTGTCGGCCTGCTGGCCCAGGGCCGCGCGCCGGTGCGCGAAGGCGCGCTGCTGTTCGCGGCCAGTGCAGGCGGCGAGCCGATCGGAAAAGTGACATCAGGCGGCTTCGGCCCGAGCCTGAATGCGCCGGTCGCGATGGGCTACGTGCCCTCCGCATCGAGCGCGCTCGGCACGCAAATCTTCGCCGAGGTACGCGGCCAGCGCCTGCCGCTCACCGTCGCCGCCATGCCCTTCGTGAAAAACACCTACAAACGCTGAGGATCCGAGAATGACCACGACGCTGTACACCTCCGACCATGAATGGCTCGCCATCGACGGCGATGTCGCCACCGTCGGCATCACCGACTACGCGCAGTCGCAGCTCGGCGACGTCGTGTTCGTCGAACTGCCCAAGGTTGGCCGCGCTCTGAAGAAGGCGGAAGCCGCCGCCGTGGTGGAATCGGTCAAGGCCGCCTCCGACGTCTACGCGCCTGTGACCGGCGAGGTGCTCGAAGTGAACGATGCCCTCACCGCCGAGCCCGCGCTGGTCAATTCCGATGCGCAAAGCAAGGCCTGGTTCTTCAAGATCAGGATTGCCGACAAGGGCGAGCTCGGCGGCCTCATGGATGAAGCGGCGTACAAGGCCCATACGGCGTGAGATGAAGCGAACTCTGACCTCATGTTCGGTGTCATCGTCCGCCTTGTGCGCACGGCGCACTGGGGCGGACGATCCAGTACGCCGCGGCTTTTCGGTTCAAGCCGTGACGCCTGCGTGTACTGGATGCCCCGCCTTCGCGGGGCATGACGGCGACAAGAACTCCTAAAGCGAGGACCCATGATGACCGCGCACCGCAAATCCAACGGCGACACCGCCACCTCCTTCGTCCGCCGCCACATCGGCCCGTCCGCGCGCGACGTCACCGCGATGCTGGAAACCGTCGGCGCCAAGAGCGTCGACGCGCTGATGTCGGAGACGCTGCCCTCCTCGATCCGGCAGGCCGCCCCGCTCGACCTCGGCAAGCCGCTTAGCGAGACCGAGGCGATCGCGCATATGGGCGAGCTCGCGCGAGAGAACCAGGTCTTCACCTCGCTGATCGGCCAAGGCTATTCCGGCACGATCTTGCCCACGGTGATCCAGCGCAACATCCTGGAAAACCCGGCTTGGTACACGGCCTACACGCCCTACCAGCCCGAGATCAGCCAGGGCCGGCTGGAGGCGCTGCTCAACTTCCAGACCATGATCTGCGACCTCACCGGGCTCGACGTCGCCAATGCCTCGCTGCTGGACGAGGCGACCGCCGCCGCCGAAGCGATGGCGCTCGCCGAGCGGCACTCGCAGGTGAAAGCAAAAGCCTTCTTCGTCGACAAGGACGTGCATCCGCAGACGCTGGCGGTGATGCGCACCCGTGCCGAGCCGCTGGGCTGGACCCTGGTCGTCGGCGATCCCCTTGCCGATCTCGACAAGGCCGACGTGGTCGGCGCGCTGCTGCAACATCCTGGAAGCTCGGGCGCATTGCGCGACCTCCGCCCCGCGATCGCAGCGCTGAAGGCCAAGGGCGCACTCGCGATCGTGGCCGCCGATCTCTTGGCGCTGACGCTGATCGCCTCGCCCGGAGAGCTCGGCGCCGACATCGCCATCGGTTCGGCGCAGCGCTTCGGCGTGCCGATGGGTTACGGCGGACCGCACGCGGCCTACATGGCGGTGCGCGATGCGCTGAAGCGCTCGCTGCCCGGCCGCATCGTCGGCCTCTCCGTGGACTCCCGCGGCGCGCCCGCCTACCGCCTTGCGCTGCAGACCCGCGAGCAGCACATCCGCCGCGAGAAGGCGACCTCCAACATCTGCACGGCGCAGGTGCTGCTCGCCGTGATCGCCTCGATGTACGCCGTCTATCACGGCCCCGAGGGCCTGACGCAGATTGCGCGCAATGTGCATCGCCGCACCGCCGTGCTCGCCGCCGGCCTGCGCCAGCTCGGCTTTGCACCGCAGTCGGAAAGCTTCTTCGACACGCTTAGCGTGGATGCCGGCGCTGAGCGAGCCGAGATCGTCGCGCGCGCCGCCGCCGAGAAGATCAATCTTGGTGTCGGTGAGACCGCATTGCGCATCGCGCTCGACGAGACCACCACGCCCGCGACGGTCGAGGCGGTCTGGCGCGCCTTCGGCGGCACGCTTTCCTATGCCGAGATCGACGCGACCACACGCGAGGCGCTGCCGGAGGCGCTGAAGCGCACCACCGCTTTCCTCACCCATCCGGTGTTCCACGCGCATCGCTCGGAGACCGAGATGCTGCGCTACATGCGCAAGCTCAGCGACCGCGACCTCGCGCTCGACCGTGCGATGATCCCGCTCGGCTCCTGCACGATGAAGCTGAACGCGACCACCGAGATGATGCCGCTGACCTGGCCGGAATTTGCGACGCTGCACCCGTTCGTCCCGCGCGAGCAGGCACGCGGCTATCACGCGCTGTTCGCGCGGCTGGAAAAATGGCTGTGCGACATCACCGGCTATGACGCGATCTCGCTGCAGCCGAATTCCGGCGCGCAGGGCGAATATGCCGGGCTTCTGGCCATTCGCGGCTATCACGCCGCGCGCGGCGAGAGTCATCGCAAGATCTGCCTGATCCCCTCCTCCGCCCACGGCACCAACCCTGCCTCGGCCGCGATGGCCGGCATGGATGTGGTGGTGGTCGCCTGCGAAAAGAATGGCGACGTCGACGTCAATGATCTCCGCGCCAAGGCGGAAAAGCACGCGGCGAATCTTGCCGCGGTCATGATCACCTATCCCTCCACCCATGGCGTGTTCGAGGAGCACATCCGCGAGATCTGCGAGATCGTCCACGGCCATGGCGGCCAGGTGTATCTCGACGGCGCCAACCTCAACGCGCAGGTCGGGCTCAGCAGGCCCGGCGATTACGGCGCCGATGTCAGCCATCTCAACCTGCACAAGACCTTCTGCATCCCGCATGGCGGCGGCGGCCCCGGCATGGGCCCGATCGGCGTCAAGGCGCATCTGGCGCCCTTCCTGCCCGGCCATCCCGCGACGCAGGCGGACGCTCCGGTCGGCCCGGTCTCGGCCGCGCCGTTCGGCTCGGCGTCGATTCTGACCATCTCCTATATCTACATCCTGATGATGGGCGGCGACGGCCTGAAGCGCGCCACCGAGATCGCGATCCTCAACGCCAACTACATCGCAGCCCGCCTCGATCCGCACTTCCCGGTGCTCTACAAGAACGAGAAGGGCCGCGTCGCACATGAGTGCATCGTCGATCCCCGTCCGCTCAAGACGACGAGCGGCGTCACCGTCGACGACATCGCAAAACGCCTGATCGATTACGGCTTTCATGCCCCGACGATGAGCTTCCCGGTGCCGGGCACGCTGATGATCGAGCCGACCGAGATCGGAGTCGAAAGCGGAGCTGGATCGCTTCTGCGACGCCATGATCGCGATCCGCAAGGAGATCGCCGAGGTCGAAGCCGGCCGCTTCAAGATCGAAGCATCGCCGCTGCGTCACGCCCCGCACACCGTGCACGACATCGCCGATGACGACTGGACGCGCGCCTACTCCCGCACTGAGGGCTGCTTCCCCGCGGGCACCTCGCGCACCGACAAATACTGGTGCCCCGTGGGCCGCGTCGACAACGTCTATGGCGACCGCAATCTGGTGTGTTCGTGCCCGCCGGTGAGCGATTACGCGGAAGCCGCGGAGTAGGCTTCGTAGGGTGGGTTAGGCGAAGCCGTAACCCACCATTTCTACATCCGCGGAAATCAACAGTGGTGGATTACGCCTTCGGCTAATCCACCCTACCATTCCGACTCAAGGTGCAACCAGGGATCGGCTCTCGCAATCCCATCGCCAGAGCTTTTCGTTGGTGAGTTCAGTCCCGCCCCACCAGCGATAGATCCGGTTGTGGCGCCACATGTCGTCCTCGCGCGCAAAAATTGAACGCCCGAGTTCGGTCAGCGTGACCTTCCACTCGCTCCTGCCGAAGTAGCGGTCCTCATTGTCGAACGCCGGATCGCCCAGCAGGACCGCCGGCGCCGGATGTGCACCCAGTTCGAGCAAGGCATCGCCCGCGTCGTTTTCGTCGAACACATCGCGCATCCACCTCGCCTCGGCGACGCGCTTTGGGTCGATGTGCCCATCGTTCACAAAGTCCAGAATGTCCATTTCGCTGGCACCGAGTCCCGTCACGCTGTCCGGAAGTTCTTCAAGCAACGCAATGAGCGCCGATCGAAGTCGCGGCAGGATCATCAGATTCGTCATCAGGAGATTGAAACATGATTCCGGCGTTTCAGCCCGGTAGGCTTGCCAGGCGCGGCTTGCCATCGCGAAATGATTGTCGGTCACCCTGAAGGCCGGCAGCTTCCATTTTGCGACAGACTCCGGCGCATAGTTCGCAACCTGATCGTCTGTGTGCACCAGGCTCAGCTTCGTCGTGATCTCCTTGTAGGGACGAAGCAGGTCCAGCAGCCAGACCAGCACAAGCTGGTCATTTGGCCGAGGATCGACCCATATTTCAATTGAGTCGAACTTCGCACACAGCTCGAAGAAGCCGACATCGCGCGTGCCGAAACCGCTGAGCTTGTCGGGACAGGCGTGATCGAGCCAATGATCGCCGGGATTACGATGATTCGCCGATCGACGCTCCAGCCCCATCAAAAGCTGATTCTCGGAAGGCAATTTCGCCCAGACGAAGCGCGGACAGAGTGCGAGCACGACATTCGCGAGGCGCGTCTGGCTAAGCGTGTTTTCCGCGCGATCGTTCGTCGTCAGGATCAAATGGGACACGATTGCCTCTCAAAATCGATGCGCAATACAGGAACGCCTTGAGCGACGACGCAGACATCATCCGGGCGCAACAACGGCGTGGGTCTCGCTGTCCCACCGCCACAGCCGCTCGTTGGTCAGGTGGGTGCCGCCCCACCAGCGGTCGATTGGGTTGTGACGTCGGAAATCCTGGTCGCCTCCCAGCACCGCCTTGCCGAACTCGGTGAGCGATAATTGCGACCGCTTGTACCGATCGAAACGGACGGGATCGTTGTGCATCTCCAGGGAAAACGGACCTTCATCGAGTCCCGAGACTGCCGGCCGCCCGCACCGGGCGAGCCCATCGAGCAATGCGCCAACTTCCCAATATCCGTAGACAGGAAGCACGTGGCGGTTAGCACGGTTTAAGACATCGAGAGGCAGCACGCCGCCTCTCTGGATGAGCTTCAGAATCCTACATTCCGTGGCGCTTAGGCCCGAGGCGCAATTCGGAAGCTCTTCGAGAAGTGCCGTTACACAAGGACCGAGTTGCGGAAGTAAAACCGGATTGTTCTTGAAGAGATTGTGCCAGCTCTCGGGCGTGGGAGCACGGTAGGCCTGCCAAGCAAGGCTGGCCAATTTGAAGTCATGAGGTTCGATCTCATTTACGAACGGGTACGGCCTGGCAAGCTCTTGTGGGTCGATGTCGCCGACGGCCGGGTGCAGCGGACGCAGGGTGAAATTCGAACTCGCGGTTGCGGTGCCACGGCGCCAATGATCGAGCAGCCAGAGCAGGATCAATTGGGCATTTGGCGCTGGTCCCCGCCAAAACTCGACCTTGTCGTATTCCCCCAGCAGCTCCATGAATCCTCGATCCTTTACCCCCGATTCCTCGAGAAGCCAGGACGGCGTATCGTCGAGCCAATGAAGCCCCTGCGGCTGAGTCGTACGCGGCGCAAAGAACGCCTCGCACTCCGCAGCGGACGGCAATCGACCCCACACGAGCCGACGCTCGATCGCGATCACGAGGTCGGCAAGGCCCGCTTGTTGGACGGCGCCGGCGATGGACGAGTCGGTCGTCACCATGAGCTTCGTCATTGCTCGGATCCATCAAGGCTTCGTCAGAGCAGCGCCGTAGCGCCACAGCCGGTCGTTGGTCAGATGCGTACCGCCCCACCAACGATCAATCGGATTGTAACGGCTGAAATCTTCCTGATGAGCCAGGACGGCCTTGCCGAACTCGGTCAGCGACAACCGGCTGCGGAGATACGCGGCGTGCCGATCCCTCAGGTTCTCTCGGTCGATTGTGCGCAGTTCATCGTCCAGCCCTGCCACCGCAGGCTTCGGACCATGCGCCAGCCCTTGAAGCAACCATCCCGACTCAAACTCACCAAATATCCGCGTGCCTCGGAGTGAGCGCAGGTGAAATAGCGCATTTGTGAGCGTGAACCCGCGCGCAATGAGCTCCAAGAACCGCAACTCAGTCGCACCAAGTCCTGTTAAAGGCGACGGAAGCTCTGCCAACAGATCGACCAGAGTCGGCCTCAACATCGGCAGAGCGCTAAGGTCTTTGTGGAGCAGATCAGCGGAGGCCTCCGGTGTCGGCGCGCAATAGGCCTGCCAAGCCATCCTGGCGGTTGCGAGCTCACGGGCCCCAACGTCCACGAGGGGAATATACGAGGTGGAAGTTCCGAGTCGTTCGATGCTCACGTCGAGAAAATCAGACGGTACCAAGCGCAATCGGAGCTTTTCCAGCAGCGCGGGGCATGACCCGAGATAGTCGAGCAGCCAAATCAACTGCAATTGGTCTTCGGGGCTCCGATCAAACCAAAGTTCAATCTCGTCATAGCGCTCGCAAAATTCGGCAAAGGGCCGTTCCCTGCGATTCTTGAAGGCGGGAGGCCAGACGATGCCCCAATCCGACCAGTGATCGCCTGTCTTGAGCGTCCCCGAACGCGCTCCGAAATAAGCTGCGAAATATTCCGGCGAAGGCAGCGCCCCCACACGAAACGGAAAGCGAAGAAGACTGCAATCTCGGCCAGCCCCGATTTGGCGAGATCACTTCCGAACGAACTGGTCAAGATCAGACGCTTCATCGCACCACCTGATCACTCCAACGCAAAACGAAACGGGCCCCGAAGACGTCGGCAACTCAACGTCCTCGGCGCCCGCTCCTCGCGAAAAACTCTTTCGCGCTATGGCTTACTCGTCTCCCGGCTCCTCGCCGTCGGCGTCACGCTCGGGCGTACCGGCCAAAATCTGCTCGGCGATCAGGCCGGAGTTCTGGCGGATCGCGGTCTCGATCTTGGCGGTGATATCAGGGTTGGCCTTCAAAAACGCTTTCGAGTTCTCGCGGCCCTGGCCGAGACGCTGGCTGTCGTAGGAGAACCAGGCGCCTGATTTCTCGACAATGCCGGCCTTGACGCCGAGATCGAGGATCTCGCCCATCTTGGAGACGCCCTCGCCGTACATGATGTCGAATTCGACCTGCTTGAAGGGCGGCGCCAGCTTGTTCTTCACCACCTTGACGCGGGTGGTGTTGCCGACGACCTCGTCGCGCTCCTTGATCGCGCCGATGCGGCGGATGTCGAGGCGGATCGAAGCGTAGAATTTCAGCGCGTTGCCGCCGGTCGTGGTTTCAGGCGAGCCGTACATCACACCGATCTTCATGCGGATCTGGTTGATGAAGATCACCATGGTGTTGGACTTGTTGATCGACGCCGTCAGCTTGCGCAGCGCCTGGCTCATCAATCGCGCCTGAAGTCCCGGCAGCGCGTCGCCCATCTCGCCCTCGAGTTCGGCCTTCGGCACCAGCGCCGCGACCGAATCGACCACCAGAACGTCTACCGCACCCGAGCGCACCAGCGTGTCGCAGATTTCCAGCGCCTGCTCGCCGGTGTCCGGCTGCGAGATCAGGAGCTCGTCGATATTGACCCCGAGCTTGCGCGCATAGACCGGGTCGAGCGCGTGCTCGGCGTCGATGAAGGCACAGATCCCGCCCTTCTTCTGCGCTTCCGCAACCGTATGCAGCGCCAGCGTGGTCTTGCCCGAGGATTCCGGCCCGTAGATTTCCACCACGCGCCCCTTCGGCAGGCCGCCGATCCCGAGCGCGATATCGAGCCCCAGCGACCCCGACGAGATCGCCTCGACATCCATCGAGCGGTCGTTCTTTCCGAGCTTCATCACCGAGCCCTTGCCGAACTGGCGCTCGATCTGGGAGAGCGCGGCGGCCAGGGCTTTAGTCTTGTCCATGGAGGATCCTTCGACGATACGCAGGGCAGTGGTGGACATGGGTCGTGCTCCTTATGGCGGGGATTCGCTAGGGGGACAAACGGCTGGCGCGGGGGTCGTCGACAAAAGCAATGTACCCTATTTGTTCCGAGTTCGCAATATGTTCTTTTGCGGATAACGGGGACCGGCCGAGGACACGCGCCCGAAGCATGACGCGCATCAAAGACGCATCGCCCGGGCGCCGTCATGATTTCGCAATCCTGCCGTAGCGAACATTTGGCGGCGAACGGCTTTATCAGTGCGGAGACCGCCACTTCGGGGACCTCGATCATGACTGAAACGACGCATCACGATGCCGCGGGGCGCAATCGGCTGCTGGCGGCAGCGGCTCGAGGAGATGGCGAAGTTCGAACGGAAGGAAAACGAATTCCGCCAGAAGGATCGCCGGGAGCGCGCCGCCGAACTTCACCTTCCTCTCGACCCGATCAATGTCCAATAGGGCCGCCCACGAGCGGGCCATTGGTATCCTAACACCTCCAACAAGCCATTGACGGCGCAGCGAAATCCCTCGGCGACCTACTGTGCATGGGGTTGTTTTCGATGTTTCTGCGGCGGCGCGTGGCCGCCCGGCAATGGCAGTCCCCCTCCGCCCATGCTGCGCCTACATCAGCGCCAGCAACCCGATGCCGATCACCAGCACCACAAAGCCAACCGCCGTCGCGGCGGCGAACGAACGCTCTACCTTGTCCATGATGCGACCCCGCTTGCCGGCGAACCACGTTTCCCCATGGCCGCGCCTGACGGTGCGAAATCTCGCCCGCGGCTGTGGCTCCAGTCGTGCGATCGGATGGCCAAATTGGGACGTGTGCGGGGCCAGTCTGCGGCCTGTTCGGGAGCGGCTGTCGATCGCCGTCAGGCACCCGTAAGCCTGCTCCCCTAATCTTCCTCGGCCCGGTGGACCAACACCGGGTCTCCATACCAGCCCGAGGACCCCGCTCTGCCCCGAGCGGGGTTTTTGGCGTGCTGGCACGAGCGCGGATTCGATCGGCCGGCCTGTCAGGCTGTCGTAAGCCGGGCAGGCTAGTGTTCTCCGGCTATGGTGTTGCAGCCCAGCACCTCAGCCTCCAACAACTCATCCACCCGCTTGGCTCTCCCCAAGCGGGTTTTTTCATGCCCGCGGGCAGGATCACGGCGCCCTCTCCTCCCGCGTCAGCCGCAGCGCGAAGGCGCGGATCACGGGCGCCGCCAGCAACACGATCGGCAGCATCACGGCCCAGGCGATCAGCCACGACGCCATCCAGTGCTCGAGGAAACTCATTGCGCTGGCTGCGGGAAAGCTGGCGATGCCCGCCGCGACCAGCGAGGTCAGGCCGGACTGGATGATGCCGAAGACGAAATGACTGTAGCGGCGGGGAATGCCGAGCATGACGCATCCTTGTTGCTGGCAGGGCATCAGGTCAAGCAAGGCACGTGCCGCCACTCGCCATGGATCGTCCGTGGTTCTCCCACCCTGAACAGAGTTCCCGCGCCTCGCCGAGGGCGCATCCCAGTGCAGGGCGACGAGTCGCACCGTCGCGTCAGGATCGTCGGCCACTCACCTCAGGCGCCTGCGCGCGCGGCGCGGGCTTCACGAGCCATTCGCCTTTCGAAATCCACTTCGTTTGTTTCGGACCACGCGCGATTTCCAGATTCCGACGATCTATCCATGGGTTACCGGCAGATTTCGCTTGTCGCGGGAATATTGTGACGCCCAACATGTTTGCGATCATGGAAGTGAATCGTGGAGGTGACCATGAATCACAGGGGCGTCGAGTTCACCGTCGCCAAGACCGCCATACCGGGCATCTGGCAGTGGCAGTTCCGCATCGGTGAAGAGACCAAGACGGGCAAGACCGAGACGAAGATCGACCTGCTGGCGATCCGCCGTGTGCAGCTACGCATCGATCGGGAGTTGAAGGCGATCGGACAGAAGGCTTGACCCCGTAGAACCGAGATCGGCGGCGGCCTCGCGGGTGAAAACGCCTAGTCCGCGCTGGGCAGCCGCCGCATGGTGAATTCGATCTCGCCGCCGGGCAGTTCGCGCCAGGCCTCGACGGCGCTCATATAGCCCGCCTTGGGATAGCGGGCGAAGAAGGCCTGCGCCCTTGCCCGCGCCGCCTCACGCGGCAGGGTGAAAGTCTCACGCAGATATCCGTCGCCGCGGCTTTCGCCCGGCCGGCCGCCCATCTTGCGCCGGCGCGCCATCCGCTCGGCGAGATCCCGCGGACGATCGGCCATCCCGTACCTCCACTACGCAACACGCATTCAGGAATGTAGGGCGCGACCGGACGAAGAGGAGTCCCTGCCGGAGGCGTCAACCGCTTCCGATCGGACGATACGATCAATTGGGGGTCGTGCTGGACTTCTTCTTCGGCGCGCTGGTTGCGGCCGACGCCTTCGGCGCAGCAGACGGTTTCGGCGGATCGGAGCGCATGCCGCCCCAGGGATCGTTGGAGGCCTTGGAGTCCGGAATCTTCTTCAGCGTTTCCTTGTAGGCCCGGTCACGCTCGGCTTCCGCAGCCTTCTCTTCCGGCGTCTTGCTCGGGCCGTCCTGCAGCAAATTGAGATTGGGCATTTGCGCGTAGGCCGGTCCCGCCAGCACGGCCAGCAGCACCGCCGCCATACGGAAAAGCTTCATCATGTACTCCCTAGGTCCATCAGGGACGGATCAACCGCGCCTGGTCGTCCCTGTCAACCGCCCGCCGAGGGCCGCATCCGCTGCACCATATCGGGCCAAGTCAGGCATTTTCAAGCCGACCGACCGGCGCAAGACCGGGTGACTTTGCCGCGGCAATCCGCGCAAGATGGCCGCAACATCCGGCAACACAGGGGAAACGACAGCAATGCCATCGCAGCCAGAAGCCGAGTTCGGCATCACCGAGGCCAGACGCATCCTCAGTGAGGTCTTCGCACCATGGGTCCAGGATCTCAACCTCACCGTCGAGCGCATCGAGCACGCGCAGCCGGACGATATGCCGGACTGGCAGCCGAGCGCGCTGCTTCGCATGCCGTTCTCTGAACGCCTGTGCCGCAACGGCGGCGTGGTCTGCGGCCAGGCGCTGATGGCGCTCGCCGACACCGCGATGGTGATCGCGAACCTCGCCGCCAACCGCGGCTATCGTCCGATGACCACGGTCGACCAGACCACGCATTTCATGCGCGCGGTCTCCTCCTCCGACGTGCTCGCCGACGCCCGCGTGGTGAGGCTCGGACGCACCATGAGCTTCGGCCGCGTCACGCTGCTCTCGGCCACCGACAACAAGCCGGTGGCGATGGTATCGAGCGCGTTCGCGATGTTGCCGGGCTGAGCGTCATCCCGAAACAACAGGGCCGCGTGAGCGCAAAGCGCACCGCGGCCCTTCGTCACATTCGCATCGAAGCGAGAGGCAAAAGCGCAATCGCATCCGCGCTCCAGCCGGCGCACGTCGAGCATTACTTGCCGAGGATCTCGTCGGCCGCGGTCACGATGCTGACGGTCGGATTCTTTCCGCAATAGGCGCCGAACTTCTTGGCGTTGTCGATGAACACGTCGGTGTCGATGATCGCATTGTCCTCGTCGCCCTTGTACCAGCCGTCCATCCAGGTCAGCACCACCGAGATGTTGTCCTCTCCGCTCTCCAGGAACTGCTTGCAGGTCATGGTCGAGAGGTCCCATTTGACGGCATGGGCGGGCATCGATGACAGCGAGAGCGCAGCGGCGAACAAAAGCGAAATCGTGGTCTTCATCAGTATCTCCATCGGCGCGAGACGCCATAAAAGAAAAGGCTTGTGGGGAAAGTCGGCGGAGCGACTCCGCTTCAACGTCGTAAACGAAGTTCTGAAGCGCTGCGCAAGTAGCGCCAGTATTGAGTTTAGTTCAACGTAATTTCTATGCACTATTTGACAAGCGTCAGTAGGGATTAACGCGAATGATCGAGAAGCGTGCAACGCAGCGGCACCGTGTTTTTAAGGGCGGAAAGATCATTTTTGAAAACAGCGGCATCGCGTGCACGGTGCGAAATATGTCGTCCAGCGGCGCGGCGATCGATGTCGAAGGCTCCGCCACATTGCCGCAATCGTTCACGCTGTCGATCGCGCGCGACAATTTCGTGCGGAATTGCCGTGCCGTTTGGCGCAGCGACAGACGCGTCGGCCTCGCTTTCGTACGGTAGTACACATGGTGTGAATGCTCGTTCGCAACGCGCGCACGATGCGGTGCTATGTTCGCCCGATACGACGTCTGCGACGCCAGCGCAGGCTCCCGATCGCGAGCACGACGATCGCGAACACGACCAGTGAGGCCTCCGCAAAAAATCGTCCGCCCGGACGATCGATCGTGCGCGACCACAATGACCGCCCCTCGCCCGGCCGCGCCAGACGAAACGCAACGACGCTGTCGCCGATCGAGGTGCCCGCCTCGGAATGGCCGCCGGCTCCGATCGCGACATATTGCTCGCCGTTCCAGAGATAGGTCATGGGATTGGCGACGCCGGGCACGGGCAGCCGGCCTTGCCACAGCTCCCTGCCGCTTCGCGCATCGAAGGCGCGCAAGTAAGCGTCCATCGCACCGGTGAAGACCAGACCACCCGCGGTGACCGCGAGCCCGTTCACGAGCGGCGCGCCCCAGGGCAGCGGCACGCCGAGCGGCGCGAGGTCCTCGGTGGTCCCGACCGTCGCACGCCAGATGATCTTGCCGGCCTTCAGATCGACCGCGACCATTTCGCCCCAGGGCGGCTTGTTGCAGAGCAATCCGAGCGGCGACATCATCACCGCACGCGACATCGCGAACGGCGCGCCGCGCTGCTGGCCGAAATCGTGGCCGGGCGGCGGATTGAATCCGGCGGCCTCGGCGCGCGGGATCAGCCTGATGAGATGAACGGCGCGGCCCGTGTTGGCGTAGAGAATCTGATTGAGCGGATCGAACGCAGCGCTGCCCCAGTTCACCCCGCCGCCCGTGAACGGAAATTCCATCGTGCCCTGCGTCGAGGGCGGCGTGAACAGCCCGTCGTTGCGCGCCTCCGCGAACTGCTTTTCGCAAGCAGAGCGGCGCAGGCCCGGCCACAGCGAGAGCGCATCGTCGGTCGAAATCGTCTGCGATGTCAGCGCCGGCACATGCGTCGGATACGGCTGTGTCGGCGACAGCCGTTCCCCGCGGCGCCGCCCTGCGGCACCGCGCGCTCCTCGACCGGCCACACCGGCTTGCCGGTGTCGCGGTCGAGCACGAAGACAAAACCCTGCTTGGTCGGCTGGATCACCACGTCGCGCTGGCCGTCACCGGTATCGAGGCGCGTCAGCGTCGGCTGCGCCGGCAGATCGTAGTCCCAGACGTCGTGGTGCACGGTCTGGAATGCCCACACGAGTTCGCCGGTCTCGATGCGCAGTGCGACCACCGAATTGGCGTGCTCGTTGTTGCCCGGCCGCTTGCCGCCCCAGAAGTCCGGCGACGGCGAGGATGTCGGCAGGAACACCAGCCCGCGCGCCGCGTCCACCGACATCGGCGCCCAGACATTGGCGTGACCAGCCTCGATGCCGTCGCGCTTCAGTGGCTCGAAGGTCCAGCGTGCCTGACCCGTGCGCGCATCGAACGCGCGCACCACGCCGCTCGGCGCGTCGACGCGGCGGTTGTCACCGATCGCAGAGCCGACCACGATGACACCGCGGCCAACGGCCGGCGGGGAGGTGATCTGGAATTCGCCGGGCCATTCCAGCGCCGTGCCGATATCGAGCCTGATCTGCCCATTCTCGCCAAAGCCGGTACAGGGAGCCCCGTCTTCGCGTCGAGCGCGATCAGGCGAACATCGTTGGTGCCCATGAAGATGCGCGATCGACAGGCGGCATTCGCAGGCGCCCCATCGTCGATCCAGTACGTCACGCCGCGGCAGACGTAGCGATTGGCGGGGCGTTGATTTGTGGCGATCTTCGGATCGAAGCGCCACTTCTGCACGCCGGTGCCGGGATCGAGCGCAATCACCTCGTTGAAGGGCGTGCAGAAGATCAGGCTGTCTTCGACGAAGAGTGGCGTCGCCTGGAATTTTGTTCGCCGCATCAACTCTGGCGGACGGGCCGCAAGATCGCCGGTGTGGAATTCGAACGCCCGGACCAGATGACCGACATTGTCGGGCGTAATGTCTCGCAAGAGCGAAAAGCGCGAGCCGCCGGCATCGCCGCCCCAGCTGTCCCAAGCCATGCACGGCCATGACGCAAGCAGGAGAAGCGCGAGGACAGCGGCCAAACAGCACGGGCGGGTCGCCAACGCCCGCCTCGCCTATTTCGGTTTCTTGACGGGCTCGGCAGGACGCGCACCGCCCCAAGGGTCGTACTTCTCCTTGGGCTCGGGAATGCGGCTCGAGCTGCGGCCTTGTAGGCCTTCTCGTCGACCTTGGGCTTGTTGTCCGCCTTGGGCGCGCCCTCGTTCGGCTGGCCTCTGCCACGGCCCTGCGCCTGTACCGACACGGCCATCAGTGCCAGCAGTGCGGCCGCTATGACCAAAACTCTCATTGGAGCAATCCCCCTCGTCCGGGGTACAAACTAGCCTGCAATCCCGTAATAGCAAATGTACCCGGCTGCCGGATCTTCAGCAAATCTTGATCGGCCGGGACTTCGCCAGATCACATTTCTGACTATCTGTTGGCCCGCAGGGGACCTTCACGGATGTTGCGGATTGTTGCTCATGCGGCGCTGATCGCCGCCGCGCTGGCACTGGCGTCTTGTGGCTTTGCCGACAGCCGCGCGCCGGTGCCCGAGTTCATGCGCCTGAAGGAAGCCGAGCCGCCGCCGCCCGAACCCGCCCCCGACGTCAAGCGCGTCGTGCGCGAGCAAGTCAACGTGGTCTTCCTCAACACGTCCTATCCGCGCGAGGTTCAGGTGGCCCCGCCGCATCGCGAGGTGCGCGGAGCGGGCTGGACGGCCTGCGTCCGCGCGCAGCTCACCTCCGCCACCGGCTCCCAGCTCGGCACCCAGATCTACATCGTGACGATATCGGACGGAAAGGTGGTCGATCGCCGACGTGCCGAAGCGGACGACATCTGCGGGTCGGAGAACTACGAGCCCATATAGCACCTCGCCGACGTCACGCGGCGCTTTCCTGTTGCTGGAACTGCTCGTATGCCGCAATCGCATCCGCGGCATACATCAGCGACGGCCCGCCGCCCATGTAGACGGCCATACCAAGCGCCTCCTCGACTTCCTCGCGCTTAGCGCCGAGCTTGACCAGCGCTTCGGTGTGAAAGCCGATGCAGCCGTCGCAATGCGCGGCGACGCCGAGCGCAAGCGCGATCAGCTCCTTGGTCTTCTTGTCCAGCGCGCCGTCCCGCGTCGCGGCCTGCGCGAGCATCGCAAACCCTTTCATCGTGTCGGGAATGTCGCTGCGCAGCTTCTTCAGGTTGGCCGAGATGTTCCTGGTGATATCGACGTAGTTCTTGTCCATCGGACCCTCGCTAGCTGAGTGTAGTGGTCGAAGTCGCCTCGCGCGGCGCGCGCAGGGCGATATAGATCGCGGGAATCACCAGCACGGTGAGAAGAGTCGACGACGCAAGCCCGAACAGCAGCGAGATCGCCAATCCCTGAAAGATCGGATCGAGCAGGATGGTCGCGGCGCCGATCATGGCAGCAAGCGCGGTGAGCAGGATCGGCTTGAAGCGGACCGCGCCGGCCTCGAGCACCACCTCACGAAGCGACTTGCCGTCCCCGCCGCTGTGCCTGATGAAGTCGACCAGCAGGATCGAGTTGCGCACGATGATGCCGGCCAGCGCGATGAAGCCGATCATCGACGTCGCCGTGAACGGTGCAGCCAGCAGCCAATGTCCGACGAGGATTCCGATCAACGTCAGCGGGATCGGCGTCAGGATGACGAGCGGCAAACGGAAACTCTTGAACTGGGCGACGACCAGCACGTAGATGCCGAGGATCGCCGCACCGAAAGCCGCGCCCATGTCGCGGAAGGTCACCCAGGTGATTTCCCATTCTCCGTCCCACAACAGCGTCGGACGCGACTCATCCACCGGCTGCCCGTGCAGACTGATCGCCGGCTTCGGGAGATTGCCCCAGTCATGGGCATCGACGCGGTCGGCTACTGCAAGCATGCCGTAGAGCGGCGCCTCGAAGCGCCCGGCAAGTTCGGCCATTACCATGTCGGCGAAACGACCGTCGCGGCGGAAGATCGTCGGCGAGCCCTCCTCCATGGTCGCCTTCACGACCTGGCCGAGTTCGACCACCGTCTTGCTGCCGGGCACCGTGTTGGCCGGCACAGGCGTGGAGGCCAATGCCTCATCCCAGACCAGATCGCGCTTGCCCAGATGTACTGCGATCTCGATCGGGTTGCGGTCCTCGCCGCGATGCGAGTAGCCTATCGAAATGCCGCTGAACAGCGCCTGGATCGTGTCGTAGACATCGCGCTGCTCGACGCCGAAGAACTCGAGCCGATCCTGGTCGATCGAGAGCCGCAACCGCGGCCGCTTCTCCCCGATCGAATCGTCGACATCGACGATGAACGGCACTTCCGCAAAGACCTTCTTGAGCTCGGCCGTGACCGCGCGGCGCGTGGCCGCATTGGGGCCATAGACCTCGGCGAGTAACGTCGAAAGCACCGGCGGCCCGGGCGGTACCTCGACCACCTTGATGCTGGTGCCCTTGGGCGGATCGAGTGCCTTCAGCTTCTCGCGCAGCTCCAGCGCGATTTCATGGCTCGCGCGCTTGCGATCGCCACGCGCAGCCAGGTTGACCTGCACTTCACCGAGCTCAGGCCTCTCCCGCAGATAATAGTGCCGCACAAGTCCGTTGAAATTGAAGGGAGCCGGCGTGCCCGCGTAGGATTGCAACGAGGTGACCTCCGGCAATTGCCGGGCGATCTCGGCCGCGCCGAACAAGGTGCGCTCGGTCGCCTCCAGGCTTGCGCCCTCCGGCAGGTCGACGACCACGGCGATCTCGGACTTGTTGTCGAACGGCAGAAGCTTGACGGTCACCGACTTGGTTGCAAACAGCGTCATCGACAACAGCGTCGCGATGCCGACGCCAAGCAGGAATATCCAGGCAGAACGCCTGCTGCGCACGATCGGCGTGGCAATGCGTCGGTAGAGCCGGCCCAGGCGTCCTTCGTCATGCGCTGCATGCGCGGATGTCATTTCGCCCTTCGGGGCCAGCTTCAGCATCAGCCACGGCGCGACCACCATGGCGACAAAGAAGGAAAACAGCATCGCCGCCGACGCGTTGGCGGGAATAGGCGCCATATAAGGGCCCATCAGCCCCGACACGAACAGCATCGGCAACAGCGCCGCAACCACGGTCAGCGTCGCGACGACGGTGGGATTGCCGACCTCCGCAACGGCCTCGATGGTCGCCTGCAGGCGCGGCCGGCCGTCGCGCATGGCCCAGTGCCGCGCTATGTTCTCGACGACGACGATGGCGTCGTCGACGAGGATGCCAATTGAGAAGATCAGCGCGAACAGGCTGACGCGATTGATGGTGTAGCCCATCAGGTTGGCGGCGAACATCGTCAGCAGGATCGTCGTCGGAATCACGACGAAGGTCACCAACGCTTCACGCCAGCCGATCGCGATTGCGATCAGGACGACGATCGAGACGGTCGCGAGCCCAAGGTGGAACAGAAGTTCGTTGGCCTTTTCGTTGGCGGTCTCGCCATAGTCGCGGGTCACCGTGACCTGGACATCCTCGGGGATCAGACGCCCCTTCAATCCCTCCAGGCGGTGATTGATATCGGCAGACACAACCACCGCATTGGCGCCGGCGCGCTTGGCGAGTGCGAGGCTGACCGCGGGCACCCGGGCCCACTGCCCCTTCTCGTCCCGCGCATCGTTCCAGACCCGGTGTTCGATCGTATTCGGGCCGATGATGACGCTCGCCACGTCCTTGACGTAGACCGGCCGTCCGTCTCGGGTCGAGATCAGGAGCAGGCCGATATCGGGAATACCTGCGAGCGTCTGGCCTGCGGCGACGTTGCGAACGATGCCGGCATCGCGAACCTGGCCGGCCAGGAACGAGCGATTGGCGTCCTTAACCTTGGCTACGAGCTGTTGCAGCGTGACGCCGAACAGCGACAATTTTTCCGGATCTGGCTCGACCCTGATCTGCTGCGCCGCGCCCCCGGAAATGTAGGTCAGTCCGATGCTGTCGACCTTCACGAGCTCCGAGCGGAGCTTGTCGGCGAGCTCGAACAGATCCTTGTCGGTCCAGCGTTCCGCCGCTTCCGGCTTCGGCGAAAGCGTCAAGACGGTCACAGCGACGTCATTGATGCCGCGGCCGACGATCGAGGGTTCGGGAATTCCAACCGGGATGCGATCGAGATTGGCTCGAATCTTTTCATGAACACGGAGAATCGCGTCCTCCGCCTTGGTGCCCACCAGAAACCGCGCGGTGACCATCACCCGGTCGTCCTCGGTCTGGCTGTAGACATGCTCGATGCCGTCGATGCCCTTGACGATTGCCTCGAGCGGCTTGGTGACGAGCTCGACCGCGTCGGGTCCGCGCAAGCCGTCGGCGTTGACGCGGATATCGACCATCGGGACGCTGATCTGCGGCTCCTCCTCGCGCGGAATCACGATGACCGCGATCAGACCGACGACGAAAGCTGCGATCAGAAACAGCGGCGTCAGCGGCGATGCGATCGTCGCCTTGGTGAGCCTGCCCGAGAGTCCGAGATTCACGGCCGCACCAATTGGTCGCCGGCGCGAATGCCGGACAGGATCTCAAGTCCGTCGGGAAGCGCGGGCGTCGGCAATTCCGGACCGCGCTGCACCGGCACGTCGATCACCCCGCCGCCTTTTTGCAGCCGCACGTAGTCGATGCCGAACCGGGTCGTCACGTAGCCTGCCGGAACGATGAAAGCCGGCCGCGCGCCACCGGAGATCCAGACCCGGAGCCGATCGCCTACGAAATATTCGCCGAGCCCATCGACGGTCGCATCCGCAATGACCCGTCCTTCCTCGATCAGCGGATAGACCAGATCGACAACGCCCCACTTGGCGGCTTCGCCGCCAAGCTCCGCGCCGTCGACGCGAACCTTGTCGCCGGCCTTGAGACGGCGCGCATGGCGCTCCGGCACCCGCAAGCGTAATTTGAAGTTCTGTTGCGCGACCGTGACGATGGGATCACCTGGCAATACGACAGAACCAATCGTGATGAGCCTCTTCAGCACGCGCCCCTCTGTCGGCGCCAGCACCTGCCCCTGGTTGAGTTGCTCGTTGATCACGGCACGCTCGGCGGTCTTGGCGCGAAGGCCGTTCTCCGCCACGTTCAGCGCGGTCCGGGCCTCGTCGAGCTTGACGCGCGGAAGCGTGCCGCGCTCGACCAGACCTTCGATCCGGGTGAAATCGATCTGCGCCTGGTTGGCCTGCGCCTGCAGTGCTTCGATCTGCGCATCCAGAGACTTCATCTGCAGACCGAGCTTCTCGTCGCCGATGGCGGCGATCGCCTGCCCTGCGGTCACGCGATCGCCTTCCCTGACGTGGAGCTGGACTACGGTTCCGCCGATGCGCCCGCGCGCCGGTACTACGCTGATGCTCTCGACCGTGGCAAAGACGGCCTTTTCGTCGGTAACGACGTGTTGCGCCACCGTCAGCGTTTCCGCCGTCGCGAGACTGGCATGCAGGGTGGCGGCCGCGAGCGCGACCAGAAATCCCAAGGTGCGCATAAGGTCTATCCGCATAATCATGAAGCCGTCACACCGCGGCACGGTGCGCCTCCGTCATCTCGTTGGTTTTATCCGGTGGGACGTTGATCTCGCTCAAGGCGCCGCCACGCGATCGCTCGTAGATTTTATTTCGCTCTTGCGGATTTCGGTGCGCAGAACACCTGATACAGCGTCTTCAGGACCTCACGCGCCGGCTCACTTGCGATCGAGTAGAAGATCGTCTGCGCGTCCCGGCGGGCGGACACCAAGCCATCCTTGCGAAGGAGCGCAAGATGCTGGGAGACCGTGGAATCCCGCAAGCTGAGGAATTCGGCCAGCTCACCGACCGATCGTTCGCCGTCGATCAACTGGCAAATGATCAGAAGCCGGTGCCGATTCGAGAGCGCCTTCAGCAATTCGCTCGCCTGATCGGCCGCCCGTTCCATGACTTCGCTGTTTATTTTCATACTTGCGTATATACGCAATTACGAATATATCGTCAAGCACAGAACGGCCGGAACTGAACCGGCGATCGACATTCAACGGGAGGTCCCCATGGCGGAAATCGTCGTAATCGGAGCCGGGCTTAGCGGAACGCTGATGGCCTATGAATTGCTGCCACAGTTGAGAAAGGACGATCGCCTGAGCGTGATCTCGCAGGGCGCCGTCTATCATTTCGTTCCGTCGAATCCCTGGGTGGCAATCGGCTGGCGCAAGCGAAACGAGATCGAGATCGATCTCGAAGAGATCATGAAGCGCAAGGGTATCCGCCTGCTGACGCAGGGCGCCAAGCGCGTGCATCCGGCGGAGAATCGTATCGATCTCGGCGACGGTACCTCGATCGACTACGACTATCTGGTCGTCGCGACGGGTCCCGAGCTTGCGTTTGACGAAATCCCGGGCCTCGGTCCGCAAGGCCACACGCAATCGATCTGTCACGTGGACCATGCCTCGCACGCCAACGAAGCGTTTGAAAAGCTCGCAGCCAATCCCGGCCCTGTCGTGATCGGCGCGGTCCAGGGCGCCTCCTGCTTCGGGCCGGCCTACGAATTCCTCTTCATTCTGGAAACCGAGCTGCGCCGCCGCAAGCTGCGCGACCGGGTGCCGATGACCTTCGTCACCTCCGAGCCCTATATCGGCCATCTCGGCCTCGACGGCGTCGGCGATACCAAGGGGCTGCTCGAAAGCGAGATGCGCGAGAAGCACATCAAGTGGATTACCAACGCGCGCATCGACAACGTCGGGCCGGGCATGATGTCGGTGGAGGAGCTTGCCGAGAACGGCACGGCTCACAGGGCGCACGACCTGCCCTTTGCCTATTCGATGATGCTTCCCGCCTTTCGCGGCGTCGAGGCGGTGCGCGGCATCGAGAAGCTGACCAATCCGCGGGGCTTCGTCATCGTCGACAAGCATCAGCGCAATCCGTCCTTCCCCAACGTGTTCGCAGTCGGGGTCTGTGTCGCGATCGCCCCGATCGGGTCGACGCCGGTGCCGGTCGGCGTGCCGAAGACCGGCTTCATGATCGAATCCATGGTGACGGCAACGGCGATGAATATCGGAGCCCTGTTGCGCGGTCATGTTCCGACCGCACAGCCGACGTGGAACGCGATCTGCCTCGCCGACTTCGGCGATTCCGGCGTCGCCTTCCTGGCGCAGCCGCAGATCCCGCCACGCAACGTGAATTGGTCGTCCAAGGGCGAGTGGGTTCACTACGCCAAGGTCGCCTTCGAGAAATACTTCATCCGAAAGATGCGGCGGGGCGAGAGCGAGCCGTTCTACGAACGCTTCCTGCTCGACAAGCTGAACATCACCAAGATCAAGGAGGTCAGGACGGACGCATGAGCGAGACAACCCAGATCGTCTGCGGTCATTGCGGGCGCATCAACCGCCTGCCCGCCGGGCGCGCGCCGGAAGGCGCGCGCTGCGGCGCATGCCACCAGGCGATGTTTACCGGCCACCCCGTCGAAGTGGACGAAGAAGCCTTCGAACGCCATGTCGCCAACAGCGACATCCCGGTGCTCGTGGACGTCTGGGCGCCCTGGTGCGGACCATGCCGGGCGATGGCCCCGATGTTCGAGCGGGCCGCGCAGCAACTGGAGCCGAAAGTCCGGCTGTTGAAGCTCAATTCCGACAATGCGCCTGCGATGTCGTCACGATTCAACATCAGCGGCATCCCGACCCTGTTGCTGATGCACGGCGGCCGCGAAATCGCTCGCCACGCCGGAGCAATGGATGCGCGCAGTATCGTGGCCTGGACGGAGTCCGGGCTGACGCGCTCGCAAGTCACACCAAATCGCACAAAGAGGAGCTCACTATGAATCTCGATAAAGCCGTTCTCGCCTTCGCCGGATGCGTCGTTCTGCTCGGACTCGCGCTCGGCACATATGTGAATGCCTACTGGTACCTGCTGACGGCGTTCGCCGGCCTCAACATGATTCAGGCGTCGATCACCGGCTTCTGCCCGGCGGCAATGGTGTTCAGGAAACTCGGCTTGCGCAGCGGTTGCGCATTCTCGTGAACGCGGCCCTGCGGACGCAACCCGCTCGAGGGAACACAGCAATGACCTACCATTTCTCGAAGACCGTCGACATGCCGTTCGACGCGGCCGTGACGGCCGTAACCGCAGCCCTGCAGAAACACGGCTTCGGCGTTCTCACGCAAATCGACGTGAAAGAAACCCTCGGCAAGAAGATCGGGGTGGACTTCCGCCCTTACCTGATCCTCGGCGCGTGCAATCCGAAGCTTGCCTACGAAGCGCTGACGCTCGAGGACAAGATCGGCACGATGCTTCCGTGCAATGTCGTAGTTCAACAGCACGATCCCGGCGTTGTCGAGATTTCCGCGGTTGATCCGGTCGCGTCGATGGCATCGATCGAGAACCCTGGACTTGGTGCTGTGGCCGGCAAGGTGCGCGAACTGCTCAGGCAGGTCGTCGCCGACGTCGCCTGAGCACATATTATTGATCGCGAGGAATTCCGCCCATGACTGACGACACCCTCATCGAGGGACCTCTCTACGAGAAGCGCAGGAAGGTCTATCCGCAGTCGGTCCATGGCCCCTTCCGCCGCATCAAATGGGCAATTCTCTGCGTCACACTCGGGACTTACTATCTGCTCCCCTTCGTGCGCTGGAATCGGGGGGCCGGCCTGCCCGACCAGGCCGTGCTCGTCGACCTCCCGCATCGGCGTTTCTACTTCTTCTTCATCGAGCTGTGGCCGCAGGAGGTCTACTACTTCACCGGCCTTCTGATCATCGCCGCGATGACGCTGTTTCTGATGAACGCCGTCGCCGGCCGGCTCTGGTGCGGATACATGTGTCCGCAGACGGTGTGGACCGACCTGTTCTACGCGGTCGAGCGCTGGGTCGAGGGCGACCGGCGCGAGCGCATGCAGGGTGACAAGCGCTACTGGACGCTGGACCACATCCGAAAGGTCGCGCTCAAGCACTTCCTCTGGATCATGATCGCCTGGTGGACCGGCGGTGCCTGGGTGCTGTATTTTGCCGACGCACCCACACTGGTGAAGGAGCTGGCGACCTTCCAGGCGCCCTTCATCGCCTATCTCTGGATCGGCATCCTCACCGCGACGACCTACCTCTTCGCCGGCCACGCCCGCGAGCAGGTCTGCATCTACATGTGCCCGTGGCCGCGCATCCAGGCGGCGTTGACCGACGAGTGGGCGCTGAACGTCACCTATCGCCTCGACCGCGGCGAGCCGCGCATGTCGGTCAAGAAGGCACAAGCCGCCCGCATGCACGGAGAGCCCGCCGGCGACTGCATCGACTGCCATCAGTGCATCAATGTCTGCCCGACCGGCGTCGACATTCGCCACGGAATCCAGCTCGGCTGCATCCAGTGCGGCCTGTGCATCGACGCCTGCGACAACGTCATGCGCGAGATCGGCCGGCCCGCGGGCCTGATCGGCTATGACACCGACATCAACATGCAGCGCCGGCGCGAGGGCAAGACGCCGATCTACCGCATCATCCGCGCGCGCACGCTGATCTATGTCGCCGCCATCGCCGTCGTCGGCAGCATCATGCTCTACACGCTGGCCACGCGCGCGACCATGGACGTCAACGTACTGCACGAGCGCAATCCGCTGTTCGTGCAGCTGTCGGATGGCGGGGTGCGCAACGACTACACCGTGCGCATCCTCAACAAGGGCGCGCAGCGATCATTCGCAATCAAGGTCTCCGGCCTGCCCGGTGCGACCATTCGCGTCGCCGGCGTCGAGACCGAGCCCGACGGCAGGCCAGTCGTCGAGGTTGGGCAGGATCAGACCCACGAGGTCAGACTGTCGGTGCAGGTCGGCCCGGCCAATCTGCCGCAGACGTCGCGCGACATCGACATCGCCATCACCGACACCGCCAGCGGGGCACGCGCAAGCGCCCGCGACCACTTCATCCCGGGCGACAAATGATCCCCTCATCGCCGGCACCGGCCGCCGGATGGTCAATGAGACATTAACGCTACCACTCGAATTGACGCGACCTGCCAACGGTATCTTTCCAGTCTTTGCGCTAAACATGGCCGTGCAACACGGGCGTGGCCCGCGTGAACGGGGACGACGGGACGTGGTCGATATCGCGCATGAGGCTGCGATCAATCCGGCATCGGCAAGAGATGCCGCGGCGGCGCACGCGCTCGTCCCGCTCATCTCCATCGACCCGGGCCAATGGCGCGCGCTGGCGCAGCGCGCGATCGAGCCGAACGGATATTACCTGCCGGGCTGGGAGCTTGCCGTCAGCGCCGCCGCGCGCGGCCGCACGGATGCTTCGACGCTGGCCGCATTCGACGGATATTCCTCGCGGCTGATCGGACTGATGCCTGTGATCTCGCTCTGGCGCGCCCACAAGATTCCCCTGCCCGCGCTGGTGAGCGCGCATCCCTACGGCACGCTCTGCAGCCCTCTCATCGACCGCGACGCTCCGATCGAGGCGGCCACGCGTCTGTTGCAGCAGGCGCGCGCCGCCGGAGCCCATGTGCTCGTTCTGAAAGATGTCGCGCTTGACGGTGCGGCGATGAATGCGCTCGGCGAGGCTCTCGATCGCGACGGCCTGAAGCCGCGCGTTCTATCCTCCTACATCCGCGCGAGCCTCGATGCGACGCGGGATGGCGAGACGCTGCTCCGCGAGGCGCTCGGCGCCAGACGAGTCAAGGAGCTCCGCCGTCAGCGCCATCGCCTCGAAGAGCACGGCCCCGTCCTGTTCGAGGTTGCGCGCAAGCCCGACGAGATCCGACCAGCACTCGAAACATTCCTGCAGCTCGAAGCCAGCGGCTGGAAAGGCAAGCGCGGCACCGCGCTGGTCCAGCATGCGGGCGATGCGACCTTCATCCGCCGCGCCGTCCCGGCACTCGCCGAGACCGCGCAATGCGAGATCATAACCTTGCGCACGGGCACCACACCGGTGGCCGCCGGAATCGTGCTGCGCCACCAGGACCGTGCCTTCTTCTTCAAGCTCGGCATTGACGAGCGCTTTGCAAAATATTCGCCGGGTGTGCAGCTCACGCTCGAGCTCACCCGCCACCTCTGCGCCGATCCCGCCATTGCCAGCGCGGATTCCACCGCAAGCGCGGATCACCCCATGATCAATCCGATCTGGCGCGGGCGCTTCGCGATCGGTGACGTGCTGATTCCGCTGCGGAGGAACGATCCGGTCGTCGCCCTGATTCACGCAGCGTTGACCGGCCTCAACCTCGCGCACGAGGCCGCGCGGCGCGTGGTCCGCCGGCTGCGCAAATAAGCTACTCCGCCGCCTGGGCGTTGATTTCCGCCGAGACCTCGCGGATGGCACGGGCGAGCAGGTTCGGATCCTGCGCGCCTGATACGGCGTATTTCTGCGCGAACACGTAGGTCGGCACGCCGGAGATGCCTTTCTCGGCGGCTTCCTGCGCATCAGCCGAGACGCGTGCGACGTCCTCGTCGGTGGCAAGGCGCTTGCGCACGTCATCGGCATCGAGACCGATATCCGCAGCGGCCTGCACCAGCACGTTGACGTCGGTCAGGTCGCCGCCGTCGCGGAAGTAGAGCTCCATCAGGCGCTGCTTCATCTCGGGTGCCTTGCCGATCGCTTCGGCCCAGAGGATCAGGCGATGGCAGTCGGTCGTGTTGGGCTGGCGCGCGACCAGTTCGGGCCGATAGATGAGGCCCTCTTCGCCCGCCGCCCCGACCACGCGGCCTGCAATGCCCTTATAGGCCTCGACCGAGCCGAACTTCTGGGTGAGATACGCCTCGCGGCTGATTCCTTCGCGAGGCACCCAGGGATTGAGGAAGAAGGGACGGAAATTGAGCTTGACGGGAACGTCGGGCACGAGCGCCAGCGCGCTCTCGATGCGATGCTTGCCGATATAGCACCAGGGGCACACCACGTCGGAGACGACATCGATCTGGAGCGGTTTAAGGGTGCTCATTGGCGCCTCGTTAGGATGGTGTGGTTTTGTCCGAAGATAAGCCGAACTCCGCCTGAGGCAAGGGCCTGAAGAAGCGTCTGAGGCAAGGGTGTTAGCCCAGATCTGCGGCCATCTGCTTCAGCCGCTCGGCGGTGCGCTCGTCCGCCGGAAAGAACGTCTCCAGCGCCAGCTCGGACAGGGTGATATCGACCGGGGTTCCGAACACCATGGTGGTGGAGAAGAAACTAAGTATCTCACCGCCAAGACGGAGCTTGAAAGGGATCGCGACATTGTCGCTCGACAGCGGCGCCGAGCGCGCCGGGATGGGATAGTTCTTCAGATCATTGTAGAGCTTGATCAGCTCGGAATCCGCAGTCGCCTCGCATTGCCGGTGCAGCCGCTCCAGCAGGTGTCCGCACCATTCCGCCAGATTGACCGTGCGCGGCGCCAAAGCCTCGGGATGAAACGCCAGCCGCAGCACGTTGACGGGCTGGCCGAGCAAGCGCTGCGGAATGCCGTCGAGCAGAGGTGCCAGCATGCGGTTGGCGGCGACCAGATTCCAGTGCCGGTCATAAGCCAGCGCCGGATTGGGCTCATGCGCCCTGAGGACGAGGTCGATCGCCTGACGGGCTGATTTCAAGGCGGGATCCTCCAGCGGGCGTTGCGGAAAGGCCGGCGCGTAGCCAGCCGCGACCAGCAGCACGTTGCGTTCGCGCAAGGGTACGTCGAGGCGCTCGGCAAGCCTGAGCACCATGTCGCGCGATGGCGCGGCGCGGCCGGTCTCGACGAAACTCAGATGCCGCGCGGAGATCTCGGCCTCGCCGGCGAGATCGAGCTGGCTCATGCGGCGGCGCTGCCGCCATTCGCGCAAATGATCGCCGATACGGGCCGGCTGGCTGTGTTCGGCGCGTGCCGTGGATGCATGTGCAGTCATGGTCGAAAACCTAGCATGCGGATTTCGGCCCTTCCATTACCCCCGGGGTAATCGAATTCCACCTCGGCCCCGCGCATCTTCGATCGCAACAGGAGATGACCATGCTCGCGCTGCTGCTCTACCGGACCGTCGCAGACCACCTCGTCCCCTTGGCCATCGCGTTCGCCACACGGATGCTGGCGCGCAGCCTCAACATGCCGGAGCCGCTGGTGCATTCGACCGGCGACTACGTCGTCGCGCGGGTCACGGCCTTCGAGCACAGCGTCGGCAGAAGTCTCTGCCCGTTCCGTCTCGCCCGCCTGCTTCGCGCCTGGTGGCGCGGACTGCATTAAGTTTACCCCAAGCCAAACCAGCCATGGAGACCCACGATGATTGACGCATCCACCTTCTTGCGCCGCGCGCTCCTTGCCGACGCGATCTTCAGCGGCGTCGCCGCCCTCGGCTTCACTTTCGGTGCAGGCGCGTTCGCGACGCTGTTCAATCTGCCTGAATCGCTGCTGCGCGAGACCGGGCTGTTCCTGATCGCCTACACCGCGCTGGTCGGCTGGCTCGCCACGCGCTCAGCCGTGCCGAGGCCGCTCGTGCTGCTGGTCGTGGTCGGCAATGCGGCCTGGACGGCCGGCAGCATTGCGCTGCTGCTTTCGGGCGCGGTGTCGCCGAACATCGGCGGCGAGCTGATTGTAGTCGCGCAAGCGATCGCGACCGGCGTGTTCGCGGAGCTGCAATATGTGGGCTTGCGCAAGAGCAGCGGTGTCGTGACGGCGTGATCTTCCCGCGCCCGGACGCGCCGCAACGCTTCTCGCGTTGCGACGCAGAGCCGGGAAGCGGCACGCCCCGTTCACAACACTGTCATTGCGGCCTGTCGACCTGTTCGCCTTCCTCAACTGGGCCTCTCGCGCATGTTGTTGTACGATCGGTGGCGCAATTGCCCGGCCGCCAGGAGGAATGGACATGACAAACGTGGTACTCAACCGCCGCAACCTCCTCCTTGCCGCCGGCGGTTCCGTTCTCGCAACCGGGGTCTCCGGGCTGCTGTTGCCCGCGCGCGCAGAAGGCCTCCCACCGACAGCTTCGATGTCGGGCGGGTCGAACAACTACCGCAAGGGCGCGCCGATCGTGGACCGTATCGGAAAGGGCGGCTTCTGGATGAGCGGCACGGTGCGCCGCGCCGGCGACGGAACCCCGCTTGCCGGGCAGCGCATCCAGATCTGGGCGCACACGACCGAAGGGCAGGAGCACGAGCCGCAAAGCCATGGCGCCACGCTCACCGACAAGAACGGGGCGTTCCGGCTCGAGATGCCGCAGATCATTCCCGTCTTCGGCCAGCCGCACGGTCACCTCGCCTATGACAGCGGTGAATTCAAAACCGTCTTCCTGCGGCCGGTGATGCGCAGTGCAAAGGAAACGAGCCTGGAGGCCCACTTCGTCCTTCAGCAGGCCTGACCGAATTGGGAACACAGGAATGAGATTGGCGAAGGTGACCCTGATCTGGGCCGCCCTTGCAGCAGCCGTCGGCGTGCCGATCGCCGCGGCCGCGACGAGCGAGCTGCTCGCATGGCGCGGTCCGGTCTACATCCTGGCAGGGTTCGCAGGCATTATCGCGCTGGGACTGGTGCTGGTTCAGCCTCTGCTGATCGGCGGCTATTTGCCGCTGCTGTCGGCTTATCGCGGACGCCGCGCCCATCACTGGATCGGTGGCGTGCTGCTCGTGGCGGTGATGATCCATGTCGCCGGCCTCTGGTTCACCAGTCCGCCCGATATGATCGACGCCCTGACCTTCTCATCGCCGACGCCGTTCTCCCCTTTGGCGTGATCGCGATGTGGGCCATCTTCGCTGTTGGGCTGCTGGCCGCCCTGCGCCGGCGATTGGGGCTGCGGCTACGAGCGTGGCGCATCGCTCACATCCCCCTCGCGATCGTCATCGTCATCGGCAGTGTCGTCCATTGCCTGCTGATCGAGGGAACGATGGAGACGGTGTCGAAGGCCGTGCTTTGCGCGCTCGTCCTCGCGGCGGCGGTCAAGGTCTTGGCCGACCTATGGATGCGGAGAAAGGCACGACCATTGGCTGGAGCGAGCAGCTCGCGACAGTGATTGTCGCTGCGACGCCCATTTTCGGCCAACAGGCAACACGGCAGACCGGGCCACCAGATCAGCAGAGTTTACGAAGGCTCGCCGTCATTGAGGACCGGACGGATTTCGTCGATATCGATCTCCCTGCCCTCCATGTCCCGAATCGACACCTCCTCGGATCCGGTTCGCATGTCGTCGTACAGCTTGAGCGCTGCGGGCAGCGACGGTGCGACGATCATAAACGAGCCTAATTTGACCTGATACGGCATAGGTAAAATATGCCCGCTCTTTTGAGCTTTGAATGTTTAAAAGTGCACATAGGCATCGGCCGCAGAAAATTTTAGAAAAGCCCGGAACCAATCGTTCCAAGGCGCGTTGTCGTTGCGGCATATTGGGGGTCTCAGCACGTCAAGCTGAGCTATCATGTTGCTTAGGGCAACGAAAACTACCGACAATTCAGCAGGATGCAGGCAGGCGCATTTGCCACCGGAGTGTCGCCACTCTGAACGAGCGGCTGCGACGATGCGTAATCAAGGAGAACAATAATGGCAGCGCAGGCAGGCAGTGACGTCGCGTCACTCGTGTCACGAAACGAGAAGGCCATCCTTCCGGAATGGGTCGAACTGCAGAAGAAGGCAGGCATCCTTCATACCGGGCGCATTTCGGAAGCCGAACTGCTGTCGCAGTCCAGGAATTTCCTCCATTTGCTACATGAGGCATTGACGCAGGGAGGGACCGACACGTCCGCCGACGCTTACGAGCCGGCCAAGTCCATGCTGGCCGACCTCTCCCGAACGCGGGCAATGCAGGGTTTCTCCCCCAGCGAAACCGCGACATTCGTCTTTTCGCTCAAGCAGCCTTTGTTCAACGCGCTCAATCGCGAGGGAGCGCTGTCCGCGGAGCGGGTCGCGTCAACGGTCTGGACGTTGACCATGCTGCTCGACGAACTCGGGTTGTTCACGCTGGAGATTTTCCAGCGAAGCCGCGAAGAGGTCATCGTTCGCCAGCAGCGCGAAATTGCCGAACTGTCGACCCCTGTGGTCAAGCTGTGGGAGGGCATTCTCGCCCTGCCCCTGATCGGTACGCTGGACAGCCAGCGCACACAGGTGGTGATGGAGAACCTGCTGCAAACGATCGTCGACGACGAGGCCGAGATCGCCATCATCGACATCACCGGCGTGCCGACGGTCGACACGCTCACGGCTCAGCATCTCCTGAAGACCGTCGCGGCAGCTCGCCTGATGGGGGCCGATTGCCTGATCAGCGGCATCAGGCCCCAGATCGCCCAGACCATGGTGCATCTCGGCGTCGAGCTGAACGTCATTTCAAAGGCCTCGCTGGCCGACGCGTTCGCGGTCGCACTGCGCCAGACCGGGCGGACCATCGTCAAGGCGAAGCGCGTCGAAGGATACTCGTTTGCGGATAAGAAGAGCGGCGGGCAGGACGCCTGACGATGGACCGCATCCCAATCCTCAAATTCGGCCACGCGCTTCTCGTCACCATTCAGGTCGACATGCACGACCGGCTTGCGACGGCGCTGGAGGAAGATCTGACCGCCCGGATTGTCACTCACAATGCCCGTGGTGTGCTGATCGACATTTCGGCGCTCGAAGTCGTCGACAGCTTCATCGGCCGCATGCTGGACAATATCGCCGCGGTTTCGCGCATCCTCGACGCCGACACGGTCGTCGTTGGAATGCGGCCCGCGGTGGCGATCACCCTGGTCGAGCTCGGCCTTTCATTGACTGGCGTGAAGACCGCGCTGAACGTCGAGCGCGGCATGGCCATGATCCACGACCGCCTCGCGGGGGCGGAGGCTGACGATGCCGACGACGAAGACTGAACGCGTCGGGATCAAGGTCTCGGACGACGTGGTACGGGTGAGGCAGCTGACCCGGGCGTTCGCGGTCGAAGTCGGCCTCAGCCTGGTTGACCAGACCAAGATCGTCACGGCGTCCAGCGAGCTCGCGCGCAATACGCTCGACTATGGCGGGGGTGGCGAAGTGACAGCGGAAATCGTCGAGCAAGGCGGCCGCCGCGGCGTTCGCCTGACATTCGACGACAAGGGCCCGGGTATCGCCGATATCGAGCAGGCCCTCAAGGACGGCTTCACGTCCGGCAAGGGCATGGGCCTCGGTCTCGGCGGCTCGAAACGGCTCTGCAATGAATTTTCCATCGTCTCGGCGCCGGGCACAGGCACCAAAGTCACAATCGCACGTTGGAAATGATGATGAAATCCGTCGGCGTCAACGATCCAAGCGGCGTCGCGGAGGCAAGGCGGGCAGCTACCGATCTCGCACAGCGCCTGGGCTTCAACGAGACCGATAAGGGCAAGCTCGCCCTGGTCGCGACCGAACTTTCAACCAACCTCGTCAAGCACGGGTCGGGCGGGGAAATTCTGGTCGGAGCCTATGAGGACAGCGAAAGCCAGGGCATTGAGATCCTCGCGCTCGACAAGGGCCCCGGCATGAGCAATGTCGCCGCTTGCCTGGAGGACGGGTATTCAAGTGCAGGCACCGCAGGCCGTGGCCTCGGCGCGGTGATACGGCAATCCCACTTCATCGACATCGGCTCGTGGCCCGGCGTGGGGACGGCCGTGCTGGCACGCGTCGCACCCGGCGCTGCTCCATTGGTCAAACCGCCGACCGTCCCGACCTGGGGCGGTGTGTCCGTTGCCAAGGCCGGCGAAGAAGTCTGCGGCGACGCCTTGAGCGTCTCCGATGCCGGAAACGTACGCACCCTGCTCGTGGTTGACGGCTTGGGGCATGGGCCGGAAGCGGCCGAAGCCGCGGTCGAGGCTGTCCGGCTATTCCATCGCTACAACGGAAACACGATCGCCAATTTGCTCGACTACATCCATGGCGGCTTGCGCTCGACGCGCGGGGCAGCGGTCTCGGTTGCGCGCTTCGATCCCGCCACAAAAAACGTCAGCTTCTCCGGAATCGGCAATGTCGCCGGTGTCATCATCACCGCCGGCGAAACCAAGCGGATGGTGTCGATGGCCGGAACGGCGGGTTTCAATACGCGCAAGATCCGGACTTTCGACTACCCCTTCTCGCACGGTCTGATCGTCCTGCATTCCGACGGTCTGGCTTCGAGCTGGACGGTGGACCGCTATCCCAATCTCGCGGCCCTGCACCCGTCTCTGATCGCCGCGATCCTCTATCGCGATTTCACCCGGGTTCGCGACGACGCGACCGTGCTCGTGGGCAAATGGTGAAGCACATGCCCGCATCCGCCAAATTGTGGCCCATCGTCACCGTGCCGATCGAGAACGAGAGCGATGTCGTCGCAGTCCGCCAACGCGCTCATCGCGTCGCCGACATGCTGGGATTTGAGCGGCAGGACCAGACCCGCATCGCCACCGCGGTCTCCGAGCTCGCACGCAACGCCTATGGCTATGCCGGTGGCGGGCGCGCCGAATTTGCGTTGGATGCCGGGACGGTTCCGCAGCGTTTCGCCGTCCGCATCTGCGACAACGGGCCGGGCATCGACAATCTCCAGCTCATCCTCGACGGGCAATACCGTTCGTCGAGCGGGATGGGCCTTGGTCTGATCGGCGCGCGCCGGCTGATGGACACGTTCAATATCGAGTCGACGCCGGGCCGGGGGACGATCGTCGAGGTCGGGCACAAGCTGCCGCCCCACATTGCGCCGTGGCCGCGCGCCAAGCTCACCGACGTGGTCAGCAGCCTGAAGAAGGAGACCTCGTCCGATCCGCTCGCAGCCCTGCGCGAGCAGAATCGCGAGCTGATGCAGAACCTGGAGGAGCTGCGGCGCCGCGAAGAGGAGAGCCAGCAGCTCAACCAAGAGCTCGGCGATACCAACCGCGGCGTGGTGGCGCTCTACGCCGAGCTCGACGGCCGCGCCGAACAATTGCGGCAGGCCAGCGAACTCAAGACCCGCTTCCTGTCCAACATGAGTCACGAATTCAGGACACCGCTGAATTCGGTGCTCGCGCTGTCGCGTCTGCTGCTCGATCGCATTGACGGCGATTTGACGCCCGAACAGGAGCGACAGGTCGGCTACATCAGGCGATCGGCGGAGAGCCTGCTCGATCTCGTCAACGACATGCTTGACCTCGCCAAGGTCGAGGCCGGCAAGGCCGAGATCAAGCCGGTGCGGTTCGCGGTCACGAGCCTGTTCGGGGCGCTGCGCGGCGCGCTGAAGCCGCTCTTGACCAGCTCGGCCGTCGAGCTGCTGTTCGAATCCCCGAAAGAACTGCAACCGCTTTACACCGATGAGGCGAAGGTGGCGCAGATCCTGCGCAATCTGATCTCCAACGCGTTGAAATTCACCGAGGAAGGCGAAGTGCGGGTGACTGCCCGCACCGGCGACAACGGCGCGAGCATCCTCTTCTCCGTCCGCGACACCGGCATCGGGATCGCTCCGGAGCACCATGAGCGCATTTTCGAGGAATTTTCCCAGGTCGACACGAAACTGCAAAGAAAGGTGAAAGGCACCGGCCTTGGCCTGCCCCTGTCACGGTCGCTCGCGCGCCTGCTCGGCGGCGACCTCACCGTTGATAGCAACCAGGGCCAGGGCTCAACTTTCTCGCTGAAGATCCCGGCCTCGCTCGGCGAGCCCGACCGCGAGACGCTGGCTCGCTCAGCCGACGACAGCAAGAGCGTGCTGCTCATCGACGACGACGAGACCTTCCGCTACGTCATGCGCCAGATCATCGGTAACGAGACGCGCTACGAGTTCATGGAGGCCGACGGCGGCGAAGCAGGCCTGCGGCTGGCTCGCGAGAAAAAACCCGACGTGATCGTTCTCGACCTGCAAATGCCGGCGGTCGACGGCTTCACCGTGCTGCAGCAGCTCGCCGCCGACGACCGCACCAACGGCATCCCCGTCGTCGTCTCGACGTCGATGACGATCGACGGCCCGCTCCGGGCGCGGCTGCCCGAGCATGTGCGGCTGATCTCCAAGAACGCGATCTCCCGGGAGAGCGTAACCTCGTTCCTGCGCGACGCCGTCCAGGGTGTCTCATGAGCAGCAGCGAAAAGACCGTCATCCTCAACGTGGACGACCTCGAATCGCAGCGTTACGTGAAGACACGCGATCTGCAGGCCGCCGGATTTGCCGTGATCGAGGCCAAGACCGGCGCGGAGGCGCTGCGGCTGATCGAGCAGCACATGCCGCCTCTCGTTCTCCTTGACGTTCAATTGCCAGACATCAACGGCTTCGAAGTCTGCGCCTTCATCAAGCAGAAATGGCCGCAAGTGATGGTGCTGCAGACGTCGGCCACTTTCACGGCGAGCGAACACCGCGTCATTGGACTGAATGCTGGCGCCGATTCCTATCTCGTGCAGCCGGCCGAACCACTCGAGCTTGCCGCCGCGATCAATGCGCTTCTGCGTGTCCGCAGGTCCGAGGACGCCTTGCGATCGCTGAATGCGACACTCGACAAGCAGGTTCAGCAGCGCACCGAAGAGCTTGAAGGAGCCAACCGAAAACTGCGCCAGGAAATCGAGCAACGACAGAAGGTGGAGTCCGAGCTGCTGCAGGCCCAGAAAATGGAGGCCGTCGGCCAGTTGACTGGCGGGCTCGCGCACGATTTCAACAATCTCCTGACCGCAGTGGTGGGCAATCTCGATCTTATACGTTCCCGTACGACAGAGCCGCGTATCACGAGGCTGGCGGAGAATGCCTTCAAGGCGGCCGAGCGCGGCTCGAAATTGACTGCGCAATTGCTGGCGTTTTCGCGGACCCAGAAGCTTGCGACCCAATCGGTCGACCTCAATCGCCTGATCCTGGACGCCTCCGAACTGCTCGGTCAGTCGCTCGGAGCCAACATTGCGATCAAGACCGATCTCGATGCGGGCGCGCCCTTCGTCGTCGCCGACTACAACCAACTCGAAGTGAGCCTGCTTAATCTGGCGATCAACGCCCGGGATGCGATGCCGGACGGTGGCACCCTGACGATCACCACGGCTCCCCACGACACGGACGATCTCAGGGTCAAGCTGTCCGTGACGGACACCGGGACGGGGATGCCACCGGACGTGATTGCGCGGGCGTTCGATCCCTTCTTCACCACCAAGCCACCCGGCAAGGGGACGGGCCTCGGATTGTCGCAGGTCTACGGGTTGGTACGGCAGATGGGCGGCGACGTCGACATCAAGAGCGAAGTCGGCAAGGGCACGTCGATCCAACTGTCACTGCGCAGGTCGACTATCGGCACAGAGGCGACCGCCGAAGCGCAGGGCGCGGCCGAAAGCGGACACGCGGAACGAATCCTGGTCGTCGACGACGACCACGATGTCCGCGGGCTGATGACCAGCTTCCTGTCCGAGATCGGATACGTGGTGCACGAAGCAGACCACGGCAACGCGGCGCTCGCCATGCAGAGCACCGTAAACCCGCAACTGATGATCATCGACTTTTCGATGCCCGGCACCAACGGCGCCGAGGTCGTCAAGGCGGCGCGGGTCGTGCAACCCAATTTGCCCGTGCTGTTCGTCAGCGGTTATGCCGATTCCGCGGCCCTGGAAGCCGCGATGGGCTCCGCACCGTTTCTCCGCAAGCCGTTCCGGCCTGCCGAGCTCGCCTCCGCCGTCCGGTCGGCGCTGGATGCAGGCAGCACCAGCAAGCCGTGACCGGCAGAAGCTACGCCTTCGCCCGGCCGACCTTGCCGCCGAAATGCTTGCCGTTCAGCTTCTTCTTTTTCGCAGCGGCGCCCTTCGCGCCGGCCTTCAGCGCCTTGCGCTCCGCGCGGGCCTTCACCTTGGCGCGTTCGGCGCGCGCCTCTGCGCGCAGCTTCTTGCGCTTCTTCTCGCACGAGTCGCACTTGCAGCCGATCGGCTTCAGATAGGCTTTGAAATAATCGGTGCCGTAATCGTAGTTGATCTCGTCGCCCGGCTCGATGTTCCTGATGGCGCGGATGAAGACCTTGCGCTCGCGCGGCCTGACGTCGGATTCGGCGTTGGGCCGGCAGGAATGGTTGATGTAGCGGGCGAGGTTCTTACGCACCGAACCGTCGATGGTCCAGCGGTTGTTGAGCTCGAACAGATACTTGTTCTCGATCTCGTCATGCGCGGGAATTTTGGAGTCCAGGATCGGTCCGAAATAACGGATGATCCGGGTCCCCTTCTTGATCGGCATGGTGGCGAAGAGGCCAAGTCCGGTTTTGGAACGGCCGACACGATAGGATTTGCTGGAAGCGATGGCTGGCATGATCGAAAAAATGAGGACGCAAACGAGGCCCTATGCCCCAAGCGAAGCCGCTCTTCTAGAACGATTCCTCGGCCCTGTCAGGTATATCCCGCCCCTGTTTGAACCTTGCCCACAATGAAGACGTCTGATGGTACGGAGTTCCCGCTGCATCAGGGCGTCATCATGAGGCGTATTGCGTTGATTTGCCTTGCCGGGCTGCTTGCCTGCTCGAACGCAGGCAATGCCGACGCCCAATCGCTGGGCAGCACCTACACCTCTACTGCACCAAAGAATTGCCGCCAGATCGGCAAGCCCAGCGAGCTTGACGGCAGCACCACGCGGGTCTGCCCGGGCAAGGCCGGGCTGGTGGTGCTGATCTCGGAGGACGATTTGCGCGAAATCGTCTCGGTCGGCCGCAACCGCAAGGCCGCCGGCGAGGAGCCGGCGGCAAGGGTCTGGTTCGGCCCGTTCAATTCGTCGGAAATCACAGTCGAGTGGCGCGCGGCGGATGGAAAGCCGTTCGCGATCATCCAGCGCTGGCACATCGCCGACAGCACCGATCCCGACAAGTGGGGGCGTCCGAACACCAAGGCCATGCTGGTCGTGACGCGGCTGCCGCCGGGCCCGGTCTGCCATGTTGCCTATGTCGATGCGACAGCCAATCCGAACGCCAATGAGCTCGCGCGCCAGGCAGCGGACGAAGGTGCCCGCGGCTTCAACTGCGACAGGGACGAGGTGAAGATCATTGGAAATAGCGGGCGCGCGGTCGAGCTCGCAGCGCGGCGCTAGGCCTTTGCTTTGGCGCGGTTATAACGGGCCAATAGCCGCTCTCCCTTCGCTGCAATACGCCGCGCCGCCGCCACCGTCTTGGGAACGGGCTCGCCCCAGGCATGGGCCGACAGCGCGTGCCGGGTCGGCCTCCCCTTGGCATCGACCAGCGGCGGCAGGTTGGCACGGCCATAGAAGCGCACCGCCCAGCTTCCCTTTCGCCGCATCTCCTGCGGCGTCATCTCGGATTCATGCTTTGTGACGCCCGGTTTCAAATGCGCGCCCTGCTTGCGTGCGAAGGCCTTGCGACCCGCCGCGGTCAGGCCACCGTGCGGGTTCCTTTCCTTCGCCGCGGTGCTGCGCTTGCGAGAGGTCTTTGCGATCTTCCGGACGCCCTTCTTGGCGGTCTTGCGCTTGCGCGACTTCGCGGATTTCGTCTTCGAGGATTTTGTTTTCGAGGATTTTGTTTTCGAGGATTTTGTCTTGGAGGATTTCGCCTTGGTGGTTTTCTTCGCTGCCATGCGCATGTTGTCCACGAGGTTCGGATAGCGGCGGCCCGCGCGGCGCGCACGTGCCTTTGCCGATGATTTCTGCGAGGGCGTGAGATGCTTCGACGCCTTGCCCGCGCGCTTGCGCGGGTTGGCGCGTTTCCAGGGCGCGCGGGGTGCTCTTGCCATGCGGCGTCAACGCCCGACGATGGCAAGGGTTGCGCGCCCGCCGATCGATCAGGGCCCCGGCAGCTTCCCGCTCATGGGCGCCGTCAGCATCGCCTCGAATAGTCGTTCGGACGTCGTGCCCTCGGGCAGGCGCCCCATGATATCCTCGAGCTCGTCCGTCGAGCAGCAGCATGGTGAAACCGTGCACCATCGACCAGGCGCGCGCGATCGCAGCGCCCTGGTTCAGCGTCAGCGAGTCCTCGCTGATCTGCTCCTGCCGCATCATGCCGATGGCGTTGGCGAGCCCGGCGAAGGAGGCCTCGGCCGCCTCGTGCAGCGAGGGCCGGGAATAATCGAGGCGTTCGGTACGGAACATGATGCCGTACATGCCCGGATGGGCCTGCGCATAGGCGACATAGGCTTTCGGCCGCGCCAGCGCGCGCGCGAGCGGCGTGGCGGCTGTATCGCACGCCGACACCATTGCCGCGTTGAACTGGCGGAAGCCGACGGCCGCGAGCTCGCTGAGCAGGCCGGTGAGATCGCCGAAATGATGGGTCGGTGCGGCATGCGACACGCCCGCCTCGCGCGCCACCGCGCGCAAGGTCAGGCCGGACAGCCCCTCGCGTTCCAGCACCCGTTCGGCCGCCTGCAGCAACGCCTCGCGCAGGGCGCCGTGATGATAAGGCGTCTCGGTCTTCGCGCTCGCGGTGCGGGGCGGCGCCGACGATGCCGATGGTGTCTTTTTCGAAGCGCGCGGACGGCGCGCCGTTTCTGTCCTGGCCATGCCCCCAGCTATAGGATGCAATATTGACAGTGTAAAGATTTCGCTTGACCGGCACCGCGATCGGCATTATTTGATCTTTACGATGTAAAGATAAAGGGAGGGATACGCCGTGCAGCCGAACGCCGCCACTGAGCGTCGCAACAATCTCGGGCCAATCCCATTCGAGGCCGACGCGCCCTTCCTCGGGATCGTCGGCGAACTCCCACGCGACCTGAACGGCACGCTCTATCGCAACGGCCCCAATCCACAGTTCGACTCGCCCGGCGCGCACTGGTTCGTCGGCGACGGCATGCTGCACGCCTTCCATCTCGAAAACGGCCGCGCCAGCTATCGCAACCGCTGGGTCCGCACGCCAAAATGGCTGGCCGAGCATGATGCCGGCCGCGCGCTGTTCGGCGGCTTCGGCCGCAAGCTGCCGGATGCGCCTGCGACCATCACCGACGGTGGCGTCGCCAACACCAACATCATCTTCCATGCCGGCAAATTGCTGGCACTGGAAGAAGCGCATCTGCCGACCGAGATCGAGCCGGGAACGCTGGCGACGCGCGGCTATCACAATTATCAGGGCCGCGTCGCCGGCAGCTTTACCGCGCATCCGAAGACCGATCCCGCGACCGGCGAATTGGTGTTCTTCGGCTACAACGCGGCGGGACCGCTGACGCCTGCCCTCTCCTGGGGATCGATCGACGCATCCGGCAAGGCGACGCGGTTCGAACGCTTCGAGGCGCCCTATGCCAGCATGGTGCACGACTTCATCGTCACCGAGAACCACGTGCTGTTTCCGATCCTCCCCATCACCGGCAGCATGGAGCGCGCCATGAGCGGGCGGCCGCCTTATGCCTGGGAGCCGGACAAGGGTGCCTATGTCGGCGTGATGAAGCGCAACGGCGAAGCGAAGGACATCGTCTGGTTTCGTGCCGAGGCGTGCTACGTCTTCCACGTCATGAATGCATGGGAGGACGGCAATCGCATCGTCGCTGACGTCATGCAGTTCGAGGAAGCGCCGCTGTTTCCGCATCCCGACGGCCGGCCGACGGATCCCGAGAAATCGCGCGCCCGCCACTGCCGCTGGACGTTCGATCTCTCCGGCAATACCGACCGCTTCCAGCAGACGTATCTGGACGATCTCACCGGCGAATTCCCCGCATCGACGACCGTCGCGCGGGGCTGAAGAACCACCACGGCTGGTACGCCTGCGCCAATCCGAAACTGCCGATGTTCGGCGCGCTGTCAGGCGTCGTTCATGTCGACGGCAACGGCAAGCGGCTCGGCCACTATCTGCTGCCGGCCGGCGACACCATCTCCGAGCCGGTGTTCGTCGAGCGCGCGAAGGATGCGGCCGAAGGCGACGGCTGGCTGCTCGCGGTTGTCTGGCGCGCGCGGGAAAACCGCAGCGACCTCGCCGTGTTCAACGCCACCGATGTCGAGGCGGGCCCCGTCGCGCTGGTGCAGCTCGGCCATCGCGTGCCGGACGGCTTTCACGGCAATTGGGTGGGGGCGGCGTAGCTCTCCCTTCGCCATTCCGGGGCGCGCGTTCGCGCGAACCCGGAATCCATTTTGCCACACGTCTGACGCCCGATGGATTCTCCGATGCGCAAGTGTGCACCAGAGCTCGGCGCTTCGCGTCGCCCCGGAATGACATAAGAGGAGCCTCCCATGCACATGCCCTCAATCACCACGGATTGCCTCGCCGTCCTCGCACTCGCCTGCGCCGCGCTCGCTTTCCTGGCGAGCCGGCCGCGACGGAGCTGCCAGACCATCTTGAACGGCGGCTTCCTGCTCGCCATCGGCCTCGCGGTCGCTGCGGCGTTGCCGACCCTGTCGCACCTGCCTTGGGCCGAGCTAGCCGACGAAGCATCCGACCAAGCCATTGCCGCCCTTCATTTTTCAGAAGTTACTTATGTCATTTTGACACTGTAAAGATTTCGCTTGACCCACCGGACCGGCTCGACTATCTATCTTGACATTGTAAAGATTAGCCAGACCGAGGCCGTCCATGGCGATTTTCCTGATCCTCGCGCCTTACGGCGCCTACTCTTTCCTGATGCTGGTGACGTCGGCGACTTCAAGCGTGTTCGCAGCCTCCGCGATCTGCCTCGCCACCATCGCGATCGACGTTGCGCGCGGCCGCTCCGTGAAGATCCTGGCCGCGGGCTCGGCGATCGTCTTCGCCGCCATCGGCCTCACCCTCGCGCTGGTCGATCCCGCGCTCGGAACGCTCGGCGTCAAGCTGTCGGTTGATATCGGGATCTTCGTGGTCTCGCTCGGCTCGATGCTGGTTCGCCGTCCCTTCACACTGCAATATGCGGTTGAAGCGGTCCCTGCCGAAACTGCGGCGATGCCCGGCTTCCTCACCGCCAACTACATCATCACCGGTGCCTGGACCGCGGCCGCGCTGTTGATGATGGCAGCGAACATCGCGCTGCTCTACTTCCCCGGCCTGCCGGTCTGGTCGGGCCTTGCGGTCGCCTTCGCCGCCCGCAACAGTGCGATCTATTTCACGAAGTGGTATCCCGAATATCGCCAGATCAAGTACGGTACGCTGGCCGACGCACTGCCCACCCCTCACTGAACAGGATCGACGATGAAGGACGTATTCGCCCGCCTCGCCTCCGACTTCCTGTCAGCCATCATCTTTCTGGTCATTTATCTCGCCACCGACAACGTCGTCCTCGCGACATCGGTGGCGATTGCCGGTGCGATCGCGCAAGTGATCTATGCTCGCGTTAAGGGGCACCAGCTGAGCTTCATGACCTATGCGAGTCTCGGACTCGTCGTCGTGCTCGGGGCGGTCACGCTGCTCACCAACGATCCCCGCTTCATGCTGGCAAAGCCGGCGATCGCGCATTTTGCGATCGGAATCATCATGCTCAAGCGCGGCTGGATGCTGCGCTACATGCCGCCGATCGTGACGGAAACAGTCCCCGAATATGTAACGGCCGCGGGTTATATATGGGCCGCGCTGATGTTCGCGATTGGCGCCGGCACGATCGCGGTCGCCTCGACCGGCGATCTGAAGCTGTGGGCATTCTACATCTCGGTCGTCGCAGGCGGTGCCAAGATCCTCGCCTTTGCCGTCCAGTACATCGTGCTCCGGCTCGTCGTCACCAGTCGCCGGCGTGCTGCGGCCCGCGCCTGATTGCCGCTCACGCCGGGTTAGGCAGCCGCGACAAGTTGCGCTATACGCTCGGCCCAGGACTGGCCGCGATCGTCGCGGTCCGCCGGGATTTGTTCGGGAGACGGGAATGGCCGTAGACGGCAACTGGAATCTGACCATGACCACGCCGATGGGCGAGCGCCAGGCGACGTTGACTCTGTCGAGCTCCGGCGGCGCGCTGACGGGCACTCAGGGCGCCGATGGCAACTCCGCCGAGATCTTCGACGGCACCGTCAGCGGCGACGCCGTCAACTGGAAAGTCTCGATCGACAAGCCGATGCCGTTGACGCTCGAGTTCATCGGAAAGGTCTCCGGCGACAGCATGAGCGGCGAAATGGGCATAGGCCCGATGGGCAGCTTCCCGTTCACCGGCACGAAGGCGTAAAGCCGCGCATCAGGCAACCATGCGCATTCTCCGTCTCATCGCGGCAACGCTCCTCTGCGTCGCGACACAAGCGGCGCGTGCGGATGACGCCGAACTGGCGTGGCGCGCAAGCGCGCTCGCCATGGTGCCCGCGGGCTATGTCGCAGGCTCCGCCTACCGGACCGATGGCGCGACCGGCTACCTCGCCGTCGATCCCGCCACGTCGAACGATCCGAAGACACCGGCAAGCGTGTTCGCTGCGCGCCAGTCGCTCGTCGTCACGCTCACACCGGATGCGACGCGCGCGATCTCGGCCGAGCTGAAGCCGCGCACCGGGCCGGATCCTGATAACGACGACACCGATTTCGCCAAGCTGCACGCCGATCTCGCCGCCAGGCGCGCTAGCCTGCCTGAAGGCACCGAGCCGTGCGATCTCGGCGCCTGGTCCGCCGACAAGGATCCCAACGGACTCAACGTCCGGGCCGAGCCGTCGGTGAAGTCGCGCGTGCTCGGCACGCTGCCGCCGCCCTACCGGCTTAAGCTCGGCGGCGCCGAGAACACGCCGGATGGCGGCTGGTTCACCGAATTCCGCATCATCGGCTTCAGGGACGGCTGGTTCCTGATCGAAGGCGCGAGGCCCCCGGGCAAGGACTACGAGGACGAGAAGCGATATCCGCGCAGCGCGCCCAAACCCTATGCCGGCCGCGGCTGGGTCGCCTCCAACAAGGTTGGCGCCGCCTATGCCAACGGCGCGACCCGTATGGGCGGACTGTTTCAGGCGCCCTTCGTCGATGCCAAATGGACGCCCGCCCAGCGCGAGCTCGGCGGCGCGATCGACACCGACGGCGGCCCGAAGCGCATCTTTGCGTGCAGCGGCCTCTGGGCCTTGGTCGAGAGCCAGGACGGCATCCGCGGCTGGTGGCGCGGTCTGTGCTCGAACCAGGTGACGAATTGCAGTTAGGGGGACTGAAGCGTCCGCGTCGTCATGGCCGAGCTTGTCCCGGCCATCCACGTCTTCTTCTGGGCAGCAAGAACGTGGATGCCCGGGACAAGCCCGGACATGACGGCGAGATGCAGGTCTAGCCCAAATTCAATTCCTTGAAGAAGTCGTTGCCCTTGTCGTCGATGATGATGAAGGCCGGGAAGTCGACGACTTCGATGCGCCAGATCGCTTCCATGCCGAGCTCGGGATATTCGAGCACCTCGACCTTCTTGATGCAGTGCTCGGCGAGATTCGCCGCGGCGCCGCCGATCGAGCCGAGATAGAAGCCGCCATACTTCTTGCAGGCCTCGCGCACGGCCGGCGCGCGGTTGCCCTTCGCCACCATCACCATCGAGCCGCCCGCGGCCTGGAACTGGTCGACGAAGGAATCCATGCGGCCAGCGGTAGTCGGACCGAATGCGCCGGAGGCGTAGCCTTCAGGCGTCTTGGCGGGGCCCGCGTAATAGACCGGGTGGTTCTTGAAGTAATCCGGCAGCGGCTCGCCCTTGTCCAGGCGCTCGCGCAGCTTGGCATGCGCGCTGTCGCGCGCGACGATCATGGTGCCGGTCATCGAGACCCGGGTCTTGATCGGAAACTTCGAGAACGTCGCCAGGATCTCCTTCATCGGCTGGTTGAGGTCGATCTTGACGACCTCGCCGCCGAGCGCCTGCTCGACCTCAGGCAGATATTGCGCCGGGTTGTGCTCGAGCTCTTCCAGATAGACGCCGTCTTTCGTGATCTTGCCGAGCACCTGGCGGTCAGCCGAGCAGGACACGCCAAGCCCGATCGGCAGCGAGGCGCCGTGACGCGGCAGGCGGATCACCCGCACGTCGTGGCAGAAATACTTGCCGCCGAACTGCGCGCCGACGCCCAGCGACTGCGTCATCTTCAGGATTTCCTGCTCCATCTCGAGATCGCGGAACGCGTTGCCGTCGGGCGAGCCGTGGGTCGGCAGCGCATCGAGATAGCGGGCGGAAGCGAGCTTCACCGTCTTCATGCAGAGCTCGGCCGAGGTGCCGCCGATCACGATGGCGAGGTGATAGGGCGGGCATGCCGCCGTGCCCAGCGTCAACACCTTCTCCTTCAGGAAGGCGAGCAGCCGGTCCTTGGTCAGGACCGAGGGCGTGGCCTGGAACAGAAAGCTCTTGTTGGCGGAGCCGCCGCCCTTCGCCATGAACATGAACTTGTAGGCGTCTTCGCCCTCGGCGTAGATCTCGCACTGCGCCGGCATGTTGTTGGCGGTGTTCTTCTCCTCGTACATCGAGAGCGGCGCGACCTGCGAGTAGCGCAGATTGCGGCGCAGATACGCATCGCGCGCGCCTTCCGACAGCGCGGCCTCGTCGTCACCGTCGGTGATGACGTTGCAGCCCTTCTTGCCCATGATGATCGCGGTGCCGGTGTCCTGGCACATCGGCAGAACGCCGCCGGCCGCGATGTTGGCGTTCTTCAAAAAGTCCAGCGCGACGAATTTGTCGTTCGGGCTCGCCTCGCCGTCCTCCAGGATCGCGCGGAGCTGCTTCAGATGGCCGGGGCGCAGGTAATGGTTGATGTCGCCGAAAGCCGCCTCCGACAGCGCCCGCAGCGCCTCGCGCGACACCACCAGCATGTCCCTGCCCAGGACCTTCTCGATCCGCACGCCCTCGGCCGAGATCTTCTTGTAGGGCGTCTCGTCCTTGCCCAGCGGGAACAGCGGAGTGTGCTTGTAGGGCGGAACGGGCTTTGCGGGGTCGGGGAAGGCCGTGGGAGCGTTCATGGGGGCGGATCTCGGGGTTTTGGAGCCCTCGCGGGCCTCTCAGCATGGAAGCGTTCTAAGCTTTTTTGCCACAAAGGGAAGGCGCTACGGCGCGGCCAGGGCATCCCGATTCGGCGGCTGTCGGCGGCAAGCCGGGGCCATCATGATGCGTGGGAAGACCAAGGCGCCCCCTTGCACTCTGCGTGCGACGACGGTTGAATGCGCGCTCTAAGGGGCTTTTCATCATGATTTTCAAACTGCACGTCCGCGGCGCGATCCTGGTCGCCGCCGCCATCACCGGCCTTGTGACCCTCACCTCGCCCGCGCGCGCCGACCGCTGCGACGACAGCGCCAAGGAGTTGGCCAACCAGGTCGATCGCCTCAAGGTGAATTTCCGCGCTGCCAACGTGGTCTACCTGACGCATCCGTCGGCCAAGGAGCTGTCCGTGGCTTGCCGCGGCGACAAATATTCCATCGAGCTCTATGCCAAGGGTGATCGCAAGCCGAAGCCGGAATTCTTTGCGCTGGTAGGATCGATGGCGGCGATCGTGTTTACCGTGACCAAGGACGACACCACGACGGGCGCGACACGCTGCCTGAAACGGATGGGGCTGCTCCGCGGCGACAAGGTCGTTATGCGCTATCGCCGGCTCAACATGGAATGCACCCGCACCAAGACGGACGCGTCCATTGCGATCACGCGCGGCAAGGACGAATAGAAGGGCGCCTTCCGCCACACCAGATCCCTCGCATTTTAACGATTGGCTTGACGGAAGTTTCGCGCCTCGCGGCGCAAAGTCAATTGTTTCCATATGTGAGGATTTGTGGATGAGCGTTTCTACCGTTACGCCGCCGCCGATCGCGATCGTGGTCCCGAGCTACGACACGACCAAGCAGCAGGACGACCAGGCCAAGACCAAGGACAACGACCCGACCTACAAGCCGCCGCCGCCGGCGCCGCTGCCGCCGGGTCAGGGCACGCGGATCGATCAGCTCGCCTGATCGAGACTAACGAAGACGAAGCGCCCGATCCGGTCGATCGGGCCTTTGGCGTCTCCGATGCAGCCGCACCCGTCGCGAGGTACGCGCTGCAAATCGCCCGTCCCTAAGCAAGCATCACGCAGCTCTGCGAAAACGGGACTTCCCGGAAAAACGCGCGCGCTCCTCCAATCGGGCGACGCCGCCGCGTCCGGGCCCCGCTAGACAGCGTCCGCACCCACGCAACGGGAGTCGTGACGATGTTCTGCAAGCCCCCTGCCCAGACGAGCACGACCTCTCCCCCGTCCCCGACGATTCAAACGAGCGATCCGGTCCGGAGTGTTCACAGACGCTCGGGAGCCATGACGCGTTCGGGCGATTGATCGCGCCCGAAACGGCCGGTCCGGAACGGGGGCTGCCGCCAGCCTCCGTCCGGACCGGCTAACACGCTAACCATCCAGTTCGCGATAGCGGCGGAAGATGCCCTGCTCGTTGAAGGGAATGCGGCGCTCGCTCGCAAGATAGGCCTTGATGTTCGGCCGCCCGGCGATCCGGTCGTGCAGGTCGACAAGGCCGGGGATGTCCGCCTCGAACGCCTTCATGCGCCTGGGGAAGGCGTAGCGCAGCCCGGCGACGATCTGGAATAGCGAGAGATCGACATAGGTGAGCCTGCGTCCGGTGACATAAGCGCCGCCATTGCCGGTGACGAGTTGCTCGAAATAGCCGAGATATTTCGGCACCCGCTCGCTCCAGAACTCGGCCGTGCGCTTCCTGGCCGCCGGCTTCTGGTCTTCGTAGTAGAGCGAAGGCCCGAGCGGATGATGGGTGTCGTGGATCTCCAGCACGAGATCGGTGATGGTAAGCTGAAGCTGGTGCACCCAGAGCTTTCCCGCTTCCGTCTTCGGTGCGAGCCCGTGACGACCGCCGAGATAGAGCAGAATGTTGGCGGTCTGACCGATGACGAGCTTGCCGGCTTTCAGGAACGGCGGCGCAAAGGGCGGCGTGCCCTTGTCCGCGTCCATCATCTTCATCATCGTGCCGGTACCGCGCGGGCCGCGCGCGACGTCCACGTAAGCCGCACCCGCCTCCTCCAGCGCCAGCCGCACATATTCGCCGCGGCCCTGGATCTCGGGCCAATAGAAGAGCTCGTATTTCATGGGAAGGGTCCGTGCATGTGGAGGCGACGGACCAATCTAACACGCGGCTGCCGGTTCCGTCAGGGTCGGGCTCAGTGACGAAGGAGAGAGCTCACGCCACGCAAACGGAAAGGGCGCCGTGCCGAAGCACGACGCCCTTGTCTTCAATTCGAAGGCGATCAGTTGGTCTGCTGGATCGCCGACAATTCCCAAGCACCGTTCGGACGGCGGGCGAAGGTCCAGACCTCGGTGGCCTCGCCTGGCTGCTCGCTGCCATCGACGATCGCGCCGGTATTGCGGTCGAGCGTCTTGTCGGTGAGTGCGAAGCGCAGCGCCACCGTGGCGTAGTCGGTCTCGCCTTCGCGCCAGGATTCCGCGAGGTCGCCCTGCAACAGCTTCACATTCGTGACCTTGTTGACGACGTTGCGCGCCCCGTTCTTGCCGAGGTCCTGCTCGAAATAAGAGACCATCTCCGGCGTCGCGAGCGTGTGCAGCTTGGCCACGTCCTCGTTCGACCAGGCGGCCTGAACGTCGCCGAGCAGGCGCTCGAACGCCTCGTAGTCATCAGGCTTGATCTCGAGCGGCGCGTTGTTGGCACCACCGAAGCCGAAGCCGCCAAGGCCGCTGCCAAGACCACCGCCAAGGCCACCACCAGGAGCACCGCCGCCAAGGCCGCTGCGATAGTTCGGCTGCGGACCCTGGCCAGCATTCGCATCAGCGTTGGCATAGGCCGCCTGCGGCGTGTGGCGGCGCTGCCACCAAGACATCGCCAGCCGCACCACGACAACCACCAGCACGATCTGGATGATCAGGCCAATGATGGACGACAGGCCGCCGAGGCCGCCGAACAGGCCACCGCCAAACAGCATGCCGAGCAGGCCTGCGCCGAGGAAGCCGGCCGCGAGGCCGCCCATGAAGCCGCCGGCACGGCCGAACAGGCCGCCGCGCGCGGGCGCGGCTGCGGCCGAATTCATGCCTGCACCCGGTTGGGTGTAGGTGCGGTTGAACTGCGAGGCCGAGCCCGGCGCGGTCGTGGTCGAGGGCGGCGCCGAATAGGTCCGCGAGCCGCGCGAACCCGACGACATGCCACCGCCGACGCGCGCATCGGCGGACGAGATCGCCAGTGCGGTCGGCAGCGCAAGCGCCAGCATCACGGCGATCGTCTTGAAGAGGCTGCGGGAGCGTTGCGAGAAATTCATGTTCGTTTCCCAGATCCCCGACATGGGGACGTGCTCCTAAGATGGGCAGACTTCCCGAAAAAGGAAGCCGGTTTCGGAACCCGTGGCTGCGGCCCTCAGTCGCGGGGATGTGGCAAAAGCCCATATTTGACGGGGCTTTGGCCGGGCATGTCAGGGAACCGTGGTCGCGGGTTACCGGCGATTTAACGGCAGGGATTCCGCTTTTCCTCTACCTCGCGAGGCGCTCTTGCGACGGAACGGTGGTGCGGACGCTTACCCCTATTTCGTCATCGTCTCCTTCACGGCCGCCACGAGCTGGCTGAGCGTGAACGGCTTTGGCAGGAAGTCGAACTGCTGGCCTTCCGGCAGGCTCTTCTCGAACGCGTCCTCGGCATAGCCGGAGACAAAGATAAACCTGATGTCAGGATTGGTTTCCCGCATCGCCTTGAGCAGCGTCGGGCCGTCCATCTCCGGCATCACGACGTCGGAGACGACGAGATCGATCGCGCCGTTCTGCTCCTCCAGCAACTCCATGGCCTCGACGCCGTTCTCGGCCTCGACCACGGTGTAGCCGCGCGAGCGCAGGCCGCGTGCGTTGAGCGCGCGCAGGCCCTCCTCGTCCTCGACCAGCAGGATGGTGCCCTGTCCGGTGAGATCTGTGCGCGGCTTCGCCTCCGCCGCGGGCGCAGCGTCCTTGGCGGCGCCATTGGTCGCGCTGGCCACAGCCGCGGGCTGCTCGACCTGCGCTTCGGGCTCGGCATGATGGCGCGGCAGGAAGATCTGGAACGAGGTGCCCTGCCCCGGCTCGGAATCGACGTAGATGAAACCACCGGTCTGCTTGACGATGCCGTAGACCGTGGACAGTCCGAGGCCGGTGCCCTTGCCGACTTCCTTGGTCGAGAAGAACGGCTCGAAAATCTTGTCGCGGATGTCGGCGGGAATGCCGGTGCCGGTATCGGCGACCTCGATCCGCACATAGTCCGCGGCCGGCATGCCCTTGTAGGCGAGCTTGGCCGCTTCTTCCGCGGTGACGTTGGCGGTGCGGACGATCAGCTTGCCGCCGTCGGGCATGGCATCGCGCGCGTTGACCGCGAGATTGACGATCACCTGCTCGAACTGGGAGACGTCCACCTTCACCGGCCAGAGGTCGCGGCCGTGGATGGTTTCCTGCTTGACCTTCTCGCCGATCAGGCGGCGCAGCAGCATCGCGAGGTCGGAAAGCGCATCGCCGAGATCGAGCACCTGCGGCCGCAGTGTCTGCCGCCGCGAGAACGCCAGCAGCTGCCGCACCAGCGTGGCGGCACGCGTCGCGTTCTGCTTGATCTGCATGATGTCCTGGAACGACGGATCGGTCGGCTTGTGCGCGTTCAGCAGGAAGTCGTTCGCCATCATGATGGCGGAGAGCACGTTGTTGAAGTCGTGGGCGATGCCGCCGGCGAGCTGACCGACGGTCTCCATCTTCTGCGACTGATTGATCTGGTTCTCCAGCGCGCGCCGCTCGGTGGTCTCGAGCATGTGCACGATGGCGGCTTCGGCGTCGTTTTCGGCCGAGTCGACCGGCGTGACGAAGAACTGGCCCCAGCGCTCTTTCGTCCCCTCGAGGGCGACCTCGACCGGCGCGATGTCCGCCTGGCCTTCTGCGGCCTGGTTGATGGCCGCAATCAGCAGATGACGGTCGCGCGAACTGACCGCACGGAAGATCGACTTGCTGGCGCTGTCGAGCCCGAGCGCCTGCCCGAGCTTGGCATAGCGCGCATTGGCGCGCACGACGTTGCCGCCGCGGTCGACGGTCGCGATCGCCATCGGCGTGTGGTCGAAGAAGCGCATGAAGCGCACTTCGGCGGCGCGGTCCGGATCGCTGCGCTCGTCGCGGGCGCGGCTGATGACCAGCGTGCGCGACGGCCCCGGCGCCCCGTCGGCGCCGAAGGCGAGCTTGTGATACAGCCGCACCGGCATGGTCTTGCCGGTGCGCATGCGCAGGTCGATGTCGAAAACTTCCGTCTTCACCTCGCCCGGCACCGCCACGATCGACGTCAGCAGCGAGGCGCCATCGCCCGAGACGATGTCGGTGAGCTTCAGCCCGCCCGAGCCGATCTCGGCCAGATCGTAGTCGAGCCAGTTCGCCAGCGTCGCGTTGACATAGGCGAGCTCCCCGGCCGGATTGACCGAGAAGAAGCCGCAGGGCGCGTGATCGAGATATTCGATCGCGTGCTGCAGTTCCTGGAACACGTCTTCCTGGCGTTCGCGATCACGGGTGATGTCGGCGATCGACCACACCGCATAGCGCGTCTCGCGCTTTCCCGTGCCGAGCGGACGCACCCGCATGCGCAGCCAGCGGCCCTGGCTGCCGTCCTGGCCGGAGATGCGCACCTCCTCCTGCTGCCGCTTGCCTTCGCGGGCCGCCTTCAGCAAGCGGAACACGGCTTCGGAGACGTCGGGGTTGCCGATGAAGACGCGCTCCACGGGACGCACGTCCTGTGGACCGGTGGCGCCGGTCAGCGTCAGATAGGCCGCATTGGAATAGATCACATGGCCGCGCGGGTCGGTCACCGCCAGCCCATCGAAGGCGTGGTCGGCGATGCGGCCCATCACGGGATCGTCGAGACTGCGGTCGACGAAGCGGATGATGCCGGCGGCGAAGGCGAACAGGTTGAACAGGCCGACCATCGCCAGCACGGCGAGGATGCCGAGAATGTAGGGCTGCGCCTGCACGCGCCCGAGCGTCATCAGCCCGACCGCGACCGCGACCAGGCCGGCCGCCACCAGCAGCACGAGCGCAATGCTGCCCGAGCGCGGCGACGGCTCGTGCGCCGCAACGGGCTCGCGTGGGAGGTCGTGGTCGGTCTCGGCAGTCATCTCAAGCTGGCACAGCCTGTCGGCAGAGAATCAACGCGCTACGCCGCGCGCAGGGTCCTCCCTGCCTGAATCGGACCCGCAGGCGCAAGGGCAGCAAGGGCGAAAGGTACGCTGATTCCCAGATTACGGCCATTTCCGGTACTTTTCGGGGGTTTTATCCGCGGCCGGCGCTGAATCCGCGCTTCAGCCGCATCACGTAGCCGATGACCTCGGCGACCGCATGGTAGTGCTCGGTCGGGATTTCCTGGTCGATTTCGACGGTGGCGTAAAGTGCGCGGGCCAGCGGCACGTTCTCGACGATCGGAATGTCGTGCTCCCGCGCGATCTCCCGGATCTTGAAGGCGAGGTTGTCGACGCCCTTGGCGACGCAGATCGGCGCCGACATGCCGCGCTCGTAGGACAGCGCCACCGAATAGTGGGTCGGGTTGGTGATGATCACGGACGCCTTGGGAACCGCAGCCATCATGCGCTTCTTGGAGCGCTGCTGGCGCAACTGCCTGAGCTTGCCCTTGATATGCGGGTCGCCTTCGGACTGCTTGTACTCTTCCTTGATCTCCTGGAGCGACATCTTCTGCCGCTGGAACCAGCTGCGATACTGGAAGAAATAGTCGCCGATGGCGACGATCGCGAGCGCAGCGACCACGGCACCGAGCAGATGGATGGTCATGCCGGTGGTGGCGCCCAGCAGGGCGGCCGGGTCGAGCTTGACCATCGCCTCCATGCGGTGCCGTTCCGGCCACAGGACGATGGTCATCACCACGCTGAGCGCGATCAGCTTGCCGATGCCCTTCAGGAAGTTTGCCGCCGCCTGCTTGCCGAAGATGCGGGCGAAGCCCGCGGCGGGCGAAATCTTGCTGAATTTGGGCTTGAGGGAGTCCGCCGACCACACCAGCCGGTGCTGGAGCATGTTGCCGGCGATCGCCGCCAGCGCCAGCATCATCAGCGGCACACCGACCGCCGCGAGCACCGCCAATTCGATCTGCTGCATCAACGCCAGCAGGGCCTTGCCGTCTGTCTTGATCATCCAGGAATTGGCGAGCAGGCCACGCATCGGCGTCAGCAGCCCGCTGCCGACCGATCCCGAGAAGGTCGAGACCACGAGCGTGCCGCCGGCGATCATGAACCAGGTGTTGATCTCCTGGCTCTTGGCGACGTCACCGCGTTCGAGCGCCTCCTCGATGCGTTTTTGCGTCGGGTCTTCTGTTTGACTCTCTGGATCCTTGTCGTCCGACATCGATCACCTGTTCAACGGCATCATCTGGTGCATGACACCGATGAAATAGTCGAGAAACGTGCCCATCATCGCGGTCAGCACCACGGCGAGCACCAGAAAGCCCGCGAAGATCGAAAGCGGCACGCCGACGAAATAGACCTGCATCTGCGGCATCAGCCGCGCCAGCACGCCGAGCCCGATATTGAAGACGAGGCCGAACACCAGGAACGGCCCGGAAAGCTGCAGGCCGAGCAGGAACGCGGCGGCAAAGGCACGCGTCGCCAGCGAAGCGACATCGCCGCTCGACACGGTCTCGCCCGGCGAGAAGATCGCGTAGCTGTCGTTCAGCGCCGCGATCACCAGGTGATGGCTGTCGGTGGCGAACAGCAGCGTGATGCCGAGCATGGTCAGGAAGTTGCCGACCAGCACGCCCTGCTGTCCCTGGGTCGGGTCGACCGAGGTAACGAAGCCGAGCCCCATCTGCTGCGCGATGACGGAACCTGCGACCTGAAGCGCCGAGAGCGTCACGCGGGCGGTCGCGCCCAGCACGATGCCGATCACGATTTCATGCAGCATCAGGACCAGAAGCGGCGCCAGCGAGCCCATGTCGACCTGGTAGGCGCTGCGATGCAGCGGCAGGATGATCAGAGTGAGCAGCAGCGCGATCGACAGCTTGATCCGCGTCGGAATATTGGTCTCGCCCAGCCCCGGCAGCAGCATCACCATCGCGCCGACCCGGGCGAAGACGAGCATGAAGGCCGCGGCGAGCGCCGGCAGCAGCGAGACGTCGATGCGCATGACAGGCGCATTGTGCCTCAGCCGCCGATGATTCGCGACGAGATCCGCAGCATGTGGGAATGAAGGGCGTCGGCCATGAACGGCAGCGCCAGCAGCATCGTGGCGAAGATCGCCAGGATCTTTGGCACATAGATCAGTGTCTGCTCCTGGATCTGCGTCAGCGCCTGGAACAGCGACACGATGACGCCGACCACGAGGCCGACCACCATCAGCGGCGACGACACGATCACGATGGTCCATATCGCATCACGCGCGACGTCGAGGGTTTCGGGTCCGGTCATCTACAAACTTCCTCTGTTCATTCCTCGCCTCCCACCACTCCTGTGAGCGATGCAAAGGCCTATCCCCCGTCATTGCGAGTACAGCGAAGCAATCCAGACTGCATCCCGCGGAAAGACTCTGGATTTCTTCGCTGCGCTCGCAATGACGCCCGGGGCGAGCGCGAGCGCAAAAATCAGATCGGCATCTTCATGATGTCTTCATAGGCCGCGATCACGCGGTCGCGGACCGAGACCAGCGTGGACACGGCGACGTCGGTGTCGGCGACCGCCGTCACCACGTCCATCACGTTGGCCTTGCCGGCGGCCATTGCCACCGTCTGCGCGTCGGACTTTCTGCCGGACTCCATGACGCTGCCGACCGCGTCTTTCAGCAGCGACGCAAAGGATTGCCCGCTTGCTTCGCTGCCCTTGCCGGCACCGGCGCCGCTGTTTTCCAGCACGCGGGCGAGGTTGGCATAAGCATTGGCGGCGACTGTCGGTGTTGCCATGGCTCAATTGTCCTGTTCAGCTCTTGAGGATGTCGAGAGTGCGCTGGATCATCCGGCGCGTCGCACTGATGATGTTGAGGTTGGCCTCGTAGGACCGCTGCGCATCGCGCATGTCGGTCATCTCGACCACCGAGTTCACGTTGGGATATTTGACGTTGCCGGAGGCGTCCGCCGCCGGATTGTTCGGCTCGTATTTGACGCGGAAGTTGGACTGGTCGGGCTTGATCTTGCCCAGCGTCACCACCTGCGCATCGAGGGTGCGGTCGAGCGCGGAGGAGAAGGTCGGCACCTTGCGCCGGTAGGGATTGCCGCCTGCCGTCTGCGAGGTCGAGTCCGCATTCGCGATGTTTTCCGAGATCACCCGCATGCGCCCGGCTTGCGCGCGCAACCCGGAGGTCGCGATCGCCATCGAGCGGGCAAAGTCGCTGCTGTCATTCGCCATGGTCTACCTCTCCGGCCCTAGCCTTTACCGATCGCGGTCTTGAGCAGATGCAGGCTCTTCGAGTAGAGCGAGGTCGCCGCCGCGTAATCCATCTGGTTGCTGGCAGCCTTCATCATCTCCTCTTCGAGATTGACGGCGTTGCCCGCGGGACGAGTCTCGAAGCCCGCATTCTTGTTCTGGTCGAAGCCCGAAGCCGCGCCTGACGGGCTGATGTGAGAGCCGCTGGTGCGGGTGAGCGCCAGAGGGCCCATCGCGCCCGTGACCGCGCCTGCCTTGTCGAGCTTCGGCTCGACCAGATCGCGCGGCCGGAATTGGGGCGTGTCGGAATTGGAGACGTTCTCGGACAGGACGCGTTGGCGCTCCTGGTGCCACTGCATCTTGGTGCGAAGCGCCGACAGCACCGGAAGGTCGTTGATGGACATCGTTGCGGCTCCTTCCGCCTCTTGCGGATCTGAGGTCCGAAGCTAGGCAGAATTTGCCGCGTGTATGGTTAACAGGTGGTTAAGGATGCGATCGACGCTTGCCAACGTGCGGAACACGCGTTTGCGCCCCCGTGATTCTACGCCCCGAAAAGCGGCATTAACCCAACCGCTTGGCCGGCCATGTACAGGCCAAGAAGTCGTTTTGGATCGGGCGATTCATGGGTTATTAAGAGTTGGGGACGGCAAAACTTGCCGTGGGACGTTAAGAAATCGCAGTTTGGGGCATTGCACGCCTGTGGTCGGCGCGTCTGACCTTGGGCACGAGAAAAGCGCCATTTGTCGGGGACAAGTATGCAAGGCAGCCCTATTACCTTCATCGTCGCGTTCATCGTCGTTCTGGCGTTGATCGGCGTCGCTGCATGGCTGGTTCGCCGATTCGCCTCCAGCCGGCTCGGCGCCAACACCCAACGCGGCAGGATGCCCCGGCTCGCCGTGATCGATGCCGCCGCGGTCGACGGCCGGCGCCGCCTGGTGCTGGTCCGGCGTGACAATGTCGAACACCTCTTGATGATCGGCGGCCCCACCGACATCGTCGTCGAGCCGAATATCGTGCGCGGCGCGCCCGGCCGCGACCAGCTCCCGCAGCGTTCCAACGCCGCCGAGCCGCCGCGCCTTGCGCCGATGCCCGACACCGGCGGCTGGGCAGACGAAGCGCCGCGGCCCGAACTGCTCGATCATCCCGAGCCGCAGATGCCCGAGCCGCCGCCACGGCCCGCACGTCCCTCCTTCGCCGACGAGGTGCGCCGTCCCGCGCCTGCTTTGGCCGAGCGCCGCGGCGAGCCGCAACTGGGCGGCTTGACGCCCGAGCCGATCGCGCCGCGCCCTGAGCGCGAGCTGCGTCCCGATCCCGTACCGCCCCGCATCGCCCGCAACGAACCGCCGCTGATGCCGCGTCCGCCGCGCCAGAGCGAGCCGGTGAAGGTGCCGCCGGTCCGCGCCGAGCGCGCGCCCGCGCCGCCGCCCCCTCCTCCGCCCGTGCCGCAGGCACCGTCCATTCCGGCGCCGCCGGCTCTCGCCCCTGCGGCGCCATCGAGCGCCGAGCAAAATCTCGCGGAGATGGCGCAGCGGCTCGAAGCCGCGCTGCGCCGTCCCGCCGGTGAGACGGTCGCGCCGCCGGTTGCACCGGAGCCGCCCGCCCCGCCGCGCGCGGCACGCAGCGAGCCGCCGGCTCCGCCCGCAAAGCCGGCCGTGGAAAAGACCAGCTTTGAAAATCTCGAAGACGAGATGGCCTCGCTACTCGGCCGTCCGAAGCCGTCTTCGTGAGGCTGCCGGCCCTCCCGCGTAGAGTTTTTCTTCTTTCTGTCCTGATCGGCGCGGCTTCGCTCGCGGGCCCTGCGCATGCGCAGGACATCAGCATCAATCTGGGCGGTCAGGGCGGCGGCGGTGTCACCGAGCGCGCGATCCAGCTCATCGCCCTGCTCACGGTGCTGTCGATCGCGCCGTCGATCCTGATCATGATGACGTCGTTCACGCGCATCGTGGTCGTGCTGTCGCTGCTGCGCACCGCGATGGGCACGGCGACCGCACCGCCAAACTCGGTGATCATCGCGCTCGCGATGTTCCTCACCTTCTTCGTGATGGGACCCGTGCTGCAAAAATCCTATGACGAGGGCATCCGTCCGCTCGTCGCCAACCAGATCAGCGTCGAGGACGCGCTCCAGCGCGCCTCCGTCCCGTTGCGCGGCTTCATGCAGAAGAACGTGCGCGAGAAGGACCTCAAGCTGTTCCTGGACCTGTCCCGCGAGCCGCCGCCGGCCACCCCCGACGATGTCGCGCTGCGCATCCTCGTCCCCTCCTTCATGATCTCCGAACTGAAGCGCGCCTTCGAGATCGGCTTCCTTCTGTTCCTGCCCTTCCTGATCATCGACCTCGTCGTCGCCTCCGTGCTGATGTCGATGGGCATGATGATGCTGCCGCCGGCGACGATCTCGCTGCCGTTCAAGCTGATCTTCTTCGTGCTGGTCGACGGCTGGTCGCTGGTGGCGGGGAGTCTGGTGCAGAGTTACGGGGGATAGCTTCCTGCGGCCCACGTTATGGCGCTGAGTTCGGCTTCGGCATTGGCAGCCTTGCCCACAGTCAAAGCTTGCACGGCATGAAGGTACGGGTGCTGCCTCAACGGCACCTGTCGAGAACTCCGGAAGCCGCAGGTTCCTACCGCGTCATCTTGATCTGCCGCACGACGGGGATCGTGGGCAGCGAGCCGGTGTGGTCGGCCTCTTCCTTGGCCTGCGGCGAGCCCGGCCCGCGGGCGGTGGCGTCGGGGAAGCGCTGCTTCATCTCGCGCAGGAAGCCGTCGAGCGTGTCGACGCTGGCGGCGAGCTTGGCGATCTCGGCGAATTCGGCGGCTCGAGGAAGCGGCCGGCTTGCTGGCGATGTCGAAGGCTAGACGGTCGGCGCTCTCGCTCATCAGCGGCGCGTACTTCTCGCGGAATCGCGACAGGCCGATCGAATCGTCCGCGAGCGCATAGCCGACGGCGGCCCGGATGATGTCGCTTTTCTCCACCGCATTGAGCGGCTTGAAGTCGCGGAAGCGCTCGCCGTAATAGAGCTCGATCTGCTCGGCGGACTCGCGCCAGCGCCGCGCCGCCCAGAAGATGTCGGAGCGCAGGCGAAGCACCTCGCGCCCGGAGACGTTGGAGACGATGTCGAGCGCGAGGTCGTGACGGCCGACGTCGCTCTGCGCCCGCGCCTCCAGCAGCAGGCGCTGCTGGCGCAGCTCGCCGGAGAGATCGCTGATGCGGCTCGCGCGCAGCGCCGCGATCGCCTTGTCCGGCCTGCGGTTGGCGAGATAGATCATGGACAGGCGTGCGGCGACCTGGGCGCGGGCGGCGCCTTCGAGACGGTGGTCGACCTGGTATTGCAGCAGCTCGGCGGCCTGGTCGAGCAGGTCGATCGAGGCGAGACGGTCGGCGAGGCGGCGGATCAACTCGTCGCCGCGCCTGCCGATCGGTGTCAGCTCGCGAAACTCGTAGAACAGCCCGAGCGCCTCGACCTCCGGCAGGTCGTCGCCCTTGGGGCCCAGGAAGATCTGCGTGAACAGGTCGGAGGCGAGGTCCTGTGCCTGGCGCGAGGCCTCGGCGTTCGGCTGAAGCCTCGTCGCGGTGCGCGCCGCCGTGAGTGCGTCGCGATAGCGCCCGTTCTCCGCGTACATCTGGGACAGCAACTGGAGCGTCTTGACCTCGATCGAGTCGCCGCGCCAGGTCATCGACAGCGTCTCGAGCTCGCGCAGCGCGTCTTCCTTGCTGATCTCGTCGCGCTTCTGCCGCAACGCCACCTCGAGCTGCTTGGCCTCCGCCGCCGCCGGCCGGTCGTTCGAGTCGACCGCGAACTTGTAGTCGTCGAGCGCGTCCTTGTCGTGACCGAGCGCCTCGGCGAGCCGGCCGCGCAGCACCGCGAAGCCGGGCGCGGCCTCGGGCGGGACGCCGACGACCTCGATCTCGCTGCGGCGCTTGGAGGCACCGGCATAGTCCTTGACCTCGAGCGAAGCGCGCATCGCGTCCATCGTCACGATGCGCTGGATGTCGAGCGGCAGCGAGGCGATGGCGAATTCGACGTTCTTGAACTTCTCGCGCGCATCGGCCCATTTGCCCTGGCGCGCATAGGCGAGCGCCTTCCAGAGCTGGGAATCATGGCTGTTGCCGATCACGGGATTGGCGAGGTCCTTCAGACCCTGCGCCGGCCGGCCGATCAGGATGCTCGCGATCGCATGCGTGATCAGCGCGCTGCTCTCCTCCTTGTTGAGAGGATCGCTCAGCATCAGGTCGGTCACGGCCTTGGCTTCGTGATACATGGCGCGCGACATGTAGAACTGCGCGAGGTCGAGCCGAGGCAGCGAGCGCTGCGCCGGCTCGGCGGCGGCGGCCGCCATGATCAGCTCACCCTGCCTCGCTACGAAGTTCTCGGACTGGCCCTTGCGCCAGCTTTCCGGGCTGAAGATCGGCCGCACCGCGGTCGGCGCCCGGTCGGCGGAAATATCGACCGGTGACAGTGTCAGTCCGCCCTTCTTGCCGAGAATGACCTTGTCGGAACCGACCTCCACACCGACCTCGTCGGAGTTCGGCCGGATCGCAATGCCGTGCGCGGATTCCAGCAGCGAGAGATCGACGAGGTCCTGCCGCTTGATGAAGCCGCGGACCGGTCGCTGCGCGGTGACGACATAGAGCATGTCGCCGGCGTCGGGATCGGTCAGTTTATGCAAAACGCCCGGATTGGCGAAGGGGATCGCGATGGTGGCGAGCGCGGGATCGGTGATGTTGCGCGACATCATCAGCGGCAAAGGCGTCGCCTGGATCTTGTCGGCGAGCGTCAGCAGCCAGTTGGTCTCCTTGCCGACCTCCTCGCTCGTCAGCGAGTAGACCAGCGGCCGGGTGAGACGGATGCGCACCGCCTGCCCCTTGTCGAGCGGCATGCGGCTGACTTCGCCGATCATCGTACCGCCCCTGGTGCGGATCGCCTCGACGTCGATCGGCTTCGGGGTGTCGAACACCAGCCACACCGTGTCGCCGCGGCGGAACGCCGCCGCGGGCGTTGCGACCTGAAGCGGGAACGTGACGCGCAAGCCGTCGCTGTCACGGCGTACATCGACGCTGGCAATGGGCGGCGACGGCGCGGCCGGCGCCTCGGCAGCCGCAGCCTTGACGGGCGCGACCGCGGCTTCCATTGCCGGTGCGACCGGCTTCGGGGCTTCCTTGACGGCCTCCTTGGCGACTTCCTTGACTGCTTCCCTGACTGCTTCCTTGGGCGCTTCAGCCGCGGGCGGCGCTTCGACCATGGGAGCGGGCGCCGCCTTGGGTGCCTCCTTGAGTCCTTCCTTGGGGGCTTCGCCGGGCGGCACCGCGGCGGGTGCTTCCATCTTCGCCTGGGGCTTCACCTCGATCCTGGCTTCACGGGCGATCGTCTCCGAGGTCGGCGGCACGATCTCGCGCTGGGCGCCCTTCGGCTTTTCCGCCGCCGGCTTTTCCGGCGCCGGTGCACGACCTTGGGCAGCAGGCTTCGCCTGCGCGAGCACGGATTCGGCGGTTGTGGCCGTCTTGCCCTTGTCCGGCTGGAAGGCGATGTCGACGACGTAGTTCTTCTCGTCGCGGAAGGAGTGCACGTCGGAATCGCCGATCAGGGCGATCTCGACGCTGGTCTGGTCGATGTCGCCCTTCTGCTTGATCGAGGCGACGTTCGGGGGGCGGCGACGACGGCGTCCGCCAGATCGAAACTGAGGTTGGCGTTGAAGGCCAGCGTGAGCTTCTGCTCGTTGAGCACGGAGGACACACCGACGCCGTCGGGCATCTCGAACACGAAACGCACGAAGGTCGGCTGCACCGAGGCGCGGACGCGGATCGGCGGACGCTTCTTGCTCTCGGCGGCGGCGCGCTGGGCGCGCAAGGCGCGTTCGGCCACACGCGCGCGCTCGGCGAGGTCCTTGACCACGTCCATGGGCAGGCTCGGCGGCGGCCCCTTCCAGCCGTCCGGCAACAGATCGATGAAGGTGCGCTCGCCGGCATTCATGGTGTTGACGGTGACGCGCCGCGCGAGCGACAGCCGGATGGCGCCGCCATCGGGATCGCGCCGGGCAGAATTGACGTAGTCGGGCGCGCCTTCCGGAACGCGGTCGACGGGAACGTCGACCGGCCGGTCGAAGCGGATGATGAGAATGGAACCCGCGGTCGTGACCTCGGAGGGAACGTCCTCGCCGAGCTTGATCACCAACCGGGCGAAGCCGCCGGCGGCCGAGAAACTCGCCTCGCCCCGGATCGGGTCGGCCGCCCCGGCGGGCGCACTGAAGCCGATCAGCAGGCAGGCGGCCAGCATGACGGCCTTGCGGACATGGCGCGACGGCAACCGCGCCAAAGCGCGGGCTCGCGACACAAATCCAGCGGCTGCCTGCTGCGCCATTGGCGGCATTTCTTCCAGTTCGACGGTCCATGCCGGCACTGGCGCCGGCCCGTGCCGTCGATTGTAGGTTTTGCCAATTAAGGGCTTCTTAAGTATGAGCCCTCAATTCGGCTTTTGCGTCGGCTTGCCGTCGATCTTGGGCAAATCGCCGGCCGAGGCCGATTGATCGCCACCGCCATTGGCACGGCGGGCCATCTCGACCGTCAGCCGCTCGGCGGCTTCCGACGACATCAGTCCCAGGATGTCCGACATCTTTCGCGGCGCGATGGCGGAGGCGATCTCGATCAGAACGCCCATCTCGAGCCGGTCGAACACCCGCGCGGCGTCCTTGGGCTTCATGCCCTCATACATGGTCACGAGACCCTTCATGCGCTGGGCTTCGGCGGCCTTCTGCTCGGCCTGGCCTGCGGAAATGCGGGATTCCACCGCCTTCATCTCGTCGACCTTGTTTTCGATACGCTTTTCGGCCGACTTGAGCAGGCTCTCGCGAATGTCGATCTCGCGCTGCCGGGCCTCGATCTCCTGCCGACGCGCCTGCAGCCGTTCCAGGATCGCGCGCTCCGAGGCCGAGATCTGCGGCTGGGTCTCGTCGATCTTGATCACGGTGCCCCCTCCATCTTGGTCTCGGGAGCAGCGGGCTTCGGTGCCTCCTTCGGCGCGCCATGGGTCGAGCCGGTGATGTCGGGGTCTTCCCGTCCCGGGAAATTCAGGTTCTCCTGCGCCCAGGATTTTTTGAGCTTGTTCGGCTGGTAGTCGAAGACATAGCCGCCATTGATCACGAGGCCCGCGACCTTGAGCGTGGCGAGGCCTGCGACGGCGACCAGGACGATCGGAATGACGCGGATGTTACGAAAGGACTTCATACCCTGACTTTATGCGGCAAGGCCGCCGTTGGATCGTCGGCGCTCGGAGAAGGCTTCGGCCGCGGCCGCCACCGCCTTCGCCGAGGATGGCTTGGCCACGGGCGCGGCAACCGTTTCCGGACCGGTCATGGGACGCGCGGCGATCGCGATCTTGGACAGGCGCCGCACCACGTTGTCGGCTTCGCCGAGCTGCTTGTAGAGCTGGTCCGACATCTGGGTTGCCGCCGCGAGCTGGTTGCCGAGGTTCTCGTTGACGTCGCGCACCGCGAGCTTCAGCCCGCCGATCGCGCGCTCGGCGATCTCGGTCGCCGTGATCAGCTCGCCGATGACCGCTTTCAGCGAATGCTCGTCCGCCTTCAGCCGCGTCAGTCGCTTGTTGAGCATGACGCAGTAGAAGATCGTCAGCATCAGCAGGATAGCCACCAGTGTCTCGATCGCCATTCCCAGGGAGTGGTTCATGGGGCCTCCATCATCTTGTTCTGCTCGTCGACTTTCTCGAACATCGCAAGTGTCGTACTTGGCTTGCGCAAGGGTTTCGTCACGCGGATAGCGACGCGGTCGCCGACCCGGCCCATGCGCCCCTCGGTCAGGGTGACGTCGCCGCAGCGCACGGTCACGTTGGCATCCGCACGCATGTCGAGCGGCAGGGTGTCGCCGACCTTCAGCCGCATCAGCTGCTTGAGCGGGATTTCGGCCTCGTAGAGCACGGCGTCGACCGCAATCTCGGCCTGGTTGATCTCGGTGGCGAAATGGCCCTCCCAGACCGTGTCACGGCCGAATTTTTCGCCCATGAACATCTGGAGCAGGACGCCCCGGATCGGCTCGATGGTCGCGTAAGGCAGCAGCAACTCGATGTTGCCGCCGCGATCTTCCATGTCGATGCGCAGGCGCACCAGAATCGCGGCGTTGGCAGGACGGCTGATCGCGGCGAAACGCGGGTTGGTCTCGAGCCGGTCGATCGTGAAGGTTACCGGCGACAGCGGCCGGAACGCCTGTTCGGCATCGGCCATGACGACCTCGACCAGCCGCTTGACCAGCTCGGTCTCGATCGTGGTGTAGGGCCGGCCCTCGATGCGGAGCTGAGCTCGAGCCGCGGCGGCCGCCGAGCAGGACGTCGATCATCGAATAGATCAGGCTGGAATCGACCACCGCCATGCCGAAATTGTCCCACTCCTCGGCCTTGAAGACGGTGAGGACGGCGGGCAGCGGAATCGAGTTCATGTAGTCGCCGAAGCGAACCGAGGTAATGCGGTCGAGCGAGACTTCGACGTTGTCGGAAGTGAAATTGCGCAGGGAGGTCGTCAGCAACCGCACCAGGCGGTCGAAGACGATTTCGAGCATCGGCAGACGCTCGTAGGAGACCATCGCCGAATCGATGATGGCGCGAATGCCGGAATGGTCGTCGAGCGTGACGTCGCCGACCGTGAAGCCGAGGAGGTTGTCGATCTCCTCCTGCGACAGCACCCGCTCGCCGGAATTCTTGCCGGCGCCGAGATCGCGGCTGCCGTCCTCGACCATGGCGGCCCATTGCAGGGCCATGGTTTCGGATAGTTCGTTTTCGGCAGCAGCCTTCGCGGCCTCGGCGGGATCCTCGGAATCGAGCGAGGCCTCCCATTGGGCGGCAATTGCATCCTGGTCTGGTTGGTCGGTGCCCGCCATGATCCCTAGCCCACCATGCTCACTGGATCACGACTTCCTTGAACAGCACCGCGCTGACCTGGACCGGCGCGACCGCCGCGTTGACGCGCTTGGTCAACTCTTCCTTGAGGCGGAAGATGCCGGCGGAGCCGTTGAGGTCGGACGAGCGCAATTCGCGCACATAGGTCTGGAAGATGTCGGTGATGCGCGGCATCGTCGGCTTGATCGCCTCGATCTGCTTCTCTTCCTTCAGCTCCAGCACGACCTTCAGCTTCAGGTATTGCACGCGCTCACCCGGCGCGCCGGCGAGGTTGACCATGATGTCGGGCACCTCGACGAAGGCCGGCGGCTTCGGCGGTGGCGCCGCCTCGGCGTGATGCTCGTCCTCGCCATGGCGGAAGAACAGGAACCAGGTCGCAGCGCCGCCCCCGAGCAGGACGAGTGCGCCGACGATGATCAGGATCAGCTTGAACTTGCTCTTGGGGGCAGCGGCTTCCGCGCCTTCGGCGGCTGCGCCGCCTTCCGCTTCGTTCTCTGCCATGGTCGATCAGGCTCGCTCATCTTAAACGGTTCGAAAGAGCGAAGCCTCCTGGCAGACAATGACGCGATACAAATGTCCCAGCGCAATGCGCTCCTCTTGCTCGCAAACGCTACGGTAATAATGGTTAACGGAACCTTTCGATCGGGCCTGCACTAGGAAAAATCTGCCGGGCAAACATGGCTAACAGAACCTTTCTGCCGCCTTCCCGCGCCCTCGGAAAATCAACAAGCCATTGAAATTTCTTAACTTCCCACGTTGGCACGGCTTTCGCTGAGAGAGGGCGGAGACCGGAGGGTTTGGGAGAACCTGACAGTCTCGTTCACGGGGTCGGCCAAGGCGCTTGGGAGAGCGAGGTGGCGGGCTCGCTCAGGGGAGATTTCCGATGCAGAACGCGCTTCTGATCGGCTTGTCACGGCAGATGACGTTGGAACGGCAGATGGATGTCATCGCCAACAACGTCGCCAATGCCAACACCAACGGCTTCAAGGCCGACCATTCGCTGTTCGAGGAATTCCTCAATTCGAACGCGCGTGAAGACAATTTCGTCGCCTCCGACCGCCGGGTCTCCTATGTGCAGGACCGCGGCACCTTCCGCGACGTCGGCCAAGGGCCGATGGAGCCGACCAACAATCCGCTCGACATGGCGATCGACGGCAACGCGTTCTTCGCCGTGCAGGCCAATGGCGCCGAACGCTATACCCGCGACGGCAAGTTCTCGCTCAACAGCACCGGCCAGCTCGTCACCTCCGACGGCAACCTCGTGCTCGGCACCGGCGGCCCGATCACATTCCAGCCGACCGACCACGACATCAACGTCGCCCCCGACGGCACCGTCACCGTGCTCGAGGGCACGGCCAGGACCGACTCGATCCGCGGCAAGATCCGCATGGCCTCGTTCGACGACCCGGCCAAGCTGACCAAGCTCGGCGCCAACCTCTACAGCGCCGGCTCCGCCGTCATCCAGGCCGACGCCAAATCCGTGGTCCGCCAAGGCTACATCGAGAAATCGAACGTCAACTCGGTCGGGGAAATGAGCCGCATGGTCGAAGTCATGCGCAGCTACACCGCCATCGCCAATCTGCTCCAGCAGCAGAGCGACCTCCACAAATCGGCGATCGAGAAACTCGCCGACGTTCCGGCCTGATGTAAGGGATTACTGACATGCAAGCGCTCCACACCGCTGCGACCGGAATGGCGGCCCAGGAACTCAACGTCCAGGTCATCTCCAACAACATCGCCAACCTGCGCACAACCGGCTTCAAGAAGCAGACCGCCTCGTTCCAGGACCTGATCTACGAACACGTCCGCCGCGTCGGCGCGCAGGCCTCGGACCAGGGCACCATCCTGCCCGTCGGCGTCGACATCGGCGGCGGCGTCAAGACCGTCGGCACGCCGCGCAGCATGACGCAGGGCACGCTGTCGCAGACCGGCAACGACCTCGACCTCGCGATCTCGGGCGAAGGCTTCTTCAAGATCCTGATGCCCGACGGCACCTACCAGTACACCCGCGACGGCACCTTCCAGATGGACAATCAGGGCCGCGTCGTCACGGCGCAGGGCAACCCGGTGCAGCCGACGATCACCATCCCGAACAACGCCTCGGGCATCGCCGTGAGCGAGCAGGGCCAGGTCTCGGTGACGCTGCCCGGCTCGTCGACCTCCTCGATCGTCGGCCAGATCGGCGTGACGCGTTTCATCAACAAGGCCGGCCTCCAGCCCGTCGGCAGCAACCTGTTCACCGAAACGCCGGCCTCCGGCGCGCCGCAGGACGGCACCGCGAACTCCGAAGGCTACGGCAAGCTCACGCAGGGCAGCCTGGAGCAGGCCAATGTCGACGTCGTCTCGGAGATGAGCGACCTGATTGCCGCGCAGCGCGCTTACGAGATGAACGCAAAAGTCATCAGCGCGGCCGACCAGATGATGCAATCGACCACGGCGCTGTTCCGCTGAGGCAATGACGATGATCCGCACCGCCCTTGCCACGATCTCCGTCCTTCTCGCGCTGGCGCTGCCGGCGCGGGCCGCCGACGATTTCATCGCAGCGCCGACGCTGCGCGCCAGCGTCACCGTCACCTCGGACGTGGTGCGGGTCGGCGATCTCATCGACAATGCCGGCTCGGCCGCGCCGATCCCGGTCTACCGTTCGCCCGATCTCGGCACCACCGGCGAGCTGCCGGTCGCGCAGGTGCTGTCGGTGCTGCGCGGAAAACAGGTGATCGGCGTGATGACCGGCGACATCAAGGAAGTCCAGGTCACCCGCCTCGCCCGCACGCTCGTTCACAAGGACCTCGAAAACGCGGTCGCCTCGGCGCTGGAGCGCCGCTTCGGCCTTGGGGACGCCGCCAACATCACCGTCACCTTCGACCGCGGCATCTCCGACATGCGGCTGGACGCGTCCAACAGCGGCGCGCTGCAACCGGTGGCGACGCGCTACGACGCCCGCAGCGGCCGTTTCGACATTGCCTTCGAGATCGGCAACGACAACAATCCGACGCTGACCAAGCTGCGCTTCACCGGCACCGCGATCGAGACGGTGGAAGTGGCCGTGCTGACGCGCGACATCGACCGCGTCGAACTCCTGAAGTTCTCCGACATCGCACTGGAGCGTCGGCCGAGGGCCGAGATCACCGGCGAGGCCGCCTCGCGCGACCGCGCCATCGGCATGCAGCTGCGCCGGCCGATGCGGGCGGGCACGCCAATCCGCGTCGCCGACATCGTCAAGCCCGACTTCGTGTCGCGCGACCAGAGCGTCACCGTGATCTACCAGGTCCCCGGGATCTACCTCACCACCCGCGGCAAGGCGGCTCGAGAGCGGCGCCGAGGGCGATACCGTGAGCGTCCTCAATCTGCAGACCAAGCGCACGCTGACCGGGACCGTCACCGCCCGCGGCCAGATCACCGTCCAGGGCGCCAGCCAGTCCGCACCGATACCGGCTGCGGTCGAGCAGACCTCATCGCTCAAACGCGACGAAGCGCCCGCCCCCGTCGACACTGCTGCCCTGCTCCGGAGCCTGGTCCAGGGCCCCGCTTCGCCGGCCCAGGTCGCACAGGCCCAGCTCCCGCAAGTTCGCGTCTCGCAAGCTCCAGCCAAGTCAGAGTAAGTCATGTCCAGGTTCAGTTCGGCTTTCCGTCCTCGTCGCATCGCGATCTCTGCCCTGCTGCTGGCGACTTGCGCGCTGGCGAGCGGCTGCTCCTCGATCGACCGCCTGTCGCAGATTGGCGAGCAACCGAAACTGTCGGCGATCGACAATCCGACGACGCAGCCCGGCTACAAGCCGGTGCAGATGCCGATGCCGAAGCCGGAAGTCGCCTCCTACAATCCGAACTCGCTGTGGCGCAGCGGCAGCCGCGCCTTCTTCAAGGACCAGCGCGCCCACCAGATCGGCGACCTCCTCACCGTGACCGTCAACATCACCGACAAGGCCAACCTCTCCAACGAGACCCAGCGCAGCCGGACCAATTCGGAAGACTCGGGCATCACCGACTTCATCGGCGCCAAGACGCTCGGCGCGCAGGCGCAGAAGGTGCTGCCCGGCCGCATCCTCACCGCCGATTCCAGCGCCGCCAGCGATGGCAAGGGCTCGGTCAATCGCACGGAAGCGTTGCAGACCAACGTCGCCGCGGTGGTCACGCAGGTGCTGCCAAACGGCAACCTCGTGGTCGAGGGCAAGCAGGAGATCCGGGTCAATTACGAGATCCGCGAGCTCATCGTCGCCGGCGTCGTGCGGCCCGAGGACATCCAGAGCGACAACACCATCGACTCCACCAAGATCGCGCAGGCCCGCATCGCCTACGGCGGCCGCGGCCAGATCATGGACGTGCAGCAACCGCGCTACGGCCAGCAAGTCATGGACGTGCTGCTGCCCTTCTAAGTTTCTCCCGAGCTCCCACATCGTGTTCGCGAACCTAGGCGCGAACGACGATGTACGACGCGGCCTCCGGTAGCTCCTCGCCGGAGGCCGCATGTATTTTGGGACACGCACAGCGAGTCAGGCCCGCGATCGTAGCGGCGCTCGCTGCACCCACAAAAACAATCTCGATCATTCAAGCAGCAGCGCGCCGCGGCTTTTGGCGCACCACCAAATCGACCTTGTAGTCCAGCCGATCCAGACAGCGGACCAGACGTTCAATCGAAAACTTGCCGACACGCCCCGTGACAAGACCGGAGACGTCCGGCTGCTTCAGACCCAGCAGGGTTGCGGCCTTGGCCTGTGTGAGTTTACGGCGCTTCAGAATATCACGAATCTCACGGACGAGCTTGGCCTTGAGCAACTCCTCTTCGGGATTGGCAAAGCCGAGATCGGCAAACACATTGTCGCTGCCTACCCTGATATTTTTATCATCGCTCATCTGAGGCCTCCTTTGCCATAGCGCTCATGGTAGTGTGCCTCGGCAAGCTTCAAACGCGTCTTGACAAGATCGATATGATGCTTCGGCGTCTCGATTCCTCGCTTCGACTTCTTCTGAAAGGCATGGAGAACGTAAATCACGTCAGCAAAGCGAACCGTGTAGACCGCCCTGAAAGTATCGCCATCGAAATCATCGACCACTTCGAGCAACGCTGCGCCCGCCAAACCCTTTCAACGCTTTGACACGCGGATGCTCTGCCCCATTCTGCGCGTCGTCGATCGCAAATCCCATGAGGCGACGCACCTCGTCCGGGAATGCCCGCAGATCATCCAGGGAAGAGCCAATCCAAATCGTCGGCTTGCGATTGGGCATTTCCACCCAGAATATAGCACTTTTGCTATTAAATCCAATCCCGTAAATTCGGGTTTTAGGAATTAAACTCGACACCCTCGATCAACCCATTATGTTCACTTTTTGTTCCACGCCGCAAGGGGGCGCCACGCGACCGTCCCGAACAAGAAATGGAATGCGGTGGCCGCGACGGCGTCGCTGACGGCTCGCCTTACGTTTGGTCTCGATGGCGAACGCACGCCCGCTGCGCGGAGGGGACCGCGCAGGGTGCCGGCCCCCTTAAGTAAACTCCGCCTCCACCACGCCCAGCCCGTCCAGCTCCATCCGCACCTTGTCGCCGGCCTTGAGCCACAGCGTCTTGACGAGGCTTCCGGTGAGCACGAGCTGTCCCGCGTGAAGACCCCTGCCTTCGGCGGCGAGGTGGTTGGCGAGCCAGGCGAGTGCGTTGTGGGGATGGCCGAGCACGTCGGCGCCGGTGCCGTTGCTGACCTCCTCGCCGTTGACGATGGCGCGGCCCTTGACCGCCTTGAGGTCCGGCACCGACGAGCGCGGCACGGACGGCCCCAGCACGCAGCCGGCAGCGAAGAAATCGTCGGCGATCAGCGTCGGCGCGCCCATCGTCTCCCACTTCACATAGCGGTCGTCGACGATCTCGATGGCGGGATGATAGGCCTCGACGGCTTCACCGACCCATTCGGCCGTGAACGGCGCCTCGCCGGCGGCAAGGTCGCGCTTCAGGCGCACCGCGATCTCGCATTCGACGCCGACCCGGACATAGTCGGCAGAAGCGAGCTTGACGCCGCTGTCGTGCACGCCCTTCTGGAACACGCCGCCGCCGCAGGGGTGCGGAATGCCGATATAGTCCTGCATCACCGCACTGGTGCAGCCGATCTTGTAGCCGACCAGCGGCCCGGCATGCGGCAGCAGCAGATCGTGCAGCGCGCGCTGGACTTCGTAGCCTTCGTCTTCGTCGGCGGGAGGAACCTCAAGCGCGGCAAGCGGCGCATGGTTGCGCCGCGCCAGCGCGATCGCCTTTGCGGCTTCGAGAATATTGTCCATCGGCGCCGCCTCCTACGCTACCCAATCGAGGACGGCACTTCAGCATCCCCGCCGGGGCGTGACAAGGACGGGGCGGCCTCACGCCTTGACGAGACCAAGACGGATCAGGCTCCCGGCCGTGGCCAGGATCGCCTCGTCATTGGAGCGGGCCTGCCAGCCGAGCAGCGACCTTGCCTTGGCGCTGGTGGAATGCCTGACCTTGCCGAGCATCGGCACTACGGCGCGCAGCAGCGGAATCCGGTGGGCGGCCAGCCGCACCAGCCAGTCCGGGGCCTGGAGCCGCGGAACCCGCCGCGCGGCCGGTCCGAGTTCCCGCCGCAGCACCTTGGCGATGTCGAGGATCGACATCGCCTCGCCGGACACCGCGATGAAGCGCTCGCCTTTCGCCTCGGGCGCAATCATTGCCCGCAGATGCAGATCGGCGACGTCGCGCACGTCAACCACGCCGAAATAGACCCGCGGCACCGCCAGCATGGCACCGTCGAGCAGCGATTTGACGATCTCGATCGAGCCGGAGAAGTCTGGCCCCAGCACCGGACCGAAGATGCCGGCGGGATTGACGACCGACAGCTCCAGCCCGCCGCCCTCGCGCGCGACGAAATCCCAGGCCGCCCGCTCGGCCAGCGTCTTGGACTTGATGTAGGGCTGCACGTCGGCGCCTTCGAGATTGGTCCAGTCGGTCTCGTCGAACGGCTTTTCGCGCGGTGAATGGCCATAGCCGATCGCGCCCAGCGAGGAGGTGATGACGACCCGCCTGACGCCGGCGTCCCGCGCGGCGCGCAACACCCGCAGCGTGCCGTCACGCGCCGGGATGATCATCTCGTTCTCGTCCCTGGGAACGCTGGTCGACAATGGCGAGGCGACATGGAGCACGTAGTCGCAACCCGAGACCGCCTTGCGCCACCCCTCGTCTGCCGTGAGGTCGGCGGTCAGGAAGGACAGGCTCTCCGGCGAAGTCGCCCCGCCCTCGTGCAGCATCGCCAGCACGTCGTCCCGCCGATCCGGACGGCGCACCGTCGTCCGGACCGCGTGACCGGCGGCCAGAAGTTGCAGGACGACATGGCTGCCGACGAAGCCGGACCCGCCGGTGACCAGAACGGTGCTCATTGCCAAATTCCCCTCGGTGCGCGGCCGGGCGAATGGGTTCCGCCGGACCTGCTCAAGGCCGCATCTGGTCACTATCTGAGAGCGCACAAGTAGAATGGATTTCGAGACCGGTATGGAAAACCTGACCAGCATTTGCGACGGCGACTGCGATTGCAGCCCCGACCCCGCCCTGCTCACCGACTTCAAGCGGGCGATCCACGCGCTCGGCGGCAAGTGGAAGCTGGAGATCCTGTTCGTGCTGATGAACGGCGCGGTTCGCTTCGGCGCCTTGCGGCGATCGATCAGCGGCATCACCCAGCACATGCTGACCACGCAACTGCGCGAGCTCGAGCAGGATGGCCTGGTGTCGCGCACCGTCTTCGCGGAGAAGCCGCTGCGGGTGGAGTACGAACTGACGGATGCAGCCTACGGCCTGCTGCCGGCGTTTAAGGAAATATTGAGCTGGTCCAGGCTTTATGGGGATGCGCGCCTCGTGGCGCCGCGGCAGGCCTGATTGCAGCGACGTGTGATGCTGCTGTATCGGTGTCTCAGCATCCGGGTCGATCCCGTTGATGCGACTCACAAAACGTCCCGCACCTGAAGTGAAGGCTGGTTCTCATCCGAACTCACGTGAGCTCGGAAGAGTCGAGTCTAGCTCATTGATCGCGATTCACTTTTCGCGATTGCGGCCGCGCGACGAGCGGCCGCAAGCGACAGGCAACATGCTGATCAGGGCGCGAAGCGGCACCTTGGGTCCTAAAACAAAGAGCCGCATCGCTGCGGCTCGGACTCTATTCGTCGCGATAGACCTTCTCGCGTTTCTCGTGGCGCTCCTGCGCTTCCACCGAGAGCGTCGCGATGGGCCGGGCTTCGAGCCGCTTCAAAGAGATCGGCTCGCCGGTGTCCTCGCAATAACCGTAGGTGTTGTCCTCGATGCGCTGGAGCGCGGCGTCGATCTTGGCGATCAACTTGCGCTGGCGGTCGCGGGCGCGGAGTTCGATGGCGCGGTCGGTTTCGGACGATGCCCGATCGGCGAGATCGGGGTGATTCACGTTCTCCTCCTGCAGAGCCTGCAGGGTGAGCTTGGACTCTTTGAGGATCTCATCCTTCCAGGCGAGGAGCTTCAAACGGAAGTACTCCTTCTGCCGGTCGTTCATGAAAGGCTCTTTTTCGGTCGGTCGGTAGTTTTTCAACTTTTCCAAGGGCGGCCTATCTTCTCAAGCAACGACTCGTGAACGGAACGACGTCCGCTGAGCCGGGGCTTATATAGCGACCTCCTGTGACAGACAATATTTCCTTAATCGCTCGGTTACCGCCCCCAAACCCTTGCACAGGAAGGTTTATCCTGGAGGGTCCGGAGGCGGCCAAAAGCCTAGTAACCGACCGTGAAACGCTGCCGCGCATGGGCCGGCCGCTCGATCTCGTCGGCAAGCGCGATGGCGTAGTCGGCAAAGCTGATCCAGCTCTTCCCGCTCGCATCTGCGAGAAGCTGGTCGGTCCCCAGCCGGAACTTGCCGGTCCGCTCCCCCTCGATGAACAGGGCCGAAGGCGAGATGAAGGTCCAGTTCAGGTCCTTCTCCTGCCGCAGCAGGTCGAGGAACGCCCCGCCTTTTCCGCTTCCGCCTTGTATTCGGCCGGAAAACCGGTGGTTGTAACCAGTTTCACACCGGGAGCGACTTCCAGGCTTCCGGCTCCGCCGACGACGAGGTAGCGGCCGACCCTGGACTCCTTTGCCGCCCCGATCAGCTTGAGCGGGTCGCTGGCCAGGAAGTGCACGGAACTCACGGCCGCATCGTGTCCGGCCCACAGCCTGGCAAGGCCCGCTTGGTCGAGCACGTTGCCCTTGGTGGGCGTGACATTCGGCAGGGCCGCGATCTTCTCGGGGTTCCGGGCAATGGCCGTAACCGTGTGGCCACGACGGGCCAGTTCCTTGGTGATTTCCGATCCGGCCCGGCCGGAGGCGCCGGCGACTGCGATTTTCATGGAAGGCTTCCTTTGCTTCTATGGTAACTAATGGTGACTAGATATCGCAAAGGATGCTGGTGTTAAGAGAGCACTTTGTGCTTACCTGATTACGCAGGAGTAACCGGCAAGCAGCCGGCATGGATCGTGAGGACCCGACGATGAAGCCAGACGTCTATGCAGCGAACTGCCCCACACGCCAGATACTCGACCGCGTCGGCGACAAATGGGCGGTGCTGATCCTGCTGCTGCTGCGCGAGGAGCCGATGCGCTTCAATCAGTTGCGCCGCACGATTGAAGGGATTTCGCAGAAGATGCTGAGCCAGGTTCTCAAGTCGCTCGAGCGCGACGGATTGATCAAGCGTCACGCCATCGCGACCGTGCCGGTGACGGTGGAATATTCGATCACGCAGCTCGGCGTGACGCTCGCCGCCGCAGTCGACCCCCTGCGCGACTGGGCCGAGCAAAACCTGAAAGACGTCCTCGCCGCACAGCGGCGCTACGACGCGCAGCTGAAGGATGTCGCGGCGTAAGGGCCGACGTTACGCCTGCCCGGCCTTGGCGAGTTCGACCTCGACGCGCAGCTCGATCTCGGACAGCACGGAATCGAGACCGGGATCACCGGAGGACGATTTCAGATTCGTCGCGGCATCCCGCAGCCGCGTCACCGTCGACGCGTCGAGATTGCCGGACAGCAGACCCATCTTGAGATCGTCGAGCACGTCGAGCGCGGTCCTGCCGCGAGCAACCGAACGCTTGCGGCGCTCGACCGGATCCTCCTCGATGCCCTGCAGTGCGAGCAGCGCATCGATGTTGGCGGCGGCCTTCGGTGCGGCAGCGCTCCGCGTCTCCTGCGCCGACGAGGCGTCGGGCAGAACAAAGGTGCCGGAGCCCGTCCGCTTGGCCTGGCTGGCCGGCGCTCCAAGCGTTGTGCCGTTCGGTCCGTAGATGCGCATCGCAGCAATCCGGGTGATCGATGCGTCACATTCGCCGCCTTATGGTTAACGGCGCGTAAACAGCCCGGCAAAATCTGCCGGGAGGCGGCAGTTTCGCTCCTCAAAGCGAACGCCGGCTGAGACCGGTCGAAACAGGTTTATTCAACCTATTCAATCACCTGCTCCCATTATCCCGTGTTGGCACAGCGCTCGCAAGGACAGCGTCGGACCAGCTCGTCATGGGAGTGTCGGGATTGGTCCGAGATTTGAGGAGGCTTTCTCGGGAGCCTTGGGGAGCAGAGGATGCAAGGCGTTCGTTGGGTGAGGATTCTTGGGGTGGCCTGCGCCGCGCTGTCAGCGCTGGCGCTCTCGGTCGCGTCCGCAAGCGCGACGTCGCGCATCAAGGATCTCGCCAATATCGAGGGCGTGCGGCAGAACCAGCTCATCGGCTACGGCCTCGTCGTCGGCCTCAACGGCACCGGCGACACGCTCAACAACATCCCCTTCACCAAGCAGTCGCTGCAGGCGATGCTCGAACGCATGGGCGTCAACATCCGCGGCGCCACCATCCGCACCGGCAACGTCGCCGCCGTGATGGTGACGGGCAATCTGCCGGCTTTTGCCACCCAGGGCACGCGCATGGATGTCACCGTCTCCGCGCTCGGCGACGCCAAGGATCTGCGCGGCGGCACGCTGCTGGTCACCCCCTGCTCGGCGCCGACGGCAACGTCTACTCGGTTGCACAGGGCTCGCTCGCGATCTCCGGCTTCCAGGCCGAGGGTGAAGCGGCCAAGATCGTGCGCGGCGTTCCGACCGTGGGCCGCATCGTCAACGGCGCCATCATCGAGCGCGAGATCGAGTTCGCGCTCAATCGGCTGCCGAACGTGCGTCTGGCGCTGCGCAACGCCGACTTCACCACGGCCAAGCGGATCGCGGCCGCGATCAACGACTATCTCGGCGTCAAAAGCGCCGAGCCGATCGACCCCTCGACGGTGCAATTGTCGATCCCGCCGGATTTCAAGGGCAACGTCGTCGCCTTCCTCACCGAGATCGAGCAGCTTCAGGTCGATCCCGACCTCGCCGCCAAGATCATCATCGACGAGCGCAGCGGCATCATCGTGATGGGCCGCGATGTCCGCGTCGCCACGGTCGCGGTGGCCCAGGGCAACCTCACCGTCACCATTTCCGAGAGCCCGCAGGTCAGCCAGCCCAACCCGCTGTCACGCGGCCGTACCGTCGTCACGCCGCGCACCGGCGTCAGCGTCACCGAGGACGGCAAGAAGTTCGCCGTCGTCAAGGACGGTGTCTCGCTGCAACAGCTCGTCGACGGGCTCAACGGCCTCGGCATCGGCCCCCGCGACCTCATCAGCATCCTGCAGGCGATCAAGGCCGCCGGCGCGATCGAAGCCGACATCGAGGTGATGTGATGCAGACGAGCATGATCAACACCCCGCACGTCGCGAGCTCCCCGGCGTTCTCCGTCGAGAGCCGTAACGGCCGGCCCGATTTCGAGCTCGCAGCCGCGTTGCAAAAGGTCTCGCCGAAGCAGCAGGCAAAGGCGCAGAAGACCGCCACCGATTTCGAGGCGATGTTCCTCAACAGCATGTTCTCGCAGATGACCTCGGGCCTGAAGGGCGAAGGTCCGTTCGGCGACACGACGGGCACCGGCGTGTGGCGCTCGATGCTGACCGAGCAATATTCCAGGAACTTCGCCAAGGCCGGCGGCGTCGGCGTCGCGACCGAGGTCTACCGCACCCTCATCATGCAGCAGGCGAAAACCATCCGCACGGCATAAGGTCAAACGAGATGAACCACTTCAACGCCTCACGACAGCCGGTGCAAGCGCAGCGTCCGAACACTGCACCCGGCAATGCCGAAGCGCGCAAGGTCGCCGAGCGATTGATGGACGCGATGAGTGCCCTGCTCGGGCTGATCGAGCGCGAGACCGAGCTCGTTCGCGCCGGCAAGGTCCGCGAGGCGATGACGCTCGAGAGCAAAAGCAGGAGTTGTCGCGAAACTACGTCAGTGCCGTCAGCGAATTGAAGGCGAACCAGCCCCAGATCGCCAAATCCGCGCCCGAGCTGCTCTCGACGCTGCATCGGCACCACGATGCGTTCCGCGCGATGCTCCAGGTCAATCTCACCGTGCTCGCGACCGCACATGCGGTCTCAGAGAGCGTCGTGCGCGGCGTCAACGCCGAGATCCAGAAGCGCAACGTGCCGAACACCTATACGGCTGCCGGCCGCCGCGCCACGCCGGGCCCGCGCCACATCACCCCGCTCGCGGTCAGCCGCTCGCTCTGAACGCACGCAAGAACATCTGTAATTTTACGAAAAACCGCGCGGCGATCTCGCCGCGCGGTTAGGCACGTTTCCTTACCCGATGTTCAAACCTGGTGTCCCATGGTTGCGTATTGAGAGGGGTTGGGATTTGACTCACGTGAGGCAACCAGGAGGCTGCCATGAGTACAGATTTCAGCATCAGGCCGGTGGGGATACCGGCACCTGTGCAGACCGTAACGACGTCGAATTCGGCGGCGAACGAGGCCGTGCAAACTGATTTGCCGGTGATCCAGACGGTGGCCGCAAGCGATACCAGTGCGGCCGTGCGCAGCGATCTGCCGAAGAACGAGAACGTCTCGCGTCAGGTCGTGTTCGACCAGGCCGCCGCATCTTTCGTCTTTCAGGTGGTCAACGACAAGACCGACGCGGTGGTCAATCAGTTCCCCGACGAAGCCATGCTGCGCCGGCGGGCCTATTTCCATGCAGAGGATTTGAAGTCCCAGCCCTCGCGTCCGCTCAATACGGACGTCAGCGCCTGAGCATCAGGTGTCGAGCGTGGCTTGCGCGGTATCGAGATAGGTCGAGCCGGTCGCGGGATCGGTGACGACGTTCTTGACCTGCGCCTTGCCGACGTCCGTCAGCGTGAACCTGGTATTCCCGAAGCGGAACGAACCGTCCTTGATCAGCACCTGCTGGTACTGTGACGTGCCTTCGCTCTCGTAGTGGACCTGCGCGCGAAATCCGCTGACCTGCGAGACGTTCAGCGAGAACTTCTTGCCGTCCGGATACTTGCCTGACCAGCTGCCTTGATAGAGCGAGGAATCGACCGCAACGTATTTCGACGAACTCGCTGTGCTCGAAAGCACGTTCGACTTATACGCCGTCGACAGGATGCTCAGGACGTCGGCCATGACGAGCTTCCGTCACGGACGGCCGGACAGACCGGCGGCGATGTTGCGGTTGATCTCGATCAGCGGATGGAAGTGATCCAATTGCGGGCTCATCTGCAGCGCGGCGGTCTGGCTCAGCACGAACACGCTGATGTTGGCGATCTTCTGCCGGACATCGAATGGCTGCGGATTGTTCTCGCGCATCGCCTCGCTCAGGAAAATCGTCCATAGCTTGCGATTGAACATCAGCGCGTGCTTGGCCTGCTCGCTGAACGGATCGGCGCCGTTGACCGCGTCCTGGAGCTTCATGGCGGCCTTGAGCAAGGTCTGCGCCTCGACATCGCGAGGGGTGGCGGTGGTTGTGGCAACACGCGCGTAGGCCGAGGCACCGTAATTCGACATCAATCACACCTTGGAAGTTACCTAGCTCGTTGAGCAAGCTTAAAAATTTCTTGTTTAACCCTAGGCAGCACGGCTTAAGATTTGCTTACGTGTAAGCTTGGAAGCACTCCGGACTATTACGGGTCATGGAGTCCTTCGTCAGCGCGAGATTGGATGCGCGCACGCAAGCTGTAGACGTGCCCTGCATCATCGGCATCGATCCGATCCCAACTAATCTGAGCGATCTCTCTCAAGAGTACGGCGGAGCATGAGCCCCGCCGCGACATTTCAACTTGCGATCTTGCGCTGGCGAAATTAGCGGAGCAGCTGGAGCACGCTCTGCTGCGACTGGTTGGCCAGCGACAGCGCGGAGACCGCGATCGACTGGCGGGTCGACAGCGCCTGGCTGTTGGCGGCTTCTTCGTTGGTGTCGGCCAGCGTCAGGTTGGACGAACCGGTCTGCAGCACGTTGATCAGGTTCTTGTTGAAGTCCTGACGGATCTGCACGACCGACAGGTTCGAACCCAGCGTCGAAGCTGCCGAGCGCAGCGCGGTCGAAGCCCCGTTGAGAGCCGACACGATCGCTTTGGTCGAGGCGCCGTCCACCAGGTCCACGCCGGCGGTCAGGGCCGACAGGCCGAGGCCGACCGGGTCGAAGACAGAGCCGGGGATGTTCAGCGTGGAGGTCCCTGTCTCGTTGAACACCAGCTTGAGCTGATCGCCGTTCAGCAGGTTGACGCCGTTGAAGGAGGCATCCTGCGATGTGGTACGGATCTGGTCGATCACGTTGTTGAACTGAGCCACCAGCGACGCACGGGCGTTCTGCGCGTCCGCATCCGGCACCGGAGCCGACACCGTCTTGCTCTCGAATGCCGAGCCGCTGTCGGTGATCGCAGTGCCGCTCACCGCGAAGGTCTGCGACGCATAGTCGTTGGTGCTGGTGATCTGCAGCGTGTGGCTCGCGCTGTCGATCGAGGCCCGCAGATTGTTCGCCGCCAGCGCCGTGTTGAGCTGGTCCAGCGTGTTGATCTGGCCGGTGCCGGTGCCGAAGGTGATATCGAGCGCCGTGCCGCCGCCGAACGAGTCGAAGTGCAGCGTCTTGCCGGACAGGCCGGACGTGGTGCTGCCGGTGACCGCCGTGGTGCCGGCCACCAGGCCGAGCGCCCCGAGGGCCGCCGCACTCTTGGTCGCCACGGTCGCATCGCTGTTGTCGCTGGAGGCCGCGATCACCAGGTTGCTGGTCGTGCCGGTGGCGAGCTTGAGCTCGCCGGTGGCGGACACCGACGACGCACCGGTCTGCGTCACGTAATTGTAGGTGCCTTGCGCCTTGTCGACGGCGTCGAGCAGGTCCTGCACCTTGCCGGAGGCCAGGTTGATGGTGCTGCCGGTCGAGTTCGTGCTTGTGGCAGCGCTCGTGGAGAAGGTGATGGTCTTGCCGTTCACGACGAACGACGAGCCATCGGCGATGTTGCCGATATTGGTCAGATCGCTGAGCGAGGTGGTGGCGGAGATCGCCGCAGGCGCCGCATATTTGGCAAGAGTCGCACCCGCCGCCAGCGTCGTGGCCGAACCGCCGCTGACCGCCAGCGTGCCGTTCAGGCCAAGCGCGGTCAGCGCGTTGCCCGTACCGGTGATGCTGAAATCGTCGGTCGTGCCGGTGCTGATCTGCAGCTTGCCGGCGGCGCTGACCGAAGACGTGCCGCCGGTGATGGCGTCGATCGCACCCAGAACGTCGCCCACGCGGGAGGTGGCGAGATCGAGATAGGTGGTGTCGGCCGCACTACCCGCCGAACCACCGGCGCCCGAGTCGTAGAACGAGATGGTCTTGGTGCCATTGACGACCAGCGTGCTGCCGGCGGTGATGGTGGTGCTCAGATCGTTCGAGGTGTTGCTGGGCGTGCCCTTGAGCAGGGTGGCTGCGGACACCGTCGGGGGCGTTCCCGCCGGCGTGCTGGCCACCGTGTTGTTGCCGGTCAGGCCGAGTTTGGCAACCGTGCCGGCCGTGCCGTCCTGAACGCTGACGTTGGCGATCGAGGCCGTCGAGGTCAGCGTGAACTGGCCAGTAGCGAAGCTGGCAACAGTGCCGCCGGCCGCCGTGTTGATCTTGGTGACCAGGCCGCTGATGGTATCGCCGCCGGCGACGGTGACTGTCGTGCCGTTGACGGTGAACGTGTCACCGGTCTTGATGCCGAGATCGCTCACCAGGCTGCCGCCCGTCGGCGTTGCGCCGGCACCGTTGGCAGTGGCATTGACCGTGACCGATGCGCCGGAGACACCGGCGACACCGGTGAACAGGGTCGAGCTGGCGGCGGAGTTGTCGGTGACCGATAGCGACGTGCCGGTGTTGGCGGCCGTCAGCGTCAGCTTACCGCCGACCACGCTCGCCGCGACGCCCGAGCTGGACGTGCCGCCAGTGATCGCGGCGGCGATCGCGGTCGCATCGCCCGTACCAGTGAGCGTAGCGGCGTCGATGAACACCGTATTTGTTGCGGGCGGCGGTGCAGCACCGGTGTAGAACGACACGATCGTATCGCCGGCGTCGGTCGAAATCGTGAAGCTGTCGCCAGCCGAGAAGCCGGAGGCACCCGTATCGTCAATGCCGGTGGTGAGCTTCGCGGCGTCATAGGCATGAAGCGCCGTGCCAGTCTTGCTGGCCACAATCGCGGAGCTCAGCGTGTCGGCCGTCAGCGTGCTGCCGGTGACGGTCTGCGCGGTCACGGTCGTGCCGGTGGCGGTCAGGGCCGTGCCGGTATTGGTGGCGCTGGAGGTCGCCCCGGCGCTGCCGGTCAGGTTGGTGGAGGACAGGCCGGCGATCGCAGCGCTGGTCAGTGTGGCCCTGGTGTCGTAGCCCGAGGTCGCCTGCAGCGCCTGGCTGGCGATCGATTTGGCGGTATCGACCAGCTTCTGCAGCGAGGTGATGCCGGTGTTGGCGGCCTGGAGCACCTGCACGCCGTTTGCGATGCCGTCCAGCAGGTTGTTGATGTCGCTCGCGCGGTTGTCGAGGCCCTGCGCGGTGAAGAAGTTCGTGGGATTGTCGAGCGCGGTGTTCACCTTCTTCCCGGTGGAAAGCCGCTCCTGCGTCGTGGCCAGCAATTCGGCCGTCGATTGCAGCGACAACAGGTTCTGGCGAACCGATGCCGAGAGAACGATGTTGGACATTGGCAGGTCTTCCTCTTGAACCGAATGCGAATCGACCGTGCAGGTCTGAAGAGCGAGCTTTCGTCCAGTTTTACGGGCTGTCCTTTAAAGTATGGTTAACGCCGGTTTAAGAGACAGGGTTAATCGCTCGTAAAGGCCCCTGCCCCCGTCCGGACCAAAAGAATAGCCGCGGGGAAATGCCCCCGCGGCTTGGATTTATTGAGTGATTTCAATCGCCCGTCGGCGGAGGAGCTCGAGCTGGAAAGCCGCCGCCTGCTGCATGTCCGCAAGGTCCCGGGGTGACGGAACCAAAGGATCGAACGACAAAGCAAAACGGCGGGGTTGCCCCCGCCGTTTTCCGTATCTTGTGTGGCTTCCGTGCTTAGCGGAGCAGCTGGAGCACGCTCTGCTGCGACTGGTTGGCCAGCGACAGCGCGGAGACCGCGATCGACTGGCGGGTCGACAGCGCCTGGCTGTTGGCGGCTTCCTCGTTGGTGTCGGCCAGCGTCAGGTTGGACGAACCGGTCTGCAGCACGTTGATCAGGTTCTTGTTGAAGTCCTGACGGATCTGCACGACCGACAGGTTCGAACCCAGCGTCGAAGCTTCCGAACGCAGCGCGGTCGAAGCCTTGGAGAGGCTGGACAGAACCGAGTTGGTCGAGTTGTTGTCCACGAAGTCGGTCCCGGAGGTCAGCGACGACAGGCCGAGACCGGCCGGGTCGAAGTTGATGCCGGTAACGTTCAGCGTGGACTTGCCGGTTTCGTTGAACACCAGCTTGAGCTGGTCGCCGTTCAGCAGGTTGACGCCGTTGAAGGAGGCATCCTGCGCCGTGGTACGGATCTGGTCGATCACGTTGTTGTACTGAGCCACCAGCGACGCGCGGGAGTTCTGCGCGTTCACATCAGCCACCGGAGCCGACACCGTCTTGCTCTCGAATGCCGAGCCGCTGTCGGTGATCGCAGTGCCGCTCACAGAGAAGGTCTGCGAGGCGTAGTCGTTGGTGCTGGTGATCTTCAGCGTACCGCTCGCGCCGTCGATCGAGGCCGACAGATTGTTCGCCGCCAGCGCCGTGTTGAGGGCATCCAGCGTGTTGACCTGGCCGGTGCCGGTGCCGAAGGTGATGTCGAGCGCCGTGCCGCCGCCGAACGAGTCGATGTGCAGCGTCTTGCCGGACAGGCCGGACGTGGTGCTGCCGGTGACCGCCGTGGTGCCGGCCGCCAGGCCGAGCGCCCCGAGGGCCGCCGCACTCTTGGTCGCCACGGTCGCGTCGCTGTTGTCGCTGGAGGCCGCGATCACCAGGTTGCTGGTCGTGCCGGTGGCGAGCTGGAGCTTGCCGTCGGCGGACACCGACGACGCACCGGTCTGCGACACGTAGTTGTAGGTGCCCTGCGCCTTGTCGACGGCGTCGAGCAGGTCCTGCACCTTGCCGGAGGCCAGGTTGATCGTGCTGCCGGTCGAGTTCGTGCTTGTGGCAGCGCTCGTGGAGAAGGTGATGGTCTTGCCGTTCACGACGAACGACGAGCCATTGGCGATGTTACCGATATTAGTCAGATCGCTGAGCGAGGTGGTGGCCGAGATCGCCGCAGGCGCCGCATATTTGGCAAGAGTCGCACCCGCCGCCAGCGTCGTGGCCGAACCGCCGCTGACCGCCAGCGAGCCGTTCAGGCCAAGCGCGGTCAGCGCGTTGCCCGTACCGGTGATGCTGAAATCGTCGGTCGTGCCGGTGCTGATCTGCAGCTTGCCGGCGGCGCTGACCGAGGACGTGCCGCCGGTGATGGCGTCGATCGCACCCAGAACATCGCCCACGCGGGAGGTGGCGAGATCGAGATAGGTGGTGTCGGCCGCACTACCAGCCGAACCACCGGCGCCCGAGTCGTAGAACGAGATGGTCTTGGTGCCATTGACGACCAGCGTGCTGCCGGCGGTGATGGCGGTGCTCAGATCGTTCGAGGTGTTGCTGGCCGTGCCTTTCAGCAGGGTGGCTGCGGACACCGTCGGGGGCGTTCCCGCCGGCGTGCTGGCCACCGTGTTGTTGCCCGTCAGGCCGAGCTTGGCGACCGTGCCGGCCGTGCCGTCCTGAACGGACACGTTGGCGATCGAGGCCGTCGAGGTCAGCGTGAACTGGCCAGTAGCGAAGCTGGCAACAGTGCCGCCGGCCGCCGTGTTGATCTTGGTGACCAGGCCGCTGATGGTATCGCTGCCGGCGACGGTGACCGTCGTGCCGTTGACGGTGAACGTGTCACCGGCGTTGATGCCGAGATCGCTCACCAGGCTGCCGCCGGTGGGCGTTGCGCCGGCGCCGTTGGCAGTGGGAGCAGCCGTGACGGTTGCGCCGGAAACACCGGCAACACCGTTGAACAGGTTCGAGCTGGAGGGAGAGTTGTCGGTGACCGACAGCGACGTGCCCGTGGTGGCAGCCGTCAGCACCAGCGAACCGCTGGTCGCGTCAGCCACGACGCCAGAGGTCGACGTGCCGCCATTGATCGCGGCGGCGATCGCAGTCGCATCGCCCGTACCAGTGAGCGTAGCGGCGTCGATGAACACCGTATTGGCTGCCGGAGCCGGTGCACCACCGGTGTAGAACGACACGATCGTATCGCCAGCGTCGGTCGAAATCGTGAAGGTGTCGCCAGCCGAGAAGCCGGAGGCGCCCGTATTGTCAATGCCGGTGGTGAGCGTCGCCTTGTCATAGGCATGGAGAGCGGTGCCGGTCTTGCTGGCCACAACCGCGGAGGTGGTCGTGTCGGCCGTCAGCGTGCTGCCGGTGACGGTCTGCGCGGTCACGGCCGTGCCGGTGGAGGTCAGAGCCGTGCCGGTGTTGGTGGCGCTGGAGGTCGCGCCGGCGCTGCCGGTCAGGCTGGTGGAGGACAGGCCGGCGATCGAAGCGCTGGTCAGTGTCGCCTTGGTGCTGTAGCCCGAGGTCGCCTGCAGCGCCTGGTTGGCGATCGACTTGGCGGTATCGACCAGCTTCTGCAGCGAGGTGATGCCGGTGTTGGCGGCCTGCAGCACCTGCACGCCGTTGGCGATGCCGTCCAGCAGGTTGTTGATGTCGCTCGCGCGGTTGTCGAGACCCTGCGCGGTGAAGAAGTTCGTGGGATTGTCGAGCGCCGAGGTCACGCTCTTGCCGGTCGAAAGGCGGCTCTGGGTGGTGGCGAGAAGGTCGGCGGTGGACTGGAGGGAGAGGAGGTTCTGACGAACCGACGCGGAGAGAACAATACCGGACATAATCTGTACCTTTCTGGTAGCTATGTGCCCTGCTCGACCGAGATTGATCGAACGACCGGCGGACCGTGCGTCCAAGCCTCTAACAATCCATGAAACAAAGCCGCCGCCTTTGCGGACATGACGCGCGACGGACTCTCCGCGCGCCAGAGCCGCGTTCCGGAGGGGGCATCAAAGCATTTGAAATTGCTGGCCTTTTTCTCGCGGGCCGCGGCGTTTACCAGCCATTAACCATGTTCAGCAAGGATTGCGACCAAAATCGGCGACGAACGCTTGTAACGCGGTGCACGTCGCCCGATCATTACAGTCGAGTTAATGGAGAACTGGCATGGCCCTCAAGGTCGAGCTGAGACCGCACGAACGCATCATCGTCGGTAACTGCGTGATTACCAATACGGACCAGCGCGCCCGCCTCCTGATCGACGGCGAGAACGTGCCGATCCTGCGCGAGCGCGACATCCTCACGCCCGAGACCGCGGACTCGCCTGCGAAGCTCGTCTATCTGGCGGTCCAGCTCATGTACATCTCTCCGGATCCACAGAGCCAGCACGGCACCTACTTCAACCTGGTGCGGGATATCGTCACCGCCGTGCCGAGCGCCTGGCCGATCATTGAAAGCATCAACAACAACATCATGAACGGCGATCTCTACCGGGCTTTGAAGGAGGCCCGCAAACTGATCTCCTATGAAGACAAGCTGCGTGAGCAGTTCGAGGCGACCCATCCCAAGGGCGGCGTCGCGGCCGGAGTCAGCTCGGCCGCCTGACGCTGCGCACATCCGAACGAGAACGCCCCGGACCAGCTCCGGGGCGTTTTCGTTTCAACGCGTCAAAACAGGTCCTGATGTCACTGCGCCGCGAGCGGCGGCGCGTCGACCTCGATCACCGCCCCGGCACTGCGGCGTCCGCCGAACTCCAGCACCGCAGCCAGGAGCGCGTCGACGTCCCTCGCATCGGTACGGTGATTGACGATGGCCGCGCGGATCGCGAACTTGCCGTCCAGCGTCGTGCTCGACGGCGCCGCGATGCCGGACTCCTGGACATCGGCGACGATCTCGCGATTGACCGCATCGTCGGCACGGTAGCGAAAGCAGACGATATTGAGGTTGACCGGCGCGAGCAGCTCCAGCCGCGGCTCGGCGACAACGCGCGCCTCCAGATATTTCGCCAGCGCGCAGCTTCGCGCGATGACCGCGCCCAGCCGTTCGGTCCCGAACGTCTTCAGCGTGAACCAGGTCTTCAGCGCGCGGAAGCCGCGCGACAGATCGGGACCGAGATCGCAGGGCCAGACCGCGCCGGTTGCAAGCCCCTCGCCTCGCGGCTCAGATACGCCGCCGGCTGCGCGAACGCCTGCCGATGCCGCTCGCCGTCGCGCACCAGCAGGAAGCCGGCGTCGTAAGGCACCTGCCCCCATTTGTGGAAGTCGAGCGCAATGGAATCCGCACACTCGATGCCGCCGAGCAGGGGCGCAAGCTCCGGCGAGAGGATCGCGAGCGCACCGAAGGCGCCGTCGACGTGAAACCAGATCCCTTGCTCGCGGCACAGCTCCGCGATCGCATTGAGATCGTCGATCGCGCCGATATCGACCGTGCCGGCGGAGGCGACCACCAGGAACGGCTTGAAGCCGACCGCGCGATCCGCCTCGATCTGCGCGCGCAGTGCGGCCACGTCGATGCGATGATCGGAATCGACATCGATCTTGCGCAGCGCGTCGGTGCCGAGCCCGGCAATGTCCATCGCCCTGGAGACACAGCCATGCGCGACCCGCGAGGTGTAAGCCGTGAGCAGCGCGCCATCGTTGCCGATGCCGTGCTGCCGCGCCAGCGCACCGAGCACGGCTGTGCGCGCCACCAGCACGGCCATCAGATTGGCCATCGACGTGCCCGTGACGAAGATGCCGCTGGCGCTTTCCGGGAAGGCGAACAGATCGCGCATCCAGGCGACGATCTGGCGCTCGACCTCGATCGGCATGTGGTCGCGCCCGCCGAGATTGGCGTTGAGGCCGGCTGCGAGCATTTCCGCGAGCATGCCGACAGCTGTCCCGCCGCCATGCACCCAGCCCATGAAGCCGGGATGAACGTTGCCGGTCGCATAGGGCGCGACATGCTCGGAGAATTCTCGATAGACATCGGCAAGATCGCTGGCTTCGCGCGGCACGCCGGCCTTCATCGCCCCACGGACATCATCTGGGATCGGCTGCCACACGGGACGCGCACGAACATTGGCGATGCCGTCGATCGCATCGTCCAGCATGCGATGGGCAAGCGCGCGAAATTCGCTCCAATCCTGCGGATCGAGCGAGGTGTGCGTGACGGCGCTTTGCGCGTTGCGGATGATCTCGTTCATGCAACACTCTCCTCGCGCGCCTTTGCATGCCGCGACAGCATCGCCGTGAACGCGGCAAAGATCTTGCGCATCTGCGGCGGCTTGTACGGAAAGACGGCCGGCGGATCCATGTTGTGCACGACGGCGGTGTTGTCGGCCTCGAACACCAGCAGCTCGCCGTTCTGGTTTTCGGCGCAATCGACGATAAAATAATCCAGACCAACGCGCCTGCTCATCTCGTCGAGCGCTGCCTTGTGACGCGCAGCGAAAGCACGATCGAAGTCGCTCATGAAGATGGCTTCTTCCGCCCGCTTCTCCTCGCTGAACGCCATATACGCGTTGAGATACCAGATGTCCCAGCGATCGGCGATTGCCATGTGGCAGGCGTAAGGCTTGCCGTCGACCATGGTGAGACGATATTTGCGGTAAAGCCCGTCCGGGCTCGCATAGTCGACGAAGCGCGCGACGAAGAAATCCTGCTCCTGCCGCTCCGCAAGATAAGCCTGGAGCGCCGCAGCGTCGTCGACCTTCGCGAGCCCGACGCCGGCATGCGTGCCGCGCGGCCGCACGATCATCGGAAAGCGCAGCTCCCCCGTGATGCTCTCGCAACCGATCTTCCCTTCCGAAAGTTCAGACAATCGCGCGCGCGTCGCGTGGGCGGTCACTGGAATGTCCAGACCGGAGATGCCGGCCAGCAACCGGAACAGCTTGTCGCGATCGAGGTTGCCGATGAACTCGGGACGATTGAGCAGCGGCCGCGGCCAGCGTGGCGCGGCCTGTTCGATCACGGCGAGTGTCTCGCGGCACTCCTCGGAATCGGAAGCGACCACGATGGCGACGTCGTGATCGGGCAATGTCTCGGGAAGGCCGACGCCCTTGACCACATAAAGCGTCAGCAGCTCGATGTCGGAGCCTTCGAGCAGGAATTCGATCGGGGTGTTGCCGCCCATGTCGATATCGGCCGCGAGCGCGAGCACGCGCAGGCGGGGTTTCGGAACTGCGCATGGGGTCCGAAACAATTGATGGAAGGAGAGTACCTCGCTCTGGATCACGAGCCCCGCTTCTTTCTCACCAAGAAGCTGCGCAACCAGTGACAGATCCAGGCCTTCGCCCGCCTCGGCCGTTCCATCCGCGATCCGTGCCAGCAGATGCTCGCGGAGCGGATGCAGATCGCCGCCCTCGAAGGCACGGCGCGTTAATTGCGCAAAGCCGATGCGGTCGGAATAGTTCGGCGTGGTCACGCTGTCAGGCGCGGAAACAGGATGCAGCATCTCAGGCCTCGAGCACAAACTTCCCCGGCGCAGCCGTGGCACGATCAAGCAGCAGTTCGATCTTCGTCACGACATGGGCGATGCGATCGAGAATGTGCTGCAAATTGCGTTGCGCCTGCGCGGCGTCCGCCGACCAGGCTTCGGTGACCAGCCGCGCGCCGACACAGAGGCGCAAGACGGCCTGCGGCGCCGCGTCCGGTTGCTCCAGCCGGACCGGCTGGCCGATCAGGCAGCGCTGCGCGGCGACCTGCCGGTCCGCCGCGCTGCCGCTGATCACCTCGTTCATGTCCCGTGCCAGCGCCCGGTGAACGGCGACTGTCTCGGCGATAGAGACCGGCTTGCCATCGCGCTGCAGCGTGAAGGGAAAGATCGTGGCGTGCGCAAATTCCTCGTCGTCCGGACCGGTCGTCCGGGTCCCGATCGAAACGCGGCGAAGCGATGGCGACAACGCAATCATGCTGTCGATGCCGGCGGCAAGCTCGGCCAGCACTCTCGCTCGAAAGGCCCCAGGCACGGCGTAGTAGCTGCCGATCTCCGCGAGCGCCGCCTCCCAGCGCAGCCATTGACCGAAATTCGGCCGACGCTCGAAGCGCGAGCGCAATGCCGTCCAGCCCATCGGCCAGTCGCAGCGTCCGGCGTAGTCGAACAAGCCCGGCGCGATCTCACCCAACTGATCGACAACGCGAGACAATCCCTTCGGAACCAGCAGCGCGCCACTGAAGGCGGGTCCGCCGAAGAACTTCGACCCCGTCATCAGCACCATGTAGCCGCGATCCAGATAGAAGCGCAGTCGCCGGCGCCCGAGCCGCGTCTGGCAGGCATCAACCACAATCTGCACCTGGCCATTCCAGCGCTTGGCGATCTCGTCGAGGCAGGCCTCGCTTGGGGCGCGCCAGCCGAGCTTTGACGAATCCATGATGTGCAACAAAACGCGCCGGCCTTGCGCGAGGCTGTCCTGGATAGCACGCATGACAGCAGCATCCGGATCCCGGCGCATCGCCACGTCGGAGGCATCATCGAGCAGAGGCACCGCGATGCTGTCGCCGGCAAGACCCGCGACCGGGCCGTTCTTGCGCACGGCAAAGCCGCTGGCCGTCAGGGAGCTGAAATGGTGGCCGCGCGCGGTGTGGACCGTGCCGCTGCCGGTCTGGTCGGCGCCGACCACGATCGTCACGGGAGCTGCGCCGAGCACCGCGCGTGCCAGGAACAGTGCGTGGAGCTGGGAGTCCGTACCCGAAGGCGAGAACACGATGTCGACGCGCGACGGGAGCTGGAGATGGCCGCGCAATTCCTCGCGCATGTCCTCGCAGCGCGCATCGAAGGCGACCTCGACCTCGTCGAAGAGGCACTTGTGCATCAGCTCTTCGCGCGCCAGCGCGGCGCGGTCATAAGCCGATTGCGAGATCGTCGAGGCGGTCGCCGAGGCGAAATTCCAGAGCTCCGGCTCCGGCGCGGCCGCACAGCCATGGGCGTTGAGGCGGTCGTTCGGATCGAGCGCCAGCCGCGGGTCTCCACCGGAGACGAGCAGCGTGTCCAGTGGCGTGAAGAGATCGCGCAGACGGTAGCGCGAGCCGTCGTCGGGCGTGCGCTCGCGGGCCGACATACGGGATGCGCCGGCGCTCATCCCGGGAAGCTCACGCCGCATCGGCCGCCGCCGCGAATTGCGAAGCGATGTCGCCGTGGAACACCGACGGCCCGACGTGATCGAGCGGGCTCTGGATGTCGGCCCAGATCTCGCCGCCCATGTCGGTCCAGCGTTTGCAGAAGGCGAAGTCCTCGGACAGATACATGCCTGTCGCCGGGTCGATCATGCACTCGAACAGCGCGAAGCGGTTCTGGCTCGCTGCCAGCGTATCGTGCGAATGCTCGCGGAAGAATTGCAGGTTGGCGTAACCGGGGTGGCGGCACATCGCCTCCAGCACGTGGCGGCGGATCATCAGGAAGCCGGTGCCGGCGTAGCGCACGCGGGTGAATCCGTTGACCACCACGATGCGGTCGGGGTCCTCGATCTCGAGCACGTAGTCGAGCGAGGCGGCCGGCACGTCATCACGGCCCGACTGGATCGCCCGCTTCGCCTTGTCCCAGTTGACCCGCTTGATCGGGTAGCAGCCGGCGACGACATCCGCGCCGCTCTCGATCAGCCGGAACACCTGCTCGGGCTTGAAGCCGATGTCGGCGTCGATGAACAGGAGGTGGGTCGCCTTTGGATCGTCCAGGAACATCGCGACCAGATTGGCCCGCGCCCGCGTGATCAGCGCATCACCGTCGCGCAGCAGCACCTTGAGCCCGAGGTTCGACATGTCGTGCACGGCGCGCTGGAGCGCGAAGATCGAGCTCGCATAGATGCTGGACACCTGCCCGCCGAAGCACGGCGTCGCCACCACCAGCTGCATCTTGTCCGACATTGGCGGCTCCGCCCCGCGCTCAAATCCTCACCAAGACGTAAAGAAGCATGGTTAACGGAGCCTTAATGCCTCCTTACAAGAACTTGACGAGGGACAGTTGCGAGAGGTTCGAGGTCACCTGGTAGGACGCCTGAAGCGCGTTCTGCAGCGCCAGGATCTGGCTCGCGACCTGGTCGGGCGAGGCCGACTCCGCCTGGTCGATGATGGACTGAAGCTGCGCCTTGGCCTGGGTCTGGCGCGTGCTCGCGTCCTTCATCGTGTTCTGGGCCATCGCGATGTCGGTCTGGATGTCCTCGATGCGCTGCTGACCGGGCTGCGGCGTCAGCGCTTGCGTCACCCGCGAGCTCAGCGCCGAGACCTGTTCGCCGGAATACTGCCCGGTCGGCGAGGTCGAGAACGTCCCGAACACGGCAATCGCCTGCAATTGGCGGCGGATCGCGTCCTCGTCGGCCTGTGCGCCGTATTGCACCGCGACGGAATCGTCGACCCGCGCCACCGCGGTGGAGCGCGCCGAACCCGGGCCGTCATTGCCAAGGTACCACTTCACGGTATTGGCCGAGCCGTTCACCAGCGTCGTTGCCGAGCTTGCGGGCGACGAGCCGACGCGCAGCGGCGGCTGGGTTGCAGTGACCGGGGAGGACGTGAAGCCGAGCGCCGCGAACGCCGTGCTGTTCGAGCTCGCGATGTTGAGGCTTGCGGCATCATCCGTATTGATCGTGATCACGCCGCCATGAATGGTCGATGGCTTCGTGGTGCCGGTGATCTGATCGATCTTGCCAAGCAGAGTCGTTATGTCGTCGGTAATGTTGATCTGGTTTGGGCCGGTGGCGCCTGAGGCGACAAACGTCAGCGTCTGACCGTTCACCGTGATCGTATCGGCCGCCTGGAACGCCGTGGAGAGCACTTCCGGCCCGCCCAAGGTCGCAGTGCCGCTCAGCACGGTTGAACCGGTGATCGGAGGCGTCGACGGCACGTTTCCGCCGCGCGTCACGCTGCTGAGACCGAGCGCTGTGGCCGCCGCCCCGCCGGTGACCGCCACGTCGGTGCCGGTGCCGGTCGCGATCTCGATGTTGCCGCTGGCGCTCAGAGTCACGTTCGCGGCGGGGACGCCGGCGGCCGTCGCGATCGCATTCAGGATATCAGAGACCTTTGCGGCGCTTCCCGACCCCAATCCGATCGTGGTATCGCCGCCGGCCGTCGTGACAGTTGTGGCGGCAGGGTCGAAGGTGATCGTGTGGACGCCGCTCGCGCCGGTGATGGTCAGGGTGGTTCCGGTCGGAGCGTTGGCGAGTGCGCTGAGAATGGTTCCGTCGAGATGCGGGGTCGCCGAAGCATCGAGCGACGTGGTCGCGGACGAAGCCGCCAATGCGCTGTCCTGCAACGCGACCGAGCCTGTCCCGGTCGTCGAGGTATAGGCCGGGAGCAGATTGCCGGTGGCTACCACATTCGCGGTGGCCGAACCCGCCGTATTGAAGAAATTGTCGCCGGCGGTCACGGCGGATGCCGCCACCAGCGAGGTACCCGCGAGCTTCTTGATCGCGGTGCCCAGCGCGGTGTTGAGGTTCGACGCCGTGATGTTCGGGTTGGAGGCAACCGGCGGAATGGCGTTGGGATTGCCGGGGTCGATCGCGAAGCCGCCGAGCGGCGTCGGCGTGGCCGAGGAAGCGGTCAGGTCGATCTGTTCGGTCGTACCGTCCGGCAGGGTGAACTGAACACTGAACTTGTCGCCGTTGTTGGGAGGAGTCGCGCCAAAGTCGATCGAGAATGAGACCGGCGAGCCGCTCGGGCCGGTGACTGTGGCGCCCGTCAGCGTCGAGGACACTGCGGCGATCTTCAGCCCGAACGGCGATCCCGCGACGTCCTCCGACACCTGCACCGAGCTGGGCGTCGGCTGGGTCTGCACCAGCCGGCCCATGCCGTCGGCGCCGAGATCGGCGGCCTGTCGCTCCGCCATGACGGTCTTGAAACCCGCCTGGGTCGTGGTGCCGTTGATGATATCGCTGGCATTGGCGACCGACTGCGTGTTGAACGCCGTCCCGGAGAACAGATAGCGGTTGCCCGACTGGGTGTTGAGGACGCCGACCATCGAGCCGAACTGCGCGGCCGCCGTGTTCTGCGCTACCGTCTGTCCATTGACGTTGAGATCCCGCGAGGTGCTGGCGGAGCCCGTCTGCACCGTGTTGCGGATCGTCGTCAGCGACTGGAGCGCGGTGTTGGCGAGGTTGATGTTGACGTTGACGTTGGTGATCGTGTCGGTATAGGCGGCGATGTTGGAGAGCTGCGCGCGCCCGGCGATCGCGAAGCCCTCGTTGGTGCCCATGCCGGAATAGTTCTGCGACAGCTTCCCGGTCGACAGTTGCGTCGACAGGTCGGTGAGCTGCTGGTTGATGTTGCGGATCTGCGAGCCGAGAATCGACGACGCGTAATTGATGCTGCTGATCGACATGTTTCAGGGCCCTGTTACTTGTTACACTTGCGCCTGGAGCAACGTGTTCATCATGCTCTGCACCACCGACATGACGTGGGCGTTGGCGGCATAGGCATTCTGGAGCTGGATCAGGTTCGACATCTCCGAGTCGAGGTTGACGCTGGAGGTCGAGTTGAACTTCGCCTGGAGCGTCGAGACAACGACGCTCTGGCCCTGCTGGAGCTGGGTCGCCTGCGTCGCAGCGTTGCCCTGGATGCTCAAGAACTGCTGGAGATAGTTCGAGACGCTGCCGGTGAAGGGCTGGTTCGCCGAGCCGAGGCCCGTCTGCGGGGAATAGGAGAACAGCGCATTGGTGAGCTGCGAATAGAGATAGTCCGAGCGCGTGGTGTCGCCCGCGGGCGTCACCGGCGAAGTGCTGTAGACCGACAGCTTGGTCGGATCGGTGACCAGCTGCGTGTTCACGGCGATGCGCCCGGCAAGGCCGGTCATCTGCGAGCCCGACGCCGTGATCGCGCCGGTGTAGAGCGCCTGCCCGCCGTCCGTGAACAGCGGCAGTTGCGGATTGCCCGAGGTCAGCGACGAGATCGTCTTGGTGATCGATGATGAATTGACACTGGCAAGGCCGGTGTTGTCGTCGGTGATGCGCAGCGTCGTGGCCGTCGCCGGCGACGGAGCCGCGGCGAAGGTCAGATGCGCGCCCGACAGCGCGGTGTTGAGCGCGGAGGCGATCGCGCCCATGCCGCCGTTGAAGTTCACGCCGATCTGCATCGGGTTGGCGTTGGTGGCGTTTTGCAACGGCAGCGCCGCCGGATCGGTCACGTTGACCAGCGTGATCTGGCGCTGCGTGTTGGTCGTCGTATCCGTATAGGTGAAGTTGACGGTGTTGCCCGGCTGCGCACCGGCGAGGTCGATGTCGAAACCGGCCGGCGGACCGGTGACGGTGCTGCCGGCCGTGGTCTTGTCCGACAGCGCGCTCGACATCGTGGCGGCGAGCTGGTCGATCTGGGTCTGCGCCTGCACCAGCGTCTGGTCGCGCAGCTTCAGATCGGCCGCGATCTGGCCGGAAGAGACCACGTTGTTGGCGACGACGTCGATCTGCGAGCCGTTCGGCAGCCTGATGTTGAACGCGCCGACGCCTGACTTGGCCGGATCGATGTTGTACTGGTCGGTCGCCGACAGCGCACCGGCCGCCGAGAAGGAGAACTGCGACGCGAGCCCGGCGCCGACGAGCTGGATGCCGGTGGTGGTGTAGATGTTGGCCTGGTTCGATCCGTCGGTGGTGACGCGGACATCGACCAGTTTTGACAGCGTGTTGATGGCCTGGTCGCGCTGGTCCATCAGCGTCGCCGCGGACGGATCGTTTGCCGACAGGCCCTGCAGCTTGGTGTTGATGTCTGCGATCTGGTTCAACGCCGAATTGGCGGCCTGCGCCGAGTTGCCGAGATCCTGCTCGACATTGGAGCGCAGCGACTGGATGCCCTTGGTGGTGACGTTGAGCTGCTGTGCCAGCGCCTGCGCCGCACCGACGGCAACCGTCTGCGCCGACGACGAGCCCGCGCTGGTCGACAGTGCCTGCAACGCGGTGGTGAAATTGTTGAGCGCGGTTTCGAGCGTGCCGCTGTTGCCGGGCGTGCCGTAGACATTCTGAAGCTGCTTCAGGATGTTGGCCATCTGGTCGGCGTAGCCGCTGCCCCCGGTCTCGGTACGCAGCTGGTTCTGCACGTAAGTGTCGAGCTCCCGGCTGACGCCGGTGGTCGTCACCGTCGAGCCGAAATCGCCTGTGGTGACCTCGATCTGGTTCGGGGTCTGGACGGTGTAACCCGGCGTCTGCGCGTTGGCGACGTTCGACGAGACGATCGAGAGCGCGGCCTGGTTGGCGCGCAGACCGCTCATCGCACTGGCAAGGGCTGAACTCAAACCCATTTTGACTAGCCGCCTTTGGTTACGTCACGCGCCGTTCAGCGCAATACGTTGAGGAGGTCCTGCACCATCGAATTCGCCGTCGTGATCACCTTGGTGTTGGCCGAATAGGCCTGCTGGGTCACGATCAGCTTGGTGAATTCGTCGGCGATGTCGGTGTTCGAGCCTTCCAGCGACGAGCCGCTGATGCTGCCCGAGGCACCGTCGATGGCAATTCCCGACTGTTCGGTCGCAGCGTAGGCGCCGCCGTCCATCGCCTTCAGATAGTTGGTGCCGTTGAAATGCGAGAGCGTCACCTGGGCGAGGTTGAGGTTCTGGCCGTTCGAGAACGTGCCGACCACGAGACCACTGTTGTTGACGGCGACCGAACGGAGCTGACCGGCGGCGTAGCCGTTCTGCGTGATGGTGTTGATGGTCACCGCGCCGCTGGTGCTGGCATATTGCGTCAGCCCGCCCGAAGAGATGTTGAAAGCGACCGAGCCGAGCGATTGTCCGCTGACAGAGACGTTGTTGATGGTGATGCCGGAGCCGCTCGGCGAGGTCAGCGACCCGTCACTGCCGAAGGTGAAAGCCTGTCCGGTATTGACCCAGCCGACCGTCGTGCCTGTCGCATCCGGATCGGTCTGGTAGAACAGGTTCCAGGTATCGGCATGGCCCGCGCCCAGCGAGGTGCTGTCGGTCTTGGCCCAGCGCAATTGCAGATTCACCGGCGTGCCGGCCGCATTGTAGGCCGTGACGGCGCCACCGCTGATCGATTCCTTGGTGAATGTCGAGATATCGTTGCCGATCACACCGCCGGTGCCGGCGGTGCCGCCGCCATTGCGGCTCTTGGTGATGGTCGAGGTGAAGCCGAGCGCGGCGAAGGCGGCGCTGTTGGAGCTGGATACCGACAGATCGCCGGCCGTTCCGGTGTTCAGCGTGATCACGCCACCAGTGCTGACCGACGATCCCGAGGCGCCAGCGAGCGCATCGATCTTGCCGAGCAGGGTCGTGATGTTGTCGGTGATGTCGATCTGGTTCGGGCCTGACGCGCCGGAGGCCATGAAGGTCAGCGTCTGGCCGTCGACCGTGATGGTGTCGCCGGCCGCGAAGCCGGACGAAAGCACCTGGGCGCCGCCGGCCGCCGCGGCGCCGCTCAGCACCGTGGCGCCCGAAATCGCCGGCGAGGACAGCACGTTGCCGCCGCGGGTCACGCTGGTGATGCCAAGAGCCGTGGCTGCCGTGCCGCTGTTGACCGCCACGTCGGTGCCGGTGCCGCTCGAGATCACGATGTTGCCGCTGGCGCTCAGCGACGCGGTGACGCCAGCGCCGCCAGCGGTCTGAATCGCGCCGAGGATGTCGGCAACCGTGGCCGTCGTGCCCGCGCCGAGACCGATCGTGGTGTTGCTGCCGGTCGTCGTGACCGTGGTGCTGGTGTCGAACGTGATCGTGTTGCCGTTGACCGTCAGCGTCTGGCCGCTCAGCGCGGTGAGGATGCTGGAGGCGAGATGCGTGCCCACGGTGGCGTCGAGCGACGTCGTCGTCGAGGCCACGGCCGAGGAGTTGTTCTGGAGTGCAGTCGTGCCCGTCGCCGTCGTCGATGAATAGGCGGAGCGGATGTTGCCGGTGGCGGCCGCGCCGGACGCCGTCGCGTTGGTGTAGGGCGCGGGCGGTGTGCCGACCGGCAGCGGGTTGGCCGCGAAATCGGATGGGTTGAGGCCGCCTTCCGCCAGCAACGTGCCGCTCGCCGCCGTCGTGCTCGCCGACGTGTTCGGCTGGGTCGGCAGGTTCGCCGCGTACTGGATCGCTGTCGTCGCCTGCGCCGGAATGAAGTTGTTCTGGAATTTCAGCACCGTCGACACGCTGCCGGTCGGGTTGCCGGTCTTGGAGTCGACAGCGACGCCCATCAGGTAGTAGCCGGCGCCGTTGACCAGGTTGCCGTTGGCATTGAGCTGGAAGTCGCCGCGGCGGGTGTAATAGGTGACGCCGCTGAACACCGGCACGTTATCGACCGTGCCGGTCGCCTTCTGGATCGAGAAGAAGCCGTCGCCGGTGATCGCCATGTTGGTGGCGACGCTGGAGGACGAGATCGTGCCCTGCGTGGTGATGGTGGCCTTGGCGTTGGCCGTGACGCCGCCCGCGACCTGCTTGCTCGGCGTGGAAGAGTCGGGGATCAGATCGACGAAGCTGGTGCCGATGCCCTTGTAACCGGTGGTGGATGAGTTCGCGATGTTGCCGGAAATGTTCTGTAGCGCGTAGGACTGCGCCTGCAGGCCACCCACCGAGGTGTTCATTGCATCGAAGATACCCATAACTTTGTCTCCAGATCCGATCTCGGCGGCCGGTCGACCATGGCCGCAGTCGGAGGAGACAGTCGCAAGGGCTATGCCAATGCGGGTATTTTCATGAAATCAATGACTTGAATGGACAGGCCCCGGTCGGATGACCGGGGCACAATTGCCGGGCCGGCAACAATTGCCGGGGCATGAGGTCACAAGAGGCCTACGTGGCGGAGGCCGCCGCAGGGTGGAAGACCAGCCCGAAACCGTCGATGCAGTAGCGGAGTCCGGTCGGCTTCGGGCCGTCGTCGAAGACGTGGCCGAGATGGCCGCCGCAGCGACGGCAATGCACCTCGGTGCGGAGCATGCCGTAGGTGCGGTCCTCGGTCTTGCCGACATTGCCCTCGATCGGCTGGTAGAAGCTCGGCCAGCCGGTGCCGCTCTCGAACTTGGTGTCGGACGCAAACAGCGGCAGGTCGCAGCCGGCGCAGGCGAAGACGCCCTTGCGGTGTTCCTTCAGCAGCGGGCTGGAGCCCGGCCGTTCGGTGCCCTCCTTGCGGAGAATTTCATATTGCTGCGGCGTGAGCTGGGCGCGCCACTCGGCGTCCGTCTTCTCGATCTCGAATTCTGCGCGGCCTTCTCGCCGGCCTCGGCAGGGGTTGCTCTCAGCCAGCGGAAGGCCGAAAGGCCGAACAAGCCGGCGACGGTGGTTAGCAGGATGCGGCGGTCAAACATCTCATTCTCCGTGCGCGGGGACTCCCACGTCCTGAGATACGGGGTCTAACGGCCGACGTTACACTTTCGGGCGGAATTTTTCGCGGGATTATTGCGGGACGCCGCCGTCGTGCGAGGCCGGTTCCACCTCCGCGACTGCAGGTTTCGGCGGCGGGGCCGATCGCGGCCGGACGCCGGGAGGCGGACGGCGCGGACCGGTTCCGGCAGCCCGGTTGGCTGCGGCCAACCGCGCCTCGCGTTCCCTGTCCTTGATCCTGGCACGCTCGCGATAGCGGGCGAGTGAACCAGCGGCGGCGGAACTCGCCCTGCCCCAGATTCCCACCAATTGGCCCGCGACGCGCCCCGTGGTGCCGCCCGCCCAGACCAGCTCGAACGGCGAGAACAGCTTCCAGCGCTCGTCACCCCACAAGATGCTGCGGGCGATCAGCTGTCCGGCCATGGCCGAGGTGTTCATGCCCTGGCGGCCGAAGCCGCTGGCGACCCACAGGCCTTTGCGCAGCTGGCCGATCTGCGGCATGCCGTGGACGGTCTGGCCGGTGGCGCCGCCGAACGTCTCGGTGATCTCGACATTGCCGAGCTGGGGGAAGATCGTCCGGACCCGCCGCCTGACGCTGCCTGCAAAGCGCTGCGGCCGCGCCGCCCAGGTGGTCTCCGGGCTTTCCCACATCAGCCGGTCGCCGTCGACGATACGGAAATGGTCGATGCCGTCGGAATCCATCACCGATCCCTTGAAGGCGATGATCTCGTGCAGGCGCTCGCCGAGCGGCGCCGTGATGCCGGCATAGCGCCAGACCGGCAACAGCGTCTCCGACAGGCGCCTCAGCGGCGCGCCGAGGTGGATGTTGCCCGCCAGTACGATGTGCGTGGCGCGCAGCCGCGCCGAGGGCGTGACGATGCGCTTGCGGATGCCGGAATGATCGATGCTGACGACCGGCGTATCCTCGAAGATGCGGGCGCCTGCCCGCCGCGCCAGCGCCGCAAGGCCGTGCACGTATTTGCGGCCGTCGACCTGGAATGCCCTGGGATAGTAGACGCCGTGGAAGTAATGGTCGGTCTTGAGCGCCTCGCGGACGCGATCGACCTGCCAGCCCTCGACCTCGGTGTCGAAATCTTCGTGAAGCATCTGCAGCCGGCTGATCAGCCGGTCGCCGGCATCGACATTGGAGACCTCCAGCACGCCGTCGCTGGGCCCGATCCCCGGCATGTTCGCCTCGGTGGCGTTGGCCCGGACGAACTCGGCGCCCTCTTTCGACATCGCCCACAATTCGCGCGCGTCCTCGAAGCCGATGCGCTCGATCAGGTCGGTCAGCGGCAGGGCGAAGCCCGGCATCACGGTGCCGAGCTGGTTGCCGGAGGCGTTCCAGCCGATATGGCGACCCTCGAGCACCGCGACGCTGGCCCCGAGCCGGGCCGCCTCCAGCGCGATCGAAAGCCCGGCGAGCCCGGCCCCGATGACGCAGATGTCGGCATCGAGGTCGAACGACAGCCGCGCGCGGTCGCGAAAGCCGGCTTCTTCCTGGGCCACGCTTGTGAAAGTCTCGCTCATGTCGTTTTCTTAGAGCATGATCCGGAAAAGTGTGCAGCGGTTTTCCGAAAAGATCATGCTCCAAACGAAAAATTTAAGCGCGATGAGGATTTGTCCTAATCTCGTCGCGCTTTAGAGGACCGTGCGGGCCGTTGTCACCTTGCCCTCAGCCGGCGCCTGTAGATGATCCATCTGGATATCCTGGACGTATAACGATTCGAGAATGCCATGCGCCGTTTGATGCTGCTGCGTCACGCCAAGACCGAGACCGACGCGCCGAGCGGCCGTGACCAGGATCGCCGCCTCGACGACCGCGGCCACAAGGACGCGGCCCGGATCGGCGACTGGATCGCCACCCACCCCCTTCCCCGATGCGGTGCTGGTGTCGCACGCCGTCCGTGCAAGGCAGACCTGGGACGCGGCCTGGGAGACGATGAAGGACCGCGTCGCGGCGCCGCAGGTCGAGGTCCTGCCGGAACTCTACGGCGCCGATCCCGCACAGATCCTTGAATCCATTCGCACTGCAACCGCCCCGGCCGACCCGAAGCAATTGCTGCTGATCGCCCACAATCCCGGCATGCACGAGGCCGCCTTGATGCTGATGGGCAGCGGCGATCCGGCCGGCGCCAAGGCGCTGGCCGACAACCTGCCCACCGCGGGGCTTGCGGTCTTCGACTTTGACGTCGAGGATTGGAGCGACGTGGCCTACCGCCGCGGCAAACTGGTGCTGTTCGTGAGCCCAAAGCTGCTTCGGTAATTCGAGGCTGCTTCGATCGGGTTGATCGCGCGACGTACCGGCAGGACGTCCTGACCGGAAGATTTGGAGGCGCAGATGTTCAAGTCCATCCTCGTTCCCATCGACCTCGCCGACACCGACCTCGCCAAGCCTGCGATCGCGACCGCGGCAACGCTGTCGCAGACCTGGAGCGGCGTGGTGCGCCTGCTCAACGTGCTGCCGATGACGCCGGTGATGCTGGCCGAATACGTGCCTGCCGATTTCGACGAACAGCAGCGCCAGACCTCGGAAGAAGCCCTCGCCATCGTCGCCCGCGAATCCGGCATCGACGCGGCGCGCATCTCCAGCGTGGTGCGGCAGGGCGGCATCTATCACGAGATCCTCGAGGAAGCCGTGCACATGAAGGCCGATCTGATCGTGATGACCTCACATCGGCCGGCCATGCGCACCTATTTCCTCGGCTCCAACGCCGGCCACGTCGTGCGCTACGCCAAATGTTCGGTGCTGGTGGTCAGGCATTAGCTCGGAGCAATGTCGTGAAGCAATGGTGGCGGAGATGGACTTACGAGGTCCCGCTCGCGATTGGCGATGCGCTGTGGGACGTGCTGGTCGTACAACTGGCCGCTCTGTTGGACAGACTGACGGTGCGGAAGGTCATCGCCTTCATCCCCGTCGTGATCCTCGTACTGGCCTACTACCACAGCATCCCGATCCCGCCGGAGCTGATGCTGGTCGGCGACTTCCTCGCCTATATCGACATCTTCTCGGCGCTGTTCCTGCTCGGCGTGTTGAGCCGCGTCACGACGATCCTGTTCGTGGTCAGGCAGGCTGCCGCGCGTATCGCCCTGCTCGCGTGCAGCGTCGTCGCGCATGTGCGGCGGCTCGACGTCCGGCATCGGCGCCAACGCAGCGTACCGACGAGGCCGCGCCGCAAGCCTGATCAATCCGGGGACGATCGAGCTTATGGCGGCGTCTGGGATCAGGTCGCGGTCGCCTGATCCCATCTACAAGCCCTTGCGTTGCCCGTCGGGCAAAACACACAACCTACCGGTCAACGCCCGCCATCAAAATATTCGCCTTTACAGAATTTCGGAATAGGCGGATATTGCGCGCACTCCGGCCCAACGACAAGGGGCGTATCGCGATCGTCACGAACGCGGGCCGGACGGCGGTGGACGTGGGTCACACTGGTGCGACGGTGATCGCAGGGCGGGAAACCGTGAGCGACGCACATCGCACGCACGACCGGTGTGATCTGCGTACGGCAAAATCGTGTGGTCCTGGCGCCCGCAGGCTGGCGTCAAGCGTTGCGGTGATGGGCGTTGTCCAACCGGACATGCGCATCGTCAGCCGCAAGGCGACGGGGGCAATAGTGCATCGCTCCCCGAGGAGAGTACGACATAAGCCGTAAAGCCACTGCGCAGGGAAGGCCGGATGTTTGGCTTCACCTGTATGCCGCTGTGCAGATTCTTGTTGCCACCTTTCGCACAGTGGACCGTGGGTGCCCGGCCGGCACCCGGCCTTCCCTGCGCCCTCTTTCACTTGAGGGTGTCGAGATGAAGCAAAGCTCGGGCGACATGCGCCGCGAGAGGGCGAAGGTGCGTCCGCAAACGAGAATGCAAATTGAAAGAGCGGGGCCGACGCCTCGTGCTCCGTCATTGCGAGCGCAGCGAGGCAATCCAGAGACTTTCCGCGGTGACAGGCTGGATTGCTTCGCTGCGCTCGCAATGACGGAGCAGAAGCAGCAGCTACGCACCAAGCCTCGGTCTCATGCCCCGGACGCTGCGCAGCAACGCTTTGCGTTGAAGCGCGTCCGGGACAAGAGAAGATGCGCTTACAGATACCGCGTCAGCTCGGCCTTGAACTGACCGTACACCGCATCCTCGATCTGGCTGCGATTGATCCCGATGTCGCGCAGGGCGCGGTCGTCGAGTTCGTTCAGCGTCTTGACCGCGGTGCGGTGCTCCAGACGATCGAACAGGGCATAGGCGGCGTTGACGAGCGTGCTGAAAAATCCGCCCGTCGAGGACGGGCGCAAACTCCGCCCGGCAGTTTGGGAAATCGTGGTCATGTTTCTTCTCCGGCCTGTGGTCCACGCGGCGAAGCGGATGCCGTTGGCGCAGACGCCTGAGCGTTTGCACCTCATTTGCCGTCGGATTGCTCTCGCTTTCCTCGGCTCAATCGCGGGCCTTGATGGAACTTAAATGCTCCAGTACATTACTCGGAGCAAGTAAAACATTGCTCTCGGTGCAATAATGTCCAAGTTCGAGTACGTGAAGCTTGCCGACGCAATAGCCTCGGATATTTCTAACGGGACGTTAAGGCCCGGCGACCGTCTGCCGCCACAGCGAAATTTTGCTTACGATCGGGGCATCGCCGTCTCGACCGCGAGCCGGGTTTATACGGAGTTGCTCCGTCGCGGCCTCGTCGTCGGCGAAGTCGGCCGCGGCACCTTCATCTCCGGCGACATCAGGCGCGAGGTCGAGTCGCTGAGCGAGCCGCGCGACGCGCGGATCGACTTCGAGGTCAATTATCCGTTATTACCGCAGCAATGGGCGATGATCGCCAAGAGCCTTGCCGGACTCGAACGCGTCGATGCGCTCGAATCCGCGTTGCGCGTCTCGACCAGCACCGGCACCAAGAGCGCGCGCAATGCGGCCGCAGCCTATCTCGCGCGCAAGGATTTCACGCCGCAGGCCGAGCAGATCGTCTTCACCGCCAACGGCAAGCAATCGCTCGCAGCCGCGCTTGCGGCACTCGTCCCCACCGGCGGCCGCTGCGGCGTCGAGGCGCTGACCTACCCCTACGTCAAGAGCATCGCGGCGCGGCTGGGTGTGACGCTGGTCCCGATCACGATGGACGAATTCGGCGCGCGTCCCGATGCGATCCAGAAGGCGCATCGCGAAGCGCATCTGTCGGCGCTGTATCTGCAGCCGATCATCCAGAACCCGCTCGGCGTCACCATGAACGCGACGCGGCGCGCCGACATCATGCGCGTCGCCGAGAAGCTCGATCTCAACATCATCGAGGACGCCGTCTACGGCTTCCTCGCCGACGATACGCCGCTCGCGGCGCTCGGGCCCGACCGCTGCATCGTAATCGACAGCCTGTCCAAGAAGGTCGCGCCGGGACTCGCACTCGGCATCATGGTCGCGCCGCCGCATCTGCGCGAGAGCGTGATGGGCGCAGTCCGCACCGGCGGCTGGATCGCCTCGGGCCACGCGCTCGCCTCCGGGCAGCGGCTGATGGCCGACGGCACCGTCGCCGAGCTGACGCGGCTGAAGCGGATCGACGCTGCGCGCCGCCAGCACACCGCGGCACGGCTGCTCGCAGGCTACCAGCTCGCGGCCGACCCGCGCTCCTATCATCTGTGGCTGACGCTGCCGCCGCACTGGCGCTCGCAGACCTTCGTCGCCGCGGCCGCCCGGCGCGGCATTGCACTGACGCCGTCCTCGACCTTCGCCATCGCACATGGACACGCTCCGAACGCAGTGCGGCTCGCGCTCGCACCGCCCTCGCCCGAACAACTCGATTCCGGCCTGCGCACGCTCGTCTCGCTGCTCGGCACCAAGGAAGAGGATTTCGACTCGACGGAGTAGCGCTAAGGCAGCAAGGGCTATGGCAACAAAGCCTTATGGCAATAAAGCCTTGGGCACGCGATCGAAGCTGTAGCTTTGCGGCTGGTTGCGCCGGACGAAGCCGCCGACTTGCCAGATGAACAGCGCGGCAAAGCCGATGATGAACAGCGCGCCGGCGAATTCGCCGATCACCAGCGCGCGGATCAGCAGGCCCGTCATTGCCACCGCCAGCACGGCCAGGAACGCCAGCACCGCCGCATAGGTCCTGCGACCCAGACCCGCCGTGAGTGTGGCACGGCTGCCGGCCTTCGCCATCCGCGCGTGCAGGGCGATGATGAAATCGCGAAATCCATTGTCCTGCGGCGCCACCAGCGCCGGGGTCTGCCAGCTCGTCGACAGGATCCTGATGCGGCCGCCACCGGCATGGCTGACATCGGCGCGGAAGCGGTGCTGCTGCATCGACACCGGGCGGAACGACAAACTGACAGCGCTGATCTCGTCATAGGGCCACAGGCCGGAACGGCCGGAGATGTGCCAGGACAGCCCCTCGTCCGTCAGCTCGAAGCGATGCGCCGAGCCGATCAGCGACGCCTTGTAGGCGTAGCTCTCACCCGAAGGCACCTCAGCTTCCGAAACCTGCATCTCGGCAATCAACCCGTACCGCAATCCCGTCGGCGATCCGCTTGCACGATCGCCCTCGCCCATCCTACAAGCGGGACATGGCTGAGACGACCTTTTTCCGCGACGCCTGATTCTCGGCGCCGCAATGATCTCCGGCGTGCTGCTCGCGCTCGCGGTGCACATGCTGGGCGCGCGCTACGGCCTCGACCTCGGCGGCCTCTGGCACTCCGACACGCATGAGTTCATTCCCGCGGGCGCGGCGATCGCCTGGTGGCTGATCGCCACGGTCGGTTTTTCCGGCGGCTATTTTACCGCGACGTTGATGCAGAGCGCCGCCGACGGCCAGATCCCGCAGCGCATGCGCCAGTTCCTGATCGCGGTCGGCGTGCTCCTGCTCGCGGGTGCGGGCCAGGTGGCTTCGGCGCCAAGCCCGATCCCGACCGTCTCCGGCGTGCTCGCCGGGCTGGCCGCGCTCTGCCTTGGCGCGGTGATGGCGTTCTGCGGCGCGCATTTCGCGCTGCGCCGCGGCTGAACACGAAAACGCCGCGCGAAAAACCGCGCGGCGTTTCAAGCAGCAGCTTCGCGTTAGCTGGCGGCGCGCAGATTCACCTTGCTCTCGGCAAGCGTCGTCAGCTTCCTGTCGGTCGCCTTCTCCTCCTCGAGCGTCTTGGCGAGCACGGCCGCGCAATCGGTACGGCCAAGCTGCTTGGCCCAGGCGATCAGGCTGCCGTAACGGACGATCTCGTAATGCTCCGCGGCCTGCGCCGCGTTGATCAGCGCCGCGTCGAGCACCGCCTTGTCGGCGACTTCGCCGGCGGTCTCCTCGGCTTCCTCGATGATGCCGTCGATCGCCGGGCAATCAACCGCCTTGACCTGGGCGCCGTGCATCTTGAACACTTCCTCGAGGCGGGCGACGTGCTGCCTGGTCTCTTCGAGGTGCGTCAAAAGCCCTGCTTCAGCTGCGGATCGGTCGCCTTCTCCGCCATTTTCGGCAGCGCCTTGGTGAGCTGCTGTTCGGCGTAATAGATGTCCTGCAGCTGGTGCACGAACAAATCGTTCATCGTCTTGATGTCCTTGGTGAACAGTCCCATCGTTGCGGATCCTCTCGGGGTTCGGGAACACGACGGCAACGGCTCACAAGAAAAGCCGCATCTTCCGCCATGTTCGATTGCTGATGGGACGCTAACCATCGCGCGGCAGCGACGTTCCTAAAAAGCCCGCAAGGCTTGCGCTGGAACAATGCCGGCGAGGGTCGCAGTTGCGATCATGGCAACTTACGGACGCACGGTCCGCCCGCAACCTCGCGACTCATATGCTTAACGCGCCGGATGTGAACCACATATGACAAAAGCGGTTGCCGAACGCAGAACCTATCCTTGTCAAGGGCTGCACAAGTCGCTGTTTTTGCCTTAAATGAGCTACATCATGCCTAGCGATCGACGCCCAGTTCGGGCACTGATCGTACCCGACCGGCCAATGTCTGGCCCGGTCGGTCTTGCCCCCGCCGGGAGGATGAATGCACGGACTGCTGCCCGCGCTGAAACGCGGCTTCAAGAGATGGATCGGCTGGCGACGGCTCGGCATTGCCGCGAGCGTCTTCATCATCGCCTTTGCCGTCACCACGCTGGTGCGCACCCTCAAGGGGATCGATACCGGCGTCATCCTGACCGCGCTGACCGAAATCCCCCGCGCCAATATCGGGCTGGCGGCGATCTGCGTCGTCTTCGCGTTCTGTACGCTGACCTTCTACGACTTTTTGCGCTGCGAACGATCGGCAAGAAACACGTGCCCTATCGCATCGCAGCACTTTCCAGCTTCACGTCCTATTCGATCGGCCACAACATCGGCGCCACCGTGTTTACCGGCGGCGCGATCCGCTTCCGGATCTATTCGGATTACGGGCTGAACGCGATCGACGTTGCCAAGATCTGCTTCCTGTCCGGCCTGACCTTCTGGCTCGGTAACATCTTCGTGCTCTCGATCGGCATGGCCATCCATCCGGATGCCGCCACCTACATGGACCAGCTCCCTCCGTCGATCAACCGGCTGATCGCGATCGGCGGCCTGGTCTCGATCGGCGCCTATCTGGTCTGGCTGTGCATGGGCGAGAAGCGCCGCGAGCTCGGCCAGAAGGGCTGGAAGGTGGTGCTGCCGTCGGCGCCGCTGACGCTGGTGCAGATCATGATCGGCGTGGTCGATCTCGGCTTCTGCGCGCTGGCGATGTACCTGCTTGTGCCGGCCAATCCGCACATCGATTTCCTGTCGCTCTCCGTCGTGTTCATCCTGGCGACGCTGCTCGGCTTTGCCAGCCACGCCCCGGGCTCGCTCGGCGTGTTCGACGCCGCCATGCTGGTGGCGCTGCCCGAATTCGGCCGCGAGCAGCTGCTGGCGACCTTGCTGGTGTTCCGCATCCTCTATTTCGTGATCCCGTTCGGTCTGGCCATCTCCATCATGGGCGCGCGCGAGCTCTGGATGAACGTGGTCGAGCCCTGGCAGGAGCGACGGCGGCTGGCGGAGGCCTGCGCCCAGGCCAACCTTCCCAAGCAGGTGGCAGCGATGGAGCGCGAGCGGTCGCTGCGGCAGGCCAGCAAGCGTTAAGAGGCTGGACGGTCCAAACAAGGGTTGCGGGCGGCGCAGCAATCCTCTCTTATTTCCGCCTCAACTTTGCCGTTGAACACGCGGGCCATGATCGCTGTCTCCTTTCGTACCCTCGCCGCGGGCGCTCTGCTGCTCGTCGGGCTTCTGACGTCTTTGCCGCTCCAGCACGCCGCCGCGCAGGACGCCGGCGCGATGCAGATCAATTGGGAGGTGCGCAACCGCTTTCGCCTCTTTCGCGAAGAGCGCGACTTCCTGCTCCACGTCGAGAACGCGCGTAACCGCAGCATTCTCGCCGCCGAGCAGTCGCTGGAGCTGCAGAGCGAGGGCCGCGGCTGGGCTCGCAACATGGTCAACCGGCTCTGCATCGACCTGCAGGGCCGCGTCAACCAGCCCTGTACCCGGGACAACGTCAAAGAGAACTACATTACCCCGATCGACCATCCCGTCACGGTGCGCCTGACCGGCGCGGTCCCGGTCGGCGCCACCTGCGCCTGGTCGTTCGACGACGGCGACGGGCCACAACAATCGACCTTCGACTGCGCCGAGCCGATCAATCTGCGGGTCCGCTACGGCAAGCAGACGGTCGCAAGCGTGGACGTCTCCTCCGGCTCCGATCCGACACAGCGCGTCCAGACCGAGATCCAGGTTCGCGACATCTTCATTGCCGGGCTCGGGGACAGCATCGCCTCGGGCGAAGGCAATCCGGACCGGCCGCTGGCGCTGTCGGACGAAGGCTTCTGCTTCCGCTCCTATCTCGGCACCGCCGGTGCGCAGTATTACCGGCCGAGCCGCGCCGGCTACAAGGGCGGCCGTGCCTGCGAGGCGCCCGATACGCTCGCCAACTGGCAACGCTACGGCGCGCTCTGGTTGAACTCGCCCTGCCACCGTTCGCTCTACAGCTACCAGGCACGCACGGCGCTCGCCCTCGCGGTCCGCTACACCCACATCGCGGTGACCTTCCTCCCGCTCGCCTGCACCGGCGCCAGCATCAGTGATGGTCTGCTCGGTTCGCAGCGTGCCCGCGAATGCCCGCCCGGCAAAACCGGCGTCTGCAACACCAGTGTGAACGCGCAGGTCGCCGAGCTGCGCGAAGCGCTCACCGCCGCGAAGAAGCGCCAGCCCGACCGCAACCTCGACCTCGTGCTGCTTTCGGTCGGCGCCAACGATGTCTATTTCTCCGGCCTCGTCGCCGACGTCATCGTCGAGACCGCGACCGAACGCGCCATCTTCCGCCGCTCCGGCGTGATGGCGAGCGTCGATGATTCCCGCGACGCGCTCGCGCGCGAGCTGCCGCAGAATTTCGTCAAGTTGCGCGAGGCGTTGAAGCCGCTGGTCGGCGGCGACCTCTCGCACGTGGTCTATGTCTCCTACGCCAATCCCGCGCTCGCCGACGGCGGCGTGCCATGCCGCGGCGGCCGCGCCGGCTTCGACATCCATCCGTCCTTCAACGCCGACCCACAGCGTATCGCCCGCGTCTCGACTTTCGTCGACACCGAGTTCTTGCCGCAACTGAAGGGGCTCGCGACCTGCACGCGCGGCGCGCTGTGCCGCGATCCCGAAGCCGACCGCATGACCTTCGTGGATTCGCATCAGGCCGCGTTCGCCGATCACGGCTTCTGCGCTCATGCCGGCAACGATCCCGAATTCGACCGCACTTGCTTTGCCGAGAACGGCCGGAGCTTCAATCCGGATATCGTCAGCGCGGCGAGCCAGCCGATGCTGTGCGGTCGCGGCGCCTCCGAATATCGCGCCTACCTGCCCCGCGCTCGCTGGATCCGCGACGCCAATGACAGCTATTTCGCCGCGATGACCTATCCGCAGGGCCTGCCGGCGGCGAGCCAGCCGACCGATATCCACGACGCCACCTGGGGCGTGCTGTCGGCCGTCTATGGCGGCGCCGTACATCCGAGCGCCGAGGGCCACGCTGCGATGGCGGACGCCACGCTGCCGGCCGCGAGCGCGGTGCTGGGGCTCGATGCCGTGCCGCCGGGCGTGACGCGCGGGCTGCTGGCCCCGCTGCTAGGTACGCAGCAGTAGAAGCGAGAGCGAGCTCTCTCCCCACCCGCGTTGTCATCGCCCGCGAAAGCGGCCGATCCAGTACTCCGTGACAGCAGTGCTTGAATCGAGATGCCGCGGCGTACTGGATTTCCCGCCTTCGCGGGGAATGACCAGTGGAGCGCGGAGCACCTGCCGTTCCATCAATCCAAAAACGGCATCGATCGATACCCCCTTCAACTTGGACACTCCGCCGCGCGCACCTCTAGGAATCGCATGCCGCCGACCTCGAAATGGTGGTCGGCAGGATCCAGCGGGTGGTGCTCAAATGTTCCTCCTGGGCGCTCCAAAGGATCGGAGCGGGACAGGCAACTCAACGGCGGCTCAAAAAGCCGCCGTCTTTGTTCTGGGGATGATCGATGCTAGAAGTTCCGAGGAAGCGCCTTATCCATCTAAGACATGCATCGATGTTCGACCTCAACCAGCTCCGCTGTTTCGTCACTGTGGCCGAAGAACTGCATTTCGGCCGCGCCGCCGCGCGGCTGAACATGACCCAGCCGCCGCTGTCGCGGCAGATCCAAGTGCTCGAGCACATCATCGATGCGCCGCTGCTGGAGCGGACGAGCCGCTCGGTGCGGCTGACGCCGGCCGGACGCAGCTTCCTGCCGGAGGCACGCCGGATCCTGAAGCTTGCGGAGAGCGCTTCGCAGGTCGCCCGCCGCATCGCGCTCGGCAAGACCGGCTCGTTGAAGATCGGCTTTACGGCCGCCGCCGCCTACGGCTTCCTGCCCGAGTTGGTCGCGGCTTGCCGCGCCAAGTTGCCGGAGGTGGATTTTTCGCTGAAGGAGATGGTCTCGGGCGACCAGTTCGAAGCGCTCAGTTCCGGTCAGATCGACGCCGGCCTGCTCCGCCCGCCGATCGCGCGCCCCGAAGTGGCCAGCCGCCGCGTCGTCGCCGAACCCCTGCTCGCCGCGATCCCCAGGAAGCATCCGCTGGCGAATGCGGAGAGCATCACCATCAAGGATTTCGACGACCAGCCCTTCGTGATGTATTCGCCTTACGAGAGCCGCTACTTCCACGATCTGCTGGTGGCGCTGTTCACCCGCGCCGACGTGTTGCCGCGCTACGTCCAGCATCTCAGCCAGATCCACTCGATCCTCGCCATGGTCCGCGCCGGCCTCGGCCTTGCCATCGTGCCGGCCGCGGCTGCCGGGCTGAAGATCTCCGACGTCCGCCTGCGTCCCCTCAAGCTGCGCACGCGCCTTCCGGTGGAGCTATTCATGGTCTGGCGCCGCGACGACGAGAATCCGCTGCTGTCGGCCCTGGTCAAAATCGCCGGTGAATTGTCCTGCGCGGACCCGATGGAAGATTGATGCTGATTTCGCATTGGTCGATATAGGCTTTGGCTTGGACGCGCATCGAACGGTCTCCTAAACCACGGCGCATGGACGCGCAGGCTCGCGTCCTCCACAACACGAGGCAAGGGAGCCGCGCCTATGAGCAAGATGACCCCGCAGGAAATGGCCCAGAAGATCGGATCGGGCCTGCTGTCCTTCCCCGTCACACCATTCAAAGCGGACCATTCCTTCGACGAGGCGACCTACCGCGCCAACATGGACTGGCTGTGCGGCTATGATGTTGCAGGTCTGTTCGCCGCCGGCGGCACCGGCGAGTTCTTCTCGTTGACGGCGAGCGAAGTGCCGGAGATCGTCAAGATCGCCGTGGACGAGACCAAAGGCCGCGTGCCCGTGCTCGCCGGCACGGGCTACGGCACCGCCACCGCCCGCGAGATCGCTATTGGCGCAGAGAAAGCCGGCGCCGACGGCCTGTTGCTGCTGCCGCCCTATCTCACCCATTCGGAGCAGGACGGCCTTGCCGCCCATGTCGAGGCAGTCTGCGCCTCCGTGAAGATCGGCGTCATCGTCTACAACCGCGACAACGCCATCCTCCAGCCCGACACGCTCGCCCGCCTCGCCGAGCGCTGCCCGAACCTCGTCGGCTACAAGGACGGCATCGGCGACATCGAGCTGATGACCCGCGTCTACACCAAGCTCGGCGACCGCCTGACCTATATCGGCGGTCTGCCGACCGCGGAGACCTTCGCGCTGCCATATCTCGACATGGGCGTGACGACCTACTCCTCGGCCGTGTTCAACTTCGTTCCGGAATTCGCCACCAATTTCTACGCCGCGGTGCGCAAGCGCGACCATGCGACGATCCACGCCGGACTGAAGGACTTCATCCTGCCGCTGATCGCGATCCGCAACCGCAGGAAGGGTTATGCGGTTTCGATCATCAAGGCCGGCATGAAGGTGATCGGCCGCGATTCCGGCCCGGTCCGCCCGCCGCTGACCGACCTCACCGAGCAGGAGATCGCCGAGCTGGCCGCGCTGGTGAAGAATCTGCCCGCCATTCGATCGTCACAACAGGCTGCAGAATAACAGACGACAACAGGGAGGAGCGTGCGATGGCCGAAACCAAAATTTCTGGTGCACCGGTCGTTACGTCGATGCAGGTGATCCCGGTCGCCGGCCGTGACAGCATGCTCCTCAACCTCAGCGGCGCGCATGCGCCGTTCTTCACCCGCAACATCGTCATCCTCACCGACAATGCCGGCCACACCGGCGTCGGCGAGGTGCCGGGGAGCGAGAAGATCCGGCAGACGCTCCAGGATGCCCGAGATCTCGTGGTCGGCAAGACCGTCGGCGCGATGAACGACATCCTCGCCGACGTCCGCACCGCCTTCGCCGACCGTGATGCCGGCGGCCGCGGCAAGCAGACGTTCGACCTGCGCGTGATGATCCACGCGGTCACGGGGATCGAATCCGCGCTGCTCGACCTGCTCGGCCAGCATCTCGATCTGCCCGTTGCCGCCCTGCTCGGCGAAGGCCAGCAGCGCAACAGCGTCGAGACGCTCGGCTATCTCTTCTTCGTCGGCGACCGCCGGAAGAGCAAGCTCGACTACGTCAAGGGCGAGACCGGCAAGGCCGAATGGTTCAACCTCCGCCATCAGGAGGCGATGACGCAGGAAACCGTGGTGCGCCTCGCGGAAGCCACCCACGATCACTACGGTTTCGCGGACTTCAAGCTCAAGGGCGGCGTGCTGGACGGTGAGCAGGAGATCGAGGCCGTCACCGCGATCGCCAGGCGCTTTCCGAAGGCGCGCGTCACGCTGGACCCGAACGGTGCCTGGTCGCTGGATGAGGCGATCCGGCTCTGCAAGGACATGCACGGCATCCTCGCCTATGCCGAGGACCCCTGCGGCGCCGAGGCCGGCTTCTCCGGCCGCGAGATCATGGCCGAGTTTCGACGCGCAACCAGCCTGCCGACCGCCACCAACATGATCGCGACCGACTGGCGCCAGCTCTCCCATGCGCTGCGCTTGGGTGCGGTAGACATTCCGCTCGCCGATCCCCACTTCTGGACCATGCAGGGCTCGGTGCGCGTCGCCCAGACCTGCCGTGACAACGGCCTGACCTGGGGCTCGCACTCCAACAACCATTTTGACATTTCGCTCGCGATGTTCACCCATGTCGGTGCCGCCGCCCCCGGCAAGGTCACGGCGATCGACACCCACTGGATCTGGCAGGACGGCCAGGCGCTGACCAAACAGCCGCTCCGGATCAGGGGCGGCAAGATCGCGGTGCCGGAACGTCCCGGCCTCGGCATCGAGATCGACCGCGCAGCCATCGAGACCGCCCATGAGCTCTACAAACAGCATGGACTTGGCGCCCGTGATGACGCTATTGCCATGCAGGACTTGATCCCCGGCTGGACGTTTGACGACAAGCGCCCCTGCCTCGTGCGCTAGAAAATTTGGAGGAAGTGAGATGACTGCGATCCTGAAGAACTTCATCGGCGGCGAATGGGTCGACGGCTCCGGCGTCACCAGGAACATCAATCCTTCCAACACCAACGACGTCGTCGGCGAATACGCCAAGGCCGACAAGGCGCAGACCGAGAAGGCGATCGCCGCCGCCAAGGCCGCCTTCCCCGCCTGGGCGCAATCGACGCCGCAAGCGCGCTTTGACGCACTGAACAAGATCTCTCTCGAAATTCTCGCCCGCAAGGACGAACTCGGCCGTCTGCTGGCGCGCGAGGAAGGCAAGACGCTTCCGGAAGGCGTCGGCGAGGTCGCGCGTGCCGGCCAGATCTTCGCGTTCTTCGCCGGCGAGGCCCTGCGGCTGATCGGCGAAAAGGGCGCCTCCGTGCGTCCCGGTCTCGACGTCGAGCTCACGCGCGAGCCGGTCGGCGTCATCGGCATGATTACGCCCTGGAATTTCCCGATCGCGATCCCGGCCTGGAAGATCGCGCCGGCGCTCTGCTACGGCAATACGGTGGTGTTCAAGCCGGCTGAGCTGGTGCCGGGCTCCGCGCATGCGCTGTCCGAGATCATCACCCGCTCCGGCATTCCCGCCGGTGTGTTCAATCTCGTGATCGGCTCCGGCTCCGTCGTCGGCCAGACCCTGCTCGAACATCCTGATGTCGCCGCGATCTCCTTCACCGGCTCGGTGCAGACCGGACGCAAGATCGCCCAGGCTTGCGTGCTGTCGAACCCGATGAAGAAGTTCCAGCTCGAAATGGGCGGCAAGAATCCGCTGGTCGTGCTCGACGACGCCGACCTGAAGACTGCCGTCGAGGTCGCCGTCAACGGTTCCTATTTCTCCACGGGACAGCGCTGCACCGCCTCCTCCCGCCTGATCGTGACCGAAGGCATCCACGACCGCTTCGTCGCCGCGATGGCCGAACGATTGAAGAGCCTCTCGGTCGACGACGCGCTCAAGACCGGCGTGCATATCGGCCCCGTCGTCGACCAGAGCCAGCTCGACCAGGACCTGCGCTACATCAAGATCGGCCAGGACGAGGGCGCCAAGCTCGCCTTCGGCGGCGAGCTGCTCAAGCGCGAGACGCCCGGCCACTACCTCCAGCCGGCGCTGTTCACCGAAGCCAACAACAACATGCGTATCGCGCGCGAGGAAATCTTCGGCCCCGTCGCCGCGGTCATCCGCGCCAAGAATTACGACGAAGCGCTGGCGATCTCCAACGACACCGAGTTCGGCCTCGCTTCCGGCATCTGCACGTCGAGCCTGAAATATGCCTCGCACTACAAGCGCAACAGCGAGTCCGGCATGGTGATGGTCAATGTGCCGACCGCCGGCGTCGACTATCACGTCCCGTTCGGCGGCCGGAAGGGCTCGAGCTACGGCGCCCGCGAGCAGGGCTCCTATGCGCGCGAGTTCTACACGACGGTGAAGACGGCTTATACCTTTCCGGGCTGAAACCCCGTAGGGTGGGCAAAGCGAAGCGTGCCCACCGCCTACGCTTGACGTGAAGCATGGTGGGCACGGCGCGTTGCGCCTTTGCCCACCTACGACTTCGGCTTCTGAGGCAAAGCAAATGGACCAGGACGTCGCCGCGAAAGAGCAGCCCCGCTACATCAAGCTCAACGAGCGCGACAATGTCGCGATCGTGGTCAATGATTTCGGGCTTCCCGCCGGCTCGCGCTTCGCCAGCGGCCTGACACTGCGCGCCTTCGTGCCGCAAGGGCACAAGACGGCGCTGGTCGACATCGCGGAAGGCGCCCCGATCGTCCGCTATGGCGAGGTCATCGGCCACGCGCTGTCGCAGATTCTGGCCGGAGAATGGGTGGATGAGGCGCGCATCCGCATGCCGGAGGCTCCTGCCCTCGACAAGCTCGAAATCTCCACCGCCGTCCCCGCGCCGCTGCCGCCGCTCGAAGGTTTCACCTTCGAGGGCTTTCGCAACACCGACGGTTCGGTCGGCACCAAGAACATCCTCGGCATCTCCTCCTCCGTGCAATGCGTCAAGGGCACGATGGAATATGCGGTCAAGCGCATCCGCGCCGAACTGCTGCCGAAGTACCCGAACGTCGATGACGTCGTGCCGCTGACGCACGCCTATGGCTGCGGGGTCGCCATCAATGCCCCCGATGCGATCGTGCCGATCCGCACGCTGCAGAACATCGCGCAGAACCCGAATTTCGGCGGCGAGATTCTGGTCATCAGCCTCGGCTGCGAAAAGCTCGCGCCGGAGCGGCTGGTGCCGGAAGGCGTCAGTGACGCCATCGTGCGGATGCAGGACGAAGCCTTCGACGGCTTTGGCGCGATCGTCGATGCGATCATGACCCAGGCCGAAGCCCGCCTGAAAATCCTCAACACCCGCACGCGCGAGACCTGTCCGGCCTCGGACCTCGTCATCGGCCTGCAGTGCGGCGGCAGCGACGCGTTCTCCGGCGTCACGGCGAACCCCGCCGTCGGCTTTGCCGCCGACCTCTTGGTGCGCGCCGGCGCCACCGTGATGTTCTCCGAGGTCACCGAAGTACGCGACGCGATCCAGTTGCCGACGCGCCGCGCCATCAACGAGGACGTCGGCCGCGCGCTGGTGCGCGAGATGGCCTGGTACGATTCCTATCTCGCCCGCGGCGGCGCCGATCGCAGCGCCAACACCACGCCCGGCAACAAGAAGGGCGGCCTCGCCAACATCGTCGAGAAATCATTGGGCTCGATCGTCAAGTCCGGCTCGAGCGCCATCACCGGCGTGCTCTCGCCCGGCGAGAAGGCGACGCAGAAGGGCATGCTGTTCGCGGCGACGCCCGCGTCAGACTTCATCTGCGGCACGCTCCAGCTCGCCTCCGGCATGACACTGCAAGTGTTCACCACCGGCCGCGGCACGCCCTACGGCCTTGCGGCCGCGCCCGTGATCAAGGTCGCGACCCGCACCGAGCTTGCGCGCCGCTGGAAGGACCTGATCGACTTCGACGCGGGCGGCATCGCCACCGGCGAGAAGACCATCGAGGAAACCGGCTGGGACCTGTTCCGCCTGATCCTCGACGTCGCCAGCGGCCGGACCAAGCCGTGGTCGGACCGCTGGGGTATCCACAATGATCTCACGCTGTTCAACCCGGCGCCGGTGACCTGAGGACAATAACCCCCCGGTCACTGACCATCGATCAGGTGCATATCACCCAGCGTGACCGGCAGGCTGCGCGTGATGAGATCCGCAATCGCCGCGCGCAGCCGGTCGTTCGCAGCCGGGCCTTCAAACGTCTCGTCGACCGGCCCGCTTGGACCCGCAAGCCGCATGGTCCCCGTGTTGTCGAGCGGCGCGGCGGCACGCTTCTCGATCACGTCGAATGATTTCCCCTCGATCACACGCACCTCATACAACGCGTGGATGAGGCCGTAGTCCGCAAGCAGCGTCCGATATTGAGCGAGCCCGACGCCCTCGACGTTGCGACCGTTTCCGAGTTTCGATCTCGCCCGGGTGATCACGATATAGGCGTCCAGCCCCTGCGGAGCGACATCGGTGCGAACCAGCTCCTTGAAGGGATCGCTGCGCAGCAGATTGACGGGCGCGACCGCCGAATCCCGAATCGCGGCGAATGCCGCACGCCGGTAGCTCACCGGCTGCACACGATAGCGATTGCTTAGCAGCCTGGTCACCTGCTGGACGATCAGCTCGTCCAGGCCCCATGCGCCGATCGAGGCACTTTGCCCGGCGTTGGCGATGCCGGTCAGGCCGGCCTGCGTCAGGCTCATCTCCTCGCCGATGGCCGAGACGATGCCGACGGTCTTGATCGCCTGAAGTTTCGTCGCGCGCGTCTCGAACGCCGCGGCGGCGCTGAGAGCGACGGACGCGACCGCGAGGCCAATCCACAGAGCAACAATGCGGCGCATGGCGACCTATCGAATCCTGAAGTCGAACGAATAGGACGCGCCGAGGCCGACGGTGGTCTGGTTCGACGATCCCCGCAGCTTCACCAGCGGGCTGTCGGCGGCATCGCCGAGCAGCTTCTGGTACTCGACATAGGCATGGACCTCCCACTGCGGATTGAAGCGATAGGAGATCTGGCTGCCGAAGCCGACCGAATGTGCGCCGCCCCTGGCATCGTAGTTCGGCAATCCCGATGCTGCCGCCTGCACCGCATCGACGCCGAAATACGGCGCGGTCGCCTTGGTGCTTTTCCAGGTGAAACGCGGGCCGGCCGAAATCGTCAGCCGTTGGATCAGCGGCACGATGACGTCGGCGGACACATCCGCCACCGTGCCGGTATGGCCGCCCATGCCTTGGCGCAATTCGCTGCGCAGGCGCAGCCAGTCGACCGGAAAATATTCGACGAAGCCGCCGAGCTCGTATGCGGCCTTGACGTCGCCGAGGCCGGTCAGCTCGGCATATTTGTCGCTCTTGCGCGATGAGACGTATTTGAACGCAGGCCCTGCGCGAAAATTGCCGACGTCGAGCAGCGCAATGCTGGCGCTGTCTCGCGGCCCGCGAAACTGGTCGACCGATCCGGCACGGCGAATGGAGAAGATCGGGACCGGAAGAGCCTTCCCGTTGTTCGATCCGACGAAATCCGGCGCGTACTCTCCGCCGATGCCGACCATGACGGTCCAGTTGCCGGAAGGCGAAGGCAGCATCGGCACGTCGAACGGCGGGGCCGGCAGCGTGAACGCGGTTTGCGCCGAAGCCGACGGAGGGATCGCCGTGACCGCGCCGAGTGCGGCGAGGAAGGCGGTTGTTCGCCGCGCAGTGGCCGCAAGGCGGAAGGCGGCTTCGTCAAGATGCTTCATTACGGGGCCCCGGACCGGCCTTGCTGGCCTGATCGACTGGTGTGATTGGAGCCACAGCATGTGATCCGGCAAAATTGCCCCAAGATTGCAGGGCGGAACCACCGGCCCTATTCCGCTCCCGACGCACGCACCGCCGGATCAACATTGCCCGAACATTGCACGACCGCCACTCCGCTCCGAAACTTCGGCCGCCGGCGCCTTTCAGCCCCCTCGTTCCTGCCTTTTATTCGCCTCGCTCGCTGCCTTAATGGGGAACCCTGCGCACGAGCCGAAACGCCAGACTTCGGCCAGGGAGCGTCACGGTCAGGGTTCGATTGCCCCAGCAGAGTCAAGGACGACCCGCGTGCGCTCCCTCGTGATCGAAGACGAACCGCAGATCGGCGCCTATGTCAGTCGCCTGCTCGGGCAATTGCACGGTGTCGTCGACCTGGTCGGCTCGATCGCCGACGCCCGTCAGGCGCTGGACAATTTCAAATACGATCTAGCGATCGTCGACCGGATGCTGCCCGACGGAGATGCGCTCCAGGTCGTCACGGCGCTGAGCCAGTCGCCTGACCGCCCGGCGATCATCATGCTGACGTCCAAGGACGCCAAGGAAGACGTCGTCGATGGCCTCAACAGCGGTGCCGACGACTATCTCGGCAAGCCGTTCGAGCCTCAGGAATTGATCGCGCGGGTGCGCGCGGTACTGCGACGGCCCCGGCTGCTCGCCCCCTCGGTGCTGTCGCTCGGCAATGTCGAGCTGCACCTCGGCAGCAACGAGGCTGTGGTCGCCGGCACGAGGATCCTGCTGCGGCGGCGCGAGGCGCTGATCCTCGGCGCGCTGCTGATGCGCCGCGACCGCGTCATCACACGCACCGCCTTGATCGAGGAGATCTACGGCTTCGACGACGAGATCGAATCCAACACGCTCGAAGCGCAGGTCTCGCGCTTGAGAAAGAAGCTGACCGAGCTCGGCGGCGATGTCGAGATCCGCAGCATGCGAGGCATCGGTTACATCCTGCGGCTGGCAAAACCGCGATGACGTCAATCGCCCGGACGTTCGCGCTGTCGCTCGGTATCGCAGCGACGACGATCTTCCTGATCATGCTCGGTATCTTCATCTCGCGCTATCCGATGGAGGAGCGCGAGTTCAGGGCTTGCCGGGTGGTCGCGGCCATTCTCGATCGTGCGACGGTGATCGAAGAGAAACACCTGACGATACGTCAGACTCCCGGGCTGGAGGAGCTCGAAGCGGACAGTCCGAACCTCTGGTACGTCGTGTCCGCGGGCGACATGATCAGCGAGTACGGCAGCGAACGCCGTCCGGCCCTTCCGTTCGCATTTCCCTATCACGGCCCCATCGGCTCTTCAGTCTTCAACACGCTCGATCAGAAGAGCACCTTCTGTCTCGCCGTCATGCAACGAGGCCCGCTGCAGCTCGCGATGATGGTCGGCGAGCCTCAGGTTCGCTTTGGGCGGATCGCCAGGAGCTTCCTTGCCCGCAGTGTATTTTCGATCTTCCTGCTGGCACTGGCCTTTGCGGCGACCGTCGCGATCGGCTCGGCGCTGGCCGCTCGTTTTGTCTCACGGGGCATCGAACGTGTCGCGCGTCGCGCGCTCGCGATCGACCCATCGGCGCCGCAAGGCCTGATATCCCTGTCCGAAGTCCCCCACGAGCTGAAGCCGCTGGTCGAGGCGCTGAACCGCGCCTTTGGCGAGATCGACGCCTATATCCGGATGCAGCGCCGCTTTCTCGGCAACGCCGCCCATCAGCTCCGCACGCCGCTGACGCTGCTGCGCGCGAAGATCGAGGACGTGCCCGACCCGGAGCTGAAGGTCGAACTGGTGCGGGACGTCCGCCGCCTCACCTCGCTGGTCTCGGCGATGCTCGATCTGGCGCGGCTGCAAAATCATGCGATCGAGAAGCGCCCGATTGATCTTGCCGCGATCGCGCTGGACGTGCTGGCCGATTTCGGCCCCTCGGCGCTCGACGCCGGCATCGAGCTCGTGCTGGAGCGGGCACACGAAGGTCCGTTCATGGTGCAAGGCGTGGACGCGGCCATCCGCAGCGCGCTCGCCAATCTCGTCGGCAACGCACTCATCCACGCCCATGGCGCGCGGCGCATCGCAGCCACGCTCAGCCGCGGCAGTATCTCGATCGATGATGACGGCGCGGGCCTGCCCGATGGCGCCGAGCACAGGCTGCTCGAGCCGTTCCAGACCGGCAACGGCGCGGGCGATGGCGCCGGCCTCGGCCTGTCGATCGTTCGCGAGATCATGGCTGCCCACCGCGGCGAGCTCGTCATCTCCTCCGTATCCGGCCGCGGCACGACGATGAGCCTGCGCTTTCCCGAGGCCGGTGCAACCACCGGGTCTCCTCAACTCGATCTGCAGGCGAACTGACTGCCCCTCGCATGAAACCGTGCGGAAACATTGGCGCAAAAAACGTCCTGCCTGTTTCATCCCATCGCATCATGCAATCAAATAGATCCGCAGGCGGCGGCCCAATGTTCGCACACGGGCGAACCCGGTGCGGCATTGCCGCGACCAAACCTCCGATTGATATCTTCAACGGAGATTTTCCAATGCGTGTTCTCTCACTGATTGCCGTTGCCGGCGCCATGATTGCGAGCTCGGCCGGTGCCTTCGCCGGCGAACTTCCCGCTTACGAAATCCAGTCGTTTCCGATCTCGGCGACGCAAGTGCAGGTCCTCGGTGGCGCCGGAGTCGAGGAACAGTCGCCTGCGCCCGCGATGATCGTCGCCGGCATGCCCGCCTCACCCGCGCAAATTTCGGTGCTGTCGCCGCGCGTCAAGCGACTCGCCAGCGCGGCTTCGGAGAGCGCAGCGCGCTGAATGCCGCTTGTCAATTCCGGGGCGCGCCGCCCCGGAGCAACCTCTACGTCATGCTGCCGGGCATGAAGCAGCGCACGCGCGGGTGACCGTCGATGTAGTGTTTCCACACCATGGTGCGGCCGATCTTGTTCGGCTCTGTGATCACGGCACCGTCGGGCACGACGACCCATTCGTCGTCAAGATGCACGCGGTAGCGGCCCTTGTCGGACTCCCAGTCGACATCGGCGACCACGTAGCCGTCGGCATCCGAGCAACATTGCCCGAATTCGCTGTGCAGGCTCTCGAACCAGGGCTTTAGAGGCGAGTTGGCATAACGTCCATCGTCGCGCGCAAGCGCCGATGTCGCCAGAAGCGCCGTCAGCCCAAGCAGCGTCGCCGCAGACACTCTTCCAAGTCTCATACTTGCAGGTCTCATGTCGTGTTCCCGCGGATCGAGGTCATCGCGGGGGCGCGCAATGCCGCTCACGCTGCGCGCGGTTGGAGATGCGCGGCGCCGACGACTCGCTCCCCCAGTTGCTTTGCCACAGCTATGCAAATCGGGCGCCAACGCGCATTCCGGGGAACTACTGGCGCGACGCCTCAGCGGTGACGCGCACGCCGCATGTGTGACAGGCCGGCGATTTGGGCAATGTTTCAGAGGCTTTCCTTGTTGCGTCAGGACGTGTACGAAGCTGCGGCGGGCGCGGATGGCATCGTTTAACCGACTGTTTTGAATGGAAGAATTGGGTGTTGGCGTGACTGGCATCGGACCGTCGGCGCGATGAGTGGTTCGAAAGACCTGCTTCCCAGCCAGGACCCGACCGATTTGCCCGCAAACCAGGTGCAGTTTGCGCTGGTGATCTCGCGCATGCTCGAAACGGTGAAGGGCGACGCGGAGGCCAGGCGGCAGATGGTCTACGATCTTGCCCGCTACAAGCTCCAGGAGCAGTTCACCTACGCCGACGCGAAGAACATCGACCAGATGAAGCGGGCCCTCGAGGTTGCGATCGAGGAGGTCGAGAAGTTCTCGCGTGACGAGGCGCCGCTGGAGCGCCTGCCGTCGCAGCAACTCACATCGTCAAAGGAGACCGGCGGTCTTCTGGTATCCGGCGAGGCCACCGTTATGCGACCCGGGATCGGCATGTCCCGCAGAGAGCTGCCCGTGAACGCGGGCCCGCTGCTGCCGATGATCAAGCGGACAGCGGCCATCCTGCTTGTCGTCGGCGCAGTCGTCCTGATCGTCTCGCAGCGAGACAATATCGCCGCGCTGCGCCGGCAGATCTCGTCGCAGGCCCCGGAGATCGCATTGGTCGCGCCCAAGCCGGAGACGACGGTCACCGTCGCCAAGCCGGAAATGGTGCCCGCCGTCCCGCCTCCCCCAACGCGCGTGCTGCCGACCGACTACGGCATCTACGCCCTGATCGACGACAAGTCGCTGGCGGAGTTGAATCCGACAGGCATTGCGGCGCCCGACATGCGGATCGGAATTTCGGCCGCATTCAAGAGGCCCGATCGGCCCCATCTGCCAAACGGCCGCGTCAAGTTCATCGTATTCCGCCGCGAAGCAGTCAATTCGATCCCGGCTCGCGTCGAGATTCGGATGGTGGCGAGGATCGCCAGAGAGTTTTCGACCGACGCGGCAGGCAAGACACCGGGTGGCGGAGACGATGTTGCCGTCATCCGCAACGTCTCCTATCCGCTCCGGGTGTCACCGGTCTCAGGGACCCCCGAAATGTACGAGCTTCACACCGGCGATTCCGGGCTCGAGCTTGCGCCGGGATATTACGTCCTGAGCCTCGGCACGCAAGCCTACTATTTCCAGGTCGACGGCGAGATCACCGATCCCCGGCAGTGCCTGGAGAAGGTTGTCGCCGGCAACGGCACGTTCTATGCGCCGTGCAAGAAGGCGCGGACGTACTGACGTTTCCCAAAACTGACGCAGCCTACTGTTTCGGCGCCGGCGCCATCATCGCGCCGCCCTTCTTGGCGGCGGGCGCAGGCTTGGTCGTCGCGGCGGTGGTCGCCTGTGCCGGAAGATATTTGGCGACGATGGCGGGATCGACCTGAGCGATGTTGGCGTCAGGCAGGCGCGTCCAGGTTTCGTCCTTGCCGAACAGCGAAATGCCGAGGAAGCCGCGCATGGTCAGCGTCTGGCCATCGGGGCTCACCGTCATCTTGGCCTTCCAGATGTTACCGTCGCGCGGATTGACCACGTTGCCGCCCTCATACTTCAAGCCGTCACGCTTCATGTCGCGGATGAAGGAGAGGCCGAGCACCGGCGCGTTCTTGCGATCGTCGGTGCATTTGGAGCAGATCTCGTTCGGATCGTCGCCCGGGCGCGGGAAGGTCTTTGCGATCACGCCTTCGAAGATGCCGTTGTGGTCGATGAAGAGAAACCATCCCACCGTCTTGCCGTCTTCGACCTTCTGCCACAGCCCCGCAGCCGTCGGCTGCTGTGCCTGCGCGGCGGCAGGCCCCACCGCACTGAGCGACAGCGCGAGCGCGAGGAGCGAGAGCAGCCGAAAGCTGAAAAAGAGATTTCGCATTATGATCACCTTGCTGAGCCGCCACTGCAATGGCCGCAGACTACGGCGATTTCGCGAACGGTTCCAGCACCAGAAACATGGGGCACCGCATCTCGTTCCCGGTGCCGTCAGTTGACACCGAGCTTTTTTGCAGGCTGGAGGACGAAGTCGTGTATTGGAACACGAGCCGCTTCTCCGGATAGACGTAGCGATGGGCTTTTTGCGACATCAGCGCGCCCTCGTGGAAGCCGCACAGGATCAGCTTGATCTTGCCCGGATAGGTGTTGATGTCGCCGATGGCGAAGATGCCCGGCACGTTGGTCTCGAACGCGGAGGTCTCGACCGGCACGAGATTGTTCTCGAGCCGCAATGCCCCAGTTCGCGACCGGACCAAGCTTCATGGTCAGCCCGAAGAATGGCAGCATGGTATCGCAGGAAATCTCGGTCACGCTGTTGTCGTTGCCCTTGACGGTGGCGCCGGTCAGCTTGCCCTCGGCGCCCGAGAGCGCGGTGACCTGGCCGAGCCGCAGGTCCATCTTGCCACCCGCGACCAGCGCGCGCATCTGTTCGACGCTGTGGGGCGCGGCACGAAAATCGTCGCGACGATGCAGCAGCGTGATGCGCTTGGCGATCGGATGCAGATTGAGCGTCCAGTCGAGCGCGGAATCGCCGCCACCGACGACCAGCACGTTCTTGTCGCGGAAATTTTCCATCTTGCGAACGGCGTAGTGCACCGAGGTGCCTTCATAGGCCTCGATCCCCGGCACCGGCGGACGCTTCGGCTGGAACGAGCCGCCGCCGGCCGCGATCACCAGCACCTTGCATTCGAACACCTTGCCGGCGTCGGTGGTGCAGCGGAATCCGGGATCGCCGATCTTCTCCACCGTCTCGATCATCTCGCCGAGGTGGAAGGTCGGATGGAACGGCTTGATCTGTTCCATCAGCGCATCGGTGAGACCCTGGCCCGAAACCTGGGGAATGCCGGGAATGTCGTAGATCGGCTTTTCCGGATACAGCTCGGCGCACTGGCCGCCGACCTTGTCGAGGATGTCGACGAAATGTGCCTTCATGTCGAGAAGGCCAAGCTCGAAGGCGGCGAACAGACCGCAGGGGCCGGCGCCAATAATCAGCACATCGGTTTTGATCACGTCGCTCATGTCGTCTCTTCATCGGTTGGACGGCGCCCGGCGGGCAGAGGTGACCCTGCCTGTCTAGCCAACGGGGATGGATCAGGGAAGGCATAAAAGCGGTAGCGCCCCGCAGCCGCCCCCACTTGCCGGGTCAGGATAACTGGGCTGTAACGGGATGCGATATGATGGAGATCAATCGGTGAACGCACCAAGCCGCCTCGATACGACGCCGCGCCTCGAGGACTTCCCTTTTCGCCTCGGTGACAATGTCCGCTTCGGCGATCTTGATCCGAACCAGCACGTCAACAACGCGGTCTACGCCACCTATTTCGAGACCGGCCGTGTCACGCTGATGAAGCTTCCCGAATACGGGCTGACCCCGCCGGGCCTTGCCTGGATCATGGTGCGGCTCGACATGCATTTTCGCGCCGAACTGCATTGGCCCAACACGATCGAGCTTGGGCTCGGCGTGGTGAAGCTGGGACGGACGTCAGTGACCTTCGAACAGGTCGTGTTCTCGAACGGAAAGTGCATCGCGTCGGCGACGTCGGTCGGCGTCCTGCTCGACGAGGTGACGCGCCGGCCCGCGGCGCTGACTGCGGAAGTGCTCGAGAAGCTCAGACCCTGGCACAAGCGCGGCATCGAGGTCGCGCCGCCGGGCACGTAGAGAGCAAGAAGCTCAGGCCTGGCGTTCCGGCGTCGCCACGACGAGCCCGTCGAGCTCGTCGGAGACCTTGATCTGGCAGGACAGGCGCGAGTTCGGGCGCACGTCGAAGCCGAAGTCGAGCATGTCCTCTTCCATTGGCGTCGGGCTGCCGACCTTCTCGCGCCAGGCTTCGTCGACATAGACATGGCAGGTGGCGCAGGCACAGGCGCCGCCGCATTCGGCCTCGATGCCGGGGATGCTGTTGCGGATGGCGGCTTCCATCACGGTTGCGCCGTTCTCGATTTCCACCGTACGGGTTTCGCCCTTGTGGTCGACAAAGTGAATTTTGGCCATGTGTGCTCGTGCTGCCGCGATCTGGGAGAATTGAGGGTCCGGGCTGTCCTATAACGGGTCGATCAGGGCGGCGCCATAGCGTTTTCGAGCGAAGTGAATACCGTTCTGCGTGGAGAAAACGCGTCAAAACAAAAGACTAGTGGCACCCGCATGTGTGGGGTGCCCGCCTAGTGCTTCAGGATCACCTCGATGGCGGCGCGGACCTCGGCCACCGCCTCTTTCAGCGCGGCGAAGGCATCGGGCCGGTTGTGGCCGGTCCGGATCGCCGTCTCCAGGCTCGCGGCGGCATCCGCCACGGCAAAGGCACCGATTCCGCGCGCGGATCCCTTGAGCTTGTGCGCGAGTGCGCCGGCCTCGGCCGGCAATGCCGCCATGGCCGCGATCAGGCGGACCGCCTGCTCGGCGAACATCGCGAGCACTTCCTGCTCCAGCTCGACATCGCCGAGCGTCATGCGGGAGAGGTGGTCGAGGTCGAGCGGGCTGTCGATGGGTGCAAGCGGCGGCGAAGGCATCCAGTCCATCCGTTGCAGTTCAGGCGTCATGGCGCAGGCCCCGGCATCACGCGGTGATCCGCCGGTTCGGCGGTCAGGTTCCCTCCACCCAAGCACGAAAATGGTTAACGAAATGTTTGGGTCGTTTTACGTAATTCTGCCGGCTTATTGACGAAAAGTTGCCGCAATCCCACGAGTCCGGTGGAGAATTGCATTTATTGCTAAGGTGTTACGGCGCGATCCTGTTAACGATGATTAAGATTGTCTTAATCGCAGGCATTTCATTCGCGACGCTCTGCCAATAGGATGTTGCGGAAATTGGCGGACAAGCCGTCCGGGTGGGGACGGCTCGGAAATCCGCAAAAGCGGCATGATCCGGTCTGTGGGCTTGCGTAGCGCGGGGCTCGCGGGGGACGCGTACAAGTAACGAGGGCTCGGACTGAACATGGCAAACACTCCGAAAAAGGCCAAGGACCCCACAGAAGTTGCGCTTTCTGCGATCCAGGAAGCCCTCAACATCAGCGACACGGCGGCCGATACCAGCCGCAGCGCATCGATGCGCAACGAAACGGCGCCATCCATGGCGCCCCCGTCTCCCCCGATGTTCGACGAGCCGACCTTCGAACCGCGCCCCGCCGCCAACGAGCGTGCCGTGTTCGATCCGATCGAAGAACCGCGTTCGTCGCGCCGCGCCGCCAACGATGATCGCGCGACCATCGGCCAGCTCCTGCAGACGCTGCAGACGGGGCGCCCGTCCCGCAACATTTACACGGGCGCGACGATCTTCACCGTCATCTGGCTCGCGGCATGCGCCGCGCTGACAGTCGGCTTCCTGCCCTCGATCCAGGCCGCGATGGGCCAGAGCGGCGGCGTGCTGGCCATTGCCGGCCTCGTCACGATGTTCTTCGCGCCGATCATGCTGTTCTTCTTCCTGGCGAGCCTCGTCTGGCGCGGCCAGCAAATGAGTGCCGTGGCGCAGGCGATGGCGCAGGTCGCGATCCGCTTCTCCGAGCCGGAAGGCTCGGCCTCCGATTCCATGGTCACCGTCGGCCAGGCCATCCGCCGCGAGGTCGCGGCGATGGGTGACGGCATCGAGCGCGCCATTGCGCGCGCCGGCGAGCTCGAGACGCTGGTCGCCAACGAGGTCGCGGCGCTGGAGCGCGCCTATTCCGACAACGAAGTCCGCATCCGCGCCCTGCTCCAGGATATCGCGCACCAGCGCGACAACCTGGTCGGCCAGGCCGAGCAGGTCCGCAGCGCCATTTCCGGCGTGCAGATCGATCTGCGCCACGACATCGCGCTGATCTCGGACGCGATCGCCTCGCGCGTCGACGAGGTCGCCAAGTCCATCACCGGCGCGCTGGAAGAGCGCGGCGCCCACATCACCGGCGCTTTGAGCAACGCCGGCGACAACATGATCCTGGCGCTCGGCGAGCGCGGCGGCGACCTGCTCGACCGCCTCGAGGAAGCCAGCAACGAGACCACGCGCGCCGTGCTCGACGCCAGCGAGCGGCTGACCACCAGCCTCAACTTCAAGACCGGCCACGTCCACGACGAGTTCGTCGACCTCGCCGACCGCGTCCACGAGATGCTGAACGAGCGCATCGACCGCATCACGGGCGAGTTCGAGCAGCGCTCCGCCGCGATCGTCGACGGCATCTCCGAGCGCACCGAGCAGGTGCACGACAGCCTGAAGAACTCGTCGGACTCGCTGCTGCTCGAGCTCGAGCTGCGCTCCAACGACCTCTCCGCCAAGATCGACGACGCCGGCAACCGCCTCGCCGGCCACATCATGACCTCCGGCGACAAGGCGAGCGAGGCGCTCGACGCCACCGTCAACACTCTCGTCGCCAAGGTCGTCAGCCAGACCGAGACCGCACACGACTCGCTGTCGCTCCAGATGAGCGCGTTCGACGAGCTGGTGAGGAACCAGGGCACCGAGCTGGTCGAGAAGTTCGCCCGCGACAGCGGCACGCTGGGCGCCCTGATCACGCGCCACATCTCCGAGTTCGACCGCACCGTGAAGACGTTCGGCGGCGAGATCGTCGACCGGATGGGCCAGCGCACGCAGGACATCCATGAGTCGCTGAAGACCTATGTCGACAATTTCGACAGCCGATTCACCGCGAATGGCGGCGCGATCACCGCCGTGCTCGACCAGCGCCTGGTGCAGTTCGAGACCACGATCGGCGAACGCGTCACCAACCTCGACTCCTCGCTGAACGGCAAGATCGCCAGCCTCGACGGCACGATCGAAGGCCACATCAGGACCTTCGACGAGCAGCTCGGCGGCCGCGTCACCGCGCTCGAAGAATCGTTCGACACCCGTGCGAAGTCCGTCACCGAGACCATCGACGGGCGTCTCAACACGCTCGCGACGACGCTGACCGACGGAGCCACGCAGGCGATCCAGTCGATCGACTCCCGTCTCACCAACCTGACGACGACGCTGACCGATGGCGCCTCGCAGACCATCCAGTCGATCGATACGCGGCTGACGCACCTGACGACCACCCTCACCGGCGGTGCGTCGCAGGCGCTGGAATCCATCGACTCTCGCCTCACCTACCTGACGACCGCGGTGACCAACGGCGCCTCTCAAGCCGTGCAGTCGATCGACACGCGGCTGACGCTGCTGACCTCGACGCTCACGGACGGCACCGCGCAGGCGATCGAGGCGGTCGACCGCCGCATCACCGGCGTCACCGAGATCATCGATGGCCGCAGCATGCACCTGACCGACACGGTCACGGCGCGTTTCCAGGACATCCACCAGGCCATCGAGACCAAGGTCGGCTCGGTCGCCAACGACATCGACGTGCGCGTGGCGCAGTTCGAAGACCTGCTCGGCTCGCGCGTCGAGGCCGTCGCCGGCCGCATCGAAAGCAGCGGCCGCCAGGCCAGCGAGGACATGATGTCCCGCGCCGAGATGATCTCGACCGCGATCCGCTCGCATGTCGAGGACGCCGAGCGCTCGCTCACCAACCTCGTCGTCAATACCAGCGAGACGATCCAGACCGGTGCGCGCACGGCGCAGCAGTCGCTGATGACGGTCTCCTCCGACGTCAACGCCCAGCTCAAGATGACCTCCTCGGAGGTCGAGCGCGCGCTGACCGCGGTCGGCACCGGTGCCGCGAACTCGATCCTGACCAGCGCCCGCGAAGCGCAGTCGACGCTGGTCGCCGCCTCCGGCGATGCCTCGAACCAGATCAAATCGCTGTCGGCCGACGTCGAACGCACGCTGTCGGCAGCGGGCTCGGCGACCGCCGCCTCGATCCTGGCCGGCGCCCGCGAGGTGCAGACCACGCTCGTCACGGCGTCCTCGGACGCGGCCAACCACGTCAAGACGCTCACCGCCGACGTGCAGCGCTCGCTGTCGCTGGCCGGCACCACCACGGCGGAATCGATCACCGCCGGCGCCCGCGATGCGCAGAGCGCGCTGATCGCGGCCTCGAGCGAGACCGCCAACCAGATCAAGGCGCTCTCCTCCGACGTGCAGCGCTCGCTCTCGATGGCGGGCACCGCGACCGCCGAGACCATCACGACCGGCGCCCGCGAAGCCCAGAACACGCTGGTCACGGCATCCTCGGATGCGGCGAGCCAGGTCAAGTCGCTCGCGGCCGAAGTGCACCGTTCGCTCTCGCAGGTCGGCCAGTCGACCGCCGAGACGATCACCACCAGCGCCCGCGACGCCCAGAGCACCCTTCTTGCCGTCTCGGCCGAACAGACCGGCCAGGTCCGTTCGCTGGCGGCCGAGATGCAGCGCGCGCTGGCGACGGCCGGCGGCGCCACCATCGAGGCCCTCACCAGCGGCGTGCGCGAGGCCCAGGGCACGCTGATCTCCGCCTCGACGGACGCTGCGAGCCAGATCAAGTCGCTGACGACGGACATCGAGCGGACGCTGACCGCGGTCGGCGCCGACACCGCTTCGACGATCCTCAACAGCGCGCGTGAGGCGCAGACCTCGCTGACCTCGACGTCGGCCGATGCCGCGAGCCAGATCCGCACGATCTCGACCGAGATCGAGCGCGCGCTCAGCACGGCGACGACGAATGCGACCAACGACATCCAGACCAGCGCGCTCAACGCCCAGAATGCGCTGATCAACGCCTCCAACGAGGCGAGCTCGCGCGTCAAGTCGAGCTCGGCCGACGTCGAGCGCTCGGTGCTCGCCGCCAGCAGCAGCTTCGGCCAGGCCATGACCGGCAAGACCGACGAGATCGTCACCTACGTGCAGCAGCAGGCCGACCGCCTGTCGAACATGATCGACGCCAAGCGCGGCTCGCTCGTGGACGCGATCGGCTCGAAGACCAGCCAGCTCACGCTCGACATCGACCGCGTCACTTCCGACGCGCTGAAGTCGATCGAGATCCGCGGCCACGCGTTCTCGCAGACCATGATGGGCAACGGCTCGGAAGTCGCCCGCACCATCAACGCGGCGAGCGAGATGGCCACCGGCGCGGTCAGCAAGTCGCTCAAGGACCTCGAGCAGGCCTCGCGCTCGGCGATCGACCAGTCCCGCCAGGTCTCGATCGCGGCGGTCACCGAGATGCAGGAGACCAGCAAGATCCTGCGCACCGACACGGTCGCCCTGTTCGAGCGTCTGCGCGAAGGCAACATCCTCCTCCAGGAGGTGCTGACCGGTGCGCACGACAACCTCAACTCGCTCGAGCGGGCGCTGGTGACGCGTGTCGCCGACTTCGTCTCGGCGATGAACGACGTCACCTCGCGCAACGGGGCCGCGACGCAGAACCTGGAAGACCAGCTCAACGTCTTCAATACGAAAACCACGCGGGCGCTCCAGGACCTCGGCGAGCTCTCGACCCAGTTCGACGCGCACGGCAAGGCGCTTGTCGAAGCCGCCCAGGTCGTGGAGCAGAGCAACAAGAACACCACCGCCTCGCTCGCCGAACGCAAGGCGGCGCTGGAATCGCTCGTCACCACGATCGATCTGCGCACGACCGACCTCGACCAGCGGCTGTCGCGCTTCACCGGCCTGCTCGATGAATCTCTGGCGGCCGCCGAAGAGCGCGCTCGCGACATCGCCCGCGTCGTCGCCGAGACCGCCGGCGCAGGTTCGGCCGCGATCACCCGCCAGTTCGAGGCGGTGCGCGCGGCGTCCGAGGAAGAGCACCGCCAGACCATCGAGTCCATGCACGACATCTACCGCCAGACCACCGACGAGGCGGATGCGATGTTCAAGCAGTCGGCCGAGAAGTTCGGCAACCTCGTCTCCAGCATGAAGCTGATGGCGCACGAGATGCACAACGAGCTCGAAGCCACCCGCAACGAGCTGCGCCGCGGCGTGCTCGAGATGCCGCAGGAGGCCGCCGAGAGCACCGCGCAGATGCGCAAGGTGATCGTCGACCAGATCGAGGCCCTCGCCGAGCTCAACCGCATCGTCGCCCAGCATGGCCGCGGCCTCGACGTCTCCACGACGGGCCGTGCGTCCGTCGCCGTCCAGCGCCAGGAAGAGCCGATGATGGCAACGGCGGGCGGTCGTGGTGCCGAGACGCGCGTGCGCGACACCGGCAGCGCCTCGACGCTGCCGCCGCCGGACCTCGGCATGCCCGCCTCCTCGCGCCGCACAGAAGCGCCGCCGGTCGCGCCCGCCGGCAACGACCAGGGCCGCGACGGCTGGCTGTCGGACCTGCTGAACCGCACCGACGCCAACCAGGGTGCGCCCGCGGGTCGTGAAGCTCCGCGCGGCCGCCAGGCTGCACCTGCGCCGCAGCCGCAGGCTGCGCAGAGCAGCGGCAATCCGCTGGAATCGCTGTCGCTCGACATCGGCCGGCTGATGGACCGCAACCTCGCGGCCGAGATGTGGGACCGCTACCAGCGCGGCGAGAACAAGGCCTTCACCAAGCGCCTGTACACGCCGGCCGGCCAGAAGGCCTTCGACGAGGTCGCCCGCAAGTACCGCGCCGACCGCAACTTCAAGGGCACGGTCGATCGCTACGTCGCCGAGTTCGAGCGCCTGCTCGACGAAGTCGCCCGCGACGGCCGCGGCCCACAGGAGCTGCGCAATCACCTGACCTCGGAGACGGGTCTGGTGTACACGCTGCTGGCGCATGCGGCGGGCCGGCTGGGGTAAGCGAGCAGCCACAACGAATAGCAAATGAAAACGGAGGTCTCACGGCCTCCGTTTTTGTTTGAGCTCTTCATTGCGAGGAGAGATCGTAGCCCGCATGGAGCGCAGCGTAATGCGGGGTGCCAAGCCAAGAATCCCGGATTGCGCTTCGCTCCATCCAGGCTACGAAGTCTCGTGCCCCGGACGCAGCGCAGCGCTCCTTCAGCGGTGCGCTGCAGAGCCGGGGCCCATATCGCGTCACTATCCTGTGTAGCTTTCAGTAGCGCCTACTGCCGCCTGCGCTCTGGTGCCGCCGGCCTCGGCGGCTCGGGGGGTGGCGGCGGGGCGGCGGCCGGTGCGCTGTTGCTGGCGCCGAACAGCACGCGGGTCGGGTTGCGGTCGAAATTGTTCACGGCACGGCTGATGTCACCGAGGGTGCGGCGGCCGTCGGTCATCAAGGCACCGGAGCGCTTGTCGAAATCATCGGCGAGCTCGCGGATCGACTTCACCGCCTGGAACAGCTCGCCGCCGTCCTTGCCGCCGGCCAGCGTGTTGAGGCCGAGCATGAGGCTGTCGGCCTTGAGCACCACGCCGTCGACCTTGGCCATCACGCCGTCGATCTTCTCGGAGTTGCGCGCCAACGAATTGGTGAAGGTCTCGAGGTTCTTCAGCGAGTTCTTCACCGATTCCTGGTTGTCGGCGACGATCTTGTTGATGTTCTGCAGCGTGCCGCGGATCGCCTCGGTGACGTCCTGGAGCTTGTTGGGGTCGGCCGTCAGCGTCGGGATGCCGTCCTGGTCGAGCGGCGGCGCCGGAGCCGCCTCCTCACCGCCCTTGAGCGAGATCGCCGCGACGCCGGTCAGGCCCTGGAATTCGAGGCCGACCAGGGTGTCCTTGCGGATCGGAGCGTTGTTCTCGATCATGGCGAGTGCGACAACCCGCCGCGGGTTGTCCAGCTTCACCGAGACCACCTCTCCCACCCGGATACCGTTGAAGTTGACGCTGCCGCCGTTGCGCAGGCCCGCTGCCGGGCCTTCGAACACAACGCGCAGGGGCTGCGCTGCTTGGTGGTATGCAGCGACTGGAACCACAGCACGAAGCCGATCGCCGCGGCGATCACCGCCAGCGTGAACGATCCGATCAGTACGTAATTCGCCCGCGTTTCCATCAGCTACTCCGGCACCCTCAGCCCATCACCGCGCGAGCGCGCTTGCCATGGAAATATTGCCTCAGCCAGGGATGCTGCGAGGCCTGCATGTCGGCGATCGACCCTGCCGCAATGATCTTACCGTTCCCTAAAACGGCGATGCGGTCACATGCTGTGTAAAGGCTGTCGAGATCGTGCGTTACCATGAAAACCGTCAGCCCCAAAGTGCGCTGGAGCGTTCGGACCAGCTCGTCGAAATCGCCGGCGCCGATCGGATCGAGCCCCGAGGTCGGCTCGTCGAGGAACACGAGGTCCGGATCGAGCGACAGTGCGCGGGCGAGTGCGACGCGCTTGATCATGCCGCCGGACAGTTCCGACGGAAAACGGTCGGCGACCTCGGGCTTGAGGCCGACCATGGTCAGCTTGGCCATGGTGATCTCGTCCATCAGCCGCTGCGAGACACGCAGATATTCGCGCATCGGAAACTGGATGTTCTGCCGCACGGTCAGCGAAGAGAACAGCGCGCCTTGCTGGAACAGCACGCCCCAGCGACGCTCGACGTTGCGGCGCTGCGACGTGTTGGAGGAATCGAGGTCGACGCCGAACACCTCGATGCTGCCGGCAATCTTCGGCACGAGGCCGATGATGGTGCGCGTCAGCACCGACTTGCCCGCACCGGATGGGCCGACGAAACCGAGGATCTCGCCGCGCCTGACGTCGAGGTTGAGGCCGTCGAGCACGCGCGTCGCGCCGAACTGCACGGTGATGTCGCGGACGCGGATGATGGGGTTCTCGGGAGGCATCGCTACATCCCGATCGCGGCGAAGAAGATGGCGAAAACGCCGTCCATGACGATGACGAAGAAGATGCCTTTCACGACCGACGACGTCGTGTGCTGCCCGAGCGATTCCGCGCTGCCCTGCACGGCCAGCCCCTCGACGCAGGCAACGATGCCGATCACGGCGGCCATGACCGGCGCCTTGACGATGCCGACGATGAAATGATCGATCGAGATGGCGTCGCGGAGCCGCAGCAGGAATGCCTCGGGCTGAACGCCGCCGTAGAGCCAGGCGACGAGCCCGCCGCCATAGAGCGCGGCCATCGCGCCGAGGAATGCCAGGATCGGCAACGCCAGCACCAGGGCCAGCATGCGCGGCAGCACCAGCACCTCGATCGGGTCGAAACCCATGGTGCGCAGCGCGTCGATCTCCTCGCGCATCTTCATCGAGCCGAGTTCGGCGGTGTAGGCGCTGCCCGAGCGTCCCGCGACCATGATGGCCACAAGCAGCACGCCGATCTCGCGCAGCACCAGCACGCCGAGCATGTCGACGACGAAGAGATCGGCGCCGAAGCGGCGGAAATGGAAGATGCCCTGTTGCGCGATGATGCAACCGATCAGGAAGGTGATCAGCACCACGATCGGCACGGCGCGCCAGCAGACCTGCTCGAGGTGGTGAACCGTCGAGGTCAGGCGGAACGAACGGGGGTGGATCAGGGTCCGCGCACCGGCGGCCAGCACCGCGCCGAGCATGTCGATCAGGCCCGCCACGGTCCCGCCGACGCCGGCCACGGCGCGGCCGATCTGCTCGAGCATGCCGGTGATCGTGACGGCGCTGCGGTCGATGACGGGCGTCGCCCGGACCCGGCGCACCTCGTCGACCAGGCTCGAATAATTGGCGGAGAGACCCGCGATCTGCGCCTCGACGGCGCCCTGGGTGAGGCTGCGGCGCAGCCGCTCGATCAGCCAGGCGCCGAACGTGTCGAGCTTTGCGACTTCGGAGACGTCGATGAAGATATTCTGCGAACCGCCGGCAAGCTTCTCCGCGTCGGCCACCATCCGCTCCAGGACCGGCGCGAAACTCGCGGTCCAGGTTCCGGTGGCGCAGAGGGCCAGCGCGTTGCCTTTCGCAATCCGTTCCAGCTTCGGATCGCCAGTCAAGATGTCCGCTCCCGTGCCGGCGCGGAGGAAATCAGATGGTTGCACACACGCCCTTACCCAGAGAAGCTATCCCCAACTGGTTAATGTTAGTTGCTACAGGTAACTAGCAGGTTCAGATTTCGCCAGAGTTCAAAATGACTTCCAGCAAAGTTCCGGCACTCCGGGCGCGAATCGAGCGCTTTCCCATCGCCGGCAGTTTCACCATCAGCCGGGGCGCCAAGACCGAAGCCGTCACGGTCGTGGCCGAAATCAGCCGCAATGGCCTGACCGGCCGCGGCGAATGCGTGCCCTACCCCCGCTATGGCGAGACGCCCGAGGCCACGCTTGCGGCCATCGAGGCCATGCAGGCGGCCGTGGCCGGCGGAATCACCCGGCAGGCCCTGCAAGCCACCATGCCGCCAGGCGCGGCCCGCAACGCGCTGGACTGCGCCCTGATCGACCTCAAGGCCAAGGCGGCCGGCCTGAGGGCCTGGAACCTGCTGGACCGCCCGATCCCGGGCGAGCGCACCACCGCCTACACGATCTCGCTGGGTACGCCCGAGGCCATGGCGGCGGCGACCGCCAAGGCGGCGCACCGGCCGCTGCTCAAGATCAAGCTCGGCGGCGACGGCGATCCGGAGCGGATCGCGGCGGTCCGCAAGGCCGCCCCCGAATCCGAGCTGATCGTGGACGCCAACGAGGCCTGGACCGAGGCGAATCTGGAGCAGAACCTTGCCGCCTGCGACGCCGTGGGCGTCACCCTGGTGGAGCAGCCGCTGCCGGCAGGCAAGGACGACGCGCTGGCGCGGATCAGGCGGCCGCTCATGGTCTGTGCCGACGAGAGCGTGCACGACCGCCACTCGCTTGCACCCTTGCGCGAGCGCTACGACGCCGTGAACATCAAGCTCGACAAGACCGGCGGCCTCACCGAAGCGCTCGCAATGGCCGATGCGGCGCAGGCGCTCGGTTTCGAGATCATGATCGGCTGCATGGTCGCGACATCGTTGTCGATGGCCCCCGCCATGCTGGTGACGCCGCAGGCGCGCTTCGTCGACCTCGACGGCCCGCTCCTGCTGGCGCGCGATCGCGAGCACGCGTTGCGCTACGACGACAGCCTGGTCTACCCGCCCGATGCTTCGCTGTGGGGATGAGATCGTTGAGCTTGAGGAACCATGGGGCCAGCCGTCACCATTGTCTTCGTGTCCCTCGGTGCGGGAACGCTCGTCGCAATCCTGTTCTGTATTCTGCTCTTTAGGTATTCCGCCCGAATGGCGCTCGGGTTGGCTCTCGCCTTCGTTGGCGGAGCGATCCTCTCCGGCGCTCTTGCCGTCCTGGCCGCGACGTTAGTGATGGGGATCGGGCCAACGCTCCAGTCCACGTTCGCGGTCCTTCTCTACCTCGCTTGGCTGCTGTCTGCGAGCATCACGGGCGGCGTTGCCGCTGCCCGCGTTGCCTTCCGTCTGCGAGAGCGCTACTCGGCTTGAGACTTGAGCCGATGCCGCGCCGACCAGATGACGAGCGCGCCGGAAGCGGCCATCGCGGCCATGACGTAATAGAGGCCATCGCCGATGCGGGCGTAGATCGCGCCTGAGGCGATCGACGTCGTCGCGCCGAGCAGCCCGTTGCATGCGGCGTAGTAGCCCTGCCCCCGCGCGATCTGATGCGACGGCACGCGCTGTACCAGCAGGCTCATGGTGCCGACGATGGTCATGCCGAAGGTGAGGCCATGGCCGAGCTGCACGATCGCGAGCAGCGCGAGCGGCGGCTCGTTGGCGGTCACTATCCAGCGCAGCACGGCGCTCAAGCCCCCGATCGCGATCAGCGTGGACGGATGCAGCGAGAAGCGCGGCGACAGCGCGAACACGACGATCTCGGCGATCACGCCCAGCGTCCACAGTCCCGCGACGGTCAGCCCACTGATCCCATGCTGCTGCCAGTTGATGGCCGAGAACGTGTAGTAGGCGACGTGGCTGCCCTGGATCAGCGCCGCCGAGGCGATCACCGCCCAGAAACCGGTATCGCGCAGCAGCGTCTTGCCGGCCGGCATCTCCGTCGTCCTGCGCCTGGTATCGTCGAGCGGCTGAAGCAGCAGACTGGCCACGACCGCGACGACGGCCCATGCCACGATGACCCAGATCAGATCGCGCGCCGCGATGTGGTCGACGAGATAGCCGCAGGCGAGCGAGCCGGCGGCGAACGCCGCGGAACCCCACAGCCGCAAGGGTCCGTAATCGAGCCCGTAACGAGCGACACCGCGCAGCGCGTAGGCGTCGGTGAGCGGCATCGTGGGCGTCCACATCATGCAGGTCAGCGCATAGATCAGGAACAGCGCCAATGGCTGCTGCTGCAAGCCGACGGCCGTAAACCCGATCGCCGTCGCCAGCACCGACAGCATCATGGCGCTGCGAATCGCTTGTCGCTTTTCGGCAAAGGCAGTGACCTGCGGCAGCGTGGTGAAGCGCGTGATCGCGGGCAGCGCGTTGATGAGGCCGATCCAGGACGCGTCGATGCCGATCGCCTTGAGCCAGACCGGGAAGAACGGCAGATGCGTGCCCGACACCGCGAACACGGCCGAGTAGAACAGGGCGAGGCTCACGGCGAATCGCCGCTTCGCGGATGCAGCGATGGGGATTTGTGATTCGGGCGGCATCAAACCAATTGCGATTCGGTCGATATCGTGGTGATCGTTACAGTAACGCGCAGTGATTTGCGCGACGAGATTGACATGGCCAACGAAGCATTCGCCCTCTCGCCTATGTCTGCCCGCGCGGCCGAGCCGAACGAGCAGGATTACGACGCGATCCGCGAAGCCTTCCTGGAGACGGCGCGCGGCCGCTGGTTCCTCGGCGAATACGCCAAGCGCAACCGCAATGCGGACACCCGCATGGTGCTCGATGCGGTCGCGAAAATTGAAGAAACCCTTGCGGCACAGCGACAACCCGTCGTCGAGGATCGCCTGCCCGAGGCTTTGGTCGAGATCCGCCGCGCGGTCCACGAGGCCGAGACGATCGCGATCGCGGCGTACGATCCCACGGCGATGGAGGCGAGTCTCGCCGCGATCCCGCGCGGCGTACGCATCATCAAGGAGATCTCCTGGCGCTGGCGCGAGATCGGCGCCGACGGGCGAATCTGCGACCTCATCGATTCGCAACTCGCCTCCATCGAGGCCGCCTGCGCGCAGGTTTCGACCATAGACCCCCGCGTCGAGCTCAAGGCCGCATTCGATCTGCTGAGGGATCGGGTCGGGCAGCTTGATGCGGACGGCGACACAGCGCCGCAAGCGGCCGCAGCACGTCCCGCGCCGGTGCAGGAAGCGCCTGTGACTCCGGCTGCGGCGGCCGAGGCCGCACCTGCTGCGATGGCGAGCGAAGCAGCCGTGGTTCTTACGGAGATGTCGCAGCCGATCGACGAGGCGTCGGAACCGGAAGCAGCGGGCGCCACTCAATCGTTCGCGGCCGAGCAGGCCATTGACGCCCCTTTGGACGCCGCCGTGGCGTCGGCGATCGTCGCCGAAAGCGAGCTTGCATTCGACAACGCCGCGTTCGAGGAGCCGGCCTCCGAACCCGCCACCTTTGCGCCAGCCGCCGAAGAGTTCTCGCTCGATGCCGCCGCGGAGGCCGAGGACGAGGCCGTGCTCGAGGCCATCGCGCTGGAGATGGCCGCGCCCGATCCCGAGTTCGACGAGATCATCGAACCAGTCGAGATCGAGATCATCGAACCAGTCGAAATGGCAGCGGTCTCTCCGGAGCCCGTGGTTGCGGAAGTTGCTACGCCGATCGCAGCGGAGCTTGCAGAGCCGATCGCGCCGGAGCCCTTTGCCACGCCGATCATGGAGGAGCCCGTAGAGGAAGCGCCGATCGCGATGGAATCGCTGGCGCGCCTCACCAACGCCATCGCGGAGGCCGCGGCCGAAGTGATGGAGCAGCCGGCCATGCCGATGGCAGCCTCGGCGACATTCGGAGCATCGCTGGGCGCGACGCTGCCGATGCCCTCGCCCTTGTCCGAATCCTTGCCCGAGCCCTCGCTCGGCGCCAGCATCCTCGCCAGCGGCATGTTGCAGAAGCCCCGCGCGGCCAACGATCCGCTCGCGCCGATCCGCCGCATGACCCAGGCCGAGAAGATCGCGTTCTTCTCGTGAGGGGGGACTCTTGCACAACCGTCATCCTTCGAGGCTCGCAAGAGGCGAGCACCTCCAGCGACAACGGCTATGCCGTTGCGCGGGGGTGACGGTGATGGGTTGGTGATCTGCTTAGACTGCTGGCAATGACGGCGCCTTCAGCCGATCACCCGCAATTCCACACCGCGCCGATCGGCGTCCGCGTCCAGCACGGGCCGAAGCTGCCGCCATTGTAGCGGCCGCCGCCGAAGCCGGGCCGGCCGAAATAGCGCCACTCTCCGTCCCAGCCGTAATATTGCGGAACCGGATCGATGTACCAGTGGCGGCGCTCGCTGCGCGACATGCGCCGCATGGCTTCCTTCTGCTTGTAGAGCGGAATGCTGTTGCTCAGCGGCTGGCGATAGCCCGGCAGGAAGCCGTAGCCATGAAAGGCCTGCTTGGGGCGTTTCTGGATTGACGCAGCGGGCGCGACGGCCGGCAGCAGCGACAGGACGATGGCAACGAATAGACACATGAGGCGCGACATGGAGAGACCATAGACAGGCGGATGCGAGATGGCCATTCAAATTCGAGTGCCAGGTCTTTCGCCTCTTCATGCAAAATCAGTCCCTCGTGTTCCGCGACGCTGCACCAACTAGCCCCTGTCAGCTCATCTCGATAGACTGGACAGGCACCAGCATATTAAGGAGAGAACGAATGCCTGGATCCCCGCGCGTTGGCGCATTCGCCATAGTTCCCAGCAACGATCTTGCTGCCGCGATTCCGTTCTGGGAGCGTCTCGGCTTCACGCGTTCGGGCGGTGACGCTGGCTACATCATCATGAGAGGTTGGGGATGCGAGGTGCATCTCACACAAGCCGGCGACGGCCCGTGGCGGGTGCCGGAACACAATCCCTTCGGCGTCTTCATCCGCACGCCCGATGTCGAAGCCATCGCCGCGCGCGTGGACGATCTGATCATCCGCCCGGGCGGCGTGCTGCGCCATCGCGAATGGGGGATGTATGAGGTAGGCATCAACGGACCTGAAGGTCTCCTCGTCCGGATCGGCTGGCCGTCGGAGCTGATGACGTCCGTTAGCTGATCACGCCCTTCCTGATCAGGAAACAGCCATAGCCCCTGCTGTCGCCGACTTGCACGACGCCAAAGCCGACCGCCGCCGCGCGATAAAAATCCGGACGCGAGAGCTTGCCCGCAGCGACCGGGCGGCCGACTGCACGCTCGATCTCCGCCAGCACCGCGCGCTGCACGTCGGGGACGCGTTCGGGATCGTCGACCGGCATCATCACGCGCACCGGATCGGGATCGAAATCGTCGAGCGGGTAGACCGACATGATGGCGCGGATCGCGGTCTCCATGCTCATGCCCGGCAGCCGGATCAGCCGCTGCGACGTAGTGCTGTGCGCGATGCGGGTCGCCGGGTGATTGGCGTCGACGAAAACGAGATCGTCGCCATGGCCCATTGAAGCCAGCAACCAGAGCAGGTCGGGCGTGAGAATCGGATCGATCGATTTCAGCATCTGACGGCATTCCCTCGAGGGCGTTTCGTTGGCCGACGACACCGGCCGTTCACCATAGCAGGTTCCAGGCGTGATCTAGATCACGTCGCCGCCCTTGGTGATCGCGATCACGGACCAAAGGCTCGAACGCGGCCAGGCTTGCTCGCAACCAATCTCGCATCGAGATCAGTGCCAGAGGAGCACGCCATGTTCCGCCTAAAGCCTTTCCTGATGTCCGCCACCCTGCTCGTGAGCCTGCTCGGCCTGACCTGCGGCCCGCTGGCTGCGCAGACCGCCCCTGTCGCCCCCGCCATTCCGGTCGCGCAACAGAGCCCCGAACAGCGGGTCGCCTTGGTGATCGGCAACTCCAACTACCAGAACGCGCCGCAACTCGCCAACCCCGACAATGACGCGGAGTCGATGGCGCAGTTCCTGAACTCCGCCGGCTTCGAAGTGGTCGCCGCGACCGATCTCGGCCAGAACGACATGCTTCGCGTGGTGCAGGATTTTTCGGCCAAAGTGGCCGCGCGCGGTCCGAACACGGTGGCGATGGTCTATTACGCCGGTCACGGCGTACAGCTCGCCGGCGAGAACTACCTCGTTCCCGTCGACGCCAAGGTCTCGAACCCGACCGAGCTCGTCAACAATTCGGTGCGCTTGGTCGACGTGATGTCGACGCTGGAGACGATCCCGAGCCGGATGCGCATCGTCATCCTCGATGCCTGCCGCAACAACCCGTTCCCTGACGTCAACGACGCCGGCCGCGGCCTTGCTATCGTCGATGCGCCGAACGGCTCCATCGTCGGCTATTCGACCGCGCCGGGCGCCGAGGCGCAGGACGGCACCGGCGGCCACAGCCCCTATACGCAGGCCTTCCTGAACGTCGCGCGCGAGCCCAACGTGCCGATCGAGCAGCTGTTCAAGCGCGTGCGCCTCCAGGTGAACCAGACCACGCTCGGCGCGCAGATCCCGTGGGAAAGCTCGTCGCTGACGTCCGACTTCACCTTCTTCGGCGACACCGCCGTTGCCGCCACCCGCGCGCCGGTGAATGCGCCTGTCGTGCAGATGGCCTCCAACCTGCCGAGCCGCTCGACGCGGCAGGCCTATGACTACGTCGTGTCCGAGGGCCGCCCCGAATACTATCAGGAGTTCATCCAGATGTATCCGCACGACCCGCTGTGCGACCACGTCCGCTGGCTGCTCAACAACCTCCGGCTCACGCAGGCCTGGCACAAGGCGGTGCTCGCCAACTCGCCGCTCGGCTACAAGAGCTTCTACAACAGCTACGGCAACACTCCCTATGCGCAGGTCGCGTTGAAGCTCGAAGCCCAGCCGAAGGAGATCCCGTTGATGCAGGCGACCAAATTCCTGGCGCCGCAGAGCATCAACCCGACCTTCAAGATCGGTAATCTCGGCCAACCGAAGTACATGCCGCTGCAGCAGGGTAATGGTGGCGGCCAGATTAACGGCAACCTGCCGGTCGTGCAGAAACCCGGCGACGCCAACGGCATCGGCAAGTTCGGCAATGGTGGCCAGATCGTCAACCTGCCCTCCGGCAACAACCAGCAGAACGGCACGCCATCGCAGACCCCGGGCAAGATCGTCACCCTGCCTGCGCCGACCAACACGACCAACACCAATGGCGGCATCGGCAAGATCGTGACGCTGCCTGCGACCAACACCACGCAGAATGGCGGCGGCAACAATGCCGGCACCAGCAACGGCAATCCCGGCAAGATCGTGAGCATGCCGGTGAATATCGGCAAGGGTAACCAGAACGGCGGCACGAAGCCGGTCGTTCAGACGCACAACAACCCGATCCGCATCAACAACGGCGCGAGGATCAACAACACCCCGGTGAGCAAGGTGCAGGTTCAGAACAACCAGCAGAACACCCGCCCGCAGCTCAACACGACCAATCGGTTCGTCAACAACGGCGGCAACAACTTCCGCCAGTCGATGAACCAGTCGCAGGGCAACAGCGGCGGCAACAACCATCGCGGCTTCTTGCGCTGATCGCTCGAAGGCGCACGACAAAGGGGCAGAGCGGCGACGCTCTGCCCCTTCTCCATGTCAAAATTCGAAACTTAAGCCACCAGCTCGGAAAACAGATCCGCATCGACATTGCCGCCGGACAGCACGATGACGACGTTCTTGCCGGCGACGTCGAGGACGTCCCGCAAGCAGCGCGGCAAGGCCCACCGCGCCGCCGGGCTCGACCACGAGCTTCAACTCGCGATAGGCGAACGCCACCGCCGCGCCGACTTCCTTGTCGGAGGCGGTCACGCCGCGCGCAAGCAGCTTGCTGTTGATCGCAAATGTCATCTCCCCGGGGATCAGGGCCATCAGCGCATCGCAGATGGTGCGGCCCGCGGGCGCATGCGGCTCGCGATGCCCTGCGGTCAGCGACAGTCCGTGATCGTCGAACGCCTCGGGCTCGGCCACCACGATCTCGGCGAGCGGATAGCGCGCCTTCACCGCGGTTGCGACGCCTGCGATCAGGCCGCCGCCGGAGGCCGGCGCCACTACGATGTCGGGGCTGAGGCCGAGCGCCGCCATGTCCTCCGCGATCTCGCGGCCGGCGGTGCCCTGCCCCGCGATCACGAAGGGATCGTCATAAGGCCTGACCAGCGTCGCGCCGCGCTTCTCGGCGATGCCGCGCGAGATCGCCTCGCGATCGTCGTTATAGCGGTCGTACAGCACGACCTCGGCGCCATAGGACTTGGTCCGCTCGCGCTTGGACAGCGGCGCGTCCGCCGGCATCACGATGGTAGCCTGCATGTCGAGGATCTTCGCCGCCGCCGCCACACCCTGGGCGTGGTTGCCGGAGGAGAACGCGACGACACCGCCGGCGCGCTTGTCCTGCGGGATCGAGGCGACCTTGTTGAAGGCGCCGCGGAACTTGAAGGAGCCGGTGCGCTGGAGCATCTCCGGCTTCAGGAAGACCTTGGCGCCGACGCGCTCGTTGAGCACGGGAAAGGACAGCAGCGGGGTGCGGATGGCAAAAGGCGCAATCACGCGCGCTGCGGCATCGATGTCAGCAGAGCTGACCGGAAGGGGCTGTTCTGTCATCAGCAATTTGTATCTCGACCAATGACGGCTGGGAAGACACCTCCGCGAGAGGAATTGGTCCCTCAGGCGACGAAGCGTGGCTGTTCCGCGCCGTTTCGGCCGGGCAGCACCGCGCCGACCGCCTTGATGCTGTCGACAAAGGCCCTCGCCGAGGCCTCCCAGGTGTAGTCGGCGGCGAACTCCACGCAGTCCTGGCGGGAGATGTCGAGCGCGGCGAAGCAGGCGTTGCGCAGATCGTGATCCAGCGCCCCGACCGGCGCATCGCCGATCACGTCGCGGGGGCCCTTCACCGGGAAGGCAGCCACCGGCAGGCCGCTCGCGAGCGCTTCCAGCAGAACCAGGCCGAAAGTGTCGGTCTTGCTCGGGAACACGAACACGTCCGCCGCAGCATAGATGTCCGCCAGCTCCTCGCCATGCTTTTGCCCGAGGAAGATCGCGTCCGGATAGGCTTCCTCCAGCGCGACGCGCGCCGGGCCGTCGCCGACGACCACCTTGGTGCCGGGCAGGTCGAGATCGAGGAACGCCTCGAGATTCTTCTCCACCGCGACGCGGCCGACCGAGAGGAACACCGGCGCCGGCAAGCAGAGATCGATGGCGCGAGGATGGAACAAACGAGTGTCGACGCCGCGCGGCCACAGCACGACGTTGGCAAAGCCGCGCTCGCCAAGCTCGCGGGCGAGCGCCGGCGTGGCCGCCATCACAGCGCGGCTGGGCGCATGGAATCGGCGCAGCGCGCGCCAGATCAGGGATTCCGGAACCGGCACCCGGGCGCGGATATATTCGGGAAAACGCGTATGGAAGCTGGTCGTGAACGGCAGCTTGCGCTGGCGGCAGTAGCGGCGGACCATCAGCCCGATCGGCCCTTCGGTCGCGATATGGATGCTGTCGGGGCGCGCTTCCTCGATCAGCTCTACGATCCTGGCCGGCCGCGGCATCGCGAGCCGCACGTCGCGATAGCTCGGCATCGCGAAGGTGCGGAACGATTGCGGCGTCAGGAACGTGAATTCGACACCGAGAGTCTCGGCCGCATCAGCAAGCTTGGTCAGCGTCCGAACCACACCGTTGACTTGCGGGTGCCAGGCGTCGGTCGCGACCAGGATGCGCATCAGGCGGCCTCTGTCATGCAGCTCTGGCTGCCACCTGCGGAACGGCCGCAGGCTTTTGCGCGTGATCCGCCCAGGTGATGATCTCGAAACGGCCGTCGTCGTGCTCGACCAGCGCGGTGCAGCTCTCGACCCAGTCGCCGCAATTCATGTAGCGGATGCCGGCCTCGTCGCGGATGACGGCGTAGTGGATGTGGCCGCAGATCACTCCGTCTGCGTCATGGCGGCGCGCTTCGGCCGCGAGCGCCTGCTCGAACGCGCCGATATAGTTGACGGCGTTCTTGACCTTCTGCTTGGCCCATTGCGACAGCGACCAATAGGGCACCTTGAACATGCGCCGGAAGAAATTGACGAAGCGATTCATCTGGATCGCGAAGTCGTAGGCCTTGTCGCCGAGATGGGCGAGCCAGCGCGCGTTCTGCACCACGAGGTCGAAGATGTCGCCGTGAATGACGAGGTAGCGCTTGCCGTCCGGGCCGGTGTGGACGGTGTTCTCGACGACGTCGATGCCGCCGAAATGCGTGCCGTAATAATTGCGCAGGAATTCGTCGTGATTGCCGGGTATGTAGACGATCTTGGCGCCCTTGCGCGCCTTGCGCAGCAGCTTCTGGACGAGGTCGTTATGGGACTGCGGCCAGTGCCAGCTCGATTTCAACGCCCAGCCATCGACGATATCGCCAACGAGATAGATCGTATCGGCGTCGTGGTAGCGCAGGAAGTCCAGCAGAAGGTCGGCCTGAGAACCGCGGGCTCCGAGATGAACGTCGGAGATGAACAAGGTGCGAAAGCGCCTTTCAGGGCTCTCGTCACTCATATCGTAACTTCCCATGCGACATGCCTGTAACAATATCCCGTGACAGGGGGATGACCATTGAACCTCTGAGGCACCCTCGAATACGAATCAAACCTCGCCTCGCCCGTCCTGCGAATATCAGTCGCATGCGACAATCAGGCGACATGAAGCGGCAATGATTGTCCGCAAGAGCCCGGGAGCCACGGCCTTGTTGGTTAACGGCGGTACCCGCAGCACCGCGCGAAGCGGGCGTCAGTAGAAATCGAAAGTCAGTAAAACTTGTGGAAATGATGGACCGGCCCGTGGCCGTGACCGACGCTGAAACGATCGGCGGCCGCAATCGCCGCGCTGATCCAGGCCTTGGCGCCCCGCACGGCGTGCTCGATATCCTCGCCTTTGGCAAGCCCCGCGGCGACGGCCGAGGACAGTGAACACCCCGTGCCATGGGTGTTTCGGGTTACGATGCGCGGCGCGGCAAGCGCGATCGTTTTCTCCGCATCGACGAGATAGTCGATGCTCTCGGCGCCCTCGCCGTGCCCGCCCTTGATCAGCACCGCACGGCAGCCGAGCGCGAGCAGGCGGCGCCCCTGGCTCTCGATTTCGGCCTCGCTGGCCGCGATCGGTTCGTCGAGCAGGGCGGCCGCTTCCGGCAAATTGGGCGTGATCACCGAGGCCAGCGGCATCAGCTTCGTGCGTAGCGCCTCCACGGCCTCGGGCGCCAGCAGGCGGTCGCCGGAGGTTGCGACCATCACGGGATCGAGCACGATGTGGCGGGGCGTCCAGCGCGTCAGCGCGGCCGCGATCGCGTCGATGCTGGTGGCCTGCGCCACCATGCCGATCTTCACCGCGCCGACCTCGAGATCGGAGAACACCGCGTCGATCTGCGCGGTGACGAACTCCGCCGGCACGGCGTGAATGCCGGTCACGCCCCGCGTATTCTGCGCCGTCAGCGCCGTGATGGCGGAGGCGCCATAGACGCCGAGCGCGGCAAAGGTCTTCAGGTCGGCCTGGATGCCGGCGCCGCCGCTCGAATCGGAGCCGGCGATGGTGAGCGCCACGGGCGTCGTCATGAGGGGATTTTCCGGATCTTCGGGGCCATGATCCGTCCTAGCGCGCCGGCCCAGGGGCGACAAGGCGGCTGGCAAGTTCGCTTGCTAAATCCGGCCGGTTTTGGCCTATTAGCGGCCTGATACGCCTTCGGAGTGACTGCAATGGTTCCTTTCTTCGTCCAGATCAAATGCAAGCTCGGCCAGTCCTATACGGTCGCCAATGCGCTCGCCGAAGCCGAGATCGCCTCCGAAATCTACTCCACGGCCGGCCATTACGACCTGCTGGTGAAGTTCTACGTCGACAACGACACCGACATCGGCCACTTCATCAACGAGAAGGTGCAGGTGCTGCCGGGCATCCAGGACACGCTCACCATCATCACCTTCAAGGCTTTTGGCGCCAGCTGACGGCCCGGAATTGGCGCGAGCCGCCGGTTGCGCCGCCGCTCGCCTGTGCTAGCGTCCAGCCGTCACAAATGAACCGAGTAACGAGCAAGTCATGGCTCTCACCACGTCGGTGCCGCTGCTGATCAGCCAGCAATTTGATAGTGAAGTAGTGCTCGCCAACTATCAGAACGGCGTCTATTACAACCTCGAGGGCAGCGCCGCGCAAATCTGGCTCGGCCTGAAGGTCAACCGAACGGTTGAGGAAATTGCCGGCGCCATCGCCGCCGCGGCCGGCGGCGAGGTGCCCACCATCACACAACAGGTGCAGGCCTTCGTCGACAGCATGCTGGCGGAAGGCCTCATCGCCGAGGGCCCCCCGAGGCGCGCGGCGAGACCTCCATGGAGACCTGGTCGCCGGTGCTGGCGGGCGCATTCGTCGCCCCGGAATTCCAGCGCTTCGACAATCTGCGGGAGCTGTTGCTGATGGATCCCGTCCACGATGCCGGCGAGCAAGGCTGGCCGCTGCGCGAGACCCAAGAAAACTAGATGAAAGCGAGCGGCTTCATCCGGCAGGAGATCGCGAAGATCTTCGCCAGGGAATCGGAGCCGATCGAGGCGCATGCGCGCTGCGGCCCGTTCGGCTTGAGCCTCGGATTTGCATCACGGGAATTGGCCGGCATGTTCCTGCCGGCCTATATTCAGGGCACGCCGGGCCATATCGATCTCGAGCTGCGCTTCATCGCCGCAGATCATCACGATCTCTCCGCGCTGGTGCCGGACGCCGCCGAGAAGCCGCGCCTTCTGATCGAGGACGGCATCTATTCGGTGTGGCAGCCCGCCGTCATTCCCGTGCTGTACGCGGTCGACCTTGCAGCAAGGCGCGGCATCGCCTGGCTGCCGAAGGGCGAGGCGCCGCCCTGGATCCGCAGCCGTCCCGCGATCTCGCTGATCCATGCCATGATGCACGAGACGCCATGGTGCGCGGTCCATGCCGCGGCCGTGGGCGGCGACGCAGGATTCGCGCTTCTCGCCGGCGAAGGCCACAGCGGCAAGACCACCGCGGCGCTGGCCTGCGCCAAGGCCGGCTGGCTTTACGCGGGCGACGACTTCGTTGCGGTCAACAGCGCAACCGGACAAATCGAGCCGCTGTTCTGCTCGGCGCGGCTGCGCCCTGCCCTGATCGATACGTTTCAAGATTTCATCGGCAAGACCACGGCGGTCTCCGACTTCAACGGCGAGCCGCGCCATGAGCTCAGCCTCGCCGATCTCGGCGACCGCATCGGCGGCGGCCAATTGCGCGCGACCTTCATCCCCTGCCGGCGCGGCGCAGCGACGCCCGAATTCACCCCGGCCAGGCCCTCGGATGCGTTTCGTGCGCTGCTGCCGACCACGGCCTATGAACTGCCGGGATGGCCGAACGAAATTGCCGACAAGGTCGCGAAGATCGCTGGCCTTGCGCCGGTGTTCTTCGCCGACACCGGTACCGCGCCGATGGAGATTCCCCGGCGTTCGCCCGCCAGCTCGACCAGCTCTGAGGCCGCATGCGCGTCTCCGTCGTCATCGCAGCCTACAACGCGCAAGGCTACATCGCCGAGGCGATCGAGAGCGTGCTCGGCCAGACGGTCCCGCCCGACGAGGTCATCGTCATCGACGATGGATCCACCGACGGCACGCGCAGCGTTCTCGAGCGCTTCGGCGGCCGCATCGTCGCGCTCACGCAAGGAAACAGCGGCCAGGCCGTCGCCGTCAACAAGGGCCTCGCACTGGCGCGCGGCGAACTGATCGGCTTCTGCGATGCGGACGATCTCTGGACGACGCGCAAGCAGGAGCTCCAATTGGCGCGGCTCGAACGCGACGGCGCGCTCGACGCCGTCTTCGGCAAGGTGCAGCAATTCGTCAGTCCCGACGTGCCGGAGCAGCAGCGCGCGCGCCTCACTCCGGCCGTCGAGATCATGCCGGGCGAGCTGAAGCAATGCATGCTGATCCGGCGCACCGCCCTCGACCGCATCGGCGCCTTTGACGAGACGCTGCCCGCGACCTTCTTCATCGCCTGGCTCGGCCGCGCCAAGCAGAGCGGGCTCAAAACCGCGCATGTCGACGACATCGTCGTCCGCCGCCGGCTGCACCCCGGCAATGGCGGCCGCCTCCATACGGACGCTCAAAACCTCCAGACGCTGATGGCGCTGCGCAAGGCCATCAAGGCGCAGCGGCCGCCGGAGTAAATACCGGCAAGCCGTTGACCGACACCGATTTCACGAACAATCCGAGCAGGCGGTGGTCGATCGAATGGCCGATGTCCATCGGGCGACGCATGTCCAGCATCCGCAGCGCGACGACGATTTTCCGCTTGTCCTGGCCGATGATCCTCGCCTTCAGCGCGACCCTGAACGGCATGGGATCCTTGCGCCCGGCGGTGATCTGCAGCACCCCGCCGGTGCCGGCACAGGCGGCGAAGCGAAAGCGCTCCGTGCCCGGCGGCAGGAACGGGATCACCGCGAGCTCGACGTCGGCGAGCGTCTGCGACTGTCCGTCGACCGGCACGTCGATGACCGCGAATTGCTGATCGGTCCAGCGTCCCTCGTCCTCCGGAATCGAGAATCCCTGCCCGAACCAGACGTCCTTGCCTCGCAGCGGATATGACGCGCGCGCCGCCTGCTGCCAGACCCGCTTCAGGATCGCGTCCCGAAACAGGGGAAAATGCACGGCGCTGGCATCGAACGCGGCGGTCGCAGCGCCCGGCAGCCTCAGCCAATCCCCGCCATGAAACGGGCCCTTGAACTGCGCGCGCAGGGCCGCGAAAAGGCGACCCAGAAGTGCTGCCATTGCGAGCGCTGCACCCACGGGACCACGCGAATGGCGATCTCGATGGATTTCCCGGGCGGGCTGTAGCGCCACAACTCATCGACCAGAACATCCGGCACGAGCTCCGGCATCTCGCGCGCGACGACGTCGAGCAATTGCGCCGCGAACAGGCTGCCATTGTAGCGCGTCACGATCGAACGGAAACGGTCCCAATCGACCTTGCCGCCGGCGCTCTCCAGAACATGCACGACCTCGAGCGCCCGGGAGACCATCTCGCTCTGATCGGCCGGCTCCGGCCGCATCGCCGCGATCGCCAGATGCTCGGCGAGCCCGGGGATCAGCACCTCGTGCGTCAGCAGCGTCGCCGTCTCGGCGGTGTCGAACAGCTCCTCGGTAAAGCTCTCGTCATCGAGCCAGAACAGCGCACGCCAATGCAGGTCGATGGCCCGGCTGAGAGCTGCCCGGGACATCGCAACCGCGTGGATGTCACGGTCGAAATCGGACTCCGAGAACAGTTCGACCTTCATGCCGTGGCTGCGGAACGAGGCGTGCCGCAGCACCTCGATAGCACGTTTCGCCTCGGTGCGCCGGACCAGGAGATCGTAGTCTCCGGTCATGCGCTTGGCCATGTAGCTCTCGTCGCGCGCGAACAAGGCGCCGCCCTTGATCAGCAACGAGGTGATGCCGGCTTGCTTCAGCGCAGCACCGGCCGCAACGACGTCGCGGACCCGCGTCGCGTTCGACAGCCAGACATGCTTGACGACGCCGCGCATCCGCCTGGTGTCGGCGTCCGTAATTCCGGCCTTGTCGGCGGTGGCAACCAGCAGCGGCATGGTCCGGTAGACGACCTCGTCGGCCGCATCGAGCGGCTCTGACGCGCGCCAGGCCTGATAGGCGTCGATTGCGGTCTGGCCCTGCCCGAGCGCAGCCCGGAACAGCATCAGAAAGCGCGGCTTCAGCGCGTCGGGCAGCTTCGATGTCATCTCAACCGAACGGTTGAGGTGACAGGAGCTCGGTTGGTTCAGCCCCGCAAAATCAGGCGCCAAAACGATCGACCGTAACCGCGCGAAAACCCGACACTCCATCGTAACGCACTTCCACTTCCAAACTGGCAGCGCCGACGATGAGGTCGCCCCCGCCGCGTGTCAATTGGAAAGGGCATGCCTCAGCCGCCACCCGCCTTGCGTTTGGGCGGCGTGGGACCGTCGACCGGCGGCAGCGACTTGAGGTAATCCGCCATCGCGGCGAGATCCTGGTCCGGCAATTGCGACGTGTTCTTGATCACGCGCGTCATCGCGCCGCCGACGCTGTCGCCATCGGGTAATTCGCCTGTCTTCAGGAAATAGGCAATATCCTTCGCGCTCCATTCGCCCAGGCGCTTCTGCGTGATGTTGGGCACCCAACCCTCGCCTTCGGGATTCGGGCCGCCGGCAAAACGCTGATTGGAGATGATGCCGCCCAGCGCGTTGCGCGGGCTATGGCATTCGGCGCAATGGCCAAAACCGTTCACGAGATAGGCGCCGCGATTCCATTGCGGCGACTTGCTGCCGTCGGCGACGAACGGCTTGCCGTCCATGAACAGGAATTTCCAGATGCCTATATTGCGACGGATGTTGAACGGAAAGCTTACATCGTGGTCACGCACTTTGCCTGCAACGGCCGGCAACGTTTTCAGATAGGCGAAGAGATCGAGAACGTCCTCGCGCCTGGCGTGCTGATAGGAGGTGTAGGGAAAGGCCGGAAAGTAATGCTGTCCGTCCGGCGAGACGCCGTGCATCACCGCGCTGACGAACTCGGCGTCGGTCCATTTGCCGATGCCGTCAGTCGGATCGGAGGAGATGTTCGGGGCGTAGAACGTTCCGAACGGCGACTTGATCGCGACCCCACCACCGAGCCGTGTGCGGTCGGGTTGATCAGGAACGGCGTGGCAGGAGGCGCAACCACCAGCGTTGAACATTGCCTCGCCGTTGGCAAGGTTCGGCTGGTGGGCAGGTAGGGAGCGGGCGGCCACCACCAGCGGCGCGCTGAGCCACCAATAGACGCCTGCTGCGGCGACTGCGGCGAGCAGCGCCACAAGGATTGTTCGTTGCAACATTTGGGTCATCCACGCGTTAGGACGAACTTACGAGCGATGCCCGCGTGGCTCCAGCCACGAAGAATTTAGCCCGTCCGGCCCCGAAATGGGAATAAACTGAAAAACGGGCTGTTGGAAGTTTGCCAACCCCACCGGCTTCAGCAGGGAGAACGTCATGAACAAGACCTTCATCGCCGTGGTAGCACTCGGCAGCATTGCTTTCGCAGGGGCCGCCAGCGCCGAAAAGCTGAAAGCAACGCTCGACGGCAAGTCCGAGGTGCCCGCGACCACCAGCAACGGCACCGGAACCGCCGATCTCGACTATGACGCCGCCAGCAAGAAGCTGTCCTGGAAGCTGAACTATTCGGGCCTGTCTGGCCCCGCCACCGCCGCCCATTTCCATGGCCCCGCCGAGGCCGGCAAGAACGCCGGCGTCGCGGTCGCAATCCCGAATGCGACGTCCAGCCCGGTCGAAGGCTCGGCGACGCTGACCGACGCGCAGGCCGCCGATCTCCTCGCCGGAAAGCTCTATGTCAACATCCACACCGCGGCCAATCCGGGCGGCGAGATCCGCGGCCAGGTGACGAAGTAACTGCGCATACAGCGCAACAGAAAGGGCGGCTGCTTTCGCAACCGCCCTTTTTCGATTCCGCTCCATACGGGTTTAAGAACTTTCCGTCAGCCGTTCTTCACGCGGAAGGTCTCGTGGCAGCCGCCGCATTCCTTGCCGATCGCGGGGAAGTTCGCCTTGAGCAGATCCAGGTCCTTGATCTTGCCCTTGGCCTCGCTGACGACCTTGGCGAAGCTGGCGATCTTGGCGTCGAAGCCGGCCTTGTCCTCCCAGACCTTCGTCGAGGTGCTGTAATCGCCGTCGAGCTTCACACCCTTGGCGCTGGCCGGAAACAGGTTCGGCAGCTTCTTGGCGGTATCCTCGAACTGCGCCAGCGCGCTGTCCACTGTTGCCTGGTCGTAGGGCTTCTCGCCCTTGACCATCGCCGACACTGCGCCGGCGTTCTTGCCGTTGCCCTTCATCAGGGTCTGGACTTCCTTGACGGAGTCCTGCTGCGCCCAGACCGCTCCCATGCCAAGCAGCATCGCGCCCGCAACAACCAAAACTCGCTTCATTCGCAGAATCCTTTTCCTTGACAGGATCGTGCTGACCCCACATTGGGCCAACACCGTTCGGCAGATTTCATTCCATCCCAAGCGCGACGAAAAATCGTCGCACTTGGGGCTATCAGGTCGAGCTTGCGCTCACAGGCTGTGACGGCGATGGTGCTCGTTGATGGCGATCCAGACCCGCTCGGGCGTTGCCGGCATGTCGATGTGGTCGATCTTGTATTCGCGCCAGAGGCCGTCGACAATGGCATTGACGATGGCCGGACAGGAGCCGATCGCACCGGCTTCGCCCGCCCCCTTCACGCCCATCGGGTTGGTCGTGCAGGGGATGTTGTTGGTCTCGAACACGAAGTCCGGACCATCCGCCGCGCGCGGCAGCGCGTAGTCCATGTAGGTCGCGGTGATGAGCTGGCCGTCGCCTGCGCCATAGACCACCTGCTCCATCAAGGCCTGGCCGATGCCCTGCATGGCGCCGCCATGCACCTGCCCCGCCAGCAGCAGCGGATTGAGCGTCTTGCCGAAATCGTCGACGATCACGTAGTTGACGATCTTGATGATACCGGTGGCCGGATCGATCTCGACCTCCGCGACGTGGGTGCCGTTGGGATAGGTGCCGTCGGCGCTGGCAAAGGTCGCGCTCGCGTTCAGCTTCGACGGGTCCGCGCCGGGACGCTTGGCGAGATCGGCGAACGAGATCGAACGGTCGGTGCCGGCGATGCGCACGATGCCGTCGGTGATCTCGAGGTCGCCGGCGCTGGCTTCCAGCGCCTGCGCCGCGATCTCTTTCAGCTTTTGTCCAAGCTCGCGCGTCGCGCGCTCGACACTGACGCCGCCGGAGGGAATCGAGGCCGAGCCGCCGGTGCCGAGGCCCGTGGCGATCTCGGCGGTATCGCCCTGATGGACGTGCACGCGCTCGGGCGCAACACCGAACTGCTCCGCGACGATCTGCGCATAGGCGGTCTGATGCCCCTGCCCGCTCGACTGCGTGCCGATCAGGACGGTGATATCGCCGTTCGGATCCATCCGCACATTGGCGGTCTCCTCGCCCATGGTGCCGCAGACCTCGACATAGCTCGCAAGACCGATGCCGCGGATCAGGCCGTGCTTCTTGGCCGCCTTGGCGCGCTTGGGAAACTCCTTCCACTCGGCGATATCCATCGCGCGCTTGAGGTGCGCGGCGAAGTCGCCGGAATCGTAGACCTTGCCGGTCGCGGTCTTGTACGGCAGCGCCTTCGGCGGAATGAAATTCTTGCGGCGGATGGCGTCCGGCGTCATGTCGAGTTTGCGCGCGCATGCGTCGACAAGCCGCTCGATCACATAGGCCGCCTCTGGGCGGCCCGCACCGCGATAGGCATCGACCGGCACGCTGTTGGTGAAGACGGTCCGCACCCGGCAGTGGAAGGCCTGGATGTCGTACAGGCCCGGCAGCATGCCGGCGCCGCCATGCGGGATGTAGGGTCCGAAGGTCGAGAGGTAAGCGCCCATGTCGCCCATCAGGTCGCAATCCATCGCGAGGAACTTGCCGTCCTCGGTCAGCGCCATCTTCGCGGTGGTGACGTTGTCGCGGCCCTGCGCGTCGCCCATGAAATGCTCGGTGCGGTCGGCCGCCCATTTCACCGACTTCTTCAGTTGCTTTGCCGCGACCGCGAGCAAAGCGTATTCGCGATAGGGAAACAGCTTAGTGCCGAAACCGCCGCCGACATCGGGGCAGATCACCCGCATCTTGTCGGTCGGGAGCTTGAGAACGTTCTGGCACAGGATGTCGCGCAGGCGATGGCTGCCCTGGCTGCCGATCGTCAGGGTCAAATGATCGTTCTTGGAATCGTACTCGGCGACGGCCGCGCGCGCCTCCATGAAGCTCGCGACCACGCGCGGATTGACGATGGCGATTTCGGCAACCGTATGCGCCTTGGCGAAGGCGGCTTCGGTCGCCTTCTTGTCGCCGATCGAGACGTCGAACAGCACATTGCCCGGCTTGTCCGGCCAGACCTGCGGCGCGCCCTTCTTGATCGCGTTGACGAGGCCGGTCACTGAAGGCAGCGGCGTCCACTTGACCTCGATCGCCTCGATCGCGTCGCGGGCCTGGTCGATGGTCTCGGCGACGACGAACGCGACGGAATCGCCGACATGGCGCACCTCGTCCTTGGCGAGAATCGGATAGGGCGTTCCCTTGAACGGCTCGGTTTCGAGATTGAACAGGCAGGGCAGATCGCCGAGATCAGCGACCTCGGCGGCGGTCAGGATCAGCGCGACGCCGGGAAGCCCGCGGGCGCGGCTCGCATCGATGGTGAATTTGGCATGGGCATGCGGCGAGCGCAGCATCAGGGCGCGCAGCGCAGCCTGCGGCGCGTAATCGTCGGTATAGCGGCCCTTGCCGCGGATGAGCGCGTCATCCTCCTTGCGCAGCACGCTTTGGCCAACGCCGAACTTGATGGGAGCTGCCATGTTATTGTCCCGTCCTATGGTTGTTTTGCCGGCATATTGCCGTGGAAAAAGTAGCAAGGCAAACGGGTTTAGCCATGCACATGGGTCGCAGGCCGGGGAACGCGCCGCGTCCCTTCTCTTGTGGATACAGAATTGCGCCGCAAACAAGACCTCATCCTGAGCAGCCCGCCAAAGGCGGGCGTCTCGAAGATCCGGCCGCGACGAAACACCCCGCCAGGCTCAATTACATCCCCCCACGGCTCCAAAGATCCGCGGCGCGATCTCTGATGGCGCGGACCGCGTGTTCAGGCGTGATGTAGTCGATCTCGCCACGCGTCAGGCCGATATCCATCAAATCCCTGTCGTTCAGGTCCCGCAAGTCGACGCGTGGGCTCTGCCGCCGCTCCTGAAACGCACGCCAATATCGCTTGAGCGGGCTCAAGACGATGGAGAGGTCGAGGCGAAGCCTCGCACCTTCGCGCTCGATTTCAGATGAAATGTTCGTCAATTGAGGTAGCATCGCATGCTCCTGCTGGTGTGCCGGCAGGGAAGCGTGGCCAAACAAAAGGCCCCGTCCGATGCCGGCGGGGCCTGGTGGAAAAGATGTCGTCGTCGAATTGCTAGCGCACGACTCCTTCCACGGCCCAGCCGAAGCGGGTCATGTGGTTGCGGTTGAGTTTGCGCGAGCATTTGATCATGCGCAGCTCATAGCACGGCAATCGCGCAAAATCAAGGGATGTGCGAAGGTTGGTTGCAGCCTGGAGGCGAGCTGCCGCCTCGCCCTAGTTTCGCACCAATGAGACCAGCCAACGACGGCCGAACAGGATGAGGATCACGAGCGCATAGACGATCGTGCCCCCGACGGCCAAGAGAGCCAACATCAATTCATCCCGGAAGTGCATCGCGCCCAGCCAAGACCCGCCGAACCGCGCGATCAGCCAGAAGGCGGCGGCGAGGATGACACCAGTCACATGGAATTTGGCCAGCGACATCGTCCACGCACGGTCCAGCACCAGAAAGCCGCGCCGCACGGCGAAGAACAGCACTAGCAGCAGGTTGGTCCAGACACCGACGGCGGTTGCCAGCGCAAGGCCGATCTGGGCGAGCGATCCCATCAGGACGACCTTCAGCGCGACGTTGACGGCGATGCCGGTCAGCGACGCCCGGACCGGTGTTGCGGTGTCCTTGCGGGCATAGAAGGTCGCGACCGCGCTGCGGATCAACACGAAGGGGATCAGGCCGATGGCATAGGCCGCAAGCGTCGCGCCTGCGGCAGCCGCGTCGGCCTTGGAGAATGCGCCGCGGGCGAACAGCGCGCGCATGATCTCGTCGGGTACGGTCAGGAACGCCGCAACGAACGGGATCGAGAACAGCAGGGTGAAATCGAAGGCGCGGCGCTGCGCCTTCATCGCGCCGTCATGGTCGTTGGCCGTGATCCGCCGCGACATCTCCGGCAGCAGCACCGTGCCGATAGCGATGCCGATGACACCGATCGGCAGTTGGTTGAGGCGGTCGGCATAGTAGAGCGCCGACAGCGCGCCCGCGGGCAGGAAGGTCGCGATGATGGTATCGGCGAACAGCGCGACCTGTGTGCCCATCGAGCCCAGCGTGGCAGGTCCCAGCGCTTTGAAGAAGCCGCGGATGTCTTCGTCGAGCCTGAGCGGCGCAAAGCGCGGCAGGCCGCCATGGCGGGCAAGATCACCCGCCAGCAGGAAATATTGCAGGAAGCCGGAAATGAGAACGCCCCAGGCCGCGGCGTGGCCCGCGGTCGGAAACCAGGCGGCGAGCGCCAGCGTCATCATCATCGCGACGTTGAGGAAGATCGAGGCGGCGGCTGCGCTGGCAAAGCGCTGCATCACGTTGAGCATGCCGCCGTACAGCGTCACCAGGGTGATCAGCAGCAGATAGGGAAAGGTGATCCGCGTCAGCTCGATCGCGAGCTTGCGCTGCTCGGCATCCTCACTGAAGCCGGGCGCAAGCAAGCTCATCGCCTGTGGCATGAACAGCCAGGCGACGATCAGCAGGACCACCTGCGAGGCCAGCAGCAGCGTGAAGATGCGGTCGGCGAACAGTTTTGCCGCCCCCTCGCCCTTCTCGCCATGGACATGCGCATAGGCCGGCACCCAGGCGGCGTTGAAGGCGCCTTCGGCGAAGATCGCGCGGAAATGATTGGGCAGCCGCAGCGCCACGAAAAAGGCGTCGGCCACCGGGCCGGCGCCGAGGATTGCCGCGAGCATGATGTCGCGGGCGAGATCCCGTCAGCCGCGAGAGCAGCGTGTAACCACCAACCGTGAAGATGCGTCCGAGCATGCGGATGTTTTAGAGATGAATCGATCAGAGGTCGATTGCATCTTGCGATGCGCATTGCTGCGCCCTCTCCCCTTGCGGGAGAGGGCAGCACCGCAGGTAGACGCAAACTCAATCGGGTGAGGGGTATCTCTCCGCACGGAATCCGTGGAGAGATACCCCTCACCCGTCTCGCCGCTTTGCGGCGAGCCACCCTCTCCCGCAAGGGGAGAGGGTAAAAAATCAGCCCGCGAGCGCGCCGCGCACGGCGGCGATGATTCGCTCCTGATCAGCTTCGGTCAAATAGGCGTGCATCGGCAGGCTGATGACGTCCTGCGACAGGCTCTCGCAAGCAGGCAGGCCGCCGTCGGCGACCGGATATTGCTTGTAGGCGGTCTGCTGATGCATCGACTTGCCGTAATAGATCGCAGTCGGCACGCCCTGGGCCTTCAGCGCGGCGGCGAAGCCGTCGCGGTCGGTCCCTTTGGGCAGGCGAATGGTATATTGCGCCCACACCGAAGTGTTGCCGGGGCTGAGGCGCGGCACGGCGACCACATTCGACAGCCCCCGCGCATAGCGCTCCGCGACCTTGTTGCGGGCGGCGATCTCGTCGTCGAAAATCGTCAGCTTCTCGAGCAGGATCGCGGCCTGCATGGTGTCGAGCCGGCCGGTCAGGCCGAGACGGACGTTGTCGTATTTGTCGACGCCCTGCCCATGCACGCGGATGCTGCGCAGCGTAGCTGCGAGCTCGTCGTCGTCGGTGAAGATCGCGCCGCCGTCGCCGAAGCAGCCGAGCGGCTTTGCGGGGAAGAAGCTGGTCGTGGTGGCGAGCCCGAAGGTGCCGAGCTTGCGGCCCTTGTAGCTGGCGCCAAAACCCTGCGCGGCGTCGTCGAGCACGAACAGGCCCTCGGCCCTGGCAATCTCGGCGATGGCATCGTGATCGGCCGGCTGTCCGAACAGGTCCACGGGGATGACCGCGACAGGCCGCAAGCCGGCCTTCCGGGCGGTCGCGATGCCGCGCTTCAGCGACTCCGGGCTCATGTTGAAGGTGGCTTCGTCGACGTCGACGTAGACGGGCGTCGCTCCGGTCCGGGCCGCCGGCGAGGCGGTCGCGATGAAGGTGAAGGACGGACACAGCACGGCATCGCCGGGGCCGACATTCTTGGCCATCAGCACCATCAGAAGCGCATCCGTGCCGCTGGCGCAGGCGATGACGTGCTTGGCGCCGCAATAGGCCGCGAGCTGCTTCTCGAGCCGCGGCGACTTCAGGGCCGTTGACGAACTGGCAATGGTCGAGCACGCGCTTGACGGCGGCATCGAGCGAGGCGCCGAGCCGGCGGCGCTGCGAGGCCACGTCGATGAAGGGAATCGGTTCGGAACGCAGATGCTGGTTCATGGTCTGGTTCTTGGCGCCTTCTTGATTGGTCGACATGGCAAGGGATCAGCCGGCAACGCGGCGCGGGCCCTTGAGGGCGGACGAAGTGGCGGCGGGACGTGAGGGCGTTTCCAGGCACTGCGTGGCGATCTCGAGGCTGGCGACGCCCTCGTCGCCGGTCACCGCCGGAATCTCGCCATGGCGTACGGCCCTGAGGAACGCGATCAACTCGGCACGCAGCGGCTCGTCATGGCCGACCGGCAGATGCCGCATCGAATAGCTGCCGTCCGGCTTGAAGCCGAAGCACTCGGTGACCTGGCGCGTCAGCAGATCGCCCATCACGTATTTGCCGCGGGTCGCGACCGTGACGCTGCGCGCCTTGAACGGCGTCAGCCAGTTGGTGTTGATATGGGCGAGCACGCCGTTGGCGGTGCGGAACTGCAGCAGCGCGATGTCCTCGCGTTCGGCGATCGCACTCGACAATTGCGGCTGCACCTCGACGATGTCGGATTCGGTGAACCAGCGGATCAGATCGATGTCGTGCACGGCAAGGTCGATGACGACGCCGACATTGGACATGCGCGGCGGGAACGGGCCGACGCGCGTGATCGCGATCGACAGGATGTCCTCGCCCGCGATCGCCTGCTTGACTGCGGCGACGGCCGGATTGAAGCGCTCGACATGGCCGACCATCAGCGTCACGCCGGCCTTTTGCGCAGCGGTGACGATCTCGCGGCCTTCCGCGACCGTGGAGGCGATCGGCTTCTCGACCAGCACGTGGATGTTCCTGGCGATGCAGGCGAGCGCGACCTCGTGATGCAGATGGGTCGGCGCGGCAATGGTGACGGCATCGACCCCGGCGGCGAGGAGCTGGTCGAGCGTCTCGAAGCCCTGGCAGTTGGCAAGCTCGGTGGTGCGCGTCAGGTGCGCCGGCGAGGGATCGACCACGCCAACGAGGTTGACGCCCGGAAGACCCGCGAGCACGCGCGCGTGGTTGCTGCCCATCACGCCCGCGCCAATGACGCCGACGCGCAAGCCGGCCTTTGCCGGTGCAGACACTTTGGAACTCATCTGAGCAAACCCCGATTCAACGCAAATCCCCGGGCCGCTTCTAGCACGGGCGCCACATTTGTGGCGAACGCCGGGCAAACTACCCGGACACGATTTGATTCAAAAAGTTACACGTTCCCCAGGCCGTAAGTGGCTGAAAGATACCGCTGTTTCGGCCCAGGTCGCGTGATTCGGAGTGTGCTGGTTACGACCTTTGATAGTCGTCTTCAATCCGGATGATGTCGTCTTCCCCGAGATAGCTTCCAGTCTGGACCTCGATGAGTTCCAGCATGATCTTGCCGGGGTTCTCCATCCGGTGGACCGCGCCCATCGGGATGTAGATCGACTCGTTCTCATGCACGGTCTTGACGGTCTCGTTGACCGTGACGCGCGCCGCACCGCGGACCACGATCCAGTGCTCGGCACGATGATGGTGCTTCTGCAGCGACAGCCGCCCACCGGGCTTCACCACGATGCGCTTGACCTGATGGCGTTCGCCATTGTCGACGGACTGGTAGCTGCCCCAGGGCCGGTGCACTTTCAGATGCTCTTCAGTGACCTTCGGTGCGACCGTCTTGAGCTTGGTCACGAGACGCTTGAGGCCGTTGGCATCCTTCTGGCGCGAGACCAGCACGGCATCGGCGGTCGCAACCACGATGAGATCGTCGACGCCTTCGAGCGCGACCAGCGCAGCATCGGTCGTGACGTTGCAGTTGCGGGAGTCTTCGAACACCGCGGCGCCATGGGAGGCGTTGCCTTGCGCGTCCTTGTCCGACAGCTCCCACACCGCGTGCCAGGAGCCGACATCGGACCAGCCGCAGGACACCGGCACGACGGCCGCGCGCGAGGTCTTCTCCATCACCGCGTAGTCGATCGAGATCGCCTTTGCCGCGCCAAACGCCTGCGGCTCGAGCGTGACGAAGCCGAGATCGCGGCCGGCGTTGGCGACCGCATTGGTGACCGCCTCCACGCTCGCCGCATCAACCTTGCGGTATTCGTCCAGCAGAAGAGTGGCCGGGAACATGAAGTTCCCGCTGTTCCAGAGATAACCCGAATTGACGTAGTCGGCAGCCTTCACCGCGTCCGGCTTCTCGACGAAGCGCGCGACCGCGCGCACCTCACCGGAGATCATCTCGCCCGGGCTGATATAGCCGTATTCGGTCGCCGGCCGTTCCGGCTTGACGCCGAAGGTGACGATGCACCCCGCGTTCGCTGCGGTGAGGCCCTCGCGGCACGCCGCGACAAAGGCGGGATTGTCCTGCACCACGTGGTCAGCGGCGAGCGCCAGCACGATCGCGTCACTGGCGCGATTCTGCGCGAACACTGCGCCGGCCGCGATCGCGGGGCCGGAATCGCGCCGCATCGGCTCGAGGATCACGTCGGCCTCGACGCCGATCTCAGCGAGTTGCTCCAGCACCATGAAGCGGTAGGACGCATTGGTGATGATAACAGGACGATCGAACAGCGAGGCATCCGAGACGCGCAGCAGCGTGTCCTGAAAGGTCGAGCGCGCGCCGAACAGCGGCAGGAATTGCTTGGGGCGCACCTCGCGCGAAGCCGGCCACAACCGCGTTCCGGCACCGCCGCACATGATCAGGGGGATAATGCGTTTGTCCATCGTCATTTCAAACCTTGAAGTAGTCCCGATACCAGGTGACAAAATTACGAACCCCGTGCGCGATCGGCGTTGACGGCGCAAAGCCGGTGTCGCGCATCAGATCCTCGACATCCGCGAACGTTTCCAAGACGTCTCCCGGCTGCATCGGCAGCAATTCTTTGATCGCCGTCCGACCCAGCTCCTGCTCCAGAAGTCCGACGACGTGCATCAACTCTTCCGGATGGTGGTTGCCGACATTGTAGAGCTTAGAAGGCGCATTTGCGGCAGCCGGGTCGCCGGCGGGCGCCCGATCGACCAGCTTGGACACGACGCGGGTGACGTCGTCAATATAGGTGAAGTCGCGGCGCATCCGGCCATGGTTGAACAGCCGGATCGGCTTGCCCGCCATGATGGCATTCGCGAACAGAAACAGGGCCATGTCGGGCCGTCCCCACGGGCCGTAAATGGTGAAGAACCGCAAACCCGTGACCGGCAGCCGGTAGAGATGGCTGTAGGACTGCGCCATCACCTCGTTCGCCTTCTTGGTCGCGGCATAGAAACTCACGGGATGGTCGGTCCGGTCCTGCACGGCAAATGGCAGTTTAGTGTTGGCGCCATAAACGGAGGATGACGAGGCGTAGACGAGATGACGACAGTCATTGTGGCGGCATCCCTCCAGCACGTTGAGAAAGCCCTGGAGATTGGAATCGGCATAAGCCTGCGGCTGCTCGATCGAGTAGCGCACACCGGCCTGGGCCGCGAGATGCACGACCTCAGCGAATCCGTGCCGCGCGAACAGCGCGGCGATCGCCTCGCGGTCGGCGAGATCGGCGTTGACGAACGAAAAGCGGGAATCGTCGCGTAACAGTTCCAGCCGGGCCCGTTTCAGCGCGGGATCGTAATAGCTGTTGAGATTGTCGAGCCCGACGACGGTCCGGCCTTCGGCGAGCAGCTGCCGGGCGACGTGAAAGCCGATGAAGCCGGCCGCACCCGTGACCAAAATCGCCTGATCCGTCATCCTGTTCCCGAGGGCCCCTAAATCCGATCCTGCGCCCGCGGCGCCTGTTTAGCCGCCGCATCGAGGGGGCACAATAGCCCCGCCGCCAGTCATATTGGCGGTTCATAACCGCTCCTCGTCACCGCTATTGCAAGATCGACGCCAAAACCATACCAAAGCGGCCTAATTCGGCGCCTCGCGTCGGGTTGCCTCAAATCTTCGCAAACCCTGATCGTGCGGGCGAGATGCGCCGAATCCTGCTGTCGACGGCCAAAATCCTGATTTCCGGAGCGCTGCTGTATCTGGCGCTGCGCAAGGTCGATCTGTCCGAGCTGTTCTCGCGCTTCACCGCGACCAGCCTGTTCTGGATCGCCATGGCGATCGCGATCACGTTCCTGCAGATCTTCGTCGGCGTGCTGCGCTGGCGCGAGATCAGCGCCGCATGCGGCGCGCCGCTCGGGCTCGCCCAGGCCATGCGCTACAACGTGATCGGAGCCTTCTTCAACCAGACCCTCCCATCCGCGATCGGCGGCGATGCGGTCCGGCTCTGGCTGGTCGCGCGCGCCGGGGCGGGATGGCGCGCAGCCACCTACTCCATCTTCGTCGATCGCGCGATCGGCCTCGTCGCGCTCGCGATTCTCATCGTCGCGAGCCTGCCCTGGAGCTACGAGCTGATCGCCGATCCGCACGGACGCTCGGCGCTGCTGCTCGTCGACTTCGCCGCGCTCGCAGGCGGCGTCGGCTTCCTGGTCTTCGGCGCGCTGAAATGGCCGTGGCTGAAGACCTGGTGGGCCACCCATCACATCCACGCCTGCGCCGTGATCGCCAACCGCGTGATCTTCGACGCAAGGCGCGGCCCCGTCATCGCGATCCTGTCGTTCCTTGTTCACGTGCTCGCCGTCGTCATCGGCTGGTGCGTGGTGCAGTCGATCGCGGCGCCGGTCAGCTTTGGCCAGATCTTCCAGCTGCTTCCGCCGGTCATGCTGATCACCATGATGCCGATCTCGATCGCCGGCTGGGGCGTGCGCGAGGCGACCATGGGCCTGGCCTTCGGCTTCGCGGGGCTCGCATCCAACGAAGGGGTCAACATCTCGCTGCTATTCGGCGCGGTCTCGTTCATCGTCGGCGCGGTCGGCGGCCTGGTCTGGATCCTCAGCGCGGAGAAAGCGGCGCAGGGCTCGGCGCCGCTCGGAGTGCCGGAGTGAACCCGGCCAGCGAAGCGGTCGCCATCGTGCCGTCGCTGCTTGCCGTTGCGATCGCCGCGCTGATCTCGGCCGTCGTCACCTGGACGAGCCGTCCCCTGCTCCAGCGTTACGCGCTGGCGCGGCCCAACGCGCGATCCTCGCATCGCGTCCCGACCCCGCAGGGGGCCGGCATCGCGGTGGTATCAGCGACGCTGCTGGTCGCATCCATCTGGGGGGCGTGGGCCAACGCCGCGATCCCTCCGGCGCTGGTCATCGCGACGATCGTGATCGCGCTGGTCGGATTCGCCGACGACATCGTGTCGCTGCCGGTGCTGGTGCGGCTCCTGCTGCAAGCAGCCTGCGTCGGCGCGGTCGTGTTTGCCGCGCCCGAGACCGCGCGCATCGTGCCGGCGCTGCCGCTGGTGCTGGAGCGCGGCCTCATCCTGCTCGCCGGCATCTGGTTCGTGAACCTCGTCAACTTCATGGACGGGCTCGACCTGATGACGGTGGCCGAAGTGGTGCCGGTCACCGCGGCGCTGCTGCTGCTCGGGTGGCTCGGAGACTTGTCATGGCCGGCGGTGCTGATCGCCACGGCGCTGTGCGGCGCCATGCTCGGCTTTGCGCCGTTCAACAAGCCGGTCGCGAAGGTTTTCTTGGGCGATGTCGGCAGCCTGCCGATCGGCCTCCTGCTCGGCTGGTGCCTGCTAGAGCTCGCCTGGCACGGACAGCCCGCCGCGGCGCTGCTGCTGCCCGGTTATTATCTCGCGGATGCCACCATCACGCTGTTTCGCCGCATCATCAGGCGCGAGCAGTTCTGGTCGGCGCACCGCTCGCATTTCTATCAGCGCGCCACCGACAACGGCTTCACGGTGACGCGCGTGATCGGCGAAGTGTTCGCGCTCAATCTGTGGCTGGCGATGCTTGCCATCGTCACCGTTCGCGCAGGCTCGACGGCGATCACGATCGTCGCGGTGCTCGCCGGTGCGTCCGCGATCGGCTTCGTGCTGCGACGGTTCTCGTGCCCTCAGGCCTTCTGAACCGACAGCGCGAGCCGCAGGCCTTCGTCGAGAGAGACCTGCGGTTGCCATCCCGTCGCAATCGCCTTGGAGATATTGAGCTCCAGAGAGCCGATCAGGCTGTCATGCGTGTCCTGCCGGCCCATCACGCTCAGCAGTGTTGAGAGCAGGTTCGGCGGCATGCCGAATAGCCGCGAGTTCTTGCCGGCCGCCTTCGCCAGCCGATCGATGAATTCAGGCGTCGAGACCTGCTCCCTGTCGGCCACCAGAAAGATCTCGAAATTGCTTTCCGTGTCGGGATGGGCGAGCCGGCGCGCGATGAACGAGGAGAGGTTCTGCACGGCGAGGAAGGCCCGCTGATTGCGGATCGCGCCAAAGGGCAGCGGCAGCCCGAGGCTCACCGCGCGCGTCAGCAGCGCAAAATTGCCCTTGGCGCCCGCACCGTAGACCAGCGGCGGCCGGATCACCGAGATCTTCATGTCGCTGTCGCGCGCCAGCGTCTTCAGTCCCGCCTCGGCCGCCGCCTTGGACATGCCGTAGAGGCCGCGCGGCGTCAGGATGTCGTCCTCGCTGAACGGCGCGCGGCCCTCATTGCTGCGGCCGTGCACGAGAACGGTGCTCACGAAGATGAACTGGCGCGCGCCGGCCGTCGCCGCGGAACGCGCCAGATGCAGCGTGCCGGCGATGTTGACGTTGCGGTACAGCTGGACCGCGTGCTCCTCGTGCTTGTGATGCACCCGCGCGGCGAGATGGACAACGGCGTCGACTCCTCGAGCCGCGGCGCTCCAATCCGTCTCCGGGCCGATCGATTCGATCACGACCTCGTCGTCGAGGCCTTCAGGACTGCGAACCGCCCGGCGGACCGACCATCCCTCGCGCGCCAGCGCAGGCGCGACGTGACGGCCGACGAAGCCGCTCGCTCCCGTCAACAGCACGACCGGTTTGCGCTCGCTCATCGCTGCTCCGAAAGGTCCGGGTTGCGCAACAATTCGTCGATCAGGCCGGCATAGGCGTCCATCGCCACGGTCCGGTCGTATCGCGCGGCCGCCTTCACCGCGCGCGCCGCAATCGCACCATCGTCGGAACGGGCCGCCGAACGGATCGCGTCAGCGAGCTGATCGGCGCGGCCCGGCGTCACGACCCAACCGAGCCCGTTCTCCACCACGGTCAAGGCCGCCTCGGCCTCCGGCTCGGAGACCAGCAGCACGGGACGTCCGACCGCCAGCAGATTGTAGAACCGGCTCGGCACCGACACCCCCGCCACGTCCTTCCGATACGGAATGATCCAGAGATTGGCCGCCGCCAGGAACGCCTCGAGCTCGGCATCCGCGACGCGCGGCACGAAGGAGACCTTGGAGAGGTTTGCTGCGGCCTGCAACTGCTTCAGCCGCTCGAAGCCGATGCCCCAGCCCGACAGCAGGAAGTGGATGTCCGGCTCGTCCTCGAGCAGGCGCGCCGCCTCGAACACGATCTCCGGATCATGGGTGAAGCCGAGATTGCCCGACAGGCCGACGACGAAACGCGCAGGGATGGCTTTGCGGAACGGATTGTCCGCTGACAGCGGACGCGGACCGGGCACGATCGTCGCCCAGTTCGGAATGAAGCGGATCTTGTTGCGCGTCATGCCCGAATAGCTCAGCAGCGGCCCCTCGGCATCGCGGCCGATGGTGACGACGGCGTCGAGCGCGCGGAACATCAGGCTGTTGGCGGCACGCATCGTCCTCGTCACAACCGAACCCGGCTTCAGGAGGCCCGCCATCACCAGCACGTCGGGAAAAAGGTCGTGCAGGATCAGCGCCGAGCGCGCGCCCTTGAGCCTTGCCGCCGCGGCAACGGCATAAGGCAGCATGAACGGCGCGGTGACGGTGAGCACGACGTCCCCCGCCTTGAGCTCCCGGACCAGGGCTGCGAACGTGCGCGCCGCGAACAGCAGCTCGGAGGCGCCGCGCCGCACCAGCGCCGCCTTTCCCGCCATCCGGTTCCTGATCGCAACGACGCGCGGCTTGCCCGGACCGGTGTGCGAAGCCGGCAGCGCACCGGGCCAGCCCGACAGCACGACGACCTCGTGCCGCTCGGCAAGACGACAGGCGATCTCGGCCATGATCGCGGCGGTCGTGCTCGTATCCGGCGGATAATGCTGGCTCGCGACGACGATCTTGCCGACAGTCTTGTCTTGGGACTGCATGGTCAGGCCGCAGTCGACCCGAATTCCGGAACCGCGTCCTTCAGGATGGTCCTGATCGTGGCCCGATCGTCGCGCGCGATCGCCTGCTCCAGTGCGACGATCCACTTGCGCAGGAGTCTGCATCGGCGGCTCGTTCGGTTGCGCGGCCATGATTCCGGCGACGCCGATCTCGCGGGTCGGCTCCTCGGAGGCGAACAGGATCTCGTGCAGGCGCTCGCCCGGCCGCATGCCCGTGAACACGATCTCGATGTCGTAGCCGGGCTGCAGGCCCGAGAGGCGGATCATGCGCTCGGCAAGGTCGACGATCTTCACAGGCTGGCCCATGTTGAGCACGTAGACCGAGACGTCCGGACGCTGCGTCCCGAGCGCGTGCGTCGCCGCCGTGATGACGAGGTCGCAGGCCTCGCGGATCGTCATGAAGTAGCGGACCATGTCGGGATGCGTCACCGTCACGGGGCCGCCGGCCTCGATCTGGGCCTTGAACTTCGGCACCACCGAACCGTTCGACGCCAGCACATTGCCGAATCGCACCGAGATCAGCCGCATCGCCGGCCTGGCGCCGCCGCTCCCTGCCGCGAGATCATGATCGAGCGCCTGGCAGTACATCTCGGCGAAACGCTTGGTGAGGCCGAGCATCGACACCGGCTCGATCGCCTTGTCGGTCGAGATCATCACCATGGCTTCGGCGCCGGCGCTGTGCGCCGCATCGGCCACGTTGATCGAGCCGAAGATGTTGGTCTTGACGCCCTCGCTCCAGTCGCGCTCGAGGATCGGCACGTGCTTGAGGGCTGCGGCATGGAACACGATGTCCGGCTTGAACTCGGCCATCAGGCGCATGATGCGGTCGCGGTCACGGATGTCGGCAATCCGCCCTTCGATCGCGGCGACGGCGCCGTACGCTGCGAGCGCCTCCGTGACGGCGTAGAGCGCCGGCTCGGAATTCTCCACGATCAGCAGGCGCGCGGCGCCGAACGCGACGACGCGTTCGCAGATCTCGGAGCCGATCGAGCCGCCTCCGCCGGTGACGATCACGGCCTTGCCCCTGATCAGGGCTTCGAGGCGCGCATAGTCGATCTTTTCGCTCGGCCGCAGCAGGAGGTCCTCGACCGCGACGGCCGTAAGGCGCGGCGTGTCGCCGCTCTCGAGCGAGGGCATGCGGTTGACGATCACCCCGAGCTTGCGCGCCCGCATCAGGATCGATTCCGGACGCGCGTCCGGCTCGAACGCCGACGGCGTCATGACGAGGCGCGCGATCGGCTTGTTGCGCTTGGCGAAGTCGGCGACGACGTCTTCGATATCATCGATGTCGCCCAGCACCGGCACGTTGCGGATGAGCTGGCCGCGATCCGAGCTCGACGGCGACAGCACGCCGACCGGCCAGATGCGCTTGATCGCACCGCTCTCGATGCCGCGGAGCAGCACCTCGGCGTCCGCGGCACGGCCGATCAGCAGCGTCGGCGCGGCATCCTCGGTCCGTGCATGACGCCGCACCCGCGTATAGCGGAAGTAGCGGTAGGTCATGCGCAGCGCGCTGAGCAGGGTGATCTCGAGGAACCAGTAGAGGACGATGGTCACCTTGCCGAGGAAGAAGGCGCCGCGAACGTTGGGGGCGACGAAGACGTAATCGAGCACGAGCAGCGCGACCGTCAGCACGCTCGCGACGCGGATGATGTTCAGCGCGTCCGGCAGCGAGATGAAGCGCCACTTCGTCGTGGTCAGGTTGAAGACGAAGAACACGACCACGCTGAACGCGAGGAAGTAGGGCAGGATCTGGAACAGCAGCGGCAGGCGGTCGTAGAAGCCATCGCCGCCCTCGAAGCGGATGTAGAAGGCGGCAAACAGCGCCGCCGTGGTCGCCAGCAGGTCGTGGAGCGCGATCAGGAAATTGCGCAAGGTGAGATGAGAGAGACGCGTCATCCGACGACCGATGAAAATCCAGCTGGGTGCAACCTGACCGCGCTGATAGCCCATCTCGGCCGGAGTTGCCAGCACAAGACGCCAGCATGGGTTTGCTGGCACACGCTCCCTCAGGACCCGGTTTCAGCTGCCTTTCCAGGAGCCCGCTGCGCCCGGATCACCATGCCCCCGGCGACGCCGACGCCGATGACATACATCCAGCCCTCGTGGAAATCGAACAGATGGGAGTTGAACAGCGAAGTGAACACGTTCTGCACCACGACCAGCAGGCCGATCCACTTGGCAAAGCCGTCGCCGCGAAACAGCAGGAAATGACTGATCCAGATCGCGTAGAGAATGACGACGCCGATGACTCCCCACTGCACGGCGACGTGCAGCGTCTGGTTATGAGGATTCGGAAAGACCCTGACGCCAGGAACCCACGACGGCTCCTTGGAGGCTCGCTCGAACAGTCCCTGCGAGGAGCCGGTCCCGTGGCCCATAAGCGGAGCCTGCACGAAGAACTTGATGGAGTGCCGCCAGTATTCGAGACGTTCCCCCATCGACGTCGGGACGTTCTCCTGCATGTAGAGCCGGTAGTCCCGCGAAAACGTGTCGGCTGTCTTGCGCAATTGCGGTGAGGCCTGCCAGGCGGTGACGGCGCCGGCGATCAAAAGTGCGGAGATGATGGCGATGCTGCGCCACCTCAAATGAAGCAGCGCGAACACGGCAAGCATGATGGGTACGGTGACGAGCGCGGTGCGCGAGACCACCACGAAGGCCATGTTGACCAGGAAGCTCAGCGCCAGCGCCACGAGCAAGCCTGCGAGCCAGTAGCGCTTCTCGCGCAGCAGCAGCAACACGGGATACGCGAGCGCGACCGCGCACAACGTGAATTCCTGACTCTGGTCGATGTAGTTCTTGACGAAGATGCCGCGTTCGAGGGGGTCATAGGGTCTCAGCGACAGTCCCGGGTAGAAGGCGACCAGCCATGACATCACGGACATCAGCGCGCATGACACCAGGAAGGCGATGAACATCCAGTTGCCGCGCGTCGAACGTTCGAAGTGATAGAGCAGGACGGGTAGCACGAGCAGCTTGACGGTCGGACCGACGGCATAGAGGCGCGCGCCCCAGGCCGCGTCCGACCACAGCGTCCCCAGCAATGCCAGCAGGAACAGCGCGATCGGCGCCGCGCAGATCGGGCGCTTCAGCGATTGCAGGAATGCCCTGACGTCGAGAAACGGCACCATGCAGACCAGGAACGCAGCGTTGAAGATCGCCACGAGCGAGGTCGACCAGGGCAGCGAAGCCACGGTGAGGATCGCGAACAGATCGACCGTCTCGCTCCAGGCCGCCGGACTGCGCAGGCGCCGCAGCAGCATCTGGGCGGTGGTCTCGCTGGCAAGCGTCACTTGGTCCGTCACTTGCCGCCGCCCCGCGCGCGACGGACCAGCGCGGTGGTGCTGAAGCCCTGGAGGATGTCGACCAGAACCACCGTTCCGCCAGCGGCCTCGACGACCTCGTGGCCGACCACCTGCTCGCGCGTGTAGTCGCCGCCCTTCACCAGCGCGCTCGGCTTGATCCGGGTGATCAGCTCGATCGGCGTGTCCTCCTCGAAGATGACGACGAGATCGACGGCCTCTAACGCCGCCAGCACTTCCGCGCGCGCGCGCTCGTCCTGGACCGGACGCTCCTCGCCCTTCAGCCGCCGCACCGAGGCGTCGCTGTTGAGGCCGACGATCAGGCGATCGCAGGCGCCGCGCGCCGCGGTCAGCACCTTGACGTGGCCGGGATGCAGGATGTCGAAACAGCCGTTGGTGAAGCCGACGCGCTGGCCTTGGCGCCTCCATTCGGCGAGCTGCGCGTCGAGTGCGCCCGGCTCCAGCACGATCTTCTCCTCGGCCGCGAGATAAGCATGCGGCAGGATCTTTCGCCGCAACTCGGCCGCGCTCACGCTGGCGGTGCCCTGCTTGCCGACCGCAACGGCGGCTGCGGCACTCGCCATGCGCAGCGCCGTATCCCAGTCCGCATTCGCAGCAAGCGAGACCGCGAGCGCGGCGGCGACGGTGTCGCCGGCGCCGGAGACGTCCCGCACCTTGACGGGGAAGGCCGGAACATGAACGGCATCGCCGTTGCGCGGCACCAGCGTCATGCCCTGCTCGCCTTGCGTGACCAGGATCGCCTCGCAATCGGCCAGCCGCATCACGTCCTCGCTGGCATCGACGATGCTCTGCACCGTGTCGGCGCGGCTGCGCGTCGCCTCCGAAAATTCCTTGCGGTTGGGCGTGAGCAGCGTGGCACCGCGATAGATCGCCCAGTTCAGGCTCTTGGGATCGACGATCACGGACTTGCCGGATTTTCGCGCGGCATCGATCGTGTGGCGGATCACCCGCGCGGTCAGCACGCCCTTGGCGTAGTCGGAGAGCAGCACGATGTCGGCACGGGCGATCTGGGGCAGGATCGCCTCGATCAGCTTCGTCTCGACGTCGTCGGAGGCAGGCGCGGCCTGCTCCCAATCCGCGCGCAGCATGTGCGTGGAGAAATGCTCGGACACGAAACGGACCTTGCGCGTGGTCGGCCGCGACGGATCGCACACCAGCACGCTTTCGATACCGTCCTGCTCACCCAGCGCGTCCTTGAGCTGCCTGCCGGCATCGTCCTCGCCGACGAGGCCGACGAAGATGCAGCGCGCCCCGAGAGCGGCGATATTGCGCGCGACGTTGCCGGCGCCGCCGATATGGATCTCGCTGCGCCGGGCCACGATGACCGGCGTCGGCGCTTCCGGCGAAATCCTGGACACCTCGCCATAGACGAATTCGTCCAGCATGATGTCGCCGATGCAGAGCACGGTGCGCGCCGAGATGGCCTGCGCGAGGGCATCGAAATCGAGAATGGGCGTCGGCATGATCCTTGAGCCTTAGATCCTGGAGCCTCAGCGGAAGCGGTCGGGCCGGTCGAGATAATCCCCGACATAGGCTTTCACAGCATCCTCGAGCGTCGTGAAGCCGCCATTATAGCCGGCGCGGTGGAGGCGATCGACCTTGCTCTGGGTGAAGTATTGATAGCTGCCGCGGATGCTCTCGGGCATGTCGACATATTCGATGTTCGGCCTGGTGCCCAGTGCCGCATAGGCGGCCAGCATCAGGTCTTTGAAGCTGCGCGCCTTGCCGGTGCCGACATTGAACAGGCCGGACACCGAGGGCGTCGCCAGCAGCCACATCATCACGCGCACGACGTCGTCGACATAGATGAAATCGCGGCGCTGATCGCCGTCGGCGATGCCCTCGCGATGCGACTTGAACAATTGCACGACGCGGCCCGCTTTGACGTCGTCGAAGCGACGCGCGAGCACGCTCATCATCGTACCCTTGTGGTACTCGTTGGGACCGAACACGTTGAAGAATTTCAGGCCCGCCCATTGCGGCGGCAGCGGATCGCCGTTCGCTATGCGCCCGGCGACCGCGAGATCGAACAGATGCTTGCTCCAGCCGTAGAGATTCATTGGCCGCAGTTGCTTCAGGGCGGGCAGCGAGGCGTCGTCGTCAAAGCCGGCCTCGCCGTCGCCATAGGTTGCCGCCGACGAGGCGTAGATCAACGGCACCACATTCGCCGTGCACCAATCCAGCAGGCGCATCGAGAGGCGGAAATTGGTCTCGATCACGAGATCACCGTCGGTCGCGGTGGTCTCGGAAATCGCCCCGAGATGGATCACGGCGTCGAGCTTGCGGCCCTTCACCCAGTCGAACAGTTCGGCCGGCGGGACGATATCCACAAGCTGGCGCTTGGCGAGGTTGCGCCATTTGCCCTCGGTGCCGAGCAGGTCGCAGACCACGACGTCGCTGCGCCCGGCCTCGTTCAGCGCGGCGACGACATTCGATCCGATAAAACCGGCCCCGCCGGTCACCAGCAACATTCCAACGTCCCCTGCCCGATTGATGCGATCCGGTCCTGCCCTAGCGCATGATCCGGCAAAGTGTAAGCGGTTTTGGGATTGGGCTGCGGCCGGCTTTACCTGCCGGCCCGGAGCGGCTAACCGAACCGGCACATCCCAGTATATCCCGGCCCCATTAATCAATGAACAGTGATTCGCAATTTAGCGGTAGCGCAGATCCGAGCGACACCCGCCCGATCCTGATCGTCCCCTATATGTGGATCGGCGATTTCGTCCGGAATCACACTGTGGTGCGAGTCCTGAATGAGCGCTGGCCCAACCGGCCGGTGGATATGTTGACCACCTCCCTGTGCGCCCCGCTGGTCGATTACATGCCCGGTGTGCGCCAAGGGATCGTCTGGGACCTGCCGCGCGGACGGCTGGCCGTCGGCCGCCAGTTCGGCCTGGCCAGGCTCCTGCGCGAACGGAACTACGGCACCGCCCTGGTGCTGCCGCGGACCTGGAAAGCCGCCATCGCGCCGGCCCTGGCCGGCATCCCCGAGCGGGTCGGCTTCGTCGGCGAGTTCCGGTTCGGCCTGCTCAACCGCTGGCGCTGGGGCGAGAAGAAGCTGCCCCGCTTCATCGACAAGAACGCCGCCCTGGCGCAGCCCGACGGCGCGCCCCTGCCCCCGGAATGGCCGGTGCCGCAATTGCGAGTTCCGCCCGAGGATATCGCCCGCTGGCGGCAAGCCAACGGCCTCAGCGCCGGCGCCGCCGTGGCGCTCGGCCCGGGCTCCGTCGGGGTGTCAAAGCGTTGGACCTATTATCCGGAGGCCGCCCGCCTGCTGGTCGAGCGCGGGCTGGAGGTCTGGGTGGTCGGCGGCCCCGGCGAGAAGGGCCTGGCTCAGGAGATCGTCGCCGCGGGCGGGCCTGGGACCGCCGGCGGCCCTGGGGTCCGGGACCTCACCGGCAACGATTTGCGCAACGGCGTCCTCGCCATGGCCGCGGCCGGCGTCGCCATCTGCAACGATTCCGGCCTGATGCACATCGCCGCTGCGCTGGACACGCCCACCATGGGCATCTTCGGCCCGACCAGCCCCTACCTCTGGGGCCCCCTCAACGGCCTCGCCGCGACCGTGGTGCAGGACAAGAGCGTGCTGTCCTGCCAGCCCTGCCAGAGCACGATCTGCAAGATGAACGACCACCGCTGCATGCGGGATATCGCGGCCGAGGAGGTGGTGGGGATTGCGGAGCGGGTGCTGGGGGAATCTCGGCTACGCGTGACGACCCAAGACGTCGAGCGCGGGCAGCCCTAGTCACAAGCTCGCCGGAAACCACCCTGCGTCAGGCCCGGGTGGTTTCCGGTCGATCCTCAGTGATGAGTCTTCTTGCGCGCCGGAGGCAACAGCACGGTGTCGATGACGTGGATCACGCCGTTCGACGCCTCGATATCCGGCTGAATGACATGCGCATCGTTGACCGTCACGCCGAAGCTGCCATCGACGCTCACCGGCTGACCCTGGACGGTCGCGACCTTGAGCGACTTGCCCGCCACATCGGCGGCCTTCACGCGGCCGGGGATGACGTGATATTTGAGAATGGCCGCGAGCTTGGTCTTGTTCTTGAGCAGCGACTCGACCGTTCCCGGCGGCAGCTTGGCGAAAGCCGCATCGTTCGGCGCGAACACCGTGAACGGGCCCTTGCCCTTCAGCGTATGAACGAGGCCTGCGGCCTTCACTGCGGTGACCAGCGTGGTGAACGATCCCGCAGCAACGGCGGTGTCCACGATGTCGGCGGCTCGCGCCATGGAGGGACCGAGCAATCCAGCCAGCATGGCGGCTCCGGCCGCGAATGAACGTATTGCAGGCGTCATCTTTTTCTCCGAGTTGCCGTGATTGAGTCTCGACTGATGTGATGGTTGCGCAGAGAACGCGCATCCACCGTGCGATCAGATGCGATCGACATTGACGAAACGGAGCCTCGCGACGGGTGGATCACCGGCCTGTTCGAAAATCCTGCGGCGCAGTGCCGCGCTCAATCCTCGACCATGGCCATGAACTCCTGACGCGAGATCGGATTGTCGCGAAAACAACCAAGCATGCAGCTCGTGACCATGTCGGAACCGATTTTCTGCACCCCGCGGCTCGACATGCAGTGGTGATTGGCCTTGAGGATGACGCCCACGCCTTTCGGCCTCAATGCATTCTGAATGGCGGAGGCGATTTCGGACGTCATGCGTTCCTGGATCTGGAATCGCTTCGCGTAGGCCTGCACCACGCGCGCGAGCTTGGAGATGCCGACGACACGGCCGTTCGGCACATAGGCGACCCAGGCGCGGCCGATGATGGGCGCAATATGATGCTCGCAATGGCTTTCGAACGAGATGCCGCGCAGGATGACCATCTCCTCGTAGCTGCCGGTCTCGTCGAAGGTCCTGTCGAGGATCTGAATCGGATCCTGCTCGTAGCCTGCGAAATATTCCTCGAATGCACGCGCGGCCCGCGCCGGCGTGTCCAGCAGCCCGGGCCTGTCCGGATCATCACCCGCCCACCGGATGATGGTCCGAAATGCGGCTTCTGCTTCTTCACGGCTCGGCCGCTGCAGCCGATTGGGGGCAAGTCCGGTATCCACAGTCACGCCATTCAGCCTTTCGCGTTATCCGCCTCCACGAGGCATCTGCCTCCATGACGAACGACAACGGATAACGAGCGGCGCGCGCTCTTGGATCACCGCCCGCCGCGCGGGACGCGTCAGCTCAGGGTCTTGATCACGAAGTCCTTGAGGCGTTGCGCCGGCCGGGGGAGCCGGTCGCGCTCCAGGATCGCGATCTCGGTGTCCTTCAGGTCAGGCATCGGCTTGCCGTCCACGACATGCAGGTCCGGGGGGACCATGTCCTTCGGAAGCACCGTCACGCCAAGCCGGGCGCGCACGGCCGCCAGCGTCCCCGCCAGCGAACCGCAGGTGTAGGCGACGCGCCAGGACCGCTTGGCGCGATCGAGCGCCTCGGTGGCGCGCTTCCTGTAGACACAGGGCTTGGGCGATACCGCCAGGGGCAGGACGCCCTGCCTGAGATCGAGCCCGCCCGTCACCCAGACCAGCGGCTCCCGCCAGACACGGATGCCGGGGATCTCGATGGATCGCTCACGCTTGATCAAGGCGAGGTCGAAAGCGCCCTTCCTGAAGCGCTCGATCAGATTCATCGTCAGATCGCAGGTGACCTCGAGGTCGACCTGCGGATAGGCCTGCGCGAAGCGCGCAAGCACGTCGGGAAGATGACGGGTTGCGAAATCCTCGGGAGCCCCGAGCCGAACCAGCCCGCGCATCGCAGGCTCCTGGATGCGCGAGACCATCTCGTCGTTCAGATCCAGCATGCGCCGCGCATAGTCGAAGAACGTCTCGCCCTCGGCGGTAAGGGCAACCGATTGCGGTGAGCGCTCCAGCAGCTTGCCGCCGACCTGCTCCTCCAGCCGGCGGATCTGCAGCGAGATCGTGGACTGCTGGACGCCGAGCGCCTGCGCGGCCCGCGTGAAATTTCCGAGCGACACGATGGTGACGAAGGACCTGACCAGGTCGATGTCCAGATTGACGCGCGCGCGCGGCATCATCATTACCTTTCTCAATGATGATCCTCAATACACTCAATTTCGCCAAAGGCCAACCGAACGCTATCTCAACCGCCATCCGTCGAAACCTGCCTGGAGGTCCCGTGCTGGCGCTTGCTGTTCAGAATATCGTTTCTCCCCCGGTGCTCTTCTTCGGGATGGGCCTTGGAGCTTCGCTTGGCCGCTCGGACCTGTCGGTGCCCGAGGCAATCGCGCGTTTTCTCTCGCTCTACCTCCTGATCTCGATCGGCTTCCGGGGCGGCGCCGAGGTCGCCCATCAGGGCTTGACGCTGACGCTGGTCGCCACGATCGCGGCAGGCATTGCCTTGTCCGGCGGCATGCCGTTCCTCGCCTACGCCTTCCTGCGCACCGTCGCAGGCCTCGACCACGTCGACGCCGCAGCGGTGGCCGGACACTACGGCTCGATCTCGGCCGTGACCTTCGTCGCGGTCACGGGCGCGCTGACCCAGCTCGGGCTGCCCTTTGACGGCTACATGATCGCCGTTGCGGCCGCGATGGAGACGCCGGCGATCTTCTCCGCGCTGTTCATCGCACGGACGGGGCGAGGCAGGACCGAAGGAGAGATGCCGAAGGATTTCCTGCGGGAGATCGCACTGAACGGCTCGATCGTGGCCTTGCTCGGCGCGTTCGCGGTCGGCTGCATCACGGGCGAACGCGGCATGATCTCGCTCAAGCCGTTCCTGCTCGACGCGTTCGCAGGCTTCCTGTGCATCTTCCTGCTGGACATGGGCCTGATCGCCGGCCGAGGGCTGCGGGACGGCTGGAGATCGCTGTCCGTCCCCGTCGCCGCCTTTGCCTGGGTCATGCCGCTCGTCGGCGCCGCGTTGGCGGCGGCCCTGGCGTGGCTGATCGGATTGCAGGCCGGCAGCACGGCGGTGTTGATGACGCTTGGCGCCTCCGCCTCCTACATCGCGGTGCCGGCCGCGATGCGGCTGGCGCTGCCTGCGGCCAATCCCGCGATCGCGCTCACGCTGTCGCTCGGCCTGACGTTTCCTTTCAATCTCACGGTCGGCATCCCCCTCTACATCGCCGCCGCACAGATGATCGCAGAATGAGGACAGCATGCAGATGTTTGCCAAGAAGCGCGTCGAAATCCTGATCGAGCGGGCTCTCCTGAAGCGACTGACGGAAGAATTGGTGTCGACCGGCGTCAGCGGCTTTTCCGTGGTCCCCCTCGCCGCGGGACGCGGCCACGCCGGGCAATGGGATTCGGACGGCCAGATCGGAGACGCCGCCGGCATGTACGCGCTGTGGTGCATCGTCGATCCCGGCCGCCTCGACGGCCTGCTGCAGGCCGTCTTCGCCATCGTCTCCCGGCAGGTGGGACTGGTCTCGGTCAGTGACGTCGAGGTGGTGCGGCCGGAGCGATTCTGAACGAGAGATGCCTTCAGCGCAAAGCCGAGCCGGCTTTAGTCCGATAGGGGTCGGCAGATCGTCGCGCTGCCGACCATCGCTCGCGGCGCTGCCGCTGACAGGCGCAGCGGCAGCGTCCGTTGATGCCCATTTGGCTGAGGTTCGAACTCTTTTTGCCTGAGGTCTTTCAGTGACTCCGAGGCTTGCGCAGAGCGATCACGCCGATCGCCACCAGCAAGCCGGTGCTGACCAGAGCCAGGCCTGCGAGTTGGAGACTGTTCGGAACCTCGCCTGTGATCGGCAGGCCGATCAGGATGGCGACGGCTGGGACGAGGGCTGGAAAGACTGCGGCGCGCCCGGCACCTATAATTTGAACAGTCTTCGAGAAAGCGATGACAGCAACGACGCCTGAGAGAACGCCTTGCACCAGGATCTGCGCTGCGAGCATCGGCACCGGAGCCGCCAGGAGACGATCCGCTCCGATTACCAGGACATAGCCGGGAACGTAGGCAACTGCTGAGAGCACCGAGACCACGGCGGTTCCTGCGACCGGCGACACGCTCCAGTGGCGGCTGACGACCGTAAACATTGCCCACATCAGGCCGGCAGTCGCGAATAGCAGGTCGCCGATCGGCGTTGATGCCGTCCCGGTCATCAAACCAGGCCCGGCAATCACAGCGAGCCCGGCGATGATTATGGCGACACCTACAACGCGTGCAATCGTCGGCCGATCACCCAGCACCAGAAATGCCAGTCCGATTGACCCCAGCGTCAGCGCTGCCGGCTGGATGACGGCACCATGGGCCAGCGGCGCGAATGAATAGCCTGACACACCGGTTATGACGAAGAGCGGCCCGACCAGCAGTGTCAGGGCCGCGCCCTTCATCATGCCCATGCCGGCCATGTCCTTGATGCCATGTCTCAATAACCACGGCAGCATGATCAATCCCGCGACGCCGTACCGGATCGCTGCGATGTCGGTGGCGTGGAGACCCGCCGATACACCGGCGCGCGCCATGGCCAGATAGGAGCCCCAGATGCTCGCGGCCAGCAAGCCGAGCGCAAGGCCGCGCACCTCCGGGCGATCGCGCAGAGCTATCCGCGAAGGCACGGTGGGTACAGCGGTCGTGCAAAGGGGCATGCTCATGACAATTCTTGCTCTTGAGATCTGAGATCAGGACGCGATGGAGAGCTTGCGCAGCGCCGAGAGCGCTACGGCCGGATCCATCCTGTTGCGGTAGTCGGGATCGACGCTCGCGAGTGCGATACGGCCGCCCTTCTCGATCACGTAGCTCGCCGGCATTGGCAGCGACCACTGTCCGTCCCCGTTGTGGGTCGGCAGGTCGTGGCCGAATTTCTGGTAAAGTGCCTTGATGGCTGGCGAGAGTTGGAAGCGGATGCCGAGCGCATCTGCCAGCGCACCGTCTGTATCGCTCAACACGTCGAAGCTGAGCGTGTTCTTCTCCGCGGTCGTCAGCGTATTGTCCGGCGTCTCCGGCGAGATGGCAACGAGGCGGGCGCCAAGTGCCGTGATCGCGGGCAGCGCTTTCTGGTAGGCGCGCAGTTCGAGATTGCAGTAGGGGCACCAGCCGCCGCGATAGAAGGTCACAACGAGTGGGCCGGCCGCAATCAGAGCGCCGAGATCGGACGTGCCACCGGTCTGGTTCGGCAATTCCCTTTCCGGAAACTGTGCACCGACCTGGAGCGCGCGATCGGCCAGCGACCGCAGCGCCGCATTGTCGTCATCGACGAGCTTCGCGGTTTCAGCGCCGACGCGCTCGCGCCAGGATGTCTTGAAGGTGTCGAGTTCGGTTTGCAGGGACATGATCGCTCTCTGGAATGTTCGTGGTAAAGATTGAAGCCGGCCATTGACGATGTGCTCAGGTCTTTGACGCGACCATCATCTGTTGAACGAGTGCGTTCGCGCTGGCGCCTTCAAGCGCGAGTCCGTAGCCGACTTCGCGAACGATCCGCTCTTTCAGCGGTTGGATAAAGTGGATGCGCGTATTGCGGCGCGTCACTTCGGGTTGCTTGAGGTATTGCTGCGCCAAATTACGGGCGACCGCCACGGCACTGCCGGCATCCGCAAGATAATTCACGACGCCCCATGCTGCCGCTTCCTCAGCCGTGACCGGACGCGGGCTGAGGAGGAATGCCTCGGTCCGGCCCGCTCCAGCGCGATACGCCCACGTCGTGTACACGCCATCGCCTGGAACGATCCCGCCGGCGAAGTGCGGCAGATCGTGGAAAGTCGCCGTCCTGGCAGCAACAATGACGTTGGCGAGCAGCGCATACTCGGTGTGGATGTGCGCCCTGCCCTCGATGGCAGCGATCATCGGTACGCGAATATTGGCGATGTTCTCGAGGATCTGAGTGCCTTCGTCGTGCACTTTCGACCAGACATTGGCATCGCCGACATTGCCGAAGCTGCCGAAGTCGATTTCGGCCATATAGTCGCCGACGCCGGTCAAGATGACGACCTTGTTTCCGCGGTCGCGGCTGATCTCGTAAAAGGCGTCCGTGAATCCCTCATGGTCCCGCGCATCAAATTTGATCGGGCCGCCGTCTGTATGCATCTCGACCAGCAATATGCCGTCTGCGCCCCGGCTCATGCGGAGGTGGGCGTAGCGGCTGAAATAGGCCGGTGCTGAGTTGGTCTCGGCGCTCATGATCGTCTCCGTAGCGTTGCGTACCGGCGGCGCTGCCGTCGCCTGCAATGCATCCATGAACCATGCCTGGAACTTGCGGAACGCCTACAGATTTCATATCATTGATACGAAAGGCGTATGAATGATATGGATCTACTGGGCCCGATGAAGACGTTCGTCCGCGTGGTCGAGGCCGGCAGCTTCACCGCAGTCGCCACCGAACAGAACTCGACGCAGCCGACGATCAGCCGGCAGATCGCAGCGCTTGAGGAGCATCTCGGTTCGCGCCTTCTCACCCGTACGACACGTGCGTTGACACTGACCGACGACGGTCGCGCATTCTACGAGCATGCGCTGCGCGCTTTGGAGGCAATCGGCGAAGCGGAAAACGCGGTCGGCCGGCGACAGGCGAAGCCCACCGGGACGTTGCGCCTCGCCGTGCCTGTTGTACTCGGCCGTCGACATATCGTGCCACGGCTCGCCAGCTTCCTCTCGCGCTACCCGGATCTGTCGATCGACGTGACGATGAGCGATAGTTTCGTCGATCTCGTCGAGCAGGGCATCGACCTTGCGTTACGTGTTGGCGAGATCACCGACCAGAGCCTGGTTGCGCGCAAGATCGGCATGGTCCGCCGGGTTACGGTCGCCTCACCGGCCTATCTCAAGGCGCATGACACACCACGTGCGCCTGCCGACCTCGCACGCCATCAGTGTATCGTCTACACGCGCCTCGCCACGGGCAATCGATGGCACTTTGAGAGCAAGGATGGGCCGCTGGTGGTAGACGTCTCTGGCCGCTATCGCGTCGATAACTCGGAAGCCGTGCGTGAAGGCGTGCTTGCCGGTCTCGGCATCGCCGTCATCCCGGCATTCGCGTTCTCGAATGAGGTGGAGAACAAGCAGGTGCAAGTTCTGCTCAGGTCATACGAGCCCAAGCCTCTGCCGCTCAATGCCGTGTACCCGTCACGCCGCTTCGTCCCGCTCAAGGTGCGAGCAATGATCGACTTCCTGGCCAACGAACTTGAGATCGATCCGGTGCTCAGCCGCTACGGCATATCCGCTGACTGAGTGCCAGCATGACCGCCAGCAGCGGACGCGCACGGCCAAGGAAATAGCGTCAAAACGGGTGTCTGTTCCTAGACCTCCCCGTACTCTTGGCTCCAGCCGAATGTCGGGTTTGCGTAGAAAACTGCCGCCTCTCCGGGACTCGAAATTCGACAACTCCGGATGCTCACGACCCGGGATGGATCAAAATCTTTCCCCATATCCGCTTAGTGCGCCGGCTTGAAATTGTCGTTCCTTTCTTGCTGGACTCGCGGTTTTCTCGAGCCACACGAGACACAAGCGGCACGCCGCATCATGCCGCCGTCGGCTCGCCGCGCCGCCTGTGGATCTGGAGATAGTTGGTGTTGCACGAGCGGGTCGTATGCCAGCGCATGGTGATCGGAGCGAGCTCCAGGCCGCAGGTCTCGATGACGGAGAAGCCGAGCGGAGCAAGCGTGCTCGCGATCTCGTCCGGCCGCATGAAGCGCCGCCAGTCGTGCGTGCCGCGGGGCAGCCAGCCCAGAACATATTCCGCGCCAATGATCGCCTTCACGAACGACACCAGCGTGCGGTTCAGCGTGCCGATGACCAGCAACCCGCCGGGCGCAACCAGGCTGCCGGTCGCAGCCAGAAAGCGATCAGTGTCGGCCACGTGCTCGACGACCTCGAGCGACAGCACGATGTCGAACTGCCGCCGTTCGGCAACCAGTTCCTCGGGAACGGCCTGCCGGTAGCAGATGGACAAACCGGCCCGGTCCGCATGGAGGGTCGCCACGCGGACATTGCGCTCGGCGGCGTCGATGCCGAGCGCAAGCGCGCCGAGACGCGCCATCGGCTCCGTCACCAGACCGGCGCCGCAACCGACATCGAGCAGCGTCAATCCGTCGAGGGGCCGCTCCAGCCTCGCGTCACGCACCATCAGCGCAGGAAGCCGGTTCTGAAGGTGCGCGACACGCGCCGCATTGAAACTATGAACCAGCTTCATGCGACCGTCGGGATTCCACCAATCCTCGGCGAGAGCCTCGAACCGCGCGATCTCGTCGGGATCGACGCTCGGCGCGAGGCCGGTCTTCAAGTCCTTGCGCAGCATGTTCAGCCTTCCTGGCGAGCAGCTCGGCGCCCGTCGCTACGGCACCGTTCGGAACAGAATTTCACGCTTGGCCAATCCCGGGCCCATTTTCGCCGCCAAACGAACGGCCGCCTGCAAGCGGCGCATATTTTGGCCGGAAGGTCCGATTTGCGTCGCATCTTCGGCATGGCAGAATTGCCCAGCGAGAAAAAACCTGTCTGCGCAGTTTGCCCGGACAGATCGAACCTTTCTCTTCCTGAACGAGCCTGGACGGATTTTGGATCATGATTCCTGGCTGCTTGTGATCCAAATTCGGCTTGTGATCGTTTCCTGCCGGTAGTCACGCGATCGTGCAGGACGATCAGATCAACCGGCGCGCCCAAGGCAGATGATCCAGTGCAGATGATCCAGCGCAGATGATCAGAACCATTGCAGCCTGGATCGGCAGTTATGCGGATCATCCGGACCCTCGTTCTGCGCTGGCCGGCAAGGTCGCGCTCGTGGTGGCCTCCAACCAGCCGTTCTATCCGCTCTATCTGCATTGGATCGTGGGGACGGCCGCCTGGCCGGCCTGGTTCAGCCTGCTGTCGACGCCTTTCTTCCTCGCCGTCCCGGCCCTGGCGAAAAGACATTCGTTCGCAGGTCGCGCGCTGCTTGTATTGGCCGGTGTCGGCAACACCGTCTTTTGCGTCAAGCTGTTCGGCGCCTCGTCGGGTGTCGAGCTGTTTCTGCTTCCCTGCGCGCTGCTCGGCACCGTCTTGTTCCGACCTGACGAGCGCCTGAAGTCTGCGATCGTCGCCGCGCTTCCCTTCATCGTCTATCTCCTCGTCGACGCCCATCTCGGCCAACCGGTGATGGTGACGTCGGACTACGCGAGGCTCATCGCTCTGAACGGCATGAGCGTGGCAGCCTTGATCGCGCTGATCGGCCTGCTCTGCTCGACGATGCTGTCGGCGCGGGAGGCGTGAGATCGTGACAATCGAGATCCCAGGCGCGAGGCAGCATGTCGACATCTCTGACTGACGATCACGACGGCAGGCCGCGGCGCGCACTGGTTCCCACCGCGGCAGTATGGCTCGGCGGATTGGGCCTGGTGCCGTTCGTCGGGCTCTCGATCGCCTCCCTGGCCATCGAGGGCGACTTGAAGGCGGCCGCGCTGCACGGACTGCTGGCCTACGGCGCCGTGATCCTGTCGTTCCTCGGCGGCATCCATTGGGGCGCCGCGATGATCCAGTCGATCTCGCGGACGGATCACGGTATCGATTCTGTCCGGCTCGGCATCAGTGTCATTCCCTCGCTCGTCGGCTGGGCGTCGCTGCTGATCGATGCCCGATATGGCCTCGCCCTATTGGCAGTCGGCTTCGCCGCGAACCTGCTGCTGGATATCCGGTTCACGCGTCAAGGCTTGGTCCCGCCGTGGTACCGCGTGCTTCGCCAGCCGCTCACGATGATCGTCGTCGCCGCCCTGATCGTGGCGGAGTTCGGCCAGTGACGTAACTTGTTTCGCCGGGGCTGACGATTTTTGCGATGATGACATCATAGAGCTGTTTTGCCCGACAGGTCAATCAATTTTCGCATAATCAGAAAAATTTCGCTCCCGGTCCGCAAGTCGTTGATTCCGCTATGACCGGCTACTGTGCATGGGGTTGTTTTCGCGATCTTCGTTTTCGGTGCCTGAAAACGCTGCTCAGAGCAACGGCCGATAGACCTCACCAATCCGTGCGGCCTCCGCCTCGAGGCTGAACTGCGTCAACACCCGCGCCCGCCCACGCTCGCCCATCGCGGTCGCCGCGGTGACGTCGCGCATCAGCGGCTCCAGCGCCGCAGCGAGCGCCTCGGCATCGCCTGTCGGGACCAGCACGCCTGTCACCCCATCCTCGACCACGAGTTCTGCCGCCCCGGCACGTGCCGCGACCAGCGCGCTGCCGGCCGCCATCGCCTCGATCAGCGTCAGGCCGAAGCCCTCGTTGCGCGAGGTGAAGGCGTAGATCGTCAGCCGCTGGTACCATCGCTGCACCTGTCCGATCGGCAACTCGCCGGTGATGACGATGCGCGCTTGCAGGGCGGCTGCTTCAATGCGCTTCCTCAGGTCGTTCGCAAAAGCAGTTTGCTCCGGCGTGACCTGACCGACGATGACCGCAGTGAAATCCGGATAGCGCGGCAGCAACCGGCACATCGCATCGACGAACACATCGGTGCCCTTCTGCGCACGCACGCGACCGAAGCAGCCGATCGCGTAGCGTCCCGGCAACCCGCTTTCGGCGAACGCCGCGGCACGGTCGGCCGGCGGCGCATAGACATCGGTGTCGACGCCATGCGGGATCACAGTCGCCTTCACTTTCAGGAAGGAGGCCGAGAGATCCGACGTCGCGATGATCGCGTCCATCTGCCGGATCAGCCAGCGCGTGATCCAGCTGTGATGCCGCTGCGCCGCCGAGGTGAACACCAGCTTGAGCGGCCAGCCGAGCGCACGCAGCACGACGCCCGCAATCATCTCGTTGTTGCGCCGCGCATGCCAGATCAGTGGCGTCTTGCGGCGCCACAGTTTCAGGAAATCAGCGCCGCTCAGCCGCGCAATCCCCTCCGGCGCGTCGGAGCCGAACCACGCGGCGCGATACAGTCTTGCCAGCCGCGGCGCCACCATCCGGTTGGTCGCCGTGACCCCGGAATAGCGCCTGTGCAGATTTGGCACGATCACCTGCAGATCGCCGGGGAATTCGCCACGTCACACTCCGTTTCGAAAAGTCCCTATACGCAACATTAAGCATAGTGACCAGTTCAGCCGCGCCGAAACACCGTCTTCACCGCACAAACGTTAGCATCGGCTTGAATTGAAGACGGGTGAGATCATGACCGTGCTAGTCACCGGCGGCGCCGGCTATATCGGAAGTCACACGGTTCTCGCGCTGGCGGAAGCCGGCGAGGACGTGGTCGTGATCGACGATCTCTCCACCGGCTTCTCCGCGTACTTGCCGGAGGGCGTGCCGCTGTTCATTGGCGACGCCGGCGACGAGAACCTGCTCGAAGGCGTCATCGCCCAGCACGACATCGACAGCATCATCCATTTCGCGGGCTCGGTGGTCGTGCCGGACTCGATGCGCGATCCGCTCGGCTATTACCGCAACAACTTCATGACCGCGCGCAACCTGCTCAACGTCGCGGTCAAGCGCGGCATCAACCGTTTCATCTTCTCCTCGACCGCCGCCGTCTACGGCAATCCGGACCAGGTGCCGGTGCCCGAGCACGCGCCGACACGGCCGCTGTCGCCGTATGGCTCGTCGAAGCTGATGACCGAGATCATGCTGCACGACGTCGCCGCCGCCTACGGCATGCAGTACGTGACCCTGCGCTACTTCAACGTCGCCGGCGCCGATCCGCAGGCCCGCATCGGGCTTGCCACCGCCGGCGCCACGCATCTGCTCAAGATCGCGGTCGAGGCCGCAACCGGCCAGCGCGCCAAGATCGACGTGTTCGGCACCGACTATCCGACCCCGGACGGGAGCTGCATCCGCGACTTCATCCACGTCACGGACCTGTCGCAGGCGCATCGCTCGGCGCTGGCCTATTTGCGCAATGGCGGCGCCTCGACGACGCTGAATTGCGGCTATGGCCGCGGCTATTCTGTGCTGGAGACCATCGACGCGGTGCGCCGGGTTTCGGGCCGCAGCTTCGCCGTGCAATACGCCCCGCGCCGGCCGGGCGACATCATGACCATGGTCGCCGACACCAGCCGCATCCGCGGCCTGCTCGACTGGCGGCCGCAATATGACGATCTCGAGACCATCGCCGCCCACGCCCTGGCGTGGAGGAAAAGCTGTTCCGCGAGCGCCATGGCGAGCTCCGCCACGCCGCCTCGGCCTAGATTCCATCCGGGCGCAAGCCCTTAATTGGGCTTGAAAAACCCCGCTCGAGCGGGCACAGAGGCCATTCGATCCCTGACGCGCGGGCAGCTTTGCCGCTGCGCCGTCAATGGAATGCGGATGGCCCAGTTTCCAAAGAAAATCACCGACGATCCCTATGCGGCGATGGTCCTCGTTCGCCGCCTGGTCACGGAACAGGGGGTCATCTACTGGCGGCGCTATCTCGTCGCCTTCGCGCTGATGGCGCTTGCCGCCGGATCGACCGCCGGCGCCACCTACGTGCTCGGCCAGGTCATCAACCAGGCCTATGTCGACAAGAACATCCCGGGCATCGCGATGTTCTCGGGCATCACGGTGATCCTGCTCTTCATCAAGGGCGTGGCGACCTACGGTCACATGGTGATCCTGACCAAGATCTCCAACGCCATCCTGGCCACCAACCAGCGCCAGCTCTTCGCCAAGCTGATGCGCGAGAGCGTCGGCTTCTTCTCCGAACGGCATTCCTCCGAATTCCTGGCACGGCTGACGGCCGGCGCGAAATCGATCACCGACGTCCTCAACATGCTGGTCAACGCCATCGGGCGCGACCTCATGATGCTGCTCGCCATGATCGGCGTGATGGTGTGGCAGGACCCCGTGATGTCGTTCATCGGCCTCGTTGTGGTGCCGCCGGCAATGCTGGTGCTGCGCAAGCTGGTCAAGCGCATCAAGGGTCTCGCCTTCAACCAGTTCACCGGCACCGCCGACATCATGGAGACGATGCAGGAATCGCTGCAGGGCATCCGCACCGTCAAGGCGTTCACGCTCGAAGAGACCATGCAGAAGCGCATCGACGAGAACATCGCGATCGTCGAGCGCAACGCCAACAAGATGGCCCGCGTCGCCAACCGCTCCAACCCACTGATGGAGATGCTCGGCGGCTTCGCGGTTGCCGGCTGCCTGCTCTACGGCGGCTACAGCGTGGTCGCGCTGAACGCCACCCCGGGCGCGTTCTTCTCCTTCATGACCGCGTTCCTGATGGCGACCGAGCCGGCCAAGCGGCTGGCGCGGCTCAACATCGATTTGAACAGCCAGCTTGTCGGCGCACGCATGCTGCTCGAAGTCGTCGACAGCCCGGCCAGCGAGCATTCCGACGACGACAAGCCCGCGCTGAAACTGTCGGACGCGCGGATTGAGTTGCGCGACGTCAGCTTCTCCTACCGGACCGGCGAGACCGTCCTCAACCGCATGAGCTTCGTAGCGGAGCCCGGCAAGGTCACCGCGCTGGTCGGCCCGTCCGGCGGCGGCAAGTCGACCGTGCTGGCGCTGCTGCTGCGCTTCTACGAGGTGACACAAGGCGACATCGTGATCGACGGCCAGTCGATCGGCGCCGTCTCGCGCAAGTCGCTGCGGGCGCAGACCGCCTATGTCGGCCAGGACGTCTATCTGTTCCGCGACACCATCCGCAACAACATCGCCTTCGGCAAACCGGGCGCGAGCGAGGACGAAATCATCGACGCCGCCAAGGCGGCCTGCGCGCATGATTTCATCATGGGCTTCCCGCTCGGCTACGACACACCGGTCGGCGAGCACGGCACCCAGGTGTCAGGCGGCCAGCGCCAGCGCATCGCGGTGGCGCGCGCACTGCTCAAGAACGCGCCGATCATCCTGCTGGACGAGGCCACCGCCGCACTCGATTCGGAGTCCGAGCGGCAGGTGCAGGAAGCGATCGAGCATCTCTGCCAGAACCGCACCACCATCGTGATCGCGCACCGCCTGCACACCATCATGCACGCAGACAGCATCCTGGTGGTCGAGGGCGGCGAGATCGTCGAGCAGGGCCGGCATGACGACCTGCTGCGCCGCTCCGGCCGCTACGCCTCGTTCTTCCGCCTGCAACATCACGACGCCGGCGCTCTGGCGCCGATCAGCGCAACCGCATAGAATTCCTCGTCAACCTCAAGAGCAGCGAGACCGCTTCATGAACGCCGCCTCCTACGTCATCCCGCTTCCGCCCCAGGCTTCGCTTCCCGTCGTCGGGGAAAGCGGCCGTTTTCCGGTGCGCCGCATCTGGTGCGTCGGCCGCAACTATCTCGAGCACATCCGCGAGATGGGCAATGACGAGCGCGCGCCGCCGTTCTTCTTCGCCAAGCACGCCGACATGCTGGTGCCCGATGGCGCCACCATTCCCTATCCGCCGCTGACCAAGGATTTGCATCACGAGGTCGAGCTGATCGTGGCGCTGAAGAGCGGCGGGCTCAACATCCCCGCCGACAAGGCGCTCGACCACGTCTACGGCTACGCCGTCGGCATCGACCTCACCCGCCGCGACCTCCAGATCGCCTCGCGCAAGAAGGAGCGTCCCTGGGAGATCGGCAAGTCGTTCGACGGCTCCGCACCCGCCTCCGCGCTGCAACCGGCCTCGAAGATCGGCCATCCCACCAAGGGCAGGATCTGGCTCACGGTGAACGGCAAGGAAGCCCAGACGGGCGACCTCGAGCAGATGATCTGGAACGTGCCGGAGACGATCTGGCAGCTCTCGCAGCAGGTGAAGCTCGCCGCCGGCGACATCATCATGACCGGCACGCCCGCAGGTGTGTCGCAGCTCCAGCCCGGCGACAAGCTCGAATGCGGCGTCGACGGCGTCGGCACGCTGAAGGTGAGCATCGGTCAGCCGGAATAAGGCTGCACGACATCCCGACATCAAAGGCCCCGGACCTGCCCGGGGCCTTTTTGATTCCGGTCACATCTACCAGGCTTTCACCGGTCGATCGGCATGGCTTGCCTGCGGCACACCGCGATTGAGTGACATGTGCGAATGCACGCACAGCCAGCCATCACCTTCGCTCGAAAACACCATCGTCGCCCGGCCGGGGCGCGGAAACGGATTGCCGTCCGGATGATAGCCCGTGCTCGTCCACGGCGCGATCACAGTCGCCATCATGCCGTCGGGGGATGCCAGGATCGAGGTCTGCTCGAGCACGAAACGAAAGTCGCTCGTCTTCGGCCAGACGTTGTCCCATTGCGAAGTGACCCATTGATCGAGGCCGGGGATGACATCGTTATGCGTGCCGAAGGCCAGCACGTCAGGATGGAACAGGGGCCGCGCCGAGGCGTAGTCGACCTCGCGGACATAGCCCGCGAAGGTCTCCAGCCACCGGTGGAAGAACTGCACGATCTCGGCATTCGCAAGCGGCAAGGAAACCATTGTGCCCCGACTATCTCAACGCCGAAAACACGATGAGGCCAAGAACCAGCGCCGTCAGAGAATACTTCAGCGTGTAGTAGACGTTGCGGTTCCACTCCTTGACCTTGCGGCTGCCGAGGTGGATCTCGTAGAGCTTGCCGAACACCTTGTTGAGTACGCCGACATGCTCGCCATCGACGTTCTGGGTTGCCGACGCCTTGACGATGTGATGGCTGACCCAGCGGTTGATCGCGGTCATGAAGCCGTACTTCATCGGGCGCTCGACGTCGCAGAACAGGATGATGCGGTTGACGTCGGTCGCATTCTCCGCGCTGTGGATGAAGGTCTCGTCGAACATGAAGGCTTCGCCGTCGCGCCAGACGCATTCGACGCCATCGACCAGGATGCGGCACTTGTTCGAGTTCGGCGTGACGAGACCGAGGTGATAGCGCAGCGAGCCAGCGAAGGGATCGCGGTGCGCGCCGAGCTTGCCGCCCGGCGGCAGCATCGCGAACATCGCACCGTGCACGCTGGGGATCGACTTCAGCAGCTCCACCGTCTTCGGGCAAAGCGTGTTCGCCGACGGCAGGAAGTCGTCGTACCATTTCAGGTAAAACCGCTTCCAGCCGCTCTTGAAGAACGAATAGAAACCCCAGTCGTTGTTCTTGGCGGCGGCACGAATGAAACCTTCGTCGAACAGGCGCACGGCCTCGTCGCGGATGGTCTCCCAGTTCTCGCTGAGGGGCTTGAGCTCGGGAAATTCCTCGACCGGGATCACCGGCCTGTTCGGCACGGCCGAGCCTGCATACATCAGCACATTGTAGGGGGCGAGATAGGTCGAGTGATCGCCGAGCTGGCGCGCAAAGCGCAGCCGCTGCTTGCCGCGGAAGTGAACGTAGATCGTCGAAGCCGCGAGCACATACAAAATGACAAGTTGCGGCGCAAAAAGCTGTTTCAACATTTCCCCAAGTTCCCAACTGACCCAGCCGGGAACGTGATCTACCCCGGTCCGTCCGAACCGGCAAGATATTCACCGCTGGGTTGCAATCACGCTGGGGAGAGCGGCGGTACGGAACCTGGGCTGAAACTGGCCGAAATGAGCCGAATCAGGCCCGCGACAGCGCCTGCAGACCCTTGAAGGTGAGGCGCTTGGGATCCGTGATGCCGGCCAGATAGAGCCGGCGGATGAACGCGATGACGGCGTCGCGGTCGCAATCGGTCAACGCGACGACGGCGTCGACCGCGATCTTCTGGGCTTCCATTGGGCTCACCTCGGCCTTGCGAGTAACCCCGGCCGAGACAGGCTAGGACTCACCGGTTAATCCGGCGTTAACCGTTCGGGCAGCATGGCTGATTCAGCCCGGTGCCCGTATACGCAAAACAACGCATTGCCCGGCGTGCACCGGCTCATCGCGCTGCCATGCTCTTCCGGAGCTGCGCAAATTGCTTCTTCAGCCGCGGTACCGCGAAGTCGGTGAAGGCACGTACCTTGGGCACCGAGAGCCTGCCCTGCGGGCAGATCAAATGCGCGGGCATCTCCGGATCCTCATCACCGGCCAGTACGATCTCGAGCTCGCCGCGCGCGACCTGCTCTGCCACCTGGTAGGAAAACATCCGCGCCACCCCGCGCCCGGCCACGGCGGAGGCCACCGCCGCATAAGTGCTGTTGACGACGAGGCGCGGGCTGAACTGCACTGTCCGGGCTGCCGACGAGCCGGCCTGCGGCACAAAGGTCCAGGAGTTCGGAAGATGCGCCATCGCCACGATCTGGTGCTTGGCAAGATCGCCGGGCTCGGTGATGCGCGGGTGCTGCTTCAGATAGCGCGGCGCCGCCACGACGACGCGGTTGATCTCGCCGACCCGCATCGCCACCATCGCTGAATCCGCGAGAGGCCCGATGCGGAGCGCGACATCGACGCCCTCCTCGATCAGATTGACCGCACGGTCGAACAGCAGAAGCTTTGCCGACACGGTCGGATAGGCATCGAGAAACGCATCGAGGATCGGCCGCAGCACCATCTCGCCGGACACCACAGGGGCGGTGATCGTGAGCAGGCCGCGCGGCGCCGTGCGCGGTCCAGCCGCAATGTCGTCAGCCTCCTCCAGCTCCGCGAGTACGCGGCGGCAGATCGCAACATAGCGCTGGCCCTCTTCACTCAGCTTGATCGATCGCGTCGTCCGGTGCAGCAGCTCGGCGCCAACCCGCTCTTCCAGGAAGGCGATGGCGCGGCTGACCGCTGCCGGTGAACGGCCAAGCTTGCGTCCCGCGGCCGCGAGGCTTCCCTCGTCCACCGCGAGGACGAACACATTCATCGCATCCAGACGGTCCATGCCTGCCCGCCATCCCATCAAATACCGGTGACAAGCTAGGCGTTCGTCTCCGCCGCGACAACCGCCGTCAAAGCCAGATCCGGCATTCGTTCGCGCCACGTAACAGTGTCTGCCGGACAACGTGTATTCGCAGCCGGGCCGCTGGAGCCTACCTCAGACGCCAGGCCAGCGGATGCTGGCTCAGGTTCTGAAAGCCAACAACAGGAGCCCGTCATGGGTATCGAACAGAAGGTCGCCATCATTACCGGTGCATCGCAGGGCATCGGCGCCGCCCTGGTCCGGGGTTTTCGTGATCGCAACTACCGCGTCGTGGCAACAGCGCGCTCCATCAAGCCGTCGGGGGACGATGATATCCTTGCCGTTGCCGGCGACATCTCGGATCGGGCCACCGCCGAACGCGTCGTTTCGCAAGCCGTCGCCCGCTTCGGCCGGGTCGACACGCTGGTCAACAATGCCGGCATCTTCGTCGCAAAGCCGTTCACGCAGTACACGGCGGAAGACTATGCGGTGGTGATGGGAACCAATGTCGCAGGTTTCTTCAATATTACGCAGCTCGCCATCGCCGAGATGGAGAAGCAGGGTTCTGGCCACATCGTCCAGATCACCACCACCCTGGTCGATCAGGCCAATTCAAACGTGCCCTCGGTGCTGGCCTCGCTGAGCAAGGGCGGGCTGAGCGCCGCGACCAAGTCGCTCGCGATCGAATATGCCAGGCGCGGCATCCGCGTGAATGCGGTGTCGCCCGGCGTCATCAAGTCGCCGATGCATCCGGCCGAAACGCATGCCCAGCTCAGCGCGCTGCACCCGGTCGGCCACATGGGCGAGATGTCCGACATCGTCGATGCCGTGCTCTATCTCGAAGGTGCTTCCTTCGTCACCGGCGAGATCCTGCATGTCGACGGCGGCCAGAGCGCCGGCCACTGAGCCGAGGAGAAACACGATGCCCATCGTCACCATTCAAGTGACCCGCGAAGGAACGACGCCGGGGACGGCGTCGCTCACCGCGGAGGAAAAGGCCGCGCTGATCGAGGGATCGAGCCAGCTCCTGCTCGACGTCCTCGGCAAGCCGCTCGATTCGACCTTCGTCGTGATCGAGGAAGTCGACCTGGACAATTGGGGCTGGGGCGGCCTGCCCGTGCCGGAATTCCGGCGCCGCCGTGCCGCCCGGACCGGATGATCCACGCGCCATTGTGCGCAGGAGGATGAGATGAGCAACGCAGATACGAAGCAGCACGTCGAAACCCGGCGGCACCCGCAGCCGGACTCAGGCTCAAAGTCAACGTCCCAAAGAACCTGGCGATATGCCGTAGCTGGATTGTCAGCATCTCTGGTCGGCCTTGGCCTCGCGCGCTTTTCCTATACTCCGCTGATCCCGGCCCTGATCGCTGCAAAATGGTTCAGCGCATCCGACGTCGTCTATCTCGGTGCGGCGAACCTTGCCGGCTATCTCGCCGGCGCGCTCGCTGCGCGGGCTATCGCTTCCCGCATCGGCGCGGTCAGTGCACTGCGCGCGATGATGCTGCTGGCAACCCTCTCCTTCTTCGCCAGCTCGGCCCCGGTATCGTTCGCCTGGTTCTTCGCCTGGCGCTTTCTCTCAGGTCTCACCGGCGGGATCATCATGGTGCTGGCGGCCTCCGTCATTCTGCCGCACACCCCGGCTGCGCGGCGCGGCGTCGTCGGCGGCGTGATCTTTGCCGGCGTCGGGCTCGGCGTCGCAGCGTCGGGCACGCTGGTGCCGCTCTTGCTGCAGCAGGGCCTGCAGCAGAGCTGGTATGGCCTCGGCGTGCTCTCGGCCGTGCTTACGCTGGCGAGCTGGTGGAACTGGCCCGCTGACGCCAGGGGCGATGCGGCTCCCGCGCATCAGGCAAAGGCGCATCGAGCCTCGCCCGCCGCCCGCGCGCTGCTGGTCCAGTACGGTCTCAACGCGGTCACCCTGGTGCCGCACATGGTCTTCATCGTCGACTTCGTGGCGCGTGGCCTTGGCCAGGGCATTGCGGCGGGATCGCGCTACTGGGTGCTGTACGGTCTCGGCGCGATCGTCGGCCCGCTCGTCACCGGGCATCTCGGTGACAGATCCGGATTTGGACCGGCACTGCGCGCGGCCTTCCTGATCGAGGCGGCCGCCGTGCTGCTGCCGACCGTCAGCACTGCACCGGTTTCGCTGATCGTCTCGAGTATCGTGGTCGGCGGCTTCACGCCGGGGATCGTGCCGCTGGTGCTCGGGCGCATCCATGAGCTCGTGCCGCACTCCGCAGAGCAGCAGCGGACGACCTGGAGCCACGCCACCACGAGCTTTGCGCTGTTCCAGGCGGCCGCGGCTTACGGTTTCTCCTGGATCTACGCGCAGACCGGCGGCGACTATCTGGCTCTGTTCGGACTCGGAGGGGCGGCCGCAGTGATCGCACTCGCGATCGACCTCGGCCTCGCTCTCACCAACCGCAAGGTGTAGCCGCGGGGGCGTGATCAGGAATACTGCATCACGCCGTCGTCGATCCGGCCGAAGCGCAAGGAGACGATGTCGAGGGCGTAGTTCTGATACAGCCGCCACGGCTGCTTCGAGCCCTGCTTCGGCATCTTGGCAACCGAGCGCTGCACATAGCCCGAGGTGAAGTCGAGCGACGGCTGCGCGGTGATTTCCGGGTCGTCGTTGTGCGGCATGCACTGGCGGAAATTGTGCCGATCCATGTAGTTGATGAGACGGCAGACATATTCGCAGGTGAGATCGCATTTCAGCGTCCACGACGCGTTGGTGTAGCCGAACGCCGAAGCCATGTTGGGCACGTCGGCATACATCATGCCCTTGTAGGTCAGCGTGTTGGCGAAATCGACGGCGCGGCCGTCGACGCTCACCTCGAGTCCGCCGACGACCTGGAGTACCAGTCCGGTCGCGGTCACGATGATGTCGGCGGCGAGCTCGCTGCCATCCTTCAGGCGGATGCCGTCACGGGTGAAGGTCTCGATCTCGTTGGTGACGACCGAAGCGCGCTGCTCGCGGATCGCCTTGAACAGATCGCCATCGGGCACGAGGCACAGCCGCTGGTCCCAGGGATTGTAGCGCGGCGTGAAATGGGTCGCGACGTCGTAATCGGGTCCGAGTGCCATCTGCACGCCCTTGAGGACCAGCTCCTTGACTTTCGCCGGCCGGCGCCTGCTGAGCTGGAAGAAGAACATCCCCCACATCACGTTGCGCCAGCGGATCAGATGATAGGCAAGCCGCGTCGGCAGGCTACGACGCAGCTTGTTGGCTACGGGATCCAGCGCCGGACGCGACACCACGTAGGTCGGCGAGCGCTGCAGCATGGTGACCTGCGCCGCCGTCTTGGCAAGCTCCGGCACCAGCGTCACCGCGGTCGCGCCCGAGCCGATCACGACGACGCGCTTACCCGCATAGTCGATGTCTTCGGTCCATTTCTGCGGATGCACGATCCGGCCGGAGAAATCCGCTGCGCCCTTGAACTCCGGCGCATAGCCCGCCTCGTATTTATAATAGCCCGGGCACATGAACAGGAAATTGCAGGTGAAGCTTATGAGCTCGGTTGCGCCTTCGCCCGTGGTGCGCTCGGCCTCGACGGTCCAGCGTGCGTCCGGCGTCGACCACGCCGCGCGCTGGACGCGATGACGGTAGCGGATGTGCTTGTCGATGCCGTTCTCGGTGGCTGTCTCGCGCACGTAGTTCAGGATCTGCGGCCCGTCGGCGATCGCCTTCGGATCGGTCCACGGCTTGAAGGAATAGCCAAGCGTGAACATGTCGCTGTCGGAGCGGATGCCGGGGTAGCGAAACAGGTCCCAGGTGCCGCCGATGCAGTCGCGTCCCTCGAGGATGACGTAGCTCTTGCTCGGGCACTTGCTCTGAAGGTGGTAGCCCGCGCCGATGCCGGACAGGCCCGCGCCGACGATCAGCACGTCGAAATGTTCTCGTTGCATGGTTTCCTCCGCCACCGAGGATTGTCCGCCCGCCGCGACTGGCCGTCAATTGGCAACCAGCCGTGCAGCAACTGCAAAGCGAGTGGAATTCCATGCGCCGAAACAACGAAGCCCCGGATCACTCCGGGGCTTCGCGTCAATCGTCGATCGAACCAATGGCTCAGTACCGATAATGATCCGACTTGAACGGGCCTTCCTGCTTCACGCCGATATAGTCGGCCTGGTCCTTGCGCAGTTCGGTGAGCTTGACGCCGATCTTGGCGAGATGCAGCCGGGCCACCTTCTCGTCCAGCGATTTCGGCAGCACGTAGACTTCCTTCTTGTACTTGCCTTCCTTGTTGTTGGCGAACAACTCGATCTGCGCCAGCGTCTGGTTGGTGAAGGAGGCCGACATCACGAAGGACGGATGGCCCATCGCGTTGCCGAGGTTCACGAGGCGGCCTTCCGAGAGCATGATGATGCGGTGCTTGTCGGGGAACTCGATCTCGTCGACCTGCGGCTTGATGTTGGTCCACTTCAGGTTACGCAGACCCGCGATCTGAATCTCGTTGTCGAAGTGGCCGATGTTGCAGACGATGGCGCGATCCTTCATCGCGCGCATGTGCTCGATCGTGATGATGTCCTTGTTGCCGGTCGCGGTGACGAAGATGTCGGCGCGCGGGGCGGCGTCTTCCATGGTCACGACCTCGTAGCCTTCCATCGCCGCCTGCAGCGCGCAGATCGGATCGATTTCGGAGACCATGACGCGGCAGCCGGCCTGGCGCAGCGAGGCGGCCGACCCCTTGCCGACGTCGCCGAAGCCGGCGACCATCGCGACCTTGCCCGACATCATCACGTCGGTGCCGCGGCGGATGCCGTCGACCAGCGATTCGCGGCAGCCATAGAGGTTGTCGAACTTCGACTTGGTGACGCTGTCGTTGACGTTGATGGCCGGCCACAGCAGCGTGCCGGCCTTCTGCATGTCATAGAGACGATGCACGCCCGTGGTGGTCTCTTCGGAAACGCCCTTGATGCTCTTGGCGATCGCGGCGAAATACCCCTTCGGCTTTTCCTTGAGCTGCTTCTTGAGCAACGCGAAGAAGACTTCCTCTTCTTCCGAGCCGGGCTTGTCCAGGAACGCCGCGTCACCGTTCTCGGCGCGCAGACCGAGATGGACGTACATGGTGGCGTCGCCACCGTCGTCGAGGATCATGTTCGGATGACCGCCGCCGTGCCAGTCGAACAGCTTGGCGGTGTAGTCCCAGTACTCGGTCAGCGTCTCGCCCTTGACGGCGAAGACGGGAATGCCGGCGGCCGCGATCGCAGCTGCAGCGTGGTCCTGCGTCGAATAGATGTTGCAGGAGACCCAGCGGATATCGGCGCCGAGCGCTGCCAGCGTCTCGATCAGCACCCCGGTCTGGATCGTCATGTGGAGCGAGCCGGCGATGCGCGCGCCCTTCAGCGGCTGCTTCGGGCCGTACTCCTCGCGGGTGGCCATCAGGCCTGGCATCTCGGTCTCGGCGAGCGAGAGCTCCTTGCGGCCGAAATCGGCGAGCGAAATGTCCTTGACGATGTAATCGGTGAAGCCGGGCTTCGCGCTCATAGCGGAGATCCTGTTGTTGAATTGGTCATTCCGGAGCTCGCCAGACAGGCGAACCCGGAATCTCGACATGATGGATAAGGCTTCCGGGCCCGCTCGCTCGCGCGAGCGCCCCGGAATGACACGAACAAACTAGAGCGCGCGCTTGAGCGGCTCGACCAAATCGGTCTTCTCCCAGGAGAAGCCGCCCTCGTTGTCGGGGGTGCGGCCGAAATGACCATAGGCCGAGGTGCGCGCGTAGATCGGGCGGTTGAGGTCGAGATGGCTGCGGATGCCGCGGGGCGTCAGATCCATCGCCTGCGCCGCCGCCTTCTCGAGCTGGTCCTCCGACACCTTACCGGTGCCGTGGGTGTCGATGTAGATCGACAGCGGACGCGCCACGCCGATGGCGTAAGCGAGCTGGAGCGTGCAGCGGTCGGCAAGACCGGCGGCGACGATGTTCTTGGCGACGTAGCGCGCAGCGTACGCCGCCGAACGGTCGACCTTGGTCGGATCCTTGCCGGAGAACGCGCCGCCGCCATGCGGCGCCGCACCACCATAGGTGTCGACGATGATCTTGCGGCCGGTCAGGCCGGTGTCGCCGTCGGGTCCGCCGATGTAGAACTTGCCGGTCGGGTTGATGTGCCAGATCGTCTTCGGCGTGATCCAGTCCTTCGGCAGCGCCTCGCGCACATAGGGCTCGACGATGTCGCGGATCTGCTTGGACGAGATGTCCTCGACCAGATGCTGGTGCGACACCACGATCTCGCGCACGGCGACCGGCTTGCCGTTCTCGTACTGCACGGTGACCTGGCTCTTGGAGTCCGGACCCAGCACCTTCTCGCGGCCGGAGTGGCGCGCTTCCGAGATGAGGCGCAGGATCTTGTGGGCGTAGAAGATCGGCGCCGGCATCAGGTCGGGCGTCTCGTTGGTGGCGTAGCCGAACATGATGCCCTGATCGCCCGCGCCCTCTTCCTTGACCTCGCCCGGCTGAAGCGCATCGACGCCCTGCGCGATGTCGGCCGACTGGGGATGCAGCAGGATCTCGATGTCGGCGGTCTTCCAGTGGAAGCCTTCCTGCTCGTAGCCGATGTCCTTGATCGCGGCGCGCACGACGCCTTCGATCTGCTCGTTGGTGACGGAGGCGGGACCGCGGGTCTCGCCGGCGATCACCACCTTGTTGGTGGTCGCGAGCGTCTCGCAAGCGGCGCGGATGGCCCAGGGATCGATGCCGGCCTTCGGCCCTTCGCGATAGAACAGATCGACGATTTCATCGGAGATCCGGTCACAAACCTTGTCGGGATGCCCCTCGGACACGGACTCGCTGGTGAAGAGATAGGACGCGCGCATCAGTAACCCCTTGTTCCGCCGCTAACCCGGCGGGCGTTTGCGATGTTTAGCTTTGGATTGCGTCAATCACGCCGTCGCGAGATGACGTAGGATTCGTCGAGAAACCAGAGCCCGTTGTACTTTCGCAGCACGTCCCTGGCAGCATCCAGAGCGCGGCCGTTTTGAGTCATATCTGCCAACCGGTCGTCCTCAATCTGGGCGACATAGACTGCCGCGTTCCATGCTGCAAAGGCCGTCGAGGTTCCGATCGTTCCCGTGACCTCGTTGGGCAGAGCCTCCATATCATACCTGAAGATCGAGCGGTTGTCCGCGTAAACATTAAAATTCAGGTCGCGTCCCAACGATCCGAGTTCGTATTTCACGGCGCGCAATAGCTCATGGCGGCTCACCGCGAAAGGATTTTCTCCTGGCCAGATTGCCTGGATCATTTCCATGCCCGGATCCTGGCCATGGGAGTGAATTCCGATGAGCCGGCCACCCGGCCGCAACGCCCGTGCCAGAGGTGCAATGATCCGCTTTGCCCTGAAATTGACCGAGGACAACGCGCGATAGGGCTGGGATGCGATGACGAGGTCGAAATTGGCCTCGGCCTGGCCCGGCCGTGGAATGGTCGAATCCAGCAGGAACCGCTGGTCCTCGCGGTAGAGCACCAGCACGACCGGCCGCTCGTACAGCGGCATGCCCGTACGCGGGCTGATGGCCGCGCGCCAGTTCTGCTCCAGAAACGGCTTCAGCTCGGCAATTTGCGTCTCGAAGTCGCCCGACGAGGCTCCCCTGAGCGGCACATCGTGCCACACGGTGGCGGCGGCGGCCGCAGGTGAGTTCGGCGTCAGCCAGGGCGCTTCCGCATAGTGCATATTGGTGAAAACGAACACCGAGGCCGGATGCTCGAACAGCCGGTCCGGGACCTTGTCCAGCGTGAGCCGGACGTCTTCCAGGCTGAGTTCCTTGCCGGCGACGTAGAACGGCATGTGAGGAAAGCGCTGATGCATCGAGCGCAGCACGCGCGCGAGCACCGAGCCGTCGCCGACGCCGGCGTCGAACACACGCAGCGCCGGCGGCCGGGGATGGATACTGGCGAGTTCGAGCGCCACGCGTTCCGCGACCACCCGCTTCTCGCTGCAGGTGTGGACGAACAACAGGTATTTCTGCCGGTTCTCGAAGAAGCGGAAATTGCTGCGCGGATCGCGCTTTTCCGGCGGCACCTGAAGCCCCCGCGGCGGCGGCAGGCCGCCGGTCGATGCAGCGATGTAGGCCTGGATCCGCTCCAGCGTATCGACCGTGATGCGCTTTCCCTCGCGCAGCCGATGAACCAGCTTCCCATCGTTCACCGCGCGCCGGCCAAACGTCGATTCAGCCATGTCCGCCCCGCGGCAGAACGCGGTGATTTGGCTGAGGATTTCGTCGTTTTTCATTAGTGGGATTTCGGTGGGCAGAAGCGTTGGGCCCCGCCACTTAGCAAACTCTGCCCACTGATGGAATACCCCTCCTGTGCTTTACCCCAGCTCCGATGACGGGAGCGTGAACCCCGGCGTGCCGCCGGACAACAAACAAGCGCGTCTCCTCCTACGGGATCACTGCAATGCGTCGCCTGCTCCTCGCACTCTGCCTGCTTGCCGCAACCATGTGGTCGGCGCCCGCTGTTGCGCAGGCGCGCAGCCAGCTCGGGCCGCTCTGCACCACCGACACCACACCGGCGGACCAGATGATCGACGCTTGCAGCAAGATCGTCGCGCTGAAGGTGTTCAAAGGCGAGCAACTCGCGACGATCCATTTCTGGCGCGCGGTCGGCTGGAACAAGAAGGGCGACTATTCGAAAGTCATCGCTGACGCCACCGAAGCGATCCGGCTCCAGCCGAGCCAGGCGGCCTACAACCTCAGGGGATCGGCCTACTACGACAAGGGCGAGTACGAGATCGCGATCGCCGATTTCGACGATGCATTGAAGCTCGGACCTCCGAGCGGCACCATCTTCCACAACCGCGGCAACGCCTGGCGCGGCAAGGGCGACTTCAGCAGAGCGATCGCAGACTACGACGCCACGATCAAGCTGGAGCCGAAGTCGGCGTTCTCGTTCCAGAACCGCGGCATCGCGAAGGAGGCGCTCGGCGAGCTCGACGGGGCTCTGGCCGACATCAACCAGGCGATTCGGCTCGACCCGACACTGCCGCAGCCGCTGATCAATCGCACCGCGATCTGGCGCATACGCGGCGATCTCGATCGCGCCATCGCCGACGGCAGCGAGGCGATCCGGCTTGCGAAGGAAAAGCCGCCCGTCAACATCATGACGCCGCCGAACAGCGTGCTGATTTCCGGCTACATCCACCGCGCGCTGGCCTATGAGGCCAAGGGCGACTACGCGCATGCGCGCGACGACTACAAGGCGACGCTGGCGATCGTGGCGTCCGATGCCGGCAGCAAAGCCAACCAGGCCACCGCAAAGGTGCGGCTGTCGCTGGTGACGGATGCGCTCGCACCCGTTCCGCGCGATGCACCGCCTTCGACGATGCCGCCGACGCAGGCCCCGCAGCAATCCGGCGCGTCGCCGGCAGCCCCGCCTGCCCCGGCGATGCTTCTCAAGCGCATGGCGCTGGTGATCGGCAACGGCGCCTATGTGCACGTGAAGGCGCTGCCCAATCCGGCCAACGACGCGCGCGCCGTCGCCAGGAGTTTGCGCGATATCGGCTTCACGGTCTCGGAGGGCATCGATCTCGACCGCACGTCCATGCAGAAGGTGACGCGCGACTTCCTGCGCGAGGCGGCGCGGGCGCAGATCGCCATCGTCTACTATGCCGGTCACGGCGTGCAGGTCGATGGCCGCAACTATCTCATTCCGGTCGATGTCGAGCTAAAGGCCGGCAGCAGCATGACAGACGCGATGATCGACATGGACACGATTATGGCCGGCCTCGACGACCAGGTCCGCACCAACATTTTGATTTTCGATGCCTGCCGCAACAATCCGATGGCGCAGCAGGTAGCAAGCGCCGGCGGCAATCGCGCCATCGAGGGCGCCTCGGGCCTCGCGGCCCCGCAGAGCCTGGGCGCCGGCGCGACGCTGGGTGCGGGCACGCTGATCGCCTTCGCCACCGCGCCGGGCCAGGTCGCGCTCGACGGCGAAGGCGCCAACTCGCCGTTCTCCGCCGCCCTCTCACGCCATCTCGGCACGCCCGGACTTGAAGTGCAGCAGATGCTCACGCGGGTGCGTGCGGAGGTCGTCTCGAGCACGAAGAGCAAGCAGGTGCCGTGGTCGAATTCGTCGCTGCTGGGCGAGGTTTATCTGGCGGCGAAGTGAGGGCGGAGGGCGCCGGCAAAGGTCAGGAGCGCGGCGCTGCTATCCCTGCACTCGGTGTCATCGCCCGGCCTTGACCGGGCGATCCAGTGTTCCAGAGACGGCGGTGAAGTGCGGAAAAGCTGCGGCGTACTGGATTCCCCGCTTTCGCAGGGAATGACAGCAGCCACGCGGCAAACTCAGTTGCCCCACACTTCCTTCGCGATCTCCACCGCGAGGCTGAGCTTGGCCCACTGCTCTTCCTCCGAGAGGACGTTGCCCTCTTCCGTCGAGGCAAAACCGCACTGCGGCGAGAGCGCGAGCTGCTCCAGTGGCGCGAATTTCGAAGCTTCTTCGAGACGGCGCTTGATGTCGTCCTTCTTCTCGAGTTCACCGAACTTCGAGGTGATGACGCCGACCACGACGATCTTGTTGCCCTTGGGCAGGAACCGCAGCGGCTCGAAGCCGCCAGCGCGGTCGCTGTCATATTCGAGGAAATAGCCGTCGTAATTGGTGCCGGCGAGCATGGTCTCGGCGACGGGCTCGTAGCCGCCCGAAGAAATCCAGGTCGAGCGGAAATTGCCGCGGCAGACATGCGTCGTCACCACCATGTCCGCGGGCTTCTCGGCCAGCGCGTAGTTGATGACGCGCGCGTAGATCTGCTGGAGGCCGTCGGGATTGTCACCGCGCTCGCGCGCCTTCTGCAATTCGTCCGGCGAGCAGAGATAGGCCCACACGGTGTCGTCGAACTGGAGATAGCGGCAACCGGCGTCGTAGAACGCCTTCACGGCCTTCCGATAGGTCTTTCCGAGATCCTCGTAGAAGGCGTCGAGATCGGGATAGACGTCCTTGGAGATCGCCTTGCGGCCGCCGCGGAAATGCAGCACCGCCGGCGAGGGGATCGTCATCTTGGCGGTCACGTGGGCCTGATCGGCAAACTTCTTCAGGAAGCGGAAATGGTCGAGCATCGGATGGTCGTCGGGAAAATCGAGCTTGCCGATCACCCGCACGGCGTCGTGCCGGGTCTGGACGCCCGCGAACTGAATGCCGGAGTCCGGATGGAATAGTTCGCAGCCGGTCAGCTTGGCCAGGAAGTCGAAATGCCACCAGGAGCGGCGGAATTCGCCGTCGGTCGCGAGTTGCAGCCCGAGCGAGGCCTGCTTGTGCACGACCTTCTCGATCTCCATGTCCTCGATCTTGCGGAGATCGTCGGCCGAGATCTCTCCCTTCTCCAGACGGCTGCGGGCTTCCTTGATCTTGGCTGGGCGCAGGAGGCTGCCGACCTCGTCGGCGCGGAAGGGGGCTCTGGTTCGCTGCATTCTTGGACTCCCGGAGAGTTTTTAGTGGGCCGCTGCCCCTGCGACGCCGAGGTGGCGCTCCAGGACCGAGGGGTCGGCCTTCAGCGCAGCGCTCGGGGCGTCGTGGACGATCGTTCCGCGCTCCAATATCACAACACGGTCGGCGAGCCCCAGAATCTTTTGGGCATTCTGCTCGACGATGATGGAGCAAATGCCCCCTGCCCGGGTGATCGTGCCGATCGCCTTCAGAAGCTCCTCGACGATGATGGGAGCAAGCCCCTCGGTCGGCTCGTCCAGCAGCAGGACCTTGGGATTGAGGGTCAGCGCCCGGCCGATCGCCAGCATCTGCTGCTCACCGCCGGAAAGCTGGTTGCCAAAATTGCCCCGCCGCTCCTTCAGCCGCGGGAACATCTCGTAAACCTTCCCGACCGTCCAGGGGCCGGGCTGCGCGACCGCGGTCATGTTCTCTTCCACCGTGAGCGAGCGAAAGATATTGCGCTCCTGCGGCACCCAGCCGATCCCCGCGCGGGCCCGCTGGTCTGCTCGGAGTCCGGTGACGTCGATGCCGGCGAGCGCGACGGTGCCGGAGAAGCGACGGGTCACGCCGACGATGGAGTTGATCAGCGTGGTCTTGCCGGTGCCGTTGCGTCCCAGCAGCGCCAGCACCTGCCCTTCGGCGAGCCGCAGCGACATATTCGGCAGCACCACCGCCTCGCCATAGCCGGCGCGCAATGAATCGATCGCGAGCAGGTCAGACATTGACCGCCTCCTCGCCGAGATAGACAGCCTTCACCTGCGGATCGCGCGCGAGCTGGTCGGGCGGGCCCTCGGTCAGCAGTCCGCCGGAGACCAGCACCGAGATGCGGTCGGCGAAGGAGAACACGAGGTCCATGTCGTGCTCGATCAGCAGCACGGTGACGTCGCGCGGCAGGCTGCCGACCACGGCGAGAATGTCGTGGCGCTCGCTCTCGGGCACGCCGGCGGCGGGCTCGTCGAGCAGCAGCACACGCGGCCTGGCCGCGATCGCGACCGCGATCTCGAGCAGACGTTGCTTGCCGTAAGGCAGCGTCACGGTCTCTTCGTTCATGACGTCAAGCAGATGGAAGCGCGCCAGCAGATCGGCGATCTCGCCATTGACGTCGCTGCGCGTGCCCATCCGCCGCCACCAATCGCCGCCATGGCCGAGGCGCTCGGAGACGGCCAGGCCGATGGTCTCCAGCGGAGTGAGGTCGGGATAGAGCTGGTTGATCTGGAAGGTGCGCGACAGGCCGCGCAGAACGCGCTTGTGCACGGGCAGATCCGTGATGTCCTGGCCTTCGAGCAGGATGCGGCCGGAATTCGGCTTGAGCACGCCGGTGAGCTGGTTGATGACCGTAGTCTTGCCGGCGCCATTCGGGCCGATCAACGCGTGGCGGGCGCCCTGCTCGATCTTCAGGGAAAGATCGCGGGTGACGCGCAGGCCGCCGAACTGCTTTTCGAGGTTCCGGGTTTCGAGCGCGATGGTCATGCGTCGCTCTCCGGCAGCGCGACGTCAGCCTTGCGCCCGGCAAACTGCCTGATGATCAGGTTGGGCACATACAGCACCCAGCGATGCAGGCGCTGGCGGCCGATGAGCACGATCACGACCAGCACGAGGCCGATCCAGAACTGCCAGTATTGCGGGGTGATGGTGGAGAAAAATTCCTGGAGCATGCGGAAGATCACCGCGCCGATCAGCCCGCCATAGAGATAGCCGGTGCCGCCGATGACGAGCACCAGCATGAGATCGGCCGAGCGCTCGAAGGCGAACACATCGAGCGAGGCGATGGCCGTGGTCTGGGTGAACAGCGCCCCCGCGATGCCGGCATAGAACGCCGCGAGCGTGTAGATCGCGATCAGGCGGCGATTGACGGGAATGCCGATGGCGGCGGCGCGCAGCGGATTGTTCTTGATCGCGCGCAGCGACAGGCCGAACGGCGAGTGCACGACGCGGCGCGCGAACAGGAACAACAGGAACAGCACGGCCAGCGAATAGAAGAAGCCGGTCTTGCCGAACATGTCGAACGGAAACTGCCCGAAGATCGGCTGCATCTCGATGCCCTGCAGCCCGTCGGTGCCGCCGGTGATCTTGGAGAAGCGCTCCGCGAGCGCTTCAAGCAGCAGCGCGATACCGAGCGTCACCATCAGGCGCGTCAGGTCGACGCCGCGGATCACCAGGAAGCTGGTGGCGAAGCCGAGCACCATCGCGGCAAGGCCGGCGGCGATCAGCGCGAGCACGGGCTCGTTGATGATGCCGTGAAGCGCGAGCAGCCCCGCGGCATAGGCGCCGACGCCGAAAAAGGCGGCGTGGCCGAGCGAGACGATGCCGGCATAGCCGAGGATGAGATCAAGCGACATCGCGAACAGCGCCAGCCGCAGGATGTCGGTCATGATCAGATAGCGCGTGGGAAACAGGAAGCCGCAGGCCAGCACGACGACCCAGAAGGCCGCCTCACCATAGTGCCAGCGCGCCTGGCGCTGGGCATGATAACCGACGTCGGACGATGCGCTCATCGGCGAACTCAACGCGCGGCCGTGCGGCCGAACAGACCGTTCGGGCGCCAGATCAGGATCACGATCATCATGGTGTAGATCACGAAGGGACCCATCTTCGGCACGTAATATTTGCCGGCGACGTCGCCGACGCCGAGCAGGAGCGAGGCCAGGAATGGGCCGGTGATCGAGGAGGAGCCGCCGACCGTGACCACGATCAGGAAGTAGATCATGAATTTCAGCGGGAAGTACGGATCGAGGCCGAGGATCTCGGCACTCAGCGCGCCGCCCAGGCCGGCAAGCCCGCAGCCAAATGCGAACGTGAAGGCGAACACCTGCGGCACGTTGATGCCAAGGCCGCTCGCGGCGCGGGGATCGTCGACCGCGGCGCGCAGCCGGCTGCCGAAGCGGGTCTTGGCCAGCACCATCTGAAGACCGATGGTGAGCAGACCGCAGATCACGATAATCATCAGCCGGTAGCGGCCGATGCCGACACCGAACACGTCGAACTGGCCCTGGAGCGCGGCCGGCAAATTGATGAAGACCCGCGAGGAACCCTGGATGTAATCGACCGCCGCGACCGACATGAACGTCAGGCCAATGGTGAACAGAACCTGGTCGAGATGGCTGCGCGCGTAGAGGTGGCGGTAGAGCGTGCGCTCGAGCAGGATCCCGATTGCCGCCGAAGATACGAAGGCGAGCGGCAGCGCAGCGAAGAACGGCCAGCCCATCCGGTTGACCAGAATCATGCAGACATAGCCGCCGGCCATGGCGAAGGCGCCATGAGCAAGGTTTACGAAGTTCATCAGGCCTAACGTGACCGCAAGCCCGCAAGCGAGTACGAACAGCAGCATGCCGTAGGCTACGCCATCGAACAGGTTGGTGAGGATCGAGGTCATCGTCTCAGCTTGCAGTTATCGTCATGGCCGGGCTCGTCCCGGCCATCCACGTTCTTGTCTGGGCTTTGCGTGGATGCCCGGGACCAGCCCGGGCATGACGCAGAGGGTGGCTCGCGAGATCCCGGATGCGCGCTAAGCGCGCTCCGGGAAGATGCGCTATCGCGCGTCACTTCTTGGTCTTGCCGAGATCCTTGACGGCCTCGAAGGTCGCGAACTCGACGTTGTAGAGCTCGCCGTCGACCTTCTCGACCTTGCGGATGTAGATGTTCTGCACGATGTCGCGGGTCTCGGGATCGATCGAGATCGGGCCGCGCGGGCTCTCCCACTTCTGGCCCTTCATGGCTTCGACCAGCTTGGTGCCGTCGGTGTCGCCGCCCGTCTTCTTCAACGCTTCGTAGATCAAATGGATGCCATCATAGCCGCTCACCGCCATGAAGCCCGGACGGTTGCCGTAGGCCTTCTTGTAGGCCGCGACGAAATCCTTGTTCATCTGCGAGGGATGCGCCGCAGAATACAGATGCGCAGTGACCGTGCCGAGCACGGCGTCACCCATGTTGTTGAGCAGGTCGTCGTCGGTGACGTCGCCCGGGCCAATCACCTTGATGCCGGCCTTGTCGAGGCCGCGCTCGGCATATTGCTTCATGAAGTTGCCGCCCTGGCCGGCCGGCACGAACACGAAGATCGCGTCGGGCTTGGCATCCTTCATGCGCTGGAGGAACGGCGCGAAATCGGGATTGGCGAGCGGCGTCTTCACCTCTTCGACCACCTCGCCGCCGCCGGCAGTGAAGTGCTCCTTGAAGAAGTTGAGCGCGTCATTGCCCGGCGCGTAGTCCGAGGTCAGGGTCGCGACCTTCTTGATGCCGTTCTTGACCGCCCAGTCGCCGATAATGGTCGAGGACTGCGCCAGCGTGAAGCTGGTGCGCACGATATAGGGCGAGCGCTCGGTGATGATGGAGGTGCCGGCCGCCATCACGACTTCCGGGATCTTGGCTTGCGTTGCCAGCGGCGCGGCGGCAAGCGCAGCCGGCGTCACGCCGAAGCCGGCGATGAAATTGACCTTGTCGTTGACGATCAGCTCCTGCGCGGCGGTCTTGGTCTTGTCGGGAATCGCCGCATCGTCCTTGAGGATGATCTCGATCTTCTTGCCGGCGACGGTGTCGCCCTTCTGCTGCATGTAAAGCTTGATCGCGTTCTCGATCTGCTTTCCGGTCGAGGCCTGGCCGCCGGTCATCGGCAGGATGAGGCCGACCTTGACGGTATCCGCGGCCTTGGCCGGCGCGACGGCCGCGAGGCCCGCGATGGCTGCCATCGCAGCCCAGGAAAACTGTTTGCCTTCGAACATCAGACGATCCCTCCCCTTAATTCCTGATCTCTTGCGCGCCGGACCGAGTGCCCGATCCTTGCCTTATCTTAGCTCACGCGCGAGTGATGTCGCGCGCCACATGGCGTCTTCCGCGCCCTCGTTGTCAATCGGACGTTTGGCGACCATTCGGCGCAAGCCGAGCGTTCCGATCGCGACGGCGGGGCGCAGTGTCGCGGTTACGCCGGAGTAACCCGAGTCCCGATCCTGGCCGCCCCAATTTGTACGATTGTACAAATAAAATGGACCTGTCAACGAAAAAGCCCGGTCATCGACCAAGCCAATTTATCGCGAGCCGGGCCGGAGTCCAGAAACGCGACCGGCCGGGTGGATGGAGGATTTCGCCTTTCTTTTGCAGGATTCGGACATCGGCAGAGTGGTGGTCGAGCGCAAAAATGAGGTAACTAATTACCTATCTCGAATAAGTCTATTTTACCTTGTTGAAGGCTACTCTTCCGGCGCCGGACCGACTGGCGTCCAACGACCGAATTCGTGCTCACACAATGCCCAAGCCTTTCCGCCCCCTTCTCGTTCTCGCAGTGCTCGCCGCGGGGCTGTGCGGCTGCGGCACCGTCAACGAGAAGCTCTCTGCGGGCATGGGCGACTACGTCCCGCAATGGGCCGGTGGCCTGCCCGCCGACGCACCGCCGCGGGCGGGCACGCCGCAGTACGATGCCTACATGAAAGAGCGCGAGCGCAAGCGGCTTATGCCTGCGGCGGATCGCGAGAAGGAAGAACAGGCCCAGAAAGGCGCGACGGAATCGGCGTCCGGCGGCGCGGTGCGCTGAGAAGGCGAATTGCGAACAGTGAGTGGCGAATCTCGCCCCGCTCTTGTTCGCTTGCCGCCACTCTCCAGTCGCTAGTCCATGAACACCACCGTCTTGCGGCCGTTGAGAATGACGCGGTCGTCCAGATGATAGCGGATCGCGCGGGCGAGCACACGGCGCTCGATGTCGCGGCCCTTGCGCACGAGGTCCTCGGGCGTATCGCGATGGCTGATGCGCTCGACGTCCTGGTCGATGATCGGACCCTCGTCGAGATCGCGCGTGACGTAATGCGCGGTGGCGCCGATCAGCTTGACGCCGCGCTCGTGAGCCTGGTGATAGGGCTTTGCACCCTTGAAGCCCGGCAGGAACGAGTGATGGATGTTGATGCAACGCCCCGAGAGTTTTGCCGAAAGATCGTCCGACAGGATCTGCATGTAGCGGGCGAGCACGACCAGATCGGTCCCGGTCCTGGCGACGAGATCGAGGATCTGCCCCTCCTGCTCGCGTTTGGTCTCCTTGGTGACAGGCAGATAGTGGAACGGGATGCTGCCGAAATCGAGCCCTTCATAAACCTCGCGCGGATGGTTGGAGACGATCGCGGCCAGCGTCATCGGCAACTCGCCCGTGCGCCAGCGATAGAGGATGTCGACCAGGCAATGGTCGGACTTCGACACCAGCAGCATCACCTTGCGATGCGCGGCGCGGTCGCGCATCTGCCACTCCATGCCGAAGCGCTCGGCGATCGCGGCAAATCCGGTCTGGAGCGCGGATAGTTCCACGGCGAGATCGGCCGCGGTGAACACCACGCGCATGAAGAATTTCTTGGTCTCGGTGTCGTCGAACTGCTGGGCGTCGAGGATGTTCTGCCCGTTATGGGCCAGGAACGTCGACACCGCCGAGACGATGCCGGGGCGATCCGGACAGGACAGGGTCAGGACGTATTGATGATCGGGCATGGCTGCTCGGAACTGGCTCTTGAACAGGGTTTGTGCGGCGATGCGCGGAACAAGCCGCGATTTGCGCCCTGCTCTATCACCGACCCCGCCCTTGCGCCAATCCCGACTGAGGAGTCAGGATGAATGGTCCATTGCGACTTGACTGACCGGAGCATCTTCATGTCCGACCGCCTGAGCGGCACCCGCATATTGATCCTGGAAACGCGTGAGGAAGCGCAGTTTTCCAGGCTGCTGGCCGAGCAAGGCGCCGAGGTAGTGCAATGCCCGATGTTCACCATCGAGGACGCACCGGACCCCGCCCCGGTCGAGGCATGGATCCGCCGCGCCATCGACCAACCGCTGGACGACCTCGTGCTGATGACCGGCGAAGGCCTGCGGCGGATCATGAAGCTCGCCGTCGCCCGCGGGCTCGACCAGCCGCTGGTGACGGCCCTCGCCAAGTCGCGAAAGTTCACCCGCGGGCCGAAGCCCGGCAAGGCACTGCGCGAGGTCGGCCTCGAGGCGCAGCAGACCACGGAGAAGCCGACCACCGAGGGCGTGATCGCGATGCTGGGCAAGCTCGACCTGAAGGGTCGGCGCATCGGCCTCCAGCTCTATCCGGACAAGGACCACGGCGCGCTGACCGGCGCGCTGGCCGCACAGGGCGCCGATGTCGATAGCGTGCTGCCGTATGTCTACGATTCCAAGGCCGCCGATGCCAACATCATCACCGCCATCGACGAGATGGCGCAGGGACGGATCGATTCCATCGCGCTCACCAATCTCGGGCAGGTCCGCCGTCTGCTCGAGGCCGCGAAGGCGCATGGCAGCGAGGCAAAGCTGCGCGCGGGCCTGGAGCGGACGCTGATCGCCTCGGTGGGGCCTGCGGTCTCGGGCGAGCTCGCAGCGCATGGCCTGCGCACCGACGTTTCGCCGGCGGACGACGCCTATTTCATGCGGCCGCTGATCTCGGCCATGGCAGCAGCGCTGGCGGAACGCAAGCCGAGACCCACAGCGAGGTAGAAGCGGAGCGCAAGGGCGGCCTGCGGCAGCTCCAATTGACACGACCATCACCGGCGATAATTTGCCGACGGACACAAGAAACCACAAGGGCTAGGAATCGCCGTGTTACGAGTCATCGCGCTGTGAGCGCAGCCGCACGGCCTTCGGCGCTCGCGCCATTCCGCATCCGCAACTATCGCTTCCAGTGGCCGTCCGACCTGCTCACCTCCTGGGCGTTCGAAATCGAGACGCTGGTGCTCGGCTGGTACATCCTGGTCCAGACCGGCTCCGTGCTGCTGCTCACCGTGCTGGGGTCGCTTCAGTACGTCGGGACACTCGTCGCACCGGTGCTCGGCATGATCGGAGACCGCATGGGTCATCGCGATCTCCTGGTCGTGCTGCGCCTCACTTATACGGTGCTCGCCTCGACCATCATGGTGCTTGCGCTGACGGGCCATCTCGGGCCGCTCAACGTCATGATCATCGTGACGATCATGGGCCTGATCCGCTCCTCCGATCTCGGCCTTCGCAGCGCATTGCTCGCCGGCATCATGCCGGCCGAGCTGCTGGTCGGCGCGATCAGCCTGTCACGCACGACCCAGGACAGCGCCCGTATTGCCGGAGCGCTGACGGGAGCCGGGCTGTTTGCCGTGCTCGGCATTGGACTGGTCTATGCGGCGGTCGCCTGCCTCTATCTGTTGGCTGCGATTCTCATGGTCTGCCTGACCCGGCCGAAAAAGACCGTCACGACGAGCGATCTACCGGCGAACAGCCACGCGGTCTCGCGATTGCTTGAAGAACTCAAGGAAGGGATGGTCTACGCCTGGAATGGCCCGGCCATGGGCGCCGCGCTGTCTGTCGCCTTCTTGGCCAATCTCACCGCATTTCCGTTCACCAGCGGACTATTGCCCTACATCGCGCGCGACATCTTTCACACCGACCAGACCGGCCTTGGCTATCTCTCGGCAAGCTTCGCCGTCGGCTCGCTGATCGGCTCCATCACGCTCAGCCTGGTCGGCGGACTGCGCATTGCCCGGCTCCTGATCGGCGCGACGCTGGCCTGGTACGCCATGCTGCTGGTGTTCGTCGAGATCAGGACCATGCCTGTTGCGATGGCCTGCCTCGTGCTCGCCGGCATCGCCCAGAGCATGTCGATGATCTCGGCGGCCGTGATCCTGATGAAGACGGCCAGCCCGCATCTGCGCGGCCGCGTCATGGGTGTGCGCATGATGGTGATCTACGGCCTGCCGCCCGGATTACTCGCGGCCGGTAGCCTGATCGACATCATCGGCTATTCTGCGACGGGTTCGCTCTATGCCGCCGCGGGCTTCATCGCGATGCTGGCGATCGCGATCCGATGGCGCGCGGATCTGTGGCCGGTGCATGCGCCTGCCAATGCGCGGTAGGTGCGTGGCTTCATTGTTGGCCTCGCACGCGTAGGATGGTTTGAGCCCTTGCGAAACCCATCATGCTTCGTCAGCGGCGACATGCTTCGTCAGCGGCGAACGGACTGGTGGGTTTCGCTGGCGCTCTACCATCCTACGCGCCGATCTCGGCGATGGCTTCCGCGCTTGCGGAGCGGAATCCACGGCAGCCGCGAGTTGATCCGACCTGCCTTGCCTCTCACCGAAGCGGCGGCGGGAATGGAGGCGGCGGTGGATACGGGGGCGGAGGCGGCAACCGACGACGCCATCGTCGACGCGGCGGAGGAGGCGGAGGTGGTAGCGGCCGTCGCATGCCCGGCGGAGGAGGAGGTCCGGGTGGAGGCGGAGGAAACGGCTGCGCCTCGGCGCCAGCCTGACTCATGACGAGAGTTGCTGCGCCGGCAAAAATCGCAAAAACTCCGCGTCGCGTAAAACATTCCACCATTCTGTTGGACTCCTCATTGCCTCGCGACGCATCTTGCGCGACGTGCAATGTAAGCACGCCCATTGTAACTGGACATTTCTGTTTGATTTCCGTTTGTAGTTCAGCACACGTAAGGATGGGTTGAGCCCTTGCGAAACCCGTCATGCTTCGTCATCGGCAACGGATTGATGGGTTTCGCTGGCGCTTTACCCATCCTACTGGCTAATCCCCGTACCCGCGCAGCTTCTCGACATCGAGGATGGTGACTCCGCCATATTCGAGCCGGAGCAGCCCCTCCTTCTCAAGCAGGTTCAGCGCGCGGTTGGCATTCTGGCGGGACATGCCGGAGAGCGCACCGATCTCTTCCTGGGTGATCTCCAGATGCGCGGTCGATTCCGGGTAGAGGATCGGGTTGAACAGCGAGGCGATGCTGCGGGCCAGGCGCGCGGTGGCATCCAGCGTGCGGTTGACCTCGAGCATGCCGATGAACTGGCCGAGCCGCTCGTTGAGCTGGCGCACCAGGAAGCGGTTGAAGCCGACGCTGTTCTCGAACAGCCACATGAAGGCGCTGCGTTCCATCAGCGCGACGCGGCTGCTCCGCAGCGCGACCACGTCGTAGCGGCGCGGCTCGTTCTTGAGAACGCTGCCCTCGCCGAACCAGGCCCCTGCCGTGAGGCCGGCAAGGCTCGTCTCCTTGCCGTCGCGCGAGACCCCGCCCATCCGGGCGAGGCCAAAGACCATGCCGGCCCAATAATCGAAGGTGTCGCCGCGCATGAAAACGGTCTCTCCGGTGCCATAGGACCGCTCCGTAATGCCTGCGCGAGCGACCTCGATCTCGGCCGGCGTGAGCTCGCGCGACCAGGCGGCGACGCGCTTCAGTTGATCCTCTGAAATCATGATCCCGAAGCCAGCCGCACCTTGTCGTCACCCCACGCCTTCTGCTGCATTGCAACAGATCGATCCAACAGCCATCCGACGAAAGACGAAGGCCGGGCCACCCGAAAAACTTTGTCGCAGAATTGTCAGCCGGGAGACATTCCAAAATAGCGCTTTCCCCTATTGAGGGCCACCTCGGGCGATGCGGCTTTTGATCCCAAGCGGGAATGAGAGAGGCACGGCTTACCGTGGAGACCATCTGCTGCATGGCCTCACCGGCATGGCCGTACTAGGATCGCACCGAGAGGAACCGACGAAGAGCGCCCCTGAACGCGCCATCACCGGGAGGGATTTGTTTGGTGGCTACCAGTCTTGAAGTGCGCGGCGTGTCCTTGCGATTCGGCGGCGTCCGGGCGCTGACCGACGTCAGCTTCGCCATTAGGGACGGCGAGCTTTTCTCGATCATCGGTCCGAACGGGGCCGGCAAGACCTCGATCGTGAACTGTATTTCCGGTCGCTACAAGCCAACCGAAGGCAAGCTGTTCTACGGGGATCGCGACATTACCGGCCTGACGCCGAACGCCCGCGCCTCGCTCGGCATCGGCCGCACCTTCCAGAACCTGGCGCTGTTCCACCACATGAGCGTGCTCGACAACATCATGGTCGGCCGCCATCACCTCCTGAAGAACAATTTCATCACGGGCTCGCTGTACTGGTTCACCGGCGCGCGCAAGGAAGAGCTCGAACATCGCCGCAAGGTCGAGGAGATCATCGACTTCCTCGATCTCCAGTCCGTGCGAAAGGCTCCCGCGGGCACCCTCTCCTATGGCCTGCGCAAGCGCGTGGAGCTGGCCCGCGCCATGGCGCTGGAACCGCGCCTCATCCTCCTCGACGAGCCGATGGCCGGCATGAACTTCGAGGAGAAGGAGGACATGGCGCGCTACATCGTCGACCTCAACGAGGAGTTCGGGATGACGGTGGTGATGATCGAGCACGACATGGGCGTGGTGATGGACATCTCCCATCGCGTCATGGTGCTGGATTTCGGCCGCAAGATCGCCGAGGGCGATCCGGCCGCGGTGCTCGCCGATCCCCACGTCAGGCGCGCCTATCTCGGCGAAGAGGACGAGGTGCTGGTCGATCCCGACGATGCTCCGCCGGCGCAGGAGAGCGCGGCATGATGGATTATGCGGGCCGCGTCGCGCAGGCCGACACCTATCCGAAGATGCTCCGACTCAATGCGAAAGAGCACGGCAACGAGATCGCATTGCGCGAGAAGGATCTCGGGCTGTGGCGCCCGTTCACCTGGAACGACTATCAGACACGCGTGCGCGACTTTGCGCTGGGCCTCGTCGAACTGGGCCTGGGGCGCGGGGATGTCATCGGCATCATCGGCGACAACCGGCCGGACTGGGTCGCTGCGGAAATCGCCACCCATGCGATCGGCGGCCTCAGCCTCGGGCTCTACCGCGACGTGCTCGACGAGGAGGCCGCCTATCTCCTCACCTATGGCGAAGCGCAGCTCGTCTTTGCCGAGGACGAGGAGCAGGTCGACAAGCTGCTGGCGCTGGCCGAGCGCGTGCCAAGGCTCAAACACATCATTTATTCCGACCCGCGCGGGATGCGGAAATACGACGATCCGCGTCTGATGTCGGCGGAGACATTCGCCGAGCTCGGGCGTGCGCGGGCCGCGCGCGAACCTGAACTCTACGACAAGCTCGTGGATGCCACCAAGGGCGAGGACGTCGCGATCCTCTGCACGACGTCGGGCACCACCTCGCATCCAAAACTCGCAATGCTCGCCGCCGGCCGCGTGCTCGGCCATTGCGCGACCTATCTCGCCTTCGATCCGAAGGGACCGGAGGACGAATATGTCTCGGTGCTGCCGCTGCCGTGGATCATGGAGCAGGTCTATGTACTCGGCAAAGGCCTGCTCTGCCGGATGAAGATCAACTTCGTCGAAGAGCCCGAGACGATGATGAACGATTTGCGCGAGATCGCGCCGACGTTCGTGCTGTTCGCCCCGCGTGTCTGGGAATCGATAGCCGCCGACGTCCGCGCCAGAGTGATGGACGCAACGCCCTTCAAGCAGCGGCTGTTCGACATCGGCATGAAGTCGGGCCTCGCCGCACTCGCAGAGGGCAAGCGCTCGGGCTTTGCCGACGCCATCCTGTTCCGCGCGCTGCGCGACCGCCTCGGCTTCACCCGCCTGCGCTCGGCCGCGACCGGCGGTGCGGCGCTCGGGCCCGAGACGTTCAAGTTCTTCCAGGCCATGGGCGTGCCACTGCGCACGCTCTACGGCCAGACCGAGTTGCTGGGCGCTTACACGCTGCATCCCGAGGGCAAGGTCGATCCTGATACGACCGGCGTGCCGATGGCCGACAGTGTCGAGATCCGCATCGACAATGCCGACGTCCACGGCGTCGGCGAGATCGTGGTGCGGCACCCCAACATGTTCCTCGGCTATTACAAGAACCCCGAGGCCAGCGTGGCCGACATCAAGGACGGCTGGATGCTGTCGGGCGATGCCGGCTATTTCAACGCCGACCGCCAGCTCGTCGTCATCGACCGCATCAAGGATCTCGCCGAAACCTCGCGCGGCGAGCGATTCTCGCCGCAGTTCATCGAAAACAAGCTGAAATTCTCGCCCTATATCGCGGAAGCCGTGGTGCTCGGGGCCGGCCGCGACGCGCTCGCCGCCATGATCTGCATCCGCTACTCCATCATCTCGAAATGGGCGGAGAAGAACCGCCTCTCCTTCACCACCTACAGCGACCTCGCCTCGCGCCCCGAGGTCTATGCTGTCCTCCGGAAGGAAGTCGAGACCGTCAACGCCACCCTGCCGCCGGCGCAGCGCATCTCGCGTTTCCTGCTGCTGTACAAGGAGCTGGACGCCGACGACGGCGAGCTCACCCGCACACGCAAGGTGCGCCGCAGCGTCATCAACGAGAAATACGAAGGCATCATCGACGCGATCTATCGCGGCGATGCCGATATCCCCGTCGACACAATGATCCGCTTCCAGGACGGCACCACGCAGCGCGTCCGCACGACGCTACGGGTGGTTGATATGGGTGGGCACGGGCATTTGGCGGAGGCGGCGGAGTGACTTTGCTTCAGCAGAGAGCGCCGCGAGTCGATGCGCCCTCTCCCCTTGTGGGAGAGGGCATCTCCGCCATCAACCACACACTCACTCGGGTGAGGGGTCCTCTCTCCGCACCATTACTGCCGAGACAACCCCTCACCCGTCTTCGCTTCGCGAAGCCACCCTCTCCCACAAGGGGAGAGGGGAAGAGCGCGCCTGATTTTTCAGCGAGCATCACTTCATGAACACCGCCTTCCTCATCCAGCTCCTGGTCAACGGCCTCGTGGTCGGCACGCTCTATGGCGTGGTCGCGATGTCGTTCGTGCTGATCTACAAGGCGACGCAGGTCGTCAATTTCGCGCAAGGTGAATTGCTGCTGGTCGGCGCCTGGGTGTGCTGGGCGCTGCTTGCCAAATACCAGGTGCCGTTCTGGATCGGCATGCCGATGACGCTGGTGTTCATGTTCGTGTTCGGCATCGCGATCCAGGTACTGATCCTGCGGCCGATGATCGGCGAGCCCATCATATCCGTGATCATGGTGACGATCGGCCTCTCCACCGTACTGCAGGCGACGCTGAAATGGATGTTCGGCGTCAACCCGCAGCCGTTCCCGCGCGTGTTCGAGAGCCAGTCGGTCAGCCTGTTCGGCCTCCAGATCCAGACCGTCTATGTCATGAGCCTCGTGGTGTCAGTCGCGATGATGATCGGCATGGCCTGGTTCTTCCGGGCCTCGAAGTACGGCCTCGCGATGCGCGCCACCGCGTTCAACCAGCAGGTGGCGCAATCACTCGGCATTTCCGTGAAAAGCGTGTTCGCGATGGCCTGGGCGATCTCGGCCACGGTGTCGGCGGTCGCAGGCGTGGTCGTTGCCGTGGTGAACGGCGTGTCCTCGGGCCTGGCCGCCTACGGCATCAAGGTGTTTCCGGCGGCGATCCTCGGCGGGCTCGACTCCGTCGGCGGCGCAGTGCTCGGCGGCATCATCATCGGGCTGCTGGAAAACATCGCGCAATATGTCGACAGCGAGTATCTGCACTGGGGCAATCTCTACGAGGTCGCGCCGTTCTACGTCCTCATCATCGTGCTGATGATCAAGCCTTACGGCCTGTTCGGCACCCACGACATCGAGCGGATCTGATCCATGGCCGGCCCTGCCCTCATCCCTGCTGGTGATTTCCGCACCTCCTATGCGGCCGACACCACGATCTTCCCAACCACCACCAGCCGCAACTTTGCGATCGCCGGCGTGCTGGCGCTGTGCCTCGTACCGCAATTCCTCGGCGGCTACTGGCTCAGCATCATGATTCAGATCGGCATCTTCTCGATCGCGGCGCTGGGGCTCAACATCCTGGTCGGTTTCACCGGCCAGATCTCGATCGGGCATGCCGCCTTCTTCCTGCTGGGCGCCTTCACCTCGGCCTACATTTCCAACGAGGCACACATCCCGGTGTTCTTCGCGATCCCTCTCGCGGGCGTCATCACCGCGCTGGTCGGGCTGATCTTCGGAATTCCGGCGGCGCGCCTGAAGGGGCTGTATCTCGTCATCGCAACGCTCGCCGCGCAATATATCCTGCTCGACTTCTTCTCGCGCGCGGAGTGGTTCACCGGCGGCTCGGTGCCGGCCAGCGCCAATCCGTTCTCGATCTTCGGCTACACGCTGCGCGGCGACCGGCAGTATTTCTACGTCGTGCTGGCCTATGTGGTCGCGAGCTACATCCTCGTCACCAATCTGATGCGCACCCGCGACGGCCGCGCGCTGGTGGCAATCCGCGACCACTATCTCTCCGCCGAGATCATGGGCATCAACCTCACCAAGTATCGCACGCTGTCGTTCGGGCTGGCCGCCTTCTTCGCCGGCATCGCCGGCGCTCTGTATGCGCACTACCAGTTGGTGGTGTCGCAGGAAGGTTTCGGCATCGAGCGCTCGATCCTGTTCCTCGCCATGATCATCATCGGTGGCACCGGCTCGATCATGGGCACGCTGATGGGCACCGCCTTCGTGGTGCTGCTGCCGGAAACGATGGAATTCCTCAGCGGCTACCTGAAGGGCGGCGCGATCGACAAGGCGCTGTCGCTCAACAACAACCTCACCTTCCTGCGCGAAATCGCGATCGGTGTGATCATCATCGCCTTCCTGATGTTCGAGCCCGACGGGCTCGCGCATCGCTGGCGACAGATCAAGGCTTACTGGAAACTCTACCCGTTCTCACACTGAGTGCGGCAACTTCACTTAAAAACCATAAAAGGAGGAACGAACCGATGAAGACCAAGTCCCTTTTGAGCACCGCGTCGCTCGCGCTCGTCATCGCAGCTTTTTCGGCGGGGGCACAAGCGCAGATCGCGATCGGCCACCTCGAGGATCGCTCGGGCGGCACATCCGACGTCGGCACCCCTATGGGCAGGCCGTCGCCGACACCTTCGCCTGGGTCAACAAGAACGGCGGCGTCGGCGGCAAGCAGCTCAATGTCGACACCAACGACTACGGCTATCAGGTGCCGCGCGCGATCGCGCTCTACAAGAAGTGGTCGGCGCCGGACTCCAAGGTCGCGGCGATCATGGGCTGGGGCACCGCCGACACGGAGGCGCTGACCGGCTTCCTCGCACAGGACAAGATCCCGGATATCTCCGGCTCCTACGCCGCGGCCCTCACCGATCCAGAAGGCATCAGCGGCAAGGCCAAGCCCGCTCCCTATAATTTCTTCTACGGCCCGAGCTACTCGGACTCGCTGCGCGCGATGCTGATCTGGGCGGCCGAGGACTGGAAAACCAAGGGCAAGCCCGGCAAGCCGAAGTTCGTGCACATGGGTGCCAACCACCCCTATCCGAACGCGCCGAAGGCTGCCGGCGAAGCCATGGCGACCGAGCTCGGCTTCGAGGTGCTGCCGCCGCTGGTGTTCGCACTGGCGCCGGGTGACTACAGCGCACAGTGCCTGAGCCTGAAATCCTCGGGCGCGAACTATGCCTATCTCGGCAACACCGCGGCCTCCAACATCTCGGTGATGAAGGCCTGCAAGACCGCCGGCGCCGAGGTGCAGTTCCTCGGCAATGTCTGGGGCATGGACGAGAACGCCGCCAAGACGGCAGGCGATGCAGCCAATGGCGTGATCTTTCCGCTGCGCACGGCGGTCAGCTGGGGCGGCAACGCACCCGGCATGAAGACGGTGATGGAGATCTCCAAGATGTCGGATCCCACCGGCAAGGTCTATCGCCCGGTGCACTACATCGCGGCGGTCTGTTCGGCGCTCTACATGAAGGAGGCGATCGACTGGGCCGCCAAGAACGGCGGTGCCACCGGCGAGAACGTCCGCAAGGGATTCTATCAGAAGAAGGATTGGGTCCCGGCCGGCATGGAAGGCGTCTGCAATCCCTCGACCTGGACCGACAAGGACCATCGCGGCACGCTGAAGGTCGACCTCTATCGCACCAAGATATCAGGTGCGACCGACGGCGACCTCAACGACCTCATGGCCAAGGGCGCGATCAAGCTGGAGAAGGTCAAGACGGTCGAGCTGCCGCGCAAGGCGGAATTGCTGGGTTGGTGAGCGCAACACTCACCTCACGCGCAAATGTCATCCCCCGCGAAGGCGGGGGATCCAGTACGCCGCGGCTTCTCCGTGAATCCCAGGCGCCTCTGGAGTACTGGGTCGCCCGGTCAAGCCGGGCGACGACAGCGGAGACTTGTAAGACATGACTCAGACCGCAGAAACAGCTCGCGCCGCTCCCACCGCCGTCCCCGCGCCCCCTCTCCTCGCCGTGCGCAACATCGAGGTCGTCTATGACGACGTCATCCTGGTGCTGCGTGGCCTCAGCCTCGATGTGCCCAAGGGCGCGATCGTGGCGCTGCTCGGGGCCAACGGCGCCGGCAAATCGACGACGCTGAAGGCGATCTCGGGACTGCTCAAGACCGAGGATGGCGAGGTCACGCGTGGCGAAATCGTGTTCGAAGGCGAGCGGATCAATGGCATCGACCCCGACAAGATCGTCCGCCGCGGCATCTTCCAGGTGATGGAGGGCCGGCGCATCGTCTCCGACATGACGTCGTTGGAGAACCTCAAGCTCGGCGCCTTCACCCGTCGGGACCGCGAAGTCGATTCCGATCTCGACATGGTCTTCTCCTATTTCCCGCGTCTGAAGGAGCGTACCGGCCTTGCCGGCTATCTCTCCGGCGGCGAACAGCAGATGCTCGCAATCGGCCGCGCGCTGATGGCGCGGCCGAAGATGATCCTGATGGACGAGCCGTCGATGGGCCTGTCGCCGCTGCTGGTGAAAGAGGTGTTCTCGATCATCCAGAAGATCAACCGCGACCTCGGCGTCACCATCCTGCTAGTCGAGCAGAACGCCCGCGCCGCACTGTCGGTGGCGAGCCACGGCTACATCATGGAGCAAGGCAAGGTCGTGCTTGACGGCACCGCGGACGAATTGCGCGACAACGAGGACGTCAAGGAATTCTATCTCGGCGGCGCCGGTGACCAGCGCAAAAGTTTCAAGAACCTCAAGAGCTTCAAGCGGCGCAAGCGCTGGCTGTGACACTCAACTCAGTACCTGCTCCGCTTCCGTGACTGCACAGAGCACATGATAGAACGACGACGCAGGAATGGTGTCGACCAGCGATTTACCGTCGCGATCGAACTGGTCGTACCAGCCGCCCCGGACGGGATGGCTGAGATAATGCCGTTCGAGCCGCACCAAAGCCGCACGCGCCTCGTCCGCCGCGCCCGCCTCGCCGGATTCGGCCTGCGCGATCCACGCCTTCGCCATCTCGGTCTGCGGCCAAAGCCGGCGCGTGCTGCGGCGGATGTTGCCGGCAGCATCGCCCTCGTCGACGAGGCAGCCGGTCGCCTCGTCGCGATAGCGCAACGCGGTCGCCAGCAGTTCGGCACGGCGTTGCCCGGTCGGGCAACCCGTGATGCGTTCAAACCCCTTCAGAAGCCAGACCCATTCTGCCTGATGGCCGGGCTCGACACTGACCGGCTCGATCTTGGACCAGTCCTCCTCGAAATACTCCGTCAGGATGCGTTTCTGCTTGTCGTAGAGATTGGCGAGGAACAGCGCGAAGAATTCGCCCGCCCGGTTCTGGAACGACAGATCGTGAGTCGCGTCGAAGCACGCGATCATCGCCTCGAACAGATGCATATGCGGGTTCTGCCGCCGCGGCAGCGTCACCGGCAGGCCTTCGTGGACGCCGCCATGCGGCGAGCGCAGATGGCCGTCGAGGAAGGCAAGCAGGGCGTCGATCTCGGCGCGAACCTGCGCGTCCTTGTCGAGCGTATAGACCGTCGCGAGTGCGAACAGGATGAAGGCGTGGTCATAGGCATCGCGCCGCGAATCCAGCACCGTACCTTCCGGCGACAACCAGTGCACATAGCCCGGCCGGCCGTCGGGCGCCTTCGCCTTGCTGAGCAGATGCTCCAGCCCCTTCAGCGCGATGCCGCGCCCCTCAGGGTACCAGCCCATCTGCGCCACCTTGGCGTAGCACCAGATCTGGCGGGCCTGCACGAACACGCGCCGCGGCGCGGCCGCATCGGCCGTGCCGTCGCGGCGCAACCGGTCGACGAAGCCGCCCGCTTCACGATCCCAGCCGGCGGTCGACCACAGCGGCAGCGCCTCGTCGATCATGCGGCGTTTCAGGCGTGCGACGACATCCGCCGCCTCATCCGTCGCAATGATGCCTTCGTCCGCCATCGCGTCCTCTTCAAGCCCCGCCACTGGCCGTCTGTACCGATGCCGGTGGCGGCGTGCAACGGATGCCAACCCGGAAAGACCAGCCATGACAGCCCATTACGACGCCCTTGAGACGCGCGAGCGGGCCGCGCGTGAAGCCGAGCTGTTTTCGCGCCTGCCGGACGTGCTGCGCAGCGCCATGGCCGCGCCGGCTTATGCGGAGCGGCTCAAGGGCCTCGATCCCGCCGCAGTGACCTCCAGGGCGGCGCTGGCGCGCCTGCCGGTGCTGCGCAAGTCGGAACTGCCGGCCCTGCACAAGGCCTCCACACCGTTCGGTGGCTTCGTGGCGGCGGCCCCCGGGTCTTTCGCCCGGCTGTTCACCTCCCCCGGCCCGATTTTCGAGCCGGAAGGGCGCCAGGCCGATCCCTGGCGCGGCGCGCGGGCGCTGTTTGCGGCTGGGTTCCGTCCCGACGACGTCGTGCTCAACACCTTCAGCTACCACCTGACCCCCGGCGGCTTCATCTTCGACGCGTCCGCGCGGGCGCTGGGCTGCGCGGTGATCCCGGCCGGCCCCGGCAATACCGAGCAGCAATTCGAGCTGATCGAGGCCTACCGTCCGGTCGGCTATAGCGGCACGCCCGACTTCCTGAAGATCCTGCTCGATGCCGCCGCCAGCACCGGCCGCGACGTCTCCTCGATCAAGCGCGCGCTGGTCTCGGGGGCGGCTTTTCCGCCCTCGCTGCAGGCCGAGATCAAGGCGCGCGGCATCGACGCCTACCAGGCCTTCGGCACCGCCGATCTCGGCCTCATCGCCTTCGAGACCGCGGCGCGCGACGGCATGGTCGTCAACGAGGATCTGATCATGGAGATCGTCAAGCCCGGCACGGGCGATCCCGTTGGGGAAGGCGACGTCGGCGAGATCGTCGTCACCTCGCTCGACCCGCATCATCCCTGGATTCGCCTTGCGCTCGGCGACCTCACCGCGGCACTGCCGGGCCCAAGCCAATGCGGCCGTACCAACATGCGCATCAGGGGCTGGATGGGCCGCGCCGATCAGACCACAAAGGTGAAGGGAATGTTCGTCCGCCCCGAGCAGATCGCCGAGATCGGCAGGCGCCACTCCGCGCTGGGACGCCTGCGCCTGGTCGTCACGCGTCAGGGCGAGAGTGACGCGATGACATTGAGGGCGGAAGCGGCGGCCGCAAGCGACGCCTTGCGTGAAGAGATCGCCGGCACGTTGCGCGCGGTGACCAAGCTCGGCGGCAGCGTCGAGCTGGTCAGCCCGGGCGCGCTCCCCAACGACGGCAAGGTGATTGCGGACGAGCGGTAGCGCGGACTTCCCGTCAATCCATCGCGACTGTCAACCGGTCGCGTCGTCATTGATCGACGTCAATGACACGCCGCATCCAGCGTCCGAACAAGAGGTCGCTTATCGGAGAGGCGGCGGCATGAAATCTCACCCGTATTCTTACGACCATCTGCCCGTCATCGATTATCCGCATCACCCTGCCTACGGCACGGCCTTCCCGAAACCAGGCATTGGTGAGCGCGCCGCAGCGCTGGCAAAATTCGCATCCGGCTTTGCGATCATCGCGGCCCGCCTGATGGCAGATTACGAGCATCTGCCGCGCCCCAAGGACAAGTCGCGCAAGATCGCCGAGCTGCTGCGTCGCTCGCCGACCTATTTGCAACTGGTGGCGACACAGAGGCTTCGGCGACTGACGGTTCGGTCTGCGAAGCCAACGACCGCTGCCGGAACGAATGTCTTGAACACGTTGAACCGGGACGGCATCGCCGGCTTCCAGCTGTCGGCCGAACAGCTCGGCCGCGTCCGCGAACTACTCGCCCCGCACTACAAGACGCTGGAGGAACGACTTGCCAAGAAGACACCCGACCAGCGCCATTTCGACGAAACACGGCTATGGCTCGATAAGGATATCTTCCCCGAGGTCTACGGCTATTTCAATCAACTGGCGTCCGAGCTTGGTGTTGTTGACGCCGCATGCGCTTATCTCGACCGTCCCGTGGCGATCGCCCATGTGGTGCCACAGATCAACGACCCGACCGACGCCTTCTGGGCAAATCATTTTCGCGACGTCGGCGTCGCCGACTCGCCGTGCGACTATTGCCACGTCGATGCGACCTACAATCTGTTGAAGTTCATCATCTACGTAAGCGAAGTCGGGCCTGACAATGGTCCGTTTACCTATACACGGGGAACGCATCGTGCCAGCCGCAGGTTCTGGGACGGCCTGATCCGCCGCGCCAACGACTATGCCGGCCTGTCCTCGACCAAGCCGCAGAGTCGCAGGCTTTTCAACGCGCTGCCAAAATTCCTCCAGCGCAAGGCCGCGTTCGGTGTCGACCTGCCCGCCGGCAACGAATATGCCGACGCCATTCTCGACAATGAATGGCGCGTAACCAGCGACCAGGGCGACGCTGTCCTGTTCGACCCCTTCGGAATCCACCGCGGCGGCATGGTGCGCGACGGCCGCAGGTTGGTCGTCACCATGATGCTAACCGAGCCCACTTAGCGCCGACGCTCGTCAAATCCGTCCTGATCCTTGACAAGCCGCCGTCCGGACGGCGAACAAGGGCCGTAAACACCTGTTGCGGCGACCCATGACCACGACAACGACACGCCCAGCCGTCTTCTTCGACCGCGACGGCGTCCTCAATCACGACGCGGGCTACCTCTTCGAAGCCAGCAAGTTCAAATGGATGGACGGCGCGCGCGAGGCGGTCAGGCTCGTGAACGAGGCTGGCTACTTCGCCTTCGTCGTCACCAACCAGTCGGGCGTAGCGCGCGGATTCTACGAGGAGAGCGACGTGCACATCCTCCATTGCTGGATGGCCGACGAGCTGGCCGCGATCGGCGCGCATATCGATGCTTTTGAATATTGTCCTGATCATCCCGAGGCCGTCATCGAGCGCTATCGTCGTGACAGCGACCGGCGCAAGCCCGGCCCCGGTATGATCTTGGACCTGATGAAGCGATTTCCCGTCGCAGCCGAGCGGAGCATCCTGATTGGAGATCAACCGCGCGACCTGGAGGCGGCACACGCCGCAGGCATCCGCGGCCTGCTGTTTCGTGAAGGCAATCTCGCGACGTTCGTGCGCGAGGCGCTGAAGCTCGGCTGAGGCGACCAAACCCTTGGTTCTGGCCAAGCCTTGGGAACCAGACGGATTCGTCTGGCGCATCGACTTATGGCACTTTTCCGTCTCAAAGCCCATCTAACTCATTGAAATAATGTTGATATTTTTCTGAGGATTGAGTTTCATTGGAAGACAAGACACTACGGGAAAAGTAGGATACGCAACCCACTCAATCCCAAGCAGGTTGCCCGGACACGCTATGAATACTCAAGACTCCAAAAGGCGCGTCGCTTTGATCACCGGCGTGACCGGGCAGGACGGCGCGTATTTGGCCGAGTACCTGCTGGCGCTCGGCTATGTCGTGCACGGCATCAAGCGGCGATCGTCCTCGTTCAACACCGCGCGGGTCGATCATCTCTATCAGGACCCGCATGTCGGGGACGTGCCGTTCCTGATGCACTACGGCGACATGACGGATTCGACCAATCTGATCCGCTTGGTGCAGCAGATCAGGCCGACCGAGATCTACAATCTCGCGGCCCAGAGCCACGTCGCCGTCAGCTTCGAGAGCCCGGAATACACCGCCAATGCCGACGCGATCGGCGTGCTGAGGCTCTTGGAGGCGATCCGCATCCTCGGCATGGAGAAGGAGACGCGGTTCTACCAGGCCTCGACCTCCGAGCTCTACGGCCTTGTGCAGGAGATCCCGCAGAAGGAGACCACGCCGTTCTATCCACGCTCGCCCTATGGCGTGGCGAAGCTCTACGGCTACTGGATCACCGTGAACTACCGCGAAGCCTACGGCATGTTCGCGGCCAACGGCATCCTGTTCAACCACGAGAGCCCGATCCGCGGCGAGACCTTCGTCACCCGCAAGATCACCCGCAGCGTCGCCCGCATCGAGGTCGGCCTGGAAAACACGCTCTATCTCGGCAATCTCGAAGCCAAGCGCGACTGGGGCCATGCCAAGGATTATGTCGAGGGCATGCACATGATCCTGCAGGCCGACAAGCCCGACGATTTCGTGCTCGCCACCGGCGAGACGCGCTCGGTGCGTGAGATGGTCGAGCTGTCGTTCGCGCAGGTCGGCCGCCGCATCGAATGGCGCGGCAAGGGCGTCGACGAGACCGGCATCGACACGAAGAGCGGCAAGACGGTCGTGAAGATCGACCCGACCTATTTCCGCCCCACCGAGGTCGATCTTCTCGTCGGCGATGCCAGCAAGGCGCGCGAGGTGCTCGGCTGGAAGCCGAAGCGGACGTTTGCCGAGCTCGTCCAGGAGATGATGGCGAGCGATCTGGCGGACGCAAAACGGGACGCGGCCAGTGGCAAGCGCACCGTTTGAGCTGAAAGGCCGAAGCGTCTACGTCGCCGGCCATCGCGGCATGGTCGGTAGCGCGCTGGTGCGCCGGCTGGCGCAGGAGGACGTCAGGCTCGTGACGGTGGACCGCCGCGAGGTCGATCTCTGCAACCAGGCCGCCGTGTTCGACTGGTTTGCGAGAGTGCGGCCGCAGGTCGTGTTTCTCGCCGCCGCCAAGGTCGGCGGTATTGTCGCCAACAACACGCTGCGCGCCGAGTTCATCTACGAGAACATCGCGATCGCGGCCAACGTGATCCAGGCCGCGCATCAGAGCGGCGCCGAGAAGCTGATGTTTTTGGGCTCGTCCTGCATCTATCCGAAGCTGGCGGCGCAGCCGCTGCGCGAGGACTCGGTGCTGACTGGTCCGCTGGAGCCGACCAACGAGCCTTACGCGATCGCCAAGATCGCCGGCATCAAGATGGCGGAGGCCTATCGCAGTCAGTATGGCAGTGACTTCATCAGTGTGATGCCGACCAACCTCTACGGCCCCGGCGACAATTATCATCCTGAACTCAGCCATGTGGTCGCGGCCCTGATCCGCCGTTTCCACGAGGCGAAGGTTTCGGGTGCCGGGAGCGTCGTGGTCTGGGGCACCGGCACGCCGCGGCGCGAATTCCTCTATGTCGACGACATGGCGGACGCCTGCGTGCACCTGATGAAGACGTATTCCGGCGCGGAACTGATCAACATCGGCACCGGCGAGGACATCACCATCGCAGAATTCGCGCGTGTCGTGGCCGAAATCGTCGGTTACAGCGGCCAGATCTCCTTCGACAGCTCGCGCCCCGACGGCACCCCCGCAAGCTGCTCGACGTCAGCCGCCTCGCAAAGCTCGGCTGGCGCGCGAAGACTTCGCTGGAAGACGGCATGCGCCGCGCCTATGCGGCATACCTCGTGGAGAGCCGGGCCAAAGGGCTTTCACAGCCTCACGCTTGACCGGCGAGGATCACGCTCGCACATGGATACTCCGGCAAGACTAATCATCGCGGCCCAGTTCTATCCGCCCGACCCGACCACGACGGCGATCTATGTCGGCAGGATCGCCGAGAACCTTGCAAAGGATCGGCAGGTTGTCGTGATCACGGCAACACCAGGTTCGCGCGTGGCCGGTGGACCCGGCAAGCCGGAAATCGTCGAACTCAAGAGCTGGAATCCGCGCAAATCGGCAATCGTCCAGCGGGCGGCCGCCATCTGCGTGCTTGCGGCCCAGATGTTCTTCTCGGTCTTGCGGCGGGCAAGGTCTGAAGATATCGTGTTCTGCGTCACGACGCCGTTCACCCTGCCCTACACCGTGCTCCTCGCTGCCAGGCTGCGCGGCGCAAAGAGCATGCTCCTGATCTACGATCTCTATCCGGAAGCGCTCGAGGCGGCCGGCATGGTGCGCTCCAACTCGCTCGCAGTCCGGCTCATCCGTCTTGCCAACACGTTGCTGTTTCGGCGCCTCGATGCGATCATCGTGATTGGACGCGACGTGCCGCCGCTGATCGAGAAATATCGCGGTGTCGTCGCGGAGCAGCTTCGCTTCATTCCGAACTGGGCGCTGATCGCGATTGGCTACCGCAAGATCGATCCTGCCAGCCGCTTCCGCGCGCCGGACCCATCCCGATTCATCGTCGGTTTGTCCGGCAATCTCGGCTTCACGCACGACCCCGTCACGGTCTACGAAGCGGCGCGCTTGCTGCGCGAGGAAACCGGCATCCATTTCATCCTGTCCGGATGGGGCGTCGGCTGGAATGTACTCAACGAGCTCTACGCCCGGGACCGGCTCGATAACGTCACGATCCTGCAGCCAGTGCCCGAAGACGAGCTAATCGAATTTCTGTCGGCCGCCGATCTCTGGGTCATTCCGTATCGCCGGCATATCGCCGGTGTCTCGATCCCAAGCCGCCTCTACAACATCCTCGCAGTGGGCCGGCCGGTGGTCGTCACCTCGGAAGGAAATTCGGAAGGTGCACTCGTGCTCGGCGAAGAGGCGATCGGTTGGGTCGTTCCGCCGGAAAATCCAGCCGAGCTCGCGCGTGCAATTCGCGAGGCCGCGAGTGACCGGCAGGCCACGACGGACAAAGGCGCTCGCGCCGCCGGTATCGCCGAGAAATACCGCGAGGATGTTGCGCTAGCCCGCTATCGCCAGGTCGTCAGCGACGTCGGTGCGGCCACACGCCGCTAAAGCAAATCACTGGCCGAGGCACTCACTGCCACGACGAACACGCTTGTAGATCTCGAAGGCAAGCGGCGGCGTGAACGTATCGAAGCTGCGCTTTGCGGCCGGCTCAAAGCAGACCGCAAGCCCGGTCTTCACCAGCGGCGCGCCAGGCGCCCAGACAAGCCAAGGCGGAAATCTTTCGGGAGCCCGCTGCACGACCAGCCAGTCAAAGTCGTTCGTCATCCAGCGCCTGGCGGTCGAGTCGGTCCAGGCCGACAGATCTTCGAGCTCGCGGATGGTCTGCGCCTGCTGTTCGGGTGTCAGGTCCGGTTTGAGCTGCCTGTAGAACGACGTGAGGCTGAGGCTGACCGGCGGAACCCTGATATTGGCCTCCTCGAGCGCCAATGGAATCCGCGGATCGAGACTGACCAAACCGACCGAGGCACGTGGAGGCAGCGATTGCCCGAACACGGCGCTGACGTCCCTCACCTCCCGCGGCAACGGATCGTCCCACTGCCGGATCGACGGCAACCGGTTGACGCCCGTCAAGCTCCAGGATTGCACCGCCGCCGTGACAATGGCGACGAGGACCGTTGCCGCAGCGAGCCCGCGCACACGCCGCGTAAAGGAAAAGCGCTCGAGGACGCCCTGGAGCGCCAGCCCGCCCGCCAGTGCGCCGAGATAGTCGAAATAATTGGCGTATCCTTGGATGCAAATGGGGCAATAGGATTGGGCGCCAAGATGATGAAACACAAGCAAGCTGCAATAGGCGGCCACGAACAATAGCATCCAGCCCTGATTGGCGATCCGTTTCATGGGTGCAACGATTGCTCCTAACGCCACCCCCGCGATCGGCACTATGTGATGCGCGAGAATCCAGTCCCGCAATATCTCCCGACCGAAGGCGTATACGAGCAGCGCGCGCAGCGTGGGTTGCTGTTCGATAATGATCTGATGACTGAAGCCGAAGGCATTCGGAAACAGCCGCGGCAGAATGCCCGCATTGACCAGCAGGTCCGTCACCAGCGGAACCCACAACGAGATGTAGATGAAGCGACTGCCCCACAACCAGGAGAGCGTCACCCAGACGACGAGGAAGATGGCCGCTGTCACGACATAGACGCGCCAGCGATCGCACCCCGCACGCACCCATACGACCACGAGACTGAGCGCGATGAATGACACCAGATTGATACGCAGCAGATAGGTCATCGTCAGTACGACGCCGAGCGCGATGGCGAGCGGATAACCTGCGCGCCCCTGCATCGACAGCAGGAGGTGCCATGCGAGTAATTGCAGGAAGATGGCGTGACTGAAGGGCGTCGCGCTGTTGAAATAGAAGATGCTGTCTTCCGTCAACGCATAGATGATGACGGCCAGCGCGATCGGCCAGACAGTGCCGCCGAGCCGGCGCAGGAAGGTTGCCAACAGCGCGATATTTGCCGCCGTGAGGAGAAGCGAGAGCACGCGCGAGGTCACGATGTCCGGGCCTGCGAGCCACTGCCACGCACCGAGCCAGTAGAAGAACAGCGGCTGATACCAGGTCGAATCAAGTGCGCTGTAAGGCTTCACCGCGCCGCTGACATACCACCAGGACTTGATGATGTAGCCCGCCTCGTCCGCCCAGGTGCCCTGTCGCGTCACAGCGATAACCGAGAGCACAAGCCACGCAACGATAACGGCCGCGAGGACAATGACGCCCGAGGCAGCAAAGCTGCGGTCACGTCCCAAAGCGTCCATAATGATCCCCCTCTGCACCCATGATCAGACCCCGGCCTGTCTTGCAGCATCGCAGGGGGATTTCAAGCTTACAGCACCATTTGCGCTCAGCTTGCCTGACGGCAGAGCTTGCGGTATCCACCGCTTGCCTTCCGCGCAGGAGAATCTCATGTCGAGCACCGGCCAGACGCTTTACCGACGCGCGCGCAATGTCATGCCCGGTGGAACGCAATTGCTCTCAAAACGGCCGGAAATGTTCCTGCCCGAGCAGTGGCCGACCTACTACAAATCGGCCAAGGGCGCCGAGGTCACCGACCTCGACGGCAAGACCTATCTCGACATGAGCTATTGCGGTATCGGCGCCACCATTCTGGGCTTCGCCGATCCCGACGTCGACGCTGCGGTGAAAACCGCAATCGATATGGGCTCGATGTCGACGCTGAATTGCGCTGAGGATATCGAACTCGCGGAGCTTCTGGTCGAAACGCATCCTTGGGCCGACATGGTGCGCTTTGGCCGCGCCGGCGGCGAGGCGATGGCGATCGCGGTGCGCATCGCTCGTGCGGCGACCGGCCGCGACATGGTAGCGTTCTGCGGCTATCACGGCTGGCACGACTGGTATCTTAGCGCCAATCTCGGTGAGACCACCGCGCTCGACGGCCACCTGCTGCCGGGCCTCGACACGAAGGGAGTGCCGCGCGGCCTCGCTGGGTTGATGCACCCGTTCCACTTCAACAATCTCGAGGAGATCGAGGCAATCGTCGCCGCTCATGGCGAGCGACTCGCCGCGATCGTGATGGAGCCGGTGCGGTCCAGCGAACCCGAGCCGGCCTTCATCAAGGGCGTCCGAGCTCTCGCCGACCGCAGCGGTGCCGCGCTGATCTTCGACGAGGTGACGTCGGGCTTCCGCATCAATTCCGGCGGCGCGCACCTCGCTTATGGCGTCGATCCCGATATCGCCGTGTTCGCCAAGGCCATCGCCAACGGTTTTCCGATGGCTGCCATCGTCGGCCGCGCCTCGGTGATGGACGCAGCACAAGAGACATTCGTCAGTTCGACGGCGTGGACCGAGCGTGTCGGCCCGGTTGCAGCGCTTGCTACATTGCGCAAGCATCGCGAGCAGAATGTCGCCCGCCACCTGATGCGGATCGGAACCCGCATTCAGAAGGGCTGGACCGAGGCATCGCAGGTGACCGGCATGCCACTGCACGTGTCCGGCATCTCGCCGCTCGGCCATTTTGGCTTCGACCTGCCTGACGCCCAGGAGGTGCGCACGCTGTTCACGCAGATGATGCTGGACCGCGGCATCCTTGCCACCGGCTCGTTCTACGCGATGTGGGCGCATACCGACGCCCATGTCGATCGATATCTGGAGACGGTGACGGAAGTATTCCGCGAGTTGCGTACCGCCGTAGACCAGAAGGCCGTCAAGCAGTTGCTGCGCGGCCCCGTCGCGCATTCGGGATTCAAGCGGCTGACGTAACCGCGCACTATCGATCGCGCCTGACGAACAGATCGCCCCCCGCCAGCTCCGACCGCCACAGCGCGAATGTCAACAGCGGCCAGAGCGCATAGGCGTGGTTTGTCGTCTGGCTCGCGTGGCTCTGCCAGAGATCGCGAACCGCATCGGGTTGCAGATACGGCTCGAAGATGCCGCGCGAACGGTCGAACACGTTGTCACAGAGCTGCCTCAGCGGCCCACGCAAGAGTCCGGCGAGCGGATTGTTGAATCCGCGCTTGGGTGCATTCCATATCCGCTCAGAAGCGCCCTTCCCGCGAAGCGCGTTTCTCAGCACGGGCTTGGTCGGCCCCCGCGCCGGCACCACCAGGTCGAGGCTGCAGCTCCCTGAAAATTCCATGATGCGCCGGTCGAGGAAGGGGACGCGGATCTCGACGCTGTTGGCCATGCTCATCGCATCTGTCTTCATCAACAGCCCACTCGGCAGATGGTAGGTCTGATCCGAGATCAGGCATCGGTCGAGCATTGTGGGACCGTCGGCGCGATCGATCGCCGCGCGGTAACCGGCCATCGGGCTGACGTCGATGAGTTCGCGAAGACCGGGTCCATACAACGCAGGAAGCATGAAGTCCGGGATGTATCGCCTCCACTCGGCGTGCGCGTGACGCCCGCCAGCCGCGATGCCGAGCAGGAACCGTGCAAGAAGAGCCGTCGCAGGAAGCCGTTTTTCGTTGGCACCCGATGCCGCATAAAGCAGTTTTCCGACCGCTCCTGCAAAGCCGGCCGGGATCGCAGCGCCCAGTCCGCCGGCAAGACGTGAGGCCCGATACGTCGGATAGCCTCCGAAGAACTCATCGGCGCCGTCCCCCGACAGCGCCACCGTGGAGTTGCGACGGAGCTCTTGCGTCAGCAACAGCAACGGACCGGCGCTTTCGTCCGCGACCTGACCGTCGAAATGATGAACCACGCGCGCCAGCGTATCCGCCGGATGCGGGTCCTCGCTGACCGGGACGATGCGGTGCGGCATCGAGGTCTCTTGCGCGACCAGGGCAGCAATCGCCGTTTCGTCATGCGACTGCTCGGCGAACGATGCCGTCATCAGCGGAAACTTTCCCCGCTTTGCGACGGAGTAAGCGATCAAGGAGCTGTCTATTCCGCCACTCTGCAGAATCCCGACCGGAACGTCGCTAATCAGCTGGTCGTTGACGACTTGCTCGAACAGCGGAAGGAAGCACTCGACGGCATCGTCGAGACTTCGGAAGCTTTGCTTGCGGTGCGGCTGCCAGAAGCGCCGAGATGCCTCGCCGTCCCCGTCGTGAACCACGATCGATCCCGGCTCGACCTGGCGAATATGTCGCATCGTCGTCGCAGCCGGCCCGACATAACCCATCGCGAAAAATCGGTGCAGCCCCTCGCCATCCAGCTCGCGCGGATGTTGCGGGTCGGCCAGAAGTCCCTTGATCTCACTCGCGAAGCGCACGACGCCGCCGATCGCGGAAAAGAACAGCGGCTTGGTGCCGACGGGATCCCGCGCCAGGATCAGGCGTTTGGCCGCTCTGTCCCAGAGGCCGATGGCGAAGATTCCCTCGATGCGGGAGAACAGCTTTTCACCCCAGGCCAGATACCCGGCCGGAAGGATCTCGGTGTCGCAGTGAGAACGAGAGACGAAGCCGAAGTCGCGCGTGAGCTCGGAGCGCAGCTCCGCTTCGTTGTAGATCTCGCCATTGTAGGTGACCGTGATCCGTCCACTTGGATCGCTCATCGGCTGCCGTCCGGCGGCGGTGAGGTCGCGGATCGCAAGCCGCCGATGTCCAAGACCAACGGCGCCGTCGCGCCAGATCTCACCGGCATCCGGCCCCCGGTGCATCATGACGTCGGTCATCCGCGTCAGAATGGCCGGGTCAACATCCCGGCCGTCAAGATTGAAGATGCCGGCGATACCACACATGCGCTCAGGACGGACCGGATTTGGGGAAGCGATGAACGAGACGACGGTGGCGGTCGCGGGCCAAGGACGGCCAGCTAGCGTCACGCGAACGGGCTACCTCTAAGAGCACCCTGCAGCCTTTCCGGGATAGGATACGTACCGAAGCAAGCGAATGCGCCCCGTGTCGATGACCTCGTTTGGTTCACGAGAGCCAAGTTCACCCGCTTCGGTCCCCTTCGGCAACGCAAGTACGACGTTGAATTTGCCGCAAACGCGCTCGACTACCCGGTCCACCTCGGAAAAATTCGCGGCGTGGTGAATCAGCTTGTTCGACGCGCCGATCTCCTTGGTGATCGGGAGAGCTTCGAGCACCGGCGACACTACGACGTCCTCGTATCTGGTGTTACGTCCGATATCCTCCCACATCAGCAGATGTTCGCGATTGATCCGCCCCAGAAAATGAAAGGGCGCGCGGAAAGTATCTGCCGAACACAGGAATGAGACCAGAGCAAGAGCCAGGCCCGCAGTCGCCTGGACCCCTTGCGTTCCGACACAGCTACTGCTCGAGAAGACTGTCTGAGGAGCGTAAAAATAGCGATCGGCACGATTGCAAAGGGAACGACGCCCAGGGCAAGCACCGCCTTGGTGATGGCCCAGCGATGAATGAACGTATGCTGATAAAGCACGAGCATATGTACGTAGAATGGAACTGTGACCAGCACCAGGACCGACACGGTTGCAAAAGTGGCACGCCGATCGGTCTGATCGCGCGCCCGGAGCAATGCGATCACCAGCAATGCCAAAGCGATCAGCACCGATCCAGCGATCCACGGGAACGCCCATGGCCACAGAAAGTCACGATGCATCTCGACAAAAGCAGCGCCAAATCCGCTGATATGACTTTCGTCGGTCAAGTTCATCCGCTCCATGATCTTTCCGATCAATTCACGGATCGACGCTGAGACTCCGTAGCTTGCGGCTACCGACCCTGGGGCAAAGAAACGCCAGCAGAGGTAAATGGCAAAGGCCGAGACCGGCAGCAGCGACAGGCCAGCCAAGCGCCGGAAGGTAATGCGCGGCCCGACCCCAAGAAATCCCGCAGCCAGGCGCGTCAGCATCCAAAACGCAAACAAGGTGTACGAAAGCCAGTCGACCAGAAAAGCACCGTATATCGTCGCGAACTGAGCGATCGTAATGATCTGCCGTTTACGCGGCGAACGCGCTCGATAGAACAGGACCTCGAGCAAAATGAAAAACGCGGTGTAGATCAGGACAACCGTCACGACATCGTAGACTTGCGAGAATATGTAGATCAACCCGCTCGACAGCAAAATCGGAAACGAGACGGCAAGCGCAATGATCCCGCTGCTGAGCTTGCTCAGCCGATTCAGCAGAGCGAGATTGAAGCCGATGAATGCCGCCGCGAGCGCGATCAGGCCCTGCAGCGTGGCATTGATCCAGTTGACCATGGTGACGCTTGGCTCGACGCCCAGTATCTTTGCCACCAGATAGATCGGCACGAAGGCGCCGGACGGCCAGGACTCGTAGAGCGTGCGCGCCGCCAGCGTCGGCGTTTCGATGGAACGGGGCGCCCGCGGCGTAGAGAACCACATCTTGAAGGGATTTTCATCCCACCACATCAGGGCCCACATCTTCGCCTCGGGGGTAATGCCATCGGCATCGAATACCGGCACCTGATCCATGTAGGCGAGCCGCAGCCGCACCGTGTAGAGCCAGACCGCCAAGACACCGAAAGCGACAGCCCACGCTGCGCAAAGCCTAAACTTCATTCCCCCCCAAAAAAGTCCCAAACAGGTTCTGGTTGTCTTTCAGACTCCGCAAAGATATGCAATAAGGGCGATCATAAGGCAACTTGCCACTTTAAAGGGTAGAGACGGTCGAAATTGACGGCACTCGCAAACCACAGTCCGGATAGTTCCCGCCAGAAGCAGCACTATACGGCAATCCACGATGCTTACGAGGCACACTACTACGACGTGTCGTCGATGAAATATCGTGCGCGCTTCATGTATAATTGGCTGTTCGACGGTCTTGACCTGAACAACAAGTCGATCGCCGATCTGGCATGTGGAAGCGGCCACAACTCGCTCGCTATCATCGAACGGTATCACAGCGTCAAAACCGTCGGCTTCGACATCTCGACGCCGGCATGCGAGTCCTATACCCGGACCACACAGAACACCGCGCATGTCATCGATCTGACGAAGCCGGCCCACATTTCCGAGCAATTTGACGGCGCCATCATCATAGGTGGGCTCCACCACTGTGTTGCGGACCTCCGCCAGACACTTCGGAACGTCGCTAATCTGGTGAAACCCGGCGGTGACCTCCTGATGATGGAGCCCAGCGCCGATTTTGCGCTGAACGTCGTCCGCAACAAGTGGTATGCATCTGACAGGTACTTCGACGCTCCGACTGAAGAAGCTCTATCGCACGACGCCATTCTGAAGCAGGCATCTCCGTATTTCGAGGGCGAAGCCGTGCGTTATTTTGGCGGATTGGCCTATTTTCTCATCCTCAACAGCCTCATCATGCGCGTGCCGCTCGGCATCAAGCCGATCCTCTGGCCCCTCGTGAAGCCGTTCGAAGTTGCGTTCAGCAACATTCCACTGCCCAGCATGTATCCGTGTTTCCTAGCGAAGTGGAAGCGAACCGCCGTGCCGGTCTCCTGATGGGCACCATGCCTGCGCACGAACAGGGATCAGACACGCACGGATTGGCGCCCACATTTTCGAGCGCCATCGGAGACGCGCACAACTACATGAACTGGATCATCGGGACGATGCGGCCCTATCTCGGCCGTGACGTCCTTGAGGTCGGCATCGGCCATGGCAGCTACTACGAAATTCTCGGGAAACCCGGCCGGTATCGTGGCGTCGACATTGACCCCGAGAATGTCGCGAATTCCAGAGGCCGATACCCTGGCGGTGATTTCGCGATCGCTGACATCTGCTCGGAAGAATTTCGCGCGCGCTTCGCGCCCGGCAGCGTCGACACCGTCGTCTGCTGCAACGTCATCGAACATATCGAAGACGACAATCGCGCCGTTGCCAACATGGCCAACGCCTTGTCGCCGGGCGGTCATTTGCTGCTGCTGGTGCCGGCGTTGCAGCAGCTTTACGGCGACCTGGACCGGCTCGCGGGTCACCATCGCCGATACAACAAGGCGCTGATGCTCAAGGCCTGCGCGGGAGCGCCGATCGAGATCCTCGAATTGCGTTATTTCAATCCGATTGGAGGTCTCGCCTGGTGGATCAACACTTTCGCGAAGCACGAGACCCTGGACGACTCGGCGGTCAACATCCAGATCCGCATCTTCGACAAATATATCCTTCCGATCTCCAGGCTCGTTGACCCCCTGACACGAAGCTTCTTCGGCCAGTCCCTGATCTGCGTGGCCCGCCGATCATGATTTCCGTCGTCATTCCGGCCCTCAACGAGGAAAGAGGCATCAGCGAGACGGTCAAGAACATCGCCGCCGTGCTGACGACGGCCAACCTGATCCCGTTCGAGATCATCGTGGTCGACGACGGATCCAAGGATGCGACAGGAAGGCTCGCAAGCGAAGCCGGAGCAAAGGTTCTCCGCCACCCGCACAATGTCGGCTATGGCCGTTCGCTCAAGAAGGGCATCGAGGCGGCAAGTCATGACATGATCGCAATTTGCGATGCCGACAGCACCTACCCTGCTGCGGCGATTCCAGACCTCGTCCGCCTCTACCAGGACGGCTTCGACATGGCCGTCGGCGAGCGGCATGGCCCCCACTACCGGCAATCCGCGCTCAAGATGCCGTTGCGTGCGCTACTGCGCTTCCTGGTGGAGTGGACTGCCGGCCGTCGCATTCCGGACATCAATTCCGGCCTGCGCGTTTTCGGCCGCACCACCGCGATGGAATATTTTCCTCATCTGTGCGACACGTTCAGCTTCACGACGTCCATGACGCTCGCGTACATGATGACGAGGCGCTTTGTCACTTATCACAAAATCGACTATTTCGAACGAACTGGCAGCAGCAAGGTCCGCCTGTTCAGGGACTCCCTGAAGACGCTGCAGTACATCGTCGAAGCGATCGTTTACTACAATCCGTTGAAAATCTTCCTGCTCACCAGCCTGATCTGCATCGCAGTAGCGACGGCCATGATGCTGGTGTCCCTTTCGTTCTCGATCGTGACGGGGATCATGCTTTCGATCGGGACCGCGATGGTTTCGGTGATCATGCTTGGCATCGGCATGCTCGCGGTGTTGCTCAAGCAGATCATGGACAAGGCCTGACAGGGCTGCGCGGGCTAGACTAAAGCGGGATGGCATTAGGTTCGATAGCCTGAATTTTTGAGGTAGTTGGCGCATTCTTCGGAGGTGAAGGCATCGAGAGCCTGACCGATTGCGGCGCAGACGGTGTCGACGGTTCGAGCTGCAGCTTTGCGAATCAGGTGCTTGAGTTTGGCAAAGACCTGCTCGATCGGGTTCAGATCGGGCGAGTATTTCGGCAGGAAGAACAACTTGGCGCCGACCGAGCGGATGAGCTGGCGCACGGCTTTGCTTTTGTGGCTTCCGAGATTGTCCAGAACGACGATATCGCCAGGTCTTAGAGTGGGCAGAAGAACCTTCTCGACATAGGTGCGAAAGCTCACGCCATCGATCGGCCCCTCGATGAACCATGGCGCATCGATCCGATCATGGCGCAAGGCAGCCAGGAAGGTCATGGTCCTCCAGCGGCCGTGAGGAACCTTGGTATGAAGTCTGCGCCCGCGCGGCGCCCATCCCCGCAAAGGGGCCATATCAGTTCTGGTCCAGGTCTCGTCGATAAAGACCAGCCGTTCAGCTTCGACGCGACCTTGATATTTTGTCCACTGGGCCCGCCGCCGCGCTACGTCGGGACGATCGCGTTCGCCAGCCGCCACGCTTTTTTGAAGCTGAGCTTCTCGGCATGCACGAAGTCCCACACCGAGTGATAGTCGACCTTCAGACCGCGCCCGGCAAGCTCGGCAACGAGGCCGCGTATGGTGAAGTCACCGTCTTTGATCCGTTGCGACACCCAGACCGCATGCTCGCCCGAGATCGCCTTTGGCTTGTAGCCACCGATCTGGCTGGGCTCAACGCTACCGGTCTTCTCGACCCGCTGCATCCAGCCGATCGCCGTGCTGATCGCGACCCCAAACTGTCTGGCTGCCTGATTGCGGGACATCCCGCCTTCGATGGCGGCCACGACACGCTTGCGAAGATCCAGCGAATAAGGCTTGCCCATCCATGCTGGCCTCCACTCCAGCCAGCATGGTGAATCAGAAATGCACTGATTTGGGAATCCCAAATCGATTCAGCCTAATGCCATCCCGCTTTAAATGCCAAAAATGTCCCGCACCACGTTCCGCGTGGTCGTCAACCTCGCCGCCTTCGGATAGATACCATGCAAAATGCTATCCGCGGCAAGCGCACCGCCGTCGATAACGATCGCGCCGGTCGATACGAAAGTGTTGTCGCCCACGGCGGTCTTCCCAATCACGCGAGCGCCGCCAAACATCACGACGCCGCGGCCGAACGATGGGTATTCATTGTCGAGGTTCGCCCCAACAGTGCAGTTGTGATAGGAGATGAAATAGTCCGAATAGCTGGCGCGGCCGAGCACGGTGCCGACCGGATGCTGCACCGCGAACACGTCGGGTAACTCCACCTCATAGAACGCGTCGAGCGCGTGCAGTGCCTTGTTCAGCGCATAGGCCTTGTCGGCGACGGGATGGCCGGGCCGTTCGCGAAACGCTGAATTGGCGAGATAGTAGAGGAAGATCGCATACTGGTCGGAGTGCCAGTGCGAGAACCGCGCCTCCCCGTTCGCAAAGAACCCTTTCAGCCTCACGCGCGAAAAACAGTGATCGACCCGGTCGAGCGCGAGATCCACGAATCTCGGGAGGTCGCCGAGGTCAGCGCCGTCAGGAAACAGGTTCTCGAACTGCTTGCGCACATAGAGGGCGAGGTCGTTGCGGGCAAGCGAAAGCTGCACGGTGCTAATTCCTGCTTGAGAAGCTGGCACGCACGTCGAGGCCGCGCGAGAACAGATGGCTGCGCAGCTTGATCGGGCTGTGGTCGGTGAAGAGGAACATCGAGGAGATCGCGACCGCCGAGGCACCCGCCTCCAGCGCGTCGATCGCATGCTGGAGTGAACCGCAGCCGCCGGAGACGATCAAGGGCACGCTCAGCACGCGAGCAGCCTTGTGGATCAGGTCGAGGTCGTAGCCGCTCATGGTGCCGTCGCGGTCGATCGAGCCAAGCAGAACTTCGCCGCAATGCAGGTCCTCGCAGCGCTGCGCCCATTCCACCGGATCGAGCGCTGTGTCTTCGCGCCCGCCATCGATGAACACGCTGGCCTGTCCAGGGCCGGTCGTCTTGTAGTCGATCGACACCGTCATGCACTGGTCGCCGAAAGTGCGCGCGGCCTCACGCAGGAACTCCGGGCGCCGGACGGCCTCCGAATTCACCGAAACCTTGTCCGCACCGGCACGCAGCAGCACGTTGACGTCGTCGAGGGTCTTGACGCCGCCGCCGACCGTAAACGGCATGAATATCTCTTCCGACATCCGCTCGATGATGTCGACGACGCGGCCGCGCGAGGCGGCGCTCGGCACGATGTCGAGCACGATCAGTTCGTCGACGCCGTAGTCGTTGTAGACCTTCGCAGTCGTCACCGGGTTGCCGGCGGCGCGCTCGTTCTCGAAGAAGCGGACATATTTAACGAGCCTGCCGTCGCGCAGCAGAAATTTTGGGATCAGGCGCTTCTTCAGCATCTCTGGACTTTATGGATTCCAGCGCAGGAAATTGCCCATCAGCTCGATCCCGGTATCCTGGCTTTTCTCGGGATGGAACTGCGTGGCGGCGATGTTGTCCCGCGCAATGATCGCGGTCACCGGCTGGTCATATTGGGCGAAGCCGACCACGTCGCCCGCATCCCTGCAGCGCATGGCAAAGGAGTGCACGAAGTAGAACGCGAGATTGCTGTCGCGGATATTGGCGAGGATTGGATGGTTGCGTTCCTTCGCCACCATGTTCCAGCCCATATGCGGGATTTTTAGCGCCGGGTCGTTCGGCATCAACCGCAGGACGTCGGCATCGAACCAACCAAGGCCGCGATGCGGGATGCCGTCATCGGAATGCTCTTCGGAGCTGTTCGCGAGCAACTGCATGCCCAGGCACACGGCGAGGAACGGCTTGCCCTTCTCGCGAACCTGACGCTCGAGCATCTCGTCGATGCCGCGCGCGCGGATATTGCTCATGGCATCCCCAAACGCGCCGACACCAGGCAGAATCACGTGGGAGGCGCTCGCGATCTCGTCGGCGTCATGGGTCACGATCGGATCGAAGCCGCAATATTCGACGGCGTTCTTCATCGAGCGCACATTGTTGATGCCGTAGTCAACGATCGCTACGCCTGACATCGCCTGCTCCCCCGGGACGCGCGCCCGATCGCCCCTCGCTAGCTCAGCCCTTACCGCCGATTTCGACGCCCGGATGGTTCGGCCAGGGAACTTGCGTGTTGTTCCACTTGTCCATGTCGGGCATGCGACGGCCCGGCTCGACCGTGTTCGCCGAGAACTGCCACGGGCTGACCTCGTGCTTGATCGCGATGCCCAGAAACTGCTCCTCGGTGAGCTGGAGATAGTCGAGGAACAGATCGAGGCTCGGCGGCCGCTTGCCGTCGAACTCGCGTACCAGCGCCTCGCCCTGCTCGCGGGTCATACGCTTGTTACGGATGTCGATGTTTGCGAGATGGTTGGTCCGGCCCATGCCACGCTTGATGTATTTCAGATAGTCACGCACGCCCTGAAAGAAGCACTCGATCTTCTCGTAGTCGTACTCCGGCGGAATGCCCTCGACCTCCTGGCCCTTCCAGCCGAGTTCGCGCTTGATGATCTCGACGTGCTTCTTGGTGTCCCACTTGATGTAGCTGCCGAGGCAGATCGAGCGGCACTTGATCCGCATCAGCTCCTTGCGCGGCGGATAGACAAATGGATACAGGTCGCGCTTGGCAACGCGGCCGCCTAGGAATTCGTACATGTCGTCGGCGGTGATACCGAGATTCATCGCACGGTTGAAGCGCTTCTCGTCGACCTCTTCCATCTCGTCGTAGGAATAGAAAGACTGGTACTCCGCCAGACTCTCGCCCCAGAACAGCAGCGGCGTCTCGTAGCGGATCGCAATCTGCATGGTATGGGCGTAGATGCCGGTATGACAGTGCCAGCAGAAATCGCCGCGGCGCTTCAGCGATTCGAGCATCAGCTCACGCACCACATGCCAGTTCGGCGTAAAGTTGAGGACATCGACGCCGAGCTGCTTGAACACGCTGGTGTTGTTCTCTTCAATCAGCGGGCGATAGAACCAGTGGTCGAAGCGCACCACCAACGGTTTCAGGCCGAGCTTTTTGACGACGTACCAGAGCTGGAAAACGCTGTCCTTGCCGCCCGAGTAGGGCACGATACAGTCGTACAGTCCTTTATCGCGGTATTGTGCGACCAGCTCCATCATCTGGCCGTGGCGCTCCTCCCAGTTGATCTGGGTATCGCGCACCTCGATCTGCGCGCAGACGCTGCACGAGCCGGCTTCGTCGAATGAAGTGGCCTCCGCCGTTTCCGGCAATAAGCACTTGCTACAGCTCAACATTTCGGAGATTCTCGCGATTGAATGATTTGCTGCCGGCTTACCACGCCGTCCACCCCCCGTCGACTGCAACGCACTGGCCCGTCACATAGGCCGACAGGTCGCTCGCGAGGTAGGCTACAGCGCCTTTCATATCGTCCTCGCGCGCCATGCGTGCAAGCGGCGTCCGGGCCACATAGCGGCTTAAAAACGGTTCCGGCGTGGCCCTGAAGACTCCGCCCGGCGCGACCGCATTGACGCGGACTTTTGGGGCCATCGTGGTGGCCAGCCACCGAGTCATCTGGATCAGGCCGCCCTTGCTTGCGGAATAGGCGGCCGGATTTCCGAGTGCGGTTCCCTCGTAGAGCCGCCAGTCCGGCCCCGCGAGGCCGTAGATCGAGGAAATGTTGATCACGCTGCCATGGCCTGACTTGGCCAGATCCTCGGCTGCAGCCTGGATCAGGACAAAGGGCGCAGTGAGGTTGACCTCGATCGCCCGCCGCCAGGTCGCATCCGACTGCTGCGCGAACGGCACCGCCCAGCCCTCGAGCTCCACTGGTGCCGACGAAGGCTGCGCAATTGACGATGATGTCGACGCCGCCAAAGGCTTCCCGCACCCGCCTCGGCAGATCCTTCACCCCCTCGCCCTGCTCGAAATCGCAATCGAACATTGCGGACTTGACCGAATGGTCCGAGCCCAGCTTCGCGGCGATCTCCGTGCCGGCGGACGCGGCGATATCGACCAGCGCGATGCTGGCGCCGAGTTCGGCGAGACCCGCGGCAATGGCTCGGCCGATATGACCGGCGCCCCCGGTAACGACGGCGATGCGGCCATCGAGCGACATCATCTCGCGAAGCGAACGCTCGGTGCTCATCCAAATATCCTCTGGAATTCGTCGGAGGCGCGTTGCAGATCGTCGAGCCGACCGACGTCGATCCAGTACTCCCGCAACGGGAACACGACTGACGGCTTGCCCTTGGCGATGGTGCGCTCGATCAGGGTCGGCATATCCACGGCCTCGTTCGCGTCGAGATGATCGAGCACGCCGGGATCGAGCAGATAGACGCCGGCGTTGACGAAGAACTTTTGCGTCGGCTTCTCGCGGATACCGAGCAGACGATGGTCGTCGAAATCGATCACTCCGAACGGCACGGTCACGGAATGCTCGCGCACGCAGACGGTGGAAAACGCCTGGTGTTCGCGATGATATTTCAGCATCTGTTCGAAATTCACAGTTGTCAGCAGATCGCCGTTCATGACGAAGAACGGCTGCGACGGCCGCTCAGGCAGTAGCGACAGCGCGCCGGCAGTACCGAGCCGCTCGTTCTCCTGGAGGTAGCTGATTTCCACACCCCAGGCCGAGCCGTCGCCGAAGTAGTCGCGGATCATGTCGGCCTTGTAGTTGACCGAGATGAAGAACTTGCCGAAACCGGCCTTGACGAAGCCGCCAAGCACTGTCTCCAGGATCGGCTTGTCGCCGACGCGGATTAGTGGTTTTGGGACGTCGTCAGTCAGCGGCTTCAGCCGCGAGCCGAGGCCGCCGGCCATCAGCACGACCCAATGATCGGATTGGTGTGCAAGCGCGAGATCGTCGATCAGGCGGACCTCGACCACCCGCCCCTCCGCATCGACCAGCGGAAGCTGGTGGATCGAATGCTTGCGCATCAAATTGAGCGCAGCCGGATTCGAGATGCCGACGGGCGCCGTGATCGGCGTGCGGTTCATCACGAGGCTGACGGAGGCGTCGAGGCCGGTGCCGCCGAGCAGCGCGCGCCTCACGTCGCCGTCAGTGACGGTGCCGACGATTTTGCCGTCGCGCTCGACGATGGCGAGTTGCAGCGTGCCCTGATCGATCCGCCGCAGCGTCTCCATCAGAGGTGTATCTTCATTGACGACGAACGCGCCCTTCATGACCGACCAATCCTATTCGTTGCCGGCGAACCCGCCGGCCGCGACATCCTTTGTAACCACCGCGCCCGCGGCAACGACGGCTCCTGCGCCCACTTTGACGCCGACCAAGACCACGGCGCCAGCGCCGACATGGACACTCTCACCGATCGATACGCCCCCGCACAGCACCGCGCCAGGCGCGACATGCGCATGATCGCCGACGATGCAATCGTGCTCCACCACCGCCCGCGTGTTCACCAGGACGTTCCGCCCGATCCGCGCCGCCGGCTGGATCACGGCACCCGCCATCACTTGGGCGCCGTCGCCGAGTTGCGCATCGGAGGCGATCACGGCGGAGGCATGTGCAATGACTGGAAACTTGAACCCCAGCACGTCAAATCGATCGAACAATGCACGCCTATCCGACAACCCTGAATCCTTCCGCGAAGCACGGTTGCCGAGACCGTTTGCGAGTTCGACCTCGTCCACGGCCATCTTCATGACGTCGTCGTCGGATCCCGTGACCTTGACGCCGCCGATGGCCGAGCCGATACGTGCGACGTCGCGGTCGGCAATGCCCGCCGGACGAATGCCGCTGCTCAGCAAGGCCTCGATGACGACGCGAGCGTGACCGCCGGCGCAAAGCACGATAAGGCTCATGGCTCGATCGCCTCGTTGGCCGCATAGTCGCGCCCAGCGGTCTTGCCGAGATAGCTCCAATATTCGATCGGCGGAACGCCGTTGCCCGGGCGCTTGATGCCGAGATTGTCCTCTGTGAAACGCTCGCCCGCCAGCACCGCGCGAAGTGCAATGAGGCTGCGGCGCGCCACCGCGCGGTTCGGGATTTCCTCCGGCGCGGGCACCTTGCGACCGTCGCCGAGCGCGGCCTCGATGTCGCGGATCGCCGCGATCATCGCCTCCAGTTCGTCCGGCTCGATCGAGGCGCGGTGGTCCGGTCCCGGCAGATTGCGGTCCAGCGTCAGGTGTTTTTCGATCACGGTGGCACCGAGCGCCACGGCGGCCGATGCGATATGGATGCCGCGGCTATGGTCGGAGAAGCCGACCGGCAGACCGAACGCTTCGCGCAACGTCACCATGGCGCGAAGATTGATCGACCGCGGATCGGCCGGATATTCGGTCGTACAATGCAACAGAGTGACCTTTGCGCGCAGCTTCGTCCAGGTCGCACGGTCGAGCAACAGATTTGCAAACGCGGCGGGCTCGGGCCGCGCCGTCGCATCCCGGAAATATCCGAAGGCGATGACGCCGAGCGCCTGCTCCACCTCGGCGAGGGTTCCCATGCCGGTCGAGAGGATGATCGGCAGGCGGAAGCGCGCCAGATGCAGCAGCAGCGGCGCATTGGTGAGATCGCCCGAGCCGACCTTCAGTGAGGACACGCCGACGCGGTGGACCAGATGCGTGGCGCTCTCGGCATCGAACGGCGTAGACATGTAGGTGATGCCAGAGGCTGCGCAGGCTGCGGCGATCTGCTCCTCGTCGTCAGCACTGAGTTCGAGCCCGCGGAGCATGTCGAGTTGCGTCTGCGCCTCGCCGGTGGTCACTTGCTGGTAGGTCGCTTTCGTCGCCGCGACGGTTGCGAGCCTGTCGGCGCGAAATGACTGAAACTTGACGACGTCGGCTCCCGCCTTTGCGGCGGCCCCCACCAGCGCCAGCGCGCGTGCACGGTCGCCGTTGTGGTTGACGCCCGCCTCGGCAATGATCAGGGTTTTGGGATGCATGGGGTTCGGTCGCCAGGACGAAGCGAAATCGCCCGCCAATCAAGCGGTTGTCTTAGTCGAGCACGCTGGTAAAAGCAACGCAAGCAGGCGGCTTGCGGCGCTCCCCAACGGCCCAGCCAGGTGTCGAATCACCCCGACTCGGGGGCGCTTGAAGGCAGGATTATCGAGAGCCATGTCGAACTCGCCCGAGATATTGTTCCTGCTGGTCGGCCGCGGCGGATCGAAGGGCCTGCCCGGCAAGAATTTGCGCGAGATCGGTGGCCTTAGCCTGACCGGCTACAAGGCGATCGCGGCGCGGCAGTCCCGCTACTGCTCACGCCTGATCGTCTCCAGCGATAGCCCCGAGATACGCGCAGAAGCAAAACGGCATGGCGCCGAGGTGCTGTTCGAGCGACCGGCCGAGCTTGCGAGTGACACCGCCTCGTCCAACGACGTGGTGTTGCACGCGATGGATTGGATCGAGGCGCATGAGAAGCGGCGCTACCACGCCATCATGCTGCTGGAGCCCTCGTCGCCGTTTGCGACACCGGACCATTTCGATGAAGCGGTCGAGTTGTTCGCGGCACGCAAGGCGAGTCTCGTGGTCGGCATGCGCGAGACCGAAGTCTCCTCTATTTTCGTCGGCACGCTCGGCAAGGACGGCTCGATCGGCGGGATCGTCGAGAAGATGCTCACGACCACAGCGCAGCGGCGGCAGGACCAGGCCATCGAAGTCACGATGAACGGCGCGCTCTATCTCGTCGGCTGGGACGCGATGCGCCAGCATCGCAAGATCTACGCCGATCCGGCCGCGAGCTACGGCATCATGATGGACCGCATGCATTCCATCGAGATCGAAAGCGCGGCTGACCTCGCCTACGCGTCCTATGTCGTCGACCACGGGATGCTCGACGCCTCTCCCTGGAGGCGACCGGCATGAGTTCACGCCGCCGCATTGCCGTCGTTACAGGCTCGCGCGCCGATTACGGCTTGTTGCGGGGGATCCTGGCGCGGCTCGAGGCGGCCGACGACGTCGCACTGAGTGTGATTGCCTGCGGCATGCATCTGGCGCCGCGTTTCGGCGAGACCTGGCGGGCGATCGAGGCCGACGGCTTTTCGATCGCAGCCAAGATCGATCTCGCGCTCGGCGACGATCGCGCCGAGACTATCGCGCGCGGCACCGGCATCGGGGTGACCGGCTTCGCCGACGCGCTGCCGAAGCTGGCGCCCGATATTCTCGTCGTGCTCGGCGACCGCTTCGAGGTGCTGGCTGCCGCAGTCGCGGCAACGCTCCTGAACATCCCGATCGCGCATATTCATGGCGGCGAGATCACCGCGGGCGCCTTCGACGACGCGATCCGTCACGCCATCACCAAGATGGCCTGCTTGCATTTCGTCGCGGCCGAGCCCTATCGCCGGCGCGTAATCCAGATGGGCGAGCAGCCCGATTTCGTCTTCAACGTCGGTGCGCCCGGTCTCGATATGGCGGACACCGCGCCGACCCTGACCCGCACCGAGCTGTTCGCAAAGCTCGGCATAGCCGGTCCCGAGCGCTTTCTGCTGGTGACGCTTCATCCGACCACGGCTCAGCCCCAGACCGACGCTGCCAATGTCGGCGCTCTCCTCGGCGCGCTTGCCGGGATCGAGGACCGCAGCTTCATCTTCACCGGCGTGAATGCCGATCCCGGCTATCGCGCCATCGACGATGCGATCCGGGCGTTCGTAGCGGCGTGCCCCGGTCGCGCCCATCTCTTCACCTCGCTCGGCAGCGAGCGCTACTGGGCCGCACTGCGGCTTGCGGACGCCGTAATCGGCAACTCCTCCAGCGGCATTTTGGAGGCACCGGCGGTCGGCGTGCCTTCGATCAATATCGGCGACCGCCAAAAAGGCCGGCTGCGCGCCGCCTCGATCATCGATTGCCCGGCCGATTCGCTCCTGATCCTCGAAAGCCTCCGGCGCATATTCGAGGGCCGGTTCCAGCCCGATCCCGCGGTTGTGCCGCCCTATGGCCGCGGCGGCGCGTCCGAAGCCATTGCTGGAACCCTTCGAAAGATTGCTATCGAGCGCGCTTTCCCCAAGCATTTCCACGATTTAGCGGATGTGCCTGCCCCGCCCGAGCCGACCGTATAACTCCCACCCATTGTTGCCTGTGCAGCGTGCCTGGCTGTATAGATCGGGGCGAGTTTGAGACGAACCGCGCTCGTTCCGGGAGAACGCGACATGACGACGATCGAATCACTTTCCGACGCGACGCCGGTGGTACGCGCCGTCGATATCCATGAATTGCCGATCCCACCGTACCGCAGTTCGATACTGCCGCAGATCGACTACGACACGCACCCGGCCTATGGCGCCATGCTGCCCAGGCCGACGCTGGGCGAACGCGTTGAGGCGCTGAGCAGGTTCCTGCGCACCTTCGCCTTCGTCGCCATCCGCCGCGTCGTCGATTATGAGAACATGCCGCTCCTTTCCAAGGAAGCCGGCTTCACCGGGTTGAATGCGTCGACCGCGATCCGTTACATCACCATGTTCACGCGCATCCGCGTCGGCCGCATGATCGGCAGCCTGATCGGCACGCGTCGTCCCGCCACTCCGACCAATCCGGCGCTGCTCAATCAGATCAAGTCCGACGGCATCGTGTGCCTGACGCTGACGCCCGACGAGATCGGCCGGATCAACGCCGCAACCGCACAAGGCTTCGCCCGTCTCGACGAACGTCGCGCCAACATTCCGCTCGAGAAGCGCAAGTTCGACGACAATGTCTATTGGTGCACACGCTCGCTCGATCCGCAGGCGTTCACCACGGTCGAGAATATCTTCAATCGGTACGGGGTCATCGAAGCCGCGAGCGCCTATCTCGGCCGCCCGGTCGGCGTGAAGCACGTCAATGCGCAGATCAACGACCAGGAATATGCCTTCTGGAAGCGGCAGTTCCCCGACACCGAGATTGCCGATCCTTGGGGCAGCTACCTGCACATCGACGCGACCTACGGCATGCTGAAATGCGCCATCTATACCCACGACATCGGCCCGGATGGCGGCCCGTTCTGCTACGTGCGTGGCAGCCAGCGCGCGAAGGTCGGCTGGTTCGAGGGCATGGTCCGCCGCACCAATGACTTCGCCGGCTTCGCCAGCCGCAAGGTCGACATCCGCAAGAAATTCATGGCTCTGCCCGCCTTCCTGCGCAAGAAGGCCGAATTCGGCGCAGACATTCGCGACGATTCACCCGAAGCCGACCGGCTCCGTGAGGGCCATTTCAGCGCCACGTCGAACTTCGGCAACTGCATCCTGTTCGACGGCAACGGCATCCATCGCGGCGGCATGGTCAACAAGGGGGAACGCCGCTGCCTCTTCATCCTGCTCGCGGAGATCTGAGGCCAGCGACGCTTCCGCGTCGCACCTTCGATCAGGCGTTGCGCGCGGCGCGCAGCTTGCTCGGCGCCTTGAGATAGGCGGTGAGCTGGTCCGGCGTGAAGGTTTCGAGCTGACGCCGCAGCACGCTGTCCTTGCGAACGAAGGCGAGATCGATCTGCGCCAGCGCGCCGTCGAGTTCACGCATGTGTCCTTCGAGCACGTCGTAAACGGCAAACCCGGCCTCATCGCAGAAGCGCACGAGCTCGGCGAATTCCGGAATACCCTTACGCACCTTCATCATCACGGTCTCGACGATCAAGAGGTCGATCTCGCCGATCCGACTGCCGAGCCCTTTCAGGGCCTCGATCTCCGCGCCCTGCGTATCCAGCTTCAGAAACACGGGATGCTCGAGCGTTTCCGGCAGCAGACTGTCGAGCCGTCGCATCTGCGTCGGCCGCGCCTCGCCGTCGAACGCCCCACCCTCGGTCTGGCTGTAGAGGCTCGATCCTGAGATGTCGTCGTGGACGTTGAGGACGACCTCCTTGTTCTCCGAGCCGGCGGCAACGAGGAAGTATTCCGCATTCAGGCGCTGCTTGAGCCTTTCGAGGACCGGACGGCATTCCGCTACGGGTTCAACCAGGAAATACTTCGCGCGCGGAAACGCCTCGTAAATGGACTCCGTTCCGAATGCGATACCGACATCGATCACGGTGCGGACTTCGAAGCCGAGCGACTTCAGGTGCTTGAAGAACAGGCCGAAGCTTCGCACTGGCGCGTTGGTGCGCATCAGGCGCAGCCCGAAACTCTCAAGCACGACATTGATGCCGCGGAATACGGTGGAAACGAACGTTCTCATGAGATCTGGTTTGGTGACGGGGGCATCCGCATGTTCAACGCAGTGCCACCTCTGTTTGCAAACAACAAGCCGGTTTGGTAGATCACCCTCCCCGGCTGGTCAAGCGACAGCCCTTACATCAGAGCAGCGAATTCCGCATGAAAGTCCTCGTGACCGGCAGCTCGGGCTTCATCGGCCAGGCTGTCGCACGCCGCCTGAACGCCGAGGGTCACGACGTCGCGGGACTCGACAACCGACCGGGGACCGGAACCGGCTACGTGTGCGACGTACTAGACGCCAAGCGGCTTGGCGCCGCCCTGCAAGATTACGCCGCCGACGCGGTCGTGCATCTCGCCGCGCGTATCGATCTCGACGAGAAGACCGACCTTGCAGGTTACGCGGCCAATATCGAGGGCGTACAGAACTTGATCGCCGCCATCGCGAACACGCCCTCGGTAAAGCGAGCCATATGGACCTCGTCGCAGCTTGTCTGCCGCGTCGGGTATGTTCCTCGTCATGACACCGACTACGCCGCCACGACGCTCTACGGACAAAGCAAGGTACTGACCGAGCAACTCGTTCGCCAAAGCGACGGTGCCGGACGGGAATGGTGCCTGGTTCGCCCGACGACGGTCTGGGGCCCGGGGATGAGCGCGCACTACCAGCGCTTTCTTCGCATGATCCAGCGCGGCCGGTACTTTCATGTCGGTCATACCCCGCTCTGGAAATCCTACAGTTATATCGACAACATCGCATTTCAGTACCACCGGCTGCTCGAAGCCCCCGTCGCGCAGATCAACCGCAAGACGTTCTACCTTGCCGATTACGACCCGATCGACTTGCTGACGTGGAGCGACGCGTTTCAGCGCGAGTTCAGATCGCGGCCGATCCCGCACGTTCCCCCGGCGCTCGCTCGCCTCGTGGCGCACTGCGGCGACCTCGTGAATGCCGCCGGGCTGAGGCGGTTTCCGTTCAACTCGTTCCGTCTAAACAACGTGCTGACGCAGTATCGGTTTGACATGCGTGAGACCGAAGCAGTCTGCGGCCCGCTTCCCTATACGATGGAGCAAGGCGTTGCCGAGACTGCGAAGTGGCTCGTCGCTTCTGCGCCGGACTGACCGTTAGCCCATCCTGTCTCTCCGACGCCGCTTCGCGGGGCTTGATGCCGCGAGATCTGCGACCGCGCCGACGACAAACATTGACACAAGCACCAGTGCTGAATTCGCAACGCCCAGCGGGCCGTTGACCGGACTCAGCAGGATGCTTGCGATGACGAAGGTCAACATCATCGAGGGAACCATCAACGTCGAGTGTCTCACACCCGCAAAGCTCCAGCCTGCGACAAATCCCCAGATCAGAATATAGACGACCGTACCGGCGATACCGAAGTCGATGAAGGCGGCAGCCCAAACAGACGGGAAAAAACCATAGATTCCTGCCGATTTCAGCTCAACACTTAGCGTGGCCAAAAGCTCGTTGTCCGGAAAGAACACCCTAAGGATCGGCGACAAGACGCCGATTTCGTAAACTCCCCAATGCGGTGAAAACTCGTTCCGCGCACGCCACGTAACATCAAACACGCGAACACCGTGCGTCAGGTAGAAGTATGAGCTGAGTGCCGACATCACGGTCCCCTGCGGCACGAGGCCAGAGTTGAGGGCCGACATGATGTAGCCACGCGGTGGAGCCTCCCACGCCTCGATCATGACCGACAAAAGCGGCGTCGGCGGGGGCGCTTTGGAATGGGTGCCGGGATCGGCTTGCGCATGGGCCCGAGCTTCGGCTTGAGCGGTTTGCCGCGCCTGCTTGATCATTCTGCTGACGTTCTCGGCACTGATGGTCGTCTCTGTCTCGGCCTGGTTTTCCGGCGCGGGCAGCTGCGCAGGCGGCATGCTCACGGGATCCGTCGGGCCTGCGTCGCTGGAGATCTGAGACTTGCGCTGGCCGTCTGCCGAGCCCCTCTCGCGCGCGGCTATGCGCGCATGAAAGATCCGTTCCTGCTCCGCTTCCTGCTCCTGCAGTTTCGCCTGCAATTCGCGGATCAAGCCGCCCATCTCGACACAGAAGCCTTGCCTGATCGACCACATGGCGCTGGAATAGGCAGCGAATAGTAGAACAACTGCTATCGTCTTGGTGAGGAGATGATGGCCAGGCGGCAACGGAGACAACCCCTGGCACCATCGAACAAGGATCGCGGCCGCAATGAGCACGATGAAGAACAGGATCGGCATGCGTCCGGAATAGAGCAGCGCGTAGCCGATCGGGGAGACGAAGGACAGTTGCGCAAGCGCCGCCATCCATCCACGGACCTGCTCACCTCTGAGAAGGAACAGGACCAGCGCTGCGTAGCTGAACGAGAAAGTTAGGTAACCGAGATAGAGCAGCGGAGTCCGCTTGATCTCGACGATATCGACCAGCGTTGGCGCGCAACGCAGCAACTGGGTATAGTCGGCATTGTTGGCTCCACTCAATATGACCCGGTCGAGCGCAATCAACGCTATTCCGACGATGCCGGTCACGGACGCAGCGCCGACCACCCAGTTCAAGACGCGTCGTGAGGAAGCCTCGAAGTCAACCTGTCGATCGAACCAGGCCTCGGAAGACCGGACGCCGATCAGATGGGCGATGATGAAAAGGATCGTGCCACAAGCCGTGAGAACGAGAACCGGCACGGACGGCTGACCGTGATAATCCAGCGGACCGACCGCCACCGCCAGCAAAAGGACACTCCAGACGATCACGATGAGGACCGCGGGGGAAGCAAGACTCAGCGCTGACTTGACCGACCGCTTCACCATCGCAATATCGAACGTCCTAATTTAGCACCGTCAGCGACGGTGACATGCCCTTGCGGCGGAGAGACCCGCTCTTGCGATTCGCAATCCGGTCGCGCCGACATCACGGATAGAGCATATCGGCGTCAGTCGGAAAACCCGCGGGCGTGGCCGGAGCCGGCTTTCCGATATCCTCGCGATACCGCCGGATCGTCGCATATGTCAGCGTTGCAAGCAGAACGGTGCTGGCGATGCAGCCGGACAACGCGGCACCGTAATTGCCCATAATCGGAATGAAGACGAGATTGAGCGCGACCGAGACGACCGCGGACCCGAGATTACAATACAGCAGGCTTGAATCCGCCCGCGCCGCATAGAGTGCGTATGACGGAACATCAGCAAGCACCCGCACCAGTAAGCCTGGGAGCATCAAGAAGAAGACCCCGATACCCTGGGTATATTGATCAAGCTGGAGTAGCGACATCAGGGGTAAGATCAGGACTCCCGCAAGAACGATCATTCCGCCTGCGACGCCAAGCAGCGACCAGAAGAAATTGCGGACGGACCGGCGAAAAGTCGGCAAATCCCTGGCATAGGCCGCGATGACTTTCGGAAGGAACTGCTGGGAAATTGAAGCGCCGAGAGACAATATCCCGATCGCGATGGTCGAGTAGAACGTATAAATGCCCAGCGCGCCGCGTCCGATGAACATGTCGATCAGGAAGCGGTCGGCGTAGGAGATCAGCAGCGCCCCCGCCGCGGTCAGCATGAACGGACGCGCCGTGAGAAGACCCGTCCGGACCCATTGCCAATCGATCGACCGGCGTCCGATCTCGCGCCACGGCAGCTCCTTTAGCGAAAACGCGGCGAAGAGGATCGAGGCCGCACCGCCCAGTGCCCACCAGATCAGGACTGTCTCAAGCGTGCGAGATGAAGGATTTGCGAACATGAGCAGCGTGATCGCATAAACCCACACCCCTCCCCGCAGGAAGACGCCGATATAGGCACGAACCGGCCGCGACGTGATGATGAGAATGCGGGTTGCTTCGAGCGAGATATGCTCGGTAGCCAGCACAAGCAGGAACCAAGGCGCGAGCTGGGATGGAAATGCCCCCGCGACGACCGCCAGGCCGGAGAACACCATGATAGCGGCGAACGTCGCGGCGCCGAGCGCGAGCTGATCCATGATGATCTGCGCACGACGCAGCGGCGAGGCGGGCACGAGCTCGCGCAGGGTGTAAGAGTAGAACTCGAGCCCGAGCCCCAGCAACGCAAATGCCAGTGTTGCCGTGATCAGCCCATAGGCGCCGACCTCGTCCGGGGGCAGCATCCGCGCCAGCACGATGGACAGCAGAAAGCGGCTGAACAGCGTCAGCCCGCGCAGCAGCAGGACGGCCACGGCCGCCATGACCGCCGGCCGCCTGACAAAGTCAATGAGTTGCGCTTGCATTGCGTCCTTCCCGAGCGCGCCGGCTCGGGCAAACCTCGAGGAATTGCGCGTTTACCGTGTTTCGGCGTGCGTGACAAATCCCGCCCGAAATCCTAAAATGTCCGCCTATCCGGACACTTAGGGAACTTCTGCAAATGCCTCCCAACACGGGACAAATTCTCGCTCTGGTTTATGGTTGCATCGACGAGATCAACGACCTCAGGCCGCCGGAAGAAGCGATCGAGAAGCGTCCGGACGTGCTCCTGGTGGGTGAAGGTGGCAGCCTCGATTCGCTCGCGCTGACGATGTTGATTCTTAACCTCGAGCGTCAGGCCTCGAAACTGTCCGACAAGGAGATCAGCCTGCTGGATGGACGGGAGCTGGAAGACAATCTGGCGCGCTTCTCCACGCCTGCCGCATTGGTTGAACTGGTCGAAGAGGCCGTCGGCTCATGAGCAAGGCCTACGATGTGCTGGTGGTGTCCGACTTCAATGCCGACCTGGTCAGCAGGTATTTGTCCGCCGACCGCACCGCTCCCTTATGCAAGGCTGCCAGCGCGCCCTACGGCCAGGTCTTTCAGGTCCTTTCGAATCCCGCGGCCGCGGCGCCCGGCAGCGTCGCGCTGATCTGGACGCGCCCCGAAGGCGTCGTCCCCGAACTCGCCAGACTGCTGGCCGGGCAAAACGTCGAAGCCGCTCAATTGGACGCGGAAGTCGATGCATTTGCCGCAGCGATCAAATCCTTCGCGAAAAGCTGCAAATATGTGTTCGTTGCGAGCTGGGCACCGACCTACCACGATCGCGGCCTGGGACTGCTGAGCTGGGGCAAGGACGGCACGGCCCGCCATCTGGCGCGGATGAACCTGCGGCTCGCCGAAGCGCTCGGCGACGCCGCCGATGTCTTCGTGCTCGACAGCCAGAGATGGATCGACGCAACAGACGATCCGCGCGACCGCAAGTCGTGGTATCTGACCAAGGCGCCATTCACCGAAAAGGTCTTCAAGGCCGCAGCTGGTGACGTGAAGTCCGCTCTGCGTACCGCCTCGGGTCAGAACCGCAAGCTAGTTGTAGTCGATCTGGATGACACCATGTGGGGTGGCATCGTCGGCGACGATGGCTGGGAAAATCTTCGGCTCGGCGGCCACGATCACGTCGGCGAAGCTTACGCCGAATTCCAGAGCGCTCTGAAGACGCTGGTCAATCGCGGTATCGCCATTGCAGTTGTCAGCAAGAATGACGAAGCGGTGGCACTCGAGGCGATTGCAAAGCACCCGGAGATGATCATTCGCAAGGACGATCTTGCGGCCTGGCGCATCAACTGGAAGGACAAGGCCCAGAACATCGCCGAACTCGTCGCGGAATTGAATTTGGGTTTGCAGTCCACCGTATTCATCGACGACAACCCGATCGAGCGCGCCCGCGTCCGCGATGCGCTGCCCGAAGTACTGGTCCCGGAATGGCCGACCGATCCGGCAAAATATGCTGATGCGTTGCGGCAGCTCGATTGCTTCGACCGCTCTTCTGTCACCTCCGAAGACCGTGAGCGGACCCGGATGTATGTCCAGGAGCGCGAACGACGCGACAGCCTCGATGTCGCCTCCTCACTCGACGACTGGCAGGCATCCCTCGGCGTGCGAGTGCAGGCGAGCCCCGTCTCCGCGTCGAACGTGAAGCGAATCGTCCAGCTCATGAACAAAACCAATCAGCTCAACTTGCGCACGCGGCGAACCACGGAGAAGGAGCTGGCTCAGTGGCTTACCGACGGGACGAACCGCAACCTCGCTGCTGTCACTGTCTCCGACCGGTTCGGCGATCTCGGACTGACCGGCATCGTCAGTTGGGAGCAGATCGGCTCGACGCTCGAGATCGTCGACTATGTGCTGAGCTGCCGGGCGATGGGCCGGAAGGTCGAGCAGCTCATGGTTCACCTAGCCGTGCTGGCCGCCTCCCGTGCATCGTGCGACACGGTGGTCGCAAAGTTCATCCCGACCGCCAAGAACCGTCCCTGCTTGGAGTTCTGGCAGAGCTCGGGGTTTTCGGAAGACGGGGACAACGTGTTTGCGTGGAAGACCGCGACGGTCTATCCGAAGCCGCCCTTCATCACGCTGGAGGGTGACATCGCACCGGCCGGACAAATGGCTTCGGCGATCTGACGGCCATGAGCACCACTCTCGACCTGTGCGGGCTTGACGATCGACAAGGCCTGATGGACTTCATCCGCGACTACTGGAGCAAGACCCACGTTCTGGCGCGCAGTGAAGCCCTGATGGATTGGCAGCACCGCGACGAAGCAAACCGGCGCTACAATTTCATCGCCGCGCGCAACGGCGAAGGACAGATCGTCGGTATCCTGGGCTTCATCCTTGCCAGCCGCTACGATGCCACTCTCGCTGGCGAGCATGACACGCTCTGGCTGACCACGTGGAAAGTACGTCCTGACTTCGCCCACGGCCTCGGACTCTTGCTGCTGCGCAAGCTCGACAGCGTGATGACACCCAGATGGATCGGCACGGTCGGTCTCAATTTGGCGACGAAGGGCATTTATCAGGCGCTCGGATATCACGTCGACATGCTGCCGCGGTATTACATGCTCAACAGCGCAATGACGAACTTCAAGCTCGTTACGGTCCCTCCGCAATCGGCAACCATCACAGCGCCAAGCACAGGTGCGAGCGTTCGCGAGCTTGATCGCGACTGTTTCTGGGCAGCGACCGAGATTCTCGGCCTCGATACCAGCCCCCAGGTTCCACGCAAGACACGCGCCTTCATTCATGGACGATACCTCTCGCACCCATTCTACCGCTATTGTGTGGCGCTGATTACCGACGGCCCGCACGCAGCGCTCTGTGTGCTCAGACGCTGCGAAGCCGAAGGTGCGAGCGCGCTGCGGATGGTGGATTTTCTCGGTGACAGCGCAGCCCTGCAAAGAGCAGGCACGGGCTTCCAGGAATTGCTGCAGACCAGCGGCACCGAATATATCGACTTCTTCTGTAGCGGACTTCAGAGCGAGCTTGAGGCAGCCGGCTTCCAGCGGCTACCGCCTGCCAAGGATGCCACGATCGTGCTGCCGGGCTATTTCGAGCCATTCGAACGCTCGAACGTCGAACTTGCCTTCTCGTTGCGCGGTCCGGGCGACATGCGCATCGTTTGCAAGGGCGACGCCGACCAAGACCGCCCGAACCTCCTGTAAGGTCGATTCATGGCGGCCGCCGCACGACATTTCGAGATCGACGACCAGCGCTGGTTTGCAGCCGCTTCCGGCGACTGCAATCCGATCCATGTCGATCCCGCCTGGGCTGCGACGCACTTTCCCGGCGCGCTCGTGGTCCACGGCATGCACGTGCTGCTTTGGGCACTGAATGAACTCGCAACTCTGCGGCCGGGCACGTCCTTCGCCGCGATCGACGCGACCTTCGTCAAGCCGGTCGTGGTCGGCGACAGGGTCGAGGCCTCCATCTCCGAAGATGGCAAGCTCGTGCGCGTCACGTTGATGCGCGACATCGCGATGGTGGCGCGCATCACCTATGGCGACAGCGCCGATCGCCGCGCGAGCGAATTCCAAGCCCGCGGCGCGCTGGCCTCGCCGCGCCCGCGCCCGGTCTCGGACTTCGCGGGACTCACTGGTACGGCTGGCCTCCCACAGGCCATCACGGCACTCCCCACCCGCTTTGGCGCTCTTGCGTCCTCGATTGGGGTCGATCGTCTGCTTGGACTCGCAGGGATCTCAACCCTGGTCGGCATGGACTGTCCGGGCCTGCGCAGCATGCTGTCCAAGGTGACGGTAAGGATTGCGCCGGGCGACAGCGGCGAGCTCGCGTTCAGGGTTCGCAAGTTTCACGACGCCATGAGCCTCGTCGAAATCGACGTTCGCGGACTGGGCCTCGAGGGCAGCGTCTCGGCATTCGCTGGACGTGAGCCGGCTGCCTCGACGCCGAATGACGCGCTTCGCGGCATGGTTTCGCCGGGCGAGTTCAGTGGCCAGCGGCCACTCATTGTGGGAGCATCGAGCGGACTTGGGGCCTCGACCGCGAAATTGCTCGCAGCCGGCGGCGCAGATCCGCTGTTGACGTGGCATGCGTCGGCGCCCGACGACACCGTGCAGACCGTCCGATCGTTCGGAGCAAGCGGCCAGATGCTTCGGCTGGATGCGACAGCACCAGCGCAAGGGCTGGCGGACCTCGTCGCATCGGGCTGGGACGGCCGCCAGCTCTACTATTTCGCCACGCCTCGCATCTTCCGCCGCCGGGTCGAGCCGTACCAGGCGCAGGATTTTCTCGATTTCAAGGATGTGTTCGTCACCGGCTTCCGTGCAATCGTCGACACACTGAAGCGGGAGCACCTCCCGCTAACCGTATTCTATCCTTCGACTGTCGCAATCGACGAGGCCGGATCGGATCTTGCCGAATATCGCGACGCCAAGCTGGCGGGTGAACAGCTCTGCTACCGCATGGAAAAAGTACGCCCGGCCTGAAAATTATCGTCTCACGATTGCCGCGGACTGCGACAAGGCAGACCGAGACCTTCTTGAAGGTGAAGGCAGAGCCGCCGGAAGCCGTCATGCTGCCGCTCATTCGATCGGTGCAGGCACCGCACTGAACAGGGGATACAATTGGGCGCGCAGGGACAAAACGTCACGATCGTCATGTATCACTATGTGCGTCCGCTCCGGCTCACGCGGTTTCCGAGGATCAAGGGGCTCGACCTCGACCTGTTCGAGGCGCAGCTCGCCTATCTCGCAAGGCATTATTCACTGATCACGATGGAGCAGCTAGTCGACGCCATCGACGGCGCCGGCGAGCTGCCGCCCCGCCCTGCCCTGTTAACGTTCGACGACGGTTATCTCGACCACTACGCCTACGTCTTTCCCAAGCTGGCCGAGCGCAGGTTTCAGGGCTCGTTCTTTCCGCCGGCCTGCTCGGCGCTCGATCGCAAGGTGCTCGACGTCAACAAGATCCACTTCACGCTTGCCTCCGACGTCGATCCGGACCATCTCGTCGTCATGATAGAGGATGCGTGCCGGGAACGCGCGGCGGAATTCGGACTGCAGCCGGTGGAACACTACCGCGAGAAACACATGGTCGGGAATTTTCTCGATCCGGCCGGCATCAACTACGTCAAGCTGATGTTGCAGCATGCTTTGCCGTTGGAGCTGCGGCGCGCGCTGATCGACCAGCTGTTCCGCCGCTACGTTACGTCCGATGAACCAGCCTTCGCGAGCGAGCTCTATGCCACGGTGGAGCAACTGCGCCTGATGCGGTCGAGCGGCATGCACATCGGCTCGCACGGCGACCTGCATCAATGGCTCGGCCATCTCTCGAAGCAAGAACAGGAGGCCGATATCGACAGATCGCTCGCCTTGCTCGATGCGGTCGGGACCGCGCCCGCCTATCGCACGATGTGCTATCCCTATGGAGACTACAACGCCGAGACGATCGAGGCCATTGCATCGCGGGGATTCAAGCTCGCGCTCACGACCGAAGTTGCGCTGTCGCCGACATCAGCGGCCGCACGTTTCGCGCTTCCGCGGCTGGACACCAACCATTTGCCAAAGGACGCATCCGCGCCGTCAAACGAATGGACCTCGGCAGCCGGCGCTTAACCCGCGCTCAGAGCTTCATGAACTGAGGCAGATAGCGATTGAAGGCGCGCACCAACGAATTGGTGCTCTCCCAAGCCAGTTCGTCGTTGGGATCAAAATTCTTCCAGGTAAAGTAGTTTCCGGCGGCGCCCGCGCTAGCGAGCTTTTTGATGATCTGGCGCCGCGCCGCGTCGAGATTATCCGGCCGCTGCCATTGCCTGATCCGTTCGACGATACCGTCGATGTCGGCGAATTTGCGCACGTGGAGAAAATATTCGTCCGTAGCGTAATAGGGCTCGGTCACCACGGAGCAAAGTCCGGCGAGCGCCGCCTGGAAACCGATCGTTCCCGTGAATGTGACGGACACCTCGCACTGGCTGAGCAGGAAGTTCGCCGAGATGTCATACGGCACGCAGGTCACGTAAGGCAGCTTCGACAGCCGTTCGTAGAGCTCACGTTGACGAAAGCCGAACTGGAGCGGATGGTCCTTGACGAAAGTGTGATAGCCGGCCGCGCCTAGCACCTCGCAATAGCGCACGACGACATCGTCATGCGGCAGCATGTCGTAGGATTTCAGCCAGTAGTCGAGCGAGGCTTCCGGGAAGAGCTGCAAGCCGCAGAACACCCGGCGCTCCCTCGGGACCGCGTCCAGCCGCGAGCGCCAGTCCTTGCGCAGGAGATCGAGCACCTCGACGTCACCCGGCCTGACCTTGTGCTTCAGGCGCTTCAGCGCGTCGATGTAGTGGAGGTTGTACCGATCGCGTTTGAGATAGCGCCACAGATCGAAGAATGCGCCGCGCACGGCAAAATAGCCGAACACCTGCCAGAACCGCTTCTTGGAGAAATCCCTGGCGTTTTTGACATAGACCGGCGCGAAGTCGCCCGAGCACAGCGCGTCCACCGCGACGCTCAACTCATCCTCGGAGGGCTCCTTGAGCGGAACGAGCTGACCGCGACGATGAAAGAATATCTGGTCTGGAATGATCGAGGCCGTCATCTCAAGGAAGTCGATGCCGCGCGCCCGGGCGACGCGATCCATCACGTCCATGACGTAGCGGTCCATGGTGAAGGTCAGCACCAGTCTCGGATCGAGACGATCGAAGGCGAGCTCGATTGCCTGCGTCATGCCGCCGATCATGCGCATCGCGAGATCGCGCTTCAGGCTGCGAAGCGACCGGCAGCGCAGGATGATGTCGGTGCAGCCTTCCTCGCCATAGCGATCGAGCGCCACCTTGGCCGGATCGCTGCTCGTCATGAAGCGATAGAAGTCGTCGACCAGCGAGTAGTCGCCCTCCCCGCGCAGGTCGCTCAGCACCGTGACGTCGGCGAAATCGATCCGCGACGCCAGGAACTTCCACCACGCCGTGGTGCTGTGAATGGTGAAGAAGACGATGCGGGGCATCAGCTCTGGTTCACGCCTTCCGGGGCCGCTCCGGCGAGGAAGGGACTGCTCGGCAGGTTGATGCAGCGGGTATTCATGTCTTCGGCGACGGGCAGCGCCGCGCGCGGGCAGTCGCGGTACATCGGCAACAGGTGCATCGGCGTCCATAGCGGCCGGGCGCGAATGCCGTGGCCGTGCAGGGCCTCGAGCAGGCGGTCGCGTTCGGAAGCGTATTCGCGGTCGAGCACCAGCGTGTTGAGCCAGTAGTTGCTCTCAGACCCGTTCGGCTCGCGATAGATGCGTGCCCAGGGGAAATCGCGGAAAGCGGCAAGATAGCGCTCGGCGAGCACGCGCTTGGCCGTGACCATGCCGTCGAGCCGCTCCATCTGCGCGCAGCCAAGCGCCGCATTGATGTTGGGCAAGCGATAATTGTACGCGACCTCGTCGTGCTCGAACGCCCAGGCATGCGCCTTCTTCGCCGTCGTGGTGAAGTGCCGGGCACGGCGGGCGTGCGCCTCGTCGTCGGTCACGATCACGCCGCCGCCGCCCGTGGTGACGATCTTGTTGCCGTTGAAGCTCAACACCGCGGAATGGCCGAAGGTGCCGCAACCCCTGCCATTCAAGGTCGAGCCGAGCGACTCGGTCGCGTCTTCCACGATCACCAGGTCATATCGCGCAGCAACCGCGCCGAGCGCGACCATGTCGACGGGGTGGCCGAAGATGTGCACGGGAACCACCGCGCGCAGCCGCCGCCCGGTGTGCTTGTTCAACCAGGAGCCATTCTGCCGTACCGCGACCGCATCGAGATGCGCCTCGAGCGCGCGCGGATCGAGCCCCAACGTGTCCCATGTGGAATCGACGAAATGCGGCGCGGCGCCGGCATGGCTCACGGCATTGGCAGTGGCAACGAAGGTGATCGAGGGCAGCAACACCTCGTCGTTCGGCTCGACGCCTTCGAGCACCAATGCCGCGTGCAGCGCGGCCGTGCCGTTGACGATCGCAACCGCATGACGCGATCCGGTCGCGGCCGCCACCATCTCCTCAAAGCGGGTGACGTATTTTCCAGCCGACGACACCCAATTGGTATCGATGCAGTCGAGCACCAACTCGCGCTCGCGATCCCCGAAACGCGGTTCGTGAAGTTCCACCGGACGCTGCGCCGAGCCAAGCACCGCATCGACGGCGTCGAGCGCCGGCTTGAAGTCAACCACGGCAGGACGGCTCAGGCTCACTTGCGCGGAGGACATGCTCATTTTGCTCACAACGTGTAGGCATTGACGCGATAGCGGGCCAGGTTGTCCGGCTTGATGAACCAGGCGATGGTCTGTTCGAGTCCCTTGCGCAGGCCGTCCACGCCGCCGAAGCGTGGCGACCAGCCAAGCAGCTTTTGCGCCTTGGCGTTGGAGGCCCAGAGCCGCTCGACCTCGCTGCGCTCGGGGCGCATGCGTACGTCGTCATGCTCGATCTCGATCTCGGCCTCCATCAGCTCGGCGATCAGCCGAGCGGTGTCGCCGATCGATATTTCGAAGGCGCTGCCGATGTTGATGACCTCGCCGATGCCGGCCTTGGAATCGAGCGCCGCCAGGAAGCCACCGACGGTGTCGCCGACATAGTTGAAGTCACGCGTCGGATGGATGCTGCCGAGCTTGATCTTGCGCGCGCCAGCCGCGAGCTGGGTGATGATGGTCGGGATCACCGCACGAGCCGATTGCCGCGGCCCGTAAGTATTGAACGGCCGAATCACCGTCACTGGCGTGCCGAAGGATCGCTCGAAGGACAGCGCGAGCTGATCCGCGCCGATCTTTGTCGCGGAATACGGCGACTGGCCCTGAAGCGGATGCTCCTCGGTGATCGGAACGAACTGCGCAGTACCGTAGACCTCGCTGGTCGAGGTGTGGATCACCTTCTCAACGCCGAGATCGCGCGCCGCTTGCAGCACATTGAGCGTGCCGCGGATGTTAGCTTCGACATAGGTATCGGGCGAGTGATACGAGTAGGGAATCGCGATCAGCGCGGCGAGATGCAGCACCGCGTCGCAGCCCTTCATGGCGGTGCGCACGCCGTTGGGGTCGCACACATTGCCGGCGAAGACGTCGAACTCATTGCGGATATCGGGCGGCGAGGCATCGAGCCAGCCGAGCGAGCCCATGCCATTGTAGTGCACGAACGCGCGCACCGCGACGTTGCGTCGGACCAGCTCTTCCGCAAGGTGCGATCCGATGAATCCGCCTGCACCCGTCAAAAGTACCTTTCGCAAATCTCTTGTCCCTCTGGCCGGGGCACTCGCCCCGCCGACCCGCTATGGCCGCTTCTAACCACTCTGGCCGCTGGAGGCCAGTTTTGAATGAGCCCTGCTCCCGACATTGCACCGGGAACCGCTGGCACGAAATACAACCGCGCTGGTCACGCAAGCCCTTGAGAAGGATCAATAATTCCGCATCACCGAAGCCCGGCCGGCACGCCAGGAAAATTCACCGGGAGCCGGAATCGCGCGACCCTGCTGTGCCGGGTAATTTCAACAAGGGTATGCAGCGACAGGACGTTGTCCGGATTCCGGTCAGCGGCGACTGCCTCAGCGCGACTTGGCCAGCCGGTAAGGCCCCAGATAGAGAACATCCAGTCCGGAGCAGAAATAAGTGTGCAGGGCCTCCAGCGGCGCATTCACGGTTGGCTGCTCGTTGATGTTGAGGCTTGTGTTTATGAGCACCGGCAGAGAGGTCGCGCTCTCGAACTGACCGATCAGTCGACTGTAAAGCGGATTGCTCTCCCGGTGAACGCTCTGAATGCGGGCGGTTCCGTCAACATGAACGACGGCCGGCATCTTCTCCTTCACAGCCTCGTTGACCGGAAAAGTGACGACCATGAACGGCGCGTCGAACGCCTCCTCAAAATAATCGGCCTGACGGTCAAACAGTACCGAGGGACAGAACGGGCGGAACTCCTCCCGGTACTTGATGCTCAAATTGATGCGATCTTTCATGCTCGCAGAGCGCGGATCGGCAAGGATCGAACGATTGCCCAGCGCACGAGGCCCGTACTCCATACGTCCCTGAAACCAGCCTACCGTCTTCTGCTCGACGAGATCGGTGACACAGGCTTCGACCGGATCATCGAGCAAATCATAACGAGCGCCAATCTTCTCGAGTGTATCCTTGATCAGGTCGTTTGAATATTCCGGCCCCCAATAGGCATGCGTGAGCGGTGCGATCTTGCAGCCCATTTCGGCGCATTTGAGCTGGGCCGCGCCGAGCGCGACACCGGCGTCGTGCGGAACAGGAGGAACATAAAGCCGCTTCACGCACGGCTCCGAAGCAATCTCCATGTTCATTTTGCAGTTGAGCGCGACACCACCGGCAAGGCAGACATCCGCGCAGCCGGTCAGCTCGATGGCAGAACGGATAACTTCGGTGGTCACGACCTCGAGTTGCTTCTGCCCGCTCGCGGCGATGTTGGTCAGCCGTTCATCGAGGGGTTGGCCGCGCAGCCGCCGCGGACCAAGGATCTTCTCCATTTTCTCGGTAAAGATCCGCTCCTGACGGGTCGAGAAGTCGCTCGTAAAAATGTCCGCGTCATGCTTGCGCTTGTCGAGATCGGGGTCGAGCTCGTAGTTGATTCCTGCTGGCCGCAAAATCGTGGCGAATTTGTCGAGGAATTCCGGGCTGCCGTACGAGGACAATCCCATCACCTTGTATTCGTCATTGGTCATCTGATAGCCGAGATACTGCGTCAGCATCCCGTAATAGAGACCGAGGCTGTTGTGCCGGCCGAACCGGGTCAGCACGCGGAAGTCGTTACCCTTGGCATGCGCGACGAGACCTGAGGCCGAATCGCCGGAGAAATCGAAGCAAGCAACCGTCGCCTCGGCAAAGCCCGATCCGTAGAAGCTGCTCGCCGCATGGCACGTATGATGATCGTAAAGCTCGATCTTGGGGCTGTGGCCAAACTGATAGCGAAAATACTCCTCGAGGCGCCGGGCATAGTTCGTGTAGGTGCGAAGCGGCGAACATATCCAGTCGACATCCCGGATCGTTATTCCAGCCTGCTTCAAGCAGAACGCGATCGCCCCGCGCGGGAGCTCTCCCCGGGCGTGCTTGGCAAGCGTAAAGCGCTCTTCTTCAGCGGCGGCGATCAACTCACCATCACGCAGCAAGACTGCAGCTCCGTCGTGGTGACCGTGCTTGAGCCCGGAGCTGATTCCAATGACGTACATGCGTTGGTACCTCGAAACCCTTTCACAGAGAGCCCGACGTGATGATGTGTGGGGGCTCAGACTCGGGCGTGGTCGCAACGAGCGACTCAGCAACTGCGGGATATGCTCGAACTTCAGGACACGACGTCCAAGCACGCCGGTCAGGCGACGTATATTAACAAAAGCCCGAATAAATCAAGGCTTTAGGCCGCAAAATATCCCCATTGGGGCAAGCTTGGGACATTGCGTGCGTTCTTCGGATGGGATATCCGACCGCTGCCTCACACGGGCCTCATGGATCACAAGACCGCGGACGGACTTCGCTTTCGTCGCAAATGATGGAAGCTTACTGCAGTTCAGCTGTCTCGCTTGGAAACGTCTACACGTATCGCGAGACTTTCACCGCGCCGACATTGGTGACGACCTGGTCGGGATCTCAACGACGGAACTTTTGCACTTTGCAGGAGCGTGCTACGCGCTCGAAAATGCCTGTCGCTGGCCGACGCCCCTCGTCCTGGCGGATCGGATGGCAGACACTTCTGCAACATATGATATCCCGGTAAATTGACAGCCGCCGGAATCGACCGTGAGGACGCGACGAAATCCCGCACCGTTGACAAATAGACTGAACACACGTTGAACTTGCATCAACGGCCATAGGGTTTGCAAATCCGCAATGAAGCCTGTCACCCATTACACGTTTGGACCAAAGCAGCTAGCCGCGCTGATGTATGCTTGCAGCGCAATCTGCTGCGCATCCCTCATTTGCGTCGCAGCCCTCTATCCTGAATTTCACATCACGTTTCATCCCGGGTGGCTCTTTTCGGCAGTTCTCGCAACTCTGTCGTTCGCTGGTCTCTCCTGGCTGTTTGCCTATGCGCGATTCAGCTTCGGATATCTGATTGGCCTCTATTTCTATGCAATGATACTGGGCTATCTCTGGCTCAGCACCTTCTCGCAACTTTCGTACAACCATGCGCTGAGCGGACTATCTGCGGCCGTATCGGCTGCGTCGTTCCTGTTGCCAGCTCTGCTCATCACCACGCCTCTGCGGCAGATCTGCCCGCTTTCGATCCGCTCTGTCGATCGGCTCCTCATTGCGATCCTCGTGGCTGCGATCGCAACAGTCGCGGCTGGCGCAAAATACAATTTCAAGCTCGTCGCGCTGGAGGACATCTATCAGTTTCGGGGCGAACTGGCGTTCCCGACGATCCTCAATTACGCGATCGGAATCGTCTCGAGTGCCCTGCTGCCTTTCGCTTACGCCTGCTTCGCCCTGCGTAGCCATTTCTGGCGCGCAGGGCTCGTCGTTTTGCTCATGCTCCTCTTTTATCCGGTCACTCTCTCCAAAATGTCGTTGTTCGCGCCGGCTTGGCTCGTCGGCCTCACTGTCGCCTCCAGGATTATCGACTCGCGGGCCACCGTCGTCTTGTCGGTCCTGGTCCCCGTATCCCTCGGATTGATACTCTACGCCTTGCACAACAGCGGAGTACTCGCCTCAGGCATGTCCATGGCCTATTTCGGTCTGGTCAACTTTCGGATGACGGCAATTCCGTCACTGGCAATGGAGTACTACAACTACTTCTTTGCGACGCACGAGCTCACCCATTTTTGTCAGATTCGACTGCTGAGCCCGCTCGTCGATTGCCCTTACAATGAACCGCTGGCCGTGATCATCTACAAGTACTTCGGCATAGGCGGATATTTCAACGCATCCCTGTTCGCGACTGAAGGTATCGCCTCGGTCGGCGCGGTGTTCGCGCCACTAACGGCATTAGCATGCGGCCTGGTCATCGCAACCGCCAATCGCATGTCGACCGGATTGCCTGACCGGTTTATCATGCTTTCCGGCGGCGTTCTCGCCCAGGCTTTCTTGAACGTTCCTTTCACGACGACCCTCCTCTCTCACGGAGCCGGCTTCACATTTCTGCTCTGGTACCTGATGCCGCGAGAAATGTTCGAACCTGGCCCCGGAAAGCAACACACTTGAACGATTGGGCGTCCGATACGCCGGAGCAAGCGTTATCGACGCTGGACCTGAAAAGGATCGCGCGCCCCGGGATCAGAGATCCGGTAGGTTCGCCCGTTCGTGTTGGGGTCGCTGTTGTCGCTGGTCGAGAAGAGGAGCATGTTGGCGTTGTGGTGCCAGAACAAATAACGCCCACCGCCTTCGACTAGCACATCCCGATTTGTGCTATGTGCCGGGCCGAGCGGCTTGTCGTCCTCGTACAGGATCAAAGTCGATTGCTCCCGATGATCCTTATCGTCCGCCGTCGCCCCGGGGATCACGGGATAAGTCATGAAAGCGTTCGAGTTATCGTAGCGAACGAAGGGCGCCGACAAAATCGTGCCGTCCGGCTGCGGGCGCCTGTTCAGAATCAAAACAGCAGGAGCGTATGCGACCAGCATCGCTACAACGGCGGACAGGACGCGCATCACTTCTCTCTTCGCGCGATCGACTGTGCTGCCGCATACGCGGCAATCATCTTGTTTGAGGTTTGACGCGACAGCGCCCCGATACGACGACCGAAGAAGATATCCCACTCGGCATCAGTCAGCACCGGCATCCCCATTTCAGACGCAATGCGCCTGGTCTCAGGCTCAATTCGGGGATCGATCTCATCGGCCATTCCTGCACCATTGCTCTGCCTCACCAAGCAACTTCCCTTGCCCGGAAATTCATACTAGACGCACGAGACGCAATTTCAATGGCCAGCTCCGCATGCCCCATGTCAGGTTGGGCTCGAAACTCCGAGGATATTCGGCGGAAACCGGGCCACGCGCTACGTTGTGCCTCCAACTTGAATGAGATATTTGAAGCGTTCAATGGGTCTTCCTGCCGATATCGAGGAGCATCAAGCCGCCGGGGGATCCTCTTGCGCGGCAGTGACCGCAGCATCGCGCTTCTCATCCTGGGCCATCTTGTTCTGGGCTGTATCTCGTTGATCTGCGTCGCGCGGTTCTATCCTGAGTACCATTTCTTCTTCCGCAACGAGATGCTTCCCGCGGCGGTCGCTACGATTGCTGCGTTCGCCGTCCTGACGTTTCTTTTCGTCCGCGCCCGTTTCAGCTTCGGGTATTTTGTCGGCTACTACCTCTTCTTGATGATTGCCGGCTTTCTCTGGTTGAACAACTTCTCCGGGTTCGGCTACGACCATCGCCTGAGCGGCCTCTCGGCGGCCGTTTCGGTGGTGGCTTTCCTGGTACCTGCGCTTTATCAGCCGACACTGCCGCGTTTGCCTGTATTGACGCCGCAAGTCTTCGAGCGGCTGCTGACAATGATTGCGTTGCTCGGCGCCGCCGTCGCTGTCATCGGCGCGTACTACAATTTCAGGCTGGTCGGGCTTGAGGACATCTACAAATATCGCGACGCCATGACCGCGCCGGCTCCGGTGAACTATTCGGTCGGGATCATGACGACCGCGCTGCTGCCGTTCACATTCGCATGCTACGCGCTTCGCGGCAGCTACTGGCGGGCGGGCAGCATCCTGCTGCTGCTGCTGTCGTTCTATCCGGTCACGCTAAGCAAGCAGGCCTTCTTCGCTCCGGCCTGGCTTGTGCTGATGCTGGTGGCGACGCGGTTCCTGGACCTTCGGCGCGCCGTCATTTTGTCGATGCTGGTTCCGGGCGCGGCAGGCCTGATTCTGGTCGGGCTCTACCATCTCGGCCTGTTTCCGGAACGACTCGCGATGACCGTCTTCCAGTTTGTGAACCTCCGCATGATGGCCATCCCGTCACTCGCGATGGACTACTACAACGAGTTCTTCTTTACACACGAGCTGACGCGCTTCTGCCAGATCAGCGTCTTGAAGCCGATCGTGCCTTGCAGCTATGGGGAACCGCTCGCGGTCGTCATCTACAACTGGTTCGGCATCGGCGGCTACATGAACGCATCCCTGTTCGCGACCGAAGGCGTCGCATCGGTCGGCCCGCTGTTTGCTCCTGTCTCGGCGCTTGCCTGCGGCATCGTCATCTCCATCGCCAACGGAATGTCCGCCGGCCTGTCCCAACGTATCATTCTGGTATCCGGGGCACTGTTGCCTCAGACGTTCATGAACGTTCCCTTCACGACGGTGATGCTGACGCACGGGGCGGCGCTGCTATTTCTCCTGTGGTACGTGATGCCGCGCGGCATCCTCGAACAGGGGCGCTGAAGACTATGCGTATCCTGATCCTCAATGCCGACTATCCGCGGTTCCTGTCCTGGCTCTACCGCCGCCATCCGGGCCTCGAGAGCCAGCCCTACGCGGTGCAGATGGCGGCGCGAAATGCCAGCCTGTTCGGCGTCGCCGATTTCTACTCGCGCAACTTCGCCGCGGCGGGACATGTCGCCGCCGACATTCACGTCAACAATCCCTGGATGCGGGCGGCCTGGGCGCGCGAGCATGGCCTCGTCGCCGAGCAGCCGCCGTTGCCAGGCGCGGACGTGCAGCGGCAGGCGATCCCCAACTGGCTGCAGCGCACGATCGCACCGTTAAAGCCCGTCCTCAGACCGCTGGCGCGCAAGGTCGGGCTGAGTCCGCGGCTCGATGCGCAGGCGGAAAAGATCCTGCTGGCGCAGATCGAAGAGTTTAGGCCCGACCTCGTGCTCAACCAGGACGTCTTCCACGTCGACGCGCGCCTCGCGCGCCAGATCAAAGGCATCGGCCGCCCGATCCTGATCGGTCAGGTCGGCATCCTGCCCTCGCGCGGCCAGGACTGGTCGGCCTATGACCTGATGATCTCGCAGCTTTTCCGCGTCGTTCAGTCCTTCCGCGATGTCGATGTCAGGTCCGAGGTGGTTCATCTGGCCTTCGAACCCGGTATCCTCGACGTTCTTCCGGCCGCGCCCGAGCGCAGCATTGACGTTTCCTTCGTCGGCGCCGTGTCAGCGGATCACCAGCGGCGGGTGGCACAACTCGAAGCGGTGGCTCGGAGATACGATCTGAAGCTCTACGGCAGCGGCCTGCACACCCTCCCCGCCTCGTCGCCGCTGCACCGCTGCTACCAGGGCGAGGTGTGGGGCGTGGAGATGTACCAGGCGCTCCGCTCGTCCCGGCTCACGCTCAATTCGCATATCGACATGGCCGGGCGCGAGGCCGGCAACGCGCGCCTGTTCGAGGCGACCGGCGTCGGCACGTTCCTGCTGACCGATTTCAAGGACAATCTCGACACCTTGTTCGACGTGGACCGCGAGGTCGCAGCGTGGCGGTCGGCCAACGATTGTCTCGCCGAGATCGATCGTTACCTGGCCAACGAAGACGAGCGCCGCGCGGTTGCCGCCGCGGGGCAAGCACGGACGCTTTCGACCCATACGTTCAGGCAACGGGTCGACCACATTCTCCGCCTCGCCAGCTGAAGCTCGCGGGCCCTTCCGCCCTTGACGGTGTGGGCCAAAATAGCCAAAGTGCCCCGCATAGCGACGCTATGTCCCTATAATCACAGCGGTTTTTGTCGAGGCCTCGGATGGAACACGTCGAACATGTCAGATTCGGCGAGCAGCTCTACGCGATCATCGTTCGCGCCTCGTTTCGCGAGCCCGGGATTACCTTCTTCTCGTCGCCTGAACTGTCGCAACAGCTCGCCTTCATGAGCCATCCTGAAGGCAAGAGCATCGCTCCGCATCGTCATAACAAGGTGACGCGCGAGGTGCATTTTACGCAGGAGGTCCTCCTGATCCAGAAGGGCAAGCTGCAGGTCGATTTCTATACCGAGGCTGAGGCTTATCTGGAGAGCCGCGTGCTCGGCGCCGGTGACATCATCCTGCTCTGCAGCGGCGCTCACGGCTTCCACGTCATCGAGCCGCTCGAGATGTTCGAGATCAAGCAAGGCCCTTATGCCGGCGAGAACGACAAGACGCGCTTCCCTGAAGCGCCGGCGTCCGAGATGCGGGTCAAGGGTCCTGCGCTGTGAGCCCAGCCTTCGTTCCCGTCAATACGCCGCTCCTCGACGGCAACGAGGCCGAATATCTCGCTGAGTGCATCCGCACCGGATGGATCTCGTCGGAAGGCCCGTTCATCAAGCGCTTCGAGGACGCGATGGCGCGTGCCGCAGGCCGACGGCACGGCGTTGCTGTCACCAACGGCTCGGTCGCACTCGACATCGCCATTCACGCGCTGGGGCTCGAGGCTGGCTCCGAAGTCATCATCCCGACCTTCACCATCATCAGTTGCGCCGCCGCCGTGGTGCGGGCGGGCCTCGTTCCCGTCGGCGTGGATTGCGATCCCACAACCTGGAACATGACGATCGAAGGTGTCGAGGCAGCGCTCACTCCGCGCACGCGCGCGATCATGCTGGTCCACATCTACGGCCTGCCGGTCGATCTCGACCCGATCCTCGAACTTGCAGGCAAGCACGGCCTGAAGGTGATCGAAGACGCCGCCGAGATGCACGGCCAGACCTATCGCGGCGCGCCATGCGGCAGTTTCGGCGATGTCTCGACCTTCAGCTTCTACCCCAACAAGCACGTCACGACCGGCGAAGGTGGCATGATCCTCACGGACGACGACGCGTTCGCCGACCGTCTCGGCAGCCTCCGCAACCTCTGCTTCCAGCCGCAGCAGCGCTTCGTCCATGAAGAGCTCGGCTGGAACGCGCGCATGACCAACCTTCAGGCCGCGCTCGGCGTCGCCCAGGTCGAGCGGCTGCCGCAGACGGTCGAGCTCAAGCGCCGAATCGGCCGGCTCTACGACAGCCACCTCGGCAACGTCGATCGCGTCAGCCGCCCCGTAGCCCGGACCAACTATGCCGACAACATCTACTGGGTCTACGGCGTCGTCCTGAACGAAGACGTCCCCTTCGACGCCAAGGAGGCGATGCGGCGTCTGGCAGACAGGGGCATCGGCACACGACCGTTCTTCTGGTGCATGCACGAACAGCCGGTGCTGCGGCGCATGGGCTTCATGCTGGACGAGCAGCATCCGAACGCGGAGCGCATCGCGCGGCGCGGCTTCTATCTGCCGAGCGGGCTGGCGCTGACCGAAGATGACATCACGAGGTCCGCGCAGGCGCTGAAGGAGATTTTGGCGTGAGCGTGTTTGCCGACTACGCCCCCTGGTACGATCTTTTGTACCGGGACAAGGATTACGCCGCCGAAGTCGACTTCGTCGAAGCACGGCTGCGCGACCACGGCATCGGCTCGGGCAAGCTCCTCGATCTCGGCTGCGGCACCGGCGTACATGCGATCGAATTCGCCCGCCGCGGCTGGGACGTGGCCGGCGTCGATCTCAGCGCCGACATGATCGCGAGGGCGAACGCGCGCGCCGCGCAAGCCGGCCTCGAAATTCCCTTCCGGCAGGGCGATGCCTGCGCGGCCGGCCCTGAGCGAGACTGCGACGTGGTCGTGTCGCTGTTTCACGTTGCAAGCTATCAGAACGACCGCGACAGGCTGGAGGCGCTGTTCCGCACCGCTCATGCCGCACTGAAACCCGGCGGCATCTTTTTCTTCGACTATTGGTACGGCGGCGCCGTGCTCGCCCAGGGCGTCGAGACGCGCGTCAAGATCATCGAGCAGGCACCGCTGCGCCTGACCAGGATTGCGCAATCGCACCACGACGAGCCCAAGGCCACGGTGCTCGTGAACTACACGCTGTTCTGCGAAGACACGGATCGCTCCACGATCCGCCGCGTCGACGAGACCCACCGCATGCGCTACTGGTTTCCGTTCGAGGTCGAGGCCGCGCTCACGATTTGCGGATTCGAGCCGGCCGGCAGCCATGCATGGCTGTCGGACACCGCACCGAACACCAGGGACTGGGCCGCCTATTCCATCGCCAGAAAGGCCGCGCAGCCGTGAAACGCTATCACGTCGGCATTTTCCTCGAGCTTCCGCTCGACGTCGGCGGCGGCTTCCAGCAGTCGCTCACCGACATCCTGTGGATGCGCGACTGGGCGAAGAGTGCGGGTATCGACGTCACCGTGTTTACGACGCTGTCCGACAACGTCGCGATTCTGGCCGATCTCGGCGTCAACAGCGCGTATCTGAAGCTCGGCTGGCTCGATCGTCTGTTCCTGTTCCTGAAATATTGGGGGCCGTTCGACCTGCTGCAATATGCCGTGCGGGTCTGCGCGCCGTTCGAGAAGAAGCTCTCCAGGGCGGACGTGGACATCGTCTATTTCACCACCACCTCGAACTGGAACCTGGTGCTCTACAAGCTGCCGTTCATCATCACGATCTTCGACGGCTGCTTCCGCGACAGTCCCGAGTTCGATGAGGTGCGCGAGTTCGGCCAGTTCGAGCGGCGCGATATCGTGTGGCGCAGCGCCGTCACCAAGGCAGCGATGGTCATCACCAATGCCGATGAACTGATCGACATGCTATGCCGGCGTTACGCCATGGAGCGCGACCACGCCGTCTGCATCCCGTTCTCGCCGTCGCTCTACGTGTCGCGATCAGGCGCGACCGGTGAGGTCGAGGACGTCGCAATCCTGAAGAAGCACGGCATCGAGCCCGGCTATCTGTTCTATCCGGCACAATTTTGGTCGCACAAGAACCACGCGACCATCCTGCTCGCGATGCGCCTGCTCAGGGATCGGGGCGAAAGCCACACCCTGGTGCTCTGCGGCTCCGACCCCGGCGCTCTCGCTGCATTCGAGGTCCTCGTCGCGCAGCACGGCCTCGGCGATTCCGTGCGCATGCTCGGCTTCGTTCCCTCCGCTGAGCTCGGCGCGCTCTATCGCGGCGCGAAGGCGCTCGTCATGGCCACCTATTTCGGTCCCACCAATCTGCCGCCGCTGGAGGCGTGGGCAGTCGGCACCCCGGTGATCTATCCGGAAGCCTTCAAGGCACAGGCCGGCGACGCCGCCATCCTGTTCGACTACGACGATCCTGCCTCACTCGCTAAGGCGATTGTCCAGGTCGGCTCTGCGGAAGAACGCACTCGGCTCGCCATCGCAGGCAAGCAAAGGCTCGCTTATTTTGCCGAGCGGATCGACGAAGGACACCGGCAGCTCGCCCGGCACCTGATGCGGCTGAGATACCGCCGCTACCCTCAGATCTACTGAAAGCCGCGCAACGCCCGGGCATGACGCGGTCGAATAAGGCTCGATGGCCGATGCAGCCGCGGGTCATTCATTTGAATTTCCTTCGAGACCGATCCGCGCATGCTCGTATCCGCGATCGAGAATGTTCTGCCACCAGGTCCGATTGCAGCAGAACCAACGGACGGTCTTCACGAGACCGCTCTCGAAATCTTCCCGCGGGCGCCAGCCCAGTTCACGTTCGATCTTGCCGGGATCAATGGCATAGCGGCGATCGTGTCCGGGCCGATCGGGAACGAAACCAATCAAACCACGGCGTTCGGCGGCGCCGGGCGAGATGTCGTCGAGCAGGTCGCAGATGCGCTCTACCACCTGGAGATTGCTCCGTTCGCAGCGCGCACCGATGTTGTAGGTCTCTCCAATCCTGCCGTGCTCAAGCACCAGCGTCAGGGCCTCGACATGGTCGGCGACATAGAGCCAATCGCGGACGTTGCCGCCGTCGCCATAGATGGGCAGTGGCTCGTTGGCCAACCCGCGGATGATCATATGCGGGATGAGCTTCTCAGGAAAATGATACGGCCCGTAATTGTTCGAGCAGTTCGTCACCATGGTAGGAAGTCCGTAGGTCTCCCTCCAGGCGCGGACCAGATGGTCTGACGATGCCTTGCTGGCAGAATAAGGCGAGTTCGGAGCGTAGGCGGAGTCCTCGCTGAACAAGCCGCTTTTTCCGAGCGATCCGAACACCTCGTCGGTCGAGACGTGAAGGAAGCGGAATCGCGCACGCCTCTCCGGCGCCAGCCTTCGCCAGTGGTGCAGGGCCTCCTGAAGCAGGATGAAGGTGCCCACCACATTGGTCTGGATGAACTCTGCCGGGCCGTCGATCGAACGGTCGACATGGCTTTCCGCAGCGAGATTCATAACCGCGTCAGGCTGATATTTGTCGAACAGCGCGCGCAAACCAGAGCTATCGCCGATGCATTGTCGTGCAAACACATAGTTCGGATGATCGAGGGCCCCCGGCAGCGAATCGAGATTCGCCGCGTAAGTCAGCTTGTCGATGTTGACGACGCGCGCGCCTGTATCCGACAGCAAATGGCGGATCACGGCGGAGCCGATGAAGCCTGCGCCGCCGGTCACGAAGATGGTGATGCCATCGAAGCGCATTCGGTCTCTGCTTCAGGAGCCGCCCGCGTCGCGCCCGAACGAGCGAAAGACCGACAGCAGATATTGGCCGTAGCTACTCTTGGCGTTCTTTTGCGCCAGCTTCTCGAAGGCTTCAAGGGAGATATAGCCCTGCCGCAGTGCAATCTCCTCGGGGCAGGCAATGCGCAACCCCTGGCGCTGTTCGAGGATCTGGACGAAATGGCTGGCTTCGACCAGCGATGAATGCGTCCCGGTGTCGAGCCAGGCCATGCCGCGGCCCATGAGACGCACAAATAGATCCCCACGCTCCAGATAGACCCTGTTGACGTCGGTGATTTCGAGCTCGCCGCGGGTCGACGGCGTAATCTGGGCGGCAATGTCGAGAACGTCGTTGTCGTAGAAATAGAGCCCGGTGACCGCGATATTGGAGCGCGGCTGCGACGGCTTCTCCTCGATGGACAACGCGCGCCGTCCACTCGCATCGAGCTCGACCACGCCATATTCCTCGGGCTTGTTGACGGTATATCCGAAAATCGTGGCTCCCTGCCCGCGTACGGCGGCCTGGCTCAGCATCTCCGGCAATCGACTGCCATAGAAAATGTTGTCGCCCAACACGAGCGCAACGGAATCCTTTCCGACGAAGTCCCGGCCGACGATGAAGGCGTCAGCCAGTCCGCGCGGCTTGTCCTGATGGGCATAGGAGAAACGCAGGCCGATCTCGGAGCCGTCGCCGAGCAATCGCTGAAAGAGGGGCTGGTCGTGCGGCGTCGTGATGATGAGGATATCCCGAATGCCGGCAAACATCAGGGTGGATAGCGGATAATAGATCATCGGCTTGTCGAAGACAGGCAAGAGCTGCTTCGACACCACGGCCGTGACCGGATAAAGTCGGGAACCCGTCCCCCCGCCAGGATAATGCCCTTCATGCGTCCTCGAAGCCTCGTCCGGCCATTTCAACTTGATAATGGATGATGGGCTCACCGTATAGCCGGTTCTGCGCACGTCCGCCGAGCAACTCTAAGCAGGAATACAGGCGATCAGCCTATCGCGGCGCTGTTTGCTCAGAAGCGGGCTGGCGAGCATTCCGACCACGATCAACCAGATTGTGCTCTCGCCAATGAAGTGAACGTAGCTGCTTCCGGGCACGACTGAAGCAATCCCGCTGCCGATGAACCAGCCTGAGGACACGATAACCGTCGCGACTGCCATCAGGAAGACCGTATGACGGACCGGGTGTCGCAATGTCGTCCCGGTAATGGCGAACCCGAGAATTCCGAACTGGACCACAACGTCGCTCGCGACGACCGCTATCGCTGCTCCAAGCGGTCCAAGCCAGCGTATCAAACCCACCGAAAGCACCGCGAATACAACGAATTGTAGTCCCTTGACCCGGACCAGGAGCCCTCCTCGATTGCTATGATTGGCAAAGGAAAGCGCCAACAGAGAGGGGGCCACGGCGGCCGAGCCGAGCAGCAGCGTGATGGCGAGCGGAGCATCGTAGGGAATGCTGCCGTGCGTCCACAGCGCGAAGAAGTCGTGCCAGAAGGGCAACAGACCCGCGACGATGACGCAGGCAAGTACCGTCACAAAGACCGAGCCGGTGGCGTAGAGCTTGCGTAGCCGCTCCCTGTCGCCGATCGCATAGTCCTGACCGAGCTCGGCCGCCAACGGTAGCGCCGCCTGCAGGCAGAAGCCGCGCACCAAACTCGCGATCACCCGCGTCAACCCCCATTGCGCCACCGCAACGCGGTCGGCGACGAGGGCACTGACCAGCAGCACGGGGAAGTTCACCAACGCCAGTTCCGTGAGGTTCGCGACCGCGAAAGGAAAGCCGCGGCCGAATTGCCCAATGTCCCAACGCCAACTTTGCTGGCGGGCGCGCCGGCCCCGGCGCAGAAATGGAAACCGGCGCGGCGCGTCATAGGCGACCAGAAAGACCGTGAACAGAAGCTGCATCGAGACGAAGGCAATCACGACCGCGAGGAGATTCCCGAAAGTGGCGACCGCGACCAGCTGCGCGATTTGACCGAGCAGGAGCACTAAGTTTTGGATCCAGACCGTCCGGCCATATTTGCCTCTCGTGCGATAAAGCCCGGAGACCAGATTGGACGGTAACGTAAGCAGCATGCCCACGGTCATCACGATAAATGCGGCATCGAACCAAGGCGTCGCCTGAAAGCCCAGCACCAGCGAGGGTCGCGCAAGGTAGGCGCAAGGCAACAGCAGAGCACCCAGCGCCACGATGACCCCAACATAGATCCGCAGCACGCGCGCGTAGAAGTTCGCCGTCCGCCCGTCGCAATCAGCACAGGATTTGAAGGCAAGAAAACGGTTAATGGCTCGCATCTGCAATCCGGCGTCGGCGATGACGACCAGACCACCTGCCGCGTAGATCGCAAGCCACGCCGCCAGCTGGTCGCTAGACCAGAATTGGAGGAACGCCGGAATCAGAAGCAGCTGCTGGGTCAGGCCCAACAGCATCTGGACCAAGTTTGCCGACCAGCCGTGAATAAGCCGTGTGCGTCGGCCGCCGGTCTCGGTCGGGGCGACCGTCTTGCCCGGAGCATCAACGCGCGCGTCGGTCAAGTCTCGAACCTTCCTGGCTAGATAATCGGCAGAAAACCGCCCGGATCGCATTCAACAGACCGCCAGCACGCGACACCGGTCGATCGCATCCCGCCGCCTATTGATTCCCGTTGCGGAAACCACCACACTGGAACAATGCGATCGGACCGTTGAAAGCGCGTCTTAAGGCGGATAGACAGCTTAGGCAATGGCATCCGAATTTATCCCCTTCAACCGTCCCTACATCACGGGCAAGGAGCAGGCCAATATAGAGCTTGCTCTGAAGGGCCATCATCTTTCTGGCGACGGGCCTTTCACCCGGCGTTGTCATCAATGGCTCGGGCAGCACACCGGCAGCGCCAGGGTGTTGCTGACGCACTCTTGCACTTCGGCACTCGATCTCGCCGCGATCCTGCTCGACCTGAAGAGCGGTGACGAGGTCATCATGCCATCGTTCACCTTCGTCTCGACAGCGAATGCCTTTGTGCTGCGCGGAGCAATCCCGGTCTTCGTCGACATCCGCGAGGACACGCTGAATCTCGACGAAGGCCAGATCGAAGCTGCCATCACTTCGCGAACCCGCGCGATTGCGCCGGTGCACTATGCCGGCGTCTCCTGCGAGATGGATCCGATCGTGGCAATCGCAAAGCGCCACGGCTTGCGCATCGTCGAGGATGCCGCACAGGGCATCCTGGCAAGCTACAACGGCACGCCTCTTGGCTCTATCGGCGATTTTGGCTGCTTGAGCTTCCATGAGACCAAGAATATCATATCGGGTGAAGGCGGCGCGCTGCTGGTGAACGATCCCTCGCTCGGCTTGCGCGCCGAGATCATCCGCGAAAAGGGCACCGATCGCGGCCGCTTCTTCCGGGGGAGGTCGACAAATACACCTGGCAGGACGTCGGTTCGTCGCTTCTGCCGAGCGATCTGATCGCGGCTTTCCTGTGGGCCCAGATTGAGGACGCAGAAAATATCACCCGCGAAAGGCTCGCGATCTGGGACAGATATCACGCCATGCTGGCGCCGCTCGAACAGCGCGAGTTGTTGCGTCGTCCGGTCGTGCCCGCCCATTGCACCCACAACGGCCATCTCTATTACGTGCTGCTGCCGCAAGGCACCGATCGTGACACGGTGATCCGCAAGCTGCGGCAAGCGGAGATTCAAGCGGTCTTCCACTACGTGCCGCTGCATTCCGCGCCGGCCGGGATGCGGTTCGGGCGCGGGCATGGCGATCTCCCGCGCACGACCGACCTGTCAGAGCGCCTGCTCAGACTACCGTTCTGGATCGGCCTGCAAGAGGCGCAGCAGCAGCGAATCTGCGACTCGCTCGGCGCGATCCTCGGGGGCTAGAGCTCGATGCCGAAACGTGTCCAGCGGCTATCCGACCTGATCGTGCTCAGACAGTGATTCACAGCCCGTCCGACTCGCCGTTCTTCGGCGTGGAGCGCGGCACGAAGGGCGCAAACGACGTATCGGTCGTGGTCGGCATCGTCAGCTTGCCGGCGTCCGCCGGTGCGGTGGCGGCTGCCGGCGGAGCCGCTGCCGTTCCGTCCAGCCGCTGCAGCGCCAGAACCTCGCTGCGATCGCCCTGCTTGAACGTAACCTCGCGCGGCTGAACCTCGGTCAGCGACCAGCCGCCGAGCGATTCGCCCTGCCGCAACCGCACGACCTTCTGATCGGCACGATTGACGAAGATCGCGATGGCATCGCCCTCGCCCACCACGGCCCCGACCAGCAGCAGCGGCGGAGCCTCGACCGGCCTGGGCGGCGTCGGCACGTTCACCGCTTCGACCGGCGAAGCGGCGACCGCGCCCGGCGGCGGCCGGCGCATGGCCGAAAAGATCGGGCGCTCCTGCGTCACCGTCAGGGCCGACAGTGGCACCGACCACAACGGATTGCCGCGGGGGATCGGCTTGCTCGCAGCCTTCGCCGGCCGCGCGATCGGCTTCATGGTGCCGACATCGACGCTTTCGGCGGGGCTGCTCGCGGCATCGTCGGACAGGATGTCCATGCGCGACGAGGTCGCAGCCGGACTCTCGGCGATGCCCAATGACGCGATGACGAGCAGCGCGAACAGCATGGCTAACCCTGTCGATCCCATGCACCTGGACATCGGAATTCCCTAGCGGCCGCCGGCACGCAGCAAAGCCCGCGCAGCAGCCTAGTTCCGATAGGCTTCGCCAGCAACCCGGGCTGAATCGCTCGGCCGGTGCGGACATGCCGCGCGTTCTCAATTCTGCGCGTGTTGCGACGCATGAAAATGTTGCTCAATGGCCACGTTCGCTCGAATTTCAAACGGAAAAAGCGGGAACCTTGCGCAATTGGCCCCCCGTTCATTGCGGGGCGTTGCGACGCCGTTAGACTATGATACCGGCGCGCGGTTGCCTCGCGCTCAAGTTGCGCATTCGCCGGCGATTACTTTGCTGATTTGAGAGAAGCGATGGCTGAACCGAAAATGGCGCGTGGGAGCAGCCGACACAGGGTGAGTTCCCTGTTGCGCCGCGCCTTGGCGACCCTGCTCGCGACCACCGCGCTCGGCGTCGTTGCTGCCCATGCCGTCGACGGCACCTGGGTGGGCGGCACGTCCAGCGAGTGGACGGATGGCACGAATTGGACCTCGACCCCGGCCGTGCCCGACGGCACCGCCACCTTCACCAACACCGGCACGCCGACGGTCGACAGCAACGGCCTCGTCGGCATCGGCGCCGTGGTCTTCACGGCCGTGCCCGATGCGCAGGCCTACACCGTCAACATCAACGACATCTTCCTGGTAAACGGCGCCGGCATCTCGAACAATTCGACCAACGTCCAGACGTTCAACGTCGGCTCCAGCATGGTGTTTACGAATTCGAGCACCGCAAGCGGCGGCAGCAATGTCGTGACGTACAGCGTCAGCGGCGGCTCGATCAGCTTCAACGACACCTCGACCGCGGGCACAGCCAACATCACCAACAACGGTGTCGTCGAGTTCAACGGCAGCTCCAACGCCGGAACCGCGGCGATCGTCAACAATGTGGTGATGAGCTTCTACGACGCGACCTCCGCGAGCAGCGCCAACATCACCAACGCCGCCGCCGGCTTCCTGACATTCAACAACACAGCGACCGCGGCGACCTCGACGATCGTCAATAGCGGCTCGCTCACCTTCGGCAACTCCGCCACGGCCGGCAGCTCCAGCATCACCACCGACAATGGCGGCATCACGAGCTTCACCGGCACGTCGACCGGCGGCAATGCCGGCTTCATCACCAACGTCGGCGGCACGGTCGACATATCGGGGCTCTCCAGCGCCGGCATGACGGCGGGCTCGATCGCAGGCGCCGGCGACTATTTGCTCGGCGCCAAGACGCTCACGGTCGGCGGCAACAATGTCTCGACCCAGGTCGACGGCGTGATCTCCGGTACCGGCGGCGGCCTGACCAAGGTCGGCACCGGCACGCTGACACTCACGGGCACCAACACCTATACGGGCGCGACGACGATCTCGGCCGGAACGCTGGCGCTGTCGGGGAACGGCAGCATCGCGAGTTCCAGCGTCGTCACGGTGAACGGCACATTCGACATCTCGGCCTCCTCTTTCCCGTTCAACGCCATCACGACGCTCGCCGGCAGCTCGAGCGGCATCGTCAACATGGGTGCCCGCGGGCTCTTCATCAGCAACGGCTCGACCGAATTTGCCGGCGTCATCCAGGGCACCGGCGGATTCGAGGTCGGCGCCGGCACCCAGACGCTCTCGGGCGTGAACACCTACAGCAACGTCACCCAGATCGATGGCGGCGCGACGCTGGCCCTGAAGGGCAGCGGCTCGATCGCGAACTCGCTCTACGTCGCGTTCGCGGGCGCGGGCGCCACGCTCGATATCTCCCAGACCACGTCCGGGACATCGGTGACGCAGCTGTTCTCGTTCGGCGCCAACGGCGTCGTCGCGCTGGGATCGAAGACTCTGACCCTCACGGGCAGCAGCGGCATCGCGTTCGGCGGCGTGATCCAGGACGGCGGCATCGGCGGCGGAACCGGCGGCAATTTCGCGATCGCGACTGGCGCGGTGCAGCAGCTCTACGGCACCAACACCTACACCGGCACCACGACCATCGCGAGCGGCGGCGAGCTCGATCTCGTCAATTTGGGCGGCGGCGACGGCAGCATCGCCACCTCGAGCAACGTCATCGCCAATGGCATCTTCGACATCCAGAATTTGAGCGCCGGCACCTCGATCAGGTCGCTGGCGGGCTCGGGCAACGTGAACCTCGGCGCCAACACGCTGACAATAACAAACGGCATCGGCAATTTCGCGGGAATCATCGACGATGGCGGCGCGGGCGGAGGCCTGACCATGGCCGGCGGCACGCAGACGCTGTCCGGCGCCAACACCTATAGCGGCGCCACCACCGTGAACGGCGGCACGCTGGTGGTGGACGGCTCGATCCAGAGCGCCACCACCGTCAACGCCGGCGGCACGCTCGCCGGCAGCGGAACGGTGGCCGGCGTCGCAGTCACCGGCGGTACGCTGGCGCCGGGCAGCGCGGCGAGCCCATTCGGCCCACTGACGGTCAACGGATCGCTCAGCTTCACCGCAGCTTCGACCTATCTCGTCCAGGTCTCGTCGACCAACGCCAGCCTCGCCAACGTCATCGGCGCAGCCACGCTCGGCAACGCGACGGTGAGCGCGAACTTCACCTCGGGTACGGTCAAGAAACAGTACACCATCCTGTCGGCAACCGGTGGCATCGGCGGCACCACCTTCAATCCGGCCGTCGTCTCCAACATGCCGACGATCAACGCGACGCTGAGCTACGACCCCAACAACGTATTCCTCAACGTCAACGTCGATTTCGCGCAAGCCGGCGGCCTCAACGTCAACCAGCAGAACGTCGCGAACACGCTGACAAATTTCTTCAACGCGACCGGCGGCATTCCCGCAGCCTTCGCCGCACTGTCACCGGCGGGGCTGACCACCGCCTCCGGCGAGCTCGGCACCGGCATCATCCAGTCCGCGATCAACGCCGACGGCCAGTTCCTCAATTTGATGCTCGACCCGACCGTGATCGGCCGCTCGGGCGGCTTCGCCAAGGCGGGCAGCGTCGCGCAATTCGCCGACAGCGATGACATGGCCGCCTATGCCAGGATGCGTCCGGCTACCCCGCGCGAGCGCGAGGCCTATGCCATGGCGACCAAGGCGCCGCTGCTGTCCTCGCAGCCGAGCAGCCGCTGGAGTGTCTGGGCCGCCGGCTACGGCGGCTCGGCCGATGTCGGCGGCAATGCGCAGGTCGGCTCGCAGGACCTCACCGCGCGGGTCTGGGGCGGGGCTGCCGGCGCCGACTACAGGCTCTCGGTCAACACGCTGGTCGGCTTCGCGCTCGGCGGCGGCGGACTGAACTACTCGGTTGCCAATGCGATGGGCTCGGGCTCGGCCGACCTTTTCCAGGCCGGAATCTACGGCCGGCACAATTTCGGACCGGCCTATGTCTCGGCCGCGCTCGCCTATGGTTGGCACGACGTCACCACCAACCGCACCGTGGCGCTCGCCGGTGCCGACCAGCTCCAGGGCCGTTACAAGGCCGATACATTCTCGGCGCGGTTCGAAGGCGGCTACCGCTTCGCAACGCCGCTGGTCGGCATCACGCCTTATGCGGCCACGCAGGTGACGAATTTCAACCTGCCCAACTATTCCGAAGTCAGCCTCAACGGCGGCGGCCTGTTCGCGCTGAACTACGCCTCGCAATCGCTGACCGACACCCGCTCCGAGCTGGGCCTGCGCGCCGACAAAGCCTATGCGATGCAGAACGGCGTGCTGACCCTGCGCGGCCGCGCCGCCTGGGCGCACGACTACAATCCGAGCCGCGCCGTCACCGCTCTGTTCCAGACCCTGCCCGGCACCAGCTTCGTCGTGAACGGCGCCAGGGTCGATGCCGACTCCGCGCTTCTCAGCGCCAGCGCCGAGATGAAATGGCTGAGCGGCTTCTCGATCGCCGGCACCTTCGACGGCGAGTTCTCAGGCAACGTCACCAGCTATTCCGGCAAGGGCGTGTTCAAGTACTCTTGGTGAGCTCAAAACGCCGGCCCTACTTTCCTGCCTGCCACTGGCCGGAGACACCCAAAATCACCCTGACGCGGCCGGTGCCGGCTTCGTTCTGCGCAGTCGCCTGCGGCACCTGGACGTCGAGCTGGTCGACGAACAGGAACGGCATGCCGGCTTCGAGGTCGTAGAGCACCTTTTGCAGCGCGGGCTGCTCCAGCTCGCAGCTCATGACGAGGCCGACGAAGCCGTCCTTCGCCTGCGCGCCTGCGACGTCGACCTGCGAGGACTGCACCGATCCGCCGACATTGCCGACCGCGGCGGCAACCCGCTGCAGCAGATTTGCGCCCGCGACCGTCACCGTCGGCCCTTCCAGAAACGGCGTGCCCGGATGCTCTACCGATGTTGTCGCGGCATTCCTGGCGCCACCCTTGCGGCCGCGCAGCTGGTCGAGCAGGTCGGAGGTCTGCGCCAGGGCCTGGCGGTGGGCGATGACGTCGGCGATCGACAGGCCCGCCATCAGCAACAGCCCGCCTGAAACTGCGAGATAGAGCGTGACCGCAATCAGCGGCGAAGCCGAGAGCGCCCGCGCGATGGCGTTTCCGCTGGCGATCCCACCGATGCTCTTGACGCTGCTCATGGCGCGTTCCTCGGTTCGATCTGCGCCTCGATGTGGAAGCGCTCACCGGGATCGGAGGAGCTGCGCGTGGTCGGAGCGTAAAAGGTCGCGCGGGTGAAATGCTGCGACTGCTCGATCAGCGGGATCAGCGAGGGCGCATCGCGCGTGATGCCGGCAATCTGGATCTTGTTGCCGGACACATGCATCTCGGTGACATAGGTGTGGTCCGGCAACACCCGGCTCAACGATTCCAGCACGATTACGCTCGCCGGCGTCTCGTATTTGCGGCGGCTCGAGCAGTGCGAGCGGCGAGCGCTCGCCGCCGTCGCTGCCGCGAAGCGCGGCACGGCGCTGGGTGATCTGCCGCTGGAGCTCGCTCTCCTGGGCTCTCGAGCTGTCGGCGAGATAGCCTGCCGCGACCGATCCGACGACGGCTGCGACCGCGGTGAGAGCCAGCGCCACCTGCAGCAGCCGGCTCAGCCGCGCGGGATCGACCGCGCCGCGCGATTTCTGCTCGTATACCTTGATGCGTCCGCCTTCGGGCCCTTCCGTCGCGATCGCAATCGCAGAAGGATGGAAGCCGGACACCGCCTCGACATAGCCGATCGCCAGCCGGCGCGGTGCCGCCGCGATCTGCGTGACGAGGCTTTCGCTGCCCTGCGCCGATGGCCGGCTGCAACCGAACACGGCCTCGCTCGCGCTCCACGGCGTCAGCCGGTCGATCTGTGCCCGCACGATGCCGTCGAGGAAATCCGCCGCACGGGCCGGCAGCTCCAGCGGGCGGAACAGAAAGCGCGACGGCCGCAGCACGATCTCGACCCGGCTGCCACGGACGATCTGAGCAAGGTTGGTGCTTACGAACTTGCCGTCCTCGAAAGCGATCTGTTTCGGCATGTTCTCCGACTTCGCGGCCTCCAGCGCGAACGCGCCGGTCTCGGCCTCGACCAGCCGCACCACGCGCGGCGACACCATCCGCTCCAGCCCGGAGACGATTGACGCGGCCACGGTGCCGGTCCAGGCATCGACAATGGCGCGAAGGGACCCGAGCGAACTCATCTCACAAAGGCTTTCCGGCAGAACCGTCGAAGGCGTTGTGCCACGACAATACACGATAAGGCTCATCGCCGCTTTCGAGAAGCAGGATGACGATCTCGGTCGAGCTCCGCCGGTGCGACGGCGCCTCGACGGCGACCGTGAGCCGGTAGGTCTTCGAGCCCTCGATCGTCGCAGCGGCGCTGCCGGCGATCCCGACCAGGGATCGCCGGTCGATATTGGGATCGGCACGGTCGCGCAACAGCTGCTGCAGCGTTTGCGGCGTCACGCCCGGCAGTGCCGCCAGCACCTGCGGCGCGGCATCGAGCACGTTCACCGTCCGCATGTTGCTGAATACGGTGACGAAGGGCAGCACGCGCTCGACGATTGCGGGCGGAATGCCGCGCACGAGCCAGAGCTCGTCGCTGTGCGGAAACGGCGCATGGCGCGGCAGATAGGACGCGCCGAGCGTGCGGTAGTAGGAATCCTCCGGATTGTCCTGCCCGGGCTCCGTCGACGAGCGCCAGGCGAGAATGCGGTCGGCATAAACCGGCGCGTCCGCCGCGGGGACGCCGAGCGCCGTCATCAGGCCCGCGAGGATCGACTTCGGCGCCATGTTGAGGTCGATGCGCGCCGCCTCTGAGCGGAACGTGACGTTCACCCGGCCAGCGCCGACGCGGGCGTTGAATGTCCCGCTGGTTGGACGCGTGGCCTCGGGCTGCGCCGAAAGCCGGTAGGCCGCAAGTTCGAGCCCGGCAGCCACCAGCGCATCGGCCTGCAAGCGGTCCGTGTTGACGGCGACCGTGACCGCGGTGTTGGTGACATAGCTCAAATAGATCAGCGCGAGCGCGGCCAGCGCCGCCAGCATCCAGAGCACGACGACGACGATGAAGCCGCCGCCGTCGCGGAGCGAGTTGCATCTAACGCCGCTCACAGCTGCTGCTCCTCTTTCTCCGCCTGTTGCGGCCGGCCACGTGCCGCAACGCAAGTGGCCGGATTTTTCGCCCGCGCGCATTCGGCCGGTGCCGTGATATGCGGCACCACCGCGGCCGAAGCCGCCAGCACCTGGCCGGTGGCACCGTCGCGCACAGTGATACGGATGCGATCCGGCAGTTGCGGCTGGCCGCGCCAGACCGGCTGCCACCGGCCGTCCGGCCCGGCATAGGAAAAGCTCACGCGGAACGGCGCGCGAGATCAAGACGACCTGGTCGGCGAAGCGGATCTGTCCGTCGGTCGGCATTGGCTGGAACGGCGCGCGCTCGCGCACCAGCGCGAGGCCCTGCGCATCGGCCTTCTCGATCAGTCGGACGAATTCGAGCCCCGGACGCGCGCTCGGGCCGAGCGCGGTACGCAGGAAGGTCACCGACAATTCGGCGCCGTCGAACAGTGGCAACTTGGCGTCACCATTGACCGTCATCTGCTCGGCAACCGACAGATCGGCGGCGATGCGGTCGAGGCCGGTGGCGAGGCGCTCCGCCCGCTGTACGCGCGCAATGCCGCGGTTCCAGTTCGGCAGCCATTGCGCCGTCACCGTCGCCAGCGCCGCCAGGATCACGGTCATGAGCAGCGTAGCGAGCAGCACCTCCAGCAGTGTGAAGCCGGCCTCGTCGGCAAATGCGCGGCGCAGGCGCATCATTGCGAGCCCCGCGGCACCAGCTTCACCGTCGTGACCTGGATCGCGCTGCCGTCGGCGCGCTGGAGGCGCAGATTGACGGCCATCGGCACGAAGCGATCGGTGGCGGGATTACCGCCCGTCACGCTCATCGGTGCGACATCGACCCGCCAGCGACTGCCGGCGAGCTCACCGACCTGACGGCCAGGCTTCAGCAAACCGCGCGCCGGCAGGTCCGCAAGCAGTCGTGCGGCGGTGCCTGACAACGCCAGATGCTGGTCGATCGAACGGGTGCCCTTCGCCGTCGTGGCGATGACCGTGCCGATCGTCCCGAGCACGATCGCGATGATCGCGAGCGCGACCAGCGCCTCGATCAGGGTGAAGCCCGCGGCGTCAGAGCAGCTTCTGCGGGACAATCTCGACACCTCCGGTCAGCCAGTTGACGCGTACCTCATAGCCCATGCCCGGCCGCGCCAGCGCGATCGTGCCGCCGCACGACATGCCCGACGGAAAGAAATCGATCGACCGACCGGCCGCGCGATCGGCGCAGCGCGAGGCCAGCGTCGCCTGCACGACCACGTCGCCCGGCAGGCGGATTGTCCGCCCGGTGACGCCGGACCGGATCGCGCGCGCTTCAGCGTCCACCTGCGTCACCACCCGCACTTGCCTCCGCAACGCCGCGTTGCGGTCGGCCTTGAGCAGCGCTGCGGTCTCGACCGCGTAGCTCTCCAGCCTGGCGCGCGTCGTCGTGCGCGGGATCGCCGGCAGGATGATCGCCGCAAGCAGGCCGATGATCGCGAGCACGCACAGGATCTCGATCAGCGCAAAGCCGCGCGCATCTCCGATGTCCTCAGCGCGCGCCGCTGACAATGTCGGCCGCCGTTCCACTGCCGCCTTCCTGACCGTCCGATCCGAGCGAGATGATGTCGTAAGGTGCGCTCGTCCCGGGCGAGCGGTAGACATAGACGTGGCCCCAGGGATCGTTCGGTACCACGCCGCCGCGCAGATAAGGTCCGTTCCAGCCGGTCTGGTTGTTGGTGCGCGTCAGGCCCGCGAGACCTTCATTGGAGGTCGGGTAGCGGCCGACATCGAGATAATAGAGATCCAGCGCGCTGGAAAAGCTCTCGATCTGGATCTTGGCCGCCTTTGCCTTCGACTCGCTCAGATAGTTCAGCACACGCGGGCCAACCAGCGCCATGATCATCCCGATGATGGTGATGACGACCAGCATCTCGACCAGGGTGAAGCCGGCCTCCCTCGCCGCGCGCGCCTCTGCCTGCGCCTTGACGACCGATGTTTGGTCACCTCAAATCCTCCAAAATATCCTTTTAGCCTACAATCTGGCTCACCGACATCAGCGCTGTCATCACCGACGTGATCAGGCCGCCGACGACGAGCGAGATCGCGATGATCGCCGCAGGCCCGGCAATGCCGACCGCGCGGTCGAGCGTCCGCTGCAGCTTGGTCTCGTAGAATTCGGCGACGCGCCCCGAGAGCATCGGCAATTGCCCGGTCTCATCGCCGAGCCTGAGCATGCGCACTGCCATCGGCGGCAGCGCCTCCGTCTCGGCCAGCGCGTCGGAGAGTTTCGAGCCATGACGGACACGGTCGGCGGCATCGCTCCAGACCGCGGACGGGCCGGTGGTCGCCATCATGTCGATGAGGATGCGCAGCGTGATCGTGAGATTGACGCCGCTGCCGAGCAGCAGGCCGAGATTGCGGCAGAACAGCGCGGTCCGGTACGCGCTCATCACGTTGCGTATCGCCGGCAGCCGCGTGATCGCGTTGGTGAGGCCGCGGCGGACGCGCTCCTGCCGCAGCAACAGCCAGACGGCAGCGATGGTCGCGGCAAGCCCGGCCAGCACGGCGTCGGAATTGCCGCGCAGGAAGCTCGAGATGTTGAGGAAGATGCCGACGATGGGATCGACCTTGGCGCCGAAATCCTGCAACACACTGGCGAACTGCGGCAGCACGAAGGTGAGAAAGAACAGCAGCACGCAGCCGGCCGCTCCCAGCACGAACAGCGGATAGCGGATCGCATCGGACAACCGGCGCCGCAAGGCCTCGCTGCGCATGCGCTCGCCGGCCAGCACGTCCAGCACCTGATCCAGCGATCCCGAGGCTTCGCCGACCCGCACCAGCGCAATGTACATCGGCGGAAACAGCCCCTCGTGCCGCACCAGCGCCTCGGCAAAGCTCTCGCCCGACACGACGCGCGAGCGGATGTCGGCCACAACCGGGCGCAGCCGGCCGAGATCGGGATCGGCGGCGAGCAACTCCAGGCCGTCATTGATACGGGCGCCGGCGCGCAGCAGCAGCGCGAGATCGCGCGTCAGGATGGTCACGTCCTCCGGCTTCGGCCTGTTGAACAGACTGAGGACGCTGCCGCTCGCGCCGCCCTCTTCCGGCGAGACGTTGTCAACCAGCACGAGGCCGAGCCGTTCGATTCGCTGCGCGACGTCGCCGGGCGTGGGCGCGGCAATGGCGCCGGAGACCAGTTCGCCGTTGGCATTGAGCGCGCGATAGCGATAGTTCGGCATGTGTTTAGCGCACCGTCGTGACGCGGAAAACTTCCGGTACGGTCGTCATTCCGGCCCGGCATTTGGCGACCGCGTCCTCCAGCATCGTCGTCATGCCGCCCCGCATCGCGGCGGCATCGATCGCGTGGGAGTCGGTCTGCGGACCGACCAGCGCGCGCACCTCGTCGGACATTTCCAGGATCTCGAACACGCCGTTGCGGCCGCGATAGCCGGTGCCGCCGCAGCGTTCGCAGCCGTCGGCCTCGTGCACGACCTCGCCGCACTTGAAGCCGATCACGGCAAAGCGCGGATCCCTGGCGAGATCGTCCTCGGTCAACGCGTGCGGCACCTTGCAGCGGTCGCAGAGCATGCGCACGAGACGCTGCGCGACCACCGCCCGCAGCGTCGACTTGAGCAGAAAGCCCTCGATCCCGAGATCGATCAGGCGCGGCACCGCGGCGGCCGCCGTCTCGGTGTGCAGCGTCGTCAGCACGAGATGGCCGGTGAGCGCGGCATGGATTGCGATATGCGCGGTCTCGGCGTCACGGACCTCGCCGACCATGATCACGTCGGGGTCCTGGCGTACGAAGGCGCGCATCGCCGAGGCGAAGGTCAATCCGATCGACGGCTTGACCTGAGACTGGTTGATGCCGGGGATCTCGTACTCGACGGGATCCTCGATGGTGAGGATTTTTCGCGTCGGCTCGTTGAGGATCGACAGCATGGTCGCAAGCGTCGTTGTCTTGCCGCTGCCGGTTGGTCCCGTAACCACGATCATGCCGTGCGGCATCGCGAGCAGCCGCGTCATTGCGCTCTCGTCGCGCGTGGCAAGACCGAGCTTGCTCATCTCCAGCAGGCCACGGTCGCGCGGCAGCAGACGGATGACGGCGCTCTCACCATGCTGCGTCGGCATGGTCGCGACGCGGACGTCGAGCTCGCTTCGCCCGACGCGCACGCGCGCGGCGCCATCCTGCGGCAGGCGCCTTTCGGCGATGTTGAGGCTGGCGAGAATCTTGATGCGTGAAATCAGCGCCTGCGGCGGAATGCCGTGCGGCGACGGCAGCGCGCGCAGCAGTCCGTCGACGCGCATGCGCACCGTGAGCCCGGCCCGGAACGGCTCGACGTGAATGTCGCTGGCGCGAAGGTCCACCGCGCGCTCGAGGAGATCGTTGAGCGCGCGCACCACGGGCGCGCCGCTGGCGAGATCGCGCAGGCTTTCGATGTCGTCGTCAGACTGCTGCGCGATGCTCCGCACGCCGTCATCGGCGTTGGCATCGCCCGCCTCGGTGCGCTGGTCGAGCACCGTCGTGATGTCCTCGAACGAAGCAACGACGACCTCGACGCTCTCGCCGAACACGATCTCGGCGGCGCGTACCGCGGCAGTGTCGGAAGGATCGGCGATCGCCAGCCGATAGCCGCCGTTCGGGGCGCGGAACGGGAAGATGGTGGATTCACGCAAGAAGCGGCGGGAAAAACCATCGAGGCACGGTGTGGTTGCAAGCAGTTGCGGCAGGCCCAGCCGCGCAAGGCCAAAATAGTCGGAGACCTCGTCGGCGAAATCTGCGGCGGACAGATCGGTCGCCTCCCACAATTCGAGCAGCGGGCGGGTCAGCGCGGGATTGGCCGGGTGGTCCACATGCGCGCGCACACGTGGCGGCAACGCGTATTTTTCGAGGAGATGCTGCCGGAAGCTCTCTGCGGAAAGGTCTCGCATCGCACCCACTGCTTGCCTTGTTACCTGAAAGCAACAGCTCCCGCAGTCAACGGAAGTCCCTTTACGCTTGACTTATTTGTTAGCAAAAACATAATCGTGGCGCAAATTATTGCGCGTCCGGACCGAGGGGATCGGATGCAATTTACGTTCACATCCAATGTTGGCAGGCGTATTTTGTCCGAAGTGGTCCAGCCGCTTTTGCGCCGCCGCTCAGCGTTGACTGGAACGCTTGCCCTGCTGTCGACCGCTTTCCTGCTCGCCGCCTGCATCGTCACGGCCGACCAGTCGATCGAAGCCGATCCGAAGGATCCGCGCGCCCAGGATATCGCCGACAAGATCCGCTCCCTCGACCTGCAGCCGCGGCAACCTGCGGATGCGGGCTCCGGCGGCATTGCCCAGGCCAGATCGTCTAAGCCGGCGATCTATCTCAGCGATGGTGCAACGCCGCAAGGTGGCGCGCTTGCCGAACGCGACGATTCCGGCGGCAGTGGCTACGACCTCAATTTCGAGAACGCGCCAGTGGCGACCGTCGCAAAGGTCATCCTTGGTGACGTATTGAATGTCGGTTACACGATCGATCCGCGCGTCCAGGGAACCGTCACGCTCGCCTCGGTTAGGCCAGTGCCCAAGGCGGACGCGGTCTATGTGCTCGAAAACGCGCTACGCATGTCGGGTGTCGCGTTGGTCCGCGACCGCACCGGCTATCGCCTGCTGCCGGCGCCGGAAGCAGGTCCCGGCGGCGTCGACCGCTCGCTGAACGCAGCGGCCGGTCAGGGCGTCACGGTGGTGCCGCTGCGCTATGTCTCGGCGCAGAACATCTTCAAGCTGCTCGATGCTTTCGGCGTGAAGGCCTCCACCATGCGGCCGGACAGCGCCCGCAACACGCTACTCGTCAGCGGCAGCGGCAGCGATCGCGCCACCGCGGTCGACACCATTCTCTCTTTTGACGCCGACTGGATGCGCGGACAATCCGTCGGCATTTTCCCGGTGCGCAATTCGTCGCCCGAGCCCGTCATCTCCGAGATCGAGAAGATCATGGATTCCGGCGAAGGCGGCATGAGCCAGAACGTGATCAAGCTTCAGCCGATCGCGCGGCTCAACGCGATCCTCGTGGTGAGCCAGAAGCCGGAATATCTCAAGCGCGCGCAGACGTGGATCGCGCGGCTCGATCGCTCGGACACCGAAGGCGTAAACCTGAAGTCCTACCCGCTGCGCTACGGCAATTCCAAGGTGATCGTGGCGATGCTGACCGACATGCTGTTGACCCAGAGCGCCACGAGCAGTTCGACGCTCGACAACGCCTCGAGCCAGGTCGCGCCCGGTGCCGGCGTTACGACCTCCTCATCCGGCAATCCGGTCGCCGCGCTTAGCGGATTGCCGACCGCCGCGGCCGGCGCCACAACCCCGGTCTCCGGCCCCGCCGGATCGGCGCTCGGCGCCCGCCCTGCTCCGGCCGCGTCGGCAACAACGGCGCAGGACAACAGCTTGGGCGGAATTTCGGGCAGCGGCGCGCGGCCCGGCCTCAACGGCATTCTCCAGAATGTGCGGATCACCGCCGATGTCACCAACAACGCCGTTCTGGTCTATGCCAACCAGGAGGCGCAGCGCATCGTCGAGCAGACCATTCGGCAGATCGACCGGCCGCAGCGCCAGATCGCGATCGAGGCGACGATCGCCGAGGTGACGCTGAACGACCAGCTGAACTACGGCGTGCAGTTCTTCCTGGCCAGCAAGCAGGGCTCGATCTCGAACACCATCACGGGCGTCAGCAATTCGAGCACGATCGGCAGCAATATCGAAGGGACGAGCAACGCGGTCAACGCCGCAGCGGGCGCCCTGCTCGGCCGCGCGCTGCCAGGCTTCAATTTCCTGATCGGCGCCGAGAACTCCCCGCGCGTCGTGCTCGATGCGCTGCACGGCGTCACCAACGTCAAGGTGCTGTCGAACCCGTCGCTGGTGGTGCTGGACAACCAGCCGGCGACCTTGCAGGTCGGCGACCAGGTGCCGTTCTCGACCGGCACCGCGACCGTGCTGACTGCAAACAACACCGTGGTCAACACCATCGACTACAAGAACACCGGCATCATCTTGCGCGTGCTGCCGCGCGCCAACGCCAACGGCAATGTCGTGCTCGACATCGAGCAGGAGATCTCGAACATCGCCGCCGGCAGCGCCAATTCGCTGACGCCCACGATTTCGCAGCGCCGCGTCAAGAGCTCGATCGCGGTGACCAGCGGTCAGACCGTGCTGCTCGCCGGCCTGATCAGCGAGACCGAGAACAGGCAGCGCCAGGGCCTGCCGATCCTGGATTCCATCCCTGGCGTCGGCGACGCCTTCTCGCATCAGACCAACTCACGCGCCCGGACCGAGCTGATCCTGTTCATCCGGCCCACCGTCATCAAGGACGGCGTCGATGCGCATGTCATTGCCGAGGAGATGCGCACCAAGATGAACAGCCGCCTGGTCGGGACCAGCAATCCCGTGGTCACCGTGCCCAAGGCGGCGCGCTGACCGCGTGACGGATGCGGCAATGAACGAGGAAACGGGCCCCGCGCTCGCACTCAGCGTGGCCCTGTTACTGGGCCTGTTTGCAAGCCTCGTCACCGCGCCGGGTGTCGAGGGTCTGTACGGCGCATTCCTCGCCGCCCTGATGGTCGCGATCGCCGCGAACGACGCCAGCCACTATCTCATCCCAAATGAGCTGACGGCCGCCGCCTTTGCGCTCGCCCTGCTCCGCGCCGGCGCCTTCGTGCCGGATATCGGCCTCGAGGCGCTGCTCTGGCCCGTGGCCCGCGCAGCCGCCGTGTCGCTCCCGCTGCTGCTCCTGATGGCGTTCTACCGGCGCTGGCGCGGCCGCGACGGGCTTGGAATGGGCGACGTCAAGCTCGGTGCGGTCTGCGGCGCCTGGCTCGATCTGACGACCGTGGTCGCGGTGATCGAGCTCGCTGCGCTGGCAGCGATCGCCGCCTACCTTGCCCATGCTGCGCTGCGAAGACAGCTGGTCCGCGGTACGGCGTTCCTGCCGTTCGGCTTGTTCCTGGCACCGGCGATCTGGATCGGCTGGCTGGGCGAGACCTGGTACATGAACTCGCTCGGCGGCTGGCCGGGCTAAGGCCCGGTGCTTTCGAGCTAAATCACGATTCCGATGAAGGCGAGCCGGAGGCCGCGTCTACTGTGCATGGGGTTGTTTTCGACATTTTTGATTTGGGGGCACCAAGGCGTCTGTCAGTGCTCGCGGCTCGGCGTCCATTCCAGCGCCCGCAGGCGGGCCTGGGCGATCTCTCCGCGCGTCATCTTGGTCGTGACGGCATCGCGGATCCGGGCCCGCGCCTCGCGCACCGGCGGGGCGCTGCGGCCGCCGACAGATTGAGCCATTTGGAGGCCTCGACGATGTCCTGCGGCACGCCCTGGCCGCGGTCGTAGAGCAAGCCCAGCGAATATTGGGCACGGCTGTCGCCCTGCTCAGCCGCGCGGCGGTACCACATCGCGGCTTCCGTGTAGTTCTGCGGCACGCCGCGGCCGGTCTCGAACAGGAAGCCGAGATAGGTCTGCGCCGGCGCAATGCCGCGCTCGGCCAGCGGAATGAAGATACGGGAGGCCGTCACGTAGTCATGGCGCTGGAGTGCGGAGACACCCTGGCGGACGGACTGGGCGTTCGCTGTCGCAGCATTGATCAGCACAAGACCGGCGACGCTGAGCGCCAGAATCGCGCGCCGCAAGAGCCGAGCCCGCCAGCCCATCCAGGTATCCCGGCCAATCTCGCTCATCACCCAGCCTTCCCGCCGATTATTCCTCGAGCAGATTATTCTGCTGCCATGAAGGAATCCATATGCCGCGGATCACCTAGACTGCTCGTCCGACCACGACGCGGCTACCGCCCACGGGCCAACGCAATCCCGCGAGAGTGAGACGCACTTCTGCGCGCAGGATTGCCGTGAACAGGCGATTGATGCGTGGGTCAAGCGCGAGTTCTTGCTCACCCCCTCGTTCGAGTCCCCGCCGCGATTCAAGAGCCGGCTTGCGATCATCATCGGGAGCAGCAGGGAAGTATAGGAGGTCGAAAACAGCACTTCAAAGCCGCTTTGCCGAAGCTTGCGTTCAAGCTCGCCGCGGCAATACCGCCGTTCGTGGTAGGCGATCTCATCAAAACGGCTCCACAACCAGGGATGCTGGGGAACAGCGATGATGACACCACCACCTGTTACCAGCGTGCTGCGGATTTCGGCCAACACACGTTCGTCCTCCGCAATGTGCTCAATGACGTCGAAAGCGCCGACGAGATCGAAGGCCTCGCTGGCCGGGATGTGACGCGCGTCCATCTGCACGAACTCAGCCCGCGGCAGGCGCGCACGGGCGAAGGCGAGCCCGGAAGGATGCAACTCCGAGCCAACCAGGCGCCGCCAGTTGCGCAACTGCGAAATCGCGCGCAGCACGGCACCGTTCCCACAACCGATTTCCAGGAAACGACGCGCGTCGGGAAAAAGCGGGTGACCAAGCCACCAAGCAGCTCGTTACGGGCCACGAACCAGAAGTGCTCGTCCTCGACCTCCGCCAGCCTCTTGAAACCGCTCGGGTCCATGCCGCTGATCGTGTCGGCGAGGTCGGGTGCAAGCGCCGGTATCCCCGCGCGTTCTGCGGTGGCATGGGCACAGGAAGGACAACGCCAGCCGACCGGCCAGACGGGTTCGTCGTCATCGATGGCCTGCTCTGCACCACAGGCAAGGCAACGGCGCCTTGGGCCGACCAATTCCCTCATGTGCATGGCTGGCTGACTGAGGATATGGCGGAAACGCAAATTGGGGATGAATTCATTGACAAATCACTGTAAAAGACCGCCTCGCTGGCTGGATGTCCGAGAGCACGCCGGCAAACTGTTCGGATCGACCGCGCCCGTCAAGCCTCGTTTCGGAGAGGTCCCATTCACCCACCCAAGTCTGTCGTAAATCACAACGTGCGAATATCCATCGTCCAATCCTGCTACATCCCCTGGAAGGGCTTCTTCGATCTGATCGGGCGTTGCGACGAATACGTAATCTACGATCGCATGCAGTTCGTGAAGCGGCACTGGCACAATCGAAACCGAATCAAAACCGCGAACGGCTCGGAGTGGCTCACGATACCTGTCGTCACGAAGGGGCGCTTTGATCAGGCGATCGACGAGGTCCTGATCGAGAAACCCTGGGCCGAGAAGCATTGGCGGACGCTGGAATTGGCCTATCGACGCGCACCGTTCTTCGAGGTACTCGCCCCCGTCGTGCGGGGCTGGTACGAGCGCGCCAACAAGGAAGTGCGTCTCACCGACGTCAACGAACTCTTCACACGCGAGATCGCGGGACTGCTGGGGTTGCGCACGAATATTGTCAGAGATACCGCTTACCCTGCAGACGGCAGCAAGACTGCGAGACTCCTGGCGATCGCGCAGGCCGCGCGCGCTGATCGCTATCTGAGTGGCCCTTCCGCACGAGCCTATCTCGACGAGGCGCGGCTTGCCGACGCCGGTATCGCCACGGAGTGGATGAACTACCAGGGCTATCCGGAATATCAGCAGCTCCACGGGGATTTCGACCACGCCGTCAGCATACTCGACGTCCTGTTCAACACCGGTCCCGAAGCGCCGCGATTCATCCGCCCAACAATCGTGGCCTGACACTCGGTTCGTCGTTGACGAAAAATCCCGGGACGATGTCCCGGGATTTCATCTTCTACGACAATTCGCCACTCGCCCGGCGAACCATCAGGCTGAAGCCTATTGTTCACCCAGATTGCTGACGGCGCCACCGGCGGCCGTGGGCGAGGTCCCGAGCGACGTATTGCCCTGCATTCGGTTGTTGCCGTAGCTAATTGCTGCTCCGCTGAAGCCCGTGGTGTTGAGCGTTACGTCGGAGTTCGACAGGCGAATGTTGCTGACGGACTGCACGCCCGTGCCGTTGCCGGTGATCGAGCTGTTGTCGACATTGACCGCGCCGCCGGAGTCGGCCTCAACGCCTGTGGTGTTGCCGGAAAATACCGATCGCGTGACCATCACGCTATTGCCGCTACCCGCGGCGACACCGAACAGATTTCCGACCGATTCCAGCCCATCGACGATGACCTTGTTCGGAGCCGTCGCGCCGAGACCTATGCCACTTCCGGCATTATTGCTGATGATGGTGTTGCGGACGAACAGTTGCGTATTTCCCGCAGTTCGCGCGTCGGCGATGCCTGCCTGCGAGAACGACGTGATCACGCAGTCCTCGATCGAGACCGATGCTGCGCTCAGAATCCTGACACCGTTGAGACCGGGAGTGGCGGCGCCGCGCAGTCCTTGAAGCTGGATCGCGCGAAGAACGACCCTGTCGGTCGCCGCGGCATTGATGATGATACCGTTTGAGCCCGCAACCAGCACGGATCCCAGCGTCCCCGTGCAGTTCAGCGTGATCGATTTGGTAATCGTCACCGCGCCGTAGCCGGCCGGATCGAGGCAATTGATCTCCCCGAACGCCGCCGTCTTGGAGATCGCGCCAGCGAAGGTCTTGCACGGGGCGGTGCGGCTGCACGGATTGGCGTCATCGCCCACACCGGAGACCCAGGTGCGTGTCGCCTGAGCATATGCCGGTGCCGATGTCAGGAACGGCAGCAACAGGCCAAGGATCAATGTCAAAAAAGCTAAACGGCGCATAATGAACCCTCCTTGTTGGCTGGGATTTCTTCCCAGCCCGCTGAAATGAATGCAGTATTCGTCATTTCCGGAGCTGCCCCCCCGGCGTCGTCAAGCTTTGAACTCTCGGAGGGGACAATCGCTACAACTGCCTCCAGAGATTGCAGCTCGTCGATAGTGCTCAATCGACAGACACGCGAACGCAAAATTTCAGGAACAATCAACCCGAGGTGGCAGTCTTCGCCAAAGAAGAGGGACCGCACCCTGCTACTATGTGCCGAAAACCAGGACACCGGTTCAAAGGCGGTGAACTTTTGTCGCACATATCACTCTGATTGTTTCGGAGAGGCCGGTCGTTTGCACGCGCGGCTCGCCTGTCGTATGACAACCGGGCCGTTGACGCGTCTCCAATGCCTTCCTAAAGCATTGTAAAATCGTAGCGTTCCGCAATTCTTGGGTACCGAAGAGAGATTTGATGCACACAGTAAAGTCGAGCAAATGCTATGGGCGAGGCTGCTCGTTTGCACCGCAATAATCTCCGCTTTGGAGCAGGAAGCGTGTCTTTTCAAGTGAGGCGCCAGCGGGTCCTAGACTGCCTGCACCCAGCCGTCTTCCAGCCCCGGGGGAACGGCCAATGAAGATCTCGATCGTCACCACGCTTTATCGATCTGCATCGTATGTGGAGGAATTCCATCGGCGAGCGATAGAAGCCGCACGCAAGATCACCGACGATATCGAACTGATCATGGTGAATGACGGTTCTCCAGACGACAGCCTGGAGATGGCATTGAGAGTGCAGAGATCGGATCCCCGGGTCGTCCTCGTCGACCTCTCGCGGAACTTCGGGCACTACAAGGCGATCATGACCGGCTTGGCCCATGCCTCGGGCGAACTCGTATTCCTAATCGACAGTGATCTCGAGGAACAGCCCGAAGATCTTACCTCGTTCTACGAGCGTTTTCGCAGGGGCGACTGCGACGTCGTATATGGCGTACAGCAGACTCGACGCGGCGGCTTTCTGGAACGGGTTGGAGGCATAGCATTCTTTGCTCTCGTCGACGCCCTTAGCGATCGACCGCTGCCCCGCAATCTCGTGACTTCGCGATTGATGACAGCCTCTTATGTGAAGGCGCTGGTCCGGCACCGCGATCGGGAGTTCGTGATATCCGATCTCTGGGCGGTCACCGGGTTTCGACAAATCTCCATGACCGTCGCAAAGCTCTCGAACTCACCGTCCACCTACTCGCTATGGAGGCGAATCGATCTTGCGGTGAAGCACCTGACCACATCGTCGACGCGACTGCTGTACCTCGTCTTCTATACGGGGTTGTCGATCTTCGTCACCTCGATCTGTGTCGTGATCTACTTCCTGTTGCGTTATCTCACGAATGGAATCGGGGTGAGTGGATTTGCCTCGCAGATTATTTCACTTTGGTTTCTCGGAGGACTCATCACGCTGATCCTCGGCATATTAGGTATCTACATGGCCGGTATCCTGGCCGAGACGAAGCGAAGGCCCTACACCATCGTGCGCGCCGTCCACCGCACGCCCGACCTCCCTGTCGAGAAGCGAATACAGCCCGCCTCCCTCATTGATACAGAAGGCCAAGAGTGACAGACGCCAGCCAAGTCCGCATCTTGTCCGAGGTCGCGGCGTACTATACTGCCAGACTCGAGTTGTACGGCACGACCGCGCGCGGCGTCGATTGGAACGGAATCGAATCGCACCAAATTCGTCATCGGCAGTTTCTCCGCCTTATCGAGGACGATCGGGACGGATCGATCATCGATCTTGGCTGCGGTTTCGGGGACTTTCTGAAATTTCTCCGAAGCACAGGGCATCGCGGACATTTCATGGGCTACGATGTCGCACCCAGCATGATCGATGCTGCTCGCAAGCTTCACGGAGAAGACCATGACCGCTCCTGGCACGTCGGTGCCTCCCCGGAAGCAGCGGCGGACTTCGCCATTGCCAGTGGCGTATTCAACGTTAGGGGCGACGTCGGGGACGATATATGGCTCGGCTATATCCGGGAAACGGTGGACGTGCTCGCCCGCGCCGGACGCAAGGGGTTTGGCTTCAACGTCCTGAGCCTGTCGAGCGATCCCGATCGACGGAGACCAAACCTCTACTATGCCGACCCCACATTGATGCTCGGCTACTGCCTTTCACGGTACGGCCGATCCGTCGCGCTCTTGCAGGACTACGGGCTTTACGAATTCACCGTGCTGGTGCGGCATCCGGAGACGACGACTTGATGGACGCGGCCTCATCGACCGCCCGCTGTCCGCTTTGCACGAGCGGTGCCGCTGCGCTAATGCTTCCTCATCCCAGCCGGTCAATGCTGAGCGACGGAAAAGCGATAACTCGCGCACTGGCCAAAATGTCTTGCCTCGCCTGCGGCTCGGCCTTCCACGCGTCGAAGACGGCCGAAGCCGACATTCGCGCCATCTACGATGACGGCTACACGCTCGCCTCCGCTGCCCCGAAGTCCGATGCGGACCGCGCGCGGGCGTACGGCGATTGGATCCGCCGCGAATTTGAGCCACCGAAGGCCATTTTGGAAATCGGTTGCGGCTCAGGGGCGCTGCTATCCGAGCTTTTGCGAAGCTGGCCCGATGCGCATGCTTGCGGCGTGGATCCGGCCCTGCCGACGGCGGCCCAGTCACAGCAGAACATCAGGCTTCTTCGCGGATTTGTCGAGGACGTCCCCACCGGCACGGGTCCCTTCGATCTGATCATCGCAGTCAATGTCATCGAACACACGACGAGCCCGAGCGCATTCCTTCGCTCGCTCCGCGATCATCTTGCGCCGAACGGACGTATCGTCATCATTTGTCCGGACGGACATTCTCCCAACGTAGAGTTGATGTTCTTCGACCATCTCTACAGCCTCACACGAGACGGCCTCCGGATCTGCGGGAGAGGTGCAGCTCTGGTAGCGGAAAGACAGATGCCGGCGCCGAGCAATATCGGCGACTTCCAGATATCGATCTTCGTACAGACCGACGATCGTGCCCCACCTCTCGTGCACGATACAGATCCGACCCGGCTCCATTCCGAACGTCAAACCTACCTGGAGCACTGGCGGATGCTGGACCAGTTCCTCCTCGATCAGTCCCGGTCCGCAGCAGACCTGTTGGCTTTCGGCGCCGGCCAGACGGCAGCCCTCTTGCGGACCTATGCTCCGGGAATCTGGACCCGCATCACCTCGCTCGTACTGGACGACCCCGCCGAGGCCTGGAATCTGGGTAGACCGGTTGCATCCTATCGGGATGCGGTTCAGAATTCCGGCAAGTCGATACTGATCGCGGCGACGCCTCATGTTCAGCAGGCCATCGCCAGGCGACTGAAAGACGACGGCCTCCACCCGATCACCTGGAACGAGCTAATTCCGAGATGAATACTACTCAGCATGACGCCCCACGACGCTATGGCATCTCCGAACAGGTGCAATCGACCAACGAGATCGAGAGGACGTGCGAATCCATCCGCCAACTGGGATATGGCGTGATCGATGGCGGTTATAGCCACGAGCAGTTGGCAACGCTCGCCGATGCTTTTGATCGGACACAGGAGAGCTATGCGTCCCGTCACGGTGGCGTCGATGCGCTCAGATCGATTGACGAGCACGACACCATCCGTTTGCCCCTGGCTCACGACCCGGCTTTTCTTGAACTGGCCACCAACGGAAGAATCCTGGATATCTGCAGCCGGTTGATCTCCGGCTACTCGGTGCTCAACCAGCAGAACGGCATCATCAATCCGCCGAACGGAAAACAGTACAATCAGGGCGCTTGGCATCGTGATCTGCCGTACCAGCATTTCGTATCTTCGCGCCCTCTGGCGATCAATGCGCTGTTCTGCCTTGACGCATTCACCCTGCAAAATGGAGCCACGATGGTGCTGCCGGCCTCGCACCGTCAGGAGGCCTTTCCATCGGATCATTTCGTGAAGACACAAGCCTTGTCCGTTGCGGCGCCTGCAGGCTCGTTCATCGTGCTCGACTGCATGGTGTTCCATAGCGGCGGCGTCAACACCACGTCGAAGCCGCGGCGCGCCGTCAACCACGTCTACACGATTCCGTTGATCCGCCAGCAGATCAATCTATCGAGCGCGCTGGGCGACGACTTCACCGACGATAGCAAGCTGCGCCGATTACTCGGCTACGACGTGCGTGAGCCTGGATCTGTCGACGAGTATCTCGCCCGGCGCCCGAAAAAGCCCTGACGCTTTCAGAGAGGAAACGCCCCCTCCCACAACGCCAGACCGAAACCGGTCACCCCGTATCCGTTGCCGTTGTACGCCAACCACAGGCGATCGCGATGCCAGAATAGGGCCGGGTAGCAAGTCATCTCGCTGTCCCAACCGCGGTCCGAAGCGCCAAGCCCCATCTCACTATCGAGCCGCCTCCAGTTTACCCCATTGTCGCGCGATGCGGCGGCGGCGATGCGATAGCTTGGGCCGCGCGCCGCAAAGCACATCAACAGACTATCGCCAACTTTGGTCACGCTCGGACGCGCCAGTGCGTACTCGGCTTTGTCCGCGAAACCGATCACCGTCTTGCCGTCCCGCGTCCAGTGAATCCCGTCAACCGATCGAGCCTGCTTGATCACGTGCTGCATATCTGCATTTCCGACCGCGGGCGAAACATTTGAACCGTACCACATCCGCCAATCACCAGGACCGAACTGAAGCACGCAGGGGTAGGACAGCGTGTATGGGTCTTCCGGCGAACGATCCAGAATCGGACCGGGCGAATATCGCACGAATGCGCCACCCGGCGACGACGATCGTGCAAGCCCGATGGCATTTCGCCAGGGTGAGCGAATTCCGAGATTCCAGCCCATATAGTAAATCGAAACTTCGCCGTCCGTCGTGACCACGCTGCCCATGCCTATGCCGCTGTCGTCGAATGTACCGTCCTGCCCCGGTGCAAGTATCGGCGCATGCGCTATATCGTGGACGCGAGGAGCATCGCAAACTTCGACATCCACCCATCCGATATGCGAGCGCTTGTCCGCATCGCGCGAACTGAAGAAGAAGCGAAAAATGTCACCTCTCAGATGCACCGGAGTAGGCAGAGCCGCGTGGCTGCGCGCCCAAGGCAACATTCCGTTCGAGGCATAGATAAGACCGAGCCGCCGCCACGACATCGCGATTCTCAAAGACTTCGGAGGCGATTGCTGGGAACCGGAGAGCGCTCGGACCCGCGCGGCGCAACCACCGAGAAGTCCGGCTGATCCTCCAGGACGAGAGCGCCCGCGCCGAGGACGCATTTCCTTCCGATCGTTACATGATCGCGGATCGTCACGTTCACGCCCACGAAGCTCCCCTGCCCCACCCGTACGCCGCCAGATACGACGACATGCGACGCGATGAACACATCATCCTCGATTGTCGAATGATGGCCTATGTGGTTGCCGCTCCATAAGGTCACGTTGGCGCCAACTGTCGCGAACGGCTGGATCGTGTTATCTTCAAGAATGAAGCAATTCTCCTCGAGATCGAAGCCGGGAAACACCGTGGCCTGGCTGCTCAGGTAGCTTACAAGCTCATAGCCCTTTGCTTTGGCGGCAGCGACCTTCTCGGTCCGCACGGCGTTGATCTTGGCATAGCTGACTGCCACGAAGCAGCCAAAGCGGTCGGGCGGGAAGCTTTCGACGACCTCCTCAAAGGCGACGACCGGTCGCCCGCGAAACTCACGCTGCTTCAGAAACGCGGCATCGACTGTGAAAGCGGCGATCTCGCAGTTTGAATCATGCGTGAAATAGAAATCCGCCAATTCGGCGATTTCACCGGTCCCGAAAACAACAATAGGCTGTTTCTGCACGGAATCTCCTACCGTAACCTCGTCTTGCGACGTTGCACGCATCTCAATCGCAAAAGACAGGATCTCTGATGCAGTCGCGCCGGAACCAAGCCTGTAGGACAACCGAGTCCGCATCAACGCCTCAGTCAAACCATCCGGCTCTGCTCTCCATCCTACTCCGAAGGAAACTCCCGCGTCCAACCGGTTTCTTTTGCGGATCAATGTTTTGGCGACTGCCGGACGTGAAGCGATCTTCCGCACGAAGTACGCTTCAGTGATGGATGATGAAGCCGAGCGCGTCCTGATGAAGCGTGGATTGAGGTCCATTAGCATCAGCGAACTCACTGAGGCCCGACGTGACGCCGGTTTCGAACTGGTCGACCGCGGCAACGATCTGCCAGATCGATAATTGCGCGGCTTCGATGCTGCCCGAACTCGATTGTCCACCGGCGTCGGCCGCGAAAACAAATCCATCTTTCGCAACAATTGCGGCCGCTGAGGTATTCGAATGGCTGGGAATGCCGACCGTCCCGTCGCCATTCAAATCCTGCTGGAAGCTGACTTCCAAGCTTTGAAATGCACTGGTATTGCCGGAGCCGGGCATGTAGAAATTACCGGTGTAGTTGCCGCTGGCGTCCGTGCTCCAGACCGAATACTGGCCGGTAGGCGCATTCTTCCACGCCACTTCGTAGCCGTTCGAAACCGCCTCGACACCTAATGGGACGTAGTCGCCGAACTGACCGGGCGTAACAGCGGCTCCCTGATACTTCAGCGTGGGTCCGGTGCCGCCGCCAACCGGACTTAGAAGATAGTTGGCCCCTGAAAGTACCAGAGCGGTCGTTCCAATCGCCTCGATTGCCGACTGAGGGATCCCAATCGTCCCATCACCATTCAAGTCCTGCTGGAAGCTGGTCTCCAGCGTTTGGAACGCTGTGGTGTTTCCGACCCCCGGCATGTAGAGATTGCCTGTGTAATTGCCATTGGGGTCCGTGGTCCAGACTGAATATTGTCCTGTCGTTGTATTCTTCCAGGCGACCTCGTAGCCATTCGAGATTTGCTCAACACCAAGCGGTGTATAGTCGCCGAATTGGCCTGAAGTGACGGTGGCGCCTTGATACTTGAGTGTCGGCCCTGTGCCGCCAGCAATCGGATCGAGAAAGTAGCTGCCTCCTCGAAACTCCAGCGCGGTCGCCCCGATCGCCTCGATCGAGGAAGATATCACCGATCCAGCGAGTCCGATGATGCCATTACCGTTCAGGTCCTGATGGAAGCTTGGCTCCAATGCATCAAAGGCTGAGTCATGGCCCGAACCCGGCATATAGAAATTGCCAGTGTAATTACCGTTGGTATCGGTACTCCAGATCGAATACTGGCCGGTTGTCGTGTTCTTCCATGCAACTTCGTAGCCATTCGAAACCGCTTCGGCGCCGATCGGGATGTACGCGCCGAACTGGCCGAAAGTGACGGCCACGCCTTGATACATCAACTCGTGCGCGCTGCCTCCACCAACAGGGCCAAGAAAATAATGGGTGCCCACCTGATCTAGCTCAATCGAACCGGCGGCCTCGATAACAGCTGTAGTGGGTGCGCCGATCAAGCCATCGCTGTTCAGATCCTGTCCAAAACTGGTCTCGAGATTCTCGAATCCAGCACTATTGCCTGCCCCCGGCATGAACAGGTTGCCGGTGTAATTGCCATTGGCGTCCGTGCTCCAGACCGAATATTGCCCTGTCGCCGTATTCTTCCAGGCGACCTCGTAGCCGCCCGATATCTGCTCGGTGCCGATCGGCGTGTAACCGCCGAACTGGCCGATAGTGACCGCCAGCCCGCCATACTTGAGCGTCGGCCCAGTGCCGCCGGCCGTTGGATTGAGAATGTAGGCGCCCCCTGCTGCACCAGGCTGGTCGTACCGACCGCCTCGATCACGACTGGCGTAACCTGGCTGATGATGGTGGAGCTCGACAGCGTACCATCGACAAACTGGAAACTCTCCACGCCAGTCACTGTGTCCGTGCCATCAGGCGCCCCCGAACGCAAATCAGTGAACGTGAACGTCTGCGTGCTCGAATTGTAGGTGATGCCGTAGTTCGACCGGTTGCCCGAATAAACCGCCGTGTCCGTGCCGGAGCCACCGATGATCGTGTCGTTTCCGCCGGCACCGGTGATCGTATCGTTGCCGCCGCCGCCATTCAGCACGTTGGCGATGGCATTGCCGACGATCGCGTCATTACCGCTGCCGCCGGTGGCATTGTCGATGTAGGAGCGCACGTCGCCGTTGTAGAGATAGGCGTTGTAGACGTTGCCGGACGCATAATGGCCATCGCCGAGATTGGCCAGCTGGACGGAGGAGAACAGCGATGATGCACCGGGATTGAGATTGATGCTCAGATTCGTCGTGTAGTTCGACAGATCGTAGGTATCGACGCCGCCGCCGTCCCAGACCGTCTCGTAGATGCGGTTGGCGGAACCGCCGGCGCCGCCGCCCGGCGCGGGCTGGCCGACGCCGTTGATGAACTCCTGCCCTGTCGTCGAGCTCCAGGTGTAGACGGTGGTCCCGCCCTGTGTGGTGAAGTTTGCGCCGTACAATGTTTGCAGCGCGAGGATATCATTGGCCATGTAGGTCTGCGGATATCCGTAGGCCTCGTTGGTGTAGCCGGTCGAGGTCGAGGCGCCGACATAGCTGCGATAGCTCATGACGGTGTATTCACTGTCGTCATGCGCGCTCGGCACCGCGATATTGGCGGGACCGCCCGTCTCCTGGCTGTGCTTGAGGCCGAGGGCGTGGCCGAGTTCGTGCAGCGCGGTCGTGAAATAGTAGTTGCCGAGCTTGGCCAGCGAGTAATTGTATTGCGTTCCGAACCAAACGTCGCCGCCAGCCGCATAATTGCCGGGGTAATAAGCATAAGAGGTTGGATTGGCCGAAGGCGACTGCGCGATCATGACGTCCGCGCTGCCGGCCCCGTTGTACTGGAAGCTGGCGTTGGTGTAGCCGAGGATCAGTCCGATCGCATAGTTGATCGCCGACTGCATCTGGCTCGGCGCCGAGGCGAAGCCCGAGGTGGTCGGCTCGCTGTGACCGCCGCTGTAGGGATTGACGTAATCGCTGGGCGAGTCGGGGAAGCTGTAGCTGATCGTGCCGGACCACTTGACGCCCGACAGCAGGCCGTCGATATCGGCATTGTTGGTCTTGCTGACGGCGACAGAACTGGCCAAGGGACTCTCCGGAGCAGCGGCTCGCGCGGGCGATTCGAGCGGGGGTGCTTGATTCTAGCTTGAGAGGTAAACGTTTGGCTTAAATTTGGCGTGGGTCTCCCGCCTCCCCCCATAATGCCGTATTAGCCATCCAATCCAGTAGTGATACGGATCAAGGACGCCGGATTGCAGACTCACGGTCCGAGAGGACCTGTAAAGGAACTGATGAAACGAGGCCCATTTGCAGCCGGCCTGTTGGGTGTCCTGGTGGCGCTCGCCGGGCCGGAGCGTCTGCCCATCGGAGAACAGCCTGTCATGGTCGGGAAAGCCAAGGCGGACGACAGCAAGGGCAAGGCGGGACGCGCCCCCGCAATGCCCTTGGCTCGCGATCCCGCCACCGCGGTGGCGGAGGAATATGACGCCGCCCGCCGCACGGGAACGCGGGACGCGTACGAGCTCTTCATTGCGAGGCATGGCGACGACCCGCTCGCGGAGCAGGCGCGTGCCGAGCTGAAGCGCCTGCCGCGCTGACCCCCTCGCGCACCGCAGCAAACGCGCCAAGCACTGCATTTCAACAAGGCGGCATCCGCGCCGACCCAGTTTGCCGCATGACGTTTCGGCACTATGGTAGGCTCGCAATCTGTCCCGGAGCCCCTCACTATGCCCTTTCCGCATGCCTCGGAAGCCCTGTCGCGCTTCACTGTGCTCGATCTGACCCGTGTCCGGTCCGGGCCCACATGCGTGCGGCAGCTGGCTGACTGGGGCGCCACCGTGATCAAGATCGACGCCCTGACCGAGGATTCCGGCGGCGAGCAGCCTGGCGGGCCGCGGCACGGCTCCGATTTCCAGAATTTGCACCGCAACAAGCGGGCGATGACGCTGAACCTGAAGGACGCGCGCGGCCTTGCCGTGTTCAAGCGCCTCGCCGCCAAGGCCGACGTCGTGGTCGAGAATTTCCGCCCCGATGTGAAGAAGAAGCTCGGGATCGACTATGAGAGCCTGCGCGAGATCAATCCGCGCATCGTCTATGGCAGCATCTCCGGCTTCGGCCAGGACGGCCCCTATCATAAGCGGCCGGGCTTCGATCAGATCGCGCAGGGCATGGGCGGGCTGATGTCGATCACCGGCGCGCCGGGCGAGGGCCCGATGCGGGTCGGCATCCCCGTCGCCGACCTCACCGCCGGCCTGTTCTGCGCCATGGGCATCCTCACCGCGCTGCTCGAGCGCGAGGTCTCCGGCAAGGGCCAGTGGGTGCAGACCTCGTTGCTCCAGGCCCAGATCTTCATGCTCGACTTCCAGGCCGCGCGCTGGCTGATGGAGAAGGAAGTGGCAAAGCAGGCCGGCAACAACCACCCGACCAGCATCCCGACCGGCGTGTTCAAGACCTCGGACGGCTACATCAACATTGCCACCACAGGCGGACGGATCTGGGAGCGCTGCGCACAGGCGATCGGCGCGCCGGAGCTCTACAGCCATCCCGATTATGCGACGGCCCCTGCCCGCTCCAAGAACCGCGATGCGCTCAACGCCAAGATCGAGGAACGCACCCTGACCAAGTCGACCGAGACCTGGGTCCGGGAGTTCAACGATGCCGGTGTGCCCTGCGGGCCGATCTATGCCATCGACCAGATGTTCGATGACGCGCAGGTCAGGCATCTCGGCATTGCGCAGGACGTGCCGAACGACGAGAATCGCCACATCCGTCTCGTCGGCCAGCCTGTGACGCTGTCGCGCACGCCGAGCAAAATAGTGGCGCGGCCGCCGGAGTTCGGCGAGCAGACCGACGAGATCCTCGCCGAGTTCGGATTCAGCGTCGATGAGATCACGAAGCTCAGAGACGCCAGGGTTGTATGATGTCGGCCATGCTCCTGCCCGGCTCCATAGGGTAATATAACACCCGAACCAAAGCCTGGGAAATAATGGGATCTGCTTCCTCAGTCGGAGCAAGTGAATGAAAGTCGTAATCCTCGCAGGAGGCTTGGGCACACGAATCGCCGAAGAGACCAGCACGCGGCCGAAGCCGATGGTCGAGATCGGCGGCCGGCCGATACTCTGGCACATTATGAAGATCTACAGCCATTACGGCTTCAATGATTTCGTGATCTGCCTTGGCTACAAGGGCTACATGGTCAAGGAGTATTTCGCGAACTACTTCCTGCACATGTCCGACGTCACCTTTCATCTCGCCGAGAACCGGATGGAAGTGCATCGCGAAACCGCCGAGCCCTGGCGCGTGACGCTGGTCGACACCGGCGAGGAGACCCAGACCGGCGGCCGGCTCAAGCGCGTGCTGCCTTACGTCGCGAACGAACCGTTCTTTGCGCTGACCTATGGCGACGGCGTCGCCGACATCGACTTTGCCGCCGAGATCGCTTTCCACAAGGCGCACGGGCGACGGGCGACGGTCTCGGTGGTGCGCCCGGCCAAGCGCTTTGGCGCAGTCGCGATCGAGGGCGACCGGGTCGTCAACTTCGAGGAGAAGCCGAACGACGACGGTGGCTGGATCAATGGCGGCTTCTTCCTGCTGTCGCCGTCGGTCGGTGATCTCATCGCGGACGACAAGACGATCTGGGAGCGCGAGCCGATGGAGCAACTGGCGCGCGGCGACGATCTGCGCGCCTACGTGCATCCCGGCTTCTGGCACCCGATGGACTCGCTGCGCGATCGCAATTTCCTCGAGGCCGAGTGGGCGGGCAACCGCGCCAAATGGAGGGTCTGGTGACGGCCCCTTCGTTCTGGCGGGGCAAGAAGGTCTTCCTGACCGGGCATACCGGCTTCAAGGGCGCATGGGCCTCGTTGCTGCTGCGCCGCCTCGGGGCCAGCGTCTACGGCTATGCGCTGCCGCCGACGCACCAATCCGCGCTGTTCGTGACGGCACGCATCGCCGACGACATCAAGCACCACGTGGCCGACATCCGCGATCTCTCCGCCTTGCGCGCCGCGATGACGGAGGCCCAGCCTGACATCGTCATCCACATGGCAGCGCAAGCGCTGGTGCGCCCGTCCTATGAGGAGCCGGTCGAGACCTTCGCGACCAACGTCATGGGCACGGTGCATGTGCTGGAAGCGACACGGCAGCTGGCTTGCGTGCGGGTGATCCTGAATGTCACCAGCGACAAGTGCTACGAGAACAATGGCACAGGAGCGGCCTTTCGCGAAGGCGACCGTCTCGGCGGCGACGATCCCTACAGCAACAGCAAGGCCTGCGCCGAGCTCGTGACGCATTCCTATCGCCACAGCTTTTTCAACGGGAAGGGCGCAGCCCGCGTCGCGAGCGCGCGCGCCGGTAACGTTTTCGGCGGCGGCGATTTCGCGCGCGACCGCTTGGTGCCGGACGCGATGCAGGCGTTCCTGGCGGGCGAGGCGCTGCGTATCCGCAATCCCAATTCGGTCCGGCCTTGGCAGCACGCGCTCGACCCGGTGCTCGGTTATCTCGAGCTGGTCGAGCGGCTGGCGGGCGATGAACGTTTCACCGGCGGCTGGAATTTCGGGCCCGATGCCGCGAGCGAAGTGCCGGTTGGGACCGTGGTCGATCATCTGATCGCGCTGTGGGGGGACGGCGCGCGCTGGACCGCCGATGCCGGCCCGCATCCCCACGAAGCCGCCTATCTCAGGCTCGACTGCGCCAAGGCGCGCAACGAACTCGGCTGGACGCCGCGGCTCGATCTGGCGCAGGGCCTGCGCCTGACCGTCGATTGGTACAAAGCACTGCGCGATGGCCGGGACCTGCGCACATTCTCGCTCGATCAACTCGACCAGGTCGTCGGCGCCACCCAGATGGCGTGATTAGCGCAGTGCCAGAATCTCAGCGATGCGTGCCTGCGGGGGTACCGCGTGCTTCAGGTACGCTCCCGAGTGCACCGCCAGGTAGGATTTGAGCAGGACGACGAGCACGAGGACCGCGCGCTCGATCTCGGGCGAAAGCCCGGTTCGGCCGAAGGCCGCCGTTTGCAGGAATGCCCGGTTCTCCATGAAGGTCAGCCAGTACAGATAGTCGTAGCCGGCGATGCCGGCGAACGCGTCTTCCCAGTCGATGACGCGCGGCTCGGTGCCCGCAAGCATGATGTTCTTCGGTCCGAAATCGCCGTGGCAGAGCGCTGCGGGCAGCTTTGGCAAACGTTCTTCGAGCCGAGCGATGAGACGGTGCGTCTCGTCCGCGGTGGCCAGCTCGATCAAGTTGCGATCCGAAAGCATCGGCAGCGCGCGAGCGGCGGAGGCCAGATACTGCTCGAATGTGGGAGTGTGGTCCGGTCGCCAATCGCCGAGGCGTTCGCTGCATTCGCCTGCGATCGCAGCCGCCTCGGCTGGCTGCATCGGGCCGGCCAGAGGCAGCAGCGCCGGCATCAGGAGACAGAGCCGCGCCGTTCCATCCGCGAGCGGAACGTCAGAATCGGTCGAGCACGATGGTGCTGCCGTAGAGCCGCGCAAGCACGTCGGCTTCTCTGGCAAGGCTCGCGCGGGGGGCGTGCCTGGAAGATGCGTCTTCAGAAACCGTTTCTCGCCCGCAATCTCCGCATCGAAGCAGACACCGAGCGTGCCGCCGAGCGCCGGCGTCACGCTGACGGCGCGGCCGGATGATTGTAGATGTTGCCGTAGCGCGGGCAGGACGCGCGCGCGATCGGCGACGATGTCGGGACGGTCGTCGGTTTCGAAGAACCTGATCTTACCCAGCACGATAGAGCGGGCCCAGATAGTCGATCTGGTCGTAGCCGAAATGGCGGGCCAGCGCTGCGGTGCCCTGCGCGATCTGCTTGCGCTCCTCGTTCGAGAGTTCCTGGATCACGGCCTGGTTGTAATCCTTGGTGCTCTTGAGCACGGTTCCCCAGGGGGCGATGGAGTCCTTGATCTCGACGCCGTTCCAGCTCGGATAGAGCATGCTGTCGGCGAAGGGCACGCCGATAAAGCCGGCGGCTTCCGTCATGAACTTGCGCTTGTCCTCGACGAGGTCCTCGTAGCGGAAGATGCGCACGTTGTCCGGATACATCTTGGCGAACATTTCGACGGTCGAGTGATAGATGTTCCAGGTGATCAGGTATTTCGAGAGCGGCTGCGGGAATGGACGGCGCTTGGTGTCGCGATAGGCCGAAAACGGATTGCGCACGATGTGCAGGATGCGGATGTTCGGGAAGTCGCGCACCATGCGGTCGGCGTCGATGCCGATCGCGGGAGAGTAGCCGACATGGACCATGCCCGGGCGCGGCCTGGTGTAATAGTTCTCCCACGCCGCGAAGGTCGATCGGAAGTAAGCTTCGACCACCTGGCGGCGGAAGATCGGTGGTTCGCCCGCGATGCGCGCAAATTCGGCGACGCGCTTCTTCTCGTCCATGACGCAATCGGCGTCGCGGAACTTGGAGCCGTTGCGTTTGCGCAGGAACGTCTTCAGCTCCTCGTCGATCATCTGCTCGTAGAGCTCGACCGCCGTCAGCCCTTCAGGGAATTCGGGATAGCGGTACTGAACGCGCTCGACGGAGGCGAGGAAGTCGTTGAAGTTGCGGTTGCCGAGCTGTGATTCGAAGGGATAGACGAGCAGATCGGGATGGCCATCGAAGTGACGGTGGGTGACGTTTCCGCCGTGCTCGAAGCCCGCTGAAACCATGGCCAGCCTGAAGTCGCTCATGCGTCTGCCCCTGTCGTCAAACGTCGGTTCTGGCCCCCGGTTTAGCCGCGTGCGCCGGATAATCAAGTTCGGAGCGGCCCGCCGTTGACCGAGCCAGGCAACCGATCTACCCGGATGTATGCGTGTTTTTGTCACCGGCGGGAGTGGTTTTTTGGGCTCCTATCTCGTTGCCGACCTGCTGGCGCGGGGGCACGAGGTGGCCGTCCTGTTGCGGCCGGACAGCGACCGCCAGCGTCTCGGGGAGGCCTATGACCGCCTGCACGTGATTCCGGGCGCCCTGGAGCATCTGGAAGGGCTGCGCGGTGCCCTGGCGGCCTTTGCGCCGGACGCGGTCGTGCACATGGCCTGGCGCGGCGTTGCGGGCAGCGACCGCAACAGCCCGGTTCAGGCCGCGAACGTCGCCGATACAGTCGGACTCGCCGTGCTCGCCGCCGACGCCGGCGCCAGAATTTTCGTCGGGGCCGGATCGCAAGCCGAATACGGCCCCTATGATCGCGCGATCCGCGAGGACGACATCCCTCGGCCGACGACGCTTTACGGCACGGCCAAGCTCACGGCCGGATCGATGGCGCTGCGCTTGTGCGAAGAGCGGGGACTGCGCGCGGCATGGCTGCGGATCTTCTCGACCTACGGCCCGAAGGATGCGGATTACTGGCTGATCCCGAGCATGATCCGGAACCTGCGCTCGGGACAACATATGGCTCTGACGGCCTGTGAGCAGCGCTGGGGTTTTTGCACGCGCGTGATGCGGCTGCGGCCTTCCGGCTCGCGATCACGCAAGCGGCTGCGAGCGGCATCTTCAACGTCGGCAGCCCGGAGGCGCCGCCGCTGCGCGCGACGGTGACGCGGCTGCGCGATCTCGTCGATCCCGGCGCAACACTGGGGTTCGGCGAGTTGGCGTACCGGCCCGATCAGGTTATGGTTCTGGCCGCTGACGTTTCGCGCATGCTCGCGTTGGGCTGGAAGCCTGAAGTGTCGTTGGACGAAGGACTACGCGAAACGGTCAACTGGCATGGCACGACCACCTCTTCCCACAAATCGTCCTGAACCGAAGGAGTTTGCGCGGCGCATTCGCGCGCACGCACTGCGCATGGTGCACGCCGCCAAGGCCTCGCATATCGGCGGCTGCCTCTCGATGGCGGACATCCTGGCGGTCCTGTACACGCGAGATCCTGCGCCTCGATCCCGCCGAGCCGCAAAGTCCAGGCCGCGACCGCTTCGTGCTCAGCAAGGGCCACGCTACGGCGATCCTGTATGCCACGCTCGCCGAATGCGGTTTCTATTCGCTGGCCGAACTCGACACCTATTGCCGTGACGGATCGATCTTCACCGGGCACGTCAGCCATGCCGTTCCCGGCGTCGAGGTCTCGACCGGCTCGCTCGGCCATGGCCTGCCGATCGCGATCGGCATGGCACTCGCGGCCCGCTCCGCGGGTGCCGGCAGCCGCGTATTCTGCCTCCTCAGCGACGGTGAATGCGACGAGGGCTCCAACTGGGAAGGCATCCTGTTCGCGCCTCACCACAAGCTTTCCAATCTCTGCGTCATCGTTGATTTCAACAAGATCCAGAGCTTCGGCATCGTTGCCGAGGTGCTGAACCTGGATCCGTTCGCCGACAAATGGAAGGCGTTCGGCTGGCATGTCGAGGAGATCGACGGCCACGATGTCGTCGCGGCTCGAGCGGGCGCTTGGCGCCGTGCCTGTAACATCTTGCCGGCCGACCGTGGTGATTGCCCACACCGTAAAGGGCAAGGGCGTGAGCTTCATGGAGAACAAGCTCGAATGGCATTACCGTTCGCCGTCCGATGAACTGCTCGCGCAGGCGCTGGCCGAGGTCGGGGCATGAGGACCACATTCATCGAGAGCCTGTCGCAGGCCGCGAGCGAAAACCCCGATATCTGGCTGCTCTGCGGCGATCTCGGCTATTCCGTGCTGGAGCCCTTTGCGGCGAAATTCACCGATCGCTTCATCAACGTCGGCGTCGCCGAGCAGAACATGGCGGGCATGGCCGCCGGCATCGCGTTGTCGGGAAAGACGGTCTTCATCTACTCGATAGGCAACTTCCCGACGCTGCGCTGCCTCGAGCAGCTTCGCAACGACGTCTGCTATCACGGCGCCGACGTCAAGGTCGTGGCGGTGGGGGCCGGCTACGCCTATGGCAGCCAGGGCTACACTCACCACGCGCTGGAGGATGCAGGAATCATGTCGATGCTGCCCGGCATCGAGGTGTTCGTGCCGTGCGATCCCATAGAGGTGCGCGCCGCGACGCGCCTGATCGCAGGAAGCGGCAAGCCGTCCTATCTTCGGCTCAGCCGGCAGGGAGAGCCCAATCTGGGGGCCGCCGTGACCGACCCGCGCAAGCCGCGGGTGCTGCGCGGGGGACGGGAGGTCGTCATCCTCGCGACCGGGCCAATCGCCTCGCGTGCGCTGGAGGCGGCCGGCGAGCTTGCCAGGCGCGGCAGGGAGGTTGGCGTGGTGAGTATTTCCTGCCTGAAGCCGCTCGACGAGGCTGCGATCCGCGACGCCGTGCGTGACGCCTCTCTCATCGTGACGCTCGAAGAGCACATCCTGCGTGGTGGTCTGTTCAGCCTGGTGGCGGGTGCGTTCGCCGGTGATGCGCAGCGGCCGCCGGTTGCAGGGATCGGCATCCCCGAACAGGGCGGCAAGACGTCGAGTGCAGGTTCGCGCGAGGCGTTGCTCGACGCCGCCGGCCTGTCGGTTCAGGCGATCGTAGCGCGGATCGAGCAGTCGCTGGCGAAGCGCTGACGGGTTTGCCCTACGCTCCCGAAGGCGGTGGCGGTCCGAAATTGACCCGCTCGCGCTCGAACACCACGGGCTTCTCGCGCACCTGTCCGTAGATCGCGAGCACGTATTCGCCGATCATGCCCATGAAGAACAGCTGCACGCCGCCGAAGAAGAACATCGCGACAATCAGCGTGAGAATGCCTGGCTCGGCAAGCTTCTGATAGAGCACCAGGCCGATGATGAAATTGACGATTGCGTATGCGATGCTCACGGCCGAGATCAGAAAGCCCGCGAACAGGCCGAAGCGCACCGGCGCCGTGGTGAAGGACACCAGCCCGTTGATGCCCTGATCGATCAGCGCGCTGGCGCGGTTCTTCGAAAACCCTTTCTTGCGCTCGCGCCAGGTGTAGGGCAAGCCGACCATGCGTCCACCGCATTCGAACGTCATCATGCGCATGAACGGATAGGCGTCACGGACGAGGCGCATGGCCTCGACGACGCGCCTGTCGACGAGTTGGAAGTCGCCAACGCCCGGAGGCACTTTGAGCTCGGAAAATCTGGTGAGCAGGCGATAGTAGGCGTTGCGGAGCCCGCGCATCAGACGGCCTTCTTCCCGTAGCGCGCGGATGCCGTAAACGATCTCGTTGCCGGCTTCCCACAGCTTGACGAATTGGGGAAGCAGTTCGGGTGGGTCCTGAAGGTCGGCCGGCATGAACAGGAGAACGGCATCGCCTCGGCTTGCCATCACCCCGTTATAGGAATTGCGCAGCGGTCCGAAATTGCGCGCGTTGACGATGACCTTCACAGAGGGATCTTCTGCGGCGATCTCGCGCAGGATCTCGACGGTGCGGTCGTCGGAGGCGTTGTCACAGAAGATGTGCTCGCGCAGATAACCCTTCAGCTCATCGTCGAAGATCTTCCGGATCGCTTCATAGCAATCCCTGACATTGAGCTCCTCATTGAAGCAAGGAGTGACGATACTTATGGTCTTCACTGCCAAATCCTGCAGCCGGTGACGGGCCGCGATCTCGCCCAACGACGGCTTCGCCCCACCGGAATAGGAGTTCCAGCGGACTAGATCATCACGAAAGCCCACATGCAAGCGTCGCGGCGCGTCTTCGGGCAGCTCAGGATTTGGATGATCCGCGCTGTTGCACGAGCTGGACTCTCGGCGGACCAATGTCGCACGAAGGATCGTCGAGACGACAAAGCCGGGGCGGAGGCAGACTTTCTCCCGGCCAAGCGACGCCCGTCATCTGGCCGCCATCAGATTGCCGAAACGGTAATTCACGCCGAAGCGCAGAATGTTGTCGGTAACATGCGAGCGATAGCCGACGGCCAGCGGCGCGCCGCTGAGCGCGATGACGGGGGTTGTGAGCGAGCCCGAGACGGTTCCGAGATCGACATAGAGATATTCCAGCCTGGCGCTCCAATTGTCTGCGAACGCACCTTCGATGCCGGCGCCTGCACTCCAGCCGACCTTGGTCGTGCTGCTGCTGAAGCTTGCCGCGACAGGCGTGAACGTTCCGCCGTCGGCACCCGGGGTACCGCCGACATTGATCGCATTCACGCTGCCCGAAGTGGAAACACGGCCGTAAGCCAGACCGCCGGTCCCGTAGAACAGCACGCGCGGCGTCACGGCGACGCCGAGCCGGCCACGGACGGTGCCGAACCAATCGAGCTTCTGGGTGAGATTGAATGCAACCGGCAGCGCGGGATCGAACGTGTTGTCGCCGCGATGGCCCGGCGTACAGACGCCGTCCTGTAAACCAGCCGGCGCGCCGGCGCACAGCGCGTCGAACCTGCCCTTCTGGCCGCTGCCCTGGAAATCAGCCTCCAAGCCAACCACGAACATGTCGCGCTGCCAGTTGAAGCCGACCTGTCCGCCGCCGGTGACGCCGTTGACATTGAACGTGCCTGCGCTGGAGCTCAGCAGCGCGCCGCCTCCGCCGTCGATGAAGTCCGCCGTCGCCCCCGAGCGGCCCCAGCCATAGCCGATGTTGAGACCCGCATAGAAGCCGCTCCAATTGGTGCCGGGATCGACGGCCACCGGCGGCGCCTTGGTGTAGATGCGCGGCACCACCATATCGGCGGCGAAGGCACGCGGTGCGAGCAGCATTCCGATCGCAGCCGCAACCAGCAAAGTTCGTGTCATCAGATTTCCCTCGATAAGCGGCGTTGCACCTGCTCGCGCCATGCGCGGACGATTCAGTGCGGCGACACTAGGAAAGCGCGCATCGCTCCGCGTCCTGCGTTCGAAGGTCAGCCGTTTGGAGGACACAGGCGGCCGATCGCGCGCGCAAGGAATGCGCGGGCCTCCAGGCGATCGCAAAATCGCTGTTATTTCAGTGCGATTCGATGATCAGGATAAATTCTGCGGACTGGCGCGATAGCCTCAAGAGCCGCTCGATATGAGACTGCTTCGCGGTCCAAGGAGTATGATCACGCCGTGGATGTGGCACGTCCGCAACAGATGGGGCGCGGTGCCCGGCCGCCGGCTGCTGCGGGTTTTGCAAAGATCAGGACAGAAACGACAAAGCCCGGCGCGAGCCGGGCTTTGCTTCTTGTTGACGCTTCCGTCGATCTCAATATTTGGCAATCACCGGGCCGGAGAACTGGTAGTTGATGCCGGCACGCAGGATGTGGTCGGTGAAGTGCGACGACACGTTGGCGCTGATCGGCAGAGCCGGCGACAGCGTGAACGGACCGGACGAGAAGCGGCCGAGATCCATGTAAAGGTACTCTAGCTTGGCGCTCCAGTTCTGTGTGATCTTGCCTTCGACGCCCACGCCAACAGTCCATCCGGCGCGCGTCGTCGAGGTCGAACCGATCGAAGCAATCGGAGCGCCGAAACCGTCAAAGCCGGTCATGCGGCCTGTGGTCTTGATCTCGCCAAACGCCAGACCGCCGGTGCCGTAGAACAGCACCTTCGGCGTCGCCAGGATACCGATGCGACCGCGGACGGTACCGAACCATTGCAGGCTCTGGTCGATTGTCAGCGTGGTGCCGGCCAGACCGCCAGCCGGGAGGAAGGTCAGGCCGGGAAGACAGACGCCGCCAGCCGGCACCGCGGTGCCGACGCAATTATAGACGGCGCTGCCCTTCTCGCCCGACCACTGAAGATCGCCCTCGATGCCGTATACCCAGTTGGCGCTCTGCCAGTTGTAGCCGGCCTGGCCACCGGCGATACCGCCATTCATATCGAACGCCGCATTGGTGATGGAGCCGGCCGGAGGCGCGATCCCAAGGCCGGTCACCGGATTGAAATAGGATACGTCGGTGCGCGAGCGACCCCAACTGTAGCCGCCATTGCCGCCGACGTAGAAGCCGGTCCAGCTCCAGACTGGATCGACCATGACAGGTGCCTTGACGTAGGGCCTCGGGGCCATATCGGCAGCCAGTGCACCCGTTGTAAACAGCGACAGGGCCGCTGCCATTCCAATCACGATCCGCTTCATGGAGATTCCCCTCCGCACGATTTTGTGAGGGAAACATACGCCGAACGGTTCCCACGGGCTGTGCCGGTCCGGCAACATCCAGAAACAATTGGAGCGTGTAGCGCCCGGACTACGGCGACACCACCGCGTTATGTAATTGAACGCGATAATTTTTCGGGATTAACGCGATGTCGCCCTGGTCCCCTGCGTCAATCCGACACGGGCAAGCAAGCCGTCGATCACCGGCCAAAACAGCAGCACAATCGCCAGGGTTGCAATGGAGCCGACGAGACCGTTCGACCAGAACACCTTGAGGTCGCCGCCGGAGCCGATCATCGACAGGCGGAAGGCATCCTCGGCCCGGTTGCCGAGCACGAGCGCCAGCGTGAACGGTGCCAGCGGAATGCCGATCTTCTTGAAGACATAGCCGACGACACCGAAGCCGAGCATCAGCCAGATGTCGAACATCGCGTTCTGGATCGCATAGGCACCGATCGCGCAGGATACCACGATCATCGGCGCCACCGCCGCGAACGGCACGCGCAGGATCGAGGCGAAAATCGGCACCGTCGTCAGCACCAGCACGAGGCCGACGACATTGCCAAGATACATCGAGGCAATCAGACCCCAGACGAAGTCCTTGTGCTCGACGAACAGCAGCGGGCCCGGATTGAGCCCCCACACCATCAGGCCGCCGAGCAGGATAGCGGCGGTGCCGGAGCCGGGGATACCGAGCGCCAGCATCGGCAGCAGCGCGGCGGTGCCGGAGGCATGCGCCGCCGTCTCCGGCGCGAACACGCCCTCGATGCGACCTTTGCCAAAACTCTCGGGATCCTTCGAAAAGCGTTTGGCGAGATTGTATCCCATGAAGGACGCCGCGATCGCACCACCCGGGGTGATGCCGAGCCAGCAGCCGATGAACGATGAGCGCAGCAGCGTCACCCAGTATTTCGGCAGGTCCTTCCAGACGCTCAGCACGACGCGGAGCGAGATGCTCGCCGCATGCCCCCGCAACGCCAACCGCTCCTCCATCGTCAGCAGGATCTCGCTGATGCCGAACAGGCCGATGACGGCGACGAGGAAGTTGATGCCCCGCAGCAGTTCCGACGACCCGAAGGTCATGCGCAGATTGCCCGACACCGTGTCCATGCCGATACCCGCGAGCAAGAGCCCGAGCGACATCGAGATGACCGTCTTGTGCTTGGCCTCGCGCCCGAGACCCACGAAGGAGCAGAAGGTCAACAGATACACCGCAAAGAACTCGGGCGGCCCGAACTTCAGCGCAAAGGACGAGATCATCGGCGCAAGGAAGGTGATCAGGAGCACCGCGACCAGCGAGCCGATGAAGGAGGACGTGAACGCCGCGGTCAGCGCCTCCGCCGCCCTGCCCTGCTGCGCCATCGGATAGCCGTCGAACGTGGTCGCGACCGACCAGGCTTCGCCGGGGATGTTGAACAGAATCGAGGTGATTGCGCCGCCGAACAGCGCCCCCCAGTAGATGCAGGACAGCATCACGATCGCCGACGTCGGATCCATCGTGAAGGTGAGCGGCAGCAGGATCGCTACGCCGTTGGGGCCGCCGAGGCCCGGCAGCACACCGACGAAGACGCCGAGCACCAGCCCCACCATCATCAGCACGAGCGTCTTCCACGTCAGCAGGACGGCGAAGCCGTGAAGCAGGAGACCGAAAGCTTCCATTGCGGGCCCGCCTAGTGGCCGAAGGCCGCTTCGAGCGGCCCTTTCGGCATGATGACGTCGAAGGCGATGTCGAAGGTAACGAACATGATCGCCGTGAACACGAAGGCGGTGAGCAGCGACTTCCACAGCGCGATCTTGCCGATCGCACGCATGAAGCTCGCAATCAGCAGGAAGCTCGCGACATAGAGGCCGAGAAACTGCGTCACCAGGCAGAACAGCAGTGTCGGCACGAACACTGCCATTACCCGGCGCGCCTGCGCACGGGTAACGAAGGTCTCGGCCGCCTTGCGGTGCTCGACCAGAGCTACGACCAGGCCGTAGAGGCTGCCGCCGCCGAGGATGACGGAGAGATAGAATGGGAAATAGCCGGGCTCGGGCCCGGTCGGATCCCAGGACGCGCCGGTACGCCAATTGTCGTAGCCGAGCGTTGCGGCCAGTGCGAGCAAGAGGAGACAGACGAATATCTCGATCGTGCCGGAACTGACGACAGAGGGCGAGTCGTCTTCCGGCGCGGTCGGATCGTCGACGACGATTTCAAGATCGGTTTGGGACATGAGCTGTCAACAATCGCTGCGGCTAGTCCCCTCGCCCCGCTTGCGGGGAGAGGGTCAGGGTGAGGGGAGTCTCCACGGGGACGGTGAAAGCTGAACTCGCGGAGAGTCCCCCTCACCCGCGCCGCTTCTTCGAAGCGAGGCGACCTCTCCCCGCAAGCGGGGCGAGGTGAAGAAGACCGGCTACTTCGCGACGAATCCGGCTTCCGTCATCAGCGACTTGTTGACGGCATCGTCTTCCTCGAGGAATTGCACCATGTCCTTGCCGGTGAGGAAGATCGGCTTCAACGCCTGCTTTTCCATGTAGTCCTTGTACTCGGCGGTCTGCGTCACCTTGTGGAACAGGTCGACGTAGAAAGCCTGCTGCTCCGGCGTGACCTTGCCGGGCAGGAACATCGCGCGCAGCATCAGGTACTGGACGTCGACGCCCTCCTCCTTGCAGGTCGGGATATCCGCCCAGGACTGCGTGTCCGTCACCTTGCTGGTGTAGGAGATCCGCTCCTTGTCGAAGACGCAGAGCGGCCGGACCTGCCCGGCGCGCCAGACTTCGAGATTTTCAGAGGGATTGTTGACGTTGGACTCGGTGTGGTTGCCGACGAGCTGGGTCGCGGCCTCGCCGCCGGACTTGTAGGGCAGATAGGAGAATTTCGCGCCGGTCTTCTGCTCGAGGAAGACGGTCAGCACGTGATCCTCGCGCTTGGAGCCGGTGCCGCCCATCTTGAACGGCGCGCTCGCCGCCTTCGCCGCCGCGACGAATTCCTTCACGGTCTTGGGACCTGCGCTGTTGTCCCACAGCACGAACTGGTCGAGCGCGACCACCGAGACCGGGGTCAGCTCACGCCAGTTGAACGGAATCTTCGCCGACAACGGCAGCATGTAGATCAGCGAATAAGCGATCAGCACCTTGTTCGGATCGCCCTCGCTGGACTTCATGTATATCAGCGCTTCCGCGCCCGACGCCCCGCCCTTGAGCGAGACGACGATCGGCTGCTTCATCAAATTGTTCTTCTGGATCGCGGCCTGCATCATCCGCGCCATCTGGTCGGAGGCGCCGCCCGCGCCTGCTGCCACCACGATCTCGACCGGTTTGGTCGGCTCCCAAGCGGCAAAAGCCGGCGTACCGCAGAGCGCAACGGCCAGCGTGATCGCGGCCTTCATTCCATGTCTCACGCGCGTCTTCCCTATTTTTCGACTATGTTCTTGTTTGGATTAGCAATTCACGAGTCAGGCGAATTGCATTGTGCGGGCGAATGACGGCCAGTTCAAGCCGGTCCGGCACAGCATCGGTTATGACTTTGGAATGAGATCGATTGCAAGCACGCCGGCCGGAAAAAGCGCGGGCCCCTCGACGGAGACCGCGCTCAACTCGCAAAGCCCGGGCGCCGGCTGGCTAGACGATCAGGATGTCGTGCGGGTCGATCACCGCGCCGGCCTGAACGACCACGACTGCCACCGCCGAACCTTGGGTGCCGTCGGCGCTGAAATAGAGCGTCTGGTTGCCGCTATCGAAGTGGAATTCAGCCGTGCCCGAGAAGGTGTTGTCGGCTGACATCTCGAATATCGACGTCACGTCCATGCCAGCCGCAAGACCGCCCCCGAAGCTGTTCGCCGAGATAGCGATGCGGTCATGCTGGGTGGTGTTGTTGAAGTCGGTGATCTGGCTGACATTGGCCGGCGGCACCGTGAAGGCGAACACGTCGTCGCCGCCACTGCCGGTCATTGCGTGGTTGCCCACACTGCTGCCGATCAGGATGTCATTTCCGGCTCCGCCGATCATCGTCTCATTGCCCTGGGTGGCGACGAGGATGCTGCCGCCGCTACCGGCGGTCAGCGTCGTGGCGGTGGTCGCGCTGTTGCTGACGGTCACGGTCGCACTGTTGTTGCTGGTCATGATGCCGTCATACGCGGTGTAGTCGAACGAGCCGCCCGCAGTCGCATCGTCGATGAAGTAGGTATCGCCGAACACGATCGCGGTGCCGCCGGAATTGCTCGTGATGGCGCCAACGGAGAGGTGATCCGTGGCGTCGGGATCGCTGTCGTTCAGCGCCAGGGCCCAGGACGGAATGTCGACCACGCCGCCTGGACCGGCATTCGTAACCACATTGTCGCTCGCCGCGGTCGGCGCATCGTTGGTCCCATTCAGCGTAATCGTCACGTCCTGGACACTCGTCTCGCCGTGGTCATCGATCACGGTGACGAGGTAGTCCTGGGTCAGCGCTTGCCCCTGCCCCAGGAACTGAATGTCCGCATTGTTCACCGAGAAGTGCCAGGCAACGGAACCGGTCCCGGACGATTCAGTGACGGGATCGAGCGTGAACGAGCCGACATAGCCGCTGCCCAGCGCTACCGCGCTCGCACTGTGGGTGTCCCCGGTCTCGACGTCCGAGAACGAGAGTGCGCCCGACGTGGTTGAGGTGGCAGGTCCGGTCGCCGGGTTGACGTTGACACTGTCCAGGATCATGCCGGCGGCATCGTCTCCATAGGTGAATTGCAGCGTCGTGCTCGAGGGATCGCCGACCACGTCGAAGGCGTAGTGATAAAGGCCGGGCTGCAGGTCGACGACATTCACCAGCGTCGTTCCGCCCCAGGTCACCGTGAACGGCGCGTTGTTGCCCTCGGGATCGCCAATGAGGTCGAAGCTGACGAAATAGTGCAGTCCCGAGGTCGTCGCGAGGGTCTGCGAGAGCGTCCCGCCCGACGCCGCGAGGTGGACAGAGTAATGGCCGTAGGTGCTGCCGATCTCGTACTCCATAACATGGACCGAACCGCTGGCGGTCCAGCCGGTCAGGTCGCCGGTCTCGAAGCCACCGTTGATGATCGCCGGCGCACCGGCATCTTCGGTCACAGATCCGGTGATGCCCCCGCCGGTCATCGTCGGACGGTCGTCCGCTCCCGCAATGTTGAAGGTCAGCGTGGTCGTGCCCTGATGGCCCTGACCGTCATCGATCGTGATATTGAACTGATCGCTGACATGGTCGCCGACCTGCAGCGGATCGACGCCCGCATTCGCGACATAGGCGTACGATCCATCCGCATTGATGACCAGTGATCCATAGGTGCCGCCGACCAGTACGCCGACATTGGCTCCGCTGCCATTGACAGCGGTGATCGTCTTGACCGAGCTCAAGTCGACCGGTGGCGTGAGGTTGTCGATCGTTCCGGCCGCGAGCGCGATGCCGACATCGAGGGACGAGGTATCGGACACATCCACCGCAAATGGGGTGACGATGAAAGGATCCGACGCACCGTCGATCGTTACAGTCACAGTCTGGGTCGAACTGGTGCTTCCATCCATGACGATGATGTCATATTGGACCGTAAGCGTCTCGCCCAAGCTGAGGAAATCGAGGTCGACGTCCGGAATGCTGAAGGTCCAATCGATGGAGCCTGTTCCTGTACCAGTGGAGTCGTGCAGCGCCGTTGCCAGCGCCGTCTGGAGGGCGGCCATCGTCTGGCCGGGCACGTCCGCAGTGCTCGACCACACCGCCGAATTCAGCACGACGCTGACGGAGTGGACGTCCGACAGGTCGACGTCCGCGAAGCTCAGCGACCCCGTCGGAATCGGGCTCGTCGTGTCCATGGCGCTCGAGCCGGTCACGCCGGCCTGCTCGGACAGCGAAGCCGATCCCGCGCCGCCGGTCATCGCAACAGCATCATTGGCGCCGGCGACGACGACGGAAACGGTCTGCGTCGAGCTGGTCAAGCCGTCGGCGACCTTGACGTTGTAGTCCACCGTCAACGTCTCGCCCACGGCGAGATAGTCGAGATCCTGGTCGGGAATCGCAAAATTCCAGTCGATGCTGCCGGAACCGGTGCCTGTGGAATCATGCAGCACCGTGGTCAGCGCAGCGGCGAGATCGGCCTGCGTCGCCGCCGGCGGCGTCGGCCCGGAGGTCGAGCCGAGCGTCACCGTCACGGTGTGCGCGTCGCTGGTGTCCTGGTCGGTGAAGGCGAGCGTGCCCGCGGGAGTCGTCGGCGTCGTATCCGGCGCAGGTGAGCCTGTGGTGGCATCCTGCTCGGCCGCCGTGGAGGATTCCGGGCCGCTCGTGATCACGACCGGATGGTTGACGCCGAGGATCGTAATGGTGACGTCCTGGGTGGTGGAGCCGCCATGACCGTCGTCGACCGTGACGTGGTAAACGAGCTTGAGTGTCTCGCCGCCGTTGAGAAAATTGGCCGAGACGTTTGGAAACGCGAAATTCCAGTCGACCTCGCCAAACAGATGGCCGGTCGAGTCCTGGAGCGACGTGCCGAACGCAGCCAGCAATTGCGCATTGGTCAGGGGGATCGAACCGCCGCCCGAGCGGGTCGCGGTGACCGTCGTCGAGACGGTGTGCGCGTCCGCAAGATCGATGTCGGTAAAGACGAGGCTGTCATACGCGATGAGATTGCCGGTTGGGCTGACATCGTGATCCTCGACGAGCGCCGCCGATTCCGGGCACGACAGGTACACCGGCTTGTCGTTGGTGCCGACCACAGTGACCGTAACCGTCTGGGTCGAGACGCCGCCGGCGTGGTCGTCGAGCTTCACGGTGTAGGTGATGTCGAGGTGCTGACCCGCCGAAAGATAATCGAAGGCGAGGTCGGGCGCCGAGAAGGTGGTATTGATCGTGCCGGTCGGGGCGCCGGAATTCTTGACGACGTTGTCGACATGATAGAACGACATCAGCTCGGCCTGGCCGAACGGCCCCGGCAGCAGGCCCGCGGTGGCGCCGGCGGCAGAGACGCCGATCACCGTCGCGGTATGACCGGTGTTGGCGAGATCATCATCGGTGAAGTTGAGCGCGACGTGAACCGTGTCGGGTGTCAACGACAGCGTCTGGTTGGTTTGTTCGGTGACGGTTGCGGCGGTCGTCATGTTGATCACAGGCTTGTCGTCGGTGCCGGTGATCGTGATCTTGACGGTCTGGATCGCGAAGCCGCCGTGATTGTCGGAGACCTTGACGTCATAGGTCAGGACCAGCGTCTGGTTCTTGGCGAGGAAGTCGAAATCCTGGTCCTGGTCGCTGAAGCTCCATTTGAGCTGACCATTGCCATTCGAATCGCTGAGGATCTGCGACTGCATCGCCGCCTGGAAATGCGCAAGCGAGGCCGCGGGAATGACGGTTCCGCCTGATGCCACCGCGGAATGCAGCGTTGCGGTCGTCGTGTGGGTGTCGGTCTTGTCGCTGTCCTTGAAGCTCATCGTTCCCGACAACGTGTGCAGCGTGGTTGAATCGTTGAGATTGGCGAATTCGGTGAAGCTGCCGGTGGCGGAGGACGAGGTGAAAATCGGCGTATGATTGGTCATGGAAAAATCCCTGCCTGCGTTGCCATGAAGGTACCGCCGCATGAGGCGCGGCGACGCGACTGATCGGTCTGAGAAATCAGACGAGACTCAACGGTCTTGAATCGAAGGCCTTGGCTTAAGGGTCTTGGCTAGAGAGCTTTGGCTTGGTCACGAGGCCGTGCCTGGCGTCGGGATGTCAGCAGCAATGAAAATTCTGGCGCAGCTCGCGTCGTCGAAACTAATTCGCTATTACTATGGTTCAATTTCAGCTCAATGACGTCAGGTTGCAGCACGGCCCGCCGAACGCTTCACACGATTCACGTCACTCAATTCCGCTGGACTCGAATTCACTACCGGCCGGCCTGTCGGCTCGAAAATGCGAGACGACATCATGCAACCTCTGCGATCTTATGCCCGTGCTTGTCGTGCCGTCAACGTGAACGCGCAGGCACGCACGCGCACAATTGCGGTTCCGGACCGCGGAACCGCTTGACAGAGATGCGACAATTGCAAATTCGCTGAACGATCGACGATTGACGTCAGCGATCTCTCCCGCGCTTCACGGTACATGGCGTGTGACGCAAAAGGCAAAAAAGCGCGCTACTTGCCCTTCCAGTTCGGCGTGCGCTTGTTGAGGAAAGCGTCCATGCCCTCGCGGAAATCTTCGCTCATATAGGCCTTGAGGATCAGGTCCTCGCCTTCCTCGCGCGACAGCGTACGGCGGATACGGCGCACCGCTTCCTTGGTCGCTTCCAGCGTGAGCGGCGCGTGGCTCGCGACCAGCTTTGCGGTCTCGTCGGCGCGGCGCTGCAGCGTCTCGACGTCGGGCACGATTTCGGTGAGCAGGCCGAGCGCGAGCGCCTCGGGGGCCTCGACCAGCCGCGCCTTGAAGATCATATCCTTGGTGCGGGCGGGACCAACCAGCGAGACGACGCGGCTGATGTTGGACATCGACAGGCAGTTGCCGAGCGTGCGCGCGATCGGAAAGCCGATGCGCGTCGTCTCGGTGCCGATGCGGAGATCGCAGCAGGCGGCAATGCCGGCGCCGCCGCCGGTGCAGGCGCCGGCGATCGCTGCGATCACAGGCACGCGACACTGCTCGAGCCGTCCCGAGCACGCGGTCGATGCGGGCCTCGTAGTCGAGCGCGTCCTGCGCGGTCTTGAACGCGCGAAACTGGGAAATGTCGGTGCCGGAGGCGAACGCCTTGTCACCGGCACCGGTCAGGATCAGCGCCTTGATCGAACGGTCGGCGTTGATCTCGGTGCAGATCTCCGCCATGCGGTCATACATGGCGAAGGTCATGGCGTTGCGCGCCTGAGGGCGGTTGAAGGTGATCCGCGCGATGCCGTCCGTGACGGAGTAGAGCAGGTCTTCGTTGGTCGTCGTCGGTGCGTTCATCGCGCGTCTCACTTCACTGGAATTTTCAGTCCACCTTTCGGCGACCTGGACCTTTAAGCAACCTGGTTCTTTAAGCGACCTGGGCTTTGGCCATCGGCACCACGTCGCGTCCCTTCAGGACGTCCATGGCCGCCAGCACGCCGCCGCTCCGGTGCGGAATCTTTGCAAGATCGAGGCCCATCTCGACGCCGGCGAGCGTGCCCATCAGCATCAGATCGTTGAAATGGCCGATATGGCCGATGCGGAACACCTTGCCCTTGACCTTGTTCAGCCCGGTGCCGAGCGACATGTCGAAGTTTTCCAGCACCACCTTGCGGAAGGCGTCGGCGTCGTGGCCATCAGGCACGCGCACACCGGTCAGCGCCGGCGAGTGCGCCGCGGGATCTGAGCACTGAGTCTCCAGGCCCCAGACCTTCGCCGCAGCGCGCGTCGCGGCGCTGTGACGCTTGTGGCGGGTCCAGACGTTCTCCAGCCCTTCCTCTTCCAGCATCTTGACAGCTTCGCGCAGGCCGTAGAGCAGGTTGGTCGCGGGCGTGTAGGGGAAGGTGCCGAGCTTGTTGAAGTTGATCACTTCCTGCCAGTCCCAATAGGAGCGCATGCCGGGATTGGCCTTCGCCACCGCGAGCGCCTTCTCCGAGACAGCGTTGAAGCTGAGGCCCGGCGGCAGCATCAGGCCCTTCTGCGAGCCGGCGACCGAGACGTCGATGCCCCAGGCGTCATGCTCGTACTCCATCGAGCCGAGGCCGGAGATGGTGTCGACCATCAGCAGCGCCGGATGCTTGACGCGGTCGAGCAGCTTGCGCACCTCCAGCGGCGGCGTCACGCAGCCGGTCGAGGTCTCGTTGTGCACGACGCAGACCGCCTTGATCGCGTGCTGCTTGTCGGCAGTCAGGCGCTTCTCGATCTCGGCGAGGTCGGCGCCATGGCGCCAGTCGCTCGGGATGAAGTCGACGTCGATCTTGAACTTTTCGGCGATGCCGCGCCACAGCACGGCGAACTGGCCGGTCTCGCACATCAGGACCTTGTCGCCGGGCGCGAACACGTTGACCATCGCCGCTTCCCAGGCGCCGGTCCCGGACGAAGGGAAGATGATCACGGGCTGCTTGGTGCGGAACACCCGCTGCATCGCGGCCAGCACGCCGAAACCGAGCTCGGCGAACTCCGGACCGCGATGGTCCAGCGTCGGCATGTCCATCGCCCGCAGCACGCGATCGGGCACATTGGTCGGGCCTGGAATCTGGAGAAAATGCCTTCCACTATGCACGGTCATCGGCGTCCTTCCCGGTCTTGGAATCTGTCTTTGAGCCTGTCTTGGCTTGCGTCTGTCGGCCTTGATCGTGAGGCCCTGGCGAGCCGCTCGCATATCATTATTCGCCGGGCTTGTCCCTCGCTCGGTGGGGTCCGTCAATGCGCAGGAAGCAGGGCTCGGCTTGCCAAGGGGCGCGACGGTAGGCAAGACGGAGGCGGCGAACAGGCGAGAGCGGACCATGGCGGCGGAAGTGGCCGGAAAATCACAGGAATCGGCCAAAATGGACGGCCTGGCGGCACGTTTGAAGCGGGAGATTACGGGCGACGTCCTGTTCGACGCCTTCAGCCGCGGCCGCTACGCCACCGACGCGTCCTTCTACCAGATCGCGCCGGCGGGCGTGGTGGTGCCGCGCAGCATGGACGAAGCCTTGCGGGCGCTGGCGATTGCCCGTCACGAGGGGGTGAAGATCACCCCGCGCGGCGGCGGCACCTCGCAATGCGGCCAGACCGTCAATGACGGCCTGGTGATGGACCTCTCCAAGCACCTCACCCGCATCCTGTCGCTCGACGCCGAGGGCCGCACCTGCGTGGTCGAGCCCGGCATCGTGCTCGACGACCTCAACCGCCAGCTCAAGAAGCACGGCCTTTGGTTTCCGGTCGATGTTTCCACGGCCTCGCGCGCCACCATCGGCGGCATGGCCGGCAACAATTCCTGCGGCGGCCGCAGCCTGCGCTACGGCACCATGCGCGACAACACGCTGTCGATGGAGGCGGCCCTCGCCGACGGCACGCTCAGCCGCTTCGGCGAGGTGTCGCGCGATCTCTCCGAGATCGACGCAAGCGACAGCGCACGGGCCCTGTTCCGCGACATGCTCGATCTCGGCACGCGCGAGGCCGGCGAAATCGCCGCGCGCTTTCCGCAGGTCCAACGCCGCGTCGGTGGCTACAATCTCGATGCGCTGGTGCCGCGCAACGCGCCCAACAACATGGCGCATCTGCTGGTCGGCTCCGAAGGCACCCTGGCCTTCACCACCAAGGTCGAGCTGAAGCTGTGGCCCGTCATCCGCAACAAGGCGCTCGGCATCTGCCATTTCGGCAGTTTCTACGAGGCGATGGACGCGGCCCAACATCTGGTCAAGCTGAAGCCGATTGCGGTCGAGTTGGTCGACCGCACCATGCTCGCGCTCGGCCGCGACATCGCCATGTTCCGCCCCATCATCTCCGCCGCCATCAAGGGCGATCCGGATGCCGTGCTGGTCGTGGAGTTCGCGGAAGAGGACCAGGCCGACAATCTCTTGCGCCTCAAGCAGCTCGGCGAGCTGATGGGCGATCTCGGCTTCGGCTGGACCAACGACAAGCGCAAATGGGGAGGCGTGGTCGAGATCACCGAGCCCGCACTTCAGGGCGGCATCGCCGACTTTCGCGCCGCCGGCCTCAACGTCATGATGTCGATGAAGCAGGAGGGCAAGCCGGTCTCCTTCGTCGAGGATTGCGCCGTGCCGCTGCCCCATCTGGCCGACTACACCGCGCGGCTGAACGAAGTCTTCGCCAGACACGGCACCAGCGGCACGATGTACGCGCACGCCTCCGAAGGCTGCCTGCATGTGCGTCCCGTGCTGAACCTGAAGCTGGAGAGGGACGTCAAGGCCATGCGCGCCATTGCCGAAGAAGCCTTCGCGATGGTGCGCGAGTACAAGGGCTCGCATTCCGGCGAGCATGGCGACGGTCTGGTGCGCTCGGAATTCCACGAGTCCATGTTCGGCGAACGTCTCGTCGCCGACTTCAGGAAGTGAAGCGGCGCTTCGATCCCGACGGTGTGCTCAATCCCGGCAAGATCGTCGATGCGCCCAAGATGGACGACCGCTCGCTGTTCCGCTTCAAGCCCGGCTATCACGTCACTGACCTGAAGACGAAACTCGACTGGTCCGCCTATCCCGGCGCCGGCGGCGGCTTCCAGGGCGCGGTCGAGATGTGCAACAACAACGGCGCGTGCCGCAAGCTGGAGGGCGGCGTGATGTGCCCGTCCTACCGCGCGACGCGCAACGAGAAGGATGTCACGCGCGGCCGCGCCAACACGCTGCGACTCGCGATCTCCGGCCAGCTCGGCGCGGGCGCACTCTCCTCCGACGCGATGATGGAGACGCTGAAACTCTGCGTCTCCTGCAAGGCCTGCCGCCACGAATGCCCAACTGGCGTCGACATGGCCAAGATGAAGATCGAGGTGCTGGCGGCACGCGCCGCCTCCCACGGTCTGACATTGCGCGACCGGCTCGTCGGCTACCTCCCCCGCTACGCCGACCTTGCGTCGCGCTTTGCGCTGCTGGCGAATTTTCGCAACCGCAGCCCGCTGCTGCGAAAACTGTTCGAGCGCTTTGCCGGCATCAGCGCACGCCGCGCCCTGCCCGCCTTCCGCAGCGACGTGTTCGTACCGCCGGCGGGCAGTGTCGGTCCGGAGACCGGCCGCGAAGTGGTGCTGTTCGCCGACACCTTCAATCGCATCTACGAGCGCGAGAATCTCGACGCTGCGCTGCGCGTGCTCACGGCGGGCGGCTACCGCGTTCATATGCCGAAACCCGCGACCGGCAGCCGCCCGCTCTGCTGCGGCCGCACCTTCCTCTCGGCCGGCCTTGTCGATGAAGCCAGGTCCGAGCTCGATCGTCTGGTCGCCGCCTTCGCGCCCTTCGCCGCCCGCGGCGTGCCGATCGTCGGCCTCGAGCCGAGCTGTCTCTTGACGCTGCGCGACGAGCTCGCCTCGCTGCGCAAGGACGACGACGCCAGAGCCGTCGGCGCCCATGCGCTGACCTTCGAGGAATTTCTGGTGCGCGAGGCCGAGACCGGCCGGCTGCAACTGCCGCTCGGCGCCATCGCCGACAAGGCCGTGGTGCACGGCCATTGCCATCAAAAATCCTTCGGCGCCTTCAAGCCGGTCGAGCAGGTGCTGCGCCTCGTCCCTGGGCTTGCGGTCGAGACCATCGAGTCGAGCTGCTGCGGCATGGCCGGCGCCTTCGGCTATGGCGCGGACACCTACGACGCCTCGATCGAGATGGCCGAGCTGTCGCTGCTGCCCGCGGTGCGGCGCGCGGACCCGAATACGCTTGTCGTCGCCGATGGCACCTCCTGCCGGCACCAGATCCACGATGGCGCGCAGCGCGAAGCGCTTCACGTCGCCCGCGTGCTCGCCATGAGCCTCGATCGTGCAACAGCTCAATCCATCCCTCCCGCCGCAAAGGAACCCAGCCATGGCTGACCTCACACTCGACACCGCTCGAAAAATCCTCGATGCCGCCTTCGCAAAATCCACCGAGCTGAAGCTCAAGCCGCTGGTCGTCACCATCCTCGACGCACGGGGCGTGCTCAAGCTCGCCGCGGCTCAGGACGGCACCAGCCTGATGCGTGCGGAGATTGCGCACGGCAAGGCCTATGGCGCGCTCGCCATGGGCATGGGCTCACGCGCCCTGTATCAGCGGGCGCAGGAGCAGGCCTATTTCATCGACGCCGTGAACACGATTGCGAAAGGCGCGCTGGTGCCGGTTCCGGGAGGCGTGCTGATCATGGACGGCACGACGCTACTCGGCGCCGTCGGTGTCTCCGGCGACACCTCCGACAATGACGAGGCCTGCGCGGTGGCCGGCATCCAGGCGGCGGGACTGAAGGCCAACGCGGGATAGGGCTGTCTGTGGGGCGGGTCAGCTTTGGGCTCTTCAAAACCAAAACTGCGAAAACAACCCCATGCACAGTAGACGGGGCCGTCCGCCAGACCCGACTCACAGATTCGGAAAATCCGTTGACGCGTCGGGCGAAACAGGACTATGTTGGCATCATCGGGAAGTGCTGCAGGGTGGGTTGGGCTTCCGGCCGCGCGAAGCGCAGTCCGCATGGCGTAACCCGCCTCTTTGTTTTCGCAGCAACAGACAGGGGTGGGTTACGGCGAGCCGATGCGCTCTGCGCATTTGCAGCGCTAACCTCCCGACGAATTGCGCGCACCGCTCCCCCTCAGCGTCCCGTCCAGACCGGCTTGCGCTTTTCGCCGAACGCCTTCAGGCCCTCCTTGGCATCCTCGGTCATCGCAAGCAGCGCGATCTGGCTTTCGGTGTAGGCGATGCTCTCGTCGAACGACATCGCGGCGATGGCCCGCATGGCGTATTTGCCGCGACGGATCGCGGTCGGGGATTTGTCGACGATGCGGCCGATCAACCAGTCGATCTTCGCATCCAGCTCGGCGGCGGGTACGACGTAGTTGAGAAGGCCCGCGGCTTGCGCCGCCTTTGCGTCGAACGGCTCGCCGGTGAGCGCCCATTCGTTGACGAGCCGCGGCGGCGCGATGCGCTGCAACAGGCTCAGGACCTGCATCGGGAACACGCCGACCTTCACTTCCGGCAGGCCGAAGATGACGTGATCCGCCGCAATTGCCATGTCGGTCATGCACAGCAGGCCCATGCCGCCGGCCATGCAGACGCCGCCGACCCGCGCAATCGCAGGTTTCGTGGCGTTCTGTGACAAACGTAACAGATCGGCATAGTCGACATTTGGTTTGGAATGATCCATCGCGAAAGCGGCGCCGGAATTCTGCAGATCGGCGCCCGCGCAGAACGCCTTGTCGCCCGCTCCCGTCAGCACGATGACGCGGACGTCCTTGTCGTCATGCGCGTCGCGATAGCCTTTGGTGATGCCGGCGATCACGTCGCCGTTCAACGCGTTGCGTTTCTCGGGCCGGTTGATGGTGATCCAGAACGCCTGCCCGCGCTTCTCGGTGATGACGGCTGTGGTGTCGGTCATGGCGTGCTCGCCTCCTTGCTCCCGTTTTGCAGCATTTGCGGCACGTCGGGCGGCAGGCGCAAGGGCAAATTACCGCGCTGTGTCACCATAGCGTGTGGGCGCAACTTGGCTTGCCGATTGAATTATGAACTGCGGCGACTATCCTGACTGGAGATTTGATCACCAATGAGCCAATTCATGCGCGCCGCTGTCGTGTTACTGCTGGCAGGCTTGATCGTCGCAAGCGGCGGAGCCGCAAGCCACGCGGCCGACGCAAAAAAGCTGGCGCTCGTGATCGGCAACGCAAAATATCCCGACAACGAATTTGTGCTGAGCGATGCCGCCAACGACGCCCAGGCCGTCGCGGAGGAGTTGAAGCGCGACGGTTTCGTCGTCGACCGGCAGAGCAACCTTACGGCCGACGCCATGCGGCAGGCGCTGGACCGCTTCTATGCCCGGATCGAACGCGGCGCCGTCGCGCTGATCTTCTTCGATGGCTTCGGCATCCAGTCCAACCGGCAGACCTACCTGCTGCCGGTGGACGCGCAGATCTGGACCGAGCCGGACGTGTCGCGCGACGGCTTCAGCCTGGACGCCATTCTCGCCGAGATGAACACGCGCGGCGCCGCGATCAAGATTGCGCTGATCGACGCCTCCCGCGGCAATCCGTTCGAGCGAAGGTTTCGTCGCTACTCGGCAGGCCTCGCACCGGCGATCGCGCCCAGCAATTCGCTGATCCTCTATTCTGCCGCACTTGGCGCGGTCGTGGCGAACAGCAAGACCGAGCGCAGCCTGTTCGTCACCGAGCTGCTGCGCGAGATGCGCGCGCCAAACATCAGCGCCGAGCAGGCATTGACCAACACCAAGAACGGCGTGGTCGCCGCCACCAATAGGGAGCAGGTGCCGTGGCTGTCGTCCTCGCTGACGACGGAGTTTTCGTTCGCGGGTATCGTGGCGGGGCCGCCGGACACCAAGGGCGCCGATCAGACGCCAACGAAACCTGATCCGCAGAAGCAGGTCTGCGAGGTGCCGCAAGCAGAGCCGGCCCCAGGCGCCGACGACCTCGCCAAAGACCTTGTCATCGCCAATCTCACCCGCAAGATCGCGGCCAACGCCAATGATGTCGTCTCTCGCTACAAGCGCGGCCAGGTTTATGCGATCAAGCGCGCCTACGCGCTCGCCATGCAGGATTTCGACGTGGTGATCCGCCGCGATCCCAGGGATGCCGAAGCGCTCAACAACCGCTGCTGGACGCGGGCTGCGACCGGCGATCTGCAAGGCGCGCTCGCCGATTGCAATCTGGCGCTCCAGAGCAATCCCGGACTGAGCGACGCGTTCGACAGTCGCGGGCTGGTGAACCTCAAGCTCGGGCGCAACGCCGAGGCCGTCAAGGACTATACGGACGCGATCCAGCGCAACCCGCGTTCCTCATCCTCGCTGTTCGGCCGCGGCATCGCCACCCGCAGGAGCGGCGGCGACGGCGCCACGGATATCGCGCAGGCAAAGTCGATGAATCCTGACATCGCGAAGGAATTTGCCGGCTACGGCGTCACGGAGTGCGTGCCTTAGCGCATCATCCGGAAAAGTGGCAGCCGTTTTCCGACAGGATCATGCGCATCAGGCAGATTCAGGCGCCTTCCTGATCCAGACCTTGTTGTCGTGGAATGCAGCCCCACCGATCGGCGCGATGGTGTCCGCGCCCGTCAGCATGTTGATGCCGCGGCCACCGATATGATTCTTGTTGGGGTGAACGGACTCCGCGATCAGCACGCCGCGCCGCACGCCCTCGAACAGGGTTGCGATCAGTGTCGTCTCGCCGCGGGTGTTCCCGAGCGTCACCGCATCGCCCTCGGCGATGTCGAGGGGCGCTGCGTCCAGCGGGTGGATCATCACGCTCGCCTTGCCCTCGCGCGCCTGGGATGACGGCGTCTCGTTGAAGGTGGTGTTGAGGAAGCTGCGCGAGGGGCTGGTCGCGAGCCGGAACGGATGAGCCTGGTCGGCGTGCTCGATCACCGCCCAATGATCCGGCAGCGACGGCATCTTGTCGAAGTCGCCCATCGTCTGGCCGAACGGCGGGTGCGCCCAATCGGCCTTGAAGTGGAATTTTTTGTCGGCATGGGCAAAGCCGTCGAGATAGTGCGAGGTGCGGAAGTCCGGTTGCAGGTCGCGCCAGAGATCGGCCTCGAGGCCGGCGATATCGCCGTGGCTGCTGAGCTTCAGCGTCGCGTCGATCAGTTCGCGCGGCGTCATCTCGAAGCCCGGATGCTTCGCTCCGAGCCGCGGCGCCAGCGCCTGCAGGACCTCGTGGTTGGAACGGCATTCGCCGGGCGGATGGATCAGCTTCGGCCCCACCGAGATGTGCTGGTGGCCGCCGCCGTAATAGAGATCGTCATGCTCCATGAACATGGTCGCCGGCAGCACGATGTCGGCCATCTGCGCCGTCTCGGTCATGAACTGCTCATGCACCGCGACGAACAGATCCTCGCGCGCGAAACCCTGCCGGACCAGCGCCTGCTCCGGTGCGACCGTCATCGGATTGGTGTTCTGGATCAGCATCGCCTTGACCGGGCCCTTGCCGAGCAACGCCTCGGCATCGCCGGTGAGGATGCGGCCGATCTGCGACTGGTCGAGCGCACGGGTGGTCTTGTCGACCGCGTCGTGGGCTTCGATGATGGATTCGTTGAAGTGCCACAAGGCGAAATTGTTGAAGAAGGCGCCGCCGCCCTCATATTGCCAAGCGCCGGTCACCGCTGGAATGCAGAGCGCCGCATGCATCTGCGTCGCGCCGTTACGCGAGCGGGTGAAGCCGTAACCGAGACGGAAGAAGGTCCGCGGGGTCTCGCCGACCAGCTTCGCAAACGCCTCGATCTCCGACACCGGCACGCCGCAGACGGCGGAGGCCCATTCGGGCGTGCGCGTCTTCAGATGCGCCTCGAGTTCGTCAGGGCAATCGGTGTATTTGTCCATGTAGGCACGGTCGGCATGGCCGTCGCGGAACAGGACGTGCATGACGCCGCAGGCGAAGGCACCGTCGGTGCCGGGACGCAGGATGATCTTGATGTCGGCCTGCTTCATGGTCTCGTTGTCGTAGATGTCGACCGCGGCGATCTTCGCACCGCGCTCCTTCCGCGCCCGTGCGGCATGCGTCATCACGTTGACCTGGGTGTTGACGGGATTGGTGCCCCAGATCACCACGAGGTCGGAGAGCGCCATCTCGCGCGGATCGACGCCGGCGATCTTGCCGGTGCCGATCGCAAAGCCGATGCGCCCGACATTGGCGCAGATCGTCTGGTAGAAGCGCGAATATTTCTTCACATGCGTCAGGCGGTTGAGCCCGTCGCGCATTACCAGCCCCATCGTGCCGGCGTAGTAGTAGGGCCAGATCGATTCCGCGCCGAACTCGCGCTCGGCCTCGTTGAAGCGGTGTCCGATCTCGTCCAGCGCCTCGTCCCACGAAATGCGCGCGAACTGGCCGGAACCCTTCGGCCCGGTGCGGCGCATCGGATACATCACCCGCTCGGGGTGATGGATGCGCTCGGCATAGCGCGCGACCTTGGCGCAGACCACGCCGGCCGTGTAGGTCTGCTTTTTCGAACCGCGGACGCGGCCGATGCTGCGGCCTTCGACCACCTCGACATCGAGAGCGCAGGCCGACGGACAATCATGCGGGCAGGTCGAATGGCGGATTTCGATCTTCGCGTGCTGGTTCATGTCCCAGTTCGTAACACCAAAATACCGGCCAGCCGAGCGCATTTTCCCGGCAATACCCATGCGATCTGCTCAAACCGCACGCGCCGCCGGTTCCTGCCGCGACCGCGAAAGACGGCACAGCCACACCGAAACCGCTCGATATTCCCTGCCCGTTCGGCTTTGTGAGGCGTCGACAGTCCGCATCCGCAACCGCTAGAGTGCCGGCCAACAAGAACGATATCAGGGAGGTGGGCGCGATGGCCCGACGATTCATGCCGGCATTGGCGGCCGGCCTGCTCATCACATTCTCCGCGGCCCCCTCATTCGCACAGGATTATCCCACCCACGCGGTGCGGATCGTCGTCCCCTTTGGGGCTGGCGGCCCGGCGGACGTCGCGGCTCGGCTGATCGGCAATGTGCTCCAGGAGAACTTTGGCCAGCCCTTCGTGATCGAGAACCGCACCGGCGCGGGTGGCGTCATCGGCACCGTCGAAGCAGCGAAATCGCCGGCCGACGGCTACACGCTGCTGATGATGTCCAACACCCAGACCGCGAATGAATCGCTGCTGACGCCGGACAAGCGCAAATACGAGCTGATGCGCGATCTCGCGCCGATCGCGCCGGTGAACTATTCCGATCTCGTCATCGTGGTGAACCCGCAGGTTCCGGCAAAGACGCTCCAGGAATTCATTGCGCTCGCCAAATCGCAGCCGGGCAAGCTGAACTATGCCTCCTCCGGCCAGGGCACGCCCTATCATATGGCCGGCGAGCTGTTCAAAGCGATGGCCGGCATCGACCTCGTCCACGTTCCCTACCGCAACAGCGGCGAGGCGCGCAGCGGCGTGATCGGCGGCCAGGTGCAGATGATGATCGACGCCGTGCCTGCGATGGCGCCGAACGTCGGCGAGAGCCAGGTCCGCGCACTCGCGACCACCGGCAAACAGCGCTCGGCGGTGCTGCCGAACGTACCCACCGCCGGCGAGGCCGGTGTGGCAGGCTATGAGGCCACGATCTGGCTCGGCCTGATGGCGCCGGCCGGCACGCCGAAGTCCGTGATCGACAAGCTCAACGCCGCCGTGAACGCGATGGTGAAGCGGCCGGACATCGTCAAACTCTGGACCGAACAGGGCGCCGTCCCCATGTCAATGACGCCAGCGGAATTCGAAAAGTTCCTGCGCGGCGACATCGACAAATGGGCCGACGTCGTCAAGAAGTTCGACAAGTCCTGAGGGCGTAGATCGAGAATGCCCATCATTCAGTTCCAACTCAACGGCGCGGCGATAGCGGTGGATACCGATCCGGATCATACCCTGCTCGACACGCTGCGCGGCCGGCTCGGCGTCACCAGCCCCCATTTCGGCTGCGGCGCCGGTGAGTGCGGGGCTTGTCATGTCATGGTCGACGACCGCGCCATGGCCTCCTGCGACATGCCGATGTGGTCGGTTGCGGACAAGGTCGTCGTCACGGTGGAAGGCCTCGGCACAGCGGAGCGCCCGCACCCGCTGCAACGTGCGTTCATCTCCGAACAGGCGATGCAGTGCGGCTATTGCGTCTCGGGAATCCTCATCAGCGCGGCGGCGCTGCTGAAGCGCAATCCCTCGCCGACAGAGGCTGAGGTCAGAACGGCCCTCGATCGCAATCTGTGCCGCTGCGGATCGCACAACCGCATGGTCCGCGCCGTGTTGCGGGCGGCCACGGAGACGGCCGCCCGATGACGTCCCCTGCCCTGAAACTGCCGGTCAGCCTCGCGGCCAATCCAAGACTGTCGTCCTGGGTGCGGTTCACCAACGAAGGCCGTGTCGCGATCTCACCCGGCAAGGTCGAGATCGGCCAGGGTATCGTCACGGCGCTGGCCCAGATCGCGGCGGACGAACTCGACGTCGATATCTCGAAAGTCGAGATGATCCGGGCCTCGACGGCATCAAGCCCGAACGAAGGCGTCACCTCGGGAAGCCTGTCGATCCAGCAGTCAGGCCGTGCGCTGCGGCACGCCTGCGCCGAAGTGCGCCAGCATTTTCTCCTCGCGGCATCGGAACGTCTCGGCGTCGATGCATCGCTGCTCGCGATCGATGACGGCACGATCTCGGGTCCCGGCAATGTCAGGACCAGTTATTGGGAGCTCGCCGGCGATGTCTCGCTGGACCACGATGCCACCGCGGGCGCGGCGGCGAAGGGCGCTGCCACGCGCGCCGTCGCCGGACGTTCGGTCCCGCGCGTCGACATTCCCGACAAGATATTCGCGCGACCGCGCTTCATTCACGACTCCTCGCTGCCGGGCCTGCTGCACGGACGCGTGCTGCGTCCGGACATCTCGGGCTCAAGGCTGACAGGGCTCGACGAAGAGGCCGCGCGCGCCGTTCCCGGCCTCGTTGCGATCGTCCGCGACGGCGGCTTTGCCGGCGTGATCGCCGACAGCGAGGTAGCGGCGGAAGCCGCGCTCAAGGCCTTGCGCAAGGGCGCGACATGGTCGGCCGGCGGGCCGCTGCCTGACGAAGATCATCTGGCAGACTTCCTGAAAAGCCAGCCGGTCGAAACGACCGTCATCGACGCCCGAACAGCGGCATCGACGAAGACGGCTGCGCGCAGCCTCCGCCGGCAATATACCCGCCCCTACGTCGCGCATGCCTCGATCGCGCCGTCCTGTGCCATGGCGCGATGGGATGGCGATCATGTCCATGTCTGGACACACAGCCAGGGCGTCTATTTGCTGCGCGCCGATCTCGCGATCGTGCTCAAGCTGCCGGCCGAAAATATCGTCGTCGAGCATATGGAGGGGGCCGGCTGCTACGGCCACAATGCAGCCGACGACGTCGCGCTCGATGCCGTGCTGCTGGCGAAGGCGGCCGGCGGTCGTCCTGTGCGGGTCCAGTGGAGGCGCCACGACGAGATGGTGCATGCGCCGTTTGGCGCGGCCATGGCCATCGAGATCGAGGCCGATCTCGATACGGACAACGAAATCATCGGCTGGCGCCATGATATCTGGAGCAACGGCCATGCGGCGCGGCCGGGCCGCGCGGCGCAACCGGCGTTGCTCGCGGCGACCGAGATCGAAAACCCCTACCCGCGCATGATCTCGACGAACCCGCCCGCCGCCAACGGCGGCGGCGGCGACCGCAACTCCGTTCCGCTCTACGACTTCCCGGCCTGGACGATCACAAGCCACCGGCTGCTGACGATGCCGGTGCGCACCTCGGCGCTGCGAACCCTCGGCGCACAAGGCAACGTGTTCGCCATCGAATCCCTGCTCGACGAGATCGCCGCCCTGCGCGGCGAGGACCCGATCGCGTTTCGCTTGCGGCATCTCCGCGACGAGCGGGCGCGCGATGTCGTCCGCGCGGTGGCGCGACGGGCGCAATGGAAACCGCAGAAGCGAACCGGCGTCGGTCACGGCGTCGGTTTTGCCCGCTACAAGAACACGGGGGCCTATTGTGCCGCGATTGCCGAGATCGAAGGCACCGACGACATCCGCGTCAAGCGGCTGACGCTTGCGGTCGATGTCGGCGAGGCCATCAATCCGGACGGCGTCATCAACCAGATCGAGGGCGGCGCAATCCAGGCGACGAGCTGGGTGCTGAAGGAGCGTGTCCGCTTCGACCGTACCCGCATCACATCGACCTCCTGGACGGACTATCCGATCCTCACGTTCAGCGAGGTGCCGGCGGTCGATGTCGAGATCATCCAGCGGCCGGAGATCGAACCGGTTGGCGCCGGCGAAGCCGCCCACGGCCCGGTAACGGCGGCGATCGCGAATGCGGTCTACGATTGCCTCGGCGTTCGTGTGCGTGACCTGCCGATCACGCGCGACAGGATCATTGCAGGTACGGAGCTTGCATCGTGACAACAGTGACCATTTTGAGCGGCGGCGCAGCGCAAGCCCTGGTGCGCGGCCTCACCGAGGCCTTCAAGGCGCAGACCGGCCTCGGCATCGACGGCGAGTTCGGCGCGGTCGGCATGATGGCCGACAAGCTGCGTGCGGGCACGCCGGCCGATCTCGTCATCCTGACGCAGGCTCTGCTTGCAAAACTTGCCGAGGAGAAGCTCGTCATCCCCTCCTCGATCGCGGACGTCGGCCGGGTCGAGACTGCGCTGGCGGTCCGCAGCCGTGATCCCAAGGTGACGGTGAAGACCGAGGCCGATCTGCGCGACGTGCTGCGCGGCGCCGACGCGATTTTCGTTCCCGACACCAAGGCCTCGACGGCGGGGCAGCACGTCGCAAGGGTGCTGGATCAGCTCGGCATCGCCGATGAGGTTGCCTCGCGTCTCAAGATCTTTCCGAACGGCGCGACCGCGATGCGGGAGCTTGCGACCTCCACCGCGCAGAGGCCGATCGGATCCACGCAGGCGACCGAAATCATCGCGACCGACGGCATCACGCTATCGGGGCGCTGCCGCCCGGATGCGAGCTCGTGACAATGTACACGGCCGGCGTCACCGCGCGGGCCGCGCATCCGACAGAGGCCGCCGCGCTGGTCGCGTTGCTAGCTGGCGCAGATTACAAGGCGCTGCGCCAGCGCGTGGGCTTCACCGGTTAGACCCGAGCTCTATTTGTGCAATTGGGTGAGACCCGTCGGCGGACCGTCGACGGCGGTCCAGCCACCATCGACAAACAGCGTGCTGCCGCTGACATAGCTCGCGGCATCGGACGCGAGATAGGCGACGGCGGTCGCGACCTCGTCGGCGCTGCTCCAGCGGTTGAACACGGTGTGGCCGGCGTAGAGATTGTAGATGTCCGGCCGCTGCTTGAACGGGCCGGTCAGCGCGGTCTCGGCGATACTCGGCGCAATCGCATTGACACGGACGCCGGACCGGCCGACCTCGGAGGCAAAGCCCTTCACCAGCAAACCGATCGCCGCCTTGGTCGAGCCGTAGACGCCCAGACCCGGCTCGATGGTCACCGCCCGCACCGACGAACAGGCGATGATGCTGCCGCCCTTCTGCTCGACCATGATGCGGCCGAAAGCCTGGAAGAACCAGACGGTGCCCTTGACGTTGAGATTGAGGACCCGGTCGAGATCCTCCTCGGTGTAGTCGAGGATGGTCTTGCGGATGTTGAGCCCGGGCGTCGTCACGGCGATGTCGAGCCGCGGGAATTTCTGCATCACGGTCCTGGCGAGTGCGTTGACGTCCGCAGCACTCGCGGCGTCGCAACTGGCTGCTTCCGCCCAACCGCCCTTGTCACGAATGCCGGCGGCAGTCGCTTCCGCGCCGTCGAGCGCGCGATCGGCGCAGACGACACGTGCGCCGAGCCCGGCCAGCGCCTCGGCCGACGATTTGCCGATGCCCGATGCGGCGCCGAGCACGACGGCCGTCTTGCCGGTGAGATCGAAGAGCTTGCGATAGTCAGTCACGGACGAATTCTCCCTGTTGTGCTAGCCCTTGTAGCCCATCAGCAGGCGGGGCAGCCACAGCGAGAACGCGGGGACGTAGGTCACAAACATCAGAGCTGCGACCAGCGCGGCGTAGAACGGCAGGATGGTGCGCATCACCGCGCCGACCGAGATGCCGCCGATGGCGCAGCCCACGAACTGCGTCGTTCCGACCGGCGGGGTGTTCAGCCCGAGGGCGCAATTGATCAGCATCAGCATGCCGAACTGCACCGGATCCATGCCCGCCTTCATCGCGATCGGCAGAAAGATCGGCGTGCAGATCAGGATCGTCGCCGCCATGTCCATGAACGTGCCGAGCAAGAACAGAATGACGTTGATCAGCAGGAAGATGATCCAGGGCTGCTGGGAGACCTTGCCCATCAGATCGCCGGCGAAGTCGGCGACTTCGTAGAGTCCCATCAGATACTGGAACATGGTGGAAACGCCGATCAGCAGCAGCACCACGCCCGTCGTCTTCACGGCCTTGGCAGCAGCACGCAGGAAGTTCGGCAGGGTCATGGTCCGGTAGATGAAGAAGGTCAGGACGATCGTGTAGGTGACCGCCACGGCCGCGGATTCGGTGGCGGTGAAGACACCGGACAGGATGCCCGCCAGGATGATGCCGACGATCAGAAGGCCCGGCAGCGCGGCCGCGAACGAGCGGAACACCTCGGCCCAACCCGGAAACTTGCCCGAGGGATAGCCGCGCTTGACCGCGACCGCGTAGGCGGCGACCAGCATGCACACCATCAACACGAGCGCCGGCAGGAGGCCGGCGGCGATCAGCGCGCCGATCGAGACCTTGCCGCCGGCGGCCAGCGCATAGATGATCATGTTGTGGCTGGTCGGCATCAACGCGCCCACCAGCGAGGCGTGGGTTGTGACGTTGACGGCGTAGTCGGTGTCGAACCCTTCCTTCTTCATCATCGGGATCATCACAGCGCCCATCGCCGACACGTCGGCAACCGGTGAGCCGGAGACGCCGCCGAACAGCGTGCAGGCGACCACGTTCGACATGCCGAGCCCGCCGCGGATGTGTCCGACGAGATTCTTGGCGAGCTGCACGATCTTGTCGGCGACGCCGCCATGCAGCATCAGCTCACCGCTGAAGACGAAGAACGGGATGGCAAGAAACGAGAAGATGTTCATTCCCGACATCATCTGCTGGAAGATGACGGCGACCGGCAGGCCTTCGTAGAGGATGGTGCAGATCGCCGAGAGGCCGATCGCGAAGGCGACCGGTACGCCGAGGATGAGGAAGCCAAAGAAGGAGGCGCCGAGGATGATCAATTCCATGAGGGGACGACCTCTTCGCCGCGCAGCAGAGCAATGATGTGCTCGATGGAGAAGGAGACGATCAGGACGCCGGAAGCGATCAGCGGCACGTAGCGGATCACCTCGGGCAGACCGAGATTGGGGATCTTCACGGTCCCGACCGAAGCCCCGAGAATCCAGCCATTGTAAGCCATCGCAACCCCGAACACGGCCACCAGAACGTGGATCACAAGCTCGATTTTCTCCCGCACATGGTCCGGGAGCATCACCAGCAGACTGTCCATTCCGATGTGCCCGGCATCGCGCACGCCGACGGCGGCGCCGATCAGCGTGACATACAGGATCAGAACCAGCGCCAGGTTCTCCGTCCAGGTCGGGCTGGAATTGAGCACGTACCGTCCGAACACCTGGTAGAACACGATGGTGACGATGACGAGCAGGCCGGTCACGGACAGATACATGCCCGCGCGAGCGACGACGGCGTTGATCCGCGACAGCAGGCCGGTCGACGGACGCCCGTCCTCGTCCTGCTCGTGGCTTGCGACATGTGGGTCTGTCATTCCAGCGGCTCCTTGCGAGGGTCCGATGCCACCAATCGGCGACGCCAGACCCGACGCCCCGGTCTTACTTCGTGTCCTGGATACGCTTGACGAGACCCTTCAGCTTCTCGTCGCCGGCGAACTTGTCGTAGACCGGCTTCATCGCGTCGACGAATTCCGCCTTGTTGGCGATCGTGACGACCTGAACGCCGGCCGCCTCGACGGTCTTGCGGGAGGCCTGCTCGCGCTCGTCCCAGAGCTTGCGCATGACGGGCACCGACTCCTTGGCCGCCTTGCGCACCATCGCCTGATCCTCCTTGTTCAGCTTGTCCCAGACCGTCTTGGACATCACGAGAACCTCGGGCGCGAGCGAGTGCTCGGTCACGTTGTAGAACTTGGCCGCCTCGAAGTGACGGGACGACTCGTAGGACGGCCAATTGTTCTCGGCAGCGTCGACCAGGCCGGTCTTCAGGGCGGTGTAGACCTCGCCGTACGGCATCGGGGTCGGATTGGCCCCGAGGCTCTGGATCATGCCGACCCAGAGGTCGGATTGCTGAACGCGGATCTTCAAGCCCTTGAGGTCCGCGAGCGACTTCACCGGCGCCTTGACCGTGTAGATGGACCGGGCGCCGCTGTCGTAATAGGCAAGGCCGACCAACCCTGCAGGCTCCATGGCCGCCAGGATCTCGTCACCGATCGGCCCATCAAGAACGGTCCGCATGTGCTGCGTGTCGCGGAAGATGAAGGGCAGGCACAGCGCGATGGTTTCCGGCACGAAGTTGTTCAATGGCGATGCGTTGATGCGCATCATGTCGAGCGCGCCGATCTTGAGCTGCTCGATGGTGTCCTTCTCGGAACCCAGGGCGCCGTTGGGAAACACCTTCACGCCGAGCTTGCCGCCGCTCGCCGCCGCGAGCTGCTTGCCCATGAACTTGACCGCCTCGACGGTCGGATAGTCGGCGGGATGGATGTCGGCGGAACGGAAATCGCGTGCGGTCGCAAGCGGTGCCGAGACCGCCAGCACAACGGCCGCGACGATACCAATGAGCGTCTTCATCTGGGCTTTCCTCCTGATTGATTATGTCGTTGTTGGGCGGTGCGAAGAGCCGCCTTGGGTCGCTCCACTTCAGGTATAAAGCCAAGCCGAGTCCAAGCCAAATGCGGCATCGATCAATACTGGAGTTGCATCGATCAGCCGGCGGCGCGCCGAGACGGCAAGCGGCTCAATGAAGCCGCTTATCCGAAATCATCTCCGCAGGCCCTCTCTTGACGTCCCCACCGCAGGCCTCTCAAGATGCCCGAAACATCGAGGAAATCCCCATGCCGCGGAAGCTGATCGATATTTCCGTGCCGCTCCGAAACGACGTGACGGCCGATCCGCCGGGCAACCACCCGACGATCCAATATATCGACCACCAGCAGGGACTGCCGCGGATGCTGCAGTTTTTCGAGGGCCTCAAGGCCCAGGATTTACCGGATGGCCAGGGCTGGGCGGTCGAACAGGTCTCGCTGTCCACCCATAACGGCACGCATCTCGACGCACCCTGGCACTTCCACCCGACCATGAACCGCGGCGAGCGGTCATGGACGATCGATGAGGTGCCGTTGGAATGGTGCTTTCAGCCTGGCGTGAAGCTCGACTTCCGGCATCTGCCGGATGGATACGTCGCGACCGCCGACGACGTCGAAAGAGAGCTTGAGCGCATCGGGCACACACTGTCGCCGCTCGAGATCGTGGTGGTCAACACCAGCGCCGGCGCAAAATTCGGCCAGGCCGGTTACGTCAATTCCGGCTGCGGGATGGGCTATGAGGCCACCATGTACCTGCTCGAACGCGGCGTGCGGCTGACCGGCACCGACGGCTGGAGCTGGGATGCACCGTTCGTCTACACTGCGAAGAAGTATGCCGAAACGAAAGACGCCGGCCTGATCTGGGAAGGCCACAAGGCGGGCCGGCACATCGGCTATTGCCATCTCGAGAAGTTGCACAATCTCGACCAGCTGCCTTCGACCGGATTCACGGTCTCATGCTTCCCCGTGAAGATCGAACGCGCCTCCGCGGGCTGGACCCGCGCGGTTGCCATCATCGACAGTTAAGCCGCACCGTCAGTTGCCGTCCAGACCGCTTTCGATCAGTTCGCGCAACGCCTCGATATCGAGCACGACGATGGCGCCATGCTCGAGACGAACCCAGTTGCGTCCGGCCCAGGCGCGCAATTGCTTGTTGATGCTCTCGCGCGTCATCCCGACCATCTCGCTGATCTCCTGCTGCGTGATGGTGAGCGTGCCGCTACCGGAGTCGAACTTGCGCTCTTCGGTGAGACCGAGCAGCGCGCTTGCGAGCCGGCCGGGAAGATTCTGCAGGATCACCTGCTCGACCTGCTGGCTGGTCCAGCGCAGGCGCGCGCAGAGCAGCTCGATGAATTTCATCGCCAGCGCCGGCTGGCTCTTCACGAACGGAAGGAAGTCGCGGCGGTCGATGATGTAGAGTTCGCAATTGGTGTTGGCCGTCGCGTCGGCCGAGCGCGGCGCCCCGTCCAGAACCGCGATCTCGCCAAATATCTCTCCGGGACCGATCAGATTGAGAATGGCATTCCGGCCATCTGGTGATGAAGAGGATATCTTCACTGTCCCCGTGATCACCGCGAACAAATTGTTGCCAGGATCGCCCTTGGCGGCGATCGTCGCACCGCGCTTCACCGTGGTGTGCTTGGCGTAGCGGCAAAGCTGGTCGAGAGCCTCCGGTTCCAGATCCGCGAAGATCGGGTGCTTGCGAAGGACCGATAGTTTGTTGCCCGCCGCTTGTCGGGGATCGCCGGTCTTGTCCTGAGGCACGCCGCTGGGCTCCTAAGACTGCGAGGCACTGGAGTTCCTGCGTAGTCAGTGTTGCCCGGCTTTTCAACCGGAAAGCATGCGCGCTATTTTAGGCAAATGCGGCGAAAATGCCACGACCGGTCAGCAAGCCGTCATCCGAAGGATGCGCCGATGCGACCCAGTTGATGCAGAGTTGCAGCCAGCGCACGTCGTATTGCGTCAAGGCGCTGCCACACGGCCACGAGCCGATCAGGCAAGCCCCCGGTGGCCACTGCAAATGCGATGGTGATCTCAGGAGCTTCGGCGCTTGGCGCTCGGGTCGAGTCGGCCTGCGCTGGTCTGCCGGTCTGCCCAAGCCAGAGCCACGGCGAATACGACAAAGATAGCTATAACTACGACACTCATCAGCACCGCGTCCGTCGGCATGATGCCCTCCCCTGCTGTTTTGGGCATTATTGGCAGCACGCGGCGGGCGTCATTGATCGGGATCAAAAATCGGAGGACGCGGCGTCAGGATCGAGGGTCAGGCCGCCGCCAGCGCCTCGATGCGAGCAGGATCGAGCAGGCTTATGCCGCCATGAATGATCTCGATCACCCCATGGCGCTCCAGCTTGGTGAAAGTGCGACTGACGGTTTCGATGGTCAGGCCGAGGTAATCGGCGATGTCCTGTCGACTCATCGGAAGTGGAACCATGTCGGACAATCCCTTGAGCGAAACCAGCCGCTCCCGCCAACCGAGCAGAAAGGTCGCGATCTTCTCGTCCGCCGAGCGCCGGCCGAGCAGAACCATGTGGTCGCGTGCCTGGCTCAACTCGCGGATGGCCAGCTCGTTGATCCGCCGCAGAAGATGCGGTCGGCCCTCGATGAAACGTCCGAAGGGCGCCTTCGCGAACTGGCACACGGTCACCGTGCCGATCGCATCGGCTGAAAAATTGTGGCGGCCGGAAATATTCATCCCCAGGAAATCACCTGACAACGCGAACCCGACGATCTGCCGCCGGCCGTCGGGCAGCAGCTTGTAGAGCCGCATGACGCCTTCGAGGAGATTGTAGAACGAGGTCGTGATGTCCTCCTCGGAGAACACAGTCTCGCCCGAGCTGAATTGGACGCGACGCCCCAGATGCTCGAATTCCCGGAGCTCGGCCGGGTCCAGCGACGAACAAACCGCGAAATCGCGGACCGCACAATCACTACAGAAATGCCCGTTTGGCTCGATCGTCACCCCGGAACCCTTCATCACCGCTCCAAGCTACGGCCGTCCCCGCATCAGGCCGGGTCCACCGCGCGGGCTGCATTTTACTGCACTGCGCCACAGGCGGTTGACTCAAATCAATTTTGGCGGACATCCCCGCCTTATTCTGCTTCCAGAGTTCAAGGGGATACCTTCCATGCTGCCAAGCGCGTTCCGCCACGGCCTGATCGGGCTGCTTCTGATCACGCCCGCCTTGGCGGCCCCGACCGCCGAGCAACGCGGCAAGGCCTTCACGCGGGCCAATTGCGCTCGCTGCCACGCGGTCGACCGTACGTCGAAGAGCCCGCTCAAGAGCGCACCGCCGCTGCGGACCCTGCACCGGCGTTATCCGGTCGAAGCCCTCGAAGAGGCGCTGGCTGAAGGCATCAACACCGGCCACGCCGACATGCCGGTGTTCGAACTCAGTCCGGACCAGATCCACGATCTGCTGTCCTACCTGAAGACCCTGGAATAGCCGGCGTTACACCGCCTGCACCGTCCAGCCGATCAACTCCTTGGCGATACGGGCGAAGGCCGCATCGAAGGCTGCGACTGCCGCAGCCGGCTCGAGCTTGTCGAGCTTCTCGCTGGCCTCGACGGGGCGAGACGCGATGACCTTGCCGTTCTTGTCGATGATCCGCGCAGTTAGTCCGATCTCGACCCTTGGTCCGCCGTCGGTGGCAAGACGGAAGCGCCTGATGTCGATCAGGAGCTGGTAGTCCGCTTGCCCGAGATCGGTCGTGCGCAAGGGCGCGTGGGCGATGTCGTAGTTCTCAAAACTGTCGATCAGCCGCGCCTGCACCAGCTTGGGAATGCTGTCGGCCCAGACGAAATCCGCAAAGCCGGGATTGTCGCCAACCGGCGCAAACAGCATGCGCTGGGTCTGGAGCATCGCGACCGCGGTCGGCTCGGGAATGGCCAGCGACGCCGAGAGCGTCTTGCCGACCGGTCCAAGGTTCTGCGGCGTCCGCAGGTCATGAGTAACCTTCTGCGCTGGCGTCCCGCCGCCAGTCATCTTCTCAAGACCCGCCAGAATGCCGTCGACCTTGCCGGTGTTGCGTGCGAGCCCCTCGGAAAACGTCTTCAAATTGGCGATAGTGTCCTTCAGCGGACCGGAATTGTCCTGCAGCACGGTGTCGACCCGCCGCAGCGCGTCTCGCGCGGCCTGCGTCATGCTCTGGCCGGCGCCGGCCTCGGCGATCAAGACCGGGGGCTCGCCGGATTTGGCGACGATCGTGCCGCCCTCCAGCGTGACCACGGGCACGCCGGTCAGCCCCTGGAAATCGAGCCCAACCTTGGTGTCGGTGCGCACCGGCGTCGACGAGGCAACCGAGACCGTCGCGTTGACGAAGCGCGGATTGTCGGGCGCAAGGCCAAGCTGCGTCACCTCGCCGACGCGGATGCCGTTGAACAGCACACCCGCGCCGACCAATAGGCCCGGCACCGGCCCCTGGAACTGCACATGATAGTTCGTGCGCGGCCCGATGCCGCCGGTGTTGTTCAGCCAATAGACGAAGCCGAACACCGCGAGGATCGCGGCCAGCACGAAGGTGCCGATCAGCACGTAGGGAGCGCGGGTTTCCATGTCTCATCTCATCTCGTGTTGCAGCATCTGCGAGCGCTTGCCATGGAAATAGGCGCGCACCCAGGGATGCTCGGATTGCAGCAGTTCGCGCATCGGGCCGATCGCGACGATCTTGCCGTCAGCGAGCGCCGCGACGCGGTCACAGACCGTGGTCAGGCTCGCAAGGTCATGGGTCACCATGAACACGGTGAGGCCCAAAGTCTTCTGCAGCGTCTTGATCAGCGCGTCGAAATCGCCGGCGGCGATCGGATCGAGGCCGGAGGTTGGCTCGTCCAGGAACAGGATGGGCGGATCGAGCGCGAGCGCGCGCGCCAGAGCGACACGCTTGGTCATGCCGCCGGAGAGCTCTGCCGGATATTTGTCAGCGTCCTGCGGACGCAGGCCCACCATTTCGAGCTTGGCGATCGCGATCTCGTCCATCAGTTCCGGCGACAGGACGAGATTTTCGCGCAGCGGAAACTGGACGTTCTGGCGAACGGTCAGGGAGGAAAACAGCGCGCCCTGCTGGAACAGAATGCCCCATGTCGAGGCTGCGCCTTGCCTGCGGCCACTGATGGGCTGTCCCATGACTTCGATGGTCCCGCCCTGGCGCGGGATGAGGCCGATGATGGTGCGCATCAACACCGACTTGCCGCCACCGGACGCGCCCACCAGCCCGAGGATCTCGCCCCTGCGGACGTCGAGCGACAGATGATCGAGCACCGTCTGGCGGCCGAAGCCGACCACGAGGTCGCGGACTCGGATCGCGCATAGGTCCTGCGATTGGTCCATCGTCACATTCCGATCGAGGCAAAGAAGATCGCGAACAGACCGTCGAGCACGATCACCAGGAAGATCGACTTCACCACCGACGTCGTGGTCTGCCGCCCCAGCGATTCGGCGCTCCCCTTGACGCGCAAGCCCTCGCTACAGGCGACGATCCCGATCACCAGCGCCATGAACGGCGCCTTCAGGATGCCCACCTCGAAATGAGTGACAGAGATAGCCTCATGCAGCCGCGCGATGTAGATCGCCGGCCCCATGTCGCCATAGAACTGCGCGACCAGGCCGCCGCCATAGAGCGCAGCGATCGATCCAATGAAGGCCAGGATCGGCAGAGCGATAACAAGAGCCGCAACTCGCGGCAGGATCAGGACGTGGACTGGGTCGAGGCCCATGGTCGAGAGCGCGTCGATCTCCTCGCGCATCTTCATCGAGCCGAGTTCGGCGGTGTAGGCACTCCCCGAACGTCCCGCGACCATGATGGCGACGATCAACACGCCGAGCTCGCGCAGTACGAGGATGCCGACCATGTCGACCGTGTAGGACTCGGCGCCGAACCTGCGGAAATGGAAGAATCCCTGCTGGGCGATGATGGCGCCGATCAGGAAGGTGATTAGCGCCACAATGGGGATGGCCTGCCAGCCGATGCGGTAGAGCTGATAGACCAGCGACGTCAGCCGCAGCGATCGCGGGTGGCGCAACACGCCGATCACGGCCATGAACAATGCGCCGAGCATTTGAAGGAATATCGTAATGTCTTCGCGCGCACCGACCGTGGCCTTGCCGAGGTCGTACAGCCTGAGCGAAATCGGATTGGGCGGGGCCGTCGGCGCCGGCGTGTGGCGATTGACCTGACGCACCTCGTCCAGGAGACCGCTGAAATGATCGGCAACTCCGACGAATTCCGCCGACCTGCCGGAAGACGCGGCCCTGCGCGACAGCTTTTCCAGGACCCAGGCACCAAGCGTGTCCAGCGCGCTGACGCCCGACATGTCCAGCGTCACGGCGTTGAATCGATCCACATCCGCCCCGACCGAGCGGGACAGCGTCTCGAGCGCCGACACATTGGCAGCAGTCCACGACCCTTCCGGGCGCAATTTCAGCACCTCGCCGGAGGGCGTCGCCAGCAACAGCGGTTCGGAGTTCACGCTTTTCACCTCATCGGGACAATCCGTCCCCATTCAGACGGCACTTCTAGGCCAGCATGTGGCGACCGGTTTGACCTGTCTCAAGACCAGGACTTCGCACGCCCGCCACTTGACGCAAATCAAGCGTGGCTGCGCTGGCCGGCCCTAGGTTCGCTTCCAGTTAACGGAGGCACCACATTCATGTTCGACAGCGACAGGATGAGCGAAGAACTGCGGACCCTCAAGGTCGATGTCACCCGCCTGCTGAGCACCGCCGGCGAGGAGATATTCGACAGCTCGAAGGACAGGGCCGAAGCCCTGGCTGATCAGATCAAGATCGCGCTTGCCGAACTCGGCGAGACTGTCAGCGACGAGCAGGAGCAGCTCCAGGGTATCATTGCGGATCGCCCGATCACGTCGCTCGCATCGGCTTTCGCGCTCGGCGTGGTCGTCGGCTTCATGCTGAGGAGACACTAGGTGAATACGGAGAATGTCGTCAAACATCTGCGCGTGCTGTGGCGTACCGACAGGATCATCGCAGACATCAGGTTGCGCCACCTGCTGGTCGGCCTCGGCCTGCGCGCCTTTGCAGCCCTGATTGCAGCATTCGGCCTCCTGATGCTGGAACTGTCGGCCTATTTCGCGCTGGTCCAGATCTGGAGCGCGATAGTCGCGGCAGCCATCCTCGGCGCCGTCAATTTTGCCATCGCGGGGATTCTCTTCATCATCGCCGGCCGTTCTCCGTCCGGCCGCGATATTGAACTGGCCAACGAGATTCACAGCGCATCCATCGAGGCGCTGCAGCTCGAGGCGCGCGCGCTGCAGGCTCAGGTGTCCGGCGCCGTCCACCATCCGCTCAGCACGATCGTGCCAGTGCTGCTGCCGCTGATCGCGATCATCATCAAGAGCCTGCGGAAGACAGCCAAGGATTCCGCCGCAGCGACATCACGCGAAGCTCACTCATAGCCAAAGCCAGCAGAGGTGCTTAGAGCTTGAGCCGGACGTCGCAGATATCGGGTTCGCTCGGGTCCGGCTTGACTTCGAAACCGAGCTGCCGGCACATCTCGAGCATCACGGTGTTCTCCTTGAGCACGTCACCGGACATGACCTTCAGCCCTTCAGACCTCGCGTAGTCAATGATCAACTGCATCAAGGCCCAACCGAGTCCCCTGCCCTTGAGGTCCGACCGCAGCAGGATCGCATATTCGCCGCTCTCATAGATCGAGTCGGAATGAAGCCGTACTACGCCGACCATTTCGCCTGTGGCCTGGTCGAACGCAATGAAGGCCATCGCGCGCGCATAGTCGAGTTGGGTCAGACGCGCGATGAACTCGTGGGTGAACTCCTTCATCGGTGCAAAGAAGCGCAGGCGGAGGTCGTGCGGCGTGACGTGACGCAGGAATTCGTGAATGGTCGGCTCATCCTCGGGGCGCAAGGGCCGCGCCAGGATGCGCCAGTCGTCCTTGAGCTTGAGGCGACGCTCCCATTGCGACGGATACGCCCGAACGGCGAAATTGGCCGGGCCGGAGCCTGCAAATTTCCGTTGCGGCGGCCCGACCGCAACGCGAGCATCGACCGCCGTCACGCCGGTTTCGTCCGCCAGCAGCGGGTTGATGTCGAATTCGCGGATTTCGGGAATGTCGGCTGCCATCTGGGCGAGCTTGACCAGCACCATGGCGACGGCATCCTGCTTGACGGCGGGCACGTCCCGATAGGCCTTCAGCAGCCGTGACACGCGCGTGCGGTCGATGAGATCGCGGGCGAGCTGCAAATCGAGCGGCGGCAGCGCGAGCGCCTTGTCGTTGATGATTTCCACCGCCGTGCCACCCCGGCCGAACACAACGACGGTGCCGAAGGTCGGATCGTCGGCAAGACCCAGGATCAGCTCACGCGCTTTCGCCTTGACGACCATCGCCTGCACGATGACGCCCTCGATCCGGGCTTCGGGGCGCAGTTTCCTTGCCCGGGCGAGAATGTCGGAGGTAGCGGCACGCACCGCGTCGGGCGTTGTCAGATTGAGCACGACGCCGCCGACATCGGATTTGTGGACGATGTCGCGCGACATGATCTTGAGCACGACGGTCGAGCCTTGCGCGAACATCTCGTTCGCGTAGGCCACCGCCTGCTCGACATCCGTCGCAGCATAAGTCGGCACCATCGCGATGTCGTAGGCTTCGAGCAGGTGCTTGATTTCGACAGGCTCGAGCCATTTGCGGCCATCGGCGATCGCCGCGGCGACGATTTGCCGGGCAGCTTTGGCGTCGGGCACGAACGTATCGGGCATCGCGGGCGGCACCTGACTGAGTTCCTCCACGACCTCGCGATGCCTCACCAGGTACATGAAGCCGCGCACCGCGTCGTCTTCGGTCGGATAGTTGGGAATGCCGGCGCTGGACAGCGTTGCAATGATCTCTTGGTCGGCTCCGACCCAGGCAGCCAGAACGGGTTTTGCCCATCGACGCTGCTGCTCGCGGTACTTGCCAACGCGCTCGGTCACGGTCGTTGCGATGTCGGCGGCGGAGGCGATCGCGGTCTGCACATTGAGGACGAGAATTGCGTCATTGTCCGGATCGGCGAGCAGCACCTCCAGCGCCGCTGCGTAGCGCGACGCATCGGCGTCACCGACGATATCGACGGGATTGGCGCCGGACCAGGTCGCGGGCAGCACTTCATCGAGCTTCTTGCGCGCTTCCGCCGATATGGATGCAGGGATTCCGCCAAGCTCGACAAGACGATCGACGGCGAGAACGCCGATACCGCCGCCATTGGTCAGGATCGCGAGACGCTTTCCCGCCGGCGATTCGACGCGGCCGAGCGTCTCGGCACAATCGAACAGCTCACGCAGATCCGATACCCGAAGGACGCCGGCGCGACGGAACGCCGCGTCATAGACGGCATCCGCGCCTGCGAGTGCTCCGGTATGGGTTGCGGCTGCCTTTGCGCCCTGCGCCATGCGGCCGGACTTGACCACGACCACGGGCTTGACACGTGCAGCGGCGCGCGCGGCCGACATGAACTTCCGCGCGTCCTTGATGGCTTCGATATAGAGCAGGATCGCGCGGGTCTTGTGATCCATCGCGAAGTAATCGAGCAGGTCCGCAATATCGACATCGATCTGATCGCCGATCGAGACGATGCCGGAGAAGCCGACACCACGCTGTGCAGCCCAATCGACCATGCCGGCGGCGATCGCGCCGGACTGCGAAACCAGCGCGAGATTTCCTGCGCCGGGCATGTGCGCGGCAAAACTCGCGTTGAGGCTCACGCCGGGCATCATGATGCCGAGGCAGTTCGGGCCGATCAGGCGCATGCCGTATTTGCGGGCCGCGGCGATAGCGGCCTCTTGCAGGGATCCCGGCCCGTGGCCGAGCCCCGCCGAGACAATCAGCGCGCCCGCCGAGCCAAGATGGCCAGCCTGGTCGATGATGCCGGGAACCTCTTGCACCGGCGCGGTGACGACCACCAGTTCGGGCACGAAATCCAGCTTGTCCAGGCTCTTTACCGCGGCGATGCCGCCGATCTCCGCATGGCGCGGATTGACGAGGCCGAACTTTCCCTTGAATTCGGCCTTGCGGATGTTCTCCAGAACGGCGCGCCCCACAGAAGCCGGACGGGCGCTCGCCCCGACGAGCGCGACCGAACGTGGCGACAGCAGATTCTTCAGGCGATAAGTGGACATGAAACTAAATGCACCCGGTCGGGGGGCGATTCCGACAGTTGAGGATCAGGCCGAAAAATTGGCGACGCACCTAGTGCGAGATCATAACCCAGCAGGGTGGCTGGCCAATGACAGTCTTTGTCACACCACCCCAAACGATCTCATTCAGACGCGAATGATGGTAAGCGCCCATGATGATGGCATCAATGGCATGCGAGTTCGCCCAGCTTCCGAGCACTTTACCGATCGAGCTGCCAGCGCCCTTCGCCGTTTCGAACGAGGCGTGGACCCCGTGTTCCCTCAGATGGTCGACGAGCGCAGTTCCGGATTGCACCATCGCTTCGGTCTTGTCGTCCGCGACCGTAATCACCCGAACCGATGCCGCAGCCTGAAGAATGGGCAGGGCATCGCCGACCGCCCGCGCGGCACGGGCGGAGTGATCCCAGGCGATCATGACATTCTCGAATTCGGGACGTAGCGCGTCCACATGCTGCTCCGGACAGAGCAAAAGCGGCCGTCCGGATTCGAACAGGAGCGTTTCTATGATGTGCTCCGTTCGGCTGTCATGCGGCTTCACGGGAACCAGCGTAAGATCGCTGAAGCGCGCGTGCTCGGCCAGGACCGACGCGATCTGATCCGCCGGCACCTTGCCTGACCGACTTTGGGCGCGAATGTTGGCGCGGGAGGCTGCAAGGGTGAATGCATTCAGGAGTTGCTGCATGTCGCCCACCTCGGGCGCGCTCGCCTCGGCGGCTTCCCGATCGGCCGGAAACACCACCTGCGGACGCACGAATACATCGTCCTCCAGCGCGAGCGCCGTGATCCTGGCGCCGAGATCGGCGGCCACAGCGACGCATTTCTCGATGGCAGCGAGAGCCTGCCCGCGCGGCTGGCCGACAAGGGGTAGAAAGACGTCCTTGATAGGCATGGGATTCTCCTTGCCGAGCAGAATAGGCAGGATCTCGTCGGAACGCTTGATCCTCCTCAAGCCATTGCAATTCCGTGCGGCCTGCCGGCGAGACGCGTTGACCGAAGTCAAGGACTGGCCACTGGGCCGTTCTATGGATAATCGTGTCGGAACGGTTCGCCTCGGAGAGACTTATGCGTGCGATGGTGTTGCCGTCCCCACGAGCGCGGCTCCGCATGGAGGAACGACCCGATCCGGTGCCCGGCGAGGGACAGATCCGGGTGAAGATCACCGCTTGCGGGGTATGCCGGACCGATCTTCACCTCATCGACGCCGAGCTGCCTGATATTCGCTATCCGATCGTGCCCGGCCACGAGATCATTGGCCGGGTTGATGTCGTCGGTCCCAATGTTGCGACACATGCGGCCGGTGACCGGGTCGGCATCCCCTGGCTCGGGTTCACCTGCGGAAATTGTCGGTTCTGCCGGGAAGGCATGGAAAACCTGTGTGACAGCCCGATGTTCACCGGCTACACGCGCGACGGCGGTTACGCTACCCACACCATCGCCGATGCACGTTATGCATTTCCGCTCGGCGAGGCCGGCAATGACGTGGAAATGGCCCCTCTGTTGTGCGCAGGGCTGATCGGCTGGCGTTCGCTGGTGCTGGCCGGCCACGCGGAGAGGTTAGGCGTCTACGGCTTTGGCGCCGCCGGCCACATCATCGCGCAAATCGCGGTCTGGCAGGGGCGATCCGTTTATGCATTCACGCGGCGCGGTGACGCCGCGGCACAGGGTCTTGCCCGACGTCTCGGCGCTGCCTGGGCGGGAGCTTCTGACGAAATGCCCGACGAACCACTCGACGCCGCCATCATCTACGCACCGGCCGGTGAGCTGGTACCCGCCGCGTTGCGCGCCGTGCGCAAAGGCGGCCGCGTCGTCTGCGCCGGCATCCACATGACCGACATTCCGAGTTTTCCGTATGATCTGCTCTGGGAGGAACGGCAGCTGGTCTCGGTCGCCAATCTGACGCGGCAGGATGGCCTGGACTTTCTCAAGATCGCCCCGCAAGCCGGCGTGCGCACCGAGACCACGGCATTTCCGCTCGATCAGGCCAACGAGGTTCTGAGCATGCTGCGCGCCGGCCAGATTCTCGGCGCGGCCGTGCTGACGCCCTGAGTGCTTTGATGACAGATGAAACTGCGACTCAGGAACGGATCTTTCAGGCCCTTGCCGGACACGCTGGCGTCGCGCGGATCGACACGCATGGCGCCTCGGTATTCCTGGACGGCGATCGTGCGCTGAAGATCAAGCGCGCCGTCAAGTTTCCATTCCTCGATTATTCGACGCTCGACAAGCGCAAGGCGGCCTGCGAGGAGGAGATCAGGATCAACCGCCCGCTCGCCCCGCAAATCTATCACCGTGTCGTGGCGATCACGGAGGAGCCGGATGGATCGGTGAAGATCGACGGCCGTGGACCGCCGATCGAATATGCGGTCGACATGTCGCGCTTCGATGAGAACCGGACGCTGGACCATTTGGCGAAGGCTGGCCCGCTGGGCGCCGAGCTGGCCCTGGCCATCGCCGATGCGATTGCATTATCGCATGCCAAGGCGACGGTCGCCGACGGCGCTGCGTGGATCAATTCCATTCCTGCCCTGATCGACGGCAACGGCGCCGGCCTGCGCAACGGCGATCATCTTGAAGCGACAGCCATCGAACAGCTCGGCAAGGCCTCCCATCTGGCCTTCCTGAACCTTCGTGCCACGATTGAGCAACGCGCTCTCCACGGCTTCGTGCGCCGCTGTCACGGCGATCTGCATCTTGCCAATATCGTGCTGATCGACCGGCAGCCCATCCTGTTCGACGCGATCGAATTCGACGCGCAGATGGCAACCGTGGACGTGCTCTACGATCTCGCGTTCACCCTGATGGATCTGCTGCGCTACGATCAGGCAGACGCAGCCAATGCGGTCCTCAACCAATATCTGATCAACGCACCCGTCGAGACACTTGACTCGCTGGCCGCGTTGCCGCTGTTCATGTCCATCCGTGCGGCGGTTCGCGCTCAGGTGACGCTGGCGAAGCTGAACCGGCCCAATGCCGACCGTCCCGAAATTCTCAACGAGGCGCGCTCCTATTTCGAGCTCGCCCGAACCTTGATTCATCCGCCCGCCCCTCGCCTGATCGCGGTTGGCGGACTGTCGGGCACCGGCAAGTCCGTGCTTGCCCGCGCGCTGGCCCCCACCGTCGCGCCGCAACCGGGCGCCATCGTGCTGCGCAGCGACGTCATTCGCAAGCAGCTGTTTCAGGTAGGGCACACCGATCGGTTGCCCCCCTCCACGTACCGGCCTGACGTGACAGCGCGCGTGTACGAGGTGCTGATGCAGCGCGCCCGGCAGGTGCTGGCGCAAGGCCATTCCGTCATCGTCGATGCTGTGTTTGCACGCGAATCCGAACGGGACGATCTGGCTGCGCTGGCGCGCGCGTGCGGCGTGCCGCTCAACGGACTCTTCCTGGTCGCAGACCTCGCGACCCGCCAGGCGCGGATCGGCAACCGCCGGGGGACGCATCCGACGCCACGCAAGAGGTTGCCGCGCGGCAAGAGCACTATAATATCGGCCATATCGGTTGGGCGACCATCGATGCATCCGGGACACCAGGGCAAACGCTCCAGAATTGCCGGGACGCGATCGCTGAGGGCAGGTAAGGCAATCTGAGTGACGCGGACAAGGATATCGCGCCCCACCACGCGCTCGACCGCGACCGCCCGCGCCAATCCGGCGATGCGCCGTAATGCCCTGCCCGGTCGCCTCAGCCCCGGCATGGCCTGCGACACCGCGTTCCGGATCATCGCCCGCCGTCATCTCGATGCCGTCCTGGCCCAGCACGACGGTACCTGCCGCGGCGACCAGGAAGCGCTGCATCAGATCCGGATCGCACTCACGCATCTGCGCACCGCCATCCGCTTCTTCTCGCCGATGGTCGATGACACACGACGACCGGCGGTCTGGGCCGGACTGAAATGGCTGAACAGCCAGCTCGGCATGGTGCGGGACCTCGACGTGGCGATTGAACGCGTCGTCGCCGAGAGCGGCGAGGAACTCGCCGTGATCGCCGAGCTGCGGCACTGGGACGACAAGCGCGCCGAGAGCCATCGCCTGCTGTCGCGCGCGCTGCGCTCCGCGCGCTATCGGCGCCTGGTCGAGCAGACTTCGGACTGGATCGAAAGCGGTCCCTGGTCGACCCGGCGCAGCAAGGAGGCCATCAGATTGCGACGCCGGACGCTTGCCGACCACGCGACGGCGCAACTCACCGCATGGGAAACGACGCTGCTCAAGAAGGCGCGGAAGCTTCACAGGCTCGACGTCGAGAAGCGGCACAAGCTGCGGCTTCTCAACAAGCGGCTGACCTATTCGATCGAGTCGCTCGGGGACCTGTTCGCCGATGAATCGTTGGCGAAGCAGAAGTCGATCCTCAAGCAATTGCGCAAGGCGCAAAAGTCTCTCGGACAGTTGAACGACGACGCGCGCGGGCAGATCCTGGCAGCATCATTGAACGAGGCCATCCCCGGGGCGGGCATTCGCTTCCTCGGCCGCAAGCGGGAGAAGAAGCTGCTGCGAACCGCCGCGGAAGCCTATCGAAAGCTGGACAAGGCCAAGCCGTTCCGCTCTTCGGACCTCGCGCCGAATGCGGAGCCCGAGGACTAGGTGTGGACGTAGTCTCCAGGCGCGTCGGGCAGGCCGGAGCCGTCCCCCAGCCCAATTTGCGGCGGATCGCAGGGCTCGCCCGAGCGGGCGGCGAGCCATTTGCTCCACTCCGGCCACCACGATCCCTCGACATGTGGCGCCCGCTTCAGCCATTCATCGGGACCGACATAGGGCGCATCCGCGGCCTTGGTCATCACCTGATAGCTGTGGCCGGGTTCCTCCGGAGCCGCGACGACACCGGCATTGTGACCGCCGCTGGTCAACAGGAATGTCACGTCGGCGTCGACCTGATAGTGGAGCTTGTAGACGGATCGCCACGGCGCCACATGATCGGCGAGCGTGCCGACCACGAACATCGGCGCATGGATATCGGAAAGCGAGATATTCCTGTCATCGACACGATAATGGCCTTCGGCCAGATCATTGTCGAGGAACAGCTTGCGCAGATATTCCGAGTGCATGCGATAAGGCAGTCGCGTGGCGTCGGCGTTCCAGGCCATCAGGTCGCTCGACGACGACGCCTCTCCCATCAGATAGTCATGCGACAGCCGCGACCAGATCAGATCGTTGGATCGCAGCAGCGCAAACGCGCCAGCCATCTGCGTCGTATCGAGATAACCGCGTTTCCACATCATGTCTTCGAGGAACGCAACCTGGCTCTCGTTGATGAAGAGCGTCAGCTCGCCGGCCTCGGTGAAATCCGTCTGCGCGGCGAGCAAGGTGATGGTGCCCAATCGCTTGTCGCCGTCGCGCGCCATCGCCGCAGCGGCGATCGACAGCAACGTGCCGCCCAGACAATAGCCGAGCGCATGGATCGTCCGGTCCGGCATGATCCGGCCGATCATGTCCAGCGCGGCCATGACACCTGACTTGCGATAGTCATCGAAGGCAACATCCCGATCCCCGGCATCCGGATTGCGCCATGAGATTGCGAACACGGTGAAGCCCTGACCGGTGAGATAGCGCACCAGCGAATTATGCGGAGACAGATCGAGGATGTAGTACTTCATGATCCAGGCCGGCACGATCAGGATCGGCTCAGGCCGCACCTGCGCCGTCGTCGGATGATACTGGATCAGTTCGATCAGCTCGTTGCGGTAGACGACCTTTCCGGGAGACGCCGCGACCGTCTTGCCGACCACGAATTGTCCATCGCCAGCCGGTTTCGCGCCGGAGAGCATCCGCATCAGATCGTTGCACCAATTCTGCAAACCGAAGACGAAGTTCTCGCCGCCGCTCTGAAAGGCCTTTTCGAGCACTTCCGGATTTGTCGCCGCGAAGTTCGACGGCGCGAATATGTCGAGCATCTGGCGGGTTGCGAACTCGACGACGGCTTCATTGGCAGGCGCGACGCCACGCACCCCAGTCGCGGCATCGTGCCACCAGCGCTCTCCGAGCAGGAAGGCCTGCGCCATCAGGTTGAACGGCGCGGTCTCCCATTGAGGCTCTCTGAAGCGGCGATCCCGTCGCTGCGGCTGAATCACCGACCACGGCTTCCGATCCGGCGACGTCGCGTGCAGCGCGGCTTCCACGAATCGCCCGGTGTCGCGAACGGCGTTCTTGATGATCTCCGTTTGCCGCTGCGGCGCTGCGGCGAGATGCGAACTCCAATCGAGCCAGGCAAGTGACAGGGCCACCGGCGAAATCCCGCCCGTGAACTGCGCCAGCATCGCGTGAAATGCGCGGTCGAGTGGGTATGGCTCTGGCGCTGACGCCGGTTGCGTCGCCGGCTTTTCGGCCGAAGGAGCGACGCTCGCGACAGGGTTGATGGAGGGCTCTCCTGCCAGCTGTTCGGCTCGTGGGACAAGCTGCACGATGCTCATGGCTGAATCTTCCTGCGCGCTTTACGGTTTCGGACTTCGCCACGATATAGCGACCCGCTTCAGGTGCCGTTGAGCTGCATCAACTTCCGCCCGCAATCACGCCTGCTGCATCGTCTTGGCCGGCTTCGCCCGCTTGACCTGGGTCAAAACGGACCTCGATGCGTGAACTAAACTTGGATCTATCGAAGTTTATCGAACTTGCGGAGTTCCCCATGCGCGCCCACCAGATAATGACCCGATCGGTCATCTCGGTTACCCCCGATACCAGTATCGTCGAGGCGGCGAACATCATGCTGAAGAGGCACATTAGCGGCCTTACCGTGGTTGACGATAGTGGCAAGCTGGTCGGCGTCGTCTCAGAAGGAGACTTCATCCGCCGCAGCGAAATCGGCACCGGGCGCAAGCGCGGACGCTGGTTGCGGTTCATCCTTGGCCCCGGGAAGTCCGCCAGCGACTTCGTGCACGAGCACGGCCGCAAGGTCTCGGAAGTGATGACCGCGAAGCCAGTCACCATCACCGAGGATACGGCGCTTGCGGAGATCGTCGATCTCATGGAGCGGAACAACGTGAAACGCCTGCCGGTGGTGCGCGGCGACAAGGTGGTCGGGATCGTCTCCCGCGCCAATCTGCTCCAGGCGGTGGCGGGCCTCGCCCGCGAGGTGCCGGATCCGACCGCCAACGACGATCACATTCGCGGCCGCATCATCGAGACGATGGAGAAGAACGACTGGTGCCCGTTCGGGCTGAACGTCATCGTCCGCGACGGCATCGTTCATCTCAGCGGCGTCATCACCGAGGAACGCACGCGGCAGGCCGCGGTCGTCGCGGCAGAGAACGTGGAAGGCGTGAAGAAGGTGCACGACCATCTGTGCTGGGTCGACACCATGTCGGGCGTCTATCTGAACTCGCCCGAGGACGACGATCTCGCCAAGGCGGGCTGAGGCTCTGTTCAGTTGGGAATGACGGCGGTGGCTTCGATCTCGACGCGGGCCGTCTTCTCGACGAGGCGCACGACCTGAAGCAGCGCCATCGCGGGATAGTGCGCACCGAAGGTGGCTCGGTAGACCCTGCCCAGCTCCTTCAGGTTCGCCAGATATTCGTCCATGTCGACGACATACCAGGTCAGGCGAACGAGGTGCTCGGGCCGGGCACCGGCCTCAGCCAGAATCGCGGCGATGTTGCTCAGGGTCTGACGCACCTGCGCGACGAAGCCGTCCGCGAGACGCTCCTCGGCGTCCCAGCCGATCACACCGCCGGTGACGACGATGCGCCCTTCGGCCGCCATTCCGTTGGCATAGCCCTTCGGCACGGGCCAGCCGGAAGGCTGGAGCACTTGCGCTCCAGGACGAAGGCCATCCTCGGCTGCGGTTGGCAGTACCGCAAGCTGCGGACCTTTCGGCGTCGTCACGGACAAATCTCGATCCTTTTCATTCTGCCGCAACGCCCGACGACGTCACCGCGGTCTGGGCCAATTGCCGCAGGGCGAAGCGCTTCAGCTTCCCGGTCTCGGTTTTGGGTAGCTGCGTCACGAACTCGATCGCACGCGGATATTTGTACGGCGCGATCTCCCGTTTGACATAGTCCTGCAACTCGGCCGCTAGTTGAGCATCCGGCGTCACCCCGGGCGCGGCAATGACGTAAGCCTTCACGATCATTCCGCGCGCCTCGTCCGGTGCTCCAACGACGCCGCACTCGATGACGGAGGGATGCGTCAGCAGCGCCGCCTCGACATCCGTTCCTGCGATGTTGTAGCCGGCCGACACGATCATGTCGTCGGAGCGCGACTGGTACCAGAAATAGCCGTCGCTATCCATCAGATAGGTATCGCCGGTGATGTTCCAGCCGTTCTGGACGTATTTACGCTGGCGATCGTCGGCGAGATAGCGGCAGCCGGTCGGTCCACGCACGGCCAAACGGCCCATCGTACCCGGCGGCATGTCGTCGCCGGCGTCATCGACGATCTTGGCCTCGTAGCCCGGCACCGGCTTGCCGGTCGCGCCCGGCCTGATCTCATCTTCGGTGGCGCTGATGAAGATGTGCAGCATCTCGGTCGAGCCGATGCCATCCATCAGCTTGATGCCGGTGGCCTTGAGCCAGGCATCGAATGTCGGCTTGGGAAGGGTCTCGCCGGCAGAGACGCATTTGCGCAGCGAGGAAATGTCGCGGCCCGGAAGCTTGCCGATCATGGCGCGATATGCGGTCGGCGCCGTAAAGCAGACCGTGGTCTTGTAGTGCTCGATCGCGGTCAGGATGTCGTCTGGAGTCGTCTTCTCCAGCACGACGAAGGAGGCGCCAATGTGCATCGGGAACAGCACGCCACCGAAGCCGAAGGTGAACGCGAGCGGTGCCGAGCCGACGAAGCGATCCTTCTGCTCCGCGCGCAAGATGTTGCGCGCATAACCGTCGCAGACCGCCAGCATGTCCCGGTGAAAATGCATGGTGCCTTTGGGATCGCCGGTCGTGCCGGACGTGAAGGCGATCAGGCAGATGTCGTCGGAGGCGGTATCGACAGCAGTGAACTCGGGGCTTGCGTCGGCGATCAAGGCCTCGAGCGAGTCAGCGGCGCCATTGCCCCAATAGACCACGCGCTGGAGCCCGGGCGCCGAGGCCTTCGCCTTCTCCATCTCGTCGGAAAGTTTGCCATCGCAGAGCGCGAGCGTGATTTCCGCCTTCTGGATCGGATAGGACAGCTCCTTGGCTCGCAGAAGCGGCATCGTCGCAACGCAAATGCCCCCTGCCTTGATCACCGCAAGATAGGTCGCGACCATCATCGGATTATTGGCCGAGCGCAGCAGCACGCGGCCGCCGGTCACGAGACCAAGCTCGTCGACCAGCACGTTGGCGATGCGGTTCACAAGCGCCTGCAGCTCGCGATAGGTGTAGCTGACGGCGGGACTCATGACGCAGGGCGCATCGCCATGGCCCTCTTCGACCCAGCGGTCGAGGAAATAGCGGACGCAATTCAGTCGCGGAGGATATTGCAGCTCCGGCCGCGTGAAGATGAACTCGGGCCAAAACTCCCGCGGCGGCAGGTGCTGCCGCGCGAACGTATCGACATGGGCCGTCACGGCGTTGCCGTCATGCGAGCCCGAGACTAGAACCTTGGCGGCGTTGGCCATCGCACGCTCCTTTGCGCATGGAAAGCACCCGGCAGCACTATCTGGGAAACATTTTAGGCTTAAAGCAATTCGGCGCAATAGTGGATTTTGGGCATCCCATGCATTTTCCTGCGGCAACGTGGATTGGCAAGCCAGCCCGCTGGCGGGCTCAGGACCTGCGGCGGGCAGCCGATTTCTGCGCCGACGCCTTGGTCTTGGCGAGGAGCCTCATCAGCTCGCGCACATCCTTCGGGGTCAGTTCGCCGAACAGATCGGCAATCCATGTCTCGTGCTCCGCAGCCATCCTGCGGAACTCGGCGCGGCCGAGCTTTGTGAGGCGGATCACCTGGACCCGGCGGTCCGTCTCCGAGGTCCGCCGGTCGAGATGGCCGGATTCGACGAGCCTTTCGACGAGGCCTGTGACGTTGCCGTTCGACACCATCATGCGCTTGGAGACGTCGGACAGCGTCATGCCGTCGGGTGCCTTGTCGAGCTGCGCCATCAGATCGAAGCGGGGCAACGTGACATCGAAACGCTGCCGCAGCCGGCCGCGCACTTCGCCCTCGATCAGCGTCGTGCAGGTGAGCAGCCGCAGCCATAGCCGAAGCTCTTCGGCATGGTCCTCCGGCGTCTCGACGGCCTTGGTCTCGGAATCGAGCATCTTGATGCAGTCACGCACGGCCGGCATTGGCGCCGGCTCGGATTCCCAACGTTTTGAGCTTCAAATAAATCCGCAGAGACCGCAAGCCTAAAGCTGCAACAATCGACCGCACGGCAATTTCTTTAAGCTTCAAGCAATTGGCGCGGTGCTTGCATGAACGCCGTCTGCGATGGCGCGATGGCGCAGCCTTGCTTGCCGCGGCAGCCATCATCGGCATAAGCTTGGATCGGAGTACGCGGCTTGCGACGCAAGCCCTGAAGTCACGGGGACGGATCATGAAGACGCAATTGACCTTGACCGCAGCGGCCTTGCTGCTTGGCACCGCGATCAGCCCTGCCCTCGCGCAGGAAAAGATCAAGCTGGGCGTGATCGTGACCCTGTCGGGACCTGCAGCCGCGCTTGGACAGCAGGTCCGCGACGGCTTTGCGCTGGGCGTGAAGAACCTCGGCAGCAAGATGGGCGGCCGCGATGTCGAGGTCGTCGTGGTCGACGATGAACTCAAGCCGGACGCGGCCGTGACCAAGGTCAAGGGTCTGCTCGAACGCGACAAAGTCGACTTCGTTATCGGCCCGATCTTTTCCAACATTCTCCAGGCCATCCATCGGCCCGTCACGGAATCCAAGACCTTCCTGATCAGCCCCAATGCCGGACCGTCGACCTTTGCGGGCAAGGACTGCAACCCATTCTTCTATGTGACGTCCTACCAGAACGACCAGGTGCACGAGATCCTCGGCAAGGTCGCACAGGATCGCGGTTACAAGCGCATGTACCTGATGGTTCCGAACTATCAGGCCGGCAAGGATTCAGTGGCCGGCTTCAAGCTCGACTACAAGGGCGAGATCGTCGAAGAGTCCTACATGCCGCTGAACACGCTCGACTTCCAGCCGGAGCTTTCCAAGATTTCCTCGCAGAAGCCCGACGCGCTCTTCACGTTCATGCCCGGCGGCCTGGGCGTCAATCTCGTCAAGCAGTACAAGCAGGCCGGCCTGGCCGACAGCATTCCGGTGCTCTCAGCCTTCACCGTGGATGAATCGACGCTGCCGGCGCAGCAGGATGCCGCGGTCGGCATGTTCGGCGGCGCGAACTGGGCGCCCAATCTCGACAATCCGCAGAACAAGAAATTCGTTGCCGCCTATGAGGCCGCCTATAACGTCGTGCCCGGCACCTACGCCTTCCAGGCCTATGACGCCGCAATGCTGATCGACAGCGCCATCAAGGCCGTGAAGGGCGACCTCTCGAACAAGGATGCGGTCGCGGCCGCCCTGAAGAAAGCCGACTTCACCTCGCTGCGCGGCGCGTTCAAGTTCAACACCAACGGCTATCCGATCCAGGATTTCTACCTGACCAAGGTCGCCAAGCGTCCGGATGGCAAGTTCCAGACCGAGATCGTCCAGAAAGTGTTTGAGAATTACGGCGACCGCTACGCCAAGGACTGCAAGGCGGCGAACTAAAGCTGCGCGTCGCGTTTAGGGAGGACTGCATGACAAGCGAAATCACCGGCATCACGCGGGCCAACGAGGGCATCCAGGGCATTTCCTGGAACATTCTCGGCCAGACCTATGTGCCGAAGAGCAATACCGAGCACAGCTTCTCCTGGCACGCCACCTTGCCGCCGGGCACGTTCGTGCCGCCGCATATCCATCCGGACCAGGATGAGTATCTCTACATGCTAGAGGGCAAGCTCGACTTCGTGCTCGGCAATTCCGAGGCGCAAGCGACCCCGGGCGATCTGATCCGCCTCGGCATGGGCGTGCCGCACGGCATCTTTAACAAGTCGGACCAGACCGCAAAGGTGCTGTTCTGGGTGTCGCCGACCAAGAAACTGTTCGACCTGTTCTGGGGCCTTCACAACATGAAGGAACAGAAGCCGGAGGACGTCGTGGCGATGGCCGCCGAGTTCAACATCCACTTCCTGCCGCCGCCTCCCGGCGGCTAGCAGCAGATATCAGGCCCGCACTGCCGCGAGGCCCGGCACGGCGGCGAAGCCGGCCTTGGTGGCGTAACCGCGCACGATCGCCTCGCGCTGGGAGTAGCTCAGCACGTTATCGACATTGTCGAAGCCGTCGGGCGCAAGCTGCTCGACGGCGTCGATGACGCCCTCAGGGCCGCCGCGCCGATTGGAGCGAACGATGTCCGCGGTCATCGGCAGGCGTTTCTTCTCGTATTCCATCAGCGCCTGGCGCGGGTGCTCGGCACGCACCAACGCATCGGCAAGGCAACGCGCATCGAGGATTGCCTGCGAGGCACCGTTCGAGCCGACCGGATACATGGGATGCGCGGCGTCGCCGAGCAGCGTAACCCGCCCGGACGACCAATAAGGCAACGGATCGCGGTCGCAGGTCGGATATTCGTAGAATTCGGGCGTCGCCGAGATAAGGCTCTTCACGTCGATGTACGGCACCGAGAAGCGCGCCACATGCGGCATCAGTTCCTCGCGCCGGCCCGGCCGCGACCAGTCCTCTTTCCGCGGCGGCGGCGCATTGCCCTCACCTACTTTCACCAGCACTGCCCAATTGGTCAGTCGGCTCGCGGGGCTCGATCCTTCCGCGATCGGATAGATCACCACCTTGGCGTTGAGGCCACCCGCCACGATCATCGATTTGCCGGTCAGGAACAGCGGCCAGTCGCGTGCACCGCGCCACAGCATCAGGCCGTTCCAGCACGGCGGCCCTTCGTTGGGGAACAGCGTGTCGCGCACGCGCGAATGGATGCCGTCAGCACCGATCAGAATATCGCCGCGCGCGGTGTGGATGTGTGCGCCGGCACGATCGAAGAAATAAGCGGTAACGCCGCCCTCATCCTGCGTGAACGCGCCGAGCCGGCAGCCGGTGTGGATCGCTCCCTGCCCGAGCCGCTCCTCGACGGCACGATGGATGACGCCCTGGAGGCGGCCGCGGTGGATCGAGAATTGCGGCACATCATGCCCCGCGTCAACGCCGCGGGCTTCGCGCCAGACCTCCTGGCCGTGGCGGTTGAGGTAGTAGAGCTGGTCGGTGCGGATCGCGACGTCGTCGAGATTTTGAAGCAGGCCGAGGCTGGCAAGCTCGCGCATCGCATGGGGCAGCGTGTTGATGCCGACGCCAAGCTCGCGGATGGTGTCCGATTGCTCGAAAATTTCACAACCGATGCCACGGGCCCGCAGCATCAATGCCGTAGTGAGACCACCGATGCCGCCACCGACGATAATCGCCTTCATCGCCCTCAACTCCACTCAAAACACGCCAGGCAATGGGTTAACGTCGCACGGGCGGTCACTCCGCCGCAAGCGGCTTTGTGGCCTCCGCCTTGAGCTCCGCCCGGGTCCTGGGCTTAGCCTTAATTCTCAGCTCTTCCAGATCCTGCCTGTCGCGTACGCTGTTGCGGAAAATCTGGTCCTTGCCGGGCAGATATTGCGGCGGACAGAACGCCCCGTCGGCGCCGTACCACGCCGCCGCCTTCATGGTGAAGAAAGGATCGACCAGATGCGGCCGCCCGAGCGCAACGAGATCCGCCCGGCCGGCGGCCAGAATGGTGTTGGCCTGATCCGCCGTCGTGATGTTGCCGACGCACATGGTGGCGACGCGTGCCTCGTTGCGGACCTGGTCGGAGAACGGGGTCTGGAACATGCGCCCGTAGATCGGCTGTGCATCCCGTACGGTCTGGCCGGTCGAGACATCGACGAGATCGACGCCGGCCTCGGCAAACGCGCGCGCGATCGCAACGGCATCGTCGCCGGTGATGCCGCCGTCCGCCCAATCGGTTGCGGAAATGCGGACGGACATCGGCTTGTGTGACGGCCATACCGCCCGCAACGCCTCGAATATTTCGAGAGGAAAGCGCAGGCGGTTGGCGAGCGAGCCACCGTACTCATCCGTGCGGGTGTTGGTCAGCGGCGAGATGAAGCTCGCAAGCAGATAGCCGTGGGCGCAATGCAATTCGAGCATGTCGAAGCCGCAGCGCTCACCACGCTCCGCCGCCGCGACAAAAGACTCTCTCACCGCGTTCATGCCGCCACGGTCGAGCTCGCGCGGCACCTGGCTGTCGGGAAAATAAGGCAGCGGCGACGCCGAGACCACCTCCCAGCCACCCTCGTCCAAGGGACGATCGATGCCATCCCACATCAGCTTGGTCGCCCCCTTGCGGCCCGCATGCCCCAGTTGCAGGCAAATCTTCGAAGCGGAGTTGGCGTGAACGAACTCCACGATACGCCGCCACGCGGTCTCCTGCTCGTCGTTCCACAGTCCAGCGCAACCGGGCGTGATCCGGGCATCGCGGCTGACGCAGGTCATTTCCGTAAAGATCAGACCAGCGCCACCGATCGCGCGCGAGCCGTAATGCACCAGATGGAAGTCCGTCGGCACGCCCTCCTTCGCCGAATACATGCACATGGGCGACACCACGGCACGATTGGCGATCTCCATCTCGCGCAGACGGAACGGCTGGAACATCGGCACCATCGGCTCTTCGGTGTCGACGTCGAAGCCGTTGCTGTGAACCTGCCTGGCAAACGACTTCTCGACCTCGGCCACGAAGTCGGGAGCGCGAAGTTTCAGATTATCATAGGTGATCGCCTTCGAGCGGGTCATCACGCCAAAGGCGAACTGCACGGGATCGAACTCCCAGAAGCGGTCGACATGCTCGAACCAGACCAGCGAGACATCGGCGGCATGCTGCGTCTTCTCGACCTCTTCACGGCGGCCGTGCTCGTAGATTTCCAACGCGGCCCGGATATCGGGCGCCTTCGCCATCGCTTCAGCCAGCGCAATCGCGTCTTCCATCGCGAGCTTGGTGCCGGATCCGATCGAAAAATGCGCGCTTGCCTTGGCGTCGCCGAGCAACACCATGTTGTCCTTGACCCAGCGCTTGCTGCGGATCATCGGGAAATTACGCCACATCGAGCGGTTGGTGAGCAGCTTATGCCCGTCGAGGAACCAGCCGAAGATGTCGGCCATGCGCGCGGCGGACTGAGTCTCGTTGAGCCCCGTCAGCCCCGCGCGCTCGAACGTCTCCGGATCAGTCTCGAAAATCCAGGTCGAGTGCCCGGCCTCGTACTGATAGGCGTGGGCGATGAACGGGCCCCACTCCGTCTCCTGGAAGATGAAAGTGAAGGCATCGAGCGGCCTGGTCGAACCCATCCAGGCGAACTTGTTGGAGCGGAGATCGATCTCGGGTTGGAAATGATCGACATATTTTTCGCGAAAGCGGCTGTTGATGCCATCGGCGATCAGAACGAGATCCGCATCGACGAAGCGGAATTCGTCCTCGATATCCACATCGAAATGCAAGGTGACGCCGAGCTCACGCGCGCGCTCCTGCAGGATCAGGAGCAGCTTCTGCCGCGAGCAGCCACAAAAGCCGTTGCCGCCGACCCGATGGACGGTGCCGCGGAAATGCACGGCGATGTCGTCCCAGTAGGCGAACTCCTGGGTAATGCGCTGGTAACTCGGAAGATCGTGTTTCTCGAAATTGTCGAGCGTCGCGTCGGAGAACACGACGCCGAAACCGAACGTGTCGTCGGCACGGTTGCGCTCATACACGGCGATATCAGCGCTGGGGCGCTGCTTCTTAAGCAGAATCGCTGCGTAGAGACCCGCAGGTCCACCACCGATAATCGCGACTTTCATGGGAGCCTCGCCAATTGACCCGGCGGAAATTATTTTAACCCTAAAATAATTTCGCGCAAGTCCCCGCCGCTAGCTGGGCTGCGAGCAAAGCCCGCTGACCTAGTCGCCCCTGAAGACCGGCTTGACCTTGTTGGCGAAGGCTTCGAAGGCGCGCTCGAAATCGGCCGTCGTCATGCACAGCGCTTGGGCAACGGCTTCCGCCTCGATCGCCTCTTCCACCGACATCGCCCATTCCATGGCCAGCATGCGCTTGGTCATGGTGTTGCCGAAGGTCGGGCCGTCCGCGACCTGTTTGGCCAGCAGTTGCGACTGCGGCAGCACCTGCTCAGGCGTGACGATGCGGCTGAAGAAGCCCCAGCGTTCGCCCTCCTCTGCGGTCATGAACCGGCCGGTGTAGAGCAGTTCGGAAGCACGGGACTGTCCGATGATCCGCGGCAGGATCGCGCAGGCGCCCATGTCGCAGCCGCCAAGACCAACCTTGTTGAACAGGAACGCCACCTTGGCGCCGCTCGCCGCGAGGCGCATGTCCGAAGCCATGGCGATGATCGCACCGGCGCCAGCGCAAATGCCCTCGACCGCGGCCACGATCGGCTGCGGGCAGGCCCGCATCGCCTTGACGAGGTCGCCGGTCATCCGCGTGAAAGCAGTCAGCCCCTTGGTATCCATCTTCACGAGCGGGCCGATGATCTCGAACACATCGCCGCCGGACGAGAAATTGCCGCCGGCACCGGTGATGACGACAGTCTTGACCGCGTCGTCGAACGCACAGGCGCGGAAGAAGTCCGTCAGCTCCCGGTAGCTCTCGAAAGTCAGCGGATTCTTGCGCTCGGGACGGTTGAGCGTCACGGTGGCAACACCTTCGACCACGGCGAGCAGGAAGTGCTGCGGCAAATAGTCCGCCAGCGGCAAGGTCACGGGATTGGCTGGTCTGCTCATGCGATCTCCTTAAGCTTCCTTGTTCGGCGCCTGTGCCGTATGCGCTAGATTTCACCACCGGCCACGGCAATTGTCTGCCCGGTGATCGCGCTGGCGCCAGCGCCGCACAACCAAAGAACTGCGTCTGCCACCTCCTGAGGCGCGATCAGCCGTCCTTGCGGATTGTGCTTGGCCAGTTCGGCGATGGCCTGCTCGCGGGTCCGTCCCGTCTTCCTCATGATATTTTCGATGCTGCCAGCGACAAGATCGGTATCAGTAAATCCCGGACACACCGCATTCACGGTCACATTGCTCCCCGCCATCTCGAGAGCTAACGAGCGTACAAGACCGACCACGGCATGTTTTGCGGCACTGTACGCACTGACATAGGCATAGCCCTTCAGGCCCGCTGTCGACGCGACCGCGACGATGCGGCCATAAGGACGGTCCTTCATCCCCGGCAGCACAGCGTGTACGGCATGGACCACGCCCATGAAATTGACATCCATCATGCGCGCAAACAGCGCACTATCCGATTTTGAGAACGGCGCGGATTCGGCGCTGCCCGCGTTAGCGACCAGAATGTCGATCGGCTTTCGTGCATGCGCCTCGGCAATGGCAGCCTTTACAGCGGCTTCGTTCGACACATCGGCGACGGCCGCAAAGTGAGCGGCGCCTGTGTTGACCGCCTCTTCGAGGGGGTGGGATTCCGTCCAAGCACCGTGACGGTGGCACCGGCTCCGACGAGAGAGGCCGCGATCGCGCGGCCGATGCCGCGGCCGCCACCGGTTACCAGTGCGTGCGGCGAATGCGGCAATCCGGACATGCACTGACTCCCTGACGAAGCTGCGGGTTTATGCTTCGATATATTTTAAACTTCAAGCTTTTGCAACGAAGCGTCCTCTGATCCACCGTAAAGGGACATCCCGCCGAAGACCGGCCTGAAAATTGCTTTAAGTATAAAATTATCTCTTCCCATCGTCCGCAGGCCTGTTAGCATCGCCCGGCCGAGCAAAAGGATGTCGCGTGTCGCAGCCTGTGCCAATGATAACAAAGGACGGACGCTTCGCATATGAAGCTGCGGGCGAGCCGGACGCGACACCTCTGATCTTCCTGCATGGCATCGGCGGCGCGGCACGGGCATGGCGGCAGCAGCTTGCCACATTCGGCAACCGCTTTCGCGCAATCGCATGGGACATGCCGGGCTATGGCGGATCTGCGCCGCTCGCCAACGTCAGCATCGCCGCCCTGTCAGATGCCCTTCAGCAATTCATCCAGCAAATCGGCGCGGCGAAGCCTATTCTGGTGGGACATTCGATCGGCGGTATGATCGTTCAGAAGTGGCTCGTGCAATCGCCGGGACTTGCACGGGCGGTCGTGCTGGCGCAGACCAGCCCGGCCTTCGGCAAAGCCGACGGCGACTGGCAGAAATCGTTCATCGCCGCACGGCTCGGGCCGCTCGATCGCGGGGAGACGATGAAGTCGCTGGCCCCTTCCCTGGTGAAGGAACTCGTCGGTGACGATCCCGATCCGAGGGGATGGAGCTTGCGCGCGAGTGCATGGCGGCCGTGCCGGAGGCGAGCTATCGCGCCATGATGCTCGCCTTGATCGGATTCGATCAGCGCAGCACGCTCAAGGACATTTCCGCGCCGACGCTGCTTCTGTCCGGCTCAAAGGACAACAATGCGCCTGCGCCGATGATGGCTAAGACGGCGACCTACATTCCTTCGGCTGAATATGTCGAGCTCGCTGGCGTCGGCCATCTTGCCAACCTCGAACGTCCCGATGCCTTTGACGAGGCTCTCGGCCGGTTCCTGAACTCCATCGCGACCAAAGCGTAAGGTGACTGCGCAATGACCATGCAAGTCAGCAAGACCATCAGTACAACCGACACGGTCGCGCTGGATGCGCCGATCTTCGATCCCGTTGCATTTCGCCTGAGCGACGAGCAGGCCGGGATCATCACGCGCGCACGGGAGATCGGTCAGAGCGTGTTCGCCGGTCGCGCAGCCACCTACGATCGCGAGGCGATCTTCCCGAGCGAAAACTATCGCGACCTGCACCGCGTCGGCCTGCTCGGCATTGCAGTTCCCAAGAAACATGGCGGCCTTGGCTCGGACTACCAGACTTACGCGTTAGCGGCCGCCGAGATCGGCCGGTATTGCGGCGCGACCGCGCTCACCTGGAACATGCATGTCTGTTCGACACTGTGGTCGGGCCCGCTTGCCGATGATCTCGACATGGACGCTGAGACCCGCGCCGAGCACGAGCGGCGGCGGGCCATCCACTACAAGCGCATCGTCGAGGACGGCGCGATCTATTCGCAGCCCTTTTCAGAGGGCGGCGCTGCCGCCGCGGGTGGCGTTGCCTTCGGCACGGAAGCAAAGCCGGTCGCGGGCGGCTGGATCGTCAACGGGAAGAAGATCTTTGCATCGCTCTCCGGCCATGCCGACTATTACGGCGTGCTCTGCACCGAGATCGAGGAAGGCGAGAAGGCCTCGCGCCGCAACACGCTCTACCTCGCCATCTCCGCGAAATCGCAAGGAGTCTCTGTCGTTGGGGACTGGGATCCGCTCGGCATGCGCGGAACGGTCTCGCGGACGCTTCTGTTCAAGGACGTGTTTGTGCCGGAGGATTCTGCGCTGATGCCGCGCGGCGTCTATTTCCAGGCCGCAATGCGCTGGCCGCACATGTTCCTGACGCTGTCGCCGACCTATATGGGCCTTGCGCAAGCCGCCTACGATTTCACCGTGCGCTATCTGCGTGGCGAGGTGCCGGGCATGCCGGCGGTCAAGCGCCGGATGTATCCGACCAAGCAGATTGCAGTCGCACAGATGCAGATCAAGCTCGAGCAGATCAAGGCGATCTGGTTTCAGGCCGTTACCGAAGCCTGCGCCAATCCGAGCAAGGAGCAGGTGCTGCGTGCCTATGCCGCGCAATATTCAGTGATGGAAGGCGCCAACGAGCTCGCGGCACTCGCGATCCGCACTTGCGGCGGCCAAGCCATGCTCAGGTCGCTGCCGCTGGAGCGCATCTATCGCGACAGCCGTTGCGGCTCGCTGATGCTGCCCTGGACGGCCGAGCTCTGCCTCGACCGGATCGGCCGCGAGGCGTTGTATGAGGCCGGCGAAACGGACGACTGACGGTGGACCTCTGTAGTCTGATCGATCGCAACGCGGCCTTCGCGCCAGATAAGACGGCCATTTCCTTCGAGGGGCAACGGCTGAGCTACGCCGAATTCGCAGCACGCATCGGGCGGACTGCAACGGCCTTGAAGGAGGAGCTCGGTGTCGGCCGAGGCGACCGCGTTGCGATCCTGAGTTTGAACCGGCCGGACTATCTGGTTCTACTCTACGCATGCGCGCGACTCGGCGCGATGCTGGTGCCACTGAACTGGCGGCTCGCCGTCGCCGAGCAGCTCTTCATTCTCACCGATGCTGGCGCCAAGGTGCTCGTGCTCGAGCAGGCATTCGAGGGCGTTCTTCCCGGGCTTGCGCCGGGAACAGCTGCCATCGGGTTCGATTTCACCCCACCTCATGGCACGACATTCGAAGCTTTGCTGGCTCGCAGCGAAGGTAGCGGCCGCAACCCGCATACCGATCTCTCCTGCCCGCTGTTGATCGTGTACACATCCGGAACGACCGGGCGGCCGAAGGGCGCGGTGCTGCGCCAGGAAGCGTTGTTCTGGAACGGCGTCATGAGCCAGCACATGCACAACATGACGTCTGACGATCATGTGCTGACCGTACTGCCGTTCTTTCACGTCGGCGGCCTCAATATCCAGACCACCCCGGCGCTTCAGTTGGGCGCGACTGTGACGATCCACGCTCGGTTCACACCGGACACCGCGCTCGCAACCATCGCGCGCGAACGACCGACGCTGACGGTTATGGTGCCGGCGATCATCCAGGCCGTGAGCGAGCATCCGGCCTGGGCTGCCGCCGATCTTTCATCGCTAAAGGCCATGGCCACGGGCTCAACTATCGTACCGCCGCATCTGATCGATCGTATCGTTTCGCGCGGAGTGCCGGTGCTCCAGGTCTACGGTTCGACGGAAACCTGCCCCATCGCTGTCTACACACGACTTGGTGGCGATCTCTCACGTGTAGGGTCGACGGGCCTCGCCGGTCTGTGCTGCGAAGCAAAGGTCATCGACCAGGCCGGGACTGAAGTGCCCGCAGGCACACCGGGCGAGATCGCGGTGCGGGGCCCCAACGTGTTCTTCGAATATTGGGGCAATGCGGACGCCACGCGCGACGCGCTGCACGACGGCTGGTACCGTACCGGCGATATCGGCATGAGCGACGCAGATGGCTATTTCTGGGTTCGCGACCGCAAGAAGAACATGATCATTTCCGGCGGCGAAAACGTCTATCCTGCCGAGGTCGAACGCGTCCTGCTCGAACATCCCGATGTCAGCGAGTGCGCCGTGATCGGCAGGCCGGACCCGCGTTGGGACGAGGTGCCGATCGCCTACGTGATCCGGCGCTCTGGGTGCAAGCTCGAGGCAGACGAGTTGAGGGGACATCTTCAGATACAGCTCGCCCGTTACAAGGTTCCGCGCGACATCGTCTTCGTCACCGACCTGCCGCGTACCGCGCTCGGCAAGGTCCAGCATTTTCTGCTGAAGCAGCTTGATGCGCAGGCGCGCGCGCAAGGAGAGTCATCTTGAAGATTGCGGTTCTGGGTGGGGGAAACGGCTCTTTCGCGGCCGCAGGCGATTTCGCGCTGTCCGGGCATGAGGTCCGGCTCTGGCGCCGCGATGCAGAGGCGATCGCAGCGCACCGCGCCGCCGGATCGCGCATCCTGGTGAAAGACCACAATGGCCGTCACGACGTAAAACTGGCGCTGGTGACGACAGATATCGCCGACGCCGTCAGCGGCGCCGAGCTGATCCTGTGCCCCGCCCCCGCTTTCGCACAACGGGACATTGCCCGGCTCCTTGCCCCGCATCTGCGGGACGGACAGGTCGTTTTTGTGCCGCCTGCCACATTCGGCTCGATGATCTTCGCACAAGCTGCACGGGATGGCGGCAATCCCGCCAAGGCAAGCTTCGCGGAGACGGGCACATTGCCTTGGCTGACCCGCAAGCACGGGCCATTCGAAGTCGCGATCACCATCCGGGCCAAGCGACTCCCGGTCGGCGTCTTCCCGCTCGACCAGGCGCCGCGCGCGCTAGAGGTGATTGGACGCGCATTCCCTGATGTGATCGAACCGTGTGGAGACGCCCTGTCCGGCGCACTGATGAATGCAGGCCCGATCATTCATCCGCCACTGATCGTGATGAACGCGGGGCCGATCGAGCATTTCGAGCAATGGGACATTCACAAGGAAGGAACCCAGGCCGCGATCCGGCGGGTTACCGACGCGCTCGACGCTGAGCGGATCGCGGTACGCGAGGCGCTTGGATACGGCGCGCCGCATTTTCCGCTCGCTCACCACTACGCCAGGGAGGGCGAGATCTGGATGTATGGCCGCGGCTCGCATGATCGGTTGACCGATTCCGGCGACTGGCGTGAACGCATCGTACTGACCGAGCACCGCTATATGCGCGAGGACCTGCGACTGGGTCTTTCGCTGCTGGTTTCCATCGCTAGCCTGGCAGGTGTGTCGACGCCGCTGGCAAAGGCGTTTCTGGCCATTGGAGGCGCGGTCTGCGGGGAGGATTTTGCGCAAGGCGGGCGAACCCTTGAGACGCTGGGACTTGGCAATCTCGGCAGGGCCGAATTGCAGGCGCTTCTTCGCAGGGGGTTCTAACTGATGACCACTCGCGCCAATATCGCCTGTCTCGGGGCGGGCCGCATGGGACGCGGCATCGCTGTCGCGTTCGCCTACGCGGGCCACCGGGTCACCATGATCGACGTCAAGGCTCGCTCCCCCGCAGACTTCGTCAAGCTGGAGACGGACGCACTCGGCGAAGTCAGGAAGACCTTTGCCAGCCTATCGAAGCTTGGGCTGCTCGCCGAGGCTGATGTCGAGCCGCTCATCGCGCGGGTCTCGGTGGCGCCTTCCGGTCAAAGCAGTGCAGTGCTGTCCGAGACCGGAATGGTCTTCGAGGGCGTTCCCGAGGTCGTCGAGCTGAAGCGCGAGGTGCTGGGCGCTGCTTCAAGGCAGGTCGGACCGGACACGATCATCGCATCGACGACATCGACAATTCTGGTCGACGACCTCTCAGACGCGATCGAAAACCCACGCCGCTTCCTCAACGTGCATTGGCTCAATCCGGCCTATCTGATTCCGCTGGTCGAGGTTTCCCCGGGCAAAGCGACCGATCCCGCTATCATCGACGAGGTTAAAGCGCTGCTCGAAGGCATTGGCAAGGTGCCGGTGGTCTGCGCTGCAACGCCCGGCTTCATCGTCCCACGCATCCAGGCGCTTGCAATGAACGAAGCCGCACGCATGGTCGAGGAAGGGGTCGCCAGCGCAGAAGAAATCGACAAGGCGATTCGCTACGGATTTGGCTTCCGCTACGCCGTGCTGGGCCTACTCGAATTCATCGACTGGGGCGGGGGCGACATCCTGTATTATGCCAGCCGCTATCTCGAAGGCGCGCTCGGCAGCGACCGCTATCGCGCGCCGGACGTCATTTCGCGAAACATGCAGGAGGGCCGGATCGGTCTGCGGACGGGCGCAGGATTCCTCGATTATTCCGGGCTCGATGTCGATGCCTATCGGGCAAAGCGGCTTCAGGCCATGGTCGACCTGCTCCGTCACTTCGATCTGGCTCGCCCGCCCGTTCTCGATCGCAGCTAACCGAAGACGTCCTGAAGCACGCCGTCGCGAACGACCGCGACACCGTCGAGCTCGATGGTCGTTCCCATCATTGGCAAGTCGAAATGGCCGGCCGTATAGCGGCCGGCGAATTCATTCGCGCCGGTCGAGAACAGGAAGTTGCCGGAGACGGCACGGATCTCCGTGCCGTTGGTGTCGCGCTGATCGTACATCGACAGCGCCTCGTAGCGCGCCCCCGGGTTCATACCAAAGCCGACATGAGATACCGCATAGGCCTCACGATCGCCCCAGGCGGCGAGGTAGGCGCGCATCATCGCGGCATCCGTCCCGTCACCTTCCAACTCGACCACGTAGTCATCCTTCAACGTCATCTTCACTGGCGAGGTCAGATAGCGTTTGAAGGTCAGGTTGATGTCGCCGGGCGCCATGACCAGCGTGCCGTTAATCGTTCCGCTCTTGGGGAAACTGACGACGATGCCGCCAGGCCAGTGTGCCAACGTGCCGGGCTTGTCGGTCCAGCCCCACACTCCGACTGTTGACGCACCGACCATATCGACATCAAGCGCGGTTCCGGCCTTCGAGCTGACTCGCATGCGTTTGGTCCCACGCAACATCTTCGCCGCCGCCCGTACACGCCTTTCCAGCGCGGAATCCGGTACCATCCGCTCCAGCGCCTCGGGATGTTCGTTGGAGATCACCAGTATCCGCGCGCCAGCCTTGAGGATTTCAGGCGTCTCCACCGCATGCATCAGCCCTTCGATGGTGCAATCCACCACGAAGCCGGCCTGTTGAAGCGCGGTGATGACCGGGCCGAGCCGCTGGATCGCCTCGCTTGCTCCTGTCGAGCGAACCGGAACAACATTCCGGTTACGCGGTGTCGGCATCACCACGTGAAACGGCCGCGCGCCCATCCGCAGCAGAGCGAGCTCTGCTAGATGCACATTCAGCGCGCGCGATTGGGTTTCCGAGAGGATTGCGGCAGTATCGCCGGCCTTGACGGCACAACGCTCAAAGATCTCGCAAAATGCGTCGATCCATTTCGCTTCGATGCGATCCGCCAGCATGCCTCACTCCCGGTGTTCTGGTTTCTTGTCAGTCAAATCACGCCTCGGGGAAGCCCCGCAAGAGGTACGATCGCAGGACGCCCAACAGGCCGTTCAGGATTAACCCCAAGAGCGAGATCGTAATCAGCGGCACGAACATGTCGACGGCCTGAAAGGTTCGGGCCGCTGTCACCAGCGCATGGCCCAGCCCGTCTGTCGATGTGATCATCTCGGCCAGAAACACCACGATGCAGGAAATGACAAGGCCGATCCGGCAGCCGGTCAGGATAGACGGCATCGCCGCCGGCAGCACCACCTTGAACAGAATTTCCAGGCGCGGCGTTCCAGCTGCCATAGCCGACCAGATCAGCTTTTGCTCGACAGTTGACGCCCCGTAATAAGTGGACAACAGGATGGGAAAGAGGGCATCGGCAGCCACCAATGTGATCTTCGAGCCGTGTCCAAAGCCGAGCAGCAGCAGTAACGCCGGGTAGAGCGCGACCTTGGGCAGTGGCGCGAGAACACGCACGATCGGGCGGACCACTGCATTGATCGCGGGATTGGCAGCAGCCGCAATGCCGATGCTGACGCCGAGCACGACAGCGATCGCGAAGCCAGCAAACAGACGGATCAGGGTCGCCGCGATCTCCTGCTGAAACGTCCAGGTCACAAGTTGCTGAAGCAGTCTGCTGAAGACGAATCCCGGCGGCGGCAGCAAGACCGCAGGTGCGAAGCCGAAAGACACGAGGCCCTGCCACAGCGCGATCACCAGAACGATCGGCGCGATTCCGAGAAAGATACTTGATGGGAGAATGCGTGATGTCATGAGAAGCTCAACGGCATGTCGAACTGAGGCTCAGACCAGCGTACAAGGCTTGCGCGGACCCGCTCGAAGATCGCATCGAGGCAGATTCCCATCGCCCCCACGATGATGATCATTGCGAACACGGTGTCGTATTGACCCATGTCGAGCGCGTTGAACAGGATGTTGCCTGCGCCGGACTGGCGGGCGATCATCTCGCTGGTGATCATCGTGATCAGCGCCAGCACGAGGCCTGTGCGGCATCCTGTCAGGATCTCCGGTAGCGCGGCAGGCAGCACGATCCGGACCAGACGTTGCAGCGATGAGAGTCCCATCGCAGCGCCTGACCACACCATCTTCTCTTCGACCGCCCTGGCACCTTCAAAGCTGTGATAGATCACCGGAAGACTGACACCGAGGAATATCACCAGCGTCTTCGTGATGTCACCGACCCCCAGCCAAAGCATGATGATCGGCATCAGGGCTGCCTTCGGAACCGGGTAGATCACCATCAGAAGCGGGTTGAAGAACGCAGCCACTGCCCGGCTACGGCCCATCAACAAGCCGAGCGGAATCGAGACGAGCACGGCTACACCGAATCCCATTGCCATACGACGGAGCGAGGCCAGGATGTTGATCAAGGCCTCCTTGTCGCCAAGGATGTCCGGAATCGCCCGTATCGCCTCAAGCGCCGTCGGAAAGCTGTCGTTCTTCAGCGCGAGCGACGCGACTTGCCACACCGCCAACAGGCCGATGCAGGCAAACACGGGAGCGGCCCGTTTGGCCAAAGCGGCCGGCGATGTCATAATGGCGATCCAGTCACGTCGACCTCGTCGAACATGCGTTCGATGTCGACGATATATTTCTGGTAGCGCGAATCCAGCAACAGCTCATTGCGGCGGCGCGGCCGCGGCAGATCGATGTCGATGACCTGCCGGATGCGGCCGGGAGATTTTGACATCATCACGACCTTGTCGGACAGGAACACTGCTTCGTCGACGGAGTGGGTGACAAACAACACCGTCTTGCGGTCACGCTCCCAGATGTTCAGAAGATCGTTCTGCAGGCGGGTCCGGGTGTGCGCGTCGAGCGCGCCGAACGGCTCGTCCATCAACAGGACTTCGGGATGGTAGGCAAGCGTCCGGGCAAGCGCGACGCGCTGCTTCATCCCGCCTGACAGCTCTTTGGGATAGAAATTCTCGTAACCTTTGAGGCCAACCATTTCTAGCAGGGCTCGGCTCTGCGATTCCGCCTCCGTGGCCCGCACACCCTGCTGGCGCGGACCATACATCACATTCCCCAACACGGTCTTCCACGGAAACAGTGCGAACTCCTGGAACACTGGCCCGCGATCCGGACCCGGCCCCGTGATCGTTCGTCCCTTCATCTTCGCCACGCCGCTAGTCGGGCTAACGAAGCCGCCGACGATGTAAAGAAGTGTCGACTTGCCGCAACCGGAAGGCCCAAGAATGGAGACGAAAGCGCCCTCTTCGATCGTCAGCGTGATGTCCGACAGCGCCAAATGATCCTTGCGCGCCGAGGTCTGAAAAACCTGCGAAACGCGGTCGATCTCGATGATCTTAGAAGCCGGCATTTGTGACGTCACCGGCTTCACCCATTCGCTCGATCTCGAAGGCATTACCTTCATCCCGCCTCTCACTTCGCTCGCCTGCAACTACCGCGTTGTTGAACTGCTGAATGTCCTCCTTCAGCGGCTTGAGCTTAGCAAGAAACCTGCCAGACGATCGGTCGTTTTCGCAGGAGTGCGGCGCGTCATTCGAACCATGGCCATTCCGCCGGGCCTTCGTGTGTGACGGCTCCGCCGGGCGCCTGGCCAACAAGCCGCGCATATTTCGCGAGTGCGCCGGCGCGGTGCCGTGGCGGCCGTGGCTTCCAATCGCGTCGACGCGCCGAGAGTTCCAACTCATCGACCAGCATGTCCATTCGCCGGTTTGCGGCATCGATCCGGATGCTGTCGCCGTCGCGGACGAGCGCCAGCGGACCGCCAACAAACGCTTCGGGAGACACATAGCCGATACACATGCCGCGGGTCGCGCCGGAAAATCGGCCATCGGTGATCAACGCTACTTTTTCACCCATGCCCTGCCCGTAGATAAGCGCGGTGACGCCGAGCATCTCGCGCATGCCGGGGCCTCCGACGGGGCCTTCATTGCGGATGACGAGAACCTCGCCGGCCCTATAATTGCGATCACGAACCGCTTTGACACACGCTTCCTCATCCTCGAAGACGCGCGCAACGCCCTCGAAGAACTGGCTCTTCAAACCTGCGACCTTGATCACGGCACCGTCCGGACAAAGGTTGCCCTTCAGGACCGCTACGCCGCCATCAGGCATGATCGGCGCACGGGAGGCGTAAACGACCTCGCCATCGGGCGCGTTGGCCGAACCATATTCCTCGGCAAGCGTGCGGCCCGTGATGGTGATGCAATTGCCATCGATATGACCACTCTGGATCAGCTCGCGGATCACCACCGCAGCGCCGCCGATGTCGTAGACGTCCTTCGCCGTGTACTTGCCCCCAGGTCGCAGATTTCCGATCAGCGGCGTCCTGGTAAAAACCTCGCCGACGTCGTCGATCGTGAACGCAATACCGGCCTCGTTCGCGATCGCCGGGAGATGCAGCGCAGCGTTGGTCGAACCGCCCGTCGCGGCAACGATCGCCGCGCCATTCTCCAGAGCTTTCCGCGTCACGATGTCGCGAGGCAGCGGACCGCCGCGCTTCAGCATCTCCATCACCAGTCTGCCGGCGCGGCGCGAAATCTGGGCGCGCTCGGCGTAAACACCGGGCACCATCGAGACATTGGGAATGGTGAGGCCCATCGCCTCAGACACCATGCCCATCGTATTTGCGGTGAATTGCCCGGCGCAAGCACCTATGGTCGGCAGGCAGGCCCGCTCGATCCGCTCGAGCGTAGCGCTGTCGATCTCACCGGTCATGAAGCTGCCGACGGCCTCGTAGGAATCGAGCACCGTCAGGGTCCGGCCGTCCACGCGCCCCGGCAGCGAGCTGCCACCGTAGATGAAAATGGACGGCACGTTACAACGAACCATGCCCATCATCACACCGGGCAGCGTCTTGTCGCATCCACCGTACCCGATCAGAGCGTCATAAGCCAGACCATGGACGACAGCCTCGATCGAGTCGGCGATCAGCTCGCGCGAAAACAGGGAAAACTTCATCCCCTCGTGATTCATGCTGATGCCATCGGAAACCGACACGGTCGAGAATTCGCGCGGCGTGCCGCCCGCCTCCTCGATTCCCGTCTTGGCCGCTGCCACCTGGAAATCGTGGGTCATATTGCAGGGCGTCTGCTCGCCCTTCATGCTGACGACGCCCACCATCGGCTTCGCAATCGCTGCGTCGTCAAGCCCCATCGCGCGCATGAAAGCGCGATGCGGTGCCCGGTCGAGGCCGTCTGTCGTTATCCGTGATCGCAACTTCTTCATACGTGCATCTTCCGCATGCAACGTCCCGGATCAACCGGGACGCCGCAATCTCCCTGCTCGGATAACTGTGTCCGGCTGCCTACTCCAGCGGCGCGACGATCGTCGGATGCTTGAACTGCGCGACGTCTAGCTTCGGCAGCATTCCCGTCTCTGCGTAGATGTCCAGCATCTTCTGGATCGCGGGAAAGTTCGGCGCCGCGCCTGGATCGCGACCGAAATCATTGTCCTTGAGCAGGTAAGTCTCGAGAACCGGAATGGGCGCCTTCAGAACTTCATTGACGACCTTCAAGGTCTCTTCACGGTTGGCCAGCGCCTTCTTCATGCCTGACGTGATGTCGCGGACGTAAGCCTTCACCAGATCCGGATTTTTGTCGACGAAATCGGCGCGGCAGGCCTCCAGGATGTGCACGATGTTCGGCATGGCCTGCGACAGCGAGAACAGCTTCCTTGTGCCGCCTTTTGCCTCCGCGCGCGCGGCAAACGGCTGGTTCATGTTGACCGCATCGACACGGCCCTGGCGCAGCGCATCTTCGGAGACGGCAAAACCGACCTCGACCAGCTTGATATCTTTGGCCGGATCGACGCCATTCTGCTTGAGAAGCAGGTTAAACGGACCTTGCGTGCCGCCGCCGATCACGGAAATGCCGACCGTCTTGCCCTTGAGATCGGCAATCGCCTTGATCGGCGAGTCATTCATCACAGCCCAGTAGACGGAAAAGCCGCCCGGCTTCTCGAAGACGTGCTGCGCCACGATATAGGCTTTGAGATTACCGCCAACCACGCCATTGGCGAGCGAAAGCGGCGCCTGCGTCGCGCAATCGAGAGCACCGGCTGCCAAAGCCTGCGTCATCGGTGCCGTGCCCTGAAACTGGGTCCATTCGATGTTGTAGGCCTTACCGATATTGGGAAATTCAGCCGGGCGGCGCATCATCCAGTACTTGGACTCCTCAGCCGGAATCGTCCAGCCGACGCGGATCGTCTGCTGCGCCCAAGACAGGCTTGAGGCCACGCTCACGGCCGCTGCCGCCCCCAAAGCCAGAATCCACTTCGAAACGGTTCGCATCGTGCCCACTCCGCTGCTCCGGCGCCAAACCGGCGCCACCCAACCCGGCCGGCTCAAATTGTTTCATGGTTCAAACAATCAGGCAAGCCATGCGAACCGAGCGGTTTCACCGTCCTGTCTGCAATGTATGGTAAAGCGCCGTCGCGCTGCGACAGAAGGAGGCAACCTATGGCTGATGCGAGCAAGGCAAACCCGCCAAGCGTCGAGAGGCTCGGCTATCTCGGCCTTGGGCTGATGGGCGCACCCATGACCCGTCGCCTGCTCAAGGCCGGCTATCAAGTCAGCATATGGAATCGCTCGGAAGGCAAGCTGGCTCCGCTCGTCACGGAGGGCGCCAGGCGCGCCAACACGCCACGCGACGTGCTGGCCAACTCGGACATTGTGTTCATGTGCGTGACGGACGCGGCCGCCGTTGAGGAAGTCATTTTCGGAACCGACGGCCTTGCAGCGGCTCCTGGCGCAGGCAAGCTCGTAGTCGACTTCTCATCGATCCACCCTGACGCCGCGCGCGATCTTGCTGCGCGGCTGAAGGCTGCGAATGGCGCCGGCCTGATCGATGCACCGGTGTCCGGCGGCACCAAGGGCGCCGAAGAAGGCACGCTTGCAATCATGGCAGGCGGAAATGCCGGCGACATCCAGAGGGTGCGGCCGTATGTGCTAGCCATGGCACGCAGGTTCACCCACATGGGTCCGACAGGCGCCGGCCAGACCACAAAGCTCTGCAACCAGGTGATCGTCGGATGCACGATGGCCGTCCTGGCGGAAGCAACACGCCTTGCCGTGAACGCGGGAATTGACGCAAACCGGTTGCCTGAAGCACTCTCGGGCGGCTTCGCCGATTCCATTCCCCTTCAGCTGTTTGTGCCCCGCATGGCTCAAGGCATTCACTCACCGCCACTCGGTCACATCGCCACCATGCTCAAAGACCTCGATACGGTTGCCGACGTTGCGCAGGCGACGTCGACGCCCGTGCCGATGGCATCATTGGCCGGGCAGATCTTCAGGCTGGCCAAGGCTGCGCGGGGAGCCGATGCGGACGCGTTGGAGATCTACAAGCTTTCAGCAGCGGAGCGTTGAGTCATCTGGGGCATACTGAAGCGCGCTTACGGTGACTTGCCGCGCTGGTCGTCGGACAGGAACCGGCCATACGTTCCGCGCGCAAACAGCAACGGCTCCCCGGAGTTGTAGGCATAGGCCTCGACCGCGCCGAGAAAGATCACGTGATCGCCGCCATAATAACGATTGACGGACCGGCACTGAAAATTGGCGACGCTCTCGGCCAGCACCGGAGCATTGCCGAGGCCCGGCCTCCAATCCACCCCAGCGAACTTGTCCTCGGTCGATTTGGCAAACTTGTTCGCGAGCGCCTGCTGCGAATTGCCGAGCACATGGACGGTGAAGTGACTGGCGTTCTGAAACACAGCCAGGCTCGAGGAATAGATTCCGAGGCTCCAGAGCACCAGAGGCGGATTCAAGGAGACCGACGCAAACGAATTGCAGGTGATGCCATAGGGCTTTCCATCGGCGGCCGTGGCAGTGATAATCGTTACGCCCGTTCCGTAAGTTCCAAGCGCGTTGCGAAAATCCCGGGGATCGATCGGTGAGCTGTCACTCGCGAGTTCATTGGCTGGGTCGGGAACGGCCGGCTGCTTCGGCAGATCATTCATCGGCCGGCCTCACAGCGTGAGATTCTCGGACGGCAGGCCCAGAGCCACTCGTCCATAATTGGTTCCGGCCGCATCGAAGTTGAACGCAAGATGCGAGTTGATCGCGTGCGCATCGCGGAATTGCCGCTGCAACACGCCCGTCGTGAACAGGCCGCGCGCCCCGCTCGCGGCAAACAGCATCGAGACCGCATCCGTGCACAGATTCACGGAGAAAGCTCCATCGCGCCGGTATCTGGTCTTGGTCGCCATGTCAGGAATACGACCTCGCTTTGCATCGTCCATGGCGTTGATGCAGGCCGAACGCATGATCAGGCGCGCAGCGTCGATCTTGGCTGAAGCTTCGGCGATCTTGATCTGAGTGCTTTGAAAGTCGCTCAGCTTGGCGCGGTTGTAGGTCGAAATGCGATGACGCGCGACCTCCGCGTAATCGTCGAGGCATGCCTGCGCGTTCCCGAGTGCAACGCCCGACAGGACGTAGGGAAACAACGAAAACACGGGCAGAGTGTACGACGGATTGGGATTGACCCTGCTGCCAGGCGTCGGACCGCCGGCAAGCTCACCGACGGCGACGGTCATATGATCCGGGACGAAAGCGTCCCTGACCTCGACGTCACAGGAACCGGTGCCACGCAGTCCCGTAACATTCCAGGTATCGAGCACCTTGTAGTCGCCTTTCGGCAGCAGGAAGATTCGATACTCGATGCCGTCCGCTTCGTCGTCGGAATAGACGACACTTGCGAGCATGTTCCATTCGCAGGACGCAACGCCTGAGGAGAACGGCCAGCTGCCATGCAGACGGTACCCGCCCTCCATCCTCGTCGCGCGGCCTGCAGGAAAGATGAACGATGAGGCAATCAGCGCGTCCGGATCGCGGCCCCAGACGACATCCTGGGCCTTCTGCTCGAACATTCCGAGCATCCAGTGGTGGCTCGCCAGGTTGGCGAGATTCCAGGCCACCGACGCATCTGCCCGCCCGAGCAGTTCAGCGCAGTCGACAAGGGCGACATAGTCGAGTTCGGAGCCGCCAATGCGTGCCGGCTGAAGCATCCGGAACAGGCCGGCGTCGTGGAGATCTTTCTCGGTTTCCGGTGGAAGATGCCGCAGTTCCTCGGTCCGCACCGCTCGCTCTCGAAGCCGCGGTGCGAGCGCCCCGGCCTTGGCGATCATTGCCGCATAGGCCCGTTCACCGGCTTCCGACCCGGTGTGTTGACCCATGCTCGGCTCCTGACCAGGCACCATCCGTGTCCCTCGCGTTCACACATTTATGCGGCGGGACCTTCGCCAAATCAAGCTGGGCAGTGTCAACAGGACAATTGTCTGGTCTCAAGCTCGTGTCGATGGCTTGCCTGATCCAAAGACGCCTTTTTGGGTGAACTCCAGGATCCGACGCGCGTCGTAGCCGAGCGTATCACGCAAGACATCTTCAGTATGCTCGCCTAACAAGGGGGCGGCAACGGGATCGATCGCGCCGGTCAGGCTCATACTGATCGGCGGCTCGATATTGGGGACCCACTCTGCTGTACGATGCGGAATTCGGCTCAGGCGATGGCGCTCGCGGGCCTCGGGCGCATTGAACCCCTCCTCAACCGTCCGGAGATAGCCGACCGGAATATTGGCCAGCTTCATCTTCGCCATCCAGTTCTCGAGGGTATCGCTGGCGAAGACCTCCGCGATCGCTGCCCGCAGGAGCTCCTTGTTCTCGGAGCGCGCTTTGCGCGTGGCGAACTGCGGACCGTTGATCAGATCTGGCCGGTTCAGCACCTCGACCACCAGCCTGCGAAAAAGCCGGTCGTTCGCACAGGCTATGTAAAGCGGTCCGTCGGAAGCCTCATAGACGCCGACGGAGGGAGACCCGCTCGGCGAATTGCCAAACCGGCCAGGGTTCTCGCCGCTGATCAGATAGGCCATGCCGTAGAAGCCGGTCATCCCCATGGCGATGTCGAACAGGGCGACCTCGACATGCTGACCGCGGCCGAGCCGATCCCGCGCCAAAAGCGCCAGCAGAATGGCATTGCAGGCAGACATCCCGGTAGCCATGTCGACGATGGGCGGGCCGGTACGAACGGCAGGCCCGTCGGCAAATCCGTTGAGCGACATGAAGCCGCTTTCGGCCTGCGTAATCGGATCAAAGCCTGGACGCGAAGCAAACGGTCCGGAGCGCCCGTAGGCCGAGATCGAGCAATAGACCAACCGAGGATTGAGCGGCGCGACAGCCTCATAGTCGAGACCGAATTTCCTCATGACCCCACTGGAAAAATTCTCCACGACCACGTCGGCCTTGCGGATCAGATCCAACGCGATCTCCCGGGCCTCCGGCACAGTCAGGTCGAGCGCAATGCCGCGCTTGTTGCGGTTGAGGCTCAGATAGGCCGCGCTTTCGCCGCCGATTTCGGCGTGCTCATAGGCGCGCGTGTCGTCGCCACCGTCCGGATTCTCTATCTTGATGACGCGCGCACCAAAATCGGCAAGCGTCTGAGTGCAGGCCGGTCCCGCCACGACGCGCGTGAAATCGACGACCAGCAGACCATCCAGCGCGGTAGGCGCGCCCGCCGCCCGCGACGAACGTTCCGGCAATTGAGGCTTGGTGGGCATCGGTAGCGCTCCCTTACATCGGCTTATGGCCGCCGATTTTCCTGCAGGAGCAAACTTAAAGCCCGGTGCCGCCGACTTCGCAAGTGCTTCAGCCACATCGCTTCAATACGCAAAAGGGGCCCGGCAGCCGCTAAGCTGCCGGGCCCCTGAACATTCCGGGCGTACAATAGCCGCCTGCGTCCCCCGCCGACCGCTCTGCGGCGCGACAGTGGCGTTCCGCATTACGGGAAACCATGCGCCAATTGCTCAGCGAAGCCACTTCCGCCAATAGAGCGTATGTGACCAGGCCCAGGGTATTTCGGGTTCGTAGAGCCGATAACCGGCCTGGATGAAGTTATTCGCGGATACCGGATTGTCCGTCGTGTCAGAGACGATGCCATCCCATCCGCTACGCCGCCCCCGCGCCTCGATCGCCCGCATCAGCCTGCGCTGAAGTCCCTGCCCCCAGTGCCGTTGCAAGACCCCGACTCTGCAGAAATATGCGCTGTTTCGAGCATGCGTTGACGGCACAACGCCGGCGAAGGCGACCGCCTCGTCATTGTGATAGGCGAGCCACCACGCCCCGATCTCGAATTGCGGCAACGGAGCCCCATCAAAGAAAGTCAGCCGGTGCAGTTCGCCGAGGACCTCTGCGCTCTCATCATCGTCCGCATCGACAATACGAATTCTATACATTTGAATAGCTCGTCCGCAGGAATAGTCCTGAGCGCGGGCAATCGCGCTCTTTCGCTGCCAGGTTTCACTTCCCCAACACGACCTTGACGCCGAGCCAAACGGCCCCCATCAGACCCGTCGCGATCACCGTAATCACGGCCTTGAAGGTGTAGGTCTGCGCTTGCTCCACGCTCTTTCGCCACCGCCGCAAATGCTGGAAATCGGCCCTCAGCTCCTTCCGGTCGTCGTCTTCGATTCCAAAAGAGGCCAGCACCGAAGCGACTGCTTTCAATACGATCGCATCGACGCTCTCCTGCTGGTGTCGCTGCTGCTCGGCCAGCGTCTCGGCGACGATGGCCCGGATTTCGTTGTCTTGCATATTCACCGCTTGATGATCCTCGCGACATTCTCGAAGCCTCGTTTGGCGAAGTAGAACGAGACGACGAGATTGGCGGTGATCGCCGCGAACCCCGCCAGAGCATCAGTGGTACCGAAGCCGAGAACCTTGTCCCACACGAGCAGTTTGGCAAAATAGATCGTGACGCAGTAGCCGATCAGTTTATCCGGCTCGTACCAGTGCCCGAGCTCGGCGATCCTGTACTGCATGACGGCTTTGGTTTCAGCCGTCTGTGACGCGATCTCGCCCGCCGCGAGATCCGCCGCGATCCTGGCATCTACATTTTCAGCCTTCAGCTTCGCGCTGTAGGCGTCGATCAGGGCCTTGACGACGGGGCCGCCAAGAAACGAGATGAGCGTCATCCACATTGATCTTTTCTCCGAAGGGTTCGCAGGCGCGCGATGATCGTCACCACGGAAATCACCAGCATGATGCGCCCCGTTGTCTTGACGTCACCGATCGCGGAGCTGATCTGATCCTTGACGCCGGGATCGCCCAGCGCGTCGGCGAGGTCGTCGATGATCGAAGCGAGCGCACCGGCAAACGCGATGCAATAGCTCCAGGCGATAGTCACCGAGTGCAGGCAGACCGCCTTGAGTCTTGCGAGCATCATGATTTGGCCCGCAGGGCAGCAAGCCTCGCCTCAAGCGATTTGATCAGCGTATCCGTGCCGGTCACGAGGCGGAGGACCGGGTCCCTGCAAAACCAGCCGGCGGCAAAGCCAGCAGCAAAGAGAGTGATGTCGAGGATCGTCAGCATGTTCACTTCCTTCCAATAATCGCTCTGACCAGATTGGCCACGAACGCGCCGATCGAGCCCTTCGACGGATTCGTCAGCGAAGGCCTTGCCGAATTACCGGCGATCGGGCTTTGCGCGATGTTCGCTCCGGCAAAGCCGATCGTGGGATCGAGTTCCATGAGAGCGATCATGAGTGCCGCGCATCCCAGTTGCAGATCGACCTTGCCGGGATCGTAAACGCCATCCCGCACGTACTTCCCGGCGCGGTATTGGTTGGTGCCGGCCCAGAGATAAGGCGAAGGCACACCGCGCGCGGCGTAACCGATACCGTTGTACGTCTCGAGCGCCGTCAGCGCCGCGGCTATCGACCAGTCCTTGTGACGGGCAAGGAAGGGCGGACATTTCACGAGCGCGTCGATCGCAGCCGCCTCCCACGAGACGAACGGACCTCGTCCAGCCGGCACATGAACCGAGACGCGGTCGAAGGGGTCACCCTGGGCCAGGGACGCCCTCCAGTCCTGGGAGGATTCCCGCTCGTGAATGACCGCGATTGCGGGCCAGGGAACGCCGGTCTCTCGCGCCACGGCCTGGTAACGCTGCCTGGCCTTGTAAAGACGCAAAGCAACTTTGGCGGCCTCGGCTTTCCGGGTCGGCCGGGCATCCGCCCAGCGCTTCGCATTCGCCCGAGTAAGGGCGTTCAGGTCTACCATGGGTTGACTCGGTTGGGGGTTGGGGTGGTATCAAACCACAATGAGAAACATACTGAAACAGAACGCTACATTGCGCCGGGCGATCTATTGGGCTCGGATGCTGAGAGCGTCCTCGCAATCTAACGAGGGTTCGATTATCGAACGTCTAGCGACCCAGGCGCCCAAGACCTTCGTTGAATTTGGATTCCATCCCGTCGAGTTCAATTGCCTGCCACTGGTTAAGACGGATGGATGGCAAGGTGTGTTGATCGATGGAAATGCAGACCAAGTCGAAGATGCAACTCGCTTGCTGCCAAAGAACGTAACAGCTCTTCAACGCTTCATCACGCTCGATAACATTGACTTTGTAAGGGACCTTTTTCCTCGACTTGGCATACTTTCGATTGACGTGGACGGCAACGACTATTGGTTTTTAGAACGTCTCATCGAAACAAGACCGACTGTTATTTGCGTAGAATACAACTCAAGTTTTGGACTTGAGCCAGTTACTATTCCTTACCACTCCGATTTTGACCGCCATAAGTACCACACCCGAGGGTGGTATCACGGCGCCTCCATAACTGCTCTTGCTTCGCTTTGCGCCAAACATGGATATGGACTGGCGGCCGTCTCCTCCGGAGGCATGAACGCCATTTTCACAACGACAGGAGATTTAGATCCTGGAAAGGAATGGAAAGCGAACTCGTTTCGCGAACGCCATTCAGGAATTGCTCACGATCAGCAATGGGCGTCATTGAGAGATATGCCGCTCATCAGGGTCTAAGCAACTCCGATCTATGGCATCGACTGAAGGATTACTCAGCACAGCCAAAAGCTACTCGTCGGATTGAGATGCTAGCGCGGAGCGGAAATTGAAAGTCCCGTAAGCTATAATTCCCATCAAATGATTCGAATGACGTAGTTGCAGATAATTGTCGGCTGCACGTTATTGTGCGCACCACCGCCACCTGCGTTCTGGATAGAAATCCCTGTGGTAGCAATTGGAATGCTCGTGTGCGTCATCTGAAAGGCGTTTCCACCATCAGCAGCACTACCGCTGATGTTGTCGCCCCATAGTCCGGCAGAGACCCCGTTGGGTGTATGTGTATGACCAGGATCAGTGACTCCATGACTGTGAGCGGGCATCTGCGCAACAGTGAGATTTTGGCTCTCAGATCCCCCAGCCGCGCCGAGGCTGGTGGCCATCGCGCCCAAATATGACGATGTCAATCTCCCCGCCGCCAAGCCCCCCATATCGTCCTTCTTTGCTGTTACGCGACCGCGGAGATCAGGAATATTAAACGTGCTGGATGCATCGCCCACGCCATACGTTGTACCAAACAGTGCGAATAAATTGCTGTATATTGAACGCGAAATCGCTTGACCATACGCAAACACAAACGAGCTGTTCGGCGCTGTCGTGCCCCAATAATCGAAACCCGCCCCTATCGGGATATTGTACGGATTTCCGTATAGTCCACGAAGGTAGAATACCCCGTCCGAATTGCTATAGAGGGCAACGTAGGGAGTACCTTGGATTATAGTTCCAGCCGGCAATTCTGTGCTTGGCGCCGAACGCAACGGCTTCGATGCCAAACCGTCAACGCTCAATGTCACCGTCGCCCCATTCGTCGCATGCGGTGTGAACGCGACGACCTGGCCGTTCAGCTGCGCAAGCGACTGGAAGACCTGATAGGTGTTGACCGCATAGGCTGTACTGGTTCCAGTCGTCACGATCGCGCCGGCGACGTCGTCGCGGTGCTTTGCGATCGCCGCCATCATGGCCCGCGCCGAGTCGTTGACACTGGCGGGGGACTGTCCCTCCGCCCAGTTGATCGTCGAGATCCGCCGTGGCGTCAGCCGAAGCCGTTTGAGACCATTTATAGAGAGTCATCCTGTATCCTTGATGTGAGCGGCGCCGGGTCGCCGTCGCGTGTTGCGAGGAGTCGCTGCTGCGGGCCGTCAGTCCGGCGTTTTCGCCGCTTTGCCGCAGAGCTCGATGTACTGTGCGCAGCGACAGGACGGCGCCCGGGCAGTGAGAAGGTTGCGGATCACGCCTGCGGGAACACCGGGGCTCTCGCTCGCGATTTCGGCCACGCGTGCATCGATGATGCCGTCGATCTCCGCGCGCAATTCCTCGATCCGATCTTCAAGCCTCGACATGCGCTGCTGCTTCATTGCCATTTGTTCTTTCGTACTTCATTTGGGCTTCGAATGTCGCCAGCTTCTGGCGGACGGATGCGGCCTCGTTTTGCGCGCGCCGGAGCGCCCGCTCCCGCTGAGCTTCGTGCGAGGCCAGATGAACCTGTAGATCGTGGGGTAACGCGGCGAACCGCCGCTTGAACTGCGTCGGCCAGGACCGCGGCGGCGGGATCGCCGCAATTGCGCTCATCGCGTCTGCCGCCGGGCCGCCGAGGGTCGGGTCGGCTAGGCCGAGCGCAGTGTGCATACGCGATATCTCCTGCATGGTTGGCCAAAGCCGGCTCATGCCGAGCGACGCACAGTCGGTCGCAAAACGCGCTACAGATGCGGGTGTCGCCGGACATGCGGTCACGCCGTTCAGCTCACACCATTTGACGAACATCGGCGCATCGCGCAATCGGGCCTGCGCAAGCGCCGTGAGCAACGGATGGGTCATCGCTTCGCGTTGCGCAGTGCCTCATGGAGGCCGCCCATGCGCCGGCGCAGATCCACCAGCTGGACGCGCTTTCGCAAGCTGTGAGGGCTCGAGTCGATGTCGCCGCCCAATTCGGCATCGAACCTCTCGAGTGCCGCCACGCGCTTCTTCAAACCGTAGAGCGCGAAGTTCTCCGCGATCCGCTCCGGCGACATCGGTTCGCCATAGAGATTGCCGGTGATGGAGGCGGCGCGTTCGATGAAATTTCGTTCGTCTTCGCTCATGGTAAGGTTGCCTTGTCGTAGATTCACTTTGATTAGCCGATAGGTGCGGCCCTTGGATCGATGGAGGTTCCCTATGGCTGGAAAAATATCGGTGGCGCGATTTGCCACTCCGGCCTCGTCGTCGCACTTCCCGGGGCGCCACCATCGGTCGACGAGATCGGCCACTCTTGCCGCGACCGGGGAGAGTCTCCATTGGCGGGGCAAACGGATTTGGATAGAGATACAGTTCGTTCCTGTCTCGGGTAGTCGGTGACATTGCTGGAGGCAGCTCGATTGGATCGGATGGCCCTGCCCCCTCGATTTGGGTCCGGAGTTCTTTGGCATGCCCGCGGAGATGTCTGAGCACGTCTCCCAGGATATTGGCAGGATCGTTGACACGTCCTTGCAAGCCAGCGAACGATCCAATGTAACCGTCAAGATCATCGGCTCGAGCCTGCCAATCCTTCTGGACCCCATCCAAATAATAGGACTGGTCGCCCTCCAGTAGATCGGCCAGTTGCCTGCGAACGATATCGTAGACGCGCGTGCGATCAGCCTCCGCGATCGCGATATCGGGATTGAGAGGAGGTAAATACTGCCGCTCGATGGTGGACATGATGAGTTCCTCTGGAAACATGCCTGTCCGGTCCTGCGATCAACGAATGATCGCAAGAGGATTCGGCTAACGGACAAAAAGCTGACAGCGCGCAGAAACGCCGAACTATCTCAAGTCCGAAAACTGGAGATAGAGAAGCCCCAAATGAATGTTCTGGACAACTTCGTTTTGCTTGCGCGCGTGTCCTTCATAGATGCGCAGGTAAAGCTGTGGCTCGGTAAGCTCGACTGCAACACGACGCTCCCCGCCGGAAAAAAGCAGCAACCGGCACTGCGGCTGCGCCCGCCATCGGCATAAACGACCACCTCATGACGACTCGAACGCTGAACGGTGAACGTTATCGTCAGATCCGCCTTAGGCAGGTTTATGCTACAATACTTCTCATACCAGCATTCTCTCGTCGTCCCCGCTTCGTTGAGTAACCCAGTTGCATCGGCGGCGACGTCGTCCCCCTCGCGCCGTCGAAAGCGTAGGAAACGGTATAATCACCGCCAAATGCAGCAACCGACGGGAGAAGGCCTGTCACGACAAGCATCGCGGACAAGATAAATCTCAGCATGGACATCCTATCTTGCATGTACGACGTCGAATTCAGAGGCAAATGATATACATCTGTCCTTCCGACGAAGGTCTGACATTACACACCAGGTTCGGTCGACCGACCGTCTTCGCGCGGTGGAGCGCGACTGCGTCCTTGAGGTTGCCAGGGCTGGAAAGTCGGGCGCTCGACGTGCGCAGATCATAAGGTAATGAGCCCGAAGGTGACGATAAAGCCCCCCGTCACAAACGGGAATTGATGAAACATCGAGAACGATGATAGCCAACCACTGGGATGCCGAGAAATTCAATGCGCCCTGCCTTCAGCCACAGATTGCACCATGTGTCGGCCGGACTCAACGCCTGCCCGTCTTCCGTGCTTGATAAAGCGCCACCGCGTCTTTAAGATCGCCGGAGTTCGAAAGGCGAGCATTGAGCGAACGCATATCCGATTGCTCACGTTCGGACCGCGTCGCGGACATGCCCGGTCGCATCACCGGCGGGACTGATTTTGCGACGGCAGCCTCCCTCGCCTTCATCATCAAGCGATACTTCCCGGCGTCGTACATCATCCGCTGGAACGTCGCATTGCGCATCAGCGGCTCGCTGTCGAAGAGACGCCGCAATTGATCCGGTTCGATGCCGCTGGCCTTCGCCGAAGCCATGATTTCCTGCGCGACGGCCTGCCTGACGTCTCTCGTCTCTTCCTTGAGCAGCGTCTCCAGCCTGGCATCCTCTGCCCTTGCATAGGTCTGAAAGTCGCGCCGCGAGGCTTCCGCCATCCGCTGCGCCTCATCGTTCTGCCGGGCGCGCAGCTGCTCGCTACCCGCGACAATTGACTGGATACGTGCCAGCTTTGCAGGATCCTGCTGCGCTATTTGCGCGAGGGCTTCCGGAAGCCGCTCCGGGGGAGCCCGGCCAATTCGGGAAACTGGCTGACAAAGCTCACTTGCGCAATCTGCATGGCGGCATCGAGCCCGTCGGCATAGCTCCGCCGCGCGCGTTCGACCTCGCCTATCTTTTCCTCGAGCGCGAGGCGGACCTGCGGATGAAGCATGAGTTGCTCGAGATCGGGATCGAGCTCGGTAGATCGCTTCGCTTGATCCGTCGTCGTATTCGCCGAGGCTTCGACGTCCTCGTCGCGTCCGACGCCGACTTCGGGCTGCTCAAACCCGTAGAACTCCGGAGCATCGGGATCGTTGGCGGCCACTTCAGCGCGCAGCGCATCGATCCTAGCAGCAAGCGCCTCCGAAGACTCGCTCTCGGCGATCTGCCTGTCACCGGCCGTTGCGCTTGCATAGTCCCGCGCCGCGCGCGAAAGGCTTACAGCCTCGTTTGCGGCGGCGGGCTTACCTTCCGAATTTGTATACTGCCTGACGACGATTTCAGGCTGTGAGCCGGATCTCCGGTCGGCGGCCTCACGTAGCGATGTACTATCGCTATCGATCGACTGGCGTTCGCCTTCCCTGCCCGGGTCGGGCATTTCCGCATAACCTGCATTCGCCAGATCAAAGGCTGCACCAGTCAGTTCTGCATCGGCTTGAATAGTCATGTTTAGCCTCCCCACGTTCCCTTGAAGGGAGTCAGCAGGCTATTGATGCCGCCGGCGATCGTTGCAAACTGATCCGCCCCGGATTTCTGCTGCGTCCCCGTCGTTGTGCTGTTTCCCTGCGTCCCAAGCTGGGCGATCGGCACGCCGATCTGCGCGAGCAGGCTCAACGCCTGCACGGGAATGCCCCTGCGTTGTGCCTCCTCCGCCAGAGTGGCGTTGGCTCCGTAGTTCCGTGCATCGAGCGCCGACTGCGCTGCGGTGACACCCTGGCCGCGATTGACCAGATCGCTCTGTTGCATCTGGGTCAGCGTGTTGGCCGTGGTGTTGCCGGCATTGTACAGCGCATTCGTCGCGGCAAGCTGGTTCGCCACATCCTGATTGTATTGCGCGGCGATCACCGGCGCCTCGGCCGCCGCGACACCCCTTCCATACGCCATCATGTTGGCGCCGCTGAAGTCGCGGCCCGCGGCGGCGAACTGCGAGTTGACATCATTGCCGACATCCGACCGAATCTGCGCGAGCTGCGCGGTCAGGGCCGGATTGTTGCCGACCATGCTGCCGTTCGCATAGGGCGTCAGCCAGTTGCGATAGGCCGCGAGGTTATCCTGCACATTGGCGGCCTGCGCGGCGGCGCCGCCGCCACTCAGCATAGATTGCGCGTAGCTTGCGATCTGCCCCGCATAAGGATTGCCCGCCGCAGCGTTGTTCTTCAGCGTGTCGAGCGCCGAGCTCTCCGCCGACGTCAGGCCGGTGTTGTTGAGCCCGGCACCGATCTGATTCAACATCGATTGTAGTGCAGGCTGCGCGGCGGCCCATGGCGCCGTCTGTGATTGCTTGGTTTCTGTGGAGGTGGATTGTCCGCCCATGGACGAGATTCCTTTTGAACTTGAGTATGTACTGTGCCGAGACGTTCGCGCGAGCATAAGCGAGGGCGCGGCCCCCGATAGAACGATGTGAAACTGTCAGTCATGGATCGTAGATCACGCGATTCGTCAGGCCCAATCGCATCGCGATCCCATCGACCTCCTCCTGACTGTCGGAGTAATGCTGGTAGACAACCTTGGGGCCTTATCCAGGACGCAGGCCTCGGACAAAGCAAAAAAGGATGAAACTGGCGCAGGTAAACAAGCAGAACCCGCGCACGACAACGGCCGCATTGCGACCTGAGCACATTCGCCAATTGGACTGCGCGCGCGGGGGCACCTCGACGGCTACGAACGATGGCGATGCCCTGGTGCGCCAGTCTGCGGCGGCCGAAACATTCAGGTCTGAAACGATCGAGCCATCAAGACAAAGAATGCGCTTATCTTGCGACAACGCGATCGGCCGCGCCAAGTCGCCGCGATAGTCGGCCGCGCGAGCGTAAGGGGCAAAGTCCGTATCTTGTGCTGCTGCTCGATGGCCGCCTATGCAAATCGACAAGCCGAGAAACGCAAGCTCATATCTCGCAAACCATTGGGAGAGCGAGGCCTCGGCTCCACGTGCCAGGCTGTATCGCGATCCATCAACTGTCGTGAACCGCGTGATGCCTCCCTCACTCGGATGACGCTCGAACCACGACATTTTCGGCCTCTACGCCTGCGTAGCAAGCAGCCCTTTTTATCTAGAACAAATAAAGAACATGCGCAACCCCTGGTGGCGCGTGGAGCGCAAAAAATCCTTCATGCGGCCGGCGGCGTCGGCAACATTCCCCGACGCGCGTCCCTCCGCTAGTTCAAGCGCTTGTCGATGATCGCAAAGGTCTCGTTGTATCCATCGAGAACGCGGCCCCAGCCTTTCCGTCCGAAGATACGCACGCACTGGCAGCCCTCCGCTGCGGCGTACTCTTCGATCCCGCATATCAGTGATAGCCAGCGCGTCATGCCAGCGCCGGCGCATGCCGTGATGACACAGATCTTCCCCGCCTCCGTCTGCTGGAGGCTGGTCGACGCGGCGGCCTCGATCGTCGTTCCGTTCCAGGCGACCCAGAGCAGCGAGGTGCCATCGAGGATGTCGCGCTCGATCGTCGCGAACGTCGACAGACCCGTCTTCGCAATCGCTTGCCGTAGCAGAGGAGCCATCACCGGCCAGATCGAGTGCACGTGCTCCGGATCGATGCAGATGAGCCGCGTGTTGCCAGCGCACTGATCGCGCCGGAGATCACATGTGTCCGGCATTTCAAAACAGAAAGAAAATCGGAGGCTGAACCGGCCCTGCCGGATTGGTTCTCCGCCCCGTGATAGCCAACAGTCTGTCAAGAAGACCGTCGACGCCCGCGTATGTCTTCGGAGCAAAGAAATCATCGTCGCGAAAACCCATATCTACCTCCATATCGGGATCTAAGAATTCGGGATCTGCACGGAGTTTGCCCACTCGAAGCAAGCAAGCGTGGTTGCGATGCCGGACGATCCATCTATAGCTATCGAGCCGGCCACTGCCGGATGTGACAGATGAAGCTGCTACTCGTTGCGTTCGCCATGATGTTGAGCAACACCGCCGCTCTGGCCGTCGACTTCCGCTGGACCCTCGGCTATGGCCAGGGCACGCTGGAAGCCAACATCGAGAACAGCGCCGGATCCACCTTCAGCATCTATTGTCCAGCCGGCAGCGACGACAAAACGCCGGGCATGTTCATCATGGTCACGCGGATCAAGCCGCAGGTCAAAGAGACGGTCACCGCGCAGATCATCGTGGACGGCAAGAACCACCCCTTCCTGCTCGACGGGAGCCGGTTCAAGGCAGAGGGAGGTCAGAACCAATCGGATTTTAGGCAGCTGGTCATGCCGCTGGCCACGACCAAACAGAAATCCTTCGTCGTCGAATTCCCCAAGTATCAGACCCAGGAGACGTTTTCGCTCTTCGACTTCCGAAAAACTTTGGGGACCGCGAAGAAGACCATCATCCGCGAATGCGATAACGGGGCGTGATGTGAGATCGCGCGCTAAATCGTTTAAGCCATGGGATCGTCGGGATCATCTGCGACGCAGTCGACCGAGGCGCAAGGCGCTGGCCGACTCCAAATCTCGCCAGTTAGTTGCAATCCTCGCCTTCCGAACGAGGCTCCAATATGAGCAGCGTGTGACGACTCCTCCCGGGAATTCCGAGTTGCTCTTAGGCCGAAGGCGGCAACGTGCGATGAGCATCGTGCACGTAACCTTCTTGAACGAGCCAGATGCCGTCCTCCAGACCTTTCTCCAAAGCCTTGAATACTAAGGCAAGATCGGTCGTCGGCGGCACGTCGACAGAGTAGACAGTCCAGATCTCACCGCTCCATTTTTCGTTGCCACTCTCATAGGTACAACCGGCGTCCTCCATAGGCTGCCAATAGCTCGAGACACGAACGTCACCAGGTTTCACAAGGAGCACAAATGTTGAATGTCCGCTCCGCTTGATAACTTCCGCGAACTCGTAAACGCTCCTGTTCTTCGTAGGCGACGCAGCCACGATGTCGCCAAAGCTAACTTCTCTTGCACAGAACGGCGAGTTATTGATCTTGAACACAAGCCTGTCGTTGTAAAATAGCGGCTCTGCCCACATGCTTTCGCTTCCCCCTCCGTGCCAATCATTCGGGTCTAGCTCAAACAAGATCCGCACCTTGTCTCTCGTCATACTCTCTAGGCTCCCTCTCTTATGGAGTACCACTCATCGGCCGATCGACCTCCCTTGTTAAGATTGCAATCCCGACAGGACGGTAGATAGTTCTCCGGTGAGTTATTCCCTCCCTGAACCTTCGGAATATTGTGCTCGCGATTGAACTGATTCGGGCCAGGCTTTCGAGTAGTCTCCGTACCACAGTAGAAGCAAGGGGGCGTTTCAGGCCCTTCGTTGCCGAACGAACGTGGAAAGTCTTTGCCTGCATTTGCCCCCCGCTCGAGCCTCTCGGTATTGCTAAGCGAGGTATAACGAAGGGCCGAACAAAGACCGTCGGCGGGAAAAATTGCGCAAATTGCGTCGGCCCGTCCTGTGTCGCTTCCAATCCCCGCGCATTGGGCGGGTATGAACCAAAGACGCCGGCGAAAGGCCGATAATCAAGCGAAAGCGGCTGTTCAGTTTTGCTCTTAGGCCCGGGCAAACTGAGCGATTCAACATAGCTACCAATAGGTGATCCACGCATCGGAAGGGGAGCACTCGTATTTGAAACCGAGGGGGGCACTCGCGATAATTGTCTGAAGTTTGGATCGAACTGAAGATGATCAGATCTGGGCACGAAATATCTCGCCTTTCTAATTCCTAGCTAGTGTGAGCTCTGCAAACGAGCAGTTGATGGAAACGTTCGTCTAGGTTGCCGGGCGAAGCACATGAACTCGCGCGATTGCGCGCGTCGTCCGTCCTTCACCCCACCACCGCCCACAAAAACACCCGCCCCGCCGTCGCAGCGTTCGCATGCGTGATCGTGAACGCGCCGTTCGCGACCGCGCTCACAAACATCGTGCCGTTGCCGACCTCCGTCGCCGCATTCGCTGACGCCGGCACCAGGATCGGCACCGAGCCTGCCGCGCAATTCGCAGTCGTCACCGTCGTGCTCGAAGCGCCCGATGCCAGCGTCACGCTGCCGACGGCGTTCGATCTGCCGGCAGCGAGCTGCTGGATCGCTAGAACGATCTTCTTCAGGTCAGTCTCGGTGATTCCTGGAACGTAAGCCGTCATAACGTGCCGCTCGACGTGAGATCGGGAACGACGCCGGCGCAGAAGGACCACGACGTCGCAGCCGGAATGCGCACCTTGAAGCGGGAATAGCGGGTGTCGCGCCTGACGTCGCAGCGGCCGGTGCGAGCATTGACCAGGACTTCCGCACCAGGCATCGCCGACGCAGCCGGAGTGTCGCGCCACGAGACCGAACCGAACAGTGTTGCCGCATCGGTCACCGGACGGAAGCCGCGGATAGTGATACGGTTCTCATCCGTGCCCTGCTCCGGGCTCTCCAGCGTCGCCTCGAGACTGGGGCCGCGGAAGAAGCCGAGCACATGCGCGTTGGAAAACTGTGCGATCTCCGGCTGCACGGCGGTCGCGTAAGCGTCGAGGCTCAGCGTCAATGCATCAAGCGATGACGTGATGCTGTCGAGGTTTTCGAGCGTCAAACCGGTCTGCGAGATGCCCAGAAGATACTCTCCCGTCACCTCGACCGGGAAGAACCGGTCGAGCAGGAAGTCATAGCCGAGCAGCTTGTCGTAGGTACCGACGGTGCCTGACACAGACTTGTAGGCCCAATAGACGCGCGTGGAGCGCGGATCGGCCGCTCCCATGAAGAGTTGGAGGTTGCCCTTGTCGAGATCGGCAAGAAAGCTGCGATCGACCTTCTCGCGTCCGATCTGCTGCGGCACGCCGCCCGGCTCGATCTTGTGAAAGCCCTGGCCGGCGTAGAAGAAGATGCGCTCACCGGCGCGGATGATCGAGTACGGCGCATAGAGACCCTTGTCCTGGGTGATGCGATCGATCTGGAAGATGATCGGCGAGCCCGGCACGTAGGACATGCGCCGGATCGCCTGGTCCTGAAAGATGACGCCGGATTCGCCTCCGGCGACGCCGCGAACGATGCCGCCGTCTGGAAAGTCCTGGAAGTCAGACGACTTGATGCCGCTGGTCCAGCTATCCGCGGCGTTGAAATTATTCAGCCCGGACCACTGGATCCGGTACGGCGTCGAGAGCAGTCCGGACAGCACCAGAAAACGACCGACCACGCTAATGTAGGCGGCCTGGGGCGGCGAACCCAGCGCGTCAGCGAAGGCCGTCGACGACGAGAGGTCGAAGATTTGCAGCACCGCATTGGCCTGCGTCGCAAAGACGAAGTTGCCGGTTTGGGCAAACTGCCATTGCGCGGTCGCGGAGAGCGCCGAATAGGACGCCCCGCCCTTGGAGACATCGACCCAGGTGAAATCGATGTTGTTGAGCCGGTAAAGCCTGGTGCTCGTCCCGGCAAAGGTAATGACAGTGCCGTCGGATTTCAGCGCATAGAACGCACCCCGGCACGGCGCCGGCAGCGCCGATGTATAGGCCGAGAAGGATGGAAACGGCCCATAGCCGTCACCGCGCGGAATGACGTTGAGGATGTTGCGCGTGGCCTGCCCCTCATAGTCGCTGACGTCGGGGCGGTATTCGCCATAGGATAGGAGGGGCATTATTCGTTCGTCCATGACTCTGAGTGAACCGCAGCAGCCGCCCAAGGAGTTTCAGCAGCGGCTGTTTCCATCCATGTACGGACGGAAGAGCCACGGTCGCTCCACTCGGAAGAGGAAGTCGTCACATCGGGCTGCCACGTCACGGCATCAAATGGTCGTCTGACCCAGGCCTCGAAATCTCGTTCATAGTTCGAAGCCGTGCCGGCGACGGCGAGCACCATCGGCTCGGCGCTGAGCGCTACCGAACCCGAACTTGCAAGGCCCGACAGGATGAAGCCGCCGGGCGCAGCGACCGCATTGAGCGCGTTTCGGCTCCCGAACCCTGCAACAGCAAAGCTCCCGGACGTGGCGGCTTCTGCCACGTTGAAGGCCGCCGTCGTGCCAATGAAAGCGAAAGTTGCCGGGCCGCCGATCGCCCAGGTGTTCAGCGCAGCGGCGTTGGCTGCGAAATCGAACGCGCCGGCGCCGAGAGCTAGACTGCCGCTGAACTTCGCGGGTATGGTTGCGGCGACGAAGGAACCGATCGCCGCATTGAGTGTGATCTGGATTGCGCCCGAAACAACGACTGGCGGCCGCAGCCGCCGATACGCCTTCGACCAGCCACGCCGAAACACATATGCCATGGCTTAGGGCAGCTCCCGCCACTTGACGGTACCGGAAACGATCGTCGATGCCGGAGTACCGGGAATGTCGAGAACAAGCGCTTCGCCGGCCTGAATGGTTTCGCGATCCTCAGGCGCGGGCAAATATTGCCAGGGTGTGAGGACGTTCCATTGCCAGGCGGCGAGAAGCACGGGCGTGCCTGACGTCGTCGCCTGCGTCGTATCGTTGGCGCGCGCGGTCGCCGTCGCTGCCTTGGTGTCGCCGGAATCGATCGCGTTACCAGTCGGCGCGCTGCCGCCGGAGCCGAGCGTGACCGTCGCAGGCAAGCGTTTCAGGCGCAGGCGGATTTCCGCCGGTGCTGTGACGCCACCTGCAGACAGATCGATTTCATGAAGCTCGATGCCGTTCGCGGCACCCGCCTTCAACGCAACGACATCCTGCACGGCCGCAATCGTCACGTTCTCGAACATGGTTGAATAGACACGCTGTCCCAAGGGTCACCTCCGCAACAAAGGACGTATGAATTTTCCGGGAATGATCGCCGGCCCCGGCGTGAAACTGAGAATGACGACGCCAGCCCCCTGTGCCGCCAAAGAATGTGCCCGCGCCTGTACCGAAGCTGGCTCCGCCGCCGCCGCCGCCGAGACCATTCGTGCCGGCATTGCCGTTGCTACCAACGCCCGATGCTCCGGCCGCGCCGCCGCCACCCGCACCGCCTGGTCCAGGATTGCCCGCGGTGTAGAAGCCACCCCCACCGCCGCCTCCGTAGACGACAGACGAGCCGGAGATCGCGTTGGCGATGCCGCCGCCGCCCGAGCCGCCTTGTGTGCTGCTTCCGCCGCCGCCGACTGCCCCAGCGCCACCTCCACCGCCGCCGCCAAGCGTGCCGGAACTGGCGGAGCCTCCACCGGCACGCACGTTCGCGCCAGACCCAGCCGCTGCTCCGCCCGCACCGCCGCGCCCGTCCCCGCCGCCCGATCCGCCGCTACTCGCGGTAACGCTTTGCGCGCCGCCACCGCCGCCACCCGGCGCCGTGCCGAAGCCACCGAACAACGACGCGCCGCCGTTGCTGCCGGGCGACGTACGGGTCGAGCCGCCTGCGCCGCCGCCGCCAACCGTGACGGAGACCTGCTTCGTTCCTTGCGCGAGCGCAGCACTGCCAGGCGCAACATCACCGGCCCCGCCTCCGCCTGCACCGGCCGAGTTGCCTGGACCGCCGCCACCACCGCCCCCGCCACCAACGGCAAGGTAAGAGGTCGAATAAACGAAACCCGGAACGTTCCATTGTGTGGTCCCGACAGTCGAGAAGGTCTGGACAGTCGCGAACGCATACACGACGCCTGGGATCAGCAGTCCCGGAAACCACGACGGCGTGGGCAAATCCCAAATCGACGGAGCTGGCCCGAGATCGAGCAGGTCCGACCAGAAACGCAGAGCGTCCGAGAGATCGTCAAAACGGCCCTGCCACAGGATGCGGCCGCCAATACCGTGCGCAACGATCTTGTAGTGGGTCAGATCGCCTTGCGGCTCCCACCACAGCGGATCATTCGGACGACGCAGCCAATCCCTCGAGAGGACGACGCGACGGGCACGGTACTCGGTACCAACATGATCAATGACCACGCGCCCTCACTCAGGTGATCGTCAGAACGCCGTTGACCTGGTCCAGATCAACAGTGAACGAATTGCCATTGGTCAGCGTGATGGGAACGCCATAGTCCCACCAGCCGATCAGCGGCTTGGTGGACGACGTCGCGTTGTACAGCACCGCGTATTGAAATGGTCCGATCGAACCGCCCGAGGCCGTCCAGGATGGATCTGTGCCCCCGGTGAACTTGAACGTCCCCGTCGTTTGCGCACCCGTGATGGTCCCGATGCTGTTGCCGCCTGACGTGTAGCCATTGCCGGCTCCGAGATCGGCCGGCGTGTTGTAGACCGTATTGGCTGCGACCGGTGCCGCGTTGGTCAGATACACCTTGTACACTTGCGCCGTGCCGGTCTTCATGTCGTGCAGCGCGTTGGCGACGTCTTGCACGAAGCAGTAGAACTTGTTGAAGCTTGCCATTGTCGCCTCCTAGATGACTTGTCCGGAAACACGGACCGTCATCGGCCCGGCGTTGAATGTCGACGTCAGTCCGAGATTGTTGAGATCGGCAAGCGCCGACGTGAATCCGAGCCCCCAGGTCTGGATGCGCGCGTCTTCCTTGATGTACGGCGCGGACTCGAGCAGAGCTGCATAGAGATAGACGTCGGGCGCCATGGTCAGCAGCCAGTTGCTGCCGTTCGACGCCAGCGCCGGAATGTTCTGCCGATAGACCATTTCGATCGTGTAGGCTGCGTCGGGGGTCGGCGCGAGCTCGAGCTCGTTGCCGAACACGGTGAAATAACGCGGCCGCGCGGCGACATCGGACGTCGCGAAGCGGTATTCGTCCATCTGCGTTCCCGACTTGAATTCAAGGCACGGCTTTCCCGTCAAACTCGACAATCGGACCCTGCGCATGGACTGGAAATCCGACGGCAGCGAAATGAACTCCGGCTCGTTCGAGCCGGGGTCGACGAGTGCGGTCGCTCGCAGCTCCATCTGCCGCACGAAGAGCTGGCGGTTGAATTTGGCTTCCGCGAACTGGACGAAGGTCGGAATCCGCGCGATCAGCGTCGTATCCTGGTCGCGCGCAAGATATTCGGTCACAGCTAGCTGCAGCGACGTGTAGTCGGTGATCTCGGTCATTTGAGCTCCGCTGACCAGCCGGCCTGCAATTTCGGCCTGTCGGTTCGCAAATAGGCCCATTCGGGATCGTCGAGCTTTCGCTGCACGATCGCGTCGAATTCGGGCGTGAACAGCCGCAGCGAAGTGTTGCCCCTCGCATGCGCTTCGTTGAGCCATTGGACGTAGATCACGTTGGGAATGCGGGCCACATGCCGCCCCCAGTCGCCGTGCTGCTCGTCCTGGCGCGCCTGCTTGTTCCATTCCAGGATCGGCGCCACGTCCTGGACATGCTCGATCGCAAGCCCGGTTCCGTTGCTGTCGAGATGCGACCTGATCAGGACGCCGTCCATCACGACATCTCCGTTACCCACAGAGTGCCGGCCGTCGCCGTGACCAGGCCGTTGGTCGCGGCCTTCAGCGCGGCAATGCGCTGGCCGGGACTGACGGTGACGTATTCGACGGTGTTGGCCGGCAGATAAGGATCGGAAACGGTCGCCGTCTGCGCGCCATCGCCGATCCGGAAGCAACAGCCTGAGTTGGTGACCAAGCGCAGCTGGTAGGTTTCCGGCCCGAAAGCATTGGAGGCGCCGACGCTGGCGTCATAGGCGATCGTCTGGGTGGAGCCGACACGCGAGGAATTTTGCTTGGAAAAGAAAGCCATATCAGGCGGTCCTCACGGAGATCGAGAAATGCATCGGGATCGTCGCGCCGGAAGCGCCGGAAGGCGTCAGCACGATCACATCGTCCTCGTTGAGATAGGTCGGCGACGGCGGCACGGTCGAGAACAGCTGCCCGGCAGCGGATCCCGCCTGCGTTACGGTGAACGTCGCCAGCGTCGTAGCATTGGCCGAGACGGTGACGGTGCCATCAGCCGTCGTGATCGCGCCGCCCAGGATGCCGGAGACTTTGAGCACGCGGCAACGAAAGGGAACGCGGACATAGGCGGCGACGGGGCTCGCGCCGCAGGATGGCGTATAGGCCGTGAGATCGGCTGTATTGAGGGTGCGATTGCCGGGAAGCGGCATTGGGCTCTCCAAAATGCAAAGGGCGGCCCGAAGGCCGCCCGAGGATGAAACGGATGATCCTGATCGCTCAGGTGGTGGTGTTGTCGAACACGCCGCCGGAGGCCCTTTCGTTGCGGGCAACCAGTGCATATTCGGCCAGGATCTGCCGGCGATCGGAATCGCCGGTCTTGGCGAGCGGGATGGAAATCATGTTGCGGCCGTTGAGATAGGCGACCGCCCATTTGTCGAGCTCGAGCACCAGCACGTCGCGCGGACGCTGGAAGCGGTTGGCGACCACCTTGAGCTTGCCGAAATCGGATTCATACGCATCGACGGAGGCGACGATCTTCTTCGACTTCGACTCCTCGATCGCGGTGGACCGGCCGGTGAAGGTCGAAAAAACCTGCTTGTTGAAGGCGCCGGTCATGATCGTGCCGGGCTTGCCGCCATTGGTCCAGATCGAGGACAGCACGGTCTTCAGCCGCACCTCCGTGAAGGCGAGCTGGGTGCCGTCCGTCCGCGTACCGGAGCCATCGGCGGCGGCGGGGTCTGCTGCGCCGCCGGCCGTTCCCTTCGAGGTGTTCGAGACGATCCAAGAGAGGACGGAAGCGGTCTTGCGCGCCGTCGTAGTGTTGCCGACGACCTTGGCCTGGTTGGCACCACAGAGGATGGTTTCGAGGTCGCGCTTGAGCTCGAGACCCTTCAGCATCTCCTGGTACGCCAGCTCATTGTCGCGGCCGGCGTGATCCACCGCCTGCTGCGTGCCCGAGACCCGCGCGACCTTGTAGGAGATTTGGCAGAGATTGCCGAGGCGAACAGTCGGCGTGGTCGTGTTGGTGTTGGGATCGTCGCCCTCGAGCTGGGCGTTGTTGGCGTCGGCGCCGGCGAGAGCCTGCGTCTGCCATTCGTGGTTGACGGCAGTCGCCTTCTCCTTGTCGACGCCGCTCATGAACGGCGTGTCGACCGGATCGATGCGATAGATCATATCACTGAGGTCTTCGCGGTTGCCCACCGCGGAGTAGGTGACGAAAGTGGAGGTCGGTAGAGTCATCGATGTTTCCTTGTGATGGCCGAGCTGTTCCGACAGCGCAACGATGTCGTCGCGACTCTCCTGGAAACTGCGGCCTGAGTTGCTGGCGTCTTCCGTTCTCGCCCACGCGATAGCGCGGAAATTTGAATTTCCGGTTCGCGGATCCGCGAGACGTCTCTGCCGGGCGCCCGCGCGTATCACGCAGGGTCGGCCTAATTACGATGGTTGACCAGATCGGCGTTGTTGCGCGGCGTCAACCTGGCCGGACGCGCGTTAGGCGCCGGGCGGGCGACTTGTCTTCAAAGGGATCGCCTTCAAGCGGTTGGTATCCATGCGGTGCGAGCGGCGCCGCGGGACTGAATGGCAGTGGCGCAGATCCCGTATCGAAAGCAGAAGATTGCGTCTGACTCGAGCTTTGCGTTGCAGGCTCCGAAGGCCGTCGATGATGAGATCGGCTAGCGGCGCCGTAGACTGTCGTATCGCAGTCGAGGGAACAGCCTGGGCAATGGCCTTGCGCGAGGCAGGCGAGGCTTGGACGATGCGCGGCGGACCGAACAGCCATTCAGGAGGCCGATCCGGAGGATCGACTTCGCGCGCCGGCGGAAGATTCGGATTCCGGGACGGCGGCGTAACCGGCCGCTCACGCGGCAGTTGCGGGATGGGCCCCCAATCCGGCAAACTGAATTTAGGGATCGCGCCCAGCAGCCATGAGAAAAGCCAGGCATGTAGTAGCCGGGGTCGTCGAGGATCGGATTCTGCCGATCGCTGTCGGCTGGTGTCTCATTCATCGTCAATACGCCACGCTTTCTGATTCACGGAATGGAAAACGAATTGGCCGCCGAGCGAGTACCGGTCTAAGGATCGTAAATGACCCTCATGTCGAGACGCAGCTGGGCCGCCATCTCGTCCACCTCGGCCTGCCCTTCCGGATACGACTCGTAGACAATCCTGGTCTTGAACAACTTCGCAAAATATCTGGGGTGAAGAGTCCACCCGATATGATGATAAGCACGAGTATCGGGATAGAGGGACTTAACGATCTTTCGTAGATAGCGATTGTCCGGCGGCGGCTCAAAGTGCGGGTCGACCATGCGTTCCTTGTAAAACCCGGTCTGGGCCAGCAAGATCTCCCGCCATTGAGCCTCGTCAGCCGGCAAAGGCCGACAGGAGCCACGCTGCAGGCGGTAATCTCCATCTCGCGTCTTTTCCATCGCAAATTGGGCGCATGACGGAAGCGCGGGATCGCTACTTTCATAGTCCCAAGCGACCAGAGAGCCCTCGAGCACATAGGCCCGATCGGATGCGATCAGAAGATAGTTGGCGCAGTTCCACAGACACTGGTCATACACAACGACCGTTGCGCGCCGCCTGTGAATGAGGTTGGAGAGCGAGGTTGTGGATACGATGTCGCCTCCGCTACTTCGAACGACGAAGAGCCCGCTCTCCTTCAGTCTCGCAGCCGGCGACAGATCCGTATCCTTTTCGACCCGACCATCGAGGCACAGGATTGCCTGGTCGTCGCTGAGCACGATGGGCCGCGCGGCAACGCTGCGGCAATAATCAGCCGCTTGATGGAAGACCTCCCTGTCGAACGACTTCTCCTCCGCACGGGACGGGCCACAAGAGAGGAACAACAAGGCAAGGAACGGCACCGGTTCAAGCAAGCGCAAGAGCACATTGCGGATTTGGACCATTCTCGAACCCTCAAGTTCGTATTAGTTCGCCACGGGATTGTCGCGAAACATCACCTTGACTCCCGGCGAGACGACAACCTGCGAATTTCAGACCAGTCGCCGAAGCGATCCTGGAAAGTGGCCGGCTCACCCTCTGACAGTGGATCACTGGCATTCACGAATGGCACCGCCGGTGCGACGGGCAAGCCGCGGGACGCCCGCAAGTTGCCCGCTATATCCGGGCTCTGGCGCAAACTGTCGGCGATCATTCCCGGCAACCCTCCGGGCCGCGGTGTCATTGCCGCTGGATCAGTCGTCGAGTTACCCGGAAAGGACATCCAGGCTCCATAGCGATAGGCAACGACACCGTCGCGATTTGGAAAACCCAAGGGATCACTCATTTAATGGCCTTTCCAATATCCAGTATCCATCCGGGCTGGCACTTGTCGTTGGCCGGATCGGGGCATTTCGCGCGTTCCGTCAGCCGCCACGACAGCACCGCCGTGGCAGCCGATGGGGACACATAAAGCCGAGGGCTGGTTTGACCGGCTGCCAGGGCAAACTCTTGCCGGAACAGCAGACGAAATGAATTGTCGCGAAGCTCCGCCGCGTAGCGCGCATAGGGCACGCTTGAATCGTCGTCGGGCAGCTTCGGTCGATCGATCGGACCGACGATGCCGATCAAGCCCTTGCCACCGCTCGCGGCCTGCTCGACCCGCTCCTTCAGTTGTACACATCGCCAATCCGCGATGCGGCATCTTACAAAAGAGCCGATGCCCTGAATATCGTCCGAGAAGAGAAACAGAAACAGTGACTTCTGTTCAGCGTCGAACCACCCGGCGGTGACAACCGAATCTTTTCGAACCTTGCCTCCTCCGATTCTCTTGCCCTGCGCGTCCATTACATCGACTGTATCGGAGTAGCCCACGAAGAACTTCGAGCTGTCGGGAGACCAAACGATTTTGGAGACCGGCCGCCTCGTGGTCACGGGGACGCTGATAGTGCGCAACTCTCCGGCTTCGGCCGTCAATTGCAGCGGCTTGTCCGAAGCCACGGTCTTCATGTCCGGGGAGAATGCTATGCCGATGCCCGGACCTGAGCGGCCGTCGAACGTCGCCAGGATCGCGCTCTTGCCGGTCTCGAGCTCGAACCTCCTCACGCGCCCGGCATCATCCTCAGGAAAAACAACGTACTGGCCATCCGTTCCGCATTGGACCCACCTGGACCCCGTAGGAGATGGCGCGGAGATTTTCGTGCCTCTATCGTATGCGTCAATATACTCACCATCTGTCGCGAACAGATAGCGCTCCCGATCCCCGCACCACGCGATGAAGTCGCCTTTCGGCAGCGGTATGTGCGGCAGTTTTTCGAAGGTCGGAACGACTGGAGGCTTCGCTGACGGCGCAGGCAAAGCTCCCTCGGCGTGGCAGGCGGTCGTCGTAGCGAGCCACCCAAACGCAATCCAAAAGAACGAAAAACGCAGATCAAGATCAATCGGCCAGAACCGCATGCGGTCACTCAATCGTTGGGCGAGGCCAAATGTACGAAGACCCGTCACTCGGTAAAGAACAAACACGGAACATTGTTGACTACTCTCGCCTTGGTTGCAACAACTAAATGATCCCGAACCGCTTCCGCCGCTCCGCCGTCTCCGCAAGCTCCTTCAACTGCGCCCGCGCCAGTTTGCCATTGGCGACCACGCCCGCGAGATGATCGCGCACCTTGCCGACGACGTTGATGGCGAGGAACAGTTTCTCGCGGCCAGCGGCATCGTCGACCGTGGTGGCGCGCCAGGCCGCAATGTAGTTCTTCTCGAGCGTGTCGAAGGACTCGCTCAGCAGTTCGTCATCGAGCAGCGCCTCGGCTCGAGCCGCCCGCGCGGCCGCCGTCTCCAGTGTTCTCTCTTCAGACATGGTTTCATCCTCGTTTTTCGGCCGTCGCGTCACCCGCTTTAACCTGGAGACGGAACGCGTCGTTCTGCGGCCTTTTTTTGCTGGTGCTGCGGCTGAAGCGCTGCAAGCGCGGCATTGATCTGCGCCCGCGCCGGCACTGCCAATAATTTCGAGGCGGGCGTCGCGGTGCATACTGTAATTATCCGGCGTGCAATCAATCGCTCGCGGATCGTTGAGGAATGCGCCCTTTGTTGCTGGAGCTGCGCCTGATGCGCCGCAAGCGCGGCGTCGACTTGCGCCCGGCTGCTCTTCGGCAAGGTTCAGACAGGCGGAGTAAACCGTCCTACGACAACCGGGTACTCGACATCCAGAAACAGATTTGCGCGTGCGTAGAGACCGATGACATGCTCACCAGCTTTAACGCTATCTTCATTCGGAGCCAAAAGTCTCTCGGTAGGAAACAGACCAAACTTCTTCGCATCTAGCGATAGCTGCTGTCGATTCTGCTTGAAGAACGCACCATCGACGAGGCCGTATACCGCCCCTTTGAAATCGACGACGAAGTTACCGTCGCGCATTGGCCTGACCGAAACGTCAGGCGCATGCGTTACGACGTCCAGCAACGCCGCGTTACATTTAGCAATATCCGGTTCGGATGAGTCATTATCAAAAACCGCAGTCCCATGCTCGTAGACCAGAAAGCTCTTCTGCCGGTCCGTGTAATGCGCCATCCGATCGACAAACCAAGCCGGCGCTTCCGCGCGGGTGAGTCCTCGCCAAGTGGGCGCGGGGTAATTGATGCTTCGGTCTCCGATGCATCTTTGCTTTGCTCAGACAAGATCGCGCGAATTAAAGCAACAACTCTTCGGATGGCCGAGATGGTGCTAGCGTCCGGCTCGCCGCTCATATTGTTCCAGCGCCGTTGCGCCAAGAACAGGTGCGCCCGAAGCCGCACCAGCCCGCTATCGGTTGACAAGGCGGGCAGGTCCCGCCAGTCAAGCTTGTATGGGTCATCCTCGGACCGATCAAACGTCAGTGCGAACCGTCCGATGACCCGCAACGACTCTGATTCGTTCGGCACATCAGATAGCTCGAGACTTTTCGTCGGGATGTATGCTGGAAACGGAGGCAATGGAAATGTCGGCATGTCGCACCTGAACCTACGGAAGCGTACCTTTGATTTTGTCAGTTCACGCTGTCGCCTTTTCCCAGATTTTTTCGAACTCCGCTTTTGATATGACCTCCGGCTCGAATTCGGGATCGGCCGCAATCTTCTCAAGCGACGGCAATGGCTCCATGCTCAGACCCGTCTCCTTGAATTCGACTTCAGGATCAGCATACAACATCCTTCCGTCGGGGAATATCTCGACCTTACGAAGCTCCCAACGGTCGTGATCTAACTCGCTGTAGATGAGCACTGGTTGATTGGGATGCGCGTGAATCCATTTTACCTTAAGATAGGTCATCTGTAAGGCACCTTTCCATGGCTGAGAATTCTGTTGTTCAAATCCAGAGGTACCTCATTTGGGATAACATGAACACGGGGCCGGCCTTCAATGACGTTCAGACCGGCCGGGTCAATTTCAAGGTAATGACTGAATTTATCTACTTGGTGGGGATTGTTTACGAGGGCTTTCGAAAGTTCCTTAGCACTCGTAGCACCCGGTTCAATATCGGTAAGGTACTGACCGTTTCCATACCGGACATCGCGTGGTCTTAAAGCCTTCAGAGAAGGATTAAGCTTTTGTTCGTTCAGGATAGCATTTAGACCTGCCTCATCGGTGTAGTGATAGAGGGTCCGGCCCGCTCGGACGCCTTCCGTCGCGGCGTGCGCGACAGTCTCTGCGGCGCGCGCTCCCGTTCCTAACCTGGCTGCACCGAGCGGACCGAGCACGCCGAGCGCGCCGCCGGCGAAGCGGAGAGGTCCTTCCCAAGGAGTCCCCTCGCCAAGCTGACCTCCAGCTTCACTTCCCAGGCCTCCCAACACAGCCGCCCCGACTTTGAGAGGCGCGCTGCCAGGCGCCATATAGGAAGCGGGATTGCCGAGAAATTCCCCGACTGATGCACCGAATTGGCCCGCCCGGCCTTCCGGCCTGTACATCGGTCCGGTGACTTCCTTCTCGAGAATCTGGATTCCCTGCTGTGGAGTCGGCGCGTCGACGTCTTGCCCCATCTCGGCCTGCGTGGCACGTCCCAATGCGCTCGCCGCGCTGTTGAAGCCAGAGACGACCCCGCGAGGGATGGACCTGAAGAAGTCGCTGGCCCCTGCCCTGAAAACAGATCCGGTGGGTTCTGTTGTAACGTCGCCGAGTATCGGTGCGCTGGATCGGCCTTCTCCGATCGTAGGCTGTTGAGTTTGTGCCTGCTGGAATTGTGCCGGCTGAGTCTGCGCCTGCACTTGCGGGCTTTGAGCCTGCTGCGATACGCCGTCGGCGCTGAACGGATCGTGGTCGACTGGAATGAGAGAGGCATTCTCGAAGTCCGGCTGATGCTCGACCGGCACCAGAGAATAATCAGCCATGATGAACAACCAGAAGATATTTGCCGGGACGATTGGCATCAGGCAGATAGTGATGGCCGTCTCTCGCCCTGCGTGCGCCCGGCGGATATGACCGTTGCACCTTCCCCGCTTCGATCGTCGCCTTCAGGTGAATCTCCAACACCGTCATCTTGGCGTCGAGCGCGGCCTTGATCTTTGCGAGCTCGATCTCTCCTTGCGTCTTAACTTGGAGATGGATCGCGTCGTTCTGCGCCTTTTGTTGCTGGAGCTGCGCCTGATGCGCTGCGAGCACGGCGTCGGCCTGCGCCGGCACGGCCAATAACCCTAATCTGGCGTGAAATCGATCGCACTGGGATCGCTGAGGAATGGACCGGTGTTCGATTGGCCCATGATCCGCGTCAGCTCGGCCGCAGCGTGCGTCCTCGGTTACATGCCACCACATTCACCATAGCGAGTCCAAGAATCTCTGGCTCAGCGATGCTTCCTGGCATCCTTCCAGGAGTTATCGCCTTGCTCCAGATCTGCGGCGTGCACCGTGTAGACCCCCAGCGACTCCAGCCCGTTCGCGTCGACTCCGTTCGCATCCACCGCGTCGGGAAACTCGACCTCGTAGGCTGCTGGATGGGCATCGTGCACGATCACAATAGTCCCACTTGAACCCGCCGGCAGCGGAATCTCGGGTATCGCTCTTTTCAATTTTACCACATCATACAGTTCAAACATTCACTACTTACTCCTCGGCAAAACTGTTGAGAGTCGCGGCACCTCATCCGGTCCAACCGTCCAACCCGTGACGACTGGGATCGTGCGACCGTTGGTACCAGTGACGTGGATGGTCTGATTGAAGTGCGTTCCATGTTGCGAAACAGCTTTTGGACTGCTTGAGATTTGTCGAAGACCAACTGTTTTGCAAGGTCTTCCGCATTTTCCCCGGGTGAAGCCAAGCGCCTGTTCGAACCATTTTGCCTTTTAACCACCCCTGGCGCGATCCGGATCGAGCAGATAGCGATCCAGTTTATCCGCCACACCGGCTGCGGACTCTTCGGCTGCTGATTGAGTCTACGGCTGTTGAAACTGGTCCTGCTGAACCGTGCCGCTGTCACTGAACGGATCGTGGTCGACCGGAACGAGCGTGACATTCTCGAAGTCCGGCTGATGCTCGACCGGCACCAGGGAATAATCAGCTATGGTGGACGACCAGCAGGTATTTGCCGGGACGGCTCGAGTCCGGCATGTAGTGGTGTCCGTCTTTCGCCTTGCGCGCGCCCGGCGGATATGAACGCTGCGCCGCCCCCGTTTCGATCGCCGCCTTCAAATGCGTCTCCAACACCGCCATCTTGGCGTCGAGCGCGGCCTTGACCTTGGCGAGTTCGATCTCGCCTCGCGTCTTGACCTGGAGATGGATGGCGTCGGCCTGCGCCCTATTGTTGTCTTGATCGGACTCGGCGAAGAGCGCCGGCCGAATCGAGCCGGGCTCAACCTTTACGACAAATAACTTCGGCCGAATCCGCAGGGGGATAGCGAGTGGTTGATCAAACCGATCAAACGTCCCAGCAGCGCGCCTTCATGCTTGGATGCACTTGGCCGAGCAATCACGGACTAGACGAGCGTAGAGTCAGCTGCGTGCAGCAAGTCCATGAACAGCTGGGCTTTCCTATCACTCCATCCCTTCGGGGCATTCAGTGAGAGAATTGATAAACTCTCTCAAGCTTGGGGCAAGAAAGAAAATGTATCGATCGTCGTCTCCGTAATCTGCCCTTGAGTTGAACATGATATTCCCAAAGGATCCAGGAATGACGCTATAGATGAAATAATCACCTGCTGAATCGCATGCGAAGGGTATATATCCCTGAGGAAATTCTGGCTTCTCATGTACCAGGAATGTGTAGGTACGTTCGAAGGTTAATCCTTTGTCGTTGAGTATGTTCATCGGAAGGAATTCCTCGACGTCATAAGCCTCTCCGTCCTTGACGAAGAATTCCGGACGAGGGGTTCCGCCGTTATAGCGGAGGTAATGCTCTTTGAGATCTTGCGGCAAGCGAACGCGCAATTTGTGCTCGACGCGCCGAATGTCCAACTCGGAAAGCGGGGAAGCAGTCCCTTCGAAAACAACCAATGCTTTTCTCCTCGTCAACGCCTATACGAGACACCGTGGTGTTTGGAGTACTGGGCAACAGAACCAGCATGAGGATTGGTGGATTCGTGCGCTCCCTTAGTGATTAGCTCAAACGTGGCCTCTTCATTCGTTGGATCGAAGTCGTCGACGTGGTGCCACCGATAACCATCGGGCGTTTTAGCGAACTTACCTTCTTTGTTCGCGAGGCGAAAGTCAGCTCTCCGTCCGCCGGTGAGTGGTATTTTGACGATGTTTCGCTGCCCCGGCGCCACAGGATAGAGATGCTCCGTTCCCGCAAAAAGTCGGCCCGCCGTTCGCGGTCGTTCCGACACCGGCGTATCCTTTTTGGGAGCCCGGGCCGCCGGCGAGAGCCGAACCTTGCTGGTTAGCGCCCGTAGTTCGGTGCCGACGACACGTCCGACGCCCTTCGCACCCGGTATCAGTCCGACCGCGGCCTCAATGACTCCAGGGAGGTCATCGCGGCGCTTCGCATCGATGAGGTTAAGCGCGGAGCCAGCAACTCCAAACGGGGTCAAGGTCAGTAAGTTGCCGATACGCGTCGCCAGCTCTTGGGCATTGTGCAGCGGCACGCCGAGAGCTAGCATCGCGTCGATCGCACGATGGCCGATCTGCTGCGTTGGCGTGAATGTCGCCGGCTTCAGCTCACCACGCGATATGAAGTGCGACAAATCAGGAGGGGCCTGCCCTGCGGGGGTATCGATGCGGCCGGGCGATCCGGTGTAGGCGTATCGTTAGCTTCATTTTCCGGATCCCGGGACTCGCCCTCCTCTGGCGTCTGTGTGATTTTGATGCTGAATCTATCAGCCACACGATCACGATCTTGGCTTCGATCAAGCTATCCGAGCTGGCGCAGAGTCGGACGGCGTGCGGCACTGGGCATTACCATCACTCCATCCCGTCAGGAAGTTCGGTGAGAGACTTGATAAATTGCTTCAGTGTTGGGGCGAGAAACAATACATATCGTTCGTCGTCTCCATAATATTCAGGTTGATTGAACATTATGCTCCCGAAAGATTCGGGGTTCACGCTATACATAAAAAACCCCGCACCCGTAGTATCCGCAAACGGAATATACCCTTGAGGAAACTGTGGAGTTTGCTTCACCATCATTACGTAGGTCCGCTCAAAGCTTCTTCCCTCCGCACCAATGTTCATGGGAAGGAAACAGTCGACATCATAAGCCTCTCTATCTTTGACGAAGAACTCAGGACGAGGGCTTCCACCGTTGTACAAGAGGTAGTGTTCCTTGAGATCTTGCGGCAGGCGAATACCCAGGCGGTTCTCAACGCGTTTGATGTCTAGCTCAGAAAGTGGTGAAGCAGTCCGCTCAAAAACAACCATGGCCGGTCTCCTTTCAACGCTTGTACTTTACTCCGTGGTGATCCTCGTACTGTGCAACCGATCCGGCATGCGGTAAAGTCGCATCGTGCACGTCTTTATGTATAAGCTCAAGCGAGGCCTCGCCACTCTCCGGATCGAAGTCGTCGACATGGTGCCACCGATAATCACGCGGCGTTTCAGAAAACCCACCCCACTTGTTCGCGAGTTCCTTGTCACGTCTCCGACTGCCAGTGAGTTTTATTCTCACGACGCTTAGCCGTCCCGGTGCAGCAGGATAGAGATGCTTCGTTCCGGCAAATGTTGGCCCACCGTTCACCGTCGTTCCGACACCGACGTATCCTTTCTTAGCCGCCCAGGCCGCCGGCGAGAGTCGATCCTTACTCGTTAGCGCGCGGACTTCTTGGCCGGCGACACGTCCGACGCCCTTCGCACCCGGTATCAGTCCGACCGCGGCCTCAATGACTCCAGGGAGGTCATCGCGACGCTTCGCATCGATGAGGTTAAGCGCGGAGCCAGCAACTCCAAACGGGGTCAAGGTCAGTAAGTTGCCGATACGCGTCGCCAGCTCTTGGGCATTGTGCAGCGGCACGCCGAGAGCTAGCATCGCGTCGATCGCACGATGGCCGATCTGCTGCGTTGGCGTGAATGTCGCCGGCTTCAGCTCACCACGCGATATGAAGTGCGACAAATCAGGAGGGGCCTGCCCTGCGGGGGTATCGATGCGGCCGGGCGATCCGGTGTAGGCGTATCGTTAGCTTCATTTTCCGGATCCCGGGACTCGCCCTCCTCTGGCGTCTGTGTGATTTTCGCCGCCGGGCCAACATAGAGCCGCTGAACTTCCGGCGCTGGCTGCCGCGGCGGAGGCTGCGCTGGTTGAGTCTGCGGCTGCTGAAACTGCGCCGGCTGAACCGTGCCGCTGTCACTGAACGGATCGTGGTCGACTGGAACGAGAGCGACATTCTCGAAATCCGGCTGATGCTCGACCGGCACCAGAGAATGATCAGCCACGATGAACGACCAACAGATGCTTTCCGGGACGGTTCGGGTCCGGCAGATAGTGGTGGCCGTCTTTCGCCATGCGCGCGCCCGGCGGATACGAACGCTGCGCTCTCCCCGATTCGATCGCCGCCTTCAGATGCGTCTCGAGCACCGTCATCTTTGCATCGAGCCCGGCTTTGATTTTGGCGAGCTCGATCTCTCCTTGCGTCTTGACCTGGAGATGGATCGCGTCGGCCTGCGCCTTCTCACGTTCGATCTGCACTCTGTGCGCGGCGGCAAGCTGGTCGGCCTGAACGCGCGCCTGCAGCGCCAGAAATTTCGGGTCGGGCAGAGGCTGCGGCGGCGCCGGCGGTGGGTTCAGCAACTGACCGGTCTGCGGATTCACGGCCATGGGATCGTTGAAGAACTGGTCGGGATTCCGGTGCCCCATGATCCGCGTCAGCTCGGCGGCCGTATTGTAGAGCTGGCGGTCGCCCACCAGATTGATCTTGCCGCCGGCAAGAAGCTCCTTCTGCACGTTCGCGATCGCCATGGTCTGGGCGAATTGCTGCGCCTTGCCGCCGGCGCCGAGGCCGACATTGATGGTCATGTCGTCCCGCGTCTTCCAGCTGCGCGGATTGACGTCGACCCAGGCGTTGCGCAGCCGCACCGTCTCCTCGCGCTGGCCATGCTTGCGGATCGTGCCGTGCAGCAGTGCGAAGATATCGCGGACGCCTTCGGCCATGATGCGCGCGATCAGCTTGATGCGCATCTGCGAGGCCGAGAACACCTGCGCGACCGCGGTCGCCGACTGGTTCTGCAGTGCGTTGGCGTCGATGCCCTGCGTCTGCTTGCCGAGGCCGGTGCGGATCTCGAGCTCGGCGTCGATATATTGCAGCATCGGGTAGATCGACGTGGTGATGTCAGGCACCACCTGCCAGTTCAGCCCGCCCGCCATCTTGGTGCGGACCACGCCGCCCGGCCGCGATACCAGAAGATCGTCCAGGGTATTCGGCCCGGCATTCTGTTCGGCGACCTCCACGCGCGGATTGTTGTGCAGATAGAGATTGTCGAGCGCGCCGCGCTTCAGCGCCGTCTTCTCGCGCTGCAGCGGCATCACGAGATCGGCGATCGAGCGGCCGAAGAAGCGATGTGTCACAGGCACCGGCGTGGTCGCCGCGAACGGCATCTCGTCGTACGGCGTGATGCAGTCCTTGCCGTCCTTGCGCAGGATCTCGGCCTGGTCGCCACCGGTGATGACCTGGTAGAGGCAGGGTCGTCCCGAGCCTTCATAGTCCATCCGCACATAGTGCTCGGTGATGCGCACCAGCCGCGCCGCCGAATTGGCGCTGCCGCCTCCAGCGGTCGCAGACAGATGCTCCTCCACCGTGTCGCGCGCCAGCGTTTCGATCTCGGTCGTGCCGGTGTGCGGCTGCAAGGCCCTGATCTGGCCGGCATCAAAGCCTTCCGCGATCAACTGCGCCTCGGTCTTGGTCACGACCTCGTGGAAGCAGTAATTGCAATCGCGAATGCTGCGCGCGCCGCGCTCGATACCGAATTCTTCCGGCGGCACACCCATCACCCGCGCCTGCGCAAGCTTGCGCGTGGTGACGATGGTGACGTCGTGCGTGACGAGAGACCCCATCGGCGCTGATTGCGCCGGGGCTAATAGGGGAACGGGCATGTTTGTTTGAACTCTTGGGTTTGCCGCGTGATGCGGACAGCAGAAAGAGTGCGGCGGCCTATTGGCCGCTGTTGCGCATATAGGGCTTGATGTCCTGAGCCATCAGGTAGTATTTTTCACTGTAACAACCGTAGAATTGGCACTGCGGGCACATTCTGTTTACGGCATCCGCCGCGGTGCGCATCAAAGACGCTCACGCCCATGGAGACAGCACGTTGCGATTCAATTCAGCCGCTCTCAGGTCAGCTCGAGAGATCATGATTCGCACAATGATCGTTGGGATGCTCTTCGCATCGATTGGCGCATGCAATGCATCCGGTTGTTTCTTGTCCATGTGATGTACTACGAAAGCGACGAATGGGTTTTGGTCCGGCAGCAGGATGGAGAGGAAGAAAATATCGTCGCTCCCCGCGCTACTCGCCCGGCAAAACGTGGCTCGCATCAGTCTTCTGGATCGATGGCCCTTCCGATGGAAACAACGGCATCGACATCTTGCCCGCGAACGGCGATTGGAACGAGCCTGCCTTTCATTACAGATCCGAGGGCTACGAGCTTTGGGAGTATGTCCGCTGGGAAGTGACGACCGTCTATCGGTAAAGGTAACCTGGCGCGTCGGCTCGGATCCCGAACTTGTCGACTGGCCCGCTGAGGTTGTTCGTGTGGACGGAAAAGGGAAATTGCACAGGTGGCCTCCCGGTTCGCCGCGCCCTTGAATGTTGCAGCGCGTCGGCGGCGACGCCCTACGTCTGCTTGCCGAGGCCGGTGCAGATCTAGAGTTCGGCGTGCCCGGCGACGTCGGACCTTTCTGCCATCAAACTCTCTATGTTGACCACCGTCCAGCCTTTGGCGATGCTTGAAGCAGTTTCGCGATGCGAGCAATTTCCAACATGTGATCTGGGTATTTGACTCCTGCTTATTGAGGCCTGTATCTCAACGATCTTCGCGTCGTGCTCATCTTCCAATGCGACCCCAGCTGCCTGACCAACGCCGGCCGCCTTCATCTCCCAAACGCCGCCAGGCACGAGCGTTTCGCGCTCGCTTGGATGGTCGCTGGCATCGTGGCGATTGTCCTGGCCTGCTCCCTGACCTCATGGAAGCAGTAATTGCAGTCGCGGATGCTGCGCGCACCGCGCTCGATGCCGAATCCTTCGGGCGGGGCATCCCCATGACCCGCGCCTGCGCAAGCTTGCGCGTGGTGACGATGGTAACGTCGTGCGTGACGCGAGCCCCATCGGGGCGGGCGGCGCCGGGGGCTAGCAGCGGAACGGGCATGTTTGATTGAGCTTTCAATCGGTATGCCAGCGCCCGACGCAGGTCGGAAAATCGCGCTAGTAGGCGTTGTTGCGCATATAGTCCTGAATCATGCCGAGCAGGCCTCCGGCCGAGCCGCTTGTCGCACTCCTCGTGTCACTGCGAGTATCAAATCCTCGCATTGACGATGCCATGGAAGAAGTGGGCTCATTTGCGAACACGCCGATCGGCCGGCTCGCCTGCGGCGGTCGAGGCTCGCCAGGCAATCCGCCCCAGTCGCCAAATCGGTCGTTGAACGTCGAAGGATACGGCGCTGGAGCGCTGCCCGACGCGGAGACAGCGCCAATATCTGAGGTGCCCACACGCGTGAGACGACGAACGGGAATGGCACTCGTTTCCGGGCTCTTCCCGCTCTCCGGTTCAGGGTAGCCATATTCCCACACCTTGCGGGGACTGGGCAGACCTGCACCATCAACGGAGTCTTCAATCAGACCCTTGATCCATGGCTGCGAGTAGTCCTCCGAGAACTCGAGGGGACCATACCCATAGGTAACGCCAACGCCGGGCGTGCCGAATCCGACACCCGTCTCGTTGCCCACAGTCGCCACGTTCGCTCCGATCCATCCTCCGCCAATGGTCCCTGAGGCCGACGGCCCTGTCAGCAGAGCCCCCAGATCATTGGTATATCCTGCCGAGGCACCGAAGCGAGGGGTACCGTAATAGAGCTGCGGATAAAGCCTGCCGGAATTATCTATATAGGCCCCAATGCCCACTCCTCCCAGCGGCGTCGGAAATCCCGCCGTGAACCCGCCATAAGTCCCCTTGTCGCTCATCGGTTCTGCTCATCATTCTGGGCCTCGGCCCTCTTGCAATTCTGCTCGTAAATTCTCGAACACCTGATTGCGAAAAACACGCCCCAGAGAAAAGCCACCAGAAGCACGCAGCCTAAGACCATATTGGCCGGCTTTCCGGTTGAAAGGAGGGGCTAGTCCTCCGCCGAGCCACATAAAGATGGATCCTTTGACAAACCGGACATACTCCGCCTGCACAGAGAGTGGCGTCGGATGCCGGAGCGCCCATTCCGAGAATGCATAACGCGAATTCTCGTAGTCCTGAAACTGAGGCGGAAGATACTCGTTCACGGCGTTTGAGACGTGCAGGTACGTGATGGTTGTCCAGATGAGGGCTATCCCCGTCAAGACCGTGAAGAGAGCTGTCATGATGTCCTCTCGGTAAACCAGGCTCGTCGGTGGGCTCCCGTTCGCCGCGCCTTGAACACTAAGACGTCGCCTGCGATGTATCCCGCTGATCAGTCCCGTCATGCACCGTGTGCGCGACGATCTTCATCGCGCCGTTTGATTCCGAGACATCCTGGGCGAGCAGCGCGAACTGGTCATCGGAGAGATCGTAGTAGGTCTCGCGGCTCTCCTCCTCCCGCTCCTCCCACCACACCTTGACGATGCCGGCCTTCGACAACAGCGCGTCCTTGATGAAGGAGTAGAGCACCATGAAGCCGCCGTTCTGCTGCATGAAGACGTGGTTGACGTAGTCCGTCTCCTGCTGCGCGGCCGCGACGTCCTCCGGACCGACCGGCTCGAAACGCACCACCTCGTCGGACCCGGCGAAGATGTCCATCAGCGACGGCATCAGGCCTTCGATGGTGTCGGCGACATCGGTCGAGACCGCGCGCGAACGGCCATCCTGCGCCGGCATGTCCTTGCGCATGTCACCGAGATAATAGTCCATCGCGTCGGCTCGCTCCTCGGCAAGCCGCGCCGCCGACATCGCGGCAAGCGCGTTGGCCTTCTCGGAGGCGAGCATCGCCTTTACTTCGGAGATCGACATTTTTGGCATTTAAACTTCTCGGTTCGTTATCTGAGTTCGTCCAGGAAGCGGATCGACAACGCAGCAGCCGGAACACTCATGGTCGCATCGGCGATCGACTCAAGGGTCATCCGCGATACACGGCGTTTGCGGAGAGCCTCAAGCGGGATGTGGGCGGATAAATGCACTGATGAGGAGCGCGATCGCAACGAGCATGACGAGACAAATGCCAAGCCCGATCCAGCCAGCGACTGCCTGCCGTATTTCGACCCGGCCTGACGCATCGCGGCGATAGCAGGGCCATCGCTGCGGATCTGCATTGAAGGGCTCGACGTAAATCCAGCCGAATGAAAGGAACGGCAACGCAGCTCGCGCGATCGAATATCCAATCAGGTCGACCAGTATTCCAAACGCCGACATTGCAAGACTCACGCAGCGGTAGCGATTGCACTCTATAGAACATAACAAGAACATTGTCAACCACAGGTTTTATCGAAAGCAGCCCCGTCCCTCAAACCCACCCCTGCTCGGCATAGCGGATCGGCCGGTTGAACGCGGCCACCCTGCCTGGCTGCTCATAGCAGATCGCCATCAGGCCGAGCGCATCGGCAGCATGGCTCGACCAGTCGTGCTCGGGACCAAGGCCGATGTTGCGCGTCTCGTCCTTGCGCTCGTGATAGAAGCCGAGCGCTTCGCGCCCGGGCTCCGTCGTGTCCGCGTTGAACCAGAGCTGCGGCCCGAGCCGCCGCAGCGCCTCGATCCGCATCATCGCCGCGCCAGGCCCCTGGTTCTTCACCGGAGGTTCGACCGTGAAACCGGCCTCGCGCAGATGATCCTCATAACGCTTGCCGGTGATGTTGTTGGCGGCGATGCCGTCATGCGGCAGATGGAGAATGGCACGGTCATAGCCGCGCGAACGCAGCCAGTTGACGTGAAACGCCAGAACCTGGCCGACACTCTCGTAATAATCCAGAACGCGAATCTCGCTCCCGACCCATTGCACGATCCAGATCGTGAACGCATCCGCCGCGGCACCTGCGCCGCCGATGTCGATGAAGGCGCGCAGCGGCAGCAGCGGATCCGCGGCGACCCTTCCGATCCGTCCCTGCGTCCGCGCCTCCGACAGCAGCGCGGCGAAATAGGCGCCCTCGAAGGCGCGTGCATAGTCGCCTTCCCAGACGTGATCGTACCGCTCCGGATAGAGTTTCTGGTCGAGCAACCTCTCCTCCTCCAGCACGTCGGGAAACCACGGATTGTCGCGCCAGTTCGCCTTGACGACGAGCGCCCCGTCCGGCCGGCGCGCGCGCAGGAAATCGTCGATCGCATCGCTCTTGCGACGCGGATTCCAGCTCGCCCACAGCTCGGACTCCCTGGCGCGGATCGTCGGCCGCAGCAGCGCGAGGCTGCGTGCGCTCAAGCTCTGCGCCTCGTCGATCCAGGCGATCCGGAATCCCTCCAGGCTTTTGATCGAGTCGGCCGTGTGATCCTGAAGGCCGCGAAAGATGATCAGCCCGTCGCCGGGCGTCTCGATCTTGTCGCTGAACAGCTTGAATCCGTGACCGAGCCCGAGGCTCGCGATCTTGCCTTCAATCAGCCGCTTGGACGATTGGGCCAGCGTGCGCTGCGCCTCGCGAATGCAGACCGCGAGCGTGCCGCGCTCGGCCTGGCAGGTCTCGACCAGCAGCTCCCCGAAGAAATGTGATTTGCCGGAGCCGCGCCCGCCGTAGACGCCCTTGTAGCGCGCGGGCTCGAGTAGCGGTTCGAAGATCTTGGCGGTTGGAATTTTCAAGGTGGACAATGGATGCGCTCGCTCGGCTCAGGGCAGGCCGGTGCGCCTTTGCCACATCGCGGACCAGTCTTCGTTGTCCGGGGTTTCGGGTTGTCCTTGCGGAGCTTGATTGAGACCAGCAAGGACGCCGCCGGAAGAGCTGGGCCACGATCCGAAACGTCGCTCGAAGTCGCTGTGCGGCGAGGTCGGAAACGACGCGTCGGGAGGAATGAAAGGCACCGCCACAGCATCGCTCGAATTGAAGGCGGATCGATCCGATTTTCCAGCAGGCCCCTCCTCAGAACCCGCACATCTTCGGCACGGGTCGCTGGGACGAGGTTCGCGTCCTCGAGATAGCGCTGATGCTCCGAAACGTACGCGGGAGGGTTCGGAGCGGGCACCGACGCTCCGGATCGCGTATGGGCTGGTGGTGTGCGGTTGAAAGCCGTCGGTCGGCGGCAATATGCGTCGCAGCGCATCTTCCCAGGACATATGAATTTCCTACCTTTTCAAATGGACTGAAGCGAACCAGACAATCTGAAGCTGCACATCACTTGCTCAACCTGTGATCGATCCACTATTCTGAGGTTGCCGCTCGGCCAACCGACCAACATATTTTGTTCAGGAATGGATACGTGAGACTGAAAGTGAATCGGATGAAGCGTTTCACCACGTTGTCGATGCTCGCCACGCTTTTGCTATCGTCTGCCGGCCTGTCTGCCGACGCCCAGGAAACTCCCAAGGCCGCGTTCGACGGATGGCGTCCCAGGGACGGTGCCTATGCCTCGCCCGGCAAAGACTTCCAGGCGGAGTGCTACGAACTCAACGACATGACACTCGATCTTCGCAGCAAGTCGGTCCACGGTTACGAATGGGGCTGCCACGTCAGAAAAATAACGACTCCCTCGCCCGGTTCGATGAAGCTCGACATGATTTGCGATGACTACAATCTGGCGCAGAACGTCAACCCTCGCGGTTCCGATTGGGAGACCAGGAGGTTCAAGGAATTCATGTTCATCAAGCGGATCGATGATGCGACGGTCTCCGTCCAGAAGAGCCTGAACGGGAAGCTCAAAGGCCCTCCCTTGCGTGTCGCCTACTGCCCCCTGGAGGCACAGCAAGCTCTCGCCGAACCCGAGCTGAGAGCCAAGGCAGAAGCGAACGCCCACCCCCGGGATGGAGTCTATGCGGCGGCAGGCGCCGATTTCGAGCAGCGCTGCTCGAAGACAGACGACACTGCCGTTTCATTCTCCGGAAAGTCGATCACGACGGCCTCCAACATCTGCAAGATCGAAAAGACCCGCGTCCAGCTTCCCGACACCGTCCGGATCGGTGCGACCTGCACACCGCCGGCGGCTGCTGGTCCGGAGGCCGTCAGCGTGCAACATATGGACCTTACGCCGGATCGCGAGAATCTGATGTTCAAGAAGATCGACGACAAGACCGTCATCCTCTGGATCATCAACAACGGACACTTCACCGGCGACGGCCGAAAGCTGTCCTATTGCAGCGACCAGGTGCAGCGCGCCTTTGCCGGGCAAGTCCGGACCAGCAAGCAGACGAAGAACTAGAACACCGCAGGGGAAACGAAAAACCCGCGGCAGATTGCTCTGCGCGGGCTGAACCAACTCTTCCTGATGATGCCATTATGCCGGTGTGTTGCCCGACGTGTCAAACGGCAAGGCCGACCGAATGACCGATCGGGATCGCCGCACCTTAAGCATCGCGCCCTACATCACCACCGCCCGTCTCTCCCGGCCGCACGATGATGCGTTCGATCCGGTGGATCAATTCGAGCACGCCGTCCTCGTCGTTCTCGATCGGCTGCGCGGCCTTGCCCCAGCCACGATCGAGAATGGCGTTCGCCGCCGAGATCCGCGCCGCAGGCGTCGCGTCCTCGCTGCGCATGATGCCGACGAGAACGCGGATGGCCGTTCTGGTATGGCTGCGCGCAACCGATCGGATTTCAGTCAGCGTCCGCGCCCTTGACGGTCGCTTGGACGTTTCCTTGGATGTTCCCCCGGACGTCGTCCGTCGTGCGGGCAAACGGACGGGCTCCTGCACGCATTCGCTTTCGATCTCGTCGCTCAAGCAAACATCTCCCACAGCACGATCGCAACCAGGCCCGCAAGCGCGAGCGATATCAGATAGGCGGTCATCGTCTCTCCCTCCCAAAAAGCAAATGCGCGGCAGATCGCGCGGCGACGCGCGATCGTTTCGGGCGCGAACCCTATCTCCGTGATTCCGGAGACCGCAGCGGCGCGAGCAACCGGCTCAGCGCCGCGGGCCGGCACGTTCGCGCGTGCACGGCCAGCAATGGTACGGACGGCGGCGCGCCGATCGGCGCTCCATGAACGCGTTTCAACGAGGCGTGGCCGCAATGCGCGCCCGCCGTCCGATTCCCGAATGGACATGAAAAAACCCGCGGCGGCTGCGACCCGCGCGGGTGTTACGAACTTTTCGATGATGCCACTATGCCAGTGTTTTGCCCGACGGGTCAACCTCTATTTCGATTTTTTCGAACTCAACGCGGCACCGCGTTCGACCAAAGCCCCATCGCCAGCAAGCAGCCGAACGAATGATCGGGACGAAAAAGCCCGCGGCCAATGTCCCGGCGCGGGCTGAACGAACTCTTCGATGATGACACTATGCCAGTGTTTTGCCCGACGTGTCAAACTCCGCGTCGCGCAGGATCGTTCGTCACCGAGACATCGCAATGTGCCGGCGGTCACGCAGGCGAAGAACGAATTGCCTTAGCGTCGCTTCCGATCACGGCATCGACCGTGCGCAACGCGTCTCTTCAGAGGGACACGCGGCAGGAATTCACCGATGCGCCTCCCTCGACTCTTGCTCTCGCTCCTGATCACGATCACCCCGGCTGTCGCCGCGGAGACCGCGGCGCCGGATTTCTCCGGCGCCTGGAAGCGCGACTGCGCGAAGACCTATGGCCTGAAGATCTGGCGCAACGACGACTACCAGCTCTCGGTCGCCTTCTGCGGCCCCGGCGGTTGCGGCAGCCCGGCGTTGATTGCTCACACGCCGATCGCCGGCGATCCGAAGTTCAAGGTCGTGTCGGACGCCGAGATCGGCCTGCGCCGGGTGGATGTCGCCGACGCCTGGCTGATCTACCACCGCTGTTCGCGCGATCCGGACTCCTGGATCGACGAGAGCAAAGCCAAAGGGCTTCGCGAAGCCAGTTCCGATCCGACACCGAAATGAAAAAGCCCGCTGCGGATTGCTCCGCGCGGGCATGACCGGATTTTCGATGATGCCATTCTGCCAGTGTTTTGCCCGACGTGTCAACGAAGCCGCGCTAGCTGTCCGGTACACATCAGGAGCGTGGAGAGACTCGGCTTAAAATCCGAATGCTCGCGGGATTGGCACATGCTGGCTCGCCAACTGTGGCGACAGCCTGTGGCGTTCCCGTCTCAGGTTCATACGCGCGTGCCTCCTGCATCCATCGCGGCCAGGCAATCGACTGCTGCTCAAGCTTTGCTGACGATGCGGTCACGGGCCTTGCGACGGTTGTTCGCGTCAAAACACTCATCGCAATTCCTCCTCTAGCCGCGAGATCGATTGTGATCCCTGCGAAAGATCGGATATCTCGATCTGATTGACGGCTGCCGATGGATTGTCCGGATGCACGATCACGCGCTCGATCCGATGAAGCAATTCCATTGGGCCGTGATCGGTCGCCAACGGCTGCACCGGCCTGCCCCACCCCCGATCGAGAATGGCATTTGCGGCGGCCACCCGCGCAAAGGCATTCGCGGTCTCTCTCAGCATGATTGCTGAAAGCACGTTGATCGCGCTCTCCGTCCTGCTCCGCGCCAAGTCCTGAATTGCGAGGAGTGTTGGAGTCCTAAAGTGCTCGCTGTTGGGTTGCTCCGCGACTGGCTGATAAAACCGCATCTCTCTCTTCAGGTTAGCCATTTCCAAATCCTTTCCCAATATGCATTTGCGTCTTAAGAAATGAAAAGCCCGCAGCGGATCGCTCCGAGCGGGCTTAACTCTGGTCTGCTCTGTCTCAAAAGCTGTCGTCGAGCGCCGAGCCGCGATCGGTCCGCTTCGGGCCATAAGCGGAAAGTGGCACGTCGGCCTAATGGTGCCCGGTCAGGATGAACCGACTCCCTAGGTAAAGCTGCTCACCCCCAATCACGAAAGGGGCCTTCAGGACTGCACTCAAGCTCCCAATGGGTGTTCTCGCCGACGTTTTCGTACTTCCAATCGATTTCGACGCTCTTGGTCAGCCGATCGATCCGGCCAGAGATGGTTGGCCTCCCACTCGCGTGTTGGCTGCTGAACCCGACAAGCAACGGAGTAATCTTCGTGATCGGTACGATCTTGTCCTGGAACGACACTGTTTGATCGAGGTCGCTCACAATGATGCTAAGATTGGAGAGGGGTGTGAATTCCAACTCTGCTCCGGGCTTACCCACAAACCTACTCGTTCCAGTGCAGCGTAAAGTTATTTTAGAGCTTTGCTGCTGCGCATCGACGGACTGCATCGATGCAAGCAACAGGAACACGCACACTAGTCTCATCGACGACAGGCCTCGTTGCTGTGGTGACCTCATGGGCTGGCATCATAGCTGCCGAGGAACTACCGCGCAAAGGTCCGCTTTGGGTTAGAACCTGACCTCAAGCACAAACTACCAACCCGTCTGCTGAATCCCCAACAGGTGACATCAAGCATTCGGACAAAATAAAACCCGCCTCGGATGTCTCCGTGCGGGCTGAACCAACTCTTTTCGATGGTGACATTCTGCCAGTGTTTTGCCCGACGTGTCAACTTTAGCTGCCGCGGTCCAAGCGTCGATAGCAACCAGGTCACGCCGATTGCATTATACGCCTATGGCAGACAACAGAGATATTCGCAGCGGCGCTTACGACCCCGTCAGCAAGGACGGTTTGCCGCAACCGGACCAGGTCAAAGATAAGTCGACCACTCACGAGAAGGGCCAATGGGGCGCTGACGTCAGGGCGGAAGCGTTGCCGGGCACGGAGCCCGTTTTGCCTGATGGACTTCGAAAGCCCCGCACGAGCCCGCTAAATCCCCGAACTGGTCGCCGAAAAGCGGATTAGCAAACGTCACCGCGCGCTGGAACCAATCGGCTGAAGTCCGCTTGAATCCCGGTTCTGTGTGTGGAGTTGCTTATGCGTCGGTCTCGGTGGGTCCCCTCTCTGGTGCCAGGTGACGAACCCAGCGTCTATCTTGTTGCGGACGATTTCGGCCGTGCAGGCAGCGCATGGCGCGAGGCCGACCTTGAAACGACGGACCTCGAAACCGTCATTTGCGATCTGATTGCCGGAGAATATCGCAGGCCGATCAAGGTTATTGCCTTCAACACCTCTGAACGTTGGTCCGAAGACGTCTCCGCGGATGTGGCGCGCGAAATCCAGCATCGCTGCGACTTGCAACTGAGCGATGTACCCTCGCATCTCCAGGAATTCGTCGATCGCTACGCCGCCCAGGACTTGCGACAGTTCAGCTTGCGCTTGGTCTGAAGCCCAAGCATTGGACCAACGCGCACTCCCTCAATAGATCCCAGACAGCAGATTGTGCCTTCGCGAGCGCAGGAACCGTTTGTCAAAACAGATGTTAATCGTTTTTGAGAGGATGATCCTGCAATGACCCACTTGGTCCTTGTAGTCGACGACGACCCAAGCGTTCTCGAAGTCGTCGCGGGAATGCTGGAAGAACTCGGTTGCGACGTCATCTCTGCCGGGAGTGGATCGGAAGCTCTCGAACAACTCCGGCTGCATGAGCGCATTTCTATTCTGATCACTGACATCAACATGCCCGGTATGGACGGGCACGAGCTCGCCGAGCTCGCGAAGCGGCGGCGACCGGAGCTGAAAATCCTGCAGCTATCCGGTCGTGAGCGGCGGCGTGACGGCTACCCAATTATCAGGAAGCCGTTTAACCACGACGATCTCGCGCAGAAGATGCGGCAAACCACCGGTGTTTGCTAGCGCGCATATGACGGGTGCCGCTACTTGCGTCGTCAGACTAAAACGGCCCCGGCGCGCTGCTGGGGGCACTTCGCGCGGGGCGTTTCAGCCGGCAAATCGGCGAGAATACCGGCATATATCATACGCCGGGGACGGACGTTCCTAATTCTTCTTTTTTGCCCGACCCAATCCGCTCTCGACCTTCTTCCGGCTATTGCCAACCTTCTTCACCGTCTTTTTAACAGCCGAAGCTGAGCGACGGGTCTTCTTGGCCTCGTAGCTGACTTCGTATTTCTGACCGCCCGCAACGCGCGCGCGATCCTGCTTACGCCCCCGAGCTGTTTGCTTCTTAGCCTTTTTAGCCATCTTGCATCTCCTCTTTGCAGTTCTGAAACGCGAGACGATTCAATCGGTTCCTTTTTCCGCTCGACGCCCCGGATTCGCTGGAACGAATCTGACGCCTGGGATTCAGAATCAAGGTATTCGGTGTGCGAGGTTGTCAGTGGCGTTGCAGCGTAAGTCGCGGGTGATTGGGAAGAAGGCACCCCTGCCCGGCTTCATAGAACCAGCCCTTGCATCGGCGATCGACCGCGTGCCTTCAGGAGAACGCTGGATTCACGAAATCAAGTTCGACGGCTATCGAGTCCAGCTCCACCTGGCCAACGAGGCTGTCACCATCTTCACGCGCCGCGGCTACGATTGGACGAAACGCTTTAGGAAGATCGCCGCCGATGGCTGGCACATCAAGGCAGGTTCGGCCATCATCGATGGCGAAATCGTCGTCCCTGCCCCTGACGGGACGACCGATTTCTCAGTTTTACAAAACGAACTCAAGGGAGACTCTTCGAAGATTGTCCTTGTCGCGTTTGACCTGCTCTATCTCAATGGAAGAGACATTCGCAGCCAGCCGCTGATCGAGCGCAAGGCGGAGCTGAAGAAGATCATTTCCGGCACCCATGTGCAGTTCAGCGAAAGCTTTGAAATTGACGGCCAAGAAATGCTTGCCCACGCTTGCAAGATTGGACTGGAGGGCGTCGTCTCCAAAGTTCGCGAGAGCGCATATGGCAGCGGCCGAGGCAACAACTGGGTCAAGAAGACTTGCGCCCAACGCGAGACACTCACTATTGCGGGCTTCTCGCTCGACGAGGGCAGATGGGACGGCATGTATCTCGCCCGCCGCAACGGCGATGATCTAATCTATGCCGGAAAGGTCGATCACGGCTTCGACAAAACGTCAGCGGCCGAACTGCAGAAGCGGTTGAAGCCACTTATCCGCAAGACCCAACCTTACGCCAAGCGAATCGCGCACAAGGGCATCTGGGTTGAGCCGAAATTGCTCGCGGAGATCGAGTACCGCGCGAAATCTGCGGCGGGCAAGGTACGGCACCCGTTTTTCAAGGGATTGAGGGAAGATCTGTAGCGGTTGCTTTGAGCCCAGGCCTCCAGCGGCCGGCGGTCCGATGCCATCAGTTGTCCACACCCACGACTGGCAGTAGCTGAGCGCGATGCCAGCCCACTAGGAATCGACAATTTGCCAACGCGTTCGCACGTCGCTTTATGGGCGCATGGGGACCAAATCACGAGAAGTCATCTGGGGCGGCCAGATCATGGGCGCGAAGATTCGTGCCAAGCACGCTCGTGAAGAAGCCACGAGAGCTGTGCGCGAGGCCGATCGTGCCGAGGCTCAAGCTTGGTCGGTCCGAATGGAGGGGTACGGCGGTCCCTCGCAGCCGTCTCCAACCATCGGCCAATGCCTGAACGGCGGCATGGGCTGGCTCGAGGTCGAGTGCAACAAGTGCAAGACGCGCGCAAGCCTGCCGCTCGATGCGATCCGCCGTCCGCGCGATACGCCGATCTGGAAGCTGGAAGCGTCGCTTAAATGTCGGTCATGCCGCAAAGGTCGCTATGCGCCGCCGGTCCACATGATCAAGCTGACCGAGACGCAAAGCATCACGCGATACAAGTGGGTTCATCCGAGCGAAGAGCGTTAGTATCGACAAGGCCTAAGAACTTCAAGCAGGCGAGCTATGTGCAATCTCTATTCGATCACGACCAATCAGGCAGCCATCGCGGAGCTCTTCCGCGTCGTTCGTCGCTACGAAGGCAACCTGGCCCCGATGCCTGGTGTGTTCCCGGACTACCCCGCACCGGTCATCCGCGATGCCGGCAACGGCGAGCGAGAGATGGTGATGATGCGATGGGGCATGCCGCCGCCGCCACGCACCGGCGGTCCGCCCGTGACCAACATCCGCAACACCACATCGCCGCACTGGCGCGGCTGGCTCAAGCCGGAGCATCGCTGCCTCGTCCCAGCCAACAGTTTTGCCGAATACGCGCCGGAGCCGAACCCGGAGACGAAGAAGAAGGACGTGGTGTGGTTTGCACTCACAGAGACAAGACCGTTGTTCGCGTTCGCCGGCATTTGGACCACGTTTAACGGTGATCGTGGCACAAAATCAAAACCCGTTCCGGGGCCGCATAAGGTTTATGGGTTTCTCACGACGACGCCGAATGCGGTTGTGGAGCCAATCCATCCGAAGGCCATGCCGGTTATCCTGACCACAGGCGAAGAAACAGATGTGTGGCTAAGGGCGCCGTGGGATGAAGCAAAGGCTCTACAACGGCCGCTCCCAGACGCAGAGATTAAGATTGTTGCGCGGGGGACTGAAAAGGAAGATAGAGCGTCTTCAATATACGCCTGCTGCTCGACTTTGCAGGCATGACGAGGCTACCACGGCTAAGAATTTCCAATCGCTTTCTGAATGATATCTAGCTTTTTTTCGATTGAAGATGTGTTAGTCCGCCACCTCCACCAAAGAATTGAAAGCGACGCCAAGGCTGGCCCCGCGCTAAGTCCAATCAAAAAGATGGCCAAGAGGGGCCCGACGTTGTGATCTGGCTTCATAGCCGCCCACGACAGCAGACCATACAAAACAAGCGCGAAGATCGCATTCGCGCCCGCGGCAATTCTGTACTCTTGGAAAAACAGAACCCGGTCGAGTGCGAGCACGCCCCTTAAGTCGTTCAGATCATTGAGCAATGCCTCCGCTCCAGAATGCGGGTTTCCCGTTCGCTGCAGTCGCACAACGCGAAGCTCAGCAACGCGCGCCAACCGTTCGGCGCGCGCAACGATCGGCGCACTCGCGAACTCAAGGATAGGCTGAAGCAGGGCAGTCCCCGCATGAAAGCCAACTCCTAGTTGTAATACACTTGAGAAGTCGCTTAAACTCATAAGAATCACCTTTGGGATAGGTCGTGGCTACGCTCCGAAATAATGTAGATCGGCTCCTCGCAGCGCGAGGCATCAGCGAAACTGAACTTGCGCGTCGGTTGAAAAAATCAAAGAGAGAATTGACGGAGTGGCTCGTTGATCCTCCCAAGCGTAAGGAAGGGATCATTAAGCAAATAGCCACGGCTTTGGTCGTACCGGACTTCTATCTGTTTGCCGAGAACCTGACGCCTGAGAAGAGCATACCGGATTTCAGGTTAGCGAAGCCGGCACCCAATGGATATCAACGGGCTACAATCCGAGCAATAGAATTTGCGCGTCAGGTGCAGGATGATCCTGCGATCAAAAACGAAATCAAGCCTTCGAACAGTCTGGCTAGCAAATTGGAGGAGTATAAGACTCCGTCGAAGGCGGCCGCGGCTTTTCGCGATATCATTAAACTATCCGAAACTGACCAGATAGAATTCAAGGATGCTCGCCTTTTCTACGCTCATGTCAGGCGCAAGGTAGAGGAGTGCGAGACACTTGTCTTTCAGATGCACTTTCCTAAAGAAGACGGGATCGGCCTCGCCCTTACAAGCAAGACAAAATTCAACTCCATCGTCATAAATACTACTTCGCAAATTCCAGCTCGTCGGCTCTTCACGCTCGCTCACGAAGTTTACCATTGCAAATTGAATCTGACTGGCGTCTCCGACCCGGAAATAGTCAGAAACAATGTCGAGCAGCAATGCAATCAGTTTGCAGCCGAATTTCTCGCTCCTGAATCACTAGTCGAGAAGGTCGCCGGCCAGACTATAAAAAGCAACACCCTAGACCTTGAACAACTCCGCAACTTTTCTTCATTGATCAAGCTGTCCCTCACCGCGAGTCTGTATCGGCTAGTTGAAACTGGCCACTACAAACAGACCGCTGTGGCCCAGTGGATGTCATATTTGAGGACGAACGCGAACCCTGACTTTTCGCAGAAGCAGGGTGGACGCCGGGTCGAAGAGTGGAAGTACAAGCTTTCCAAATATGGGACGCGTTTCGCCGAGGCCTATTCCGCCGCCTTTGAACAAGATAGAATTGACGATTATGAATTCTATCGAATTTCGGGAATAAAGCCCAAGTACCAGTCGGACTACTTGACGAACGCCCCGCTAGCAGCCCTCAGCGACGCCGAAGACGGCGCCGATGCCTAAAAAGAGCCCCGGGTACACTTTCGACGTGCGCGGACTCCTTGCCTGGAGCCATGCCTCGGCCAACGAATTTGCCATTCCCGCGGCCGATATTGAAAGCGGCCAAGTGCGAATTTTTAGCTGCGCTTGGAACGAGATGAATGCCGTGTACGATGACGAAGCTAAAGCGTTTCAGAATTTGGACTTCAAGCGAGAGCCGTTGTCCGACGAGCACCGGGAGACCATGGTCGCGATAGCTGACACCGCGAAAGCGACCTTCGGATGGAAGGGGCCGTACGACAAAACTGTAGAATGGCAGATTGCCGGGGTGGCCGCTTGCGAGGGGCTAGTCGTCGTTACGGATGAGAGGGGAAAGAAAAGGTACTCAAAAATCGATGGCATAAAAGCCGTGACCTTTGCGGAGTACGTCGAGGGTCACGACTAATGCGTTTCGAAATAGTATAGTTTGCGGACCGTGTCGGCTCTGACCGTTTCGGCGGGCGAGCGCCAATTCCCGCCCGGCCGCAGCCCGGACCGTCAGCAAACCTAGACAGCTGCTCCGCCTCAACGCAACGCGCGCGGCAGAGATAACGACCTCACTCCTCCGCCAGCTTCCCCTCGATATACGCATCCACCGTCTCGGCGAACGAGCGCTGCACGCCGACCGCAAACCCGTGCTGGTCCAGCGCATCGCGCTGGAGCACGCGCAGGCCGCGCCCGCGGGCGCTGGCCGGCGCCGTGTTGAGATACTGATCGATCGCACCCTTGGCGAGCGGGATGGCCTTCGGATCGCCCCTGGCGATCAGGAGCCGCAGCAGGCTCTGGCATTCGGCCAAACCCGGCATGGCAGCGGCCTTCAGCGCTGCTGCGATGTCGGCTTCGGACGCCTGACCGGCTGGGTGTGGGTGCCGAACAGCGCCAAGAGAAACGCGACTTCTTCCTTTGAACCGATCTGGATCATGATGATCTCCTTTTCGCTTGGTTGGTCGAGGCCAGCGGACAAGGCGTTCAGGACAATCGGGTTTCAGGATTGTTTCAGGCGTGTTTCGCCGTGCAGTCGCCCACACGCGTCATAGATCATTCACCATGACGCCGGGTTCCGCATTTCCCCGGAGTTGTGACAAATTTGAAATGACCGCACAGCTTGAGGCAGACGCGAGGAGAGACCCGCATGATCGAGACAATTGCACGCCTGAGAAAAATCGCCGACGAGACCGAGAGCCAGGCCAGGCTGCCTGGCCTCGACCGGACAACGCGTTCGGACATGATCGATCTGGCCGCCAGGTGGCAGTGGCTGGCCGGGGAAGCCGCCAAACTGTGCGCCACAAGCAACGCGCTGAACGGCCGTGCTGCCTGCGCATCCTGCCAGGAGCATTGTATTTCGAACGAGCGGGCTGCCATCGCGCATGCTGCTGTTGCCTGAACAATGGACGGTCTCGCAGCCGCGTCCGCGCACCGACGAGGCCTGATGCCGTCTTCCAGCCGGTGTTTTTGCCCGACGGGTCAAACTTTACCCAAATGCACTGAAGCCGATTCGGCGGATTGAAATCTCTCCGCGCCACGTTGGGACAGATCCCATGCAAGGGTGCATGGGCAAGAGGAGAGACGTCGATGTACTACGTCGCCGCTGCATTGCTGGTGCTGTCGGGACTGTTCTATTCCGCGAGCCATCACGAGCTCGGCCAGTTCGGCGCGAACATGTGCAGCTATGGCGGCGCGTTCTGCGACAATCCGGTGGTTGTCTTCACCGGCGCGGCGCTGGCCGCCGCCTGGGGCATGTTTGTCAGCATCAAGTAGCAGCGGCCATTCCGGCGCCGCCGAAGCCGCTACACGCCGAGCTCCTTGCGGACGGTCGCGGCGGAGTTGCCGACCTTGTCGATGGCCTTCTGCAGTTCCTCCTTCGACACGCCTAGCGCGTGGGTCCAGTACTTGACCTCGAAGGCTTCGTGCATGTTGATCTTGCTGCGGTCGGGCTGCTCGCGCTTCGTCAGATTGTCCATCGGCCAATTCCCTCGCTTGCTCGAACAGAAAACGTCGTTGGCGACAGGCCGTTCCTTGGCGAGCTCAGCAGCAGCGAACGCCGCCGCGCGCCGGAGTGCTTGCAGGTCGCTTCATGCGGCCGATCGGAGGCGAACACCAGGACGTCTCCGGCCTCGCCCGCCGTCGTCAGGCAAGGGGTCTCTTCCGGCTGGGCTTGATCAGGAGGTCTCTGATCGCGATGGCTTTGATCGAGATGGCGCGGAACGACGCGCCTCGCAGGATGAGATAGCGGTCGCGCGGCAGCGTGCTCCGCCATCAGCGGCTCGCCTTTCGTGGGCGGCAGGCCATTGTGGACACACGCAACAAAAAAACCGCGACGGGCGGCGGCGCGGGCATCAACGATTTCTGTGATGATACAACTCTACAGGTGTTTTGCCCGACGTGTCAACGAACGCCGGACCATCAGCGCTCGCAGGCGGCGGGATACCGATGGATCGACTAGACCGGCGACAATGCCGCCGAGATCTGCGAGGCGATGACGAAGGCAGCGAAGACGGCCGGCACACTGATGAACCGCAAGAACTGGTCTATCGAAAGCATCCGTCCCCCAAGATCTGTTCCCCAAGACACGCTGCAACGACAAAACGGCCGCGCCCGCCGCGCTACTCCACCCCTTGCGCGACGCGCTGATCGGCCGTCAGAAACCGATCGGAAATAGCGGCCCCGCTCATTGTGAGCACCGCCAGGAACGAAATCACGGCCAGAAATTTCATGGCCGGAAGATCGATTCCGATTGTGGCCAAAAATGTCAGAGACTGGCGCAATTTCGGGACGATCCCGGGAATGATCTTGACTATCCACATCGGATTCCACGGAGTCGCCCAGCAAACCCGGTCGGATGACGCTTGCTGCCGCACCTGGGCGGGCTTCACGGTGATCGGCCGTTAGCCTAACAATTGTGGCTGACCTCGGGCTTGTGATCCGGGCCTCAAAAGAAACAACGCCCGGCCGGGCGACAGGGAGCGATATGACCCAATCCTCAAAAGCAACAAGTCTTGAAATCCTTGCCTGCGACGCTGGCTGGAGAAACTACCACTTCGTGAAGCTGACGACGGAAGACGGCATCGTCGGCTGGAGCGAGTTCGACGAAGGCTTTGGTTCGCCCGGCGTCGGCGCCGCGATCCAGCGCCTGTCGGCTCGCGTGATCGGGCAAAACGTGTTCCAGCACGAACGCATTTACGCCGAGCTGTTCGCGGCCACCCGCCCCGCCGCAGGCGGCGTTGTGGCGCAAGCGCTCGGCGCGATCGAGAACGCGCTGCTCGATGCCAAGGCGAAGTCTCTCGGCGTGCCTTGCTACGAGCTGCTTGGTGGCAAGATCCGCGACCGCGTCCGGATCTACTGGTCGCACTGCGCGACCTGGCGGATCAATCACCCCTCCTGGTACCAGCCGCCGATCGAGAACCTGGATGGCGTCAAGGCGATGGGACGCGAGGTGCGCGAGAAGAAGTTCACCGCGCTCAAGACCAACATCTTCTCTTATGACGACGGCAAGCCGAGCGGCTGGCGGCCGGGTTTCGGCTCACCTTTCGCGCCCGAGATCAATGTGGACCGAAAGATCCTGCGCGACCTGCGCATGCATCTCGAGGCCATCCGTGACGGCGCAGGCCCGGATGTCGACATCCTGCTCGACTGCAACTTCAACGCCAAGACCGAAGGCTATCTGAAGATCCTGCGCACCATCGCAGACCTCGAAATGTTCTGGATCGAGATCGACACTTTCAATCCGGAGGCGCTCGGCTACATCCGGAGGCAAAGCCCGCATCCGATCTCCTCGTGCGAAACGCTATTGGGCTTGCGCGAATTCCTGCCCTATTTTCACGAGCAGGCGATGGACGTCGCGATCATCGACACGCCCTGGAACGGCCTCTGGCAGTCGATGAAGATCGCGGCCGCCGCAGAAGCCTTCGAAGTCAATGTCGCGCCGCATAATTTCTACGGCCATCTGTGCTCGATGATGAACGCGCATTTCTGCGCCGCCGTGCCGAACCTGCGCATCATGGAGATCGACATCGACCGCCTCGCCTGGGACCGCGAGCTCTTCACGTACGAGCCGGAGATTCAGAACGGGCACCTGATCATCCCCGACCGTCCCGGCTGGGGTACCGAGCCGAACGAGGAAGCACTCCGCGCACATCCGCCAAAGACGAGCGGCGGGCTTCTCAACTACGGCCGCAAGAGCTGAGGCGTATTACGGCGTCACGGGATTTACGGTCGGGGACGTCTTCGGCCCCGGCCGTTCCGGCTCGACCGACGATCTCGGTTCGGTCGGGAGCACCTTGGCACCAACAGCATGCGCAGCCTCGCCCGTATTCGCGTACATTGCGACATGAGCCGGCTGCGTCTTGGCCTTGTTCCAGGGCCCGTGATCGACGATCAACATGGCGGCAATCGTCACGCCGGCCACAATCAGCGCAATCACGCCGGGATGGCGGAGCGCGGAGGACATGGAGTTTGCGAAGCGGTCAGTTGCCATCGAAGGGACCCGTATGTTTTCCTCTCGCGGGTCAATTCGAATGCGTCCCGCGAGTTCCGCCTCTCGCTTAAGCAAATTGCGAGCCAGCGGGTGGAACCCGATAGCCTTTACGCGCTCACTTTTTGGAGACCAGCCCGCGCATCGCCGACGATTCTGGAGACGTTCGCTCCTGCCAATCGCGAGCGATTTGTACCGCGCAGCGTGTCCGCTCTCACTGACACTCGCCCGGAGCGATCGCATTGCTCGGCGTCGGACGGTCGGTGATCTGCTGTCCGAACAGGCTGCCGATCAGTTCGACTGCAGTCCGCGCGGTGCGACCGCGCTCGTCGAGGAACGGATTGAGTTCGACGATGTCGACCGATCCCACCGCGCCGGAATCGTGCAGCAATTCCATGATCAGATGCGCCTCGCGATAGGTCGCGCCGCCCGGTACCGTGGTGCCGACGCCGGGGGCCACACAAGGGTCGAGAAAATCGACGTCGAAGCTGACATGCAGCACGCCGTTGCGCGCCTTGACGCGTTCGATGACGCGGCGGATCAGAACGGCGACGCCGAACTCGTCGATTTGGCGCATGTCGACAACCCTGATCCGGCGCGCGCGCATCAATTCCTTTTCGAGCTTGTCGATCGAACGCGCGCCGAACAGATCGAGCCTGTCCGGATCGATCGAGGCACGCGGATCATCGCCGAGCAATCCGTCGAGACCGGGCTCGCCGCATAGGAACGCCGCGGACATGCCGTGCATGTTGGCCGTGATCGTCGTCTCCGGCGTATTGTAATCGGCGTGCGCATCGAGCCAGAGCACGAACAGCTCTCGACCGCGCTCCTCCCAGTGCCGAGCCATCGCATTCACCGATCCCATCGACAACGAGTGATCGCCGCCAAGGAAGATCGGCAGCGCGCCGGTCTTGGCGATCTCATAGCCTCTGCGGCTTAGCATGCGCGTCCAGCGCTGGATTTCGCGGTAATGATTGGCTTTCCCGGGCGGCCGGTCGGAAAGATCCCGAACCTCGGAGACCGAAAGATCACCGTAGTCGACGACCTCGAAATCGAGGCCCTCCAGAAGCGTCGCAAGACCCGCAGTGCGTAGCGCCGCGGGGCCCATCAAGGTGCCGCGTTGCGAAGCGCCCATGTCGATAGGCGCGCCGATCAGGGCGATGCGCCGGGCTCGATCCGTCACGATCCGATCGGGCATAGCAATCTCCTGAGATCAGCAAGGCTGTGCCCAGCCTAACAGAGATTCGCATCCGTCGTTTCACGGGGATGCTTCATGCTGGAACAAATTCCCGCACGCCGCATTCTCTCTGCAAGGCCGGCACCCGCCGTTCAAAACGGCGCCCGTCGCGGATAGCCAAAGGTCTTCGGGCCCGCTGTTCAAAACTAGCGCTCGCGCGGATAGCCAAAGGTGCCGGCCTTATTCATATCACCAGAAGCGGAGTTCACGAACTTGAGCACGGAAATTCCGCAGCCCACTCCGCAGCCCGGCATGGCTGAACGAGCCATCGACGCCGCGTCCGACGTATCCCATACGATCGGCGAGGTTGCCGGAGGCGTCCGCGCGGCTGTCGATCGCCTGACCACCGTGATCGATGAAGCGCGAAAACCCGGCCGACCGCTATCGACGGTAGCGGCCATCACGCGCGAAGCGCCGTTGGCCAGCCTGTTCGTCGCTTTCCTGTTAGGTGTGGCGGTCGCGCGCCGGCGCTGAGCGAGCAGAAGCAAGGCGGCTCAGGCTGCGCTGACAGCGTCGAGTTCGGACGCCAGAAATTGCGTCTCGAACGCCTCGGCCGGCATAGGACGACCGAAGAAATAGCCCTGCCCTTCCTCGCATCCCATGGCCACCAGGAAGTCCGCCGTGGCACGATTCTCGATGCCTTCGGCTACGACCGTAAGTCCGAGCTGTTTGCTGAGACCGATGGTCGAGCCGACAATCGCAGCGTCGTCGGAATCGGAAAGCAGATCGAGCACAAACGACCGGTCGATCTTGAGCCCGTCCAGCGGAAACTTCTTCAGGTAGCTCAGGCTGGCATAGCCGGTGCCGAAATCATCGAACAGGACGCGGACGCCGAGTTGCTGGATCCGCTTGAACATGTCGAGCACACGACTTTCGTCGTGCAGCAGGATGTCTTCGGTGACCTCGAGTTCGAGCAGTGACGGCGTGAGCCCCGTCGCTTCGAGCAGTGCCGCTACCGTATGCGCGAGATCGCCGGAATGAAGCTGCGACGGCGACAGATTGATCGCGACGCGCACGCTGTTGCCGGACATTTCCCACGCACGCGCCTGACGGCAAGCGGTCTCCATCACCCAGTTCGCGATTCGCTCGGACAGTGCGGAGGTATTGACCACCGGCATGAACTCTCCGGGCGACACATAGCCGCGCACCGGGTGCCGCCAGCGGATGAGTGCTTCCGCCCCTACCAGGCCGCCGTCGACCAGACGGACCTGGGGTTGGTAGAACAGTTCGAACTCACAGCGATCCGCAGCGAGCGCCAGTTCAGTCTCCAGCGTCAGCCGGTTCTCCAGAGCCTGCCTGATCGTACTCTCGAAGATCACATGGCTGCCCCGCCGTGTCGTCTTGGCGCGGCTCAGCGCGAGATGGCCGTTGCTCAGGAGATCGTCGGCGCTATGTCCTCCGTCGGGATAAAGGGCAATGCCAATGCTGATCCTGACGCGGTGCTGCCGTGTGCCCGTCGCGAGCGGCGCTTGGAACGCCTGCGCGATCCGTTCCGCGAACTCCGCAATCGGCTGGCCAGTCTCGCCGCAATCAAGGGCGATGGCGAATTCATCGCCGCTGAGCCGGGCGACGATTGCCTGACCATCGACTTCGGTCCGAAGACGTTCGGCGACGGCCCGTAGCACGAGGTCGCCGGCCGAATGCCCAAGCATGTCGTTGATCTGCTGGAAGCCGTCGAGGCCGAGCACGAGCAGCGCGACGTCGGAGGGGCGTCGTTCCGCCGCGGCAATCAGATTGGCGAGACCCGCATGCAGCATGTTGCGGTTCGCAAGACCCGTCAATGCATCATGTTCGGCGAGATACCTGATGCGTTCGGCCTCGCGCTTGCGAACCGAGATATCGCGCAGGATCGCTCCGTACTGGAACCCCTCAGTTCCTTGCCAACCCGAGAAGCTTGCCTCGACCGGAAACGTCTCGCCGTTCTTGCGACGCCCCTCGAATTCGACGACGACGGCGCCACCGGGGACCAACAGCGCCTGGCGCGCAGCATCGCGCATGGCAAACGGCCTTGCGCCACCGGCTGCGGGCAACGCACAGAGAGTCTCGAACGGACGCCCGATCATTTCTGTCGGCATATAACCGAAGATCGCGCTGGCGCCGGGATTCCACACGATGATCCGGTGTTCCTCGTCGGTGCAGACCAGACCATCGCCGAGTGACATCGCAATGCGATGAAATCGGCTCTCGGCAATGCGCCCCAACAGGCCGCGGAAGTCGATCTCGTCGAGCGCGATCGCCGTCAGATAGGCGATGACGGCGATGTGAAACAGCGACGTGTCGATGATCAGCGGCCACCTTGCCTGCACAAAGGTCGCGGTCAGTTCGACACTCGCGCCCGCAGCAACCAGGATCGCGACACGGATGCCCGGTGCAAAACGGCGCCACGAATACATCATCAGAAGACAGATCAGTCCCAGGCCGGCGATCATGCCGACGTCAGAGGTCCAACGCAGCATTCGATTCTGGAGGATCGATTCCGCCGCCAGTGCCTGGAGGACGGGACCCGAGATGATCTTGCCGTTTGGAACGCTGAACCGGTCGCCCAGCTCGAGTGCCGTGGCACCGACGATGACTTTCTTGTCCCTCAACTTGTCCAGTGCCGCGGTATCGCCGCGCAGCACGTCAAAGTAGGAGACACTCGGGATGGAGGCCGTGCGAATGCCGAAATCGATCAGGAAGGGCGGCCGCCGATTCGCATCCTGCCCAGCCAGCACGACGGCCATCGACGGCGTCACGGCATCACCGAGCTTCTCGCCGACCGGATAGCGGCGGACAAGCCCGTCGGATTCGACCGTGACATTGACGACGGCCGGCCACGACTGGTTGCTGAACGGCTTGAGAGGTCGATTGATGTGAGCCGCGCCACCATTTGGCATCGGCTGCTTGAAGGACGGCAGGATCGTCGAGCCCCCGACCTCCCGAAGCGCATTGACGAACGCCTCATCGGAGGCGGGATCCGAAGGCGTACTGAAATCGACGTCAAAGGCTACGTCCTGCACCCCCGCGGCTTCAAGTCGGTGCAACAGCTCGGCGTGCAGCCGGCGTGGCCAAGGCCACACCCCGATCTGGTCGATTGACGGCGCATCGATGGCCACCACGACGACATTGCCGCCGGCGGCGCGCGATTTCCAGGCAAACCGCAGATCGGTGAGCGCATTGCGGAGCGCGCCATGCCATCCGGTGGACAGCACGATCGCCAGCGCGATCACGACAAGGATATGCGGCCGATAACGTTTCACTTTGCTCCCCTGCACTCGCGGCGCTTACCGCTGGATGCTCCCCCTAGGACAACGGCGCGGCCCTAGTGATGGCCCCTACCCCAGCCCCACCACCAGCCGTAGTGGTGACCATTGTTGCCATTTCCGTTGTTGCCGTTATTCCCGTTTCCACCGTTGCCATTATTGCCGGTGCCGCTGCTTCCGTTGCCGGTCGCACCGGTCCCGCTGCTGCCACTTCCCGAGCTTCCGCTGGACACATTGCTGGTTGAATCGGCAGTGATCGCAGCGGTGGTCGTCACACTTGACGACGCCGACGTGGCGCTGGCTGGCGAGGCGCCGCTGCTTATGGCGACCGCCGTTACGTTGGAGCTATTGGAGGCTGTGGTCGTCGTGCTCGTCGCGCTATCGCTCCACACCGTAGCGGTGGTGGCGCCGGTATTCGTATTGCGTACCCGACTGGACGCGACGGCGCCATGGGCGAGCCCATTCGTGACCTTGTGGACGTTCAGCTTGACCTCGCCGAGCGAGCTGGAGATGCGCACGATGCCCCCTTGGGCGCCTGCCCTCCCGCCGCCTGATGCGATTGCGTCGAGACACCGGCCGACTTGGTACCCTTGTCGATCGGACCGAGCGCGTGGATCGCATGGCCGTTGGCCGCATTGCGTGGCGCGGACAGGCCAGATTTCGGCACCGGGACACGCTCGATCGTCGAGGCGCGCGGCTTGCCGTGCTCGATCGGATTGAACGTCCCGGCACCGCTCAGGCTGAGGCCGGGCCTGCCGTGCTCAAAAGCGGTCGCCGCTTGTCCCGGCATGACCCGCGCGATCTGTCCTGTCTTGAAGTCGGAGACTTCGACCTGGCCGCGGACCACGCCGACTTTGGTGCTGCCCGCACCCACGGTGACGCTGAACTGCGTTCCCTTGACCACGGCGGCGAGATAAGGCGTCTCGACCTCGAAATGCTTGACGTTTCGCTTCTCGACCTCGAGCAAAATCGAACCGGCCTGCTGGATGATGGTGGTCGAGAGCCCCTCTTTCTTCTCGGCCGGCAAGCCGACCACCGAGTTCGGAGAGATCAGGATCGTTTCCTCGCCGCGGACCAGCAGCACCCGGCCGCTGCGTCCGGTGCGAATGGTATTGCCCGGCTTGAGCGTCTCTTCCTGGTTCAGGGATACGGGCTGCGCGCCGTCGGTTGCAACCCAGACCTCGCCGGAGGCCTTGCTCACCGACCAGACGCCATCGTCGGCGGCAGAAGCGGCGGAAGCCGCTCCCAGCACCAGCGCAGCCATCAAGGCGCGCAACAGTCCAATCTTGCCGAACATGACGATCCTCAGTCCCGCTTAACAGCCGGACATGAGGCGTATCCGAAATCACTCAAGATCCGATTAGCCGGAAGGGGCAATCCGAACGACCGCATTAACCTTTCATTGACCATAAAAACTTAAGAGAAATCATGCGGCTAACGTTTCCTTACCGTCCCTTGGGGACCTCTCCGTCGAACTACGGAGAACGGCTCGCGCGGGGCGTAGCCGCACGGTGTCTGGTTGCCGCACTGGTGCTTCTCGCCGCTACGTTTGGGGGCATTGCGCAGGCTCTCGCGCAACAGGCGAACCAGCCGGGTTTCGATCCGCGTCAGCCCGAGAAATACTTTGAGAACCAATCCGAGCACGAGACGCTGAGCCGTCCTCCGGTCAAGCTGCCGGCGGTCGGCCAACCCAACACCGGCGGCGACACCAAGCCGCAATTCGTGCTGCGCGGCGTCAATGTCAGCGGAGCTCATGCCGTCTCGCGCGACCGCATCGCCGCGGCCTATCAGCCCTATCTCCGCAAGAAGGTCTCGCAGGCGGACCTCGCCGCGATCGCCGGCGCGATCAGCGATCTCTACCGCGCCGACGGCTTTCATCTGAGCCGGGCGATCGTTCCGCCGCAGGACATTGCGGACGGCCACGTCCGGATCCAGGTGATTGAGGGCGCGATCGTGCAAGCCGAGCTGAAAGGCGACGGCGCCGAGCAATTCGGCGTGCGGCCGATGCTCGGGCCCGTCCTAGCCGAGCAGCCGTCGCGCCTGGCAACGCTCGAACGCCAACTCTTCCTCGTCAACGGCAGGCCGGGCGTCCGCATCACCGACACTGCACTGGAAGAGATTGGCGGCGCGACCGGTCGCTTCCGCCTCATCGTCTCCTTGAAGACCTGGCACGTGTTCTCGTCGTTCGGTCTGGACAACCTCGGCTCGTCCTCGGTCGGCCCCTGGCAGACCTATGCAACCGGCGCATTCAACTCCTACCTCAGGCCGGGCGACACGCTGGCGGTCAACCTGTCGACCATCGGCAACGATCCTCGCGAGCTCGGCTTTGCACGATTGTCCTATGACGCGCCCGTTGGCGTCGATGGCGTGCGTCTTGGAGCTTCCATCCTCTATAGCGCGGTGCGGCCCGGCGATGCCCGCCGCCTCGACAGTGATATCACCACGACCGAAGCTTTCGAGGTGCGCGCCAGCACCGTGCCCTTCATGTCGCAATCCTCGGGGCTGACGCTCACCGTCGCCGGGACCTTCAGCAACGTGTCCGAGCATGACATCTACGGTCCCTGGTACAACGACCACATCAGGACCGCGAGCCTGACCGCCGACTACCGGCTCCTGGATCGCTTCGGCGGCACCAATTTCGCGACGCTGACCTATCGCCAGGGGCTCGACATCTTCGGCGCCTCGGATTTCGACGACGATCTGCTGTCGCGCGATGGCGCCTCGTCGAATTTCTCGGTGCTGAACGTCTGGTTCACGCGCTACCAGACACTCAACGACGCTTGGTCGCTCAAACTCTCGGCGGCGAGCCAGACCGCATCGCGGCCGTTGTTCACCTCGCAGCAATTCTATCTCGGCGGTGCGGCCTTTGGCCGGGGCTATGGTGCGGCCGAGATCAGCGGCGACAATGGCCTTGCCGGCTCGGCTCGAGCTGCGTTTCGATCAGAAGCTCAATTTCCGCTACTGGACCGGCTATCAGTTCTACGCCTTCGGCGACGCGGGCGTTGTCTGGAATGACGGGTACCGTCTGAGCGACGGCCTGTCGCTGACCTCCGCTGGAGCCGGCGTGCGGTTCTTCCTGCCGGACGAACTCCAGCTCGATCTCGGCGTGGCCGCCCCTTTGAGCTATCGGGCGCCGGACAACGCGCGCCGCGGCCCTCGCTTCCTCTTCACGTTGTCGAGCCCGTTCCGGCTTTGCCCGGAGCGCGGTAGGGGTGGCTGCCTCTAGCCGCGCGGCCTTGGCCGCTGCAGCGCCCGATGCGCTGCATGTGCGGCCTTGCGCACAGACTTGCCGAAATTTAATCCCCTAACCTGCTCACGATCGCTCGATTGGGGAGTTTCCAATGACCATGTTCAGCCTAAAGTGATTTGAGACGGGACCATGAAAAGGGTGTTTGCAATCCTGGCTTTTCTCTGCGTCCTCGGCGTAGGCCAGTATTTTGTCGTCAGCCGGTTCGCGATCCGCCATGAGATGTTGCTCCTGTTCGATGCCTCGCGGCAGCGCCCGATCTCGGTCGAAATCGCGGTGCGGCGCGACTACGAGACCAAGGCCAATCTCGGCCTGTGGAAGCTGCCGCTCGCCATCATCAGCAACGGCAACACCGTCAAGGCCACCGAGTATTCCTTTCTCGCCAACGTGCTCGCTGCGCGAGGTTATCTGGTTGCCAGCATCCAGCAGGACCTTCCGAGCGATCCGCCATTGATGACCCATGTCGGCCAGCAATATGTCGGCCGGCGCGAAGTCTATATCCGCTGCGAGGCCAACATCCTTTTCACCCTGGCCGAACTGAAGAGGCGGCAGGAAAACGCCGATTACGACCACGTTACCCTCGTCGGTCATTCCAATGGCGGCGATGTCTCCATGTATGTCGCCCATCAGCATCCGGAACTGGTGTCGAAGGTGATCACGCTCGACAACCTGCGGGTCCCCTTCGTGATCAGCGACAACATGAAGATCCTGTCGTTTCGCTCCAAGGATCCGCATTTCCAGACCGATCCCGGCGTGCTGCCGACGCCGGAAGAGGCCAAGGCGCGCGGCATCGATATCGTCCACACCGGTGCGCAGCACACCGAGATGAGCGATCGCGGTCCCGATGCGGTCAAGGAGAAGATCCAGGCGACGCTCGACCGCTTCCTGCGTGACAGCGCCAGCAGCGCGCTCGCGCCGGCCGATACGAAAAGCCCCATGATCATGAACCCCGGCGACTACTAGCCCGGAACGCTTTGCGGCAGATCAAGGAGGCTCCGGACCTGCTACGCTAAACAGGGCTTTACAATCTCCCGGAGAGAAACGTGCCGCAGTATATTGAACGCCTTGATATGAAAAGTCTTGGCCTGCCTGCGGCAAGGGCGCCGGGATTCGCGCGGCATCTCTATCGTTCGACCCGCAGGCTGCTGCGATCGATTATCGCCCGCATCGATCTGTCGCAATTTCCGGGGTCGTGCTGCGGGTGAGCCCGCAGCCGCAAGCCAATACATGAGGGATGCCCATGCGTCAGCATTTGAGACGAATTTGCCTGTTGCTTGCTGCCGCCTCGAGCTTCGGCAAGTCCTCCGCCCTCGCCGCCGATGCTGATCACGGCGCCGATCTCGCCAAACGCTGGTGCGCAAGCTGCCATGTCGTGGCGAACGGCCAAGCCACGGCGAGCGCCGACGTTCCCTCTTTTGCGTCGGTTGCACGCAGGCCGGATTTCAGTCCGGAGAGGCTCGCCTTCTTCCTTCTCGATCCGCATCCGAAGATGCCGAATTTTCCCTTGAGCCGCACCGAAGCTGGCGACATCGCAGCCTACATCGGATCACTGCGTTAGGAGCGTGCCGATCAGTGGCGACAGATGCCCCAAATGCAAATCCCTGCCGGAGGACCGACAGGGATCAGCAGAAAGGATGATGGACGGCGAATGAAGTCCATTCGGTGGCCCATCATGGACCTGCGCTAGCAGCGAAGAGCGGATCTCCACGCCGCGCAAGATCAATTTGTGGGCACACAGCGTCAGCACCGGAAATCAGGGCTTTCCTTTGCCGGGCTGCATCAAACTGCCGGTCATCTGGCGCATGTGGTCCCCCGCGCTGGTGAACTGGCTGCGCAGGAAGTCGGACTGGATTCGCATCGCCTCCTGAATGTCGGTGGCATGCACCAGCTTGCGCGCGTGCTCGAAAGCCGACTTCATGTTCTGCTCGGTAAAGGCAAGCGCCTGCTTCGAGACCTCGGTGCCGGCCCCAGGAACCGACGTCACCGACTTGGTCGCGGCGTCAAAAAACATGCCGAATGCCTTTTCGGCCTGGTCGATCGTCTTCTCGGCCAGGTCGCGCAGTTCAGCTGGAACTTCGAGTTTCGGTTCGATCATGGTCGCACTCCTCCCCTTTTCCAACTGAATACCACACTTGCGGGATTTCGTTCCAGCGGTCAGCCGCGAAGATACTCGGGGACAAGCTTCACCCAGCGGCCAGATCTGGCAGGAAAACAAGGCAGAAGGCGTAAGGCCTGGGTGCAGCCGGATCAGAACAGGGGATGCTCGGGAAGCGTTTCTTCGCTAGCGAGGTCTTCGACGAGCTTGATGACCTCGAAACGCTGTCGCGGCGCGAGTTTCAGGAACGCGCGAAGCAGGCGCAGACTTTCGACCGTGCTGCTTGCAGGCGCGCCGAGCTTAAGGTGCAGTTCGGCCGCGAAATTGAGGTTCTTCATCTCGCACCTATGACAAGCATCGGGCTTCCTGATCAGACATCTGGTCGGTCCCCAAGCCGACCACCATGACTGGCCGCCATGGTGAGAACGAACATCTCGGTCGGGATACCCTGAGAGCCACCCCGTTGAACTACATCTCCAGAAGGACAGGCTCAACCAGAACAGGTTGCAACTATGTCAAGGAACAACCCCTCCGGCAAGCCCAAGCCGTCGCTGCAGCGATGCTTCATCTGCATCGCACCACGGCAATTCCGGATAACAGGAATATGGACTGCCGTCACCCGCCTGCGTCAAGAAGCAGCATCACCCAAGCTTAAAGCCTCGATCACTGTCAACCGGCACAGCGTTTCGGCGTGTTTCCGCTATGAACGGAGATCGGCAAACGCAGATTAAGGTTTCTTCAGAGTATACACGTAATTGTTGAGTGCAGCCTCGGCGGTTGTGCCGCCGATGAATTGAACATCCATCTCGCAGCCGGTCTCCAAGGTCCCGATCCGGGGCGCCGGAGTTCATCGCTCCGATATGCCTCCGCCGGTGAACCGATGTTCGAGGTCGAACGACCAAGCGGTTGCGACACGGCCACGCAGACCACGGGCGCCCTGGCTGACGGACTCTTCGATTCGGGCGCACCTCAGCACCAAAGGACGACGGCATGCTTTCTCGCTGCGATCTCATCAAGGGCGCCGCGGTCGCGCTTCTCACCTTCTCGATACAAGGCGCATGGGCGCAGGAGACGAAGATGAACCTGTTCAAGATCGTCACCATCAAGGACGAAATCGTCGTCGGATTGTCGGCAGAGGAGCTTAAAGCGCTCGGCGGCAACGATGCGAGCGCGGTTGCCCACGCGCTCGCCCAGAAGGGCGATCTCACGGTCTGGCAATACAACGTACATCGCGGCCCGAACGGCGAAATGCAGCAGGCGCCGACTGCCAAGATCGGGCTCTTGGCCAACGCCTCACTCCGTGTCGAGCCCTATACGACGCCCTACCAGATCGTGCCGCACCCGTAAGCAGCGAATCGGCGCGCCGGCGGCCGGGACCGCTGGCGCGCCGCCATCATCGGCGCCGCTCCCCGCGCTGAGTCATCCCCTCCGTTGCAAAACCGTAGACCTGCGCCAGCCGGTCAAGGCATTCGCGAAAGCGGCGCGCAAAATAGTCGTTCCAGCGCTGGGTCCGGACGGCGCGGCGCTGCCCGATCTGGTCCATGGTCAACCCAAGCACCAGCACGTCGTGCACCAGCGCCGCGCCGTCGGTGCCGAGTTCCCGCTCGACCCGGTTCAGGCGCAGCACCGCCTGCCGCTGGCTCTCGGTGACGGGCTCGCGCGAACGCGCGCCATCGACATATTCGCGCGTCGGGTCCACCGCCTGGGGCCCGCGCTCCGCCGTCTCCCAATCGCTCTGGAAGGCGCGCCCACCGCGATATTGCGCCTCGTCGATCTGGTGATGCGCGTGCAGCCGCCCGAGCGGATCGCTGCGGACCGACCGGATCGCCACGATCTTCTCGCCGGGATCGAGCGCCAGCGGATTGTCGACCTCGACCTCCGCCACTTCGGCATTGAACGGCACCTCGCGCGACCGCCGGTCGTAGATCTCAGCCAATCTGTAGGATTTGTTGCGTCGGGCACGTGCCACTCGGATACTCCTTGCAAAATTGACGATTGGAGATTGACGATTGAACGGGTGGCAGCCTCCTCAGGCCGCCGAGACCAGCCTCAGCAAGACGGGACCGGTGGCACGGGCAGCCGCGGCTCCAGCTTTGCGGGTCAGGCCGGCATGCGGCGTGCAATAGCTGGAGCCCGGCTGGCGCGGATGGCCGCAAAACGCGATCTCCTCCCCGTCCTTGTCGCCGCCATAGGGGTAGCGGCAGTCGCCCGGCGCGAGTTCGAGCAAGGAAATCAGGCGTGGCTGGACGCCGATACAGCGCAACTTGACCGGCGCGGCAGGCTTCATAGCGGACTTCGGCGGAGAATTCAGGTTCGGCAACGCCGATTGCCGCGGCGAAAGCAGACAGGCCTGCGCCGGTAAAGACGGCACGATCGACGGACTCTGCATCCGTGCGGGCGCGATGAGCCCCAGCCGCTTGGCACGGCCGATCACCGCGCCGCGCGAGTAAGCCGTTCCAAATCTTGCGTTAATCTCCCGTGCTATCTCCGAATAGGACATCCCCTTGAGAAAATAGTCGCGAAGCGCGTCGGAATGCTCCGACGACCAATGGCCCGGTTCCATGCTGCTACCCTGTGATGCGCCTCCATCGGCCCTCGACCGGGAGACGAGACGTACATTCCGGTATTCCGAATAACTTGTCAAGCCACAATTCTGATATTCATAATTGCAATAATTCCGAATTTCGGATTACAAGAGACTGAACGACGAGCAATCGAGGGAATCAACATGTTGGACGTTGCGATGATCGAGCGGGGCCTGGAGAAAACGGGCAAGAGCAAGGGCGGCTTGGCTGCGGCCATGGGCGTGCGGCCAGGCGCGGTGTCGGAGATCCTCGGCGGTGAGCGACTGGTCAAGGCGTCGGAAATCATTCCGATTATGGAATATCTTGAGCTCAACCTCGCGCCGATCATGGGCCGGGTTGGCGCCGGCGCCGTGATCGAGCCGGATTATGAACAGGTTCCTCCGGAAGGCCTCGGCGATATCGCGCTGCCCTTCCCGATCATGGAAGAGACCGTCGCCTTCGAGATCGTGGGCGATTCGATGCTGCCCAAATACGAGAGCGGCGACGTGATCGTGGTCTACAAGGACCAGCGCCACCCGTTGTCGAGTTTCTACGGTGAAGAGGCTGTGGTTCGCCTCAAGACCGGCGAGCGCTATTTGAAGACCATCGAGCGGGGCAAGTCCCCTCCGTCGTCAATCTCAATAGTTTCAACGCCAAGCCGATCGTCGGCGTGAAACTCGAATGGGTCGGCGAGATCTGCCTGTCCATGCCCAAGGGCCAACTCGAGCGGCTGCGCGCTAAATCGGCTCGCCCCCGCAAGAAGGGCAAGTAGATGACTGATTTCTGATTTTCGGAAATAGTACTTGACTTTATTTCGTTTCTGCGAAATACTCTGCCGTGCCTCGGTCATCGAAGCGCGGCAGAGCTGTTTTCATGCAATATTTTGTTGTGATGATCGACTACGGGCGGCGCGGCCGCGAAGCCGTCGTCGATCCCGAAGTCACACGACGCCAGGTGATTTCCCGCGTCGCCTCCGGTGAATATCAGAACATCTCGTTCATTCACGAAATCGCAGAGAATTCGGTCGAGGACGTGACGGAGGCCATCCTGTCCGAGGCGGCCCTTCCCCAAATTTCGCCTGAAGATATCGACATCCAGGCAATCCGCCTCGACCACGCCCGTGACCTGCGCAAGCACGAGCGGACGTGACGCAGGCCTTTACTGACCTGCGCCACTCGCCAGTCGAGGATCAAACCGTGAGGACGGTCGAGCCCGTGGTCTTGCGCGCAGCGAGATCGGCGTGCGCCTTGGCTGCGTCTTTCAGCGGATAGGTCTGGTGCACCTCGATCTTGACCGCGCCGGACTTGACGACGTCGAACAACTCGTTCGCCATCGCGACCAGGGCCTCGCGCTTGGCGGCGTAGGTGAACAGCGTCGGCCGTGTGACGTAGAGCGACCCCTTCTGCGCGAGTAGGCCGAGATTGAGCGGCTCGACGGCGCCGGAGGACGCGCCGAACAGCGCAGCGACCCCGAGCGGCGCGAGGCAGTCCAGGGATTTCAGGAACGTGTCTTTACCTACGGAATCATAGACCACGGGCACTTTCTTGCCGCCCGTGATCTCGTCCACGCGCTTCACGAAATCCTCGCGCGTGTAGATGATGACATGGTCGCAGCCATGCGCCTTGGCAAGCTTGGCCTTCTCGTCGCTGCTGACCGTGCCGATCACAGTCGCGCCAAGATGCTTGGCCCACTGGGCCAGGATCAGGCCGACGCCGCCGGCCGCAGCGTGGAGCAGGATGGTATCCCCGGCCTTCACCCGGTAGGTCTGCCGGATCAAATATTGCGTGGTGAGGCCCTTGAGCATCATTGCCGCCGCAGTCTTGTCATCGACGCCGTCAGGCAGCTTCAGGAGCCGGTCGGCGGGGATCAGCCGCGCCTCGGAATAGGCTCCGAGGGGCGAAGCACCATAGGCGACGCGATCGCCGGGCTTCAGGTCGGCGACGCCGGGCCCGACTTCCTCGACAATGCCCGCCGCCTCGCTGCCAAGGCCGCTCGGCAATTGAACCGGGTACACACCGGAGCGGTTGTAGATATCGACGAAGTTGAGGCCGACGGCGGTGTGGCGGATGCGTGCCTCGCCAGGCCCCGGCTTGCCGACACTGACCTCCTCCCACACCAGGACTTCCGGACCGCCGGTCTTGTGAAAACGAATGGCATGCGTCATGGGCGTTGCTCCCTTATCGTTGCAGTGATGGTCAATAGACCTGAACGGTCGGAGAAATAGGCATTTGGTCCGCCCGTTACAGTACAGAGACGTAACAAGAATGTCACAGCGAACGGCAAACCTCCGCCGTTCCGCCTCTGTTCGAAAGAGTTGATGACGGCATCGGCGTGCCCGGCAGTAGCTTTTGCGCGGGGTTTGGTGGTCGCCTGCGAAGGAGAGCCGAGATGCCAGCTTATGTACAGCATCATCAGGACATCGAAATCGCGCCTGTGATTTGCCCGACGTGCATGGGCTTCCTGCCGATGTATGTTCGAGAGGTCGAGCCGCATTGGACCCTTGCCAAGATAGACTTCATCTATGAATGCGCCGATTGCGGCGCCGAGGTCCGACAGACCATCCGCAAGCCGGAGCTGCTGCGGCACTGAGTGCGGTCGGCGAACCGTCCAAGTATTTGCGTTGAGCGGAAAAAATCCCGCTCCCGCGGGTCTGGTCATTCCCAAACGAGGCTTGTTCTTTGCCGTGAACGCAGGCAGAACAAGCCTTAAGCAAGACCTTTGGGAGCGCCAATTCGTGGCTGAACAGAAGCCCTCGACCGCGATCGAGGCAGTGGAGAGCGGCCTCGCCGCGCAAGGCTACATCGCGAGCCGGCAGATCGCGACCGCGGTCTATTTGTCGCAACAGATCGAGAAGCCGATCCTGGTCGAAGGCCCCGCGGGCGTCGGCAAGACCGAGCTTGCCAAGGCGATTGCCGCCTGGCGCGGCATGAAGATGATCCGGCTGCAGTGCTACGAAGGCCTCGACGAGGCCAAGGCGCTCTACGAGTGGAAATACGCCAAGCAGCTTCTCTACACCCAGATCCTGAAGGACAAGCTCGGCGAAGTGCTCGGCGGTGCGCAGACGCTGCACGCGGCGCTCGACCAGCTTCATGATTTCGGCGACGTATTCTTCTCCAAGGAGTTCGTCGAACCCCGCCCCTGCTCCAGGCGCTGGAGCAGCCGGGCGGCTGTGTGCTTCTGATCGACGAGATCGACAAGTCGGATGCCGAATTCGAGATCGCTGCTGCTGGAGATCCTGTCCGACTTCCAGGTCACGATCCCCGAGCTCGGCACCGTCTCTGCGATCACGCCACCGACCGTGATCCTCACCTCCAACAGCGAACGTGACCTCGGCGACGCCCTGAAGCGGCGCTGCCTGCATCTGCATATCGGCTTTCCCGAGCAACGGCTGGAGGAGCGCATCGTCGAGAGCCGCGTGCCCGGCATTTCGCAGACTCTGCGCCGGCAGATGGTCGGCTTCATCCACGAAATCCGCTCGCTCGATCTGAAGAAGCTGCCCTCTGTCAGCGAGACCATCGACTGGGCGCGCGTGCTGGTGTTGTTGCAGGCTTCCGAACTCGACACCGAGATCGTCAAGGACACGCTCAATGTGCTCTTGAAATACGAAGCTGACATCGAGGCGGCTCAGCCCCAGATTACGACCTTCATTGCCAAGGCAGCACGATCCAACGTCTTCGGTTGACGCCGATGCGCGAGAACATCCATCGCTTCTTCCGGGCGGCGCGCGGCGCCGGCGTCCACGTCTCGCCTGCCGAAAGCATCGATGCGATGCGCGCGGTCGCGCAGGTCGGCGTGTCCGATCGCGCCATCCTGCGCGACGCACTGCTCCTGACGCTCGCCAAATCGCAGGACGAGAAGCTCGCGCTCGGCGACTGTTTTGACCTGTTCTTCAGCCAGCCGGAGCCGCGGCAAGATCAATCTGAATCCAACAACGAGGATGCTTCGCAGGATGCGGACCCGGCGCCGCCTTCGGGCGCGACCAGTGAGGCTGGCGAAGGCCAACCGCCCGAAGGATTGGGCCCGCTGGCGCAGATGCTGCTGGCGCAGGACCGCAATGCGGTTGCGGCAGCCATCGCCAGCGCCTCCAGTACGGCCTCCCTGTCCGACATCCGCTATTCCACCCAGCGCGGCATCTTTTCCAGCCGCATCCTCGACGCCATGGGCCTTCAGCGTCTACGCGACGATCTCGACGAACTGACGGCGACCAATCCCGCACTGGCAGAGCGCCTGCGCGACGCGCTCGACGCCCTGCGCGAGGCGGTACGCGACACCGTCGCGCAGGGGCTCGCACTCTATGCCCGCGAGGAAGCAGAGAACCTCCGTAACGAAATCCTGCGCAACGCGCCGCTCGCCCGCATCGAGCGGCGCCAGGTCGCCGAGATGCGCGCCCTCATCCGCCAGATCGCGCGGCGCCTGCGCGAGCGTTATTCGAAACCGCGCAAGCGCCAGCGCCGTGGCCACCTCGACGTCCGCCGCACGATCCGCCGCAACGCAGCCTGGGGCAGCGTGCCCTTCCTCACGGCCTGGAAGCGCAAGCATCGCGACAGGCCGAGGATCGTGGCAATCTGCGACGTCTCTGGCTCGGTCGCGCAGGTCTCTGACTTCTTCCTGCTCCTGATCCACTCGCTGCACGAGGTGGTCGACGACGTCCACTCCTTCGCTTTCTCCTCGCACCTGATCGAGGTCAGCGAGATCCTGGAAAAGAAGTCGCCAGAAGAGGCGATGGCGGAAATCGTGGCCAAGGTCGGCTTCGGCTCGTCGGACTACGGCTCCTCTCTGGTCGACTTCGAGAAGGAGTTCATGAGCACACTGACGCCGCAGACCACGGTGATCGTGCTCGGCGATGCCCGCAGCAACAATCTCGATCCGCGCGCCGACATCCTCCGCCGCATTTCCGAGCGGTCGAAGCGGCTGGTCTGGCTCAATCCCGAAGGACGGCTCGCCTGGGGCTTTGGCGATTCCGAGATGCCGCGCTATGCGACCTTTTGCACCGTCGTGCGCCAATGCGCCACCGCGCAACAGCTCGAGCGCGCGGTATCCGATATCGTGGCGACTTATCAATAGAGAATGATCGGCTCCGGCGTCAGGCGGCGTTCAGCTCAGCCTGCGCGAGATTGCACTCACGAAAGTGATAGGCGATTTCGTCAAGCGCGCGCTGCTCCCATTCCTCGGCCTGAGCAAGCCAGAACATCCGGCGCTCCAAATCGCGCACGGCGCGCTCACGGCACAGAAATTCCTGACTGCGAATTTCAATCAGCCGTTTCATGTACTCACACTCCTGTCGTGTGAAGCCATTCTCCTCAGGTCAACCTAGCAGAGTTCCGAACGTCGCGTCTCGTCATTCCTGGCTTCTCACGACACAGAATGGGACAGCAACGCTTGCCATGCACCGCATCAATCGCAGCGCAACATCAAGTCTGCATCATGAACAAGTGATGGCCTCCCGGGACGATTTCTGAATCAAACGATCTTAACCCTTGCGCCGCAACGATTTGCGGCAATTCCTGAAGAGACGTTTTAAGCAGCTCACCGGATTCCGGACTCATTGTCGTCGCATGGTCTTCATGCAGCGCCGCTAACAGGGGCACGCAAACCTGACTATCGCTCGAGGCAATATGAACGACGATTTCGACTTCGATCTCTCGCCGGATCAATGGGAAGCGCTGAAGGCCCTTCGCACACCCACGTCGACCGGTCGCCTCGCGAAGGCCTATCTCGTCGAAGGTCTCGTCCGGCTCGGCCTTGTTGCCGTCGACGAGGGCGTACCCGTGATCACGACGACCGGGCGCAAGACGCTGGTACGGGGATCATGCCGACTGCTGGATCTGGTGGCATAGCCGCATTGATTGTCAGAAACGCATGCGCGATCGACTGAGGCGTTCCCTAACCAGGCAACGTAACGATCAACGGCCCGTTTCGGGTTGCGATCACGGTGTGCTCATACTGCACCGTTGGCGCCTCGGGGCTGCCATAGAGCGTCCACGGATCGCCGTCACCATCCTCGGCCCACTCGGCTCCGAGAGATAGAAATGGCTCGACGGTGAACACCAGGCCGTCGCCCATGATCCGACGCTCCGAAGCATCGGGCCATGTTGCAATCTCCGTCGGCTCTTCATGGAGCGACAAGCCGACACCATGGCTGGCGAGGTTCTTGACGAGCGTATAGCCGTTTTTCCGTGCAAACGTCCCGATGGCCTGACCGATGCCGGCAATCGGCTTGCCGGCTCCGACCTGCCGCAGGCCTGTCCACATCGCACGCCGGCCATCCCGGCAAAGTCGCTCAATCGAGCGATTCACGGGCGGCACGGCGAACGAGGCTCCGGTGTCGGCAAAGAAGCCGTTCTTCTCGGCGGAAACGTCGATATTGACCAGATCTCCGCGCTCGATCCGCCGGGGACCCGGGATGCCGTGCGCGATCTCCTCGTTCACGCTGATGCAGGTCGCGCCAGGAAAGGCGTAAGCCAGTTCCGGCGCCGAACGCGCCTCGGCGGCGTCCAGTAGTTTGCGCCCGATCTGGTCGAGTTCGGCCGTGGTCATCCCCGGCTCGAGGGCCTTGCCCATGGCCTCGAGCGCGTTGGCAACGATCCGCCCGATCTCTTTCAGGCGGGCGAGTTCGTCCTCATTTGAGATTGTCATATCAAGCCTTCCGAAAGCCGGGACATAGTCTTTGCGAAGTCGACTCGCAAACCGCGGCAATCTAGCACGTGAGCTACTCCTTTTTGGGCAATCAAGACGTCGTCAGTCATGAGGAGCGACCATGTCGACCATTGTCGCGGCACCTGCCGCCGAGTCGAAGCCGCTTATGCCTGGCAGCGAGTTGGTCGATGTGACCGCGGGGTGCCAGTTCAGTCATTCCACTGTAGGAGCGGCGTACCGTACGCCCTCCTCCAGACGGACAGGAAGCGCGGAAACCACGAGTGCGCCACGGCGCCCTTGTAGGCCCAGGTGCGGTACTTCAGGCCCTGCTCCGAAATCAGCTCCTGATATCCGCCGTGGACCTCGGTCGCGGTGCGAATATCTTTCAATATGCCCTGGGCGCAGGCCCGGTAGGTATCGGTTCCCGAAAGCTCGTCGTAGTCGAGCATGCGATCCGCGAACTCGACGTTGAACGTCGGCCACGAGGAACGTCCCTGGTAAGCGGGAGCCGCAATCTTGTGGATCATCTTGTTCCGCGGATTTTCCGCGGACACCAGGAAGTGGAACGTGCTGGGGATGCGGAAGCGTGGTTCGGCAATGACCAGATCCGCGGTGGCCGCGAACAGCGCGCGCTCGCTTGCATCGCTCATATCCCAGAAGCCGCGATGCACGCTGACAAAGTCCAGCGCGACCAATGACACCGGCGAGCCCACCGGTCCATCGAGGCTGTGCCTGATATAGCCGTCCCTGCCGAACAGGCGGAGCAGGTCCCTTTTGTACTGCGCGAGGCCCTGACCGAGCAGCCGCTTCAGTTCGCTCTCGTTGACGACTCCGAGCTGTAAGCCCCACACGAACGTCGTGTAGACGCTGGCATTGGTGACGAAACGCCGGCGCTCCGCACGCGTGTCGGTTGCCGCAGAACGGGGCGCGCGGGCGTCGCAAAGCAGATATCTGACGCCGTCATTGTCGAACGGCTCAAGCTCGCTTGCGAGCTTCAGAATAGCCCGCTTCAGGTCGCCGCCGTATTCGGCCAGCAACAATCGGCCGGCATGTGCGCATTGTGACATCGCCAGATAGGACGACGCCCTCTCTTCGGCGAAGATCATCTGCTGGAGACCGGCCAGAATGCCGAGCAGCGTGTCCGACGGGCGCGAGAAATAATTCACGCCGAGATATCGGCCGCGTCCCGCCGGGACGATGGTGGTCGTGACGACGTCGGCGCGAACCGCCTCGAGCAACAAGCGAACGCTCTTTTCGAGCAGGCGCGCCCGCCGGACCGCGTCCCGTGAATCCATGATGGTCTCGGGGTCGAGGACGTCGGGATAGAACCAGGCGAAGTCACGCGGGTAATAGGCGGATGCATGCGGCGCGCCGGTGACGAGGAACGCCTCGGCCACCGAAAACGCGCTGTCCATCGAGTGCCGGTAGAGGTCCTCGATCGCCGTAAACGAATGATGCGACTTTCGCAGGAACCGGTCGCCGAGGAAATTGACCGCCTGAAGGGCATTGGCGACAAAGGTGGCTGCCGCGCCTTGATAAAATCGGTTCTCACGATGTGACGGCAAGGAAATATCGCTGTTCATATCCGCCTGATCTTTGGTGATTCCGGCGCTGGCCGGTCACCATTTCAAGCATGACTGATTCGTGTCTCGCCGCGATGACATGCAGCACGCGGCCGTCAGTTCGGTCCGGCGCGATCGTCCCGGGGCCTGAAATTCTCGATCACACGCAGCAGCACGCGCGCGCCGGAATCGGCATCCGCGAGCTCCACATGCTCGTCCGGATGGTGGCTGATGCCGCCGCGGCAGCGGACGAAAATCATGCCGACATCCGCGATATCGATCATGGCCATGCCGTCGTGCCCTGCCCCGCTCGGCAGCTCGAACACGGAAAGGCCTTCCCGGGCAATCGCCCGCGCGATCTGCTCTTTTAGCCAGGGGGCGCAGGGCGCGGTGCGATTCTCGTGGGTGACGTCGAGCTGGAGCGCCAGATGCCGGCGCCTGGCGATGGCCTCGATCTGGCGGACGATGTCCGCAACCGCGCGCTTGCGATGCATGTCGGTCGGCGCGCGCATGTCGATGGTGAACGACACTTCGCCTGGAATGACATTCGTGGCGCCGGGACTCGCCTGGATGTAGCCGACGGTACCGACCAGCCCGCTCGCGTCGGTGCGGCAAAACTCCTCGATGACGCCGATGCACTCGGCTGCGCCGGCGAGCGCGTCCCGGCGCAGCGCCATAGGCACGGTGCCGGCGTGACCGGCCATGCCGGTCAGCCGTGCGGCAAGCCGTGTCGCGCCTGCGATGGCGGTGACGACGCCGACGGGCAGGTTCTGCGCTTCCAGGACCGGTCCCTGCTCGATGTGCAGTTCCAGATAGGCAAGCAGCTCGCGCCGGGCCCGCGCGGCCGCGCCGATGTGATCCGGGTCGAGGCCAAACGTGACGAGCGCATCGCGCATCGCCACGCCGTCACGGTCCCGTGTGTTCAGGACGCTCTCGTCAAAGGTGCCGGCGACCGCGCGGCTCCCGAGCAGGGTCGACGCGAAACGCACCCCCTCCTCATCGGCGAAGCCGACGACCTCGATCGCAAACGGCAGGCGCTTGCCGCGGCGATTGAGATCCGCGACGCAAGAGATCGCCGTGATCACGCCGAGCGGCCCATCCCATTTGCCCGCATCGCGCACGGTGTCGTAGTGCGAACCGAGCATCAGGCAGGGCGCGCCCGGCCGCTCGCCCTCGTAGCGGCCACAGACGTTGCCGATCGCATCGAGATGCGCGTTCATGCCGGCATCGCGCATCCAGATCAGAATGAGCTCGGCAGCTTTGCGCAGCTCCTTGCTGAGATAGATACGGGTGAGCTTTTCGGGGTCTTCCGAGATCGCGCAGAGCTCGTTGATCCGACGCACGATCTCTTTACCGAGCGATGCATCCTGAACGGCGTTGGCGGCACCCATCTCGGCGAGCTTTCCATCTCTTGAGACCGCGGCAGCAGGCGGTCTGGCGAAAAATCGATACAAGTTCGGTGCCAGCGGAAATGACGCCGCGGCCCCGTTCGGGCAAGCGCGTGGTTAGCATGAATGCGCCGTTCGACCGACCATCCAGGATCAGTCATGCACACGCAGGGCGCGTAAAGAATGCTTAACCAGATTGCATACAAAGGCCGAATTATGCTCTAAATTTAGTCTGCCGATTTCCTCATCAGGATTTTTGATAGATAGATATATATTATATTTCAATTACTTGTATGAATATGCATATATTGTAGCCTCTGGCACAAAGCTTGCGACAACCTATCCCAGGCGCCGCCAGGCCGGCGGCGGCCGCGAGATCAAGGCGGGGCATCCGCCACGGGGAGCAAGCAATGGATTTTGGCAGGATTTCACGACGTCATGTGTTGCTGGGCGGCACGGCCCTCACCCTTGGGGCGGCGGCAGGCGTCCGCCCGGCCGTCGCGGCCGACACCACCATCGGCTTTATCTATGTCGGCTCGCGTGACGACTACGGCTACAACCAGGCGCATGCGCAGGGCGCTGCGGCGCTGAAGAAGATTGCCGGCCTCAAGGTCGTCGAGGAAGAGAAGGTGCCGGAGACTGACGCGGTCGAGAAGACGATCGAGTCCATGATCAATCTCGACGGCGCCTCCCTGCTCTTTCCGACCTCGTTCGGCTACTACAATCCGCACATGATCAAGATGGCCAACAAGTACCCGAAGCTCCGCTTCGAGCACTGCGGCGGCCTCTGGAGCGACAAGGATCCGAAGAACGCCGGCAGCTATTTCGGCTATATCGACGAAGCCCAGTACATCTCTGGCATCGTCGCCGGCTACACTTCCAAGAGCGGCAAGCTCGGCTTCGTCGCGGCAAAGCCGATCCCGCAGGTGCTGCGCAACATCAACGCCTTTGCGCTCGGCGCCAGGCTCGCCAATCCCAAGGCCACCACGCAGGTGATCTTCACTGGCGACTGGTCGATGCCGGTCAAGGAAGCCGAGGCCACCAACAGCCTGATCGACCAGGGCGTGGACGTGCTCACCTGTCACGTCGACGGCCCGAAGACCATGGTCGAGAATGCCGCGCGCCGCGGCGCGTTCGTCTGCGGCTATCACGTCAACCAGTCGCCGCTTGCGCCGAAGGCCTACCTCACCGGTGCCGAGTGGAATTGGGAAGCGCTCTACCCAAAATTCGTGAAAATGATCGCCGCTGGCGAGAGCATCCCGAACTTCTACCGCGGCGGCCTCAAGGAAGAGATCGTCAAGACCTCGCCCTATGGCGAAGCGGTGTCCGCGGAGGCGCGCAAGCATGCCGACGACGTCAAGGCCAAGTTCCTGTCGGCCGATGGCTACGCCATCTTCAAGGGCGGGCTGGTCGACAACAAGGGCAAGACGGTGATCCCGGCCGGCACCGATCGCGGCCAGAAGGATCCTGAACTGGAGAAGATGGACTACCTCGTGGAGGGCGTGATCGGAGCGACTTCGTGACATCGGAAGCAGCGGATTCTGCCGAAGCGGCCGGGACAATTGCCCCGGCCGCTGACCCCGGCTTTCTCCAACGCCACGGCGGCACGATCGAGTATGTCCTGATCCCGGGCGCGGCACTCGCCGGTGCGCTCGTGGTCTTCGGCATCTTCGTCGCGACGTTTGGCAAGAATCCGCTCGACCTCTATTTTTACATGTACTACGGCGCCTTCGGCACCTGGTTCTCCTGGCAGAACACTCTGACGCGTGCTGCGCCCCTGATCCTCACCGCGCTCTGCACGGCATTGCCCGCGCAGCTCGGCATGGTCATCATCGGCGGCGAAGGCGCGCTGCTGATCGGCGCACTGTCGGCAACCAGCGCCGCGCTGTTGCTCCAGGGCATGCCGCCGCTTGTCGTGCAGATCGCCATGGTCATCGCCGGCGTGATCGGCGGCGGCCTCTGGATCATGCTGTCGGGCGCTCTGCGGCAGTTTCGCGGCGTCAACGAAACCATCTCGAGCCTCCTGCTCGTCTACATCGCGCTCGCGATCCTCAACCATCTCGTCGAGGGTGTGATGCGCGATCCCGCGAGCCTCAACAAACCGTCGACCCGCGAGATCGGCGCCGTCAACATGATCGGCTCGATCCCCGGCACCGACGTGCATTGGGGCCTCGTCTTCGGCCTGATCGCCGCGATCGCCGCCTACATCTTGATCTATCACACGGTGTTCGGCTTTGCTGCGCGCGTGGCCGGCGGCAACATCCGCGCCGCGAAGATCGTCGGCCTCAGCGTCAGCAAGCTCATTCTCACCATCTGCTTCCTCGCGGGCGGCGCTGCTGGACTTGCCGGTATGGTTGAGGTCGCCGCAGTGCAGGGGCGCACCAACGCCAATCTCGCAGCGGGCTATGGCTTCACTGGCATCCTGGTCGCCTTCCTGGCACGGCAAAATCCGCTGGCCATCATCCCCGTCGCGATCCTGCTCGGCGGCATCAGCGCCAGTGGCGGCCTGTTGCAGCGCCGACTGGGATTGCCGGATGCGTCCGTGCTGGTGCTGCAGGGCATCATCTTCGTCTTCGTGCTGGCCAGCGATGCGCTCTACGGCCGCATCGGATTCCTGAAAGGCAGATCCTGATGGCAGACGGATCGATCGGACTCTGGACCGTCCCGCTCGCCGTCCTCGGCGGCGCCATTCGTGTCTCCACACCCTTTCTGTTCGTAAGCCTGGGGGAATGCATCACCGAGCGCTCCGGCCGCATCAATCTGGGCCTCGAAGGCACGCTGGTGATGGGCGCGATGAGCGCCTACGGCATCTCGTATCTCACCGGCTCGCCCTGGCTCGGCGTGCTCGCCGCAGGCATCACCGGTGCACTCCTCGGCGCGCTGCACGCCGGCATCTGCTCCCTGCCTCGGGTGAACGACGTCGCCGTCGGCATCGCCCTGATGCTGTTCGGCACTGGCCTTGCCTTCTATCTCGGCAAGCCGCTGATCGAGCCCACTGCGCCGCGGCTGCCCGCGATCGATTTTGGCTGGTGGAGCGACGTCCCGCAGGTGCGCGCCGCGCTGCGGGTCAACGTCCTCTTCCTGATTGGCGTAGCGCTGGCGCCGATCCTGTATTGGGCCTTCCGCACCACGCGCTGGGGCCTCCTGATCCGCACCGCCGGCGAAAGCTCGGACGCCGCGCGCGCGATGGGACATTCCGTGCTGCTAATCCGCCTGCGTGCGACCATGGTCGGCGGCTTCCTGGCCGGTATCGGCGGCTCGTTCCTGTCGCTGTTCTATCCCGGAAGCTGGAACGAGGGGCTGTCATCGGGCCAGGGCATCACCGCCGTCGCGCTCGTGATCTTCGCACGCTGGGACCCCCTGCTCTGCCTGTGGGCTTCGCTCGCCTTTGGTGGCGCCGCAGCGCTGGGACCGGCACTGCAATCGGTCGGCGTCACCTCCGGCTATCACCTCTTCAATGCCGCGCCCTACATCCTGACGCTGGCGATCATGATCATCACCTGCTCGCCGAAGCGGACGCTGACCGGCGCCCCCGCAGAACTCTCGATCACCCGGTAACCACGCACGAGGTCGACCATGCCCGAGCGCACCATCAAGTCCGAGCCCTATGCCTGGCCCTACAACGGCGACCTCCGCCCGGAAAACACCGCGCTCATCATCATCGACATGCAGACCGATTTCTGCGGCATCGGCGGCTATGTCGACAAGATGGGCTACGACCTCTCGCTGACGCGGGCGCCGATCGAGCCAATCAAGAAGCTGCTCGCGACGATGCGAAGCCAAGGCTTCCACATTATCCATACCCGCGAAGGCCATCGTCCCGATCTCTCCGACCTTCCCGCCAACAAGCGCTGGCGCTCGCGCCAGATCGGCGCCGGCATCGGCGATCCCGGCCCGTGCGGCCGCATCCTGGTGCGCGGCGAGCCCGGTTGGGACATCATCGAGGAACTAGCGCCGCTGCCGGGAGAGCCCATCATCGACAAGCCTGGTAAGGGCTCGTTCTGCGCCACCGATCTCGAGCTGATCCTGCGTGTGCGCGGGATCGAGAACATCGTCCTCACAGGCATCACCACCGACGTCTGCGTCCACACCACCATGCGCGAGGCCAACGACCGCGGCTTCGAATGCGTTCTGCTGCACGATTGCTGCGGCGCGACCGACAAGAGCAACCACGAGCACGCCTTGAAGATGATCAAGATGCAGGGCGGCGTGTTCGGCGCAGTCTCGACCTCCGACGCTTTCATTGGAGCGATTTCGTGATCGTCGGCGAAACAGCTCCGCCGTCAGGCGCCTTCGGCGTCGACGCCATCGCCATGACCATGCGCTTCGGCGACTTTCTGGCGCTGGACAATGTCGAGCTGAAGGTGCGCCCCGGCTCATTCCACGCGCTGCTCGGCGAGAACGGTGCCGGAAAGTCGACCCTCGTCAAATGCATCATGGGCTATTATCACGCGACCGAGGGCGACATCATCGTCGGCGGGCGCGAGCAGGCGATCGCCAACCCCAGGGACGCGCACGCGCTCGGCCTCGGCATGGTCTACCAGCACTTCACGCTGGTGCCGGCCATGACGGTTGCCGAAAACCTTGTGCTGGCGCGCGACGATGTGCCGGCGGTGGTGAACTGGCCCAGGGAAATGAAGGAACTCGCGGCGTTCCTCGCCCGGATGCCCTTCAAGGTGTCGCTATCTGCAAAAGTCTCCGACATCTCCGCCGGCGAACGGCAAAAGTGCGAAATCCTCAAGCAGCTCTACCTGAAGCGCCGCTTCCTGATTCTGGACGAGCCGACCTCTGTACTGACACCGGCGGAAGCCGACGAGGTGCTCGGGATGCTTCGCGACATGGTCGTCAGGGGCGAGCTCACGATCCTGATGATCACGCACAAATTCCGCGAGGTCATGGCCTTCGCCGACGACGTCACGATCCTGCGCCGGGGCAAGCTCGCAGGTGCCGGCAAGGTCGCCGAGCTGACGCCCGACGCAATGGCGCGCACCATGATCGGCGCCGAGGAACTGACGGTACAGCCGCCACGCACCGGTGAAGCCGGCCAGGCCCGACTGGAGCTGGCAAAGGTCCGCGCCCTCGACGATGCCGGTGCCATGGCCGTGCACGACGTTTCGCTGACCGTGCGCGCCGGCGAGATCGTCGGCATCGCCGGCGTCTCCGGCAACGGCCAGCGCCAGCTCGTCGAGGTGCTCGCCGGCCAACGTGAGGCGGAGGGTGGTGAGATCCGCGTCGCGGGCGATCCCTATCGGGCCAGCCGCGAGGAGATGCGGCGCCACAAGATGTCGCTGCTGCCCGAAGAACCGCTGAAAAACGCCTGCGTCGGCGGCATGAGCGTCGCCGATAACATCGCCTTCCGCGAATTCGACCGCGCGCCCTTCGCCAGTGGCGGCTGGTGGCTCAACCGCAGCGCCTTCCGGGAAGATGCGAAGAAGAAGATCGGCCAGTACAAGATCAAGACCCGCACGCCCGATACGCCGATCTCGGCACTCTCCGGCGGCAACGTCCAGCGTGCCGTTCTCGCCCGCGAGCTTGCAGGCGACGTCGAGGTGCTGATCGCAGCCAATCCCTGTTTCGGCCTTGATTTCGCGGCGGTGGCGCAGATCCACGCCGAGATCATGGCCGCCCGGAACCGTGGTGCGGCTGTGCTGCTCGTCAGCGAAGACCTCGACGAGCTTCTCGAACTCTCCGACCGGCTGGTGGTGATGTTCCACGGCCAATTCGTGTATGAAGCACGAACCAGCGAAGCCGACCTCACCGAGGTCGGCCGGCACATGGCGGGGCACTGACCGCGGAGGATCGATGGACAACTCATTAGCGCGGGACGAGCACTTTTTGCGTTTGTCCTTCGCGGTCGCCCGCCGTTCCCTCACCCATGGCAACCATCCGTTCGGCTGCATCGTCGCCGATGCCGATGGCAAGGTCCTGATCGAGACCGAGAATGGTTACATGCCCGATCACGATGGCACCGCGCATGCCGAGCGCCTCGCGGCAACGCAGGCCTGCCGCACGCTCAGCCGCGAGGTGCTGGCCAAAGCCACGCTCTATTCCTCGGCAGAACCCTGCGCGATGTGCGCGGGCGCGATCTACTGGGCAGGCATCGGCCGCGTGGTCTATGGCCTCAGTGAACACCGCCTGCGCAGCGTCACCGGCAACCACCCGGAGAACCCGACGCTCGACCTACCCTGCCGCGAAGTCTTTGCCAGCGGGCAGCGGCCGACGGAGGTGGTGGGTCCGCTACTCGAGGACGAAGCCGCGGCGCCGCACGACGGCGTGTGGACGAGGTAGGCGCCCACGCCTCACTGTCGGATTGCAAGATGGCGCCGTGGAGGAGCGGCGCCATCTTCGTTCACCTGAAGATCGTCAGGTAATCAGAACTTCACGGTGATACCGGAGTAGAGCGAGGACTCGGTGCAGGCTCCGCTCGGCCGGGTAACTCCGCCCACCGTCGCAGAGCAGGCTGCCGAAGGGGCGTTGTGATCAAGGCCGAACTTGTTCTGCCAATAGCGATAGGCGACCCAGACATCGACGAAGTGAGAGTACTTGTCTCCCCAAACGGCCTTCGAGGCATCGAACGTCAGTCGAATCGGCTCTGAGTTCAACTCGACCGCGGTATTGTAGACGCCATTGGCAGGACTGTAGGGAAGCGGTTCGGTGTCGGTCCCCTTCTTGCCATACCAGCCGGCGCGACCGCTGATCGAGAAATACTGCATGTTCTGCGGCAGGAAGCCGAGGTCCATATAGTAATTGATCTCGACAGCCCAGGTTGGCTTGTACGACGTATTGCCGTCCTGCAGGCAGGTCACACCAGCAGTCCCCGGACCGAACAGACCGCATTGGCTGAATGAGTTGTGGTTGTAGAATTCCCAATACACGAGGGGCGCGACGTTGATATAGCCCTTGTAGGGCAGGTCGAATGCGAACTGCAGGCCGGCGACGACGTCACGCTTGGCTGCACCGAAATACCTGTTTTCGGTGTTGGCATCCATGCCAACCTCGAACGAGATATTATGCAGCGGCCCCATGGTGAAGGCCTTGGTGTTGAAGATTTCGTTCCAGCCGAACGTCGAGCGGAACAAGCCGTAGATTTCCGTCGCACCGGCGCAGGTTGCTGGAGCCCCGGTGATCAGCACTCCGGCATTCGTGCAGGGGCCGGCGGGATCGTTGTGATCCGACTTGAACATCGAGATCGTGAAGAAGTTGGTGCCGTAGCCCCAGAGGTCGAAGTGGGTGAACGAGTAGACCTGCTTGGTCGTCTTGCTGTTGACCGTGCCATCCGGCTTGAGCGACCACATGCCGGGCTGAGAGGCATTGAAGATGTATGAGTAGGTGACCCGATTATCGATCACCAGGAAGAACGGGAGGTCGGCCGCCTTCTTCGCAGCCTTGACCGGCAGATCCGCCGCTTGAGCCAAGCCAGAGGTGGCTAGCGTAGCAAGTGACAGCGCGGCGGCTGCAATTGCCTTGAAACGAAACGACATCCTGAATACCCCCAAGTTGGACACGTAAAAATGAACGCTCCCTGGGTGCGACACTTGCGCCGATCTTTCGGAGTGAGAAGCCTCAACTTCTTTCAAGGCATGCCGCTTGTTTCGGCAGGCGGCGACGTTTCACCGCACGATTTTGAGAGTCTTCTTGCTTCGCTGTTGCGTGACGGCAGCAATGCGATGGCAGTCATTCCCGGACATTTCTGTTTGATTTCGTTTATCTTTTGAGTTGACCGGACGACGCGGACACAATCGATGATAGCGATCGGTGCCTCGATCAGGAATTGCATACGCGTGCTGACGTGATTTTGTTCAACTACACGTCAAGCCTGCACAGTGGGGTCTGATTTGGCTTAACCGTCACAATTCTGCAACAGCGTTGCTTGCGCGAGGAGACAGCAAGGGTGGCTCAAGGAGACGATCATCAGTCGACGAGAACAGAGCGGCTCGCGATACCGCTCGCCTGCCGAGGCGTTGAGCAAGGGATGACGCTTTTCACATCTTACGCGGCGGTTCAAACTAGCTCAGTATTGACGCACTTCACCCATGCAAGCGCACCAGCGAATGTTAGATCCGACGCCTAACGGCCTGCATTCCAGCGAGTCCCCGCTGCTTCAAACGGTCGGGCTCACCAAGCGCTATGGCGATTTCCTCGCCAACGATTCCATCGACATCGAGATCTGGCCGAACCAAATCCACGCGCTGCTCGGCGAGAATGGCGCCGGCAAGTCGACGCTGGTCAAGGCGATCTATGGACTGATCCAGCCCAGCGCCGGAGAGATCCGCTGGCAGGGCGAGCGGATCGTGCTGTCGGGCCCGTCGGAAGCCCGCAGCCGCGGCATCGGCATGGTATTCCAGCACTTCTCGCTGTTCGACAATCTCACGGTCGCCGAGAACGTTGCACTCGGCCTCGACGGCAAGGAGTCCTTCAAGGACATGTCGGCGCGGCTGGAGCAGGTGTCGAAGACCTATGGCCTGCCGCTTGATCCCAAACGCGAGGTCTGGCAACTCTCCGTCGGCGAACGCCAGCGCATCGAGATCGTCCGCGCGCTGATGCAGGACCCGAAGTTCCTGATCCTCGACGAGCCCACTGCCGTGCTGACGCCGCAGGAAGCCGACCAGCTCTTCGTCGTGCTGGAGCGGCTCAAGGCCGAGGGCCGGGCCATCCTCTACATCAGCCACAAGCTCGAGGAGGTGAAGCGGCTCTGCGACACCGCGACGATCCTGCGCGGCGGCAGGAAGGTCGACACCTGCAATCCCAGGCTCGAGACCGCAGCTTCGCTCGCGCGCATGATGGTCGGCGGCGAGATCAAGCAAGTGAAGGCCGCCTCCGGCCGGAAGACCACCGTGCCCCGGCTCGTCGTCAACGATCTCTCACTTGCGCCGGCCGAGGCGCACGGCATCCGGCTCGAGCACATCTCGTTCGAACTGAAGGGCGGCGAGATCCTCGGCATCGCCGGCGTCGCCGGCAACGGCCAGGACGAGTTGTTCGCCGCGCTATCCGGCGAGCGGCTCTCGAAGGACCCGGGTACGATAGTGATCGAGGGCATCGCCGCCGGCCATCTCTCTATCACGCAGCGGCGCAAGCTTGGGGCTGCCTTCGTGCCCGAGGAACGGCTCGGCCACGGCACCGCGCCGCGGATGAAGCTGTCGGAGAACGCGCTGCTGACCGGGCACGCGGCCAGCGGCATGGTCAATCACGGCTTCATCGACACCGCAGCGACGCTGAAGACGGTCGACCGTGCGACCGAGACGTTCGACGTCCGTAAGGCCAAGCGCGATCCGGAAGCAGCATCCCTCTCTGGCGGCAATTTGCAAAAGTTCATCGTCGGTCGCGAGATCCTGCGCAGCCCGGCGGTGCTGGTGGTGAGCCAGCCGACCTGGGGCGTCGATGCGGGCGCTGCCGCCGTGATCCGCCAGGCCCTGCTCGATCTCGCCACCGCGGGCGCCGCCGTGCTCGTGACCAGCCAGGATCTCGATGAACTCGCGGAGATCGCCGACCGCATCGCCGTGATGTTTCACGGCCATCTGTCCGCTCCGCTCGCCGCGGGCGAAGCGAGCCGCGAAAAGCTCGGCCTTCTCATGGGCGGCAGCAGCCTCGAGCCGAAGGAGGCCGCGCATGCAGTTGGTGCTTGAGAAACGCGCCGAGCGCTCCAACACGATCGCACTGGTCTCGCCACTGATCGCGATCGGCCTCACCATCGCCACCATGGTCATCTTGTTCGCGATCCTCGGCAAGAATCCGCTGCTCGCCCTGCACGCCTATTTCATCGCACCGCTCACCGACAGCTATTCGCTGCAGGAGATCGCGGTGAAGGCAACCCCGCTGGTGATGATCGCCATCGGGCTGTCGCTCTGCTATCTCGCCAATGCCTGGAACATCGGCGCCGAGGGCCAGTTCCTGATCGGCGCAGTCGCCGGAAGCTGGCTCGCTGTCAGGACTCAAGGCACCGACGCCGGCGCCTGGGTGCTGCCGGTGATGTTCGTGCTCGCAGCCGCCGCAGGCGCGCTCTACGCGTTGATCCCGGCGATCTGCAAGGTGAAGTTCGGTGCCAGCGAGATCCTGACCAGCCTGATGCTGGTCTATGTCGCCGACCTCTTCCTCGACTATCTCGTCCGTGGCCCCTGGCGCGACCCGCAGGGCTTCAATTTCCCGACCACGGCCGAATTCGATCCGGTGGCAACGGTGCCGCTGTTGATCGAAGGCGGCCGGCTGCATCTCGGCTCGATCATCGCTCTGATCGTCGTTGCAGCCGCTGCGATCCTGCTCGGGAGGACCATCAAGGGATTCGAGATCCGCGTGGTCGGCGCTGCACCTCGCGCCGCGCGGTTCGGCGGCTTCAACGCCAATCAGCTGGTCATCCTGACCTTCGCGGTCTCGGGCGCTCTCGCGGGCCTCGCAGGTATCATCGAGGTCGCAGGGCCGGTGGGGCACCTCCAGCCCGGCATTTCGCCGGGCTATGGCTTTACCGCGATCATCGTTGCCTTCCTCGGGCGTTTGAACCCGCTTGGAATACTGATTGCCGGCCTTTTTGTCGCACTGACCTTTATCGGCGGCGAGCAGGCGCAGATTGCAATGAAGATCCCGTTGGACGTCACCAAGGTCTTTCAGGGCATCCTGCTGTTCTATGTGCTCGCCTGCGATTCCCTCATTCTCTACCGCTTCAAGCTGGTGTTCCCGAACCGACAGGTGGCCCGTGGAGCTGGTTGAAGCCATCATCCTCGCGGTGCTCGCCGCCTCGACACCGCTGCTGATTGCGGCGACCGGCGAGCTCGTGACCGAACGCTCGGGCGTGCTCAATCTCGGCGTCGAAGGCATGATGATCGTGGGCGCGGCCTGCGGCTTTGCCGGCGCGTGGCTGACCAGTTCGATCTTCATCGGCGCGCTGTTCGGCATCGCCGCGGGCATGCTGATGTCGCTGATCTTCGCGCTGATGGCGCTCGGGCTCGCCGTCAACCAGGTCGCAACCGGTCTCGCGCTGACCATTCTCGGCGTCGGACTCTCCGGCTTGATTGGGGCCGGATTTGTCGGCGAACGCATCACGCCGGCGGTGCATCTCTACATTCCCGGCCTCACCGCGATCCCGCTGGTCGGCCGCGTACTGTTCGGCGAGGACGCGTTCGTCTACTTCTCCATCGCGCTCGTCATCGGCGTCTGGTGGTTCCTGTACCGCACGCGGCCGGGCCTGATCCTCCGCGCCTGCGGCGACAATCATGTCTCCGCGCATGCGCTCGGCTATCCCGTGCTGCGCATCCGCACCTTCGCCGTGATGTTCGGCGGCGCCTGCGCCGGCCTTGCCGGCGCCTACCTGCCGCTCGCCTATACGCCGTTCTTCATTCCCGGCATGACTGCGGGCCGCGGCTGGATCGCGTTAGCGCTGGTCGTGTTCTCGTCGTGGCGCCCAGGCCGGCTCGTGGTCGGCGCTTATCTGTTCGGCGCGGTGACGATCCTGCAACTGCACGCGCAAGGCTGGGGCGTCGGCATTCCCTCGCAATTCATGTCGGCGCTGCCTTATCTCGCGACCGTCATCGTGCTGGTCCTGCTCTCCCGCGCACGCACCGGCGGCTCAACCGCACCGGCCGTACTCGGCACCGTGTTTGTGCCTGACCGCTGATTTTTCTATTCCGCGACAGGCGCGATGGGGCGCGCACGTTGCGGATCGTGGCTTTCCCCGACGATCTGGAGATTGATGATGAGGAAATCACTTCTTGCGCTGGCTGCCGGACTCTTGCTTGCCGGAAGCCTCGGTGCAGCCTCCGCTGCCGACAAGCTGAAGGTCGGCTTCATTTACCTCGGCCCGGTCGGCGACCTCGGCTGGACCTACCAGCACGAACAGGGACGCCTGGCGCTGGTGAAGGAGCTGGGCGACAAGATCGAGACCACCACGCTCGAAAACGTTCCGGAAGGTCCCGACGCCGAGCGCGCCATCGAACAACTTGTCCGCGCCGGCAACAAGCTGATCTTCACCACGTCGTTCGGCTACATGGACCCGACGCTGAAGGTCGCCAAGAAATATCCGAACGTGCATTTCGAGCACGCCACCGGCTACAAGCGTAGCCCTAACATGTCGACCTACTCGGCCAAATGGTTTCAGGGTCGCTACATTCAAGGCCTGATTGCCGCGAAGATGTCGAAGTCCGGCGTGCTGGGCTATATCGGATCGTTCCCGATTCCGGAGGTTGTCTCCGGCATCAACGCGACGATGCTGGCGGCGCAGACCATCAACCCGAACATCAAGGTCAAGATCATCTGGGCCAACACCTGGTTCGACCCGGGCAAGGAGGCCGACGCCGCCAAAGCGTTGATCGACCAGGGCGCCGACGTAATCATGCAGCACACGGATTCGCCCGCCGCGATGCAGATTGCCAGCGAACGCGGCAAGCTCGCCTTCGGCCAGGATTCCGAGATGATCAAGTTCGGACCGAAGACCCAGCTGACCTCGATCCTCGACACCTGGGGCCCCTACTACGTCGAACGGGTGAAGGCCGAGCTTGCCGGCACCTGGAAGTCCGAGGACACCTGGGGCGGCCTCGACAGCCACATGTTCGCGATGGCGCCGTATACCAACATGCCTGACGACGTGAAGAAAATGGCAGAGGATGCCCAGGCCGCCATCACCACGGGCAAGTTGCACCCGTTCAAGTGCCCGGTCATTGGGCAGGACGGCAAGGAGGTCGAGTGCAAGGGCGGCGCCCATCTCGCCGACGGCCAGATCCTTGGCATGAATTTCTACGTGAAGGGCATCGACGACAAGCTGCCGGGCAAGTAGCACGCTTCTTGCATTCCCTAAATCACCTGCTCCTCCCGGAGGAGGTTTGGAGGGGGTGGCCAGAAGCACCCGGCACTTGTGGTCGCCCCTCCTTCTATTTCTCCCGAATTATCCCGCCTGCATCGCCCGCGCCGCGGAACTGTGGCGGCGGATCAGGTCGGTGACATCGAGACCCGGGATCGCCCCGTCGATCACGGCCCATTTTCCTGCCACCATGACCCGGTCGGCCCGATGCGCCCCGCACAGCACCAGCGCGGCCAAGGGATCGCCATGGCCGGAGAACCGCAGTTGGTCGAGCTTGAACAGTGCGAGATCGGCGGCCTTGCCGGCGGTGATCTCGCCGAGTTCCGGACGGCCGACGCAAGCCGCCGAGCCCTTGGTGGCCCAGCGCAGCGCGTCCTTGTGGCTGACCTTCGTCACGCCGTAGCGCGCCCGTTGCAGCAGGAACGCGGCGCGCACCTCCTGCATCAAATTCGATCCGTCGTTTGAGGCCGACCCGTCGACACCGAGCCCGATACCAACGCCGGCCTCCTCCATCTCGCACACCGGGCAGCAGCCGGAGGCCAGAATCTGATTGCTGCACGCGCAATGACTGATGGTCGTCTTCGCCTGGCCGAGCCGTTTCATTTCGTCGGCGTTGAAAAATATGCCGTGAGCGAGCCAGGTCCGCGCGTTGAGCCAGCCGCACTGCTCGAGATAGTCGAGCGGACGGCAGCCATACATCTGCTCGCAGAATTTGTTCTCGTCCTCGGTCTCGGCAAGATGGGTATGCAGGCGCACGTCGAGCTTGCCGGCGAGCTCGGCGGTAGAACGCATCAGCGACGTCGTCACCGAGAACGGCGAGCAGGGCGCCAGCGCAATCTGCACCATCGCGTCCGCACCGCGCTGATGATGCTTTGCAACCACGCGCGCGCTGTCGGCGAGGATGGTGTCCTCGTCCTGTACGACGCTGTCAGGCGGCAGGCCGCCGTCGCGCTGCGACAGGTTCATCGAGCCGCGCGTCAGCAGAACGCGGACACCGAGCCGTTTTGCAACATCGACCTCGATGTCGACAGATTTCTCGAGCCCCGAAGGGAATACGTAATGATGATCCGTCGTCGTGGTGCAGCCCGAGAGCAGCAGTTCGGACATCGCAACGGTGGCGGCAAGCTCCAGCCGCTCCGGCGTCAGCTTCGACCACACCGGATAGAGCGCCTGCAACCAGGGAAACAGCTCGCGATCCATCGCCGCAGGCAGCGCGCGTGTCAGCGTCTGGTAGAAGTGATGATGGGTGTTGATCAGGCCCGGCAGCACCACGTGCTCGCTCGCGTCGAATACCGCAGCATCCACCGTCGCAGGCGTGCCGCCGGCCGGCACCAGCTCGACGATCCGGCCCTTCTGCACCACGATGCCGCGCTCAGCATCCTCGGCGAGGATTGCCAGTGGATCCCTGATCCAGATCGGCTTTGCGTCGTTCATCATCCCGCGTCCCTCACATCGCAGTGACGGAAGGCCTGCAAGCCTGACGCCAGCCTGATCGTCGCCATGCCACGACCTGTTTGTTGCGACTTTGTTTGTTGCGACTTTGTTTGTTGCGACTTGGCTCCGGACTTGCAAGACTCATCTGTACGATTCACCGGGCGGAAGCGTTGCGCAACCATGGATTTGAATACCATCACGACGGTGGCCCATCCGCAAACGCGCTGCGACCTGCCCGCCTGGACGGCAGGTGATGCCTGGCTCGCGGGCGGCACCTGGCTGTTCTCGGAGCCGCAGGTCCATCTGAGGCGATTGATCGATCTCACCGATCTGAAATGGCCGGCGCTGACGATCACCGATGACCATCTCTCGATCGCCGCCACCTGCACCGTCGCGCAACTCGATGGCTTCGCCTGCCCGCCCGACTGGCTCGCAGCGCCGCTGATCGGCCAATGTTGCCGGGCCTTTCTCGCTTCGTTCAAGATCTGGAAGACGGCGACCGTCGGCGGCAATCTCTGCATGTCGCTGCCGGCGGGTCCGATGATCTCGCTCACGTCGGCGCTCGACGGCGTGTGCATCATCTGGAAGGCCGGCGGAGGCGAACAGAAGATTCCTGTCGTCGACTTCGTCACCGGCAACCAGCGCAACCAGTTGGCGCCGGGCGACCTGATCCGGCAGATCGATCTCCCGATTGCCGCACTGAAGCGCCGCACGGCCTTTCGCCAGATCTCGCTGGCGCCGATCGGCCGCTCGGCGGCGCTTCTGATCGGTAGCCTCGATGGCGACGGTACGCTGACGCTGACAGTAACAGCATCGACGGTGCGCCCGATCCAGCTCTCCTTCTCCAAGGTCCCGGACGCTAACGCGCTGCGCGCCGCGATCGAGCAGCAGATCACGGATGAGCAGTACCACACTGACATCCACGGCAAGCCACTCTGGCGCAGGCACATGACGCTCCGGCTCGCCGAGGAGATCCGTGGCGAACTCCTGGAGGCGAAGCTGTCATGAGCCTCGAGGTCAACGGCACACTGTTCCCGCAAGAGCCGCGGGCGGGTCAATGCCTGCGCACGTTCCTGCGTGAGCCTCGGCCATTTCGGCGTCAAGAAGGGCTGCGATGCTGGCGATTGCGGCGCCTGCACCGTGCTGCTCGATGGCGAGCCCGTGCATAGCTGCCTCATCCCCGCCTTCCGTGCCGACGGCCACGCCGTCACCACGATCGAAGGACTCGGCGGCGAACACGGCGCGCATCCGATGCAGCAGGCCTTCCTCGACGCGCAAGGCTTTCAATGCGGCTTCTGCACGGCCGGCATGATCCTGACCTGCGCTTCGCTGAACCAGGCCCAGCGCACCGATCTCGGAACGGCTCTGAAGGGCAACATCTGCCGCTGCACCGGTTATCGCGCGATCGAGGATGCGATCCTCGGCAAGACCAATGTCGAGGAGCGCGTCGAGCCCGGCGCCGCGTTCGGCCGCAGCCTGCCGGCGCCCGCAGGCCCCGACATCGTGCGCGGCAAGGCGCGCTATACGTTCGACACCGCAATCGACGGCCTGCTGCATATCAAGCTGCTGCGTTCGCCTCATGCTCACGCCCGGATCGTCGCGATCAACATATCGGAGGCGCTCGCTGTTGCCGGCGTGCACGCGGTGCTGACGCATGAGGATGCGCCTTCGGTCCTGATCTCGACCGCGCGGCACGAGAAGGACTGGATGGATCCCGAGGACACCCGGATCCTTGACGACGTCGTCCGCTTCATCGGCCAGAAGGTTGCCGCCGTCGTCGCCGAGAGCGAGGCCGCCGCCGAGGAGGCGTGCCGGCGGATCAAGGTCGATTACGAGATTTTGCCTGCGCTGATCGATCCTGAGCAGGCGATGATGCCGGGCGCGCCGATCCTTCATCCCGACCGGACCACGGCGAACCGTGTCGCCGATGCCCGGCGCAACCTCGTCGCGGAGACGCATGGCGAGTACGGCGATGTCGCCTCGGCGCTCGCCACCTCCGCCGTCACCTACGAGGCCACCTTTCACAGTCATCGCGTGCAACACGCAGCACTCGAGACCCACGGCGGCCTCGCCTGGCTCGATGACGATGACGTGCTCAGCGTGCGCACCTCGACGCAGGTCCCGTTCCTGACCCGGCGGGCACTGTCCGATATCTTTGGGCTTCCCATGGACAAGGTGCGCGTGTTCTGCGAACGCGTCGGCGGCGGCTTCGGCGGCAAGCAGGAGATGTTCGTCGAGGACATCCTGGCGCTCGCCGCCCTCAAGACCGGACGACCGGTGAAGCTGGAGCTGACCCGCGAGGAGCAGTTCATCGCGACATCGACGCGGCATCCGATGCGGGTCCACATCAAGGCCGGTGCCGCTGCCGACGGCACGCTCACCGCGCTTCAGCTCGACGTGCTCTCCAACACCGGCGCCTACGGCAATCATGCCGGCCCGGTGATGTTCCACTCGCTGTCCGAGTCCATCGCCGTCTACAATTGTCCCAACAAGCGGGTCGACGGTTTCGCCGTCTACACCAACACGGTGCCGGCAGGCGCGTTTCGCGGCTACGGCCTTCCGCAAACGCAGATCGCGGTCGAAGCGGCGATCGACGAGCTGGCCATGCAGCTCGGCCTCAGCCCCTACGACATGCGCCGGCGCAACGTCGTCAAGCCCGGCGATCCCATGCTGTCGCCGCCGCCGTCCGAATTTCACGACGTGCTCTATGGCTCCTATGGACTCGATCAGTGCCTCGACCTCGTCGAGCGCGCAATGCAGGCGGATCGCCCGCACCCGGACCTGTCGCCGGAATGGCTGATCGGCGACGGTGTCGCGCTGACCATGATCGACACCGTGCCGCCGGCCGGTCATTTCGCGGATGCGACGCTCGCGCTCAACAACGATGGCGGCTTCGATCTCACCGTCGGCACCGCCGAGTTCGGCAACGGCACCAGCACCGTGCACCGGCAGATCGCGGCGACGACGCTCGCGACCACCGTCGACCGCATCCATTTGCGCCAGTCCGACACCGCCCATGGCGGCCATGACACCGGCGCCTATGGCAGTGCCGGCACCTTCGTCGCCGGCAAGGCAACGCATGAAGCGGCCATGCAGCTTGCGACCGAGCTGAAGGCGGCGGCCGCCGGCGCCTGGCTCTGCGACGCCGCGAGCTGCCTGCTCGACGACGAGGCGGTCGTCAGCGGCGTGCGGCGGATGTCGTTTGCGGAGCTCGCGAAGCTTGCGCGCGAACGCGGCCAGCCGTTCGCAGCGCACGGCAATTCCGGCGGCACGCCGCGCTCGGTCGGCTTCAACGTGCAGGGCTTTCGTGTCGCCGTGAACAAGGGCACCGGCGAGCTCAGGATTCTCCGCAGCGTGCAGGCGGCCGACGCCGGAATCGTCGCCAACCCCATGCAGTGCCGCGGCCAGGTCGAGGGCGGCGTCGCGCAGGCGCTTGGCGCCGCGCTCTACGAGGAGATGGTGATCGATGCCGATGGGCGCGTCACCAATCCGAAGTTCCGCGACTATCACCTGCCCTCCTTCGCCGACGTGCCGCGCACGGAGGTCTTCTTCGCCGAGACGTCCGACACGATCGGGCCGCTGGGCGCGAAGTCGATGAGCGAGAGCCCGTACAATCCGGTTGCAGCCGCGCTCGGCAATGCGATCGCGGACGCCACCGGCATCCGCTTCACGGCGCCACCCTTCAAGCCGGATCGGTTGTTTCCGGCTCTGCACGCGAAATTCGGCGTCTAACTGCCGCGGTAGGTCGAATAGCTCCAGGGAGTGACCAGCAGCGGCACGTGGTAGTGATTTTCCGGCTCGCTGATCGCGAAGCGCAGCGGGATCTCGTCGAGGAACGGCGGGTCTGACAGCGGCACGTTGCGCTCGGCGTAGTATGTGGCGACACGGAAGCGGAGCTCGTAGCGACCGATCGGCAGGGGGCGGCCGCCGATCAGCGGCTGATCGGTACGGCCGTCCGCGTTCGTCACGGCCCGTGCGATCAGACGGTTCTCGCCGAGATCCGCGAGCTCGATGAGCTCGACCGGAATGCCGGGGGCCGGCTTGCCGGTGTGATTGTCGAGCACATGAGTCGAAAGCCGGCCGTGCACTTTCAACTTGTCGTCGGCACTGACGAGCTGATCGAGCCGCAGCGCGGAGATCCGACCGATCTCCTCGATCGCGCGCCGCGTCTCGGTCTTGGCGATATTGCGGAGCCGCATCTCGAAGTCGTTCAGCACCGAGTCCTTGGTGTGACGACGCACGCAGACGATATAGGGGATGCCGAACTTGTCGCGATAGGCCTTGTTGACGCGCTCGAAGGCGGCGTATTCGGCGTCCGACAGCCGGTCGATGCCGGCGCCGTTCTGCTCGTCGGTCGATTCCGCCGTTAGACCTGCCGCGCGCTGGGTCTTGTTGGCGAGATCGGGATGGGCCCGGATCAGCGCCATCTGCACGTCGGGTTCGGCACCTGAATCGCCGCCATCAACGCAGCGTGCAACTGGTTGATGCCGGCGAATGGCCGCTTGTCAGCGAGCTGCTCGGCGATCCACGGCGAATATTCGACGACGTTGGCGAGCGCGGAGACGAAATCGGCCTTGCCTGCGGCATTGAGGTCGGCGAGCGAAATCTGCGACATTATTCTCTCACCCGATCTCGAATGCGTCGACGGCGAGATGCGCGTGCTTCTCGTGCCAGTGCCGCGCGATCTGTAGCCGTGTCGGGACCCAGACGCGCTCGTGCTTGCCGATGTAGTCCAGGAAGCGGATCAGCCCTGCCGCACGGCCGGGACGTCCGGCGAGACGGCAGTGCAGCCCCACCGACATCATCTTGGGCGCGGTCTCGCCTTCGGCATAAAGCACGTCGAAGGCGTCCTTCAGATAGGTGAAGAACTGCTCGCCCTCGGCAAAGCCCTGCGGGTTGATGAACCGCATGTCGTTGGCATCCAACGTGTAGGGAATGACGAGCTGCTTGCCGCCCGTGCCCTTGATCCAATAAGGCAGGTCGTCGGCATAGGAATCGCAGAGATAGAGGAAGCCGCCCTCCTCCATCAGCAGACGATTGGTGTTGATCGAGGAGCGCCCGGTGTACCAGCCGAGCGGCCGCGAACCGGTCGCCTCGATGTGGACGCGGATCGACTCCGCGATCTCGGCGCGCTCCTGCGCCTCGGTCATGTCCTTGTGCTCGATCCATTTCAGGCTGTGGCTTGCGATGTCCCAGCCGGACTCCTTCATCGCCGCAACGATCTCGGGATTGCGCTTCAACGCGGTTGCGACGCCGAACACGGTGGTCGGCCATTTGCGTTCGCCGAACATCCGCCACAGCCGCCAGAACCCGGCGCGCGAGCCATATTCGAACATCGACTCGATATTGGCGTGGCGCTGGCCCGGCCAGGGCTGTGCGCCGAGCACGTCGGACAAGAAGGCTTCCGAGGCGGGGTCGCCATGCAGGATGTTGTTCTCGCCGCCCTCCTCGAAATTGACGACAAACTGTACCGCAACCCGCGCATCACCGGGCCATTGCGGATGCGGCGGGTTGCGGCCGTAACCGCGGAGATCGCGCGGGTAGCGGGTGTCAGTCACTCAGACTTCCTCGAAGCGGATCGGCAGAGCGCCCTTCCAGAGCACGCTCTTGCCGAGGGTTGCGAGATTCTCCAGACCCGAGGTCAGCGTGATGAAATGGTTGCCGGCGAGCTGGCCCATCTTGCTCGCGAAATGCACGCCGCCATAGGCCATCAGGATCTCGGTCTCGCTGATGCCGCCGGGATAGAGGATGATTTGGCCAGGCGCGGGATAGCTGGTGTGGTTCTCGTAGCCGACGCCGAAATCGAGGTCGCCGAGCGGCATCCACACACCCTCGCCGCTCCAGCGCACATGGATGATGTGGCTTTCGAACGGCAGCGCCTTGCGAAAAGCGGCGACTGTCTTGGGCGCGAGCTGCTCCTCGAAGCGGGCATCGAAGCTGAAATCACCGGCGCGGATAACGAGTTTGCTCATCTCATCTCTCTGGATCGGGGCCAAAGCCCCACGGGGAATTTTCAAGCAAAGAGCATTCCAGAGGGCTTGGCGCAAGTGGCGCGGCAAGTCACCTCACGTCACCTGCGATCGTAGGACCAGCCGAAAATGCCACTCCGACGCGCCTCCGACTCGGGTTCGGCGGCAGATTGCGGCGCCTCCTTCAGTTCCGCCTGGGGCGGTGGCAGCGGCGGTGCCGGCAGGTTTTCGCATTTCATGGAATAGACCAGCTTGCCGTCCGCAGTGCGCCCGATCGGGGCGCAGGGGTCCGGATGCGCCGCCGAGGATTTTGGAGTGAGCTTGACCTGCGCCATGGCCGGCGATGCGATCAGGAGGAGGATCAACAGATATTTCGACATCGTTGTCGCCTGGAGTAATTATCCCATTGAACCGGATTGCGCCGGTCAAGTCCATCGCAGACACGCCTTGGCAGCCTCGCGGCAGGCTTTGCCCGAGTTTTGCCTGATGGCTCCACCCTCTCCAATCCAAGAGGGCGCAGGGAAGGCCGGGTGCTGACCTCGCACCCGCGGTCCGCTGCGCGAAAGTAGCGCAAGGAAACCGCACAGCAGCATACAGGTGGTGCCAATCACTCGGCCTTCCCTGCGCGATGGTCGGACGGCTTATGCCGTGCTCTCCCGGGAGCCGAACTTTCCTTCAGGCCTCCCTCGCCCCGCGAATTGACGATGCTGTCCGCCCGGTTGGGCTCGCACACACCTCCGCAAGAGCTTGACCGTAGCAACGACGGCCAGGACCACACGGTTTTGCCGTACGCACGGCCCGCCATGTCGCCGCAGTTTTCCCGGCCCTGTCGACGAAGCCGGAAACTTACGGGCGAGACGAACCTGACAGCGCCGCTCGTCCGCACGCGGCCACGGGCTCGCAGGGACTACCCGCCCTGCCCGCACCTCTCATGCCGACGCTGCCGCGTCCACCGCAAGCCCGGCTCGCAATCAAGACGACAACGAGATCGCCCCTCAAGGATGAGCCGGGATGGGCGACGCATACGACATTCCCGAATTTCGGTAAAGCGGAATATTTTGTCGCGATAGGGTTGACAGGGGCGCGATACAGGGCCGACGGCAGGAGAGGCCTCACGGGAAAATACAAAAGGGGGCACTGCAAGCACTGCCCCCTTCTGCAAAATCCGGAATGGCCGCCGCGAATCCGCTGCCTAATACGGCTGATAGTAGTAGCGCTGGCCGTAGTAGGGACCGCCGCCGTAATAGCCCGGGCCGCCGTAGTAAGGACGCGGACCGTAATAATAATTGTTCTCGTAGTAGTCGCGGCGCCGCTGCTCGGCGATGACGCCCCCGATGATACCCGCCGCCGCGCCCATGAAGGCAAGGCCAGCAGCATTCGAGCCGCGACGATAGGCGCGGTGGCGACGGGCGGCGCTGAAGTCGGTCGCCGCGGAGGCGTTCGAGCTTGCCGCAACAGGAGTCGCAGGCGAACTCGATGCCGCGCTCGGCGACGGCGAGGCGGCGACAAGCGCGAGGCTTGCAAACGCCGCCAGCGCGGCGTGGCGGCCAACTTTCGAATTTACCGATCTATTGCTCATCCTGCCGTCCTCTATTCTCGTCCAAACGATATATGCAAACGCTCTATAACGCGCGAACCACTGCAATGTTTCACGAGCGCGGCGATCCGCCACGTTTGAACGATTGTAAACCGAACTTCCAGATCGAGCTTGCGCCATTCAATCTGAGCGGATAATGAACAGCCGCGCCGTTTTTTCGGTCGCCGTAAGCGTTTACGTGAACCAACGCATCAACCGACGTCGTCGGGCTCGATGCATTTTCAAGGTTCACCGTGACTGACGCGTACTTTTTCTCAAAAGAAATCAGATGATTGCGGTTCGCAAACTGCCGGCGCGCTATGCGCCGATCGTGATGCCATTCGTGCTGTCCATCCTCATGACGGCCGTGGTGTCGGTCATTTCCACGCTTCGGAGCCTCGGCGCAACGCCGGCGTTCCTGGCGACCTGGCCGGGCGCCTGGGCGCTGTCATGGCTGGTGGCCTTTCCAACCCTGCTGATCGTGCTGCCGCTGGTCCGCTGGATCGTCGCCAGCGTCGTCGCGGCTCCATCTCAACCAGTCCGATAACGGCGCGGACGGCGGTGCAGGATGCCCGCCGTCCCGCTTCCACGATTGCTTATCTCTTTGAATCGAGCTTCCGCTTCCGTCATCACCCATCCCCTGGGCCGCGATGGCAGTAGCCGACACGATCAGCGGCGTCGTCCGCGTCGCGCTGGTACAGACGTCGGTGCGTGCGGCGTCCCGTTAGTCGGCCTCGGCCTGGGAGGCGCCGTACGGGGCAGCGCTCGCGGCACGCGCGAGCCGTGCCGCAAGCGGGCCTATCTCGCGCTCCCTCAGCGCGAACATCCAGTATCTCACAGCAATCTCGGGGGTGCCGATCCGCACAAGCTCACCGGATGCGATCTGCGCGCCCACAGCCCGCTCCGGCACGAAGCCGAGATGCCGTCCGGCCTTCAAGGCGGACGTGACTGCGGCGCTGGACGACAACTTCAACGTCGGATGGGCCAGACGGCTGGCTTCGAGCCGGTGGGTCGCCAGCGCGGCAACGAGCCCAGGCGTGAGGTCGCCCTGCTCCCATAGGATCGGGCCCTGCTCCGGGAGATTGGTCCAGGTTACGCGTTCGGTCACCATCCGCTCGCGGTCCGGCGCAGCACACAGGATCAATCGGTCGGAAAAGATGTGTATCTGCCGAAACTGCGGATGGCTCGGCATTGCGCTCGTTACGCCAACATCGGCGGTTCCGCGCATCACCCACGCGGTCACCTCGTCGACCGTGCCGCGGACGAGATCGACGTCGACCGGAGCGCTGCCTGCGCGTGCGGCGAGCTCGGGCATCCAGAAATCATAGGCATTGCCCGTGCACGCCACCAGCGAGGATTGCCCCGCCGGCCGCCGGCTTTCCACCCGCCGGATCGTCAGATCGACGTCACGCAGAATGCGTTCGGCCTCGCTGAGCAGAACCTGACCGGCTTCGGTCAGCATCAGCCGGCGCCCCGACCGGTCGAACAGCGACACTCCGTGCTTTTCCTCCAGCTTCTTGATCGAGACGCTTACGGCAGATTGCGTGAGACCCAGTCGTTCGGCCGCATGCGTGAAGCTTCCGAAATGCGCGGCTTCGAGAAAGATTCTCATCTGTTCGAAGGTCACGAAAAACTCCTCGGCGCCAACGCAAAGGACATCACGAATTCAACTCACTCGAGTCCGATGCGCGATGCCCACGCGAGCGCTTTCGAACCAGCTTCCCGACGCCTCTGCCGCAAAAGCGGTCAAGCCTTCGACCTGCAATGAATTCGACTCATCAACGCGGTCAGGAAGAACGACTTCGGGCTTGATCCATTCATACACTTCAGTGGCCATGAATTGAACGTATCTGTCGCCGGAATTTGCCGCGAAAGCGAGCAGCGACAGGCTATTCGGCAATCAATCGCGCACGAATTGACGGCAAGCGCGTCGCCCCGGCTCCCGCGACCGATCTTGGCGCGACGATTGCTATTCCCAGCCCAACGAGAACTTCGCGAATTGACAGGGGTCGACATGACAGCCGGAACCGCCGCCACACTTCGATCGATGAATGTCCGCCATCGTGTCCGTTGGGCGGCCGCGAAAGCAGGCGAGGACGCGTAATGGAGTACGGCATCTGGCTTCCGGTCTACGGCGGATGGCTGCGTTCACTGGATGCACCGACGGCACCCGACGTTGCGTCCTGTCTTGCGATCGCCCAGCAGGCCGAGGCCCTCGGGTTCGACTTTCTCTATGCTTCCGAGAACCTCCTGAATTGCATTCACGGTCCCACCGAGAGCGTCGCCGACGCATGGAGCATTCTCGCCGCCATCGCCGCGGTCACCAGCAAGGTCGGCCTGTGCGGCGCCGTCAAACCCGGCTTCCGCTCTCCCTTCCTCGTTGCACGAATGCTGGACACCTTGTCGAAGATCGCCGAACGGCGGCTCGGCATGAACATCGTGTGCGGCTGGTGGAAGGAGGAGTTCGAGCTCTCCGGCGTCGACTGGCTCGATCATGATGGCCGTTACGACCGCGCCGCCGAATTCCTCCGCACGCTTTACGGACTGTTCCAGCCGCCGGCCGTCGCGGTCGTCGATACGCGAGGGGAAGATGATGGCGAAATTCCCGAAGCCCCCAGCTACGGTCTCGATCTCGACGCGTTGCCCGAGGTCTGGATCGCAGGGCATTCCGAGCGCGCCGTGCAAATTGCAGCCGAATGGGGCCACTGCCTTTTCCTCAATGGCATGGGCGATGCCGAGCTCGAGCGACGCATCGAGACAATTCGGCAGGAGGCCAACAATTTCGGCAGAACCATTCAGATCGCGGTCAATGCCTATGTGATTGCGACCGAAACCACCGAACAGGCGCGGCAGCGCTACAAGTCCGTGATCTCGGGGCGCAACGCGCAGACCATCGACTTCTTCCGCAAGGTGATCGGGCGATCTGGCGCCGCCGCATGGGCCTCGCTGAGCGAAGAACAGATGGTCGATTCCAATGCCGGTTTCGAACTGGGCCTGATCGGCTCGTTCGAGGATATCCGCCAGCGCATTCCCAAACTGCAGTCGATGGGCCTCGACCGTATCGTCTGCCAGTTCGACGATCCGATGCGGGACGCCGGCCCCTTCATGAAGCACGTCATCCGGCCGCTGCGCGAGAACCGGGAATTCGAGTTCGCCGCCAAATGATCAGCAAAGCTTCCACCATGAACACATCGCCTGCCGAACTCAGCCGAAACTTCAAAGAGGTCTTCAGCCAGCTCGCGTCCGGCGTCTGCGTCGTCACCTTCTGGCGCGACGGCCGTCTCCACGGGTTCACGGCGACGTCCGTGACATCGGTTTCGATGAACCCGCTGCGCGTGCTGTTCTGCGTCGCCCAGACCAGCGAAAGCTACGACTACCTGAAGCCGGGATCGGTCATTGGCATCTCCATCCTGACGGCCGATCAGCGGACGCTCTCGGACCGGTTTGCCAGCAAGGTCGCGGTCGGCGCCTACGACGACGTCCGGATCGCCGAAAACGTACAGTTGGCCCCAGTGATCGAGGGCGCACTTGGCCATCTGACGGCGAGGGTGGGCGAACATATCCCCTCTGGCGACCACATGATCATGCTTTGCGACGTCACGTCCGCGCAAGCGTCGAGCGACGGAATTCCGCTGCTCTACTGCAGGCGCACCTATCACAGCCTCCACCACAGCCTTTGAAACTCCGGAGATCGCAATGGACAAATCTATCTTTGCCGCGATGCCGAGCCTCACGCCGACCCTCGGGTATGCGTCGATGATCGGACTCGGCCTGTTTTCGTTGATCCTGTCTTACGCCGTCAAAAAGCTTCTTGTGAGAAATACCCACGACTTCATCATCGCCGACCGCCGCGTTGGCTTCGGCTTCGGTGTTGGTTCGGTCATCGCGGTCTGGACCTGGGCCATGGCCGTCATGATGAGCTCGGCAATGACGTTCCAGTGGGGTCTGTCCGGGCTGTTCTGGTTCGTGGTGCCGAATGGCTTCGCCGTCATGGCCATGATCCCGTTCGCGCGCGTCCTGCGCAAGAACATGCCTGAGGGCTACACCATCTCGGAATTCGTCGAATACCGCTTCAACCGGTCGAAGGCCGCAACCGCCATCGTAACGGTAACCATGATCTTCGGCATCATCCTCGAGATCCTCATCAATCTAAAAGGTACGTCCGTCGTTATCTCCACCGTATTCGGCATCGACTGGAAGGTCGCGACCGTGGTCGGCATCGTCTGTGTGCTCGTTTATTCCTATTTCGGCGGTCTCTGGACCAGCGTCATGACGGGAACGCTCAACACGCTGATGATTACAGTGCCTGCCGCGATCGTCGTTGCGGCGGTCTATGCCAAGGTCCCCGGCGGGACCGACGCCGTCTTCGCCGCGGCCGGCAAGGCAGATCCGCGCAATCTGTCCGTGTTGCGGCCCGATGCAGCTGCTGGCTTTGGCATTACCCTGGCCTTCGGACTGCTTGCCGCAACCGTGTCCGACCAGACTTTCTGGCAGAAGGTGTGGGCGATCAAGAGCCGCGACGTCGGGCGCACCTTCCTGTGGGCCGGCGCGCTGTTTTACCCGATCCCGATTTGCCTCGGCATGCTCGGACTCGTCGGCATCGCTTACGGCCTGACGCCCGCGGATATCGGCGGCGACATTGTCGCGATCGGCCCTTACATCGTGTCGCATATCGGCTTGGGGCTGACGCTGGTGCTGCTTTACGTGCTCGTCATCCTGGCGGCCTGCTATTCGACCATCGACGGCGCAAGCGCCGCGTTATCTTCGGTCGTCGCCGTCGATATCGTCAAACGCTACTTTCCGCAGACCTCGGAAAGCAGCTTGTTCGTCATCACCAAGCTGTCTGTGCTGCTCGGCGGCGCCATCGCGACGCTGATCGTGCTGTCTGGCCTCGACTTCACCACGCTCGTGCTCACCACCTATGCACTGAAGACGTCTGTCCTGCTGCCGCTCGTCCTCTCGATCCTGTGGCCAAAGACCAACATGGTCGGGTTCGTGGGCGGCATCATTGCCGCGATCGGGATCGGCATGCCGATCTACGAGACGGCCGGCGAGCTTGTCGGAACGCTGTCGATCGTCGCCATCAGCGGCGCGACTGTCGTGGTCGCGGGCCTGATGGGTGGAAAGGACTTCGACCTCTCCGGCCTGCGCCGCGTTTCAGACGAGGTTCAAGCCCCGGCGGAATGATCAACCGGGCTGCGCGCCTGCTGGCGCACAGCCCTTCAGCATCCATTTCACAGGAGACCATCCATGTACGCACTGATCACAATCGTTGGAAGCGTCGTGACCATCTTCTTTCTGGCCGGATTCTGGCGCGGTTTGCAGAACGCCGTCGCCGAGTATCGCAGCGGAGCAGCCGAGCCCAGCACCGTCCCGGACTACCGCTACGGCGGAATCGCGGCACTCTCGGTCGTCGCATCCGCCGTCATCATCGCCGGCGCAGGCATCAGCCCCGTCATGATCTATGCGGGTCCGCTCCTTGCAATCGTCACGGCGGCAGGATGCGGGCTGGCCTTCTTCATCGAAGGGAAGGCTGGCTGACACCAACAGACCTCTCTCGCGACCATCATGAAGCCGACTCCAGGAGCATGCGAATGACGACGACGGAAAAAAGGAAGGCTCATCTGCTGGGATTCATCCAGCACGGCGTCAACAGCCATGCCACCGGCATGTGGCGCCATCCCAAGGACAAGGTGGGATGGGACTTTTCCACGCCGGAATACTGGCAGCACATGGCGAGAACGATGGAGCGCGGATTATTCGACGCGATGTTCATCGCCGATGAACTCGCGCCCTACAACACCTACGAAGACAGCTCGGACGCCGTCGTCAAGTGGGCCGTGCAATGTCCCACGCATGAGCCGTCAACGATCGTTCCCATCATCACCGCCGCAACCAAGCATCTTGGCGTCGGATTGACGCTATCCACGGCCTTCGAACATCCCTACTCAATGTGCCGCCGGCTCTCGAGTCTCGACCATCTCTCTTCCGGCCGCATCGCGTGGAATATCGTCTCGTCCTATTCGAAGAGCGAGTGGGACGCCTACGGCCAGGCGATGACAGAACGAACTGGCCGCTACGAGCGGCTCGAGGAGTATATGGAGGTCTGTTACAAGCTGTGGGACTCTTGGGAGCCGGACGCAATTGTCGCCGACAAAGCGTCGGGAATCTACGCAGATCCCTCCAAGATCAAGGTGGTCCATCACGAGGGGAAATACTACAAATGCGACGGACGCCATTTTTGCGCACCGTCGCCGCAGGGACGTCCTGTGCTGTGGCAGGCAGGCTCGTCCGGACAGGGTCGCGACTTCGCCGCCAAGCATGCCGAGGCGATTTTTGCCGTTCATCCCAACGTCGATCGCATGAAGCAATATGCGAGCGACCTCACCGAGAGATTGGCCGGCACGTACAATCGAGCGCCCGGCTCCGTCAAGCTGATCTATGGCCTCCAGACGGTGGTGGCGGAAACACGGAGCGAAGCCCAGGACAAATATGAGAGAATCAGGAGCTGCATCCCGCCTGAAGGCGCGATGGCCTGGATCTCCGGTCATTTTGGCCTGGATTTCTCGAAGTTCCCTGAAGACGCGATCGTGCAGAATATCGAAGTGCCCGGCATCCAGGGGTTGTTTGAATCCATCATTTACGCAAAGGGCGGCGCTCCGGTCACCGTGAAGGAGGCGGCGATGATTTACGCCCAGGGCATGGGGATGCCTGTCGCGGTCGGGACGGCGTCGGACATCGCCGACCAGATGGAGCACTATATGGATGACGGCGGCGCCGACGGATTCATGCTGGCCGCGACCTACACGCCGGGATGTTTCGAGGAGTTCACCGATCTCGTGGTGCCCGAGTTGCAGCGGCGCGGCCGCTTCCGCACGGAATACACCGGCTCGACTCTCAGGGAGAATCTGCTCCAATCCTGAGCCCGGCTTCGCTCCGCCTACGACAGCGCGCCCAGCACGCCCCTCGTCGCCTTGTCGATCTCCTCGACGTAGCGGCGGCGGGCGAAGGTCTCGGTGAGGAAGCCGACGACCTTGCGGCTGTCGGTGGAATCGACCACCGCCAGCATCTCGGCTTCCGCCTCGTCGAACACCGCCATCGCCGACTTCACGTTCATTTCCGGGATCAGCACGATCTCGGTCAGGCGCGCGAGCTCGATCACCTGGATGTCGTCGGCGATGCTGTCGAGATCGCCGGAGAACAGGTCGGGGAGCAGGACGAGACCGACATATTCGTCCGCGTTGTTGACGATGACGACTCCCGGCCGCGAGCCCAGCGCGAATTCGCGGCGGACCGCGGCGATGCTCGTGGTCGAGGGCACCTTGCCGACGTCGGAGCGCATCAGCCGCTCGACGGTGAGGTTGCGCAGCCAGCCGACGTCGTTGGCGCTGCGGATGGTCTCGCCGCGCAGATGCAGCCGCCAGGTCGAGAAGGAATGGCCGAACATGAAACGGACGCAGATCGAGGTGACGATGCAGCCGGCCAGTACCACGGCCGTGACGTCGACATTGCGCGTCATCTCGAGCACGAGGAACGACATGGTCAGGGGGCCGCCGACAATGGCGACGCCGAGCGTCGCCATGCCGGTCAGCATCGCCACCAGCGGGTCGATCACGAAGTTCGGGCTGATCAGCAACAGCACCGCGGCAAAGAACTTTCCGATCAGGCTGCCGACGAACAACGAGGCGAAGAAAAGACCGCCGCGAAAGCCCGAAGCGAGCGAGATCAGGCAGGCTGTCACCTTCAAGGCGATGATCAGCGCGATCAGGCCGATCGCCATGTCGTGAAACAGATCGAGCACCATGGCGCCGTGACCGGCCGCCAGCACCTGCGGCGTGACGATGGCAAAGCCGCCGACGATCAGGCCGCCGACCGCCGGGCGCAGCCAGACCGGCAGCCAGGCGAACAGGCGCTCGAACATCGAGGACGAGCGCATCACGGCAATGCCGACGCCGCTGGTGATGAGCGCGAGACCGATCAGCGCCAGATATTGCTCGACGCCGACGGCGCTGACCTTGGGTATCTCCAGAGAATATGGCGCGCCGCCGAGCCACTGCGCGGTCAGCGCACCGGCAAGCGAGGCGGCCAGGATCGGCGCGGCGCTGCCGACCGAGTAGACGCCGACGATCAATTCACATGCGTAGAAAGCGCCGGTGATCGGCGCACCGAAGGCTGCGGCGATCGCGGCAGCCGCGCCGCAGCCGACGATCAGCCGCAGATCGTTGCGGCGCAGATTGAAGAATTTGCCGAACAGCGAGGCGATGCCCGAACCGATCTGGGTATAGCCGGCCTCGAGGCCGACCGAGGCACCGCAGCCGTTGGAGATCAGGGTCTGGCTCGACACCACCACGCTGTCGCGCATCGACAGATTGCCACCGCGCAACGCGTTGGCCTCGATCGGGTCGACCGCATTGGATATCTTCAGCTTTCGCCGCCACCATTCCATCACGCCGAGCAAGAGACCGCCGAGCGCGGGCGCAATCATCGCCGCCCAGGGACTCACATAGGCGTTGGCCGAGAGGCGCACGTCGATGGGAATGCCGTAGATCACCATGTGGGCGATCTGCGCGATCTCGGCCATCAGCGTCACGATGGCGCCGGCCAGCGTGCCGATCACGAGCGCCAGCGGGATCAGGTAGAACTCGTTGCTGCGCAGGAGCGCGCGCAGCCGAACCATGACGCGGTTCGATCCCTTGCCGTCGACGATGTGCCTGAGGCGCACCAACACCGTCTGCCCGCCCTACCCTTCCGACAGTCCATAGCCGGCCATGCGCTGGCGGACCCGTTCGATCTCGTCGCTGGGAAGCAGCGGCGGTGTCCCGATCTGGAGACAACCATGATATTGCCGCGCCAGCGTCTCGACCTCGACGGCGAGCCACATCGCCTTGTCGAGCGTCCTGCCGATCGCGATCATGCCGTGGTGGTCGAGCAGACAGGCAAGCCGCCCCTCCAGCGCCCGCACCGCATGCCCGGACAGTTCCGCCGTGCCGAAGGTCGCGTAGGGCGCGCAACGGATGCTGTCGCCGCCCGCAGCGGCGATCATGTAGTGCACGGGCGGGATCTCCATGCCCATGATCGCCAGGATGGTGCAATAGGTCGGATGGGCATGGACGACGGCGTCGACGTCGGCGCGCGACTGCAGGATGTCGCGATGGAAGCGCCATTCGCTCGACGGCTTCTGACCGGGCGCGTGCGCACCGTCCATCGCCATGAACACGATCTGGTCGGGCGTCATGGCCTCATAGGGCACGCTCGTGGGCGTGACCAGAAGTCCGTCCGCATGTCGGACGCTGATGTTGCCAGAGGTGCCCTGGTTGATGCCGAGCGCATTCATGCGGCGGCAAGCGTCGATGATGGCCTGTCTCTTTGCGAGCTCGTCCGCTGTCATCGACATCCCGGTTTCACCTCGACTTACTGGCGATGGGCGATTGCCAGACGGGGAGTACGTCAAAGCAATATGGCAGCGCAAGCGAAAGCGGCCCGGATCGGCGGCCGTCTTGCCGACGGCCTCGCCGGCCCTCGAAATAGGTCGTCAAATCAACAGATTACCGGACAATCGCAAATCTAGGACAGGCTTGCCCGAACGGCCGCGATCCCGTTGATCACGAACTGCACCGAATAGGCCGCGAGCAGCATGCCGAGCACGCGCGAGAGCACGGCATTGCCGGTCCGCCCGAGGCTGCGCGCGATCAGATGAGCCGAGACGAAGCAGAGCATGCAGAGCAGGCAGACGGAGACGACGACCGCGATGATGATCGCGAGCCTCGCCCCATAGCCGGCATCGCCCGTCAGCAGCAGCGTGGTCGCGATCGCGCCCGGGCCGGCCATCATGGGGATGGCTAGGGGGAATACCGCGACGTCGGAGGCATGCTCCGCGGTGGCCTTGTCGGCCTCGCGCGCCTCCCGATGCGGACGGTCGCCGAAGATCATCTGGTAGGACACGCCGAACAGCAGGAGCCCGCCGGCGATCTGAAAGGCGGGGATGCCGATCCCGAGCTGGCGCAGCAGCCAGTTTCCAGCCAGCGCGATCACCACCAGGATCGACGCCGCGATCAGCGGGGCACGCCATGCGACGGTGCGCTTGACCGCGTCCGGCATGCCCCCGGTCGCGGCCAGGAAGGCCGGCGCGAGGCCGACGGGATCAATGACAAGCAGGAGCGTCACAAAAGCGGACAGGGCGAAGTCGAGCATGCGGATGGGTCTCAGGCGAAACGTGGCGCCATCCATAATGGCTCGCGGAGGCCTTCGCGAGGAACAATTGCCCTCGCAGAGTCTTGATCGCGCGTGGATTGAGGATGGGAACGCATTCCCGTTCTCCTCAAGAGGAGGATTTATGGCTAAGCAAGCAAAGAAACGTGCGAACGCGAAAAAGACCGCGGCGCGCCGTCCCCGTCAGGCGCCCAAGATGCTGAGCGACCTGTTCCTGGAGACGCTGAAGGACATCTATTACGCCGAGAACAAGATCATCAAGACGCTGCCCAAGATGGCCAAGGCCGCCCATTCGAAGGACCTTGCGGCGGCCTTCAACAAGCACCTGCGGGAGACGCAGGGCCAGGTCAAACGCCTGGAGCAGATCTTCAAGATGCTGGACAAGCCGGCGCGCGGCAAGCCGTGCGAGGCCATCAACGGCATCACCGACGAGGGCGCCGAGATCATGAAGGATTTCAAGAACGCCCCTGCCCTCGACGCGGGCCTGCTCGCGGCCGCGCAAGCGGTCGAACACTACGAGATCTCCCGCTATGGCACACTGCGCACCTGGGCCGAAGAGCTCGGCATGCCGGAGGCGGCCAAGCTGCTCCAGGCGACGCTGGACGAGGAAGAGGCGACCGATCACTCGCTGAGTGAGCTGGCAACTTCGGTCATCAACCTCGAAGCGGAACAGGAATACCGCGAAGCCGCCTGATCGGCGCGGCTCGCCCAATTGTCGCCTTCGACGCCGCGGACCATCTCCGCGGCGTCGATGCGTCTGGCTGCAAGGGCCTCTTCCGGTTCGAGAGGCTGGCATGCCCAGAACGCGCGGATGCTGGAATTTCGGGGAACCCTCCCCATATCCTCGCTTTCCAACCCGCAGCGCCTTCCCCGAGTTTTGCCATGCAACCCAAAAATCCCCTCGACTGGATGCTGTCCGAAGCCCTGGACCAGCTGACGCGCGCCGATCGGCTGCGCCAGCAGTTCGGCCGCCAGGACGCCTGCTGGGAGCCGCCGATCGACGTGCTCGAGACCGAGCATGAGCTTTTGATCCTGGTGGCGCTACCCGGCGTCAATCCGGACAATGTCGAGACGGTCATCCATGACGGCGTGCTCGTGGTGTCCGGCCAGCGCACGCTTCCGCCGGAGCTTCGCAATGCCCGCATCCACCGGCTCGAGCTGCCGCAGGGGCGTTTCGAGCGCCGCATAGCATTGCCCCTCGGCCGCTACGCCATCAGCCGCTTCGTGATGGACGGCTGCGTCGCACTGCGCCTCGCCAAATCCTGAGGTCGATCATGGCCACCGAACAGATGAACAATTCACAGAGCAATTCCACCGAGTCCGACGTGAAGATCCCCGAAGACGCACTGATCATCATCCCCGTGCGCGAGATGGTGCTGTTCCCCGGCGCCATCGCTCCGATCGCGATCGCGCGGCCGAAGTCGGTCGCCGCCGCGCAGCAGGCGCTGCGCGAGCAGCGGCCGGTTGGCATCGTGCTGCAGCGCAGCCCGGAAACCGAAGAGCCCGGAGCGGACGATCTCTACCGGGTCGCGACCATCGCCAACATCGTGCGCTACATCACCGCGCCCGACGGCACCCATCACATCGTCTGCCAGGGTGTGCAGCGCGCACGCATCCTCGACTTCCTGCCGGGGACGCCGTTCCTGGCTGCACGCTTCCAGCAAATTCCGGAGCCCACCACGAGCTCGCCCGAGATCGAGGCGCGCGCGCTGAACCTGCAGCGCCAGGCGATCGAGGCGATCGAGCTGCTGCCGCAGGCGCCGCCCGAGCTGACCGCGATGTTCCAGAGCACTACCGCCCCCGGCGCGCTCGCGGATCTGGCGACGTCGTTCATGGACATCAAGCCGCAGGACAAGCAGGAGGTGCTGGAAACCATCGACCTCACCCTGCGCGTCGAGAAGGTGTCGAAGCATCTGGCCGAACGGCTGGAGGTGCTGCGCATCAGCAACGAGATCGGCCAGAAGACCCGTGCCAGCTTCGACGAGCGGCAGCGCGAGGCGATCCTGCGCGAGCAGATGGCGACCATTCAGCGTCAGCTGGGCGAAGGCGACGGCAAGGCGGCCGAGGTCGCCGAGCTGACGGCTGCCATCACCAAGGCCAACATGCCGCCCGAGGCGGACGCGCATGCCAGGAAGGAGCTGCGCCGCTACGAGCGCATGCCGGAGGCCGCCGGCGAAGCCGGCATGGTCCGCACTTACCTCGACTGGCTGATCGAGCTGCCCTGGGCGCTGCCCGCGGAGAAGCCGATCGACATCAAGGAGGCGCGCCGCATCCTCGATGCCGATCATTTCGGCCTGGAGAAGATCAAGAGCCGGATCATCGAATATCTGGCGGTGCGCAAGCTGGCGCCGCAGGGCAAGGCGCCGATCCTGTGCTTCGTCGGCCCGCCCGGCGTCGGCAAGACCTCGCTGGGACAGTCCATCGCACGTGCGATGGATCGCCCCTTCGTGCGCGTCAGCCTCGGCGGCGTGCACGACGAGGCCGAGATCCGGGGTCACCGGCGGACCTATATCGGCGCACTGCCCGGCAACATCATCCAGGGCATCAAGAAGGCGGGCGCACGCAACTGCGTCATGATGCTGGACGAGATCGACAAGATGGGCCGCGGCGTGCAGGGCGATCCCTCCGCCGCCATGCTGGAGGTGCTCGACCCCGAGCAGAACGGGACGTTCCGGGACAATTACCTGGCCGTGCCCTTCGACCTGTCGCGCGTGGTGTTCATCGCAACGGCCAACATGCTGGACCAGATTCCGGGTCCGCTGCTGGACCGCATGGAGCTGATCAGCCTCGCCGGCTACACCCAGGAGGAGAAGCTGGAGATCGCGAAGCGCTATCTGGTGCGGCGACAGCTGGAGGCCAATGGCCTGACGGCCGAGCAGGCCGAGATCACGCCGGAGGCGCTGAAGCTGGTCGTCAAGGGTTACACCCGCGAGGCCGGCGTGCGTAACCTCGAGCGCGAGATCGGCAAGGTGTTCCGGCACGCCGCGGTGCAGGTCGCCGACGGCTCGGCTGCGAAGGTCGTGGTGACCGCCCAGGACATCGCCACCGTGCTCGGCCAGCCGCGCTTCGAAGGCGAGATCGCGCAGCGCACCAGCATTCCAGGCGTGGCCACCGGCCTTGCCTGGACGCCGGTGGGCGGCGACATCCTGTTCATCGAGGCCTCGCGCGTGCCCGGCCGCGGCGGCATGATCCTGACCGGTCAACTCGGCGAGGTCATGCGCGAGAGCGTGCAGGCCGCACTGACGCTGGTGAAGAGCAAGGCGCCGCAGCTCGGCATCGATCCGCAGCTGTTCGAGAAGAACGACATCCACGTTCACGTCCCCGCGGGTGCAACCCCGAAGGACGGACCGAGCGCGGGCGTTGCGATGTTCACGGCGCTGACATCGCTGCTCACCAATCGCACGGTGCGCAGCGACACCGCAATGACCGGCGAGATCTCGCTGCGCGGCCTGGTGCTGCCGGTCGGAGGCATCAAGGAGAAGGTGGTCGCGGCGGCCGCGGCCGGATTGAAGCGGGTAATGCTGCCGGCGCGCAACAAGCGGGACTATGACGACATCCCGCAGAGCGCGCGGGACAACCTCGAATTCATCTGGCTGGAGCGCGTCGACGAAGCCATCGCCGCAGCGCTGGAGCCTGTCGAGGCGCAAGTCGATGCGAAGGTCGAAGCGGCGGAGTGAATGCGATGAAGAAACTGCTGGAAAGAGCGAAGAGATCGCGCAAGGCGCAGCGGCTGCGCCAGCTGCTCGATCGTGCCATCGACGGGGTGCGCGATGCGCTCGCGGGACCCGAACCCCGGCTACAGCCGGTCCCGGTCCGGGTCAGGCGCCGCAAGGGCTGAACCCCTCCGCTTCAGCCCTTGCGGTTGTCGAACGTATAAAAGGCCCCCTCCTGCGAGGGGGCCTTTGCGTTATCAGGCCACAGCGTCCTTGGCGGCCTTGACCGGGCGGGCGCGGACGATCTTCCGGGCCGGCTTGGCCTTGAACATCATCTCTTCACCCGTGAACGGGTTGGTGCCCTTGCGTGCCTTGGTCGCAGGCTTCTTGATGACCACGAACTTGGCGAAGCCCGGCACCAGGAACAGGCCGTTCTTCTTGAGCTCCTTGTGACCGACCTCGGTCAGCGTCTCCATGACGTTCTTGACGTCGCGCTTGGAAAGCTCGGTGGTGGTCGCAATCTTTTCGATCAGCTGCGATTTGGACATTTGGGTTGCCATCGTGTCTCCTCTGATTCGTTGACGGCTGCATATTAGACAAACCGGCGAAGGCCTGTAGCCTTCTGCACAGTTTTATCGCGGTTTTACGGGCTTTTTGGCCCTCTGTGGCAAAAAACCCTGCTTTTTAGCTACTTCCTGAGCGGGAGAAGCCTCGGGCAGCGGGTTTTGCCTTGTTTCAAAGGCCCGCACGCAGCCTTGCTAAAGCTGATTCGCTGCTTTCGACAAGCGACGACCGACCTCTTTGTGGGAGGCCGGTCGCATTTCACCCTGAAAAATAAGGCTAGATGCGCTCGATGATGATGGCCGGCGCCATGCCTCCCGCGGCGCACATGGTAACGAGACCGCGCTTGAGGTCACGGCGCTCGAGCTTCGTCGAGCACGGTGCCGATCAGGATCGAGCCGGTCGCGCCGATGGGATGGCCGAGCGCGATCGAGCCGCCGTTGACGTTGACCTTGGCGCGATCGAGCTTGAGATCGCGGATATATTTTTCCGCAACCACCGCAAACGCCTCGTTGATCTCGAACAGGTCGATGTCGTCGACGGTGAGGCCCGCCTTTGCCAGCACCTTGCGCGTCGCCGGCACCGGCGCATTCAGCATCAGGGTCGGCGAATCCCCCATGTTCGCCATCGCCACCACGCGGGCGCGGGGTTTAAGGCCATGCGCCCTGGCGTAAGCCGGCGAAGCGAGCAGGATCGCAGCGGCACCGTCGACGACGCCGGACGAATTGCCGGCATGGTGCATGAAGTCGATGTCGAGGTCAGGATATTGCTGGAGGATCAGGCCGCGATAGGTCGTACCCTTGTCGTCGATCGCATAGTCGGCGATCGCAGGAAATGCGGGCTTCAGGCTGCCCAAGCCTTCCATCGTGGTCTGCGGCCGCGGATATTCTTCATGGTCGAGCGCGAGGCTGCCGTCCTCGCGATGCACGGGAACGAGACTCTTCTTGAAATGGCCGCCGGCAATCGCGAGGCCTGCGCGCTTCTGGCTTTCGAGACCGAGCGCGTCGACGTCCCTTCGCGTGATGCCCTCCAGCGTCGCGATCGCATCGGCGCAGACGCCCTGATGTGATTGCGGGTGACGTGCGCGCAGACGCAGATTGCCGCCGTCCATCATCATCGGACCGCCGCCGCGCCGCCCCTCCATCGACATCATCTCGCAGCCGCCGGCGATGACGAGGTCTTCGGCGCCCGCCATGATCGAGGATGCGGCCATGTTGACGCTGGTGATGCCGGAGCCGCAGAAGCGATCGAGCGTCACGGCGCTGGCGCGCACGTCGTAGCCGGCATCGAGCGCCGACATGCGGCCGAGGTCGCCGCTTTGCGTCGCGACCTGCGCGCTGCAGCCCCAGACGATGTCGTCGACGTCGGCGGTGTCGATGCCGGTGCGATCGGCGAGCGCACGCAGCACGGTCGCGCCGAGCTGCTGCGGATGAATGCCCGAGAGTGCTCCCTTGCCGGCCTTGCCGACGCCCCGCGGCGTGCGGCAGGCATCGATGATGAGTGCATCGGTCATTGGCGTTGTCCTCTTGTTGTCGGTGTTGGGAGGCGTTGTGAATCAGGGGAAAGGTTGAGTCAATCTGCGGCGCCGGACACCCTCTCTGCAAAAAGGTGAAAAACAACCCCATGCAAAGTAGAAACGCCACTTCCGCCTGCGGCGCGCTGATACCGGCGAAGTGATTGGCTTGTCAGGCTAAACTGAAACAGTCGCGCAATCTTGCGTCACCGCGCCCCGTGTGCGGGAAGAGACGGATTTTACGCGCGGCGGAAAATCCGGGATGGGAAAGGCAGCTACGCCCCCGCCGCGTTCTTCGCGATGACGTTGCGATAGAAGCTGGCGCTGAGTTTCGGCGTACGCACCTGGGTGTCGAAATTGACGTGATAGAGCCCGAACCGCTTGCTGAGCCCGAACACCCATTCGAAATTGTCCATCAGGCTCCAGAGAAAATAGCCGCGCACCGGCACGCCTTCCGCAGTGGCGCGCTGGAGCTGGGCGAGATAGTTGCGCAGATACATGATGCGGTCGGTGTCGTAGATCTTGCCGTCTTGCGTCACGACGTCGTCGCTGGAGGTGCCGTTCTCGGTGATGTAGATCGCATCGGTCTTCCAGATCTTTGCCGCCAGCTTCGGCACCCAGTAGATCGTCTCCGGCGCAATGCGGAGCCAGTCCGAGCTCATGTGCGGGAAGGATTTCGGGATCGGCAGCGGCATGAAGCCCGCGCCCTGGTCGGACGGCACCACGTAGTTCTGCGGCGCGTAGATGTTGAGGCCGAGAAAGTCGACCGGCGATCCGATGATCTTCAGCTCGGCGTCGGTGTATTTCGGCGCATCGGCGCCCGCATATTTCAGGAAGGCGTCGGTGTATTTCCCCGTCATGATAACGTTGAGATAGCCGGCATTCATCTCGCGCAGCGCGATCTCGGCGGCGCGGACGTGCTCGGGCGTGTCGATCGCGGGAACGCAGACGTCGATGTTCTCGGCCGGTCCCACCCTGGTGCCGCGGCGGCCGTGCGCCCGCACCGCCTGCACCGCGAGCCCGTGCGCGAGCGCGCTGTTGTGCCTGATCTGGTTGACCTCCGCTTGCGGCAAGGTCACGCCCGGCGCATCGATGCCGAGGCCATAGCCGAACTGGACGAAGCGGCCGCTCTCGTTCAGCGTGAACACGTTCTTGACGCGATCGGTCAGATGTTTGGCGACATAGCCCGCATAGTGGCCGAAGATCTTGCAGGTCTCGGTCGAGCGCCAGCCGCCGAAGCGATCCTGCAGCGATTGCGGCAAGTCCCAGTGATACAGCGTCATCCACGGCTCGATGCCGTTCTTCAGGAGCTCGTCGACGAGGCGATTGTAGAAGTCGATTCCCTTGGGGTTCGGCTTGCCGTCGCCGTCCGGAAATACCCGCGGCCAGGCCACCGAAAACCGATAGGCCTTGCAACCGAGATCCTTGATGAGCGCGATATCCTCCTTGTAGCGGTGATAGTGCTCGTTGGCGCGGTCGCCAGTCGAGCCATCTTCGATCTTGCCGGGGATACGGACGAACTTGTCCCAGATCGAGGCCCCTCGCCCGTCCTCGTCGACCGCACCCTCGACCTGATAGGACGAGGTCGCCGTGCCCCAGAGAAATCCCGCCGGAAAGCCGCCGCGTAGAGCCGCGGCCGGCCTGGCGCCAGCCCCTTCAAGGGGGCTTGCGATTCCGGCTGCGGACAATCCCGCGATTTTCGCGAACTGGCGACGCGAGACCTCGGCCGACATTGGTACTGCTCCAAGCAGGTTCGTTGGGGCGGCACAATGGCGGGTCGCGGGCGGTTTGAGAAGCGGGCGGGCGCAGAATGAGGATGCAGAATTGCGCAGTCCCGGGCGCGACATCTGGATGCAGGCACCTGGCGGATTGCCCCCGGGCGCCCGCGATTAGCGCGAGCGCTTCGGCAGCTTCGGAAGCTTGCCGGGATTGAACGCCGGGACCTGCGCGGGTCGTTCAGGTGCCGGTGACGGCTGCTCCGTCGGAATGAGCGTTCCCTGCAAGACTATTCCCGGCGCCTGCGCGGCCGTCGCCGTGTAAGTCGCGATCTTGCCGGCGCACGTCCCCGCGATGTCCAGCGTCAATTCGTCATGGACGCCGAAGATCGTCGCACGCCCATCGGTGTGACGCTTCGTCGACACAGTGGCGGTGAAGCGGTCGCCGTCGACCTTGCAGGAGCCGTGATACGTCATCAGGCTGTCGCGGCCCCAGATCAGGCCGTCTGCGAGATGAACGATCCCGGTGCCCTGGTCGAATGGCGTGTTGAACCACGCCGCGTAGGTACCGTCCTTCAGCATTGGGGGCAGTCTCCCCTGTCTTCCGTATTCCCCCGCCGATCATCCGCATAGTGGACGCTAAGAAAGCGTTAATCACGCAGCCCGTGCCGATCCGGCCGGCCCCTTCGCAGCCCGGCCTCAAGATCTTCGATGATGATGTGAAGCAAACCCACCGCCAGCGGATCCGTGACCTCCCGCTCCAGACGCCGATAACGCGCGATCTGGAACTCCTGCTCTCTCACTTGGTGCTCTGTCATCGGACGGGCCCTCCGATGAATTGACGCGGAGACAGCCCAGCAGTTTCGTTACAATTTTAGGATCATTTGCGATGGTTTCCGATCGGTTAAGGGCGACGCGGCGTCAACATCTGGCCTGGAAAGGCGGAGTTTGCTCGGGTGGGACTTTGCTACGGGCAAAAAAACGACGTGGTCCCAACAGCGCTGCACATCCCGGAAACTAGTTGACTAGGAAACTACGTAGGCATATAGTTTCCTAGTAAACTGGATTTCACGATGCCACCCGATGTTCCCGAACTCACTTCGCATTTGGGCTATTGGTTGCGCCACGTTTCCAATCACGTGTCCTATGCCTTCGCCCGGAAACTGGCAGCAAGAGATGTGACAGTCGCCGAGTGGGCGGTGATGCGCGTCCTCTACGACCGAGAACCAACGCCACCCAGTCAATTGGCTGATCACATGGCGCTGACGCGCGGCGCTGTTTCCAAACTCGCAGATCGGCTCATTAGCAAGGGTCTCATCGTCAAAGCGCAAAACGCGGATGACGGCCGGGCTCACAGATTGAAATTGACGAAGACGGGGATGAGCTTGGTCCCCCAATTGGCGGCGCTGGCCGATCAGAACGAAACCGAGTGCTTTGCGCAGATGCCCGACCATGATCGTCGGGCGCTCGAACGCATTCTCAAAAACACGGTCGCCAGGCTCGGCATTGTGACAATACCGGTCGAATAGGTGAGCAGAATGGACGACGGTTCAAAACAGATCGCAGAGCGTTGTTTGCGCGGCGCGCAGGACGGCTCGATGACATTTCCACAAATCGTCGAAGAGTTGATCGATGGCGGCTTCGAGAGCTACACAGTTGATTATCGTACTTCGAGAGCGATCTACTACAGACCGGACGGTGACAGCGTCGAACTGACCACGCACCGCCATGCGGTCGCCATTGCGGGAGCCTTTGACGCTGACGCAGTCAAGGCGGCCATTAAGGAGGCGCAGCTGCTTGTGCCTGGTTACACCTACGAAGGTTTCTGCAAAAAAGTGATGTCTGCCGGATGTGCGGGTTACATCGTGTCATTCAGCGGTCGGCGTGCACTTTATTTCGGCCGCACGGCTGAAACGCATGTTGAACATTTTCCTCAATAATCGTTGCAGCGCGGACTTAACCAATGATCGCATCGACCATCAGCTTCTTGTTGCAAAACCTTCCTGCCGTGCTGTTCTTGCTCGCGCTTCTGATAGCGGCTGCAACACGAAGGGACGGCCCGGCCGTCGAGCGCTTTCTATCATGGATCTTGCTGCTTCCCATTGGCGTCACAGGACTTTGGGCCGGGGCTTTCCATATCTTCCTTCCCAAAACGGCTGCCGCACTCATTGGCTGGCAAGTGAGCCCGTTCCAATTCGAGGTTGGCATGGCCGACTTCGCCATCGGTGTTACGGCCTGCATCGCATTTTGGCGCGACCTGAGCTTCAAAGCCGCGTCGGTCTGCGCTGCGTCCGTCTTCTTGTTGGGTGATGCAATTGGACACATGAGAGAGATGGTCGTGGCCGGAAATTTCGCGCCGGGAAACGCCGGCGTTCCGTTTTATATGGATATCATTGGTCCGCTGTCAGCCATCGCTCTCCTGTTCGTCGCAAGCCGCCGAGAGAATGTGCGGAATCTTTGATTATCTTGCCAATGCACTGGACCCCTTTCCAGCTCCGACATTCGCAAATCATCACCGACACGGTCTCCGGTGTCACGGCACGTCGCCGGTCCTGCGGCTCCCGCCGATGCTGTGGGGCTTGTTGAGGAAGAATTCGCGATTGCCGAGCGCCGCTTCCGCGTATTGGTCGATCGCGACCTGGATGGCCTCGATGTGCATCCGGCACCAGCCCTCGTAACAGGACAAGCGCCGCGCATGATCGAGAGCCTTCAGGAATTCCGGCGGCTCCTTCATGTCGGAGAAGTAGGTCGGCATCTCTCCCTTCATGCCCGTGCCACCTCTCGCGGCGGCACGAGACGGCGCTTCTCGACATGGACGCGCGGCGGCGTCGGCCGCCGGCGGGGAATGAACAGGCTGGCGACGACGATCGGGTCGGTATCGCCGAGGGCGGCCCGCTCCCGGACGAGCCCGCTCATCACGGTGCGCATCTTCATGACCTCCCCGGCCACGAACGTGCAGTCCTCGTCCCGATTGATCTGTTCATGCATGATGGCTTCGGCCTCACGCATGCTGACACGTAACGCCCTGATGATCTTACGGATTTCATTGATGCGGTTGTCCATAGCTGGCTCCCTGGCTGGACGCCCAGCATAAGAACAAATCATGAACATTTAGTCAATCGGCTTAAGGTAGAACGGGAGCGTGCCAACACCGCATCACGGCCCGGCGAAGCATACGTCAGCTTCGCCGCCGGGTTCAGAACGTCACCCGCATCCCCGCATAAAATGCCCTCGGCCTGGCCGGGCTGAGCGAGCGCGGGTCGTTGAAGTCGGCGCCGGTGGTGAAGTTGGGCAAGGCTTCGCGATCGAAGAAGGTGCCGTAGGTCGCGTAGCGCTTGTCGAAGACGTTGTCGACGCGGCCGTAAAGCTGGACGTTCTTCGCCACCTGATACGAGGTGTGCAGATTGAACACGGCATAGCCCGGCAGCTTCGCATACTGGTTGGATTCGTCGCCGACGAAGTACTGGCTGGACACGTAGAGGGCGTTGCCGCCGACCTTCCAGACATCGGTGACGGCATAGTCGATGCCGAGCTTGATCCGGTGACGCGGGATCGCGGGGAGCTGATTGCCGGGCAGGACCTGGATGTTGCCGTCGCCGTCGGCGAACGGGCTGTTCGAACCGATGGTCAATGCGTCGAGGAAGCGCGCGTCGACGAAGGCGTAGCTCGCCTGGAATTGCAGCGTCGGCGACTTGATGTTGACCTCGGCCTCAAGCCCCTGCCGCCGGGTCCGGCCGACATTGGAGAAATAGCCGAAGCCGGTGCGATCGGGAACGGGGATGGCGACGATGTCGTCGTAGTTCGTGGCGCGGAAGCCGCCGATCTTCCATCCGAGCGAGCCGATGTTCAGCTCTTTTGTGCCGCGAAAGCCGGCCTCGACGGTCTTGGAGACAACCTGCTTCAGCGGCGGGTCAGAGACGAGAAACGCCGCGATGAGACAGGGACGGGCCGGATCGGAGCAGCCGAGCTCGAGCGGCGTCGGCACCCGGTTGGCCTCGGAATAGCCGGCATAGGCGGTGAGCTCCGGCGTGATCTTGTAGGTGCCGCCGATCACCGGATTGAAGCGGGTGAAGGTGTGGTCGCCGTTGAGATCGGCACCGAGCTGATCCTCCAGGGTGATGCGCGCGACATTGAACCGGCCGCCGCCCGTGAGCGCGAACGCGTCCGTGACGTTGAACGTGTCCATCGCGTAGAGGCCGTTGTATTGATTGACGGTGCGCAGCGAGACGGGCCCGGCGATGGGGTCCGGTGTGCCGGTTGGACCCAGGAAAACGCCGCTGCCGCTGACGACGTAGTTCTCGCCCATCGAACCAATCTCGGCGGTGGCATTGTAGCGCGTGACGCTGGCGTCGTAGGTCGTGCCCATCACGAAGCGGTTGTCGTGCCCGAACAATTGATCGGTGTTGGTGGCCTGCCCCGACACGCCGAAGGTCGTCGAACGGATAGACCCCCGGTCAATCTCGCCGAGGATCGTTCCCGGAGCATAGGGATTGGCAAGCTGAAGGCCGTTGACGCCATTGGCGGGCGTGGTGTCGTCCCCGAAACACAGCAGCCCCGGATCAGCACCGCACTCCTGCGCGTCGGTCGGATTGCCATCGACGATCTTCTGCTCGTACCTGCGCACATGGGCAGTGCCTTCGAGCGTCCAGGTCGGCGTCGCATCGACCTTGCCGGTCAGGTTGAGATAGCCGACGCGGTTGGATGTGGTCTGCGGTGTCGTGTAGGTCGCCCCCCAATATTTATCGAGCAGCTCGGCGGGAACGGTGGCGCTGGCGCCGAAATCGTTCTTGGCAACGCCCATGTTGGCGTGGAATTCGCTGTCGCCGGCCTTGTAGCCGACATCGCCGTAGAAGCGCCGCACGGTCGATTGGGAAAAATTGCGGAAGCCGTTGTCACGCAGGCCTTCGAGCGCGGCGTAGACACCATAGTTCTTGTCGACCTGCTTGCCCCATTGCGCCGAGCCCTGGATACGGCCGAACGAGCCACCCATGAGATCCAGCTCGGCGCCCTGATAGGTGAAGCCGTCCTTCATCTGCAGGTTGATGGCGCCGCCGAGCGCATTGAGGCCGAAGGCGGGATTGTTGGTCACCAGCGTCACCGACCGGATCGCGGCGGTGGGGATGAGGTCCCAGTTGACGGCGTCCGAGAAGGCTTCGTTGATGCGGACGCCGTTCTGGTACACCGCAAGCCCTTGCGGCGTGCCCGTCACCGGCGAGGCGACGAAGCCGCGGAATTCGACATCCGGCTGGAACGGATTGCCGGTGACCTCGCTGATGTTGATGCCCGCGATGTTGTCGCGCAGTGCGTCCGTGACGTTCAGCGAGCCGGTGCGCCTGATCTGGTTGGCATCGACGGCGTTGATCGCCGACGGGACCTTGTCGACTTCCAGGCCGCGGCCGGTGCCCGGCGAGGTCGGATAGACATACATGCGTGTTTTCGGAGCGGCAGACGCCGGCGCTCCAATGCGAGCGACCGGTCGCGACGGCGCAGTGCGTCTCGCGGCCGGCGGCGGTGCGGTAATCTCGATCGCCGGCAGATTCTGGACGTTGGTCTGCTCGTCCTGCGCGGCGACCGCGTCAGTCGCGACGACTATTCCCGTTGAAATTGAAAATATGATGAGACCACGAACGCCCATTCCCGTCTCCACCCGTCGCTTCCGGCTATCTTGTTTCCCCGCCGGTTGAGTGAACGATACAGGTCAACGGTCGAAAAGCACCAGCCGTAAAAGGTCCGGCCCGTCCGGCGCAAGAATTCCCGGTCATATCGGGAATTATTCCCGATCCGCCAAGCGGCGCGAGAACGAGCTCAGTGTGCCGCACCGGGAACTATTCCCGGCCGCCGCGAGATTTTTGGCCGAACTTCGCGAAGGACCTCTGTGCAATCCTTGCCCGACTTCGCGGCGAAGCCGCGAGTCATTCATCCGTAGACTCACCCCGCCCTTGTGGCGGGGTGCTTTTACGGCAAGCAAAAATGCGGGAGGACATGATGGCTCATCCACAATGGGCTCGCTTTTTCATTCGGCCGTCGAGGCTTTTTCCGAGGTGGCAAAGATCCTGGACCAGCCTTGTCGTCGGCCTCGGCGTCGCCGCCTCGATCACAACGGCCCCTGCCCAGGACGCAGGAAAAAGCCCGACGTCGGAAAGCATCAAGGCCGCCACCTCCCGGGTCGACAGCAACTACATCAAGGCCAACACCGCAACCTCCAACAACTGGCCGACGATCGGCCTCGACTACGCGGAGACCCGCTTTTCGAAGCTCAACCAGATCACGAACGACAACGTCAAAAGCCTCGGCCTGGTCTGGACCTATAATCTGGAATCTTCGCGCGGCGTGGAGGCTACCCCCGTCGTCGTCGACGGGATCATGTACCAGAGCGCTTCATGGAGCGTCGTGCACGCCATCAACGCAAGCACCGGCAAGCGGATCTGGACGTTCGATCCGCAGGTCAATCGCGAAATCGGCTACAAGGGCTGCTGCGACGTCGTCAATCGCGGCGTCGCGCTCTACAAGGGCAAGGTGTTCGTCGCCGCCTATGACGGACGGCTGATCGCACTCGATGCGGCAACCGGCAAGAAGGTCTGGGAGAAAGACACGCTGATCGACCATGAGCATTCCTACACCATTACCGGCGCGCCGCGCGTCTTCAACGGCAAGGTGGTGATCGGACAGGGCGGCGCGGAATATGGCGCGCGCGGTTACGTCACGGCCTACGATGCCGAGAACGGCAACCAGCTCTGGCGCTGGTTCACCGTGCCCGGCGATCCGTCGAAGCCGTTCGAGGACGAGTCGATGGAAAAGGCGGCCAAGACATGGGACCCCGCCGGCAAATACTGGATCAATGGCGGCGGCGGCACGCCGTGGGATACGATCACCTTCGATCCCGACCTCAACCTCGTCTATATCGGCACCGGCAACGGCTCACCCTGGAACCGGAACGTGCGCAGCCCGGCCGGCGGCGACAATCTTTACCTCGCCTCGCTCGTGGCGCTGAACGTCGATACCGGAAAATACGTCTGGCACTACCAGGAAACGCCCGGCGATCACTGGGACTACACCTCGACCCAGCCGATGATCCTCGCCGACCTCACCATCGACGGCGCACCACGCAAAGTCATCCTGCATGCGCCCAAGAACGGCTTCTTCTTCGTGATCGACCGAACCAACGGCAAGTTCATCTCGGCAAAGAATTTCGTCGATGTGAACTGGGCGACCGGCTACGACGCCAACGGCCGTCCGATCGAAGTGCCGGCCGCACGCGGTGATGCTCCCTATGATTCGATCCCGGGCCCCTATGGCGCTCACAACTGGCATCCGATGTCGTTCAACCCGCAAACCGGGCTGGTCTATCTGCCGGCGCAGAACGTTCCGCTGAACCTCATTCCGGAGAAGAGCTTCAAGCAAAATGCCGCGACGCCCGGCAAGTTCGGCGGCACGACCGGCTGGAATGTCGGCTTCGTTCTCAATGGGGAGCCGCCCAAAAGCCTCCCGTTCGGGCGCCTGCTGGCTTGGGACCCCGTCAAGCAAAAGGAGGCCTGGCGCGTCGAACACCCCTCGCCCTGGAACGGCGGCACGTTGACCACGGCCGGAAACCTCGTGTTCCAGGGCACGGCCGACGGGCGCTTCGTTGCCTATGATGCCACGATCGGAAAGACGCTGTGGGAGACTCCGACCGGGACCGGCGTCGTGGCGGCGGCGTCGACTTACATGCTCGACGGCGTGCAATATGTCTCGATCGCCGTCGGCTGGGGCGGCGTCTATGGCATCGCGCAGCGGGCGACCGAGCGGCAAAATCCGGGAACGGTCTACACGTTTGCACTCAACGGCAAGGCGCCGTTGCCGGAGTTCGTGAAGTACCAGACCGAAGGTCTGCTTCAGGGCGTGAAGTACGACCCGAAGGACGTGCCCGAGGGAACTGCGCTCTATGTCGCGGCCTGCGCCACCTGCCATGGTGTGCCCGGCGTCGACAAGGGCGGCAACGTCCGCAATCTCGGTTATGTGCCGGCAGAGGAGATCGCCAATCTCAAGGACATCGTCTTCAAGGGTCCGTTCCGCGACAAGGGCATGCCGGATTTCACCGGCAAGCTGACGGAAGCCGATGTCGTGAAGATACAGGCCTTCATCCAGGGGACGGCCGACGCGATACGTCCGAAGAAATGAAGGACGAGCGCGGCTGCGGCAGAAACTGCCGCAGCCGCCTCATCCGGCGTTTCAAGACAGCCCCAATCATTGCAAGTGGCAGCTTCCAGAGGTTCCATTGAGCTCGATCCTCGTCGTCGACGACCACCCCATCATCGCGGAAGCCTGTCGCATCGTGCTGGGAGATGTCGAGGACGTCGTCGCAGCGCGTGACGTGCCGAGCGGCTACGAGGCATTTCTCGAGCACCGGCCCGGCGTCGTCATCCTCGACCTCACCTTTCCCGGAGAGGCATTGGGTGGCGTCGACCTGCTGCACCGCATCTCCTCGGATGCGCCGCTCGCACGTATTCTGGTCTTCAGCATGCATGCCGACGCCAACATCGTCGCCTCCGCAATCAAGGCCGGAGCCATCGGATATCTGCTCAAGGACTCCTCGCCTGACGAGCTTCCAAGGGCGGTGCGGCAGGTCCGGCTCGGCCACCGTTATGTCGACGAGCGGATCAATCTGCGCGGCGTGCCCCTGCCCGATCGCGTCGACACCGGTGCAATCGCCACGCTGACACGACGTGAAAAGCAGGCGCTCAGCCTGCTTGGCGAAGGAACATCCTATTCCGCCATTGCGGAAGAGCTGGACATCACGCCTCGCGCCGTCGCCCGGCTCATCAAGCAAGCACGAATCAAGCTCGGCATCCGTCGTACGAGCGATCTGCTCCGTCGCGCCCGCGCGCTGGCCGGCGGAGACGATACGACCAATTGATATTGAGCAACCTGCCCTCTTGCAGAAGCTTCCGATCCGTCAGGCCGCCACCGTTGGAACCAGCGCCTCGACGGTCAGCCCGCCATCGCCTGAGACGACGTCGAGCGTACCGCCGAGCGCCAGGATGCGCTCGCGCATGCCGACGAGGCCGAAGCCGAGCTTCTGTCCCGGCTCCATGCCGCGGCCGTTGTCGCTGATCCGCACCCGGGCGCAACCACGGCCGCCGGCGTGCTCGACCGGTTCGATCACGACATTGACCGCCGTCGCGCCGGCGTGGCGGAACACGTTGGTGAGGGCCTCCTGCACGATGCGGTAAATGGTGAGATCGGCGGTTTCGCCGATCGGGCCCAGCGCGGGCGAGATCGTGGTCTCGATCGCGACGTCAGGATGCGACTCCCGCCACAGCCGCAACAGCGATTCCAGCGCCTGGCGCAGGCCGAGTTCGGCGAGCCCCACCGGCCGCAGCCGCTCCAGCACGCGGCGATTGAACTGCTGCAGCGCGTTGATCTGCTCCATCATGGCGCTGCCGTGCTTTCTCACGGCGTCCGCGCTCGGCGCCCGTCCATCCGCCTGCTTCGCCAGCGCGCTGGCGTGCGCGCGCAGCGAGAACAAATACGGCCCGAACTCGTCATGCAGCTCGCGCGCGATCTCCTTGCGCTCGACGTCCTGGAGCGACACCGCGCGCTCGGCGAGACGCCGCTTGTCCTCGACGGCCTCACCGAGCGTGGCCGCGAGATGGTTGAGCTTGCTGCAGATCGCGGCCAGCTCAGGCGCGCCGCCCGGCTCGACGCGCGCCTGATAGCGCCCGTCCTCGAGCTCGGCCATCATCTGCGCCAATGACTGAAGCGGAGCGAGCGCGCGGCCGACCACATTCATCATCACCAGGAACAGCGCGAGCGCGATCACCGAGCCGACCTCGAGCTGGGTCACGATGCCGTCCCAGATCTCGGCGATCTCGTCATTGGGATGCGAGGTGATGACCAGCGAGCCCGGCTTGCCGTGGATCGCCACCGGAACGCTCACCGCCGTCTGCTCGGAGTGAACCAGGCTGACGAACCAGGCCGGCGGTCCGCGCGTGTCGTCATCGGCATCGGGCCGCGGCGGCGTCAGCGGGTTCCCGCCGGCATCCTCGAGGAAATGCTGACATGGCGCAGGCGGCTGAGATCGCGCGCGATCTGGGTCAGCCGCGCATCCGGATCGGGGGCTTCGTTGAGATCCGCCACGATCATCTCGATGAACTCGCGCGCGAGCCGGATCACGCTCTGGTCCTCGGCTTGCACGCGGGGACCTGCTTCCGCGACCTGGCGGCCGATATTGACGGCGAGCCCCAGGGCCAGCAAAAGCGCCAGCAGCAGGTTGATACGCGCGCGCAAGGATAGATTTTGCCACATTGGTGCCGCCAGTCCCTCGCGAAGGTTGGCCCACGCCTGTCCGATGACGTTGACAGAGGCGAAGCGCCCGATATCTAATCGAAAGCGTACAGCAATCCCGGCCGGGTTGCATGACCCGACATGAGACACGCGTGTCCGTCTCGTTCGGGGCCTCATGCGGCGCAAACAGGCCGAAGCTGTCACGGGGAACGCCTATGCGCATTCTGATCGTCGATGATCATCCCATCGTCGCCTCCGGCTGCCGAGCCGTGCTGGCCGACGAGGGCGAGATCGAGATCCTGGAGGCCGCCGACGCGGAGGACGGCGAAGGCGTCTTCATCGTCGAGCGCCCCGACCTCTGCATCATCGACATCAACCTGCCGACCGTCTCCGGATTCGAGCTGGCGCGCCGCATCCTGGAGCGCGCGCCCGAGGCCCGCATCATCATGTTCAGCATGAACGACGATCCGGCGTTCGCCGCGCGCGCGATCGAGTGCGGCGCCAAGGGCTACGTCTCCAAGACCGGCGACCCCGACGATCTCGTCGAGGCGATCCGCGCCGTCGGCGGCGGCGGCACTTACCTGCCTACGGCGATCGCCCGCAGCATCGCCTTCGCGGGGCCCACGCTGGCGCAAAGCCCGCTGTCGAAGCTGAACGCGCGCGAGATGGAGATCTTGCGGCTGCTCAGCGCCGGAAAGAGCCTGTCCGAGATCGCCTGGCTGGTGCAATCGTCCTACAAGACCGTCGCCAACACCTCCTCGATCATGCGACAGAAGCTCGGCGTAAAGACGTCGGTCGAGCTGGTGCGATTGGCGATCGACAGCGGCGTCGCCTGACGAGACGCGCCACCACGAATTCGGTCACACAAGCGTTGCAATCTTGATGTGGTTTGACGCCACGGAGCATTTCGGCATATGACGATCCAGACTGTCTCGACCAACACATCCTACGGCGGCGTGCAGGGCGTCTATCGCCATGCCAGCCAGGCGACCGGAACCGACATGGTGTTCTCGGTCTATGTGCCCCCGCATGCGGCTGGCGCCAGGCTTCCCGTGGTCTGGTACCTTTCCGGCCTCACCTGCACGCATGCCAACGTCACCGAAAAGGGCGAATTCCGCAAAGCCTGCGCCGAGCTCGGCCTGATCTTCGTCGCGCCCGACACCTCGCCGCGCGGGCCCGACGTCCCCGGTGATGCCAACAACGCCTATGATTTCGGCCTGGGCGCCGGCTTCTATGTCGATGCGACGCAGGAGCCGTTCGCACGCAATTACCGCATGTGGAGCTACGTCACCGACGAATTGCCAAAACTCGTCGCCGAGAATTTCCCGGTCGATGCCAAGCGGCAATCGGTGATGGGACATTCGATGGGCGGACACGGCGCGCTGACGGTCGCGCTTCGCAATCCGCACCGCTATCGTGCCGCCAGCGCCTTCGCGCCGATCGTGGCGCCCTCGCAGGTGCCGTGGGGCATCAAGGCGCTGACCGGCTATCTCGGGCCGAACAAGGATGCATGGCGCAACCATGACACGGTGGCGCTGATCGAGGACGGGGCGAAGTATTCCAGCTTCCTGGTCGATGTCGGCGATGCCGACAATTTCCTGAGGGAGCAACTGCGTCCCGAACTGCTGGAGGCCGCCTGCGCCAAGGCGAACATCCCGCTGACGCTGCGGCGGCAGCCCGGCTACGACCACAGCTATTATTTCATCTCGACCTTCATGGGCGATCATCTGCACTGGCATGCGGAGAGATTGAAGGGGTAGTGGCGCGGCTCTCACTTTCCCCTCTCCCCGTTCTTACGGGAGAGGCGAAGACCTCACGGCTTCCCGTAATTCGGAGCCAGCAACCGGTTGCGGATCAGGTAGCTCATGGTGCGCGACCAGGATTCATCCGTATTGCCGCGCATGTCGGCGCTGGCGGCGGCGATCATGGTGCCGGTCTTTACGTCGCGCAGATAGATGTTGAGGTTGATGATCAGGTTCGAGACCTTCTGCACCATACCGGTGATCTCGAGATCCGCGCCCAATTCTCCCGCGAGCTTGAGATCGCAACCGCCGCAGGCTTGCAGATTCGCGTGACGGGCGGCATCCCTGACCGGCGCGATATCGAGCAACTGGAACCGGCCTGAGTCAGCGAGCTCCTTGCGCAATTGCTCGCCGATAAGCACGAGCCGCGCCTCCTCCGGCTTGGAGCCGTAGAACTCGCCGGGCAGGCTGGTGTCGATCAGTTCGAAATCGAACACGGCGAGCTTTGGCGGATCGGCAAGCGCGGCCGAGCCCGTCAACAGCAAAGCTGCGAAACATATCAGCGCTCGCATGATCGTGATTCCCGGCTTGGCACGCGCGAGGACGAAATGCGGGGTTGCATGCCCTGACAAATCGGTCATGCTTCAGCAGAAACAATTCTCCACCGGCGGTCAAGCCGGGGAGCGCACGGAGGAAGCATGATCCGATGGTTGCTCGGCCTGATTGGCTGGAGTCTTGCCGCGACGAGCGTGCTCGCGGCGGAGCCTGTCCAGATCGGCGTCGGCTATCTCGGTGTCGCCGGCGCCAGATCGACACTGTCATTGGTCGAACAGCCCGCGGATAATGACGGCGTAGCCGGCGCGCGCCTTGCGATCGAGGACAACAACACCACCGGAAAGTTCCTGGGCCAGCGCTTTACGTTGGAGGAACGCCGCATCAAGGAGGGCGAGGATGCGGTGCAGGCAGCAACCGACCTCGCCGCGCGCAACGGCTTCATCATCGCCGATCTGCCGGCGGATGCGCTGCTGAAGGTGGCGGACGCCCTGCGCGACCGCGGTACGCTGCTATTCAACGCAGGCGCGATCGACGAGCGGTTGCGAGAGGCCGATTGTCGCGCCAATGTCATCCACACCGCGCCGACGCGCGCGATGCTGGCGGACGCGCTCGGACAATATCTGGTGTGGAAGAAGTGGTCGCGCTGGCTGCTGGTGGTCGGCTCACACGACGAGGACAAGCTGTTTGCGGATGCGCTGAGGCGCACCGCAACGCGGTTCGGCGCCAAGATCGTGCAGGAGAAGAGCTTCGAGGACAAGGGCGGCGCGCGGCGCACGGACAGCGGCGTGACGCTGATCCAGCGCCAGATGCCGGTGTTCACGCAAGGCGCGCCCGCCTACGACGTGCTGGTCGCGGCCGACGAGAGCGAAGTGTTCGGCGCCTATCTGCCCTACCGCACCTGGGATCCGCGGCCCGTCGCGGGCTCGGCCGGCCTCGTGCCGCGCAGTTGGGACGCATCGCAGGATCAGTGGGGCGCGATCCAGATGCAGAACCGCTTCATCAAGCTCAATTCGCGGCGGATGACCGCGCTCGACATGCAGGCATGGACGGCGGTGCGCATGATCGGTGAAGCCACCTCGCGCACCAATTCCGGCGACGTCAGGAAGGTCACCGATTTCATCAAGGGTCCGGACTTCTCGGTCGCCGCCTTCAAGGGCACCAAGCTGACCCTGCGCGACTGGAACCTGCAATTGCGCCAGCCGATCCTGCTGGTCGATGGCCGCATGGTGGTGTCGGTGTCGCCGCAGGAAGGTTTCCTGCACCAGGTCTCCGAACTCGACACGCTCGGCTACGATCGCCCGGAGAGCAAATGCAAGCTGAAGTGAGGACGCAGATGTTGCGCATGTGGCGTGTTGGGCTTCTCTCCGGACTAGCGCTGGCGGCAGCGCCCGCGCATGCGTTTATCGCCTACGTCTCGAACGAGAAGAGCAACACGGTGTCGGTGATCGACACCGAGAGCTGGACGGTGACGAAAACGATCAAGGTCGGCCAGCGCCCGCGCGGCATCGATTTCACCCGCGACGGCAAGTTCGTGATGGTCGCGGTCGGCGACGACGACACCATCCAAGTGATCGACGCGAAGACCCAGGCCGTGGTGGACAGCTTGCCCTCCGGCCCCGACCCTGAGCTTTTTGCCCAGGATGCTGCCGGAAAGGTCCTCTACGTCGCCAACGAGAACGACAACACGGTGACCGTGATCGACCTGGAGAAGCGCACCCGCCTTGGCGACATCCAGGTCGGCGTCGAGCCCGAAGGCATGACCATCAGCCCCGACGGCAAGATTCTGATCAACACGTCCGAGACGACCAACATGGCGCATTTCATCGACACTTCGTCGCGCCAGATCATCGCCAACGTGCTGGTCGACGCACGGCCGCGCTTTGCCGAGTTCAAGCACGACGCCTCCGAAGTGTGGGTGTCCTCGGAGATCGGCGGCACTGTCTCGATCATCGACCCGGTAAAGCATGAGGTGATCGGCAAGGTCTCGTTCGAGATTCCGGGGTTGAGGAAAGAAGCGATCCAGCCGGTCGGCATCGGCATGACCAAGGATGACAAGACCGCCTTCGTCGCGCTCGGCCCCGCCAACCGCGTCGCCGTCGTCGATGTCGCCACGCGCAAGGTGACGAAATACCTGCTGGTCGGACAGCGCGTCTGGCACATGGCGTTCACGCCGGACGAGAAATATCTGCTCACCACCAATGGCGTCTCCAACGACGTCTCGGTCATCGACGTCGCCGCGCAAAAGGTGATCAAGACGATTCAGGTGGGCGAACTGCCCTGGGGCATCACGATCGCGCCATGACCAGCCCTGCTCCCATCGCCGAACCACGCGAGGCGCCAAAGCCGGATCCGGCGGCAATGCCGGCGCTGTCGATCGACGGCGTCAGCCATGCCTACGGCCCGCGCCGGGCGCTGATGGACGTGTCCTTGAACGTGCAGCCTGCGAGCTTCACCGCGCTGCTCGGCCTCAACGGCGCCGGCAAGAGCACGCTGTTCTCGCTGATCACGCGGCTGTTCGGCATCCAGACCGGCCGTGTCTCCATTTTCGGTCACGACGTCAGCAAGAGCCCGGGTGAGGCGCTGCGCCTGCTCGGGGTCGTATTCCAGCCGCGCACGCTCGATCTCGATCTGTCGCTGACGCAGAACCTGCTCTACCACGCCGCGCTGCACGGCATCAGCCGCCGCGAGGCGGCCATGCGCAGCGCCGAGTTGCTCAGCCGCATCGGGCTTGCCGATCGCGCCGCCAGCAAGGTCCGCGATCTCTCCGGCGGCCAGATGCGGCGGCTGGAGATCGCCCGCGCGCTGCTGCACCGGCCGCGATTGCTGCTGCTGGACGAGCCGACCGTCGGCCTCGACGTCAAGGCCCGCGCCGACATCATCAGTCATGTCCGCCAGCTCGTCACCGAGCAAGGCATCGGCGTGCTCTGGGCCACGCACCTGTTCGACGAGATCATAACGGGAGACGACCTCGTGGTGCTCCATCAGGGTAAGGTGCTGGCGCGGGGGCCGATGAGCCGGGTCATCGCGGAGGCCGGCGCGCAGGACGTCAACAGCGCCTTCATGCGCCTGACCGGCGCGCAAGTGATGCCGGGAGGTGGCGCATGAGCAGCATCACCACACGCGATGCGCCGCGCGGCTTCTCGTTCCAGGAGTACATGACCTGCCTCACCGGCATCGTCTGGCGCGAGGGGCTGCGATTCCTGCATCAGCGCGAGCGCTTCGTCTCCGCGCTGGTGCGGCCGCTGGTGTGGCTGTTCATCTTCGCCGCGGGCTTTCGCCAGGTGCTTGGCATCTCCATCATCCCGCCTTACGAGACCTATATCCTCTACGAGGTCTATATCGCGCCGGGGCTGATGGCGATGATCCAGCTCTTCAACGGCATGCAGTCCTCGCTCTCGATGGTCTACGACCGCGAGATGGGCAACATGCGCACGTTGCTGGTGAGCCCGTTGCCGCGCGGCTTCCTGCTGTTCTGCAAGCTGCTCGCGGGCACTGCGGTCTCATTGCTCCAGGTCTATGCCTTCCTGCTGATCGCCTGGCTCTGGGACATCACCCCTCCCGCTTTCGGTTATCTGACCGTGTTGCCGGCGTTGATCCTCTCCGGGCTGATGCTGGGCTCGCTCGGCATGTTGATCTCCTCGGGCATCAAGCAGCTCGAGAGCTTCGCCGGCGTAATGAACTTCGTGATCTTCCCGATGTTCTTCGCCTCCTCGGCTCTCTACCCCCTCTGGCGAGTGCAGGAGGGCAGCCCCTATCTCTATTATCTCTGCGAGGCCAATCCGTTCACCCATGCGGTCGAGCTGATACGCTTTGCATTTTACGGACAAATCAACTGGATCTCGCTGGCGGTCGTGGCTGGCTGCACAATCGTCTTCATGATCGGCGCGATCTATGCCTATGATCCTTCGCGAGGGCTGGCGCGACGGGGCCCTGCGGGAGGCGAAGGATGACGGTTCGGATCTTGGCCCTGGCCGCACTGGCACTCGCAGTTGCGGGCACGCCCGCGCGCGCGGCCGATCCGCGCTATCCAAACTGGCCTTGTACGCAAGCCAAGGTCCCGGAGATCTCGCTCGCCGCCGTCTGGGCCGGTCCTCCGCTCGACGATGCCGAGACCAAATGGAAGGACGATACCAGGGTCACCGCGCTGGTCGCAAAGCTGTCGGCGCGCAAGACGCCGATGGACGAAGCCGAGAGGTCGGTGAAGGAATTTCTGACAGGTTCCGCCGCCGACAAGACCGCGAACGCAAGACTGCTGTTCGCCGGCCTGTTCGACACGCTCAACGCCCAGCGCTCCCAGGTCATGAACGGGCTCGAACGCGTCAGCAGCAAGCAGCGTGAAGCCGCCGACAAGATCCGCGAGGAAGCGATCCAGCTGCAGACCCTCCAGGGCGCAACGCCGCGCGACGACGCCAAGGTCGAGGCGCTCAGCAACGAGTTGATCTGGAAGACCCGCATCTTCGAGGACCGCAGCAAGGTGGTGCGGTTCGTCTGCGAGGTTCCGACCGCGATCGACCAGCGCCTGTTCGCGCTCGGGCGCGTCATCCAACAGGAACTGGAATAGCGTCAGCCATGCTGACAGCTTTTTAGAAGTCCGGTGTTATCAACGCAATCGTTAACCCTTTCAGCGCGCTTGCGGGAACCAATTCGCGCCCGGATCTCTTATCCATGTTGATCTCGAATGCCGGGAGGCCCCGATGGCAACCACGAAATTCATCCTCGCAGGCGCTGCAGCCATCAGCATGCTCGCATCCAGCGCTTTCGCCGACGACATGACCGGAATGGTCACACGGATTGATCGGCTCAGCAGCACGATCTCGATCCAGCAGACGCAAAAGGGCACTGTCGGCGGCGGTGCAGGCGGCGCCGGGGCGGTGCAGCAATACAAGGCCAAGGATGCGGCGATGCTCGACTCCGTCCATGCCGGCGACCGGGTCACGTACTCGGCAACCGACAGTAACGGCACCGGAACGCTGACGAAGTTGCAGAAGCGGTAACGCCTATTGATCGGGGCGCGGCTCCGGCCGCGCCTCCTCGGTGGGGAGTTTCGCGCGCTCCCAGCCATCGGTGCCATCGGGATACCAGGCAATATTGGAATAGCCGTAGGCCAGCGCGCGCTTGGCCGCGTTCCACGACATCCAGCAGTCGGCCAGGCAATAGATCACGAGCAGCGCAGCCTTGTCGCCGCGCGAGGCTTGCGCAAGGCCTCTGCGAAGATAATCGTCCATGGCTGGCGGCAGTACGCCGTAGCCGGTATCCGGCAGCCAGAGACTGCCCGGAATGTTTTTCCGCGGCATGTCGCGCCAGACGGTGCCTTCAGGCAGGTTCTTCGGCTTCGGAGGCCGCGGCAGCACGTCGATGAAGGCGCCGCCTTTCGCGCGCCAGATCGCTTCGGCCTCTGCCGTCGTCAGCACGCGTACGCCCGCAAGCGTCGCGGGCACCGGCGCGCGGTAATTGTCGGTGCGATAGCCATCGGGCTCGAACGGCTCCTGTTGCTGCGCGAATGCGGGCGCCGCCAGCATGGCGGCGACGAGCACAACGGCAAGAGGCCGCCTCATGGTGCCTTCTTGGCCGTCTCCGCACCAAGCGGCCGGTCGCTTTCGTCCAGCAGGGGCACGCCGAACTCGACCAGGATCTTGTTGATCTCGCCCTGGTTCTCCTGGATCAGCTTGTTGAGCTGTCGCTTCCAGTTCTGATCGGCCGGACGCACGCCCATGCCGATGCGGTAGACCAGCTTTGGTCCGGAGGTCTCCTTCACCAGCGGTGTGACGTGCAGCGAGCCGGCCTTCTTCGCATAAAAGCCCGCCATCGGCCCCCACAGCACACCGGCGTCGATCTTGCCGGCGACGAGGTCGTCGATCATCGCCTGCGCCGAATTGTCGAAGCGCGTGTCGATCATCAGCGGATAGGGCTTTGCATCGCCCATCAGGCCGGCCAGCGCCATGTTGGTGGCCGGCGGCGTGCCGGCGACGATGCCGACATGCTTGCCCTTCAACTTCGCATCCTCGAGCCGTGTCGACCTCTTCAAGCCCACTGCCGGCCTTGGCGACCAGCGCGTAGGACGTGCGGTAGTAGGGATTGGTGCCCTGCACGAGGTCGTCGCCCTGCGGGAAGCCCATGATGACGTCGCAGCGATGCGCGCCCAGCGTCATGCGCACGAAGCCGGTGGCCTGCGGAAAGAAGACGTAGTCGAGCTTCTTGCCGAGCTTGCCTGCAAGAAATTCGGCGAGCTTGTTTTCAAACCCCTCGCCCTTTTCATTGGAGAACGGCAGATTGCGCGGATCGGCGCAGACGCGCAAAACATTCGGGTCGACCAACTCGAACGAGAGGTCGCCGCTGTCCTTGGTCTGCCCCAAGGCGACATCGCCGAACGCGCAGGACGCAACCAAGACCCCCAGTGAAAACAACCAGCGACGATGTCGCCCGGCCTCCGTCATCGCGCTTCCTCCATCGTTTGCTCGAATGCTATCCATGCAACGCAGGATGCACCATGTTCTGCCAAACTTTGCGTCGGCTTGTCGTGCTGCAGTGCAACGCGGCAGACCCTTGTGAACTGAGGCGAAAAAATGTCTCGCATCGCTCCCGTGATCGCAGCCTTTGCCCTGCTGGGCTTCCTGACGGTAACACGCGTTGCGGCAGGCGAATTGCCTGTGAGCGAAGTCGCACCGGGAATCTTCGTACACTCTGGGGCCATCGCGCTGATGTCGCGCGAGAATGAAGGCGACATCGCCAATGTCGGCTTCATCGTCGGCGAGGACGCAGTCGCCGTGATCGACACCGGCGGCAGCCTCCGCGAGGGCGAGGCGCTGCTCGCCGCCGTACGAGCCCGCACCAGCAAACCCATCCGCTATGTCATCAACACGCACGGCCATCCCGACCATGTCTTCGGCAACGCGGCCTTCGTTGCGGACGGAACAAGCTTCGTCGGCAACGGCAAGCTGCCGCAGGCGCTGGCGACGCGCGGGCCTTATTATCTCGACAATTTCAGGCGCATCATGGGCAGCGCGCTGATCGATCCCGTGAAGATCGTACCGCCCACAATCCTCGTCAAGAACACGATGACGCTTGATCTCGGATCGCGCCGCCTGACCTTGCGGAGCTGGCCGGCCGGCCACAGCGACAACGACCTGACCGTGCTCGACGAGACGAGCAAGACGCTGTTCGCGGGCGACCTGGTTTTTCTCCGCCACGTTCCGGTGATGGACGGCAGCATTCGCGGCTGGCTCGGCACGCTCGGAGAACTCGAGAGGATTCCTGCATTACGCGTGGTCCCTGGTCACGGGCCTGTGAGCGACTGGCCCGCCGCGCTGGCCGACGAACGGCGCTATCTCACCACGCTCCTGGCGGACGTCCGTACCTCCAACAAGAAGGGCGAGCCGATCCGGACCGCGGCGGACAAGGCGGCCGCGACGGAACGGCCGCACTGGGAACTGTTCGACGACTACAACGCCCGCAACGCAACCGCAGCATTTTCAGAAATTGAATGGGAGTAGCGAACGCGCTACGCTGACCCGGACTGCTTCGTCCGCGCGGGAGATCAGCTTCGCTGACTCCGGAGAGCACGACCATGCCGGGATGCACACGCCGCCGCCTGCCCCTGATCGCCGCCTTGCTCGGCATCGCCTTCGCTGTGCCTGCGCAGGCTGAAGAGGCCTACGATCCCTGGCCGGGCCTGGTGCAGGATATTTTCAACAACCGCCCGATCAACGACGGCGCCGATGTCATCGGCATCGAGATGCCCTATCGCGCCGAGGATGCGGCCATCGTGCCCGTGACCCTGCGCAGCAAGCTCTCGCCCGCCGACAGCCGCCGCATCCGCTCGATCACGCTGGTGATCGACCGCAATCCGGCGCCGATGGCGGCGAAGTTCGAGCTTGGCGCGGATGCCAACGTCACCGAGATCTCCACACGCGTGCGCGTCAATAACTATACCGACGTCCATGCGGTGGCCGAACTCAGCGACGGCCAGCTCTATGTCTCGAAAGTCTATGTGAAGGCCTCGGGCGGCTGCTCGGCGCCGGCGGGCAAGAATGCCGAGGAAGCCAACAATCGTCTCGGCCAGATGCGCTACCGGCAATTCGCGCGCGAGCAGGCACCGGCGAGCCGAATTCGCGAAGCACAAATCATGATCGGCCATCCCAACAATTCCGGCCTGCAGATGGACCAGGTCACGCAGCTCTATATTCCCGCCTTCTTCGTCAACCAGTTGAAGCTGACGCAAGACGACAGCCCCGTGCTGTCGATGGAAGGCGGCATCTCGATCTCGGAAGATCCCAATCTGCGCTTCACCTATGTCTCCAACGGCGCCAAGCGATTCCGCGCAGAAGCAAAGGACACGGACGGGCACGTGTTCCGCAACGAGTGGGATGTCGAGAAGCCGGGGACGTGAGGGCGCCTTCCCTCCCCTTCAAAGTCAAACGCGGTGCGGATGGCTGTGCCCTCGCCCCTTGTGGGAGAGGGCAGCACCGCTGGTAGACAAGAGTTCGCTTGGGTGAGGGGTTGTCTCCGCGAGCTACTCTCTTGCGATAGTGTTCGCGGAGGCATACCCTCATCCGGCGCTTCGCGCCACCTTCTCCCGCAAGGGGAGAAGGAAGAGCGCACCGTCTATGCCGCAATAACTAGAAACACCTCACCTCGGCTTCCGCCTGCGCACGCCGCAAATCGTTCACCGCCGTGTTGGCCTGCTCCGAGGTGCGGAACTGGACGCCGAGATTGCCGCGAACCTGGGCCATGCTGAGCGCGGTTTCGGCGGTGATATATCGTTCATAAGAAACGATCGAAGCCACCACGTCGATCGAGCAGGAACATTGCTCGATTGACTGCCGCGACTCGCCGTTGGCCTTCATGCACCCATAGACATATTCCGCGCGCGCCGACGTCGGATAATCATTGGCCTCCTCGGCCCGCGCCGCGCAGGTGGTCGCAGCCCACATGGCCAATGCGGCGACAATCGGTCGTAGCTGTCCCGCCAGATTCATCCGCGTCCTCCCACAGGTTGCGACGAAAGCTATGCTATGCCTATTGTCCTGAAAAGCACTCCTTCGAGGAAACGGCTCACAAGGTGATGAGGGTTCTTGGTTTGAGAGCGCCTGGACGAACATTGGCGCTCGCGATGACACTGGCGCTGTCGCTGGCCGCATCCTGCCGCGCCGCGGACACGATCCGCCTTGCGGTGCAGAAAACCGGAACATTCTCCTGGGAGCTGGCCGCGATCCGTGCCGGCGGCCTCGACAAGGCGGCGGATCTCTCGCTGGACGTCACCGAACTCGCCAGCCCCGAAGCCGGCAAGATCGCATTGCGCGCCGGGAGTGCCGACATCATCCTGTCCGACTGGCTGTGGGTGTCGCGCGAGCGCGCGCTCGGCGCCAGGCTGACCTTCTATCCCTATTCCAGCGCGCTCGGCGCGGTGATGGTGCCGGCGACCTCGCCGATCAAGACGCTGGCCGATCTGAAGGGCCGCAAGCTCGGCGTTGGCGGCGGCCCCATCGACAAGAGCTGGCTGCTGCTGCAGGCCCGGATGAAGCAGGACGGCATCGACATGAAGTCCGATGCGAGCGTTGTCTATGGCGCGCCGCCTTTGATCGCCGCCAAGGCGCTCGACGGCGAGATGGATGCGAGCCTGAACTTTTGGAATTTCTGCGCGCAGCTCGAGGCCAAGGGTTTTCGCCGCCTCGCCGGAATCGAGGACATCCTGCCGAAGCTGGGCGCCAAGGGCGCGGTCTCCGCGGTCGGCTATGTCTTCGACGAGAATTGGGCGGCGAGCCATCGCGATGCCGTGGCACGCTTCATCGCGATGACCCGCAAGGCCAAGCAGCTGCTGGTCACGTCCGATGCCACCTGGGACAAGATCGCGCCGCTCACCGGCACCAGCGATGCCACCCTGCTCAGGACATACCGCGACCGCTATCGCGACGGCATTCCGCGCCGGAGCATCACTGATGAGGAGGCGGATGCGCGCGTGCTCTACCGCGTGCTGGCCGGGATCGGCGGCCGTGACCTCGTCGGCCCCGCGGCGGAGCTCGATCCCGGCACATTCTATCACGCAGCCCCCGGAGACTGAGGTGCTGCGTCTTCTCTCGTTTGCCATGCTGCTCGCGATCTGGTGGACCGCCGCCCTGTTCGTCGGCGGCGCAAAACTACCCTCGCCGCCGGCCGTCCTCCACGTGATGATCGCGGAGGCATCGAGCGGTGCCCTGTTCCTGCATCTCGGCGCCACGCTGGCGCGCGTCATCCTTGCGTTCGTGCTGGCGATGTCGCTGGGCAGCGCGATCGGCTACCTCATGGGGCGAGTGAAGCTCGCCGACCGGCTCGGCGATCCCTGGCTGATCCTGCTCTTGAACCTGCCGGCGCTGGTCGTGATCGTGCTGGCCTATATCTGGGCTGGCCTGACTGAAGCCGCCGCGATTGCGGCGATCGCCATCAACAAGCTGCCGACCGCCATCGTCACCCTGCGCGAAGGCACGCGCACGCTCGACCGTTCGCTGGACGAGATGGCGACCGTGTTCGCAATGCCGCGCTGGCGTGCCTTCCGCCACGTCGTGCTGCCGCAGCTTGCGCCATACATCGCCGCCTCCGCCCGCTCCGGGCTGTCGCTGGTATGGAAGATCGTGCTGGTCGCCGAACTGCTGGGACGGCCGAACGGGGTCGGCTTCGAGATCGGCGTCGCCTTCCAGCTGTTCGACACGCCACGGCTGCTGGCCTATTCGCTGACCTTCGCCGCCGTCGTGCTCGTGATCGAAACCCTGCTGGTGCAGCCGTTCGAAGCCCGCGCAACAAGGTGGCGGCCCCGTGCGGCTTGAGGTCGAGATCACAGGCAAGACGTTCAACAATGCCGCGGGCGAAACCCACGAGGTGCTGGCGCCGGTCAAATTCGCGCTCCAATCCGGCGAGGTCGGCGTGCTGATCGGCCCCTCGGGTTGCGGCAAGAGTACGATGCTGCGCATTATCCTCGGGCTCGATCACGAATTTCAGGGGCATATCGCGCGGCCGCCGCAGGCGCGCATCGGCATGGTGTTCCAGGAGCCGCGACTGCTGCCCTGGCGCTCGGTCGAGCAGAATGTGCGGCTGGCTGCGCCTGACGTCACGGACGCCAAGCTGTCGGAGCTTTTCAGGATTCTCGAGCTGGAGGCGCATCGCAGCCACTTTCCCGGCGAATTGTCGCTGGGCCTGGCCCGCCGCGTCGCACTTGCCCGCGCTTTTGCCGTCGAGCCGGATCTGCTCGTTCTCGACGAGCCCCTCGCCTCGCTCGACGACGCGCTCGCCGGCCGGCTGCGTGACGAGATCGCGACGCTGGTCGCAAGCCGCCCGGTGATGACGCTGCTCGTCACTCACAGTCTCGACGACGCGATCCGCCTCGGCGACCGGCTATTCTTCCTGTCGCCGCGGCCCGCGCGCATCATTCAGGAGATGCCGATCTCGATCCCGCGCGCCGAGCGCAACGAGGCCGAGCTTGGCCGGATCAGGGCTGAGCTTGCGGCCTTGAAGCTTGAATCGAAATGAAAACTCGTGGTCAATTGAGCCAAAGAAAATTGTCGAGGGAGGTTTCACCATGCGACGTACGCTGATTGCGATCGGCATTCTTTTGGCTGCGATCCCTGGCGCGGCGTTCGCGCAAACGAAGGGCAAGGGCATCCGTCTCTGGAACCTGACGACCGAGACGATCTCCGGCTTCCAGCTCTCACCGGCCGGCAAAACCGACTGGGGTCCCAACCAGTGCCTGAACGACAAGGACAAGGAGGTCGACCACGACGAGCGGCTGCGCATCACCGGCGTCGAGCCGGGTCGCTACGACGCCAGGGTCAGCTATCCCAATTCACGTCAGTGCGTCGTCCGCGACATCGAGATCAGGGCGGACGCGGTGTTCTCGATCGCCGACAAGGATCTGAAGGACTGCACGAAGTAGCGCAGTCGCCTCACGCCTTGTCGTTCGGGTGCGGATATTCGCAGCGCCAGCGCACCGCCTGCCACTTCGGATGGTCGCCGACCCATTGCGCGATATAGGGCGGCGCTGCCATGGCGCATTGCGTCGGCGACCCCGCAAAGTTGAACACCAGATGCTGCTCCTCGCAGGTCGCGGGCGAAAGCAGCGCACACACAGTCACCACAAGGTCGATCGGGTTCATGCCGGGATCCTCGCGCAAGGCGGTGAAGATTAGCACGAAGAGCTACGTCCGGTGGAGAGGGAAGTTTCAATCTGGCCGAAGCAGCGGGAACCCGGGCCGCTAGAAGTTAACGCCGAACACCAGCCGCGCCTGATGGCGTTCGAAATTGACGAGGTCGAGGCTGGCCGCTGTTCCGGCCGGACGACCCCAGGCCTGCATACTCCAGCTGACGGTGAGGCGCGACTTCTCCGATAGCTGGAAATAGGCGGTCGGGCCAACAAACAGCGCCTGGCCCGAAAACTCGCCAAGACCGATGCCCTCGTATTGCCGGAAATAGCGCATCTCGCCGCCGAGCAGCATATTGGGGCGCACGCGGACCAGGCCGGCAAACGCGGCGCCGATGGTCGAGCTCTTCTCCGACAGCCCCGCCATCTCGAAGCGCGCCCATTCTGGCTGATAGATCAAATTGAGCGCGCCGATGACGAAGTTCGGGATCAGCTCACGGTCGAAGGCCAGCGTGAAATCGGTGCCGTACATCCGCCCTTTCGCGCCGGAGGTTTCATCGATGCGCTCGCCATGGAGCTCGGCGGCAACGGTCAACCCGAACGGGGCGCGCTCGCGGTCGAGCAGGCGATAGCGCAGGTCGAGCGAGGCGCCCTGGAAATTGAACTGGCGGCGATCGTCGATGTCAGGGACGCCGGTGATGTCGTGCAGCGTGGCCGTGCCGCCAAGCTCGATGCGGAAGTTCGGCAGCGGGACGACTTCGATTTCGACCTCTTGCGCGAGGGCGCGATAAGTGCCGCCACCCTTACCGAAGCGCCCCGTCGTCTCGGTCTGGAATTCGCGTTCGCCGGGATTGCCGACATCGGTGCCGATCATGAAGCCGAAGATGTGTTCGGTATCGAAGCCCTCTTCGGCGCAGACAGATGCCGGTGCGAGCGCGAGCATGCATGCAACCGCCGTCCAGATCGTGTGGGCTCCAACGCGCATCGCAAACACTACCACGGCTTCGACGGCGTTCGCCACCGAAGCCGCGGCAGGTTCGTCAGTCTTACTTGCGCGCAGCGCAGGCGTACATGTTGATTTCCATGCCGACCGGCACTTCCACGATCTTCGGAGCTTTCCAGGCCATTCGGGTCTCCCAAGGATATTGGGCGCGACAATCGCGCCGGGCAAAACCTAGGGCTGCCTCACGTACAGCGCAAGTCTGGAATCGAACCGCCGACACAGCGAACTGTCGCAATACGCTTGCGAATTTCCCTCTCGGGCAAATCGCCTTCGCTCCCAGTCAATCGCGGCTGCTCTCAGCGCAACAATCGCAGAAGCGCGCGACCGGCGCGCGAGTTCAGCTCCTTCGCATCCAGCGTCCCGTCCCTGTCGGGATTCGCCGCGTTGAAGCGCTGCTCCACAACGGACAGGTATTCGTCGAGCGTGAGTGTGCCGTCGCGATCGGGATCCGCGGCGGCGAGCTCTTTTGCCGTTAACCGTCCGCGCAACTCGCGTGCGTCCAGCGTTCCGTCGTGATCGGGATCGAGCCTGGCGAACAACGCGGCCGCTGCCTTCTTGACCTCGGCAAGATCGAGCGTGCCGTCATTGTCGGTATCGAACATCTTCACCGCACCGCCGGAGGCCGACCAGGCCGGACCGGACAGCACTGCGATCGTGAGCGCAAGCGCAATTGAGCGACGCGATATCATCTTGACCTCCCTGACCATGAGCCCCGATTCGAACAGGACCCGCTCAACATAAGTCCGCAAGCAGTTGTCAGTTCAAGCCGGAATTGCGAGTCGCCGGAAGACACCGAACCCGGTCGCGGGCGACTCTCGCATCGCATCAATCTTCGCACGATGGAAATTGATGCAGCGCATTCGCGCAAGACGAGCAACTTTACTCGAAGATTGCCGCATGCACCCTGGCATCTGGCGTCCAACAAATCGGCAACGCGCGTTCGACTTTCGTATTGACGGGTTTTGCATTCGGGCGGAGTGTTGCACTCGCAGCGTCAAAAGGCGCGCATATTGGGAGGAACGGATGAAACGCTTTGCGATGGCCGCGAGCCTCGTCATATCCGCATGCTCGGTTGCGAGCGCACAAACGACCGAACAACTGGTCAAGGGTGCAACCGATACGTCGAACGTTCTCAACTATGGGATGGGCTACAATCTCCAGCGCTTCTCGACCCTGAACCAGATCAACAAGGACACCGTCAAGAACCTCGTCCCGGTCTGGAACTACAGCTTCAATGACGATCGCAGCGAGGAATCGCAGCCGCTGGTGTACCAGGGCGTGATCTACGTGACGTCGCACAACGCCACCATGGCGGTGGACGCCAAGACCGGCAAGCAGATCTGGAAATCCAAGATCGAATATCCCGCCGAGACGCCACGCATCGTCTGTTGCGGCATCATCAATCGCGGCGGCGCGCTCTACGAAGGCAAGCTGTTCCGCACCACGTTAGATGCCAACGTGATCGCGCTCGACGTCAAGACCGGCAAGGAGCTGTGGCGACAGAAGGCCGCCGACATCAAGGAAGGCTATTCGATGACGGTGGCCCCGCTGGTCGCCGACGGTGTCGTCATCACCGGCATCTCCGGCGCCGAGTTCGGCACCCGCGGCTTCATCGACGGCTGGGATCCGGCAACGGGCAAGCATCTGTGGCGCACCCATTCGATCCCCTCACCCGACGAGCCCGGCGGCGACACCTGGAAAGGCGATACCTGGAAGCTCGGCGGCGGCTCGACCTGGATCACGGGTTCCTATGATCCCGAGCTGAACACGGTCTATTGGGGCATCGGCAATCCCGGCCCGTTCAATTCGGCGGTGCGTCCCGGCGATAACCTCTACACCTGCTCCGTGCTGGCGATGGATCCCAAGACCGGCAAGATCAAGTGGCACTACCAGTTCTCGCCGAACAATCCGTTCGACTACGACAGCGTGGCCGAGATGGTCCTCGCCGACATGAATGTCGAGGGCAAGCCGACCAAGGTGCTGATGGACGCCAACCGCAACGGCTTCTTCTACGTGCTCGACCGCACCAACGGAAAGCTGCTCGCCGCCAATCCTTACGTGAAGGTGAACTGGGCGACCGGCATCGACATGAAGACCGGCAAGCCGATCGAGACCGACGTCACGACCGGCGCGCGCGAGGGCAAGAAGGTCACGGTCTATCCGTCGATCCTCGGCGGCAAGAACTGGGAGCCGATGTCGTTCAACCCGCAGACGGGTCTCGCCTACGCCAACACGCTCGCCTTCGGCGGCCGGTACAAGACCGAGCCCGTCACCTTCAAGCAGGGCGAATGGTATCTCGGCATGGACCTCACCGATCTCTGGGAGTGGGGTGACGGCCCGCGCGGTCATCTCAAGGCGATTGATCCCATGACCGGCAAGTCGAAGTGGGAAGCGCCGAGCGACATTCCGCGCTTCTCGGGCGTGCTGTCGACCGCGGGCGGCGTGGTGTTCTCGGGAGCGCTGACCGGCGAATTCGAGGCCTTCGACGCCGACACCGGCAAGAAGCTCTGGCAGTTCCAGACCGGCTCCGGCATCGAGGGACAGCCGGTGACGTGGCAGCAGGACGGCGTGCAGTATGTCGCGGTCACCAGCGGCTATGGCGGCGTCTATTCGCTGTTCTCCGGCGACGAGCGGCTTGCCAACGTGCCGCCCGGCGGCTCGCTGTGGGTGTTTGCGGTGAAGCAATAGCCACGGCACGATGCGAAAAGAGGTCTCTCTCAGGACGGTGGCGATTATCGCCACCGTCGCGGTGCTGACGGTCGCGCTTGCGGCGACCGTTCGTGCCGCGGACGATTCAACCGGCAATCCCGCGCAGGCGCAGATCGACCATGGCAAGTCGACCTATGCCGAGAAATGCTCGCACTGCCACGGCCCCAACATGCTGAACCCCGGCACCATCACGCCGGACCTGCGCGCCTTCCCCGACGACAAGACGCGCTTCGTCACCACGGTGAAGAACGGCAAGAACAACAAGATGCCACCCTGGGGCGACATTCTCAGCGATGACGAGATCGGGAATCTCTGGGCGTTCATCTCGAGCCGGAGGAAGCCATGAAACGCTGGCTCGCCGCATGGGGCATGGCCGCGATCCTCACGGCGGCGGCGCCGGCCGTCCATGCGGCCGACGATCCGCTGAAAATCTGTCTCGACGAGGATCGGCCACCGCTCTCCATGCATCAAAAAGGCAAGCCGGACTCCGGCTTCGACGTGTTGCTGGCGCAGGCGATCGCGGAACGGATGGGACGGCCGCTGAAAATCCAGTGGTTCGAGAGCAAGCTTGACGAGGATTCGAGCCCGCAGCTCGAGGCCAACGCGCTGCTGTCCGACGGGCGCTGCTCGCTGGTCGGCGGTTACGCGTTGACCACGGATTCCTTGGTCAAGCCCGGCATGAAGACGGCGCGCCTGCCTGACTTCGCCGGCGCCACGCGCGACGACCGGCGGCGGCGCGTCGCGCTCGGCTCGCTCGCGCCGAGCCAGCCTTACGTCTATTCACCGATGACGGTGGTGCTCGGACCCAAGGCGCAGGGCCGCAAGATCGGCGGCATCGGCGATCTCGCCGGCCTTCGCCTCGCGATCGAGAGCGGATCGCTCGGCGACGCCATCCTGATGACGTTCGACAAGGGGCGCCTGATCGACAACATCACGCATCTCGTACCTGGCCGCGACGACCTGCTTGGCGCGCTGGCCCGCGGTGATCATGACGCGACGCTGATCGATCTCGGCCGCTTCGACGCCCATCGTACCGCGCATCCCGACACGGCGATCACGCCTTCCGGCTACTACTACCCGATCGGCGCCAATCGCGGCTATGTCGGGCTCGCCAGCGATCCCGCCCTGATGGAAGCCGCCAACAAGGCGCTGACAGCGCTCGCTGCCGAGGGCAAGATCGCCGAATTCGGCAAGCAGGCCGGCCTGACCTACCTGCCGCCGCGCGAGCCCGTGATCCTTGGCGATGTCTGGATGAAGATCATTCAGCAGTGATGCTCCGCAGAGCCGGCAACGCAATTCGCTGCCGTGTCGGCCCCCGGTCTGCAGCGCACCGCTGACGTAGCGCTGCGCGTATGACGCGAAAGGTGCAATCGTCCGGATGACGCACGATTGGCGACGGTGCCGCCATTCGAATGCGCCAATGTGTCTCGCCTCCCGCCGATGGCGGCGCCAGCCTGATGCAGTACCTTCCGTGAAAATCAGGAGGGAATCATGCCCGCAAACTTCAATCGCCGCCACTTCATCGCCGCCGGTACCAGTGCACTCGCGATGCCTTTCGTTGCGCGCGGCGCCTCGGCGCAAGCCGCATCCCAGGGCACCTGGCCCTCACGGCAGATTCGCATGATTTGCAGCTATCCCGCCGGCGGACAGACCGATCTGCTCGCGCGCGCCTATGGTGAATTCATCTCCAAGCAGATCGGCAAGACGGTCGTCGTCGAGAACAAGCCCGGAGCCTCCGGTGCGATCGGCACGGCGGAGGTCGCCCGCGCCGAGCCCGACGGCCACACCATGCTGTGCTCGATCTCGACCACCTACATCATGAACCGCGTGGTCATGAAGAATCCCGGCTACGACATGGACAAGGACCTGACGCTCGTCAGCGTCATTCCGGGCGCCGGCCTCCTGCTGGTCGCGAACCCCAGGACCGGGGTCAAGACGCTGGAGGATTTCGTCGCCTTCGCCCGCAAGAGCGGCAAGGTGAATTTCGGGACCTACAGCGTGGGCTCGGCCCCGCACATGACGATCAACGAGCTCAACAAGCAATACGGCCTCAACATCGAGCCGGTCCACTACCGCGGCGAAGCTCCGATGTGGACGGGCATGCTGGAAGGCACGCTCGACGCAGCGATGGGCAGCTACACTGCGGCACAATCCGTCCTGCAAAGCGACCGCGGCACCGTGTTCGCGGTGCATTCGAAGAAGGTCGATGCGATCCCCGCTATCAAGACCCTCCCAGAGCAGGGTGCGACATCGAAATTCTTCGCCGTGAGCGGCTTCTCCGGCTGGGCTGTGCCGAAGGCGACGCCGCAGCCGGTCGTCGACCGCCTGGCCGAACTCTGCGTGGCCGCCAACAGCGATCCGAAGGTCAAGGAGGTTCTCGCGACCTTCGTGCTCGAACCGGCGATCGGCTTCAAGGAGACCAACGCGCTGTATCAGCGCGAGCTGCCGATCTGGATCGAGAGCGCAAAGTCGCTCGGGCTCGAGCCCGCCTGAGCCTCGAGGCAGGGGGCGCAGACTGCCCCCTGCTGCCCGGCATCCGACCAAAGCCTAGTGTCTAAACTGTATCTGGCGGCTATGATTGTGCGCTGCCGGCGGAAGACCGGCGCGGACGAGAAAGGTTGCCCGCATGACGCCGGATCCGATCGCCGTGGCTGCCATGGTCATCCTGCTTTTCCCGCTGGGCTATTTCACGCTGGCCTCGCCCGCTTTCCTGCTGGTGAAGCTCGACATCAAGCCGGTCGCCCAATTGCTGCGCGGAATGTTCAACGCCCATTTTCTGGTCATGAGCGTCGCCGGCCTCCTCGGCACGCTGGCCTTCCTTCTCGCCGGCCGACTCGTGTTCGCTGCAATCGTCGGCCTGCTTGCCACTCTGGCAATCACCGGACGCCGCCGGTTCATTCAGCGGATGGACGACCAGCTCAGCGCGAATGACGCGGGCGACACCGAGGCTCCGCGTCGGCTGCGACGCCTGCACTGGAGCGGGATGCTCTGCAACGCAGTGCTGCTTGCGGCTCTGCTCGCCAGCATTCCCTACATTTCAACGTCGGCGTAAAGCGCACCATTACGCGGGGAGGTCACCCTAGTGCTCGCCCGCGGCCACAGCGCCCTGCTGCGCCTTGTGGATCGAAGACGGCACCACGCCGAAATACTTCCGGAACACGCGGCTGAAATGCGATGAGCTGGAGAAGCCCCAGGAGAACGCGACGTCGGTGATGGTCTTGCCGCCGTGAGCTTCGAGCTCCTGGCGGCAGTTCTGCAGACGCGCCTGCCAGATGTAATCGCTCACCGTGGTGCCGCGCTCGGAAAACAGCATGTGCAGATAGCGCTTGGAGCAGCCGAGCTCGGCGGATATCTGGTCGATGCACAGATCCGGATCGCGCAGATGCTCGCGGATGAAGAATTGCGCGCGCACATACATTGCCTCGGGCCCGACACGATCGAACCCCGTGTCCGCTTCGCGCAGCGGCAGCAGCAAGAGATCAATCAGCGAATCGGCGACCCCGACCGCGCTGTTCGCCGAAAGCTTGGCTGCCTCGTCGAAGGTGGCGTGGACAAAATTATGCGCGATCCGTCCCGTACCCGTTTTCGCCGACAGCTTGCAGGCCGGCATCCGCTGCGACGGGAACCCGCGATCGCGCAGCAGCGCCTTCGGAACGATCACGACGTCGTGGCGGGTGAAGGCGGGGCTGATGATCGAATGCGGACAGGAGACATCATAAGCGATGATGTCGCCCGGATTGATTTCGATGTGGCGACCTTCCTGCTCGAAATAGGACACACCGTAGGTCTGGAAGTGGATTTTGATGTACGGGTGTTCATTGGCCTTGGCGCGCGCAAGTGTGTGGGCGATACGGTGCTGGCTGACCTCGATCTGGCAAAGCTTGAGACGCGAGACTGAAGTGTAGTCGATGCGGCCTTCGAGCGAGGACGCCTCCAGCGGATCGACGTCGAAATGTCCACACAGGCTGGTGAGCCCGTCGATCCAGCTCTGGATCTGCCGCTTCGGCGTCAGTCCGGTCGTCGAGAGCGTGTGAATTGTGTCGGACATTAATCCAGCCACTGGTGTTACCCGGGATTCGACGCGAATCGCGACCAGCGCTGCGGAGCCCCGACCCTCGATTGCGTGACGTTTACCTCAAATTTGGGCGATCTTTGGAACGAGCGCCATCGTTCCTTTGCCACCCTTGAAAGTTAATCCTCCGCCTTAGTTGCAGCGTCGTCAAGGGGAACCTGAGCGTTGAGTGCGGTTGCGCAGTCGCGCAGAAGCCGCTGAATTCGCTACTGCAAAATCAAAATGTTCGCATCCGTGCGCTGTCAAGCAAACCGCCTTCTCTCTTGGGCAAGTTTCCCGATGGTGAAGTCGTTACGGATTGCAGCAGGAACAATAAAAACGGGCCGCTGCTGCACGCGGACCCGTAGCTCTCATCCCGAGGAGGAAACAGCACAGCATCGTTTCTGGTCCCAATCGTTGACCGCCCTGCACGAGCAGACGCCGGACGAGAAGCCCGGCGATTGAGCAATGCTTCGGAAACAATAAAACGAAATCAAACGGAGGAATGACTATGCGCAAGGTGCTACTGGCGACCTTTCTTGGCTCCGCGGCGGCGCTCGCCGTCGGCAGCGCGTCAGCCAATGACGAGCTGAACAAGATGTCGCAGAACCCGAAAGACTGGGTGATGCCGGCGGGCGACTATGCCAACACCCGCTATTCCAAGCTCAATCAGATCAACGCACAGAATGTCGGCAAGCTTCAGGTCGCCTGGACCTTCTCGACCGGCGTGCTGCGCGGCCATGAAGGCGGCCCGCTGATCGTCGGCAACATGATGTACGTCCACACCCCGTTCCCGAACAAGGTCTACGCTATTGACCTTTCAAACGAGAACAAGATCGTCTGGAGGTATGAGCCCAAGCAGGATCCGAACGTCATCCCGGTGATGTGCTGCGACACCGTTAATCGCGGCGTTGCCTATGGTGACGGCAAGATCTTCCTGCACCAGGCCGACACGACCCTGGTCGCGCTCGATGCCAAGACCGGTCAGGTTGCCTGGAGCACGAAGAACGGCGATCCCGGCAAGGGAGAGACCGGCACCTCGGCACCGCTGGTCGTCAAGGACAAGGTGCTGATCGGCATCTCCGGCGGCGAGTTCGGCGTTCAAGCCCACATGACCGCCTACGACATCAAGACCGGCAAGCTGGCCTGGCGCGGCTATTCGGAAGGGCCTGACAACCAGCTCCTGGTTGACGACAAGACCACCGCACTCGGCAAGCCGATCGGCAAGGATTCCAGCCTCAAGACCTGGCAGGGCGATCAGTGGAAGATCGGCGGCGGCGCCACCTGGGGCTGGATCTCCTACGATCCGGAGCTGAACCTCGTCTATTACGGATCGGGCAATCCCTCGACTTGGAATCCGAAGCAGCGTCCCGGCGACAACAAGTGGTCGATGACGATCTGGGCGCGCAATCCCGACACCGGCGTGGCCAAGTGGGTCTATCAGATGACGCCCCATGACGAGTGGGACTATGACGGCGTCAACGAGATGATCCTCTCGGACCAGTCGATCAACGGCGCGCCGCGCAAGCTGCTGACGCATTTCGATCGTAACGGCCTCGGCTATACGCTCGATCGCGCCACCGGCGAACTGCTGGTTGCCGAAAAGTACGATCCGAAGGTGAACTGGACCTCCGGCGTCGACATGGACAAGAACTCGCCGACCTATGGCCGTCCGAAGGTGCTCGACGCAGCTTCGACCGACAAGGCGGGCGAGGACGTCAACGTGAAGGGCATCTGCCCGGCCGCGCTCGGCACCAAGGACGAGCAGCCGGCAGCCTACTCGCCGGACACGCAGCTGTTCTATGTTCCGACCAACCACGTCTGCATGGACTACGAGCCGTTCAAGGTGAGCTACACCGCGGGCCAGCCCTATGTGGGTGCGACGCTCTCGATGTATCCGCCGGCGGGTGAGACCCATATGGGCAACTTCATCGCCTGGGACGGCAAGACCGGCAAGATCGTCTGGTCGAACAAGGAGCAGTTCTCGGTCTGGTCGGGTGCGCTCGCAACCGCCGGCGGCGTGGTGTTCTACGGCACGCTCGAAGGCTACCTGAAGGCGGTCGACGCCAAGACCGGAAAGGAGCTCTACAAGTTCAAGACTCCCTCCGGCATCATCGGCAACGTCACGACCTATGAGAACGGCGGCAAGCAGTATGTCGCGGTGCTCTCGGGCGTCGGCGGCTGGGCCGGCATCGGCCTGGCGGCAGGCCTCACCGATCCGACCGCCGGTCTCGGCGCAGTCGGCGGCTACGCAGCCCTCAGCAACTACACGGCTCTCGGCGGTACGCTGACCGTGTTCTCGCTGCCGGCGAACTAGCCTCAATCTCGTATCGCTCCGGCGCGTGGATCAACTCCACGCGCCGGCTCGTCTCCTCCTGATGCCGTCGAGGACAATCTCTTGCGTAAAATCTGCTCTGTCATTGCTGCGATGATCTTCGTTACCTCGGGGGAATTGCTGTTGCGGAAGGTCCGGGCGATCCGACCGCCGTGAAGAAGGAAGACGACGGAAAATGGCTCGATAAGGAAGGAAACCCGACCTACAAGATTTCGGCCGACGGCACCGTGGACTGGTTCACCTATTCCGGCTACCGCCGCTATCACTCCGACTGCCACGTCTGCCACGGTCCCGACGGCATGGGCTCGACCTACGCGCCTGCGCTGAAGGACTCGGTGAAGACCATGAGCTATGGCGACTTTCTCGGCGTGGTTGCTTCCGGCCGCAAGAACATCTCGACCGCGCAGGAGAATGTCATGCCGGCATTCGGCGACAATCCGAACGTCGCCTGCTACATGGACGATCTCTACGTATACCTCCGCGCCCGCTCCACCGAAGCCTGGGGCCGGCAGCGTCCCGCCAAGAAGGACGAGAAGAACGAGGTCTACACCAAGGCGGAAGACGCCTGCATGGGCCACAAATGAACGTTGCGGGGACTGCCAGGACTACTTCTTGGCGTCCCATGAGAATTTGAGGAGTTACCGATGAAGACACGTGCCGCCGTCGCTTTCGAAGCCAAGAAGCCGCTCGAGATCGTCGAACTCGATCTGGAAGGACCGAAGGCCGGCGAAGTCCTGGTCGAGATCAAGGCCACCGGGATCTGCCATACCGACGCCTACACGCTCGACGGCTTCGACAGCGAGGGAATCTTCCCGTCGGTCCTGGGCCATGAGGGCGCAGGCATCATCCGCGAGATCGGACCGGGCGTCACCTCGGTGAAGCCGGGCGACCACGTCATCCCGCTCTACACGCCGGAATGCCGGCAGTGCAAGAGCTGCCTGAGCCAGAAGACCAATCTCTGCACCGCGATCCGCGCAACGCAAGGCAAGGGCGTGATGCCGGACGGCACCAGCCGCTTCTCCTACAAGGGCAAGCCGGTCTACCACTATATGGGCTGCTCGACCTTCTCGAACTTCACCGTGCTGCCGGAGATCGCGGTCGCCAAGATCCGCGAGGACGCACCTTTCGACAAGAGCTGCTACATCGGCTGCGGCGTCACCACCGGCGTCGGCGCCGTCGTCAACACCGCCAAGGTCGAGCCGGGCTCCAACGTCGTCGTGTTCGGCCTCGGCGGCATCGGCCTCAACGTGATCCAGGGCGCCAAGATGGCCGGCGCCGACAAGATCATCGGCGTCGACATCAACGACTCCAAGGAAGATTGGGGCCGCCGGTTCGGCATGACCGACTTCGTCAACCCCAAGAAGATCAACGGCGACATCGTCCAGCATCTCGTTGGCCTCACCGACGGCGGTGCCGACTACACCTTCGACTGCACCGGCAACACCACCGTGATGCGCCAGGCGCTGGAAGCCTGCCATCGCGGCTGGGGCACCTCGATCATCATCGGCGTCGCCGAATCCGGCAAGGAGATCGCGACCCGCCCGTTCCAGCTCGTCACCGGGCGTAACTGGCGCGGCACGGCCTTCGGCGGCGCGCGTGGCCGCACCGACGTGCCGAAAATCGTCGACTGGTACATGAACGGAAAGATCCAGATCGATCCGATGATCACCCATGTGCTCAAGCTGGAAGAGATCAACAAGGGCTTTGACCTCATGCATGAGGGCAAATCCATTCGTTCCGTCGTCGTGTACTAGCTCGAAAGCGTCACCCCCCAAGGAGGATCGACCCATGACTGTTGCACTCCACCCCTCGATCGACAACGGCCTCAAACAAGGCACCGGCCATTTTGCCGGCGGCACGCTGGCCTGCAAATGCAAGGACCACCAGGTCAAGGTCGCGGTGAAAGGCGACGTCGCCCACAACCACGCCTGCGGCTGCACCAAGTGCTGGAAGCCGCAGGGCGCGACGTTCTCCGTCGTCGCCGTCGTGCCGCGCCAGAACGTCAGCGTGCTCGAGAACGGCGACAAGCTTGAGATCGTCGACGCATCCGCGGTGATCCAGCGCCACGCCTGCAAGGCCTGCGGCACGCATATGTTCGGCCGCATCGAGAACAAGAACCACCCGTTCTACGGCCTCGACTTCATCCACCCCGAACTGTTCCAGGAACAGGGATCGCAGGCGCCGCAATTCGCCGCCTTCGTCTCCTCCGTAATCGAGTCGGGCGTGAAGCCGGAACAGATGGGCGGCATCCGGGCACGGCTGAAGGAAATCGGGCTCGAGCCTTATGACTGCCTGTCGCCGGCGCTGATGGACGCGATCGCAACCCACGTGGCGAAAGCCAAGGCCGCGTAACCAGGGCGGCCTGAACAAGGCCGCCGGACAACGGTCCTTGCCCCGTCCACTCGCTGGCCCCCAGCGAGCCGGACGGGGCCAGTCTCGGGGCGACCGCGGCGATGCCGCCGCCTCTCTGCGGATGAGGGCCATGAGCTCCTCAGTCCTGGTCTCTGAATGACTGCGCAGTGCCGCCCGCTTCCTGCTTGAAGTCCGCGCCCCTGCGTTTCTCCCTCCCTCGACTGAGGCATCCTGCTTCGTCCGCGCAGTCATCCTGCCGGACGAAGCTTTTTACGTGCGCTCATTTCGCAAACGCACAGCGCAACCCACCGGCACGCGACGTGATGCCCCGCCCTGCTTTTGACAAACCTGCGTTGCAGTCTTTTCCCGTCAAGAATGCTCGGCTGTGAATGCCGGGCTCGTGCGATCTCTGTTACGGTCGCGTCGTCACGATGCCGCGCGAAGTTCAATCAAACAAGAACAACACGGGAGAGGTATCGAGCACATCCGGACATCACGATTCGCATTCCTGCTTCCTGCCGGGATCTGCCCGCGCGGGACAACCGGCCCGAATGCGGCGACGACGCAACAAACATTGCGCCGACGGACGTCGGCAATGTCAGAATCAACAAGCTTATGAAGAGCGAGGGACGATCATGATCAAGGTGAAGATCAACGGCCAGGAACAGAGCTGGGACGGCGACCCGGATCTCCCACTACTCTGGTTCCTGCGTGACGAAGCCGGGCTGACCGGCACCAAATATGGCTGCGGCCAGGCCCTTTGCGGCGCCTGCACCGTCATTGTCGACAAGCAAGCCGTACGTTCCTGCATCACGTCGATCAATGACGTCGCCGGGCGCGAGGTCACGACGATCGAGGGGCTGCATCCGAACGGCGACCACCCTGTCCAGAAGGCCTGGCGTCAGGTCAACGTGCCCCAATGCGGCTTCTGCCAGGCCGGCCAGATCATGCAGGCCGCTTCGCTGCTGATGGAGAACCCCAAGCCGTCGCACGACCAGATTCGCGAAGCGATGGCCGGCAATATCTGCCGCTGCGGCTGCTATCAGCGCATCGAGAACGCGGTCCATCTCGCATCGACGGGAGTGTGACATGAATTTCATCGACAACCCCGGCAAGCTTCGTGGCTTCGAAAAGAACATCCGTGTCGAGAAGGTCTCGCGCCGCAGCATCCTGAAGGGGCTCGGCATCACCGGCGGCTTCGTGCTTGCCGCGCCCGTGATGTCACGCCCGGCGTTCGCCTATGAGACCGGCGCCGGCAAGATGCCGCACGGCGTCGTGGTCGATCCGCGCGTGTTCGTCGCGGTCGCGTCCGACGGCACCGTCACCATCCTCGCCCACCGTTCCGAGATGGGCACCGGCGTGCGCACCAGCCTGCCGCTGATCGTGGCCGAGGAGATGGAAGCCGACTGGTCGAAGGTCAAGGTGCAGCAGGCCCATGGCGACGAGGTCAAGTTCGGCAATCAGGACACCGACGGCTCGCGCAGCACGCGGCATTATTTGATCCCGATGCGCCAGATCGGTGCCTCGGCCCGCACCATGCTGGAGCAGGCCGCGGCGAAGCGCTGGAACGTGCCGGCGACCGAGGTGAAGGCCGTCAATCACGAGGTCGTCCACAGTGCCAGCGGGCGGAAGCTCGGCTTCGGCGAGTTGGCTGCCGATGCCGCCAAGGAGTCGGTGCCTGCTATCGAAGGCCTCAAACTGAAGGATCCCAAAGACTTTCGCTATCTCGGCAAGGGCCAGGTCGGCATCGTCGATCTCCATGACATCACCACCGGCAAGGCACACTACGGCGCCGACGTGCGGCTGCCAGGCATGAAATACGCCGTCATCGCCCGCCCGCCGGTGACCGGCGGCAAGCTGGTCTCGTTCGATCCCGACGCGGCGCTGAAGGTGTCCGGTGTCGAGAAGGTGATGAAAGTTCAAGGCTGGCCGTGGCCGTCGAAGTTCCAGCCACTCGGCGGCGTCGCCGTGATCGCACGCAACACCGGCGCGGCGATCAAGGGCCGCGACGCACTGAAGCTGGTCTGGGACGACGGCGCCAACGGCAAATACGACTCGGTCGCCTATCGCAAGGAGCTCGAGGAGGCCTCACGCAAGCCCGGCCTCGTCGTGCGTGCCGAGGGCGATGCGGACGCCGCGCTGAAAAGCGCCGACAAGGTCGTCGTCGGCGAATACTACCTGCCGCACCTCGCCCATGTCAGCATGGAGCCGCCGGTGGCGGTCGCCGACGTCAAAGGTGACAAGGCGGAGATCTGGGCGCCGGTGCAGAGCCCCGGCGGTACGCGCGAAGACGTCGCCAAGACGCTCGGCATCCCCGAGGGCAATGTCACCGTCAACGTGACGCTGCTCGGCGGTGGCTTCGGGCGCAAGTCGAAATGCGACTTCGCGCTCGAAGCCGCGCTGCTGTCGAAGGAACTCGGTGCGCCCGTGAAGGTGCAGTGGACGCGTGAGGACGACATCCACCACGACTTCCTGCACACCGTGTCGGTCGAGCGGATCGAGGCTGGGCTCGACAAGAGCGGCAAGGTGATCGCCTGGCGTCACCGCAGCGTGGCGCCCACCATCGCGTCGACATTCGCGGCGGGCGCCAAGCACGCGGCGCCGTTCGAGCTCGGCATGGGCCTCGTCGATATGCCGTTCGAGATCGCCAACATCTCCTGCGAGAACCCGGAAGCTGCGGCGTTCACCCGAATCGGCTGGTTCCGCTCGGTCTCGAACATCCCGCGCGCCTTCGCGGTACAGTCGATGGTCGGCGAGATCGCAGCTGCAACCGGCCGCGACCAGAAGGAGACGCTGCTCGCGTTGATCGGCAGCCCGCGCATTGTCAAGCCCGCCGTCAAGGACATGTGGAACTACGGCGAGCCCACTGACAGCTACCCGATCGACACCGCGCGCCTGCGCAAGGTGGTCGAGCTGGTCGCCGAGAAGGGCGAATGGGGCCGTCAGGTACCCAAGGGTCACGGCCTTGGCATTGCCGTGCACCGCAGCTTCGTCAGCTACATCGCGACCATCGTCGAGGTGTCCGTCGACGACAAGGGCAAGCTGAGTGTGCCGCGCGTCGACACCGCGATCGACTGCGGCACCTATGTCAACCCCGAGCGCATCGCCTCGCAGATCGAGGGCGCGGCGATCATGGGGCTGAGCCTCGCCAAATACGGCGCGGTCACCTTCAAGGAGGGCAAGGTGGAGCAGAAGAACTTTGACGACTTCCCGGTCGTCAGGATGGACGAATCTCCTGCCGTGACCAACGTCTACATCGTTCCGCCCGGACCCGACACGCCGCCGAGCGGCGTCGGCGAGCCAGGCGTACCGCCCTTCGCACCCGCACTGATGAACGCGATCTTCGCCGCGACGGGCAAGCGTATCCGCAACCTTCCGCTCGGCAAGCAATTGGAGGCTTAGCGCGGGAACATAAGACGGCTTCGCGCCGTTTCCATCGATCTGACAGGAGCAGATCGATGACCAACATCTCAAGGGCGCTCGCAGTCTCGTTGCTGTCGGGCGCCTTTTTCACGACGACCACAGGCGCGTTTGCCCAGAGCAGCACGACGCCGCCGACCACGGCCACGCGCCCCACCGCGCCGGACCAGAACTCACTCCCCAACGCGAACGCCCCGCCCGCCTCGACCAACCAGACCACCGGGCAGACCAGCACCGATCCCAAGATTCAGGAGATGAATCAGAAGGAAAAGGACAAGGTGGATCGGCACGGGAAGTAGCCGGCTGGCGGCTGCGCGCATGAACCTCTACTCGCCGTCATGGCCGGGCTTGTCCCGGCCATCTACGGCCTTTGACGCGGCGCGAAGACCGTGGATGCCGGGATAAGCCCAAGCGTGACGGATTCGTGGCGTGAGCAACAATCCTCCCCGCCCACGCAAAATGCGACGGACGTTGCCGTCCGCCGCATCTGCCCCCAGAGGCTCCGCTTCTTCGATCCGCCTGCGGAGCTTATTTCTTCAGCGCGAACACCCACACGACGCCGCCCTGCGGCACATTGGCTTCGATGCCGATATTGTTGGTCACGAGCGCATCCTGGATCCGCTGCGCGTCCACGCCCCACCCCGACTGGATCGCGATGTATTGCGTTCCGTCGATCTCATAGGACACCGGCATGCCCATGATGCCGGAGTTGGTCTTCTGCTCCCACAACAGCTCGCCGGTCTTGGCGTTGAAGGCGCGGAAGTTGCGATCGTTGGTGCCGCCGACAAAGACGAGGTCACCCGCCGTCGCCGTCACCGAGCCGAACAGCTGGGATTTCGGGAAGTTGTGCTGCCACACCTTCTTGCCGGTGGCGGGATCCCAGGCCTGGAGCTCGCCGAAATGATCCGCTCCCGGCTTTGTTTTCAGGCCGATGTCCTCCGGCTTGGTGCCGAGCCAGAGCTCGCCCGCCTTGAGCGGCACCTTCTCGCCGGTGAAGCCGCCGCAGAAATTCTCGTTGGCGGGGACATAGACGAGGCCGGTCTTCTGGCTGTAGGCCGCCGATGGCCAATCCTTGCCGCCCCACAATGACGGACAGAACTCGACGCGCTTGCCGATGACCGGCTTGTGCGCGGGATCGACGATCGGCTTGCCGGTCTCGGCATCGATGCCCTTCCAGACATCGGTGGCGACGAACGGCCAGCCGGCGATGTAGTTGATCTTGGTCGGGGTGCGCTCGAGCACCCAGAAGATCGCATCGCGACCGGGATGGATCAGGCTCTTGATGGTGCGGCCATCGCGCTGCAGATCGATCAGCATGGGCGCATCGACCTCGTCCCAGTCCCAGGAATCGTTCTGGTGATACTGGTGATAGGTCTTGATCTTGCCGTTACCCGGATCGAGCGCGAGCACCGACGAGGTGTAGAGATTGTCGCCGGGATGCGTCTCACCGGGCCAGGGCGCAGCATTGCCCACGCCCCAATAGATCGTCTTGGTGTCCTTGTCGTAATTGCCTGTCATCCAGGCCGACCCACCGCCGGTCTTCCAGTCGTCGCCCTGCCAGGTATCGTGACCCGGCTCGCCCTCGCCGGGAATGGTGAAGGTCCGCCACAGCTCCTTGCCGTCCTTGGCATCGAAGGCGGCGACGTAGCCGCGCACGCCGAGCTCGCCGCCGGAGCCGCCGACGATGACCTTGCCCTCGACGATCAGCGGCATCAGGGTCATGTACTGACCCTTCCTGTAGTCCTGCACCTTGGTGTCCCACAGCACCTTGCCGGTCTTGGCGTCGAGCGCGACGACATGATCGTCGGTGGTGGCGAGATAGAGCTTGTCCTCCCACAGGCCGACACCGCGGTTGGTCGGATGCAGCTGGAAAAGGTCGTCTGGAAGCTGCCGCTTGTAGCGCCAGTATTCGTCGCCGGTCCTGGCGTTGATCGCAATTACCTGTCCCATCGGGGTGGTCACGAACATCACGCCGTTGTTGACGAGCGGGGGCGCCTCATGGCCTTCGACCACACCGGTGGCAAAGGTCCAGACCGGCGTGAGATTCTTTACGTTCGAGGTGTTGATCTGGTCGAGCGGGCTGTAACCCTGCCCATCATAGGTGCGCCGGTAGAGCATCCAGTTGCTGGGTTCTGGATTCTCCAGGCGCTGCTGGGTCACCGGAGAATAATTCTCGATCGGGCCGGCGACGGCGGCGGTCGAGACGAGACAGGTGAAGGCGACGAAGCCGGACAGGTACCATTGCTTCCTGGAGACCGACGTTAGCTTGGACGTTTGCTTGGAGGTTTTCATGGACGTTCCCCTTTTTCATCCGTTTGAATTCTTGTTTTGAATTGTTGTTTTGAATTCGTATCGTTCGTCCCGTCGTCCGCCCCTCGGCGGATGCGGCCCCTCGTGACGCGGGCATGTCCCGCACCGTCCGTCATCCTGGCTGCACGCCTCCTACTTTTCCGATGAAGTTGCCGGCGACGCTGATCGAGCCTTCAGCAAGCGCAATCGGCAGCGCGGCGAGCCGCCGCGGTGCCGGCCCGAACACGACTTGCGCGCTCGCGCGCGGATCGTATTCGGAGTTGTGGCACATGCACTTGAACACCTCCTTGTCGCCGACATCGCTCTTAACCCAGGCGGTGACGGGACAGCCGGCATGCGAACAGATCGCCGAATAGGCGAGGATGCCGTCGACGGCACGCGCACGGGTTTGCTCGTCGAGCTCGGCGGGATCGAGCCGGATGATCAGGATCTCGTTGAGACGCGAGGCGCTGCGCACCACCGACGTGCTCGGATCTTTCGGCCAGGCATGCAGCGGCGGTCCGCCCGTTGGTATGTCCGCGGCAGTGATCAGCTTTCCTTCCTGTTCACCGTCGGAGAAGACCAGCTGGTCGCCCTTCCTTGGTCGCTCGTCGGAGCCGGGCGGATCCTCGCCCGCGCGAGCCTGCACGGAACAACCGAGGCAAGCAGTGGTCGCGAGCGCCCCAAGCAGCAGCGTTCGCCGCGTCTGCTCCGCACTTGCGTCGATGTCAGGCTCCGCGGTGCTCTCGGAGGATGAGGAGGTGATACTGAATGATGCGCGCGACATGCCCGCTAGCAGGCGCTGGAACTCTGCCGAAATGAAGGCGGAGAATTGGCGCCGCAGTGCATCAATGTGGCCTTGCTCGCTTTGATTGAATTCAAGTGAACGCATTCAAACGCGTTTTAGCGAATGCTACGTCGCAACGCGCGAGCGGCATGATGATTTTGCAGACCAGATCGACGATGACGGAATTGGTGCAGCGCGCTATCGATAACGCAATGCAACTTCGAAGCGATAAACTGACAGGCTTCGCTGGCAGGCTCGTCGTCAGGACCTGAGCACGTGACGCGGCGCGGCGATACGGCCGGCGATCGTCGCCGATGCCATCTCAAAACTGTCGGCGATGCGCCGCGCCTTGTCGATGAACAGCGCGGCTGCAGGGGGCGGGCAAACCTCGCGCGCGGTCTGTTCGAACAGATCGAGCCAGCGGTCGAAATGATCGCCGACCAGGCTCAGCGGCATATGCGCCCGCATCGGCGAGCCATGATAGCGGCCGCTCATCAGAACGACCGACGACCAGAAATCCCGGAGCTTGGCGAGATGCTCGTCCCAGTTCTGCACGATCGCGAACACCGGTCCCAGCAGCGCATCCTCGCGCACGCGACCGTAGAACCGGGTGACGAGCTCCCCGATCATCTCTTCGGTAATCCCGGTGCGCTCGATCGCATCCTGGGTCAGCAAGTTCCGCCGTGCGACCGCAGCTTCGCGCTCGGCCTTCAGTCGATCCGACATGTCCTTCGTTTTCCGTTCCGTTGGCCCGCGAGCCGCCCGTTCGACATTGTCGGGCCAATTGCGAGCGGCGTCTTTGTCGCAGCGCAAATTGCGGGATCAGGCAGCGGGCGCTGAGCGCCCGCTGCTGGCGCATCGATCAGGCGCCGTAGGTGTAGAAGCCCTGCCCGGTCTTGCGGCCGAGATGGCCGGCATCAACCATTTCCCTGAGCAAGGGGGCCGGACGGTATTTGGGGTCGTTGAAGCCTTTGTAAAAGACCTCCATCACCGACAGCATGGTATCGAGGCCGACAAGATCGGCGAGTGCCAGCGGCCCGATCGGATGGTTGCAGCCGAGCTTCATGCCGGCGTCGATCTCCTCGGCGGTCGCGATGCCTTCCTGCAGCGCGAAGATCGCCTCGTTGATCATCGGGCAGAGGATGCGGTTGACGGCAAAGCCCGGGCTGTTCTTCGCGGTGATCGCCACCTTGCCGACGCGCTGGGCGAAATCGAGCGCCTTGGCATGGGTATCGTCGGAGGTCTGCAAGCCGCGGATCAGCTCGAGCAGCGCCATCACCGGCACCGGGTTGAAGAAGTGCATGCCGATGAAGCGGTCGGGACGATCAGTTGCGGCTGCGAGCTTGGTAATCGAGATCGACGAGGTATTGGTCGCGAGCAGCGTGCGCGGCGACAGCGTGGCGCAGAGGTCCTTCAGGATCTTGACCTTGAGCTCCTCGTTCTCGGTCGCGGCCTCGATGACGAGATCACAATCGGCAAGCTTCGCCCGGTCGGTGGTGCCGGTGATGCGCTTGAGCGTGGCGTCGCGGTCGGCCGCCGACATCTTCTCCTTCTTGACCAGCCGCTCGAGGCTGCCGCCGACGGTGGCGACGCCGCGGTTCACCGCCGCGTCGGAAATGTCGACCATCACGACCGGAAGACCGGCCGCCGCGCAGATCTGCGCGATGCCGTTCCCCATGGTCCCTGCCCCGATGATGCCAACCGTCTGGATCATTGCCTCAAATCCTTCTCATCCTGCGGCCCGTGCCAGCCGGCCAGGCGCCATTTTTCTGCATCAGGATCTAGCACCGCCACTGGGCGGGTGCGACCTGATCCTGCCCTTCCTTAAAGCATCCGAGGCGGGAATAAAGCCGCAAACGGCACGATTTGACGGCCTCGCAGCCCGTTTGGTCCGAGCGATGTGCCGCATGCGCCCCCATGAAGCCCCCAGGGTGTGGAGCTTCCGGCTCAATCCACGGGGCGGCCCGCGGCCCTCCCCGCCTCATCCGAGGCGGAGCACCTTGCCCGGATTCATGATGTTCTTGGGATCCAGCGCCCGCTTGATCGTCCGCATGATGTCGAGCTCGGTCCTGGAACGATAGTGCGAGAGCTCGTCCAGCTTCTCGATGCCGATGCCGTGCTCGGCCGAGATCGAGCCGTCCATGGAGGTGATGAGGTCGTTGACGGCCCGGGTGATCGCCGCGGAATACTGGCCGAGCGCGACGCGATCCATGCCCTTCGGGCCCATGAAGGAGAAGTGGACATTGCCGTCCCCGATATGGCCGAGCGGATAGGGGCGGATGGTCGGCAGGATGTCGAGCGCCGCCTTGAGGCCTTTGTCGATGAACTCGGGAATCCGGGAGACCGCGACCGAGACGTCGTAGCTCAAGCCCGGCCCCTCGGCGCGCGACGCTTCGGCCACGCTCTCGCGGATGCGCCACATGTTGCGCGACTGCGCCTCGGTTTGCGCGATCACCGCATCCAGCACCCGGCCGGCTTCGAGCTGGTCGGCCAGAAACTGCTCCATCCGCTCCGACATGCCCGCGCCGCCGTCCTCGCGCGGCCGGGCCGACGACCATTCGAGCAGCAAATACCACTCGGTCTCCGCCTTGAGAGGGTCCTGGGTGCCGGGAATGTGGCGCAGCACCATGTCGGTGCAGGCGCGGCTCATCAGCTCGCACGAGCCGACATTGTCGTCGGACGCGGCATGCGCCTCCGACAGGAGCTCGATCGCGGCGCTGGGATCGCAGATCGCGAGCCATGCCGTGCAGACATCCTTCGGCGCGGGCCAGAGCTTCAGCACCGCCCTGGTGATGATACCGAGCGTGCCCTCGGCGCCCATGAACAGGTGCTTGAGGTCATAGCCGGTGTTGTCCTTCTTGAGTGCGCGCAGGCCGTTCCAGACCTCGCCATTGGCGAGCACGACCTCGAGACCCAGCACCAGATTTCGTGCATTGCCATAGCGCAGCACCTGCACCCCGCCGGCATTGGTGGACAGATTGCCGCCGATCATGCACGAGCCCTGGGCACCGAGGCTGAGCGGAAGGAAGCGATCATGGCGCGCGGCCGTGTCCTGAAGCGTCTGGAGGATGCAGCCTGCTTCCACCGTCATGGCATAGCCGACGGGATCGATACTCAGCACCTGGTTCATGCGACCGAGCGACAGCACGATGCCGCAGTGCGCGGGCCACGGCGTGGCACCGCCCATCAAGCCGGTATTGCCACCCTGCGGCACGATCGCAATGCCGTTGTCGTGGCAGAGCTTGACGACAGCGGAGACCTCCGCGGTGCTCGCCGGGCGCACGACCGCCGCGGCCTGCCCCGCCAGCTCGCCGCGCCAATCGGTTACAAATGGCTGCTTGTCATGCTCGTCGAGGATCAGGCCCTTGTCGCCCACGATGGCCCGCAAGCGATCGACAATGGCCGGCGTCACGGGCGCGGTCGGAATCGAGGGAGCGGAGGGAAGGGCTGCACCCGGCATGTGTTCCTCTCTTTGCGGCTCTTCTGCGCGCGGCCTGAGGCGCGCCAGCCTTCGTTGTTGTTTTCAGTTCGGCGTTCGCGCAACGAGCCTAGCACGAGGGATGCGCGAGCGGGAACGTCCCCGGCTGCGACGCCTGTGCAGACCTGCCTCGACGGCTGGTCGGGAAGCGCACTTCCGCCGCAGCCCGGCGTGCCCTACTGTGCCGCGTTCAACCTGGATTGGAGATCATGAGCCGCTTCTGGAGTCCGGTCGTCCACACGCTTTCGCCCTACGTCCCGGGCGAGCAGCCGAAGCAGGACGGCATCGTCAAGCTCAACACCAACGAGAACCCCTATCCGCCCTCGCCGCGCGTACTTGCGGCGATCGCATCGGCTGCCGAGCGGCTGCGCCTCTATCCCGATCCGCACGCCACACGCCTGCGCGAGGCGATCGCGGCCCACAGCAGAGTTGCGCCCGAGCAGGTGTTCGCGGGCAACGGCTCGGACGAGGTTCTCGCCCACACCTTCCAGGCCCTCCTGAAGCACGACAGGCCGCTTCTGTTTCCCGACGTCACCTACAGCTTCTATCCCGTCTATTGCCGGCTCTATGGCATCGTTCATGAGGAAGTGCCGCTCGATGCCGCGATGAGGATCGAGCTTAGCGACTACCGGCGGCCATCAAGCGCCATCCTTCTCTGCAATCCGAACGCGCCCACCGGGGTCGCCCTTCCGCGCGAGGCGATCGCATCCCTGCTCGCCGAAAACCCCGATCGGCTGGTGGTGGTGGACGAAGCCTATGTCGATTTCGGCGCCGAGAGCGCGGTGCCGCTCGTTGCGCACCACGACAATCTGCTCGTGATCCAGACCTTCTCGAAATCGCGCTCGCTCGCCGGCCTGCGCGTCGGCTTTGCCATCGGCCAACGGCCGTTGATCGAGGCGCTGGAGCGGGTAAAGGACAGCTTCAACTCCTATCCCGTCGATGGCCTCGCCATCGCCGGCGCCGTCGCTGCCATCGAGGACGACGCGTGGTTCCAGAAGACCTGCACACGCATCATTGCAGGCCGCGAAATCCTGGCTCGCGATCTCGAACAGCTCGGCTTCGAGGTGCTGCCGTCGCTCACGAACTTCGTTTTCGCGCGCCATCGGAGCCGGAGCGGAGCCGATCTCGCCGCGGCGCTGCGCGAGCGCGGCGTTCTGGTCCGGCATTTCAGCAAGCCTCGCATCGAGGACTTCCTGCGCATCACGGTCGGAACGGAGGAGCAGTGCGGCCGGCTGATCGACGAGCTGCACGGCTTGCTCTGATCCAAGGGTTGGCTCGAGCGGGGGAATCCGCAAATTAGAAGGCCGGGCCTGCGCAGCCCGAAGCTGCGTCGCCGCGGGAACTTTGCGCATTTCAAGGACGTTGGAACTGGCGACCAGGCGCCTCGTGGCCCCGGTGCTGATTCGACGGAGTTTCGCGATCTTTTCCGATGACCAAGACATCGACCATGGCGACCTCAGGAGTTCGACGACGCCATGGCTTACCAGCGGCGGCCCCGAAATTCGTCCCGTGGCGGGAAGCTTCGCATGTGATGTCCTGGTGATAGGCGCGGGCATCACCGGCGCCATGGTCGCCGAAAGCTTCACCCGCCGAGGGCACGAGGTCGTCATCATCGACCGGGAAACCCCGGGTCATGGCAGCACGGGCGCGAGCACCGCGATGCTGCTGTGGGAAATCGATCGTTCACTGTCCGAGCTCACGCAGGCTTACGGATTCGAACGCGCGGCGCGCTGCTACACGGCAAGCCTCCGGGCCGTCCAGGGCTTGACCTCGTTGACGCGCCACTATCGCATCCCATGCCATATCAGGGACCGTCTTTCGCTCTATCTTGCAGTGGACGACAGCGGCAAATCCCTGAGAGAAGAGTCCGCTCTGCGAGCGCGGGCCGGCCTGCCCGGAGTGTTTCTCGACCACGCGTCCCTGCTCCGACGGTTCGAGATTGCGCGCGCTGGTGCGATTCTGTCACCGCTCGCCGCCGATGCCGATCCGGTTGAGCTCACGCATCAGATTCTGAAGATTTCCATCGGACGCGGGGCTTCGATCCGGCAGACCGACGCGACGGCTTTCGAAAGCGCCGGCGCCAAAGTTATCGTCGGGCTCGACGGCGGCTACGAGATCGAGGCCAACCGCGTCGTACTTTGCACGGGCTACGTCATGCCCAGCATCGTGCGTCCGACCATCCAGCGTCCAACCGCGAGCTGGGCGATTGCCACAGAGCCTCAGCCCCAGAACCTCTGGCCGGAAGACGTGCTGATCTGGGAGGCGAGCCACGACTATCATTATGCCCGCAGCACATCCGATGGCCGGATCATCTTCGGCGGCGAGGATGATGATTCCGCGATCGAGCCGCAGGCGCGCGAGGCACTCACTCCCGCCAAGCGAGAACGCCTGAAGCAGAAGCTTGGGGCGCTCTGGCCGCGAGCTTCCGACAAGATCGACTATTGCTGGTCTGGGGCGTTCGACACGACGCAGGACGGCTTGCCGTTGATCGGCGCCGTGCCGGGCCAGAAAAACATCTTCGCAGCCTACGGATATGGCGGCAACGGCATCACGTTCAGCTATCTTGCGGCCGAATTGCTCGCAACCATCTGCTCCGGAGGCAGCTCTCCCCTGCTTGACGATTTTGCAATCGATCGTACCGGATAAGAATTCGATTTATCAAAGCGTTCCACATTTGGAACTCCCGATGCTCCTGCCCGGTTATACGCAAGGCTGGATCTGAGGAACCGGGATGGACACGGCGACGCTCGAACCAAAGGTGCAGAAACGCGCCACCTTCCGCCTGCGGAATTTCTTTTCCACGCTCGGGCCGGGGCTGATCACCGGCGCCTCGGACGACGATCCCTCGGGGATCGGCACTTATAGCCAGGCCGGCGCACAGCTCGGCTTCGGCATCGGCTGGACGATGCTGCTGACCTATCCGCTGATGACGGCGATCCAGGAAATCTCGGCACGGATCGGGCGGGTGACGGGTCACGGCATCGCCGGCAATGTCTGCCGCAATTTCGGCGCGGCCTATGTCTGGGGTCTCGTGGTTCTGCTGTTTGCCGCCAACACGATCAACATCGCGGCCGATCTCGGCGCGATGGCGGACGCCCTCAAGGTGCTGATCGGCGGTCCGGGCATCCTCTATGTCGTGATCTTCGGCGCGGTCTCAGTGCTCGCCCAGATCTTCTTCGACTATAACCGCTACGTCGCAGTGCTGAAATGGCTGACGCTCAGCCTGTTTGCCTATGTCATTGCCCTTGCCGTCGTGAAGGTCCCCTGGACCGAGGCATTGAAGGGCGTGCTCATTCCGCACGTCAGCTGGAACGCCGAATTCCTCACCACGCTCGTCGCCATCCTCGGTACGACGATCTCGCCATACCTCTTTATCTGGCAGTCTTCGCAAGAGGCCGAGGAGCAGCGGATCGACGACAACAAGACACCCCTGAAGAAGGACGCTTCGACAGCGGAAGCGGAATTCCGCCGCATCCGGCTCGACACGCTGATCGGGATGGCATTCTCGAATCTCATTGCACTCTCGATCATCATCACCACGGCCGCGACCTTGCACGCACAAGGCAAGACCGACATCCAGAGCTCAGCCCAGGCCGCGGAAGCGCTGAAGCCGATCGCCGGGCCCTTCGCAGAGCTCATCTTCGCGCTCGGCATCATCGGCACGGGCCTGCTGGCAATTCCCGTGCTCGCCGGCTCGACCGCCTACGCCATCGGCGAAGGCCGCCGCTGGCCGGTCGGGCTCTCCCGCAAACCCAAGGAGGCCATCGCCTTCTACACGGTACTCGGCCTTTCCGGCCTTTGCGGCATCGGTTTGAATTTTACGCCGATCGACCCCATCAAGGCGTTGTACTGGAGCGCGGTGGTCAACGGCGTGCTGGCGGCACCAGTCATGGTGATCCTGATGCTGCTGGTGCGGCGGCCGAAGGTGATGGGAGAACTCGTGGTCACCGGCCCGCTGTATTGGCTCGGCTGGGCCTCGACAATCGCGATGGCGTTCTGCATCGTCGGCATGGTAGCCACCATGTTCATGGGCGCGTCCTAGAACTTCCGCTCGCCACTGTCGCGTCCGTCTGGTTGTCGTCTTCCGGATAAATCGAGTTCCCAAACCGCTCCTGCCGGGTATTCTGTGACTGTCGGCAAGACTCGCAAGGGATGATCCGTGAAGCGACTTCGCAGCCTCTATGACAACCTTCCAGAGGCCTCCCGTCCGGCGCCCAAGCGTCAGGCCGGATGAACGATTTCGCGCAATCCACTGCCGCAGCCTTCAGGCTGATCGGCGAAGCCGATTCCGAGCTGCTGGGCATCGTCGCATTGTCGGTGCGCGTCAGCCTGACGGCCAGCATCGTCGCGCTCCTGATCGGCGCGCCGATCGGGGCGTTGCTTGCGATCACCCGTTTCCGCGGGCAGCAGGTCATCATCGTGCTGACCAACGCCCTGCTCGGCCTTCCCCCTGTCGTGGTCGGGCTCGCGCTCTATCTCGTGCTGTCGCGGTCCGGCCCGCTCGGGGCGGCCGGCCTGTTGTTCACACCGGCGGCCATGATGATCGCGCAGACGCTGCTGGCGACGCCGATCGTGGTGGCGCTGGTGCACCGGCCGGCGAGCCTGCTATGGGCGGAGTATGGCGACCTCGCGCGGATCGACGGGCTATCCGCCTTGCGCAGCATCGCGCTTCTGTTCGCCCTCGGCCGGACCTCGCTGCTAACGGCCTTTCTCGCGGCGTTCGGGCGTGCGATCGCCGAGGTCGGCGCCATCATGATCGTCGGCGGCAACATCCGCGGCTTCACGCGCACGATGACGACCGCGATCGCGCTGGAGACCAGCAAGGGCGACCTGCCGCTGGCGCTCGGCCTCGGGCTGATCCTGCTGGCGCTCAGCGTCGCCGTGTCGACGGTGGCCTTCCTGCTAGTGGGACGCGTTGGGGAAAAATAGCTGCTCGCCGCCGACCTTGTAGCCGGCGATCGCGTCCTGCCCCTTCGGCGAGACCAGCCAATCGATGAAGGCCTGCCCGTCCTTCGCCTTCACGTTCGAATGCCTGGCCGGATTGACCAGCATGACGCCGTACTGGTTGAACAGCCGCTTGTCGCCCTCGGTCAGGATGGCGAGCTCGCCACGATTTTTGAACGACAGCCAGGTGCCGCGATCGGACAGAAGATAGGCGTTCGACGACGAGGCCATGTTCAGCGCCGGGCCCATGCCCTGGCCGATCTCGCGATACCAGCTGTCCTTGCCGGCAGCGAGGTCGACACCGGCCTCCTTCCACAATCGCAGCTCCGCCGCATGCGTTCCGGACTTGTCGCCGCGCGAGATGAACGGCGCCTTTGCTTCCGCGATCCTGCGCAGCGCCTCCGCGACGTCCTTGTGGCCTGCGATCTTGGCGGGATCGCTCTTCGGCCCGACGATGACGAAGTCGTTGTACATGACGTCGAAGCGCTTCACGCCCTGCCCCTCGGACATGAACTTGTCTTCCGCTGGCCTGTCATGAACGAACACCACGTCGGCATCGCCGCGCCGCCCGATGTCGAGTGCCTGCCCGGTGCCGACGGCGACGACCTTGACCTCGATGCCCTCGGCCTTCGAGAACAGTGGCAGCAGATAACCGAACAGTCCCGACTGCTCCGTCGAGGTCGTCGAGGCTACGGTGATGGTGCGGTCCTGCGCGAACGCGATGGTGGACCAGAGCAGAACCGCTCCAATGGCCGCAATTTTTCTCATGAATCGTCCTCCCCTCGGTCCGCTTGCACTGATGCATCCTGAATGAAGCATATAAGATCGTCCGCGTCGCGATCGCTGTGCAGATGTTCTGCAATTGGTCCTATCCACATTGACAGCGATGTGACGGCCGGGGCAGTTTTTCGCATTGCTGGCGAGATCAGCGATTGCCTCACGCCGAGTACCTCTTGGATAACTCCCTGTGCTTTCGAGACTGATATCGTTGCTGCGCCGCATTCCCGCGGTGAAATGGGCGTTCACCCGGCTTCGGCCTTTGCCGCACAGCGGCAGCATCGACGTCGCCCCGACCGCCGCAACCGATTGCACTGCTGCCGACATCGCAGACGCAACACCGGCTCCCGACAGCATCGTCGCCGAGCCGTTGCAATGCGACGCCGAGACGGTGGCCGTCGAGGAGATTTCGGTCTCGACGGTCGAGCGCGTGCCCGTTGATGCTCCCAAGCTCGCCAACGATGATCCGGCCGTGGAACTCGCGGCGAACGGTGAACCACCTGCGTCTGGCGAAGAGGCACCGGCTCCGCCTGCCGAGACCGAAAGCGAGCGGTTCGAGGCTGCTGAGCCCGTCATCAGCAACCAACCATCGTTCGAAGCCCCGATCGAGGTCGAGCCTGTCGCCGCAGAAGAGGTATCAGTCTCGTCAGTCGACGTCGTGATCGCTGCGATTGATGCCCCTGCTCCCATCGTCAGCTACGAGCCCTCCTCTGGAGCCGTCGTGGATGCTGAACCGGTCGTCCTGGCGGACGCCTGCGTTGTTCTCGCCGATGACGAAGTCTCGATGCCGAACATCGCCGGGGACAGCGTCGAGAGCGATCCCTCCCCAAGCGTCGCGGCCGAGATCGAACCGGTCTCCACACCCGCTCCTGCACCAGTTGCTGCACTCGCCGCGGAGGCCACTCCGAGCGCCATCACCCATGTCGCGCCGGAACCGGTCCTCGCGCCCCCCGCCCCGAAGATCTCCAGCGCGCCGAAGGCGCGCGCCAGGATCGCGGACCCCGTCGATCGCGCCACGCTGATCCGGCAGCGTTGGGCGGAGACCGGGATCAGGATGTGGAATCCGCGTCTTCACGGCACCGGGGATGCCACGCTGAACATCCAGGGGCGCGTCGAGCTGCTGCCGCCGGCGCCCGGCGAAACCATGCCGCGCTACGACAAGCTGGAATTCAGGATGCTGGGCGGGCAGATCGTCTGCGAGGGCATCATCGTCGAAGCACCCGCGCAGTCGGGCCAGCGAAATTTCACGCGGCTTGCCGAGCCCGGAAAGACCGACCGGGTCCGCGAACCGGTGGGGGAACGCCAGGCCGTTCTGGCCTGACATTGTTTTCCTGCGTCGACGCCACCATGTGCCAGGTTGATATCCTCACCATGGAGATCGCATGCCCGCAAAATTGTTGCGATTGATCGCCATCGCCGCCCTCTGCGCCTCGCAGGGAGCTGTTGCTGCCTCCAGCAAGCGGCACCACGCCTATGTGACCGATCCGGCTTCGCCCTATAAGACTGATCGACTGTCGTCGTCACGCGGCGACACGATCCTCAACACGCCCGGCCAGACCACAGTCCTGACGCGGCAGGTGCTCGACGACATGAACGCGAGAAGCCTGCGGGATGCCATGCGCTCGACCGCCGGCGTGACGATCGGACGTTAGGCGTCCAGCGCCGCTTGCGCGGTCAGGGAATCGGATAGCCCTTCCAGACCCACTCCAGTGCCGACGGCAGCGTTTGCGCGATGGTCGGCCGGTCAACGTGCTTGGCGTTCCGCACGAACAGGAACTGGTAGTGATAGCCCTTCTCCGCCAGCACCTTCGCCGTCAGTGCGTTCGACAAGGTCCAGTCGTGCATGCCGTCGGGGATGTTGGGATTCGGATAGAACAGGTCCTGGTCGCCGCCGAAGAACCAGAAGCGGATCGGTTTCACCGGCGCAGCGGCGATCAGCGGCACACCGGGCGGCTCGGCCGGCGTCAGCACGCCGGCCTTCGAGATGAGATGGGGCCCAGCCGGCCCCGTCCACGCGCTGTGATATTCCCAGGCGCCGCCGCGCAGCGACGGATCATGCGGCCATTGCTGGTTGACCATGGTTGGCGAGAAGGCCAGCACGCGGTGATAGAGATCAGGATAGAACCACGCCATGGTGAAGGCGGCCACGCCGCTCGAGCTCAGGCCCATGGTCGCTCGCCCGTCGGGATCCTTGGTCAGCTTCACGCCGGCGTTCGCCTCGACCAGCGGCAGCACCTCGCGCTCGACGAACTGTGCGTAAGCGCCTGACACCGCGTCATATTCGCGGCCGCGCTGGCTGCCCTGCGCGTCCTGCCCGCCATTGCCGATCTGGATCGCGATCATAGGAGGCACGCGGCGCTGCGCGATGAGATTATCGAGCGTGGTGGCGAGGTCCTTGTAGGCGTTGGACCCGCCGTCGCCGACCACGATGAACGGCGCTTCGGTCCCGCGCACATATTGCGCCGGCACGTAGACGTCGATCGTACGCGACCAGATTCCGGGATGGCTCGTGGTGACGACCATGTGCGACTTGTCGTCCGGCGCGGTCACGGTGGTCATGATCGAGGAATTGGTGCAGCCGGCAACGTCGTCGCGGATCAGACCGGGATTGTAGATCGTGCTCTGTTTCGACGAGAGCGTGAACGACTTCGTCGTGCCGCGCGCCACGCCTTCCTTCGCGATGGTCTCCGGCGCGGGGGTGGGTCGGGCCGATGATGAAATTGCCTTCGGCCCCCGGTGGCGGCAGCGTGCCATCAGGCAACTCAGTCGCACGCGGATAGTTGGCGCTGAGAGGATCGCGCGTCGGCGGTGACGTCTTGAAATCAAGCCCTGTCGTGTCGATGAAGAACGGTGCCGCCTTGTCGGTGGTGTTGGCGCCGGGCGGCACGGCCATGTTCTGGGTGACGCAGGCTGGCTGGGCCAAGGCTATCGAAGTGCAGGAAACGAGGCAAATCAGCGTCCCCTCGAGGACGGCCCATGAATTGGTCATTTCAGCTCCCGGTGATGACGAGTCTTTCTGGCCCGTCTTGCTGCAAAGTATGACGGGATGCCCGCACGCGGTCAAACGACAAGGACCGCGCCACAACGATGGCCGCCATGCTCAAACCGAACGTCGACCGTTATTCCGCGCATGCCGTGAAAAGTTGATGGCCCCAGGCCGTTGCTGCCGCACCGCACACGACGTAGCGTGCGCATCGGCTGCAGCGCGAAAGCCGCGTGCGGTCAGAATGACAAGAACACTCCGGGAGGCAACCTATGAAACGGCTTACGGTCGCGCTGTGTGCGCTGGCGTTTTTCGCAACCGGCGCGCAGGCGCAAACGATCAAGGATTTCCTGGCGGCGGTCACCAAGAAATGGACCACGCCGTTCGAGCCATTCCAGCTCATCGACAATATCTACTATGTCGGCACCGACGGCATCGCCGTCTACGTCATCAAGACCTCGCAGGGCCTGATCCTGATGGACACGGCTCTTCCGCAGTCGACCGGCATGATCAAGGACAACATCACGAAGCTCGGCCTCAAGGTCGCCGACATCAAGATCATCCTCAACTCGCACGCGCATTTCGATCACACCGGCGGCTTCGCCGAGATCAAGAAGGAGACTGGCGCGCAACTCATCGCCGGCGAGCGCGACAGGCCGCTGCTCGAAGGCGGCTACTATCCGGGCGACGAGAAGAACGAGGATCTCGCCTTCCCCGCGGTGAAGGTCGATCGCACCGTGACGGAAGGCGACAAGGTCACGCTCGGCGACACCGTGCTGACGGCGCACGCCACCCCCGGCCACTCGCCGGGCTGCACGAGCTGGGAGATGACCGTCAAGGACGGCGGCCAGAACCGCCAGGTGCTGTTCTTCTGCAGCGGCACGGTGGCGCTGAACCGGCTGGTCGGCCAGCCGACCCACGCCGGCATCGTCGATGACTACCGCGCGACCTATGCCAAGGTAAAGGCGATGAAGATCGACGTGCTGCTCGGACCGCATCCCGAAGTCTATGGCATGCAGGCCAAGCGCGCGGCAATGAAGGACGGCGCACCGAACCCGTTCGTCAAGCCCGGCGAGCTCGCGACATACGCGACCAGCCTGTCGGAGGACTTCGACAAGCAGCTCGCCAAGCAGACAGCGGCGCTGGAGAGAAAATAGCGATCGGTTGCCCTCTCTCTGCTGCACGGGCCTATCACCTCGCCTGCGCGCGAAGTGATAGGCGCGTCAGCCGTCACCAGCGACGGCGCGGCAATACGCTGCACCGCTTCGTCACATGCATGGTTAGCAAGCCGTAGCTGCGATGATTGCAGGCGAATTGTGCCGGAGACGCACGTCTCAGCCGCTGGATATCCTTAACGTGGCCTCACCAATGCGCGTGGCCTGAAATTTCCACGGTAGCGCGCAACCCTCGCTAGCCCCCCTACGGAACCCACCTAACGCACCCTTTACCCCTGCCGTGCAAGATCGCCTCGTTTTTAAGGGAATTCGGGGCTCGTATTGCAATGCCTGTCGCCAATCTGAAGTCTCATCTTGCCGCCGCGATGCGGCTGTTTCGCGTCACGGACGACCCGGACCTGACGCGCGCGCAGTTTGACGCCTTCGCCAAGCAGATCCCGCTGCTTTACTTCATCCTGATCACCAACACGGTCGCGGTGGCTTATACCTACGTGCCGTTGGCGCCGCTCCTGCTGAGCGTGGTCGTCCCCGCGATATTGATCGCGGTGGCGGCCTTTCGGGCCTTCTGGTGGCTGCGCCCGCGCCGTTTCGTGCACAGCGACGCCGACATCATGCGCAACCTACGGCTCACCAACTGGATCGCCGCGCCGATCGCGGCAGGTTTCACGGCGTGGTCGTTTGCCCTCTATCCCTACGGTGACCCCTTCGCCAAGAGCCAAGTCGCCTTCTACATGGCTGTGACGGTGATCGGCTGCATCTTCAGCCTGATGCATCTGCGATCGGCCGCCTTGATCGTGACGCTCGTCGTGGACGTGCCCTATGTGTTGTTCTACTTTGCCACCGGCGAGCAGCACTCAAGGCGATGGCCGTCAACAACCTGCTCGTCACCGGCGCGATGGTGACGGTATTGTTCATCTACTATCGCGACTTCGCCGATCTCGTCGCCAGTCGCAAGTCGCTGCTCGCGCAGCAGGCAGCGACGCAAGCGCTATCGGACGAGAACTTCCGCCTCGCCAATCTGGATTCGCTCACCGAGCTGCCGAACCGCCGCCGTTTCTTCGCGGAGCTATCGAGCGCCTTCGCTGACGCCGAGCGCAGAAAGGTTCGCGTCGCGGTCGGGATCATCGACCTCGACGGCTTCAAGCCGATCAACGATAATTACGGGCACTCGGTCGGTGACCGCGTCCTGATCGAGGCGGGCCGTCGCATCCGCGAGGTCTGCGAGGGCTTTGGTCCGCAGCGGGTGGAATTCGCCCGGCTCGGAGGCGACGAGTTCGGCCTCGTCGTGTGCGGCGACCCCGACGATGTGGACCTGACCCGGCTCGGCGAACGCATCGGCGACCAGGTCAAGCTGCCTTACCAGCTCGATACTGCCCATACCGGCTTGTCCTGCTCGATCGGTTTTGCGCTGTTTCCTCAATCGGCGACGACGGCGGAAGCGCTCTATGAGTGCGCCGACTATTCGCTCTATCACGCCAAACGCCATCTGCGCGGCCGCACCGTGATCTTCTCGAGCGAACTCGAAGCCGAGATCCGCAGCCGTGGCGTCATCGAGAACTTGCTGCGTATTGCTGATTTCAACACCGAGATGGACCTCGTGTTTCAGCCGATCGTGGACGCCATGAGCGAGCACACCGCCGGCTTCGAGGTCCTCGCACGCTGGCGCAGCTCCCGCCTCGGTCTGGTCTCGCCGGCCGACTTCATTCCGGCCGCCGAGCGTATCGGCCTGATCCGGCCGCTGACGCAGGTGCTGCTTGGGCGCGCACTGGCGATCGCCAGGACCTGGCCGGACGACATCCGCCTGTCGTTCAATCTCTCCGCTCACGACGTCTGCGCGGCCGAGGGCATCCTACCGCTGATATCCATCATCGAGAAAAGCGGCGTGCCGCCCCACCGGATCGATTTCGAGATCACCGAGACCGCCGTCACGTTCGATTTCGTGCGCGCGCAGCAGTCGATCGCGACGCTGAAGGCCATGGGCTGCGGCATTTCGCTCGACGATTTCGGTACCGGCTATTCCTCTCTGAGCCACGTGCACCGGCTGCCGCTCGACAAGATCAAGGTCGACCGCAGCTTCGTCGCGGACCTCAACGACAACCCGGTGAGCCACAAGATCATCAAATCACTCGCGGGCCTGTGCGACGATATGGAAATTGCCTGCGTTGCGGAGGGCGTGGAGACCCGCGCCCAGCTCGAAGGCCTGCGCCGGCTCGGATGCGACTTCATCCAGGGCTATTATTTCGCAAAGCCCATGCCTGCCGATGCGATTGACGATTATCTCGCCAAGGAACGGCAGCGGCTCGGCGGCGCCGGGGCCAAGGTCGTGGCCTGAGACCACTCACACCGCGCAGTAGCGCTCCTGGATGTCCTTGTCGGCCAGCAGCGCCGCGGCGCTGCTCTCATACACGACTTCGCCCTGATCGATGATCACGGCGCGGTCGGCGAGCCGCAGCGCCCATTCGACGTTCTGCTCGACCAGCAGCAGCGTCTTGCCTTCGTCACGCAGGCGGCGGAACAGCACGCCCATCTCCTCGACCAGAACAGGCATGATGCCTTCCGAGGGCTCGTCGAGCAGAATCATTCTTGGCTTGCCGATCAGCGCGCGGGCGATCGCCAGCATCTGCTGCTCGCCACCCGACAGCGTCACGCCCTCCTGATCAAGGCGCTCCTTGAGGCGCGGAAAGGTTTCGGCGATCTCGTCGATCGCCGCGCGCTCCTCGATGTCGCTGCCGGCTGCGACCAGGCCAAGACGAAGGTTCTCGCGCACAGAGAGCCCGGGAACGATGCGTCGCTCCTCGGGCACGTAGGCCAGACCGAGATGAAACCGCTGATGGGCGCGGAGCGACAGCAGCTCCCTGCCAGCAAAGCGCACGCGACCCGTGGCCTTCGGCATCAGACCCATCATGGCCCGCAGGGTCGTGGTCTTGCCGGCACCGTTGCGGCCGACGAGAGCGACCACTTCGCCCGGATTCACGTGCAGGGAGATGCCGTGGAGGATGTGACTCGCGCCATACCAGGCGTGGAGATCATTGATTTCGAGCAGCGCGGTCTCAGCCATAGCCTTCACTCTGTCCGAGGTAGACCCGGCGGACTTCCGGGTTGCTCCTGATCTCGTCGGGCGCGCCGTCGGCAAGCAGGCGGCCGTGATGCAGCACCACGACGCGCTTGGACAGGCCCAGCACCATCTTCATCTTGTGCTCGACGAGGAGGACGGTGCGCTTCTCGGCAAGGCGTTCGAGCAGCGCGACCATGTCCTTGGTTTCCTCCGGACCCATGCCGGCGGTCGGCTCGTCCAGCAACAGCAGCTCGGGCTCGGAGACCAGCGCGATCGCGATCTCCAGCGCACGCTGCTGGCCATGCGACAGGAACTTTGCAAGTTCGCTGCGCTTGGGGAGCAGCCCGACGGCGTCAAGCGCAGCGTCGGCGCGCGCGCTCAGCTCGGTCAGTCGGGCGCGGTTGCGCCAGATGTCGTAGCTCACGGTCAACGCCTGCGCCGCGACGCGGACATTCTCGTGCACGGACAGGTCCGGAAAGATGTTGGTGATCTGGTAGGAACGCGAGATACCCTGATGCACGAAGCGGTGCTGTGGCAAACCGTTCAGCTCGCGTCCCCGAAAGTGCAGCTTGCCTGAACTCGGGGTTAGCGCGCCGGAGAGGATGTTGAAGAAGGTGCTCTTGCCGGCGCCGTTCGGCCCGATGATCGAAGTAAGCTGTCCCGCCTTAAAGGACACAGTGATGCCCTCAAGCGCAACGAAGCCGCCAAAGCGCTTGCCGATCCCCTCGACGCAAAGCAGTTCGCCGTTCATGACCGCGCCTTTCCGATGCCGAGAGCGTCGAGCAGCGTGCCCCAGATACCCTTGGGCAGGAACAGCACAAACAGGACGAAGATCGCGCCGACGAAGATCTGCCAGTGCGGCGTCCAGAGCGAAATGACGTCCTCCAGGATCAGGAAGCTCGCCGCCCCAACGAAGGGCCCGAAGAAGCTGCGCGCACCACCGAGCAGCACCATCATCACGATCATGCCGGAGGTCTGGTAGTGCAAGAGGTCCAGCGGCACGATCGACAGATGCAGCGCCAGCATGCAGCCGCCGAGCGAGGAGATCGCGCCCGACAGCATGAACACGATCAGCTTGCTGCGCTCGACGTCATAGCCGCAGGCCCGCGCCCGCTGCTCGTTCTCGCGGATGGCCTCGATCACGGCGCCGAATGGCGAATTCAGGATCCGCGACTGGAACCACATCGCGAGCGCCGCGAAGGCCATCAGCACGTAATATTTGTTGACGGGGTCGAGGAAGTTGACCTGAAAGCCGAAAAGACTGATGCGGTCGACCGTGAATCCGCGCAGGCCGTTCTCGCCGCCGGTGAAGGAGGAGGCCTGCAGCGCGACGTAATAGACCAGCTGGGCCAGCGCCAATGTCACCATGGAGAAATAGATGCCCCGGGTGCGCGTCGAGACCATGCCGATCGCGGCGGCGAGGCAGGTGCTGAGGAGGACGGCGATCGGTACCGCAGCAAACCAGGGCATGCCGTAGCGGCCGATGGCAATGCCGGTGAAGTAGGCGCCGGCGCCGAAGAACGCCGCCTGGCCGAACGACAGCAGCCCGGTGTAGCCGAACAGAAGATTGTAGCCCATCACCACGACACCGTAGATCAGGACGTTGACGGCGAGTGCCTGCGACGGCAGCAGCCAGGGGAGCACCGCCAGCACCGCAATCGACAGCAGCACGCGCTGCTCAAGCAGCCAGCCGAGTCCGCTGGACACCGGTTTGGCGACCGCTTCGCCGCTCGATGGTGACGTCACGCGGTCCTCCCTCTCACGCCGAATAGGCCCTCCGGACGGATCAGCAGCACCACCGCCATCAGCGCGAACATCACGATGGTCGCCATTTCAGGGGCAAACAGCGCGACCAGGCTGATGGAAATGCCGACCATCAGGCCGGCCACGACCGCGCCGACGATCGAGCCGAGCCCGCCGATCACGGTCACCACGAAGGCCTCCGCCAGCACCAGCGAGCCCATCTCCGGATGGACGCTGCGCATGGGCCCCGCGAGCACGCCGCCGAGCGCGGCAAGGCCGACGCCGAGCCCGAAGATCGCCAGCCAGACCCGGCCAATATCGACACCGAGCACCTGCATGATGGTGGGATCGCGAGCGCCGGCGCGCACGATCAGGCCGACGCGGGTCTTCTCCAGCGTGAGCCAGAGCGCCAGCAGCACCACCGCGACCAGCGCGATGACGAACAACCGGTAGCGCGGGAAGAACCCGATGCCGAGATCAAGCACGCCGACCAGCTGCGGCGGGGTCGGAAACGGAATGCCGTCGCTGCCGAACACGATGCGCACGCCCTCGACCAGGATGTAGCTCAGTCCGAAGGTGAGCAGCAGCGGATCGTCGATCGAACGTCCATAAAGCCTGCGGATCAGGACGAACTCGATCAGCATGCCGAAGGCGCCGATCAGGATGGGGGCGAGCAAGAGCCCCCACCAGAAGCTGCCGGTGAGCGATGCCAGATACAGCCCCGCATAGGCCCCGATCATGAACAGCGCGCCATGGGCGAAATTGACCACCCCCAACATGCCGAACACGATCGTCAGTCCAAGCGCAGTGATCACGAGGACCGCGCCAAGCGCGATCCCGGAGAGAAGCTGCATAATGATCAGCGACAGGTCCATGGTAACAGGCTTCAGGTCGCGTGACCGAGCTCGCTGCAGCTGCGCAGCATGTCGTCGGAACCTGCGTCATTGGCCAGGATCGCGAACAGATCGTTGTCGTTGGCCATGGCGGACTTCTTCTTGGATTCCAGCACCAGCACCGACTGCACCGATTGGTGATCGCATTTGCGGTAATGCTGAGGCCCCTTGGTCAAATCATATTGCAACTTCTCCAGGGCATCGACGACCTTGTCTGTGTCGGTGCCACCGGCGGCCTGCATCGCAGCCAGCAACGATCCGACGCCGGAATAGCCATAGGCGCCGTAGTCGGTCGGGATCGCGCCGCCATTGGCGGCCTTGAACGCCGCGTTGAAGCTGGCTGCCGACTTGCTCTGCGTCTCCAGGCCCCAGAAATAGTTGGAGCCGCCGACGACGCCCTCGAACACGTCGGGGCCGACCGCAAGGCGCTGGTTGTGCAGGATGACGGGCACGACGATCTTCATCTGCTGCTTGACGCCGAAATCCACCGCCTGCTTGATCGCGTTGGCCTGGTCTCGGCCGAAATTGGAAATGCAGAGCACATCCGGCCGTAGCGACATCAGGCGCGGCATGAAGGTGGAATAGTCGGCCGCACCGAACGGATGCAGTATCTCGCCGACGGTATCGGCGCCGATCGCTGTCTGCGCGCGCTTGAAGCCACGCAGCATCTCGTGGCCATAGGCATAGTCGGCGACGAGGTGGGCGACCTTCATACCCTTCTTCAGGGTCTGCCGCGCCACGGCGGCGGTGGTCATGTGCGGATTGAGCGCCTCGTGGAAGGTGTACTTGCTGAAATCCTTGGCCTCGTTGATGGTGTCGGACTGGCTGATCGAGACGTAGATCACGCCACGGGCGCGCGTGACCTCGTTGACCGCGAGCTGCACGGCGCTGGAGAGCGCGCCGACCACGGCATGAACCTTGTCCTTCTCGATCAACTCGAGGGTACGGGTCGCGGCTTCGCCCGCGTTGAGCTTGTCGTCCCGCACCAGGAGCTCGACCTTGCGGCCGCCGACGCCGCCCTTGTCATTGACGAGCTTGACGGCGAGCTCGGCGCATTTGACCTGGTCGCGCGCTTCAGCAGCGAACGGGCCGGTGAGCGGGGTCGGAAAGCCGATTCGGATCGTCTCGTCAGCGGCGCGGCCGAGACGGGGCATGGCGAGCAGGGCCGCGCCGGCCGACAGGCCGGCGAGCGCGGTGCGGCGGGTGATCTTCGAAGTCGAACCGGATTTTGGCATGAGTTCCTCCAATTGTCTTTTTCTAGAAACGCTTCAGGGCTTTCAGGACTTTTGTCGGCGTGATCGGAATCGAATTGATCGTCGCATCGAACGGCAAGAGCGCGTCGTTGACGGCGTTGAGCACACAGGCGGACGCAGCCGCCGTGCCGGCCTCGCCAACCCCTTGGCGCCGAGCTCAGTGTCTGCGGTCGGCGTCTCGACGTGGCCGATGACGATGTCGGGCATTTCCATCGGCATCGGCACGAGGTAGTCGGCCAGCGAGCCGTTCATCAACTGGCCGGTCTCGCTGTAGCGGCACTCCTCGAACAGCGCCGCGCCCAGCCCCTGCACGATGCCGCCGCGCAGCTGCTCGTCCACCAGCATCGGATTGATGACGCGGCCGCAATCCTCGACGATGAAATGCTTCAGCACCTTGATGAAGCCGGTCTCGACATCGACCTCGAGCGAGCAGCCCTGGATGCCGTTGGTGAAGGCGAAGGGATAGCCCTGCGGGGCGAAGTGATGGCTGACGGTGAGCTGCGCCTGCGTGCCGGGCGGCAGCGTATCGGAGCGGAAATAGGCGATGCGCGCGATCTCGGAGATCGGCATGCGCTGGTTCCGCGTCACCGCATCGACGACTTCGCCGTCGATGATGTCGAGCGACGACGGCTGCTCCTGGAGGATCAGCGCGGCGATCTCCAGAATGTTGCGCTTGAGCGCGCGCGTGGCCTGCAGCGCGGTCTCGCCGCCGATGCCGGCACCGCGGCAGGCCCAAGTCGCGCCGCCATGCGGCGTCACCTCGGTATCCCCGGTGATGACCTTGACGTGCTCCTGCGCGAGGCCGAGCTGGTCGGCCACGATTTGGCTGATGATGGCCTCGGTGCCCTGCCCCTGCTCGGTGACCGAGATCAGGCAGCGCACCTCGCCCGACGGTGTCAGGCTGAGGATCGCGCCGTCCTGCGAGGAGATGCGCGCGCCGCCGACGCCGTAAAACGCCGGGCTCGGATTGGTGATCTCGACAAAAGTGGCGATGCCGATGCCACGGTGGACCCCGTGCTTGCGCAACTCCGCCTGCTCGGCGCGCAGCGTGTCATAATCCATCATCTCGTGCAGGCGCTTCAGGCAGGCCTGATGCGACAGCGCCTCGAAGCGGTAGCCAGTCGGCGAGGTCTGCGGATAGGCGTCGTCGGCGATCACGTTCCGCGCACGGATCGCGAAGGGATCGAGGCTTAGTTTCGCCGCGGCGATGTCGACCAGCCGCTCGGTGACGGCGCAGGCGATGGGATGTCCGACCGCCCGGTACTGGCTGGTCTGAACCTTGTTCTGGAAGATCACCTCGAGCGTGGCGCGGTAGTTCTTGAAGCGGTAGGGCGCGCCCATCAGGCGGATCACCTGGTTGCCCTCGACCACGCTGGTGCGCGGATAGGTCGAGAACGCACCGATCGCGGTGAGGTCCACGACGTCCATCGCCAGGATCTCGCCCTTGGCATCGAGCGCCATGCGGGCATGGACGCGATGGTCGCGCGCGTGGATGTCGGAGACGAAGGACTCGATGCGGTCGGCGACGTATTTGACGGGACGGCCGAGCAGGATCGAGAGGCCGACCACCGCCATGTCTTCGTGATAGACATGCAGCTTCATCCCGAAGGAGCCGCCGATATCGGTCGCGATGACGCGAACGCGGGCTTCCGGGATGCCATAGTGGCGCGAATAGAGGTCCTGGAACTGATAGGGCGTTTGCGTGCCGTGATGCACCGTGAGCGCGCCGGCGGCGGGATCATAATCAGCGACGATCGCGCGCGGCTCCAGCGTCACCGCGGTATGGCGGCCAAAGGAGAGCTCCTCCTCCACCACATGGGCCGCATGCGCAAAGGCCTCGTCGACCGCGCCGCTGTCCAGCTCGCTGCGGAAGCAGACATTGTTGACGCTATCGGGATTGATCCGCGGTCCGCCGGGCTCTCGTGCGCCGTCGATGTCGACGACGAGAGGCAGCTCCTCGTAGCCGACCTCAATCAATTCCAGAGCGTCTTCCGCGACCGCCCGGCTGTCGGCGACGACGGCGACCACCGCCTGCCCAGCCCAGACCACGCGGTCCAGCGGCAGCGGCAATTGCGGTGCCGAGGTCATGCCCTTGAAATGATCGAGCGTGCCGGTCCAGGGTGTGCAGATCTTGGCGAGATCAGCGCCGACGGCGACGAGATGCACACCTTCGAGGGCGCGCGCCTGCTCGACGTCGATGGCAACGATCTTCGCATGCGCATAGGGACTACGCAGGAAGGCGGCATACAGCATGCGCGGCAGCCGGAGGTCGCTGATATAGCACCCGCGCCCGGCAAGGAGCCGCTTCGCGTTGGGCCGCGGCACGGAGCGGCCAATGTAAGAATTCGGCCGATCGAGCGAGATCAGCGGCGCACTCATGTCGCGCCTCCCTCTTCGCTGCGTGCCTTGGCGACGGCATCGATGGCGTCGATGATTGCCTCATAGCCGGTGCAGCGGCAGTAATTGCCCGACAGCGCGTCGCGGATCTCTTCGCGGCTCGGCCGCGCGACTTGCGACAGCAGCTCATGGGCGTTGACCAGCATGCCCGGCGTGCAGAAGCCGCATTGCAGCGCGTTCCGGCGATGGAATTCGTCCTGGAGATCGGCGATCGCCCCGCTCTCGGTCAGGCCTTCGATGGTGTCGATCTTCGCGCCATCGGCCTGCACCGCGAACATCAGGCAGGAATGCACGGCCCGGCCGTCGAGCTGCACCAGACAGGCGCCGCAGGCGCCCATCTCGCAGCCGGCATGCGTGCCCGTCAGTTCGAGCGAGTTGCGCAGGCAATCGACCAGCGTCTCGCGCGGCGCGACCTCGCATGCGACCTTTCTGCCATTGACGACGAAGCGGACCCGCACGGTCTCGTCCACATCATCCAGAAGCGTCTCGTCGAAGCCGCTCATGCGCCCTCACCAAGACGCCCGAGCAGGCGACCAAGCAGCACGCGGGCGAGATGCAGCCGCATCGCGGACGGCACTTCATCGCTGTCAGGCGGCGCGAGATCCCCTTCGAGCGCGGCTTGCGCGGCAGCGATACGGCCCGCATCGAGGCTGGCGCCGATCAGAGTTGCCTCGGTCCCTTCACCCTCGTCGGCGTATTGCCGACCGAGAAGAAGGAGATGCGGATATCGTCGATGCGGTTGCCGGCGCAAGTCGCGAGCAGGCCGCATCCGACCAGCGCGTAGTCGCCGCGCCGCCGCGCCAGCTCGTCGAACGCAAAGCGCTGGTCCGCCCTGAACAGCGGGACATGGATCGCGGTGATCAATTCGCCGGGCTGCAACGCGGTCTCGAACAGGTCGATGAAGAAGTCGTCGGCCTTGACGCGCCGGTGGCCTGCGGGGCCCACGATCTCGATCTCGGCATCCAGCGCCAGAATCATCGCCGGAAATTCAGACGCCGGATCGGCCAGTGCGACGCTGCCGCCAAGCGTGCCGCGGTTGCGGATCGCGGGATGGGCGACGTAGGGGGCCGCGGCGTGCAGCAGCGGCGCGAATTCGGCGATCAGCGGCTCGCTCAGCATCTCGCAATGGCGCGTCAGTGCCCCGATGCGCAGATAGCTGCCTTCGCGCCTGACGCCGCGCAGCGCGTCGATGTGGGTAATGTCGATCAGCAGCCGCGGCGCCTGCAGCCGTAGCGACAGGGCCGGCACCAGGCTCTGGCCGCCGGCAATGAAACGCGCATCGTCGCCGGCGCGCGCATGAGCGTCGAGCGCCTGGTCGATCGTCGCCGCACGAAAATAGCTGAAAGCCCTCGCCTTCACTGCCGTTTCCTCGATATCCATCGGCTCACCAGCCGGGATGCCAGATTTGTAACCATCTGGTCTCAAAATCCTGACACGGCGCCAAGGAGCGGTCAACAGGAAATGACCATTTGGTCACAAATGCGCCTTGAGCTATGAAGGCAGCCAGACGTTCGATTCAGCGACGAAATGGCCCGAAAACCGCACAAACCAGCGAAGCGACCGATCCGGAAGCGGACCCAGACCGGCAAGTCCGCGCCAAAGCGCCGCAACATGCGCGCCGCCGACCGCGAGCGCGCGATTGTCGACGAGGCGATCCGCTTCTTTGCCGAGCGCGGCTTCGAGGGCCAGACTCGCGAGCTCGCCAAGCGCATGGGCATCACGCACTCGGCGATCTATCGTCACTTCCCCAGCAAGGAAGCGCTGATCGAGCGCGTCTACCAGGAGGTCTATCTCAGCCGCTGGTCGCCCGATTGGGGTCCGATGATCCGCGACCGCGCGCTGCCGCTGGAAGCGCGGCTGACGCGCTTCTATCTCGATTACGTCGAGCGCGTATTTGAGTACAATTGGGTGCGGATCTTCGTCTTCTCCGGCATGAAGTCGTTCGGCATCGCCGGCCGCTATCTCGACATCGTCCGCCGCGAGATCATCGAGCCGGCGGCAGCCGAGCTGCGCCACGATCTGAAGCTCCCGGATGCGAAGGCCCATCCACTGAGCGAGCGCGAGACCGAGCTGTTCTGGGGCCTGCACGGCCGCATCTTCTATCTCGCCATCCGCAAATTCATCTACGAGACGCCGATCCCGTCCGATCTCGACGCGATCGTCCGCGACGCCGTCCAGACCTTCATGGAGGGCGCGAAGACGACGATGCCGAAGCTGCTGGAGGGCGGCTAGCTATTTCGCCAGGCTCGGCAGATCGAGCCCCTTGTCACGGGCGCAATCGATCGCGGTCTCATAGCCCGCATCCGCATGGCGCATGACGCCGCTGGCGGGATCGTTCCACAGCACGCGCTCGATCCGCTTTGCCGCCTCAGGCGTGCCGTCCGCAACGATCACCATGCCCGCATGCTGCGAATAGCCGATGCCGACGCCGCCGCCATGGTGCAGCGACACCCAGGTCGCACCGCTGGCGCAATTGAGCAGCGCGTTGAGCAGAGGCCAGTCGGACACCGCATCCGATCCGTCCTTCATCGCCTCGGTCTCGCGGTTGGGACTCGCCACCGAGCCGCTGTCGAGATGATCGCGGCCGATCACGATCGGCGCTTTCAGCTCGCCGCGCGCCACCATCTCGTTGAAGGCAAGGCCGAGGCGATCACGATCGCCAAGACCGACCCAGCAGATCCGCGCCGGCAGGCCCTGGAACTTGATGCGCTCCCTCGCCATATCGAGCCAATTGTGCAGATGCTTGTCGTCAGGCATCAGCTCCTTGACCTTGGCGTCGGTCTTGAAGATGTCCTCGGGATCGCCCGACAGCGCAGCCCAGCGGAATGGCCCGATGCCGCGGCAGAACAGGGGGCGGATGTAAGCAGGCACGAAGCCGGGGAAATCGAAGGCGTTCTTCAGGCCCATGTCCTGCGCCATCTGGCGAATGTTGTTGCCATAGTCGAGCGTCGGAATGCCCTGCGCGTGGAAATCCAGCATGGCCTGCACGTGCTCGACCATCGAAAGCTTCGATGCGCGCTCAACCGCCTTGGGATCGGACGCGCGCCTGGCTTCCCAATCGGCCAGTGTCCAGTCCTTCGGCAAATAGCCGTTGATCGGATCATGCGCGCTGGTCTGGTCGGTGACGATGTCGGGCTTGACGCCGCGCCGCACCAACTCGGGAAAGATCTCGGCGGCATTGCCGAGCAGGCCGACAGAGACCGCTTTCTTCGTCTTCGCGGCCTCCGCCATGATCGCAAGCGCCTCGTCGAGCGTTGCCGCCTGACGATCGAGATAGCCTGTGCGCAAGCGCATCTCGATGCGGCTCGGCTGGCACTCGACCGCGAGCATCGAGGCCCCCGCCATGGTCGCCGCCAGCGGCTGCGCGCCGCCCATGCCACCGAGGCCGGCGGTGAGAATCCATTTGCCGGCGAGGCTGCCGCCATAGTGACGACGGCCGACCTCGACAAACGTCTCGTAGGTGCCCTGCACGATGCCCTGGCTGCCGATATAGATCCACGAGCCCGCGGTCATCTGCCCGTACATCATCAGGCCCTTGCGATCGAGTTCGTTGAAATGATCGAGCGTCGCCCAATGCGGCACGATGTTGGAGTTCGCGATCAGCACGCGCGGCGCATCGGCATGGGTGCGGAACACACCGACCGGCTTGCCCGACTGCACCAGCAGCGTCTCGTCGCCTTCGAGCTTGCGCAGCGCGTCCGTAATCCGGTCAAAACTCTCCCAGTCGCGCGCGGCGCGGCCGATGCCGCCATAGACCACGAGCTCGCTCGGGCGCTCCGCCACATCGGGATCGAGATTGTTCATGAGCATGCGCAAAGGCGCTTCCGTCAGCCAGCTCTTGGCGCTGATCTCGCTGCCGCGCGGCGAGCGGATGGTGCGGTCGTTGTCCAGTCGGCGGTTCATGAGGACCTCTTCGGCGAGCCTTGTTCAATCAAGTTCTGGAAACGGATCATTTGACAGCGCAGCGATCGCCTCAGCCGGCAGGACACCGGCCTCGATCAGCGCCGCGGCCCTGGCGAGATCGCCGGCCATGTAGCGGTCAGCGCCGAGTGCTGGCACCTGCTCGCGAAGGGCGGCAATGACTGCAACGAGCGGCGCGCTGGTCGCATGCGGCGCTCGCAGCGTGACGCCTTGGGCGGCGACCAGCAGCTCGATACCCAAGATGGCGGCGAGATTATCAGCCATATCGGACAGGCGTCGCGCGGCATGCGCGGCCATCGAAACATGGTCTTCCTGGTTGGCGCTGGTCGGCGTCGAATCGATCGAGCAGGCCGCCGCACGCTGCTTGTTCTCGGCATAGAGCGCGGCCGCGGTCACCTCCGCGATCATGAAGCCGGAATTGATGCCAGGATCGGGCGTGAGAAATGGCGGCAGTCCGAAATTCAGCGCCGGGTCAACCAGCGTCGCGATCCGCCGCTCGCTGATCGCGCCGATCTCCGACAACGCGAGCGCGATAGAGTCGGCGGCAAACGCAACCGGCTCGGCATGGAAGTTACCGCCGGAGACGATCTCGCCGGTCTCGACCAGTACGAGAGGATTGTCGGTGACCGCATTGGCTTCGATGATCAGCGTGCGTGCGGCCTGCGTGATCAGATCGAGCGCCGCCCCCGTGACCTGCGGCTGGCAGCGCAGGCAATAAGGGTCCTGCACGCGCTCATCGCCTTCGAGATGCGACAAGCGGATATCGCTGCCATCGAGCAGCGCCATCAACGTAGCGGCCGCGGCGATCTGCCCGGGATGACCGCGCAGCGCCTGGATTTCGGGACGGAACGGCGCCGTCGAGGCCATCGCCGCATCCACCGACAACGCACCGGTCACGAGTGCGGCGCGAGCCAAGCCAAATGCGCGCAGCACGCCGGAGATGGCGTAAGCGGTCGAGAACTGCGTACCGTTGATCAGCGCGAGCCCTTCCTTGGGACCCAGCGTCAGCGGCGCGAGGCCGGCAGCGGCGAGCGCCTCGTGGCCGGGCACGATCCTGCCGCCAACGATCGCCTGCCCCTCTCCGATCATCACGGCCGTCATGTGCGCGAGCGGCGCGAGATCGCCGGATGCGCCGACCGATCCCTGCTGCGGCACCAGCGGATAGACACCGCGCCCGAGCATGGCCTGCAGCTGTTCGACCACCTCGCGGCGCACGCCAGAAGCCCCACGCCCGAGCGATACGATCTTCAGCGCCATCATCAGCCGGACGATCGGCTCCGGCGTCGCCGCACCGACGCCGCAACAATGCGAGACGATGAGGTTGCCCTGGAGCAGCGCGGTCTGATCCGGCGGAATGCGCTTTGACGCCAGCTTTCCGAAACCGGTGTTGATGCCGTACACAGGTTGGCTGGCTTGCGCGGCCTTCGCGACGATCTCGGCTGCGGCGTCGACGCGCGGCCAGAACGATGGATCGAGGGCGACGGGTGCGCCCGCCAGCACGCCCGCGAGATCGTCGAGGCTGACCGTTCCCGGCTTGACGACGATTGCTGCGCCCTGCTCCCTCACTGTCCCCTCCACACTCGCCGATGCAGCGGATTGAACCCGATGCGGTAAACGAGTTCCGCCGGCCGCTCGATATCCCAGATTGCGAGATCGCACCATTTGCCGGCTTCAAGCGTGCCGGTCTCAGCGAGCACGCCGAGCGCCCGTGCACCTTCGCGGGTGACGCCCGCAAGGCATTCGGCCACGTTCATCCGGAACAGCGTCGCACCCATGTTCATCGCCAGCAGCAGCGACGTCAGCGGCGAGCTGCCGGGATTGCAGTCGGTCGCGAGCGCCATGTGCACGCCGTGCTTGCGAAACGCCTCGACCGGCGGCTTCTGCGTCTCGCGAATGAAATAGAAGGCACCCGGCAGCAGCACCGCCACCGTTCCGGCGGTCGCCATCGCGGCAGCGCCGGTCTCGTCGGTGTGTTCGAGATGATCGGCAGATAGTGCGGAGAATTTTGCGGCGAGCGCCGCGCCGCCGAGGTTCGACAATTGATCCGCATGAAGCTTGACCGGTAGTCCAAGCGCCCTTGCGGCCTGGAACACACGCGCGGTCTGCTCACCGGAAAACGCGATGCCTTCCATGAAGGCATCGACGGCATCGGCAAGGCCGAGCTTTGCAACGGCCGGCAGCATCTCCTTGCACACCAGATCGATGTAGCGGTCCTTATCGCCATCGGCTTCCACCGGCAGCGCATGCGCGCCGAGGAACGAGGTGCGGATCGCAACCGGACGCTGACGGCCGAGGCTCCGCGCGGCAGCGAGCTGGCGCATCTCGGTCTGCGTATCGAGGCCATAGCCGGACTTGATCTCGACCGTGGTGGCGCCCTCGCCTATCAGCGCATCGAGCCGCGGCAGCGCGCTCGCGACCAGTTCGGCCTCGCTTGCCTTGCGGGTCGCGGCCACCGTCGAGACGATGCCGCCGCCGGCGCGCGCGATCTCTTCGTAGCTCGCGCCCTTCAGGCGCAGCTCGAACTCGTGCGCACGGTTGCCGCCATAGACGAGATGAGTATGGCAATCGACGAGCCCCGGCGTGACCCAGCGCCCCTCGCAATCGATGCGCTTGATCGCATCCGCATCAATAGGGAAATCCGCCGCGGCACCCGCATAGACGATGTGACCGCCGCGCGCGGCGATCACGCCATGCTCGATCGCGCCGAGATCGGGACGGTCGGCCCGCATTGTGGCGAGCCGGGCGTTGTGCCAGATCCGGTCGAAGCGCTCTGCCATGAAGGTCTCCCTTCGCCAATATGCCTGCGTCTTGGGATGCTTGACTTATATGTCTAGACATATAATCGTGGGGCGGTTCTGTCCAGCCGGTGTAAGCATGACCCGACTGCATTTCGCCTCCGCGCTCCTGCCTTCGGGCTGGGCCAATGACGTGCAGGTGTTGATCACCGCCGGCGCGATCGCGGAGGTGACGCCGGGCGTGCTGCCTGCCGCCGGCGACGAGCGCCACGCAATCGCGCTGCCGGGATTGGCGAGCCTGCACAGCCACGCCTTCCAGCGCGGCATGGCGGGCCTTGCAGAGCTGCGCGGCGACTCCACCGACACGTTCTGGACCTGGCGCGAGACGATGTACCGCTTCGCGCTGGCGATGACGCCGGATGACATGACTGCCGTTGCAACACTTCTATATGTCGAGATGCTGGAACAGGGGTTTACCCGCGTCGGCGAATTCCATTACCTGCATCACGATCGCGACGGCTCGCATTATGCCGACATCGGCGAGATGGCGGCGTGCATCGCGCAGGCTGCCGAAGCTTCAAGCATCGCGCTGACGCTGCTGCCGAGTTTTTATGCGCATGGCTCGTTCGGAGGCGCAGCCCCGCATGACGGCCAGCGTCGCTTCATCTGCTCCGTCGATCAATTCGCGAGACTGATGAGCGCTTCGCGCAAGGCGATCGCGTCATTACCGGGCGCCAATATCGGCGTCGCTCCGCACAGCCTGCGCGCGGTGACGCCGGACGAACTCGCGGCCATCGTTCCGCTTGCGGATGGCGGGCCGGTGCACATTCACGCCGCCGAGCAGGTGAAGGAAGTCGAGGATTGCCTCGCCTGGTCGGGCCGGCGTCCAGTGCAATGGCTGCTGGAGCACGCGCCTCTCGATCGTCGCTGGTGCCTCATTCACGCCACCCACACGACCGACGCGGAAATCGCTGCGTTCGCGAAGACCGGTGCGGTGGCGGGTCTCTGCCCCGTCACGGAAGCGAGCCTCGGCGACGGCATCTTTCCGGCGCGTGAGTTTCTCGCGGCCGGCGGCGCATTCGGTATCGGCACAGATTCCAACGTGCTGGTCGGCGTCGCCGACGAGCTGCGCCAGCTCGAATATGGCCAGCGCCTCAAGCATCGCCAGCGCAACGTGCTCTCCGGCGGCGCGGGTCGCTCGACAGGGCGCACGCTGTTCGACCACGCGCTCGCGGGCGGCGCACGAGCGCTGGCGCAGCCGACCATCGGCCTCATGCCGGGAGCGCGCGCCGATATCGTAACGCTCGACATTTCGCATCCATCACTGGCGGGGCGCACGCGCGACGCCGTGATCGACGGCTGGATCTTTGCCGCCGGCGGCGGCGTGATCGATTGCGTCTGGGCGGGCGGCGACAAGGTCGTCGAAGGCGGCCGGCACAGATTGCGGCAAGCTGCGCGCGAGCGCTTCAACGCATCGGTGCGGAGGCTCGTCGCATGAGCCTCGCGACCGACGCAGCCGACCAGCCGACGCTCTACAAGCGCATCCGCGCCGACATCGAGAAGCGGATCCTGACCGGCGAGTGGCCGCCGGGTCACCGCATTCCCTTCGAGCACGAATTGGTCGCGCGCTACGGCTGCTCGCGGATGACGGTGAACAAGGCGCTGTCCGAGCTCGCACAAGCCGACCTGATCGAGCGACGCCGGCGCGCCGGCTCCTTCGTGCGTCGTCCGCAACATCAGTCGGCAGTGCTGAAGATCGCGGACATGCGCGCAGAGATCACCTCGCTCGGCCGCAGCTATGGCTACGAACTGATGCACCGCAAGCTGCGCACGGCGACGGCCGCTGACCGTGAGCGCCTCGGCGTCAAGAAGGCGGGCAAGGTGGTCGCGATCGCCTGCCGCCATAGCGCCGACAACGTGCCGTTTGCCGTCGAGGACAGGCTGATCGATCTGTCATCCGTGCCGGATGCCGCGACCGCGGATTTCTCGCGCGAGCCTCCCGGTTCCTGGCTGCTTCATCATGTCCCATGGACAGAAGCCGAGCATACGATCAGCGCGATCGTTGCGGATGATCGCACGGCGGAAGCGCTCGACATTGCCGTCGGCGCCCCCTGCCTCGTGATCGACCGCTATACCTGGCGCAGCGCGCGCACCATTACCGCGGTGCGACTGCTCTATCCCGGTGACTCTCACCGCCTTGTCGCCCGATTCAAGGGAGGTTGAGAGGACGATGTCGGCACAAATCGTGCAACGCTTTCGGGCAACGGTCCGCAAGGACCGACAATGATCAACAGGACGTCAATCCATCTGGGCAAGAGGACAATCATGCGTAGCTCAAAAGTTTTTGCGACAATCATTGCACTTGCGGCCTCCACTCCGGTGCTCGCCGACGACGTCAAGGTCGGCGTCGGCATCTCCGGATGGACCGGCTTCGCGCCGCTGACGCTGGCGAAGGAGGCTGGCATCTTCAAGAAGAACGGCCTCGACGTCACGATCAAGAAGATCCCGCAGAAGGACCGTCACCTCGCGATCGCCTCCGGCGACATCCAGTGCGCGGCCACCACGGTCGAGACCTGGATCTCCTGGAACGCCAATGGCGTTGCCACCAAGCAGATCTTCCAGCTCGACAAGAGCTTCGGCGCCGACGGCATGGCGGTGCGCAACGACGTCGCCGCGATCAAGGACCTGAAGGGCAAGACTGTCGCAGCCTCCGCGCCCGGCACGTCGCCGTACTTCGCGCTGGCCTGGATGCTCAAGAAGAACGGCCTCACGACCAAGGACGTCACCATCGTGAACCTCGAGCCGGCCGCCGCCGCCCAGGCCTTCGTGTCCGGCCAGAACGACGCCGCGATGACCTATGAACCGTATCTGTCGACCGTGCGCGCCGCGCCCGACAAGGGCAAGATCATCGCGACCACGCTGGACTACCCGATCGTGATGGACACGTTCGGCTGCACGCCGAAATTCCTTAGCGAGAATCCGAAAGCCGCGCAGGCGCTCGCCAACAGCTATTTCGAGGCGCTCGACATGATCGCCAAGGACCAGGCCAAGGCCTACGAGATCATGGGCGCCGACGTGAAGCAGACCGGCGAGCAGTTCGGCAACTCGGCCAAATATCTGCGCTGGCAGGACAAGGCCGCGAACCAGAAATTCTTCGCCGGCGATTTCCTCACCTTCAACAAGGAGGCCACCGACCTCCTGCTCGAGATCGGCATCATCAAGGCCGCGCCGAAGGTCGAGGACCTCTACGACGCCAGCTACATCAAGTAACCTCCCCAACAGACATGCCGGTCCCGTCTAGCGGCGGGACCGGCAAGCTTGTTCCCCCGGATAGACCGTTGATGCGCCCCCTTGATCCCGTGACATCGAAGCAACGCGTGGCCTACGGCCTTGCGTTCTTCGCGGTGTTCGTTGCCCTCTGGTCCTGGGCGACCTTTGGCGGCCATGTGTCGAAAGTGTTCCTCGCCAACCCGCTGACCATGGTGCAGGAGGGTTACGACCTGCTCGCCAAGCAGGGCTTCCTGTACGATATCGGCATGACGATCTGGCGCGTCGTCGGCGGCTTTGCACTGGCCGCCATCATCGCGGTGCCGTTCGGCGTACTGATGGGCGCTTACAAGCCGGTCGAGGCGTTCCTCGAACCCTTCGTGTCCTTTGCGCGCTATCTGCCGGCCTCGGCCTTCATTCCGCTTTTGATCCTGTGGGCCGGCATCGGCGAGCTGCAAAAGCTGCTCGTCATCTTCATCGGCTCGGTATTCCAGATCATCCTGATGATCGCCGTGACCGTGGGCGCGACACGGCGCGATCTGGTCGAGGCGGCCTATACGCTCGGGGCCAGTGACCGCGGCATCATCCGCCGCGTGCTGCTGCCCTCCTCCGCACCCGAGATCGCCGAAATCCTCCGGTTGGTGCTGGGCTGGGCCTGGACCTATGTCATCGTCGCCGAGCTGATCGGCTCGTCCTCCGGCATCGGCCACATGATCACCGACAGCCAGGCGCTGCTGAACACCGGTCAGATCATCTTCGGCATCATCGTGATCGGACTGATCGGCCTCATCTCGGACTTCCTGTTCAAGGCGTTCAACGCCTGGCTGTTTCCGTGGAGGCTCGCATGACCACTCTGAAGATCGAGCAGGTCTCGCGAACCTTCCCCGCCCGCCACGGCAACGCGCCGACCCGGGCGCTCGAGCCGACCGACCTTACCATCGGCAACAACGACTTCGTCACGATCCTCGGCCCCTCCGGCTGCGGCAAGTCCACGCTGCTTCGCATCGTCGCCAGCCTCGACCGCCCGACCAGCGGACGTGTGGTGCTCGACGACCGCGAGGTGACCGGACCGGGCGCCGATCGCGGCATGGTGTTTCAGTCCTACACGCTGTTCCCCTGGCTGACGGTGCGCGAGAACATCGCGTTCGGCCTGCGCGAGCGCGGCGTTTCCGAGGCGGAGCGTAACAAAATTGCCGACGCGTTCATCCGCCAGGTCGGGCTGTCCGGCTTCGAGAACCATTGGCCCAAGCAGCTCTCCGGCGGCATGCAGCAGCGCACCGCGATCGCGCGCGCGCTCGCCAACGATCCGAAGATCCTGCTGCTCGACGAGCCCTTCGGCGCGCTCGACAACCAGACGCGTGCGCTCATGCAGGAGATGCTGCTCGGGATCTGGGAACGCGACCAGAAGACCGTGCTGTTCGTGACCCACGATATCGAGGAATCGATCTTTCTCGGCAGCCGCGTCATCGTGATGAGCGCGCGTCCCGGGCGGATCAAGGCCGATATTGCGATCGACCTGCCGCATCCGCGCTCCTACAGGATCAAGACCACGCCCGAATTCGTCCAGCTGAAGGAACGGCTGGTCGAGGAAATCCGCACCGAGGCGCTGAAGGTCGCCGAACATGCCTGACACCAAATCACGCGCCGATGGCCAGCGCGTTCTCGCCGATCTCAATGCGCTCCGGGCCATCGGCGCCTACAAGACCGGCGTGCACAAGCCGACCTTCTCCGAGCCGCACAAGCGCTCGTTGGACTGGCTGGTGCAGAAGCTGCCCGATGCGGGCCTCAGCGCAGGGATTGACGGCATCGGCAATGTCCTCGGCACGAGCAGCAAATCCGGACCGAAGCTGCTGGCGGGATCGCATCTGGAGAGCCAGAACTACGCCGGCTGGCTCGACGGCCCGCTCGGCGTCGTCTACGCGCTCGAAGCCGCCCGCGTCCTCAACGCCGATCCCTCGTTCAAGGGCGCGGTCGAGGTCGCCGCCTGGTGCGATGAGGAAGGTCATTTCGGCAGCTTTCTCGGCTCGCGCTCCTATGTCGGGCAAGTGAGCGAAGCCGAGATCGACGCCGCGCGCGACCGCACCAACGGCCGCACCATGCGGGATGCCCTCGCCGACATGGGTCTCGCCGCACGTACGCGAATCGCCGTCGAGAAGGGACGGCATATCGGGTATCTCGAGGCGCACATCGAGCAAGGTGATACGGCTCGAGAGCGGCAAGCTCGCGATCGGGGTCGTGACCTCGATCGTCGGCATCTGGCAGTATCGCATCAATTTCGTCGGCGAGCAGAACCATGCCGGCACCACTCGCATGGCCGTGCGGAAGGATGCCGGGCTGGCGCTGGCCAAATTCTGCGTGGCGATCGACCAGCGTTTCCCCGCCGCCTGCGGACCGCGCACGGTCTGGACCACCGGCCGCATCACGCTCGACCCGGGCGCGCCGAGCATCATTCCGGGCGGAGCCGAAATGCTGTTCCAGATCCGCGACGATGATCCTTCCGTCATCGCGCGACTGGAGGACCTGTTGCGGACGATGGCGAACGAAGTCAACGCAAAGGGCCCTTGCGCCGTCACCGTGACGAAGCTGCGCACCGGTGCTCCCGCCATGATGGACGCCGGCTTCCAGGACGCCATCGAAGCCGCGAGCAAGGCCATGGCGGACGGACGATCGATCAGGATGCCGAGCGGCGCCGGCCACGATGCGCAGATGCTTGCGACCGTGATGCCGGCAGCCATGCTGTTCGTGCCGTCGATCGGCGGCATCAGCCACCATTGGACCGAGAACACCGCCGACGCCGACATCGTCACCGGCGCGCAGGTGTTCGTCGATGCCTGCAGGCGGATACTGAGTGGCTAGAACGACGTGCCGCCGCCGAACCTGAACTCCTGAACCGTGTCGTATTTGCCCTTCGACAGCGGCACCGCGTAGTCGAAGCGCAGCGGGCCGAACGGCGAGGCCCAGATCAGGCCGACGCCGACCGACGACCGCACCACGTTGCCGTCGTCATATTGCAGGCCGCAGGTCGGGCAGGCCTTGGTGTTGACCTCGCCCGTGGCCGACCACGACGTCGGCCCCTGATAACCCCAGAGTGAGCCGGCATCGGCGTAGACAGCGCCCTTCAACCCGACCTCCTTGGGCAGGAACCAGAACGGCATCTGCAGCTCCATGGAGGCGCCCCAGTACTTCGTGCCGCCGAGCGCATCGCCGGTGGCGCCGTAGTCGAGGTAGGTGATGTCGCGCGGACCGATGCCGTTGGAAGCGAAGCCACGCACGAGGTTCGGGCCCATCTGGAAATGGTCGAGCATACGCAGATCGTTGTTGCCTATCTTGTTGAGGATGCCGCCCTGAAGATGGATCACGTTGACGATGTCGGACACCAGCGGCGTGTAGTATTTGGTGTCAAGCACCGTCTTCAGGTACGTAACGTCGCCGCCCACGCCAGCGAAATCCTGCCTGAAGTCGACCAGCAGACCATCAGTGGGATTCTTGTTGTTGTCGAGCGTGTTGTAGTTCAGCGTGTAGCCGAGCGCCGATGTCCAGGTCGCGCCGTTCGCGAGTTCCTTGCGCACCGGCAAGCTCGACTCGCCGTCGCCGTAGCAGCCATAGCCGTAAACGCCCGAATCCGTGGCGTTGGTGGGGTCCACACCGCCGAGGACGTTCTTGATGTAGGACGGCGTCGGGTTGAAGGCCAGCGAGGTGTTGGCCGCGTTGTTGTTGCAGTTGTTGTAGGCGCTGGCGAGCGTGATGCTCTGCTGATACAGCGAGTAACGAAGCTGCAGCGAGAGGTCCTCGCGCAGCGCAAATCCGAGGCGCGGCGAGAAGCCCAGCGTCGTCACACCGTAGCTCGTATAGCTATTCGATTTCTGCTGCTTCCAATAGGTATCGAACCCGAGGGCGAGCCGGTAGTCGAGCAGATAGGGTTCGACGAACGACAGCGATATGCCGCGTGAATACTGCCCGTAGCTGACGGACGCCTTGGCATAGAGCCCCTTGCCGAGCAGGTTGCGCTCCGAGACCGAGACCTCGGCCAGCGCACCGTCGCTCGTCGAGTATCCGCCCGAGATCGAGAAATCGCCGGTCGACTTCTCTTCCATATCGACGATCAGGATCACGCGGTCGCTGGATGAGCCCGGCTCCGTGACGATCTTGACGCTCTTGAAGTAGTCGAGGTTCTTCAGGCGGCGCTCGGCACGGTCGACCAGCGCACGGTTGTAGGCGTCGCCTTCGGAGATGTCGAATTCGCGCCGGATCACGTAGTCCCGGGTCCGCGTGTTGCCGCGAAGGTTGATCCGTTCGATGTAAGTGCGCGGGCCCTCGTCGACGTTGAACACGACGGACACCGTATGCGCCTCGAAGTTGCGATCGCCGCCCGGCCGCACCAGGGCGAACGCATAACCGCGGCGCGAGGCCTCGATCTGCATCTCTTCGGTCGACTTCTCGACCGATTCGACATTGTAGAGCGAGCCGACGCCGACGCGCGACAGGCTTCGCAGCGAACTCGCGTCGAAATTCGGAATGCTGGAGCGGAAGTCGACGGAGCCGACGCGATACTGCGAGCCTTCCTCGATCTTGAAGGTGACGAGAAAGCCCTTCTTCTCCGGATCGTATTCGGTCAGCGCGGCCACGACCTGGACGTCGGCGAAGCCGTTCTTGAGATAGAAGCGGCGGATCAGGTCGCGGTCGGCCTCGACGCGATCGGGATCGTAGATGTCGTTGCTGCCGAGAAAGCTGAGCAGGTTGCTCTCATGCGTCTTGATGACGTCGCGCAGGCGCGCTGCCGAATAGGCGCTGTTGCCGATGAACTCGACCGACTTGACCGCGGTCTTGGCACCCTCCTCGACCGTGAAGATCAGGTCGACGCGGTTGTTCGGCTGCTCGATGATTTCGGGCGTGACGCGCACGTCATAGCGGCCCGAGCGCCGGTAGATCTCGGCGATGCGCAGCGTGTCCGACTGCACCAGCGCCCGCGAGAAGGTTCCGCGCGGCTTTGACTGGATCTCGGCCGAGAGCTGCTCGTCCTTGATCTTCTTGTTGCCCTCGAAGGCAACGCGGCCGATCACGGCGTTCTCGACCACAGACACCACGAGGCGGCCGCCGGCCTGATTGATCTTCACATCCTGAAACAGGCCGGTCCCGATCAGGGACTTGAGTCCGTCGTCGATGGCAGGCTGATCGAGGCGCCCGCCGGGGCCGGGCCTGAAGTAGGAGCGAACCGTCTCGGCCTCCACGCGGCGGTTACCTTCGACCACGATCGCCTCCGCGACTTGCGCGGCCGCGGGCTGCGGCAGCAGCACGACGGGAATTGAACTCGCAATCGACATACCGCTCATCGCCACCGCGATCAGCCAGGCCCGCAAAACCGACATTCCACACCTCAAAAGCACGCACCTGCTCTGAAACGAAATGGCTGTGGCCGCGGTGTGGCTTTGAGATTGCTGTACTGTTTCCGGTCGTTGAATTTCATTGGCGGATCAGCCGCGTGGGCGGGACGGCCGGACCGGCCGTGCGAACGGTCAGCGTCGAGTGCCCCGGTATTGCAGCCATCGCACTCGCTCCTTCCGACCCCGCACACAGCAACATCGCGCAACGCGCGGATTGTTTACAGGCGCGAGGGCCGGTGCGAGAGGCCACCACATCAGGAACTCGCATGGGGTATTCGCGATGAGCACGATCCTATTGACCAGAACGGTATTGCTGGCCTTCCTCGCCTCGACCTTCGCCGCGCATGCCGCAACCACAGGCAAGCGCGATCGGCCGCAGACGACGCGGAATGCCGTCTACGACTACGGCCCGCGCGGTCCCAACCGGACCTACCAATCGGGTCCGCGCACCCGCCTCTATGTGAGCAAGCGGTCGTGGCTGGATGGCGGCACCGAGGTGCTGCCCGGCGAACGCAAGTTCACCGATTACGCCTTCCCACCCGGCACCTCGTTCGCGCGTGGCAACAACAACCGGCCGCTGGACCGCCAGCCGCTCTACCCCGACTCGGATCTCGGCGGATTTGCACAGAGGATTCCGATCTCGTGGTGAGCAGGCCTTCTGGCGCGCGCACTCCTCGTCATTGCGCGAGCGCATCGAAGCAATCCAGAATCCCTCCGCGGAAAGACTCTGGATTGCTTCGCTGCGCTCGCAATGACGGAGTATGAGGCGACAGCTCGCTCTCCAATTACCGCTGTCGTTCCCCGCCACCGGGCCTCGCCTTCGGCGAGCCCGATGACAGGCTCCGGCGGAGAATCCAGTACGCCGCGGCCGCTCGGTTAAACCACAACTGTCTCGGAGTACTGGATCGTCCGGTCCTGGTGCGCAATAGCGCACTGGCCGGACGATGACAGTGAGTGTGTGGTTGCAGACACGCCTTTTCATTCTCGCGGCGCGTTTCGCCCGAGTTTTGCTTCATCTTGCGGCCCTCTCCAATCCAAGAGGGCGCAGGGAAGACCGGGTGCCGGCGGGCACCCGCGGTCCACTGCGCGAAAAGCACACGCAGAGAAAACCGCACAGCAGCATACAGGTGTCGCCGATCACTCGGCCTTCCCTGCGCGATGGTTGGACGGCTTATGCCGTGCTCTCCCGGGAGCCGAACTTTCCTTCTGGCCTCCCTCGCCCCGCGAATTGACGATGCTGTCCGCCCGGTTGGGCTCGCGCACATCTCCGCAAAGGGCTTGACCGTAGCAACGACGGCCAGGACCACACGGTTTTGCCGTACGCTTCAGCGCCGCTCGTCCGCACGAAGCCTCGGGCTCACAGGGACTACCTGCCCTGCCCGCACCTCTCGCGCACGACGCTGCCGCGTCCACCGCAGGCCCGGCTCGCAACTCGTGACGACGTACGATCGCCCCTCAAGGATGAGCCGGGATGGGCAAATACATACGACAAATCCGAATTTCGGTAAAGTGGAATATTTTTGCAGGGATGGGTTGACAGGGCCGCGAAACAGGACCGATGTCCCGTCCAGCAGACGGCTTGCCGCCGGCGTCGAGAAGCTCCGCAACATCTGTTTACATCCAGCAACATTCGGGCTGCCGAAAGGCCACGATCACCCGGCTAGTGGTTCCTGCCTCGTCTGCCCCTCCGTGGGCCAAGGGCGCCCCTCCCGGGGCCAGGCCAATGGATTTCAGCCGATTTGATGCCGTCACACCTGCTCGTCGTAATCCCCGTGCCATCCGCAAAGGAGACTCATCATCCGACGCCCACGCAGTTGCGCGCCGGAGCAGCCTGCCTCGCGCTGATGCTGGGCGGCATGCTGGCCGGCTGCGCGGTTGGTCCGGATTACGCCGGGCCGCCCAGGCTCGATATGCCTGCGCACTGGAACGCCAAATCGGCGTCCCGGCGACAGACCGGCACGCTTGATCGCTGGTGGCTGCGCCTGCGCGATCCCCTGCTCAACCGGCTGATCGAACAGGCCGTCGAGGCCAACCCCGATGTCGCCAAAGCCAAGGCGGCCGTGCGTGAGGCGCGAGCAACGGTCCAGCAGACCAGCGCGGGCCTGTTCCCCTCCGTCAGCGGCACCGCATCAGTGACCGACAACAAGACCAGCTCGGGCTCTGCCTCGGCCGTCGCCGACAGCGCGCCCTACACGCTGCACCAGGGAAGTTTCGATTCCAGCTGGGAGCTCGACCTGTTCGGCGGCACGCAGCGGAACATCGAGGCAGCGGTCCGCGGCGCGCAATCGGCCGAGGAGGACTTACGCGACAGCCTGGTCACGCTGATCGGCGACGTCGCGGCCTATTACGTGGACGCGCGCGGCTATCAGGCCCGGATCGCGCTGGCGCAGCGGACGTCGGTCTCGCAGCGCGACACCGAAAAGCTGACCCGCAGCAAATACGACGCCGGCAGCGGCAACGCCGTCGATCTCGCCAAGGCGACGGCACAAGCCGCCAGCACCGAGGCGAATGTTCCAACCTATCGGGCCGCGCTCGCCGCCGACATTCATCGACTCGGCATCCTGCTCGGCCGGCCGCCCGACGGCGTCGCCTCATTGATGGCGCGGTCCGCGCCCGTGCCGGCTCCGCGCATGCCGCTGCCGACGGGACTGCCTGCCGATCTCCTGTTGAGCCGTCCTGATGTCGCCAGCGCCGAACGCAAGCTGGCCCAGGCGACCGCCAAGATCGGCGCGGCCGAGGCCGATCGCTATCCGGCGGTATCGTTGACCGGATCGGTCGGCACCTCGGCGCTACGCGCCGGCGACCTCGCCAAATATTCCAGCGTGAGCTGGTCGGTCGGCCCCTCGGTCACCGTGCCCGTGTTCGACGCCGGCAAGCGCCTTGCGACGGTCAGGATCGCGGAGGCACAGCGCGACCAGGCGTTCGCGACGTTCCACTCGACCCTGCTCACCGCGTTCGAGGACGTCGAGAACGCCCTGGTGTCGTTGTCGCAGGAGCGGGTGCGCGCGACCAAGCTGACGGAGGCGGCGAAGAACTACCGCGAGGCGGCAAAGCTGTCGCGATCGCTGTTCGAGACCGGCAGCGCCAGCTTCATCGACGTGCTGGACGCCGAACGCTCGCTCTATTCGGCAGAGGATTCGCTGATCCAGAGCAAGGTTTCGACGGCCAAGGACTACATCGCACTGGCAAAGGCGCTCGGCGGCGGCTGGGTCGACCCGGTCGACGTCTCGACGCCTGTTATCGTGGACACCAATACGGGACCGCATGGGCGGGAGGCGCTGAAGTGACCGGGATCATCACCGTCAAGCGCGCGAAGATCGGCGCTGCAATCATCGCGGTGGTCGTGATCGGCGTGGCCGCGGCCACGCGTTTCACGGGGACGTCGAGCAAGGCGCAATCCTACATCACGGCGCCTGTCACGGTCAGCGATCTGCGCGAGGAAGTGCTCGCCAGCGGCACGCTCAAGCCGGCGCGGCTGACTGCCGTCGGTGCGCAGGTCTCGGGCCGGATCACCGCGCTCAACGTGCGCGTCGGCGACACCGTCAAGGCCGGCGATGTCATCGCCCAGATCGACCCCATCACCAAGCAGAACGATCTGCGCAGCTCGGAGGCTTCGCTCAAGAACTATCGCGCACAGAAGACCGAGAAGGAGGCCGCGCTGGTGCTGGCCGAGGCGAATCTTGGACGCCAGCAGGCGACCCTGGCGCAGCGCGCGACCTCGCGCAGCGATTTCGACAGCGCGGACTCGACCGTGCGCCAGACCCGCGCCCAGATCGCAGCGCTGGACGCCCTGATCGTGGGCGCAGAGGCCAGCGTCGAGACCGCGCGGGTGAACCTCGAATACACCCGCATTACCGCTCCGATCGACGGCACGGTGCTTGCGACCGTGGCGCAGGAGGGACAGACGGTCAACGCGGTGCAGTCCGCCCCGACCATCGTCGTGCTCGGCCAGCTCGAGACGATGACGGTGCGGGCGGAAATTTCCGAGACCGACATCGTCAAGGTCAAACCGGGGCAGTCGCTCTACTTCACCATCCTCGGCGACCAGGATCATCGCTACGAAGCCCGGCTGGCGCAGATCGAGCCTGCGCCCGAATCGATCAAGACCGACGCCAGCTTCTCCTCGACCACGACGTCATCCTCCAGTTCGAGCTCGAGTTCGTCGAGCTCGACCAGCACCGCGATCTACTACATCGGCGTCTTCAACGTCCCCAACAAGGACTATGCGCTGCGGACCTACATGACCGCCGAGGTGCACATCATCACCGGCGAGGCCAAGCGCGTGAAGGTCATCCCGGCGCTGGCCGTGATGCGCAAATCGGACGGACGCAGCACGGTGCGTACCCTCACTGCGTCCGGCGACGTCGCCGAGCGTGAGGTCAAGACCGGCCTCAACGATCGCACCACCGTCGAGATCAAGTCCGGCCTCGACGAGGGCGAGCGCGTCGTCACCGGAGAGGCGAGCGAGCAGACCGCATCGCGCGGCACGCCGGGCGGCGGTTCGCCCGGAGGGGAGGTCCCTGACATGATCCCTCAGCTGGCCGATCCGATCATCGCGCTCGAGAATGTCCGGCGGGAGTTCGCGGCCGGCGACACACGCGTGGTTGCGCTCGACGACGCCTCGCTGAGCATCCAGCCCGGCGAGATGGTCGCGATCATCGGCTCGTCGGGATCTGGCAAATCGACGCTACTCAACATCCTCGGCTGTCTCGACCGCCCGACATCCGGCACCTATCGCGTCGCCGGCAAGAACGTATCGGAGCTCGACGCCGATGCGCTGGCGGCGCTCCGCCGCGAGCATTTCGGCTTCATCTTCCAGCGCTATCATCTGCTCGGAGACCTTTCCGCCGCCGCCAATGTCGAGATTCCCGCCGTCTATGCCGGCATCAATGCGCGCGAGCGCCGAACGCGCGCGAACGAACTGCTCGAACGACTTGGCGTGGCAACCCGAAGCGGTCACCGGCCGAACCAGCTCTCCGGCGGCCAGCAGCAGCGTGTCTCGATCGCGCGAGCCCTGATCAACGGCGCCGAAGTTATCTTGGCGGATGAACCGACCGGCGCCCTCGATCGGCGCAGCGGCGAGGAAGTCCTGAAGATCCTGAAGGAGCTGCATCGCGAGGGACGCACGATCATCATCGTCACTCATGATGCCGATGTCGCCGCACGGGCCGAGCGCATTATCGAATTGCGGGACGGCAAAATCGCCTCCGATCGCCGCACTGAAACTGCCGCCGCGGCAGAACCGGCCGCCAAGGTCTCCCGATCCGCACGGAATAGCGGTGCCGGCTGGTTCAGCGCGATGGGACGCCTGAGGGAGGCATCGCGTATGGCGTTGGCCGCAATGGCCGCGCACCGGTTGCGTGCGTTCCTGACCATGCTCGGCATCATCATCGGCATCGCCGCGGTGTCGTCCGTCGTCGCGCTCGGCAACGCCTCCCAGCGCAAGGTGCTCTCCGATATCTCCAGCCTCGGCACCAATACCATCGAGGTGTTTCCCGGCAAGGATTTCGGCGATGCCCGCGCCGGCAAGATCAAGACACTGGTGGTCGACGATGCCCGCGCGCTCGACCGGCAGACCTTCATCGCCGGCGTCACGCCGACGGTCTCGACCAGCACGACGGTCCGCTATCGCGGCAACGAGTCCAACGTGCTGGTGAACGGCGTCGGCGAGAGCTATTTCCAGGTCAAGGGCGCCAAGCTCGCGAAGGGCCGCCTGTTCGATGCCGACGCAGTCCGCAACATCGAACGGCAGGCCGTCATCGACGACAACACCCGCAAGACCTTCTTTTCCGACGACCAGAACTCCGGCATCGGCCGCGTGATCTGGCTCGGCAAGGTGCCCTGCCGCATCGTCGGCGTGATCGCGCAGCAGCAGGGCGGATTCGGCTCGAACCAGAACCTCTCGGTCTACCTGCCCTACACCACCGTGCAGGCCCAGTTCACCGGCGACCGCGCGCTGCGCAGCGTGCTGCTGCGGATCAACGACGAGGTCTCGACCAATCTGGCGCAGGACGCGGTGACCACGCTGCTGACACAGCGGCACAACACCAGGGACTTCGTCATCCTCAACACCGACGATATCCGCCGGACCATTACCAGCACCACGCAGACGCTTGCCTTCCTCGTGGCGGCGATCGCCGTCATCTCGCTGGTCGTCGGCGGCATCGGCGTGATGAACATCATGCTGGTGTCCGTGTCCGAGCGGATCGGCGAGATCGGCGTCCGCATGGCGGTCGGCGCCCGGCGCAGCGACATCCTCCAGCAGTTCCTGGTGGAGGCAACGCTGATCTCGTCGATCGGCGGCATCGCCGGCATCCTGATCGCGATCCTGCTCGGCGTCGCCATCAACATCGCTGTGCCCGGCTTCCAGGTCAGCTACTCCATGTTCTCGATCGGCGCGGCGTTCCTGACCTCAACCGGGATCGGGGTCGCCTTCGGCTTTTTCCCCGCCCGCCGCGCCGCCTTCCTCGACCCCGTAGTGGCCTTGAGCCGTGACTGACCGTAGGATTGCACCATGACCGTAGTTCTTCGGACGAGACAATCGCCCGCAAATGGATCAACGACCGGCACCCTCGATGCGATTTCAGTCATGACGCAGACCACACAGACCGTTCTGATCGTCGAAGACGACCAGCAGACCCGCGACCTCATCGCGCGCTATCTGCGCGAGCACTCGCTTTCGGTTGGGGCGGTCACCAACGGCAAGGAGATGGACCGCTATCTGTCGCAGAACCGGGTCGACCTGATCGTGCTCGACCTGATGCTGCCCGGCGAGGACGGCCTCAGCCTGTGCCGGCGGCTGCGCGCGGGTTCATCGACGCCGATCATCATCCTCACCGCGAAGGGCGAGGACCTCGACCGCATCCTCGGCCTCGAGATGGGCGCCGACGACTATCTGCCAAAGCCGTTCAACCCGCGCGAACTTCTCGCCAGAATCAACGCCGTGCTGCGCCGGCAATCGAGCGGGCTCGTGGCCGGATCTGCTGCAACGCGCCTGACGTTCCAGGGCTGGATCGTCGATCTCCGGATGCGGGAATTGCGCGACCCTGAAGGCGCGCAGGTGCCGCTGACCAGCGCCGAGTTCGACCTGCTGCAAGCTTTCTGCGAGCGGGCCGGCCGCATACTCACGCGCGACAGCCTTCTGAACATGACGCGCGGCCGTCCGGGCGGCGGCTTTGGCCGCAGCATCGACGTGCTGGTGAGCCGTCTGCGCCGCAAGCTCGACCGGGCCGAAGGCTCATCCGTGATCCGGACTGTCCGTACCGGCGGCTACATCTTCACGCCGGTGGTGAAGGAAGCATGAGCCGCGCCCGCGACATCGTCGCACTGTTCAGCTTGAGGCGGATCAGCGGCCAGATCGCGGCTCTGATCCTGGTCTCACTAATCCTGATCCATGTGCTGATCGCCGGGTACTTCCTGCTCAACCGGCCGCAACTGCTGGCGGACAGACCGCTGGAGCAGTTCGAATTGATCACGCGGATCATCGCCAATACGCCGAAGGCGGAGCGTGCCGCCGTCCTGGACAGCATCAGCCGCACCTATCCGGAACTGAAGCTGCAATTACAGGACAACGTCTCCAGCTCCAGCGTGCCGCTGCCGGAGCGGACGCCTCTGAACATCCCGACGCCGCCCGGCGGCAAGATCGATCTCATCCGCGGATCCGCGCCCGAGGACAATCGCGTCTGGTACTACCTCGGCAACGACGACGTGCTCGAAGCCACCATCGGCTCGCCGAAGATGCCGGCCTTCGTCAGCGGCCTCTGGACCTCGACGCTGCTGTTCCTGGTGGCGAGCATGACGCTGCTCGGCATCTGGGCCGGCCGTGCGCTCTCCTCGCCCTTGTCGGGCTTCGCGCGGGCGGCGGAAAACTTCAGCCTGAACCGGTCGTCCGCGCCGCTGCCCGAAAACGGCCCCGAGGAGATCAGGTCCGCGGCGCGGGCGCTCAACCGGATGCGCGAACGCATCACCACGCTGATGAACGACAGGACGCGCATGCTCGCGGCCATCAGCCACGACCTGCGCACCCCGATCACGCGGCTGCGGCTGCGCTCCGAATATATCGAGGATCCGGCGCAGCGCATGCAGACCGTGCGCGACCTCGACCAGATGCAGTCGATGCTGGAATCGGTGCTGTCGCTGCTGCGCAACGAGAGCCCGGCCAAGCCGACACTGGTGGACGTCGCCGCGCTGCTGCAGATGGTCTGCGAGCAGTTCTCGGATTCGGGATATGCCGTGACCTATACCGGCCCCGACCGGGCCGCCTTCGTGCTGCGGCCCGACGAGATCATCCGCGCGGTAACGAACCTGGTCCAGAACGCAACGCGGTTCGGAACCCGGGTCGATGTCGCACTGTTGATATCGGGGGATCAGCTCGTCATCGACGTTTCCGACGACGGACCTGGCATTCCCGATGACAGGAAGGCGGCAATGCTGGAGCCGTTCGTGCGGGGAGAAGAGGCACGCACCATGGACGAGACGGCGGGATTTGGCCTTGGTCTGTCGATCGCGCAGGCGATCGTGACCGCGCATGACGGAACGCTGGTGCTGCTCGACAACGCGCCAAAAGGCCTGCGCGTCCGCTTGCAGCTCGCCGCGACCAGCGCCGGCCCACATACGCCCCGGACATAAAGTCGCGGCAATCGCAGGGCTCATCGAACGCCCCGCCCCTGCTTCCTCCGGAGTTCCCATGCATTCCGCCGACCGGCCGGCGACGCGCCTTGCGACGCGGCTCGCCTTCCTCGTCGCCGGCTTCGGCATCGCGTGCTGGGCGCCGCTGGTGCCGTTCGCGAAGACGCGGCTCGGCGTGGACGACGGCATGCTTGGGCTGCTGCTGCTCAGCCTCGGCATCGGCTCGGTCGTCGCGATGCTCATGACCGGCGTGATGAGCGCGCGCTACGGCAGCAAGCCGATCATCATCGCGGGCGGGCTCGGTCTGGCGCTGGTGCTGCCGCTGCTGGCTGTCGCGAGCACGCCGGCCACGCTGGCGCTCGCGCTGTTCGCCTTCGGCGCGGCGCTCGGCTCGATCGACGTCGCCATGAACATCCATGCGGTCGAGGTGGAGCGTGACGCGGGACGTCCGCTGATGTCCGGTTTCCATGCCCTGTTCAGCATCGGCGGCTTCGCCGGATCGGCGCTGATGACCGCACTGCTGTCGCTGCAAACAGGCGCGCTCGCCAGCACGCTGGCCTGCTCGCTCCTGATGCTGATCGCGATGCTGATCAGCTGGCCACGCCTGCTTTCCTCGGTGCAGGTCCAGGACGGGCCGCTGTTCGTGCTGCCGCACGGCTCGGTGCTGCTGCTGGCGCTGCTGGGCGCCATCACCTTCCTCGTCGAAGGCGCGATGCTCGACTGGGGCGCGTTGCTCGTGATCGGCGCGGGCCTCGTCTCCGAGACGCAGGGCGGGATCGGCTACATCGTGTTCTCGATCGCGATGACGGTGGGGCGGCTCGGCGGCGACGCCGTCGTCGCGCGCATCGGGGATCGCACGACGTTGTTCTGGGGCAGCCTGATTGCGATCGCCGGTTTTATCGTGCTGCTCATGGCGCCCGTAGCCGCGGTCGCCGTCGCGGGCTTCCTGCTGATCGGGCTCGGCGCCTCGAACCTCGTGCCGGTGCTGTTCCGCCGGGCCGCGAGGCAAACGGTGATGCCGACGGGACTCGCCGTCGCGGCGATCACCACTGCGGGCTACGCCGGCATACTGGTCGGTCCTGCCGGTGTCGGCTTCGTCGCACGTCTCGGCGGACTGCCGATGGCATTCTGGATGCTGGCTGCGCTGATGGGTCTCGTCACGCTGTCAGCCCGCATCGTCACGCGCCAGCGCGCCTGAGACTCACAATTTGCTCAGCCCGATCGATTTGATCACCGGGGCCAGGCTCGCCGTCGTCGCCTCGACGATGCGCTGGAATTTGTCCGGGCTTGAATCGCTGTCGGGCTCAAGGCCCTGGGCGCGGTAGCTCGCCAGAAGCGACGGATCGGACATGGCCAGCCGCGTCGCCTGCGCGATCCGGTCGATGATCGCATCGTCGGTGCGCCTGGGTGCGAAGATGCCGAACCATCCCTCGTAGCGAAGATCCGGCATGCCGGATTCGACGGCGGTCGGAATCTCCGGCGCACCGGAGAGCCGATTCTCGGTGGTGACCGCCAGCAGCCTGATCTTCCCGGCCTCGCCGAGCTCCTTCAATTGAACCGACATCACGCCGATGATGAGCGAGATCTGTCCGCTGACGAGGTCGTTGGCCGCCTGCGACATCCCCCGATAAGGCACGTGGACGATATCCAGCGCGCCGGCCTGCTGCTTGAAGGATTCGCCGACCAGATGGTTTCCGGTGGCGATGCCGGGCGTCCCATAGGAGAGCTTCCCCGGATTGGCCCTGGCGTAGGCGATCAACTCGCGCAGGTTTGTGACCGGCAGCGACGGATGCACGGCGAAAACCAACGCAGTGCTGATCAAGCGGTAGATGGCGCGGAAATCGTCGACGGAATAGCCGGGATTTGCCGTGGTCAGGGGAATGATGACCTGCGTGGAGCCGTTGCCGAGCAGCAGCGAGTAGCCGTCGGGCGCCTCGCGTGCGACCGCAGCCGTCCCGATCGCGCCGCCGGCACCGCCGATATAGTCGACGAAGGTCGGCCCGAGCAGCGATGACATCTTGTCCACCCAGGGACGCCCGATCTGGTCCCCCGCGCCGCCGGCCCCGTACGGATGCACCAGGCGAATGGGGCGGGACGGATAATCCGCACTATGTGCGCCACGCGACAGTCCTGCCAGCGCCGCTGCGCCCGATAAGGCATGGACGACCTGCCGGCGCGAGAGAGAAGGCATCATCGAGCTCCGGAAGCCGGTGGTCACTGTCGAGGCGGTCACGCGAGGCTAACCCATTCCGTTTCAAGCATTATTTCGGCGGATCGACCGACCCAAGCCATGCGCGCAGGGCTGTCAGCCCTGCCCACTGCTTTCCGCCGGTTTACTGTACGCCTCGTTCTGATAGACCAGAAAGTAATACCTTTGGACTCCCGTTGCGGGGGCAATGGCGCGTGCCAGACCATCACGAAGACCCGGCCATTTCCTTTGGGCCATTTCGACTGTTTCCGAAGTCCCGGCTCTTGGAGAAGGAGGGCTCGCCGCTCCATGTCGGCGGCCGCGCGCTCGACATTCTCATCTTCCTCGCCGAACGTCCTGGCGAAGTCGTCGACAAGCGCGAGCTGGTCAAGCGCATCTGGGCCGACGTCAATGTCGACGAGGGCAGCCTGCGCTTTCATGTCGCAGCTTTGCGCAAGGTGCTGGGCGATACCGGCAAATCGGCCCGCTACGTCGTCAACGTGCCCGGACGCGGCTATTGCTTTGTCGCCTCGTTGGCTCAGCCGGTCGCGGCCGCCGCGCAGCCGACCGTCGACATCCTGCCGCCCCGCTCCCTTCCCGCACAGCTCTCGAAGATGGTCGGGCGGGAGGAGATCGTCGAAAAGATCTCGAACGGGCTGTCGCTGCATCGCTTCATCACCGTGGTCGGTCCGGGCGGCATCGGCAAGACCGCCGTCGTCGTCACCGTCGGGCATCGCCGTTCCCAGGATTTCGGCGGGCGCGTCTTCTTCGTCGACTTCGGTCCGCTCAGGGATGCCAGCCATATCGCCACCACCATCGCCTCCGCGCTCGGACTGACCATCAGCGCGGAGGATCCGACACCGGCCCTGCTGACATTTCTGAAGAGCGGCCCGACCCTGGTGATCTTCGACGGTTGCGAGCACGTGCTGGACGCGCTGGCGCCGCTGGTCGAGCGCATCGTCCGCGAAGCGCCGCAGCTTCGCGTGCTCGCGACCAGCCGCGAGTCGTTCCGAAGCGAGGGCGAGCGCATCTTCCGGCTGTTCCCGCTGGACTGTCCGCCCGAGCGCGAGGGCCTGGATGTCGCCGAGGTGCTCGCCTATCCCGCGGCTCAGCTCTTCGTCGAGCGCATCGCACAGAGCTCGGGTCCGTTCCAGCTCAGCGCGGAAGAAGCGCCGCTGGTCGCCAGCATCTGCCGGCGCCTCGACGGCATTGCGCTCGCGATCGAGCTTGCGGCAGGCCGCGTCAACGCCTACGGCATCGCCGGCACGGCCTCGCTGCTCGACAGCCGTTTCTCGCTGCAATGGCGAGGGCGACGCACCGCCGTGCCGCGTCACCAGACGCTCGCCGCAGCGCTCGACTGGAGCTATGATCTGCTGTCTCCCGCCGAGAGTACCACCCTGCGGCGCCTTTCGGTGTTCGCCGGCCCCTTCGCACCGGAAGCGGCTGCCACGATCGCGGCCGGCGACGGGCTCAGCGCAGCGGAAACGCTCGATGGGATCGACAGCCTGGTCGCCAAATCGCTCATCGCACCGTCAGGTTCGCGGACGCTGCGCTATCGCCTGCTCGATACCACGCGCACCTACGCACACGCAAAGCTCAACGAACGCGGCGAAACCAGGCAGGTCGCGCGGCGCCATGCGGAGCATTTTCGGGAGTTCTTCGAGCGCGCCGACGCCGACACCTCGACGCCGCTGCCCGAATGGCTCGGCATCTATGGCGCAGAGCTCGACAATGTTCGCGCGGCGCTGGACTGGGCCTTCGCGCCCGACGGCGACACGGCGCTTGGAATCAGGCTGACGGTTGCCGCGGTCACGTTGTGGGTCCGCCTCTCCTTGTTCGCCGAATGCCGTGAGCGCACCCGGACGGCGCTCGCCGCGCTCCGTGACACCAGCGACGACCGGACCCGCATGCAGCTTCTGGCGGCACTCGGCTGGTCGCTGATGTATGGCGAGGGCCGCGCCCGTGAGGCGCGCCCGATCCTCGAGACGACATTCGAACTGGCGGACAAGCTCGACGACAAGGACTTTCGCCTGCGCGCGCTCTGGGGCCTGTCGATCGACCAGTTCAACAACGGACAGTTCGGCAAGGCGCGAGCTCTGGCCGATCGCTTTGCCAGTGTCGCCGCGAACTCGCCTGATAGCACCGACGTCATGTTGAGCGACCGGCTGATGGCCGTGGCGCTTCACTTCCTCGGGGACCAGACCGAAGCCCGGCTGCGCATCGACAGAGTGAATGCCTCGCTGCACTTACTGGCGGAGAAGCCGAAGATCTTCCCGCTCGACCTCAGGATATCGACCCAATACTTCCGCGCCCGCATCCTGTGGCTGCAAGGCCAGGCCGACCAGGCCCAGGCGCTCGCCGCCAGAAACATCGAGGAAGGCCGCGCCAACGGCCACGCGCTGACGTTCAGCAGCGTGCTCGGACAGGCCGCCTGCCCCATCGCGTTCTGGGCCGGCGATTTCGAGGCCGCGGAGCGCCACGGCGCCGAGCTGCTCGAACACACCGAGCGCCACGCGATCCGTCTCTGGGGTCTGTGGGCGCGGGCCTTCAACGCCGCGGTCATGGCCAGGCGCGGCGATATCGAGACGGGCGTGCCGCTGCTGCGCGAAGAGCTCAATCGCGCCGGCGATGCGCGCTTCCTGCCGCGCTTCCTTCCCCTGCTCGGCGAGCTTGCCGCATGCTCCGGAGAGGCCAACCAGGTCGACCGTGGCCTCGACGTGATCGAGGACGTGCTGACCCGCTGCAACGACCGGCAGGAGCTGTGGTATCTGCCCGAGCTGATCCGCATCAAGGGCGAGTTGATGCTGAGCGGCGCGCGGCATGCAGGCGAGGCCGAAGCGCATTTTCGCGAAGCCATGGCCATTGCTTCACAACAGGGCGCACGCTTCTGGGAGCTGCGCTGTGCCACCAGCCTCGCGCGTCTGATGAGCGGTGCCGGCCAGAATGCGGAAGCTCTGGCGGTTCTGGAGAATGTCTCCGGGTCGTTCCCGGAAGGCGCCGACATCGCCGACATGCGCACCGCCCGGGAGTTGATGGCGCGACTGCGGAACTGACCGCGTTTCGAAGCAATCAGGGGGCATGTCCTCAAAACGATTTCCGCTTATGTTCCAACAGCGGCGCAGAAGAGGACATCGCACGAGGTCCGAGAAGGGCCAAAAAGGCGACATTGTCGGCTCGTCTTGATATACGAAGCGTCCTAGATGAGCAAAGGGCCCCTAGTCGCTTGGATATTATTGGACAACCACCTGCGTTGGCGGGGCTCCGGTGTGACGCATTCGTCTGTGAGGGGTTTGCTCAAAACGGAGCGCTCATAGCAAACGCCAATGTCGTTCACGTCTGTTTCGCGGGCGCTTGGCACAAACTTGTCCTCGACTGCGGCGTAATCATCTGGCGGCAATCGGAGGGGCGACCTAACCCGTGGAACGTTGCGAGCGAGGGGTGGGAATCGCCTCACGTAGATGTGGGTGCCATTTCTGGCGTAGTTGGCCTTCGTCTCGAAGGGTATCAGATGGAAATCACTGCCGCCGGGGGCAAAGTTGTCTTCCTATTCGAAGGCGGGCGCAAAATTACTATCATCGATGAAAACGACCGATCAAAATTCTGCGTAGATTGAATCGATCACTTGGTCCGCTTCAGGTCACAAGCGGCGGTCGAGCCCAGCACGTGCTTGGGTCCGCTCTTACTCCAACAACGCTCAAAGCCGACGTTTGCGCCTTTGTGAGTCCACGCCCCGGAGAGTGATAGAGTCAGGGCCGGCCGGTTGTCGTGGCTCACCTCTCCCCGGCGGGGAGAGGTGAGCCCGGGTTCGCATCACAATCCCGCTCTACCCTCCCGCCACCGCCGCGCGGCGCGGCAGCTTCCAGTCGGGCCGGATGAAGTGACAGGTGTAGCCGTCGGGATAACGCTCGAGATAATCCTGATGCTCGGGCTCGGCTTCCCAGAACTCTCCTGCGGGCGCGACTTCAGTCACGACCTTACCCGGCCACAGGCCGGATGCCTCGACGTCGGCGATGGTGTCTTTCGCGATCCGCTTCTGCTCGTCGCTGGTATAGAAGATCGCCGAGCGGTAGCTCGTGCCGAGATCATTGCCCTGGCGGTTGAGCGTGGTCGGATCATGAATCTGGAAGAAGAACTCCAGCATGGTCCGGAAGCTCGTCTTCGCGGGATCAAAGACGATCTCGATCGCCTCGGCATGGCCTTCGTGATTGCGATAGGTGGCGTTCTTCACGTGCCCGCCGGTGTAACCGGCGCGGGTGGAGATCACGCCGGACTGCCGACGAATGAGATCCTGCATGCCCCAGAAACAGCCTCCCGCCAAAACTGCACGCTCTGTCGTCATCTGTCCTCTCCCGCTTGCTGGCACTGTCCGCTTTTAGATCTTCCGCAATATAGGGTCTCGGCGGCCTGTCTGAAAGCCGGCGGCATACAGACATGTCCACCCGACCCGGGAGCCGGATGGACAGAGATCGATTGCTCCATCAGCCCAGCTTGGCGTCCAGCGTGATCGCGGCGTTGAGCACCTTCGACACCGGACAGTTCTTCTCGGCTTCGCCGGCGAGCTTGGCGAAACCGGCATCGTCGAGGTTCGGCACCTTGGCACGCAGGGTCAGCGCGGATTTGCTGATCTTGAAGCCCTTGCCTTCGGGCTCGAGCGTGACAGCGGCTTCCGTCGACAACTCGTCCGGCGTGAAACCAGCCATCTGAAGGCCGAACGCCAGTGCCATTGTGAAGCAACCGGCGTGAGCCGCTGCGATCAATTCCTCGGGATTGGTCCCCTTCTCGTTCTCGAAACGGGTCTTGAACGAATAGGGCGTCCCGGCGAGCACACCGGATTCACTCGACAAATGGCCGGTGCCATCGCGACCGGTGCCCTTCCAGACTGCTGTTGCCTTGCGGATCATCTCAATACTCCTTGTTTGATCTCAGCACCGGCGCTCGGTACCGCGGGAAAACGACATTGGCACGACCGGCTGACACTGTTCCAACCGGCCGAACGCCGCAGCGGTTCCGTCAAGTCCCGTTCCGATGAAATCGGAACAGGACTTGATTCTTGTTTTGACGGGCTTTCTTCACGCGAACCGGCATCCACTTCGCTCGAAAACGCTTTAGGACCCAATCTGTCCGACGTGGAAGCCCAGCCGGTTCTCGACGTCGCCAGCGCGGTGGAAGCCGCGCGCCATCAGCGCCTTGATGCGGCTCTCGCTCGCGGGGCGGCCGAGCGCGGCCAGGAACGCGTCCCACTCCGGCTTGATCTCGTCATCCGGCGGCAGGCTGGCGACGTCGACAAGACGCTTGGTCTCGGCGATGGCCTCCTTGTCGAACGAGGCGATGCGCATCGCGAGCGCCTCGACGAAACCGTCGAGCTCGGCATCCGGCATCGACCGGTTCACATAGCCGTAGCGCTCGGCGAGATCGCCGTGGATGTCGTCGGCGCCGAGCAGCACTTCGAGCGCCCGACCGCGACCCATCAAGCGCGGCAACCGCGCCATCGGGCCGCCGCCGGGCACAAGGCCCGCACCGACCTCCCATTGCGACAGGATCGCCTTCTCACGGCTGGCAAATCGCATGTCGCTCGCAAGGGCAAGCTCGCTGCCGACACCGGTTGCGCGGCCCCGAATCGAGGCGATGGAGACGACAGGCGCTCGGCTGAGGCGCACCAGCATGTCAGGCAGCGCCTGCAGGCCGGTCGGTCCCGGTGGAATGCTCAGCGAGTCCTCCAGCGGCGCGAGGAAGTCGTAATGGGTGATGAAGAAGCCTTCGACCGCGCTGTCGAACACGACGACCTTCACCTGCGGATCGCTCTCGATCGCGGTGATGACGTCATTGAGGAGGGGAAGCTGCCTCGGACCAAAGATGTTGACCGGCGGCATGTCAAAGGTGACACGCCAGTATGTCGGCAGCAAGCGTTCCAGGCGAATCTCGTCGGTCGTGAAGGCGCGTTCGGGGCGATTCATGATTGGCTCCTGATGTTGGGGGAAATGAAGGGACGCGCGGCACCGCATATCCATGCGGGTTTCAGATCGACTGCCGCAGTGGGCGGAATGCGGTGCGCATTTCCGCGGTGAACAGCGCGGGCTGCTCCCAGGCCGCGAAGTGGCCGCCCTTGTCGAGGCGGTTGTAGTGCATCAGCTTCGGATAGGCCCTCTCGGCCCAGCTGCGTGGCGCGGCATAGATCTCGTCCGGGAAGACACTGACGGCGACCGGAATCTTGATGTGTTTGGGTTCGAAGAACACCAGCTTGTTCTCCCAGTAGAGCCGTGCCGACGACACCGCTGTGTTGGTGAGCCAATAAAGCGTGATGTTGTCGATCACATCGTCCCGCGTCAGGCCTTCGGTCTTGCCGTCGAACGCTCGGGCAATCATGGCGGCGCTGCGCGCATCGTGATCGAGCATCCAGGACGCCAGGCCCGCGGGCGAGTCGACCAAGCCGTAGAGCGTCTGCGGCCGGTTCGACATCTCGATCGCATAGCCAAGGCCGTGCTTGTAGAAATCATCGAGCTGATCGTAGGCAATCCGCTCTTCGACCGAGAGATTCGCCGGCCGCGATCCGCCGGGCTGGAGCGCCCTGGCGATATCATCGGGGACGGTGGCGGGCATGTTGGTGTGAATGCCGAGCAATTCCGGCGGCGCGATCACCGCCATCTGCTCGGTGACGGCATTGCCCCAATCGCCGCCCTGTGCGACATAGCGGCTATAGCCGAGGCGCTTCATCAGCACGATCCAGGCGCGCGCGATGCGCTGCGGATCCCAGCCGAGCGCTGTTGGCTTGCCGGAAAAACCGTGACCGGGGAGCGAGGGGATCACGAGATCGAAGGCGTCCGCCGCCTTCGCGCCATGCGCGGTCGGATCGGTAAGCGGGCCAATGATCTTCATCTGCTCGATGATCGAGCCCGGCCAGCCATGCGTGACGATCATTGGCAGCGCATTCTCGTGCCTGGAACGGACGTGAATGAAGTGGATGTCGACGCCGTCGATCTCGGTGACGAATTGCGGCAGCGCGTTGAGCCGCGCTTCCATCTTGCGCCAGTCATAGTCGTTCTGCCAGTAGCGCACGAGCTGCTGCACCGTCTTCAACCGAATGCCCTGCGACTGGTCGGCGACGATCTCGCGATCCGGCCAGCGCGTTGCCGCGAGGCGGCGGCGCAGATCGAGTAGATCTTCCTCGGGCACACTGACATGGAACGGCCGGATCACGCCGCTGGCTGCGGCCTCTGCCCGATGAAGCGGCAGCAGGCTCGCGACGCTGGCGGCAACCGCGGTCATCGCGGCCTGGCTCAACAGTTGACGACGGTCGGGGTTCAGAACGTCGGTACGTGCTTGCGTGGTCATGCTGGATCTCCCTGGCTTTGATCGGCGACGCCGACCGATTTCGAAATCAACGCGCCGTTTCCTCATGCACAGAGATTGACGCAGGCACCGAACATTTGCTCGTTATGCATTGTTAGGCCGCGTTAGCCGTTGCGAGTCTGCGCGATGCAAGGTGGCGCGTGATGATGACGATGCGCGCGCTACAAAAGCGAGGCGGCGCGCGAGGTATTGAACCATCGCGCGCCGCATCATGAGATGTGTTCTTTTGGTGGGCTACTCAGGAAGGCAGCGGCTGCCCGGCCTGCTCGCGGACGATGTAGTCGGCGTACCAGTCCGCCCAGTTCTCGTCGTGTCCGCCCGTCCGTGTCTCATGTTCGCCATGAGCGGCCGCCGCGCGGCGCACAGCCGCGGCCAGATCGGTCGTTGACGCGAATGTCGTGCTGCCGCCCTCGATGCGTCCGGGTAGTCGCGCGGTGATCTCCTGGAGCAGCCAGCCGTTGCCGTCGGGATCGCTGAACGAGGCAAACGAACCATAGCTGCCGCGGTTCGGATCGACTCCGCTGACCCGAAGGCTGCCGGACAGATAGGGCTCGTCCGGCCCGGCGTGAACGTCACCGCCCCCGTGGAAGGGGCCGCTGACCTCAATGCCGCGGTCGCGCAGATCCTGTCGCGCAGCCTCCAGATCGGAGACGATCAGGTAAAGCCCGCGCGCCGAACCCGGCGCCGCCGCCGTGACGTTCCTGCCGAAGATCACCGAGCAGGCCGAGCCCGGCGGCGTGAACTGGATCACGCGCCATTCGCCGCCGGAGGCAAAATCGGCATCCAATCGCCAGCCGAGGCGTGTGTAAAACGCCTTGGCGCGATCGACATCCGACACCGGGATCACGACCACTTCGAGTTTCAGGTCGACCCTACGTGATGTCGAAGGCTCATTCGAGGATTTGGCCGCGCTGTTCCGGTCGATGTCTGGTGTGGCCATGTCGAACTCCCTGACGTGAAGCGCGGTCTCGCGCAGACCGCCGACTGTTGCTCTTGATGAGAAGTGATGGCGCGTGAGCGGTTGCGGGCATACATGTCTTCAAGCGGCGGCCGGCATCACGATGGTCACCCGCGTGCCGCCCTGCCCGGTTTCGCCTTGCAACCGTGCATGGATGCTGCGGGCGAGCCCCTCGAGGATGCGGCTGCCAGTGCCCTGAAGCGGACCGGTCGCGCCGATCCCGTTGTCGGCCACCGTGCAGAACCAGGCGTCGTCATGATTGGCGACCTCGATGCGGATCAGCGCACCTTTCCTGGTCGGGAAGGCGTGCTTTGCCGCATTGGTGACCAGCTCGGTCAGCATGAGCGCGAGCCGGTGACATTGCGACGCCGACAGCGCGCCGCTTTCGATCGCAGCTTCGCAGCGGATGCCCGCCGGCTCCAGCACCGCCTCCGAGAGCGCTGCGCACAGGTTTTCGAAGAAGGCCCGGACATCCACGGCGGACACATCGTCGCTATCGGACAAAAGCTGATAGAGCCTGCCGAAGGCGACCAGGCGCCGCTCGAAGCGATCTACCGCGACCGACACGTCTCTGGCGCCGGCCCGGGTGAAGTCGCGGCGGACTGACGCGCCCAGCAGCGTCAGCGTGTTTTTCATCCGATGGTGGGATTCCCGCAACACGAGTTCCCAATCACGCGACTGTTCATCGAGACTGGCGAGATACTGGGATCGCACGACGTCGTCGTTGGGCCTGGAGCCGATGGCGGACATATTAGCCTCCCCGTTGAACGTAGGACCTAAGTCTGAGGCTATAGTGGATCCACCGCGCGTGTTTTGCTCGTTAGACGTTGCAAGATTCTGTTATGATCGGCTGCAGCGCAACTTGGCGGCGTGACCGCGATCTCGACGGTCAGCCAAGCTGACAAATTGTCTCACCTGCTCCGTAAGCCGCTCGCGTTTAAGCAAAATTTATCACGGTTATTGCCGTGGCGGTCGGCCGGTTGCCGCGCGATTTCGCCACTTTCGGACAGTTTACTCCCGACCTCGTTCTGGTAGATCAATCGACAGACACTAGCCCTTCCACCTGGAATCATTGGCGCGTGCCGGACACTCACGATCAGGATTCGGCCATTTCCTTCGGGCCATTCCGGCTGCTGCCAAAGTCGCGCCTGCTCGAGAAGGACGGCGCTCCGCTTCACCTCGGCGGCCGCGCGCTCGATATCCTTATTTTCCTTGCCGAGCGCGCCGGCGAGGTCATCGACAAGCGGGAGTTGATCAAACGCGTCTGGGCCGACGTAACCGTCGACGAAGGCAGCCTGCGGTTCCACATCACGACACTGCGCAAGGCCTTGGGGGATGCCGGCGAAGGCTCCCGCTACGTCGTCAACGTCCCCGGGCGCGGCTATTGCCTGGCGGCCCCGTTGCTTCGGGCGGAATCCGCAGAGAGACGGACGAGCCCGCTTGTCCCGGCCCCGCATTCACTCCCTTCGCCGCTCGCGAAGATGATCGGACGGGACGATGCGGTTGCCAGGATTTGCGCCGAGCTGGCCCAGCATCGCTTCGTCACGATCGTCGGCCCCGGCGGCATCGGCAAGACCTCGGTCGCCCTCGCCGTCGCGCATGGCGAGCTCCAGGCCTTCGACGGCCACGTGAATTTCGTCGACTTCGGCGCCCTGACGGATACAAGGCTGATTCCCGGCACCATCGCGACCACGCTCGGGCTGACCGTCAATTCAGACGACCCGATGCCAGGCCTGCTGACGAGTGCTGCGCAGCCGGCGAACGTTGCTCGTCTTCGACAGTTGCGAACACATCCTCGACGAGCTCGCGCCATTGGCCGAACGCATCGTCCAGGAGGCGCCGGAGCTGCATATTCTCGCCACCAGCCGCGAGTCCTTTCGCACCGAGGGTGAGCGCGTCCACCGGCTGTTTCCGCTGGATTGTCCGCCGCAGGGCGACGGGCTCAGCATTGCCGATATCCTTGCCTATCCCGCAAGCCAGCTCTTCGTGGAACGCATTGCCGAGAGTTTGGGCGAATTCGAGCTGAGCGAAGAGGACGCGCCGCTCGTCGCCGAGATCTGCCGGCGCCTGGACGGGATCGCGCTCGCGATCGAGCTCGCGGCCGGACGCGTGGACGCCTACGGCATTGCCGGGACCGCCTCGCTGCTTGACAGCCGGTTCTCGCTGCTGTGGCGCGGGCGGCGAACAGCGATCCCGCGGCACCAGACCCTGAGCGCGGCGCTCGCCTGGAGCTACGATCTGCTGCCGCCCGCGGAAAGCGCAACACTGCGCGGATTGTCGGTGTTCGTCGGGCCGTTCACGCTGGAGGCGTCACTTGCCGTTGCGTCCAGCCAGGGCATCAGCGAGCCCGAGGCGGTCGAGGCAATCTCGAACCTGCTCTCCAAATCCCTGATCGCGACCTCGCCAGCGGAGCGGCGGCTGCGCTACCGCCTGCTCGACACCACGCGCGCCTTCGCCGGCAACAAGCTCGTCGAACACGGAGAAGTGCCCCGCGTGGCGCGGGCGCACGCCGACTACTTCCGCGACGTCCTTCGCGACATTGCGCTGAAATTCTCGGGCATGCAGACCGCGGGCGGCTTCCTTCCCTATGCCGACCACCTGCCCAATGTCCGGGCCGCACTGACCTGGAGCTTTTCGGACGGCGGCGACCGGTCGATCGGCGTCGACCTGGCAGCTTCGGCGGCGCAGTTCTTCCTCGAGCTGACATTGCTGACGGAATGCTATCGCTGGACCCAGCAGGCATTGACGTCCCTCGATACGAACGCCATCGACAGCCGTCAGGAGATGACGCTGCAGGCCGCGCTCGGCGTCTCCGTGATGTTCACGCAGGGCAATACCGAAGCGGTCCGTGCTGCGTTCACGCGCAGCCTCCAGCTCGCGCAGGAGCTCGAGGATCTGCACTGGCAGCTCTGGCTGCTGCGCGGATTGCACATCTACCTGACCAGGGTCGGCGACTTTCACGGGGCGCTGGGGACCGGTACGCAGGGCGAGAGTGTCGCGCGCAAGCTGAACGACCCCGCCGCCGCGCTGAACGTCGAATGGATGCTGGGCGTCGCGCATCATCTGATCGGCAACCAGGACAAGGCCGTGCAGTTCTGCGAGAGCGCGATGGTGCACAATCCCGGCTCGCAGCGGCTCAATATCGGCCATCTCGGTTATGACGACCGCATCGTCGCGCTGGTGGCGCTGGCGCGCGGGCTCTGGCTCACCGGCCGGCCCGATCGTGCGGTCGAGGCGGCCAGATACACGGTGCGCGAGGCCGAACTGCTCGAACAGCCCCTCACCCTCGGCATCTCCCTGATCTGGACGATCTACGTGTTCCTGTGGGTCGGCGATTGGGCCAACGCGGAAATCCTGATCGAGCGGTTGATCGATCATTCGGCGCGGCACTTCCTCGGCCCCTACCACGCCGTCGGCCTCGGCCAGAAAGGCGAGCTGCTGCTTCGTCGTGGCGATATCGCCGGCGGAATCGAGCACCTTCGCCGCAGTCAGGCAACGCTGTACGCAACGCGGCACCGGATCATGACGACGGTGTTCGCGACCGCGCTCGCGGAGGGTCTCGCGGCGCAGAACCAGCCCGATGAGGCCTTGCGCACGATCGACGAGGCCATCGCGGAGGTTCCCGATCACGGCGAATCCTTCGACATGCCGGAGATGCTCAGGGTCAGGGGCGACATCCTGGCCCGGTCGGGCAACGCGGCGGCGGCCGAGAGCTGCTTGCGGACAGCGCTCGATCTGTCACGCCGGCAGTGCGCGCTCGGCTGGGAATTGCGTGGCGCCATCAGCCTCGGCCGGGTCTGGCGCGAGGCCGGAAAAGCCGGCGACGCACGCGCCCTGCTCGCCCCGCTCGTCGCGCGATACCAGGAGGGCCTCCAGACCCGCGATCTGGTCGCCGCCAAAGAGCTGCTTGGCGCGCTGAATTGACAGTATCTTCAACGGGATACCGCCAGAATCCCCGCTCGCAAGTCCTAACAACTTCTAACACGCCAAGCCGCATCCGCCCCGCCATGGTGGTTGCACTTCATGGTGGATATGGCGGGACATGGCGCTGCTTGACGACGTAATTGATGCCAGCGGCGGAATGGCCCGCTGGAATAGCTTGAGCCGCTTCACGCTCCACCTCTCCGTTGCCGGAACGCTGTTCACCAGCGCCGGGCACGCCAGTGAATTCAAGGATGTGACCGCGGAAGGTTCGACCCTCACGCAGTCGGTCCGCTTCACCGGCATTACGGGAGGCGAACACTCCGGCTCCTTCCAACCCGACGCGATCACCATCGAAAGCCTCGAGGGCGAAGTCCTGCGGTCCTGGCCCCACCCCAGCCTTGCGTTTCCCGAGGCCGGCTCTGCGTCGCTGGCGGACGAACTGCACCTCGTCTTCTTCTGCGGTGTCGCGATCTGGAATTATCTGACCAATCCATTCCTGCTCGCCCACCCCGATGTCGTGGTGGAGGAACTGGCGCCGTGGCGTGAGAACACCGAAACATGGCGACGGCTGCGGGCGCAGTTCCCGCCGAGCGTGATCACGCTCGCGCCCGAGCAGATCTTTTACTTCGACGAGAACGCCCTGCAACGGCGGACCGATCACGATCTCTTCGGAATGAAGGTCGCGCATTACTCATGGGCTCATGACAGTTTTGGCGGCATCGTCGTGCCGACACTTCGACGCGCGCAAACTCTGCGGCCTGACGGAACCGTGATCGCAAAACCCGTGCTGATGGATGTCGAGATCTTCGACGCCGTCTTCGAGTAGCGGCCACAGGCGAGAGCCGGACCACAAGGTTCCCGCTTTCAACGTCTAACAATACATAACGAGCCAACGGTCGGCCTTGCGTGCAGATTGAGTTCGCCAACGGCGAGCGCGGCTGCCGTCGAATTCCGGGTGGCGCGCTGCAAAAAGTCCGCAACGAGGAGGGACAAATGTCCGACACCATTAACAGTGAACGCCGCCGCTTCTTGGGACGCGCCGCCATGACACTTGCCGCGGCCCAGATGCCGCTGAGCGCAACGGCCGCCGCCAAGCCCGCGAAGTCGTCCGGCGCCGCCAAGCCGGGCGCCAACACCGCGTTCGCGTCCATGAAGCAGATCGACGCCGGCCTGCTCAATGTCGGCTATGCCGAGGCAGGCCCCGCCGACGGCCCGGCGGTGATCCTGCTGCACGGCTGGCCCTACGACATCCACGCCTTCGTCGATGTCGCGCCGCTGCTCGCTGCAGCCGGCCACCGCGTGATCGTACCTTATTTGCGCGGCTACGGCAGCACGCGCTTCCTGTCGGACGCGACGATGCGGAACGGCCAGCCGGCCGCGATCGCCGCGGACATCGTCGCGCTGATGGACGCACTTGGGATCGACAAGGCCACGATCGCCGGCTTCGACTGGGGCGCGCGGACCGCCAACGTCATTGCAGCACTGCGGCCGGAGCGGGTCAAGGCGATGGTCTCTGTAAGCGGCTATCTGATCGGCAGCCAGCGGGCCGGCAAGATGCCGCTGCCGCCGAAGGCCGAGCTGCAATGGTGGTACCAGTTTTACTTCGCGACCGAGCGCGGCCGAGAAGGCTACGACAAGTACCGCCACGATTTCTCGAAGTTGATCTGGCAGCTCGCCTCGCCGCAATGGCACTTCGACGACGCCACTTTCGATCGCAGCGCCGGGGCGTTCGACAATCCGGACCATGTCGCAATCGTGATCCACAACTATCGCTGGCGGCTCAGTCTTGCCGAGGGTGAAGCAAGATACGCCGATGACGAGGCGCGGCTGGCGCAGGCGCCCGTCATCACGGTGCCCACCATCACCATGGAGGGGGATGCCAACGGGGCGCCACATCCGGAGCCGTCCGCCTACGCCAAGAAGTTCACCGGGCGCTATTCGCACCGGACCATCAAGGGCGGCATCGGGCACAATCTGCCGCAGGAGGCGCCGAAGGCCTTTGCCGACGCGGTGCTCGACGTCATGGCAGAGGCATAGCATGGGGCCAGCAAACGGCCTTTAACAACGCTTAACGGGCGATCGTCTGCGCGCGGCGGTATCTCCATTGCGGCGACACCACCGACGCGGGAGGAAATGGCCGGATGATTCCGCTGCTGGCGAATGCGATCGAGGCCCATGGCGGCCTCGATCGATGGAATGCTCATCAGCGGCTCACCGCCACGATCGTGACGGGAGGCGATCTCTGGGCGCTGAAGGGCGTCGACCAGGACCAGGGGCCGCGGACGATGCGGATCGAGCTGCAGCGCGAGCGGGCATCGATCGAGCCGTTCGGCAAGCCGGGCCAGCACACCGAGTTCAGCCCCGAGCGGATCGCCATCGTCGCCGCGGACGGACGCGTCGTCGCAATGCGCAACAATCCACGCGCCGCGTTTGCGCGACATGACATGCGGACACATTGGGACCTGCTGCATCGCGCCTATTTCAACGCCTATGCACTGTGGACCTACGTGACGACGCCTTTCCTGCTCGCCTTGGACGGGTTCGAGGTCCGCGAGATCAAACCGTGGCGCGAGGGCACCGAAGTCTGGCGCGGATTGCGCGCGACGTTCCCGGCCATGATCGCAAGCCATGGCCGCGAGCAGGACTTCTATTTCGGCCCCGATATGCTGATCCGCCGGCACGACTACCGGGTCGAGATCGCCGGCAATTTTCCGGCGGCGCAATATGTGTCCGAGCCCGTCAGTGTTGACGGCTTGACGCTGCCGACGCGCCGCCGTATCTATTTGCGCGGCGACGACCTGACGCCACTACGCGATGAGCTGATGGTGTCGATCGATCTTTCAGATCTTCGATTTGACTGAACGAGCTTAGATACACGGCTCCTCCAGCATGAGCCGCGCCGCCTTCAGGTCGGCTGTCTCGAATCCTTCTGTGAAGCGCGCATAGGTCGCGGCGAGATCCCCGAGCGGGTTCCTGGCGCCGCGCTGACGCCGAAGCGCTGCAAGCGACATCTCGGTCCGCAGTCGCCAGGACAATGCGCCCTGCTTCTCCGCCAGCACGAGTGACGACGTAAAGCTCGATTCGGCGGCATCGAAATCGCCGGTGAGCGTCTCGATGTCGCCGCGCCTGCGGAGCAGCTCCGGCATGTCAAAACCGCCGCCGCCCTGCTCGACGCGCGCGATGGTCTCGTGCAGGACACGGAGGCCTTCCGTCACGCGTCCCAGTGCGGTCAGTCCCTGCGAAAGGTCGGCAGCGTACGCTGAAGCGTAGAGTTCGTAGCGATCCGCGTGCAGGCGCGGCAGCGCGCTCCGCAGCAGGTCGATGCCTCCGGCCACCTCGCCACGGGCAATCATGGTCTGGGCGCGAAAGCCGGCCGCAACGGCCTCGTAAGGTGCAAGTCCATGCACGTTTGCGTGCGTCGCGAGGCGCCCCGTCATGGTCTCGACGGCGGCCCAGTCGCCGGTCCAGCCGAACACCGAGGACGACCAGCATAAAGCGATGCAATGCATCACGACGTCGCGCGGCGCGGCGGCGCCGACCAGCGGGCGGACGCAGTCGAGCGCCCGATCGGGAAGTCCGCGCAGCCATAATACGCGCGCCAGCGGAATCTGCGGCGTGCGCGCATAGGCGAAATGCCCGGGCTGCGTCCCGCGCAGCGCGGCATCGTCACGCACGCCTTCGTCAAGATGGGCCTGCGCCTCGGCCTGGTCCCCCGCGAGATGATAGGATACGCCGAGCAACGCCTTGCTGCCGGCAATGCCCGCGGTATCGCCGATCCGTCGCGCGATGCGCTCGGCCTGAAGCGCGGTCGGCACCAGATGCCGGTAGTCGCCGGTACGGCGATAGAACATATTCAGTCGCGACAGCAGCCTGAACGCATTGGCGTGATCGGAAAGTGCTTCCGCGATCTCCAGCCCGCGCCGGAGCGCCGCCTCGGCCTGCTCGCTGTTGCGCTCCGTGAACATGAAGGCGTGACCGAGCGTCGATTGCAGCTCAAGCTCCCATCGGCCACCCCGATTGGCGTCATCGAGCACGGCAAGCGCACGGCCGGACCAGATCCGCGCCTCGTTCAGCAGGTTGAGCTCGACGAACAGCCTCGCGGCACTGCCGGCAAGCGGAAGACGCAAGGTGGTGCCGTCCTCGCCGGCATAACTCCATTCCAGCGCGGCGCGGGCATCGGCGAGCAGGCTCGCGCGCTCCTGCAGGCGGGCGGCCTGGTCGCCGCCCTGCCCGGCCATGCCAGCTTCGAGTGTGCGTTGAACATAGGCTGCGTGACGGCGTGCGATCGCGTCCGCCTCGCCACCGTCGGCCAACTTCTGCATGGCGTAGGCGCGCGTGGCGTCCAGCAGGCGATAGCGCCGCGAGGCGCCATCCGGCTGCGCCGACAACAGCGATTTGGCCACCAGTTGCTCCAGAGCATCGACGACGCGGTCAGCCGGTGCGCCATCGTCGGTCGCAACCGCGATCGCGCCCTTGAGCGTGAAGGGGCCAGCGAAGACGGCAAGCCGCTGAAACACCGTGCGTTCGCTCTCGCCGATCAGGCCGAAGCTCCAGTCGAGCGTGGCGCCCAACGTCTGCTGCCGCGGCGGTGCCGTCCGCCGTCCGCGCCATTCGAGCTTGAGCCTGGAGTCGAGCAGCGCGGCCATCTCGCGCAATCCATAGACGCCGACGCGGACGGCGGCGAGCTCGATTGCGAGCGCAATGCCGTCGAGCTTGCTGCAGATTTCGGCGAGAACCTCGGCATCCTCATCGGTGATATCGCCGCGATGGCCCGCGGCGGCGGCACGATCGACGAACAGACGTGCGGCCGGATAATTCAGCACCTCATCGGCGCTGAGGCGAGCACCTTGTGGCGGGCCCGGCAGCGGAACCAGCTCGAAGATCTGCTCGCCTTCCACCAGCAGCGACTCGCGGCTGGTGGCGAGGATCGCGATAGCGGGCGCCTCGCGGTAGATGTTCTCCGCCAGACGCGCGACCTCGTCGATGACGTGCTCGCAACTGTCGAGGATCAGCAGCAGCCGCCGTCCGCGCAGGAAATTGACGATGCTGCCCGAGGGATCGTCGTGATGCACGACGAGACCGAGGGCGGCGGCAACCGTGCTCGCGACCAGCGCAGCGTCCTTCAACGGACCGAATTCGAGGAAATGAATATTGCCCTCGAAAGCCTCCCACATCTCGTGGGCGAGCGCGGTCGCAACGGTGGTCTTGCCGATTCCGCCCGGCCCGCGCAGCGTGACGAAGCGGTCGGCGAGCAGACGGGCCGACAACTCCGGCAGCACGTCATCGCGACCGATCATCCGGTCCAGCCTGTGCGGCAAGGCTGCAGCAGGGACCGTTCTTTCAGGTGCACGGGACGCGGGTACCGGAGCCGCATTACGCTCGCGACGTTGCACGGGCGCGACGAAGCAATAGCCCCGGCTCGGAACGTTGGTGATGTAGCGGGCTCCGTCCCTGCCGTCGCCAAGCACCTTGCGCAGCTCCGCGACATGGACGCGAAGGCTTATCTCCTCGACGGCGAGCCCCGACCACGCGTAGCTGAGGATCTCGTTCTTCGGCACCACTTCGCCGGCGCGGCTGACGAGCAGGCGCAGGATATCCATCGCGCGGCTGCCAAGCTTGACTGGAACACCGTCCTTTTCGAGCAGCCGCGACCGCAAGGAAAACGGTCCAAACAAGACGATATCGAGATCAGGGCTCGCTCCGGCGCCTGCCGGAAGCTCGGTCACTTCTGACTCATTCTGACGACCACTTCATTCAAATGCGTGGCAACTATAGTCGCCATTGATGCGCGGTCCAGCAGGGGGACGACCGCAGCTCGCACCGGCGCATCAATCGCACCTGATCCATTGCAGCGTGCTCACACTGCGCCAATACGCGCAAACAATTGAAAAGTTGGGCAAAATCAAACGCTCTGCGGCGGGCTGTCACACCATCTGCGTCGCACAAAATCTAACACCTCCTAATCACCACTAACGGGCTTCTTGTCCGGCTCACGCCTATTCTCTGACCATGGACAGCATGGGTTCAAAGAAATCGCCGGTCGCCGCCAGCGGCCACGAAGAGAGGGGACGAGCGATGTTCAACGACTTGCAAGCGGCGCATGCCTGGATTGAACTTCCGGCCAGCCTGCGGGACAGCGAGGTCTCGCAGACGCAGGCAATCGCCCTGGAAAGCGGATGGCGTCAGGTCGAACGCGGCGCCGAGGACATCACCATCTCACGATGGGAAGATGCTCGGGACAGCTCGTCGCACCAGGCGACGACGCCGGAGGATCACTATTTCGTCGGCATCGCCCTGAAGACCACGCGCGCGAAGCTGACCCGGGAACGCCAACTCATTTTCGACGGCACGATGCCCGCAGGCACGCTCTATGTCAGCGCGCCGTCGAAGCCTCTCGCCGTGCAGTTCCACGCTCCCGGCGCTTTCCTGCACTTCCATATCTCGGCCGATCATTTTCCGGCGCAGCCATCCGCCGCCGAGAGCCTCAATGACCTCGTGCTGCTGCGCGATCCACTTGCCGCCGAACTCGCCAAAGCACTGATGGAGCGCGGCCATGCCGCAGACAACGAGTTCGCGCGCTGCGTCGGCCAGACCCTCGCGATGCATCTCACCCGGCTGGAGCCGCCGCGCGCCAAAGTCAATGCCTTGCCGAAATGGCGGCTGCGGCGCGTCGAGCAATACATCGCCGAGCATTTCGACCGCTGCATCAGCCTGTCCGAGCTCGCCAATGTCGCGGGCCTCTCCAGGATGCACTTCGCGGCACAATTCCGCGCTGCGACCGGTTATCGTCCGCGCGAATATCTGCTCAATCACCGCATCGAGCATGCCAAGCGGATGCTCGCGACGACCGGCCGGCCCCTGGCCGAAATCGCGCTCGCCGTCGGCTTCAGCACCCAGGCGCATTTCTCGACCGTGTTCAAGCGCATCAGCGGCCAGTCTCCGGCGCGCTGGCGCCTCGCCAGCAAGAACGAGCGGCCGGCCACCGAGGTGCTGCCGCGGCGGCGTGCTGCGTCGGAGAACAACTGGCTGGCCGGTGCTGCCGCATAGGTTTCTCAACTTGGCGCAAGTGCCGCCATTTGCGCCGGCTCGAGCCCTGTTCCTCCCGGGCCCGTGAGCCTTCTGGGCCGCCCTGCACCCACAGGACGGCCCATTTTTTGATCGCAACGCGAGGCGTTACGCGTGCGGGCCGGTGCGGCCGGACTCGTACAGGAACCAGATGCGGCGCTCGGACTCGTCGATCCAGTTCTCGATCAGGCTTGCGGTGGCGACATCGCCATATTCGTCGCAGAGCTCGTGCACGCGCCGCATCTCCCGCGTCAGTTGCTGGTTGTCGCTGCGCAATTCGGCCAGCATGTCCTGAGGATCCACGTACTCTGCATCGTTGTCGAGGATGCGCTGTTCACGCGCGATATGGCCGATCGAGCGCAGCGACGTACCGCCGATCTTGCGCGCACGCTCGGCAATGTCGTCGGTCATCGCGAAGATCTGGTCGGCCTGTTCGTCCAGCAGCAGATGATAGTCGCGGAAATGGCTGCCGGACATGTGCCAGTGGAAATTCTTGGTCTTCAGATAGAGCGCGAACACGTCGGCGAGCAGCGCGCGCAGCGCGGCGGGAATGTCGCGGTTGGCGTTGGCGCCGAGATCGGTCGGGCTCTGGAGGTCTGCCTTGGTCATGTCTAGTGTCCTTTGATGAGGTCACGAAGCCTTAGCAGTGCCACGCGGTGGGGTTCTTTCGCCTTGCGAGGAGGATTTCGAATTCGCACGAGAGCAGAATATGCGATACCCTCCCTCTTCACATCGTCGTTGCGAGCACAACGACGGAGGAAAAATGGACGCTTCCCTACACCGGATCGAACGCCCGTATCGGCGGCAGATTCCCGGTGAATTTCTCCACCTCGACCGTTGTCAGCTGCCCGGTGCAGCCCTGTGCGAAGGACGAGGTGCCGAGGTCGCGGGTCAGCACGTTCGGATTGCCGTGGACGCAGAGCGGCGCGTCGTCCTCGGGGTCCATCGGGTCATACCACGCACCGGTCGGAAGCTGCACCACGCCGGCCGCGACGCCGTCTGTGACGTGGACCGCGGCGAGACAGGCGCCGCGTTCGTTGAACAGGCGAATGATGTCGCCGTCCTTGATGCCGCGCGCATCCGCATCAACCGGGTTCATGCGCGCCACCTCGCGGCCGCGATGTTTTGCGGCCAGCGAATGGCCGCCGAAATCGAGCTGGCTGTGCAGGCGCGTCACCGGCTGGTTGGCGACGAGGAAGCACGGTGCCGCTGGCGTCGGCATATCGGTCTTGTCGAGCCAGACCGGATGGCCTGGACAATCGGCGTCGTCATGGCCCGCGATCTTCGCAGAGAAAATCTCGATGCGGCCGCTCGGCGTCGACAGCGCATGATTGACCGGATCATCGCGGAAATGGCGCAGCCGGCCGCCGTCATCGGGCTGTTGCGGCACGACCAGGCTGCCGCGCTGCCAGAACTGTTCGAAGCTCGGCGCTTCGAGACCTCGCGCTTCGAGCGAGGCGCGGGTCGGCTCGTAGAGATGTTCGAGCCACTCCCTCGACGTACGGCCCTCGGTGAAGGGCTCGCGCGCACCGAGACGTTCGGCGAGATCGGCGAAGATATCGTAGTCGTCGCGCGAAAGTCCGAACGGCTCGGCGATCCGGTGCATCGCGACCGTGAGAGGGTCGTTGCTGGAATAACCGATGTCCTCGCGCTCCAGCGTCATGGTCGAGGGCAGCACGATGTCGGCATGCCGCGCCGTCGCAGTCCAGGCGAGTTCGTGCACGACGAACGTGTCCACTTTCGCAACTGCCTTGCGCAGGCGGTTGATGTCCTGGTGGTGATGGAAGGGATTGCCGCCGGCCCAGTAGACGAGACGGATGTCCGGATAGGTGCGCGTCTCGCCGTTGTAGCGATAGGTGCTGCCGGGATTGAGCAGCATGTCGGCGATGCGCGCCACCGGAATGAAATCGCGCACGCCATTGCGGCCCTGCCCCAACGTCGGCCCAGGCACGTCGTTGACGCGGCGGCCATAATAGCCGATCGCCCCGAGCGCGTAGCCATAGCCGCCTCCCGGCAGGCCGATCTGGCCGAGCGCTGCCGCCAGCACCATGCCCATCCACACCGGCTGCTCGCCATGCTCGGCGCGCTGCAGCGAATGGGAGACGGTGATGAGCGCGCGCTTTCCGGCAAGGCGGCGCGCGAGCGTGCGGATCGTGTCCGCATCGACACCGGAGATCGCGGCGGCCCATTCGGCGCTCTTCGACTGTCCGTCGCTCTCGCCGGTGAGATAGCGCAGGAAGACCGGCCAGCCCTCGGTATAGCGATCGAGGAAGGCCTGGTCTTGCAGGTTCTCCGCGACCAGGGTGTGAACGATGCCGAGCATCAGCGCGGTGTCGGTGCTGGGCACGCAGGTCATCCATTCGGCACCGGCCTCGACGGGCAGGTCTTCACGCAACGGACTGACCAGGATGAATTCGCAGCCGCGCCGGCGCGCAGCTGCCATGGCACCGCGCTCGACATGCTTGCTGATCGAGCCGCCGGCCACCATCGAGTTCTTCAGCGCCATGCCGCCGAACGCCAGCACGATCTCGGTGTCGGCAGCGATCTGTTCCCAGGTGACGTTGCGCTTGGTGATGTCCTCGTAACCCGCCATGATCTGCGGCAGCAGCACCGAGGAGGCGCCCGACGAGTAGGAGTTCACCGAACGCACATAGCCGCCCATCGCGATGTTGAGGAAGCGGTGCACCTGGCTCTGCGCATGATGGAAACGGCCCGCGCTCGACCAGCCATAGGAACCGCCGAACACGGCACCGGGCCCGCGCGTGTCGCGGATGCGGCCGAGCTCGTCGCCGAGCAGGTCGAGCGCCTTCTCCCAGCTCACCGGGACGAATTCGTCGCGGCCACGGCGATGGTCCGGACCGGGACCGCGCTCGAGCTCAGCCGCGCCGAATCGCGGGCTGCGCAATGCGCGCCTGGTGGCGGAGTGCACCGGGAAAATTCTCGATGATGCCGTTCGGATCAGGATCGCCCGCATAAGCCCTGACCTCGAGTCCGGCTTCGCCCTGACGCGCGGAAAACACGCCCCAATGCGAGGTGTGCGGCTTGAAGCCGTCCGACAAGTCGAGGCCGGGGTCGGGGAAGCCAATCGCATCGTCCATCGTCTGATCCTGTTCCGGCCGAGGCTGGCCGTTTTCATGGTGCTCAGGTGGCAATATACCGATCCACATCCCCATGTCATCGTGACGAGGCTCACGCAAACGCTGGGCTCCCGTGCGTCGTGCGATCAACGCGGCCAGCCGGTTCCCTATTGGCATCGCCGGTGTTACAGCAAGCGGAGCGGGCCCCATGCTCACAGGACCATCGGACTCATCATGATCAAGCGCGTCTTGCCCTACGAAGGACTTCTCCACGAAGTGGTCGAGCATGACGGTGTGCTCTACATCGGCGGCATCGTTCCCGAGGACACCAGCCTCGACATGTCGGGCCAGGCCAGTGACGTGCTCGGACAGCTGGCGCGCCTGCTGGAGGGCCTCGGCTCCAATCTGGCCAATGTCCTGCAGGTGACCATCTACATGACGGATCTGAAGGAAAAGGCGGCGTTCAATGCTGCCTGGAAGGCGCACTTCGCAGAAGCCCATCTGCCGGCGCGCGCCGCGATCGGCGTGGCCGATCTCGGGCCTGGCGTCAAGCTCGAGATGACCGCCATCGCCGCCCGGGGGCGCTAACTGATTTCCTGCCGGACCCTGGCCGCCGCGTCGCACATCGCCTTGAGCTTCCCGAACGCGGTTGCGCGCGGCATGTATTTCATGCCGCAATCGGGCGCCGCAACCAGACGATCCGGTGAGACGTATTTGAGCCCGTTGCGAATGCGGTCGGCGACGGTGTCGACGCTCTCGACGGCGGGATCGCCGAGATCGAGCACGCCGAGCATGATCTTCTTCGACGACAGATCCCTGAGCACGCCGAGATCAAGCTTCGGCTGCGCCGCCTCGATCGAGATCTGGTCGGCAACGGTGTCGTCGAGCTCGGCCAGGAACGAATAGCCGGCCGGCTTGTTCGAACCCGGCACGACCGCCGCATAGCCGAAGCACAGATGCACGACGGTCGGCACGGTGATGCCTTTCAGCGCGCGGTTGATCGCCTTGACGGCATAGCGCTTGGCGAGCTCGGGATTGTTGCGCACCCAGGGTTCGTCGAGCTGGATCACGTCGGCGCCTGCCTTTTGCAGGTCGAGCGCCTCGGCATTGACGGCCTCGGCGAGCGCCATCGCGAGCTCTTCGTCGTCCTTGTAGAACTCGTTCTTGGCCTGCTGGCTCATCGTGAACGGGCCCGGAAGAGTGATCTTCGCGGCGCGATCGGTATTCTCACGCAGGAACTGCATGTCGTGCAGTTCCACCGGTCCCTTGCGTTTCACGGGACCAACGACGCGCGGCACCGGGGTCTGGGTGTTGCCGGTGCGCGCCACGATCATGGCGGGATTGTCGCCGTCGATGCCGTCGAGCGCAGTGGCGAAGCGGTTGGAGTAGCTCTCGCGACGGATCTCGCCATCGGTGACGATGTCGATGCCGGCGCGCTCCATGTCGCGGATCGCGACGATGGTCGCATCGTCCTGTGCTTCCTCCAGATGCTCCGCAGGCAGCCGCCACATGTCGTGCAGGCGCGTGCGTGGCACCACCTTCGACAGCATGGCGCGATTCACCAGCCATTCGGGCTGCGGATAGCTCCCGACCACCGTGGTCGGGAGGATGTGCTTGGGCATCGACATGGGAGTTCTCTTTCTTTTTATTGTTGAGCGCGCTGTTCAGGCCGCGCGTCCCTCGTCCTTCACCGGGTTGCGCAGAACGCCGATGCCGGAAATCTCGATCTCCACGACGTCGCCGCCCTTCATCCACAGCGGCGGCGTGCGGTAGGCGCCGACGCCGCCGGTCGTGCCTGTGACGATGACATCGCCCGGAACGAGCTCGGTGAAGGTCGAGCAATAGGCGATCAGGGCCTGCACGTCGAAGACGAGATCGGAGATCGGGGCCTTCTGCACCTCGACGCCGTTGAGACGCGTGATCAAGGTCTGCTTGGTCACATCGGTCAATTCGTCGGTCGTGACCATCCAGGGCCCGAAGCCGCCGGTGCCGGCGAAATTCTTGCCCGGCGCAAACTGCGAGGTGTGGCGCTGCCAGTCGCGGATGCTGCCGTCATTGTAGCAGGCATAGCCGGCCACATGGCCGAGCGCGGCTTCGCGTGAGATGCGGCGGCCGGCCTTGCCGATAACGACGGCCATTTCGCCCTCGTAGTCGAAACGCTCGGATTCCAGCGGCCGGATCATCGGCTGACCATGGCCGACCTGACTGTTGGCGAAACGGGTGAAGATCATCGGATGCGCCGGGGTCGGGTGGCCGCTCTCGGCCAGATGCGTGGCATAGTTGACGCCGATGCAGAAGATCTTGTCGGGATCGGGAATGGTCGGCAGCAGCACGACGTCCTGCAGCGCATAGTCGGGCTGTTCGCCGGCGAGCTTCTTCAATTCGTCGAGCGATCCCTTCGCGAGCAGTGCTTTCAGCGTCGGCCAGGCCTTCAGGCGCTTGCCGGCATCGATGACGCCCTTGTCGGTGACGATGCCATAGCTTGCAGTGCCGGCGATCGTGAAGCTTGCAACTTTCATCAGTCAAACACTCTCTTCGATGGTGGAAACATAGTCGTTAATCGGAAGTGCGATCTCGCCATTGCGGATCGGAACGCATTGCGGCGGGAAGTCCTGGCGGAAGTGGGCGCCGGCCGCGGCCGTGCGGTCGAGGAAGCGCTCCAGATGGTCCATCGCCCCGGTCGGCAGATCGTGCAGCACCATCAGCGTCCAGGGCTGCCGGCTGCACTGGTCGAGCGCACGCGCGGTCCAGCCATCGGGATCGTCCCAGTCACGAGGAATGGAATTCCAGAGCACGCAACTGTGCTTGTTGCGGGTGAGATAATCGACGACGGAGGGCTTCAGCAGCCTTGTATCCAGATTGCCGCCGCCCCCAAACGGCCGGAACCAGCGCTGCGGATGCGCGAGGTCGCCGATCAGGCCTTGCGTGCGACCGATCTCCTTCTCGGCTGTCCTGCGATCCGGCTGCTCACCGAGCGGAATACTGTGCGTAAAGGTGTGATTGCCGATCCAGTGGCCCTCAGCCTGCGCACGCACCGCAAGGCTGCGCCGCGCGGTGTCGGCGAGCTTCTCGCCGATGACGAAGAAGGTGGTCTTGATGCCGCGCTCGGCGAGGACGTCGAGCACGCGCGGCGTCACGTCGGGATCGGGGCCGTTGTCGAATGTCAGGGTCAGCTTGTACACGCCAATACCTCAGGTCGCCGGCTGCATCGCGTTCACCGCGATCTCGTCATTGGCTTGGCCAGCACGGGTGCCGGTCTGCCAGATCGCCGCCTTGCGCTCGATCCCCCGGATCGCCGCGTTGAAAGCGATGGCAAGGAACAGCACGAGCAGCACGCCCGCGAACACGTGCGGGCTGTCGAGGATGGTGCGATAGCGCGAGATCAGATAGCCGATGCCCGCCGAGGAGATCAGCATTTCCGAGACGACGACGCCGACGATGACCAGCGCGCCGCCCACGCGCAGGCCCGACAGCACCGTCGGGATTGCCGCGGGGATGATGACGCGAACCAGCCGCTGGCTCAGCGTGGCGCCCATGCTGCGCGCGGCGAGCAGGAGCTGCGGGTCGATGGTCTGGATGCCGGCGGCGGTGGCGAGCATGGTCGGCAGGAAGCCGTAGATCGAGGCAAACGCGATCTTGGACTCCGAGCCGATGCCGAGCCACACCGTGAAGACGGGATAGAGGATCACCAGCGGCACCGCATAGAGGCTCGATACCATCGGCATGATCAGGACGCGCGGGCGCGGCAGGCTGCCGACGATGGCGCCGAACAGGATGCCCCCGCCGCAGGCGAACGCCATGGAGACCACGACCTCGTACAGCGTCACCGCGAGCGCGTGACCGTATTCGGCAGCGTCGGTCCAACCGGCGATCAGCGTCGACGACAGCGACGGCAGGAACAGTTCGGGAATGAGACCGGTGCGCGGCAACAGCTCCCACAGCGCGATGAGGCCGATCACGATCAGATGTCGCAGCGTCTTCGCACTCAGCCTTGCGCTCATCTCCGCCTCATGCCGTTTTGCGGATGTGCCGCCAGATGCGGTCGCGCAAGCTGCCGAAGGCATCGCCGCTCAGCATCTCGTAGGTGCGGGGCCGCGGCAGTTGCACCTGGAGATGGTCGACGATGTGGCCGGGCCGCGCCGACATCACGATGACCTCGTCGGCGAGATAGACCGCTTCGGTGAGGCTGTGCGTGACGAACACGACGGTCTTGCCGGTCGCAGCCCAGATCCGCAGCAGCTCGTCACCCATGGTCATGCGAGTCTGCTCGTCGAGCGCTGCGAACGGTTCGTCCATCAGCAGCACTGGCGGATCCTGCACCAGTCCGCGTGCGATGGAGACGCGCTGCTTCATGCCGCCTGACAGCTCATGCGGATGGCGCCTGCCGAAGCCGTCAAGGCCGACCAGCTTCAGCGCATCCTGCGCCTTGGCCCGGCGCTCCGCCTTCGGCACACCGCGCAGCGCCAGCGGGAATTCGACATTGTCCTCGGCCGTCAGCCACGGAAACAAGCTGGCTTCCTGGAACACGACGCCGACCCTGTCAGGATCGGGCTGCAGGATCGGCGCGCCGCTGATGGTGATCGTGCCCGAGGTCTGCTGGCGCAGCCCCGCCATCATCATCAGAAGGGTCGACTTGCCGCAGCCGCTCGGGCCGACCAGCACGACGAAGCGGCCGGGCTTGACCTCCAGCGAGACGTCCTCCAGTGCGACGACGTCCTGCGACCTGGTCTTGAAGACCTGGCCGACATTCTTGACCTCGATCGCGCCCGCGCGCGCGGGAGGCTTTAGCGGGGTCACGTTCGCCAATGGCTGCATCGCGTTTCCACCCATCTGACAAGTTCGTTGAAAGTCATGGCGATCACGGCGACCATCACGACGCCGGCGAGAAGCTGCTTCATCTGGAAATTCTCGCCCCAGGTCGCGATCTGGTGGCCGATGCCATCGCGCGAGGCGTACATCTCGGCGAGGATCACGCCGGTGAGATTGAAGATCATGGAGATCCGCAAGGCCTCGAGCAGCACCGGCAGCATGCTCGGCAGATAGACCCGGAACGCGGTCTGCCATGGCGTTGCGCCATAGGAGCGCGCCACCGTCAGATGCTCGACCTTGACCGACTCCACCGCCGTGGTGGTCGACATGATCACGATGAAGATCGTCGAGAAGAAGCCGAAGCCGACCTTCTGGGCGAAGCCGACACCGAACACTAGGATGAACATCGGCAGGAAGATCGACTTCGGGATGCTGAAGGCGAAGAACAGCAGCGGCTTGGCGACATCGGCGAAGTAGCGGTTCTCCGCGACCAGGAATCCGATCACCGCCCCAAAGGGCACCGCCAGCGCGAACGCGGCCAGCACCTCGGTTGCCGTCACCATCAGGTCCTTCCGCACGGCCGCGCGCTGCAAGAGGTCGCCGAGCGTCGCAAACGTATCGGACGCCGACGGCAGCAGGCGCGGATTGACGATGCCGGTACGCGACAACACTTCCCACAGTGCCAGGACCGCGATGATGATCGCGATCCGCGCAAGGTCGATGAGGAGCGAGCTCTGCATCGTGACTACTTGGTTGGGACCGGCTTGAACTTCGCCGAGATCACATCCTCGACCGGCACGATGTCCTTGAGTCCGCCGAGCTTGGCGAGGTCGAGCGAAAGCTGCACCGCGGCGTTCACGTTGGGCGCACCCATGTCGCCGCTGGTCTCGAGGTTCATGATGGTGTTGTCGTATTCGAGACTCGCGATTTCCGGCGGCATTTCGTAGAGTTCGGCGATGAGCTTGACGGTGACGTCGCGATTGGCGCGCATGAACGCGACCGCACCATAGAGGGCGTTCACCGCCTTCTGTACCATCTGGGGTTTGGCATCTGCGAACTTGTCGAGCACGATCCAGCCCGCGGTGAGGTTCGGCGGAACTGCGGTCGCGTAATCGAGAATCGTCTTGGCCTCGCCGGATTTCGAGATCTGGAAACTCAGCGGCGAATAGACGACGGCCGCCTCGACATTGCCGGCCAGGAGGTTGGGCACCAGGCCACCGCCGCCGACAGGCACGCGCGTAAAATCGATCTTCTTGTCCTGGATGGTCCACAGCGCCAGCAGATCAGAGCCCGAGCCGGCTGCGGTAATCGCGACCTTCTTGCCGTTGAGATCCTTGACGTCGAGCGTCGACTTGGTCGGGACCATCAGTTTCCAGCCGAAATTGCCCATCGCGGCATTGGCCACGATCCGCGACATCACACCCTTCTTGCGTCCGGCGGAGACCAGCGAGGGCGGATCAAGGATGATGTCGGCTGCGCCCGCCGCCATGCCTTCGAACGTCTCGGCTCCGCTGCGGTAGATGGTCAGCTCGGCCTGGATGCCTTCCTTCTCGAACAATTTCTGCCGCACCGCCGTCTCGGCGATCGTCGTCGGCCAGTAGGTTTTCGTGGGCAGCCCGACGCGAATGGTGTCGGCGGCGCTCGCAGGCCCCGCAAGAATGGCGACGGCAACGAGCGTCATGAACGCGTGACGGCGATTGATCTTCATGGTTTCCTCCCGGTCTATCTTTTTTGTGTCGAATTTCTTTGGATCGTCAGGTCGCGCGGCTCACCTCCGCGATGCGAGCGGCGGCGAGCTCGACGAACTCTTTGGTGATACCGAAGTGCTTTGACAAGGCGCGAACTGCCGCATCCGCATCGCGCTTGATTACGGCGGCGACGATGGCCTTGTGTTCGGCTTCGACATCGCGCGGCTTGCCGCCGGCCTCGCGGCGGATCGAGAGCCTGCGATATCGCTCGCTCTGCTCATGCAGCACGTCGCGGAAGCCGAGCATCCATGGCGAGCCGCAGGCGTTGACCAGTGCACGATGGAAGATGCGATGGCGGACCACCCATTCCTCGTAATGCACGGTGGGATCGTCGGGATAGCGATACGGGACGGCCTTCAGGTCCGCCCATGCGGATTTCACCGACGCCAGCCAGGCCTCGTCGCCCCGCTCGATCGAGCGCCGCAGCGCAAGGCCCTCGATGTCGATCCGGGTCTGCGTCACGTCGGCAAGATCGGCGAGCGACACCGGGCTTACGCGAAAGCCACGTTGATCGGACGCCTGCACGAGGCCATCGGCAACCAGCCGCGACAGCGCTTCGCGCACGGCGGCAAGACTCACCGAGAACTGCTTGGCGAGGCCGGCGATATGCAGCTTCTGACCCGGCAGCAGCCGCGTCGCCAGAATATCGGCGCGCAGGCGCTCGTGCAGCGCCGACGTCAGGCTGCGCGGACCATCCCCGGGGCCTCCGGACAACTGGAACTGAAGCGGACCCATGACCGGATGATTACAAGGGAGGGCGCAGCGGTCAATAGAAAATCGAAAATCGATTTTTCCACTCCAGGTTTTGCTGCGTCCTTGCTTCTCATCGTCCTGCGAATGACGGACCCCGGACGGCGCCACGTCGAGGCGAACTGCGACACCGGCCAGTTCCGGAGGCGGCGGCGGATGCAGCTTCATCACCAGCGGGTCGTGGACGGGCCCGATATGATTTTCGTCCGGCGCTGCAGCGCGTAGCTTGTCAAAACCGACCAGCATGTCGCCGACGTGAAACGTGGTCATGAACGGACGCTCGCTGGGCGCGTTCTCGTGCGAATGACTAACGCCGGAGGCGAGCACGACGGCGCCGCACCGCGTGTGGACGCGGACGAACTGAAGCCGGCGCAATGCCCGCCGGCTTCGTGGACGGCTGTGCAGTGAGCAAGGAGGACCGGACGGCGGCTGTTGCTCATATCCAATCCCCCGTCTATATGTTTGGTCCCGTCACCGTGTTCGGAAGCGGCAGCCTTTTTGGCGCGCTGTGATCGAACGCGACTGGAGGCCAGCCACCCACATTCCGCCCAGGCGGAGGTCGACCGGAGTATCTACATCGATGACCGACCGAGCCAAGACCATTGCCGCGAAGATCGAGGCCTTCATCCGCGCCGAGGTGATCCCCTACGAAAAAGATCCCCGGACGGGGCCGCACGGTCCGAGCGACGAACTCGTGCAGGAATTGCGCGCCAAGGCACGCAAGGCCGGTGTGCTGACGCCGCACATTCTGCCGGATGGATCGCATCTGACGCAACGCGAGACCGCGACGGCCTTGATCAAATCCGGCCTGTCACCGCTCGGACCGCTGGCGTGCAACACCATGGCGCCCGACGAGGGCAACATGTACCTGCTCGGCAAGGTCGGAAGCGCCGAGCAGAAGGCGCGATTCCTGGAGCCCCTGGTGTCGGGCAAGGCGCGTTCCGCGTTCTTCATGACCGAGCCGGCGGATGAGGGCGGCGCGGGATCTGACCCGTCGATGATGCAGACCACGTGCAGGCTCGACGGCAATCACTGGGTCATCAACGGGCGGAAGAAGTTCATCACCGGAGCCGAAGGCGCCCAGGTCGGCATCGTCATGGCGAAGTCGGCCGATGGCGCCTGCATGTTCCTGGTCGATCTGCCTGATGCCGCGATCCGCACGCTGCGCGTGCTGGATACGATCGACAGTTCGATGCCCGGCGGGCATGCCGAGATCGAAATAGAGAATCTTCGCGTATCCGCCGACCAGATGCTCGGCGCAGCCGGCGAAGGTTTCAAATATGCGCAGATCCGCCTCAGTCCTGCGCGTTTGTCGCATTGCATGCGCTGGCTGGGCCTGGCCATCCGCGCCAACGAGATCGCCACCGACTACGCCTGCCGCCGTCACGCGTTCGGAAAACCGCTGGTCGACCACGAAGGCGTCGGCTTCATGCTGGCGGAGAACCTGATCGATCTCAAGCAGTCGGAGCTGATGATCGACTGGTGCGCCGGCGTGCTCGACACCGGCTCGCTCGGGACGACCGAGAGTTCCATGGCCAAGGTTGCCGTGTCGGAAGCCTTGATGCGCGTCGCCGATCGCTGCGTCCAGGTGATGGGAGGCACCGGCGTTTCGACCGAGACGATCGTCGAGCAGGCTTTCCGCGAAATCCGCGCCTTCCGTATCTATGACGGCCCGACGGAAGTCCACAAATGGTCGCTGGCCAAGAAGATCAAGCGCGACTGGAAAGCCGAACAGCATTGAGCGGCTGGCGTTGCGGCGCCCTCACCTCGTGCTCTTCAGCCGATCCGCCATGCGCTCGGCGATGGCGACCGTCGTCAAATGAGTGTTGGCGCGCGGGACCTCCGGCATGATCGAGGCATCGATCACGCGCAGTCCCGTGCATCCGATCACCCGGCATTCGGGATCGACGACCGAACGCGCATCGTCCGGCGCACCCATGCGGCAGGTGCCGCTGGCGTGTTGGGCGTCGCTGCACTCGGCGAACAGCCAGTCATCCAGCTCTGCGTCGCCAAGCGCCTCGTCCATCGAGCGTCCGCTGGCGCCATAGTCGACGCGGTGAGCGATATCGGTCACCGCGGGCTGCAGGCAGATATCACGCAGGCGGCGGACGCCGTCGCGCAGGCGCACCAGATCGCGAGAGTCGGACAGCATGCGCTCTTCGACGATCGGATCGATCGTGGGGTCGGTCGTGACGATGCGGACGTGGCCTTGGCTGAAGGCCTGATAGACGGAGACGGCGATGCGCCCGAGCGTTACCTCCGCCATCGATTGCTGCGAGCGGGCAAGATTGCCGGCGATCATGATCATGTCGTTGTCGCCGGCGTCTGCGAGGCCGGACGAGTAGCGCAGGCAGCAATTGGTGTGCCGGTGCATCAGCGTGTTGACCTGGCTGCCGTCGCGCAAATGCAGCAATGCGTTGACGATGGGGTGGTCGAGCAGGTTCTCGCCCACCGGCAAATCCGCGCGGATCGGGATGCCGAGCATCTCCAGCAGCGCGGCAGGCCCGATGCCGGAGCGTTGCAGGATGGCCGGCGAATGGATGGCGCCGGCGCAGAGGATAACCTCACGCGTCGCGCGGGGCGTATAGGATTGGCCGTTCACGCGGACCAGGACGCCGCTGGCGTGCAGCCGGTTGCCTTCGAAGGTGATGGTGTCGACCAGGGCATGACCGACGATGTCGAGGTTGGCCCGACCGCGCGCCGGCTCCAGGTAACCGTCATTGGTGGAGATCCGCAGCCCGCCATCGCTGTTGATGGCATAAGGCGAGACGCCGGTGCCATCGGGCGCGTTGTGATCTTCGCACCAGCCATAGCCGAGGCTGAGTGCCGACGAGCGCAGCGCCCTGTCGACATTGCCCCAATCCGGAATCGGAGCCCGATACACCGGGATCGGACCGCTATCGCCGTGATAGGGTGCGTCGGCGAAATTCTTGTCGGTTTCGAGCTTGCAGAAATAGGGCAGCATCTCGTCCCATGACCAGCCGGTGCAGCCCGCGGCCGCCCAGCGGTCGATGTCTTCAGGGACGGCGCGGATCGCGATCTGGCCATTGATCGTCGAACTGCCGCCCATGGCGCGGCCACGCCAGAGCAGCAGCGGCTGCTGCCGCTCGGTGCGTCGCGCCAGCAGCTTCGGCCAGCGGAAGTCGTCATCGCCGATGGCGCGCATTGGGTTCGGAATCCGAATGTGCTCCGGCGTGGTCGCGGTTCGCAGATCCTGCCCCGCCTCCAGCAATAGCACACGGTGAGCGGGGTCTTCGCTGAGGCGCGCCGCCAGCGTCGCTCCGGCGGAACCTCCACCGATGATGATCGTGTCGTATTCCTGTTCAATCACGTCTGGTCACATCCTCTGATCGCTCTCGACGGTCAGCTGCCAGCTATGTGTCGCAGCGTGATCCGCGTCAACTCGGAAGGACGCCCGAGCCGCAGCGCAAAGCCCGGCCACAGCGCGGTGCCATTGTTGACGTAGAGCGTCATCCCGCCGACATCGTAACGACCCGAGACGAAGCCGGCGTTTGCGGGTGCGGCCAATCGATCGATCCCCCAGATCAGCCCTCCGTGCGTATGCCCCGACAGTTGCAGGGCTACGCCGCGTTCGGCGGCATGCCGCGCGTCGCTCGGCTGGTGGTCAAGCAGGATGACGGGGGCGCCCTCGGGGATGCCCCGGAGGACCGCGTCAAGGTCGCGCACGGGATGCCCTCCCCGGCGCGACGCCCGGTCGGTGATGCCCGCGAGGAACAGCTTGCCACCCTCGCGCTCGATGACGATATGCCTGTTTTCGAGCGACAGCAGACCGAGCGCTGCGTAGTGCGCCATCCACCCCTCGTAGCCAAAGATGTATTCGTGATTTCCCGAGATCACGAAGACGCCATCAGGCGCCTGCAAATCCCGCAACGGCTCGATGTCGGTGCGTCGCGCGTCGGGCGTCCCGTCGATCAGATCTCCCGTGATCGCGATCAGGTCAACGCCGAGCTTGTTCGATCGCTCGACGACGGTGCGTGCCCACGAAGCGGGAAACAACCGGCTGATGTGAAGATCGGTCAGCTGCAAAATGGTGTAACCGTCGAATTGCCGCGGTAGTCCGGCGATCCCGATTTCGATGTCTTTCAGCGGCGGAATCCGCATGGCCTGATGAACGCCGATCGCGGCCGCGACGGTGGCCAGCGCAGCCAGTCCGTAGCGGACATCGTCGGGCGCGCTCACGACGCCACCATTGAAGGGGATGGCGAGCAGAAGTCCCGCATCGAGCGCCAGTTGCAGCAACGCCAGCAGAACGATTGCGCCGAACGCCCAATTGAAGAGGGCGACCACTGGTCGTGGAAACTCGGGGGAAAACACCGAGCCCGACGAGAGCTTGCTCCACCGGTGAAACTGCAATGCAACGAGTGCGAGCGCGGCGGCCACGATCTTGGCCCAGAGCGGCAAATCCATCGGCCATAGGAAGCGGGTCAGGATCAGCAGATAGATCAGGCCGAATATGAGTTGGGGAATCGGTTTTCTCCGTAGGGTCGGTACGCTTAGTTACACGAAGGCAGCGACGCCGCGAGCTCTCCGCAGCCGTTGGTCGTTTCTTCTCGCGAGCGGCGATCGAACAGAAACAATCATCTATCGACCGACGCGCATTTGCAACGCGGTTCCATTGCCCCGGGTTCGAACAACTCGCATTTATGGAGTGCTCTTCGTGACGATTTTTGCCAGCGACGTTCCTGCGAAAGGCACGCGCGGCCGACCCGCCGAACATCAATTAAGGATTCCTGCCTTGCGCTTCGTCAGATCTCTACGCTTCCTCGCCGCTTCCATTGTGACCGCTTCGATGCTGATGAGCGCGAGCGGCGCAAGTGCCGCAGCGGCCTGGCCGAACCGGACGATCAAACTGATCGTGCCGTTTCCTCCCGGCGGCGCCGCGGATACCGTCGCGCGCGTTTACGCCGACAAGCTGAGCGAAGCGCTCAAGCAGCCCGTCGTGATCGAGAACAAGGCGGGCGCCGGCACTGCAATTGCCGCCGAAGCCGTCGCCGGCGCCTATCCCGATGGCTATACGTTGTCGCTGGCTCCCGCCGGCCAGCTCACCATCCTGCCGCACATCAACAAGGAGATCAGGTACGATCCCTTCAAGAGCTTCGCGCCGATATCGAACCTGGCGACGGTCCCCTACGTGCTGGCAGCCAGCCCGGACACGCCGGCCTCGACAGCCACAGAACTCGTCGCCGCGGCGAACAAGGATCCCGGCAGGCTGACCTATTCGTCCTGCGGTCCCGGGACGCTGTGCCATCTGAGCGGCGAACTGTTCCAGAACCAAACCGGAGCGAAGCTGCTGCACGTGCCGTTCAAGGGCAGCGCGCCGGCGGTGAATGCCCTTTTGGGCAACGTCGTCAATCTGTCGTTCGACACGCTCACCGTGCTCGCGCCGCAGATCCGCGACGGCAAGGTGAAAGGCCTCCTCGTCACCAGCCGCGAGCGGTCGCCGCAGCTTCCCGACGTCCCCACCGCGGCCGAAGCCGGCGTGTCGGACTTCGTCGTCGATTCCTGGTTCGGCCTGGTCGCGCCCGTAGGTACTCCGGCTGAAATCGTCCAGCGATTGAATGCCGAGATCGTCCGCATCGGAGCCGAGCCCGATGTTCGTGCTCGCCTGGAGGCTCAGGGACTGCGCGTCACCACGTCGACGCCCGAGGCCTTCACGGACACCATCACGGCCGACTACCGCCGCTGGGGCAAGGTCATCAAGGATTCGGGCGTCGAGGTCTTTTGATGTCCGTTGTGGCGTCATCGTACGAACCCTGGCAAAGACGCACGCATCGATGCGTCGAACGTCAGGGCTGCCGTTTCTGATGACGGAATAGCCAATGCCGGCACCAGCATCCTGCGGAAAGCAGTCAGATCACTCGTTGAAGGACGTCGAGGCTATTCTCGATGCGCACTGTCCCGGCCGTGACATTCAGCTTGCCGAAGCGGCCATGCGAACGCGCGCGACAGATTTCGCCGTTAGCCAGGACCATTGGGCCTGATTTATATGGTGGGCGCACCAGGGCCCGAACCTGGGACCTCCTGACTAAGGGTGAGCGACGTACGGTCATAATTTTCCATTGCTGCCTAGTCAGGCGACCGAGACAGCCGCGGCCGCCACACTCCGAGAACGATATTGGCCATAGCAATGGCCAGAAACACCCAAAGCGTCGCGCGGCGCGTCCCCAGTTCGCCGGCCAGCGTGGTGGGATCGATTTCGCCGGCCAACGCTCGCGCGCTTTGTTCCGCTTCCTGCTGGAGTGGCCCAACCACGGAGACAAATCCCCATTCGAAGACGAGGACACCCGTCGCCAGTTTTGCCCATGCCCAGCCCGCGCTGTGAAAGGTCCTGTTCACGGCCATGGCCAACAGCCCGGCCACCAGAGTGAGCCCGAGTGACGGCATGAAGATCCAGGTGCCCACTGCCCCTGTCGCGATGCTGAGCGGCGCGTATTGCGCGATCGCGTCCGGCCCGGGGGCGTATCCGGCCATGACGAGAAGGCACGCGACCGCGCCGACAACGCCGATCGCTCCCAGCGTGTGAAGAAATTTCATCAACTTCCGCATGATTGACCGGCTTCGCAAAGACCTTGCCTATCGTGCCATCGACCAACCCCAACCCCAACCCCAACGCCAAAATCGGTCGACCAAGGACAGCCGATCAGGCTGCCTTGGCGAGCCCGACCTCCGCCCAGATCAATGCCAAAGCCTGCACCAAATGCTCGATATCCGCATCGGTGTGATGCGGCGATGGCGTGATGCGCAGGCGCTCGGTGCCACGCGGCACGGTCGGGTAGTTGATCGGCTGCACATAGATGCCGTAGCGGTCGATCAGCACGTCGCTGATCTGCTTGCACAGGACAGGGTCGCAGACCATGACCGGCACGATGTGACTGGGATTGTCCAGATGCGCAACCCCCGCCTCGTCGAGCCTCTTGCGCAGCCGCGCGACGCGATTCTGATGCCGCTCGCGTTCCGCCGCGCTCGACTTCAGATGACGGATGCTGGTGAGCGCGCCGGCAGCGACCGCCGGTGGCAGCGACGTGGTGAAGATGAAGCCGGAGGCAAAGCTGCGGATGAAATCGCAAATCGTGGCCGATGCCGCGACATAGCCGCCGATGACGCCGAACGCCTTTGCCAGCGTGCCTTCGATCACGGTCAGGCGATGGCTCACGCCCTCACGGTCGGCAATGCCGCCACCCTTCGGTCCGTACAGGCCGACACCGTGGACCTCGTCGAGATAGGTCATGGCATTGTGGGCTTCGGCGACGTCGCAGAGTTCGGCAATCGGCGCGATATCGCCATCCATCGAGTAGACCGACTCGAAGGCCACCAGCTTCGGCGCATGCGGGTCGAGATCGCTCAGCTTACGCTCGAGATCGCGGGGGTCGTTGTGGGCAAAGATGCGCGTCTCGCTGCGACTGTGCCGGATGCCCTCGATCATCGAGGCGTGATTGAGCTCGTCCGACAGGATGGTGCAGCCTGGCATGCGCGACGCCAGCGTGCTCAGCGACGCCATGTTGGAGACATAGCCCGACGTGAACAGCAGCGCGGATTCCTTGCCGTGCAGGTCGGCCAGTTCCTGCTCCAGCAGCACGTGATAGTGGTTGGTCCCGGCGATGTTGCGCGTGCCGCCGGCCCCTGCGCCGCAACTGTCGAGCGCCTCATGCATCGCCTTCAGCACGGCCGGGTGCTGGCCCATGCCGAGGTAATCGTTCGAGCACCAGACGGTGACTTCGCCGGCGCCATCCGGTTGATGATGCTTTGCGCGGGGAAAGGCGCCTGCCTTGCGTTCGAGATCGGCAAACACGCGATAGCGGCCTTCGCGATGAAGACCTTCGAGCTGCCGGCGAAAATAGGCTTCGTAGTTCATGACGTCCTCCCATTGATCGTTGCCGCCGGCTCGGTACGGATGTTGAGAGCCGTGGTCAGGCCATCCTTTGCCTGTTGTTCGCGGAAACTCTGACGAAACTGGTCTTCGAGCCGCTGCCGCGCGCAGGCTGCCTGTGACGGCCTGGGAGGCGCCGCATCCTGGCGCACATCCGCGAGCAGGACGAGATTCGGCGGCGCAGCGGCGGTCTTGGTGTTTCGTTCCTGTTCCATGGTGGTGTCCTCCGGCGGAAAACCCGAGCGCATGCCCCAGCCCCACAGCGTGATTGCCGGCAGCGGAAGCAGCATGAACCAATGCTCGACAACGCCGAGCGCAAACAACGTCGATACCAGTGTCAGGCCGACGATCTCGAAGGGCGTCACAGCGACCTCGACAATGCGCTGGATCATGATGACGAGGATCGCGGTCGCAAGTGTGACGGAGAGCGGAAAGAAGGCGCTGACCGGCCCGCGCGTGAAGAAGGTCTTCAGGAATCGCACCGCGTCCGGCATCAGTTCGTCGTTGGTGACAGGAACGCCGAGGAAGAGGTTGATCTTGGCGCTTTGCCTGAGCACCCAGAGCGCCGCAAAGGTCCAAAGACCGACCTGGTTGGCACCGTTCCAGGTCAGCGCGGCGACGGCCGCGCCGCACGCGAGCAGCGCGAACTCGTGATAGAGGATGGCCTGCAACGCAAAGCCGAGGCGCGACCGGCCGGTCGCGTTGACCGGGCAAGGCTCCGGCCGCGGCCCGGTCAGCCATCCCGCGAGAAAGGCGATCTCCTGCGCGCCCCAGAGCAGGATCGTGCAGGTGAAGGCCGCATAGGCGCTCCCGACGGTGGTATCGCCGGCGGTCAGCGCGAGGCCGCCGAGCGAGCCTGAGAGCAGCCCGACTGCCAGGAACGCTCGCGACAGTTCGAACCGTCCCGAACGTCCCACCAGCAAAAGCACGGCCCCGGTGCTGAACCACCACACGAAGGCAGCATAAATGGGGGGACCGTGTATGCGGCGATCAACGCACTCTCCTCACCAAGCTGGTTGCAGGCAGATTTCACGTGGCAGCGCGTTCGGCTTCACTGGCAGCAGGAACAGCCTTGCGAATGTCATCGCCGCCTGGGCCGCAAGGCCTGCGCGCTTCACCCTCGAGAGCAAGCCGCCCTGCTCGCGCGCATCCGCCATCGCTTCCGAGATAAGCCGCAAGCGCTCCGAGACCGGCGAGGAAGCGCGGGTTCTCGATATCGATCGTGACCGGAAACACCTGCTTGGAAATCTCGGAGGTAATGCGGAACACCCGCATGTCATACTCCGTCGGGTGCATGCCGAGCGCCTCATGGAACGCGGGGCGCATGTGATCGCGCACGTACATTGTGGCGAACACGGCGAGCAGGAAGAACCGGATCCAGAGCTTGTTGAGGCCGCGCAGTAGCGACGGATCGGCGCGCATCAGCAGCGCAAAGGCCTCGCCGTGGCGGAACTCGTCGTTGCACCACAATTCGAACCAGCGGAAGATCGGATGGAACTGGCGCTCGGGATGCCGCTCCATCTGCCGGTAGATCGTGATGTAGCGGGCATAGCCGATCTTCTCGGACAAATAGGTCGCGTAGAAGATGAACTTGGGACGGAAATAGGTGTACTTCTTCACCTTGGTGAGGAAGCTCAGATCCACCCCGATGCCGTGATCCTTCAGGATTTCGTTGATGAATCCGGCGTGGCGGGCCTCGTCCCGGCTCATGAAGCTGAACAGCTCCTGGATATCCTTGTTCTTGATCCGCTTCTTGATCTCCGCGTAAAGCACGCAGCCCGAGAACTCGGCAGTCAGCGACGAGACCAGGAAATCCTTGAACTCCTTGCGCAGCTCCGGCGGTAGCGATTCAAGGTCGTTCTTGAATTCGTCGGTCTTGACGAAATGCGCCTTGTTGTGATCGGCGCGCAGTTCCTTGATGACCGCGTTCCATTCGGACCGCACCAGGCTGACATCGAGGCGATCCATCGCCTCGTAGTCGGTGGTGTAGAAGCGCGGGCTGAGGATGGTGTCCTCGCGCGCCTTGTCGAGACTTTCGCTGCTGCCCTTGATGCCGGGGCGCGTTTGCAGGCTGCCGTGGGTTCCGCCTTCCATGGGGATCATGTTGCCCTCCCGTCAGAGAAACTGACTTCGTAAAGCTCGGTCAATTCGAGATATCCTTCGATCCGCGCCCGCAGGCGGTCGAGCGGACCGGCACGAACCACGGTCGCGGTCCTGCGCACGACGAGGCGTTCGCCGAAGGCGACCCCGGTCGGCGCATCATGGACCCTCACCTCGTCGCCGGGCTCGATCGCGATGTCGCCATCGAGCACGACATGGGCATGCAGCGTCTCCGAGGTCTGCTCGATCTCGACCGTGCAGGCCACGTCGAACGCTTTTCGGGTACCGCTCCAGAGCATTGTCATGACGTGCTCCCCTTCAGGGTCATCAGCCGGGCAAAGGCCGCTGTATTGGCCGATCCGAAGGCGTCGAGGTCGATCTGCTTGCCGGTCGATGTGTCCGTCAATGTGATCTGGCCGTTGACGAAACGGGTGACGCGAAATGGCGGTTGCTTGCCGATGTCGCCGAGCTTGCGCTCCCGCGCGAGACCGCGCAGCACGACACGAATGAAGCCGTTGCTGCCCGGCGCCAGCGTATCCACCAATTGCCGGCTGCCGGCGTCGTACACCAGCACCGCGCCGTTGTTGCCGTCCTCGAACTGGAATTCGCGGCTCTCGGCAACCGCCGGCAGCGTCATGTGGACGCCGCCCGTGCCCGTCAATCGCGCCGTCGTCACCGTCGCGAGCGAAAACAGGACGAGGGCCGCGGCCGCGATGATCCCTCCTCTGGGAACGACGGGCTCCTGGATGGCCTGGCTCATGATCGCTCTCCGTTCAGGCGGCTGCGGTCGACGGCGAATTGGCCGTCACACCCGAGACCAGGTTGCGGTTGGCGGATGTCGAGAGCGCGTCCGCCTTCGGAGTGGGCTGCCCGCCCAACGCCTCGGACAGACGGGCCGCAACGATCGCGGCGTCCGGCAATGCGCACAGCATCGGCTCCGGCGCGCGCAGGCGCCACGGACGGATGTGCGGCCACAGCAGCAGGTACGACACGCGTTTGCCGTCCGACACACCCAGCGGAATATCGCCCGTACCGTCACGATGGATCTTCAGGGCGGCGTTGGTGATCCTGTTCAGCGGAATGTTCATCGTCATCGGCAGCGCGACGCCGAACTGGAACAGGACGCGCTTGCTGGTGAGCGTGTAGCAGGTGGCGCGGCGGAACAGCCACGCGAGGCCGGCAAGCACGGCGATCGCGCTGATCGCGGGAGCGATCAACCACAGCGCCGAAATGATTGCATCTCGGGCCGGTACACTCTGCGACCAGTTCGACCACAGCCGCCACGCCAGCAGGACGCCGAAATAGATCGCGACCTCGCGGATGTGAAACGAGCGTAGCGCCAGCCCTTTGAAGCTGGGTTTACCCTGCCAGATCACGCGCTCGCCGACCGGGAGCTGTGCGGGCAGCTCCTTGAACTGCGAATTGAACTGTTGGTGATCCTGTTTCACAGCAGCGGCTCCTGGCGCGCCGGCGTGGCGTAGAGTGTACCCGCGCCGTAATATCCGACGATGCGATCTTCCTCGAGCTTGGTCACCTGATCCGGACTCTTCGTCTCCGGGACGTTGGCGAACTGGCTGCCGAGGATGGCGTCGACCCAGACCCGGTTGCGGTAACGGTCGATCTTGGCGAACGGCACCGGCAGCAGCACGCGCTTGACTCCGCCGATGATCGGGACCTCCACTTCAAGATAGCGGATAAGGGCCTCGGCACGATCGACCCAGACGTCGGTGACGATGCCGCCGGGTTCGCTGTCCGCACCATTCACGCGCATACCGCGCGGATCGGGGTCGCGCGGCTCCAGATAGGTGCCTTCGGCAACGCGCAGCGGAACGATGCAGGGGATGTTTTCCATCGTCAGTTCGGGAACGTCTTCGCGATTGGCGTAGGACCCCGGCCCGACACCATCGAGCATCGGATTTCCGGTCGGCTCCGCCGGAGCGCCCGGCCACACCGCGATCGGCGCCAACGCGACGTCGGGGCGATCGTTCTTGTGGTTCGGCAGCGTCGCGGTGTGCCCGTCCCGCAAGAGATAAGTCTTGGGATCGGGCATGCGCGGAAAGCCGTGCGCGACCCCGCCGTTGATCCCGGTCGATTCGAGCGGATAACCCTCGCGCTTGTCCTCGCGGCGAAGATAGAAGATCAAACCGGCGAAGAATATCCAGAAGACGTAGAGCGTGACCTGTGCCAGGTCCATATACGCGTCGGGCTGCATGGGCGACCTCCCTGTCGTCGACTAGCCTGGAAATTCCGCCAGGCCGAACTTCGTGGATGGCTGCGGAAAGCTAGCCCGTGCCGAACGCACGAGCGGACCGATCGCAACCAGAGTGGCGAACAACAACGCAATTTCGATGTGGTAGACGACGCTGTATCCGATCGACGGACCCGTCAGCGCACGGCCGAGCGCGCCGCTCGACGCCAGCGAGGTCACGGCATCGCGAATGCCGCCGCCGAGAGCAATCCCGCCGCCAGCCGCGGTCGCCTGCACGGCGCCCCAGGTGCCCAGCGCCAACCCGCTTTCACCGTCGCGTGCCAGCGCCATCGCGGCAGTCAGCGTTCCCGCGGCAAACAGTCCGCCGCCGAAACCGATCAGCGCGGTGCCGATCCGAAACAACAGAACCGAGCCCAGGGGCGCGGCGAAGATCACCGCGGCGAACGCGAACACGCCTGCTACCGCGCCGAAGCCGGCGATGCGATAGGGATCGGCGTTGCGTCCCAGGGTCCTGGCGGCAAGGCCAAATCCGGCCAGCGTGCCCAGCGCGAAGAACGCCGTGAGGGCCGTGGTCTGGCCTACGGTCAGCTTGAGGATCTCGGCGCCGTAAGGCTCAAGCAGAATGTCCTGCATCGAGAATGCCGAGGTGCCGAGCGCCACAGCGACGAGGACGCGGATCGATCCACCCGCGTTGCGAAACCTAGCCCACGAGTGCTGGAATTCGGGCCGCTCGCGCGCAGCCGACGTCAGCGCGGGATTGCGCGCTTCCTGCTTCCACAGGGCAGCGATGTTGAGCAGCAATTGCGTGACGGCAACGCCTTGAATAACCTGGATCAGGCGGATCTCGTTGAAATTGCGCAGCAGCTCGCTGAAGATCAACGCACTGCCGGCCATTCCGAATAGCAGCATCACATAGAGGAACGCCACCACGCGCGGCCGCGCACCGGCCGGCGCCAGGTCGGTCGCGAGCGCGAGACCCGCCGTCTGGGCCGTGTGCATGCCGGCGCCGACCAGCAGAAAGGCGAGCGCGGCACCGAATTGTCCGTAGACCGCGGGATACTCGCCGGTGCCGGACAGCACGAGCAGCGCAAACGGCAGGATCGCGAAGCCGCCGAATTGGATCAGCGTCCCCATCCAGATATAGGGCACCCTGCGCCATCCCAGCACCGAGCGGTGATTGTCGGACTTGAAGCCGATCAGAACGCGGAACGGCGCGAACACCAGCGGGATCGACACCATCAGCGAGACCAAGAGCGTGGAAACGCCGAGCTCGACAATCATGACGCGGTTGAGCGTGCCGTTCAGCAGCACGATTGAAATACCGGTCGACACCTGGAACAGCGACAGACGCAGCAGCCGTCCGAGCGGAAGCTCCGTCGTTGCCGCGTCGGCAAACGGAAGGAAGCGGGTCCCGATCCGCATCCAGCCTTTTGCCAGGGTCGACGAAATCCGCGTCATCGAGGCATCATCTCCAAAGCCTGGGACTTGTAGAATCCGCTGGCGACGCGATGGCTGCGACCGAGTTGCCAGCGCTCGAGGCCTTCCTCCGATGACAGCAACCGCCGCAATTTCTGTTCCCCAACGGGTTCGATCGCTGGTGCGCGATCGCCACGCGGGAAAAGACGGCCGACCGCGTGCATCACGGCCAGCGCGGGCGTTTTCGGCGCGAACGTCACCAACAGCGCCTCGGCGGTCCGGTTCGCCAGTCCCGCCATGATCCGACAGGTGTCGGCCGGGCGATAATGGATCAGCGAGTCCATCGCGACGACGAAGTCGAACTTGCCAAGTTTGGGATCGAGCATGTCGCCGGACCGGAATTCGATAGCGGAAGAATTGAGGTCCGACGGCAGCCGATCCTGCGCCACCGACACCAGTGTGGGCGACAGATCGATCGCGACCACGCGCGCGCCGCGCCGCGCGGCTTCGATCGACAAAGCACCGGTGCCGCATCCGGCGTCGAGCAGCCGCGCGCCGCTCATGTTCTGAGGCAGCCAGGACAGCAATGTGTTGCGCATCTCGTCGCGGCCCGCGCGGACGGTCGCCCTGATGCGGCCGACCGGGGCATCGGACGTCAGTTTGGCCCAGGCATCGACCGCAGTTCGGTCGAAATAGGTCTTGAGCTCGCCACGCCGTTCCAGATAGGTTGCAATCGACATCAGTCGAACCCCAGCAGATCGAAGATTTCACGGTCTTTCAGCGACTTCCCCGGCGACGGCTCGATCGTTCCAGCCCAGAGCCCGGCGGCCAGCCGCATGTATTCGTCGGTGACGGCCTTCAGTTCCGGCGTCTCGTCCATTTCGAACAGCGTCGATTTCTTCAGGCGGCTTTTGCGGATGACGTCGAGGTCCGGGAAATGCGCGACCCGTCTCAACCCGGCCTGCTCGCTGTAGCGATCGATCTGGTCGGTATCCTTGCTGCGATTGGCGATTACGCCTCCGAGCCGGACGCCGTAGTTCTTCGATTTGGCCTCGATGGCGGCGACGATGCGGTTCATCGCGAAGATCGAGTCGAAATCATTAGCGGCGACGATCAGCGCGCGGTCGGAGTGTTGCAAGGGTGCGGCAAAGCCGCCGCAGACGACGTCGCCGAGCACGTCGAAGATCACCACGTCGGTGTCTTCGAGCAGATGGTGCTCCTTCAGGAGCTTCACGGTCTGGCCCACGACGTAACCGCCGCAGCCGGTACCTGCCGGAGGCCCGCCGGCCTCCAAGCACATCACGCCGTTATAGCCTTCGAACACGAAGTCCTCGGGGCGAAGTTCCTCGGCGTGAAAGTTCACGGATTCAAGTACGTCGATTACGGTCGGGACCAGCCGCTTGGTCAGCGTGAAGGTCGAGTCGTGCTTGGGATCGCAGCCGATCTGGAGCACACGCTTGCCGAGCTTGGAAAATGCGACCGACAGGTTCGACGATGTCGTGCTTTTGCCAATGCCGCCCTTGCCGTACACCGAGAACACTTTCGCGGCACCGATCTTGAGCTTGGGATCGAGCTGGACCTGCACGCTGCCCTCGCCGTCGCCGCAGCAGGACGGGCTCTTGAGCGACGATGGTTTGGTCTGGATATTCATGCGGCAACTCCCACGCCTTCGAGGCGGTCTTCGAGCTCTTCGCCTGCCCTGCGCAGGACATCGAGCATCTCCGGATCGGGCGACCAGTATTTGCGTTCGTGCGCTTCGATCAGGCGGTTCGCGACCTTTGCGGACGCGACTGGATTGAGCGAGGCCAGGCGCTCGCGCATTTCGGGGTCGAGCATGAAAGTTTCGGTGAGCTGCCGGTAGACCCAGGGCGCGACCTCGCCGGTCGTGGCCGACCAGCCCATGGTGTTGGTCACGTGCTCCTCGATCTGGCGGACGCCCTCATAGCCGTGCTTGAGCATGCCCTCGTACCATTTCGGATTGAGCATCCGCGTCCGCGTTTCCAGTGCGACCTGCTCCGACAGCGTCCGAACCGTGCCCGCGCCACGGGTCTGGTCGCCGATATAGACCGGCGCCGACAGGCCGCCCTTGGCCATCCGCACGGCGCGGCTGATGCCGCCCAGCGTATCGAAATAATGATCCACGGTGGTCACGCCGAGCTCGACCGAGTCGAGATTTTGATAGGCGAGATCGACGGTGGCGAGCGCGTTCTTCAACAGCGCGGTCTGCTGCACCGGCTGCCCTTTGAGGCCGTAGGCAAAACTCTTGCGGCGGGTATAGGTCTCGGCCAGTTCGTCCTCGTTGTCCCACCGGCCGTTCTCGACGAGATGGTTGACGTTCGAGCCATAGGCGCCGTCGGCATTGCCGAAGACGCGCAAGGACGCCGTTTCCAGGTCGCAATTGTTGGCGAGTTGAAACGCAAGCGCGTGCTTGCGAACGAAATTCCGTTCGACCGGTTCATCGGCGGACGCGGCCAGGAAGCAGGCCTCGGCCAGCAGCTTGATCTGCAGCGGCAGCAGGTCGCGGAAGATGCCTGACATGGTGATGATCACGTCGATACGCGGACGGCTCAGCTGATCGAGCGGGATCAATTCAGCGCCGGTCAGGCGGCCATAGCCGTCAAAGCGCGGTCTTGCCCCGAGCAAGGCCAGCGCCTGCCCGATCGGCGCGCCCTCGTTCTTGAGGTTGTCTGTGCCCCACAGCACGATCGCGACCGATTCCGGAATCCCGTGTCCTTCGCCGGCATGCTTGTCGATCAGCCGCTGCGCCTGGTGTGCTCCGTCCTGCACCGCAAAGGCGCTCGGAATCCGGAACGGATCGAAGCCATGCAGATTGCGCCCCGTGGGGAGGATCGCTGGAGTCCGCAGGAGATCGCCGCCAGGCGCGGGACGGATGAATTTGCCGTCCAGCGCATGCAGGATCGCCGGCAGTTCATGATCCTGCTGAAGGATGCGGTCGATGCCGGCCAACTCGGTGTACAGCGACAGCGTAGCGGCGTCCCTGGCGGCCAGCGCTTCGGGCGCCTCGCCCGTGACCAACTGCTCGATAACCGATTTATGCGGGCGCGCGCCGTGCGAGGCGTCGGCGACCGCTTGCAGCATCTCGACGCGCTGTTCGACCGATGGCGTTTCACCAACGACGTGCAGGCCATGCGGGATCAGGGTGTATTCGAGCTCGAGCACGGCTTGCGACAATTTGCCGACGGCCTTGGCCGGATTCATCCACGCGGGCTCGGCCTCGGTCAGTTCCAGCGCACCGGCCTGCGCCTGAATCAATGTTGCGAGATCGCCGCGCTCGGCATCCTGATCCGGAGCAAGGCCCCGCCAGCGCTCGATCGAAGCCTTAAGCTCAAGCAGACCCTTGTAGAGCCCGGCATGGGCGACCGGCGGCGTCAGATAGCTGATCAGTGTCGCCGCCGAACGGCGCTTGGCGATCGTGCCCTCGGACGGATTGTTCGAGGCATAGAGATAGAGGTTCGGCAGGTCGCCGATCATGCGGTCCGGCCAGCATGCGCCGGACAGACCGGCCTGCTTGCCTGGCATGAATTCGAGCGCCCCATGGGTGCCGAAATGCAGCACCGCGCAGGCGCCGAAATCTTCGCGCAGCCAGCGGTAGAAGGCCGAGAAGGCATGCGTCGGCGCAAAGCCCTTCTCGAACAACAGCCGCATCGGATCGCCCTCGTAGCCGAATGCAGGCTGTATCCCGACGAAGACATTGCCGAAGCGCTCACCGAGCACGAAGATCGAGCCGCCGTCGCTCTGCTGCTTGCCGGGCGCGGGTCCCCACTGCGCCTCGATTTGACGCAGCCATTTTTCGGTCCGAACGTGATCACCAGCGGAAACTCTGGCGTGGACGTTGGCATCCGCGCCGAAACGGGCGGCATTGCCGACCACGATACGTTCACGCAAAGCGTCGGCGTTTTCGGGAACCTCGACCTGATAGCCTTCGCGCTTCATTGCCGAGAGCGTGCGATGAAGCGATTCGAACACCGACAGGAACGCCGCGGTGCCGGTGTTGCCGGCATTCGGCGGGAAATTGAACAAGACGATCGCGACCTTGCGATCCCGCCGTTCCGAGCGTCGCGTCGCGACCAGTCTTGCCGTGCGCGCCGCCAGCATGTCAGCGCGTTCGCTGCACACGTGCATTTCGCCGCCGGTCGCGGCCGGTGCGAAAATGCAAGCGCGCTCGCAGCCGGTGCAGGGAGCACCTGCCCCGTCGGAGCGACCGCCATAGACCATCGGTCCCGCAGCACCGTCGAGCTCGGGGATCGCCACCATAATGGTGCTCTCCACCGGCATCAGGCCACGATCCGAAGCCCCCCATTGTTCCAATGTCTGGAATTCGACGGGATGCGCCGACAGATAGGGCACGTCGAGTTGAGCGAGAATGTCCTCGGCCGCCCGGGAGTCATTGTAGGCGGGACCACCGACCAGCGAAAATCCGGTGAGCGAGACGACCGCATCGACCGCGCTGCGGCCTTCCTTCATGAAGAAGCGCTCGATCGCCGGCCGCTGGTCGAGCCCGCTGGCGAAGGCGGGGATCACACGCAGCCCCCTCGCCTCGAATGCGGCGATCACGCCATCGTAGTGACCGGCATTTCCGGCGAGCAGATAGGAGCGCAACAACAGGAGGCCGACGGTGCCGCGCTCGCCGGCCGGGACAGGCAGTCGATCTGCGGTATCGGCGATGCGACCCTTGAGGCGCGGGTGGTAGACGCCGATATCGGCATAGTCGACCGGCGCCTCGGCCTTGACGATGCCGCGCAGGCCGCGGCGCGGACCGTCCGCATAGCGATCGACCAACAGGCGTATCATATTGGCGATGTTCTGCTCGGAGCCGGCCAGCCAATATTGCAGCGTCAGGAAATAGGCGCGCATGTCCTGGGCGGTGCCCGGGATGAAGCGCAGCAGCTTCGGCAGCTGCCGCAGCATCTTCATCTCGCCCTTCCCGCCGGGGCTACCTTTGCGATTACCACGCAGCTTCTTGAGCCATGCGATGGCGCCGAGGGCCTCACCGCTCATGTCGAACTTACCGACGCGCGTGAGCTTGACGATATCCGCCGCCGACATGCAGCAGATCATCGCGTCGCAATCATTGCGTCGGGCAACGAGTGCCGGCATCACGAGGCGAACATGGTCGTCGAGAAACAGCATCGTAGCGATCACGATGTCACCGCGGGCGATGTCGGCCCTGCAAAGATCGAGCGCCGCATCGTCGGTGCCCCATTCGTCCGCGGAATGGACCGCGAGCGTCAGCCCGGGGAAATGTCCCTTCAACAACCTCTCGGCCCGAGCAGCCGCGCCGGACAGGTGACTGTCCATGGTCACGACGACGACCTTCAGAGGCGTCGCGTCAGCGGGCGTAATGCGCTTTGGCATCGTAGAGCGTCTCAATGGTTATGGTGGCAACACCGTTTTCATTGGCGAAACGTTCAGTGTTCCGGCGCGCCTTGCCGCGAACGAAGAACGGAATTTTGTGCAGTTCCTTCTCGGCATCGGCCGCCCAGGTCACGCCGGCCAACGTCGCTCCCGGGGACAGCTCGACGGGCTGAACCGGCTTTGCCGCATCGGTCGCCTGATGGCCTGCGCCCAGATGCGAAGGCACAGCCCCGTCCGTGAACTCGAAATCGTCCTTGAACATCGCCAGCAAATGCTCTTCGAGGCCCATCATCAGCGGATGCACCCAGGTATCGAAGATCACGTTGGCACCCTCAAACCCCATCTGCGGCGCATAGCGTGCCGGAAAGTCCTGCACATGCACCGGCGCCGAGATCACGGCGCAGGGAACGCCAAGTCGCTTTGCGATGTGCCGCTCCATCTGCGTCCCCAGCACCAGCTCGGGCTGCAGTTCCGCAACCTTTGCCTCGACTTCCAGATAGTCGTCGGTGATCAGCGGCTCGACGTCATAGCGCTTCGCGGCGTCGCGGATCTCGCGGCCGAACTCACGGCTGTAGGTACCGAGGCCAACGACCTTGAAGCCGAGCTCGTCGGATGCAATGCGCGCGGCGGCAACGGCGTGGGTGGCGTCGCCAAAGATGAAGACACGCTTGCCGGTGAGATAGGTCGAATCGACCGAACGCGAATACCACGGCAGCCGGGTGGAGGCCGAGGCCAGCGTCGACGACGCATCGACGCCAGCAAGCTTTGCGACCTCTTCGGCGAATTCGCGGGTGGCCGAGACGCCGATTGGAATGGTTTTGGTGAAGGGTTGTCCCAACGTCCGTTGCAGCCAGGACGCCGCCTGCCCCGCGATTTCGGGGTAGAGCACGACGTTGAAGTCGGCCTCGCCAAGTCTTGCGATATCGGCCGGTGTCGCCCCCATCGGCGCCGTGACGTTCACGTCGATGCCGAGCTTTGCCAGCAGCGATGTGATCTCGACGATATCGTCGCGATGGCGGAAGCCGAGTGCGGTCGGACCGAGCAGATTGCAACTGGCGCGGACGCCGGCCGCACGACCGGCACGTGCTGTTCCCGGCGCCGGCGCCGACGGCCCTGCGAGTGCACGGACCAGCTGATAGAGCGTTTCAGCCGCGCCCCAGTTCTCCTTGCGCTGATAGGCCGGCAGATCGACGGCCACCACGGGGATCGGGAGATCGAGCGCACGCGCGAGACCACCGGGGTCGTCCTGGATCAACGAGCCGGTGCAGGACGCGCCGACGAGCATCGCCTGCGGCTGGAAACGATCATAGGCGTTTTGGGCCGCGGTCTTGAACAGCTGGGCGGTGTCACCGCCGAGATCGCGGGCGGAAAACGTGGTGTAGGTCACGGGCGGACGCCGGTCGCGGCGCTCGATCATCGTGAACAGCAGATCCGCGTAGGTGTCACCCTGCGGGGCATGCAGGACGTAATGCAGGCCTTCCATTCCCGTCGCGACGCGCATCGCGCCGACGTGGGGAGGTCCTTCATATGTCCATACGGTGAGCTGCATGATCAGGCCACCAGCTTTGCGCGGCGCACCAGGGGGCGCGCAAACAGTTCGGCCAGATCGGCCGCTTGCTCGTAGCCCTGGATGGGCGTGAACACGAGCTCGATCGACCATTTCGTGGTCATGCCTTCCGCTTCCAGCGGATTGGCAAGCCCAAGCCCGCAGACCACGAGATCGGGTCGCGCCATGCGGCAGCGATCCAGTTGCAAATCGACGTCCTGCCCTTCCGACAGCACGACATCGTTGGGCAGCAACCTGAGTTCTTCCGCAAGATGCTCGCGGTGCAAATAGGGTGTCCCGACCTCAATCAGATGCATCGACAATTCGCGCGACAGGAACCGCGCCAGGGGAATTTCGAGTTGGGAATCCGGGAACAGGAAGATGCGGCGACCGCCGAGCTGATCGCGATAACGAACCAGCGCCCGCTCCGCCCTGGTGCGATGAGGTTGCGTTACGGTCTCGAACAGCGCGGGCGCGACACCGAAGGCATCGGCCGCCGCACGCAGCCAAGCCGTCGTACCCTCCACCCCCAGCGGGAACGGCGCGGCCAACCGGACAGCGCCGCGATCTTCCAGCGCGCGCGCCGTGTCAGCAAGGAAGGGTTGAGCCAGGAGAAATTTGGTGTTCGGTCCAATATCGGAAAGTGCCGCGGAGTTTCGCGGCGGCAGAAACTGCACTGCGCCGATGCCCAGCGCGTCGAACAAGCGGATGAACTGGTCCTCGACGACGTCGGCCAGCGAGCCCACGATCAGCAATTGCTCCTCGCTCGTCCTGGTTGGGGGGGCCGCGGGGACGAGCGAGGCGAGACAGGCATCCTCGCCTTGCGTGAATGTTGTCTCGATTCCACTGCCTGAGTAGTTGAGAATGCGGACCGCAGGCGAAAATTTCTGCGACAGTCGCAATGCGGCGCGCGACAGATCGAGCTTGATCACCTCGGACGGACAGGAGCCGACCAGAAACAACAGCCGGATGTCCGGCCGCCGTGCGATCAGCTGAGTCACGATCCGGTCCAATTCGTCATTGGCATCGGTGAGCCCTGCAAGATCCCTCTCTTCCATGATCGCTGTCGCAAATCGGGGCTCCGCGAATATCATCACGCCGGCCGCGGATTGAATCAGATGCGCGCAGGTGCGCGAGCCCACTACCAGGAAGAACGCATCCTGGATCTTCCGATGCAGCCAGACGATACCGGTCAGCCCACAGAACACCTCGCGCTGTCCATTCTCGCGGCGGACCGGCCTGGGCGCGCCTTCGGCTGTGACCTGACATCCGTGCGCATGCACATTCATGCCCGGCCCTCCGAAACGAAGGGAGCTGCAGATGATGCAGCGCGCTCGTCGCGACGCGCCGCACGTAGCTTCAATACGAACTGCGTGGCATTGACGAAGTATGACGCGTACGCCGCCAGCGCGAGCAGCATCTGCTCGCGCGGGCCGCCGATTCCGGCAAACAACGCGACGAGATAGCCGGTGTGCAGAGCCAGCGCGACGAAGCTGAAGACGTCTTCCCAGAAGAAGGCCGACGCAAACAGATAGCAGCCGAAGACTTCACGTTCCCAGATCGAACCGGTGATCATGATCGCGTAGAGCACGAGAGTCTTGACGACGATCGACGCCGTCGCGACGGCAAAGCCTTCGCCAACGAAGAGATAACGAACCACCAGCGCCAGGCTGATCAGGAAAACGGCAAACTGAATTGGCGCGAGGATGCCCTGTACCAGCGTCCACCTTGTTGCATCGCGGCGAAGGCGCTGCTCCGGCGTGTACAGCGCTTTAAGTGGTTGCGCCGGCGAGCTTGCTTGCGACCCCACATTGCCCATCTGCGAAATTCTGTTCGCAGGCGCAGCGACGGATTTGTCCGCCAGACTGTAAAGATTGTTTGACAGCCCATCTGCACGGTGATGCGATATCGGCCGGGGAAATCGAGTGAGTGCCGGCGAAGGGTCGCCGCATTCGGGAAACTGGCCGCTTTTCGCTACTCGAAAGTGCACCGCGCCACTCCCTATGTGCGGGCTTGATGGAAAGAAGGCTAAACCTCGCTTCAGGAACTGTCAACTAAACCATACGTAAATTCAACTTGACGGTTTTTGGACTCGGGGACTTAATGTTGGGGGGAGTGAGATATGACCGATGTGAACGAGCAATCCTTCTCAGCCGGTAGCGCCACCGACACCGCGTCGGCGCCTCGTCCCAAATCGTTACGGCAGCGAATTCCGACACCGATCTGGCGCTTTCGGCCGACGCTGCAACCGGTCGCCGTAGTCCGAACCATCAAGACGCAGATCATTCCCAAGATCGTGCTGGCGTTACGCAGCACACCGATCACAAGGCCCGCGGAGACCGCAGAGCCAACCACGCCGACCGAGGTGGAGGTGTTTGCCGCGCTGGCGCTTGGCGCCGATGACGGCGCGGCGTTCGCCTATGTCGTGGATCTCCGGGCCAAAGGCGCCTCGGTCGAATCGATCTTTCTCGATCTGCTGGCGCCCGCAGCGCGACAGCTCGGCAAGCAATGGGAATCGGACACGACGGATTTTGCCAGCGTGACGCTCGGCGTCGGGCGATTGCAGTTCATCATGCACCGCCTCGGCGACAGCTTCGTGCAGGAAGCCACCGACCGCCACGGCGGAGAATCGGCACTCCTGACGATCATTCCCGGTGATCAGCACAGTTTCGGACTATCCATGGTGGCCGAATTCTTCCGCCGCGCAGGTTGGAATCTCTGCACCGGTCCGTTTTCGTCGCATCAGGAGCTGACATCCCTGGTGCATAATCACTGGTTCGACATCGTCGGCTTCTCCGTCAGCAGCGATCGGCGGCTCGACGAGCTGAAGAGGGACATCCACGACATCAGGCGTGACTCGCGCAACCGGCAGGTCGGCATCATGCTTGGCGGGCCGATGATAATCGCGCAGCCCGACCTTGTGGCATCGATGGGAGCCGATATGATGTCGGCAGATGCGATCACTGCGCCGCAACAGGCGCATGGCCTGATCGAGCAGATGAAGGGGCGGACATGACCGCCCTCGGCGCACGGGGACGGCGCAGATTGACGCCAAGAAGCTACCCATCGAGTACAACTGCTGCCAGGGCGGCCGATCCCTCCCCGCCCGGCGTCGTGACTGCGCTTTATTTCCGCACCAAGGCGCTGCATGCAGAAGCCGAACGGACCGGCATCATTCGCAGTCTGCTGCGGGGTGAAGCGAGCCGGGCAGGCTATATCCTGTTGTTGCGCAATCTGCTTCCCGCCTACCGGGCGATGGAGCATGGCCTCGAACGTCACAGCTGTTCACCCGGCATCGCATTGCTCTCCCACTACCGGCTTGCACGCACGCTCGCCATCGAATCCGACCTTGCTGCTCTATGCGGCGAGCGATGGGTCGAGGACATTCCGCTGCTTGCCGCCGGAGAGATCTACGCCAAGCGGGTTGCGCATGTGGCCGATGGCGACAGCATGCGACTGATCGCACATGCCTATACCCGCTATCTCGGGGACCTCAGCGGCGGCCAGATCCTCCAGCGATTGCTGGCGCGCTCGCTGGAGCTTCGCCCTTCGGAGCTGAGCTTCTATGATTTTCCGCAATTTTCCGATCTGGATGTGCTGAAGGCCGACTACCGCAGGGCGCTCGACGAGGCCGGTGCACTTGCGCCCGATCTGCAGGCCGTGGTGGAGGAAGGCGCAATCGCGTTTTCCATGAATATCGACCTCTCCTGCGCCGTCGAAGCCGCGGTGCCGCATGGGTCGGGCACGATCGCGGCCGTGGAGTAGGTGGTCGGCCACGGCTGCTGTTTCAAGCGTTCGGCTTGCCGCCCCCGACGTCCGGGACGCATGCCAGATCAGATGCTCCAGCACTTCGGCAGTGCGCAGCGTCGAATTGCGGACGCTCTCGAGCATCTCGGCGATCCGGCCGGTTTCCACGCCATAGGTGATTTCAAGCGCCGCGAGCTGGGCGTTCTCGATCACCGACGACAGCAGGTTCTGGTAGACGAGGTCGGTCCGGGAATCGAGACGGACGCTGCTGATCCGATTGCTCTGAACGATGCCTTCCTGGAAACGGCTGCGCGCGATCTCGGCGGCCTTACGGTCGGTGATATCGGAGAAGATCAACACGAAGCCGAGCACGCGGTCCCGCGACGGATGCACAGGATCGGCCCTGATCATCAACGGCTTTTCCCGGTTACTCTCGCTGCGCAACAGCAGCTCGCCGCGCCACGCCCGATGATGACGGATAAGGTCGGCAACATCGCGAAGGAAACGGTCCGACTGTTGAAATGCCCCGGCCAGCTCATCCAGCCGATCAAACGCAGTGTGATCCTTCGGCAGCAATGTCTTGAAGGCCTCGTTCATCAGCAGGATCTTGCCGTCAATGTCGGCTATGATCACCGGCTGCTCGGACACGCGCACATGGCGGCTGAACTGCTCGAGTTGATCTTGGGCGATGAGCGTTCGCACCGCGCGGAATTGCAGCACGATATCTGCCACCGACTGGCCGATCAGGCGGGCGGCGGCGAGATCGGCCGGCGTCCAAGGGTCGGACGTTCCCTCGACCTGCTGATGCCACTGCGCGAACGACCGCCGCGGCGACAAATCCGTGGGGCTGTTGCCGATCACGAAAGGCTTCAACGGATCGCCGCCCCAGGTCACCGTGCGAATGCGCTCCGGCCGGAACCAGATCAGGTACTCGCCGGGATTGCTGGAGATCGGCGTCACCGCGATGCCGCTCGCAACCTTTGTAATCCCAGCGAACTGCGGAAGATCCAGCCCGAGCGATGCCGTCGCCACCACAGAACGATCGCGATGCGTGTCCAGCCACGCACCGATCTCCCTGATCTCTTGTGTTCCCGGAACCTCACCGGTCGAAATGATCTGACCTTCATAGATCAGAGCGCTTCCACTCGCCCCGAGCGGTTGCAGGATCGATTGCGAGCTGTCGAAGATCGCGCCTCGCCAGTCACCTTCTCGCGACATGGCCTCGATCATTCGCTGCTCGAGCTCGTTGCACGAATATCTCGGATTGGCTCTGCGCAAAGCTCTCGAGCCGCCGCGATACGCGTCGCGATCGCCTCGGCAAGCAGTTCGCAAACCGCCCGCAATTCGAAATGGATGAAGCGCGGCTCGTAATGATGACAGGCAACGAGGCCCCACAGCTTTCCGCCGACCACCAGCGAGATCACCAGAGTCGCGCCCACACCCATGTTCTTCAGGTACTGAAGGTGAATCGGGGACATGCTGCGCAGGAAGCAGAGCGACATGTCCAGATCCCGTCCGGTGATCGGCGACAGCCGGGGCTGCAGCGGGACTGGCTGATAGTTCACATCCACCAGCACGCGGACTCGTGTGCGCTCATAGAGTCGCCGCGCCATCTGCGGAATATCGGTCGCAGGGTAGCGATTGCCCAGATACGCCTCGAGCTCCGGCTTGCGGCGCTCCGAAAACACTTCGCCGTGGCCCTCGTCATCAAAACGGTAGACCATCACCCGGTCGTAGCCGGTACGGTCCTGAAACAAAGTTGCGGCTTCTTCGCACAAAGCGCGAATCGAGGACGCGGTGCGAGATCCTCTCGAGCCGCCTTGGCGATGTACCTGGTCAAATCGACCGATGGTCCGGCCCGCTCCAGCTCGATGACCAGCCCCCTTCCGGCGGACGATGCAGCAGCCCGTCATATTCGGCGCCAGGGCTTCCGATCCTGCAGCGCACCGCGATCGGCATTCCCTGAGCGGTCGGATCGAGGTGCGGGAGAATTCGGACCAGCAGATCGCCATCGAGATCGGCGAGGGCCATGCCATCGACTTGCTTCAGGTTGAGAAATTCCGCGGCATTGGCGCTGGCCTGAACGACACGGTGATCGGGCTCGCTGACGACCAACAGGGCGCCGTGGGGCTGGATCGAGCCCGCGAGATGAATCTCTTCCCGTTCGCAGTTCGAAAGATCGGCTTTTCCGAATGCTGGTGTAGCGAGCGAATGCAGCGCCAACTCAGTCCTCTGGGGTTTCCTCTGCGTCCGGCCCCTTGTCGTCGAGGCCGTAACGATTGAGCTTTGCATAAAGGCTCTGCCGGCTCAATCCCAGAAGTTCAGCCGTAGCCGTCCGGTTCCCACCCGCAAGCTCGAGCGCCTGCTTCACATAGTGCTGTTCGACGACGCCAACCGTATTCTTGACGAGCTGGCGCAGCGAGGATTTCCCGATCTGCTCGCTCATCGAGCCGAGCGCGGTGCGCAGAAAATCACTCTCGCTGCCCGACGGCAGGCGACGGGCCACATTGCGAAGCAGCACGCCGATATGACCCGGCCCGCCCTCCCCGGTCCCGGCCGATATCTCGACCTCAGTCTCGGTACCGAGCTCACCGCGAACCGACGTCGTAAACAGCCGCACGGTCTTGTGCCGCTGGATGTTCGAAAGGAGAGCGTTCAGATCCGCGCCCGGCTGCCAGAGCCACCGGCCAAGCGATTCCCCGATTGTGGACGCCTTCGAGCCGAGCTGCACCAGATCGAGGAAGGCCTGATTGGCATGGAGAATGATGCCGGCTTCATCGAGCGCCACGAACCCGTCTGGCAACTGCTCGACCAACTCCTCGATGGACGAATGCTCGGCCTTTCCCTTCGGGGCCGACAGGTCGGTCGCTGCGGTGAATTGCAGCAGAAAAACATGGCCGGGCTCCGCCGCCATCAGCGAACCCCGCAGCATCCAGGGCTTCGCTTCAGGGCCGAGATGCACGAGGATGCTCAGCGCCTTGCCGCGCTCGCGAATGCGCGCCAGCACTTCGCGAACCGCGTCGCGGTCTTCAGCGGCGATGTCATGCAGCAACTCTCGTCCCGCGATGTCCTCGTTGCGGCGACGCGGCGAATTCAGCGCCTCGATCGCGGTACGGTTGGCTTCCAGGATCCGCAGATTGGCGGCCGACACGATCAAGACGGCTTCGTTGGACGCGTCGAAGACCAGACGGTAGCGGGTCTCGATTTCGCGCAGCTTCCAGTAGTCGCGCTCCATCGTCTGCTGGGCCGCGATCAGGCGCGACTGCAATTCGGCGACCGCTTGCAAGTTCTTGCCGATCGCGAGCATCCCGGCACGGCCGCCCAGCAGCACCGTGGTGTATTCCATCGGAATTTCGAGACCGCTCGGAAAGCGCTGGTTGATCTGGCGGAATGCCGAAATGCCGGTGACGCGCGCGTCATCGACCATGCGCTTGACCTTCTCGCCGCCCATGTCGCCGGCGACTTCGACCCACGGGCGGCCGAGCCATCCGTCGACACTCTCGCCGCTCATTGATGGAGACAACGTCGCCTCGCGGATCACCCCTCCATGTCCAGCAAGAGGGTGATGTCGGGCTGTACGGTCGGTAATGCGGCCATTCTGTTATCTGCCGATCATTCTCTGAGGACGCGTGAAGCTGTCGAAACAACGGCAGTCGGACCGGTGCATGAGATGTGCCAACGCTGCCTGACACTTGGCACCCGAAACTCAGCCCCGCCCGATACGAATGCGCAAATTCCGACGCGAAGTCAAGAAACACCTTTGTTTTGAAGGTTTTAGTTGTCACATTTACATGACACCGGCCGTGGCCGCCCCGGCGAGAAAGCACGCTGCCAAGCGTTAAGCTGGCACAATTGCCCGGGAACTCGTTTGACGCCGCTCAAAAGGCCGTCAGGAACCGACAACATTAGTTGATATTTATATCTGTCAATATATCCTAACACTCAGATTCAGAAGCTAAACGACGTCAGGGAGAGCCACGTGCCGGTAAAATCTGCAGTTTTTGCTTGTGTTGCAGCAGCCATTGTCTTTTCGAGCAACGCTGCCCGGGCGCAGGACGCGGCCAAGGGTGAGCAGATTTTCAAGCAGTGCATGACCTGCCACCGCATTGGGCCGGATGCCAAGAACCTGGTCGGACCAGTCTTGACCGGCGTCATCGGCCGGCAATCGGGAACGGCGCCGGGCTTCGCGTATTCGGCGCTCAACAAGGCCGCCGGCGAGAACGGACTGGTCTGGTCCGACGATCTGATCTTTCAGTACCTGCCCGACCCGAACGCATTCCTGAAGAAATTCCTGACCGACAAGGGCAAGGCGGATCTGGCGACCGGCTCCACCAAGATGGCGTTCAAGCTCACCGACGAGCAACAACGCAAGGACGTCATCGCCTACATCAACAAATTCTCCGAGAAGAAATAGCGGACCGACACAGGACCCGCGCGGTGGCTAGTTGCGCCACCGCTGGGTGACGTCGGCCAGATGCGCGAGTCCGGCCGCAGCGAGGAAGAAGCTTGCCAACATCCAACCGCTGCCGGCGAGGGTTGCGCGTAGCGCGAGCAAGAGAAATAGACCGGCAAACAGGTTGGGCAACAGATCGCGTGGCGCGATGCCTCGCCGAGCACGCGACCAATAGATCAACAAGACCAGAGCCTCGAGCACGGCCACGACGAGAATGAAATCGACGAGGTGTCCACTCGCAAACAGGTCAGCCATGCCGGAAGATCACATGGACATCCGATCCTGGCAACCGTTTGTCACGTAAACGGTGCATTGAGTCGAACAACGGTCAGATTGAGAAATGCGGCGAACGACACCCACAGAAGATAAGGCACCAAGTAGAGGCTCGCGGGCCTTGCGAAGCGCCAGAACACGATGATCGGCAACAGGATCGAGAGCCACAGGACCACCACCTCGATCAGTGCCCAATCCGGACGTTTCAGCGCGAAGAACAACGTGCTCCACAGCACGTTGAGAAATCCGTTCAGGGCAAACAGCGCGATCACCCATTCCCCGCTGCGCACGGCTCGCGGCGTTGCGCCAAGCATGAACCGCCGAGGCCGTCGCCAGCGCAAAGATCAAAGTCCAGGCCGGACCGAACAGCCAGTCTGGCGGCTGCCAGGACGGCTTGACGAGGGCTCTGATACCAGACCCCGGTATCGGTCAACGTACCGCCGAGCACGCCAATGAAGATCGCAACCGAAGCCGCGACCAGCACGGGCTTCCAGAAACTGCCGCGCGTGGCCATTACGCCGATGCCAGCCCTGCCATGTGGGCAAGGTTCTTGAAGAAAATGCGCACATGGGCGACCGGCTTGGCGCGAACCAGTTCCTTGTTCATGTAAGCATCCCACGTCAGCTTCTGGACGTCGCGGTCGCGACAGATGCTGACGAAGCGTTCGCGGCGACGATCATTGGAATACCAGTACCACTGCATCACGCCGAGTATCCAGAACACGACGCCATGCAGCCGCATGGAAGCGCTTTCGCGCATTGCGCAGGGCCTTGGCGCTCCCGGTCTCCAGAAATTCATCGACAGCTTCCGCCGACAGGCGTCCGCCAATCATCGCGTAATAAATGCCCTCGCCCGACGCGGGAGCAACGACGCCCGCTGCATCGCCGGCGAGCAACACGCTGTGCCCATCGTCCCACCGCGGCAGCGGGCGCAGCGGAGATCGGCGCGCCTTCGCGGCGAGATCGTCTCAGACGTACCAAGCCCCGCAGCGTCGCGCAGCCCGACCACGGACTCCCTTAACGAAAATCCCTTGCGGGCGGAACCTGTGCCGACGCTGACGGTGTCGCCATGCGGGAAGACCCAGCCGTAGAAGTCGGGAGATACGCTGCCGCGATAATAGACGTCACAACGTGTACCGTCGAAGCTGGACGCAGCCGGCGGCGCGCGAACGATCTCATGATATGCAAACACATAAGGCAGCCGATCCGCACCGGGCAGACACTGCCGTGCCACGGCCGACAAAGCGCCGTCGGCGCCGATCAGCGCGCGGGCCAGAACCGTGCTTTCCATCACGGCCCCGTCGGCGGCGCGTTCCTCATAATGGACGACCGTCGCGCCGGATTCGTCGCGTTCGAAGCGTTTGAACAGGCCGGTCCGCCGCTCCGCGCCCGCCTCCGCAGCACGTGTCCGCAGCCACTCGTCGAACACGTCGCGGTCGACCATGCCGACGAAACCGCCGTCGATGGGCATGTCGACCTGCTGGTCCGACGGCGACACCATCCGGGCGGAGTTGACGTGCGCCACCAGCAGGTGATCTGGAATGTCGAAATCGCGGATCAACCGCGGCGGAATCGCACCGCCGCAAGGCTTGATGCGGCCGGCACGGTCAAGCAGCAACACGCTGCGCCCGAGCCTGGCGAGATCGTGTGCTGCGGTCGCTCCGGACGGCCCTCCGCCGACAACCACGACATCGAAAATCTCAGAACTGGTCATGACCGCGCTCCTTCTGCGATAGAGGCACCCGGCGCATCGAAAACGCGCTGCTGCACCGCGTCCTTTGCCGGAGCACGATGAACCCAAACGGCCATCACGGCGGCAACGACGAACAATCCTGCCTCGGATGCAAACACCACGGAATAAGACAATGGCGCCGACGTCAGGACATAGCGCGCGATGTCGCTGGCCAGGGTTCCCACGAACCCACCGATTCCGAACGCGAACGCTTGCGCTGCGCCCCACAGCCCCATGCGCACGCCTTCGCGTTGCTCGCCGCCCGCCCCAACGAGTGCCATCATCGAGCCGATCGCCGCCACCGCGTAGGCACCGTTCGTGACACCGAGCATGAATACGGTCTCACGCAAAGGCCAGGATGGCCCGACGACCGCCGCTGCCGCCAAACACAACAGCGCGATCGCCGAAGCGAGGCACCCACCGATGGTCCATATCTGAAGGTTGCCGCGAGATCGCGGATAAGTGGCGCCGATCAACGGCACCATTGCCATCCCAATCAGCGTGCCCGCATGCTGGACGCCTGAAAGCCTGGTCGTCTCGCCGGGCGTAAAGCCGAACACTGCGCCGGCGAACGGCTCGAGGATCAGATCCTGCGCGCTATAAGCGAGCATCGAGACAAAGACGAAGATCGCAGAATCGCCGTGATCTTGGTTCGGTCCAGACTTCCAGGAAGGCCTCGCGGAACGATGTTTGGCGCGCAGGCTGCTTCGAGACCGATTCGGGGCTGGCAACCGGCTCTCTTTCGACGCCCCACACGCCAATGAAGGTCAGAACCATGGCCGCTGCTGATACCGCTCCCGACACGATGATCAACCGCGTAGACGAAAACGGATCGAGTAAATGGCCGGCTACACCGGTGGTTATGATAAAGCCTGCAATCATCATCACCCAGACGATTGTCGCCGCCGCCGCGCGGCGATTGTCATCGGTACGCTTGGCGAGCAGCACCAGGAGCGACGTGCCGGCGGCACCGACCCCGACGCCGATCAGGCAGAAGGCGACCACCGCAAGCGCGATGCCGAACAGCGGATGCGTCGTCATCCAGGCCGTCGCCACAGCGGCCATCAGTCCGCCGGTAGCGAGCACCGCCATGCCGCCGACGATCCACGGCGTTCGGCGGGCCCCGATATCCGAGCCATGGCCCCAAGCCGGCCGGAACACTTGAAGAGCATAGTGAATGGCGACAAGCGCGCCCGGCAGCATCGCGGGCATCGCCAGTTCGACGACCATGACCCGGTTCAGCGTGGAGGTCGTCAAGACCACGATCGCACCGAGGCCGGTCTGAACCAGACCCAGCCTGATGATGCCCAACCATGAAAGCACAGGGTTGTTCATGATCAGCTCGCTTTCAGTGCCGCCAGCGCAAAGGCGCTGATGAGCATGCCGACGACATAGCAACTGATCCCGGTGCCGTTATACCAGGGCGCGCGTTCGCGCGGACTCTTCAGGAAATAGGCCATCAGGAACAACTGCGCGAGAACTAACGCAGCGACTGCCGCCGCGTAGATTGGTCGCTGCCATGCCAGCAACAGCGCCACGACCGCAACCTGCGGCACTGCCATCACCACACAGGCAAGGCGCGCGGCGTTGCCGACGCCGAGCACCACGGGCAGCGAGTCGATCCCCATCCGCTTGTCGCCCTCGACCGACTTGAAATCATTGAGCGTCATGATGCCGTGGGCACCGACACTGTAGAGCAGCGCGATCAAGACGATGCGCCAGTCTGGAGCGGATGCGCTCATCACAGCGGCCCCGGTGAACCAGGGCAGCCCCTCATAGCAAAGCCCGCATGCAGCGTTACCCCACCAGCCGTTCTGCTTGAGGCGGACAGGCGGTGCACTGTAAGCCCAGGCCAGCACGAGACCGACGATCGCGGCGACAAAGCCCCAAGTGCCGAGGGTGGTCGCAAGCAGCAATGACAACATCGTCCACACGATCGCAATATAGAGGCCCCAACGACCGGGAATGCGCCCCGACGGAATCGGCCGGTCGGGCTCGTTGATGGCATCGACATGCCGGTCGTACCAGTCGTTCACGGCTTGGCTGGTACCGCAGACCATCGGTCCGGCCAACAGCACACCCGCGACTATCATCGGCCAACGCTGGCCCGGCGAAACGCCCGATGACACGATCCCACACCCCAGAGCCCACATCGGCGGAAACCATGTGATCGGCTTCAGCAGTTCGAGAACGACCGAGGGCGTGGGATGACCGGCAACGGCACTAGTCATCTTCGGCTTCCCCTTCTCCAGTGTGCTCGGCAAGCCCAAAGCGCCGGAGCTTGACGTACAGGCTCTGACGGCTGAGGCCGAGCATTTCCGCAGCGGATGCGCGGTTGTCGCCGGTCAATTCAAGTGCAGCCTCAATCGAGAGCTTTTCGATGACGTCTGTCGCCTCGCGCACGAGATCGCGCAGCGGAACCCGACCGATTTGCTCGGTGAGCTGGGCGACCGAGCGCGGGAGCTCGCGGGCCGACGACGGCGATGCCGAAAGACGCTTCTCGACGTTGCGAATTGCGAAGCCGAAACTCTGCTTGCGATCGTCGTCGACCAGAGATGCCGCCGAGACCTCGACATCCGTCGTCGCGCCATGTTCGCCTCGCAGCGAGGTCGCGAACAGCTTGATCGAACCGGTCTGGCGGAGACTGGCGAACGCCACCGCGAAGTCGACACCGGCACGGCCGAGCCAGCGGTCCAGCGCTTCGCCGCGCGACTGCTCAGCGCTGCCAAGTTGCGCCATCTCCACGAATGCCGGGTTGACCCTGACGATACGGCCGTCATGCTCTGTGATGACCAATGCGTCGGGCGCGGCGTCGAAATACCCCAGCAGGCTCGAGGTCGCCTTCAGCGCACCGGCCTGCGGCGGTGCCTGCTGCGACGACAGGCGGACCAGAAACAGGGTCGCGTTCTCTTGCCGGAACTGGGATACGGCGACAAAGCAATCCCTGCCCCCCTTCGCAAGCCGGCCACGGACGTTGCCGTCACGACCGGTGGCTCGAACATTGGACAGCAGGGTTTGAATCGAGCTCGAGGTCTGCTGTCTCGAAATGCGAGGAGAGATTAGATTTCAGAACCTGCGGGGCGCTCTCGTCGAGCAGCGCCAGCGCGGCCGCATTGATCTCGAGGATCGCATTGCTGGAAGCATCAACGATCATGACCGCTTCCGACGATACCTGGAACAGCAGGCGGTAGCGCGTTTCGGCGTGGCGCAGCCGGATGTAGTCGCGCTCCATCGATTGCTGGGCGTTGACGAGCCGCTGTTGCATTGCTGCAAGCGGACGTAGATCGCGGCCGACCACGACAAAACGGTCGTCGCGTCCGATGTTGACGGCCGAATACAGCACTGGAATGTCCGCTCCTCCGGGCGAGGGATGGTTGACCTGGCGCCAGACCGATAATTTCCGGCTCATCGCGTCCTGGAGCAATTCTCCGGCTTTCGCGCTGGTCTCGGAGGTGACGATTTCGGCGAGCCTCGAACCGAGCCAGCGGCCATGGGCGTCGAGCTCGAGCGAGAGATCCTCCTTGTTGAAGGCGACATCTCGAACGACACCCTCGCCGTCGACGATGACGGCGACGTCGCTGGCCGCTGCGATCAGGTTCGCGGCCGGCAATGCGCCGAGATTCCCCAGCGACTCCTTCGGAGATTTGAACACCTGAACCAGGGCAAATATCCTCCAACAACCCGTGATCTCTCACCTAGCGTTCCTCGAACCCGTTTTTTGTTGGCGGACGATTGACGCACGAAGCCCGTACTGGGCCGTACGCCGCCGCGTCGTCTCGGACAGCCGAGCCGGGAAGACAATGAAGGCGTACGCGCGCCGCAGCGGCATGTTGCAATCCGGCGCGCGCCTGGATCTTCAAATGATTTATCGTGGCAACGCCAGGCCGTGCTTGACGCCCCAGTCGAACCAGTTGTCGACGACGGTGCCGGAAAGCAGGATCCCGATGCCGCCGGTCAGCGGGCAGAGCACGGCAAACCACCAGGCCCAGCGATGGATCGATTCCGCCGTCGCGTTGAAGCCCATGGTCCAGCGCCAGATCAGGGCCGCCCGCTCCAGCGCCGTGCCGCGGTCGACGATCTGCTCGATCTCGCGCTCACCGCCATAGCGGCTGACCGCCAAAATCGTCGCGCCGTGCATGGCGAACAGCAGGGCCGAGCCATACAGGAATGCGATCGAGAGCATATGAAACGGATTGTAGAAGAGGTTGCCGTGCGTGATCGAGAAATTGTTGGTCCAGTCGAGATGCGGAAATATTCCGAAGGGAACGGCCTCGCTGAAATGCCCCATCAGCAGCGGACGGATGAAGCCGAGCACCAGATAAAGCCAGATCGCGGACGCGAAAGCCCAGGACACGTGCGTGCCCATGCCGAGCGCCCGCGCTCGCCGGTATGTTCGTCCCCACCACAACAGGATCGAGGTGGTCAGGAAGAACCCGGCCATCAGCCACCACCCGCCCTCCTGCAATGGCGGAAAGCTGATGCCGTATTCGGGCTTCGGTGGTTCCAGCGAAAGCCATGGCAGCTGCCTGACGAATTCGATCGGGCTCCAGTTCACCGAGGCCATCATGTTGAGGCCGATGATCTCAATTGCAACGATGCCGCAGGCGATGGAGGCCAATCCGAGAAACCCGAGATAAACCGGGCCGACCTGGGCGTCGCCGATCTTTCCGAGCCAGTAGTTGAACCGGCCCTCGCTGGATCGAACCCATATTCCGGGCTGGATCGGAATTCCGGGGTAGATGGTGCTGCGTACCTGCACCTGCGTGAAGAAATTCTGATATTGGGCCATGGCTCAGGACTCTCTCTGACGACCGGAATTAATTGGCGGACCAGATCGGAAGATTGCGCCACCAGTTCCACCACTCCGACCAGGCGTCTCCCTCGGCCCATAGCGGCCCGCTGATCACGATGCAGACCGCGCTGAAGAACACCGCGGATAGCGCGATGAACAGTCCGAGGCGATGGATTCCGATGGTGCCGACCGAATAGCCGATCAGATCCCGGAACATCGTGTTCTCGTGCTCGGGCGTTTTGACCGGTTCACCCTTGTCTGGGTTGGTCGACGACAGGATCAGGCCGCCGTGCAAGGCCAGCGCCAGGCACGTCGTGAAGAAGAACGTGATGGCGATCATGTGCGCGGGGTTGTAGTGGAAGTTGCCGTATTGGTAGCCGGTGTTCGACACCCAATCGAGATGGGTGATGATGCCGTAGGGGAAGCCGTAGCTCCAAGACCCCATCAATACTGGCCTGATCACCACCAGGGTGAAATAGGCGAAGATGGCGAAGCCGAAGGCGAACGGCACATGGTAGCCGATCCCGAGTTTCCGGCAGATCTCGACCTCGCGAAGCGCCCATGACACGAAGGCGCCGAGCGCGCAGATGGTAACGATCTGCCAGATGCCGCCTTCCTGGAGCGGCGCAAAGGACAAGCCGTACTTGACGTCAGGCGGATTGACGCTGATCTGCCAGAGATTCCAGGTCGGACCGAGCGCGGTGTTCCAGAGAATCATCGCGATGCCGACGAAGGAGAAGAACACCGTCGTCACTCCGAAGAACCCGACGTAGAACGGGCCGACCCAGAAGTCGAACAGGTCGCCGCCGATGAGCGTTCCGCCGCGAACGCGATATTTTCTTTCAAAGCTGAGCATTGCCATCGTTCGTTCCTCCGCCTGCGAAAACCAGCGTAGCCATCCATCTGCGGGTCGCTACCGGAAGCGGACGAGACGGGCCGCTCGATCCTGTCTCGTCCGTTCCGGTACGCATTTCGTCATGCCATCAGGACGGCATGCTTGGTGGTGTGTACGGCAGAGTGATCTCTGACGTCTTCGCCTTGCGCGGCCCGTCCAACCAGTTGAACCGGTCGGTCGAGAGCAGGATGAAGTGGATCACGATCGCCAGTCCGAACAGGAACGTGAAGAGCGCGACCAAGGCACGGCGCGGATCGAACAGAAGCCAAATTCGCCACATGATTGCCTCCCTCTATGTCAGATACGAAAGGGCGACGCTGGCGACGTGCTGGACGCTGTCCAGCGCCGTCGTCTTGTAGCCGCCCGGGCCTGGCAACCAGGGACGCCACATCCAGGCGAGGATATGGGCAACCACCGCGACAGCCGTGAAGAGCAGGAAGCTCGTCATGAATATCGAATGGAATTCCTTGGCTTCAGCTTCGGATAGCCCCGATAAGGAACCGTCCTTCATTTGTTATCCTCCTAGTGATGGCCTTGCGGCCGTTCGCCGCCCGAGCGTGGGCGACAGCGAATGCCGGACCTTTCGATACGGCGCTTATCCACCCGGCGACCGCCGGGCGGAATCTCCCGGTCACAAACCCATGAAAGACGACGTCACAATCGTGCCCGCAGCAGTGCGGGCCTCCGTGAAGATCGACTCGCCATTCCTCGATTGATCGAATCCCGCCCGTTTGCGCCAGGGCGTCAGCCGTGCGACCACGGCCCGGAACAGAAAGGCCATATAGCAGGCGCCGAACATCACCCGCGTTTCGACGGACTTGTCCCCGCCCTGTATCTTCTGTCGATCGCCATAAGCATAGTCGGACATCGACGTCACCTCCCGGTTGCGGCCTTGCACGTGCGGATGAGTAATCACCGGCAACACGCCGGCTTCGACCATTCTCATGCTGGTGCTCCATTCATCAGTGCCGCGCGCGCTCTGGTCACGAAATCCGTGGTCACGCGCGCCTCGCCTGCTTGACGCGCGCCGCTCTCGGCGGCATCGCGCAGGCGCTTGGCGGCCGAGATACGCACCAGCACCGGATGGGCCTCGAGCACCTCGTCGAGCATCGCCTTGGCTTCGTCGCTCCAGAGAATCTCCTCGTGCAGCCGGGCCGGCGTCGGGTCGACGCGATCGAGATCGGCCGCGAGCGGCAGGATATTGAACAGCGCGTCGAACAGCGCGTTGCAGACTTCCTGTACGAGATAGGTGGCGCCCGAGTAGCCCATGAACGGCGTGCCGGTGTGACGGCGGATCACCGCGCCCGGGAAGGACGCCGGCACATAAATCGCCCGGCCACCGGCTTCGGCCAGGTACATGCGCTCGTTGTAGCTGCCGAACAGGATCAGCGGCGGCTTCTCGCGCACCGCGGATCGTACGGCATCGTTGTCCGGCTTGACCCCCGCCTTGCGCGAGAAGGAGAAGGTGCAAGGCAGGCCCATTTCCCTTTCCAGGAAGTTTCTCACGCCGCGTGCGTAAGTCTCGTTGGCAACGATGGCGAAGCTGGCCGTACCGAAGAAATCCTGGGTCACCGACCGCCAGAGGTCCCACAGCGGCTTTATGGTGGTGTGCTTCTCGCGCGCGATGAACGGCTCGGGATCGAGCCCCAGCAATTCGCCGAGCTTGCGCAGGAATCTGGTGGTGGAGTGGAGCCCGATCGGCGCCTGCAAATACGGCCGCTCCAGCGCCTCGCACAGCATGCGGCCGAACTCACGGTACATGCAGACATTGACGTCGGCATTCACCAGCTTGGGAATGTCGGCGAGATGACTGCCAAGCGGAAACACCATGTTGATTTCAGCACCGATGCCCTCGATCAGCCGACGGATTTCGGCGAGATCGGAGGGCATGTTGAAAGTGCCGTAGATCGGACCTATGATGTTGACGCGCGGCTTGACGCCCTCGGTGCGGGGCTTGCGCTCGGGGATCTTCTTGATCCCATATTCCTTCCAGAGCCAGACGATGGCGCGATCGGCGCTCTGCCACTGATCCTCGTCGATGGTGCGAGGCAGGAAGCGTTTGATGTTGGTGCCCTCAGGCGTCACGCCGCCGCCGATCATCTCGGCGATCGAACCGGTGACCACGACGGCCGGCAGATAGGGATCGAGCACGCGGTGCGCGCGCTTCATCGCGCCTTCGGTGCCGGTCTGTCCGAGCTCTTCCTCGCCGAGGCCCGTCACCACGATCGGCAGCTCGTGCGGCGGCAGCGCGTCGGTATAATGCAGCACCGATGTGACCGGCAGATTTTCGCAACCGACCGGACCATCGATGATGACCTGCATGCCCTTCACCGCGGTGAAAGCGTAGACCGCACCCCAATAGCCGCCAGCGCGATCGTGATCGAGGACGAGCATCAGATCATCTCCTCGGCTTTGCGCTTCTTGACCTGGGCTTCGATCTGCTTCTTGTACTTCTCCCGGAAAGCCACGTTTTCGTTCGGTGTATCTTCCCAGATGCCCGCGGCGTGGCCTTCGCCGACATCGCCGAAGAATTCCTTCATCTCGTCGAAGCGGGCCTGATTGCCGAGCGCGGCGTTCACCACCTGCGCCAGCGATCCGGCACCGGCGACGCCGAACAGCGGACGAGCCGAAATCAGATTGGTGAAATACAGAGCTGGGATCGCGAGCTGTTTGGCCTTCTGGACGATGGGGGTGGTTCCGATGGCCAGATCGGGTTTGAACTCACCGACGGCGGCCAGATCCATTTCCAGCGATGCGCGATACTGGACTTGTGTGCCCCTGGATTCCAGCCACACGCGGTCGGCATCGGACCATTGCGTCCTTGGGCAGGCCGTTCCGACGTACGGCACCCGTGCACCGCTCTCGATGAGGAGGCGCGCAACGAGAAGTTCGGAGCCTTCGTAGCCGGAGACCGTGATCCGAGCGTCGACCGGCTTCGCAGCCAGAGCCGCCTTGATCATGGGCAGAAAGCGATTCTTGGCGGCGTCGATCTTGTCCCGGGCGACATTGCAGGCCGCGCCGACGGATTCGAGCCAGGCTTCGGTGCCGTCATGCCCGACCGGCGCTGAACCCACGATCTTGCGGCCGGCCAGTTCGAATTGACGGAAGCTTGCGGTGTAGAATGGATGGATCGCGGCAATGACGGAACCGTCGAGCGCGGCATAGAGCTCGCGCCACTCCCGCGTCGGCACAACCGGACCGGCCGCCAGGCCGAGCGGCTCGAGCATCATGCCGATGCCGACGGGATCGGCGGGAAACATTTCGCCGACCAGGGTAACTGTCGGCCGTTCGCTCTTGCCGCCGCGCGGCGCCTGCACCGGCCCCTGCTCCACCTCCTTGCGGGCATATTCGAGCATCGCCGCCGCCAGCACATCCTTGGCCTCGGCATGGGTCGGCACACCAAAGCCCGGCACGTCGATGCCGATGATGCGCACGCCGTTGATTTCGTCCGGCAGCAGATCGAGCGGAACGCCGGACGCCGTCGGCACGCAGAGATTGGTGATGATGATGGTGTCATACAGCGCGGGGTCCGCGAGCTTGAAGACGGCTTCGCGAATGTCCTCGAACAGTTTGCCGGTAACCAGGGTCTCGGAATTGAAGGGCACGTAGCCGACCGTGCGCCGCGCACCATAGAAATGCGAGGTGAACGTCAGCCCGTAGACGCAACAGGCCGAACCGGACAGGATTGTCGCGGTGCGCCGCATCCGCAGGCCAACCCGGAGCGAACCGAACGCAGGGCACATGCTCTGCGGCTGGTCGTGCGGGCCCTTGGGATAGTCGGCCGCATAGCGATCGAGAATGTCGCTCTTTCCCGCAGCGCTGGCGGCGGCCTTGAGTTCGGCAGCACCGGCATGACAGCCCAGGCCATCGCTCTTCGTCGCTGCGGCGTTGATGACGGGCGGCGCAACGACAGCGTCCGTCGCCGCCACGTCGAGCTCGACGGGCTCGTTCACGACAGACTCGGCTATGGCGCCGGCGTATCGCGGCAGGATGACGTTCATGTTGCGCTCCGCATCATCCTGCCGCTCATGCCGCGTCGTAGACGACTTCGAGGGACGGCTTGTCGACGACCGACTTGCCGCACATGTCTTCCATGGTCGCAGGCTCGAGCACGACACCACGACCAACCACTTCGCCCTTGAACAGGCCGAGCAGACCGTCCTGCGTCAGCGGCGCGGGACGAACCGGCGGCGCCAGACCGACATTGGTGGCGAGTTGCTCGAACAGAGAACTCCACTGCCCGCCCGGCAAGCCGATGATCTCGTAATTCGCGCTCTTCTTGCGGATGTCGTCGTCGGCCGGGATTGCCGCAAGGACAGGAATGCCGACCGTCCTGGCGAACGCAGCGGCCTCGCCAGTGCCGTCGTCCTTGTTGATGACCATGCCGGCAACACCGACATTGCCGCCGAGCTTGCGGAAATATTCGACCGCCGAGCAGACGTTGTTGGCGACGTAGAGCGACTGAAGGTCATTCGAGCCGACGACGATAACCTTCTGGCACATATCGCGCGCGATCGGCAGGCCGAAGCCGCCGCAAACCACGTCACCGAGGAAGTCGAGCAGCACGTAGTCGAACCCCCACTCGTGGAAGCCGAGCTTTTCGAGCAACTCGAAGCCGTGGATGATGCCGCGGCCACCACAGCCCCGGCCGACCTCGGGGCCGCCGAGTTCCATCGCGAACACGCCGTCGCGCTTGAAGCAGACGTCGCCGATCTTGACTTCCTCACCGGCGAGTTTCTTCCTCGACGACGTCTCGATGATGGTCGGACAGGCCCGGCCACCGAACAGCAGCGACGTGGTGTCGCTCTTCGGGTCGCAGCCGATCAGCAAAACTTTCTTGCCCTGCTGAGCCATCATGTAGGACAAATTGGCCAGCGTAAAACTCTTGCCGATTCCACCCTTGCCGTAGATCGCGATGATCTGGGTTTCCTTGGTCGCCGGCGTCGTCACCGGCGCGTCCGGTTCGATCAACGCCTCCGCCCGCAGGGCGTCCTTCATGTTGATGGTTGGCACGACATTCATGAGAGCGAACTCCAGTTCAGGACCATTTTCAGGCACGCCGGATCTTCGAACGCGATGCGATAGGCATTCGAGGCGTCATGGGCGTCGTGGTGGTGGGTGATCAGGCCTTCGAGCGAAAGTCGCCCGGATTCGATCAGGGTCTTGATCGCGACGAGATCGGACGGCTGCCACTCCGCGGCAATGCGAAGCCGCGCCTCGCGCATGAACGCGGGCGGGAACGCAAAGGACAGTCGCTCGCTATAGAACCCGGCCAGCACGATTTCACCGCCCGGCGCGATGCGACCAATCAGAGAATCGAGCAGGCCCGCATCGCCGCTGACATCGTAGATGCTCTTGTAGTCGCGCCGCGTATCGTGCTCGGGATCGATCACACCGTAGTCAACGGCGCCGCCCAGGCGCGCCGGATTCTTCTCCCACACCGTCGGCGGCTCGTTGCGTACTGCGATCGAGATGCGGGCCAGCAACCGCCCCAGCACGCCATGACCGACAATGCAGTCCGGCGCCGATGCCCCCCGCGCCGCAATGGCGTGATAGGCCGTCGCCGCCAGCGCCAGCAGAATTCCGCGTTCGCCGAGATTCTGATCGAGCGGCACCACGCGCTTTGCCGCCACCACCAGGCGCGAAGCGGAAGCACCGAACAGCCCGCGCACTTCGCCAAAGCACTTTGCACCGGGAACGAAAACACGCTGCCCTTGATGCAGGTCGGTCGCAGATCCCGCTTCGACCACTCGGCCGACCGACTCGTAGCCGGGCACGAGCGGATATCCCATGCCCGGAAACGGGGGCATCCGTCCCGACCACAGCAACCGCTCGGTGCCGGTGCTGACGCCGCTCCAATCGACATCGACGACGACGTCGGCGGCGGTCGGAGGAGTCAAAGCAAGCCGGCTGAGCTCGATCTGCTCCGGCTGCTTGAGAACTACCGCGATGGTCTCCATCGCCCACTCCGATCTTCGGCGGATGCGGAAGGGACTCCGCGAGTGTCATGCTAAACTTACATTTTAGACTGTCAAGTTTGATTAACGTCATTCTTGCTCTTTCGCGCGGTGATCACGCTGGCCAGCATCGGCATCGCAACCGGCCGCAGCGCAATATCGACAAAGCCGGCCTCGGTGAGCATGTCGCGCAGCCGCGCGAAGGTCCGGGGGCGGCCGCTGCCCATCGCGAGCAGATAGAAGGCGAAATAGGCGTCCCCGATCGGCTCGGCGCCGCGAACGCCGGAGATCGGCTCGGCGATCAGAAGCGTGCCGTCGGACGGGAGAGCCAAATGAACAGCACGCAGCAGGATCATGATGTCGGCGTCGTCGTGATCGTGAATCACGCGCACCAGCGAGACGATATCGGCGCCCTCAGGAAGACGATTTGCAAGAAAGCTCCCTCCGATCGCGACCGCGCGTGAAGACAGCCCCTCAGCACGAAACCGCTCGCTGGCCTGATCGGCCACAGCGGGCAAATCGAACAGGACACAGCGTAGTTTCGGCGCCTGCGCCGCGACAGCGGCAATGAACGAGCCGTCGCCGCCGCCGATATCGAGCAGGCATCGATGTCCACGAAAGGAGTATGCCGAAAGCACCTGCTGCGAAATCATCGGTTGCGACGCCGCCATCAATGCGGTGTAAGGCGCGATCGCGTCGCGCGACAGATTGGCGGCCTTGCGGTTGGCGGCATAGGGCCAGTAGGCGGCGAGTTGCCCCGCCCCGACGTCACCGCGCAGCAGCGCGATCGGATCCCTCAGATCGTCGTACAGCATCGCGTGATGCTCGATCATGGCGACGACGCCGGGATTTCCCCTCAGCGCGGCGCCGAGCGAACCGAGACCGTAACGGCCGCCGCTGCGACGCTGCAGAAGTTGCAGCGAGACCGCCGCATCCAGCAGCAGCAGCGTCGCGTCGACCGGCAGGGGCACACGCGATGCCAGCTCAGCCGAACCCAGCGGGCCATCCGCCAATTCATCGAGCAGCTTCAGGCGGACACAGGCGAACAGGACCTGCGAATAGACGAAGCCGGCGCAGAGATCGAACAGCGCACCTGCCCGCCGCCGCGCGATCGGCCGCGTGAGCGCGAAACTCCCCGCAAACCGCTGGAAACGAGGACTGGCGAGGATCGAATCGCGCCAGCCCAGCAGGCGATCATGCAAGGACAGCCGCGACACGCCGTGTCCTGAAGCTGCCACCGCCGCAACACGGGACGCCTCGGATGTCTCGCCGCCGCCATCACGATGCGTGATCGCGGCCATGGCAGCTACGCGGCGAACTGGGCGAGCTTGGCCGGCACCAGGCGCCTGGCCTCCGAAAGCATGAGCGAACGCAACTCGGCGCCATTGGGACACGGCGGGATCGCATCGATCGCCCCGCGCACCAGGTCATGCAGACGGTAGAGCGCGCCGTCGAGACCGAGCTCAATCACCGCGCTCGGACGCCCGAGCGCGAGGTCGCGACCAACGGGCTTGCCAATCTCATCTTCCTCGGAGGCGGCGTCACGAATATCGTCGGCGACCTGATAGGCCTCGCCGAGCTTCTCCCCAACCATCCGCCACGGCTCGCAATCGGCGCCGGCCGACGCGGCGCCTGCAACGGTCGCCGCAGCGAACAGCGCCCCGGTCTTGGCGCGGTGATAATGCGCAAGATCGATCTTGTCTTCGCATTCCCAGGCCTGCCCCGCGACGATGCCCGAGGGGACGCCGACGGATCGGGCCACCGTCAGGGTGAGCGTCGCCAGCCGCTCCGGGGTGCATTGAAGACGCGCCAGCGTCTGGAACGCGAGCACGATCAGCGCATCTCCGGTCAGAACCGCGAGCGGCTCGCCGAACGCCTTGTGCACCGATGGACGGCCGCGCCGCGTTTCCGCAGCGTCGAAGCACGGCAGATCGTCATGCACGAGCGAGGCACAATGCAGAAGTTCGAGCGCCGCGCCGGCAGCCTCAGTGGCGGCGGGATGATCCTCGCCGCAGGCCGCAGCGACGCTGTGGCAGAGCCTTGGCCGCACGCGCGCACCGCGAGGAAACACTGCATAGCGCATGGCCGCCGCCAGCCGGGGCGGACAACCGGGGAGCTCGGCCTGATCAATCGCGTCGTTCAGTGCCCGTTCGATCCGGCTGGTGACGTCCATGGCAGGCTCCCGTGTTTGACACAAGGAATGTCAATTTTACTTGTCGAACAGAGTGTAAATCAATATAGACACAAGTCAATCGACAACCGGAGCCGGTGCGCACATGCCCAGAGATCGTGTTGTCATTATCGGCTGTGGTGTTGCGGGGCTGGTTTCCGCCTTCGCGCTCGCAGCACGCGGCCTCGACGTCACTGTTCTCGAGAGCGCCGCGGCGCCGGGCGGCAAGATGCGGCAGATCGCGATCGGCGCCTCTCTGATCGACAGCGGTCCGACCGTCTTCACGATGCGCTGGGTTTTCGACGAATTGTTCGCGGCGGCCGGCCGAAATTTCGCCGACCACGTCCGCCTGCGCCCGCTTGATATTCTGGCAAGACACGCCTGGAAGGGCCACGCACGTCTCGATCTGTTTGCCGATCAGGAACGCACTATCGACGCGATCGGGGATTTTGCAGGCGCGGAGGAAGCGGATGGCTATCGCGCCTTCTGCCGGGATACCCGGCGCATCTACGAGATACTCGAAGCACCGTTCCTGCGTGCTTCACAGCCGAGCATGAGCGGATTGATTGGTGCCAGCGGCCTTCGCGGGCTCATGCGATTGCCGCAGATCAAGCCGTTCTCGTCAATGTGGTCGGCGCTCGGGCGATATTTCGCCGATCCGAGGCTGCGGCAGTTGTTCGGACGCTACGCGACATATTGCGGATCGTCGCCATATCTGGCGCCGGCGACGCTGATGCTGGTCGCGCATGTCGAGCGCGAAGGCGTCTGGAGCATCGACGGCGGCATGCAGGCGCTCGCGAAAACGCTGGCGGATTGCGCAAGCTCCTTTGGCGCTGCGATCCGCTACGGTGAGGAAGTCAGCGAAGTTCTGATCTCCGGCGGCCGCGCCAGCGGCGTCAGGCTCGCAAGCGGCGAGCGCATTGCGGCGGATGCCGTGATTGTGAATGCGGATGTTGGCGCCATCGCAGATGGAATGTTCGGCGTCCCTGCCCGCCGTGCAGCAGCCGCAATCCCGCTTCGGGCCCGCTCGCTGTCAGCCATGACATGGAGCGTCGTCGCAAAGCCGGATGGCTTCCCGCTGCGTCGGCACAATGTCTTTTTCTCGAACGACTACGCAGCCGAGTTCGACGACATCTTCGTCCATGACAGGCTCCCTGTCGGGCCGACCGTCTATGTCTGCGCCCAGGATCGCGACAACGATGACGTCGCACCGGGCGATTCCGAGAAATTCCTGATCCTCGTCAACGCGCCCGCGAACGGCGACCGGCACGTGTACGATGCAGCGGAGGTGGGACAATGCGCGCAGCGGACATTCGGCATGCTGGAACAACTTGGCTTGCAAATCCGGCCGCAAGCGGATGCGATGCAAGTGACGACGCCAGCGGATTTCAACCGGATGTTTCCGGCCACCGGCGGCGCGTTGTACGGCCGCAGCTCGCACGGATGGACGGCCTCTTTCCAACGTCCGGGAGCGCGAACCAGAATTCCGCGCCTGTACCTGGCGGGAGGCAGCACGCATCCGGGTCCGGGCGTGCCGATGGCGGCATTGTCGGGCCGATCCGCAGCAGCCAGCCTGCTCGCGGACCTGACTTCTCAAGGCTCGTTCCACCAAACGGCTATGCGTGGTGGTATGTCGATGCGCTGAGCGACGACGGGCAGAACGGCATCACCATCATCGCCTTCATCGGCAGCGTGTTCTCACCCTATTACGCATTCGCACGACGCAAGGGGCCGGCTGATCCGCTCAATCATTGCGCCATCAATGTCGCGGTCTATCGCAGCGGCGGCAATCGCTGGGCGATGACGGAGCGAGCGCGCGACGCCGTCAGCCGCACGACGGACACGTTCACGGCAGGTCCGAGCCATTTGTCCTGGAACGGCAGCTCTCTAACAATCGACGTGAATGAAATTACGGTTCCGATTCCCGGACGGCTGCGTGGCAACATCCGATTGGTACCAACTGCGATCACGCAGCAGGCCTTCTCGCTCAATCCGAGCGGCAATCATCAGTGGTGGCCGATCGCGCCATGCGCGCGCGTCCAGGTGCGGCTCGATCATCCGCGCCTGAGCTGGCAGGGTGATGGCTATTTCGACATGAACCAGGGCGATGCACCGCTGGAGCAGGGCTTTTCAGATTGGCAATGGTCGCGCGGCGCGATGCGGGAGAGCACGGCGATCCTGTATGAAGCGCTCCGACGGGACGGCAGCAGGGTCGACCTCGCGATGACCTTCGATCTCACCGGGCGGATGCAGGCCTTCGAGCCGCCGCCCACAGTGGAGGTGAGGCGCACAGGCTGGCGCGTCGCCCGCAGCGTGCGCAGCGAGAGCACCGCCCGGATCGTCAAGACGGCTCGAGGACGCGCCGTTCTATGCCCGCTCGGTGATCTCGGCGAAGCTGCTCGACGAGCCCGTTACCTTGATGCACGAAAGCCTCTCGCTCGACCGCTTCAAGATCCCGATCGTGCAGGCCATGTTGCCGTTCCGCATGCCGCGGGCACGGCGGTAGACCTGGTGCGATCAAGGTGACGCGGTCGGTTTTTGCGGCTTCGTGCGCTCGGCTTCCTTCTGTCTGTCGAGCCGTCGGCAGACCAATTCGAGGATACCCCAGGCCGCCGCGAACATAAGCACCACGAAGAACTCGATGAAACCGAGATAGCTGTCCATGATGTCGGTCAAGCCCAACTCACCAGCGGCGGCATCGAGCTCAAAATGGTCTCGATATTGCCGCCGGTCTGAAGTCCGAACATGGTGCCGCGGTCGTAGAGCAGATTGAACTCGACATAGAGGCCGCGGCAGGCCAGCTGCTGCACCCGCTCGGCTTCGGTCCATGGTTCCATCATCCGCCGACGCACGATCCGTGGGTAGACATCCAGCAGAGCAAGCCCGACATCGCGCGTGAACGCAAAGTCCTTCTCGAAGGCACCAGTGTTGAGATGATCGTAGAAGATGCCGCCGACGCCGCGAGCCTGGCCGCGATGCGGAAGGAAGAAGTAACTGTCGGCCCACGGCTTGAACTTGTCGTAATAGGCGGGATCGTGAGCGTCGCAGGCGCGTTTCATCGCGGCGTGAAATGTCGCGGCGTCAGGCGCATCGTGCTTCCGTTGCTCCGGCAACATCGGCGTGAGATCGGCGCCCCCGCCGAACCAACCCTGTGCGGTGGACAGAAACCGCGTATTCATGTGCACAGTCGGCACCCGCGGGCTGCGCGGATGCATGATCAGGCTGATGCTGGTGGAGACGTAGTCGAGCTGAATGCCGTCGCCCGGCAGCGTTTTGGCCATGTCCGGTGTAAGCTTTCCATTGGACGACGACGTGTGGATGCCGATCTTCTCGAACAATCTGCCGCCGCTGAGAAAGCCGCCAGTACCGCCGCCGCTGCCGGTCGCGCGCTGCCATGGCTTGTAGGTAAAGATCGCCGGCTCTCCCGGAAACAGCTCGACCGGTGCCTCACGCTCCAGCACCTCGACCTCGGCACAGATCCTGTCACGCAGCGATTCGAACCAGACTTTCGCTTCGGCACGCCGCCGTTCGGCGAGACCGTTGCCGCCTTCCCGAATGGGCTCGGTTTCGTGCATCTCGCTGGCTCTACCGGTAGGAGGCCGTTCGCTGCAGTTGATCACGGCGTTCAAGCCGCTCGAACAGGTCGATCACCCAGACCACGCGGTCCTCGATCGGCCGCCGCCGCGGCTGTACGTTTTCGCGGAGCGGCGTTGCCGCCACGGCGTCGACCAGAAAACGGGTCTCTTCAGTTTCAGCTGTCGTGACGCCGGGCATGCTGGCCGGCGCCCAATCCGCTTGCGGCAAGAGCAGCGTTCGCGCCAGGACCGCGAGCTTGCGATTGGTCGAGACGACCGCGCGCCGCGACACGGAATCCAGCCCACGACGTTCCAGTTCGCGGCCAATCTCCGCATAAAGTGCACGGGCGGCATAGATCCCAGGGCGGCAACCAATCGGCAGATTGGCGATACCCTGCGTCGCACGGGAATAGAAATTATCGGCCGCATCCAACAGCCGCTGTACGATCGCTGCGATCTCAGGGGTAAAGCAAGGGTTCGCCAGCCACATGTCCGGATCGATCCCCGCCTCGCGCAGCCATGACTGCGGCAGGTAGAGCCGGCCGGCGCGGGCATCCTCGCCGACATCGCGGGCGATGTTGGTAAACTGCATGGCGACGCCGAGATCGCAGGCCCGCGCGACGATCTCGGGGGCGCGCTGCCCCATGATCAGTGTCATCATCGCGCCGACCGCGCCCGCAACCCGCGCCGCGTACGCGGTAAGATCCTGCAAGGTCTCATAGCGGCGGACCTCGGCATCCCAAGCTAGTCCCTGGAGGAGGGCTTCCGGCAGTTCGCGAGGAATGCAGAACTTTGCGACAACATCAGCGAACAAGCGATCTGCAGCTCGGTCCACCGGCATGCGTTGATAAGCTCGGTCGAGCCGGTCCCGCAACTGCGCCACGGCCGCAGCGCGGTCTTTGCCGAGATCGACGGCATCATCCGCCAAACGACAGAACGCATAGAGCGCGATGGCGGGATCGGCGACGCTACGCGGAAGTACCTTCGAGGCCGCGCTGAAAGTCCGCGAACCGCCCTTGAGCAGGTCGCGGCAGGCAGCCATGTCGCCGGGATCGAGTCGTATCGTCATGCGGTCACCAGGCTTGCAAGGTGTGAGGCATCAGGCACCAGGGAATCCAGAACGCGCGCCGAGGAGAGCACGCCCGGCAGGCCGGCTCCCGGATGCGTGCCGGCGCCGACCAGATACAGATTTCCGATATCTTCGCTCTTGTTGTGGGGCCGGAACCACGCGCTCTGCGTGAGGATCGGCTCCAGCCCGAAGGCCGCGCCGCGAAACGAAGAGAGCCGGTCCTGAAAATCCTGCGGTGTCAACATCCGCGAACTGACGATCTCATTCTCCAGACCGGGCAGCATGGTCCTGGAGATTTCGCCTGCAATAGCCTGGCGATAGTCTTCGGCCGTCACGCTCCAATCGGTTCCGCTCTGCAGATGCGGGACCGGCGAGAGCACGTAGAACGCGTCGCAGCCGCCGGGTGCGAGGGAAGTGTCGGTCGCGGTCGGGCGATGCAGATACAGGCTAAAATCGTCGGCCAGAATCTTGCGGTCGAAGATATCCGTGAGCAATCGCTTGTAGCGTGGCCCCAGCAGAATCGTATGGTGCGGCACTCCCTCGTATCTGCGACGCGTGCCGAAGTACCAGACGAACAGGCTCATCGAATAGCGTGCACGTTCGATGCGCCGGTCGGTCCAGCGCGATCGCGCTGATGCCGGCACCAGATGCCGATACGTCCATGCGGAATCCGCGTTGGACACCACGACGTCAGCCGCAATGGTCTCGCCCGAGGCCAGCCGTACGCCGCGCGCGACACCGTCGTTCACGAGGATCTCGCGGACCTCCTCGTTGCAACGGAGCCTGCCGCCCTGCCCCTCGATCAGCTTGACAAGACCATCAACCAGACGCCCGGTGCCGCCAAGAGCAAAATGCACGCCCCAGCGCCGCTCCAGAAATGCGATCAGGCAATAGATCGAACTCGCTGTGAGGGGGTTGCCGCCGATCAACAGCGGATGAAAGCTGAACACGACGCGCAGGCGCGGGTCGCGGAAGAACTTCGAGACCAGCGAGTAGACACTGCGATAGCTCGACAGCCGCAGCATCTCAGGCGCGATCTTCGCCATATCCGTCCATTTGTTGAACGGCACGTCGCCGAGCCGCTCGAAGCCAACCTTGAAGATCTCTTCGCTGGCTTTCATGTAGGCGTCGTAGCCGTCGGCATCATCAGGCGAAAACCGCGCGATCTCGCGGCGCATCGCGCCGGGATCGCCGGAATAGTCGAAGTACGCTCCGTCCTGAAAGCGAATTCGGTAGAACGGCGAGACCGGCACCAGGGTCACATCGTCGGACATCTTTCGTCCGCACAGCTTCCACAATTCCTCGAACAGAAACGGCGCGGTGACGATGGTTGGCCCCGCATCGAAGGTGAAACCGTCCTGGCGGTAGACATAAGCCCGGCCGCCGGGGGCATCGAGCTTCTCGAGCACAGTGACGCGGTAGCCTTTGACGCCGAGCCGGATTGCGGCTGCCAGTCCGCCGAAGCCGCTGCCGATCACCACAGCATGCGGCTGGCGATGCGATGGCGCTATGGGCGTTGGCCGGGCTGATGTTGAATCCAGCATGGGGCCTACTGTAATTATTTATTGACAGTTGCCTAGCCAGAAAGTGTACATTACAACTTACATTGTGACGCCGCTTGCTCGGCCACATTTACGTGCGCGTATTTGAAGATGAGCTGCGCGACCAGTTGCGGCTGCTCTTCGTGTGCGAGATGCCCGAGTCCGGGCAGCCGCTCTATTGCCGCGGTTGGAAGAATCTCGCGAACCTGCCGTGCGACCTCGGGCGATATCGAGCGATCATTGGCAGCAGCGACCAAGACCAGCGCTGCCGTCAGGTGAGGCAGATCGTGGAGCAACGGTTCGAGTTTCCAGTTCGCCATCATCCGCAGCGCGGCCGCAACGTGCGCAGGGCTTCGCACCAGCTTGCGATAGAGTTCAATCCCTTCCTGATCGATCGTCGAACCTGTGTTGGCGATCAACCGTTCGACCGCACCTGCATGGGATGCCTGCCAGGCAAACACGCGCGGCACCAATGGATTCATCACCAGCAGATTTGCCAGGGGCGAGAACAGATGGTTGGCAACGCCCCCGAACGGCATGAAGGCGCCGTTCAGGGCGATCAGCAGACGCGGCGCCATGCGGCCTGCAAGACACATGCGCGCCGCTATCGCAGCTCCTGCGGAATGACCTACCGCGATTTCCGGCCTGACCTCCAGTTTGCGCAGCAGGGCGCCGATGTCCGCCGCCATGCCCAGCAGCGACAAGCGATGAGACGGCGGCGATTGCGTAAATCCGTGGCCGGGCAAATCCGGCGCGACAACCGAGAAATGCTGGGCCAGAAGCGGTAACAAGTCGCGCCAGGAATGTGTTGCGGCGCCGGTGCCGTGGATCAGGAGCAGCAATGGCCCCTCGCCCATTCGCTGCACATGCCAGCGGATCCCCGCCGCTTCGACGAACACACTGGCATTCCGGTTCGGCCAGTCGGCACCGTCGCGGCTCCAGGCGAGACCGGACACGGCAGCACCCTATGCGGGCGATGCCGGCGGCACGCCGGCGAGGAACGCGTCGTATGCTGCAATGAACTCGGCTTCGGCTTCGAAGTGCGGCATCGCACCGGTCTGGAACACGCGAATGGTCCAGTTAGCGCGGCCCTCGACCTGCGTCTTGTTGCTGTAGTCGACGAAATCGCCGCGCACGCCGTGACTCATCCAAACCGGTAACGTCAGTGAATTGTAGATCTTCGGAATGTCCTTGCTGAACAGGAATCCGGAAACGAAATAATACGGTGCGTGCTGCGCTCCAGGCTGGTGGGTGGTGAGATAGTCGTACTCCAGCAAGCCCTCGTCGATATTGGTCGAGCCCCAGGTCTTGTTCAGGAAATAGCGGATGATGCGACGGCTGGTCAGCAACCGGAAGAAGCCTTCGCTCCACACGGGAAATTCGAAGAATCCGTGCAGCCACGGCTTGCCGCGGGTGCCCTCGCGCCCGCCGGTGCTCTTGTCGAGTGACGTGAAACCAGTCGGGCTGACCAGCGCCAGAGAGCGGAATGCCAGCGGCGATTCGGAGACCGCGCGCGCGAGGAATTCCGACGACAGCGACACCGCCAGTGCATCGATCGGACTGCGGCCGAAATCGTTCTGGATTTCGCGAACCGCAATCAGGATCGCGTCAGTCATCATGCGCACGGTGTATTCGCGCTTTCCACGCTCGGAATGACCAAAGCCCGGAAGCTCGAGCGCGTAGACGGTCCGGCTTCGGCGGTAATGTTCGTAAAGTGGCCGCACCTCGTAAGCAGAGGCGGCGGCATTGACGCTGTGAACCAGCAAAAGCGGTGGGAATTTGCCGGGCGCATCGGGACCGGCCGAATAGTAGGTCAACCTCCCAACGGGACTGCCGATCTCGTGGCGCTGGCCCGAGACCGGCGCGGGCAATTCCTCCGCGCCATGCAACGCGCCTGGACCTGGCGCTCGGGCGGCTGCGCTCATCGCAAATCTCCTGTTTCGACCTCGACCGCATCTCGCCGTGGCCAAGACCGTAACAGCAGTGTATCAGGACTGACAATCACAGTTGTCGACCAGAAACGGAAATGCCGCTTGACACAGGTTTCGCCCGTTAAACCTTTCATCGACGTCCTTTCCGGCCGCCGGCAGCCGGTTCCGCCGCTCTGGATGATGCGGCAGGCCGGCCGCTACCTGCCGGAATATCGCGAGGTTCGCGCCAAGGCCGGCGGCTTTCTCGATCTCTGCTTCACGCCTGAACTCGCCGCAGAAGTAACGCTGCAGCCAATCCGTCGCTTCAGTTTCGATGCCGCGATCATCTTCTCAGATATTCTCGTCATTCCCCATGCGCTCGGGCGCGATGTCAGGTTCGAAGTCGGCGAAGGACCGCGGCTCGATCCCCTGGACACACCGGACAAGGTCGGCACACTGGCCTCGACCGGTGATTTCACCAAACTCGAGCCGGTGTTCGAAGCGCTCCGCCGCGTGCGCCGCGAGCTCGACCCCACGATCGCATTGATCGGATTTTGCGGCGCACCGTGGACGGTCGCGACCTACATGGTCGCAGGTCACGGCACGCCGGATCAGGCGCCGGCGCGGATGATGGCCTATCGCCATCCCGAAGCGTTTGCCCGGATCATCGACACGATCGTCGAGAACTCGATTCATTACCTGCTCGGCCAGCTCGCCGCCGGCGCCGACGTGCTGCAGATCTTCGACACCTGGGCCGGCGTACTCCCGCCGCGCGAATTCCAGCGCTGGTCGGTTGAACCGACCCGGCGCATCGTCGAGGGTGTCCGCAGGAAGGTGCCGGGCGCAAAGATCATCGGCTTCCCGCGCGGCGCCGGCGCGCTGCTGCCTGCATATGTCGAGACAACCTGCGTCGATGCGGTCAGCATCGATTGGGCAGCAGAGCCGTCGCTGATCCGTGAAAAAGTTCAGACCCGCGTCGCGGTGCAGGGCAATCTGGATCCGCTGGCTCTGATCGCCGGCGGTGACGCACTGGATCGGTCGATCGATGACGTGCTGGCGAATTTTGCGGGCGGCCGGCTGATCTTCAACCTCGGCCACGGCATCCAGCCGGAAACCCCGATCGCGCATGTCGAGCAGATGGTGAAGCGGGTACGTAGCTACAAGGAATCGCTTTAGCCGACGCTGGCGAGCACGGCCTTAGACAAGGTCGCGGCGTCGGCGTGCGGCAGCGGCAAATAGCGTGCGCCCATCTCTTTGGCGATCGCTTCGCCTGAAACGCCCGGACGCGGCGACGTATCGACGAGGACGACTGCAATACCGGCGCCGCGCAACTGCCGCGCCGCGCTGATCGCGTCGTCCTCGGCACGCGGGCGCCCTGCCCGCCGTCGCGCGCAATGTTGGCGCGGCCGTCGGTCAGGACGATCACTGTCGGCGTCTGTCCCCTGCGGCGGACCGAGATCCGACAGCACGAAAGCCGCATCGAGCCCTGCGGCCAGCGGCGTACCGCCACCGCCTGGCAATCCTGCAAGGCTACGCTTGGCGCGCGCCAACGAACGGGTCGGCGGCAGCAGCAATTCCGCGGCATTGCCGCGAAACGCAATCAACGCCACCTGGTCACGCCTGATGTAGCAATCCGCCAGAAGCAACTCGACTGCACCCTTGGCTTCCGCAAGCCGATGCAATGCCGCGGATCCGGACGCATCGACGACGAAAATCGTGACAGTTTCCGTGCGCTGCTTGAAACGCGAGATGCGGAAATCATCCTTGCGGATCAAAATGCGTGATCGGGTTTCCTCGTCCGATCCCACCGCCTCGCGGCGCCGCAAAGGTTGCCATGGCGCCGCGGCGCGCAAGGTTTCGATCACGTTGAGCCTGGCGCCGGCGCGCAACGTGCCTCGCAGAACACCTGCCGGCCGGCCGCGCTTGCTGGATTTCTGCAATGCGCCGGCCTTGCCGGAGGAGCGATTGCGCGACCGGCCCGCAGATCCCGCGCGAAGTGTCGCCAGCACGTCGGGGGGATTGCCGCTTGCACGGCGGCCAGAACGACCTCGTCCAGCGCGCGATCGATGTCGGGGATCTGATCCTCACCGCCGGACTCATCAGCCTGATCTTCGGCTGGCGGCGGCTGCTCCGGCTCGCCCGCCTCCTCCGCGGCCGAAAGAACCTGCGCGCGGGGCGCGATCACCAACCGCGCAGCCAAAGCGAGGTCATCTTGTTCGACTCTGGAATGTCTTGCGAGCGCGGCACTGGCGCAAGCGATACGAAGCGCCAGCAGTGGCGCACGCAACGAGGTGATCCCCAGCGCTGTGGCCACGGTACAAAGGGCCTCGATCTGGGCCGCGTCTGCCTTGAGGGATGGCAGCTTCGCGCGTGCCGCCATTGTTTCACAGGCATCGAGCGCGAATTCCTCAGCGTCACGGATGCCGATCGCGTTGAGATCGAGGTGCAGCGCGAGGCGATCGCGTAACGATGCCGGCGCGAATTCATCCTCAAGGCCTTCGTCAATGGCGATGACACCGAAACGCGCCGGCATTCGCAGCGACAGGCCGTCGCGCTCGACGATGGTCTCCCCGGCATCCATCGCCGCCGTGACATGGACAGTGGTTGCTGCGGACAACCGCTCCGCCATCGCCAGCATGATCACGCCGCCATCGGCTTCCGCCAGGAGCCCGCGCTCGGCAACGGGACGCCCGGCCAGCAATGTCGCATTGAGATCCAGCCCACCGAGCAGCCGTCCCTCGGCAATATTCACCGGCACCTGTTTCATATGGCCGGATGGCGGCAGTGCCGCATGAAGCAAGGCGAGCCAACGATCCCGCACCGGGCCCGCGCGCGATCTCAACAACACGCCACCGGTCCCCGACGGGTCTACGGCGAACAATCTCGCCGCCGTTACCGCGTCGGACCAGACGGCAGCGACGGTCATCCCAGCACGTCCGATATCGCACGGTCGACCCGTACCGAGGAGCCAGCATCGTCAAGCGGATTGCGCCGCAAGCGATGGCGCAAGGCCGAAGGCGCGACCCGGCGCAGATGATCGTCCGTTACGCTCTTGGCGGAGTCGAGTGCTGCGAGGGCGCGGGCCGCACGCATCAAAGTCAACTCGCCGCGCAAGCCGTCGGTACCGAGCGCCATGCAGAGTTTTGCGGCGCGTTCGAGCGTCACATCAGGCACCGAGACCGAGGGCAGCTTTTCCCGCGCCATCATGATCTTCTTACGAAGCTTGGCCTCGTCCCTGGTCCATTTGGTGACGAAGGCATCACTATCGCTCTCAAAGGCGTCGCGGCGCCGCACCACTTCGATCCGGTCCGCCAGATTATCGGGGGTCTTCACCTCCACCGACAAGCCAAACCGATCCAGCAATTGCGGGCGCAACTCGCCTTCCTCGGGGTTTCCCGTCCCGACAAGCACGAACCGCGCCGGATGGCGTATGCTCAAGCCTTCGCGCTCGACGACATTTTCGCCCGACGCGGCGACGTCGAGCAGGAGGTCGACGAGGTGATCCTCCAACAAATTGGCTTCGTCGATATACAGGAATCCGCGATGCGCGCGCGCCAGCAATCCCGGCTCGAACACCTTCTCTCCACGCGCCAGCGCCCGTTCCAGATCGAGTGCCCCGACAACGCGATCCTCGGTCGCCCCGAGCGGCAGATCGACGACCGGCACGGGGATTTGTGCGAATTTCAGCCCGCCCTTGGCCGCGCGAACGCGGCAGTCTTCGCAAAACTCAGCAGGCCGATCCGGATCGCAATTATAGCGGCAGCCGGAAACGACCTTCATTTTCGGCAGCAACGCCGCAAGCGCGCGGACCGCCGTGGATTTGCCGGAGCCGCGATCGCCAAAGGCCAGCACGCCGCCCACCTTGGGATCGACCGCGGCAATCAGCAGCGCGAGCTTCATCTCGTCCTGGCCGACAATCGCGGAGAATGGAAACGCTGTTGCCATGCTAACCCTTCATGGTCCTGGCCGCGTACGCGCAATGATATCGGCCGCCCCCTTGTAAAGCAGTTCCAACCCGACAGCACGACCGAGTTCACGCGGACGGCCGGCAGGCCCGGAACGGGTCACCTCGATAAACCGCCCTCCACCCGCGTCGTCCAGCACCGAAGCAGTAAGCGTCATCTGCGAACCTTCGATGGTCGAGTATCCCGCGATGGGCGAATTGCAGTGGCCGTTGAGGACCCACAACACCTCGCGCTCCGCATCGCAACTCAGATGCGCCGCGGGATCGTCGATGAGGGCGAGACATTTCCGCGTCTGCCAATCGTTGACCGCACACTCGACCGCGACGATACCCTGCCCCACCGCCGGAAGCATTTCGGAAGGTGACAGCTCGCAAGCAATGCGATGGCCGAGCCCGACCCGTTCGAGCCCGGAACGGGCCATGATCAAAGCGTCCGCCGGCCCCGCCTCGCCGCCACCGGGCAGGCGTTGCATCTCCCGATTGTCGAGCTTGCGAACTCTGGTGTCGGCCGCGCCGCGAAAATGAATCACCTCGATGTCCGGAAACAGCCGCCGGACATAGGCGGCGCGCCGCACGGCGTTGGTGCCGATACGATACCCCCTGCCGCGCGAGCGCTTGATGTCTTCGATGGAGACGCCGGGCCGCAACACCAGCGCATCCGTTGGCGGATCTCGCGTCAGTGTCGCACCGATCACGAGCCCGGGCGTATCCTCGTTTCCGGGCATGTCCTTGAGCGAATGCATCGCGGCATCAAGCCGGCCCGACGCCACGGCGGAGCGGATTTCAGCAACGAACGCGCCGCCCTTGCCACCATGGACCAGGAGCTTGCTGGTCTGGTCGCTATCGCCAGTGGTCTCGAACTTGACGATCTCGACGTCCACCTCGGGCGTAGCCTTGGACAAGCGTTGCGCGATATCGGCGGTCTGAGCCAACGCCATGACGCTCTTGCGCGTGCCTATCCGTATCGAAACTGCCACCACCGGGCTCCAATCAGCGACCGCGTAAAGCTCCGCGGCACGGGCAGAGATTAAGACCAGCCGTTGCCGGATTGCAAACCAGCGCCAGCGTGCGGCGCACACGCCGAGATCCGGATAGAGCGCCGCGGCAGATATACGAGCCAAATCTTCGGCGTTTCACGTCGCGCAGGATTTTTTCGCTGAAGCCCGCTGGATGTCTTCCGGCTTCTGCCCGGCACAAGGGAGTGTTACTCGTACCGTAGTCGTCCCCGGACGCAACAAGCCACCGGAGATCGAGATAGCGATGAGCGCGGATGTCCTGATAGGTGACGGCGAGGCGGTGCGGCTGACACCTCATCCACAGCGCGCAGCGGTGCTCGGTGAGGTTCATGCCCGCCCGTTCACGCCGATTGCGGTGCCGTCGCGCGTCGTGCATTTTGCCTTCGATACGTCGGGGCCAAGCGCACAGGCCGACCGCGTCAACCTGATCGCGTTCTGCACATCGCGCGGGCTGCAACCGCCGTCGCCGGCCGAAAAACATCATCGCGCCGCGTTCGGAACCACTGTGCTGCGATGGGAACAGCACTCCGAATTCACCACCTACACGTGGGAAATGCCTGCCGATCCCGCGGCCGCGCCGTTCCATCCGGATGCAGCCTCGCTGGCGTTGCCGATGCGGTTGGTGCCGCAGCCCGGCCCGCTGCTGGTGGCAGTCGACCTGCATCTTTTGACGGAGGATCTGCAACGAGCCGCGCCGGAACGTCTGTTCGACAATGCCAGCCTGGCCGTCGCCGAGAACTCCGACGGCGCCGCGCTCTACGCGACCGACTTCCAGCCCGGCCCTTCGGGCTTTGTCCGCATCCTCGTTGCCAACCGCAATATGTCGCCGGAACGCGCCGGAGCGCTGGTCCGGCGGGTGATCGAGCTCGAGACCTACCGCACGCTGGCCTTGCTCGGCCTGCCGGAAACGCAACGGCTGTCGCCGTCGATCGCAGCGGCCGAGCGCCGCCTCGTCGAAGTGACCGATCAGATGCGTCGGGCCGGCGACCTTGCCGCCAACCACAAGCTGCTCGATGAGCTGACTGCCCTGGCCGCCGATGTCGAAGCCGGGGCGGCCTCAAGTGTGTTTCGATTTGGCGCCAGCCGGGCCTACGAGGAAATCGTCGAGCAGCGCTTGCAGACCATCGGCGAACGCAAGGTCGGCGGCCTTCCGACGTGGTCGTCTTTTCTGGCACGCCGGATGAAGCCCGCGCTGCGCACCTGTGTCACAACCGAGGCCCGGCAATCCAACCTGTCGTTGAAGCTCGCACGCGCCGCGGACCTGTTGCGTACCCGCGTCGATGTCGAACTCGAGCAGCAGAACCAGGAGCTTCTGAAGTCGATGAACGCGCGGACGCGGCTGCAGCTGCGGCTGCAGGCGACGGTCGAGGGCCTGTCGGTCGCGGCGATCACCTATTACGTGGTGAGCCTGTTCGGATACATCGCCAAGGCGGCACATGACAGCGGCACGCTTCATGTCGAGCCCAGCGTCGCGACGGCCGCTTTCGTCCCAATTGCCGGACTTGCGATCTGGTGGACGGTGCGAAGTATCCGCAGGAGGCACATGGCCGGCGAGGATCGATGAAGCTCCTCGTCGGACTGATCGCTGCCTTGGCGATCCTGCTCGGGCTGTTTGAACTGCATGAAGGCCGCCGTGACCTGAACGTCACGCGGACCGCCATCGGCGAGACGCCGGTGACGATTTTCAGACGACAAGCCGCCGCGCCGGCGCCAGTCGTCGTGATCGCCCACGGCTTTGCCGGTTCGCAGCAACTGATGCAGCCGTTCGCTGAAACGCTTGCGCGCTGCGGCTATGTGGCCGTGACCTTCGATTTCCTCGGTCACGGACGCAACCCGATCCCGATGCACGGCGATATCGCCGAGGGCTTGACGATTACCAGCGCGTTGCTGAAGGAGCTGACCGATGTCGCGGCGGCAACACGTACGCTGCCCGGCGGTGACGGCCGGCTCGCGGTGCTCGGACATTCGATGGCATCCGACATCGTGGTGCGGTTCGCGCAAGCCCACCCGGAGGTCGGAGCGACCGTCGCGGTTTCGGTGTTTTCGCCTGTCGTGACACCGGCCAGCCCGCGCAACCTGCTTGTCATCGTCGGCGCGCTGGAGCCTGCGATGCTCCGGGACGAAGGCCTGCGCATCGTCAACCTCACGGCAGGCGGGGCAGCGAGTGCCGGCGAGACGTACGGACAATTCTCCGACGGGACCGCCCGCAAGCTGGTGCTGGCGCGCGGCGTCGAACACATCGGCGTACTCTACAGTCACGACAGCATGGTCGAGACGATGCGCTGGGTGAATGCTGCGTTCGGAGATCGGCCGCAGGGCGAGGTGGACAGCCGCGGGCGCTGGCTGGCGCTGGTGTTTGCCGGTATCGTCGCATTGGCATGGCCACTGTCCTCCTTATTGCCGGCGGTGAGCCCGGGTCCGGTCGGCGCAAGCCTGGGCTGGAAGGCGCTGATGACGGCAGCGCTTCTGCCGGCGATCGTGACCCCGCTGTTGCTATGGAAGATGCCGTCTGACTTTCTGCCAATCCTGCTCGGCGATTATTTGACACTGCATTTTCTGCTCTATGGCGCTCTCTCGACCGCGATCCTCTTCTGCTTGCGTAAGGGACAACCGGCGGCTGCCACGACGCCGGTCTCCTGGAACCGCGTTGCGATCGCAGCAGCCGCCGTGTCTGCCTACAACGTCCTGGCCTTCGGCCTTCCCATCGACGCCTATGCGTTCTCGTTCCTGCCAATCCCGACGCGTCTGCCGCTGATCGTTGCAATCGCCTGCGGGACGCTGCCCTACTTCATTGCCGACGAGTGGCTGACAAGTGGCCGCGATTCTCGAAGCGGCTCATACGCCTTCACCAAATTCTGCTTCCTGCTCTCGCTTGCGATTGCCGTGGCACTCAATCCGATGAAGCTGTTCTTTCTCGTCATTATCGTGCCTGCGATCCTGTTGCTGTTCCTGGCCTTTGGGCTGATCAGCCGCTGGAGCTACGCGGCCACCCGCCACCCGCTTCCTGGTGCACTCGCCAACGGCGCGGTATTCGCCTGGGCGATCGCCGTGACCTTTCCCATGATCGTGCGATGAGTATTTCCCCGACGATCTCCTGCTGGAGTTGACAAGACATGTGGAAACCCAAGCGCATCGAACCCTCCGCCGGACAGGAATCCGTCTGGGATTATCCTCGTCCGCCGCGGCTGGAAAAAATCAGCGCGCGGCTGCGCGTCATGTTCAACGCACACACGATTGCCGATACGACAGCGGGCTATCGCGTCCTGGAGACCAGTCATCCGCCGGTCTATTACATTCCCCCGACGATATCGCGCGACAATATCTGCTGGGCGCGGCGGGCAGCTCGTGGTGCGAATTCAAGGGTCACGCAAAATACTGGTCGCTCGTCGCTGACGGGCGGACGTCCGAGCGCGCGGCCTGGGGGTATCCTTCGCCATCACAAGGATTTCTGGATATCTCGGGATATCTCGCCTTTTATGCTTCGCGCGTCGACGAATGCTGGGTGGACGACGAGCGCGTGCAGCCTCAGGACGGCGACTTCTACGGCGGCTGGATCACCGCGCGGATCGTCGGACCTTTCAAGGGCGGTGCAGGGACTCACGCCTGGTAGCACGCAAATCCCTGCATCAGGTCTCCTGTCGTCTTTACTTCGGCTGACCGGTCGAGCCGTTCTCCGGACCGACGCCGGTGTCCGAGGATGTCGGCGCCGCACGCGGGTCCGGGGCGGGATTTGCCGGCTGATAGCGCTTCGGCTGCTCGGGCGTGCCCGCCGGCTGCGCCATGCCGGTCGTTGGGCCGCCGACCTGCGCCGGCGCCTGAGCAGTTTCGACGCGGGACTTGCCGTTGTAGCCGACCGTGAGCAGGCCCATCACCGCGAATGCGAGGACGGCGAACCCGATCAGTTCGGGTCCGGCTCCGCTCGGCGCGACGCCGCGGCTGCTCCCGTTTCCTTCGAGCGCGGTCGCCGCGATTTCGCGGTTGGTGCGGGATCGCAGAAAATAGATGAACGCGCCAGCAATGATGAATGTCGTTGCGGCGAGGGTGAAGAACATCAGCCAGCTGATGGGGTTGTCGCCTTGCATGAAACGTCTCCATTGTATGATTGCGATGACAATGGGAGCGATCTGACTTGGTTCCAAACTCCCCGTAGGGCCGGCTTCGAAGTCGCCATCAGATTGAACAGACACCGCTTATTTAGAAATTCGCGCAAAATTGTCATATTCATATGTAAGCTCCAGTTGACACTTACGCTAACATCGGAGAGCTTGGTCCAAGGGAAATTGCCGGCAGCCCCGAGGGACGACATGGCGCCAACGACGAGCCGCCTCCGGGCTGATGGGTCCGATCCGACCGAGCTCGCGCAGCTCCTGCGGCGCATGGTGGAAGGCGACGAGCCGGCGTTCGAAAGGCTGCACGCGGCCACGCGGCGCAAGCTGTTCTCCACCGTGCTGCTGGTCGTCCGGCGCCGGCATCTGGCAGAGGAGATCGTACAGGAGGCCTATGTTCGCATCTGGCTGAACGCGGCCGCGTATCGTCCGGCGCTGGCCTCGCCTATGATGTGGATGATCACGATCGCCAGAAATCTCGCGATCGATGCCGCGCGAAGGCCGTCGCGGGAGATCTATCGCGACCATTCGGTGCTGCTGGAATTTCCCGCCGACGCGCCCACGGCACTGGAGAGCATGGAGAGCAGAGAGAACGAGAGCGACACCCTCAGACTTCAGCAGAGCATGTTATCGGCCCTCCAAACGCTCGACCCGACACGGCGTCATCTGGTGATCGCGGCCTATCTCTACGGTGAAAGCCGGCACCAGCTGGCCGAGCAATATGGCGTCCCCGTCAACACCATTAAAACCTGGCTGCGGCGCGCACTGCTGCATGTGCGAGCACAGATTGGAACCATGCCCGCGAGCGCTCATGATGCCGGCGCACTCACGACCGCCCTGAGCTACTAGCGCAGATTGGGAGACCAACGGTTCGCCAACAGGATCGTGCTCTGAACGCAACCTGAAGGAGAATGACGTAAGGATCTTCTCCCCGAGCATGCGCAGGTTCATCATTTCGTCGGTCATCGGTGGTTCCTCGGTTGCGTTGGCGTGTCGCAACCCGATCCCACCGGAGAACTACCGACCCTGCGCTACGCACGCGGGAAGCTAACGGAGGTTGCACGCGCGTATGCGATGCATGCGTGGTGATGACAGCGATATAGCATCCGTTGGCCGATCCGGCGGAATGGCGACAAGGTGTGAGTCGCTGCCGCGAAGTAAAAATCGACAGGTCAGCAGCTATGATGCTCCATGACGTCCCGCCCATCGCTCAATGGCGGCAAAGAGAGCAGCCGGTCGAATTGGCTTGGCCACATAGTCGTTCATGCCCGCAGCCAGATAGCTTTCCTGCTGTTCAGCTAGAACGTTTGCGGTCAGTGCGATGATCGGTATATTGCTCTCAGGACCAGGCAGCCCCGGATGACGCGTGCTGCCGACATTCCGTCCATTTCGGGCATATTCACGTCCATTAGAACAATGTCGTAGTGCCCGTTGGTAATTGCATCGACGGCTTCAGCACCGTTTTCGACCATTTTGGCACGAGCGCCGCGCTTCCTCAGCAGCGTCGAGATCAACGTCGCGATGATTGGACTGTCTTCTGCGACAAGTATGTCCAGTGCCCCCTCCATTTGAGGCACGAGGGGCGGTGCGTCGGCGGCATTCGGATTTCCGATACCGCATGTGACGGTGAACCAAAATGTACTGCCCTGTCCAAGCGCACTTTGGACGCCAACAGCGCCACGCATCATCGCGCAAAGCTTTTTGCAGATCGCGAGGCCGAGGCCGCTGCCGCCGTACTTCCGCGAAATCGAGGTGTCAGCCTGAACGAAAGGAATGAAGAGCTGTGATTGCTGATGCGGTTCGATTCCGATGCCGGTGTCGGCCACATCGAAGCGCAGCTCGACCCCGCCGGCCGCGAGCTCACGATGTGAGACGGTCACGAGGATCCGGCCCCTCTGGGTGAATTTGACGGCATTGTTGACGAGATTCAAAAGCACCTGGCGCAACCGGGTGGGGTCACCGGACAAACACTTGGGGAGGTCAGTTGCAGCGATCAGCTCGACATTCAAACCCTTGTCTTGCGCCTTGGGCAACACGAGCATGACGACGCCGTTGACGAGGTCGAGAACGTCGAAATCGACGCGCTCAGTGGAGATGCGGCCCGCCTCGAGTTTGGAAAAGTCGAGAATGTCGTTGATGACATTCAACAGGCCGTCGGAAGATTCCTTGGCCAGCTTGGCGTACCGCTCCTGTTCCTCATTCAGCGGTGTATCCCGAAGCAGCTCGATCATCCCCACCATGCCGCTGAGAGGGCTCCTGATTTCATGACTCATGATCGCCAGAAATTCGGATTTCGTTCTGCTTAGTTGTTCCGCCGCGTCCCTGGCTTTCACCAGATCCTGCGACGTGACCACGAGTTCGTGCTTCTGGGCCTCGAGCTCCACACGGCTCTTCTCGAGGTCCTTCAGCTTTTGCTCGAGGGTTGCCTGGACCTGCTTGAATTCGGTGATATCGGTACAAATACCCGCGATTCCCCCGTCGGAAGTCCGGTGATCAACGAACTGGATCCAACGGCCGTCGGGGTAACGGCTTTCGACGGGCTCGCCCGTGCCATGCCAGGCCAACATACGCGCCCGCCACTCGTCGAAGTCGGCGTTCGGCTCGTCGAACAGGTCAAACTGCCAGCCGACCCGCAGGATCTCCACGTAGCGCATTCCCGGGACCAGCAACGCCGTCAGTTCCGGAAACATTTCGCGATACCGGCCATTTGCGAGAACGAAGCGATCTTCGCTGTCGTACAGGATGAAGCCTTGCGAAACCGACTCGATCGCGTCAAACAGCCGGTTTCGCGACTCCTCTGCGATCCGCTCCGCCTCCTTGCGATCAGTAATATCCTGCACCGTTCCAAACGTGCCCGTGACGCTTCCATCGGGACCGAATTGGGGATCGCTATCGAGCCGCACCCAACGAACGCCCCCGTCAGGCCGGACCCAACGATGGACGTGGGTGAAAGGCTCTCCGTTCGAGCGCGCATGCCGACGCGCGACGAGATATCCACCGACGTCGTCGGGATGCAGAAGCGAGATGAACCGGTCGAACGGCACGAAATCGAGGGCTGCGATGCCGGCAATTTCGAACACCTGCGGCGACCATATCGCGTTGCGGCTTGCGGGGTCCGCAAACCAATGTCCCAGCTTTCCAATCCGCTGGGCGTCGAGCAGAAGCCGCTCGCTATTCTCAAGCTTCAGATTCTGACTTTCGAGCAGGACCTCGGAGCGCCTGAGGTTGCGCATCTCGCGGTACAAGACGCACAGCAGCAGGACAACCGCAACCGCCGCCCCCAGTGTTCCGACGATGAGAATGGTGGCGTCGCGGCGCCATGATCCGAGGACCGCTTCCTTGGTGAGCGCGATCGAAATCACCAAAGGAAAGTCTGGAACCCGCCGGATGGCGACGTAGCGCGCAGGATCACCGACCGGCACGTCCGCAAGCGCATGGCCTTGCTCTGGTCTGGTGCCAACGCGGCCCTCGGTCCAGGGATGATGGGCCAGCACCGTCCCATCGTCTCGTTGCAACGAGATTGATCCGCCCTCCCCCAACGCGACCGAAGCGTAGAACTTTTCGAAATAGTTCAACCGTACGGCAGCCTGGACCACCCCGGCGAAGTGACCGTCCGCGCCGGACAGGCGCCGAGCGAGGTAGATCGTCCATGCGCCGTCGTAGGTGTTTTGGACGGGCTCGCTGACGAACAAACCGCCGTTCTGATTATCCCGATGGTACCGGAACTGCTCGCGATGCCCAAACGAGGTCGGCGGCACCGGCCATTCCCGTCCACTGTTGGCGTAGGTGCCATCGGCACCGATCATGACGAGGTTTGCGACTTGAGGGAGGCCTTTGACCTTATCGACGAGGTAATCATGGAGCACCTTGTCTCCCAAGTGCGGTCGTGCCGTTCCGTCTGCCGCGGCGAGGGCATCTATTCGATCGGAAGCGTCCTTCAGAACCAGATCTGCGGCCTGAAAGGAGCGCGAGGTCTGGTCGGCCAGAATCAGCGCGATCCGATCAAGGCCGGCTTGCGTCTCCCGATCCGCGCGGGCGTGGAGATGCCATATCGTCGTCTCAGCCGCTGCGATCGCGAGCAGCATGAGAACGCCTGCCGTCACCATGGGCAGATAAGCCAGTATAGCCCGCTTTTGCCGCCGAAACAGCCGACTCGATACCTCAAGAACAGACGCGTGCGGGGTCGTCATTTGGATGGCCGGCCGACGATCGCCGGCAGGTAGGCCCAAGTCTGTTCGGCGATGGCCGCAAGACGTGGCAGGCTCCCGGTGACCTCGTCGATCCCCCGCAGCTCCAGCTCGATCTCACGAGCGAGGCTGGCGAGCCTCGCCGCACCGAAGCTGCTCGCAACCCCCTTCAAGACGTGAGCCACACGATGGACTTCCGCGAGATTACCCGAACTCGCAGCGGCACCGATCGCGTCGATCGCGGCACCAGACGCCAGCGGCAGTTCCGCCATCATTGCGGCGAGATCGCCCTCGTCGAGAGCCTCGCGGAGCAGCGCGATCTGCAGATCGTCGAACAACGGCACGTCAACTAGGAGCTCTGACATCGAACCTCCTCCCGATCGGGCCATGGGCAGCCAATCGCTCGGTCCGAAGCAGGCCCGGTCTTGATGATGCAATTGCTGCTGCAATGCGCCCGACGGTCGATGCAGATGATCGTGACATCGTCCGGCATCGCGACGCTTTCCTCGATGCCGGCGGCGCGGCAGATCGAATCGATCAGCGCGCCAGGCGACAGAGCCGGAGGGGTGCCTTCCATTTCCGTGGCAAGGCCCGCCTCTCCCATGCGTCCGTCCCTGCCGTTGGTGAATTCCGGCAGACCATCGCTGAACAGCAGCAATCGCGCGTCCTCCGCGAATGGATGGACATGCTCTTGGTACAACATGCCTCGGGCGATCCCGAGCGGAACGCCCGAGGCTTCGAACAGGCGGGGGAGCCATCGCTCTCCGACATCATGATCGGTGGCGGCGCCCCGGCTGTGGCGAACCGGACCTCCTCCGCAGCGGGATCGACGATCACATACAGAAACGTGGCAAACTGGCCCGGCGGCAACAACCGCACCAGTCTGTCGTTCAGCATCGACAGCAACGCTGCGGGATTGCCATGCAGGGATCTGTACTCATGGACCAGAGCGTGGAGACGAAACGTGTTGAGCGCAGCCGTCACGCCGTGTCCGGTGAAATCGGCCAGGAACACCCCGAACCGGCCGTCATCGATGGGCAGCAGTCCCCAGAGATCCCCCCGATTTCCGACGATGAACGGCTGTACGATCCGATCCGCAATCCAGCCGCCTCGGCTGCGGCTGCCTCAGCCGCCGGTGACGGCAGCAGATCGGCTTGCATCTGCCGTGCCGCTTCGAGCTCGGAAGAAATGCGCTCCCGATACTCGCGCAGCTCCCGCAGCAGGTTTCGCCGTTCAAGATGGACGATGACGCGGGCAACCAGTTCGGCCGGATTGATCGGCTTGGAAAGGAAATCCGAGACGCCGGCACGAAACAGCGCTTCCATCTCCCGACGGTTCACCGTCGCGGTCTGAACGAGAATCGGAATGTCGACGCACTCGTCCCGGAGCCGCACCGCCTTGCATACCTCCAGCCCGCCAATATCAGGCATCTGCATGTCGAGCAGCAGGAGATCGGGCTGAAACGATTGCATCAGGTCGAGCGTATCCTGCCCATTCACCGCGAATCGCAAATTGGTGAAATGCCGGGCCTGCAGGATTCCGGCGAGCAGCTTCCTCGTCAGCGGCTCGTCATCCGCGATCAGGATCCTGGCGTCGCGTATGGATTGGCTGGCGGCCGTCCCCTGCGCTCCCAGGTACAAATTCGCAGGCGCGGTTCTGTTCACAGGCGAAACCCCAATCTGATGGTCCTGCCACCTTCGATCACGGCGACCCTGTCGCACACCTCTATGAGGATCGAAAGGCCTCGGCCGCTGCTGCGCGCACCACAGGCGTGGGGCCCGGCCGGCCTCGGCAGTCGATCTCGCTGGTAACCGGCGCCGCTGTCGCGAACGATCACATAGAGCATCTTCGTGCTCCACAAGGCGTCGAGTTGGATCATGCAACCGGCGACGCCCGGAAGTTCCAGTTCATGAGCGATGGATTCGTGGAGTTCGCTCAGGCTCTCCAGGCTTTCTCGCGACCCTGCGTCGATGTGCAAGTTGCCATGCAGCAGGCTGTTCATCACCGCCTCCTGCACAGCCGTGGCGATCCGGTCATGCAGATCGCCAGCGATCACAGTGCGCTTTTCGATCGCCTCGAGGAAGCGGCGTCCGACCGGATGCCGGTACGCCGATCTCGTCGACACCAGCAGGCTGAGCTGCCCGACGGCGCGCTCGCGTCCTGCCTTCAACCGCCCTTCGAGGCCCAATTCGACGCATTGAATGACCGGAGGCGACAGCGCCAGGGACAGCGAATTGGGCGAACGGCCGTCCCAATAGGCCAAGTGCCTGCTCTCGAGGGAGCGCGCCTTCAGCTCTGCGGCTTCGGCGTCCATCGCCTCAGTTTTCCACGCTGAAAAGCGTGTCGAACTTCGTGAGTCCGAACATCCGCTTCACCTGACCGCAGGGCGCCCGCAGGACCAGTTTGCGATCCGCCTTTCCAAAGGCATCCCTCGCCAGCAGCAACATTCCAAGGCCAGCCGAGTCAATGAACTGCAATTGGCCGAGATCCAGCGTGACCGACGATGAGCGATCGCTCAGCAAGCGATCAATCATCGCCTTGAAAGAGGCGTGATCGGTGAACGTGAATTCCCCCGATATCTGGGCGCCGTCGTCTCCGAACCTGTACTCCATGCCTTCCTCCTAGAATAATTCCACGGATCCACTTGAAGACGGTGCCAGCAGCTCCGGCGACACGTCTGGCGATTGACCATCGAGCAATTGCGACACGAACCGGGCCCTCATATCGCTCAGCTTGAATCGATCGAGCAGCGCTTTCACCCATTCGGTGTTCTGCGCGATCTCGCCGGCGAGTGCCGGCACCTGCTCTGCCGTGGAGGACTTCAGCTCGTTGGTCGCCTGATTGATCACATCGAGCGTATCGACGACGTGCTCGAGCCGCTGCTTGGTCCGGTCCTGGAACTGAATACCGGTGACCATGCTTCCGACATCGGCCGATATGACGCCTGCTTCTCGCACGGCGTCGGTGACTATGCCGTTCAGGCTTTCGCTCCGACGCACGAGTGCCGCCAACAGAACTTCCAGCCGGTCCTTCGCAAGGATGTTCTGCGACATGTCGATCGTCGCGACGCGCTGCAGCGTATCACGACCGCTGGCGATGCCGTCCGTCACCGCGTCCAACTCGTTTTGCATGGAGACGGACAGGTCGGCCGTCGTTTTCGAGAGTTCGCGGACCTCCTGGGCGACGACCCGGAAGGCGGCACCGGCGGCGCCGGCGCGCTCGGCTTCTATCCTCGCATTGAGTGCGAGCATGTTGGTCGTCTTGTTGATGCCGCTGAGCTGCTTCATGCAGTTATCGACCCGAACGACGTTGGTATTGAGTTCGTTCAGCGCATACACCATCGACATCGAATCCTTCGACAGCATCAGTATCTTCTCGACGACATCGCTGAGTGTGCCCTCCAAGAGGCCGGCGATCCGGTCGATAGGGACAGTCTCGCCCTCGACTTCGATGCCGACGGCAAGATGCGTCAGGCTCTCGACGCGAGCCGTCTGCTGCTCGGCGCTCAACGCCAAGCGCTGAAAGCGACCGCTGAGGGCGTCAGCCTCCGTCTCGACGAAGGCCGACGTCTGGGAGATCTCCGACATCAACGTCTCGATCACGCGCTGCTGCATGTCCGCAAGTGACATCCAGCGTTGCAGCAGCGCAGTATGCTCGGCGGGCCCGTTGCCTGCGGGCGTCGGCATCGCGACGACCGGCTCTTCGACCGGCAGATCCACAATCTTGCGCTGTCGCATTCCAAACATTCTTACACTCTCACGCCGCGCGCGCCCATGGATTGGCACAAATCAAGAGCGTGGCCGGGTATCCTGGCTAGAGGAAGCTCAGTCTGGACGGCGCCACAATCGGCCGCTGCCTTGGGCATGCCGTAGACGACGCAAGATGCCTCGTCCTGTCCGATCGTCGATGCGCCGGCGCGGCGCATTTCCAGGAGTCCGGAGGCGCCGTCCTTCCCCATGCCGGTCAGGATGATCCCAACCGCGTTCGCGCCGGCTGCTTTCGCAACCGACCGGAACAGGACGTCGACCGACGGCCGGTGGCCGGACACCAAAGGCTGCTCATGCAGGCGGCACATATAATTGGCGCCGTTCCGTGCCAGTTCGAGATGATAGCCGCCTGGTGCGATATAAGCGTGGCCGGGCAAGACGCGCTCGCCGTCGTCGGCCTGGCAGACACCCATGACACAGCACTTGTCGAGCCTTTTCGCGAAGGACTCGGTGAACATAGCAGGCATGTGCTGCGTGACGAGAATGGCGGGCGCGTCGGCCGGAAAGGCCGTCATAAATTGCTGGAGTGCTTCGACGCCGCCTGTCGAGGCTCCGACCGCGATGATCTTCTCCGACGAGTTGAACGATCCGGCGGACGACGTCCGAAGGGCCTCCGGCTTGCAGCCCTGCAGGGGTCTGACCCGCGCCGACGCCGCAATCTTGATCTTCGCGATGATCTCCTCGGCCAGCGAGGCAAGGCCGTCGGCCAGCCCGATCGCGGGCTTCGCCACGTAGTCGACCGCTCCGATTTCCAAGGCGCGAAGCGCGGTTTCGGCACCTTTCTGGGTCAGCGAGGAGATCATGACGACCGGCATCGGCCGCAGAGACATGATCCTTTCCAAAAACTGCAGACCGTCCATACGCGGCATCTCGATGTCGAGCGTCAGCACATCGGGATTGAGCGCCTTGATCATCTCTCGCGCGACGAGCGGATTCGGCGCCGCGCCCACGACGTTGATCGCGCGGTCGTGCGAGAGCATCTCGGTCAGAACTTGCCGGACGAAGGAGGAATCGTCGACTATTAAAACCTTGATCGAATCCATGACCCGACCTCAGAATAGTTCGGCCGAGCCCGCGACGGGCTCGATCTGGATCTTGGACTTGTAGGAAACTTCGCTCCGCACCACTTCCTCTTGTTCGGTGCGCTGCAACTCGAGCAGCATGACCTTGCCAGTCGCCGGGAAATAGTGGACCCGCCGGGGCAGGCTTCCGCGCAAGTGATGGGCAGCGATTGGAAGATTTTCGGCAGCGAGGTATTGCTCAACGAACTCCGCGTTGCGGTGTCCGATATTGGCCGTGCCGTTCATGACGTTTCCGCCGCCGAAGACCTTCACTTCGAGCCGGTGGCGCGCCCCGCCACGATTGAGGATATCGTTGACCAGGCGTTCCATGGCCACGTTGCCGTAGCGCATGCTCGCCGATGCCGTATCCCATCCCGAACCGGCCGCTTCCGGCAACATGAAATGATTCATGCCGCCGACGCCTGCGAGCGGATCGCGGATACAAGCGGTGACGCAAGAGCCGAGGATGGTCACGAGCATCTCGTCGGCCGACGACGTGACATAGTGATCGCCGGGAAACACCTTGACAGCGACGGCGTCGAACCGTGGATCGCGATAGCGCCGCGCGCCTGACGCGGTCGACACCTCGATCGTGGTCTTTCGCTTCGCCAATGCGGATTTCATCTTCATTTTACCCTGCGATAGATCGTTCGCCCGACCAGGTCGAAACGGTCCGTGACGTTGAGCAGGCTTTCGGAGTGCCCGATGAACAGCGATCCGGTCGGTTTGAGGATATCGGCGTAGCGGTCGAACAATTTGCGCTGGGTCGGCTTGTCGAAATAGATGACGACGTTCCGGCAGAATATGACGTCGAACGGTCCCTGCATCGGCCATTTTTGCAGCAGGTTGAGAGGCGCAAACGAGATCAGCGAACGAATCTCGTCGTTCATGCGCGAACGGTCCTCATCGAGCTCGGTTACGAACCGCTCGCGATATGACGGCGGCACCGATCCCAGCCTGTCCGAGTCGTAGATTCCCTCGGCCGCGTGCGCGACTACGTTGGTATCAAGGTCGGTGGCCAGAATCTTCACGTCCCAGTCCCTCAGCGCCGATTGATGCTCACGCAGCGTCATGGCGATGGTGTAGGGCTCCTCTCCGGTGGAGCACCCGGCCGACCAGATCCTCAGGCGCCGGCTCTGGCCCGCCTCGCTGGTCGCAAGTTTCGGAAGGATGGCGTTGGCCAGATAGCTGAAGTGGTGGGGCTCCCGGAAGAAGCTGGTGTGGTTGGTGGTGATGGCGTTGATCAGGTTTGATCGCTCCGCCTCTCCGGCCGGCGCCTCGAGGAGACGGCAGTATTGGCGAAAGTCGGTCATACCAAGCGCACGCAACCTGCGGCCGAGCCGGCTCTGGACGAAGGGACGTTTTCTGTCGCTGAGGACGATGCCGGCCGTGTTCATGACCAGTTCCACGATCTTGCGAAAATCGCGGTCGTCGATTGCGTATTCCTGCTGCACGGTCCCTTACCCCAATCGCCGTTCGAGCGCTGGCTCATCCTTCGATGAGCCAGCGTTTGTCAGGTGTCAGAATTCCTTCCAGTCCATGTCTTCCGCGCCGACCGCCTTGCGTCGGGGCGCGGGCTCCGCTTCCGACTTTTTCCTCGGAGCCTCGGCAGCATGGCGCGGCTTCACATTCGTGAGCGGTTCCCTTGCCGACCGCAACGAGCGGTCGACCACCGGGTTGCCAGTCAGTCTTCCGCCCCGTTCTGGTGCGGCCTGACCGCGCTCGAACTCGGCTGACAGCATGAACTGCCCTACCATCTCCGCCATTGCGCCGGTCTGGTCCTCCATCGACTTGGCGGCGGCAGCAGCCTCCTCGACCAGCGCAGCGTTCTGCTGGGTGACCTTGTCCATCTGGGTGACGGCGTTGTTCACCTGCTCGATGCCGCCGCGCTGCTCTTGCGACGCCGCCGAAATTTCGGCCATGATGTCGGTCACGCGCTTCACCGACTGGACGATCTCTTCCATGGTCTTGCCGGCGGTGTCGACCAGACGTGAGCCGGATTCGACCTTGGAGACCGAGTCCGAGATCAGCCCCTTGATCTCCTTGGCCGCGTTGGCGCTGCGCTGGGCAAGATTACGCACCTCGGCCGCCACGACCGCGAAGCCGCGTCCCTGGTCGCCGGCGCGCGCCGCCTCGACCGCGGCATTCAGCGCGAGAATGTTGGTCTGGAAGGCGATCTCGTCGATCACGCCGATGATGTCGGCGATCTTGCGGCTGGCCTGGCTGATGCCATCCATGGTCTGCACGACATCCGCAACGACCGTTCCGCCCTTGACCGCGACGTCGGAAGCCGAGGACGCCAGCTTGTTGGCTTGCTGGGCATTCTCGGCGTTCTGGCGCACCGTTGCCGTGAGCTCTTCCATGCTGGCGGCGGTCTCTTCGAGACTCGCGGCCTGCTCTTCGGTCCGCTGCGACAGGTCGGTGTTGCCGGTCGCGATCTCGCGCGCGGCGGTGGTGAGCGTCTGCGAGGTCTCCGAGATCTCCGAGATCATCGACGACATGGTGTCGATCAGGCCGTTGACGCCTTCGCAGAGCTGCGCGATGTCACCGGTCTTGCCATCCAGAGGAATCCGGTGCCGCAGGTCGTTCTCCTTGGCGGAGGTCACAACCGACTGCGTCTCTGCGACGGCCGCCTGCAACGCCTGAGCCGCCCTGACCTGAGCCGTGACGTCGGTGGCGTATTTGACGACCTTGAACGGCTTGCCGTTCGGGTCGAAGATCGGATTGTAGCTGGCCTGGATCCAGACTTCGCGGCCGCCCTTGCCGATCCGCTTGTACTGTGAAGCGTCGTATTCGCCGCGCCCGAGCTTTTCCCAGAACAGGCGGTACTCGGTCGTCTGACGATCGACCGGGTCGACAAACATCGAATGATGCTGTCCTTTGATTTCGTTCAGCGAGTAGCCCAGCGTATTCAGGAAGTTCTCGTTCGCGTTGATGATCTTGCCGTCGAGCGAGAATTCGATCACCGCCTGGGCCTTGTTGATCGCGTCGATCTGGCCGCTAAGATCCGCATTCCTGAGCGTCTGCTCCGTGATATCGGTCGCGTATTTGACGACCTTGAACGGCTTGCCGTTCGGATCAAAAATCGGATTGTAGCTGGCCTGGATCCAGACCTCCTTGCCGCCCTTGCCAATGCGCTTGTACTGCGCGGCATCGAACTCGCCGCGACCGAGCTTGTCCCAGAACAGCCGATAGTCGGCGCTCTGCCGGAAGACCGGATCGACGAACATGGAGTGATGCTGGCCCTTTATCTCGCTCAGCGCATATCCCAGCGTGTTGAGGAAATTGTCGTTGGCGGTGATGATCTTACCGTCGAGCGTGAACTCGATGACGGCCTGGGCCTTGTTGATGGCCTCGATCTGACCACCGAGGTCGGCATTCTTGAGCGTCTGCTCGGTAACGTCGGTAGCGAACTTGACGACCTTGACCGGCTTGCCATTCTGATCGAGGATCGGATTGTAGCTGGCCTGCAGCCAGATTTCCTTGCCACCGCTGCCAATGCGCTTGTATTGCCCGGCGTCGAACTCGCCGCGCCCCAGCTTTTCCCAGAACAGACGATAGTCGTTGCTCTGGCGGGCGGAGGGCTCGACGAACATGGAATGATGCTGCCCCTTGATCTCGTTCAGGGAATATCCGACCGCCTTCAGGAAATTCTCGTTTGCATCGAGGATCTTTCCGTCGACCGTGAATTCGATGATCGCCTGGGAGCGGCCTGCGGCGGCGACCTGCCCGGCGTAATCCCGATTCTTCAGCCGGATGCTGGCATCGGCCCATTCGACGACCGTTCCAGCCCGCCGTCCATCCGGCCAGCTCAAGGGTCTGGCGGCGAGGTCGAACGTCCATTGTCCAATCTCGATGGTAGCGCGGTGTTCGGCGCTGAGCGCTTGAAGCATCCGCCGCTGATGGCTCGGATCCTTGTGGAATATGTCGATGTTGGTGCCGATCAGCGTGTCCACGTTGAAGCGGGGCAGATCCTTCTTCAGGTCGGCCTCGGCCTCTCGCAACATCGTTTTTACGGCGTCGTTCATATAGATGATATTGAGATCTTCGTCGGCGATCATCACGTTGGCGCAAATGGCCTTCGTGGCGAGCAACGTGGTCGCATCGGCCACGTTATGCTTCGGCGCCTCGCCCTTCGCACGAGGCTTGGCCTTCGGTCGCGGAGCCTTCGGCTTCGGCGCGTCGCTGTCCTGGATCACCTGTTCGTCGAATTCATGCATCATCGTCGTTGTTCCTGAATTGAGTTGAACGTTGAAATGGAGCCCGCAAATCGCGGGTCAAGCGGCCTTCGTTGCCATGTCGGATGCAAAACTTCGCTTCGCCTCGGTGGCCATTCCGAACAGTCCGGCCAACGATACCAAGGTGACCATCCTCTCCTCGATGGCCACGAGACCTTCCAGGTACTGATCTTCGGACGGCAGTCCCATTTCCGGAACGGGGCGAATGGCCTTCGGATCGACCGAGATGATGTCGGAGACGGTGTCGACGAGAAGGCCGACCGTCCTCGCCCCCGCAGCAACGATGATCACGACGTGCATGCTGGTCGGAACCGTCAACCCGACGCCGAACCGGGCACGAAGATCGAAAATCGGGACAATAACGCCGCGCAGGTTGATCACGCCGCGCACGTGCGCGGGCGCATTCGGAATCATCGTGGTGTCGGTCCAGCCCTTGATCTCGCGGACGACCATGATGTCTATTCCGTATTCCTCATTTCCCAGGGTGAACGTGATGAATTGCTGGGTGTGCTCTCCGACGGAGACCCCGTCGAGATTGCCTTGACCAAGGGTGCCGATCGACTGGTTTTCAGGCTGCATGGTTCATATCCTCTCGAACCTCTATTGTTGTTTCCTGCGGCGGCTTGATCATGCCCATGCGGGGCTTGTCGCCAATCTCGCGCAGGCGCGCCACGTCGAGTATGAGCGCGACCCTCCCGTTGCCGAGGATCGTCGCACCGCTGATGCCGTCGACTGCATCGTAATTGGCCTCGAGGCTCTTCACGACGACCTGCTGCTGACCGAGAAGCTCGTCGACGACCACGCCAATTCGGCCCGCGCCTTCGGTCTGAACAATGATCACGATGCCCTGACACGGGTCGGTGACGGCAGAATCGATCGAGAAGCTGCGGTGAAGATAGGTCAGGGGCAGATACTCTCCGCGTAGCGCAAGCACGTCGCCGCGTCCGACAACCGGATTGATGTCTGCCGGTTGCGGCCGCAGGCTTTCGATGATGGCGGTCAGCGGTACGATGAAGGTTTCCTTGCCGACCGAGACGACCATTCCGTCGACGACCGCCAGGGTCAGCGGCAACGACATCGTGAAACGCGATCCAGCGCCGAAGCGGGACTGCACGCCGATGCGGCCTCCGAGGGCCTGGACGTTGCGCTTCACGACGTCCATGCCGACACCTCGCCCGGAGATGTTCGAGACAACATCCGCGGTGGAGAACGCCGGCAGGAAGATCAGATTGTCGATCTCCTCCTCGCTCGGGTTGACACCCGGAGCGACCAGGCCGCGGTCCCGCGCCTTCGCCAGCACTTTCTCGCGGTTGAGGCCTCGGCCGTCGTCCGAAACTTCGATGACGATCCTGCCACTTCGCTGCGCGGCAGACAGATGTATCGTGCCCTGGCGTGGCTTCCCGGCCGCGGCGCGGTCGTCCGGACTCTCGATCCCGTGATCCAGGGCATTGCGGATCATGTGGGTCAGAGGATCGTTCAACTGCTCGATGACCGTCTTGTCGATCTCGGTCATTTCGCCCGAAGTGACGATCTTGACCTCCTTGCCGAGGGTCGCGGCCAAATCGCGCACGACGCGCGGCATCCGCGCGAACACCGACTTGACCGGCTGGGCGCGGATTGCCATCACGCTCTCCTGCAGCTCCCGCGCGCTTTGCGCGAGCGCTTCGATTCCTTGAATCATGGCAGGATACTGGTCGACCGGCAGCAGAGACCCTTGCTCGGTCAGCATCGCCTGGGTGATGACCAGTTCGCCAACGAGGTTCACCAGCCGATCCACCTTGTCGACATCGACCCGGATCGATTGAGTCGGCGTCGGTGCGACAGCCGCCGAGGGGTCCGCAGCCACAGCGGCCGCTGGCGCCGTCTCCGCGGCAATTGCGCTCGCGACGGCTGGAACGACCTCAGCGGCCTGCTGCAGCGGCTCGATCGACAAATCGCAATCGTCTTCCACAAACTCGAAGACCTCGTGAATTGCGCTCTGGGGTGCTCCGGTCCCCAGCACAAAAATCCAGCTGAGATAAGCCGCTTCCGGCTCGAGGGCTTCGAAAGCCGGCAGACGCGACGTGTCCACGTCGACCGTGAGCCCTCCGAGCTTCCGCAGCTGTTTGACCAGGAGCAGCGGCTCGTTGGCTTTCTGCAGCATCTCGGTATGTGGCGTGAAGACGATGCGGTATGAGCGCTCGCCCTTGACGGCAGCATGTGGGGCAGCGGTCTCGATGACCCTCGTGAAGGACGCTGCGGCGGTGGCCGCTGACACTCCCGCTAGTGCTTCTTCCATGCCGGTCAGGATGTCGGAGGCGAAATCCACCGGAAGCACCCGCTCGGACCTGGCGGCATTCACGATGTCTGCGAGCGCGTCGCTGGCCCGGAGCAGCAATTGCGTCACGTCCGGCGTCGCATCCACCTTCTGCTCCCGCATGGCGTCGAGCAAGCTCTCGAACACGTGCGAAAACGCGACGAGAGATGAAAAACCGAACGCCCCGGCCCCCCTTTGATGGAATGAACGGCACGAAAGATCGCATGCAGGGTCTCTTCGCCGCCGGCGCCTGCCGCGAGCAATTCGAGGTTGGCCTGGAGGACATCGAGCAGTTCGGCGCATTCCTCAAAGTAGGTCTTGCGGAACTGTTCGAGAGGATACGTTTCGCCTTCGGACATCATGGACACACACGCTGAATCAGCTCGATCAGCTTATCGGGGCTGAAAGGCTTCACGAGCCACCCCGTGGCGCCCGCGGCCTTACCGTCGGCCTTCTTCGTCCCGTCGCTTTCGGTCGTCAGGATCAGGATGGGTACGGCCCGATGAGACGATCCCGAACGGACATTCTTGATCAGCGAGATGCCGTCCATGTTCGGCATGTTCAAATCCGTGATGATGAGGTCGAATTTGCCGCCGCCAAGCACGTTCAGCGCAGCCTTACCGTCCTCGGCCTCAGCGACTTCAAAGCCCGCCTTCTTCAAGGTGAACGAGACCATGTCGCGCATGGTCTTCGAATCGTCTACTGCCAGTATTCGCTTAGCCATTTCAAACCATCCAATTTCTGAATTGGGTCTCCAACCCGAGCTCGACGACGGCGGTGGTGAACACCTCCGATGCATTTGCGATGCGGAACGAAACGTCTGCCGATGCGGCTGCCAGTCCCGCTGCGAGAAGAATCTGAACGCACGGGGTCGAGAGGCGGTCGACGGCTCCCGCGTCCAGGACGACGGCGCCCGACGCCAGCCGGGACCTGATGTCGTCTTGAAGCTGCCGGGCCGCGGTGAGGTCGAGCTGGCTTGGCAACCGATGCCCGCCAGCCACCGGTTCAGCCGAAACAACAGCGGTATCGTTATCCGACACTGGCAAGGCTGCGGTGTCCACGATGATCATCCTTCAAGTTGCGAGTTAACGACTGGCGAGTGAAAACGACCGGCGCAGGCCTCTTGCCGAGTGCAGGGTTCTGCTTATCGGCCTCATGATTCCATTCGTGCATGGCACTTCGGTAAAAAACAGCGCCCGTACGACCACGGGATTTTTCTGAGCCTTTCGCGACGCACAACGAGCGGTCGATCCTGCTTGATTGGTGTTGTCATCATTCGTGCTGCTCATGGACCCACGATCGATGCAGCCATCGACAAAGATTGCTCGCCACCGAGCCAAGACGACATCGAGACAGTTCGTGCGACGGCGCCCAGACATCATCCGCCCATGCGCGCGGTCACGAACGAACCCGGTGTCCAACCTGCAGCCGACGAAAGTGAAATGCGCGCGTGGGCTGATATTTCTCAACGCATCCCTGACCAGATTGTTAAATCTTTGATCCGGAGCACCACGGGATATTCCTGCTTCATGCTGGCGGGCTAAAACGAAACACACCGATGGTGGTCTCCCCGTCCCATTCTGTCCGTAACATCGTGGTAAATATCCAAGAGATCGAGGCACCGGCAATTAAGCCCGTCAAGAAATCAGGTCGCAGCCCGTGCGCGCGACTCAGCCGCGGCCGAGAGACCGCGCAATGGTCTTGCCGCTCGCCCGTCCCGGCGACGGGCAATCGAACTTCGTTTTGATCGCGAAACTGCTGACAAAGGCGCCCGCGACGCGGGGGCCGTCTAGACCTTGGGACGATGCAGGCCCACCAGCGCGGCGCGCAGAAGTTCCGCCGTGGTGCTGACATTTGCCTTTCGAAGAAGATTTGACCGGTGGTCCTCGACCGTCCTCGGGCTGAGCCCCAGAGCTCGCGCGATGTCCTTGCTGGAATACCCCCGCGCTATCTGGTCCCAGATCTGGCGCTCACGCGGCGTGAACGACTCGAACAGGGTCGGATCGCAAACCGGCGCTTCTGCTGATATATCGCTTTCCGGACGATGGTCGACCTTCGACGCCAGAACTTTTTCGATGCTGGCGATCAGGTCGCGCGGTTTGAACGGCTTTTCGAAGAATTTCAACGCACCCAGCTTCGCTGCCTTCACGGCTATTTCGATGCTACCGTGACCCGACATCATGAAGACGGGCGCCGAATTTCCGGCTTCATGCAATTCAGCGAGGACCTGGAGACCGGATTTGCCCGGCAATTGAAGATCCAGGATGATGCAGGCGGGAGATTTTTGTCTTGCAACGGCGAGAAGGGAATCGCCGTCGGCGAAAAACAGGGTCAGGAAATTCTGCTTGGCAAGCATCGCCTCCAGAGCCCGGCGAACCGCCGGGTCATCTTCGAGAATGAAAACCTCGTTCGAGTTCATCATGATTTTTGCTGGTGCAGGGACTAAGGACGCTATCGCAGATTTGCGTGATTGTCGCACGCGATGTCGTGTAAGTTTGCGCTAAATCAACCTCCCGTAGTATTACGGAAGGAGTTGCCATCGGTTTCCGGCAATCGAACAGTAGTCTTACGCGGTACGACGTTAACCCGGCAGGAGTCGGCGGCGCATCATGTTCGATATCCCGCAGTGGCAGCCGCGTCCCGCCTGCGACGTCTGCTTCCAGTTGCACGCCTCTGCATGATGGGATGCCGAACGCCCGGCAGGCTTCCCTTCTCCATCGGGCAGGATAGCGAAAAGAGTCGACGCGATGATTGCGGTTTATTCCTGCCTTACCCAGCAGCATGACCTCAAGCTCGTTGCCCTCGCGGGACTGATTTGCCTCGTTTCGACTTCAATTGGCGTTGATTTGCTGGCGCGCGGTAGAAGGCGCAGCCAATCCGGCTTTGCCAAATGGGTCCTGCTTTTGGGCGCGAGCCTCGTCTGCTCGACCGGAATTTGGGCCACGCATTTCCTATCCATGCTGGCCTATGACATCGGCCTTCCGATCGGATTCGAGCTTTTCCCGACAGTGGTCTCGATTGCGGTTGGCATCGCGACCAACACGTTCGGCTTTGCTTTGGTCTCCGGCGCGAACCGCTGGTGGAGAATCGCTTTGAGCGGCCTCATCATTGGCGGCGGCGTCGGTCTCTTGCATTATGAAGGTATGGCCGGCCTCATCCTTCCGGGCCGCGTGGGCTGGAATACTCCCCTGATCGTCGCTTCGATATGCGCCGGCATCATCTGCTCAGTTGTCGCGATCACATTGATCGCCCGTGATCGGGGGCTCTCGTCTCGACTTGGCGCAGCCGTCGCCTTTTCGATGGGCGTCGTGTCGTTGCATTTCACGGGCATGGCAGCGATATCGATAACGCCGGATATTATGCTGGAGATGGCCAACGGCTTTCCGCATCAGGCGATTGCCATAGCCATTACCGTCGGAGTTTCCGCCATCGCAGCGGCCGCGATGATTACCTCGATATTCGACCAGATCGTCATCCGCAGGGGCTTGCAGGAGGCCGACCGCCTCGGCAAGATCAACGATGATTTGACGCGCGCGAGGGATCTCGCTGAGGCAGCGAACCAGGCGAAATCGGTATTCCTGGCGATGATGAGCCACGAAATCCGCACGCCGTTGACCGGGCTGATCGGCATGATCGACCTTATGGCACACACAGCCTCTGCCGCGGATAGGCACAATCACATCGCGCTGGCGCGGGAATCCGCCGAACATTTGCTGATCGTGATCAACGACGTACTCGATTTTTCTCAGCTCGAAGCGGGAAAATTGCAGACTGAGGTGATCGACTTCGACCCTGCCCGGCTTGTGCATTCCACGACCGAATTGTTCCGGGCCGCCGCGACACGCAAGGGTCTTCAGCTGAAGACGCATACGGCTCCGGACCTGCCACCCTGGTTGAACGGAGATCCTCACCGCACCCGGCAAATTCTCAGTAATCTCCTCAACAACGCATTGAAGTTCACCGCAACTGGCATCGTCGAGGTCTCTGCGACGCACCGCGTTCGAGGCGATCACACGATGCAATTGCATATCGACGTGACGGACAGCGGGGTCGGCATCGCCGACGATGCGATGGATAGATTGTTCACACCATTCGAGCAGGCGGATACGTCAACGTCGCGCCGTTACGGCGGGAGCGGGCTCGGTCTGTCGATCTGCAGAAAGCTGTGCGACCTCCTCAAGGGCGATATCGGGGTCGCCCAGAGGCCGGCAGGCGCGGGTAGCCGCTTCTGGTTCTGGGTTCCATGCACCAAGGGCACAGCTGTCGGTCCGGAGTTACCCTCGCCACCGCTGGCTCTAACGAAATCGCTCAGCGTGCTCGTCGCAGAGGATACACCGATCATCGCGAGTCTGATCCGGAGCCTGCTTGCTCAAGAGGGACACCGTGCGACAATGGTCGTCAACGGACGCGAAGCCGTCGCCATGGTCCAGAACAGGCCTTTTGACCTCCTTCTAATGGACATTCAGATGCCGGAATTGGACGGAGTTTCGGCCGCGCGAACAATCCGGGCTTTGCCCGCCCCGATCGCAAGCATCCCAATTATCGCGCTCACGGCAAACACCACGGCTTACGATCGCGATGCATACGCGGCAGCCGGAATCACGGATTGCGTGACGAAGCCGATACGGCCCCACGAACTATTTCGTTCCATCGCCTCTTGCACCGCGCTACGTCCGTTCAGCGGGTCGCATCATAAGGAGGACGCCAGCAGCCAAAGACTGCGCTCCGCCTAGCAGAGCCGACAAGCTGCCGCAGATCACGCGGCTTGAAGGGCTTGGCAAGGCAATATGATCGGTCGAGCGGACCTATCTCGGGATGATCCGCTTGATGGGATGCTAGACATTTGATTGCCCCGCAATCGGTAGTAACACGGTACAGACACTCGTTTTTTGATCAGTTGCGCAGGCACGCCGGCGAGCCCATTGATCACGCCAAGCCCGAATGTGCCGGCATCGTTAAACCCCACCAGCCACAGCCTGCGCATTCGATCCGGAAAAGGTGCCTGCATACAACTTGGTGGCGAGACTTCATCTACCAGAGCGCGTATCCGCCCGCACGCTGCGCGGGCGGAAATCGATCACTGAACCCGAGGCCGAGAAAGCGGTAACGATTCGGATCTGACGTTTGCGCAACTCGGCCGCGCATCGCGTTCGCGTCCACACGCGCTCATGCACCGAGGGGTCGAAGTGGGCCAAGTTGTCGAAGTCTCGCCCTGGATCGCGGGGGTCACGCGCTCGATCGCGATTCCCACGGTGCATCCGGCGAGGCCAACGGGAATGCAAGGCGTGCGACGGTGACCGCTCTTGCAGCATCAATTTGCCTAGTTTTCCCGCCAAGGATGCCATACAACCCTCACGGGAGAACACATGTGGCGCATGTTACCCGTCGTTTTCGCAATTTATGTGCCGGGTGTCGCGTGGTTGCAGGCCTCCTACGTCCCACCCGACACATCCATCCTGCGGACCATTCTCCCGCGCCAGCAGCATAGCTATCGCGCCTTCCCTTTCATCCCTGGCGCGGATGGTGACAACGAGAAACACCCCGCCGCGTCGTCAGTGGAGGTGTTCGAAAATGGGGTGGCGCTTGGCCCGGCCCATAGCTCGCCTGCAGACATCTCCAACCTGGGCCAAGGCCGGTATCTATTCGTGCGCGACGGCGACACGACGTGGCTGGTGTTTTCGAGCAGCGACAACACGGATCCTCGAACGAACGGCCGCACCTATCGTGCGGTTGATCCACTGGCTCGCGATCCATACGCAAGCGCGCTTCGCCGGCCGCGATAAGCGTCGGCTTGCCATTCTACGCAGCACGGATCATGAAGGATGCCGGAGCAAAAGACCTGTACCCACGTCCGCTTGATCGCAAATGACGGCCCCCGGCGTCGGTTCGAAAGAGAGCCGGCGTGATCTAAATGCTAGGCATTTTTCTAACAGCCGAAGGCGCCCCGTACTGGCCGACAACTCTGACTTTTGGTGGCTGGGTCGTCGGTGCAGCATTGATGTTTGCGAGCTTCACCCATCAGCCGCAACGACCGCATGTGAGGGACGGCCCATGGCAATTTACAACGGCGCAGCAGTTTGTATTCGCTTCCGTCCTCGCCGACAGTCCGAAAGGCAAGATCGCGATCGAGTACACTAAGGCCGACGAAAAGCGGGCCTATGAAGGGCGATGAAGTTCTAGGCGCTATTCAACAGAGCCGGCTACGGTATTTGGGACTATGTTCCATCGTATGTGCAGGCGAGTGGTCAGCCGCTTACGGGTTTCAAGAGCGGGATCAGGCGCAGCAACGCTTCGGATTTGGTCGGCGGCGGCATCCAGCGCATTCAAAGATATCGGCATTGAGGCCGAAGGTTATGAAATCGCCAACAGAACTACGAGGACGACGGCACTGTCATCAAGGTTTGCATCGAGCCCTTGAGATGGGGCCCGACAATCGTCTCCTCCGCGAGGGGCGTCGCAGCCGACAGTAGTTTTGCCCAAAGCCTGATCAGCTCGAAAAAAGGCGCACGCCATCCGAACGATTTGTCCCACACCGTGTCGCACGGGCCTCAAAAGAACGAAACGAGGCCTGCCTAAGCAATCGCTGATGTTTGGTTTTAGTGGTGGGCGCACCAGGGCTCGAACCTGGGACCCGCTGATTAAGAGTTCTGAACCGGCACTTTGCTAGTGCGGTTCACAGATTTATTGAATCGGAAGGGATTCCGGAGCTGGGGCGAATATGATTCAAGATGCTGGCTGGGCTGGAGGCCAGCATCCGCGGTTCGACCGGCCCTTCAGATTGGACAAGGATCAGTCTGACGATCAGCGCGTTGGCTGCACATCTAAACGGTGCAGTGAATGGGCCCCGATTCGTTGACATGTGGGATGCCGCTCGGACGGGACCAGATCCGGGAAAAACCGCTATTTGAGATAGTTTCAAACCCCGAAGGACAGCGATCTTGAGGCGACCTCGACTACATAGCGAACTGCATCGTGCCGCCGCGAGGAGGTCCGCTCTGGAAGGCCTCTGGTTTTCGTCCTCGGTCGCGGGTTCGGAGGCGTCGCGTCGCACCGACACCGCGCTTGCCCGCGCCATACTGCGCGAACTCCCGTGGGGGCCGGTTCTTAAGGGGGCGAACGATCACCGCCTCGATCCGAGTGCCCTCGATAGTGTGCAGCGCCTCCGATCCCGGCTCCTCCAAAACGCCTCCAAGATGAGGCTCGGCGAGCCGCCACAATGCGGTCCACCTCGATGAAAAACGGCTATCAGTGCGCAATTAGCGGACACGCCGAGTCGGACAGCTTCCCAAATGCTTCTTCGCCGGACATGGTTTGGACCAGCTTGTAGTAGTCCCAGGGTTGTTTGGACTCCTCGGGTTTCTTGACCTGCATGACATACATCTCGTGCTCCATCAGGCCATCGGCGCGGATCTTGCCGTTGCTTGTGAACATGTCGTCAATCTTCATCTTCTTGAGTTCGGCCATCACCTTCTCTGAGTTGGTGGAACCGGCAGCCTTGACGGCGTTCAGGTAGGTCATGGTCGCCGAATAATACCCAGCCTGATTCATGGTGGGCTCACGCTTGGTCTTTTCATAATAGCGCTTGGCGAAGGTGCGCGTTTTATCGTTGAGATCCCAATACCAGCCGGTGGTCAGGTAGAGGCCCTGTGCAGTCTTGAGGCCCAGACTGTGAATGTCGCTGATGAAGGCGAGCAACGCAGCCGGCTTCATCGTCCTGGCAATGCCGAACTCGTCGGCAGCCTTGATCGAATTGGTGAAGTCGTTGCCGGCATTGGCCAGTCCGAGCACCTGAGCACCGGCACTTTGCGCCTGGAGCAGATAGCTTGAAAAATCCGATGTGGAGAGCGGAACGCGCACGGCGCCGATCACCTTGCCGCCATTGGCCTCAACGACCTTCGAGGCGGACTCCTGCAACTGGGTGCCGAAGGCGTAGTCGGCCGTGAGGAAGAACCAGGTCTTGCCGCCCTGCTTCACCATGGTCTTGGCGGTCCCGTTGCCGAGTGCCGTCGTGTCGTAGACGTAGTGCACGGTATAGGGTGTGCAGTCCTTGCCGGTCAGCGAAGCGCCCGCTGCCCCGATTGCAATGAACGGAATCTTCTTCTCCATCGCGACATTGTTCATCGCCAGGCTGACGCCCGTGTTCGAACCGCCGAGAATCATTGTCACCCCGTCGCGATCCGCCCATTCCCGGAATTTTTGAGCGCCGACGTCGGGCTTGTTCTGGTGATCGGACACCATGAACTCGATCTTGTTACCGAGCACGCTGCCGCCGAAATCGTCGATCGCCATCTTCGCCGCCTCGACACCACCTGGGCCGATCACGTCGGCGTAGAGCCCGGACATGTCGTCGATATCGCCGATCACGACCTTTTTTCGGCAGCCTGTGCCGCTGCCGTCGCAGCCATGGAGGCCGCGAGCAACCAGGGAATCGTCTTGACAGCAATGTATTTCATCTGAAGTGTTCCTCTTGTTTGAAGTCCGGCGCGAAGGTGTGAAGTCGTTGCCCAGCTATAGTTCGCGTCTCGCGACGTTACCGATTGGATGAACTATACCCCTAGGTAGCGCTGCAGCAGCTCCGGTTGCGCTTTAAGCTCCCGCGCCGGCCCCTCATGCACGATGTGGCCGTTGTTGATGATGTAGATCCGGCTCGCCAGCGCCAGCGTCGCCGCCAGATTCTGCTCGACCAACACAAGGGTCTGGCCGGCGGCTGCGAGTTCGCGGCAAGCCTTGACCAGATCGTGAACGATAACAGGCGCGAGCCCTTCGAATGGCTCATCGAGCAAGACGATCTTGGGATCCCGCACCAGCGCCCGTGCGATCGCGAGCATCTGCTGCTCGCCGCCGGAGAGCTCGGTGCCGCGGTTGCCGCGCCGCTCCTTCAGCCGCGGAAACATCTCGTAGATGCGGCCGAGCGGCCAGCGTTTCGCTGCGGTTATCCCGGCCAGGAGGATGTTCTCCTCCACCGACAAGCTGCCGAAAATGCGGCGCTCTTCGTGGACGAGTTGCATCCCGGCCTGCGCGATCTTGTGGCTCCGGCGCCCGGCGACGTCATTTCCATCGAACCTGACGCTGCCGCTGCGTGGCGTCACGACCCCCATCAGGCTTTTCAGTGTGGTGCTTTTGCCGGCACCGTTGCGGCCCAGCAGTGCCACCACTTCGTGACGCTCGACATGCATCGTGACGTCGAACAAGATGTGGGAGTCACCGTAATAGCTGTTCAGACCCTCGACCTCGATCAGGCTCATGCGGCGATCTCTCCGTGAACACCGCCGAGATAGGCTTCCTGCACTGCGGCGTTGGTCTTGATTTCTTCCGGCGTGCCCGAGACGAGCACACGGCCCTCCTGGAGCACGGTGACGCGCTCAACCAGTTCGAACAGCGAGTCCATGTCGTGGTCGATGACAATCATCGTGCGGCCGTGGGCGATCGACTTGAGCAGATTGACAGTCTCGACCCGCTCGCGCGGACTCATGCCGGCGAGCGGCTCGTCGAGCAGCAGCAGGCGCGGTGAAGTCGCGAGCGCAAGCCCGATCTCCAGCCTGCGTTTCTCGCCATAGGCGAGCTCGGATACAGGAGTGTCGGCACGGCGTGTCAGATTGACCAGTGCCAGCGTGTGCTCGACTTGCTCCGTTAGACCCTCGACGTCCGAGAGCTTGCGAAACAGATCAAGCCGGAATTTTCCGCGCAGCTCGGCGAGCCCGGCGATCGTCAGGTTCTGGCGAACGGTCAGGCCGGTGAAGAGCTGGTTGACCTGGTAGCTCTTGGTGAGGCCGAGCTGGCAGACGTCAGTGACCTTCAGTCCTGTGATGTCCCGTCCCTCGAACACGATTTGGCCCGAGGTCGGCGCGATCTCGCAGGTGAGCATTTTGAAGAACGTCGACTTGCCGGCGCCGTTGGGACCGATGATGCCGCGCAGCTCGCCCTGGTTGACGCTGAAATCGATGTCGCTGTTAGCAACGAGGCCGCCATACCGCTTGGTTAGGCCGGTGGCTTTCAGGATCGGCCCGGAATAGGCGGGGTGCTCGACCTCCTTGGCCTGCATCGGCACCTGCGGGGCCCGCCGTATCGCCTCGGCTTCCGCAGCATCTTGTTCGCTCTCGGTTTCCATCTGCTTCCGTTTACCGGACACGAGGCGATAGAGATCCGCAATTCCGCCGATGATGCCGCCGCGCAGGAAGCAGACCAGCAGCACGAAGACGACGCCGAGCACCAGCTTCCAGGCCGCCCCGAGGCCCAGAGCGGATTGGAGGAAGTCCTGAAGGAACAGCCATACGGTCGCACCGACGAGCGGGCCAAACAACGTTCCCCTCCCGCCGATGGCCGTCTGCATTACCAGCTGGCCCGAAGTCTCGAAGGTGAAGGCGTCAGGCGGCATGAAGGCTTGAAGCACGCCGAGCAGACCGCCGGCGAAACCCGCATAGGCGGCGGCGATCACGAAGGCGGTCAGCTTGTAGCCGTGGATGTTGTGGCCAACCGCGGTGGCGCGCAGCGGATTGTCACGGATCGCGCTGAAAATGGCCCCGACCGGCGAGCGGACGATCCGAAGCGCGATGACAATGCCGATGAAGTAGCACAGAGCGATGAACTGGTAGAGCGACCAGCCGTTGGTGAAGTGGATGGTGGTGAAGCCGAGATTGAAGCTCGGCGTCGGCACGCCGGGCAAACCGTTCTCGCCACCGGTGAAATCCGAGAGTGGATTGAATTCGACGAAGAAGAACACCTGTGCAATCGCCACGGTGATCATGGCGAAATAGATGCCGGTCCTGCGCAACGCGATCAGGCCGACCAGATAGCCGGTCGCGCCGGCCGCGATCATGCCGATGGTCAGCGCACCCACCACGTTGCCGAAACCGGCGCGCGTCAGGAGATAGGCCGCGACGAAGCCCCCGTGCCGTAGAACGCGGACTGGCCGAACGAAAGCAGGCCGGTGAACCCGAATAGGATGTCGAAGCCGAGGCCGAACAGGCCCCACACCAGGATTCGGTTCACGGTGTTCGGCGCGAAGCCGAGATGGGGCAACACGAATGGAGCCACGATCAGGCCGATGGCCGTCATCGTCTCGATCAGGAACGGGCGTTGCTTGAGCATCGGGGCTTCACTTACTCTCGGCCCTGGACGCCGAGCAGGCCATGCGGTCGCACCACGAGCACGAGCGTCATCACCGCAAACAGCATCACATAGGCGTAGCCGGGGTTGAACATGGATGTGACACTGATGATCTCGCCGGCGATCAAGCCTCCGAGGATCGCGCCGGGGAACGAGCCGACGCCCCCGATCACGACCACCACGAAGGTCTGGACCAGGATATCGTCGCCGATGCCTGGTGTCAGCGACACCACGGGTGCATTGACGATGCCGGCAAAGCCAGCGGCCATGGCGCCGATGCCGAACACGATCATGAAAACGCGGTAGACGTTGATGCCGAGCGAATCGACCATCACCGAATCCTCGATGCCGGCTCGCACGATCATGCCGAGCCGGGTCCGATAGAGAATGATGAACAACGCGCCGAGCGCGACCGCGACGATGCCGACCAGGGCGAGGCGATAGGTCGGATAGAACATGAAACCCAGATTGGTGATGCCCTGGAACAGCGCCGGCGGCGGCACTAGCTGCGACTGACTCGAGAAGACCAGGCGAACGAGCTCGACGAAGCAGATACCGAGGCCAAACGTCACGAGCAGCTGATCCTCGTGGGGGCGATGATAAAAATGGCGGATGATGAGGCGTTCCATGGCCACGCCGAGCAGCATCACGAACAGGGAGCCGGCAATCATGGCGAGGATGAACGATTCAGTATACTGGTAGGCGACGAAGCCGGCATAGCCGCCGATCATGAACATCGCGCCATGCGCGAGGTTGAGCACGCCGAGCGTGCCGTAGATGATGGTCAAGCCGGAGCTGATCAGCGCGAGCAGCGCGCCGAGCGCCAACCCGTTGAAAAGCTGCGAAAGGAGGTTGGGCCAACTAATCATGCAATGATCACTTTTGTGGCAGCCAGTGTGCACACCAAAACAGGGCGACGCCGCAGGAGCCGGAGGGCGGCCTACGGCGTCACATGGAATTGGCACTGGCTCAGCTATAGTCACCGAGATGGCAGCCGAACGCGTCCGGCTTCTGCATCAGGCCTTCGCCCGGCACGATTTCGACGACGTCATACCAGTCTTCCTTGCTCTTCATGTCCTTCTGCTGCTTGCCCTTGACGATGATCACGGGGCGGACGCACTGATGGTCTTCGGGACGATAATGCACATCGCCGACCAGCGAGGGGATCGTCTCGCCCTTCTCATAGGCCTTGATCACATCAGGTGGGTTGAAGGTGCTAGCCTGTTCGCACATGTGGGCCCAGTGCGCGAAGCTGACATAGGCGTTCTCGGCCCCCCATTCCGGCTTGTAGCCGTACTTCTTCTCGAAGGCTTCGTTGAACATCTTCGCCAGCGGGAACTTATCCTCCAGCGTCCACCAATAGTCGGTGGCGGCGTAGACGCCCTGCATCAAGCCGCCGGTCTCGCGCGCGATGAACGGCACTTGGTAAGGCACGACCAGCTTCATCTTGTCGAGCACGCCGAACTGCTTGGCCTGCTGTGTCGACAGCACCGCGTCGTGGCCCCAGTTGACGTTGATCAGCACGTCAGCCCCGGAATTCGCGACGTTGAGCAGGTATGACGAGTAGTCGGGCGCGCCAAGCGGCGCAACCTGATTGGTGACGGTGGTCCAGCCGGCAGTCGCAAGGAAGTCCTGCATCGACTTGGTGACAGTGTGACCGTAGGTGTAATCCGGCGTGAGATAAGCGGCCTTCTTCCCCTTACCGAATTGCTTCACCATGATCGGGCCAATCGCCGCCGCCGCGGTCTGACCGAAAAAGTTCTGGCGGAAGCCGTAGCGCACGCAGTCCTTGCCGGTGGTGTCGTTCGAGCCGGAAATGCCGCACACGAAGATCACGTGTTCGCTCTGAGCGATCTTGTTCAGCGCCACTGCAACGGCGCTCGACGTGCCGCCGGTGATCATGATCGCCTTGTTCTCGCTGATGAAGCGCTGTTGTGCCTGTACCGCCTCGTTGGGCTTGGCTGCCGAATCCGCGACGCCGAATTTCAATTCTTTTCCGAGTACGCCCCTGCTTGTTTTTGGCGAGATCTTCTTGATCAGCTCATGGCCCTGGTTGATGTGCTCGATCGCGAGTTGATATCCCTTCAACTCATCCTCGCCCTGCACCGCATAGGTGCCAGTGCGCGGCACCGAGATCCCGATGAAGGCCGTGGAACCCGAGACGCCCGCGGGATAGGTGCCAATCGGCTTGTCCTCTGCAAAGGCCGGCATCGCCGGCAGGACCGACCCGCCGATGAGACCTGCCGTAGTTTGAAGCAAGCCGCGGCGTGAGATGCCGCGGCGGATGAGGTTGTCAGTCATGATCGTTTCCTCCGAATGTCGTTCTTGTTTGCAGCCAAAGCACGACTTGTACGGCGGGAACCGGCCTCGAGGGCCTGCCAGCGCCGTACGGGTCACATCCGCGCATCGCTCTTGGACGTAAGCATTGCCGGTGACGGCATTCTGTCAATTTCGTCTTTGGTCGAACGACGAAAATTATCGCATGAAAACATATCGGATCACGATATATATTAGTCTTTGTGAGTACGAGATTTCTCAATTCGACGAGGAAAGTATGCGGCAGACGACGGCGGAGAGCGTTCGGAAGCAACGATTCTTGCAGGCGGAGCGGCAGGAGACGTCGTGGTCAGCCGGAGAGAGCGGCGATCGGCATGCACCGGTTCCATCCGACAGGACCTCCCGCAAGCCGAATGGACGCCCGGTCCGCGAAAGCGGAACGACCGTTTGCGCAGCTCAGGCGAAGTGTGCGCCAGCGCCCACGAAGCGGTTGAGCGTGCGCGCCCAGAACGTGCTGAAGGAACTAGCGCCCGAACTCACCGGCGAGCAACCTCCAAATGGAAGCTGGTCGCCGTCACGCGACCTGCTGCGGGTGTTGACAGCCCAACGCCTCGCAACTGCTCGTAACTGCGGTCCTCGCACTTTGCGGGAGATCGTCGACTGGGCAAAGGGCTACGGGGTGACGATTGAACCCGTGATTCAGCCCGGCGGATCGCTGTCGCAGATGTGGGGCGAATTGATCGCCAACGCGTCCGCCGGCGCATTGACCAGCGCCGAGATCGTCGGCGCGCTCGAGCGATCGATCCGGCGCAAGAGCGTCCGCATACCGATCGCCTTCCAGCTCGTGCTGGTCAAGATTATCATGTCCAGTATCGAATAGGCCACCACTGGCTGTGCAGCCCTCCCCGACCATGGCCTGACAAGCCGTCATCTGCTACTTTCGGATGAAGCTCTCGCACGGGCGAATGGGGGCCGGAACGCAGCAGCATGGTTCAAGCGAAAAAGACGCAGCCGGCCAAGAAGACGCCAGCTCCTCGGCGGCCGGCTCGCAGCACCATGCGCGAGTCCGACTACACGGCGCTGGCGCAGTTCCGATTTCAGATACGGAGCTTTCTTGCATTCAGCCAGGCAGCCGCAGCGCAACAGGGATTGACCCCGACACAGCACCAGGCCCTGCTCGGCATCAAGGGCTTTGTCGGCGCGGGTCCGGTCAACGTCGGAGACGTTGCCCGATTTCTTCTGATCCGCCACCATTCGGCTGTCGAATTGATCGATCGGCTGGCGAAGCTTCGGCTCGTAAGCCGGGTCGCGGACCCTGAGGATGCCCGACGCGTGCACCTCAAACTCACCAAGAAAGGCGAGCAGAAGCTGAAGGCACTCTCGCAGAAGAATCTGGAGGAGCTCCGCCGCGCCGCGAGTCCGGCCCTGAATCGCCTGCTGAGGTCGTTTCGAAACTCGGGCGGTTCATATTCGTAATCATGAGCTCAGCCCAGGCCCGCTACGATCCGGCTGATGCGCGGAAAGGCCTATCCGGTGAGCAAGCCCGAAATGATAGCTGCCGCGCCGAGACCCAGAAACGACAGGATCACCGGAGGAAAGAGGACCAGTGCGGCTTCAAAGCGCAGAAATCTCGGATGTTCGCCGGCGCTGTTCGGACGCCCAATAAAGATCAAGACGCCTGCAATTGCGATCATGGCCGCGCCGATCAAAATGCTCATGTGGCTTTCCATTCCGCGTAACCCACTTCAGTTCGGGCAACGAGAATGCGCGCAAGCACCTTGTCGTGGAAAGGACGATCGGTTCCGTATCGTACTGTGTTTCTTTGTAAGATCGCGATTTCAGATGCTCCGATAGAACTAGACTAGGCGCTATTCAACAGAGCCGGCTGCGGTATTTGGGACTATGTTCTATCGTATGTGCAGACGAGTGGTCAGCCGCTCACGGGTTTCAAGAGCGGGATCAGGCGCAGCAACGCTTCGGATTTGGTCGGCGGCGGCATCCAGCGCATTCAAAGATATCGGCATCGAGGCCGAAGGTTATGAAATCGCCAACAGCAACTACGAGGACGACGGCACTGTCATCAAGGTTTGCATCGAGCCCTTGAGATAGGGCCCGACAATCGTCTCCTCCGTGAGGGGCGTCGCAGCCGACAGTAGTTTTTGCCCAAAGCCTGATCAGCTCGAAAAGTCGCACGCCATCCGAACGATTTGTCCCACACCGTGTCGCACGGGCCTCAAAAGAACGAAACGAGGCCTGCCTAAGCAGTTGCTGATGTTTGGTTTTAGTGGTGGGCGCACCAGGGCTCGAACCTGGGACCCGCTGATTAAGAGTCAGCTGCTCTACCAACTGAGCTATGCGCCCGAAAGGCGGTCAAAGCCTTGCGAGGTCGGTCGTTTAGCAAAGCGATCCGGGGATGGCAAGCGATGCGGCGAAGGTTTTTCCAAAGTCCCCAGAAAGCGAAAAGCCGCTGGATTCCAGCGGCTTCGCCAAGGTCAATTCAACGGTTGATCCCCGCAAAATCCCCGAGAGCTCAGAGCCGGCCCTCGCGGTCCCGGTCCGGACCGCCGTCCCGCTCGAAGCGATCGCCATGGAAGCGGTCCATGCCGCGCTCCATCATGCGATCCATGCCCCGTTCCATGGAGTGACGGCGCGGGCCGTCCTCGCCGCCGCCGAACGGGCCGCGGTGGCGGGTCAGCGCGGCGAGGCGCCGCTTCTGGCCGTCGTCCAGCGTCTTGTAGAGGGGATCGGCGGCATCGGCGATCTTCTTCAAGGCCGTGGAGGTGGCGCCCATGTCCTCGGCGCGCTGGCGCAGGCGGGCGACCGGATCTTCCGGCCTGTCGGCATCGCCCGGGCCGGCATTCATCCGCGCATTGGCGCGGTCGAGGCGGAGCTTGGCGAAGTCGCGCACGGCAGCCTCAACCGGCGGCCACAGCTTCTCCTGATCGGCATTGAGCTTCAGACCGGCATGAACGGCCGCGATCCGCGCGTCGACCATGGCGGCGCGGTCTTCCGGGTTCAACCGCATGTGGCGCATGTGCTCGTGCATCCATGGGCGATGATACTGGGCATAGACCGCGCCCGAGCCGGCGATGCTGAGCACGGCGATGGCGGCGATGGTGAACTTCCTCATGCGACCTCTCCTCTGGAAGGATGTCCAGAAGATGAGCGCCGCGCAGCTGACGCGCAACTTACAACTTGGACAGGGAGAGCATCCTTACCAAGATGTAACCTCTGATTTTACCTCCAGCCGCAATCAGAAATCTCGCGCAACAAAAAGGGCTTCCGCGCCCGGCACGGAAGCCCTTCATTGCACTTTGAGATCGGCTGGGCGCGCGTGCGCTCAGCTGGTGGTGCTCTCAGTTGGTGGTGCTCTTGGCTTCCTTCAGGAATTCGTCGATCAGCGGCTGGCCGATGCGGCCTGCGGCATCCTTGTAGACCGGCTCCATCGCCTTGCGCATCGCCTCGTTCTGCTCCGCCGTGAGCTTGATGATCTCGCTCTTGCCGCTCTTCTTGATCTCGGCGAGGGCGTCATCGTTCTCCTTCTGCGACTGCGCGTTGCCGAAGTCGGTCGCCTCCTTCATCGCCTTCGACAGCTGGTCGCGGATGTCGGACGGCAAATCATCCCAGAATTTCTTGTTCACGATCACGACGTAACCGATGTAGCCGTGGTTGGTCTCGGTGATGTACTTCTGCACCTCGTGCATCTTCTGGGTGTAGATGTTCGACCAGGTGTTCTCCTGGCCGTCGACCACGCCGGTCTGGAGCGCCTGGTAGACTTCCGAGAACGCCATCACCTGCGGCAGCGCGCTGAGCGCCTTGAACTGGGCCTGGAGCACGCGCGAGGACTGGATGCGGAACTTGACGCCCTGATAGTCGGCCGGGGTCACCAGCTTCTTGTTGGCGCTCATCTGCTTGAAGCCGTTGTCCCAATAGGCAAGACCGGTGATGCCCTTGGAGTCCAGCAGCTTGAGCAGCCGGAGGCCGAGCGGGCCTTCCGTCACCTTCCGCAGCGTCTTCAGGTCGGGAAGGATATAGGGCAGATCGAACACCTCGAACTCGCGGATGCCGAGCGGACCGAATTTCGAGTTGGACGGCGCCAGCATCTGTACGCTGCCGAGCTGGAGCGCTTCGAGCTCTTCCTTGTCCTTGTAGAGCGTCGAGTTCGGATAGATCTCGACCTTGACCTTGCCGCCAGTGTATTTCTCGGCAAGTTCCTTGAATTTCTCCGATGCCTTGCCCTTGGGCGTGTCGGTGGCCACCACGTGGCTGAACTTGATGATGATCGGCGACTGGGCCTGTGCCGGCCCGGTCAATGCCAGAGCAGCAACCGACGCCGCAGCCAAAATGAGTTTCCGCATGCTTCCTCCAGTACGTTTTTGTGGGGCGCGGACCGCCGGCCCCAAGCCTTAAATTCTTGGCAAGCAGCTTTATCGGGAAGCAGGCGCGGGCGCCATTGCCCCTTAGCAGGGGGCCGCTTGCAAAAATGCGGTATCCGGCAGGAAGCGCCTGCGTAGGCGTTCAACGAAAAACGCGGCGCCAAAGGCACCGCGTTCCCGCCGTTTCATCCGGAGCGGACGCGTCAGCTCGCCGCCGCCGTCGTCACCGTATCGCGCTGGCGCTTCATGACCATCTTGTTCAGCGCGCCGAGATAGGCCTTCGCCGAGGCCACCAGCGTATCCGGATCCGCCGCGCGTGCGGTCATCGAACGGCCGTCATGCGACAGCCGCACCGAGACTTCGGCCTGCGCGTCGGTGCCTTCGGTCACGGCGTGGACCTGGTACAGCTCGAGCTTGGCCTCGTGCGGCACCAGGCGCTTGATGCAGTTGAAGACAGCGTCGACCGGACCATTGCCCTCGGCCTCCTCGATCTTGATCTGGCCGTCGACGTCCAGCTTCATGGTCGCGCGCTGCGGGCCATGGGTGCCGGCGATCACGGTCAGCGAGGTCAGCTTGATGCGGTCGTGCGAGGCCGCCATCTCCTCGTCGACCAGCGCCTCGATGTCCTCGTCGTAGATGTCCTTCTTGCGGTCGGCGAGCGCCTTCATCCGCGTGAACGCATCTTCCAGCTGGTTGGGGCCGAGCTTGTAGCCCATCTCCTCCAGCTTGTGAACGAAGGCGTGGCGGCCGGAATGCTTGCCCAGCACCAGCGAAGACTGCTTCAGGCCGACCATCTCGGGCCGCATGATCTCGTAGGTCGAGGCGTCCTTCAGCACGCCGTCCTGATGAATGCCGCTCTCATGCGCGAACGCATTCCGGCCGACGATCGCCTTGTTGTACTGGACGGGAAACGAAGTCGCGGCCGACACGACCTTGGAGGCGCGGGTGAGCTGCGTGGTGTCGATCTTGTTCCAGAAGGGGAATTTGTCGTTGCGAACGTTGATCGCCATCACGATCTCTTCCAGCGCGGCGTTGCCGGCGCGCTCGCCGATGCCGTTGACGGTGCACTCGACCTGGCGGGCGCCGCCGATGATGCCGGCCAGCGAATTCGCCACGGCCATGCCGAGGTCGTTATGGCAGTGCACGGAGAACACCGCCTTGTCCGAGTTCGGCACGCGCTCGATCAGCGTCTTCATGAAGTGGGTATATTCGTCCGGCGTGGTGTAGCCGACGGTGTCCGGAATGTTCACCGTGGTGGCGCCGGCCTTGATGACGGCTTCGACGATGCGGCACAGATAATCCATCTCGCTGCGGGTGCCGTCCTCGGCCGACCATTCGACGTCGTCGATCTGGTTGCGGGCGCGCGCGACCATCGCGACCGAGGTCTCGAGCACCTGCTCCGGGGTCTTGTTCAGCTTCACCCGCATGTGCAGCGGCGAGGTCGCGATCACGGTGTGGACGCGGCCGCGCTTGGCAAATTTGACCGCCTCGGCGCAGCGGTCGATATCGGCCGGGTGCGCGCGCGACAGGCCGGCGATGACGGCGTTCTTGGAACGGCGGGCGATCTCGCTCACCGCCTGGAAGTCGCCTTCCGAGGTGATCGGGAAGCCGGCTTCGATGACGTCGACGCCCATATCATCCAGCATCTCCGCGACCTCGAGCTTCTCCTCGAAGGTCATGGTGGCGCCGGGACACTGCTCGCCGTCGCGCAGCGTGGTGTCGAAAATGATGACGCGGTCCTTGTCGGACTTGTTCACGGGGGCCATTGCTAAATTCCTTTTGAGCTTTTGCGCCGTCAGTCTGCTGGGCGCTTGAGGTGTCCGGTGATCTCGACCAACCCCTGAGCGCCCAGGCGCGTCGCGCCCAGCCGGCCCTCAGGGGCAGCTAAGAAGAAGCCCGCCAATCAGGAGGGTGGGCAGCAGCGCGGCCGGGATCGTGGCGGCGGCCAGAGCCACCTCCCCCGAAATCCCATCAATTTGGCCGCGAATCAGCATTGCCAGACCCTTTTGAGCCTCAAATCCTCGGTCAAAACCGTTGACGGTTGGTTGCCGGGAGGCTCGATCTCCTGTTTCTAGACGAGAAATAGCCGCAACTGCAACGCCAAAAGATAGTCAGGAGGGCTGACCGATCGCGGATGGTCAGCCGGCTTGACGGGCGCGAGCTCGACGCTCCCAGCGATCCAGCATCTGACCGAGCTCGCCATTGGCTGTCGGCGGCAGTGCCGTTTGCTGGGCGGCCGCAACCTCGTTGGTGTTGGCAGGCGCATTGGCGCGGAGCCAGCCGGGCTCGGTGTATTCACGCCAGCGGCGCGCCTCCGCGCGTCGTCTGCGAGAGACGAGGTCGCGGGTGACGTAGCCGGCGGCGAACGCGATGGCGAGCGCTATAACCAGTGCAACAACGGCTAACACGATGAACTCCGGCTGAGACTGCGGAAACGTTCTGCCATCATCAGACGTCAGGTCAAGGCTTGACGCCCGAAAAACCTTTGCGGCTAACAACCAAGCAGACGCCGCCGACGAACTATCGCTCCTGCCCTCGCCCCGCCGCAATGCGGCCGCGTTGCAGCCTTGAGCGCTACGCGATCGCTCAAAGGATGCGAACCTGCCCCTCGCAACCGAACACAGACGGGACTAACCTCTCATCGCTCGGCCGGATCAACCGGCCAGTCAACAAGACCGGGAGGATGCGATGACACGCCAGCAGGCTCGTGACCACGAGCAGCGTGACCAGGATGCTGCGCTTTCACGACGTACACTTGTCCGGGGACTTGCGCTCGGCGCTGCCGCCACCATGGCCGGCCCCGCGCTGGCCCAGACCGGACCTGCCGCCCCGCCGACGACGATCACCACGCCGCCGCGCGATTTCGGTCCGAACGGCGCACCGACCACCTATTTTTGGGACCCCGACATCATCGCGGTCGATCCGTCCTTCAACGATCTCGCGCAGCCCAACACCGCGATCAAGCGTCTCTACACCGGCGTGCTCTGGGCCGAAGGTCCGGCCTGGAGTGCGCAAGGGCGGTATCTGCTGTGGAGCGACATTCCCAACAACCGGCAGATGCGCTGGAGCGAGGACGACGGCCGCGTCAGCGTGTTCCGCTCGCCCTCCAACAACTCCAATGGCAACTCTTTCGACTTCCAGGGCCGCCAGCTCTCCTGCGAACATCTGACCCGGCGCGTGACGCGTTACGAGCACGACGGCACCGCCACGGTGCTCGCCGACTCCTACCAAGGCAAGCGGCTCAACTCGCCCAACGACGTCGCCGCGCATCCCGACGGCAGTTACTGGTTCACCGACCCGCCCTATGGCGGCCAGCTCTATGAAGGTGAGCCCGACGTCGCCGGTGGTCCGAGCAATGCCGGCGGCAAGCTCAATCCCAAGATCGGCCAGCCGGCCGGCTTCACACCGGGCAAGCGCGAGCTGCCGACCAATTGCTATCGCATCGACCCCAGTGGGCGCATCGACCTCGTCGTCACCGAGGAGCAGGTGCCAGATCCGAACGGCCTGTGCTTTTCACCAGATTACAAAAAGCTCTACATCGCCTCGACCGGCAAGGGACCCGGCGACACCGGGCCCGGCGGCAAGGGCGAGATCTTCGTGTTCGACGTCGGCACGGACAACAAGCTCTCGAACGTCAAGAAGTTCAGCGACTGCGTGATCGACGGCGTGAAGTGCGGACCGGACGGCCTGCGCTGCGACGTCAACGGCAATGTCTGGGCCTCCAGCAATGCCGGTCGCGCCGTCGGCTATAGCGGGGTGACGGTGTGGTCGCCGGAAGGCAAGCTGCTCGGGCGCATCCGCCTGCCGGAAGTCTGCGGCAACATCACGTTCGGCGGGGCCAAGCGCAATCGCCTGTTCATGGCCGCGAGCCAGTCGCTCTACGCCGTGTACACGGCAACGCAAGGCGCAGGGCCGGGCTGAGGCGTGTCGCCGGACCGCTCCCGCGACGGACGCTCATAGCCGTCTTCGCAAGGCCCGTCGCGCTGGCGACGGGCCTTCGCTTATGCGGAGAAAGGGGATGGGTGCGGACGATGCGGAGGACCCATCCTGCGATCTTGCCGTTAAGCTCCCGCCGGAACCGCGGCCTGCGGTACGGCATGCGCCTCACGGATATTTTGCCGTGCGGGTCTGGAGGAGCAAGATGGACGATCGACCAACCCGACCGGATGGGCTGACACGGGACGACGGCTTCGTTCGGGTGCGAGGCGCGCGGGAGCACAACCTCAGGAACGTCGATGTCAAGATTCCACGTAACGCCCTCGTCGTGTTCACGGGCGTGTCGGGCTCCGGAAAATCCTCGCTCGCCTTTGGAACGATCTACGCCGAGGCGCAGCGGCGGTATCTGGAATCGGTGTCGCCCTACGCGCGGCGCCTCTTCCACCAGATGCAGATCCCCGAAGTCGACGACATCGAAGGCTTGCCACCCGCCGTTGCGCTCCAGCAGCAGCGCGGCGCGCCGACGACGCGGTCGTCCGTCGGCAGCGTGACAACCGTCTCGAACCTGCTCAGGATGCTCTATTCCCGCGCCGGCGACTATCCGCGTGGGCAACCGCTGCTTTATGCGGAGTCGTTCTCGCCGAACACTCCGGAAGGCGCCTGCCCGACCTGCCACGGCATCGGCAGGATGCTCGACGTCACCGAGAAATCGATGGTGCCTGACGATAGCAAGACAATCCGCGAGCGCGCCGTCGCTGCATGGCCGAGTGCCTGGCAGGGACAGAACCTTCGGGATATCCTGACGACGCTGGGCTACGACGTCGACAAGCCCTGGCGCGAGCTTCCCAAAAAGGATCGCGACTGGATCCTGTTCACGGATGAGCAGCCGACCGTCCCGGTCTATGCCGGTTACGACGCGGCCGAAGTCAAACGGGCCCTGCGCCGCAAGGAGGAGCCGAGCTATCAGGGCACCTTCACCGGCGCCAGGCGCTACGTGATGCAGACCTACGCCAAGTCCGAGAGCGCGATGATGAAGCGCCGCGTCGCGCAATTCATGATCACCCGGGACTGCCCGACCTGCCATGGCAACCGGCTGAAGCCGGAGGCGCTCAAGGTGAAGTTCGCCGAGCTCAATATCGCCGAGATGTCCCACCTGCCGCTCAAGCAATTGCAGGAACTGATCCAGCCGTTCGCAAGAGCCTCGGCAGACAGGTCGGAGAAGACCGTCGTTGCCCGGCGCATCTGCGAGGATCTGTCCGCGCGCCTCGCCGTCCTGCTCGACCTTGGCCTTGGCTATCTCGCCTGCGAGCGCAGCACGCCGACGCTGTCACCGGGTGAATTGCAGCGCTTGCGTCTGGCAACGCAGGTCCGCTCCAACCTGTTCGGCGTCGTCTACGTGCTCGACGAGCCCTCCGCCGGCCTGCATCCGGCCGATACCGAAGCGCTGCTACGGGCGCTGGACCGGTTGAAGCACGCGGGCAATTCGATCTTCGTGGTCGAACACGAGATCGAGGTGATCAGGCATGCCGACTGGCTCGTCGACGTCGGGCCCGACGCCGGCGAAGGCGGCGGGCTCATTCTCTATGGCGGACCGCCCGCGGGGCTCGGCGAGATCGAGCAATCGCGAACCGCCCGCTATCTCGCACATCCAAGAAAACCGCTGCCGGCGATCCATCGTGAGCCGAAGGGGCATCTGAAGGTCAGGGGTGTGACCCGCAACAATCTTCGCGGACTCGACGTCGACATCCCGCTGGGCGTCCTCGCCAGCATCACCGGTGTATCGGGCTCCGGCAAGTCGAGCCTGATCAGCCAATTCCTCGTCGATGCCGTGGCCGGCCATCTCGGCCACGCGCTCGCCGCTGATACCGACGACGACAGCCTTGCGCCCGCGGTCGAGACATTGGGCGGCAAGATCGTCGCCGGCCTCGACGCGGTCGATCGCCTCGTCGTGGTGGATCAGAAGGCGATCGGCCGCACCCCGCGATCCAACCTTGCGACCTACACCGGCCTGTTCGACCATGTACGAAAACTGTTCGCAGCAACGCCGCAGGCGAAGTCCCGCCGCTACGATGCCGGACGCTTCTCGTTCAATGTCGCAAAAGGCCGCTGCAGCACCTGCGAGGGCGAGGGATTCGTCAGCGTCGAGCTTCTGTTCCTGCCCAGCGTCTATGCGCCCTGCCCGACCTGCAAGGGTGCGCGCTACAACGACAAGACACTCGAGGTGAAGATCCGCGGCCGATCGATCGCGGACGTGCTGGCGATGCGCGTCGACGAGGCCTTCGAGTTCTTCCGCGGCGACCCGGCATTGAACCGGTCGCTATCGGTCGTCCGCGAGGTGGGCCTCGGCTATATCCGCCTCGGTCAGTCCGCCACCGAACTGTCCGGCGGCGAGGCCCAGCGCATCAAGCTGGCGACCGAGCTGATGCGACCGCAGCGCGGCCACACGCTCTATGTCCTGGACGAGCCGACCACCGGTCTTCATCCGCAGGATGTCGAGCGGCTGATCGCCCAGCTCGAGCCGGATCGTGGATGCCGGCAACAGCGTCGTCGTGGTCGAGCATGACATGGATGTCGTGTCTCACAGCGACTGGATCATCGATCTCGGCCCCGGCGCCGGCGACGAGGGCGGCCGTATCGTCGCATCGGGAACGCCGCATCAAGTCGCTGGAGCGGGCGGGAAGACAGCGCGCTATCTCGCTCGCCGCTTGAATCAGTAGCCGCGCGCTGTTCGTGGCTCATCTCGCAATTGCGTTCTGCGCCGGGAGGACGGAGCCAGACTTTAGCGATGTTGACTTTCCGCCGGCCCGCTCCCCATACTTCGCAAAAAATAACCGGCACGATCAACAGACGGTTTTGAGGGAGGATAGGATGCCGACTTCACGCAGGCAGCTGCTGAAGAGTTCGGCGGCTGCCGCCGCTGCACTCAGCCTCGATTGGACACGGGCCCAGGCGCAAGCCGAGACATTGCGCATCGGCCTGATCTACGACCTCACCGGCCCCTTCGCCGCCGGCGGCTCGGTCGCCTCCTCGGTTGGCGCGCAGATCGCCATCGACCTCGTCAACGAGAAGGGCGGCATCGGCGGCAAGACCAAAATCGTCCCTGTCGCCGCGGACTCCCAGAGCAAGGCCGACGTCGCCATCAACGAGGCCGAGCGGCTGATCAACCAGGAAAAGATCGACATCATCAACGGCGTCTATTCCAGTGCGCATGCGGTGCCGATGGCGGCCAAGGTCGAGCAGCAGAAGAAGATCCTCTGGATCACGACGGCAGTCTCGACCGCCGTGTTCAAGGACAAGAACCTGCAATACGTGTTTCGCGCGCAGATCCATTCGGATCAGTACGGTCAGGCCTTTGCCGGCTTCATCGCCGAGCACGCAAAGACAAAACTCGGCATGGAGCCCGGCGAGGTCAAGGTCGCGCTGATCCACGAGGACGGCCCCTATGGCGTCGGCGTCGCGGCGGCCGACGAGGCCTATGCCAAGCAGGCCGGCATCCAGGTGGTGATGCGCGAGGGGTATTCGGCGTCCGCGCCCGATCTCTCGGTGCTCGTGACCAAGCTCAAGCGCGCGAAGGTCGATGTGATCTCGCATGCCGGCTACAACCCTGATATCACCCTGTTCCTGCGCCAGGCGCGCGAGAGCGGATTGCGCTTCAAGATGCTGTTCGGCGCCGGGGCCGGCTACAGCCAGCTCGACAAGCTGCGCGCGACCTTCGGCCCCGACATCGACAATTTCTGCAACATCGATCCGGTGCCGGCGCAGCTGCTCGATCCTGCTAAGCTCGCGCCGGGCATCGGCGACCTCACCAAGACCATGGTCTCGCGCTACCAGGCCAAGACCGGCGCCACCGACGTGCCGCCTCACTGCTCGATGGGCTTCAACCAGACCTGGGTGCTGCTCAACAACGTGCTGCCGGTCGCCAGGGAGAAATACGGCAGCTTCGAGCCCGAGGCCATTCGCAAGGCCGCACTCGATGTCGACATTCCCGCCGGTGGCACCATCCAGGGCTATGGCGTCAAGTTCTTCCCGCCGGGCACGCCGATGTCCGGCCAGAACGAGCGCTCGACACCGGTGGTGATGCAGAACGCCGGCGAGCATATCTCGGTGGTGTGGCCGACCAACATCAGGACGCGGGACCCGGTCTTCCCGCTGCCGAAGGGATCGACTTACGGGGTGTAGGGGCGGCTCGGGCGGTGCACCCTCTCCCTTGCGGGAGAGGGTGGCTTCGCAAAGCGAAGCCGGGTGAGGGGTTCTCTCTGCGAGTCCAACTCTTTGCGGCAGCGGCATCCCCTACAGCACCACTCGCCGTCCCTCTTCCGCCGCCCAATAGCCGGCGTAGTTCACCTTGATCGTCTCATAGGCCAGCGCGAGGTCCGACAGCGGCTGCCGTCCGGTCGCGGCGCATTCCATGAAATCCTGGATCTCCTGCAAATAGCCGCGCGTCCATTCCTCCTCGAGGCAGACATATTGCCATCCGGTTTTGCGGTCGACCTTCTCGGTGATGTAGACGCCGGCGAGTTTCTCCTCACTGGTCTGGTAGCTCATCAGATGCGTGTTCGGGGTGATGTTGGCGAACAGCGAGCCGCCGGACGTATAGGTCTCGATCAGATTGCGGACGCCGCCCATGATCATGTCGCCGGAAAACACGGTCGCCTTGGTACCGTCCGAGAAAGTCGCGGTCAGCGTGCCCCAATCCTCGACGTCGACCGGATTGGCCTTGATGTAGCTGCGCTCGTCAGGCTTCAGGCAGGCGGTGACGTTACCGACATCCCCGGTGACGCTGGCCACGCGGATGCTCTCGCCGCGCGCCTTCGCCTCGACCTGCTTGAGATAGAGCACCGCCGAGAGCGGATGGCAGCCCATGCGGATCAGCGAGCCGCCGCCGGTCATCGCCCATTGCGCGGCATGCGCCGCGTGCGAGCCGGAATGGCTCTCCTCGCCCTTCATGAACAGGATCTTGTCTTTCGTCGCCTTGATGATCTCCGCGGTCTTGGTCACCGCCGGCGCGTAGATCCAGTCCTCGGCATACATGAAGAGTTGCCCAGTGCGTTCGATCGCGGCGCGGGTCGCGTCCATCTCCTCCAGCACACGCTCGTACATCAGCGCCTTCGGCACGTTCCTGCCGATCGGCTGCGCATCGCCCTCGCGGCCGAAATAGCCCGCGAACGGTTTCTCGCAGATCACGTGCTTGCCGGCCTGCATGGCTGCGACGATCATCTCGGCGTGGAGGTTGGGCGGCGTGCAGATGTCGATGACATCGAGTTCACGGTCCGCGATCAACTCGCCAAAGCTGCGACAGACCCGTGGAATCCCGTGATGCCTCGCGAACGCGACAACGCGATCTCCGCGTGCGGCGACCGCCACGACTTCGACATCCACGCCATAGACGCGCCGGAACCCGTACATGTGCAGCTCCGACACGAAGCCGCAGCCGACGAGTCCCACCCGAATCCTGGCCATAGCGCCGCCTCCCATGCATTGGGCGGCACTATAGCGCGTCGGCAAGCCTATTCCACCGAGACGCGCACCACACCGGCGCTCATCATGCCGAGCGCGCGGGCGGCCGGCACGGAGAGATCGACGATACGGCCGCGGATGAAGGGACCGCGATCGTTGACGCGGCACTGGATCGTGCGGCCGCTCCAGGACACCGTGAGCACGCTGCCGAACGGGCGCGTGCGGTGGGCACAGGTCAGCTCGCCGCCCTTTCCGGCTTTTCCATATCCGTAATAGGAGGCCAGCCCGCTCTCGGCTTTCGCAATGGAGATGAAGGCAAGGGAAGTCATCACACAAAGAAGTAAGGTCGTCCGCGCTCGCACGGCACCGCTCCCGGTTGCCCTGCCCCGCGCTGCAACGCCACCTCGTTCCCCTTGGTTCCCTCGACCGCCGGGCGATGCCCGGCGGCGCCATCACAGTTTGTTACTGCTCGTGAAACCGACGTGCGGATCTCGATGCTCTCGCGCGGCGACGTGTACGCTCGCATGTTGGATCGAGGGATCGCGCTCCGCGCCGGTTTGATGCAATCCGAAATCATGCGAGGCGCCGGCCGCATCGTCATTCGTGCCAACATCAGGCATGCCGCCGCCCGACGCGCTACGGTATCCTGCCGAAGGCACTCGACCTCAGCAAAGCCCGCGTCGACCTCAACTTCATCGCCTCGGCGGCGGGATCGAGTTCGCGCGGAGGCGGCGGGATGCGCAGGCTTCGCCCGAAGGCCGGCCGGTTGCATCTCGCCGCGATCGTGCTCGCGCACCTCGCCTGCATGAGCCTGGTCGTATGGCTCTCGCCCTGACCGCGCGACTACCAATATCCGCGGTGATAGTGGCGGTGGTAGACCCGGTACGGCCGATAGTAGCCATACCGAGGACCGTAGTAAGGACGATAGGCCCGGTAGCCGTAATAACGGGGACGCGCGTAGTACGGGCCATAACCGTAGCTCGGTCCATAGCCGTAATAGGCCGGCGCATAACCATAGCCATAGCCCGGCCCGTAACCATATCCACCGTAATACGGGCCGCCGCCGTAATAACCACCACCATAATAGCCGCTGCTCGCGATGGCGCCGCCGATGATCGCGCCGGCGAGCAGGCCTCCTCCGCCCCATCCCCAGCCACGACCGCGCCAATGCACCTGCGTGACATCGTCACCGGCGGCGGCCTTCATGGTCGCGACGTTGGTGGGCAACGGGGCCGCCGCCGCCTGCTCGATTTGGCCGGCCATCACTGCACCCGCCAGCGCACAGGCCGTTGCCGTTTTCCAGAACCTCATCGTCTTTCTCCTTATCTGACGCCTCGCTTGGAAAAGGATCGCAAGACCATGATCGGGCATCCTTGCGCCAAATCAAAGCCTCCGAAAGTCAAAGCCGCCCATTGCGTGCGGCGCACAAGAGAGCCACGTATGCCTCGAGATACGCATGCCTCGATTGTGGTCAGGCCCGGCCTTCGCGCCGCGCGGATATGACACGGGCGCGACGACGCCGAAGGCAACCCGACCACGGCAAAGCATTAAGCTTCCCGCGCGTTCGCAACCAACAAGCTCCTTCCCGATTTACTATTCGTATCGTTACTATCGGTTCCAATGGTGCGCGGCCGGAAGGCGTCTCGCGAAGGCCCCGGTTGCGCCAGAGTGTGGGAGGATGAACATGAGTGCCGCCGGAAATGAGCCGCTTGCCCGCCAGGCGCTGGCCTTCGTCCTCGCCGGCGGGCGCGGCAGCCGGTTGCTGGAACTGACCGATCGGCGCGCCAAGCCCGCGGTCTATTTCGGCGGCAAGTCCCGCATCATCGATTTCGCGCTGTCAAACGCGGTGAACTCAGGCATCCGCCGTATCGCGGTCGCGACACAATACAAGGCGCACAGCCTGATTCGGCACCTCCAAATGGGCTGGAACTTCTTCCGTCCGGAACGCAACGAGAGCTTCGACATCCTTCCGGCAAGCCAGCGCGTGTCGGAGAACATGTGGTATGTCGGCACGGCCGACGCCATCTACCAGAACATCGATATCATCGAGGCGCACGCCTGCCGCTTCATCGTGGTGCTCGCCGGCGACCACATCTACAAGATGGACTACGAGGTGATGCTGCGACAGCATGTCGACAGCGGCGCCGACGTCACGGTCGGCTGCCTCGAAATGCCGCGGCAGGAATCCTCCGGCTTCGGCATCATGCATGTCGACGAGAACGGCTGGATCCAGGAGTTCCTGGAGAAGCCCTCCGATCCGCCGCCGATGCCGGGCAAGCCCGACGTCTCGCTTGCAAGCATGGGCATCTACGTGTTCGACGCGAAATTCCTGTTCGACGAGCTGAAGCGCGACGCCGAGGATCCGAACTCGAACCACGATTTCGGCAAGGACATCATTCCCTACATCGTCAAGAACGGCCGCGCCATCGCTCACCAGTTCTCAACCTCCTGCGTGCGGACCGGGGCCGAACCTCGATCGTATTGGCGCGATGTCGGAACGGTCGACGCGTACTGGGCCGCCAATATCGACCTCACCGACGTCGTTCCGGAACTCGACCTGTTCGACCGCGCGTGGCCGATCTGGTCCTATTCGGAGATCACGCCGCCCGCCAAATTCGTCCATGACGAGGAGAGCCGTCGCGGTTATGCCGTGAGTTCACTGGTCTCGGGCGGCTGCATCATCTCCGGCGCTTCGCTGCGCCGCTCGCTGCTGTTCACCGGCGTGCGCATCAACTCCTACGGCAATGTCGAGAACGCGGTGATCATGCCCTACGTGAACGTCGGCCGCGGTGCGCGGCTGAAGAACGTCGTGATCGACCGCGGCGTCGAGATCCCCGAAGGTCTCGTCGTCGGCGAGGATCCCGAACTCGATGCCAAGCGCTTCCGCACCACCGAGCAGGGCATCTCGCTCATCACCCAGCCGATGATCGACAGGCTCAATACATGACGCCTGTTCGCGTCCTCGCGGTCGCCTCTGAAGTCTATCCCATCGTCAAGACCGGCGGCCTCGCGGATGTCGCCGGCGCGCTGCCGCTTGCGCTGAAGGCGCACGGCGTCGAGATGCGCACGCTGATGCCGGGCTATCCCGACGTGATGCGCAGGCTCGCGGGCGCCGACGAAATCCGGCGCTGGCCGGACTATTTCGGCGGACCGGGACGCCTGCTCGCCGGCTCGCATGACGGGCTCGACCTGTTCGTGCTCGATGTGCCGCATCTCTACGCGCGGCCGGGCAATCCCTACGTCACCGCTGAGGGCGTCGACTGGCCCGACAATGGCCTTCGCTTCGCCGCGCTGTCGCGTATCGCGGCCGATATCGGCCATGGCCTCGTGCCTGCCTTCGTCCCCGATGTCGTTCACGCCCATGATTGGCAGGCCGGGCTCGCACCGGCCTACCTCCACTACGACGGTCGCCCGCGACCCGGCACCGTGATGACGATTCACAACATGGCTTATCAGGGCAAGTTCGCTTCCGAGCTGATCGGGTCGATCGGCCTGCCCTGGAGCTCCCTCGACGTTCACGGCCTCGAATATTTCGGCGGCATCAGCTTCCTGAAAGCCGGCCTGCAATTCGCCGATCGCATCACCACGGTATCGCCGACCTACGCGCGGGAGATCCAGAGCGACGAAGGCGGCATGGGCTTTGGCGGGCTGCTGCGCGAGCGCGCCGGTGTGCTGAGCGGCATCCTCAACGGCATCGACACCGAAGTTTGGAATCCGAAGACCGATCCGCACATCGCCTACCGCTTCGGCGCACAGGACCTGACATTTCGCGCCGCCAACAAGGCGGTGCTTCAGCAACAGTTCAATCTCGATTCCTCGGACGAGGCGCCGTTGCTCGGCGTCATCAGCCGCCTGTCCTGGCAGAAGGGTCTGGACCTTCTGCTCGAGACCATTCCCACCATCCTGGAACAAGGCATGCAGCTCGCCCTGCTCGGCAGCGGCGACCGAGATCTGCAGGATCGCTATCAGGCCGCCGCCCGTGCCAACCCCGGGCGGATCGGAGTCGTGATCGGCTATGACGAAATCCTGGCGCATCTGATCCAGGCCGGCTCGGACGCGCTCATCGTGCCGTCGCGCTTCGAGCCGTGCGGCCTGACCCAGCTCTGCGCGCTGCGCTATGCCGCCGTGCCGATCGTCTCCCGTGTCGGCGGTCTCGAAGACACCATCATCGATATCGGCGAGGCCGACGCGTCGGACCGCGACGCCACCGGCTTCAAGTTCGCCCCCGTCACCGCGGATGCTCTCTCCGGCGCGCTGCGCAAGGCCAACACGGCGTTCCACAACAAGGGGATCTGGCGCCGGCTGCAATTGGGCGGCCTTGCGACCGATGTGTCATGGCGCAACCGCGCCGGCGACTACGCCGCGCTCTATCGCGATCTCATATCACGACGAGGCTGAGGCGGAACCGCCCTCGAATCCATGTTATAAAACCGGCATGGACCCCTTCGCAATCAAGCTGATCGGCTTCGCCGCCGCCACGTGCACCACCATCGCCTACGCGCCGCAGGTCATCAAGGTGTGGAAGACCCGCTCGGCGCGCGACATCTCGCTCGGCATGTTCCTGATCATGGTGCTGGGCCTGGCGCTGTGGCTCGTCTACGGCCTGCTCAGCGGCGACGCGCCCCTGGTCGCCGCCAACGCCATCACCATACTGCTCGCCGGCGGGATCCTGTTCATGAAGCTGAAATACGGCTGAGCTTGCGCGAGCGGAGGTACTTGACGGGAGAAATGGAGACCGCGTGAACCGCAAGATGTCCGCTCCATTCAAGTCCGGAGTGGCCCCCAAGCATACGCTTCTTCTTCATTGTGAAACTCGCGGATGGTTGGCTCGGAGAAGCCAAGCGCCTCATAGCAGTGGTCGCTCCCCACAAATGAGAAGTGTCGTGGCTTTCGGCCGATTGGATCAATCTCCTCATATGCTTTGAGCAACGCGGAGCATTCAGCTTCCTTGACATAAACGCCACCATCGTAAACTCCGGCGCTATCACCGTGATAAGCTATTGAGTAGATCATTTCGTCGAAGGCCGCATAGATTTCGCATCTCATTTCGATGCCATAGGCGCGGATGCCACCCAAGACAACGAGATGAAGTACGCCACGCCAAACGCCTTGATCCAAGACAACTGGTGGCCGATCGATGCCGTCGATCATCGATGGATATGGTTTCCATCTGAGAGATTCGTCGGGAAACAAGTAGCCCTCCATCAAAGCAAGAGGTTCGCATGATAGTGCAAAAGAGAATGTCGGCCTTGGGTCACGAGCTGACTTCAGCGGTCTCCGGGTAGGAGGTCCGCTCCTCAGCCAAGAGCTGCCAGTAGTACCACTGAGCACTGATGAGCACAGGCCCTCGCCAAAGGCGTAATCTGCCACCTTCAATGCGGCGCGATGGTGATTCACCCAAACACATACGACGCCATCGCCACATTCGCGACCTCGTCGACGAAGACGCGTTTTCCGACATCGCGGCCGGCGGCACCGGCGGCTACCATCAGCGGCAGCAGATGGTCCTCGCGCGGATGCGCAAGGCGCGCGCCCGGCGCGTTCTCCCAGTCGACCAGCATCGCGTTGCGCCGTGCCGCATCCGGATTGCTGATCGCCTCGTTCAGATAGGCCTCGAAATCATACGAGACGGGTTTTGACTCCGCCCGTCCGAAGCCGCGCATGTTGTGATAGGTGAGCCCGCTGCCGACGATCAGGATGCCTTCGTCGCGCAGCGATGCGATCGCCTGCCCGACCTTGACGTGCTCGGCCGCGTCGTAAGTCGACTTCAGCGACAGCAGCACGATCGGCATGTCGGCGTTCGGATACATCAGGCCGAGCGGCACGAAGGTGCCGTGATCGAAACCCTGATTGGGATCCTCGCGGCAATCGTGGCCCGCGCCCATGAGCAGCGCCTTCACCTCGTCAGCGAGTTCGGGTTTGCCCGGCGCCGGATATTTGAGGTGATAGGTATGCTCGGGGAAACCGTAATAGTCGTACACCATCGGCGGATGCGCCGAGGTCGACACGGTGAAGGCCTCGGCCTCCCAATGGCCTGTGATGACGAGCACCGCCTTGGGCTTCTCGGGGAGAAGCTGCGGCAGCCGGCCGAACTCCGCGGCGGTCTTCGCGTACTGCACTCTCCGGTCTTCCATAAACGGCCAGGGGCCACCGCCATGCGACAGGAAGAGAGTCGGTAATCGGGTCATGGATGTCGGCTCAGTGGTTTCACAACATGCGCGTGTAGCGGACGCGCGATCGGCGGGAGCATAGGCAAGCCGGCATGGTTAGCAAGTCGTTAACGATTTGCCGCCCACAATCGAGCCGTGGCCGAAGAATCGGCCTGAAGACAAGCGAGACGTGAGATGAAGAAGTTTGCGCTGGGGGACGTCGTCAACAGTGACAAGGGCCGCCGCGGCGTCGTCCGCGCCGCCTACCGGTCCAAGGACGGCCAGCAGTTCTACGCGGTCGAGAAGGACGGCGCTTTGGACCATCTGGAAGAAGACCGGCTAAGCCCAGCGCCGCGCGTCGAGCTCGCGGCATAAGTCCAACTCATTTTCTGCTCTCGCCCGTGAGCCGGTCGAGACGCTCCGACCAGGGGTCGGTGTCGCTCGCGATGCCATCGTTCGCGATCAGCAACAGGCGATCGCGGTCTGCGGCCCTGTCCCAATGCGGCAGGTTCGGGCCGTTGGGATCGCCTGTCCGCGCGAAATTGGTCCAGTAGGCGCGCAGGCGGCTTGCGACCTCGCGATCGCCTCGCGAGAGGAAGCCCGCACCGGGCACGCCTTCCACGCCAAAGATGAACTGCAACTCGCGCCCGTGCCCTTCGTCGGGATTTGCGCGCCGGGCCTCGGGCACATAGGCGAAGCGATAGCGAAAGACGGCTGCGCCGGTTGCGGCATGCAGGCGAGCCAGCAGTCGCACCGGCTCGGAAAACACCTTGTCGGTATAGAACCTTGCCGCGAGGTCCGAAGGACTGGTAAGGCCCGGATAGAGCTTGCGCAGCTCGTCGATGCTCTCGCCCGAAGACGCCAGCGCCGCCTTGATGTCGAGCTCGCCGTCAAAGCCGGTCTCATCGTCGTTCGAGCCGATGATCACCGGAATCCGGCTTTCGTGTCCGGCCGCAAAGCCGGCGGCAACGTCCGTGGTCACCAGACGTCCATCGATCGCCGGGGCGACGCTGCGCGGTGATTGTTCGAGCATATGTTGTTCGGCGGCGAGGAGCCGCGACGTCTCGACGGCGCGCAAGTCGGCGGGATCCCCGAGCATGGCGATGAATTGCCGCCCCATAGCCTCCGCCTCCTGCGCCGCGCGCAGCCGCGCACGGCCGGGTATCGATTGCAGGATGGCTTTCTGGAACAGATCGCGCGACTGCGCACACAGCATCAAGAGCGCGACCGACGTCGCGCCGGCGCCGCTACCGAACAGGGTGACGTTGCCGGGATCGCCGCCAAAGGCCGCGATGTTGTCGTGCACCCATTGCAGCGCCGCGATCTGGTCCATCAGGCCGTAATTGCCGGAGCCGCCTTCCGCCAGCGCGGGATGGCTGAGCCAGCCGAGCACGCCGAGGCGATAGTTCACGGTGACCACGATGAGGCCGGACTGCGCGAGCCTTGCACCATCGAACGCCGGATCGTTCGCCGTGCCGCTGACGAAGGCGCCGCCATGGATGAACACCATCACCGGCAGCGGGCCGTCGACCCCGAAGGGACGGAATACATTCAGCGTCAGGCAATCCTCGCTCGTATCAGGCAGCGATGGTTGAAGGCACGGCGCGCCAAACGCGTAGGCGGTGCGCATCTCCGAGTTCTCGGCCGTCGCCTGCGGCGGACGCCAGCGCAACGCGCCAACCGGCGGGGCGGCGTAGGCCAGTCCCTTGAAGGACGCCACCCCGCCCTCGACGGCGCCGAGCATCTGGCCTTCGCGCGTCAATGCGAATGGAAACTGCCCGACCGCCTGCGCGACGGCCGCACCGTCACGGCAGAGCAGGGAGAAGGCCGCAAGGAATGCAAACAGCGACCGCATCCTGGGAGGTCTCGATGCGCGGAAAGGTTCCCCAGCAGGTTACGTCCGCGGCCCGAGGCGAGGCAAGCGCCGCGGCAGAGCTAGCCCTTACCGAGTATCTCCGCCAGCGCGCGGCGCGCGACGATGCCGAGTTCACCGAGGGTCGAGTGACCGGACTGCGCCGCTTCGATCAGCCGCTCGGCAATGAATCTGCGGCTGTCGTGATCGCCGCCGTGCGGCAGCTGGCGGCACGTCTCTTCCAGGACAACGTCCATGTTCGCTTTGGTTCGCTCACTCAACTCTGTCATGACGCCTTGGGCACGCGTGGCTTGTAGCCGCAAGCATACACGGACGGGTCGGGCATGATGAGTCCGGGCAATCACGGCCATTGTGCATCGCGATGCGTGCATCGACGCACCCCTCGCTCCGCCACGATGACGCCGAAAACGACTACCGAAGATTGCACTTGTTCTGATGACAAGCCGAGCCTGCAGCGCTAGCCTGCCGGCAAAACAAAAGCACGGGAGGAATGCCATGTCTGACGCAATGGTCGCCGCACGTGAGTCCATGGCGGCGAGTGGAACAGCCCAACAGGTCGACGTCGCCGTGGTCGGCGCCGGATTTTCCGGCCTCTATCTTCTGCATCGCCTGCGCAAGGCCGGGTTCACGACGGTCGCGCTCGATGAGGCCGGCGATGTCGGCGGCACCTGGTACTGGAACCGCTATCCCGGCGCGCGCTGCGATATCCAGACCATCGACTACAGCTACACGTTCGATCCGGAACTCGACACCGCATGGACCTGGTCGGAGAAATACGCAGCCCAGCCCGAGATCCTGCGCTATCTCGGCTTCGTCGCCGACCGCTACGATCTTCGCCGCGACATCCGTTTCAAGACCAAGGTGCTTGAGGCCCGATGGGACGAGGCGAGCGAGCGCTGGCATCTCACCACCGACAACGGCCCGCCGGTCTCCTGCCGCCACTACATCATGGCCACGGGCTGCCTCTCCGCGCCGAAGCCGCCGGAAATCGACGGCGTCAAGGATTTCAAGGGCGAGGTCTATTTCACCGGCCGCTGGCCGCATGACGGCGTCAACCTGGCGGGAAAACGGGTCGCCGTGATCGGCACCGGCTCGTCGGCGATCCAGTCGATCCCGCTCATCGCCGAGCAGGCCGCGCATCTGACCGTGTTCCAGCGCACGCCGAATTTCGCGCTGCCCGCCCATAACGGCCCGCCGCCTGCCGATCGCAAGGAGCTGTTCGAGAGCGACCGCGCCGCCTATCGCGAGCAGGCGCGCCAGTCGATGGCCGGCGTGCCCTATCCGCAGCAGACGGTCGTGAGCTGGCAATTGAGCGATGCCGAGCGTCGAGAGCGGTTCGAGCGCGCCTGGGCCGCCGGCGACCTCGTCCACATCCTGACGCAGCTCTGGGCCGACCAGGCGGTCGATGTCGACGGCAACAGGATCGTCCAGGACCTGATCCGCGAGAAGATCCGCGCTGCCGTCAAGGACCCCGAGACCGCTGCGGCGCTGATGCCGGACGATCACCCGTTCGGCGCCAAGCGCCCCTGCCTCGACACCAATTACTACGCCACCTACAACCGGCCGAACGTGACGCTGGTCAATCTGCGCCAGGAGCCGATCAAGGCGATCACCGCGAGCGGCATCACGACGTCCAGGCGCAATGTCGACGTCGATGTCATCGTGTTCGCGACCGGCTTCGACGCCATGACAGGCGCGATCCGCGCCGTGCATCCGATCACCGGGCGTGGCGGCAAGTCGCTCACCGACGTCTGGGCGCAGGGGCCGCAGACCTATCTCGGGCTCACGGTCGAGGGCTTCCCGAACTTCTTCATGATCACCGGCCCCGGCAGCCCGTCCGTGCTGTCGAACATGGCGGTGTCGATCGAGCAGCATGTCGACTGGGTCGTCGATCGTCTTGCCGCATTGCGCGACGCCGGCTTCACCACGATCGAGCCGACCGAGACGGCGCAGGCCGGCTGGAACAGGCACATGGCCGACTGCGCGATGGTGACGCTGCATCGGCTCGCCAACACCTGGTACACGGGCGCCAACGTGCCCGGCAAGGTGCAGGGGCTGATGCCCTACACCGGCGGCGTCGGTCCCTATCGCAGCATCTGCGACGAGGTCACCAGCCGCGGCATGCTCGGCTTCAGGCTCACCGGCCCCAACGTCGCCGCGCAATGCAATGACGGCGAAGTCGTACGGCTACAGCCGGACGTGCGGCTGGTGCTGAACCTGCTGGCATCACTCAACCTGCCGCCGATCGAGTCGATGGGCGCGCAAGGCGCGTGCGCGTTCGTCAATGAGTTCAACAAGGGCCGACCCGCCGGACGGCCGATCGGCGAGATCGTCGACGGCACCCTGCCGGGCCCCGACGGCCCGCTGCCCTATCGGGTCTACAAGCCGGCAACGCCCGGGCCGCATCCGGTCGTGGTCTATTTCCACGGTGGCGGCTGGGTGCTCGGCGACGAGCAGTCGGACGAGCCGTTCTGCCGCGACATGGTACGGCGGACCGGCATGATGTTCGTCAGCGTCGGCTACCGCCACGCGCCGGAGCATCGTTTCCCGGCGGCGGCCGAGGACGGCTATGCGGCGACGCGCTGGATCGCCGAGCATGCCACCGAACTCGGTGGCAAGCCGGGCCCGGTGCTGGTCGCCGGCTGGAGCGCAGGCGGCAACATCGCCGCCGTCACCTGCCAGCTCGCGCGCGACCGCGGCGGGCCGCAGATCGCGGGCCAGTTGCTGGTGTGCCCCGTCACCGACTGCAGCTTCGATCGTCCCTCCTACAACGACAATGCGACCGGCTATTTCCTGACGCGTTCGCTGATGTACTGGTTCTGGGATCTCTACTGCTCGCCGGCCGACCGTACCGATCCGCGCGCCTCGCCGCTGCGTGGCAAGGTCTCCAGGGTTGCCGCCGGCCTTCGTGGTCACCTGCGAGTTCGATCCCTTGCGCGACGAGGGCGTCGCCTATGCCGAGGCCATGGCGGCCGCGGGCGTGCCGGTCGAGCAACTCAGGGCGCGCGGTCATTTCCACTCCTCCTTCGCCATGGTGGACGTGATCATCACCGGCGCGCCGGGCCGGAAGCAGATGGCCGAGGCCCTGCGGCGCTTCGCCGGGCTTCCGCCGGAGATTAGTCGCGATGACGAGCACAGCCAGGGTCAACCCAGCCCGGGGCACAGAATCGCGGCGGCCGCGAGCTGATTGAGGCGGGCCGGGAACTATATCCCGGTCACCGCGTTGGGCGGTTGTGGCATTGAAATGCAGTGATTGGAGTAGCCCCTGCGTGCAGGTTCGCACGCTGGGGTTCTTTTGCGTGAGGCGTGGCGATGGGGGACGTGGTTGACGACTCAAAGGTCGATTTCGGTGCGCTCGCGGCCCTGCATAAATGGCCCTCACTTGCGAACCAGCGCCGGCCAGATCGCGAACCCTACCAGGTCAGCCAGGGCACGCTCGACCAGTGTATTTCGGCCTTCATGGAAAAGCCGGCGACGACCAGGCATCTCTACGAGATCCACACCGCTGCGCAGCCGCCGCTGGTCACGGACATCCTCTCGTCCGAGCACGTCACCGAACTAGCGCGATTGAGAGAATTTCTCTGACTGCCCGCACGGGCGCCCGGTGCTCGCTCGCGACGAGCCTCTCACATACTTCCCGACTTCGGCTGGAACCTTCGTCCGGATGTTTCCGTTAACGGAGATCGGAAGCCAAAGCGTGAGTGTCTGAGATGCTTGAAGCTGGCGTGCCATCCCCGGTCGTGCCCTATGGCGCAGACCAGACCCTGTTCGTGGTGATTGATCGCCTCGACAAGGCCAATGAAATTCGCATCGAGCGCAGCGATCTCGAAGCCACGATCGGTGAACTCGTCGCCGGCTGCTTCAACGATCCGATCAAGGTGATCTCGTTCAATACGCTCGAACACTGGACGAAGGATATCTCGCAAGATGTCGCCGGCGAGATCCGGGCGCGTTGCGATATCGACGGCGTGGCACTGCCCGACTATCTCAGCGATTTCGTCGAAAGCCACATCTGACCGCAAGTCAGACCATGGGTCTTTAGGAGCTCATGCGCGCCGGGGACTGCCGGCGATGATTTCGATCTCGCGGCGGCGTTCGCCGGCGAAGGCCAGGAGTCTTTCGATCGTCAGGGCATCCGTGATCCGTTTGGCGAGCCGCTCGGCGCGTGCGGCCTGATCTTCGAGATACTGGATCGTGTTCAAACGCCGCCTCCCCGAGAGCCCCAATCTGCTCAGACACCCATGGTGCTTCAGGGCAGCTAACAGGCGGTTAAGCGGAGCGTCCTGGCATCGACGAAACGCACTCTATTGCACGACGTCGAGCCGGACATTGGTGATGCCCTTGTCCATCATGCCGAGCGCCTCGGCCGCGGACGGCGAGATGTCGACGACGCGTCCGCGAACATAGGGCCCGCGATCGTTGACCCTGACCGTCACGAACCGGCCGGAGGAAACGTCGGTGACGCGCAGCTTCGTGCCGAACGGCAAGGACGGATGCGCCGCGGTCAACTCGTTCTTGTCGAATTTCTCGCCGCTCGCGGTCTCCGTGTCCGAGTAGAAGCTGGCGACGCCGTGCGAGGCGCTTTGCTTTGCGTCACCGTCAGGAACGCGCACCCGGCTGATCGGCCGCGGGTGCAGCGCCGCCAACCTGTGCGGCCTCTCGACGGCAGCCTGACGGTTGCCTCCGGCAAGATCGGCCTTCTGGCGGCCGACCGGCGATTGCGCGCAGGCGGCGAGCGACGCGGCAGCGGTGACCGCGAGCAGCAACCGGCTCGTAGCCAGCGAACTCCGGGCAGTTTCGGCACGTGCAAAGCGAGACATGATGCGCCCTCCGAACTCGCCTGAGTTTCGGTGGGCAATCGGGGCAGAACCTTGGCTGAAGAACAGCAGCGTTGGGGCCGCGGCCTTTTCGCGCCGCCTGTGGCGATTCCACCACAGTGGCGTGTCCTGAATTGAGACAGACGGGCCTCGGCCGGCCGCCGTGTCAGTATTTCGGCTCGTACATCTGCGACTGGACCAGGGCCTTGACGTCGTTGGGCGCGGGTCCGTCCGCCAGCCCGCGCTGGAAGGCCACGTCTGCGACGGCGGCGGCGATGCGGACCGAAACCTCGCGGATGCGAGGGAGCGCCGGATAGAGGCTTCCCTGGGCGAGATCCTCCTTGCCGACGCAATCGGCGAGCGTATGGGCGGCGGCCATGAACATCTCGTCCGTCACCAGCCGCGAGCGGCTGGCGATGACGCCGAGGCCGACGCCGGGGAAGATGTAGGAGTTGTTGCCCTGGCGCGGCACGAAGGTGCGGCCGTTGAGCTTCACGGGGTCATAGGGGCTGCCGCAGGCGAACAGCGCGCGGCCCTCGGTGTAGCGGTAGGCATCCTCCGCCGAGCATTCGGCCTTCGAGGTCGGGTTGGAGAGCGCGAACACGATCGGCTGCTCGTTGAGCGCGGCCATCGTCTTCAGCACCTCGGGCGTGAAGGCGCCGCCGACCGCGGCGACGCCGATGATCGCCGTCGGCTTCAGCGTCTTGATCGCGGTGAGGAAATCGGCGATCGGCGCCTGGTCGGAATGGGCATAGCGGAGCTTGTGGCCATGGAGGCCTTCGCGACTGCTGACGACGAGGCCGCGGGAATCCACCAGCCAGTTGCGCCGGAGCGCTTCCGCTTCGGAGATCCCCTCGGCCATCATGGCGGACACGACGAGATCGGCGATGCCGGTCGCGGCCTCGCCGGCGCCAAGGAACAGGATGCGCTGATCCCTGAGCTTGCCGCCGTTGACGCGCAGCGCCGAGAACAGGCCGGCGAGCGCCACCGCCGCCGTGCCCTGGATGTCGTCGTTGAAGACGCAGGTCTCGTCGCGGTACTTGTGCAGCAGCTTGAACGCCGAATGATTGGCAAAGTCCTCGAACTGGATCAGCACGCCCGGAAACGTCTTTCGCGCGGCGACCATGAATTCGTCGACGAAGCTGTCATAGGCCTCGCCGGTGAGCCGCCGCTGGCGCAAGCCGAGATAATAGGGATCGCCCAGCAGTTCTTCGTTATTGGTGCCGACGTCGAGCACAACAGGCAGGCATTGCTCGGGATGCACGCCGGCGCAGGCCGAATAGAGCGAGAGCTTACCGACCGGAATGCCCATGCCGTTGGCGCCGAGATCGCCGAGCCCAAGGATGCGCTCGCCGTCGGTCACGACGATGAGCTTTGCAGGATTGGGCCAGTTCTTCAGAATGTCCGCGATCTGGCCGCGATCCCGCGAAGAGATGAACATGCCGCGCGGCCGCTGGTAGATCAGGCCGAACTTCTGGCAGGCGAGCCCGACCGTCGGCGTGTAGATGATTGGCTGGATCTCGTCGATATTGTCGACGACCACGCGGAAGAACAGCGCCTCGTTGCGGTCGTGCAATGCGTTCAGCGCGACGAATTTTTCCAGGTCCGTCGGCAGCATGCGCAGATTGGTCAGCACGCGCTCGACCTGCGTCTCCATCGTCAGCACGCAAGGCGGCAGCAGGCCGCGCAAGCCCAGCGCGGCGCGCTCCGCTTCGGTGAAGGCGGTGCCCTTGTTGAGCAGGGGATCGCGCAGCAGCGTCATGCCGTGCGCGGTGTCGGATGATGTCGGATGGGCACTGACCCGAGCAGGTCTATTCACGAATTCCCCCAGGAAGTTTCTCATTGAACCGCGGACATTGTCGGCCAGCGCTCACCTTATATCAAGGACGCAGCACCGCAGGCATCGATTGTGATCTCGCACCGCAGCGAGATTGTCGGGAAAGACTGCGGATTGCGCACGAGAAAAGGTTAACGCCGCAAACCTACTCGGGCTTGATGTCGGCGGCCTTCACGATCGGCCACCATTTCTCGGTCTCGGCCTTCTGGAAGGCCGCGAGCGCCGCGGGCGTCTGCTGGTCCGGCGGCGGTATCTCCTGCCCCAATTCGCCGAAGCGCTGCTTGACGGCAGGATCGGCAAGCACGGTGACGATCGCCGCGTTGAGCTTTGTGACGATGTCCTTGGGCGTATTCTTCGGTGCCCAGATGCCGTGCCAGTAGGAAATATAAAGGCCGGGCAGTCCCGCTTCGTCCACGGTCGGCACGTCGGGCGCGGAGGCCAGCCTCGTCGGCGAGGTCACCGCGAATGCCTTGATCGCCCCGTTCTTGTATTGCGGCAGCGAGTTCGAGGCCTGGTCGAACATGATGTCGATCTGGCCCGCGACGAGATCGATCATGGCGGGCCCGGCGCCGCGATAGGGTATGAACTGGAAATCGGTGCCGGTTTTCTCCTTGAAGAAGACGCCGGCGACATGCGCGCCGGTACCGGCACCAGCCGTGCCGGCGGTCGCCTTGCCGGGATTGGCCTTCAACCAGGCGATCATCTCCTTCAGAGTGTTGGCCTCGAGCGACTTCCGGCCGACGATGAGCTGCGTGCCCATCGCGATCGTCGCCACCGGCTCGAAATCGGCGATCACGTCATAGGGCAGCTTGAAGATTGCGCCGTTCAGAACATGCGTGCCCCAATGGCCGATCGTGATCGTGGTGCCATCAGGCGTCGCACGCGCGACACGGGCGCCGGCGATGGTGCCGGAGGCGCCGGCCACGTTCTCGACCACGATCGTGGTGCGCAATTCGGCGGCGATGCGTTCGGAGAGAATTCGCGCCAGCGTATCGGTCGGCCCGCCCGCCGCGAACGGCACCACGAGGGTGATGGGGCGCGACGGGAACGGCTGGGCGCTGCCGGGTGCGCTCCAGATACATCCGAGCAACGCGCAAACGACGATCGCATGACGGCGCAATCCGGCCCACAGCCCCCGCATTCGTTTCTCCCCACCCTGTTTGCCGCCCGCATGTCGTCAGCAGGCTGGAGCCGGAGTGAACGCCGCCGCGCGGGTCGAGGCAAGCTGGAAATCTTTCGGCTGGCTACCCGGCCGCTCGCCGCGGCGTCAGGCCGGCCGCATGATCGGCCGGCGGCGCGATCTGCATCAGGATGGTCTGGACCGGGGATGCGACCTCGATGCCGTTCTGCTGGAAGCGCAGCTTCATGCGGCGGTTGAACTCGCGCTGGACCGGCCACCGGCCGGCCTCGGTGCAGCGGATCTGGCCGACGATCGACACCATGGCGCCGTCCACCTTGTCGACGCCCCACAGATCGAGGTCGCCGCGGATCAGGCTACGGAATTCCGGTTCGCGCCGCATCTCCTCGACGATGTCCTTGAGGATCTGGCCGGCGCGGTCGGTATCCTCCTTGTAGGCGACATTGACGCTGACGGATGCGTTGCCGGCGCCGCGGCTGGCATTGGTGATGGTCGTGACCGCACTGAACGGGACGATGTGCACGGCGCCATCCCCCGCGCGAAGCCGAATGGTGCGGATCGAGACGTTCTCGACGACGCCTGATAGCCCCGAGACGCTGACGCTATCGCCGACCTGCACCGTGTTTTCCAGCAGCAGGAACAGGCCGGTGATGAGATCCTGCACCAGCTTCTGCGAACCGAAGCCGATGGCGATGCCGACGATGCCGGCGCCCGCCAGCAGCGGAGCGACATTGACCCCGATCTCGCTCAGCGCGGTCAGGCCGACGATGGTGGCAATCAGGCACAGCAGCGCCGTCCGCAGCATCGGCTGGAACGTGCGCAGGCGCGCGGCGCGGGCATAATGCCCGTCCCGCGACAGCGTATTGATCTGCCGGTCCAGCAGCGCGTTGCTCGCTTCCCAGATCGCAGCCGCGATAACGACTGCGATGCCGATCGTTGCCACGGCCGAGATCAGCCGGCCGCCGATCTGGCCGCCATAGAACCAGACGATGGCGTCGACGCCCCAGACCTCGAGCACCGCCACGAAGCCGATGAAGGCGATGATGCCGGAGACGATCTTGCGCAGCAGCGGCAAATAGCGGTTGGCGCGAATCTCGAGGCCCGGAAAGCGCTGGAGGATCTCCGGCTTGATGCGGAAGCCGCGATCGATCAGGCTCAGCGTCACCATGATGGCGACGCGCGTGAACAGCACCACAGCGATCGTACCGACGAAATATTGCAGCAGCAGCGAATAGCCGTTGCGGATATTGAGCGCCCAGACCGCCCACAGCGCGATGTCGAGCGCGATGGCGGGATAGTGCCAGCCGGCGGCAATGCGATTGCGCATCCGGGCGGTAATGCCCTGCCGGCCGGAAGGCGCGCGAATGGCCTCGGCGACCTGACGGCGGCATTGCAGGATGATGACCGCGACGAGGAGATGCACCACCAGCATCACCATGCGCAGCAACGCCGCGTAGCCGGCGCGATGCAGGCCGAGCAGCAGCGCGACATTGGCGAAAGCGATGCCGGTGACGCCGACGCCGACGATGCGGCGTGCCCAGATCTCGATATAGGCCGCAGTCTCGGCGCGAACCGGAATCAGGCCGAAGGGTCCGGCCAGCGCGCGGACGACACAGATCAGCCCGCGCGAGACGGCATAGGCGTTGACGACTGCGAGGATGACGAGGCGGACGATCACGCGGTCGCCGATCTCCGTTCCGAGCAGGGCCGTGGCCGCGCCGACGAAGACGAGCACGGGAAGCAATTCCAGCACGAGGCGGCCGAACACGAACGGCAGCCGCAGCAACGATTGCCACGCCCGCGCCAGGCTGACGCGGCGCCGGTGATGTTCAGGCTGGGCGGCGACGCCCGCCGCAGTCAATGGCGGATCGCCGGCGGCGAGTGCCTGCGCCGGCACATGCACGGTCTGCGGGACACGTGTTTCCAGGAAGATGACCGGACGGCGGATCAGCCGGACGACCACCCATTCCGCCGCAAGGCCGCAGCCGAGCACGAGCCCAAGTTTCCAGGCGATCTCGATCAGCAGATTATAGGCGCCGGGGTCGTTGGCCGTGCGCACGATCCAGTAATAGAATGCCGGAAAATGGGTGATCGTCCGCGCCACATTCGCGACCTCCCGCGAAATCTCGCCGATCTCCTCGGACACCGTGAGCAGAAGCTGCGCGCCGAGACTGTCCGCCCACAAGGGGATCGGCGATGCCTGCGCCGGCGCCGGCTGCTGCTGCTGGCCCGACGCAGCCGCGACAGCTCGCAACGTTTCGATCATTTGCGCGCGTTTCTTGTCGTCCTGCAGCGTTTCCAGCGCGCGCCTGGCCTCATCCGGCGACAATGTCGAGGTCTTGTCGGCGGCCGGCGCAGGCGGCGCGGCGTGGACGCCGCAGATGGAGGAAATTGCCAGGAAACAGGCGACGAAAAGCGCGGGGGCAAGCTTATGCGACACGAGGATTCCTTAAAACAAACACATGCGCTCCGGCGGAACCGTCGCCGCCGAAGCCCATGTGTCATGTCGGATGGGCGCTATTCGCCCTCGCGCTGTGTCGGAAGTTTGCCGTTGAGGCGACCATTGCTTGGCATTTGCCGCAGCGCAGGATCGGGAACCCGGCCGGTGGAGACGCGTGCGTGTTGAACGCGTCGCGTACGAGGCTGTTGGGCTCGGCCTGTCAGAGCAGGGAAGATCGGCGCGCAAAACGCACAGCGCCGGGTAGGCAGGGGCTATGCCACACTGATGCAGCCCACTAGACCTTTACCCGGCGTGCCGTTCGCGGTTTCTGCCGCTATGCGATAGTCCGAACGAGCTCCATCGCACTTAACGCGGCTGGATTTGCGGAGGTGGAGTCATAGACCTCCCCTTGCTCTTGAGGTGGACGTTGCGCGTCGCGTATTCGCGACCAAGGAGATGCTCCTCCTGTGACATAAAACTGTCAAGCGCGATCAACGCCTCAGGGATCACATTTGGATGCGTGGGTTCCTCAGTCGCTGCGCACAGCGGCATGAATGATCCCGCCGCGACGCGCCCTGCGACTCCATGCAGCGGAATAAAGTCTTCCCGGCAGCGTTTGTGATGACGAGGATATTCGCCTCACCTTTCCCGTTCTCGATCATTTCCAGAAAGCCCGACATGAAGATATCGATTTGCCTGACCGCGCTCATCGCGCTCATCGCCGGACTTGGATCCGCCGCGGCACAAACCCCGCCGCAGACCTCGACCAGGAAGGTCGACGGCACCGAAAACGTCTACATCTTCCGCTATGGCGGCCATCAGTCGATGTTCGTCGTGACGCCGCAGGGTGTGATCGCGACCGATCCGATCTCGTATTTGCGTCCCGCAAAGCCCTATATCGACGCGATCAAGGCCGTCACCGAGAAGCCGATCAAATACGTCGTCTACAGCCATCACCATTACGACCACATCGCCGGCGGCCAGCCGTTCAAGGATCTCGGCGCCACCTTCGTCGCCCACCGGCGGACCAAGCAACGCCTGCTCGAATTGAAGAAGCAGAATTCGCTGCTGGCCGATGTCGTGATGCCGGACCAGGTGGTCGACGACAAGAAGGCCATCACGCTCGGCGGCACTACGCTGGAGCTGAACTATGTCGGCCGCAACCATTCCGACAACTCGCTGGTGATGCGGTTGCCGAAGGAGAAGATCGTCTTCGTCGTCGACTTCGCCCCGATCGAATCCGTTCAGTTCCGCAACATTCCCGACAACGCCTCGCCGCTGGAATACATCGCCTCGTTGAAGAAGCTCGCCTCGCTCGACTGGGAGCGGATGATCCCTGGCCATCCCTATGCCGGCGGCCGCTTCGGCACCAAGAAGGACATCGAGGACGACATTGCCTACATGGAGGAGCTTTCCGCCGTGGTGAAGAAGGCGGCCGACGCGGGCAAGTGCTTCGACACCGCGATGAAGGACGTGAAGCTGCCGAAATACGAGAAATGGGCGAACTACGAGGCCAGCCTTCCCGCCAATGTCGAGCGCTTCTGCTACTGGTGGGGCCGCGGGTATTGAGGGGCGGCTTGCGCTGAAATCGCAGGGGAGGGCAACGGCGCCCTTGCGCCGTGCCCACCACTTCTCGTCACGAAAAATGCGTGGGCACGCTCCGCTTTGCCCACCCTACGGCATCGAGGATTGGGCGACCATCCACGGCGCCGCCATGCATCACGTCACCTTGCGATGATGACATCATGCCCCTGTTTTGCCCGACGAGTCAACCGAATTTCGCCAAATCCGCAAAACCCCGACGCGAACGATCAAGCCATTGATTCCACTATCATCGGCTACTGTGCATGGGGTTGTTTTCGCTTTTTCATTTTTCCCGCTTCCCGTTCCCCTCCTTCTCCAGCGCCTTGCGGATCTCCTTGAACTCCTCCAGAGACGACCTGTCGGCGCGGGGGAAATGCAGATCGAGCTTGTCGAGCGCCGCGACGATCGCAGAGCCGATCACGACACGCGCGAACCATTTGTGATCGGCGGGCACGACATACCAGGGCGCATGGGACGTCGCGGTGTGGCGGACGATGTCCTGATAGACCGCCTGGTAGCGCGGCCACAGCGCGCGCTCCTTGATGTCGCCCATGGAGAACTTCCATTGCTTGGCAGGAACCTCCAGCCGTTCGAGAAAGCGCTGCCGCTGCTCCTCCCTGGAAACGTTGAGGAAGAACTTCAGGACGATGGTGCCGTTGCGCGCCAGGTAGCGCTCGAAAGCCGTGATGTCCTCGAATCGCTCCCGCCAGATGTTCTTGGTGATCAGCTTGGGCGGCAGCTGCTCCTTGGCGAGGATATCCGGATGCACGCGCGTGACCAGGCATTCCTCATAGTGGGAGCGATTGAAGATGCCGATATGGCCCCGCGCGGGCAGCGCAACCACGTGACGCCAGAGGAAATCGTGATCGAGCTCGTGGCTGGTCGGCTGCTTGAACGCATGGACGTCGCAGCCTTGCGGATTGATGCCGTCGAAGATTGCCTTGATCGCGCTGTCCTTGCCGGCAGCGTCCATGCCCTGGAAGATCAGGAGCAGCGACCAGCGGTCCTGGGCATAGAGTCTCTCCTGGAAATCGGCGAGGCGGCCCTTGTTGGCCTCGAGGATGTCCTGCGCCTTTTCCTTGTCGAGGTCGCCCTTCGCGTTGGTCTTGTGATCCTTGAGGTGGAACTTGCCCGAGCCGTCGTAGCGGAACGGCGTGATGTAGCGATCAAGTTCCTGGGCGAGCGATTTGGACGGCTTCTTGCTTTTGGACGGCTTCATGTTCATGAGTGCGGGGCACCTTGCGTTGCGGCTTCAGTCGGTCGAGCAAGCTACCAAGGATACCCTTGGGAAGGAATATGATGAAAAGGACGAGCAGCACCCCATAGACGAGATTGTCCCAGCCGACCGCCTTGGTGCCGAAGCCGATCCGCAGGGTCTCCGCCAGCAGGATGGTGATGACGGCGCCGAAGGTCGGGCCGAGCGACACGAACAGGCCGCCGACGATCGCCGCGAACACCATCTGGAGCGACACCGCGATGCCGCTGACCGTGTCGGGCGTGATGAACATCTGGTACTGGCAATAGACCGCGCCCGCCAGCGCCGTCATCACCGCGCTGAGCAGCGTGATCTTCAGCTTCTCCGCGGTGACATCGACGCCGGCAGCGGCCGCGGCGTCCTCGTCCTCCGAGATCGCCTCCAGCGCGTAGCGCGCCATGCTGCGGTCGACCCAGTGCCACACCACGATGCCGAACAGCCAGACCCCGAGCGCGATCAGGTACCAGGTGATCTTGTCGTCGAACTGCAGCGCCAACAGCTTGTTCCCCGAGGCCCGGTTCGGCGTATAGCCGAGCGAGCCGCCGGTATAGTCGCGCGTGGCCGTGATGACCTGAAGCACGATGCCGGACAGCGCCAGCGTCACCAGCACGAAATAATGCCCGGTGATGCGGAAGCGGAAGCAGGGATAACCGACGATCAGCGCCAGCGCCCCCGCCGCAACCATGCCGATGGGAATGCCGATCCAGGGCGACCAGCCGAGATGATTCCACAGCAGCGCGGTGACATAGGCTCCGATCCCCATGAAGCCGCCATGGCCGAGCGAGACCAGGCCGAACCGCCCCATCATCGACCACGACGTATAGGCGAACGACCAGATCAGGATCAGCACAAGGATGTGCAGATGATAGGGATCGCGGTAGACGAAGGGCAGCGCGACCAGCGCCGCCAGCCCGACCGCCCATGCTGCAAGCCGCCCCTGCCCCGTCATCGCCGCCTCGCAAGCAGGCCCGCGGGCCGGATGAACATCATGACGATGAAGAAGGCGAAGGCGAGCACGTAGCCCCATTCGAGGTCGGAGAACAGGCCGCCGAGCGAGATGATCTCCGCGAACACGAAGGCCGCGATGAAGCCGCCGATGAAATTACCGAGGCCGCCGAGCACGCAGATCAGGAAGGTGATCGGCCCGAACGACAGGCCGACGAACGGATGCACGTCGTATTGCAGGACGAGGAGGCAGGCGGCGAGCCCGGCCAGCCCACCGCCAATCGCGGACGTAATGAGATAGATCCGCCTGGTGTCGACGCCCATCAGCGCCATGATCTGCCGGTCCTGCGAGATGGCGCGGATCGCGGTGCCGGTGAAGGTCCGCGTCATGAACAGGTAGACCGCGACCATGCCGACCAGCGCCGCCAGGAACGAGAGCAGCCGCGCGTAACTGAAATTCATCTCGCCGAAGGCGAGCACCGGCAGGCGGATGCCGAGATTGCGAAAGTCGATGCCGAAGGCGACGGTGGCAAAGCTCTGGAGCACGAACAGCACCCCGCCCGTCGCGAGCAGCTGGTTGATCGGCGGCGCGGTGAGCAGCGGCGCGATCACGAGGTAATGCAGCGCTGCTCCGAGGATCGCGACCAGCAGAATCGTGAGTGGCGCGGCGACGAAATAGCTGAGGCCATAATACTGCACCAGGAAATACATGGTGTACATCCCGATCATGACGAGCTCGGCGTAGCAGATCCAGGTCACGTCGATGACGCCGAAGATCAGGTTGAGCCCAAGCGCGAGCAGCGCCAGCACGCCGCCGAGCAGGATGCCGTTGATCACGGCCTCCAGCAGGTAAATATCGAATATGTCCAGGAACCCCTGCATGCCATCACACCCCGAGATACGCTTCCTTGACGGTGTCGCTCGCCAGCATCTCGGCCGACGTTCCGGATGCGCGGATCGTGCCGGCCTCGATCAGATAGGCGCGGTCGACCACCTTCAGCACCTGCTGCACGTTCTGCTCGACGATCAGCACCGTCAGCCCGCTGGCGCGGATCCGCTTCACCAGTTCGAACACCTGCTGCACCACGACCGGCGCCAGTCCGGCCGACGGCTCGTCAAGCAGCAGGAGTTTCGGATTGGACATCAGCGCGCGGCCGATCGCGCACATCTGCTGCTCGCCACCGGACATCGTACCGGCCATCTGGTGGCGGCGCTCCTTCAGGCGCGGAAACAGGTCGAATACCACCTCCAGCCGTTCCGCGTAGCGGCCGCGCGCCTCTTTCATGAAGGCGCCCATCTTGAGATTGTCGTCGACCGAGAGCTGCGGAAACAGCCGCCGGTTCTCCGGCACGTGGGCGATCCCGAGGCTGACGATCTTGTGCGGCGGCGTCGCCACGACGTCGACGTCTTCCATCCTGATCGAGCCGCGCGAGGGCCGGATCAGGCCGGAGATGACACGCATCAGGGTGGTCTTGCCGGCACCGTTGGGACCGATGACGCCAACGGCTTCGCCGGCCCTGACGTCGAGACTGACGTCGAACAGCGCCTGGAACGTGCCATAGCCGGCATTGACGCCGCGGAGCTCCAGCATCACTGCACTCCCGCGCGACGCCGCGCCGCGGCCGCCGCGGCCTGCGTGGTCTCGGCATCCGTGCCGAGATAGACCTCGATCACGCGCGGATCACCCGCGACCGCGCTCGGCAATCCTTCCGAAATCTTCTCGCCGTGATCGAGCACCATGACGCGATCGACGACGCGCATCAGCACCCCCATGATGTGCTCGACCCAGATGATGGTGATGCCGAGCTCGTCGCGAATGTTACGCAGCATGTCGGCGGCCTGCCCCATCTCGGCCTCGTCGAGGCCGCCGAGGCTCTCGTCGGCGAGCAGAAGCTTGGGCGCAGTGGCGAGTGCCTTCGCCAGTTCGAGCTTCTTCAGGCCCGCCGCCCCCAGGCCATCGACGCTGGCGTGACGATCGGTTGGCAGACCCACCATCGCAAGCGAACGCTCGGCCGCCTCTTCCGCCTTGATACGGCTGTGGCGGCCTTGCCCGTAGAAGCCGGCGAGCACGACATTCTCGAAGATCGTCAAACGGCGGAACGGCCGCGGAATCTGGAAAGTGCGCCCGACACCGCTATTGATGATCCGGTGCGGCGCAAGGCCTGCGATCTCACGCCCGTCGAACAGGATCGAGCCTGCGGTCGGCGCCAGCGTGCCGGAGAGCATGTTGAAGATCGTGCTCTTGCCCGAGCCGTTGGGCCCGATCAGGCCGAGGATCTCGCCCTGATCGACCCTGAACGACACGCTGTTGACGGCGGTGAAGCCACCGAAGCGCTTCACCAGCCCGCTGACTTCCAGCACCGCCCTGCTCTCCCTGTCCTAGGTGTTGCGCTACTGGTTGCTGTAGGTGGTGCCCTTCGGCAGCGGCAGCACGGCCTCGCGCTGCGCCTGACTCTTGGGCCACACCACGGAGGACTTGTCGTCGATGTACTGGATCACGACCGGGAATGACCGCTCGTTCTGCCCAGCCATCGGCGTGCCCTCGCCGTAGAACTTCACGCCGAAGCCGAGCATGGTGCCGCCTTCAGGGATATCGGTGTCGAGCGCAGCCTTGCGCAGCGCATCGGGATCGACGCCGCCATACTTCTTGATGGCGCGCGGCAGCACATCGGCCATGAAGACGTAGGTGTTGGACGCGCCGATGCCGACATGGGCCGAGCGGATGGCGACACCCGGCCTGATCTTGTCGAACTCCTCGCCGACCATCTTGATCACGGCCGGAAGCTTCGGATCCATGGTCTTCTGGTTGGCGAGCCAGATCGAGATCGGATCGGTATTGAAGATGTAGGTGGCGTCAGCGCCCATGCCCTCCTTCAACTTCTCATAAACGCCGTAGCCCGCACCATGCCCCATCAGCGCACCGAACTTCAGGCCCTGCTCGCGGGCCTGACGCAGCAGCAGGGTGATGTCCGGATTGTAGCCGGTGTGGAAGATGACATCGGGTTTTGCGCGCTTCAGCTTGGTCACCAGCGCCGACAGATCCGGCGCGGTGGCCGAATAGCCTTCCTTCATCACGACGTTGAAGCCGGCCTTCTTCGCACCGGCCTCGTTGCCCCTGGAGACGTCGACGCCATAGGCGCCATCCTCGTGGATGATGGCGACGCGCAGGTCCTTCGGTTCCTTGTCGAACTTTGCCTTGGTGTTCTGCGCGATGAAATCCATCGTCATCATGCCGAACTGATCGCCGCTCGCCTGCGGGCGGAAGACGTATTTGTAGCCCTTGTCGTTGAACACGGCCGACGAGATGCAGGTCGTCATCCACATGAACTTCTTGAGCTGCTCGACCCGGGCCGCCACCGGAACGCATTGCGCCGAGGAGAAGAAGCCGAGCACCATATCGACCTTCTCCTGCTCGAGCAGGCGAACGGATTCGTTGATGGCGATGTCGGGCTTGCTTTGGGCGTCGGCGTAGACCGCCTCGATCTTGTAACCCTCGACGCCGGTCTTGGCGAAATGGTCGAGGATGATTTTTGCGCCGATGTAACCGAGCTCAGAGCCGCCGCCCGCGAGAGGCCCGGTCAGGTCGAAGACAACGCCGATCTTGATCTTCTTTTCTTGAACCTTGTCTTGGGCCCCGGCCGAAGCCATCAAGCCCGTCGCGGACATCGCGACCAACAGCCCACGTACCAAGCGGGCAGCCATGCGCAGACGCATCAAAACCTCCCTGGACGATTGTGCATTGCATTCTTTTTGCTTTTGCTTTTCGCCCATCACATGGGCTGAGCGCAGCGATGTCAAGCCTCGCGCGTCAGCGCGAAGCGAACTGCTGCTCGATAAAGGCCGTGACAAATCGCGGCATGGTCGGCGTCAGATCGCTCATCCCGCGCACGAGATGAATGGCCGACAGCTCGGGCTCGGCCTCGCGTGCGAGATTGGCCTCGATCCGGGCCCGGGCGGCCTCACCCGGCATATGCAAGTTGAGCACCTGCATCATTGCAATCGACGGCCCGGTGACGACACAGTGCCATCCAGGCTCGGCCTGATAGTCGCCTTCTGTCAGGCCGGTCTCCTCGCCGAGCTCGCGCACGACGCTGCCGGGAATGTCGAGTGCACCGTCCCTGACATCGTCGAGGTCGGGCGTGCCAGAAGGGAAATAGATGCGCCCCGCATTGGCGGTATGCTGCGCCATCTCGCCCATGATGAAGGCGCCGTCGGAGGCGCGCAGCGCGCCCATGCCGAAGCCGTTGAACACCGCCTTGTCGGGAAAGCCCCAGTCGCGCCAGGCGAGGAAGCTCGCAAAATCGGTTTCGAAATAGGTCGCGGCAAGATGGCCGTCCGTAAAGACCGCGTCGCGCCCGAGCAGGACGCGGCCGTTCCAGATCTTGGGCCGCTCGCGCTGCTTCTCGGCGAAATGCGCCGCGATCTCGGCGCGCCGCTCCTCGGCGAACGGCCAGACGATCGGCCGCACCGCGAGATCAAGCGTAGTGACGCGATGAATGACCAAAGATGTCATGACGCCGGCCTACCAAGCGATAGCGTCAGCTATTTGGCGTTGCCCGTGGTCTTCTTGGCCTGCTCGACATACTTGTTGGTAAAGGTCTTGCTGACGTCGATCTTGGCGTTGGCCACCTCCGGCGAGCCGATGCTGAACACGGCGAGCACCGCGTCCGCCCCCTTCGGGTCCATCTTGCCTGTTTCGGAGTACATCGGGATCGTGTTCTTGAGCGCAGCGAGATAGAGGTCCTTGTTCTTGCCGACCGTCTCCTCAGGCATCTTCGCCATGATCTCCTCGGGCGAGTGCGAGTGAATCCAGGCAAGCGTGGCGAGGATCGCGTTGGTGAGCGCCTGCGTCTCCTTCTCATGCTTGGCAACCCATGCCGCGGTCGAATACAGCGCGCCGCCCGGATATTCGCCGCCGAACGTCTCGAGCGTGTCCTTCTGGGTGCGGGTGTCGCTGAGGATGCGCAGATCCTTGTGGCTGCCCTGGAGCACGGTGACGGAGGGATCGAGCATCACGGCCGCATCGATCTGGCCCTGCTCCATCGCGGCGACCGCGGTGGCACCTAAGCCGACGCCGATCACGGCGGTACCGGCGGGATCGAGCCCGTTCTTCTTCAGCTGGTACTTCAGGAAGAAATCCGTGGAGGAGCCGGGTGCGCTGACGCCGACCTTCTTGCCGGCGAGATCCTTGATCGATTTGATTTCGTTGGTGTGCGCAGGCGACACCACCAGCACGAGGCCGGGATAGCGGTCATAGACCACGAAGGCCTGAAGCTCCTGCTTCTTGGCGGCGAGATTGACGCAATGGTCGAAATAGCCGGAGACCACATCGGCGCTGCCGCCGAGAACGGCCTTCAGCGCGTCGGAGCCGCCCTTGAGGTCCACCAGCTCCACATTGAGGCCGGCCTTGTCGTACTCGCCGAGCTGCTTGGCCAGCACCGTCGGCAGATAGCACAGGCAGGAGCCGCCGCCGATTGCGATGGTCACCTTGCTTTGCGCCGCGGCAAATCCTGTGGTGAGCGTTAGCGCGATCAGCGCGCCGGCGAGCCTGGCAATCGTGTTCTTCATTGGTTTCCTCCGTTCGGCTGGCGGCACCATAGAGCAGCCGGACTGGCTTGAGAAGCACTGCCTACGTGCGACTCGCCATCGGCTTCTCAACGCAATAGCATGAGCCCACAACAACAATATTGATGGGGAGGATCATCCATGAATCGCCTTGCAGTCGGACTGTCGATCACTGCCGCCTTTGCCGCCGGATGCGGCGCCAACCAGTTGCTCCGCCCGGCCCTGGCCGCAGAAAACGTCACGGCGCAGATCATCCATACCGGCGAGATGGAGGGCGACGCGCTCGGGCCGGCCAACAAAGTCGGCTACCGCTCAAAAATGTTCGCGAGCGCCGACGGCGCCACCATCTCGATCCAGGTCGGCAATGTGCCCAAGCATATGCATCCCAACACCAACGAGATCCAGTACATCCTCGACGGAACCGGCACGATCTGGCTCGGCGACAAGGAAGTCACGGTGAAGCCGGGCGACCTCGTCATCATCCCCAAGGGCACGCCGCACGGCGGCACCAAGCCGATCAGCGGCCAGGTCAAGGCCATCGCGATCAAGACGCCGCCGCAGGCGCCGGACGATACCAAGCTGCTGGATTGAGACCCCCAACCGGCGCGGGGCGAATGTTCGGGCTCGCGCCATTGCGCGGGCCCGCTTCGTGAATTCAGGCGCTAGATCGGGCGCGCCTGCTTTCGGATCTCGTTCGCGATCGGCTTCAGGGTCTCCCCGGAAGCTGGCCGACCAGCGTGTAGCCCATGCCGCCATCCGCCCACACGAAGCCCGCGACATCGCCGGTCGATTGCGGCATCATCGGCGTAGCCAGATTGCGGTTGCTCATCGGACGCGTCAGCACGACGAGGCGGTCGCCGCGATCGTCATCGTACATGAACATCGCGGCCGGGCCGTGGGACGTCGCAACCAGGCGCCCCCCATCAGCCTGTAGCCCGAGACAGAGAGGTCCGGTACCTTCACCGGCTGCTTCAACCGGCTGGAGACCCATCGCGTGAGCTCCGAACTCTCGGAGGCGCGAATCTCGACCGGCCGCACGCGGTCCGGTGCGTAGACGCCATAGGAATAGGCGGCCTCCTGCGCCAGCGCAGACAGTCCGTTCGAGCCCTCCTGCAACACGCTGCGCATGGTCCACCCGCCGAGACCGCCGATACCGAGGAGGAACATCGCAGCGATCGCTCCCCACGTTCGCCGGGGATGCCGCTTTCGGCTCTCGATGATGCGCGACAAGTTCAATTCGGCCGGCAACGGCTCGTCGGCGATCGACGCAAGCGCGCCACGCAACTGCTCGCGCTGGGTAGCGAAGGCCGCGACGCGCGCGGCAACATCCGGATGATCGTCCAGATAGGATGCGACCTCCGCACGGCGCTCGGGCTCGAGCGCATGGTCCACATAGGCGTGGAGATCATCCTCGGTGATCGGCCGCTGGTTCATTTCACGCTCCGCAAAGCCACGACATTTCCCGCCGCAACGCCATCCATCTCCTGCTGCAGTCTCTCCCGCGCACGCGACAGGCGCGACATCACGGTCCCGATCGGGATGTTCAGCACCTCCGCGGCATCCGCGTAAGAGAGATCCTCGACTGCGACCAGCAACAAAACGGCCCGCTGCTCCTCCGGGAGTTTCGCAAGCTTGCGCAGGACGTCCTGATAGATCAGCCTGTGCTCCTGCTCCGCCGCGCTGACCAGTTCCCGCTCGCCTGCATCGTCGATCGGCATGTGTCTGCCCCGCGCTGTCGCCTGGCGAAACTGAGTGACGGCCAGGTTGTGGAGGATGGTGAACAGCCAGGCGCGCACGCTGCCGTCGCGCCGCTGGTACCAGCGACTGACGGCGCGCTCCAGGCAATCCTGAACCAGATCGTCGGCGGCCGCGCGTTCGCGCATGAGCGCGCGCGCATAGCGGCGAAGCGCGGGGATCAGCGGCTCGACCTGAACCAGCATGTCCTTCATGACGCGCTCCGCCACCTCTCCATTGCCGTTCGAACCGCCGTCATTGGGCCTCGATCTGGACCGCCTCGCCCGGCATCGCCGCGTCGCCGGATGCTATCACCAGATAGCGCCTTGCAGCCCTGGCAGACTGGTCGACGATCTGCCGGATCGGACCAGCCGCGTTGACGATAGCGGATCCTGCCGGATTGGTCATGAAGGCTGCCAGCGGCTGCAACGGGCCGCCCCCGTCACTGCGTTCCGCAAGCGCCAACACATATTTCTGCTTGGGCTGAAGTTCCGTCACTGAAGCCTGCAAGATCTGGATCAGGCCCTGATCGAACAGCGAGACGCTGGTCGGCGCCTTGCCGTGCTTTGTGCCGTCTTTCGACGCGAGCGCCAGATGAGCGACCTGACCAGCCACGCCGAGCGCCTGCAGGTTCTGGCGGTCCTCCGGGTCAGGCGCAGCATTCGGAACATAGACGATCGCCTGCGGCGCCTGGCCGATCGGGACGTTCCCGATCACCTTGTTGGTCGCCGTATCGATCGCCGCAAGCGCGTCGGCGTTTTCCAGCCCCACATAGATCCGGGTGCCGTCGCCGGACGGCCACACGCCGTGCGGCAGATTGCCCACCGGAATCGTGGCAACTTGGGAAAAGTCGTCCGTGCGGAACACCTTCACTTCGTTCAGACCACCGATGGTGACATAGGCGAATGTACCCTTGGCGGTGTGTGCGAAGTTGACGTGATTGGTAATCGGCCCGGTGTCGATCGTCTTGATCGCGTTGAACGGTGGTCTCGCGTTGAACACCTGTGTCCGGCCGACGTCCTTCAGCGTAAACCACACCTGGTCTCCATCCGGAGTCGCCGCGATGTTCGGGCAGAACGGGCTCTCCTGCTTCACCTTGGCGATGATCTTGTGCTCTGCGACCGAGACGACGTCAGTCTCGGGATTGAAGGACGAGCAGATGTACCCGTACTTGCCGTCGGGCGAGAAAATCTGCATGCCCGGCCCGTTCGGCGTCGTGATCCGGGTTGTCTCCTTGAAGCTGATCGGATCGATGACGGAAATGTAGTTTTCGCCGCGGACGGTAACCCAGACCTCCTTGCCATCAGGTGTAAAGAACGCCTCGTGTGGCGACCGCCCGACATAGGTCACGTGCTTGACCGCGTTGGTTGCGGTGTCAATGAAGCTCACCGAATTCGAGCCGATCGACACCACGGCCAGCGTCTTGTGATCGGGCGAGAAGCCCATGCCGTGCACGAGCACCTGCCCCTTGTAGAGCGGACTGAAATTGCCGGGCTGCGGGTCGCCCAGCCGGATCACGCCAAGCAGCTTGTTGTCCACGGGGTCGGTCACCGAGACCGTATTCGAGAACTGCTCCGCAGCGTAGACGCGGTCGTGGTGGCTGATCGGAACATCCTGGGCGGACAGCGCGCCCGGCGCCTGCCCTGCCCAAGCGAGCGAACTCGTCGCAAGCATCGTGGCGGCCAGGAAAATGCTCTTCATCATATTGCTTCGAAACGTCGTCATCTACGGCTCCTACTTTTTCATTCCAGTGGACATATCCATCTGCATCCCCGGATGATGATGAACGGTTGCGATGGGAGCCGATTGCGGCTGGGTCGGCGCCGGCATGGTGTCAGTCGCAGGCTCGCCGATGGCGAGCTTCATGGCGGCGATCTCCTGCATCTGATCGACGATGATCTCCTGCGCGATACGTCGAAGCTGCTCGTTCTTGCCGTATCGCAGCTCGATCACCGCCATGTCGATCGCACCCTGATGGTGCGGGCTCATCATCGCGACAAAGTCGCGATCGATGTCGCCGGTCGGTTTGGCCGCCATGTCATTCATCATCTTGGTCATCGCCGCATCGTTCTCTTCCAGGAATGCCCGCTCCTCCGCGCTTGGCGCGGCCGTAGGGCTGGCCGGATGGGACTCGTGCGCGAAAACGAGCGGAGGGAGCGCAAACGCGACCAGAATGCGCGCGGCAAGAAACGCCGTGCCAAGGCCGGGCCTGGGCCATCGGCACCGGCCTGCGAGCGCCGCTACCGCGCGGCGGAACTGTGAGGATGGCATCCCGAACTCCCATGCAGGTGGTTGCATGGGGGTTTGACGCGTGGGCGCGCGTTCTATTCCGGCCGGTCGATCACATAAACGTCAGCGGTCAGGCGCGGCGGCCTACCTAGCCGCGTCCGTCCACGGTTGGCCGCCACACCAGCAGGCGTCGCTCCACCAGCGTAACCCCATAATCGATCAGGATGACAAAGGCCGACAGCACGAACATGCCGGCGAACACGCCGGCGACGTCGAACACACCTTCGGCCTGCTGAATGAGGTAGCCGAGCCCGGCCGCCGATCCCAGATATTCGCCGACGACCGCGCCGACCACGGCGAAGCCGACCGAAGTATGCAGCGAGGAGAACATCCAGGACAGCGCCGACGGCCAGTAAACGTGCCGCATCAACTGCCGCTCGTTCATGCCGAGCATGCGGCCGTTGTCGAGCACGGTGCGGCTGACTTCTTTCACACCCTGATAGACGTTAAAGAACACGATGAAGAACACCAGCGTCACGCCGAGCGCGACCTTCGACCAGATGCCGAGGCCGAGCCAAAGCGCGAAGATCGGCGCCAGCACGACGCGCGGCAACGCATTCACCATCTTGACGTAGGGGTCGAACACCGCGGCGACGAGCGGCTGGCGAGCGAACCAGAACCCGACCAGCACACCGCCTGCCGATCCGATCACGAAGGCCAGGATCGATTCCGTCAGCGTGATGCCGAGATGCTTCCAGATCACGCCGGACGAGAACCATTTGACGATCTGGGCGAGGACGTCGACCGGATTGGAGAAGAAGAACGGCGGCAGCAGGATCTTGCCGAACACCGGCACGGTCGACAGCAATTGCCACAGCGCGATGCAGACCACGGCGACAAGGACTTGCAGCGCAAGCAGCGTGACGCGCGACATCAGACCGCCTCCGCCTGGGTGGACTGCGCGTAGCCCTTCATCACCTCGTCCTTGAGCACACTCCAGATCTCGCGGTGGAGCGCGTGGAACTCCTTGTCGAGCCGCACCTCGAAGATGTCGCGCGGGCGCTGCAAGCCGACGCGCCAGTCGCCGGTGATGCGCGAGGACGGCCCCGCCGACATGATCACGACACGGTCGGCGAGCGCGATCGCCTCTTCGAGATCGTGGGTAACGAACAGCACCGCCTTGCGGTCGGCATTCCAGAGGTCGAGCAGCAGATTGCCCATCACCTGACGGGTCTGCGCATCGAGTGGCCCGAACGGCTCGTCCATCAGGAGGATTTTGGGATCGCGGATCAAGACCTGCGCCAGCGCCACGCGCTTGCGCTGGCCGCCGGAGAGCATGTGCGGATAACGGTTGGCGAAGGCGCCGAGGCCAACGGCTGTGAGCCATTTCTGCGCGCGCTGCACCGCCTCGGCGCGCGGCGCCCCCATGATATCGAGCCCAATTGCGACATTGTCGAGCGCGGTCTTCCACGGGAACAAGGCATCGGCCTGGAACAGGTAGCCGGCATCCCGGTTCAGCCCCGCGAGCGGCCGGTCGAATATCCTGACACTGCCCGCCGCCGGCTGCAGCAGCCCGGCCGCGACGTTGAGCAGCGTCGATTTTCCACATCCGGTCGGGCCGACAATGGCGACGAATTCGCCCTGGGCGACCGCCAGATGCGCCTTCTCCACCGCCGTGTAGACCCGCCCGTCCCCGAGCCGGAACGCGACCTTGGCATCTTCCAGCGCCACCGCTGTGGGCGTCGTCATGTATTCCCTCCGAACTTGGCCCGATGCCATAGCCGCTCGCGCGGCCAAGTTCAATCAAGGCGCCAAGCGTGCTACGCATGGGACTCGTCATCCCCTCCCTCGACGGGCGGGCCAATGAAGTGAGCCCCGCCCGATGCCGTCCAGGCCGATGATTGGCTACTCCCATGTCAGCAAGAGCTTCGGTCACCTCAAGGCCGTCGACGATGTGTCGCTCGATATCGCCGAGGGCGAGTTTCTGGCCGTTGTCGGCGGCTCCGGCTCGGGCAAGACCACGCTGCTGCGGCTCGCCAACCGGCTGATCGACGCTGACGGCGGCACCATTACGGTCGAGGGCGAGGACGTGCGGAATGTCGATCGGGTCGCGCTGCGGCGGCGAATTGGCTACGTCTTCCAGAGCGGTGGACTGTTCCCGCATTTGAGCGTGGCGGACAATATCGGGATCACGCCAAAGCTGCTTGGCGTGGCGACGGCGGAGATCGATGCGCGAATCGACGAGTTGCTGGCGCTCGTGCAGCTCGACCGAACCGCGCATCGCGACCGTCTGCCCGAAGCACTCTCGGGCGGTCAGCGGCAGCGCGTCGGCGTGGCACGGGCGCTCGCGGCAAAACCACGCATCGTGCTGATGGACGAGCCGTTCGGCGCGCTCGATCCCCTCACCCGTGATGCGCTGGGCGACGATTATCGGGCCCTGCATCACAGCCTCGGGCTGACCACGGTGATGATCACGCATGACATGACCGAGGCGATCCTGCTTGCCGACCGCATCGCGGTGATGCGCGGCGGAAGGATGCTCGCGCAGGGTACGCCGGCGGAGCTCTCGACAAGCGACGACGCCTATGTACTGGAGCTGTTGCGCACGCCGCGGCGTCAGGTCGAGCGGCTGAACGCCCTGCTGCCGCAGAGCGGTGCGGCATGAGCCTGCTTTCCGATCCGCGTTGGGGCGAGGCGCTGTCGCATTTGCCCGACTATCTCGGCAACCATGTGAGGGTGAGCCTCGCCGCGCTGGCGCTGGGCCTCGCCGTCAGCCTGCCGCTGGCGATCCTGACCCGCAACCGTCCGGCGCCGCGGAGCATCCTGCTCGCATTTGCCAGCATCGTGCAGACCGTACCCGGGTTGGCTCTGCTCGCGCTGTTTTATCCGCTGCTGCTCGCGGCGGCTTCGCTGACGCTCGCCTGGTTCGGCGTCTCCTTCTCCGCCTTCGGCTTCCTGCCGGCGGTATTGGCGCTGGCGCTCTATTCGATGCTGCCGGTGCTGCGTAACGGCATCACCGGGCTGAACGGCATCGATCCCGCGCTGATCGAAGCCGCGGAAGGAGTCGGCATGACCGCGCGGCAGTCCCTCGTGACGGTCGAGCTGCCGCTGGCGCTGCCGGTGATGATGGCGGGCATCCGTACCGCCGCGGTGTGGGTGATCGGCACCGCAACGCTGTCGACACCGATCGGACAAACCAGCCTCGGCAACTACATATTTGCGGGATTGCAGACCCAGAACTGGGTGTTCGTGCTGTTCGGCTGCCTTGCATCGGCCGCGCTCGCGCTCGCCGTGGATCAGCTGCTCGGACTGATCGAGAGTGGCCTGCGCCGGCGCAGCCGCTTGCGCACCGGGCTCGGCGCCGCCGGGATCGCGGCGTTGGTCGCCGCGACCCTGGTGCCATCGATGGGCCGCTCGTCATCAGGCTATGTGGTCGGTGCCAAGACATTTGCCGAGCAATATGTGCTCTCGGCCTTGCTCAGGGATCGTCTCCAGGCGGCTGGCCTGCCCTCCACCTCGAGATCGGGTCTCGGCTCGAGCGTGATCTTCGAGGCGTTGAAGGCGGGAGATATCGACCTCTATGTCGACTATTCCGGCACGCTCTGGGCCAACCAACTTCACCGCACGGACATCAAACCGCGTGCGGAATTACTGGCGGAGCTGAAGACGGCGCTCGCCAAGGACAACGTCACCCTGCTCGGCGAACTCGGCTTCGAGAATGCCTATGCGCTGGTGATGCCGAAGACGCGCGCCGAAGCACTCGGCATCCGGACCATCGCCGATCTCGCGGCGCATGCTCCGAAACTGTCGATCGCCGGCGACTACGAGTTCTTCTCGCGCCCCGAATGGGCGGCGCTGCAAAAGGCCTATGGCCTTTCGTTCCGCGCCCAGCGCCAGATGCAACCGGACTTCATGTATGCGGCAGTCGCCAGCGGCGAGGTCGACGTGATCGCCGGCTACACCAGCGACGGCCTGATCGCGAAATACGATCTCACGGCGCTCGACGATCCCAGGCACACGATCCCGCCCTACGATGCGATCCTGCTGCTGGCGCCGAAGCGCGCCGGCGACAAACGGCTGAAGACGGCGCTCAATCCGCTTCTCGGCAAGATCGACATCGCCACGATGCGCGAGGCCAATTTGCGGGCAGCCGGCAACGATGCGAATTCCTCACCGGATGCGGTGGCGAAGTGGCTGGGGGAGAAGGTGGGCAAGCGGTAGGCCGGCTAGAGCCCGCGGATCATCCCCGCATTGATAAGCAGCCGGTTCAGCCGTCGCGCCTCCGCGCCGTCCTTGCAGCCGTAGAAAATGCCCTTGCAGCGGAGCATGATCTCCTTTTGCTCGGCGAAGGACGGATCGAGCGGAATGCCGGCGGCTTCCTGGATCACCAGCGGCAGATAGGGACCGTCGACCGTGTCCATCACGACCTCGCTCTTCATCGGCTCGAAATTGACGGCGTCGATCGCATAGTAGGTCGCATAGAGGCGCGGATCGTAAGCATCGAGCTTCTTGCCGAGAGCGCCCTCGTCGAGCCCGGGCTCGAGGATAGCCGGCGCGAACTCGGGCTGATGATCGCCATAGCGCACGATCAGAAAGGGTTCTCCCGGAAAATTCTTCTTCAGACCGGCCAGGAAGGCCCTGTACTGCTCTGCGCTCATCGCCTGCCGGCGCAGATATTCGTCGATCGACGGCACGTTGCCCGGCGCGCGCCAGTTCGGCAGCAGGTCCGGGCGGAAGCGCGTCTCCCAGGGGAAATGATTGGCCCCGAGATAGACGAAGGTGAACAGCGGCTTGTTCGGCGGCTGCTGCCCCATCAGCTTGAGGGCCTTGTCGTAGAAGAAGCTGTCAGGCTCGACATCCTTCGCGCCAAGATCCTTGGAGTCGAGAAAACGTTCGACGCCGGTCGTCATCTGAAAGCTGCGCGCGGCCATGAAGCCGCCATAGGCGGGATAGAGCGACAGGGTGTCGTAGCCGCAGCGGCGCAGCGCCAGCGGCAGGCCGCGCTCGACGCGGCCAGTCGCGATGCGCGTCACGAAGTAAGCGAAGCGGCCGAACGAGCGCGACGACAGCCCGGCGAGCACGTTGTACTCGGTGAACCAGCTCGGACCGCCATTGCTCTCGGCCAGGAACGCGCGCTGCTTGCCGTCCCAGGATTTGAAATGGCCGCCATATCCCGCCGGCACCTTGATGCCCTGGGCGGCGCGGATGTCGAAGCTGGATTCATCATGGATCATGATGATGTTCGGTCGCCGGCCGGCGGGATGGCAGGAATCGACCAGCGGCATGTTGAGGCGTTCGTTGGACGCGGCGGCCGATTCCATGAAGCCGTATTGCGCAAAGTCGGAGACCGCGCTGACACCGGAGCGGAAGAATTTCGAGAGATAACCGTCGTCGTAATAGCCGCGCCAGGCCTCGTCGGGGTGGTAAAGCGAATAGCCGACCAGTGCGGCAAGACAGGCGAGCTTGCAGGCGAGCGCCGGCAGCCTGCGGATGCGGAACGGATCGAGCCACCACAGCGCATACATCAGCGGCAACGTGACGAGGCCGGCCAGGATCACCGACCAGCGCAGATTCGGGAAGATCGTGAACAGGAACGCGACGGTGTCGCGGTCGATCATCATCAGATCGATGAAGTTGACCGTCATCTGCACGACGTCGTGCTTGAGCCGCGACAGCAGCACCAGCACCACGACCATCGTCAGCGACAGCGCGCCCGACAATGCGGGCCGCCGCAGCAGCGTGATCCAGAGGAAATTGAGGATGCCCCAGGCAAGCGCGAACGACAGCCGCGAGCCGAAATCCGTCTCGGTCTGGTACATCAGGCCGAGCGCCGCCAGATGCGGTGCGGCAACCGCAAGCAGCCGCCAGATTCCGAGCGCGGCGACGCTCGCCAGCGCGGCGGTGGCAGCAGAGGGACCTGGATTGGGCGCGGACGCCATCGACGACACGCAACAGCTGGTCCGGCGCGATGAATACCCAGCCGTCGGGCCGGCCTGCGGCGTTCGGCGCAGCCGGAAGCCTGCACCGTGTCACAAAACTGTAATTGAACGGTCACCGACAAGCAACGCGTGTCGCGGTCCGACCTTCGCTTAATGTTAGTGGACGACGAACGGCCGCGCGCCGCCGGCCAAGCGGCCCTGGGCGAACCGGCAACCTGGATTCCCCCTGTGGTGGCGCTGGGGCCGGTCGCGAGGGCGGCCCATCCGCGCGGACGGGCGGCCGTGGCGCGCTGAACGTCGATCAGCCCTGCGGCAGCAACCCCAGCCGCTTCGCGATGATGCGGTCGAGCGTCCGCTTCGGCAGCACGGCACCAATCAGATGGCGCATGCGGTCGGGCGTAATCTGGTAGCGGACCTTGGGCTTTGGGCTGGTCAGCGCCTCGAACACGATTTCGGCGATGCGCTCGGCCGGCAGGCCGTTCGCACCGAGATCCATCATGAACGCCATGACCTTGTTGAGCGCCGGCAGATAGGGCGAGTTCCGGTAGACGGAGAGATCGATCTGCTCGGCCTTGCTCCAGATCGGCGTCCTCACCGCCCCGGGAGCGACGATGATGACGTCGATGCCGAACAGCATCAGTTCGCGGCGCAGGCTCTCCGACAGCCCCTCGATGGCGTGCTTGGAGGTGGAGTAAGGCGCCGACAGCGGATTACCGTTTTTGCCCGCCACCGAGCTGATCATGACGATCCGGCCTTTCGGCCCCTTCAGTGACGGGTCGGCGCCGAGCAGCGGCCCAAAAGCCTGCGTCGCAATCACCGGGCCGATGACGTTGATGTCCATCTGGCGGCGGAAGTCGTCGGCCGACAATTCGAGCACGGGACCGGCGACCGCGATGCCGGCATTGTTGACGAGACCCGCCAGCGTCTCGCCGCCCAGCGCAGCGCGGACCTCGCGCGCCGCCGCCAGCACAGCAGCCTCATCGGTAACGTCGAACAGAAGCGGCGTGAAGTTCGTACCGAACTCACCCTTGAGCCGGTCGGCATCGGCCTGCTTGCGGACACTGCCGAAGACGCGATAGCCGCGCCCGATCAGGAATTTCGCAATGGCCCAGCCAATGCCAGTGGACGCGCCGGTGACGACGACAGATCGCATGGTCGTTTCCCCCTCAAGTTTCCCCGAGTGATCATGTAGGGGGACGCCATGTCGTGCAATGCCACCCGGTTCTCAGGCTGCGCACCGACGACATTTTTACATGGCCGGTCTGCCGAGAGAGACTGCAAGCAGATGTTCGTTCTCAGGATAAAGCGGCACGCGAACCGCGCGCGACCAGACCGTTCTCATGCTGAGAACGCGGATGAAGAGCCTAGGCTTCGACTCTGAAGACACTGACGTTTCGGAGTCGGGAAGCTTACGGGAAACTCCGAGAAACGACGCGAGGTCAAGAATGTGGTTTAAGTGTCAGTTCTTGCTGCTCGAAGAGCACTTCAACTCGCGAAGAACTTGAATGAAGCAGCAATGCTTCGCGCCAACTGAAAAGAGCGAGACCGCTGTTTGCGATCCCGCTCAGATATAGTCGCGAAGGCTTAAGATTTGGTTTGGCGAGCCAAGCTTGTGTTGATGCTCTCGTGTCCCGGCGATGCAGCGCACCACTTGCGTGATGCGCTGCGCGTCGGGGAACGCAAAGCTCAGTTCTTGCTCTTGTCGACCAGCGCGCCCTTCTTGATCCAGGGCATCATGTCGCGCAGCTTGGCGCCGACTTCCTCGATCGGATGCGCGGCGAGCTTGGCGCGGGTCGCCTTGAACGAGGTCTGGTTGACCTTGTTCTCCAGCATCCAGTCGCGGGCGAACTTGCCGCCCTGGATGTCGGCGAGAACGCGCTTCATCTCGGCCTTGGTCTCGGCGGTGACAATGCGCGGGCCGGTGACGTATTCGCCATACTCGGCGGTGTTGGAGATCGAGTAGTTCATGTTGGCGATGCCGCCTTCATAGATCAGGTCGACGATCAGCTTCACCTCGTGCAGGCACTCGAAATAGGCCATCTCCGGCGCGTAGCCGGCTTCGACCAGGGTCTCGTAGCCGCCCTTGATCAGCTCGACCAGGCCGCCGCAGAGAACCACCTGCTCACCGAACAGATCGGTCTCGCACTCTTCCTTGAAAGTGGTCTCGATGATGCCGGCGCGGCCGCCGCCGACCGCCGAAGCGTAGGACAGGCCGAGGTCATGGGCGTTGCCCGAAACATCCTTGGCGATCGCGATCAGGCAGGGCACTCCGCCGCCGCGCTGATACTCCGAGCGCACGGTGTGGCCGGGGCCCTTCGGCGCGATCATGAGCACGTCGAGGTCGGCGCGGGGATCGAGCAGGTTGAAGTGGACGTTGAGGCCGTGCGCGAACACCAGGGCGGCGCCCTTCTTCATGTTGTCGTGCAGGTGCTCGCGGTAGATGTCGCCCTGGAGCTCGTCCGGCGTCAGCATCATGACGAGGTCGCCCCATTTGGCGGCTTCGGCGACGTCCATCACCTTGAAGCCGGCGGCTTCCGCCTTCTTGACCGAGCCCGAGTCCTTGCGCAGCGCGATGGCCACATCCTTGACGCCGGAGTCCTTCAGGTTGAGCGCATGGGCGTGGCCCTGGCTGCCATAGCCGACGATGACGACCTTCTTGCCCTTGATCAGGTTCAGGTCGGCGTCGCGATCGTAATAAACACGCATGGTCGTTTCCTCGTTCAGATGGCCAGAATCGGCCGTTGGTCAGGTCTCGGACGGTGAAATTTGCGGATTTCGGGGGCTGTCTAGAGCATTTTCAGCCCCCTGGGAAACCCGTTTCTGCATGGAAAACTGCGGCATCATGCATCCATGAAGACGGGGTATAGCGATGCCCGCAGCAGGATCGCCATCAGGATATTGAAGGTTCACACCAGCCCCTCGGAGGTCAGGACCGGCCGCAGTGCGGTGCCGAAGAAGGCCTGGACCACGGTCGAGGTCGTGCCCACCAGCAGGCTTTGGCAGCGGCTGCGGGCGCCGCGCCAGCACCATCACCGCGATGCCCCCGACCACGGTCAGCATGCCGGCGAGCCGCAACGGCCCGAATCTTTCCCCGAACACGATGCTGGACGCGGCCGAGCCGACGAACGGCACCAGCAACGCGAACGGCACAACCTGGGCCGCGGGATAGTCCCGCAGCAGGCGGCCCCAAAGCCAATAGGCGATGCTGGTGGAGAGGGCGCCAATCACCAGCAGGCAGACGAGGCCTGTCGGCGACATGTGGATCAGCGACTGCCATGTCGGAGCCGGCCCGTTGACGAGTAGCGCCAGCGCGAACAGCGGCACTGCGGTGGCAAGGCAAAGCCAGGCAAACAGATCGAACATCGGCACGCCGCGGGCGCCGCGCAGCAGAACGTTGCCGACGGCAAAGCTCACGGGAGCAATCATCAGCACGGCGAAAGCGCCGATGCTGAAATCATATCCGACGGTGCCGCAGATCATCAGCAGACCCGCCGCGGCGATGACGACGCCGAGCGTCTGCACCGGCGTCGGCCGCTCGCCGAATGCGATCACCGCAAAGCCGATGGTGAACAGCGCCTGGCTCTGCACGACGACGGAGGTCAGCCCCACCGGCACGCCATGGGCGATGCCATAGGCCTGACTCAGGAACTGACCGAGGAACAGCGTGAAGCTGATTGCGATCAGAAGCGACCAGGCAATCTTGGGCTTGCGAATGAACAGGCACGGTACCGCCGCAATGGCGAAGCGCATCGCCGTCATCAGCTCCGGCGAAAACTCGTCGAGCGCGATCCGGCTCGCCACGAAGGCAAGCCCCCAGATGATCGCCACCATGAGGGCGATGAGGATGTCGGCCGGCTTCATTGTTGTTTCCGGTTCTGCTCTGTCGTGCAGCCCTGCTTGTTGTTCCGCTCTAGCCCTGCTCGCTGGCCATTACGTCGAAGGATTGGGTTTGCGCAGCAGATAAGTGCCGTGCATCGGCGCGTGGTAGTCGGCCGAGACCAGCATGAAGCCGACGTCTGTCAGCATCCGCTCCATGACCCAGCCGAAGGTGGAATATTCGTCGCGCATATGCGTCACCACACTCTCGCGCGAGAAATCGTGATTCTTGATCTGGCAATCGGCCCATTGCTCGACGTCGCGCTCGACGGCATCCGGCATCGAGGCGTAGACGATGTCACGCAGATAGAAGATCGCACCCGGCTTCAGCGCGCGATAGATCCGCGACATCGCCACAGCCTTCCAGAAATCCGGCAGGTGATGCAGCGTGAATTCGCTGACGATCAGATCGTAGGATTCCGGCTGGTAGGCGAAGCTGAGCAGGCCAGCCGACTGGGTCGCGACCTTGGCCTTGCGGTCCCGCGCGTAGATTTCCGCCAGCGCCAGCATCGCCGGCGAGATGTCGATGGCGTCGACCTGCGCACCCATGAGCGATGCTTCGGTCGCCAGCACGCCGTTGCCGCAGCCTATATCGGCAATCCGCCAGCCCCGCTGGACGCCCAACATTTTCAGCGCGGCGCGCGCACGCAGATCGGCATCGTCGTGGAGTCGTAAATCGACGCCACCGTGGGCCCGATGCCCATCCGGTTCCGCTCATTATAGTACCAGTCGCGCGCCAGCATGGTTCACATCCCTTCAGGCCCGCGACCGATCGCGGCCACGCCGGTGCGCGAGACTTCGACAAGGCCGAGCGGACGCATCAGGTCGATAAACTGGTTGATCTTGTCGGTATTGCCTGTGATCTCGAACACAAAGCTTTCGGTGGTGGCGTCGATCACGCGGGCGCGGAACGCGTCCCCCAGCCTGAGCGCCTCGACGCGGTGCTCGCCCTGCCCGCGCACCTTCACCATCGCCAGCTCGCGCTCGATCGACCGCTTGGTCAGCGTCATGTCGACGACGCGGTAGACCGGGATCATGCGATCGAGCTGATGCTTGATCTGCTCGATCACCATCGGCGTGCCCGTGGTGACGATTGTGATACGCGACAGATGTTTCTGGCTCTCGGTCTCGGAGACCGTGAGGCTCTCGATGTTGTAGCCACGTCCCGAGAACAGGCCGATGACGCGCGCAAGCACGCCCGGCTCGTTCTGCACGAGCACCGAAAGCGTGTGCGTCTCGTTGGGATCGTGGCGCTCTTCGATGAAGTAGGCGGATGCGGGCTGGTTCATTGTCGTCACCTCTATTCTTTCTTGTCATGCCCCGCGAAGGCGGGGCATCCAGTAATCACCAGCGCCGAGATTCCCACGACGGCCGCGGCGTACTGGATCGTCCGGTCAAGCCGGACGATGACAGCGGTGTATTTGGTGAGCGGTCGCGTCATCGTGCGACCACCCATTGCTTGAACAGATCGAAATCGATATTGCCACCGGACAGCACGAGACCGACACGTTTGCCCGACAGTTTTGCCTTTTCCTGAAGCGCCGCGGCGAGCCCGGCTGCACCTGCGCCTTCGGCGAGGTTATGCGTATCGGTCCAGTAGGCGCGGATCGCCGCGGCGACCTCGTCGTCGGTGACCTCAACGATGCGGGAAGCACCGTTGCGGATCAGCGCGAACGCTTCGGCATCTGGAATGCGCGTCGCCATGCCGTCTGCGAGCGTGTTGCTGGACTCGGTCGTCACGACGTGGCCTGCCGCGAACGACAGTGCGTAGGACGGCGCTTCGGTCGACTGCACGCCGACGATCTCGGTCTTCAAGCCGAGCAGATCGCGCGCCATGATGCAGCCGCAGATGCCGGAGCCCTGCCCGATCGGCACGTAGAGAACGTCGAGGTCCGGCGCAGCGCGAAACAGCTCGAGCGCGTAGGTCGCCACCCCCAGAACAAGGTCGGGGTGGAACGACGGCACCATGTGCAGCCCCGCGAACTGCGCGTGGCGTCCGGCTTCTTCGCGCGCAGCCTGGAAGTCCTCGCCATGCTCGACGAGCTCGGCGCCGAAGGCCTTCATCGCGCGGTTCTTCTCGACCGAATTGCCGCGCGGCACGTAGATCACCGCAGGCACGCCGTGGCGGCTCGCGGCAAAGGCCAGGCTCTGGCCGTGATTGCCGCGGGTCGCCGAGATGATGCCCGGGACGTCCGGCCTCTCGCGCTTCAGCCGATCGAGATAGACCAGCCCGCCGCGCACCTTGAAGGCGCCGATCGGCGTGTGGTTCTCGTGCTTGACGACGACCTCGGTGCCGAGGCGTTCGGCGAGTAGCGGCCAGCCGCGCGCCGGCGTCGCAGGCACCGCCTTCCCCACGATCGCATGTGCGCGCTCGAGCTCGTTCAGGTCGAACATGGCCTCACACCAGCGCCTTGCCGCCGGCGAACGCCTTGGCGGTGGCCTCGTCGTTGGCCTGCTCCGGCAACAGCATCTCGTTGTGGGCCTTGCCGGAGGGGATCATCGGGAAGCAATTTTCGAGCGCGGCGACACGGCAGTCGAACAGCACCGGACGCTTGACCGAGATCATTTCCTGGATCGCGCCGTCGAGATCCGAGGGCCTGTGCACCTGGAAGCCGACGCCGCCATAGGCCTCCGCGAGCTTGACGAAATCCGGCAGCGCCTCCGAGTAGGAATGCGACAGGCGGTTGCCGTGGAGCAATTGCTGCCACTGCCGCACCATGCCCATGTACTGGTTGTTCAGGATGAAGATCTTGATCGGCAGCTCGTACTGGACCGCCGTCGACATCTCCTGGATCGTCATCTGCACCGAGGCATCGCCCGCGATGTCGATGACGAGGCTGTCCGGATGGGCCACCTGCACGCCGACCGCGGCCGGCAGGCCGTAGCCCATGGTGCCGAGACCGCCAGACGTCATCCAGCGATGCGGCTCCTCGAAGCCGAAGAACTGCGCCGCCCACATCTGGTGCTGACCGACCTCGGTCGTGATGTAGGTATCCTTGCCCCGCGTCGCCTCGAACAGGCTCTGGATCGCGTGCTGCGGCAGGATGACGTCGTTGCTCTTCTTGTAATAGAGCGAGTTGCGGGCGCGCCACTGCGCGATCTGCTGCCACCACGCCTTGATCTCGGGCTTCTTCGCCTCAGCCTTGAACACCTGGAGGATGTCGCCGAGGATATTGCCGCAATCGCCGATGATCGGCACGTCGACACGGATGTTCTTGTTGATCGAGGACGGATCGATATCGATGTGGATCTTCTTGGAGTTCGGCGAGAACGCATCGACGCGTCCGGTGATGCGGTCGTCGAAGCGCGCGCCGACGCACAGCATGACGTCGCAATCATGCATTGTCATGTTGGCTTCGTAGGTGCCGTGCATGCCGAGCATGCCGAGCCAGTTCTTGCCCGACGCGGGATACGCGCCCAGGCCCATCAGCGTCGAGGTGATCGGGAAGCCGGTGACCTCGACCAGCTCGCGCAGCAGCTTGGTCGCTTCGGGGCCGGAATTGATCACGCCGCCGCCGCTGTAGATCACGGGACGTTTTGCATTGGCGAGCAGCGCCACTGCCTTGCGGATCTGCGTCGCATCGCCCTTCACGCGCGGCGCGTAGGAGCGGTGCACGTCGGACTTGCGCGGCGGATGATAGGTCCCGGTCGCGAACTGCACGTCCTTCGGCACGTCGACCAGCACCGGGCCAGGGCGGCCCGTGGTCGCAACGTAGAAGGCCTCGTGCAGCACCTTGGCGAGATCGTTGACGTCGCGCACTAGCCAATTGTGCTTGGTGCAGGGGCGCGTGATGCCGACGGTGTCGCATTCCTGGAAAGCGTCGTTGCCGATCAAATGCGTCGGCACCTGGCCGGAGATGCAGACCAGCGGGATCGAGTCCATCAGCGCATCGGTGAGCGGCGTCACCATGTTGGTGGCGCCGGGGCCGGAGGTCACCAGTGCAACGCCCGGCTTGCCGGTCGAACGCGCATAGCCCTCGGCGGCGTGGCCCGCACCCTGCTCGTGGCGGACCAGGATGTGCTGGACCTCGCTCTGCTGGAAGATCTCGTCGTAGATCGGAAGCACAGCGCCGCCGGGATAGCCGAAAATGTCGGTCACGCCATGATCGATGAGCGCGCGGACGATCATCGCGGCGCCGGTCATCTGGTTCGGATCGTGGCTCTTGTCGCTCATTGTCTTGCTCCGGATGCGCTGTGGTCAGCGGCTTCATTCGTGTTCGTGTCTGGTTCGGGAAATAAAAAGGCCCCGAAGAGGGACCCTGCACACCGCCTGTCATGTGGATGGCAGCTAGCCACCCCCGGCGGTGTGCCTGGGTACGACGGCGATAAGAAGTTTGGTAATAATATTACGCATGGCAGGCGCTCAGCATCCCAAAGGTTGCGCGAAACATAACGACCAAAGCCTTGATGTCAAGGCAAAGCGGCCGTTCCCGCGCGATTTTGGCAGTCTAGCGCTGTTCCCGGAGTTCGGCGAGAGGTAAATGCGGGAACCTGGGCACAAAAGGACGTCAACCCGGATCCCGGGTAGCGCTCACCTCCGCCGTTAGCCACCCCCTCGCCTCCTCCGGCTTCACCCATTCGAACTCGGGCAATTGGTGCCGGAACCAGGTGAATTGCCGCTTGGCATAGTGGCGGGTGTCGGCCCGGCCGATTGTGGCGGCGTCCTCTAGGCTGAGCTCCCCGCGCAGATGCCGGATCAGGGCCGGCACGCCATGAGCCTTCATGGCCGGCAACAGAGGATCGAGATGCCGGGCGGCAAGCCGATCGACCTCATTCAGCGCGCCCGCACCCAGCATGGCGTCAAAGCGGGCATCGATGCGGGCATAGAGCTCGTCGCGCTCGGGGGCGAGAAACACGGCGCGAAAACTGTCCTTGGGCAACAGCGGCGGCTGGCCCTGATGGTGCCAATCGAGCAGCGAGCGGCCGGTCGCTTCGATCACCTCGAGCGCACGTGCGATGCGCGTGCGGTCGCGCAGATTCAATCGCTCGGCCGCCCTTGGGTCGCGAGCAGCGAGTTCCGCATGCAGCGCCTCGACGCCGTTCCGCTCCAGCCGCGCCCGAACGTCCTCGCGTACTTCCGCAGGGATTGGCGGCACCACGGAAAGCCCCGCCGTCAGCGCCTTGAAATAGAGCCCGGTGCCGCCGATGAAGATCGGCAGCCGGCCTTCAGCTTGCGCCGCTTCGAGCGCTTTCGCCGCGTCGCTCACCCAGGCGCCGGCCGAGAAGTTCACGGCCGCATCGACATGGCCATAGAGATGATGGGGCACGAGCGCTTCGTCGGCCCGCGTGGGACGCGCCGTGATGACGCGGAGGTCGCGATAGACCTGCATGGAATCGGCATTGATGACGGCGCCACCCACGCTGAGGGCAAGCTCGAGCGCCAGCGCCGACTTGCCGCTGGCGGTCGGGCCTGCGATAAGCACGGCCTTGCCAATAGGCCTTCTGCCGACTTGCCCCTCGCTCACGAAAACCTCAAATGTCCCTCGTCGCCACGCTGATCTGCAACCCGAATAGTCCCGCGCTCGATCTCGACCGTCGTCGACGGCGCCCGCGCCGTGCTGCCGAAGGCGCTGCCTGCACACTGGCTGTTCGACGGGGTCGCGGTCGACATTCCCTTCGGGGCCGACAGTAACCTCGAAGGCGAGCGTCACGCCATCGAACAGCGCCTCCGCGAGCTTCGCGGCGATCTGCCGATCGACATCGTCGTGCAACCAGTCGGCTTCAGGCGCAAGAAGCTTTCTCGCCGACATGGATTCCACCATGATCGGCCAGGAATGCATCGACGAGCTCGCCGATTTTGCCGGGCTGAAGGCGCATGTCGCCGCCATCACCGAACGCGCGATGCGCGGCGAAATCGAGTTCGAGCCGGCGTTGCGCGAACGCGTCGCGCTGCTAAAGGACCTTCCCGCCAGCGTCGTCGACAAGGTGCTGGCCGAACGCATCACGCTGACGCCGGGCGGCCGCGAACTGGTCGCGACCATGCGCGCCCACGGCGCCTATACCTGCCTCGTCTCCGGCGGCTTCACGCTGTTCACGACCGCGGTCGCCGCCAGGATCGGGTTTCAGGAGAACCGCGCCAACGAACTCGTCGTGCGCGACGGCAAGTTCACCGGCGAAGTGAAGGAGCCGATCCTGGGCCGCGCGGCCAAGCTGGCGACGCTGGTGGATTTGATGGAATCGTTCGATCTCGACGACATCGACTCGGTCGTCGTCGGCGACGGTGCCAATGATCTCGCCATGATCCAGGCCGCGGGGCTCGGCGTGGCGTATCACGCCAAGCCGGCGGTGGCGGCTGCTGCAGCGGCGCGGATCGATCATGGCGATCTCACCGCACTGCTGTATGCACAGGGGTATCGGCGCGACGAGTTCGTGGAGGCCTGACTCATTTCGTCGTTCCCGGGGTGCGAAGCACCAGACCCGGAAAGACGGATGAAGTTATTGCACGCTCAGCGCCACGAAGCGCAGCTCGCCATCGGCGTTGGAGACGAGCAGCAGCACCGACTTCTTGCCGTCCTTCTTGAGCTGGTCGACCCGCTTCTGGATGTCGGCCCCGCTTGAGACCGCCTCCTGCGCCACCTCGACGATGACGTCACCGGCGGAAAGCCGCTTCTCGGCGGCGTCGGAACTGGTGTCGACACCCGTGACGACCACGCCCTTGACGCTGTCCTTGATCTTGTAGCGCGTGCGCAGGTCCTTGTTCAGCGCGGCAAGATCAAGGCCTAGCGCCTTCTGCGTCACCGGCTTTTCCGGCGCGGGTTCGTCGGTCTTCACCGCGGCCTGCACCTTGTCGGGATCCTGCAAGCGGCCGAGCGTGACCTTCTTGGTCTCCTCCTTGCCCTTTCGGATGACGATGACGTCGACCTCCTTGCCGACCGCGGTGTCGGCGACGACGCGGGACAGGTCCTTCGGGTCCTTGACGTCCTTGCCGTCGAACTTGACGACGACGTCGCCCGGCTCGATGCCGGCGGGCTTGGCCGGGCCCTTGTCGTCCACGCCGGCAACCAACGCGCCGCGCGCCGGCTTGATGTTGAGGCTCTCGGCGATCTCGTCGGTGACGCTCTGGATGCGCACGCCGAGCCAGCCGCGGCGCAGCTCGCCGAACTGACGGAGCTGGTCGACGACACCCGCGACCGTCTTCGACGGCACGGCGAAGCCGATGCCGATCGAGCCGCCGGAGGGCGAGATGATCAGCGTGTTGACACCGATCACATCGCCATCGAGGTTGAACAGCGGGCCACCGGAATTGCCGCGGTTGATGGAGGCGTCGGTCTGGATGTAGCTGTCATACGGGCCGGAGGAGATGTCGCGGTTCTTGGCCGAGACGATGCCGGCGGTCACCGTACCGCCGAGGCTGAACGGATTGCCGATCGCGACCACCCAGTCGCCGAGACGCAGCTTGTCGGAGTCGCCGAACTTCACCGCAACCAGCGGCTTGGTCGGCTTGAACTTCAGCACGGCAAGGTCGGTCTTCTTGTCGACGCCGACCAGCTCGGCCTTGATCTTGGTGCCGTCGTTGAGGATGACGTTGATCTCGTCGGCATCCGCAATGACGTGGTTATTGGTCACCACGACGCCTGACGTGTCGATGATAAAGCCGCTTCCGAGCGAGTTGGTCTTTTTCGGTGGGCCACTGTCGCCACCCTTGCCGCCCCCGCCGGGACCCCTACGGTTCTTGAAGAAGTCGTCGAAGAATTCCTCGAAGGGCGAGCCGGGCGGCAGTTGCGGCATGGCGTTACTGCCACTGCCCTTGGCCTCGACGGTCTGCGAGGTCGAAATATTGACGACCGCGTCGATCACCTTCTCGGCGACGTCGGCGATGCCCTCCGGTCCGCGCGCCTGAGCCGGCGTGCCGAACACGCTGAATGCACTGACGGCGAGCGCGGCCAGCCCTAAGCGCAACCGGGTCGGGGCAATGGTGGCAGCGGTCATTGGCATCTCCAGAGAAAAGGATTCGGCTCCAAGCCTTCGAGTTGAAGCCTTCAAGTTGAAGCCTTCGACTTCAAGACTGCGCTCGAACCGGGGGACGGCGCAAGCACGGAGCTTAACGGGCCTCAAGACCCGGACAATACGGCGAAAACCGGCCTCTCGCCTTCACTTTGGCGTTGGCGCGACGGCTAAATCGGGCGCCGCATCACCCAGATCAGGACCAGGCCGGCCACAGCCGAGCCGATCCCGACCGCCCGCAGGATATTGTCCGGCGTGGCGATGGCGCTCTTCATGGCCTTGCGCATCCAGTTAGGACTTGCCGCAAACATCAAGCCTTCGAGCACGAACAGGATGCCTAGGCCGATGAGGAAGTCGGCGAACGCAATGGACCTCATCGGATGGGAACCTCCCGTTGTGTCGTTCTTGTCTGGACGAAGGGGCGGCAGACCTGCCGCCCCTTGTCGCGCTTATGGCTTGGCCGGCGTCGCGGTGGGCATCCTGCCGGAGGGGTTACCAAAGAACCGGAAGAAATCCGAGTCCGGACGGAGCAGGAAGCGGGTATCGCTCGACTTCAACCCAGTCTCATAGGCCGTCATCGACCGGTAGAAGGCAAAGAAGTCGGCGTCCTTGCCGTAGGCTTCCGCAAACAGGCGGTTGCGCTCGGCGTCGCCGACACCGCGAGTCTGCTCGGCCTGGGATCTTGCTTCAGCCTCGATCACGGTCGCCTCGCGGTCGGCCTTGGAGCGGATCTCCTGGGCCTTCTGGCCGCCTTCCGCGCGGAACTCGGCGGCCTCGCGCTCGCGTTCCGTCTTCATGCGCTGGTAGACCGCCTGGCTGTTCTGCTCCGGCAGATCGGCGCGCCGGATCCGGACGTCGACGACCTGAATGCCGTAGCCGCCGGCCTCGCGGTCGAGCTGGTCGCGGATGCGCTGCATCAGCTTCTCGCGGTCGTCGCGCACCACGTTGATGAAGGTGACCTCGCCGAGCACGCGGCGGAGCGCCGCGTTCAGGAGCGTCGTGAGCTGGACGTTGGCGGCCTGGATCGAACCGATGCTCTGGTAGAAACGCAACGCGTCCTTGATGCGGTAGCGCGCGAAAGCATCGACCACGAGCCGCTTCTGGTCGGATGCGATCGCCTCCTGCGACGGATTTTCCAGATCGAGGATCCGCTTGTCGATGTTGATCACCGAATTCCACGGCGCCTTGAAATGCAGGCCGGGGTCGGTGACGACGTCGACGGGCCTGCCGAACTGCAGCACGATGGTCTGCTCGGTCTGCTGCACCGTGAACAGCGACATGTAGCCGACGATCACGACGAGCAGGAGCCCGAGCAGCGTGACCATACCTGTGACCGGGGACCTCATCGGGTGCCTCCGCTCGGTTGCTGACCGGTGGTAGGCGGCCGCTTCGTCGTCAGTTCGCCCAGCGGCAGATAGGGCACGACGCCCTGGCCCGAGGGGCCGCCGTCATAGACGAGCTTGTCCGCGCCGCCGAGCACGCGCTCCATCGTCTCCAGATAGATTCTGTTCACGCGTCACGTCGGGCGCCTTCTTGTATTCCTCGTAAACCTTCAGGAAGCGCGAGCTCTGGCCCTTGGCCTCGGCGACAGTCTGCTCCCTGTAGCCTTCGGCGGCCTGCAGGATCTGCGCCGCACGTCCGCGTGCCTGCGGCACCACCTGGTTGGCGTAGGTCTGCGCCTCGTTCTGCAACTGCTCGAGGTTGGCGCGCGCCGCCTGGACGTCGCGGAACGCGTCGATCACCTGCGCCGGAGGATCGACCTTCTGCATCTGCACCTGGCTGATGACGATGCCGGCGCCGTAGCTGTCCAGGGTCTTCTGGATCAACTCCTGCACGCCCTGTTCGGTGACATTGCGTGCGCCGGTCAGGATCGGCTGGATCTGCGAACGGCCGATCACTTCGCGCATCGCGCTCTCGGCAACAGCCTTCACGGTGCCTTCGGGATTCTGGATGTTGAAGAGGAAGTCGCCGACGCCGTCCGGCTTGATACGCCAGAGCACGGTGAAGTCGACATCGACGATGTTCTCGTCGCCGGTCAGCATCAGGCTCTCTTCCGGCACGTCACGGATGGAACGGCCGCGCCGCGCCGGATCGTCGATCAGCGTCATGCCGATCGAGATGGTGGAGACGCGCAGCGCCTTCGGCAGCAGCACGGTCTCGATTGGATAGGGCAGATGATAATTCAAGCCGGGCTGCACCGTGCGGACATGCTTGCCGAAGCGCAACACCACGCCGAGCTCTTCGGACTGCACCCGGAAGAAGCCCGACAGCAGCCAGAATGCCACGATGAGAAGGATGATCAGCGTGATGCCGATGCCGGAGAAATAGCCGCCCGGCATGATCTGCTGGAGGCGATCCTGACTGCGCCGCAGAAGGTCTTCCAGATCCGGCGGCCTCGGCCCGACCGGTTGCGGGCCAGTGCCCCATGGTCCCTTCGGACCCGAGCCCCATGGGCCACCGCCCTGATTCTTCCACGGCATTCGACGTTCTCCTCGGCAGACCGGACTAGAACTAACCCCGGCCCGCATTGTCCGGTCCGGCTTTATAGGGGACCGGCAGGTCCCTTACAACGCAGCCCTCGCCGTCCTCCGAGCTAAGCTCGGGGCCGGAAAAGTCAATGTTAACATTGGCAAAAGCGGTTAATGGCCGCGCCTTCGACGATATGTCACATAGGAGTAGTCGGCGCTGTCGTTGGGGCCGGCGGGATGACGGATGCGCGCGACCTCATCCCAATCGGCCCTGTCGATGTCGAAATGCGTGTCGCCGTCGGGCCGCGCATGCACTTCGGTAATTTCGAGGCGGTCCGCGCGATCGAGCCATTGCCGGAAGATCTCGGCACCGCCGATCACCGCGATCTCGGCGACCGAACGCCGCAGGGCATCGCCACGCGCGACCGCGCCTGCGTCGGCGGCCGAGGTCGTGACGATGGCACCGGCGGCGCGATAAGCCGCATCGCGCGTGATGACGATGTTGGTGCGGCCCGGGAGCGGACGGGGCAGGGATTCGAACGTCTTGCGCCCCATGATCAGGGGCTTGCCGATCGTCAGCGCCTTGAAGCGCGCCAGGTCTGATTTCAGTCGCCATGGCATGGCGTTGCCGGCGCCGATGATGCCGTTCTCCGCGATTGCCACCACGAAGACGATCTCCATCAGGGCGCGCTCCCGGCCAGTCGCGTCAACGCAGGACCGGTGACCCGGCACAGCGTCCAGTCGTCCATCATGACGGCGCCGAGCGATTTGTAGAACGCGATCGACGGCGCGTTCCAGTCGAGCACCGCCCATTGCAGGCGCGACCAGCCGTTGTCGACGCATTCCTTGGCAAGATAGACCAGCAGTGCCTTGCCGAGCCCCCTGCCCCGGTGGGACGGCCGCACGTAGAGATCTTCGAGATAGATGCCGTGGCGACCGCTGAAGGTGGAGAAATTGACGAACCAGACAGCAAAGCCGACCGGCTCGCCGTTCCACTCGGCGATGGCACAATGGAGCTGCGGTCTCTCGCCGAACAGCGCATCACCGATCATCGCCTCGGTCGCATCGACCTCGTGCGAGAGCTTTTCGTATTCGGCAAGCTCGCGGATGAAGGCGAGAACGAGCCCGGCTTCACCGGGACGCGCGCGGCGGATATTGAGCGACATCTGCGTCAGACCGCGACTTCCGCCTTGATGTGCGGATGCGGATCGTAGCCGACGAGCTCGAAATCCTCAAAGCGGAAGGAGAAGATGTCCTTCACGTCGGGGTTGATCCGCATCACCGGCAGCGCACGCGGCGCGCGGGTGAGCTGGAGCTTCGCCTGCTCCAGATGATTTGAATAGAGATGGGTGTCGCCGAACGAATGGACGAAATCGCCGGGCTTCAGGCCCGTCACCTGCGCCACCATCATGGTGAGCAGCGCATACGAGGCGATGTTGAAGGGCACGCCGAGGAAGACGTCGGCGGAGCGCTGGTAGAGCTGGCACGACAGCTTGCCGTTGGCGACGTAGAACTGGAACAGGCAGTGGCACGGCGGCAGCGCCATCTTGTCGACCTCGGCCGGATTCCAGGCCGAGACGATCAGCCGGCGCGAGTCTGGATTGCGCTTGATCATGTCGATCACGGTCGTGATCTGATCGATGCTGCGGCCATCCGGCGCGGGCCAGGAGCGCCATTGATGGCCATAGACCGGGCCAAGATCGCCGTTGGCGTCCGCCCACTCGTCCCAGATGGTGACGCCGTTGTCGCGCAGATATTTGATGTTGGTGTCGCCCTTCAGGAACCACAAAAGCTCATGCACGATCGCCTTCAGCGGCAGCCGCTTGGTGGTCAGCATCGGGAAGCCGGTGGACAGATTGAAGCGCATCTGATGGCCGAACACCGACAGGGTGCCGGTGCCGGTCCGGTCGGTCTTCTCGGCGCCGTCTGAAAGAATCCGCTCGAGCAGGTCCTGATACTGGTGCATGTGCCATAGAGCCTTTGGGGAGGCGGCGAACTTAACGGCGCCTCCCGCACTGCGACAGCGGCGATTCGCTGTCGGCACAGATTATACCCGAAAAAGTGAGCCCTCCCGGGGCAAACGACAAGAGGCGGAACTCGCGTCCCGCCCCTCGCCTACCAGTTTGAAAGTGCTGGCTAAGTCGCCGGCTTGAGCACCGGGGTCCACTTCGCGATCTCGTTCTTGACGAGGGTCGCCAGCGCCTCCGGCGTCCGGTCCCTGGGCGCCGGGATGACGCTGCCGAGCTCGATCAGGCGCTTCTTCACGGTCTCGTCGTCGAGCGCCTTGATGGCTGCGGCGTTCAGGCTGGCAATGACCGCGGGCGACGTTCCCTTCGGCGCGAACATCGCATTCCAGGCCTGGGCCTGGAATGCCGGCAGGCCGGCTTCGGCCGTGGTCGGCACGTTCGGCAGCGACGGATTGCGCTCCGGCGTTGCGATCGCATAGCCCTTGATGGTGCCGGCGTTGATCTGTGGCACGGCGTTGACGATCTGGTCGCACATGTAATCGACCTGTCCGGCCACCAGGGCATTCATCGCGGGTCCCGTGCCGTTGAAGGGCACGCCGACCGGCTTGATGTCGAGGATGGAATGCAGCAACTCGCAGGACGCGTGCGAGACCGAGCCGATTCCGGCATGCGCCGCGTTGACCTTTTCGGCGTTGGCCTTCACGTAGGATACGAACTCCTTGAGATCCTTCGGCGGAAAGTCCTTGCGCGCGAGGATCAGGATCGGCGTGCCCGCGAGCAGCGCGATCGGCTCGAAGTCCTTTTCGGGATGATAGGCGAGCTTCGGATAGAGCGGCACCGATGCCGCATGTGTACCCATATGCCCGGTGATGAGCGTATAGCCGTCATTGGCTGCACGGGCGGCACGTGTGGTCGCGGTGGTGCCGCCGGCGCCGACGACGTTCTCGATGATGATGCTCTGTCCGAGCGTCTGCGCCATATGCGAGGTGACGATGCGCGAGATCACGTCGGTCGGACCGCCGGCCGCAAACGGCACGATCATGGTGATGCTGCGCGTCGGATAGGTCTGCGCCTCTGCGGGTGAGACAAAGGAACACAGCAACGCCAGCACTGCTGCATATGCGCCCGCAGCAAGCGTGTGAATGGAAGTCATCTCGATCCCCCCGGACACGAAAAAATGCCGGCCAAAAAGGCCGGCATTTTCATGTCACGAAGACATCACACAAGTCGATTCTGACTTCCGAATGCGGCGCGCCGACGCAGGCGCGGCGCGCTCAGTTCTCGGATTCGGTAAACACCTCGTCGCGCTTGGAACGCAACGCGGGCAGCACCGTGAGCACCAGAAGGAAGGCCGCGATCCCCAGCAGCACCGCCGACAGCGGACGCGTCAGGAACACGCTCCAGTCGCCGCGCGAGATCAGCAGCGCGCGGCGCAGATTCTCTTCCATCAGCGGCCCCAGGACCATGCCGAGCAGCAGCGGAGCCGGCTCGAAATCGTGCTTGATCAGCCAGTAGCCGACCAGACCGAACACGCCTGCGAGAATGACGTCCACCGGCGCGTTGTTCACCGAGTAGATGCCGATCGCACAGAAGATCACGATCGAGGGGAACATTAGCCGGTAAGGTACGCGCAACAGTCGCACCCAGATTCCGACCAGCGGCAGGTTGATGATGATCAGCATCAGGTTGCCGATCCACATCGAGGCGATCATGCCCCAGACGAGGTCGGGCTGCTTCTGCATCACCTGCGGGCCCGGCACGATGCCGTGAATGGTCATCGCGCCGACCATCAGCGCCATCACCGCGTTCGGCGGGATACCGAGCGTCAGCAGCGGAATGAAGGACGTCTGCGCCGCCGCGTTGTTGGCGCTTTCCGGCCCCGCCACGCCCTCGATCGCGCCGCGACCGAACCGCGACGGGTCCTTGGCGAGCTTCTTCTCGAGCGTGTAGGCCGCAAACGACGCGATCACCGCGCCGCCGCCCGGCAGAATGCCGAGGATAGAACCGAGCGCAGTGCCGCGCAGGATCGCGGGCGCCGAGTCCTTCAGGTCCTTCCTGGTCGGCATCAGGCCGGTGATCTTCTGTTGCACGAGATCGCGATTCATCTCGGCGCCGGCGTCGAGATTGCGGATGATCTCGGCAAAGCCGAACACGCCCATCGCCACCGTCGCGAAGCCGAGACCGTCGGCAAGCTCCGGAATGTTGAAGGCCATTCGCGAAGCACCGGTCTCGATGTCCGAGCCGACCATCGACAAGAGCAGGCCGAACACGATCATCGCGATCGCCTTCAGCACCGAGCCCTTGGCCAGCACGACCGCAAAGATCAGGCCAAGCACCATCAGCGAGAAATACTCGGCCGGACCGAACGCAAGCGCCAGCTTGGTGAGCGGCGCGCCGAGAACGGCAATGAGCACGGTCGCGACGCAGCCAGCGAAGAACGAGCCGATTGCCGCGATCGCCAGTGCGGGACCAGCACGGCCCTGCTTGGCCATCTGGTGGCCGTCGATGGCGGTGACGACCGAGGTCGCCTCGCCTGGTATGTTGACCAGGATCGACGTGGTCGAGCCGCCATACTGGGCGCCATAATAGATGCCGGCGAGCATGATCAGCGCGCCGACCGGCGGCAGACCAAACGTGATCGGCAGCAGCATCGCGACCGTGGCAATGGTGCCGATGCCCGGGAGAACGCCGACCAGCGTGCCGACGAGGGCACCGATCAGGCACATCAGGAGGTTGATCGGGGAGAATGCGACGGCGAAGCCGTGAGCGAGGTTGGCAAAGAGATCCATTACGCCCTCACTGGACCAGGAAACGCGGGAACATCGGCATCGGCAGCCCGAGCACGTAAGGGAACAGCAGCGCGCAGCCGAGCGTCAGGCAGGCACCGACGATCACGGCTTCCAGCCAGCGTGTCTCGTGCGATCCCGTCGCCGCGATCATGAAGCTGACGAAGGCCGAGACCACGACGCCGAGCGGCCGGATCGCCAGCGCGAAGAAGAGGATTGCCGCCATCACGAACAGCGGCCCACGCCAGGAATAATGCGCCATCGCCGGTCCGTCGGTCAGCAGTCCCGTCAACGCGATGCCGGCGCCAAGCGCCACGAGCAGCCCGCCGAACATCCGGGGCGCCGTACCCGCGCCGAAGGAGAAGCCGCGCATCCCCTGCAGATCGCTGGAGGCCCACAGCGCGAACAGGGCAAGCGCCATCAGAACGATCCCGCCGACATAGTCCTGAGCCGACCGGATGGTCATGAACAGGGAGGCGATCGCAACCGCAAACATCGGATAGGAATAGATGAGCGCCAGCAGCACATCGGATGAGGCCTTCTTGGTTTCACCGCCGATCGATCCGATCAGCGCCCCGGGGGCGCCTGCGACCAGCGCGGTGGCGTGGCTGATCAGGACGGTGGCGGGGCCGCGTCCCGTGCCCCACCCGAAAATCGTCCCGATCGACCAGATGAACTCGAAAATCTGCGGCGCTACGGCCAGCAGACAAAAGCTGATCGCCACCGATGTGTTTCGGGTGGCTGTCGCCGAGTGGCCCATGGTATCGGCCATGCATGTCTCCTCCGCGACTCTTAAGTCACGAGCACTGTTGTTCTAATCGGCTTGGAAGTTGGTCCCCTCGCCCGCTCCACTGCCTAGCGATTTTCATCACACAATGCCAGCAAAACCCAACAGGCCCCCGGCCAGCAAAAGCCAGAGCGGATTGATGCGAGAGATGGAGGCGATCACTGCAACCGCCGCGGTCAGAAGCAGTGCAGCAACTGTGCGATCGGTCGACTGGGCCAGGATCAGGGCACTCGCCGCCATCAATCCGATCGAGAGCGGAACCAGTGCAGCCTGAATCAGCCCGGGCCAGCGCGACTGGCTCGGCCGGTTCAGGAGACGGCTGACATAATAGGCAAGCAGCGCCGTCGGCAGGCACATCGCCAGCGTTGCCGCCAGCGCTCCGGGGATGCCGGCGACGGCATAACCGATTAACGTCACGATAAGCACGTTTGGACCTGGCGAGAGTTGCGCGATCGCGTAGGCGTCGGCGAACTGCTTCTCGGTCATCCAGTGGTGCACATCGACCGCGATGCGATGCATCTCGGGGACGGCCGCCGCGGCGCCGCCGACCGCGAACAGCGACATCAAACCAAAGGTGGAGATCAGCACCCAGATCGGATTCTGGTTGTTCATGCTGCTACCTTCCGTCGCATCAGGAAGGTCACGCAGATGCTGACGGGGACCGCGACCAGCAGCACCGCCTGGAGCGGCAGGCGGAGCACGCCGATGGCAGCGAATACGCCGATCATCAGGATGAGCGCGACGACATCCATGCGCTTGAACAGCGGCGTCATCATGCGGAAGACCACCGCGATGAGGAGGCCGACCGCCGCGCAGGAGATGCCCGCGAGGATGCGGCGCAAGACGTCCACGTCGCCGAACCGGGCATAGGCGATGGCGAGCACGGTCATGATCAGCGTCGGCGGCAGCAACAGCCCGGTGAAGGCGGCAACCCCGCCGGCAATCCCGCGCAGCCGCGACCCGAACACCATCGACAGATTGACGATGTTGGGCCCGGGCAGGAAGTGGCAGAGCGCAAAGGTCTCGTTGAACTCGTCCGCCGTCATCCAGCGATGCCGATCGACAATGGCGTGCCGGGCAAACACCAGGACCCCGCCGAAACCTGCCAGCGACATCCGGGCAAAGGCCAGGAACAGCGCGACGAGGCCGGGCGGTGGGGCATGAGCGGCTGGGTGGTCCGGCTCTTGGGCGACCGGTGAGGAATCCGAGGACATCTCAGCAGCTTAGAACGTGCGTCACCGTGCGGCCAAGGCGATCCGGAACCTATCCAAAGGGAACTCGCGGTGGTCGCTCGAAACACCTGTCATTTGAAACCTTTGCCCCCTATATTGGGGGTGCCGGTTCGCCGGCTATGGAAATAAACGGTCGTCGCAATAAACCATTCGGACCCGGGGCGGTACCCGGCGCCTCCACCAAAGCCCACCGATCTTCGGGCTTCAGCCTGCCGGAAGGCGGGTTTTGGCGGGGGCGAAATAGGATCGACGAGGGCGTAAAGGGCGAACTTTTTCCCGGTATTGTTCCGCCGTTATCGGGCTATGCAATAGTTGCCAACGACAACTTTGCTCCGGTTGCTCAGGCTGCGTAACGCAGTTTGAAAGACCATTCTGAAGTCCTAACGGGTTAAGCTCCGTTAGGCGGGGTTCGGAGGCACCTGGCAACAGAAGCCTCCACTTACCTCTTATTTCCTTCCCGGCGGGGACTCCTGCTGACCCGTCAGGCGCGGTACTATTGCGGCTTGGCGAGTCGGGCCGGCAGGGCCCAGCTCCTGGAATGCAACAGGACCACCATGGCGACCGATCATATCCGATACGATGTGCTGGCCCGCGACGCGCTGCGCGGCGTGCTGCGGAAGGTACTGACCGATGCCGCGGCCCATGGACTTCCGGGCGAGCATCATTTCTTCATCACCTTCGTATCGAAGGCCGACGGCGTGAAGATCTCGCCACGGCTGCTCGCGCAATACCCCGAAGAGATGACGATCATTCTTCAGCACCAGTTCTGGGATCTGACCGTGCTCGAGGACCGCTTCGAGGTCGGCTTGTCCTTCGGCGGAATTCCGGAACGGCTGATCGTGCCGTTCAGCGCCATCAAGAGCTTTCTCGACCCGTCCGTGAAATTCGGCCTTCAGTTCGAGACCTCCGACGTCGCCGAAGTGGCGCCCGAGACATTGCCGGCCGCTCCCTCGGCCGTGGCGGTGCCCGCGCCTGCGACCGAGGCCGCTGACGGCACGGAAGAGCCGGCGGCCCCGAGCCAGGGCGGCGCCGAAGTCGTGCGGCTCGATCGTTTCCGCAAGAAATGATCTAGGTTGGGCGCGAAGCCGTCGCGCCCGGCCAAACTGCCTATATAGAAGAGCACATGAACAGGCCGTGGCGTTTCGTTCGGCAGAATGGATGTGCTCATGGCCAAAGCTGCCCGCTCCAAGCCGACCAACTCGAACACCGCCCGCCCCGCCACCCGCATCGAGACCGACAGCTTCGGTCCGATCGAGGTCCCCACCGATCGCTATTGGGGGGCGCAGACCGAGCGCTCGCGCCAGAATTTCCGCATCGGCATCGACCGCATGCCGATCTCGCTCGTGCACGCGCTCGGCATCGTCAAGCTCGCCGCCGCACAGTCGAACCTCGAGCTCGGCCTGCTCGACCAGCGCCGCGCCAACGCCATCATCCGCGCCGCCCGCGAGGTGATCGAGGGCAAGCTGGACGACCATTTTCCGCTCGTGGTGTGGCAGACCGGCTCGGGCACGCAGAGCAACATGAACCTCAACGAGGTGATCGCCAACCGCGCCAACGAGCTGCTCGGCGGCGAGCTCGGCGCCAAGAAGCCGGTGCATCCCAACGATCACGTCAACATGAGCCAGTCGTCGAACGACTCGTTTCCGACCGCCATGCATATCGCGGCCGCAAGCCGCATCAACGCCGATCTCGTCCCCGCCCTCGGCGGGCTGCTCCGCGCGCTGCGCAAGAAGGAGAAGGAGTTCGCCAAGATCGTCAAGATCGGCCGCACCCACACCCAGGACGCGACGCCCCTGACGCTCGGCCAGGAGTTCTCCGGCTATGCCGCGCAGGTCGAAAGCGGCATCGCCCGGCTCAAGGTCGCGGTGAAGGAGCTCTATCCGCTGGCGCAGGGCGGCACCGCCGTCGGCACCGGACTCAATTCAAAACCACGCTTTGCAAAGCTGTTCGCGAAGCACGTTGCGGGAATCACCAAACTCCCGTTCATCAGCGCCGCCAACAAATTCGAGGCGCTGGCCTCGAACGACGCCTATGTGCTCGCGCACGGCGCCATCAACTCGGTCGCGACCGGCCTGTTCAAGATCGCCAACGACATCCGTCTGCTCGGATCTGGCCCGCGCTCGGGCCTCGGCGAGCTGATCCTGCCGGAGAACGAGCCGGGCTCCTCGATCATGCCGGGCAAGGTCAATCCGACGCAATGCGAGGCGATGACCATGGTGTGCTGCCAGGTGTTCGGCAACCACACCGCCATCACGGTCGCCGGCAGCCAGGGCCATTTCGAGCTCAACGTCTACAAGCCCGTCCTCGCCTACAACATGCTGCACTCAATCCGCCTGATGGCCGATGCCGCGCGCTCCTTCACCGAGCATTGCGTCAGCGGCATCCGCGCCGACGAGAAGCGCATCAAGGAGCTGATGCAGCGCTCGCTGATGCTGGTGACGGCGCTCGCCCCGAAGATCGGTTACGACAACGCCGCCAAGGTGGCCAAGACCGCGCATGCCAACGGCACCACGCTGAAGGAGGAGGCGCTCCGTCTCGGCTTCGTCTCTGCGGACGAGTTCGACCGCCTGGTGCAGCCGGAGAAAATGACGCGGCCCGGGTGATTCCGAATTCCGATACCCCTCCGTAATGATACGGAGCCCAAGGGCACACAAATATGAGGTCCGGGGAGTAGGATTTGATTACCGTCAATGTCGCGGCGGGACGGCGTGCTAGGCAGGTCCATCCGCCCTCGACGGGGCGCAATTCATCGTTTGATGGCCCGAGAGGCCGATTGACGAGGACAAGCGAATGGCGATCAAGTCTCGTGGGGCGCAACGCGGCGCCTTGTTTCTGGAAGTTTCGTCCAGCCTGAAGAGGAGCGGATGATGGAGACGCGGCATGGGGAACGTCATCAACCTGAATCGTTTCAGGAAGCGCGCCGAACGGGAAACCTCGGCGAAGCAGGCGGACGCCAATCGGGCGAAGTTCGGCCGCACCAAGGCGGAGCGGTCGTCGGAGGAGACGCGCGCGGACAAGGCGAAGGGGCACCTGGACCAGCACCGGATCGATCACGAGGATCAATCATGAAGTCGCCCGTCGTGAAGCGATCGATCGTCGTCGCCGGCCACAAGACCAGCGTCAGCTTGGAAGAGGCATTCTGGAACGGCATGAAGGAGATCTCGGGCCTGCGCAACATGACGCTGTCCGAGCTCGTCGGCGAAATCGACGGTGCCCGCCAGCAGGGCAATCTGTCCTCGGCGATCCGCCTGTTCGTCCTCGACTACTTCAAGAGCCGCGCCATGGCCGCCATCCAGCAGGAAAAGGTCCCGGCCCAGTAGCCGCCGGGGCGTTTTCCCGGAGCGCCCCGCCGTCTGCACTTTAAAATCACTCTAAGGTGCGGCTTGGGCGCGCGAAGCGAGCTTGACCTCCATGCCCTGCGTTGAAAATACAGGGCATGACCGACAGCAATGATACGCGTTCGCAAATGCCGCTGGGCCTGGCCCAGCGCGGCTACACCGGCGTCATTCAGCACCTCTCCGCCGGGGATGCGGGTTCGGCTCTCTCCGAGATCGAGCTGGAGAGCCGCCTGATCGAGCTCGGCTTCGTCGAGGGGGCCCGGGTCGAGGTCCTGCACGAGGGGCTGGTCGGGCGCGACCCGATTGCCGTGCGGGTCGACAACATCACGATCGCGGTCCGCCGTCGTGAAGCCATGGCCATCATCGTCGCCTGACGCGACCGGATATTCGATTCCATGGAACTGCCCCTCCTGCATCTTGCCCTGGTCGGCACGCCAAACAGCGGCAAGACTTCGCTGTTCAATGCCCTGACCGGCAGCCGGCAGAAGGTCGCGAACTATCCGGGCGTCACCGTCGAGCGCAAGGAAGGCTTCTTCGTCACGCCGCTCGGACGCCAGGTCTCCGTGGTCGACCTGCCCGGCACCTATTCGCCGCGCGGCCGCAGCCCGGACGAGGAGATCACCCGCGATTTCGTGCTCGGCAAGGCCACCGGCGAGACGGTGCCCGACCTCGTTTTGTGCGTGGCCGACTCCACCAATCTGCGCCTGACCATCCGCCTGCTGCTGGAGCTCAAGCGCACCGGCCGGCCGATGATCCTGGTTCTCAACATGTTCGACATCGCCGCCCGCCGCGGCGTCACTGTCGACGTCGAGCGGCTCGCCAGGGAGCTCGGCGTGCCCGTGGTGACCTCGATCGCGGTGCGCAAGGGCGGCACGGCCGACCTGCTGGCGCTGACCGACGAGATCGCGGCAAAGCTCGCCGCCGAGCCGCAGGAGAACAGCTGGCGTGCGCTCAGCGTCGCCGAATTGCGCGCCACCCAGCGCGAGGCCGACCGCATCATCGCCGATTGCGTCAGCCTGCCAAGCCGGCCCGACACCTGGACCGCGCGGATCGACGCCGTGGTGCTGCACCCCGTCGGCGGGCTCATCGTGCTCGCGCTGATCCTGTTCGTGATGTTCCAGGCGGTGTTCGCCTGGGCGCAGCCGCTGATGGAGCTGCTCAACTCCGGCTTCGACGCGCTCGGCGAGTTGGTGCACGCCACCCTGCCCGCCGGCCTGCTGCAGAGCTTCCTGCAGAACGGCGTGATCTCGGGCGTCGGCAGCGTCATCGTGTTCCTGCCTCAGATCATCATCATCTTCCTGTTCATCCTGCTGCTGGAAGATTTCGGCTACATGGCGCGCGCCGCGTTCCTGATGGACCGCATCATGGGCGGCGCCGGCCTGCACGGCCGCGCCTTCATTCCGCTGTTGTCGAGCTTTGCCTGCGCCATTCCCGGCATCATGGCGACGCGCGTGATCGACAACAAGCGCGACCGGCTGACCACGATCCTGATCGCGCCGCTGATGACCTGCTCGGCGCGCATTCCGGTCTACACGCTGATCATCTCCGCCTTCATTCCGGCGAGGGACGTCTGGGGCTTCATCAACTTGCAGGGCCTCGTGATGTTCGGCCTCTACGCCACCGGCATCGCCAGCGCGCTTGCCGTCTCGTTCCTGATCAAGTTCTTCATGCTGCGCGACTATGCGCCGGCGCCGTTCATGCTGGAGCTGCCGGACTACAAGATGCCGCGGCTTAAATCGATCGCGATCGGCGTCACCACGCGGGCCAAGATGTTTCTCTACCGCGCCGGCACCACGATCTTCTCGATGATGGTGCTGATCTGGTTCCTGGCCTCGTTCCCACAGCCGCCGGCGGGCGCGACCGAGCCCGCCATCGACTTCAGCCTCGCCGCGATCATCGGCAAGGCGCTCGAGCCGCTGCTCGCCCCGGTCGGCTTCAACTGGCAGATCGCGGTGGCGCTGATCCCCGGCATGGCGGCGCGCGAGGTCGCGGTCGCCGCGCTCGGCACCGTCTATGCGATCGAAGGCGGCAAGGAAGCGGCCGAGCAGATCGGCCAGGTGCTGGCGACGAAATGGTCGCTCGCGACCGCGCTGTCGATGCTGGCCTGGTACATCTTCGCCCCGCAATGCGCCTCGACGCTGGCGGTGATCCGGCGCGAGACCGGAAGCTGGACCTGGATGGCGGTGACCTTCAGCTACATGCTGGTGCTGGCCTATGCGGCGAGCCTCGTGACGTACAACGTCGCCGTGGCGCTCGGGGCGGGATAGCCCCCGAAACAAAAACCGCGAAAACAACCCCATGCACAGTAGACCGATGCTGTGAGATCAATGGGTTACGCGTGTGCGAGGATCTTTCGACCGTAGCCGGGATGGAGCGGAGCGAAATCCGGGATTCTGACCGCGCAGCTCGTGAGATCGACAGAGCCTTCCTGTACGCCCAACCTGCGCTTCTTCGGAAAATCCGTTGACCCGTCGGGCAAAACAGGAGCATGATGGCAAAGTCGATCCTTGCCAGTCAGCGCTGGCTGCCCTGTCCATCGTCCGGATCGTTGTCCGGCTCCGGGATCAGCACGGCGGGTTCGTCATAGCCTTTGCGGCTGCTGTAAAACACCAGCGCCATCAAGCCGACGCCGACGACCAGCGAAAACACGACGCCGAGCACCAGCGCGACATAGCCCGACGCCGGCACGCTGGTATCGGTGCTGATCCAGCCGAGATAGCCGAGAACGCACGCCGCAACGAGCATCGCGCAGAGCACCGCGATGACAGTCCATCTGGCGAGCCTGCCGCCTTGCGGAACGGATGATGCCGGTTGTCCGTCAGTGCTGTTCATGGAGATCTCCTCGGGCGGCAGTCGCGTCACGCTTACGGTGCGGTGGCCTTGGTCGCGATCGCATGCAGGGCCCCGGTCATCGCAGTCACGGCAGCCTTGGCCGGCTCACCGACACCATGACGCCCGGCGAGCCAGGCGGGATCGTTGTAGCTGAGCCAGGTGACGCCTTGCTCGTCCTGCCAGACCAGCGCCTTCAGCGGCAAGTCGATGCCGACAGTCTGCGCTTGCTGCATCAACGGCGTGCCGCCCTTGGCGTTGCCGAAGATGATGAGATCGGTCGGCCGCAAGTTGAGGCCGACAGCGCTGGCACCCGCGGCATGATCAACATGGGCAAACACCGTGAGGCCCTTGGCCTTCACTTCGGCTTCCAGCCGTTTCATCGTATCTTCCGGCCCGAAACTGCTCTTGATGGTGATGAGTCCGTCTGCGGCCATTGCAGGTGTCTCCCATGAACATGTCGCTGCAATCACAGCGAGGATCTTGATCAGCGCCGAAAGCTTCATGCGCCACTCGCTCACTTCTTGCGGAACAGCTTCGCCGGGTCGAATTCCGGCTGAGGAATGAAGCCGTCGCGATTGGGCATCTTGATCTTCGGTAACGTGTCCTTGTCGACCTTGCCGTCGGCGGGGACGATGCCGTTGAGGCTCAGGATGTAGGCGGTGACGGCGTAGGTCTCGTCGATGCTGAGCGAGCCCGGCGTCGGATACGGCATTGCGCGATGAATGTAGTCGTACAACGTCGTCGCATAAGGCCAGAAACTGCCGACAGTCTTGACCGGCGCGCTGGACGCGAGCGTGCCCTGACCACCGGCGAGACGATCCTTGATGCCGCCCTGGCCGTTCTCGCCGTGACAGACCGCGCAATTGTCGGAGAAGACCTGCTTGCCCTGCGCGACCGTGCCGCTGCCGTCAGGCAGGCCCTTGCCGTCGGGCCCGACGTCGATGTCCCACAGCTTGATCTCCTCCGGCGTCGCCGGGCGCCCGAAATCGAACGCCAGCGCGGGCGCAGCGAGCAGTCCGGTGACGAACAGGCTCGCGAGAAGCAGCTTGCTATGCGAGGACATTGCGGACCCTCCCGGCCTCGTCGATGCTCCAGGTCTGCTGGGCGTTGTAGTGGAACAGCGCATTGGTCCCCATCGCGGTGATGAAGGACTGCCGGTCCGGTTGAACATGGCCCTGCTCGTCAGTGGAGCGGCTCACGATTTTGGTCGGCTTGCCATCCCAGACCCAATCCATCTGGAAGCGCACCTGCGCCTTGGCCAGCACCGGCTGGCTCAGTTGTGCCTGCTTCCATGTCCTGGCGCCGTCGGTCGAGATCTCGACCTTGGCGATCCTGCCATGACCGCTCCAGGCAAGCCCGGTGATGCGGTTGTATCCCGGCTGGATCTGCATCATGCCCGAGGGCTGGGTGATGACGGAGTTGGTCTCCATCCGCAGTTGGAACTGCCGAGCCTTGCCGTTCGCCAGCAGTTGCGTGTAGCGCGCCGTCTCCCAGCGCGTCATCCAGGGCGCGTTACCGAACTTGAGGCGGCGCAGCCACTTGATGTTGAGGTTGCCCTCGAAGCCCGGCATCACCAGCCGCATCGGAAAGCCGTGCGCCGGCCGCAGCGGCTCACCGTTCTGCCCGTAAGCGACGAAGGCCTCGTTCATGATCTCGTCGGTGAGGGGAATGCTGCGATCGACGCCGGCGCCGTCGCCGCCTTCCGCCAGCATCCAGTTCGAGCCCTTGTCCTTGCTCACGAGGTCGATCAGGAATTTGAGTGGCACCCCGGTCCATTCATTGGTGCTGACGAGGCCATGCGTGTTCTGCACCGTGATGTCAGGATCGGCCTGTTTCCAGTTCTCCCATCCGTTGCCGGTGCATTCGATGAAGACCACGCGCGTGATCGACGGCATGCGCTTGAGATCGTCCACGCTGAAGACCAGCGGCTTCCCCACCATGCCATGGATAAGAAGCCGGTGTTGCGCGGGATCAATGTCGGGCACGCCGGAATGGCTGCGCTCGTAATGCAGATCGGTCGGCGTGATGTTGCCCACCAGCTTCTGGTGCGGAGTCTTGGAATTGATGGCATCGCCGGGATCGACGTTGCGCTTGCCCGGTGTCGCCTCGGGAATGCGATCGATTTTGGCAAAACGGGAACGTTCGCTGTGCGCACTGAGATCAGCGCCAGGCCCGCGATCGGGAACATCGGCCAGCGTTTCGGCGCCGGCCGCCTCGGTCGCAACCGCGCCAAGAATGCCCGCCGAGAGGCTTCCCACGAAGCCGCGGCGCGACAGATTCGCAGGCCGCGGCAATGATTCTATTTGCATCTTGGAGGTCATGCAGTCTCCCGTCGATAATCGTGGCTTCTGGAATGCCTGCCGCTTTCATCCCGACATTTACCGGACGCCGGCGAAATTGCGCGTTAGGTTGTGTTAGATTCCATGAGCATTCAGGCACCCATTGGCGCGATGACTCGCGCGATCGATTATGATTTAGAAGCGCTCACGGCTCGGTAGAATGGCCGGGCGGCTCGGAGTCATGTCCGGGCGGATCAAGGGGTGACGAATGCCGAGGGCGGAAGCAGCGGAATGGTTGAAAGCAATGGTGCCGCTGTTCAAAATCCGCCCCGTTATCGACGACTCCTGCAGATTTGGTGGCAGCTGGGAATCGCTACACGCGCCAAACGGCAGGGGATGGGCGCAATTCCACATGGTCACGCGCGGCTCTTGCGTGGTCGAGAGACCGGGCCTGAGTTCGCAGAGGCTGGAAACCGGTGACATTCTGCTTCTGCCGCACGGCGATAGTCACGTGGTACGAGGTCAAGCGAGCCGCGGCGCAACGCGGATATCAAGCAATATGCGAAACGGTGTCCGCCACCGCGCCACGGTCGACGCTGAGGCCGATACCGAATTCCTTTGCGGCAGGCTCCTGTTTGAAACGTCGGCCGCGAACCCGCTGATCGCGGCGCTTCCCGATGAAATCGTCCTTCACACAGCGGGAGAGCCGATTCTAGAAAGGTTTCGGCACCTGTTGACCGACATCCGCGATGAGCTGGACGCAGGACGGGTCGGATCGGAGATGGTCGCTGCCGACCTCGCGAGGGCCCTGTTCGTTATGATGCTCCGCGACCATCTGGCGGACGATGCCTCCGGGAACAATACCGTTTCTCTATTGCGCGACCGCACGACGGCCCGTGTCGTGTCGGCGATCCTCAACGATCTTGCAAGGGATTGGACGCTCGACGAGATGGCAGCAGTCGCTATCTCGTCGCGCGCGACGTTGGTGCGTGCCTTCCGAAAGCACGCAGGGACAACTCCGATGACGTTCCTGTCCAATTTGAGACTGACGACCGCGCGCAAACGGCTGGCCGGGACCTCCGATTCGATCGCGAAGATCGCCGGCGAAGTCGGCTATGCGTCCGAAGGCGCCTTGAGCAAGGCCATCATGCGCAAATACGGCGTGCGGCCCGGCGCGCTGAGAATCGGTGAGGCGGCGAATGAATTCTGATGCCGACAACATCGTCGGATTGTATCGCCGGCACGCGGCGGCCTGGTTGCGTCAGCGGGGCCGGCATCTGACGGAGCGCAAGTGGCTCGACCGACTTGTCGCGCTTCTGCCTGCCAAGCCGAAAGTGCTCGATATCGGATGCGGCCCCGGCGAGCCGATCGCGCGCTATCTGCTCGAAACGGGGTGTGCCGTCACAGGGATCGATGCCGCTCCAGAAATGATCGACATCGCAAAGGACACTTTTCCGGGCGCGACCTGGCTCGTTTCGGACATGCGCTCATTGAACCTCGACGCGACGTTCGACGGCCTGCTCGCCTGGAACAGCTTCTTTCATCTGAACCCTGGGGACCAGCGCCGGATGTTTCCGGTTTTTCGGCGACATGCCGCTGCAGGCGCGGCGCTGATGTTCACGAGCGGCCCGTCCTTCGGCGAAGCCATGGGGACGTTCGAGGGCGAGCCGCTTTATCACGCGAGCCTCGATGCGGCTGAGTATCGCCAATTGCTCGACAGCAACGGTTTTGACGTCGCCGACCACGTGGTCGAGGATCCCGAATGCGGCCGGCTCACCGTCTGGATCGGACGGTTACGCAACGCGGCTGCGGCCGCGAGCGTCGGCTCGTAGCCCGCAAGATGGCTTACCTGAAATAACCCAGCACGAGATCGGTATCCGAACTGCCGGCGACGGTGCCGTTCAGCTCGGCGTCGATGACGCGGCGGCAGGCTTCGATCGCGGCGTGATCGCCGAGATCGTTGGCGGCTTCCAGCACGAGCCAAGCGGCATCGACCGTGGCCCTCTCCGGAGCCGACCCGCTGGTGTCGGCGTTGAGGCTTTTGGTCTTGCGAACCGCGGTGCCGAATTGAGGCAACATTGCAAATACTCCCTTTCGAATTCCGGGATGATGCTCAGTGCACCTGTTGGAGCTCGGGCTGACGGCCCGCATCGGCATTCGCGGTCTTGCGCGACTGGTAGAATTTCAAGACGCTGCGCGAGGTCTCGATCTTGAGCCGGCCGAACTCGCGCTCGTTGTCGTGGAGCTCGCGCGCCGTGATCAGATGGTCCTTGGCGCCGAGGAACAGGAGCGACATCGTCGTATCCCACGAGAAATCAAGCGCCTTGCACAAGACCAGGATCATCTCGCGGTTGCGGTCCATCATCGCGCGCTCGATCACGTCGACCGGCAGCGACGACAACAGCGACAGGCCAATCTGCACCTCGTCGAAACGGTGCTGGCGCGCATAATTCGAGATCGAGTCCTGGTTGAGGTTGCCCTGGCGGTACTGCGTCGTCACCACGCGCTTGGCCACGAAATAGCTGCGCGAGGACGGACCGAACTTGGACTGCAGATCGCCGGTGACCTCGGTCACCGAGCTCTGGATCTGCGACATCATCTCGGGGCGTTCGCTCTCGAGCCGGCGGCGGACGTCTTCCGACGCCTTGGAGATGAGCTGCTGGAAGACGTGACGCGGCACGTCCTTGCGCAGCCCGAGCTGCTCGGCGAGGATCGAATCGCCTTCTGCACGCCTGACCATGTGCAGCAGGCCCGAGCCTGAAAAGCGCGCGCCCTCGTTCCTGGCGACCGAAGTCACGACCTCCTGGTCGCCGCGCTTGACCAGCACGTCGGTCACGGCCTCGCCGATCGACTTGCGCTGGGCGATCGCCAGCAGGTGCGACTGGCCCTTGGTCAGGGCGCTCTCGACCAGCATCTTCTCGTCGATGCGATTGGAGTCGCGCAGCACGGGACCGGCGACATCGATCTCGTCGTCGAGGGCGAGCTTGGCGATGACGTTGAGCGGGGCGTGATCACAGCCCGCCATCAGTTCGGAGAGCTGCGCCCGCGCGGCAACCTCGATCTCGTCGGCGAGACGCCCGATGACCTCGCCGAACGTGCTGATCTCGGTCTCGCTGTAGCGGCCGGTGATCAGGATGTCGGTCGCATGCCACAACGCCTTGGCCCGGCTTTCGTCGGAGCCGCGCGCGATGGCGTCGTCCAGATCCTGTAGAAGCGATTTCGCCCCGTTCATGTCGTTCACCCCGGTTCTTCCCAGTTCTTCCCAGTTCTTGGCGCGCCCATCCTGCTTGTGCTGGCAGGATGCCGAATTCCTCTGGGAACAGACATTAGGGAACAAACGCTGGAATCCGGTAAAGTCGGCAGATCAGTTTTGCTGACGAGAATTCGTTCAAATGCGAGGGAATGGGTTTACCGGAGGGTGAGGCGTGGCAACGGCCCGGGAAGTGCGCTCCCTCTCCCGCTTGCGGGAGTGGGCTGGGGAGAGGGTATCTCCGCAGAGAGACTCCCCAGAGGAGAGAGCCCTCACCCGGCGCTCTGCGCCGACCTCTCCCGCAAGCGGGCGAGGTTGACCGAGCCAGCGGCCCGTTCCGTGCTAACCAACTCTGCCCTTACGGATTCGACGGCGTCAGCACCAGCGGCGGTTTCGGCCTCGGCTTCGCAGGCGGCGGGCCGGGCGCCGGTCTCACCTCGATCGGGGGCGGCAGCGGAGCGGCCTGGCTCGTGAGCGGCTGACCTGTGATTGAAGGGCTTGGCGCGGCGGGGGCAGCTTGCGGCGCCTTCGGCGTCGGCGCAGCTTTGGGCTTCGGCGGTGCGCGGCGCGGATCGCGGCCTGGCAGCGGCACGTCGGTCAGCGACGGCTCCGGCGCGGGGTCCGGGGAGACCAGCGTCGGCAGCGCGGCGGTCGCCGGCGGCGGCTCGCCGCGCTCGATCGCATCCAGCCGGCGGGTTTCGCGATCGATCGTGCGCACCGCAAGCCACGACGACAGCGGCGACAGGTCGATTGTGCGGTTGAGCTTGTCAGGGGGACCCGCTGCGAACAGCAGGATCTCCGGCGGAGCACCGGACAGCCCGGTCATGATCGGCGTCAGGCTGGCGCGGATGTCGGCCTGGTCTGCAGGAATGTCGTAGCCGCCGGACACGATGGCGCGGGCGTTCTTCGCCTCGAGCGTCGTTGCACCGACGCGCAAGCGTCCGTCGCGGATCGTGAACGGGAACTGTGCCGAGGCGACCGCGATCGGCGCGGCGGCAAGCGCGGGCTCGACCAGTTGTCGTAGCCTGACGTCGTCGGCGACCTGGCCGCCGTCGCTGGCGCGGATGGCGATCTCGAAGGCACGCGGATTGAGGCCGGCGATCTCGGCCGACTCCAGCGTCACCGTGCCGTTGCCGGCGAGCGCGCCGGTCAGGGCCGCGACGCTGCGGCCCTGGCTCGACAACGCCATCTGGATCGAGGCGCGCCCCTTGGGCAGCGCCAGATCGCGGTAACGCAGCGTCGTCGCATCGACATTGCCGAGATCGATGCGCGTATTCAGCGCGAGGCCGTTAGCACCATTCCGCGCGTCAAGGCTTGCCGACATCTCGCCGCCGCCGATGCCGCCCTTCAGCGCATCGAGCGCGAGCGACTGGCCGTCGCTCCGGATCGTGCCGCCGACAGGGCGCAGCTCGATGCCGCCTGGCAACGTCCCGCGCAACGCCTGGAATGCGACGCGACCGCGCCAACCGCCGAGAAGTCCGGGGCTCAACGGCTCGCCGGCATCATGTCCGGCAGCGCCGATGGCCATCGCGAGCGCCGGCATCAGGTCGAGCGAGTCGAGGCCGACCTCGCCGTCTACGCTCTTCTCCTGATCCAGCGTCACCGACAGATGGCCGCGCAGATGCGAGCCGGCCGCGTTGCTGTCGAGATCGTCGAAAGTCAGGCGATTGCCTGACAGCCCGACGCGCGATGACAGGCTGACATTCTGGGTCGATTTGTCGGTCGGGCTGGTGCCGAACAGCGGCGCCAGATTGGCGTTGCGCACGCGCAGGTTCACGTTGGCCTTCAGCTCCGGCGCGGACAGATCGACGCTTCCCTGCGCATCCGCGTCCAGGCCGCCGCCACTGACCTTTGCGGTCAATTGCAGCGGCCGGCGCCAGGCGCCGGTGACTTTGCCTTCGAACTGCGAGGCACCCTCGCCTGCGGCCACCACCCGATCGAGCCCGAGCAGCGCCAGCAATGCACTGGCCTGCGGCGTCGAGGCTTTCGACTCCAGCGTGAAGTCGCTGTTGCGCAAGCGGTCGATATCGATGCCGTTGACGGCTGCAGCCGGCGTCTGCGCGACAAGCATCGCGGTGGCCTTGAGCTGTGGCGCGTCGAGGTCTAGCACGACGCGGGCGTCGCTGCGATCGGCATGCTCCGCATTCCTGTCGAGGCTGAGGTCGAGCTTCAGCCGGGTCGCGCCGGGCAGCGGTGGGAGCGCATCGAAGCGAGCGCGCACCGCCGGCGCAAACGGCTCGATCAGCGCCGTGAGTTCGCGCAGCGAATTGGCGGAAGATCTCAGCGCGAGCTTGCCGGTGGCCTTGGCGCGGTCGAAGCCGCCGCTCGCCTCGATGGTCACGCCGCTGGCCTGGCCGAAGCGCAACTGCTCCAGCGACAGCGCCGCGGGCCCGTAACCGAGCTTTGCCGTGAACGGCCGCAGCTCCTGGCCCGCGGAGATCGCGCGACCGACGTCGAGCGACAACGTGGCCTCCTCCGGCCATTCGCCCTGTGGGCCGCCGAGCGCGCGGACAAAGCTCGCGGCGGCGTCGAGATCGAGACGGTCGGCCTTGAGCTCGGCGTCGATCCGCGAGCCCCTGCTTGCGCCGGTCTGGACGAAGGCGATGCGGCCCTCGACGGTGCCGCCTTCGATGTCGGCCTTCAGCTTGTCGATGGCGAAATGGTTGGCTGCAATCGTCACGTCGCCGGCAAGCCGCAGCGGCCGCGTGCTGCGGCGGTTGACCTCGCTGCGGCCCTGGAGCCACGCCACCAGCGTATCCGGGTCGGACGACTCCACGCTGAGACGGCCGCTGAAACTGTCGGCGCCGGGCGTGGCGCCGTTGAGCGACAGCTGCGTCATGCCGGGCGCGCGCAGTTCAAGACGCTGGAAGGTCCAGGACCGGCCGTCGGTCTGAAGCTCCGTCGTGATATTCTGGAGCGGACGGCCACCGAGCATGATCTGGTCGGAGTTGAACTCGATCTGCGCCGGGATCGGCGCCTGCGGGATCGCGGCGAGGCCCGCGCGCAGCGCCGGCAGGATGCGGAGCGGCTCGGAATCGTCCTTGGCGGCGAGCTTGTCGGCGTCGACCTGACGCGCCGACAGCACCGCGCGCAGCAGCGGCGAGGCGCCGAACCTGAGATCGCCGACGCCGCCGACCTTCAACGCATTGTCATCAGCGCCGAAGCTGGCATCGACCTGCTCGAATTTGGCGCCGGCCGGATCGGCCTTGAGCTTCGTCGTGAGCTTCCAGGGCATCGGCCCGGTCTCGCCCTTCTTTGGCGCGGGCACGGCGAGCGTCAACGCACCGTCGAATTTCGGCAGGCGGTTGTCGAAGGCGAGCACGCCTTCGAGATCGGCAAGGATGGCGCGCTCGCCGGGATCGATGTTGAGGTGGAGACGGGTGGCGCTGCCGTCGGCGCTCGGACCGGAGGAGACGCGGAACGGATAGCGCACCCCGGTCACGGTGAAGCTGCCATCGCCGCGGACCGCGCCGGCCAGCGAGCGCACGTCTCCGGCAAAAGCGATGTCGTTGAGCTCCAGCGTCGAGCGGCTGGCGGCGTCGTGCAGGGCGATGCGGCCGGTGAGGTTGACCCGCTCGATGGCCAGCGAGGCCAGATTGAAGGTGCCGCTCGCGGTGGACGGCAAATCGACCCGGCCCCTGGCGTCGAGGCCGAGATCGACCGCCATGCCGCCCACCGTGAGCTCGGTGGCGCGCCATTCACCGCGCATCAGGGAGCTCAGGCTGAACTCGACGTCGAGCTTGTCGGCGCGCAGGCGGCCGAGATCGTTGTTGCCGCCGAAGGTGACCGCGCGCAGCCGCAGGGTCGGCGCCGGCAACAGCCGCGCGTCGAGCTCGCCCGCCACCCGCACCGGCACGCCAATGATCCGGCCGGCCTCCGCCTCGAACTGGGGCCTGAACTGGTTCCAGTCGATGAAGTAAGGCCCGATCAGCGCGGCGAGCAGCGCCAAGATGAAGGCAATCGCCAATCCGAGCAGCGTCGTCTGCACGGGTCTCCCCTCGGCCAAACCGTGACCCGGGCCAAACCTTGACCTGGAAGGTTTCAGGCGCGCCGGAACTGTCCCTTATATAGGGGGAAGTGTGGCGAAGTCACAGCGACTGTTGCGCGCGGAGGTTAACGCCCCGGCCTACCAGCTGGCGGGGAGCTCCGTCAGGCCGCGCAGCACGAAGGTCGACCGCCATTTGGGGTTTTCGACGTCGTCGATGCGCAGATCAGGCAGCCGCCGCAGCAGCGTCGCAATGGCAATCTCGGCCTCGATGCGCGCCAATTGGGCACCCAGGCAGAAATGGATGCCGCCTCCGAACGACAGCGGCCTGACGTTCTGCCTGACGACGTCGAGCCTGTCGGGGTGATCGGGGTAGACCGCGGGATCCCGGTTGGCCGAGCCCAGCAGACAAAGCACGGTCTCGCCCTTCGGGATTTTCTTGCCGCCGAGATCGTCGATGTCCTCCAGCGCGACGCGGCCGGTCATCTGCACCGAGGAATCGTAGCGCAGGAACTCCTCGATGGCATTGACCATCAGTTCCGGCCGCGCTTTCAGCAGCGCGAGCTGGTCCGGATTGCGGTGGAGCGCCAGCAGGCCGTTGCCGATCAGGTTGACGGTGGTCTCGTGGCCGGCGCCGAACAGCAGGATGATGTTGGCGGTCAGTTCTTCGTTGCTGAGCTTGTTGCCGTCTTCCTCGGCCTGCACGAGCTGGGTGATGAGGTCGTCGCGGGGGTTTTTGCGGCGCAGCTCGAACAGCTGCTGAAAGTACATCTGCGCCATCATGTTGCCGGCGTTGCCCTTGGCGATCTCCTCCTTCGAGAGCGGCACGGGATCGAGCAGCCGGCCGCCGTCGCGCGAGCTCTTGTAAAAGACCTCGCGATGGTCTTCGGGGATGCCGAGCATGTCGCAGATGATGGTGACAGGCAGGCGGAAGGCGAAATCCTCGATCAGGTCCATGTGGCCGCGGTCGATCACGGCGTCGATAGCCTGGTCGACGATCGCCTGGATGCGGGGACGCATGTCCTCGACCCGGCGCGCCGTGAAAGCTTTGACGACGAGGCCGCGCAGGCGGGTGTGGTCGGGCGGATCGGCCTGCAGCATCCAGTGGCTCATGCTGCGGAACACCGGCTCGTCCATGATGGCCGGGCTATAGCGGCGCTTGGAGCGCTCGACGAAGTCCTTGCCGAAGCGCTTGTCGCGCATCACGAGGCTGACGTCGGCATGGCGGCTGGCGACGAACTGGCCGAACGGCGTCACGTGAATCGGATCGAGCGTGCGCAGCCGATCATAGTGCGGATAGGGATCGCGGATGAAGTCCGGCGACAGCGGGTTGAACAGCGGATCGCCGCCGGCGGGTTGCACTTGCTCGTTCATGGTGACCTCACATCGGTTGCCGCATGACACGAATACGCCGGCAGCCCCGATGCCCGCGTAACCATCCCTGAAATTATCAACACGATACATTGTTGTATCGAGTTGCATCCTGCCCTAGCCTGCGCCGATGTCAAGGGTGAGAACCAGACCGACCAGGGACGACACACGCGACAGACTGTTCGAGGCGGCCGCGCGCGTGTTCGAGGCTGACGGCATCGGCGGCGCCAGCATCGAGGCGATCGCGGCCGCCGCGGGTTTCACCCGCGGCGCGTTCTATTCGAATTTCAAGAGCAAGGACGAGCTGATCATCGCCATGCTCGAGGACCATGTCGAGCAGTCGATCCGGCGCAACATGGACATCCTCGCGCAGCACGACAATCTCGATGATTTCATCGCGGCGCTGAAGGCGATGGATCGCACCAGGCAGGACCCGCTCGGCCGCTCGCCCCTGCTCCACATGGAGATGATCCTGTTCGTCGCGCGCGCCGAGAAGCGCCGCCCCGAGCTCGCCAAGCGCCTGCGCGCGCGGCGCAAGCTGGTCGCCGACATCGTCGAGGCGACGTTGAAGGGCAACGGCAAGAACGGCTCGCTGAACCCGCCCTGGATGGCCTCCGTCGTGCTGGCGCTGGAAGACGGCTTTCGCCTGCACCGGCTGATCGATCCGGAGACCACGCCGGCAGACAGTTTCCTGCGCGCGATCACGGATTTGCGGCGGAAGACGGGGCTGGCGGGGAGTAACCACGCACGACCCCCGACCTGTGAATTCAAATCCAAGGTGCTGGGATCAGTGCCCGGCTACTGCGCAAGCGGAGCCGAATGTATGTCAGCCATCGACACCGGACGACGGGTCCGGGAACCCGCTTTGACGAAAGGGTCAGTACGATGGCACTGAACAACATCCTGCCCGGCAAGCTCGGCTTCGGTGCCGCGCCGCTCGGCAACATGTTCCGCGATATTCCCGAAGCCGAGGCGCAAGCGACGGTCGACGCAGCCTGGAACGACGGTATCCGCTATTTCGATACGGCGCCGTTTTATGGTGCGGGCCTCGCCGAGATCCGCATGGGACAGGCGCTCGCCGGCAAGCCCCGCGAGGCCTATGTCATCAGCACCAAGGTCGGCCGCGTCGTTCTCGACGAGATCGAGCAGAGCCCGCGGGACAATGGCGAGAAGGGGAGCGTGTTTGCGCATGGCCGCCGCAACAAGATAGTCAACGACTACAGCGAGGACGCGACCTATCGCTCGATCGAGGACAGCCTGAACCGGCTCAGGACCGATCACATCGACATCGCCTTCGTCCACGACGTCGCGCAGGATTTCTACGGCGACGAGTGGTTGAGCGTGTTTGAAAGCGCCCGCAAGGGTGCCTTCCGTGCGCTGCAGCGGATGCGCGACGAAGGTGTGATCAAGGCCTGGGGCCTGGGCGTGAACCGGGTCGAGCCGATCGAGCTGCTGCTCGAACTCGACGAGCCGCGTCCAGACGTTTCCCTGCTCGCCGGCCGCTACACGCTGCTCGACCATGACCGGGCGCTCCAGCGCGTCATGCCCATGGTGGCGGAGCGCAAGCTCGGCATTGTCGTCGGCGGTCCCTACAGCTCGGGGGCACTCGTCGGAGGTCCGAACTTCGAATATGCGCCCGCGACGCCGGCCATCCTCGCCAAGGTCGCGGCGATCAAGGCGATCGCCAATCGTCATCGGATCAGCATGAAGGCGGCCGGTCTTCAGTTCGCGCTGGCCAACCCGGCCGTGGCGGCCGTGATCCCGGGCGCCAGCAGGCCCGGCCGGATCGCCGAAGACCGCGCAGCGCTGGAGGAGACGATCCCCGCCGACTTTTGGCGCGAATTGCGTGCGGCAGGCCTGGTCAACCCGGCCGCACCGCTTCCCATCGCGCGCTGACCCCGAAAACTCGGAAACGCTCACCGGTCGAAGTCCGCTTCGCCCGGCTGGCCCACCGTGTCCCCAATCGACGCATCTCAACCAACCAAAAGGAGAAGAACCATGCGAGATCTTGAAACCGACAAGGCAGCCGATCCCAGCCGCCGCGACATCCTCCTCACCGCGGGCGCCGCCATGATCGCGGGCGCCGCGACGGCGGGCCCGGCGCTCGCCGCGACGCCGGCGGCAGGCGGGATCAACACACTCTCGGCGGCTGAGCGCAACGCGGGCGCGTTGGCGGTCCGCCTGCAGGGCGTTCAGCACTTCGGCTTGACCGTGCAGAACATGGAGCGCGCCTTCGAATTCTATACCCAGGTGCTCGGCGGCACGGAAGTGTTTCGCCACGGAGACTTCCAGGGTGACCAGGTGCAGAACACGCTGCTCGCCGACCAGGAGATCCGCGCGGGCGAGCTTCATGTCGATCCGCAGACGATCGGCGTGCCGAACCTGCGAGACGGCGATCAGCGGCTCGACGTCCGTTTCGTCCAGTTCGATAACGTCGTGATCGAGCTGCTGCAATATCGCAACTCACAGGAACCAATGGGCAGCGCCAACAGCTTCGCGCCGCCGGTGCAGAACATGAGCCCGGCGTACCCGCGCATGATGCACATCTGCTTCTACGTGCGCGACGATGTCGACTTCAACAAGTTCATCACTGACCTCGAAACCGAATCCGCGCGCCGTGGCATGACGCAGGTGCGGGCCAACCGCATCATTCGCGTTCGGACCGAAGCCGAGCGCAAGTCTGCCCCCGAGAACACCAACACCAACAAGGTGACGGTCGCCCCGTCGGACGGCTGGGAGCTGATCTACTGCAAGGGCCCGGAGGGCGAGCAGCTCGAATTCGTCAAGGCGCTCGGACCGGTGAAGCAGCGCTTTGCCGACGCGCACGCCGTCCGGCAGCGCATGCTGGCCGGGCAGTGATCCGGATGGACGCCGATCAGGCTGCTGCCTGTTTCTCGTGAAATGGAAGAACCCGAAAATGAAATCCCTATTTGCCAAATCCTGCGCACTCGCCATCCTGCTCGGAGCCGGTGTGGTTGCCATGTCCGCCCCTGTCGTGGCCAAGGAAGCCAGCGGCATAAGCTACGCAAAGATCCCGGCCGGCGCCTATTCGATTGTCGCCGAGGTGCGTGCCAAGCCCGGCAAGGAGGCCGAACTGCGTGCGGCCACGCTGCCGCTGATCGCGCAGGTGCGCAGCGATCCCAAGAACCTCGTCTATTTCCTCCAGGAAGACCGCGAGCGTCCCGGCCATTTCATCTTCTACGAGGTCTTCGCCACGAAGGATGATTTCGACGCGCATAATGCGACGCCCTACGTCAAGGACTGGTTCGCCAAGCTTCCGTCGCTTGCCGATGGCGGCGTCCAGGTCATGCGCATGGAAATCCTGGGACAGGCGCGGCGTTGACACTCTGCACGGCCGGGGTGAACCCCAAGCCCCGGCCGCCTTTCCTATCCCTCGACAAGAAACTGTTGCATGCGGGGCACCGTGAAATCGAGGAACGCCCGCACCCGCGCAGGCAGGAATTGCGCGCCGCGGAACAGCGCGTGGATCTCGTCGGTCACGCCATAATCGCTGTCCGCGAGCAGTTCGACCAGCTCGCCGCGCGCGATAGGCCGGCGCAGGTGATAGTCGGCCGCCCGAACGATGCCGACACCCGCGATCGCCATGCGGCGAAGCGTCTCGGCATTGTTGGCGAGCAGTGACCCGCTGAGCATCCGCTCGACAATGCGTCCGCCCTCGCGCATCGGCCATACCGGCATTGTGCGGCGGAAGTTGAAACCCAGGCAATTGTGGTGGACGAGGTCCTCCGGAGTTTTCGGCGTACCGTGCCGCGCGAGATAGGCGGGCGAGGCGACGATGCGCCGTCGCGTCTCTCCAATCCTGCGTGCAATCAAATTGGAATCCGCCAGCTTACCGACGCGGATCGCAACATCGGTGCGATCGAGATAGAGGTCGACCACCTCGTCCGAAAGCGACAGATCAACGACGATGTTGGGGTAAGACTCGAAGAAAGCAGGCAGTATCGGCTCCAGCGCGGCGGCGCCGAACGTCACCGAGCAGGTCACGCGGATAATCCCTTCGGCATTCGCGCCGCCTTGTGCGATCTGCTGCTCGGTCTGGTCGAGCGACGCCAGCAGCGCCTGGCTGCGCTCGAAGTAGAACTGTCCTTCGACCGTGAGGGCGAGCCGCCGCGTCGACCGCTCGATCAGGCGGACGCCGAGCCGGGCTTCCAGCCGGGCGATCAGTTTCGAGACCGTGGACGGCGTCATCAGCATGAGACGGGCTGCTTCAGAAAAGCTGCCGGCCTCGACGACGCGCACAAACACCAGCATCTCGCCTGCACGATTATCCATACCGCTCCTGCACATCGCTTTCGGGAATGCGCGGGAGACTAGCAAGGCGATACTGCGAAGTCGCGTCATCCATCAAGATCGACCACACCAAATCGTGCGATTTGGATCAGTCCGAATGCACCGTGCGACGAAACGACGCCTATGCCGACCGTTTCACCGCTCCGCGCTCCACTGACGCGACGTCGAGCCGCGCCAGCATCGCCCTCGCCTGCTCGGCGCAGTGCTCGATAAGCCAGCGCTCGAAGGCGACAGGCGCAAGCGCGGGAGCGTAGAGGAAGCCCTGGATGACGTCGCAGCCGAGCTCGGCCAGCACCTTGCGCTGGCCTTCGGTCTCGACGCCTTCGGCGACGACGGTCATGCCGAGGCCCTGGCCAACGCGCACCACGGCGGTCGCGATTGCAACGGCGCCGGCGTCACGCTCGATGTCGCGCATAAAACTGCGGTCGATCTTGAGCTCGCGGATCGGAAGATGCGCGAGCCGGCTGAGGCTCGAATAGCCGGTGCCGAAATCGTCCACGGACAGGCCGACGCCAAGTGCACGGATCGCATGCATCGTCTCCAGCGCGGCGGCGCCGTCCTGCATGAAGGTGCCCTCGGTGATCTCGAGCATCAACGCGTCCGGCGGCAGCGCGTATTCGTCGAGGATGTCCTTGAGCCGGGCGGCGAGTGCGACATGGCGGAAATTGATCGGCGACAGGTTCACCGACACGCAGGGGATATTGAGCCCGGCGCCGCGCCAGCTCGCCATCTGGCGGCAGGCCTCGCGCACCGACCACAGGCCGATCTGCTCGATCAGGCCGCATTCCTCGGCGAGCGGGATGAATTTTGCCGGCGAGACGTCGCCGAGCGCGGCATCGTGCCAGCGCGCCAGCGCCTCGACGCCGTGGATCGCGCCGTCGCAGCCGCGGATCTGCGGCTGGTAGCTGAGGGTGAGCGCGCCCTCGACGACGGCGCGGCGGAGCGCCGCGATCAACGCCAGCCGCTGCTCGGCGAGCCCGTTCATCTCGGCGCTGAAGACGCGATGGGTCGAGCGGCCCGCCTGCTTGGCCATGTACATGGCGGCATCGGCCTGCTGCATCAGAGTGTCGATGTCGGTGGCATGATCGGGATACAGGCTGATGCCGATGCTCACCGACATCGGCAACAGCCTGGATCCGAGTCGCAGCGGCACGGACAGCGCTTCGGTGATCCCGGCCGCGGCGCGTTCGGCGCTCTCGACATTGCGCTTTGGCAGCAGCACGACGAATTCGTCGCCGCCGAGCCGGCCCAGCATGTCTTCGGGCCCGATGTGCTCGCGCAGACGCTGCGCGAGCTGGACCAGCAGCTCGTCGCCGGCGGCGTGACCGAGCGTGTCGTTGACGTCCTTGAAGTGATCGACGTCGAGGAAGGCCAGCGCGACATGGCTCCCGTTCGGACAGGCGTCGATCGCCGTGGTGATCAGGTGCCGCAGCTGCGCGCGATTCGGCAGGCCGGTGAGGATGTCGTGATAGGCGAGCCGCGCAATCTCGGCGCGTGCCTCCTTGCGCTCGATCGCGAAGGCGCCGAGGTTGACGCAGGCCTCGACGATGCGCCGGTGCCAATTGCTGGGCGCGCGGGACTCGCGGAAATAGAAGGCGAAGGTGGCGATGACCCGGCCGTCCTTGGCCTTGATCGGCGTCGACCAGCAGGCGCGCAGACCAACCCCGAGCGGCATCGCCTTGTAGGGCTGCCAGCGCGGATCGGTGTCGAGATCGGTTGCCAGCACCGGTTTGCCGTAGAAGGCGGCGGTGCCGCAGGAGCCGACATTGGGGCCGATCGCAATGCCGTCCAGTGCACGGGAATAGTCCTCGGGCAGGCTTGGGCCGCCGAGCGGATGGATCAACCCGGCGGAGTCGATATGGAGCAGCGAGCAGACGACGTCCGGCGCAATCTCCTCGACCCGGCGGCACAGCCGGTCGGCGATCTCGGTGATCGGAATTTCGTCGGCGAGCGCGCTCATGATGAGCTGCTGGAGCGAATGCAACTGCCGCGTTTCGGTGATGTCATCGATCAGCGCAAAGATGTGTTTGGCGCGACCCTTCTTGTCGCGGAAGGCATCGATTCTGGCACAGACCCAGATCTCCTCGCCGTCCTTGTTGTAGACCAGCGTCTCCACCTTGCCGCGGCGACCGCCGTCGATCAGGCGTTTGAAGAGCTTGGCGATGGCCGTGCGGTTGGTATGGCATCCGGCGATGAGCTCTCCCGCACGCCGCCCCTCCGCTTCCTCGCTGGTATAGCCGAACAGCGCCGTAAAGGACGCATTGACGTAGCGGATGTTCTGCTCGGTATCGGTGATGATCACCGCGCGGTTGGTCTGGTCCGAGACCGCGTTGAGAAGCCCGATCCTGACGCGGCGCTCGGCTTCAGCGGTGACGTCGCGCGCGAACACGATGTGATGGGTCGCGCCGCCGACAGTCGTGGACGACAGCGACACCAACGCCCTGATCCGGCTGCCGTCGGGCCGCACGAGGCTGATCTCGTCGCGGAAATCCGCGACCGGATCGGCCTGAAGGAATGCGAGGCCGAGGACGCCTGCGTCGCGACCGAGCACCTCGGCGCGCGCAAGCTTCCATACCCGCTCGGCGCTCGCATTGAAATGCGTGATGCGGTGTGCGTCATCGACGACGACGATACCATCGTCGGCGCATTCGAACGCGGCGCGCAGTACATCCGGAATTTCGGTCACTGGGTGATCGGAAGCAGTCATCGGTAGACCCGGCGGCATCGGGAAGAAACGGCAATCGCTCCGACGCTAGCGGTCCGATGGTGTCCAAGACGTTCTCGCGACAAGGTTGAGCCCTGCCAAGATGCGGCATGCTTAACATTCCGCGAAAGAGGCGAAAGTATCTTGATGCGTGCGGAACCTATTCGGCGCCGGCCCCGGCTTTGAGCATGTGCAGCCGGCCGGCCACGGCCCGCACCTTGCGGGGCGAGGCCTGCCAGATCGACAGCGCCGACAAGCCGCTCACGACCATCGCGATGGCGAAGGCGAGGGTGTAATCGCCGGTGCGATCGTAGAGGAAGCCGGTCAGCCAAGGTCCGGCCGCGCCGCCGGCCAGCGCCGCCAGCATGATCGTGCCGAAGATGCTGCCCTGGTGCTTGCCCTGGAAGATCTCGAACACGACCGCGCCCATGATCGAGGTGAGGCCGTAACCGAGCGCACCCTGCGTGAGCACCATGAGATAGACGAGCCACAGCGACGGCTGGAATTTCAGCGCCATCAACGCCGCGAAACAGATGACGAAACCCGCGCAGCTGATCGCCCACACCCACTCCCGTCCGATCCGGTCGGAGACATGGCCCAGCACGATCTGGCCGGGAATGCCGAGCAGGCTGACGGTGCCGAGCGCCCACACCGCAACATTTGGGCTGAAGCCGATGTCGAGCAGGAATTTGGTCTGGTGCACCTGCACCGCGTACCAGATGTACAGGCCGCAGAAATAGCCGAGCGCGATCCACCAGAACCGCGCCGTGGCAACCGCCCGCCTCAGCGTCCAGTCGGTACCGACCCAGACGGGATCGACGATGTTGGAAACCGGCTTTGCCGCACCTGCGGAAGGCGCGGCGTCGCCGTCGGGTTGAAGGCCGATGTCCTCGGGCCGCCTGTGCAGGAACAGATTGATCGGCGCCAGCACGACCAGGATGAGCAGGCCCATCGCGGTACAGGCGGTACGCCAGCCGGTCTGCTCGATCATGTGCTGCACCCATGGCAGCAATGTCACCGAGCCGATGCCGACGCCGGCAAAGGCGATGCCGATGGCAAAGCCGCGCTTGCGGATGAACCAGTTCGGCAGGAACAGCGACTGGCCGGAATAGCCGAGGCAAACGCTGCCCGCGCCGACCATGACGCCGATGGTCACATAGAGATGCCAGGGGGCGCTGGTGAGCGGGGCGAGCAGCAGCCCGCCGCCCATCAGCACCACGCCGAGTTCCATCACTGCGCGCGGCCCGGCGCGATCCATCAGGCGGCCGATCAACGGGCTGACGATGCCCGACACCACGAAACCGAAGGAGAAGGCGCCCGCGGTGACGCCGCGCTCCCAGCCGAATTCGGAAATGATGGGAGGAAAGAACAATGAAAAGGCGGTGCGCGCGTTGACGCCGATGGCCATGGTGACGAACGTCACGGCGACCACGACCCAGCCGTAGAAGAACGGAAGACGCATGATGTGCTTGTTTCATCCCTAGATGGTGCTACCGACCATCCGGGGCCGCCCGGGTCAAGTGATTTTCGTGGCCGCCCGCTTGGCGGAATGCTCAGGCCGCGTCGCGCTGCGATCGCTGGACGGGAGCGTCGAATGTGATCTGGTCGACCGGCTGCGGACGCCCGAACAGATAGCCTTGCGCGAAATCGACGCCGAGCGCCGTCAGCCGCTCGAACTCCTCGGCTGTCTCGACGCCTTCGGCGGTCACCGACATGTCCAGCCCGCGCGCCAGCGTCACGATCGAGGAGATGATGGCGGAGCTGCGGGGTTGATGCGTGAGATTGCGGATGAACGACTTGTCGATCTTGATCTTGTCGAACGGGAACGCGGTGAGATAGCTCAGCGACGAATAGCCGGTGCCGAAATCGTCGAGCGCAAGCTCGATGCCGATATGCTTCAGCCGCTCCATGAAGGCGTGGTTCTCCACGCCGCGTTCCAGCAGCACCGATTCCGTGATCTCGATCTCCAGCCGTTGCGGCGGCAGGCCGGCATCGGCCAGCGCCGCGCAGATCGTCTCGAACAGTTCGGCTTCCTTGAACTGGATCGGCGACAGGTTGACGGCGACCATCAGATCGGACGGCCAGGCGGCGGCGTCCGCGCAGGCGCGTCGCAGCACGAACTCGCCGAGCGGCACGATCAGCCCGGTCTCCTCCGCAAGCGCGATGAACTGGTCCGGCGGGATCAGGCCCCGGCTCGGATGCCGCCAGCGCACCAGTGCCTCGAAGCCACGACGACCGCCGCTGGCGACGTCCACGAACGGCTGATAGTGCACCTCGAGCTGGCACAGCGCGATGGCGTCGCGCAGATCCCCTTCCAGCGTGTTGCGCGCCTCGAGCTCGGCCGACATCGCCTCGTCGTAGACCGTGAAGCAGTTGCGGCCGGCCGATTTCGAGCGATAGAGCGCAAGGTCCGCCTTCTTCAGCAATTGCTCCTGGTCGCTGCCGTGGTCCGGCGCGATCGCGATGCCGATGCTGGTCCCAATCTCGACGCGATGGCCGGGCAGCAGGAACGGCTCGGCCACCAGCCTGGCGATCCGTGCGGCGAGCTCGGTCGCGCTGCCGCGCTGGTCGTCGCAGGCTTCCTGGATGATGGCGAACTCGTCGCCGCCGAGCCGCGCCAGCACGTCGGTCTCACGCAATGCGGATCGCAGGCGCGACGCCACCTGGCGCAGCAGTACGTCGCCCGCGCCATGGCCGAGCGAATCGTTGACGTTCTTGAAGCGGTCGAGATCGAGCATCAGGATCGAGAACGGCAGGCCCCTCACGCTCAACTGGCTGTTCATCATGTCGAGCCGGGCGAGGAAGAACGCGCGGTTCGGCAGCCCGGTCAGGACGTCGGTCTGCGCGAGCTCGAGCACGCGCCGGTTCGCCAGCGACAGCCGCCGCGAATTGCGGCTTGCCAGCATGAGATAGGTTGCAAGCGACAGCGTCAGCAGCATGCCGACGATGACGACCCCGACGGCGCGGTCGTAGGCCGTCTCCAGCGGACCACCGGCCGTCGGCACCGCGCGCACGTGCCAGTCGGTGTCCCCGATCCTGAGAATGCCGGACCAGTGCCGGCCTTGCGCGACATCGCGCATCGACTGCGGGGCGGCGGCCGACGATGCGAAATCCGGCAGCGCTTGCGCCATGCTGACGATCCGCCCGGTGAAAGGCGGATAGACGTTCACGCTGACGGCGGGGCTTGCTCCCGTCGTTACGCGGATGGATCGTATCAGCAGCGGCAGGTCAAACACCCCGACGACGTAGCCCGCGAGATTGCGGCGCCGGTCCGCGATTGTCTCGCGCGAGGTCCCCTTGGCATAGACGGGCACGGCAACGATGACGTCGGGCAACCCGCCTCCTTCGCGCGGTACATAGAGTCGCGACCGGATTGCGGTAATCCGGTCGTTGTCGCGGGCGCGCTCGAGTGCAATGCGACGTTCCGGCACGCTCTTATAGTCCATGCCGTAGACCGGCGAGGACTTCGGCTGCGTCGAATAGAAGATCGGGAAATATTCGTCCTCCTGAGGCGCCGGCGCAAAGCTGTCACCTTGCAGCGTCTTGATGCGATAGCCGGACACTCCGTCGGCGTTCGCGGCGGCCTCGTATTCGGCGCGCTCCTTGCGATTGACGCGCGGCAGCCAGCCGATGCGCAGCATCCCGGGATGGTGCTCGAACAGGCGCGTGCTGAAGGTCTCGAATTCGCTGCGGGTGATTTCCTCGTTGGTCGATTCGAACAGCGTGCGCAGCGCGACGAGCCTGCTGATATACTCGCTCATGCCGTTCTGCATGACGATCGCTTCGGTCTCGGCCGCGTTCTCGAACTCGATCTTGTTGACGCGGTCTTCCCATCGCGCCACGGCGGCCGCGCCCACGATCGAGAACAGCAGGCCGACGCCAGCCGCGACGAGCGCAGGGCGATAAAGTCCGAGCAGCGGCGAGGCACGCCACCACGCCGCTACACCCTTCCGATCCTGATCGTTCTGATCGTGATCGCCCATCTTCAATCCGCACGTCCCCCTCGGCCCGGCCGGCCGAACTTCTGGTTGAGCTGCCGCAACTGCTATCGGACAAGGATCGCGGTTAAGAACCGTAAAATTTCGGAACCCGGCCGCCTCACAACGCGCGGCTTAGTTAACGATTGACCCACAAGTTTGCGTCAGTCTGGCAGCAACTGTCGGGTCTTCCCCGGAGTTTTACGGGCTATCGTTGCAGGGCGGATTAGCGGCCTGTTCAGCGCGCAGAGCTATCCTTTCCCCAACTCACCCGCATCTGGCCAGCGCCCTCATGATACGATCGCGACCCGCGACCTACCTCGCCCTGACCCTCGCACTGCTCGCCCTGGCGCCGCTCTCCGCAAAGAGCGACGAGGCCGGCGTCAGCGACGACGCGATCCTGTTCGGCCAGGCCGCCGCCCTCGAAGGCCCCTCCGCGATGCTCGGGCAGCGCCTGCGGCAAGGCATCGTCACGGCGTTCACCGAGATCAACGCCAAGGGCGGCGTCCACGGCCGCAGGCTTCAACTGATCAGCCGCGACGACGGCTACGACCCCGACCGCTCGGTGGCGCAGACGCTGCGGCTGATCGACGAGGACAAGGTGTTCGCGCTGATCGGCGCGGTCGGCACCCCGACTGCGATGGCGACGATTCCGATCACCAGCGCGAGGAAGGTCCCTTTCATCGGCCCGTTCAGCGGCGCCGAATTCCTGCGCGACCTCGAGCTGCCGAACGTCGTGAACATCCGCGCGAGCTACGAGTCCGAAGCCGAATCGTTCATCAAGCACCTCACCGAGGATCGCGGATTCACCCGGATCGGCATCTTCTACCAGGACGATTCCTTCGGCCGGGACGTTCTCGTCAGCGTCAAGCGCGCGCTCGCGATGCGCAATCTCGAGCTTGCGGCCGAAGGCACTTATGAGCGCAACACGCGCGCGGTCGGCTCGGCCTGGCGCGGGATCAAGCGAGCCGAACCCGAGGCCGTCGTCATGGTCGGGACCTACGGCCCCTGCGCGGAATTCATCAAGCTCGCGCACCGCAGCGGCTCCCATCCGACCTTCGCCAACATCTCCTTCGTCGGCGCCACTGCGCTGGCCAGGGAACTCGGCTCCGACGGCGAAGGCGTGGTCGTCGCCCAGGTCGTGCCGTTTCCCTGGGATCGCTCGCTCAAGCTCGTCAGCGATTACCAGGCGGCGCAGAAGGCGCTCGACCCGACGCTGACACCGGACTTCGTGTCGCTCGAGGGCTATCTATCCGGCCGCCTCGCGGCTTCGGCGCTGGAAAAACCGGACCGAAACCGACGCGCGCAAGCCTCTTGCGCACCATCAACGATGTCGGCCGCTTCGACATCAGCGGCAGCATCGTCACCGTCGGCGTTCGCGCGATCGACGCGCCGCCGAAAGTATTCCTGACGGTGATCCAGAAGGACGGCACGTTCAAGGCGGTCGATCGGCTCTAGGGCCGCCGCGTCCATCGCTCCGCGTTGACGGCGCCTTGCGGGACCTCGCCTTTGACGATCGCCTCGACCTGCCGCACCGTCTCCAGCGACTGGTATTCGATCGCCTGCGGCGTCAGCCCGCCGACATGCGGCGTGGCGACGACGTTGGGCAGCTTCGCCAGTTCCGGGGTCGGCATCTGATCGGGTGCGCGGCCGACATCCATCGCGGCACCTGCGATGCGGCCTTCGCGCAGCGCGCGCGCCAATGCGGCCTCGTCGACGAGATTGCCGCGCGAGAGATTGATGAACACGGCATGTCTCGGCATGCGCGCCAGCGCCGTGTCTCCAATCAGATTCTCGGTCTGCTCGTTGGCAATGGCGAGGCAGACGACATAGTCGGACGCAGCGAGAAGCTCGTCGAGACCGACCTGCCGAATGGCGCCGTCGCTGACATCAGCGAAAGGATCGCAGACCAGCACCTCCATGCGCATCACCTTGGCAATCTCGGCGAGGTAGCGCCCGATGCTGCCGTAGCCGATGATGCCGATCCGGCTGCCGGCGAGCTGGCGTCCCATCCGCGCCTCGGGTTTGCGGCCCGCCTGGTAGTCGGCTGTCGCGCGCGACACGCCGCGGGAGAGATCGACCATGAAGCCGACCGCGAGTTCGGCAACGGCCTGTACGAAGCCGGGACCGGCGCGGGTCACGAGCACGCCGGCTTCCGAGGCAGCATCGACGTCGACGTTGCGGATGTCGACGGCGCAGCGGACGAAGGCACGCAGGCGCGGCAGTTGCGCGAAGATCTCGCCGCGGCCTTCGGTCATGCGGTCGGCGACGATGATGTCCGCATCCCTGGCGGCGCGCACGAGGCCGACCGCATCCAGCGTGTCGTCGCTCTCGTGCAGGATCACCTCGGCGGCCGCGCGCAGGCCGTTCAGGCTGCGATCGCCGTAATAGTTCCGCCGCATCTCCGGCGTATGGGCGAGCAGGACTTTCACGCGACGAAGCTCCTTCAGTAGCCGAATGCCCGCGGCAGCGCGGTCGAGAGCCATGGCACGAAGGCGATGACGAGCAGGCAGAGGAACAGCAGGCCGAGATAGCCCATGATCGGCTTCACCGTCTGCTCGATCGGGACGTTGCCGATCAGGCAGGCGCCGTAGAGCCCGAGCCCGAGCGGCGGCGCAAACAGGCCGATGCCCATCGCGATGACCAGCACGACGCCGAAATGCAGGGGATCGACGCCGAGTTGCACCGCGACCGGCAGCAGCAGCGGCCCGAAGATGATGAGCGCGGCGGCGCCCTCCAGCACCGAGCCCATTACGATCAGCACGGCGATGGCGAGCAGGATGAACAGCCACGTGCCCGATGTCTTGGACAGTCCCAGCATGAAATCGCCGACCGCATGCGGCACCTGCTGCAGGGTCAGCGTGAACGCCAGCGACTGTGCGGCGGCGACGATGAACAGCACGAGCCCCGCGCGCGTTGCTCCCTGCACGAAACTGTGAGCGGCCGATTTGAAGGTGAGCTCGCGGAACACCACGCTGCCGACGATCAACGCATAAGCCACCGCGAACGCGGAGATTTCCGTGGCCGTGGCAAAGCCGCTCTTGAAACCGAAGAAGATCATGAAGATCAGGCCGAACGAGGCGATCGCACCGCTCCACAGACCCGATACCGGCATCTGTGGCGCGACGTCCTCGGCTTCCGCCGGCCGCTTGCCGAAGATGATGGAGACGACGATCAGCACGGCTGCCATCAGCGCCGCCGGCAGCAGGCCGGCAACGAACAGGCCGCCGATCGACAGGTTCGCGACGAAGCCGAGGATGATCAGGTTGATGCAGGGCGGGATGGTTTCCGCCATCACCGCGGATGCCGCGAGCAGCGCCACCGCGCTGCCCGGATTCTGCCTGGAGCGGCGTGCGGCCGGAATCAGCACGGAGCCCACCGCGGCGACATCGGCCATCTTCGAGCCTGATATGCCCGAGAACAGTACCATCGAGGCGACCATCACGACGTTGAGGCCGCCGCGCATGCGGCCGACCCCGCGTTGCAGCAGCTCGATCAGGCGCACAGACATGCCGTTGGCTTCCATGAGGTAGCCGACGAGGATGAAGAAGGGAATCGCGAGCAGCACGAAATTGTCGATGCCGCGCGCCATCTGCTGGGCAAAGATGACGCCGGGCAGCGCGCCCTCGACCCAGATGAAGATCAGCGCGGCCAGCGCCAGCGCAAAGCCGATCGGCAGTCCGCCGAACAGGGTCGCGAAGAAGCCGATCAGCATCAGCGTGCCCGCCGACGGCACCGACGACGGCGACAGATAATCCCATGCGAGATAGAGGCCGGCGACGATGACGACAGCGATGAGGCCCCTGACGATGTCGGGGAGCGGCCTTGCGCAGAGCTGGTCGATCGCGAACACCGTCATGAACAGCGCGCCGGCGCCCATCGGGTAGAAGGTCAACTCCAGCGGCAGTCCGGAGCCGGTGGTCTGGCCGGCCGTGATCGAACCCAGCTTGATCGCATGATAGGCGACGTAGCCGGAGATCAGCGCGACGAGCACGGCGCTCGCGGCGTCGACCAGCGTCCGCGGGCGCACCGATAGCAAGTCGCGGAAAAAGGACACGCCGACATTCTCGCCGCGCGCGAGCGCGCTGGCCGCGCCGAAGAAGGCCGAGCCGACCATCAGGCCGCGCGCGACGTCATCAGACCATTCGACCGGTGCGTTGAAGAAAAAGCGCAGCAGCACGGAACCGCAGACGACCACGAGATCGGCGGCCAGGAGAACGGCCGCAATCCCGTCGCTGAGGCGAAGCAGCAGGGCGATGCTGCCATGGCGGCCGCTCGAGAGGGGCACGGCGCCCGTCATCGCCAGCTCGGATTTGGCCATCTCAGGCTTGCGTCGCGCGGATGATGTCGATGACGGCCTTGGATTCCGGCCGCGCCTTGATGAAATTCTCGTGCTGCGGCGCCACGCGCTTCTTGAACGCCTCGCGATCGCATTCGGCGACCGTCACGCCCTTCTCGGTCAGGGCCGCCAGCGCCTCCTTCTCGACCGCAAGCCCGTGGGCGCGCGTGTCGGCCGCAGCCTTCTTCGCGGCATCGAGGAAGCCGTCACGCAGCTTCGGGTCCATGCGGTTGTAGGTCGTGTCGCTGAAATAGATCGCGAGCGGCGAGAAATTGTGCTGCGTCAGTGCGTAGAACTTTGCGGTCTCGAAGAACTTGCTGGCGAGGATGGTCGGCGGATCGTGCTCGAGGCCATCGAGCACGCCGGCCTGCAACGCGGTGTAGATCTCGCCGAATGCCAGCGGCGTCGCGGCGGCGCCCATCAGGCGCAGGCATTCCGTGATGACGGGATTGGGCAGGGTCCGGATCTTCAGGCCGGCGAGGTCTTCCGGCGTCTTGACCGGCTTCTTCGCGAACACGCTGCGCGAGCCGAAATTATAGGCCCAGGCGATGATGCGGATGTTGCTGCCCTTGAGCAGCGCGTCCTCGATCGGCTTGGCGGCGCCGGACTCGAACGCCTTGGTCTGCTGCGGAAAGCTCGAGAACAGGAAGCCGAGGTCGAAGGTGCCGACCAGCGGCGTCAGATTGGCCGAGATCGAGGAGCCCGATACCATGAGGTCGATGACGCCGAGCTTCACCGAATTGATGACGTCGATTTCCTGGCCGAGCTGGTTGTCGGGGAAGAAGGCGACCTCGACCTGCTCGCCGAGCCCGTTTCCCTTCAGATTCTTGACGAGGTTGTCGTAATAGACGCGGCCATTGGCGAATTTGGGATCGTTCGGCAGCGAGGAGGAACATTTCAGCTTCAGCGTCGCGGCTTCAGCGCGGCCGATGATGGCCGGAGAGAGCACGAGGCCGGCGGTCACCGCCGTCGACGACTTGATGAACGTGCGACGGTTGACGGGCACGATGGTCATGAGTTTCTCCCCGAGTATTTTTTGCAGCCGCGATCGTTGCCGCAGCCTCTTGGCTCGACTGTATGGCCAAAGGGACGGGGCAGGCAAGCGGGCCGCCGGCAGGCGCAAAGCCACGCGATACGAACATCGACGGCGCGAACGCCGGCGAAACGACCATGCTTTTCAGCGATTTTCGATCGGGACCGGCCCGCTTCCCGGTATGCGAGAGGACGCTTTCGTCCATCGGCAAGGATCGATCCAATTGGCGCATGGATCGATGCGCTATTCACATGGATGCCGACCGAACGATGCTCTGGCAGACCCCTGCCCCATTTTGCCGCACGCTCAGCGTGATCCAGTGCACAGACAGACTTTCAACGGCGACCTAGAAGGAGTGATATCCTCGCCGTATTGCCGATGAAGGTGACACCATGCGCCGTCCATTTCTTTCCAATTTGGCCCTTGCATCAGGCCTTCTTGCCCTCGCACAGTTGATGACGCCGACGGAGGCCGCCGCCGAGGCGCGGCTCGCACTCGTGATCGGCCAATCGGCCTATCGCACCGTTCCGGAACTGCCCAACGCCGCCAACGACGCCAGGGGCATGACGGAGCTGCTCGGCAATGCCGGCTTCACCGTCACCACGGCATCCAATCTGGTCCAGAACGACATGCGCCAGGCGATCTCCGATTTCGCCGGCAAGGTCAGCGCCAGCGGCGCCGACACCGTCGCGCTGGTGTTCTATGCCGGCCACGGCCTGCAGATCGACGGCGAGAACTATCTGGTTCCGGTCGATCTCGATCCCAAGCGCGAGGCCGACATTCCGCTTCAGGGCGTGCGGCTGAACGACCTGCTCAACACGCTCGGCGCGCTGCCGACGCGGGCGCGCATCTTCATGCTCGACGCCTGCCGCAACAATCCGTTCCCGGCGCTCAGCGGCGCCGGCCACGGGCTTGCGATCGTCGACACCAAGGCCGGCGCCCCCGGCTCCTTCATTTCCTATTCGACCTCGCCCGGCGCGGAAGCCGAGGACGGCAATGGCGCCGACAGCCCCTACACCGCCGCGGCGCTGTCGGTCGCGCGGCAGCCGAACCTGCCGATCGAGGAAGTGTTCAAGCGCATCCGCGTCGCCGTGGCCCAATCGACCGACGGGCGGCAGATCCCCTGGGAAAGCTCCTCGCTGACGACAGACTTCAAGTTCTTCGGCGAAAGCAGCGGCAATACCCCCGCTCTGCCGGGCGCGTCCGCAATGGCACTCGCCGGAGGGACCCGCAGCGTCGAGGACTGGCGCAAGGATTTGCAGGGCAAGCCCGCCAAGGTTGCCTATGAGCTCGTGATCATCGACGACACCGTCCCGGCCTATCAGGCTTATGTCGAGCTCTACGCGCAGGACACCCGCACGCCGCGCCTGCGCACGGTGCTGGAGCGCCGGCGCCAGATGCTGGCCTGGGAGCGCGCCACCGCGATCAACACCCGCGCCTCGTTCGAGGCTTATCTCAACAACTGGGACAACAGCGATCTCGCCGCGACAGCGCGCAGGATGCTGCTCCGCGTGCAGAACCGCAACTATGCTGTGCCGGTTGCGGCCGCGGCGACGCCCGCGCCGGTCGCCGTCGCGATGGCTCCGACCTGCCCGTGCTCGACGCCCTCGCCTCCGGCAACGCCTGTGAACCCGGCAGTGGCGCCCGTCATCAAGAAGCGCGTCGACGACACGCCGCCCAAGCGCAAAGTGGTCGAGACGCCGAAACCGCGCCGGCCGCCGCCGCCCGACGAAGTCATCGTCTACGAACGCGCCCCACCGCCGCCGCCCGTCGGTGTCGGTGTCGGCATCGGGATTGGAATCGGCCGCGGCGGCTATGGCGGTGGCGGCTACGGGGGCGGTGGCTACGGCGGGCCGGTACGCGGCGACAATTATCGCAGCAGGTATTGAGATCACCTCTTGCCATGCGACTGGATGTCCGCAGCCCCGCCTGCGGACATTGTTGTTGATCGTACCGCGCCGTCGCTCTCGTGCCCCGGCTTTGCGGAGCCGCACCGCGTCCGGGACACGCACACCTTCCGCAAATGCTGTAGTCTGATCAGCCAGCGCCAGCTTTTCCGGGGACTCTCCATCGATGCCGCACGACTCTCGCGCCACGCGTTCCTGGCCGCTGTTTCGCTCGCTCTCCTCCTATTCCCTGTCCAGCGACCTCGTGGCGGGATTGACGCTGGCGGCGATCGCGATCCCCGAGCAGATGGCCACCGCGCGGCTCGGCGGCTTCGCGCCGCAGATCGGCTTCTTCGCCTTCATGGCGGGGTCCCTCGGATTTGCCTTGCTCGGCGGCAATCGCTTCCTGTCCTGCGGCGCCGATTCCACGATCACACCGATCTTTGCCGGCGGGCTTGCGGCCATGGCCGCCGCCGGCTCGCCCGAGTATCAGGGGCTCGCGATCGCACTTGCGCTGATGGTCGGCGCGATGATGCTCGCGAGCGGCGCATTCCGCCTCGGCGGCATCGCCAACCTGTTGTCGGTGCCGGTCATGGTCGGCTTCCTCGCCGGCATCTCCGTCCACATCATCGTCTCGCAATTGCCGGGCGTGCTCGGACTTCAATCGCCGGGCGGGCCGACGCTCGATCGCATCGTCGTGCTCGCCGGCCAACTCGGCCGCGCCAATCCGTTCACGCTGTGCATCGGTTTCGGTGTGCTGGCCGTGGTCTTCGTTTCCGAGACGATCAGCGCCAAAATTCCCGGCGCACTGATCGGGCTCGTGGCCGCAACGCTCGCCGTGATCGCACTCGGCCTCGAGAGCAAGGGCGTCAGCGTCGTAGGCAGCGTGCCAGGCACGCTGCCGCGGCCGACCTTGCCCGACCTCGCGCCGGAGCAATGGGTTCGTCTGGTGCCGCTCGCCTTCGTGATTACCGTCGTGGTGATGGTGCAGACTGCCGCTACAACGCGGTCGTTCCCGTCCGATCCCGACAAGCCCGCCGATGTCGATCGCGACTTCCTCGGCACCGGCGCCGGCAGCGTGCTCTCGGGCCTGTTCGGCGCGTTTCCGGTCAATGCCAGTCCGCCGCGGACGGGCATTGTCGCCGAGACCGGCGGACAATCGCAGCTCGCGGGGCTTGCGGCCGCGGCCATCGTGCTGGCGCTGCTCGCGTTCGGCACCGGACTGCTGCAGCACGTCCCTGACGCGGCGCTCGGCGGCATCCTGCTGTTCGTGGCGCTGCGGATCATCCGTTTCAAGCAGATCGGCACGATCTACCGTCAATCCCCAAGCGAATTCCTGCTGATCGTCGCGACCGCTGCGCTGATCATCGTGCTGCCGATCCAGCAGGGCGCATTCCTCGGCATCATGCTCTCGCTGCTGCACGGCATCTGGAGCACGACGCGCGCGCGGCTCGTCGCGTTCGAGCGGGTCCCGGGCACCACGATCTGGTGGCCGACCCATCCGCACATCACCGGCGAGCGCATCGACGGCGTCGCCGTGATCGGCCTGCAGGCGCCGCTCTCGTTCCTCAACGCTCCCGGTTTCCGCAGCGACGTGAACGAGGTTCTCTCGACATCGACGCCGCAACTGCTGGTGCTCGAGGCGAGCGGCATGGTCGAGATCGATTTCACCGCCGCGCAGATCCTGCTCGACATCTTCAAGGCGTGCAGCGAACGGGGTGTCACGGTGGCGCTGGCGCGGCTGGAATCGGTGCGCGCGCAGGACGCGTTCGAACGGTTCAGACTGTTCGATGCCCTGCCCCGCGAGCACGTCTTCCACAGTGTGGACGAGGCCGTGCGCAAGCTCGCGAAATAATCGCGCTCACTGCGCCAGCGTCGGATGATCCCGCTGCACCGTCTCGCGGATCCAGCTGGCATGGATCGCGCGGAACAGGATCTGCGCGGTCTTGAGGTCGTTCGCCATCATGCAGAGATCGACGATGCGGCGCACCGCGTCGTCGCGCATCAATCCGTCCGAGATCTTCATTGCGATTTCCATCGCGACCTTGGCCGCGCGCTCGTAGCGCTCGCTGTCGCGCTTGTCGTTGCGCCCGGAGCCTGCCGCGCACGCGGTGGCAGCGTCACAGATCGCGCGGATGCGCTCGGCGGCCTCGATGTCGCCGAGCGAGCCTTCGATCGTCTCATCCCAGATGTCTTGTCGCGTCTTTCGCGCGAACCAGCGCATTGCCCGCTCCGTATGATGGAGCGAGCATAAACGGCGGCCTTGCCGCGCGCTACGCCTCCGGCACGATCTTGCCGGGATTGAAGATGTTCTGGGGATCGAGCGCCTTCTTCAACGCGCGCATCGCGTCGATCGCCTCGGGCCCCAATTCCGCCTTGAGATATTTCTGCTTGCCCTGGCCGATGCCGTGCTCGCCGGTGCAGGTGCCGTCCATCGCCTGGGCGCGCTCGACCAGGCGATGCATGAACTCCTCGCCGCGCGCCATCTCGTCGGCATCGCGGGTGTCGCAGACCAAAGAGCAGTGGAAATTGCCGTCGCCGACATGGCCGACGATCGGCGACAACAGGTTGAGACGCTTGAGGTCTTCCTCAGTTTCTCCGACGCATTCGGCAAGCCGCGAGATCGGCACGCAGACGTCGGTCGCAACCACGCCGATGCTGTCGCCGGGCCGCAGCGCCTTCACGGACCAATAGGCGTCGTGGCGGGCCTGCCAGAGTTTGGTGCGATCCTCGGGCTTGGTGGTCCAGGAGAAATCGCCGCCACCACAGTCTTTCGCGATCTCGCCGAAGGCCTTGGACTGCTCGGCGACCTCGATCTCGCTGCCGTGGAATTCCATCAGGAGCAGCGGCGTCTCCGGCAGCGTCAGCTTCGAATAGGCATTGCAGGCCTTCACCTGCGCGGCGTTGAGCAGCTCGATGCGCGCCACGGGAATGCCGGTCTGGATCGCCAGGATCACGGCCTGACACGCCCCGTGCACGGTCTCGAACGACACCGCGCCGGCGGCAATCGTCTCGGGAATGCCGCGCAGGCGGATGGTCAGCTCCGAGATGATGCCGAGCGTGCCTTCGGCGCCGACGAACAGATGCGTCAGGTCGTAGCCGGCCGAGGATTTCTTCGCACGCGTGCCCGTCGTGATGATCTCGCCGTCGCCGCGCACCACCTTGAGCGCCAGCACGCTTTCGCGCATGGTGCCGTAGCGCACAGCGTTGGTACCGGAGGCGCGGGTCGAGGCCATGCCGCCGAGCGAGGCATCCGCGCCGGGATCGATCGGGAAGAACAGGCCCTGGTCGCGCAGATGCTCGTTGAGCGCCTTGCGGGTAACGCCGGGCTGGATCACGCAGTCGAGGTCCTCGGCGTGCACCGCCAGCACCTTGTTCATGTCGCGCAGGTCGATCGAGATGCCGCCGGCCGGCGCGTTGACCTGGCCCTCCAGCGAGGTGCCGGTGCCGAAGGCAATGACCGGCACGCCATTTTTGGCGCAGATCCGCACCACGTCCTGGATGTCGGCGGTCTCCTGCGCCATCACCACGCCGTCCGGCGGCTGGTTGACGATCCACGTGGTGGTATGGCCGTGCTGCTCGCGGACGGCCTGCGAGGTGATGAGGCGGTTGCCGAAGCGTGCGGCAAGCTGCTCCAGGGCGCTCGCGAGGGCTTTCGGCTCCGGCCGCGGCGGATTATTGGTGATGGTTGTACCCACGGAAATTCCTCCGACAGAAGAACCGTGGCAAAGGACATAAAACCGGTCAAGTCAAGCGACCGGACGCATAGCTGGAAGGAAACCTGCCCGTGACTGCCACTGCGCCAACAGCCGAGCCTTTCCGCGCCTCGATCATGCAGATCGAGCCGCAGTGGATCGACTATAACGGCCATCTCAACATGGCCTATTACAACGTGATGTTCGACCGGGCGATCGACCAGATGTGGCTACAGCTCGGGATCGGCCCGGGCTACATGAAGGAGCGAGGCGGCTCGACCTTCACCGCCGAATGCCACGTGCGGTATTTACGCGAGATTCATCTCGGCGATCCCGTGCAGGTTTCGGTCTGGCTGCTGGAGGCCGACGACAAGCGGCTGCACACATTCCAGGAGTTGCGGCACGCGACCGAGGGCTGGCTGTCGGCCACCTCGGAAAACATGTCGCTCCATATCGACATGGGCTCGCGCAAGGTGGCGCCGTTTCCGATCGATATAAGCGAGCGCATTCGCGGCGTGGTCGGGGCCCATAGCGCAATCCCGAGGCCCGAGGGCATCGGCCGAAGCGTGGCGATGCCCTCGAAGCGGTAGGCCGCTAAACCCTGCTGCGGCCGCGGGCCAGGCCGACCACGGCCGAGACCAGGAACAGGACGATGGCGATGAAGAAGATGATCTTGGCGATTTCGATCGACGCGCCGGCGATGCCGCCAAAGCCAAGAACACCGGCGATCAGTGCGATAACCAGAAACGTCACAACCCAGCTCAGCATGGCCGAACCTCCATTTCGATGACTGTCTGCGATTGGCGCGGCTGACGCGCCTCACTTGCCCAAACAATCTCCAGAGCGGAACATTGGTTCCTGCCCGTTCCCGCCGGATATTCGCCCGTCCGGAGGAACAAAATCGCCCCGCCGCGCACGTGGAAAACCCCTCCCCGGCGCCCCATATGGGGATCATCCCTGTTATGAAGGCTCCCTTCCGCCACCCCGCGGTGCCATCGTGGGGCCAATGATTCGCATGACCGAGCCAAGCAAGATCACCTCCGAGAGCGTCCCCGACCATCAGCCAGCGGCCGGCGGCATCGCCGCGCGTGCGCGCGCCTCGGTGGGCCCGAAATATCTGGCGGGCCTCAACCCCGAGCAGCGCGACGCCGTGGAGACGCTGGACGGCCCGGTCCTGGTGCTGGCCGGCGCCGGCACCGGCAAGACCCGCGTCCTGACCACGCGCATCGCCCACATCCTGAGCCAGGGCCGCGCCCGCCCCGCCGAGATCCTGTCGGTGACCTTCACCAACAAGGCCGCGCGCGAGATGAAGCACCGGCTCGGCCAGATGCTCGGCCACACCGTCGAAGGCATGCCGTGGCTCGGCACTTTCCATTCCATCGGCGGCCGCATCCTGCGCACCCATGCCGAACTGGCGCAGCTCAAGTCCAATTTCACCGTGCTCGACACCGATGATCAGGTGAGGCTGCTGAAGCAGCTCCTGCAAGCCGACAACATCGACGACAAGCGCTGGCCGGCGCGCATGCTGGCCGGCCTGATCGACGGCTGGAAGAACCGCGGCCTGACGCCGTCGCAGGTGCCCCCAGGCGAAGCCGCCGTGTTCGCCAACGGCAAGGGCGGCAAGCTCTATGCGAGCTACCAGGAGCGCCTGAAGATCTTGAACGCCGCCGATTTCGGCGACCTGCTGCTCGAAGACATCCGCATCTTCCGCGAGCACCCGGATATCCTCAGGCAGTATCAGCAGCGCTTCAAATACATCCTGGTCGACGAGTATCAGGACACGAACGTCGCGCAGTATCTGTGGCTGCGGCTGCTGTCGCAGGCGCCCTCTGCTCCTTCCTTCGCCTCTCCCCGTGTGCGGGGAGAGGCCGACGCGCAGAGCGCGGCGGGTGAGGAGGAGTCTCCGAGCACCGAGCTCGTGGAGACTCCCCCTCATCCCGACCTTCTCAGCGCGAGCGAAGCTGGTCGCGATCCCGCAAGCGGGGAGAAGGAGAAGAAGAACCACATCAAGAACATCTGCTGCGTCGGGGACGACGACCAGTCGATTTATGGCTGGCGCGGCGCGGAGGTCGACAACATCCTGCGCTTCGACCACGACTTCCCCGGCGCGAAAGTCATTCGCCTCGAGCGCAACTACCGCTCGACCGGTCATATCCTCGCCGCCGCCTCGCATCTGATCGCGCACAACGAAGGCCGGCTCGGCAAGACGCTGCGCACCGAGGACCAGGACGGCGAGAAGGTCACGGTCACGGGCTCCTGGGATTCCGAAGAGGAAGCCCGCGGCATCGGCGAGGAGATCGAGCAGATCCAGCGCCAGGGCGAGAAGCTCAACGAGATCGCCATTCTCGTGCGCGCCTCCTACCAGATGCGCGAGTTCGAGGACCGCTTCGTCACGCTCGGCCTGCCCTATCGCGTGATCGGCGGCCCACGCTTCTACGAGCGTGCCGAAATCCGCGACGCGCTGGCTTATCTGCGCGTCATCAATTCACCCGCCGACGATCTCGCCTTCGAGCGCATCGTCAACGTGCCCAAGCGCGGCCTTGGCGACGCCACCGTGCAGATGCTGCACGACCACGCCCGCAAGCGGCGCATCCCGCTGTTCGAAGCGGCACGCGCGGTGATCGACACCGACGAATTGAAACCGAAAGCGCGCGGAAGTCTGCGCGAGGTTGTCGCCCAGTTCGACCGCTGGCGCGCCCAGCGCGAGGTCACCGCGCATACGGATCTCGCCCAGATCGTTCTCGACGAGAGCGGCTATACCGAGATGTGGCAGAAGGACCGTTCGGCGGACGCCGCGGGCCGGCTGGAGAACCTCAAGGAGCTGGTGCGCTCGATGGAGGAGTTCGAGAACCTGCAGGGGTTCTTGGAGCACATCTCGCTGGTGATGGACCGCGACAGCGGCGCCGACGAGGATGCGGTGTCGCTGATGACGCTGCATTCGGCCAAGGGTCTCGAATTCGACAACGTGTTCCTGCCGGGCTGGGAGGAAGGCCTGTTCCCGAGCCAGCGCACTCTGGACGAGCAGGGCCGCGCCGGCCTGGAAGAGGAGCGCCGGCTCGGCCATGTAGGTCTCACCCGCGCAAGGCGCCGCGCGAAAATCTATTTCGCGACCAACCGGCGCATTCACGGCACCTGGTCGACCACGATCCCGTCGCGCTTCCTCGACGAACTGCCGGCGGCCAACGTCGAGATCACGGAATCCAAGGGCGGCTCAGCCTGGGGCGGCACCGGAGGCTACGGCGCCTCGCGCTTCGACGACATGGAGGCGTTCGGCTCGACCTATTCGACCCCGGGCTGGCAGCGCGCGCAAGCCAACCGCAACCGGGGCGGCGGCCGCAATGGCGGCGGCGGAAGTGGTAGCTTCGAGGAACAGACTTCGTCGTTCACATCCGCCTCGTCACCCGGCCCCGATTTCGGCAGCTTCTCCTCGCGCCGCCGCGGCCCGATGACGATCGAGGGCGAGTTGGTGGCCAAATCCACCGGCACCACCTCGGAATTCTCGCTCTCCGACCGCGTCTTCCACCAGAAATTCGGCTACGGCCGCGTCACCAAGGTCGACGGCAACAAACTCACCATCGCCTTCGACAAGGCCGGCGAGAAGAAGGTCGTGGACAGCTTTGTGCAGATGGCGTGAAGCCGAGCATGCCCCACTACATCGCCATCATCGAGGACGACGACCCGGACGCCGTCAGCTTGTGGTTTCCCGACCTGCCGGGCTGTATTTCCGGCGGTGACGATGTCGACGAGGCCCTGGAGGGCGCGCCCGAGGCGCTCGCGTTCTATGCGCAGGAGATGACCGCGGACGGCCGCGAGCTTCCCCGCCGCGGACGCTGGACGAACTCAAGGCCGACCTTGAATTGGCCGACGATCTGGCAAAACACACGGTCGCCCTGATCGAATGGCCGCCCCTCCCTGAGATCACGGAGTGAGGACTGTTCGCCGCACTGCTCGAACTCTCGACAGTTCTGGTCCGATCGCCTCTTGACCATCGCGAACTTCCCCGTATCAGATGCGCCCATGGTCCGGGGCTCCATCACACTGATCTTGCTGACATTGGGGATGCCGTCGCTTGCCGCGGCGGAGACCATGAGCTTTGGCGATTCGATCGGGCTCCTGGCCAAGAGCTGCGGAGCGGAAATCGTCGCCAATTGCCGCGGCGTCAATCCGGATTCCACCCGCCTGAAGGAGTGCCTGTCGCGCAACCGCGACGTGCTGTCCCAGCAATGCGCGAGCGACTATCTCGGCGCCTTCGACGCCATCCAGAAGCGCGTCGCCGCCCGCGTCACGGTCGCGAACGCCTGCCAGCGCGAGATCGTCAAGGTCTGCGGCGGTTCGACCAAGGAAACCAGCAAGTCGATCCCCTGCCTGGTCTCGACCCCCAAGGGCATCAGCAACAATTGCCTGAAGGCCGTCGACGACGCGGGGTATCGGTGATGCGCGCGAACAGGCTCTTCAGCGCCGGAACGGCCATCGCACTCGGTCTCGCCCTGCTCGCGGGCGGAGCCAACGCGCAGACGGCGGCACCGACCCGCGATGACATCATCGGCAAGCTCAACCATTTCGAAGAAGCCGCCGAGGTCGATCTTCCCGCACTGAAGCAGCAGGTGATGGAGCGCGCCAAGGCCAGGATCAAGAACGACCCGGGTCCGGTCAACCGGCCGCTGATCGCACCTGATCTGGCCAAGCTGCCCACCTTCAATGCGCAGATCCAGTTCGACGCCGACACCCCGATCATCCAGCCGGCCTCCTACCAGACCGTCGGCCGCATCGCGGACGCGCTGGTTAACTCCTCGCTGCTGCCCTACACCTTCCTGATCGTCGGCCACGTCGAATCCAATGCGAAGACGCGCGAGGCCAATGCGATCCTGAGCCAGCGCCGCGCCGATGCGATCCGCGACGTGCTGGTGAACACGTTCAAGATCTCGACCAAGCGGCTGCATCCGATCGGCCTCGGCGAGGAGCAGTTTCTCGACCGGGCCAAGCCGACCTCGGCCGCCAACAGCCAGTTGCAAATCGCAACCTATGCCAAGCTGCCGGAGGAAGCGCCCTCGCATCCGGCGGCGCCTGCGCCTGCGGCGAAAAAGCCAGCCAAGAAGCGCTGAGCGGGAGGGGATGGGACCTCGCGGAACCCGTTGAAGTTCTTCCGCTTTGTGATCCGTCTCACAGCGCCCCAGCACCGTTTTAAGCGACAATAGTGCCGGTTTGTGCGCTGCCCTATCCAGTGCTATAGGCTGATTTCACCCTTCCCGACCCCATGATGCACGAGACCGAGATGGCCAGTTATTTTCAACGCCAACTGGCCGACTACGTCGAATATCATCGCGATCCGTGGAACTGCGCGATGCACGTGGTCGGCATCCTCCTGCTCTTCACCGGCGCCGTGCTGCCGCTGACCCTCGTGCATTTCCCCATCTTCGGGATCGAGGTCAGCCTGGCGGTGGTCCTGGCCCTGCCGGTGCTGGTCTATTGGCTGATGCTGGATGCCGGGATCGGGCTCGGCATCCTCGCCGCCATGATCGTGCTGCTATCGGTCGCAACCGCGATCGGCAATCAGGTCTCGATCGTCATGATGTGGTCGATTTTTGCGGTGCTGATCGGGTTCGGCGTCACGGCCCAGATCGTCGGTCACAAGGTCTTCGAGGAACGGCAGCCGTCGATGGTCGACCACCCCACGCATTTCCTGCTCGGTCCGATGTTCGTGATGGCGAAATTATTCATTGCACTGGGCTTCCGTCGCGACCTTGCCGCGATTCTGGCGCCTCTTTCGACCAATTCCCTTTCAACCCGATAGTTCTAGAAGCGAAACAGCAAACCTTCTGCATGGCTCTCGTACTGGTTACCGGTGGCAGTGGTTTCATCGGACATCACCTCGTAGAAGCGCTCCGCGCCCGTGGGCAGCGGGTACGCGTGCTCGATGTCCGGCCCCCGGCCGCGGCGAATGCCGACGTTGAACATGTCCATGGCTCAGTGCTGGATAGCGCCGCGGTCGATGCCGCGATCGCTGGCGTCGATCAGGTCTATCACCTCGCCGGCCTGCCGGGCATGTGGGTCGCCGACAAGCAGGACTTTCACGACGTCAATTGCCGCGGAACCGAGATCGTACTCGCGGCTGCGATGAAGCGCGGCGTGTCGCGGTTCCTGCACTGCTCGACGGAATCGATCCTGTTCCCCTATTCCGACCTGGGCGGCGTTGCCGCCGAGGAGGCGCTGCAGCCGGCCGAGGCCATGCCCGGCGCCTATACGCGCTCGAAGTCGCTCGCCGAGCATCACGCCGCGAAGGCCGCGGCCGCCGGCTTTCCGCTCGTGATCGGCACGCCGACCATGCCGATCGGCGCCGCCGACCACAATCTGACGCCGCCGACCGCGATGCTCTGGTACTTCCTCCAGAAGAAGGTTCAGCCGCATCTCAACTTCCTGGTCAACCTCGTCGATGTCCGCGACGTCGCGATGGGCCTCGTGCTGACGATGGAACGCGGCCGTATCGGCCAGCGCTATATCCTCGGCGGTGACTGCGTCCCGCTCGGCCGCATCCTGCGGATGATGTCGGCGATGAGCGGACGCCGGCAGTTTCCGATCGTGGTGCCCGGCAGGATCGCCGAGCTCTCCGCGATCATGCTCGAATACATTTCCGACAATTTCACGCACCGGCCGCCCAACGGCACCGCCGAGGGCGTGCGCATCGCGCTGGCCGCGAGCGATCTTTCGATCGACAAGGCCCGCAACGAGCTCGGCTACGCGCCGCGCCCGATCGAGCCGGTGCTGCGCGAAACCATCACCCATCTGCTCGCCCGCGGCGGCGAAGCACCCTCCGGCGCCATCAAGCATCACGCGCTGTCCTCGCGCGCGAGCTGAGCTCTCCGCCAAACGCAAAGAACATTTCGGCATGTCCTTCGATTTCAGCAAGCTTCTCTCTGTCGCCTGGGGCGGCTGGACCACCGCGTGGCCGACCGAACTCCTGGCGCTGATCTGGCTCGCTTTTCTCTGCAGTTGGGTCGGTGCCTCGTTCTGGCAGGGCCGGACCAAGAAGCAGGTCATGACGCTGGAGTCGCAGCGCTACAGCCTGCCGATCCTGGTCGGCGGCATCCTGTACACCCCCTGGGTTGCGGAGCTTCTGGGCTGGAAGCCGCTCTGGGTGCTCGGCAACAGCGGCATCTATGTCGCCGCGGTGCTCTCGATCGCCGGTATCGCCTTCGCCTGGTGGGGCCGGCTTCATCTCGGGAAGTTCTGGTCCAACACCATCACCCACAAGGAAGACCACCGCGTCATCGACACCGGCCCCTATGGCATCGTGCGTCACCCGATCTACACCGGGTTGATCTTCGGCATGCTCGTCACCGGGATCGCGATCGGCTTGGTCACGACGATCCTCGGCGCGATCCTGATCTCGCTCGGCATGTGGCAGAAGGGCCGGATGGAAGAGGTTTTCCTGTCCAAGGAGCTCGGCGAGGATGCCTACGGCGCCTATTGCCGCCGCGTGCCGATGATCATCCCGTTCCTGTCGCCGCGATAAGGGCCCGCGGTCGTTCCGCAGGAACTACCCCTCCTCAAATCCGTTACCTCTCGAACCCTGCATTGATCGCAGAGCATCGAGCCATGTCGGACGCCTACGATTATTTTCGCGAGCATGCCATTGCCGCCGTCCGCAAGGCACGCGGATTGCCGCCCGGCCGGACGAAGCAGAAACAGCGCACGGTGGCCCGGGTCTATCACCTGCTGGCGCGCGAGGCCGCGCTCGCGCCCAACGTCCATCACATGGACGATTTTCGCGCGGCGCGACGGTTGGAGCGGCAGATCGGCCGCTAAATCTTCCATGCAAATTCGATCGGCTGCCATTCCGACGGAATAGGCCCCGACAATGGGCCGCACAGGTTGACGCCGGCCCCGTCAACCAGTTGGATGCGCCCGCAATCGGGGGCTCCTCATGACTTTTTCCAGCATCTTTGCGCAGTTCGTCGCGTTCGTCGGCGGCATCGCGCTGCAATGGCGGAAGCTCTCGGGCTCCACGCCTGCGGCCGCATGGGGCCAGGCCCCCGCCATTCCCCAAGCGAAGCCGCAAGGCGCGCTGCCGACCTTGAAGATGCCGACAGCACGGGGCTGGAGCGAAGGACAGAAGCCGACCGCCGCGCACGGGCTCAAGGTCAATGCGTTCGCAACCGGCCTCGACCATCCGCGCTGGATCGAGGTGCTGCCTAACGGCGACGTGCTGATCGCCGAAGCAACGCAGATCGCGGGGCCGCCAAGGTCCGTGTTTCATTACGCGATGCAGGCGACGATGCGGCGCGCCGCAGCACTCGGCGTTTCCGCCAACCGCATCACGCTGCTTCGGGACAAGGACGGTGACGGCGTCGCCGAAGTGCGCGGCGCCTTCATGGAAAATCTCAGCCAGCCGTTCGGCATGGCGCTGGTCGGCGACACCTTTTATGTCGGCAACACCGACGGCGTGATGGCCTTTCCCTATGTCGCCAATGCCGACAGCATCACCGCGCCGGGCAAGCGGCTCACCACTTTCAAGCCGAGCGGCCACTGGACGCGCAGCCTGCTCGCGAGCCCCGACGGCAAGAAGCTCTATGCCGGTGTCGGCTCGCTCAGCAACATTGCCGAGATGGGCATGGAGGTCGAGGAAGGCCGCGCCGCGGTTTACGAGCTCGACCTCGTCGCCGGCACGCCTCGCATCTTCGGCGCCGGCCTGCGCAATCCCGTTGGATTGGCTTGGGAGCCGAACACGAACGTGCTCTGGACCGTCGTCAACGAACGCGACGGTCTCGGCGACGAGACGCCGCCGGATTATCTGACCTCGGTGCGCGACGGCGGCTTCTATGGCTGGCCCTATTGCTACTGGGGCAAGACCGTCGACGACCGCGTGCCGCAGGATCCGGCGATGGTTGCCAAGGCGCTCACGCCGGACTACGCGCTCGGCGGGCACACCGCCTCGCTCGGCCTGTGCTGGATGCCGGCGGGCACCCTGCCCGGCTTCCCCGATGGCATGGTGATCGGCCAGCACGGCTCGTGGAATCGCAGCACATTGTCCGGCTACAAACTGGTGTTCATCCCGTTCGAGAACGGAAAGCCCTCCGGGCCCGGCCGCGACATCCTGTCGGGCTTCCTCGCACCGGACGAGAAGGAATCCTACGGCCGCCCGGTCGGCGTCGTGATCGGCCCCGACAAGAAATCGCTGCTGATGGCCGACGACGTCGGCAACGTGATCTGGCGCGTCACGGGCGCGTGAGAGTTACGTCCCCACACACAGCGTGGCGCGTTGCTTGCGGAGCAGCGCGATCACGGACAGCGCCGTGATGATCCCGGTCTTGGGATTCTCCGACGGGATGTTCTCGATGCCCATCGAGAACCGCGCCGAATCCGCTTCGACCTCGATGCGATGAACATTGCGCGTCACAGTGGGGTCCGCCCAAACCTGGATCTGGGTGCGATCGGGCCCGATGCCAGCCAGCGACAGCGCAACCGCGACATTGACGTTGGCCGGAAAGCCCTTCGCCGCTTCGCGCGCGCTGCCCTCGAACAGTTTCAGAGGCTCGCGCAGATTGTCGATGTCGATCTTGTTCTCGACGATGAACGGAGCGCCCTTCAGACCGTCGATCGGCTTGCGCGTGACCATCTTCACGGAATGGATGGTGCCGACCGCGGCGGCATTGACCGCATCGAGACCGATCAGAGCGCCGGTTGGCACGATGATGCGGCCGCCATTGGCCCTGCCGAGATCGACGAGATCGAAATTGTCGAGCAGTCCGCCGACGCTGACGACGACCGCGGCCCTGCCGCGTTTCACTGCCGGTTCGACGATCGCGCGGAGCTGGCTGCTCGGCGCGCACTCGACCACGATGTCGGCGGCGTCGCCGAGCTGGTCGATCGGCATGATCTGCGGCGGTTGGCGCAGGCCATCGAGGAAGGCCTGATGCTTTGCGGGATCGCGTACGGCGACAGCCGTCAGCGTCAGGCCCTCGATGCCCTGATCGAGCGCGGTCGCGATCTTGGTGCCGATCGAGCCCAGTCCGGCAATGGCCACCCGCAATTCGCTCGAAGCTTTCTGATCCGTCATCTGATATCACCTTCCCTCTGGACTGCGGTCATAGCGTAGCATTTTCCATCAAGACCAGCGCGAATTGACTTCGCCCGGCCGTCCGTCCCGCCAAAGCCCACTGCGGGCCCCACCCGTGGTCCGCCGACACAAATACTTCTCACGGAGCATTTCCATGCGCACCCATTCGATCGCAGCGATTCCCGCCGACGGCATCGGCCCCGAGGTCATCTCCGCCGGTGTCCGCGTGCTTGAGGCGCTGGCCAAACGCAGCGGCGACCTCGCCTTCACCATCAAGACGTTCGACTGGGGCTCGGACTATTACAAGAAGCACGGCGTGATGATGCCGGCGGACGGCCTCGCCGAACTGAAGACATTCGACGCGATCTATTTCGGCGCAGTCGGCGCGCCCGACGTGCCCGATCACATCACGCTGTGGGGCCTGCGCCTGCCGATCTGCCAGGGCTTTGACCAATACGCCAATGTGCGGCCAACCAAGATTCTTCCAGGCGTCGCCTCGCCTTTGCGCAATGTCGGCGTCGGCGATCTCGACTGGGTGATCGTGCGCGAGAATTCGGAAGGCGAATATGCCGGCATGGGCGGCCGGGCGCACAGGGGCCTCCCCGAGGAGGTCGGCACCGAGGTCGCCGTGTTCACCCGCGTCGGCGTGACGCGGATCATGCGCTATGCGTTCAAGCTCGCGCAATCGCGTCGGCGCAAGTTCTTGACCGTGGTGACCAAGTCGAACGCGCAGCGCCACGGCATGGTGATGTGGGACGAAATCGCCGCCGAGGTCGCAGCCGAATTCCCCGACGTGAGCTGGGACAAGATGCTGGTCGATGCCATGACCGTGCGCATGACGCTGCATCCGAAGAGCCTCGACACCATCGTCGCGACCAACCTGCACGCCGACATCCTCTCCGATCTCGCCGGCGCTCTTGCGGGCAGCCTCGGCGTCGCGCCGACCGGCAACATCGATCCGGAACGCCGCTTCCCCTCGATGTTCGAGCCGATCCACGGCTCGGCCTTCGACATCACAGGCAAGGGCATCGCCAACCCGGTTGCGACGTTCTGGACCGGCGCGCAGATGCTCGAACATCTCGGCGAGAAGGAGGCGGCGAGCCGCCTGATGGCGGCGGTCGAACGCGTCTGTGCGGCCGGCGTGCTGACGCCCGATGTCGGCGGCAAGGCGACGACGAACGAGGTCACCGACGCCGTGATCGAGGCGATCCACGGCTCGAACGTTTAAGGAGCTGAACAGCATCTGCACCGCGTCGCGAGCGGTCAGCGATCGTTCGCCTGTTTCCCGAGGGGCGGGGTTCGAAAAATTTTTGGACCCCCTCTTGAAACCAAAATGGCGTTTTTTATTTTTCAGTTGCCGCCGAGAGGTGGCGTTCCCGGCGCCTGACGGGTCGGGAGCGACTGAGACGGGCACCGGTCGTGTCCGGTGCCGCTCGTATCCATTTTGCTCCTTGGAGGATCTGGCTATGCGCACTTACGACTTCTCTCCCCTGTGGCGTTCGACCATTGGTTTCGATCGCCTCTTCGACCTCGTGGAGACGGCACAGCGTGCCGGCGAGGACAATTATCCCCCCTACAACATCGAACGCGTCAGCGAGGATCGCTACCAGATTTCGCTTGCGATCGCGGGCTTTTCACCCGACGAGATCTCGGTGACAGCCGAGCAGAACGCGGTGATCGTCGAGGGCAACAAGGCGGACAAGGCCGAACGCGAATATCTCTACCGGGGCATTTCCGCGCGGCCCTTCAAGCGGCAGTTCAACCTGGCCGACTATGTTCAGGTGCGGAGTGCCGCGTTCGAGAACGGTCTGCTCAGGATCGAACTGATCCGGGAAATTCCTGAAGCCATGAAGCCGCGGCGAATTGCCATCAATGGCGCGCCATCCGGCACCGTCCACCAACTCGAGGGCAAGGCCGCCTGAATTTCGTGTGTCGGAGGCCTGGTGATCCCGCCCGCTCGTCGGGTGGGATCGACCATAGCCTTTGATCGCGCACCCCGGAATGCAAATCAGAGGTTTTATCGAAAGGAGAAGGAGGACCTCTCATGATCGATCATGCGGACAACATCATCGACCTGAAAGCGATCTTGCACCCCGGCTCTGTCTACGATCATCCGCGCGACGTCGTCGCGGACCCGGCTTTGTCGACCGGAGAGAAGCGGGCGATCCTGGCATCCTGGGCCTCGGACGCAGCCAGCGTCGCGTCAAACCCGGCGCTGAGAGAGCTCCCCGGCTCGGACAGAGCCGCCACCATCGACGAGATTCTCGAAGCGCTCGCGATGCTCGATCACCATCCGAAGGGGCCTCCGGGTGGCAAACCGGTCCGCACGAAATCCGTCTTGCGAACCGGCCTCGCGGCCTAGGCAACACGCGACCCGGGAGACGATGATGATTGATGACGAACTGGCCTTGTTGCGCGCGCATCGCAATAACATCGGCCGATACCAGCGTTTGCTCAAGACCGAACTGACCGAGTTCGAGCGGCGGTTCATCGAGCGGCGTTTGTCGGAAGAACGCTCCGCGATCGAAAGACTCTCCGCGACCACCTTCCCGCTCGCCTTCCAAGCTCCAAACAGGGCGATCCAGAACGTAACCGCTCTCACTGCGAGCCATGGCTAGCCGAGATGTCCGAGACCTTCCCGACATTCGAAGTGTTCTTGAAGAGGTGCGGCCGAAGGACATGGCGATGGCGCGTTTGCACGACGGAAGGACGTCTCGTCGTGCACGGGTCCGAAACTGGCCGCCCCGCTGCCAAATACGCTGCTGAACGGGCCTTGTTTCTGATGCTTCTCGCCGCGGCCCGTCGACCGGCGGGCCGCGTTTCTCCGATTGCTCGCTCCACCTCGGTGTCTGCATCGAGGTGGCTGCCGCGGCGCCAGTGAAAAGAGGCGGCAGAGCCGTCTTACCGCCGGCCCGGCGCGGGCGCCGCCATCGCGGCCACCGGTTCGGGCGGCGTCAGATGGCGCGGGACGATGATGGTTTGGCCGGGGGTGAGCGGCGCGTTCTCCGCCAGTGAATTGCTCTGGGCAAGCGTCCACAGCGGCACGCGATTGGCGGCTGCGATGCTCGCCATGGTGTCGCCGGCGCGCACGGGGAGCCGCACGCCGCTGTCCCACAGCTCGACCAGCGTATTCCCGGGCACGAGGTAGCGCAGCGGCACGGCATCGGCCTGGGTCTGAGGGGGATGCGCGGCAACTGCGTCACCATGTCGACGATCTGGCGATGGATGTCGTCCGACTTCTCGATATTGATGTGCGAGACGCGGCTGTTCTCCTTGAGGTCGTAGCTCGCGTAGTGGCCCCGAAAGCCGGGCACGGCCACGACGTCGCCGCCACCGAGCACGCTGTCGGACAGGAAGATGTTGATGAAGCGCTCGACGTTGAGCGGTACGTCGCCGGTTGCATGCGCGGGATCGATGGCGATGACGAGGCTGATCGGGATGTTCTCCTTGGCCGCCATCTCCGAGATGACGATCGAGCACAGACCGCCCATGGAGTGGCCGATCAGCACGATCGGCGCCGGGCTTTCCTTGTAACTGGCGATCGCGCGATCGCCGATCCATCGACAAATGGTGAATTCGTAGACGTTGGCCGAAAAGCCGGCTTTCGTCAGCTTCTCCTCAAGCCGGTCCATGCCGGTCGAGAAGATCGGCCCCATGGCGCCGCGGAACAGGTAGATCTTCGGCGGCGGCAGAGGCTCGATCGGAGCGGGAGGTGGTGGCGGCGCGGCGGTCGCAACCGCTGCGCGCTTCGACTTGGCGGGTGAGGCGACGGCCAAGCCGGGGCCCAGGGCGAGCAGCGCAACCGCTGCCAGCACGACAATTCGCCTTGGATCAAGCATCAGTCCAGCAGTCCCACCACGGAAGGAAGAGGCCTCCCCCGGACGCTTAGTGACCACCGATTGGGTGGAATTTGGGGCACGGAACCCGGTTCGTGACGCCCGCTGGCCAGAGGATTGATTCTGGCGGCCCCGGAATCGCGGCATCAGTTGAAAGGAACCCATGGTTCGGCTTCGCAGGCCTCGGAAATCACCGAACTCTGGATTCCCTTATAGCTGTCATCGTCGAAAAAGACCGAATAGGCGGCGCGTCCGCCCGCTGACGGACCGCGCTGCCTCAGGCAGACGAAATACGATCCCGGTCCGTGGTCGGAATGGCGGACTGCGGATGTCTCCAGCCCCCGGTCAGCTTGATGTCGGCCGCTGCTTTCGTGACGCCTTCTTTCACCGCCTTGGCGCTGGGCGGCCCTGGAGGATGATAGACGGGCGGGAGATTTGCGCTCGACGCGCAGCCCGCCAGCAAGAGCGCCAAGGCTGCGGACATGGCTGCGGACAGGCCGGCAGGCAAGGCCGCCGCGCTCGATACGCACCTCATCCTTGGGTCAGAAAGAGATAGAGGCAACCTGCGACCGTGGGCAGAAACGCAACCATGGCCGTCATCCAGAAACCGGGTTCGCGGAGCCCCTCCTGGTCATCCGTCTCGCCGGCAACACGCCGATCCGAATTCACCCGGCTCCACGCCTCATCGGCCGCGAAGAGGGGAACGGTTGCCACGTTCGTACGCGCATCGGCGCGCGCTGCGTTTTGACGCAGAGGGCGAGTTGTTCCTTGGGTCCGCGTTCGCTGGGTCAGCATGTCCTTGACTCTGGTCGGCTACGAAATTGTCGGGATCGAACGCAACGAACACGTCAGGGATCATTGCGTGAGCGACTGCTCTGAATTCGGCTGCGGCGCCGGGGACGGGTTGTCGGTCGAACTCTCCCTGGCGCCCGAATCCGTCCAGGCCGGCGGCAAGCCGAGCCCCTGCCCCGCGAAACCGGTGATGCCGGGAAACCGTCCGAACGCTTCGCAGGCGACATATTTGGGCGCACCTCCGAACCGCACGGGAATGCTGTCCATCGGAGGCAGCGCAGGAATGCCGCCGAACGGGGATTCTCCGGTCGTGACCAGCTTGGCGAAGTCGGTGCCGAAATCGGCCGCGAGATCGTATGCGTCGCCCTCGTTGGCGACACGCGCGGAACTCCCGATCGAGTTGGCGCTACGCGCTCAGACCATTGCCGCCTTCTGGAAGCCCGCGAAATCGCGCGCCTCGGCTTCGACCGAGAGAGTACCGAGTCCGACGGGAAGCCTTGGCACCGGGACAGGTACCGCCGGGAGTGCAACGGTCTTGGCGATCGTCAGGGCTTTCGATGCACCGGAGGCCGTCGGATTGGTCGGCGTGGCGTGGGTCACCGTTGCCTGCACCGTGAGATCAGCATCGTCATCGGCAGCAACGATGCGAAAGCGTTCGCTCAGGCGCAGACACAGCTCGCGACTGATCGCGTTTGCGACCAGGCGGCGCTCCTTTTCACTCAGCGCCACATCCGGTCGCGCGGGAAAGACAGTCGCCGCGATCCGGATCGTCTTGGCTGCCAGCACGTCCTTCTTGTTCACGCGGATTTGGGACCGAGTCACGAGGCCGTTCGCCTCCGCCAATCGATCGTAGCTGCTGAGCGAGCCTGCGCGCTCGAGCGGAGCGGTCGCGCACCCACCGAGCGCAACCATTACAGACGTCAGGATCGCCCACCGGGATGGCAAGGCCGAGAGCGTGTCGCACGAAAAGGCGAGACGCGCTCCTCGAACACCAAATTCCACCACTTGACTGCCCTTCAACGTCAACCGATGGAACTGCATAATTCAGATTTTATCGTGGCGGAATGACGTGCCGGCCGGGGGCAAGTGTTAACGGATGTGTCAAACCGGCGCAGATCGACCGCTCAAGCCCTGAGCAGAGAAGGCGAGACGCGCTCGGATCAATCCCTGCCCTTAAGCCGGCTGCGGTGCGCGGCCTGCTTGGCGCGGTTGCCGCAGACCGCCATGATGCACCATCGCCGCGCCCGCCTGCGGGTGTGGTCGACGAACAGCATCGTGCAATTATGACCCTCGCACTGCTTTACGTCGGTGAAGTCTTCCTCGCAGACGAACTTTGCCAGCGCCTCACCGACCGGCAGCAGCATCGCTTGCGGCGATCGCCAGCGCCGCTTCATTTGCAGCGATAATGTGCCGCCGTCATCATGCACGGGCTCGATCCGGTTGAACGCTTCATCGCGCTCCAACAGGCTGTTCAACGGACCGAGCTCCTTCAGAGCCGCCGCCGTGAGCGGCCGGCCGGCATGCTTGCGCACGAATTCCCTGAACCACTCACGCAAGGCCCGGGCCTCGCCGGCGACCTTGTCCAGTTCGCCTGGCCTCGCGCGCGCCTTCAGCGCGTGTAGTTCATCGGACGGCACCAGCCCCGCCTGGGCCAGCCAGTCGATCAGGCCATCGCCATCGTCGATCCAGTCGACCGGCGTATCGACCGGGGTCGCGACCGAATTCAGAAAATCGAGGCCGAGCGAGTCGGCGATGAACATGGCGGGCGGGCGGTCCATGAGCGGTCCTGGGCCAGTCGGTGGACGGCGCTGACTAAGTAACCTGTAAAATTGCTATTGACAAGTTACCCGCGCAAAACGTAACCTCCATTTTAGTATTTAATAGGTTACTTCGGAGAACCACCGTGGCCCCCAACTACCGCACCGCAGACGTCGATGGTTTCAAGGTGTTCTATCGCGAGGCCGGCCGCGCCGGAGCACCGAAGCTTCTGCTGCTGCACGGCTTCCCGAGTGCAGGCCATATGTTCCGCGACCTCATCCCGCTGCTCGCAGACAGGTTTCACATCGTGGCACCGGACCTTCCCGGCTTCGGACAGTCCGACATGCCCCCGCGCGAAGCGTTCCGCTACAGCTTCGACAACGTTGCGCGCGTGATCGAGCGCTTCACCGAAGTCATCGGCTTCGATCGCTTCGCGGTCTACGTCTTCGACTACGGCGCGCCGACCGGCTTCCGGCTTGCGCTCAGTCATCCCGAGCGGATCGCGGCCATCATCTCGCAGAACGGCAACGCCTATGAGGAGGGCCTCAGCGACGGCTGGACTCCGATCAAGGCCTATTGGCAGGACCCCTCGCCCGCCAACCGTGACGCGTTGCGCGCTTTCCTCGCACCGGAAGCGACGCGCTGGCAGTACACGCACGGCGTTCCCGACGCGACCCTGGTGTCGCCGGACGGCCAGAACCTCGACAATTTCTATCTCGCACGCCCGGGCGCGGACGAGGTGCAGCTCGATTTGATGGGGGACTACAAGAGCAACGTGGCGCTCTACCCGTCATTTCAGAGCTATTTCCGCACGCACAAGCCGCGCTTCCTCGCGGTCTGGGGCAAGAACGATCCGTTTTTCATTCCACCTGGCGCCGAAGCGTTCAAGCGCGACAATCCCAACGCAGTGGTGCAGTTCTTCGATACCGGCCATTTCGCATTGGAAACGCATGCGAGCGATATCGCGGCTGCCATCCGCGCCTTCCTGACGTAGCGAAAACTGTCCGCCGCGTTACGCCGCCAACCTCTGCTGCTCGCGAAACGCAACGATCGCCATGTGCACGAGGTGCAGCTTGCCCTTCACCGCCGGCGATACGTCGAACGGATAGGCATCGTTCATCCCGAGCGAGCGGTTGAGCTCGTTGAGACCGCGGGACAGCGGGCTCCACAACGCCAGCAGCGCCTCGAAGTCGCTCTCCAGATAGGGATCCGTCAGGGTCTGCCGGGCGCGCTCATCGAGGGACAACGGCAGACCCGCCAGCGAGTCCAGCGTCGACAGGATATGGAGAAAATGCGCAAACGTCTCCGCCCAATCCTCCCAGGGGTGGGACGTCGCGTATTCGCTGATGAAGCCGCTCCGGTCGTATGAACGATCAGTGCGGCCGTAATAGCTGCTGATCGCCGCTTGATAGCCCTGCGTCTCGTCACCGAAGATCAGCCTGAATGGCGCCTGGAACGTCGTGCCGTTGACCAGCAGGTCCCAGTAGAAATGGCCGATCTCGTGCCGGAAATGCCCGAGCAGGGTGCGGTACGGCTCCCGGAACGCCACGCGGCGGGCCTCGCGCTCGACATCGTCGGCTTCCGCGAGGTTGAGCGTGATCACGCCCGAGAGGTGCCCCGTCAGGATCGGATTGATTTCGTCGGAGAGAATGTCGAATGCCACGCGGTCACCGCTGCGGGAGACCAGCGGAAGTCCGAGCCGGCGAAGATCATAGAGAAGACGGCGCTTGGCTTCCTCCACTCGCCGCCAGAGCATGACGTTCCTGGTGCTGCCGAGATGCGGGATGGTGCGCGTGAGGCGACAGGAGTCGCAGTACCAATCCGCGCCCTTGACACACCAGTTGCAGCCGATGATCTCGCGGTTACGGCAGGACTGATTGAATGCGAGTTTGGTCAGGTTGATGCTCGACGGATCGAACACCAACTGCGTGCCGCAGTTCGCGCACGCGGTGTGTTCGAACGAGACAGGCTGCCGGCACGACGGACACTGAAATAGCTTCACGTGCTCTGGTCCCAAACATACGGCACGCCGGACAACCGGCTCGTCACTTCGGCGAAAACTTGCGACCGTCGCTCTTGCCGGCGAGCAACGCGCGCTGCATCCGCAGTGCCTGCTGCCTCAACAGGCCGGCTCGCTTCGCGCTCAAGCGATTCAGTCGCAAACGGGGCTTTTCGGCCGGCGCAGTCTCGCCGACCGGCACGGCAGACCAGCATCGCTCGGGCTGAACCGACATCGGTCCGGCATTTCGTTTCTGGGCCATGATGCAACAACGCCGGATCGAACGCCAGGTTCCGCTGGCGGGCTCGCCGCCAACGTGGCGAGCCCTTGGCCCGTCTGGCGGTGACGTCCCCACAACCGACAAGACAACGACGCCGCCGACCATGAAGTCGACGGCGTCGTGACCAGATTGGATATTGCAGGTGAGTGCTTCAGTTCCTGGCGGGCGCCGTCGCCGCTGCCGACCGCGCCTGGCGCGGCGCGCCGGGTTCGGCGACCGCGGTTGCCGGTGCGCGCGAGCGCATGATTGCGGCGTCGATCTCGGCGATGACGCGGCGCTGGATCGCCTCGTTCTTGTCGATCGAGATATGGCCGACGCCGGTGCCGCGCACGTCGACATTGTCGAGCTTGCCACGGAAACCGTCGGCGGCCCTCACCGGCTCGCCCGGGCCGTCACCGATGTAGATGTTGATGTAGCGCTCGGCACCCGTCGTGAGCTTGGTCTTGAACACGGAATCGAGGCCGATCGCGAGCTTCACGGGAACGCCGAGCTGCTTGAGCTTGGCGATCATGTCGGGCAGCGCGGTCGCACCCGAGGAATGGCCGACCAGGACGATGGTCTTGATGCGGCCGGCCCTGTAATTGGCCGCGGCCTCATCGGCGAGCGAGGACCACGACACGAAGTTCGCGACGGTCACCGGGATGCCCTGCGCCTGCAGCCGGGCGCCGATCGTGTCGAGCCCGAGCGAGAAGATGTTGAGCACGCCCCGGAGCAGGTAGACATGTGTCGTGGCGGTGGCCTGGCTGGGCGCGGCCCTGGCGGGGGCCGGGTTGATGGCAACAGCTGACAGCAGCAACATGCAGATCGCCCACACGCGGATGGTGGACAATTGGCTGACGCCGGCGGTGTGACGGCCGTTCGGTCTCATCGATCTTTTCCCTGGGGACACTACGCTTTGCGATTGGCCGGAATCGTAGCCACGCCCTGCTCGCAGACGCAACAAAGAGCCGCGTGAACCGCAATCTTAGCAGCGGGCCGTGACCATCGCGCAACACTTGCCCGAAACCCGCCACCGAACGGCCTGTTTTGAGACCATTTTTCTCCCGGCAATTGCGGCCGCGCAAGTGCATTCCTATTTCAGGGCTCCGCTGACCGCCCTCCCGGGACGGTTCCAGCCTCCCTCCCCAATCTGCCGGCCATCATGTCTTCCATCATCTCCGTCGCCAATTTGTCGAAGACCTATGGGTCCGGCTTCAAGGCGCTCAAGAACGTCAATCTCGATATCAAGCGCGGGGAGATCTTTGCGCTGCTCGGCCCGAACGGCGCCGGCAAGACCACGCTGATCTCGATCATCTGCGGCATCGCCAATCCGAGCGAGGGCCGTGTCCTCGTCGGCGGCGAGGACATCCGGACCTCCTACCGCAAGGCGCGCTCGCTGATCGGGCTGGTGCCGCAGGAATTGCACACAGACGCCTTCGAGAGCGTGTGGGCGACCGTGAGCTTCTCCCGCGGCCTGTTCGGCAAGCCGAAGAACCCTGCGCACATCGAGAAGGTGCTGAAAGACCTCTCGCTCTGGGACAAGAAGGACAACAAGATCATCACGCTTTCCGGCGGCATGAAGCGCCGCGTGATGATCGCGAAAGCGCTGTCGCACGAGCCGCAGATCCTGTTCCTGGACGAGCCGACCGCCGGCGTCGACGTCGAGCTGCGCAAGGGCATGTGGGAGGTGGTGCGCACGCTGCAGCAATCCGGCGTCACCATCATCCTCACCACGCACTACATCGAGGAGGCCGAGGAGATGGCCGACCGCATCGGCATCATCAACAAGGGCGAGATCGTGCTGGTCGAGAACAAGGCGACCTTGATGCAGAAGCTCGGCAAGAAACGGCTGACGCTGCACCTGCAGAACAGGATCACCTCGCTCCCCGACAGCCTTGCCCATTACGAGCTCGACCTCAGCGAGAATGGCGCGACGCTGGTCTACGACTACGACACCAAGGGCGATCGCACCGGCATCACCAGCCTGCTCAGCGACCTGCGCGACGCCGGCATCCGCTTCAACGATCTCGACACGACGCAATCGTCGCTCGAGGACATCTTCGTCGACCTCGTGAGGACGTCATGAACTATCGCGCTGTCCGCGCCATCTATCTGTTCGAAATGGCACGCACCTGGCGCACGGTGCTGCAAAGCATCGTCTCGCCGGTCGTCTCGACCTCGCTCTATTTCGTGGTGTTCGGCGCCGCGATCGGCTCGCGCATCAGCCAGGTCGAGGGCGTCAGCTACGGCACCTTCATCGTGCCGGGCCTGATCATGCTCTCGGTGCTGACGCAGAGCATCGCCAATGCTTCCTTCGGCATCTATTTCCCGAAATTCACCGGCACGATCTACGAGATCCTGTCGGCGCCGATCTCCTATGTCGAGATCGTGCTCGGCTATGTCGGCGCCGCCGCGACCAAGTCGATCATTTTAGGACTGATCATCCTGGCGACCGCCGGGCTCTTTGTGCCGCTCCACATCCATCATCCCATATGGATGCTGGCCTTCCTGGTCCTGACGGCGGTAACGTTCAGCCTGTTCGGCTTCGTCATCGGCATCTGGGCCGACGGCTTCGAAAAGCTCCAGATGATCCCGATGCTGGTGGTGACGCCGCTGACATTCCTCGGCGGAAGCTTCTATTCCATCGACATGCTGCCGCCGACCTGGCGCACGGTGGCGCTGCTCAACCCGGTCGTCTACCTGATCTCCGGCTTCCGCTGGAGCTTCTACGAGATCGCGGATGTCAGCGTTGCCGTCAGCATCGGCATGACGCTGACGTTCCTGGTGATTTGCCTCGCCGTGATCTGGTGGATTTTCCGGACCGGGTACCGGTTGAAGAATTGAGCTGTCATTTCGGAGCGCGCGTAGCGCGAGCCCGGAATGACGACGGTGGACGTCACCTGTAGCAGTGGAAGCGATTGTGGCCGTCGTAATAGCCGCGGCAGCGGCGATGGCCGCGGTGGGGAATGCCGAATACGCCCTCGACCGCACCCACGGCACCGCCCACACCAGCGCCGACGACGCCTCCGACCGCGCCACCCACCGGGCCGGCGATCCGATTGCCTTCATAGGAGCCTTCCTGAGCGCCGCGCACGATGCCTTGCGCGTGACCGGGCTGAGGCAGGCACGAAAGGCCGAGGAGGATAGCGGCACCTGCGAGGAGCAGGCGGGCAGAACGACCGGCCGGCAACGAAGCGGCGGCGACACGAACTCTGTTCATTGGATTTCCTAAGGGTGAGCCGGCCGCGATGGCCGCTGGCCGAGAGATCAGCGCTGCACTAACGCAGATGCGGCCAATTGGTTGCCTCTTCATGACGAATTGGCGCCATCATGAACGGATCCGCTCGCGAAAATGTCAGCAGGGCCGCGGCCTGCGCGGCACCAAGCGGCCTTGCTTACGCCCGGCATCACGTTAACGATGGCTTGGCAGGCCGCTGGAACGAATGCCGGATTGCAGGCATATTGCACGCCGGGGACGGAGAGCCGCGGCGCCTAGCGTGAACAGGCCGGAGGCCAGAACTCAAATGCGTTTCCAGATGCGTTCCTATCTCATCGCTTTTACCTCCCTGATGCTTTTGAGCGCCGGCACGGCGCAGGCCAAGGTCGAGATCACCGTCGACAAGGACAATCAGCAGATGACCGTCGCCGTCGACGGCGTCGCGCGCTATCACTGGCCGGTGTCGACCGGCATCCCCTCGCGCGAAACGCCGAACGGCGCATTCCGCACCTTCCGCATGGAAGAGGATCACTACTCCAAGGAATTCGACGACGCGCCGATGCCGCACGCGATCTTCTTCACGAAAGTTGGCCACGCCATCCACGGCACCGACTCGGTCGGCCGGCTCGGCTCGCCCGCCTCGCACGGCTGCGTGCGGCTGTCGCGCCAGAACGCCTCGACGCTCTACGCGCTGGTGCAGCAGCAGGGCGTGCTCAACACAACGGTGACGCTGACCGGCTCGGCGCAGGTGGCGCTCGCCCGCAATCCGCGCGGCCGAACCAACAACGCGGTCGCGCGCGCCCCGCAGCCGGCCGAGGAGCAGTACGCCACGTCGGGCGATCCCGTGAACCTGACGCCGCCGGCGCAGCCCGCCCGCCGCTACATGCCGCAGGACGACAACTACATCTATCCGGCCGACGGCAGCGACACCGGCGCGCGTTATCCGGCGCCGCGCGGCAACCGTCCGCTCTATGATGCGCAGGTCTATCAGCAGCAACCGCAGCAATATTACAATCAGGGCTACGGCCAGCAGGGCTCCTACTATCAGCCTCAGCCCCGGCAGGTTTATCAGCCGCGCGGCTATTACTACCAGAATTGACACTATCCGAACGCGGTCGCCGTCAGCCGCCCTCGCCCACCAGAACGAACGGCGCCCACACGGCGGGATCGGCGTTGCGGGATGACGACCGGTCGGCAATCAGAGCCTGCATCGACCGGCGCAGCGCTTCGGCCCGGCCGATGCCGGGATGCGCTGTGAGCTCGGAGAAGGCGCCCGTGGTCAACCGCACCGCCGCATCGGAATCGACCGGCCAATGCGAGACGAGGAGCGCGCGCGCGCCGGCATAGAAGAACGCGCGCGCGAGGCCCGACAGGCCCTCGGCGCCAGGCTTGTCGCCGGCTGCCGTGTTACAGGCCGAAAGCACCGCCCAATCCGCATCCAGCTTGAGTCTTGCGATGCGGCTTGCCGTGAGCAGGCCGTCATCGTCGCTGGTCGGCTTGTCCGGCAATGTCAGCACGAGCGCGGGCTCGCTGAGGCCGCCGACCTCACCGGCAACGAGGCCGTGGGTCGCGAAATCGACGACACGGTATTGATCGAGCGGCAGCGTGCTCACGCTGGTCACGGTCGCGGCTGAGCCGAGCTTGACGTCGTCCTGCGGCGAGGCGCCGAGCGCACGCGCCACCGCCTGGAGCTCGCCCGCGGTTTCCGGCAGCGAAGGCAGCCCCGTGCGCAGGCGCTCGATATCAACGGAAGTGCCGTCGTAGTAGCTCTGGTATGGCTGCACGTTGCGCCCCGCGCGCTTGTCGCTCGGCGAACGCCGCAACACCGGATCGCCAAATCCGATGAACGGCTTCTGCGCGCGTGAGTCCCTGGCAAAGCTGCGCAGCGCGCGCAGGCTCGGCACCGATGGCAACACCGTGATGGCGCGCTCATTGAGCAGCCACGCCGCCTGTCGAAAGCGGTCGGCAGACGCCGTGTCGGGTTTCCTGGTCACCAGCACGTGAAACGGCAGGCTGGTGAGCGCACCGGCCGGGACGACCAACAGTTTTGGCTTGCCGGTGATATCGGCCGATATCGGGCCGAACAGCGCATTGTAGAGTTCGAAGGACGCATCGAGGTCGAATGACGATTGGGCTGCCTCGGGATTGGCGAGCCCGAGCCGGAGATGAGCAACACGGTCGCCGATCTCGCGGCTGCCGAGCGCGATCTGACGCAGTGCGCTTGCCTCACGCGTCACCGCCAAGGCGTAGGTCTTGTCGCCGCGCACGATGAACGCCACCAGAGCCTCGTCGGGCTTCAGCAGCCCCTGCGTTTGCGCGATGGACAGCGGTTGCGGATTGGACAATTGGGCATAGGCCGGAAAGCTGCGGTCGAGCTGGGCCGAAACGTCCTCGAGCGATTTTCGCATTTGCGCGGCCTGCGCGCGCAGGCTGGCGATCAGTGCGTCGTTGCGCTTGCCGTCCGCCTGCCCGAGTTCGGACGTCACACGCTTGTCGAGCGTTTCGAGGCTCGCCTTGAGGTCCTGCTGCCGCCTCACCAGTCCGGCGATCGTATCGTTGCCGGCGCCGAACCGGGCCGCCATCTGCGACAGCGCGGCACCCGCGCTGGTCTCGTGCGCGCGCTGAGCGGCGCCGAAGGCCTCGTCCTTTGCGGCATTGTCCGGCTTGCCGTCGGAGACGCGCCAGATCGCATCGATCAGCCAGGGATCGATCTCGGGAAAACGGACGAACTGCGTATTCTTCTCGGCGTTGAGCGCGGCTGCAGCGAGCCGCAGCCGCGCCAGGGCATCCGGCCACTTGCCCTCGCGCCGGTCGGCGTCGGCCAGGTTGATCATCGTGGCGATGGAATCGTGATGCCGTGGCCCGAGCCTGTCCTGCGCGATCGCGAGCGCGCGACCAAGCCGGTTGCGTGCGTCGCTCATGTTGCCGGTCTTGAGGTCGAGAAGCGCGATGCTACGCAGGTCCTTGACGAGCTGCGGATGGGAGCCGCCAAGCACGCGCTCGTCGATCTCCAGGCAGCGCACCAGATATGGTCGGGCCTCATCCATGCGGCCGGCGTCGGCCAAAGCCTGTCCGAGCGAGCCCGCCGCCAGTGCAGTCGGGCCGCTGCCTTCCCCGAACTTGCGCTCCATGGTGGTCAGCGAGCGCCGGTAGAGATCCAGCGCCTGCGCGTTGCGTCCCAGATCCGCGTAGCTGTTCGCGAGATTGTTCAGGGCACGACCGGCGTCCGGGCTCTCGGTACCGAACGCCTTTTCGTAGATCGCGAGCACCCGTTCCTGGAGGCCTGCGGCAGCATCGTGCTTGCCTTGAGCCGAGTAGACGTTGGCGAGGTTGTTCAGCCCGATCGCGGTCGTCGGGTGATTGGGACCATAGAGTTTCTCGTAGGCCTGAAGGGTCTGCTGATAGAGCTTTTCGGCCTCGGCATAGCGCGCCTCATGCTGGAGGACAGTGGCGAGATTGCCCGTCGTGGCCGCGACATTCGGATGGGTATCGCCGCTGCGCGCACGCGTGATCGCAAGCGAACGCCGCATCGCTGCCTCGGCCTCCGTCAGGCGGCCCGCGTCAAGATAGAGATTGCCAAGATCATTGAGCATTTTGTCGTAGTTCGACGTAGCCTCGGCGTTCCTGCCAAAACTGCGATCGAGCAGATCGAGCCCTTGCTTCAATGTACGCTCGCCGTCGTCGAAGCGCCCGAGCAGGCCATATATATCGCCGAGATCATCCAGGGCGGACGCGACGTCGGAGGGCGGCGAGTTGGCGGCTTGCAGGGCGCTAAGCGCCCGCTCGAAATAACCTGCGGCCTCTCGAAGGTTCTCGTTGTCGCGCGCGAGCCCGCCGAGCGCCGACAGCGTCCCGGCGAGCCTGCCGTCGTTGGCGCCAAAAGCACTGGTGCCGAGCGCCAGCGCCCGCTCGGCGACCGCGGTCGCCTCCGCCCGGCGCTCGAGCATGCCGAGCGATCCGACCAGGATGTTCGAGGTGCGCAGCGTGGAGAGGACGTCACTGTTGCGCAGCTTGATGGCAAGCGCGGCGTTGAGCTTGTCGACCGCCTCTGGGAAGCGGCCGAGATTGTGCAGATACATGCCCTCGTTATGCAGCACGCCGGCAAAGTTCATGTTATCGGCGCCCTGCCGGCGGCGCACCAGATTTTCCAGTTTCTGGGCGGCGGCGAGCCCATCGGCCCACCGGCCGGCCTGCGTGGCCGCATTCATCTGCGCGAGCAGGGATCAAAGTCGTTGCCGCGCTGGGCGAAGGCTGGTCCGGACAGCAGGACCACAAGCAAGAATGCGACAAAAAAGCGGGCGCGGTTCATGTGAAAATCCCGTCACGCGCGTCGAATGGCAATCCGCGGAGGATACGGGCAGGCATCACACCTGTCGACAGCGGGAAAATGCGCCGGCTTGGGCATGGATTGAGACACGAAAGCCTTTAGAATGGGCCCGGCGCAAGATACGTTTTAATGCCGTGTTTTCCACCGCCTCTCGGACTGTGATGACATCACGTGCAGCGATAATACTGACCGCGCTCTCGGTTCTGGTTGCAGGAGAGGCTATGGGATCCGACTTGGCCTTTGACCTCGAGGCGCATCGCGGCGGGCGGGCGCTGCTGCCGGAAAACACCCTGCCTGCCTTTGCCAACGCGTTGACAATGGGCGTGGACACGCTGGAGCTCGACGTCGGCATCACCGCCGACGGCGAGGTGATCGTGTCGCATGAACGTGGTCTCAACCCCGATCTCGCGCGAGATCGGAACGACGGCTACATCGCTGCGCCAGGGACGCCATTCATCAAGCTCCGGCTTGAAGACGTCAGGACCTATGACGTCGGCCAGATCCGGCCGGACAGTTCCTACGCGAAACAATTCCCCGACCAGCGCGCGATGCCGGGAACGCACATTCCCACTCTCCGCGAGCTGTTCGCGCTGGTACGCAAGTCCGGCAACACCCGCGTGCGCTTCAACATCGAGACCAAGATCGATCCGAACCACACGGACGAGACGCTCGATCCGCAGGCTTTTGTCGCAAGACTGCTCGGGTTGATCGAGGCCGAGGGATTTTCCGATCGCGTCATGATCCAGTCGTTCGACTGGCGAACCCTGCGTCTGGTCCAGCAGCAGGCGCCCAAAATTCCGTCCGTGTATCTGACACTCCAGCGCGGCTCAGCGCCGACCATCGCGCTCGACAAGGCCACCAGTTGGACGGCGGGCTTCAGTCCCGCCGATCACGGCGGCTCGCTGCCCCGGACCATCAAGGCTGCGGGCGGCGCGATCTGGTCGCCCTATTTTGGCGACGTAACCGGGGCGCTGATCACCGAGGCCCATGATCTCGAATTGCGCGTGGTGGTGTGGACCGTCAACAAGCCCGACGACATGGCGCGGATGATCGGGCTCGGCGTCGACGGCATCATCTCGGACCGGCCGGACCTGCTGCGGCAGGTCGCGGGCGAGAAGGGCATTGCGTTGCCGGCGGGGACACCGGTGGTGCCGTAGTTTGGGAGTCATCCTCGTAGCCCGGATGGAGCGAAGCGCAATCCGGGACAGCGCCAGCCGTATCGAAGAACCCCGGATTACGCTTCGCTCCATCCGGGCTACGAAAAAGCCCCTACTCCCCGTCCCGCAGACGCCGGTACAGCGCGCCGAGAATGTTGGAATAATCGTCGGTCCAGATCCGCACCCTGTCGTCGGCTTCGGTGAGCTCCCACGACTTGGAGGCGGCGAGCCGGCCGACGTCGGCGTCCTCGCGCGCCGATATGACGACGTCCGTCGAGAAGATGTAGTCGGAATCGCGCCCCGAATCCTCGTTGAAGACCCAGCTCTTCAGATCGTTGGCATCGGCGATGCCGACCACGACGGTCTCGAGATCGAGGTGCCGGTTGGAGACGTGCATCACGACCGCGCCGTGCGGGGCGAGCTTGTCCTTGTAGATCTTCATCGCCTCTTCGGTGGCGAGATGGATCGGGATCGCATCCGACGAATAGGCATCGACGATGATCAAATCATAGACGCCGTCGGGCTCCTTCGCGAAGGTGAGACGGGCATCGCCAATCACCGGCTTCAGGCCCGGCATGCAACTCGATATGTAGCGGAAGTTCTTCGGGTCACTCGCCGCGTCGACCATCGACTGGTCGATCTCGAAGAATTTCCAGTCGTCACCGGGTTCGGCTGCGCAGGCGAGCGTGCCCGATCCCACGCCGATCGCGGCGACTTTCAGCGGCGCGCCCTTGCGCTCGCGGATGGCGGTGATGGCCTGACCGATGCCGCCGTCCTTGTGATAGTAGGTGATCGGCTCGGGCCGGCCGGTCACAGGCGTGCCGTCATTGTTTCGGAAGCGCTCGGCGCCATGAATGGTGGTGCCGTGCATCAGCACGTGGAAATAGCCGCCGGGCGTCACGACGATCTTGTGCACGCCGAAGAAGCTGCGCACCGTCGTGACGCGGCCTTCGTCCGCGGGATAGACGCGGATCAACGCCAGCGCGAGCGCCACGGTGGCGAATATCTTCCACCGATCGGCATTGAGTGCGAGCGCGAGCAGCGCAGCGAGCACGCCGACGGCACCGGCGATCCAGACACGGTGATCCTCGAACCAGGTCGAGAGTTCGCCCGTCGTGGCGAACGGTGCAACGAGCGCCACCGCGAGCGCGGCAAGCGCCAGCCAGTACCATTTGACGATGCCCGCCAGCCGCTCGTTCGCAGGCGGCCGGCACAGCGCGGCGAGCGCGACCAGGATCGGATACTCGGCGATCCATGAGAACGTGAACGGTGCAAGCAGCCCCGCGAACAGGCCGCCGACCATGCCGCCGAACGACAGCGCGACATAGAAGCCGGTGAGATATCTGGCGGCCGGCCGGGTTCGTGCCAATTCGCCATGGCAGGCCATGGCGATGATGAAGAAACAGAGCTGGTGACCGCCGAGCGTCAGCAGCAAATTCTGCTCGCCGCCGAACGCCAGCAGGACGACGATGCCCGCGATCGCGACCGGCTGCAGCATCAGCATCCATTTGTGCGGCAGCAGCGGCCGCGACTGGAACACCACCACCCAGGTGAGAAGGTACAGCGACAGCGGCAGCACCCACAGCAGCGGCGCGGCCGCGACGTCGGTCGAGATGTGCGCGGTGACGGCGATGAGCAGGCCGGACGGCACCGCAGCCAGGAAAATCCAGCGCAGCCGCGTCACCAGGCCGGGCGCCGGCGCGTTCAAATCCTCGGCTTGCGGATCGACCACGGCGAGCTTCGGCGAGCGCAACAGCAGCGCGCCGCAGGCTGCGATGAGGAGAATCAGCAGTCCATAGCCGCCGGTCCAGAGCCGGTTCTGCGTGTGCAGTGTGAAGATCGGCTCCAGCAGGAATGGATAGGACAACAGCGCCAGGAAACTGCCGATGTTGGAGGAGGCATAGAGGAAATAGGGATCGTGGCCGGCGGGATGGCCGGTGCGGACGAACCAGGCCTGTAGCAACGGATTGTTGGCGGCGAGCGCGAAGAACGGCAGACCGATCGAGATCACGAACAGGCCGAGAAGCCAGAACGCATAGCCCGACGCCGGCGGCTCGCCATAAGCGGAGGCGATGCCGAGTGGCAGGGTCACGAAGGCCAGCACCAGCAGCAGGAGATGCACCACCACCGGGATGATGCGATTCCTGGTCTGCATCAGCAGATGCGCATAGGCATAGCCGGCCAGCAGCAGCGACTGGAAGAACACCATCGCCACCGACCACACCGCCGGCGAGCCGCCGAGTCGCGGCAGCACCATCTTCGTGAACAGCGGCTGCACCGAGAACAACAGCAGCGCGCTGACGAAGATCGCAGCGGTGTAGACCGTCAGCAGCAGCCGGTTGCGCGACGACGACGGCTGCTCCGTGGCGGCGGGTTGCACGATCGAATCCATGGAAGCTCCGGCCAGCAATTCCCCGGCGGGCGCCGGACGCGCGCAATGGAGCACAAGGCGCCTGAACGGGCAATAAAGGGTCTCGTGATGTTGCCGCGAGAAATGCCTGATATACAGATGTCATTCCAGGTCCGTTCGTGCGGACCGTCCCCAAAATGGCCGCGGAACATCAGAACCTTTCATGAGCGAAACCGACGTCATCATCATCGGTGCCGGCCACAACGGCCTCACCTGCGCGGCCTATCTCGCCATGGCGGGCCTGCGCGTGCGCGTGGTCGAGCGCCGCAAGGTGGTCGGCGGGGCAGCCGTGACGGAGGAGTTTCATCCGGGCTTCCGCAACTCGGTGGCCGCCTACACCGTGAGCCTGCTCAATCCGCAGGTGATCCGCGATCTCAAGCTCGCCGAGCAAGGCCTGCGAATCGTCGAGCGGCGCGCGCAGAATTTCCTGCCCGCCCCCGACGGCAGCTATCTCCTCACCGGCGAGGGGCGGACCAAAGAGTCGGTCGCGCGGCTGAGCCCGCATGACGCCGATGCGCTCGACGGGTTTTCGCGCGAGCTGGAGGACATCGCCGACGTGCTGCGGCAGTTCGTGCTGCGCGCGCCGCCGAACCTGGTCGACGGCTTCGGCACGGCCGCGATCCGCGAGGGCGTCAACGCGTGGACGACGGCCAACATCCTGCGCACCCTGACGCTCGAGCAGAGCCGCAGCCTGCTCGATCTCTTCACCCGCTCGGCCGGCGAGATGCTGGACGAGCGCTTCGAGCACGATCTGGTCAAGGCACTGTTCGGCTTCGATGCCATCGTCGGCAATTACGCCAGCCCCTACGCCGCCGGCTCGGCCTATGTGATGCTGCATCACGCCTTCGGCGAGGTGAACGGCAAGAAGGGCGTCTGGGGCCACGCCATCGGCGGCATGGGTGCGATCACGCAGGCGATGGCGCGCGCCGCAGGCGAGCGGGGCGTCGTGATCGACACGAATGCCGGCGTGCGCGAGGTGATCGTCGAGCGCGACCGCGCCGTCGGCGTCGTCCTGGAGAACGGCGAGACGATCCGCGCGAAATATGTCGCGGCCAACGTCAATCCGAAGCTGCTCTATACGCGGCTGATCGCGGCCGACGCGCTGCCCGCCGACTTCTTCGCCCGCATCCGCAATTGGAAGAACGGCTCCGGCACCTTCCGCATGAACGTGGCGCTGGACCGCCTGCCCTCCTTCACGGCGCTTCCGGGCGACGGCGATCATCTCTCTTCCGGCATCATCCTGGCGCCTGATCTCGGCTACATGGACCGCGCCTGGCTCGATGCGCGCGCAAAGGGCTGGAGCCGCGAGCCGGTCGTCGAGATGCTGATCCCCTCGACGCTCGACGACACGCTGGCGCCCGAAGGCAAGCATGTCGCGAGCCTGTTCTGCCAGCACGTCGCGCCGGAGCTGCCTGACGGCAAGTCCTGGGACGACCATCGCGACGAGGTCGCCGATCTCATGATCGCGACAGTGGACAAATACGCGCCGGGCTTTGCGACCAGCGTGCTCGGCCGCCAGATCATGTCGCCGCTCGATCTCGAACGGGAGTTCGGCCTGCTAGGCGGCGACATCTTCCACGGCGCGCTGTCGCTGAACCAGTTGTTCTCGGCGCGGCCGATGCTGGGCCATGCCGATTATCGCGGGCCGCTGAAGGGCCTGTACCATTGCGGCTCCGGGGCCCACCCCGGCGGCGGCGTCACCGGCGCTCCCGGCCACAACGCCGCGCAGGCGATCCTGAGGGATCACCGCTCGCTGTTCGGAAGCCGTGGATAGATCTGTGGATGAGCTGTGGGCAAGTCTGTTGGAAGGCTTGTGGGAAAGCGGTGGAGCCCGAGCGCTGCTGGCCTGTCCAGGACTTGTAGAAGCGGTGGATAAGCTGGGGATGAGCGGCGGGAAAGACTGTGGAGGGCGGGCGGAAAACGCGTGGACAGATTGTGGGCGACGGCGCCCCAAAAGACCACGCCCGCCAGGGGGCAATCCCCTCGCGGGCGCTGATCAGGAACAGCCTCTGAAGAAAAAACAGCCCCCACTGGGAAATGGGAGGCGGAAATTACTTCAAGGAGGTGCTAATCGAACCGAACTTCTCGTTCAAGCTGGTGCCGAGGCTGTTCACCACGGTGATGATCGCCAGCGCGATGCCGGCAGCGATCAGGCCGTATTCGATCGCGGTTGCGCCGGACTCGTCCGACCAGAACTTCAAAATCATGCTCTTCACGTCTCGCCTCCGTTTCAATTCCAGGATGTGTTGACTTGACCCAACATCCAAAAATCTACGGGGCACAACCTGCGGTCCGGTTAACCCGGGAACTGCAAGTTGTACGAAATAATGGGAACAAAAGTTCCAAAATTGAACTCAACGGAACCCTAGGATGCAGTCTTCCCCCACCCATCGCGCCAGTTTTTCGATCGGTACCGAGGCCGCCGCCAGGCGCGTCGTCGACGTGCTCACCGAAGTCTTTTTCGAGGGCGACGCGGCGGTCGCCGCGTTCGAGCAGCCGGACGGACGATGGGACGTCACGCTGCATTTCGCCGAACCGCCGGATCAGGTGCTGCTGCGCGAACTCATTGCAAATTCAGCAGGAAACGAAATCGCCGAAACGCTCCTGTTCGACACCGTCGAAGCCAAGGACTGGGTCAAGGCGAGCCTCGAAGACCTCGTCCCGGTGCCGGCGGGGCGCTTCGTCGTGCACGGCAGCCACGACCGCGACCGCGTGGCGCCGAACAAGCTCGCCATCGAGATCGAAGCGGCGCTCGCTTTCGGCACCGGCCACCACGGCACCACCCGCGGCTGTTTACTGTTGCTTGACCATGTCCTGAAAAGCGCCCGGCCTGCACGCGTGCTCGACCTCGGCACCGGGACAGGCGTGCTGGGAATAGCGGCGGCGAAGGCGCTGCATCGCGCCGTGCTCGCCTCCGACATCGACCCGCCTTCGGTCCGGGTCGCGGCCGAGAACGCGGTGCTGAACGAAGCCGGCAATCTGGTCCGGGTGATCCGCGCCACCGGCTTCGCCGCGCCGGATTTTGCCAGATGCGGCCCGTTCGACCTGGTGCTGGCCAACATCCTTGCCAATCCGTTACGGCAATTGGCAGGTCCGATGGCGCGGCACCTCGCCCCCGGCGCCCGCGTCATCCTCTCCGGCCTGCTGACCCACCAGGCCCCCGCCGTGATCGCCGCCTACCGCGCGCGCGGCCTCGTGCCGCTGCGGCACCTGCGGATCGAGGGATGGAGCAGTCTGTTGCTGAGGAAGGTCGCATAAGCGAGGTGCTGCAGGGTGGGCAAAGCGAAGCGTGCCCACCAACACCGATCGCCAATCAACGAAGATGGTGGGCACGGCGCGTTGCGCCTTTGCCCACCCAACGAAACCTCGATACCGCGCTACTCAGCCGGCTTGTCGTCCCGTTGCACCGCGCGCTCGCCTTGCAGCGCGCGCCTGGCGCGGCGCTCGGCGAAACGGTCGATCACCTGGCTGATGAGGCCGCGCGGCTTCTTCGGTGTCGTGGCAGCCGGTGCGCGGCGGACCGGCGGCGAAATCTTCTCAAACGTGAACGCTGGCATCGTGTGTCCCCTCGCCGTTGAGATGAACCACTTGCTCGAATTTCCCTGTTATCCGGACGAAGCGCAACTGCTGCATCCCGTACTCCACTCAATTCGAATGGAACAATTTCAAGCACAGTCCATGCCAGATGCGACCCCAAATGCGCCGACATTGCGGACCGGTCCCCATGACCTTAGACTAAGCCCATCATGTTCGAAGCGCACTTCCAGACTTTCGAGGAGCCCGAGGCCGGCGTCGCACTGACGGCGCGCCTGGCCGCGCTCCGCGAAGAACTCGCCCGCCGCAAGCTGACCGGCTTCGTCATTCCGCGCGCCGACCAGCAGCAGAACGAATATGTGCCGCCCTCGGAAGAGCGGCTGGCCTGGCTGACCGGTTTTACGGGCTCGGCGGGATTGGCGGTGGTGCTGACCCATGAAGCGGCGGTCTTCGTCGACGGCCGCTATACGATTCAGGCCGCCAAGCAGGTGGATGCAAGGGCTTGGGCGGTGGAATCGCTGATCGATCCGCCGCCGGAAAGCTGGGTCACGGCGCACCTGAAGGCCGGCGACCGCCTCGGATTTGATCCATGGCTGCACACTTTTGCGGCAGCCGAACGCCTCTCCGCCGCCTGCGCCAAGGCCGGCGCCGAACTGGTCGCGGTCGACAGCAATCCGGTCGACGCGATCTGGCAGGACCGGCCGCAGCCGCCGCTCGCCCCCGTCGCCGTGCATGGCCTGCAAAATGCCGGCGTCGCCGAGGCCGAGAAGCTCACGCAGATCACGAATGAGATCGCCAGGCTCGGCGCCGATGCGCTGGTGCTGTCCGACAGCCATGCCGTGGCCTGGACCTTCAACATCCGCGGCGCCGACGTCGCGCACACGCCGCTGCCGCTGTCCTACGCGCTGGTGCCCAAGGACGGCCGCCCCACCATCTTCATCGACCACCGCAAGCTTTCGAACCTGACGCGCGACCACCTCGAACAATCCGCCGACGTGCGCGAGCCCGATGCGATGGCGCCGACGCTGATGGCGCTGGCCAAGAGCGGTGCGGCGATCGCGCTCGACAATGCCACCGCGGCCGACGCCCTCAGCCGGCTGATTGCGGGCGCCGGCGGCAAGCCGCTGCGCGGCAGCGATCCGATTGCGCTGCTGAAGGCCGTCAAGAACCCGACCGAGATCAAGGGCACGCAGACGGCGCACCGGCGCGACGCGATCGCACTGGCGCGCTTCCTCGCCTTCATCGACAGAGAGGCGGCAAGCGGCAAGCTCACCGAGATCGACGCGGTCGAGGCGCTGGAGACGTTCCGCCGCGACACCGGCGCACTGAAGGACGTGTCGTTCCCGACCATCTCCGGCACCGGCCCGAATGGCGCCATCGTGCACTACCGCGTCACCCGCAAAAGCAACCGGCGGATCGTGCCGGGTGATTTGCTGCTGATCGATTCCGGCGCGCAGTATGAAGACGGAACCACCGACGTCACCCGCACCATGGCGGTGGGCGAGCCCACGGACGAGATGCGCGACCGTTTCACCCGCGTCCTGCGCGGCCACATCGCGATCGCGCGCGCAATCTTCCCCGACGGCACCACCGGCGCGCAGCTCGACACGCTGGCGCGGCAATATCTGTGGGCCGCCGGCGTCGATTTCGAGCACGGCACCGGCCACGGCGTCGGCAGCTATCTCTCGGTGCACGAGGGGCCGGCGCGGATCTCGAAGCTCGGCACCACGCCGCTGAAGCGCGGCATGATCCTCTCCAACGAGCCCGGCTATTACAAGACCGACGGTTTCGGCATCCGCATCGAGAACCTCGAGCTGGTGGTTGAAGCCGAGATCAAGGGCGCCGAGAAGCCGATGAACGCGTTCGAGACGCTGACCCTGGCGCCGATCGACCGCCGGCTGATCGATGTCGCGATGCTGGGCAAGGACGAACTCGGCTGGCTGAACGCCTACCACGCCCGCGTGCGGGCCGAGGTGCGGCCGGCGCTGGACGAGGCGACCAGGGCCTGGCTCGATCAGGCCACGGCGGAGCTGAAGGCGTAACGCGCATGGCGCTACGCGATTTGCGCAAGGCACTCTCCTCGCCATGACCGTCATGCCCCGCGAAGGCGGGGCATCCAGTACGCCGCGGCCTCTCGGTTCAACCACACTGCCTCAGGAATACTGGATTCACCGCTTTCGCGGGGAATGACACCGACTTCATGACACGAACATCGCGCCCAATCGGTCGCCATCGTGCCCTCATCATAACCGTCCCGGAATCCGTATAGCCGCATTCCGAAACGCCGATATCCGTCTTGCGCGAGCAGGCTACAGTCCGATTCGGATTTCGACGAAACGGACACGCATGCACGGCATGATCAGCAAACCGCCGGAAACGGCGAAAAACATCGCGACCTCGCGCGTGGTGTTGCTGCTGCTGGTCGTCATGACCGGCATCGCGCCGATCTCGCTCTACATGCTGGTTCCGGCGCTACCGGTGCTGGCGACGAATTTCGGCAGCGACATCTCGATCGCACAGATGACCGTGTCGCTCTACATGGTCGGCATCGCGCTCTCGCAGCTGATCATGGGGCCACTGTCGGACAGGTTCGGGCGGCGCCCGGTGCTGCTGGGCGGCCTCGCACTGATGGTGGCAGCCAGCGTCGGCTGCATCTTCGCGCAAACTCTGCCGCAACTGATCGCCGCGCGCTTCTTTCAGGCACTGGGCGGCGCCGCCGGCATGGTGGTGAGCCGCGCGATCATCCGCGACATCTACGAGCGCGACCGCGTCGCCTCGATGATCAGCCTCGTGGTCGCCGCGCTGATGATCGGGCAGATGGTCTCCCCGCTCACCGGCGGCCTGATCGAGACCGCATTCGGCTGGCGCGCGATCTTCTACGCCATCACCATCGCCGCGATCATCGTCGCCATCGGCATCGCGGTCGCGCTGCCGGAGACGCGCCGCACCCGCGCGGCCGGCAGCGGCTTTCGCGGCGACGTGGGCATGCTGATCCGCAACCGCGCTTTCGTCGGCTATGTCATGTGCCAGGTGCTGGCCTCGCAGATCATCTTCACCTTCGCCGGCGGCGGTCCCTACATCGTGGTGACCCAGATGGGCCGGACCAGCGCCGAATACGGCGCGTGGTTCGCGACGACCGGTTTCGCCTACCTTGTCGGCAATCTGCTCTGCGTGCGCTTCGCGCCGCGGCACTCGCTCGAAAAGCTGATCTGGCTCGGGCTCGGCCTGCAGCTCTGCGGCAGCCTGCTGAACCTGCTCTGGAGTTTTGCCGGCTGGAACGAGGCGCCGGCCTGGCTGTTCGGCACGCAGATGATCGTGATGGCCGGCAATGCCTTCGTGATGGCGAACTCCGCGGCCGGCGCCATCAGCATCCGCCCCGAAGCCGCCGGCACCGCGTCAGGCGCGATGGGCTTTCTCCAGCAGGGTATCGGCGCGCTGATGTCGCAATTCGGCGCCTATCTCGGCGGCCACTCCGCAACGACGCTGCCGCTCACGTCCGCTGTGTTGGCGATCTCGCTGCTCTGCGCCTGCATGATGATCTTCGTCGTGCCGCGGCGGGAGGTGGTGGTCAGCGAGGAATTGATCGAACAGGCGGAAGAGGAAGAGGGCGGGATGATGTAGGGGCGCTGTCACCACACACGCGCTGTCATCCTCCGCGAAGGCGGAGGATCCAGCACGCCGCGGCTGCTCCGTATCATCGCACTGTCTCTGGAATACTGGATTCCCCGCCTTCGCGGGGAATGACTGCGGAATGAGAGGCGCGAGCGCGCGCCCTCACTCCCCGATCAGCGTCAGCCACTCATCCTCGGTCAATACCTTGACGCCGTGCTTGTTGGCCTCAGCGAGCTTCGAACCTGCACCAGGTCCTGCGACGACGAGATCGGTCTTCTTCGACACCGAGCCCGAGACCTTCGCGCCGAGCCGCTCCGCGGTCGCCTTGGCCTCGTCGCGCGTCATCTTTTCCAGCGAGCCCGTGAACACCACGGTCTTGCCAGCGACCGAAGAGTTGCTCTTCGGCTTCTCGGCGTCGACGATCTCGACCTCCCTGGTCAGCCGCTCGACAATGCCGCGGTTGTGGCTTTCGCCAAAATAATCCGCGATGCTCTTGATCACCGTGTCGCCGATCTGGTCGAGCGCGTCCATCTCGGCGATCGCCTCCTCGTCGCCCTTGGCGACCTTGAGACAGGCGTCGTGGAAGGCCTCCCAGGAGCCGTAGCCGCGCGCCAGCGCCAGAGCCGTGGTTTCGCCGACATGGCGCATGCCGAGCGCATAAATGAAGCGCTCCAGGGCGATCCTGCGGCGGCTCTCGATGGCGTCGAACAGGTTGCGCACCGAGGTCTCGCCGTAGCCCTCGATCTCCTCGAGCTTGAGCTTCGAATTGCGCTTCTCCAGCGTGAAGATGTCGGCGGGCTCCTTGACCCATCCTTCGTCGAAGAAATACTGCAGCTGCTTCTCGCCGAGACCGTCGATATCGAAGGCGCGCCGTGACGCGAACAGCTTGAGATGCTCGATCTTCTGATAGGGGCAGGCGAACTCGCCGGTGCAACGGGCGCGGGATTCCTCTTCGCCTGCGGCCGTCTCCCCGCGCACGACGTCGGTATGCAGCGGGCACGGGCACTTTTTCGGGAAGTGATATTCGCTGGCGCTCTTCGGCCGCTTGTCGAGAACCACGTCGACCACCTGCGGAATGACGTCGCCGGCGCGCTGGATCACGACGGTGTCGCCGATCCGGATATCGCGGCCCTCGCGCAAGACTTCGCCCTTGCCGCCGATGCCCTTGATGTAGTCCTCGTTGTGCAGCGTGACGTTCTGCACGATCACGCCGCCGACGCCGACCGGCTCGAGTTTGCCGACCGGCGTGAACGAGCCGGTACGGCCAACCTGGATCTCGATGTCGCGCAGCACGGTCATGGCGCGCTCGGCCGGGAATTTATGCGCGATGGCCCAGCGCGGCGTGCGCGAGACGAAGCCAAGGCGCTCCTGCCAGTCGATGCGGTCAACCTTGTAGACCACACCGTCGATGTCGTAGTCGAGGCTGGCGCGCTGCTCCTCGATCTTCCGATGGAAGGCCAGCAGCTCCTCGACCGAATGGCACAGCTTCGTCAGCGGATTGGTCCTGAAGCCGCAACGCTCGAACCAGTGGATCATGCCGCTTTGCGTCTCCTCCGGCATCGCGCTCATCTCGCCCCAGGCGTAGGCGAAGAAGCCGAGCGGGCGCGAGGCGGTGATGGTCGGATCCTTCTGCCGCAGCGAGCCCGCCGCCGAGTTGCGCGGATTGGCGAAGATGGTGCTGCCTTCGGCCTTCTGTCGCTCGTTGAGCGCAAGGAACGCCTTCTTGGTCATGTAGACCTCGCCGCGCACCTCGCAGACATCGGGGACGTTGCGTCCCTTCAGCTTCTGCGGCACGTCCTCGAGCGTCCGAATGTTGGCGGTGACATCCTCACCGACCGCACCGTCGCCGCGCGTCGCCGCGGTGACGAGCTCGCCGCCTTCATAGCGCAGCGACATCGAGAGGCCGTCGATCTTCGGCTCCGCGGAGAAATCAATCTTGTCGTCGTCGAGCTTCAGGAAGCGCACGATGCGGCCGACGAAGTCGCGCACGTCCTCCTCGGCAAAGGCATTGTCGAGCGACAGCATGGGAACGGAATGCGGCACCTTCCTGAAACGCCCTGACGGGGCCGCGCCGACCTTCTGTGAAGGCGACTCCCCGCTGACGAATTCCGGAAAGCGCTTTTCGATCGCGTTGAAGCGCTGGCGCAACGCATCGTATTCCGCGTCGGTGACGGTGGGCGCGTCCTCCTGATAATAGCGTTCGTTGTGGCCCTCGATCTCGAGCGCCAGCCGCATATGCTCGACCTTGGCTTGCGCCTTGGTGAGGTCGGCGACGTCACGGAGCGGTTTTGATTTTGCTGCTCTTGCCATGGTGCTTGGATACGACGGAGCGGGCGGGAGGGTAAAGGTGGGCGGCGCCTGGGTCCCCGCGCGCTTGGCGCGTCCGGAACACGAAATCTAGCTCGCCGCCTTGAGCAGCCGGTCAGCGGCCGCCCTCGCCTCTGCCGTGATCTCCGCCCCGGCCAGCATGCGGGCGATCTCTTCGCGGCGGTGGTCGGCGGCCAGTGTGTTGACGCGGGTGGCGACGCGCTTGCCCTTGTCCAGCGCGTCCTTCGAGATCAGCAGGTGCTGGTCGGCACGGGCCGCAACCTGCGGGGCATGGGTGACGGCCATCACCTGCACCTTGCCGGCCAGACGCGCCAGCCGCGCGCCGATGGCATCCGCGACCGCGCCGCCGACGCCGGTGTCGATCTCGTCGAAGACGAGCGTCGGCGCCGAGCCGCGGTCTGACAACACGACCTTGAGCGCCAGCAGGAAGCGCGAGAGTTCGCCGCCGGAGGCGACCTTCATCATCGGACCCGGCTTGGTGCCCGGATTGGTCTGCACCCAGAACTCGACGCGGTCGAAGCCCTGCGGGCCCGGTGCCGCCTCGTCGGTTGTCACCTGGGTCATGAACTTGGCGCGGTCGAGCTTGAGCGGGGCCAGCTCGGCATTGACGGCCTTGTTGAGCTTCTCGGCCGACTTCTGCCGAGCCATCGACAGCTTCCTGGCGGCGGCGGCATGGCGGCTATCTGCCTCGATCGCGGCCTGCTCCAGCTTCTTCAACCGCGAGGCGCCGGCATCGATCAGCACGACATCGGCGGCGTATTTGGCGGCAAGCGCGGCGAGCCCGTCGACCGGCGTCGAATATTTGCGCGATGCTGCACGCAGAGCAAAGAGCCGCTCCTCGATGCGCTCGAGCTCGGACGGATCGAAATCGGTCGCGGCGAGCGCGGCCTGGAGATGCTGGTCGGCTTCCTCCAGCGCATTGATCGCGATGTCGATCGCCTTCACCGCGGGCTCGACCAGCGCCGGCGAATTGACGCCGCGGCGCTCCAGCCGGCGCACAGCGGCCGCGAGAGCCGCAACCGGCGAATTGTGGCCACCGACGACCTCCTGCGCCTCGCGCAGGTCGGAGGCGATCTTCTCGCCCTGCATCATGGTGGTGCGGCGGGACGCCAGCGAGGTTTCCTCGCCATCCTTGGGCGCGAGCTGCTTCAGCTCGTCGGAGGCGTGCCGCAGATAGTCGGCCTCGCGCGCGGCGCGCTCCATGCCGGCGCGATGCTCGTCCAGCGCGGTGTTGGCGGTGCGGCGCGCATCCCAGAGCGATTCGACGGCCGCGACATCCTTTTCGAGCCCGGCGAAGGCATCGAGCAGGCGGCGGTGGGTGGCGGCATCGACCAGCGCGCGCTCGTCATGCTGGCCGTGGATCTCGACCAGGGCGGTGCCGACCGCCTTCAGCGTCTGCACGCTGATCGACTGGTCGTTGATGAAGGCGCGGGTGCGGCCGTCGGCGAGCTGTACCCGGCGGAGAATCATCTCACCGGTGTCATCCAGGCCGTTCTCGGCCAGGATCTTCGTTGCGGGGTGATTCTTGGGGATATCGAACACGGCAGTGACCTGCCCCTGCTCCGCGCCGTGGCGCACGAGGCCGGCGTCGCCGCGGCCGCCGAGCGCCAGTGCAAAGGCATCGAGCAGGATGGATTTGCCCGCACCGGTCTCGCCGGTCAAAACCGCAAGTCCGGTGGCGAATTCGATATCGAGCCGTTCGATCAGGACGATGTCACGGATCGACAGACGCGCCAGCATGGAATCAAATTTCCTAGCCGAGACCAACCTTCTTGAAGGCCCTGCTCATCCAGGACCCCTGATTCTCGCTCGGTTCGAGACCGCCGTTTTTAACAAGATTATAGGCGTCCTTGTACCAGCGGCTGTCAGGAAAATTGTGCCCGAGCACGGCGGCCGCGGTCTGCGCCTCGCCGACGATGCCGATCGCCATATAGGCCTCGGTCAGCCGGAACAGCGCTTCCTCGACGTGACGGGTGGTCTGGTACTGCGTCACGACGGCCTTGTAGCGGTTGATCGCCGCCGTGTAGTCGCGCTTCTGCATGTAATAGCGGCCGACGTTCATTTCCTTGCCGGCGAGCTGGTCGCGCGCGCCCTCGATCTTGGCCTTGGCCGAGGTCGCATATTCGGACGTCGGATATTTGCGTACCACCTCTTCCAGCGCCGCGATCGCCTTCTCGGTACGGGACTGGTCGCGGCTGATGTCCGGAATTTGGTCGTAATGCGAGGCGGCGATCAGGTATTGCGCATAGGCCGCGTCCGGGCTGCCGGGATGCAGCGTGACGTAGCGGGTCGCGGCGCCGATGCAGCCGTCATAGTCGCCGCCCTGGTAGGACGCGTAGGCCGACATCAGCAGCGATTTGCGGGCCCAGTCGGAATAAGGATGCTGGCGGTCGACCTCTTCGAACTTCTTGGTCGCCGCCTTCATGTCCTTCTTCTCGTTCATGAGGTACAGGCCCTCATTGTAGATCTTGTCGGCGGGCTCCTCGACGAAGGTGTCGTCCTTGGCAGTGAATTTGTCCCAGAGCGAGCCTGTGCCGCAGCCGGCCAGCGGCAGCGCGAGCACGACAAAGATGGCGGCCTGAAGCAGCCCATGGGCTCGCGAGGAGACCGAGAGATATCCGCGCGTCATACGCTGTGCCGACATGAGTTTAAGCCCTGACGCCCTGTGGTGCGGTGCCCGCCTGCCCATGACCCCGTCATGGGCGCGAAATGTGACCGTGGTGCCTGCCGTGCGACCACGCCGCTGTAACCGAAAACGATCTCCAACCAACCGGATAGGCAGGCATTTCGCCCGGATTAAGGCGAACGCGCCGCAATCCTAGCCGATCATCGTTACCAGGAGTTTCCCGGGGGTAATTCCGCAGCTCTGCCGGGACAGGGGATGCCGTGACAGCAGAGCTGTCAGGACACGTCCGGGCCGTAGGCCGCGGCGATCCGGCCGCCGACGATGCTGCGACCGGTTTCGGCCACGGGACGCGTGGTGCGGCGGGCTGCCTCGCCCTCGACCACCCGCCAGGCGGTACGATCGGCGAGCAGCGCGGTCAGCACAGCATGGTTGAGCTTGTGGCCGCCACGGCGCGAGCGGTAGGCGCCAAGCAGCGGCAGGCCGGCCAGCGCGAGGTCGCCGATCACGTCGAGCACCTTGTGACGGACGCATTCGTCGGCGTAGCGCAGGCCCTCGGTGTTGAGCAGCCGCTCGTCGTCGAACACGACGGTGTTGTCGAAGGAGGCTCCGAGGGCGTAACCCGCGCTCCACAGCCGCGCGACGTCGCACATCAGGCCAAAAGTCCGGGCGCGGCCGACTTCGCGGCGGAAGCGTTCCGGGCTCAGGTCGATATCGTAGCTCTGCTGGCCGATGACGGGATTGGTGAAGTCGATCTCGACCTCGGCGCGGAACCCGTTGGCATAGGGTCGGATCTCGCCGAAGGAGTCGCCGATCTTGACCGAGACCGGCTTCAAAACCTGAATGAAACGGCGCTGTGCCGGCTGGTTGACGATGCCGGCCTGGTCGATCGCCGCAACAAAGGCCGCGGCGCTGCCGTCCATGATCGGCACTTCCGGACCGTCGATCTCGATGGTGGCGTTGTCGACGCCCATGCCACGCAGTGCAGCGAGCACATGCTCGGCGGTGGACACCAACGGACCGCTGCGATCACCGAGGACGGTGGCAAAATCGGTCGCGATCACCTGATCGGCGGTCGCCTGGACTTCGCGGTCACTTCCCTCAAGGCCCGTGCGGACAAAAATAAAACCTGCGTCGACAGGCGCAGGTCCCAGCGTGAGGGTGACGGGAAGACCGGAATGAACGCCGACGCCGGCCACGGTGGCTTGCGCACGAAGCGTTGTTTGCCGGCTAAATTTCATCAGGAACCCGCCCCACTACGACCCACTGCGACTTATACAAGAGCCGGCTGATCGATCGAGATCGACCGTCCGAATCTCCGTATCCCCAAGTCACGGCAAACCATAATCACTGCCTCAAACAGCGCCAACTCACGCTTTTTTACTGATTGTTACCCCAAACCTGCCGTATTCGCGCCAAGGCTTAACCAAATTGCGCCGAGTTTTGAGGCCGTTATCAGCAGCTTTACTGAACCACCGAACAAGTAATTAATGATTTAAAATCAGTTGCTTGGGCGCGCAATCCGGATATGCACGGGGCCAAAGGAAAGGTCCCGGCAAGCTTCCCGCCGGGACCTTTTTTCGTCTGCCTTATTGTAACAATCCTCAGGTCGCCTGACGCCGCAGGAAGGCCGGGATATCAAGATGATCGTCGCCCTGTGGCGCCGGCGCAACAGGCGCCGGCCGGCCATGCATGTCCAGGCCCTGCGGCGCGGGACGGCGAGCATACTCCGATACCGGCTCGGTGGCCGCGATCTGCTGCGCCACGCTCTTCTGCGGCCGGCGATCGGGCAGCGGCGGCATCGCGGGACCGGCGGTGCGGGCGGCGATCGGCGCCTCGCTCTCCTCGTCGCGGCGGCCGAGGCCGACATTGGCGAGGCGCTGGAGCAGCGACAGGCGGCTCTTCTGCGGGGTCTCTTCTTCAACCTCGCCGCGGGCCTGACGAAGCTCGGCCTGGGCCGGCATCGGCAGTTCCTCGATCCGCGGCATCCGCGGCGTACGCATCGGCGCACGCTCGGCCTGCGGCGGAATGAAGGTTTCCGGCGTCATCGGCTCCTGCATGACGATCGGCGCCTGCTCGGGCTCCGGGAACAGCGTCGGCTTCTGCGCAATCGGGCGCACGGTGACGTCGCCATAGGTCTGCATCGGCGCGGGCGCCTGCGGAACGTCCGCAACCGCGGCGGCGATCGCCGCGAGCGCCGCACGCTCGACATTCGGACGCGGCGCGACAGGCGCGGACGTGGCGGCGGGGATTTGACCTTCCAGCTTCTGGGCACGCTCGGCCAGCCGCTGGTTGTCGGCGCGGAGCCGCGCGGTCAGGTCGGCAAGACGGCTCTCGGCGGCGACCGCCGGAGCCGCGGGAGCCTGCTGCACCTGCGGCGCCGCCGCGTTCGCAACCGGAGCGCTGGTGGCCTGGCTGTTGCGGGCGATCGCAGCCTGCTCGATGCCGGTGGCAACGACCGAGACGCGGATCAGGCCGTCGAGCGCTTCGTCGAAGGTTGCGCCGACGATGATGTTGGCGTCCTGGTCGACTTCCTCGCGGATGCGGGTCGCGGCTTCGTCGACCTCGAACAGCGTGAGGTCCTTGCCGCCGGTGATGGAGATGAGGAGGCCCTTGGCGCCCTTCATCGAGCTGTCGTCGATCAGCGGGTTGGCGATCGCAGCTTCAGCGGCGGTCAGCGCGCGCTTGTCGCCGGACGCTTCGCCCGTCCCCATCATCGCCTTGCCCATCTCCTTCATCACCGCTCTCACGTCGGCGAAGTCGAGGTTGATCAGGCCTTCCTTGACCATCAGGTCGGTGATGCAGGCAACGCCGGAGTACAGCACCTGGTCGGCCATCGCGAAGGCGTCGGCGAAGGTGGTCTTCTCGTTGGCGACCCGGAACAGGTTCTGGTTCGGGATGATCAGGAGCGTATCGACGACCTTGTGCAGTTCGTTGATGCCGGCTTCCGCGGTGCGCATGCGGCGACCGCCCTCGAAGTGGAAGGGCTTGGTCACGACACCGACGGTGAGGATGCCCATCTCGCGCGCGATCTTGGCGATGACGGGAGCAGCACCGGTGCCGGTGCCGCCGCCCATGCCCGCGGTGACGAACACCATGTTGGCGCCGGAGAGATGGTCGCGGAGCTCATCCATCACCTCTTCGGCCGCGGCCGCGCCGACGACCGGCTGCGAGCCTGCGCCCAGACCCTGCGTTGCCGCCGTGCCCATCTGCACGATGCGCTGCGCCTTCGACATCGTCAACGCCTGCGCGTCGGTATTGGCGACCACGAAGTCGACGCCCTGGAGGCCCGCCGTGATCATGTTGTTGACGGCGTTGCCACCGGCACCGCCGACGCCGAACACGGTGATCCGGGGCTTCAGTTCGTGAATATCAGGAACATTGATGCTGATGGTCATGTTTGCCTCTCGATCACGCGCGCGTGGGTTCGCCCCGGCCGGCGGCCGCGGGAGTTGATGAAAGTCGGGAATTGCGGAAATCGGTCATCAGAAGCCCTCGCGTAGCCATCGTCCGACCTTTCCGAAATAACCGCCGGTCCCTGTCCTGACCTGCTGCCGCGTATGCCGCGGTTCGACATGTTCCTGGTGAACATATTGCGGGTAGACGAGAAGGCCGGCCGGCACCGCAAACGCGGCGTTCTTCGCCTCGTTGGGCAGCCGGCCGAAACCGAGCGGACGTCCGACCCGCACGGGCCGGCCGAGAATCTGCGTGCCGAGTTCGACCAGACCGGTGAGCTGGGAAGCGCCGCCTGTCAGTACGACGCGGCCGTTCGGCTCTGAGGCGAAGGGCGAATCCTTCAGCTTGTCCCGAACCATTTCGAAGACTTCCTCGGCACGGTGCTTGACGATGTTGGCGATGGTGGCGCGGGAGACGATCTGCGGCAGATCCTGCTCGTCACCGGCTGTCGGTACAGACATCAGCTCACGCGAGTCCGATCCGCCGGTGATGACGGTCCCATATAACGTCTTGATTCGCTCGGCATCGGCAATGGTCGCCGAGAGTCCGCGCGCAAGATCCATCGTGATGTGTTGCCCGCCGACCGCAAAACCCGCCGCATGCACGAAACGGCCGCCCGAATAGACCGCGATGGTGGTGGTGCCGGCGCCCATTTCGACGACGGCTGCGCCGAGATCGGCCTCGTCGTCGGTCAGCACCGACAGGCCGGCCACATAGGGGCTCGCCGCCATTGCTTCGACGTTGATGTGACAGCGTTCCACCGCAAGCATCAGATTCCGCGCCACGGTGGCGTCGCAGGTGACGACGTTCATGTCGACGCCGAACTGGTGGGCGACCATGCCGCGGGGATCGCGGATGCCCTTGACGCCATCGAGCGTGTAGCCGACCGGCAGCGCGTGCAGCACCGTGCGGCCTTCGCCGGTGGCGTGACGCATGCCGGTGGAGGTGACACGGCTGACGTCGGCCGGCGTCACGGCGCCGCCACGGATGTCGGCCGCGGCTTCGACCAGCTGGCCGGAGAGCCGGCCACCGGACACCGACAGCAGCACGGAGTCGACCCGCACCTTGGCCATTTTCTCAGCAAGCCCAACGGCCTGACGGACCCCCTGCTCGCATTCGGCAAGGTCGACCACCGCGCCGGCTTTCATGCCGCGCGACTGGATCTGGCTGTAACCGATCAGCTCCACCGCGTGGGTGCGGCCGCGCAACGCGTCGTTCGGCGCCGACGGCTTCAGCCGCGCGATCATGCAGGCGATCTTGCTGGTGCCGATGTCGAGACAGGCGACGAGGCCGCCGCGCTTGTGCGGCATCTGGCGTGTCTTCGGCGTCTGGGTGCGATCAAGACCGGTCATGCAGCGTCCCCGGCCTTTTTCTTCTTCTTGTCCTTGAACAGATCTTCGCGCGCCTTGGCGGCGTCGTCGGACAGCTGCACCACCAGGCGATCCGGCAGGCGCATGTCGACGGCAACGATGTCGCGCGAGAACAGCCTGTCCTCCTTGTCGAGCCTGGACAGCATCGCGAGCGCGTTGCCGACGTCCTGCTCGGGCAGGCGGATGTCGAGACCGTCCTTGAGCCTCAGGTTCCAGCGCCGCTCGCCGACCAGGATGGCGGCCTTGGTCACCGAATTGACCTGCGGATAGCGCGCCAGCAACGCCAGGAAATCGCGCGACTTGGTGTCGGCTCCCTTGCCGACCACGAGCGGCAGCGACAGGAACCGGCGCGACACATAGGGTTCGAGCACGGCGCCGTCATCGGCGATGACGGAGAGCCGGCCGGCCTCCTGCCACAGCGCAAACGCCTGACGCTCGGTGATGTCGATCATCAGCCGGCCCGGATAGAGCTTCAGCACGGTCGCATCCGCGATCCAGGGATTGGCCTTGAGCTTGTCGCGCACGGCGTCGGCGTCGAGGAACAGCAGCGAGGAACGGCCGCTGACGCCGCCGACAGCGAGGATCTCGTCCTGGCTGAGCTGCTTGCGGCCGTTGATCACGACCGAGGTGATGCGGAAGCCGGCGGAATTGGCCATCGCGTTGCGGGCATCGCTGACCGCCGTGATGAAATCCTGGAGATGACCGCCTTTGACGATGCCGAAGCCATAGCTGCCGAGCAGCAGCAGCACGGTCAGGGTGATCCCGATCCGGCGCGGCGCATAGCGCTCGACCAGCGCGACCACGCGCGGCGGCGGCTCCCGCTCGATGACCGGCTTGGCTTTGGTCTTTGCCTTGGCAGCAGCGCGGTCACGCTTGGAGTCGAGCTTCTCCTGCACCCACTCGCGCAGAAGCACGACCGCTCCGATAGCGGCCGCCTTCAGGTCAGCTTGGGGCCTCAGCGATCCGAAAAACGACCGGGTGAGGCTTCCTGCTCCATCCATTGCACGAGCTCGTCAACAGTTTCCCCGCGACATCGCGCGGATCCTGGCGAACATGACGTCTCGAACTTGCCGGGCCGGGTACTGGTCTTCAGCAGAAGAAGCCTCTCCCGTTCAAAGCGTTCGCTGGAGGTGACATCACCCGAAACAGCTCACGCGCCGGCAGCCAAAACGCCATATGCGCCGCCAGCGTTAACCTTCGGACGTCCTGGTAAACAAAAGGTAAAGTTCGTTAACGCGGGATGCTATTTGCCGAGGCCAGTGAGGTATTTATGCCGCGATACCCGGCATTTTGCCGGCATTTGGTTCCAAATCGGGCGATTTCGCCCATTTCGCCGTTAACCAGTCCTAATTATTTCCGCACGCCCCTCTCGGCGAGCTCGACCAGGCCGCCCAGGAAGTCGACGAATTCGATGCCCTCGGCTTTCAGCGCCTTGGGGTAGAGCGAGGACTTGGTCAGCCCGGGCAGCGTGTTGGTCTCGAGGTAGACCAGCCCCTTGTCCGAGACGATGAAGTCCGAGCGGGAATAGCCGGTACAGGACATCGCCCGGTGCGCCAGCATCGCCTGCTGCTTGAGCGCGGCGGTGATCTCGGGCGCGAACCGGCCGGGACAGATCTCCTGGGTCGACTTCAAGAGATATTTCGCGGCGTAGTCGAAACTGCCCTCGCCCGGAATGATCTCGATCGGCGGCAGCGAGATGATCGACCCATCGGGGCGCTCCAGCACGCCGCAGGTCGCCTCGACGCCGGCGATGTAGGGCTCGATCACATAGTCTTCGTGCCTGGCCGCATTGCGGACGGCGACGAGGTCCTGCCTGGCGTTGACGAAGATCAGTCCGTAGCTCGACCCGTCGCGTGCCGGCTTTGCGATCAGCCGGCCATATTCGGCGAAGGCCTCGTCGATCTCGTCCAGCGCGACGTTTGCCGGCGGCGTCACGCCGCCGAGCGCGGCGAAACGCTTGGCCGCGACCTTGTCGAAGGCAAGATGCGAGGAGGCCGAGCCCGAGCCGGTGAAGGGTACGCCGCGCGTCTCGCACATCACCTGCAATTCACCGTTCTCCGCCCGTCCACCATGCAGGCCGAGCACCAGCACGCGGCTTTCGGCCCTGGCCTGGTCGAGCGCCTGCGCCAGTGGAATGCCTGATGTGCCCGGCTTGAACTCGTCCTCGAAGGGGCGGGCATGGTCGAGCAGCTGTTTCGACTGCACCACATGCACCTTGTCCTCGACGTCCCACCACCACAGATCGGCCTCGGGCAGCGCCTGATGCAGAGCCTGGGCCGAGGCGACCGAAACCAGACGTTCGCGGTTGGAGCCGCCGAAGAGGATGGTGATGCGCATGTTCCTGTTACCTATCCTAGCCAGTCGTCGTGATTCCGGGATGCGCCGTAGGGCACAGGCCCGGAATGACGGTCACGCGGAAACCCCGATCCGCTTGATTTCCCAGTGTAACTCAATTCCGGAATTTGCCCTCACTCGTTCGCGCACGGTCTCGCCGAGCGTCTCGATATCCTGCGCGGTGGCATCGCCCGTGTTGATCAGGAAATTGCAGTGCATCTCCGACACCTGCGCACCACCGACGCGCAGGCCGCGGCAGCCGGCGGCGTCGACCAGCTTCCAGGCGGAATGGCCCGGCGGATTCTTGAAGGTCGAGCCGCCGGTCTTTTCACGGATCGGCTGCGCGGTCTCGCGATGGGCCTGCACCTCCGCCATCCGCGCGCGGATCGTCTCGGCATCCCTGATTTGCCCACGAAAGCGCGCGGAGGTGAAGATGATCGAGGGATCGACGCCGCTGTTGCGGTAGACGAACTTCATGTCGGCGTTGGAGAAGGTGTACTTCGTGCCGTCGCGCCCGACGCCACGCGCCTCGATCAGCACGTCCTTGGTCTCGCCGCCATTGGCACCCGCATTCATGCGCAGCGCGCCGCCGATCGTGCCGGGAATACCGAAATAGAATTCGAGCCCGCCGATATCGGCAGAGGCCGCCACTTCCGCGACGCGCTTGTCGAGCGCCGCGGCACCTGCAGTGACGACGTCTCCGTCAGCACTCGCGTCGCCGAAGGCGCGCGGCGCAAGGCGGATCACCACGCCCGCAATGCCGCCGTCGCGCACGATCAGGTTGGAGCCGACGCCGACGACATGAACGGGGATGTTATGCGCAAGGTGTGCGAGGAAATAGGCGAGATCGTCCTCGTCCGCCGGCGTGAACAGCACCTGTGCAGGGCCGCCGACGCGAAACCAGGTCAGCTCGGCAAGCGACTGGTTCGCCAGCAGCCGGCCGCGGAGATCAGGCATCGCGGCTTTGAGAGTGGGCGTGATGTCGGGAAAGGTCATCGTGCGTCGACCGACATGCGACCTGGGTTGAGACTGCGCCGTGCGAAGTTGTCCGCCAGCGCCCTGGGCTTACCCCTCTCCCCAACCCTCCCCCGCAAGGGGGAGGGAGCCTGCCCAGCGTGCTCACCTCACCGAGCGTCGCAACTGCGCCCCGGTCTTTTGCGAGAGTCAGGGGCGCACCGGCAGATGGGTTCCCTCCCCCTTGCGGGGGAGGGTTAGGAGAGGGGTGGCCACACGGGCGGTGATCGACGATGGCGCGACATCCGCTCCCTACCCCAGCGCCTTCAATTGATCCGGCAACGCATACGCCCATTGCGTGATGTTGCCGGCGCCCAGGCACACGACGAGGTCTCCGGGCTTCGCGAGCCCCTTCACGATACCCGCGAGCTCCGACGCAGCGGGCAGCGGCACGACCTCGCGATGGCCGTGCGCGCGCAGGCCGGCGACGAAATGATCGCGGTCGAAGCCGTCGATCGGCGCTTCACCGGCGGCATAGACGTCGGCGACAACCACTGCATCGGCGTCGTTGAAGCAGGTGCAGAATTCCTCGAACAGCGATTGCAGGCGGGTGTAACGATGCGGCTGCACCACGGCGATCACCTTGCCAGCGTAGGAATCCCGCGCCGCCTTCAGCACCGCCGCGATCTCGACGGGGTGATGGCCGTAATCGTCGATCACGGTGACGCCGTTCCATTCACCGGTCTTGGTGAAGCGGCGCTTGACGCCGCCGAAGCCGGCGATCGCCTTGCGGATCGCCTCGTCGGACACACCGAGCTCGCGCGCCACCGCGATCGCCGCCGTCGCGTTGGAGGCATTGTGGCGCCCCGGCATCGGCAGCATGAGATCAGCGATCTCGTGCACGGCGCCCATCTTGCGATCGCGGAACGCCACCTTGAACTTCGATCCGCCGCCCATCGGGGTGAGATCGACCAGCCGCGCATCGGCCTGCGGATTCTCGCCGTAGGTGATGATGCGGCGATCCTCGATCTTGCCGACGAGGCTCTGCACCACGGGATGATCGATGCACATCACGGCAAAGCCGTAGAACGGCAGGTTCTCGACGAAGTGGCGGAAGGCGTCCTGCACGGCCTCGAAGGTCCTGAAGTGGTCGAGATGTTCGGGGTCGACATTGGTGACGATCGCCACGTCGGTCGGCAACTTCAGGAAGGTGCCGTCGCTCTCGTCCGCTTCCACCACCATCCACTCGCCGGCGCCGAGGCGCGCGTTCGAGCCATACGCGTTGATGATGCCGCCATTGATGACGGTGGGATCGAGCTCGCCGGCATCGAGCAGCGTTGCGACCATCGTGGTCGTCGTCGTCTTGCCATGCGTGCCGGCGATCGCGACGCAGCTCTTCAGCCGCATCAGCTCGGCCAGCATCTCGGCGCGGCGCACCACCGGGATGCGCCGTTCACGCGCCGCCATCAGTTCCGGATTGTCGCGCTTGATCGCGGAGGACACCACGACGACCTCGGCGCCATCGACATTCTCGGCCTTGTGGCCAACCGAAACTTTTGCGCCCGCCTTGCGGAGACGGTCGAGATTGTAATTGTCGGAAGCGTCCGAGCCCTGCACGGCATAGCCGAGATTGACCAGCACCTCGGCGATCCCGCTCATGCCGATCCCGCCGATCCCGACGAAGTGGATGGGTCCGATCTCGCGCGGCAGTCTCATGCTCTGTTCCCTGACCTCGCCGCCTGAACGGCGGTATCTGGCGAAGGTCACGGCCAAATCAGCCGCGCGCCTTTGCTACTGGATGCCCCGCTTTGGAAGGCCAAGACAAGGGCTTTTTCGCGTCAGATTCCCGCGACTTTGACCACCAGATCGGCCAGCCGTTCGGCGGCATCGAGCCGGCCTGCCGCTTTCGCCGCGGCAGCCATGGCCGCGAGGCGTGCCGGCTCGGCGGCAAAACCGGAGATCTCGGCGGCGAGACGGTCGGAGGTGAACTCGGTCTGCGGAATGCGGATGGCGCCGTCGACCTTGGCCAGCACGCCGGCATTGGCGAACTGGTCCTGGTCGATCGCACCCGGCAGCGGCACCAGGATCGAGGGCCGGCCGATGGCGGCAAGTTCGGCGACCGTGCCCGCGCCGGAGCGCGAGACCACCAAATGGTTGGAGGCGAGCCGCGCGGGCAGATCGGTGAAGAACGGCGCGAGCTCGGCATTGATCTTGAGCTTGTCGTAGACCGCGCGCACGCGGGTCATGTCCTCGTCGCGGACCTGCTGGGTGAGAACGAGCCGGCTCCACAACGAAGACTCGAGCCGTTCGATGGCGCCCGGTACGATGTCGGCCATGATGCGCGCACCCTGGCTGCCGCCGACGACGAGCAGGCGCAGCGGTCCATTCACTTCGGGTGCCGCATACGGCACCGCCGCCGCGGCGAGGACTGCCGGGCGCATCGGCGTGCCGACCGTCGTCGTCTTGCCTGATAGTGCGGGATCGCGATCGAGCACACCGGGCAACGATGTCGCGATGGCGCGGACGCGTCTCGACAGAAACCGGTTGGCGCGGCCGAGCACGGCGTTGGCGTCATGGATGATGCCGGGCACGCCGGCGAATTTTGCCGCGACCAGCGGCGGCAGCGTCGGATAGCCGCCGAAGCCGACGACGGCCGCGGGCTTCAATCGCTTGATCAGGTTGTAAGCGGACAACGTGCCGGTGGCGAGCGTGAGGCCGGCATAAGCGATCTGAAGCGGATTGCGACCGCGCGCGGTCTCGCTCGCGACGACATCGATCATGTCCTTCGTGAACAGCCCGCTATAGCGCAGTGCGCGCTCATCCGTGACGAGGCGGACGCGAAAGCCGCGCCGGATCAATTCGACGCCGAGCGCCTCGGCCGGAAACAGATGGCCGCCGGTGCCGCCCGCGGCGAGAAGAATCAAGGGGAGGTGTCCATAGGGGACGTTTTACAAGGCCTCCGCCGTGATTGCGAGCGTAGCGAAGCGTTCGTAGCCCGGATGGAGCGTAAGCGTAATCCGGGGCGATCTATCCGCGGTGAGACTTTCCCGGATTGCGCTTCGCTCCATCCGGGCTACGCGTCCACATTGACGACTACGCATAACTCCGCATCGCTTCGGCGTGGCCGCTGGCCTCGACCTCAGTGCGCGGGCGCAGCCGCGTCAGGGCCAACATCATGCCGACGCCATAGGCGAGCGACACGATCGAGGAGCCGCCATAGGAGATGAACGGCAGCGTCATGCCCTTGGCCGGAATGAGCTGGAGGTTGACCGACATGTTGATGGCGGCCTGCACCCCGAACAGGATGGCAAGGCCGGACGCGGCGAAGCGCGAGAACATGTCCTCATTGGCATAGGCGCGCGACAGCGTGCGCAGGACGACGAAGGCGAACAGCGCCAGCATGGCGAGACACAGGATGATGCCGAACTCTTCGGCGGCGACCGCGAACACGAAATCGGTGTGGCTGTCCGGCAGGCTGCGTTTTGCAATGCCCTCGCCCGGTCCAAGCCCGAACCAGCCGCCGTTGTAGAAGGCCTCCATCGCGGTATCGACCTGGAAGGTGTCGCCCGAGGCCGGATTCATGAAGCGCTTGATGCGGCCCGCAACGTGCGGGACGAACAGATAGGCGCTGAACAATCCGGCCGCGCCGAGGCCGGCGAGCCCGAACACCCAGATCATGCGCATGCCCGCGATGAAGAACAGCGAGCCCCACACCATCAGGATCAGCATGGTCTGGCCGAAATCGGGCTCCATCACCAGCAGCGAGACCAGCATCAACAGCAGCACCAGCGCCATCGTGGTCGCCGGCATCTCCGGCCGCCTGGTCGATTCCGCGAACAGCCAGGCGGCGATCACGACGAACGAAGGCTTTGCGATTTCGGAGGCCTGGATGTTGACGCCGAGCAGCGTGATCCAGCGCCGCGAGCCCTTCACTTCAGGGCCGATCGCGAGCGTCAGCACGATCAGGATGATGCTGGCCGCGAAGATGATCAGGGCCGAACGGCGGATCGCGCGCGGCGACAGGAAGGACACCCCGAGCAGCACCAGGCAGGACGGCAGCAGGAACATCACGTGGCGGCTGAAGAAATGAAAGGGCTCGAGCCCGATGCGGGTCGCGACCGGCGGGCTGGCCGCCAGCGACAGGATCACCCCGGTCAGCATCAGCGCCAGGATGGCGCCCATCAGCGGCTTGTCGACGGTCCACCACCACTCGGAAAAGGGGTGCGTTCTTCACGGGAGAGCATGGGCGGCCGCTTTCAGACAGAGGTCGGTCCATTGGTCGCCGAGGTTGGTTACCGGGGGTTAAGGGAGTCGATAACTTTGGCGATAGCGCACAGCGCGACCAAAATGGTGGTCATGCCCCGCGAAGGCGGGGCATCCAGTACGCTGCGGCGTCTCGGCTCAAGCACCGACTCTGGAATACTGGGTCACCCGCCTGCGCGGGTGACGACAGCGGAGAATGAGGAGCAAGCGGCCCTACACCACCGACTTCACACCCGGCAGCGCCTGCACCAGTTCGCGGAACCTGGTGCCGCGGATCTCGAAGTTGCGGTACTGGTCGAAGGAGGCGCAGGCAGGCGACAGCAGCACGACGGCGTCGGTGAGGCCTGATGCCTCCGCATCGCGCGCGGCGTGTTCGACGGCGACGTCCAGCGTCTGGCTGATCTCGTGCGCGACCGTGCCCAGCGTTCCCGAAAATTCCGGCGCAGCCTCGCCGATCAGATAGGCCTTGCGGATGCGCGGGAAGTAGCCGGTCAAACCAGTGATACCGCCGGCCTTTGGCTTGCCGCCGGCGATCCAGAAAATGTCCGAAAAGGACGACAGCGCATGCGCGGTGGCGTCCGCATTGGTGCCCTTGGAGTCGTTGACGAACAGCACGTTGCCGCGGCGGCCGACCTGCTCCATGCGGTGCGCAAGGCCCGGAAAGCTGCGCAGGCCGTTCTGGAGCAGGTCGAGGCTGATGCCCATCGCGAGCGCGGCAGCGGCGGCGCAAGCCGCGTTCTGCGCATTGTGCAGGCCGCGCAGCGAGCCGATGCCGCCAAGTTTTGCAATCTCGCTCCGCGCGCCGCCCGCGGTGCTCACGATCGTTCCGTGCTCGACATGAATGCCGGTGGCCAGCGGATTCTTGACGGAGATACGCACCACGGTCATGCCGGCACGGTCGAGCCGGTCGGCGATGTCGCGGCAAAAGCCGTCGTCGACGCCGACGATCGCGGTGCCGCCGGCCTGCACGCCCGCAACAAGCCGCTCCTTCACCGCGGCGTAGTGCGCGATGGTGCCGTGGCGGTCGATGTGGTCTTCGCTGACGTTCAACAAGATGCCGACGGAGGGATCGAGCGAGGGCGTCAGGTCGATCTGGTAAGACGACATCTCGATGACGTGGACGCGGCCCGTTCGCGGCGGCTCCAGCGACAGGATCGCGGTGCCGATATTGCCGCCCATCTGGGTGTCGTAGCCGGCGACCTTGGTGAGATGCGCGATCAGCGCCGTCGTGGTCGACTTGCCGTTGGTGCCGGTGATGGCGACGAATGGCGCATCAGGCGCATGCCGCCGCCGCTCGCGACAGAACAGCTCGATGTCGCCGATCACCTCGACACCGGCTTCGCGCGCCTTCAGCACGCTCCAGTGCGGGGCCGGATGGGTCAGCGGTACGCCCGGCGCGAGCACGAGGGCGGTGAAATTCGCCCAGGAAACGTCGCGTAGATCGGCGGTGATGAAACCGGCCTGCGCGGCCTTGGCAACGTTCTCGGCATTGTCGTCGGCGGCGATCACCTCGGCGCCGCCCGCTTTCAGCGCGTGGCAGGAGGCGAGCCCCGAGCCGCCGAGGCCGAACACCGCGACCGTCTTGCCGGCAAAGGAGGTGACCGGGATCATGGCGTGACCGTCAGCGCAGCTTCAGGGTGGAGAGGCCGGCGAGCGCCAGCATCACCGAGATGATCCAGAAGCGGATCACGATCTGCGGCTCGGTCCAGCCGAGCTGCTCGAAATGGTGATGGATCGGCGCCATGCGGAAGATGCGTTTGCCCGTCAGCTTGAACGACACCACCTGCACGATGACGGAAACCGCCTCCAGCACGAACAGGCCGCCGATCACCGCAAGCACGATCTCGTGCTTCACCGCGACCGCGATCGCCCCCAGCATGCCGCCGAGCGCGAGCGAGCCGGTATCGCCCATGAAGATCGAAGCTGGTGGGGCATTGAACCAAAGAAAACCGAGGCCGGCCCCGAGCAGCGCGCCGCAGAGCACCGCGAGTTCGCCGGTGCCGGCGACATATTTGATCTGGAGATAGTCGGCGAACACCGCGTTGCCGGCGAGATAGGCGATCATCGCAAAGCTCGCGGTCGCGATCATCACGGGCACGATGGCGAGGCCGTCGAGACCGTCGGTGAGGTTTACCGCATTGCCGGCGCCGACGATGACGAAGGCGCCGAACACGACGAAGAACCAGCCGAAATGCAACACCGTATCCTTCAGGAAAGGGATCGTCAGCGCGGTCGACGCGGGATCGCGGTTCAGGCGCACCAGTGCATAGCAGGCCACCAGCGCGATCGCCGCCTCGATCAGCAGGCGAAGCTTGCTGCCGAACCCGGTCGTGGTCTGCTTGGTCACCTTGAGGTAGTCGTCATAGAAGCCGACGAAGCCGAAGCCCAGCGTCACCGCCAGCACGATCCAGACATAGGGGTTGAGCGGATTGGCCCACAGCATCGTGCCGACCGTGAGGCCGGACAGGATCATCAGCCCGCCCATGGTGGGCGTGCCCTTCTTGGCGAGATGCGATTGCGGACCGTCGGCCCGGATCGGCTGCCCCTTGCCCTGGCGGAGGCGCAGATGGTCGATGATCCAGGGCCCGAACAGGAACACGAACAGCGCCCCGGTGACGACGGCGCCGCCGGTGCGGAAGGTGATGTAGCGGAAGACGTTCAGGGCGGTGCGAACGGGACCGAAGCCCGGAAATGTGTTGGATAGCTCGATCAGCCAGTAAAACATTCAGACGGTCCTATGGCGCCTTTGCACGCGGCCTTGGCCTTGATCTTGGCCTTGTCACCGCGTGTCACGCGCATTCGCTGGTCTTCATCATGGGGGCCGGGCGACCCTTGGAAAACGGACGGCTCGCGCCGCAAGGAGGGATTCGGGAACAGCGCCTTCCAAGCAGTTTACGCCTTTGTCCGCAAGGCGGCCACCAGCCCCGGCACAAACTTGTTGACCCAGAACATCTTCTTGCTGCCCTTGACAACCACGACATCGCCCGCCTTCAGCAGATTTGCCACCTCGGCGGGCTTCAGCGTCGCGGGATCGTCGTGCCAGCCGAGGCCCTTGCCCGCCGGCAGGATGTCGAACAGATGACGCATCAGGGGGCCGACGCAGTAGACGCCATCGATGCCGTCGAGATGGCTGGCGAGGCCGGTGTGATAGCCTGGCGCGTCATCGCCCAGTTCCAGCATGTCGCCGAGCACCGCAATGCGGCGGCCGCCGGTGACGTTACGCGCCTGCAGGCTCTGCAGCGCAGCCGCCACGCTGGCCGGGTTGCCGTTGAAGCTGTCGTCGATCACGGTGACGCCGCCGACCGCCTGCTCGACGCCGCGGCCGGTCATGATGCCGACCCGGTCGAGCTTGATCGCCAGCGTCGATGCGTCGAGGTTCGCGGCGCGGATCGAGGCGAGCGCGGCCAGCGCATTCTGGACCCGGTGCGGCGCGCCCGGCGTCAGGCTGAAGGCGATCTCCTTCTTGCCGATCATGGCCACGACCTGCCAGCTCTCGCCATGCGGCGCGTGCGCGACCTCATGCACCTCGGCATGCTCGCCGAAGCGCACCACCTTGCCTTTCCATTCGGACGCCTTGAGCCCCGCCGGTAGCACCAGCACGCCGTCCTCGGGAAGGCCGAGCGCGATCGACACCTTCTCGCGCCGGATGGCTTCGAGCGAGCCGAGCTTCTCCAGATGCACCGGCTGGACGTTGACGACGAGCGCGACGGTCGGCCGCGTCAATTCGCTGAGCCGCGCGATCTCGCCCTGCTGGTTCATGCCCATCTCGACGACCCAGAGGCTGGCGTCAGGCCGCGCATTGCACAGCGTCAGCGGCACGCCCCAGAAATTGTTGAAGCTCGACGGGCTGGCATAGGCGCCCGGATAAGCCGCCAGGAACTCCTTGGTGCTGGTCTTGCCGGCGCTGCCGGTGAGGCCGATCACCGGTCCATGGAAGCGCGCGCGTGCCGCGCGCGCCAGACCCCAGAGGCCGTCGATCAGCGTGTCCTCGACGACGATCTGCGGAATACGGATGCCCGCGATCTCGTGCGGCACGATCATCGCGACCGCGCCGGAGGCTTCCGCCTTGTCGGCGAACTCCCAGCCGTCACGCGCGCTGGCGAAAGCCGAGATGAAGCCGCCGCTCGGCGTGCCGCTCAGCGCGACGAACAGGCTGCCCGGCTTCACCAGGCGGCTGTCCTGGGTGACGAAATCAATCGGCGTGTCCGGGAATGATCCGGTAGCGCCCAGCGCGCGCGCCACTTCGGCAACCGTCCATAGTGGCCCGCTCATGCAACCCTCGACGCTAATGCGGCGGCGACCGCCTCGTGATCACTGAAAGGCAGCACCTGGCCGCCGACGATCTGGCCGGTCTCGTGGCCCTTGCCGGCGATCAGCAGCGCATCGCCGTCCTGCAATTCCTCGATCGCGGTGCGGATCGCCGCGGCGCGGTCGCCGATCTCGCGGGCGCCCTTTGCTGTTGCGAGGATCTCGGCACGAATGACGTCCGGCTTCTCACTGCGCGGATTGTCGTCAGTGACGATGATTCCGTCGGCGTTCTCCGCCGCGATCTCGCCCATGATCGGACGCTTGCCGGCGTCGCGATCACCGCCCGCGCCGAACACCACGACCAGCCGACGCCTGGCGTAGGGCCGCAGCGCCTGTAATGCCTTCGCCAGCGCATCGGGCTTGTGCGCATAATCGACGAAGATGGGCGCGCCGTTGCGCTCGCCGACGCGTTCGAGCCGACCCTTGGCGCCTTCGAGATGTTCGAGGCTCGCGAACACGTCGGCCGCATCGCTGCCGGTGCCGATGGCGAGGCCGGCCGATACCAGCGCGTTCTCGATCTGGAATTCGCCGACCAGCGGCAGCCGGACGGAAGTGCGCTTGCCGCGATGTTCGAGTGCAAGCACCTGCGAAAAGCCTTCGACCTTGGCGTCCACGAGACGAATGCCTTCGCCTGCCCCATCGCCGTTGCGGCCGACCGCCATCACCCTCAAGCCGCGCGAGGCCGCCGCATCGATCGCTTCGGCCGAGCAATCATGATCGGCCGAGATTACGGCCGCGCCACCCGGCGGCACCAGTTCGCGGAACAGCCTGAGTTTTGCGGCGAGGTAATGCGCGACGGTCGGATGATAATCCATGTGGTCGCGCGAGAGGTTGGTGAAGCCGCCGGCCGCGATCCGCACGCCGTCGAGGCGATATTGATCGAGCCCGTGCGATGACGCCTCGAACGCAAGATGCGTGACGCCCTCGCGCGCGATCTCGTCGAGCTGCCGGTGCAGTGCGATCGGATCCGGCGTCGTCAGCGAGCCGTACACCGTGCGCTTCGGCGAGACGAGACCGATGGTGCCGATGCTGGCGGAGGCATGCCCCAGCCGCTCCCAGATCTGGCGCGTGAACGCCGCGACCGAGGTCTTGCCGCTGGTGCCGGTCACCGCGGCAATGGTCGAAGGCTGCGCGGGGAAGAATCTTGCCGCGGCCAGGGCCAGCGCGCGGCGCGGATTGGCAACTTCGATGAACGGCACCTTGATCGCCGCCGGCCCATGGTCGCCGACCACCGCCACCGCGCCCGCGGCAATCGCGGCGTCGATGAAGCGCGCACCGTCGGTCTTGCTGCCCGCGAGCGCAAAAGAGATCGCCACGCTTGACCACCCGGCTGTCGAGCGCGACGCCGGTCACCTCGAGCGCCGCGACAGCGGGCTCGATCGCGGCATCATTGCCCAGAACGTCCTTGCTGAGTAGGTCGCGCAGCTTCATGGTTGTCCAGTCGACATGCCGTGCCGGAAAGCCGAATCTTCGGAAAAGCCCCGACTCATCGGCGGCAACGGCTTACCCAGTTGATTACTGGGTTGTCCTGGATGCTGCAAGAATAAGGCGCTCGGACGGCGGCAGGTCGAACCGCGGCTCGACCCCCAGCAGCGGCGCGATCCGCTCGATCACCTTGCCGCCGGTCGGCACCGCGTTCCAGCCCGAAGTGATGAAACCCTTCGTTTCAGGAATCGCCTGCGGCTCGTCCAGCATGATCAGGATCTGATATTTCGGATCGTCGCAGGGCATGATCGCGGTGAACGAGTTGAGCACGCGCTTTTTGGCGTAGCGGCCGTTGATGACCTTCTCGGACGTGCCGGTCTTGCCGCCGACATAATAGCCCTTCACGTCCGCGGACTTGGCGGTCCCGATCTCGGCATTGAGCCGCATCAGGAATCGCATCTTGTCGCTGGTCTCGGTCTTGATGACGCGCTTGGCCATCGCCGCCGCTTCGGCCTCGGTGCGCTTCATGAAGGTCGGTGGAATCAGATAGCCGCCGTTCACGAGCGAGTTGATGCCCATCACCGCCTGGAGCGGCGCCACCGACATGCCCTGGCCGAACGCAATGGTCACCGTGTTCAACTCACCCCAGCGACGCGGCACCAGCGGAGCTGCGCTCTCCGGCAACTCGGTGCGCAGCCGCGTCAGTTGGCCCATCTTGGCGAGGAAGGCCTTGTGGGCCTCGACGCCCTGGCTGAGCGCAATCCGCGCCGCACCGATGTTGGACGAATAGGTGAAGACTTCCTTGGTGTTGATGAAGCGTCCGAGCGAGTGACTGTCGTGAATGGTGAACTTGCCGTAGTGCAGGTTTCCGCGCGCATCCCACGACGAATTCAGGTTGATCTTTCCGGAGTCGAGCGCCATCGCCAGCGTGAACGCCTTGAAGGTCGAGCCCATTTCGTAGACGCCGGTGGTCAGGCGGTTGATGCGATCGGGGTCGTGCGCTTCCTTGGGATTGTTGGGATCGAAATCCGGCAGCGAGACCATCGCCACGATCTCGCCGGTCTTGACGTTGGAGACGATGCCGGACGCCGCCTTGGCGTGGAACTTCTCCTTGGCCTTGAGCAGTTCGTCACGCAGCGCATGCTCGACGCGCAGATCGACCGACAGCTCGATCGGCTTTTGCAGCCGGTCGGTGGCGAAGCCGGCGCGATGAAGATCGGCAAGCCCCTGATTGTCGAGCCACTTCTCCATCCCGGCGATGCCCTGGTTGTCGATGTTGACCAGACCGATGATGTGCGCGACCTCGTTGCCGGTCGGATAGACGCGCTTGTTCTCGCGCAGGAAGCCGATGCCGGGAATGCCGAGCTTGTGGATGTCCTGCTGCTGCTTCGGCGTGATCTCGCGCTTCAGCCAGACGAAGCCCTTGCGGGTCGACAGGCGCTCGCGCACTTCGACCTCGTCGAGGTCGGGCACCGTCGCGGTCAGGAGCTCGATCGCCTCGTCCTTGTCGATGATGCGGCGCGGCTCGCCGAACAGGCTCGACGCCTTGACGTCGGTCGCGAGGATCGCGCCGTTGCGATCGACGATGTCGGGTCGCGCGGTCGCGACCACCTCCTGCGCCGCCGCACGCCGCGCGCTGTGGGCGTCGGCGCCGATCGCGAACATCACGAGCCGGCCCCCGATCAGGACGTAGACCGAGGTGAAGGCGAGCATCGCAAGCCCGACGCGCGCCCGCGCCTTCGCGGCGCGGTCGACATTGCGCCCGTAGAGCAGGCTGCGGATCAGCCGCTGTCCCCAGGGCTCGGTCGGCTTTCCTGTCTGATTGGCCGGAGTCGGCGTGCTCATTGCTTGTCCTCGGGCTGAGGTACGGAACCCGTCACCGTATCCGGATCGCTCGCGGCTTCGATGGTGTTGAGCATGGCTCCGATCGGGTCGGGCTCGCCCGGCCTGAACATCCGCGGCGGGCGCTCCGGCAGGTTCTTCAGCGAGTCATATTGCGTCGCATTGACCGGCTTGAGCGGCAGATGCCGCTCGGACAGGCCTTGCAGGCGCAAGGGCGCATCGAGCTTGGCCCATTCCGACCTCAGCGAAGCGATCGCATCGCGCTGCTCGCGGATCTCCGCATGCAGCCGCAGCACCTTCTCGGTGCGGGCCGTCGAATCCATCTTGATCCGGTAGACATAGGCCGCCGCGAAGATCAGCGCGCCGATGACGAGGAGGTGGATGAAGCGCATGCGCTAGCCTCCCCTCAACACGTCGGAGAGCTTTGGCCAGGACGATTGCCCGCTATCGTCATGCGCGGGCGCCGAGCTACGCTCGGCAGCGCGCAGCTTGGCCGAACGCGCGCGCGGATTATGCGCGACTTCCTGCTCGCCGGCGACCACCGGCCGCCGAGTCAGAAGCTGGAAACTCGGCGCGGTTTGCGCCACTTCCGGCAAATGCCGGGAGCCGCCGCCGGTCTTGCTGCGCTCGGCGAGGAAATTCTTGACGATGCGGTCTTCCAGCGAATGGAACGAGACCACCACGAGCCGGCCACCCGGCCTGAGCACGTGCTCGGCAGCAGCCAGCGCGGCCTGAAGCTCTTCGAGCTCTTCGTTGACGAAGATGCGCAGAGCCTGGAACGTCCGCGTCGCCGGATGAATGTCGCCTGGCTTGGAGCGCACCACCCGGCCGACGAGATCGGCGAGCGCGCGCGTGGTCGTGAACGGCGCTTCCTGCCGGTCCGCCACGACGGCACGGGCGATGCGGCGCGAATGCCGCTCCTCGCCGAAGAGATAGATGATATCGGCAAGATCGGCTTCGGAGGCGCGCGCGACTACGTCCGCCGCGGTCGGTCCCGTCTGCCCCATCCGCATGTCGAGCGGACCATCGAGGCGGAACGAGAAGCCGCGACCGGCCTGGTCGAGCTGCATCGAGGACACCCCGACATCCATGACGACGCCGTCGACGGCCTCGACGCCCTGCGCCGCGCAGACCTCGGCGAGATTGGAGAAGCGGTCCTCGACCAGCGTCAGCCGGCCCGCGGAGCCCTCGACCAGTTCGGCGCCGCCCGCGATCGCCGTGCGGTCGCGATCGATCGCGATCACGCGGGTTCCCGGCAGGTCGAGAATGGCGCGGCTGTAGCCGCCAGCGCCGAAGGTGGCGTCGACATAGAGTCCGCCCTCGCGCGGCGCGAGATGCTCGATCGCCTCGCGGCCGAGAACGGGGATGTGCGGAGCAGAGCTCATGCGCCAGGCCCGCCGAGCGTCCATGCAAAATCTGGGGTGAGCGAGCCCATTACGCCTCGAATAATTCCGCGTCGCGGCGGTTCCACGACCCAACCCCTGTGCAGCATGGTATCCGGGCCCGGTCGCCCTGAGCGGCAAACCCAGTGTTCCCAGTGGAATTTGTCGGGCAGCCATGGGATTTCGAGCCAAAATACGCTTTGGCCGCCTCCGGACGCGGGTCGGCTCTTCATCCCTCAGTAACGGCCCTTAGCGTTAAGAAAGCGTTGATCGGCCGGTTACAAGTCGAAGAGGTCATCGGGCGGTGATGCGTCATCCACACACAGCGCCCAAAATGCACCCGTTAACCGAACCACGCGATTGCGCGGACCGGAGGGTAAAGGAATAGTAAAGAGAAGGGCTTGGCCCACTCTCCCATTCCGACTTGAGCTGTCTATGTCGTCCGGTTCGTCCACACCGTCTGGATCTGATTCGAAGCGTCAACGCGTTCTCCCGGTTCCCAAGGCCGCGGCGAACGTGCGGACGTTCGAACCGGATTCCTCGATCGTCTCCGACATCATCCCCTCGCCCAACCATGGCGAGCGCAACAGGGGACGGCAGGCGGACATGATCGTGCTGCACTACACCGGCATGCCCGACGTCGAGGGCGCGCTGGCGCGGCTGTGCACGGCGGGCACCGAAGTATCGGCACATTACGTCGTGCTTGAGGACGGCCGCATCGTGCAATGCGTGCCCGAGGCCAGGCGCGCCTGGCACGCCGGCGTCTCGTCCTGGGCCGGCGAGGACGACATCAACTCCTGCTCGATCGGCATCGAGATCGTCAATCGCGGCCACGACTGGGGCTATCCGGAGTTCCCGCTGCGCCAGATCGCCGCCGTGATCGCGCTGTGTCGCGGCATCATGCTTCGCCGCAAGGTGCCGGCGCACCGGGTGCTCGGCCATTCCGACGTCGCGCCCGCGCGCAAGAAGGACCCCGGCGAAAAATTCCCATGGCATTCGCTGGCCAATTCCGGCGTCGGCCACTGGGTAACGCCCGCGCCCGTCGTGCGCGGCGAGAGCCTGATGCTGGGCACCATCAGCGACGAGGTGCTGAGTCTGCAGCAGGCGCTGGCCAGATACGGCTATGGCGTGCCGCTGACCGGCAAGTACGACGCCGCGACGATGGAAGTCGTCACCGCATTTCAACGCCACTTCCGCCCCGCGCGGCTGGACGGCGTCGCCGATCACTCGACGCTGTCGACATTGCAGGCGTTGCTGGCGAGCTTGCCGGCGGATGCGACGGTCGTCGCATCGAAGTGACGATGCTCGTCATTGCGAGCGCAGCGAAGCAATCCAGAATCTTTCCGCGGTGCCAGTCTGGATTGCTCGGCTACGCTCGCAATGACGGAGTTCTGTGGCGGCTACTCCAACTCCCGCATCCTTCGCGCATACAGCCGCCGCAGCGGCTCCAGCTGCGTCGCCTCGCTCGCCGCGACATACGCCTCGCGCGCGTCCTGCTGCCGACCCAGCCGTCGCAACAGATCCGCACGCACCGCGGGCAGCAGCTCATAGCCATTCAGCCCGCCGCGCGCGGTGATCGCATCGACGAGATCGAGCGCGCGCGCAGGCCCGTCGACCATCGAGACGGCCGCGGCGTGATTGAGCTCGATCACCGGCGACGGGTTGATGCGCAGCAGCACCTCGTAAAGCCCGGCGATCTGCGGCCAGTCGGTCTCCTCAAAACTCGGCGCGCGCGCATGCAGCGCGGCGATCGCGGCCTGCACGGCATAGGCTTGCGGCCGGCCGGGCGTGCGAAGCGCATCATCGACCAGACGCAAGCCGTCCTCGATCTGCGCGCGATCCCAGAGCGTACGGTCCTGTTCCTCCAGCAGCACGACATCGCCGGCCGAATTCGCGCGCCCGGCGCGGCGCGCGTCGTGCAGCAGCATCAGGGCCAGCAGGCCCTTGATACCGGCACGGCCGGGCATCAGCCGATCGAGCAAGCGGCCGAGCCGGATCGCCTCGGCCGCGAGATCGAGCCGCATCAGATCCGCGCCCGAGGTTGCGACATAGCCTTCGGTGAAGACCAGATAGACCACGGCGAGCACGCCATCGAGCCGCGGCGCCAGCGCGTCGCGTTCGGGCACTTCATAGGGAATACCGGCGAGCCTGATCTTCTGCTTGGCGCGGACGAGCCGCTGCGCCATCGCCTCCTCACTGACGAGAAAGGCGCGCGCGACCTGCGCGGTCGAGAGCCCGCAGATGGTGCGCAGCGTCAGTGCGACCTGAACCTCGGGCGAAAACGCAGGATGGCAGCAGGTGAAGATCAGGCGCAGCATGTCGTCGTCGAGCATCGCCGGCGGCTCGTCGGCGGCTTGCGCGTTCAGCTCGAGCTCATGCACGAGCTGCTGCTCCTTGCCGCGGAAGACGGTCTGGCGGCGAATCCGATCGATCGCCTTGTGCCTGGCGACATTGACCAGCCACGCGCGCGGATTGTCAGGCAGTTCGCGAGCCGTCCAGCGCTCCAGCGCAACGGCAAAGGCGTCCTGCAGCGCATCCTCGGCGAGATCGAAATCACCGACGAGGCGGATCAGCGTGGCGAGCGCCCGCCCCGCCTCGTCGCGGAATATGCCATCGATCTCGCTCGGGTTCATGCGTCGGTGTACGGTTCGGCCGTCACTTGTCGTAGACCCAGATCGGCCGCACCTCGATCGACCCGATCCGCGCACTCGGAATGCGCGCGGCAATCTCGATCGCGGCGTTCAGGTCCTTGGCCTCGACCAGATAGTAGCCGCCGAGCTGCTCGCGCGTCTCCGCGAACGGGCCATCGGTCGTCAGCGTCTTGCCGTCGCGCACGCGCACCGTCGTCGCAGTCGTGGTCGGCTGCAAACGGTCGCCGGCCTTGAAATTGCCGCTCTGGACGATGCCTTGGGTAAAGGTCTGATATTCCGCCAGCATCTTCTGGCTGGTCGCCACGTCGTTCTTCGCGTACTCGACCTCGTTCTGGTAGATCATCAGCAGATATTGCATCGCTTAACTCCTGTTGTTCGGCTGAACCGCCGACATCCAGTCGAACGAACCGCACTCCAAACGACATCTTCAGGGTAAATTATTAGCAGGCGGCGTGCGCGGCGATATCAGCTTGACGAAACCGTCATAAATGCCCATGCCTGCGCCCGTCAGTCGGCCGGACGGCCGCTCCGGCAACGGTCGAAAGGCCGCCGGGGAGGAAAGTCCGGGCTCCCTTGACATACGGTGCCGGATAACGTCCGGCGGGGGCAACCCCAGGGAAAGTGCCACAGAGAACGAACCGCTTTCTCCTCGGAGGAAGTAAGGGTGAAAAGGTGCGGTAAGAGCGCACCGCGGCTCCGGCAACGGAGCCGGCAGGGTAAACCCCACCGGGAGCAAAACCGAATAGGGACGGCGTAGCGGGCTGTTCGCGCAAGCGATAACGCCGCGGGGCGATGTCAGGCCCGCCGTCCGGGTAGGTTGCTCGAGGCCATGTGCAAACATGGTCCCAGAGGAATGGCCGTCACGTATCGTGCGCGCAAGCGGACGGTGCCCTACAGAACCCGGCTTACAGGCCGGCTGATATTCTAAAGCGTTTTCGAGCGAAGTGGTTTTCCGGTTCGCGAAGAAAACGCGTCTTACTGAGACAGTGACGAGGGGTTCGGTGCTAGCGCATCGGACCCCTCACCATTTGGGGACAAGCGTAGCCAAGCAAGGATGTCATTCCGGGGCTCGCGAAGCGAGAGCTATGATGCGCAATTGCGCATCTGAGAATCCATCGGGCTACAGAAAATGCGGAACAATGGATTCCGGGTTCGTGCTGCGCACACCCCCGGAATGACAGCGACGGACTAAGCCGCGCGCGTGTCCGCCTTCACGAAGACCGGTGCAAACGGACCGGCTTCGCGCCGCAGCTTGGCCGCCTCGAAGCCGTGCATGCCGATCTGCCATTGCAGGCCGACGATGGCGCCCTTGGTCGGCTGCAGCAGCGCGAGCGAAGCGAACAGCGTTACCGGCAGCCACACCGCCAGTTGCAGCCAAATTGCCGGCGCATAGGCGGTCTCGACCGCGAGGATGGCCGGCACCACGAGGTGGCCGACCACGACCATCACCAGATAGGCCGGGAAATCATCGGCGCGCTGGTGGAACAGCTCCTCGCCGCAATGGTCGCAGGCGTCGGCCACTTTCAGGAAACGGCCGAACATGTGCCCCTCGCCGCAGTTCGGGCACTTCCCCAAAAAGCCGCGCCACATCGCCTTCGAGGGCGAGACTGAACCGGTTGCCATGACAGCACCTCTTCCTTTTCTATGATCCATACAATAATATCCTGTATCCATACATTCAAAGGATATGGGCCTGAATTGCATGGATTTGACCCCTACAATCTCGGAGCTGAGCGGGCCCCGCTACCAGCGCATTGTCGATGCCATGGAGGCCGACATCGCATCCGGCCGCCTGGTGCGCGGCCAGCAACTGCCGACCCAGCGCGCGCTCGCAAAAGCACTCGACATCGATTTGACCACGGTGACGCGCGCCTACACTGAGGCGCGGCGCCGCGGAATTCTCGAGGCGCGCGTCGGACAGGGCTCGTTCGTGTCGGAGACCAGCGCGCGCCGCGCGATCGACCTGCCGCATCCCATCGCGATCGACCTCTCGATGAACGTGCCGCCGCATCCGCTGGAGGCGCAGCTCGACGAACGCATCATCGCCGGGATGGAAGCCATCCGCGCGCAATCGGGCCTGACGGCGCATCTCAACTATCAGCCGCCCGGCGGCAGCGCGCACGAGCGCGAGGTCGCGGCGCGCTGGATGCGTGCGCGTGTCCCGCATACGCACGCCGACAGGCTCGTGATCTTTCCCGGCACGCAGACGATCCTGTTCAACCTGCTCGCTGATCTCGCCCGGCCCGGCGAAATCGTGCTGACGGAAGCGCTGACCTTCCCGGGCATCAAGGCCGCCGCCGCGCGGCTCGGCGTCAAGTTGGTCGGCGTCGCGATGGACGACGGCGGCATCTTGCCGGATGCACTGGCGCGAGCTTGCCGCACGCACAGCCCGAAGGCCGTCTACTTGATCCCGACGCTGCATAATCCGACCACCGCGACGCTGTCCGCCGAGCGCCGCAGCGCCATCGCAAAGATCATCAGCGATACCGATACGATTCTGATCGAGGACGACGCCTACGGACTGCTCGATCGTTCAGCCTCGCCGATCGCCAATCTCATTCCGGAGCGGACGTATCTCGCAACTACGCTGTCAAAATGCATCGCGCCGGCCCTGCGGGTCGCGTATCTCGTGACGCCCGACAGCGCCGCGCAACAGGAGATGCGCAGCTATCTGCAGGCCACCGTGCAGATGCCGGCGCCATTGATGGTCGCGCTGGTCACGCACTGGATCGAGACCGGCATTGCCGATCGCATCATCACGGCCATACGCAACGAGGCGATCGGCCGCCAGCAGCTCGCGCAGCGCGCACTGAAGGGCTTTCAGTTGCTGGCCAAGCCTGCGGCCCACCATCTTTGGCTGAGTCTGCCGGAGGGTCGTCCGGACGTCGCGGCGCATCTGCTGCGGAATGGGCTGGCCGTCGTCGCGGGCGACGCCTTCACCGTGGACGGAACGGCGCCACATGCAGCGCGTGTCTCGCTCGGCGCCGCGCGCAACAGGGCGGAACTGACCGAGGCGCTGCGCATCCTCGTCGGCGCGCTGCACAGGCCAGCCGATACCAGGCAGATCGTCTAGATCAATGGTGATGACGGCGATGGCGGGAGCGAACGACCGGCGCAACGCCTGACGGATAGGCCGCATAGGCCTCGCCCGGTGCCACCGTCTCGCCACGGGCCGCGCGCCCGGCAGGCGTGAGCTGACCGCCATTGAGCACGTCGCGGTCGGGATGCGCGGCCTGATAGGCCGCAGGCTCGGAAAACTGCGCCTGCGCCACTGTCGGCATCAACGCCGCGGCCGATAGCAGCGCAGCCGCGACGGCGACTCTCGTGCGGATCATGGTCCTTCTCCATCCTCTGGTCAGGGGGACAGGCCAATGGAAACGCATGATCGCGTCGGGCGCCCCTTAAGCCTGAAATACGATCATCATGTAGGCCCGTCTTCCGCGAACGCCCGCCTGTGAAGATCACGCTTGCGTGCGGTTTTGAAATTGACCTCCAGGGCCGCGGCCGTGCTATGCGGACAGTCGCGATCAAAAGTTCAGGATCGCCCATTGCGACAAGGACGATCTGTTGGAAACGAGCACCTACGCGCTGCTGCTGTTCGGCGCCTTGGCCGGCGGCTTCGTCTCGGGCCTCGCAGGCTTCGGCACGGCGTTGATGGCGCTCGGCATCTGGCTCTACGTCCTGCCGCCATCGCTGGCGGTGCCGCTGGTGCTGATCTGCTCGGTGGTCGCGCAGACCTCGACGCTGCCGTCGATGTGGAAGAGTTTCGATCTCTCGCTGGTTTGGCCGTTCCTGATCGGAGGACTGATCGGCGTTCCGCTGGGCGCCATGATGATCGCTTCCGCCGATCCCAAAGTGTTCAAGCTGAGCGTCGGCGTGCTGCTGCTGATCTTCCCGAGTGCGCTGTACCTGAACAAGAAGCCGCTCGCCGTGAAGTTCGGCGGCCGAATCGCCGACGGCGCGATCGGCTTTGCCGGCGGCATTCTCGGCGGCCTCGCCGGACTGTCGGGACCGCTGCCGATCCTGTGGGCCAACATCCGCGGCTGGAACAAGCATGAGCGGCGCGGCATCTTCCAGCTGTTCAATTTCACCGTGCTCGCGACCGCGCTGATCGTGCAGACGGCATCAGGCCTCGTCGCGTTCAAGGTGGTCTGGCTCGCAGCTGTCGCCTTTCCGGGCACGCTGATCGGTGCATGGGCCGGCGCACGCGTCTACCACGCCCTGAGCGACAAGCATTTTGGCGACGTCGTGCTGGGCCTGTTGTTCCTGTCGGGCCTCGGCCTCGTCTGGAACAGTTTCAACAGTTTCGCGCCCCACTGACGGGTGTTCGCCGGTCGAGCCGCATCCCCCGATCGGAGGATGCGGCGAGCCGAAACATTCTTATTGATTCCGGCTCAGAAGCTCAGGGTGGCGGCACCGCCCTTGATCAGTTCGTGCATCACGCTCGCACCGGAAATGACAACGCCATCCAGCAGGTCCTCTTGCGCGTAACCGCGGCTCTTGACGCAGGGCGTGCAGGCCCAGAGCCTGCCACCCCTGTTCATGAAATCGCGCAGCATGGCGGCAAGGCCATCGAGCGGCTTGACCTGCGTGAGATCCGCGGCGCCGTGCCGCACGATGTCGACACCGGCACTGGTCAGAAAGATCGAGACCTTCAGGCCGGCCGTCATCCCGCCGAGCGCGATGGTTACGCCAACGGACGACAATTCGTGGTCGATGCCATGCGTGATGACGACGACCAGATCACGTGCCTCATTATTCAAGTTGCTTACCTCTTCAATCGTTTTGCGAGGTCTCATCCTATGTCTCTGTGGATCGGCCGAACATGACCAGGACCCCGCAAGTCTTGCCCGAAACGCCGGCCGACCTTCTCTCCGAGGTGCTGGGCAGCATGCGTCTTGCCGGCACCGTGCTTTTCCGCGCCGAGTTTCGCGAGCCCTGGGCGATCACGACGCCGCAAGCATGCCAGCTTGCCAGGCTGTTGCCGCTGCGCACCAAGCGAGATCATCCCGTTTCACATCATCGCATCGGGCGGCTGCACGGTGGAGCTGGACGGACACGCGCCGGTGCGGTTGAACGAAGGCGACGTCATCGTGCTTCCCTACGGCGATAGTCATCGGCTCCGCGGGCGCGAGCCCATCGTACCCATGCAGGTCGGCGGCCTGCTGCCGCGCCCACCGTGGACGGACATTGTCGTCCTCGAGCATGGAGGCGCCGGTCCCAGCACGAGGATCATCTGCGGATTTCTTCAGTGCGACGAACTGCTGTGTCACCCCGTGCTGCGTCAGTTGCCCGTATTGCTGCACGTCAGTCCGGAAGGCCCCGGCGACGAATGGCTGGCCAGCACCATCCGGCACAGCGCTGCGGAAGCGAGCACGCCGCGGCCGGGCTCGCGCAGTCTGCTGCATCGTCTGGCGGAGTTGATGTTCATCGAGATCCTGCGCAAGCACATGCAAGGGCTGCCCGCGACCGAAATCGGTTGGTTCGCCGCCATCAACGACCCGATCGCCGGCGTGGGGCTGGGGCACCTGCATGCCATGCCGTTCCACGACTGGACGGTCGATAGGTTAGCGCGCCGGATCGGCGTCTCGCGCACCGTATTGGCCGAGCGCTTCAAGCACTTTCTCGATCAGCCGCCGATGCAGTACCTGGTCCACTGGCGCTTGCGGCTGGCCGCTCACGCCCTGACGTCAGGGACGACGCCGATCAAGTCGATCGCATGCCAGACCGGCTACGAATCCGAAGCGGCGTTCAGCCGGGCGTTCAAGCGTCACTTCGGGGTGCCGCCGGGAGTCTGGCGCAGACGCGGGCCTTCGAGCCCGTCAGTCGTCGCGGCCGACCAGCCGCGCTTTTCGCCAAGCGCCATGCCGCCGGCAACGCCGACACCGAGTACGTAGATCCAGCCCGACGTGAAATCGAACAGATGCGTGTTCAACAGCGAGGACAGCATGTTCTGCGCCACGACGAGCATACCGATCCAGCAAGCCAGCCCGTCGCCGCGAAACATCGAAAGGTGCGCGAACCACAGCGCGTAGAGGATCGCCACACCGACAAGGCCCCACTGCACGGCGACGCTGAGCGTCTGGTTGTGCGGATTGCTGACGATCTCGCCGCGCAACGGATCGACCTCCGCATCGACAGCTGCGCTTGCGAACAGGCCACGGATCGACCCGGTGCCGTGACCGATCAGCGGCGCGTCCGCGATGAACCCCAGGGACTTCCGCCAATATTCCAGCCGCGAGCCCATCCCGCTGACCTTCCTCTCCTGCATGCTCATCTCGTAGTCGCCCTGGAATTTCGCGATCGTCGCGCGCAGGTGCGGCGAGACGGTCCAGAGCAGGATGGCCGCCAGCACCATCGCGCCGGCCGCAACCACGGCCGTGCAGCGGCGCAGATGCAGCAGCGCGAAGGCCATGAGCAGAAGCGGCAGCGTCACCAGTGCCGTCCGCGAGACCACCACGAACATCATGTTGGCGAGGAACCCGACCGCAAACAGCGTGAACATCGCGGCGATCCGAACGCGGCCCTGCCGGAACATCGTCACGGCAGGATGAAGTACCGCGATGGCGCAAAGCGCGAACTCCTGGCTCTGGTCGATATAGTTGCGCACGGCGATCCCGCTCTCGACCTTGTAGGGTCCACGCGACAGATAGGGTTTGAGCGAGAGGCCGGGGTCGATCGCGACGACGAAGGAGTACAACATCAGCAGCGCGCAGGACGCCAGAAACGCCGAGAACACCCAGTTGCCGTAGGGCCAGCGCTCGAACTGGTAGATCAGGAGCGGGATCACCAACAGCTTTGCCGCCGGCCCGATCGCATGGATTCGCTCCGGCCAGGGCGCATCCGACCAGAGCGTACCGAGAGCGGCGAGCGCGACCAGCGCAATCGGCAGCAGGCAGACCGGACGAAGCAGCGAGCGCGGAAACGCGCGGAGATCGAGAAAGGCAAAGGCGATCAGCCAGGGGATCAGCGCAAACGTCAGCCCGGTGGTCGTCCACGGCAGCAGCAGCGCGATCAGCGCGACGAAGCGGGCCGGCGTGCGATAGCGCGCCGCCCAGATCGCGGGGAGCCAGGACGCCGGCTTCTGCTCGTTCGTCACTCCGTCCATTCCGCCCTTATATAGCCCACCATCCCCACGGCGAGGCAAATTAGCCGGGGCCGCAAGGATGAAACAGGCCGCCGTTACGCAGGTTCGCGCTTGAGCGGCGCGACGGGCTCAGACGCGGCCTGTTCCATAACCTTTTCCTGCGGCGGCGACGCAAGGCGCTTGTTGAACTCGCGGCGGAGCAGCCAGACGCTCAGGGCGGCCTGTAGCGTCGTCGTCACGACCGACAAATACCAGACGTGCTCCATCCGGAAGCCCGGCCACGTCGAGAGCCAGATCGACGGCAGGGAATAGGTGAGGACCCGCGTCGCCGAGATCCACAACACGGGCTTGGTATTGCCGAGTCCCTGGAACATGCTGGAGCAGGTGAAGATCAGCCCCTGCGCCACCATGTTGAGCGAGACGATCCGAAGAAAGTGCGACGCGACCGCCATCGTCTCCGGGTCATTCGAGAATCCCGCCAGCAACAGACCGGGCGCGAGCTGCGCGAAGATCATGAGAATGATCATCACGGCGGTGCCGATCAGCACCGCCTTGACGAAGGTCTCGCGCACGCGCGCGCCATTGCCGGCACCGAAATTCTGTCCGGCGATAGGCCCTGCGGCGAGGGCGATGGCGAGCGCCGGCATCTGGATCAGACCGAGCAGACGCGTCCCGATGCCAAATCCCGCCTGCGTCGCCGGACCGAAGACGCTCAGCACGTAATAGCCCACGGCCATGATGATGAAGACCATCACGAACTCGCCGCCGGCGGGCAGGCCGACATTGAGGATCCGCTTCCATTGCCGAAGCTGCGGTCGCCATTGTGCGGGATGGAAGGCGACGTAGCGCTCCAGCCTGAGGAAGTACACCAGCAGCATCAGTACGCCGATGAAGACCGCGATCGAACTTGCGAGGCCTGCTCCGGCAACGCCGAGCGCGTAACCGGTGCCCCAGCCCGAAATCAGCACCGGCGCCAGCGCGATGTTGATCGCCACGGCCACCGCCTGCACCAGCATGCTCGGACGCACGATGCCGGTCGCCCGCAACGCGGACGCCATCACCTGCGAGGCGAATTGCAGCGCCAGCGCCGGCATGAACCAGAGCAGATAGACGGTTCCGGCCTCGACCGTAGCTTCGTCGGCCGCTACCGCGCGCATGTAGGGGCGCGACAGCGCAAAGCCCGCGATCAATGTCAGGAGTCCGAACAGCACCGACAGGACGACCGATTGGTTGAACACCAGATTGGCATCGCCGCGGTCCTTGCGCCCCACGGCATGCGCCATCAGCGCAACCGTGCCGACGCCGAGCACCTGCATCAGCGCGTTGACGAGAAAGCCGGCATTGCCGGCGGCGGCGACGCCTGCGACTGCCGCGTCGCCCAGCCCCGAAACGAAGTACAAATCGACCAGTTGGCAGATCATGATCGAGATCATGCCGGCCATGATCGGCGGCGACATCTGCAGGATGTGGCCCACGATGGAGCCGCGAGTCAGGTCCTTCATCTCATTCCATTTCCGGCGAGATAGCGACGGGACTTTCGTCCCGCCGCCGCGCGCCTCATTCCGCCGCTGCGATGCGTCCGAGCTCCACAACCTGGCGCTCGAACAGGCCGCGATAGATTCCCCCGGCTTGCCCGCGAGCACGGCATGGGTGCCCTGCTCGACGATCTCGCCGCGGTCGAACACCAGGATCCGGTCGAGGCTGCGCACCGTCGACAGCCGGTGCGCGATCACGATCGAGGTGCGGCCCTTCATCAGCCGCTCCATCGCCTGCTGGATCAGCGCTTCCGATTCCAGAATCGAGGCTCGAGGTTGCCTCGTCCAGGATCAGCACCGGCGCGTCCGCCAGGAAGGCGCGCGCCAGCGCGACACGCTGCCGCTCGCCGCCCGACAGCTTCACGCCGCGCTCGCCGACCAAGGTGCCGTAGCCCTTCGGCAGGCGCAGGATGAAGTCGTGCGCGTTTGCCAGCCGCGCCGCCTGCTCGATCGCCTCCAGGCTGGCGCCAGGCCGGCCATAGGCGATGTTCTCGGCGAGCGCGCGGTGGAACAGGATCGGGTTAGAACAACCGGCTAAAAACGTAGGGCAGGGAGACTGAGGCTAGCTGAAATTCAGTCGCCGTCACAGCCAGGCAATGGCTCAGCGCGGAGCGATGTCATCCGCCGATTAGCTTCAGCGGATCGAATTCAATCGAGGCTGCCTTCAGCTCCTTCGCGAGATCTTGTTTCCATGCACCACGAGCATCGTAACTTATGTAAACGACTCCATCGTAATCAGATGGCTTCTCAACATCCCCTGAAACCAACGCAACAACTCGGCCAGCACCCAGCTTTCCAATAAAAAAACCCAACTCAAAAACTACATTCTGTCGCGGGCGCGGCCTAGAAGGACCTCCGTTGGGGCCTCCTTCGTCGTCAGGAGTCATTAATACGATAGCGAAACTAACGTCTTTTGCCTCCTCCTGAAACTTCGTGATTATGGTCCGGCCCCTGCTTGCCGCCTCGTGCAAAATAAAAGCTTCGAGTCCAAGCGACTGAACGAGATCGAGCGACCTCATTCTTCAAAGCAGCATCATGTCCATGGACAATGAAAACGCGGGATCCGCTCATGTTGCCTCCATCTTCATCTAAAATCGTCCAAGTCTGGTGCCCTTGTACACCAGCGCGAGATCGCACCTCGCTGCGCCAGCATCGTGATCGCGGCTCGCGACCTTCGAGAGGCCTCCATCTCATCAATCGTACCGCGTCCATTTCGAAAAAGAAGCTTCGCAGCTTCCGTTGGCACATTCAGATGATATGGCCTGCGCCCGCTACTAACGATCGATCGAATGGCCTCAAGCACTGCAATTTCAGCGGCAATATCCCTATCGTTGTCCATTTCTCAGGCGCTCGACAGCGCTCCCTCCAGCAAAAGGTTGGCAGACAAATTGGCATCCAAAGCTCTTGCAACCAGGGGAAGCAAGAATGTAAAGTCTCAATAAAAGTATACTCAATTAAAAATTGCAAGAGAGAGTGAGAGAGTTGATGGGGTCCTCGCTGCCCAATTTTCTTATGGCTTTTTGGGGTCACCACCGGCGACTAGCAGGAGCGTGGGACGGGTCTTTGCGTCAAGGCCCCAACCGAGAGGTCGAGTTCAAAGTTCTGCTTATGATTGTTGAATGCAACCATCGAAGGCTTGATGGATTGCTTTACTACGAGGGCGTTATCAACGGAAACGATGTCATCTTTCGAGGCGTGGACCAGCTCCGTGCTGGGGCCCACAATCTACTTGATCGCAGTCGCAATACTTGGCGACCAGAGTTTGTTAGGAGATCTCACGAGGTGATGGGAGAGAAGTTCACATATGAACAGCAACCTCCAAAGTATCAGTGGAATTGTGAAATTCGCAACTGGCGCACTGACAGACAGATGGTAGTTCAAATCAAAAACACCTCGGAAATAGACGTTGAAATGTGGCACGGTGAGCTGTTCAGGCGCTGAATGCATGGGGTCAATCATGAAAAGCACGTTCGAAAAAAACTCAGCGCTATGGATCTTGAGCCCATATTGTTCTTGCTGACTTCTCTCGAAGACGGGCCACAATGGACTCTGCAACAAGCTCGTTCGGCGGAACAATGGTACCGCCGATTTCATCGACTGATTCACCAGTACCCCTCTCACGCAATTGTACCTACAAAAGCGATCGACGAGTTTTGGCACCTTCATATTATGGACACCCAAAAATACGCCAACGATTGTCTTTATCTACATGGCCATTTCGTCCACCATTTCCCCTATTTTGGGGTGCGGGGCCCACGCGACAGAGCTGACTTAATCGACACATTCCGGCAAACAATGCAACTCTTCGAGCACGAATACGGCGAATCGCCCGAGCAGATCGAAGCACTGTTTGGACGTGACACGCAGGATGCTTCTGTCATCTGCGGAAAGTGCAAATCCCCGCCAGACGCAACACATTTTGATAAGCGCCCACAGCTGCCGCATGACGTTGAAACATTACTCGACGCAATTTAGTGCGCGTCCCCGCCGCCGGTCAACGAAGCCGGTTTGTTCAGCAGCGTGACCAGCAGGCTGAGGCCGAGATAGAACACCGTCAGCACGAAGAACGCATCGCCGAAGCCCATCACCACGGCCTGGCGGTGCACGATCTGGCTGAGCTGCTTCATCGCCATCAGCGAGGCATCGCCGAGGCCCTGGAACTTCTGCTGCAGCATGGTCAGGGTTTCGGTCGCGGTCGCGTTGCCCCAGGTGACGCGCTCCTGGAGGCGGGTGATGTGCAGATCAGTACGGTCGTTGAGCACGGTGTTGATGACGGCAAGGCCCACGGCGCCGCCGAGGTTGCGCATCAGGTTGAACAGGCCGCTCGCGTTCTTCACCCTGTCCGGCGCCAGCGTGCCGAGCGCGATGTTGTTGGTCGGTACCATCGCGAACATCATGCCGACGCCGCGCAGGATCTGCGGGATCAGCAGCTCGTAGAAATCGTAATCGCGGGTGATCCAGGTCATCTGGTAGGAGCCGATCGCGAACACGATCAGCCCGAACGCGATCATGTAGCGCATGTCGATCTTCACCATGAGGCGGCCGACCAGCGGCGCCACCAGGAACATGGTGATGCCGGAGACGAACATGGTCTCGCCGATCATCAGCGCGCTGTAGCCGCGCACCTCGGCGAGGTAGCGCGGATAGATGTAGGTCAGGCCGTAGAGACCGATGCCGATGCAGAACTGCAGCACGCAGCCGATGGCGAAATTGCGGTTGGAGAAGGTGCGCAGATTGACGATCGGCTCGGCCGCCGTAAACACGCGCCAGAAGAAGGCGATCGCCGAGATGGCGCAGATCCAGGCGCAGATCGCGACGGACGTGTCCTGCATCCATTCATGGAGCGGACCTTCCTCCAGCACATATTCCAGCGTGCCGAGGAAGCCGGCCATGAACGTCAGGCCCCACCAGTCGAAGCGGTCGAGCAATTCGAAATGCGGCTCGTCGAAATCGACCAGCGCCAGCACGCCGATGGTGATGCCGATGCCGGGCACGATGTTGATGAAGAACAGCCAGTTCCACGACATCAGGTCGGTGATGTAGCCGCCGACCGTCGGCCCGATCGTGGGAGCCAAGGTCGCGACAAGCCCGATGATGGGACCGACGATGTGGAATTTGGAGCGCGGGAACACGGTATAGGCCGAGGCGAACACCGTCGGGATCATGCCGGCCCCCAGGAATCCCTGCAGCGCGCGCCAGAGGATCATCTCCTCGATGGTGGTGGCAAAGCCGCAAAGCAGGCTCGATACCGTGAAGCCGGCCGCCGAGATCGCGAACAACAACCGCGTGCCGAAAGCGCGCGACAGGAATCCCGACAGCGGGATCGCGATGACTTCGGCGATCAGATAGGCGGTCTGGACCCAGGCCACTTCGCTGGAGCTTGCCGACAGTCCGGCCTGGATTTCACTGAGGGAAGCCGAGACGATCTGGATGTCCAGGATCGACATGAACATCCCGAACACCATGATGATGAAAGCGAACAGCCGTTTCGGCGCAATGCGCTCCGAAGCGGGGTTGGCCATCATGTCGGGTGAGGCGGTGGTGGCGGTCGCCATGGTCTGACCTCGCGGCGGCTCGAGAGCGCGCTTACTGCGGATGGACCATGGTGGGATCGTCGAGATCGATCTCGCTGTCGGCGTCGGCCGCGCCCTTGTTGGTGTCGACCGTCGCATAGACGGACATGCCGGCACGCAGCAGGTTTTGCTTCGCCACCGACTTCGGCACGCGGATGCGGACCGGCACGCGCTGCACGATCTTGGTGAAGTTGCCGGTGGCGTTGTCGGGCGGCAGCAGCGTGAACACCGAGCCCGAGCCGGCCGCGATGCTGTCGACGACGCCGGAGAACTTGCGCATGCCGTAGGCATCGACCTTGATCGTCACGGGCTGACCGGGACGGATGCGCTTGAGCTGCGTTTCCTTGAAATTGGCGTCGATATAGACGTTGTCGAGCGGCACGACATTGCCGAGACGCTGCCCGACCGCGACGAAGTCGCCGGCACTGACGAGGCGGTTGGAGAAGACGCCGTCGACCGGCGCGCGCACGGCGGTAAAGGCAAGATCGCGCTCGGCCTTGGCGAGCGAGGTCTTGAGCTCGGCGAGCTGCGCCTGCGCTTCGGCCTGCTGTGCCTTGGCGACGTCGACATTGCTGACGGCGACATCATAGGCGGCCTGCGCGGCCTTGACCGCGGCAGCGCCCTGGTCGCGTCCGGCTTCCGAGGTTTCGAACACCGCCCGCGAGGCAAAGCCCTTGCTGTTCAGCGCCTGCTGGCGCTCATAATCGAGGTCTGCGCGCTTGAGGCCCGCCTCAGCCGAGACGAGCTGCGCCTTGGCCTGCGCGACCTGGCTGTCGAGCGCGGCGACCTGTCGGCCGATGCGATCGATGGTGGCCTGCTGGGTCGCGATCTTCGTCGTGGCGGCATCGACGGCGATCTTGTAGTCGCCGTCGTCGATGCGCAGGACGATGTCGCCCGCGCGCACCGACGTGTTGTCGCCGGCGAGGATCGAGGAGATGTGGCCGGCGACGCGCGCGCCGAGCATGGTGTTGTTGGCGCGGACATAGGCGTCGTCGGTCGAGACATAAAAGCGGCCGACCAGCGTGTAATAGCCGGCATAGCCGGCTGCCGCGAGCGCCAGCACGAGACCGATGCCCATCATGACGAACTTGCGCTTGCCGGACTTGCCGGCGGCAGGCGCGCCGGGCGCGGCTGCATCGGGGGCCGGCTTGTCGGTCACGGGCTTCTCCGGCGCCTCGCCGCGGCGCTTGGCTTCCTCGGCCACATGAGAGCGCAACTGCTCGGCAAGGGCGGCAGATTTTCCGGTTGTCACGTCACCGCCCGCCTGCTCCGGCGTCGTTTCCACCGCTTCCTGGCGAACAACGCGCGCAGCCTGGTCTCTCGATACGGCCATAAGGCCTCCCCAAAAAAAGCGCGATCAAGGACGGCCGTCATGCGGCCGGTCTCCCTCTCGCCTATCCCAAATACCATTGACCGAACGGTTCGGTCAATATAGATAATATGCCCGAACAGACCGTACTGGCCCGAATCCTATATTTGGGTTTCATGGTTTGGGCCCGATCCAGAAACCTTCCGAGACGCTGAACCAATGGTTGTAGCCGGCCGCGAACATCTGCACGTCCTCCAGGAGGAGGACAGCTCCAAGCGCCGCCAGATCCTGGACGGGGCGCGCAAAGTGTTCATGGATCTCGGTTTTGACGGCGCCAGCATGGGCGAGATCGCGCGCGCGGCCGCCGTCTCCAAGGGCACGCTCTACGTCTACTTCGCCGACAAATGTGCGCTGTTCGAAGCCATTCTCGAGGAGGAGGCGCTCCAGTATGGTCAGGTCGCTTTCAACTTCGACCCCGACCGCGACGTCGAGACCACGCTGAGGGAATTCGGGCTGGCGTATAACCGCCTACTCTGCCGGCCCGGCGGCGGATCGGCAATCCGCACCGTCATGGCGATCGCCGAGCGCATGCCCGACGTCGGCCGCCGTTATTATGGGCGCGTGCTGGACAAGACCATCAACCGTCTGTCCGACTATCTCAAAGCTCACGTCGCTTCCGGCGATCTCAAGATCCCCGATTGCGATCTGGCCGCCTCGCAGTTCATGGAACTGTGCAAGGCCTCGCTCTTCCTGCCCTTCGTGTTCCAGGCCGCACCCGCGCCGTCGGAAGAGCGCATGACCGAGGTGGTGGACAGCGCGGCGCGGATGTTTCTGGCCGCGTACCGGGCGAAGTAACAGCAAGCGGGCCAGGCGTTGCAGGCCATTCGGGCGGCGCTATATTTGGGCTCATGTCCCGTGATCTTCGCCCGCCCGTCGATATCCTCCACTACGAGATCGTTCAGGAACAGGCCTCAGCGCTTGGACGGATGGGCCGCACGGCTCGAGCAGGCGCTGACGCGCTTGCGCGAGTTCGACGCCGCCCATGCGCTCCCGGAGGTGCCGGCCTCGCTGCAGGCGGTGAGGCGCAAGCTGGTGACGGACGCCGGCCAAGCGCTCTGGATGTTCGTGGTGCAACGGGAGTCATCCGGTCTGCGCGACAGCCGCCACATCATGCGGACCTACAACGTCCCGGCCGAAGTGCAGCACTGCATGGGGCTGGTCCCCGCACCGTCGAAGCCGACGTCGACATGACTTTCCGCAGCAGCCCGCGCTAGTCCCCAGGATCTGGGCCCAAATGTCTTGGCGCCTGAATTTCGGTGACGACCGATGCTTCACACTGCCTTGTCGCTGAACGGGGCGGCAAGCGTGGTGAGGAAGGACATGACGCGCTGTGTGCGCAGAGGCGGACGGCGGTCGGAGGTGCGCAGCATCCATAGGGGTTCTCCAGACGCACGCCAGGGCGCTAACACTTCGACCAGCCTGCCGCTGCGAAGGTCTTCGTCGACGAGCCACGCCGGTCCCCAGCCGACCCCAAACCCATTTACGATCAAAGCAAGCGAAGCGTGCGCATCGTCGCAAATGTGTTTCGGCTTGGGCGTGACGCGAATGGGTGCCTTGCCGCGCGGGTCAGCGAAGCGCCAGGTCAGGATCTGACCGTTCGCGGGATTCCGGAATCCGACGTGGTCGTGCCCGGAAAGCTCGTATGGAGTCGCCGGCGCGCCACGCCCCTTCAGATAGACAGGCGAGGCGCAAGCGATCCAGGAGAACGTGCAAAGCCGCCGCACCTGATGGCCCGGCACGCGGTCGAGGGGCCCTGAGCGGATCGCGACGTCGACGCCTTCCGCCGCGAGATCGAGAATCTCGTTACGGAATTTGACCTCGATCTCGATTTCCGGCCGTTCCCGCAGGAAGGCGGGCAGTCGCGGCAGGATGCAGGCGCGCGCGAACGAGGCGGGGGCGGTCACGCGCACCCGTCCACCATCATCGCGCGCGACTTCGCCAAGCGCGGATTGGACATGGGCGAGACTTTCGACCAACGCGCGTCCCGCCGCCATCAGCCTGTCGCCCTCTTCGGTCAGCGCCAACGAATGGGTGGAGCGGTGCAAAAGCCGCAACCCGCGAGCCTTTTCGAAGCGGGCGACCGCCTTGGACATCGCCGAGGTGGTCGTCCCCGCGCGCCGCGCGGCTTCGGCGAACGAGCCCGCCTCGACGACGCGGACGAAGGCGAGGAGACGCGAGAGGTCGGGAGGCAAAGTCGTTGTGGACATACAGTCCACATAGTCATGGCTACACGGTCACTACAAGAGCCACTCCCGAACGGCTAGACGGGGAGCGTCAGCGCGCAGTCTGCGGCGCTGGAAACGCGGGAAGTCCCATGAACCCCATCGAAATCACCCTGCAAGCCCTCGACGCCGCCGAGCGCGCGATTCCACCCGGCCAGCCGGTCTATATGCTCAATCTGCTGCGCTATCGCGCCGATGCGCGTTACGAGGACGGATTCGACGCCGCGCCCTGCTCGGGCCGCGAAGCCTTTCACGAACGCTATCGGCCGGCATTCCGGAGTCTCGCGGCCGGCAAACCGCTCGCGCCGATATTTTCCGGGTCGGTCCTAACGAGCCTCGTCGGCTCGCCGGGCGAACGCTGGGACGAAGCGGCGATCAATGAATACGGCGATTTTGCCACCTTCCGCTCGATCGTCGACACCGAGACTTACCGGCGCGAAGTTGCCCCGCATCGGCACGCTGCGGCTCGAGGATTTCCGGCTGTTCGCACTCGCCAAGGCGATGTGAACGCAGCCGAGCCGACTCGCCGTGCTCGCGGAGAGAGTCTTTCCGTTGATGAGCGCGGCCCATCGCGCCTGTTGCGGCATCCAACACGTCGCTGAGCGAGACGCCGACATAGCAGCATGCGCTGGCATGTTTTGCCGCGCTCGCTAGTCCGCCACCTGCTTCCTCAACGCCGCGAGATCCTTGACCACCATCTTGGTCGCGCCGGTCGCGATGATGCCGTCGTCCTGGAGACGGTTGAGGATCAGGCTGATCGACTGCCGCGTCGCGCCGATCATGCGCGCGAGATTGGCCTGCGTGATGCGGCCGAGCGAGATCGGGCCATTCTCGTCCTGCGCCGCGTTCTCGCACAGTTTCACCAGCAGCAGCACCAGACGTTCCGCGGCCTTCTGCCCCGCCAGCGTCTGCGCCAGCATCGAATAGGTCTCGCCCTTGAAGCCGAGGCACTCGATCAGCGCAACCGCGAACGACGGGGACTGGGCGACCAGCCGGCGAACCGCATCCTGGTCGAGATGCAGCGCCTCGACCCTGCCGAGCGCGCGCGCCGACCAGCTATGGCGGTGATCGCCGAGAATATAGGGCGCGCCAACGAAATCGCCGGCCTCCCAGGTCGCCAGCATCAGTTCGCGGCCCTGCGTGCCGGCATGGGTGCTTTCGACGATCCCGCTCAGAATGACGTGGATGCCATTCGCGGGCTCGCCTTCCCGCAACAGGTATTCGCGGTTCGGATAGGTCGCCAACCTGCCAGTCCGCATCACCAGGTCGAGATCGGGCTTGTCCAACGTCTTCAGCACGTAACGACCGGTCCCGGCCCTTTGCACCTCCGCGCAAGGCTCACCAGAAGGCTGACCTGGATCAGCCACCTCATGCACATGACTGCGCCCCACGATCGATATCCCTCCGAGAGACCGCTCGAAGGCTAGGAGGTCTCCGGTCGGATTGCAACGCGGCGCGAATGCTCAAGGTTTGGCCGCCGCCCCCATGAATGTGCGAGCGAGGTCGGTGAGCAGGCGCTCTCGCCCGGCCGGCGCCAGAAACGTGACGCCATAGGGCACGCCGGCCCCGGTCACCGCATTCGGCACCGCGATGGCGGCAAGCCCGAGCGGATTGGCAAAGTTGGTGTAATAGCCGTTGTTGAAATTGGCCGTCAGCGGATCGCGCGCAACGTCCGCGATGCTGAGGATGGTGCCGACCGTCGGAACGACCAGCGCGTCGTGCGCCTCCCAGAACGCGCGAAGCGAACGCTGGACGCCCTTGACCTCATAGAGGGCGCGGTAGGCATCGGCGGCCGTAAACTTCCGGCTGCCAATGACGAGATCGCGCACGATCCTGACGCCGGCATCGGGATTGGCAACGAGGAACGCACCGACCGAGACATCCCGCTCGGCCAGGAACGGCCCGAAGAACATCAGATCGTTGATCGAGGTGAACGGCGAGAAATCGACCGGAGCGACCGGCAGATCGAGCTGACGCAGCCTGTGAAGCGCATCGCCGAACAGCCCTTCCGTCTCGGCGTTGCCGAAGAACTTGAGCTGATCGAGGCGCGGCGTTGCGATCTTCAGCGGCCGCGCCGGCGAAGCCTGCTGCGTCCAGCCGGCAAAATCGATTGGCGAAAAGCCGTCAGCGGGATCGTGCCTCGCCAGCACGCGATAGACGTCGTAGGCATCGTCCGGCTGCTGCGTGTAGAGCGAGATGGTATCGAAGCTCCGGCAGGCATAGACCATGCCGCGCTGGCTGAAGGCGCCGGGCGCGGGCTTGAAGCCGGTAACGCCGCAATAGGACGCCGGCACCCTGCCCGATCCGCCGGTGTCGGTGCCGAACGCAAAGGACGACGTCCCGGTCGCGACCGACACCGCCGCGCCTGAGCTGGAGCCGCCGGGAATGTAATCAGGGTTGTGCGGGTTGCGCGCGATGCCGTAGGGCGAGCGCACACCGACGAGGCCGGTCGCGAACTGGTCCATGTTGGTCTTGCCGACATAGATCGCGCCGGCGGCGATGGCGTCGGCCACCACCGGACTCGTAGCCTTCGCGACGTAGGCAAATTCCGGACAGGCCGACGTGGTCTGCTCGCCCGCGACGTCGATGCAATCCTTGACCGAGAACACGAGGCCATAGAGCGGCAGCGCCTCGATCTCGCCGACACGCGCGTCGAGTGCGCGCGCGGCGGCCACGACGCTCTCGGGTTTCGCCGTGGAGATCCAGACGCCGCTCTGGTCGGCGGCGTTCAGGCGCGACAGCACGTGCGCAGCCACGTCCGATGGCTTGAGCACGCCGCTGCGGTAGGCGGCACGGAGGTGCCGGGGGAGATATCCATGTCGGTCACGTGCTTGCAGGAACGGGAGGTGCCGGCGAGGCGAGCCCGCCGGCACCCGGCCTCAACGGCCGACCACTTTCTCCAGATAGACAGGCTGGATGAAGGCTTCGAAGTCGGCGCGCGGCAACAGCTTCGGCAACCGCTCCTGCTTCACCAGGAAGTCGGCGGTCGAGACCAGCGTATCGACGAACTTGCCCTTCTTCGCGGATGTGCCGAGATAGTCCTCCGTAAGCTGCTTGCTGCAGGGGACCATGCCGGTGCCCTTCATCATCCGTGTCGCGTCGGCAAGAGGAAGCGACAGCTCCTCCGCGATGATCTCGGCCGTCTTCTCCGGGTTCTTCAGCCAGAAATCGATGCCCTCGCACTCGGCCTTGATGAACTTCTCGACATACGACGGATATTTCTCCGCGAACGCGTTCATGACGACGCCGATGTCCCAGGTCGGATAGCCGCGCTTGGTCATCTCACCCGAGGTGATGAGGATCTTGCCGCCGTTCTTGACGGCCTTGTCGAGGTTAGGCTCCCAGAACCAGGCGGCATCGATGTCGCCGCGAAGCCATGCCGCCGCGATGTCCGACGGCGCGAGGTCCAGAATCTTCATCGAGGCGGGATCGACGCCCTCGTCCTTCAGGGCCTGGAGCAGCAGATAATGTGTCGTCGATCCGAACGGGGCGGCGACCGTCTTGCCCTTGAGGTCCTTGAGAGACGTTATGTTCTTGTCGGTACGGACCACCAATGACTCGACGTAGTCGAGCAGGTTGATCACCAGAATGCCCTTGATCGGCAGCGCCCGGGTGGCGCCGATCGCGGTCGGCGGATTGCCGAGGCCGCCGAAGTCGACGTCGTTGCCGGCGATCGCCCGCAGCATGTCGCCGCCGCCGCCGACCTTGACGTATTTGATGTCGACGCCCGGCATCTCCTTGGCAAGCAGGCCGAGGTGTTTTGTCACGAGCTGCGCGTTCACCAGGTTCAGATAGCCGACGGTCACCTTCGCCGGCTTGTCCTCGGCACGCGCCATTGCCGTGAGCGCAAACGTGGAAACAACAAGGGTCGCAATCAATCTCTTCATCATATCGGTCTCTCCTCGGTCGGGATCAGGTTCGGGCCCACGGCATCAGAAGTCTTGCGATGCCGCGCATCATGAGGTCGAGCACGACGCCGGTGAGGCCGAGCACGATCAGGCCCATGATGACGACGTCGGACAGCAGGAATTTTGCGGCGTCCCAGATCATCCAGCCGATGCCGGCGGAGGCTGCGACGATCTCGGCGGCGACGAGAACGGTGTAGGTGAAGCCGAGCGAGATGCGCATGCCGGCGAGGATCAAGGGTCCCGCCGCGGGCAGATAGACATGGAACAGCAGATGGCGCCTGTTTGCACCGAGCGACTGCGCGGCGCGCACATAGACGGGATCGACGCTGGTGACGGCCTGGATCGTCGAGATCACGATACCCGGCAGGCCGGCGAGGAACAGCAGCGACAGTTTCGAGCTCTCGCCGATCCCGAGCCACATCACCAGCAGCGTGTAGAGCCCGAGCGGCGGCAGCGGCCGGTAGAACTCGATCAGCGGATTGAGCAGCGCGCGCGCGTTGCGCGACACGCCCATGAGAACGCCGAGCGGTATGCCGACGAGACAGGCCAGCGCGAACGCGGTGAGGATGCGATAGAGGCTGGCACCGAGATGCTGGAACAGCGTCGCGCCCTGATATCCCCTGGTCATGGTCTTGATGAACGCGGCCCACACCGCCTGCGGCTTCGGCAGGAACAGCTCGTTGGCCCAGCCCATCTCCGTCACGATGGCCCATGCCGCCAGCAGCATGGCGACGGTGAGCGTCGACAGCAGCACCGATCGCGAGACTTTTGGCAGCCGCAGGCTGCCCCGTCGCGTGCGATCTGCTGGGAGCGGAAGGGCCATGGGACTCGCCTCGGCGCTCATGCGCGCACACCCAGAATCTGCATGATGGTCAACGCGTAGATCCGCGTCGCCATCACCGACTTGGTGATCGAGATGTTCTCGTTGTCGACCGCCCATCCGTCCTCGCCGGGACCAAAGGTCACGGCGTTGATGCCGGCCTCACGAAAACGGATGGTGTCGTTGAAGGCGTTCTTGCGGTTGACGCCGGGCTCGCGGCCCATCATGCGCTTGTAGACGGCGCGCAGGGAGCGGCACGGCTCTTCCTCGACCGGCACCGGCTCGGTCGCGTTGACGAACAGCGAGCCGGGCACCTGGCGCACCCCGACCTTGACGTCGTTGACGCCCGCGAACGTCTCCTGCCCGAGCCGCTCGATGTCGAAGATCACGCTTGCCAGCGTCATGCCCGGGACGATGCCGACCACCGCGAGCGTGATGGTGCAGGCATCGGGCGAGAACTGCATCTCGCCGGGCAGGCCGCCGCGGATGCGCACCACCGAGCAGCAGGGCGGCGTATGCCCCATGAACGTGCTCGGCACGTGCGTGAACGCCATCTCCTTCAGCTTCGGCAGCAGCTTGGCCGCCTCCATGATGGCGTTGACGCTGATGTCGGGACGCCAGATATGCGACTTGATGCCCTCGACCGTGACCTCGACCAGGCAGTGTCCGGAATTGGCCACCGAGAGGTTCATGCCCCAGTCCTTGCCGACATCGCCCCACGCGGTCGGCTCGGCGGTGATCTCGTAGTCGGCGGTGAGGCCGACCTTGTTCAGCATGTAGATCGAGCCCTCGGTGCCGTTGCGCTCCTCGTCGACGGTGTAGCAGCACATCAGGGTGCCATCGAATGTCACGCCCTCTTCGACCAGCGCCTGCACCGCGAGCAGCGACGCCGCGAGATTGCCGCGCGTGTCGGAGGTGCCGCGCGCGTAGAGCAGGTCGCCGTGGCGCGTCGCCTTGAACGGATCGAAATCCGTCATGTGCCACTTGTGGGGCTCGACGGCCGGATAGGTGTCGAGATGATCGTTGAGGATCAACGACGGCGCGCCCTCCCGCCCTTTCAAGACGCCGAGCACGTTCGGCCGGTGCGGCTGCGCGCTGTGTTTTGTCACGTCCATGCCGAGAGCTTCGAGCTTGCCCGCGACCAGCATGGAGATGGCCTCCTCCTCGGCCGGCGGCAGATCGGGATCGAGCGGGTTGCCGGAGCGCGGCTGTCCGGTGCGGATCAGCTCCGATGCCAGCTCGAGCCAGCGTTCCTCCGTGATGCGCGACAGCACGCGCTGCTCGAGATCGGAGGTAGGCGGGGTGACGGACATCTGCATGACGGGTTCCGATGGCTCACAGCGCCGGCCGCGCCGCTTCGTTGCAGCAGTCTCATTGCAGCGACTGTGCCAACCGCCGACGAGCCCCGTCAGGTTACGATTAGTGGCGACAACTCAATGACTTGGAGGAAAATCCCGGCTGCGCAAATTTTTGCGCGCAAGATTTGCATTGCCGAAGACGCAGCGCTCGCTGCCCGCAGCCGCCCTCGCAATCGCGGGCCATCCGTCACATCAGGATGCGATCTCTTCCATTCTGCACCACGCGTGCAGGATGCTCCTGTTCCGCCTTGCAAGCGCAAAGCAATGACCGCCTCCAGCCGGCTGATCGTAAACTCGGTCGATCGGATGCCCGGCGTAGTGGCAAAACAGCAGCGTGCCGACGGCACCGTGGCCGACGAAGAGAACATCGCCGGCACGATCGCGCGCCAGCACCGCCTCGGCCTCGCGCACGATGCGCGCCTGTGCATCGACGGCGCGCTCCCAGCCGCGGACGCTCAGATGCGGTTCTGCGAAGAACCGGTCGGCGACGTCCTCGAACTCGGCCGGCTTCAGGAAGCCGGTCGCCGAACGGTCGTTCTCATGCATGGCCTCGCGGATTTCGATCATGATCCCGAGTGGGGCTGCAATGATCCCGGCGGTCTCCACCGCCTTGCGCTCGCCGCTGGAGATGATCTGCGTGGTGTTCGCAAGCCAGTCCGCCTGCGCCACCGTCTCGGTTCGCGCGCGTCCGACCGGGCTCAGGCCCCATTGCGGCACAGGCACATCGGGGTCGATCTGCACCTGCGGGTGGGTGAGATAGCGGACGATGTCGGCCGTCATCTCATTCGTCCGCGTATTCGTCTTCCTCGCGCTTCTGCGCGGCGCTCTTGCGGCCAAGCGAACCGGTCACTGACGGCTCGCGTGCATTCGCGTACGGCCTACGCGACTGCGCACGCGAAGCGACCTCTTCGCCGGAGACGGCCGCGGGCTGGCAGATCAGGCGGCGGCTGGCGCGGCGCATCAGGTCCACATGAATGTGATCGTAGTGATAGACGTTGGAGCCCGGCGCCAGCACCGTAGTGAAATGCGCGCACGCGCCCGACTGCACGTCACGCAGGAAGCCCTGCTCTTCCGGCACGCCGCGCCAGCCATCCTTCACGGTGACGCGGCGGCCGTCCGCGAGCACGAAGGCCGCGATGTCGAGCGCGTTGCCGAAGGCATGCTCGGAGATATGGGCGTGCGAGTTGCCGTTCATGCCGCGGCATGAGTAGGCGGAGATCTGCTTGATCTCGGCGACGCGGACGCCGAACCAGCGCATCGCCGAGGGCTGCACGGTGTCGGCGAGCCAGCGGTCGAGCTCGGACACGATCGGACAGGCCAGCGTCGCGGTCGGCTTGATCGCCACCGGGCCGACGGCGGTGACGGGATTGCCCTGTGCGGGGCCGAGACGCGGCAACGGCTGCTGCGCAGGCGCCTGCGAGTACGGCGCCGGCCGCGCCGGATAGCTCGGCGCGTTCATGTAGCGCGCAGCGCCCGCGGCATCGGTGCCCTCGGGCGGCAGGTCGATCTCGTCTTCCTGCGGCGCCACCCCGGGTGCGTTCAGCGACACCGGGCCCGATGGCGCGCCATAGCCGGAGGGCTGGCGCACGGCGCTCTCGGGATAGCTCGAGCGTTGCGGATAATTCTGGCTCTGTGGATAATTCGAGCGCGGCTGCGTCACCGGCCAGCGCGGCTGGTTGCCGACGCTCCCCGGCGGACGCAATTCTTCATCGGCAAAGCCGTAGCTGCTGGAGCCTTCACCGAGGGCCGCAACCTTCAGCGGATACTCGGCGCCGCACATGCCGGGTCCGGAGATCGGCTCGATGCGGACGATGTCAGGGCTTTCCTTCACCGCGCCGGACTTCAGGCAAGCGGCTTCGGCCTCGGCCCGCCACGGTTCGCGCTCGGCCTGGAAAAAGCCGCGTCCGCAACCCGCAAGCGAAACAAGGACGATGGAGCCGACGAGATACAAACGAACTCCGCGCGTCATGCACGCACGTTGGGTGAATTTACTTAAAGACTCTTCAACATGTTGATTTCAGTGTTCTTTAACCATACCCGCCCGCGCACGCTCGAACCCCACGGCACCGAGCGACAGCAAGACTGACTTTTTCAGACAGAGACTCTCTGTTAACCATGAAGCTCGCGCGCAAAGCGGTGCGCGTGGCGGGGGAGACCCCAGGAGCAACGTCATGACGTTCACCGGAAGACTGAGCGTTGTCACCGCGTACCTCGCCATGGCTTTTGTCGGCGCCATCGTGCTCGGCATGATCTAGCAACGACGATCGACCATTATCGTAGGGTGGGCAAAGCGAAGCGTGCCCACCGCCTCTATCGCAGAGTTCGTCGATGGTGGGCACGGCGCAAGTGCGCCTTTGCCCACCCTACGATTCCGGACTCTCGGAGAGAGTATCTACGACCGCGCGCCACTCCATTGCCGCGCCGTCGTCATCACCTGCTCCCGCGGCTCCTCGACCCGCGTCCAGTCGTTGCCGGCGCACCAGAACCGGCCGATCGCACAGGCTTCGACACGGAGTTTGCCGGAGGCCGTCAACGTCATCCTGCCGTAATAGGTGCTGCCGCTGGAGCGGCTGTAGATGCTGCCGGTCCAGACGTCGTGCGTCTTCGGCTTCATGTTGACGAGCACGCTCTCGCCCCGGCTCAACGCTTCGGTGAGCACGAAGCCGCACAGTGCCGGTCCGCAGCGTTCGATACGAACCGTACCCTTGGCACCGGTGCTCTCCCATTCGCCGAGCGGTGAATAGACCGGCTCATCATCGCCGCGCTGTGCGATCGTCGTGCCCTGCTTGATCTCGGGTTGTGGGGCAACGACCGGCGGCTCCAGACGCGGCGGGACGAGAGTAACACCGTTCGGCGCTTCGAGTTTTGGCACCGGGGGAGACACGACGGGCTGCGAAGTCGTGGCGGCAAGGACGGGTGCGGGCGGCGCCGGTGGCGGAACCACAGCCGCTGGCGCCGGCCTGATCGGCGCGATCGGCTGCGGCGCCTGCACGACCGGCGCAGGCGCCGGTGCCGTGCCGGCATCTTCCGTCGTCCGCAGGCTGCGGCCGGAGATCGAAACACAGGAACTGGACCGGCAATTGCGGGACGCCTCGACATGGAACCGGTGGCCGCCGATCGAGAAGGCGTAGGAACCGGCCTGCGCCGCGGGCACACTCGCCGTCAGTGCGATCACCATGCCAAGCGAAGTCACAAGCCGCGTCATCGACCCCTCCCCTCTGTGTCGCGACGAGATTACGCGGGATGCATGGCGGCCGAATGTGCGCTGCCTCACCCAGGGACGACAGCCTCTCGTGACGTCCATCACGGAAGGCGCGGCCGGTCGGGCGTAGGGTCGAACCACGCTTCATCCACCGGCGACACCAGTCCATATCGGGCCCACGCCATTTTCGGAGGTTGTCATGAACAAGCTCACCATCGCCGCCACCGCGCTCTTCCTCGCTTCGACCGCCGCGGCCCATGCCGGCAATACGATCTCGTTCCAGATCGAGGGCCAGCACATCCGCATCGAGACGCCGCGCAACTGCGCTTCGCTCAATTGCGTCACCATCGTCGCGCCGGGCCTGTCCGACAAGCCGATCAAGCTGAACAACATCAACCTCAAGGGCCTCGGCGGCGCCAAGGACGACGACATCGACAACACGCCGGCTCCGGCGACCACGACCGCGCAGCCCGCGCCGGCTCCGGTGCAGCAGCAGCCGGTGCAGCAGGCCCCGGTGCAGGCGGCCGCGCCGGCCGCCCCTGCGGTTGCTCCCGTTGCCCCGGCGGCGACGGTTGCCGCCGCTCCGTCCGTTGACGCGACGACACAGCCTGCGCCCGTTGCCGCGCCCGCTCCCATCGCGGTTGCTCCCGCGCCGGCTCCGGTTGCCGCCGCGCCCGTGGTGGTTGCCAACACGCCGGTCGGCATCTGGGCGACCGAAGAGAACAAGGGCAATGTCCGTGTCGAACAGTGCGGCGCCAATCTCTGCGGTTACGCCGTGAAGAGCAACGAGCGCATCCTGATCAACATGAAGCCCGACGGCTCGAAGTGGAGCGGCCGCATCCACGATCCCGACTCCGGCCGCAACTACGACTCGACCATCGCGATGAAGGGCCCGAATGCGATGCGCGTGCAGGGCTGCGCCTTCGGCGGCATGTTCTGCGGCGGCCAGACCTGGAAGCGCGTGAGCTGACGGCGAAGAACCATGGTGCGCATCGCGCACCTGGGGATATCTCCCCACATACAAGATCCCCGCGTGATGCCCGGGCCTGTCCCGGGCATCTACGTTCTTGATACCGCAAGGCAAAGCGTGGATGGCCGGGACAAGCCCGGCCATGACGATCTGGATATCCCTGGCGCAAAGCCAGCACCGCGCGGCGTTTGAACGTTCACCCCTCCCGTGCGATAGATGTTCATCCGCCATTCAGCTCATCCTCGCTGATATCGGCTGATCTCGCCTCACGTTCTCACCGGGACCTCCTCGTGACTTCAATAGTGGCTTGGCGCCGCGTCATGTTCGCGCTCGTGCTGCTGGCGTTGCCGCCGGCCGGCGCGAGCGTGGCCTCTGCGTCCGATACGATCGAGCTCGCGCAGGCGCAGCCTCAAGCGGAGCCGACGCCCTCTCCGACCCCGGCCGCCTCCCCGACGCCCGCGCCCTCCCCTGCACCGGCCGCCGACGCGCAATCCGCCGCCGTCGAGCCGATCGGCAACGTCGCGACCGTGACGGGAATCGCGACCGTGATCCGCGACAGGAACTCGTATCCGCTGCGTGTGCGCGACGACATCTATCTCAACGACGTCGTGCAGACCTCGTCGAGCTCCACGCTCGGCATCACGTTCAACGATGCCACCACGTTCAACCTCTCTGCCAGTTCGAAGATCACCATCGACAATTACGTTTATGAGGACGGCGGCAAGCAGAACGCGGGCGTCTTCGATATCGGCAAGGGCACGGTCGCCTTCGTCGCCGCAGCGGTGGCGAAGACCGGCAACATGAAGATCACCACGCCGACGGCAACGCTCGGCATCCGCGGCACCACCGGCGTCGTCGACGTGCCGGAAGGGGCGGCCGCGAACCGCACCAACAACGTCAACATCAAGCTCTATCCCGACGCGGACGGACGGGTCGGGCACATCGACGTCGACGACCGCACCAGCGGCACGCGGCTCGGCGCGCTCACGCAGGCATCGAGCGGCTTTGCGATCCGTCCCGGCGCCGGCGGCCCCGGCGGCGCTATGCGCTTCGCGGCGGTGCCGATCACCATCCCCACGCAACAGATCGCGCGCGACCGCGGCTTCGTCAGCCAGGTCCATCTGGCACAGACCACGGGTCGGCAGATCATCAGCGAGCAGCGCGATTTCCGCCGCGCCAACCCCGGCGCGAGCAGCCGCATCCCGCGCCCGCTCCAGCCGCAGCAGCAACAATTGCGGCCAAACGCAACGCCGGGTCAGCAGCCGCAGCGACCGAACGCCCAGCCCGGCCAGAACAACCGTCCGGGTCAGCGGCAGCCGGGCGCACCAAACCGCCAGGGCGCGCAGCCGCCGCAGCGACAGGGCCAGGGACAAGGCGGCGCGGTGCAGCCGGGCAACCCGCGCGCGGGTCAGGGCCAGCAGCAACAAGGCCAGCAAGGCGCGGGGCGGCCAACGCGTCCCGAACGGGGCACCCCGCCGAACGGCGCGCCCCAAGCCCAGCCGCCGCGCAATGGACAGGCTCCAGCGCAGCCCGGAGGAGTCGCGCCGCCGCAGCCGCGAACACCGCGCACGGAATTGCAGCCCGGCCAACCGGCACTGCCGCCCGCAGTTCAGCAGCCGAGCGGCGCGCAGCGCCAAGGCGGATTCCAGCAGCGCCTCCCCGGTGCACAACGCCCCGCAATGTCACGCAAACCGGCGCCGGCTCCGAAGGAGAAAGAGCGGCGGTAGATCTCTTGACGCTCTCTCTCCTCCGTCATTGCGAGCGTAGCGAAGCAATCCAGAGTGCCTCCGCGGGAAGATTCTGGATTGCTTCGCTACGCTCGCAATGACGATCTGGAGCGAGCTTGCGCTCTCACGAGCACACCAGCTTGCGGACATTTACAAATTCGCAAGCAAGGCGGCGCGGAAAGATCTCACGCCTCTCCGCGCAGCCAGGCCTTCACCTTCTGCAGCAGACCATGCGTCGGTTCATCGACGGAATCGGGTTCGGCCGGTGTCAGCGACTGCAAGGCCGCATCCACGTCGTCGGCTGCGAGCGGCGGTATCGTCTCGGACGACGACACCAGCCCCGCCGCGGCGAGCGCGATCGGGCCGATCTGCGTCAGGAACACGCGCTCATATTCGCGCGACAACCGCGCGAGCGCATCGTCCAATGTCAGCCAGTCCACCGCCTTGATGTCGTTCATCAGCTTGCGGACGGGACCGCCCTCGGCCTCCATGCGCCAGAAATGCACGACCTTGGAGCGCCCGCCCGACTGATAGACGAGCGTGCCGAGGAATTCATGGATGGCGACCTCGTGGCCGGTCTCTTCCAGCACCTCGCGGTGCGCGGCCTGCTTCGGCGTCTCGCCGTCGTCCAGCTTGCCCTTGGGCAGGACCCATTCGTTGCGCTTGCGCTGGCGCACGACTGCGATCAGCGGCGGCTCGCCACGCCGCAGCACAATACCACCCGCCGCCATCACCGGCGCTCGCGCCATTGCCAGATCCGTATCGCCGATTCATCCCCGCAGACGATATAAGCGACAGGGACGGCGGTTTGAAGGCTAGCTTTTTCTCAGCAGCGCTTGACCGGCGCGGATGCGCGTGCCTTCGGCGATGCCATCGCAGAACGAAAAATCGCCGGGCGCCAGGATGATGATGGTCGAGCCGTGCTCGAACCAGCCGAGCTCCTCGCCCTTGCTCACGTTGACATCGCACGGGAAGTTGACCGGCCCCCGGGTCTGCGCGTTCAGCACCATGTCGAGGAAATGCAGGCGGATGCTCGCGACCAGGATCGCGGCGACCGGAACCAGCGTCACGGCCTCGCCGGTCGACAGACGCGTGCGGATCACCGCGCGCTCGTTCTTGCAGAACAGGCGCTCGACGCGCTTCAGCGCGATCGGGTTGACGTTCCAGACGTCGCCATGGATCAGCGTGACGCGCTCGATATGCGCGTCAAAGGGCGCATGGAAGCGGTGATACATGCTCGACGTCAGCCGCAGCGTAATGAAGCTTCCGTTGCGGTGCTGGTCGACCAGCGCGGAATCGCCGAGCAGATCGAGCAGCGAATAGGGCGCGCCCTTGACCTGGAACAGCTCAGTGTCCGCGATCCGGCCGTGGGCGCCGACGATGCCGTCCGAGGGACTGGCGACGATCGCCGGATCCGGATCGAACGGCCGCAGGCCCGGCTTGAGCTCCCGGGTAAAGCAGTCGTGCAGACTCCTGAAGTGGGTCTTGCGCGCCTCCGACAAATCGAGGTCGGAGAACAGCTTCCACAGCGCGATCGAGCCGTCCCGAATGAGCGGGTTCTCGATCTTGGAGAACCAGCCCATGAAGCGGGTCAGCGCGGCGCGGGGATGTGGTTGGTCAGCAGGAAGTTGAGGTCTTCCTGCTGGGTGAAAGAGGCGATGAGGGCTTTGACTGTCATGAATCTGTCAGCTCGCAGTATTAGCGCTTGTTGTCATGGAAACGACACTCCCGATTCTTTCATTGTCCGTGGCCGCCGCAGCGTCCGCTGCCGCCGTCTTCCCGAAGCTCAAGGCGCGGGTCGCATTGTCCCGCGCCAAGCACCGCTCGCTCGCCGGCCACTCCAAGATGTCGCGGCGGGTGGCCAAGCTGCTCCCGTTCTACGAATTCGAAGGCGACGACTACTTTGCCTGCGACGGCGCGCCGGCGAACATCGCGGCCCAGCGCAAGGACGGCTTCTTCCGCCTCGCCAAGCTCTACGCCGAGCGCTACCCCAGGGGCCGCGCGATGACGAAGGAAGCGACGGAAAAGATCTCCGACCTGCGCTTTACCGAGACCTACCGTGTGCCGTTCCAGTTCTCGCGTCTCGTTCGCGAGCATCTGGGCACCTCGACCTTCCTTGAATCGTCGAGCGGCGTCACCGTCACGGATGTCGACGGCAACACCTCCTACGACCTCACGGGATCCTACGGCGTCAACATTTTCGGCAACGACTTCTACAAGGAGTGCATCGAGGGCTCGGAGAAGCGCGCGCACGCACTCGGCCCGGTGCTCGGTCCTTACCATCCCGTCATCCTCGAGAACGTGACCCGGCTCTGCCAGATCTCGGGCCTCGATGAAGTCTCCTTCCACATGTCCGGCACCGAAGCCGTCATGCAGGCCGTGCGGCTCGCGCGCTATCACACCAGGCGTTCGCATCTCGTCCGCTTTGCGGGCGCCTATCACGGCTGGTGGGGCGACGTGCAGCCCGGTGTCGGCAATCCTATCCCTGCGCACGAGACCTACACCCTCGCCGAGATGTCCGAGAAGACGCTGCACGTGCTGCGCACGCGCAAGGACGTCGCCTGCGTGCTGGTCAATCCGCTGCAGGGCCTGCATCCCAACGGCAACGCCCCCGGTGATTCCTCGCTGGTCGACAGCTCCCGCGGCGGCAATTTCGATCGCGCCGGGTACACCGAATGGCTGAGGAAGTTGCGCGACGTCTGCACCGAGCGCGGCATCGTGCTGATCTTCGACGAGGTCTTCGTCGGCTTCCGCCTCGCCGCCGGCGGCGCCCAGGAATACTTTAGCGTCAAGGCCGACATGGTGACCTACGGCAAGAGCCTCGCCGGCGGCCTGCCGGTCGGCGTGGTTTGCGGCAGGAAGGAACTGATGCGCCGCTTCAATGACGACCGTCCCGCCGACATCTGCTTCGCCCGCGGCACCTTCAATTCGCATCCCTACGTCATGACGGCGATGGACGAGTTCCTGAGCCGGCTCGCCAGCCCAAACTTCCGCGCCATCTATGACGGGCTGGACGCGACCTGGAACGGCCGCGCGCAAAAACTCAACCAGATGATGACGGACGCCGACCTGCCGGTGCGGTTCGCGAACTTCTCGTCGATCTGGACGGTGAAGTACGATACGCCGTCCCGCTACAACTGGATGCTGCAATATTACCTGCGCGCCGAAGGCCTGTCCTTGAGCTGGGTCGGCACCGGCCGGCTGATCTTCAGCCTGAACTACACCGACGCCGATTTCGGCGAAGTCGCCGACCGCTTCGTCCGCGCCGCCGAAAAGATGAAGGCCGACGGCTTCTGGTGGCACGACGGCGTGCTCACCAACAAGCAGATCAAGCGGCAGATCCTGAAAGAGATGCTGGCCAAGCGCTTCGGGCGCTGAAGCTCTTTTCCTCGCCCCGAACAAAGCTGCCAATTCCCCCTCGCCCCGCTTTCGGGGAGAGGGTCGGGTTGAGGGGGACTCTCCGCGCAGTCGGTGAGAGTTGGCGGACATCCAGCTGGCAGTGCCCCCGTGGAGACTCCTCACCCGGCTTTGCGCTACGCGCAAATCCGACCTCTCCCCGCAAGCGGGGCGAGGTGAAGAGAGCGGAGCGCTCCACTGATTCACTTTAGAGTATCCCCAACACGTGGATGCCCGGGACAAGCCCGGGCATGACGTAAACCATGGACATTTGCGGTTTAGGCAGCCGCGCGCTCAGGCGTGCTGCTCTTCGAGCGTGGGCTCGTCGATGAAGCCCAGCGTGTGCTCGGGGTTGAGATGCAGGCCAGGATCCATCAGCTCGCCGCGCATCAGCGCCAGCGGCGCATTGCGATAGAGCATCAAATCGTGGAACGGGTCGGTCAGGATCTTCGTCATCCAGACGAGGCCGGTCTCGACGTCGCGGATGAAAAACAGATGCACGGTGCGGAACAGAAGACCGCCGCCACCGACCACGAGCCAGATCTTGGCAACCTGCCGCATGAAATCGGTCGCACTCGCCCAGGGTGTGAACAAGCCGAACAGCGTGGGATCGGCCAACAGCACCAGCGGCGACAGCGCCCAGATCGACATCAGCACCACCTTGCGCTGAAGGTTGTAGCCGACCTTGATCTCTTCCTTGTGCTCGTGCGTGGCCTGGTTGACGTGGTCGTAGCCGTGCGGCTCGAAGAAGAAGTGGCCGGCCTGGCGCGAGGTCATCGAGACCAGCCAGCCCACCAGGCCCGACACGACGGGATCGATGAACAGCCAGACATAGGCGAACAGGAAGCTCAACGCGCTGACGAAGTGCAGGGCCTGATTGATGCGGCTGTGGTGATAGTAGCGATGGTCGTCCCAGCGCTGGATCCGCAGCTGCTCGAGATAATTCTTGATCATGCTCTCCCCCAAAATGCTTTCGGGTACGGAATTACAGGGATCTCGATGTACGCCGTGTGACATCATCATTTCGTCATATGACGATGCGCAGCGGCGCGATGACGCACGCGACGCGTGAGGAAAGTCAGGCCGCCTTTGCGACGTCGACCTTGCGGAAGCGCACCAGCGAGAAGTGGCCGAGCGGCGGAATCAGGCGGCGCTCGGCGAGCTCGATGCCCTTCGCACTGGCAAGCCACTTCGCGTAACGCGACCAGGCGAACTCGGCGGTGCGGAAGCCGAGCGGACGCACCACCGGCTGGAGCTTCTGCTCGATGAAGCGGCGGACGCCGGCATCGGCACTGACGCGGGTCAGGATGATCAGCTCGCCGCCGGGGCGCAGCACGCGGGCGAATTCGTCGAGCGCGACTTCCGGATTCGGCACCGCGGTGACGACATATTGCGCCATCACGACGTCGAAGGAATCATCGGGGAATTCGAGCTTCTCGGCGTCCATCACCGCGAGGCCCTCGACGTTCTTCAGCTTGCCCTCGGTGACGCGCTGGCGCGCCTTGTCCAGCATCGCTTCCGAGATGTCGGTGCCGAAGATGCGCAAGTTCGGTGCGTAGAGCGGCAGCGAGATGCCGGTGCCGACGCCGACCTCGAGCACGCGGCCGCCGATCTTGTTGGTGGCCGCGATCGCCGCCTGCCGGCCCTTGGCGAACACGCCGCCGAACACCAGGTCGTAGACCGGCGCCCAGCGGTCATAGGCCTGCTCGACGGTGCCGCGGGTGAGGTCGAGCTGCTGGGTGCCGTCAAGGTTCATGATCTTAGCCATCGATGTGGTTCTCGCTGTGGTTCAAGACTTATGGAATCAACCGCGCACCGGCCGCCGCGCCATGCGAGGCGAGGCACGCAGGACGCGGCTGGGCTGGAGTGAGGTGAGGTTGCCGACGAATTGGCGCGCGCTGTTTTCCCAGGACCGCTCCAGCGCGAAGTTGCGGCATGTCTCGCGCGACATGGTGAGCGCGCGCAGGCACGCCGCGCGCAGATCATGGTCGATCGCGCCGATCGGGTGATCGGCGATGACGTCCTTGGGTCCGGTGACCGGAAACGCCGCAACGGGCGTGCCGCAGGCGAGCGCCTCGAGCTGCACCACGCCGAACGTGTCGGTCAGGCTCGGGAAGACGAAGACGTCGGCGGCGGCGAGGTGCGACGTGAGATCCGCGCCCTTTTTCTCGCCGAGGAAGACGGCGTCCGGATATTTCTTTTCGAGCGCGGCCTTCTGCGGGCCGTCGCCGACGACGACCTTGGTGCCGGGCAGATCGAGCGAGAGGAACGCTTCGAGATTTTTCTCCACCGCCACGCGCCCCATGGTCATGAAGATCGGACCCGGCAGGTCGAGCTTGGCGGGATGATCGGGATGGAACAGCTCGGTGTTGACGCCGCGCGTCCAGAACCCGAGCCGCTTGAAGCCGCGCTCGGACAGCTCCCGCCGCAGCGAGGGCGTCGCCACCATCGTCATCGCGGCGGCATCGTGGAAGTGGCGCAGCACGGCATAGCCGACGCTCGCGGGGATGCCGGTCCGCACCGCGATGTATTCCGGAAAGCGCGTCGTATAGGAGGTGGTGAAGGCGAGCCGGTTGCGACGGCAATAGGCGCGCGCGGCCCAGCCGATCGGGCCTTCGGTTGCGATGTGGAGCGCGTCCGGCGCGGCCTTCTCGATCCGCCGCGCGATCTCCTTTCCGCTCGGCAGCGCGATGCGCAGGCCCGGATAGGTCGGCAGCGGCCACGACGGAAAGCCTTCCGGGGTCAGGAAGTCGATCTCGACATCGAGGGCCTTGGCCGCGCTCGCCAGCGAGGTCAGCGTCCGCACCACGCCGTTGACCTGCGGATGCCAGGCGTCGGTCGCGATTAATACCCGCATCGGAAAATCCCGAGAGTTTGATGATTCTCGGTTGCCGACCATCAACGAAGGATATTTCAGGCGTGTGACGTCACAGAAGTGTCGGCCCGTTGTTTTGTTCGTTAACGGATCGCCTCAGCCACGAAACTGTCATGAAACAATCCTTTCCGCGACGAAACCGTTTTCGGTTCTTTCCGCAAACGTCCGGAAACGTTTTGCCGTTAGTGATCTAGGCAACGGAGCACCGAGACGGTGCCACGGTGGCGAAGAACACCGAGCAAACAGGGGCGATCAAATGTTCGATCTGGGCACATTCGGGAATTATTCGCGCGCCGTCGCCTTTGGCGCAGTTGCTGCCACCGCGATCGTATTCGCCGGATCGGCCAATGCCGCGCCCGTACAGCTCTTCCCCTTCTTCCAGCCGCTGCCGCCGGTGGCCGCGCCGCAGCCTTACCAGCCCTATCAGGCGACGCCGTACCAGGCCGCGCCGTCCGAAGATCAGGATGCGGTCGAGATGCCGGCGCGCTTCCGCCGCCAGACCGTGAGCTACGCGACGCGCGAGGCGCCCGGCACCATCATCATCGATACGCCCAACACCTATCTCTATTACGTGCTCGGAGGCGGACAGGCGGTGCGTTACGGCATCGGCGTCGGCCGCGACGGCTTCACCTGGTCCGGTGTGCAGTCGGTGACCAGGAAGGCCGAGTGGCCGGACTGGACTCCGCCGCCGGAAATGATCGTCCGCCAGCCCTATTTGCCGCGCCACATGGCCGGCGGCCCCGGCAACCCGCTCGGTGCCCGCGCCATGTATCTCGGCGGCACCATCTACCGCATTCACGGCACCAACGCCCCCGACACCATCGGCAAGCACGTCTCCTCCGGCTGCATCCGCCTGACCAATGAGGACGTCTCCGACCTCTATTCCCGCGTCAACGTCGGCACTAAGGTGATCGTGCTGCCGATGACGGAACGCCGCGCAGACCTCGGCGCTGCGACCCGCTAACGCGACTGGACATTGTGACGCAAACGGCCCCGGAACTGACCGGGGCCGTCTTCGTTTGCCCCATGCTCTCCGAGAGCACTTCGCATGGAGGCGCCAATGCAATCCCACCTGCAAATGCTGCGGAGTCCACGGCCGCGGAGTCCAAAGCTACGCGCGGCCGCAGCCGCCGGAGTATCGGCGCTGCTCCTGTTCGGCCCCTCCGCACAATCGCAGCAGCCGGCGAGCGACGAGGCCGCCCAGCAGGCCTTCAACAATTCCTGCCGTACCTGCCACTCGGTGAAGGAAGGCGACAATCGCCTCGGCCCCAACCTGCACAACATCGTCGGCCGCAAGGCCGGCGCGCTGCCGGACTACAACTACTCGCCGTCGATGAAAGAGGCGGGCTTCGTCTGGGACCAGGACAAGCTCACGCGCTTCATGGTCAAGCCGGACGAGATCGTGTCCGGCAACAAGATGCAGCCCTATGGCGGCATCTCGGCGGATGAAGCGGCGAAGGTGGTTGCCTATCTGCAAGCGGCGGGCGGGCGTTAGCGGCTCTTCCTTTCCGAGACCAGCCTCAACCACGCCCCTGCATGAAACGCGCTCATCAGCAGATACATCGGCACCATCCCGCCCAGCAAGGAGTCGTGCCCGGCGGAGCACAGCATGTCCGCCGAACCGTTGCCGATCACGGCGGTGAGCACGGCCATGATTGCGAAGGTCGGCGTGGCCGCCAACGCCAGCCACCTCGCGAGGCGGCGCGCGGTCGCGACGCCATCGTGGCTGGCGCCAATCGCGGCCGCACCGACGGGACAGGTCCCGGTCACGCGCCCGCCTCGCGGAGCGCCTTCTCGCCGGCGTCCGACACCTCGACCCACCTTTGTCGGGCGCTGCACCGTCCGTGTAGCTGTCGTGCCAGTTCCACCATTTGTAGGTCGGCGTCTGCGGATAGCCCTTCGGCGAATCCTCCCAGACCTCCTGCCGGCCGAGCGGTGTGATGTCGAGATAGTTCCAGGTGCCGCCCATCTGCTCGTCGCCGCGGCTCTTGACGAAATAGGTGCGGAAGATCTGCGTGCCGTCGCGAAAGAACACGTTGGTGCCGTGCCATTCATCGACCCCGAAATCGGCGTCAAAACTGTCGGTGATGGTGACCCACGGAATGGTCCAGCCCATCCGCTGCTTCAGCCTGATGATGTCGGCCTGCGGCGCGCGCGAGGCGAACACCAGCGTGGTGTCGCGCGCGTTCAGGTGAGCGACATGGGCGACCTGGTCGGCCACCATGGAGCAGCCGCGGCAGGCGTGATCGGGCCAGCCGAACACGCCGGGCTCGAAGAAGGCGCGGTAGACGATCAACTGGCGCCGGCCCTGGAACAGATCGGCCAGACTGACCTTGCCGCCGGGCCCCTCGAACGCATAGGTTTTGGCGACTGCCATCCACGGCATGCGCCGGCGCTCGGCGGCGAGCGCATCGCGGGCGCGGGTTTGCGCCTTTTCCTTCACGAGCAGTTGCTGACGGGCAGCCTCCCAGTCCTGCGGCGATACCACCGGCGGTGTTTGCATGGCGGTCTGTCCGTTTGTCGCTGCGTTGTCTATTGATGTCATCATGGCTCTCCAAATCTCCCGGCTGACGTCCTGCCAACGATTTCTGACACCAACCGGTTGCGCGGTGGGAGTAACAAGTGTGGCGGGATTGTTATGGAGTCGCTGATCACCGCTGCCGCGCGCGCCCTCGAGGCCGGCGATCCGCTCGGCGCGCTGAACCGCGTTGCGCTGCGCAATGACGCGCCGTCGCTGGCGCTGCGCGGCATCGCGATGGCGCAGCTCGGCGATCTCGCCAGGGCGAAAACGCTGCTGCGAAGTGCCGCGCGCGCCTTCGGTCCACGCGAGGCGGTGGCGCGCGCCAGGTGCGTGGTAGCCGAAGCCGAGATCGCGCTGGTCTCGCGCGACCTGAGCTGGCCGGTGAAGACGCTCGCGGCGGCGCGAGCCACGCTCGAACACCACGGCGATCTCGCCAACGCAGCCCATGCCGGCCACATCGAGGCGCGCCGTCTCCTCCTCGTCGGGCGCCTCGACGAGGCCGAGCGCACGCTGGCCGAGCTGGTCACCTGCCCGCTTCCACCGGCGTCGCAAATCGTCCGCGAGCTCGTGCGTGCGGGCATCGCCATCAGGCGCCTCAAGACGAAAGATGCGCGGGCGGCGCTCAGCAATGCGGCGCGCGCCGCACGGCAGGCCGGCATTGCCGCGCTGGCCGCCGAAGTCGAAAGCACGAGGCGCGTTCTCGACACACCCGCCGCCCGCTTGATCGCGCGCGGCGAAGAACGCCCGCTGTTGCTCGACCAGGTCGAGGAGCTGGCGGCCTCCGGGGCACTCGTCGTGGACACGTTCCACCACGCCGTTCGCCAGCGAAGCACGGTCATCTCGCTCGGCACGCGGCCGGTGCTGTTCGCGCTCGCCCGCATCCTCGCGCAGGCATGGCCTGCGGATGTGTCGCGCGAGGCACTGATGTCGGGAGCTTTCCAGGCCAGGCACGTCGATGACTCCCATCGCGCGCGCTTGCGGGTCGAGATCGGCCGCCTCCGCGCCAAGCTCGAGCCCCTCGCTGAAATCAGCGCGACCAGGCAGGGCTTTGCGCTGTCACCGCACAAGTCGCAAGAGGTCCTCGTGCTCGCACGTCCGGTCGAGGAGAAGCACGCCAACGTCCTCGCCTTTCTCTCCGATGGCGAGCCGTGGTCGAGCTCGGCGCTCGCGTTGGCGCTCGGCACCAGCGCGCGCACGGTGCAGCGGGCGCTCGACGAGCTGGCACGCGCGAGCAAGGTGCAATCGTTCGGGCATGGCCGCGCGCGGCGCTGGATGAGCCCGCCCGTCCCCGGTTTCCCGACAGGCTTGTTACTCCCAGGACCGCTGCTGAAGACGTAAGGTAGGGCCATCACAGGGATCGACACATGAAACGTTCAGCCGCCGAGATCGTCACTGAGTACGGGCCGTTTGCGGGCGTCGAGGCCGTGCATGGCGTCACCTATGACGGCACCCATGTCTGGTTCGCATCCGGCGACAAGCTGAATGCGGTCGATCCGGACAGTGGCAGGATCGCCCGCTCCATCGACGTCGCCGCACATGCGGGAACGGCGTTCGACGGTCGTCACCTGTTCCAGATTGCCGAGGACCGTATCCAGAAGATCGACGCGGCGACCGGCAAGGTGCTCTCCACGATTCCGGCGCCGGGCGGCGGTGGCGATTCCGGTTTGGCCTGGGCCGAGGGCTCGCTCTGGGTCGGCCAATATCGCGAGCGCAAGATCCACCAGGTCGATCCCGAAACGGGAAAGGTTCTCCGCACCATCGAAAGCAGGCGCTTCGTCACCGGCGTGACCTGGGTTGACGGCGAACTCTGGCACGGCACCTGGGAAGGCGAGGAAAGCGATCTGCGGCGGATCGACCCGGAGACCGGAAAGGTGCTGGAGCAGCTCGACCTGCCCGCCGGCACGATGGTTTCGGGATTGGAATCCGACGGCGGCGACCGCTTGTTCTGCGGCGGCGGCAATCGCGGGAATGTGAGAGCGATCCGCCGTCCCCGGCGCGGCTAGTCCGCGCGAACGAACCCGCCGCAACGGCGCGTTCGCAGCCGTTAACCTGTTCGCCGCAATTCCACCCCACCGATGCGCTCTAGCGCCCTGCTCGCCCGCCCTGTAAAATTCCCTTCGGGCGGCCTGGGGGAGTGATGCGTCTGACGTTCAATTTAAAGTCTGTCCTGATCGCCATGGCGGTGCTCGCCGTGTCGTTCTTCGTCAGCCTGAAGGCGATGGATTGGATGTCGCCGCGCGCGACGAATTCGGCGCCGCCGGTCGCGCAATTGCCGCCGCTGCCCCCCGCTGCGAAGAGCTCGATCGTGGTCGCGCCGGTCGCGATCGCGCTGTCCGCGATCCGCGATCAGGCGGAGAAAGCCGCGCCGCGCAATTTCGCCGGCAAGGCCGATAATCCAATCTCGCAGATCCTGGAGAATGCCGACATCGGCTGGTCCGCCGTGCGCGGACCGATGTCGGCTGCAGGCGACAAGGACGTGCTGACGATCTCGACGCCGCTCAACGGCAAGCTGAACGTGACGGGCTCGCTGTCGTCGAAAGCCACCGGCGCGCTCGGCGACGCCCTCGGCAGCGTGCTCGGCGGTGACGCGGCGAAACGGATCGGCGCGATCAACATCAAGAATCTGAACGCCAGCGCGGAGATCAAGGGCAACGTCGTCGTCACCTCGCGGCCGAAACTCGCGGCCAACTGGCATCTCGAGCCCAATCTCGGCGCCCAGGTCAATCTCGGCGACACCAACCTCAACGTCTCCGGCGCCAAGGTCAACGTGCCGGCACAGGTCAAGCCGCTGATCGACAAGAATGTCGGCGAGCAGATCAACATCGTCTCCGAGCGCATCCGCAACGATCCATCGCTGCGCGAGAATGCCAAGCTGCAATGGGCCAAGGCCTGCCGCTCGATCCCGCTGCAGAGCTCCGGCGCCTCCGCCGCGCTGCCGCCGCTCTGGCTGGAGATGAAGCCGACCCGCGCCATCGCAGCGCAGCCCCGCGTCGACGCGCAAAATGTGACGCTGCTGCTCGGCCTCGAGCTCGAGACGCGCGTGACCGCGACGGCGACCAAGCCGGACTGCCCGTTCCCCGACAAGATCTCGATCGTGCCGCCGACCGGCACCGGCGTGAACATCGGCGTGCCGATCGACGTCCCCTTCACCGAGATCAACAAGCTGATCGCGGCACAGATGGTCGGCCACACCTATCCCGAGGACGGCTCCGGCCCGGTCGACGTCACCGTGAAGAGCGTCAACGTGGTCCCGTCGGGCGAGCGTCTGCTGATCTCGCTGCTGGTGCGCGCGAAGGAAAAGAAGAGCTGGCTCGGCCTCGGCGCGGAGGCCACAGTGCACATCTGGGGTCGGCCGATGCTCGACCAGGCGCAGCAGACGCTGCGGCTCGCCGACATCCAGCTTGCGGTGGAATCCGAGGCGGCCTTCGGCCTGCTCGGCGCCGCCGCGCGCGCCGTGGTGCCGCAACTCCAGCAGACGCTGGTGCAGAAGGCGACGCTGGACCTGAAGCCGATTGCCGCCAACGCCCGCGAGAAGATCGCAGCCGCAATCGCCGACTATCAAAAGAGCGAGGACGGGCTCAAGGTCGATGCGAAGATCGACAGCTTGACGCTCGCCGACATTGCCTTCGATTCCAAGACGCTGCGCGTGGTCGCGGAAGCCGGCGGCACGCTGAATGTGTTTGTGACGAAGCTGTCGGGGATGTAGCGCGCCCACACGCGCCGGGCCGGCGCGCCTCGCTTGCACCGCTGGCATTCTCGCCCGAGGATGCTAAGCTGTCTTTCGCAACCTCGGACGAGGTCCGGACGGCACGGTAGCTGATCACGCGAGGACAACATGGACGCCGGCATGGTCACGCCTTCGCCGGCACTGGTACGGTTTTCCGGCATTCAGAAGACCTATGATGGCGAACACCTCGTGGTGAAGAACCTCGATCTCGACATCAGGAAGGGCGAGTTCATCACCCTGCTCGGCCCATCGGGCTCGGGCAAGACGACCACGCTGATGATGCTGGCCGGCTTCGAGGTGCCGACCCAAGGCGAGATCTATCTCGATGAACGGCCGATCAGGAACGTGCCGCCGCACAAGCGCGACATCGGCATGGTATTCCAGAATTATGCCTTGTTCCCGCATTTGACGATCGCGGAGAACATCGCCTTCCCGCTGTCTGTTCGCAACACGGGCAAGGCCGAAGTGCAGGAGCGCGTCGGCGAGGCGCTGCGGATGATCAAGATGGAGACCCTGGCGCACCGGCGCCCCGGGCAGCTGTCCGGCGGTCAGCAGCAGCGCGTGGCGCTGGCCCGCGCGCTGGTGTTCAATCCGCAACTCGTGCTGATGGACGAGCCCCTGGGCGCCCTGGACAAGCGCCTGCGGGAGCAGATGCAGCTGGAGATCAAGCATCTGCACGAGACGATGGGCATCACGATCGTCTATGTCACCCACGATCAGAGCGAAGCGCTCACCATGTCGGACCGCATCGCCGTGTTCAACGACGGCATCGTGCAGCAGATCGACAGGCCGGACGCGCTGTATGAGCATCCCGTGAACAGCTTCGTCGCCCACTTCATCGGCGAAAACAACGTGCTGGCCGGAACCGTCGAGACGGTCGACAAGCCATTTTGTCGCGTCGCGTTGGCCGCTGGCGGCACCGTGACCGCACGGGCGGTCAATGTCTCAGCCGCGGGCGCATCGACCTCGCTGTCGGTACGGCCGGAGCGGATCGCCATTATCCCGGACGGCGTCTCCAGCGATGGACCGAACCGGCTGCCGGCCAAGGTGCGAAACACCATCTATCTCGGCGACCACGCGCTTGCCGTGCTTGATGTCGCCGGCAACGAGGAGTTCATGGTCAAGCTTCAGCCGGGCGCGCAGGGCGAATTGAGACATGGGGAAAACGTGGTCATCACCTTTCGTCCCGAGGACTGCCTGGCGCTCGATCCCGTCTGATCCGCACCGGCATCGATCAAGCTCAACGCAACGCATATGAAGAAGGAACCAAGACCATGCTGAAGCGCAAGACCAGCAGGATTGCTTTGGGGTTCGCCGCGGCGTTCGGCGCCAGCGCGGCGCTGGCCAATGTCGCACAGGCGCGTGACCTGACCGTCGTCTCGTGGGGCGGCGCGTATCAGGATGCCCAGAAGAAGGTCTATTTCGAGCCGTTCAAGAAGGCCGCCGGTATTGCGATGAACGACGAGTCCTGGGACGGCGGTGTCGGCGTGTTGCGCGCCAAGGTGCAGGGTGGCGCCGCCACCTGGGACGTCGTTCAGGTCGAGAGCGACGAACTCGCGGTCGGTTGTGAAGAAGGCCTGTACGAGAAGCTGGACTATTCGAAAATCGGCGGCGAGGCCGCCTATATCCCGCCGTCGGTCAACCCCTGCGGTGTCGGCGCCATCCTCTATGATTTCGTTCTCGGCTACGACAAGGACAAGCTGAAGCAGGCCCCGGGCGGCTGGGCCGACTTCTTCGATACAAAAAGATTCCGGGGAAGCGCGCCTTGCGTCAGGGACCAAAGACCACGCTGGAGATCGCCCTCATGGCCGACGGCGTCGCGCCGAAGGACGTCTACAAGGTGCTGGCGACCGACGAGGGCATCGAACGCGCGTTCAAGAAGCTGGACACCATCAAGGGCGACATCGTCTGGTGGAAGGCCGGCGCCCAGCCGCCGCAATTGCTCGCCTCCGGCGAGGTGGCGATGACGTCGGTCTACAATGGTCGCATCGACACCGCGAACAAGAACGACAAGAAGAATTTCGGCATGGTGTGGGACGGCGCGCTCTTCACGCTCGACAGCTGGGTCATCCTGAAGGGCAGCCCGAACAAGGACGCCGCCTACAAGTTCCTCGACTTCGCGGGCAAGGCGGAGAACCAGTCGAAACTTTCGGAAAACATCGCCTATGGCACCTCGAACAAGGACGCGGCCGCCAGGCTGCAGCCAGCCGTTCTGAAAGACCTGCCGACCGCCCCTGACAACATCAAGAACGCGGTCGAGATTAACGTGGCCTTCTGGCTCGAGAACATCGATCGGCTGACCGAGCGCTTCAACAAATGGGCCGCGAAATAACGCCCGCAAGGCTCGCCCCAGGGTTCGACCCATGACGGATGCGCTCCCGACCGGCGCCGATGCATCGACCGAGGTGCCGCTCAAACGCCAATTGAGGCGTGCGGAGCGGAGACGCCAGCTCAAGGCGTTGGCGCTGGTCGCACCGCTTCTCGTCTTCCTGCTCTTCACCTTCGCGGGCCCGATCGCCGGAATGCTGTGGCGCGCGGTCGACGACCGCGAGGTGCGTCAGGTTCTGCCTCAGACCGTCGCGGCTCTCGCCGGCTGGGACGGCAGGGACCTGCCGGACGAAAAGGCCTACGCGGCGCTGGCAAGCGACATCGTCGCGGCGCGTGCCGCCGGCACCCTCGCCATCGCGGCCAAGCGGCTGAACTACGCAACGAACGGCTTTCGTACGATCCTGACTGGCACGGCGCGCAATCTGAAGGCGGCGCCCGAGCCCGGCGCAGCCAGGGAGACGCTCGGCAAGATCAATCCGGCCTGGCGCGAGCGCACCACCTGGACGACGATCAAGGACGCCAGCGGCCCGGTGACCGGCTTCTACCTGCTGGCGGCGCTCGACCTGACGCGGAACGCGGACGGCGCGGTCGTCTCGACCTCGCCGGATCAGGCCATCTACCGCGACATCTTCGCCCGCACCTTCCTCATCAGCATCAGCGTCACGGCTCTGTGCCTGATCCTCGGCTTCCCGGTCGCTTATTTGCTGGCGACGCTGCCGCCCGGCCGGTCGAATCTGTTGATGATCTTCGTCCTGCTGCCGTTCTGGACATCGCTTCTGGTCCGCACCTGCGCCTGGATCGTGCTGTTGCAGAGCCAGGGTGTCGTGAACGACAGCCTGCACTGGCTCGGCATCATCGACCAGCCGCTGCGGCTGATCTACAACCGCTTCGGTGTCTGCGTGGCCATGACCCACGTTCTCCTGCCGTTCATGATCCTGCCGCTGTACAGCAGCATGAAGGCGATCTCGCCCGCCTACATGCGGGCCGCCGCCTCGCTCGGTGCGCCGCCGGTCACCGCCTTCCTGCGGATCTACCTGCCGCAGACCCTGCCCGGCATCGGCGCGGGAAGCCTGCTCGTCTTCATCCTGGCGCTCGGCTACTACATCACGCCCGCGCTCGTCGGCGGCGCCGCCGATCAGATGATCAGCTATTTCATCGCACTCTACACGACGGAGACAGCCAACTGGGGACTCGCCTCGGCGCTGGGTGCGGTGCTGCTGCTGGCCACTCTTCTGCTTGCTCTGGTCTACGGCAAGCTGGTGCAGGGACAGCAGGTCACGGGAGGCATGAAGAATTGAGCAATCATTCTTCGCTCCGCACGCTCAGCCAGCGCATCGCGTGGACCATGACCATCGTCATCTCCACGCTGGTGTTCATCTTCCTGATTGCGCCCATCCTCGCGATCATGCCGCTGTCCTTCAGCTCGGGCTCGTACCTCACCTATCCGCTGCCCGGCCTCTCCTTGCGCTGGTATGACGACTTCATCAGTTCGCCGCGCTGGATGAATTCGCTGAAGAACAGCATGATCATCGGCGTCGCCGCGACGCTGCTGTCGATGCTGCTCGGCACGCTGGCCGCGCTGGGGCTGGCGCAATGGAAGAGCCGGTTCAAGCCGCTCGTGCTGGCTTTCGTGTTGTCGCCGGTCGTCGTGCCCGGTGTAATCACCGCGGTCGGTCTGTATTTCTTCTTCGCGCCGATCGGACTGACCGGCAGTTATCTCGGCCTGATCCTGGCCCACACCGCGTTGGCAACGCCCTTTGTGGTGATCACGGTCGGCGCGACGCTGCAAAGCTTCGACACCAATCTGGCACGCGCCGCCGCCTCGCTCGGCGCCTCGCCGCTTCAGGCGTTCCGCCGCGTGATCCTGCCGCTGATCCTGCCGGGGCTCGCGTCGGGTGCGCTGTTTGCCTTCGCGACCAGCTTCGATGAGGTGGTGATCGTGCTGTTCATGGCAGGTCCCGAGCAGCGCACTCTGCCGCGCGAGATGTTCAGCGGCATCCGCGAGAACATCAGCCCGACCATCACGGCAGCAGCCGTAATCTTAACGACGGTATCCGTCATCCTCCTCGCCACGCTGGAAGGCCTGCGCCGGCGCAACGAACGGCTCAAGTGCGGCAGCGAATAGACTCGCCGAGAGTCCCCTCAAGCGCATCGCATCTTCGATGCGGTGCGGTCTCTCCCGCAAGCGGTGGAGAAGACAAAGAAGGCACCGCCAAGAGAACCAAAACTTTGGCAATGACGGAAAACGACACGACAGCGCGCCCGGTGGGAACCGGGCGCGCTTCGCTTTAGCAATCAGGCGAGCCGCACTACTCCGAGTACTTGAACTCGGGCATGTTCTTCAGCTCGTCCTTGGTCGCATTGAAAACGGCATGGTCCGGATACCATTTCGACGTGGTCGACGCGGTCGTGGCCGTCGTCGTCGTGGTCTTCTCGGTGCCGGTCGCGGCGCCCGTCGTGGTGGTCGCTGCAGGCTTCGTGCCGGTGTAGGCGACGGCCTCGTTGACGAACTTCAGCTTCTCGTAGGGCACGGCGACGAGATGCTCGCCCACGCCGAGGAAGCCACCGACGCCGATCACGGCGATCTTGACGTCACCGTTCTTGTCCATCAGCAGGTCGTTGATCGAGCCGATGTTTTCGTTGGCCTCGTTGTAGATCTTCAGGCCGTCCATCTTGGACGTGCGCCACTGGCCGGAGGCCGTCGTGGTCGTCGTCGTGGCAGTGGCCGCGGGCGCCGCCTTGTCGGTGGTGACGGTCGGCGACTGGGCAAACGCAACGGTCGCAAGCAACGCGGTGCCGGCAAGGCCGGCGGCGATCGATTTCATCAACATGGTTGTGCTCTCCTTCAGTAGAAAACTTGTGCGGAGAGAACAGCGCTGAGCAGCCGCAGTTCCTGAGTTGCGGCAATTTCGTCGCGCGATCGTGGCGCTGCATCGCGACGAAGGTTCCTGAGTGACAGAGGAACGTTCCGGATGCACGGTTCCCCGCCGGCGATGATGCGCCCTGGGAAGAAGCACCATCGCGGCGGGGACCGCGCCGACCCGCGTCGCTCAGGTCAGCTCTTGTAGTCGATCAGAAGTGCGGAGATGTCCGAGCTGCTGGACGAGCTGCCGTTGGCGCCATAGGACGAGCTCGACGATTGCGACTGCTGCAGCGCCTGAAGGAATTGCTGGAGGATCTCCGCCGTGGTGGAGGCGGTCGACGTGCTGCTGGTCGAGTCCGTGGACGACGACGAATCCGAAGAGCTGTCGTCCGACGGCGGCGGACCGGGCGGTGGTCCGCCCGCACCGCCGGCGCCGCTGGCGAAAGCGGATTGAAACACGTTCTTCAACGCGTCCGCCTGGTCCGAGGTCAGCGTGCCGTTCGACACCTCGTTCGAGATGAGGTCGTCGATCTTCGACTTCAGGTCGTCCTTGGAGGGACGCGTGCCGCTCGACTGGTCGCTCGACCGGCTCTGCTGGAGCGCCGTGTCGATGTCCGTCAGCGCGATGGAGAGCGCAGACTGGTCCGACGACGAGATCGTGCCGGCGGAGACTTCCGATTGCAATTCCTGCTGCAGCCGCTGCAACGGCGACTGGTAGTTACCGGCGGAGGCCGCCGAAATCGAGGTCATGATGGCTCCGTGGTTCTTTCGGGGTTTCCTGAGTGGCGCCACCACGGTATGGTTAACGGCCTTAACGAGACCTTGCCGCACCACTGCCGAGCTGTTGCCGGGTGTTGCACCCGGGCATCCGGAAACATGCCGAAACAAAAATCTTCGCCTTTTGGCCCGAATCTTGGACAAACAAAGCGCATGGCCAATCCCTCTCCCAACATCCTGGTTGTCGAAGACGACCGCGAAACCCGGACGTTGATTGCGAAGTACCTGCGCAACAACGCCTGCAACGTCACCGCCGTGAGCGATGGCCGCGAGATGTCGCGCGCCATGGCGGATCATCGCGTGGACCTCATCATCCTCGACGTCATGCTGCCCGGCGAGGACGGCCTGAGCCTGTGCCGCAAGGTGCGCTCGGAGACACAAACGCCGATCATCATGCTGACCGCGCGCGGCGAGGACGTCGATCGCATCGTCGGGCTCGAGATGGGCGCGGACGACTATCTGTCAAAGCCCTTCAACCCGCGCGAGCTGCTCGCACGCATCAACGCGGTGCTGCGCCGCCAGGCCGCTGCACAGGCGGCGAGCTCGATCGAGGGCGCAAGCACGCTTGCCTTCGAGGGCTGGCGCATCGATCTGCGGCTGCGCGAGCTACGCAACCCGGAAGGCGCCCGCGTCGCGGTGACGAGCGCCGAGTTCGACCTGCTCAGGACGTTCTGCGAGCGGCCCGGCCGCGTACTGTCGCGCGACAGCCTGCTCGACCTCACCCAGGGGCGCAACACCGGCTCGTTCGAACGGTCCATCGACGTGCTGGTCAGCCGTATCCGCCGCAAGATCGAGCCGAATCCCGCCGATCCCACCATCATCAAGACGGTTCGCTCAGGCGGTTATCTCTTCACGCCCAGAACTGAAGTAGCCAGCCACGAAGCGGTCGCGGCGCCCCTGGGCAATTAGTGGGGCGGCTGCCATGACGCCGTTCCGCTTCTTCCACCTCAAGAGTATCGGCGGACAGATCACCGCGCTGGTGGTGGCGTCGATCGTCGCGCTGCATCTGATCCTCACCGTCAGCTTCCTGATCAGCCGGCCGGACCGTGCCGATCCGCCGCCCGACAGCGCGCATCAGCTCGCGGATGCCGCCCTGCTGCTGAGCGGCGCCAACGCCAGCGAGCGGCCGCGCATTCTCGCGGACATCGCGCGTGCGTTTCCCAAGGCCGGCATCGAGCTGCTCGCACCGGGGGCCGTTCCGCTCACCGATGACGGCGACAACCCGCATCTGCGCAATGTACGACGCCACCTCGGCCACCAGTACAAGGTTCTGGCGCTGGCGCCGCAAGGGGCCGCGCAGCGAATCGCGGTTGGATTGCCCGACGGCACCATGATCGCGGGCCGCGTCGAGCAATCGCCTCATCCGCCGCGATTCTGGGGCGGCCCGTGGATGATCACGCTGCTGTTCGCGCTGATCAGCGTCACCATGCTCGGCCTCTGGGCGGCCTATGCGCTGGCCGCGCCGCTATCCTCCTTTGCCAGGGCGGCGGAGAATTTCAGCCTGGACGGCGAGGCGGCTGCTCCCCTGCCCGAGCGCGGTCCGGAGGAGATCCGCTCGGTCGCGCGCGCGCTCAACCGCATGCATGAGCGGATCACTCGGCTGATGTCGGATCGCACGCGAATGCTGGCGGCGATCAGCCATGATCTGCGCACGCCGATCACGCGGCTGCGCCTGCGCGCCGAGTTCATCGAGGACGAGGGCCATCGCAGGCGCATGCTGATCGATCTCGACCAGATGCGTTCGATGCTGGAATCCGTGCTCTCGCTGCTGCGCAACGACCGCAAGATCGAGGCGGTGACGCTGGTCGACATCGCCAGCACGCTGCAACTCATTGCCGACCAGTTCGGCGACATGGGTCATGTCGTGCATTACGACGGGCCGGCTTCGGCGACCGCCGCCGCGCGTCCCGACGACCTGCACCGCGGCGTCACCAACCTGGTCGAGAACGCGGTGCGCTTCGGCGCCGAGGTGACGATCCGCCTCGACGTATCGGGCACCAGGCTCGTCATCGACGTCGAGGACGACGGCCCCGGCATTTCGGACGCGCGCAAGCAGGAGATGCTGGAGCCGTTCGTGCGCGGCGACGACGCGCGCACGATGGACGATTCCACCGGCTTCGGCCTCGGCCTGTCGATCGCGCACGCGATCGCGCTCGCCCATGGCGGCGAGCTGTCGCTGCACGACCGCGAGCCGCACGGGCTGATCGTGCGGATGCAATTGCCGATCTGGCAGCAGCCGCGGCTGGCGGCGTAGGTTCCCGCGCAAACAGGTTCCGCTTCGCCACATCATCGCCGTCTTCGGCCGCCTTAAGAGGCTTGGGCGCGGGTCACCGGGACCTTGAGGATATCTGATGAAAATTTTACGCATCGCCGCGCTGCTCGCGGCCGGATTGGTGTTGCCGCAGGCCGCATTGGCGGGCGAAGCCGACTATGCCGAGATGGTCGCGGCCCATGCGCGCGCCAACGGCGTGCCGGAAGCGCTGGTGCATCGCGTCATCATGCGCGAGAGCCGCTACCAGCCCGGCCTCGTCGGCCACGGCGGCACCATCGGCCTGATGCAGATCAAGCTCGCGACCGCCCGCGGGCTCGGCTACACCGGCGATGCCGCGGGCCTGCGCGATCCCAACACCAACCTCACCTACGCGGTCAAATACCTCGCCGGCGCCTATCGCGCCGCCAATGGCGACCACTCCCAGGCCGTGCGTTATTTCGCGGGCGGCTACTACTACGCCGCAAAACGACAACGTCAGGAGATGGTGCAGCAGGCCAGCGCCGACACCAGCTCCCCGACCTGGCTGGAGCCCAACGGCAACCCGCAGCCGATGTTCGGCACCGTGCCGCACCGGAAGCTCGCCCAGCGCGTCCGCAACGCGCGGGCGCAGGTTCCCGGCAACATGCGTTGACACCAGCCGTCACAAGCCTACATTAGAGCCGTTCCGAGGGGTGCTCCGAGGAGGAGCTGAGATACCGCTAAATGGGCAAAGCTTGCAAATCGGCAAGCCTTCCCAAGACCGCGGTGACCCTTTGAACCTGATCCGGGTCATGCCGGCGAAGGGACAGGGATGTTGCAGACGACCAAACGACCGGATTCCCCGGTATCCATCATCGGCGCAGGCATTGCGGGCGCTTGGCAGGCCCTGTTGTTCGCGCAGGCCGGCCATCCCGTCACGCTCCACGAGCGCGGCGACGCCACCATGGCCGATGCCACCAGCCATTGGGCCGGCGGCATGCTCGCGCCCTGGTGCGAGGCGGAGGTCGCCGAACCCGTCATCTCCCGGCTCGGCCAGCGCTCGCTCGACATCTGGCGGCGCGAACTGCCCGACACGCCCTTCAACGGCTCGCTCGTCGTCGCCCATCCGCGCGAGCGCAACGATTTCGAGCGCTTTGCCCGGCTGACCGAGGGCCATCGCCGGCTCGATGCCGCTGATCTCGCCGAGCTCGAGCCGTCGCTGGAGGGCCGCTTCCGCGATGCGCTGTTCTTCCCGGGCGAAGGCCATGTCGAGCCGCGCCGCGTGCTGCCGAAGCTGCACGAGCGCATCATCGCGGCCGGCGGCACCATCAAGTTCGGCAGCGACGTGTCCGCGAAAGAGCTCGCAGAACTTGTTTCTAAAGGCATCGTGATCGACTGCCGCGGCCTCGGCGCACGCGACGAGCAGAAGGAACTGCGCGGCGTCAAGGGCGAGATGATCCTGATCGAAACGAACGAGGTGCAGCTCGCACGTCCGGTGCGGCTGATCCACCCGCGCTGGCCGCTCTACGTGATCCCGCGCGAGGCCGGCCTGTTCATGCTGGGCGCGACCTCGATCGAGGCCGAGGACACCGGCGTCAGCGTCCGCTCGGCGCTGGAACTGCTGGGCGCCGCCTATACGGTGCATCCGGCCTTCGGCGAGGCCCGCATCGTCGAATTCGGCTCGGGCCTGCGCCCCGCCTTTCCCGACAATCTCCCGCGCATTGGCATCAGCGGCGGCCAGATCAGCGTCAACGGCCTCTACCGCCACGGCTTCCTGATCGCGCCGGCGCTCGCCGAACTGACGCTGCAATACGTCCAGCGCGGCCAGATCGACAACGAGGTGATGCAATGCGCGTGATCATCAACGGCGAGCAGCGCGAGGTGAGCTCCGCCAGCGTCGACGCGCTGCTCAGCGAGCTCGACTACGAAGGCACGCATTTCGCGATCGCGCTGAACTATGACGTCGTGCCGAAGAGCCGCTGGGCGGAAACCCATCTCAAGGCCGGCGACGAGATCGAGATCATCACGCCGCGGCAGGGAGGGTGAGGACATGGTGACCTTCTACGGCAAAACCTTCGCCTCGCGCCTGCTGATCGGCAGCGCGCTCTACCCTCGCCCGCGATCATGCAGGCGGCGATCCGCGCCTCGGGCTCGAACATCGTCACGGTGTCGCTGCGCCGCGAATCCGCCGGCGGCAAGACCGGCGACGCGTTCTGGAACCTGATCCGCGAACTCGACGTCGCCGTGCTGCCGAACACCGCCGGCTGCCGCACCGTGCGCGAAGCCGTGACCACGGCCAAGCTCGCGCGCGAGCTGTTCGGCACGAGCTGGATCAAGCTGGAAGTGATCGCCGACAACGACACGCTGCAGCCCGACGTCGTTGGTCTCGTTGAAGCCGCCAGCATCCTGATCAAGGACGGCTTCGAGGTGTTTCCCTATTGCACCGAGGATCTCTCGGTCGCCAATCGCCTGGTCGACGCCGGCTGCAAGGTGGTGATGCCGTGGGCCGCGCCGATCGGCAGCGCGAAAGGCATCACCAACCGCGACGCGCTCAAGCTGCTGCGCGAACGGCTGCCTGACATCACGCTGGTGGTCGACGCCGGCCTCGGCGCACCCTCCCACGCGGCGCAGGCGCTGGAGCTCGGCTATGATGCCGTGCTGCTCAACACCGCCATCGCCAAGGCCGCCGATCCCGTCGCGATGGCGAACGCCTTCCGCCTCGGCTGCGATGCCGGCCGCACCGCCTATGAAGCCGGGCTGATGAACGCCCGCGACTTCGCCTCCCCCTCCACCCCTGTCGTTGGGACCCCGTTCTGGCATGCCGTATCCTGATCGCTTTTATCCCGTCGTCGACAGCCTTGCCTGGGTCGAGCGCCTGACCAGGCTCGGCGTCGGCACCATTCAGCTGCGCGCCAAGGACCTCGACGATTCCCGGGCCCTGCAGCTCGTCACCGATGCGCTCGCCATCACCGAGGGCACGCAGGCCAAACTGGTCGTGAACGACTATTGGCGCGCGGCGATCGTCGCCGGCGCAAAATATCTGCATCTCGGCCAGGAGGATTTGGCCGAGGCCGACCTCGAGGCCATCCGCGAGGCCGGCCTCTGGCTTGGCATCTCCACCCATGACGATTCCGAGCTTGAAACCGCCCTCGCGGCCAAGCCCGATTACGTCGCGCTCGGCCCGATCTTCTTCACCACCTTGAAGTCGATGCGCTTCGAACCGCAGGGCATCCCGAAGATCACGGAATGGAAGAAGCGCATCGGCAGCATCCCGCTGGTTGCGATCGGCGGCATCAAGTTCGAGCACGCCGCGGAGATCTTTGCCGCCGGCGCGGATTCCATCGCCGTGGTGTCCGACGTCACCCAGAACACCGACCCGGATGCGCGGGTGCGGCAGTGGCTCGGCCTGAAGGAGGCTGCGTGATGCGCCTACTCTCTCCACTCGTCATTGCGAGCGAAGCGAAGCAATCCAGAGTCTCTCCCCAGAGGCAGTCTGGATTGCTTCGTCGCAAGTGCTCCTCGCAATGACGGAGCAAGACACCACCAACGTCGCCCAGACGCGCCCACATACGAAATAACCCGGAGGATCCCATGAACATCCGCTCCAACCCCGAAAAAACCGTCCCCGCCGTCACCACCGGCCCCCTTCCCTCCTCGCGAAAGATCTTCGCCTCGCCCGACGCCGCGCCCGAGCTGCGCGTGCCCTTGCGCGAGATCATCCTCTCCGAAGGCGCCGGCGAGCCGAACCTGCCGGTGTACGACACCTCCGGTCCCTATACCGATCCGTCCGTCACCATCGACGTCAACGCCGGCCTGCCGCGCGGCCGCAAATCGTGGGTGCTGGAGCGCGGCGGCGTCGAGGAGTATCAGGGCCGCCAGATCAAGCCGGAGGACAATGGCAGCGTCTCCGCGGACAAGGCCGCGCGCGCGTTCAGCGCCTATCACCAGCCGCTGCGCGGCCTCGACGGCCACAAGATCACCCAGCTCGAATTCGCCCGCGCCGGCATCGTCACCAAGGAGATGATCTACGTCGCCGCGCGCGAAAACCTCGGCCGCAAGCAGCAGCTCGAGCGCGCGGAGGCAGCGCTTGCCGACGGCGAAAGTTTTGGCGCATCGGTCCCCGCCTTCATCACCCCGGAATTCGTGCGCTCCGAGATCGCGCGCGGCCGCGCCATCATTCCCTGCAACATCAACCACAGCGAACTCGAGCCGATGATCATCGGCCGCAACTTCCTGACCAAGATCAACGCCAACATCGGCAACTCCGCGGTGACGTCGTCGGTCGAGGAGGAGGTCGAGAAGATGGTGTGGGCGATCCGCTGGGGCGCCGACACCGTCATGGACCTCTCGACGGGCCGCAACATCCACACCACTCGTGAATGGATCCTGCGCAATTCGCCGGTGCCGATCGGCACCGTCCCCATTTATCAGGCGCTGGAAAAGTGCGACGGCGATCCGGTCAAGCTGACCTGGGAGCTCTACAAGGACACGCTGATCGAACAGTGCGAGCAGGGCGTCGATTACTTTACGATCCACGCCGGCGTGCGCCTGCAATACATCCACCTCACCGCCAGCCGCGTCACCGGCATCGTCAGCCGCGGCGGCTCGATCATGGCGAAGTGGTGCCTGGCGCATCACAAGGAAAGCTTCCTCTACACCCATTTCGACGAGATCTGCGACCTCATGCGCAAGTATGACGTCTCGTTCTCGCTCGGCGACGGCCTGCGCCCCGGCTCGATCGCGGACGCCAACGACCGCGCGCAGTTCGCGGAGCTGGAGACGCTCGGTGAGCTCACCAAGATTGCGTGGGACAAGGGCTGCCAGGTCATGATCGAAGGCCCCGGCCACGTGCCGATGCACAAGATCAAGATCAACATGGACAAGCAGCTCAAGGAGTGCGGCGAGGCGCCGTTCTACACGCTTGGACCGCTGACCACCGACATCGCACCGGGCTACGACCACATCACTTCGGGCATTGGCGCTGCCATGATCGGCTGGTTCGGCTGCGCCATGCTCTGCTACGTCACGCCGAAGGAGCATCTCGGCCTCCCTGATCGTAACGACGTCAAGGTCGGCGTCATCACCTACAAGATCGCCGCCCACGCGAGCGATCTCGCCAAGGGCCACCCGGCCGCCCAGCTCCGCGACGACGCCCTCTCCCGCGCCCGTTTCGACTTCCGCTGGAGCGACCAGTTCAACCTCGGCCTCGACCCCGAGACCGCCAAGAACTTCCACGACGAGACCCTGCCGAAGGAAGCCCACAAGGTCGCGCATTTCTGCTCGATGTGCGGCCCGAAATTCTGCTCGATGAAGATCACGCAGGACGTGCGCGACTACGCGGCCACGCTGAACGATCCGAACTCGATCGGTATGTCGCTGAGCGGCACCGCCGAGGACGGCATGAAGCAGATGAGCGCGAAGTTCAAGGAGATGGGCGAGAGCTTGTATCTGGATGCGGAGAAGGTGAAGGAGAGCAATCGGGTGCTGTAAGGCGACGCTCTAACTCGGCGTGCTCAAATGCGGTTTGAAGTCCTACCCGGATTACCGCCATACGGCCCCCCGGCTGTATCATTCACCCAGAACGGCCCTCGCGAGTGGCGCGAGGGCCAAGTTGTTTGCTTCTATCCATCGGATTCGGAGCCGTGGGTTGGTAATTTTCTTGGGGGATTGACCAGATTCAGTGCGGTTCTGAATCATCCAAATGGAAGCGATGTAATCGTTATCGCGATGGGGGAAGCCGTTATCGTCGATCCCGAGACTCGCAGCTTGCGCGACAGTATTGGGTCTCAAATCGAGGAGATCTTTGTTCTCGAAGAAGAGAAGTTCGTTGTGTTTCGCAGCATAGTCGATTTCTGCGCGATGGCTGCCGACAATACGAAATGGCACAGTCCGCGAATTTCCTGGGACGGCTTTCGCAATCTCACGAGACGCGGGCTGGAACTATCTGGCGAGGCATGGACTCCGATCGAGGATGCCTGGGTTCCGTTTAAACTCGACCTCTCAAACGGGCAATGCCTCGACGCAATTTACCAAACCGACATGAGCAGAGCGCGTGAAGTTGTCCAGAAACCAACGCCGAAATCTTGAGGCAGCCCGTAGGGTGGGTTAGCGTAGCGTAACCCACCACTTACCATCCAAAGCCTTTCCTGCCGCGGTGGGTTACGCCTTGCACCGTCGCGTATTGAACGACGGCACTTGTGAGCGGCTAACCCACCCTACGCAGCATTTGTGAGGTGAGCATAGCGCAGCAAAACTCTTCGGTCGAACCGAGAGAGGATAGGATACGCCGAACCGTGAATGAGGCCATGGGTTTCGCTGCACCCAAACCATCCTGCGCGCCGGAGTCGGGCAGATGGCCCGGCTTCCTTTTCGCAGCATCACTTCAAGACGTCGTCTTCTTCAACAACGGCTGATCCTTCTTGACAGCCGGCGAGCATTCCGCCTCCCAGGGGAAACGCCGATCGGCGTCTTGCCAAACGATCTGCAGGCAAGGGAATGCGAGCCGCGATGTCCTGTAGAACCAGATTGCAGTGCCGAGATAATCAGGATAGGCCCCGAACGGCACCTGCCAGAAGCCGAGCTTGTAGCCGTTCTCCAGCAGCTCGGCGGAGATATCGCCGTCGACGAATTTATGCCCCGCCGCAGCGCGATCGCGGATAAGGTTGATGATGGCGTGCGCGTTTTGGGCGCTCTGGCCGAAGATGATGAGTTCGGGGTGGCCGTAGTTCAGATACAGACCGATTGAAAATGCAAACGGCGGATGGGCACCGGGCACGCCCGTGATATGGCAGCCGTGGCTGCGGACGTTGCGCAAAATGATCTTGTCGGCCTCGTGCTCGGGCTCGGGCCACGCGAACTGGTCTTGCATCGTTTCCCCAACCCACTGGAGGCGCACGGCGCTCACACGCCACTGACAATACCGACGGCAAATTCAGGAAGAAGCAAGCCAATAGTCGTATCGAAGATGTCCAACACCCCCACCGCCTCCCCGACCAGCTCCGCCCCAACCTCCGCCTCGTCTTCGTCGGCACAGCCGCCTCGACACGCTCTGCCGAGCTCGGGCACTACTACGCCCATCCCGGCAACCGCTTCTGGCGCGCGATCCATGAGGCCGGCATCACGCCGCGGCGCTATCAGCCGGGCGAGTTCGCCGCGCTGATCGAGTTCGGGATCGGCTTCACCGATCTCTCCAAGTCGGGCGCGGGGATGGATCACCAGATCGCGGCGGAGACGATCGACGTCGCGGGGTTCAGGGCCAAGATCGAAAAGTATCGGCCGAAGACAATTGCGTTCACGAGCAAGAAGGCGGCGAGCTTGTTCTACGGCAGGTCGTCGAGCGCGATTGCGCTCGGGCGGCAGCCGCGCGACGCAAGCTTGCCGGAGATCTTCGTGTTGCCCTCGCCGTCCGGTGCCGCGTCCGGGCATTGGACGCTTGAGCCGTGGCGCGAGCTTGCGGCGTGGATCAACGGCACGTCAGCGGATTGACCGTGCCGGGACGTCTCAGCCTGTCGGCGTGCCCGCGTTGAGAAGCTGGGACACCGCCGTCACGAGTTGCGCGGGGGCGAATGGCTTGGCCAGCAGGATGCTGCCGGGCACGCCCTTCGAGGGCCACTCGTCGCCTGCGGCGCCGGTCATGTAGACGATCGGAAATGCGGCGTCGATTTCGCGCCCGACGCGGGCAATCTCCCAGCCGTCGACGGCGCCGCTCAGGTTGATGTCGGTGACGAGGGCGCGGTAGTCGTTGGTCCCGCCCTTGAGCAAGGCGATGGCTTCCTCGCCCGACCCCACGATGACGGTGCCAAACCCGCCCTCGGCCAGTGTTTCCTCGACAAGTCCGCGAATGAGCGGATCGTCTTCGACGACCAGGATCGTCGGTAGCACTTGCCCCTGCTGCACGGCTGTTCACCTCGGCTCGCCGTCAAGTGATGTTGACGACAGAGAACGAATGTCGCAGGGGCGGGAACGTTCCCCGCCAATGTTAAAAAGTGAACTTAAGTATGAGGTTGCGGGCGGCCGATCGCGAAGGGCGGCGCGATCTCACACGCATCGCGGGCAAATCGCCTGAGTTCAGCTTTGCAGCATTGTCCCGGCATAGGAACTTTAACGGGCAGGCATAATTGACGCCGACAACGTAATGGAGGCGACAATGAACGGTTTGATTTATCTGGTTGGCCTGGTGGTGGTGATCCTGGCTGTGCTGTCCTTCTTCGGCCTGCGCTGAGCAAGGATGATGGAAATGTCGATGGAAGGCCTTCCCCGGCGCCGCGCGCCGATGTCGAGGCGTACGGCGCCGATCGCGGTTCGCGCTATCTGCAATGGTCGCCGATTCTGCTCGGCGCGTTCGCGGCCACAGCGCTGTCGTTCGTCATGGTGACCTTCGGCGCGAGCATCGGGCTCGGGGTCACCTCCGCTGCGCCGAGCTGGCGCGACGCCTCCGCGGCGTTGTGGATCCTCTCCGGCATCTACCTCATCCTCCAGGCGGTCCTGAGTTTCGGGCTGGGCGGCTATATCGCCGGCTGGGTGCGCACACCGGCCGCGCCGGGCGGTCCGGTCGAGCACACCGAGCAGGCGGACGGCCTGCACGGTCTGGCGGTCTGGGCGCTCGCGGTGGTGATGGGCGCTGTGCTCGCCACGCTGCTGGGCGCGGCGACGTTCTCGCGCACGCCAACGGGCGCCACGTCGGCGCGCACGAGCGCCGCTGAGCCGCTGCTCAGCTACGAGCTCGACCGTCTCTACCGGGCCGGGCGCCGCGCACCGACAGTTGACCTCAGTTCGGAACGCGCAGAAGCCGGCCGCATCCTTCTCACCACCTCGAGCCATGACGGCCTCAGCGCGGACGACCGGGCCTATTTGATCCAGCAAGTTGCCGGCACCACGGGTCTTGCGCCGGCTGAAGCCGAGCGCCGCGTCGACACCGTCATCGCCAACGCCAGGACGGCGATCGCGCGATCGCGGCGGAGCACGATCATCCTGGCGTTCTCGGTGGCCACAGCCATTCTGCTCGGCGCCATCGCGGCCTGGGCGGCAGCGTGCGCCGGCGGCCGGCATCGCGACGGCGCACCATTGCCGGAGTGGATGGCCCATGCGAATGCGCTGGACCGGCGTCGCACCGCCGTGTTGCCGTAAGGGAAAAGTAGGGTGGGTTAGCCCCGCGGCTGCGCGAAGCGCAGTCCGCTCGGCGTAACCCACCTCTTGCGCGCCCTCGGATAGAGACGGTGGTGGGTTACGCCTTACGGCTAACCCACCCTACGCACCGTTCCAGTCCCTCACTGAAACCGGTACGTCACCCCGAACGTCGCCAGATGCGTGCGCATCGCGACGTCATACGTGTTCGCGGATGGGTCGTGGTCAGCCCTTCCGCTCGACCGCGCCACGGTGAAGCCGGCCTTGCCGTAGTCGGCGTAGCGATATTCGGCGCGCGCCAGCCAGTTGCCCCACAGCACGGTCTCCAGACCGCCACCGAGCGTCCACCCGGTCTTCGTGGTGGACTGGCTGATGATCGCCGGCGACAGCGCGAAGAAGCCGGTGCAGGGGCCGCTGGTGCAGGTCGAGGTCAGCTCGAAATTCTGCCAGGCGACGCCGCCGGTGGCGTAGAGCATGGTCTGCGGATCGACGAGATAGCCGCCGCGCAGGCGCAGGCTGGCGTCCCACCGGTTGCGGATCGAGAGGCTTTCGCCGGGCGACTGGGAGTCCGCGAGGAAGATGGTGGTGAAGCCTTCGCGCGTGGTGGTGCGGTCGGCGAAGCCGACATCGCCTTCGACACCGGCGGTCCATTGCGAGGCAAGCTGCCAGAGATAGCCGGCATAGGGACTGGCGCGGAACGCTGTGTTGTCCATCGGGCGGTTGTTGGCGCGGCCCTCGAGAACATCGTCCGTGAAGCCTCCAACCGATTCCGACGTTGCCGTGAGATCGGTGCGCGTGGCGCGCGCACCAAGACCAAGGCCGACATAGGCGCCCGTCCAGGACGGCAGCATCGCGGCCTGCGCCTGCAACGGCTGCGAGCGGCCGCCGATGACGGGCTCGCCGAACTTGTAAGCGAGGCCGACGCTGGCCGTGTGGGTCCGCAGCCTGGTGTCGAAATTGTCGACCGTGAGCGCGGGCCCGGCTCCGCTCTGCGTGCGCGCGATCGCCATCGGCGCGGTGCCGAAATCGGCGTAGCGATATTCGCCGCGCAGCAGCCAGTTGCCCCACAGCGCGGTCTCGACGCCGGCACCCAGCGTCCAGCCGGTCTTCGTCACCGCGTTCGTGACCGTGGTCGGCGTGGCATCGTTGCAGGTCGCGCCGACGCAGACCGAGGTGACGTCGAAATGCTGCCAGGCGAGGCCGCCGGTCGCATAGACCAGCGTCGCCGGCGTCAGCAGATAGCCGGCGCGGCCGCGCAGGCCCGCATCCCATGTGGTCTTCACCGAGAGGCTGTCGACCGCGAACGTGGACGAGCCGGCCCGCGGCGAGGCGCGAAATCCCGGCAGTGCCGTGGTCTGGTCACCGAAGCCGACATCGCCTTCGATGCCGACGACCCAGTGGGGAGCGACCTGCCAGTTGTAACCGGCATAGGGATTGACGCGAAAGCCGGTGCCGTCGAACGGTTGGGTGAGGACGCCGCGACTGATATCACGGGGAACGCCGTCTTCCAGCACCGACGTGGTGGTGAGATCGGCGCTGGTCGATCGAAAGCCGAGACCGAGACCGGCATAAAATCCGGTCCACGACGACGCCACCAGCGGCGGCGCCTTGGTGAACGGCTTTGGCGCGAGGTCCGCGGCCCGGGCTGGTGCTGCGAGCGCCAGCCCGGCCAGAAGCGCGCCGCCCCAAAGCAATCCCGGCATGTTTCGGCTGGTCGATGAACGTCGCATGTCGGGCCCCGGGCAAAAACTTCTGCCCGAAGCCGTAGTCCAATTGGGTGACGTTCTGCGTCCTTCGATCGAATGACGCAGAACCGAATACGCACGACTGTTGCAAGCGCGTCACGGCGGCACGCCGATGGAAAGATCGTAGGGTGGGCAAAGCGGAGCGTGCCCACCATTTCTGTCACCGCAACCTCATCCTGAGGAGCGCGCTCTTGCGCGCGTCTCGAAGGATGGCCGCGAGCGGCGCATTGCAAACTCTGGCGTGGTGGTGGGCACGGCGCTCACGCGCCTTTGCCCACCCTACGCATCACACCGTGCCCTATCGCATCGTGATCGCAAGTCCGCTCAGATCGGCATTCGCCATCAGGCCCGTCTGGGTGCCCGACAGTTCCAGCACCGCGCCCTTCTGATTGCTCAGCACGATGGCGCGGGCGCCGCGGCCGATCGCAAGGCCGGCACCGGCGGCGCCGTAGACGCCGGCGACATCGGAGGGACGGTTGATGTTGGAGACGCGGCCGCGCAGCACGGTCTTGGAACCGCCGAAGACGAGGCCGTAATCGAGCCCGCCGGTCGAGAGCGCATAGGAGCGGCCGCGGAAGTTCAGCACGCCGGAGCCGCCGGAACCGCCGATGATCCAGCCCGCCTTGTAGATCGTCAGCACCACGGTGCCGCTGTCGGCCAGCGCCGACGTCGTGAGGCCGGCAAGCGCGGCTATGGCGACCAGCGCGGCGCGAAGGGTGGAAGCGATCTTCATGGAGTATCTCCGGGAGCTATTTTTCAAGGGAGGAAACGAATCAGACGCAGCAGAATCTATCCGATGGATCGCGGCGGCAACATGATGGAGGGAAGCTTCCGCAAGTACGGCGGCGGCAGGACGCGCAGAAGGCCCTCATTCTCCGTCATTGCGAGCGCAGCGAAGCAATCCAGAATCTTTCCGCGGAGACAGTCTGGATTGCTTCGCTGCGCTCGCAATGACGGCATGGATGGATTCCAGCCCCTGCTGCCAGCGGCCACACACGGGAAGAGGCGGACCACCACCCTCGCCGGCACGCCATCCGCACCATGCCATTCTGCTCCTGTTTTGCCCGACGGAGCAAGCGAAAATTTCGCCCTTCCCGAATTCTGGAATACCTCAATGATTCCGGTCCGGTCCCTACTGTGCATGGGGTTGTTTTCGCGTTTCCTGTTGGAGCAGGCCCGGCCTGTCGCTACGCTATGACGCTCAATGCCATCCGAGGTGATCCCATGCCGATCCAGCATTTCGCGCCCCCGCCGCACGTCAAGGCGCCGCCGCTGTCCTTTGCCACGCGCGTCGGCGACCTCCTGTTCGTCTCCGGCATTCCCGGCTTCGACGCCGACGGCGCGCTGCCCGACGGTTTCGAGGCGCAGTTCGCCAATGTCGCCGTCAACATCAGGCGGGTGCTGGACGAGGCCGGCGCGACCTTTCGCGATCTGGCCAAGGTCAACGTGCTGCTGACCCGCGCCTCCGACGTCGCCGCCATGAACGCGCTCTATGCCGGCGCCTTCGGCCCGCCGCCCTACCCCGCGCGCACGACCTGCGTGGTGCATGCGCTGCCCGATCCGAAGATGCTGATCGAGATCGAGGCAGTGGCGTCGCTGGCGAAGTGATCCACGCCTCGCCCGTGTGTCTTGCAGGGCACGCGACCCAACCAATTGCGCGCGCCGGTCTGACATATCCGTGAAACGGTCGCTCCCCGGCTTGCAAAGGACCGGCTTTTACCGCACGAATTTTCGAGGCCTACTTCCCCATCAGGAGATATTTCATGCGTCGCGTTCTCGCCCTCTGTGCCTTTGCCGGCATCGCCAGTTCCGTGCTTGCCACGCCCGCGTCCGCAGCGCCCGGCTATTACGTGATCCGCTGGGACAACACCGGCATCTGCCAGGTCTGGAACGAGGAGCTGAAGTACAAGCCGTTCCAGTGGGGCGCGTCGACCTACAAGGTCGTCAGCAAGCCGCTGCCGACCTTCACGGCCGCGTCCGACCTGCAGATCAAGCTGCGCGCGGAGCGCCGCTGCACGCTCTGAGCGTCGCGCGACAGATCGGGTTTCGAGGGCGGCCGGCGCGAGCGGGCCGCCCTTTTCTTTTTGGATTACCCGTGTCGCTCGCGCGCGGTTTGAACCTGCCGGGATCGCGGGACTACTCACATCCTGTCCGGGACGCGCGGCCTGGAAGCGCGCCGCACCGCAGCGCACGACAAGGGCCGGACAAGGCTGCGCCGCTAGCATCCTCGCCCGGTTGCGTTTCCATCCAATTCCCGCGGGATCAATCGATGCGCAAGCTCGCCACGACGGCTTCTATCCTCGGTGTCTCGCTCGCCCTCGTCTTCACGGCGGAGGCGCAGGCCCCGGAATCCTTCCGCGTGATCTCGCCGATCTTCGGCCAGCTCGTCAGCTTTTCGATGCCATCGACCTTTGTCGCGGTGTTCGAGAACACCAAGGCCGGTCACTACATCCGCGAGGCCGTGCTGAAGGGCGAGACGGCTCGAGCGCTGGACCCAGATGATCACCGTCACCGGCGAGAAGGGCATGACGCTGACGCCGGGTAGCTCACCCGAGACGTTCGCAGGCGCGATCGCCGGCGGCTTCAGATCGGCCTGCCCCGACAGCTTTGCGGCACGACCTTTCGGTGTCCTGAAGTTCGGCCGCTTCGAGGGTTTCGGTGCCGTGATCGGCTGCGGCCGCGTCGACAGCGGCCCGACCCGGCACAGCGAGACCGCGCTGCTGATCACGCTGAAGGGCGCGACCGACTACTACACCATTCAGTGGGCGGAACGCGGCCCCGAGATGGACGAGCCGCCCGTCAATGACGACAGATGGCCGGCGCGCCTGCGCGAGCTCAGCCCGATCGATCTCTGCCCGATCGTCGCGGGAGAAGCCGCGCCCTATCCGAGCTGCGTCAGCAAGAGCTGAGTGCGCTCACGCGTCCTTGTGGGCGCCGGGATGGATCAGCATATCCCGCGCGGCGGCGAGGTCGATGAAGGCCTGCGCGTTGCCGCCCTGGTCGGGATGCGTGCCCTTGGCGGCGCGTCGATAGGCCTTGTTGATGTCCTCGCAGGTGAGCTGCACGGCGAGCGGCAAGCCGAGCATCTTGCGGGCGCGATCCTCGCTGGACAGTTTCTTCGGCATCGCGTTGCGGCGGCCGAAGCGCGGCGCCGTGAGATCATGGACGACCTCGAGGACCACCCCGATGCGGCGCCGGGCCGCCAGCGCGACACCGTGATCGTCATTGTCCGCAGCCTGGCGCAGCACCGGAAGCGCCTGCTCGGCCGCCTGGCGCAGCGTGACATCCGGGCTCATCCGCACGATCTCGGCCACGAGCCGGCCTGCCTCGGCCCAATCGGCGGCGTCCGCCGACCGCAGGCGCTCGAGCGCCGGTTTCCAGGATTCAAGCCGTTCCATCATGCGCGCAACGTTTAGCAATCAGGATCAGTATGCCAAGGCGGCCGTTTCCGACCCCTTAATTTCGAGTTAGCCTTTCATGAAACTTAGAAACAGAATCCGGGAGGAAATTGTCATGGCACTGCTCGCAAACCACATCGCCGTCGTCACGGGCGCCGGTTCCGGCATCGGCCGGGCGATCGCCGCCGGCTACGCCCGCGAAGGCGCGCAAGTGGTGCTGCTCGACGTCAACGCCGACACCGTGGCGGAAGCCGCCCAGGAAATCCGCAAGGCCGGCGGCAAGGCCAAAAGCTTCGCACTGGACGTAACCAGGCGCGAGGATTGCTTTGCGCTCGCCGGCCAAGTCGCGGACAAGGTTGGGCAGGTCTCGATCCTCGTCAACAATGCCGGCATCACCCGCCGCAACGCCTTCACCGCCGAGACCGAGACGGTGGCGAAGGACTGGGACGACATCATCTCGCTCAACCTCAACGGCGTGTTCAACGTGACGCAGGCATTCCTCGCGCCACTGCGCGCAGCCAAGGGTCGTATCGTCAATATCGGCTCGATCCAGTCCTTCGTGCACCTGCGCACGCCGAGCTCGGCGGCATATACGACCTCGAAGCATGGCGTGCTCGGCTTCACCAAGGCGCTCGCGGTCGAGCTCGGCAAGGACGGCGTGCGCGTCAACGCGATCGGGCCAGGCTTCATCGAAACCAACATCAACGCCAATGTGCGCGCGACCAATCCGGCGCTGGTGCAGGCCTTCGTCGATCACACCCCGCTGGCGCGCACCGGCAAGCCCGAGGACATCGTCGGACCCGCGATCTTCCTGGCCTCGGACCAGTCGGCCTATGTCACGGGCACGATCCTGATGGTCGATGGCGGATACCGGACGGTGTGAGGCGCGGCAGACAATTCGCCGACCGAGGCGCGCCCGCATCACCATGCACCTGTTGCCAATCGCGGCGCCTTCGCGGCATTCCCGAGGTCATCTTGTGCGATGGCCCGCGATTAACCTTTCGTTAACCAAACCCGCCCACCGTAGATCTACGGCTTGGGGGTCGTTTGTTCTCGATCCGCTTCCAACGATGGAAGCGGGCGTTGATCGGGGAGTATGTTGATGACCACTGTTCATGTCGCCGCGTCCGGGCCGGGCGCGCAATTCCTGAGCCCCAACCAGATCGTTCCGCTGCTGATCGGCGCGACCGTCGACGAGGTCGAGCGCGAGCTCGTGCTCCAGACGCTCGCACGCTGCGACGGCAATCGCACCCGCGCGTCGCGCGTGCTCGGCCTGTCGGTGCGCACGCTGCGCAACAAGATCAGAATCTATGCGGCCTCCGGCATCGACGTGCCTGCGTATCACGACTAGCACGCGACCAGGCAACGTAGAGCGGAATGCCGGCGAGAGCTGCAAGCGAGATGATCGCGATCGCCGCCGCGATCATCTCGATGGCGCGGAGCATGAAGGCCGTCATGACGGCCCATGCCGGCTGCGGCTCCTCGGCGAACGCGACCGGCACGACATCGGGCACGAGCAGATGAGCAAGGCCGAGCGACGCCGCAAGGATGACTGCCGACAGGCAGAAGAGTTTCCACGCTGCATGCATCGGGCTCTCCCTGCAATATGTGGCCGCGTATCATTCAGTGACACGGCGCTTCCTGCGGCCGATTGATGTTGATCAAGCGCGCCGCGATGTGCGGGCGGAATTGCTGCTGTCGTCAAACGACGCTAAGTAGCTTGCTTCCGGTCAAGGGAGCAGTGGCGTGGCAGACGAACAGAAAAGGCAGGGACCTCAGGGACCGCGCGGGCGTCAGGGCGAGCCGGGACGGCCCGGACCGCAGGGTCATCCGGGCAAGCGGGGGCCGGACGGCGTGCGTGGCAAGCCGGGACCGCAAGGCAAGCCCGGCGCTGCCGGAAAAGCCGGCGCGCAAGGCAAGCCTGGCCTGCCGGGCAAGGCCGGCGAAGCCGGTCCGCGGGGGCCGGTCGGGCCGCAAGGGCCGGCGGGGCCACAGGGCCCGCGCGGCGAGGCCGGACCGCCCGGCCAGCTGCCGTCGATCGAGCAGGTGCTGCCTTGGCTGGAGCAGCTCTTCGACGCCTGGGATGAACGCCGCCGCCAGCGCGAGCGTGAAGCCGCCGAGCGCGAGGCGCTGGAGGCCGCCGTGCTGGAAACCGACGAGACTTTCGTCGATGACGAGAGCGACGACGGCGAAGACGACGAGCACAGAAAGAAGAAGAAAAAGAAGAAGCATACCCACAAGGACTAGCTGTCACGTCTGCTTCGTCTGATCCTCCCGTCGGGACAGCATGCCCATGCGCTCGAATTGCCAGCGCATGGCGCGGTACCAGAGATAGCCGACCAGCGTGCCGAGCAGTGCCAGGATGACGAGGTTGACGCTGCTGTAGGAGCCGCTCCACCACATCATCCATGCAGTCCACAGCACCGTGAAGGTGACGGCACCTGCTTTGAGGGGAATAAGAGGGCGGCTCATGATCGTGCTCCGGGCTGTCAAAACCCCGGCGGATATCATCGCAAGTTGAGACGCCCCATACCGTGAGCCAGATCACGGAACGGCCGGTTGAGACCGAACTAACCGAACCGCAGCCGCGAACGCTCCCGGGCCTTGTCCGCCTCGACCTCGCGATCCCGCGCCGGCGCATGCGTATGCAGCGAGGTCAGAAGCTTTCGCGCGGCCTCCGAGACCTCGGCCACCGCGCGGTCGAAGGCTTCCTCATTGGCCTGCGACGGCTTGTTGAAGCCGGACAGTTTGCGCACGAACTGCAGCGCGCTCGCGTGAATCTCGTCTTCCGTCGCCGGCGGTTCGAAATTGAACAGCGTCTTGATGTTGCGGCACATGCAGCCTCTCCCGATGTTTCCCTGCAAGACGATCGACCAAGCCGAAATCCTACATCGTGAAGGAAGTCCTTGGCATCCAGCATCTGCGGCAGCGGATCCCTCATATCGCAACGCATCATATGCGGGGTCTCGACGCCGCATATTATTTGAGCATGCATTGAACCGACAGCTCGGGCTTAATCGCGTCAACGATACGAATCGGCGCGCGACGGAGGATCGCATGCACAGGCTTGCGCTGTGCGTTTTGCTGGCCGCAATGATGGCGCTGACGAGCGCCGCATTCGCGTTCGACAATGGCCAATATGACCACGTTCCACCCGACATCCGCGCATGGTTCAAGAGCGTGATCGCGCCGAATGGTGTCCCCTGCTGCGACGTTTCCGACGGCCATCGTACCGAATACGATGTGCGGCACGGCGCCTATTGGGTGCCGATCGAAGGACAATGGATGGAAGTGCCCGAGCGCGCCGTGATCCGCGACCGCGGCAATCCGGTCGGTCAGGCCGTGGTGTGGTACGTCCATCACCGCGGCGCAATCATCATCAGTTGCTTCGTGCCGGCCGACGCCGTGTAATCGGGTTGCGATAGCGCCTGGGTGCCGCGCGTGCTAGTTCGGCTGATGGCATCCGCAACCGATCCGACACGCGCTGTGATGCGCTTTGTCATGGCAGCGTTTTACATGGCGGCCGGCATCGCGCATCTCGGCGTTCCCGACAAGTTTCTCACTATCACGCCCTCTTGGGTTCCGTATGCATCGCAAGTCATCCTTGTCACCGGTGCCTGCGAGATCGCGGGCGCAATCGCGCTGGTGACACGACCACTGCGCTGGTGGGCAGGCGTCGCATTTGCGCTCTATGCGCTTTGCGTGTGGCCGGCTAACATCAAGCACGCCCTGGAGGGCATCGACCTTCCGCCCCTCCCCAACAGCTGGCTCTATCACGGGCCGCGGCTGGCGCTTCAACCGGTCCTGATCTGGTGGGCGTTGTACTGTGGCGACGTGACCGACTGGCCGTGGCGACGCAAGCAAGAGGCTGGCGATCCGGACGGGGACTGATATCCTCCAGTCTGCAATGAAGGAGACGTTCGTGACCGATCTTTGCGCCGAAGACCTTGCCACCATCTATGCGAAGCCAACCCCGCGCGTGATTGCGAAAGCGCGTCCTGCGATCGATACGCATGCGAGGACATTCATCGAGATGTCGCCGTTCTGCGTGCTCGCGACATCGGGCGCCGACGGCAGCGTCGATGCCTCGCCGCGCGGCGGCGGTAATGGCTTCGTCCATGTGGCCGGCCCCAACCAGTTGCTGATGCCCGACCGCGCCGGCAACAACCGGATCGACAGTTTTCGCAACGTCGTCGAAGGCTCCGGCTTCGTACATCTGTTGTTCTTCGTGCCGGGGATCGACGAGACGCTACGCGTCGGCGGACGCGGAACGCTGTCGGCCGATCCGGATCTGCTCGCCTCGATGGTCGAATTCGGCAAGCCGCCGCGCGCGGTGCTGAGCGTCGCCGTCAGTGAAGTCTATTTCCACTGCGGCAAGGCGCTGATGCGCTCGAAACTGTGGGCGCCTGAGAAGGTGCAACGCTCGGTGATGCCGAGCATCACCGAGGTGATCCACGAGCAAACCGGTCTTGGTGAGCCGCAGAGCCAGGACGTCGTGGAAGCACTGTACAAGACGCAGCTGTAGTGGCGCGCAACAGTGGTGTCGTCCCGGACAGGCGAAGCGCAGATCCGGGCCGTATAGCCACAAGGAGCGGTTTGACGAAGACGCGGAGTTGCCGCCTCGCACCACACTTCTCCCCGGGATGATCGGTCCCGGCGTTCGCCGGGACGACATGGGAGTATGTGGCGACGTCAGTGCTTAGTGCCCGTCGCCCTCGAGCCCGCCGACATGCTTCTGGGTGTAGAGTTCGAGGCCGATGCGGCCGATCAGGTCGAGCTGGGTTTCGAGGAAGTCGATGTGGTGCTCCTCGTCGCTCATCAGCTTCTCGAACAGGTCACGGGTGACGTAATCCTTGGCGCTGTTGCAGTAGCCCGCCGCCTCCTGGTAGAGCGCCCGCGCGCTCATCTCAGCCGCGAGATCGCACTCGATGATCTCCTTGACGTTCTGGCCGATGCGCAGGGGATCGAGCACCTGCATGTTCGGGAAACCGTCGAAGAACAGGATCCGCTCGGTAAGCTTGTCGGCGTGCTCCATCTCCTCGATGGATTCCTTGCGCCAGACCTTGGCCATGTCCCGCAGGCCCCAATTGTCGAGGAAGCGGTAGTGCAGCCAGTACTGGTTGATCGCAGTCAGTTCGTGACGCAGCGCCTTGTTGAGATAGTCGATGACTTTTGCGTCGCCCTGCATGATGCACTCCAAATCTAGCGTCCAAATCGGCCGCAAACCGAATTTAGAACGTTTCTAAGTCAGTTTACCCGCGAGGGCAACCGGCTACGGAGACGCAGCCGGGGAAAAGCTCAAGCCAAGGGGATGGAGGTGTGGTGTTCAGCAAGCCGCGAGAGCGAACTGGGTGGGCTCGGCAATCTCGTCATTGGCGGCCACGGTGTGGTTGTGCGGGCAGCCCGAACAGCAGGACTTGGCACAGGGGCCGAGCGCTTCGTCGATGATGGTCTTGATCGTCCGCGCGCAGCGACCGCATTCGGCGCTGCAGCCAAGGCATCCATAGACCTGCTTGGCATGCCGCACAGCGTCGTCGGACTCGGCGACGGCGGCGCGGATGTCGTCATCGCTCAGCACGTTACAGGAACAAACGATCATGGAAGCGGCAGGCCCTTCGGTGATGCGCCATCATCGATATTTAAGCGGCCGCCCGGATGCAAAAGGAAAACCGGTATTTGAAGCTATTCCAAACTGGCCGGGAAACAGCCTAGAACGGCTCTAAAATAGAGAGTTGCGCTGGATCAAGCTTGCGGCGGACCTAGTCGCCGCCACCGCCTCCACCACCATCGCCACCGCCTCCGCAATCCCCGCCACTACCGCCGCTGTCGCTCGTGGAGCAGCTTGCAGCGTCGCTCGAGCTCCCCGAGCTGCCGCTGGAAAACCAGCTCCCCAGGGAGAAGCCGTCGCTGGTTCCCGAATAGCTGTCGCCGCCTCCCCCATCGCCTCCGGTCGCAGCGCGCGGGCGCCGGCCACGGTTCTGGATATGGGTGAACCAGCCGAAGCCGATCGCAAGGACGATCCCGGCAGCAATCAGAGTATTGATCAGCGCGTCGCCCATCATTGCCTCCCTGGCTCGATCCAAACGATTGGTCGCCCCCGGCAAAGGGGCCGTTCATTGATCATTCAAACGAAGTATGGAACTCTGGTTCCCAAACAGTTCCCGTGTGTGAAAGGTCAAGCCAATGAAGAGATCGCTCCTGGCAGTTGCCGCCGTCGCCACCCTGGCCCTGACGGCCGGAACACCGGCCCATGCGCAGCGTGGTGTCGCTGCCGGGGTCGCCGCCGGCATCATCGGCGGCGCCATTGTCGGCGGCGCGTTGGCCTCCCCGTATTATTACGGACCCGGCCCTGCTTACGGATATGGCCCGGGTTACGGTCCCGGTTATTATCCGCCCCGCTACTACGCACCGGGTCCGGGCTATGTCGCCGACGACTATTACGGCGGCGGCTGTGTCTGGCAGAAGCAGCGTTTCTGGGACGGCTATGCCTGGCGCATCCGCCGCGTCCGCGTCTGTGGCTGAGGCGCCTCGAACCGGTTCACCGCGACTGATCCGTTTAAGCCGGTTCGCAACGGGTGCGCCGTTCATCTCCGGGCCTGAAAAAGACCGCTTTTTCTCATCACAGCTCTGCGTGCGTTTACTGCGGATTGACCATTTGCGCGCTTCCTAGCTGCAAGGCCAATTCCATCAGAGTCTGCGTGAACCTTTGAACCCCGGGTGCTCCTAACAAGGAGCGTCCATCTCTCAGGAGAGCCAAGAGTATGAAGAAGATTTTAGTTGCCGCCCTCACGGTTGCGATGGTCGCCGGTTCGCTGGTGACCGCCACGCCGTCCGCCCAGGCCCATGACGGCGTGGGCGTCGGCATTGCTGCCGGCCTGCTCGGCGGCGCGATCATCGGCGGCGCCATCGCGTCGAGCCGTCCCGCCTATGGCGGCCCCGTCTATGTGGCCGAGCCCGGCCCGCCGCCCCCGCCCTGCTACTGGCAGCGCCAGCGCTATTGGGATGGCTACGGCTGGGTCATCCGCCCGGTTCGCGTTTGCTACTGATCTGATCGTGAGGCGCTCAGGAGCGCCGCGATCGAAGCCCGGCCGAGAGCATCGGCCGGGCTTTTCTTTGGTCCGGCGCTATCGCGCAGCCTGGATCGAACGCAGCACCTCTTCGCTCGGCCAGCAATCGACCTTGAGGCCCGCCGACTTCTGATAGGCGCCGAGCGCGGCACGCGTCTGCATCCCGGCCTTGCCGTCGATCTTGTCCTTGTAGAGCCCGACGCGGGTGAGCCCGCGCTGCATGGTCTCGACGTCCCTGGTGCGCAACTGCTTCGAAGCCGCCCACGATGTGGCGAACGGCAACGGACTGGTCATGCGGTCGCTGAGATGGCCGACGAACAGCACGTAGAGGTCGGAGAAATTGTATTCCTTGATGACGAAATAGTTCTTCGTGGTCAGGAACGCCGGACCGTAGATGCCTTCAGGCTGGAGCAGCGAGGCCGGTTGCGCCTGCTCGGCCGCACTGAGCTTTTGTCCGCGCACCGGTACAAAACCCTCGCGCAGCCACTGGCCGATCGGCTTCGTCACCTCCGGCACGCCGACAGTGCAATCGACCTTCGCTGGCGCCTGCACCTCGTAGGCCCAGCGCACGCCGGTCTGCCAGCCCTTGTTGACGAGCTGCTGCGCAGCGGACGCCAGCGCATCCGGCACCGAATGCCAGATGTCGATGCGGCCGTCGCGATCGAAGTCGACGCCGTGCTTGTAATATTCGGACGGCAGAAACTGCGTCAGCCCGGTGGCGCCCGCCCAGGACGAACGCATGTCCTTGCGCGTCACGACGCCGTCGCCGAGGATTTTCATCGAGAGGATGAACTCGCCCCGATATGTATCCTTGCGCCGGCCGACATAGGCCTGCGTCGCCAGCACGCGGACCAGATCATACGGCAACGTGTAGCGCCCATAGTCGGTCTCGCGGCCCCAGATCGCGAGCATGACGGTCGCAGGGACGCCGGAGCTTTTCTCGATCTCGGTCAGCGAGGTGCGATATTTCTGCAGCAACCGCTGCCCCTCGCCGGCGAGCCGCGCGATCGAGGCTTCCTTGACGTAGTCGGCAGGCACCTGCACGAACTCGGCCTGCGACGGCGCGCCGGTCGCGGGCCGTCCGGGCAGGATCAGATCCGGCAGCTTGTAGTCCGGCTCGAGCTCCGCGCGTCTCTCGATCGAATGTCGCACGCGAGACGCCAGCGGCCTGCACTTCCGGCCAGAGCGAGGCGATGAACTGCGTGAAGGCGGCATCGGCGGCGCGGGCGGACGACCAGCCGCAGGTGACGACAATCACCGCAGCGATGAGCGCCCGCCGCATCATACCGGCATCACCGCGTCAGCTTCTTGTACTTCACGCGGTGCGGAATGATGCTGTCCTGGCCGAGCCGGCGCATCTTGTCCTTTTCGTAGTCCTGGAAATTGCCCTCGAACCATTCGACATGGCTGTCGCCCTCGAAGGCCAGGATGTGGGTCGCGATGCGGTCGAGGAACCAGCGGTCATGGCTGATGATGACGGCGCAGCCGGCGAAGTCCTCCAGCGCCTCTTCGAGCGCGCGCAGCGTGTCGACGTCGAGATCGTTGGTCGGTTCGTCGAGCAGCAGCACATTGCTGCCGGACTTCAGCATTTTTGCAAGATGCACACGGTTGCGTTCGCCGCCGGAGAGCGCGCCGACCTTCTTCTGCTGGTCGGCACCCTTGAAGTTGAACGCCGAGCAATAGCCGCGCGAGTTGACTTCCTTCTTGCCGAGCAGGATCAACTCGTTGCCGCCGGAGATCTCCTCCCACACGTTCTTGTTGCCGTCGAGCGCATCGCGGGACTGGTCGACATAGCCGAGATGCACGGTCTCGCCGACCGTGATGGTGCCCTTGTCCGGCGTCTCCTGCTTGGTGATCATCTTGAACAGCGTGGTCTTGCCGGCACCGTTCGGGCCGATCACGCCGACGATGCCGCCGGGCGGCAGCTTGAAGGTGAGATCGTCGATCAGGAGGCGGTCGCCAAAGCCTTTGCTGAGACCTTCGAAGTCGACGACGTTGGCACCAAGCCGCTCGGCCACGGGAATGATGATCTGCGCGGTCTGGGTCTGTTTCTCGCTCGCCTGCTTGAGCAGATCCTCGTAGCGCTGGTAGCGCGCCTTGGACTTGGCCTGCCGTGCCTTCGGCGACGAGGCCACCCATTCCTGCTCGCGCGCCAGCGTCTTCTGGTGCGCGGCGTCCTCGCGGCCTTCCTGCTCCAGCCGCTTCTGCTTCTGAACCAGCCAGGACGAATAATTGCCCTCGTAGGGAATGCCCTTGCCGCGGTCGAGCTCGAGAATCCAGCTCGTGACGTTGTCGAGGAAGTAGCGATCATGGGTGACGATCAGGATCGCGCCGGGATAGTTGCGCAAGTGGCCTTCCAGCCACGACACCGACTCGGCGTCCAGATGGTTGGTCGGCTCGTCGAGCAGCAGCAGCTCGGGCTGGTCGAGCAGCAGCTTGCACAGCGCGACGCGGCGGCGCTCGCCGCCGGACAGTTTCGTGACGTCTGCATCGTCAGGCGGGCAGCGCAGCGCGTCCATGGCCTGGTCGACCTTGCTGTCGAGATCCCAGAGGCCCTGCGCCTCGATCTCGTCCTGCAGCTTGGTCATCTCGTCGGCGGTCTCCTCGGAATAATTCATCGCCAGCTCATTGTAGCGATCGAGGATGGCCTTCTGCTTGGCGACGCCCAGCATGACGTTCTCGCGCACGGACAGCTTGGCGTCGAGCTGCGGTTCCTGCTCGAGATAGCCGACGCGGGCACCCTGGGCGACCCAGGCCTCGCCGTTATACTCCTTGTCGAGGCCGGCCATGATCTTGAGCAGCGTCGACTTGCCCGAGCCGTTGACGCCGAGCACGCCGATCTTGGCGTCGGGGTAAAACGACAAATGGATGTTATCGAGCACCTTCCGGGTCGGGTAGCTCTTGGTCAGGCCCTGCATGAAATAGATGAACTGGCGCGCCATCGGTCCCGTGAAACCTTCAATTTGAGGAGATTTGCTTAGCCAGCGATGTAGCGATCCCGCCCCCAAAGGGCAATGTTTTCCCTCCGTTCACCACGGATGAATACCGGACGGACACCATCCGGACCCCGATCGGGACAATTGAAACCTTCTTTTAATAAATCAGGCCAAAGCTCGGTTTCGCGCGGAAACAGCGCCGCCCGCTCAGAACGAACGGGAGCAAAGCGAGGTCCGTCATGGCTCTGGTCGAAACCAACTCACTTCCCGTTCCGGCAGAGGCCGGCACGCCCTCCGTGCTCGTCGCGGAGATCAAGGGCTTCTGGAAGCGCTTCTTCGCCACTGCGTTCAATCCCTACCGGCCCGAGTTGCACTACATGCGCGGCCCCGGCCCCGCTTGGCGCGCCAAGCACGGTATGGATGCGCCGGTCCGGCTCAAGCGCCGCGACCTCTGAGCCCTCTCTCCTGTCGAATTTTTGAAGACGCGAGCGGCTTGCGCGCAAGTGTGATTGCGCGCAACCATGGCCCGGTTCCGACGATGGCGCCCCGCCTGGCGCCGTCAGCTCTCGCCATGGATGAACGCTGATGACGCGGCTGCGCTGTGCAATTCTCGACGACTATTTCGACCTCGCCCAAGACGTCGCCGACTGGCCGAAACTGTCCGACCGCGTCGACGTCACCGTGTTCAGCCATCCCTTCGCCTCGGAGCAGGCCGCGGCAAGCGCGCTGGCCGATTTCGACATCATCTGCGCGATGCGCGAGCGCACGGCATTCCCCAAGAGCCTGTTCGACAAGCTGCCCAAGTTGAAGCTGCTGCTGACGTCAGGCATGCGCAACGCGTCGATCGACATGGAGGCCGCGAAGACGCGCGGCGTCGTCATCGGCGGCACGCAATATTCGCGCGATCCGACCGCCCCGCTCACCATGGGCCTGATCCTGGAACTGACCCGCGGCATCGGCCGCGAGAATGCGCGCATGCACGCGGGCGAGCCCTGGCAGACCTTTGCCGGTGTCGAGATCGAGGGCCTGACGCTCGGCGTCGTCGGGCTCGGCAAGCTCGGCAGCAAGATGGCTGATATCGCCAAGGCCTTCGGAATGAACGTGATCGCCTGGAGCCCCAACCTGACGCCGGAGAAGTGCGCGGCGGCCGGGGTCGGCTACGCCACCAAGGAGGAGCTGTTCGCCAAGGCCGACATCGTCACCATCCACGTGGTGCTGAGCGAGCGCTCGCGCGGACTGGTCGGCGGCGAAGATCTTGCGCGGATGAAGCCGACGGCATTCCTGGTCAACACCGCGCGCGGCCCGATCGTGGACGAGCAGGCGCTGCTTGAAGCCCTGCAGCAGCGGAAGATCGCAGGTGCCGGCCTCGACGTGTTCTCGGTCGAGCCGCTCCCGGTCGACCATCCCTTCCGCAAGCTCGACAATCTCGTGCTGACGCCGCATCTCGGCTACGCCACCGAGGACGGCTTGCGCATTCACTACGGCCAGATGGTCGAGGCGATCGACGCCTTCACCAAAGGCGGCGAGCTGCCGCGGAAGCTGGCCTGAAAGGACGAAGGGCGCGCCGATGGCACGCCCTTCTTAATTTGAATTTCGAAGCGCTTAGCGCACGGTGACCGGCGCGGGCAGCGGCGGCACCACGGTTGGCTGGGTGCCCGGAACGGGGCCAGCCTGGGCGGCCATCGGAGCCGGACCAGCGGCACCGGGCACGGGGGCCGCGGACGCAGTCGCCGTTCCCGGCGGCGGGCCACCCGGCATCACCACCACGCGGGTGCCGACCTTGGTGCGCTCGAACAGATCCGAGACGTCGTCGTTCAGCATGCCGATACAGCCGGAGGAGACGAACTTGCCGATCGTCGAGGGCTGGTTGGTGCCGTGAATGCGGTACACGGTCGAGCCGAGATACATGGCGCGGGCGCCGAGCGGATTGCCGGGGCCGCCAGCCATGAAGCGCGGCAAATAGGGCTGGCGCTCGATCATCTCCGTCGGCGGATGCCAATCCGGCCACTCGGCCTTGCGGGTGATCTTCTGCACGCCGGTCCAGGTGAAGCCGTCGCGGCCGACGCGGACGCCGTAGCGGATCGCGCGGCCGTTACCGAGCACGTAATAGAGATAGGTGTTCGGGGTATCGACGATGATCGTCCCGGCCGGCTCCTTGGTCACGAGCGAGACTTCCTGACGGCGCAGGTTCGGCGGCAATTGCGCCGGTGCGGCATCGGGCTGCTCCTCGGGCGGCAGCGAGGCGATCGCCATCGGGCGGCCGTCGGCGCCGACGGGCGGCTGCCCTGCCTGAACCGTTCCGGTCGCGGCGGGACCACCTACCGCCTCCGGCGGACGCAGGCCGTCCCTGCCGGGGGCCTGCTGGGCCGGACGATCGGCATAAATCACCGCAGGCGGACCGGCGGGGCGGCCGTAGCGAGGATCATCGGGTGACATTACGGGGCCCTGCGCCGGGGCCGCCGAATAGACCGGAGAACCGGCCGGACGGCCATAACGCGGATCATCCGGCGACATCACCGGACCCTGCGGCGGGGCGGCCGAATAGACCGGGGGAGCGCCGGACGGGCGGCCGTAGCGCGGATCGTCGACCGGACCGGGCGGCGGCAGCGACGCCTGCGGCATCGCGTCGTCCTCGTCTTCCAGCGCGTCGAAATTCGGGGTGCGATCGCCGGGGCGATACTCGGTCGGGGCGCCATAGCTCGGCGCCTGCTGGACCGGATAGCTCTGGGCCTGTGCGAGCGAGGTTCCCGCCGCAGCGACTGTTGCGGCAGCGCATATCGTCAGAAAATGTTTGATCATCATCGCTCTTATATAGTCCCCGGGCCCATCCGGACCGTTACGGCCAGATGACCGAAGATAGCGGCACATTCAAGACATGACAGGCGGATTTGCGCCCGATTTTCCTATTTGTGATCCTCGGGGACCGTTGCCCCGTTGCATCACGGGGGCGGAAATCAACTCATGCCGTGGATTGCCGGAGTGGCCGGCCCGTTTTTTAACGAAGCGGCCCGGAATCGTTGCGGTATGTTCGAATCAGCCTGATTCGCCATCGCTTTGAGCTCCGATTCCGCACGGCGAACGCGGCCATCAGTACCGTCACCGCGTTCATATGGCTCATGGGTCCCGGCCGCCAACCGCCGGGGCGGAAATTCGTAACCCTTCGATGCTTCCCGGCTTTCGCTTCCTGTTTGCCGCGATCCTGCTGTCAACCTCCATCCTGGTGTTCGGCCTAGGTGCCGCCGCGTTGCTGCGGGCGAGCCATCAGCAGTATGTCGACAACCCGTCCTGGCGGAACGGCCCGCAGGAGCAGGTCTTCGCACAGGCCCCCGAGCCGGCCCAGCCGGTGCTCGCCGCCCTGCGCGTGGAGCCCGCCGCCACCGAGGCGACGCCGACGATCCGGGACCGGATCCCGAGCATCGGTCTGCCCGCGGTGGAAACCGGCCTTGAGCCGATGGCCCCCGTCACGCTCGAGGCCAAGGTCCAGCCTGAGCTCCAGGTTTCCGCCATCGCACCGGCAGCGGAGGTAGTTGCACCCGTCGCGGAAGCGCCGGCCCTCGAGCCGGCGAAGAGTGACGCTCAAGCGCCCACCGACACACTCACGCGAGCCGACACGACGGTCTCCACCGCGCCGGCCCGGGCGACGAGCGCCACCGAAGTGCCGCGAACCGCGACACCGGCACTGGCATCGCGCGTGGCGGACATCGCAGTGGCCAGGATCGCCGCGCTGAACGAGCTCGCGCCGGCGAAGACCAAAGCTGACAGCGCTGCACCAGAGAGCAAGCCGCGCGCGCAGAAGCCGAAGAAGCGTCGCCGTATCGTCCGGCGCCCGCCGCCGCCGGCCCAGCAGCTCGATCCGTTCGGGCAGCCGCAGCCCGCGCTCGCCGCAACGACGACCGCGCGCGCGCGTTGAGCTCAAGCCGGCCCGGTCGCGATCGGCGGGCCTTTGTCCTGGCCCCATTCCGACCACGAGCCGTCATAGAGCGCGGTGTCGGTGATGCCCAGGCGATAGAGCGCGAGCGTCAGCACCCCCGCCGAGACGCCGGAGCCGCAGCTTGTGACGATCGGTGCATCGAGCTTGACGCCCGCACCCGTGAAGGCGGCACGCAGATCCTCGAGCGGCTTCATCGTGCCGGTCGCGGCATCGAACAAGAGATTGTAGGGCACGTTGCGGGCACCCGGGATGTGGCCGGAGCGGATGCCCGCGCGCGGCTCGGGCGCGCGGCCCTCGAACCGGTCGGCGGCGCGCGCGTCGATCACCTGCTCGGCACGGCTTTCGACGTTTGCGACGAGTTGCTGCATGCTGCGCACGCGCTTTGAATCGTAGCTCGCCTTGAAGCTCGCGGGCTTCGGCTTCACCTCGCTGCTCTCGACCGGACGGCCCTCGGCACGCCATTTCTTCAGGCCGCCATTGAGGATGCGCACGTTGCCGTGGCCGAAGGCCAGAAACATCCACCACGCGCGAGGCGCGGCGACCCAGCCGCCGGCATCGTAGAGCACGACGGTGTCGCTATTTCCGATGCCGAGATTGCCGACGTCACGGCCGAACTGCTCGGCGCTCGGATACATGTGCGGCAGCGGGTTGGAATGATCAGACACCGCATCGACGTCGAAGAACGCGGCGCCCGGCAGATGCGCGGCGAGATAATCGTCCTTCGGCAGCGGCAGCACGCCCGGCAGCTTGAAGCTGGCGTCGAGCACCTTGACGTTGGCGTCGTCGATGTGGGCGGCGAGCCATTCGGTGGAGACGAGGGGATCGGTGGCGTTAGTCATTCAAGCAACTCCTTGTCGTCATTCCAGGGCGAGCAGCGCGAGCGAGGTGGAAGCAATGCGCGTCAAACTCCGCTGTCATCGCCCGGCTCGAGCCGGACGATCCAGTATTCAGAGGCGGTCGTGATTGAGCCGAGAGGCCGCGGCGTACTGGATTCCCCGCCTTCGCGGGGAATGACACCGGAGATGGGAGCGAGAGCGAAGCACCCCCTCAGCCCTTCTTCTTCGGCTCCCACTGCTCCGTCGGTCCGCCGGCGTCGCGCCAGGCGGCGTAGCCGCCGCCGATGTGGGCGACGGGCTTGAGGCCCATGTCCTTTGCGGTCTTGGCCGCGAGCGCGGAGCGCAGACCGCCGGCGCAGTGGAACACGAACTTCTTGTCTTCCTGGAAAACCGGCTTGGCATACGGGCTCTGCGGATCGATCCAGAATTCGAGCATGCCGCGGGTGCAGGCGAAGGCGCCGGGAATGCGGCCGTCGCGCTCGATCTCGCGGGGGTCGCGGATATCGACGATAACGACATCGCCGTTTTTCGAGATCTCGATGGCGTCCTTGGCGGTGAGCGTCTCGATCTCGGCATTGGCCTCGTCGATCAGCGCCTTGATGCCGCGAGTGATGTTTTGGGGCATTATCGTTCCGCCTTAAAGCAACGCGATTCAGAATCGAGACTAGCCAGACACCGATCGAAATATCATCAGCGGTGTTATTCCGAACATCGCATTTGGTCGCCCCATCACTTGCCTAACAGCGGGTGCCAATAGACTGAGTGCCGCCAGCATTGGATTGAAACCGTTCGAATCCTGCACTGCTGTTGATTCTTCATTGGGTTTTGCATCCAAGATGCCAACCAAGTTCCATTCGCCAATCAGCTCGACGCCGTGTTGAAGCAATAGATCTCCCGAACTCACAACCATACACTCACTCTTGAGAGTGCACCATACCGAGTCCCCTTGCGCGGTCTTAATCGTCGATTGAACAGTCATAGGATAATTCGAAATTAGCTCTATGCCCAGCTCCATTTCAGACGGAGGCGACGCGGGCTGACGATTTGGCCTTGCTCGTCGTTCTGCGCGATTTCCAACTTCTTGACTAGGAAGGGCCTGGCTCAGAAGCGACCGCTTTAACAGATCGTTTGACAGAATAGATTTCATTATCGAAAGATCTACTATCGATAAAGCTCCAACGGTCAAAACAAACTGGCCTATGCCGGTGCGGGCGAGATGACGCTGCAGTAAATTTCGGTCATGTAAGAAGTCTAATAGGGTTAGCGCGTTGGCCCAAAGTGGATCGTAAACGCGCTCACTAGCTTCGGTGCCGCCGATATCGGGCGTGACGTTGAAACCCAAACTTCCATTACCACCCGTTCCCAAAAGGCTCGCACCGCCGCCAACATTGACAGCAAAGCCCCTCTTTGCATTTTTGGTAACGCCCTCTCGTTGTACTACCTTCTCAAGATGCCCTGCATCGTCAAATTGGGAAAGAAAAGAGCCGATGCGGCGAGTATCGCAATACAAGAAATCATAGACGGAATCGCTTTGAGGTCCGACGAGCTCCCCTTCGGATACTTGTCCTGAGTTCTGCGACATATTTTTCTATCTCCTCCCCTTCACCGCCAACTTGAGTTCGCCCTTCATCGACCTCCGAATCGGTTTGCGATCGAACGGGAACTGCCGAAGTACTCGACGGCGGAATCTTCCGGCTCTTCTGCTTTTTGGCTTTCGCCATTAGGGTCGCTTCCGATTTCCTCGAAGCAAAAAACCAATAAGGTTGGTGAACACGAAACAATTTAGCGAACCAACTCCCGCATTGCACCTTCGAGACCTTCGATCGTGATCGGGAACATGCGGTTCGCGAAGATGCGTTTGATGATCGTGGTCGATTCCGAATAGTCCCAGTGCTTCTGGGCAACCGGGTTGAGCCACACCGCATGCGGATAGGTGCGGATGATGCGGTCGAGCCAGACCGAGCCGGGCTCCTCGTTGACATGCTCGACCGAGCCGCCGGGCACCATGATCTCGTAGGGGCTCATCGAGGCGTCGCCGACGAACACGATCTTGTAGTCGTGCGGGTATTTGTGCAGCACGTCCCAGGTCGGGGTGCGGTCGGTGAAGCGGCGCTTGTTCTGCTTCCACACGCCTTCATAGAGGCAGTTGTGGAAGTAGAAATATTCCATGTGCTTGAACTCGCTCTTCGCCGCCGAGAACAGCTCCTCGACCTGCTCGATATGCGCGTCCATCGAGCCGCCGATGTCGAAGAACACCAAGAGCTTCACCGCATTGCGCCGCTCGGGGCGCATGTGCACGTCGAGATAGCCGTGATTGGCGGTCTCGCGAATGGTGGTGTCGAGATCGAGTTCGTCGGGCGCGCCGGTGCGCGCGAACTTGCGCAGGCGACGCAGTGCCACCTTGATGTTGCGGATGCCGAGTTCGACATTGCCGTCCAAATCCTTGAACTCGCGCTTGTCCCACACCTTCACGGCGCGGTTGTTGCGGTTCTTGTCCTGGCCGATGCGGACGCCTTCGGGATTGTAGCCGTGGGCGCCGAACGGCGAGGTGCCGGCCGTGCCGATCCACTTCGAGCCGCCCTGGTGACGGCCCTTCTGCTCTTCGAGGCGCTTCTTCAGCGTCTCCATGAGCTTGTCCCAGCCCATGGCCTCGATCTGCTTCTTCTCTTCCTCGGACAGGTACTTCTCGGCGAGCTTTTTCAGCCACTCCTCGGGGATCTCGGCCTTCTCCATGGCGTCGAGCAGGCTTTCCAGCCCCTTGAACACGGTGCCGAAGACCCGGTCGAACTTGTCGAGATTGCGCTCGTCCTTCACCAGCGAGGTGCGGGACAGATAGTAGAAATTCTCGACCGAATAGTCCGCAAGGTCGGCGTCGAGCGCCTCCATCAGCGTGAGGTATTCGCGCAGCGTCACGGGGACCTGCGCATCGCGCAGAGAGGTGAAGAATTGCAGGAACATGGGTGACAGATTGCCCGTCGGGGGACGAACGTCAAGGGGCGCAGGCCCCCGCGGAACGCTGGACCGGCCGGCTTTTGCTCTAGAATTGACCATCTCACGGGGTTGTTCTGGGGACGTTTGCAATGGGAATTCTCGCAGCGCTCATCATCGGCGCGATCGCAGGCTGGCTTGCCGGCAAGATTGTCCATGGGGCGGGATTTGGGCTGGTCGGCAACATCGTGGTCGGCATCATCGGTGCCCTCGTTGCGAGCTATGTGCTGCCTCAGCTGCACATCGGGCTCGCCACCGGAACGGTGGGCGCCATCGTGGATGCCACGATCGGCGCAGTGATTGTGCTCGTGATCCTTTCGCTGATAAAACGGGTCTGAAAGCCTGACCGAACCAGGAACGGCCGCCATGCGCGGCCGTTCCCATGTCGCGACCAGGGCCCAACCTGGGACGACGACCAACAAGGACGCGCGATGAAATTTACCGGCACCAAGGACTATGTTGCGACCGACGATCTCAAGGTCGCCGTCAATGCCTCGATCGTGCTGGAGCGCCCGCTGCTCATCAAGGGCGAGCCCGGCACCGGCAAGACGGTGCTGGCCGAGGAAGTGGCGAAGGCGCTGAACGCGCCGCTTTTGACCTGGCACATCAAGTCCACCACCAAGGCGCAGCAGGGCCTGTATGAATACGACGCGGTGTCGCGCCTGCGCGACAGCCAGCTCGGCGATGCCAGGGTCTCGGACATCAAGAACTACATCAAGCGCGGCAAGCTGTGGGAGGCCTTCGCCGCCGAGCAGCGCCCGGTGCTGCTGATCGACGAGATCGACAAGGCCGACATCGAATTCCCGAACGATCTCCTGCTCGAGCTCGACCGCATGGAATTCCATGTCTACGAGACCGGCGAGACCATCAAGGCGAAGCAGCGCCCGATCATGATGATCACCTCCAACAACGAGAAGGAGCTGCCGGACGCGTTCCTGCGCCGCTGCTTCTTCCACTATATCAAGTTCCCCGACGCCGACACGATGGGCCGCATCGTCGACGTCCACTTCCCCGGCATCAAGAAGCGCCTGGTGGAAGAAGCGCTGCGCATCTTCTTCGAGGTGCGCGAGGTGCCCGGTCTGAAGAAGAAGCCGTCGACGTCCGAGCTTCTGGACTGGCTGAAGCTGTTGCTCAACGAAGACATGAGCGTCGAGCAGCTGCGCGAACGCGACCCGCGCAAGCTGATCCCGCCGCTGCACGGCGCGCTGCTCAAGAACGAGCAGGACGTGCATCTGTTCGAGCGGCTGGCATTTTTGAGCCGACGGGAAGTGTAGAACCACTATCTCTCCCGTCATCCTGAGGTGCGAGACATGGGACGCAACGCGTCCCATGGGGAGCCTCGAAGGATGGAGGGCCACGATGCAGCCGGGCCGTTGCCCTTCGAGGGCCGCTAAAGAAGCGGCCACCTCAGGGCGACGGTGATAGATTAGCACGCCACTCTCTCCCTCGTCATTGCGAGCGCAGCGAAGCAATCCAGAATCCCTCCGCGGTGACAGGCTGGATTGCTTCGCTACGCTCGCAATGACGGAGCAGGGGCATCGACGTTACTCCCACGCGCATTCCAACTCGCGGGCACACCTTCGCAGCCTCGCGGCGCATGTCGCCCGAGCTTTGCTCTCTCCATCGCCCCAAAAGAAAGAGGGCGCAGGGAAGGCCGGGTGCCGGCTGGCACCCACGGTCCGCCGTGCGAAAGCACACGCAGAAAAACTGCACAGCGGCATACAGGTGAAGCCAAACACACGGCCTTCCCTGCGCGATGGTCGGACGGCTTATGCCGTGATCTCCCGGGAGCCGAACTTTCCTTCTGGCCTCCCTCACCCCGCGAATTGACGATGCCGTCCGCCCGGTTGGGCTCGCACACACCTCCGCGACAGCTTGACCGTAGCAACGACGGCCAGGACCACACGGTTTTGCCGTACGCATCAGCGCCGCTCGTCCGCACGAAGCTTCGGGCTCACAGGGACTACCCGCCCTGCCCGCGCCTCTCGCACACGACGCTGCCGCGTCCACCGCAACCCGGCCCGCGTTTCGAACGACTCGCGAACCGCCCCTCTTCGTGGGCCGGGCTGCGTGGATGTATGCCGTAATTCCGAATTTCGGTAAAGTGGAATATTTTTGCGGGGAGGGATTGACGGGATGTTTTGCCCGACGGGACGCGCGAGCCGTACCCTCGTAGGGTGGGCAAAGCGAAAGCGTGCCCACCACTTTTATCGCAACCGCGGAGCGACGGTGGGCACGGCGCCTCGCGCCTTTGCCCACCCTACGCAGCAGTGCCTCACGCCATCACGGCATCCGGAATGCGCGCGGCCTCCATTGGCTGCTTGCCGCGGATGAGATCCGAGGCGCGGTCGGCGATCATCATGGTGGAGGCGTTGAGGTTCGCCGAGATCATGCGCGGCATCACGGAGGCATCGATGACGCGGAGGCCTTCGAGGCCGTGGACGCGGAGCTGGTCGTCGACGACCGCCCAGCTCGAATCCGCCGGGCCCATGCGGCAGGTGCAGCCGGGGTGGAAGGTGGTGGTGCCGCGTTCGGTGGCGGCGGCGAGGAATTCGTCGTCGGTGTTGATGTTCGGCCCCGGGAAATCCTCATAGGCATAATAGGGCGACAGCGGCGCGCTCTTCAAAAGCCTGCGCGCGAGCTTCATACCGCCGACGATGACACGGCGGTCGAGCTCCGCGTCGAGATAGTTGGTCTGGATAATCGGCGGCGCGAACGGATCAGATGAGCGGATGCGGACATAGCCGCGGCTCTCGGGGCGCTGCTGCCAGGACGCGACGGTCATGCCGGGCTCGTCCTCGAGCTGGCCCTGCACGCCCTCCTTGTAGCTTGCCGGCGTGAAGGTGAGCTGCAAGTCGGACGAGTCGGCGCTCTCGCCGGAATGCCAGAAGCAATAGACCATGGTCGGCGACAGCGAGAGCAGGCCTTTGCGCGCGGTGGCCCATTTCAGCGCCTCGATCCACAGCGAGACGCCGCGACGGAGCTCGTTGATGGTCTTGATGTCTTTCACGCGCGCCACCGTGCGGGGGCGTAATGGTCCTGCAGGCCCTCGCCGACGGGGAGCGCATGACGCACGGCGATGCCGTGCTGTTGCAGCAGATCGGGCGAGCCGATGCCGGAGAGCTGCAGCAGTTGCGGCGAATTATAGGTGCCGCCGGAGAGGATGACTTCCTTGTTGGCACGAACCTCGACCGGTGTGCCGCCCTTGCCACCCCTGGTGTAGCGCACACCGACGGCGCGCTTGCCCTCGAAGATGATCTCGGTCGCGTGCGCGTGGGTGTGCACATGCACGTTGGGCCGCTTCATCGCGGGCTTGAGGAACGCGGTCGAACCGGAGACGCGCAGGCCCTTGTCGATGGTGCGCTGGCAGTAGGAGACGCCCTCTTGTATGGCGCCGTTGTAATCGGGATTACGGGGAATGCCGAGGGTCACCGCGCCTTCCATGAAGGCTTCGCAGAGCGGATCGCGCCAGTCCATCGTCGTGACCGTGAGATTGCCGTCGCGACCGCGGAAGGTGTTGTCGCCCTCGCCGACCCGCTTCTCCAGCCGCCTGAAGTAGGGCAGCACGTCGGCATAGCCCCAGCCGCGATTGCCCATCTGCGCCCAGGTATCGAAATCCATCCGCTGGCCGCGGTTGTAGATGTGGCCGTTGATCGAGGACGAGCCGCCGAGCGTCTTGCCGCGCGGCGCATAGATGCTGCGCCCGCCGGTCCAGGGCCCCGGCTCCTGCTGGTAGGCCCAGTTGATGCTCTTCATGTGGAAGGTCTTGATGAAGCCCGCCGGCAGATGGATGTAGGGATGCCAGTCGCTCGGGCCCGCTTCCAGCACGCAGACGCTGGTGCCCGGATCTTCGCTCAGCCGGCTGGTGAGCACACAACCGGCCGAGCCCGCGCCGACGATCACATAATCAAATCTGTCCATGGTGCCTCGGCCGCCGCTCAGCGCGGTTTCTCGTTGAGTTGATAATTCAAATGCGTCCGCACCGTCGGCCATTCGGCGGCGGTGATGCTGTAAACGACCGTGTCGCGCAGCGTGCCGTTCGGCGCGACCTGGTGGCTGCGCAGGATGCCGTCCTGCTTGGCGCCCAGGCGCTCGATCGCATTGCGGCTCTGGTGATTGAAGAAGTGTGTGCGGAATTCCACCGCGATGCAGTCCAGGGTCTCGAAAGCATGGGTGAGCAGCAGCAGCTTGCACTGCGTGTTGAGCGGGCCGCGCTGCGCGCTCTTGCCGTACCAGGTCGAGCCGATCTCGACGCGCCGGTTGGCGGCATCGATGTTCATGTAGGTGGTCTGACCGACGATCTTGCCGCCGGCGTCGAACACGGTGAACGGCAGCATCGAGCCCGCGGCCTGCAGGCCCAGTCGGCGGTCGATCTCCTTGGCCACGTTCTCCGGCGTCGGGATCAGGGTGTACCAGATCTTGTAGATCTCGCCATCCTTCACGGCCTCCACCAGCCCCTCGCGGTGCTGCTGCGACAGCGGCTCGAGACGGGCGTGCTGTCCACGCAGGGTGATGGGATCAGGCCAGGGCATTTGAAGTCTCTCCTTCGTCATTGCGAACGAAGCGAAGCAATCCCGACTCTTGTCGCCGAGGCGGTCTGGATTGCTTCGTCGCTTCGCTCCTCGCAATGACGGCTTGGCTTACTTGTTCAGGAAATTCAACGGCAATCCACCGCGCGGCCAGTCCATGGCGATCAGTTCGCCCTTGCCCGACAGGGTGATGTAGGCGGTTTTCAGGTCGGGGCCGCCGAAGGCGATGTTGGTGGTGACGCGGTCGCCGGTCGGGACCTGCTCGACCAGCGTACCGTCAGGCGCGATCACCGAGATGCAGCCGGAGACGAGCGTGGCGACGCAGACATTGCCGCCTGCTTCGACCGCGAGCGAGTCGAACATCTGGTAGCCGCCGAGGCCGCAGATCGGCTTGCCCCGCTCGCCGCGATAGATCACGTCGCGCGGCTTCAGCGTGCCCGGCGCCGAGAGCTCGTAGGCCCAGAGCCGGCCCGTCGGCGTCTCCGCGATGTAGACCGTATTCTCGTCCGGCGACAGCCCGATACCGTTCGCCGGCAATATGCCGTGCACGACCTCGACGATCTCCGTCATGCCGGGCTTGAGGTAATACATGCCGCCGACGTCCATCTCGCGGGCGCGACGCTTGCCGAGATCGGAGAACCAGAGGCCGCCGTGCTTGTCGAACACCAGATCATTCGGCCCGCGCAGGTCGTGCTCGCCGCATTTGGTCACGACGGTCTCGACCTTGCCGGATTGCAGATCGACGCGCTGGATCGAGCCGCCGAGATAGTCGTCGGGCTGCGGGCCCGGCATGATCATGTTGCGGGTCGGAATCCAGGAGAAGCCGCCATTGTTGCAGAGATAGATCTTGCCGTCGGGACCGAGGGCTGCGCCGTTCGGGCCGCCCGGCACCTTGGCGACGATCTCCTTGCGGCCGTCGGGATAGATTCGGGTCAGGCGCTGGCCGCGGATTTCCACCAGCACCACCGAGCCGTCCGGCATCACGACCGGCCCTTCTGGAAATTCGAGGTCGGTGGCGAGAACGCGAACGTTGGACATGAAGACCCTCCCGGCTGCTTGTTATGGCTTGCGCGGGATGTCCGGCATGGGCCCGCACGCAAGATTTGCCTGCGGTTATGACAAAACAGGTCCGCCTTGCCAAGCAAGCGGGCAGGTATGCCAGCGTTGCGCCACCCCCTACTGGCAACGCCCTCGTATTCGCGGCTACACTCGGCGAAACCGCTCACGAGAAAGAGGAACCGCGTCATGGAAATCACCGATGTGCGGGCGCACCATATCCGCATTCCCTATGACGCCGGTGTCGCGAGCTTTCGCCAGGGCGCGTCCGCGATCTCCGCGCTCGACATGGTGCTTGTCGAGGTCACGACCGATGCCGGACTGACGGGCTGGGGGATGCCTTCGCCTATGTCTGCCCCCGCACCACGCGCAGCGCCGTCGAGGAAATGATCGCGCCGCAAGCCCGCGGGCTGAAGGTGCCTGACGCCGCCGGCATCCCCGCGGCCATGGAGCAGATCCAGCGCAATCTGCACCTGTTCGGCCGCTACGGCATCACCATGTTCGCGATCTCCGGCCTCGACATCGCGCTGTGGGATCTGGCTGCGAAGATCGAGGGCGTGCCGCTGCATCGCCTGCTTGGCGAGACCAGACGTTCGAATATTCCCGCCTATGCGAGCCTGCTGCGGATCGGCTCACCGGAGAACATCGCCGGCGAATGCAGAAAGGCCATGGCGCTCGGCTATGGCGCGATCAAGCTGCATGAGACCACGACACCTGCGATATTTGCCGCACGCGAGGCGATCGGCCCCGACATTCCGCTGATGGTCGACATGAATTGCCCGTTGACGGGCGAGCAGGCGATCGTGTTCGCCAAAGCGTGCAAGGACGCGCAGCCGATGTTTCTGGAGGAGCCGGTCTGGCCGCCGGAAGATTTCACTGCGCTCGCCGAGGTCCGCAGCAAGGGCGGGCTCGGCATCGCCGCCGGCGAGAACGCCTGCACGGAATATCAATTCCGCCAGATGATGAACGCCGGGGCGGTGAGCCACGCCCAGCCGTCGGTGATCAAGGTCGGCGGTATCACGGAGTTTCTGAAGGTTGCATCGCTTGCCGATCAGCTCGGCGTCAAGATCGTCCCGCATTCCCCGTATTTCGGCCCCGGCCTGCTCGCGACGCTTCATCTGCTGGCGGGGCGGGATGACGGGCTTGTCGAGATGTTCTATCTCAAGCGCGAAGCCTGTCTCTGGGGCGGCCGGGCCGATGTCGATGCCACCGGCCATGTCGCGGTGCCGACAGGACCGGGGCTCGGCTACGAGCCCGATCGCGGCGTGATGGAGCGCTATCGCGTCGCGTGATTGCTGCCTATTTTGCCGCATCCTTCGGCGACGGGGCGTCCTGCTTCTTCTTCACATCCTCCGCGATCTTCACCTGCGCGGCCTGGAGATCGCTCACGGTCTTCTGCAAGCCCGCGACGACAGTCTTCAATGCGTCGATCTGGCGATTGGCAGCATCCAGCTTCTGCTGATGATCGAGGGTGAGCTTGCCGATCGTCTTCTGGAGGAAATCGACGTTGCTCTGCAGGCAGCTCGTGCGCCGCTCCATCGTCTTCTCGACGGTGCAGATCTCGATGCCGGGCACGTCCTGCGCGGTCGCCAGCGTGGCGGGCAGCAACATCACGACACAAACGCCGGCGCTTCGAAGCAGCATGCAGGTTCCTCTCCCAAATCGATCACGGCAATGTGCGCTTTTTGCGCGCCGTCGCCGGAGGCTACCACACTCGTACCGCATTCTCGCGTTGAGCTTGGCGTGTTCCCTTGGACGGGGAGCAGCAAACCGTGCGCGGAAGAATTGGGCGCTCTTTTCCGCGACTTTGATTAGGGGAGATTTTTGCGATGGCTACGCGCGACAGACGTCTGGCGGAATTCGATGGTGCCGGAGAACCGCCACCTGGCCTGCCGGTCGAGGTGCTGTGCGAGGATCACAGCGGAACGTATCAACTGCCGTTCGCCTGCCGTTATGTCGAGGGCCGCTGGCAGAATCACGCGGCCGGCGTCGCGGTGGAAGCCACCGTCATCGGCTGGCGCGTCCCGCGGGTGAAGCATTCGGGCGTCGCCTGACGGCGCATTCTGTTCCAAAATGCAACGGGGCCGCGCGCCGCCTTAACCTTCGGAACGCGGCCCGAACGAATCACGTCCGAATCAGCCGAATTAGCCTGTTCCCGGTTGTTCACGGCTAGATGTCGCAAACGGCCTACGCGCGTACACAACATCTGCACGGCGCAGACGCAGGCCAGCTCCAGTGACTGGCGCCAAACGTTAACAACTTCATTGAGGTAGCCACGGAGTTGGCGGCTCAGGCCCTCGCCACGGAAACAGGCAGGGCGGCGCCTGGCTGCCTAATATTCGACCTCAAGCTCCTCGATCTCGGCCGGCTCTTCCTTGGCTGCCGCGATCCATTCCTTCATCTCCGGCATGGCCATGATGGTGTCGGCATAGGCCTTCAACTTCGGCTCGAGCTTGACGTCATAGGTCACGAAGCGCGTCACCACGGGCGCGTACATCGCATCCGCCATGGTGCGCTTATCGCCGAACAGGAACGGGCCGCCGGACTTCTCCAGGCAATCGCGCCAGATCGCCCAGACCCGGTCGATGTCGGCCTGCGCGCGCGACCAGATCTTGAAGCCGGGGAAGTGCCCCTTCAGATTGACCGGCAACGAGGCGCGCAGCGTGGTGAAGCCGGAATGGATTTCGCCGCAGATCGAGCGGCAATGGGCGCGCTGGACGCGGTCCGTGGGCAGCAGCCCGGCATCCGGCATCGCCTCGTTGAGATATTCGCCGATCGCCAGCGTATCCCAGACCGTGGCGCCGTCGTGCCGCAGGCACGGCACCAGGATCGACGACGACAGCAGCAGGATCTCGGCGCGTGCCGACGCATCGTCCGGTGCGGTCACGATCTCCTCGAAATCGAGCCCGGAAAATTTCGTCAGCAGCCAGCCACGCAGCGACCATGACGAGTAGTTCTTGCTGCTGATGGTCAGTGTCGCCTTCGCCATATGGCCCTTCCCTCACGCCTGATACTGGCACCCTGCCCGGCTCGCGGCGTGCCCATGCACTGTGCTTCCCACTAAAAGAGCAGCAAGCGACGTGCCAGTTTTCCGGGCGATTTGACTCTTGTTTGGCTTCGATATTGCATAGCAGCACGGGACAAACGGGCGTTTCAGAATGATGTCGATGAATTATCAGGCGTTTCAGAACCACATGGATTTGACGGCGCCGTTTCGTGCGGGAGCCTCGTCCGCGCTCAGATTCCTCAATCTGGTGCCCCAGGGGACATCGGATCAGGTGTTCGGCCGTCTCTCGGCCGCGCTGGAGATGATCTCGCGCTCCACCCTCACCTATCACCGCCCGGCCTACGGCATCGACAGCGTGATGGTGGGTAACCGCGAAGTCGCGGTCACCGAGGAAATCGCCTACGCCACCCCGTTCGGTTCGCTGCTGCATTTCAAGAAGGAAGGCGTCGGCGAGCAGCCGCGCATGCTGCTGGTGGCGCCGATGTCCGGCCATTTCGCAACGCTGCTGCGCGGCACCGCGAAGACGCTGCTGCAGGACCACGACGTCTACATCACCGACTGGCACAATCCGCGCGACATTCCCCTCAGCGAGGGCCGCTTCGGGCTCGAAGACTACACCGAGCATCTGATCGACTTCCTGGGCCAGCTCGGCCCGCGCCCCCATATGGTGGCGATCTGCCAGCCGTCGGTCTCGGCGCTCGCGGCCGCCGCGATCATGTGCGAGGGCAATCATCCGTCGCGCCCGGCGACGCTGACGCTGATGGCGGGCCCGATCGACACGCGCATCCAGCCGACCAGGGTCAACGAGTTCGCCAAGAGCAGGCCGATCGACTGGTTCGAGCAGAACCTGATCAACTACGTGCCGGTGCAGTGCCGCGGCGCGCTGCGGAAAGTCTATCCCGGCTTCGTCCAGCTCACCGCGTTCGTCTCGATGAATCTCGAGCGCCACATCAAGCAGCACATGGATCTCGCCAACCACCTCGCGAAGGGCGAGAAGGAGAAGGCCGCGACCATCAAGACCTTCTACGACGAATATTTCGCAGTGATGGACCTGCCGGCGGAATTCTACATCGAGACCGTGCGCGACGTGTTCCAGGAGCATCTGCTGCCGCAGGGCAAGCTGATGCACCGCGGACGCCCGGTCGACACCAAGGCCGTCGGCCGCATGGGCCTGATGACGGTGGAAGGCGAGAAGGACGACATCTGCTCGATCGGCCAGACGCTCGCGGCACAGGACCTCTGCACCGGCGTGCGCGCCTATCGCCGCGTCCACCACATGCAGGCCGGCGTCGGCCATTACGGCGTGTTCTCCGGCAAGCGCTGGAATAACGAGATCTATCCGCTGCTGCGGGATTTCGTTCACGTCAATTCGTGAACGGTCTTTAGGCCGACCACTCCTCGCCCCAGACCTGGACGACATGGCCGGGCGACACTTCGCGATATTGCCGCACCGGCGGCTGATAGTCCGGTGCGCGCACCGGGCTTCTGATCTCGTCGTTCGCGACCTCGCGCTTGGTGGCGCGGCGTGACGGATCAGGCACCGGCACGGCGGCCATCAGCTTCTTGGTGTAGGGATGCTGCGGATTGCCGAACAATGCCGCACGCGGGCCGGTCTCGACGATCTCGCCGAGATACATCACCGCGACGCGATGGCTCATGCGTTCGACCACCGCGATGTCGTGGGAGATGAAGAGATAGGCGAGGCCCATGCTGGCCTGAAGGTCGAGCATGAGATTGACGACCTGCGCCTTGACCGAGACGTCGAGCGCGGAGACCGCTTCGTCCGCGACGATGAGCTTCGGTCCGAGCGCGAGCGCCCGCGCGATGCAGATGCGCTGGCGCTGGCCGCCGGAGAATTCGTGCGGGAAGCGCGCGGCCATGTCGGCGGTGAGACCCACACGCACGAGCAGGTCGGCGACCTTGTCGCGCGCCTGCGACGCCGTTGCGAGCCCGTTGGCAAGCAAGGGCGCGGCGATCGCCGTCCCCACCGACATGCGTGGATTGAGGCTCGCGAACGGATCCTGGAACACGATCTGCATCCGCTTGCGGTAATCGCGCAAGGTGTGACCGGTCATTGCGAGCACATCCTGGCCGTCGATCAGAACCGTCCCGCTGTCCGGTTCGATCAGCTTGAGGATGGAGCGGCCCGTGGTCGACTTGCCGCAGCCGGATTCTCCGACCAGCGCCAGCGTCTCGCCGGCGCGCAAGGTGAAGGAGATGTTCTCGACCGCGTGCACCCGGCCCGAGACTTTTCCGAACAATCCCGAGCGGATCGGGAAGCGCGTGGTGAGATTGGAGACTTCGAGCAGCGGCCGTTCGGCGATCGAGACCGTATCCGGTGTCTCGGTCGGCTCGTCCGACGTCCCCGTCACCTTGTCGACGATCGGAAACCGCATCGGCCGCGAATGTCCGCCCATCGAGCCGAGGCGCGGCACGGCCGCGAGCAGCGAACGCGTGTAGGGATGCGAGGGCGCCGCGAAGATGCGCGAGGTCGCATCCGTCTCCACCGCCTGCCCGCCATACATCACCACGGTCCGGTCCGCGATCTCGGCGACCACGCCCATGTCGTGGGTGATGAAGAGGATCGACATCCCTTCCTCCTGCTGAAGCTCTTTCAGCAGTTCCAGGATCTGGGCCTGGATGGTGACGTCGAGCGCCGTGGTCGGCTCGTCCGCGATCAGGAGCTTGGGCTTGCAGGCCAGCGCCATCGCGATCATCACGCGCTGGCGCATACCGCCGGAGAAGCGGTGCGGATGCTCGTGAAAGCGCGACTTGGCCGCCGGGATGCGGACACGATCGAGCAGGCGGATGGTCTCCGCTTCCGCCGCCGCCCGCGACAGGCCGCGATGCTGGATCAGCGCTTCGGCGATCTGGAAGCCGATGGTGAGCACCGGATTGAGGCTCGTCATCGGCTCCTGGAAGATCATGGCGACGTCGTTGCCGCGGATGTCGGTCATACCAGCTTCGGGCAGCGACAGCAGATCGCGGCCGGCGAGCGTGACGCGGCCCTCCACGCGGCCAATGTCCTTCGGGATGAGGCGCATGATCGAGAGTGCCGTGACACTCTTGCCGGAGCCAGACTCTCCGACGATAGCCACTGTCTCGCCGGGCGCGACGTCGAAAGACACGTTGCGGACAACGGGAATCCATCGCCGCTCGATCATGAAGGAGGTGACGAGCCCGGCAACCGACAGCACGGGCGCGATAGCCGGATCGGCTTTGGCGACACCTGTACTCATGCGCGCGCTCCGATGCTCGCCCCACGCAAGGTGCGCCCCTCCCCCGCTTGCGGGGAGGGTTGGGGAGAGGGTGTCTCCACAACGGGACATCCCCCAGAGGAAAGAACCCTCACCCGGCGCTGCGCGCCGACCTCTCCCGCATGCGGGAGAGGTGCACCGAGTCCGTGGCTGCACCGATGTTACCATCACCATCGTCCCCTCAATAACCACGGCTGCGATCGACACGCCCCGGCAGCTCCTCGCCGCGGCGGTGACGCGCGATGACGTCGAGCACGTAGTCGACGGCCGTGTCCGGCGTGGTCATGCTGGCGTTGTGCGGCGTCAGCAGGATGCGGGGATGGCTCCAGAACGGATGGCCCGTGGGCAGCGGCTCGGGATCGGTGACGTCGAGGATGGCACCGGACAGCGCGCCGCTGTCGAGGGCCGCGAGGACATCGGCTTCGACCAGATGCGGGCCGCGCCCGACATTGACCAGCGAAGCCCCGCGCGGCAGGCGCGCGAACAGATCGGCGTTGAGGATGCCGCGCGTTTCGTCGGTCAGCGGCAGCAGGCAGACGAGGATGTCGGCTTGCGCGAGGAATTCCGCCAAGGCGTCCGCGCCCGCGTAACAGGTGACGCCTTCGATCTCGCGCGGCGAACGGTTCCAGCCGAGCAGCGGGAACTCGAACGCTTTGAGGCGCTCGAGCGCGGCCTGGCCGAGTTGGCCGAGCCCCATCACACCGACGCGCCGCCGCTTCGCCGGCGTGATCCGGATCTCGCGCCAGACCTGCTGCTTCTGCTGGGCCATGAAGTGCAGGAGATCACGATGCAGGGCGAGCACGGACATGGTGACGTACTCGACCATGGTCTCGGCAATACCCGGCTCCAGCATGCGCACGAGTGGAATGTGCGTCGGAACCTTCGTGGCATCGAACTGATCGACGCCGGCGCCAACCGAGAAGACCAGCTCGAGATTGGGAAAGGTCGTCGCGATGTCATCAGGCGGCACCCACGCCACGAGATAACGGATTTCGGCCGGATCGCCGATGTCGGGCCAGAGCCGAAACGGCAGGTCGGGCGCGCGCTCGGCGAAGAAGGTCGCCCACTCCGCGCCGCGAACCATGTTGGCCTTGTAGAGAACCGTCATGCCGCAGGCGCCCTCAGAACGGGCTGACCGGCGCGAGCCGGCGGCCGTCGATCATGCGCTTGTGGCTGTAAGGCTCGGGATCGACCAGCGGCGTCGAGCCGGTCACGATGTCGGCGGCGAGCTTGCCGGCCGCGGGACCGATGCCGAAGCCGTGACCGGAGAAGCCGGTCGCCAGGAAGAAGCCGGGCAAGGCGTCGACCGGCGAGATCACCGGAATGGTGTCGGGCGTGCAGTCGATGGTGCCGCCCCACGCTTCCGCGATCTCGATGTCCTTCAATTCAGGGTTCGCCTTGATCAGTGCGGCCAGCGCCGAATTGACCAGCGACATGTCGGGGGCAGGATCGCGCACGCGCTCGGTCTCGAACGGCGACGGCTTGTCGAGACTCCAGCTGGTGCCGCGCACGATCTGGTCGAAGAACGACTTACCGAACGACATCTTCAATCCGTTGCGGCGATGCAGATAGGTCGGCCAGAAGGTGCTTGCGTATCGGAACAGGTCGGGCGACAGCTCGACGGTGCCGCGGTTGCGCAGCGCCAACGTGAAACCGCCGTCGAGGCGGCGGCGGATGCAGTAGAAATCGGTGCCGAGCGCGCCCGCGGTGATCTCCGGTCCCGGCGTGGTCCGGCACGCGGTGGCGTTGACGAGGCCGATCGGCAGCTCGATGCCATGGCGGCGGCAGAATAGCGACGACCACGCGCCGCCCGACAGCAGCACGGATTGGGTCCGAATGGTGCCCTTCTCGGTAACGACCGCGCTGACGCGCCCGCCTGATGTCTCCAGTCCGCGCGCGGCGCAGCCTTGATGGATGGTGACGCCGTGCTTTCGCGCGGCGGTTGCTAGCGCGGGCACGGCCATCGACGGCTCGGCGCGCCCGTCGCTCGGCGTGTGCAGGCCGCCAACCCACTCATCGGTATTGCCGGGCATGCGCTCGGCGACCTCGGCCGGCGTCAGGACGGTGGAATGAACCTGTTCCTCGCGCGCCATGGCGGCCCAGCGCTCCCAGCTCGCGAGCTCGTCCTTGCTCTTGGTCAGGAACAGCACGCCGGTACGGCGGAAGCCGGCATCGACACCGGCGTCGTTCTGCATGTCCTCCCACAGCCGCAGCGCCTCGCGCGCCAGCGGAATTTCCTCGCGCGCGCGCCCTTGCTGGCGGCACCAGCCCCAGTTGCGGCTGGACTGCTCGCCACCGACATGGCCCTTCTCGATCAGCGCGACGGACTGGCCCTTCTTCGCCAGATGATAGGCCGCGGAGACACCGATCACGCCGCCGCCGATGACGACGACATCCACCTGCGTCGGCAGGCGTTCATCGCTGTTGATACGGTTGAGCGGCGGGGACATGAGACACTCCTTAACGTCAGTCTGGACTTCGGTTCGATCGAGCTCTGGCTCGTCATGAGTTTGCAGATCATGGAATGTTCATGCGCGGATCGAGCGCGTCGCGCAGGCCGTCGCCGAGGAAGTTGAAGCTGGTCACCGCCAGCGTGATGGCGAGGCCCGGCGCGATCGCGAGCCACGGCGCGCTGGTGAGATAGATCTGGGCGTTGTTGAGCATATTGCCCCAGCTCGCGGCCGGCGGCTGGATGCCGTAGCCGAGATAGCTGACATAGGATTCGAGCAGGATCGCCTTCGCCACGTTGAGTGTAGCCGCGACCACGATCGGCGCAATTGCGTTCGGCACGAGTTCGCGGAACATGATGCGCAGGTTCGACGAGCCGAAGGCGAGTGCGGCGACCGCGAATTCGCGCTCACGCAGCGAGCGGACCTGGGCCTCGACGACGCGAGCGACCGCCATCCAGGCGGTGGCCGCGATCAGCACGGTCGTGGTGACGAGGCCGGGCTCGGTGAGCGCCGCCAGCGCGAGCAGCAGAAAAATCGTCGGAAAACACAGCACGGCATCGACGAGCCGCATCAGGACCGCGCCGACGACGCCGCCATAGAAGCCGGCGAAGGCGCCGACGGCGATACCCACCGCCATCGCGATCACCATCGCGACGATGCCGATCGAGAGCGACACGCGCCCACCCATCATCAGCCGCGCCAGCACGTCGCGGCCAAGCTCGTCCGTGCCGAGAATATGCGCGCCCGACAGCGGCGGCGCGAACCGCTTCATGATGTCGATATAGGTGTCGTCGAACGGCAGCAGAAAGGGGCCGAGCGCCGAGCCGAGGATGAGCACCAGGATGATCACCGCACCTGCGAGCGCGAGCCGATGCCGGCGGAATCGCCGCCAGGCGGCCTGGCCGGGCGCGAGCGGAACGGTGGAGAGGGCCGCGGTCGTCATCGCTTCAGCCCACCCGGATGCGCGGATCGACGACGGCATAGAGGATGTCGGCGAGCAGCGAGCCGATCAACACCATGGTCGCCGAGAACATCAGGATGCCCATCACCACGGGATAGTCGCGATACCCGATGGAATCGAGGAACAGGCGGCCCATGCCGGGCCAGGTGAACACGGTTTCGGCGACCAGCGCGCCGCCGAGCAACGTCGGAAACTGCAGGCCGGCCACCGTGATCATCGGCAGCAGCGCGTTGCGCAGCGCATGCACGGTGAGGATGCGCCATTCCGGCATGCCCTTGGCACGCGCGGTGCGGATGTAATCCTGGTTGATCACCTCGAGCATGGAGGAGCGCATGAAGCGGCCCCACATCGCGGTCTCGACCAGCGCCAGCACCAGCGCCGGCGCGATCAGATGATGCAGGAGGTCGAGGAGGGAGCCATCGCCGACGGTCTCGCGGTTGCCGGCCGGCAGCCAGCCGAGCTTGACGGAGAACAGGTAGATGGTGACGAGGCCGAACCAGAAGGTCGGAATCGAGAGCGCAACCATGGCACCGACGGTGGCGAGCGTGTCGAACAGCGAATAGCGGCGCAGCGCACCGAGTATGCCGATCCAGCAACCGAGCAGCACCGCGATGATGGTTGCCGTCGCCATCAGTTCCAGCGTGGCGCCGAGATGCGAGGAGATCACCGTCAGCACCTGTTCGCCGTCGCGATAGGACTTGCCCCAGTCGCCCTTGAGCATGCGGCCGAACCAGTCGAGATACTGGATCGGCAGCGGGCGATCGAGCCCGAGCTGCTTCGTCACACGGTCGAGGTCCTCCTGCGTCATCTGGGCCGAAGCCGCGAATTGCGACAGCGGGCCGCCCGGCGCCAGATGCAGGATGGCGAAGCCGATCGCGGAGACGATCACGAGCAGCATGATCGCCTGTGCCAGGCGATTGGCGACGTAACGAACCATCTCAGGCGATCCGCCGCGCCTGAGACATCAGGCCCAGTACCATTCGCGGATGTTCCAGCAGTTGATGGAGGTGTTGATGTTGGGACGGAAGCCCTGCAGCCCTTCCTTGACGCCCTCGGCGATGAAGCCCTGGAACAGCGGCAGGATCGCAAGGTCGTTGCGGATCAGTTTTTGCAGCTCGCCATACGTGGTCCTGCGTTGCGTGAGATCGAACTGCCTAGCGCCCTCGGCAAGAAGACGGTCGGCCTCGGCGCTCTTGTACTGATAGGTATTGTAGCCACGGCCACCCTTGGCGGGCGTCGCGCCTGAGCCGAAGCGCGGTGTCACATCGGGGTCGCTGCCCAGCATGAAGTTTACGCTGACCAGCACCGAATTGAATTTCGACTGCTGCCAGAAGTCGCCCCAGATCACGGCCGCCGGCATGTTGTTGACGCGCATTGCCGCGCCGATCGCGCGCCAGTCCTGGATCAGGAGCTGCTGGGTTTGCTCACGCACGGCATTGCCTGATGTCGTCGAATTGGTGAACTCGAGCTTCACGCCGCCTTTTTCACGCACACCGCTGGAGCCGCGAACCCATCCGGCGGCATCAAGCAGCGCGTTGGCCTTGGCCGGATCGTATTTGTGTTGCGGAAGGCCTTGCTGGAACGACCAGGCCTGCTGCGGCACGAAGCTTTCGGTCAGACTCGGCAGGCCGTAGTTGAGCGCATCGATGATCGCCTGCTTGTTGATGGCGAAATACAGGGCTTCGCGCACCGTGCGGTCGGCGAGCGGCCCGAATTCCAGATTGGGCGCGATGTGCTCGACCGAGGACGTCGAGGAAACGAAGATCTTGCGCCCCTTCAGCGTCTTCGCTTCCTGCACGAAGTTCGGCAGGATGCCCTGCAGCCCGGTGTAATCGACCTGGCCGGTGCGGAACTGCGTGTAGAGAACGGTGAGGTCCGGGATGTATTTGAAGACCACGCGTTCGAGGTAGGGTCCCTTGCCGTGATAGGCGGGATTCGCATTCAGCTGGATATGGTCGCCCGGCACGCGCTCACCCCAGCGGAACGGCCCGGTCCCGACCGGCGCGTTGTGGAACGGCGAGGCGTTCGGATCGGTCACCTTCTCCAGAATGTGCTTGGGCACGATGAAGGTCAGCGCAGCCAGGATCGACATGTAGGGCGAATAGGCAGCTTCCATCCGCCAATGGATCTCGTCGGGGGCGACAACCTTGATGTCCTTGACGAGGCTATGGCCGACGCGGCTGCGCGCACGAAAATCAGGATTGTTGATCAGCTCGAGCGAGAACTTGACATCCTCGGCCGTGAACGGCGCGCCGTCGTGCCACTTCACGTCGCTGCGCAGCTTGATCTTCCAGGTCAGGCCGTCGGCCGACAGGCCACCATTCTCGACGGTCGGGACCTCACGCGCCAAATCTGGAACGAACTTGCCGTCGGGTTCGATGAACCAGAGCGGCGAGAACACCTGCCACCAGATGCCCTGGTCGACCTCGATGCCTGGCATCAGCGGATGAAAGACGGTCGGCTCCTGCGACAGCGCGGCAATCACCTGCCCGCGCGGCTTGTCCGGCGGATTTGACGGACGATCGGTCTGCGCGAACGCGTTGCCTGAAAGGCTCCATCCTGCCGCGGCGCCGGCGCCGAGCTGGAAGAATTGTCGGCGATTCGGAATGCCGAGATGCAGTGCCCCAACGCCGAACCTGCCGGTGTCGTCTGCCATGACCACTCTCCGTTGTCGCACGCGGCACCGTCTCCCGCGCCCCCGAAACCCCGGCAAAGGGACAGGAGTGGGCTTTTAGTGCTTCTAAATTATTGCTTCAAAAGTTCATCATGACTAAATACAGCTGTCAATCACATTGCTAGGATGCGCGACGTTTTCACTCCGACTGAAGCCTTGGACCGATCCGGTCCGGGCCATGATGATGCATGGGAGAGCGGCATGGATGGTCGCGGCGATACCAACGCTCCGAAGGACGCCCCGACGATCGAGGCCGACGAGGCGAACGACCAGCGCCTGGGCGAAACGGTGCGCCTGCTGCGCCAGCGCGCCGGCCTTTCGATCCAGGACGTCGCCACCAAGACCGGCCTCTCCAACGGCATGATCAGCCAGCTCGAACGTGCACGCGCCATGCCATCGATCCGAACGCTGCGCCTGCTCAGCATCGCGCTCGAGGTGCCGATCTCCTACTTCTTCGAAACCAGCGATCCCGCCGATTTGCAGCGCTACATCGTGCGCAAGAGCAGCCGGCGCCTGCTGCGGCTCACCGCCAGCGGCGTCGTCAAGGAGGCGCTGACGCCGGAAGGCGGGGGCCAGCTCGAACTGTACGAGCTCACGCTCAATCCCGGCGCCTCCTCCGGCACGGATTTCTTGCAGCACAACGGCGAGAAGGCCGGCTACATCCTGTCCGGCAGTCTGCGGCTGTGGCTCGACAACCAGGCCCATCTGCTGGAAGCGGGCGACAGCTTTCGTTTTCCGAGCATCGTGCCGCACATGTTCGACAACCCGACCCAGCAGCCATCGCGCGTGATCTGGGTGACGACGTTGCGGCAGACCGATTCGCCGGCAGGCTAGCCGCAACCTTCCTAGAGTACCGCAAATTGACCCTCGACGCAGCCGCGCCGAGTCCGTAGCTCACATCATGCCGGACTCTTCGACAAGGCGGGCCGCGGCGATCCGCGGCTGCCGTCTTTGGTGTGAGACCATGAAACTCAGGGGGCTTCTGACACTCGCGATGGCCGCGCAGGTCATCGTGACCGCTATGGCTCTCCTCGCCTCCTCTGCCGTGACCGGCGCCGGTTTCGGCGTGCCAGAGATCATCGCCCTGCTCGCAAGCGGCGCCGTCGCGGTGCTGCTCGCGCGGCTCTGCGCGCGCAAGATCGAGACGTCGCAGCAAAAACAGGCCGCGGCGCAACTTGCTGAGCAGGCGCAGGCCAGCGCGCAAATGACCCAGGCCGTGATCAAGACCGCGCTCGATGCCTTCGTTCAGACCGACGCGAACGGCATCGTGCTGGAGTGGAGCTTTCAGGCCGAGGCCCTGACCGGATGGACACGGCAGGAGGCACTCGGCACCGACGCCGTCGACCTGCTCGTCGCCGAGCCGCTCCGCGACGGCTTTCGGCAACGCATGATGCGGCTGCTGCCAGAGCTGTCGAATACGCCGATCGGCATCCGCTTCGAAGCAACCCTGCTGCACCGGGAAGGCGACGAGATCCTGATCGAGGCGTCGAGCACCGCGCTTCAGATTGGCGGGCGCACCGTCATCAACAATTTCGTCAAGGACGTCACCCAGAAGCGCGCCGCCGAGGAGCAGTTGATCCAGGCGCAGAAGATGGAGGCGGTCGGGCAACTCACCGGCGGCATCGCGCACGAATTCAACAACATGCTCACCGTGATCACGGGCACGATCGAGATCCTCGCCGACGCCGTGAAGGACAACCCGCCGCTTGCGACCATCACCAAGCTGATCAGCGAGGCCGCGGACCGCGGCGCCGCGCTGACATCGAGCCTGCTCTCCTTTGCACGCAAGCAGGCGCTGCAGCCGGCAGAGATCGACGTCAACGACCTGCTGGAGGAACTGGCAAAGCTGCTGCTGGCGACCTTCGACAAGAAGATCGAGATCGTGACGAAGCTCGACGGCGCCATCTGGCTGGCCTACGCCGACCGCGGCCAATTGAGCTCGGCCCTGCTCAACCTTGCGATCAACGCCCGCGATGCGATGCTAGACGGCGGCAGGCTGACGCTGAGGACGCGCAACGTCGTGTTCGGCGTGCGCGAGGCCGTCGCGGTCGGTGCCGGCTATGCCGGCGACTATGTCGAGATCGAGATCACTGATACCGGCACAGGCATTCCGCAGGCGATCCTCGAGCGGATCTTCGATCCGTTCTTTTCGACCAAGGACGTCGGCAAGGGCACCGGTCTCGGCCTCAGCATGGTGTTCGGTTTCGTCAAGCAGTCCGGCGGCGGCATCAAGGTCAAATCCGCAGAAGGCAGCGGCACGACATTCACGATCTATTTGCCGAAGGCCGAGACCAGCACGCTCCGCCCGGCCGGCTATGACGAGCGCAAAGTCGTGGGCGGAACGGAAACCATCCTCTGCGTCGAGGACGACCGCGACGTCCGTCAATTCGTCACGGTCCAGCTCCAAAGCCTCGGCTACAAGGTCATCCCCGCCGTCAACGCCGCCGAGGCGCTCGCCATCGCGGCCGAGGGCACGCCATTCGACCTGCTGTTCACCGATATCGTGATGGCCGGCGCCTTGAATGGGCGGGAGCTCGCCGACGAGATGGTGGCCAAGCGCCCCTCCTTGAGAGTCTTGTTCACGTCCGGCTATGCCCACGACGCCCCGCATGGACCGGGACATACCACCATGGGCGCGCCGCTGCTGCCGAAGCCCTACCGCAAGGCCGAGCTCGCGCGCATGCTGCGCCGCTCTCTCGACACCGCCGTCGATGCCGCCGGCGACCCGATCCCGACGCCCTATTCGGTCCAGGCCGACGTCGAAGGCTTCTTGCGCAAGAAATCCACCGATCGCGACCGGCGTTGACACGCGTCTGGCGGATGGACTCCGCCGCTCCGCTGGTCAAAACTGCGCGCCAGCAAAATTCCGATGGAGGCAAGCCATGACTGCACTCGAAAAGGGCATCACCGCGAACGGCACGGGCTATGGCGGCAAGAGCTGGAATATCCTCGGCCAGGTCTATTTCCCAAAGGCGGTCACCGAATCCACCTTCGCGTTCGAGACCAACAGCGAGCCCGGCCAGTTCGTGCCGGTGCACATCCATCCGACCCAGGACGAATTCATCCTGGTGCAGGAAGGCACGCTCGACCTCAAGCTCGACGGCGTGTGGGTCAAGGCCCATGCCGGCGACCTCGTGCGCCTGCCGCGCGGCATCCCGCACGGCTATTTCAACAAGTCCGACAAGCCTGCCCGCGCGCTGTTCTGGGTCTCGCCGATGCAGAAGCTGGAGGCGCTGTTCACCCAACTCGACAATCTGACCGACCCCGCCGAGGTCGTGCGCATCTCCGCCCTGCACGAGGTCGACTTCCTGCCGCCGGAGGCCAACGACTAGGTTACGATCTCCCAACGAACGAATCGTTCGGAGGGGGCCGGCCATGCGTGCACGCCGACATGCCATCGCAGCTCTTGCGGCGCTTGGGCTGATTTTCTCGACCGTTGCCGTGAGCCGGGCGCAAACGCTCACGGCAAAGCAATCGGAGGCGGTTGCGGCCTACGAGCGCGCGCTCGGCGATTTCAAATCCATCCTCGCCGAGCGGCGCAAGCAGATCGAGGCGAAAGAACCGCTGCCGAACCTGCCGGGCCAGGCGATCTATCTCGCCCGCGTCGCCGTGATCAGCAGCTACAAAGACCTCACCGACGCCATGCCGTCGCGGATCGGCCGGCCCAACAAGTTCGAGATCCCTCCGGCCTATTTCGACGCCGACATCGAACCGCTGATCGACGAATACGGCAAGCTGTTCGATATCATGGAAGCGCCGCCGGCCAATGCGCAGAACTCGGCGACACCTTTCAAGGACGTCGTCGATCTCGCAGTCGCGATCGCGCGCGCCATGGGGCTCGGGCCTGACCACGCCGAAGCTGCGGGCCGCATCAGCCTGGGGCTGTTCTTCGCCGAGACCAACGGCAAGCAGAATGTCCGCAACGGTCGCTCGAACACCTATATGGGCAGCTTCCAGACCGGCCCCTCCGAAGACCGCAACGGCCGCAGGAAATGGGAGGCGATCAAATCAGCGATCGCGGCGGCCGATCCCGGACTGAACGCACGCGACGACAGGGAAGAGGCGCTGGCCCGCGGCACCGACCACCGCTTCAACCACTGGACCAACGTGCGCGACGGCCTGATGAACGCGCATGCGGATATCTTCCGGGAGATCCCTGCCATCGTGAAGACGCTGCCCGACCCGATCGACCAGATGAAGCTGTTCGAACTGATCCAGATCGTTCCCACTCCGACGCGGGCCGCGCTCAAATCGGGAGATCTGCTGAACTACCGGGTGTCGAGCCCCACGATCATGAAGCACCTGCGCAACAACAGCATCTTCGCGTTCGGACAGGCCGACCGGGCGCGGACCTCGGCCAGCTTCCGCGAGATCCTCGCCGCGATGTGGCTGTTCAATCGCAAGTTCGAGCGGGCCATTGCGAAATATGCCGAGATCAAGTCGCGCTGACGGCCGCCCTACTCGGTGCGAATCGGCGTGTCCTTCAGACCGTTGTTGTCATAAGCCTTGCGCAAGGTGCCGTTGGTCGTCGCGTCCGTCATGAACTTCGTGACGAACGCCAGCGACTGGTTGTGGCCGAGCGGGACGGCAACGGCCGTCACGGTCTTCTTGAACGTCTCGTCCAGCACCTTGGTGCCCGGAATCTTCTGCGCCATCTTGTTGAGCTGGTCGCGCGACAGGGCGAAGGCGTCGATCTCGCCGCTCTTCAGCAAGCCGAATATCTCGTCATAGGTCTGATAACCCGTGACGGTCGCGTTCTTCAGATGCGCGATCGCGCCGCGCATGGTCGTCGTGGCGTTGACGGCGGCGACCTTGATGCCGGGCTGGTCGAGCGAGGCGAAATTGGTGACGCTTGATCCTGCCTTGACGATATAGGTGGCGTCGGCGACCTCGTAGACTGGGCCGAACATCATTTTGGTCTCCCGCTCGGGATCCCTGGGCAGCCAGGTGACGTCCCAGCTCCCCTTGCCGGCCGCGTCGGTGATCTGACCGGAATTCTGGTGCACGACATATTCGACGGGGACGCCGAGCTGCGCGGCCATTTCCTTGCCGAGATCGACGGGAACGCCGGCAAAGCCGGCTTCGGTCCTGGTCGACCAGAACGCGCCGCCCGCCGGGCTGATCGCGATCGCGACCCGCAGCTTGCCGGTCGGCGCGATCTCGTCCTTCAGGCCATCGGCTAGCGCGGGCATGCCGACCGCCACTGCGAGAACGACGCCGACGAGGGCCGATTGGAGGGACGTGGACATGTCATGCTCTCCTCACCTTTTCTTGTTTCCTTGTTGTCTTCTTATTTTCAGGCCTTCTTCCGACCGCCTCGCCTGTCTCACGGCCTTTGACGCAATTGTGGTCGATCGTGCGCGCGATGAAAAGCGGTTTGTCATGACAAACCCCTCAAAGGGCACAGCGCCCTTTGCAGTGCAAGGTCTATGACTGCCATGGCTATGGTGTTCCACGGCCGTTCATTTGTTGGTAGCCTGCCGCACCGACAGACCACAATCGGGGGCCACTGAATGACGCGCGCGAATCCCGCATCTCTCGCACATCGCAATGAGGAGTGGAGACAGATCGGACGGGCGCTGACCGCCTTGGCGGCCGTGGCCGTGCTCGCCGGCTGCGAAGACAAGAACACCTTCGTGGCGCCGCCCCCGCCCAAGGTGGACGTCGCGACGCCGGTACAGCGCCCGGTGACGCGCTATATCGAGGCTACCGGAAACACCGCTCCGATCAAGAATGTCGACCTTGTGGCGCGCGTGCAGGGCTTCCTGCAGTCGATCGATTACCAGGACGGCGCCTTCGTCAAGCAGGGCACCCAGCTGTTCACGATCGAGCCCGAGACCTACAAGCTCAAGCTCGAACAGGCGCAGGCGGCCGAAGCCGGCGCGCAGGCCTCGCTCAAGCAGGCAGAAGCCGACTTCAAGCGACAGAGCGATCTGGTGCAGCGCCAGGCGGTGTCGCAAGCCACCCTCGACAGTTCGACGTCGACTCGCGACAACGCGCAGGCCAATCTCCAGCAGGCCCAGGCCAACACGAAGCTCGCGGAGGTCAATTACGGCTACACCAAGGTGAGCGCGCCGTTCGACGGCGTCGTCAGCGCGCATCTGGTCTCGATCGGCGAGCTCGTCGGCGTCTCCTCCCCAACCCAGCTCGCGACCATCGTCGCGATGGATCCGATCTATGTGAACTTCACCGTCAACGAGCAGGACGTGCTGCGTATCCGCGCCGAAGCGGCGCGCCGCGGGCTCACCGGCGCCGACCTCAAGCAATTCCCGATTCAGATCGGCCTCCAGACAGAGACCGGCTATCCCCATGAAGGCAGGCTCGACTACGTCGCACCGACCATCACCCAGTCGACCGGCACGCTCGCGGTGCGCGGCCTCGTCCCCAACGACAAGCGGGTGCTGCTGCCCGGCTATTTCGTCCGGGTCCGCGTGCCCTTCAGCCAGGAGAAGGACTCCCTCCTCGTCCCCGACACCGCGCTCGGCAGCGATCAGGGCGGCCGCTACCTGCTCGTCGTCAACGGCGACAATATCGTCGAGCAGCGCAAGGTGCAGATCGGCCCCGTCGACAACGGGCTGCGCGTGATCGAGAGCGGCCTGAAGCCGGACGACCGCGTGGTGATCGCAGGGCTGCTGCGGGTGATCCCGGGCCAGAAGATCGACCCGCAACAGGCGAAGATTGGCCAGCCGCAAGCGTCTGCCAAGTAGGAGCGGCCGGTCATGATCTCAAAATTCTTCATCGAGCGGCCGGTCCTCTCGAACGTCATCGCGCTCCTGATGATCCTGATCGGCGGCGTTGCGCTGTTCAACCTCGCGATCGCCCAATACCCCGATGTGGTGCCGCCGACGGTGCAGGTCACCACACGTTACCCCGGCGCCAGCGCCAAGACCGTGATCGACACGGTGGCGCTGCCGATCGAGCAACAGGTCAACGGCGTCGAGGACATGCTCTACATGCAGTCCTACAGCGCCTCCGACGGCACCTATACGCTGACCGTGACCTTCAAGATCGGCACCGACCTCAACTTCGCGCAGGTGCTGGTGCAGAACCGCGTCTCCAGCGCGCTGTCGCAATTGCCGCAATCGGTGCAGAACCAGGGCGTCACCGTCCAGAAGAAATCGACCTCGATCCTGCTGTTCGTGACGCTGACCTCGCCGGACTCCAAGTTCGACAGCCTGTACCTGAGCAATTATGCCACCATCAACATCCGCGACGAGCTTTCACGCTTGCCCGGCGTCGGCAACGTCACGGTGTTCGGCGCCGGCCAGTATTCAATGCGGGTGTGGCTCGACCCGAACAAGCTGCAGGTGCGCGGATTGGTGCCGCAGGACGTCATCCAGGCGATCCAGCAGCAGAGCCAGCAGGTCTCCGCCGGCCAGGTCGGCGCGCCGCCGACGCCGCCGGGCCAGGCGTTCCAGTACACGCTCAACGTCAACGGCCGGCTCGACGACACAAGCCAGTTCGAGAACATCATCGTCAAGACCGGCACCAGCGGCGACGTCACGCGCGTGCGCGACGTGGGCTCGGTCGAGCTCGGCGCGCAGACCTACAGCCAGATCTTCTCGCTCAACAAGCAGCCCGCCACCGGCATCGGCGTATTCCAGTCGCCCGGCGCCAACGCGCTCCAGGTCGAGCAGGCCGTGGAGAGGAAGATGGTGGAGCTCGCCAAGCGGTTCCCGGAAGGCATCAAATACGACACTCCGTTCGACACCACCAAGTTCGTCGAGGCCTCGGTGCACGAGGTCTACATGACGCTGATCGAGGCCGGCCTGCTGGTGCTGGTGGTGATCCTGGTGTTCCTGCAGGACTGGCGCGCGATGCTGGTGCCGGCGACCACCGTGCCCGTCACCATCATCGGTGCCTTCGCCGCGATGGCGGCGCTCGGCTTCACCATCAACATGTCGACGCTGTTTGCGATCGTGCTGGCGATCGGCATCGTGGTCGACGACGCCATCGTCGTGGTCGAAGGCGCCGCCCACAATATCGAGCAGGGCATGAACGGCCACGACGCCGCGATCAGGGCGATGGACCAGCTGTTCGCGCCGATCGTCGGCATCACGCTGGTGCTGATCTCGGTATTCCTGCCGGCCTCGTTTCTGGCCGGTCTCACCGGGCGCATCTATTCGCAGTTCGCGCTGGTGATCGCGGCGACCGCGCTGTTGTCCGCCATCAACGCGGCGACCCTGAAGCCGACGCAATGCGCATTGTGGCTGCGGCCGACCGTGCCGCCGGAGCAGCGCAACTTCTTCTATCGCGGCTTCAACAACGTCTATAACCGGGTCGAGCGCGGCTATACGCGCCTGATCACCTTCCTGTGCAGGCATGCCACCGTGTCGGTTGCGGCCGCGCTGGTGCTGATCGTGATCGGCGGCTACGGCCTGTCTCGTGTACCGACCGGCTTCCTGCCGATCGAGGACCAGGGCTATCTGATCGCCGCCATTCAATTGCCCGACGGCGCCTCGCTGGAGCGAACCCAGAAGGTGCTCGACCGGGCCAGCGAGATCATCAAGGAGACGCCGGGCGTCCAGCAGGTCATCACCATCGCCGGCATCTCCGCACTCGACAGCAGCGCGAGCCTCGCCAATGCCGGCGTCGCCTACATCATCCTGAAGGACTGGGAGGCCCGCAAGGGCCCAGGCGAGGATCTGCGCTCGCTGGTGTATGGGCTGAACGACAAGCTCGCCGTCATCATGGAGGCGCGCACCATCGTGCTGCCGCCGCCGCCGATCCAGGGCATCGGCAACGCTGCCGGCTTCTCGATGCAGGTCGAGCTGCGCGACGGCAACAGCGATTTCGCCAAGCTGCAGGCGATCACCGGCGCGGTGGTCAGCAACGGCCAGAGCCAGAGCGCCCTCCAGCGCGTGCAGTCCTCGTTCCGCTCGTCGGTACCGCAGTTCAACGTCGAGATCGACCGCATCAAGACCCAGACGCTGCACGTCACCACCGACCAGGTGTTCTCGGCGCTGTCGACCTATCTCGGCTCGTCCTATGTCAACCAGTTCAACAAGTTCGGCCGCGTGTTCCAGGTCTACACGCAAGCCGATCCGGCCTTCCGCCTCACCGAGCGCGACATCGCCAACATGATGGTGCGCAACTCGAACGGCGACATGATCCCGATCGGCACCGTCGCCACGATCACGCCGGCCACCGGCCCGTCGCTGATCAGCCTCTACAATCTCTATCCGTCCTCGACCGTGATCGGTCTGCCGGCGCAGGGCTACTCTTCCGGCCAGTCGCTGAAGCTGATGGAGGAGATCGCGGACAAGACGCTGCCGCCGGGCACCGGGTACGAATGGACCGCGATGTCCTATCAGGAGAAGGCGGTCTCCAGCCAGATCTACTGGGTGTTCGGCCTCGCCATGCTGCTGGTCTATCTCGTGCTCGCCGGCCAGTATGAGAGCTGGTACGCGCCGATCTCCGTGATCCTGGCGGTGCCGCTGTCGCTGATCGGACCGACGCTGGTCCTCAACGGCCTCAAGATCGACAACAACCTGTACTGCCAGATCGGCCTGATCCTGCTGATCGCGCTGTCGGCCAAGAACGCCATCCTGATCGTCGAGGTCGGCCTCGAGCTGCACGGCCGCGACGGCAAGCCGGTGCTGGAATCCGCGATCGAGGCTGCGCGTGCCCGCTTCCGCCCGATCCTGATGACGTCGTTCGCCTTCATCCTCGGCGTGGTGCCGCTGGTGCTCGCGACCGGCGCCGGCGCCAGCGCCCGCAAGTCGATCGGCATCACCGTGTTCTCGGGCATGCTGGCCTCGACCTGCCTCGCGGTGCTGTTCGTGCCGGCCTTCTTCGTGGTGGTGCAGCGGTTCGAGAACTGGCGGGCGAGCAAGAAGGCGCCGAAGGCGCAGCCGGTGGCGGAGGTGAAGCCCTAAGCCTTTTCCGCCGCTCGGTTTCCCTCGCCGCTCGACACCAGCAGCACCGAGACCTTCGACTGTCTCAGCACCGCGTCGGCAACGCCGCCGAAGGAGAGATGATCGCCCTGGATGCGGTCAACGCCCATGACGACGAGATCGATGTTGGTGGTGTCGATCTCGCGCAGGATAGCCGCCTCAGGGGCCCGGTTGACCCGCAACGTGGTGGTGATGTCCACCTCGTAGCGGGCGGCGAGATCGCTGGTGTCCTTCAGGATGCCCTCCTCCCGGCTCAGCCCCCAGAAGCGCCGCGCTGAGCGCCCTTGTCCCGCGTCGTCGCGACATAGATCACGCGGAGCGAGCCTGATCCTGCCTGGGCCAGCGCCACCGCGACTTCGGCGCCCCGCTTGGAGACGCTGCTGCCGGAGACAGGAACGAGGATGTTGAGGCCGTCGGGCGCCGGCTGTTTCAGATGCTTGCCCTTGGCCGCCACGACCGCGAGCGGCCCTTCGAAATGAGCGGCGATGTCCTCGATCTTGCGGTCGAAACGGTCCTTGGTGGCGACGACGTTGTCGACGCCGACGACCAGGAGATCGAAGCCCTTCTTCGCTTCCTCCTCGATGGTCTCCCCGAGCGCGGATTTACGGACCCGCGTCGTGACATCGACGTCACCGACATCCTCCTCGCCATTCGCTGCGACCGCGTCAGCCGCCTTCTTCACCACGGCCTCGTGGCGCCCGTCCTCGTCACCGCTCTTCTCCTGATCCTTGTCCTGCGTCTTGTCCCGAGCCTTGTCCTGAGTCTTGGCCTGCTTGCCGATATGCAGCACGGTGACCGGCAGGCCGCGCATGCCGGCGATGAGGCCCGCGATGTGGGCGGCGAAGGTGGCGTTGACGCTTTCGTCCACCGCGAGCAAGGGCCGCTCGAGATTGGCGACGAAGCCGCGCTTCTCGAACTCCTCGCGTTCCAGCCGCTCCTTCTCCTCCTTGTTCATCGGCAGCCTGGCGAGTGCCGCGCGCAGCATCGGCGGCATCGCCATCGTGGTGACGATCGCCATGGTGACGATCATCGTGAACAGGTTCTGGCTGAGCACACCGATCGAAAGGCCGATGGTGGCGATGATCACTTCGGTCGAACCGCGCGCATTCATGCCGCTCGCCAGCGCCAGCGATTCCCGCCTGTTGAGGCCACCGACGGTGCCGCCGACGAAGGCGCCGCCAAACTTGCCGACGCTGGCGATCACGACCAGCAGGCAGGTCAGCATCAGGAGATAGGGATCACGCAGCACCGAGAGGTCCGCGGTCAGGCCCGCAAGGCCGAAGAACACGGGCATGAAGAAGCTCGAGATCAGGCCGCGCAGTCGCTCGTCGATCTGCCGCGTCAGGATCGGGGACTCCCCGACCAGGATGCCGGCAACGAAGGCGCCGAGCACTGTGTGGACGCCGATCAGGTGCGTGACCATCGCCATCCCGCACATCAGCAGCAGAATCACGGTGATGACCGCCGCCGCGCTGACGAGGTTGTCGTTGGCCCAGCGGATGAGCTGGAACACCAGCCGGCGGCCGATGGTGAAGCTGACGGCGAGGAAGGCGAGCGTGCCGAGCACGGCCTTCGCCACCGAGGCTATATCGAGCGATCCCTGGGAGGCGAGACTGAAGATGACGGCGATGATGATCCAGCCGATGGTGTCATCGATGACGGCGGTCGCGACGATGATCTGGCCGACGTTGCGGCGCATGAAATTCATTTCGCGCACGACCACGGCGACGATCTTCACGGAAGAGATCGACAGCGCCGTGCCCATGAACAGCGAGGCGACGAGGCGCTGTTGCGGATTCGGCAGCAGCGCGTCCGGCAGGAACTCCCCGAGCGCGAAGCCGCACGCAAAGGGCACGAGGATGCCTGCGATCGAGATCGCGATCGCGGCTTTGCCGACCTTCTTGACCAGCTTGAGGTCGGTCTCCATGCCCGTCAGCAACAGCAGCAACAGGATGCCGAACTGGGCGATGCCGTCGAGCATCGCCTTCTGCTCGGGGGTCTTCGGGAAGATCGCGGCTTGCGCCTCCGGCCAGATCCAGCCGAACAGTGAGGGACCGAGGATGATGCCGGCGAGCAGTTCGCCGATCACCGAGGGCTGTCCGATGCGCTGCATGATCTCGCCGAGACCGCGCCCGACCGCGATCAACAGCACGATTTGCCCGACCAGCAGGAACTCGGACGGGCCGGCCGCTTTGCCGCCCTCGGCACTCGCCGCGATGGTCGTGAGAACGAGCGCCGCCGGGACGAGCCCGACCGGCCGAAGCAGGCTCCATTGCATGCAGATGTCTTCCCCTTCACCCAGCTCCATGCCGGGGCCGCAGCGGATAGAACCCGCAGGAGGTGGAGCGGGTTCCAGGCTTGCGCGGAGGGCTGAACCAAGACGTGCGAAAACAACCCCATGCACAGTAGCGATGGCGTTGGAAAGCATGCGGCATTTCGGTCTTGCCGAAAAATACTTGCACCGTCGGGCAAAACACTGGCAGAATGGCATCGTGGGCAGAGCTTGGTGGAGTGCTGATCCATCCCCGTCATTGCGAGCGCAGCGAAGCCATCCAGAATCCCTCCGCGGGAAAGAGTCTGGATTGCTTCGCCGCGCTCGCAACGACGAGTGGAGAGAGCGCCATCCTCAAACCGGCTGCGGCGTCCGGATCTCGCGCGGCAGGATGATCGCGGCGGCGATCGCCAGCAGGCAGAGCGCGGCGAAGGCGTGCAGCATGGTGACGAAGCCGCCCTGCTCGTACAGCCAGGCGACCAGGCCGACCGAGGCACCGGCGGCGGTGAAGCCGATGAAATAGCGTACGGCATAGGCGCGCGAGCGCCATTCCTCGCTGGTGTATTTGCCGACCATGGCGTCGTTGACCGTGACCTGCCCGAACGCGCCCATGACGATGCCGATCGAGACCAGGATCAACGGCAGGTTGGACAAGCTCGCGGCGAGATACAGGAACGGGGCCAGCATGAAGGACAGGGGCAGCGCCACCGTCTTCAGCGAATAGCGGTCGAGCAGCCGGCCGATCGTGTATTGCGTCATCGCGCCGAACACGTAGACGCAGGCCGCGATGACGCCGAGCAGCGCGGGGCTTTTGGTGAGGTCGGCGAGCCGCTCGGCAAACAGCTTCGGCAGTGCCACGGTGACGGCATTGAAGGTGGTGGAGATCGCGATCACGACGATCAGCAGCGCGAGGATCACGCGCCACATGTCCTGCTTGGCGACGCGCGCCTGGGCTGCCGCCTGCTTGCTCCCCTTGCGGTCCTCGTGCACGACCATAATCGCAAAGGCGATGCCGATCAGGATCGTGACCGATCCGGGAACGATGAAGGCAAAGCGCCAGCCGAGATACTGGCCGATCACGCCGGTGACCAGCGCCGAGGACGCAACGCCGAGATTGCCCCAGACGCCGTTGATCCCCATCTCGCGGCCGAGCCGCTCGGCATAGGACACGATCATCGCGGTGCCGACGGGATGATAGATCGAGGCGAAGATGCCGATCGCGAATAGCGCCGCGCCAAGCTGCGCCGGTGACTGCACGAAGCCGACCGAGATCATGGACAGGCCGATGCCGACGAAGAAGATCAGCATCATGTGGCGGCGGCTCCAGCGATCCCCGAGCCAGCCGGTCAGCAGCGAGCCCGCGCCGAAGGCGATGAAGCCCGGCGTCGCGTAGGGCAGCAGTTCCGAATAGGTCATGCCGAGCGCCGGCCCCATGATGATCACGGCGGCGGCAAAGATCAGCATCGCATAATGGTCGATGAAATGGCCTGCGTTGACGAAACTGATGACCCGGCTGGGGCTGTTCATACGAATCCTCTCCTGCTCCGAAATGAGTTATATGTCTGACCCACGACGGGATGCTGCCAATGACTGTCTTTGAAACGCCAATCTTGGAAACGCCAATGTTGGAAAAGCCGATCCTCCGGGAGGTCCGGGGCAACCATCGCTCGACCGCGGGCGTGCATCTGGTCGCCCGCGACTATCCCAGGGGCCTGCGGCTCGACCCGCACATGCACCGCGAGGCCCAGCTCGTTTACGCCGCCAAGGGCACCATGCAGGTGACGACACCCGGGGGACGCTGGCTGGTGCCGCCGGACCGCGCGGTCTGGGTGCCGGCCGGGCTCGAGCATGCCATCGACGTGCTCGCCGACATCGAGATGCGCACGCTGTATTTCGACCTGCCCTGGCTGAAGCGCGAGCAACGCAGCGAGAGTCTCGCCAAGGAATTCGTGGTGCGGGTGTCGCCGCTGCTGCACCAGGCGATCCTCGCACTGTTCGACGTCCGCAATCCGCAGGAGCGCACCGAGCTGCTGGTGCGGCTGGTGATGCTGGAGTTGCACGAGGCCGAGGATTCCGCCACGTTCGTGCCGCTGCCGCGCGAGCCGCGCTGCCGGCGCGCGGCGATGATCGTGCTCGACGACCCCACCGGCCTGCACGACATCGACACGCTGGCGCGCGAGGTCGGGACCTCCGCGCGCACGCTGTCACGGTTGTTCTCGACGCAGACGCAGCTGAGCTTCAAGAGCTGGTGCCAGCGCGCGAGGATTGCTGCCGCGATCCAGCGGATGTCGATGGATGCCAACGTATCGGTGAAGCAGCTCGCGACCCAGCTCGGTTATGCCAGCGTGCCGGCATTCTCGGCCGCGTTCCGTCAGGTGACGGGGCGGACACCGACGGAGTTTGCGGGGAAGGACCGCTCGTAGGCACGCAGTATTGCCCCCGTTGATCGTGCGTCCTACAACCTGCGAACTGTCCGACTCAGGAGTACCAGTAGACGGACACTCAGCTTCCCGACCCAGTCGTCGTCCTTCGTGTTCTCATTCTCGGCGGGACGATCGAACTGGTCCATGCAGGAGTATCGCTTTCTGTCGTCCACGAGCAACGGATGATTCCCTGCGGCGCTGTGATTATGGCTACCGGGGCGCATCATGAAGCCGCGATGACTGAGTTGAGCGGTACATCCAATGAGTACACGAACCCGGATGGCTCATAAGCGAGATGAACCTGGCCACTCAATTGCTGTCCGAGAGATTCCATCATCCGGGTTCCGAAACTTCGTCGTGTCGGCACCTCGACCGCGGGACCGCCGCTTTCGGTCCAGGTCAGCCGGAGGCGGTGCTTCGTCTCGTCAATCGTCCACGCAACCTCTACGCGGCCGGCCGGGTTGGAAAGAGCACCGAATTTCGTGGTGTTGGTACACAGTTCATTGAAGGTCATCGCAAGCGCAATGACGGCACCGGACATAATTCGAATGTCGGGCCCGTTGAAATGAAACCGCCTGCCGCCGTTACTGTCGTAGGGATCGGTTGCCCCGCTCAGGGTGTGCGTGAGACTGGCATTCGCCCAGCTGACTTGCATGAGCAGATCGTGGGCGCGTCCCAACGCGATCAACCGGCCCTCCATGGCTTTCTGTCCATGCTCAACACTCTTCGCGGCCCGGAAACTTTGCGACGCAATTGCGCTGACCGTGGCAAGTGTATTCTTGACGCGATGATGCAGTTCCCCAAGGATGAGCTTCTGCAGCTTGTCGGCGGCCTCGCGCTCCTTGGCGTCGATGCCGGCTTGTGCAAGCAGGGTACTGGCGTCTATTCCAGCTTGTTCAAGCAATAGCCGAAGGTTGTCATTTTCTGCCGTCAAGACGGCCTCATGCGCATTCGCAGCCACCATTGCTGCGTTCGGGACGATCCGCAATGCCCCCGCACCGATCATCGCTTTCAGTTGACCAGCCATTTTCTCGACTGCCAGCGGCTTTCCAAAGAAGCGACTGTCCGCAGGCCTTTCCGCTTCCGATGGATTCACCTGGCCGGAAACCAGAATGATCTTGATGGCCGGCCAGCGGTCGTGGACGGCGTGGGCGAGTTTCAAGCCGTCCATGCTGCCTGGCATCTGAATATCGGTAAACAACAGCGAGATATCCGAGCGCGCTTCGAGAATGGAGATCGCCTCGTCAGCATTGACGGCTTCGACAGCCGTGAACCCTGCATCCTCGACGATGTCCACCGCGCGCATGCGCAGCACCATTTCATCTTCGACGACGAGAACGTTGGCTGGAGAGCCGATCAGACCCGATGACATAGGAGAACTCCTTGGACAGGAGCCAAAATGATCGCCCACGCCAATTGCTCAGTGGCGTCGGGCTGAACGACATCCTGTGCCTGTCGCAGACGCAAGTCGTGTCTTGAGGTTTGCGCGAAACGCCTTGTCAGCGCTGCGCGATCAGGCGAGCATCACGCACCGGCATCCCCGACCTGACATCGTGCAAACAGGACGCCGCGAGGCGCGGCCAAATCTGGCTCGAGCAGCTTGGGACGCCGGGGCCAATGGGAAGCCGGTCCGCCTTCGCCAGGGCAGCCGCCTCGACCGCGTTGGCGCGAGGCGCAAAACCGGGTACCGCAATCACCGCGGCGCCCGAAAGCGCCAGGATGGCGAAGGCCATGAGAGATTTGATCATATGAGTTGTTACTTTGGCTGGTCGCCGATCCCGCTACGCTTGGGGACACCTGACAACAACCAGATCGATGAATCGTTCCATCCCACAACTTATATTTGAGCGACCGTCGCTGCCGCACCGCCGCCTTTGGTCAAAGACCGGAGTCGCTGTCCGGGACGGATGCTGCGAGGTCCCGGTGCGGCGCCGTCGTAACGCATGACAGCGTCTTTCAGGACGCACCGCCCAGCTCAACTTGCCGAATTCCCCTGCATGATTGTGATCGGCTTCCGCCCAAATCATGTGTAAACTTCCCGCACCGCACAACCCGGTTACGAAAGGCCCAGATGGCGAACGCCTTCTTCTCCGACCTGCTCGCCACCATATCCGAGCGCGGCCGCACGCTACTTCGGCGCGGCGATGGCGCGGACATCAAACAGGACGCGGACGGGCTGATCGAGCTCTGCGGCGCGCTGCTGTCGGGCCGGGGCGAAGCCTCCGGCACCGCGCTTGCGCGTGAGGTGCTGGATATCTACCAGGAGCTGGATGCGGCAGGACGCCGCGCCTTTTTCGATGGCCTCGTGCGTGATTTCGGGCCGGACCGGGAACGGCTGTCAAAGGCCATCGAGACGTGGCGCGCCAAGCCCAGCGACGAAGACGCAAGCGCGCTGCATTTCGCCTCGGAGCCGCGGCGGCAGGAACTGATCCGCCGCCTCAACCGTGCGCCCGGCGGCACCGGCGATCTCGTCAACATGCGGGCCGATCTTCTCGGCATGATGAAGGGCCATTCCGACCTTGCCGCGCTCGATCGCGACGTCTCGCATCTGCTGTCTTCGTGGTTCAACAGGGGGTTTCTCGTGCTGCGCCGGATTGACTGGTCGACCCCGGCCAACATCCTCGAAAAGATCATCCGCTACGAAGCCGTGCACGAGATCAGCGACTGGGACGATTTGCGCCGCCGCCTCGATCCGGTCGATCGCCGCTGCTACGCCTTCTTCCATCCCGCGATGGTGGACGAGCCCCTGATCTTCGTCGAGGTGGCGCTGACCGAGACGATCCCCGGCGCGATCCAACCCCTGCTCGCGGTCGACCGCCAGCATCTGCCGATCGCGCGCGCCCGCACCGCCGTGTTCTATTCGATCTCCAACACCCAGCGCGGCCTGGGGGGCATCTCGTTCGGCAGCTTCCTGATCAAGCAGGTGGTCGAGGAGCTGCGCCGCGAATTGCCGAAGCTCGACACCTTCGTGACGCTGTCGCCGGTGCCGGGCTTCATGCAGTGGATCAAGCAGGACAGGGATTTGCCGCTGACGGACGAGGACCGCGAGGTGCTGAAGCGCCTCGACGATCCCAAATGGTTCGAGAATCCCGAGACGACAACGCTGCTGCGCGCCGTGATCGAGCCGCTCGCCGCGCATTACTTCCTGAAGGCGCGCACGCCGAAGGGCCGGCTGATCGATTCCGTCGCGCGTTTCCATCTCGGCAACGGCGCGAGGCTCGAGCGCATCAACTGGCTCGGCGACCTCTCGCCCAAGGGCCTGCGCGAATCCGCCGGCGTGATGGTCAACTACCTCTACCGCCTCGACGACATCGAGAAGAACCACGAGGCCTACGCCAATGACGGCGAGGTCGTCGCGTCGAGCGCGGTGAAGAAGCTGCTGAAGAGCGAAGGGCGCCGGCTGCTGGACATGCGGCTGTCGTAGCCGCGCACGGCTCGCGCGGCATCGTCATTGCGAGGAGCCCTTGCGACGAAGCAATCCAGGCTGCCTCCGCGGAAACACTCTGGATTGCTTCGCTGCGCTCGCAATGACGGAGGGTGCGGCGGTCAGATCAGCGAATCGTACAAGTCCGTCCAGTCGGGATTGATGCTCTCGATCAAAGCCAGCTTCTTCGCCCGGCTTCCCGCCTTGATCTGTTTCTCGCGTGTGATGGCGTCGGTCATCGTCGCATGCAGTTCGTACCAGACGAGAAGCTTGCAGGCGTACTTGGACGAGAAGCCCTTCACCAGACCCTCACGATGCTCGAACGCGCGGCGCGGCAGATTGGATGTGACGCCTGTGTAGATCGTCCCGTTGCGGCGATTGGCGAACATGTACACGCAGGGCTGTTTCATGATCGTGCTCGACTGAAGACAGCTTCGACAATAGCACAACCAGGAGATGAGCGCGAGGCTTTCGCCACATCGTCTTTGCGAGGGGCTCTTGCGACGAAGCAATCCAGGCTGCTCCCGCGGAAAGCCTCTGGATTGCTTCGCTGCGCTCGCAATGACGTCGAGATAGAGCGCGCCGCGAACTACTTCTTGTCCCTGAAATACGGCTCCACCGGGCCATGCACCTTGATGGTCAGCGGGTTGCCGTGACGGTCCTTGGCGTTGCCGGCGGTGACGCGGACCCAGCCTTCGCTGATGCAGTATTCCTCGACGTTGGTTTTCTCGACGCCCTTGAAACGGATGCCGACGTCGCGGGCGAGAATTTCCGCGTTATGATAGGGGCTGTTCGGATCGACCGAGAGGCGGTCGGGAAATTCATCGCTCATGATTGTCTCGCTCATAACAGGGTCTCGATTTGCTTCCGCAACCCTTCGGGCCGCGCGGTCGGCGCGTGGCGCGCGATCACCTTGCCGGCACGGTCCACCAGGAATTTGGTGAAATTCCATTTGATGGAGGCGCCCAGCAGTCCGGATTGCTGACGTTTCAGGTACTCATACAAGGGATGCGCGTTGGCGCCGTTGACGTCGATTTTCTCGAACAGGGGAAAGGTGACGTCGTAACTGGTCGAGCAGAACGCCTGGATCTCGTCCGCCTGCCCCGGCTCCTGCGCGCCGAACTGGTTGCAGGGAAAGCCGAGCACGGAAAAGCCGCGCGGCGAGAGGTCGCGATAGAGATCCTCGAGCCCGCGATATTGCGGCGTGAACCCGCATTTGCTGGCGGTATTGACGATCAGCAGCACCTGGCCTTCGAAACGTCTCCAGGGCAACCTCCTCGCCGGCAAGCGAGTTGGCCTTGAAGTCGTAGATGACAGACATCGCTAACCCACGGGATCGATCGGCGACGGCGGCACGCCGCCCGCCTCGATCGCTTCGCCCGCGAGCAGACACAGGTCCTCGCGATAGCGGCCGGAGACGATGTGCACGCCGACCGGCGCCTTGCCGACCAGGCCGGTGGAGACCACGAGACCCGGCAGCCCCATGAACGGGGTCGCAATCTGCGGCATCTGCGCTTCCCAGACGCGCTTGAAGGACTCCTCGTCCTTGCGGTCGAGATGGTCGGGGAACGGCAACTCGCCGGACACCGGCGTCAGCACCACCGCATATTTTTCGAAGAACAGCATCCAGTCGCGGGTCAGCGTGGCGCGGCGGGTCAGGGCCTGCGCGTAGTTGGCCTGGTCCATCGGCGTGACCCTGTCGCGGTTGCCGCGCAAGCAGGCCAGCGCGCCGGGATCGCCTTCGCGCTCGGCCATCTCCAGCTGCGCCTCGTAACCGTCACCGAGCCAGAGTTTGATCTGCCACTGGACGGCTTCGCGCATCGGCGGCGTGTTTTCGATCGTCTCGACGGTCCAGCCCGCGCGCTCCAGCCGCTTGCCGGCGTCGATCACCGCCGCCTTCACCTCCGGCGTGGTGGCGAGCCCGTCTGGATTGAGGCAGAGCGCGGCACGCTTCGGTCGCGCGGGGCCTTCCAGCGGCGCCGGAACGTACCACGGGTCGCGCACGTCGCGCGCCGACATCGCGGCGAGCGAAATCCTGATGTCGTTGACGGTGCGCGCCAAGGGACCCGATACCGCCATGATCTGCGGCCCGATCGGGCGCTCCGGCAGCGCCGGATTGAAGGCGGAGATGCGGCCCAGCGTCGGGCGCAGGCCGTGCACGCCGCAGGCATAGGCGGGATAACGGATCGAGCCGGCGATGTCGGTTCCATGGGCGATATGGCCGATGCCCGCGGCGACCGCTGAACCGGCGCCGCCGGACGAACCGCCCGGCGTCAGGGAGGCGTCGCGGGGATTCCTGGTGTCGCCATGGACCAGATTGGTGGTGAACCAGCGGTAGGAGAAAGCCGGGCAATTGGTGCGGCCCAGCAGGACCGCGCCCGCTTTCCGGAAATTGGCGACCACCGGATTGTCTTCGCGCGCGATCAGGTCGCGCTGGAGTTTGAGGCCATTGGTGGTGGCAAAGCCCTCCTGGTCGACATTGGCCTTGATGGTGACGGGAACGCCGGCGAGCACGCCGGGGTCCTCGCCCCGCGCGATCGCGGCATCGACGGCGTCGGCCTGCTTGAGCACGTCCTCGGGCCGGTGGTCGATCACCGCATTGAGCTGGGGATTGACCGCATCGAGCCGGGCGAGGCCGGCCTTGGCCGCCTCCCTGGCGGACACTTTTTGGCTTTGACGAGGGTGGCGAGGTCGGCGGCCGACAGGCGCCAGAGATCTTGCATGGCTTGCTCCGTATGACCGGCGTCTTTTAGCGCCGGGAACGCAGCAAAGCCATGCAGATTTCGCAGGGGCGAAGGGCGGGTTTGGTGCCGGATGGCGGCTCATTCTCCGTCATTGCGAGGAGCGCAGCGACGACGCAATCCAGACTGCCTCCGCGGAGGGATTCTGGATTGCTTCGCTGCGCTCGCAATGACGGTGGAAAGTGCCCGTCGTCCCTCGGGTCTCCGAGCGCCTCTAATGCCTCGTCGCGGACTGGTCGGGGATGTCCAGCAGGGCCTCGGTGAAGGGGAATTCCAGCACGATTTCGCCTTCGATGTCCGTGACTTCGATCACGGCTTCCATGAGCGCAGGCTGGGTGCCCTCGGACTTCAGCACCTCCAGGATCATCTGGCGGGCGACCTCCCAGGCACGATCGGGGTTGCGCAGGTCCTCCCCTTCGGGATCCACGATCAACTCGTCGCCAATGCGGGTGTTGAAGAAATATTTGGGCATCACGTGATCCAGTTAAATCGCCTGTACCGGATTGAAAGCTGCACTGCACTCACAACTGCTTTATCAGCACAGCGTTCACGACCGAATGCGCCAAGCGCAAGGCAGCGTCACCAGAAGTGATGTTCCCACGACTTTTCGCGGCGCAACATGGCCTTCTTCGGGAAAATTTCACTGGCGAACTTTTGTGCCCGCATTACTTTAACCCATGGGCGGATACGTCCGAGTTCGCGAAATGGAGAGCTGATATGGCCTGGAAAGCCCCGAAGATCGTCGAAGTGCCCTGTGGCATGGAAATCAACATGTATGTGAGCGCTACCCGCAAGTAAGCGGTTGGTGAGTTCGCGTTCTGCGCAGGTGGATCTTTCAGTCGCGATGCATGTCCGGACGACAGGATTGTGTCGGCGTGAGATCCACCTCGCGACATTGCCTCCGGGAGACGTAACATGCTTCGCGTCGTCGTCCTGGGCGCCGGGGCTGGCGGCGGAGTCCCGCAATGGAATTGCGGCTGCGAGGGTTGCCGGGCCGCCCGCACCAACGGCCACGAGCTTTACCGAACCCAGGCCTCGGTCGCCTTCAGCGGCGACGGCGAACACTGGTTCCTGATCAACGCCTCGCCCGACCTTCGCCAGCAATTGAACGCCACGCCGCAGTTGCATCCCAAGGCGGGCGCCCTGCGCCACACGCCCGTTGCAGGCGTGATCCTGACCAACAGCGAAGTGGATGCGGTGGCGGGGCTGCTGTCGATGCGCGAGGGATCACCGTTCGCGATCTATGCGCATGAGAAGGTGCTGGCGATCCTGGCGAGCAACAGCATCTTCAACGTGCTGAACGAGAAGAATGTGCGGCGGCAGCCGATCGAGATCCGCGAGCCCTTCGAGCCGCGGCTGCCGGACGGTGCGCGTTCGGGGCTGGAGGTGCTGGCGTTCGCGGTGCCGGGCAAATCCGCCTGGTATCTCGAAGGCAAGGCGCATCCCGGCGGCGAGAGCGGCGACGGCGATACGCTGGGGCTGAAGATCACCGACAAGACCAGCGGCAAGTTCTTCTACTTCATCGCCGCCTGCGCCGAAATCACCGACGCGCTGAAGGCCGAGATCGACGGCGCGGCGCTGGTGTTCTTCGACGGCACGGTCTGGCAGGACGACGAGATGATCAAGGCAGGCCTCGGCCACAAGACCGGCAAGAGCATGGGCCACGTCGCGATGTCCGGCGACGACGGCGCGATCGCGCGGCTCGCCGATCTCACTCTCGACAGGAAGATGTTTCTGCATATCAATAACTCGAACCCGGCGCTGCTGCCCGATACGCCCGAGCGCAAGGCTGCTGAACGCGCGGGTTGGCAGATACCTGCGGATGGAACGGAGATCGTGCTGTGAATGCCGCGTCAATGACTGGAATGACTGCACTCTCTGTTGGCAAGGACATCAGGCTCAATTCGGCCGAGGAGCTGGAGGCGGCGCTGCGCCACATCGGCGCGACGCGCTATCACAGCCTGCACCCGTTTCATAAGCTGCTGCACGGCGGCAAGCTGAACAAGGGCCAGGTGCAGGCCTGGGCTCTGAACCGCTACTATTACCAGAGCACGATCCCGATCAAGGACGCGGTGGTGATCTCGCGCTTCCGCGACCGCGCCACGCGCGTCGAATGGCGGCACCGCATCGAGGACCACGACGGCGATGTCGGCAGCGAGGGCGGCATCGAGCGCTGGCTCAAGCTGACCGACGGCCTCGGGCTCGACACGGCCTACGTGGAATCCACCGAGGGCATCCTGCCGGCGACGCGCTTCGCGGTCGAAGCCTATGTCCATTATTGCCGCGAGAAATCGCCGCTGGAGGCGATCGCCTCGTCGCTGACCGAATTGTTCGCACCGAACCTGCACGAAGAGCGCATCGCCGGCATGCTGGAGCACTACGACTTCGTCAACCCTGACATCATGAGCTACTTCAAGCGTCGCCTGACCCAGGCGCCGCGCGACGCCAATTTCGCGCTCGACTATGTCAAGGCGCATGCCACGACGCCGGAGCAGCGCGCGCTGGTGTGCAATGCGCTGATCTTCAAGACCAACGTGCTGTGGGTGCAGCTCGACGCGCTCCAGCACGCCTATGTCGAGGGCCACATTCCGCCGGGCGCGTTCGTGCCCAAAGCCAGCTGAGGGACGAGGGCGATGGCCGGGCCGCGGAACATCAGCGTCAGCGAGGCAAGCCGCCCCGTGCTGCCGCGGCACGCCAAGCTGAAATATGACGAGACGCGCAAGGTCTGGGTGATCCTGGCGCCGGAACGCGTGCTGGCGCCTGACGACATCGCGGTCGAGGTCTTGCAGCTCTGCAACGGCGAGCGCAGTGTCGGCGACGTCTCCGATCAGCTGGCGGCGAAATACGCCGCGCCGCGCGAGGCGATCCTCGCCGACGTCATCGTCATGCTGCAGGATCTCGCCGACAAGGGTTTTCTCACCGAGATCAGGGAGAAGACATCATGAGCGATGTGCTCCCGACCATCCCGCCCGACGCCAGCGACAGCCTCGCGGTGCTGGAGAAGGGCCGCTCGACGGCGGAGACGTTCGGCATTCCGCTCGCGGTGCTGCTCGAGATCACGCACCGCTGCCCGCTGCAGTGCCCCTATTGCTCCAACCCGGTCGAGCTCGACCGCTCGGGCAAGGAGCTGACCACGGACGAATGGAAGAAGGTGCTGAGCGAGCTTGCCGAGATTGGCGTGCTGCAGGTGCATTTCTCCGGCGGCGAGCCGACGGCGCGCAAGGATCTCGTCGAGCTGGTCAAGCATGCCAGCGACGTCGGGCTTTACACCAATCTGATCACCTCGGCCGTGCTGCTGACGCGGGAGCGGCTCAGCGAGTTGGCGGATGCCGGGCTCTGCCACGTGCAGATCAGTTTTCAGGGCGTTGAAGAGGGGCTGGCCGATCGCGTCGGCGGTTATAGGGGTGGACACCTTAAAAAGCTCGAGGTCGCAAAATGGACTCGCGAGCTCGACCTGCCGCTCACCGTGAATGCGGTGATGCACCGGCAGAATTTGCACCAGCTCCCCGACATCATCCAGATGTCGGTCGATCTCGACGCCGACCGGCTCGAGGTCGCCAACGTGCAATATTACGGCTGGGCGCTGAAGAACCGCGCGGCGCTGATGCCGACGGTGGCGCAGCTCGACGAGTGCACCCGCATCGTCGAGGCCGCGCGCGAGCGGCTGAAGGGCACGCTTGCGATCGACTATGTCGTGCCTGACTACTACGCGCTGCGGCCGAAGAAGTGCATGGGCGGCTGGGGCCGGCAGTTCTTCAACATCTCGCCGGCCGGCAAGGTGCTGCCGTGCCATGCGGCCGAGAGCATCACCGGGCTCGACTTCGAGTCGGTGCGCTCGAACCATTCGATCGCGTGGATCTGGCAGAACTCGGAAGCCTTCAACCGCTATCGCGGCACCGGCTGGATGAAGGAGCCGTGCAAGTCCTGCGAATTCCGCGAGATCGATTTCGGCGGCTGCCGCTGCCAGGCCTTTGCGCTGACGGGCGATGCCGCCAACACCGATCCCGCCTGCGCGCTGTCGCCTCTGCACGAGACCATCTTCAAGCAGGCGGAAGCCGAGGCCGAGGGCGAGACCAGCCGCTTCCTCTACCGCAATTTTGCCGGCGGCACCTTAGAGGCAGGCGATGATGCCTGACGCCGACGCAGGCACAGCCGCCAAACGTACCGATCCCTTTGCGCCGCTGACCTCCGAGATGCTCGATGTCGGCGATGACCACGAGCTCTATGTCGAGAGCGTCGGCCGCCCCGACGGTATCGCGGCAATCTATCTGCATGGCGGCCCCGGCAGCGGCTGCCAGCCCGATCATCGCCGGCTGTTCGATCCCGAGCGCATGCATGCCGTGCTGTTCGACCAGCGCGGCTGCGGCCGCAGCCGACCCAGGGGATCGCGCGCGCACAACACCACGGCGCATCTGATCGCCGACATGGAAAAGATCCGCGAAAAGTTCGGTATCTCACGCTGGATGGTGGTCGGCGGCTCCTGGGGCGCGACGCTGGCGCTGGCTTATGCAGAAGCGCATCCCGAGCGCGTCTCCGGCATTGCGCTGCGCGCGACGTTCCTCGGCACGCGAGCGGAGGTCGAGACCGCGTTCACCTCGCGCCTGTCGCAATTCTATCCGGCACTCCATGAGGATTTCCTCAGCGTGTTGCCGCCGGAAGAGCGCGAGCGGCCGGTGGACTCCTATTATCGCCGCATCCTCGATGCCGATCCGACCGTGCACGGTCCGGCGTCGCGCGCCTGGCACGATACCGAACGTGCCCTGTCCGAGCACAAGCCGGCCAAGACGCGAATCGATCTGGCCTCGCTGAACGTCTGGCGTACGCTGCCGGCGACGCCGTTCATGGAGGCGCATTATTTCGTCCACGACAGCTTCATGAGCGAGAACCAGCTGTTGCGGAACGCAGATAGGCTCGCCGGCATTCCCGGCATCATCGTGCAGGGCCGCTACGACCTGTTGTGCCCGCCTGAGACATCACAGGCGCTCGCAAAAGCCTGGCCGAGTTCCGAGGTCAGGATCGTGGAAGCAGCCGGACATTCACTCTATGATGCCGGCGTGCGGGACGCGGTCATGAAGTCGATCGCGGACCTCGCCTCGAAGGCCGCGCGCTGAGGCGCGAAACAAGGACAACAACAAAATGCCGCTCGCCGGGAAAGGCATGCTGCTGACGTCGATGAATATCGACGCAGCCAATGAGCCCGATTTCAACCGCTGGTACGATCGCGAGCATCTGGAAGAGCGCGTCGCGATCGAGGGATTCCTCGAGGCGCGGCGCTATGTCGCGCACGCGGCCGATCCCAAATATCTCTCGCTGTATTCGACCGCGACGCTCGACGTGCTCGACAGCCCGGCCTATCGGGCGCGGCTCGCCAACCAGACCGAATGGTCACGGCGGACCATGGCGCATTTCAAGAACATGCTGCGCGTGGTCGCGCGCATCACCGTCAGCAACGGCACCGGCCGCGGCGCCGCGCTCGGCCTGGTGCGGCTGCGGCCGACAGCGGACAACGCAGGGGCATGGCGTGATGCACTGCAAGAAAAGCTGGCGCCCGAGACGCACGTGGGCATCATCTCGATGCATCTGCTCGAGAGCGAGCCGGAATTATCCGGCGCAACGGCGGATATTCCGGCGACGCGCAACGAAGGCGCACGCGACTGGTTCGTGCTGATCGACGGCACGCATGTCGGCGCAGTCTCTGCCGTCATCGCCGAACGCTTCACCGGCCCTGCTGCAGCGCCCTTCCCGCTTCCCATCTCCGTCGGCACCTACAGCCTGATGTGGGATCTCGCGAAGAGCGATATCGCGCACGGATAGCGCATCCATCCGCAGCGCAACATATTGCACCGCACGCATGTCGCGCGCGGCGTTAATGCTGTGCGCGCGCAGCTCCCATGAAAGGCTGTGATCGCGAAAATTTGCCGTTGTACTTCGGAACTGTTCTAATAAGCTAACCCAATGACGTCATTCAGAAACCAGATCAACGCGCGTTAGCGTTCGCCAAGCTCAAGAAAAGGCCGCGGGGTCCTTGAGCCTGCGCGGACAGGGTAGGAATGAAACCGACCGATATTGCGGCCCCCGACTACTTTCACAAAGTGGTCGATTGCCAATGGGCCTGTCCAGCGCACACACCCGTTCCCGAATACATCCGACTGATCGCGCAAGGCCGCTACAGCGACGCCTACATGATCAATTGGAAATCGAACGTCTTTCCAGGAATTCTGGGACGCACTTGCGATCGTCCCTGCGAGCCGGCGTGCCGCCGCGGACGCGTCGAGGAGACGCCGGTCGCGATCTGCCGACTCAAGCGTGTCGCCGCTGACTTCAAGGACGACATCAAGCATCGCCTGCCGCGGCCCGCAGCGAAGAATGGCAAGCGCGTCGCGTTCGTCGGCGGTGGCCCGGCCTCGCTGACGGTGGCGCGCGATCTCGCGCCGCTCGGCTATCACTGCACGGTGTTCGACGGCGATCCGGAAGCCGGCGGCATGATGCGCACCCAGATCCCGAAATTCCGCCTGCCCAATTCCGTCATCGACGAGGAGACGGGCTATATCCTGGGTCTCGGCGTCGAGTTCAAAGGCGGTCACCGCATCGAGAGCATGAAGGCTCTGCTGGCGGAGAAGTATGACGCAATCTTCGTCGGCTCCGGCGCCCCGCGCGGACGCGAACTCGACATTCCCGGCCGGAAAGAGGCGGCCGGCAACATCCACATCGGCATCGACTGGCTGTCATCGGTCTCGTTCGGCCACACCGACAAGATCGGCAAGCGCGTCATCGTGCTCGGCGGCGGCAACACCGCGATGGATTGCTGCCGCACCGCGCGCAGGCTCGGCGGCGAAGACGTCAAGGTCATCGTGCGATCCGGCTTCGAGGAGATGAAGGCCTCGCCGTGGGAGAAGGAAGACGCACTCCACGAGGACATTCCGATCCTCAATTTCCTCGTCCCCGTCGCCTTCGTCCACGACAATGGCAAGCTGACCGGCATCACCTTCCAGAAGGTGAAGGCCGAATACGATGCCAAGGGCCGCCGCAATCTCGTTCCCTCGGGGGAGCCGGACCAGACCATCGCATGCGACGACGTGCTGGTCGCGGTCGGCCAGGAGAACGCCTTCCCCTGGATCGAGCAGGATTGCGGCATCGAGTTCGACAAATGGCACATGCCCAAGGTCGATCCGAAAACCTTCGTCTCGACCAATCCAAAGGTCTTCTTCGGCGGCGACGCCGCATTCGGCCCGAAGAACATCATCTGGGCGGTGGCGCAGGGCCATGACGCCGCGCTGTCGATCCACAAGCTGCTCTCGGGAGAGGACATCACGGAGCGGCCGCTGCCGGAGGTGCACATCTCCTCGCAGAAGATGGGCATCCACGAATGGAGCTATGACAACGACATCTCCAACGACAAGCGCTTCAAGGTGCCGCATCGCGACAAGGTGATCGCGCTGAAGGACATCCGCACCGAGGTCGAGCTCGGCTACGACGTCAAGCTCGCGCTCGGGGAGGCCGAGCGCTGCCTGAACTGCGACGTCCAGACCGTATTCTCGACCTCGCTCTGCATCGAGTGCGACGCCTGCGTCGACATCTGCCCGATGGATTGCATTACCTTCACGCAAAATGGCGAGGAAGCCGATCTGCGCCAGCACCTGAAGGCGCCGTCGCTGCATCCGGACCAGGACCTTTACGTCTCCAGCGACCTCAAGACAGGGCGCGTCATGGTCAAGGACGAGGATGTCTGCCTGCATTGCGGGCTGTGCGCCGAGCGTTGTCCCACCGGAGCCTGGGACATGCAGAAATATCTCATCGAAATGACTCACGCAGGTTCGACATGTCCGACAAAAAGCCGCTCAGCAGCGTAAACGACTTCGTCGTCCGTTTCGCCAACGTCAACGGCTCGGGCTCGGCCAGCGCCAACGAGATGTTCGCGCGCGCGATCCTGCGCCATGGCGTACCAGTAAGCCCGCGCAACATATTCCCCTCCAACATCCAGGGTCTGCCGACCTGGTACGAGGTGCGGGTGACGGAGGACGGTCATCTCGGCGCCCGCGGCGGTGTCGACATGATGGTGGCAATGAACCCGCAGACCTGGGACAAGGACGTCGCCGGCATCGAGCCCGGCGGCTACCTGTTCTACGATTCCACCAAGCCGATGCCGTCGACCAAATTTCGCGACGACATCACCGTGATCGGTGTTCCGCTGACCGCGATCACCAACTCGACCTACACCGATCCGCGCCAGCGCCAGCTGTTCAAGAACATCATTTATCTCGGCGCGCTCAGCGCGCTGCTCGACATGGACCCGAAGCTGATCGAGCAGCTGATCGGCGAGCAGTACAAGGGCAAGGAGAAGCTGCTCTCCTCCAACGTTCACGCGCTGCATCTTGGCCGCGACTGGGCGCTGCAGAACCTGAAATGTCCGCTCGGCTTGCGGATCAAGAAGTCCGACAAGGTCGGCGACCGCATCTTCATCGAGGGCAACAGCGCCGCCGCGCTCGGCGCCGTCTATGGCGGCGCCACGGTGTGCGCCTGGTATCCGATCACGCCGTCCTCGTCAGTGGCGGAGGCTTTCACCGCCCATTGCAAGAAATTCCGGCACGACCCTGAAACGGGCAAGGCGAAATACGCGATCGTGCAAGGCGAGGACGAGCTGGCTTCCATCGGTATCGTCATCGGCGCCTCCTGGAACGGCGCGCGCGCGTTCACCGCGACCTCCGGCCCCGGCATCTCGCTGATGACGGAGTTCATCGGCCTGTCGTACTTCGCCGAGATCCCCGCCGTGATCATGAACATCCAGCGCGCCGGCCCCTCCACGGGCATGCCGACCCGGACCCAGCAATGCGACATCATCGCCTGCGCCTATGCCTCGCACGGCGACACCAAGCATGTGCTGCTGTTCCCGGAAGATCCGGCCGAAGCGTTCGAGTTCGCGGCGGCCGCCTTCGATCTGGCCGAACGGCTGCAGACCACGATCTTCCTGATGCTCGACCTCGACATCGGCATGAACCACCGGCTCAGCCGTCCGTTGAAGTGGGACGATTCCAAGCAGTATGACCGCGGCAAGGTGATGACCGCGGAGATGCTGGACCAGGGCCGCGACTTCGGCCGCTACCTCGACGTCGACGGCGACGGCATCCCCTACCGCACCTATCCCGGCACGCATCCGACCAAGGGCTCGTACTTCACCCGCGGCACGTCGCGTGATCGCTATGCGCGCTACTCCGAGGAAGGCTCGGTCTATGCCGACAACATGCAGCGTCTCGTGCGTAAGTTCGAGACCGCGCAGGATCTCGTGCCACGGCCGCTGCAAGCCAACGCGGAACGGCCGACCAAATATGGCGTGATCTATTTCGGCTCGACCTCCCCCGCGATGGACGAGGCGATCGGACTGCTGGAGGCGCGCGGACATCAGCTCGACCGCCTGCGCATCCGTGCCTTCCCGTTCCACTCCAGCGTGGCGAGCTTCCTCGCCGAGCATGACTTCGTCTATGTCGTCGAGCAGAACCGCGACAGCCAGTTGCGTCAGCTGATCGTCAACGAGAACGGCATCGATCCGGTGCGGCTCGTGCCGATCGTGCATTACGACGGTACCCCCATCACCGCCCGCTACATCGCAAAAGCCATTGGCGACCATCAGGATCACCTCAAGGTGACTCCGCTCCGCAAGGCCGTGTCATGACCTACATCGCAAAGCCGAAATTCCATCATCCGGGCCTCAAGAAGAACGAGCTCGGCTACACCCACCGCGACTACGAGGGCAAGATCTCGACGCTGTGCGCCGGCTGCGGCCACGATTCGATCACGGCCTCGATCATCGAGGCCTGCTACGAGCTGTCGATCGAGCCGCACCGGGTGGCGAAGATCTCCGGCATCGGCTGCTCGTCGAAGACGCCGGACTACTTCCTCGGCAACTCGCACGGCTTCAACACCGTACACGGCCGCATGCCCAGCGTGCTGACCGGCGCCAACCTCGCCAACCGCGATTTGATCTATCTCGGCGTTTCCGGCGACGGCGATTCCGCCTCGATCGGCTTCGGCCAGTTCGCGCACTCGATCCGGCGCGGCGTCAACATGACCTATATCGTCGAGAACAACGGCGTCTACGGCCTGACAAAGGGCCAGTTCTCGGCGACCGCCGACCGCGGCTCGAAGTCCAAGAAGGGCGTCACCAACACCGACAACGCCATCGACCTCGTCGCGATCGCGCTGCAGCTCGGGGCCACCTTCGTCGCTCGCTCGTTCTCCGGCGACAAGACCCAGCTGGTACCGTTGATCGCAGCCGCGATCGGCCACAAGGGCGCGTCCTTCATCGACGTCATCAGCCCCTGCATCGCCTTCAACAACCACGCCGGTTCGACCAAGAGTTTCGATTATGTCCGCGAGCACAACGACGCCGTGAACCGGCTCGACGTGCTGGTCGGCCGCGATCCGATCGCGGTCGACTATGCGCCGGGCACGGTGCAGGTGGTCGAGCAGCATGACGGCAGCAAGATCGCGCTGCGCAAGATCGACGCGGACTACGATCCGCACGACCGGCTGGGGGCCCAGACCTTCCTCGCGAGGCACGCCGCGAAAGGCCAGATCGTCACCGGCCTGCTCTACGTCGATCCCGACGCGGACGATTTGCACACGCATCTCAACACGGTCGAGACGCCGCTCAACACACTGGAAGCGGACATGCTGTGCCCGGGTTCGGCGGCGCTGGACAAGTTCAACGCCAGCCTGCGCTGAGGCGTCGGCTGGTGTGTCCTAGCTGACAGGCTCGGGCTGCTCGGCCTCAGGCTCCGGTACAGCATCGTCGTCGAAATGGGCGGGTCGTCCGGCGCCCCAATATTGCTTGCAGGTCTCGAGCAATGTCCCGAGGTCCATGGTCAGGCCGCCGGCATTGACGACCACGCCGTCAGTGCCAAGCGCCTTGCTCATCAAGACGCGCGTCAGGAATCCTCCGGCGAATCGCTTGGCGACAAGGGGATCGACCTTGAGCACCACACACTTCTGCGCGCGCTGGTCCCAGATCTGTATCTTCCGCACGGCGCTCCAGGCGATGGTCTCGTCGGCGAGCCTGGTGTCGCGAATGCCGACACGGCTGATGAAGACCACCGGCGCCCTGGCGGTGGCCAGCCTCCAGAGCATCCTGCAGGTGGCAAGGCCGAAAAACACCGCGCCGATATAGCAGGCAGCGAGCTCGAACGTGGTGGCGCCCTTGCCTTCCTGCCAGGTGAAGGCGAGCCCGCCACAGAGCAGCGTCAGCAGCAGGCAGGCGCCGAAAATCACCAGCAGCCGTCCCCGGGAATAGCCAATCGTGACGTTGGGCAAGTTCTGACTTACGGACATGTTCGACCGCCACCAGTCTTTTGCAACAACCTGGGGTTTAAGAGCGCCCCTCCTTCTCAGGTCTTAATACTGGAACCTTGCGCGGGGCTTCCCGTAGGCGTGCGAAGCATTCAAACGTGAACGCAGGGAGACCGGCCTGCGACGAACTGCCTAGTCGGTCCCCCGCCGTCCCGAGGCGGGCCGTTCACGCGTCCGGTACGATCATGAAATTTGCCCTTATCCTTCCGCTTGTCCTTGCCGCCTGCGTCGGCGCCGCCCGGGCCGAAGACGGCGACGACATCCGCACTGCGGGCCAGGCCGAGGCGGACAGCTTCAACACGCGAATGTATGCGGGAGCGCCCGGCAGCAAGGCCTATGCCTGCTTCGTGCGCCGCTACGATACCGAGCACCTGGCACGGCATCCAAAGCAGAAAGTTGCCGCCATGAAACTGCTGGTCTCGGCCGAACGCGACACGGAGGACAAGCAGCTCCACAATTCCTTCCGGCTCGGCTTCAGATATCGCCATCGCTCCGGCGATTTCGACTCCAGCGGCTCGTGCAGCCATGTCGTGTTTACCAAGGACGGCAACGAGGTTCGCCTCGGCTGCGGCGTCGACTGCGAGGGCGGCGGCATCGGCGTCGCACTTTCGAAGGACGACAAATCGGCGATCGTGCGGCTCGAGCGGGTCAGGGTCTGGCAGAACAACAAGCCGGATGACGAAGCCGAGCAATCGCTGGTCGCCGGCGCCGACGACGGGATTTTCCGCCTCGACCGCACCGGCATCGGCGAGTGTGCCTCGCTGGTAACCGACCGCGAGGAACTCGCCGCGCTCCGCCATAAATGATATGTCTCCGGCGAAGTCGGGCTCAATCGAGGAGATCGCCATGAACCGCCGGAACATGCTGTGGAGCGCTGTGTCTGCCTTCGGCGCGGCGTTCGGTGTCTCGCGTGCCCAGGCCGCAACGGAAGCCGGCGCGGGCAATAAGCTCAGGGTGGTCTATCACCTCAGCGACGCCGAGAAGGTCAATTTCGTGCTCGGTAACATCCAGAACCACATCGACGGCGTCGGCGGGCCCGACCATGTGACGCTCGCGCTGGTGATCCATGGCCCCGCGCTGAAGGCATTTCACGCGGCGCAGGCCAACCCCGATATCAGCAAGCGCGTCGTCGATTTCTCCGGAGACGGCGTCGAGCTCGCCGCCTGCGGCAACACGATGAAGGCGCAGAACGTCACGTTGACGGATTTGTTGCCCGGCTTCGTCAGCGCGGAGAAAGGCGGCGTGGTCCGTTTGGCCGAGCTGCAGTCGCAGGGGTATCTGTATCTGCGGCCGTGAGGGTTTGCCGAAGGCATCGCGCATCACTTGACTTACCCATAACTCAACGGTTATGAATTGATCCATAACTGAATGGTTATGGATTCCATATGTCCGCCGCTCCCGACCTTCTGTTCCGGACGCTCGCCGACCCGACCCGGCGGGCGATCTTCGAGCGGCTTTGCCGCGAGGGAGAGCAGACGGTCGGGGCGCTGACAGCGCGATCGGGCGTTTCCCAGCCGGCGGTGTCGAAGCATCTCGGCGCGCTGAAGCAGGCCGGCCTCGTCCGCGACCGCCACGAGGGACGGCAAACCCACTACAGCGCGCAGCCCGGTGCGCTCAATCCGCTGATCGACTGGACCAGCCAGATGGCCGGGTTCTGGCAGAACCGGCTCGATGCGCTCGACGATCTCCTGAAGAGGATGGACCAATGACAGAAGCCGCAGCCGAGATGCGCTCCGTGGTGATCGAGCGCGAATTCGCCGTCCCGGCGGAGCGGATCTGGCGCGCGCTGACGCAGCCGCATCTGATCGAGGAATGGCTGATGAAGAACGACTTCAAGCCCTCAGTCGGTCATCGCTTCAACCTTCGCGGCGAATGGGGCGGCGTGCTGGACTGCGAGGTGCTCGCCGTCGAGCCGCAGCGCATGCTCGCCTACACCTGGAACTTCTCGCATGCGGACGCGGCCTTCGATCTGAAGAGCGTGGTAACCTTCACGCTCACCCCGACGGGCGCGGGCACTCACTTGCGCGTCGAGCAAGCGGGCTTCAGCCCGACACAGAAGCAGGCCTATGGCGGCGCGCATGCCGGCTGGAAGAAATTTCTCGCCAAGCTGGACGAGCTGCTGGCGCGGGCCGAGTAGCTCGACCGGCGTTTATTGCAATTATTTCTCAGAGGAGGTCCCGATGCGTTCGAACATGTGGATGCGACAGATCCATCGCTGGCTGTCGATGGCTTTCACGCTCGCCGTCATCGCCAACATCGTCGCCATGATTGTGCAGATCCAGGCTCCATGGATCGGCTTCCTGGCGCTCGTTCCATTGATCCCGCTGCTGATCACCGGGCTTTATCTGTTCGCGCTGCCCCATCTCGGCCGCCGCAGCAACGCGTGAACGGGGCGATCATGAAAAAAGCTGCCACGGCAAGGACACGTACGGCGACGAAGGCTGGCAGTGCATCGCCCGCCAAGATGATCGACGGCAGGATCAAGGAGCTCGGCGACTGGCGCGGAGAAATGCTGACGCGCATTCGCGACCTGATCAAGCAGGCCGATCCTGATGTCGTCGAGGAATGGAAATGGCGCGGCGTTCCCGTGTGGGAGCACGACGGCATCATCTGCACCGGCGAGACCTACAAGGCCGTGGTGAAGATGACGTTTGCCAAAGGCGCCGCACTGGATGACCCGTCCGGCCTGTTCAATTCCAGCCTCGACGGAAATGTGCGGCGCGCGATCGATTTTCACGAGGGTGCGAAGATCAATGAGAAGGCGTTGAAGGCGCTGATCCGTGCGGCGGTGGAGCTGAATGGGTCCAAGAAGAGGTCTGCGAAGAGGCAGCCAACTTAGAACATTTTGGTCGCCCAGGTCGCCGCGGGCTGGCCTTAACCTCTCCCGCTTGCGGGAGAGGTCGGCGCGTCCCGGGCGATGCGAAGCATCGTCCCGCGGCTCTCTCCTCTGGGGGACTCTTTCTGCGGAGACCCCCTCTCCCCAACCCTCCCCCGCAAGCGGGGAGGGAGCGCACTGCCCTCGGGGGAATTTCATCGCGCTTCCAGGAGCTGCCGGCGGACTCACGCCGCCGCGGTGATCGGGCGCGGGCTTACGACATATTCGCGCAGGACCTTGTCGTTGGCGTCGACCTCGATCAGCGAGACGTCGTAGGTCCAGAGATCGGCGAGGTGCTGGAGCACCCGCTTGGCGTCGGTCTCGTTGAGCTGCGCGCCCTTGATGACGTGGTGGTGCAGGATCAGCCGGCGGTCGCCGGAGAGATCGACGTCGACCACCTCGATGTTGGCGTCGATGTAGCCGACATCGTGCTGCCGCGCCAGCTCACGCCGCACGCGGCGGAAGCCGCGCTCGTCGTGGATCGCATCGACCCGGATGCCGGCACGCTCCTCGGGATCGTCGTGCAGATGGAACATGCGGAGCTGCCGCATCAGCTTCGGGCTCAGGAACTGGGCGATGAAGCTCTCGTCGCGGTAATTGGCCCAGACGTCGCGCAGCACGCCCATCACGTCGTTCTTGCCGGCGATGTCGGGGAACCATTCGCGGTCCTCGGCTTCAGGGCTGGTCACGATGCGCTCGATGTCCTGCATCATGGCGAAGCCGAGCGCATAGGGATTGAAGCCGGAAAAGCGCCGATCATCGAATTCGGGCTGGAACACCACGTTGGTGTGCGATTGCAGGAACTCGAGGAAATTGCCGTCGGTGATGCGGCCCGTCTGGTGCAGCTTGGTCATGATGCGGTAGTGGACGTAGGTCGCGGTGCCCTCGTTCATCACCTTGGTCTGGCTCTGCGGATAGAAATATTGCGCGATGTGGCGGACGATGCGCAGCAGCTCGCGCTGCCAGGGAGCCAGCCGCGGCGCGCTCTTCTCCAGGAAATAGAGCAGGTTTTCCTGCGGCAGGCCGAGCAGCTTGCGGCGGCGGCTCGAGGCTGAGCGTGGACTTGCTCTTGGCGGCGCCCTTGGGGACCGTGCGCCAGAGATCGTTGAAGACCTCCTCCTCGTGCTGACGGCGGCGCCCCGCCCGCTTCTCTTCGGCGCGCAGATCGAGCTTCTTCTTGCCGGGATAGCGGTCGATGCCGTGCGACATCAGCGCATGCGCGGCGTCCAGCGTACGCTCGACCTCGGTGCGGCCGTAGCGCTCCTCGCATTGCATGACGTAGGTCTTGGCGAAATCGAGATAGTCCAGGATGCCGTCGGCGTCGGTCCACTGCTTGAACAGATAATTGTTCTTGAAGAAGTGGTTGTGGCCGAAGGCGGCGTGCGCGATCACCAGCGTCTGCATCGTCGCCGTGTTCTCCTCCATCAGATAGGAGATGCAGGGCGAGGAGTTGATCACGATCTCATAGGCGAGGCCCATCAGGCCCTTGCGGTAGGAGGCCTCGTGATAGGCGAACTGCTTGCCGAAGGACCAGTGCTTGTAGAACAGCGGCATGCCGACCGAGGAGTAGGCATCCAGCATCTGCTCGGCGGTGATGACCTCGATCTGGTTCGGATAGACGTCGAGCCCGAGATCGTTCTTCGCCACCTCCTCGCAGGCATCGGTGATGCGCTGCAAGGTGTGAAAATCCCAATCCGCGCCTTCGAACAATCTTTCCGTCATGGAGCAGCTTTCTCCTGTACCGTTTCGCGGCGCTGGAACAGATCGTGGAACACCGGGAAGATCTCGCTGCGCTCGCTGACCTTGCGCATCGAGAGCGGTGCGCCGCTGTTGCGCAAGCGCTCGTAGAGGGTCCAGAGCGAGGAGTCGGAGAGATCGAAGGCGCTGCCGCCTGATTCCCCGACCTCGAGATAGGCAAAGAACTGGCAGACCGGCAGGATCTTGTCGGTCAGCAGCATGCCGGTGAGCTCGCCGTCGGAATAGGAATTGTCGCCGTCGGAGGCCTGCGCGGCGTAGATGTTCCAGTCCGCCGGGCTGAAGCGCTCGCGCACGATCTCGTGCATCGCCTGCAGCGCGCTGGAGACCAGCGTGCCACCCGAGGCCGGGCCGTAGAAGAAGGTCTGCTCGTCCACCTCCTCGGCACGGTCGGTGTGGCGGATGAAAACGATCTCGACATGCTTGTAGCGGCGCTTCAGGAACACGTAGAGCAGCATGTAGAACCGCTTGGCGAGATCCTTCATGTGCTCGGACATCGAGCCCGAGACGTCCATCAGGCAGAACATCACGGCCTGTGCGACGGGCTTGGGCACTGTCTCGAAGCGGCGATAGCGGATGTCGATCGGGTCGATGAACGGAATGCGCTTCGACTTCGCCTTCAGCTTTTCGATCTGGGCGAGCATTAGCAACCGTTCGTCCTCGTCCGTGCAAGCGGCGATTGCCGCTTCCAGCTCCTCGATCTCGTCCTTGCTGGGACGCTTGAGCGCGATACGACGCGCCATCGCGCGCCGCACGGTCCGGCTCACCGAGATGTTGGAGGGCGAGCCCGACGTGGTGTAGCCGGCGCGCTGGATACCTTCGCTCTCGGTCTGCGCGATCTTGCGTTTGGCCAGATCCGGCAACTCGAGATCGTCGAGGAAGAGATCGACGAACTCGTCGCGGCTGAGCACGAAGCGGAAGGCGTCCTCGCTGTCGCCTTCGCCGGGACCGGAATCCTTGGCACTGCCCTGGCCGGAGCGCTGGAGATAGTCGCCCTCGACGAACTTCTTGTTGCCCGGCAGCACCATATCGCGCGTCCCGCCTTCACGGCGGAACCGCGGCTCATGCATGCCGTCGAGCGGGATCGTGACCTCACCACCCTCCAGGACATCCTTGATGTCGCGTTCCTGCGAGGTCTTCTTGACGGCGCCCTGCACCAGGGATTTGGCCCGACGCAAGAACCGCTGGCGGTTCTCGAGACTCTTGCCGCCTGGATTCAGGCGCCTGTCAATGATGTGAATGGCCACTGATTCCCATCCGCCTCAACCGGCTTGCTTCACGCGCATGTACCATTCGACCAGCCGGCGAACCTGACGCTCGGTGTAGCCGCGCTCCACCATGCGCGCCACGAACTCGCCGTGCTTCTTCTCCGTCTCGCCGTCCTTCTTCGACCCGAACGAGATGACCGGAAGCAGGTCCTCGACCTGGGAGAATATCCGCTTTTCGATCACATCGCGAGATCTTCTCGTAGGAGGTCCAGGTCGGATTCTTGCCGCCGTTCTGGGCGCGCGACCGTAACGAGAATTTGACCACCTCGTTGCGGAAGTCCTTGGGGTTGGCGATGCCCGCCGGCTTCTCGATTTTCGTCAGTTCCTGGTTCAAGAGTTCGCGATCCAGCAACTGGCCGGTGTCGGGATCCTTGAAGTCCTGGTCCTCGATCCAGGCATCGGCGTAGTCGACGTAGCGGTCGAACAGGTTCTGGCCGTAATCCGAGTAGGATTCGAGATAGGCCTTCTGGATCTCGTGACCGATGAACTCGGCATAACGCGGGGCCAGATCCGCCTTGATGAATTCGAGGTAGCGCTTCTCGACTTCCTCGGGCAGCTGCTCGCGCTTGATCGACTGCTCCAGCGCGTACATCAGATGCACGGCGTCGGCGGCGACTTCCTGCGGATCGTGGTTGAAGGTCGCAGCCAGGATCTTGAAGGCAAAGCGGGTGGAGACGCCGTCCATGCCCTCGTCGACGCCGGCGGCATCGCGATATTCCTGGACGCTGCGCGCCTTCGGATCGGATTCCTTCAGGCTCTCGCCGTCGTAAACCCGCATCTTGGCATAGGTCGTGGAATTCTCGTGCTTGCGCAGCCGCGACATCACCGAGAACCGTGCCAGCGTCTCCAGCGTCGAGGGCGCGCATGGCGCGGCCGCGAGCTCGGAGCCCTGGATCAGCTTCTCGTAGATCTTCTGCTCTTCCGTGATCCGCAGGCAGTAAGGCACCTTGATCACGCAGATGCGGTCGATGAAGGCCTCGTTGTTCTTGTTCGACTTGAAGCTCGCCCACTCGGCTTCGTTGGAATGCGCGAGGATGACGCCGGTGAACGGGATCGCGCCGATATTCTCGGTGCCGATGTAGTTGCCTTCCTGCGTCGCCGTGAGCAGCGGATGCAGCATCTTGATCGGCGCCTTGAACATTTCGACGAACTCGAGCACGCCCTGGTTGGCGCGGTTGAGGCCGCCGGAATAGCTGTAGGCGTCGGGATCGTTCTGGGCGTAGGTCTCGAGCTTGCGGATGTCGACCTTGCCGACCAGCGAGGAGATGTCCTGGTTGTTCTCGTCACCGGGCTCGGTCTTGGCGATGCCGATCTGGCGCAGCCGCGACGGCTGGATTTTTGCGACTCTGAACTGGGAAATGTCGCCGCCGAAAGCCTCGAGCCGCTTGTAGCACCACGGGCTCATCAGGCCGGTGAGGCGCCGGCGCGGAATGCCGTATTTCTCTTCCAGCATCGGGCCAAGCTGATCGGGATCGAACAGGCTGAGCGGACTCTCGAACACGGGCGAAAGCTCGTCGCCGGCTTTCAGCACGTAGATCGGATGCACTTCCATCAGCGACTTCAGCCGCTCGGCGAGCGAGGATTTGCCGCCACCGACCGGACCGAGCAGATAGAAGAATCTGCTTGCGCTCCTCCAAGCCCTGCGCCGCGTGACGGAAGAACCCGACGATGCGCTCGATGGTTTCTTCCATGCCGTAGAAGCCGGCGAAGGCCGGATAGGTGCGGATCGTGCGGTTCAAAAAATACGGCCAAGGCGTGGGTCCTTGGCCGTGTCAATCGTTTGGGGCTCACCGATCGCCGCTAGTAATCGCTCGGCCGCATTGGCGTATTTCATGGGATCGCTTCGACACGATTCCAGATATTCCGCCATCGACATGTCGTGCTGGCTTCTCGCCTCGAACGACCGAGCGAAAGCGTTGAACAAAGAATCGTTGTACATGATCCCTCTCCGCGTGAGTTCCGCTACACAACTGAACTAAAGCAGCGACGACTGGACCGTTCCGTAGCGCCACTCTCGAATCAGCGTGAGCACATGACGATCATTGGACACCCGGGTGCCAACTCCACGCAACGCACAACGTAGGCACTCGTTGAGTTACGAACAGGCACATGCCTGTTATTTGTGCGAATCTGCGTCTATCATCGCTCATTTCCAAGAAATGTCACTCGCTCGCAACATCCGGGCATTACCGGGGGACGAGTCCATCCGGCACTGCAGCATAGAGCAGTCCGCGCGCGGCAACCTTATGTCGCTTGTACGGCGAAGGCGCGAATGCCGCGTTCATCTTCCTGCTGCAATGCGGTGCGCTGGTGATTGGCAGCATGACAATCGCGACAGGCCCTCAACAATGTGTCAAAATCGGTCGCCAACCCATCCAGGCGGATGACGATACGATCGTTGTGCGCGCGGCGAGCCGAGGTGCGGATGGTGCAGAGCTGCCGCAGCAAGGCCGGCGTCGGCGTCAGCACGATCATCTTGTGCCCGCGGCATTCGTCAGCCGAAATCTCGACGATCGAGTCCCACAGCAGAAATTCATTGCCGATGCGGAGGTCGCGGATGCCGTAGGGGGTGACGATCACCACCGGCCCCCGTTCGCCCGGCAGCATCCAGATCAGCCGGCAGGTCATCAGACCGAACACAACGACGCCGGCATAGCCGACCGTCGTGTCGTAGCCGCCGAGGCTGTCCCACCAGTCAAAGGCAAGGGTTGCACTGAGCAGTGTCATGGCGAAACCCACCGCGACCAGCAGCCGAAGCTGGGTCGTACATGGACTGATTTCGAGATCGTGGAACGCATCGATGCAAACGGCCGATGCGACCGCTTGCGGGCAATCGGCGACGACGAGTGCCAAGCCATCGCGACGTGCGTTCATAGGATGTGAGTGTATACGATCTGCGTGCATGCCTTCCCCCAGCATGGCCATTCGCGACCGAGCCACGATGTTGTTACGGAACGAGACCTTGGCCGCTTCGTTCGGCCAACGACTTTTACGCAACACAGCTGCATCCGCCTGGATCGTCGTGATCGCGACGGAGTTACACTGACAGTATGACGCTCATACCCTTGATTGGTTCCCTCCCGGGAGCATGTAAGCTACAGGATAGCGCGTCAGGACCGGCGCGGAAACCCCTCGCCCGCAGGCTTGGAGATAAATAAGCATCATGAATCCCGTCAAAGAACTGGAAAAGCACGGACAAGCCGTCTGGCTGGACTTCCTGGCCCGTGGTTTCATCGCCAAGGGCGATTTGAAGCGACTGATCGACTCCGACGGCGTCAAGGGCGTCACCTCCAACCCCTCGATCTTCGAGAAGGCGATTGGCAGCTCGGACGAATACGACGCCCCGATCGGCAAGGCGCTCAAGCGCGGCGACCGAACCGTGGCCGATCTGTTCGAGGCCGTCGCGGTCGAGGACATCCAGAACGCCGCCGACGTGCTGCGCCCGGTCTATGACCGGCTCAAGGGCGGCGACGGCTATGTCAGCCTGGAGGTCTCGCCTTACCTCGCGTTGGACACATCAGGCACGGTCGCCGAGGCGCGGCGGCTCTGGAAGGACGTGGGTCGCAAGAACCTGATGGTGAAGGTGCCGGCGACGCCGGAAGGTCTGCCGGCGATCGAAACCCTGATCGGCGACGGCATCAGCATCAATATCACGCTGCTGTTCTCGAAGGCGGTCTACCTCGAGGTTGCCGAAGCCTATCTTGCGGGTCTCGAAAAATACGTCGCCGGCGGCGGCGACCCTCGCATGTCGCAAGCGTGGCGAGCTTCTTCGTCAGCCGCATCGACAGCGTCGTCGACAAGCAGCTCGACGAGAAGATCGCGCGCGCCAACGATCCATCCGAGAAGGAACGGCTCGCCGCGCTGAAAGGCAAGGTCGCGATCGCCAACGCCAAGGTTGCCTACCAGGACTACAAGCGCCTGTTTTCGGGCCCGCGCTGGGACAAGCTCGCCGCCAAGGGCGCCAGGCCGCAGCGGATGCTGTGGGCCTCGACCGGCACCAAGAACAAGGACTACCGCGACACGCTCTATGTCGAAGAGCTGATCGGCCCCAACACCATCAACACCGTGCCGCCCGCGACGCTCGATGCGTTCCGCGACCACGGCAAACTGCGCGACAGCCTCGAGGAGAATGTCGAGGATGCCTATCGCGTGCTGGAAGAGCTGGAGCGTTCAGGTGTTTCGCTCGATGCCATCACCGAGGAGCTGGTCAAGGACGGCGTGAAGCAGTTTGCGGATGCCGCCGACAAGCTCTACGGCGCGGTCGCGCACAAGCGCGCCGTCGTGCTTGGTCCCGCGATCGACCGCCAGCTTCTCTCGCTCGGCGACGGGCTCGGCAAGGCTGTGGCCAAAAGCACCGAGGAATGGCGCGCGTCCGCCAAGATCCGCAGGCTGTGGCAGCGCGACAAATCCGTGTGGACCGGCGCCGACGAGGACAAATGGCTCGGCTGGCTCGACAGCGCCGCCAAGGCCGATGTCGCCGACTACGAGGACTACGCAAACCGCGTGAAGGGCCAGAAATTCTCCGATGCCGTCGTGCTCGGCATGGGCGGCTCGAGCCTCGGGCCGGAGGTGCTGGCCGAGACTTTTGCGAAGAAGCCCGGCTTCCCGAAGCTCCATGTGCTCGACTCCACCGACCCGGCGCAGGTGCGGGCGATGGAAGCCAAGATCGACATCGCCAACACCGTGTTCATCGTGTCGAGCAAGTCCGGCGGCACCACCGAGCCGAACGCGATGAAGGACTATTTCCATGAGCGCGTCGCGCAGGCGCTCGGCCCGAAAGCCAAGACCGGCTTCCGCTTCATCGCGGTGACCGACCCCGGCTCGTCGCTGGAGAAGGCGGCCAAGAGCCTCAACTACGCCCGCATCTTCCATGGCGAGCCGTCGATCGGCGGACGCTATTCGGTGCTGTCGCCGTTCGGCCTGGTACCTGCGGCAACCGCGGGCATCGACGTCAAGACCCTGCTCAAGCATGCGCTGGCGATGGCCCGCTCCTGCGGACCGGACGTGCCGCCGGCTGAGAACCCGGGCGTGCAGCTCGGCCTCGCCATGGGCCTTGCCGGCCTCGAAGGCCGCGACAAGGTGACGATCCTGTCGTCGAACAAGATCGCCGATTTCGGCGCCTGGGCCGAGCAGCTGATCGCGGAATCGACCGGCAAGGAAGGCAAGGGCCTGATCCCGATCGCCGACGAGCCGCTCGGCGAGCCCGCGCTCTACGGCAACGACCGTTTCTTCATCGACATCCGCACCGAGGGCGAAGCGGACGCCGCGCACGACTCGCAGCTTGCCGCGATCGAAGCGGCCGGCCATCCCGTCGTGCGCATCGTCATGAAGTCGATCGACCATCTCGGCCAGGAATTCTTCCGCTTCGAGATGGCGACAGCGGTGGCCGGCAGCATCCTCGGCATCAACCCGTTCGACCAGCCGGACGTGGAAGCAGCCAAGATCAAGACCCGCGAGTTGACCAATGCGTACGAGAAGACCGGCGCGCTCCCCGCGGAGAAGCCGGTGGTCAGCACGGACGAAGCCGATCTCTACACCGACGAGGCCAACGCCACGGCACTGCGCGCGGCCGGCGCCAACGGCGACCTCACGTCGTGGCTGAGGGCGCATCTCTCCCGCTCCAACCATGGCGACTATGTCGCCCTGCTCGGCTACATCGCGCGCGACAAGGCCACCATCGACGCGCTGCAGGCGATGCGGCTGGACGTGCGCGAGAAGCGTCACGTCGCGACCTGCGCCGAGTTCGGCCCGCGCTTCCTGCATTCCACCGGCCAGGCCTACAAGGGCGGGCCCGACAGCGGCGTGTTCCTGCAGATCACCGCCGACGATGCCAAGGATCTCGCCGTGCCGGGCCAGAAGGCCAGCTTCGGCGTGATCAAGGCAGCGCAGGCGCGCGGCGATTTCGACGTGCTGACCGAGCGCGGCCGGCGGGCGCTCCGGGTGCACCTCAAGGGCGGGCTCAAGAAGGGTCTCGCGGCGCTCAATGCGGCGCTCAACGACGCGCTGAATTAAGGGAATCTCTCAAATGCAACTCGGCATGATCGGCCTCGGCCGGATGGGCGGCAATATCGTTCGGCGCCTGATGCGCCAGGGACATTCGACCGTGGTCTACGACAAGGACGCCAAGGCCGTCGCCGGCCTTGCCGCGGACGGCGCGGTGGGCTCAGCCACACTGGAAGAGTTCATCGCCAAGCTGGAGCGGCCGCGCACGGCCTGGGTGATGCTGCCGGCCGGCCACATCACCGAAACGACGATCGACACGATCGCAGGCGTGATGCAGGACGGCGACGTCATCATCGACGGCGGCAACACCTTCTGGCAGGACGACGTCCGCCGCGGCAAGGCGCTGAAGCAGCGCGGCATCCACTATGTCGATGTCGGCACATCCGGCGGCGTCTGGGGTCTCGATCGCGGCTATTGCATGATGATCGGCGGCGAGAAGCCGGTGGTCGACCGGCTCGATCCGATCTTCGCCGCGCTCGCGCCCGGCGCCGGCGACATTCCGCGCACGGAGGGACGTAATGGACGCGATCCCCGCATCGAGCAGGGCTACATCCATGCAGGCCCCGTGGGCGCGGGCCATTTCGTCAAGATGATCCACAACGGCATCGAATACGGCCTGATGCAGGCCTATGCCGAAGGGTTCGACATCCTCAAGAACGCCAATATCGAGGCGCTGCCGCCCGATCATCGCTACGATCTCGACCTTGCCGATATCGCCGAGGTGTGGCGGCGCGGCAGCGTGATCCCGTCCTGGCTGCTCGACCTCACCTCGACCGCGCTCGCCGACAGCCCGGCGCTGACGGAATATTCCGGCTTCGTCGAGGATTCCGGTGAGGGACGCTGGACTGTGAACGCGGCGATCGACGAGGCCGTACCCGCGGAGGTTCTAACCGCGGCGCTCTACACACGTTTCCGTTCCCGCAGGGAACACACCTTCGCCGAGAAAATTCTCTCCGCGATGCGTGCGGGCTTCGGCGGCCACAAGGAGCCGAAGCAGCCGGGCGCTTCGAAACCCAAATAAGCGTAACAAAGCGAAGGCCAATCGTTCGTGACAAAAGACCCGCAGCCCAAGCCCAAGCCGGAAAATTGCGCCTTCGTCATTTTCGGTGTCACCGGCGACCTTACTCACCGCCTCGTGATGCCCTCGTTGTACAACCTCGCCGCAGAAGACCTGTTGCCGGAAAAATTCTGCGTCGTCGGCGTGGCCCGCAAGGGCCAGTCGGACGACGAGTTGCGCGACAGCCTGATGAAGGGCCTGCGCGAGTTCGCCACGAGGCCGGTTGACGATGTCGTCGCCAAGCAGCTGCTGCAATGCGTGACCTTCGTCGAGGCCGACCCGAAGGACCCGCCGTCGTTCGATCGCCTGCGCGACCATCTCGATACGCTCGAATGCGCGCAGGGCACCGGCGGCAACCGGCTGTACTATCTGGCAACGCCGCCGGCCGCGTTCGCTCCGACCGCGCGCGAGCTCGGCCGCACCGGCCTGATGAAGGAGAACGGGGCCTGGCGGCGGCTGGTGATCGAAAAGCCGTTCGGCACCGACCTCGCCTCGGCGCGGGCGCTGAACGCCGAGCTGCTGAACATCATGACCGAGCACCAGATCTACCGGATCGATCACTATCTCGGCAAGGAAACGGTGCAGAACATCCTGGTGCTGCGCTTTGCCAACGGCATGTTCGAGCCGATCTGGAATCGCAACCATATCGACCACATCCAGATTACTGTCGAGGAAAAGCTCGGCGTCGGCCATCGCGGCGGCTTCTACGACGCCACCGGTGCGCTGCGCGACATGGTGCCGAACCATCTATTCCAGCTGATGTCACTGGTCGCGATGGAGCCGCCGACGCGCTTCGACGCGCACTCCGTGCGTTCCGAAAAGGCCGATGTGCTCTCGGCGATCCAGCAGCCCAGCCGGGAAGAAGCGCTGAGAAATTCGGTGCGCGCGCAATATCTCGCCGGCCAGATCGGCGACGACGACATCCCGGACTATCGCAAGACCGAGGAGGTCAAGCCCGGCAGCACCACCGAAACCTTTGTCGCGCTGAAACTGATGATCGACAATTGGCGCTGGGCCGGCGTGCCCTTCTACTTGCGCACCGGCAAGGCGCTCGGCCACAAGCGCACGGAAGTGGCGATCAAGTTCAAACAGGCGCCGCTGTCGATGTTCTCCGGGACGGACATCGACCGCCTGTCGCAGAATTTCCTGACCATCGGCATCGCGCCGACCGAGACCATCGAGCTGCAGTTCAATGCCAAGATTCCGGGACCGAGCATCACCATCGACGGCGTCGAGATGAAGTTCCGCTACGGGGATTATTTCCGGGCCGATCCCTCGACCGGCTACGAGACGCTGATTTACGACTGCATGATCGGCGACAACATCCTGTTCCAGCGCGCCGACGGCGTCGAGGCCGGTTGGCAGGCGGTGCAGCCATTCCTGGACGCCTGGAAGAGTGAAGGCACAAACGGCATCGAGACCTATGAGGCCGGCAGCGACGGCCCGAAATGCGCCGACGAGCTGCTGCGGCGCGACGGGCGAAGCTGGCGGAAATTTTCGTGATGGCAACGGCCGGCCAGCCGAAGCTGATCGTCGTGGCCCACGCCGAGGCGCTGGCGCAGGCCGCGGCTGAGCGGGTGATGGCGCGGATCGCAGCCAATCCCGGACGCATCGCGATCTGCCTCACCGGCGGCTCGAGCCCGAAGAAGCTCTATCAACTGCTCGACAGCGATACCTGGCGGGACAGGATCCCGTGGGAGCGCGTGCATTGGTTCATCGGTGACGAGCGTTTCGTGGCCGAGAGCGATCCCCTCAACAACATGGCGGTCGCCCGCGCGACCTTTCTCGACCGCAGCGCGCCCCCGGCCATATCCACCCGATTCCGACCACGGCTGAAAATCCCGATCAAAGCGCGCAAGCCTATGCACGCGAGCTGCAAGCCTTTTATGGGGCTGAAAGCCTCGATCCGGCGCGGCCACTCTTCGACATGGTTTTGATGGGCGCCGGCCCGGATGGCCACACCGCCTCGCTCTTCCCCGGCTATCCCGCGATTGAGGAGACCGAACGCTGGGTCGTCGGCGTACCCAAAGCCAACGTGGCGCCGTTCGTGCCGCGGGTCTCGCTCACCCTGCCCGCTTTGGCTTCCTGCCGCGAAATGCTGTTCGAGATTGCCGGGTACGACAAGCAACCGATCTTGACGCGCCTGCTCAATGGCGAGACTCTGCCGGCTGTACGCGCGCGCTCGAATGGCGAGACCGTCTGGCTGGTCGACCAGGCCGCGCTTCCGGAGGAAATTCGTGGGCCGCGCTGAAGCACCTTGTGCATTGATCGTGATGGGCGTGTCGGGTTCGGGCAAAAGTACGGTTGCGGAGGCGCTGGGCGAGCGGCTCGGCTGGCGGTTCGAGGACGGCGACAGCTTTCACCCCGCCAGCAATGTCGAGAAGATGCGGGCCGGCCATCCCCTCACCGACGAGGACCGCTGGCCCTGGCTCAACGCAATTGCCGACGAGATCGCGCGGGTCTGCGAACGCGGGGAGCACGTCATCATTGCCTGCTCGGCGTTGAAGCACGCCTATCGCGACGTGCTCTTGCGCGGACGCGACGATGTCCGCTTCGTCTTCCTGAACGGCACCAAGGAGCTGATTGCCCAACGGCTCGCGCACCGCAAGGGCCACTTCATGCCGACCGGGCTGCTGACAAGCCAGTTCGACACGCTGGAGCCGCCGGAGGCGGGCGAACACGTCATCACCGTCTCGATCGACGAATCCGTCGAGGCCATCGTGGACGGCGTCATCAGGCAATTGAACCGGGCGGCGACGAACGCTGAGACGAAACCCTGGGGTCCTGCATGACGAAAATCTCACTGGTCGTGTCCGACGTCGACGGCACCCTGTTGACCAAGGACAAGATTCTGACCGACCGCGCGAGGGGCGCGGTGCAGCGGCTGCACCAGGCCGGCATCGGCTTCACCATCACCTCCAGCCGCCCCGCGATCGGCATGCGCTTCCTGATCGAACCGCTGGCGCTGTGGCTCCCGGTCGGCCCGTTCAACGGCTCCTCGATCGTCGATCCCGAGATGAAGCCGGTCGAGCAGCATCTGATTCCCGCCGGCGCGGCCGAGCGGTCCCTGCAGATCCTCAGGGAGTTCGGCGCCGACATCTGGCTGTTCACCACCGACAAATGGCTGATCGACAACGCCAGCGGCAAATATGTGCCCCACGAGCAGCACACGATCCGCTCCGAGCCGACCATCGTGACGGACTTCTCGCCTTACCTCGCGAGCGCCTGCAAGATCGTCGGCGCCAGCGCCGATGCCGCCGGGCTCGAGGCTTGCGAGAAGGCGATGCAGGAGGCGCTCGGCAGCGAGGCCACTGCCGTTCGTTCGCAGACCTATTATCTCGACATCACCCCGCCCGGCTTCGACAAGGGCACTTTCGTGCGGTCGATGGCCAGGCGCCTGGGCATCACCACCGACGCGGTCGCCACCATCGGCGACATGCAGAACGACCTCGCGATGTTCCGCGTCAGCGGCACCTCGATCGCCATGGGCAACGCCACCGACAGCGTCAAGGACCAGGCGACGCATGTGACGGCGAGCAACGAGCAGGATGGTTTTGCCGAGGCGATGGAGATGATTTTGACGCGGAACGGGGTTGGTTAGGACCGAATTGGCTTTGAGTTGGTTGGTCGGGCCGCAAGCTCTCTAACCTCTCCCGCAAGCGGGAGAGGGAGCGCATCTCCGCCGCGGAAGCACCTTCCCTACTTCGACCGCTGCACCGCCGGCTTGTCGCACTCCTGCCTCGCCGCCGACAGGTTCTGCGCGGTGTTGATCAGCGCGATATGTGTCAAGGCCTGCGGGAAATTTCCGGTCTGGCGACGGGCGCCTGAATCATATTCCTCGGCCAGCAGCCCGACGTCGTTCGCGATGCCGACGACGCGATCGAGCAGCACTTGCGCCTTGTCGAGATTGCCGGCCAGCACGTGGGCATCGGCGAGCCACAGGCTGCAGGCCAGGAACGCGCCCTCGATCGGCTGAATCTCCTCGGACACCTCGCGCGGATCGTGGCGCAAGACAAAACCGTCGCGCAGGAGGTATTTTTCGACGGCAGCGATGGTGCCGCGGATGCGTGGGTCCTGCGCCGGCAGGAAGCCAACCGCTGGCAGCAATAGCACGCTGGCATCGAGCAGCTTCGAGCCATAGGACTCGACGAACGCATTCTCCTCGGCGTCAAATCCCTTGTTGCAGACGTCACGATGGATGGCCTCACGCAACGCGCGCCAGTGCAGCAGCGGCGCCTTGAAACCAAAGGTCTCGGCGCTCTTGATGCCGCGGTCGAAGGCGACCCAGGTCATGACCTTGGAGAAGACATAGTGCCGGGGCTGTCCGCGCCTCTCCCAGATGCCGTGGTCGGGCTGGTCCCAGACTTCGGCGAGATGCTGGAGCACCGCGCATTCAAGCGACCAGGTCTCTTCGTCCAGCTTCAGCTTGGCCATGCGCGACTGGTGGAAGGCGTCGATCAACTCGCCATAGACGTCGAGCTGAAGCTGGGCATGCGCGGCATTGCCAACGCGCACCGGCTGGGCGCCCTCATAGCCGGCGAGCCAGCCGGCCTCCCATTCCAGCAGGCGCCGCTGGCCCCAGATTCCGTACATGATCTGCATGTTCGCCGGCGCACCGGCCGCCGCGCGCAGCAGCCAATTGTGCCAGGCCAAGGCCTCCTCGGTATAGCCGGAATTCATCAACGCCAGCAGCGTGAAAGTGGCGTCGCGCAGCCAGCAGAAGCGGTAATCCCAGTTCCTGGCGCCGCCCAGCTTTTCCGGCAGGGAGGTGGTCGGCGCGGCGACGATGCCGCCGGTCGGGGCGAAGGTCAGCGCCTTCAGCGTGATCAGCGAGCGCATGATGAGCTCGTGATATTCACCGTCATGCGTGGAGCGGCTGCTCCATTCCAGCCAGAACTTTTCGGTCTCCCGGAGCGCGCTCTCCGGATCGATCGGCGCGGGCGGCTCGAGATGCGAAGGGCCGTAGGTCAGCACGAAGGGCACGGTTTCGCCCGCCTTCACCTCGAAATCGGACACCGTGGTCAGATCCTCGCCCCGGGTCTCGACCGGCGTGCGCAGCACCGTCATGTCCTGGCCGGCCACCGCCAGGAGCGAATGGTCGATCCGCCGCACCCAGGGAATGTCAACGCCGAAGCCGAAGCGGATGACAAGCTCCATTCGCATCTTGACCGTGCCGCTGATGCCGCGCACCAGCCGGACGATATCGGAGGCCTTTCCGCGCGGCGGCATGAAGTCGATCAGCGCAATGGTGCCGCTGTTGGTTTCAAAGCGGGTTTCGAGGATCAGGGTGTTGCCGAGATAGCGGCGAGAGATGGCTGTGACGTCTTCACTTGGCGCGATCAACCAGCGGCCGTTCTCGTGCGTGCCGAGGATCGCGGCAAAGCAGGCGTCGGAATCGAAGGCGGGCCAGCACAGCCAGTCGATCGAGCCGTCGCGCCCGACCAGCGCCGCGGTCTCGCAGTCGCCGATCAGCGCATAGTCTTCAATTTTCTGAGACAAGGTTCCGGACCCAACAATTCCCCGCGGATCAACTCCCGCCGATCAAGGACCGTTCCCGCGTTGCGGCCTTCAAAGCGGCGAGATCGACCTTCGACACGATCTTGTCGAGCGCGACGGGCAGGCGCTGGCGCCAGTTCGGATGCTCGTCGATCGTACCCGGAATATTGGGCTGGTCGAGCACGCCGAGCAGATCCTCCAGCGATACCGCCAGCAGCCGCGACGGCGTGCGCGACAGGAAGGCGAGTACCGAATAGAGGTCGTTTGCCTCGATGCCGTTCTGGCGGAGGATTTCGTCGAGCATGCCGAGCGCTTCCCAGCGCGCCTGATCGTTCTCGCCGGGATCGAGCCCGAGCGAGAGCTTGACCTTGAGATCGCTGAAGGAACGCCAGCCCGCATAGGTGCAGAGGTCGTGCGTGTTCAGCGTCACCAGCGCGTTGGGCCGATAGAAGTCGGAGTTGCGGAAATGTCCGGCTTCGTCGCGCTCGAACATCATGACGAGATAGGACCAGATGCCGAAATCCTGCATGGTCTCGCGGAAACCTTCCGGCACGGTGCCGAGGTCCTCGCCGATCACGATGCACTTGTGCGCCACGCTCTCGCGCGCGATGGCCGCCAGCAGCGCCTCGAACGGCATCTGCACATAGGCGCCGTTGTCGGGCCTGAAGCCGCGCGGCACGAGATAGAGCCGCTTAAGCCCGAGGACGTGATCGATCCGAATGGCGCCGGCATGACGCATCGAGGCCGCCAGCATATCTGCGAAAGGCACGAAGGACTGCGCTTCCAGGCCGCCGGCATTGAAACCGGCGAGACCCCAGTCCTGACCGGCGGTGTTGAGGACGTCGGGCGGCGCGCCGACCGCGAGATGGCGCGAGATCGCGATCTGCTCGTTCCAGGCATCGAAGCCGTTGGATTGCACGCCGACGGCAACGTCGAGATACAGCCCGACCCGCATGCCGAGCTGGCTCGCAACCTCCCTCGCTGCATGCAACTGGCTGTCGGCCGTCCATTGCACGAATTCGACGAACTCGACCTCGCGCTGGTCTGGACCGTTGCGCAGCTCCGCGCATTTGGTGTCGTCCGGCTGCTGCCATTCCACCGGCCATTCCCACCACGGCGACACGAAACGATGCCGCAGTACCTCGAAGCAGGCAAAACGGGACAGCAGCGGCGCGCGGTCGGCGCGGAAGGCGTCGAACTGATTGCGGCGGACGCCGCTCGCCTTTGTCACGAAAGCGTCAAAGGCGGCGCGCAAGGCCCGCCATTTCAGCGCCGCCATGTCGGCGTAAGGGACACGATCGCCCTGGCGCAGCCGCGTAGCGATCGCTGTGGCGTCCGGCACGAGGTCTGCCGAGAATTCGGGGATAGCCTCGACGTCGATGTAGAGCGGATTGAGGAACAGCCGGCTGTTCGGCGAATATGGACTGCAATCGGCCGGATGGTTGTCGAACAGCACATGCAGCGGATTGAGCCCGACGCCGTCCGCGCCGAGCTGCTTGGCGAGCCGGACGAGTCCGGCCAGATCGGTGAAATCGCCGATCCCCCAATTTCGGTCGGAGCGAATACTGTAGAGCTGCACGGCGAGCAACCAGCCGCGGTCGAAATCGCCGCCGAAGGCCCGCTCCGGCGCCACGATCATGGGCACGTCTTCGGTCGCCCCCTCGGCATCGGTCAGGGTCAGCCGGTGATAACCGAGCGGCAGGTCGGCGGGCCAGGCGATCACGGGCTCGCGCGTCTCGCCTTGCGCGATCACCTTGGCGTTGCCGGTGATGCTCCATTTGAGCGGCGGCGCGCCAGTGGCCGCAAGCTCGGTGCGCGAATGCCTCAGGGCACGCACCACCACCGGCCCCTGGACGAAGCGATAAACCCGCTTCTCCGGCAGGGCATCGAGGATGGATTTGAGGGCCACGGGATCGGTGACCCGCAGCTTTCCGAGGGCATCGACGAATTCGGACTGAACGCCCTTGATCTGGGCTTGAGCTAAAAGATCCATTCGGCACGCAGCTTGCAGGCCATTCTCTGGCCCGGGGGGAACGATTTCTGGAGGTCGCGGAAGAGGTTAGTCTGGGTCAACTCGCAAACCGCGCCTGCCGTTCCCAGGGGAACCAATGACACACAAGCGGCTTTCTATATAGGTATCAAGCGTAGGTTCCCGGCAAGGGAAACGGGCTCCTGCTTTCTTGTCAATGGCATCACCGTGAACAAGACAATTCAAACTGTCGAGAGCGCCGCCGCCGGCAGTGCTTTCCTCATCGAAGACATCTATCCGTCGATCGACGGCGGCCGCTTTGCCGCAAAGCGGATCGCTGCCCAACCGGTCGAGGTGTGGGCCGACATCTACCGAGACGGCGACGCCGTGATCGGCGCGGCGCTGATCTGGCGAGGAGAGCAGGAGCGTGAATGGCGGAGCGAGCCGATGATCCCTCACGGCAATGACCGCTGGTCCGGCGCGTTCACACCCGTGGAGCCCGGCCGATATGTCTACGCCATCGAAGCCTGGACCGATGAATTCGCCACCTGGTCGCACAGCGTCGCGCGCAAGCAGCAGACCGGCGCGGATGTCAGCCTCGATGCGATCGAGGGCGCCGGCCTCTTGACCAAGGCGCATGGCGCGCGTCAGGACGCCGCGGCCGTCATCGTCAGGCAATGCGAGGATTTCCTTCAGACTGGTGAGGTCGCGCCGCTGCTTGCGACCGAGCTCGGCGCAGCCATGGCCGAGAGCCAATCGCGCCCCGACCTGACCCGCTCGCAAAACTTCCCGCTGATCATCGACCGCGACAGAGCGCGCTTTGGCGCCTGGTATCAGATGATGCCGCGCAGCCAGAGCCGCATTCCCGGCCAGCACGGCACGCTGCGCGACTGCATCGCGCGCGTACCCGATATCGCCGCGATGGGCTTTGACGTGCTCTACTTCACGCCCATCCACCCGATCGGCAAGACTCGTCGCAAGGGCCGCAACAATGCGCCGGTGGCCGGCGAAAGCGATCCGGGGTCGCCCTATGCGATCGGCTCGGCTGAAGGCGGGCACGATGCGCTGCATCCGGAGCTCGGCACCATCGAGGATTTCCGCGCGCTGGTCGCGACCTGCCTCGAATACGGCCTCGAGCTCGCACTCGATTTCGCCGTGCAATGCTCGCCTGATCACCCCTGGCTGACGCAGCATCCGGAATGGTTCAAGTGGCGGCCGGACCGCTCGGTGCGGACGGCCGATGGCCCCTATTCGGACATCGTCATCCCCGATTTTACATCCGTCGATCGAGCCGGGCTGTGGAATGCGTTTCGCGACGCCATGCTGTTCTGGATCGACCATGGCGTGACCATCTTCGCCATCGACAATCACGACACCGCGCCGCTTCCGTTCTGGGACTGGCTGATCACCGACATCCGCCGCCGGCATCCCGAGGTCATCCTGTTCTCCAAGACGTTCGCGCGGCCCAAGCTGATGAAAGGTCTCGCCAAGCTCGGCTTCGCACAATCCTTCAGCTATTTCCCCTGGCGCACGGCAAAGTGGGAGCTGGAGCAATATTTTAGCGAGCTGACGCGCTATCCCGAGCGGGATTACTATCGCCCGAACCTGTTCGTCAGCACGCCTGACCTGCTGCCCTATCATCTCCAGAGCGGCGAAATCTGGGCGTTCAGGTCGCGTGTTGCGCTGGCGGCGACGCTGTCGGGTAATTACGGCATCTACAGTGGCTTCGAGCTGCTGGAGCACGAGGCGATCCCCGGCAGCGAAGAATATCAGGATTCCGAGAAGTACCAGATCAAGCAGCGCGACTGGGACAAGCCGGGCAATATCAAAGCCTACATCACGGAGATGAACCGCATCCGCAACGACAACGCCGCGCTTCAGCAGACTGCGAACCTGCGCTTCCTTGCCGTAGAAGACGGCGAAACGATCGCCTTCGCCAAGGAGGCGGTCGATCCAGCCAATACCGTCGTCGCGGTCATCGCGCTCTCGCGCCATGGGCGCGAATTCTGGCTGCCGCTCGGCGACCTCACCATCGACGCCGGCGGCGAGCGCCGTCCCGTCACGGCACTCGAAAATCTCCTGACAGGCGAACAGTCCCGCATCGAATGGGGCGGGATCAAACTGCATATCGATCCCGACCGCGATCCGGCGCTGCTGTTCCGCTGCCTGGCTTAGGGATCACTCCATGAATGTATTGTCTTCCGTCGACACCAAGACGTCCGAGGCCGCCGAGATCGTGGATGAGCTCTGGTACAAGGACGCCATCATCTACCAGCTCCACGTCAAGGCTTTTGCCGACAGCAACAATGACGGCATCGGCGATTTCGCCGGCCTGACCGAGAAGCTACCCTATCTGCAGGAGCTCGGCGTCACCGCGCTGTGGCTGCTGCCGTTCTATCCCTCGCCCGGCCGCGACGACGGCTACGACATCGGCGACTATGGCTCGGTCAATCCCGATTTCGGGACGATGAAGGACTTCAAGCGCTTCATCCAGGAAGCGCAGAAACGCGGCCTACGCGTCATCACCGAGCTCGTCGTCAACCACACCTCGGACCAGCACAATTGGTTCAAGCGCGCGCGCCGCAGCCCGGCAGGCTCGAGCGCCCGCAACTGGTATGTCTGGAGCGACACCGACCAGAAATACCAGGGCACGCGGATCATCTTCACCGACACGGAGAAGTCGAACTGGACCTGGGATCACGAGGCAGGCGCGTTCTACTGGCACCGCTTTTTCTCGCACCAGCCGGACCTCAATTTCGACAATCCGCGCGTCGTCAGCGCGCTGATCCAGGTGATGAAGCGCTGGCTGGACGCCGGTGTCGACGGCTTCCGGCTCGACGCCATTCCCTATCTGTGCGAGCGCGAAGGCACCTCGAACGAGAACCTGCCGGAGACGCACGCGATCATCAAGCGGCTGCGCCAGGAACTGGATTCCTACTCGAAGGGCAAGCTGTTGCTCGCCGAGGCCAATCAATGGCCGGAGGACGTGCAGGAATATTTCGGCCGTGGCGACGAGTGCCACATGGCCTATCACTTCCCGCTGATGCCGCGCATCTACATGGCGATCGCGCAGGAGGACCGCTTCCCGATCACCGACATCCTGCGCCAGACGCCGGACATTCCGGCGAGCTGCCAATGGGCGCTGTTCCTTCGCAACCATGACGAATTAACGCTGGAGATGGTGACCGACGTCGAGCGTGACTATCTCTGGACCACCTACGCCAACGATCCGCGCGCCCGTATCAATGTCGGCATCCGCCGGCGCCTTGCGCCGCTGATGGACAACGACCGCCGCAAGATCGAGCTGATGAACTCGCTGTTGCTGTCCTTCCCCGGCACGCCGATCATCTATTACGGCGACGAGATCGGGATGGGCGACAACATCTATCTCGGCGACCGCAACGGCGTTCGCACGCCGATGCAATGGAGCCCGGACCGCAATGGCGGCTTCTCACGCTGCGACCCGGCCCGCCTCTACGCGCCGCTGATCATGGATCCCGTCTACGGCTATGAATCGGTCAACGTGGAGGCGCAGTCGCGCAGCCTGTCCTCGCTGCTCAGCGCCACCAAGCGGCTGATCTCGGTGCGCAAGTCGACGCTCGCCTTCGGCCGCGGCACCATGACCTTCATTCGCCCCGCCAACCGCTCCGTGCTGGCCTATGTCCGGCAATATCGCGACGAGGTGATCCTCTGTGTCGCCAATCTCTCGCGCGCGGCGCAGGCAACCGAGCTCGACCTGTCGCCGTGGAAGGACCGCATCCCGCAGGAGATGCTCGGCCGCACGCGCTTCCCGCCGATCGGCGAACTGCCCTACATGATCACGCTCGGCCCCTATGGCTTCTACTGGTTCCAGCTCCAGGAGCGCGACAAGTCCGAACCGGTGACGCCGCGCGCGGTGCCGGAGTTCGAGACCCTGGTGGTGCCGGTGAATTCGACCTGGGTGTCGCTGGCGCGCGAGCGCGGCGTGTTCGAGCACGAGGTGCTGCCGGGATTCCTGTCGCGGACGCGCTGGTATCCCGAACACAATCCCAAGCATATCAAGCCGACGCTGCTCTCGGCGGTGCCGTTCTGCGACATCGGCGACAACAGGCCCTGGATCGCGTTCTTCGAGGCGGCGCACCACGACATCACGACGCGCTACGTGCTGCCGATGCAGATCGAATGGGTGCGCTTCGACCGCGAACGCTTCAACCCGAAGGCGCTCGCCGCCGTGCGCCAGGGCGCGCGCGAGGGCACGCTGCTCGACGTCGCGACCGACCAGATCTTCATCGGCCTGTTCCTGCGCAATCTGTCTCAGAACCTGGTGGTGGAAGAGAACAATCTGCGGCTGGATTTCAAGTCCACCAGCCGGTTCGCCGATTACACCATCAAGGAACCCCAGCGCATACGCGCGATCGAGTTGTCGAACAGCACCGCGCTGGTCGACAACCAGTACGTTGCCAAGCTCTATCGCAAGCTCGACAGCGGCATCAGTCCCGAAATCGAGATCGGCCGTTACCTCACCGAGGTCGCCCGCTTCGCCAACACGCCCGCGCTGCTCGGCAGCGTCGAGCTGGTCGACGACGACAGCCGCAGCGCGCTCGGTGTGCTGCATGCCTATGTCGAGAACCAGGGCGACGGCTGGGCCGTCACCGCCGGTTATCTCGACCGCTATATCGACGAGCAGCGGGTGCTACCGCCGGGCGAGATGCCGCGCGAGACCCAGGAGCAGGCGCCCTATCTGCACTTCATGGCGCAGATCGGCCGGCGGCTCGCCGAACTGCATGTCGCCCTGGCCGCGGCAAGGCCCGACGATCTCGCGCCGGAGCCGACCGGCCCCAATCACGTCAAGCGCTGGACCGCGGACCTCAAGGCCCGCGCCGAGCGGGTTTTCGAGCGGCTCGCCGACAGCCGCGCCGCCGGGCACGAGGGCGAGCGGCCGTTGATCGACCGGCTCGCCTCAATGCGGGCGACGCTGCCGGACCAGCTGAATGCGCTCTTGCCATCCGACATCGGCGGGTTGAACATTCGTCATCATGGCGACTTCCGCCTCGGGCAAACTCTGATCGTGAAGGACGATATCTTCATCATCGACTTCGACGGCGATCCGCGTCTGCCCTTGGCCGACAAGCGGCGCAAGCTGCCTGCCGCGCGCGACGTCGCCGGCCTGATCCGCTCGATTGATCTTTCGGTTAACGCTGCGCTCAGCCGTGCGCTCTCGGGCGGCGGCGACGAGCAGGGCCGGCTCGCGGCGGCGCTCGGCGAATGGCGAGACCGCGCCACCGCCACGTTCCTGTCGGCCTATCGCGAGGCCATAACCGACGGGCGGCTGTGGCCGCAAGACCGCCAATCCGCGGATAGCCTGTTAAGGTTTTTCCTGCTTGATCGAGCCTTCGACGAAGTAGAGTACGAGCTGTCCCACCGGCCGGAGGGGCTCCATGCCCCGCTGACCGGCCTGCTTCGCATCCTGTCCCGTGCCGAGAGCGAAGCCCATGCCTAAACTGCCCGCCGAGGCCTACGCGATCATCGAAGGCCGCCACTCCGATCCCTTCCATTATCTCGGGCTGCACCCCGAAGGCGGCACGAGCGTTGTGCGTGCCTTCCTGCCGGAGGCCTCGAACGTCGAAGCGGTCGGCGAGCATGGCGAGGTTGCGCGGCTCGATCGCGTCCACGACGCCGGCCTGTTCATCGGCGCACTGCCCAACGGCTCGAAGCGCTACCAGCTCCGCGCCAGGTTCGGCGACAAATTCGTCGAACTCGAGGACGCCTACCGCTTTCCGCCCATCCTGACCGACTTCGATCTCTATCTGCTCGGCGAAGGCACTCATCAGCGCCTCTATGACAAGCTCGGCGCGCATCCCATGACGCTCGACAGCGTCGAGGGCATCGGCTTCGTGGTGCTGGCCCCGAATGCGCGGCGCGTGTCGGTGGTCGGCGATTTCAATTTCTGGGACGCGCGGCGCCATCCCATGCGGGTGCGCGGCAACGGCTATTGGGAATTGTTCATCCCGCACGCCAAGGCCGGCGACCACTACAAGTTCGACATCATCGGGCCGCACGGCCATCAGCTTCCGCAGAAATCCGATCCGATGGCGTTCGCGAGCGAGGTGCGGCCGAAGACCGCCTCGATCGTGTTCGACGAGGCGCATCTGCCGCGTCCGCGTCCGGCGCCCGACGGCATCAACGCGCTGTCTGCGCCGATGTCGATCTACGAAGTCCATCTCGGCTCCTGGCGGCGCAAGAACGGCGGCGAATGGCTGACCTATCGCGAACTCGCCGAACAATTGCCGGCCTATGCCCGCGACATGGGGTTCACCCATCTGGAATTCCTGCCCGTCAGCGAGCATCCGTTCGACGGCTCCTGGGGTTATCAGCCGACCGGCCTCTATGCGCCGACCAGTCGCTTCGGCACGCCGGAGGATTTCGCCGCGCTGGTCGATGCCTGCCATCGCGAGGGCGTCGGCGTGCTGCTCGACTGGGTGCCCGGTCACTTCCCGGACGATCCGCACGGGCTCGGCAGCTTTGACGGCACTTCGCTCTACGAGCACGCCAACCCGCTGCAGGGCCGCCATCTGGACTGGGGCACGCTGATCTACAATTACGGCCGCACCGAAGTGACGAACTTCCTGGTGTCGAATGCGCTGTTCTGGCTGGAGCGTTACGCGATCGACGGCCTGCGCGTCGATGCGGTGGCCTCGATGCTCTATCTCGACTACAGCCGCCCCCCGGTGGCTGGATCCCGAACCAGTATGGCGGCCGCGAAAACATCGAGGCGATCGCGTTCCTGCGCCGCGTCAACACCGAGCTGTTCGCGCGCTTCCCGCAGGCCACCACCGCGGCGGAAGAATCCACCTCGTGGCCGCAGGTCTCGCGCCCGGTCGAATTCGGCGGCCTTGGCTTCGGCTACAAATGGAACATGGGTTGGATGCACGACACGCTGAACTACATCAGCAAGGATCCCATCCACCGCAAGCATCATCACGGCGACATCCTGTTCGGCCTGCACTACGCCTTCTCGGAAAACTTCATCCTGCCGCTGTCGCATGACGAGGTCGTGCACGGCAAGCGATCGATCCTCGGCCGCATGCCCGGCGACGAATGGCAGCGCTTTGCGAATCTGCGCGCCTATTACAGCTTCATGTTCGGACACCCCGGCAAGAAATTGCTGTTCATGGGCAACGAGATCGCGCAGAGCCGCGAATGGAATCACGATCAGTCGCTCGACTGGCACCTGCTGGAATACAAGAACCACTCCGGCATTCAGTCGCTGATCCGCGATCTCAACCGGGTCTATCGCGCCGTACCGGCGCTGCATCAGATGGATTGCGACCAGGCCGGCTTCGAATGGCTTGTTACCGACGATGCCGATCGCAACGTGTTTGCCTGGATGCGCAAGGGCATCGACGAGCACGCGCGCTGTCTCGTCATCATCAATTTCTCGCCCAACGTCTACCGCGACTATCGCGTCCCTGTGCCGTTTGGCGGCAAGTGGAAAGAGGTCTTCAACTCGGACTCAGCCCATTATGGCGGCACCAATGTCGGGAACATCGGCGAAGTTCATGCCGTCGACGGCAAGACGCCCGATCTCCGCCTCACCATTCCGCCTCTCGCCGCGATATTCCTCGTTCCAGAAAGCTGACCGATGCGCCTGACTGCTGGATCGCCCGCACGCCTCGGTGCAAGCTGGGACGGACGCGGCACCAATTTCGCGCTGTTCTCCGCGAATGCGCAGAAGGTCGAGCTATGCCTGTTCGACGGCCAGGGCCGGCGCGAGCTCGAGCGCATCGAGCTGCCCGAACGCACCGAGGACGTCTGGCACGGCTATCTCAACGACGTTTCGCCGGGCCAGCTCTACGGCTATCGCGTGCACGGCCCCTACGAGCCCGAGCACGGCCACCGCTTCAACGCCAACAAGCTGCTGCTCGACCCCTATGCCAAGCGGCTTGCGGGCCGGCTGGTCTGGAGCGACGCACATTTCGCCTACCGCACCGGAAGCCCGCGCGAGGATTTGTCGTTCGACCGGCGCGACAACGCGCGCGGCATGCCGAAGGGCGTCGTTGTCGACGAGACCTTCAACTGGGGCCGCCGCGAGATTCGGCCCAATATCCCCTGGGAAGACACCATCATCTACGAGGCCCACGTCAAGGGCCTGACGCAGAAGCGCGACGACGTACCGCCGAATTTGCGCGGCACTTATGGCGGGCTGTCGTCGCCGGCGATGATCGAGCATCTGAAGAAGCTCGGCGTCACCACGGTCGAGCTCCTGCCCATCCACGCCTTCGTCGACGATCGCATCCTGGTCGAGAAGAAGCTCGCCAATTACTGGGGCTACAACACGCTGTCGTTCTTCGCGCCCGAGGCGCGCTACGCCCAGGACAACGCGCTCGATTCCTTCCGCACCACGGTCGCGCGCCTGCACGATGCCGGCATCGAGGTGATGCTCGACGTCGTCTACAACCACACCGCCGAGGGCAATCACCTCGGCCCGACGCTGTGCTATCGCGGCATCGACAACGCCTCCTATTACTGGCTCAATCGCGACAACCCGCGCTATTACGACGACTTCACCGGCTGCGGCTCGTCGGTAAACCTGACCCATCCGCGCGTGCTGCAGATGGTGATGGATAGCTTGCGTTACTGGGTCGAGGTCTGCCATGTCGACGGCTTCCGCTTCGACCTCGCCACGACGCTCGCGCGCGGACCGAACGGCTATGATCGCGGCATCTCGTTCCTGACCGCGATCCGGCAGGATCCTGTGCTGGCCACCGTCAAGCTCGTGGCCGAGCCCTGGGATCTCGGCCTCGGCGGCTATCAGGTCGGCGCGTTTCCTTCGCAATGGTCGGAGTGGAACGACCGCTATCGCAGCGCGATGCGCCGCTACTGGAGCGGCGAAGGCAGCCTGATCGGCGATGTCTCCAGCCGCATGACGGCATCGTCCGATCTGTTCAACCATGACGGACGGCGGCCGCGCGCCAGCATCAACCACATCACGGTGCACGACGGTTTCACGCTCGCCGATCTCTTCAGCTACAACGAGAAGCACAACGAAGCCAACGGCGAGGACAATCGCGACGGCTCCAGCGACAACCACAGCAACAATTGCGGGGTCGAAGGGCCGACCGAGGATCCCCAGATCATCGGATTGCGCCGGCAGCTTCGCAAGAACGTGCTGGCCTGCCTGATGCTGGCGCAGGGCATTCCACTGATCCTGGCCGGCGACGAGGTCGGCAATTCGCAATCCGGCAACAACAACGCCTACTGCCAGGATAACGAGGTCGGCTGGGTCGGCTGGGACAATCTCGGCAAGGAAGGCGACGACATGGTCGATTTCGTTGCCGGTCTCGCCGACATCCGCCGCCGCTTCTCGCAGCTTCGCAGCCATCGCTGGCTCGACGGCCGCCCCAAGGATGGCATTTCCTACGGTGCGCTGTGGCTGACGCCCGCCGGTGACGAGATGACGGAGAACGATTGGAAATTCCCGGAGGGACGGTTCCTCTCCTACGTGATGGGGCCGATGGAACCAGGAAGCGCCGCGATCTTTATCGTACTGAACGCCGCCCCTGAAGAGATCGCATTCAAATTGCCGAAACTGACCGAATACAAGAGCTGGCAGCAGATCCTGAACACGACCGATGCCAAGCTGAACAGTGTTGATTTCCTGCCCGGAAGCGACAGCAAGGCGCCGCCGCGTTCCGTGCTCGCTTTCGCGGGGACGCTATGAGGCCATCCTTCGGCGCACGGCCGACGAAGGACGGCGTGTCGTTCCGGCTGTGGGCGCCCGGCGCGCGGCGCGTCGATCTCCTGCTCGACAGACGGCACGCGATGCAGCGCCGGCAGGACGGCTGGTACGTCGCCGACATCGCAAGCCTGCCGGTCAACAGCCCCTACAAATTCAGGATCGACGACGAAATCGACGTGCCCGATCCGGCATCGGCGTTCCAGCCCGACGACGTATCCGGTCCGAGCGAGGTGATCGATCACGATGCTTTCGCGTGGCGCGCGAAGGATTGGCGCGGCCGGCCCTGGGAAGAGACGGTACTGATCGAAACCCATGTCGGCACCTTCACGGCGGAAGGCACCTATCGCGCCATGATCGACAAGCTCGATCATCTCGTCGCAGCCGGCATGACCGCGCTGGAATTGATGCCGCTGGCCGATTTCGCCGGCCGCCGCGGCTGGGGCTATGACGGCGTGCTGTGGTATGCGCCCGACAGCGCCTATGGCCGCCCTGAAGAGCTCAAGTCGCTGATCGACGAAGCGCATCTGCGCGGGCTGATGGTGTTTCTCGACGTCGTCTACAATCATTTCGGGCCCGAAGGAAACTATCTCGGCCGCTACGCGCCGACCTTCTTCACCGACGCACACACGCCCTGGGGCAGCGCGATCGACTATCGCGTGCCGCAGGTCCGCGCCTTCGCGGTCGAGAACGCGCTGTCCTGGCTGACCGACTACCGCTTCGACGGCCTGCGGCTGGATGCCGCCAATCACATCCTGGCCCTTCCCGGCGAGCAGTCCATGCTGCACGACCTCAGCGTCGCCGTCGGCGAGCTTGCCAAGGCAACCGGACGCCACATCCATCTCGTGCTGGAGAACGGCGACAATCGCGCCAGCATGCTCGACGCCGCGCAGGATCCGCCGAACGGAAAATATCGCGCACAGTGGAACGACGACTATCACCACGCCTGGCATGTGATGCTGACGGGCGAGATCGCTGGTTACTATGCCGACTACCAGACCCCGCGCATGGACCTTGCCCGCGCGCTCGCATCGGGATTCGTCTATCAAGGCGAGATCTCGGAATTCTTCGGCAAGAAGTCGCGTGGTGAAGCCAGCGGCGAGCTGCCGCCGGCAACCTTCGTCAACTTCCTCCAGAACCACGACCAGATCGGCAATCGTCCGCTGGGTGATCGGCTCGAGGCCATCGCATCGCCGCAACAGATCGAAGCCGCTCTCGCGGTGACGCTGCTCGCGCCGATGGTGCCGATGCTGTTCCAGGGCGAGGAGTGGGGCTCGAAAGCGCCGTTCCCGTTCTTCTGCGATTTCCAGGGCGGCCTTGCCGAGGCCGTGCGTCAGGGGCGCAGGCAGGAATTTGAATGGGCCTATGAGAAATACGGCGATGAGGTCCCCGACCCGCTCGATCCCGCGACGCTGCAATCGGCAGTGCTCGACTGGACCGGGCATACCCCCGAGCAGGATGCGCGGCTTGCCCTAGTAAAAGAGCTGCTCGCTCTTCGCCGCAGGGAGATCGTTCCACGACTGAAAGGCGCAAGCTTCGGCGACGCTGAGGCAGCCGACAGCGGCCTGCTCACCGCGCATTGGCGCATGGGAGATGGCGCCACGCTGGGCCTGACTGCCAATCTCTCGGACAAGAATATCACGTACACCAACAGCAATGCAGGTACGCTGCTCTGGGGCAATGCAAGCGGTGATCGGCTCCCGCCGTGGTCCGTGATCTGGCATCTCGGAGGTTAGCATGCCTCCGGCGATTCCCCTTGCGACCTACCGCCTTCAGCTCACCGCGGATTTCGACTTCGACAAGGCGGCCGCGGTCGTTCCGTATCTCAAGGCGCTCGGGATAACGCATCTCTACACCTCGCCGGTGATGAAGGCCCGCAAGGGTTCGACGCATGGCTACGATACCGTCGATCATAACCAGTTCAATCCCGAGCTCGGCGGCGAGGCCGGCTTCGCACGGCTGAGCGAGGCGCTGGCCGAGCACGATCTCGGCCTCATCATCGATTTCGTGCCGAACCATGTCGGCGTGCACTTTGCCGACAATCCCTGGTGGCTGGACGTGCTGGAATGGGGCCAGGCCTCGCCGCACGCCGTCTCGTTCGACATCGACTGGGATCTGCTGCCATACCGCGCCCGCGGCGGCGTGTTCCTGCCGATCCTCGGCTCATCCTATGGCGAGGCGCTGGAGCGCGGAGAGATCGAGCTGCGCTACGATGCCGGCGAAGGTAGTTTTTCCGCCTGGTATTTCGAGCATCGCCTGCCGATCGCGCCGGAGCGCTATGGCGAGTTGCTGCGGATGATCGTGAAAGAGGCCGACGCCGCGGAGACGGAAGCCGGCAAGCGCATGCTGTCGCTCGCGGCGCGCTACACGGGGCTGCGCCGGCCCAACCGCAAGGAGGCGCCCGGCTTCAAGACCGAGCTGAAGGAGATCGCAGGCAGCGCCGACATCATCGCACGGGGCCTCGCCGCCTATCGCGCAGTCAAGGATCGCCCGGCACAGACCTTGATGCTGCACCATCTGCTGGAGCGCCAGAACTACAAGCTCGGGCACTGGCGTCTCGCCTCCAGCGACATCAACTATCGCCGCTTCTTCGATGTCAACGGTCTCGCAGGCCTGCGCGTCGAGGACGCCAGCACATTCGCCGCGACGCACCGGCTGGTAAAGCAGCTCGTCGCCGACGGCAGGCTGCAGGGCATTCGTCTCGACCACATCGACGGCCTGCGCGATCCCGCGCAATATTGCCAGCGGCTGCGCCGACTGGTGCGCGATGCGCAGGGCAACGCAAAGCCGTTCTACACTGTAATCGAAAAAATCCTTTGCGAGCACGAGCGCCTGCCGCACTTCGCCGGCGTGCAAGGCACCACCGGCTATGAATGGATGAACCTCATCACCCAGGTCCTGGTCGATGCCAAGGGGCTGGAGGCGCTGGACGAGACCTGGCGGCAGGTCAGCAACCGTCCGCCACGGCTCGCGCCCTATGTGAAGGACGCCAAGCGCCGTGTGCTCGAGACGTTGCTGACCAGCGAATTCACCGTGCTGACGCGCCTGCTCGCCCGCATCGCCAACGGGCACTATTCGACCCGGGATTTCTCCGCCGACAGCCTGCGGCAGGCGCTCGAGCTCTATGTGCTGCATTTTCCGGTCTACCGCACCTACCTGACGCACAGCGACCCGACCGCCCTTGATCGCAAGCTGATCGACGACACCATCGAACGGGCCCGCGCGGAATGGTTCGCCGCCGACGACGGCATTTTCGACTTCCTGCGCGACGCCCTCACCATGGACCTGCTCAAGCCCGGCCGGCCCCCGCACAGCGCCCCGCGCGTGCGCCGTTTCGCGCTGAAGGTGCAGCAGTTCACCGGGCCGATGATGGCGAAGTCGCTGGAGGACACTGCATTCTACCAGTTCCACCGCCTGCTCGCGTTGAACGAGGTCGGCGGCGATCCCGCGAGCAACGGCCTTGCCACTGCCGCCTTCCACGAGGCGATGCGGGCCCGCGCCAAAGAGTGGCCGCAAGGCATGACGGCGACCGCGACCCACGACACCAAGCGCGGCGAGGACGCTCGTGCGCGGATCGCGGCGCTCAGCGAGATCCCCGGCGAGTGGACAAGCGCGGTTTCGCGCTGGAAGATGCTGAATGCACCGCACCTGGCGCTGCACGGCAAGCTGCGCGCGCCCTCGGCAACGTTCGAATACATGCTCTACCAGACCCTGCTCGGCGCCTGGCCGCTCGGGGAGACGACTGATGCCGGCTTTGTCGAGCGCATCCAGGCCTATGCGCTCAAGGCGGCGCGCGAGGGCAAGGAAGAGACGAGCTGGCTCAATCCGCATGAAGCCTATGAGAACGGCGTCAACAGCTTCATCGCGAAGATCCTCGATCCTGCATTGTCGGGCGAATTCCTTGAATCGCTCCAAACGCTGGCGCGCCGCGTCGCGCTGCTCGGCGCGCTGAACTCGCTGAGCCAGCTCACCCTCAAGGCGACATTGCCGGGCGTTCCGGACTTCTATCAGGGCACCGAATTCTGGGATCTGTCGCTGGTCGACCCGGACAACCGCCGCGCGGTGGACTTTGCCGCGCGGCAGGCGGCGCTGCCGCAGGACGCCCCGGATTGGCACGGCTTGATCCAGCGCTGGCCGGACGGCCGGCTCAAGCTGGCCTGGATGCGACACCTGCTCAAGCTGCGCAATGAGCTCGCTGACGTTTTCGCACGGGGCGACTACCAGCCTCTGGACGTGCGCGGCGCGCACGCCGACCATGTCATTGCCTTTGCCCGCCGCCATGGCCGGACTGCGGCGATCGTCGTTGTTGGACGCCAGTTCGCGCCATTCACGCAAGCGGGCCGGGAATGGCCGGCGCCGGACGTTTTCGACGCAACCGTCGACATCACCGGTTACACCGCGCAGGGACTTGCGGGCAACGAACTGCCGCTGGCGCAGGCGTTCCGCGAATTTCCTGCCGTTGTCATCGAGGCCCGCGCAGCGAGCGCCGTCAGGCCTGCCCGGCAGCGCCAGGGCGTCTGACGGTTATTTTCCATCGTCCTTGGTCAGCAGCAGCTGACCGCGCTTGCGGATGGTGGCCTGCGCCATCTCGGCAAAGCGCTGCAACAGCCACGGCAACACCACCTGCACCTTGACGTGGTCGTCGGCGACGTCGACCTGTCCCGACGCGATCTGGCTCATCGCGCGGATGCGAAAATTCATGGTGTCGCCAGCCCAGCGTTCCTCTTCGACCTGCATCACGGGAATGCTCGCGGCAGCGCGGCCGAGCCCGGTCTTGAGCCGGCGTACCGCCTCTTCGCGGCCAAGGCGATGCGGAATGGAAACGACTAGCGGTGCTGACATGATTCCTGCCCGTATTGACTGAACACTCACCTAGTTATGTCGGCCGCAAAGACAAAGGTTCCATGCGCCAAGCGCCTGCGGTCGTGTTTCATAAACGGAACTTTCAAACCTGCGGCAAGTTGCCGTCAGCACAACGCACAGATGTGCCCCTTTCGGGAGATAGGGGCTGGAGGAGATTCGCATGTCTATCGGAACAATCATTCTGATCATCCTGGTCATCGCCCTGCTCGGCGGTTTCAGCGGCATCGGCGGCGGCCCGTTCTATGGCACCGGCTATTATGGCGGCGGCGGCCTCGGACTCGTCATCGTCATCCTGCTGATCCTGCTGTTGCTCGGACGGATCTAAGGCGGACTGTAGGGTGGGCAAAGGCGCAACGCGCCGTGCCCACCTTTTGCCACGACGAAAGAAAGATGGTGGGCACGCTTCGCTTTGCCCACCCTACTTCTTTTTCGCCGCCAGCTTCTTGATCGCGGCCTTGATCGACGCGGCCGCATCGTCGTAGCCATCCCACGCCTTCGAGCGTGCCAGCAAGCCCGGCACGGTCCGCACCGTATAGCGCTTCGGATCGAGATCGCTCTTCACTTGTGCCCAGGTCACCGGCATCGAGACCGTCGCGCCATCGCGGGCACGCGGGGAGAGCGGCGCCACCGCCGTCGACAGCCGATCGTTGCGCAGATAGTCGAGGAAGATCTTCCCGCTACGCAGCTTCTTGGACATGTTGAGCAGATATCGCTCGGGCTCGTCATCCGCCATCCACTGGCAGACACCTTGCGCGAAAGCCTTGGCTTCCTTCCAGCTAACCCTGTCGCGCGCGCCGTGGAGCAGCGGCACCACCACGTGAAGGCCCTTCCCGCCGGTGGTCTTGCAGAAACTTTCCATGCCGAGATCGGTCAACCGCTGCCGCATCTCCTTGGCCGCCTCGACGACATCAGGGAATTCGACGTCCGGCGCTGGATCGAGATCGAACACCAGCCGGCCGGGTGTATCGTAAGCGTTCGGCGCGCAATTCCAGGGATGGAGTTCGAGGCCGCCGATCTGTGCGACGGCAGCGAGCCCCTCGACGCGATCGATCTGCAAATAGGGCTTGCGATCGCCGGATACCTTGGCGAGTTCGAGCAGGTTGGAGCTGCCCTGCATGGCATGACGCTGGAAGAATTTTTCACCGCCGATGCCGTCGGGCGCACGCAGGATCGAGCAAGGGCGGCCTTTCAGGTGCTCGATCATCCAGTCGCCGACCGCTTCGAAATAGCGGGCGAGATCGAGCTTCGTCACGCCTTGACCGTCACCGGCGTCCGGCCACAGCTGCTTGTCCGGCTTGGAAATCACGACGCCCATGACCTCGGCGACGCCGGCCTCCTTGCGCTGTCCGGACTTCGCCGAAACACGCTTTCGCGCCGGGGGCTTGGCAAGCGCGGTATCGACGGGCGTCTCCGCCTCGACCTCCTCGGCCGGCTTGTCCTGTCGCAGGCCCTTGAACGCGGCCTGGCGGATGTTGCCATCGGCGGTGAAGCCGGCGAACTCGATCTCGGCGACGAGCTCGGGCCTGAGCCAATGCACATCGCGCGTCTTCTTCGGCGCATTCTTGCCGCCGAACGGACTCTTGCTTGCCGCCGCCTCCTTCAGGAACGGCATGATGCGCTTGACCTTGTCGGCACCAAAGCCGGTGCCGACCATGCCGACAAAGGCGAGGTGATCGCCGCGATAGACGCCGGCCATCAGCGAGCGGAATTTTCCGGCCGTGGTCTTCCAGCCGCCGATCACGACCTCATGTCCGGCGCGGCATTTTGCCTTGGTCCAGCTCTCGGTACGGCCGGAGCGATACGGCGCATCCAGTTTCTTCGACACGATGCCTTCGAGCTCGAGCTTGCAGGCCGATTGCAGCACCGCATCGCCACCGCTCTCGAAATGCTCGACAAAGCGGATCTGGTTTGCCGCCTTCTTGCGCGCCTCAAGCAATGCCTTGAGACGCTCCTTGCGCTCGCCGAGCGGCAGGCGGCGGCAATCGGCGCCCTCGGCGTACAGAAGGTCGAAAGCAAAGAAGATCAGCTCTTCGGTCTTGCCGTCCGACAGTGCGGCCTGAAGCGAGGAAAAATTCGGTGCGCCGTTGTGGTCGAGCGCGACGATCTCGCCGTCGATCATCGCGTCCGGCAGCGAGACGGCTTCCTTCGCGATCGCGGCAAACTTGTCGGTCCAATCGAGGCCCTTGCGCGTCCTCAGGGTCGCGCTGCCCTCCTCGATCCGGAGCTGCACCCGGTAGCCGTCGAACTTGATCTCGTGGCACCAGCCATCGCCCAACGGCGGGCGTTCAACCACGGTGCAGAGCTGCGGCGCGACGAAGTCCGGCATCTCCGAGACCTTCCTGGCAGTCGACGCAGTTGTAGCCTTCTTCCTTGCCGCCTTGTTCTTGGGAGCCTTCTTGGACGCTTTGCCTGATTTCAGCGAGGTACGCGGCGCAGCCTTGACCGTGCGACCTTTCGGCTCATCGGCGCGGTTGGACTGCCAGACTGCATCCGCCTTGGTCCCGGCGCCCTTCGCCAGCATGAACGGTTTTGGCGCTCGGCCCTTCCCTCCGGCGATCTCCGCCATCGCGCGGCCGGACGCCACCGACTTGTCCTCATTGAGAACATCCTCGTCCTCGCTTGCAAACTCGTCGCGGTGCTTGATCAGGAGCCAGTTGGTGCGCTTGCCGCCGGTGCGGTCGTTGCGCATGCGGACCAGCACCCAGCTTCCGTGCAGCTTCTCGCCATGAAGCGTGAACTTCAGATCACCCTTCTTGAAACCGGCTTCGGGATCCTCGCAGTCCCAGGTGCCGCGATCCCACAGCATGACCGTGCCGCCGCCATACTGCCCTTCCGGGATGGTCCCTTCGAAATCACCATAATCGAGCGGATGGTCCTCGACCTCCACCGCCAGCCGCTTGTCGTGCGGATCGAGCGAGGGCCCCTTCGTCACCGCCCAGGACTTGAAGACGCCGTCGAATTCCAGTCGCAGATCGTAGTGCAGCCGCGTGGCATCGTGCTTCTGGATCACGAAGCGCCGCTGCTTTGAGCGCGTGACGGCGGTCCGGCCCGACGGCTCCGGTGTCTTCTCGAAATCACGCTTCTGTCGATAAGTGGAGAGTTTTCGCAGCACGACCGGTCCCGCATGTCCTTCAGCGCTGAAGCCTATCACGGCAAAAGTCGCGTCCGGAACCAAAACCCCTTGGCACGGTTGGAGTTCCTGAAAAGCCTTGAAATCACTGGAGAATGCAATGGCTCCCCGCGCTTACTGGAAAGGGACGCTGAAACTGTCCCTCGTCAGCTGTCCCGTCGTGCTCTACCCCGCGACGACCTCGGCCGAGAAGACGCGGTTTCACATGATCAACCGCGAGACCGGCAACCGGCTGAAGCAGCAGATGGTCGATTCCGAGACCGGCGACGTCGTCGAGAGCGACCAGAAGGGTCGCGGCTACGAGCTGCGCAAGGGCAAGTATGTCGAGATCGAGCCGGAAGAGCTCGAGGCGGTGCAGATCGAGAGCAACCACACCATCGACATCGAAAGCTTCGTGCCGAGCGAGGAGATCGACCAGCGCTATCTTAATCACCCCTACTACATCGCACCCGATGGCAAGGCCGCAATCGATGCCTTCGCCGTAATCCGCGACGCCATGAAGGACGAGGGCCGCGTGGCGCTCGCCAAGATCGTGCTCACCAACCGTGAGCACATCATCGCCATCGAACCGCTCGGCAAGGGCCTGCTCGGCACCACGCTGCGCTTTCCCTACGAGCTGCGCGACGAAGGCGAGTTCTTCGACGACATCAAGACGCCGAAGATCACCAAGGACATGGTCGAGCTTGCCGGTCACATCCTGCAGACCAAGGCGGCGCATTTCGACCCCGGCAAATTCAAGGACGAGTACGAGACCGCCCTGAAGACGCTGGTGAAGCGCAAGGCGGGCGGCAAGACCATCGAGCTACCGGAGCGCGGCGAGAAGCCGAGCAACGTCGTCAGCCTTATGGATGCGCTGAAGCAGAGCCTCAGGGGAGGTGGAGGCAAGAAGACCGCGGCGAAGTCGCATGGGCGCCGTGCCACCGGGGGACGACGAGCGGCGAAGAAGACGCACCGGTCGACAGCGCGGCAGAGGAAGGCGAGCTAGCACGTCATTCCGGGGCGATGCGAAGCATCGAGCCCGGAATCCATTACGCCAAGCGCGACGGTCGGAGAAATGGATTCCGGGTTGGCGCTGACGCGCGCCCCGGAATGACAGCAGGGCCTAATCCCCCGCCTTCAGTCGATACCCGATCCCCGTTTCGGTCAGCACGTATTGCGGCCGCTCCGGATCGGCCTCGATCTTCTGGCGGAGCTGGCGGACATAGACGCGCAGATATTGCGCGTCGGTCAGCTCGTCCCAGAGCTCCTTGAGCAGGAAGCGGTGGGTCAGCACCTTGCCGGCGTGTTGGACCAGCACGCGCAGGAGGTCGTACTCCTTCGGCGACAGCTTGATGTCGCGCTCGCCGACCTTGACGATGCGGCGGACGAGATCGACGGAAAGATCTCCGGTGCGGAACACCGGGCGTTCGCCCTGCACCTGAAGCTGATGCCGCAGCGCGGCGCGCAGGCGGGCTAGCAGTTCGTCCATGCCGAACGGCTTTGTCAGATAGTCGTCGGCACCGAGATCGAGCGCCTGCACCTTGCCGGCCTCGTCGCCGCGGCTCGACAGCACCACGATCGGTACGCTTTGGTTGCGCGCACGAATGGTGCGCAGCAACTCGTGGCCCTGGATATCGGGCAGGCCGAGATCGAGGATGATCAGCGCGGGGCCCTCGGCAAGCTTTTCCAGCGCGACCTTCCCGCTCGGCGCCTCCAGGATCTCGTAGCCCTGCGTCGTCAGCCCCATCCGCAGCAGCTTGCGGATCGGCGGCTCGTCGTCGATGACCAGAACCTTGATCGGGGCGGCGCTCATGCGGCAGTATCCAATGCCTGGGTCTGTGCCGGGATCGGCAGACGGATGGTGAGAACGGCGCCGCTGCGGTCGCCGCGGTTGGCGGCCGAGATCGTGCCGTGCATCGCCTCGACGAAGCCGCGGGAGATGGCGAGCCCGAGACCGGTGCCGGGCCGGACATGATCGCCCTTCTGCGCGCGATAGAACTTGTCGAACACGCTCTCGAGCTCGCCGGGCGGAATGCCACCGCCTTCGTCGGCAACCTGGAGCACCACATGGTCCCGCTCGCGCCAGCTGCGGATCGCGATCGTGGTCTCAACCGGCGAATATTTCGCGGCATTGTCGAGCAGATTGAACAGCACCTGCTCGAACAGCACGGCATCGAGCTGGAGCATCGGCAGGTCGGCGGCCAGCACCAGCTCGACCTTGTGGGCGGTGAGGATCTTCGCTGCCCGCCGGAGCGCGCTGCCGACGATCTCGCTGAGATCATGCAGCGCCGTGTTGGGAACGATGGCGCCGGATTCGAGCTTGGTCATGTCAAGCAGATTGGCAATGAAGCGGTTGAGCCGCTCGGATTCGTCGATGACGGTGGCGAGCAGATCGCGCTTCTCGGTATCGGACAGTGCGCCGGCGAGATCGCGCATGGTCGAGGCGGCGCCCAAAACCGAGGCGAGCGGCGTTTTGAGATCATGCGAGATCGACGTCAGCAGCGCCGAACGAAGCCGCTCGGATTCGACGGTGCGCTTGACGCGGTCCATGTCCTCGACCAGCAACACCCGCTCGATCGCAAGCGCGCCCTGGTCGACCAGCGCGTCGAGCAGCCGACGCTGGTCCGGCGTCAGCAGCGGACCCGTGCGGTCGTTGTCGATGCCGATGACGCCGATCGCACCGCGCCCGGTGCGCATCGGCAGGAACAGCCGTTTGGCCCCCGGCAACGTGTCCGAGCCCCGGCCCGCGGGACGATCGTTGCTCCAGGCCCAGTTTGCGGCGGCAAGATCGGCCTGGTCGAGATCGTCCTCCGGCGGATAGCCGGATTTGACCGTGAGCAGGCCCTCCTCCGGCAGCAGCAGCACGACGCGGACCTTCAACATCAGCGCGGCCTGATAGGCGGTCGCCCACAGCACGTCGTCGAGCGTGGCGGTGCCCGCAAGCTTGCGGCTGAACGCATAGAGCTGCTCGGTGGTGCGGATGCGGCCGATCGCAGTGTCGGCTTGCGTACGCACGCGTCCGGCGACGTTCGACACCACGAACGCAATCAGCATGAAGAAAGCGAAGGCAGCGACATTGGTCGGCTCGGTGATGGTAAATGTGTAGACCGGCGGCAGGAAAAAGAAGTTGTAGGCCAGCGACGCCGCGACGCTTGCGAGCATCGACGGCCAAAGCCCGTAGCGCACGGCAACGGCCACCACCGCGGTGAGAAACATTAGGTCGACGTTCTCGACGCCGACATAGGGTTTGATGAGCTCCGCTGCCGCAAGGCCAAGCGCCGTGATCCCCACCGCCTTCAAATAGGGTCGTGGATCGAAAGGCTCCGACCGGACGGCAGTCTGCACCGCCGTCTTGGGCGGCTCGCCCGCGAGCTCGTCGCCGGGAACGACGTGAACGCTGATGTGGCCGGCACGGCGGACCAGATCGTGCACGACCGAACCGCGCGTCATCTCGAACCACCTTGAACGGGTCGATTTGCCGATCACGATCTGGGTGACGTTGTTACCTTGCGCGAAGTTGATGACGTCGTCGGCGATGCGGCGGCCGACGGCGGGAATGGTCAGCGCCTCGCCACCGAGCGCTTCGGCGAGCCGCAGCGTATCGGCGAGACGGTCGCGCTGCTCGTCTGAAAGCTGAAGCGAGCGCCGCGTCTCGATAGAGATCGCGGTGAACGGCGCGTGCAGCCGATCGGCGAGCCGCTTGGTGTAACGCACGAGGCTGGCCGCGCGCGGATCCTCGCTGACACAGACCAGGATGCGCTCGCCCGCGGCCCAGGGACCGGCGATGGCGTTCGCCTGCATGTGGGTGAGCAACTGCTCATCGACCCGCTCGGCCGTGCGCCGCAACGCCAGCTCGCGGAGCGCCGTCAGATTGCCCGGCGAGAAATAGTGCTCCAAAGCCCGCTCGGCTTGCCGGGACACATAGACCTTGCCCTCCTTCAGCCGCTGGATCAGATCGTCCGGCGTGAGGTCGATCAGCTCGATCGCGTCCGCACGGTCGAACACCGAATCCGGCACGGTCTCGCGCACCCGCACATGGGTGATCTGGGCGACGACGTCGTTCAGGCTCTCGATATGCTGGATGTTGACGGCGGTGTAGACGTCGATGCCGTGGGAGAGCAGCTCTTCGACATCGAGATAACGTTTGGGATGGCGACTGCCCGCCGCGTTGGTGTGGGCGAGCTCGTCGACGAGCGCAATCTTCGGCCGCCGTGCGATCACGGCGTCGAGGTCCATCTCCTCGACGATCTGGCCGCGGTAATCGAGCTTCTTGCGCGGGATCACTTCCAGCCCGCGCACCAGCGCCTCGGTCTCGGCCCGGCCATGGGTCTCGACGAATCCGACCACGACATCGATGCCGGCCTTGCGCTTGGCATGGGCGCTTTGCAGCATCTCGTAGGTCTTGCCGACGCCGGGGGCGGCGCCGACGAAGATCTTCAGCTTGCCGCTCGCACTCTCCTCCCGGCGCGCGGCTTCCAGCAGCGCCTCGGGAGACGGACGTTGTTCGGGATCGCGGCGCTCCTGGACCATCAGTCGAATATAATCATCCTGACGCCGCGAGCCTAGACCGCTACTTCGCGGCCGCGCGATCGAGTGCGAGGTTCAGGACCAATACGTTAACGCGTGGTTCGCCCAGCAGGCCAATCATCCGGCCCTGGGTGTTCGCCGCCACGATCTGCCGGACCTGTTCGTCCGGCAGATTCCGCGCCTTGGCGACGCGCGGCACCTGGAATTGGGCGGCTTCCGGCGAGATGTCCGGGTCGAGGCCGCTGGCCGAGGTCGTGACGAGGTCGACCGGGACGGCTGCGTTCGGGTTCTCCGCCTTCAGCTTGTCCACGTCCTCCTTCAGCCGGTCGGCCAGCGCCTTGCTGGTCGTACCGAGATTGGAGCCGCCCGAATTGGCGGCGTTGTACGGCGAGGACACCGTTTTGGTCGAATCATTCGGGTCGGGCGCCAACGTCGCCGAAAGCCTGCTATGGAAATATTTGTCGTCCTTGAACTCCTGGCCGATCAGGGCGGAGCCGATCACCTTGCCGTCTTTCTCGATCAGGCTTCCTTTTGCCTGTGAGGGGAAAATCGCACCGGCAATGGCGGTCATCGCGAGCGGATAGGCCAGGCCCGTGATGGCGGTGAGCACCAGCAACAGAACGATGGCGGGGCGGATTTCTCTAAGCATGTCTTTCTCCAGTTTCTCCCGTCATTGCGAGGAGCGAAGCGACGAAGCAATCCAGGCTGTCAACCGTGGAAACATTTCTGGATTGCTTCGCTTCGCTCGCAATGACGGCGGGGTTAGGCCAGGTGCAAGGCGACCACGACGAGGTCGATCGCCTTGATGCCGATGAACGGAATGACGATGCCGCCGAGGCCGTAGATGAGCAGGTTACGGCGCAGCAATGCACCGGCACCGACAGCCCGGTAGGCAACGCCCTTCAGCGCCAACGGGATCAGCCCGATGATGATCAGCGCGTTGAAGATGATCGCCGACAGGATGGCGCTTTGCGGGCTCGACAGGTTCATGACGTTGAGCACGTTGAGCTGGGGGTAGAACGCCAGGAACATTGCGGGGATGATCGCAAAGTATTTTGCGACGTCGTTGGCGATCGAGAAGGTCGTCAGCGCGCCGCGCGTCATCAGGAGCTGCTTGCCGATCTCGACCACCTCGATCAGCTTGGTCGGATTGGAATCGAGGTCGACCATGTTGCCGGCCTCGCGGGCGGCCTGGGTACCGGTGTTCATGGCGACGCCGACGTCGGCCTGCGCGAGTGCCGGCGCGTCGTTGGTGCCGTCGCCGCACATCGCCACAAGCTTGCCCTTGGCCTGCTCGTCGCGAATCAGCCTGAGCTTGTCCTCGGGCGTTGCCTGCGCCAGGAAATCATCCACGCCGGCCTCCGCCGCGATCGCCGCCGCCGTCATCGGGTTATCGCCGGTAATCATGATGGTGCGGATGCCCATGCGCCGCAATTCGGCAAAGCGCTCGCGAATGCCACCCTTGACGATGTCCTTGAGTTGGACGACGCCGAGCAGCTTGCCGTCCTTCGCGACCGCAAGCGGCGTTCCGCCGGCCTTGGCGATCTCGTCGGCAATGGTCTGCACCTCGCGGCCGACGTCGGAAAGCGCCGTGGACTGGACGGCGCGGGCGGCGTTGCCGGAGGCAACCGCCAGCGGCGCACCGCCACCGATATAGCTGAGCATGGCATCGACCGCGCCCTTGCGCACCGACGAGCCGCCGGCATCGACGCCGCTCATGCGGGTTTGCGCCGTGAACGGGATGAAGGTGGCGCCAAGCTCGGCCATGTCGCGGCCGCGGATGCCGTACTTCTCCTTCGCCAGCACGACGATGGAGCGGCCTTCCGGCGTTTCGTCGGCGAGCGAGGCGAGCTGGGCTGCATCCGCCAGCTCCTGCTCGGTGACACCGCGCACCGGGCGGAACGCGGTTGCTTGCCGGTTGCCGAGGGTGATGGTGCCGGTCTTGTCCAGCAACAGCGTGTCGACGTCGCCGGCAGCTTCGACCGCACGGCCGGACATCGCCAGCACGTTGAAGCGCACCAGGCGGTCCATGCCGGCGATGCCGATGGCCGAGAGCAGCGCGCCGATCGTGGTCGGTATCAGCGTCACGAACAGCGCGACCAGAACGATCACCGAGATCGAACCGCCGGCATAGGCCGCATAGCTCGGGATGGTGACGGTGGCGAACACGAAGATGATGGTGAGGCCGGCCAGCAGGATATTGAGCGCGATCTCATTCGGCGTCTTCGCCCGCTCGGCACCCTCGACCAGCTTGATCATGCGGTCGATGAAGGTCGAGCCCTGCGCCGCGGTGATGCGGACCCGGATCCAGTCGGACAGCACCTGGGTGCCGCCGGTCACGGCCGAACGGTCGCCGCCGGATCTCGCGAATGACGGGAGCGGATTCGCCGGTGATGGCGGCCTCGTTAACCGAGGCGACGCCCTCGATCACTTCGCCGTCGGAGGGGATGGTATCGCCGGCTTCGACCAGCACGATGTCGCCGACCTTCAGGCTCGTGCCCGGCACCAGCTTGAAGGGTTGGCCTGCACCGGTCAGTAGCTTGGCCTGACTCTCAGTGCGGGTCTTGCGTAGCGATTCCGCTTGCGCCTTGCCACGCCCCTCGGCGACCGCTTCGGCGAAATTGGCGAACAGGACGGTAAACCACAGCCAGATGATGATCTGGAAGGTAAAGCCGAGGTTCTCACCACCGGTGACGAGATCGCGCAGGAAGATCACGGTGGTGAGCGCAGCCACGACCTCGACCACGAACATCACGGGGTTCTTGATCATCAGCCGCGGATCGAGCTTGGCGAAGGCCGCGCCGATCGCTGGGACCACGATCTTCGGATCCAGCATCGCCGAAACCGGCGTGCGCTTGTTGGTTTTAAGGACAGATTCCATGGACGTAACTCCGAAAGAGCTCGATCAGAAGACGTTGCCGGCGTTCATCGCGAGGTGCTCGACGATGGGGCCGAGCGCGAGCGCCGGGAAGAAGGTGAGACCGCCGATGATCAGGATCACACCGACGACGAGGCCGACGAACAGCGAGCCGGTGGTCGGGAATGTGCCAGCCGACGGAGGGATCGATTTCTTGGCCGCCAGCGAGCCGGCGATCGCCATTGCCGGCACGATCATGAGAAAGCGGCCGACGAACATCGCGCAAGCGCCCGTCAGGTTGTAGAAGAGGGTGTTGCCAGTGAGCCCCGCAAAAGCCGAGCCGTTGTTGCCGGTCTGCGACGAGTAGGCGTAGAGAACTTCCGAGAAGCCGTGCGGGCCCGCATTCGCCATCGAGGCGACACCTGTTGGCAGCACGACGCCGACCGCCGTCCATCCCAGGATCATCAGCGGAAGGATCAGGATTGCGAGCATCGCCATCTTGACCTCGCGCGCCTCGATCTTCTTGCCGACATATTCGGGCGTGCGGCCGACCATCAGGCCTGCGACGAAGATCGCCAGGATGACGAACAGCAACATACCGTACATGCCGGCGCCGACGCCGCCAACGATGATCTCGCCGAGCTCGATATTGATCAGCGGGATCATGCCGCCAAGCGCGGTAAAGCTGTCATGCATGGCATTGACGGCGCCGCAGGAGGCGGCCGTGGTGATCACGGCGAACAGCGAGGACGCAACGATGCCGAAGCGGACCTCTTTGCCCTCCATGTTGCCGCCGGTGAGGCCGAGTGCGTGCATCGTCGCGGTGCCGTTGGCCTCTGCCCAGTAGCAGATGGCGACGCCCGCGATGAACAGCACGCCCATCACGGCCAGGATGGCCCAACCCTGGCGCTGGTTGCCTACCATCCGGCCAAACACGTTGGTGAGCGCGGCGCCGAGCACGAAAATCGACAGCATCTGCACGAAGTTCGACAGCGCGGTCGGATTCTCGAAGGGATGCGCGGCGTTGGCGTTGAAGAAGCCGCCGCCATTGGTGCCGAGCATCTTGATCGCGACCTGCGAGGCAACCGGGCCGACCGCAATGGTCTGCTTGGCGCCTTCGAGCGTCGTGGCTTCGACGTAGTCGCCAAGCGTCTGAGGCATGCCCTGCGAGACGAGGAACAGTGTGTAGACGACGCACATCGGCAGCAGCACGTAAAGCGTGGTGCGGGTGACGTCGACCCAGAAATTTCCGACCGTGCGCATCGAGGCGCGCGAGAAGCCGCGGATCAGCGCCACCGCGAGCGCGATGCCGGTTGCCGCCGACAGGAAGTTCTGGTGCGTCAGGCCGACCATTTGCGTCAGATAGGACAGCGTGCTCTCGCCGCCGTAGTTCTGCCAGTTGGTGTTGGTGATGAAGGAGATCGCTGTGTTGAAGGAGAGGTCCTCCGCGACTGCTCCCTGGCCTGCCGGATTGAAGGGCAGCACGGCCTGGAGACGCATCACACCGTAGATGATGAGGAAGCCACCGACGTGAAACAGCAGCATGGCGACCGTGTAGGTCACCCAATGCTGCTCGCGTTTTTCGTCGACGCCGGAGAACCAATAGACACCAACCTCGACAGGCCGCAGCACCGGAGAGAGGAACGTCCGCTCGCCGTTGAAGACGCGCGTCATGTACCAGCCGAGCGGCTTTGTGAGCGCGACGATGATCGCGCAGAAAAGAATGATCTGGAGCCAACCGATCATAGTCATGGCCTTAACCCTTCAGACTTTGTGTCCGCCGCAGGAGCGGCAGCAGCAACGCAAGCAGGCAGGCGACGAGCACGGCGTCCGCCAGCAGCAATTCGACGAGCAGCAGCACGGTCAGAAACGCCTCAGGCCGCAGCAGCGCGTAGGTGAGGTAGAACAGGAGAGCGAGCGAGACGGCGCCGGCAAGCGAATAGTCGAAGATCATGGCACGCTCCTCACAACCGTTCGCAGGCGTAAGTGTAGCCGATCGCAAGCGCGAAGAAGCCGAAGCCCAGCGCCAGCATCAGAATGTCCATCATTGGGAATACTCCTCGTTGCGCCCATATGTCCGGCGCAACTTTCTCTCGGGGACCTGGTGACGCTCGGGAAGAAGGCACAGGGTGCATTTCCGCAGGCCACAGCAAGACTTTTGACCGTGCTGAAGTGCCACCCCGGGCATAGGTTTTCGAGATGAGGGCTATGGCGAAGATATAGGAATCTTATAAAAGCTGGGGTGATCGAACGACGCTGGTGCGACGACCTCCGCTCTCGTCCCGGACAAGCGAAGCGCAGATCCGGGATCCATAGCCACAAGGAGACGTTTGGCGAGGACTCGGAGTTGCCTGAAGTCCGCCCCAGCTACTGCCTGTGGTTATGGATGCCCGCGATCGCGGGGATGACAGCGGTGGGATGAGGCGACCACGCGCCCGACCCGCCCATCTCCCACTTATGAATTCCCTATATCTCCCGCCCCTTCCTCATCTCGCTTTCAAATGCCCTCCCGACCATCTTGGAGAGGCCGGCCGACTGACCGACGCCAAATCCAGGAGGCCTGACATGACCGCCGCTCTCCGACGCCTTTCACCGCCTTCTCTCAGCCAGCAGCTTCGCGCCGTACCGGCGATGACCAGGCCGTTGATGCTCGGCATCATTGATAATGCCTGCCGGCGCTTCCCTTCGCTCGGGCAGAGCGAACGTACCGTGCGCGTCATGCGCCTCGTCGATGCCGAGGCGTGGGCCGATGCCGCGCTGGCGCTGATCGATCTCGAGCTGCCGATGTGGCAGGTCCGCCGCATTGCCTATGACGAGGGCGAGTGGCACTGCGCGCTCTCGCGCGAACGCGAATTGCCGGACTGGCTGGACGCCGCCGTCGAAGCCCGCCACGCCGACTTGGCACTCGCCCTGCTGTCCGCATTCGTCGAAGTTCAGGCCTTGGCCGTGGAGGCGTCGCGGCCGAGCGTCCCCACGGTGCGCCCTGCCCCGGACTCGTTCTACGAGCCCGTCGACTGCGGGAATTTCCGCTAGTTTCGGACGAGTTCGTGCCTTGCCGCAATCTTCGGACATGTCGCCGGCCCTGAGCCCGTCACGGGTGCTCGCACGCTTTGCCGTCCGCATTGTGCTTCTTTCTGTCTTTGCCGCGTTCGGCAGCATCGGCTTCAGACGAAGCCTCAAGGCGCTGCTCTGGATGTCGATCATCCTGTGTGCGGCTGTCGCCCTTCTCAGGCGCGAACCGCCGTTCGGCGCCGTCCTCAACCATTGGGACGAATGCGCCGCGTTCGGCGCGCTGTTCGCACTGGTTCATGTCGTCGACGAATTGACCTGATCGCCGGCCTTTATGACGCGCCTATGAGATCGCCGCGCGGCCTCACTCGAAATCATATCTGCTTGGAGCGATATTGATCGGACGGTTGCGGGACATGCGCCCGCCACCTCTGTCAATCGGAAGGAATACGTCCGTGAAACTCGTCGAACCTCCCTCGTGCAGCTCGCCCTCGAGCATCGTCTTCATCGGCCGCAACCACAGGGGCCAATGGGTCGCCCAGGAACAGAATGGCCTCTATGGCGGCCTGTTCGTCAGCCGCGCCCAGGCCGTCAAATATGCGCTGTTCGAAAACGGGCAGCGCCCTGAAACCATCGTCGAGCTGCCGCGCGAGATCGAGCTCGACATGGGCAAGAGCCCCAACAGCAACAGCGTACGCCGCGCTGCCTGAGCCGGCGCATACAGACGAAAAGCCATGTTCACTCCCCCTCAGCCTGGTTCACCGGCTTCATGCCGGACATGCCGACCCCGTTCGATGCGGCGGACGCGATCGATCTCAAGGCGTTCGCGGCCCTCTGCGAGCGCCAGGTCGCGGCGGGCGTTCCCGCGCTCGTGGTCTGCGAGACGGCCGGCGAAGCGCCAACGCTGTCGCCGGCCGAGCAGGAGCTGATCATCCGCACCGCGGTCGATGTCGCTCGCGGCCGCGTGCGGGTCATCGCCGGCACGGTCACGAACGCAACCAGCCATGCCATCGCGCTCGCGCGGCGGGCAGAGGCAGCCGGCGCTGACGCCGTGATGGCGACGGTGCCGGCCTACAACAAGCCGATGCAGGAGGGGATGCTCGCGCATTTTCGGGCGATCGCCGGCTCGATCGACTTGCCCGTGATCCTGCACGACATTCCCTCCCGCACGCTGCGCCCACTCGCCGACGAGACGCTTCTGCGCCTCGTCGAGTCCCGCCAGTTCGTCGGCCTGCGCGACGGCAGCGGCGACATCAGCCGTCCGATGCGTATGAGTCGGCACCTGCCGGCCGGCTTTCGCTTTCTATCCGGCGACGACACCACGGCGTTCGGCTTCATCGCCAGCGGCGGCGACGGAGCGATCTCGGAGGTCGCCAACATCGCCCCGGATCTGTGCCGTACGATCTTCTCGCAGGTCAGGCAGGGTCGGCTGCAATCGGCGCGCTACCTGCACAAGCGCCTGATCCCGTTGATCGCGTGCTTCGCCAAGGAGAGCCCGGCCGCGCTCAAATACGCATTGAGCGTGCTTGGCTTGATCTCGCACGGCACGAGGCTGCCGATCGTCCCGCTGGACGCAGCCGCGCAGAGGGAGGTGGTACGGGCCTTCGCCGCGATCGCCGACGAGGAGCTGATCGACGGTGTCGGCGCCTGACGCGTCGCGGAGTATCCGGGTATCTCATGCTGCAATCCGTCAAAGAATCTCACAGGCTGCTCCGCGCCTGGCAGCTGGCGCTGCTGCGCTTTGCCGTGACGCTGGATGAGTCCGACAGGCTCAATGTCGGCGCTCGCGGCGGAGCTCGATCGTCCCAGTGGCCGGCGTGACCCCGATGGCTCGCTCCACTTCTTCCGGCGGACCAACTCGCAACTCTGCGCGGCCATCAGCGGGCAGCTTCAAGACGCGGATGCGATCCTCGACTGCTTCTGCAAGCAGATCGGGGAACCACGGCTGAGGCTGGCCTTTGCCGCAGCGATCGGGATGACGCATCCGGATCCCGCGCCGTCCCAGGCCCGGCCGAAGCGGCGCCCTGATCTCTTCAGAGGGTTGCCGGCACGACGGTCCGCATCATTATGACATTCCTATAAGGGCGCGGCGGCGCCCATCTCGCATTCCTACGTCACGATGGACATCATAAGTGGCAGATTGGAGCGGCTGTCCTGCCGCGCCGCTGACGAGGACCTCCAAAATGTCGATCCTGACACATGGCTTTGACCGACCTTTCAATGCAGCCGAGCGCCCGGCGCGGTTTTCGGCGGCGCGCAAGGCCCAACTCAAGCGCGTCGGGCTTCAGGCGCTGGCCCTGCTCTCGATGGGCAGCGTGCTCACCGCGCTGATCGCACTGAAGATCGCCATTTATGTCTGGCACCTCCACGTCTGAGGGCATGGGAGACCATCATGGCGTTGCAGATGTGTGAAGACGCCGCCATGGCCGCGATCGCCCTGCAGGCAGGGCGTCGCGGGGCTGAGGCCCAGCAGACGCCGACGCTTGGGATGCCGCTTGGGCCGATCGACCCGGATGTCGTCAGCGCTGCGATTCCCGCCTTTTTCATCGGGCGCAACCGCGCCGGCCTCTGGGTGGCGCGCGAAGCCAATGGCAGCGTCGGCGGTCTGTTCCTGTTCAAGAGCTCTGCGATCGATTTCGCCAACCGCCAGAGCAAGCCGGAGCGATGCGCCCTGGTGTTCCCCACCGAGACGTTTGAGCTCGACATCGAGAACCGCGGCAATCCGCTCATCACGCTGGCAGAGGGAACGAGGCGGCTCCTTGCACGCATGACCACAGGAGGGCGGCCATGATCGAGCTGAAGATCGCCATCCTGCTGGCATTGATGACCGCATTGCTGCTCGGCATGCGCATCTCCGCGACCTCGGACAAATAGCATGCAGCTTCTCAAGGGAAATCTGGAACAGGCGGTGACTACGACGATCCTTGTCATGACGCTGAGCCTGATCTGGGGCGCGATCCTAACGCTCGTGATCACGCTCCTCGCTCGCGGGCTCGGGGTCTAGCGCTTCGCGGGAGCTGACCATGGCTGCCTACAAGGCGAGCAGCCGGGCCCGCAAGGCGGTCGCGATGCCCGCTTGAGGCCGCTGATCCCTCGGAAACAATCCGGCCGATCTGGCGAAATTTCGCGGAACCGTGTAGATCGGTTTCATGAGCATCAGCAGCGTCAACGTCGTCGCCCACCCCCTGGTCCAGCACAAGCTTTCCCTGATGCGGGAGAAGGATCGCTCGACCAAGAGCTTTCGCGAGATCCTGAACGAGATCGGGATGCTACTGGGCTACGAGGTGACGCGCGACCTGCCGCTGGAGCTGGTCGAGATCGAGACGCCGATCGCGCCGATGCAGGCTCCGAAGATCGCCGGCAAGAAGCTCACGCTGGCGCCGATCCTGCGCGCTGGCGTCGGCTTCCTCGACGGCATGCTGGCGCTGATGCCCTCGGCGCGCATCGCCCATATCGGGCTCTACCGCGACCCCGACACATTGCAGGCCGTGGAATATTACTTCAAGGCGCCGCAGGACCTGTCCGACCGCACCGTGATCCTGATGGACCCGATGCTGGCGACCGGCAACTCGGCCTGCGCCGGTGCCTCCCTGCTCAAGGCGCGCGGCGCCCGCGACCTCCGCTTCGTCTGCCTGCTCGCCGCGCCCGAAGGCATCGCCCAGTTCCAGAGCGAGCATCCCGACGTGCCGGTCTGGACCGCCGCGATCGACGAGCGGCTCAACGACCACGGCTACATCGTGCCGGGCCTGGGCGATGCAGGCGACCGGATGTTCGGCACCAAGTAGACAGATTTGCGCGATCGGGTTACTCCGGTCGGCATGAGTGCCAATGAATATTCGCTGCAATCGCTGATCGCCGCCGATCCCGCCTTCGTCTTCGACGGCGCGCCCGTCTCGCGCGCCGAGTTCTCTGCCAAGGTCGAGCAGACGGCGGCCTGGCTTGCGGCCCAGGGCATCGGCCGGGGCGACGTCGTCGCGGTCTGGCTGGTCAACCGGGTCGAATGGATCGCGCTGCTGTTCGCGGCCGCGCGCCTCGGCGCAGTCGTTGCCGCCGTCAACACCCGCTACCACAGCGCGGAGGTTGCGCATCTGCTCAAAGTCTCCGGCGCCAGGCTGATGGTGGTCGAGGCCGCGTTCCGCTCGATCGATTTTGCCGCCATTCTCGCCGATATCGCCAGGGACGAGGTGCCCGCGCTGCGAGGGCTCGCGGTGGTCGGCGCGGATGCGATCCCCGCGCAATGGCCGTGCGTCCGCGTCGAGGCCTTCGAGACTTATTCGTCTGCTCCGCCTGCGCAGAACGATGTCGACCTGCCGGTGCTGCTCTACACCACGTCAGGCACGACCAAGGGACCAAAACTCGTCGCACACTCGCAGCGGACGCTGGCCACGCACGCCGCTTCCGTCGCCAAAGCCCTCAAGCTCGATCCGCAGCGCCATTCGCTGCTGGCGATGCTGCCGTTCTGCGGCACGTTCGGCATGACCAGCCTGCTCGGCTTCATCGCAGCCGGCGCGACCGTGCATGTGCTCGATGCATTCGAAGCCGCGCCGGCGCTCCAGATCCTCAGCAAGCACAAGATCACGCACTCGTTCGGCTCGGACGAGATGTTCCGCCGCATCCTCGCGCTCACCGATGCGCCGCGCCCGCTCCCGCATCTCGAAATCTGCGGCTACGCCGCGTTTCAACCCGGCTGGCGCGAGTTGGCCGCGGAGGCCGAGGCGCGCGGCATGCCGCTCTACGGCCTCTACGGTTCGAGCGAGGTGCAGGCGCTGTTCTCGATCGCCCGTCCCGACGACGCCTTCGCGGACCGGATCGAAGGCGGCGGCTGGCCGATGTCAGCCGATGCAAAGGTGCGCGTGCGCGACATGGAGACCGGCGAGCTGGCCGCGCGCGGCGTCTCCGGCGAGATCGAGATCAGCGCGCCGTCGCGATTCCTCGGCTATTTCAACAACCCTGAAGCCACGCGCGAGGCCATCACCGCCGACGGTTTCTTCCGCACCGGAGACATCGGCCGGCTGCGCGGCGACGGCGCCTTCGTCTACGAGACCCGGGCGGGCGATGCGATGCGGCTCGGCGGCTTCCTGGTTGCGCCGGGCGAGATCGAGGACGAGCTCAAATCCTGCAGCGGCGTCGCTGACGCGCAGGTCGTCGCGGTCGATCTGAAGGGCCAGGCGCGCTGCGTCGCCTTCGTCATTGCGCACCAAGGGCAGCTGGAGCGGGAGGCGCTGACTGCGCGACTGCGCGAGCGGCTCGCCGGCTACAAGGTGCCGGCGCGCATCTACGTCGTCGACGCGTTCCCGATCACGGACAGCGCCAATGGCGTCAAGATCCAGCGCGCCCGGCTTCGCGACATGGCCATGGACCGCATCGCAGCCGAATGAGCCCGTCCTATTTCAGGTAGCTCGCCAGATTCATACTCAGGATCTTGCCGAGCGCCGAATAGGACGCGGTCAGTTGCGACTCGTAGGTCGAGAGCTGCGCCGTAATTGCGGCGACGTCGACGCTGGTGAGGTCGCTCGACAACGTCTCGGCATAACTCTTGTAGTCGGTTTGGCGAGCGCTCGCCGTCTCGATCGAGGATGCCGCGTTGGAGAGTTTGGCCTGGACTGCCGCGGTGTCGTCGAGAGCCGTACCGGCGAGATCGAGCGCGCTGGAGATGTCCGAGGACGACAGCGATGTGCTGCTGGCCACGAACTTCAGAACGCGCATCACCTCCTCGAACGCCGAATTGTCGGCCGTAACGCCATAGGACACGGCCTGGTCGGCTGCGACACGCACCGAAGCTATCTCGTCATCTCCCCCGTAGTAGCTGGTGTCCGCCGTGGTGAGCGACCCCGCTCCTGACGAAAAGCTCGAGAGGTCGACCGGGGCAGTGTCCGTCTTGCCGCCGCCAAAGACATATTGGCCGTCATATTGCGTGTTCATGAGCGAGCCCATCTGCTCCAGCATCTGCTGGGCGGAGCTGATCACCGAGCTTGTCTCGGTCGAGCTTCCGGTCGATGCGGCGCTGAGCTGGGAACGGAGCTGGGTGAGGATGTCGGTCATCGAGCCGACAGCCGAATACATCACCTGGACCTTGCTGTCCGCGAGGGTCGCAGCATCGATGTAGGATTGCGCGCGCGTCACCGAGACCTGGAGGTTGACGACATGCTGCGCGCCCGAGCCATAGCCGCCGTAATCGGTCGAAATCAGGCCCGACGATTCCTGGGTCTGCTTTTCGGCTATGACCGACTGCACGCGCAGCGCGTCGGCGATCATCTTGTTCGATTGCGCGAAGGTCGCGACACGCATCGCCACCATGGCCCGCTCCCCTCTTATGTCGACTGCACGGCAGAGAGCAGCGCTGAATACATCGAGTTGATGGCCTGGATCAGCGCGGAAGCCGCCGAATATTTGTTCTGGAGCGTGCTGAGCTTGGCCGATTCCTCGTCGAGGTTGACGCCGGATTGCGACGACAGCGAGTCCGCATAAGTCGATTGCGCGGTCTCCTTGGCGGTGTAGTTCGTCGACGCCTGCGACGATTTGCTGGCGACGTCCGACACGATGGTCGAGGCATAGTCGGCGAGAGAACCAGTCGTAGCGGAGAGCCCGCCAGTGGAGGAAAACGTCCGGGACTCCGTCAGAGCGTCGTAGAAGGCGTTGACGACCGTGGCAGACCCCGACGACAGCACCGTGCTGCCGACCGTCAGGCTCGACGAGGAGTCCAGGGTCGCGAGTTGAAGCTCGCTGGTCCCGGTCAGGATCTTGCTGTTGACCGCGATGTCCGACGCACCCGTTCCCGTCACCAGATCGTTGAGACCGAAATAGTCCGAGAATCCATCGCCGGAGCTCCCCACCGCGCTCGTCATATCGTTGATGGCGACGCCATTGCCGGAGCCGGTCGCGGTGATCGAGAGATGGCCGTCCGAATCGACCGCTGCGGACAGTCCGGAGATGCCGTTGATCGCGGTGACGAGATCTCCGACCGTGGAATAGGACGACAGATCGAGATCAGCGTAGGAGACCAGACTGCCGCTCTGGTCGGTGGCGGCGATCCGCACCGTGCCGGTGGCGGAGAGCGCCGTGCTGCTGGTGACGGCGGTCGTACCTGTCAGGCTCGCCGGCGCCGGCACCGCAGAGGCGCTGTTCGAGACGCCGTTCATCGCGGAAGCGAGCTGCTGCGCCAGCTGGTCGAGCTGGGACTGCGCCGCGGGCAGGGTCTTGTCGCGCAACGTCACCAGTGCGCCGATGTCGCCACCGGTGATCTGCGAGGTGATGTCGACCCCGTTGACCTCGATCGCACTGAAGCCGCTCGACGAGGAGCCGGCGGCATAGGTCGTGGACGCCGTTACGCTGGCGGCGGCGGTATAGCTGATCGTGTGCGCGGAACTGTCGACCAGCGCCTGACCGGACGTCGTATAGATCTGGAGATCGCCGTTCGACGCCGTGAAGTAGCTGATGTTCATCTTGGAGGCGACGTCCTGGAGGGCGGTATTGCGCTGGTCCTCCAGGTCTGCGGTCGACTGGCCGACCGCCGCCGTCTGCTTGATCGCCGCGTTCAGGTCCGCGATCTCCTGCAGGTTCGAATTGACGTCGTCGATCGAGGACGAGATATCCTGGTCGGCGTCGCTGCGGAGTTTCTGGATTCCGCTCGACGTCTCCCGCAGCTGGCTCGCGACGTCATCGAGCGCGCTGACGACGTTGGATTGCAGCGAGGCGCTGCTCGGCGTGCTCGCCAGCGACGACAGCGCCGATTCCAGCGAGGCGATGCTGTTGGCAAGCGAGGTTCCCGTGGAGCTCTCGTCGGTGCTGCTGGTCGAGCCGTAGAGCTTCTCAAGCGACGTCAGATAGGTGTTGGTCGTATCGGCCGATCCGAGGTCGGAGGTCGCTCCGATCAGCGACTTCAACAGCAGCTTGTCGACCGTCGAGGTGATGCCGCTCACGGTGACGCCGGTGCCGACACCGTTGGTGACACTGCTCGACTGGCTCGCGGTCTTCGCGGTGTAGCCCGTCGTGTCGGCATTCGAGATGTTCGACGACGTCACGCTGATCTGCACGGACGTCGCCGACAGCCCGCTGAAGGCGATCGATCGTGCGATATTGAGTGACACGGCGGAACCCTCGCTTCGTCAGGCGCTGCGGCTGGTGCCGCTGGAGACTGAACGCGTGGCAATCCGGCCAGAGGCGCCATAGGGCGACACCGCCGCGATCTGCTCGCGGATCGCCTGCATGACGGCCTCGATCCGGCGATTGCTGGCCTCGATCGCCGCGCGCAACCGCACCAGATTTTCGTCCATCGCCGCGCGCAGCTTCAGGATCCGCTCCAAGAGCTGCTCGCGCAGGATACGATCCGAGACATGCAGGCTGGTTGTGCCCGCGGCGCATTCGGCAACGGTCCGCTCGAACACCTCGGCCAGGCGGTTCTTCTCGTCGACCTGCTTCAGACGCGAGGCCGGCAGGCCCTTGGCGAGTTCCAGATTCTCCTCAGCGACAAGCGCGGTCAATGTGTCGATCAGCGTGATCAGAGACTTGATCCGAACGTCGCCGTTCGCGCTGTTCGTCCTGGTGGCTTGGCTCTTGGCTTGAGCTACAGTCATGATCATCGCCTTCTTCTAATTATGCCGTTTGCCGCGGCCGGACTGCGCGTTGCGCAAGTAGGCGCCGATCGCGTTTGTTCTGACGGTGGCCTGCCTGATCTCGTCCTCGACTTCGCCACGCCGTTCCAACAGGCCGCGTCGGGTCGCTTCGACGTCGTCGATCAGCGCAAGCAGTTGCTTGCGGTCGCCCCTCTTGACGATTTCGGCTCGCGTCACCAGCCGGCGCAACCGGCGCAACAGCACCTCTCCGGCCTCCCTGGCCTCTTCGCCCCGCATGGCTCACCTCATCGCCGAGATCAGCGTGTCATACATCTTGTTGACAGTGGAAATGACCTGGGATGCCGCCGAATAGGCCTGCTGCGCCGAGATCATGCTCGAGAACTGGCTGCTGGTGTCGGTGGTCGAGGACTCCAGCTCGCTGCCGAAGATCGTGCCCGCGCCGTTCTCGCCGGATCCCTGCAGCGCGGCATTGCCCGACGTCACCGTCGCCGAATAGATACCGTCGCTGGAGGCAGAGAGCCCGTTGGGAGCGGCGAAGGTCGCCACCGCGATCTTGTAGATCGCGATGGTCTGGCCGTTGGAATAGGTGGCGTTGACCAGGCCGTCATCGCCGATCGCGATGCTGGACAGCTTGCCGTAGGACAGGCCGTCGGAATCGATGCTGGTGACGTTCACGGACGGCGTGGTCTCGCCGGAGGCATATTGGGTGAGCCCGTCGGTCTTGCCGACGGTGCCGAGATCCATGGTGACGGTGCTGCTGGCTGCGCCATCGGTCCAGCCTGTGATCGAGACGGTCGCCGGGCTGGGACTGGTGCTGGCGAGCGAGCCGTCGCTGTTGAACGTGATGTCGATGGAGCCCGAGGCCGTGCCCGTCGCAGTGGTGGTATCCGAGGTCGAGGTTGGGTTGGCGAAGCTCGCGTTCCAGGTGTTGGTTCCGGTTTTCGTCCAGGTGATCTGCATCGAGTTCGCGGCACCGAGCGAATCGTAGACCGTCATCGAGCTGGTATAGGCATCGCCGGTCGCCGCATCCGACGGCAAATTGGCCGCGACCGTGGTCTTGGTGGTCGCACTGCCGCTGGTCGATGCGACCTGGGTGTTGATCGCCTCGAGATTGCTCGCCGACTCACTGCCGACGACGTTGCCGTCGGCGTCGGTGCGCCATCCCTCGAGATAATAGCCGTTGTTCTGGAGATAGCCGGCATTGTCGGTCGTGAAAGCACCGTTGCGGGTGTAGGCGACAGTGCCGCCCGACGTGGCGCTGGTCACCACGAAAAAGCCGGAGCCCTGGATCGCGACGTCGGTGGCGTTGGAGGTCGCAGCCAGCAGGCCCTGCTGGGTGATGTTGGCGCGGCCCGAGACGGTGACGCCACCCGAGGCATAGGAAGTCGCGTTGCTCGACGCCGTGACGAGCGCGTCGAACATTCCGGACGTCGTCTTGTAGGCGGTCGTATCGGAATTGGCGATGTTGTCGCTGATCATCGACAGGGACTGACTCTGCGCACTGAGCGCCGAGATCGCCGAGGATAATGCGCCGCTGAGACTCATGATAGAACTCCGGAAAAATCAGGATGTGACGCCGATGATGTTGGCGGCGCTGACGGAAACGCCGTTCACGGTCAGCGAAGGTGTCGAGGTCGAGGTGTCGATGCCGGTGACCGTGCCGGTGACGGTCGTGTAGTTCAGGACCGAATTTCCGGACGAGTTCGTCGCGGTCACCGAGATCGTGTACTGACCGCCGTCGGAGAGCTGGTTGCCGCTGGAATCCTTGCCGTCCCAGGTAAAGCTGTTCGATCCGGCATTCCCGGTTCCGGTGCCGGTCCACACCGTATTGCCGGAGGAGTCCTTGACGCTGATCGAGACATCCGAGGCGGCCGAGGACAGCGAGTAACCGAACGTCGCCGAGCCATTGCTCAACGTCGATGTGTCCGTCTTCGCCTCGACGGTGTGGCCGATGTAGTTCACGGAATTCAGCGTCACGAGGCTCGAGAACGAACTCGCAAGCGAATTGAGGTTGGTGTTGATCGACTGCTGGGAGGTGAAATTCGCGTAGGAGGTGAGCTGATTGACGAGGTCGGTGGTCGAGGTCGCGTCCAGCGGATTCTGGTTCTGGAGTTCACTGACAAGCAGGCTCAGGAAATCGCTGGATGTCAGCGTCGAATTGGACGACGTACTCGACGACGACGTCGTTGTCGTCGCGGTCGACGCAGAACTCGTTGCGGAAACGGTCATCAGAAGCTCCGGCTTTCCTGCGCTCCCGGCGACTGCGTGTCGATCGGCGGCGCTTGAAATCTGTGTGCTGATGAAACGGGTGGCCGCGTGGATTCAGGCGCGGATTCACGCGCGCGAAAGCGTCATTCGACACGGCAAAATCTGCCGCGTGTGCACGTGCCGGAGGAGCGATGATCTCAAGCTGGTCTATGGTCGCAAAGCTGCGTTCTGTTCGCTCGCAGCAACGCAATCGCATATGAACGCGCACGACCATGACGATGCGAGAGCTTCAACGCCCCAGGCGCCAGCGCGATCGTCGTGTTACAGGGGAGGCGAGGAACGATACGAAGGTTGAAAAGGAAGCGCTCAGCTCTCTGCCGTCTCGCCTTCGGTGCGCGGCTCGGCCGTATCGCTCTTCATCTTCATGGCCGTTGCCACGATGCGGTCGGCGAGGCCCGCTGGCGCGCGCACCGCAGGTGCGGCAAGCGCAAGGCGCAAGGCGCGCGCCTCTTCCAGCACGGCCTGCGCGGCTGGCGATTGCGCAAGCAGCTCTTCTGCGGGCAAGCGCCGACCGTCGGGCCAGAGGGAAACATCCTCGCCCAGCCGGTCGATCAATTCCTCAAACTCGGTGACGTCCATCGCCCCGCCGATCCCGCCTCGATCTGGCCGTCATAAAGCATTGCGGGCGAGGCGGAAACCGGATTTCAGCGGATTCGGGCGCCAAAGCGCCCGCAGCACCATGGAATCGACGAAAACGACCCGTCTCGACGCCGCTCCTCGCCGTGCGAAGCACCAAGCCGCTTCAGCCCGTCCGGGCCGAATCGGCCTTGCTGCTCCGCAGCGTGGCATCAACGGACTCCCATGCCTCCCGCAGCTCGGTCAGCCCGGCGATGATCCGCCGAAAGCTTTCGCGGGCATGCGGCCGGCCGTAGGCCTTGAGGCTCGCCAGGATAAGAACGTTGTAGGTCTGGAACATCCGCTCCGCCACCGCCCCACCCTTGGCGAAATCGAGATTGTGGCTCAGCCCGCGCAGGATCGCCGTCGCCTTCATCAGGTGCTCGTGCCCCTCCTCGAAGCGCCGTCCCTCCTGGGCGTTCAGCGACTTCTGGAGGGAGGTGATCGCGCCGCCAAGCAGTATCGAGACCGCCTTGAGCGGCGGCACGCTCGTTGCCGCTCCCCGATAGGCCTGGTTGGCCATGTACGCCATCGGATTATGCATCATCAGTTACTCGAGCTGGAATTGAGCAAGGCCTTGAGATAGTTGAGCGTGCTATTGGCGCTCTCGATCGCCGCCTGGTACTTCGCGTATTGCGTCTCGAGCTGCGACTGCAGCGTCGACGCTGCGCTGTTGATGTCGTCGACCTTCTGTTGGAGTTCGTCGTCGCGGGTTGTCAGACTGGTAATCTGCGTTTGCAGCACGCCGCTCGACGACGAGTAGTCCTTTGCGAGCCGATAGAGCTGCGTTGCAATGCCCGAGGTCGACGTCACCGCAATCGATTGCGAGGTCGAGCCACTATAGGTGAAGGCCATGCCAGCGTAGATCGAGCCGGACGCGCCGATGATCGTGGTCCCGCTGACCGTGAACAGCGACGAGTCGCCGCCGACCGACGCCGACGTGAGGTTTCCGTCGGCATCGACCGCCAGATCGAGGGTGAAGGATTGCGGCGACGTTCCGGTATTGACGACGCTGAGCTGGCTCGACGACGTCGTCGTCTGCGCCGACAACAGCTTGGTCACGCCGCTCAGATTCGTGCTCAGGATATCCGAGAGCGTGCTGGTATCCAGTTCGAGTTCATTGCTCTCGTTGAAGGACAGGCCGAGATCGGCCATGGTCAGGCCGCCCACGGTCGAGTTCAGCGCATTCTGAAGCGCATCCATGATGTTGCGCATGGTTCCGTCGCCGAACAGCACCGCGCTCGAATCCGCTGTGCCGTCGGTTGCGGTTTTCTGCTGTGCGATCACCTCGTCGCGAAAGGCATTGTAGTTGGTGACGAACGTCTCCAGCGTCGACTGGATCTGGCTGGTGTCAGTTTCGATGCTGATGTTCAGTGTCGCTCCGTCCGGCGTCTCCTGGAGCAGGCTGAAGGTGACCCCGCTCAGGACGTCCGAGATGTCGTTGGTGTCGCGGGTCATCGCGATGCCGTCGAGCGTGAACTCGGCGGCCTGCGCTGCCTGGAGCTCGTCGGTGAAGCTTCCCGAACTGTCGGTCACACCGAGCTTGTTGAGAATATCGTCCCCTGACGTGCTCGAATAGGTGATGTCGGCGGCATCCTCCGTGCCCGTCAGCACCATCTGGAACGAGGTGCTGGAGACCTGCACGATTGAGGCCTGGACATTGGTCGTCGAGGTCTGGGCATTGATGGTATCGACGATGTCCTGAAGCGACATCGTGCTGGTGATGGTGACATCGGACGTGCTGCCGCCCTCCAGGCCGATGGAAAACGTGCCGGAGTATCCGAGTTCGTCGGTCTGGCTGGATTGCGACGCGCCGGAAACCTTTTGCGCGGTGGCCAGCTGGCTGATCGTCAGCGTGTGGTCGCCGATCGCCGCCCCGCTCTTGAGCGTCATGGACAGCGCCGACGAGGCGCTCACGTCGCCGGTGGAACTGATGCTCGCCGCGCGCGTCGCAAATGCGCTGGTGGACAGCGAATTGACCACCGCGGTGGAAAGCGACGCCAGGTCCGAAGATAGCGTCTTCAGATCGGTTTGCAGCGTCTGATAGGCCGATATCTTGGCTTCATTGGTCGTGATCGTGGTCGAGATCGTATCAGCCTGCGCGGTCTTCGCGTCGACGGCGGACTGGATCAGCGCCGTCCAATCGATGCTGCTCGAATTGGTGGTGCCGCTCGTCGTGACCGACACGCCCGAGGAAGTCGTGCTTGTGCTGCTGGTGCTGGAGCTGACGCTGGCCACTTTGCTTGGTTGTCCCCGACAGAGAGGACCGGGCAGGCATCATGCCGGCCCGGTCAGTTGATCATCAGCCCAGCAGCTTGAGCAGGTACTGCGGCATCTGATTGGCGGCGGCCAGCGCCGAGACGGCAGCCTGGGTCTTCACCTCGGCCGAAGACAGCTTGGACTGCTCGGCCGCGATATCCACGTCCTTGATCGCCGAGTTCGCCGACTGGAGATTCTGTGTCTGGGTCGAGATCGAATCCGACGAGAAGTTGAATCGCGATTCCTGGGCACCGATCGAGGCGCGCGCAGCGGACACCGTGTCGATCGCGGTGTCGAGGGCGTCGAGCGCCGAGGTCGCGCCGGACTGGGTGCTGACGTCGAGCGAAGTGACCGCGAGCGACGATGCCGTCAGGCTGGTCAGCTTGATGTCGATGGTGTCGGAGCCGTCCGAGCCGACCAGCACGGACACGCCGGACGAGAACACGCTGGATCCATCGAGCAGGCTCTGGCTGGAATAGCGGGTGCCGGTCGCGATCGAATCGATTTCGGAGTTGAGCTGCGAGAATTCCGACTGGATGTAGGCGCGGCTCGAGTCGGTCGTGGTGCCCGAGGCGGATTCGGAGGCCAGAGACTTCATGCGCGCGAGAATGTCGGAGATGTTCGAGGCGCCGCCGTCAGCGGTCTGCAGGATCGCGGTCGCCTGCGAGGCGTTGGTGGCGGCCTGCTGCAACGTGGTCACGTCCGAGGAAATGCGGGTGGAGATCGCAAGGCCGGCCGCGTCGTCGGATGCCGAGGTGATGCGCGAGCCGCTCGAAAGCTTCGAGAGCGAGCTGCTTTCCTGCGCGGAGTTGATGTTGAGATAGCGGACCGCGGCGTTGGCGGCGGTATTGGTATTGATTGCGGGCATTGGAAGCTCCTGTGCTGATGGGCAAGCGTGCCGCATCGTTGAAATCGACTTACGACGACGCGGACCGCAGCCCCGTCCGTTCGCTCAAACGGCGGAGTGCAAGCAGATCAGGCGCGAAAACTTCGGCGCGGCGAATTTTATGGTTAGCAATCGGTAAACGCGGTGCGGATGTCGCGTTCATGTTTTCGCAGCAACTGGCGAAGCTGCTGACGTCCGCGCTTGAGCAGCGACTCGACGGCCGCCACCGTGGTGTCCATCACCTGGGCGATCTCGCCGTTGCTCATGTTCTCATGGTACGAAAAGATCACCGCGATGCGCTGCTGCTCGGGCAGGCGCTGCATCGCAAGCTCCAGCATACCGTTCAACTCGTTGCGCTCGATGATCTCGACCGCGCCGGGCTGACCGTCGGCAACCTCGGGCACGCTATCGACGTTTTCGTTGCGCGGCTTGCGGCGCAGGTCGATGCAGCGGTTGGAGATGACCCGGTAGAGCCAGGTCGAAAATTTCGCGCGGCCATGCTGCCAGCGGCCGCGATGGCTCCAGATCTTGAGCATGGTGTCCTGCACCACGTCTTCGGCATCCGCCGCGTTGCCGACGATGCGCAGCGCAATCGCATAAGCGCGGTCGATGTGACGCTCGACCAGCATACGGAATGCGACTTCGTCGCCGATGGCAAGCCTGTCGATAAGCTCGCTATCCTCGTCATAGACGACATCGTCCGCGACCGGCGCGCTGTCCGGTGCGAGCGGCACCGACGGCGCGACCTGTACGATCGCATCATCGGGCATTGTCGCCGTGATCTCGACCTCGGCGGGAGCCCAGACATCAGCAGCGTAACTCATCCCGCAACCTCCAACCCGCAACGCCGGCGGCGCATATGCCACACGGCTTCCAGGCGTTGAACGCGACACCAAAACAATCCAGGCGAAGAATTTTTGTTGTTTTTCAAGATGTTAGCCGGTCACTTTTGCCGGGTATCGGGCAATAATTGCCGACTGCGCGATGGTCCTTCGCGTCAAGCCTGCAATCATCACATCGTCTCGCGCCATGGCTGATCATCCATCCTGAACAGATGTACTCGTGAGAAAACGCTGACATTACGCGGCACTAGATGATCGGGCGCGACACGCGCAGAGCACGCGAGGAAGCGATTGTTTCCGGGTGTGAACGAACGCGAGACGATCTCTGCACCCGGCAATTTTTTCCGAATCACCTTTTCGAACCTAGCTGTTTTTTTGAATCTGTCAGTCACGACGAACGCAATTTTGAATCGTGCGTGAACTTTTTCGCATCGATCGCGCCTGACACCACGTGTGCGCACGTTAATCGTCGGGATGGACGGGGAATTGTCGCATGAAGATCGCAACGGCCGGGCTCGAGCCCCGCGCGCAAATTGTTTCTGCCTGGTCATTCGATGTTTTCGATACGTTTCTACTTCGCGCCTGCACGACGCCCGATGGCGTATTTGAAAGGACTTGCGAGCTTTCAGGCATTTCACGAATTTTGCCGAATGTTTCCGTGAGTTTCGTTCAACATCGCATACAGGCCGAATCGCGTGCACGCCGGACCGCGAAGGAGACGCGCGGTACGAGCGAAGTGCATATCGGCGAAATCTATTCCTTCTTTCCGTTCAGACTGTTTGGTCTCTCGCGTGATGGCCTGAACGATCTGGTCGAGTCGGAATTCGTCGCCGAGCTGGAGCTATGTCGCACCAATCCCGACATGCTCAGGCAATATCTGGACATGAAGCGCGCCGGCCATCGCGTCGGCTTCATCTCCGACACGTATTGGGACTCGGGTCGATTGGCACGGCTGCTGCGGGCCTGCCGTCCGGGACTGACGTGGGACTTCCTCTATGCGTCCTGCGATCATGGCAGCAGCAAGGGCGAGGCGCTGTTTGCGACGTATCTGTCGGAGCAAGGCATCGATGCCGCCGCTTCCTTTCACGTCGGCGACAACGAGAAGGCCGATATCAGGGGCGCGCGGCGGCATGGCATTCGGCCGCGCTATTATCCGCAAGCAACGGCACAGCTCGCTTCCAGGCTTCAGCGCGAGACCGCGCTGTTCGAGCTGCTGTGCGCGGGAGCGCCATCACGGCTCGATCACGGCTCACGCACATTGCGGCGGATGGTCGCCACACGCAGCGTCGAGAAATCTCCCGCCTTCCATTTGGGTCTTACCATCCTCGGCCCGGCCATGACCGCCTTCGACGCCTTCGTGGCGCGGCGCTGCGAGGACGTTGCAGGGCCCGGCCGGAGGGTCGCGCTCGGCTTTCTTGGCCGCGACGGATTTCTGTCGCACCGGATCTGGCAGGAACTGCACAGTGACGCGGCGGCCTATATCGAGATCAATCGCCGCGTCAGCCTGATCGCCTCGGCCGACACAATGCAGCCGCTGGTCGACCTCCTCAGCAAGGTCTTCAGGATCGACGCGCCGACCTTCGGCGATGTGGTGAAGCTCATGCCGCCGAAGGTCGCGGCGTTCTTCGCCGGCTTTCCCGGCGGTATCGCCTCGGGGAAGAGCTCGCCGAGGCGCTTCCCGACCTGATGGATCCCGACGAAATCGCCGAGCTCGCCGCGGGACTGCGGGCCCGGCTGCTCGCCTATCTGCGCCAGGCCATCCCCGGCTTCGACGGCTGCACCGACCTCGTGCTCGCCGATCTCGGCTATTCCGGCAGCGTGCAGAAGGCGCTGCGACGCATCTTCGACCTCGAAGGCATCGAGATCCGCCTGCACGGCGCCTACCTGATGTCGCTCGACGACGCCTTCGACGACGTCGCCGAGCGCGACAGCGCGGAGGGCTTCATCTCCGACCTCGTCGTCACCCCCATATCAAGCGCATGTTGATCCGCAACGTCGCGGTGCTGGAGCAGATCTGCTGCTCACCCGATGGTTCAGTGCGGGATTACGATGGCGGCGCGGCGCTGCGCGAGATCAATCCGCGGCCTGCAAGCCAGATTGCATTGGCCGCCGAGATCCAGACCGGCGCCCTTGCCTTTGCGGAAAGCGCCGAAGACGTTGCGCTCGACCATGGCCTCGATCCCTATGCGGCGACCGATGTCGCTTCACGCTGGTGTGCGGCGACGCTGGCCCGGCTTCTGCTGCTGCCCGACGAGGACGAACTCGCGCTGCTCGGCGGATTGAAGCATGACGTCAATCTCGGCACGCACGCACTGGCACCGATGCTCGACGGCGAATTCGTCCGCCGTCAGGTCACGGCACGCGGCCTCTCTGCCGCCTGTGCATCGGTCGCGCCACCAATGTGGCTGGCGGGCAGCTTTGCCTTGATGTCTCCGTCCCACGCTTATCTCTATACGTTGTTCGGCGTCAACCGCCTGCCGGCCGACGTCTTCGAGGAGAGGCCCTCCGGCACCGTCCAGGTCGGGTTGTTCCGCGGCAATGGCGAGGCCACGCTCGAAACGGTGAGCGTCTATCGCACCGGCCTCGGCGAGCTGCGCGTCCGCATTCCGCTCTCGCGCGCCATGGGCATCACCACGATCGCGCTGCCGCTGCCGAAATTCGCCGCCGAAGGCCTCCTGCACGGTGTGACCATCCAGACCGCCGAATTCATCCGTGACGCGGCCGAGCGCCAGGACGTGCTCGGCATCGCCTCGGAAAGCCTGGTCTATGCCGGAATTCAGAGGAATGGCGACCATTATCGCGCCGAGAACGAGGACGGCTGCCTGCTGATTCCGGTCGCCAAGATGACTGACGATATCGCGATCTACTCCGTCGCAATCACGCCGCTCGGCTCCAGCCCTAAATAGTGCGCCTGATCGCCCGGCCCGGATCGTTCAAGTCCTGGGATGGGACCGGGGGTACGGAATTGACGGACAGGACGCACGAAGACCTGGATCGGCTGCTGCAATCCGGCGGCATCAAGCTTGGACGAGCCCAGCGCGACCGCCTGGACTGGCTGGCCGGACAGTACGGCGCGCCGACATTCCACGATGTCTCGGACACCGGGCGGAAAGGCGTCATCATCCTGAGGGAGCCGCCGAGTGGCGCGGCTGCCGAGCTGTTCTACCGATCGCTCTCGCCCGGCTGTGCCGTCGTCATTCCAACGAGCGAGAATCCGGGCTTCGACTTCCTCAAGTCCAAGCTGACCGAGTTCGGCACCGTCGGCCCATGCGGCGCTGACGGTCCGCATGAGCTGTGGTGGGGCGGCATCGGCTGGTCGAAGTTCCTCACCGCGACTGATACCTGCACCGTTCGCCCGCGAATCGTCTCCTGCTACCCGCAGGGCGGCGACGCGACGGCGGCCTCTTCGCTCCGACACGCGCTCGAGCCGATTTGCCCTCCCTTGCCATATCGAGCCGATCGACACCCGGCTCGCCGACCGCGTCCTCTGCTTCGAGAAGGCCGAGTTCATGGTGCGGATGTGGAACAAGTACCGCGAGCCGCTGCTGTTCGTCGAAGCCGGCGCCATGCTGCGCGAGGCACCGCTGCTGCCGTCGTTTCTCGGCTGCGATGTCGCGCTCCACAAATGGAACCGCTGGGAGATGTCGGCCCGCACCCTCTATCTCGGCCGCACCGAACGCGCCGAGATGCTGTTGCGGGCCTGGCAACAGCTCGCCGCGTCGCATCCCGCGATCTGGGAAGGCTATCTGCTCGACCAGGCCTGGAGCCTGACGTCCTCGCAGGTGCCGCTCGACACGGTGTGGCTGCCGCGGTCCTATCATGCGCTGACGGGCGACCTCGGCGCGATACGCGCGACGGTTCTGCATGACCAGCAAACGACGACGCTGGAGCTCGGGCCGGATCCGGCCTTCGCCGGCATCGTTCGCACGGCCCGTCGCGCCAGCCGGACCGGCGCCCGTGATGCCTTCATGGTGATGACCTCGAATGCCCACACTGCGAACGGCGTGGCCGTGATCCTGCGCGACATTGCGGCCAGCGACGCCGGTGCAGTGGCCGCCACCGTGGAAGCCCTGACCGGCGCCTATACCGCCAATAGCGGCGGCTACGGCCGGCTCGAACTGTCGCTCTGCGCCTGGCAGGACGATGTCGGCGCCGCACGCGATGCCGCGGCCCTGGCGCGCTACCGCATCCTGGAGATCGCGCCGGGACAGCGCATCGCCAACGATTTCTTCGCCCACCAAGCGGCCGACGACGCAGTCATGACCGCCCGCCATCTCTTTCCCTGACGGATATCACAAGATGCTCAAGACCATCATCCTCCTCACCGACACCGTGCAACAGCAGCAGCCGCTGGCCAATCTGCTCCGCGAGCACAATCGCGACCTCGCTTTCTGTTCGGCACTGCGTGCCCAGGACCTCGGCGCCATCGCGCCGGAGGTGCTGAACGAAGCGCGGCTGGTGTCCTTTGCCGCCGATGTCGCCGTCCCCGAAAAGCTCCTGCTCCGGCTCGGCTACGGCGCCTACAAATTCTATGCATTGCCGATGCAATATCCGGGTCTGCCGCCGGCACCCGACGAGAGCGATGACGACCCGCGCTGCTATTCCGTGATCGCGCAATCGATGACGATCTGGCCCGATTTCAAGAAAGTGGTCGGCCTGGAGACCGTGACGATCCCTGATAGCACCGCGCCCGCCGAACGAGAGCGCCTGGTGTTCTCCCGCCTTGCGCATCTGTTCTGGCAGATGTCGGGCATGATCGCCGGCGAGGCCACGAATCTGCCGGGGATCATCGGGGCCGGCGAGAGCCAGCGTCCGACGCTCGCGATGATGAACTGAGTTATCGCGCAGAGCGTCTCAGCTGCGCCGACAGAGCATCGCGATGCTCGGGCGCGGCGATCGCGATCATGCGGCGCGCTCGCTCGGCAAGACCGCAGCCGCGCAGCTCGGCAATGCCCCATTCTGTCACGATGACATCGACATCGGCACGCGGCGTCGTTACGGTCTCGACATGCGAGACGATCCGGCCGGTGCCATCGGACGCCGTTGCCGGCAGCGCGATGATCGCCCGGCCTCCGCGCGATGCATTGGCGCCGCGTACGAAATCCAGCTGCCCGCCGATCGCCCCGATGGTCACGCCATTCAGCGTCTCGGAATTCACGCTGCCGTCGAGTCCGACCTGAAGCGCCGAGTTGATCGCGACCAGCCGGTTGACCCGCGCCAGCACGCCCTGGCCGTGCGTGTAGGATGACGGCCGCACCGCCACAGCCTTGTTCTCGTGCACGAAGCGGTAAAGCCGCTGCGTGCCGATCACCTGGTTGGTGATGGTGATCCCAGCATCGATCTCCTTCTCCGTATTCGTCACCGCGCCGCGCTCGATCAGCTCGACGACAGCGTCGTTGATCAGGCCGGAATGGATGCCCAGATTGCGGACATGGGACAGCGAGGAGAGGATCGCCTCAGGAATGCGCCCTACGCCGAACTGGAGTGTGCTGCCATCCGCGATCAGACCCGCAGCATGCGCGGCGATGCGCCGCGAGACATCGTCGAGCGGCGGCGATGCCAATTCGACCGGCCGACGGCGGGCCGACACGCACACATGGACCGGCACGTCCTCGGGCCATTCCGCACCGAACGTAAAGGGCGCATCCGGATTGATCTCGGCGACGACGAGGCGCGCGCCGCGCGCGGCATCGATGACATAGTCGTTGGAGAGACTGGCGCTGAGCCGTCCCCCGGCTTCCGCAAGCTGCACGAGGACGACATCCGCCTTGTGGCGGCCCGCGGCGAAGTCGGCACAGAAGGCGCTGTAGTTGCTCGGGATCATTTCGAGCCGACCCGCTTTCGCAAGCCGTCGCGCATGACCGATCACGCCGTAGCTGAGAAACGAGACGTTCGCCGCGCTCGTGGCCGAAAACGTCTCCGAGAATACCGGGCCGACCATCATGCGAAAGGATGCAAGCCGTGCTGCCTGCGCCATCAGAGCTTCGGTCAGCGTGACGGGCTCCGCCGTCGCCTGCCCGCACACGACGAGATCGCCCTCCCGAATCAGGCCAGAGAAGTCGATCGGCGCCTCCTCCGACATCGCCGCCTCAATCCAACAGCGCGAGGCACGCGGAAGATTCACCGAGCATCGTGCGCAGCTCCGTCTTCACGATCTTGCCATAGCTGTTCTTCGGCAGTTCGCTCGCGAGGTAGTAGTGCTTCGGCCGCTTGAAGCGGGCGATCCAGGCGTTGCACATCTGGTCGAGCTCGTCGTGCGTGACTGCCCGGCCCGCGACGGGGACGACGATCGCCACGACCTCCTCACCCCAGTCCGGATGCGGCCGCCCGATCACCGAGACTTCGGCGACGGCGTCATGCCGGAGCAGTACCTCCTCGACCTCCCGCGGATAGATGTTGGTGCCGCCGGAGATGATGACGTCCTTGGAGCGATCCTTCAGCGTCAGGAACCCGTTCGCATCGAACGCGCCCATGTCGCCGGTGTAGAGCCAGCCGTCGCGCAGCGTGCTCGCGGTCGCATCCGGGTTCTGCCAATAGCCGGACATCACGGTATCGCCGCGCACGATGATCTCGCCGATCTCGTCGGGTGCAACGTCCCGCCCCGCTTCGTCCACGGATCGCACCTGCACGACGCTCTGCGCGATGCCGACAGAAGCAAGGCGCTCCTCGTACCGCGGATGTCCGGCATCGACATGCATGCTCTTCGGCAGGTATGTGATGGTCATCGGCGTCTCGCCCTGACCGTAGATCTGCACGAGCTTTGGTCCGAACACGGCCAGCGCGGCCTTGCAATCGGCGACATACATCGGGCCGCCGCCATAGATGATGGTCTTGAGCCCCGGCGCGCTCTCGCCCATCGCTTCCGCAGCGACGGTCAAGCGCCGCACCATGGTCGGCGCGGCGAAGAACGAGATACCGTTTTGCCTCGCCGTCAGTTCCAGGATCTCGTCGGGTTCGAAGCGACCACTCTCGGGAATAATCTGTGCGCCCATGCCGAGCACATGCGGCACCATGTAGAGGCCGGAACCGTGCGACATCGGCGCGGCATGCAACAGCGCCTCTCCCGGGACGACCGGATTGATCTCGGCGAGATAGTTCAGCGACATCGCAAGCAGATTGCGATGGCTCAGCACTGCCCCCTTGGGCCGGCCAGTGGTGCCGCTGGTATAGAAGATCCAGGCGGGATCGGTGATCCCGACATCGGCGATGGCGATGGCTTCGGTCTTTTCCAGCCGGCGATGCTCGGCTGAGCCGATTTCAACGATGCGCGGCTTGACCGCCGCGATCGACAACGCTTCCGACGCAGCGCTCGCCATGTCCTCGGTCACGAAGACGAGTGCCGCACCAGCATTGTCGAGAATGAACGCAACCTCGCGTGGATGCAGCTTCGCGTTGATGGGAACGGCCACCAGCCCGGCGTGCCAGCAGGCATAGAGGCAGGCGACGTAATCGGGCACGTTCTTCATCAGCAAGGCGACGCGGTCGCCCTTGGTCAAACCAAAGCGCTGCTGCAACGACGCGGCCAGCGAGGCCACCATCGTGGCGAGCCGGCCGTAATCTGCAACCGGCGTCAGCCCCTTGAACAGCGCCGGCGCGGACGCATCCGCCTTGGCGGCGCGCAGGAGATGGTGAGCGAGGTTCATGGCGATCCTGCCAAATGGTCCACGCGCGACGCCTAGTACGACTTCGCCAGTCCAAGCACCTTTTCCGCGATGAAGCTGAGCGCGAGCTGCGGGCTGACCGGCGCGATGCGCGGGATCAGGCTTTCACGCAAATAACGTTCGACGTGAAACTCCTTGGCATAGCCGAAGCCGCCATGAGTCATCACCGACTGCTCGCAAGCCTGGTAGCCGGCTTCGCCCGCGAGATATTTTGCGGCGTTGGCTGCGGCCCCGCACGGCATGCCCTTGTCATACTGCCAGGCCGCCGACATCACCATCAGCCAGGCGGCTTCCAGCTCGACCCAGTTCACCGCAAGCGGATGCTGGATGCCCTGGTTCTTGCCGATCGGACGGTTGAACACGATTCGGGTCTTGGCGTATTCACTTGCGCGCGACAGCGCGACCTTGCCGAGACCGACTGCTTCCGCCGCGATCAGAATCCGCTCGGGATTCATGCCCTCGAGGATGTACTGAAAACCCTTGCCCTCTTCGCCGATGCGATCCTCCATCGGGATCTCGAAGTCTTCGAAGAACAGCTCGTTGGAATCGACGATCTTGCGGCCCATCTTCTCGATCTCGTGGACCTTGATCTTCTTGCGGTCGAAATCCGTATAGAACAGGCTGAGACCGTGCGTCGGCGAGCGCACCTCCTCCAGCGGCGTGGTGCGCGCCAGCAGCAGGATCTTGTGCGCAACCTGCGCCGTGGAGATCCACACCTTCTGGCCGTTGACGATGTAGCGGTCGTTCTTGGCGACCGCGCGGGTCTTGAGCTGCGTAGTGTTGAGGCCGGTATTGGGTTCGGTGACGGCGAAGCACGCCTTCTCGCGGCCCTCGACCATCGGCGGAAGCATGCGCTTGCGCTGCTCCTCGGAGCCGAACACCACGACGGGATTGAGTCCAAACACGTTGATGTGCACCGCGGAGGCGCCGGACATGCCGGCACCGGATTCCGCGATGGTGCGCATCATGATGGCGGCCTCCGTGATGCCGAGGCCGGAGCCGCCATATTCCTCCGGCACGCAGATGCCGAGCCAGCCGGCATCTGCCATGGCCTTGTGGAAGTCGTGCGGGAAGCCGCCGTCATGGTCCTTCTTGAGCCAATAGGCGTCAGGAAAGTCCTCGCAGACTTTGGCGATGGCGTCGCGAATGGCTTCCTGCTGATCGGTGAGCGCGAAATCCATGTTCTTGATCTCCTTATTGGGAGCCGCGAGAGCTCCGATCCTAGCGCCCCATCTGCGAGGGCAGCCAGAGAATGATCGAGGGAAACGCCACCAGGATCGCGATCGCGATGAGGTGGGCGACGAAGTGCGGGAAGGTGCCGTGGAACACTTCGGAGACCGGCCGCTTGGCATAGCGGGCGACGATGAAGCAGTTCAGCCCGACCGGCGGCGTGATCATGCCGACCTCGGCGGTGACGATCTTGATGACGCCGAACCAGATCGGGTCGAAGCCGAGCGTCTTGATCAGCGGCAGCACGACCGGCACGGTCAGCACCAGGATGGCGATCTGGTCCATGAACGAGCCGAGCACGATATAGCCGAAAAGGATCAGAGCGATGATGACCCAGCGCGAGGTCGGCAGGCCGCCGACCCAGGCAACGAGATCCTGCGTGACATGCGTGAGCGTGAAGAAATAACCGAAGATCGAGGCGCCGACGAGGATCGTCGCGATCATGCAGGTGCCGTGGCAAGCGCTCAGCAACGCACGATAGAGCGTCGGCGGGGTCACCCTGCGCTTGGCGATCGCCAGCAGCAGCGCTCCGGCGGCGCCGAGCGCCGAGGCTTCTGTCGGCGTCGCAATGCCGAGATAGATGGTGCCGGTGACGAGCGAGAACAGCAGCACCATCGGGCCGACCTGCCGCAGCAGCGTGAATTTCTCGCGCCAGGATACCGGCTCGACGCGCGGCGCCCGCGAAGGATCCTGCCAGACCAAGAAGGAGATCGTCGCCATGATGGTCGCGGTCACGAGCACCGCGGGAAGAATGCCGCCGATCAGCAATTGCCCGATGTTGACTTCCGCAAGCAGACCGAAAATCACCAGCGCCACGCTTGGCGGAATCAGCATGGCGAGCGTGCCCGAGATGGCGACGACGCCGGCGGCCATCTTCGGCTCATAGCCCTGCTTGATCATGGCGGGAAGGCTCGTCGACGACAGCGTCGCCGCAGATGCCGTAGAGGTCCCGCAAATCGCCCCGAAGCCGGCGCCCGCCAGAGCGGTCGCCATGCCGAGGCCGCCGGGAACACGGCCGATCCAGGCCGACGCCGTCTTGAACATATCGTCGGCGACGCCGGACAACAGGACAAGCTCCGCCATCAGCAGGAACATCGGGATCGTGATCAGCTCATAGGACGAAACCGTCGAGAGCGGTGCGGTCTGGAGAATGCCGAACAGCGTTCCCGTGCCGCCGACCATCAGGAGGCCGACCGAGCCGGCGAAGCCCATGGCGAAGCCGACCGGCGTCCCGATCGCGAGGAGCAGAAAGAGCAGGCCGAGTACGAGAATCAGTGTCATTTCAGGCTGCTCTATTCGAAACTGCGGGCTTCGTCGGTCAAAGGCGGCAACGGAAACAGATCACGGCCGGAGGCGAGGCTGAGCACATTGCCCACGAGTTGCAGCGCCAACCGCAACACCAGCACGCAGCAGCCGAACGGGACCAGCGCCGCGGAAATCCAGGTTGGCCACGGAATAGCGCCGGCGAGCACGTCGTGTTGCTCATAGTTCTCCAACGCGCGCTCGAACCCGACCTTGGAGATCAGGATGAAGACGAACAGCCCCGTGAGCGCGGTTATGATTTCCGACAGACGCCGCCCGGCCGGCGGCGCGCGCGACAGCAGGATGTCGACGCCGACATGCGCATGCACACGCAACGTATCCGACAGGGTCAGGAAGAACACGCCGGCCATCAGATAGAGGCCGATCAGGTCGTAGGTGAACGAGAGCGGACTATTGAGGACGTAGCGCATGAAGACGTCGGCCACCACCAGTGCCATGATCGCGAACAGAGAGATCGCCGCGATCACCGTGAGCGCGCGTTCCAGCACGCCGAGAACATCTGTTGCCCGCTTGATCACTTCTGGCGCCCCCTTGCCGGATCGAGTTATTGGCGAGTTACTTGGCACCGCCGGCGGCGAGCAGGCCTTCGAACTCCTTCAGCGCGGCGGATGCCTGCTTGCCGCGGCTGTCGAGACCGGCCGCCCATTCCTGACCGACGCCCTTCAGCTTGTCCTTCATCTCGGCGCGCGTGGCATCCGGCAGCGGATCGAAGCTGACGCCCTGGTCCTGGAGATGTTTCTTGGTGACTTCGCCCTCCTTGTCGACGTCGGCGCAAGTCTTCGGCGTGATCGCTTCCGAGGCTTCGTTCATCGCCTTCTTTACATCGTCGGGCAGTTTGTCCCACACTGATTGGTTGATGGAATAGGCGACGATGAAGCTGCCGAAGCTGACGCCTTCGGTGGCGTGCTTGACCAGCTTGTCGAGGCCATAGGACACGACGCTGTCCAGCGGGAACAGCAGGCCGTCCATCGTGCCGCGCGACAGCGACTCATAGGCATCGGGCGCGGCCATGCGCACCGGCACCGCGTTGAGCGCGCGTAACGTCAAATCCTGTGCACCGCCGGTGGTGCGCAGCTTCAAGCCCTGCATGTCCTTGATGGTCTCGACCTTCGACTTGACGGTCCACACCTGGTAGGGCGGCAGCACCACCGCCATCAGCAGCTTGATCTTGTTCGGCGCGTATTCCTGCTTGGCCAGGATGCCTTCGCGCGCGGTCTTCCAGTAAGCGAGCGTGCCCTGGCAGCTGGTCGCGAATGCGCCCGGCAATTGCGCGACTTCCGACAGCGGCATCTTGTCGGAGACATAGGACGGCCCGATGTAGCCGATGTCGACCACGCCAGACTGCGTCAGCCGCAACATGTCGGCCGCCTTGCCGATCTGCTGGTTCGGATAATAGGTGAAGGTCACAGCGCCATTGGTACGTTTGGTGACGTCGTCCATCCACGGCTTGAGCATCAGGCGGACGAGATAATGACCGGCGGGGAAGCTATCGGCGACCTTCAGCTCCAGCGCCTGCGCCGGAAGCGTCGAGACCGGCAGCGAAAGAGCGAGCGCTGCGGCGGCCCAGATCAGGTGCTTTTTCATTTCATTCTCCTTGACGCGTCCCCATGCCGAAGGCGGCAGCGAAGCGCTGCATCACCGTCCGGCCCTCACTCCAATTCTTGCTTGATGAAAATGTACATATATGTGAATTTACATGTCAAGTATATGGACGATGCATGGAGCTATGCGTCGTAGCGCCCATTGATCGAATTGACACTCAGCTTTTATGAATTCTAACTCCACGTATATGAATTCCTTTCACGAGGCGTCATGGGACCGCTCGCCGGCTTCACCATTCTCGACCTGACCTCGGTACTGATGGGCCCTTACGGCACTCAGGTGCTGGCGGACATGGGCGCCGAAATCATCAAGGTGGAGAGTCCCGAGGGCGACATCGTTCGTCAGATCGGTCCCGGCCGCACGCCCGGCATGGGCGGGATGTTCCACAATGCCAACCGCGGCAAGCGCAGCATCGTGCTCGATCTCAAGAAGCCGGAGGGGCGCGACGCGCTGCTGAGGCTGGCCAAGCGTGCCAACGCGCTCGTCTACAATGTGCGCCCGCAGGCGATGGCCCGGCTCGGCCTCGACTACGAGACGCTTCGCTCGGTCAATCCCGCACTCGTCTATGTCGGCGCCTTCGGCTACGGCCAGTCCGGCCCCTATGCCGCAAAGCCCGCTTACGACGATCTGATCCAGGGCGCGGCCGGCATCCCCACGCTGCTCGCGGCCGCCGGCGACGGTACGCCGCGCTACGTGCCCGTCACCATCGCCGACCGCATCGTCGGCCTGATGATGGTCAACGCGATCATGGGCGGGCTGATGCACCAGCAACGCACCGGCATCGGACAGCGCATCGACGTGCCGATGTTCGAATCGATGACGGAGTTCGTGCTGGTCGATCATCTCGGCGGCCTCACCTACGACCCGCCGCTCGACCATGGCGGCTACGCCCGCCTGCTCTCGCGCTATCGAAAACCCTACAAAACAAGCGACGGCTATCTCTGCGTCCTCATCTACAACGACAAGCACTGGCGCAGCTTCTTCGAGGCGATCGAGCGGCCGGAGTTCCTGCAGCAGCCGCGCTTTGCCAACCACGCCGCGCGCACCAGGCATATCGACGAAATCTACGAGGAGATCGGCCAGATCTTCGCGACGCGCACCACCGCGGAATGGCGCGAACTGCTGGAGCGCGCCGATATTCCCGTGATGCCGATGCACACGCTGGAGACGATCCTCGAGGACCCGCACCTCAAGGCGATCGACTTCTTCAGGACGGTGGATCACCCCGTGGAGGGCCGCATCCGCCAGATGCGCGTGCCCTCGACCTGGAGCGTGACCCAGCCGGAACCGGCCGGCCCAGCGCCCACGCTCGGCCAGCACGGCCGCGACATCTTGCGCGAGGCCGGCTTCTCTCTGGAGGAGATCGAACATCTCGCAGAGCAAAAGGCAGTTCACCTGGCCGCACCGCCCTAACGGCAGCGCGGGCCAAAATCGCAGAACACAGGGAGGAAACCGCGATGGCCGGACTTTATTTCGAGGACTTTTCCGTGGGCCAGGAGTTCAGGCATCCGCTGACCCGGACCGTCACGGAGATGGACAACACCATGTTCAGCCTGCTGACGCTCAACCCGCAGCCGCTGCATATCGACGCGCATTTCTCCGAAAAGACCGAGTTCGGCCAGCGTATTTTCAACAGCCTTTACACCCTCGGCATCATGATCGGCATGACGGTCTATGATACCACCATGGGAACCACCGTCGCCAATCTCGGCATGACCGACGTGACTTTTCCGAAACCGGTCTTCCATGGCGACACCTTGCGGGCGACGACGAAGGTGCTTTCGTTGAGGGAATCCAAATCGCGCCCGAAGGCGGGCATCGTCGAGTTCGAACACCACGCCTTGAACCAGAACGACGAGATCGTCGGCAAATGCCGCCGCATGGCGATGATGCACAAGAGGCCGGTCTGATGCGTTCGATGCTGTTCGTGCCGGGGGATTCCCGCGCAAATTCGAGAAGGCGAGCGAAGGAAACGCCGACGCGCTGATCATCGATCTCGAGGATTCCGTCGTCACCGAGAAGAAGCCGGCGGCGCGCGGGCTGACGCTGGCGATGCTGAAGGGCCGCAGCAAGCCCCACCAGCTCTATGTCCGCGTCAACGCGCTCGACACCGGTATGACGCTGACCGATCTCGCCGCGGTGATGTCGGGCAAGCCCGACGGCATCGTGCTGCCGAAGTCGCAAGGCGGCGACGATGTGCGCCAGATCGCAACCTGGCTCGAAGCCCTGGAAGCTGCGGCCGGCATCACGGTCGGCACGACGCGTATCGTCTGCGTCGCGACGGAGACCGCCAGCTCGATCTTCGGCCTTGGCAGCTACAAGGGCTGCTCCCTCGCCTCGCCGGCCTGATGTGGGGCGCGGAGGATCTCTCGGCTTCGCTCGGCGCCACCGAGAAAGCCTCGGCCGGCGTGTTCCACAGCCCCTATCGCCTCGCGCGCGATCTCTGCCTGATGGCGGCGGCCGCAGCCGAGGTCGCGCCGATCGACACGGTCTATACCGACATCGACAACCTCACAGGGCTCGAGCAAGAGACGCGCGCGGCGCGGCGCGACGGGTTTTCGGCGAAGGCGCTGATCCATCCAAAACATGTCGACGTCGTCAACGCGGCGTTCGCGCCGACCGAATCCGAACGTACATGGGCGGAGAAGGTAATCGCCGCGTTCGCGAGCAATCCGAACTCCGGCACGCTGCGGCTCGACGGCCAGATGATCGACAAGCCGCATCTTCGCGCCGCGAAGAAGATCCTCGGCCAGAACTAGATCGGGACACCTCCCACCATGATCGTTCGCCAAGCCGCCAATGTCCTGGAGATCATGGAATTCTTCGCGCAAACGAAGAAGCCGGCGACGCTTGCCGAGATCGCCGAGCATTTCGGCTGGCCGCGCTCGTCGACCTTCAACCTGCTCGCGACGCTGTCGGAGAAGGGCTATCTCTACGAGCCGCGGCCGCGCGCCGGATTCTATCCGACGCCGCGGTGGCTGGCGATGGCCCGGATGATCTCCGAGGTCGAACCGCTGCCGCCATGGACGCACACGCTGGTCGCCGACCTCTCGGCGGAAACCGGCGAGACCGCGTCGATCGTGGCGCCGGCCGGCGTGATGGCGGTGTTCATCGACGTCGTCGAGTCCCAGGCCGCGATCCGCTATTTCGCCACCGTCGGCCACCGCGTGCCGATCCACGCCACCGCGAGCGGCCGCGCGCTGCTGCTGCAATATTCGCCGGAAGAACGCGACTCCGTCTATCGCAAGATCGAATTCAAGCAGTACGGCCCCTCGACGCCGATCAGCATCGAGGCGGTCGAGACCGAGCTGCGCAACTCGATCGCGCGCGGTTACTGCCAGAGCTTTGCCGACTACAGCCGCGACCTCGCCGGTGCAGCGATCCCGCTGCCGATCGGAGATCGCAGGCTCTCGGTCGTCGTCGCAGGGCCGGAATTCCGGATCGGGCCGAAGGTGGCGGAGGTAGCGGCGCTGATCGCCCGGACGGTCGATCGGCTGCGGCCGAAGGCGGCAGCGTAGATTACACGATCTTGATCGACATGTCCGGCAGGCCCTCGAGCTTGCAGAGCAGTACGTCGCCCTTCACCACCGGGCCGACATTTTCCGGCGTTCCGGAATAGATGATGTCGCCGGCCTTCAGCTCGAACGCTTCCGACAGCTTTGCGATCTGCTCGGCGACGCTCCAGATCATCTTGCTGAGATCCGAGTTCTGCCTGACGGTGCCGTTGACCGCCAGCGAGATGGCGCCCTTGTCGAAATGGCCGGTCTTGCTGGCGGGATGGATCGGGCCGAGCACTGCGGCGTGGTCAAAACTCTTGCCGATCTCCCACGGCTTCTTCTCCGCGGCCATGCCGTTCTGGAGATCCCGCCGGGTCATGTCGAGGCCGAGCGCGTAGCCGTAGACGTGGTCGAGCGCCTTGTCGGCGGGGATATTGGTGCCGCCGGATTTCAGTGCGGCGACCAGTTCGACCTCGTGATGGTAGTTCTTGGTCAGCGACGGATAGGGATGATCGGCGACCTCGCCGACCGCGACGTTCTGGATCGCATCTGTCGGCTTCTGGAAGAAGAACGGCGGCTCGCGGCTCGGGTCCGAGCCGCGCTCGATCGCGTGCGCGGCGTAGTTGCGCCCGATGCAGTAGATGCGGCGAACCTGGAACACCTGGGTCTCGCCGACGATCGGGATTGAAACCATCGGCACCGGGAAGATCGGCTTCGGTGCGGCCTGGGCCGCAGCCGGCGTCACCTCATTGAGGCCCGCCGCGGTCATCGCGGCTGCGGCCGCGAGCACGCTGCGCCGCGTGGTCTTAGTCATGGCTTCACTCCTGATATTTACCGTTTCTTGTCGAACGGTAGTCATAGAGCCAAACGACGGGCGGGCCAATGACCCGCCCTGTACGTCTTAAGTCGCGACGCGATCGAAGAACGCGCGGACCTTCTGCGCGCAGACGTCCGGGTCCGTCGCGGCGACGTGATAGGAATCGCCAGGGAGCACTTCGATCTTCGAGCCCGGGATCGTCTCCTGCCACGCCTTGACGGAATCGACGCTGCCGAGCCCCGAGCCGGTGGTGGTGATGACCAGCGTCGGACGTTTGATCGACGGCAGTTCGCCGGTGACGTCCACCGTCGGCACCATTTGCAGAAACGCTTCCAGCGTCGAGGCCTTGGTCTTCGACATCAGCTCGATCCACCAGTCCAGCGCCGCCGGCGGCAGCGACGAGCCGAGCCGCCCGGCCGTGGTCTCGCGCACCCAGGGCTCGACGCCCTGCTCACGGATCTGCTTGCGCCAGGTCGGTGCCCGCTCGTTGAACGAGGTTAGCGAGGCCGGCGCGCCGACCGCGGCGACAGCGATCACGCGATCCGGGTGCTTGGCCGTGAGGTACATCGCCAGCGTTCCGCCAATCTTGCCACCGACCAGGAAGACCCGGTCGAGCTTCAGCGCATCCAGCATGCGGATGATGTCATCGCCGAGACCGGCAAAACGATAGACGTAGTCGCCCTGCATCGGGGTCGAATCGCCATAGCCGCGCAAATCGGGGCGCACCACCAGATGATGCGTGGCGAAATACGGCACCCAGCGCCGAAACGCCTCGCCGCTTTCGGCGAGGCCGTGCAGCATCACGACCGGCGGCTTGGTGTCCCAGGGCAACAGATAATCGTCGATGCGAACCGCAAGTTCGCATTCGTCGCTGACACCGATCTTCCGCAGTCCGCTAGCCATCAGATACACCTCGTTCCACCGCCATCGACATTGATGCAGGTACCAGTAATGAAGGATGCGCGGTCTGAACAGAGGAACGCGACGATGCCGGATACCTCGTGCGGTTGCCCGACGCGGCCGAGCGGAACCGAGGCGATGGCTGCGGCATTGGTCGCGCCCTGATCCTGCCCCGCGATCGCCGCGCCCTGGGAGATGAGACTGTCCCAGCGGTCGGTCTGCACGGGGCCCGGATTGACGCCGGTCACCAGCACGTTGTCCGGCGCGCATTCCTCGGCCAGCGCCAGCGTGAAGTTCAGCAGCGCCGCGTTGACCGCGCCGCCCGCCATGTAGGCCGCGCGCGGCTGATGCCCGCTGCGGCCGATGATGTTGATCACGCGGCCCCAGCGCCGGTCGCGCATGTCCGGCAGCACGTTGCGCGCGCAGCGCATGTAGCCGAGCAGCTTCAGCTCGATCGACTTGGCCCAGGTCGCGTCCGGCGTCTCCGCGATCCGGCCCATCGGCGACGCCCCGGCGTTGTTGACGAGGATGTCGATGCGACCGAAGGCCTCGCGCGCGGTCGCCATGGCGCGGGCGATGTCGTCGGGCTTGGTCATGTCGCCGGCACAGGCGATCACGCGCCGGCCGGTGTCCCGCGACATCTCCGCGGCTGCCGCAGCCAGTCGCTCGGCATCGCGCGCGACGACGACGACATGCGCCTGCTCGCGCGCGAGCTCGGCAGCAATGGCCCGGCCGATGCCGATGCTGCCGCCGGTGACGACGGCAACCTTGCCGCCCAGATTGAGATCCATGACGCAGGCCCTAATCCACGGTGGCGCCGGAGGCCTTGACGAGCTTGCCCCACTTCGTGGTTTCGTCGAGCATGAATTGCCCGAAGGCGTCGCCGACCACCGTGCCGGGCTCGGCACCAAGCTCGGCAAGCCGCTTCTTCACATCAGGCATCTTCAGGATGACCTCAAGCTCGCTGCTGAGCTTCGCAAGTGCCGGCTGGGGCGTCTTCGCTGGTGCCACCAATCCGAACCAGGACGAGGCCTCGAAGCCGGGGATGGTTTCCGCGACCGTCGGCACGTCGGGCAAGGCGTCGGCGCGCTTCGCGCTGGCGACCGCGATCGCGTTGATGGCCTTGCCCTGAACCTGCGGCAGCACCGCGGGCATGTTGTCGAACATGAACGGGATCTGTCCCGCAAGCAGGTCGTTCATTGCCGGCGCCGCGCCGCGATAGGGCACGTGGACGATATCCACGCCGGCCATGCTCTTGAGCAGCTCGCCGGCGAGATGATTGGTCGAACCGATGCCGGATGAGCCGAAATTCAGCGAGCCCGGCTTGGCCTTGGCCAGCGCGATCAACTCGCCCACGTTCTTGGCCTGCACTGACGGATTGACGACCAGCACGATCGGCACCGAGGCGATCAGCGCCACCGGCGCAAAGGCCTTGGCCGGATCGAACGGCAGCTTCTTGTAGAGGGAGCCGTTGATGGTCAGCGGCGGCGGCGCGGTCAGCAGCAAGGTGTAGCCATCGGCCTCGGCGCTCGCGACCGTCTCCGCGCCGATATTGCCGCCGGCGCCGCCGCGGTTCTCCACCAGGAAGGTCTGGCCGTTCCGCTCGGTCAGCTTCTGCGCGACGATCCGGGCGATGATGTCATTGGACCCGCCGGCCGGGAACGGCACGATGATCTTGACGGGACGGGAGGGATAATCCTGCGCTAGAGCCGCGCCGGAAAACAGAACGGCCGCGCAAGCGGCCAGAAAGGTGCTTCGCATAACCCCGCGCATGGGCACTTCCTTGATGTTTGTCTTGTTGTTGATTGAATCATCACGCCGTCAGCAATGGCCTCAACTCTCCGGTATCGTCAAGCCGCTCGAGATCGCCGATCTGCGCCATCAGCCTCTTGGCCTTGCACCGCCCTGCACCATTGCGGTCAGGTCTCGCGTCTTCGTAGGCATGCTTTCGTTCTCGGTTAGTTTCTCGGGAATGCAGATCGCCGTAAATCTCTAAAAATTTGCCGAAGCAGTGGCAATTCCTGCACCATATTCTCGTCCGCCGTCCCTAGCATGGAACTTGCATAAATTCTGGGCGACATGGACGCCGCATGAACCTCATCAGTCTCGATATCCGCATGCTCCGGTCGCTGATCTCGGTGGTCGAGACCGGCAGCATCACCGAGACCGCGCGACGGCTGGGCCGCACCCAGCCGGCGATCACGCTGCAATTGCAACGGCTGGAGGAGCTCACCGGCAAGCAATTGTTCGAGCATGCCGGCCGAAGGCTGATGCTGACCGAGGACGGCACCACCGTCCTGACCTACGCCAAATCCATCCTGCGGTTGCATGATGAGCTGATTTCGCAGCTTGCGTCGCAGGAGATCGAGGGCCAGGTCGTGCTCGGCACGCCCGATCTCTATGCGGCCTTCATGCTGCCGTCGATCCTCAGCGTGTTCCGGAAATCGTTCCCGCGCATCCAGGTCGAGCTCAACTGCGCGCTGTCGACGCCGCTCGTCGGACTCGTCAAGCGCGGCGACGTCGACATTGCGCTCGTCACTCGCATGAACGATTTCACCGGCGGCCAGGTGGTGCGGCGCGAGCAGCTGGTCTGGATGACCGGCGAACAATCCGCCGCGCACCAGGAACGCCCGATCCCGCTCGCGCTATTGCCGCCCGGCAACATCTATCGCGACTACGCGATCGATACGCTGGAGCGCGCGAACCTGCGCTGGCGTATTGCCTGCGTCAGCGAGAGCGTCGGCGGGCTGCAGGCCGCAGCCTTCGCCGGCATGGCTGTGACCGTCCTTGGCCGAAGCGCCCTCGTGCCGGCGATGCGCGAGGTCGGCCCCAACGAGGGCCTGCCGCCGCTGCCGAAGGTCGAGCTGCTGCTGTACAAATCCAGCGGCGCCACCTCGAAGGCCGCAACCGCGCTGCACGATTATCTCGCGCACTACCTCCGTCTCGACGAAGAGCTCAGCGGCCGTGGCGCGCCGATCGACCTTGGCTAGGCTCGAAAGATCGAAAACAACCCCATGCACAGTAGAATGGCCCTTGATTGCAAAGGGCTTTTTCGCGCGCTGGCGCTCTCCCCTCCAACTAACGCAACGCAACCTGCGGCCAGAACTTCGACCAGGGCTGGGCCTGCTCGAACGCGGCAGCGATGCGGAAGATGGTGGGCTCGTCGAGCCACGGCGCGATGATCTGAAGACCGATCGGAAGGCCGTCGCGATCGAAGCCGCAAGGCAGCGTCGCCGCCGGAAGGCCGGCGAGGTTGATCGGCCAGGTGAAGGGCGACCAGCCGAGGTGCGGATCGACCTTGTTGCCGTCGATCGTGTCCACGCCGATCCGGCCGGCCTCGAATGCGGTCACCGCGACCGTCGGCGTCACCAGCGCATCGACGCGCTCGAACAGTTTGACGAAAGCGCTGCGCGCCTGGCCGCGCCGGTAGCCGGCCTCGATATAATCAGTGCCGCTGTAGCGCCGGCCGGCGGCGACCACGTCGCGATAATCGGCCTCGGAGCTGGCGAGATCAGCCGTGGTCTTGGTCGCGACGGCCGCCGCCTGCTCGGTGAAGGCAATCGGCTTCAGCGTATGCTCCAGAATGCCGGGATCGAGGCCCGGACCATCCATGGTGACCTCTGCACCGCAGGTGTCGAGAATGGCGAGCGCCTTGCCGAAAGCCGCAAGCACGTCGGGGCTCACCGCGGCGTAGCCGAAATCGGCGCTGGCGCCGATGCGAATGCCGTTCAACGGTGCGGCGTTGGTATCGAAGCGGCGCGGCGACACCGGCAGGCTGGCGGGATCGCGCAGATCATAGGCAGCGATGATCTCCAGCGTCAGCGCGGCATCCGCGACAGTGCGCGTGATCGGCCCGGTGTGTGCGAGCGAGGCCCAGGACGGCGGCGAAAAACCGGGCGAGCGCGGCACCAGGCCGAACGTCGGCTTCAGCCCGAACACGCCGCAGAAGGACGCGGGCACACGGATCGAGCCGACGCCGTCGGTGCCGATCGCGATCGGCCCACAGCCGGCGGCAACGCCCGCAGCCGCGCCGCCGCTCGATCCGCCGCTGGTGCGACCCTGATGCCAGGGGTTGCGCGTGATGCCGGTGACGGGGCTGTCCGCCGTCAGCTTGTAGCCGGACTCGCAGGTCGTGGTCTTGCAGGTGATGATCGCGCCGGCCGCCTTCAGCGCCGACACGACAGCAGCATCGGCCTCGGGCACGAACGCGTTGTTCATCGGCGAACCGCCATAGGCCGGCACGCCCGCGACGAACACGAGATCCTTGATCGTGACAGGCACACCTGCGAGCGGCCCCTTGGCCTCGCCCGCCTTCATCTCCTTGGTGACGCGATCGGCCTCCGCCCGCGCCTGCTCGTACATCGGCGTCACCACCGCGTTGCAGGCCTCGTTCGTCGCTTGAAGCGCAACGATGGTGTCGTCGACGACATCGCGCGGTGTGAACGCCTTGCGCCGGTAGCCGGCCATGATCTCGATTGCAGAAAGCGCGCCGAGGCCAGTCGGCGCCGGCGGAAAGGCCGTTCGGCCGGAACCATCAGTCATCATCAAACCTAAAGAGCTAGCTGAGTGCCGCGTCGATGGCGCGCTTGGCCATGACGGTGACGAGATGCGCGCGGTAGTCGGCTTCGGCGTGGATATCGGAGGTGAGACCCTCCGTGTCGATCCTGATCACCGCAACCGCGGATGGATCGAAATTCCCCGACAGCGCCGCCTCCATCGGCGGCACCCGGAACACGCCCGGCCCCGCGCCGGTCACTGCGACGCGGACACCATCGGCGAATTTCGCGACGAACACGCCGACCAGCGCATAGCGCGACGCCGGCGCCTTGAATTTCGCGTATCCCGCCTTGAGCGGCACCGGAAACCGGATCGCGGTGATGATCTCTCCGGGACTCGAGCGCGGTCTCGAACAGTCCGAGAAAGAACTTGTCGGCTGCGATCTCGCGCGTGCTGGTGACGATGGTGGCCCCAAGACCGAGCACACCGGCCGGATAGTCCGCGGCTGGATCGTTGTTGGCAACGGAGCCGCCGATGGTGCCCCGGCTGCGCACGGCGGGATCTCCGATCATGGAGGCCAGCGCGGCCAGCCCGGGGATCCTGGTCTGGACCAGCTTCGAGGCGGCGACCACCGCATGCGGCGTCATTGCACCGATGGTGATGGTGGCTCCCTCTTCGGTAATGCCCTTCAGATTTCCAAGCTTCGAAAGATCGACCAGCGCAACTGGACTGGCCAGCCGCTGCTTCATCGTCGGGATCAGCGTCATGCCGCCGGCGACGAGCTTGCTGTCTTCGATCGAGATCAGCAGCCTGGCTGCGTCGGGGATTTCACTCGGCTGGTGATAGGCAAACGATTTCATGGGTGTCCTCCCTATTCCGCCGCGACCGGCAGCGACGCGTTCTGCAAGAGGCGCCAGATCCGGTTCGGCGTCGCCGGCATGTCGACATGGGTGACGCCCAGATGGGAGAGCGCGTCGACCACCGCGTTGATGACGGCGGCCGGCGAGCCGATGGTGCCGACCTCGCCGCAGCCCTTCACGCCCATCGGAGTGTGCGTGCACAGCGTGGAATGGGTCGCGACCTTCATCATCGGCATGTGGTCGGCGCGCGGCATGCAATAGTCCATCAGCGAGCCCGACAGGAGCTGGCCGGAGCCCTCGTCGTAGACCGCGTTCTCGAACAGCGCCTGGCCGACACCCTGCACAATACCGCCGTGCAACTGGCCTTCCACAATCATCGGGTTGATGACCGTGCCAACATCATCGACCGCGGTGTAGTTGACCAGCGTCACCGTGCCGGTTTCCGGATCGACCTCGACCTCGGCGATGTGGCAGCCACCGGGATAGGTGAAGTTGACCGGATCGTAATAGGCCTGCTCCTCAAGCCCCGGCTCCAACACTTCGAGCGGATAATTGTGCGGGACGTAAGCGGCGCCCGCGATTTCCTCGAACGACTTCGTGCGATCCGTACCCGCGACCGAGAAGTTTCCGGCCTCGAACTGGATGTCGACTTCCGCCGCCTCGAGCAGATGGGCGGCGATCTTCTTGCCCTTCGCGATCACCTTGTCCGTCGCCTTCGACAGCGCGGCACCGCCGACCACCAGCGAGCGCGAACCATATGTGCCCATGCCGAACTGCACGCGATCTGTGTCGCCGAACACGATGTCGACATTTTCGAAGGACACGCCGAGCTTCTCTGACACAATCTGCGCGAACGTCGTCTCATGGCCCTGACCGTGATTGTGGGTGCCGATCATGACCGTCACCTGACCGGTCGGATGCACGCGCACCGTGGCGCTTTCATAGAGGCCGCCCCGTGCGCCCAGCCTTCCTGCGAAGCGCGATGGCGCGAGGCCACAGGCCTCGACATAGGTCGAATAGCCGAGCCCGCGGAATTTGCCCTTGCTGGCCGAAGCCGCCTTGCGCACGCCAAAATTCTTGACGTCGGCCGCAACCAGCGCGCCGTCGAGACACCCCATCGGATCACCGGAATCGTACTGCACCAGCACCGGCGTCTGGTACGGATAGGCTTCCTTCGGGATCATGTTGCGGCGACGGATCTCGACGCGATCGATGCCCATCTCGCTGGCTGCGACATCGACCATGCGCTCGAGCACGAAGGTCGCCTCCGGCCGTCCCGCGCCGCGATAGGCGTCGACAGGGACGGTGTTGGTGAACACGACCTTCACATTGCAGTAGATCGCGGGCGTGGTGTAGACGCCGCCGAGCAGCGGCGCGTACAGGTTGGTCGGAATGTTCGGCCCGAACGTCGAGAGATAGCCGCCCATATTGGCCAGCGTGTTGACGCGAAAGGCGAGAAATTTTCCGGTCTCGTCGAGCGCGAGCTCGGCCTCGGTGACGTGATCTCGGCCGTGGCGATCCGAGACATAGCCCTCCGAGCGGCTCGCTACCCATTTGATCGGCCGCTTGACGCGCTTGGCCGCCCAGGTGATCACGGCCTCCTCGCCGTAGTGGAACTGCTTGACGCCAAAGCCGCCGCCGACATCGGGCGCCACCACCCGCAGCTTGTGCTGCGGGATGTTCAGCACCAGCGCGCCCATCAGGAAGCGCACGACGTGGGGGAACTGGCTGGTGGTCCACAGCGTGAAGCGATCCGTGCCGGGTTCGTATTCCGCAATCGCCGCGCGCGGCTCCATCGGGTTGCCGATCAGGCGATTGTTGACGAGGCTCAGCCTGGCGACATGGGCAGCCTTGCGGAACGCGGTCTCGACTGCAGCCTTGTCGCCGAGCTCCCAGTCGCAGCAGATGTTGTTCGGCACGTCGTCGAACAATTGCGGCGCGCCCGGCCTGACAGCCTCGAGCACGCCGACCACGGACGGCAGGACCTCGTAGTCGACGGTCAACAACTCGGCCGCCGCATTGGCCTGCTCCGGCGTCTCCGCGATGACGAACGCCACCATGTCGCCAACGAAGCGCACCTTGCCCTGCGCCAGCATTGGGAACGGCGGCTCCTTCATCGGCACGCCCTTGGCATCCGAGATGCCCCAGCCGCAGGGCAACGAGCCCAGCTCGTCCGCCGCGGCGTCTTCTCCGGTCAGGATCGCGATGACGCCAGGCGATGCCAGCGCCGCGCTCTTGTCGACGCCGCGCAACACCGCGTGCCCGTGCGGCGAACGGACGAACACGCCTGCGGTCATGCCGGGGCGCTTGATGTCGGAGACGTAATTGCCGCGCCCCGTCAGGAAGCGCTGGTCCTCCTTGCGCTTCGGTGAGGCGCCGATGCCGATCACATTGTTCATGGTCACTCTCCCTTCCCAGCGTTCTTGGCGGCGTTCATGGCGGCAGCGCCGGCCAAGACCGAGACGACAATGTTCTGGTATCCGGTGCAGCGGCAGATGTTGCCTTCAAGGCCGTGGCGCACGTCGGCCTCGGTCAGATCAGGCTTCTCCGCGGCAAGCGCGACGGCTGTCATGAGCATACCCGGCGTGCAGAAGCCGCACTGCAGGCCGTGATGCTCGCGGAACGCCTCCTGCATCGGATGCATCAGGTTCGAACCGGGCGCGCCCTGCAGGCCTTCGATGGTGAGCAGCGTCGCGCCGTCGAGCGCGGGCGCGAGCAGCGTACAGCTCTTCACGGGAAGACCGTCGAGATGCACCACGCAGGCGCCGCACTGGCTGGTATCGCACCCGATATGCGTGCCGGTGAGGTTGAGCTGCTCGCGCAGCAGCTCGGCGACAACCGTCGCCGGCTCGACATCGACAGTGGTTGGCCGGCCGTTGAGTGTAAAGGATATCTGCACGGTCATACTCCTGTGCGCGACGGGTCTTAGGCGAGTGGCAACGCGCTGCCGGTGGCCCATGTGGCCATGACGACATCGCCGACGGTGAACGGATCCGCGAAGAAGGTCTTTTCGGGCACGTAGGCCACGAATTCGTCGTCCGGGACGGTGTCGAGCATGACCTTGACGAAATAGCCCTGGTATTCGATCGCAAGCACGCGGCTCGGCAGGGACGTGGTGTAGCCGGGCGGCAGCTCCCTGCCCGGCCTGACCAGAGCGACGTCGTCGCGGCGCACGGCGATATCGACATTGTCGCCGACACTCACCGTGGAACGCGCCTGCATCGGCACCTCGATGCCATCAGGCGCGGCCTGCGCGAGCGTGAAGCTCGCGCCGTTGACCTTTTCGACCCGTCCCGACAGCACGTTCTGGCCGCCCATGAATTCGGCGACGTAACGGTCGTGCGGATGCGCGTAGACGTCGCGTGCGGCACCCGCCTGCTTGATCTTGCCCTGCTCCATCACCACCACGAGATCGGCCAGCGCGATCGCTTCGAGCTGGGTGTGGGTGACATGGATGAAGGTGATGCCGAGCTCCTGCTGCATCCGGCGCAATTCCTGGCGCATCTGGACACGGAGCTGTTCGTCCAGCGCCGACAGCGGTTCGTCGAGCAGCAGCACGCGCGGCTGGGTGATCGCGGCGCGCGCCAGTGCGACGCGCTGCTGCTGGCCGCCGGACAGCTGCGCTGGAAGACGGTCGGCGAATTGCGTCAGCCGGACCTTCTCGATCATGGCATCGGCCGCCCGCAGCCGGTCGGCCTTGGACATGCCGCGCACACGCAGGGCGAAGGCGATGTTGTCGCGCACGGTAAGATGCGGGAACAGCGCGTAGGACTGGAACATCATCGCGGTCCGGCGCTGCACCGGCGCGAGCCCGACGACGTTCTGGCCGCCGATCACGATCTCGCCCGCAGTGGGATCCTCATGGCCGGCAATCATGCGCAGGATCGTGGTCTTGCCGCATCCGGAGGGGCCGATGAAGCAGCAATAGGCGCCATCCGCGATCTTCAGATTGACGCCGTCGACCACATTGGTGATGCCGTCAAAGCTCTTGCAGACGCCTGCCAGTTCGATATCGCCGCGATCGCTCTTCATATTTCCAGCTCAGCCCTTTGCACTGCTGCCGCGCTTCTTCTGGATCAGCACGATGCTGCCCAGGCTCGCGCCGATCACGACGAAGGAGACGATAGTCGTCACCGTGCCGAGCGCGTAGAGCGACGGCGAGGTGACGTTCAGCGTCATGCTCCAGATTTCGAGCGGCAGCGTGTTCAGCGAGCCCGCCGTCTGCAGGCTGCGCGCGAATTCGTCATAGGAGAGCGTGAACCCGAACAGCGCGACCGCGACGATGCCGGGCGCGAGCACCGGTATCATGACCAGCCGGATCGACTGCCAGCGGCTGGCGCCGAGATCATAGGCCGCCTCCTCCCAGACATGGTTGAAGCGCGACATCACCGCGAACATCACCAGCACGCCGAACGGCAGCGTCCAAGACAGCTGCGCGCCCAGCGCCGAAGTGTACCAGCTCGCATTCAGCCCGAGCGCCTGGAACAGCAGGCCCGTGCCGAGACCGAGCACGAGGCCGGGCGCCACCAGGCTGCCGATCATCATGTAGAAGACGAAAGTGTCGCCGCGAAATCGTTTGCGAAAGCCGAGACCGGCCAAGAACGAGACCACCACGGTGATGACAGTGACGATGACCGCGAGCTTGATCGAACGGTCGAACGAGCCCTTGACGTCGCCGGTCCGCACTTGCGTGAAAAGGTCGACGAACCAGTGCAGCGAGTGGCCCTTCATCGGAAACACCAGGCCGCCGCGGATATCCTGGAACGACAGGACGTAAATGCAGAACATCGGGCCATAGAGCGCGATGACGTAGAGGCCGAACAGCGTCGCCAGCAGGTAGAACGTCCAGGGACGTCCACCCTTGCTCGGCGCGATCGCCTTGGTGGTCGCGGGCGCGACCGTTTCGGGCATGTCGGCAGCCACCGCGCTCATCGCGTGATCTCCTGCCGGATATCGACGGTGCGCAGGATCAGCGACACGATCGCGACCAGCACCAGTGTCAGCAGCACGGCGCTTGCCGCCGCGGTCGGATATTGCAGCACGCCGACGTCTTCGTAGAAGGCGCTGACCACCGAGGCTGAGCCGCCACCGGACATCACCTTGACCACGAAGAAATCGCCCATCACGATCGAGACCACAAAGATGGTGCCGAGCGCGATTCCGCTCTTGGACATCGGCACCACGACCAGGCGCATGATGTCGAAACGGCTGGCACCTGCATCGATCGCGGCCTCGATCAGCTTCTTGTCGATCCGGGCCATCGAGTTGAAGATCGGAACGATCATGAAGATCGTGAGCTGGTGGACATAGGCGATGACGACCGCAAGGTCTGAGAACAGCAGCACTTCGAGCGGCTGACGGATCACGCCCGTTCCCAGCAGCGCCTGGTTGATCAGGCCTTCCTTGCCGAGCAGCGGAATCCAGGAAATCATCCGGATGATGTTGGAGGTCCAGAACGGCACAGTGCACAGCAGGAACAGGCCGATCGCGAGCAGCTGGTTGCGGACGTGGAACACCAGGAAGTAGGCGACGAAGAAGCCGATGATCAGCGTGAAGACCCAGGTCAACACGGTGAACTTGATGGTTGCCAGATACAGCTTCAGCGTCAGCGCCGAATGCAGCACATCGACGTAGCTCGCCAGCGTGAAGTCGGGCGTCAGCCCGCCAAAGCCGTCAGTGGTGAAGAAGCTCGCCGCCAGCACGACCAGGATCGGCGCCACGAAGAACGGCACGAGCACCAGCACCAGCGGCGAGACATAGAGCCAGCCGGCGAGATTGGCGCGTGGTGGAGTTTGACTGGGTTGCATGTCCGCAGATGCCTCGAAGTCGGTCTTCTCGCACCGGCGCGTGACGGCGCCGGTGCCTCGCAACGACAGGGAAAGCAGGTTTCACGCCACCTTGAAGTCGTTCCAGCGTTTGTTCATGTAGGCGGCCTCGTCCATCAGCGTGTTCCAGCACGAGATGTTCTTGACGCGATCGAGGAACGAGCCGCCGTCGCGCTTGGTGCCGGCCTTCTCCATCGGCACGCCGTAGGGATCGTTGATCACCGCAGGCGCCGGCTTGCCGTCGTACCAGAAGTCCCATTCCGCAGCGGTGAGGAATTTCTTGGCCGTCGACGGCACCGGGCTGTAGTACCCATAGCGGCCGACGAAGCCGCCTTGCCAGCCGGACAGATACCAGTTGAGATATTCGTAGGCGGCATCGAGCTTCTTGCCGGAGAGATGTTTCATCAGGCCCATGCCGTTGCACCAGCCACGATAGCCTTCCTTGCCGTTCTTGATGTTGACCGGCGCGTAGACGCAGGGAATCTCCTTGACGCGCACCGCCGCAACCGCCGGCGACCACATCGACTGGATCACCACCTCGCCTGCCGCCATCAGCTGCACCGACTGGTCGAAGGTGGTCCAGGTCGCGCGGAACTGGCCCTGCTTCTTCAGCTCGATCAGCTTGTTGCAGGTGAAGTCGATCTCCTCCTTGGTCATGTTGCCCTTGTTGCCGTACTTGATCAGGCCGGCGCTTTCGAAGCACAGCGCGGCATCCATGATGCCGATCGCGGGCACGTCGAGGATCGCGGCCTTGCCCTTGAATTTCGGATCGATCAGATCCTTCCATTCGGTCACTTCATGACCGACGAGATCAGGCCGATAGCCGATCGAGTCGGCGTTGTAGACCTGCGGCAGGAACGTCGCCCATTCGGTGACGCCGTCGTGCAGGTCGGTGGAGTCGGGCTTGGAGATGTACATCGCCTCGTAGGGCGAGATGCCCTGGCGCGGGATCTTGTGGCCGTCGATCTCGCCCTTGGTGAAGATCGGCAGGATGTTGTCGAACTCCTTGATCTTCTTGACTTCGATGCCCTGGATGACGGAACGCTTGGCGGCCAGCTTGGCCTGCCAGCCCTCGAGGTCGGCGATATCGACGGTATTAGGCTGGCTTATGAAGCGGTTGATGGCGGCGGAGGTGTCGAGGTTCTGCATCGTCACCTTGAAGCCGAGATCCTTGGCCGCCTGGTCACCGATCGCCTTCACCACCGAGTAGGAGACGCCGACATGGCGCAGCTCGATGTCCTTGATCTCCTGTGCCCAGATGGTCGGAAAACCGCGGATCGCATCCGGTCCGACAGCTGCACCCGCAGCGGCCGCCGCACCCTTCAACAGCGTGCGCCGGCTCAGCTTTTCTCACGTCTGGCTTCCGTTCCCACCGGATCGAAAGTGGACGTCCCCTTAGCCCCATCAGACATGGCAACCCTCGTTGGTTACGATGAACGTTCGCTCCGGTCGCCATTGACCGGCTGCGATGTGATCAATTGCCCGCGAGGCTAGGGGCGAGATATTGCGAAGTAAAATTGGAAGTAAAAATCCGCCGTATAAACGCGGCTAATGGTTAGTGGTGCTGCATCTGGTTTTGGCAGCGTCGCATAAGAAGGCGTCAACGCGTGTATGCAATACACATCGCCGGGCCGCGGAGGCCCGTTCCCGCAGCAGATGTGATCAGGATTGCGAGACTGATTGCCGCAGGCTTGTGCGCGGCGCGCCCCCGCGACGAAGCAGCGCGCCCCTCTTCTCTCAGGATTTCAGCGCGGCGTGCGCCGTCTCCGGCGCCTTCAGCGTCGCGATGATCGTGATGATCGACAGCGCGATGATGTAGACCGACACCGGCCAGTACGAACCGGCCCATGCCAGCAGCGCGGTTGCGATCAGCGGCGAGAAGCCGCCGCTCAGCGCTGCCGCGACATTGGCGCCAAGCGATGCGCCGCTATAGCGCACCTGGGTGCGGAACAGCTCCGGCATGAACGCCGCCTTCGGTCCGAACAGTAGCGCATGGGTCAGCGTCATCGTGACGACGAGCGCGAAAACGATCAGCGTGGGTTCTTTTGTATCGAGGAACCAGAACAGCGGAAACGCCAGCGCCACGGAGAACACGCCGCCGGCGAGATAAAGCGCCTTGCGGCCGAAGATGTCGGAGAGCCAGCCGGCGAGCGGCAGCGTCGCGAACTCGACGATTGCAGCGTAGACCACCGCATCCAGGATCACCTGGCGCGGCAGGCCGAGCTTGGTCGTGGCATAGACCACGGTGAAGACAGTGAGGAGATAGGCGAGCCCGACTTCCGACACCGTGATGCCGATCGCCAGCAGAAAACTACGCCAGTCGCGGCGCAGCACTTCCAGCACGGGCTGCGCCAGCACTTCCTTGCGCTCCACGACCTCCTTGAAGTGCGGCGTCTCCGCGAGCTTGAGCCGCACGATGAAGCCGACACCGACGAGCAGGATGCTGATCAGGAACGGCACGCGCCAACCCCAGCTCAGAAAGTCCGCCTCCGGCAACTTCGTCATGAGCGCGAAGATGCCGGTCGACGCGGCGACGCCGACCGGAAAGCCGATCTGCACCAGACTGCCGTAAAAGCCGCGCCGGTTGCCGGCGTGCTCGATCACCAGGACCACCGCACCGCTCCATTCGCCGCCAAGCCCGATGCCCTGGACGAAGCGCAGGACGATGAGCAGGATCGGCGCCCAGACGCCGATCTGGCTGTAGGTCGGCAGGCAGCCGATCAGGAACGTGCCTAAGCCCATTGCGATCATGGTCGCGACCAGCATTGTCTTGCGGCCGAGCCGGTCGCCGTAGTGCCCGATGATCGCGCCGCCGATCGGCCGCGCGACGAAGCCGACGGCATAGGTGGAGAACGCGGCTAGCGTGCCGACGAAAGGATCGAAGCTCGGGAAGAACAGCTTGTTCAGCACCAGCGCGGCCGCCGTGCCGTAGATCAGGAAATCGTACCATTCGATCGCGGTGCCGAGCGCGCTCGCCCACACCACATGCGCCGTCGTCGATCTCTCCGCGCCTGCAGAGACGCCCGTTGCTGCCGTCATTCCATGCCCCACGATTCCGGATGGCATCATGGCCAAACGCAATGAGGGTTGCAATCTCTGGAGGTGTCGTCTCTTAGGGACCACGGCGCGAGATCTGTGCGCCGCTATTTCAACACCCGCCATTGCGAGCGCAGCAAAGCAATCGTCGCAAGAACTCCTCGCAATGACGGGTGTGGGAGCCGGTGCGCGCACATCTCGGGAACGTCGTGGCCGCGGAACGGAACCCAACTTCGAGCGAATTATTCGCCATTGACAAACTCATTCGCCAATATCTAATTTACCTCCAGAACAACCGGCCGCGCCAGGCGGTCCATAAAAGAGAGGGAACGACGATGAGAGGGCATCTCGCCTGCGCCATGCTCGCGGCCATGACTTCGGCTGCGATGACTTCAGCGGCGACAGCGCAAGTCTCCGACGACGCTGTGCGGATCGGCGTGCTGACGGATCTGTCGAGCTGGGGCCGTGACAACAGCGGGCCGGGCTCGGTCGAGGCCGCCAAGATGGCGGTGGAGGAGTTCGGCCCGACCGTACTCGGCAAGCCGATCGAGATCATCAGCGCCGACCACCAGATGAAGACCGATGTCGGCGTGCAGATCGCCCGCGGCTGGTTCGACAACGGCAAGGTCGACGCGGTCGTCGACATCCCCAATTCCGGCATCGCGATCGCCATCCACAACATGGTGCGCGAGCGCAACAAGATTGCCCTGCTCTCCGGCCCGGGCGCGAGTTCGCTGACCGACGAGCTGTGCAGCCCGAACACCGTGCACTTCACCTACGACACCTATGCCCTGTCGAAGGTGACCGCCTCCGCCGTGATCAAGGAAGGCGGAAAATCCTGGTACTTCATCACCGCGGACTATGCCTTCGGCCAGCAGCTCGAGAAGGACGCCACGCGCTTCATCAACGAGATGGGCGGCAAGGTGCTCGGCGGCGTGAAGCATCCGACCAACACGGCTGACTTCTCCTCCTTCGCACTGCAGGCGCAGAGCTCGAAATCCGACGTCGTCGCCTTCGCCAATGCCGGCCAGGACACCGACAACGCGATCAAGCAGTCCGGCGAGTTCGGCCTCGTCCAGGGCGGCCAGAAGCTGGTCGGCCTGCTGATGTTCGACACCGACGTGCACGCGATCGGCCTGAAGGCCGCGCAGGGCACCTACATGACCACGGCGTCGTACTGGAACATGGACGAGGCGACGCGCGCCTGGTCGAAGAAATTCTACGAGCGCACCAAGGTGATGCCGACCATGATCCAGACCGGCGTCTACGGCTCGGTGCTGCATTATCTCAAGGGCATCAAGGCCGCCGGCACCGACGATCCCGCCAGGTGATGGCCAAGATGCGCGAGCTGCCGATCGAGGACGTCTTCGTCCATGGCGGACGCTTGCGCGAAGACGGCCGCGTCATCCGCGACATGTATCTGGCCAAGGTGAAGACGCCGGAGCAGTCCAAGGAGCCCTGGGATTATCTGGAGATCGTCAAGACCGTGAAGGGCGAGGACGCCTTCCGCCCGGTCTCCGAATCCAAATGTCCGCTGCTGAAGAAGTGAGGTTGACATGACCGGCAACGCGCACGACGCAAGCGAAACATACGAGTGCGACGTGCTCGTGGCCGGATCGGGTTGCTCCGGCATGTCGGCGGCGATCACCGCGCGCTATCGCGGCCTCGACGTGCTGATCGTCGAGAAGGAGCCGCGTTTCGGCGGCACCACCGCGCGCTCCGGCGGCTGGCTGTGGATTCCCGGCACGTCGCTGGCGAAGGCCTACGGCATCGCGGAAGGGCCCGAGCAGGCCCGCACTTATATGCGCCACGAAGCCGGCAACAATTTCGACGCCGCGCGGGTCGATGCGTTCCTCAGCGCCGGCCCCGAGGCTGTCGACTTCTTCACCAGCAAGACGGCGCTGCGCTTCGACATGCCGCTGGTGTTTCCGGACTATCACGCCGAGGCCCCCGGCGGCGCGCAAGGCGGCCGCTCCATGGTGACGCGGCCGTTCGACGGCCGCGAGCTCGGCGACCAGATCAAGACGCTCGGCATGCCACTGCCCGAGCTGACCGTGTTCGGCATGATGCTCGGAAGCGGCAAGGAGATCATCCACTTCATGCGCGTGACGAAGTCGCTGAATTCGGCGGTCTATGTCGCCAAGCGGCTGTCGCGCCATTTGATGGACGTGCTGCGCTATGGCCGCGGCATGACGCTCACCAACGGCAACGCGCTGGCGGGACGCCTCGCCAAATCCGCCCAGGACCTGAAGATTCCGATGTGGCTGTCCTCGCCGGTGCGCGAGCTGACGGTCGAGAACGGCGCAGTGACCGGCGCGATCGTCTCGCGCGAAGGCCGTGACGTCCGCATCCGTGCGCGGCAGGGCGTCGTGTTCGCCTGCGGCGGCTTTCCGCATGACGTTGAACGCCGCAGAAAAATGTTTCCACACGCGCCGACCGGCGTTGAGCATTTCTCACCTGGACCGACCGGCAATACCGGCGACGGCCTGCGCCTGGCGGAGAGCGCCGGCGGACACGTCGAGAACCGGCTGCCGAACGCGGCGGCGTGGGTGCCGGTGTCGCTGACCACGCGCAAGGACGGTTCAAAGGGCGTGATGCCGCATTTCATCGACCGCGCCAAGCCGGGCGTGATCGCGGTGATGCGCGACGGCAGGCGCTTTGCCAATGAGGGCAATTCCTACCACGATTTCGTCCAGGCCATGATCAAGGCCGCAAAGCCCGGCGAGGAGATCGCGGCCTATCTCGTCTGCGATCACAAGACGCTGCGCAAATACGGCCTCGGCTGCGTGCCGCCGTTCCCGATGCCGCTTGGTCACCACCTCGATACCGGCTATCTCATGCGCGGCGACACGCTGGAGGCGCTGGCGGCGAAGGCCGGCATCGATGCGACGGCATTCGCCGAGACTGTCAAACAGTTCAATGCGACCGCGCCGCTGGGACACGACGCCGCCTTCGGCAAGGGCTCGAAGGCCTATAACCGCTACCAGGGCGACGCCATGCACGGTCCGAATCCCTGCATCGCGCCGATCGAGAACGGCCCGTTCTACGCCATCAAGATGGTGATCGGCGATCTCGGCACTTATGCCGGCATCGTCACCGACGAGAATGCGCGGGCGCTGGACGCCGAGGGCAAAGTGATTCCCGGGCTCTATGCCGCGGGCAACGACATGGCGAGCATCATGGGCGGCAATTATCCCGGGGCCGGCATCACGCTTGGGCCGGCGCTGACCTTCGGCTACATTGCCGGGCGTCATCTCGCCGACAGCGCCGCCAAGCGCGACGCGGCGTAAGCGAAGCGCACCGGAGGCGCATGAAGAGAGAAAGCCGCGGCATCCAGTCGATCGAGGTCGGCGGAGAATTGCTCCGCGCGCTCGCCCGAAGTGGCGAGCCGATGATGCTGCGCGATCTCGCCCGCGAGGCCGGCATGACGCCAGCCAAGGCGCATCCTTATCTCGCCAGCTTCTCGCGGATCGGACTGATCGAGCAGGACGAGACCACCGGCCGCTACGAGATTGGCGTGCTGGCGCTGGAGCTCGGCCTCATCAGCCTGCGCCGCCTCTCCGGCGTGCGCATTGCGCAGCCGAAGATCGCCGCGCTCGCGAGCCAGATCGGGCACGCGGTCTCGCTGGCCGTCTGGGGCACGCACGGCCCAACTGTCGTGCAGCTTGAGGAGCCCGGCCAGCCCATGCACATCGTGATGCGCGCCGGCTCGGTGATGGCGCTGCTGGAAACCGCGACCGGCCGCGCCTTTGCGGCCTTCCTGCCGGAGAAGACGATCAACGCCGCACTCGAGAGCGGCCTCGATCGCCACGGCGTCGGCTACAACCCGAAGCGCGCGGTGAAAGGCGCGAAAGTCGCCGAGATGCTGGCCGAGGTCCGCAAGCACGGCCTCGCCCGCGCGCTCGGCGATCCCCTGCCCGGCGTGAATGCCTTCTCCGCCCCGGTGTTCGATCATGCCGGCCATGTCGCGCTGGTCATCACCGCGATGGGCCCGGAAGGCACGTTCGACGCCCGCTGGGACAGCCCGATCGCCCATGCCCTGCGCGACTGCGCCGGCGGCATCTCGAAGCGGCTCGGCTACGGCATGACGATCGCGGCGGAGTGAGGCCCGCCTAGATGGGCGATATCCGGACCTCTTCGGCCGAAATCGAGCCGCTGTCGACGACGAGCGCGATCGCCCCGCCGGTCAGCGGCAGATCGCCACTATCGTCCACGCTGAACAGCTTCTTGCCGTCCACATAGGCTTCGATGCCGGTACCGGCCACACGCAGCTCGACCCTGTATTTGCGATCGAGCTCCCAGGCGAACCGCTCGCCGGCGAGCACGATCTCGTCGTGCACGCGCTTGACCAGGCGCACGCGCCCACCCTCGGCGCGATCGAACATCAGGGCATAATAGCGCTCACGTCCCTGCACGCGCGCGGCGAGCCCCCAGGCGTTCGCCAGCAGCGGCATGATCTCCGAGGTCACCCGATAATCCTTCCAGTCGCGCGTGCCCTGCGCGACGAAACCAAGCCCATCGCCATTGGTGGCGCGCAGGCCTTCCCACCGCGTCTGGAACTGGCTGACATTGTTGACCCAGGCGTGCTTCCACATCGTGCTGAGATTGTCGTCCGGCCGCTTCAGCACGGTGTCGGCCGCGCCGCTCCAGGTCAGGTAGTCCAGATAGAGCGTGCCATCAACGCCGAGCGGATCGTGCGTCACGATCTCGACGCCGATCTCGAAGATCGGATAGGCGTTGGTCTCCGGCACCTGCCAGCTCAGCACGGCCTGGCTGCCGTCCCCGAGGTCCTGCGCATCGCCATAGATCTGGACCAGCTCGTCGCGCTCGTCATAGACACTCGCGAAGAGGCGCACTGCGACGGTGCCGCTGTCCGTCTCCGACTCCAACCGGCACTCGACACGCTGCCCGGAATACAGCGTCGGGCAGGACACCAGCTGATAGGTCGGCATCGTGAACACCTCCTTGTCGAAGAAGGTGGGGCTGGCGACGCGTGCAACGCGGCCGGGCGCGAGGCGGCGGAAGTCGATCGCAAGGCTGCGCGCGCCATTGCGGCTGTGACCGGCGACGTTGCTGAGCTGCACTTCGTGCAGGCGGGCCGGCGCTCCGCCCTTGGCATGGAAGCCTTGCAGGCTGCCCGGAAAATTGAAGTTGAAACGCGCGCCATTCTTGGCGACGGCCAGTGCGGGCGCGCCCGCGAGCATCAGTCCCGCCGCGACCAGCGACTGCGTCTCGATCACAGCATCGGTGATCGCGGCCCCGCCGTCGGCTGTCGAGACGTACATGCGGTCGGCGATCGGCGTGCGGAAATCCGGTCCGGCGTCGAGACCGGCCAATCCAGTGCGGATGCCGAACAGGCAGCCGACGTTGCCGGCGTTGCAATCGGTATCCCAGCCGGCCGTGTTGGCGATCCGCATCGCGTCCTGAAAGCTGTTCCCGCCATAGAGCGCAGCGAGAATGATCAGCGCGTGGTTGGGGACGACATGGCAGTTGCCGAGGAATTTGTCGTAGCCATAGCGCCCGGCGATCAGTGCACGGGTGCGCTCCCAGTCATTGCTGTTGTCGCCGGCATGCCAGTCGCGAACGTCGTTGACGACGCGCCGGATCAGCGAATCCTTCGGCACGAAACCGAGGCCGACGTCGATCAGCTTCTGCACGTCACGCTCGACGAAGGCCTGCGCTTCCATCGCCGCGAGCAGCTTTGCGGCATGTACGGATACGCCGTCATGGCTGACGCGCCCGGCCTGCTCGGCGAGATAGGCAGCCTGCTCGGGATTGCCCGGGCTCACCATCGCCCAACCGTCGATGAAGATCTGCGCGCCGATCTGTTCGGCCACGGTCTGGCCGTTCAGCTCGATCGAACCGCTCTGCGGCGCGGGAATGCCGGACTTCAGCCGGAGATAGGCGGTGTGCTCGGTGGAATTGCCGATACCGCCCCACCACAGGATGGCTCGCTCCTCGACGATGTAATTCAACCAGGCCTGCCCGACCTGCTTCGAAGTCAGCCGCTTCGGGTAGCCGTTGTCGGCGAGCGCGCGAGGAAACGCAAACGTGCCGGAGACGTCGTCGTCGGTGACGACGAGATGATGCGAGCGCAAGGCGACGTCGCGGCGTTCGTTGACATAGTAGTTGATCGGCCCGAGCTCCTTCATGATGCGCTCATAGGTCCAGCCCTCAAAAGGCCGGCCGAGATAGACGCCGATGAGCTTGCCGAGCACGCCGGCATAGACGCGCTCCGCGTAGTCATGAGGAATAGCCGTCACCTGTTTACTCCCATATCCAATTCTTGACTCGCCGGTCAGACCGACGAGCGCTTCATGATCTCAAATTTCAGCTCATGGCTCCTGCCCGGCGCCTCGAGCCCGCCCGGCTGCAACCGCTTGACCAACGTCTCCGCGGCGAGCGCGCCGAGATCAAACTCCGGCTGCCGCACCGTGGTGAGCCCGAGTAGTTTTGCGACCGGGATGTCGTCGAAGCCGGCGATTGCGATGTCATTCGGAATTGACAGACCGGCGCTACGGGCCGCTTCCATCGCACCAAGCGCCAGCACGTCGCTCGCACCGAACACGGCAGTCGGGCGATCGCCCTTTCGTTCGAGCAGACGCCTCATCGCACGCGCACCTGATTCTTCAGAGTATGCGCTGTCGGTGATGAAATCGGGCGATAGCCCAGCCTCCCGCATCACGGCGCCGTAACCATGCGCGCGCCGCTGACTCGGACCGAATTCGGCCTGGATCATGGCGATGCGCCGATGCCCGCGCGCGATCAAAAACCGCGTCATCTCGGCGGCGGCCTCCGCGTTGTCGATATAGACGCTGTCGATCGCGAGCGGCCCGTCCGGCTTGTGCTGGCTTTCCAGCCGCACCAGCGGAATGCCCTTGCGCGCGAGCACGGCAAGCTGCGGCACCCGCAGATGAAAGAACGTCGCGACGACGCCGTCGGCGCGTCCTTGCAACAGCCAGTCGATGGCGCGAGCCTCGCCGTCCGGCCGGCCATCAGTGTCGAAGATCAGGACGTCATAGCCGGCCGGCGCCGCGACCGTCTGCAGCCCACGCACGAGACCCGGATAGAACGGATTGGTGATGTCGGGGATGACGCAAGCCAGCGTCATGGTCCGCGCACTGCGCAGCATGCGCGCCGGATGATCTCGGCTGATAGCCCAGCTCCTGCGCGACCTGGAGAATGCGCGTGCGCGTCGCAGGCGGAACGGACGGCGTCTCCGTCTTGTTCAGGACGAGCGACACCGCGGCCTGCGAAACGCCGGCCGCGAGCGCGATATCCTTCTGCGTGGGGCGGGCCGGCGCCGGTCTGGCGGCCCTCTTCCCCCGCGTCGTCCTCGTTGTTGACGTCGCCATTTGGCCTAGTTATACGTATTACTAAGGGAAAATCAACAATCGTCACCAGTACCGAGGAAACCGAGGTTCATCGCCATGACCATGACCCGACGCCAGCTTGTTGCCTCCATCCCCGCAGCGGCCTTTGCCGCAGGCTTGCCGCGGGGCGCCCTCGCCGAGGATGGACGCAAGGTCGTGACGTTCTGGTTCGGCCAGGCGAACTCGGATGGCCAGGCCGCGCTACGCAACGATCTGGTCGAGGCCTTCAACGCTTCGCAGGACAAATATCTGCTTCAGCTCGAGGTGAAGGGTGCCGCCGTCAACAATCTGCTGAAGGTCGCCCTCGTCGCCGGCAACGGCCCGGACATCGTACAGACCGCCGGTCCCGCCTATCTCACCGCGATCGCGAACGCCGGGCAGGTTCTGCCCCTCGACGATTTCGCCGAGAAGTACAAATGGAAAGATCGTTTCCTCGCGCCGCTGCTCAACACCAGCGTCTACGGCGGCAAGCTCTACGCGCTGCCGCGCGACTACGAGTCGATGCACCTGTTCTACAACAAGGAGTTGTTCAAGCAGCACGGCTGGAAGCTGCCGACCAACCGGCAGGAGATGGAAGAGGTCGCCGACGCCGCGCTCGCCAAGGGCATCATCCCCTTCGGCGCCGGCAATGCCGACTGGAAGGGCGTGAACGAGTGGCTGATGACGGTGTTCTTCAACAACGTCGCCGGCCCCGATAATGTCCGCAAGGCGCTCGCCGGCGAATTGCCCTGGACGGCGCCGCCCTTCGTCGAAGCCGTCGAGCTGTCAAAGGCGTGGTACAACAAGGGCTATTTCGGCAAGAACTATTTCTCGCTGACGATCGAGCAGAGCTTCCTCCAGGTCGTCAACGCCAAGGCGGCGATGGCGTTCAGCGGCACCTGGTCGTTCGGTACCAAATCCTACGGCATGTCGAAGCCCGACACGGTGATGGACGTGATGCCGACGCCGAGCCTCGGCTCGGCCTTCACGGGATCGCTGGTGCATCTGGCCTGCGGCGCGACGCTGTCGATCGCCAAGACCTCGCAGAACCCGGAAGGCGCCGCCGCCGTGTTCGAGTTCATGCTGACCCGCAAGTTCTACGAGACCATGAACCGCGACTGGCCGGGCAAATGGGCGCTACCGGTCAAGGACCTGCCGCCCGACATGCTCAAGGGCATCGGCTATCCGCTGTTCGAGAAGACCATCGCCAATTTGCATGAAGCCTTCAGCAAGGGGCAGTACGGCTTCACCACTTGGACGTTCTGGCCGGGCGCGACCAACTCTTATCTGATCGAGGGCATCGAGCAGGTCTGGCTCAACAAGATCACGCCGGATGCGTACCTCACCCGGATGCAGACGCTGTTCAGCCAGGAGGCCAAGGAAGGCAAGGTTCCGCCGCTGCCGCCGCGGACGGCCTGACCTCGAGATGTGGCTGTTCGCGCTCCCGGCGCTGCTGATCAATATCTGCATCATCCTGGTGCCCGCCGTGCTGACATTCACGGCGGCGTTCTTCATGTGGGATGGTGTCGGCAAGCCGGCGTGGGCGGGCCTCGCCAACTTCCAGAACATGTTCGCCGATCCCGTGTTCTGGTCCGCGCTGACCAACAATTTCATCTGGACGGCGATCTTTCTCACCGTGCCGGTCTGCCTTGCCCTGGTGATGGCCGCGGCACTGCTGATGGCGCCGAAGGCGCGCATCGTCGTGCAGTCCATCATCTTCCTGCCGCGCATCATCGCGGTTGCAGTTACGGGGCGCATCTTCCAGGGCATGATCTTCAGCCCGGCCACCGGCATCGTCGCCTGGTTGAACGAGCGCGGCTTTTCGATCTCCGATCCCCTCGCCGACCCCGATCGTTCGCTCTATGCGGTTGCGGCCGTCGACATCTGGCACTGGTGGGGCTTTCTTGCGGTCGTGTTCCTGTCGGCGATGCGGCAGATCAGCGTCGACCAGATCGAAGCGGCGCGGCTCGACGGCGCGGGCTTCCTTGCGCTGTTCCGCTACGTGCTGATCCCGGGTATCCGCCCGACGCTCACACTCATGCTGATCCTGACCGTGATCTGGTCATTCCAGGTGTTCGAATTCATCTTCATCGTCACCCGCGGCGGCCCTGCCTATGGCAGCGAGGTGCTGGCGACGTTTGCCTATCGCCACGCCTTCTTCGAGGGCGACGTCGGCCAGGCTGCTGCAGCCGCCTGCGTCATGAGCCTGTTCGGCCTCTGCGCCACCGCCGTCTATCTCTGGCTCCAGATCACCGACGACGCGCAATCGACATGATCGGAGATCGCTGGAGCAGGACATTCAGCCTGGGGCTGATCGGCGTCGCATCATTCAGCTCGCTGCTGCCGATCGTCCTCGCCGTCATGAACGCGCTGAAGACGACAGCCGAGATCGGCAGCAATCCGCTGGCGTTGCCGACCCAGCTGCACTGGGAGAACTTCTCCTCGGCCTGGCGCAACGCCCAGCTCGGGCCGAGCCTGCTGCACAGCGCCGAGGTCGCAAGCCTCACCATTTTGATGGTCTGCGTCACCGCGACGCCCTGCGCCTATGTGCTGGCGCGGCAGAAGGGCAAGGTCTGGCGCTTCATCACCTTCTACTTCATGGCCACGATCACCGTGCCCGTGCAGCTTTACCTTTATCCGCTCTATTTCATGTTCGCCAAGCTCGGCCTGGTCAATTCGATCCCCGCCGTGGCGCTGATCTACACCGCGATGTTCTCGCCGTTCGCGATTTTCCTGCTGCGCACCTATGCGCTGGCGATTCCCGTTGCGCTCGAAGAAGCAGCGCAAGTCGATGGCGCAAAACCGTGGCAGATATTCTGGTACGTGATTCTCCCGATGATGCGGCCGGGGCTGTTGACAGTCGCGATCATCGTCGGCCTGAACGCCTGGAACGAATTCGTCATCGCCGTGACGTTCCTCCAGAACGACAGCAACGTCACGGCGATCGTGCGCTTCTACAATCTGACCGGCCAGTATTCGACCGACTGGGGCGAGATGCTGTCTGCCGCCGTCATCATCGTGCTGCCGATCGTCGTGATCTTCGTCCTGCTCCAGCGCCAGTTCATCGACGGCATGACGTCGGGCGCGGTGAAGTCGTAAAGCGTTTTCGAGCGAAGTGGGTACCGGTTCGCGTGAAGAAAACGCGTCAAAACCAAGAGCCCTACTTGTCCTTCACCGGCACCGTGTAGTTCAGGACCAGGCGGCCGCCATCGGGATAGATGGTCTGCCCGGTGATGTAGGACGCATCGTCACTGGCGAGGAACGCGACGACCGAGGCAACCTCGCTCGGCTCGCCGCCACGGCCGGCCGGCGTGCGTGACATCACGGTTTTGCGGGCATCTTCCGAGGTGTAGATCGAGGATGCCACCATATCGGTCAGGATCGTGCCCGGCCCGACCGCGACGACACGGATGTCGTGCGGGGCAAGCGCGACGGCGGCGACAGATGTGAGCTGCTTCATGCCGCCTTTCGACATCGCGTAGGTCGCCAGCGCCGGGATCGCGAGCAGCGCGTTCACCGAGGACATGTTGATGATCACTCCGCCGCTACCTTGCGCGATCATCTGCCTGGCTGCCGCCTGGACGCCGAAGAACGCGCCCTTCAAATTGATGCCGATGATCTCGTCGAATTCTTCTTCGGATATCTCCAGGATGTCGCGGTTCCGGGCGACACCGGCATTGTTGACCATGATGTCGATCCGGCCGAACTCTTTCACGGCGGTGGCGACGAGCTGATCCACGTCGGCGCGCTTGGCGACATTGCCGACAACGGTGCGCAGGGCGTCCGGCCGCCCGAGCTCGGCGGCCGTTGCGGCCAGACCATCGGCATCGACATCCGAGATGACGACCTTGACGCCGTCATCGAGAAATCTCTTTGCACAGGCTTTGCCGATGCCGCGCGCCGCGCCGGTGATGGCGGCGACCTTGCCGGATAATTTCATGGGTCTCACTCCAGAATGCTGCTTGGGGAGGCTGCTACCGGGTGAGACCCGGCTTACGCCGCCGCAAAGCCGAGATGAGCACGGAACCGGTTCTTGATAAAGACGGCATCGCGCGAAGGCAGCGAACGCGGCGGATTTTCCGCCAGAACCTTGATGACAAAGAGCCGCGGCCCATCGGCCGGTCCTGCGATCTCGGTCGCGAGACGTTTCACCTCCTCGATCGTCCGGACGGTGCCGGTTGCGGCAAAGCCGCACGCGACCGCGATCGCCGTGAGATCGACGCCGCGACCGGTGTGGCTCGCCTGCATCCCGGTTTCGCCAAAATGCTGGTTGTCGATCACGACGATGTCGAGATTCTTCGGGCGCGCGACACCGATGGTGGCGATGCCGCCGAGCCCCATCAGTTGCTCGCCGTCGCCGGTGAGAGCCAGCACGCGCTTGCCCGGCTGCGCCTGGGCCAGGCCAAGCCCGATCAGCGCGGCGCCGCCCATGGCACCCCAGAGATAGAAATTGCCGTCGTGGTCGCCGACGGAATGAAGATCGTAGGTGGGCGAGCCGAGACCGGACACGACCAGCGTCTCCTTGCGATCCCGAAGGAGAGCCGCGACGGCGGCACGGCGATCGAGTTGAGAGGCATTCGACATCGACATCACCATTTCTTCTTGCCGATCAGGCGCTGCCCGATCAGGACCGCGATCTGCTGGTCGGAATCGTAGGCGAGCGCCGCGGCCGCTTCGACCGTTTCGACCAGATCCTCCGCCGTCTCCGCGCGCATCACCTTCAGACCGATCGCCTCCAGCGAGGGCTGCGTCGCCCGGCTCATCGGCACCTGCCAGGGATTGAACTCGGCCCATTCGCCGCGCATCGTCACCAGCATCAGAAGCGGAAAGCGGCCGATCGCCGACAGCGACAGCATGTTGATGCAATTGCCGACCCCGCTCGACTGCATCAGCAGCACGCTGCGCTGGCCACCGAGCCAGGCGCCCGCGGCAATCGCGATGCCCTCCTCTTCCGTGGTCAGCACGTTGGTGGTGACGTCGCGGTCGGCCGAGAACATACGGATGAGTTGACTGTGGCCGGCATCGGGCACGTAGGACATCTGCCTGACGTCCGCGGCCTTGAGGATGCGATAGAGCTCGGACGGCCAGTCGTCGCCGGCGCGCGTTTCAGGATTCGGTTGAGGGCTGTGCACCACGAGGTCTCCGTAAGATCTCGAACGGCACGCTAGCGATGTTCGCGCACGAAAGCTCTGACCTTCTGGGACGATCAGATATCGACGGATTGTATAGCTGCGTCTTCTTCGATGCGTGCGGCTGCGCCCTCTCCCCTTGCGGGAGAGGGCATCACCGCAGGTAGACACGAACTCAGCAGGGTGAGGGGTATCTCTCCGCGCACTCATGCGGATTTGAATTCGCGGAGAGATACCCCTCATCCGGCGCTTCGCGCCACCTTCTCCCGCAAGGGGAGAAGGGAAGGCACTGCCACTCGGGCTACTCAATTCGCCGCAGACCTCGCCGTGGCCGGCATGTAGATCTGCGCGTAGCCTTCCTTGATCGCGGACGTAATGCGATCGAGGCGGCGATCGATGTGCTTCTCCAGCACCGAGACGCAGGCCTCTTCGTTCCGCGCCTTCAGCCCTTCGATCACGGCACGGTGCTCGGCCTGCGTGTTGGAGCGGTTGATGCTGTCCATGTCGATCCAGCGCACGAAGCGGATGCGGGCGTTGACGTTGCGCAGCACGCGCAGCATCTCGGCGTTGTTCGACATCCCCATCAGCCGTTCGTGAAAGGTCTCGTCGAGTTCGACCAACTCCACCGAGGACCGCTCGCCGGGATCGGGACCGGTGGCCTCGAGGAATTTCAGCAGCGCGTCGATGTCCTCGTCCCTGGCGCGCTTGATGGCGAGACGGATCGAGGCCACCTCGATCGACTTGCGCAGCTCGTAGAGATCGAAGATCTCGTGCGCGTCGAGCTCGCGGCAGAAGAAGCCCTTGCCCGGCGTGAAGCGCAGGAAACCTTCGGTGTTGAGACGATTGAGCGCTTCGCGCAGCGGCGTGCGGCTGACGCCAAGTCTTTTGGCGAGCTCGCCTTCGTTGAGCCGTTCACCCGGCTTGAACTCATAGCTCACGGCCATAGCCTTGAGCTGTTCATAGACGCGATCGACGATACTATCGGAGGCCAGTTCCACGTTGCTCTTCATCAGCCGCATTCATGCCCGAACACGGCTCAATATACCGGGGCTATCGAGGCGATTGCAATGCAAACGGCGGCCTGGCCACGTTTGTTCAGAGCTTTGCGACAACCGGACGTCAGGCGAAGACGCGCGGGCGCAGTCCAGCATGAAACCAGGTGATCATGGAATAGATGTCGTAGACGGGCAAGCCAACCTCGGCCTGCAGGGCTGCCGCATAGGGCGGCATGTTGGTGCATTCGAGAACGATGGCACCGACGTCAGGGTTTTTGGCGACAAGCTGCTTGCCGGCCTCGACCACGTCGCGCTCGGCCTGGGCGACGTCCATGTCGTCCTTCTCCGCCTTGATCAGGACGCGGAAGAATTCCTTGCCGTGCTCGGTGCCGACCAGCGGCGTATCGAGCGGCACACCGGCACCTTCGAGATGGGCCGGCGTCAGGGTCGAGCCCGACACCGTGACGAGGCCGACGCGCTTGCCGGGCGGCAAGGTTGCCTGCACCCACGGCACCTGCATCAGCGACGAGGTCGCGACGGGAACGCCGACGGCGGCCGCGATCTCCTTCTGGAATAGAGAGAGGAAGCCGCAATTGGTGGTGATGGCCTCGGCCCCGAGCCGCACCAGATCCTTGGCCGCATCGATGAAATCAGGCAGCAGGCCGGCCGCGCCCTTCAGCACCACCTTCTCCGGCGATGCGCCGCTCACCACGCTATACAGCACCGGGAACGGCCAGGTGGTGCCGTTGCCCATGTCGCCGGGAATGCGGGGAAAGCGCGCTTCCAGCATCAAAATGCCGAGCGGCGCGCCATAGATGGCCTTGCCGCCACGGGCGATGCGGGAGGACGAATTGGCTGGAGTGGTCATGGTGCGATCTCAGAGGAAGCGAGTGGGTGCGAACGGCGCGAGTGGAATTTCGGGCTGCTTGTCGCTCAAGAGCTGCGCGACGAGGCGGCCGGTGCGGGCCGAGCCGACCAAGCCGACATGGCCGTGGCCGAAGGCATAGATGATGTCGCGCGAGGCCCGCGCATGGCCGATGCAGGGCAATCCGTCCGGCATGCTCGGACGATGGCCGAACCAGGTTTTGATGCGCGAGGCCGGAATGTCCTTCGGCAGCTTCGGGAACATGCTGAGGAGATGATTGCGCAGGATCTCGGCGCGCTTCCAGTTCGGCGCGGCCTCGAGGCCGGCGATCTCGACCGTGCCGGCGGCGCGCAGGCCCTTGTCGGTCCAGTTCACCACCATCTTCGCATCCGACGCCATCATCGAGCTGCGCGGCCCCGTCTCCGGGTTCTCGATCATCACGTGATAGCCGCGCTCGGTCTCGAGCGGCAGCTGATCGCCGACCGACGCGGCGAGCCGCTTCGAATGCGCGCCGGCAGCGACAACGGCGGCATCGCAGGGAATTTCACCGGTCTCGGTGATGACGGCGACGAGCTTGTCGCCGTTCAGCCTGAGACCGGTCGCCCTGGCGCGCACGATCTTCACGCCGCTCGCCAGCGCATGGTTGGCAAGCGCCGCAACGTAAGCGCCGGGATCGCGGCAGCGCCCCGCTTCTTCCACCACCACACCAAAGGTGTAGCGCGGATGCAGCTCCGGCTCGCGCTGGCGCATCTCGTCGGCATTGAGCTCCAGCCATGCGACGCCGACCTTCTTGCGCAGGCGCCAGCCGAGATCATTATCGAAATTGCCGCGCGACGGAAACACATGCATCACGCCGTTGCGCTCGACCAGCTCAGGAACGCCCGCCTCTTCCGCAAGCTTCCGGTGCAGCAGCGGCGCGTCTTTCAGGAGACTTCGCAGCGCGAACGCGGTCTTCTCGACCCGCGCCTCGGTCCAGCCGGAGAGCAGGTACTTGATCAGCCAGGGCAGCGCCTTCGGCAAGTAAGACCAGCGGATCGCCAGCGGGCCGAGCGGATCCATCAGATAGCCCGGCACCTTCTTCCAGATGCCCGGCTCGGCCGGCGGGATCACCGAATGCGATGACAGCCAGCCGGCGTTGCCATAGCTTGCCGCCTGTTCGCCACCGGGCTCACCCGGATCGATCAGCGTGACGCGATGACCATCGCGCAGCGCCTCGATGGCGCTGACCACGCCGACCGCGCCGGCTCCGATGATGGCGACGTGGCGGCCCTCCGGCATCGCTTACGCCTTCACCGCCGGCGTGAAATCCTTGCCGACCGAGATCGCGCGCGGATCGATGATGCAGTGGAGGATCGACGGTTTGCCCGAGGCGAGCGCACGTTCGAACGCCGGCGCGAACTCCTCGGTACGCTCGACGCGTTCGCCATGACCGCCGAACGCCTTGGCATACATCGCGAAGTCAGGGTTCTTGAGCTGGGTCCCGACCACGCGGCCGGGATAGTCGCGCTCCTGATGCATGCGGATGGTGCCGTATTGCGAATTGTCGACGACGATGACGACCAGCGGCACGTCGTATTGCACGGCGGTCGCGAATTCCTGGCCGTTCATCAGGAAGCAGCCGTCGCCCGCAAACGCAATCACGGTACGATCCGGAAATTGCCGTTTCGCGAGCACCGCCGCCGGCACGCCATAACCCATCGAGCCCGAGGTCGGCGCAAGCTGTGAGGCAAAGCTGTGGAAGCGGTGATGGCGATGGATCCAGCCGGCGTAGTTGCCGGCGCCGTTGCAGACGATCGCGTCCTTCGGCAAGCGATCGCGCAGCCACGTCATGACCTGGCCGTACTGGAACGTGCCCGGCAATTCGCGCGCCTTGTCGGTCCAGACGAGATAATCGGCATGTGCCTTGGCGGCCTCGCCCTTCCAGGCAACAGTGCCGGACGGCTTCAACGCCTCGACGGCGGCGGCGAACGCGGCGGGCGTCGCCTGGATCGCCAGCTCCGGCTGATAGACGCGGCCGAGCTCTTCCGACCCCGGGTGAACGTGGATCAGCTTCTGCTTCGGCGTCGGAATGTCGAACAGCGTGTAGGACGACGACGGCATCTCCGACATGCGCCCGCCGATGAGAAGAATGACATCGGCGTTGTCGATGCGCGCCTTCAGGCCCGGGCTCGGCCCGATGCCGAGGTCACCGGCGTAGTGCGAATGATCGGCATCGATCAGCGAAGCCCGGCGGAACGAGGTCGCGACCGGCAGGTCGAAGCGCTCGGCGAAGCGCGCGATGCTCCTGGTGGCTTCATCGGTCCAGCGCGAGCCGCCGAGGATCACCAGCGGCGCCTTGGCGCTCGCGAGCATCGCACCGACGCGCTCGACATCGGACGGCGCCGGCCAGCTCACCGCCGGCTCGATGCGCATGGCGTCGGCAACAGAAGCAGTCTCGGTCAGCATGTTCTCGGGCAGCGCGATCACCACCGGGCCGGGACGGCCCTGCATGGCGACGCGGAAGGCGCGCGCGACCAGCTCCGGGATGCGATCGGGACGATCGATCTCGACCGCCCATTTCGCCATGGTGCCGAACACCGCCTTGTAGTCGAGCTCCTGGAACGCTTCGCGCTCGCGCATGCCGGTGTCGACCTGGCCGACGAACAGGATCATCGGGGTCGAATCCTGCATCGCGATGTGGACGCCATGGCTGGCATTGGTGGCGCCGGGGCCGCGGGTGACAAAGCAGATTCCTGGGCGGCCGGTGAGCTTGCCATAGGCTTCCGCCATCATCGCAGCGCCGCCTTCGGCGCGGCAGATCACGACGTCGATCGGGCTGTCATGCAGCGCATCGAGCGCCGCCAGGTAGCTTTCGCCCGGCACGCAGGTGACGCGGTCGACGCCCTGGGCGACCAGCTGATCGATCAGGATCTGGCCCCCGGTGCGGGTGTTACGAATGGTCATGACAGCTCCCTGCAGGCTCTGGCGATGCGCATCACGGCTTCGCGCAAATTTTGTTCCGAGGTGGCGTAGGACAGGCGGAAATAAGGTGCAAGGCCGAAACAGCTGCCCGGCACCACGGCCACGTCATGCCTCTCCAGGAGAAAGCGGCAGAACGCGGCATCGCTGTCGATCGTGACGCCATCCGGCGTGCGGCGGCCGATCAGGCCGGCGCAGCTCGCATAGGTGTAGAACGCGCCTTCCGGCCGGCGGCAGATGACGCCGTCGATCGCGTTGAGCGCGTCGACCACGATGTCGCGGCGGCGCTGGAATGCGGCGCGGCGGTCGACCAGCACATCCTGCGGCCCGGTCAGCGCGGCAATCGCGGCGGCCTGGCTCACCGAGCAGGGGTTGGTCGTGCTCTGGCTCTGCACCACCGCCATCGCTGCGATCAATTCACGCGGTCCGCCGCCATAGCCGACGCGCCAGCCAGTCATGGCATAGGCCTTGGAGACGCCGTTCACCGTCAGCGTGCGCGATTTCAGGCTCGGCTCGAGTGCCGCGGCCGTCACAAACGGCATGCCGTCATAGATCAGGTGCTCGTAGATGTCGTCGGCGATCAGCCAGACATGCGGATGGCGCTTGAGCACATCCAGGATCGGACGAAGCTGCGCCGCCGAATAGGCTGCTCCGGTCGGATTGGACGGCGAGTTCAGCAGCAGCCAGCGTGTGCGCGGCGTGATCGCGCGTTCGAGATCGGCGGCATCGAGGCGAAAGCCGTTGTCTTCGCGGCAGAGCACGTCGACCGGCGTGCCGTCGGCAATGCGCACCATGTCGGCATAGCTGGTCCAATAGGGCGCGGCGAGGATGACCTCGTCGCCGGGGCTTAAGCTTGCCATGAAGGCGTTGTGGATCACCTGTTTGGCGCCGGCGCCGGCGGTGATCTCGTCGGCTGCGTAGACAAGATCGTTCTCGCGCCGGAATTTCTGCGCGATCGCGGCCTTCAATTCCGGCGTGCCGTCCAGAATGGTGTATTTGGTCTGGCCGGCGCGAATGGCGCGCATCGCGGCGTCCTTGACGTGGTCAGGCGTATCGAAATCAGGCTCGCCGGCGCCGAGCACGATCACCGGCCGTCCCTCGCGCTTGAGCCGCTGCGCGACCGCGCCGATCTTGAGGATCTCGGAGACGCCGATCGCGCCGATGCGCCGGGCGGGGCGGAAGGTCGATGCGGGAACCTGGACGGTCACGGCGGAGCCTTTACTTGCGCGCGGCGATCGCGATCACTTCGATGCGGAAAGCAGGATCGGCAAGCTCGACCTTGCCGCAGGCGCGGGTCGGCGCGTTGCCAGGGATAACCCAGGCATCATAGACCGCGTTCATGGCGTCGAAATCGTCCATGGTCTTGAGCCAGACTTGCACGCTGAGCAGGCGCGACTTGTCGGTGCCGGCGCGCGCCAGCATGTCGTCGACCTTCGCCAGCGCCTCCTTGGTCTGCTGGGTGATGTCGGCGGTCTTGGTATCAGCCACATGGCCTGCGAGGAAAACGAGATCGCCGAACACGGAAGCGCGGCTGCGGCGGGCGTTCTGGTCGATGCGGGTGATGTCCGACATGGGATGTCCTTATTCTTTACTTGCCGGTGGCGATGATGCGGCGGCAGTGATCGAGCGCCGCGCCGATGAGATTGTCACTCGCCTCGGGCGTGCGGAACGCCGAATGCGCCGACAGCGTCACGTTCGGCAATTTGGTCACGGGATGCCCCGCCGGCAGAGGCTCGACGGTGAAGACGTCGAGGCCGGCATGGCCGATATGGCCCGAGCGCAGCGCATCCAGCATCGCGTCTTCATCGACGACGGCGCCGCGCGCGGTGTTGATCAGGATGCTTCCCTTGCGCATCTGCGCGATGCGATCGCGCGACAGAAACCCCTTGGTCTCGTCGGTGAGCAGCAGATGCAACGAGACGACGTGGCTCTCGGCCAGCAGCTTCTCCAGCGAGACGAATTCGACGCCGGGATGCGTCTTCGGCGTCCTGTTCCAGGCGATCACCTTCATGCCGCAACCCGCCGCCATGCGCGCAGCTTCCGCAGCGATGCCGCCGAAGCCGATCAGGCCGAGCGTCTTTCCGGTGAGCTGCATCGCGTCACGGCGCAGCCAGTTGCCCTCGCGCATGCCGCGATCCATCTCGCCAAAATTTCGGGCGGAGGCCCACATCAGCGCGATCGCGCATTCGGCAACCGCCGTGTCGCCATAGCCCTTGATGGTGTGGACGGCGATGCCGCGCTCAGCGAGCTCGTCCGGATTCATGTAGCTGCGCGCACCGGTGCCGAGGAAGACGACGTGCTTCAGCGCCTTGCACTTCTCCGCAATCGCCGTCGGCACCGCGGTGTGATCGACGATCATGATCTCGGCATCGCCGAGCAGGCCGGGCAGATCGTCGGGCTTGATGGAGGGATTGCGGTTGATGCTGACAGGCAGCTTCTGCGCAGCCAGCAGCTTGTCGGTCACCGCCGCCAGGGTCTCGTTCGCATCGACGAATAGGGCGCGCACAGGCCTCTCCTTCAGCTCACTTCCATATTGCGTTTAGTCTTGTATTCAGAGTTGAATGCAATTGACAATCCCTCGTCTTGGGGAATTTTGCGCAATCCTGCCAAGATATTGGGCTCATCTCTGCCTTGCCGCACAAATGGCCAGCAAATCGAAATACCGTATTGCATTTTATCCTGAATACAGAAATAGTCCAGTGGCCGGACACGATCCGACCCAAATTCCAGGAGGCAACAAGCCATGAATCGCAGGGATGCACTCACCACCGTTGCGCTGGCAGGCGCCGCGATTGCCGCCGCGAGCAGCACAGCCAAGGCCGACACCGCACCGACCTCCACGCTGGACCGCATCAAGAAGAATGGCGTGCTGCGCGTCGCCGTCATCGTGGGACAGGAGCCCTATTTCCATAAGGATCTCGCCACCGGCACGTGGTCCGGCGCCTGCATCGACATGGCCAACGACATCGCGAGCAAGCTCGGGGCCAAGGTCGAGACGCTGGAATCGACCTGGGGCAACCAGATCCTCGACCTGCAGGCCGACAAGGTCGATCTTGCCTTCGCCGTGAACCCGACCCCTGAGCGCGCCCTCGTCATCGACTTCTCGACGCCGATCCTGGTGCACTCCTTCACCGTCATCACCAAGAAGGGCTTTGCCAAGCCGCAGACCTGGGCCGAGTTGAACAAGCCCGAGGTCAAGATCGCCGTCGACATCGGGTCCACGCACGAGACGATCGCGCGCCGCTACTGCCCGAAGGCGACCATTCTCGGCTTCAAGAACCGTGACGAGGCCATCCTTGCCGTCGCCACCGGCCGCGCCGACTGCAACGTCTCGCTGGCGGTGCTCTCGGTCTCGACCCTGAAGAAGAATCCGAACCTCGGCGATCTCGCGATCCCGCGCCCGCTGCTGACGCTCCCCACCAACATGGGCATCCGCGCCGAGAGCGACCGCCGCTACAAGGATTTCCTCAGCGCCTGGGCCGACTACAACCGCGCGATGGGCCAGACCCGCGAATGGATGCTGAAGGGCTTCCAGGCAGTCGGCCTCACTGCCGACGATCTCCCGCCAGAAGTGCAGTTCTGACGGCCATCCGACGATGTATGTCTGGGAGTTCGCGGCGCTCAAGCCGTATTGGGGCCTGATCTGGCAAGGGCTCCTGGTCACCTTGTTCTACACGGTGACCACGGTGGCCGCGGGCCTCACGATCGGACTGGTCGTCGGCATCCTGCGCACGACGGCACCGCGCTGGGTCTCGGTGCCGCTGCGTCTCTACATCGAGGTGTTCCGCTGCACGCCGCTGCTCGTGCAGTTGGTCTGGATGTACTACGCCCTGCCCGTCCTGATCGGCGTCGACATGTCGCCGGCGATGGCCTGCTTCATCGCGCTGTCGCTCTATGCCGGCTCGTTCTACGCGGAGATATTCCGCGGCGGCATCGAGGCGGTCGATGTCGGCCAATGGGAGGCCGGACGCGCCATCGGCATGCGCCGCGGAAAGATCTTCCGCCGCATCGTGCTGCCGCAGGCCACCCAGGTGATGATCCCCTCCTTCATCAACCAGACCATCATGCAGTTGAAGAACACCTCGCTGGTGTCGGTGGTCGCGGTCGGCGACCTCCTCTACCAGGGCTCGGTGATCACGGCGACGAGCTACAAGCCGCTCGAGGTCTACACCACCATCGCCGTGCTCTATTTCGTCGTGCTGTTCCCGCTGACGCTGGTCGCCGACCGGGTCGAGCTGAAAATGGGAGCGCATCGATGAGTGCTCTGATCGCTCACAATATCCACAAGGCGTTCGGCGACCACGAGGTGCTCAAGGGCGTCTCACTCTCGGTCGCGCGCGGCGAGGTCGTCACCCTGATCGGCGCCTCCGGCTCCGGCAAATCGACTTTCCTGCGCTGCCTGAACCTGCTCGAAATGCCGCAACAAGGCGAGCTTGCGATCGGATCGCATAGGTTTGCGTTCGGCAAAGGCCCTCGCGCGCCAAAGGACGCGCAACTGGCGCAACTGCGCGAACATGTCGGCATGGTGTTCCAGCACTTCAATCTGTTCCCGCACATGTCGGTGCTTGCCAACGTCACCGAGGGACCGGTGCAGGTGAAGGGCATGGCGCGCGCCGACGCTAACGCGCTCGGCCGCGACCTGCTCGCCAAGGTCGGCCTCGCCGACAAGGCCGATGCCTTTCCGAGCCGGCTGTCCGGCGGCCAAAAGCAGCGCGTCGCGATCGCCCGCGCGCTGGCGATGAAGCCCGAGGTGATGCTGTTCGACGAGCCGACCTCGGCGCTCGATCCCGAACTCGTCGGTGAAGTGCTCGCCGTCATCCGCAGCCTTGCCGCCGAAGGCATGACCATGGTGCTGGTCACGCACGAGATGGCCTTCGCGGCCGACGTCTCCACCCGCGTCGGTTTCATGAACGACGGCATCATGGCCGAGATCGGCACGCCGGAAGAGACCATCCGCCAGCCGCGCAGCGAACGGCTGAAGGCGTTCCTGGCCCGGTTTCACGAGACGCATTAGCGAAGTGCCGATGACGACCCCGGCTAAGTCTCACTCTCAACCCAACCGGTCGCGATCGCGCTCGCCCAGGTCAGCATGCCCTTGGCTCGCGCCAGGGCGGCCATGGCCGTGGTGTCATACGGGACGTACCGCATCGTCGCGGACCAACCTCCTCCCGCACGATCCAGAATCGCGTAGCACGCATGCGGCGTGCCGACCTCGACCACGTAGGGAACGGGCAGCTTCCCGTCGTAACCGGGCAAGCCGACGCTGCCGGGATTGACGGCCAGCCGGCCGTCCCTCAGCCGCACCACGCGGGGAATGTGCGTGTGGGCGCACAGGATGATCTCGGCTTCGATCTCCTTCGCGCCAGCCTCGATGGAATCGATCCTGCTTGGATGCGCGCAACCGTCGTCGGCGATGTGGTCGAGCCAGAACGCGGCATCATCGCCTGGCGATCCGTGGCACAGGAAAACCCGCTCTCGATACGTAAGCGTGGACGGCATGCTGGCCATCCAGTCGAAGTGCCTGCGCTCGAGCTTCGCGGAAATCGCTGCGGGTCGAACCACCGGCCTGCCAGAGCTCTACAAGGATTCGATCCTGATCGCCCCTGATGGACGGGAAGCCCCGCTCCATCAGCAGGTCCGCGGTTCGGGCCGCCTCGAGCGGGCCGCTGACATGGTCGCCCAGGTTCACGATATCAGTGATTCCGAGCACTGCGATATCGGCAAGAACGGCTTCAAGCGCCGGTCGATTTCCGTGAACGTCCGCGATGGCGGCAAATCTCATATGGCCCTCCCCATTCGAAACGGCCGATCGGTTTCGCTATGCGGGAGAATGCAGGACTGACAGGTCTCTTTGGTAGAGTCTTTTCAGTCGGGTCTCTTTAGCTGCATTTGGTAAAGCGCCCGCAAGCTGAGGATCAAATCGGCGCTGGCAGAAAGAATACACAATCGAGGTGGCCGATCAAGCTACGGCGTACGAACTGTCGCGGCAATGGCGGCGTGACCTCGGGTAAATAACCCGCTACGCTTCCCGCACAAGAACAAGAGGAAACGCCAATCGTGTACGACTACATCATCGTGGGCGGCGGCTCGGCGGGGTCGGTGCTGGCCCACCGGCTCTCCGCGAAGAGCGCCAACAAGGTCCTGCTGTGCGAGGCCGGGCAGGATACGCCGCCGGGCAACGAGCCGGCCGAGATCAGAGACAGCTATCCGGGCACGGCGTATTTCGATCCGCGCTTCCACTGGACGGAATTGAAGGTCACGACCCAGGTCGTCAGCCACAACAATCCGAACGAAAGCCGTCCTCCCTTGCGCAAATACGAGCAGGCGCGCGTGCTGGGCGGCGGCTCGTCGATCAACGGCCAGATGGCCAATCGCGGCGCACCAACCGACTACGACGAATGGGATGCCCGCGGCGCGGAGGGCTGGACCTGGAACGACGTGCTGCCCTTCTTCAAGAAGGTCGAGCGCGACCTCGATTTCGACGGGCCGTACCACGGCAAGGACGGCCGAATTCCGGTACGCAGAATTCCGCGGGAGCACTGGACACGGCATTCGCAGGCCTTCGCCGACGCCTTCCAGCAGGCCGGTCACAAGTTTTTGCCGGATCAGAATGGCGAGTTCGTCGACGGCTTTTTCCCGGTGACGCACTCCAACCAGGCCGAGCAACGCGTCTCTGCCGCGATGGGCTATCTCGACCGCGACACGCGCAAGCGCACCAATCTAGCGATCTCAACCAACACGCAAGTTCGGGAGCTGTTGTTCGAAGGCACGCAATGCGTCGGCGTGAAGGCCGTCGTTGACGGCCGCGAGCAGGAATTCCGTGGACGCGAGATTATCCTCTCCAGCGGCGCGATTCATTCACCGGCGCATCTGCTTCGCGCCGGCATCGGTCCGGTCGGTCACCTCAAGGATATGGGAATTCCCGTCCTGATGGGGCTGCAAGGCGTCGGCCAGCGCCTGATGGATCATCCCTCGATCTCGCTGTCGTCCTTTGTCCGTCGCGGCGCGCGCATGAACGAGCATACCAGGCGCCACATGCAACTCGGCCTGCGCTACTCGTCGGAGCTACCGGGCGTGCCCAAAGGCGACATGTTCGTCGTCCTGCTCAGCAAGTCGGCCTGGCACGCGGTGGGAGAGCAGATCGGCTCGCTGCTCACCTTCGTCAACAAGACCTATTCCGAGACCGGACAGGTCAAGCTCGCCTCGCGCGATCCCGCGGCCGAGCCGATCGTCGAGTTCAATTTGCTGTCCGACCGTCGCGACCTCGACCGCCTGATGAGCGGCTTCCGCAAGATGGCGGCGGTGCAGATGAGCGACGTGGTCAAGGCGGTGACGGACAAGCCTTTCCCCGCCTCCTACACCGACCGCGTGCGCAAGATCGGCGTGGTCAACAACACCAACAGGATCCTGACGAAGATCGCCGCGACCCTGATGGACGGACCGGCGGCGCTGCGTCACTACATGATCGACAATTTCGTGGTCGAGGGCTTTACCTTCGACGACGTCATCAACGACGACGAGGCGCTGGAAGCCTTCGTGCGCAAGGCGACCATCGGCGTGTGGCACGCCTCGTGCTCGTGCCGCATGGGCCGCGCCGACGATCCCATGGCGGTGGTCGACAATCAGGGCCGCGTCAAGGGCATCCAGGGCCTGCGCGTCGTCGACGCCTCGATCTTCCCGGTGGTGCCATGCGCCAACACCAATTTTCCGGTGCTGATGTCAGCGGAGAAGATCGCGGCTACGATGATGCAGTGATCGCGACCGACGGCCGGACGGATGGTGGAACTAATCCACCACCTGCCCGGCACGTGAGGACAACGACGGCTAAACGAGCGCGATCATGCCGTGTGCGCTGCGCGAGACGAATGCCGAGGCCTGTACGGACAATATCCTCAGAGGGTCGACCACGGCTTCAGTCCGGGTGCTGTTCTGGAAATGGCCATGCCAGCATTGCAAGCTTTATGACGCGGCGAAGCTCGCTCACCGTCGCGCCAGCCTGCGGCAGATTCATGATTGCATGCAACACACCGAGGTAGTGCCACGCCAATCCGTCGATGTCAGCCGTCGACGCCAATTCTCGATTTGCGACCGCCTCGCGTAAGATGTCGTCGAGGACCGCGCGCTGCCGCGTAAGCCCCCGCCGCGCGACCGACTGCCCTCCTGGAGGCAGGTCGACCATCTCAGCGCACGACCGGGCCAGCATGCATCCAGCGGGCCGAGCCGTCCTGCCTTCTCTGGGCAGAAAGTCGTGCAACAGCGCCTCGAGCTGTTGGCGCTTCGTATCACCTCGAACGGAGTTCATCCGCCGCACGACGCGCTCGACATAAGCCGAAAGGACTTCCTCGAACAGACCGTCCTTGTCCCGAAATCGCTTGTACAGGCTGGACCGCGACAGACCCATCGCCGTTGCCAGTTGATCGATCGATGAGGCCGAATAGCCGTGCCGCCAAAACACGTCCATCGCGGAATTGATCACGGCATCGACATCGAATTGGGGTTTTCCGCTCATCGCATTCCCACTTGACATCATGGAACGATCGTTCCAAGTATCTTGAACTGATCGTTCCAAGATACGGAAGGCTAACTGGATGTTCAACCCCTCCAAGCATGGCGCCGGCCGTCGACGCATTGCGGTCGCGGGAGCCACAGGTCGCGTCGGCTCCGCTTTGATTTCGAAACTGGTCACCGAACCGCTCGAGATTGTGGCGTTGACCCGCACGTCGGACGCTGAACGTCTGCCGTCCGGAGTTTCCCTTGCGACCGTGGACTTCGATGCGCGATCAACTTTGGACAATGCGATGCGCGGGATTGACCGTCTGTTCCTCGCTCACGGCACGTCGCCCCGGCAAGTCGCCAACGAAATCGCGTTGATCGACGCAGCCGTGGCTGAAGGTGTAAGCCACATCGTTAAATTGTCCGTTCTGGGACCACCGTCTCAACTACATCCGTTCGACTGGCATGCGCAGATTGAGGCGCATCTTGCGACTTGCGACATAGGCTTCACGGTTTTGCGTCCCTCGAGTTTCGTCGATATCCTGGCGCGGGCCGGCACTCCAGTTGCCCAGGACACCTGGGGCGGGGCAGCGGGCCATGGATTGGTCAATTTGATTGACACACGCGACGTGGCAGACTCGGCTTTCGCTGCCCTTCTCGACGACGCGCATGTCACTTCTCAGCGCGCCTATCATCTGACCGGGCCGAAAGCGGTAAGCATGCCTGAGATAGCAAACGAGCTTTCCGGATTGCTTGGACGCGTGGTCACATACCAGCATCGAAGCCCTGCGGAGCAGCGTGAGACGCTGCTCGCGTCGGGGCTTAACGAATTTATCGCCGATCTGCTGCTCGGTCTGGACCGCCTTTTCTACGAATCGGTGCTCGCGGAGACCACCTCAACTGTCCGCTCGTTGACGGGCCATGCTCCGCGCCCTGTAACCGATTGGCTGAGCGACAACATCTCGGTATTTCAAAAATAGCTGCGCCGCCAACCGCCACACGTTCGGCGCGCCGTTCGACCACGACCGAGCGCAGCGGGCCTCAACAATCGTCATTGCGAGCGCAGCGAAGCAATCCAGAATCTTTCCGGAGGAGGCAGTCTGGATTGCTTCGCTGCGCTCGCAATGACGGAGCAAGGAGCGACGATCCACTCGCTCGCGTCGCCCACCTCACCCACCCTTCTTCTGCCGCGCCCCCGCCGCGAGCACCAGCATGAACGACGCCGCCGTCATCAGCGTCGAGATCGCCGCGATGGTCGGATCGATCTCGTCGCGCAGCGCGGTGAACATGCGCTTGGTGAGCGGCTGATACTGGCCGCCGGAAATGAACAGCGCGACGATGGTCTCGTCCATCGCCGAGATGAAGGCGAAGATGCCGCCCGCGACCACGCTGGACTTGATCTGCGGCAACGTCACCGCGAAAAAGCTGCGCAGGCGATTCATGCCGAGGCTGCGCGCCACCATCTCCTGCGCGGGGTCGAAGCTCTGCAAGCCCGCCAGCACCGAGATGACGACATAGGGCAATCCCAGCATCACGTTCGCCAGCACGAGGCCGGGCAGGGTCGCGACCAGGCCGACCCTGGCATAGACGAAGAAGATGCCGACCGCGATGATGATGATCGGCACCACCAGCGGCAGCAGCAGCGCCATGTGGATCACGCGCATGATCCGCAGCTTCGACTGGCTGATGGCATAGGCGGCAGCCACGCCACACGGAGTCGCAATCACGACGGTCAGCAACGCGATCGTCAGCGTCACCCGTGTCGCCTGCATCCAGGCCGGGTTGGCGAAATATTGCTGATACCAGCGCGCCGAGAACGACGGCGGCGGGAAGGTCAGAAAGCGCGCACTGGAGAACGAGATCGGCGCGATGATCAGCACCGGCAGGATCAGATAGACCAGCACCAGCGCACTGATCACGTAGAGGGCAATCCGAGCGGGCGAGAGGCGCGTCATTTCTGCCCCAGGATGCGATCGAGCGAGATGAAGCGACTGACGGCGAAGAAGATCGCGAGTACGCTCAGGAGCAGCACGACGGCAACGGCGCTCGCGGCGCCGAACTGGTTGTAAAGCTCGACATTGCGGCTCACCAGCATCGACACCATTACGGTGCGGCCGCCGCCGAGCAGCTCCGGCGTGATGTAGAAGCCGAGGCAGAGCACGAACACCATGGTGCAGCCGGCGAGCACGCCCGGCAGCGACAGCGGCAAGAAGACGCGGACGAATGTCAGTGACGGACTCGCCCCCAGGCTGGCGCCGGCCTGCATCAAATCGCCGGGGATCTTCTGCATGGTGGCGTAGAGCGGCAGCACCATGAACGGCAAGAGGATGTGCACGGTCGCCACCACCGTGCCGAAGGTGTTGTGGACCAGCGCGAGCGGCTCGGAGATCACATCGAGATAGCGCAAGAACTGGTTGATCACGCCGGTGCGCTGGAGCAGCGCCAGCCAGGCATAGGCCCGCACCAGCACGCTGGTCCAGAATGGCAACACCACCAGCGACAGGATGATGATGCTCCACCCTTTCGGCACGGAGTTGGCGAGGTAGGCCACGGGATAGCCGAGCAGCAGCGCGATTCCCGTGACCGCAAGGCTGATCTCGAAGGTGAGCGCGAAGCTGCGCCAGTAGATGTCCTCGGTGAAGACGCGGCGATAGTTCTCAAGCGTGAAGCCGTCGTGGTAGAGCGACTGCCAGGCGAGCCAGCCGACCGGCAGCACGATCAGAGCCAGGATCACCAGCAGCGCCGGCGACACCAGCGCCAGCATCAGCGCCTGCTCGCGGCGCTGATGCTTTTGCGATGGATCGGGCACGGATGTCGTCAACGCTGCCTCGCCTCGCTTACTTCTGCATGAACGACGCCCAGCGCTTCTCGGCGGCTTCGCCCGCGGGCGAGGACCACCAGGCGTAGGACATCAGCGCCTGCTTGGCCGCATTGGCCGGCTCGCTCGGCAATTGCGCCGCGCGTTCTGGCTTGATCACATTGGTCTCGAACGCCTTGGGATTGCCCGGGCCGTAGTCGATGTGGAGCGGCAGGTTGGCCTGGTGCACGGGATCGACGGCTTCGTTGAGGAATTTCACCGCCGTGCCGAGATTTGGCGCGCCTTTCAAAATGCACAGCGAGGTGCTCTGCAAAATACCCTGGTTGTAGGTGAAGGCGACCTTGGCGCCCTCCTTCGCGACGGCGCTGACGCGGCCGTTCCAGGCCATCTCCATGTCGACCTCGCCGTCATTGAGCAGCTGTGCCGATTGCGCGCCCGAGGTCCACCACACCGTGATGTTCGGCTTGATCTCTTCCAGCTTCTTGAAGGCGCGGTCGACGTCGAGCGGATAGAGCTTGTCGGGCGCAATACCGTCGGCCATCAGCGCCGCCTCGAGCGTCGCGATCGGGTGATTGCGCAGCGCGCGGCGGCCGGGGAATTTCTTCACGTCCCAGAAATCGATCCAGCTGTTCGGCGCGTCCTTCGGAAAGGTCTTCTGGCTGTAGGCCAGCACGCTGGAATAGAACTCGTAGGAGATCGAATAGGGACTGCGATACGCCTCCGGCATCGCCGCCGCGTTCGGGATCTTCGAGAAGTCGAGCTTTTCGATCAGCCCCTGCTCGCCGCCGCGCAGGCAATAGCCGGTCGGGGTGTCGACGACGTCCCAGATCGGCTTGCCGCTGCCGACCTGGGTCTTGATCGCGGGCCAGGCGTCCGGAATGGAATCCTGGTTGATGGTGATGCCGAGCTTCTTGGCGGAAGGATCAAGGATCGCCACCGTCTGCGCCTGCTGATAGGCGCCGCCCTGCGAGACGAAGGTGATCTGCTCGGCGGCGTTCGCCGCGGTGCCGCTGAGCACAATGGCGCCCAACACCGCATAACCATATCCAAGATTTCGCTTCATCGTCATTCTCGCTTCCTCCAAAAATCTCACTGACCGATCGCATCGAGAAACTGGTACCAGCCGGCGACCATGCGCACGGCGGGCTCGCGCAACGGATAGAACGGGATCGTCTTCATGCGCTTCGCATCGAGTAGCCCGACCTCGGGCATCTCGCCGCGCACGAAAGCGGCCAGATAGCGGCCCATCAGGCTCGACATCGCCACGCCGGCGCCGTTGTAGCCCACCGAGAACAGCGTGCGGTCGTCGAGCCGGCCGATATGCGGCACCGAATCCAGCGTCATCGCGACGAGGCCCGACCATTTGTAGGCGAGCGGGACGTCGGCCAGATCGGGGAAGATGCCGACCATCGCCTTGCGCAAGGCGTCGAAGGCAGCTTCCGAATCCTGCTTGCCGAAGGCGCCGCGGCCACCGAAGATCACGCGATTGTCGACCATGCGGAACCAGCGCATCATGCGCTTGGTCTCGGTGTAGGTGCGCCCGGTCGGCATCAGCCGACCTGCGAGATTGCGCGGCAGCTGCTCCGTCGCGACCATGGCGCTGCGGAACGGGATCAGCGTGCGCTGCATCTGCCCGGTGGCACTGGTGAGATCGGAATAGCTGTTGGTGGCGATGATCGCCTGCTTGGCGCGCACCGCGCCATGCGGCGTCTCGGCGACGATGCCGTCCTTCTCGCGCCGGAGTTTCACCACCGGCGATTCCTGGAAGATCGGCACCCCGCGGCGCGCGACGCCATCGGCGAGGCCGCGCAGATAGTTCAACGGATGGATGCCGCCGGAGCCGGGATTGAGCACGCCGCCGACAAAGATGTCGGAGCCGGTCTCGTCGCGCACGCCGTGCTTGTCGAGGATGCGGACCTCGGCGGAGCCCATCTCGCGCGTCATCCAGTTGGCTTCGTCGATCGCGGCCTTCAGCGTCGTCTCGTTGTGCGCGGCCTTGACCTGGCCGGTGCGCGTCAGGTTCGCGCTGGTGATGCCGAATTCGGATACCATCTCCTCGACGATGTCGGTCGATTCATGCGCGATCTCGTACATGCGCCTCGCCATGGCCCGGCCATGCGCGGCGTCGATCTCGCGGAACGACAGACGGAATTTTGCGGTGATCACCCCGCCATTGCGGCCGCTGGCGCCCCAGCCGGGACGGTTGGCCTCCAGCACGATTGGCGCGAGGCCGTCCTTCGCAATGTGATGCGCGGCGGACAGGCCGGTATAGCCTGCACCGATGATCACCACATCCGCCTGATGCTCGCCCGACAGCACGGGAAAGTCGCGTGCCGGCTCCGCCGTGGCTTCCCACAGCGAGTTGACCGATGGCCGCGCGCGCCAGTCCCGTGTCATGCCCTTGCTCATGAACTTACGCCGCCGGGCCGATGGCGGCGTCGGCGAGCGCCTTCAGCGTCGGGAAGTGGAAGTCGGGCTTGGTCAGCGCTTCCACGGCGGGCGTACCGCCGAAGCCAGCGACACCTTGGCGCCGCTCGATCCAGCACACTTTGTAACCGAGCTTCCGCGCGATCCCGATGTCGTGGTACTGGCTCTGCGCGACGTGCAGGATATCGGACTGCTTGTAGCCGAAGGCGGACTGGCGGCCCTTGTTGTAGGCGAAGAATTCCGGGTTGGGTTTTGCAACGCCGGTGTCGTCGGCGCAGACGGTGTCGTCGAACGGATTGCCGAGCGCGTGCGCGTAAGCCGACAGCGCGACGCGATCGGCATTGGTCATCGCCACCAGCCGGAACTTCGTGCGCAGCCGCTTCAACGCATCGGCCGAATCCGCGAATGGACCCCAGCGCAGCACCGAGAGCTGGAAGGCGTCGCAGGACGCGTCGTCGGACGGCAATCCGAGCTCCTTGGCGAGATGGCGATAGACGTGGAACATCGCCTCGCTGGAGCGCTCATAGTGTTGATCGCGGCCGCGCTTGTAGGGCTCGAAGATCTGCTCGTCGCTAAGCTCGGCCGGCGTCTTGCCCGAGATCTTGCGCACCGCGGAAAGCACGCCGGCCTCGAAATCGATCAAGGTGCCGACGACGTCGAAAGTGAGGACCTTGAAATTGCTGAACGCAGCTTGGATCGACATGTCAGTTTCTTCTCTCAGTTGAACAAGACTTGAATTCAGCCCACTCTCTTCATTCCACCCTCGGCACCACGATGGTATCCTCGGGGTGAAGGGTGACGGTGAGGCTGCCGCCGAGCGGCGGGATGCGGCTGTAAGCCTGGTGATAGGCCGGCTGGCGCAGGCTGAGCACATCGCCGCCTTTGAGCGCCAGGAAGATGCGCAGGCTCTCGCCCTGATAGACGATGTCGGTGACCGTGCCGGTCAGGCGGTTGCAGCCGGCCTCCTGCGCGCCGTCGTCGATCAGCAGCTTTTCGCTGTGCACGGCCAGCATCAAGGCGTCACCATCGGGAATGGCGCGGGCGCTGCGCAGCAGCGCATTGCCGAGCGCGACGCTGGATGCATCGACACGGCGGACCGGCAACATCGTGGCTTCGCCGATGAAGCTTGCGACAAAGGAATCGGCGGGATGATCGTGCAGCCGCTCGGGCTCGTCGATCTGGATCAGGCGGCCGTCCTTCATCACCGCGACGCGGTCGCTCATGGTCAGCGCCTCGCGCTGGTCGTGGGTGACGTAGATGATGGTGGCGCCGATGCGCCGATGCAGCGCGCGCAGCTCGATCTGCATGGATTCGCGCAGCTGCTTGTCGAGCGCCGACAGCGGCTCGTCCATCAGGATCAGGCGCGGCTCGAAGATCATGGCGCGCGCCAGTGCCACGCGCTGGCGCTGGCCGCCGGAGAGCTGCGCGATGCCGCGCTCTTCATAGCCGGCGAGGCCGACCATCGTGAGCGCGGCACGCACCTTGTCGGGCCAGCTCGCCTTCGGCAGGCGCCGCGCGCGCAAGGGAAAGGCGACATTCTCGCCGACGCTCATATGCGGGAACAGCGCGTAGTTCTGGAACACCACGCCGATATCGCGCTTGTGCGGCGGCATATAAGTGACGTCGCGGCCACCAAAGAGGATGGTTCCACGCGATGGCAGGATGAAGCCGCCCAGAATGCCGAGCAGCGTGGTCTTGCCGGAGCCGGAGGGGCCGAGCAACGAGACGAATTCACCGGCGCCGACATTGAGGGAAACGTCGTCGAGGGCGCGAACGGCGCCGTAGGCCTTGCTGGCCGACCTGATCTCGACGCTTTCCGCTCGCTTGTCCAACGATCGACCTCGCCCGTGTCCTTGGCTGGCGCGCCTCATTGCGCGCCATAAGCCTGCTTTATAGACAGGGTTTGGGAGCATTCAGCGGCGAAGCGTGCGCCGCACCAAATGTTCTCCAGAACACCCTGTGTTTAGGCCGTGATGCCAATGACAACAGAATTGGCAGAATCCGGCAATTGCCAAATTATTACGGGCCTCATAACATGACGTTATGCCTGAGCTCCGCCGGATGCTGCCCTCCAGTAACGCCCTCTTCGTGTTCGACGCAGCGGCGCGCAACGGCAGCTTCACCGCCGCCGCCGCCGAACTGAACGTCACGCAGCCCGCGGTGAGCCGCATGCTCGGACAATTCGAGGAGCATCTCGGCGTGCGCCTGTTCGATCGCAAGGCGGGCCGCGCAGTACTGACCGAGGAAGGCGAGCTGCTCTATCGCCGCGTGCTCGAAGGCTTCCGCAGCATCGAGAGTGGCCTCGTCGAGATCGAGCGGCGGCGCAAGGGCACCGAGACGGTGACGCTGTCGGTCTCCTCCGCCTTCACCACGCACTGGCTGATGCCGCGCATCGACAAGCTGCAGCGGCAGTTTCCGCAAGTTGATCTGCGCTTCCAGCTCATCTCCGGCGCATTGCGCGGCCCGGTGGAGAATGTCGACCTCGGCATGCGCTTTCGCGATCGCGACGAGCCGTCGTCCGGCGGCACGCTGGTGATGAAGGAAGTGGTGCTGCCGATGTGCAGCCCCGGCTATCTCGGCGCAACCGATCCCACCGAGAGCAACACGATCATTCGTCTCGCCGAGACGCCGGGCGACTGGGCCGCGGATTACGCATCGCTGCTCACCGGGCGTCGCGGGGCGGCCAAGGCGCTGAGCTTCACCGATTACGCCGTCGTGGTGCAGGCAGCACTGCTCGGCCAGGGCATCGCGCTCGGCTGGCTCACGGTCGCCTCGCACTGGCTTTTGACCGGCGCGCTGGTGCCGGCCTCCGACACGCTCACCACCACGCGCCGCATCTGCGAATTCCTGCCGCCGCGCAACCGCGTGATGCGCCCCATCGCCGCCGAGATCCGCGACTGGATCATCGCGCAGATGCAAGGCGAGATCGCCGCGATCGACCGGCTCTATCCGAAGCTCGGCGCGATGGCGGCGTGTTATTGACGAGGCCCCGCTCCCTCCCCGTCATTGCGAGCGCAGCGAAACAATCCAGAATCCGGCCGTTGAAAGACTTTGGATTGCTTCGCTGCGCTCGCAATGACGAGTGGATCGAGTTGCGTCTCTACCGATGCTCGATCGCCCTGATCGCGCCGCGCAGCTCGGCGAGGCCACGGAGGCGGCCGATCGCGGTGTAGCCGGGATTGGTGCGCTTGGTGGCGGCGAGATCGTCGAGCATGCGGTGGCCGTGGTCGGGACGAAACACGATCCGCTTGTCGGGCGCGCGCCGCGCGTTCTCCTTCAGGAGCGCCTTGAGCACCGCGACCATGTCGACGTCGCCGTCGAGATGGTCGGATTCGTAGAACGACAGGCCGTCCGCCTCGCGCTTGGTCGCGCGCAGATGCGCAAAGGCGATGCGCGGGCCGAAGCGCTCGGCCATCTCAGGCAGATTGTTCTCAGGCCGCACGCCGAGCGAGCCCGTGCACAAGCAAATGCCGTTGGCCTTCGACGGCACCGCGTCGAACAGCGCCTGATAATCATCGGCGCTGGAGGCGATGCGGGGCAGACCGAATAACGGGCGCGGCGGATCGTCGGGATGCAGCGTCAGCGACACGCCGAGCTGCTCGGCGACGGGAGCAACGCGACCCAGGAACTCGGCGAGATGCTGCCTCAGGATTTTTGGCGTGACGTCGCGATAGGTCTCCAGCCGGTCGCGAAATTGTGGGATCGTCATCGGCTCGGTGGTCGAGCCGGGCAGCGCGCTGGCGATCACCATGACGAGATAGTCGATATCGGCCTGGCTCATCTGGTCGAACAGTGCTCTTGCGCGCGCCTGCTGCTCGGGCGAATAGTCCTGCACGGCGGCCGGGCGATTCAGGATATGCAGCTCGAACGCCGCAAAGCGGTCCTGGTCGAACCGCATGGCGCGGGCGCCGCTCGGCAGCTCCCATTCCAGATCGGTACGGCACCAGTCGACCACCGGCATGAAATTGTAGCAGATGATCTTGATGCCTGAGGCGGCGACCGCCTCGAGGCTCGCGATCCACGACTCGATGGACTTGGTCGCCTTCCCCCGAGCCGCTTGACGTCGTCGGGGATCGGAATCGATTCCACCACCGACCACGTCAGTCGCGAGCGGCCGGCCTGACCGTTCTCGATGAAGTTCTTGCGCTCCTCGACCGCCTTGCGAGTCCAGGCCTCCCCGATCGGCACCTGATGCAGCGCCGAGACGATATCAGTTGCACCAGCTTGCCTGACATCGTCGAGCGAGACCGGATCATCCGGCCCGTACCAACGCCATCCCTCGAGCATCATGCGCCCTCTCCAAATCAATTCGCGGTCAGCACGACCTTGACGCTCTGCGAGCGGTCGAGCGCCAGCCGCAGCGCGTCCGGCGCGGTGGACAGCGGCCGCTCGGCCGTGACCAGCGACAGCACGTCGACGCTGCCGGCGCCGATCAGCTCCACCGCCGTCATGAATTCGAGCCCGAAGCGGAACGAGCCGCGCAGGTCGATCTCCTTCGCCATCACCGCATTGGCCGGCACCGGAATCTGGCCGCCCGGCAGATTGCCGATCTGCACCACGATGCCGCCGCGCCTCACAATCCCGATCGCACTCGCAAGGCCCGCAGCCGTGCCCGAGACTTCGAAGGCAACGTCATAGGGGCGCGATACCGCCTGCGCCTTCAGGCCCTCGTCCCCACCCGAGACGTTCTCGACATGAGAAGCCCCAAGCCGGGTCGCAAAGGCGAGCGGCGCCTGCGCGATGTCGGCCACAGTGATATCAGCCATGCCGGCGCGATGCGCGGCGAGCATGGTCAGAAGTCCGATCGGGCCGGCGCCGAAGATGATGCCGCGCTTGCCCTCGATGTTGCCGGCGCGCGCGACCGCGTGCAGGCAGACCGCCAGCGGCTCGGCGAGCGCCGCGGCCTGATAGGACACATGGTCCGGGATCTTCACGCACTGCGCGGGGATCGCGTCGAAGTAGTTGGCGAACCCGCCCTGCATGTGCGGCGTCTTCGATGCCGAGCCCATGAAGTAGATGTTCTCGCAGAGATTGGGCCTTCCCTCGCGGCAGGCGACGCAATGGCCGCACCAGCGCGAGGGGTTGACGGCGACGCGGTCGCCGACTTTCAGGTTCGCTGCGGAGCCCGATATTTCCACGACTTCGCCGGAGATCTCATGGCCGAGCACCAGCGGCGACTTCACCACGAAGTCGCCGGTGCGGGCATGACGGAAGTAATGCATGTCCGAACCGCAGATGCCGCCGGCACCGAAGCGTATACGCACCATGCCTTCGGTGAGCTTGTCGAGCGGGTGCTCGACCATGCGGAGATCTTCGGGGCCGAACAGGGTTGCGGCGAGAGAGGTCGAGGTCATTTGGAAAGTCCCATGTATTTCGGCAGCCAGAGGGTCAGTTCGGGAATGTAGGTGATCGCGATCAGCGCGAGCATCAGCGGCACCAGCCAGGGCAGGATCGCGACCGTCGTTCGCTCGACCGAGAGCTTGGCCACGCGTGCCAGCACGAACAGCACCATCCCGAGCGGCGGATGCAGCAGCCCGATCATAAGGTTCAGCGTCATGATCAGACCGAAATGGATCGGGTCGATACCGAGCTTGAGCACGATCGGCAGCAGGATCGGCACCAGGATGGTGATCGCCGCCGTGGTGTCGATGAAGCAGCCGACGAACAGGATCAGCACGTTGACCATTGCAAGGAACACCCATTTGTTGTGGGTGATGCTGAGCATCCAGTCCGAGAGCATCTGCGCCGCTTGCGACACCGTCAGCAGCCAGGCGAAGATCGACGCGGCCGTGACGATGAACAGAACCGAGGCCGTGGTCTCGATGGTGTCGAAGGTCGCCTTCGCCACCGTCTTCAGGGTCATGGTGCGGTAGCGCACGAGGCCGAGGAACAGCGACCAGATCACGGCGGCAACCGCAGCCTCCGTCGGCGTGAACCAGCCGAGCGTCATGCCCCCGATCAGGATCACCGGCGCCATCAGCGCCATCACCGCCGAGAAGTCGAAGTACCAGTCGATCAGGAGCAGCGTGCCGAGACCGATGACGACGGCCATGTTGGTCGACATGCCGGCCAGCACCATCAGCCAGATCGCCATCGGGAAAGCCAGCACGATGGCGATCTCGAGGCCGGCAGAGCCGAGCTGCGGCCAGGAGAACGGCGTATCGCTGCCCCATTTGTTCTTGTGCGCGAAATAGGTGACCGTGGCCATCATGAACAGTGTCAGGACGATGCCCGGAATGACGCCGCCGAGGAATAGCGCGCCGATCGAGACGTTCGCCATCATGCCGTAGATCACGAAGGGCAGTGACGGCGGAATGATCGGCCCGAGCGTCGCCGAGGCCGCGGTGACGCCGACGGAAAACTCCGTGGAGTAGCCGTGGTCCTTCATCGCCTTGATCTCGATGGTGCCGAGGCCGGCGGCATCCGCGATCGCGGTGCCGGACATGCCGGAGAAGATCACCGAGCCGATGATGTTGACGTGGCCGAGGCCGCCGCGCATCCAGCCGACCAGCGCGACCGCGAATTTGTAGATGCGGCCGGTGACGCCGGCGATGTTCATGAGATTGCCGGCCAGGATGAAGAACGGCACGGCGAGCAGCGGAAAGCTCTCGACGCCGGCGATCATGCGCTGCGCCAGCGTGACGTCGGGCGTCACGCCGCTGACGAGGATGTAGAGCAGCGACGACGCGGCCATGGCAATCGCCACGGGAACACCGAGCAGCATCAGGACGAGGAAGCCTCCAAGCAACAGCAGCATGACCTTATCCTTCAAAACCGTCGTAGGCGCCGGGACGTTCGAGGATCGAGTAGCCCTGACGCAGATGTTGAACCGCCACCTGCACCGATCGCGCGAACATCAGCACGAAGCCGGCCAGCACGGCGTAGTAGACGTAGTCCTTGGGCAGATTGATCGTCGTCATCGACTCGTCGCCGATGATCTGGATGTAGACCCAGACCAGCTTGATGGCGTAACCGAAGAAGGCGATCCGGATCAGGTCGATCACCGTCGACAGCACGCGCGCCGCGAGATGCGGCAGATAGCGATAGATGAGATCGACCTGGATGTGCCGCGACAGCCGCACGCACATCGACGAACCGATGAAGACCACGCCGATCAGGCAGTAGGTCGCGATTTCCTCGGTCCAGGCATAGCTGTCGTTGAGCACGTAGCGGGTGAAGAACTGGAGGAAAACGGCGAGCGCCATCACCCAGAAGATCGCCAGCGCCACCCAGTCCTCGAAGGCATAGACCCCGAGATCGACCTTCGGCGCCGACTCCTCCTCGAAGGTGTGGGCAATCTCGTCCGCGGTGATCTGCCGGTGCGTTTCGGCGGTGGACATGGGGTTACTCCTCAAACGACTTGGCCATCATTCCGGGGCGACGCGCGAGCGTCGAGCCCGGAATGACGGCATTGGTTACTTCACGGCCTGAATGCGTTCCCAATCGGCCTTGCGGTAGCCGAAGGTCTCGAACGCAACGTTCTTCAGCACGATGTCGCGGAACTCGTTCTTGTCGACCTCGGTCACGGTCAGGCCCTTCTCCTTGAAGAAGGCGACGAGCTTGGCCTCGTTCTGCTTGATCTCCGCGGTCGCCTTGGCGGCGGCTTCCTGCGCGACGTCGGTGAAGATCTTCTTGTCCTCGTCGCTGAGCTTCTTCCAAAGCGCGCCGGCGACCACGGTGTTGAGGTGGTCGACGATGTGGCCGGTCAGCACGATGTGCTTCTGCACCTCGTAGAACTTCTTGGCCTCGATCGTGGTCAGCGGGTTCTCCTGCGCCTCGACGGTGCCGTTCTGAAGTGCGAGATACACTTCGGCGAAGGCGATCGGCGCCGTGTTGGCGCCGCAGGCGCGCGGCATCGCAAGGTACGCCGGCACGTCGGGCACGCGCATCTTCAGGCCCTTGAGGTCGGCGCAGGTCTTGATCGGCTTGTTCGACGTGGTCTGGCGCACGCCGTAATAGGTCACGGCGACGATGTGGTGGCCGCTCTTGTCCTCGTAGCCCTTGGCGAGCTCCTTGAAGATGTCGCTCTTGGTATAGGCGAGCAGATGGTCCGAGTCGCGGAAGGTGTAGGGATAATAGGTCACGCCGATCGGCGGAAAGCTCTTGGCCGCGAAGCTGGAGCCGGAGATGATGATATCGACCGAGCCGAGCGAAAGGCCCTGGTTGATGTCGGCTTCCTTGCCGAGCTGCGAGGCCGGATAGACGTCGACCGTGTAGCGCCCGTTGGTGCGCTTGCCGATCTCCTGCGCGGCCCAGACCGAGGCGGTGTGGAACGGCTCCGAGGTCTCGTAGACATGGGCCCATTTGAGCTTGGTCTGTGCCATGCCGGGATTGGCCGCTGCAAACATCGCCGCGACCGAAGTCGCCAGCACCATCGTCATCTTCTTCAACACTGACTTATCCTCCACTGACTAAAGTCTGCTTCTTGTTCGCCCGCTCCGAGGTGGATGCGGGCCGCCCAATCTCATCGTCGTCGCGCGCTGCCGCCTTTGGTCTGCGTCTTCGGCGCGCGTTCCGGCTTTGCTTGTTTTGCCGGCTTGGCCTGATTTTCCGCCGTCCGGCCTCGCCCCGCAGGCGATCCCGCAGCGCTCTCGGCGCCGAAATTCTGCGCGAAACGCTCCTGGGAGCACACCAGATGAGCGCGCATGGCATCGCGCGCGGCGTCCGGATCTCGCGCCGCAATGGCATCGCGCACGGCGCGATGCTCGTCGAGCGCGGTACGCCAGGTGCCCGGGCTCTCGAAATAATGCGCAAGCTGCGCGAAATAGGGATTGAGACGCTGGTCGAACAGCTCGCCGACCACGCGCACCAGAACCGCATTGCCGAGGCTGCCGGCGATCGCGACGTGAAACGCACGGTCATGGACCATCGAGGCTTCGCCGGGATGCGCGACATTCTCCATCGCGTCGAGGGCGGCGTCGATGCGGGCGACATCGTCTTTCGTCGCCACGCGCGCGGCCTGCTCGGCAATGGCGCTTTCGAGAAACTCGCGAGCCCGCAGCAGCTCGAACGGGCCTTCGATGACCGCGGCGGCAGGCACGGCCATCGCCGGGGCAGCAGGCTCGATCACGTAGATGCCGGAACCGACGCGGATACGCACGCGGCCCTCGACTTCGAGCGCGATCAGGGCTTCGCGCACCGTCGGCCGCGACACCTTGAGCTGCTCGGCGAGGTCGCGCTCGGTCGGCAAGCGGCTGCCGACCGCGTACTCGCCGCTGTCGATCAGACTTCGCAATTGATCGGCGACCTGGCGATAGAGCCGTCTCGCCTCCACAGCTTCCAGCGGCACGCTGGTCCTCCCCGATAGGGCGAACCGGGTTCATCCCGGCGGCCCGCCAATTTTGGAAAATTGGTCTTACCAATTGACCGGAGCATTGACCGAGGATGGAGGCCATGTCAAGCAGCGGCCAAAGCAACAGGGAGAGACGACCATGCGGCTCGGCCGCGCCCAACTCAACCGGCTGCCGCCAGCCATCCGCCGCCCGGCCTATGACCATTCGCGCGTCACGGCCGGTATCGTGCATCTTGGTCTTGGCGCGTTTCATCGCGCCCATCAGGCCGTCGTCATCGACGATTGCCTCGCCGCAGGCAGCATGTCCTGGGGCATCGTCGGCGCGAGCCTCCGCAGTCCGGAGACGCGCGACGCCCTCGCCCCGCAGGATCATCTTTATACGGTCGCGATACGTGCCGCCGAAGGCACCGAGCACCGCGTCGTTGGCGCGCTGCTCGACAGCGTCGTCGCGCGCGAGAAGCCGGCCGCGCTGGTCGCACGGATGGCCGACCCCGCCATTCGCATCGTCTCGCTGACGGTCACCGAAAAGGGATATTGCCACACGCCGCAGACCGGCGATCTCGACGAACGGCATCCTGATGTCGTGCACGATCTCAACAATCTCGACGCGCCGCGCTCGGCGCCCGGCTTCATCGTTGCCGCGCTGGCGCGCCGGCGGGCGCAGGGGCTGGCGCCGTTCACCGTGCTGTGCTGCGACAACCTCGCCGCCAACGGCCACACCGTGCAGCGGATCGTGACGCAGTTCGCGGCGCTTCGCTCCAGGGACCTCGGCAAGTGGATCGCAGATCACGCCGCGTTCCCCTCGACCATGGTCGACCGCATCGTGCCGGAAACGACCGATGCCGACCGCGACGCGGTGTCGTCCGCGCTCGGCATGCGCGACGCCTGGCCCGTGATGACCGAGCCGTTCACGCAATGGGTGGTCGAGGACCGTTTTACGGCGGGCCAGCCCGATCTCGCGGCCGCGGGCGTCGAGCTCGTCACCGACGTCAAGCCGTTCGAGCTGATGAAGCTGCGGCTGCTCAATGCCAGCCATTCCGCGCTGGCCTATCTCGGCTATCTCGCCGGATACGAGACCATCGCCGACACCATGGTCGATCCGCATTTCGCCCGCCTCGCCGCGCAGGTGATGGAAGAGGCCGCGGTGACGCTGACGATGCCATCAGGCACTGATCTTTCCGCCTATCGCGCCTCGCTGCTCAAGCGCTTCGCCAATCCGGCGCTGCATCACCGCACCTGGCAGATCGCGATGGACGGCTCGCAGAAGCTGCCGCAGCGCCTGCTCGGCGCGATTCAGGATCGCCTGCACAAGAACCTGCCGATCGCAACGCATGCGCTCGCGGTAGCCGGCTGGATGCGCTACGTCACAGCGCTCGACGAGCAGGGCCGCGCCATCGACGTGCGCGATCCGCTCGCCAGCGAGTTCGCTGCGCTGGCGCGCGAGGCCGGCCCCGTCGCTGAACGACTCGCGCCAGCACTGCTCGGCGTCGAAAAAGTATTCGGACCACTGGGTGCCGAGCCGCGCCTGCGTGAGGCCGTCACCGCAGCGCTCGGCCAGCTCTACGCAAAAGGTGCCCGGCAGGCGGTGGAGACGCTCGTCTCGGTGTGATTACAAAGCGGGCAGCAATGCTGCACTGCGGTCAAAATCGGACGCCAAATCGAACGGAAGTCGCGCTTGATTTTTGCCTGTCATTGCCTCACCCGGGAGCCATGGCAAACGACAGCAAGGTCATCGCCGCGAACGCGGCCTTCTACGCCGCCTTTTCGAGGGGCGACTTCGACGGCATGGAACAGATGTGGGCGGATGACGACGCCATTTCCTGCATCCATCCCGGCTGGCCGGCGATCATCGGCCGGGCCACCGTTATCGGAAGCTGGCGCGATATCCTGCAAAATCCGGAGCGGCCGCAGATCGTTTGCGCCGAACCGCAGGCCATCGTCGACGGCGACAGCGCACGCGTGCTCTGCATCGAGATCGTCGACGGCACCGCCTTGGCCGCCGCGAACCATTTTCGCCGCGTCGGCGACGACTGGCGCCTGGTTCACCATCAGTCGAGCCCGATTGCGCAGATTGTCGAGCAGGCTGAGGACGATAGAATGAGTCACCGCGTCCATTGACGGCGCCAGGCCCGGCAGCACGTTCTACTGTGCATGGGGTTGTTTTTCGCTTTTTGTTTGGACCCCGAGTTCCGACAGATCATTCAGCACCACCCGCGCCTCGCTGAAATCATCGTCCCGGAAGAACATACTGCGGGTGATGAGAACCGGAATATTCGCGCATGAGGCCGCGATCAGGCCATTGGCGGAATCCTCGATCGCGATGCAGTCCGATGCATCCAGCTTCAACCGCGCCAGGACTTCGAGATAGACGTCCGGCGCCGGCTTCTTGTGGCGGACATCATCGCCGGCAACAATCGCATCAAAATCCGCGGCCCAGCGGCTCCCCAGCGCCTGCGACAGCAGGGCATCGATATTGCCGTGCGACGTCGTGGTCGCAATCGCAAGCCGCTGGCCGCGCGCCTTCGCGGCCGCGAGGAGATCGGTCACGCCGGGCCGCAACGGGCAGCAGCCCGTCTCGATCAGCTCGGCATAATGCGCGGTCTTGATGCGATGGAGTGCGGCGATGTCCGCGTCCGACAATGGCAGGGCGGTCCGCAGCCTGTCATGGTAGGCGCGGATGCGCTCCTTGCCGCCGGTGACACGCAGCAGTTCCTTGTAGACGGACCGGTCCCAGTGCCAATCGAGGCCGTGCCGGGTGAAGGCGTGGTTGAAGGCCTGCCGATGCAGTTCCTCGGTTTCCGCCAGGGTGCCGTCGACATCGAAGATCAGCGCGGCAGCACGCCGGATCAGCTCTGCGGCGCCGGACTGTGCGATGGTGGCCGCTCTGGCCGGCATGTTTGACGCTCCGCCCATGACATCCCCGTGACGGGCGACCATCGCCCGCACTGGCGGGCGAGTAAAATCGCAATATCTTTTGCCGGACCCAAAAATCCCTTATGAGCGGAAGCGCGCGGTGATGCGGTTGGAACCTTCATCGGCACAGGAGACGCATGCGGCTGTTCATCCTTGGCCTTGGCTATAGCGCCCGGCACTTCGTCCGCAAGTTCGGCGGCGCCTTCTCGCACGTCGCCGGCACGGTGCGCGATCCCGCCGGGCGGGACGAGCTTTCCGGCATCGAGCTGCATGCCTTTTCCGGCGCCCCCACGCGCGAGACGATCGGACACGTCCGCAACGCCGACGTCCTTCTCGTGTCGATCCCGCCCGGCAGCGCTGGCGATCCCGCCATCGCCGCGTTCGGCGACGCGTTGGCGGCCGGCCGCCGCAAGGTCGTCTATCTCTCGACCATCGGCGTCTATGGCGATCACGCCGGCGGATGGGTGGATGAGAGCACGCCGCCGCAGGCCATTCTCGACCGCACGCGGGTGCGGCTGACGGCCGAGCAGGCCTGGACCGACACGACGCGTGGCGATGCCGCGATCCTGCGGCTCGCGGGCATCTACGGCCCTGGCCGCAACGCGCTGGCGACGCTGCGGGCCGGCACGGCCCGGCGCATCATCAAGCCCGGCCAGGTCTTCAACCGCATCCATGTCGATGACATCGCAAGCGCGATCATGGCCGCGATACGCCATCAGGGCGGCGGCACATGGAACGTCTGCGACGATGAGCCAGCCCCGCCCCAGGACGTGATCACCTACGCCGCAGGGCTCATCGGCATCGCTCCGCCGGAAGAAGAAGCGTTCGCGACGGCCGAGATGTCGGCAATGGCGCGCAGCTTCTATTCCAGCAGCGCCCGCGTCTCCAATGCGAAATTGAAGGACGAGCTCGGCGTAACGCTCGACTACCCGACCTATCGGCACGGTCTCGACGCGCTGTTGCGCGCCGGAGAGGGACGATAGGGTTCCGGCATCTCCGGCGCGTCCCAGACATGCCCCGCCCGCGCTTGACTTCGCTCTGGCGCGGTCGTGATCTAGGCATCGCGCGAGCCACTCGCATAACGAGCTCGCCTTGGGAGGACGCAATGAACAAGACGATCGTCGTGATCGCGGCGGCTGCTGCCGCCATTACGTTCGGGACAGCGCGTGCCGCGCCGCTGCTCGAAGCCAGCCCCGACGACGCCGGCTTCTCGAAGCAGGGTCTCAGCCGGCTCGATGATTTCTTCGCTCGCGAGATCGCCGCCAAGCGCGTTCCCGGCGCGGTCGTCGCGGTGGCGCGCGACGGCAAGCTCGTCCACTACAAGGCCTACGGCATGCTCGATCCGGACAAGGGCACACCGATGCCCGTTGACGCGATCTTCGCGTTGGCCTCGATGACCAAGCCGATGGCAGCAGTTGCCGGCCTCACTCTGATGGAGCAAGGCCGGCTGCCGCTCCAGGCCAAGCTCTCCAACTACTATCCGGGCTTCGCGGACATGAAGGTCGGCGTGACCCAGGCCGACGGTTCGCTTAAGCTCGAGCCGCAGGCTTCGCCGATCTTCATCCACGATCTCTATCGGCATACGTCCGGATTGATGTATGGCGGCCGCCCGGACAGCTCCAGCCCGGTGGCGCGGCAATATCCCGACGGCATCACACCCGCGGTGGACGGCGACACCCAGACATTCATCGAACGCATCACGAAACTGCCGCTGGCGCATCAGCCCTCGACGGAATTCGAGTACGGTTTTTCGATCGACGTGCTCGGCGCCGTCGTCGAGAAGGTGAGCGAGCAGCGGCTCGGCGAGTATCTCGCCGCCAACGTCTGGCAGCCACTCGGCATGAAAGACGCGACCTTCCATCCCACCGACGCGCAGCGCCCGCGGCTCGCCCGCCCGTTTGCCAACGATCCGCTGACCGGCAAGCCGCAAGCCATCAAGCTGCTGGACACGCCGACCAAGTTCGATTGCGGCGGCGCCTGTTCGTTTGCGACGGTCGGCGACTACATCCGCTTCGGACAGATGCTGCTCAACGGCGGCGAGCTCGACGGCCAGCGCATCCTCTCTCCGAAGACCGTGCATCACATGACGACCAACCACCTTGGTCCTGAAATCAAGAACAACGTGGCGACCATCGAGCCGCATCGCGCCGGCTTCGGCTTTGGGCTGTCGGTCGCGGTCCGCACCAGCGAAGGCCTGTCGTCAGTTCCCGGCAATCCAGGCGAATTCACCTGGAATGGTGCGTACGGAACGCAGTTCTTCTGCGATCCGAAGGAACGTCTCGTCGTGGTGGTGGGAACCGCGGCGCCGGGCGAGCTGCGCAAATATTACCGCGAGCAGGTCCAGGACATCGTCTACGGCGCGATGGTGAAGTGAGACTCGCGCCCTGAAATGAAGCGGGCGGCCGCTCGGGCCGCCCTGCGAATTCGGCGTCAGCAATTAGCTAGGCGTCAGCTCAGGACGCCGTACTTCTTGAACCAGGCTTCCGCCTGCTTCCAGGCATCTTCCGCCGCATCCTTGCGGTAGCTGCCGCGGTAGTCGGCATGGAAGCCGTGCGGCGCATCCGGATAGATCTTGAACTCAGCCGTCTTCTTGTTCTCCGCGAGCGCCGCTTTCATCTGCTCGACCTGGGCGACGGGAATGCCGGTGTCGGCGCCGCCATAGAGGCCGAGCACCGGCGCCTTCATTTCGGGAGCCAGTTGCATCGGGCTCTTTGGCCACAGCGGGTTGGCAGGGTCGACCACCGTGCCGTAGAAGGCGACGCCGGCCTTGAGCGCGCCGCTATGGGCGGCATATTCCCAGACGGTGCGCCCGCCGCGGCAGAAGCCGATGATGCCGAGCCTGGCGGTGTCGCCGCCCTGCGACCCTGCCCACACCACGGTCGCGTCGAGGTCGGACAGCAGCTCGGCGTCCGGCTTGGCGTTGACGACCGGCAGCAGGTCCTTGATCTCGCCGATCTTGGTGAGATCGACGCCCTTGCGGAAGTAATAGTCGGGTGCGATCGCGAATGCGCCGAGCTTGGCCAGGCGCCGCGTCACGTCCTTGATGTATTCGTGCAGGCCGAAGATCTCCATCGCCACGATGATCACGGGCGCCTTGGTGTTGCCGGCCGGGCGGGCGAAGTAGACGGGCATCTCTTCGGAGCCGACCTTGACCTTGGCATCGCCCACCTGGAGGCCGCTGGTGTCAGTCGCGATCGCCTCGGCGCGGACCGGCCCGGCCGCGAGCGTGTAGCCGGCGGCAACGGCCGCGGTAGCGCTCATGAATCCGCGGCGCGAGACCGGGGCGACTTTCGTCAGCCCGACGACGTCGGATGTCATGGTGGTTTCAATGCTCATCGGTCTATCCTTCCTGATGCCTGGCCCTGTTCCTTCAGGCGACGCATTCGCCAGCAATTGCGGGCCAAACGCAAATCACCAGCCTGCGAGCCATGGCCTGCCGATCGACGCACACCAAAGCCGATCGGCGAACGACGATCTAACGCTCCCTGCCGACGGCGTGCCATGCGCCGGGATCGATGACACACCCCCGGGCAATCGTATTTCGGATTTAACTACCCAGGCGCATCGCAGCGCAACATCCGTTAACCGAGAATGGCGGTACTCCCGTCGTCATTCGCATGGCCCGAGTTGCAGGCATCCCGCTCGTCCGCACGGTTTGAAACGTCTTGCCGCAACAAATGGGCTCCGCCGCGACCGCACCGACACATCATGTTGCTCCGCCGCCGCGCTTGATCGGAATCTTACGCGTGAATCTCGGTCATTTGATGGAAGTTTTCAGAAGAGTTGAGCCGTGCAATTTACTCGAACTTTCTTTGTAACGCCCTAGTTCCACATCCGAACTTCGGTCTCCACAACGGAGAAGTGTCTTCCAGGCGCGGCCGGTTATCCCGTTTTCGAGTGAAGCATCGCTCGATGACTCATGCTCGCCCGCCCGGATTGCACAACCAGAAACCCAATTGAATATGGCTTTATCCGATCCGGACTTGAGATGATTTTAGCTCGCGAAGCGATTGAATTACTGGGGCAGATGGCCCGAATCCTGTGGTTCGAAGGCACCAAGCATGGCCTGCGCGACCGCGAATGGATGGCCTTGCGCTTCCTCTCCCGCGCCAACCGCTTCTCGCGGACGCCCTCGGCGCTCGCAAGCTATGTCGGCACCACGCGCGGCACCGCCTCTTTCATCATCGGCGAACTCGAACGGCTCGGTTATATCGAGCGCAAGCGCTCCGCCACGGACAAGCGCTCGGTGTTGCTCAGCGTCACGCAGCAGGGCAAGAAGTTTCTGATGCGCGACCCCGTCAACGTGCTCGTCGAGGCGATCGCCGTTCTCGACGACGACGGCAAGATCCGCTTTCGCGACACGCTCCGGCACGTGCTGGATCAGTCGGACGCGGCGGAGCAACGGCACCATACCGACGTTTGCAAGCGATGCATCTTCCTGCGCGAAGATCGCACCGCTGCGGACGGCAAGGCGACGGTCGAGTTCAGCTGCCGCCTGTTCCGCGCACCGATCGCGGAGCCGGAAATCGACCTGCTATGCACCAGCTTCGAGCATCATCGCCAGTAGAAGGCTCCGCTCGTCAGGGCGCTGCCTTGCGTGACGAGTAGACGACACCGCCGCTGGCTTCCACCACCAGACGCCCGTTCTCGCTCCTGATCTCCTCGATGCGGCCAAGGCCGGGCACCTGCTGTCCCAGCACGGCCTCTATGACGCCTTTCGGACTTTGCAGGATCGCAACCCCCTCATAGGCCTGGCGAACCGACCAGCCCTTGATCACCTTGCGGGGCGCCGCCATGCGCTCGGACGGAACCACCGAACCCGTGATCTCGGGCGCGGTGACCGAGGCCATCACCGGCATCGGCTGCTGCGGTTGTGAGGCAACGGGCGTCGGAGCCTGGGCCTGCGCCTGCGCGAGCTTGTCGAGCTTCACCGTCGAGGACGAGCTCACTCGTTCGATACGATCCAGGTTCTCGGCGAAACGGCCAAAACGGTCGTTGGTTGCCTTGCTCGATTGATCGACCGCGGTACGCAGGCCGTCGAGATTTTCGGACACGCCCGACACTTGCTTGCGCAGCTGCGCGACGGTCTCGCGCAGATTCCTGATCTCCATATTGGCCGCGACGTTGTTCTGGGCCGGCTGCGTGGTGAGATAGGCGATCACGCCGGTGCAGGCGCAGACAACGAGAATAGCGGCCACCGCCAATGTCGCCAGCGGCGCGACCCAGGTCGGACGGGGCGGCGGCGGCTTGGCCACGATCGTCGCGGGCTTCATCACGACCGGCGCAGGCTTGGGTATTGCCATCTTGTCGAGGCGCGCCTTTGCACGAATACGCTTCAGACCCTCGAGCGCTTCCTTCGCGAGGGTTTCATCGCTCGTCGCAGCCGACGCTCGCTTCGAGCTCGCAACAGGCTTGGTCGCTCGCGCCACATTGTCCTTGTTATCGCGCACTTCCGGCGCCGGCTTCGCTGTCGCGGAAACTTCGGCGGTCTCGCCGGGACGAGCTTGTCCATCGGACAACATGTGAAAATGCTCCGTTCGGTTCGGTCTATCGAACGGTGAAGCTAGTTGCCGAAGCTTGCCTGAAACGTGCGCAACGAAAACCTTTCATCACGCGCAACGCGACGCGACACGAGTCCAAAGCGTCATGCACGTGGCGATAGTGCGACTCGAAAGACACACACTCGCCAAGATTTCGCCAAGCTGGAGTCTTCACTCCGGACGTGAGTCGAATTGTCGCATGTGGAAAAACCGGTCCGCGCGTCAATTCGAGGTTGAAAACCCCTCCATGCACGTCACTCGCGGCACTACCCAAAATAGCTGTGATTATACGGAGATGCGGAACTTTACGCCCGCCAAGGTGCAAAGTTAGTTCGGATATAAAATCAACTGATGCGATTGAATATACAAAGAAACAACCCGAAACGAATCAACAGCATCAAACACACTTAGCAATCGCTTCGTCGCGCGCGCTTGATCGGTAATCGGCAATTGTTACGGTCCTACTCAAGTGATTCTCGCCAGTTGGCGAGGGGAACGGCAGAGTTCAGTAGCGTTCGAATAAGCAACTTGGCGCAACTGTTCTAGGTCGCTGTCTCAATCCGCTCCGCGAGGTGATCGTAAGACACCCGCCGGGCCTCACAGTAAGCGTTCAGTATCGAGTCGAAGTAACAGGCCTGCGCACGCAGGCACTGAATGCGTAGGGCTGCCCGCGAATATCGAAGCCATAATAACGGTACGCGGGAAAGGAATGTCGTCAAACAGCGTCGTTGCCGCGCCGGGACATCACAACAACCAGCCGGCCGCAACAAGCGCGAAACAGGGGCGAAGACTGATGTATATTATCGTTGATGATCGCGAGAGCGTCGCGAACAGCTACGTTGCAGGGCTTGTTCGCGAAGGCGTATCGTCAATCGGATTCTCCTCCGGAGAATTCTGGGAATGGCTGCAATCTGCGAATGAATCGGATCTGGCAGCGGTCGACGCCTTCCTCCTCGGGGATTGCGATTCCCGCGGAAGCCTGCCGCGGGCGATGCGCAAGCGCTCTTCGGCTCCCATCATCGCCATGAGCAGCCAGAAAATGCTCAAGAACACGCTTGAGCTGTTCGAGATCGGGCGTCGACGACGTCGTGCACGTGCCGATTCACCTGCGCGAGATCCTCGCCCGAACGGCCGCGATCGCGCGCCGCCGGGTGGGAGAGCTGCCGAGGCCCTGCGAGACCAGGATCCAGGTCTTCTTCAACGGACGTGACCCCGAGATCGCGGGCCACGCCCTCACCCTGCCCCGCCGCGAACTGCGCATTCTCGAATATATGGTCAGCAACCACGGCAAGTGGATCACCAAGACCCAGATCTTCAACGCGGTCTATGGCATCTTCGAGTCGACTTTCGACGAGAGCGTGATCGAGAGCCACGTCAGCAAGCTGCGCAAGAAACTCCGCGACCGCCTCGGCTTCGATGCGATCGTGGCCCGACGCTACGTCGGATACCGCATCAACATCCCGGCCGGCGAAACCATCGACGTGCCGATGCAGGACCTCGACGAAGTCGGCATCCTCCTGAACAGGGCTCATGCCGCCCCGACGGCGTACCCGGCCGGAAACTGACGCGGCAGGGCACCGACACGAACTGACGACAACGGCCTCTGCGGAGTACACTTCGCCGAGGCCGTTGCACGTTCAGCGGCAGACACGGCAGAACACGGCTACCGCCTTGCCGCGGCAGCCGCCGTGGTTCCAGAGACTCGTCCTGACGCGTCTTGAAGCGAACCGGTATCCGCCTCGCTCGAAAGCGCTTCAGGGCTTCTGCTGGAATTCGTCCTTCGAAACGTAGTTGAAGTCCTCGATCAGAACGTCCTGGACGACGTCGGCCTGCATCCTCTCGTTCACGCGCTGCTTGATAGCGGTCGTGAGGATGGAGAGGTCGTAGCGGGCGAGCTTTCTGAAATCGAGGCGATCGTCAGCGTAGATCCTGCGGAAGGCCTCGTCGACGACGAACGGCTCCGGCGGAACGCTGAGCTGGTGCATGGTCCGCGCCTCGACGGTGTAGACGAAGCGCGCCACGATATAACCCTGCACACCGCCGCCCTCGACCATCGGCACGCTCAGCGCGCGTGTTTTCTGGTATTGAAGTCCGTCGAGAAATTCGTCCTTTGCCGGCAGCAGAGTGCCGTTTTCCTTCCAATAGGCCACGCCATAGCTCGTGCCCGCGGTGAGGATGCAAACCCAGAGCCCGGCCAGCACGAGTCTGATCATTTTCCGTCCTGCGTTGTACGGCCCGTGTAGGTACCGTCCGATTCGGCGTCCTTGATCGCCCTGACGATGATGGTCGCGACCTCGCGCACCGCATCGTAGTGCATTTCGAGGATGGAACGATTTCGCTCGAGCTTCTCGCGCAGCCGCTGTATCTCCTCGGTGATCTCGACCTCGCTGCCGAGATGCATCCGCGCCCGCATCAGGCGGACGAATTCGAGCATGCTGCGGCTCTTCCGCGCGCTGAAGTCGTCGAAATCGACCTTCTTGCCGGTCGCGAGCGCGGCCGTCTCCTCCTCGACGATGCTCTCGAGCCGGCGGATCGCCGCCAGCAGACCGCGCATCTCGTCGGATCTCGCCCCGTCGGCGCCATCGATCTCCGCCTCGTCGCCGACATTCGGCAGCAGCACGGGCAACAACGCATCACGCGATGCGGCCCCCATCGTCATCGCCTCGGTATCCTCGACCGGCTGCTCCATCACCACGGCCGCCGCGCCTTCTTGTGCCTGCATTGGAAATTCACCCCTCAACTTCTGTCGCCCGTTTCCGGATCATGATCCGACCTTGCCCGTAACGTCCGGACCCGCCGGATGTGCAGCGGCGAGCTGCTTGGCAATGCCGATGCCCTTGCCCTTCGCGAGCTGGGCGCCAAGCTGTTCCGCCAGCATCGACTTCCAGACGCCGCCGGCCGTGCCCTTGCCGAAGACCTCCTCCGATTCCTTCGGCAGCATGGTCTCGACGAAGGTCTGCAGGATGAACGCCTCGAACTTCCGGTACACCTCTCCGGACGCCGGTGCCTTGATCACCTGTACGGGCGGCCCGTTGACCGCACCCGACGGCGCTTCGGCAACCTTCGCCGCGGCTTGATCGCCGGTCGCTGCCTTGGCCTTACCGACCTCGGCATCCATCGTGGCGGCGAAATCGGTGTCGGATGATTTCAGCGCATCGAGCTTCGCAGTCGCTGCGCGCTGCGTCACGGGATCGGCGGCATCGAGGACGTCGAGGACGAGGTCGGGGGTCGCTGTCACGATCATGTCTTGTTCCGGTTGGCTGGCCGCAGCGTCCACTCGCGCGCGGCAGGGCTTATTCCCGTCATCTCCTCGAGCGAGCGCTTCTCCGCGTCGCGAAGCTTGTCGGCCAGCGCCGCCTTCGCGACCTGCTCGAGCTGTTTCACACGACGGCTCTCCGAGCGGACCTGGTCGAGCTGCTGCGATGCCTGCGTCTGAACCGCGCGCGCACCAACGCTCGTCCTGTTCAGGCGGCGTGCGATCGATTCGCTCGACGAGCCCGCCGGCGGATTCCCCTCGTTCAGCGTACCCACCAGCCATTCCTGCTCGTCCTGCAAGCTACGCTGCTGCTGCCGCAATTGCGCCAGCTGCCACTCGGACAGCCGGAGCTGGAGCTTCACGAGCGAGACCATCCTGCCGAGCTTGTCCGCGCGCGACGTCATGGCCCTCACTCCGCCAGCCACGACGAGACGCCCAGCATGAATTGCGTCAAGAGCTCGTCGCTGGTGAGGTAGATCAGCAGGAATCCACCAAACAGCACGAAGGGCACCGAGATGAAATAGACCGGAATTGCCGGCGTCAGCTTGTTGATCAGGCCGACCGCCAGGTTGACGATGACCGAGTAGACGATGAAGGGGCTGGTGATGCGCAACGTCAGAACGAATGCCTCAGACAGGCGGCTGACGAGCAGATCGAGCGCCATGCTTCCGCCGAGCCTGCTGCCGGGATGCCAGACGTCGTATGAGTTCATCAGCCCCCGCAGGACCTGCCAGTGCTGGTCGGTGATGAAGAACAGGGTGGTGACGGACGCCATGATCAGCGGCACCAGGGCCGGCGCCGGATCGGTGTCGCCGACAGGCGTTCCCGGGATGTTGCTGAGCCCGATCGCGCTCGCCATCACGGTCGCCATGGTCTGGAGCGCGAGGAAGAACACACGCCCGCCAAGCCCGATGACGCTGCCGACCACGATTTCGGAGCAGATCAGGAGCGCGAGCGTCAGCGGCGCGGCGTTGTCCGTGAGCGGTTTCAGGATTGCGATCAGGATGGGCGTCAGCGCGAACGTCGTGACGAGCGCGACGAACAGGCGGATCTGGGCCGGAACGTTGACGCTGGAATAGCCGGGCACGAGCATCAGGCAGGCGCCGATGCGACAGAACACGATGAACGTCACCAGCACGCTGTCGGCAAGGCCGCTGATCACGATATCGCTCCGAGAGCTCTGATCTCGGCGCTGCGCGCGACCTCGACATGCGACAGGATCGGCAAGGTCGGGAACACCCGCTCCAGGATCATCCGGACATAGGGGCGGGCTTCGGGCGTCACCGCCAGAACCACACTGGTGCCGTTCTCCGTAAACTTGCGGATCGCAGCACTGGCCTCGGTCGCGAATTGTTCGATCAGGCGCGGATCGGCGTCGAATTCGACGACGTCGCCCTTGGCGTCGCGCTTCAGGCTCTGGTGGAACGCCAGGTCCCAGCGGTTGCCGAGACGGATGACGTTCAGCACACCGTTGTCGGAGAGATCGCCGCAGATCTGCTGCGCAAGACGTGTCCGCACGTGCTCTGCGACCTGCTCGGAGCGCCGCACATGGGGCGCGATCTCGGCGATGGCCTCGAGGATCAGATGAAGGTTGCGGATCGACACGCGCTCGGCGAGCAGGATCTTCAGGATCGCCAGCAGGCCCGAATAGGAGATCTGCGAGGGGCAGAGATCCTCGATCAGGCGTTTGTATTCGGGATCGAGCCGGTCGAGCAGCCCGCGCATGTCCTTGTAGGACAATAGCTGCGAGAGGTTCGCCCTGATCACTTCGCTGAGATGCGTGAGCAGCACCGACAGGTTGTCGACCGGCTTGCAGCCCTGACGCTTGACTTCGTCGGTGAAGGCCTCCGCGACCCAAAGCGCCTTCATGCCGAAGGCGGGCTCGATCACCTCGTCGCCGGGCACGTCGGGCTTGCCGTCCTTGTCGACGAGCACCAGCACCTCGCCCAGCCGCAGTTCGCCATGGGCGATGCGCGTGTCGTGGATCCGGATCTGATATCCCTTGGGATCCATCGACAGATTGTCGGTCAGCTTGATCTCGGGAATGACAAAGCCGTACTGCTTGGCGAACTTCTTGCGGATCTTGCTGACCCGATGCGCAAGCTCGTTGCGCGAACCCAGCAGATGGACGGAGAGATGACCGCCGAGCGCCAGTTCGATCTCCGCGGTCTTGAGCGATTCCTTGACCGATTCCTTTGCATCGGCCTGGGCGCGCTCGTCGGCCTTGCGCGCATGCTCCTTCTTCTCCCGCGCAGCCTGCCGCCTCGGCAGCGAGTAACCGACGAAGGCCATGACGCCGCCCAGCAGCACGAACGGCGCCATCGGCAGCCCCGGCATCAAGGCGAGCACGAACATCATCAACGACGCCGCCGACACCGCCCGCGGATAGCCGCCAAGCTGTCGCAGCACGGCCTGCTCCGCAGAACCCCTGGTGCCGCCCTTGGAGACCAGAAGGCCCGCCGACAGCGACACGATCAGTGCCGGCATCTGCGTTACGAGACCATCGCCGACGGAGAGTTTGGTGTAGACGTCGGCGGCGCGCGACAGCGTCAGACCGTGATGCGTGACGCCGATGATGATGCCGCCGAAGATGTTGATCGCGGTGATGATCAGGCCGGCGATGGCGTCGCCGCGGACGAATTTCGAGGCACCGTCCATCGCGCCGAAAAAGGAGCTTTCCTCTTCGAGCTCGCGACGCCGGCGCTGGGCTTCCTTGTCGTCGATCAGGCCTGCGGACAGGTCCGCGTCGATCGCCATCTGCTTGCCGGGAATGGCATCCAGGGTAAAGCGGGCGCCGACTTCGGCGATACGCGTCGCACCCTTGGTGATCACGACGAAGTTCACCGTGACCAGGATCGCGAAGATGATCAGACCGATGACGAAATCGCCGCCCATGACGAACTTCGAGAAGCCTGCTACGACATGGCCCGCGGCGGTTTCCCCTCCCCGCCTCGCGACAGGATCAGGCGTGTCGTCGCGACGTTGAGCGCCAGACGCAGGATCGTTGCGATCAACAGCACGGTCGGAAAGGCGGAGAAATCGAGCGGCCGCTGGATCCACAACGCGACCATCAGGATCAACGCCGAAAGCGCGATCGAGAACGCGAGGCCGAGATCGATCAGGATCGGCGGTATGGGCAGGAACAGGATCGTGAGCATGGCCACGATCCCGCCGGCGAAAAAGGCATCCGCCCCGAAGCGGCGCGGGCTTGGCAGGCTAGCAGCTAACGTATCGGCCATGGTTCACCGGCAGAGGGTCCGACCCACAATCTGCCGTGCAAAGCTTACGCGGGGGTGGTGGCCGACGCTCCTGGGATCAGAAGCCGCGCTCGATATGCGAATAGACCATCTCGGTGAAGGTCGAGAGATGTGCGCCAATGAAGGAGCCGGAGACGGCGACGACCACGAGAATGACGATGATCTTCGGGACGAAGGTCAGCGTCACTTCCTGAATCTGGGTCAGGGCCTGGATCAGAGCAATGAGGGTGCCGACCAGCATCGCCGCCCCGACCGCGGGGCCGGAGGCGACGATGATGGTCCAGATCGCAGCCTGGACGATGTCGAGGGCATCCCTCTCGTTCATGACTGGCTGATCGTGAGCCCGGGCCCGACCGCCACCTTCGTGCCGTCCTGGAGGGTCGCGACGGAGCCGTCGCTGTTGATGGAGATCGAAACGACTTTGCCGGAGAAGGTTTTCCCGGTCGAGTCGGTAAAGCTGACCGTCTTTCCGATCAGCCCGTCGGCCTGCGATAGCGACTGCGAGGACAGCAGCGCATCCAGCTTGGTATTGGTCTGCATTGCCTGCTCGACCGTCGAGAGTTGGGCGAACTGGCTCATATATTGCGACGTATCCATCGGATTGGTCGGATCCTGATTCTTCATCTCGGCGACGAGGAGCTGAAGAAACGTATTGTAGTCGACGGTGTTGCTCGCCGTGGTCGTGCTGGAGCTGGTCGAACTGGACTTGTTGGTGCTATCGGTTGCGCTGGTGACGTTCATATTGCCTCTCCGCTGTCAGGCAGCCTCGAATGGGACTTCGGTGGTGGCACGGGCCAGTTCGGCCAGGATTGCCTCCTCAACCGGAAACAGCGCCCGGATCCGCTTGAGCGCGTCGAAATACCGGGTCGTTTTGACCAGTTCGTCGATCGCGGCGAGCCCGTCGAGCATCTCGCGGCTCTCGCAAACCGCAAGCAGCGCCGCATGGTGCTCGCCATAGAGCGCGGCCGCGGCGATGACGTCCGTAGGATTCATCAGCATGAGCTGGACGATGAAGTAGAGCTGCCGCAGCGCCGTGGTGGCGTCCGAGGCCTGCATGACCTGCCCTTCGAGCAGGAACATCACGTCGTTGACGAGTTCGACAGAGACCTTGCGGTCCACGCGCAGCACCGCGCCGTTGATGTAGATGCGTTCGCCGGCCCGCAGGGATATCTTCATTAGAGCGCGTCTCGGATCAGGCGGTTGATTTCGATCAGCTGCACCACGTCGTTCGACCTCTCCTCGCGAAGCCGGTCGGCTTCCTTGACCACCCACAGGCCAATCGAGATGATGTCGGCGCGCAGCTTCTCCGGAAGTCCATTCTCCGGATGCGCGAGATCTTCGATGAAGATCGTCCACAGCCGCCGCACGTAGAGCAGGCTCTCGACCAGGTCCTCGAAGCTGAAGCGTCCCTTCTGGAGCCGCTCGAGCCGGTCGATGCCGAGGCTGAGCGCCTGCCGCTCGCGGCCCCGCGCCTCATAGCCGCTATCGTCGACGACCGATCCATAGGCTTCAAACGTCATCAGAACCACTCTGCGCAGGAGACCGAACAACACGACAAAGGTTACGAGCCTTACGAATTTAGCCGAGGCTCAGAGATAGTTGACGAGGCTGATCTGCTGGAGCTGCGAGGTGAGTGCGAGTGCCGTCTTGATCTGGGTCTGCAGGGTATTGACCCGGACCGAGGCCTCGGTCGGGTCGACCGCCTCCATCTTGACGATCTGATTGTTCAGAATGTCCTGCTGAACCTTGAGCTTTTCGGTCGCGCCGGTGACCCGCTGCTGGACCGTGCCGACGCTGCCGCCGAGCGTGGCGAGGTCGGTGATGGCGTTGCCGACGAGGCCGATGGCCTTGTCCACGACGACCTGGAACGTCGCCTGGTCCAGGTTCACGTTCCCGAGATCGGCCATCATTGTGTAGGCCTCTGCGAGCTTGCGAAAGCCGGCCTGGTTGGCGCTCACGGACGTATCGGCAATCTCCGTCGTGGAGATGCGGCTCTGCATGACCTGGTCGGTGGCCGTTGACCAATTGGTGTTCCAGGCCGGGCTCGCGAACTCGGCATCGAACGTGGTGTCGAGGAAGGTCTGCATCTGGGCCGGCGTGATGGTGCTCACGGCCGGCGAAGACTGCGAAAAGCCGAATGCCGCGAGGAAATCCGCATCAACCTGGTTTTTGCTGGCCGAACCCGCGGTGTAGGCCGTGATCGGCGTGTTCTGCGTGTTGATCCCCGAGAAAAGATACGAGCCGTTATAGGAGACGTTCAGCGCGCCGATCAGATCCTGGAGATTGGAGGACGCAGGCGGCAGGATGATCCGCCCGCCGCCGTCGGTACTGCGGGCCGCGATCAGGTCCTTGAGGAAATCCGTTGCTGTCGTGCCGAGCTGGGTGATCCGGCTTTGCGTAATGTCCAGGCGTCCGGAGACGAGCTCGTTGGTATCGACGAGCTGATCGGCGAAGCTCAGGTCTGCCCGCAGCGTAACGTCGCTTCCCGTCGTGGCGCCAAGCTGGAGGCCGACATCGGCGAAGCGGCCAGTGGTGGCTTCCTTCGAGGCCTTGGCCAGCGCAGCCTGATTGTTCGTGATCGAGGACCTCAACGACGACGACAGCATCAAGGTGGAGATGTAGTTGGCGCTCATCATGACTTAGTTCCCCACGGCAGCCAGCAGGCTCTGCAACATTTGGTCGACGGTCGAGATGATCTTCGACGACGCCGAGTAGGTACGTTCGACCTGGAGCATCAAGGACATCTCGTCGTCCATGTTGACGCCGCTGACGTTCGACAGCGCCGCGTTGCTGCGGTCGAGCAGCGTGTTCTGGTAGGTGGCGCTATCGTCCGCGGCCTTGCGCTGATTTTCGATCCAGCTCGTCGACGACGCCGCGAAGTCGATCAAACTGCCGCTCGGCTTGCCTTGCGTGGTTGCATCGAACGGCTGCGACGCGTCCATGCCGCCGATGAGCTGCTGCAGCCTGGTCGAGAAACCGCCGCTGCCGGCGGTATTGTATTGGTAGGCGACGTTGCCGCTGATCGCGCCGTCGCGCAGCAGATTGGGGTTGCCGCCTTGCGCCGGATCGACCGATGCAGCGACACTGATCAGGCCGGCAAGGCCGACCGAGACGGTGGCGCTCGCGGGCATCGCCGGCGCACCCGGATAGGTGAAAAGGCCGGGAACGTCCGGCAGCGCCGAGGCGGTCTGGTCGACCTCCTTGAAGGTTTCGACCAGGCCGCGCGCGATTTCGTCGAGCTGGCTCTGATACGTTACCGTGGCGTTGTCGCGCAGCTCGGAGAGACCCGCGAGCTTGCCGGTCTTGATCGGCATCACGGAATTGGCGCCGGTGACCGGGACACCGTCGATATAGACGGCGTTGCCTGTGGTCCCGGGCGAGTAGATGTTGGTCGCAGCGAAGCTGACCGAGCGCGCCTGCTTGTCGAACAGCACGACGCCGCTGTCGGTATAGAGCGCCGCGTCGCCGTTGGCGCGGAGCGTCATCGAGACGCCGACCTCCTGCGACAGCTTCGAGACGATGGTGTCGCGCTGGTCGAGATAATCGGTGACGTCGTCACCGGTGATCGTTCCCTTCACGATCGCGGTGTTGACCTTGTCGAACTGGGTGAGCAGCTGATTGATATTCGCGACCGAGGTCGCCATCTCGGCGTCCGCGCCCTCGCGCACCGTCTGCACGGTCTTGGTGGCCTGGTTAAGCGCCGTCGCCATGTCCTTGGCAGAGGTGACCGCCGCCTGCGCCAGCGTGGTGTTGTCCGGAGCGTTGGCATATTGCTGGAGCGCCTGCTTCAGCTTGTTGAGCTGGGCGGTCGGCGACTGCCCGGTTTCGGGATCGTCCACGGTCGAGGCGGATATCGTCTGAAGGCCGTTCAGGATCGCATCCTGCTTGGCGGACGCAGACGTTGCGATCAGGACGTTGTTGTAGAGACCGGAACTCGCGGCGCGCTGGATCGCCGCCACGTAGACGCCGGCCCCGGGAAGATTGTCCAGCACCGCGATCTTGCGCGAATAGCCGGCGGCGCTGGCGCCGGCTATGTTGCGCGAGATGGTCGACGACTGGATGCCCGACGCCATGAGCGACGCGCGAGCGGAGTCGAGAGCAGCGGTGAGGGACATGATTGACTCTTGCGCGGGATGAACGTTGAAGGATTCAGCGCTTCAGGTTGACGACGACGTCGAGCAGGTCCGCCCCGGTCTGGAACGATTTCGAATTGGCGGTGAAGCCGCGCTGCGCCTCGATCATCCCGGTGAGTTCGTCCGCGAGGTCGACGTTGGAATCTTCGAGCGAGCCGGACTGAATCGTGCCGAGCCCGCCAGTGCCGGCATTTCCGGCCTGCGCATTGCCCGAATTCTGGTTGGTTGAATAGACGTTACCCGGCTCGGGCGTCAGATTGTCGGGGCTCGCGACATCGGCGAGCATGAGCGTGTACAGGGTCAGCTGCTGCCCGTTCTTGAGAACGGCGGTCACGTGGCCCGCATCGTCAACATCGACCTTGTCGATGGCGGAAGGCGTGCTGCCGTTGACGGTCGCCTTGAAGCTGAAGTCAGTGCCGACCTGCGTCATGTTCGACAGGTCCATGGTCAGCGCCGCGCCGCCGGGGACGTTCACGGTCAGACCCGTCGGGCTCGCCGCGTCCAGCGCGCCCTTACCGGCCGCCGTGGTATCGAAGGTGAAAGTGGTCGCAGGAGCAAGCGACGTACCCGTTGCGGCGTCATAAACCTGGACCTGCCAGGTATCCAGGCCGGCCGCCGTCGCTGTGTGGGACATGTAGACGTCGAGCGTCACGGCCTGGCCGATATTGTTGTAGGCCACGATCGAGCTTTTCGACGAATACGCGCCCGGGCCTGGCGGACCCGCAATGACGGCTGCCGTCGGATCCAGATTGCCGGTCGTGAGCGTACCCGCGGTTGACGGCACGGGCACCTGCGAGACCTGGGCGATGTTCACGATCTGCAGTCCCGCCAGGCTGTTCTGCGAGAAGTTGGTCACCAGGCCCGGCTGACCGAGCAGGTAGTAGCCGGCAGCATTGACCAGATTCCCCTGACTGTCAGGCACGAACGAGCCGGCGCGCGTCAGGTACTGCTGTGTGTTGGTTGCGTTCGATACCACGAAGAAGCCGTTACCCTGAACGGAGAGGTCCGTGCTCGACGTGGTGAACTGCGTATGCCCGGCGTCGCTGATGGCGTAGCGGACAGTCGTCTCGACAGCGCCGGAATCGTAATTGCCCGAGCCACTCTTCAGGATGAGCGAGGAGAATTCGGTCGAAGCCCGCTTGTAGCCGGTGGTGTTGACGTTCGCGATATTGTCCGAGACCGTCGACAGCTTGTTGGACTGCGCGGCCATCCCGGAAACGCCGGTGCGCATAATGCCGTAGAGGCTCATCGAGAGGGCTCCTTTGGAAGGTTGTAGTTACAATGAGGGTTCTTGCTTGCGCGGGGCTGATGGTTCGGAACCATTCACAACTTCATGTGGTCACGTCGTTTTCGGCTGACAGAACGAGCGCGCCTTGTCGGTCCAGGCGCCGAAGCCGCTCGAGACGAGATGCGCAACGATATGGCAGACGTAGCGCTTCTGCGCTGGCTGGTTGTTCGGGCCCGCGTTGTAGCGGGCGACTGCCATGGTCCAGCTTCCCTCGCGCTGCTTGAGCTCTTTCAGGAAGCGCGCGGCATATTCCACGTTCTTGGCGGGATCGAACATCGCCCGCACCGACGCGAACTTGTCGCCGTGATAATAGTGGTTGATCTGCATGCAGCCGAGATCAATCAGCTTGATCCCTTTGCTCCGCATCGCCTCGAAATTCGCGATCGCGTCGTTCATGTCCTTGGCGAACACGGTCTGGCCGTCGGCACCGAGCGCATAGGGATAGAGTGCTCCGCGCCGTCCGGTCTCGGTGAGGCCGACCGCATAGAGGATGCCGAGCGGAATCCCGTGCTGCTGGGACGCACGCGCCATCTCGCGCTCGCAGGGGCGTGCATTGTCGGTCGCCGCTGCCGCAGCGCCCGCGTTACAGATAAACAGGGCCGCGACGAATCTGCGAGCCCACGTCCTGGTCATGACGCGTCTCCTGGTTGGACTGGGGCTCCTGCCGGGCCTGCCTCGCACTGCCGCCCGATTGGCCGGATGAATTGCTCGCGCCATCGAACGCCCCTTGCGACTGTGACGACGGTTGCTGCTGCTGGCCCGCGAGCTGCGGCTGCGATTGCCCGGAACCGCTCTGGAATCCGTCCAGCGAGCCGTGCTGGACCGGCGCGACGTCGGCGACATAGCCTGCGGAGTGCATGAGATCTCGGATCGAGTCGCGCTGCTGATCCAGCATCAGGCTGGTGTCCTTGCGCTCGGCCGCGAGGTGGACGGAAACCTCCGCGCCCACCAGGCGAAGGCGCACAGTGACATTTCCGAGCGATGGCGGCTCGAGATTGATGGTCAGTATCTTGAGCGGCTCAGACGCGTTGGTCTGCGAGTTGGCGAGATCTGCAGCCGCCGACGCCGTCGGCGCGGACGATTCCTTGAGCTCGGTGACGACCGCGTTGGCGATCTGCTGCGTGGGGCCGAACTGCGCCGGCGGCAGATGGGTTTCCTGCTGAACCACCGTGACCTTGGTCGTCTCGGGCAAGGTATCCCGTGCCGACGCTTTGACAGCGCGCTCGACATTCGCGGTAACGGCCTCGAAGCCTTGCGTCGCGGGCATTGCTTTTGACGAAGCTTCGTTGCCCGGCAGCACGGTTGCCGGCGCCTGCGCAGCCGCGGTCGATGGGCGCGCACCCGGCGCGGACTCGGCGGTGGCAACCTTCGCCATGCCTGTCGCCTGAACCTCACGCATCGGCGTTGACGAGCGTGCGTCGCGCGCGCGCGCGGCGTTCCTGTCGGTGTCCGTCGATTGCGTCTGCGGCTTCGCTACCGGTACGGCGGCCAGCTCCTGCCCGACAATCGCGGGGATGCCTGACCTGTTCGAAACGTCCGCCTTGTCGGCCGGACCTGGCGCTTGCGACGCTTCGTCGACCTTCTGGTCGGACGATTTATGACCGGCTTTGGGCTCGTCGGCGGTCTCGGTGCGCTCGTTCACCGTCTCGTCGTTCGTCTTGTCCTTCCCGGTCGGGTGCGCCAGGCGTGTCCGCAAGGATGCCGCCTTCACGCCGGTGTCGCCGCCGTCGTCTTTCATCGCCCGCTTCGCGAGGTTCGACACGGTGTGGAGCAGATCGTTGAACGACGAATCCGCCGACGACTTCGATCCGGCGTTCTTGCCGGATCGCGACGTGCCGCGAATATTGAGGCTTTCGGCCAGCCCCTGAAAGACCTGTCCCGAGGTTCCACTGAGCTTCGTCATGGACGGCGATCCTTGGTGAGGCGTTCGAGTTCGCCCAGCTGCTTCCGCGCGCGAGCGAGTGTCGCGTTCGACGACGCGAGATCGAGACGCGCGGGCGTGACCGGAGGCTCGTCGGCCGTGGCAGCGGGTCCACCCGCGAACGGTTTGCGCACGTCGAGCATGAGCTGGACCGTTGCATTCAACAGAGGAATGTCGCGCTCGGGCAGCTTCGACCGGTCGAGCGCCTTCAGCTCGGCGAGGCCGCCGTCGTACTCGTCGGTGAGCACCCGCGCGACGCCGCGGAAGAAATGTGCACGCTCGCGATCCGCGGAAGCATCGGCGCTGAGCGCCAGCGCGCGCTCGCCGGCACGCTCGGTCACGGCCAGCCGTCCACGCAGCATCGCGCTGCGCGCGATCGCGAAATAGAGCTTGAGGCGGCTGGCGCGGTCGATCTGCTCCAGCAGGGTGACGATCCGCGCAAAGCGGCGCTCGTCGAGCGCGAGGCTCGATTGCGTCAGGCCCGAGGAAAAGCGCTGCCAGAAGTCCCCGGCGTAGACCGAGTTGCGGTAGTGGCGGATATAGGCCAGCGTCAGGAACTCGAACTTGTCGAAATCCTCGGCCTGCCCGACCAGCAGGATCTCGCGCCGCAATGCCGCCTCCTCCACCAGCGTACCCGGCAACAGCAGGCGCGCATCGTCCAGGCGCTCGATCGCGAGCGTTGCCTCGGAGCGTGCGAACAGCGCGCCCTGGACCAGCGCGACCTGCCCGCCCAGGCCCGACGGCAGCGTGCGCGGCTTGACGTCCCTGAGCAGTTCGCGCGCTTCGTCCTGGCGGCCTTCGACATAGGCGAGCGCACCATTGAACAGCCGCTCGTCGACGTTCGGCTTGGGCAGCTTGCGGACCAGCTGTGGTCCGCCGCCGCTGAGCAAATAGATGACGACGGCCTGGCCGTTCTGCGCATTGCTCCACACGCTGGCGTCGGCGGCGAGGAATTTCTCGCCGATCTGCCGGATCAGCGCGACGTGGCCGCTATGCGCCGCCATGTCGCCATTGGCTATGCCGTCCTGTACCGCCTGCAACGTGCGCACCAGCTCATGCGGCTCGCCCGCGCCCGGCGCCGGAGCCGGGGCTGGAGCTGGATCGGCGAATGCACGGACTGCCGTGAGCGGCAGCAGCAACAGCAGTGCGGCGCGGCGGAGCAGCCTGATCAAGGGCGCTTCTCCCGGATCAGGATTTCAATCCGGCGATTCTGCGCGGCGGCCGGATCGTTCTGCAGCTTCGGTCGCCGATCGGCGTAACCTTCGACATGCTCGATCCGCTGTGCATCGACGCCGGAGCGGACCAGCATGTAATAGGCCATCTGCGCGCGGGCGGTCGACAGCCGCCAATTGTCGTAATTCTCCGACTTGTAGGGCCGATTATCAGTGTGGCCGCGGACGATGATCATGCCGGGACGCTTCGTCAGCAGCGGCCCGATCTTGTCGATCACGCGGATGAGCTCGGGTCGCGGTTCGGCCGAGCCGACCGCAAACATGCCGAAGCTCGCGTCGTCGGTCAGGCTGATCAGAAGACCCTCCTCGACCTGACGCACCTCGGCCACCGGTCCCGCGCCGGCCTTGATGTCCGACAGTGCATCCGCGATCGCGGACTGAAGCTGCTTGACGGTCGGCTGCTGGGTCTGCGCGGAGTCGCGCTGTTCGGACTCCTTCGCCGCATCGCCGGGACGCGACTGCGCGGCGGCATTGGCCTGGGCACCGGCTTGAGCGCCCGGCTGCGCGTTCGCCTGCGCGCTGCCGTCGCGTTGAGCCTGCGAGGGCGCCGGTCCCGGAGGCAGCAGGGGCGACAGGTTTGCTGACGACGCATCGGCGTTCTGAGCCACGCTCCCGCCGGCATCGTCCTGCCTGGCGCGGCGAGCCTGCGGCTCGCCTTGCCCCGTTCCGGACGCGTTGTCGCGCGCGGAAGCATTAGGCTTTGGCTCGCTGTCGACGAAACGGTCCGCGTCCTTGGACGTCTGCGGCGCCAGCTTCCAATAGCCGGGATCGAACGGGTCGCGATAGGCATCGCCACCCTTGAGACCTTCCTCTTCGGAAGAGGTCAGCGCCCCGGCGCGACGCTGGCCCGAGGCCTGGTTCGCGCTGTTCGATATCTCCGCAAGGGTCGCATAGGGATCGCGGAACAGGATCTTCTCTTCGTAGGAAGCCGGCTTCTCGGCCGTCGGGGAATCGCCGCGACGCTCCTCGTTCGGCCCGGCCGGCTGGCGCTTGCCGTCCTGGCCTTCGGACGTGGACGGCTCCTTCTTGGTGAGATCCTTGAGGCCCTTCGGGGCGGGCGCGTTCTCCGCGAGCTTGATCGGATTGAAATAGCTCGCAACCACCTGCTTCTGGTCCTGGTTGAGCGCATTCAGCAGCCACATGACCAGGAAGAACGCCATCATCGCGGTCATGAAGTCCGCATAGGCGATCTTCCAGACGCCACCGTGATGCGGCTCCTCGGCGAAGGCGCTACGCCGGCGAATAATCACCAGCTCTTGCTTGACCTCATTCATGGCGGGCTACCGGCGCGCCTCGTTGAGGCGTTCGCTCCAGGCCGAGATCTGCGTCTCGATCACGGTCTGGTCGGCCACGACCCGAACCTCGAACGTCTCAGCGGCCTCGTACTGGATGCCCGTGCGCCTGCTGGCCTCGAGTTGCGTCCGCACGAGGTCGAGCAGTTCCCCGGACCGGTGACCTTGAACACCGGCACCGGCGAATTGCCGGTCAGCGCCGCAATCTGTTCGACCAGCGATTCGATCGCCTTGTCGCGGACCGCGTCGGCGAGGAAGGGCAGCAAGATCCGAGCGACGGAGCTCGCGATGTTAGTCTCGATTTCGCGGCAGGCCGTCTCGAACCCGTTGACGATCGCGACCGCCTGCTGATCGGACCATTTGGCACGCTCCTCGCCGAGCCGGATGGCGCTGCGGACGCGCTCCTCGGCAACCCTGGAATCGCCTTCCGCGACGCCGGCCGCATGACCGCGACGATAGGAATCTTCGAGAAGGTTTGCTGACGGAACTTCCGCCTCCGGCGCTGGAGGCTGCGCTTGAGTCCTGACGCTGCGGCTGGGCCTGAGGCTGCGGCTGGGGCTCACGCCGGACCTCCTTGGGCCTTGTCAGCACGTCCTGCACCTTCGGCGGCGGAGGTGGTGGCGCCTTGGCTCGGCCGTTGGCGTCGAACTGCGTCAGAAGTTTTCCGATAGCCGCGTTCATGCCGCCTCCTCGCGTCGCATCCAGTCTTTAAGGATCGCCGCCGCCTGAACCTGATCGAGCCGGACAATCTGCTCCAGTCGCTTCTGCGGTGTTCGTTGCATCTTGCCTTCGAGGTCTTCAACGAGGTTGAGCTCGGGGTCCTGACTGTCTCCCAAGGCGAGGGCCGACGCAGCTTCAAGCTCTGCGGCCTCGGCCGCCTCGATCTGCTCCTGCTGGGCACGGTGGGTGAGGATGCCATTGACCGCGGGTCGCAGACCGAACCAGACCAGCATCGAAGCAACCGCCAGGATCGTCACAGCGTTGATGACGCTGCCGAGCTGCTTGTTGATCATTTCGACGAAGCTGATCGGCGGCACCGGCGCGAGATCGCGCGAACCTTCGATGAAGTCGACGGCGGTGACCTGGATCTGGTCGCCGCGCGTCTTGTCCAGTCCGCCGGCGGTCGCCGCGAGCTGGCTGATCTCGGCGAGCTTGCTGTCGACGACGGCCTGGTTGCTCTTGTCACCGAGATCGGCGACGAGCCGGGTGCGATTGACGAGGACCGCGATGAAGAGCTTCTTGACGGAATAGCCGTCGCTTACCGTCGTCGTGGTCTTGGATGACACCTCGAAATTGGTGACGTCCTCGCGGCGGGTCTTGTCCTCGCTGGAATTCTTTGTACCGCCGGCGTTGACCTGCTGGTCGGGAAGGTTCTGCTGCACCGTGGTCGGCGTGGACTTGTCGGCGTTCTGCGAGGACTCTTTTTCGCGGACGTTGCGGACCGAGCGCTCGGCGCGACTCTCCGGGTCGTAGACGGTCTCGTTCGTCTGCCTCTTGTCGGTCGAGAGCTGCGATGCGACGCTCACCTCGAAATTGTCGAGGCCGAGATACGGCGTCAGCGCCTTGCGGATGTTCTCCTGCACCATGCCGCCGACCGTCTTCTGGAGGCTTGCCATCTTGGTCGGAGCGGCAGTGGCCTCGTCCTCCTCGGCGAGCAGCATCGAACCGTCGGCATCCAGCACAGTCACCTTGTCTTTGCTCATCCCCGGGATTGCCGCGGCAACGAGGTGGCGGATCGACTGCGCCGTGCGCGCCTCGATCGCACCGTCAGTGCGCAGCACGACCGACGCCGAAGGCGGCTGCTGCGTCGCGCGGAACGAGCCGCGCACCGGCAGCACGATATGGACCCGCGCCGCCTTGACGCCCTTCATCAGTTGGACCGTGCGCGCAATCTCGCCTTCGAGCGCCCGGAGCTTGGTGACCTCCTGCATGAACGAGGTCAAGCCGAGCGAGCCGATCTTGTCGAACAGCTCGTAGCCGGAATTGGCGCTGGTCGGCAGGCCCTTCTCGGCCAGCAGCATCCGCGCCTGCATGGTCTGACTCGGGCGCACGGAGAGCGCGTCTCCCGCCGTATTGACGTCGAACGTGATGTTCTGCTCCCGCAGCGCGGCGCCCATGCGCGTCACGTCTTCGCGGGTCAATCCCGTGTAGAGCGTCTCGAATTCGGGCCGGCTCAGATAATAGGCGCCGCCGACGACGGTGACGAGGACGGCAAAGCCGATCAGTCCCAAGGCCATCAGGCGTCGCGGCCCAAGCTCCAGCAGATTGTTGAGCAGTTGCTGTACCTGCGCGCGACTGAGCAGCATATGACCTCGTACCAATGCGAACGTAAGCGACACTCCGCTGCCAACCTTGTCCGAAGGTTGCGCGCAAACACGAAGATGTCAGTTCGCAGGCGAAGCGTTGCAGATTTACAAGAGTCCTCGACGAAGCGATCAGTTCAGCAGCAGAGGCGCGCGAACGCAGCCGGCGCTATCGGCTACGGCATGTCGGCTGAAGCTGGCGTCGTGGAGGTCGATTACGGGCACGTCATGTGCCGGCACATCCGCCGATCACGGCGGGGACCGTGCTCCCGTGAGAGCACGGTCTCTTCCAAGGCCGAAATTACTTGAACAGCGAGAGGATGCTCTGGCTATTCTGGTTGGCGATCGAGAGCGCTTGCACGCCGAGCTGCTGCTGGGTTTGCAGCGCCTGAAGGCGGGTGGATTCCGCGTTCATATCGGCATCGACGAGCTGACCGACACCACGATCCACCGAGTCCATCAGCGTCTTGACGAACTCCGTATTGGTCGAGAGGCGGTTCTTGACGGCACCGAGATCGGCAGCGGCCGAGGCCACGGAGTTGAGCGCAGTGGTAACCTGCGCGATGTAGCCGTCGAGCGTGGTCTGGTCAGCGGCCGAATCTGTCAATGCGCTGATGTTGATCGTGTTGATCGACGCGGTGCCGCTCACCTTGTCCAGGATGCCGGTCTGGGTGCTGGTATAGAGCGAATAGTTGGCGATCGTCAGGGTGATGGAGCCGATGGTGGGCGTGCCGCCGACGCGCGAGAACGACGACACGAGGTTGAAGGTCGCCGGCGTCGTCGCCGTCGCGCTCAGCCAGTTCACGCCGTTGAAAGTTGCCGCATCGGCGGTCCCCTTCATCTGCTGCTGGATCTGGGTGATGTCAGCCTGGATCTTGGTGCGGTCGATGCCGGCGGTCTTGGCTTCGACCAGCAGTGCCTGGAGCTTGGTCAGGCCCCCGGTCTGGTCGCCGACAACCGCCGTCAGAGCGGTATATTCGGTATCGACGGTCGCGGCCGACAGACCGAGCGAGTCGGAGACGGCGGAGAGCGCGGCGTTGTCGGCGCGCATCGAGGTCGCGATCGACCAGTAGGCAGCGTTGTCCGAAGCCGTCGAGACGCGCATGCCGGTCGATATCCGGTTCTGCGTGGTCGCGAGCTGCGAGCTGACGTTGCGGAGGGTCTGCAGCGCGGTCATTGCAGACGAGTTGGTGAGCAGACTGGAGCTCATTTTTTTGACGTCCCTTTGAAACGAATTGAAAATTTTGGGGACATACCGGGCTTCCACCGGTACGACAGGGCGACATCATGCCTTTGGACGGCAAAAAGGCGGCCCAACCTTTCGTAACGGCAACGATAGCGCGCGAAGTTTGCGCGAGGCTTGTGGCTCTGTGACTTGCCCGCGGCAGGGCGAGCCAGGTCAAGGCGAAAAGTCGCGGTGCCGGGTTGAGGTCTCCGTGCACGACGCCAAAATGAAAAGGGCCGCGCTTCGTGAGAAGCGCGGCCCCTCAGATGGTTTTAAGGCTTAGCGGAACAGCGTCAGGATGCTCTGGCTGTTCTGGTTGGCGATCGAGAGCGCCTGAACGCCGAGCTGCTGCTGGGTCTGGAGAGCCTGCAGACGGGTGGATTCCGCGTTCATGTCGGCGTCGACGAGCTGACCGACACCACGATCCACCGAGTCCATCAGGGTCTTGACGAATTCCGTGTTGGTCGAGATGCGGTTCTTGACGGCGCCGAGATCGGCGGCGGCCGAAGCCACGGAGTTGATCGCGGTGGTGACCTGCGCGATGTAGCCATCGAGCGTGGTCATGTCGGCGGTCGAGTCGGTCAGCGCGGAGATGCTGATCGTGTCGATCGAGGCAGCGCCGCTCACCTTGTCCAGGATGCCGGTCTGGGTGCTGGTGTAGAGCGAGTAGTTGGCGATCGTCAGGGTGATGGAGCCGATCGTCGGCGTGCCGCCGACGCGCGAGAACGACGACACCAGGTTGAAGGTCGCCGGCGTCGTCGCCGTCGCGCTCAGCCAGTTCACGCCGTTGAAGGTCGCCGCATTCGCGGTACCCTTCATCTGCTGCTGGATCTGGGTGATGTCAGCCTGGATCTTGGTGCGGTCGATGCCTGCGGTCTTGGCTTCGACCAGCAGCGCCTGGAGCTTGGTCAGACCACCGGTCTGGTCGCCCACAACCGCGGTCAGTGCGGTATATTCGGTGTCGACGGTCGCAGCCGAAAGACCGAGCGAATCGGAGACGGCGGAGAGCGCGGCGTTGTCGGCGCGCATCGAGGTAGCGATCGACCAGTAAGCCGCGTTGTCCGAAGCCGTCGAGACGCGCATGCCGGTCGAGATCCGGTTCTGCGTGGTCGCGAGCTGCGAGCTGACGTTGCGGAGGGTCTGCAGCGCGGTCATTGCAGACGAGTTGGTGAGAAGGCTAGAACCCATTTTTGATGTCCCTTTGAAAGTAGATTGAATTTGGGGACATACCGGGCTTGCACCGGTACGGCAGGGCGGCGTCATGCCTTTGGGCGGCGAAAAGCAGGCCCAACCTGTCGTAGCGGCAACGATAGCGCGCGAAGCTTGTGCGAGGCTTGTGGACCTGTGGCCCAGCCGCAACAGAACAGCCGAGATTGCGGCGTGCGCGCGGCGCCACGCCAAACGAAAGGGCCGCGCTTCGCAAGAAGCGCGGCCCTCCCCAGATTGTCGTGAAGCTTAGCGGAACAGCGACAGGATGCTCTGGCTGCTGTTGTTGGCGATCGAGAGCGCCTGCACGCCGAGCTGCTGCTGGACCTGGAGGGCCGCCAGGCGGGTGGACTCCTGGTTCATGTCGGCGTCGACGAGCTGGCCGATACCGCGATCAACCGAGTCCATCAGCGACTTCACGAAGTCCGTGTTGGTCGAGATACGGTTCTTGACGGCGCCGAGGTCGGCGGCGGCCGCGGCGACCGAGTTGATCGCGGTCGTGACCTGCGCGATGTAGCCATCGAGCGTGGTCTGGTCAGCCGCCGAGTCGGTCAGCGCGCTGATGTTGATCGTGTCGACCGATGCGGTGCCGCTCACCTTGTCCAGGATACCGGTTTGGGTCGAGGTGTAGAGCGAGTAGGTCGCGGTGGTCAGGCTGATCGAGCCGGTGGTCGGCGTGCCGCCGACGCGGGAGAACGACGACACCAGGTTCACGGTCGCCGGCGTGGTCGCCGTCGCGCTCAGCCAGTTCACGCCGTTGAAGGTTGCAGCGCTGGCCGTCGCCTTCATCTGCTGCTGGATCTGGGTGACGTCCGCCTGGATCTTGGTGCGGTCGATACCGGCGGTCTTGGCCTGCACCAGCAGGGCCTGGAGCTTGGTCAGGCCGGAGTTGCTGTCGCCGACAACCGTGGTCAGACCGGTATATTCGGTGTCGACCGTCGCAGCCGACAGACCGAGCGAGTCGGAGACGGCGGAGAGCGCGGCGTTGTCGGCGCGCATCGACGTCGCGATCGACCAGTAGGCGGCGTTGTCCGAAGCGGTCGAAACACGCTGGCCGGTCGAGATGCGGTTCTGCGTGGTGGAGAGCTGCGAGCTGACAGACCGCAGGGTCTGGAGCGCAGTCATGGCGGTCGAGTTCGTAAGCAGGCTTGACATTGCGAATGTCCCTTTATGTACGCGTTACATTTTCACGAGGGGACATACCGGGCTTTCACCGGTACGGAGGGGCGGCATCATGCCTTTGGACTGATGTGGGTGGGGTCCAACCCGCCGTGCCGCATTGCTAGCACGTCGAATCTTGCGCGCAGATTAAGATCGGCTTGAATTACGCTGTAATATCAGATGGTTAAAATTACCAAACGCTAACCATGCCGCGGTACTTCCCGCTAACCATAAGCAGCCGGCTGGCCGTCGATCTTACGAGAACGACCGCACCAGGCCCGAGGCGAGCAGATTCCAGCCGTCGATCAGCACGAAGAACAGCATCTTGAAGGGCAGCGCGATGATCGTCGGCGGCATCATCATCATGCCCATCGACATCGTCAGCGTCGCCACGATCATGTCGATGACGAGGAACGGCAGCATGATCAGGAATCCGATCTCGAACGAGCGCCTGAGCTCGGAGATCATGAAGGCCGGAATGATGACGCGCAGATCGATGCGCTTGTCGTCGAACTTCTTCCGAAAGCTCTCTGCGGCCAGTGACTCGAAGGTCTGGAGATCCTTGTCGCGAACGTGGGCCAGCATGAAATCGCGGAACGGATCGGTGATCTTGATGTAAGCCTCTTCCTCCGAGATCTCGTTCTTCATCAGCGGCTGGACGCCGGTTTCCCAGGCGCGATCGAAGGTCGGGGCCATCACGTAGAAGGTCATGAACAGCGCAAGGCTGATCAGCACGAGATTGGCCGGCGTGGTCTGGAGGCCCAGGCCGGAGCGCAGGAACGACAGCGCAACCGCAAATCGCGTGAAGCTCGTCACCATGATGAGCAGACCCGGCGCCACCGACAGCACCGTGATCAGCGCCATCAGCTGGATGATACGGCCGCTGGTCGAGCCGTTTCCGGGCGGCAGCAGCGAGTTGAGGTCCGGGATCTGGGCGAGCGCCACTTCGGGCAGGACGACCAGAATCAACGCAAGCAGCAGGACTTTCACTCTCACTGAATCACCAACGTCTCAATGATCAATTCGCGAACCTTGCCCGACGAGCGGATGTTGGCGCGTTCGGCGAGGTCGTCGCGCAGATGCTGCAGCCCGCGCGATCCCTCGAACTGGCCGACCGTCGCTGAGCGCAGATAGGTCACGATGTCCTCGCTGATGTGGGCGGCCAGGATGCCTGCGTCCTCGTCACTCATGCTGTCGGTCACCATGGAAGCTTCGACACGGGCCCAGTTGTTGGCCGGCGCGGCGAGATTGGTCACGATCGGAGACAGCTTCCTCAGCCGCGCGCTGCCGGCGTAGCTCGAGGCAAGAGGCGGCGGCGTCGCGGTCTTCTTCGCATCCGCGACGCGCTCGGCAGCCGCAAACAGATGCAGGCCGGCAAGCGCACCCGCGCCGATCGCGACGAGGGTCAGCACCAGAATGGCCGCAATCAGGCGCATCACGTCCCCTGCTCTCGCGACGCGGCCCGACGGCTGCGCATCTCAGAATGGTGCCACGGCGTCATAGATCCGATGTCCCCATCCAGGCTGCTGCACGTCAGACAGATTTCCGCGGCCGCCGTAGGAGACGCGAGCCTCGGCGATCTTCTCGTAGGAGATCGTGTTGGTGCGCGAGATATCGCGCGGACGCACGATGCCGCCGACATTGAGCACGCGCATCTCGGTATTGACCTTGAATTCCTGCGACCCGCTGATCATCATATTGCCGTTCGGCAACACGTCGGTGACGATTGCGGCGATCGACAGCTTGATGTCCTCGGTGCGATCGATCTGGCCGTTGCCCTTGATCTGGGTATTGCTGTTGAGGTTGGCGCTGGTCGAGCCCTTGTCCTGCCATCCCGCCACGTCCATCAGCCAGTCGAGGCCGAACTTGATCTGCGAATCGCGCGAGCGGTCGGTCTTGTTGTCCAGCTTGGCCTTGTCCTGCATCGAGATGATCACCGTCACGACGTCGCCGGTGCGACGGGCGCGAGGATCGCGATAGAGGTCGGTGCCGTCGTCCCAGGTGGAACGGTAGCTGACGGGCGAGCGCAGCCGCGGCGTCACCGGGATCGGATCGGCCTGCGTCCTCAGGCCGGTGCCCACGGGTGACAGGCGCGGACCAGTCAGGACATCCGCGGGATCGCCGACGCATCCGGCAAGCATCAGGAGCGACAGGATGAGGATTAGATGTTTCATCTACTTGGTCTTTCCGTCATCCACACGACGCATTCCGCCGAGCAGATCGGCAAGGTGCGCCGCGCGCGCCGTCTCCATCTCGTTGAAGATCGCGCTCGAGCTCCTCGGGCTGAGCTTGGCGAGCACGGCCGCAGCGGTCTCGTCCGCCATGCCGGCGATCTGGGTCGCCGCGGCGTCCGGCTTCATGCGCGAATAGATCTCGACGACCTGCGCCTCGGCCTTTTTCAGGAAATCGTCGCGCAGCGCCATCCACTTCTCGTATTCGGCGCGTTTGGCCTCGACCTCGGCGATCCGTTCGCGAAGCAGGGTCTCGGCCTTCTCCAGTTCCTTGAGCTGCCAGGCCAGTCTCGCGTCGACGGCTGGGTCGGCGACGTTGCTGCAGAACAGGGCAACGTCGCTGTCCGCAGGCGCAGCCGCCTGCGCCGGTGCGGGCTTCGGCGGGACCGTGACGCTGCCGGGCTTGGCCGTGCGCACAGGCACGGCTGCGGGCGCTGGGGCCTGTGCACGCGTTTCGGACGCCGGCACCGCGCCGGTGATCGCAGGTCCGGAGTCTTCAGCCGCCCACGCCGTCGCCCGGATCGACGCGTTGTCACCTGGTACCGGCGTGACCGGCGAGGACGGCTTTTGCGGTCCGGCCGCGCGGGCACGCGCGAAGGACAGCAGGTTGAGCGGCCTGGTCGGCCTGGCCTCGTCCAGCGCGAGCACGGGCGAAGCGCTCGCGAGCGCGGACACCGCGATCAGGAGGAGGAGTTTGGCTTTATGATCCAGCTTCAGCATCGGGCCGCGTGCGATTCTCGGTCGAGACCAGAGCATTGAGCGACCAAGCTTGCTCGACGCTTGCGCATCATTGCACGATGACGTCGGCCTGGAGCGCGCCGGCCGTCTTGATCGCCTGGAGGATTGCGATGATGCCGGATGGTTTCAGGCCGATCTGGTTCAGTCCACGCACCAGGCGCTGAAGATCGACGCCGCTCAGAATCGCCACCTGCGATCCGGCCTCGTTTGCCTCCACGACGGTCTGTGGAACGACCACGGTCTGCCCCTGCGAGAACGGCGCCGGCTGCGACACAACGGGAAGCTCGGTGACACGCACCGTCAGATTGCCGTGCGTCACGGCGACGGTCGATATGCGCACGTCACGCCCGATCACCACCGTGCCGGTGCGCTCGTTGATCACCACCCGCGCCGGCGTGTCCGGCTCGACCGTCAGCTCGCCGATTTCGGCCAGGAAACGGACTGGGCCGATATGGCGCGGCTTCGACAGCACGATGGTGCGGAAATCGCGTTCGAACGCGATCTGGGCGCGATAGCGGCCGCCGGCGAAGCGATTGATGGCATCGAGGATGCGCGTCGCGGTGACGAAATCGGGGTTCTTGAGCTCCAGCACCAGGAACTCCATCTCGTGGAGGCTTCCCTGCACCTCGCGCTCGACCAGCGCACCGTTCGGGATGCGCCCCGCGGTCGGCGTGCCCTGGCTGACGTTCTGGGCCTGGCCGCCGACGCTGTATCCGGCGACCGTGACCGCTCCCTGCGCCACCGCGTAGACCGCGCCGTCTGCCGCGCGCAGCGAGGTCATCACCAGCGTGCCGCCGAGCAGCGAGGTCGCATCACCAAGGGACGACACGGTCACGTCCATGCGCTCACCCGCCCCGATCGAGGGCTGCAGATCCGCGGTCACCATCACGGCCGCGACGTTGCGCGTGCGCAGCGTGGTCGGACGCGGGGGATTGTTGGTGCTCGTGGTCTCGTTCCTGACGTTGATGCCCATGTTCTCGAGCATCGACTGCAGGGACTGCTCCGTGAACGGGGCGTTGCGGAGCGTGTCGCCGGTGCCGTTCAGGCCGATGACGAGGCCGTAGCCCACGATCTGGTTCTCACGCAGTCCCTTGATGTCAGCGATGTCCTTGATACGGACTGCGGCCTGGGCGCTGGCGGCGAAGACGAGGAGGACGAGCGCAAGCAAGACTCTGGTCATGATCCGTCCACGACCTTGACGGTGCCGTCCGGTTGGACGACGCCCCTGATGATCACGCCGGTGTCCGTGTTTCGGATCGGGATGAGCGCGCCGGGCGCGCCCGACTGCATGGCCGAGCCGTAGGTCACGATAGACAGGCCGCTATCCTCGACCACAACCTTGACCATGGCACCGCGCGCAACAGTCCAGGGGTCCTCCACCGAATTGCTCGGGATCGGCTGACCCGGCAACAGCGTGCGCCGCGCCATGCGTCCGACCAAGACCTGGCGTCCTTCGATGAACATGGCAACGCCAAGCACGTTCGGTGCGAAGGCGCGTTCCGTGATCATGTCGTCCCGGATCAGCTCGCCGGCGCGGATCGACACGGCCGGCACGGGAAGCCGCTTCTCCTCGGCCGCAGCGAGGCGCGCCGAGACCAGAACCAGCAGCACGGCGGCCAACCCGCGCACCATCAAGCCCACCCTGTTCAACATCGAGACACCGGAACTAGCGCATGCCCTTCGAGACCGTCTGGGCCATTTCATCCGAGGCCTGGATGACCTTGGCGTTCATTTCATAGGCGCGCTGCGCCGAGATCAACTCGGTGATTTCCTTGACCGGATCGACGTTCGATGCTTCGAGATATTTCTGGTTGATCTTGCCGTAACCGGAATCGCCCGGGAGTCCGACGACTGGCGTGCCGGACGCCGTGGTCTCGCGATAGAGATTGCTGCCGAGCGGCTCGAGGCCCGCCTCGTTGGCGAAATTGGCAAGGTTGAGTTGGCCGATCTGTCGCGCGTTGATTTCGGTGTCCAGCTTGGCGAACACCTGTCCGGTCTGGTTGACCGTGACCTCGACGGTTCCCTGCGGCACCGTGATGGCGGGATCCAGCAGATAGCCGTCGATCGTGACGAGTTGGCCGTTCGCGTTGGTGTTGAACGATCCTGCGCGGGTGTATTGCACTTCGTTGTTCGGACCGAGCACCTGAAACCAGCCCCGGCCGTTGATGGCCATGTCGTAAGGGTTGCCGGTCTGCGTCAGCGCGCCCTGGATGTGAAGCTTTCGGATGGCCGCCGACTTGACGCCAAGTCCGAGATTGGCGCCTTCCGGAATCGGCGACGAGCCGTTGACGTTCGTGACGCCCTGCATGCGATCCATCTGGTAGAACAGATCGGTGAACTCCGCGCGAGCCCGCTTGTACGACGTCGAGTTGATGTTCGCGATGTTGTTCGCGATGACTTCGATGTTGGTCTGCTGGGCATTCATGCCCGTGGCCGCAATGGCGAGCGATTTCACAGTGTCATTCCTTCAGGTCAAATCGACATACGAACGACTTCTTGGTAGGCCTGCACGACCTTGTCGCGAACCGCGACCGCCGTCTGCAAGGCCTGCTCGGCCGACATCAGCGCCTCCACGACGCGACGCGTCGATTCCTTGCCCTGCATCGCCGAGATCGACGCTGCTTCGCCCGCCTTCAGCGTTCCGATCGCGTCCGTCGTCACCTGCTTCATCACCGATTCGAATCCGACGTCGTCGGTGGACTGGATCGCGGTTGGCGCCGCAGGCGCGATGGCCTGCGCTTCGGTTGCGCGGGACGCCGCATGGCCTGCGGAAATCGCCGTGGATGAAATTGCCTCAAGCATTGTCAGCTCCTCAGCAGGTCGATGGTCATGCCCAGCATCGACCTCACCTGTTTCACGACCTGTAGATTGGCTTCATAGGACCGGTTGACTTCCCGCATGTCGGCCATCTCGATCATCATATTGACGTTCGGCAGCTTGACGTAGCCGGCCTTGTCGGCGGCGGGATGCCCCGGATCGTACTCGACGCGGTACGGCGTGGTATCGACGCCGATCTCCTTGACCTTCGCGAGCTGCGCGCCCGAGGCGCGATCCAGCGCGGCGTCGAACGTGATGGTCTTGCGTTGATAGGGGTCGGCGCCAGCAGTGCGCCCCGTCGACGTCGCGTTGGCGAGGTTTTCCGAGACGATACGCATGCGCGTCGACTGCGATTCGAGCCCGGAGCTCGCGACCGTCAATGACGCCTGCAGAGAGTCCAGCATTTCAATTCCCCTCAGCTCTTCGCGCTCGACAGCAGCATGCGGTGGAACGACCGCACGACCGCCGCGTTCATCGAGTAGTCACGACTGACGTCGCTACCCTTGATCATCTCCTGCTCGAGACTGACCGAGTTGCCGGAGTGAACCACTTCCCAGCTATCCTTCTTCGCGGTCTTCCGCGTGTCGGTCTCGGCCGCAGCCAGCTGCATGTGCGAGGGAGACGTCGTCGCAAGCCTGACCGGCGTGTTGTCGAGTACCTTGTTGAAGGGCTCGACGTCGCGCGCCTTGAAGCCCGGCGTATTGGCGTTGGCAACGTTGGTGGCGATGGTCGACTGGCGCAGCTCGAGATACCGCGCCTGCGACGATGCGAGTTCGAAGAGATATAGCGGTCCCACGACAGCCCCATTCTGGTCCATTGGTAGAGAAGCTTAGGGGCGCAAGCTTTCGTCAGGCTGATGGAGCGGACGCAGTCTTCGGAAATCTACTGAACGTTCTCGGGCCGCGGCGCCTGCTTGGACTGAAGGAAATAGATGAGCTCGGCGACGGGCCGGAAGAATTCCGCGGGAATCACCTGGTCGACCTGCACCGCTTCATAGAGCGCGCGCGCGAGCGCCTTGTTCTCGATCACCGGGATCCGGTTTTTCTCGGCGACCTCGCGAATCTTCAGCGCGATCACGTCCATGCCCTTGGCGACGACAACCGGCGCCGCGTTTTCCTCGCGCTTGTAACGCAGCGCGATCGCAAAGTGCGTCGGGTTCGCGATCACCAGCGTCGCCCGCGAGGCGGAGGCGATCATCCGCTGGCGCGAACGATCGCGCGCCAGCGAGCGCAGGCGCGCCTTGATCAGCGGATCTCCTTCCGCCTGCTTGTGCTCGTCCTTGATCTCCTGCTTGGTCATGCGCAACTCGCGCCGCCAGTGGAAGCGCGCCCAGGCGAGATCGAGCGCGACCAGGACGATCGTGGCGATGCAGATCGCCGAGACGATCCGCATCGCGATGTTGAGAATCATTTCAGGAAGCGCGACCGGGTCGGTATACATCGCCTCGAACGCCCTTGCTTCGGACGAGCGGAGCACGAACGCGACGACGATGGTCACCGAGGCCAGCTTGAACAGCGACTTTGCGAACTCGACGAGACCCTGCGTTCCGAACAGCCGACTCCAACCGCTGGCAGGAGATATGCGCGAAAGATCCGGCATGATGCGCTGGAGCACCAGAGTGGGCGCATTCTGCAGCAGCGACGCCGCCAGCCCGAACGAGACCAGGACGACGACCAGGGGAACCAGAAATCGAAACGCCTCGAGTCCCACCACGGTGAGGAGATTCAGCGCGTCCGCCCCGTTGCTGAGGGGAAAGCCGTCGGGATCGTCGATGAGGTTCTTCAGCGTCGGCGTCAATTGCTGGACGCCCTGGCTGATCAGGAACATCTGAATCACCATCAGCGCCGCCATCGACGCGAAGATGGACGCCTCCCGAGAGACCGGAATTTTGCCCTCGTCGAGCGCATCGCGGACTTTCTTCTCGGTCGGCTCTTCTGTTTTGCTCTCCTGGTCGGATTCTGCCATGCCGGTTCAGCGGTCAGCGGAAGACCAGCTCATCCTCCTGCTCGGGGTTGAGCTCGATTTCGCCCTTTTCCGCCAGGTCGAGCGCGAGGTCGGTGATGACACGCCGCGCCTCCAGCACGTCGCGCTGGTTCGACGGCTCGCCGATAGCGAGTTCGTGCTCCACGACGCGACGGACGCGCGAGGCGACCGACGACAGGATCAGTTCGCGGAAGTGCTTGTCGGTCCCCTTCAGCGCGACGACGATGCGATCGGTCGGCACCTGGTCGAAGATCATGGTGCGCGCCTTCGGCGTCAGGTGGATCACGTCGTCGAACGTGAACAGCAGTTCCTTGAGAACTTCGGCCGATTTCGGCCGCTTCTCCGAGAGGCTCTTCAGCATGTCCTCGATGTGGCCGCGCTCCATCTTGTTGATGATGTCGGCGACGCGGGCATAGGTATCCGCGCCGAGGTTGCGGGCGAAATTCAGCGTCAGGTCTTCGTGCAGTGTCTTCTCGAGCACCTTCATCGCATCGTCGACGATCGGCTTGAGGCTGAGCACCCGCCGCATCAGCTCGTTGCGCAGGCTCGACGGCAGCTGGCTCATCACCTTGGCCGCGCAGGCCGGCTTGACCTTGGACAGGATGAGCGCTGCGGTCTGCGGATGCTCCTTGGAGAGGTAGGTCGCGAGCGAGTTTTCCGACACCGACGAGACGCGATCCCACACCGACCGGCTCGAATTGCCGAGCAGGTCCGACATGATCGCCGAGACCTGGTCGGCCGGAAGCACGTCGCCGAGCACGGCCTCGAGCCCGCCGATCGTACCGAGGATGTTGGCGCCCATCGAGAACTGCTGGGCGAACTCCTCGACGATCCCCTCCAGCTCCTGTGCCGTGATCGGCCGCAACTCGGCTGCGGCCTTGGTGACGATGCGGATATCCTGCGGCTCGAACTGTTGAAGCACGCTCGCGGCCGCCTGACGGCCCATGGCCAGCAGAAGCGCCGCGACTTTGTCCGTTCCGCGCAACGTGGCAACGCCTCGCTGCTTGATGGGAGCGATACCGACCTGTGCCGCCATGGTCAGGTATCACCCTGCCCCAGCGGCCCGACGATCTCGGTGAGGGAAACGCCGAAGCGGGAATTGTCCTCTTCGACCACGACCACCTCGCCGCGGGCAACCACGCGGCCGTTGACCACGACGTCGACGGGCTCTCCGACCCGGTGATCCAGCGGCACCACGGCGCCGCGGCCCAGCTTCATCAGGTTCGCCACCGGGATGGTGGCCGAACCGAGCACCACCTGCATGGTGACGGGAATGCGCAGGATCGCATCGACATTGGCGAACTTGCCGGTCTCCTCCGCGGTGCGCGCGGCAATTTCCGCCAACCGCTCCAGCGGAGACGTTTCGGCATCTCCCGTTTCAGATGCAGCTTCATAGTCGAAGGATTGCGCCATTTGGTCTCGCCTCTTGGTATTTCCGGTCCCGGTGCGTCTCAGCGCCCCGGTCGTGCGTGTTCGATCCGTCTCGGTTTCAATGCTTGTTCGCTTCAGGACCGCTCACGGTCTCGCCGGATTGGAGCCCGCTCCGCGCATCGAGCGCGGCGATCACCTCGTGGGCCTGATCGATCTTCGTGCTCAGCACATTGGCGAGCCGGCCGAGATTTGCAGTCGAATCGTGGGCCGCGGTGATGACCGTATCGAAGGCGCCCGCCGTCTCGTGGACGATGGTCGAGAATTCGCCCTGGTAACTGCGCAGCCGTGCCAATTCGCGGTGCATCTTCGTCACTCTCATGCTGGTGAAGGCCAGCGCAATCAACAGCACGGCATCAACGAGATAGGATATCATCGACGAACTCCCGCTTCTGGTCGACGGGATCAGCCACCTGCATGGCGTAATAGCCATCAAGCTGGCCGATCTGACACCAGAACAACACCTGGTTGTTGCTCTCGAGCCGCGCCAGCGTGCGCGGCGTGGCTTCGAGCTCGATCACCTGTCCGACATGGAACTTCACGACGTCGTCGAGGGATATCATCTTCTCGTCGAGCACCGCGCTCAGCGTGACCTCGGTCCGGTGAACCTCGCTCTCCATCTGCTCGCGCCAGCGCGGATCGGCCGCACGGCCATCGCTGACGACGACGTGTGCGAGCTTCTGCCTGAGCGGATTGAGCGCGGAGTGCGGGATGATGAGGAACATCTGGCCGCCGCGGTAGAGCGCCTGCAGCATGATGTTGGCGCAGATCGACATGTTGCCGCTGCGGCCGATCGCTAGCGATGCCATGGCGGTCTCGACCCGCTCGACCCGGAAGGTGACGTTGGAGGTGCCGGCGAAGGCGGATTGCAGCGCCTTGGCGAACCGTTCGAACAGCGCCTGGACCAGGCGGATCTCGATGTTCGAGAACGTGCGCTCGACATCGAGCGGCGGCTCGGCGCCGTCGGATCCGAACATCGCCTCGACCATCGTGAACACGAAATCGCGGTCGAGCATGATGATGATGCGGGAGTCCCACTGCTCGGCATAGAGCACGGCCGCGACCGCGTTGGCCTCGTAGTCCTTGATGATGTCACCGACGCGATCATTGGTGATGCCGTTGACGGAGAAATAGCAGGGCGTTCCGGCGATCGGTTGAAGACTGTCGGTACAGGATGCCGCCATGCGATCGAAGATCACATTGAGCATCGGCATGCGTTCGATCGAGATGCCTGCCGCATCCAGCAAATAGTTCGGCAGCTGTTTGCGCTGGTCGATGTCGACGTTTTCCGTCATCATGCGCGGGCCGCCTTCGGTTCAGCTTCGGTCACGACGGCCTTGGGGCCCGCGATCGTCTCGTTCTCGACGACGTCGATCGAGGGACGCTCGCTGCTCGAGATCATCTTGCGGCCGTGCTCGACCGCGATCTGCGGCATGGCGCCGTTCATGAAGGCCAGCAGCGTCTGCTTGACGATGATGTAGGGCCGGCAACGCTTCTCGCGCGTCATCTTGATCTTGATCGCGAAGGGCGAAATGAGTCCGTAGGACAGAAAGATGCCGGCGAATGTGCCGACCAGCGCCGCACCGATGAAGCCGCCGAGCAACTTCGGCGACTGGTCGAGCGCGCCCATCGCCTTGATGACGCCGAGCACCGCGGCGACGATGCCGAGCGCCGGCAGCGCCTCGGACACCGTCACCAGCGAATGATAGGGTGCCAGCTTGGTCTTCACGATGGTGTGGATTTCCTCGTCCATCAGCGCTTCGATTTCGTGCGTGCGCGCGTTGCCCATGATGATGAGGCGGACATAGTCGCAGATGAACTGGAGCAGCGAGGGGTCGCCGAGCACACTCGGGAACGCCTTGAAGATCTCGGAGGACGCGGGATCGTCGATATGCGCCTCGACCTCGTTGCGGCCCTTGCCCCGCAGCTCGCGCATCAGGGCGTGGAGCGCTCCCAGCAGGTCAAGATAATAGCGCTCGCCCGGCACGGCACCGGTGACGGCCTGGACGCAGGCAAGCCCGGTATCAACGACCGTCTTCCATGGATTGGCCATGATGAAGGTTCCGGCCGCGGTCCCCATGATGATCACGAATTCCCACGGCTGCATCAGCACGCCGAGATGCCCGCCCATGGCGGCAAATCCGCCAAGCAGCGCCGCTACCGTGATGACAACCCCCACGAAACTGCCCAACGCGCCGCTCCATCGCCGATCCCATCGGGAATACCTATTCGGCGACGCTTGCGCGAGGCTGGTTTGCCGTTCGTCAGCTTCGCGCAAGCAATTCACGGCAGCTTGGGATGGTGTCGCACGTGCGGCCAGAGAGGCGCGGGTCATGCTATCCACCATCGCGGACTACACCAGATTGACCAAGGACATGGGCAAGTCGCTGACGCAGGTCGCGACGCAGCCGGATGTCAGCCGCGAAACGGATTATTTCCTGAGCCATATCGGCAACGTGAAGACCGTCGACGATTTCCTGAAGGACTATCGTCTCTATTCCTATGCGATGAAGGCTTATGGCCTCAGCGACATGACCTATGCCAAGGCGTTCATGCGCAAGGTTCTGACCGAGGGCGTCTCGGACAAGGATGCCTTCGCCAACAAGCTGTCCGACACCCGCTACCGGCAATTCGCCGCCGCCTTCAATTTCGCCGCTCTCGGCGACCAGGCGACCCAGGCGACCGCAGCGACGACCGGCACGGCGACCCAATACGTCACGCAGACGATGGAGGAGAAGGCCGGCGACCAGAACGAGGGTCTGCGGCTTGCGCTCTATTTCACCCGCAAGGCCTCCACCATCACCACCGCCTATCAGATCCTCGCCGACAAGGCGCTGACGCAGGTGGTCCAGACCGCAATGGGCTGGCCGTCGACGATCAGCTCGTCCGACATCGATGCCCAGGCCAAGATGATCACGAACAAGATCGATCTCACCGATTTCCAGGACCCGGCCAAGGTCGACAAGTTCGTGCAGCGCTTTGCGGCGATGTGGGACGCGACCCAGGCCCAGAGCGACACCTCGACCAACCCCGCGCTGGTCCTGATTGCCGGCGCGTCGTCGACGTCGGCCGGCCTGGACACCGACATGCTCACGAAACTTCAATCCATCCGGCTCGGAAAGTAACTCATGCAATCGGCTCTCTATGTGGGATTGTCGGCGCAGGTCGCCCTCGAAAAGCGCCTCCAGACGATCGCCAACAACGTCGCCAACGTCAACACGGCGGCGTTCCGCACCGACGTGGTGAAGTTCGAGACCATTCTGTCCAAGGCGGGCGCGAACCCGGTCGCCTTCTCCTCGCCCGGCGACAACATCATTTCGCGCGAAGTCGGCAGCATTACCGAGAGCGGCAACCCGCTCGACGTCGCCGTGGTCGGACAGGGCTGGATCGCCTTCGCCGGCCCGAACGGCACCGTCTATACGCGCGACGGCCGCCTCCAGATCGCCGCCAACGGCGATCTTCAGACGGTGTCCGGCTTCCCCGTCATCGATGCCGGGGGCGCGCAGATCACGCTCGACCCGAACGGCGGACCGGTCGCGATCGCGCGCAGCGGTGCGATCACCCAGGACAACAACGAGATCGGCTCCATCGGGCTGTTCAACATTCCTGTCGACGCCAATCTCGAGCGTTACGGCAATTCCGGCGTCACGCCGGACCGGCCCGCGACCGCCATCGCCGACTTCTCCCGCGACGGCTTCAAGCAGGGCTATGTCGAGGGCTCCGGCGCCAATCCGATGATGGAATTGACGAAGCTGATCGCAGCCTCGCGCGCCTTCGACGGCACCAATTCGATGATCGAGGGCACCGAGAGCTCGCTCCAGAATGCAATCCGGACGCTGGGCGAGCCGGGCAAATAGACTTGAAAGTAAAGTGCGCCTCGCGCGCAATGAGGGTGGACGATTTCCTTGAACGCTCTTCGGCAACTGGAGTGGGCGCTGCTGGAGCTTCAGCAGAGCACTCCCCTGGCAAGCGTCAGCGGCGCGATCTCCGAGATCGCGCCGACGCATTTCCGCGTTTCCGGCCTGTCGCGCTTCGTCAGGCTTGGTGAACTGATCGGCGTTAACTCCGGCGGCACCTTCGGGGCAAGCCCCAGATCGGCGAAGTGATCAGGATCGACAGCGAGGGCATCGTCGCCAAGCCGTTCGACCGGCAATTCGCCGGCGGCCTCGGTTCGGTCGCCTACCGGATGCCGCCGCTGTCCTTCGCTCCCGATCCGAGCTGGAAGGGCCGCGTCATCAACGCACTCGGGGCGCCGCTGGACGGACAGGGTCCCCTCACGCCCGGATCCCGGCCGGTGTCGGCAGAGGCCGAGGCGCCGTCGGCGATGAAGCGCGCACGCGTCCACAAGCCGCTGCGGACCGGCGTACGCGTCATCGACCTGTTTGCCCCGATCTGCGCCGGCCAACGCGTCGGCATCTTTGCCGGCTCCGGGGTCGGCAAATCGACGCTGCTGGCGATGCTGGCGCGCAGCCAAGGCTTCGACACCGTCGTGCTGGCGCTCGTCGGCGAGCGCGGCCGCGAGGTGCGCGAATTCATCGAGGACGTGCTCGGGGCCAACCGCAGCCGCGCCATCACCATCGTATCGACGGGAGACGAGAGCCCGATGATGCGGCGGCTGGCGCCGAAGACCGCCATGGCGGTCGCCGAATATTTCCGCGACCGGGGCGAATCGGTCCTGCTCGTGGTCGATTCAATCACCCGCTTCGCCCACGCCGCCCGCGAGGTTGCGCTCGCCGCCGGCGAGCCTGCGGTCGCGCGCGGCTATGCGCCGACGGTCTTCACCGACCTGCCGCGCCTTCTGGAGCGCGCCGGCCCCGGCGAAGAGGGGTCCGGGACGATCACCGGCATCTTCTCCGTGCTGGTCGACGGCGACGACCACAACGAGCCGATTGCGGACACCATCCGCAGCACCCTGGATGGCCACATCGTGCTCTCCCGGCACATCGCCGACCAGGCGCGCTATCCGGCCGTGGATGTCCTGGCCTCGGTTTCCCGCCTCGCCCACAACGTCTGGGACCCCGAGGAGCGCGAATTGGTGAGCAAGCTGCGCACCATGATGTCCAAATACGAGGACACGCGCGACCTTCGGCTGATGGGCGGATATCAGGCGGGGCGTGATTCGGGGCTCGACCAGGCCGTCGATCTGGTCCCGCGAATCTACAGCGCGATGCGGCAGGACGCCTCTGCGCCGCCCAGCGCCGATCCATTCCGCGAGCTCCGGGACATGCTCAAGGGCGACTAGCGGGACGGGGCGGCCGCGCGCCCATCGCCGCCCGCCGCTTCCCGCCGCCGGCGCATCAACCGTTCGGTGGAGTATTGCGCGGCCAGGTCGCATGCGGTCGAACCGACCCATCCTGCCGTGGCGGCGACGACAACCGTGACGTGCAATCCTAACGAGTTCCCCTGGCGATTCCCTGAAGTGTCGCGGAAGTTGTGGATGACGCACCTATCTGCGCCATCATCATGCACAAGCTTCCATCAGTTTGCATCAACGTCGGACAGCAACGTGCTGTGCAATCAGAGCGTCGCGCAATTGCGTGCAAATGGCTTGTTGCGCTGCATATTGCGATCACCATCATGTGTCCAGAAGAGCGCGATTGTCTTGAACGTTACACACGTCTGCAACGACATCCAGTCTCGGAGAGCGTCTCTACTTGATTTTGTTGAGAAGCTCATTCATCGTTTCAACGGTAGATAAGAAACGTCTGCGTGTGACTTGAACTCAGGGGCTTCGGGTGAACAACTCCGATCCATCGTCCGATCGTGACGGCAACTCGGGCCTTCGTTCGACGACGCATCGATTGGCATGCCAATGGCAGCATCGCTTTTCGCCCCGCACCTTGCAGTTCCCATCGGTCCATGTCGAATGCCGAGCAGTCCGTGCTTTCTCGCGAGAATCGGGGATGGCGGATGCGTCGGGCATCGCGGGTAACAGGGCTTCTCGCGAAAGATTCGCGCACAACGGCGGAAGACGACTTCGGGGCGCCGCAGACGTGATTCCCGGGGCGAGGTAGGAATTCATGCCGTTGGCACGTGAAGCTGTCGAGCTGCTGGTCCAGGCGGCGAGAGCTTGGTATTTCGAAGGCAACCAGCAGGGACTGCGCGACCGGGAATGGATGGCGTTGCGTTTTCTCTGCCGCGCCAACAGATTCTCGCGCACCCCTCGGCACTCGCCGGCTTCATCGGCGCGACCAGGGCGACGGCATCGCAGATCGTGAAGACGCTGGAGAGCAAGTCCTTCCTGGTGCGAAAGCCATCGCACGAGGACAAGCGCTCCGTGGTGCTCCACGTCACCGCGCAGGGCGAAAAATGCCTGAGCCAGCACGACCCGATCAACCACGTGGTGAACGCAGTCACTGCGCTCGGAACCGACGAGTGCATCAGGCTTCGCGACTCGCTCCGCGAGATCCTCAACCACCTCGACACAGCGCACCAGCGAGTCGATGCCAGCATCTGCCGCGATTGCATGTTTCTCGCCGAACGCAGTCCAGCTACTGGCAAGGGCCGCTCCACCGCGGAATTCATGTGCCGGCTGTATCGCGCGCCGGTCTCGCTCGAGGAGACCGAACTGCTTTGCACGAGCTTCGAGCGCACCCGCGACCGCCCGAAGATCGAGGGGCATCTCGACCGCGCGCGTGTGGCGGGCCAGGGCTAGAGCGAAGATCCGCTAGAGCGAAGATCCGCGCCGTGGCGGAACGCGCAACCTCCGCGCGGATGGCGGCGCCAGAGCTTGCGCAAAATTTCACGACGACACCGTTCCTTGAAACGCACGTGAGCGTCCGCGTCCTCATCGTCGTTGACGTGCAAGTTGCGGGCACGATGACGGAGCAAGGTGCACCTCGCCGCTCATGCTCGCGTCCCGGACAAGCTGAAACGCGCATGGCGCGTTGAAGACGCGCGTGAACGCTCTTGGGGCGTCGCGGCGCTGCGTCCGGGGCATGAAAGCGAGTGAAGCGCGCGCTCTCTCAACATCGGCAATGACCGAGCTTGATGCCCACGGCTGCGTCTCCAAATGCCATTGTCATTCCCGTCACTGAGTCTCCGCCTTCGGCGAGCCCGATGACAGGCCGGCGGGAAATCCAGTACGCCGCAGCCGCTCGGTTGAACCACAACTGTCTCGGAAGACTGGATCGTTCGGTCCTGGTGCGCAATTGCGCACTGGCCGGACGATGACAGCGAGTGTGTGGTTGCAGACACGCCTCGGCATTCTCGCGGCGCATTTCGCCCGAGCTTTGCCTGGTCACTCCACCCCTCAAATCCAAGAGGGCGCAGGGAAGACCGGGTGCCGACTGGCACCCGCGGTCCGCTGCGCGAAGATGTAGCGCAAGAGAACCGCACAGCAGCATACAGGTGTCGCCGATCACTCGGCCTTCCCTGCGCGATGGTTGGACGGCTTATGCCGTGATCTCCCGGGAGCCGAACTTTCCTTCTGGCCTCCCTCGCTCTCGCGAATTGACGGTGCTGTCCGCCCGGTTGGGCTCGCACACACCTCCGCGACAGCTTGACCGTAGCAACGACGGCCAGGACCACACGGTTTTGCCGTACGCATCAGCGCCGCTCGTCCGCACGTGGCCTCGGGCTCACAGGGACTACCCGCCCTGCCCGCACCTTTCGCGCACGACGCTGCCGCGTCCACCGCAGGCCCGGCTCGCATATCGTGACGACGTACGATCGCCCCTCAAGGATGAGCCGGGATGCGCAACACATACGCCGTTTCCGAAATTCGGTAAAGTGGAATATTTTCGCGCGAATGGATTGACCGAGAGTTTGGGTGTTTTGCCCGTCGGGCAGCGCAAGGCCTTGTAGCGCTCCATCCGGTCTGCGAATCCTCAACCAACACAAAAAAACACCCGGCGGTTTCCCGCCGGGTGTTCGATTCCAGTCTTGCGACGGGAGTTACCAGTTGCGCTGAGCGCGGAGCAGCAGGGTGATGCTGTCCTGATCCTTCAGCTCGTACACAGCGGTCGGCTTTGCCGTGTTGGCAGCCGGGCTGAGGACGGCAGTACCGGCGTACTTCTGGTCCAGATGGGTCCAGTTGAGGTCAGCCGAGAACGTCAGGTTCTTGACCGGAGTCCAGCGGGTGATCAAACCGATCTGGCCGATGGCGAAGTCCGGGTTGCAGCCCGTAACACCGGCCAGACCGCCGAACACGCCACCCGCACCACCAGCGCCGCAGAGCGTGGTCTTGGCGAGCGAACCGAACTGCGCCTGAGCGTAGGCACCGTACAGCGCGGTGTTCCAGTAGGGATCCCAGTTGTGGGTGTAAGCACCGCGGAAGCCCCAGGTCTTGACGGTCTCCTGCGAGCCGCCCGTGATGTACACGGTGTCAGGAGCGTTGGCGAAGCCGACGCTCTGGTAGGCGACGCCCGAACTTCCGTACATCTGGTAGGAGCTGCCTGCCAGGTTCTGGAAGTTGTAACGGGTCGCACCGTCGGTGTAGACGCCCGAAATGTTGATCACGTCACCCGCACCGGTCGGGATGTTCTTGATCGACAGAGCGAGCTGAACCGCCCAACCCCACTTGTCGTCGGGGTGGCCGGTCGTCTCGGTCGCACCGTAGTAGGCAACGTGGTTGTCATGCGCGGCAACCGACGCCTGGAAGAGACCCCAAGCCTGGTCGACGCGGACCATGCCGACGAGGTTCGGCGAACGCGAGCCACCGATCGAGTTGGTGCCGTAAGCGCCGCCAACCATGCCCGCCGCGGTCGCGCCGGTCAGATTCTGGTTACCAGCCTGATAGTAGGCCGTTGCATCTTCCGCCGAGAACGAAGCCGTAATGCCCTGACCGAAGTCAGCGGTGTAGGTGAACTGGTTGACGCCAGTGACCGTGCCGCTGCCGCCGACGAGACCGTCGAAGTTGTTGCCGGGATAGTTGGTCCAGGGCGCGTCGAACTGCGACACGGCCTTACCCATGGTGAAGCCGGCGAACTGGATGAAGGCGTAGTACACGCCGAGCGAACCGCCCGAGGTGCCGCCGTCAGTCGAGTTGATGGTCGTCGTGCCGGCCGTGGTAGCGGTGTAACCCGTCCCGCCCGTCGCGGAGCCCTGACCGGTGTAGCCGCCGGTGGTCCAGGAGAACGTCGCATCGAAGAAGGTGCGGACGACGCCGTACTCGGTCGCGGTGCGCGTGTCGATGTTGAGATCTTCACGAGCGCGCATGTTGTAGTAGTTGCTCAGACGGTTGTGCGCACCGGCGGGGGCGCCATTGGCCGCGCCGTAGTTGCTGTTGGTGCCCAGCGCCACTTCAGCGCGGAGGTAGCCGCCCAGCTTGATGCAGGTGTCGGTGCCCGGGATGTAGTAGAAGCCGGCGCCGTACAGCGAGCAGATCTTCACGTATTCGACCGCTTTGGCCTTCACGGGAAGATCGGCTGCGAACGCGCCGGAGGCGGCCATCAGGCCGGCTGCCGAGCCGAGAAGAAGCGTCTTCGTAAACTTCATTAGTTAAACCTCCAGGTCGGTTCAGGGGGCTCGGCTCCTCGTCGGAGGCCGCTTTACCCACTTCAATTTCCGTTCAATTCAGGCCCGCACTGAAAGTCCGGACTGAAACGACAGTGAGGTGCCCCCCTCCGTCGTGGCTTCACGTATAGTTTATAAAAACAATGGCCTCAATTCATTGATTTAATGAAGCGTAACTTCCGGGAGAGATGTTGCTTGAGGGCAACAGGGGCCCGCGACGCCAGGTAAATCTCCGGCTTAAAGTAAAAAGCCCTCAGGGGGCATCCCGAGGGCTTTCTTGGAGGTCTCACATTACTGGCTCATTGATACGGTCAAGAGCAGCAAAGATTGAGTGGAGGGAGACATAATTCAGTTAATTGATTTTTGCAAGTACTAAACAGTCGAACCGTTTCCGCCGCGCGGTATCCGCTACTAACGTCGATGCGCGAGATCCGAGACGCCCCCCAAATATCCCACTACAAGAATGATCCAAGGGAAACGGGGAGGCCACATGATCGAGAAAAACTCGACAGGGCGATTACGGACTTCATCTGGAATGTCGTCGAGATTCATTCTCAGCTCGAGGACATCCACAGCAGCTGGGCCGGATTGCTGGGCATTACCGAGCCGCAGTGGTTGATCCTGATGGCCATCACCGAGCTGGACCAGGGCGGAGGCGTCGCCGGAATCGACGTCGCAAACAAGCTCCGGGTCCACCCGGCTTTCGTGACCAACCAGACCAAGGCCCTCGAGAAAGCCGGCTTCCTGTCGCGGCGGCCGGGCGCAGACGATGCACGCTTCGTGCTGATGTCGCTGACGGCAAAGGCGAAGACGGAGATCGAAAAACTGTCCAAGCGAAAGCTCGCCTTGAACTCGACCATGTTCAACGAGCTCGACGAGAAGACCCTGGCCGATCTGAACGCTGCGCTCGCAACGATTGCAAAGAATGCCCGCCTGGCCGCTCGTTTGCTGGCGATCGACGTTTCGTGAGCCGCTGATGTCTCAACGGATGGGCCACGGGCGAACCCGCGGCCGCATGTCCTCCGAATATGCGCTAACCCCGCCGGTTAGAGGTAAGTCACGGGATCAAGCTGGCGATCAGCTCCAAGCTTGCCGGCGAGCCATTCGAAAATGAAATCGTCCACGGCGATGAAGTTTTCGACCTCGCCCAGCGGGTGCAGGATGCAGTTCGGAACGACGGTCGAGCAATCGGCTTCGGCCTGCCGATAGAAGGCTTGCAGCTCGAGAGCATCCTCCTCCGAGACCATCGAGCGACTGCCGGCGACCACCAGCAGCGGGCATGCGATTCGACGCGACGGCAGCAAGGACCCCGCCGGGGTCGCGTCGCGAACGGCCGGCTCGGCACCGACCATCCAGCGCAGCGATGCGCGACGCATGATGGGCGCCGCAATGCCGCCGTCGCAAACGGCGGCAGCCATCCTGCGATCCAGCAGGGCAAGGCCGGACGCATGACTGGCGCCCGCCCCCTCGCCGTAAATTGCGATGCGCTGCGGATCGACGTCCGGGCGGGCCTCCAGATAGTCCAGCCAGCATTGGAGAACATGCTCCGGCCTGGCGGGGCGACGAACGGACGAATGGCCGGCATCGACGAGCAGGAGCGACATGTTCCGGCGGCATGCGACCGGCAACAGCCTGTTCATCATCGAGCCGAGGGTAGTGGGCTCGTCACTGACGCATATCACCGCGGGTGCGGAACGCCCGTCACGAAACGCCGGCATAAAGTAGCCGGCAAGCGAGCCTTGGTCGAACCCGTCGATCTGCACGCGCTCGATCGCAGAACCGGCATCCTCCTCGAGGCCTCTCAGGTTGATTCCGACCTTGTCTGCGAGATCGGTACTCGCGGGGTCTCCGGGACAGGACACATTTCTCGCAACTTCAAGAGCCGTCAGCGAGCACAGCCACGCTTCCCGCGCTACCTGCAGGGATCCGTCTCCGCGCGCGGACTCGGCGAACGCCCGGTATTCGTCCGCGATCCGAGACCAGTCCGAGACCCACAGATTCCTGTGCGTCTCGCGCACAAGTTCTCCGACGGACAGGCTTTCGAAAAACTCGGACCCGCGTTTCCGCAAATCTGAAAGGCTGCGGCCGGCGCCGTCGCAGGAGCCGTGAGGCCAATGATCACCTTCCATGTCAGTCCCCGAACGGCGGGCTCGCAGACCCAGCGTCCGATCCCCCTTTGCAACGACGGGATCAGGCCCGATGACCGCTCCATCTTCGCTTTGCCCGGCGAAGGCCTTGCATGAAACGGTCTGTCCTCCGAACCAGCCGGCTTCGACAGAAGCTCCAGGCCGGCTCACTTCAATCGCCACGTCCCAGCTCCGTTGCTGATCCACAGTCATTCATTCGACCACTCTGCCACTTTTGCGCCGCCGGTTTCGAAGTTTCTTGTTGCGATAGACGACTAAAGAATGCTGCCGATGACAGAGGCATCACTTCGTAAGCCGTCACTGTGAATGCAAGATGCAAGGAATGTGGCGGACGCCGCTTTATCGATAGAGAATGACGACGTCCCGGAAAAGCGGCATGCGCATCCTCGCGCAGCCCTTCTGCACACGAAAACGTGACGCCATACGATGGCACCTCCCGCGCGCCTTTAAATGCGATAAAACCGAATTTCGGTGAAGTGGAAACGCTTGGACACACGGATCGAGCGGCACGGGCCGAACCGCCAGTGTGTGCCAGATGGCGGCGCCACGCCCGAAGCCGCGAGCCCGCCCTCCCCGGATGACCCCTCGCGGAAATGTTGCGCTTCAGAGACGCCGGAAGCCCCCTCCCTTGTATGCATTATCCCAGTTGCCATCCCAAGGCGCTTCGCTTTAGATGCCGGTAATTCGCCCCTGGACGACGGCCGGGGCCCAAAAATCAGCAGACTTCTCAAAGGGACGAAACATGGCGCGCAACATCCTGATTCTCGGGGCTTCCTACGGCTCGCTGCTGGGCACGAAGCTCCTGATGGCCGGGCACAATGTGACCCTGGTCTGCCGAGCCAAGACCGCGGAGCTGATCAACCGCGATGGTACCGAGGTACGTATCAAGTTGCGCGACGAAGCCGTGCACCGTGCCATCTTCTCGCGCAACCTGCCCGGCAAGCTCGACGCCGTAACGCCGGCCGATGTCGATCTGTCCCGTTACGACATGGTCGGCCTTGCGATGCAGGAGCCGCAATACACTAACCACACGGTCCGCGTTCTCATGGTCAGGATCGCAGCGGCGAAGCTGCCGTGCCTGTCGATCATGAACATGCCGCCGCTGCCTTATCTCAAGCGAATTCCGTCGCTCGCAGGCATGGACCTCGAGGAGGCCTACACCAATGCACAGGTGTGGGAGCGATTCGAGCCGGGGCTGGTGACGCTGTGCTCGCCAGATCCGCAGGCCTTCCGTCCGCCGGAGGAAGCCGCGAACGTGCTCCATGTCGGCCTGCCAACCAACTTCAAGGCGTCGGCGTTCGCCGACGAGAAACACAACAAGGTGCTGCGCGAACTCGAAGCCGACATCGACGCGGTGACGCTCGACGGCCACGACGTGCCGGTGAAGCTGAAAGTCTTCGACTCTCTGTTCGTACCGCTGGCGAAATGGTCGATGCTCCTCACCGGCAACTACCGCTGTATCACGCCGCACGAGCCGCAATCGATCCGCGACGCCGTGCATGGCGATCTCAAGCGCTCGCAGACGATCTACGAGCATGTCGACGCGATCGCCCGGCGGCTTGGCGCGGATCCGCAGGACCAGGTGCCGTTCGCCAAATACGCCAAGGCCGCCGAAAGCCTGCTCAAGCCGTCATCGGCCGCGCGCGCGGTCGCGAGCGGTGCGCCCTTCATTGAGCGCGTCGACCTGCTGGTGAAGCTGATCTCGCATCAGCTCGGCGTCCCCAACGCCGAGATCGACCGCACGGTCGAGACCGTGGACCTGAAGCTGAACGAGAAGATCGTGCAGGGCGGATCAGGCGCGCCATAGCGCGCGCTGGTTCGCGGACGCATCTTCGACTTTGGTCGCGCGACGGGGACGCGTGTCGCGCGCGGCTCGCAATCGCTGTTTCATGCTTGCGTACATTGGCACGAGTTCCCGGTGTGGCGCGAAACCAACGCGCGCTCACCTCTTGCCGATTTCGATCGTGCCTGCCCTCAACGACGGGTAGAGCGCTGCAGACGAAACCCTGCGTCCCGTCAATCACGCGAACGTGTCACTTGCGCGTCTCGCTCCCATGCGGGCGAAGGGATCACGACTGCGTGACGTCAATTCATACTGGACGTCATATCTCGCCGCGCAATTGCGCGAAAACCAGCCTTTTACGCGCGAATTGAACCCAAGCGCGTGCGCCCCCCGCGCTCTCGCACATGTACACAAGCCGTTCCGCGTCCTGCTGATCCTCCATTTGTGCAAGCGCCGCATGCGCGCATGTCAGCCCCCACTCGTTGTCTCGCAAAAGGGAGAAAGATAGCTTTCCGAATAAGCCATCATGCAGGTTCCGAGTCAGGAGCGGACCCAACAAACAAGAACAACAAAAAATGGATCAGGCGATGCTGAGCGTCGTCCGCGCGGTCGAGGCAGGCGCGACGACGATGAAGGGCGTGATCGACGCCACCGGGCTGTCCCGTCTCAAGATCGAACGTGCGCTGAACGGGTTGGAGAAGCAGAAGCTGCTGGTCCGCGACGGCCAGGGTTTTCGCGCGACCGGCCTGCCGAAGACCGCGCCCAATACGAGGCAATGCGGATCGTGCAACGCCTGCTGCGATATTCTGGAAGTGGCCGCCGTCGACAAGCCGGTGAACCAGCTCTGCCGGCATTGGCAGACGGGCACCGGATGCACCATCTACGACCGACGTCCGCAGATGTGCCGGTCGTTCGTCTGTGCCTGGCTGCAAGGCCATCTCGACGACGAATGGTTTCCGGCCAAGTCGGGCATCATCGTGCATTTCAGCCAGGACGCGGTCAACGTCACCGTTGACGATCACTGCCCCGATCGCTGGCGCGAGGAGCCTTATTTCAGCAAGCTCGCCGAATGGTCGCTGAACGGCATCAGGCGAATCGGCAACCGCGGTTACGCGACCCTCATCGTGTCCGGTGACAACAGGTTCCTGCTGCTCGGACGCACCGTCGTTCCCGAGCCGACGCTGTTCGGCACGGCGTTCCTGCCGCTCTCGGCCGACACGTTCCGGTTCTGGAAGGCGACGTCGCAAGAACATTTGCAGCGGCTGCACGAGCGCATCGCCGAAATCGAGCGGATCAGGCAGGAATTCGGCTCCTGCGTCTTCCCCGGGGACGAAGACGACGATCCGCAAGCGCCCTACCGGCCTGCACTTCTACGGTTGTCGGGTCACGCCTGAACGCCACCGTGGGCAACACGTCCTGATTTGCGCTGTTGTGCTCGACGCGCCCCGACCGGGTTGATAAGCCCCTGTCCGCGAATGATGGGGCCTTGAGTCGGGACATGACGGTTGCGATCGAGATGGGGCAGACCACGGCGGGCGCCGTGGCGGCCATGGACCTCGAGGAACTGCTGGCGACCCGCCTCCTGGTGCAGGGCAATTCGGGCTCCGGCAAATCGCATCTGCTGCGGCGGCTACTGGAGCAGAGCGCGCCCTGGGTGCAGCAGGCCATCATCGACCCCGAAGGCGATTTCGTCACGCTGGCCGAGCGTTTCGGCCATCTGGTCATCGAGGCCGAGGATCACACCGAGCGCGGCCTTCAGGTCGCCGGCGAGCGCGCGCGGCTGCATCGCGTCTCCACCGTGCTCAATCTCGAAGGTCTCGACGCCGAGAACCAGATGCGGCGCGCGGCGGCCTTCCTCGGCGGCCTGTTCGACGTCGACCGCGACCATTGGTATCCGATGCTGGTGGTGGTGGACGAGGCGCAGCTGTTCGCGCCGGCGGTCGCGGGTGAAGTTTCGGACGAAGCGCGAAAGCTGTCGCTCGGCGCGATGACCAACCTGATGTGCCGCGGCCGCAAGCGCGGGCTCGCCGGCATCATCGCGACACAACGTTTGGCCAAGCTCGCCAAGAATGTCGCGGCGGAAGCCTCCAACTTCCTGATGGGCCGCACCTTCCTCGACATCGACATGGCGCGCGCCGCCGACCTGCTCGGCATGGAGCGGCGGCAGGCGGAAGCGTTTCGCGATCTCGAGCGCGGACAATTCATGGCGCTGGGACCTGCGCTGTCGCGCCGTCCGCTGCGCTTGAATATCGGCCCGACCGACACCCACGCGCGCAACTCGACGCCGCGGCTGATGCCGTTGCCCGAAGCACTCGCGGATATGCGCGCCGTGATCCTGGCCGCGCCGCCGCCCGATGCCAGCCGGCCGCAGCGCCGGCCTGCGCCTGATCTGCTCGAACAGCTCCGCGCCGCGAAGGCAACCGCGCCGGAGATCGAGCCCGCGGTGGACGAAGTGCCTGTGAGTGCCGAGGAGCTCGCCGAGCGACGCGAGCGGGTGGATCGGACGCTCCGTGCGGTGCTCGCCGAGCCCGATGCCGGCTTCCGCGCCGTCGGCGTGCTCTACCAGGAGTTCGTGGTCCGCTGCCGCATCGAGGGTCTCGGCTCCGCGGTGCCCGACCTCACCGAATTCCGCCGCATGCTGACACGCGCACGCGCCGGGCTCGGCGCCGAGCATGCCGAGGACGACGCCTGGCAGGACGTCTCGCTCCGTGCCTCCATCCTGCCCGACGACATGCAGGGCGTGTTCATGATGATCGCGCGCGCGGCGAAGGAAGGCTGGCCCTGCCCCGGCGACGCCGCGATCGCCCGCGCCTACGGCTCGCATTCGCTGCGCCGGGCGCAGCGTTTGCTCGGCTACATGGAGGAGCAGGGGCTGATCGTCTGCCAGCTCGATGGCGCCGGCCGCAGGTTCGTGACGCTGGTGGAACTGGCCTGGGCCACCGCGCCGGGCGATCCCAATGGCGACGATCTGCCGGCGGAGCCGGCTCCGAGCGCGGCCTCCGTCTGATATGCTCAGAACGCTCCGGCTACGGTGAGGCGGAACGTCAGCGGCTCGACCGGGTGCAGCACGTAATCCATCACACCGTTCTGGCAGACCGCCGTCGGTGCGACGCCGCCGGTGCAGAGATTGTACAGCGTGTCGGTCTTGAGCAGCGAACCGTAAGCGTAGGTGATCTGGTTCGCCTGCGTGTTGAAGAGATTGAGCACGTCGAGCTGGACGCGCCAGCCGTTGTCGATGCGATAGCCGAGGCGGCCGTTGAAGATGCTGGTCGCGGACGAGCGGAAGGCATTGTCTTCCGTGAGCGGGCTCGACGCCAGATAGCGCCAGCGCAAGGCCCCGAACCAACCGGTCTTCTCGCCGAGCGTGACGCCGGCCGAGGCCACCATCGCCGGCGCATTCGGAATGTAATTGCCGGGCGCATTGCCGATCTGCGCCTCTGGATAGCCGGCCAGCGAGGCGTAGACCTCCGCCTGCTCGCTGTCGGTGCCGCGAAAGCGCGCATGCGTCATGGCGAGATCGGCGTCGATATCGATCCACGAGCGCAGGCGATAATGGCTGGTCCATTCGAAACCGTAGCGGCGGCTGGCGCGGGTCGCCGAGGTGTCGCCGGCATCACCCGAGAACAGGATCTCGGAATCCTGGTCGAGGATGAACAGGCTGAGCGAGGTATCTAAGCCGGGAACGATCCTGCTGCGGACGCCGACCTCCGCCCCCCGCGTGCGCACCAGCAGCGGCGACGGCGTCAGCCTTGTGGAGGCATCGCCGGGATCTTCCGTCGTGGTCGCGCCGCGCGCGTCGTTGGAATGCATGCCGGTGCCGGCGCCGAGAAAGAATTCGGTCTGGTTGAAGGGGCCGAGCACCATCCGGAATTTCGGGCTGCCGAGCGCGGCGTCGGCACGGCCGGAATTGCCGGCGTCGAACAGCGAGGTGACATCGGCGGCGTAGTAGTCGCCGCGGAAGCCGATCGTGGTCCTGAGCCAGTCGGTCCAGCGTACGGTGTTCTCGGCATAGAGGCCGACGCTGCCCTCGCCGACCTTGTCGCTCCGGACGTTGGAGAGGAAGCCACGCTGGAACGTGTTGGTCAATGCGAGATCGATCGCGTCATAGCGCGACTGCAGGCCGAAGGTGGTCTGCATCGGCAGGCCCGCCAACGAGCCGTTCAGCGTGCGCGAGATGTTGGCGCCAGCCATCAGTCGGTCGTCGTGCTGGTGAAACTGGTCGCCGAGCACGGGATCGCTGAGGTAGTAGGTAAAATTGTTGAAGAGATCGAGCTGGCTCTTCACGACATAAGCGTTGGCCTTCCACGAGCCGAGATCGTCGCTCTGCGCGACGCGGGCCGAGAGCGCGAAGCGGTTGGTGTTGCCGCCATCGCTCGGATCTTCCGAGCCGAAGCGGTCGAGCAGGCCGCTGGTGATCGCGCGCTGCGGCACCTGGTCCGTCGAATTCCATTTATTGACATAGGCCATCCCGGTGATGGAGACTCCATCGGTCGCAGTGCCCTGGCTGTAGCGCACGAGGCCGTTGAGCTTTCGAACGTTGTCCGGATTGTCCCAGGGACCGTTATAGGTGCCGAGTTCGCCGGCGACGAGCAGCAAGCCATCGCCGACTGTCGCGGAGTCCATGCCGAGCAGGCGGCGATAGCCGAAGCTGCCGGCGGTCACCTGCGCGAGACCCTTTTCGGTTCGGTCGATCAGGCCGATACGCACGCTGCCGACGGAGGCGAAGTCTCCCTCGTCGGCGAAATACGGCCCCTTGCGCACGTCGATTGCGGCGACGGTTTCCGGAATCAGCCAGTTCAGATCAGCATAGCCCTGGCCGTGCGCGTGGGTCCGCATGTTCACGGGGACGTCGTCGACGGTGATCGCAAGATCGGTGCCGTGATCGAGATTATAGCCGCGCAGAAAATACTGGTTGGCTTTGCCCTCGCCGGAATGCTGGGTCACGATCAGCCCCGGCACGGCTTCGAGCGCCTCGCCCGGCCGGGTGAAGGGACGCGCATTGACCGCGTCGCCGGAGACGGTGAGCTCGCTCGCCATTCCGGGCGCGCCTTTCGCGCCGGAAGCGACACCGGCGACATCCGCTGGCGGCGTTGGCGCCGGCCGTGCGACGCTGCTGCCGTCCGCCGCCGGTTTGCCGGCGCGTCGCGGCACAGGCGGCTTCTTGTGACGCGGCGTCTCGCCGCGGGTGACCTGGATCGCGGGCAGCTCGCGCGAGGCACCGTTGCTCTGCGCCAAGGCCCTGTCGCAATCCGCGAGAAGGACGAAGGCCGGGAGTGCCGTCAGCGCGCCGCAGCGACGACCGAGATCAGGCCGCCTCGGTCGCATCGGTGCATTCCAGGACCCTTGGCGCGGCGCGGTGCCGATCGCCTGCAAACACACGGCGATAGAGCATGACCGAGACGAGCCAGGCGACAACGAACAGCGCAATCACGGCAAAGCCGACATTCGCAAGCGACCCGTTCAGGTGATCGACCAGCGTCCACACGCCGCCGGACAGGCCGAGGCGATCCGCGATCAGACCAAGCGCCTCGATCCCGCCGATCAACAGCGCCACCGCGACGGAGGCGCCGGTGATCGTGAGGTTGTACCAGAGCTTTCGCAAGGGATCGACAAAGGCCCAGCGATAGGCGCTGACCATCAGCGCGGAGTCGGCAGAGTCGACCAGCGCCATGCCGGCGGCGAACAGCGCGGGAAAGACCAGGATATCGGCGAACGAAGCGCCGCGCGCGGCCTCACCGGCGGAGATGCTGAGCAGGCCGATCTCGGTCGCGGTATCGAAGCCGAGCCCGAACAGGAATCCCAGCGGATACATGTGCTGCGGCTTTGTCACCAGGCGAAACATCGGGCCGAGCAGCCGTGCGAGGAAACCGCGGCTGGCAAGCAGCGCCTCGAGGCCTTCGGCGTCGTGAACGCCCTGCTCGCGCGCGATACGAAACGTCCGCCACAGGCTCACGAAGATGGCGAGATTGATGGCCGCGATCACCAGCAGGAACAGCGCCGACACCGAGGTACCGATGAAGCCGCCGATTTCCCGCAGCAGGCTGTCGCCGCCGAGGCTCACCACGCCCAGCGCAAGCAGCATGGTCGCGATCACGACCACGGTGGAATGTCCGAGCGCGAAAAAAGACCGACGCTGCGCGGCGCGCCGCCCGTTTGCATCAGCTTGCGCACGACATTGTCGATGGCGGCGATGTGGTCGGCATCGACGGCGTGGCGCAGGCCGAACACCCAGGCGAGCAGCGCGGTCGCCATCACCGTCGGCCGGTCACCGAAAGTAGCGAAGGCCCACATCCACGCTGCGATATTGGCGGCGATGAGCCCGCCGAACAGCAGCACCACACCGGGCTCGACCGCCCGCAAGGACAATTTCGACACAGCAATCATTCCGTCCGCGCGCGCCATCGCGCCAGCAGTATGATAATTTCATAGAATGATCATACTGACCAGCCCCGGCTGCGTCCTGATGACCGCATATGCGAATTTGCAGGAGCGCCCGGAGTTAAGACGTGGATGGCCGGGACAAGCCCGGCCATGACGAGGCGGAGAGGTCAGCGCATTGCATCAGGCCGCCTCGGAGCCGCCGAGATAGGCATCGCGGATGCGGGGATCGTCCTTCAACGCTCGGGCAGACCCGGAGAGCACGATCTTGCCGGTCTGGAGCACATAGGCCTCGTGCGCGATCTCGAGTGCGAGGCTGGCGTTCTGCTCGACCATGAAGACCGAGACGCCTTCCTGGTTGATGGTGCGGATCAGCTCCAGCACGCGATCGACGTAGAGCGGCGACAGGCCCATCGTCGGCTCGTCCATCACGATCATCCGGGGACGGCTCATCAGCGCGCGCGCCATTGCGACCATCTGCTGCTCGCCGCCGGAGAGCGAGCCGGCGCGCTGCGACAGCCGCTGGCCGAGCTTGGGAAACAGCCCCAGCATCTTCTCGAGATCCTGCGCGATCGCCTCGTGGTCGTTGCGCACGAAGGCGCCCATCAGGATGTTTTCACGCACGCTCATGTCGGCGAAGAGGCGCCGCGCCTCGGGCACCGAGGCGATGCCACGACGGACGATCTGCGGCGTGGTCAGCCCCAGCAGCGAGGCGCCATCGAACGTCACGTCACCTGATCGCGGCTTCACGAGGCCGAGGATGATCTTCATCGTCGTGGACTTGCCGCTGGCATTGCCGCCGAGCAGGCAGACGATGTGGCCGCGGCCGACCGTGATCGACAGGTCGAAATGCACCTGCGCCTGGCCGTAGAAGGTATTGACGCTGGACAGCGCCAGCAGCGGCTCGGCTGCGCTCGTCGTCATGCCGCGCTCTCCTGCTCAGCCTTCCCCGACAAGCCGTGGCCGAGATAGGCCTCGATCACCTTGGGATCGCCACGCACCACTTCGCCCGGGCCCTCCGCGATCTTCTTGCCCTCGTCCATGACGATCACGCGGTCGGAGAGCCGCATCACCATCTCCAGCTTGTGCTCGATCAGGAGGATGGTCAGCCCTTCCGCCTTCAGCTCGGCGACGAGGCCCTGCATCTCCGTTGTCTCCGTCGGGTTCATGCCGGCTGTCGGCTCGTCCAGCAGCAGCAGGCGCGGGTTCAGGGCCAGCGCGCGCGCGATCTCGACGCGGCGGCGGTTGGCGTAGGAGAGGCTGTAGGCCGGCTGGTCGATCCGCGGCAGCAGCCGCTCGCCGAAGCGCGCGAGGATGACCTTCACCTCCTCGCGCAGTCGCTCCTCCTCGTTTCTTACACTGGCGGGACGCAGCAGCGCCAATCCCAACTCCAGCAGCGGGCCGATCACCGGCACCGCCGGCTTGACCGCGCGCAGCCGCGTATGCGCGCCGATCAGGACGTTGTCCATGACGCTGAGATTGCCGAAAACGCGGCCGAGCTGGAAGGTGCGCGCGATCCCTCCGGCCGCAAGCCGTTCCGGCGACAGACCCGTGATGTCCTGGCCTTCGAAGCGGACCTCGCCGGCGTCAGGCCGATCGAGCCCGGTGACGAGATTGAACAGCGTGGTCTTGCCGGCGCCGTTCGGGCCGATGATGCTGACGAGCTGGCCCTTCGCGAGATCGAGATCAATCGCATTGACGGCGGTGAGGCCGCCGAAGCGGCGCGTCAGCCCGCGCAGGGACAGCATGGTCGTGTGCTGCTCCGCCATCACATCGTCCCCAACAGGCCCTGCGGCCTGAACCGCACCAGCAGCAGGAGCACGATTCCGTAGATCAGGATGCGATACTCCGCCGCGATCCGGAACACTTCGGGCAGGCCGACCAGCGCCACCGATCCAACGATGGCACCGACGACGTTGCCGAGACCGCCGAGGATCACGACCGTCAGCGCCAGGATGGATTGCTGCGTGTTGAAGGTCTCGTGGTTGATGTAGGAATAGAGATGCGCGGCGATGCCGCCGCTGACGCCGGCGGCGAACCCGCCGAAGATGAAGGCGAGCGATTTGTAGCGGTTCAGGCTGAGGCCATAGGCGCGCGCGGCGATGTCGTCGTCGCGAATGGCGCGAAAGCTGCGGCCGAGATGCGAGCCGAGCAGCCGGCCCTGGATCAGCGCCAGCACGACCATCACGACGAAGCTGAACCAGTAGATCGACGTCGGGCTGACCAGCTCATGGCCGAACAGCGACAGCGGCGGGATGCCGGAGATGCCGATCGGGCCGCGCGTGACGCTCTCCCAGTTCAGGATCACCAGCGACACGATTTCGCCGATGGCGAGCGTCGCGATCGACACGTAGTGCCCGCGCAGGCGGAACGACGGCGAAATCAACAGCGTGCCGAGCGCGGCGCTCATCAGGCCGCCGCCGATGATGGCGAGGCCGACCGGGACGGCAAAGGTCAGCGACAGCAGCGCGGAGGTATAGGCGCCGATCGCAAGCAGCGCGGCATGTCCGAGCGAGACCTGGCCGATCGTGCCCGCCACCAGCGTCAGGCTGAGCGCGAGCATACCGAGCAGCCACGCATTGATCAGGGTCTGGAGGACGTAGAAGGACACCGGAAGCAACGGCACGATCGCAAACACGGCGGTCGCAACCAGCAGCGCCCAGCGCGGAATCCGCACGGGACGGCTCGGCGCAATGAAGGTGCCGGTCAGCGGCTCGGGTGGCGCCTGACGCGCGCTGGCGAACAGGCCGTTCGGGCGGAGCACGAGCACGACGACCAGCAGCAGGAATGCGAACAGATTGCGGTAGCTGGTGCCGAACACGGCGACGCCGTAGCTCTCCACCAGCCCCAGCAGCAGGCTGCCGATGACCGCACCGGGCACGTTGCCCGCACCGCCGACCACTTCGGCGACGACGCCCTTGAGAGTCGCCTGAAGGCTCATCGCGGTGTCGATCTGGTTGTAGTACATGCCAACCAGCAGGCCGGAGACGCCGCCGAGCGCGGCGGCAATGCCGAACACGGCCTGATTGACGCGATTGACGTCGACGCCCATCTGCATCGCGGCGTCGCGGTCCTGCGCCGTGGCGCGGATGGCCCAGCCGAGCTTGCTGTAGCGCAGGAACACGAACAGCAGGAGCGCGCTGGTGATACCGACACCGGCGATCAGGAGATCGAGCGGACCGATCGTGCCGCCTCCGACCTGGAAGCGCACATCGGGCAACTGGCTCGGCAGCGCGCGGGGATTGGGCGAGAAGGTCAGCATCACGAGCTGATCGAGCACGAAGCTGATGCCGATGGTCGCGAGCAGCGGCGCGATGCGCACCGAGTTCTGCAGCGGACGCAAACCGAACCGCTCGATGATCAGCCCGACGATCGCAGCGGCGACCGCAACCAGGATGATGGTCAGCGGCAGCGGCGTATGCAGCTGCACCACCGCGACCCAGCCGATATAGGCGCCGACGAGATAGATCGACCCTTGCGCAAAGTTGATCAGCCGGCTGACGCCGAAGATCAGCGCAAGCCCGACCGCAACCAGGGCGTAGACGTTACCGACGATCAGCCCATTGATGGTGTAGTCGAGCCAGGAAGACACGCTGATATCACCGCGTAGAGAGGAATGCGGCCGGGACCCCCGCCCCGGCCGTCAGGTCATGTCAGGTCGGCTTGCCGTCCCATAGCGCGAAGTGTCCCTTGCGGACGACGAGCTCGGCGTTCATGGCGCCCTTGACGCGGCGGCTCTCGACGTCGAACGTCGCCGTCCCGAAGATGACGCTCGACACATCCTTCACTTTCGTGAAGGCGTCGCGAATAGCCCGCCGATCGGTGCCGCCGATCTTCACCACGGCCGCTGCCATGTTCATGGCGTCGTAGGCATAGGCGTTGAAGGCGTCGGGCTCCTGCCCATTGTATTTCTTCTTGAAGCCCGCAATGAATTTCTGCACCTCGGGCCGCGGGTCTTCCGGGAAATAGCGCGTGCCGACATGAACGTCCTCGACCGCGTCGCCGCCGAGCTCCAGGAATTTCGGCGAATAGACCGAACTGGCGGCACAGATCACCTGCTTCAAGCCGACCTGGCGGGCCTGACGTGCGATCAGCGCGCCGTCGGAATAATAGGAGATCAGGATCAATCCATCCGGACTGGAGTCGCGGACGCGCACCAGCGTGGAACGGAAATCACGCTCCTCCGCGATGTAGCCTTCGGTAACCGCGATCTCGGCGCCGTACTCCTTCGCCGCCTTGACGAAATAGTCGCGGCTGGTGCGGCCCCAATCGGTGTTGAGGTGCAGCACCGCGAGCTTCTTGAGGCCGAGGCGCTTCACGGCATAGGCCGCCAGCAGCGGCTGCTCGTCGGCCTGGCTCACGGAGGTGCTCCACATGAAGTCGCCGCCCTTGGTGAAATCAGGGTGCGAATTGGTGAAGCCGAACTGCACCAGCCCCGCCCGCTGATAGATCGGGGATGCCGCCATCGACGCCGGGCTGGAGAAATCGCCAAGCTCCATGACGATACGGGGATCAGAGACGAATTTCTGCGCGATCGCCACCGACTGGCGCGGGTCGCTCTGGCTGTCCTCGAAATTGTAGGCGAGCTTGCGGCCGTTGATGCCGCCGGCGGCGAGGATCTCGTCAAGCGCGAGATCGAAGCCCTGCTTCCATTGCGTGCCGTATTGCGCGTTCGGCCCGGTCAAGGGACCGCTGACGCCGAGCAGGATCGGCTCGGAGGTATCAGCGATGGCGCCGCGCGAGAAGGCTGCTCCCGCCATCATGGCGGCAAGCGAGCCCTTGACCAGGGTACGACGATCGATGTTGCTCATGCTAGGCTCCATCCATTCCATGTTGAAACAAGCAGCAATTTCCATGCCGCCGGGGTCTGCCTATTTCGAGGGCTCGCCGAGCGACAGCATCAGCCGGTTCGCCCAGTTGAAGAACGACGCGCCGTTGATGACGTCGACGATCTCGGCATCGTCGAGGCCGGCGCGGCGCAGCTCCTCGATATTGTCCGGCCCGAACGCGATCGGCGTTGCGGCCAGCGCCACCGACGCTTTGACCACAGCGTTCCAGCGCTCGCCGAGATCGACGCCGACGCCTTCGTCGAGCAGGCGCTGCACGTCGTCGCGGCGCTTGGAGTAGGTGCTGGCGAAGCGCGCATGCACGGAGGCGCAATAGATGCAGCCGTTGTAGCGCGAGGTCGCGGCGGCCGCGAGCTCACGCTCGGCGCGCGGCAAGCCGTCGGCGACGTTGTAGAAGATGTCCTTGTCGGTCTTGGTGCGGGCTTCCAGCACCTCGGGATCACGAACCAGCAGGCGGAAATACTCCGACTTGGCACGGGAGCGGTCGACAAGACCGGCGAAATGCCGCTCAGTCAACTCGGCCTCCGGCAGCGGGTCGATCCACGACACCCAGCCAAGCTCGTCCTGGGTGAAGACGACGGGCGGATTGACGGTGTTTGCAGCGCTCATGATTGCGGTCTCCTTACGCGCCGGCCGCAGCATTCGCGGTGCGCCCAAGCGAGGCACCGAGCACGCGCAGCCCCGTGACGACACGTACCTGGAACGACAGGAACGCAACGAGTTGAGAGAACGTGACGATGCCGGTCTCCGACCAACCGGCGGCCAGCAGCGCCTTCATGTCGGCGGCCGCCGCATCGCGCGGGCGGAACACCAGGAGGTGCGCATGTTCCAGCGCCGCGGCGAGTCGCGCGCCAAGCACCGGCTTACGATCCGCGCTTACACGGTAGATCAAGCCGGTCTTGTCCTCGGCCGACAGCGGGCCGGCCGGATACGCGCCATACGGGCCCGATGTCTTGCCACGCGCAATCTCGGCCTTGATCGCCTCGAGCAGCGCCGCTCCGTCCGCCGTCGCCGCGAGCTTCTCGCGATAGAAGGCCGCGACGGGAGACTCGCCATGGAGGCCGATCACGAAGGCTGCGACGGCGGCACGCTCGCCAAGCGAACAATCGCCGGCGTCGATCGGCTCGAACAGGGAGAGATAACTCTTCTGCGCGTTGTCGCGCGCCTGCACGCGCTTGGCGCGGATGGCGTCCAGTGCCGAGCCCGGCTCGATCCCGGCCAGCGTATCGATGATATCTTTCGTACTCATCATTGAGCCTCGTGTCACGCGATCACATTCATTTCGACTAGCCCGCCAAGGCGACATCAGCGGTCGCCGTCCGGCTCCAACCCAGCGCCGGCGCAACCTTCTCCGCGACCAGCTCGATCGAGCGCAGCACGTAGGGGTGCGGCGCATCGACCGAATGCACCTGGAAGACCAGATCGGTGATGCGCTCCAGCGTCGCGTCGGCCCGAAGCGAGGCGATGACCTCGTCGGCTGCGCCGACATGGGTGTCGAACGCGGCGATCATCTCCTCCAGCGTCTCACCCGGGGGAAGATGACCTCCCTTCATGAACTGGGGCAGCGCGCGCCGCAGACCGATATCTGCAAGCCGCATCGCCTCGGCATGGTCGTCGGCAACGAAAACGCTGCGCGAGGCCATGATGCGCGGCTCGCATCCCGGCGGCAGCGCCGCGAGATAGGCGTCGATCACCGGGTTCTGGATTTCGGCCAGCGTGGCCTTTGGCGCCTCTTTCGTGCGAGGCTGGGTGCGAGACAGCAGCAGGCCGTCGCCCGCCTTGCCGGCACGCGCACCACCAGCGACCGAGAATGTCGCCTGCCAGATACGCTTGTCCAATTGGGGCCGCTGCGGATAGAGCGTATCGCCTCCGGCGAGCGGCTTGCCGACAAGCGCGGCGCGGACGACCTCCAGATTGCGCGCAAATATGTCGTTGCGCTGCGCATTGTCGAGCCCGAAGGCGGCGAAGGCCGCCGGATTGCCGCCGCTGCCGACACCGAATTCGAACCGGCCGCCGCAGAGCAAATCAAGCACCGCAGCGTCCTCCGCCACCCGCACCGCGTTCTCCATCGGCAGCGTGACGATTCCGGTGCCGAGGCGGATGCGCGAGGTCAGCGCCGCGGCGTACCCCAACAAGGTGAAGGGGGATGGCAGGCCGCCCTCGCGCTCGTGGAAATGATGCTGGGCGATCCACGCAGAATCGAGCCCCGCCTTCTCGGCGTGCACGATCTGCTCGATCGCAAACCGATATCGCTCGGCGGGCGGCGCCTCGTCGAGCAGCCGCGTGAAGAACCCCAGTCGTTTCAGATTTACGAAGCGTTTCATGCGACCCCTGTCGGGCGAGGATTGCCAGGCTCCCGATGATGTCGGTTACCGCCGCTCCACACAAGCGGGCTTTGCGCAGGGCTAGTACGCAGGCTGCTCGTTCGGTTCGCCTGTGCTGGTCCCTGGTTGGGCAGACTGCCTACCAGCTCGGCAGCACCGCGCCCTTGAACTTGGTCAGGACGAACTCCTCGACCTCCAGCGTGTGATAGCTGTCGACGAGGATCCTGACCCGGGGCTTGTCCTTGTCGGCCGTGCGAATGGCGATCAGGTTGACGTATTCGGGGCCTCGCGCAGGATCGGCAATGATTGGAATCATATTCGCTTCTCCGCAGGGTGAAATCAATGAAATGGAAATTCATATTGGCCGCTCGAGGCGAGCGACACTTTCCCCATTCGGCGCCAAACATGAAACGAATTCGCGGCCGCCAAGGCGCACTCCAAATCCGTGCTCCAAAGGCGCGTCCCGCAAGCGTGAGGCGCATCACGGCAAGACGGCTTCCGGCGCACGAGACTGGCGGCAGGTCCAGCACGGAGTTCAGCCATGATCGCCCTCGCAGCCTCCAGGCTCGCAAACCGCAACCGCCTCGAATGCCTTGCGCTCTACGCGCTGCTCCAGGGCGCTCCCTTCTATTCCGGCGTCGCGCTGATGATGATGCTGATCAACGGGTCGGAATTCGCCGACCAGCGCTATGGCGCAGCCATTTTCATTGCGATGACATCGACCCTCCATGCCCTGGTGAATCCGTGGCTCGGGCCAAGGTTTCCGCACTTCTTCAGGCACAGCCATGAGCCGCTGTTCGCCGATCCGGCGCTGTCCTTCGCCGAGAAGGTTTCGCGCTGGCTGGCGCAGCCGAAGACGGCGCTGCAATTGCTGACCAACTTGCTGCTGCTGTCGATGCTGGCGGTCGGCGTTGCCAGCATCCGGTGATGCAGTCGATCTTGCGCGGCTCATCTATGGCAATTTCCCGACCGCTGCAATGAAACTCCGGCCGGAGCAACATCGCGAAACTTGAAGCCCTTGCGGGTGGCGGGTTAGCGTCCTGTCGCGGCCTTAGAACTTCCCCAAGTTCACCGAGTTCGCACTGGATCGCCGTTCGAACGTTTCGGACGGCGATCCAGCACCGGCTTCGCTGCACAACGCTGGTTCCGTCATCCTGAGGCGCGCGTGGTGTAATGCAGATGCATTGCGATGCGAGCCTCGAAGGATGAACGGCCGGGATGCAGCCGGGCCGTCGCCCTTCGAGGCTTGCTGTGGCTGCACCGCAGCGCGCACCTCGAAGTGACGGGGATGGAGCTGCACGCCCCTGCGGCGTTTCACCGCAAGAACTCCCTTCAAACTCGGCAATCCTGTCTTTGACTCGACACGGCCCGACGTCCTTGGATGAGTGTGCACGGTACTTGCATGCTGGTGACGACTTTTCTTCGAGAAGGTGGAGGTCATCCGATGGACGAGAACGACATTCGCGGCCTGGTCGCGGGAGTGAAGCAGGGGACGCTGTCGCGACGCTCGTTCATCCGGACACTGGCTGCGGTGGGGATCACGGCGCCGATCGCGAGCCAGATCCTGCTCTGGAACGACGTCGCGATGGCAGACGCCACGCTGGAGTACAAGCCGACCAAGGCCGGCGGCGGCGGCCCGCTCAAGATCCTGGTCTGGCAGGCGCCGACGCTGCTCAATCCGCATTTCGCTGCCGGCACCAAGGACCAGATCGCCTCGCGCATTTTCTTCGAGCCGCTCGCCGGCTGGGACAAGGAAGGCAACCTCTTCCCCTGCCTCGCCGCCGAGGTTCCGACCAAGGCGAATGGCGGCCTTGCGGCTGATGGCACCAGCGTGACGTGGAAACTGAAGCAAGGCGTGAGATGGCATGACGGCAAGCCGTTCACCGCCGACGACGTCGTCTTCACCTGGACCTACGCCTCGGACCTTGCGACGGCCGCCTACACCACCGGGTCCTACAAGGACATTAAGGTCGAGAAGATCGACGACCACACCGTGAAAGTGATCTTCAAGGACCCGACTCCGTTCTGGGCCGACCCATTCGTCGGCTCGGTCGGCCCGATCCTGCCGAAACATCATTTCGCCGACTATGCCGGCGCCCGGTCGCGCGATGCGCCGGGCAATCTGAAGCCGGTCGGCACCGGTCCCTACAGATTCGTCGAGTTCAAGCCCGGCGACATGATCAAGGCCGAACGCAATCCCGATTATCACGTCATGAACCAGCCGCATTTCGACACGCTCGAGGTCAAGGGCGGCGGCGACGCGGTCTCCGCGGCGCGCGCGGTGTTGCAGACCGGCGAATACGACTTCGCCTGGAACCTGCTGGTGGAGGACGAGGTCCTCAAGCGCATGGAGACCAGCGGCAAGGGCAGGATCGACGTTCAGCCCTCCGGCAATGTCGAGTTCATGATCCTCAACACCACGGACCCCTGGACCGAGGTCGACGGCGAGCGCTCCAGCGCAAAGACGAAGCACCCCTCGCTGTCCGATCCGGCCGTCCGCAAGGCGATCAACTTGCTGATCGACCGCGAGTCGATCCAGAAATACATCTACGGCCGCGGCGGCACCGCCACGGCGAGCTTCGTCAACGAGCCCAAACGGTTCAAATCGACCAAGCTCACCTACGAGTTCAATATCGACAAAGCCAACAAGATTCTGGACGAGGCCGGCTGGAAGATGGGCGCGGACGGCGTCCGCGAGAAGGACGGCAAGAAGCTCAAATACGTGTTCCAGACCTCGACCAACGCGCCGCGCCAGAAGACGCAGGCGATCATCAAGCAGGCCTGCCAGAAGGCCGGCATCGAGCTCGAGCTCAAGTCGGTCACCGCGTCGGTGTTCTTCTCCTCGGACGTCGGCAACCCCGACACCTACACGAAATTCTACTGCGACATGGAGATGTACGCCACGACGCAGCCGCAGCCCGACCCCGAGCGTTTCCTGAACCAGTGCGTCTCCTGGGAGATCGCGACCAAGGACAACAAATGGCTCGGCCGCAACGTCTCGCGCTGGTCCGATCCCGAGGCCGACAAGGCCTACAAGGCCGCGCAGAAGGAGCTCGATCCGGCCAGGCGCGCCGCACTGCTGATCAAGGTCAACGAGATCTTCTGCGAGGCCAACATCCTCGTGCCGCTGCTCTCGCGCACCAATGTCGGCGGCTGCCTCAACAACCTCATGGCCGACCTCTCGGGCTGGGACGTGACGACGTGGAATCTGGGGAGCTGGTACCGGAGCTGAGGGCACGCGCACTCTTCTCGTCGTCATGGCGAACGCAACACTCGTCCCCGCCCTGCCCGCACCTCTCATGCCGACGCTGCCGCGTCCACCGCGAGCCCAGCTCGCAGATCGTGATGACGTATGTCGCCCCTCGAGGATGTGCCGGGACGGGCGAGACGTACGACAAAGCCCGAATTTCGGTAAAGTGGAAATCTTTATGAAGGGAAGTTGACGCGGTGGCGAAACAGGGCGGGAATTGTCCGTCTCCGCAATTCGCGGATCATCCGAGCAGCCATCGTCCTTTGTGGATATCGAACTTCACCGAGCCTTCGTCTCGCATCTTCAACAAAAGAGACTGGCAAGCTTCCTCGTTCGAGACATTGGCGCGCTTCATGATCTCGTAGACCTTGAGCGGCTTCTCTCGAAGCGCAATCAGAATATTTTCCCGATCATTCAGCACGACGAAACTCCTTATGCCAGCAAGCGCGCGAGATCACTGAAAGTACGACAGCTGCTCTTCCGTCACGACTCGCTCGACGTTCCCCGACTTGCTCTTGATGCGATAGCGAAGACGTCCATCGGCCTCGATCGGCATACATTGAACGATGGTGTAAATCGTGGCCGGATCAATTGCCGCACGTCCTTGTGGACCTTGGGGCTGGTGGCGGACGTCTTCATTCAGCTTGTAGGCATATGACATGGGCTTACCTCTCAAGTCATCTCCTGCTGCTCTAGCGTAGAGCATGCCCTGACGCAACGTAACCATTGCCCGTCCGGCGCGGGCAGCGTTCGTCGCAGCGTCGCCGGGGCGTCGGAACCCTCGGGCTGGACCCCCATTACTTTTGAGATCGCCGCCCGGGCGACGAACGGCTAATATGGTTCCCGGGAATCATTGGATGCTTCGGGAACAACCCGCAGGTGCAGGGATCGAGCAATGGCTAAACAGAAGCGCTCCGCCGAGCAACAGGTCGCGGATGAAGCCGAGCGAAAGGCACAAAATCCAAACGGCGCGCGGCAAACGATAGCCGACCACCAGGCCGATCCGGAGTTTCAGGAAAACCATAAGCGCCTCAGGGCGGAGCGCCTGGCGCGGGACGCCGGGCCGACAAGCAAGAACTGACCCGATTTTCGCGAAGCGTTTGGATCGAGAACAGATGACAAAAACAAGTGGTGAATACCAGCCGCCGAAACCGATCAGCAAGGCGGAGCGCGAAGCACGCAAGGCCTTCCGCGAAGTCGATGCGGTGAAGGCGATGTCCGAGCACGCGCTCGCCGAGAAGGCTTTCGCCCAAAATCGAGAGCGGTTGAAGGCAGAGCGCCTGGCGCGGGAAGCCGCAGCGGGCCCGGCGCCAAAAAGCCATCCAGGGCGAAGAGCAAGAGCAAGTAGCCGGCCCGCCTCGTCACCACGACGCAGAGCTTATTCGCGGCAACATTCAAGTGCGCAATCCCGCACTGTCCGGACGCCCGCGACGGCCCGTTTGATCGTCCGATTCCGAAGCGCCCCTAGCGCGCGCCCCACATCACGACGCCGCGACAGAAGTTGAAGGCGAGGCGTCCATAGAGAAGGCCGCTCCCCGGCTCCAAAGCGGCCAGGCGGTACGAATTGCCGAGCACGCGAACGAGCTCGATCGCCTCCATGAATTCATGATGCGTGAGCATCAAATGAAGGCTCGCGAGCGGGAGCAGCAGGGCCTGAATGCCAATATTGCTCATGACGGCCCCGCTCCCACGCGCGGCAGCGGCATGAATTGCGCGAGATAAGCGCTCCGCCACTGATACGGCGTATCGCCGACAAAGCGCTTGAACACCGTGGTGAAATGCGCCTGGGTCTGGAAGCCGACCGTCAAGGCGATATCGACCAGCGCGAGTTCGGCCTGCTTGAGCAGCTCCTGGGCGCGTTCGATCCGCCGCCGCAACAGGTATTCGCGCGGCCGGACGCCGGTGGCTGCGCGGAACTGCGCGGCGAAATGCATCCTGCTGAGGCCGGCGACCCCGGCCATGTCCTGAAGCGTGATCTTGCCAGTCAAATTCTTGTCGACATATTGCAGCACGCGCTTGAGACGCCAGTTCTGCAGCGACCGCACGGGCCGGCCAACCTCCTCCTTGGGAACGCCGTCAGCCGGGTCCAGCTCGGACGGGGCGCGAAGCGCCTGCCGGCTGAACGTCCGGGCGAGGATCGCAAGCCGCAGCGCGTCGGCCATGATGGCTGAATGGGCATCGTGCGTGGCTTCGGTCGCCGCCAGCGCATCCGACAGGCGCCGCATGACCGGATCGGTGAGTTCTCCCGCGAACTCCCGTTCGCCCTCCGCCGCACGCGCCTCGACCGCCAGGGCCACGTCCAGATGGACGAAGGACAGCATCGCTTCGTCTTCGCCGAATCGATCAGGGCGTTTCGACAGCCCGAGCCGGTCCCGATCGATCGCAGAGAAATCGATCGCACGAACGCCATGATCCTTGACCGTCTGTGAGCGTGACATCTGCAGCGACATCGTCGAATCTCCTTGTCCTGTTTTCGATCCGGCATCGCCTGACTGGCTTGTCCGAATGTCATGGAGGCAGGGTAGTTCGGCGGTCCGCGCGATCCCATTCTACGCGCGGGTGCATCGATAGGTTCTCGGGTTAACCGAGTCATACCTAGGTATGATCGCAGCATGTACGTCCGGTGGGGATGTCGGCGCGAGACCTCGTCGGCGTCGCGGATGCGGACGGAATTGGCGGCGCGCGATACCTGCGGTAAGTTGACGCGCTGCTTGCACGCATGTGCCGGTGGAATCACGCAAGCCGGCCGGTTTTCCGGCGAATGCCGCCTGCCGGCGAATTCGCAGGGTTGCGTGGCGCGCAGGTCTTCCACGAGAGCACGAAAATCACGCCGCCAGATGTTGTGGACGCGATCAAATCGCGGCATCAACGCTGCCGATATGAGAAGAACGACTGCCAGCGACGATGACGACTCATGATGCGACTACGGGTTCAGCCATGAGCCGCGCCGGTTTGCGGTTCTGGTCCGCTGTCCTCGCCGTCGCGGTTTTCCTGGTCGACGTGCTGACGCCGCTCGAGGGCGCGGTCGCGGTTCTCTATGTCGTGGCGATCCTGCTCGCTGCGAAGACCAGACGGCGCGACGACATCATCGTCGCAGCGGCCGGCTGCGTCGTCCTGACGATAACGGCCTATCTGCTCTCGCACGATCTGGAGAGCATCGCCTCGCCCGCCCTCCGCGCGCTGGTGAGCCTGGCGGCGATCGGGATCACGACCCTGCTGGCGCTGCAAAACCACGCGGCAACGACGCACCTCGCGGCACAGGCGCGCCTGCTCAACCTCTCGCACGACATGATCTTCGCCAGGAATCGCGGTGGCGTGATCACCTTCTGGAACAAGACGGCCGAGCAAGCCTACGGCTGGTCAGCCGACGAGGCGCTCGGGCAGCTCGCCGACAACCTGCTGCGAACCACATATCCGGACCGGCGCGAAATCATCGAAACCGACCTGCTCGACGCCGGCCGGTGGGAAGGCCGCGTGCAGCAGCGGACGAAAGACGGCGCCGCGCTCACCGTCGATGCCCGATGGGCCCTGCAGCACGACCGTCTCGGCAAGCCCGTCGGGGTCCTTGAAACGCACACCGACGTCACCGATCGCGTGGCCGCACACAATGCGCTGGTGCGGAGCGAGCAGCGATACCGCCGCATGTTCGACGCAAGCCGGATCGGGGTGGTCGAAGAGGACTGGAGCGAACTCCGAACCGCGCTGCAATCGCTGGAAACCGAAGGAGCCGGCCTGCGTGACCATCTGGCACAACATCCGGATTTCGTCCGGCGTGCCCGCCGGCTCGCCAGAATCACCGACGTCAATCCGGCCCTGCAAAAGATGGCAGGTGCAAACGGCGCCTCGGCCTTTATCGAGAACGTGGACCTGCTTCTTGGCGAGAACGACCGAAGTTTCCTCGGCGCATTGATCGCTTTTGCAGAAGGCGAGCCGTTCTACGAAGGCGAGACCGAGCTCATCAGGCTCGACGGACGCAAGGTTCCGGTGCTGTTCACGATCACCTTTCCGTCCGGACCCGACGGCGATCGCAACGTGCTCGCTTTCGTCGTCGACATCACCGAGCGCAAGCAGGCGCAGGATGCATTGCTCGCGGCGCAGGCGGAGCTCGCCCATGCCGCGCGGGTCGCCACCCTCGGCGAGCTCAGCGCCTCGATTGCCCACGAGGTCAACCAGCCGCTGGCGGCGATCGTCACCAGCGGCGAGGCCGGCCTGCGCTGGCTGCGGCGCGACGTGCCAGATCTGAAGGAAGTTGCGGCCACGATCGTTCACGTCGTCGCGGAAGGCCGCCGGGCCAGCGAGGTCGTGGCCCGCGTCCGCACCTTCCTGAAGAAGGCGCCTGCCCAGCAGGGCAGTCTCGATATCGCCGAGATCATCCAGGAAGCGGCCCTTCTGGTCGCGCGGGAGCTCGCCAATGACGACGTTGCGCTCACCGTCGAGACCGAACATGGCCTGAGGCCCATCCGCGGTGACCGGATCCAGCTTCAGCAGGTGCTCGTCAACCTGCTGGTGAATGCCGGCCAGGCCATGTCGGACCAGCGCGGTTCCCGCACCATCACGCTGCGCGCCGGCTCCGTCGACGGCGAGCAACTCGCCATCACGGTGCAGGACAGCGGCCCCGGCATCCGGTCCGACGACATGCCGCGCCTGTTCGATCCGTTCTTCACGACGAAGCGCGACGGAATGGGCATGGGACTTGCGATCTGCCGAACGACGGTGGAAGCTCACGGCGGCCAGCTGTCGGTCGAGAGCACCCCCGGCGCGGGAGCCACGTTCCGCCTGACACTGCCTTACAGCCCAGAATACGCCGGACCATGACACGACCAGACCAAGCGCAACCGCCCGCCCGATCCCTCAACTCGGTCGTCATCATCGTTGATGACGACGCAGGGATCCGCGCCTCGCTCGACAGCCTGTTCCGGTCCGTCGGCCTCGAGACGCGCCTGTTCGCATCGCCCGCCGAACTGCTCGGCGGCGCGCTGCCCGACGGCCCCGGGTGCATCGTGCTGGACGTCCGCCTTCCCGGCGTGAGCGGGCTCGATCTGCAGAGCCAGCTGGTCCGGCAGGGCATCAGCCATCCGATCATCTTCATGACCGGCCATGGCGACATTCCGATGTCCGTGCGTGCCATGAAGGCGGGCGCAGTCGATTTCCTCGCAAAACCGTTTCGCGACCAGGACATGCTCGATGCGGTGACGGCGGCACTCGAGCGCGATGCGCAGCACCGTACCGAAGCGGCGACCAGGGACGATATCCGCGCCCAGTACGAGACGCTGACGGCGCGTGAGCGCGAGGTGATGGGCCATGTCACCGCCGGCCTGATGAACAAGCAGGTCGCCGCCCTGATCGGCCTCAGCGAGATCACGGTCAAGATCCACCGCGGGAACGTCATGCGCAAGATGGGGGTCCGGTCGTTCGCCGACCTCGTTCGCAAGGCCGAGGCGCTCGGCGTTTCCCAGACCCGCAGGACTACGGACCAAACCTGAGTATAATTCCGGCAGGACTGCCGAGGGTGCATAAGGGCGCCATCGGCCGCGCAAAGGGAGATGCTCTCCTTGCGGAACACCGCGGTCAGGAATGTGCGACCATGGCCAAGACCCCGGTGATTGCGATCGTGGACGACGACGAAGGCGTTCGCGCGTCGCTGGCGAGCCTCGTGCGTTCGGCCGGCTACGAGGCCCAAGCCTACGAATCCGGTGAGGATTTCCTGCGGCAGGCGCCGGGAGACGATCCGGCATGCATGATCGCCGACATCCAGATGCCGGTCATCACCGGCGATGAGCTGCAGGCCCGACTGGTTGCCGCGGGCCGCCATATCCCGATCATCTTCATGACGGCGTTTCCGAGCGAAACCATGCGCCGGCGCGTCATGGCCGCAGGCGCGCATTGCTATCTCGGCAAGCCCTCCAGCGGTGACGAGATCATCCGCTGCCTCGAAGAGGCGCTGGCAGGCCAAACGCCGTAATCCGCAAGAGGGCTCTCCTCTCGACCCGACGTACATTCCGGCAAGCATGTTGGTGGACCGGAAACACCGGTGAGCCCGGCAAACCTCGTACGCGGCATCGATTTCGCGACGTTCCGAGACGGCCCTCGCCGCAGTGGCCCCGCGCCAGCCGCAACGCGTCGACTTCGTCCGGGCTCTCAGGCAGCGATCCGGCTCCGGCCCGCAAGGCCGTGTCTTGGGTGCGGCCCGCAGACTTCTCGTGAATCATGCGAAATGAGAAACAGAAGGGATTCGTGAAATACTTCGGCTGCGGGATCGGCGATGCTGTGCGTGTCAGATGACTAAGACCCCCACGTCACCGCTCGAGCCTCCCTCCTCTCTGGGCATACGAGCATATCAGGGCCGTCCTCCCCCAAAGGACGGCCCCTTTTTCGACAGCGCAGCGCGATCGACGGCATCATCAGAACTTGGTGGCGCTATCTAGTCGCTCTGGTGACGCTCGAAAGCAGACGCCTGGCGTCACGTAGCTCGACGATCTTGCCGCTTGCGCACGCGGCGCTGGCTGCAACGCCGGCATCGCGCGCACCGCGGTTGTTCCGCAGCCCGTTGTAACCCTTGCTCCTTCGCAATTCTGGTCGGTCAGGTCGGCGGGAGTGCTGTCTCTCCCGCCGCCCTTCCTTCTGCCGGCCGTGCGTCGGGACCGGCAGAAAAACGTCGTCAACGCGTAGCGGGCTGCTGGATACTGCGTGCCGCGCGGGTGATGACAGCCGCCACTTCCTTCGAACGCGACTCGTAGACCGAATGGCTGGCACCGGGGATGACGGTGATCTGGCTCTTGGCGCGCTCATAGTACCAGCGCTCGAGATCCGGATTGATGATCTGGTCGCTGCCGGCCACGACGCCCCAGCTCGGCTTGGTCTTCCATGCGGCCGCAGTGAGCGGCGTGCTGAATATCTGCGTCGCGGCCGGGACCTGCGAGCGCGCAACGAACTCGGCGCGCTCACGCGGCAGATCGGGTGCGAACAGCTTCGGGAACTGCACGGGATCGAGATAGGTGAACTTGTCGGGGGTAATCTTGATGACGCCTTCTGTCTTGCCGAGCACGCTCGGCGTCTTCTTGCCTAGCGCCGATCTCGTTCTCGCCGACGTCGGGCGCGTGCGCGGCGACGTAGACGAGACCGACGACGTTGGGATGGACGCCGGCTTCGGTGATGATCGAGCCGCCATAGCTGTGGCCAACGAGGAGTGTCGGGCCGTCCTGTTGATCGAGAATACGTTTCGCTGCCGTGACGTCGTCGGCGAAAGACGTCTCGGGCTCCTGCACCATGGTAACGCGGAAACCTTCCTTGGTGAGGATCTCATAGACCGGCTTCCAGCCGGACGCGTCCACCCAGGCCCCGTGCACCAGGACGATGTTCTTGAGGGGTTCTGCGCGTGCCGGAACGACGGTCGAGAATAGAGAGAGAGCCACGGAAAAGGCCAGACCAGCGTTGAGGTGTTTCATGTCGGGATCACTCCGGGTTGGAATGATGCGACACTAGTTTCGCCGCCGCCCCGCGTATTTCGGCAAGCAACGGCGCTTGCCACTTCGCACGCCTAAAAATGCTCGTCACGACGGCGGCTACTCGCGCGTCTGCGAACGCGACCTACTTAGGCCGTGCACTTCGAGCGGAGAGCGAGCCATGTGGGCGGATATTCACGACGTCGCGAGGATCAGAACTGCCATCGTCCGCAGAAGCCGCAGGTCGAACCGATCGACGATGGCGCTGGGTTCGACAATGACACCGAATTCACTCATCCGGATCGCGGCTGCCATTATAGTCCTCCTGAATGCGGCACCCCCGGTTCATGCAGCGTCCTGCGAGGATCTCGATCGGACGTGTCCAGGCACAGTTGGACGCCGCCATTGATAAGAATGCAGACGCAAATGGCTGGAGTCCGGAGAGCCTCGAGGCACTACGCGGTCATCAGCCAACGCCGCGATCTCTGGCGCAGGCGGAAGGCGCAAGGGGAGTGCATCTTCGGCACGCGCTCGATGCCCTTGATCGCGCGCGTGCGGCGGACCGTTCCGACGACATCGCCAGTTGCCGTCGCGATCTGTTCGAAGCGACGCTGCTGCTTCAGCAGGAGCCACAATGATCCCGGAGGTGATGCCTTTGCGATCGTGCGGCCAGACAGCGGGACGTGCGTTCAGGGAATACCGGCACGCCGACCGCTCCCTATCGTTCCACGCAATGAAGGAATCCGGAGTAGCCCATGCGAGAACTGCCCTTCGCGAACAGGTCCAGACCCCGACGGTTCACATCAATGCTCCTGGCCACGGCCCTCGCATTTGGCCTGATATGGCTGTCCCCCGTAGCGGCGATTGCGCAAATGGCGCTGCCGAAAACGCCGCCGTCGATCGGAATGCCCTCGACCTCGCCGCTCAACATGGGCTCGACACGGCCTGCAGGCATTCCGCTGGGTTCGACTGAAATTGCAACGCCGGGCGTATCTCCGATCACGCCATTGCACGGCACGACGAATTGCGCCGCATCAGGCAATACCGGATCATCGGGAGCCCTGTTCGACGGCGGCGGGCTCTCCGGAAGCTCGTCACTTGGCTGCACGAACGGCTTGACGACCCAGTCAGCCTTGCCTCCTCGACATCGACAGTCGGACGCGTCGGGATTCCGCTCGGATCCACCGAGCTCGGCGGCGCCGGAATCAGTTCGTTCGTGCCGGTGCCTGGTCCTGACTCCGTGGGCAGCACGAATTCAATCAACGGCTCCGGCAATCCCGGAGATCAAGGAGGATCATCGCCGTGAAACGCAGCCTCACCATTGCACTCGTTGCTCTCGCCGCAATCGTGATCGGCGGAGGCTTCTGGTTCTTCGGCGGCGACAAGAAGCCGGTCGTCTCCGCCGCGCCCCTGCCCGCCGCGGTGCCAGTGGTCGCCGCCACCGTCACCGGCAAGGACGTTCCGATCTATCTGCGCGGCATCGGCACGGTGATTGCCTACAACACCGACGTCGTGCGCAGCCAGATTCAGGGACAGATCGTCAGTATCGCCTTCACGGAGGGACAGACCGTCAAGGCCGGCGACCTCCTCGCGCAGATCGATCCTCGTCCTTACGAGGCCCAGATCGAACAACTGACGGCCAATCGCGACAGGGACCAGGCGCAGCTCGCCAATGCCGAAGCCAATCTCTCCCGCTACAACCAGCTCGGCGACAGAGGCTATGCGACCCCGCAACTGATCGAGACGCAGACGGCGCAGGTGGCGCAGCTCAAGGCCGCCGTTAAGGCGGACCAGGCCCAGATCGACGAGGCCAACGTCCAGCTCAGCTATACGCGCCTGACGTCCGCCGTTCCCGGCGTCACCGGCGTTCGCCAGATCGATGTCGGCAACGTCATTCATCCGACCGATCCCAACGGTCTCGTCATCGTCACGCAGATCGAGCCGATCTCGCTGCTGTTCACCCTGCCGCAGGCGGACCTGCCCGTAATCCAGGAGCACGCCGCAAAGGGCGTGCTGAAGGTCATCGCCTACAGCCAGGACAACAAGATGAAGCTCGACGAAGGCACGCTGCTGCTGGTCAACAACGAGATCGCGGGGACGACCGGCACCGTCCAGCTCAAGGCGGTGTTTCCGAACCATGAGCATAAGCTGTGGCCGGGCCAGCTCGTGAACGCGCGCCTGCTGCTCGAGATCCAGAAGGATGCGATCACTGTCGCCGGCTCGGCCGTGCAGCAGGGACCGAACGGCAGCTATGTCTATGTCGTGGCCCGCGACCAGACGGTTGCCTTGCGGCCCGTTCACGTCGCACAGATCAGCGATGGCCAAGCCCTGATCGACCAGGGACTGAAATCAGGCGACGTCGTCGTGATCGACGGCCAGTACCGGCTCACGGAAGGCAGCCACGTTCGCGAGCTGCACGGCAAGGCCGCGCGGGAAGCCGACCTGCAGAGCGCCGTGCAGGATGCGATCCCATGAACATCTCCGCGCCCTTCGTCCTGCGGCCGATCGCGACCGCCCTGCTGATGGCGGGTTTGCTGCTGTGCGGCCTTGCCGCCTATCCGCTGCTGCCGGTCGGCGCGCTGCCGAACGTCAACTACCCGACCATCCAGATCTCTGCGCAACTGCCCGGCGCGGACCCCGGCACGATCGCCTCGTCGCTCGCGACGCCGCTCGAGCAGCAACTCAGCCAGATCCCGGGCATCACCCAGCTCACCTCGTCCAGCGCGCTCGGCGTCGCCCAGCTCACGGTGCAGTTCGAGCTGTCGCGCACGGTGGACAGCGCGGCGGTAGACGTGTTGGCCGCGATCAACGCGGCAAGCCCGTTCCTTCCGCCGAACATCCCCTACCCGCCGACGATCAGAAAGGTGAACCCGGCGGAGACGCCGATCATGCTGATCGCGTTGACGTCGGACTCGCTGCCGCTGACCACCGTCGACGCCTATGCGGAAAATATCCTGCTGCCGAAGATTTCGCAGGTGCCAGGCGTCGGCCTCGTCGGAATCGGCGGCCAGCAGAAGCCCGCGATCCGTGTTCGCGTCAACCCGCAGGCGCTCGCCGCCCGCGGCATCGGCCTCGAAGACGTCCGCAGCGTGATCGCCGGCGCCAACGTCGATTTGCCAAAGGGCACGCTCAACAGCCCGCGCGTCACCTATACGCTCAACACCAACGATCAGTTGCTCAAGCCCGGCGCCTATGAGGATCTCATCATCGCCTATCGCAACGGCTCGCCGGTGCGGATACGCGACATCGGCACGGCGATCGAGGGGCCCGAGAACGACCTGCTCGCCGGCTGGTACGGCAAGCAACGGGCCATCATCCTGGCGGTCCAGCGGGTTCCCGGCGCCAACGTCATCCAGACCGTCGACCGCATCAAGAAGCTGCTGCCGCAACTGCAGGCTTCCGTTCCGCCCGCGATCAAGGTGACGATTGCCGCCGACCGGACCGCCACCATTCGCGCCGCGGTCTCCGACGTTCAATTCACGCTGATGCTGACGGTCGCGCTCGTGGTGATGGTCATATTCCTGTTCCTGCGGAATTTCTGGGCCACCATCATCCCGGCGATCACGGTCCCCCTCTCGCTGGTCGGCACGTTCGCGGTCCTTTACGTGCTCGGTTACAGCCTCGACAACCTCTCGCTGATGGCGCTGTCGATCGCGGTCGGCTTCGTGGTCGACGATGCCGTCGTCGTCATCGAGAACATCGTGCGCCATCTCGAGCAGGGCATGACGCCGATGGAGGCCGCGCTCAAGGGCTCCGGCGAAATCGGCTTCACCATCGTCTCCATCACGTTGTCCCTGATCGCTGTGTTCATTCCGCTATTCCTAATGGGCGGCTACGTCGGCAAGCTGTTCCAGGAATTCGCCGTCACGATCACTGCCGCCCTGCTGCTGTCGCTGGTCATCTCGCTCACGCTGACACCGATGATGTGCGCGCGGCTTCTCAAGGACGAATCATACAGGAAGCACGGCCGGCTCTATCTGGTCTTCGAACGCGGCTTCGATGCGGTGCTTGCTCTCTATGCGAGAGGCCTGCGCATCGTACTGCGCCATCGCTTCGCGACGCTGCTGGTGATGCTCTCGACCGTCGCGCTGACCGGCTATCTGTACGTGATCATTCCGAAGGGTTTCTTCCCGCAACAGGACACCGGGCAGATCGTCGGCGTCACCGAGGCCGCACAGGACATCTCGTTCCCGGCCATGTCCGAGCGCCAGCAGGCGATCGTCGGCATCCTCTCGAAGGACCCGGCGGTCCAGTCGGTCGCAAGTTATATCGGCCCGGGCGGCCCGACCGCGACGCTCAACCAGGGACGCATCTTCATCGTCCTGAAGCCGAAACCCGAGCGCAAGGCCAGCGCCGATCAGGTGATCGAGCGGCTGGGGCCGCGGCTGGCCCACATCCAGGGCATCAGGCTTTACATGCAGGCCGCACAGGACATCACCATCGGCGCTCGCCTGTCGAAGACGCAGTATCAGTACACGCTGACGGACGCCGATTCCAACGAGCTCACCAGCTGGTCGGCGACCTTCCTGGAGAAGCTCCGCGCGCTCGACCTCATCACCGATGTCGCGAGCGACCAGGCCAATGCCGGCCCGAGGCTGGAGGTCACCGTCAATCGCGAGGTCGCATCGAGCTTTGGCATCCTGCCCACGACGATCGACAATGCCCTCGACGACGCATTCGGCCAGCGTATCGTCTCCACCATGTTCACCTCGCTGAACCAGTACCATGTCGTGATGGAGGTCGATCCGCGCTTCCAGTATGGGCCTGAAGCGCTCAAGGACATCTACCTGAACTCGTCCACCGGCCAGCAGGTCCCACTGAGCACGCTGGTTCACAGCGTCATCAAGCCCGCGCCGATCCTGATCAATCACCAGAGCCTGTTTCCCTCGGTGACGATCTCGTTCAACCTGAAGCCCGGCGTCGCGCTGGGCGATGCGGTCGCCGCGATCCAGAACATCGAGAAGAGCACAGGCAAGCCCGCATCGCTATCGGCCTCGTTCCAGGGCAATGCGCAGGCGTTCCAGTCGTCCCTATCGGGCACGCCGCTCCTGATCGGCGCAGCGCTGATCGTGATCTACATCATCCTCGGCGTGCTCTATGAGAGCCTGATCCACCCGATCACGATCCTGTCGACGCTGCCGTCGGCCGGCATCGGCGCGCTGCTGCTGCTGCTGGCAGTCCACATCGATCTGAGCGTCATCGCCATCATCGGCATCATCTTGCTGATCGGCATCGTCAAGAAGAACGGCATCATGCTGGTCGATTTCGCGCTCGAGGTGGAGCGCCGGCACGGGCTCAGCCCGGAAGAGGCGATCTACCAGGCCTGCACGCTGCGCTTCCGTCCGATCCTGATGACGACGATGGCGGCGCTGCTGGGCGGCGTACCGCTGATGATCGGTTCCGGCACCGGCGCGGAGCTGCGCCAGCCGCTCGGCTATACCATCGTCGGCGGCCTGATGCTGTCGCAGGTCCTGACGCTCTACACCACGCCCGTCGTCTATCTCTATCTCGACCGACTCGGCAACTGGCTCACCAGGCGCAAGCCGCGGACGGCCGAGACATCCGTTCCATCCACCACCGGAGCAGATACAGGGTTGCGCCATGAATCCGCTTGAGCAGATAGCCGCCGGCATGACGGCGGAGAAGCTGGTGACCGTCACGCCCGAGATGACGGTCGGCCATGCGGTGCCGGGAATGCCTGAAGTCACCGGCACGCCGACGATGATCCTGCACATGGAGATGGCCGCCGGATCGGCGGTTCAGCCGTTCCTGCCCGCGGGCCATGTCAACGTGTCGACATCCGCCATCTGGCGGCGACACCGGTCGGCCGAACGGTCAGACGAGACGCGGCCACGCTGTGCTGCTCCGTGGAGGACAATCTCCGCCGAAAATATCGATCGGCTGTTCGAGAGTTTTGCCGCCGCTATTCCGCAGGAGCGGCCGCGCGCACCAAGCGGATCGGGACGCCCTTGTATGACGGCGTGAAGCTGAGGGGGTCGCGGGCATAGAGCGGGACCAGCGGATTGGTCTCCGGGTAGTATGCCGCACAACAGCCGGCCGGAAAGGAATAGGCTACGACGCGGAAGTTGCGCACGATCCGCTCGGCGCCGTCGGTCGAGGCGGTGACCAGGTCGACGCGATCGCCGTCAGCAAGCCCGCGCTTCTTCAGCTCGTACTCGTTCAGGAAGACCACGTCGCGTTGGCCGTACACGCCGCGATAGCGATCGGACATCGAGTAGAGCGTGGTGTTGTACTGGTCGTGGCTGCGGATGGTGGTGAGCCAGAGGGAATCCGTATCGGTCTGTGGCGGATCCTCGCCGCACCCCGGAAAGACCAGGAAATTCGCCTTGCCCGACGGCGTCGCCCAGATGCGCTCGCGTGCCGTCGAGGTGAGGTGGAAGCCGCCGGGGACGCGGATGCGGGCGTTGTAGCCCTGGAAGATCGGAAACACCGCCTCGATAGCATCGCGGATGCGGTCGTAATCGGCAACGAAGCCCTCCCAGTCCACCACCGTGCGCTCGCCCAGCGTCGCCCTAGCGACGCCGGCGACGATCGCGACTTCGCTGAGCAGATGCTGCGACGCCGGCTTGTTGCGGCCGCCGGATGCATGCACCATCGACATCGAATCCTCCACCGTGACCGACTGCGGCCCCGACGCCTGAACATCGATCTCGGTGCGTCCGAGGCAGGGCAGGATCAGGGCGGCGCGACCATGGATCAGGTGGCTGCGGTTGAGCTTGGTCGAGACGTGGACGGTCAGATCGAGCTTGCCAAGCGCTGCCTGGGTCGCCTGCCAATCCGGAATAGCCGCGGCGAAATTGCCGCCCATTGCGAAGAAGGCCTTCACCTCGCCGCGGATCATCGCTTCCAGCGCAGTCACCACGTTGTGCCCCGGCGCGACCGGCGGCTTGAAACCAAAGCGTTGCTCCAGGCGCTCGAGGAAGTCCGCCTTGGGGACCTCCGTGATCCCCACGGTCCGATCGCCCTGCACGTTGGAATGACCGCGAACCGGGCAGACGCCGGCGCCTTCGCGCCCGACATTGCCGCGCAACAGTGCCAGATTGGCGATCTGCTGGACGTTGTTCGCGCCGCGCCAGTGCTGGGTGATGCCCATGCCGTAGACGAGGATGGCGCGCTCGGCCTTCATATAGGCGCCCGCCGCATATTCCATGTCCTCGCGCGTCAGGCCGGACTGACGTTCGATATCAGGCCATTGCGTGCGCTTGAGATCGTCGATCAGTTCGTCGACGCCGACGGTGTGGCCGCGAATGAAATCCCAGTCCAGGATCTCCGGCTGCTCGGCGCCACGGGCAACCTCGTCGGCCTCCACCAGGACCTTCATGATTCCCTTGAGGACAGCGACATCACCGCCGACGCGCACCTGGAACAGCTTCGAGCTGATCGTCGTCGACGACAGCGTGATCATCTCGACCGGGCTCTGCGGCGCCTGGAAACGCTCCAGCGCCCGCTCGCGGAACGGGTTGAACGAGATGATGGAGGCGCCGCGGCGGGCCGCATTGCGAAGGCTCGTCATCATCCGGGGGCTATTGGTGCCCGGATTCTGGCCGAAGATGAAGATGCAATCGGCCTTGTCGAAATCCTCCAGCAGCACGGTGCCCTTGCCGACGCCGAGCGAGTACGGCAAGCCGACGCTGGTCGCCTCGTGGCACATGTTCGAGCAATCAGGGAAATTGTTGGTGCCGTATTCCCGCACGAAGAGCTGATAAAGGAAGGCGGCTTCGTTCGAGGTCCGCCCCGATGTGTAGAACTCCGCCATGTTCGGATCCGGCAAGGCCCGGAGCGCGCTACCGATCATGTCGAACGCATCGTTCCACTCCACCGGGAGATAGCGGTCGGATGCTGAATCGTAAGCCACCGGATGGGTGAGCCGGCCGACCATTTCGAGATCGTAGTCGTTCCAGCTCGCGAGCTCGGAGACGGTATGCTCGGCGAAGAATTCGGGCGTGCAGCGTTTCGATGTCGTCTCCCAGGCGATCGCCTTGCCGCCATTCTCACAGAATTCGAACGACGAGGTGTGCTTCGGATCTGGCCAGGCGCAGCCGGGGCAATCAAAACCTTCAGGCTGATTCATCCGGCTCAGCGTCGCTGCGCCTTTCAGCGGCGCTCGCTGTACCAGAAGCGCCTCGCTGAGCGCCTTGAGTGCCCCCCAGCCGCCGGCGGGTTCATGGTAGGGACGAACCGATTTCTTGGTCATCTCGATATCTCGCGATCTTGCAATGCTCCGCGCCAGTTAACGATCGCGCGGGCAGAGCAGTCTTTTCAAAACGAAGCCGAATTTCGCAATTGCACACGTTCGAACCGGGCCGGCTAGCTGCTCTGGCCATGCATTCCGGCAAAAACAGCGCCGTTCGCGGAAGCTCAAACGGCAACCGCGAACTAGGTTCGCCGACTGGAGCCCCGTCGCTACGGCGGGCTTTCGACATTTTTCAGGAGCGATCCCAGATGTTTTCACGACGTGATTTGCTGGCCATGTCCGCGGCAGGCGCCGCCGTGGTCGGTTCCAGCGCGCAGGCCGCAACCTTCGGCAACCCGAACGAGCCGCCGCAAGGCGCCATCAACGCCAAGAGCCCCGGAAGTCTGACCGATCCCGGTCCGCAGAATCCTGAATTGGCGAGGCAATTCCCTTCCGCACAGACCCCGCCCGCGACCGACGTCGGCGGCCAGCCGATGGATTGGGCCTCGTTCAACAATGCGCCGCGGCGCATCCAGAATGGCGGCTGGGCACGGCAGGTCACCGTCGAGGACTTCGCCATCTCGAAGGAAATCTCGGGCGTCAACATGCGGCTGTCCGCCGGCGGCATCCGCGAACTGCATTGGCATCAAGCCGCCGAATGGGCGATCATGACCTACGGCAGTTGCCGCATCACCGTGCTCGACACGCAAGGGCGCCCCTATGTCGGCGATCTCAAGGCCGGCGACCTCTGGTATTTCCCGCCGGGTGCGCCGCATTCGCTGCAAGGACTGGGTCCCGACGGCTGCGAATTCGTGATCTGCTTCGACGACGGCCACGCCAATGAGTTCAACACGCTGCTGGTGACCGACTGGCTTGCCCATACGCCGCCCGAGGTGTTGGCGAAGAACTTTGGCGTGCCGGCCGACGCCTTCGCCAGGATCCCGCTGAACAATCTCTGGATCTTCCAGGGGACGGTGCCCGGCGATCTCGCTGCGGATCGCGCCGCAGTCGCCAAGTATGCGGAGGCACCGCCCTATCCGTTCATTCATTCGCTCGGCAGCTCGACGCCGGTCAAGGAGAGCTCCGCCGGCAGCATTCGCGTCGCCGACAGCAGCAACTTCAAGGTGGCGACCACCGTCGCCTCGGCGCTGGTGACGATGCCGCCGGGAGCGGTCCGGGAAATGCACTGGCATCCGAATGCTGACGAATGGCAGTACTACATCAAGGGCAAGGCGCGGATGACGGTGTTCGACACCGGCCCCAACGCACGGACGACGGATTTTTCGGCTGGCGACATCGGCTATGTCCGGCGCAATCTCGGCCACTATGTCGAGAATGTCGGCGACACCGAATTGCAGTTCGTCGGCGTGTTTCGCGCGCCGCGCTACGAGGAGGTATCCCTTTCCAACTGGTTGACGCACACGCCACCCAGGATGGTCGCCCAGCACTTCAACATCGACGAGAAGCTGATCGCCCAATGGCCGGACAACAGCCCCGGCGTCATGCCCAGATCCTGAAGCACGGCCCTACAGGGCCCTGAACGAGAAAGGCGCCCAAGCGGCGCCTTTTCTTTTGTCCATCGCAACTCACGGCCCCGAGCAACAGCCATGTGAAGGCGTCGAGGAATCCTCCCGACATGCTCAGGATAGAGGCAACCAGCAACGATCGTTCCGGAGCGTAGACCGCCCCTCCTGCCTTGGCCGAAGGCTCCGCTGATGCAGCTTGCATCGCCATGTTCGCAGGTCCGCGACGTCAGCAGCCGGCGCGCGGCGCGGCTTCTTCCGGCAGCAGAACGCGGCGCGGATGCGTGAATACGCCGTATCCGTCATCGCGGGCGATCGCCACCAGCGTAATCCCCGCCTCATCCGCAGTCCGGATTGCGAGTGCGGTCGGCGCGGAAACGGCCACGATGACCGGCGCCCCGATCATCGCCGCCTTCTGCACCATCTCGACAGAAACGCGGCTCGTCAGCAGCACCGCGCCATCGCAGGCCGATCTTCCCCGCTGACGATTGCACCGGCGAGCTTGTCGAGCGCATTGTGCCGGCCGACATCCTCCCTGACCAGAGTAATACCGGCGCGCGGATGCCAGAAGGCTGCCGCGTGAACGGAGCGCGTGTGCTGATTCAATATCTGGAGAGGAGATAACGCCTGCATAGCGTACAGCAGATCCCGCGCGTGAAAGGCAAGGCCGGGCCCCTCGACCCGCGCCGGCGCGCGACACGCCTGTTCGAGGCTTTCGATGCCGCACAACCCGCACCCGACCGGACCGCTGATGGCGCGACGGCGCGCGGCCAAGGTCGCCGCACGGTCGCCATCGAGCCACATCCGTACTTCCATGCCGAGTTCGTTCGAGATCAGCTCGATGCTCGCGATCTTGCTTGCGCGAGCGATGATTCCTTCGGTGAGACTGAAGCCGACACCGAAATCCTCCAGATCGGCGGGCGTCCCCATCATGACCGCATGGGTCGACCCGTTGTAGGTGAGCGCGATGGCGCTCTCCTCGGCGACCAATCGCGACGTCGAACTCGTGCGGCCGCCGCGCCAGGCAATCTCCCGGTGCCTCGTGTACGCCGACTCCACGAGCGACGCCTTCGCGTTCGGCATATCCGTCATGGCTTGCCTCTTGAACGTATGACCGTCTTGCCGGTCATGGATACGGGCAAGCGTACGGGGATCCGCTTCCAGTTATCTTTCAAGGATGCAGCGATATTGTTTATCCGCACGCTCGCCGCGCCGGCGCGCGAGGCGTTCACTCCACCGGAGTCCTGTCCCGCAACGGCAGGAGTGCGATCGTATCGAATACGCCGTCGCGGCGGATCAGTGCGTGGAATAGCCCGGCGGCCAGATGCAGCAGCACGAGGGCAAAGAACGCGAAGCCCAGATAGAAATGAGCATTCCACAGCAGCGTGTGCACGAGGTCGCTCTGCGGCAGCAATGCCGGAATTCGGATCCCACCATACAGAACGACTGGATAGGCCGCAGCCCAAAGCATTCCGAGCCCCAGCAGCGGCATGATGATCATGAAGCCATAAAGGGCCAGATGCGACAATTTCGCTCCCTGCTTCATCGCCGGCGGAAGATCTTCCGGCAATGGCGGCGCGCCGTAATGGAGCCGCAGAGCCAGCCTGATCACGACGAGAACCAGAAGAGTGACGCCGAGCGTCTTGTGAATCAGGATCAAGGGCAGGTATGTCTGCGCCACGGTGGAGACCATGCCGACGCCGATGAAGAGCATGGCGATGATGCACGCTGCCATCAGCCAGTGCAGGAGCCGCTGGATCAGGGCGAAACGATGAGGAGAATTGCTCATGGCCTGGCGGTCCCGGTTCGAGGATAATCGCCGGCTTCGGCCGCACGAAGATCGTAGGACTTGCGATAGACCGACGAGCGCGCGGCCGGGAACGGATCGTCCGACACCCGGATTCCCCGCGGCAGCACGGTCGGATCGAAGTTGATGTCGCGGCAGGGCCCGTCCCGCTCCGGTTCGATCCGCTGCACGACGAGCGTTCCGACCTGCACCGTCCGGCGGCCCTCGGGCCAAGCCTTACTCGGGTCCGCGGTCGGATCGCCGGGACCGGCAACCGTCGTGACCATGGTCCAGCGCTGCGGACCGGCGGTCCGGATACGCTCCGTTATCTCCTGCTCGAGAAAATCGGGACCGCGCTTTTCGAGTTCGGCTTGCGAAACCGGAACGGGCTGCACAGTGGGCAGCAGCGACCATCGAACCGCATGGTCGCCGCCCTTCGCATCCGTGAAGATGAAGCTGTTGAGCCCATGGTAAGGCTCCTCTGCATAACTGGTGGTCCAGGGCGCCGTCTTGGCCCAGGCCGCGAACGCGGCGAACTCCGGATTTGCCTGGATGAACGTCTTCATTGCCTCCGGATCCTTCTTGCCGGATGCAATCAGCAGCTCGTGAAACGCCTGCGGCGTGGAAACCGCAAAGAACGGCGGGTTGATCATCGCCATTCGCCATTCCTCGCCGTCCGCCGCCGTTATCTGCAATCCCAAACCACGCACGCGCACGGTTGCGTCCACGGCATTCGGGTCAGCGGTGCCGAGATTGAAGCGGCCCAGGGCCGGATATGCGCCTCGCTCGAATACCCGGGCCTGCGAGAGCTCCACACCGTTTCCGTTCGCCTCGAACACGCCGGTGAAGCAGATTCCCTTGGCATGATTTCGCCTGTGACCGAGCGCCGCGCCGCTCGGAGGCGCAAACGCCTCAACCATCCGTTCCGGCGTAAGGCGTTCCGGCGAGAGCCACCCCGCTGTGTAGGCGAACGCGACAGCGCCGCCTCCCAGGACGGCTGCGATCAAAACGAGGGAGCCTATTCCCGAACGCGGCAGATTGCCTGACTGACTCATTGCTTCTTCCTTGCAATGTGCCGACCACACCACAGACCGGCCCCGCGGCTCGTTCTGCCAAGCGGTTCGCAGTCCTTGTAGCCGCCGACCTCGGCCGCGATCTTCTGAAACCCAACGTCAATTTCGTGAAGGCACGTTCGGGCTCCGATCAGCTGGGATCGACGCTTTCGGGCCCTCCCGAAATAATTCGTGCGATCTGGAAATCGCCTGCCGGACCGATGTTCGCGCAAGGCCAGCGGATGCGCACTCTTCAGCAGCCGCGGCAGATCGATCCTTCCAGCATCTTCTCGAGCCGGGCGTCGTCCTTGTCGATGGTCGGGTCCGCGCCGAGCAACGGCCCCTTCGTCGCATGACCGCCGCCGTCCGACGATGGGAGCGCGGTCCCCAGCGAGTTCGTTCCTGGCGCCGCAGCGCTCGTGCCGAGCGCACCGCCGCTACCCATCGACATATGCGACCCCATACCACCGCGGGCAGACGCAGTGCCCGACAGTCCAATACAGAAAGCAATACAAACGGCGGGGAATAATCTCATTGCTCACACTCCATATGTTCACGCGATCCGTTGCTCGACAACGACAACCGGACGCTTTTGATCACGCTCGATCGCGCGAAAGGTCTGACAACGACGACAGAATCCTCCCGCAACAGTGATGCACCTGCGCCGGGACTCTTCGATCGGACTACCTACATAATGCTCATCAGAACAATTTCCGGAAACGCCACCAGCCGAGCAGCGATCATCGCCAAGCGCCTTCTCCGCACAGAGCAAGCACTGGAGAAACGCTATGACCATATTCAAGATCCTGATCGCGGCGGCGCTGATCTCAACGGCAACGATATCGTCCGCATCGGCAGCCTGGTCCTTCGCGGACCAGGAGCCGGCAACCTTCGCATCGATGTACCCCGATCGCGACGTGCTGAATGGTGGCGCGCTGACGCCAGCCGGACGAATGGGCCTCGAGCGTGCGGGCGGCGCCGCGCCAATATTCGCCCCCGGCCATCTTCACGGCGAATACGGGCGTCGATGACCAGACGCCGCAGGCAAGCGTCAACCGTCCTGCCGCCCCCTCAGCATCCCGGCGGCAGGATCGGCGACACGCCCGGCGTTGACGCGGCGCCTGAGGCGTTGGCCGGCAGCATCGTCGCAGGCTCCGCCAGGTTCATCGAAACTCCTTCCATGCATGCCGAGCTGTTCGGGCTGGGTACGACGGCGCCATTCGGGTCTATGCCCGTGCCGCCGGCGGCGCTGGTGTCCGCGGGAATCGTGCCGGGCGCGGGACTTGCAGGCACCTGCGAAATCGACAACGGCAGGGACGCAGCGCTCGTCAGCTGTGCTCCCGGCGTTGAGCTGCACGCCACCGTCGTCGCCGTTCCAGCGGGGCTGCCGCGGAAACCGTCCCGATGGAGCTGATGTTCTGTCCCATGACCGGCAGGATCGGAGCCGCGAGCCCCGACGTTGGAAGGCCGATGGCCGATACGGTCGGGGTCGCCGGCATCGGCGTTGGCGATGACGACGGTGGAGCGCAGACGACCACGGTCCCCGGCGTGGTCGGGTCCGACGCGAGCGGAACGGGCGCCAGCGTCGTATCGGGAGCACCCGGCACGGTCGTTGCGGAAAACGGCCCCGGACTGTTGAGCGGCGAGATCACGATCGCGCCCGGTACCGTCGGCAGATCCATTGCCGTGCTGCCGGTCGTTGCGACCTGTGCCTGGACAGGAGATCCGCCGAGCAGCAAAGCCATCATCGTTGCGAACACGACCCGCATCATTGCCCGTGCTCCTAGCTCACTTCGCTCTTGCGAACGGTGACCTTGCTGCCTTCGGCCAGATTGACCGCAGGATTGAGCACGACCTGATCGCCGGCCTGCACGCCGTCGCGGACTTCCACAGTGGTACCGAAATCTCGGGAGATCGAGACCCGCTGAAATTGAACCGTACCATTCCGCACGACCACGACATGAAGACCGTTCTGATCGAAGACGAGTGCGTCGGAGGGGATGGTCATAGACGGCGTCCTGCGCGGGATCGATAGTTCGACCGTGCAATAGATACCGGGACTGAGCTGGCCATCAGGGTTGGGCACGTCGATCTCGGTCAGCAGCGTCCGGCTCCCCGGCTGCAGCGCGGTCGCAATCCGCGTGACCTTGCCCGCAAACGTCCGCCCCGGAATCTCGGGGACGCGGATGTCCGCATCGACGCCCGGCCCAACTCCGACCGCCTCGTCCTGCGGTACGAAGACCTGGGTTCGGATGACGTCGGAGTGCATCATCGTGAACATGAAGGTGGAGCCTGCCTGCACCAGGCTGCCATTGTCCACGTTGCGCTGCGTGACCACGCCGTCGAACGGCGCCACCACACGCTGATACGCCTTCTCCTGCTGGAGGACGCGAATCTGCGCTTCCTGCGCCGTGATGTTCGATTGCGCGACGCCCACCGCGCCCTGCTGCGCGCGCAGGGTGAGACGATCGTTGTCGCCCTGTTGTGCCGTCAACCAGCCTTGCTTGACGAGATTGCTGTCGCGCGAATTGGTGACGTCGGCCAACTCTCGGCTCGCCTGCGCCTGCTGAAGCGCGGCCTGATCCTGCGCCAGTGTAGCCTGCGCCTGCGCGATCTGCTGGTCCAGTTCGGGCGCGGTGATTTCCGCGAGGAGATCGCCCTTCTTGACCCGATCGCCGATATCGACGTAGCGCTTCTCGATATAGCCGCTGGTCCGCGCGAAGATGTTGGCTGCTTCGAACGCAGTCGTCGTCGCCGGCAAGCTCACCTTCATGATGTCGCCGCTGGGCTTGACGACCGCCACCCTAACTTCCGGAACGTTGGTCCGGACCTGTTCTGCCACCGCGGCCACGTCACGCGCAGCCTCATAGTGCCGCCAGCCGCCAATGCCGAGACCGCCCGCAAGCAGCAGGACCACGCATCCTCCGAGCAGCGCACCGCCATAACGGCGCCCGGATCGCGCACCGTTGCCCGGCAGCTCCACGACCCGGAGGCTTTCTGCCCGGCGGGCGGTCTCTCGCCCCCGTCATCGGTCCTTGCGCGAACGTCACTCATTCCGGTTGCTCCTCGAATACGCCGTGGCGCGGCTTGCCGTCATTGCCCTTGCGCAGCATGGCAAAGAGATAAGGCACGATCAGCAAGGTGGTCGGGGTTGCGAACAGCAGGCCGCCAATGACCGCCCGCGCGAGAGCGGCATTCTGCTCCTCGCCCGGCCCGCCGATCGCCATCGGGATCATGCCAACGATCATCGCGGCCGCAGTCATCAGCACAGGCCTGATCCTCGTTCGTCCCGCGCTGAGCGCCGCCTGGAACGCCGAGTGTCCCTTCAACTGCTCGTCGCGCGCGAAGGTCACGAGCAGGATGGAATTTGCCGAGGCAACGCCGATCGCCATGATGGCTCCCATCAGCGATGGCACGTTCAGCGTCGTCCCGGTCATGAACAGCATCGTCATGATGCCGCAGAATGTCGCCGGGAGCGCCATGATGACGACGAACGGATCGCCGAAATTCTGGTAGTTCACGACCATCAGCAGGTAGACGAGGATGGCCGCAAACAGCAATCCGATTCCGAGATCGCGGAACGACTGATGCATGCTCCGGATCTGTCCCAGGACCTGGATCGAATTACCCGGCTGGAGCTGCTTCTGCAGAGTGGACGTCACCTTCTCGATGTCGGCCGCGACGCTGCCGAGATCGCGACCCTGCACGCTCGCATAGACGTCGTACACCGGCTGGACATTGGCCTGGTTCAAATTGGTGGGAACGGTGCCCCGCTTGAAAGTCGCGACATTGCTGAGCAAGCCGGGAACCGGCTGCCCGCTCGCGGCGGATGAGGCCGACACCGGAGTGTTGCCCAAAGCGTTCAGCGAATTTGCCCTGTATTCCGGTGTTTGTACCGCCAGATAATAGGGGATGCCCGACGTGGGATCCGTCCAGAAATTCGGCGAGACCTGCGCCGACGAACTGAGGCTGACATTGATATTGGTCGCCACCGTGCTGGCGTTGAGGCCCAGTTGCGCGGCGCGGGTGCGGTCGATATCGGCATAAAACGCGGGAGCATCGACTTCCTGCTGCAGATGCGCGTCGACGACGCCGGGGATCGCTGCGAGGCTCTTCTGCAGCTCCTTGGCGACGGCGAGGTTGTTGTTGCCGTAACCCACCGTGCGGACATCGATCTGCGCCGGAAGTCCAAAATTCAGAATCTGCGTGACGATATCCGCCGCCTGGAAATAGAACGTGTCCTCCGGGAATGCCGTTGGCAGCACCTGCCGCAGCTTCTTGACGTAGTCCGCAGTCGGCTTGTGCCCGTCCTTCAGCGACACCAGGATGACGCCGTCGTTCACCCCGATGGTCGAGCCGTCCGTGAATGCGAGATTGTAGGCGCGTGCCGGGAGACCGATATTGTCGACGATCAGCGCCCGGTCGCGCTCCGGAATGACCTCGCGGATCTTGTCCTCCACCGCCTGGAAGATCGCTTCCGTCCGCTCGATCCGCGTGCCCGCGGGCGCGCGAACGTGGAGCTGGATCTGGCCGCCGTCGATCAGGGGATAGAAGTCCCTGCCGACACAGGCGAACATGGTCGCGCCGAGTGCCAGCACCAGCGTGGCGACGACGGGAACGATGACGCGATGTCGTAGCAGTTTGTCCAGGAGATCCGAATATCCGTCGCGCAGGCGCTCGAAGCCGTGCTCGAACGCCGCGGAGGCGCGCGCGAATATGTTCGACGGGCGCTCGCCCTCGCCGTGGCGCCGCTCGCCTTTCAGCAGCAGGCCGATGGTGATCGGCGTGAGCGTCCGCGACAACCCGTAGGACGCCAGCATTGCGAACACCACGGCGAGGCCGAGCGGCGTGAAGAGGTACTTGGCCGGGCCCTCCAGAAACACGACCGAGGTGAACACGCAACTGATCGCGAGCGTCGAGACCAGCGTCGGCACCGCGATCTCGGCGGCTCCGTGCAGGGTCGCTTCCGACAGCGGCATGCCTTCCTCGGTCCAGAGCCTGTGCGTGTTCTCGATCGTCACCGTCGAATCGTCGACAAGGATACCGACCGCGAGGGCAAGCCCGCCCAGTGTCATCGTGTTGAGGGTCTCGCCGAGGAAATACAGGACGATCAGCGAGGACAGCATCGCCAGCGGGATCGAGATCAGGACGACCAGCGTCGATCGCCACGACCCCAGGAATACCAGGATCATCAGCGCCGTCAGGCCCGCCGCAATCGCCCCCTCGCGCAGCACGCCATCGACCGAGTGAGTGACGAAGATCGACTGGTCGAACAGCTCGTTGATCTTCATCCCCGCCGGGGCCGACGCGCGGATCGAGGTCAAGGCCGCCTTCACGCCGTTGACGACGGCGAGCGTGGAGGCATTTCCGTTCTTGATGACGCTGAGCAGGACGGCGCGGTGGCCGTCCTCGCGCACGATGTTCTGCTGCACCTGCGCGCCGTCACGGACCTGGGCGACGTCCTTCAGGAAGATCGTGGCCCCGTTCACGAACTTGACCGGGATCATGTTGAGATCCTGGATCGTGGCCGGCGTCGCATTGGTTCGAACGGTGTACTGGGTGTCGCCGATCTTCGTCGTGCCGGTCGGCAGCGTCAGATTCTGGGTATTCACCGCATTGACGATGTCCAGCGGCGTCAATCCGCGCGACAGCAGCTTGTTCGGATCGAGGTCGACCATGATCTGGCGGTATTTGCCGCCAGCAGGCGTGGGCAACGTCACGCCCGGAACGGGAGCCAGCTGCTGGCGGACGCGGTAGATGCCGAAATCGTAAAGCTGCTGCTCGTTCAGGCTATTCGATTCGAGACTGAGCTGGAGCACCGGCACGCTCGAGGCATTGAATTGAACGATGATCGGCGGCTGGATGCCCGGCGGCATCAGGGCGCGGATGGCGTTGGTGGCCGAGACGATCTGCGAGATCGCAAGATCGAGATTGACGTCCGGCTGGAAATAGATCTTCTGAATCGACAGGCCGTTGAGGGTCTGCGCTTCGATATTCTTGATGCCGCTCACATTGGCGCTGATCGAATACTGGCTGTAAGTGCTGACGCGCTGCTCCATCTCCGGCGTGGAAAGGCCGGTGTAGCTCCAGATGACCGTGACGACGGGGATCTGGATCTCCGGAAAAATATCTGTCGGCATCGAGCGGATCGCGATGCCGCCGAGGAACAGGATCAGCGCCGCAAGCACGTAGAATGTGTGCGGAAGCCGGAGCGCGAAGCGGACAATTCCCATGATGGTCTGCCTAAAGCGAAACTACGCAAGATCGTCGAACAGGTGAGGACTGCCGGTTCCCCGTTCAAATGAAATCGAATTCAGCCGACGTACGCGGCGGCGCGTGGCGCATCCTGTGCGGCGAGCATGACGGCCCGCTTCACCTTGCCAAAGGCGCGAATCTCGATCTGCCTGACACGTTCGCTGGAGATCGCCAGTTCGCGGGCGAGCTGATCGAGCGTCACGGGACGTTCCGCCAGCCGCCGTGCCTCGAAGATCCGACGCTCCCGCGCCGCGAGCCCGCCCAGCGCGGTACGCAGGGCCCTGGTGCGCTGCTCCGACTGCTCGTGATCGGCGAGCATCGTCTCCGCATCGACCGCCCCGTCGACCAGCAATGCTTCCAGCTCGGTTCCACTGTCCTCATCGCCGACACGGGCGTTCAACGACAGGTCGCCATGGAGCCGCGCGTCCATCTCGATCACCTCGCGCGCCGTCACCTCGAGCTTCCCGGCGATCAATTCGGCGACGTCGGGGGTGAGCCCCGTCGTCACGTTGCCGGTGGCTTTCCTGATCTCGCTGCGGAGCTTGAAGAACAGCCTCTTCTGGGCGGCCGTCGTCCCGATCTTGACCAGGGACCATGAGCGCAGGATGTACTCGTGAATGGCCGCCTTGATCCACCAGACTGCATAGCTGGAGAATCGCGCGCCGCGGCCGGGTTCGAAGCGTGACGCCGCGATCACGAGGCCGAGATTCGCTTCCGCGATCAGATCGACCAGCGGAAGCCCGTATCCCTGGTAACCGCGCGCCAGCTTGGCGGCGAGCCGCAGATGGCTGGTGACGAGCGCGTCCGCTGCACTCGGGTCCCGCGTCTCCTGCCAGCGCCTTGCCAGCTGCTGCTCCTGCCCCGGCTCGAGGAGGTCGAAGCGCCTGATGGTTGCCGAATATGCGCTGAGGAACGGTGGCGACACCGATGCGGCCGGCATGGCAACGGGATCGCGCCTCGCTGGTTCGTGGCTAGTCTGCATCTGTCACTCCTCTGGTCCAGGCCGGCTGGTTGATCTCGAAAGCATCGTGCATGATCTGGTCATCCCATCCGGCTCGCGTCTGCGTGCAGCAATGTCCGCGACCGGCGCGTGATGGGCATGCCCGCCTTCCCGGTCCAGGCGAGGATCTCGATCCGCCCTCCGGGAGCGGGGCCAATGATCAGCCGGAAGCCGTGCAGCTTGACGATTGCGGCAACCAGGCTCAGTCCGAGCCCGACGCCGGGCGTGTTGCGCATCTTGTCGGAGCGATAGAACCGCCGCAGCACCGCCTCGCGCTCCTGCTCGCTGATGCCGGGCCCGGTGTCGCTCACGCGCACGAGCGCGGTGTCGTCCTCCGCTTCCAGCGCGAGCTTCACCCGTCCGCCTGACGGCGTGAACTTGACGGCATTGTCGACGAGATTGGCGACCGCCTCGAACAGCAGGTCGCGGTCGCCCCACACCCGCACATTGCGCTCGACGACGACCCCGAGCCCGATGCGCTTGTCTTCGGCGATGGGCTCGTAGACGTCGCACACCTCCCGCAGGATCTCGTCGAGCGCGACGTCGCCAAAACCGGCCATGCGGCGGTTGTTCTCGATTTCGGTCAGGCGCAGCAGGGCCGTGACGATCGCCAGCGACTGGTCGATGCCGGCGATGGCCTTGTCCGAGATGTCCTGGAGCTCTTCCAGCGTTGCCGCATGCGTCCGGCCGCGCTCCAGCGCCAGACGGACGCGCGTCAGCGGTGTCCTCAGATCATGAGCGATGTCGTTGCCGACGCCGGCCAGCGCATTGATCATGGTCTCCATCTCGTCGAGCATGCCGTTGACGATTCCGGCCAGCCGCGCGAAGGAATCGTCCGTGCTGCTCTCCGGGAGCCGCTCGCGCAGCTCGCCGGCCACGATGCGCTGGACCCGCTGGTTGACCTCCTCCACGCGCCTCTGGGCGCGGACGCTCAGCCACACACCGGCCAACAGGCACAGGCTGAAGGCCGGCAGCAGGCCGAGGGCCAGGGCCTCCCCCACGACGCTCGATATCTCGCGCGTCTCGTCGACGTTCCGTCCCATGACCAGGATATCGCCATCGTCGAGGCGCCTGCCGACCGCCCTCACCACCGGAACATGCGCCGCGGCCTTTTCCAGTAGATCGAGCGGCACACCCTGCACCGATCCGTCGAGTCCGAGCTCGCGCGGCAGGCGATCGATGTTGCCGGCAAGGCGGGCGCCGGCGGCATCGAACAGTGCCGCGTACTGCACGCCCCTGGAGTCCTGCGCCAGATGATCCGCGATCGCGCTGACGCGGCGCGCCGGCGGCAGGTCCGCAACGAAGTGGATCTGCGTGGTGATCATGCGATCGGACCGCGCGACCAGATAGTCGTCGAGCTTCCAGTAGATGAACGCGAACAGCGCGACCACGAACAGAGCGAATGCCGCTGCCACGGCCAGGGCCCAGAGGAATGTGCCGGAGCGGATCAACCGGATCTGGTGCATTGCCCGCCCCTATTGCCGCGAGCGCAGGACGAAGCCGGAGCCCCGGACGTTGTGGATCAGCTGCGTCTCTCCGGGGCCGTCGACCTTGTGGCGAAGCCGGCCCATATGGACGTCGATCAAATTCGTGGTCGCCGGAACGAACTTGTAGTTCCAGACCTCTTCGAGCAGCATGGCGCGCGTCAGCAGCTGGTCGTTCCGGCGCATCATGTATTCGAGCAGGCGGAATTCGCGCGGCAGCAAGTCGAGCTCGCGCTCGCCGCGCCGCGCGGTCCGCTCGATCAGGTCGAGCTTGAGCGGCCCAGCATGCAGAATGGTCTCGCGGCTGTCGCCCGGACGGCGCAGCAGCGCCTCGATCCGCGCGACCAGCTCGACCAGCGCGAACGGCTTGGTGAGATAGTCGTCTCCGCCCATACGCAATCCGCGCACCCGGTCATCCACCGCGCCGAGTGCACTGAGCACCAGCACGGGCGTCCTGACCTGATCCTTGCGCAGCGCCTCTATGACGGTGAGCCCGTCCATGCCGGGCAGCATGCGGTCGACGATCATGGCATCCGGGCTCGACGCCCGAGCCCTGTCGAGGCCATCGACGCCGTCACCGGCCCATTGCACCTCGAAGCCGCGATCGGCGAGTTCGGCCACGATCGCCTCGGCGGTCTCGGCGTCGTCCTCGATCAGGAGAATCCGGTTCATGATCTTCGCTCCACCTTTCGCGCGGCGTCCTGGCGCGCGGTGAGGAAGCGTGGGTTCAGCAGCGCGCGGTGTCATGTCCGTCGTCCGCGCGCACCGACCTCGCGGCCTTGACGCCGTCCGATGCCGGCCACTCGCCGTGTTACGAGATAGGCTTGCGGCGCGCGCGCTGCCATTGAATTCCAGTTCATGCTTCTGGCGGCTCGCCTCACGAGCAGCACCCATGCAATGACGAGGCGTGTTGCCAATGTTGCGATCATCTTGCGGGCTCCGCTTTCGAACTGCACTGGATCGAACATATGCCCTCAACGCACGCGCTGTAGTTTCAGGGACCACGGATGTTATGCATTCGCACGATCGTGGTTGTGACGCCGAACCAGCTCACGGGCGGTTGAATTGCGGTGAGCAAATCGTGCGTTTGAATCGCGTCCGATCGTTCACACCTCGATGACGAGCCGGCTTGGTTCGGCGCGATGTCATCAATGGAGAGAGCGAATGACCACGTCCAAATTGTTGTCGATGGGATTGATCGCAGCCGCCATGCTGGGCGGACCCGTCATGGCGCGCGAGCATCATCGCGTCGTGCAGCAGCCCACGGTGGAAGCCGATACGGTCGCAATGAACGCGCCGTTCGACTATCGAGGCGAGCGCGCCTGCATTCCGGCGCCGCGCGTCGGCGCCTACGCCACCGCGCCGTGGACCGGCAACAACGTGCCGTGCGAGCCGGGCACCGGCAGCTACTGAGCGCGCCGGCCCGCCTGTGCGGATAACGCCGCCGGCCGCCGTACATCGAATGACAGGGAGCGGGCTGATCCATTCAGCCCGCTTTCTCGCGTTTGCGCGCCACCTTGCGCGGCGGGTTCACCTTGGCGAGTGACGCGACTGATATATGACGCCGAATTCAGTTGGATTGCCGTCGATCGCTCCTACCTCTCCTGCATCACAGGCCCGATCATCAGCGCCTCGCGCGCGTAGCACGACGCGTCAGCGGATTCCGGAATGGCCGGGCCGCTCAACACGAGAGGAGTTTTCCATGAGGTCTTCCATGCAACGAGCCATCATGATTCTTGCGACAGCGGCGCTTGCCTCGACACTCGCCATCGGCGCGGCCAGCGCGCACGGCGGCGGTGGTGGTGGCCACGGCGGCTTTGGTGGCGGCGGCTTCGGCGGCGGACATGCGGGCTTTGGCGGCGGCGCGCATTTCGGCGGCATAGGGCATGAGGGCGGCTTCGGCGGCGGCGCCCGGTTCGGCGGCGAGCACCTCGGCTTCGGCGGTCATGCCGGCGGTCTCCGCCAACACGCATTTCACCGATACGGGCGATCCGGATATGGATTCTACGGCGCCTATCCGGATTGCTATGACTGGTACGAGCTGCATCCTGGTCAGCCGTTGCCGCTGAGCTGCAGCTAGATCAGCGCGCATCACATCCATCGGTCCGGAACGCGCAACGTCACGGTCCGGACCACCTATAACATGCAGGCAGAATGAAGGGGTTGTGTTGAGGGCTCGCTCTCATCGAGATTCCTGATCTCTCTGCCGCTCAGATACTTCGTCGTTTCCAGCTCGCACGACAATCTGCTGAGCCCAAGGCTAGAGTACTGGCCCCCGGCCGACGCGATACAGGATTGCGATTGATGTCCAGGACAAAAGGCTCCGCAACGTACGGAGCCCGAAGACCACGCGGCGATTCCTCTGCGAGATCATGGCCGGCTTCGCTGCGGAACCATTCTTGAGGAGCCAACCTCGCTTGGTCGAGTTTTCCGCCGCTGCCATGCCGTCTCTGGTGGAACTGAACGTCATGGCAGGCGTCGATCGCCTTCCCGCTTGGGAAAGCCGCCTGCCCCAACCTGGAACGGGAGCGTGGGGAAAGATGGTAGCGGGAGAGGGACTCGAACCCCCGACCCCAGGATTATGATTCCCGTGCTCTAACCAGCTGAGCTACCCCGCCACAGGGTCGCGAACGGCTGAACGGCCGATCTCGCGAACGCGCGGCATATAAGGAAGGGGGCGGCGGGCTGTCAAGCAAGCTGGGGGCGCTCAGTGGTTCGATTTCGTTACTGGAATCACCACTGCATAGGCCCCGAACCCGTGTCTTTTTTAGCGCCAGACTCGCGGAGAATCCCCCTCACCCGAAATCCGCGCTTTGGCGCGGATTTTCGCCTCTCCCCGCAGGCAGGCAGAGGCGAAGGGCGGAGGCGGCTATTTCGGCCGGATGGTGGGGTCGCCGCCGGGGCTGCCGGGGGCGGGATCACGGGCATCGTGCCACCGGTGCTCGGCGCGGGTGCGTGCATGTCGGGATCGACGCCTGATGGCGGGCAGAGCACGCCGTTGGTCTTGGCGAGCTTGTCGCCGAGGGGTTCCCGGGACTGGCCGGTTGTGGCGGTGCCGTCCGGACCGGTGGTCATCCGGTCCGAGGGGGCGCAGCCTGCGGAGCGTTGCGGGGATGGCGGCGCGGTCTGTTGCGGCGAGGTTCCGGGGGCGGGCGGGGCCTGCGCGATCGCGCTGCCGGAGGCGGCGATCAGGAGGCTGGCCAGGATAATGGTTGATGTGCGCATGGGAGGGAAACGCGCAGGGCGGCCGCGATGTTCCAGCTCAAGCGCGATGTGATCGGGGTTTCCGCGGCGACCTCGGTGCACCTCGCCCGCTCTCTGGAAAGGGAGCGTACTGCCTGGTGCCGCTCGCGCTTACGCCTTGTGGTAGCGGATCAGCGAGAAATGGCCCATCGGCGGCATGGGCCGGCGCTCGCTCAGCGTGACGCCGCCATGCTTCGCCGCCCAGTTGACGAGGCGGTCCCAGGGGAATTCCGGGCGCCAGCCGAGGCGGCGGGCGATGGGGGCGAAAGCGAGTTCGAACAGCTTTCGGGGGCCGCTTTCGGCGCCGATGTGGTTGACGAGGATCAGCTCACCTCCGGGCTTGAGCACGCGCACGAACTCGTCGAGCGTGCCTTCGGGATCCGGCACGGCGGTGATGACATATTGCGCGACCACCGCGTCGAAGAAGTTCTCGGGGAAGGCGAGGTTCTTGGCGTCCATCACCGAGAGCACTTCGACATTGCTGAGCCGCATCGCTCGCACGCGCGCCTGCGCCTTGCGCAGCATCGGCTCGGAGATGTCGACACCGCAGATCTTCGTGGTGCGCGAATAGTCGGACAGCGAAAGCCCGGTGCCGACGCCGACGTCGAGGATGCGGCCGCCGATGCGGTCAGCCTCGGCGATGGTCGACTGCCTTCCGGCGTCGAACACCTTGCCGAACACGAGATCGTACACCGGCGCCCAGCGGCCATAGGCCTTCTCGACCCCGGCCCGCGAGATGTCTGCTGCCATGCCCCCTGCCCTTACCTGATGCTCTTACTTATAGGTGACGATCATTGGTGATGTCGGTCCTCGCCGCGAAACTCGGTCTGCGCCTCTCCCGCTTGCGGGAGAGGTCGGCGCGTAGCGCCGGGTGAGGGTTCTGTCCGCTCGCGAGATATCGCTGGAGGAGAGAGCCCTCTCCCGACCCTCTCCCGCAGGCGGGAGAGGGGGCGCACTGCCGCCGCGACAGCGGATGGGCCAATCTCAACAAGTCAGCCGCGCACGGCTTCGACGAGCGGCCGCGCTGCATTGCTCGCGATCTTCGCCGCCGCGCTCTGGATGAAGCCGCCGCCGAGCACGCGTGCCTGGCCCGAAGGCGCGTCGTAGAACACGCAGGCTTGGCCGGGCGAGACGCCCTCTTCGCCGGCGACGAGCTCGACCTCGTAATGACCGTTGCCGCCTCGCAACCACGCCGGCTGGGGCGCGCGGGTCGAGCGCACGCGCACGAACAGTTCGAGGCCGCCGCCGATGGCGCGGTCGATGTCGCCGTCGCCAATCCAGTTGACGTCGCGCAAGCTGATGCGGTGCATCTTCAAGGCGTCGCGGGGGCCGACGACGACGCGGCGGTTGGCTGCATCGAGCCGGACCACGAACAGCGGCGCGTGGGCGGCGATGCCGAGGCCGCGGCGCTGGCCGATTGTGAAATTGGCAATGCCATTGTGCCGGCCGAGCACGTGGCCGTCGAGATCGACGATGTCGCCGGGGTCCATCGCGTTCGGACGCAGGCGGGTGATGATGTCGGTGTAGCGCCCCGTGGGCACGAAGCAGATGTCCTGGCTGTCGTGCTTGTCGGCGACGCTGAGCTCAAAGCGACGCGCGAGCTCGCGCGTCTCGGGCTTGGTCATATCGCCGAGCGGGAAGCGCAGGAAATCGAGCTGTGACTGCGTGGTCGCGAACAGGAAATAGCTCTGGTCGCGGTCGCTGTCTGCGGCGCAGATCAGCGCGCGCGAACCGTCGTCGCGGCGGCGCGAGGCGACGTAATGGCCGGTCGCGAGCGCCTGGGCGCCGAGCTCGCGCGCGGTCTTGAGGAGGTCACGGAATTTGACGCTGCGGTTGCACTCGATGCACGGCACCGGCGTCTCGCCGAGCGCGTAGCTGTCGGCGAAATTGTCGATGACGGACTCGCGAAAGCGATCCTCGTAGTCGAGCACGTAATGGGGAATGCCGAGCTTGGCCGCGACGTCGCGGGCGTCGTGGATGTCCTGGCCGGCGCAGCAGGCGCCCTTGCGATGGGTCGCCGCGCCATGGTCGTAGAGCTGCAGCGTGATGCCGACGACGTCATATCCTTGCGCCTTCAACAGCGCAGCCGTGGTCGAGGAATCGACGCCGCCCGACATGGCAACGACGACCCTGGTATCCTCAGGACGGCCTTCGAGATCCAGACTGTTGAGCATGGCTTTTAAGGTATGACGGCGGCGTTCGGCGATCCGCGATGTGCTTCTGGCCCGGACATCGGCAATCCCAAGGGAACCCAAGTTCCCGAAAGGCACGGTCTGCCCGGTCGAAAGCGGCTGAGAGCGCCTCTTTAATATAGGCGGCCTTCCGGTGACGCAATCACGCGTGCGGACAGCTTAGGGCAATTCTTGCCGGGGGCGGCAGAAATGCCGGGGTCCGGGAGGGTGTCGCGGCGGCGCGCTCGATTTATCAAGATATTGATTTTGCTTGACAAATAGCCTCACCGATGGGCTGGCCCACTCCTTGCTACCTTGGGGACGAAGATGTTTTGAAGGGGTCGCCTGTGGTCGGTCGGACGTCAGATGTAGCTGCCAGCGTGCCAGTTCCCAGCACGCAGCAAAAGACTGCCCGGTCGCAGAGCACGAAGGACACCGACGACTCCTTCGGCTCGCTGGTCGACAGCAACACCCAGGCGATCAACAATTCGCAGACGCAGGATCCTGCGCCGCGCCGGTCCGACCCCGCCTCGTCCGCTTCGGACAAGGGCCCGCGCGACACCTCGTCCACGGACTCCTCCGCTCAGAGCAAGGCCCGCGACGCCGCCGACAATTCGGCGCGTACCAGGAACAAGGCCAGAGACGACGCGGCGACCGATCCGGCCAAGGATACGACCAAGGATACGACCAAGTCCGCCAAGAAGGACAAGACCGCGGCGTCCGACGCCAAATCGGCCGATAAATCCGGCGACAGCAAGAGTGACAAGACCGACGGGCCGACCGCCGATGCTGCGGCTGCCGCGCAAGTCGAGGCGACGCAGGTCGCGGTGCCCGATCCGAACGCAATCGTTGTGGCCACGCCTGTGGTGCCTGTCGATCCAAACGCCGCGAGCCAGGCCAGCGATGCGGCGGCCTCGCCGCTGACGATCGCGGCTGCCGGCATCGCCGCCAGCGCAACCACTGCGGCGCAGATCGCCGGCAAGACCGGCAACGCCACGCCCGGCGACGAGAACGCCAAGGCCGCGGGCGCCAAAGTCGATGCCGACACCACGGCGGCGCTTGGGGATACCGCCACCGCCGCGACCGACGGCACCGCGACCGATGCCAAGACCAATGGCGGACTGGTCGCTGTGGTCGACCAAGGCACGCCCAAGACGTCGTTCAAGGCCGCCGTCACCGCGCAATCGCAGACAGATGTCTCCAATATCGGCCAGGGCGCGGGCAACGCGAACGCCGCGCAAGCGCCGGCAAATGCAACGACCGCCACCACCACGCATGCGCAGAGCACCAAGCCGCAGGCCGAGGCCGAGGCCGGAGCGACCGACGCCAAGGCCGATGCGACCACGACGGCGACCGGCACGCATGCACATGCGGCCGCGCAGGCCAATGCCGCTGCAACCGACACCAGCGCGCAGGCCGCCTCCGCCTTCCAGGCGCCGGTGACCAACACGACCTCGACCACGACGCTGACCGCGACCGCGGCCAACGCAGCGGCCGTACCGATCAGCGGCGTGCCGATCGAGATCGCGGCCGCCGCGCGCGCCGGCAAGACGCGCTTCGACATCAGCCTCGATCCGATCGACCTCGGCCGCATCGACGTGCGCATCAATGTCGACCGCAACGGACAGGTCACCTCGCATCTCACCGTCGAGAAGCCGGAGACGTTGCAGATGCTGCGGCAGGATGCGCCGCAATTGCAGCGCGCGCTCGACGACGCCGGCTTCAAGACCGGCAGCAACGGGCTGTCCTTCAGCCTGCGCGACCAGAATTCGTCGGGCCAGAATTCCGGCCAGAACAACGACAATGGCGGCAATGCCCGCCGGCTGATCATCAGCGAGGACGACACCGTTGCAGCGGCGCCCGTCGGTCGCTCCTACGGCCGCATGCTCGGATCGAGCAGCGGCGTCGACATCAGAGTGTGAGGAGTATTCGCATATGACCACCACGAATGCCGCCACCGCCCCCACCGTCGTCTCCGGCACGACCGACGTCTCGAAAAATTCATCGAGCTCGAACTCGTCGAGCTCGAACACCGGCGCGACGCTCGCCGGCAATTTCCAGACCTTCCTGACGCTGCTGACGACGCAGTTGCAGAACCAGAACCCGCTCGATCCGCTCGACACCAACCAGTTCACCCAGCAGCTGGTGCAGTTCGCCGGCGTCGAGCAGCAGCTCAAGACCAACGATTCGCTGTCCCAGCTCGTCACGCTGCAGCAGACCACGCAGGCGACCCAGGCGCTGGGTTTCGTCGGCAAGACCGCCCTGGTCGACGGCACCACCGCGACCATGACGAAGTCGACGGCGACCTGGCATCTCAACGTTCCCACCGACTCGACCGTCGACATCACCGTCGCCAATTCGAGCGGCCAGACGGTGTTCACCGGCAAATACACCGCCGGTGCCGGCGCCGACGTTCCCTTCACCTGGAATGGAATGGGCAATGACGGCACGGAATGGCCCGACGGCAAGTACACGATTTCGGCCACCGGCAAGGACGTCGCGAACAACAATGTCGGCATCGCAGCCCAGGTGCAGGGCGTGGTGTCCTCGGTCGACCTGACCCAGTCGCCGCCGCTGCTCACCATCGACGGTGCCAGCTACACGTTGAGCCAGGTGAAGAGCATCATCGCCACCAGCAGCAACTAGCGGCTCGCGCCTCTGCTGCGCCGGTTGCGCGCTCTGTTCGTTAGCAAAGTATTTAAAAGGACCACCTCGACCGGCCGGACACAACCGTTCCGCCGGCCGGGATGGCTGTGTTCCAGTCATTTTCAAGGAGAATTGTATTGATGCCTTAGGCTTAGCGGATTTTTAAGCCCGCACGCGTAGGGTTACGGCGTGAGTTCAGTGGTTGAGAGTTTGTGAGTACGCCATGACAGAACCCCATCGCCCGAGGGTAAAATACGTCATCGGGCCGGACGGCAGTCCGCTGACGATTGCAGACTTGCCAGCACCCGGCACCAAACGCTGGGTGATCCGCCGCAAGGCCGAAGTCGTCGCCGCTGTGCGTGGCGGGCTTCTCTCCCTCGAGGAGGCCTGCAGCCGTTATACCCTGACGGTCGACGAATTCCTTTCCTGGCAGTTTTCCATCGACCAGCACGGTCTGGCGGGTCTTCGCACCACCCGCATCCAGCAATATCGCCAGTAGGCGATCCGGAAATCTGCGGCTTTTGACGAAAATCGGCCTCGCCCAGCGAGGCCGATTTTTTTCATGTTTGCTTTTGGGACGACTTTTGTCCCACCTCTTAACCTTCGTTAACCATATCGAAACCATCACCTAGGCAATAATTGCCCAGTCGGCCCCTTCCAGTGAAAGCGGCCGAATCTGTTGGGGCGGTTGCTTGCAAGGTCTTGCGGACTTTCTGAAGGGTATCGGCGCCGCCCGGTTCGGGGCGATGATCGCGGTCACCGCCGCGCTCATCGGCTTTTTCGCGTTCGTCATCATGCGGGTGACCACGCCGCAGATGACGACGCTGTTCACCGACCTCAGCGTCGAGGATTCCTCGGGAATCATCAAGGACCTGGAACGCCAGGGCATCCAGTTCGAGCTGCGCAATGAAGGCAGCATCATCATGGTGCCCAAGGACAAGGTCACGCGCCTGCGGATGAAGCTCGCCGAGGGCGGCCTGCCCAAGGGCGGCGGCGTCGGCTATGAAGTCTTCGACAAGTCGGACGCTCTCGGCACCACCTCTTTCGTCCAGAATATCAATCACTTGCGAGCGCTTGAAGGCGAGCTCGCCCGCACCATCCGCGCCATCGACCGGATCCAGGCCGCCCGCGTCCATCTGGTGCTGCCCGAGCGCCCGCTGTTCTCGCGCGAGGCGCCGGAGCCGTCGGCCTCGATCGTGGTCCGGGTCCGCGGCGCGCTGGAAGCCCAGCAGATCCGCGCCATCCGCCATCTGGTCGCCTCCGCCGTCAACGGGCTGAAGCCGCAGCGGGTCTCCATCGTCGACGAGGCCGGCCAGCTGCTCGCTGACGGCGCCCAGACCGATCCTGAGCAGGCGATCGGCGAAGAGCGCCGCGTCGCCTTCGAGAAGCGGATCCGCAAGCAGGTCGAGGACATCGTTTCCTCCGTGGTCGGGACCGGCCGCGCCCGCGTGCAGCTCTCGGCCGATTTCGACTTCAACAAGGTCACCCAGACCTCGGACAAGTTCGACCCCGAGGGCCGCGTGCTGCGCTCGAGCCAGACGCGCGAAGAACAGAGCTCGACCGCCGACAACAACGGTCAGGTCACCGTCAACAACGAGCTGCCCGGCAACCAGCAGAACAGCGGTCCGACGGCGAAAGACCAGAGCAAGAAGACCGAAGAGACCAACAATTACGAGATCTCCCGCACCACCAAGACCGAGGTGACCGAGGCCGGCCGGGTCAACCGCATCTCGGTCGCGGTCCTCGTCGACGGCATCTATTCCAAGAACGACAAGGGCGAGCTGGCCTATCAGGACCGCACCAAGGAGCAGCTCGACCGCATCTCCGCGCTGGTGCGCTCGGCGATCGGCTTCGACCAGAAGCGCGGCGACCAGGTCGAGGTCGTGAACCTGCGCTTTGCCGACGCGCCCTCCACCACTCCGATCACCGAGCCCTCCGGCTTCCTCGGCATGCTGCAGTTCACCAAGGACGACGTCATGTACTTCGTCGAGCTCGGCGTGATGATGCTGCTCGGCCTGGTCGTGCTGTTCCTGGTGATCCGGCCGCTGGTCAAGCGCATCCTGGCGTCCGACGAGGTCGCCGCCGCCATCTCCGGCGTTCTGGCCGGCCCCTCCGCGAGCGACGAGGCCGCGCCGGCCGCTGGCGGCCAGCAGCTCCTGCCGAGCGGCGGGGCAACCGCGATCGACGTCGCCACCGTCCAGGGCCAGGTCCACGCTCAGTCCGTTCATCGCGTCGGCGAGCTCGCCGAGCGCAACCCGAACGAAACCGTCTCCATCATCCGCCAGTGGCTGACCGAGCCAGCCAAATGACCCGCCGAGCAACCTGCCAAGTAAATCAAGAAGTGATCTGACATGGCCTCCAACACGCAAAACGCCAACTCCAACGACATCACCAGCGTGATCTCCACGCTGGGTCAGCGCGCCGGCGACCGCGCCAAGAACGGCAAGGGAGCCGAGCAATTGTCCGGGCCGCGACGCGCCGCGATCCTGATGCTCGCGCTGGGCGAGCAATATGGCGGCAAGATCTGGAGCCTGCTCGACGACGACGAGGTCCGCCAGCTCTCGCTGGAAATGTCGACGCTCGGCACCGTCGAGGTCGATACGGTCGAGGACATGCTGCTCGAATTCGTCTCGCGCATGTCGGCCTCGGGCGCGCTGATGGGCAATTTCGACGCAACCGAGCGGCTGCTGCAGCAGTACCTGCCGCCGGAGCGCGTCAACGGCATCATGGACGAGATCCGCGGTCCTGCCGGCCGCAACATGTGGGAGAAGCTCTCCAACGTGCAGGAAGAGGTCCTCGCCAACTATCTCAAGAACGAATACCCGCAGACCATCGCCGTGGTGCTGTCGAAGCTGAAGTCGGAGCACGCTGCCCGCGTGCTCGGCATCCTGCCCGAGGAGCTCGCGCTCGACGTCATCAACCGCATGCTGAAGATGGAAGCGGTGCAGAAGGAGGTGATCGAGAGCGTGGAGAAGACGCTGCGCACCGAATTCATGTCCAATTTGTCGCAGACCCGCCGCCGCGACGCCCACGAGGTGATGGCGGAAATCTTCAACAATTTCGACCGCCAGACCGAAACCCGCTTTATCACCTCGCTGGAAGAGGACAATCGCGAATCGGCCGAGCGCATCAAGGCGCTGATGTTCACCTTCGACGATCTGGTGAAGCTCGATTCCGGCTCGGCCCAGACCCTGATGCGCAACGTCGACAAGGACAAGCTCGGCGTCGCTCTCAAGAGCGCCAACGAGGACGTCCGCAACTTCTTCTTCGGCAACATGTCCTCGCGCGCAGCCAAGATGCTGCAGGACGACATGGCGGCGCTGGGCCCGGTCCGCCTGCGCGATGTCGACGAAGCCCAGGCGCTGCTGGTCAACCTTGCCAAGGATCTCGCCGCCAAGGGCGAGATCATGCTGACCAAGAACCGCGCCGACGACGAACTGGTGTATTGATGGCCGCTCCGGCAAAATTCCTGTTCGACACCGACTTCGCGGCGCCCGAGCGATCGCCGCGCGAGAAGACGGCGACCGCGGCCGAGATCGCCCAGAAGGTCGCGGAAGCCGAGGCGCGCGCCTACCAGGACGGCTTTGCCGCCGGCCAGCGCGAGGCCAAGGCAGAAAGCGATCGCCGCGTTGCGCTCGCCATGGAAGAAATCAACATCGGCATCAGAGGCATCGCCTCGGGCATAGGCAACATCGAGTCCAAGATGGAGACCGAGGCGGTCGACGTCGCGGTTGCCGTGGCGCGCAAGCTGTGCGCCGATCTGGTTGCCGCCGAGCCGCTCGGCGAGGTCATTGCGCTGGTGAAGGACTGCTTCTCGCATCTGGTCGCGACGCCCCATCTGGTCGTCCGCATCAACGACGCGCTCTACGACAGCGCACGCGAGAAGATCGAGCGGCTCGCCAAGCAGAGCGGCTTCGAGGGCCGGCTGGTGATCCTGGCAGAGCCTGAAATTGCCACCGGCGACTGCCGCATCGAATGGGCCGATGGCGGCGTCGTGCTGGAGCGCGGCGCCATCGCGGCCAAGATCGACGAAATGGTCGGACGCTATGTCGCGTCCCGCAGGGGGAATTAAGCCATGAGCGACACCGACGGACAGGTCCCGCTGCCAGATCTCAACGGCCCGCTGCCGCCCACCGGCACCGACGTCGGCTACAGCGAGGACGAATATGCGGCGCGCGCCGCCGCCGACCTCGAGGCCGTGTTCGACGTTCCCGTGCAGGTCTCGGCCGTGCTCGGCCGCTCCAAGATGGACGTCGGCGAGCTCCTGAAGCTCGGGCCCGGCACCGTGCTCGAGCTCGACCGGCGCGTCGGCGAGGCCATCGACATCTACGTCAACAACAAGCTGGTCGCCCGCGGCGAAGTCGTCCTGGTGGAAGACAAGCTCGGCGTGACCATGACCGAAATCATCAAGACCGAACGCAGCTAGCACTTGCGACTGCAAGGAATGACGCGCGGCAGCGCGACCAGACGGACAGGAGACTGACATGCGGCTTCTCATCGTTGGCACATTGAAGGGCCAGCTCACCACCGCCACCAAGATCGCGATGGCGAACGGCGCTACCGTGACCCACGCCGAGGATCTCGAGCAGGCGATGCGGGTGCTGCGCGGCGGCAAGGGCGCCGACCTGCTTCTGGTCGACGTCGCCCTCGACATCCGCGACCTCGTGATGCGGCTCGAGGCCGAGCACATCCACGCCCCGATCGTCGCCTGCGGCATCACCAACGATGCCCGCGCCGCGGTCGCCGCGATTCATGCCGGCGCCAAGGAATACATTCCGCTGCCGCCGGATCCGGAGCTGATCGCCGCGGTGCTGGCCGCCGTCGCCAACGATTCCCGCGAGCTGGTCTATCGCGACGAGGCGATGGCCAAAGTCATCAAACTCGCCCAGCAGATCGCAGGCTCCGACGCCTCGGTGATGATCACCGGCGAGTCCGGCACCGGCAAGGAAGTGCTGGCCCGCTACGTCCACACCCGCTCGGCGCGCGCCAAGCGCCCGTTCATCTCGATCAACTGCGCCGCGATCCCCGAGCATCTGCTCGAATCCGAGCTGTTCGGCCACGAGAAGGGCGCCTTCACCGGCGCGATCGCCCGCCGCATCGGCAAGTTCGAGGAGGCGACCGGCGGCACGCTGCTGCTCGACGAAATCTCGGAGATGGACGTCCGCCTGCAATCAAAACTGCTCCGCGCCATCCAGGAGCGCGTGATCGATCGCGTCGGCGGCACCAAGCCGGTCCCGGTCGACATCCGTATCATCGCGACCTCGAACCGCAATCTGGTGGACGCTGTGCGTGAAGGCACGTTCCGCGAGGATTTGCTGTTCCGCCTCAACGTCGTGAACTTGAAGATCCCGCCGCTGCGCGAGCGTCCCCTCGACATCCTCGAGCTCGCCCAGCACTTCGTGAAGAAATATGCCGAGGCCAACGGCGTTCCGGTGCGCCCGATCTCGGCGGAAGCGCGCCGCGTGCTCTCGACCAACCGCTGGCAGGGCAACGTCCGCGAGCTCGAAAACACCATGCATCGCGCGGTGCTGATGGCGCAGGGCGACGAGATCGGACCCGACGCAATCCTGACGCCGGACGGCGACCGCCTCGACCTCGCCAAGACCGTGCCGGCCGTGGCGCATGCCACGATGGCCGCCGAGCAGGTGACGCGGGCGCTTGTGGGACGCACCGTCGCCGACGTCGAACGCGACCTGATCCTGGAGACGCTTAAGCACTGCCTCGGCAACCGCACCCACGCCGCCAACATCCTGGGCATCTCGATCCGCACCCTGCGCAACAAGCTCAACGAATATTCCGACGGCGGCATCCCGATCCCGCCCGCCGGCACGCCGGGTGAGTATCCGCGCATGCCGATGGTGGGGGCGTAGGCGGCGCCGGCGACTATCGAGAAGGCAAATGCCCGGGCTGGTCCCGGGCATTTTTGTTTGAGTGCGGACTGCCAACCTCGTCATTGCGAGCGCAGCGAAGCAATCCAGAATGCCTCCGCGGTGAGGGGCTGGATTGCTTCGCTGCGCTCGCAATGACGGCGTTGAAAGCGCTCCTCGCATAACGGGACCGCGCCAGCCGACTAGGCCACGGCGACGGCAGCTCCTATAACCCCGCGTGAGAACCACGCGAGGAACCACATGTCTCAAGCTCAAATCACGGACTGGCTGGCGTCGCAGCGGCAGGCGATGATCGACCTGCTGCGCGACGTCGTAAACATCGATTCCGGGTCTTATGACAAGGACGGCGTCGATGCGGTCGGTGCGCGGTTCGAGCGGCATTTTGCCGAGCACGGCATTCCGTTCCGGCGCGAGAGCAATGACAATTTCGGAGATGCGATCCATGCCGACGTTGCAAAGCCCGGCAGCAACGAGAAGCCGGTGCTGTTGATGGGGCATCGCGACACCGTGTTCGGCAAGGGCGAGGCCGGGCGGCGCCCGTTCACCATCAAGGACGGTCGCGCCTACGGACCTGGCGTTGCCGACATGAAGTCCGGCCTCGTCATGAACGTGTTTGTGGCGACGGCGTTTCACAAGTTCGGCGGCAGCCCGCATCCGATCAAGCTGCTGATCACCTCCGACGAGGAGATCGGCTCGCCCTCCTCCCGCCCCGTGATCGAGCGCGAAGGACGCGCCGCGCGCGCCGTGTTCAATTCCGAGCCCGGCCGTCCCACGGGCAATGTCGTGACCGGCCGCAAGGGCGGCATCTTCATGCATTTTGCCATCACCGGCAAAGCCGCGCATTCCGGCGCCAATTTCGCCGCGGGCGTCAGCGCGATCGGCGAGCTCGCCCACAAGATCGTCCAGATCCATGCGCTGACCGATCTCGACAAGGGCATCACGCTCAATGTCGGCCTCGTCGCGGGCGGCCAGTCCGTCAACACGACGGCGCCTTATGCGGAAGGGCAGATCGACCTGCGCTATGTCGATCCGGCCGATCGGGCCAGGATCATGGCCGCGATCGAAAAGATCATCGCGACCTCCACCGTGCCGGGCACCAGCGCGACGCTGACGATCAAGGGCGAGTTCGTGCCGGTGGTGCAGAGCGCGGACTCCAAGGCGCTGTTCGAGAGCTATCAGGCCGCCGCCAGGCAGATCGGCCTCACCACGCTGCAGGGCGAATTCTCCGGCGGCTGCGCCGATTCCGGCTTCACCGCGGCGGTGGGCACACCGACGATCTGCGGCCTCGGCCCGGTCGGTGGGCTCGCGCACACGCCGGAGGAATATCTGGAGATCGACAGCATCGTGCCGCGCGCTCAGGCGCTCGCGCTGGCGATTCTAAAAGGCTGATCTCGTAGGGTGGGCAAAGCGAAGCGTGCCCACCAGTTCTTCTGCGTCAATGGAAAGATGGTGGGCACGGCGCTAACGCGCCTTTGCCCACCCTACGAGACTAATCCACTCTACGATATCTCACGAATAACTCGGCGCATCCGGCTTCCGAAAAATATGGATGGGGTCGCCCGGGATGATCGGCTGGCCGCGGAACATCGCATAGGCGAACAGCGCGAGATAGGCGATCGCCAGCGCGCCGACGGCGTAGAAGGCCCATGTCGCGACGCGCTTCATCGTTCCGCTCCGTTGCCGTCCCGGCGGGAAGGCTCAGGGGCTTCTAGAGCGATGAGACCGAAAAGGCCAGCCTGCGCAGCGGCGATCAAACGCCGCGTCGAACGCTTGCGGGAACGCTGACGTCCGCAAGCCTGGCTGCGTCCTCGTCCTGATCGACCGCCACATACTGGCCGTGCCAATAGGCCAGCGCGGCGTTGCGGGTCGAATTCCTGACATCCCTGACGCGGCCGATGACGATGCCATGCGAATGACGCTCGACGATCTCCTCGACCTCGCAATCGACCGCGGACAATGCGCCGACCAGCAGCGGAACGCCCGAAACCGATGTCACCCACTGGGATCCGGCAAAGCGTTCGGCGCCCTTCAGCCCGCCCTTGCCGGCGAAGCGTTCGGCGACATCGAGCTGGTCGGCCGCGAGAATGTTGACACCGAAGGCGCCGTAACGCCGGATCAGCGGGAAGGACGAGGCATCGCGGTTGATGCTGACCAGCAGGGTCGGCGGCTCGACCGACAACGAGGTTACCGAGGTCACCGTCATGCCGGTGATGTCCTTGCCCCGTCCGGCGGTGATGACGCTGACGCCTCCGGTGAGATGGCGCATGGCGCCGCGGAAATCGGCGGGCGAGACGGGGATTTCAGTCATGAGATCGCGAGGCACTACATTCATGGCACGGTCCCCGACGCGGGGTTCCCTTGTATCTAGGTACGATCTTCCGCCGACAAAAGGTGGCTCAAAATCGAGGCTTCGAGGCCTGCTAATTCAGCAGAGCCCCGTGCGCGGGGCCGGGCGACGTTAACCGCGACATCCTGGGCAATCCGGCCCTCGTCGAATACCAGCACCACTGCGCCCATGGCGGAGCGCATGATTAATCTTTCAAGCCGCCGTGCGAATGAAGATGGAATTTTTCTGCACGCGGATGTGAAGGCGGCACGAATTGGGCCACGGTCCTGCAGCCGAAACGAAAAGCGCGAAAACAACCCCATGCACAGTAGCCGGGGCGTGCGAAAACAACGAATTACGAATTATCCGAAATCAACTTGACCCGTCGGGCAAAACAGGGGCAAGATGGCATCGTGGCGGCGCTCCGGAAGGGCGGGCGCCCAGCCCGGCTAATGCAGCCACCTCACCGGCAAATTCTGTAGTCCCCTGAACGCCCAGCCGCCGATCCGCACCGGCTCGTCGTCGGCGAGCTCCAGCTTGTTGGCGCGGGCGAACAATGTCGGCAGTGCGACGTCGGCGATCATGGCGCGAGAGGCGAAGGCGCCGGCGCAGAAATGCGGGCCGGCCCCGAAGGCGACGCTCTTCGACGTATCACGCCGCACGTCGAACGCATCGGCCCGCTCGAAATGCTTTTCGTCGCGGTTGGCCGAGCCGAACATCAGGAACACGCGCTCATCGGTTTCGAAGGAGACGTCGCGGATGGACCATGGCTTTGCGATCCGCCGCGGCGACATCCCGATCGGCGATATCCAGCGGGCGTATTCCTCGAACGCCTGCAGCCAGGACACCTCGCCGCTGCGGACGAGAGCGAGCTGGTCGGGATGGCTCAGCAGCGCCCACACCGTGCCGGCGATCGCCTTGCGCGGCTCGTTCTGGCCGCCTGATATCGCCAGCTTGACGTTGGCGCGCACGCTGTCCATCGGCATGCCGGAGGCAAGGAGGACGCCGAGGATGCTCTGGTCGGATCTTTCACGCATCACCGGCAGAATGTCGTCGATCGCCGCATCGATGCCCGACGTCGCGGCATGACAGCGCTCCTCGACCTCAGGATCGCCGCCATAGTTGGCGATGCCCTCGATCATGCCTTGCGACCACGCATCCATGTCCTGGTATCGGATGTTGGTGAGACCGGTGATCGACTTCAGGCATTCGCCCGAGAACGGCAGCGCTAAATCGCGCATCAAGTCGATCCGGCTGCTGGGCTCGATCGCGTCGATAATGCGGTCGGCATGGGCCTGAAACAGCGCGGTCCAATGCGCCTTCACCGTCCTCGGCGACACCGTCGGGAACATCGCGCGGCGCTCGGCCTGATGCGCCTCGCCGTCCTTGCGCATCATGTTGTGCCCCATCAGCCGGTTCATCAGGCCGGCCGGCTGGTGCGAGGAGAACACGTCGATCTGCTTCTCCGAGATCGAGATGTCGTCGCGGCTCGTCAATAATGTCGAGCCGAGTTGCGGCACAAACGCGATCGGCGCTTCCTTGCGCATTTTTGCCAGCATCGGATAGGGATCGGCCCAGAATGCAGCCGGCTCGATGTCGATGTGCGGCGCCGTGCTCAAGGCGGCCTCCCTGGATTCTCGTGTCTTTCAGGGCAGACTAGCGGAATCCGGTGGCGGCGTCTGTCCCTCGCGATGGGGACAGAGCTGCTATCGCTTCAGGCCCTCGTCTTTCCAGGCGCTATGCGCCCAGCCTCAATAGAAGGCCCAGCTCGCGGTCACATATGGGCCGTGGTTGGTGAAATTGCTCTGTTGGTGTTGCTGCGTCGCGAGGTAAATGCCGATGGGCGGAAGCGTCAGGCTGGTCGGGACCTGGGTCAGTCCATATGAATTGACCGCATCGAAATAGACCGCGGCCTTATAGCCGGCCTCGACCTTGAACAATCCGTAAGCTGTCGGTGCGAAGGTATAGGCGCTGGCCAATTTGCCGTCGATGCTCGGAACCACCCGCGTCGCATTGGGAGAGCTTATGGACTGGCTGGAAAGTCCGAATGCCGGAGACAGCGTGGTGAAATCCATCCCACTCTGCGCAGAGCCGATCAGGACAGCGCCGGCCATCTCGCCGATGAACTGAAAGTCGCCGATGCCGAACTGGCCCTTGATACCGACACGGGGCCCGGCGCCGGTGAACAGGGAATTGACGGTGTAGCCCGAAGAGGCATCGCCACCCGGGCTTGCGAACAGGCCCGACAGGTTCTGGCTGATCCGCGCGGCCGATATGCCGCCGAAGGCCCGCATCTGTAACGAGCAATCGGCGCAGAAGGTGTATCCGGCGTCCAGGTTGACGACGTCAAAGGCGGTTTTCACCGAGCCACTGCCATTCTTGTAGAGGGCCGATTCCGGCCCGATCAGGTAGGGCGGTCCCACCATTTCCGTCGGCGAAGCAAAGAACGAATCCGTCGCGGTGTTGCGCAGGTGCGTCCAGTTCAGCTGGATATCTTTCGACTCGTCGCCGATGTAGCGGGCGCCAAAGCTGAACGATGGCGTGAAGTTCGGCTTGAGCGACTGATTTCGCCAGTGCGGTGTCACCAACGGCAGAGGATTGGTCAGCGTGCCATATTCGAGATTGCCGGCACCGGGCTGCAGGAACGACGCCGTTCCGCTGACTTCGAAGCGGGGCGCACTCGCGCGTCGCGGGCCGACATAGCCGAGATCTGCGGCCATGCTGTCCTGGCCTGCCGATCGCGGCGGCGGGACGAGCACGGTACCGGTGTGCGAATCCACCGACCGAGGTTGAAGCCTTGCCGTCCTGGCCGTTTCGCCGGACGTTTCCTTGAACGTTTCCTTGGAAGTCTCGAGGCGGATGAGCCGCGCGCGCAAGGCGGCATTCTCCCTCTCCAACGCATCGAGACGTTCGGAAATTTTGTCGGCGAGCGCAGGACGCGGCACTGCCGCGACACTCAGTCCAACACACGCAAGCAACGCAAGCTTTTTGACACTCTTCATGGTCTGCGCTCCCCCGAGAAAACACCGAGGCACGGAGTCACAGATCATCGTCGCGGCAGCCTCGCGCGGAGGCTCCGACAAAACGACCGAATCGGTGACGGTCCTGCCTGACGCGAATGCTAGTCGCATTCGTCAAAACAAGGTCATCTATGTTGTACACTTGCAGCGAATGTCGGGAGGTGTGCTTTTGCGGATGCGTCGCGGCGCGCGTGAGGCAAATTCATCAGTACCAAAGCCCGTTGTTCTACGGGCATCCTCAGTCGGCAGACGGCTTCGACTCGAATTTGCGCCAGCTCTCATTTCTTTGCACCGAGGACACTGCGAGCGGATATCGCACTGCGGAGAAAAGGCCTGCCGGTGAGCGACGTCTGCAAAACCCGCATTCGGTGCGGCACTGTAGCGATTGGGTGACAAGATTCGGAGCGGCGAAGCGTAAGCTGTTCGCGAAATTGATTCTGTCGCACAAACTCGGCCCAGGGGATTCATCATGAAGACATTGCTGCTCGGTACCGTCGGCGCGCTTGCGATGGTCACTTCGGCGTCTGCCGCAGACATGGCACCCCGTCCCTACACCAAGGCGCCCACGATCAGCGCGATGTACGACTGGAGCGGCTTCTACATCGGCGCCAACGGCGGATGGGGATCGAGCCACAAGTGCTGGGATTTCAGCAATGCGGCCGGCGCCTTCAATGTTTCCGAGGGATGCCACGATGCAACCGGCGGCACGGCCGGCGGCCAGGTCGGGTATCGTTTTCAGAGCTCCAGCATCGTGTTCGGTCTCGAAGCCCAGGGCAACTGGGCCAACTTCCGCGGCAGCAACCAGAGCATTCCGTTCCCGGCCGTCGTCAACGCCACGCAAGTCGACGCGTTCGGAATGTTCACCGGTCAGATCGGCTATTCCTGGAGCAACACGCTGCTCTATCTGAAGGGTGGCGCTGCTCTGACCTCCGATCGCTATCGCGGCTATCTGACTGCCAACGGCGCCCAGATCAGCGACACCGTCAACGACACCCGCTGGGGCGGCGTGATCGGACTCGGCCTCGAATACGGCTTCGCGCCGAACTGGTCCGCCGCGATCGAATACGACCACATGTTCATGCAGGACAGGTTCATCACCTTCACCAACAACGGCACGCTCGCACCTGCGGGGACGGCCTACGCCAGCGACCGCATTCATCAGGACGTCGACCTCATCACCGTCCGGGTCAATTATCGCTGGGGCGGCGCGGTCGTCGCCAAGTATTGATTGAACGAGCGCGGTCGTTGTTTCCATCGACGATCGCCTCCCTCGAGGTGACGCCGGGCGGCGTGGCTTGGTTTGGCTCGGCAAGTTCATGCCGGGCCGAGGCATCTCGCGGTTGGCCCAGCTCGCCGTTGCAGACAAACGTCCATCCCTTCTTCACGAGATGTTGAGTTGTTGTCGCTAAGTGTTTGGGACGGTGGCGGCTGCGGTGATCGACTGAACACTGCAAGTCCTGCGCTCCAACAGAGGTACAACATGTCAAATAAAACGGGACGGCTCGTCGCTGGTGTGACGTTGACGGCTTTGTCGACGCTGATGCTGATTTCGCTCGGGTCCGGCTCTGCCGAGGCCGTCGTTTACTGCACGACGGCGGGCGTGCCGGATGGTTGCGTGGCACGGCCGGCAGCAGCGGCAGGCGCACCGGGTCGCGTCGGCGTCGCCGGCGTTGGCGCTGGCGCACCGGGTGCAGGCGTCCGCGCGGGCACGCCCATGAACCGTGGTGGTCCGGTCAACCGTGCAGGCCGACACTAGCGCGGGATGTCGTTGACCTCTCCCGCTTGCGGGGGAGGTCGCGGTGCGCGCGAAGACCAAGAGGCAGTCGCCAGTCCAGCAATTTCGCGCAAAGGTCCGGTATCCTTGCGGCGGCTGGATCGATGCAGGCTCAAAGGGCAACGATCCCTGCGGGCGGCCGCGTGTCCGCTTTGCGCTCGGAAGCCGCGATCACGGACTGAGTCCTCACTAGTTCGAGCGGCCAAGCTTCAGGCGCAGGCGCCGCCTGATCGGAAACAATTCGTTCTGCGAGGAGATCCCGAGCCGCTCACAGGCGCGCTTGCGACAGGTCAGGGTCGAGGCTGATGCCGAACGCCTGCGAGAGCCGGCGTCTGTCCCCAGCGATAGGGGCGGGCGACCCGAGGGAAAGCGGGATTTCAAAAATTCAATCTCATCGAGAAAAGTACTACACGCCCCATCTTTTGGTTGCATTGGCTCAAATTCGGTGAGAACCTTGGTCTGCTGAGCCTGATTGCCCCTTGCCTCCTGAACTTGATCGGAGGGATCACCCTATGCGGACAGCAATGATTTCAATTGCGGTAGTCTTGGGCACGGCTTCGATGGCCGGTGCCCAGGCAATCACGGACCCCGCAGAAATTGCTTCGAAGCTCAAGTTCTGGACGCAGGAAACCGGCGAACCCGTTTACTACGGGGAAGTCAGAGACGTCAGCGCGAGGACCAAGCAGGTCCTTGGGCATTATCAATGCCTGGCCATCGCATTCATTAAATTCGAGGGCGGCGCGTTCCAGTACGCTCACAAGATGTGGGACAAATCGAAGGACGGATCTTGCCACTACGAGGACGTCACCTCGAAAAAAGTCGGCAACCATGGTGCTTGCGTCAAAGATTCCGAAGCGGGCTTCGGTAAAGCCGTGGGCACGGCTCACATGAGCAAGAGCAATATCGACTTCGAGCACAGCATCTTCAGAACCATCGATACCGTTAACCGCCGTGTTGGCGAGACCGTCGCATGCATACCGCCCAAAGGTGCCTTGACCGGTCTTTTTTCCATCAAGATCGAGGATGGCCGTTTCAGACTCATAAGCACGCGACCCTTGTCCTACGAACTGAATATTGAACCTCAAGATCCACAGAATCCGCCGACCAAGCCGGTTTTCTAGGCTGACCGGTCTCCACGTCCCGACTTGTTCGCAGGTCGTGCCGCGGGAAAAGGATTGATAATCGGGAAGCTTTTCGCTGACGTCCCGGGGGGAGCCATGTCGACAGTTGCCGACGCTGTTTGCCGCCTTAGGTTTCGACGCTTTCTTGTTCTTCTGGCGATCCTCGCGGCCATTGCCGTGATCGCGATCCTGACCAGCCCCCAGGTTGGAGCAATCATCGAAGCTTTGAAGCCACCCGGTCTCCCTGCGCTGGTCACTGTGAGCGAGCAGGTCTCGCTCGATCAGGGCTGGAACGCGAATGACGCCGATCGATTCCATCACGAAGCCCAAGGCACGCACACCCTGCCGATTCCGCTGCCATGGTTTCTCGCCTTGGAAGCGCCGCTGAACTCACCCTTCGCGGTTCCCTTTTCAAACGCGAACGCTTTGCGGACGACCCCTATTTGTTGCGGTTCGGATTCATCGGATCCGCCAAGAGCAAGAACAATGAATACGGTTTGCCGATCGGCTTTGCCTATTCGCCGTATCAGTCGATCAAGGGGCTCCCGCGCAAGGACACGGCCGTCGGATTGACCTGTGCCGCGTGCCATACCGGCCAACTGGTCTTCAAGGACAAGCGCTATATCATCGACGGCGGACCTGCCGTGACCGATCTCGGTCAATTGACCTTCGCGCTTCGCGCAGCGCTCGCACAGACCGCCTTGTCGTCAAAGCTGCCCTTCTTCGACGGCCGCTTCCGCCGGTTCGCGAAGGCTGTTCTGGGAACCGAGTACAACGATCTGACGCGCGTCCAGTTGTCCAAGGAGCTCGAAGGAATACTTGGTGCGCTGATCGATCTGCCCGCCGGGATCGACGTCACGGAAGGATTTACCCGCCTCGATGCGCTCAATCGCATCGGCAACCAGGTGTTCGCGCTCGACACCGGACGCTACGGCAACTACGTCAACATCAACGCCCCCGTCACCTACCCGCACATCTGGACCTCGTCATGGTTCGACTGGGTGCAGTACGACGGGTCGATCATGCAGCCGCTGGTGCGCAATGCCGGCGAGGCGATGGGGGTCTCTGCGGAGGTCAACTTCACCGCCCCTCCGAACGAGGGACGCTTCGCGAGCAGCATCCCCATGGATAATCTGCACTGGATCGAACAACAACTCGCCGGAAAGGACCAGCCGCTGGTGGCGAAGGCCTTCACCGGCCTGAACGCGCCGGCCTGGCCCGACGGCTTCCCTGCGATCGACAAGGCCAAGGCCGCAGCGGGAGCCCAGCTCTACGACAAGCATTGCAGCGGCTGCCATCTTCCCGCGCTGACACCCGATATCGCACGCGGCAAGGCGCCGGACGCGAAATTCTGGGAGAACTTCGGCCCGATCCGCTGGCGCGGCCGGGATGGGCAGGAGAAGCAGACGGCGGAATCCGTGCTCTACGTCAAGATCATCAAGCAGAACCATATGGGCACCGATCCGGCCCAGGGCGACGTGCTGCGCAACCGCACCGTCGACACCGCCGGCCGCGAACTGGCCCGCGTGGGCGAGGCCAGCCCCGGACTCGGCATCGACGTCGATGTCTGCCAACTGAAGGCCGACAAGACGCTGGATATGATCCACATTTCGGACAACACGATGCAACTCTTCGCGCTTGCGCTCGGCGCCACGGTCCAGCAGACCATCAACGAATGGATCCGATCGACCGGGGCTGACCGCGCGAAAATCGAAGGCGATCGGCCGAATTGTCTCGCGGCAGGGTCCGGCTACAAGGCGCGTCCGCTGAACGGCGTATGGGCGACCGCGCCGTTCCTGCACAACGGCTCGGTGCCGACGATCTACGACCTGCTCAGCCCGGTCGCGGAGCGCCCGAAAGCCTTCCTGCTTGGTGATCCCAGCTTCGATCCGGTACGCCTCGGTATCGTGACGCGGACCGTCGATCCCAAAGGCAAGACCTACGATCGCGACGGCTACTTCATTCTCGATACGTCGAAGTCCGCCAATCGCAACACCGGGCACGAATTCTCCAACGACAAACGTGAGGGCGTCATCGGCCCCGCGCTCTCTGCCGATGAGCGCAACGCAATCATCGAGTTCCTCAAGTCGATCTGAAATAGGACGCGGCCATGGCGGAGCAGAAGAAGGGTCTGGCGGCGAAGTTCCTGAAATGGATGATCGCCCAACATCCGGATGCGCTGTTCGCGTTCATCCGGCACGTCCGGCCCAATTTGGCCTTGGGGGCCGCAGGTCCGGTGTTCATCACCCGCTTCCCCGACGTGCAGGAAGCGCTGAGCCGGCCCGACATCTTCAACGTCACCTATGGGCCGATGATGGATCCCTCGGTCGGCCCCTACATGCTCGGCCGCGACTGTACCGAGATCAACCAGCGCGACAAGGGCATCATGCGCGCCTTCATGCGCATGGAAGATCTGCCGGCCATTCGCCAGAAAGTGCGCAGCCTCGCCAACGCATCCGTCGAAAAGCAGCTCTACACCCGGAACCAGATCGAGGTGGTCAGCACGCTGTCGCGCCTGGTGCCGATCCAGCTGACCGGAGACTATTTCGGCTTTCCCGGCCCCGACCCGGCGTCGATGTTCCGCTGGTCGCGCGCCACGCAGTACGACATGTTTCACAATTTGGACAAAGATCCGAAGGTGCACCAGGACAACATCGACGCCGGGCAGGAGATGCGCGCCTACCTGACACAATTGCTCCCGCAACGGCGCGAGCAGTTGAAGAATGGCGCGCCGCTCGACGACGTCCTCAGCCGCTTGCTGAAAAGCCATTTTGACGATCTCGATCGGCTTCGGCGACGAGCGCATCATCACCAACATGATGGGCACGCTGGTCGGTGGCATCGAGACCACGTCGGCGTCCATCGTACAACTGCTCGACCAGCTGTTCAAACGTCCGAAGATCCTGAAGGAGGCGATCGAGGTCGCCAACAGCAACGACGATCATCTGATGTACCGCTATTGCTGGGAAGCACTGCGCTTCAACCCGATCAACCCCTTCGTGGTGCGCCACTGCCGGACCGACTACCGGATCGCCAAGGGCTCGCTGCGCGCGGCGACGATCAAGGCCGGCAGCACCGTTCTGGTCTCGACCCGGTCGGCGATGCGCGACGGCTTTCAACTGCCAGCGCCCTCCGGCTTCGCCATCGACCGGCCGGAGTCGGTCTACATGCATCTGGGCTACGGGATGCACACCTGCCTCGGCGACCAGATCAGCCGCATCCAGGTTCCGGAAATCGTTCGCCGCATCCTGCAAATTCCGGGCGTGCGTCCAGCCGCGGACATTGACTTCGCCGGAGGGCCGTTTCCGGAGCGCTATCTCCTCACCTACGACGCGCCGGCCTCCAGCGGCCTGCCAACCTAGTTCAAACTGCGGGTCAGAAGCCGCAGCACGATCGCGAACAGTTCGTTCTGCGCGGAGATGCTGAGCTTCTCATAGGCGCGCTTGCGATAGGTCAGCGTCGAATGCAGGCCGATGCCGAGCTCCTGCGAGATCGCCTCGGAGCTTAACCCTCCGAGAATGCCGCGACAGACGTCCCGCTCGCGCGCGGTCAGCCCGCTGAGCGGCGCCTGTGTTGCGAACAGTGTTGCGATGTCCTGGCCGGGACGCGGCGCCATTTGCTGAAAGTGGCGCGCCACGCTGGCGCCGATCGCCGGCGCGATCGTCTTGAGGCGTTCGACTTGCGCAGGGTTAAAGCGGCCTTGCGCGCCGACGCGGTAGAAATTGACGTAGTAGCAGGTGTCGTCCGTCCAGATCGCGGTGGCGCATTTGTCGACGATGTCAGAGTCGCTGAAGAATATCTTGCGGTAGCGTGCGCCATACATGCGCGGCGCGAACGACGGCAGCACGATCGGCACGCCGGTCCTGGCTTCGAACAGCGCTTCGCGATTGGGGTCGGCTGCGTGAAATTGCCCGGCATAGGCGGCGCCGAGATCCGCACCGATCGGGATGTTGCCGGCATCGAGCAGGCAATGCGCGGCGCCCTCACGGCTCAATGCAAACACCATGCAATGGCCAACCTCGGCCTGACGGCGCAGCGTGTCGATCAGCACTTTGGGGAAATCGGGGCGTCCGATGGCGAGCACCGCGGGCGTGACGTCGCCATCCGCCGGATTTGCGGACACAGACCGAGACCGCATCGCTTTCTCCCTATCGCATTTTGATGAAAGTTATCAGCAATGGAGGCGGTGCGGAAGACGGGTGCCGTCGGCATCGTCCGGGCAACGCCGCATTGCGAGCGGACAGAGGGCGCCGCTCAGGACTCCGCTTTTCGCAGGATCTTGTCCATTGTCTTTCCCTTGGCCAGCTCGTCGATCAGCTTGTCCAGGTAACGGATCTCCCGCATCGTCGGTTCTTCGATCTCCTCGACCCGGACGCCGCAGATGACACCTTTGATCAGGGCGCGCTGAGGATTGATGCGGGGCGCCTTGGCAAAGAAGGTTTCGAAGTCCGTCTGCTTCTTCAGTTGAGCGTCCAGCTCCTTCTGACCATAGCCCGTCAGCCACGAGATGATCTGATCGACCTCCGCTTTCGTCCGTCCCTTCCTCTCCGCCTTCGCAACGTAAAGCGGGTACACGCTTGCGAAGCTCATCGTATAGATCCGGTGCTTTGCCACGATGAGCGTCCTCCTAGCCGGCCGCTGCCTTCGACGGCGCGACGTTGACGGCGAGCTTGCCGTAGCGGTCCGAAAAGGCCTCGGTGTCGATTTCCTCCAGCTTGATCTCGCCGCTCATCACGCCCTGCTTCCAGGCCGCCTGCGCCGGGTCGTTCTGGAATTCCGGCATCACCTCGCGGCCGAACAGCTCGAGCCGATTCGCAGATGTGCTCGTGGCTGTTCTTGCCAGCTTGATTGAGCAGGATGACCTGGTCGATGTGCGAGGACTGGAAGCGCTTCAACTTCTTGCGGATCGTCTCGGGCGAGCCGATCAGGCCGCCGCGCAAGGCTGCCTCCTGCGCCTCCGGATTGTCGCGCTTCCACTTGTTGTACTCGTCCCACATGTTGACGGTGTAGGGCGCGGGACGCTGGCGGTTCTGCGAGGCGCCGTAGAAGCGCAGCGCGAACTGGAAGAAGGTGGCGCCGTCGGCGCGCGCGCGCGCCTCCTCGTCGGTCTTCGCGCACATGAAGAACGACACCAGCGCCATGTTCGGATTGATCTCGTAGTCGGCGAGCTTGGTGAGCCGCTTGGTCATGGCGTTGTAATAGGCGTGCACCCAGGCATGCGCGGCGTCGGCGCTGACGAACTGGAAACCGAGCGCGCCGAAGCCGTAGCGGCCGGCGCGCTCGATCGTCGGCAGCTGCGAGCACGCCAGCCAGAGCGGCGGATGCGGCTTCTGCACCGGCTTCGGCACGACGTTGCGCAAGGGGATGTCGAAATATTTGCCGTGGTACTCGCTGCCCGCGTCCTTGAACATCGGGAAGATCGCCTGCACGGCTTCCTCGAAGACCTCCTTCTTGGTCTCCATGTCGCGGCCGAACGGCGTGAGCTCGGTGATGGACGCGCTCTCGCCCATGCCGAATTCGCAGCGGCCGTTGGAGAGCAGGTCGAGCACCGCGACGCGCTCGGCAACGCGTGCCGGGTGGTTGGTGGTGAGCTGGAGGATGCCGTGGCCGAGCCGGATGTTCCTGGTGCGCTGGCTCGCGGCGGCGAGGAACGATTCCGGCGAGGGTGAATGCGAATATTCCTCGAGGAAATGATGCTCGACGACCCAGGCGTGGTCGTAACCGAACCTGTCGGCGAGTTCCATCTGCGAAAGGGCGTTCTGGTAGAGCGCGAGTTCGTCGCCGGCGACCCACGGACGTGGCAGTTGCAGCTCATAGAAGATGCCGAACTTCATGACGCCTCTCCCGCATTATTGTTGTTGATGCCATCTTAATGCGTGAGGTGGCGCTGTCCACGGAATCGCAATTCCGCTGCGCGGGAGATCAATCACGCTTAGGTTCCGGCACGGCCCCATAGACGTGCTGCGACATTCCTGCGACCTGGCTTATTGATCCAGATCAACGCGTCAGCGGCCCGACTGCATCTAAGATGCAGCAAGGTAACGGCCCGGATGCCGTCCCAATCCCCCCAAATTTCATAGAGACCGAATATGTCGGCCCCAGACGACGCGTCATCGCGCGTGCGCCGTAAGCGCATGGAGATTTTCGCTTTTCTGTTCCTGACCGCGGTCGTGATGCCCGTCCTCGCGGTCGGAACGGTCGGCTCCTACGGTCTCGGCGTCTGGGTCTACCAGATGTTTGCCGGACCTCCCGGCCCGCCGCCCTCCCCGCATTGATCATTCGAACAGCGAAAGACAGGCATCATGGCTGAAGCCACACTCAACCGCCGCGCATTGATCACCGGCCGGATGCTCGGCGCCGACCGCGTCGTCCCGCCGCCGGGCTGCGAGATCGCCAGCATCATCGTGCAGGCGCGCCCCGAACGCCTCGCCGAACTGGAAGCCGCGATCACCGGCCTTGCCGGGTGCGAGATTCACGGCCGCGATCCGCGGGGAAAACTCATCGTCGTGACCGAGGCGCCTGATTCCGGCAGCCTCGGCACCCTGCTCAACACCATCCAGTCGCTGCCCGACGTTTATTCCGCGGCGCTGGTGTTCCACGCCATCGAAACCGCCTGAGCAAGGAAGAGCCATCCATGACATCGCCAAAGCTCGACCGCCGCCAGATGCTGAAGCTCGAGGCCGCCGCGATCGCGGCGGCCGCCGCGGGCATGCCGGTGCCGGCGCTTGCCGCGAACCTCGTCGCAGAGCGCGACGTCGCCGAACTGAAATGGGACAAGGCCGCCTGCCGCTTCTGCGGCACCGGCTGCTCCGTGATGGTCGCGACCAAGGACAACCGCGTCGTCGCCACCCACGGCGACACCAAGGCCGAGGTCAACCGCGGCCTCAACTGCGTCAAGGGGTACTTCCTCTCCAAGATCATGTACGGCCACGACCGCCTGACGCAGCCGATGCTGCGCAAGACGAACGGCAAGTACGACAAGAACGGCGAATTCACACCGATCAGCTGGACCGAAGCCTTCGACATCATGGAGGTGAAGTGGAAGGAGGCGATCAAGAAGCGCGGGCCGAACGGCGTCGCCATGTTCGGCTCCGGCCAGTGGACGGTCTGGGAAGGATATGCGGCCTCGAAACTGTTCAAGGCCGGCTTCCGCACCAACAACATCGACCCCAATGCGCGCCACTGCATGGCCTCCGCCGTCGCCGGCATGATGCGCACCTTCGGCATCGACGAGCCGCCTGGCTGCTATGACGACATCGAGGCCACCGACGCCTTCGTGCTGTGGGGCTCCAACATGGCGGAGATGCATCCGATCCTGTGGACGCGCGTGGCCGACCGCCGGCTGTCCGCCCCGCATGTCCGCGTCGCCGTGCTCTCGACCTTCGAGCACCGCTCGTTCGACCTCGCCGACATCGGCATGATCTTCAAGCCGCAGACCGACCTCTATCTGCTCAACGCCATCGCCAACCACATCATCAAGACCGGCCGGGTCAACAAGGACTTCGTCGCCGCGCACACCATCTTCCGGCGCGGCCAGACCGACATCGGCTACGGCCTGCGGCCCGAGCATCCGCTGCAGAAGAAGGCGACGGGGGCGGCGAAGGCCAACGACTCCACCGACATGAGCTACGACGAGTACGTCAAGTTCGTGTCGGACTACACGCTGGAGAAGGCGGCCGAGATGTCCGGTGTGCCGCTCAATCGCCTCGAGGCGCTGGCCGAGCTCTATGCGGATCCGAAGACAAAAGTGGTCTCGTTCTGGACCATGGGCTTCAACCAGCACACCCGCGGCGTCTGGTGCAACAACCTCGTCTACAACATCCACCTTCTGACAGGAAAGATCTCCGAGCCCGGCAACAGCCCGTTCTCGCTGACCGGCCAGCCCTCGGCCTGCGGCACCGCGCGCGAGGTCGGCACCTTCTCGCACCGCCTCCCCGCCGACATGGTCGTCACCAACAAGGAGCACCGCACCAAGGCCGAGCACCTCTGGCTGCTGCCCGAAGGCACCATTCCCGACAAGCCCGGCGCCCACGCCGTGCTGCAAAGCCGGATGCTGAAGGACGGCCTGATCAACGCCTATTGGGTGCAGGTCAACAACAATCTCCAGGCCGGTCCGAACGCCAACGAGGAGACCTATCCGGGCTTCCGCAATCCCGACAATTTCATCGTTGTCTCCGACGCCTATCCGTCGGTGACGGCGCTGGCCGCCGATCTGATCCTGCCGACCGCGATGTGGGTGGAGAAGGAAGGGGCCTATGGCAACGCCGAGCGGCGCACGCAGTTCTGGCATCAGCTCGTCGCGGCGCCCGGCGAGGCCAAGTCCGATCTGTGGCAGTTGATGGAGTTCTCCAAGCGCTTCAAGATCGAGGAGGTCTGGCCCGAGGAGCTGATCGCCAAGAAGCCCGAGGTTCGCGGCAAGACGCTGTTCGACGTGCTCTACAGGAACGGCCAGGTCGACAAATTCCCGGTTACCGACATCGAGCAGGGCTACCTCAACGACGAGTCCAAGGCGTTCGGCTTCTACGTCCACAAGGGTCTGTTCGAGGAATACGCCAGCTTCGGCCGTGGCCATGGCCACGACCTCGCGCCGTTCGACACCTATCACCGGGAGCGCGGCCTGCGCTGGCCCGTCGTCAACGGCCAGGAAACCAGATGGCGTTTCCGCGAGGGCAGCGATCCCTACGTCAAGCAGGGCGCGGGCGTGCAGTTCTACGGCTATCCGGACGGCAAGGCGCGCATCTTCGCGCTGCTCCTACGAGCCGCCGGCGGAATCGCCCGACGGTGAATATCCGTTCTGGCTCTCGACCGGCCGCGTGCTGGAGCACTGGCATTCCGGCACCATGACGCGCCGCGTGCCCGAGCTCTACAAGGCGTTCCCGGAGGCGGTGGTCTTCATGCATCCGGACGACGCGCAGGAAGCCAAGATCCGGCGCGGCGACGAGGTGAAGGTGGTGTCCCGCCGCGGCTTCATTCGCGCCCGCGTCGAGACGCGCGGCCGCGACCGGCCGCCGCGTGGCCTCGTCTTCGTGCCGTGGTTCGACGAATCCAAGCTGATCAACAAGGTGACGCTGGACGCCACCGATCCGATCTCGCTGCAGACCGACTACAAGAAATGCGCCGTGCGCATCGAGCGGGTGAACCTGTCATGATGAAACGATTTGGCATTGCCCTGCTCGCGGTCGCGATCGCCGCCGCTGCGAGTTCGCTGACCGCGCAGACCGTGACGTCGGGCCTGCGCGGGCCGACCCCGCTCAACGACGAGGGTCCGGCGCCGCCGATGCTGCCAAACCGCAACACCTCCGAGCGTGAGGTGCGCAACTATCCGGAGCAGCCGCCTGTCATCCCGCACACGATCGACGGCTATCAGATCGACCTCAACGGCAACAAATGCCTGTCGTGCCATGCGCGGGCGCGCATCGCTGAATCGCAGGCCCCTATGGTGTCGATCACGCATTTCATGGACCGCGACGGCCAGTTCCTGGCCTCGATCTCGCCGCGCCGCTTCTTCTGCACCGAGTGCCACGTGCCGCAGAACACCGCCAACCCACCCGTCAGCAACGACTTCACCGACATCGACACGCTGCTGTCGCGCTCGAGCCCCGGTGGCCGCCGATGACGACCGCCGACGAACCCGACATCAAGCGTGGCTTCATCGCGCGTGCCTGGGATTTCGCGCGCGAGCTGTGGCAGGTGCTGATCCGGCCGAGCTCGGTGTTCGGGCTCGGCGTGCTGGTGCTGGCGGGCTTTGCCGCCGGCGTGATCTTCTGGGGCGGTTTCAACACCGCGCTGGAGCTGACCAACACCGAGAAGTTCTGCACCGGCTGCCACGAGATGAAGGACAACGTCTTCGCCGAGCTGAAGTCGACCATCCACTTCACCAATCGCTCCGGCGTGCGGGCGACCTGCCCGGACTGCCACGTGCCGCACAACTGGACCGACAAGATCGCGCGCAAGATGCAGGCCTCCAAGGAGGTCTGGGGCAAGATCTTCGGCACGATCGACACCCGCGAGAAATTCCAGGACCATCGCCTGGAGCTCGCCGCGCACGAATGGGCGCGCTTCAAGGCCAACGATTCCCTGGAATGCCGCAACTGCCACAGCGCCGATTCCATGGACATCACCAAGCAGTCGCCGCGGGCCTCGGTGGCGCACCAGCGCTTCCTCTTCACCAAGGAAAAGACGTGTATCGACTGCCACAAGGGCATCGCCCACCATCTGCCCGACATGCGCGGCGTGCCCGGCTGGCAATAACGACGTCCTGACCTCCCGGCCGCGGCAACCCCGGATTTCCCCGAGGGTTGCCGTTTTTCGATAACGAAAGGGTTCCCCGGAGGCTTTCCGATACCTTTCGATACACGCCGCTTAAATCTTCCCGGAGCAATGCTGCCTCCCACGCGGTGCAAGCCGCGGTTGGAAATACTGCTTTGGGCCAGAAGAGCGTGATGCAGCAGGCGAATTCGATCATCGACGAACTCGAGGATGCCGTCCGCAACGGCACGTCGGCAAAACGGGTCGAGACCCTACGCCGGGTCACCGACCTGTTTCTCGACCAGGGCGAGCGCCTCAGCGACGATCAGGTCGAAGTCTTCGATCATGTGCTCGCGCATCTGGTAACGCGGGTGGAAAGTCGCGTCAGGGCCGAACTCGGCGATCGCCTTGCGCCACTGAACTATGCTCCGACCGGGGTGCTGGAAAATCTCGCCTGGGACGACGAGATCGCCGTCGCCGGCAAGGTTCTGACCGAGTCCAATCGCCTGAGCACCCCGACGCTGGTCGAAATCGCGAAAGCCAAGGGCCAGGATCATCTGTTCGCCATTTCGGGCCGCGCGGACCTGCCGGAGGTCGTCACCGACGTTCTGGTCGAGCGCGGCGAGCGCCAGGTCATCCGCCGGCTCGCCGTCAACTCGACCGCCCGCTTTTCCGCAGAGGGCTATGGCGGCATGGTCGCGCACGCGGAAGGCGACGAAACCCTCGCCGAGGCGCTCGGCCTGCGCATCGACCTTCCCATCAAATATCTTCGCGATCTGCTGCAGCGCGCCACCGAGGCCGTGCGGGCGCGCCTTGCCACAATCGCGCCCGCCGAACTCCAGGCCGAAATCAAGCGCATCCTCACCGCAATCACCAGCAAGGCGGTGCCGCCCGCGCCGCAGCGAGATTTCAGCCTGGCTGAAGCTGCGGTCAAGCGGATGAAGGGCCTCAACGAGCTCAACGACCCCGCCATCGCCCGGTTCGCGGAAACCAAGAAATTCGACGAGGTCGCGGCCGCGCTCGGGCTTCTCAACAACAGCGCGCCGACCGAGTTGTTGGCGAAGGTGCTGGAAGGACCGCGGGCGGATCTCGTACTGATCCCCTGCAAGTCGGCGGGCCTCGGCTGGCCCACGGTCGAGAAGATCCTTTGCAATCGGCCGGCCAAATACCGCATCGACGCGGCCACCTTGAAGCTCGCAAGCACGGATTTCGTCAAGCTGTCCGCGGCCACGGCCGAGCGCACGCTGCGCTTCTGGCAGCTGCACGACCGGATCGACAAATAGGCTGCGACCCGCGGGGAGGCCCGACGCCGCTTGAACCGGCGGGCCGAATGGTTAGTTTCCGAGAAGCGGCGAATCGCCGGTTCCCTTCTCAAGCAGACATGGCCACATTCACTCCGCATCAGGATGCCGCGCTCAAAGCCGTCGGCGACTGGCTCAAGGCAAAACCCGGCCGGAACGGCACGCCGCCGGTGTTCCGGCTGTTCGGTTTTGCCGGCACCGGCAAGACCACGCTGGCACGGCACATCGCCGACGGCGTCGATGGCGAGGTGAAGTTTGCCGCTTTCACCGGCAAGGCGGCGCTCGTCATGCGCAACAAGGGCTGCGACGAGGCCTCCACCATCCACTCGCTGATCTACCGCGCCCGCGAATCCGGCGAGGAGCAGCCGAGTTTTGAACTCTGGGACGATGCGCCGGCGTCAAAAGCAAAACTGATCGTGATCGACGAATGCTCGATGGTTGACGCGGAATTGGGCCGCGACCTGATGTCGTTCGACTGCCCGCTGCTCGTGCTCGGCGACCCCGCGCAGCTTCCCCCATCCAGGGCGGCGGCTTCTTCACCAACACCGAGCCCGACGCGATGCTGACCGAGGTGCACCGCCAGGCCCAGGACGATCCGATCGTGCGGATGTCGATGGACGTCCGCGAAGGACGCGAGCTCGACATCGGCCGTTACGGCGAGAGCGAAGTGGTGTCGCGCAAGGAGCTCGATCCTGATCGCGTCATGGGCGCCGACCAGGTGCTGGTCGGCCGCAACAACACGCGGCGCGCCTATAATATGCGGGTGCGCCAGCGCCAGAACATCGAGGACGTCTTCCCGGTCGCCGGCGACAAGCTGGTCTGCCTGCGCAACAACCGCAAGAAGGGCCTGTTCAACGGCGGCCTGTGGCGCGTGAAGTCGCGCAACACCTCGCGCTCGAAGTCGCGCATTCTCAGCATGCGGCTGTCGCCGGACGAGGATCTCGGCCACAAAGTGACGAAGGTCTCGGTGCGCGCCGATTGCTTCGAGGGCGGCGTCGAGGCGATCGCCTGGGAGCAGCGCAAGCCCTATGACGAGTTCGACTACGGCTACGTGCTGACCGTGCACAAGTCGCAGGGCTCGCAATGGGACGACGTCGTGCTGTTCGACGAGAGCTTTGCGTTCGGGGAGAGCCGGGCGCGGTGGCTGTACACGGGCATCACGCGCGCGGCGAAGCGCCTGAGCATCGTGGTGTGAGGCTGCCGTAGCCCGGATGGAGCGCAGCGCAATCCGGGGTTAGGTGCGCGCTCGCGATTCCCGGATTTCGCTGCGCTCCATCCGGGCTACGAGCCCTCACTTCCCCGCGACAAAATAAAAATCTTCACGTCCCGGCGGCGAGCCGTATGTGAACGGCTGCTGCTCGTGCTTGGTGGCGGACCAGACGTCGTCGCGGATGATGTCGAACAGTTTCCGGATCTCGACCTTCGGCACCTTGATCTCGCGCGCGAGCGCGGTGGAGAACGGGCTGTCGGCGCCGCCGTCGCCGTCCATCGCGGTCTCGCCGTGCTTGGCGGCGTAGACCACCATGAAGCCGGCGCCGGGCTCGATGTTGGAAAAACCCTTGTCGACCAGCTTCAGCGACAGCGTGCGCTGCATGGTCGGCGCGAACGGGTTGTCGCGGCAGGCATCCAGAATCACCAGGCGCACTTTTCGCGCGGCACCGACCGCGGCGATGACCTGCTCCAGCGCCACCGCCTGGGTCTCGGCATCCCGGTCGGCGGCAAGCCTGGCGTCGACGGGGACAAGGTAATTCACTCCGGCGATCTCGAATCCGTGGCCGGCGTAATAGACCACGGCCCAGTCGGCCTTTTCCGCTTCGGCGGCGAACGTCTGCAGCGCCTCGAAGAACTTGTCGCGGGTCAGGTCGCTCGCCGATATCACCGTCTGGAAACCGACATCGCGCAGCGCCCCTGCGATCAATTTCGAATCGCGCGGCGGATTGGGCAAGGCGTGGACGTTCTTGTAGGCGCCGTTGCCGATCACCAGCGCGACCCGTCGCCCGGTGGGCGCGCCCCCCGGCGTTTGCGGCGTCAGCGCGGCGAGGCGCTCCTGCGCGATGGCGCGGGCGCGCGCGACGTCGGGGTCGTCGAATTTCGTCAGCGAATAGGCCGCCGCGCGATAGTCGGCGCGCGCCTGCGCGAGATCCTTCCTGCGCTCATAGATCTGGCCGCGGGCGGAATGGGCACGGATATTGTTCGGGTTGATCTGAAGCGCCGCATTGTAACCCTTCAGCGCGGCATCGAGATCGCCCTTCATGACGTAGACATCGGCGCGATTGTTGATCGCGTAGACGTTCTTCGGCTGCTTCTCGATCAGGCCGTTGCAGTCCGCGAGGGCCTGGTCGAACTTGCCCATCAGGCCCCAGGTGATGCAGCGGTTGCCGGCGATCTGCGGCGCGGCCGGATCGATCTTCTCGGCCTCGGCGAAATCGGCGAGCGCGCCGTCATAGTCCTTCATCAGCGTGCGCACGCGGGCACGGTTGGTCCAGCCGAGGATGAACTTGGGCGTCAGCTTGATCGACAGGCTGAAATCGTCGAGCGCGCTTTGCAGCGCGCCCTCCGCACCTGAATGACGCCGCGGTTATTGTAGGGAACGCCGTAGGTCGGGCGCTTTTGCAGCGCGAGATTGTAGTCGGCCATCGCAAGGTCGTCCTTGCCCGAACGCTCATAGGCAAGGCCGCGCAGGTTGAGCGCCACGACATTGTCGGGATCGAGGTCGGCGGCCATGGACAGGGTCTCGATGGCGTGGACGTAGTCGCGCTTGTTGACGAGGATGTTGCCGCGCACCGAGAGCGCGATGGACTTGTCCTTACCGGCGAGGCGGTCGATTTTGAGCAGGGTGTCGCAGGCCTGCGCGCGGGCCGAAAGCTCGACCTGGCGGTCGAGGCAGGTGGCGAGATCGCCGCCTTGTTGCGGCTCGGCCGCGGCAATCGCAGCGGCGGACATCAGGATAGCGAGGATCACGGGAATGACGCGCAGCATATTGTCAGTCAGCTCCAGCCACTACATCTCCAGGTCGATCGTCGATGGCACGGGCTCATCTAGAGCGTTTCACATTTTGATTGAAGCATAACCGGCGTTAGCAAAGTAGTTGGCGCATTCGCGTGGTTGGATGTCCTGGACGAGGTGACCGATGTGGCGCCAAGTGTCCTCGATGGTGCGCTTCTGAGCTTGCCGCATCCAGTGTTTGATCTTGGAGAAGGCCTGTTCGATCGGGTTGAGGTCGGGCGAGTACGGCGGTAGGTACCATAGCCTGGCGCCAGCCGCCTTGATCATCTGCCTGACGGCTTTCGACTTGTGGCTTCCGAGATTGTCGAGGATGACGATGTCGCCTTCGCGCAGGGTCGGCAGGAGAATGTGCTTCACGTAACCGCGGAAGCATTCAGCGTTGATCGGGCCGTCGAAGACGCAGGGTGCCGTGAGTTGGTCATGGCGGAGCGCGCCGAGGAATGTGAGGGTACGCCAGTGCCCGTGCGGGGCGAAGCCGCGCAGGCGGGCCCCTTTGGGTCCCCAGCCTCGCAAAGGGGCCATGTTGGTCTTGATCCAGGTCTCATCGATGAAGACGAGCCGGCCCGGATCGAGCCCGGCCTGCCAGGATCGCCAACGCTGGCGCCTACGAGAGACGTCTGCGCGTGCCTGTTCGAGGGCGAACAGTGTTTTTTGAAGCGCAGCCCTTCCCGGCGCAGGAACAGCCAGACTGCGTTGTGCGAGACCTTGACCCCGCGGGCTGCCAGTTCCGCCTTCAGACCATGCAGCGTCAGGTGCGGCGTCTGAGTGATCCGCTCGACGATGAAGGCGCGGTGCGGATCAAGCACAGGTTTGCGGTGACCGCCCATCTTGCCAGGCGCTACCGAGCCGGTTGTTCGATAACGCTGCGACCACTTCACAACTGACGAGACCGCAACGCCAAACCGTTCTGCCACGGATCGGCAGCTCTCACCTTTGGCAACGGCGGACACCGCGCGCTTACGTAAATCGTTGGAAATTGGTCGGACCATCGGATGCTGGCCTCCAGCCCAGCCAGCATCTTGAATCATATTCGCCCCAGCTCCGGAATCCCTTCCGATTCAATAAATCTGTGAACCGCTCTAGCGCGAAGTTCCTCATCTCGCCAAGCCGCCTCGTCCAAGGCTCATTTTCACGGCCTCGTGTCCCTCCCGGGCGTAACAATCGCAGCCTTCGCCCGTATCTGGGATGATGCGAAAACGCGACCGGGCAGGCTGTTCGCCCGGCCTCGGTCGCCCTAGACTGTCAGCTTCCGAAAGAGGATCCGCCATGCGCCGACCTGTCCTGTTGTCCCTGCTCGCCGCCACCACCGTCCTGGGGCTGGCCTTCGCCATGCCGTCCCGGGCCGCGGAGGACGCGGTTGTGATCCCCGCGCCCGCCATGGATGCAGCGCCCGCAACCGGAATCCAGACCGCCGTGATCGCCGGCGGGTGCTTCTGGGGCGTGCAGGGCGTGTTCCAGCACACAGCGGGCGTCGTCAACGCCGTCTCCGGCTATGCCGGCGGCACAAAGGCGACCGCCGACTACCAGACCGTCTCGAGCGGACGGACGGGCCATGCCGAAGCGGTCGAGATCAAGTACGACCCGAAGAAGATCTCCTATGGAAAGATTTTGCAGATCTACTTCTCGGTGGCGCACGACCCGACCCAGCTCAACCGCCAGGGCCCCGACAGCGGCACGCAATATCGCTCGGCGATCTTCACCACCTCCGACGAGCAGAAGAAGGTGGCCGATGCCTATATCGCCCAGCTCAACGGCGCCAAGGTGTTCGGCAAGCCGATCGTGACCAAGGTCGGCGCGCTGGAGGCGTTCTACCCGGCGGAGGCCTATCACCAGGACTATCTGACCCTGCACCCGAACCAGCCCTACATCGCCTATAACGACATTCCGAAGGTCGAGAACCTCAAAAAGCTGTTCGCGGATAACTACATCGAGAAGCCGACGCTGGTCAGTGCCAGCAAGGCCACCAACTGACAACACCAAGCAAACGGGAGACCGATGCCCGACACCAAAACGAAGACCACCGACGACAAGGTCATCAAGAGCGAAGAGCAGTGGCGGCGTGAATTGTCGCCGATGCAATACGCGGTGCTGCGCGAGAAGGCGACCGAGCGTCCCTTCTCGGGTGAATACGAGCACGACCACCGGGCCGGCACCTATGTCTGCGCCGGCTGCGGCAATGAGCTGTTCGAGTCCGACGCCAAGTTCGATTCCGGCTGTGGCTGGCCGAGCTTCACCGCGCCTGCCGTCGAAAGCCATGTCGACGAGGAGCACGATGCAAGCCACGGCATGATCCGCACCGAGGTGCTCTGTTCCAAGTGCAGCGGCCATCTCGGCCATGTGTTCCCCGACGGCCCCGGGCCGACCGGCCTGCGCTACTGCATCAACTCGGCGGCGCTGAAGCTCCAGCCGAAATAATATTGCGGGCCGCCGGGTTCCGACATGGAACCCGGCGGCCCGTTGTGCTTTCTCTCCCAGCGGTGCGGCGGATGGAGCGCAGTCAGGCAACCGCCAGGGAGGATGCCATGACGCTTGGGACCATCCTGATCATCCTGGTGATCATCTATCTCGTCGGCGGCATGTCCGGCCGGATCGGCGGCTACGGCTACGGCATGGGCCATTCCGGCATGGGGATCGGCGGCGTCGTGCTGGTGGTGCTGGTCGTGCTGCTGCTCCTCGGCAAGCTATAAACCATGCAACCCATTGATTTGATTGAATTTATAGCGCCTGCGGACCTGCCATGCGTGGATTCATCATCTCGCATCGCAGGGGTCGCATTTTTGTCAAAACGGCCTATATTAGAGGACGAAAATGACCTGTGCGGCGAGCCCATCCTGCCGCCCCAAACCCCACGCGCTTAAAGCCCCAGAGAAGATCACGAGGTCTTTGACCATGCGTCCACTGCGTCCGTTCAACTTCAACACTTCCGCCGAACTCTTCCCCGCTGCCATCCGCAAAAAGAAGCGCGCAGGGTTCACCTATCGCCGCTTCGGCACCGCGGCCGAAGCCGTGCAGTTCGCGATGGAGCAGTTGCCGACGGATTCGCTGAACGGCGCCTATCTCCAGGTCGAGGAAGCGCGCTTCGACCAGAACGGCATCCGCTCGCTCTATGAGAGCGAAGCGTTCCCGCTGGAGCGTCACCGCAAGCCCGAGCCGGTGGCCGCGGAGACCGACGCCGACGCGGCGTAAGCTTTTTCGCAGACATTCGATGTGTGCTGAAAGCGCGATGGCCCAAGGGCCGTCGCGCTTTTCGCGTTTTGGGGGCATGGATGTTTCCACAGCGTCATGGCCGGGTCTGTCCCGGCCATCCACGCCCTTCCCCTCCGCACGAAGAAAGTGGATGCCCGGGACAAGCCCGGGCATGACGACCTCTCGTGGCACCGTTGAAAGGCTGAGAGACTCAGACGCGTGGCTGCTTGTCGAGCCAGCGGCGCAGCAGGCGAACGTTGCGCATGTTGGCCCGGAACATGACGTCGAAGGCGTCGCCTGCGAACGGCACGATGCCGACCACGCCGTCGACCGCGACATTGCCGAGCATGCGCGCGGTGATGTACCAGGGCGCGCCCAGCGCGCGGGCCTCGCGCACCAGCCACAGCGAGATCGCGGTGGTGATGATGTCGCCGACCACGGGGATCAATCCGATCAGCCCGTCGATGCCGTAGCGGATGTTGGTGCCGGGCACGACGAAGGCGACGTCGAGCAGTTTTGCGATCGCCTCGATCCGCGCGATCCGCTGCTCCCGCGTCAGATTGCCGAACGGACCACCTTGCCCGAACTCGAAGCGAAATTCGCGAAACCCCTGCTCCAGCGTTTCTGGGCGGATCGCCTCGGGACGAACTTCGTGGCCGTCCTGGTCGATGATCGGGCCACGCGCCCGGGGGCCTGAAGAGGGCGCGCCCGAGCGCTCCCCGATCGGGATTTGCGCGGAGCGAGGATGTCGTCGTCGGACATGGTCATGGCTTCCAGAGAACGCGCCAGCGCGGCGGAAGTTGCTGCCGCGCCCGAACGCCGCGGGCTCAGGTCGGCGCCGCCGCCGCCGGCAGCGGCTCCTCGACATATCGATGCACCAGCCAGGATGAAATCACCGAGGGCACGAACCCCACCAGGCCATACAGGATGAACTGAACCGCGCCGGAATCCGGACCGCGGGAGCTGTAGGTCAGCGAGGCCAGCACGAAGGCGAACAGGCCGACCAGGAGCATCCGCAGCACCGGGCCGATGCGCCTGACGTGGAGCAGGATGTCGTCCACCGCGCCGATCATCAGCGACGGCAGGAAGCCGAACAGATAGCTGTATTGCAGCGTCTTGAAGAACACCGCGAGGAGCTTGCCGACCTCGCCCAGGCTGGTCTGGGTCCAGTAGCCGGACTGATAGGTCGTCGTCAGCAGCAGCAGGAACCCGCCCACAAACGGGCCGACCAGGGCGAACACCAGATAACGCTTCATCGAACACCTCACACGTCCCCGCGTTTATAGCAGCGCGGCGGGAAGCTTGGATAGCGGGTTCCGACGACGTCGGCCCCATATCGGGAACGACTGGCAAATCGGCGAGTTCTCAGCTGACTGCAAAATCCTACTTCAGCACGATTGGACCCAATGATGCGTTGTACAACCTTCCTTCTCGCGGCAGTTGCGTTGACGACCGTGACAGGACTTTCGACTGTCTCCGCTTCCGCGCAGGGACACATGGGCACCCCCAGGAACAGAAGGCCTGTTCTCGCGACGCCTCCCGCTTCTGCCGCAAGGATCTCGGCAACGACATGGCCGTTCAGGGTTGCCTGCAAGCAAATCGCGCCAAGCTGTCGCGATCATGCGACAAGGTCTTCAAGAGCCACGGGATGTGAGCTTGCGCGGTCGTTCGCGTGACGGCCGCGCAACAATTGCAAATTCGTTTGCGCCGCCCATTGCAGCTCTTTGACAATGGCGCATACTTCACTCGGGCGGCGCAGCACTTTTCGATTCGAACATCACGAGAGATCGAGCGACCACATGCGGGATTAAAGTCCCGGCGTGAAGGCTGTGACATGCGGCAGATCAAGCCGCGTGCGGCGTCCCAAAACCAAGTGGTTCAATCCACGGAACTCCGGGGACGCATTTCGCATGACACGCTACCAGACCATCGCTTCGCGCTTCAAACCCATCGCTTCGCTGCTGGCCTTCGCCGCCACCGCGATCGTACTCCAGACATCGCCGGGCCTCGCCTTCTCGTCCGAAGCGCAGCAGATGTGCACCGGCGATGCGATGCGGCTGTGCGCGAGTGAGATCCCCGACATTCCCCGGGTCAGGGCCTGCATGGTGCAGAAGAAAGCGGAGGTCAGCCCCGGCTGCCGCGCCGTGATGGACCGCGAGCATGCAGCGGCCACCGCATCGCGCAAGCGGGAAGCGGCGGCGCAGTAGCCAACCATCCCGGATGTCATTCCGGGGCGGTGCGCAGCACCGAACGCGGAATGACAGAGTGCCTCAATCGCCCCACTGCGCGAACGCGTCGTTGAAGGCGCGCTCGCCGGGGGCGCCCTTCTCGATCGCGATGATGGCGCGGCGCTGGTTGGCGTAGACCAATGGCACGTCGAACCAGGAACGCTCCTTCAGGAGCTGAACGTTGCGGCTGCGGTCGGCATCGACGTTGGAGAGGCCGACCAGGAAGAAGCCGTCGGTGACCTTCACCGCGAGACCCGCGAGCGGCGTGCCGCGCGCCTGCTCGTTCGACTTCATCAGGATGCCCGGCACGTTGGAGACGCCGCCGCCCGGAAAGTCCGGCGGCAGGATGAAGGTCAGTTCCGCGGTATGGCTCGCCGGCAACGACGAGTCGGTGTTGCGGCGGAACGACATCGTCATCTTGAACTTGCGGTCGGGGATCTCGATGTCGGCGCGCACGGCCACGTCGGCCTTCTGGTTGCCCGACGCCTTGATCGGCTCGAGCCGCCACACCACCGAGCCGACATATTGCTTGCCCTTGGGATCGGACGGATCCTCGTCATAGAGCACGACCTTCTGCGCCACCGGCGCGACCGGCTGGTCGTTGGCCGAAGGCTGGCCGACGCGATCGGGAATCTTGGGCTTGCTCTGCGGCTGGGCCGGATCCTTCGGCGCCTCCACCACCTGGGTGGACGAGGACTTGAACAGGCCGCTCACGGTCTGCACCAGCGGCTTGCCCCAGAGGATGCCGGCGCCGACCAGGATCAGCACGATGCCGACGGCGATCGCGCTCTTGAACGGGAAGACCGAGCCGGTGCGCACGCGCTTCTTTTGGTGTCGCGCTCGGGCGCGATGCGCGGACGCGGCGACGGTTGCTGCGGCGCGTAGCGCTCGGCCTCCTCGATCGACTCGTCGTAGGAATAGGGCGCGTCCTGCTCGCCGACGCGGTTTTCCAGGCTCGGCTCCAGCCGGTCGAACTCCGGCGAGGGCGAGGGCACGTTGGCATAGGTACGGCGCGCGGCCCGGCTGGCCTGCGCGGCGGCGCCGCCGAGATCGTTGACGTCGGCGGTGATGTCACGGAAACCGCGCACGCCCGGGGCCGGCGGCAGCGATGGCGGCGGGCCGACGTCCGGCGGACGGCGGCCGCCCTGACGATCACCTTGGCGATCGCGTCCGGACGGCGGCGCAGGCGGCGGCTCCGGCATTGGCGGAGCGGACGGGCCCGGCTGGCGCGGGGCGTCAAAACGGGGAGCCCGCGGCGAACGCGGGGCGTCGCCCTGGTCGTCGACATTGAAGGACGGCCGGTCGGCACGGGGCGGCGGCGGCGCCGGACGCGCGCGCGGCGGAGCAGCCGGCTGGGATGCGGGCGGGCCGCCTTCGGTGGCGCGGGTGCTGGCGCGGCGGAAGGCATCGCCGCTGCCGCTGCCGCCGCTGCGGGGGGCGCCGGGGCGTGAAGCCTCGCGGGCGCGCTGGGACGCTTCTGACTCGACCTTGCGGACAGCCTCTTCCAGCGACAGCCGTTCGCGGGTGATCTCGGATTCGGAAAGCGGTGGCTGAACGCTGCGGAGCTGCGCGATCAGGGCCGTACGCGCCCGCTCATAGAGCGCGCGACGGCTTTCGCCGGGAGCATTGGGGTCCAGGGCGGCAATAGCGCGGGCGATCAGCGGATAGTAATCAGCCATTTCAACTCAACTATATCCGCGGCCTGGTAAGAGATCGTTAAGCCTCAAACGGATTTTGCACCAGGATAGTATCCTCGCGTTCGGGGCTGGTGGAAAGCAGCGCGACCGGGCAGCCCACCAATTCCTCGATGCGGCGGACATATTTGATGGCCTGGGCGGGCAGCTGGGCCCACGACCTCGCGTTGGCGGTCGGCTCCTTCCAGCCCTCGATGGTCTCCCAGATCGGCTCGACCCGGGCCTGCGCCCCCTCGCCGGCCGGGAAATAATCGATCTCCTTGCCGTCGAGCTTGTAGCCGACGCAGACCTCGATCGACTCAAAACCGTCGAGGATGTCGAGCTTGGTCAGTGCCAGGCCGTTGATGCCGCAGGTCCGGACCGCCTGGCGCACCAGCACGGCATCGAACCAGCCGCAGCGGCGCGGCCGCCCGGTGTTGGTGCCGAATTCGCGGCCGCGCTCGCCGATCTTGCGGCCGATCTCGTTGTCCTGCTCGGTCGGGAACGGGCCCTGGCCGACGCGGGTCGTATAGGCCTTGCACAGGCCGAGCACATAGCCGACCGAGGCGGGCCCCATGCCCGAGCCGGTCGCAGCCTGCGCCGCCACCGTGTTGGACGAGGTGACGTAGGGATAGGTGCCGTGATCGACGTCGAGCAGCGCGCCCTGTGCGCCCTCGAACAGCATCCGCTTGCCTTCGCGGCGCTTGATGTCGAGCAGCCGCCACACCGTCTCGGCATAGGGCAGCAGTTCCGGCGCCAGCGTGGTCAATTCCTTCAGGATCACCTTGCCGTCGAACTCCGGCAGGTTCAGGCCGCGGCGCAGCGCATTGTGGTGCGCAAGTAGCCGGTCGATCTTGTGCGGCAGCGTATCGAGATCGGCGAGGTCCATCAGGCGGATGGCGCGGCGGCCCACCTTGTCCTCATAGGCCGGCCCGATGCCGCGGCGGGTGGTGCCGATCGCGGTGGCCGCATTGGCCGATTCGCGATGCGCGTCCAGCTCGCGGTGCAGCGGCAGGATCAGGGTGACGTTCTCGGCGACGCGCAGATTGTCCGGCGAAACCGCGACGCCCTGCGAACGCAGCTTGGCGACCTCGTCGAGGAAGGCGGCGGGATCGAACACCACGCCGTTGCCGATCACGGACAGCTTGTTCTCGCGCAGCACGCCCGAGGGCAGCAGCGCGAGCTTGTAGGTCTTGCCGTTGATGACCAGCGTGTGGCCGGCGTTATGGCCGCCCTGGAAGCGAACGACGATGTCCGCCTGCTCCGACAACCAGTCGACGATCTTGCCCTTTCCTTCGTCGCCCCACTGGGCGCCGACGACGACAACATTGGCCATTCGCGGGTAATCCTTCGAAGAATTCTCTGTAAGTGGCAGGATCCAAGCGGAAAACCGGGACCCACTTTTCCGGGACCATACCTGTGCCCAGCCCAATTCCCGGCCAGAGGCCGTTCGCACGCGAGGCGGTCCCACCGGATAAAGGAAGCAGCCCCTCTAGGCAAGCAAGAACGGGGCTTTTTTCCGGCCCAAAGCGCGATCCAAGCCTTTGATATCCCCTAAAAATCTGCCCCGCGGGCCGGTTCGATGGCCTCAAGCCCTGATGCGGCCGTCGACCACCTCGATGATACGGTCGCAGCGCCGCGCGAGGTCCATATTATGGGTCACCAGCAGAAAGCTCGTGCCGCTGTCGCGGTTGACCTGCCGCATCAGCTCGAACACGGCGTCGGCCGACTTGGTGTCGAGATTGCCGGTCGGCTCGTCAGCCAGCACGAGATCGGGATTCATCGCCAGCGCGCGCGCCACCGCCACCCGCTGCTGCTGACCGCCTGACATGTTGTTGGCGAGGTTGCCGGCGAATTTCTCCAGCCCGACCTGCTCCAGCAGATGGTTCGCCCGCGCCTCGATCTCCGCGCCGGGAAAGCCGCGATCAGCCAGCATCGGCATCATGACGTTCTCCCGCGCGGTGAAGGCCGAGATCAGGAGGTGATACTGGAAGATGAACCCGATGGTGTGGCCGCGCAGGCGGGTGATTTCGGCGTCGCCGAGCGCGGCCGTGTCCTGTCCCTTGATCAGGAGACGACCGGACGTCGGCCGGTCGAGCAGGCCGACGATGTTGAGCAGCGTGCTCTTGCCGGAGCCGGATGGGCCCATCAGCGCCAGGAACTCGCCGTGGTCGAGCTTGAGGTCGATGTCATGCAGCACCTCGGTTTCGGTCGGCAGCCCGACGTTGTAGGCCTTGCACACGCCCTCGAGGCGGAGGATCTCGCTAGCCACGGATTGCCACCACCGGGTCCAGTTTGGCGGCCCGCACGGCCGGCGCCATCGCGGCGAGCAGGCCGGTGATGGTGGCCAGCAAGGCCGTGTAGATGAACAGGGATCGCTCCAGCATCAGGGGAAACAACTCCGTGCCGTCGGCCTGGCGCGCCAACGCATGCCAGTAGACCAGCGCGAACGCGCCCATCGCCGCGCCGAACAGCGAGCCGACGAAACCGAGCAGGCCGCCCTGCACCAGGAACACACGCAGGACCTGTCCCCGCGAAGTGCCCATCGCGCGCAGGATGCCGATGTCCTTGGAGCGCTGGATCACCGAGACGACCAGCACGGCCGCGATGCCGAACGCGACGGACAGGCCGACGAACAGGCGGATCAGGGTGTTGGTGTTCTGCTGGGCCTGCACCGCGCTGAAGAACTGCGCGTTGGTCCTGATCCAGCTATCGGCTTCGACCGCATTGGCGGCCTGGATACGCTGGGCGATCTCCTCGGCCGCGTAGATGTCAGTCACCGTGATATCGATGGTGGTGACGCCGCCGATCATGCCGAGCAGCGATTGCGCCGTGCGCAGCGCGGCATAGGCGACGCGCTGGTTGACGCTCTTGTTGCCGAGGTCGACGAGGCCGGAGACGGTGAGAACGCGGTTTGCGCCGGAGGCGGCGCGGACGTTGAGCTTGTCGCCGACGGCGGCGCCGAGATCCTTGGCGAGTTCGATCCCGATGATGATGTCCTCGCTGGTCAGGCGCGGCTCGCCGGCGACGATGTAGTCCGGCACCTTGACGATCTTGAAATAGGAGTCCGGTTCGACGCCGGACAGCGTGACGGAACGGCTGGCGTCGCCGCGCACCACCAGCACCGAGCCGAGGATGGTCGGCGATACCGCCGTGACCTCGGGCATCGCGCGCATCTGGCTCGCGATCTTCGGCCATTGATCGATCGAGATCACGCGCTGGCTCGGACGCTGCACCACCGCGTCTTCGAGCTCGCCTGCGCCTTTGCGCAAGGGGCGCGCGACCTGGTCCGGCGCGAGCAGCTGGATCTGTGGCTGCGAGGTCAGCACGCGCTTGATGAAGTTCGCCTGGAGCCCCGCGAGCATCGCCGACATGAAGACGATGACGGCGACGCCGATCGAGATGCCGCCGATGATGAAGATGGTCTGCAGCCGGCCCTCGCGCAGGAAACGTACCGCCATGGTCCATTCGAACGGCAGCCAGCGGCTCATGGCAGTACGGGCCGCAGGCGCTGCCCGGTCAGGACGCCTGAATTCTGCGGGAGCGCGACGTCGCCGGCGGCGAGGCCGTCGGTGATCTCGACATGGCTGTTGCCGCGCAGGCCGATCTTCACCGGCCGCTGGCTGGCACGGCCGTCCTTGATGCCGAGCACCCAGGGGGCGCCCGACAGGACATCGTGCACCGAGCGCAGCGGCAGGACCAGCGCATCATCCTTGGCGGCGACCTCGATATCCACCGACACCGTCATGTCCTGGCGCAGATAGTCAGGGGGATCGGCGACCGTCAGCTTCACCTCGACCGAGGCGCGGGAAATATCGACGCCGGGATTGATGTAGGTGATGGTGGCGGGAAAACGCCGGTCAGGATAGGCATCGGCGGACGCAATCGCCTTCTGCCCGAGCGCGATCTTGCCGAGATTGCGCTCGTCGATCTGCAGCACGAGTTGAACGTCGCCGGCCGGCGCCAGCACGAGCAGCGCCTTGCCGGGCTGCACCACCGTGCCGCGCTCGACGCTGCGCGTGATGAGAACGCCGTCGCGGGGCGCGGCGATCGTCGCGTAATCGAGCCGGGATTCGGCGGTGTCGAGATTGGCGCGGGCCTGGTTGAGCAGGGTCTGGGCCATCACATAATCGCTGCCGCCCGGACTTGCCGTATAGACCTGAAATTGCGCCGAGCGCATCTGGGCGCGGGCAACGTCGAGCGTCTTCTGCGCATCGTCGAGCGCTGCGCGCGTCGCGTAGCCATTGCGTTCGAGCTGCGCCGTGCGGTCATAGGTCTGCTGGGCGTTGAGCAGCGTCGCCTTGGCCTGCGTCAGCGCCTCCTCGGCCGAGGGCCGCGTCAATTCCTCGATCTGCCTGATGCGCGCCTCGGCCTGGGCCACCGCGCCTTGCGCCTGCACCACGCTCGCTTTCAACTCGCGCGATTCCAGCGAAATCAGCGGCTGGCCCTTGGTGACCTTCTCGCCCTGCTGCACCAGCACCTCCTGCACCGTACCGGTGAGCTGGCTGCCGATCTCCACCCGGAACGGCGTCTCGACATGGCCGCTCGCCACCACCGTCTCAATCAGGTGGCCGCGCTTGACCTGATCGACGACGATGGCGGGCCCGAGGATCGCCCGCGCGCTTTGCCAGCCCCCGAGGCCGAGCAGGACCACGACCGCGAGGATGAACCATTTGTGACTGAGAAATCCCGTCCACAGCGCCGCGACCGAGAACCGGCGCTTGGGCTGCGGCAGGACCATTGCTTGCTCGACCATGGCGGCGACGCTAGCGCGCCCTCGGTCGCCCGGATTGCGGCAGGTCAACACGTTACGCCGAATTTGGCGGCACCTGACCCAGACGCCTCGAAACGGGAGACCCGCTTGCCGGACAGTCCAGCGCACGCCGACAATCATTTCTGGCGTCTTTCACCCGATGAGCTTTGCAAGCGACTGGACTGCACGCTCACAGGCCTGGCTGCAGCGGACGTCTCCGAACGCCTCGACCGCTTCGGAGCCAACAGCGACGCGCCGCCGCGTATCGAGGGCGCCATGCGCGCGATCCTGCGCCGGCTGCTCGAGCCGCTGTCGCTGATCCTGCTGGTGGCCGGCATCATCTCGATGCTGACCGGCGACGAGATCGGCGGGCTCATCATCGTCCTGATCCTCGTGCTTTCGATCGGGCTCGACACCGTCCAGGAGGGCCACGCGATCCGCGCCGCGGAAATCCTCCGCCGCTCGGTCGCGCTCAAGGCCGAGGTCAGGCGCGACGGCGCCTTCCGCGAGATCGACGTCGATCACGTCGTGCCCGGCGACGTCCTGCGCGTCCGCTCCGGCGACATCATTCCTGCGGATGCCCTGATCCTGGAGAGCACGGCCTTCACGGCGGGCGAAGCGGCGCTCACCGGCGAGCCCTATCCGGTACAGAAGCGCGCCGGCGCAGTCAGCGATCCCGACGACACATCGAATGCGCTGTTCCGCGGCGCCGTGGCGCAAACCGGCGAGGCCATCGCGCTCGTGGTCAGGACCGGCCGCGACACCGTGTTCGGAGCGGCGGCGTCCGCGCTCGCCGAAGCGCAGGTGCCCTCCCCGTTCGAGCGCGATCTGCGCGAATTCGGCTTCGTGATCGCGCGCGCCACGCTGGCGCTGGTGCTGGTCGTGCTCACCGTCCGCGTCGTGTTCGGCCGCCCGGTGCTGGACTCGCTGCTGTTCGCGGTCGCGCTCGCGGTCGGGCTGACGCCGGAGCTGCTGCCGATGATCACCACGGTGACGCTGTCGCGCGGCGCGCTGCGTATGGCCGGCCGCAAGGTGATCGTGAAGCGGCTTGCCGCAATCCACGATCTCGGCGCCATGACCGTCCTGTGCACGGACAAGACGGGCACGCTGACCTCGGCCGAGATCACGCTGGCGAAAAGCCTCGACGCCGCAGGCAAGGACGATATGCGGGCCGCGCAGCTCGGCGCCATCGCGGCAACGCTCGGCGGCGATCGCGGCTCGCTGGATGCCGCCCTCGTCGCCGGCCGGCCCGACGCCGCCCAGGGCTGGACGCTGGCGGGACGGCAGGCATTCGACTTCTCGCGCCGGCTGGGATCGGTGCTCGCGACCGGTCCGGAAGGCGCCCTGCTCATCGTCAAGGGCGCACCGGAAGCCGTGCTTGAACTCTGCACGATGGACGAGGCCGCACGCGCAGCGGCGCTGGCCCGCGTGCATGAGCTCGCGAGTGAGGGCCTGCGCACCGTGGCCATCGCCTCGCGGGCCTGGAGCGGCGCGCTGCGCGAGGTCGAGACCGACGACGAGACCGACCTCGCTTTCGGGGGCTTCTGCGCCTTCGCCGATCCGCCAAAGCCGACGGCCGCGGCCGCCATCGCGCGGCTCGCGGCGAGCGGCGTGGCGCTGAAGATCCTGTCGGGCGACGATCCCGTGGTGGTGAAGCGGCTCGCGGGCCTGGTCGGCCTCAACCCCGAGCGCGTGCTGTCGGGCGCCGACATTGCCGAGCTCAGCGACGAGGCGCTCGCCGTACAGGTGCGTTCCGTCGACGCCTTCGGCCGGCTCGCGCCGGACCAGAAATCGCGCATCGTGAAGGCGCTGCAGGCGGGCGGCGAGGTCGTCGGCTTCCTCGGCGACGGCATCAACGACGCACCGGCCCTGAAAGTTGCCGATGTCGGCCTGTCGGTCGACGGCGCGACCGGCGTGGCGCAGGCCGCCGCCGACATCATCCTGCTCGCTTCCGATCTCGAAGTCGTCGCCGACGGCGTCGAGGAGGGACGGCGCACCTTCGCCAACATCCTCAAATATGTCCGGATGGGCGCGAGCTCGAATTTCGGCAACATGCTGTCGATGGCTGCGGCTTCGATCGCGCTGCCGTTCCTGCCGATGCTGCCGACGCAAATCCTGCTCAACAATCTGCTCTACGACCTCTCCGAGCTCGGCATTCCCTTCGACCGCGTCTCAAAGCGGGCCACGGCGCAGCCGCAGGTGTGGAGCATGTCGCGCCTGGTGCGCTTTGCGGCAATCATGGGACCGTTATCGTCGGTGTTCGACGTCGCGACCTTCTGCGCGCTGCTGTACCTGTTCAAGGCCTCGCCGGAAGAATTCCGCACCGCCTGGTTCGTCGAATCGATGGCGACTCAGATCCTCGTGATCTTCATCATCCGCACCAACGGACGGCCCTGGCGCAACTGGCCCGATCCCGTGCTCACGGCCTCCTCGCTGATCGCACTGCTCGCCGCGATGGTGCTGCCGTTCACGCCGCTCGGAACCTGGTTCGGCTTCGTCGCACCGCCGCCGATCATGATGGCCGGCATCGCGCTGCTCGTCGTGGTCTATCTCGCCTGCGCCGAAGTCCTGAAGCCGTTTGCAATTCGCGCCAAACGCCGGCGATGAAGGTTCCCGCCGCATCGCCCTCGCATGATGGCGATGCGCCCACGACCGTTGATATCGGACCGGTTTCCGTGTCTTTGGGCAGGCCGGGCGACGCGCCGGCCCGGACATCCGGGCCGGAAGCCTTGGCGCATGACGCGGGGCCAGAACAATCACAATGTCCGCCACCGGCCAGACCACGGGCACCGAAACATCCGGCCACGGCTGGATTGCCAACCAGCCTTATCTGCTTCTCAGCATCACCGCGCTGTGCTGGGCCGGCAATGCCATTGTCGGGCGGCTTGCCGCCGGCCACATCCCGCCGGTCACGCTGTCGTTCCTGCGCTGGACCTTCGCCTTCCTGCTGGTGCTGCCGTTCGCCTGGAAACATCTCGCCCAGGACTGGCCCGCGATCCGCAGCAGGCTCGGCCTGATGATCGTGCTGTCGATCACCGGCATCGGCGCCTTCAACACGCTGCAATACTGGGCGCTCGAGCATACGCAGGCGCTCAACACGCTGCTGCTGCAGTCGGCCGCGCCGCTGGTCGTGGCGCTGTGGTCCCTGGCCATCCTCGGCATCAGGCTCACGGCGGCGCAGGCCTTCGGCGTGGCGCTGTCGATGTGCGGCGTGCTGATCATCCTGCTGCATGGCGATCTCACCACGCTGTCGAACATCGACTTCAACAAGGGCGACCTCATCTTCATCGCCGCGCTGATCATCTTCGCGCTGTATTCGGTGCTGACCCTGAAGCGGCCGCCGATGCACGGCCTGTCGTTCCTCGCCTTCACCTTCGGCGCCGGCGCCGCCTGCCTGATCCCGCTGGAGATCTGGGAATTGTCGGCGCGCCCGCTGATGAAGCTCGACGGGCCGAACCTGCTGACGCTGTTCTACGTCGCCGTCTTTCCCTCGACGCTCGCCTATCTCTGCTTCAATCGCGGCGTGCGCCTGATCGGCGCCAACCGCGCCGCGCCGTTCTTCCACGTCGTGCCGGTATTCGGCTCGATCATGGCGATGGCGTTCCTGGGCGAGCACCCGCAGGCGTTCCACCTCATCGGTTTCGCGCTGGTGCTGTCGGGCGTGTTCGTGGCGTCGAGGAAGCAGACGGCGTAGCGCCGTCGTAGCTGACGTCCCTACTTCCTGCTGAACTTGCTGTAGGCCTCGCTGGTCGCGATGATGACGTGCTCGGCGCAGCCGTTGACGCGATGCGGGTCGGCCTCACGCTCGTAGGCCTCCGATGTCATCATGTCGAGAAAGGCCGCCAGCGACGGATAATGGACGAGTGCGACAAAGTCCCAGTCGTTGCCGTCGTGCGGGCCGAGCGCCACCGCCTTGGCCTCGCCGGTCCAGAGCAGCGTGCCGCCACGCGCCCTGATCATCGGCACCGTGATCGCGCTGTAACGAAGATAGGCGTCCCAGCCGGACCCGTCACCGTCGCGCGAGCGATCGTGGAAACGCATCAGGTTCAGCATCACCACCGGCGCTTGCCGGTCGAGCTGTTCCAGGCCCGCGATGTTCAACATATTGACCGCCAATGGCACCTCCTCAGGTCATGCTTGCATTGTAGCATTGCGACGGCGTGACTTGTGTCACGACCGCAATTTGGCGCAAAGTTGTACCCAACGCCAATGACGACCGCTTCGCCCGCGCCACCGGCCTCGAATCCCGCCAGCTGGCTCAACAATCAACCTTATTTGCTGCTCAGCCTGAGCTCGCTGTTCTGGGCCGGCAACATCGTGCTCGCGCGCCATGTCGGCGCGCACGTGCCGCCGCTGACGGTGACCACGATCCGCTGGTTCGGCGTGTTCCTGATCCTGCTGCCGTTCTCCTGGCCGCATCTGAAGCGTGACTGGCCCGCTTTGCGCAAGAGCCTGCCGCTGATGCTGTTCCTGTCGCTGGTGGGCTTTGCCTTCAACAACGCGATCTCGTACTGGGCACTGCAATACACCGAGGCGCTGAACGCCCTGCTGATCCAGTCGGCCGGTCCGCTGTTCGTGGCGCTGTGGTCGCTGGTGCTGTTCGGCGTGCGGCTGACCGGCGCGCAGCTTGCCGGCATCGCGATTTCGCTTCTCGGCGTGCTCGTCATCATCCTGCACGGCGATTTCGCGGCGCTCGCCAGCATCAGCTTCAACCGCGGCGACGTCATGTTCGCGTCCTCGCTGGTGGCGTTCGGGATCTACTCCGCCTTCATCCCGCGCCGGCCGAAGGTTCATCAGCTCTCCTTCCTGTCCTTCACCACCTGCTGCGGCGCGATGATGCTGCTGCCGACGGCGATCTGGGAAGCGTGGAGCGGCAGCGTCCTGCAATTCGACACCGTGACGCTGGCGACGCTCGGCTACATCCTGATCTTCCCTTCGACACTCGCCTATCTCTTCTTCAACCGCGGCGTGGCGCTGATCGGCCCGAACCGCGCCGCGCCGTTCTTCCATCTGGTGCCGGTGTTCGGCTCGGCGATGGCGATCCTGCTGCTCGGCGAGAAGCTGCAGCCGTTCCACCTGATCGGCTACGCGCTGGTGCTCGCCGGCGTCGTGATCGCGTCACGACAGGGCTCCGCGGTGAAGTAATTCCGCGACGCGGACGGCAAACTCCCGTCTTCCGATTTCAGCGAAGAGACGTTAGGTTCCCCGCCAACGAAAAGAGGGAACGTCCAAACATGCTGTCATCACTGATCCGAGTTCTGCGCACCGCCGGGGCGGCTACGTTGTGTCTGGCCGCCGCGACCAGCGCGCAGGCCGATAACTATCCCAGCAAAAACATCACGCTGGTGTTGCCGTTCGCGGCGGGCAGCGGCACCGACACCACCACGCGGCTGATCTCGCAGCATCTGTCGCAGGCGCTCGGGGTCGGCATCGTGATCGAGAACAAGGCGGGCGCCAACGGTATGATCGCCGCGACCTATGTCGCGCGCGCTGCGCCGGACGGCTACACGCTGCTGGTGACGACGAACACCACGCATTCGGCCAATCCCTATCTGCTCAAGAGCCTCGCCTACGACCCCGTCAAGGATTTCACCCCGATCGCCCGCACCGGCGATCTGCCCTTCATGCTGGTGGTCAACCCGGAAGTGCCGGCCAAGACCGTCGCCGAGCTGGTCGCCTATGGCAAAGCCAATCCGGGCAAGCTGAGCTACGCCTCGGGCTCGTCCTCGGCGATCGTGTCGGGCGCGACTTTTGCGCACAATGCCGGGCTCGACCTGCTGCACGTGCCCTATAAGAGCTCGCCGCCGGCGCTCAACGACGTCATGGGCGGCCGCGTCTCGATGATGTTCGTGGACATCCTGACCGGGCTTCCCCACGTCAACGGCAACGCGCTGCGCGCGCTCGCAGTCACGACCAAGGACCGCTCACCGCTGGTGCCGAACCTGCCCTCGATGCAGGAGGCCGGCGTGCCCGACTTCGACATCTCATCCTGGCAGGGTTATTTCGGCCCGGCCGGCATGCCCAGGGACATCGTGACGCGGCTCAACGCCGAGATCCGCAAGATCGTCGAGAAGCCCGAGATCAAGGCCAAGCTCGCTACCCTCGGCATGGACGCCTTCTCCGGCACGCCGGAACAGCTCGGCACCTTCGTGAACGAGCAGCTGGTGCTGTGGGAGAAGCTGATCACCAACGCGAAGATCGAGAAGCAGTAGGGCAGGCGCCCTCAGCACCCTCCGTCATGGCCGGGCTTGTCCCGGCCATCCACGCGCATCCGCGCATACGGTGCCCAGAAACGTGGATGCCCGGGACAAGCCCGGGCATGACGTCGTGGTTGATAGCAGCGTAAGCAGATTTGGCTTTACGCCGCGCGCACCTTGGCGAGGAAGCCGTCCACCGCGCTGCGCAGCGCGCCGGACTGGCTGTCCAGCTCGCGGGCGTTGGTGAGCACGTCGGTTGCCGCCGTGCCGGTCGCTTCCGCGGCCGACGTCACGCTGCCGATATTGGCGTTGATCTCGTTCGAGCCGGCCGCAACCGACTGGATGTTGCGGGCGATCTCGCGGGTGGCTTCCCCTGCTGCTCGATGGACGAGGAGATGCCGGCGGTGATCTCGCTCATCTCGGCGATGGTCTGGGTAATGCCGGCGATGGCCGCGACGGCGTCGCTGGTCGAGGTCTGCATCGCCGCGACCTGGGCGGATATCTCCTCGGTCGCCTTCGCGGTCTGGTTGGCGAGCGCCTTGACCTCGGAAGCCACGACCGCGAAGCCGCGGCCGGATTCACCGGCACGTGCCGCTTCGATGGTGGCATTGAGTGCGAGCAGATTGGTCTGCGCAGCGATCGAGTGGATCAGCTTGACGACCTCGCCGATCTTCTCCGCTCCGGTGGAGAGCTCCTGCACGGTGGCGTTGGTGCGCTCGGCGTCGTTGACGGCCCGGCTCGCCACTTCGGTCGAGCGCGTGACCTGACGGGAGATTTCCGTCACCGAGCTCGACAGCTCTTCGGCGGCGGCGGCAACCGTGCCGACGTTGCCGGAGGCCTTTGCGAGGCCGCGCCGACCGTGGCGGCGCGAGAGGACGCGTCGCTGGCAGTCGCGGTCATCGACTGCGCCGTGCTCTGCATGCCGGCCGCGGCCGAGGATACCGTGCGGACGATGCCGTTGACGCTGCGTTCGAAGTCGTTGGCGATCTCCTCCATCGTACTGCGACGTTCCGCCGCGGCGCGCTCCTTGGTGGCTGCTTCGGTCTGCTCGAGGTCACGGATGCGGACCGCGTTGTCCTTGAAGATCTGGACGGTCGAAGCCATCGCGCCGACCTCGTCGCCGCGGCCGACACCGGGGATGTCGCCCTCGAGCTTGCCGCCAGCAAGATCCTTCATGCGGGTGCCGAGCAGCGCGAGCGGACGGCTGATGCTGCGGCCAAGACCCCAGGCGACGCTGCCCGCGACGATGACGATGCCGAGCATGGCGAAGCCAAGCAGCCAGTAGACCGGACCCATCTTGGCGTCGATGTCGTCGATATAGCCGCCGGTGCCAAGATACATGTCCAGGCCAGGCACAGCCACCGCATAGCCGACCTTGCGGATCGGCGTTTCCTGGCCAGGCTTCATGAACTCGTAGAACAGCAGCAGCTCGCCGTTGGCCTTGACGCCCTCCATCCATTCCTTGGACAGATTGCGACCGTTGGTCAAATTGTTCATCCGGTTCTGGCCGACCTGCTTGGGGTCCGGCGAGAGCTGGGTGATGCCGTCATAACTGGTGCCGAACAGGTAGCCCGCGCCCTTGTCATAGGTCATGGCATTGCCGAGCAGACGAAACTCGGCCATCGCCGCGTCCTTCGTCATCTCGCCGGCATCGACCTTTTTCTTCAGGGCGAGCGCCATGTTGCGCGCAACCTCGACGACCGCCTTGGTCTGCTCGACGCGCGCATTCACCATCTCGCGCTTCATCAAATACCCGGCGAGAAGCCCGGAGATGCACAGGCCGACGAGGGTTACGCCGACAAGGATGCCGAGCTTGGGGGCGATCTTCATATTGCTCAACGTCACGATGCGTACCTCGAATAGCGGGGGACAGGTCGGCGGCGCTCACGCGCCCTTGCTCAGCTTACGAATTCAGCGCGAAGCCTTACGCCGCGCGCACCTTGGCGAGGAAGCCGTCCACCGCGCTGCGCAGCGCGCCGGACTGGCTGTCCAGCTCGCGGGCGTTGGTGAGCACGTCGGTTGCCGCCGTGCCGGTCGCTTCCGCGGCCGAGGTCACGCTGCCGATATTGGCGTTGATCTCGTTCGAGCCGGCCGCAACCGATTGAATGTTGCGGGCGATCTCGCGGGTGGCTTCGCCCTGCTGCTCGATGGACGAAGAGATGCCGGCGGTGATCTCGCTCATCTCGGCGATCGTCTGGGTGATGCCGCCGATCGCCGCGACCGCATCGCTGGTCGAGGTCTGCATTGCCGCCACCTGAGCCGAGATTTCCTCGGTGGCCTTCGCGGTCTGGTTGGCGAGCGCCTTGACCTCGGAAGCCACGACCGCGAAGCCGCGGCCGGATTCACCGGCACGTGCCGCTTCGATGGTGGCATTGAGCGCGAGCAGATTGGTCTGCGCCGCGATCGAGTGGATCAGCTTGACGACCTCGCCGATCTTCTCGGCGCCGGTGGAGAGCTCCTGCACGGTGGCGTTGGTGCGCTCGGCGTCGCTGACGGCGCGGCTCGCCACTTCGGTGGAACGCGTCACCTGACGGGAGATTTCAGTCACCGAGCTCGACAGCTCTTCGGCGGCGGCGGCAACCGTGCCGACATTGCCGGAGGCCTTCTGCGAGGCCGCACCGACGGTCGCCGCCCGCGAAGATGCTTCGCTGGCGGTCGCGGTCATCGACTGGGCCGTGGACTGCATGCCGGCGGCGGCCGAGGAGACCGAGCGGACGATGCCGTTGACGCTGCGTTCGAAGTCGTTGGCGATCTCCTCCATCGCACTGCGACGTTCGGCCGCGGCGCGGTCCTCGGCTGCCGCCTCGGTCTGTTCGAGGTCCCGGATACGAACCGCGTTGTCCTTGAAGATCTGAACGGTCGAAGCCATCGCGCCGACCTCGTCGCCGCGGCCGACACCGGGGATCTCGCCTTCGAGCTTGCCGTCGGCGAGCTCCTTCATGCGGGTGCCGAGCAGCGCGAGCGGACGGCTGATGCCGCGACCGATCAGCCAGGCAACGCTGCCGGCGACGATGACGATGCCGAACATGGCGAGGCCAAGCAGCCAGTAGATCGGGACCATCTTGGCGTCGATGTCGTCGAGATAGGCGCCGGTGCCGAGATACATGTCGAGACCGGGGACGGCGACGGCGTAGCCGATCTTGCGGATCAGTGCGGCCTGGCCCGGCTTGGCATATTCATAATACAGAAGGACCGAGCCGTTGGCCTTGACGCCGTCCATCAGCTCGACGGACAGCCTGCGGCCGTTGGTCAGAACGTCCATGCGGTTGGCGCCGATCTGCTTCGGATCGGGCGCGAGCTGGGTGATGCCATCATAGGATGTGCCGAACAGATAACCCGAACCGTTGTCATAGGTCATCGAATTGCCGTAGCGGCGAAGGTCGGCCATTGCCGCGTCCTTCGTCATCTCGCCGGCATCGATCCGCTTTTTGAGGGCGAGTGCATAGTTGCGGCCCATATCAACGATCGACTTGGCCTGGTCGATGCGCGCATTCACCATCTCGCGCTTCATCAAATACCCGGCGAGAACCCCGGAGATGCAGAGGCCGAACAGCGTGACGCCGACAAGGATGCCGAGCTTGGAGGCGATCTTCAGATTGCTCAATTTCACGGGGGAAGCTCCGGCAGTCAAAGGGATACGGGCACGCGAGTGAATCGATCGAAATTCATTCAACTTTTAGTGTGTGACCCCTTATCAACCTGTTACGGGCGGCTCCGTAGAAGCCCGGACAAACGACCGATAGGCTGGATAAATCGCCGCCGCGGCAACCGGCGATTGTACGCAACGGCTTCGATTTCGCGTAAAAGACGCAAAGGCCCGTTCGAGAAGGCCGGGTCACAACAAGAACCGACAAACCAAATCGGGAGCAGGACATGCCGAAATACAGGGTGGTGACGCCGAAGGGCGCGAGCTTCACGGTCGCGGGCAGCGACTATTCCTATGAGCGCGAAGCGCTCGATCCGATCGATGCCGAGATCATCGAGGCCCCCGCCAATGAGGCCGAATTCATCGCCGCCGCCAGGACTGCCGACGCCATCTACGCCAAGGGCATCCCCATCACCAAGTCGATCATCGACGCGCTGGACAATTGCAAGGTCATCACGCTCGGCTCTGTCGGCGTCGACAGCGTCGACGTCAAGGCCGCAACCGCCCGCGGCATTCCCGTCACCAACATCCCCGACACCTTCATCGAGGAGGTCGCCGACCATGCCATGATGCTGCTGCTGGCCGGCTTCCGCCGCCTGGTCGAGCAGGACCGCATGGCGCGCGACGGGCGCTGGGCCGAAGGCCGGCCGGCGCTGCTGAAGATCCCGCGGCTGATGGGCCAGACGCTTGGCTTCATCTCGTTCGGCCGCGTGGCGCGTGCAGTTGCGAAGCGCGCCGCGCCGTTCGGCCTGCGCATGATGGCCTACGATCCCTTCATCCAGGAAACGCTGATGTGGGACCACGGCGTGATCCCGGCGACGCTGAACGAGGTGCTGTCGCAGTCGGACTTCGTCTCGATGCACGCCCCTGCCCGGCCAGAAGTGCATCACATGCTGACCGAGAAGCATTTTCGGCAGATGAAGAAGGGCTCGGTGTTCATCAACACGGGCCGCGGCGCCGCCGTGGACGAGGAAAGCCTGGTCAAGGCGCTTCAGGAAGGCTGGATCGCCCACGCCGCCCTCGATGTGCTGGAGAAGGAGCCGCCCTCCCACAACAATCCCATCCTCCGCATGGAGAACGTGACCCTCACGGCCCATGTCGCCTCGGCCTCGGCACGGTTTGACGAGGCGCGCAAGCGCCGGGTGGGCTACGAATTGTCACTGGTGCTGCAGGGCATGTGGCCGGTAAGCTGCGTCAATCCGTCGGTGCTGCAGAGCACCGCGCTCCGCCGCTGGCAGCCCGTCAGCATGGACCGCGGGCCGAACAGCTGAGGCGGGCGGCGCACAACGCGCCGGACACCGGGCAAGAGACTGAAACGGCCCTTCACCGGCGATCAACGCCGGGAGGGGAAACATCATAGGGAGGAACTGATGAGGAACGACATCACACGTCGTGATGCCTTGGCGCTGGGCCTGTCCGCTGCCGCGATCGCGGCAACCGGTGCTCCGGCCAACGCCCAATCCGCGATCAAGGCGGCGGACGTCCCCGCCCCGAAATTGGCGATCGAGAAGGGCGCGACCCTGCGCATGCTTCGGCCGGTCCGCTTCGTTCAGGCCGACGAAGACGTGTTCCGTGCCAATGCGGCCAAGTTCACCAAGGAGACCGGAGTCGAGGTCAAGGTCGATTTCGTCGGCTGGGAGGACATCAACCAGCAGACCGCGGTGACCGCCAATTCCGGCGCCGGCCCCGACATCATCATCGGCTTCTCCGATGCACCGCACATCTACATCGACAAGCTGATCGAGCTGACCGACGTCGCCGACTATGTCGGCAAGCGCTACGGCGGCTGGCTGCCGCTGGCGCAGCGCTACGGCAAGAAGAACAAGAGCGACGCCTGGATCGGACTGCCGTTCGGCGCCACCGCGGGTCCCCTGATCTACCGCAAGTCGATCCTGAAATCGGTCGGCTTCGACAAGGTGCCGGAAGACCATGCCGGCATTCTCGACCTGTGTCAGAAGCTCCAGAAGGCCGGCAAGCCGGCGGGCTTCGCGCTCGGCAACGCCAAGGGCGACGGCAACGGCTTCGCAAGCTGGGCGCTGTGGTCGCACAACGGGTCCGTGCTCAACGAAGAGGGCGACGTCGTCATCAACAGCAAGGAGACGATCGCGGCGCTGAACTGGGTCAAGCAGCTCTATCCGACCTTCATCGCCGGCACGACGTCGTGGAATGACGTCAGCAACAATCGCGCCTATGCCGCGCAGGAGATCGCGCTGACCGCCAACGGCGTCTCGCTGTACTTCTCGCTGAAGAACGACCCCGCGACCAAGGCGATCGCCGAGGACAGCGAACATCAGCTGCTGCCGAAGGGCGTAGCCAAGGTCTCGCCGATGGCGGGCCTGACGCTGAACGCCATGGTGTTCAAGCACAGCCAGTACCCCAACGCCGCCAAGGCCTTCCTGCAATACATGCTGGAGAAGGACCAGTACGAGCCGTGGCTCAACGCCAATTCCGGCTACTGGTCCCAGCCGCTGGCAGCCTATGCCGAGGCCGCGGTGTGGTCGCAGGATCCCAAGGTGGCGCTGTTCAAGGACACGATGAAGAGCACCTATTATGACGGCTATGCAGGTCCGATCTCGACGGCGACCGGCGCCGTCAGCGCCGACTATGTGCTGATTCAGATGTTCGCCTCCGTCGCAACCGGCGCCGCCACGCCGGAGGCCGCGGCTGCGGAGGCCGAGCAGCGCTGCAAGCGGTACTTCCGCAGGCAGAGGTAACGGCGAACGAAAAAGCGGCCGTCATTGCGAGGAGTGAAACGACGAAGCAATCCAGACTGTGGCTGCACAGACAGACTGGATTGCTTCGCTTCGCTCGCAATGACGGCGTGTTGATCTTCAACGACAGGACAACGATCCGATGTCCGTGACCACGCTTCCTCCTCTTGCACTGGCTCACCGGCAGCCTTCCTGGCTGGTGCGCCTGTTCGACTACAAGCCGTTCCTGATCGTGATGTGCCTCGCACCCGCGGTCGGGCTGCTCGCGGTGTTCCTGACCTATCCGCTCGGCCTCGGCATCTGGCTCGCCTTCACCGACACCACGATCGGCAGAAAAGGCGTGTTCGTCGGCTTCGAGAACTTCCAGTACCTGCTAACCGATTCGCTGTGGTGGAACGCCGTGTTCTACAGCGTGCTCTATACGGGGATCGCGACGTTCGGGAAGTTCGCGCTCGGCTTCTGGCTTGCGCTGCTGCTCAACAACCATTTCCCGTTCAAGAGCCTGCTGCGGGCGATCATCCTGCTGCCCTGGATCGTCCCGACGGTGCTCTCGGCGCTGGCGTTCTGGTGGATCTACGATCCGCAATTCTCGATCATCTCCTATCTGCTGGTCGACGTGCTGCACTGGCGGTCGACCAACATCGACTTCCTCGGCTCGCCCTGGCCGGCGCGTTTCTCGCTCATCGCCGCCAATATCTGGCGCGGCATTCCCTTCGTGGCGATCTCGCTGCTGGCGGGCCTGCAGACCATCTCGCCCTCGCTCTACGAGGCCGCGATGCTCGACGGCGCCAGTGCCTGGCAGCGCTTCCGCTACATCACCTTCCCGATGATGATGCCGATCCTCGCCATCGTCATGACCTTCTCGATCATCTTCACCTTCACCGACTTCCAGCTCGTCTACGCCATCACGCGCGGCGGCCCGGCAATTCGACCCATTTGCTGGCGACGCTGGCGTTCCAGCGCGGCATCGCCGGCGGCGAACTCGGCGAAGGCGCCGCGATCGCGGTGTCGATGATCCCGTTCCTGGTGTTCGCGACGCTGTTTTCCTACTTCGGCCTGGCGCGCCGCAAATGGCAGCAGGGAGAGAGCAATGACTGACACCGTCGCGCAACCATCCGTCGCCGACACCAAGGCCGCGCCCGACACCATGGCCTGGGATTCCGGGCTGCGGCGGCTGATGATGATCTACCTGCCGCTCGGCTGCTTCGTGCTGATCCTGCTGTTTCCGTTCTACTGGATGGCGATCACCTCGTTCAAGCCGAACGCCGAGCTGATGAACTACAAGGAGCACAATCCGTTCTGGATCACCTCGCCGACGCTGGCGCACATCAAGCACCTGCTGTTCAACACCGCCTATCCGCGCTGGCTGTGGACGACCATGCTGGTCGCGATCGGCTCGACCACGCTGTCGTTGATCGCGAGCACGCTGGCTGCCTACGCGATCGAGCGCCTGCGCTTCCGCGGCAGCCCCTATGTCGGCCTCGGCATCTACATGGCCTACCTCGTGCCGCCGTCGATCCTGTTCATCCCGCTCGCCACCGTCGTGGTGCAGTTCGGCCTGTTCGACTCGCCGATGGCGCTGATCCTGGTCTATCCGACCTTCCTGGTGCCGTTCTGCACCTGGCTCCTGATCGGCTACTTCAAATCGATCCCCTACGAGCTCGAGGAATGCGCGCTGGTCGACGGCGCGACGCGGCTGCAGATCCTGCGGCGGATCACGCTGCCGCTCGCGGTGCCCGGGCTGATCTCGGCCGGCATCTTCTCCTTCACGCTCTCCTGGAACGAGTTCATCTACGCGCTCGCCTTCATCCAGAGCGGCGCCAACAAGACCGTGCCGGTCGCGATCCTGACCGAGCTCGTCACCGGCGACGTCTATCAGTGGGGAGCGCTGATGGCAGGCTCGCTGCTCGGCTCGCTGCCCGTCGCGGTGTTCTACTCGCTGTTCGTGGACTATTACGTGTCCTCGCTCACCGGTGCGGTGAAGGAATAGCCGGCGGCTGCGCGCGCGGCGCAGTCGATCGTGCTATCGTGATAGACCGCTGACGCTTTCCGACCCACCTTGCCGATCAGACGGCGGGGTTTTTCCTTGGCGCCGTCAATCATCGCTCAACAAGGCGAGAGTTGCATGGAAACGCCAAGACCTCATTTGTCCAGACGCAGTTTTTGCTTGTGCTGCGTCGGCGGCGCGGCGCTTGCCGCCGGTACGGGATGGCTTTCTCCGAGGCAAGCCTATGCCGAAGCGCGAGGCATCGTCAGCTTGATCAAGGACAGCGCGGCGACGTCGCCCATCACGACGTACAAGCTGCGCGGCAATATCACCGTGCTCGAAGGCTCCGGCGGCAGCATCGCCGTTCTCACCGGGCCCGACGGCAAGGTGCTGATCGATGCGGGCATCCGCGTCTCGCGTCCCCAGCTCACCAAGGCGCTGGCTGATCTCGGCGCCGATCCCGTCACCCATCTCGTCAACACCCATTGGCACTTCGACCACGCCGACGGCAACGAGTGGCTGCATTCAACCGGCGCCAGAATCATTGCCCACGAAAACACCCGAAAGCACCTCGCCGAAATCCAGCGTGTCGAGGACTGGGACTACAATTTCCTTCCGCTCGGCGCGGGCGGAATCCCGAGTGAAGTCTTTGCGAGCAACCACACGCTCAAGCTCAACGGCACCTCGATTGGTCTGAAATACCACGGGCCCGCGCACACCGACAGCGACATCTCCGTCACCTTCCCGGACGCCAACATCGTTCACGTCGCCGATATGTTCTGGAACGGCATCTATCCGTTCATCGACTATTCGACCGGCGGCAGCATCGACGGGATGATCGCTGCATGCGACGCCAGTCTCATGGCGATAGACAAGGACACGATCGTCATCGCCGGGCACGGCAAGCCGGTCGGCAACAAAGCCGAGTTCCAGGCCTTCCGCGACATGCTCGTCGGTTGCCGCGACAGCGTCGCCCGGCTCAAGAAGCAGGGACGAACGCGGGACGAAACCGTCGCGGCGAAACCGACCGCGGCGTTCGACGCGATATGGGGGCAGTTCGTGATCGATCCCGGCTTCTTCACCCGGCTGGTCTACCAGGGCGTTTGAAAAGCGCGCTGAGTCAACGAACCGAAAATCTTGACAAGGACATCGACATGAAAACCACAGAGATCGTGGCCAAGCCAGCGCTCCTCGATCGTCGCCGTCTCGTTCTGGGATTGTCCGGAGCAGCTGTCGCCGCTGCCTCGACTGCAGCATCCGCGAAGCCGGAGCGTGACGGGCACACCGCCAGCGCCTATCCGGTCACCTATTATCGAACCGCAACGGTCGACGGCATCAAGATCTTCTACCGCGAAGCTGGTCCGAAAGATGCGCCGGTGCTGTTGTTGCTGCACGGCTTTCCGACCTCCTCGCACATGTTTCGCAACCTGATCCCGGCACTCGCGGACCGCTACCACGTGATCGCTCCCGATTATCCCGGTTACGGCCAGAGCGACATGCCGCCACGCGCATCGTTCAAATACACGTTCGACCGCTTCGGCGAGCTCGTCGGCGGCCTGCTCGACCAGATCGGGGTCAAGCGCTATGCGATGTATGTGATGGATTACGGCGCGCCCGTGGGCTGGCGGCTGGCGCTCAAAAATCCGGAGCGCATCAGTGGCCTCATCGTCCAGAACGGCAACGCTTATGACGAGGGGTTGAAGGCGTTCTGGGATCCGATCAAGCAATACTGGGCCGACGGATCTGACGCCAGCCGACAGGCGTTGATGAAGCTGGTCACGCTGGAGACGACGAAATTCCAGTACACGGACGGCATGTCCGACGTGAGCCGCATCTCACCCGACAACTGGGTGCATGACCAGGCGCTGCTCGACCGCCCCGGCAACAGCGACATCCAGCTCGACATGCTCTACGACTACCGAACCAATCTGCCGCTGTATCCCGCGGTGCAGGCCTACTTCCGCAAGCACCAGCCGCCGACATTGATCGTCTGGGGCAAGAACGATGTCATCTTCCCCGCCGACGGCGCCCATCCCTACAAGCGTGATCTGCCGCAGGTGGAGTTTCACCTGGTCAACTCAGGCCATTTCCTGCTTGAGGACAGGTTCGACGAGGTCACTCCCCTGATCCGCGACTTCCTCGCCCGCAAGATTGCCTGATGGCTCCGAGAGAACGATCATGAGTGTCGCCCTCGACATCATGGCCGCTGTGGCGGCCTCCACACTTTTGCATCGGCGGCCATCGCCCAGAGCGCCCGCGACGTGCGCGGGCCCTCTGCGCTGGTTGCGATTGAAAATCAGGCGCCTGCCCGCCTGATCGTGGATCCACCGCTGGCCGAACAACTGGCGCACGGGCTCGTCTTCATCCAGTACGCCACGGAGAATCTCCGTGTCGTGCCGGTATTCGGCAAGGGCGCGCTCGACGTGTCGCCGCGTATCGGCCATCTCCATGTCACGGTGGACGATGCGCCCTGGCATTTTGTCGATGCCAGCGGCGAGACCGTGATCGTGGTCGGACTGCCCCCGGGGCGGCACAAGGTTCTTATGGAATTGGCCGATCCCACGCACCATGTGATCGACAGCAAGACCGTCAGTTTCGAGATACCGATCCCTGCGCCAAGAAAATAGGCGGCTGCGGCCTTTGGTCCGGCTTCACAAAACTGCAACGAGCCGTCCGCATAAGACGATCTCCGCTCACAGGAGACGCCCATGCGCGCGACCTTTCTCGCCACCGTTGCAACGATCACCCTGCTCGGAAGCCCTGCGCAGAGCGAAGGAGAATTCCCGGCCAAGCTCGCCGGCCACGTGGTGATGCCGGCCGCGACCTTCATCGACGCACCGGCGGACGCCCCCGCCGATCTCAAGACATCAGGCAAATACACCACCGGCAAGCGCGTCGACGCGCTCGGCACCGTGATGGGCAAGTCGTATGAGCGGCCGACCGGCGTGTCGCTGCCGTTCAAGGGCCAGCCGCTGCAGGGCCATTCCGGCATCAAGCACATGCCCGACGGCAGCTACTGGGTTATCACCGACAACGGTATGGGCGCGCGCGCCAACTCGCCGGATTCGATGCTGTATCTCAACCGCTACAAGATGGATTGGGCGAGCGGCAAGATCGAACGCCAGGAGACCATTTTCCTGCACGATCCCGACAAGAAGGTGCCGTTCCGCATCGTCCACGAGGACACGGCGAAGCGCTACCTCACCGGCTCCGACTTCGACACCGAAGGTTTCCAGATCATCGGCAACGTCTTCTGGATCGGCGACGAGTTCGGCCCCTATATCCTGAAGGCCGACAAGACCGGCAAGATCCTCGGCGTGTTCGAGACGGTCGCGGACGGCAAGCCGGTGCGCTCGCCCGATCATTGGGCGGTCGGGACCCCGGGCGCACCTGGCGCGACCTACACCAACGTCAACCTCCGCCGCTCCAAGGGCTATGAGGGCTTCGCGTCGTCGAAGGACGGCAAGTTCCTCTACGGCCTGCTCGAGGGCCCGCTGTGGGACGCCGACAAGAAGGATTGGGAGAAGGTCGACGGCAAGGAAGCCTCCCGCATCCTCGAATTCGACGTCGCCGCCGAGAAGTTCACCGGCCGCTACTGGCAGTATGTGTTCGAGCAGAACGGCAACGCCATCGGCGACTTCAACATGATCGACCCGACCAGCGGCCTGATCATCGAGCGCGACAACGGCGAAGGCACCGCCGACAAGGCCTGCCCGCAGGGCACCCGCGGCGAGAACTGCTTCCCTGACATTGCCAAGTTCAAGCGCGTCTACAAGATCGAGCTTTCGGATGCCAATGTCGGCAAGCCCGTGCGCAAGATCGGCTATATCGACCTGATGAGGATCAGGGATCCCGACAAGAAGGCGAAGAAGCCCCTCAATGACGGCGTCTACACCTTCCCGTTCTTCACCATCGAGAACGTCGACAGCGTCGACGAGACCCACATCATCGTCGGCAACGACAACAACCTGCCGTTCTCGTCCAGCCGCGATCCCAACAAGGCCGACGACAACGAGTTCATGCTGCTGGAGGTCGCGGACTTCCTGAAGGCGAAGTAAGGCAGCGCTCTCTCGACACGGTCATCGCCCGGCTTGAACCGGGCGATCCAGTACTCCGAGACGCCTGTCATCCAACAGCGCGGCCTCGGCGTACTGGATGCCCCGGTCAAGCCGGGGCATGACAGCGGAGGGTTTATCTGACAGTAAACTCAACCGGGATCGAAAAGCTCATCGCGTTGTTCTTGATCTCCGCCGGGATCGGCGGGAACGGCGAGGCCTGGTGGATCATCGATGTCGCCTTGACATCGAACGCGGCAACGCCGGACGAAGCGATGCGGCTGGACGTGACCTGGCCATTGCGGCCGATCGTGAAACTCACCCGGACCAACCCGCGCTGACCGTTACCTCCGGACGGATAGGAATGGAAGCGCATCAGATGCGCGCGGATGCGTTGATTGTAGGACGCGATCGCGGATGCCACCGCACCGGCGCTCATGGCCGACGCCATCGGCGCCTCGCGCTCGGAGCGCGGCGGCGCGCTGGTGCGCGGCGCGGGCGTCGCCTCCGACGGCTTTTTGGCTTCGCGGCGAACCACCTTCGGCTTGACCGGTGTCAGCTTTTCAACCGGCACGATCTTCGCGGGTTCAGGCCTGGAAGGTGTCGGCTCGAGCTTCTGCTCCGGCGGCGCCACCACGTCCGGCTTCTCCTGCGGCGGCGTCGGCGCGATGGTTTCCTCGACGGCCTGCTGCTGCACAGGCTCCGGCGGCGAGGCGTCGGCCTCCTGCATCACCGGTCCCGGTGCGATATCGGTCTGCGTCGACTGTGGCGCCGAAGTCACCGGCGACATGTCGACCATGATCGCCGGCAAGCTGACGCCCGGCTCCGGTTGCGACTTCAGCCAGCTCATCGCAAGCAGCGCGGCGGCAAGGTGCAGCGCCACGATCACCACGGCCGAAGCGCCCCAACGTGCTCCCTCACGCTCGCCCAGTGGTTCGTGCAGGGCAAAGGCGCTCGCGGCCATCAGCTGCGTCCGTCGAGGCCGACCAGCGCGACCTTGAGGTAGCCGGCATTGCGCAAGGTGTTCATGACCTCCATCAGGTCGCCGTAGCTCACGGCCTTGTCTGCACGCAGATAGATGCGTTCGTCCTTGCGGCCCCTGGTAGCGGCGTCCAGCGAGGTGCTGAGCGCGTCGCGGCCAACGACGTCGTCGCCGACGGCAATCGAAAGATCCGGCTTCACCGTGACGAACACCGGCTTGTCCGGCCGCGGCGCCGGCTCGGCGGCGGTCGCGGGCAGCTCGACGCCGATGTCGACGGTGGCGAGCGGGGCGGCCACCATGAAGATGATCAGCAGCACCAGCATCACGTCGATGAACGGCGTGACGTTGATCTCATGGGTGACGTCGAGATCATCAGAGCCGCCGCGCTTGAGCGGCGATCCCGAGCGTGCGCCGAGCTTCGCGGCCATGGCCTACTCCGCCGCCCGCGCCAGCCGGAACTCTCGGTGGTCGCGCTGCCTGCTGACCAGCAGCATGAGCTGCGCCGAGGCATCGCCGAGCAGTGCACGGTAATTGGCAATGCCGCGGACGAGATGATTGTAGATCACCACCGCCGGAATCGCGGCAACGAGTCCCATTGCGGTGGCGAGCAGCGCTTCGGCGATGCCGGGCGCGACCACGGCAAGGCTCGTGGTGTGGCTCTCGGAGATGCCGATGAAGGCGTTCATGATGCCCCAGACCGTCCCGAACAGGCCGACGAACGGGGCGGTGGCGCCGATGGTCGCGAGCACGCCGGTGCCGCGCGCGATCTGCCGCGACATTGCCGCCTCGACCCGCTCCAGCCGGAGCGCAACCCGCTCCTGGAGACCGTCATCGATGACACCGCCGGACAGCTCCGCCTCCTTTGCGCAGGACTGAATCAGCTGAGCGACCGCGTCGTGTGCGTCGCCAACCCGCCCGGCCGCCTCCGTCAGCCTGATATTGCCTTCGAGCGCGCGCGTCCGCTGCAGGGCACGCGCGCCCTTGCGGCGCAACTCGATGGACTTGGCAAGCCACACGGTCCACGTCGCCAGCGAGGCGCAGGCCAACCCGACCATCACCGCCTTCACGACGATGTCGGCGCCCATGAACATACCCCACGGCGACAGATTGCGCGGCAACAGCGCTTCGTCGATCGCGAAGGCAGGAGCCGGCGCAAGCGCCAGTGCGATGGCCACGATCATTTGCCGAAGCCGAAAAATGCCCTGCATCCTGATCTCCCGACAGACAGAAAGACGCTATGCCGCAATCCGGTCCGCAAGCTGGCGGAACCGCGCGAGCTGGTCGCCGCGCAACGCCCGGGTCTCGTCGCGGCCGACGAAAACCTTGAACATGATGCCGCCGTCGGCATTGACGAAGGCGACGAAGGCCGAACTCTTGCCCATGAACGGGCGCTCCACGAAGGCGACGCCCGCGCAGCGCTCGTGGCGGAGGTGGCCGTGCAGGCCCTTCGGTTGCATCAGGTTGAAATAGCCGCGGCCGATCTCGCCCGCCGGAATCGAGCCTGTGAACTCGAAGATCGCGTCATCGGTATGAACGATCAGGGTGACTTCGCCCCACTGCGCGATGTCCTGCATGGCGGCTGCGAAATGCACGCCGCTGCCGATGCGCACCATTGCGGGCGGCAGCGCTTCGATCACCACGCGCGGGGTGACCTTGCGCTCGCGCGCGACGTCCTCGATCACCGCGCCGGGGTTGTCGGTCATGTACGCGGTGAGTTCGGCGAGATCGGTGCTCAGCATGTCCGGATCCTTGTCTCAGCTCAGGCGGCCTCAGCCTTGCGTTCGCTCTGGATCACCTCGAAGCCTTCGAATTTGGGGTGGCCAAGATAAAGGCTCTCGCCGGTCGGATTGTCGGCGCGGGCATGAGCTCGGCGAAACTGATCCGAGCGCGTCCAGGCCTCGAACGCCGCCTTGTCGGCCCAAAGGGTATGCGACGAATAGAGCGTGTGGTCGTCGGCTTCCGGGCCCTTCAAGAGATGAAACTCGACGAAGCCCGGCATGCTGCCGAGATAGGATTCGCGGGTGGCCCAGACGGTTTCGAACGCGATCTCCGCGCCCTTCTTCACCTGGAAGCGATTCATGGCGATAAACATGGAAGTCTCTCCTTCTTGATATTCGACGGGGACACGCCGAAGTCGCGCTGGGGGCATCAGCGCGACCGGGCGGAAGTTGACGGTGTCGCAAAGCTTCCGGCTTAAGCGCCTCCAAAGTGAATCTTCATGCCGGCCTTGTAGACCCTGCCGGCCCCAGCGCTCGTCCACAGCACGTCGTTCTGCGTGGTGCCGTCGGTCGAGCTGCCGGGAATGGCGTAAGGTCGGTAGTACTGGTTCAGGAGATTGTCGATCGACGCCGAGAACACGATGTCCTTGGTCGCGGCATACGTCATGTAGAGGTTGACCAGCTCGTAGCCGGTCGAAGGGACGTAGCCGGTGGGCACGTCTTTGTTCGCACCGTACGATGCCCACTGCGCCGACAGGATCAGGGTGCGATCGAGCAGGCGCACACCGCCAGTCGTGACGACCTTGCGCGGCGTGATGGTAGCGAGCCCGACATTGGTCTGGACGTTCTTGCCCTGGATGTAGTGGCCGGCAACACCGACGAACCAGTCGCCGGCATCGTACATCGTCTCCGCCTCAAAACCCTGGATGCGGGCATTGGCGATGTTCTGGTACTGGTAGAACTGGCTGAACGAGCCGAACCCGGTCGGGACCGGCGTCGAGGCGACGAGATCGATGTAGTCGGAGACGTCGTTGCGGAACAGGTTGATCTTGCCGCGGAACGAGTCGGAGGCCGAGAAGATGTTGTCGTATTTCAGGTTGAAGCCGACTTCCTTGTTCTTGCCGACTTCGGGACGAAGGTTCGCGTTGGGCAGGAAGCAGAACAGGCCGCTGGTGCCGTCGGGGCAGACGAAGAAGGCCGGTCCGCCGCCGGTCGCGTGCGCGCCGGAGATCACGGTCTCGGTGATCGAGGGCGCCCGGTAGCCTTCGGCGTAGCTGACATAGGGCTGGAAGCCCGCGACCGGCGTGACGCCGAGCGTGATCTTCGGCGAGAAGCGGTCGCCGCCGGTGTTGGTGGCGCCCGATTGCAAATTGTAGCGGTCATAGCGGATCGCGCTGACCGCCTCGAACCACGTGTTGTAATTCTGCTTCAACTGGATGAAGCCGCCAGACACCGTGCGGATGCCGCTCGGGGTCGTGATGTTGGAATTGCCGCGGCTGTCGGTCGTGATCACGTCGTCCTGGAACGCGTCGACGCCGTAGGTCACCGCATTGCGCCAGTCGCCGACGTCAAAGCGCGTGGTGTTATTGGCGTCAAAACCGACCGTGTTGAGGACATAGCCGCGCTTGTCGCCGACGCAGCCCGATATGTTGTTGCCGACATTGCCGGCGCCGCAATAGCCCGCGCCCGAGGTCGAGTAGTGATAGGTCTTGGTCTGGTCGTTTTCGGTGCGGTTGCCATAGACCGACACGTGCGAGTCGAACAGATTGTCGCTCGGCAGCGAGTAGTTCCAGGTCACCGTGCCGGTGTAGTTCTTGGCATCGGAAGAATAGACCGAGGAGCCCTGATAGAGTGCCCGCTGTGCGGCGGTCGCCACCGGGCCGGTGTTCATCTGGCCTATCGTGTATTGATAGTCCTGGAAGGTGGCGCCGAACTTGACCTCGTGACCGAGGGCGGGGCGCACCGTCAGCTTCATCAACCCGGCCGTGACCTCGTTGCCGGTGTTGCCGATCTCGGTGCCGTTGCCGTCCTTGTAATTGCCCTGGGTGCGGTAGACCGCGCCACCGAAGATGTCGACGTCGGGGGTGGCGCGCACGCCGCCGAATACCGAGCCCAGACCACGATTGTTGTTGGAGCCGTAGGAGCCCGAGAGGTCTACGCCCCAGCGCTCGCCGGGACGCAGCACGTCGTTGATGTCCTTGGTGCGGAACGAGACCAGACCGCCGATCGCGCCGGAGCCGTAGATATTCGCGGTCGGACCGCGCACGACGTCGACGCCGCCGATCAGCTCGGGATCGAGGAAGAAGGAGCCGTTGGCATTGTGGCCGGTGCGCTGGTAGTTCTGCCGCGCGCCGTCGACGACCACCGCAACGCGACCGAAATCCTGCAAGCCGCGGACATTGATGACGGTCGCGGGATCGTCGCCGCGCTCCTGGAACGACACGCCTGGCACGGCATAGAAAATGCCGGACAACCGGTTCGGCTGAAGCCCCTGGATCTGCTCAAGCGAGATCGAGCTGACCGGCGCGAGCAGAATCGATCGCGCGCTCCTTGGTCTTGGTTGCGGCGGCCGTGATGGTATCGAGCACCTGAAAGGACGCCGTGCCGCTGGCCTGGGCGCGGGCATTCATGGCCTCAGGCGTTGCCTGCTGCGCGATCTGCGGCTTGGCCGGCTTGCGCCTGGCCTGCTTGGGCCGCTCCGACGACACATTTTCAGTCCGCGGCGGCGCGGTCTGCGCGAGACCGCTCTCTGTCGCCATTGCCGCGATTGAAACCACCGACGCGCCCAAAATCAGCGCGCGCGAATACCTAGCCCCGTCAGCCATAAGCCCAACCCAATTATCATGTGTCTTGTTGGCTGGCGTGCGCCGCACGAAGCGAGCGACTGGCTGGCTATTTGTGGTGCGGACTCCCTGCCCGCATTGCCTTGATTGGTTACGTGGCAACACTCAGGCGGTCAATGTCGCAAGGTTGCAGTTTATATCGATTGTAAATTGCCGCCGTTGGAATGCGCCTCCCGCCGCTTATACAAACAAGCAGCATCTGAAATTGCGAAGGCGCATCACATCCATCATGTCAGCAACATCAGGAGACAACAGCGACGATGCAGCAAGGCCGGCACAAAGCCCTTCTGCAACAACGCGAACTCTCACCATGCAGGGCGGCCGGATCGACAGCCGCGAGCTGTTTGCGGCGGAGCGCGAGATCATCATCGCGCATGGCGAAGATAATTATCGCCTTCGCCTGACCTCGCAGAACAAGCTGATCCTGACGAAGTAACCTGCAATGACAATTTGTCGCATCCTCGCAAACCTCCTGTTATCGGGCACGGTCGCGCTCGCCTCCACCGCGCACGCTGCCGGCATCACCGTGCACGACGCGCGCAATCGCGATGTCAGCGTTGCCGACGCCGCGCGGACGGTCTCGATCGGCGGCGCCATCACCGAGATTCTTTATGCGCTCGGGCTGGAAAGCAGGCTGGTCGGCGTCGACACCACCAGCCTCTATCCGGCGGCGGCGCTGCACGACAAACCCAATGTCGGCTACATGCGCCAGATCTCGGCCGAGGGCGTGCTCGGCCTCAACCCGACGCTGATCCTGGCGATCCAGGGAGCGGGCCCGCGCGAGACCATGGACATCCTGGAGACGGCGAAGGTGCCGCTGGTGCTGGTGCCGGAGACCTTCTCAGAGCAGGGCCTGATCGAAAAGATCAAGCTGGTCGGCCACGCCATGGGCGTCGATGCCCGTGCCGAGTGCCTGGCGACCGCGGTCGACGCCGATCTTGAGCAGCTCCGCGCACTGCGCGCCAGGGTCACGAAGCCGGTGCGGGTGATGTTCGTGATGTCGCTTCTGAACGGGCGGGCGATGGTCGCAGGTCACAAGACTGCAGCCGACGAAATCATCCAGCTCGCCGGCGCCATCAACGCGGTCGACGATTACGACGGCTACAAGAATATCGGAGACGAGGCGATTGTGGCGGCCAGGCCCGATGTCGTGCTGTCGATCGAACGCGGCAAGGACTCGCTGCAGGCCGATGCGGTCTACACCCATCCCGGCTTTGCACTGACGCCGGTCGCCGCCAGCAAGAGTTTCATCACGATGGACGGACTCTATCTGCTCGGCTTCGGGCCGCGGACGGCCGCAGCGGCACGCGACCTCTCCGTTAAGCTTTATCCGGCACTGGCCGGTCAGGGCGGCACGTTCACCTCGGCCCTGTCGGCGGCGAATTGCAGGCAATGAGCCGCGCAGGACGACGGTCCGCTGCGATCGCGATTCCGGTGCTGCTTGCGGCGCTCGCAGCCACAGGGATCATTGCCCTGACCGTCGGCGCCGCCGGCATTCCCTCTCCCGATTGCCCGCCGCGCTGGACCTTGGCTCGGACGGCGCCGCGAATGCCATGACGGCCCGCGACCAGCTCGTGCTGTGGTCGATCCGCATTCCCCGGATCGCGGCGACCGCAATGGTCGGCGGCCTGCTCGCCGCGGCCGGTGCGATCATGCAGGGACTGTTCCGCAATCCCCTCGCCGACCCCGCCCTGGTCGGCGTCTCCAGCGGCGGCGCACTGGCGGCCGCAAGCGCAATCGTTTTCACCGACTCGCGATTCGGCGAAGCCTTCCGCTTTCTCCAGACCGAGCTGTTACCGCTGGCGGCCTTCGCGGGATCATTGGTCACAACCGCGATCCTGTACAACATATCGAGCCGCGCGGGACGAACCTCGATCGCGATCTTCCTGCTCGCCGGCGTCGCGATCACCGCCATCACCAATGCCGGCATCGGTCTGCTGGTGTTCATCGCCGATGACCGGCAGCTTCGCGACATCACGTTCTGGATGCTGGGCTCGATGAGCGGGGCCACCTGGACCAAGGCAGCCGTGCTTGCACCGGTCCTTATCATCGGGATTGGCGCCTGCGCGTACATCGCACGAGGCCTCGACTTGCTGGTGCTCGGCGAAGCCGACGCCTTTCACGGCGGCGTCGACGTCGAACGTCTCAAGCGCATCTCGATCGTCATGGTCTCCGCCATGACCGGCGTCGCGGTGTCGATCAGCGGCGTGATCGGCTTCGTCGGCATCGTCGTGCCGCATCTGTTGCGCCTCGTCATCGGCCCCACCCATCGGCTGCTGTTGCCGGCCTCGGTACTATCAGGCGCCACCCTCATGGTGGGCGCCGACACGCTGGCGCGCACCATCGTGGCGCCGGCCGAGATGCCGATCGGCATCCTGACCGCCGCGGTCGGCGCGCCGGTCTTCCTCGGCATCCTGCTGCGGCAGCGCGGGCTCGCCTCGCTATGAGCGCCGTGATCGAAGCACGAAACTTGAGCAAGCGCGCCGGCCGCGCGACGCTGCTCGACGGCGTCGGCCTGAACGTGGGGGCCGGCGAGATGGTCGCCATCATCGGCCCGAACGGCGCCGGCAAGTCGACGCTGCTGCGACTGCTCTCCGGCGATCTCCGCCCGAACGCGGGCGAGGTGCGGCTGAAGCAACGCGATATCGGCAGCTTCAAGCCGCGCGAGCTCGCGGCGCGGCGCGCGATGCTGTCCCAGCACATCAACGTCAGCTTCCCCTTCACCGTCGAGGAGATCGTGCTGATGGGCGCGGGCGATCGCAGCCTGCGTGAGGCGGGCGGGCTCGTGGACGCTGCGCTGCACGAGGTGGGCCTGGAGCATTTTCGCGAACGGCAATTGCCGACGCTGTCGGGCGGCGAGCAGCAGCGCACTCATTTCGCCCGCGTGCTGGTGCAGCTCGCTTGCGGCGAAGCCGAGCACGGACCGGGTCTGCTGCTGCTCGACGAGCCGACCTCGAGCCTCGACCTGCGCCACCAGATCGACCTCGTCGAGGCCGCTCGCCGGCGCGCCGCCGGCGGCACCGCCGTGATCGCGATCCTGCACGATCTCAATCTCGCGATCCGCTTCGCCGACCGGCTTGTCGTGCTGAACGGCGGCAGGCTCGCCGCCGACGGTCCGCGTACGGACGTCGTCACGAGCAAAACCATCCGCGACATCTTCGAGATCGACGCAATCGTCCATCAGGCCGACGACGGCGTGCCTTATGTGCTGCCGCAGTCAATGCGGGCCGTGGTGCCGACGCGGTGAAGGTCCGTTCCCCCGCTTGCGCAGGGCGATCGCATATGGATTTAACTGGGATCGCGGGCTTTCTCCCGCCTCTCCCGCGCGCGGGAGAGGCCGACGCGTCCCGGGCGATGCGAAGCATCGTCCCGCGCGCGGCGGGTGAGGGTTCTCACCACTGGGGGATTTCCTCCGCAATTCTCGACAGTCCCGTTGCGGAAACAGCCCTCACCCCAACCCTCCCCCGCACGCGGGGGAGGGAGCTCACTACCGATGCCGCCACACTGTGCATGCCATATGCGATCGCCCTACCCGCTTGCGGGAAAGGGTTGGGCAGCTCGTTCGTGGCTGCAGCCTACCCCGCCGGCACGATCACCATGCTCTTGTCCTTCGGCCAGCGGATGCGCCAGGCGAAGTTGATGTCGCGGACCTCGCCGGGCTTGGCGTCGAACGACCATTCCAGCACGCCGCGCTTGTCGCGGATGTTGCTCGCGGTGGGCGTCGTGGTCGCGGGCAGCATCTCGACGACGATGTCCTCGTTCTCGCTGACTGGTAGCTGATCCTCGATCGCAACCTTGATCGGGAAGTCGTGACCGTTGCGGATTGTAGTCTTGAACGATCGCTCGTCGGTCTTCGACGTCGTGACGAGAAGGCCGGCCGAGCCTTCGTTGCGCTTGAGCACGGCGCGTTCGATCTTGATCTTGTCGTCGGCGCCGAAGCCGAGACGGACGATGTCGTCCTTGGCCGAACCCGAAATCTTGCCGCGACCGACGAAGACGCCGTCGCGGTAGATCGCGACCTTCCCCGGCAGCAGTGCGGCCGCATCCGTCTGCCTGAAGCTGGCTTCGAGGAAAGCGGTGGGGTCCATCACCGGCGCGGCGCGCACCGCAAGATCGGCGGGCAGGTTCATCGAAGTGATACGCAGGCTCTTGGCGCCATCGGCAGCGCCGAGGCTGACGCGACCGGGAATCCTGAACGTGGCCTGGAAGTCGCCGATCTCCGCAATGGCTTGCTGCTCGTCGACGCGGCTCGAGCGCGTCCGCGACTTTGGCCATGGCGGGCGATTGTGCCTGACGGGTCAGCGGAGCGGGCCGTGCCAACTCAGAGGCTGCGCCGAGCGCCATCGGCCTCGGCGGTTGCGGATATTGCGCCACCAGCGAACCCAACTCCGGCGCACTGCCGCCGCGCCCGATGCGCACCGTGGACACACCGAGCGTGACATTCGACCAGTCCTCGCCGGTTGATTGCGTGACCTCGGCGCGGCGGACCAGCTCGAGCTGAGGCTTGCGGTCCTTGGCGCCGGTGTCGAGCCGGGCGTCGTAGAGCGGCAGCCAGCGCGCATTGCGCACCGCATAAGTCACCCGCAGCGTCGCCTTGGTCGCAGCCGCCGCGGCGACGTCGATCCGCACCTCGAGCTTGCCCGGCGGCTTGGCGGAGCGCTCGGCTTCGAGCTGTGCGAGCTGCCGATCGATCTCGCGCTGCTTTCGGGTGGCATCGCGGATCGCGGTATCGGCGGTCGCGATCTCCTCGGCGACCGCCGCAAAGGCCGCGCGCCATTCGGTGATCGGCCGGGCCTCGCCCTTGTCGCCGAGGCCGGCGGGCGAGGCTTCGGCAAAGTGTTGTGCGAATTTGCGCCGCGCATTGGCGGAATCGATCGTGCCTTGCAGGTCGGCGCGCTGGTCCTTCAGCGCTTCGATGCGCTTGTCGAGCTCGGGCAGGTTAACCGGCGGCGCCGCGCGCGGCGGCCGCGCGTCGATCGTGCCGATGGTGAGCCTGGCGCCCGCCTCGCCTTCGACCCGGAGGGAGGACGGATCGAGCGACAACGGAAAATCCCTGGCGACCAGCGTGCTGTCGCCGGAGGCGAGGTCCAGCGCGATGATCCGGGTGACGGTGGCGCCATCCGGATAGACCGTGACGGTGTCGATGGCTGAATTGGCATCCACATCGGCGGCCCATGACGGCAACGCAAATGCCGTGGTCACCAAAACCAGGCCTGTCGTCGCCAACCATTTTGCGGTGATGCGCATAAAAGTCCCTCCTGCCGTCTCGCCGCGCCGCCAGCCGGACGCGCGCGATCAAATGCCTCGCCAACATGGTTGGACGCGGCAGGGAAGGAACTGGTTCGATTGGGGTTTCCGTGGGGCGCCGCCGCGGCGGCACCAAGGCCGCGGAACGTATCATCGTCCTGCGGCCGAATTCCTAAGCCTGAGTGGACGAACCCTGGCCGAAGATACGGCGGAGCAGATCTGTCACATTCCTGGCGCCGGCCTTCTTCAGGATGCCGGCGCGGTAACCTTCGACCGTCCGTGCGCTCAGATGCATGCGCCGGGCGATCTCCTTGTTGGTGAGGCCGGCGGCGAGGTGTTCGAGCACGTCGCCTTCGCGCCCGGTCAGGGGCTCGCAACCGGGCAGCCAGCGCTGCCGGCCGGAATCGGACTGAGCGGACTCGTCGATCGCGGCATCGATCCGGTCGACGACGTCGCGCGTCCGAAACGGCTTTTCGATGAAGTCGGCTGCGCCGCTCCTGATGGCGTCGACAGCCATGGCGATGCTGCCGTTTGCGGATGTCACGAGTACCGGCGCCATGCAGTTCTCTTCGCGCAGACGCTTGAGCACGTCGAGGCCGGAGCGATCCGGTGGCATTTCCAGCAGCACGCAGGCCGGCATCCGCGCCTTCGCTTCCGAAAGCAGCGATGCGCCGTCGGCAAAGCAGATCACATCATAGGCGCTCTGCTGGAGCGCCGTTGACAGTTGTTCGCGGGAGGCGGCGTCGGTGTCGATGACGAATACCTCACCCTTGGAAAGCATGTTCCCCGGCATAATCCCGATCCAATAATGTCTTGGTCAAATGGCAAGGGACGACCGCGGGGCCCACCGCCCTGCTGCGCCGTCATGGAGCACGGCATTCGCGCCAAGTGCTTCGCTTTCCTTTATGTATGTTCCGACCTGTTCCCGGATTTGACGGATCGGGACAGAAACTTTACATTTCGGGACATCTGCGGGAATTGCTGGCAGGAACGGTTCGCATGACCGACCTCATTCGCAGCGCAGGCTTGAGCTACTACCCGGATGTCGCCCGGTCGGTCGGGCTCGATCCCAAACAGATGATGCGCAAGGTCAGGTTGCCGCTGGCCTGCCTCGACAAGCCCGATACGCCCATTGCCGTGACGAGCCTGCGTCGCCTGCTGGAGTTGTCGGCAGAGGCGTCCGGTGCCGAAGATTTCGGCTTGCGGCTCGCCGAGCGCGGCGGGCTGACCAATTTCGGCGCGGTCGGCCTGATCGTGCGCGAGCAGGCCACGGTTGGCGAAGCGATCGAGGCGTTCTCGCGCTTCATCCATGTCCATCACGACGGCATGAAGCTCGACATCACCCGCAACAAGCAGACCGTGACCGTCACGCTGCATCTGCGCGGCCGGCAGCCGAGCGCGCCGCGCCAGTCGATCGACATGGCGCTGGGCAGCATCCACCGCATTATCCAGTCGCTGTTCGGCAGCGATTGGCGGCCGCTGGAGGTCCATCTGCATTATCCGCCGCCACACGACCGCAAACGCTACCGCGACTTTTTCGGCTGCCACGTCGCCTTCAATGCTGATGGCGATGCGATCCTGCTGTCGGCGCATGACATGGAGCGCCGGATTCCGAGCGCGCATCCGCTGATCGCGAGCTATCTGCGCAAGCGCATCGAGGCGATCGAGAACCGGCCCGCAAGCTGGGAAGAGAAGGTCGACGAGGTCGTGCGCCGCCTGCTCGCAAGCGGCGACTGCACGGTCGAACGCGTGGCCGAGCACCTCGCCTGCACCCGCCGCACCATCCACCGTCATCTCGCCGAAGCCGGCACCAGCTTCTCGGACATCCTCGACACGCAGCGCGCCGACCTCGTGGTCGAGTTGATCGACGATCCCGGACGGCCGCTGGCTGACATTGCCGTGCAACTCGGCTTCTCCGCGCAGAGCGCGATGGCCCGCTGGTTCCGCAGCCGGTTCGGCTGCACCATCACCGCATGGCGCAAGGGCGTGCGACCGCTGGCAAAGCCGGCCGGCATCCCCTCCGCGACCGCGGCTTAACCTCAGCGCGCCGGGGCGGGCACGCCCATGATGGCAAGTGCGCGCCGGCGGCTGCCGGCGAGAAGCGGGCCGAACGCGATCGCAAAACCGAGGAACGCGACGACCCAGCCGCAGGCGGCGACGTGCAGCAGCGCATCGCCGTGCGCCGGCAACACCACGGCAGCGACCCGCGCCAGCGCCGCGATGATGATCGCGGCGTAGATTCCTTGCGTCGCGAGCGAGGCCGTCAAGGCCTGTCCGGTGTGGCCGAGACTCGCGCGCGTCATCACCGCGAGCGTCATGGTTCCGGCCGCGCCCGCCATCCAGGCATGAATGCCCGCACTCGGCGGCAGCACACCGAAGACAGCCAGGGCATGCAGGATAAAACCGAGCGGCACGAAGACATAGCCGACATGCAGGATCAGCAGCAGGCGTTCCCGCGTGGTGCGATCACCGGCCCATCGCGCGAGCCGCACCAGATGCAGCACCCCGACCAGAGCCATCACCACGCCGGTGACCACATTCAGCGGCGCCACGATCCATGCCATCAGCGCGAGCGCGCTGCATCCGATCACCGCACCGTCGAAGCGTCCGAACGGCACCGGCAGGCGGCCGGGATTGAACTTGACCAGCCAGTTGCGGGTGAAGCTCGGGATGATGCGGCCGCCGATCAGCGAGATCATCAACACCACCACGCCGATGCCGATTCGGATGCTGACATCGGCCGCGCCTTCGAAATGCGCCTCGAGATGAAAGGCAACATTGCCTGACAGCAGCAGCAGCACGAGCACCACCACGGGCAGATTGCGCCAATTGCCGCCCGCAATGATCTCGCGCATTGCGGCGGCGACGACCAGCGCCAGGAACGCGGCGTCGACGGCGAGCGCGAACGACCAGCCGAGATCCGCGGACAACGTCACCGCGACGCGGCCGGCGAGCCACACCACGAGCAGCGCTCCCAGCGACGTGCCCTGAATCGGCAGCCGCCCGGTCCAATTCGGGATCGCCGTGAACAGGAATCCCGTGATCACCGCCGGCAGGAAGCCGTAGAGCATTTCGTGGACGTGCCAGTCGCGCGGCGCGAACGCGGAACTCACGGACAACTCGCCATAGAACAGCGGCAACCAGGCCAGCATCGACAGCCCCGCCTGGATCGCTGCGAGCAGGAAAAAGGGCCGAAAGCTGTTCGCAAATAGCGGCCAGCCGTCAAATTTGCGGGATCGGGCGCCAGCCATGGAAGCAGCTCCTGTGAATTCACAACGCTCTCTGGGAAAAATACTGCCGCACAGGCCGCCCTTTTTGCGCTATCGCAAACACCGGGACGATTGCAGGTGTCATCACACTCCCACGCCAAGGAGGCAGAATGGCCAAAGTCGACACGTCGCTGGTTGCGCATTTGCCGCTGTTTGAAGGCGTCAAGCCGGACGATCTCGACGAGATCCTGCGCGAGGCCCGCTCGGCGCGTTACCCCAGGAACACCGCCATCTTCGAGCAGGGCGCGGACGCGCAATCCTTCTTCCTGCTGCTGCACGGCCATGTCCGCGCGGCCAAGACCACGCCGACCGGTGAGCAGATCGTGGTGCGCTATGTCGCGCCCGGCGAGACCTTCGGGCTCGCAATGGCGATCGGCGCAGCGCACTATCCAGCGACGGCGATGGCTGTGGACGACAGCGTGGTGCTGATCTGGCCGACCTCGGCCTGGCCGCGCCTGATCGAACGGTTTCCGGCGCTTGCCGCCAACACGCTCCAGACCGTCGGTGCGCGGCTGCAGGAGAGCCACACCCGCATCCTGGAAATGTCGACCCAGCAGGTCGAGCAGCGTGTCGCGCATGCGCTACTGCGCCTCGCCAAGCAGTCCGGCAAGAAACTCGATCACGGCATCGAGATCGACTTCCCGATCAGCCGCCAGGACATCGCGCAGATGACCGGCACCACGCTGCACACCGTCAGCCGCATCCTGAGCGGCTGGGAACAGCAGGGTCTCGTCGAGAGCGGCCGCCAGCGCATCATCCTGCGCGATCCACACAAGATCGTCGTGCTGGCCGAGCGCAGCCCGGAAAGCGGCGCAGCCTAGAAACAGGAGTGAGGGAGCTTCCGCTTACGGCGAAAGTTCGCCCTCACCCGGGACTCCGCGCGTCCCGCGCGAACTCCAGCCCTCCTCACGCCGGCACGCATTCGCACAGCGCGGCGAGGAATTTGTCGCGATCGATGTCATGTTCGCGGCAGGCGTCTTCCACGGTGTGGAAGGTCGCGATCGGACAACCGACACAGGCCATCCTGAACGCGAGAAACACGCGGATCGTGTGCGGCGCCGTACGCATGATGTCGTCGACGAGATCGTCGGATCCGAAGGACATGGGCAACTCCGTTCCGATCTGACGATAGCGGAGCGGCCGGCCATTTCTTTGTTGGAGCGCAAGCTGACCGTTGCTTCTCCCTCTTCCCGTTCTTACGGGGAGAGGTGAACCTACACCGCTCTGCTGTGCAACTGCTTGCCCGGATCGAGATGCGCATCGAACGCGGCGGCGACGCTGCGGACCAGGAAGCGCGAGTCGCTCGCGACCGCGAGCCGCTCGCCGTCGAGCCTGACGACGCCGTCCAAGATCAGCGGCTTCAGGCGCGAGGCCGATTGCAGCATCGCCCCAGCCTCCGCGCCATGACGCGCGCAGATGTCGCCGAGATCGGCGCTAAACTCGCACATGATGCGCTCGATAATGTCGGCACGCAGACGGTCGTCGTCTGTGAGCCCATAGCCCTTTGCGGTGGCCAATTGGCCATTGGCGATGCTTTGCGTATAGGCGCCGATCTGCACCTGGTTCTGGACATAGCCCTGCGGCAGATGTCCGATCGCGCTGGCGCCGAAGCCGAGCAGGACCTCGCTCTGATCCGTGGTGTAACCCTGGAAATTGCGCCGCAGCGTGCCCTCCTTGAACGCCACGGCCATGGCGTCGTCGGGACGGGCGAAATGGTCGAGTCCGATCTGCACGTAACCGGCCTCCTTCAGCGCGTTGGCGATCGCACAAGCCTGATCGTGCCGCGCCAGACCGTCGGGCAGATGGCCCTCGTTGATCATGCGCTGGTGCTTCTTGAAACCAGGAACATGCGCATAGCCGAACACCGAGAAGCGGTCGGGCTTAAGCTCGAGCGAACGCCGCACGGTATCCAGGCACGAGGCGACGGTCTGGTGCGGCAGCCCGTAGATCAAGTCGAAATTGATCCCGTTGATGCCGGCGCACCGGAGCATGTCGACGACGGAGGCGGTCTGCTCGAAACTCTGCACGCGGTTGATCGCGCGCTGCACGACGGGATCGAAGCTCTGCACCCCCAGGCTCGCGCGGTTGACGCCGGAGAGCCGCATGGCCTCGACCATCTCGGCGGTCAGGGTGCGCGGATCGATCTCGACCGCTATCTCGGCGGACGGCAGCACGAAGAACGCGTGGCGCATCGCCGCCATCAATTCGGCAAACGCGTCCGGCGCCATGATCGTCGGCGTACCGCCGCCGAAATGAATGTGCTCGACCTTGATGCGGCGGCCGATGGCTTCCGCGACCTGCGCGATCTCGCTGCGAAGCGTCCGCTGATAGGCGGCGATGAGCTCGTCGCGACGAGCGATCTGGGTGTGGCAGCCGCAGTACCAGCACATCTCGCGGCAGAACGGCACATGCAGATAGAGCGAGGCGCTGGCGCCCGAGGGAAGATCGGACAGCCACCCGGCGTAGGCGTCGGCGCCGATCGCCGGCGAGAAGTGCGGCGCGGTCGGATAGCTCGTGTAGCGCGGCAACCTCTCTTCGCCATAGCTCGCTGCGAGATCAGTCCTCATGTCTTACCCATTCGTAAATCAACGTCGCGCAATGACGCGGCAGGTCCCGGATGGCACCAAATTACCCATTTCCGGATGGACGACCTTGCGCTTGCTCAAAGTCTGCGCGCCGGATTGGAGCCATAGTGACGTTTAATCAGTGTCCCTCTGGAGATAGGCCATGGCGTCGCTTGCGCTCGATCTCGTTCTCTGGCTCACCGGCGTGCGCGGCCACATCCCCCGCTTCGACGAATTTCGTCCCGTCCCCGCCGCACCCGCAGCCGGCATCGGCTCCGCCGTTCGCGTGCTGGCGATCACCGCTGCCGTGCTTGCCGCGCTGTCGCTCGCGGTCTGGGGCACGGTCTGGATTGCAATCCAGCTTCTCTAGTGGCCGCATCCATTCGCAATCCGACTTGCGAACAACTAGCCGTTGGCGCGACAGTGTCGCGCCATGTGCCACGATGTTTCTCGCATCGCTGATGCGACCTCTCGACAAACGCCTTAAGTGTCTTACCGGAGGCGATTCCGGCAAAAGCTTGTCGCAGCACAAACACGCTTGCCGGGATCGGCGCACACTGCATCCGTCATCAAAACCCTTTCAGATGAAGGATGCTTCCGATGTTCACCCGCAGAGCCGCATTGATCAGCGCCGCCGCGACTGCCCTGATGCTGGCGACACCCGCTTTCGCCGCCAGCGATCTCAAGCTGCCGCGCCAGAAGGTCGAGCTGGTCGCCCCGCCGTTCGTGCACGCGCACGAGCAGGCAACGACGCAGGGCCCCAAGATCATGGAATTCAGGATGACCATCGAGGAGAAGAAGGTGGTCATCGACGAAAAGGGCACGACCTTCCAGGCCATGACTTTCAACGGCTCGATGCCCGGTCCGCTGATGGTGGTGCACGAGGGCGACTATGTCGAGCTGACGCTGGTTAATCCCGCCACCAACAGCATGCCGCACAACATCGACTTCCACTCCGCGACCGGCGCGCTTGGCGGCGCCGAACTCACCCTGATCAATCCCGGCGAGCAGGTCGTCCTGCGCTGGAAGGCAACGCGGACCGGTGTGTTCGTCTATCACTGCGCACCGGGCGGCCCGATGATCCCCTGGCACGTCGTCTCCGGCATGAACGGCGCCGTGATGGTGCTGCCGCGGGACGGACTCAACGACGGCAAGGGCCACGCGCTGAAATACGACAAGGTCTACTATGTCGGCGAGCAGGACATGTACGTGCCGCGCGACGAGAAGGGCAACTTCAAGTCCTATGATTCGCCGGGCGAAGCCTTCACCGAGACCGAAGAGGTGATGAAGAAGCTGATCCCCACGCACGTCGTATTCAACGGCAAGGTCGGTGCGCTGACCGGCAAGAACGCACTGACCGCCAAGGTCGGCGAGAACGTGCTGATCGTGCACTCGCAGGCGAACCGCGACAGCCGTCCGCATCTGATCGGCGGCCATGGCGACTATGTCTGGGAGACCGGAAAATTCTCCAACGCGCCCGAGACCGGGCTTGAGACCTGGTTCATCCGCGGCGGCTCGGCGGGAGCTGCGCTGTACAAGTTCCTGCAGCCCGGCATCTACGCCTATGTCACGCACAATCTGATCGAGGCTGCCGACCTCGGCGCCACCGCGCACTTCAAGGTCGAAGGCAAGTGGAACGACGATCTGATGACCCAGGTGAAGGCGCCTGCGGAGATACCGGCCTCGACCAACTAGACGCGACAAGGGGCCGGTCATCACCGGCCCCTTCTTTCTTCGGGGGACGATCATGCTGATCGCATTCAAGCTGAAACTGGCGTTGGCTTGCGCTGCCGGACTCGCGGGGCCGATCGCCGTCGCACCGCTGGTCACGGACATCGCCGTGCACGGCACGGCGACCGAGCCCGCCATCGTCAGAGTGGCGCCGGGCAACCTGTCCTATCGCGAGGCCGGCGATTTCACCCGCGCCGGGCAGCAGGCCGAAGTGCCGCTGCGCGCGATGCGGTTCGCGAAACCCCTTCACATCATGCGCGAGCAAGTCTCCTCCGCCGACTACCAGCTTTGTGTGCAGGACGGCGCCTGCCGCGCGCTCGATCGCGGCGTCGCGATCGCGCTCGACCGCCCCGTCGTGCAGGTCAGCTGGCACGATGCCGAAGCCTATGCGGGCTGGCTGTCGCGCAAGACCGGCCATCACTACCGCCTGCCGAGCGACGCAGAATGGGCCTTTGCCGCGGGCTCGAGGTTCAAGGACGACGGCGCGCCGGTGGATGCGGACGATCCTTCAAAACGCTGGCTCAGCCGCTATGAGCGTGAATCCGAGCGCGACCTTTCCGACACCAAGGCCTATCCGTTCGGCAAGTTCGGCCCCAACGAGCACGGCATCGAGGATCTCGCCGGCAATGTCTGGGAATGGACCTCGACCTGCTTCGTGCGCTCGCGGATCGACGCATCAGGCAATGCCGGCCGCCCGACCGTGAATTGCGGCGTGCGTGTCGCCGAGGGCGCCCACCGCGCTTATGTCACCGACTTCATCCGCGACGCCCGCGCCGGCGGCTGCGCGCAGGGCGTGCCGCCCGCCAATCTCGGCTTCCGCCTGGTGCGGGAAGTACCATCATGGGTCGCGAGCGTATCGGCGCGGTTGAGCAAGGTGTGGGTGAGGTCGTAACGGCACGCTCTCCGTCATTGCGAGCGTAGCGAAGCAATCCAGAATCTTTCCGCGGAAACAGCCTGGATTGCTTCGTTCGCAAGAGCTCCTCGCAATGACGGTTTGGAGGCAGTGCGCCCCACACCAACGAAAATGGCCGGGACGAAGCCCGGCCATTTCAACACGATGCAGGCCTGAGGCCTTACGTATTCTTCAGCGCGACGCGGAATTCCGCTTCGGTCTTGGCCTTGACCTCGTCGAGTGAAACGCCGTCGGCGAGCTCGATCAGGGCCATGCCGCCGTCGCCGTGCTTGTCGATGGTGAAGACGGCGAGATCCGTGACGACCATGTCGACCACCCGCTCACCGGTCAGCGGCAGGTTGCATTGCTTGAGCAGCTTGGAGCCGTCCTTGGCCGAATGCTCCATCACCACGACGACGCGCTTGACGCCGGCGACGAGGTCCATCGCGCCGCCCATGCCCTTGACCATCTTGCCGGGGATCATCCAGTTGGCGAGATCGCCGTTCTGGGCGACCTGCATGGCGCCGAGAATCGACAGGTCCATGTGACCGCCGCGGATCATGCCGAAGGAATCCGCGCTCGAGAAATACGAGGTCGAGGGCAGCTCGCTCACGGTCTGCTTGCCGGCATTGATGAGGTCGGCGTCCTCTTCCCCTTCATAGGGGAACGGGCCCATGCCGAGCATGCCGTTCTCGCTCTGCAGGCTGACATCCACCCCGTCGGGGATGTAGTTCGAGACCAGCGTCGGGATGCCGATGCCGAGATTGACGTAGTAGCCGTCACGCAGTTCCTTCGCGGCGCGCGCAGCCATCTGTTCACGGGTCCAGGCCATCTTAGTCTCCTGATCTCAAGCTGCGGTGCGCGGGCGGGTGTTGCGGAATTCGATGCGCTTCTTGGCCGTACCAACCTCGATGATACGCTTCACGAAGATGCCGGGCGTGTGGATGTGGTCGGGATTGAGTTCACCGGCCGGAACCAGATGCTCGACCTCGGCCACCGTGACCTTGGCGGCGGTCGCCATCATCGGGTTAAAGTTGCGCGCGGTCTTGCGGTAGATGAGGTTGCCGGCGGTGTCGCCCTTCCAAGCGTGCACGATGGCGAGGTCGGCGAACAGGCCGCGCTCCATCAGATATTTCTCGCCGTCGAACTCTTTCACTTCCTTGCCTTCGGCGATCAGCGTGCCGACGCCGGTCTTGGTGTAAAAGGCGGGGATGCCGGCGCCGCCGGCGCGGATGCGCTCGGCCAGCGTGCCCTGCGGATTGAATTCGAGCTCCAGCTCGCCGGCGAGGAATTGCTGCGCGAACAGCTTGTTCTCGCCGACATAGGACGAGATCATCTTCTTGATCTGGCGGGTTTCCAGCAGGCGGCTGAGCCCGATGCCGTCGACACCGGCATTGTTGGAGACCACCGTCAGCCCCTTGACGCCCGACTCGCGGATCGCGTCCGACAGTTCCTCGGCGATGCCGCAGAGGCCGAAGCCTCCCGACATGATCATCATGTTGTCCTTGAGAACGCCCTCAAGAGCCGACTTGGCGTCGGGATAGACCTTGTTCATGCAAAAAACCTCGACTGAACCTTCGGCTTGCAGGCGTCGCGCCTTATTGGCGGCGATTATTAGGCGAAATCCTCCAAAGCCGTCAATGATACGGGTTCTCCGTTCCGCGAGCCGGTGCTAGAAGCTGCCCATGCCGTGGGCAGAACCGTCCGTGGCCTTGAAAGCGACAAGAAAACCCATCAAGTTGCGGGGGTTGGGCGTGGGCACACAGTTTTCCCGGCCCGCCCTTCCGGCTCCAACGACCAACCCGATCAGGACATGCCATTGACCATGGCCCAAGGAATGAAGCGCCTCGGGACGCCGATCGCGGCGCTGCTCGGCGTCGCGCTGATCGCCCTGATCGCGACCTCCTGGCTCATCAACCGCGACACGTTGCGCAGGGCGGTGGAAGCGCAGATCCGCGAGGTCACCGGGCTGGAGCTTAATGTTGCCGGCGCCATCGACATCTCGGTCCTGCCGGCGAGCTACATCTCCTTTCACGACGTCGGCCTGAAGGGCGGCGGCACCAGCGACCCCGCGCTCCACGTCGACGTGCTCACCGCAAACCTGCGGCTGCTGCCGCTCTTGCTGCAACGGTTCGAGATCGCCGACCTCACGCTGCTGCGGCCGCGCATCCATGTCAACCTGAAGCCGGACGGCGAGAGCAACTGGACGCCGTTCATCCAGACCATCGCGCGCACCATGAAGCCCGGCGCCGACAATCAGGTGTCGTTCTCCGAGATCCGGATCCAGGACGGCGTGCTCAACTACGAGGACGCCGCCACCCATGCCACCGAGAAGTTCGAGGACATCGACCTCTCGCTGGCCTGGCCCTCGATCTCGCGTTCCTTCGCCGCGACCGGACAGTTCGACTGGCGCGGCGAGCGCGTCGACGGCTCGATCAGTTTCTCCGATTTCGTCGCCGCCCTCTCCGGCGACCGCTCCGGCCTGAAGGCGCGGATCGCCAGCGCCCCGCTCAAGCTCGCCTTCGACGGCAGTGTCGCCAACCGCACCAGTCCGATGATGGAAGGCACCCTCACGGTGGACAGCCCGTCCTTGCGCAACGCGCTACGCTGGACCGGCCAGCCGCAGCCCGGCAGCGGCGGCTTCGGCCGCTTCGCGCTGAAGGCACGGGCCAATGTCGTCGGCCCCTCGATCGCGCTCACCAACGTCAATGTCGAGCTCGACGGCAACACGGCAGAAGGCGTGATGACCTACGCCAATAACGGCCGGCAGACGCTGCAGGCGACGCTTGCCGCCGACGCGCTCGATTTCACGCCCTACATCTCCACCTTCCGCCTGCTCGCCAGCGGCGCGCGCGACTGGAACAGGCAGCTGTTCGATCTCAACGGATTGTCGACCACCGACCTCGACATGCGCCTGTCGGCAGCCAAGCTGACAGTCGGGCCAACGAAGCTCGGCCGCACCGCGATCGGCGCCAATCTGCGCAACGGCACGCTGGCGCTCTCGGTCGGCGAAGCCCAGGTCTATGGCGGCATCGCCAAGGGCTCGTTCGGCATCGCGCGCTCCGACACCGTGGCCGACATCAAGGCGCAATTCCAGTTCATCGACGTCGATCTGCAGGCCTGCGCGTCCGAACTGTTCGGCCTCAGCAAGCTGTCCGGTCGCGGCAACATCAACGTCTCGCTTCTCGCCTCCGGCTCGAGCCCGTTCGGCCTCGTGCAATCGCTCGACGGCACCGCCACGGTGACCGGGCATGACGGTGCGATATCGGGCTTCAATGCCGAGCAGCTCCTGAAGCGGCTGGAGCGGCGGCCGCTATCGGGCGGCGGCAATTTCCGCAACGGCTCGACCCCTTACGACAGCCTCACCGTCGCGCTCAAATTCTCCGACGGGGTCGCGACCGCCGAGGACATCCGCATCGAAGGGCCGGGTGCGAAGATCACGCTGACCGGCACCGCCTCGGTGCCGACGCGCGAATACGACATGAAGGGCGTGGCGAGCCTCAACACCACATCCGGCTTCCAATTGCCCTTCATGGTGCAGGGTCCATGGGACGATCCCCTGATCTTCCCGGACCCCGAAGCCCTGATCCGCCAGTCGCCCGCGGCCACGCCTTTCCTCGACCTTCTGAAGCAGCGCATCACCGGTAGCGGAAAGCGTCCCGCGCAGGATGGATCTCCGACGGCGGACAACGCCAAAGAGAACGCGAAGTCCAACTGATCTTTCGATGCCGCCCGATTGCGCGCGAATTGACGCGGCAATTGGATCGATGCGCAGATTAAGCATCTCCTCGGACCCGACGCTCCACGACCTAGGTCTGATACAAGATGCGTTGATTGCGCTACCATCCTGCGCTAGTGTTTTTCCCGACCGGTTAAAACACCGGCGGCTTGAGGGAGAAAAACGTGAAATCCAAGGTTATTGGCGCAGTATCACTGGCGGTCGCTGCGGCCGGGCTGTTCGCAGCCGCTGCACCCGCATTTGCGCAGCAGAAGACGATTACGGTCTGGTGGGGCAAGGGCTTCTACCGCTCCGAAGACGACGCATTGCTCGATACGATCAAGAAGTTCGAGGCCAAGACCGGCATCAAGGTCGAATTGTCGCAGTATGCGATCCAGGACATGATTCCGAAGACCGTCGCCGCGCTCGACGCCGGCACCGTGCCCGATGTCGCCTATTCCGACAGCTACGACGTGCAGGCGCAGGGCAAGTGGGCCTATGAGGGCAAGCTCGAGGACCTCTCCGACATCATGGAGCCGATCAAGGGTCGGTTCGTGCAGAACACGCTGGATGCGTCGATCCTCTATAACGACGTCACCAAGAAGAAGGCCTATTACGGCTTCCCGTTGAAGCAGCAGAGCATGCACGTCCAGATCTGGAACGACATGCTGGAGAAGGCCGGCTTCAAGCTGAGCGACATCCCGACCGACTGGGCGGGCTACTGGACGTTCTGGTGCGACAAGGTCCAGCCGGGAATCCGCAAGGCCACCGGCCAGCGCATCTATGCCGTCGGGCAGCCGATGGGCGTGGAATCCACCGACGCGTTCCAGTCGTTCTATACCTTCATGGACGCCTACCACGTCAAGCTGGTCGACGACGACGGCAAACTGCTGGTCGACGACCCCAAGGTCCGCGACGGCCTGATTCATGCGCTGAAGGACTACACCGACACCTATATCAAGGGCTGTACACCGCCCTCCTCCACGACCTGGAAGGATCCGGACAACAACGTCGCCTTCCACAACAAGACAATCGTGATGACCCACAATTTCACCATCTCGATTGCGGCGAAGTGGTACGAGGACTCTCAGAACCAGGCACTCACGCCCGAGCAGCGCGAGGCCGGCAAGAAGGCCTATGAGCAGGACATTGTCACCGCGTCCTTCCCGAAGGCGCCGGATGGTTCGACCATCCGCTACCGCTCCGACGTCAAGACCGGACTGGTCTTTACCGCGGCCAAGAACAAGGCCGAGGCCAAGCAGTTCATCAGCTTCCTGCTCCAGGAAGAGAATGTCCGCCCCTATATCGAGGGCGCGCTCGGCCGCTGGTTCCCGGTGACCAAGGAAAGCCAGGCCAGCCCGTTCTGGCAGGCCGACAAGCATCGCAAGGCGGTTTACGCCCAGTTCACCGGCGGCACCGCGGCGTTCGACTTCACCAAGAACTGGAAGTTCACGATCCTCAACAACGAGAACGTCTGGGCCAAGGCGATGAACCGGGTCGTCAGCGAGAAGGTTCCAGTCGACAAGGCCGTCGACGAGCTGATCACCCGCATCAAGCAGGTTGCAGGCTAAGTTCCGTCTCTCCCTCTCCTCGCTAGCGCGAGGAGAGGCGAAACGCTAAACACCGGCCGCCTCGTGCGGCCGGATGTCCTTTCAAAGAGTTCTTGAGAATGGCGATTACGCTCTCTGGCGATCAGTCGATCTCCGCTCCGCCCCTGGCCTCGCGGCTGACCCCGGCGCAGGTATGGGGCATCGCGCTGCTCGCACCCTATCTGCTCGTCTTCCTCGCCTTCGTGGTCTATCCCGTCTGCTACGGGCTGTGGCTGGCGAGGGCCCCGTCAAACTATGTCGCGCTGTACAACGACCCGATCTTCGCGCGCGCCGCGGTCAACACGCTGATCTTCCTGGTCATCGGCATCAACATCAAGATGGTAATCGCGCTGTTCCTGTCGGGCTTCTTCGCCCAGCAGCGCACCTGGATCAGATGGCTCTCTGTGATCTTCATCCTGCCCTGGGCGGTGCCGTCGATCCCGACCATCCTGTCCGTGCGTTTCATGTTCAATCCGGAATGGGGCGTGGTCAATCACCTCATCTTCTCCCTCACCGGCGATGACGGCCCGAACTGGCTGAACGACCCGACCGTGGCGCTCACCATGGCGATCGGCGTTCACATCTGGAAATCGCTGCCGTTCTGGACCCTGATCCTGATGACCGGCAGGCTTGCGATCGCGCAGGATCTGTTCGAGGCCGCCGAAGTCGATGGTGCGAGCTGGTGGCAGAAATTCCGCTTCATCACCTGGCCGTCGATGCAGACGCTCTATATCACCTGCACGCTGCTCTCGATGATCTGGACGCTCGGCGATTTCAACAGCGTCTATCTGCTCACTGGCGGGGGACCTGCCGACCTCACACATGTGCTGTCGACGCTGGGTATCCGCTATCTCCGGCTCGACCAGCTTTCGCTCGCGATGGCCTCCATCGTATGCGCAATTCCGTTCGTCGCGCCGCTCATGTACTTCATGATGAAACGGCTGTCGCGATGAAGCTTCCCGGCGTAGGCGAATTTTCCTGGCGTGACGTCGCGACTGAAACGCGGCTGCTGCTGATCGGCATTCCCGTTTTCCTGTGGACGATGATCCCGATCTATCACATGTTCCTGTTCGCGATCTCTCCGAAGGAGGACGCGTTCTCCGGCAAGCTGTGGCCTGACCATCCGACGCTGCATAACTTCGAGATCGTGTTCAAGCAGCAGCATTACTTCCTGCGCGACTTCTACGCGCAGTTCTGGAATTCGCTGGTGATCGCCGCGGCCGTCGGCGTGCTGACACTGGTCATCGCCACGGCAGCGGCATTCTCGATCTCGCGGCTGAAGGTGCCGGGCGGGCGCATCGTGATGAACCTGGCGCTCTTCACCTATTTCATCCCCGCGGCGTTCCTTGCCGTGCCGATGTACCGCACCATGGGCAATTACGGCCTGCTCAACAATCACTGGTCGCTGATCCTGGCGATGGTGACGATCGCCTCGCCCTACGCGATCTGGGTGCTGAAGCAGGCCTCCGACAAGCTGCCGGTCGAACTGGACGAAGCCGCCGTGATGGACGGCGCCACCACGCTGCAGATCTTCCGCCTGGTCTATCTGCCGCTGATGATGCCCTCGCTGGTCGCGATCGGCACCTATGCGGTGCTGCTGGCCTGGAACGAATATCTCTACGCGTTCCTGCTGCTGTCGAACGACCGCGAGATCACCCTCCCCGTCGCGCTCGGCAACTTCCTCGCTGCCGACGATTCGCCGTGGGAGCTGTTGATGACGACCGGCTTCATCTACGCCCTGCCGCCGGCCGCGATCTACTACGCCTTCCGCCGCTACATGGTGGGCGGTCTCACGGCGGGTGCCGTGAAGTCGTAGCATCCGCCCGTCATTGCGAGCGAAGCGAAGCAATCCAGAATCTTTTAACGGAGACGGTCTGGATTGCTTCGTCGCTTCAGTGCAAAATTGCGATGCAATTTTGTCACGAGCTCCTCGCAATGACAGCAAGACCTACAGCGGCGCCGCGCTCTCGCCCTGCTCGCTCGACAGTTTCGAAGCGAGCGAGGCGATGACGATGATCACCGCGATCAGGCCGATCACCAGCGTGCAGATCGCGTTGATCTCGGGCTTCACCCCTAACCGCACCTCCGAATAGATCCGGATCGGCAAGGTCGCCGAGCCCGGGCCGGTGGTGAAGCTCGCGATCACGAGATCGTCGAGCGACAGCGTGAAAGCAAGCATCCAGCCGGCGACGATGCTGGGTGCGATCAGCGGCAGCGTCACCGACACGAACGCGCGGACCGGGTTGCAGCCGAGATCCATCGCGGCCTCCTCCAGCGAACGGTCCAGCGAGCCGAGGCGCGACTGCACGACGACAGCAACGAAACACATCGTCAGCGTGGTGTGGGCGATCGTCACCGTCCAGAAGCCGCGCTCGGCGTTCAACGCCACGAACAGCAACAGCAGCGACAATCCCGTGATCACCTCCGGCATCACCAGCGGCGCGTAGAGCATGCCGGAGAACAGCGTACGGCCGCGAAACCGCTCGCCGCGCGACAGCGCCACTGCGGCGAGCGTGCCGAGCAGCGTAGCGATGGTCGCGGAGGACGCCGCGACCTTCAGGCTCATCCAGGCCGCCTCGATCATGGCGCGATCGTTGAAGAATTCGTGATACCAGCGCAGCGACCAGCCGCCCCACACCGTCACCAGCCGCGAGGCGTTGAACGAATAGATGACGAGGATCAGGATCGGCAGATAGAGGAATGCCAGCCCGAGCGTGAGCGAGGCGATGTTGAAGCGGGACAGACGAGAGGACTTTCGCATCGGCCTCACCGTCCCTGTTCCAGTTGCCGCTTCTGCAGCCGCTCGTACAGCAGCAGCGGCACCAGCAGCACCGCCAGCAGCACGATCGCCGCGGCGGAGGCGACCGGCCAGTCCTTGTTGGTGAAAAATTCGAGCCACAGGGTCTGGCCGATCATCAGCGAATTGGAGCCGGCCAGAAGATCCGGGATCACGAACTCGCCGACGATGGGTATGAAGCACAGCAGCACGCCGGCGCCGACGCCGGGCAGCGACAGCGGAAAGATAACGAGCCAGAACACCTGCCAGGGCGGCGCACCGAGATCGCTCGCCGCCTCCTCCAGCGCCGGCTCCATCTTCACGAGCGTGGCGTAGAGCGGCAGGATCATGAACGGCAGATAGGAATAGACGATGCCGATATACATCGCGCTGTCGGTGGAGAGCCAAACCACCGGCTGGCTGACCAGATGCAGAGCCAGAAGGATCTGGTTGAGCAGGCCGTCATGCTGGAGGATGTTGATCCATGCGTAGATGCGGATCAGGAACGAGGTCCAGAACGGTACGATCACCAGCACCATCGCCACCGGCTGCCAGCGCGTCGGCAGCCGCGCCATGCCGTAGGCGATGGGATAGCCGATCAGCAGCAGCAGCGCGGTCGCCGTGACGGCGACGGTGAGGCTGCGCACATAGGCGAACACGTAGATGTCGTCGGAGGCGAGCAGCCTGAAATTGTCGAGCGACAGCGCGGAAAACGCCGCGCTCAGTGCTGCCCATCCCGCCGTCAGGTCGAACACCGGCTCGTAAGGCGGCTGCGCGATCGCCGTCTGCGACAGGCTGATCTTCAACACGAAGCCGAACGGCACCAGGAAGAACAGCACCATCCAGACATAGGGCGCGATCGCGGCAAAGCGCGCCGGCCGCGCGAAGATGCGGCGGGAGCTCATGACGTCAGCACCATGCAGTCGTCGGGCGCGAACCAGGCGACGACATGCTGGTTCAGGCTGTAGGCGTCGACATCGAGGCGCGCGCTGTTGGCGACGGACGCCTGCACCATCCCGCCGGTATCGAGCTTCACCTTGTAGGTGGTGGTACCGCCGAGATAGCAGATGTCGGCGATCACGCCGTCGAGTCGGTTGATCGCCGTCTCGTGACCGGCCTCGCTCGCCGGGCCCCGGCGCGAGAGCTTGACCTTTTCGGGACGGATCGCGACCGACAATTTTCCACCGCCGACCGGTTCGCGCGGCTCGGCCACCACCAGCGAGCCCGCATCACGCGTGCCGATGACCAGACGATGACCGTCGCGCAGTTTGGACTCGCCGTCGAACAGATTGATGTCGCCGACGAACTCCGCGATCCAGCGCGAGCGCGGCGCCTCGTAGAGCTCGCGTGGGCTCGCGACCTGGGCCAGCTTGCCTGATTTCATCACGCCGATCCGGCTCGCCATCGTCATAGCTTCCTCCTGGTCGTGGGTGACGATGATGAAGGTCATGCCGAGCCGGCGCTGCAACTCCATCAGCTCGCCTTGCGTGCTCTCGCGCAGCTTCTTGTCGAGCGCGGCGAGCGGCTCGTCGAGCAACAGCAGTTGCGGCCGGCGTGCCAGTGCCCGCGCCAGTGCCACGCGCTGACGCTGGCCGCCTGAAAGCTGGTCGGGCTTGCGCTTCTCCAGCCCCTCGAGCTTCACCAGCGCGACCATCTCGGCCACGCGCGTGGCGATGTCAGCACGCGCCATGCCGGCGCGCTTCAGGCCGAAGGCGATGTTGTCGCGTACCGACAGATGCGGGAACAGCGCATAGTTCTGGAACATCATGTTAATCGGGCGCTCGTGCGGCAGCGCCTGCGCGATGTCTTTGCCGTCGAGCAGAATGCGCCCTTGGTCCGGCGCCTCGAAGCCGGCGAGCATGCGCAGCAGCGTGGTCTTGCCGCACCCGCTGGGCCCAAGCAGCGCAAAGAACTCGCCGGCCTTGACGTCGAGCGAGACGCCGTCCACGGCGCGGAAGGTGCCAAAGGTCTTGGCGACACCCTCGATGCGCAGCAGCGGCTGGCCGGCAGCCGGATGCGCGTCTCTGACGGCTGTACCAACCGCGCTGCCTGTTGTGAGCAACTCTTCAGCCATATTCCTGACAACCCCTATTCCGCCGCACGCTAGCGGCCGATCGGCCTTTGCTCAACCGGTTCAGGACTTTTCGTTTCACGTCACACTCGCCATGAACGCCGCCAGCGCATCCCGGTCCGCCGCGGGCATGGTCAGGCCGAGCTTGGAGCGGCGCCACAGGATATCCTCGGGAAAGCGCGCCCACTCGCTGGCGATCAGATAGCGCACTTCGGCGCCGGTCAGCTCAGGCCCGAAGGCCGGGCCCAGCTCTTCGCGCGTCTTCGCCTCGCCGAGCACCGCCGACAGCCGCGAGCCGTAGGCCGCGACCAGACGTCGGGCCCGCGTCTCCTCGAGAAAGCGCCAGCGGTCGCAGGCGAGTTCGACTTCATGGTCGAAACGGTGCCATGCAAAATCGCCGCCGGGCAGCGCCGCACCTGCGGTCCAGCGCGGCGACATCGGATAGAACGGCGTCAGCCGCGTCACCGCCCGCTCCGCGCGCAGGCGCGACGTCGTGACGTCACCGCCGAACATCGTGATCAACGGCGCCTTGCGCCGGTGTGCATGGAACAGCGTGGTGCCGTCGCGCCGCCGTGCGGACGCCAGCGTCAGATTGACGCCGGAGACCGCGCGCACAACGTCGGTCGGCGCGACACGCTCGCGGAAATAGCGACTGGCGGCGTCGCAGAGATAGCTGACGTCGGCCCCCGGCATCGCTACGATCGCGGGATCGCCGGTGAAGTCGTGCGTGACCGTCCCGATCAGCGTGAAGTCGTGCGCGAAGCTGGACGCGAAGATCAGCCGTCCATCGCTGTTCTGGAAGACGTAGACGTGGTCATGCTCGAACAATCTGGGCACGACGATCTGGCTCATTTGCATGGCCGCCATCGTGGGTTGCGGCTGCCGCAGCACGGTCTCCGCGACCATCGAGGCCCAACCGCCGGTGGCGTTGGCCAGCGCCCGGGCCGTGATCGCGCGGCGATGGCCGCGGTCGACCACCGCGAGCCTCCAGGTGTCGGTTCGATCGGCGCGCACGCAGCGCGCCCCGGTCCGGATCACCGCGCCACGTTCGGCCGCGTCGAGCGCCGTGAGCACTACAAGGCGGGAATCGTCGACGACGCAGTCCGAATATTCGAAAGCCGTGCCAAACGGACGCTTAAGCGCATTGCCGACAGGATGATGTGTGATGTCGAGCGTCGCAGTGACGGGAAGCCCGCCACGATTCGTCAGGCTGTCATAGACGAACAAGCCGGCGCGCAGCAGCCAGGGTGGGCGCTCCTCGGAATGGGCGGGAATCACGAACCGCATCGGCCGCACCAGATGCGGCGCGATCCGGAGCCAGGTTCGGCGCTCGGCCAGCGCCCGGTGCACCCGCCTGAAACCGCGGCGCTCCAGCACCGACAGATCGCCATGGATCATCCGCGGCGTCGCCGACGAGGCCGCACCGCCGAGATCGCCCTGCTCCAACAGGATGACGCGCAGGCCGCGGCCAGCCGCATCGCGGGCGAGGCTGACACCGTTCAGACCGCCACCGATGATCGCGAGGTCGTAATCCGCCATGAAGCCGTCGAATGGGAGCGAAGCGCTCCATCATTAGCCGGTCTTGAGCGCAAGCTCCATCGTCTCGGCGCGACCGACGAGGCCGGCATATTTCCCGATCGGCAGCGGCTTGCCGAGCAGATAGCCCTGCACGCCGTCGCAACCTTCCCGGGCGAGGAAGGCGAGCTGCTCGACCGTCTCGACACCCTCCGCGACGATCGACATGTCGAGGCCGTGGCCGAGATCGATCACGGCGCGCACGATCGCGGCCGATTGCGGGTTGCGGCCGAGATTGATGATAAAGGCGCGGTCGATCTTGATCTTGTCGAACGGGAACGCCTGGAGATAGCTCAGCGAGGAATAGCCGCTGCCGAAATCGTCCATGGAGATACGCACGCCGAGCGCCTTGAGCCGGCGCAGCAGTGCGAGACCCCGGTCGAAGTCCTCGATCAGCACGCCCTCGGTGATTTCGAGCTCGAGCCGGCTGGGCGAAAGCCCGGTCTCGAGCAGGATCGAGTGCACCAGCCCGACCACGTCTCCGTGCATGAACTGAGCCGGCGACAGATTGACCGCGACCTGAAGCGGTTTCGGCCAGGACGCCGCCTCGCGGCAGGCCTGGCGCAGGATCCACTCGCCCATCTCGACGATCAGGCCGCTCTCCTCGGCGATCGGGATGAAGTCGGCCGGTGAGACCTGGCCACGCACCGGATGCTGCCAGCGCGCCAGCGCCTCGAAGCCGATGATGTCGCTCTCGGCGACACTGTGGCGCGCGATGCCCTGCGGCTGGAAGGCCAGCGAGAGCTCGCCGTTCTTGATCGCATTCGACAGGTCCTGATGCAGCACGCGGCGGTCGCGGATCTGCTGGTCCATCTCCGGCTGGTAGAGGCTGATCGTGCCGCGCGACTTCTGCTTGGCGCGGAACAGTGCCGCACCGGCATTGGCGAGCAGCGAGGCGCCGTCGGCGCCATTGTGCGGGAAGATCGACATGCCGGTGGTAACGCCGGCGCGAACCGCCCGGCCGTCGATCTGGAATTCCTGGGTGACGGCTTCGCCGACATTCCGGGCCAGCGCAAGGCCCGCTTCGGGCTGCTTGCCGTCGATGATGAGCCCGAATTCGTCGCCGGACAGCCGCGCCACCAGGCCGCCGCGCGCGACGTCTTGGAGCCTCTGGGCAACCTCGATCAAGAGCTTGTCGCCAAGCGCATGACCGAACACGTCGTTGACCTCCTTGAGGCCGTCGAGGTCGATGGAGAGGACCGCGAATTCTTCGCCGGTGCCCTCGCAAGCCTCGATCATCTGGTTCAGCGCCTGAAGGAACGCCGCGCGGTTCGGCAGGTCGGTGAGGCCGTCGTGATAGGCCATGTGGGCCATGCGCGACTCGGTCTGCCGACGGTCGGTGACGTCCTCGTGGGTCTTGATCAGATATTGCGGTTTGCCGGCATCGTCGAGCACGGTGGCGCGGCGGGTGAGGAACAGGCGCAGGCCGGCCTTGGTCGAGATCGGATGCTCCTCGGAGACCATCCCGCGCTTCTTGATCGCGGCTTCATCGCGCGCGATGATCAGCTTGGCTTCCTTGGCATTGAAGATGTCGGAGGCGGTCAGGCCGGTCGCCTCCTCGCGCCTGCGGTTGAGGATCGTCTCCGCGCTGCGGTTGGCGAGCAGATAGCGGCCGTCCTTGACCTGCTCCACGATCAACGCCACCGGGATGTTGTCGACCACGAGCTCCAGGAACTTCTTCGTGCTCTCCAGCTCCTGCGACAGCGAGCGGCGGTCGGTGATGTCCTCGAACACGAGCAGCAGGAATTCGGGCTTGTCGCTCTCGTTGCGGACCACGATCCGGATCGAGGCCACCATGCGCCGGGTCGAGTCGCGCTCCACCTCGAATTCGTTGCGATATTGCCCGTCGGACGCCAGGAGGGCGGCTTGGTCGGTCGCCTCGATGCTCGCCGCCGATTTGGGCTCGAACAACTCGCGCGCGTTCTTGCCGACGACCTGGTCTCGCGAAAAGCCCCAGAACCGCTCATAGGCGCTGTTGGCAAAGATGTAGCGGCCGTCCTCGATACTCTTGGCGGCCACGCAGGCCGGCACGTTGTCGAGCACCGATTCAAGGAACTGCTTGGTAGAGGCGAGCTGCCGCGACAGCCTGCGCTGCTCGCTGACGTCCAGATGCGTGGCCACCGAGCCGCCGTTCGGCAGCACGAAATATTTCACCAGGATGGCGCGACCATCAGGCAGTTCGGTGATGAGGCCGTTGGGGCTTGCCGCCTTCTCGTAGAAATCCTCGTCAGAGACGCCGAGGACGCCACGCTGGCGCCGGATCTCGAGGATGTCGTAGCCGGTCATGCCGGTCCACAGATCAGAGCGCGACAGGCCGTAGATATCGAGGTAGCGGTCGTTGCAAAATATGATGCGCCGCTGCGCATCCGTCATCACCACGCCCTGGTTGAGATTGTTCATCGCCGAGGAGATGAACGCGTTGCGGCGTAGTTGTGACCGCTTGGTCCGGCGCAGCGAGGAATGGATCCACAGCGCGATCGCGGCCAGCAGCGCGCAGACGACGATGCCACCGATCAGGGCTTCCAAGATCACGTTGGGATCGAGCTTGTCGAAAGAGTTCGGCGGGGCAAGACTGTCCGACAGCGCAAAGGCACGCGCAGGCGCGACCGCGCTGGCCAGGCACACGACGGCCTGCACAGCAATCGGAAGCGTGCCGCCCTTCTGCCAGTTCTTCTCAGCCATCAGCCACCCGCGATTTCAACGTCGGATTGTCTGGCCTCGCCGGTTTGGATCGGGTAAACGCCTGTTCGTGCAACGGAAAAATGTGACGCGAAACACGGCAATTGCCCTGACATGATAAATGCCTCCTTAATGGAAAATGGCCGCGCGAACCGCTCCCCGGCCCAACCGGCGCCATCGGTCCCTCAAGCTAACGTTCCGCACAACCATGGATAGAGTCGACTGCGTCGTCATCGGAGCCGGCGTGGTCGGGCTCGCGGTGGCTCGAAAGCTCGCCCAGGCCGGGCGCGAGGTAATCGTGCTCGAGGAAGCCGAGGCTATCGGCACCGTCACCTCCTCGCGCAACAGCGAGGTGATTCATGCCGGCATCTACTACCGCGCCGGAAGCTGGATGGCGCGCATGTGCGTCGACGGCAAGCACGCGCTGTACCGCTACTGCGGCGAGCGCGGCATCCCGCACAGGAATTGCGGCAAGCTGATCGTCGCGACCAACCCGAAAGAGACCGAGAAGCTGCAATCGATCAAGGCGCATGCCGAGGCCAATGGGGTACTCGATATGCAACTGCTCGCGGGCGAAGCTGCACGCGCGCTGGAGCCGGCACTCGCCTGCGACGCAGCGCTGCTCTCCCCGTCGACCGGCATCATCGACAGCCATGCCTACATGCTCTCGCTGCGCGGCGAAGCCGAGGCCGCCGGCGCCGCCTTCGCGTTTCGCACCCCGCTGATCCGCGCCAAGGCGGCTGGCGGCGTCATCGAGGTCGAGGCGGGCGGCGAAGCACCGATGACGCTGCAATGCGACCTGCTCGTCAATGCCGCCGGACTCTCGGCAACGAACGTGGCGCGCCACATCGACGGCATGCCGATCGACCGGATTCCGCCGGCCTATCTCGCCAAGGGAAACTACTTCAGCTGCAACGCCAAGGCGCCATTCTCGCGCCTGATCTATCCGGTACCCGAGCCCGGCGGACTCGGCGTGCATCTGACGCTGGACATGGCGGGACAGGCGCGTTTCGGCCCCGACGTCGAGTGGATCGAGACGATTGATTACGAGGTCGATCCATCACGCGCCGAGCGGTTCTATCCGGCGATCCGAAAATACTGGCCAACGCTGCCCGACGGCGCACTGATGCCGAGCTATTCAGGCATTCGCCCGAAGATCGTGCCGCCGGCGGTGGCCACGCAGGATTTCCTGATGCAGGGTCCGCGCGATCATGGCGTCGAAGGCCTGGTCAACCTGTTCGGAATCGAATCGCCGGGACTGACGTCGTCGCTCGCGATCGCGGATCACGTCGCCGAGCTCGCGCAAATCTAGACGCCGCGCAAACATCTCGCGCCGCATACGCGCCCTGCAGCAGGGATGAGCGCAATAGCTCTCACCCCTGCCTGAAAGGGTACGGTCAAACTCTACGCTGTTACGGGGGTTACTAGTGAAGCGTATCGCCGGTGTGCCTCAGACGCTCGATCTGGTCCTTGACCATCAACTTCCGGCGCTTCAACTCAACAATCTGCAGGTCGTCTGTTGAAAGGTGCACGAGAGCTTCGTGCAATTCGTGTTCGAGAGTTTTGTGCTTCCGTTCCAATTCAACCAGATGTGCCTGAATTGTCATTCGAAACCTCCTCGGTAGGGGTGAACCTTGGATTCGATCCGGACGAGGAAGTGTACATCACCGATTCGTTCTGTCGATGGGTATCCGTCGTCGCAGTGTCATTTTTGAAAATTCATATGTAACGAAGCGTGAGTAAGGAACCGTGCAGGAAAAATTCATGATATCAATGTGCTTGCGCAGCGTCGCAGCGAATCGTTGAACTATCTTGCGCGAGATCGTGAACGACGGCCCGAGATCGCTTGCGATCACGGCGCGCAAGGACGATAATTTCCACAGGGCATCCACAGCCTTAATCTCACGCCATCGGGTTTTCGGCCACCGCAGACATGACCAATGAAGACGAGCGTGAGCTCGAAGCCGAGCTCACCCGGTTGCAGCAGGAACACCGAGATCTCGATGCGGCGATCGATGCACTGCATCAATCGCCTGCCCCCGACCTATTGCGGTTACAGCGGTTGAAGAAACGCAAGCTGTTGTTGCGCGACCGTATCCAGTTCATCGAAGACCAGATCACGCCGGACATCATCGCCTGATCCACAGGCGATTTGCGCGGCAGCTCGCCGCACCCGGAATCCGCTTGACTCCAAAAGAACAAAATAGGAACATTTAGACGGATCAACGCCCCAGGAAGCGCCCAAGGAAAACTCAGAAGGACAATGCAGATGCCGGCACCCGCCCTTCCCGACAACAGCCATTATGAACAGGCCTGCGATCAGGCGATCGCGATGTGCGACGGCAATCTGCGCAGCACCATCAGGGCGCTGATCATGGCCAACGAATATCTGGAAGCCGAGCTCGAGGAATTGCGGGCGGCGATTTCAGCCGGCTGCATTCCGGAGACCTCGCGTAGCAAGATGCGGAGCAGCGCCGCTTAAGTTTTGATGCCGGAGCAACGCCATGTCAGATGTGACCTACTACGTTGCAATGCCTTTCCTGATCGATGCCGACGGATCGCCTGTTGCTGGCGCAGCCGAGGAATGCCAAAGCTCGACGGCTGCGTTGCGGCGTGCCGAGATTTTGTCACGCGGTACGGGCCATATCGGCGCGGTCGCTTTCAGCCGCAGCGGCGATCCCATGACCGGCGAATTCGGCGACGCCACGCTGCTGCGCAAATTCGGCAACGTGCCGGAAGACCTCGCGACACTGTAAAGTCAGCTGCTGACCAGCCTGATCCGCGGCTCGTGCCGCCGGTGCGCCTTGCGCACGTACATGGCGGCATCCGCCTCCTCCAGAGCGCGGCCCGCATCGGAGTGTGCGCCCAGCAGCGCAACACCGGCGGACGCGCCCGCAGTCACGTGCTGGCCGCGAAAGGTGAACGACAAATCGTCGATCGCCTGTTCGAAAATCGCGGCCTTCGCCTTGGCATCGGTCTCGCTGAGATTCCACAGCAGCAGCGCGAACTCGTCGCCGCCAAGCCGGCCGACCACATCCGAGGCCCTGACCTGCTGCGTCAGCGTCGCCGCGATCGCCTTGAGCACCTCGTCGCCGGCGGCATGGCCGAAGGAATCGTTGATCGGCTTCAGCCGATCGACATCGAGCACGATCAGAGCGCCGCTGGCGCGATAGCGCTTCATGTAGGCGATGGCGCGCCTCAGCTCGCGCTCGAAACCGCGCCGGTTCGGAATCTCCAGCAGGAAATCGGTGTCGGCCGCGGCTTCCAGTTCCGTGACCCGCCGCTGCGCCTCCTTGAGCTTGCTCCGCAGGCCGCGGATGGTCGCCTTGGTGTCGGCGTCCGCCGACGCATCGCGCCGGGCCTGCTTGGCCGGACGCTTCGTCGGAGGTTTGGCCAACCGCCCGGGAGCGGCTTTAGATCGGCTGGCGCGGGTTTTCCGGCCCTTTTTGGCCTTCGCAGCGCTCGCCCTTGTAGGTTTCTTCATGGGCATCCTGCTCAATGAAGGCTTGCGGGGATTCACCAAGACAGGATAGTGCATTCCCTTCTCCTTGCCACCGCCTTGCGAGCCACCGGCCGGAACCTTTAATCTGGCCTATCTTTCTGTTTTCCGGGCACAATTGACGTCATGACCGCGCCGATCGCCATCATTATGGGAAGCCAGTCGGACTGGGAGACGATGCGGCACGCTGCCGACACGCTTGCAGCTCTGGGCATTGCCGCCGAGACCCGCATCGTTTCGGCACACCGCACCCCCGACCGGCTGTTCGCCTTCGCCAAGGGCGCCAAGGCGGCAGGTTTCAAGGTCATCATCGCTGGCGCCGGCGGCGCTGCCCATTTGCCCGGCATGGCGGCGGCACTGACGGAACTGCCGGTGTTTGGCGTGCCCGTCGAATCCAGGACGCTCAAGGGCATCGATCTCGCTCTATTCGATCGTGCAGATGCCCGCAGGCATCCCGGTCGGCACCCTCGCCATCGGCAAGGCCGGCGCGATCAACGCGGCGCTGCTTGCCGCGGCCGTGCTGGCGCTGTCCGACCCGGCGCTGTCCGACCGTCTTGCCGCCTGGCGAAAGGCGCAGACCGAGGCGGTCGCCGAGCGCCCGGAGGACAAGGCGTGACCGACAGCAAGCAGGTGAAGCTGAAGCCCGGCGACACCATCGGAATCCTCGGCGGCGGACAATTGGGGCGGATGCTGGCGATGGCCGCGGCGCGGCCTCGGCCTGCGCTGCCAGGTGTTCTCGCCCGATCCGGACTCCCCTGCCTTCGACGTCGTCCTGAACGCGACCTGCGCCGAATATGCCGACGTCGAGGCACTGGAATTGTTCGCCAACGACGTCGACGTCATCACCTACGAATTCGAGAACGTGCCGTCCGCCGCCGCGATGGTGCTGGATGCGCGCCGCCCGGTGCTGCCCAACCGCAAGATCCTCGAGACCACCCAGGACCGGCTCGCCGAAAAGGATTTCGTGACGCGGCTCGGCATCGGCACCGCCGCCTATGCCGACGTTACGTCCGTCGCATCGTTGCGCGAGGCGATCGTCAAGATTGGCCTGCCGGCGGTGCTGAAGACCCGCCGCTTCGGCTATGACGGCAAGGGCCAGGCCATCATCCGCGACGGCGACGACATCGCCAAGGTCTGGACCAGCCTCGCCACCAAATCGGCGATCCTCGAAGCCTTCATCCCGTACGAGCGCGAGATCTCGGTGATCGCCGCACGCTCGGCCTCGGGCCAGGTCGAGTGTTTCGACGTCACCGAGAACGAGCACCGCGACCACATTCTGAAAATCTCGCGCGCGCCCGCGCAGATTCCGGACACCCTCGCGGACGAAGCGCGCAGCATCGCCGGCAAGATTGCGAACGCGCTCGACTATGTCGGCGTGCTCGCCGTCGAGATGTTCGTGCTGGCGAATGGCACCGGACCGAAGGTGCTGGTCAACGAGATCGCTCCGCGCGTGCACAATTCCGGACACTGGACGCTCGACGGCGCCTCTGTCTCGCAATTCGAGCAGCATATCCGCGCCATCGCCGGCTGGCCGCTCGGCAAGGCCGTGCGTCACGGCGACATCGTCACCATGACCAACCTGATCGGCGACGAGATCAACGATTACGAAAAGTGGCTGACGGTCCCGGGCGCGACCGTGCACATCTACGGCAAGGGCGCTCCGCGCCCCGGTCGCAAGATGGGCCACGTCACCGAAGTCAGGCCGACGAAGGGCAAATAGCGGAGCCGCGGCGCATGCCGCGACTCCGCCTGCGACTAAGCCGTCTTCACGCCTGCGACGACGCCCGCGGGCTCTTCGCTGAGCCACCGATAGATCACCCCGCCCAGCGCCCCGCCGATCAGCGGTGCGATCCAGAACAGCCAGAGCTGCGATAGCGCCCAGCCACCGACGAACAGAGCGGGACCTGTGCTCCGCGCCGGGTTCACCGACGTGTTGGTGACGGGAATGCTGACGAGATGGATCATCACCAGCGCGAGCCCGATCGCCAATGGGGCAAAGCCCGCGGGCGCGCGGCCGTGGGTGGAGCCCATGATGATGAACAGGAACATCATGGTCATCACCACCTCGGTGACGAAGCAGGCGACCATGCTGTACTGGCCGGGCGAATGCGCATCATAGCCATTGGAGGCAAAGCCCTTGGTGACGTCGAATCCGGGGGCTCCGCTTGCGATCACATAGAGCAACTCGGCGGCGACGATGGCGCCACAGACCTGCGCGATGACGTAGGGCAGGATCTGCCCAGGCGGGAAGCGGCCGCCGGCCGCAAGCCCGACGGTGACGGCCGGATTGAGATGGCAACCCGAGATATGGCCAATCGCATAGGCCATGGTGACGACGCTCAAGCCGAACGCCAGGGACACGCCGACCAGGCCGATCCCGACCTGCGGAAAGCCGGCCGCGATCACCGCGCTGCCGCAGCCTGCGAATGTGAGCCAGAATGTACCGATGGCCTCGGCAGCATATTTCTTCATATCCATGTGGCGTCTCCCCTGATTTTCCGGCTTCCGGCGCACGGCATCCGGTAACAGCCCGTTCTTGGCGCCAAACCACCCAAATCGGCGCTGCACAGGCGTATTTTCGACCCATTTAGTGGCTGAACTTGGCCCGAAATCTCGCCTGGCAGGTGGACATCGGGGGTTTTGTCTGATACATCCGCGCGCTCAAGGTTAAGGGCTTGCGCTTTTTGCCATCCCCTTCGTCTTACCAGAATTCAAAACCGATCCACTGAAGAGGATGCCGCGTGCAGGTTCTCGTTCGCGATAACAATGTCGACCAAGCCCTCAAGGCGCTGAAGAAGAAGATGCAGCGCGAGGGTATTTTCCGCGAGATGAAGCTCCGCGGTCACTACGAGAAGCCGTCCGAGAAGAAGGCCCGCGAAAAGGCCGAAGCCGTGCGCCGCGCGCGCAAGCTGGCCCGCAAGAAGCTGCAGCGCGAAGGCCTGTTGCCGATGAAGCCGAAGCCGGTGTTCGGCGCCGGCCCCGGCGGTGATCGTGGCGGTCGCGGTGGCCCCGGCGCAGGTGCTGGCGCCGGTCCGCGCGGACCGCGCTGATCCTGCCGGAATTGCCAGGCTGGGTTTTCCAGGATTTTAGTTTCCAATGACGCGGGCCCCGGGCCCGCGTTATTATTTTGTAGCGGTGCCTTTCTGGGACGGGGCACTACAGATGCGGCACCAACGCGCGAGCGAACCGTAGATGGTCTCCCCTTTCCCCAAGCCCGGTTTGGCGCGGCACCGCCGGATCTGGCGCCAGCCGCTCACGCTGACCCTGATGGGGATCGCGCTGTGCGGCTGCTCCTTCGACCTGGGATCACTGATGCCGGAGAAGGAAAAGCCCCAGGAGGCGCCAAAGGCGGCTCCCGCCCCGGAGAGTGCCGTCAGTGCCGGCAATGTCGCCGAGGCCCAGGCTCACACCGCAAAAGGCCAGACCCTGGCGAAGGCGGGGAGACCGCCGGCGCGCTGGACGAGTTCAACCTTGCCGTCGCGCTCGATCCCTATAACGCACAGGCGCTCTATGGCCGCGCCCTGATCTATCAGGGCAACAACGAGCACAACTTCGCCATCGCCGATTTCAGCGCCGCAAACGGCCTCAATCCGCAGAAGGTCGAGCCGCTGCTCGGCCGCGCCACCAGCTATCTCGCGATCGGCAAGGTCAAGGAAGCGGCGGCCGATCTCGATGAGGCCTCCGAGGCCGATCCGCACAATGCCCAGGTCTGGACCACACGGGGACAGGCCTATGAGCGGCTGGGCGACAAGGCCAAGGCGTCGGCGTCCTACAGCAAGGCGGTCGCTCTGCGCCCACGTGACGATGCCGCCCGCAGCGGCCTCGCCCGCGTCGGCGGCTGACGCGGCGGATACCGCTTTTAATCGGGGGTGGAGCTCTTCGGCAGCACCGAGTGGAACATCGACTTCATGCCCGACAGCATCTCGTCGGCGACGTTCGTCTTCTTCGGCCGCGGCATGGTCGCGCCGGCATCGGCACGCAGATCGAGCGGCGGCGCGATCATCGGGACCGGGATATCGGCCGGCGGCGTGATCCGGTTCGGATCGTCGTTGCCAACCGAGGCTGTGTAGGACGGACCACCATTGCCATAGGCCTCAGGCGAGGGAATCGACACAGTGATCGGCGGCGGCAGCGGGCGCACTGCGGACGGCTCCACCGTGACGACCCTCGGGGCCTCGGGCGTGCGCGCGGCTTCCCGCACGGCAGGCTCCTGGGTCCTCTCAGCCGGTTTGTTCTCAAAAGACTTGGTCTCGGTGGATTTGGCCTCAGCGGCCCTGGCGTCTGCGGCCTTGGCTTCAGGCGATTTGCGCAAACGCTCGATGGCGGCGCGGGCGAGATCGTTGGCGTCGGGGGTCGCAGCCGGGGATGCGGCGGCGGGCGCCGAATTGGCTTCGACCACCGGAACGGTTGCCGGGGTCGATTTGGCGGCTGCCTTCTCACGCGCCGCCGGGCGGCCGTGCGGGGCGGTTTCGGGGGAAGCAACGTCCGCAGCCTTGGTGTCCGCAGGCTTCTCGGCTGCAGCCTTGTCGGTCACGCTCTTCTCGGAAATGTCCTTGGCCTTGACGCCGTGCGCGGGAAGGTTGGTGGTGTCCGTGGGCCTGCCGTCGGTGCCGCTCTGGGCAGGCGCCACCACGGCCGCAGGGGCATCCACCGCCGGCTTGGCGTTGATGTAGTGATTGACGATGTACGCCCCGATGATCGTTGCGAGCACCGAGGGTAAAATATCCATCGAGATTTTAGCGAGGTATTTCAGCATTTCTCGGCCACTCCCCGCGCGATCAGATGCGGGAACTTTGGGGCATTGTAAGGGATCAACTGCGACGGATCGATGGCAAAGGTAACGCTTGCCCTACGGCTTAAGCTCGATCTCAAGGAACACGATCTCGGTTGAGGTTTCGTTAAGTACGTCGTGTTGGACGCCGGCCTTGCGGAAATAGGATTTTCCGGCCGAAAGCTGCGCCTTGGACCGCTCGCCCCCGGCGCCACGATGGTCATTTCACCGGCGATGACGGGTACGATCACATAGTCCATCCCGTGGGTGTGATGCCCGGTCGCGCTGCCCGGGGCGAGCCGCCATTCGGTCACCCGGACCTCTTCGTTATCGACCTGGACCTCGGACTTGGCAGCAAGCATCGGAACTCTCCTCGGGGAATCGCTTCAGGGCACGAAGACCATGAACACATAGACGGCAAATACCACCATATGGACCAGTCCGAACAGGACATTGGTCCTGCCGGTGCCGAAGGTCAGCATGCTCAGCAAGAATGTCAGGAGGAGCAGGATGCTGCTTTGGGCGCTCAGGCCGAGTTTGAGTTCCTTGTCGAGCACCCAGGTCGCAACGCCGACGGCGGGTATGGTCAGGCCAATCGTCGCCAGCGAGGAGCCGAGGGCGAGATTGATACTCTTCTGGAGATCGTTCCTGCGGGCGGCCGTAATCGCGGCGACGCCCTCGGGCAGCAGGATCAGAAGAGCCACCAACAGGCCCGCAAAGGCCGGTGGCGCGCCGATCTGTGCGCCAACCGCATCGACCACCAGCGAAAACTTTTTGGCCAGCAACACCACCGCCAGCAGCGACACCAGCAATAGCGCGACGCTGAGCGCGAGCATGCTGCCCGAAAGGCGGGCGTCCGCGCCCTCGCCGTCTGCCCGCTCATGTACGAAGTAATCCTTGTGCAGGACCGTCTGGGTGTAGAGGAACACCCCGTAGAGCGCGAGCGTAACGACACCGACGAAGCCGAGCTGGATTGCCGAATAGACCGGACCGGGCGTGGTGGTTGTGTAGTTGGGCAGGATGAGAGCTATCGTCGCCAGCGCGAATAGGACGCTGAGATAGACGTTGGCGCCCGAGACCTGAAAGCCTTGCTCGCGATAGCGCAGGCCGCCGATGAAGACGCAGAGCCCGACCAGCCCGTTGCAGACGATCATGACCACGGCAAACACGGTGTCGCGCGCCAGTTCCGGTGCCGGCTTGTCGCCCAGCATGATCGTGGTGATCAAGGCGACCTCGATGATCGTGACAGCGAGCGTCAGCACCAATGTTCCGTAGGGCTCGCCGACGCGCTCGGCGATTACCTCGGAATGATGAACGGCCGCGAACACGGTGCCGAACAGGATCACCAGAAGGACGACCGCGAACAGGCCGCCGCCGGCAGTCAGTGTGAAGCCGTAGTCGGTCGCAGTGACGATCAGAAACAGCAGCACCGCCAGAGCGGGGAAGATCCAGGACGACCGGGGCATCGGTCCGTGTGCGCTCATGCAGGCGATTCCTTCAAATGGGCATCGATTATGCGCGAGAACATCGCGCCCGTCAGCCCTCAGGACCCATTGATGAAGTTTCTCGCGATCTCGTCGACGCCAAAATTACCGAGATCGTCATGCCCGCCGCCGCGAATGCGAACGAACTGCTTCGGCTCGTGGGCCAGTTCAAACAGCTTCTCGCCGAATGCGATGGGGATGGTCTGGTCCTGCGCACCATGGACGATCAGAAGCGGCGCCGTGACGCGTCCGATGCGCTCGTCCGAGCGAAACGGGTCGCGTATCAGAAGGCGCACCGGAACAAGACGGAAATGCGAGGCGGCGACGTCGGCGATCGACGTATAGGGCGCCTCGAGAATCAGCTTTCCGATCGGATGTTCGGATGCGATCGCGATCGCAACGCCGGTCCCGAGCGAGAAACCCCAGGCGACGATGCGCCGGGCATCGTAGCGTGCCGTCGCGAATGAATAGGCGGCCTCGCCATCGCGCAACAGGCCGTCTTCGCTCGGCGCGCCGCTGGACCCCGCATAGCCGCGATAGGACAGAGCGACGAGACCTGTGCCGTCAGCCGTGATCGCCTTGAAGCGGCCGGCAAGGCCCGCGAGAAAATCACCATTGCCATGGAAGAACAGCACCATGGGACGGCCGGGCGTTGGCGGCACGTGCCAGACGATGACCTTCTCGCCATCGGATGTCGTGAGGACGTGCTCCTCAGCCTGCGGAAATCCCGCGGAGGAAGGCGCGGTGCGCTCGGCGGTCGGGATCGGAAACAGCATGGCGCGCTGCTTCACGAACAGCAGGACGAGACTGGCGAGATAACCAGCGGCAACGACGATGGCGGTCCATTTCAGGAATGTCATCGCTATCGCCGGCTCTCCGGCGTTACATCGCCTTGACGATATTCTCGGTGACCTTCTTGGCGTCGCCGAGCAGCATCATGGTGTTGTCGCGGTAGAACAGCGGATTGTCGATGCCGGCATAGCCGGAGGCCAGCGAGCGCTTGATGAACATCACCGTGCCGGCCTTCCAGACCTGAAGCACCGGCATGCCGTAGATCGGCGAGGTCTTGTCATCTTCGGCCGCCGGATTGGTGACGTCGTTGGCGCCGATCACGAAGGCGATGTCGGCCTGCGCGAACTCCGAGTTGATGTCCTCGAGCTCGAACACCTCGTCGTAGGGCACGTTGGCTTCGGCGAGCAGCACGTTCATGTGGCCGGGCATGCGGCCCGCGACCGGGTGAATGGCGTATTTCACCTCGACGCCTTCCTTCTTCAGCATGTCGGCCATTTCACGCAGCGCGTGCTGGGCCTGCGCCACCGCCATGCCGTAGCCGGGCACGATGATGACCTTCTGCGCGTTCTTCATGATGAAGGCGGCGTCGTCGGCCGAGCCGAGCTTGGCCGGCTTCTGCTCACCGCCGCCAGCGCCGGCCGCGGCGGTCTCGCCGCCGAAGCCGCCGAGGATGACCGAGATGAAGGACCGGTTCATCGCGTGGCACATGATGTAGGACAGGATCGCGCCCGACGAGCCCACCAGCGCGCCGGTGATGATCAGCGCCGAGTTGCCGAGCGTGAAGCCGATGCCGGCCGCGGCCCAGCCGGAGTAGGAGTTCAGCATCGAGATCACGACCGGCATGTCGGCGCCGCCGATCGGGATGATCATGAGCACGCCGAGCGCCAGTGCGATGATGACGATCAGCCAGAAGTCGAGCGCGCTGCCCGACATCACCAGCCCGACGATGAAGACGACGAGCAGAACGGCGAGCACGATATTGATGACGTGGCGGAACGGCAGGATGATCGGCGAGCCGCTCATGCGCGCGGACAATTTCAGGAACGCGATCACCGAGCCGGTGAAGGTCAGCGCGCCGATGGCGACGCCGAGCGACATCTCGACCAGGCTCTGCGGATGGATGTTGCCGGGAGTGCCGATGTCGAAGGCTTCGGGCGCGTAGAACGCGCCGGCGGCGACCAGCACCGCGGCCATGCCGACCAGCGAGTGGAAGGCGGCGACCAGTTCGGGCATCGAGGTCATCGGCACGCGGCGGGCGATCACCGCGCCGACGCCGCCACCGATGGCGATACCGAGGATGACGAGAATCCAGGCCAGGCCGTCCGCCGGCGGATGGCTGGCGAGCGTGGTGGCGACCGCGATCCCCATGCCGACCATGCCGAACAAATTGCCCTGGCGCGACGACGCCGGGCTCGACAGCCCGCGCAGCGACAGGATGAACAGCACCCCCGCCACGAGATACAAGAATGCAGAGAGATTGGCGTTCATCTCAGGTCCCCATTGATCCCTTCAGCCCGAGGTGGCCGCTCACTTCGACTTCTTCTTGTACATCGCCAGCATGCGCTGGGTGACGAGGAAGCCACCGAAGATGTTCACGCAGGCGAAGATGAGCGCGACGAAACCGAAGCCGCGTGCCCAGCCCGAGCCGCTCGAAACCATGCCGACGCCGACCGCGAGCAGCGCACCGACCACGATCACCGAGGAGATCGCATTGGTCACGCTCATCAGCGGCGTATGCAGCGCAGGGGTCACCGACCACACCACGAAATAGCCGACGAAGACGGCGAGGACGAAGATCGACAGCCTGAAAACGAAGGGGTCGACGAGCTGTGCAGCATGCTCCATGGCGGCTCTCCTTAAACCCGATTAAGTTGATTTGGGCTGGAAGTTCGGGTGGATGACGGCGCCGTCCCTGGTCAGCGCGGTCGCCTTCACGAGTTCGTCGTCCCAGTTCACGGCGAGAGCCTTGCTGCCCTTGTCGACCATGGTCTCGATGAAATTGAACAGGTTGCGTGCGTAGAGGCTGGATGCGGAGGCTGCCACCCGGCCGGCGACGTTGGTGTAGCCGACGATCTTGATACCATCGATCTCGGCGACCTCGCCCGGCCTTGCCCCTCGACATTGCCGCCGCGCTCGACGGCGAGATCGACCAGCACCGACCCCGGCTTCATCGACTTGACCATCTCGGCCGAGACAAGCCTCGGCGCCGGCCGGCCAGGAATGAGCGCAGTGGTGATGACGATGTCCTGCTTCTTGATGTGCTCGGCGGTGAGCGCGGCCTGCTTGGCCTGGTATTCCCTGGACATTTCCTTGGCGTAACCGCCGGCGGTCTGCGCGTTCTTGAATTCCTCGTCCTCGACGGCGAGGAACTTTGCACCGAGGGACTCCACCTGTTCCTTGGTCGCGGGCCGGACGTCGGTCGCGGTGACGACGGCGCCGAGACGGCGCGCGGTCGCGATCGCCTGGAGGCCGGCGACGCCGACGCCCATCACGAATACCTTGGCGGCGGGCACGGTGCCTGCCGCCGTCATCATCATCGGGAAAGCGCGGCCGAAGGCCTCGGCGCCCTCGATCACGGCGCGGTAGCCGGCAAGGTTCGCCTGCGAGGACAACACGTCCATCACTTGTGCACGCGTGATGCGCGGCATCAATTCCATCGCGAACGCGGAGACGCCGGCATCGGCGATCGTCTTCAGCGCGGCTTCGTTGCCGTAGGGATCCATGATGGCGATGACGAGCGCGCCGCGCTTGTACTGCGCGAGCTCGGAGGCCTCGGGGCGCTTCACCTTGATGACGATGTCGGCGTCCTTCAACGCATCGGCGCTGACGGTGGCTCCCGCTGCGGTGAATTCGGAATCCGGCAGGCCCGATTTGAGACCGGCACCCGGCTCGACGGCGATCTCGGCGCCGAGCGCCTTGAACTTCTTCACCGTATCAGGCGAAGCGGCGACGCGCGGCTCCGACGGATCGATTTCCTTGGCAACGGCGATCTTCATGGGCCCTCCGGCGACGCGGGCAAAAACGCGCACGCGAACTTAGCGTTACTCCCGCAACGTTGGATACCGGTTTTGGAACCGGCTTGTATGCAAATTTTATGAGCACCGACGACGCTGGCGGTGCAGCAGGCGATGGATCAGGTCAGGAAGATCGCCATCAGGATCACGATGAGCGCGACCGAGGCGGTGCCGTACTTCACCAGCTTGATGAAGCCCTCGTAGGTCTGCTCGTGGGCAATGTAGTCGTTGCCGTCGGCGGTGGTGTAGGCCACTTCGCTATGGTCAGCCATGAATGTCCCCAGTAGAAAGTCGAATTCTCCGGCTGGGATTACCTTAAACCTTCGGGCAGGGCAACGGCAGGCAGACGCGGTTTACCCGCAAATCGGCTGATTTGGAATTCCGATGGCCGGGAATTCGGCGTGCGCTGCTCAGCCCTGCTCGATCATCGTGACGGTGACGCTCGCGGTCCGGCGCTGGGGTACCGAAAGACCGAGCGCCTCGCGGACCGCGTCGATCGCCGGCTCGCCGGCTTCGGTGAACCTGGCGGTACGCGGCGCCGTGCCGGAACCAACCACGACCGGATTGCCCCCAGACAGGAAGCCGTGCGCCATGTGGAAGCCCAGCGCGCGATAGACCTCGAACTGCTCCTCCGAGAAGAACTGGTCGCCGGTGGTCTCGTGGGGAAAGGTGCCGTTGCGCCGCGCGTAGTCGCGGATGTAGTCGTTCTCGTCGCTGCTGAGCGAGGACTTGATGTAGACGAGATAGCCGGTGTCGCCAGCGCCATAGTCGATGGTTCCGATCGCGACATGAACATGCTCCGCCGGAGCATTTTCCCGCGTATCCGCGGCGGCATGGGCGGACTTCTTGTCGGCATTCTCGGCCATGACGGCGCGGGTGCGGTCGCGGATCGGCGTCCAGGGCAGATCAATCCGAACGCCGAGATCGATGCGGGCATAGCGCTGGAGTTTCATCAGCGAGGAGAAATTCATCGGCGCGTCGGCTTCCGCGTCGACCGCGACGATCACCCTGCAGCGCCGGCGCAGCAGCTCGTAGACACCGAGATTTTCGATGTGGCCGCCGTCGGTGAGATAGACGCCGTCGCTGTTCTCGTAGAGGCGGCCCGAGATTTCAGACCACAGGAACAGTGGCGTCGAGTGGCGCTGCGGCCTTGTTGCAACATCGACATAGCGCGGATTGTTCAGCCAATAGCCGAGCCGCACGTTCAAGAGCGCGAGCGTCGGCGTCAGCGCCTTGATCGAGTTCGACCCCATGTTCGAAGACGCCGCCGCCCCCGAGATCGCCATGGCAGTGGCAAGGTCGAGGCTTTGCTCCAGCCGCTCGACCGCCGGGGTCCTGGCATAGCGCGTCGCCTCGCTGCCAACATAGAGCGGCGAGAAGACGAAGAAATCCGCATTGCGGCCGCGCCGGTTGGCGAAGTCCGACCCCTGAATGTTGAGCGCCGTGTTGATGAGATGATAGGGCGCACGCAGCGTCGGCTCGGTGCCGCCATCCGCGACCGCATAGAGCTCGCTCAACTTCATCCGATCGAGCGGCTTGAAATCGCGCCCCTGGTCGAGGCTCGCTTCGGCGCGGGCAATGTTGCCGTCTGCGGAACGGTCGGGATCGAACAGAAACGCTTTGCTCAGCCGATCTCGGTACAGGCGGTGAAGCGAATTCGCGTTGGGCGTCAGGGACCAGGAGATCGCAAACAGCAGCATGCCGACGAGCGCATACAGGATCACCACGGGCAAGCTGTGTGCATACCCGGAGCCTTGATCCAGCCAATGAAATTGTGCGGCGACGTTGTTCGCGGCAAATCTGAGCCAGACCGGAACGTGGGATACCGGCGTCAGCCAGTCCGTCGTTGCCGTGTTGGCCACCGGCTGCGGAGCGATCTCGGCCGAGAAGGTGCCGGCGCCCGCGTCAAACTCGATCTTGCCCGACAGATTTCCCGTGGCTGGCGCAGTTGATTTGGTGGCGGCGAGGCAATTCCTTTGCGCAACGGCGGTCAGAGGCGCCTGGCATTTTTCGAGCGGATCGTTGGCGATGCCCCAATAGGACAAATAGAGGTAGGCGACCCAGATGATCAGCGGCAACGCCAACCCGGCGATCCACAGCGCGACCTTGGCAACGATCGCGAGCACCAGCGAGCCCCATTGCGAGGATGCGCCGTTGCCCTTCAGAAATTCGGCAAATTGCTGCCTGAAAGCAGTGACGACGATGCCGACCGGCGCGGCAATTGCGGCAAGTGACTTGATCCAGGTGACCGCGACGCCGCCGACCGGCCCTCCGATCGCATTGCCGTCGACGACATCGAACATCTGCGACAGCATGAAGGGCTGGAACTCGAAGAATGCGATCGAAGCAAGCAGCACAAGGAACGTCGCGCCGGCGGTCGGCCAATGCGAGCGAAACTCCTGGCGCTTCTCGGGACTCGCAAATGACTGCTTGAGCGCCCAGCCAAAGAACAGGCCGACACCGATGATCGCCACGGCCAGCGTCAGCGCAAAATGCTTGATCTGAAGGATCCGCGCGAAGTCGCACGCGATGCCGAGCAGAAACGCGATACTTGCGGCATAGGTGAAGAAGACGGTCGGGCCAATGCCCCGCTCCTTGCGGAAGAGCCAATAGGCAATTCCGCCGCAGGCAAGCAAAGCCGCCGCGACGATTGCGCCGATGGCCGCGAAGCCGTAGCGATCAGCGATCCAGCCGAAATGGTGGAGTTCGCACTGCGTCGAAGCGCCGTCGGCAAGGTCTACTCCGAAGAAATTCGCGACGGTCAGGCAACTGCGCAGCGGCGTCGACCAGATCGTGACGGCAGCAAGCAGCAGCACGACCGGAAGCGTCAGTCCGATATTTGCGATCAGCCCACGCACCACGATCGCAATGCCGGTGAGGAGATCGCGCACGCCGGCAGGTACCAGATAATTGGAGTAGTTCCTGATGTGTCCGACGGAGGGCGTATCGCTGATCTCGTTGGCGGTCGCGGTGTCGCCCGAAGGCCTCTCCCCGAAGACGAAGCGCTGCGTGACGGTCATGGTCGCGCTGAGCGAGGTACCGATATAGCCGCCGCCGGAGACGGTCGAGAGATAGTCGATCCGCCGGAACAGATTGTGGTGGTTCAGCGCCTGGAGCACGCCAAGGCAAAGAGCCGAGGAGCGAATGCCGCCGCCCGACAGGGCGAGCCCGGTGACGTCGAGCATCTGGCAGGATTCGAGGCCATCGGTGGGGATCTGGCGCGTCTCCTCGCGCCTGGTATTGATCGCTTCGATTTCGTCGCGGACGATCTGGTGGTGCTTCTCACACCAGGGCTTTTCGTCAGAGGACCGGGTTGTCCGGGGCTCAACGGGCTGGGTCGGCTGGACCTGATCGTGCATGCGTGCCTCCCCAGGGCGGCGGAGCACCGGCAATCAACGATTGTAAAATAAGCAAGAGTAGCCTTATTGAAATTAGTCTCGCGGAGGATGCAAACGTTCAATCAGCATCGCGGGCCCGCCATACCGACGATCGGATGCGAAGCGGCGCAGGGAACTCGCGCCGGCGCCGCATCCCGCAAAATGTACCGAGCCGTGCTTCCGGGAGAGCCCAGCTCTCCCTCATCCCATCGCTTCCAGCTCGTCGATCATCCCGGCGATGACGCTCAGGCCGCCGTCCCAGAATTTGGGATCCTTGGCATCGAGACCGAACGGCCGCAGCAGTTCGGAATAGTGCTTGGTGCCGCCGGCGGCGAGCATGTCGAGATAGCGCTCGGCAAAGCCTTCCGCCGCGTTCTCGTAGACGGCGTACAGCGAGTTCACGAGACAATCGCCGAAGGCATAGGCGTAGACGTAGAACGGCGAATGGATGAAGTGCGGGATGTACATCCAGTAGTTCTCGTAACCCGCCTTGATCTCGATCGCCGGCCCGAGGCTCTCGCCCTGCACCGAGAGCCATATCTCGCCGAGCCGCGTCGCGGTCAGTTCGCCGTTCTTGCGCTCGGTGTGGACCGCGCGCTCGAAGGAATAGAACGCGATCTGCCGCACCACGGTGTTGATCATGTCCTCGACCTTGCCGGCGAGCAGCGCCTGGCGCTGCCTGGCACTCTTGGTCTGCGCCAGCAGCCGCCTGAAGGTCAGCATCTCGCCGAACACGCTCGCGGTCTCGGCCAGCGTCAGCGGCGTCGGTGCCATCAGCGCGCCGTTCTTCGCCGCAAGCACCTGGTGCACGCCGTGGCCGAGCTCGTGCGCGAGCGTCATCACGTCGCGCGGCTTGCCCTGGTAGTTCATCAGCACGTAGGGGTGCGCCGACGGCGTGGTCGGATGCGAGAACGCGCCCGGCGCCTTGCCGGGACGCACCGGCGCATCGATCCAGCGGTCGGTGAAGAAGCGCTCGGCGATGTCGGCCATGTCAGGCGAGAAGCCGCGATAGGCGGTCAGCACCATGTTCCGCGCGTCGGGCCAGCCGATGGTGTCGGTCGCCGCAAAGGGCAGCGGTGCGTTGCGGTCCCAATAGGCCAGCCGCTTCTTGCCGAACCACTTCGCCTTCAGCGCGTAGTAGCGATGCGACAGCTTCGGATAGGCCGCGCGTACGGAGGCGACCAGCGCATCCACCACCTCGCGCTCGACGCGGTTGTTGAGATGACGGGAATCCGCGACGTCCTTGAAGCCGCGCCAGCGGTCGGAGATGTCCTTGTCCTTGGCCAGCGTGTTGGTGATCAGCGCGAAGGTGCGCTCATTGGCCTTGAAGGTCTTTGCCAGCGCCTCGGCCGCAGCCTTGCGCTTGGCGCCGTCACGGTCCGCCAGGAAATTCAGCGTCGGCTCGATCGCCAGTTCCTTGGACCCGACCTTGAAGCGCAGTCCGGAGATGGTCTGGTCGAACAGCCGGTTGAAGGCGGAATAGCCGGTTTGCGACTTCTCGAGGAAGAGTTGCTCGAGCTTGTCGTCGAGCTGGTACGGCTTCTCCTTGCGCAGATCCTCGATCCACGGACGGTAATAGGCCAATTCCGCGGCTTGCATCGCGCCGTTCAAGATATCGTCATCGATACGGTTGAGCTCGAGGGCGAAGAACAGAAGATGGGTCGACGCCGCCGTCAGCCGCTCCGACACATCGCCGTAAAATTTTGAAATCTTGGGGTCCACGCTGTCGCCGGCGTGGACGAGGCCGGCATAGGAGCCGAGCCGGCCGGCGAGATCGTCGATCGCCTCATAGCGTCGCACCGCCTCGGCGAGCCATTTTCCGCCATCTTCGTTTGCTGTCCCTGTCGCGAGCTTGCCCTTGTAGTCGGTCTCGAAGGCGACGCAATCGGCATCCATCTTTTCGAGATCGCGCGCCACTTCCGGCGCATCGATCCCGGAATAGAGATCGGCGAGATTCCACTCCGGAAGCTTGCCGGTCTTGCCTCGCAGGCTTTGCGGGCGAAGATTTGGAGGGCTTTGCCTTGACGGCGGATTTCTTGACGGCGGATTTCCTGGTGGCCGGCTTGCGGAGAGCGGGCTTTTAAGGGCAGACTTCTTGAGAGCAGACGTTTTAAGGGCAGTCTTGGAGCGCGAATTCATTGTGTGGGAAACCTGTGTTCAACAATCGCGACGGCGGGCGGGGGCATCAAGGTTTAAGAGTGCGTTAATCGGCTTCGGCCAGAGTGCCCCGATTCGAGACAGATAGTAGTAGCGTGCGGGGAACACCATGGCTGCCAGTATTTTGATCGCCGACGACGACGCTGTGGCCCGCCGGCTGGTCGAGAACATGGTGCAGAAATGCGGCTATGAGACGATCGTCGTGGACTCCGGGGACGCCGCGATCGCCGCCCTCACCGCCCCCGATGCTCCTGTTATCGACGGCGTCATCCTCGATCTCGTGATGCCCGGCCTCGACGGCATGGGCGTTCTGGCGAAAATCCGCGAAGCCGGCCTCAGCGTCCCCGTCATCGTTCAGACCGCCCATGGCGGCATCGACAATGTCATCTCCGCCATGCGCGCGGGCGCGGCCGATTTCGTCGTCAAGCCGGTCGGCATGGAGCGGCTCCAGGTCTCGCTTCGCAACGCCCTCAACGCCTCCGCGCTCAAGGGCGAATTGCAGCGCATCCGTCACAGCCGCGAGGGCCGGCTGACCTTCTCCGACATCATCACCCGCGCCGAGGCGATGGGACCGGTGATGCGCACCGCGCAAAAGGCGGCGAATTCCTCGATTCCAGTGCTGATCGAGGGTGAGTCCGGCGTCGGCAAGGAGATGTTCGCGCGCGCCATCCACGGCAGCGGCGAGCGCAAGGCAAAGCCTTTCGTCGCGGTCAATTGCGGCGCGATTCCCGACAATCTCGTGGAGTCCATCCTGTTCGGTCATGAGAAGGGCGCCTTCACCGGCGCCACCGAACGCCACACCGGCAAGTTCGTCGAAGCCCATGGCGGCACGCTGTTCCTGGACGAGGTCAGCGAGCTGCCTCTGACCGCGCAGGTCAAGCTGCTCCGCGCGCTCCAGGAAGGCGCCGTCGAGGCGGTCGGCGGACGCAAGCCGGTCAAAGTCGACGTTCGCATCATCTCGGCAACCAACCGCAGGCTGCTGGAGCGGGTGAAGCAGGGACATTTCCGCGAAGATCTGTTCTATCGCCTCCACGTGCTGCCGCTGACGATTCCATCGCTGCGCGCCCGTCGCGAGGACATTCCGCATCTGCTGCGGCATTTCCTGGCGCGCTTTGCGGCCGAGGAGAACCGTCCCATCGCCGGCATCAGCGGCGAGGCGGTCGCGCATCTCGCCCAGCTCGACTGGCCCGGCAACATCCGCCAGCTTGAAAACGCGGTCTACCGCGCGGTGGTCATGGGCGAGGGCGAGCAGCTTGGCCTCGGCGACTTTCCCCTGCTCTCCTCGCAGCCGCATCCCGAAACGGACATTCCGACCGCACCGCTGATGCTGGAGCCGATCGCCGCGCCCTCGGTGGTATCGGGTGGTGATATACCCATTGCTCCGTTCCCCCAGACAGGATCGCTTTCCATGCTGACCCCGACCGGCGATATCCGCCCGCTGGAGGACATGGAGAACGAGATCATCCGCTTTGCAATCTCGCACTATCGCGGGCAGATGTCCGAGGTCGCCCGCCGCCTCAAAATCGGCCGGTCCACCCTCTATCGCAAACTCGACGAAGCCGGGGTTCCCGGCCATGGCGGGAAAAGCGGCGAGGAGACGCACTGAACCTCATGCGAACGGAGGTTCGCGTGACCCTACGAGACCGCCGTAAGCCGTTCGCATGACGGCGAAATTCGACGGCGGCTTGAACCGTGACTTGGAAGTGACAGACACAGGGAAAAGCGCGCTCCAGAGGCGCACAATCCGTTGCAAACGCGCTTCCATGAAGTCAGTTTGTCGTGAGTTGTCCCGGGTAGCGCTGGCTGCATGAACGGGGCCTGTATATCGTCTGCGTAGGAATCGTTGCGTGCAGGCGTGCAACTTTCGAGAGGCCGGCGCAGTTTAGCCGAAGCTCAATAGGCGATAACGAAGCTGTTCCACGAGGGACAGTTCACCCGAGGGGTGTGACAAAATGCGTGACTGTTTGAACCACCGTGCAGGCTTCGACCGCGTCTTGATGGCGGTCGCAGCGACCTTCCTCACGGTATCGGCCGGCTCGGCGCTGGCACAGGATCAGGCGCGCAGCAACGCCGCCGAACTCGCAATCGAAGCCGCGATCCCGCGCCCCGAGCCCGCAAACGTTCCGCCCCCGACCGCAGCCGACATCAAGCTCGACACCACCGCCACGGTGCAGGACTCTGCGAAGGAACCGGCCAAGGAGCCCGTGAAGGCGGATGCCGCACCGGCGCCTGCCAAGGTCGACACCAAACCTTCCGACGTGGCCACCACGCCCCCGCCCGAGGCGCCGCCCGCCAAGGCCGATACTGCGACGATCACGCCGGCCGCCCCCGCGACACCCGCCACAGCAGCGGCTCCGGCCGCCGAACCGGTGAAGGCCGCAAGCAACGTGCCTGCCGCCGACCAGCCGGTCGCCGACAAGCTCAAGGACATCATCGGCGCCAAGACCTCGCGTCATTTCGATCGCAAGAACGAGCGCGCGGCCGTCGAGAAGTTTTACGGCGCACGCGACTTCGCGCCGGTCTGGACGCAAGCCGGCAGCCTGACCGCCGCGGCCAAGGGTGTGATCGCGCGGCTGAAGGACGCCGCGTCCGACGGCCTCAATCCGGCCGACTATCCGGTGCCGGATTTCGCTGCCGCCACGACGCCCGACGCGCTTGCCGATGCCGAGTTGAAGCTCACCGCCAGCATGTTCGACTATGCGCGCCAGGCCCAGAGCGGCCGCATGCATTGGTCCCAGGTCAGCGGCGACATCCTCTATCCCGAGCATCCGGTCGATCCGAACGAGGTGCTCGCCAAGATCACGACCGCGACCGACGCCTCTGCAGCGCTCGACAGCTACAACCCGCCGCACAAGCTCTACAAGGAGCTGAAGGCCAAGCTCGCCGAGCTCCGCGGCCAGGGCAACGGCCCGGTTATCGAGATCGCCGATGGTCCGGCGCTGAAATACACGCCCGCACGCGGCAAGAAGCAGGCTGAAATCGTCGTCGACGATCCGCGCGTGCCGCAGCTCCGCGCCAAGCTCGGCCTCGCCGAGAACGCCAGCGACACCCGCTATGACGCAGCGGTTGCCGATGCCGTGCGCAAATTCCAGAGCAGCGCCGAGCTCAAGGCGACCGGCATCCTCGACGACAAGACGGTCAAGGCGATCAACACGCCGAAGCGCGACAAGCAGATCGACGTCGTGCTGGTCAACATGGAGCGCTGGCGCTGGCTGCCGCGCGACCTCGGCGTTCCCTCGCTGGGCGATGCCTATGTCATCCTCAACATTCCCGACTACACGCTGAAGGTGATGCAGCGCGGCCAGCAGGTCTGGACCACCCGCGTCGTTACCGGCAAGCCGGGCACGCATGCGACCCCGCTGCTCACCGAGACGATGAAGTACATCACGGTCAATCCGACCTGGAACGTGCCGCCGTCGATCGTCTACAACGAGTACCTGCCGGCGCTTCAGCAGGACCCGACCGTGCTTCAGCGCATGGGCCTCGAAGCTCGAGCAGAACCGCGACGGGTCGGTGCATATCTCGCAGCCGCCGGGCGAAGCCAACGCGCTCGGCCGCATCCGCTTCAACTTCCCGAACAAGTTCCTGGTCTATCAGCACGACACGCCGGACAAGAACCTGTTCTCCCGGGACGAGCGCGCCTTCAGCCATGGCTGCATGCGGGTGCAGAACCCGGATCAGTACGCCTCCGTGCTGCTCGGCATCGCCATGCCGAGCGAGAAGTACACGCCGGAGCGCATTCGCAGCATGTACGGCAAGAGCGAGATCGACCTGAAATTCCCGACCCCGATCCCGGTCAACATCACCTATCAGACCGCGTTCGTGGATGATGGCGGCAAGCTGCAATTCCGCAAGGACGTCTATGGCCGCGACGCGACCATGATCAACATCCTGAAGAACAGCCGCGGCAAGGACCTCGAGAACATCGTGGCTCACTCGCAGCCGAGCTATTCGCGCCCGGCGACGACGCTGCCGAACGGCGTGGCGGTTGCCAACAATGGTGGCTCGTCGGGCCTGAACTTCTTCGAGCGGCTGTTCGGCGGTGGCGCCCCAGCCCAACCGCCGACCCCGGTCGGCCGCCGTCCGCAGCAGCAGCGGGTATTCACCCGCTGAGCCCGGCTCGGACGAGGCGCCTCATGTCCTGAAATTCTGCAATAAAATCAGCGACCCCGTCCCCTGGATGGGGTCGCTTAACGTTAACCATTCTCCACCTGACCTCGGGCAGCGGGCGTTTTTTTGCCACACTCAACCGGTTAGGTTCGTATTCTGACTTGGTTTGGGGGCGGGAAGGTGAACCTCAAATTAACCTTCTCGCTTTAACAAAGCGTTCATCCTCTTTCGCGCGCTAACGGGGTTGGCGGGGAGTCCATTTTGAACGCTCGTCGACTGGGTGGGCTCTAACGTGCTGACTGGTCTCGCACGCCAATTCGCGGTGCTGTCGTTGTCCCATGCGGGAGTGAAGGCCGGATCCCGGATCGGCCTTGCTTGCGCCCTGCTGTTTGCTGCCGCCGGTTCGGTTCACGACGCCGCCGCACTGAACGAAACCAAGACGCTCTCCTTCCACCACACCCATTCCGGCGAAGACCTCACCGTTACATTCAAGCGTGACGGGCGCTTCGACGAAGGCTCGCTGAAGCAGCTCAACCATTTCCTCCGCGACTGGCGCACCCAGGACGAAACGGTCATGGACCGTCGCCTGTTCGACATCCTCTGGGAAGTCTACCGCGACGTCGACGGCAAGCAGCCGATCCAGATCATCTCCTCCTATCGCTCCCCCGCCACCAACGCCATGCTCCGTCGCCGCTCCTCCGGTGTGGCGCGCTTCAGCCAGCACATGCTGGGGCATGCGATGGACTTCTATATTCCGGGCGTGCCGCTGGAGCAGATCCGTTTCGCCGGCCTGCGGCTGCAGCGCGGCGGCGTCGGCTTCTATCCGACCTCCGGCTCGCCCTTCGTGCATCTGGACACCGGCAGCATCCGGCACTGGCCGCGCATGACGCATGACCAGCTCGCCCGCGTCTTCCCGGATGGAAAGACGGTGCATCTGCCGACCGATGGCACGCCCCTGAAGGGCTATGAACTCGCCAAGGCCGAGATCGAGCGCCGGGGCAATGGCGACGATTCCGGCAGCAGCAAGCCGGGCTTCTTCGCCGCCTTGTTCAAGGGCAAACCGGCTCCGGCCGGCAGCAGCAGCGACGAGGATGACGAGGGCGCTCCGGCGGCGGCCGCCAAGCCTGCTTCGCCGACCATGGTCGCAGCCGCAACCAAGCCGGCCGAACCGGTGCCGACGCCGCGCGCCAAGCCGTCGATTGCCGCCACGATCCAGCTTGCTTCGGCCGATGCGCAGATCGTTGCGCCGCCAAGGCCGAAGCCCGCGCCCGTGGCTGACAAGTCCGCCGCCGGCAAGCCCGAGACTCCCGCCGACATCATCAACGCCCGCGGCTTCTGGGATGCCCCGGCCACGCCACAGCAGGCGACGCCCGCCCAAGTGGCTGCGCTCAGGGCGCGCCAGGCGCTTGCTCAGGCCACTGATCCGCAAGCGACCTCCAGCGTCTCCAGCGCGGCCTATCAGGCATTGGCTTATGCGCCGGCCTCCGCCTCTCCGGTCGACCGCGCCAACGTTGTCGCCGCCTCCGCGCCGATTCCGCGCGCAGCCCGTCACACCACCGCGACGCGCAGCCTCGCGCCCGCAACCGAGATCAACACCGTCGTCGGCAAGAGTGTCGATGGCGCAGTCGCGACCGCAACCCGCCTCTCGGCGCCCAAGGGCGAGAGCATCTGGCTCAAGATCGTGATGCTGTCGCCGAGCGCCAGCCGCGCGATGTCGGTGACGCTGATGGGCGAACTCGATACCGCCGCGTTGCGCAGCTATTTCGTCAAGCCGCAGGCTGTGGTCGCGATGAGCTTTGCCGACGATCCGATGCAAGGCCTGTCCTGCGACAGCTTCACGGGCACCGCGACCACGAAGCTCCAGACGACGTCGTTCGTCATGCGGACGGCGGCGCTGCGCTGAGGTCTTCGAGCGCTTTAGCGCTCGCTCCGCCGATCCAGATGATATGTCAGCGCCAGCGACAGGCAGACCGTGAGCTCCCGCTTCGGCAGCGCGCCTGACACGGGCAACAGTAGCGCCCTCGTCTGCCGGTACTCGAATTGATCGGGAAAGCGCTCGCGAAAGGTGTCGACCAGCGTCGTTCTGCAGTTGAACAGGATGGCAGCGTGGTCCGAGCCCTTCAGGCGGCCAAGCCGGATTGTAGAGCCGCTGCCGGTCTCACCGGTCAGATAAGCCGGCTCGCCCCATTTCAGGGTTTCGGTGAGACGACCGACATCGTCGTGCGCGGCGGCTGTCGCAAAGATCAGCGCACGCACCTGCAGGAGCCGCTTGCCGATCGGCGCCGGAAGAACGTCGAAAGCGCGGCCTACCTCGCGCGGCAGTGGCGGCGCGGTCACGACATCTCTCCCGACTCCAAGCTCCGGCTCGTCCTGGGTTTCGCCAGGACGAGAGTCATGGCCTCAGAGCATCCCCAGCGCTTGCATGTAGGTCTCGAGGATCGTCTCGGCCTCGGCGCGCTCGTTGGGGTCCTGCTTGCGCATCCGCACGATGGTGCGCAGCGCCTTGACGTCGTAGCCGTTGCCCTTGCTCTCGGCATAGACGTCGCGAATGTCGTCGGAGATCGCCTTCTTCTCTTCCTCCAGCCGCTCGATGCGCTCGATGATGGATTTGAGCTGGTCCTTGGCAAATTTCGTCGCGGGCTCGTCGTCGCGGACGGCGGCGGTGGTGGCCATCTTGGTACTCCAAATGGAACTGGCAAAACGAGGTGACGCCGGCATCCTCACCGCGCGTGCTGGATAGACCCTTAGGGTTGGCGCCCCCCGCGTTCAAGCAAGCATCGCGCTCGTCCACAGCGCGCCCACATCTTCCTGCGGCGAGACAAAGAAAGCTGTTGTGTGGTGCGACTCAGGACACGCGTCCGATGAAGCCTGTTCAGTGCCCGTGGGGATGGACTTTCTTCATCGCCTCGATCTGCTCGGGCGAGGCCGCGCCCTGGTATTTCGACTTCCAGGTCTCGTAGGGCATGCCGTAGACGGCCTCGCGGCTCTCGTCCTTGCTCAGGGCGACGCCTTGAGCGTCAGCGGCGTCCTTGAGCCAGTTGGACAGGCAGTTGCGGCAGAAGCCCGCCAGATTCATCAGATCGATGTTCTGGACGTCCGTGCGCGTCTTCAAATGATCGACCAGACGCCGGAAGGCGGCCGCCTCAAGCTCTGTTCTGGTTTTGTCGTCGATTGCCATAACTTAATCCCATGGCTGTGGCTTGGCTCAGACCCCGGTGGCGATCACCCTTACGGGATCAGGTGGGGTCCTGTCACAGATTTTGCCATATCCCGGCGCAAACGGGCGCAAAGCCGCCCGGGCGGTAGTTCCTCGCCCCTACGCCAAATCGTCAATGATCTGATATAGCTTTCGCGACAATGATCGCCGAATCTCCCCGCTCCCCCTTCGCCTGCTCGCCCGGTTGGTCCCGGTGCTGGTCGTTGGCCTGCTGTGCCTCTGGGCCAGCCCGGCCTCCGCCGATTTCCGGCTCTGCAACAACACCTCGAGCCGGGTCGGCATCGCGCTGGGTTACAAGGACGCCGAGGGCTGGACCACCGAAGGCTGGTGGAACATCTCGTCCCGCTCCTGCGAGACCCTGCTGCGGGGAACGCTGGTCGCCCGCTACTATTACATCTACGCGATCGACTATGACCGCGGCGGCGAATGGTCGGGCCAGGCCTTCATGTGCTCGCGCGACAAGGAATTCACCATCCGCGGCACCGAAGATTGCCTCGCGCGCGGATACGACCGGACCGGCTATTTCGAGGTCGACACCGGCGAGCAGCGGGCCTGGACGGTGCAGCTCACCGACGCCAACGAGCAGCCGTCGCGGCAGCAGCGCGTGCCCGGCTTGCCCGGCCCGGTGGGCCCGGGTGGCGGCGTTCCGGGTTTGCCCAACGGTCCGCCCGGTGCTACGCCCCCGGGCTCGCCCGGCCTGCCACCCCCGCCTGGAAATAAGCCATGAGGCGTCTTCGCCGTATCAAGATTCTCGCGACGCTCGGACCTGCCTCTTCGGACCTTGCGATGATCCGCCGCCTGTTCGAGGCCGGCGCCGACCTGTTCCGCATCAACATGAGCCACACCCCGCATGACAAGATGCGGGAGCTGGTGGCGACGATCCGCAATGTCGAGAGCAGCTATGGCCGGCCGATCGGCATCCTGGTCGACCTGCAGGGCCCCAAGCTGAGACTCGGCGCCTTCGCCGAGGGCGCGGTGCAGCTCCAGAACGGACAGACCTTTACCCTCGATTCCGACAAGACGCCGGGCGATGCCACGCGGGTCAATCTCCCGCATCCGGAGATCCTGGCCGCGCTGCGGCCGGGCCATTCGCTGCTGCTCGACGACGGCAAGGTGCGCCTGATCGCTGAGGAAACCTCGAAGGACCACGCGGTAACCCGCGTCGTGGTCGGCGGCCGGATGTCCGACCGCAAGGGCGTCAGCCTGCCCGACACCGACCTGGCGGTCTCGGCGATGACGCCGAAGGACCGCGCCGACCTCGAGGCGGCACTGGTCACCGGCGTCGACTGGATCGCGCTGTCCTTCGTGCAGCGCGCCGACGACGTGCTCGAGGCCAAGAAGATGATCCGCGGCCGCGCCGCCGTCATGGCCAAGATCGAGAAGCCGCAGGCGATCGACCGTCTCGCCGACATCCTCGAGGCCTCCGACGCGCTGATGGTGGCGCGCGGCGACCTCGGCGTCGAGCTTCCGCTCGAGCGTGTGCCGAGCCTGCAGAAGCAGATGACGCGCATGGCGCGCCGCGCCGGCAAGCCGGTGGTGGTCGCGACGCAAATGCTGGAATCGATGATCCAGTCGCCGGTTCCGACCCGCGCCGAAGTCTCCGACGTCGCCACCGCCGTCTATGAAGGCGCCGACGCCATCATGCTGTCGGCGGAATCGGCGGCCGGCAAATTCCCGGTCGAGGCGGTCGCGACCATGAATCGGATCGGCGAGGAGGTCGAGCGCGACCCGATCTATCGCTCTGTGCTCACCGCCCAGCGCCCCCCGCCGGAAACGACCGCCGGCGATGCCATCGCCGACGCCGCGCGGCAGATCGCCGAGACGCTCGACCTGCCCGCGCTGATCTGCTGGACCAGCTCGGGCTCGACCGCGGTGCGCGTGGCGCGCGAGCGGCCGAAGCCGCCGATCGTGGCGATCACGCCCAACATCAGCGCCGGCCGCCGGCTCGCCGTCGTCTGGGGCGTGCATTGCGTGGTGGCGGACGATGCGCGCGACCAGGACGACATGGTGAGCCGCGCCGGCCAGATCGCGTTCCGGGACGGCTTCGTCCGCGCCGGCCAGCGCGTGATCATCGTTGCAGGCGTGCCGCTCGGCATTCCCGGGACGACCAATATGGTGCGCATCGCGTCAGTCGGCCCCGAGGGCGACGCGAGATCTCTAGGGCCGCCGGTGCGGCCCGAACAAAAACCTCGAAAACAACCCCATGCACAGTAGCCGGCGCGTCCGGCTGGTTTGCTGAGGTCTTGCGAAAAGGCGTGCTCAGGCAATGACCTGAGCACAATCAGGTCTCAGCCCCGCTTCCCGTCCGGCTTTCAAGCCCCGACCAGCGCTTTTGCGGTTGGCAGCAGGGTCTGCTGGACCACCAGGCCACGGGCCCGGGCGTCCATGACGCCGACGGCGCGCAGTGCCAGCAGCGTCACGGTCTGCACGGCGTCGCGCATCCTGGCGGGATCTTCGAGATTGTCGGGCGCAAGCGGCCCGACCAGCGCCTCATGCAGCGCGCCGAGCAGCGCGGTCGCGGCAAGCGCGGTGTCCTGCGCCGGCAAATGACCGGCACGCACGGCGGCGTCGATCCGCCCGGCGATCTCGCCCGCGATCTCGCGGCGGCTGGCAAGGCGGGAGGCGCTGACGTCGACATCGACGGGCTCGGCGAGGATGCCCCAGGCCAGTCGGCGCTGCGACAGGGTATGGACCGCCACCGTGGTCACGGCGGCCGCGAGCGCCGAGGACGGCCCGGGCGCGGCTTCGGCCGCCCGGCGGATCGCCGCGAGCTCGTCGCGCGAGACCTCGGCAATCAATTCGGAAATCAGCTCGGCCTTGGAGGGAAGTAACGGTAAACGGTGCCGGCCGCGACATTGGCCCGGACCGCGACCGGCGCGATCTGCACCGCCGCCATCCCGCCTTCCGACGCAGCCTCGCGCGCCGCCGCCAGTATCGCACTGCGCCGCGCCGCAAGGCGCTTCACCACTTGATGCGTCCGCCGATAAACCATGGCGCGCTTCCTGTCCCACACGCCTGCCGCACGCCCGCGGCCGAACGCTTCGTCACTGCAAAAGATGCAAATCGCCCCGCAAGGACTGAACAACTATTCAAAGTGGATGACAAGATGCAAATGCGTGGAGCGTCATGGCGAACGGACGGGAGCGCCAACCGGGACCGTCAAGGCGATCAGGACGTGCGCGCTCCAACTTGCCCCCGGACTGACTGGCTGAGGGCAAATGCTGCCGGCGAGCTAGGCCTGGAGACGAGCTTGCTATTGCGCGATTTCCACCTTGAAGGATCGCCTTTCGATCTCGTTGCCATTTCGGGAAATGGTAAACGTTGCCGTGTAGGCGCCGGGCGGCCAGGCCGAACCCGGCCGCTTTCGTCCGGCCGAGACGAAATACTGCGCCTGGTCTCGCGGCAGCTTCGGTGCGCGATACAGCGCGATGACTTGCCCCTGAGGTGACTTCAGCTCGATGGCTTGCTCGTCTTCCGCTTGAAGTCCGATTGCGCGAACATACGCAACGATGGCCTCAGAGTTAGCGCCAGGTACGGATCGCCTGGGCTCGCCTGCCTCGACATCGTCCATGGTCACTGCTCGATCGGCAAAGCCGGCATTGATGATCTCAGTGGGCCGGTAGTTGGGAGTAGAACTCGCCGTAGGCTGCCACAGCGACCGACCGAAATTGCATTCGCCTTTCGCTGCTCCCTCGGCGAAGGGATCTACGACTGTCCCGTTATGCCTCACCGTGAAATGCAGGTGCGGAAACTCGGTGTTTCCGGAGAGGCCCACCAGCCCGAGTGCCTGCCCGGCGTTCACGCTGTCGCCCGGCTTCACTCTGAGACTGCCCTTGGCCATGTGGCAGTATTGCGTGCTCCAGCCGTCTCCGTGTTCGACGATTGCGCCGTTGCCGCATTCCCTGCCGGCGACTGCGGCTTTGCCGGCGAACTTGACCGACACGTCATCCATACCGTCGCGGATTTGAGCAACGCGCCCTGAAGCGGCAGCAACGACTGCCACACCTGTTCTCTGAACGTCCAGATCGGGTAGCCTGATGTCGGTGCCATCGTGACCATCATAGGTTCGGTGCCCGCATCGAAAGTCCAAGGTCTTGTCGGAGGGATCATGGTCAACGTAGTTCTGGACGAAGCAAGTTGCTCCCAGTTCGCAGGCAACCGGCCACGCAAACAGTTGTGGTTCGGAGCTGCGGGATGCCGCCGCGCATGTCATGACCGCGCAAAATGCCAAGGCAGACACATACGTTCCTCGTCGATCTGTCCGCCTGCAATCGCCGATGGAGGCATGGAGCCATACCGTTCGTCACAAGACACAGTCTCGCAGCGTTCATGAAGCGAACATTGGTGCCGCGATGCAAAAGACCGATATCACTCTACGAATCTCGCAAGCTGACCAGGTTGCCGTGGTCGCCGCTCTCAGACTCGTTCACTCCTTCTGGATTACAAACGGCCCCGAGACCATTAGACGGCGCCGATAGAGGAACCGACTCTAAAATGGTGGCAAACTGCCGCAGGAAAAATTGAGATCGACGTCATCTTTGTCTTACCGCGATCACGTGCGATCGTACCTTGTTGAGGTGGAAGGGTCGAGCAACGTGCGTTTTCAAGCGCGTGGACTGCCGGCTCCAATTTAAGTTCAATCTTTCGTTGTTTGCCTGTGGGCGCGCCGCATTTTCAGGAGCTAATGAGTTGCGTAACCGTCCTTTACATCCATAAGTTATTCTGTAGTGTTCGCAATCGGACGTTGATGTTGGCCGGCGCGTGGTGTGTGGGTGTCGCGTTATCGGGGCTGTGGTGTGACTGGGACTCGCAATCCGTTCAATCTCGGTTGGCGCAGAGCACGTTCATGGCGCCTCCACCGCGTCCATCTGGACAACTCATGTCGAAAGTTCGAGCGGCTTGCCGTTGCTGTTGATCCGCGGTGGAGAGCTTGGTGCGAGAACGGAGCGGGCGACATGAAGCGGCTCGTGGGTCTGTCCGGCTGCATTGTTCTTTTCGTATTTGGGTCATCTCTCGAGGTGGCCCACGCATTTGGTCAAGCTACTTGCGAGCGTGCTGATCCAGTGAGACTGCGGTTGAACGGGATTGAATATCGTATTCCCGCTGCGCTCCAGCCAGATTATTCGCCACCAGAAGCGCTGCCCACTCGGGATTATTTTCCGAACGGCGTCCGCGCAAAACAATATTGTCAACATTCGCAGGACCCGCCTGCGGCCGTTGATCGCATTGCCTTCCCACCCAAGCAGCTGTCTGCCTGGGCGAGCCAGGATGCCAGCCGCGCAGAGCTCGCGGGCATTTTTCCTCTGGGCATCTACAGATCGTCTCGCCCGATTCAGCCTGTTGCGGAAGGTGGTCAACCAATGCCCGACGGCTTGTTCCGAACAGTCACTCGAGGCCAGCGGATTGAGATCACTTCGATACAGCCGATCTTCTTCGGCTCGATAATCAACGCAGGGTGTGATCCCGCTGCAACTCAGAAACCAAGTGCACGGTGCACGATTTGGGGACGGCTGCCCGATGGCTCCGCGATTCGCCTAGGAGTTCTCGACTCCGAAAAGCCGATACGTGTATGGCCGCTCATGTTGCAGCAGGTCGAGACGTTCATTTCGTCTATGACCGTAAGCGGCCGATAACGATAAAAAGGGGGCAGCATATGTTTACGTATAACGGGGACCAACTTTCCCAAATTCAGGCCCTTTTCACGGCGGGGAATTTTCCAGCGGCCTACCGGCTCGCTGCTAGTTTCGCGGATGGTGGCGAAGGAGTGTCTCAGGCATCGATACAATGGATGCGGGGGCTGCGGATATAAATCAGGACGTCGGAAGTGCCGCGGCCACTGTTCGGCAATTTACTGCCGCTCAATATGAGACTCGATTTGGAGAGGCTCCACAGCAGAATCTGATCCAAAGCGTATCAGACGAGATCGCACAGAAAGTCCTTGGGGATATACTTCAGACGGGAACCGCTCCCTCTATCGATCAGATAGCGCAAGACGATGCCTTGCCGACCGCCACCGGCATCTTTCGAGGCGACCCCGGGAGGATTGGCGAGCTGGGTCGGCTCGGGGGCGAGATGCTATTGCGCGATGTCCACCTGGAAGGACCGCCGCTCGATCTCGGCACCTCTTCGGCGAAGAACAAAAGTTGCCGTGGAGGCACCGGGCGGCCAAGCCGCGAAGGCAACAATCGACCTTCCTGTCTGCCGGATTTGCGCTGTTGCAGCCAATCCCGGATCTCTCGCGCGAGGCCGCAAGTCACCCGGCACGATGTTGTTTGGGGTCTGGTGTGGTCATCAACGCAGTGCGTCGACGACGGGAATCAACATCTTCCAAGCACTTCGATCTCATGTTCGAATTTGAGCTGAATCTTCGGTGCCTTCGCGCGCAACATACTGCTGCCTCACAATCAATTCAGTTGCATGGCAACTCTTTACATCCAAAAGTTTTCCAGTAGACCATGCAATCTATCGTTGATTTGAGATGCCGCAAGGTGTGGTAGCCGCGTCAACGTTCCCGGGACTGTGGTCGTGGCTGGAATTCGTAATCCGTTTAGTAGTCGCAGTGTACGCTCGTCGCGAGCTTACCCGGCCCATCCTGCCGATTCATCACCAGGCAACGTTGAGAGTTCAAACTACCTTTTGCAGCTGAGAAGCTGCGAACGTTGCTCTGACGCGAGAACGGAGTGTGCCATATGAAGTGGCTCAGGCCTTTTCTCATGCTGACCTCCGCTCCCCTGACGGCCGCTGAACTAATCTCGGTGCGGTGCGAGGGTGGCGCTCCGGTTCGCCCCTACTTCGCGACGTTCGACGTCGATGCCAAAGCTGTCGTCTTTGAAACGCCGCCTATAAACATCGAAACAAATTTCGGCATCAATGCGCATTCGGGAGAGATCATTTCCGCAACCGATGGAAAGATCGAATTCATGTTGCGCGTCTATCCAGGCAAGATCGACCTGATCTTTGATCGCATCAAGAAGACGATGACGTGGCCGGGACTTGATGACCCGACTTTCAGGCCAACATTAACCCATCAGTGCACCATCACGCCTCCGCGAAGCATATTAAGCTTCCGGGTTCGCGATCCCATTCAGCACCCAATCTCCGTCCGCTGTGAAGACGCCGGATACATGTACTTCACGATGGATGTCGCTTCAAAACAAGCACTCTTTGAGCGCGGCCAGGAAGCAAGAGGGTTTCGCGGTGAGGTCACTGATGCGAGCCAGGATGAGGTCATGTTATTGATGAATTTCGACGTTCCCCGCCGAGTCGTATTGAGCCGAATAAGCAAGACCATCACGATTGAAAGCATCGCGGGCGATGCAGCGCGACCTCGGACCGTCATGCACTGTGAGGAAGTGCCGGGCCGAACAATGATAGAAATCTATAGAGACCCACAGCGGTAAGAGACGCCCCCTTCAGATCCTCGGAGATCTGGCTGGAGCACGTCATGCCGGCCAGATCACTTTTGCGAACGACTTCATTCTCGATTGCACCGGTCAGGGACGCGATGCGTTCGACGAAACCAGCGGACTGGCCTGGACATGACGCCGCCCATCATGCCGCGCCGCGTCATGATGCCTGCCCAAAGAAAAGAGCCCCGTCCAGGACGGGGCTCTCGAAACTCTCAGGTCGACCGGTCTTACTTGAGGCTGGACGAGATCGAGCCGAACTTGGTGTTCAGCGAGGTGCCGAGGTTGTTGACGACGGTGATGATGGCCAGCGCGATGCCGGCGGCGATCAGACCGTATTCGATGGCGGTGGCGCCGGATTCGTCCTTCACGAAACGCGAAACGAGGTTCTTCATAACTGCTCCCAAAGAGTACACGAGGCTACAACTGATCTGGTCTTTCCGGCTTCCCAGCGCCGCCCGACCATGGATCGAACGTAGAGGCAAAGAATTGCGCCGCAGTTAATTCGACTGCGTAAACACGAAGCGCATTGCACGTATTTCACGATGGTAAACCGGAATTGAAAACAATCCGTTAAATCGTAGCTATCCGCGGCAATGCTGCGGAGCGCGATTTACTCGAAGTTATGACCACGCGTGATCCAATGCCGCCCGCTCGGCCTGAAGCAAGATGAGAGGAATCGTTCATCGCGCTTCAGATTATTGTTCGAGCATGATCTCCCCGGAAAGCCGCGACACACTTTTCCGGACCATGATCGGGTCGACGAGAACAAGCAGGACAACGAGGCGGCATGTCCCTTTCCTTTGCCAACAGCATCGCGGTGCAGACCCGCGCGCGCGCCCTGGTGCCGCTGTGTGTCGGTGCCGGCACCTATCTGTTCTTCTTTTTACCGGCGACACGCTGCTTCAGGACTCCGACTCGTTCTGGCAGATCAAGATCGGGCAATGGATCCTCGATCACGGCGCCATGCCGTATACGGACTTCTATTCCTTCACACGGCAAGGCGAAGCCTGGATCTCGACGTCGTGGCTGTCGCAGGTGCTGTTCGCCTTCTCCTATGCGCAATGGGGCTGGGCAGGTCCCGTGATCGTCACCGCGATCGGGGTCGCGCTCACCGCCGCAATCCTGGTCCATCTGCTCGAAACGCAGATCGAGGCGCCCCGCGCGGTGCTGTTTGCCATGCTGGCGCTGGTGCTGTCATTGCATCACGTGCTGGCGCGTCCGCATATTCTCGCATTGCCCGTGATGGTCGCGTGGGTCGGCCTGCTGATGGCAGCCGCCGACCGCAGAAGCGCGCCGTCCTGGACCTGGCTGCCGCTGATGGCGCTGTGGGCGAATTTGCATGGCGGCTTCGTGCTCGGCCTCGCGCTGATCGGTCCGATCTCGCTCGAGGCAGTCGAGCATGCGGAGAAGGGACAACGGCTTCGGCTGTTCATGCGCTGGGTGCTGTTCGGCGCCGGCGCACTGATCGCGAGCTGTTGCACGCCCTACGGCTGGCGAACGCTGATGGGGGCGACCAACATCCTCAGCCTCGGCGAGCTGCTGTCGCTGATCTTCGAGTGGATGCCGGCGAACTTCGCCACCTTCACCTCGTTCGAAGGCGCGCTGCTCGGCCTGATCGCACTCGGCTATTATCGCGGTCTCGTGCTCTCGGCGCCCCGGATCTTCCTGATCCTGTTCCTGACCTGGAGCGCGCTGACCCATGTCAGGAGCATCGATGCCTTTGCCTTCCTGGTGCCGCTGGTGCTGGCAAAGCCGCTCGGCGAGATGCTCCCGCGCTCACTGGCGGAAGCTGCCGGCGCCGACCGCTGGCCGGCGCGCACCGTCACCGCATTCGGCGCGCTGATGATCGTGGCCGCCGGCTGGACCTCGACCGCGCTCTTCATGGCGCACCACCCCTTCACTTTCACGATGACGCAGACGCCGGTCGCGGCGGTCGACCTGCTCGAACAGCGCAAGGTGCAGCGTATCTTCAACGCCTACCAGTTCGGCGGCTATCTGATCTCGCGCAACATCCCTGTCTACGTCGATGGCCGCGCCGAACTCTACGGCGAGAAATTCGTCATGGACTTCTTCAAGGCAACCGAAGGCAAGAAGCCCGAGCTGCTGCCGCGCCTGCTCGACGACTACAAGATCGACGCGACGCTCCTGGTCGCCGACGCACCGGGCCCGCAGATCCTCGATCAGCTCAAGGGCTGGAAGCGGATCTACGCGGACGACATCGCCGTGATCCATGTGCGGGATGGCACGTCCGCCGCAGCCGCGCCGGCCAAACCGTGACGATCGCGGCCAGTCTTCCAATCGCGCATCGCCAGCGAAACCTGGCGCCGCTGTGCGCTGCGGCCGCGACCTATCTGCTGCTGCTGCTGAGCGGCGATGGCCTGCTGCACGACCCGGATACGCTCTGGCAGATCAAGGTGGGCCAATGGATCCTGGATCATCGGGCCGTGCCCTGGACCGACGTCTACTCCCTGACGCGCCAGGGCGACGTCTGGCTCTCGACATCCTGGTTGTCCCAGGTGCTGTTCGCGACGACCTATTCTCACTGGGGTTGGGCCGGGCCCGTCGTCCTCGCCGCCACGGCAATCGCGGCGGCGATGGGCCTGTTGCTGGCCCTGCTGCAGCGGCATCTCACCCTGCCCTATGCGCTGGTCTTCTGCCTGCTGGCGATGACCCTGGCGACGCCGCATCTGCTGGCGCGTCCCCATGTGCTCGCGCTGCCCGTCATGGTCGGCTGGGCCGGTGCCTTGATGGCCGCGGCCGACCGCGGCCGCGCGCCCTCCTTCCTGCTGCTGCCACTGATGGTGCTGTGGGCCAACCTCCACGGCGGCTTCGTGCTCGGACTCGCCCTGATCGGGGCGATCGGCCTTGAATCGCTCTGGCGCGCGGCGCCGGCACGGCGGCTGTTGCTCGCATTGCAGTGGGCCGCATTCGGGCTTGCCGCACTGGCGGCGAGTTGCTGCACACCCTACGGCCTCGACACCTTGTTGGGGGCTCTGCGCATCCTCACCCTCGGCAAGTCCTTCGCGGTCATCGCCGAATGGCGCCCGGCCGATTTCGGTTCGTTCAGTCCGTTCGCGGGCGCACTCCTCGCTCTCCTCGGTCTCGCGCTCTCCCGCGGCCTCTCGCTGTCGCCGCCGCGCGTGCTGCTGATCCTGATCGCGACCTGGATGGCGCTGGCACATGTCCGCAGCATCGAGACCTTCGGCGTGCTCGTCCCGCTCGTGCTGGCGCAGCCGCTGGGCACGGGGATCAGGCCCGCTGCGTCAGACGCGCCACGTGCCCTGTGGATCGTCCCGACCGCGCCGGCGGCGATGGTGATCGTCATGGCTGTCGCGAGCGCGACCGCAGCCTTTGTCGCACATCACGCCTTTGCATTCTCGGCGACACAGACGCCGGTTGCGGCGGTCGACGTTCTCACCGAACGCAGGGTCGCGCGCATCTTCAATTCCTATGGCTTTGGCGGCTACCTCATCGTTCGCGACATCAAGCCTTTCGTCGACGGAAGGTCGGAGCTCTACGGCGAGAAATTCCTGATGGACTATTTCGCCGCCGAGGACGGGCGCGACGTGGCCAGCCTGCTGCGCATGCTCGACGACAACAGGATCGACACGACGCTGCTCACCGCCGATTCTCCCGCCGCCCAGATCCTGGACCACATCAGGGGCTGGAAGCGGCTCTACGCCGACACCATCGCCGTGATTCACGTCCGCGACGACCAGCAGGCCGCGACACCACCGAAGTGAGCGCGTGGCGCGCACTCAATTCCCGGACTGCAACCAACTCCTGCGATCGAGAGGATCCCGATGGCTCAACCGGCAGATCGCTCCGCCGCCGGCGATGCGTCCTTCCGGGCCGCAGGCTCGTCCGCGCCGGTCGAGAACACGCAGAGCCGCTTCGTGCGATAGACGACGCCGTTCCCCGCGTCCGGGCTCTGACAGACATCGACAACATAGCCGATGCCGTTGCGCGAGGCATAGGCCATTCGCTCCGCAAGCGAGTTCAGGCGCTCGACATCCGTCAACCGGCTTCGCCAAACTGGATAGTAGGACGGCGTCAAGACCGATGATCCGCCGCGCTTGAAGTCGACCCAGACGCGGCGATGCGAGACGAATTCAAACACGCTGCCGCGATCGAGCGCCATGTCGGCGATACTCACCTCGGCCCGTCCGTCGAGCTCCGGCCGTCTCGGCGTCAAGAATATTGCGGATTGGGGAGGGTGACGCCCGCGAGCCCCACCATCTCGCTGGCCGAAATCGAATCGATCAGCACGTGCCCTGGAAACTACTGGCGAAGGAAATTCACCAGGGCGAACGGATGCCCGAACTCCGGATTCGAGAGGAAACCGCGGAGCACGACATACGCAAGCGGCAGGCACAGGATGCAGCCGATCAGCACGCGCGAAGAGATTTCGCGGATCGTGGCTTTCCGCTGCGCTAATGGCGGATCAATCCGCGTCCGGGAATTGGATGCGCCGGCACCCATGAATCACCGGCCAATAAAAAACGCGGCGTTTCCGCCGCGTTTTTCAATTCGATGCACCGCCTTGGCAATTACGCCTGCGGCTGCGGCTCCAGGCCGGGATCCGGATCGGGCCGCGGGCGCGACTTGCCGGCCGGGGGCACGGCGGAGGCGCGCGGCGTGGTCGGCTCGAGCACGGACTCGCGGTTCGGCTTCTTGCCCTTGAGCAGATCGATGATCTCGTCGCCGGACAGCGTCTCGAACTCGAGCAGGCCCTTGGCAAGCGCTTCCAGATCGGCGCGCTTCTCCGTGAGAATGCGCGTCGCTTCGTTGTAGCCTTCTTCGACGAAACGCCGGATCTCGGTATCGATCTTCTGGACCGTCGCTTCCGATGCGTTCTGGGTGCGCGACACCGACATGCCGAGGAAAACCTCGTCCTGGTTTTCGCCGTAGGACACGGTGCCGAGCGCCTCGGACAGGCCCCAGCGCGTCACCATCATGCGGGCGAGGCGCGTGGCCTGCTCGATGTCGGAGGACGCACCCGAGGTCACCTTTTCGCGGCCGAAGATCAGCTCTTCAGCGACGCGGCCGCCCATCATGATGGCGAGGCGCGAGGTCATCTGCTCCAGAGACATCGACAGCTTGTCTCGCTCGGGCAGCTGCATGACCATGCCCAGCGCACGGCCGCGCGGAATGATGGTCGCCTTGTGGATCGGGTCGGTCGCGACGACGTTGAGGCCGACGATGGCGTGACCGCCCTCGTGATAGGCCGTCAGCAGCTTCTCTTCCTCGGTCATGACGAGCGACTTGCGCTCGGCGCCCATCATCACCTTGTCCTTGGCCTCTTCGAACTCGGCCTGCGTCACCATCCGCTTGTTGCGGCGGGCGGCGGTCAGGGCGGCTTCGTTGACGAGGTTCATCAGGTCGGCGCCGGAGAAGCCCGGGGTGCCGCGCGCGATGGTCTTGAGGTTGATATCCGGCGCCAGCGGCACCTTGCGGACGTGAACCTTGAGGATCTGCTCGCGGCCGACCACGTCGGGATTGGGCACCACGACCTGACGGTCGAAGCGGCCGGGACGCAGCAGCGCGGGATCGAGCACGTCGGGACGGTTGGTCGCCGCGATCAGGATCACGCCCTCGTTGGCCTCGAAGCCGTCCATCTCGACCAGCAACTGATTCAGCGTCTGCTCGCGCTCGTCATTGCCGCCACCGAGACCGGCACCACGGTGACGACCGACCGCATCGATTTCGTCGATGAAGATGATGCAGGGCGCGTTCTTCTTGGCCTGCTCGAACATGTCGCGGACGCGGGACGCACCGACGCCGACGAACATCTCGACGAAGTCGGAACCCGAAATGGTGAAGAACGGCACGTTGGCTTCGCCCGCAACCGCACGCGCGATCAGGGTCTTGCCGGTGCCGGGAGGGCCGACCAGCAGCACGCCGCGCGGAATGCGGCCGCCGAGGCGCTGGAATTTGCCGGGGTCGCGCAGGAATTCGACGATCTCCTGCAGGTCCTGCTTGGCTTCGTCCACGCCGGCGACGTCCTCGAAAGTGACGCGGCCATGTGCTTCCGTCAGCATCTTCGCGCGCGACTTGCCGAAGCCCATCGCCTTGCCGGCGCCGCCCTGCATCTGCCGCGACAGGAAGATCCAGACGCCGATCAGCGCGATGAAGGGCAGCCAGGAGACCAGCAGCGAGACGAACCACGGCACGTTGTCGCCGGGCGGCTTCGCGCTGATCTGCACCTTGCTGTCATAGAGGCGCTTCACCAGCGTCGGGTCGTTCGGCGCATAGGTCTGGAAGCTCGAGCCGTTGGTGAAGGTGCCGTGGATGTCCGGCCCCTGGATCACGACGTCGCGCACATTGCCGCGGTCAACTTCGCTGAGGAGCTGGGAGAAGGCGATGTCCTGCGAGGAGGCGCGCTGACCCGGATTCTGGAAGAGCGTGAACAACGCCAACAGCAGCAGGACAATGATGACCCAGAGGGCGAAATTGCGCAGATTGGCGTTCATCGATCTTCCTTCGTGGTCGCGCGGATCGCGGCCCTGATCCTTCGTCGTTTACTTGGTCAGCTACTTTGGGCAGCGCGAGGAAATCCCAAAGGAATCTTCTCGGTTGGACGCATACAATCTAGGTGCCGCCCCGGTCGCTGCCAAGGGAACGAGATGGGACTATTTAGCCCATCTTGGAGCGATTCCCGCTGAAATAATGGCGATCAATCCGTGGTTTTTCCCGCCTGGTTAAGGTGTCCTGACGGCGCGTGGCGCAAACGGCCGGTGTCATGGTCCGCCCTCGTCCGCCATTCGGGTCCCCTTGCAGGTCCCCTTGCAAGTCCCCTTGGACCGTCGGGCCGGCGCCGGCGCGATGTGGATACGCCCCCCGGCAAGGCTGATCAAGGCTCCCGCAAGGGTCTGCTTCAGGATCGCACGGCCAGTTGCGACCGCAGGCAGCCTTGCCGCCACGTCGCGATCGAGCATCGCCTGATCAAGCGCGGCCATGAGGGTTTCCACCTTGCCGAGTTCCGCAGGCCCCTCATGGCCGAGGGCATTGACGGCCCGCAGCAGAAGCCGCAGCCGAACCTCCTCCGGCAGGGCGGCAAATGCGGATGCTTCATAGCTCCGACTGCCGGCCTGCGGCGCATCGCCGCGTGCCCGGAGCTGAAGGAAGCGCTCGGCGCCGTCGGTCATCAATTCGATTGCCGCATTGGCACGCGCGAACCTGCCTGCTAGCCGCACCAGCGTGCGGGTATCGCCACCCTCGGCCGCAAGCTGCGGCAGCAGCGCGCGCAGCCGCGGCCGAGTGAAGGCGGTGTCGCGATTGGTGGGATCGTCGGCAAAGCCGATCTTCGCGCGCTTCAAGGTCGCGACGAGCTGCGACTTCGGCACATCGAGCAGCGGGCGCGCCAGGACGATGCCATCGCGCTCCGTGCGGCGCGCCATCGCCGACAGCCCGGCAAGCCCGCTGCCGCGAACGAGGCGCATCAACAGGGTCTCGGCCTGGTCGTCGCGGGTGTGGGCGGTCAGCACATGGCTCGCGCCGGCCTTGCGCGCGGCCTGCGCGAGCAGGCGGTAGCGCGCCTCGCGCGCGGCCGCCGGCAGTCCCCTCTTCGGCTTCGCACCGCGCCAGCGCAGGGTCCGGTGGGGCAGGCCGAGCTCCGTTGCCAGTCGCTTGACCTCGCGCGCCTCGCGGGCCGCTTCCGGTCGCAGGCCGTGATCGACGGTGACGACGGTGAGTTGCGGGCCGCGCGGAAGGCTGCGACGCCAGCGCGCGGCGAGCCACATCAGCGCGACCGAGTCCGGCCCGCCGGAGACCGCGAGCACCAGTGCCGGTGAGCTCTTGAGCTCGGCGAAGAGTTGCTTCGCCGCGCGCGCCGAGATCGTCGAATTGTCGTCGTCTGACATGACGCTGCAATCGTCCGCGGATGGACCGACTGTCTAGCGCAAACTGATCCGCCTTGTCAGCGGATCAGCACTTCACGCGCTTCTGTTCGCGATCCACCGCGGCCTTGACGCCGGCGGAGGCGCGCGGAAATTTGCGACCGACCTCGCCGAAGGCGGCGCAGGCGGCCTCCTTCTCCTTCAGCGCGGCCAGCGACTGGCCGAGCCGCAGCAGGGCATCCGGCGCCTTGGCCGACTTGTCGTATTTGGTGGTGACGGCGAGGAAGGCTTCCGCGGAGTCGCGATATTGCTGGCGCTGGAAGTAGCTCTCGCCGAGCCAGTATTGCGCGTCCCCGAGCAGCGGATCGCTCGGATATTTCTGCGCAAAATTCTTCATGGTCTGCTCGGCGAGCGCATAGTCCTTCCGCTGCATGTAGCCGATGCCGAGGTCGAACTCGTCGCGCGGCGATGCCGAGGGCGGCAGCGTGGTCAGGCCAACGCCGCCGCCCGGCGCGGGATAGCCTGGCTGGGCCGGCGGATAGACCGGCTGGGCGGGCGCTGCGGCCTGCGGATAGCGCCCGCCGGTGTTGCCAAGATCGAGCGGCTCGCCGGCGTTGCGCCCGCCGGGCGCGCCGACCTGAGGACCTGCCGGCATCGGCTGCTGTCCGCCGCCGAGCGCGCGCGGCGCGCCGGGTGCACTCGGATTCTGGCTCGGGTCGAAGGCGTCGCCGCGGCGACGGCTGCCGGGGGCACCGGGCGCCGGCTGCTCCTGGACGATCGGCGCGGGAGAAGCGATCTGGGGCTGCTCGTAGTTCGGCTGGGCGGGCTGCTGCTGACGGTAGGCCGGCGCCACCTGAGCAGGCGGCATCGCGGCGACATTGGGCTGCGCCGGCGCCTGTCCGGGCGTCGCGCCTTGCGCGCCGCCCTCGACCGCCCGCAGCCGCTCTTCGAGCTGACGGTTGCGATATTGCAACTCTTCGTTCTGGCCGGTGAGCTGGCGCAACTGGTTCTCCAGCCGCTCGATCCGTATCTCGGGGTCATCGTCCGACTGAGCGAAGGAAGGCGAGCCCAAAGACAGCAGCGCGGCGATCGCCACGGTGCCGGAAAAGACCTTGGATCTGGATGACATCTTGTCCTGACGACGAAAACGAAATGATCTGCGACCGAACATGCGACGCGGCACACATTGAAAGGCACTACGCCAAAAATGTGACTGGCACCACGGGGTTTCGGTCACAGATTGCTGAAACGAAACCGGCGCCCGAGAGGGCGCCGGCATGATCGGTTTCCGAAGATGAACGGTGCCTGACTAAAGCCTCAGGAGCTCGCGTTCAGAACGGTCACAGCGCGACGGTTCTGCGACCAGCAGGAGATGTCGTTACAGACGGCCACCGGCCGCTCCTTGCCATAGGAGATCGTGCGCATGCGGTTGGCGTCGATGCCGCGCGAGGCGAGGAACGAACGCACCGACTGGGCACGGCGGGCGCCGAGCGCGATGTTGTATTCGCGGGTGCCACGCTCGTCGGCATGACCTTCGATGGTGAAGGAGTAGCGCGGGTAGCTCTGGAGCCACTGCGCCTGCTTCTCCAGGGTCACGATCGCCTGCGGGGTCAGATCGGTCTGGTCGCTTTCGAAGAACACGCGGTCACCCACGTTGACGACGAAGTCCTGCTGGCTGCCCGGCGTCGCCGCGTTGGCCATCGCATCCGTCGCAGCATTCTTGTTGGCGCAGGCGCCCATCGACAGCGCGATTGCGACCACCGCAGCCAGCTTCAATCCCTGGAGGATGCGCATAGGGTATTTCATTCCGGAGCCTCCACGCTCACGTTCGTCCACTGCCATCGGGTCTACAGGGGTTGGTTAAGCGAACGTTCCGTCAACCTTGACGGAACCTTGCTCCAGCCGGTCAAATGCCCCCAACCAGCGAAAAGCACCCGCCATGGTTAATGGGTTGTAAATGTGGCGCGAGGGTGAAGGCAAGCCGCGTTCGCCGGCAAACATGCCAGTTTTGCCGGAATTTTAGCCCAAGGTGCGGTGCGCGGAGACGGGAGCTACCGCCGAAAGGCATCGGGCGCGGCCATGACCACGCCGGCGCGGACTTTAGACGTGAGCGGCTTCCGCCACCAGCACAGGCCGCTGCGGGACCTGGCGCTGACCACCCCGCCCGAACAGCATCCGCCGCTCGAAGGCAGTGGATCGCATGATCGGATAGCGCTCGAACACCTTCTTGCGGAAGGTCGGGAAGTCCGCCGCCATCAGGCCAAACGGCTTGGTGAGCCCCGGAACGAGCCGGGGCTCGGCAATGGTCTCATGCAGAAACACCCGGCGGTAAAACGCCTGGTGCTCGGAACGTACGATGGCAAGGCCGAGATCGGCATTGAAATGCTCGCACGCCATGTAGGCGAGCCGGGTGGTCAGATAGGGCAATTCCGGAACCCGCTTCACCTGGTCCGGATCGGCAACGAACCGCGTCGGATCGATCATGACCTCGCCGCGATCCAGCCGCGGCATCAGGATCTCAGGGAAGACATCGGCCGAAGTGGACTCGCGCCACTCCGAGGTCAGCACGCTGATGCGCACCGAGCTGCAGAGCTGGCCACGGAGGTAGACGCCGAAGGTCCAGGCGTTCGGCAGTTCGTCGTAGCGGTCGGTGACCCGGGCTTCCGGGGATTCCTTGACGGCGCCCTCACGCAGATAGGCGCGGTAGCGGAGGTTGTAGATCTCTTCCTTCTCCGCGGCCGTTTCCGCGAGATGGTAATCGACGTCGGTCAGGAGCTCCGCTCCACGTCCAACAGCCGAAATGAAAGATCTGGCTGAGGACTGCATTCCAACTCCTTACCCACCACTCACGACGCGTCGATCTCGAGGCAATTCGCGCAAGACAACTTGCGCGGGCGCGATGATTTATTAACACCTTCTTAACAAACATGCAAAGCAATCGAACGGTTAGGGTTAACCTCCGCAGCACTCCGTCGCGCCAGCAACAGTCTGAAATAACGGGTGGTTTTCGGATGTCGCGTCAGGCGAAGGAGCGCGAGACGACGACCTGGAGCAGGCCGTCCCCGCGGCGTCCATGCGAGGCGTTGAGGAGCTGGCGCATCCGCACCGCGGGCACCGGACGGCTGAACAAATAGCCTTGCGCCTCCGAGACGGTGCCGTCGGCGCTGATCAGCTCGAGCTGCTCGTTGGTCTCGATGCCCTCGACCACGACCGCCATGCCGAGGTCGGCGGACAGGCGCGCGACGCCGCGCAGCAGCGTCAGCGGCCGGTCGGTGTCGATGCCCTCGAGGAAAGAGCGGTCGATCTTGACCTTCTGCATCGGGAAATTGTGGAGATAGCTGAGGCTCGAATAGCCGGTGCCGAAATCGTCCAGCGAGATACGCACGCCCAATGCATGCAGTTGCGACAGGATGTCATGGGTGAGCTGGGTGTTGCGCAGCAGCGAGGATTCGGTGATTTCGATCTCGAGGCGATGGGCCGGAAGGCCGGAGACCTCGAGGGCGTAGCGGATTTCGCTGAGCACGTCGCGCTGGTGGAATTGCTGCGGTGAGAAGTTGACGGCGACGCTGACGCCGTCCGGCCAGTTCATGCATTCCATGCAGGCGCGGCGCAGGATCCAGCGGCCGAGATCGACGATCAGGCCCATGTCCTCGGCGACCGGAATGATGTCGACCGGCGAGACCGTGCCGCGCACCGGATGATTCCAGCGCAGCAGCGCCTCGCAGGTGGTGATCTTGCCGGTCTTGAGGTTGACGAGCGGCTGGTAGAACAGCTCGAACTCCTCGTTGGCGAGCGCCTTGCGCAGGTCGAGCTCGAGGATGCGGCGGGCCTCGACGGTCGCCGCCATCTCGTCGCGGAAGAAGCAGAAGGTGCCGCGGCCGTCGGCCTTGGCGCGGTAGAGCGCCATGTCGGCGTTCTTGAGCAGGGTGTCGGCGCTGACGGCGCCGTCCGGCGCGGTCAGCGCGATGCCGACGCTGGCGCCGATCTCGACCAGATGATTGTCGATGCGGTAGCGCTCGCTGAGCCGCTCGACGATGCGGCGGGCGAGGCTCGCGGCGTCCTCGGCCGCGCTGATGTTCTGCTGGAACACGACGAACTCGTCGCCACCGAAGCGCGCCACGAAATCCTCGGGCCGCAGCATCTCGCGCAGGCGGTTGGCGACCGCACACAGAAGCTGGTCGCCGCAGGGATGACCGAGCGTGTCGTTGACCTGCTTGAACTGGTCGAGGTCGACGAACAACAGCGCGGAAAGCCGCTCGGCATGGTGTGCGTTCGCCAGCAGCCGCCCGATCTCGTCACGGAAGGAAACGCGGTTGGGCAGCGCGGTCAACTCGTCATAGCGGGCGAGATGGCTGATCCGGGCTTCGGCGTTGGTACGTTCGGTGATGTCTTCCAGCAGCAGCACGGTGCCGCCCCGGGCCATCGGCTGGAACGTCCAGGCCAGCGTGCGGCCGCGAGAGGAATCCGGATCGGCGGTGACGATCTCGCGGATCCGCCCATGCTCGATCTCGGCCATGATCTGTTTGCCGCTTTCCGCCGAGATGGAGCCAGCGGCGATGCAGGCCGACACGATATCGGCGGCGGTGGCACCTCGCTTGACCAGGTCCTCCGGCAAGGCCATCAGCTCGCCGAAGTGGTGGTTCATCACCGCGAGGCGTCCGTCAGCGCGAAACATGCACAGGCCATGCGGCATGTTGTTCAGCGCGGTGTCGAACTGGCTCGCCAGCGCGGATTCCCGGAAGCTCGACGTCAGCGCCTTGACGAAGATCGCATGCAGGCTGAGGTTGATGTTCTTCATGCCGATGAAGAAGAACATGAGCAGGACGGCAAGGCCGACGTGATAGAATCCGCCGTGCAGCATCAGAGCGAGCGACATCGGCCCGCAGGCGAGCGCGACGTGCCACTGGATCAGCCGCGGCCTTCCATAGTTGCGGGCGGCGCCGCCGGCGGTGTAGCCGATGCCGATCGCGACGCAGAGCATGTCGGCAACCGCATCCTCGTTGAGATAGATGACGACAAAGGCCCACAGCCCGAGCACGGCGGCGTAGATCAGCGCGCCGATCCAGTAGCGCGGCTCCAGGTGCCTCGCCTCTTCGAACGACAACCCATGCGCGCGGTTCTCATAGCGCCGCATCTGGAACGCGCGTCCGGTGCCGACGGCGATGAGTGCGAACGCGATCGGCCACAGCCGGACGTCGCCGGTCTTCAACGCAGTCATGACCGCGGCCGCGGCCGCTGAGGCCGAGCCAAGGAAGATCGCCCAGAAATTCTGCACCATGGAGTTGACGAGAGCGGCGTAGAGTATCGGCTCCAGCTCGTCTCGATCGCTCTGCTTCTGGTCGGCCAGTTGCATTGGCTTGTTACGCGTCCTGTTTGGCGCGTACTTTTACCCAGACCAGATGAAGCCTTTCTGAGGGAACATCGTTAAAGTCGAGTTGTTTTTCGGCAATAGCGAACCTGTTTCTGCTGAAATATCAAGCAACTAGGCAAGCGTTGCCGGGCACAAGGTAAAGGAAAGCTTGCCTCCCGCACCAAACCCGAAAAATTCTGCATGTTCTTCGAAAACATCGCGCGTCCAAGCGCGCGACGTTTCAGGCCGGATGTCTCTATCCCGGCGTGGAGGACAACAGCGGCGACCAGGCCGGGTCGGAGGCGAAGCCGGGCGTCGGTACCTTGAGTTCGTTGCGGCCGGAGATGTCGACGGAGAACAGCGAGGGACCGCCGGCCCCGCCGGGATCGCGGAAGAACATCAGCACGCGGCCGTTCGGCGAGAAGGTCGGACCTTCATTGTGATAGCCGGAGGTGAGGAGCCGCTCGCCGCTGCCGTCCGGCTTCATGACGCCGATCGAGAATTGCCCGCCGCCCTGTCTGGTGAAGGCGATGTAATCGCCGCGCGGCGACCACACCGGCGTCGAATAGGTGGCGTTGGTGTCGTCCTTGGAGAATGAGATGCGCTGCGCAGCACCTCCTCCCGCCGACATCACGTAGATCTGCGACCTGCCGCCGCGGTCGGATTCGAAGCAGATCCGGGTGCCGTCCGGCGAGTAGGACGGCGAGGTGTCGATCGCCGGCGTGTCGGTGAGGCGCGTGGTCGATCGCGAGCGCAAATCCATCACGAACAGGTTGGAATTGCCGCCCTGCTGCAGGCTCATGATGACGCGCTGGCCGTCGGGCGAGAAGCGCGGCGCAAAGGTCATGCCGGGGAAATTGCCGACGATCTCGCGCTGGCCGGTCTCGATGTTGAAGAGATAGACCTTCGGATCGCCCTGCCCGAACTCCATGTAGGTGATCTCTTGCGAGTTCGGCGAGAAGCGCGGCGTCAGCACGAGGTCGGCGCCGCGGGTCAGGTAACGCACATTGGCGCCGTCCTGGTCCATCATCGCGAGCCGCTTGACGCGGCGCTCCTTCGGCCCGGTCTCGTCGACAAACACGACGCGGCTGTCGAAATAGCCCTTCTCGCCGGTCATCTGCTCATAGATCTGGTCGGAGATGATATGGGCGATGCGGCGCCAATATTCCGGCGAGGTGAAGTATTGCTGTCCGGTGAGCTGCTGGCCGGTGATGACGTCCCACAGGCGGAATTCGGCCTTGAGCCGGCCGTCCTGCTGCCGCGTCATGCGGCCGGTGACCAGCGCCTGGGCGTTGAGAGTCTTCCAGTTCTGGAATTGCGGCGCGACGTCGATGTTGCTGATGCGCTCGATGAAAGCGGCCTGGTCGATCGGCGCGAACAGGCCCGACCGCTTCAAATTGTTGGTGATGACCTGGGTCACGCCGTTGCTGACGTCGCCGTCGGCGGGCGAGCCCGGCACGAAGTTGGAGATCGCGATCGGGATCGGCCGGAACTCCGTGGGATCGATACGGATGCGCTGGGCGAAGGCAGGTCCGCCCCCGAGCATCGCAAGCGTCGATCCGGTCAGGGTCATGAAGCGGCGGCGGTTCATCGATCGGGCGTCATTCATCGCAAATTTCTTTTGTCCGGATGTCACAACATGTCTTTCAGGCCGAAAGTCATCTCGATCTTCTTCCAGCCTTCGTATTGCTGCCTGGGCATGAACGAATAGACCTGACATTGCACGATGGCGCGCTTGGCGCTTTCGGCAACGGCTTGGGCAATCGACCTGGACGGGCCCCGCACCGCGACGATGATCGGCTCGGATGCCAGCGAGCCATCGATCTGCATCGGAATGTCGATATCGGCCTCGTACAGATCGGCGTCCTGCCCGTTATAGGTGGGCGTGAAACAGCGCCTGACCGCGCTCGTGAACGCGCCCCGCCAGGTCGCCACGTTATTGGCGGCCGTGCCGCTCGTCGTGCCCAGCGCAGCCGAGGCATTCAGCGCCGAGCCGGAGAGCTCGTGCCGGGTCGCAGCGCGCTTGTCGAGGTCGCGCTGGATCTGCGCGGGATCGAAGCTGCGCTCCTTGGGCTTGGGATGCTGCTGCGGCTGCACCGCCGCGACCTTCTGCTCTACGGGCTTGGGCGGCGGCTTCTTGGTGTCGAGCTTCTTCTGCAGCTCGGCGATCGGATCTTCCTTGGCCGGATCAGGCTTCTTTTCCGGCGGCTTCGGCTCTTCCTTCGGCTTCGCCTCGGCAACGGGCTTCGGAGGCTCGGGCTTCTTCTCGACCGGCTTCTCGACGGGTTTCGGCGGCGGCTCGGGCGTCGAGTTGGTCTTGATCAGCTCTTTCTTCTCGGTGACCTTGCCGACGGCGTCCTCTTCGGGCTTGGCCTCGGCGATCTTCTCGACCTTGGGCTTTGGCTCTTCCTTCTTGCCGGTCTTCTGCCCCGACATCATCTTGGCGAGCTGATCGGTGGAGATGATGTCGACCGGGAGCGACTCTTCCGCCGGCACGTAGGCCTTGCTGCTAAAGGTGAACAATCCCCATCCAAGCACGAGGACGTGGAGGGTAATCGACGCAACGAGTGTCTTGTCGACGTTCACCTTCACCGGCTTACCCCTGATCCGCCTCGGTGACGAGCGCCAGCTTCTTGAAGCCCGCGCCGGACAACAGGCCCATGACCTTGGCTACCGTTCCGTAATCCGCCTTCTTGTCGGCGCGCAGATAGATGCGTTCCTCGAGCCCGCCGCGCGCCTCCGTGATCGCCTTGAGCTTGGGGATCAGCTCGTTGATCGCGATCTCGGCATCGTTGATGAACACCTTGCCATTGATGTCGACCGACATCTGGATCGGCTTCTGGTCGTTGTTTTCGAGGCTCTTGGCCTGGGTCTGCGGCAGATCGAGCGGTACGCCGACCGTCAACATCGGCGCCGACACCATGAAGATGATGAGCAGCACCAGCATCACGTCGACCATCGGCGTGACGTTGATCTCGGCCACGACGGGCTTGCGCCGGCCACGGCGCCCGCCGCCTCCGGACGAACTCGCAACGTTCATCGCCATGATCGCGTGCCCAAATTGCCCTTCACAGTAGAGCCATTTCCGTTCCGATGGAATCGGAACGGGGCTCTAGATTCTTGTCCTGACGCGTTTTCTTTACGCGAACCGGTATCCACTTCGCTCGAAAACGCTTCATACATGCCGTCCATCAGCCCCGCTCGTCGATCTGACGCGACAGGATGGCTGAAAATTCATCGGCGAAGCCTTCGAGCCGCTGGGCCTGCCGGTTCACCTCGGATGTGAACTTATTGTAGAAGATAGTGGCAGGAATGGCGGCGATAAGGCCGACAGCGGTCGCAAACAGCGCCTCCGCGATGCCGGGAGCCACCACCGCCAAAGAGGTATTTTTCGACGCCGCGATCGACTGGAAGCTCGACATGATGCCCCAGACCGTGCCGAACAGGCCGACGAAGGGGCCGGCGGAGCCGACGGTTGCCAGCACCAGCAGGCGGCGTTCCAGCCGCTCGACTTCGCGGGCGATCGAGACGTTCATCACCTTGTCGATGCGCATCTGAAGACCGGCGACCGAGCGCGCCTGGTTCTCGAACGAGCGCTTCCACTCGCGCATCGCCGCGACGAAGCAGGCCGCCATCGAATGCGTCGGCTTGGCCGAAAGGGTGCGATAGAGTTCCTCGATCGACTCGCCCGACCAGAACGCCTGCTCGAAACGGTCCATCGAGCGGCGGGTGCGGGCAAACAGGAAGATCTTGTCGATGGCGATTGCCCAGACCCAGACCGAGCAGCCGAGAAGGCCCAGCATGACCCCTTTCACGATCCAGTGAGCCTGCCAGAACAGCGCGATCAGCGACACGTCCGCGGAGGCGGCAACCGGAAGGGCGGACTGAGCCATTTCGGCCGGGTTCATAAGCAGTATCCTCTCAAGGCGATCGTTACCGATGTTCCGTAGCAGCGAAGGGCCGCCGGTTCCCCAACAGCCACGCTAGTACCGGCGCGGCCGGCAAGCCCGCTCAAAGCCTTGTTTTTCTGGAGTGCAGGGGCTCGTCCAAAGCCGGCCGTCTGCATTCCCTGCCAAGATGTCAAAACTATGGGCCTTGACCGCAGCTTTGGGCGCGATTGTCCGCAATTACCAGAGCCCGGCGATGGTTAATGCCGGGTTACCGCGGGCGAATTTGGCTGCGGGAAAGGTAGGCAGCGCAGACGGTTGGGGTCAGGCCGGGACGGGCTCAGGGCAATTGGTCAATCGCGCGGGATTGCCGACCGCCGTGCAGCCGGCCGGCACGTCTGCGGTCACAATAGTGCCGGCACCGACCTTGGCGAAATCGCCGATGCTGATATCGCCGAGAACGGTCGCGCCGGCGCCGATATAGACATTGCTGCCGATGCGGGGCGAGCGCGCCGGCAGTTCGCTGTTGCGGCCGATGCTGACATTCTGGAGGATGGTGGTCCCATCGCCGATGACCACATTCGCGCCGATCACGATACCCGTGGCGTGGTCGAGATAGACCGACGCGCCGATGCCGGCGGCTGGATGGATGCTGACCTGCAGCAGGTTGGAAGACTCGTTCTGAAACAACAGCGCGGCATCGACATGGCCGCGATTCCAGAGCCAGTTCGAGACGCGCCAGGCTTGCAACGCGACATAACCCTTGAAATGCAGCAGCGGCGGCAACAGCCCGGCGATGGCGGGATCGTGGATCGCGATCGCCTGCAAGTCGCGGCCGGCTGTCTCGATCACCTCCGGTGAGTCGCGAAAGGCGTCGAGGGCAAAGGCCGTGAAGCGCGCTCGCTCCGCCGCTGAACCGCCAAGTCTGCGCCCGATCAGATCGGCCAGGACGGCAGCAAAATCGTCATGGACGAGGACTGCATCGGCAAGGGATTTGCCGAAAACAGGATCAGCCGCGATCGCGCGTTGTGCCTCACCGCGTATCTGCTTCCAGAGACTCTCGTTTGCCGAGGTCGCAGCCGCCATCATCGCCGCCTCTTTTTCTCGCGTCTCGAATATAGGCCGCGTGCCGCCCTTGCGCCACGCCGCGCCGGCGGCGGGCGTGGGCCCCCGAACAACTTGCCGCAGCTCCCCGTGAGGCTACGAGCTTGCGTGCCAGGCTTCCCCAACCATATAGTCCGGCGAAGTTCAGGCCGACTTTGCTTCGGCCGGGGGTGTCCAGGCAAAGCATCCCGTTCGAGTCCCCGCGGTGGTCCGCCATCCGCGGGTTTTTCGTACCCGGCGGCCTTCGGCGTCGCCGCAACGAATCCCGGATCCTCCTCATCCAAGGTCACGCCAAGATATGTCGCCCAACGCGCCCGCCGACCATCAGCACGACGACGTCATGTACCCCTCCGCAATACCGTTCGTGCTGGTCCATCTTGGTTGCTTTGCAGCGATCTGGTCAGGCGTCACCTGGCAGGCCGTCGCAATCTGCGGTTCGCTGTATGTCGTGCGCATGTTCGCCATCGGCGCAGGTTACCACCGCTATTTCTCGCACAAGTCTTTCGCGACCGGACGGGTATTTCAGTTCATCCTGGCCTGCCTCGCGCAGAGCACCGCGCAGAAGAGCGTGTTGTGGTGGGCGGCCAAGCATCGGCACCATCATCTGCATTCCGATACCGAATTGGACGTGCATTCGCCGCGTCAGCGCGGCTTCCTGTACAGCCATCTCGGCTGGATTTTTTACCGGGAGCACGACGCGACCGACCTCGTGAAAGTCGGCGATCTCGCTGCCTATCCGGAGCTGATGTGGCTGCATCGGCTGGAGCTGCTGCCCGCCTTTGTCCTTGCCGCGCTCTGCTTCCTGGTCGCGGGGTGGTCGGGTCTGGTGGTCGGCTTCCTGTGGAGCACGGTGCTGGTCTATCACGCGACCTTCTGCATCAACTCGCTCGCTCATGTGCATGGACGCAAGCGCTACGTGACGGGCGACGATTCCCGCAACAACTGGCTGCTGGCGTTGTTCACCATGGGTGAGGGCTGGCACAACAATCACCACGCCTACCAGAGCAGCGTACGGCAAGGCTTCCGCTGGTGGGAAATCGACGTGACCTTTTACATCCTGACGATCCTGTCCTGGTTCGGCATCGTCTGGAACATGAAGGCGCCGCCCGAACAGGTGCTGCGCAACGAGCAGCCGCTCGGCGCACGGGTCATCAACCGGGCGGCGCGCGATCTTGCCGCACGGTTCGATGCGCAGACGCTCGCGCACGCGATTTCGTCGGCGCGGCGCCGGGCCGACCTCGCCCAGATGCAGTTGCCGACGCTGCAAGACATCCTCAACCGGGCCCATGAAGGTGTCGATGCGCTGACACATCTTCATCTGCCGAAGATACCGACCCGCGATGAGTTTCTCGCCGAGGCCAGGGCGATGTTCGCGCGAACGCGATCGCTCAACGAGATCGTCGACCACGCCTACGAATACTTCCTGGCATCGGTTCGCGCGCAGCTCGCCACGGCGAGCTGACGGCGACGCGCTGAACTTCTTCCGGCTCTATGCGGTGTGCGGGCGGCCTGACCGGGCTCGCTTGCGCAGGCTGAGCGCATAAAGCCAGCCGGCAGCCGCGACGAGGGCGGGAACGACGAAGAGCGCGAAATCGCGGAGCAGGCTCATGGTTCGATATCCGCTGTCGCAAACGCGATGGCGCGCCTGAGCGCGAATGCAGCAAGCTGATAGAGGGCGAGGCTGAGAATGACCATCCAGGCGTTACCGACCACGAGTTCCGGATAGAATTTGATCTCCGTCGGCCAGCCGTTGAGGAACGCGATCACGAGCGGCACCGAGGCACCGTGTCGATCGAACAGCACGGAGGCGCGTTCGAGAAGAGCGATCCGTTGCCTGATCTGCCTGTGTTCCGCATTCGTCATGGCCGTACCCGTCGATGCGCGCGGAAAACGCGCGCTCAGGGCTTAGTCGAGGCTCGCGCGGATCGGGTTCTACGGTGCCTGCACATCGGCATGGACCACTCCGCAAAACGCGCGTCCACCGGGACAGAGGCGAAAATGGCAATCGCGGTCAGCTGCGCAACCACCATAGACGAGCGCGATATAGCCCAGCACCGCAAACGCGGTGACGCCGAGAAGCAGTCGGGTGCGGAGGTCCATCCGTTTTGGTGTTGGTGAATCGTGCGCTGGTTCGGGAGCTCGATCTGCGCCCCAAAGCCAAACCGCCCGCCTGCGGGGTTCGCAGGCGGGCGGCTCGGGGCCATCAGGACTTTTGGGGGCATGCGCCTGAAGGCTTTGAGAGGCGTCAGCGTCCGGATCAGCTCTGCGGCTGGTCGGTCGGCGGCGGGGTCGGACGCGTCTTGTGCTGGGCCATGAACTGGTCGAACTCTTCCTTGTCCTTGGCGTGACGCAGACGGTCGAGGAAGTTCTTGAACTCGACCTGCTCCTCCTCGAGCCGCTGCAGCGTTTCAGTGCGGTATTCGTCGAAGGCGCGGTTGCCGCTCGAGGGCGGCCCGAAGCCGAAGCCAAAACCACGGCGCTCCATGCGGCCGCGCATGCGGTCCATCTTGTACTGCATCCGCTCCATCTTGTTCTGCCAGCGGTCCTGATTGCTCCAGCACGACATTCTTCTGCTCCCGAGTGTGAAAAAGAGAAGGGCAAGTCCGATCGGCCACCACAGGATGAAGCCGAGGATGGTCACGGCGATCCAGCCGGGATGCCAGGGCGTCTCGAGCATGCGGGGACGCTCGTAGTGTTGTTCCGAAGGACCGCGCCAGCGATTGACATCAGCGGTGTAGGCCATCTCCATCTCCATCACGGCACCAGCGCCGTTGTGAATGTAAATAACATTTACATAGCTAGACCATCTCGTCATTTTGTCAAGCTGGCCGCCTGACAGTGCGGGCGAATTATTTGCGCAATTTTATTTCGGCTTGCCCCAGGGACCGCCGGCCGGCACGCCAGAACCGGAGGATGCCTCCGGTGGCACCGGCGGCGGCTCGGCGCTCTTCGGCGGCGGGGGGCGCCGGTCGGTCGGGAAGCCGAGGCCGCGCAGATAGATCAGCACCTCGGCCTCGAGCAGTTCGTCCGGCGACATCGGCAGTTTTCGTCGCGCGGCGTCGCCGCGGGAAAACAGCGAGGCCACGCCATGCGCCATCGACCAGATGTGCAGCGCCATCATCATCGCCGGCGGCCGCGGCATGCCTGGCGGCGCCAGCGCCGCGAGGCGCTCGGCGGCGGCGCGGATGATGTTGAAAGCGCGCTCGCTGGCGGCCTGAAGCGCCGGATTGGCGTCGACCGGCACGCCCGACTCGAACATTGCATTGTAGAAGGCCGGCTCCTCGCGGGCGAAGGCGAGATAGGCCCGGCCGACGCGCTCGAACGCGGTGACGGTGTCGGGCCGGCCGTCGTCCCAGGCCGCGGTCAACCGCGCCTCGAACTGTTCGAAACCACGCTGCGCGATCGAGGACAGCAACTCCTCACGGTCGCGGAAATGCCGGTAGGGCGCCGCGGCGCTGACGCCGGCCATGCGCGCGGCATCGGCGAACGTGAAGCCGGCCGCGCCCTTCTCGGCGATCAGCCCGAGGGCGGCCTGCAACAGGGCTTCCTTCAGATTGCCGTGGTGATAGCCGCGCTCGGCGCGGCGCGTCTCCTTGCGCCAGCTCATGTGAACGAGCTTTACATGAGCCGGCGGTGAAGGTCACTAGCGGGAAGTGCTGTTTGATGAACGATGCGTTCCGTCGTTCCGGGGCGCCTCGGAGCGGCAGACCCGGAACGCGGGAATCCAGCCTACCGGCCCGGGATCGGCAGGACCGGCATGACTTCAACGGACTCGCCCGGGAAGATCGCAAAGTGCGGATGGTTCTTGAACAGCTCCGCGGCGGCCTCCTGCGAGGCGGCGCGCACCACCGTAAAGCCGGTCAGCGCATTGCTGATTTCGGTCACGCCGCCGGCGTCGATTTTCCGGGTCTTGCCGAGCGGGCCGCCCAGCTCGACGATGGCGGCCTTGTGTTTTTCGACCCAGCCGTGCCAGGCAGCCATGCCCTCCTGCTCCTTCGCCTTGCGCTCGGCCTCAGGCAGCGCCTGCCAGGCGGCCATCTTCGGGCCGCTCATGCTGCCGAGATAGACGGCGAGGAATTTGTGTTCGGTGCTCATCGGCTTTCTCCTTTGATCGATGATTGACGACAGCCGCGCATTTATCGCGGCCGCTTTCGCTACTCCTTCAGGTCGGCGAATCCGGCAGCGGCGGCCTGCACCTCCGGCGAAAAGTCGGCCATCTCCTGCACCTGCCGGATCTCGATCAGTTCATTGGCAGAGGCCGGGCATTGCCTGGCCCAGGCGATCGCCTCCGCACGCGAGGCGACCTCGATCATCCAATAGCCGCCAAGGACCTCCTTGGCCTCGGCGAAGGGACCGTCGGTCACGATAGGCTCGCCGGTCGCAAACGAGACGCGCGCGCCCATCGAGGGCGGGTGCAGGCCGTCGAGTGTGATCAGGACGCCGGCGTCCTTCAGCGCTTCGTTGTAGCGCATCATCGCGGCGACGCGGTCGGGATCGAGCTGGACGTCCGGCGGCGCGGTCTCGTAGCCGAGCGGGATCATCAGCATCATGAAACGCATGGAAAGTTCCTCTTGCTACGTCGTTCCGGGGAGCGAGGCGGATGACCGGAATGGCAACGGTGCCGCTGTAAGACGAGCGACCCGTTTCGGAACCGACATCGGCGCGAACATTATTTTGAAGGCCGTCGCACGCGATCATCCGACGAACCGGCCGCCTTGCGTTGTGCCGCCAAATCGACGCCGCGACATCGCCCACTGAACGCGGAGATATTTTTCAAATTGCGCCCGTAGAATTACGGCCCCGACGCCGCCGTTATATGAATTCCGCCATGCATATGAATCGAGAATGCTTGCAACTTGAACGAGATGCATGCCGCGGGAGACACCACGGAAATCGCGCAGGCCTTTGCAAGGGTTTACAGTTGCTCAACGAGCCTATGCAACTTTTTCTCTAAGCGAAAGGTACGTTCGAACCGCCTTCGAGATCTCACGGAGCATCACGTGTTCAATTTCCAGAACAAGAAAGTCCGGCACGCGGTCGCGGAGGTCGAGGCGCTCGATCGGTCGCAAGCCGTCATCGAATTCGATCTCGACGGCACCATCCTCGACGCCAATGAGAACCTTCTCAAGATGAGCGGCTATTCGCTCGCCGAGATCAAGGGCAAGCATCACAGCATCTTCGTCAGCCCGGCCGAGCGCGAGAGCGCCCGCTATCGCGACTTCTGGGCCAGCCTGAACCGCGGCGAGTTCCAGACCACGCAATACCGGCGCTTCGGCAAGAACGGCAAGGAAGTCTGGGTCCACGCCTCCTACGCGCCGCTGCTCGACGAGAACGGCAAGGTGGTCAGCTTCATCAAGTTCGCCACCGACATCACGGCCTACAAGATGCGGACCCTGGAGGACGCGGGCAAGATCGCCGCGATCAGCCGCGCCCAGGCCGTGATCGAGTTCAACATGGACGGCACCATCGTCACCGCCAACGAGAATTTCCTCGCCGCGGTCGGCTACGCGCTCGACGAGATCCAGGGCAAGCATCACAGCATGTTCGTGACGCCGGAGGATCGTGCCAGCGCCGCCTATGCGGATTTCTGGGCACGGCTGAACCGCGGCCAGTTCGAGGCCGCCGAATACAAGCGGATCGCCAAGGGCGGCAAGGAGATCTGGATTCTCGCAACCTACAATCCGATCCTCGACGAGATGGGCAGGCCCTTCAAGGTGGTGAAGTTCGCGACCGACGTCACCGCGCAGAAGATGAAGGCGGCCGACAATGACGGCCAGCTCGCCGCGATCCAGAAGTCCCAGGCCGTGATCGAATTCAACATGGACGGCACGATCCGCACCGCCAACCAGAACTTCCTGAACGCGATGGGCTATTCGCTGGCCGAGATCCAGGGCCAGCACCACAGCATGTTCGTCGAGCCGAACGAGAAGAACTCGGCGGCCTACCGCCAGTTCTGGGAGACGCTCAATCGCGGCGAATACCAGGCCGCCGAATACAAGCGGATCGCCAAAGGCGGCCGCGAGATCTGGATCCAGGCGTCCTACAACCCGATCTTCGACCTCAACGGCAAGCCCTACAAGGTGGTGAAATACGCCACCGACATCACCGCGCAGGCGATCGGCCGCAAGAAGGCCGACAATGCCCGCGGACTGATCGAGGCGGTCGCAGCCGGCAGCGAAGAAATGAGCGCTTCGATCCGCGAAATCTCCGAGACCATGGCGAAGTCGCGCGAGAACTCCAAAGTCGCGACCAGCCGGGTCGACGCCGCCGACGGCCAGGCGCAGAAGCTGAACGCGGCCGCGCAGGCCATGAGCGGCATCGTCGAGATGATCTCCGGCATTACCAGCCAGATCAACCTGCTCGCGCTGAACGCCACCATCGAATCGGCGCGCGCCGGCGAAGCCGGCCGCGGCTTTGCCGTGGTCGCCTCCGAGGTGAAGAACCTTGCGAGCCAGGCCAAGCAGGCGACCGACACGATCACATCCGAAATCGACGCGCTGAACACCATCTCCGGCGACGTCGCCAGCTCGCTGACCGCGATCAAGGTCGCGATCGCCGGCGTCAACGAGTTCATCGCCACCACTGCCGCGGCAGTCGAGGAGCAGAGCGCGGTGACGGCCGACATGTCGGCCAACATGCAGCGCGCGTCGGCGGAGCTGTCCTAGGCCAAAGCTCTCACGGCATCCGGCGCGACCAGCGCCGGATCGTCTGGTCGCCCATGCTTCGGCCCCCGAGCGCGCAGCGGATCAAGGCTTGCGCTTCTTCTTCGTTGTCCTCGCGGAGCTGCCGGCCTTGGCCGATTTTGCAGCCTTCGGCTTCTTTGCAGCCTTGGCGTTTTTGGTCTTCTTGGTCTTCTTGGTCTTCTTGGCCTTCTTGGCCTTCTTGGCCTTCTTCTTCTTGGGCTTTGCACCGGGTGCACTTGTGAAGACGACATCCAGCGTGATCACCCCGTCGTCTCTCAGATCGATGTTCTTGAGAGTGATCCCTGATTTGGTCCCGGGGAACGACGTCGACACGGAGCCGCTGTCGGAAAGCTCGAAGCAGTGCTCCGAGCCGGGAAAGGGATCCCCGGCATCACCTTGGTTGCCGTCGTTGGGATTGTCCAGGTCGTTGCTGCCATCGGCCTGCACAAGCGACAGCCCGGATTTGGTTTTCGAAAATTGCTCTTTGGGCTCGTCCACCTTCCAGACCAGCAATCCCTCGCCCGGAAGATCGAAATCGAAGCCGGCCTTCTTCCTGTTCTCGAGCAGCAGATATTGCTTCGGCTTGAATTTGGGGCTCACGACCTTGAATATCCGCCCAACGCCCGCCGTATAGGGTTTTATGGTCAGCTTCGCCGACGCTTCGATCGTTTGCGCCGTGATCCAGCCGTGCTGCAGTTTATGGAGAGGCGCTGGATGTGCCGGACGCGCGCCATCCCCGTTGTAGGACCCGCCAGCCATCAGATCCCAAATGCCGGTACCGTCCCAATACGTTCCATCTTCGTCATAGTTCGGGTCGTAGAAATCCTGCCACTCGAAGGCCAGGTGGCCGAGCTCGTGGGCGCAAACACCCACTTTGCAGTCGGCTGGCACCGTCAAATAGATGGTGGCGGAAAGATCCGGTGCGACCTCGACCGCGTTCTTGAGGTTCCACTTATGCGACCAGATGTGCTTGCGCTGCATTGCTACGGTCGGCATGACCTCGGCGCCGCGCCCGGAATGGATGATAAACAGCGCAGTCACGATGCCGCGTCCAAACTTGTCGAGCGATGCATCGAACTTGACGTTGGCAGCGAGCGCAGCGTTGACGGCGTCCTCGGCTAGTCGCGGCGCATTGTGCGGATAGCTATTCCATTCCGTTCCGGATTCGTTGTTGGTGTAATACGAATATGGCTGCGGCATCCGCAGCCAGCCATCGACTGAACCGGTCACATCGAGTTTGCCGTGGCTCACTTCTCCGTAGAAGTCACGCATGCTGCCGGTCGGGTATTTTGCCTTTGAGAACAGAAGATCCTCGTAGTGCACCCGGTCCAACGTTCCCGGCCGATCGGGAAAATCCACCAGCAGCACCTTGACCTTCACTTCACCTGTGACGGCCTGACTGGGAATGGCGAGCTTTTGCGGGCCGCCCGGCGTCGGGACGAACTGCGCCTCGTCGTCCATCCCGACCATGCCCACGGACGGGTCGGTGAACCCGATGCTGAGAAGGTAATCCGCGAAGGACATCTTCTTGTATTGGGCGGATCGCTTGTACTCCATGTACAGCGACGCCATGACATCCGGAGCCGGCGGAACCCTGCAGGCGAATGCGTGATTGTTTCCGCAGCGGCAACTCCATCTGCTAGCCGATGCCATCAGCTTCATGATGCGTCTCCGTGAAATCGATTTTGAAAATAAGCAGGAATTGTACAGGAAATAAATTCGACCAGAGATAGTTGTACTGCATCGGATCGCGGAAGGGCACTCGTCCGGAGACCCGGAGGCGCGATAGTTTGTCGCGTCTCGCCCCGGCTTTCATGGTAGGGAGACTGCCTCAATTCCCGAACGATGGATAAGCCATGCCCGCCTCTCCGCAAAAAGTCGCTCTCGTCACCGGAGCCGCACGCGGCATCGGGCTTTCGACGGCGAAGAAATTTCTCGCCGAAGGCTGGCGCGTGGCGCTGCTCGACATCGAGGGCGAGTTGCTCGGCAGTGCCGTCGCCGAAATCGACCAAAGCGAGACCACGCTGGCGCTGACCTGCGACGTCTCGGATGCGGCGGCCGTCGATGCCGCGATGACGACGCTCGAGCAGAAATTCGGCCGGTTGGATGCGCTCGTCAACAACGCCGGCATTGCCGTGTTCGCGCCGCTGATGGAGACGTCGGAGGCCGACTGGCGCCGCGTGCTCGAGGTCAACCTCACCGGCCCCTTCCTCTGCGCCAAGGCGGCGGTGCCACTGATGCGCGATGGCCACGGTGGCGCCATCGTCAACGTCACCTCGATCTCGGCGGTACGGGCCTCGACGCTGCGCTCGGCCTACGGCACCAGCAAGGCGGGCCTTGCGCACCTGACGAAACAGCTCGCGGTCGAGCTCGCTTCCCTCAACATCCGCGTCAACGCGGTGGCGCCGGGGCCGGTCGACACCGCGATGGCAAAGCAGGTGCACACCAGGGAGATCCGCGCCGACTATCACGACGCCATTCCGCTCAACCGTTACGGCCTGGAGGAGGAACTCGCGGAAGCGATCTATTTCCTATGCTCGGGAAGCGCGAGCTACATCACCGGCCAAATTTTGGCCGTCGATGGCGGCTTCGATGCGGCCGGCATTGGCCTGCCGACGCTGCGCGGCCAACGGCGGAACGGATAGGCACGGAAATTGTAGGGTAGGCAAAAGCGCGCAAGCCTCCTGCACACCCTCTCCCCAATCTTGTGATGCCATGGGTGGGCACACTGCGCTTAGCCCTACGGAACCGAAGTCGTGGAGAGTTCATGCGACCCATCATCGTCTTCAAAGCCCTGATGCTCGCATCCGCGCTGCTTGCCGCCGGTTCCGCGGCGGCTGAAATACGCATCATCCAGTCGCCGGGCGGCCAGGTCGGGCCGTTCCTCGATCTGTTCGAGAAAGTGCGCGAGAGCGGCGAGCGCGTGGTGATCGACGGACCCTGCCTGTCTGCCTGCACGCTGGTGCTGAGCGTCGTGCCGGGTGAGCGCATCTGTGTGACGAAACGCGCCGTGCTCGGCTTTCATGCGGCGCGATCGGTCGATCGGCGTGGCCGCTTCTATGCCGAACCGGAAGCATCCGACGCGGTGCTGCAGGCCTATCCGGGCCCGGTGCGCGACTGGATCAGCCGCCGAGGCGGACTCTCGTCGCGGTTGCTTCTGTTGAAGGGACGCGACCTCACTGCGATCTACTCACGCTGCCGGTGAGGATCAGGTGGCCTGCCCGGGGCGTGACCGGCTTGCACCCGCTACTGTCCGACGAATAGGCAGTTCTGCAAATTTCCGCGCTCCTAGAGCGTTTCACATTTTGATTGAAGCATAACCGGCGTTAGCAAAGTAGTTGGCGCATTCGCGTGGTTGGATGTCCTGGACGAGGTGACCGATGTGGCGCCAAGTGTCCTCGATGGTGCGCTTCTGAGCTTGCCGCATCCAGTGTTTGATCTTGGAGAAGGCCTGTTCGATCGGGTTGAGGTCGGGCGAGTACGGCGGTAGGTACCATAGCCTGGCGCCAGCCGCCTTGATCATCTGCCTGACGGCTTTCGACTTGTGGCTTCCGAGATTGTCGAGGATGACGATGTCGCCTTCGCGCAGGGTCGGCAGGAGAATGTGCTTCACGTAACCGCGGAAGCATTCAGCGTTGATCGGGCCGTCGAAGACGCAGGGTGCCGTGAGTTGGTCATGGCGGAGCGCGCCGAGGAATGTGAGGGTACGCCAGTGCCCGTGCGGGGCGAAGCCGCGCAGGCGGGCCCCTTTGGGTCCCCAGCCTCGCAAAGGGGCCATGTTGGTCTTGATCCAGGTCTCATCGATGAAGACGAGCCGGCCCGGATCGAGCCCGGCCTGCCAGGATCGCCAACGCTGGCGCCTACGAGAGACGTCTGCGCGTGCCTGTTCGAGGGCGAACAGTGTTTTTTTGAAGCGCAGCCCTTCCCGGCGCAGGAACAGCCAGACTGCGTTGTGCGAGACCTTGACCCCGCGGGCTGCCAGTTCCGCCTTCAGACCATGCAGCGTCAGGTGCGGCGTCTGAGTGATCCGCTCGACGATGAAGGCGCGGTGCGGATCAAGCACAGGTTTGCGGTGACCGCCCATCTTGCCAGGCGCTACCGAGCCGGTTGTTCGATAACGCTGCGACCACTTCACAACTGACGAGACCGCAACGCCAAACCGTTCTGCCACGGATCGGCAGCTCTCACCTTTGGCAACGGCGGACACCGCGCGCTTACGTAAATCGTTGGAAATTGGTCGGACCATCGGATGCTGGCCTCCAGCCCAGCCAGCATCTTGAATCATATTCGCCCCAGCTCCGGAATCCCTTCCGATTCAATAAATCTGTGAACCGCTCTAAGCGCTGATTCCGCTCAACCGCTTTGCAATGACTGCACAATTTACGCGGTTTTCGGCTTTTCCCGAAGGACTATGATGGTGCCGGCCGGACTGAGCCGCGGCGGCGTCACATCTCAGCAGTGGTCAAAGATTAGAATGGTACCGCTTTTTCAGGACGACTCAGTTTCAAACGGCTCGCGCACCATGCAGCCCATCGATTTTCGCTATCGCCTGTCGGACCAGGGACGCATCGTCCTTGGCCAGCTGAGCTCCGACGAAACCGTCGAGTTCGAACTGCTGTCGCGCCGCGACCGCGAGGGCCTGATGGACCTGCCATCCGAGCTGCGGCTGCTCGAGCTTTATGTGAAGTATACCGGCTCGGGGGCGGAGGCTACGCTTGCGTCGTCGGAAACCACCTGGCGGATCGGAGATCCGCCGCGACGACGGAGGCCACGAACAGCGCGGCCGCGCAACTACGTTCTTTCGATGATTGTGCTCGCGAGCGTCAGCTTCACGCTCATCGCATTGCTCATGAGCTGACAGGGTCTTCCGAGCCAGCAGGCCAAGCGCGTCGGCGAAAGTGCCGCCGGTCACTCGCTCGTCGGGCCTAAGTGAGCCTCTGGATCATCTGCGCCAATTCCATGCTCGCGCAGATGAGCATACCCCATAGTGCAAAATTGATCTGCAGCGCCGCCGCCATCGGTCGCTCCCCTTCCAAATCACGTCCGCCCCAGTTTGTCGAATTTATGAAAGAATGATTAGCGATTCTGACACGCAGTTCACAGCCTAATATTGCGCCAGTTGTTGTGCGATGCGGTCCGTATCATTTCACGAAGCGGCCTCACTGCACTCGCAAATTGATGCGAAGCAGCACTTCATGTTCGGCCATGCCGGCCACGCCCGTTTCCCTTAGTTCCATTTAACCGGCGCGATGCAAACCTTCCCGCGCGGAGTTTGCGAGTCGCGTACCGCACCGAGGGTTCGGCATGATGCGACGCGGCTTCGTCTTGCTCACTTTTTGCGCAGCGCTCATGGGATGCGCGGCGGCGCCGGCGCAGGAGCATCGTCCGATCGCATGGGACGGCTTCGGCCAGAACCCGAACCGGGCCCCCAACCGCACCTCCGTCACAAAGCGGCGCGCAGCGAACCCCGCGCCCCCGCAGGAAGATTCCAATCAGGAGCGCCAGAGAGTGCTCGGCACCTTGCGCCCGTACTCCGAAGCATGGTGGGCTGTCCATGACGAGATCGAAGCGGAGAACGACAGGCAGCTCGGCACCAAGCTGGTGATCTGCCCGAGCTGCGTGCAGTCGCCGCCGTCCGGCGAGGACGTGACCGGATCGATCCGCTGAGAGGCACATTGCCTGTCGCCCATGAGGTGACGCCCCCTGCCTGCAACGAGTGAGAGGGATCGTCGCTTGAGGCATCAGGCCGGCGTGCCCCGTCACATTCCCTCTGCCGGGCAGTTCACCATCCAGGGAATGCCGAACTTGTCGACACACATGCCAAAGCCTTTGGCCCAGAAGGTCTTGCTGAAGGGCATGGTGACGGTGCCGCCGTCGGCCAGCGCGTTGAACTTGCGCTCGCCGTCCGCGGGGTCTTTGACGGTGAGCGAGATCGAAAAGCCCTGCGGCTTGTTGAAGTGCTCGGCGGGAACGTCGGAGGCCATCAGCACCGTGCCGTCGGGCAGCGACATCCGCGCATGCATGATCATCTTCTCGCGGCCGGGCGCGGCAGGCATGTCAGGAGGCGCGTCCGATGAACGCATCATGGCGTCGATCCTGCCGCCCAGAACCTTGGCGTAAAAGTTGAAAGCCGCTTCGCAGGTGTCTTGATAGAACAGATAGGGATTGAGCATGGTTTCTCTCCTCTTGGTCTTCCTTCGGGAGTAAGCCTCGTTACTTCTCGCTCAGCTTCTTCAGGCTGGCGAGGCCGGCCTCGAAGTCCTTGCCGATCATGTTGTCCATGTTGATGAACACCTGCATCACCTTGGACATGAATGGGGCCGGACCGTCCATCGCCCATGTGACCTGTGTGGCATCGCCCTGCGGCACAAAAGTGAACTCGGCGGTGTTGTGGCCCTCGAACGGACGCTCGAAATCGAGCTTGATGCGCAGCTTCGACGGAGTGCTCGCCTCCAGAATCTCCATATGGCCGGCGCCGACATTGTTGTTGCCGTCCCAGGCATAGGTCGCTCCCTTGCCCTGCGCTGCTCCGCCGTAGGTGCGCTTCATGGCGGGATCGCGCTTCTCATAGGGCGACCAGCCTGTCCAGCGACGGAAATCGGCGACCTGCGGATAGATGGCATCGGCCGGCGCCTTCACTCTGAGGCTCCGTTCGACACGGAAGCTGTCGGGCTTGGTGAAGGCAAAGGCGAGGACGGCCACGATCCCGACCGCAAGCACGAGAGCGATGATGGCGATGGCTTTCAGCATGAAGGACTCCCTGGACACGGGCTGAGGACGAAGGGGAGAGGTCGGGGCCGACAATTAGGAACGGGATTTTTCGGCGTCCTTCACCGCATGACGATGCGGACACAGCCTGCCCTATTTCGCCTTCGCCCCCTGCTTTGCGTTCCCGTTGGCGCCCTCGGGCTGATTGTCCCGGATCAGCCGGTCAATATGCATGCGGATGTGGGCGGCCTCGGCCGAGGTGTTGGCGAGCGCGATGGCACGGTCGAAGGCGATGCGGGCTTCGTCGTTGCGGCCGAGCTGCATCAGGAAGGCGCCGCGTACGCCGTAGAAATGGAAGTAGTTGGCCAGCTTCGGCGCCAGCGGCTCGATCAGGTCGAGGGCTGCTTGCGGCCCGCGCACCTTGGAGACCGCGACCGCGCGGTTGAGCGTCACCACCGGCGAAGGCTGCACCACTTCGAGCGCACCATAGAGCAGGTCGATCTGCGCCCAGTCGGTTTCCTCCGGCGTCGACGCACGCGCATGCAGCGCGGCGATCGCGGCCTGGATCTGATAGGGTCCGCTGCGGCGATGTCGCATCGCCTTGTCGATCAGCGCCAGCCCCTCCGCGATCATGTTGCCGTTCCACAGCGAACGGTTCTGGTCCTCCAGCAGGATCAGCGAGCCGTCCGCGGCGAAGCGCGCGGCGCTGCGCGCATGCTGCAACAGGATCAGCGCCGTGAGCCCCATGATCTCCGGCTCGCTCTGGAACAGCCGCAACAGCAGCCGCGCCAGCCGGATCGCCTCCTCGCATAATGGCTTCCTGATCTCGGCGGTGTCGCCGCTTGCCGAATAGCCTTCGTTGAAGATCAGGTAGATCATGGCGGCGACGCCGGCGAGCCGCTCGGAGCGCTCGACCGCGCCCGGCGTCTCGAACGGCGTCCCGGCCTCCGCGACTTTCGCCTTGGCGCGGGTGATGCGCTGCTCCATCGCAGCGTCCGAGACCAGGAAGGCGCGCGCGATCTGCTTCACCGTCAGGCCGGAGACGATGCGCAGCGCCAGCGCAATTTGCTGCGTCGCCGGCAACTGCGGATGGCAGCAGATGAACATCAGCCGCAGAATGTCGTCGCGATAGTGTGAGCCATCGAGCCGCTCGGCGAGTGCGCCCTCGGCATCGTCGAGATCGGAGATCGCCTGGTCATCGTCCGGCAGCGGCGCCTGCTTGCGGGCGCGGCGCACCTCGTCGATCGCGACGTTGCGGCCGACCATGATCAGCCAGGCCGCTGGATCGCGCGGCGGGCCATTCTGTGGCCAGGTCTTGAGCGCGCGCAGGCAGGCGTTCTGGAAGGCCTCTTCGGCGGTATCGAGATCGCGGAAATAGCGGAGCAGCGCGCCCACCGCCTGGGGTCGCGCCGAAGTCAGCGCGGTCTCGATCCAGCCGGTATCGGCCTCGCTCACGCCGAAATCCCTCCGGGCCGGAACACGCCGACCGGACGCACCTCATAAGCGCCACCGGGATTGGCCGCACCAAGGTCGCGCGCCACGTCGAGGGCGTCGTCGAGGTTCTTGCAGTCGACGATGTAGAAGCCGAGCAACTGCTCCTTGGTTTCGGCATAGGGGCCGTCGAGCACCAGCGGCGGGTCTTCCTTGCGCAGGGTCGCAGCCGCCGTGGTCGGCAGCAGCCGCGCCACCGGTCCGAGGCGGCCTTGGCTCGTGAGCCTCTCCTGCACCGTTGCGAGCTTCTTCATCACGGCCTCGTCCTGGTCCTTGCTCCAGGAGCCGACGAAGTCCTCGTCATGATAGCAGAGGATCGCATAAAGCATGGGCAGCCCCTTCCCTGAACGCTTGTTTTGAAGACGATCCAATATGCCTCGCCCCGACAGGGCTGCGGAAAAAATTTGCGAGAAAAATCCGTCGGATCGTGCCAAGGAGGGCGACCAAAAGCGGAACCTTATGAGGCACTTCGAATGACCATGGGCACACTGGCCGTCCTGATCAACAGCACGCAGCAGAACTGGCTGCCGGAGCGCTGGAAGGCCCGGTTCGACGCGGTCTGCGGCGGCCGCCGCGTGGTGCTGCTGCCGGATGCCGGGCTCGATCCGGCCGAGGTGCACTATGCCGCGGTGTGGAAGCCGGTGCCGGGCGACCTCGGCGCCTTCCCCAATCTGCGGGCGATCTTCAATCTTGGCGCGGGCGTCGATGCGCTGATGGCGGACAGGAGCCTGCCTGATGTGCCGCTGGTGCGCGTCGCCGTGCCTGATCTGACCAACCGCATGACCGAATATGTCGTGCTGCATGTGCTGATGCACCACCGCCAGGAGCTCTACCTGCGGGACTCGCAGCGCGCCAGGCGCTGGGAGCCGAAATATCAGTGGCCGGCGAGTGCGGTGACGGTTGGCGTCATGGGATTGGGCACGCTCGGTGCCGATGCCGCCGACGTGCTGCGCCGGCTCGGCTTCCGCGTCACCGGCTGGAGCCGCAGCCCGCGCACGATCGCGGGCGTCGAGTGCTTCCATGGCACGACGGGAATGGATGCGTTCCTGCGCACCACCGACATCCTGGTCTCGCTGTTGCCGCTGACGCCGGATACGCACGGCATCCTCAACCGCGACGTCTTCACCAAGCTGAACCGCAAGAGCCCGCTCGGCGCGCCCGTCCTGATCAATGCCGGCCGCGGCGGCCTGCAGAACGAAGCCGACATCCTGGCCTGCCTCGACGACGGCACGCTGGGCGCCGTCTCGCTCGACGTGTTCGTTCAGGAGCCGCAGCCCACGGACAGCCGGTTCTGGACCCATCCGAAGGTGGTGCTGACGCCGCACAACGCCGCCGACACCGACGCGGATGCGATCTCGGCCTATGTCGCCGAGCAGATCACGAGATTCGAGGCGGGCGGCGCGCTGGAGAACGTGGTGGATCGGGCGCGGGGGTATTAAGCCCGCCTCCTCCGATCCGCCGGTATCTCGTTCATCCTCTCTTAGCGAGAAGTTGTTAAGCGTTATAAACCAACGCTTGACCAATGGATCGGACATGCGCGCGAACCTCGGACTCAGGATGCGGATCACGGTCGCGCTAGCGGTGACGGCGGCAGCGACAGCGCTGTTTGCCGTGCTGGGAGCGATGTGGATCATCGCCGGAATCATCGACCGCGCCGACCAGCGCGAGCTGCGCAGCCATTACGATGCCCTGCAATCGCGCATCACCGAGGAATCCCGTCGTGCCGCCGCGATGAGCGCCGTCGTAGCCGCGATGCCGGCGACGCAGGACGCGATGGCGAAGCAGGATCGCAACGCACTGGTCGGCCTGTTCGGGCCGGTCTTTGCCGCAACCAAATCGGAATACGGCGTCGAGCAGTTTCAGTTCCATCTTGCGCCGGCGACCTCGTTCCTGCGCGTGCACCAGCCCGCGAAATTCGGCGACGACCTCTCCGGCTTCCGCAAGACTGTCGTCGCCGCCAACCAGGACCACAAGGTGGTGGTCGGCCTCGAAGGCGGTGTCGCTGGCCTCGGCATCCGCGGCGTGGTGCCGATCGCGCAAGGAGGCAGGCATCTCGGCTCGGTGGAATTCGGCCTGACCTTTGGCCAGTCGTTCCTCGACGACTTCAAGGCCAATCGGCACGTCGATGTCGCCTTCCATCTCTCCGACGGCTCGAGCTTCAAGCTGTTCGGCGGGACGCTGAAGGGCAAGAGCTTCTTCGATGCGGCCGACTATGGCCGCGCCACCGGCGGCGATTTCACCGTGCGACAGGCCAGGCTCGACACGACGCCGGTCGCAGCCCTGCTCGGACCGATCAGGGATTTTTCCGGCAAGCCGCTCGGCGCGGTCGAGCTGGTGATGGACAATGCCGATTACGAGGCCTCCGCCGACCGCGCCTGGATGCTCGCGATCGGAATTGCTGGGCTCGGGCTCGTGCTGGCCGGGATCGTCGGCTATCTGATCGCCCGCAGCATCTCGCGGCCGATCCTGTCGATCACATCGGTCATGCGCGAGCTCGCGGAGGGGCGGCTCGACGTTGAGGTTCCGGTCAGCAAGGCGAATGACGAGGTCGGCGCCATGGTGAAGGCGGTCGCGGTGTTCCGCGACAATGCCGTCAACTTTGGCAAGCTCCAAGCCGATCAGCTCGAGGCCAAGGCTCACTCCGAGGCGGAGAAGCGGCGCGCGTTCGCCGCGCTCGCCGACAATTTCGAGGCCAGCATCCGCGACGTCGTCACCACGGTGTCCTCGGCCGCCGTCGAGATGGAGCACACGGCGCGCTCGATGTCGGCCATCGTCGCGCAGTCGCGCGAGCAGACCCGCACGGTGTCGTCGGCCTCGGCGCTGGCCTCGGAGAACGTGCAGACGGTCGCAGCCGCGGCGGAAGAGCTGTCTTCGTCGATGACCGAGATCGGCCGCCGCCTTGCGCACGCGACCGAAGTGGTCGGCAAGGCCGCGAGCGACGGGCGGCAATCGAATGCGCGGGTCCAGAGCCTTGCGGATGCCGCGCAAAAGATCGGCGACGTCGTCTCATTCATCAACGGCATCGCGGGGCAGACCAATCTGCTTGCGCTCAACGCAACCATCGAGGCCGCGCGCGCGGGTGAAGCCGGCCGCGGCTTTGCCGTGGTCGCCTCCGAGGTGAAGGCGCTGGCGACCCAGACCGCCAAGGCGACCGAGGAGATCGGTGCGCAGGTGACGGCCGTGCAGGGCGAGACGTCAGGCGCGGTCGAGGGCATCCAGTCGATCTGCGCGACCATCCAGCAGGTCGACGAAATCTCCGCCGCAATCGCGGCGGCCGTCGGCCAGCAGGGCACGGCGACGCAGGAGATCGCACAGAACGTGCAGCAGGCCGCCGCCCGCACTGGCGAAGTCTCGCATAACATCGCGGGCGTGACCGACGGCATCGCGGCGACGGGGACAGCCGCGGAAGAAGTGTTGGGCTCGGCGATCGAGCTGTCGAAGCAGTCGCAGCGGCTGCGGGACGAGGTCGATCGTTTCCTGGCGCAGATTCGCGCGGCGTAGCGAGGCGCGACCTCAAACTCGGTATCGTCTCCGCCTGGTGGGCAATTGCGCACGGGCGCGGGGACAACAGCTCAGGTTTTAACGCCTGCCCCCACCATCACATCGATCGCGCCCTTCACGATCGCCTCCAGATCTTTCCGTGGGACACGCGCGCGCGAGCGGATGGCGATGGTGTGCACGGTGGCTGACGCGACCTGCGCCAGCACGGCGGGATCGGCGCTCTCCGGCAACTCACCCTTCTCCTTGGCTTTGCGGAAGCAACTCGCAAAGGCCTTGTCGAGTTCGTTCAACCCATCGAGCACCATCGCGCGGATCTCGGGATCACCCACCGCTTCGGACGCCGCCGTCACCACCGTGAAGCAGCCGCGCGGGCCGGCTTCGCCGGAGAGATAGATGTTCAGCGCGGAGGCGAAGATGCGCTCCAGCCTCCGGCGCACCGGCATCTCCTGGCGAAAGATCTCCACCATGGCCGCGCGCGCTTCCTCGCGGTAGCGCTGATAGCTCTTGATGTAGAGTTCGCGCTTGTCACCGAAGGCACCGTAGAGGCTCGGACGGTTCATGCCGGTGGCTTCGCTCAGATCGTCGAGCGAGGTCGCGGCGAAGCCCTGCTTGCGAAACAGGTCAAGCGCCTTGCCGAGCGCGATTTCGGGTTCATAGGAGCGCGGACGACCGCGGCGTTTGGGCGGAGCGGCAGCAGCTGGCGACTTCGAATTTTGTACCATATCGCAAATTAATCCTTGACCGGGCATATATTATGCAAGACAGTACAAAAATCAATCTGGCCAGGTTGAGATACTCCAAAAATCACATCGAGGAATTGTCCCAGGAGGCCCAAGATGGATGTTTATTTCTCGCCGCTCGCCTGTTCGATGGCGACGCGCGTCGCGCTGTATGAAGCCGGCGCCGACGCGAACTATCTCGAAGTCGATCCGCCGACCAAGACGGTGCTGAACGACGGCACCGATTTCCGCACCGTGAATCCGATCGGCCTCGTGCCGACACTGCGCACCGACGAGGGCGTGGTGCTGACCGAGAACGCGGCGATCCTGCAATATGTCGCGGATCGCTTCCCGCAATCCGGCCTTGGCGCCCCCGCCGGCATCGATCGGACGCGGCTGCATCAATGGCTGTGCTTCGTCGGCACCGAGCTGCACAAGGGTCTCTTCCTCCCGCTGCTCGACCGCAAGGCGCCGCAGGAAACCAAAGCCTATGCGCTGGAGAAGAACCTGTCGCGGCTCGATTATCTCGACAACTACCTTGGGGGACGCGATTTCCTGCTCGACCATTTCAGCGTCGCGGATGCCTATCTCGTTACGGTTATCAACTGGACCATGGCGACGCCGCCGATCGAACTGGCGAAATGGCCGAACGTGAAGGCCTATTACGAACGCCTGCGTCAGCGGCCCTCGGTGGCGAAGGCCATCGCGGAGGAGTTCGAGCTGTACAAGGCCGAGCTGGCGCGGAAAAAGGCGGCGGCATAAGCCTGGAGAAGCGAAGCGCCGTCCCGGCCGCAACGCCGGGGCGGCGCGCCTCTATCCGTACAGCACCCGCGGCAGGATCGTGACGATGCCGGGCCAGAGCGCCAGCAGCAGCACGAAGCCGACCATGATGATCAGATACGGCATCGTGACGCGGGCGATGTAGCCGAGGCCGTCGTCGGTCAGGCCCTGGATCACGAACAGGTTGAAGCCGACCGGCGGGGTGATCTGCGCCATCTCGACGGCGAGCACGAGGAAGATGCCGAACCAGATCTCGTCGAAGCCCGCCCCCTTCACGATCGGCAGCACGATCGGCAGCGTCATCACGATCATCGAGAAGCCGTCGAGGAAGCAGCCGAGGATCAGGTAGAAGACGATCAGCACCACGATCAGCATGAAGGGCGACAGGCCGAGACCCTTGACGAAGGCCGCGACCGCCTGCGGGATACCGAGGAACGCTGCGGCATTGCCGAGGATCGAGGCGCCAAGCACGATCAGCGCGATCATCGAGCAGGTGACGACCGAGCCGATCAGTACGTCGCGTACAACCTGTTGCGACATCGAACCTTGCGCCCAGGCCACCAGCGCCGCGCCGAGCACGCCGACAGCGGCGGCCTCCGACGGCGTCGCCAGCCCGCCATACATCGAACCGAGTACGCAGGCGATCAGGAACAGCGCGGGCGCGAGGTCCTTGAGCGCAGCGAAGCGTTCGGCCCACGGCACCTGCGACAGCCTGGCCTCCGACTCCGGGACCAGCGTGCGGTCGAGCGTCGTGTGCAGCATCACCCAGCCCATGAAGCTGCCGGCCAGCAGCAGCCCGGGCAGCACGCCGGCCGTGAACAGTTTCAGGATCGAGACATCGCCGAGCACGCCGTAGATGATCAGGATGTTGGACGGCGGAATCAGGAAGCCGAGCGTACCGGCGCCGGCAAGCGAGCCGATCGCGATGTCGCGGGAATAGCCGCGGCGCGTGAGCTCGTTGAGCGACATGCGCCCGATCACCTGCGTGGTCGCGGCCGACGAGCCCGAGATCGCCGCGAAGATGGTGCAGCCGATCACGTTGACATGGAGGAGGCGGCCCGGCAGCAGCCCCGCCCACGGCGCGAGCCCCTGGAACAGCGAACGCGACAGCTTGGTGCGGAACAGCAGCTCGCCCATCAGAATGAACAGCGGCAGCGCCAGCAGCTCCTGCGTGGTCAGGATGTTCCAGGCGTATTGCGGCAGCAGCTTGTCGAGTGGGATCGAGCGGAACATCGCGAGCAGCAGCGTCGCGGTGAGCGCGAGAGTGAGGCCGATCCATACACCGCAAGCCAGCAGCGCAAACAGAATCGCGAACAGGGCGACGACTTCGACGGTCATGCGATCTTGAATCCGGGAGCGAGAAAGGCGTTCATTCGACGGGAGAGGCCTTCATGCGGTGATCCTCCAGGGGAAGGCCGAACACGGCCTGGATCGCGCGCGCCAGGAATTGGAGCGTCAGCAGCAGCATGCCGAAGGTCACCACCGCCTGCGGAAACCACAGCGGCGTATCGCTCGAGGTCGAGACCTGGCCGCGCACGAAGGCGCTCCAGGCGAATTTTCCCATCGACGAGGTCAGGAAGGCCATGAAGGCGAAGCCGGCCGCGGCCGAGAGTATCTCGAGCGCGCGCTGCGCGGGGAGCGGCACGTTCTTCAGGAGCAGCACGACGCGGATGTGGCCGCCGACGCGCAGCGTCATAGCGGCGCCGAAAGTGAAGGACGCCGCCATCAGGTAGGAGGAATATTCCCAGGCGATCGAGATCGTCGGCGGGAAGAACGACAGGAAGTTCGAAAGGAAACGGGTTGCAACCTCGCACAGCATCAGCAGCGTCAGCATGAGCAGGCAGCCGCCGCCGATCCAGCCGTCGAGCCGACCGAGACGGTCGATGCCGTCGAGCAGGATGCGCAGCGGCGCGGGCGCCGCTGCGTTGAGACTTTGCGGAGCCGCAGGCGAAACGCTGACCATGATTGATCTCAGCGTTTCATTTCGGCCAGATAGGCCCGCACCGGCTTGTCGGCCGCAGGTACGCGCTTGAGGAAGGCTTCGAGCTGCGGCGCGGTCTTGGCCCGGATATCCGTGATCATCGCCTGCGAGACCGGCACCACCTCCATGCCACCCTCCTTCAGGCGGTTGAGGCTGTCGACGTCGGCCTTGAGCGAGTTCGCCCAGAAAGCCGGCTCCATCTTCGCCGCCGTATCCGCGACGAGCTTCTGCTGGTCGGCACTGAGCGCCTTCCAGGAATCGAGATTGACGGTGAGCATCTGCGACGACCAGACGTGGTTGGTCGGGTAGACGTATTTCAGGAATTCCCAGAACTTGCCGTCGACGCCCGACACCGCGGAGGTCGAGACGCCGGAGACCGCGCCGGACGCCAAGGCCGGAATCGTCTCGCCCCAGGGAATCATGATCGGCGCCATGCCGATCGCAGCCAGCATGTCGACGGCGCCCTTGTCGGGCACCCGGATCTTGATGTTCTTCAGGCCGTCAACGTCGGCGGTCTTGATCTTGAGGTGCAGGTACTGCGTCGGCCAAGGCACGATGTAGAGGATTTTCTGGTTGTTGCGCGCGGCAACCTTCTCGTATTCGGGCCGCACGTATTTGTGCAGCACCTTGAGTTCGTCCATCGAGCCGCACAGGAAGGGAATGCTCTCGACGCCCATGAAGGGCTCGTCGCCGACCTGCTGGATGTTGAGGACGTCGGCGAGCGGCACCAGGCCGTCGCGTACGGCACGCAGATGCTCGGGGCCCTTGAAGCCGAGCTGGCCGCCCGCCTTCACGGTGATGGCGACCGAACCGCCGGTCTGCTTCTTCACCTCTTCGGCGAAGGCCATCGCGTTCTGGGTGTGAAAATTGCCGTCAGGCCAAACCGTCGACATGTCCCAGCTCACGGTCGCGGCCCGCGCGCGGGTCGAAATGTGGCCGGCGGCGAGCAGCGTCGCTGCGCCTGCAGTGAAGTTACGTCGCGTAATCATAGAGCCCCTCCATTTACCAAACGTACTGACGCGTCACCGCGCATAGCCATAAACTGCAACCGCGTTGTCGGCAGACACGAGGCCGCTTTCGATGTCGTCATCGACCGCCGCGCGATCGCGCTCGGCGGGCGCGCCGATGCCGGCCCCGCCGGGGTCAGCACGACGAGACGATCATCCGGCGGCACTTGCTGAAAGCCCTTGCCGCGCAGCTTCTTTCCCGACTTCAGGCCGACATAGCCGGCCTCGCCGTTCTTGCCGCCATCGCGGCCGCGCGGTGGATGATCGATGCGATCGAACGCCGCCAGAATATCGAACGGCGCATCGACGCCGCTGCCGACCTCGATGATCTGGCCGAGACCGCCGCGAGTGCGCCCTGCCCCGCCGGAATCCGGACGCAGCTCCTTGCGCCAGAAGATCAGCGGCGTCTGCGTCTCGGCGATCTCGACCGGCGTGCCGCGCACGCCGCTCGGATAGGCCGTGGCCGACAATCCGTCCTTCGCAAAGCGGGCGCCGGTGCCGCCGTTGCTCGTCACCGCCATCGAGAATCCGTAATTGCCGCCGGCGCCGGAGCGCGTCTGTCCGCGCACATTGAGATTCCACAGGCACGAGGTGCCCTCGGCCGGCACGCGCTCGGGAATGATCTGGCGCAGGCAGCCGAACACGACGTCGGGCAGCATCTGGCCGATGATGTGACGCGAGGCGACCGGCGCCGGCTTCGGCGCGTTGAGGATCGCCCCCGAAGGCGCGGACACTGTCAGCGGCGAGAGCGAGCCGGCATTGTTCGGGATCTGCGAGGCGACGACGCAGCCGAGGCCGAACACGGTATAGGCAATGGTGTAGGACAGGGGCACGTTGATGCCGAACTTCGAGGCGGCAGAGGTGCCGTCGAAATCGACGTGGATGCCTGTGTCAGAAATCGTCAGCGTCGCCGCCAGCGTGACAGGCGAATCATAGCCGTCGACGACCATGCTGTTGCGCCATGTCCCCTTCGGCAATTTTGCGATCTCGGCGAGCACGGCCTCGCGCGAGCGGTCGCAGATGTAGTCGCCGAGCACGTCGAGCGTGTCGATCTCGAACTCGGTCATCATCTCGACCAGGCGCTCGCAGCCGACGTCGTTGCAGCCGGCGAGCGAATAGGTATCGCCCTCGGTGTCGATCGGCAGCCGCGTGTTGGTGCGGATCATCGCCATCAGCGTCTCGTTGACGACGCCCTGGTCGATCAGCTTCAGCATGGGAATGTAAAGCCCCTCCATGAACACGTCGGTGGCGTCAGGACCGAAGCCGATGCCGCCGATATCCATGAGATGGCTGGTGCAGGAGAACAGCGCGACCGGCTTGCCGTCCTTGAAGCAGGGCGTTGTGACGACGAAGTCGTTGAGATGGCCGGTGCCCATCCAGGGATCGTTGGTGATGTAGGCGTCGCCCTCCTTCATCGTCTCGATCGGGAACTGCGCGATGAAGTGCTTGACCGATTCCGCCATCGAGTTGACGTGCCCGGGCGTGCCCGTCACCGCCTGCGCCAGCATCCGGCCCTTGAGGTCGAACACGCCGGCCGAGAGGTCACCGCATTCGCGCACGATCGGGCTGAAGGCGGTGCGGAGCAGCACCTGCGCCTGCTCCTCGACCACGGCGATCAGCCGGTGCCACATGATCTGGAGATCGATCAGGCTCGCGCCACTTGCCTTGCTCATGATCAGGCTGCCTTCCGTTCCATGACGATGCTGCCGGCCCCGTCGATATGGGCGTCGAAACTGTTGGAGACGAACGTGGAGGTTTCGTCCTCGGCGATCACGGCGGGGCCCGCAATCGTGGCACCCGGCGCCATGTCCTCGCGGCGATAGAGCGGGATCTCGATCACTTCTCCCGCGCGGCCGTCGAAGAACTTGCGGCTGCCGGAAGCCTTGCCGGCGGGCGTGCGCGCGACCGAGGCAACGACGGCGGGATTGCGCGCATCGGTGGTCGCGAGCACCGACCAGCTCAACACCTCGATCGCTGCGCCCGGGATCGACCGCTCGAACATCGCCGAGTAGTCGGCCTCGAACTTCTGGCGCAGGCCGGCAAGATCGGCCGAATTCAGCGGGCGGTTCGGCAGCTCGATCGTGATCTCGTGGCCCTGGCCGACATAGCGCATGAAGGCGGCGCGCCGCTCGCGCACGGGCGCACCGGCAGCACCTGGCTCCACCAGCGCGCGGGCTTCGGTCACCATCTCCTGCAGGAGATCCGACACCGCCTCGGTATCAAAATCGTCGAGACGGACGTGGCGGCTGCGCACCAGCTCATAGGCGATCGGAGCGGCCAGGAATCCAACGGCCGAACCGACGCCGGCATTCGAGGGCACGATCACGCGGGAGACGCCGATCTTCTCGGCCACGCGCGCTGCGTGCAGCGGCGCGGCGCCGCCGAAGGCGATCAGCGTGTGCTGGCCGACGATCTCGCCGCGTTCGACCGCGTGCACGCGCGCAGCGCTGGCCATGTTCTCGCAGACGACCTCGTGCACCGCATAGGCCGCCGTTTCCGCCGACAGGCCCAGCGGCTCGCCGACGGCGCGCAGCAGCGCCTGCTTGGAAAGCTCCGGGTCGAGCTTGATCGTGCCGCCGGCAAACGCATCGGGATCGATCATGCCGAGCGCGACGTCTGCATCCGTAACGGCCGGGCGCTGGCCGCCGCGGCCATAGCAGGCGGGTCCCGGCTCCGACGAGGCACTCTCGGGGCCGACCGTGACGCGCTTCATCGCGTCGACATGCGCGATCGAGCCGCCGCCGGCGCCGATCTCGACCATCTCGATCACGGGAATGCGCACCGGCAGACCCGAGCCCTTGAGAAAGCGCGCAGCGCGATCGACCTCGAACACGCGCGAGGTTTCGGGCTGGTATTTTTCGATCAGACAGATCTTTGCGGTGGTGCCGCCCATGTCGAACGAGAGCACCTTGGTCTCGCCGAGCCTTGCTGCGATCTGCGCCGCGAAAATGGCGCCGCCGGCGGGACCGGATTCGACGAGTCGCACCGGAAAGCGCCGCGCCGTCTCGATCGAAGTGACGCCGCCGCCGGAGGTGACCAGATAGATGGCGCCGCGGTATTGCTCCACCTGCAAGGCATCCGCCATGCGGGCGAGATAGCCGTCGATCAGCGGTTGCACATAGGCGTTCGCGACCGCAGTCGATGTACGCTCATACTCGCGAATTTCTGGACAAACGGCCGAAGAAACAGTTACGGAGATGCCAGGCATCTCCTCGCTGATGATCGCGGCCGCGCGTCGCTCATGCTCGGGATTGGCATAGGAGTGCAGGAAAGCGATCGCGACGCTCTCGACCTTCAGTTCGCGCAATTTCGGCGCGAGCGCACGCACGGATGCTTCGTCCAGCGGGAGGCGAACGGCGCCGTGGGCATCGATACGCTCGGGCACGGTGAAGCGAAGGCTGCGCGGCGCCAGCGGTTTCGGCTTGTCGATGGTGAGATCATACTGATCATAGCGGCTCTCGGTGCCGATATCGAGCACGTCGCGGAAGCCCTCGGTCGCGATCAGCGCCGTTTTCGCGCCGCGCCGCTCGATGATGGCGTTGGTCGCGAGCGTGGTGCCGTGAATGAAGACATCGATGTCGCTGATATGGGCACGCGCGTCGGCGAGAATGAGACGCATTCCATCCAGCACCGCCTGTTCGGGCCGCTGCGGCGTGGTCAGCACCTTGCGTGTCTTGCGATCCTGACCCACGTCCAGCACGATGTCGGTGAACGTACCACCGATATCGACGGCAAGCCGCACCTCGGCTCCTTCAAGCATACCAAATTCTCCGGCTGATCGTCATAACTCAGGGTGAAAACTGAGCAATTTCCATACCAGCGGCGCCCCCGGCGGTGAAGCGCGTGGCACCTATGCGATTGAGGGATGCGTGCTGCGTCAGAGCAAGAATGCGAGCGCAGCCTCGCAAGGCTGCTCGACCTTCAGGGTCAGGAGATCATCGGCACGCGTGCGTCCGAGATTGACGGCAGCGATCGGGATCTGCCGCTGCGCCGCGGCCTGCACGAAGCGGAAGCCGGAATAGACCATCAGCGACGAGCCGACCACCAGCATGGCGTCCGCCTGCTCGAGATGATCCTGCGCGGTAGCAACGATGTCGCGCGGAACGTTCTCGCCGAAGAACACGACGTCGGGCTTGAGGATGCCACCGCAGGCCTCGCAGGCGGGCACTGTGAACGACGAGAAATCCGCGTGCTCGAGATCAGCGTCGCCATCCGGTGCATCCGCAGCATCGAGCGTCAGCCACTCCGCGTTCGCGCGGCCCAGCGTCTGCTGGAATTCCTTGCGCGGCGTCTTGGCGCCGCAACCCATGCAACGGACCAGATCGAGCCGACCGTGCAGGTCGATCACCTGCCGGTGGCCGGCAGACTGATGCAGCCGATCGACGTTTTGAGTCAGCAGCATCTCGCACCGACCGCTGGCCTCGAGGCGGGCCAGCGCATGATGCGCATCGTTCGGGCGGGCCAGGCCGAACCGCCGCCATCCGATCAGGCTACGCGCCCAGTAACGCTGGCGCGTCTGCTCTTCCGCCATGAAGGCCTGGAAGTTGACCGGCTGGGTTCGCTTCCAATTGCCGAAACTGTCGCGATAGTCGGGAATGCCCGAATTGGTGCTGCAGCCGGCACCGGTCAGCACGAACAGACGCGCGTGCCGGCCGACGAAATCCTGGAGCGGAGTGTTTGCCATGGACACAGATGTAGTCCGCGCCAGCGGGTTTTTCCAGATCACTCCCGCGGCGGCGGCGGCGCAAAACCGACCACCAGCTTCACGAGTTCGCTCTGCCGCGCGGTGCCGGTCTTGTGGAAGACGTTGTGAAGGTGGGTCTTGACTGTCGCCTGGGTCAGCCCGAGCGCCTCGGCCAGCGCCTTCACCCCGCTCACCTTCAAGACGGCGTCGATCACACGGATTTCGCTGGCCGTGAGCTTGTAGAGCTTCGCCAGCGCTTCCAGCGACGGCGGACTTGCGGGCGAGGTCTTGCGGACGAACACCGCGGCAACGGCGGAATGCAGCGCGCCAGTACGCTGACGGTCGCCAGAAGTCAGCGGCAGCACATTTGCGAACCACTGGCCCGACAGCGCCTTCGAGAGCGAAACAGGACCGCTGCCATCAGGCGCAATATTGCCGTTCTCGGCGGTCGCTAGCGCGTCGCGGAGGGCCCGCTGCGCCTCGGACGCGACTGCAGCCAAATTGCCGTTCCGCTCGATCAGCAGCGAGGCCTCGTCCAGCATGGCCCGTCCCGGCGCATTGGTGAAGACCAGGCGCCCGTTCGGGCCGACCAGGAAGACGGCAGCCGTGACGTTGTCGAGCACCTGGGCCAGCACCGCCTGCGCCGACCTGCTCTGATCGAACAGCCGTCCGATCGACACCGCGCGCTGGAAATGCGGAACAATAAGCGCGAGCCGGCGACGATCGTCGGCATCTGCGAGCCCGTGCTCCTCGTGCAAACGGACGGCGAGGATCGATGCGCCCGTTGCACTCTTCTCCAGGTTCGTGGCGAGAGCATCGATGATGCCCTGCGGCTTCATCCACTCCTTGTAGAAACGAGTCTCGACCATTTCCGCGAAGGGGACGAGATCGGTAGATCCGCAGACGACGCCGGCCTCGACGAACGAAGCGGCCGGAAAACAGGGATTGAGGGGAAGATACTTGCCGAAATAGAGATCCGTGAAGTGCGGGTCTTCGTTGAAGATATGCAGAACGGCCGATCGTTGGATGGCCGCATCGTGCCAGAACAGGACGCCGGAGGAACCGCCGACGAACAGGCAAGCCTGCTCCAGGGCACGCGGCCACAGGGCGGGATCGAGCGCGGCGTCATAAACCAGGCCGATCAGCTCTGACAGCAGAGCAGATTCAGAGGTCACCGCCAACTTCATCATTCCAAACAAGCATGCAGGGCATTGGCGCCTTCAGTCCAAATTACCACCATGTCGATGACGACAGCAAAACTCCAACCTTACGAATGACGCAAAGCCCCTGCAGGTGGCAGTGTCTCGGGCAGTCGCGACGATCTTCACGTGCCACTCACAGGCAACGGCATGGACTATTTCGGAGTCACGATCGGCTTTGGCGGAGCGACCTGCTTCTGCGAGACGACCGCTTTACCCGGTGGCAGTGGCTCCGGTGCCGGAGGCGCTACCGGCGAAGACTGACCGACCGACAGCGACACGCCGAACACGCGCCATTGTCCATCGACCGGTGCAAACAGCAACTCGAAATTCACCTGCGAGGGCACCGACGGAAAGAAGCCCGCCATGTGCAGCAATCCGCTCGGCTCGATCTGCGGCAGCAGCGACAATTGCGGGTCGATGACGGTGACGCCGGAAAGATCGAGCTTGTCGCCGCGCTGCTTTGCGAATATCTCCGCGAGTTTTGCGGCGGTGTTGACCTGGAAACCGGGCGCGCCGAGATCGCGCAGCACGGTGTAGTTTCCGGTCTTGTTGGCGTGGTCGAGCGCAAGCAGCGTCGAGCGGATCAGCATCAGAACGCCGTTGCGGTCGATATTGGCCGGCTTCGCTGCGGCCTGCGGCTGCGGCGGCGCCGCCTGGTGTGGCTGCGGCGACGTCTGTTGCGCAGACGTCGTGACGACCCCCAGAATCAGGAGCCCAATTATCGGGAGCCCGAGAGTGGCACTCAACCAGCGCAGCGTCATGGCGAGCGGGTTCTGTCAATCATTGATCGATGCGCTTCAGTGTCTGCTATGAAGAACATAGGTGGAGCGAGATTGCGTGCCACGCATCAACCATTCGGTTGAGGTCGCGGTGTTCCCATTCCTATCGGCCGCTTTTCGTCGGGTTGTTGCCGAAATACACGCGGAAAAGTCTGCGCTGGTTCCACCACTCAGCCGAAGGCGCACAGCAATTCTGCAACACGCAGCAAAAAACTAACCGTCCTGCAGCGACATCGAGCCGACTTCAACCCAATGGTTGATGCGCCTCCAGCATCCATTCCGCACGTTCGCGCCAACAATGAAACTGGGGCGTTTAAACGATGTCATTCGGATTGCTTCGCGGATGGAACCTAGCACGTCATTGCGAACCCAGGCGCGCGCAGTCCAGGGCGCGCCGCGCGACCTTCATCCACCGCCTGGTATCGGCAGGTTTCCTCCTCGCCGCCGCCGCGGCCCCGTTGCTGGCGCCCAAGGCGGCTGCGGCGGCCGACTACGCCGCAGGTGGCGGCGTGAACAACGCCCCTCGGGCAGCGCAACGGCAGTGGGAAGCCAGGCCACAACGACCGGCGCTGCCGCGTCGGCCTTCGGTGAGCAAGCGACCGCGAACGGTGGCGCCGCCACGGCGGTCGGTCAGGCCGCTACGGCAACCGGCATCATCGCCACGGCGATCGGCGGCAACGCGCATGCCGCCGGAAACGGTGCCAGCGCGCTGGGAAGTGGGGCCACCGCGATCGGAGACATCGCGACCGCGGTCGGCTCTGCCAGCGCTGCAAACGGCCTGCAGGCAACTGCAACCGGGTTCTTCGCGAGAGCGACCGGCAATTTCGCAACCGCGACGGGCTCTGCCAGCCAGGCGATCGGAATCAACGCGACGGCTACCGGCGCAAACAGCATTGCCAACGGCGCGACTGCGAGTGCCTTTGGCGCAAGCGCGCAGGCGCTGGGGGCAAACTCGGTCGCGATCGGCGCAAATTCGGTGGCGAGCGCCGCCAACACAGTGTCGTTCGGCACCGCCGGCAGCGAGCGCCGGCTGACCAACGTCGCCGCGGGCATCAACCCGACGGACGCCGTCAACATGAGTCAGCTGAGCGGGATGTCCTCCGGCTTCCAGTCGCAGCTCTCCGGCTTACAGTCGCAGATCTGGGACAACCGCACCGAGGCGCGACGTGGTATCGCTGCGGCGGTCGCCACCGCGAGCGCACCGATGCCGTCGGCGCCCGGCAAGACCACCTGGCAGATGCGCGGCTCCGTCTATCACGGCGAAGGCGGCTTCGGTTTCGGCTTTGCGCACCGTCTCAACACCGCCATGCCGCTGAGCGTGGTCGGCGGCTACGGCAATGGTGGTGGCACCGAGCACACCGGCTATGTCGGCATCGGTGGCGAGTTCTAGCGCGAGGCTTCCAGGTCGCCGGTCGAGGCCGAACCGCCGCCATCCGATCAGGCTACGCGCCCAGTAACGCTGGCGCGTCTGCTCTTCCGCCATGAAGGCCTGGAAGTTGACCGGCTGGGTTCGCTTCCAATTGCCGGCACTGTCGCGATAGTCGGGAATGCCCGAATTGGTGCTGCAGCCGGCACCGGTCAGCACGAACAGACGCTCGTGCCGGCCGACGAATCCTGGAGCGAAGGGCTTGGCGCCGGAGGGTTTGTCATGGCGCAGATGTTGTCTGCGCCGGCAGGTTTTTCCAGATCACACGCGCGGCGGCGCGAGACCCGCAAATCCGTGTCACGAGCTCGCTCTGGCGCGCGGTGCCAATTCGCCATATGCGGCTCCTGCCACTTGCAGGCTGTGTTGGCGTCGCGCCACTCGGAGAATCAGTGCGACCTTCCATCACGAAATGAGGGAGGCCGCGGCATCATCATTCTACTGGGGCGCCTTCTTTATGGAGAAGTACGCGAGGATCTCAGCTGCATTTCCAAGGATCGCGGCCCTGCGCATCGCAGCAGTACGCTCGTCTCCCAACGGCATCCTGCGAGCCCGATCGAGGGCCTCGATCACCTTGGCATTCAGCTCGCCCGCCAAAGGCGACTGGATCAGTTCCGACGAGCTGCCCGCTTCACCCGACGGCGACGACAACGGCACGCCGAAACCTGTTACCATTGTATGATCATCGCAGCGGCAACCAGCAGCATGAAGAAGACCGGCAGCAGCACCGGAGGTACGAGCCACTCGCGAAGACTGTATTCAGGAGAATCCGACATATCGACCGCCTCTTGATCACGGCGGGAGCGCAATGCTCTCAGTCACCGATAACAGCCGAGGGGCGCGCGGTGATAAGTGGGATATAGTGATGTTTCGCCGAATAACGAGGTCCGGCAGAAACTATTCGTCATGATACGCATTTAACTGGGCTATAGCATCGTGGTCGCCAGTAGCGCGCCCGACTAGCAGCAGCCGTGCCCCTCGCCGCGCGCTTTGCCAAGAATGGCCTACAAGGATGGCCTATCCGGGCCTCGACGACGTGTCCGTGTTCTTGACGTACCTGCCCGAGTGCCGCCTCCTCAAAAGTGCCGCGTTCAAGCCGACGCTGGCACCTGCAACCTGATCGGGCCCGAACCATGATCGATTTTCCAAATCACAGCCGCTCATATGACCGGACACGCCGAGCCGTGCGGTTCTGGGGACACGACAGCGCCATCGAGGCCTCGTTCTACATTGATGAGGGCGCATTGAAGCATATCCAGCCGGGCGCGAATCCCAACGAGTCGGGTTTTCTGAACGCGTTCGATTCCCACCGCGACCTGATATGTGCCGCTGCGGCAAGGAAATATGTTCGCGGCAGCAGGGGCTCTTACGATCTGGTCGCGGGAGATTTTTGAAACTGTCCGCTCGAACTTGCCCTGGTCTAGCTCGCCCAGTTCTCGCGGAACTCCGGGAATAGCGTCAGGCCTCCGCAGGCGTAGATCGTCTGCCCGGTGATGTAGCTGGCGTCGTCCGAAGCGAGGAACGCGAATACGGCGGCGATCTCTTCCGGCGTTCCGACGCGGCCGAGCGGAATGTGACTGGTAACCTCCCCGCGTTTTTCGGGATTGTTCCGCCACGCTTCATTGATCGGCGTGTCAATCGCACCGGGCCCCACCGCGTTGACGCGGATGCCGCGGCCGGCGAATTCCAGCGCGAGCGTGCGCGTCAGATTGGCCATCCCGCCCTTGCTGATGGAATAGGCGAGATAGCCGGGCTTCGGGATGATCTGGTGGACGCTCGAGCAGTTGATGATGTTGCCGCCCCCGCCGCGCGCAACGAAATGCGCGAGCGCCTTCTGCGCGCACAGCACGGCGCCGTTGAGATTGACATCGATGATGCGGCGATAGGTTTCGATGTCGAGCGACTCGCTCGGCGATTCCTTTTGGAAACCCGCATTGTTAACGAGGCAATCGAGCCGCTTCCAGCGCGCCAGGATCGTCTCGAACATCGCGGATATTTCGCTTTCGCTGGCAACGTCCGCCTGGACGATGACATGATCGAGCTTGCCGTGTCCCCTATCGCTCGATGCCGTCCGAGCCAGCGCAAGCGTTTCCTCGGCCCGATCGACATGTCCGAAATAGTTGATCGCAACCGTCGCGCCCTCCTCCGCCATGCGGATCGCGACCGCGCGGCCGATGCCCTGCGAGGCCCCGGTCACCAGGGCATATTGGCCGATGAGACGCGAGGGAAACGGGATTGAACGATCAGTCTGCGGCATGGTCGGCTCCAGGTCATCTTCGACGTCTCATCGCGACGTCACGACATAACATCAGGGAAACCAGATTTTTGTTCCATCACCAAGCTGCGTCCGTGCCCGCGAGATCATTGCGGTGCAGCGGCCGATCTTCGTGCGATCCGACAAAAAAGTGATTGTCGCTTCCGGGGCCGCCATCACATGATGTAAATCATGCAAGATCAATGCGTTCCGGGGCCAAGGGTATGACACAGATTGCGATCCAGCCTGCCATTCACCGGCGGCATCAGCCCTGGTATACGATCCTCTACGTCCAGGTCCTGATCGCGATCGTGCTCGGCGTGCTGATCGGCTATCTCTATCCGGATCTCGGCAAGGCGCTGAAACCGCTCGGCGACGGCTTCATCGCGCTGATCAAGATGATGATCGCGCCTGTCATCTTCTGCACCGTGGTTCACGGCATTTCCTCGATGGGCGACCTCAAGCGCGTCGGCAGGGTCGGACTGAAGTCGCTGATCTATTTCGAGACGGTGTCGACGGTGGCGCTCGCGATCGGCCTGTTGGTCGGCGAGATTCTCCAGCCCGGCAACGGCTTTAATATCGATCCCGCCACCATCGACCCGAAGTCGGTGGCGACCTATGTCAACAAGGCCCACGAAGACGGCATCGTCGCCCATTTGATGGCGATCATTCCCGACAGCTATGTGGGCGCGATTGCGCGCGGCGACCTCCTGCAGGTCTTGCTGATCTCGATCCTCTCCGGCTTCGCCATCGCCTTCCTCGGCAAGGCAGGCGAGCCGATCGCTGAGGCCATCGACAAGGCCGCAAAGATGTTCTTCGGCATCATCCGCATCATCGTGCGCGTGGCGCCGATCGGTGCGTTCGGCGCGATGGCCTTCACGGTCGGCGCCTACGGCCTCGGCTCGCTGCTCAACCTCGCTGCCCTGATCGGCACGTTCTATCTCACCAGCATCCTGTTCGTGCTGATCGTGCTGGGCTCGATCGCGCGGCTCGCTGGCTTCTCGATCCTGCGCTTCATCGCCTATATCAAGGACGAGCTTTTAATCGTGCTCGGCACCTCGTCGTCCGAGACTGTGCTGCCGCAGATGATCCAGAAGATGGAGCATCTCGGCGCCTCGCGCTCGGTGGTCGGTCTCGTCATCCCGACCGGCTACAGCTTCAACCTCGACGGCACCAACATCTACATGACGCTGGCGACGCTGTTCCTGGCGCAGGCCACCAACACCCATCTGACGATCTGGCAGGAGCTCGGCATTCTCGGCATCGCCATGATCACCTCCAAGGGCGCCTCGGGGGTGACCGGCGCCGGCTTCATCACGCTGGCGGCGACACTCTCGATCGTGCCCGACATCCCGATCCAGTCGATCGCGATCCTGGTTGGCATCGACAAGTTCATGAGCGAGTGCCGCGCGCTGACCAATCTGATCGGCAACGGCGTCGCCTGCGTCGTGATCAGCATTTCCGAAGGCGAGCTCGACCGCGACGCGCTGCACCAGACCATGGCCCATCCGCTGGAGATCGGCGAGGCGCTGGAGCCGGGCGGCAGCGCGGCGGCGTAGCCCACGCGCAGCGCGGTTCGAGGCGGTAGTTTCCCGGAGTTCTCAATTGGTGCGGCACGCGTCACAACAGCCGCGTTGGGATCACGGACCGATACTCATTCATTCCACCCGACGTCCTGGCGGCAGGGCGTCGGGTATTTGGCAATCATTGCGATATCCGGACCGCGAGGCGGGATCAGACGATCCCGCCGGGCTCACTTTGCGCATGGACGGACAGATCGAGCCGCCGCGCAACTCCAATCGCCTGCAGGAACGCCTCGTCGTGGCTGACGACGAGCAGCGCGCCGTCATAGGCCCTCACGCCGGCCTCGACCGCTTCGATGGACTCGATGTCCAGATGATTGGTTGGTTCGTCCAGGATCAGCAGGGCCGGGGGCGTTGAGCCGCCCAGCACGCACGCAAGGCCCGCACGAAACATCTGCCCGCCGCTCAGGCTTCCGACACGCTGCGAGGCCGCGTCGGCTCGAAACATGAACCGCGCCAGCGCGGCATGGCATTCGTTCGCACCCGCTTTCGGATTGAGCCGCCGAAAATTGTCCAGGATGGAGATCGCGGGATCGAGCAGGCTGACCTGCTGGTCGAACAGGGCGAAATCCGGCCTGACCCGTACGATACCCGAGAGAGGACTGAGCTCGCCTGCAATGAGCTTCAGCAAGGTCGTCTTTCCGGAGCCATTGGGCCCGACCAGCGCGATGCGCTCGGGACCGACGATCGTAAGCGAGAAGTCGCGCAAGATCACCCGCCCCGGCTGATAGCCGGCGCTGACCCGGTCGAGCCAAAGTACCTCTCTGCCCGCCGGCAAATTCGTTGCGGGCAGCTTCACCGAGAGTGGCTGGAGGATCTCGACGCGGCGACGGGCCGTGTCGACGGCGTTGACCGCCTCCGCCCTCCGACGCTCCGCGATTTGCGAGGTCTTTCCGCCGCTGTCCTGGCTACGGTCCTTGCGCGCACCGGCCAGAATCCGCGGCATGTCGCCTTTGGCGCGTTTCTTCCTCCCGCCGCTGTCCTTGCGCGCCTTCCTCTCCGCGGCTTCCTGCGCCTTGCCATCGATCTCGGATAGGTGCTTCTCGGCATGCGCGAGGTCATGCCGGACGGCCGCGAGTTCGACCGCCTGCTGCGCGCGGTAGCTGGTCCAACCACCGCCGTATCGCATCGCACCGAGTGTCGTCAGCTCCACGATCGCATCCATGGTCTCGAGCAGTCCCCGATCGTGGCTGACGACGATGGCCCCGCTACGCCAGCCGGCGAGGAGATCGGTCACCGCCTTGCGTCCGTCACGGTCGAGATTGTTGGTGGGCTCGTCCAGCAGCAAGAAGTCCGGCTCGGCAAAGACAAGCGCGGCGAGACGAACCCGCGTGATCTGACCGCCGGAGAGGCAAGACAGCCGCGTCTCGGGAGACGGATCGAAACCGAGGCGCGCCAGCGCGGCCTCGAGCCGCGCGTCGAGCGTCCAGTCGACGTCGGCGATGTCGTCGGCCGAGGCATCGCCTCGCTCGGCACGACGAAGCAGCTCCAGCGCCTGCCGGACACCGAACAGATCAGCCACGGTCGCGCCGGCAAACGGCTGCGCGTCCTGGCGCAGCAGGCCGATGGTGCCGTTGACCAGAACGCGTCCGGAGCGGGGATCGTGCTGCCCGGAGATCGTGGCAAGCAGCGTCGTTTTCCCGACGCCATTGCGGCCGACGAGCCCGGTTCGTTCGGCACCGAACGTCAGGTCGATATTGGAAAGGAGGGACCGGCCGTCAGGCGAGGACAGCGACAGGTTCGACAGGATGATTGAAGCAGGCATGGAGTTCCCCGTGAGCAAGGCGGATGAGCTTTGCGGTCGGGTTGAAATCCATGGCTGCGACCATCCTGATTGAGGAGATGGCTTAACTAAACCTGCCGGCGGAGGAGATCAAGCCGCATCGGCCCGATCCAGCCGGCAAACGCATCAGCCCTTGAGCGCGGTCACCACGATTTCGATCAGCGCGCCGCCGCCGAGATCGGCGACGCCGACGGTGGCACGGGTCGGCAGATTGTCGCCGAAGAACTCGGTCCAGGCAGCATCCATCTCCTTCTTCTTTGAGAGGTCGGTGACGAAGATCGAGGCGCTGACGACGCGGCTCTTGTCGGTGCCGGCTTCCTTCAGATAGCCGGCGATCTTGCCGAGAATGTTGCGGGTCTGGTCGCCCATCGAGACCGAGGTGTCGTCGGCGATGGTGCCGCCGACGAAGACGAAACCGTTGGCCTCGACGGCGCGGTGCATGATGGGCGTGCGGATGCTGCGGGTGATGCTCATGATGTCCTCGTATGGTTAGAGCGTCGTGGGATGAAAGCGGTCGATTCCGAGATCGCTAATGCGGGTCTGGGTGCCGCCGTTGACGATCAGTTCCGCCATGACGGCGCCGGCGCCGGGGCCAAGCTGAAAACCGTGCAGTGAGAAGCCGAACTGGTGATAGAGGCCCTTGTGGCGTGAACTCGGCCCGAACACGGGGATGTCGTCCTTCATCTTGGCTTCGATGCCGGCCCAGGCGCGCATGATCGTCGCGTCGCGCATCACCGGGAACAGCTCGAAGACCGTGCGTGCGCTGGTCGCCAGACTCTTCCAATCCAGCACCGTCTCGTTGCGGTCCTGATAGGGCGTGGCCAGATGGCCGCCGCCGATCAGCACCGTGCCATTCTTGAACTGCTTGAAGGAGAGCTTCCGGCCGCGCAGGATCACGACGGGGTCGATGAAGTGCGGAACGCGCGAGGTGATCATCAGCATCGGCGCCACAGTCTCGACCGGGACCGGCTCGCCGAGAGCGGCCGCGATCTTGCCGGCCCAGGCCCCTGCGGCATTGACCAGCACCGGCGCGGCGAAGCTCTCGGCGCCGACATCGACAGACCAGAGGCCATCATTGTAACGGATGTTGCTGGCAGCCACGCCCTCGCGCACGGTCGCGCCGAGCTGCTCGGCCTTTCGCCGGAACGCCGTCGTCGCCTGCGCCGGATTGGCCGCGCCATCGCGCCGCGAGACCACCCCGCCGGGGCAGGTCTCGGCCACCGCCGGCACGAGGCGCCGCAACTCGGCCGCGTCGATCAGTTCTTCGTGGGTGAAGCCGAGCGCATTCAGCTCGGCGACGCGCGCGCGGCAGACCGCGAGTTCTTCCTCGTTCTCGGCGACCAGCACCTGGCCGTGGCTCTCGAAGCTGCAATCGTCGTCGAGGAGATCATTGATCTTCTCCCAGATGCCCATCGAGCGGATCGAGAGCGGGATTTCGGGGATGTGCCGTGCAAGCTGGCGCACGCCGCCGGCATTGACGCCGGAGGCATGGCGCCCTGCATAGTCCTTCTCGATCAGCACCGGCTTCAGGCCGGCGAGGCAGAGATGCAGCGCCGTGGAGCATCCGTGGATGCCGCCGCCGACGACGATCGCATCCACGTTTGTCGTCATCCGCGCACCACGGCCTTGACGTCGGCTTCGCTCTTGGGAACGGCGGCGAGCTCGGCCAGCGTGATCGGCTTCACCGGCGCGCGCAGCCGGTAATAGCCGATCTCCTGCGGGGTCTTGCCCCGCGCCTGCGCCATCAGCTCGGTGACGGTGAGACCGCAGAGCCGGCCCTGGCACGGACCCATGCCGGTGCGGCGATAGGCCTTGAGCTGGTTCGGCCCGGTCGCGCCGATCGCGACGGAATCGAGAACATCCTTGGCGGTCACCTCCTCGCAGCGGCAGACGATGGTGTCGCCCGAGGGAATGCGAAACTGCGGCGCCGGGCGGAACAGCGTATCGAGAAAGACGCGGCCGCGCTCAGCTTTTGCGAGATCGCTGCGGAGCGTGGCCATCGATGCAAGCTTCGCCGCTGCCGCAGGCGCCAAAGCCTCCACAGCAGCGCGCGCCGCGATACGGCCGCGCACCACCGCCGCGTTGGCTCCGCCGATGCCTGCCCCGTCGCCCGCGATCGCAATGCCGGCAACCGAAGAACTTCCGCTCGCATCGAGCACCGGCGACCAGCACAGTTGCAAATCATCCCAGCGATGCTCGACGCCGGCCGACATCGCGAGATTGACGTTGGGCACGACGCCCTGATGCAGCAGCAGGAGATCGGCCGAAATCGTCTCGCGCTTGCCGCCCGCGACGTAGCTCACGCTCGCAAGCTGGCCATCGCCAGCCGCAGCGAGCTCGGTGACATTAGAGATGACCTGCACCTTCGCCTTCACCTCGCGCATCATCGACAGGCCCTTGGCGAAATAGGGCGAGGTCAGAAACGCAAACGCGTGCGGCAGCGCGGCGAAATAATTGCCGCGCTCGGTGGTGTCGAGGATGCGGTCGATCCGGCCACCAAGCCGCAGAATCTGCGCGGCGAGCAGCCAGAGCAGCGGCCCCTGCCCTGCGATCACCGTGCGGCCATCGGGCACCAGAGCCGACGACTTCAGCATCGTCTGCGCGGCACCCGCGGTCATGACGCCCGGCAGCGTCCAGCCGGGAATCGGGAACGGCCGCTCCAGCGCGCCGGTCGCGAGGATCACGCGCTTGGCCTTGACGAAAGCCGAGGCGCCGCCGACGGACACCGCGACGTCGAGATTGCGGTCGAGGCTCCAGACCGTCGCACGGTGAATGACTTCGGCGCTGCCTGCGCGCAGCGACTGCACGAGCTCGGCACCGACCCAATAGTCGGCGCCGAGCTGGTTGCGGTCGGTCACAGGCGTCGAGGCGATGGCGCGAAACACCTGGCCGCCAGGGCCGATGTTCTCGTCGAGCAGCAGCGTCGAAAGGCCGGCCTCGGCGGATGTCGCCGCCGCAGCAAGGCCCGCGGGCCCAGCCCCGATCACCACCACGTCGTAGTCTTCGCGCTTGGGAGCCATGGTCATCGCCCGATCTCCCGCTTGCCCTTCTGGATTTCGATCTGCATGCCCTCGGCGACGGGGACGAGACAGCCCTGCCGGTTGCCGACGCCGTCGATGGTGACGAGACAGTCGAAGCACACGCCCATCATGCAATAGGGTAGCCGCGGCGCACCGCTGACGGCAGTCGACCGGCGCGCGTCACAGCTCGAGGCCAGCAGTGCGGCGGAGACGGTGTCGCCCTGACGCGCCGCGACGGCGACGCCGTCGACGAAGATCTGCACCTGTGGCCGCTTGTCCTGTTCGGATCGTTTGAACATCCTGGTTCCTTCAATATCTCTAGTAGCCGCTGTTGTTCGCCGCGCCCGCGCCGCCAAAGCGGCTGGCGGAGAACGCACCGACCAGTTCCGGCTCGAGCGCGCCGGCAGCAACCATGCGCGCGATCTCGAAGGCGTGGTTGGAGGCGAGCGTGACGCCGGAATGGCAACAGGCGACGAAGGCGCCGGGATGCGTCGCCGACTGGTCGTAGATCGGAAAGCCGTCCTGCGGCATGACGCGGATGCCGGCCCAGCTCCTGACCACATTGAGCCGCGACAGATGCGGGAACATGCGCTGGGCGCGATCGGTCATCACGGCGCTGATCGAATGCTTCAGCGCGCGGTCATCCAACTCGTCTTCCTTGCTGTCGCCGATCATCACCGTGCCTTCGTCGGTCTGGCGGATCGTCGTCAGCGGATGCGGCAGGAACGGCATGGTGCGCTCGGTCACCACGATCTGGCCGCGGGTCGGGCCCATCGGCGCGTAGAGACCGACCATCGGCGCCAGCGTCTGGTTGGCATTGCCGGCAGCCAGCACGAGCTTGGCGGCACGGAGCTCGCCCTTCGGCGTGGTCAGGCGGAATTCGCCGTCGCTCTTGCTGATCGCCGAGACCGGGCGCTCCGGAAAATAGTCGATGCCGAACGCCTTGAAGCCGGTGTGGAAGGCACGGAACGTCCGCAGCGAATTGACGTGGCCGTCGAGCGGGCAATAGCTGCCGCCGGAGACCTCCGGCCCGATCAGCGGCAGCGACTTCTTCACCTCGGAGGCGGACAGCATCTCCATCTTGTAGTCGGCCGCGCCGGTCTGGTTGTGCATGCGCTTGACCAGCTCGGTGCGCTGGCCGAATTCGTCGTCGCCGAGCGTCAGATGAAAGCCGCCATTCTGCTGGAGGGCGACGTCGAGCCCGGTCTGCTGCTTCAGCTCCGAGGCGAGCCGGCCCCACGCCTGTGATGCCTGCACGGTCCAGACCGTGTAGGCGGGCATGCCGAGCCCTTTGCTCTGGACCCAGACCAGCGCGAAATTCGCACGCGAGGCACGCTTGGTAATGTCCCCTTCGTCGAGCACAGCGACGCGCTTGCCGAGCCGTCCGAGGCCCCAGGCAATGGCGGAGCCGAGCAGTCCGCCGCCGACGACGGCGACGTCGTAATCCGTTCGCATAGATTCTCCTATCGTCCCGTATCGCCCTTGCCGGCGAGCACACGGTCGAGCCCGTAGAAGCGGTCGAGCAGAATGAGGGCGGTCATGGTAACAGCGATCACGCAGGCCGAGACCGACGTCACCAGCGGATCGATGTTGTCCTGGATATAAAGGAACATGCGCACCGGCAACGTTTCGGTGCCGGGTGCCGCGAGGAAGACGGTCATGGTGAGATCGTCGAAGGACTGGATGAAGGCGAGTGCCCAGCCGCTGATGACTCCGGGCAGGATCAGAGGCAGCGTCACGCGGCGGAACAGCGTCCAGCCGCCGGCGCCGAGCGAGACAGCCGCCATCTCGACCGTGCGATCCATGCCCGTTGCGGCCGCCAGCGTCAGCCGCAGCGCGAACGGAAACACGATGATCACATGCGCGATGATCAGCGCGGCAAAACTGCCACCGAGGCCCGCCGAGGTGAAGAAGCGCAGAAAAGCAATGCCGAGCACAACATGCGGGATCATCAGCGGCGACAGGAATAGCGCCGCCAGCGCGTCACGCCCGCGGAAGCGATAGCGCGCGATCGCCAGCGCGGCGGGCACCGCGAACAGCAGCGCCACGAGGGACGACAACGCGCCAAGCCCGAGGCTGACCCAGAACGCGTGGATGAATTCGGGATAGTTGCCGATCGCCCTGAACCAGCGCAGCGAGAAGCCGTTGGTCGGCAGCGACAGAAAGCCCTCTGGCGTGAAGGCGACGAGGCAGACCACCAGGATCGGCGCCACCATCACGATGACGAAGATGGTGTGGAAGATCAGCGCCAGCGGACCGTTCCTCCTCATCGGAACACCTCGGCATAGCGGCGCTCGATCAGCGCGTTGCTGCCGACGACGATCAAGACCAGCGCGACCAGCAAGAGCGTCGCGACCGCGGCACCGAGTGGCCAGTTCAGCGTATTGAGGAATTCGTCATAGGCAAGCGTCGCAGCGACCTTGAGCCGGCGGCCGCCGATGATCGCGGGCGTCGCAAACGCACTGGCCGAGAGCGAGAACACGATGATCGCGCCCGACAGCACGCCCGGCATGATCTGCGGCATGATGATGCGGCGAATCGTGGTGATCGGGCCGGCGCCGAGCGACATCGCGGCATTCTCGATCTGCGGATCGAGTCGCTGCAGCGCCGCCCACACCGACAGCACCATGAACGGCATCATGACATGCGCGAGCGCAACGACCATGCCGGTCTCGGTGAACATGAAGGGAATGGGCGAGCTGATCACGCCTGCCGACATCAGCAGCTTGTTGACGAGCCCGTTGTTGCCGCCGAACAGCAACGCCCAGCCGAGCGTGCGCGCCACCACGGAGATCAGCAGCGGCCCGAGAATGACCAGCAGGAAGATACTCTTCCAGCGGCCGTCCATACGGTTGAGAATGTAGGCCTCGGGCGCGCCGAGCAATGCGGTGAGCAGCGTGGTCAGGATCGCGATCCGAAAGGTCCGCCAGAACATCTCGGCGTAATAAGGATCGGTCGCGATCTCCTTCCAGTTTTTGAGGATGAAGACCGGCTCGATGCCCTTGTATTGGCCCCAGTCGTGGAACGACAGCATCACGGTCATCGCCAGCGGAATCAACAGCACGCCGACGAACAGCATCAGGGCGGGCGCCGCCAGTGCCCATGGCGCCCGGGCGTTGCGCTCGTCGGCGGCCATGCTCATGCGGAGACTCCGCCGCGCACGCTCATGTCCTCTGGACGCCAATTGAGACGTACGGCATCGCCTTCGGCTGGCTGCGGCTTGCCATCGTTCTGACGGATCACGATGGCCGGCCCGCATTCGCTGTCGCACTGGAACAGCCAGTGATTGCCCTGAAAAATGCGCGTGATGATTTTGGCGCTGAGTCCCGTATCACCAAAGCCGATTCTCTCGGGACGGACACTGACGGTCACGGGCCCGCCGAGCCCGGCCGGCGCCGGCGCGCGCCAGGACCCTGCCACCAACTGGGTGGGCGAGACGACACGGTCGATCATCCCGGGAAAATCATTGGTCTTTCCCAGGAACTGCGAGACGAAGGCCGAAGCCGGCCGCTCGTAAGTCTCCTGCGGCGTGCCGATCTGCTCGATCTTGCCCTGGCTCATCACCACGATCCGATCGGACAGCGACATCGCCTCGTTCTGGTCGTGGGTGACGAGAATCGTGGTGGTGCCGATGGTGCGCTGGATCTGGCGCAGCTCGATCTGCATCTCCTCGCGCAGCTTGGCATCGAGATTGGACAGCGGCTCGTCGAGCAGCAGCACGCTTGGCTTGATCACCAGCGCCCGCGCCAGCGCCACGCGCTGCTGCTGGCCGCCGGACATCCGGCGCGGATGGCGGTCTTCATAGCCCGCAAGCCCGACCATCGCGAGCGCCGCGCGGACGCGTTCGGTCCGTTCGCTGCGCGTCACCTTGCGCATCTCCAGACCAAAGGCGACGTTTTCCGCCGCGGTCATGTGCGGAAACAGCGCGTAGCTCTGGAACACGATGCCGAGCCCGCGCTTGGCCGGATGGATCGCGGTCAGGTCCTTGCCCTCCAGGCGGATCGCGCCGCGCGTAGGGTCGAGGAAGCCCGCGATCATCTGCAGGGTCGTGGTCTTGCCGCAGCCGGACGGGCCGAGAAAGGAGATGAACTCCCCCTTCCCGACCGACAGGCTGAAGTCGTCGACCACGGTCTGCGCGCCGAATTGCTTGGCGACCCGATCGAGCTCGAGATAGGCCATCACGCTGTCTCCGCTACGAAAGATCAGATCAACGCTCGACCTCGCGGTTCCAGCGCTTGGTCCACTCCTCGCGCTTCTCGTTGATGACGGTCCAATCCGGATTATAGAGCTTGGCCGCGCGCTCGCCGATCGGCGCCATCTTGCCGAACTCCGGCGGCACCACCAGCGATTTCAGCACCGGGCCGTAGCCGTATTCCTTCAGCATCACGAGCTGGATCTTGGGCTCGAGCAGCATCTTGACGAAGCTGGACGCCAATGGCGACGCGTTGGGCTTGGTGACGGGACAGGCCGTCGTCAACAGCGTCGCCGCGCCCTCCTTCGGATAGACGAAGTCGACGGGGAAGCCGGTGTTGGCGAAGCTCTGCACGCGGCCGGTGCCCCACACCGCGATCACGGCCTGGCCGGACTGGAACAGCTCGGTCATCTTCCCCGGCGACGGCTCGTAGGCGAGCACGTTCGGATTGATCTGCTCCTTGAAGATCTTGAAGCCGGAATCGACATTGGTCTCGCCGCCGCCGTTCATCTTCGACAGCATTACCAGCGCTTCGAGACCGTAGGTGTTGTTGATCGGCGGGATCACGAGCTGCTTGGCGTATTTCGTGTCTTTCAGGTCGTTCCACGAGGTCGGCGGCGCCCAGCCTTTCTCCTTGAAGACCTTGGTGTTGTACATCAGTCCGGTGGCGACGATGCCGATCGCGACGGCGCGATCGTCCTTGAAGCGGGCAGTGTCGTAGAGATCGGCCGGCAGGCCGTCGAGCTTGCCGCAGAAGCCAAGCTGGATCGCCTGATACATCGGGCCGTCGTCGACGATGGCGACGTCGATCTGCTGGTTGCCCTTCTGCGCCTGGAGCTTTGCCAGCGTGTCGGTGGAGTTGCCGGCGACGTATTCGACCTTGACGCCATTTTCCTTCTCGAAAGTCGGGATCACCTCGTCCCGTATGGTCTTCTCGAACGAGCCGCCGTAGCCGGCGACATAAAGCGTTTTCTGCTGGGCCGAGGCGGCCGAAATGCCGGCGGCGAGGGCCGCGATGCTGACCGCTGTCAGAAGGCGAAGAGTCTTCATGTGGTCCGATCTCCATACCGGAATGAGGTGACGTGCCGACAAATCTCGAACTGAGGCGCCTTCCGCATTCCCTTCCGCGCAAAATCCTTCTCGGACAGGGCTCCGGCCCCTGTTCGGCAGGTTTTGGCGCGATCTGGAGGTTTGAACCCCTCCGATCTGCCGAAAAAGCGGGCTGTCTCCAGTCCTGATGAAAAAGATCGCAAACCTATACTTCCATCGTCCAATGAATAATGACACCCTCTGCATGCCAGAATGTTATGAATGGAAATCTCGATGGCCCGGATCAATTCGCGGCAGGTTGAAGCCTTCCGGGCGACAATGCTGACCGGCAGCGTCACCGAGGCGGCCGCGCTGATGACCGTGACGCAGCCGGCGGTCAGCCGGCTGCTGCGCGACCTCCAGGCGCTGTTGAAGATGGAGCTGTTCGAGCGGCGCGGCACCGGCCTCGTGCCGACCGCGGCAGCAATGGCGCTCTATACTGAAGTGGAGCGCTCCTTCGTCGGCCTCGAACGCATCACCGCGGCAGCCGAAGAAATCCGCGGCCGCCGCACCGGCTCGCTGCGAATTGCCGCCCTTCCGGCGCTGTCGAACGGCTATCTGCCGCGGCTCACCGGGCATTTTTGAAAGAGCGGCCCAACCTGAATCTCGCCTTCTTCGGCGTGATCTCGCCCATCGTGGTCGACTGGGTGCTGAACAATCAGTGCGACGTCGGATTTGCCGAGGTGCCGATTGCGCATTCCGGCCTGCCGAGCCAGAAGCTGCCGGCGCCCGCGCGCGTCGCAGTGCTGCCCACAGGCCATCGTCTCACGGAAAAGGACGTTCTGGAGCCGCGCGACTTCGAGGGCGAGACCTTCATTTCGCTGTCCGCGGGATCCTCGAGCCGGCACCTCGTCGACCAGATCTTCCATCGTCACGACGTCCGCCGCGTGCTGCGGGTCGAGACCGCACTGTCGGAGATCATGTGCGGCATGGTGTCATCGGGGCTGGGCGTCGCGATCTGCGATCCCTTCACCGCGCAGGAATTTTCCACCCGCGGCGTCGTCGTGCGCCGCTTCCTGCCGCGGATCGACTTCGAATTCTCCGCGGTCTTTCCGGCGCAGCGCAGCCCCTCCCCGGTGGCGCTGGATCTGGTCGAGACCATGCGCAAGGCGCTCGTGGAATTCGACGAGCCCGCTCTCAGCCGCTGAACGCGGCCTGCGCCTCCGGAAGGTCCCAGATTTTTCCGATCGCAGCCGTTCCCGCCGCGGTGATCGCCGCTTCGTCGGCGCCGAGGTACCGTCCTTCATCGATCAGCATGCGGCCATCGACCATGACCTGATCGATATTGGCGCGGTTGGCGAGCGCGATCAGCGCGCGGCGCGGATCGAACAGCGGCTGCAGATGTGGATGAGTGAGATCGACGACGGTCAGGTCAGCCGTCGCGCCCGACTCGATCCGGCCGAGGTCCGGCCGCTTGATGACGTCGGCGGCAACCGCCGTGTTCGCCTCGATCAGCTCGGGCGAGTTGGCGACATCGGCGCGCTGCGATGTGATCTTGGAGATCAACGAGGCGGCATTGAGCTCGCCGAGCAGGTCCATGTTGTAGCCGTCGGTGCCGACCACGGTGCGGACGCCGTGCTCGGCGAAGCGGCTGAAGGCGGCAGTGACGCCGGCGCGCGCGAACACGCGCGGGCAATTCAGCACAGTCATGCCGCGCCCGGCCATCAGCTTGAGATCGTCGTCGCTGCTGAACATGCAATGCGCCGCCATCAGATCGGGGGCGAGCAGGCCGAGCCAATCCAGATATTGCGCCGGCGTGCGACCGCCATAGCGGTTGCCGATGGTCTCGACCTCGGCGCGGCTCTGCGCCATGTGCGTGGTGATGGGAACGCCGAGTTCGCGCGCCCGTGCGGCGCAGGCCTTGAGCAGGTCGGGGCCGCAGGTGTCGGTCGCGTGCGGGCTCATCGCAAGGCCGATGCGGCCGTCGCCGCGATTGTTCCAGCGCTGATAGAGCGCGTCCCACGTCGCCATGTCAGCGGTACCGTCATCGCCGGAATACTGAACGACACCATCGGGGCCGGCCTTGGCGTCGGACGTCGAGAACAGATAGGGCGCGCCATAGAAGCGGATGCCCATCTCCTCGGCAGCGTCGAACATCTCAGGGATCGAATTGCGGAACGGCTCCATCACGGTGGTGGCGCCGCCCTTGAGAAGCTGGAGGATGCCGAGCCGCGCCACCGCCATGCGCTCTTCGGCCGACAGGATATCGGCGCCGCGCTTGGTCAGCGGCAGCAGCACCGTGTAGACGATGCTCTGGTTGTTCTTGCGGCCATTGCCGTCCTCGCTGTGGCTGCGCGCCACCGCCTCGCTAAAGCAGTGATTGTGCAGGTTCAGCAGACCCGGCAGTACGAAGCGGCCGGGTCGATCATAGACCTGATCCGCGCTGGGTCTATCGCGCGTGATGGCGGCGATCTTCTTGCCTTCGACCAGGACCCAATGGTCGCGCAACACATCCTGCGCGCCGTCCTTCCGTGACAGCACATAGCTGCCGAAAATTGCTGTCGTGCTCATGCGGGGCGTACGTTCCAGAAGACGGCGGTGCCGTCGAGAATGCCGGTGATGGCTTTGCGATAGGCGGTCGGCTGCTTGTACAGGCCGATCGGAATATAGGGGATTTCCTCGAAGGCGACGGCCTGGATCTCGCGGCAGATACGCTGCTGTTCGGCGAGCTCGGAGGCCGCCAGCCACTGGCTGCGCAACGGCCCCATCTTCTGGCTCGCATACCAGCCGGCGACCTTGCCCTCACCGCGGATGTTGGTGTTGCCGGCGGGATTGAGCCAGTCGATCCCTTGCCAGTTGCCGACCGCGGCGCTCCAGCCGCCCTGCCCAACCGAATCCTTCTTGAGCTGGCGCTGCAACACGACGGCGAAATCTAGCCCGGCATATTCGACGTTCATACCGGCCTTGCGCAGGCTGTCGACCGCGATCTCGCCGAGCGGCTTCTGTGCCAGCGAATTGGTGGGAACGAGCAGCACAATCTTCTCGCCATTGTAGCCGGCGGCCTTCAGATCGGCTTTCACCTTGTCGTAGTTGCGCGGACCGCGGAACACGTCGAGGCCGACATCGCTCGCCATCGGGGTATCAGGAGCAAAATAACCGATCGGCGAGACCTGGTAGGCCGGATCGGTGCCGGCAACCGCCGTCATGAAGGCCGACTGGTCGATCGCACCGAGCAGCGCGCGGCGGATGGCGGGATTGTCGAATGGCGGCTGCAGATGATTGAGGCGCAGCATGCAGGCGTAGCCGCGGGGATCGAGGATGCGCGTCTCGATGTCCCCGGCCGCCTTGATGATCGGCAACAGGTCGTGCGGCGTCGTTTCCTGCCAGTCCTGCTCGCCGGTCTGAAGCGCAGCGACGCCGGTGCCGGCGTCAGGCGTGGTGGTCCAGACCACGCGGTCGTAGTGCACGATCTTCGGCCCCGCGGTCCAATCCGGCTTGCCGTCGGACCGCGGCTGATAGCGCTCGAATTTTGCATAGGCGTTGCGGGCGCCCTGCACGCGTTCGTCAGCGAGATAACGGAACGGGCCGCTGCCGATCACTTCGGTCAGCGGCTTGAATGGATCCTGGCTCGCCAGCCGCTCCGGCATCATGAAACAGGGATTGATCGCGGCCTTGCCGAGCGCCTGCGGCAGCAACGGGAACAGGCGCTTGAGACGGAAACGGATGGTACGGTCGTCCGCAGCCGAGAGCTCCGCGGTCGCCTCCATCAGCTCGCCGCCAAAACCGTCGCGCGCCGCCCAGCGGCGGATGCTGGCGACGCAGTCGCGCGCGAGCACACGTTCGCCATCGTGCCAGAACAGGCCATCGCGCAGGTTGAGATCCCATTGCAGCAGATCGCCGGAGATGGCGTGGCCCGACAGCATTTGCGGCGAAACCTGGAGCGAGGAGCTCATGCCGTAGAGCGTGTCGTAGACCATGAAGCCGTGGTTTCGCGACACCTGAGCGGTCGAATAGATGGGATCGACGAAGGCGAGATCGATGACGGGAATGAAGCGCAGCGTGGATTGGGATTCGGCACGCACGATGCCCGGCAGCGACAGTGCAGGCGCTGCAGCAGCGGCCTTGAGGAGCGAACGGCGAGAGATAGACATGACAAGAGGCTCCTGAAGGATCTTAGGTGTTCAATAAGACCGCGCCAATCGCGGCCGCCACCGCCTGCTGCGCCGGCTCGATCACGGGCACGCCGATCGCATCCGCAATCGCCGCGCGATGCGAGGCCATGCCGGCGCATCCCATCACCACGACATCGGCGCGGCATTGGGTGACCAGCGCGCGGCCGGCTTCGATCAACCGACCGCGAATGTCTGCTCCCGCTGTCTCCGCCGCGCTCGCGCCGACCGACCAGCTTCCGGCATAACGGCTATCGACGCCCATCACCCGCGCCATGCGCTGCTGGCGGCGGATGCTCGAGGGCGACAGCGCAATGATGCCGAAGCGCTCGCCGAGCATCAGCGCACGAAAAATGCCGCATTCGGCGATGCCCAGCACGGGGCGGCCGCCGGCCGCCTCGCGCACCGCATGCAGGCCGGGATCGCTGAAGCAGGCGAGCACGAAGGCATCCGCATCGTCGTGCGTGACGCGATTGACCAGCGGCATCACCACGCTGTCGGCATCGCGCTGCGAGCTGATGCTTGGCGGCCCCTCGGCAAGTCCGACCACCTCGATGTCAGGCCCGCCGGCGATGCGCAGCGGTGCGACTGCCTCGTCGATCGCCGCCGTCACCGACGCCGACGAGTTGGGGTTGATGACGAGGATGCGGCGACGGGTCATGGCTCTGCTCAACGGTTGGCCGCCTCGTGGCGCAGGAAGTTTTCCGCAATTTTCTCGCCGGTAGCGATCCAGACGTCCGGGCACGACTTGGCGTAAGTGAGAAACTCGCGCAACAAACGCAACCGCATCGGACGGCCGCTGCATTGCGGGTGCAGCACGGTCGTCACCAGCGCGCCCCAGTCGCGGGTTTCATCGAGCTCGTCCTTCCAGATCGAGAGCACATGCTCCTTCGGGAAGATCGAGCGCGGGCTGAAGCGCGCGGAAAGGCCGTGCATCCAGTCGTCATAGCTTGCGGTTACCGGCAGCTCGATCGTGCCCGGCTTGCCGTCGGCGAGGCGATGGCGATAAGGCCGCACATCGTCGCGGAACGAGGATGTGTAGACGATGCCGTGCCGCACCAGCGCGACCCGCAGTTCTTCCGTGAACTCACCGTAAGGCGCGCGATAGCCGGTCGGCCTGACGCCGAGCCGGCGCTTCAGCGCCTCGAAGCCGCGCTCCAGCTCTTCCTCGATCCAGGGATCGCCGGGATCGGGCAAGAGATGATGATAGCCGTGATGGCCGATCTCGTGGCCGGCCTTGAGAATGGACTCGGCCATCGCCGGATGCGCATCGACCGACCATCCCGTGACGAAGAACGTCGCCTTGAGATCGAGCTGGTCGAGCAGCTCCAGCAGTTTCGGCGTGCCGACGCGCGCCTCAAAGCCGCCATAGCTCATGGTAATCAGCCGCTGGGCGTGGCTAGCATCCTTGCTGGTCCACGCACTCTCCGCGTCGACGTCGAACGACAGGAACATCGCGGAGGTGTACGGCGTCGGCCACGGATATTCCGGCGCCGGATCCGCGGTGTTGGCCGGGGTGAGCGGGATGCTCTTGAGTGCCTTACTGTCCAGCATTGATGGCTGCCTTCTCTAATCCGTTGTCCGTCAGCTTCCACTTGGCAAGCAGGGTCTTGTAGGTGCCGTCGGCGATCAGTGCGTCGACGGCCTCCAGCATCGCCTGCTGCAACGCCTTTTCCTTGACCGGAATGGCAATGCCGACGAATTGCTCCGCGATCGGCGTGCCGACCGGCGTGTAGGCGCTGGGCTCGAGGTCCATGAGGTAGGGCAGCGTCTCGTTACCCTGAACGGCGGCGTCGATGCGGCCCTGCTTGAGCTGGGTGCGGGCATCGGCCGAACCGTCGGTGCCAACGAAAACGACCGGATTGCTGCCGCAGCTCTTCTCGCTCCAGGCGTTGATCATGCTCGGGTACATGGTGCGGCGGCTGGCGCCGACCTTCTTGCCGCAGAACGCGACCATGTCCTTGAACTCCGCCGCACGGGATTGCTGCACGAAAAACCTTGGACCCGTGCGCAGATAATCGACGAAGGTCGCGGTCTCGTGCCGGCTGGCATAGTCGGTAAAGCCGGAGAGGATCGCATCAACACGGCCGGTCGAGATCGACGGCATGAACTGGTCGAAGCTGGTCTCCTGCCATTCGATCTTCAAGCCAATCTTCTTGCCGATGGCCTCGCCGAGATCGATGTCGAAGCCCGACAGCGTGTTGCTGGCGGGATCGCGGAACTCCATCGGCGGATAGTTCGGCACCAAGGCAACCTTGATGTTGCCGCGCTTGGCGATCTCCGCCGGCAGCTCGATCGCAACAGCCGAAACGGTCATGACGCCAACCAGCGCCGCCGCAACCAGAGACTCTCTTCATCAACGTACTCCCATTGCTAGATCACTGCCGAAAGAAATGCCTTGGTGCGCTCCTCGCGCGGCGCGCCCAACACGTCGGACGCACGCCCCTGCTCGACGATCGCGCCCTGGTCCATGTAGACGACGCGATCGGCGACCTCGCGGGCGAAGCCGAGCTCGTGCGTCACCACCATCATGGTCATGCCGCTCCTGGCCAGTTCCTTCATGACCGCGAGCACCTCGCCGACGAGCTCAGGATCGAGCGCGCTGGTCGGCTCGTCGAACAGCATCAGCATCGGTTTCATCGCGAGCGCCCGCGCAATGGCGACGCGCTGCTGCTGGCCGCCGGAGAGCTGCGCGGGATACGAGTCGGCCTTGGCCGACAATCCGACGCGCCGAAGCAGTTCGAGCGCCTCCGCCTGCACCTCGTCAAACTTGCGGCCCTGCACCTGCAGCGGACCCTCGGTGATGTTCTCGAGCGCGGTCTTGTGCGGAAACAGATTGAAGCGCTGGAACACCATGCCGGTCTTCAGCCGCTGCCGACCGATTTGCCGCTCGGTGAGCCGATGAAGCCGGCCATCCTGCTCGCGTACACCCAACAGCTCGCCGTCGAGCCAGATGCCGCCGGCATCGATCGCGGCGAGCTGGTTGATGCAGCGAAGCAGCGTGGTCTTGCCGGAGCCGGAGGCGCCGATCAGGCACATCACCTCGCCGGGCCAGACGTCCAGCGACACATTTCTGAGAGCCTGGAACTCTCCAAAGTTCTTGGTGACGAAGCGGATCGCGACGAGGGGTTTTGTCATCGGCCGAACTGCAATGTGCCGCGCGCGAAGCGGCGTTCGAGCAGCATCTGGAGCGGCGTCAGGACCGAAACCACGAGCAGGTACCAGAGTCCCGCGACGATCAACAGTTCGATCACGCGGGAATTGGCGTAGTAGATGTTTTCGGCGTTGTGCAGCAGTTCCGGATACTGGATCACGCTCGCGAGCGAGGTCGCCTTGACCATGCCGATGAACTCGTTGCCGAGCGGCGGGATCACCACGCGCATCGCCTGCGGCAGGACGATCCGCCGCAGCGCGCGCAGCCGCCCCATGCCGATCGCCTGCGCGGCCTCATACTGCCCGATGTCGACCGACAGCATGCCGGCGCGCATCACTTCCGACGTATAGGCGCCCTGGTTGATGCCGAGCCCGAGCAGCGCGGCGAGGAACGGCGTCATGACGTCGACGGCCCGCGCGCTCCACAGGCCGGGAATCCCGATGGTCGGAAACACCAGCGCGAGATTGAACCACAGCAAGAGTTGCAGAATCAGCGGCGTGCCGCGGAACAGCCAGGTGTAGCCGGCCGCGACGGTCTTCAGCACCGGATTGGGCGACAGCCGCATGACCGCCACGACGATGCCGAGGACAATGCCGAGCGCCATCGCCAGCACCGCCATCACCATCGTGTTGACGATGCCTTCGAGAATGACTTTTGCAGTCAGAAAGCGGCTGACATAGGACCACTCGATCTGGCCGCTGGCGAAGGCGCGCACGATCGCAGCCAGCACGAGGACGATCAGGGCCGCGCTGAGCCAGCGAAACCAGTGCGGCTCGCGCGCGATCCGCATCCCCGACAAGTCAGGGAAACCCTCCGCGAGTGCCGGGGCCGGCTTCATTGCGGCGCCGCGTTCAGCATGGGCTGGGCGACCGCATTGGCCCCGAGGCCCCATTTGTCGAGGACAGCCTTGTAGGAGCCGTCGGCGATCATGGCGGTGAGCTTTTCGGTCACCACCTCGCGCAGGGCCGCATCGTCCTTGCGGAACATGATGCCTTGATATCCCCTAGCAAAGGGCTCGCCGACGACGCGATATTTGCCGGGCTCCTGCGTTTGCGCATAAGGGAGTGTCTCGCTGCCCTGCACGGCCGCGTCGATGCGGCCCTGCTTGAGCTGGTTGCGGACGTCGATCGAATTCTCGCCCGGGACGTATTGGATGGCGGGCTTGCCGACCGGCTCGCAATTCTGCTTGCTCCACTTCTCGATCTCGACCGGGAAGCTGGTGCTGCGGGTGGTGCCGACCTTCCTGCCGCAGAGATCGATCGCGTCCTTGGCCGCGCTGTCGGCCATCACGAAGAACTGCGGCCCGGTCGCGAGGTAGTCGACGAAATCGGCAGTCTCGCGCCGCGAGGCGCGATCGGAGATGCCGGAGATGATGAAGTCGGCACGCCTGGTCTGGAGCGAGGGGATCAGCTCGGCGAACGGCGTCTCGCTCCAGACGATCTTGAGGCCGCCGAGCCGCTTGGCAAGCTCGTTGGCGAGGTCGATATCGAGCCCGACGAGTTCATTGGTCGCGGGATCGCGGTATTCCATCGGCGCGTAGGTGGAATTGACCGTGAGCTTCAACGCACCCGCCTGCTTGATCTCCGCCGGAAGCTCGGCCGCCTGCGCGGACGTCACGGCAGCCAATGCTGCTAGCCCAAGAAAATACGAGAGGCGTGTCATGTCAGCTCCTTTGCCAGCGCCGTGCAAGAGTCAGTCCGCATCGTCAGTCCGCGTCGAGAACGGCCGGCTCGATGACGCCGGCGCGTTCGGTGATCACCCGGTACTGCTCGGGCCTTCGATGGGCGGCGAAGTTGAACATCTTGTCCTTGCCCTGGCGGCAGAGGTCGAGATCGATGTCCGCGACGATGACCTCGTCCGCGAGCGTCTGCGCCTGCGCGACGATGAGGCCGTTGGGATCGACGATGCAGGAGCCGCCGATCAGACCGGAGCCGTCCTCCTCGCCCGCCTTCGCCACCGAGATCGCCCAGGTCGCGTTCATGTAGGCATTGGCCTGCGTGACCAGCGTCGAGTGGAAGGTGCGGAGTGCCCCGTCTTCCGTCGTGCCGCCATTGGGATCGTAGGCCGCCGAATTGTAGCCGATGCAGACGAGCTCGACGCCCTGCAGGCCGAGCACGCGCCAGGATTCCGGCCAGCGGCGATCGTTGCAGATCATCATGCCCATGATGGCATGGGCCCAGGCCGATCCGGCGCGGAAGGCAGGAAAGCCGAGATCGCCATAGTCGAAATAACGCTTCTCGAGCTGCTGGTAGCGCGCACCCGGCCGCGGCTCGACCGAGCCCGGCAGATGCACCTTGCGATAGCGACCGAGCATCTCGCCGTCGCGATCGACCAGGACAGCGCAGTTGTAGCGGCGGCCGTCCGGCGTCAGCTCGGCATAGCCGACATAGAAGCCGACGCGCAGCGCGCGCGCACGGTCGAACAGCTTTGCGACATGCGGGTTCGGCATCCCGCGCTCGAAATACTGGTCGAGCTCTTCGCCCTCCAGCAGCCAGCGCGGAAAGAACGTCGTGAACGCAAGCTCGGGAAACACCACGAGGCTGGCGCCGCGGCCGGCCGCCTCTTCCAGCATGTCGAGCATCCGCTTCAACGTATGCTCGCGCGTATCGGTTTTTGCGTCGGCCCCATCTGAGCGGCGGCGGCGCGAAGGACACGAACCAAGATTGCCTCCAATCTGTGCGCGGTGCTGCCTCAATGGGCGAATGAACCCTTTGATGCGACGCGCAAATCCGCATCCATTACGCGGAAGCGGGGCTGCAAAATCAATTCGTCCTGCTATGATCTTTCGGCCCTGAGTATAATCGGCAGTGATATGAACCTGCGCCAGCTCGAGATCCTGCGTGCCGTCATCCGTCACCGCACCACGGTGGCGGCGGCGGACGAACTGGCGCTGTCGCAGCCCGCGGTCAGCAATGCACTGAAGACGATGGAGGCGCAGGCCGGCTTTGCGCTGTTCGAGCGCGTGAACAACCGGCTATTTCCGACCGCCGAAGCGATGGCGCTGTACAAGGAGAGCGAGGCGATCTTCGCGCTGCACGCCAAGCTGGAGAACCGCGTCCGCGATCTGCGCGAGAATCGCTCCGGGCATCTCGCCATCGTCGCGACGCCGCCTCTGGCCTACAGCATCATCCCTTCGGCTCTGTCCAGCTTCCTGCGCCGCCGCCCGGAGACGCGCGTCTTCTTCGACGTTCGCCGATATGAAGGCATCATCGAAGGCGTGCTCAGCCGCGTCGCCGAGCTCGGCTTTGCGCTCGGCCTGACGCACCATCCCGGCATCGCGCACGAGGTGGTGCACACCGGCGAGATGGTCTGCGTGCTGCCGCCGCAGCATCCGCTCGCCGATAAGCCCGTGATCTCGGCCGCGGATCTCTCGGGCCTGCCTTTCATCGGAGCTCGAGCGCGGCACGCGGCTTGGCGAAGCCGTGCGCGACAGTTTTGCCCGTGCCGGCGCCCCGTTCCGGCCGACTGTCGAGGTGCGCTACTGCAACACGGCTTGCGTGCTTGCGGCCGCCGGCGTCGGCGCTGCGGTGGTCGACCCCTTCTCGCCGTTGCAGAACGGCGGCAGCGGTCTCGTGGTCCGGCCGTTCACACCGACCACGCACGCGGTGGCCTACATGCTATGGTCGGAAGCCGAGCCGCTGTCCCGCCTGGCCAAGGCCTTTCTCAACGAAGTGCGCAAGGAAAGCGCGCTGCTGGAACGCACAGCGCCACACCAGCAACACGGGGCAGGAATCGACTGAGCTTGCGCCCGCGCGCGCAGCCTTCGACCGGGGATGGCACATGGCACGCATCACCATCATCGAGACCGGGCAGGTCCCGCAAAAATATCGAGAGCATCACGGCTCGTTTCCCGACATGTTCGAACGCATGGTCCGCGCCGAGGACCCGACGGCCACGGTCGAGATCGTCAGCATTCCGAATGGCGATGCGCTGCCCGATCCGGGCAAGCTCGAGGCCGTGCTGATCACGGGCGCCGCCGCCGGCGTCTATGACGGGCTCGACTGGATCGCGCCACTGGAAGATTTCGTGCGCACCGCCTATGCGAACAAGACACCGATGGTCGGAATCTGCTTCGGCCATCAATTGATCGCACAGGCGCTCGGCGGCACGGTGCGCAAGTCGGAGAAGGGCTGGGGCATCGGCCGACACGTCTATCAGGTGCTGCCCGAGAACGGCATCGTCGCGGGTGAAGCGGTCGCGATCGCCGCTTCGCATCAGGACCAGGTGACCGAGCCGCCAAGCGACGCGCTCACGATCCTCTCGTCGGACTTCACCCCGCATGCCGGCCTGCTCTACGCCAACGGCACGACGCTGTCGGTGCAGCCACATCCCGAGTTCGATGTGGAGTTCGCGCGCGTGTGCTGCGAACTGCGTGACGGCAACGCGCCGGCGGATGTCGTAGCCTCGGCAAAGGCGTCGCTGGCGGAGCCGCTGGACAGCGCTAAACTCGGTGGAGCGATCACGAGGTTCTTGGCGCGGCGCACCTAACTATGCGGCACGAGTTCTTCCCTTCTCCCCTTGTGGGAGAAGGTGGCGCGAAGCGCCGGATGAGGGTATCTCTCCACAAGCGAAATATTCAAGTGCGGAGAGACACCCCCTCCCGCAAGGGGAGCGGGCAAAGCAGCGTCGCTTGTCAGACGTATCAGAACGGATCCGTCCCCAGACCCGCCACATCCGCCGGCCGCGGGCCGGGCGCTTCCCAATGAAAACGGCGATCCTTCTCCGCGATCATGATGTCGTTGATCGAGGCCTCGCGGCGTCGCATCAGGCCGTGCTCGTCGAACTCCCACTGCTCGTTGCCGTAAGAGCGATACCATTGGCCGCCGGCGTCGTGCCATTCGTACTGGAAGCGCACCGCGATGCGGTTCTCGTCGAAGCCCCAGAGGTCCTTGATCAGGCGATACTCCTGCTCCTTCTCCCATTTACGGGTGAGGAACGCCACGATGGCCTCGCGGCCCTGAAAGACCTCCGAGCGATTGCGCCAGCGGCTGTCCTCGGTATAGGCGAGCGACACGCGCACCGGGTCGCGCGAATTCCAGGCGTCCTCGGCCATGCGGGCCTTCTGCGCGGCGGTCTCTCGGGTGAAGGGCGGAAGCGGCGGGCGCGACATGATGGCCTCATCGATTGGGTCGGGGCCGCAAATCTATCTCCGCATGCGCCGGAGTCGAGTGGCCATGACCTATCGGCCGATCACTTATCGGGCGATCAGGATATCAAATCGGCTTTCATCAGCGTACGGATCGATTTCGGGATCGGCTGGGCACGGCCGCCGCTGATGAAGGCGACGCGCACCTCGGCTTTCACCAGCACGTCCTCAGCCCGCCGCACCTCCTGCGCCAGCATGATGGAGGCGCCCTTCACCGCGGTCGGCCAGGTCACGACATCGAGCACGTCGTCCATACGGGCAGGTTTCAAAAAGTCCAGATGCATCGAGCGCACCACGAAGGCGAAGCCGGAATCTTCCGTCGCGGGCTGCTCGAACAGCGCCTGCTGTTCGGCGCCCATCAGCCGCAGATGATTGGTGCGGCCGCGCTCCATGAAGCGCAGATAATTGGCGTGATAGACGATGCCGGAAAAGTCCGTGTCTTCGTAGTAGACGCGGACCTGCATGTGATGGCGGCCGTCGCGGATCTCGCCGTCGAGATGGGACATCAAGTCACTCATTGGATATCGGCCGCCAATTTCAACGCCTGAGCAGCCGCAAGCAATCGTTTGTCACGCGTCCAGATCGAGGCCTCGACCGTCAACATCGTCGATGCCAGCAAGTGAACATCGACGTATCCAATACCCAGTCCGGACAACCTCCGCTTGACTATGAACTCGAAGACTTCGTCATTGCTGGCGATCGTCGCCTTGGGAAGGGTATTCAGATCATTGAGCAGGTCGGAATCCTTCGGCACGCCTCCCAAGAGCAATTCGCCCACCACAAACGGATGAATGACTACGTCGCCATGATCGAGGAGGCCAGCTAGTTGCGCATCCGCTCGGCGGAAGTGATCGACCCAGATCGACGTGTCCGCCAAAACCTTCATTTGGGCCGGCGGCGCGGCGGGGCCTTGACGTTGGGTTCAGTACCGCCCATCCGTGCGAGACGGCGTGCAGCCTCCCGTTCAACGAAGGCCTTCAGGGCTTCCCTCACAACAGCTGACTTTTCACTGACGCCAGCGAATTCCTGCGCCTTCGCGAATAACTCGTCATCGATCGCGATGGTAGTTCTCATGGCAACACCTCTGCATCAAATATAACATCATTTGATGTGAAATTCTACGCCTTACACCAACACTGGCCCTCTTCCCAGGGTCACCTCGACGATCTCCGGCGGAACACCGACGCGGACCGGCATGATGCTGCAACCAAGGCCGCCGGAGACGATGACATCGCATTTGAGCCGGAAGTGACCGTAGGCGAGCCGGAGGCCTTGTTGCCGCGAAACGGCCGGCGACCAGCCGAGCAGCCGGATCTGGCCGCCATGGGTGTGGCCGGACAGTTGCAGAGCGACCCGTGCCGGCACGCGCGGCGCGATATTGGGCTCGTGCGCGAGCAGGATCACGGGCGCGTCGTCGGTGACTTTCGCCAGCGTCGCAGTGAGATCGTCGGCACCGAAACGACCCGTGCTGCGGAAGCGCCGCGCCGGCAGAAATGCGAGTTGATCGCCGAGGCCGGCGAGCCAGAACGGGCGGCCATCCTTGGCGAGGCGCACGGCATCGTTCTCGTAGACCGGAATGCCGGCCGTCTCCAGCGCACGATGCGCGATGGTCGGCCCGAAGCCGGCCTGCTGCACGATCCTGTCGTCCCAGTAATCGTGATTGCCCATGACGGCATGGACGCCGAGCGGCGCCTTGAGGCTGGCCAGCACCCTCGCCCATTCGTTCGACGGAATGAAGCGCGTGACCTGGCGAAGTCCGGCGACGTAGTCGCCGAGCAGCACGATGATGTCGGCATTCAGCGCGTTGGTGCGGTCGACAATTCCCTCGATCCGCTCCAGCGACATCCAGGGATCGCAGGCATGGATGTCGGCGATCACGGCGATCTTCAGCGGAAAGTCCGCCGGCCATTGCCGCGGCGCCGGATGATAACGGGTGACACGGAGCCGCAGCACCGGCTCGACGCCGACGCCATAGGCGGCAGTCGAGACGCCGAGGGCGGACAGGGTGCCGATGGAACGGATGAGATGCCGACGCGTGATCATGAAGGTCCGCTGATGATACGCCTGTCGTGATGCGGTCCGATTGGAGCGGAATTGGGGTGCGCTCGTGCAGATCGTCTGCACCCTCGTGCAGACTGTCTGCACGAGATTACCGGAAGTTCACGAGAGCCGGAACGCCGAGCATTTGCGCACATCGGTCGGCGCTCACATGAGTGCGAGGCGAGCCGGCCTGTGCCGCGTTAACGCGGCCGAGCGCGCGCAGAGGAGAAGCCACAGCACCAACCACAGGAGCGGCACGATCATCGTCGGACCGTCCAGGATCGCACCAATCAAAATCAATGCGATCGGCACGAACAGCAAAGCCGTCACGCCGGTCCAGAAGGCGTTCACCAGCGGCCGACCGGACGCATTGGAGAAGACCTTGACCGGCAACCTTGAGCCCACCACAAAAACAAGCCAGATCACAAGGTAAGGCAAGAATAGCCAAAGCAGAATGTCCTGAACCTGGGACATCGGGATCATGACGGAATCAGACCAGGGCGGGTAATATCCGCGCGCTAACTCGGTCATGAACAACAGATCGTAGGCCGGAATTTGCAGCAGCCAGGCCGCGCTTGCCAGGCCGATGATCCACAAGCTGCCCTTGGGCGTCGAGAGTTCTCGCCAGGTCTTCTTGCGGCCCAACCACATGAAGCCGCACACCGTCAAGCCGGACGCAACCAGGCCTGCCCCGGCATCGACGAACCGCCACTTGCGGGTCCGTAGATTGTTCATCGCCTTGTACCATTGCTCATCGGGGCATCGCCGATCCGGATTGGCGTTCGGAATGCCCGGCTCGCATTCCTGCCCGGTCCTGATCCGCTCCGCCGCGACCACGTCGGTATAGGCCGGCATTGCGACGCTGATCGCAATCAGCAGGAAGCCGATTGTGGTGACAGACAGCGCAAGAGATGCAAGCCAACGGCGTCCTGATCCGAAGCAATCTCCAACCACACTATCCTCCGGCTTGCGATCGACCGGCGATGCAACTCTCCATGAGGCCGGACGACAGGATCATGGCCGCTTATTCCAGCAAAAATCGGATGATCTCGTGCAGATGTTGCGCAGGTCAGTCGTCGCTACTCTCTTCCGTGCCGAACAGGCCAAACTGCGCCGCCGCATCGCGCGAGGGCTCGGCAATGCCGAGATGGCGGAAAGCATGCGTGGTGAGCAGGCGGCCGCGCGGCGTGCGCTGGAGATAGCCGCACTGGATCAGATAGGGCTCGATGATGTCCTCGATCGCATCGCGCGGCTCGGACAATGCGGCCGCCATCGTCTCGACGCCGACCGGGCCGCCGCCATAGTTCATCGCGATGGTCGTGAGGTAGCGGCGATCCATGGCATCGAGGCCGGCGGCGTCGACCTCGAGCGCGCTGAGCGCGTGGTCGGCGATCTTGCGGTCGATCTTGTCGGCATCGGCGGCCGAGGCGAAATCGCGCACGCGGCGGAGCAGACGGCCGGCGATGCGCGGGGTGCCGCGGGCGCGGCGCGCGATCTCGTTGGCGCCATCGCTGCTCATGCCGACATTGAGCACGCGCGCGCCGCGTGTCACGATGCTTTCCAGTTCTTCGATGGTGTAGAAGTTGAGCCGGACCGGAATGCCGAAACGATCGCGCAAGGGATTGGTGAGAAGGCCGGCGCGCGTGGTGGCGCCGACAAGGGTGAATTTCGACAGCTCGATCTTCACCGAGCGCGCCGCCGGGCCTTCGCCGATGATCAGATCGAGCTGAAAATCCTCCATCGCGGGATAGAGCACTTCTTCCACGGCAGGGCTGAGACGATGGATCTCGTCGATGAAGAGCACGTCGCGCTCTTCGAGATTGGTGAGCAATGCCGCAAGATCGCCGGCCTTGGCAATCACCGGGCCCGACGTGGCGCGAAAGCCGACGCCGAGCTCCTTGGCCACGATCTGCGCCAGCGTGGTCTTGCCGAGGCCGGGGGGCCGACGAACAGCACGTGATCCAGCGCCTCGCCGCGCTTGCGCGCCGCCTCGATGAAGATCGAGAGATTCTTGCGCGCCTGCTGCTGGCCGACGAAATCGGACAGGGACTGCGGGCGCAGCGCGGTGTCGCCGACGTCATCGGAGCGGCGCTCGGGCGAGACCATGCGGGGTGGCGTGTTCACTCGTTGCCTCTGCGGTACTTGTTCGGCAGCAATTCGCCGATCGTGACCACCTTCGGAGCCCGGCCATTGTCAGGCACGATCACCTTCGCCTTGGCATCGTAATCATGGATCAGTTCGCGGCAGGTGCCGCAGGGCGAGACGACGGCGATGTTGCCGGGCTCGCCGGGCTTCGGATGACGCACGGCGACGATGCTCTCGATGCCGTGGTCACCGGTCTCGGTAATCGCGCGCCCGATCGCAATGGCTTCGGCGCAGATCGCGTTGCGGCCGATATAGGCATCGATATTGACGCCGGTCACGATCCGACCGTCACGGGTGCGCATCGCCGCCCCCACCTCCTGCCAGTCGTTGCGATAGCGCTGGCTGATCGCATTGGTCGCGGCCGCAATCAGCTCCTCATCCTTCTTGGTCAGCATGGGCGAAATATGGTCCCTGATCGGTCTGCGACGAACATAGCCTATTTCGCCAGTTCCTTCAGGCCAAGCCGAATGAGCTGCGCGGTCTCGGCATTCTCGCCGGCGCTGCGCGAGGCCGAGGCGATCGCGGCGGCGGCCTGCGGCTGCCCGTAGCCGAGATTGACCAGCGCGGAGATCGCATCCGCAACGGGCCGCGGGGCGCGCTGGTCGTCGACGGCGCCGGCAAGATGCACGGCGGCCGGATCGACGTTGGCGAAGGCCGGCGCCTTGTCCTTCAATTCGGTGACGATACGCTCGGCGACCTTGGGGCCGACGCCGGGCGTGCGCGCCACAGCGGCCTTGTCGCGCAGCGCGATCGCGTTGGCGAGATCGGAGGGCGCCAGCGTGCCGAGCACGGCCAGCGCGACCTTGGCACCGACGCCCTGCACGGTCTGGAGCAGGCGAAACCACTCGCGCTCCTGGTCGGTGCGGAAGCCGAACAGTTTGATCTGGTCCTCGCGTACATACGTCTCGATCGAGAGCACGGCGGCCTCGCCGGGCGACGGCAGGTGTTGCAGCGTGCGGGCCGAGCAATGCACCTGATAGCCGACGCCGCCGACATCGAGGATGACATAGTCCTCGCCGTAGGAATCGATCAGGCCCTTGAGCTTGCCGATCATAGCCCCGCCACCTTCAGCCGCAGCGCGGTGCTCTGGCGGTGATGGGCATGGGTGATAGCGATGGCGAGCGCATCGGCGGCATCCGCGGACGGCGGCTCGGCCTTGGGCAGCAAGATCTTCAGCATCATCGCGATCTGGTGCTTGTCGGCATGACCGGCGCCGACCACGGTCTTCTTGACCTGGTTCGGGGCGTATTCGGCGACGCTGATGCCGAACATCGCAGGCGCCAGCATGGCGACGCCGCGGGCCTGGCCGAGCTTCAGCGTCGCAACGCCGTCCTTGTTCACGAAGGTCTGCTCGACCGCGGCCTCCATCGGATTGTGGCAGGACAGGACGGCGGCAAGCCCTTCGTGGATCGCGAGCAGGCGGCTCGCCAGCGGCAGATCGTCCGGCGGTTCCACCGAACCGCACGCGATATAGATCAGGCGATTGCCGTCAGCCTCGATCACGCCCCAGCCGGTGCGACGCAGGCCGGGGTCGATGCCGATGATGCGGACGGGGCCACGAATCGGGAGCGCAGTCATGCGCCAGTGATAGCGGCTGGCTGTCGTGGGGGAAACAGAAACAGAACGAAAGCAACAGGGGAAAGCGGACCCTACCCGCCCATCTTCGCCATCAGCGCGTCCGACACCTCGAAATTGGCGTAGACCTGCTGGACGTCGTCGTGCTCGTTGAGCAGATCCATCAGCTTCAGCAGCTTCTCGCCGGTCTCGTCGTCAACCGCGACCGTGTTCTGCGGCTTCCAGATCAGCGCGGCCTTGCGCGGCTCGCCGAACTTGGCTTCCAGCGCCTTGGCGACGTCGCGATAGCCTTCGGTCGAGGCGTAGATCTCGTGGCCGCCTTCGCTCGAGACCACGTCGTCGGCGCCGGCCTCGATCGCGGCATCGAGCACGGCGTCGTCCGAGGCGACGCTGCGGTCATATTCGATGATGCCGGTGCGGTCGAACATGAAGGAGACCGAGCCGGTTTCGCCGAGATTGCCGCCCGACTTGGTGAAGAAGGAGCGGATGTCGGAGGCGGCGCGATTGCGGTTGTCGGTCAGCGCCTCGACGATGACGGCGACGCCGCCGGGGCCATAACCCTCGTAGCGGATCTCGTCATAGTTCTCGCCATCATTTCCGAGCGCCTTCTTGACGGCACGTTCGATATTGTCCTTCGGCATGTTCTCCTGGCGCGCCGCGATGATGGCGGCACGCAGGCGCGGGTTCATGTTGGGGTCGGGCGTCCCCAGCTTGGCCGCGACGGTGATTTCCCGCGCCAGCTTGCCGAACAGCTTCGACTTCTGGGCATCCTGCCGCCCCTTGCGGTGCATGATGTTCTTGAATTGGGAATGTCCGGCCATGCGGGTCTCGTTAAGGAATTGTCAGCCAAGGTGAGTGTGGGAAGCCGGCCTTATAGGCCGCCAACCCACCGGAATGAAAGAGGCTCTACGACTTTAAGGTAGTACCGTAGTGTCCCGTGCCCGATAGTCAGGCACTGTTAACCATGATTTCATTCCGGCCTGCGAAAATAGCGTCCGCCCACCTTCCCACAAGAGTGACCTGATGGCGTTCGCATTATTTCGGAAGCGTCTGCCCGACGTGCCCGCGCCCGCCGCAGTCCCTCAGGCTGCGCCGTCGCCGGTTGATCCCGCGCCCGGCGGGGACGATTCTGCCCGGGAAATCCTGGAACTGCTGGAACTCGAGCTCGGCGCCATGATCCGCCAGCTCGAGCGGGCCGCCAATTCGGTCGCCGGCGGCGCAGAGGCGACCGCCAACACGCTGGCCGCCATTCGCGACCGCACCGACACCCTCACCGGGCGCACCAATGCCGCGCAGTCGAACGCCTCCACCTTCGCGCATGCCGCCGACAAGTTCACCCAGTCAGCCCAAGGCATCGGCGCGCAGGTGCGCGAGGCCGGCAAGCTCGCCGACGCAGCCAGCGCCGCGGCGCAGGAAGCGCGCGCCAATGTCGACCGCCTGCGCGAATCCTCCGCCGCGATCGGCAACGTCGTCAATCTGATCGCACAGATCGCGCGGCAAACGACGCTGCTCGCGCTCAACTCGACCATCGAGGCCGCGCGCGCGGGTGCCGCCGGCAGGGGCTTTGCGGTGGTCGCCACCGAGGTGAAGGCGCTCGCGGTACAGACCCAGGGCGCGACGGAGGAGATCACCCGGAAAATCGACGCGCTGCAGCGCGACGCCACCGGCTCCGCGGATGCCGTGCACCGCATCTCGCAGGCGATCGAGGCGATCCGCCCGGTGTTCGAGACCGTCAACGGCGCGGTCGCCGAGCAGAACGCCACCACCAGCGAAGTCTCCGGCAACGCCGCCAGCGCATCGGAGTTCATCATCTCGGTCGGCGAGAGCGCAGCCGAGATCGATGCCGCGACCAAGGCGGCCGAAACACATGGCGAGAACGTCGCCAGCGCCGGCCGGGCCGTCACCACTTTCGCGCAAAAACTGAAATCGCGCTGCGCGGTGCTGCTGCGCCAGAGCGAGCAGGATGACCGCCGCAAGACCGAGCGGCTGCCCTGCCATCTCAAGTTCGAAACCGCGCGCGGCGTCATGCCGGTCTATGAAATCGCGATGGACGGCGTGCTGATCGGCGGACCGGACGCCGGCCGGCTTGCGCCGCAGGCCATCATCGAGGGCAGCCTCGAAGACGTCGGCGCCTGCCGCCTGCGCGTGACCGAGCAATCCAAGGCCGGCGCGCGCGCGCAATTCGTCAGCCCCAACGCCGCGCTGGCTGAGAAGATCGAAGACAGGCTCTGGTCGATCCACGAGGAGAACAGCGAGTTCGTCACCCGCGCCATGGAAGCGGGCACCGCACTGGCCCGGATTTTCGAACAAGCGGTTGCACGCGGCGAGGTCAGGATCGACGATCTCTTCGACACTGATTATGCGCAGATCGCCGGCACCAATCCGCAGCAATACCGCACACGCTATCTGGATTGGGCCGACCGCGCGCTGCCGCCGTTCCAGGAAGCGTTTCTCGCCAGGGACCCGCGCATGGCGTTCTGCGCCATGGTCGACCGCAACGGCTTCCTGCCGGTGCACAACAAGATCTATTCGCATCCGCAGCGGCCGGGTGACGCCGGCTGGAACACCGCCAACTGCCGCAACCGCCGCATCTTCAACGATCCGGCGGGGCTCGCCGCCGCGCAAAACCTGCGCTCGTACCTGGTCCAGAGCTATGCACGCGACATGGGGAACGGGAATACGGTCATGATGCGCGAGATCGACGTTCCGATCCGCGTGCAGGGCCGGCACTGGGGCGGTTTCAGGACGGCCTACAAATTGTAGTGCACGCTCAGGCGAGACGCCGAGGCGCGAGATCACTTCTTTGAATGACGTTGGAATGGGAATGCCGCGGAGAGCCGGCGAACGGCTCCGACTTGAGGAAGCCCGTAAATGTCCCTCGCCCAGCTTGCCGTCATGGACACAGGATCGAACCGCACGCTCGCCGAGCGGCTGATCGACCAGCTCGCCGACCGCATCGGCGGGCTCGGCGTGGAGCTCGCCGACATCGCCGGGAACGTCCAGGAAGTCGCGCACCGCGTCGCCAACCAGTCGGAGCGGTTCCATCACCTGCAGAGAACGGCCGAGACGATGGTCGCGGCCAACCACGGCATCGCCAATGCGTCGCAGGCGGTGCAATCGACCACGTCGGCCGCCGTCGGCGAGATCGCGCAGTCGCGCGGCGCGGTCGATACCGCGGTCAGCCACATCTCCGAACTCGTCGCGGCCGTGGAGCGGATCGAGGCGCGGCTGAGCGCCGTCGGCTCGGCGCTGGCGCAGGTCGCAAAAGTCTCCGGCGCGATCGAGGCGATCGCCAAGCAGACCAATCTGCTCGCCCTCAATGCCACCATCGAAGCCGCGCGCGCCGGCAACGCCGGCCGCGGCTTCGCGGTGGTCGCAAGCGAGGTGAAGAACCTCGCGGAGGCCACCCGCCAGGCCACGCTCCAGATCTCCGACACCGTGCGCGATCTCGACGGCCAGATCGAAGGCCTGATCGGCGAGAGCAGCGACGCCTCGCAGCGCGCCAAGACCGCCGGCGAAGGCGCGCAAGCGATCTCCGGCATCATCTCGCGGGTCCAGCAGGGCTTTGCCTCGGTCGAAGCGGAGATCGACAGCGTCACGCGCGCGGCAACCTCCAATCTCGGCCATTGCGACACCGTCATCAGCGAGCTCAACGAGCTCGCCAGGGGCGTCGACCTGTCCTCGCGCGACCTCAAGAGCGCCGACCAGCGGGTGACGCAACTGCTCGACACGTCCGAAGGCCTGATCGCGATGATCGCCAACAGCGGCGTGGAAACGTCGGACACGCCGCTGATCCGCGTCGTGGTCGACACCGCCAAGCGGATCTCCGCCGAGTTCGAAGCCGCGATCGATCGCGGCGAGATCACGCTCGACCAGCTCATGGACGAAGCGTATCGCGAAATTCCCGGCACCGATCCAAAACAGTACCTCACCAACTACGTCGACTTCACCGACCGCGCGCTCCCCGCGATCCAGGACCCGATCCAGAAATCCGATCCTCGCATCGTGTTCTGCGTCGCCTGGACCAAGGGCGGGTACCTTCCGACCCACAACCCGAACTACAGTCTGCCGCAGGGCAAGGACCCGGTCTGGAACAACGCCAATTGCCGCAACCGCCGTCTGTTCACCGACCGCACGGTCAAGAAGGTCGGGGCCAACACCAAGCCGTTCCTGCTGCAGACCTATCGCCGCGACATGGGCGGCGGACAGTTCGTGCTGATGAAGGACCTGTCCTCGCCGATCATGGTCCGCGGCAAGCACTGGGGCGCGTTCCGGATGGGTTTCCGGCAGAGCTGACGACGTCGCGACGGCCCTTCAAATCGGGAAACTGCAAAACAACCCCATGCACAGTAGCCGGTGCGTGAGGAATCAATGGCTTGCGCCTCATCGCGCGCCAGGGGCCCGAAGAGCCCTTGACCCGTCGGGCAAAACAGGCGCATAATGCTATTATTCCGAAATCGACGCGCGTTCCTCTTCCTTCTCCCCTTGTGGGAGAAGGTGGCGCGAAGCGCCGGATGAGGGTCTTTCTCCGCGGGTAGAACTGCTCGAGAAGGTGAGAGAGTCATATGCGGAGAGATACCCCTCGCCCAATGTGCTCGTGTCTACTGACGTCGCCGCCCTCTCCCACAAGGGGAGAGGGCACGATAATTATCAGCGTGCTCGCTGCCCCCGACTTTCCCAATCGCACGACTTTCGTCATCGCATGGTTTTGCGCGTTCGCACGATCATCTGCGGCGATCAATGGTGCGCGCGACGAAACGCATCAAAAAATGACGCTTATCATATCAATGAGCCCAAATTTCCCGCAGCGATCGCCGCACAAATTCGTGAACGTCATGGCCTCACGTCGTGGCCGCGCAAATATGCATTGCGAGAAAATTCGAAGCTTCATCGTTTCGCATCGGTATGATTATGGTCGCGCGAATTCGCCGACCCGGTCGCCGCAAGCGATCGACGAGCAAGGGGATGCATATGGCAACGACACTCACCGTCAACGGCGAACAGAAGACTTTCGACGCACCACCCGAGATGCCGCTGCTGTGGGTGCTGCGCGACATCCTCGGAATGACCGGCACCAAATTCGGCTGCGGCATCGCGCAATGCGGGGCCTGCACGGTGCATGTCGACGGCAAGGCGGTGCGCTCCTGCGTGCTGCCGGTCAGCGCAGTCGCGAACCGCGCCATCACCACCATCGAGGCCGTCGGCAATACGCCTGCGGGCGCGAAGGTGCAGAAGGCCTGGCTCGATGCCGAAGTGGTCCAGTGCGGTTACTGCCAGTCCGGCCAGATCATGTCGGCGGCAGCCCTGCTGGCGACCACACCCCATCCTGATGATTCCGATATCGACGCCGCGATGGCCGGCAACATCTGCCGCTGCGGCACCTATGTCCGCATCCGCGAGGCCATCAAGCAGGCCGCCAACGGTCGTCAGTCGTGAGGTCCGCCATGATTGCAGACAAGACTCGTCCCGCCGTCTCGCGCCGCAGCCTTCTGACCGGCGGCCTTGCCGCCGGATTCCTGCTCGCCTTCCACCTGCCGCTGCGCGCCGCCGTCAACGAGCCGGTGCAGCCGGAAGACAAGACCGACGGCAAGTTCGCCCCCAACGCCTTCATCCGGATCGACCCGGAAGGCGTCACCACGCTGGTGATGCCGCAGGTCGAGATGGGACAGGGAATCTACACCGCGGTCTCGATGATCCTGGCGGAAGAGCTCGACGCCGACTGGTCGAGGGTCCAGCTGCTGCACGCACCGGCCAACGAGAAACTCTACGGCAATCCGATCTTCATCATCCAGGCGACCGGCGGCTCCACATCGGTGCGGGCGTTCTGGAAGCCGCTGCGCGACGCCGGCGCCAGCGCGCGCGCCATGCTGGTACAGGCCGCGGCCGCGCAATGGAGCGTCGACCCCGCCAGTTGCACGACCTCGAAGGGTGTCGTGACCCACAAGGCGAGCGGCCGGACGCTCGCCTATGGCGCGCTTGCGGAAGCCGCAAGCGGCCAGACACCGCCCAAGACCCCCACGCTCAAGGACCCCAAGGATTTCGTCTATATCGGCCAGCCGTTCAAGCGGCTGGACACCCCCGAAAAGGTCAACGGCAAGGCCGTCTACGGCATCGACGCCATCGTGCCCGGCATGAAGTTCGCGACCCTGGCGCAGTGCCCGGTGTTCGGCGGCAAGGTCGGCAAGGTCGATGACCGCGCCGCGAAGACAATTCCGGGCGTGCGGCAGATCGTCGTGCTCGACGATCTCGTCGCCGTGGTCGGCGATCACATGTGGGCAGCGAAGAAGGGCCTCGACGCGCTCGACATCACGTGGAACGAGGGACCGAACGCGAAGATCAATTCGAAAGCGGTCTGGGACGATCTGCGCGCCGCCAGCGCCAAGGACGGCGTAGTCGCCAAGTCCACCGGCGACATCGCCAAAGGCCTCGCGGCCGGCGAAAAATACGAGGCGTCGTTCGAGTTGCCGTTCCTCGCGCACGCGACGATGGAGCCGTTGAACGCCACGGTGCATTGCAAGCCCGATTCCTGCGAGATCTGGACCGGAACGCAGATCATGGCGCGCGTGCAGTCGGAGGCGGCGAAGGCCGCCGGGCTTCCGGTCGAGAAGGTGACCGTCAACCAGCATCTGCTCGGCGGCGGTTTTGGCCGCAAGCTCGAGCCCGACATGGTGGTCGCGGCGGTTCGCATCGCCAAACAGGTCGACGGTCCGGTCAAGGTGGTGTGGACCCGCGAGGAAGACATTCAGCACGACGTCTATCGCCCCGTCTATCGCGATACGATCGCGGCGACCTTGTCGGACGGCAAGATCTCGGGGTGGAAATACAAGATCGCGGGCGCCGCGATCATCGCGCGCTGGCTGCCGCCGGCGTTCCAGAAGGGCATCGACATCGACGCGATCGACAGCGCCACCGACGTCCCCTACGACATCCCGAATGTCCACGTCGAATATGTCAGGGCCGAACCGCCGGCGATACCCACGGGGTTCTGGCGCGGGGTCGGCCCCAACAACAACGTGTTTGCGGTCGAATGCTTCATCGACGAACTGGCGCGCAAGGCCGGCAAGGACCCGGTCGAGTTTCGCCGTGGCATGCTGGCCAGTCAGCCGCGCTTCCTGTCCGTCCTCAATCTCGCGGCAGAGAAGGCCAGTTGGGGTCAGCCCCTGCCGGCGCGCGTTGGACGTGGCGTGTGCCTGCAGCCGTCGTTCGGGAGCTTCATCGCAACGGTGGTGGAAGCGGAGGTCGACGAGCAGGGCGAGATCAATCTGCGCCGTGCGACCTCGGTGGTGGATACCGGCATCGCCGTCAACCCCGACACGATCGTGGCCCAGGTCGAGGGCGGGCTGATCTTCGGCCTGACCGCCGCGCTCTATGGCGAGATCACCATCGAGAAGGGGCGCGTCCAGCAATCCAACTTCAATGACTACCGGATGCTGCGGATCAACCAGACGCCCAAGATCGAGGTTCACGTCGTCAGGAGCGGTGAAGCACCCGGCGGCATCGGCGAGACCGGCACCACGGCTGGACCGCCGGCGCTGCGCAACGCGATCTACGCTGCAACCGGCGTGGCGCTGCGACGCCTGCCGATCGATCGGACACTGCTGGCTGCGGGGAAAAAGGCATGAGCGGCAAGATGCGTATTCTCGGAAGCGTCGTCGTCATTGCCATCGTCGTAACCGGCCTCGGCGTCTGGATCATCCGCGGGCCCGGCCCGCTCGATTTTGCCGGCGGCACGAAAGTGGCGCTGGCCGATTACAGCGCGGGCAAGCCGACGGGCGTGCCGGCCAAGCTGGAGAAAGCAAGCCTGGTCGAACGCGGCGAATATCTGGCGAAGGCGGCCGACTGCATGGTCTGCCACACCAAGCCCGGCGAGACCGACTATTCCGGCGGGCTCGCCTTCAAGCTGCCATTCGGTACGCTCTATTCCACCAACATCACGCCGGACAAGGACACCGGCATCGGCAATTACAGCGACCAGGATTTTTTGAACGCGGTCCAGCACGGCAAGCGGCGTGACGGCGCGCGGCTCTATCCGGCGATGCCGTACACGTCCTACACCTTCATGACCGACGACGATGTGCTGGCGGTGAAGGCCTATCTGTTCAGCCTGCCGGCGGTGCGCGCCAAGGCGCCGGACAACACGCTGTCGTTCCCGTTCAACCAGCGCTGGGCGATGATGTTCTGGTCGGCGGTGTTCAATCCGGATACACGCTTTGCGCCGGATACTTCCAAGAGCCCGGAATGGAATCGCGGTGCGTATCTGGCCGAAGCGCTCGCGCATTGCGGCGAGTGCCACACCCCACGCAATCTCGGCTTCGCGCTGGACAACCGCAAGAAGTTCGCGGGCGCCATCACGGCCGGCTGGCGCGCCTTCAATATCTCCTCCGACAAGGCGACCGGCCTTGGCAACTGGCGCGACGAGGATCTGATTTCGTATCTGTCGCTCGGTCACGCACCGGGACACGGCGCGGCGTCGGGTCCGATGGGCGAAGCCGTCGACCACAGTTTTAGCCAGTTCGCTACCGAAGACATCAGCAGCATCGTTGCGTATCTGCGTAGCGTGCCGCCCGTGCCCTCGCCCGACCTGCCTGCGACGACCGCGCCGGTCGCGCCCGCCTCCCACAAGGACGGCGTCACGGCCGATGCACGCGGCAAGATGCTGTTCGCCGGCGCCTGCGCGAGCTGCCACGGCTGGAGCGGCGAGAGCCCGGTGTCGCCGATGGCGACGCTGACCGGCACCTGGGCGGTGAACGATCCCGCGGCGACCAACGTCGCGCAGATCGTGATCTCGGGGACGAAGCGGCACACGCCTGATGGCGCGCTGTCGATGCCGGCGTTCGGGGAGGCGTATACCGACGATGAGATCGCGGCGGTGGCGAACTACGTGACGGGAAGGTTCGGGACGAAGGGCTCGAAGCTGACGGCGAAGGATGTGGCGAAGTTGCGGGGGCAGACGGCGGAGTAGGCGCCGCCACTGGTGCGGCGACGGTTGTTGCCATAGAAAGGCTGCCGCACATTCGGGGCGCGGACCCGAACACAATCGACTGGCTTTCGATGTCCCTTCCACCCGCCCAAATCGGCGCGCCGCTTTCCGAGATCGATACGCCGGCGCTGATCATCGACCTCGACGCCTTCGAGCGCAATCTCGACACGATGGCGGCGGCGGTCGGCAAGCTCGGCGTTCGGTTGCGCCCTCATGCGAAGACCCACAAGTCGCCGATCATCGCGGCCAAGCAGATCGCGCGCGGCGCGGTCGGCATGTGTTGCCAGAAGGTCGGCGAAGCCGAGGTCCTGGTGGCGGGCGGGGTGAGCGATGTGCTCGTCAGCAACGAGGTGCTGGGCCTGCGGAAGCTGGAACGGCTTGCGGCGCTCGCGCGCCACGCACGCATCAGCGTTTGCGCCGACGATTCCATCGCGGTCGAGCAACTGGCGCGCGCCGCGGAGCGGGCCGGGTCGCACATCGAGGTCCTGGTCGAAGTCGACGTCGGCGCCGGTCGCTGCGGCGTCAGGCCGGGCCCGGCGGCGGCGGGCCTGGCGCGGCAGGTGGCGGATTCGCGCTTCCTGTCGTTCGGCGGCTTGCAGGCCTATCACGGCTCCGCCCAGCATTTGCGAACGACGGAAGAGCGGCGCGCGGCCATCGCCAGCGCTGCGAACGCGACCAAGGCGACGCTGCGCGCCCTTGAGGATGCGGGCTTTCAATGCCGGACGATTGGAGGAGCGGGAACCGGGACGTTCGAGCTCGAAGGCGCGAGCGGCATCTGGAACGAATTGCAGGCCGGCTCCTATATCTTCATGGACGCCGACTACGCGAAAAACGTCGCCGACGGGGCGCGCAACGCCAGCCCGTTCGAGCATGCGCTGTTCGTGATCGCGACCGTGATGAGCACCGCTTCCGGCGAACGCGCAGTCATCGATGCCGGCCACAAGGCCCTGTCGAACGACAGCGGATTTCCGGCCGTGCTGGGCCGTCCCGACCTGCGCTATCACAGGCCCTCCGACGAGCATGGCGTGCTCGAGTTCGACGGCGCGTCGTCGCGGCTGGCGCTCGGCGACAAGGTGACGCTCATCCCGGGTCATTGCGATCCTACCGTCAATCTCTACGACTGGTATGTCGGCGTGCGCGGCTTCAACACGCCGGATGCCCGCGTGGAAGCGCTTTGGCCGATCGCGGCGCGCGGCGCGGTCACCTGAGATTGACGCACGAGCGCGCGTCGATCTCCACCGTCGTCCCGGACCAGCGAAGCGCAGATCCAGGCCCCAAACGCGGCAGCAAGAGTTTCGCGAAGACTCGGAGTGACCGTCTTCGCGCAATAACTACTCCCTGGGGTTATGGGTCCCCGCGTGCGCGGGGACGACAGTGAGTGTGTAGCGTCGCGCTTCAGCTCAACCAGAATTTCGGCGTCGTCGGCTCGAGCCGTCCGCCCATGCGCACCGGCGCAACCCTTAGCGCGAGTCCGGTTGCATCGTCCGTTTCCACCGCCACACCGCTCAACGTCGCAGCACCAGCCGCCGGCTCGAACCGTCCCGATGGAATCCCCGACGTGAACCTGCGCAGTGGCTCTTCCTTCTGCATGCCGATGATGGAATCGTAGTCGCCGGTCATGCCAGCGTCGGTCATGTAGGCGGTGCCGCCTGACAGGATCTGGTGGTCGGCGGTCGGCACATGGGTGTGGGTGCCGACGACGAGGCTGGCGCGGCCGTCGCAGAAGAAGCCGAGGCCCTGCTTCTCGCTGCTGGCCTCGCAATGGACATCGACGACGATGGCGTCGGCGGCGACGCCGAGCGGACAGGCGCCGAGTTCGCGCTCCAGCGCGGCGAAGGGATCGTCGAACGGGGTCATGAAGACGCGGCCCAAAGCGTTGACGACCAGCGCGTGCTTGCCGTTCTTGGTCTCGACCAGGGCGGCGCCGCGACCGGGCGTGCCGCGCGGATAGTTCGCCGGACGCACCAGGCGCTCGGCGCGCTCGATGAACACCAGCGCCTCGCGCTGGTCCCAGGAGTGATTGCCGAGCGTCACCGCGTCGGCGCCGGCATCGAGAAACTCCTGATAGATCGCTTCGGTGATGCCGAAGCCGCCGGCCGAATTCTCGCCGTTGACGACGACGAAATCGAGTGACCAGTCCCTGACCAGGCCGGGCAGATATTCGGCGATCGCGTTCCGGCCGGCACGGCCGACGACATCACCCACGAACAGAATGCGCAACTTCAGAACTCCGGAAATCGAATACGTCCGATTCCGTTAGCACATAATCCAGTGCCACGTCGTGGGCCAGTGCCGGAACGGCCTCGATCTCTTGCGCTGCAAAAGCGATCCCGATGCCGAGGATCTGCTTGGTCTTGCGCAAATGGGCGAAGGTGAAATCGTAATGCCCGGCGCCATAGCCGATGCGATGGCCGAGACGATCGAACGCCGCGAGCGGCGTCAGCATGATGTCGGGGATGACCTCGGCGGCGGCAGGAGACGGCTCGGGAATGCCGAGCGGCCCCATCATCAGCCGGTCGTTCGGATGGAAGATACGGAACACCAGCGACTGGCCGCGCGCAGTGACGCAAGGCAGCGCCAGCGTCGCGCCCTCGTCCGCGAGCCGCTTCAGCAGCGGCATCGGATCGATCTCGTTGCGGATCGGCGAATAGCCGGAGACGATGCTGCCCGGCAGCAGCTCGAACGGCAGTCCGCGTTTGGCGAGCTTTGTCGCAGCGGCGGTGCGCTTCTTCTCGCTCAGCGCGTCGCGTTTGGCGAGGGCTTTGGCGCGAAGTTCGGCTTTGGAGTTGGGCATGCGCGCTTGCTCCGCGGTCATCACCCGCGAAGGCGGGTGATCCAGTATTCCAGAGGCGATAGTGCTAGACCTCGACGCCACGGCGTACTGGATGCCCCGCCTGCGCGGGGCATGACACTGCCGATTTGTCTGGAACGCAACTCGACGAGCACAAACCAGAACGAAGAAACAGTGCGAAGCCGCGAACGCCGTTGAAGCACTCGATCCCGGAGTTCCCTACGAAAGTAGGTGGGCACCATATGTCCGGGCCCACGGGCCCGGCCAGGGACAGTTCCCTAAAGGATCGATAAGGCCCCGGGGATATTATGGCTCCTGACGCGCGTCGCAGCCTCGCCTTCGCAATGTAACAACGATACTGACGAATCGCCAGTGCGGCGAGAATTTGAAGCTTCGGGGATGAGATCAGCCGCGGCGAAAGTGCGCTCCCTCCCCGCTTGCGGGGAGGGTTGGGGAGAGGGTGTATCCACAACGGGACAATCCCCAAGAGGATAGAGCCCTCTCCCGGCGCTTCGCGCCGACCTCTCCCGCAAGCGGGCGAGGTGGAGACCGCGGCTCCGTCGGAGCGTAGCAATTGCCGGACTTTTCCGCGGCCCTATCCGATCGCAATCCCATTCCCGACGGTGCGGTTCAGGACCTGGGTCGACTTCTCGATCCGCTCGGCCGCGGCGTTCAGCGCGTTGACCACGGCGGTCTGGGTCAACCGGGCGCGCTCGACGGCGGCGTTGCGGAAATCCCTGAGCTCGGTGAGCTCCTGCTCCATGGTGCGGATGCGGTTGCCCGAATCGACCAGCTCGTCGCAGACCGTCAGCGCGGCCATCACGGTGAGCCTGGCATCACCGATCTCGCCGAATTTTCCGCGCAGCGACTGAATTCGCGTCTCCAGGCTTTCGGCGAGCTTCAGCAGCCGCACCTCCTGGCCCTCCTCGCAGGCCATGCGGTATTGCCGGCCGTTGATGGTGACGTTGATGTGGCTCATCCATCCTCTCCGGTATCGAGCACCGAGCGTATCGTGACGATGGCCGAATCCAGCCGGTCGGAGATTTCGCGGTTGGTGCGTTCGAGCTTGCGCGCCTTCACCAGCGCGCCGTCGAGCTCGTCGGCCAGCCGTGAGCGATCCGCGCCCAGCGCCTGGATCCGCGCCGCGAGCTCGTTCTCGTCGCGATCGGCGTCACGCCGCCGCTCCACCGCGCTTTCGAGCGCGTCGAGCGCCGCCGTGAGCCTGCGGGTCGCGATCTCGATCTCGACGGCGGAGGACTCGGTCATGGCAGAGCTGTTGGAGACGCGATCGTTCATGCAGTCAGCGGCGGAACCTGTGGCCTTGCCCTTGGACGGTACCTTAGGCTTTACCCTGGAGCTTGCCGTCCGGCAAAAGACTCGGTTCGGCAAGCGGTTAGAAGCAGAAATTTACGTGGCAAGCCAGGGAAGCGCAACGCCGCCGCGAAACTATGCACTGCTAGATCGGGATGAGAATCATCCCGATCTAGCAGTTCCTTACTGGGCATGATCTGGCCGGAAAACCGGCCTCCACTTTTCCGGATCATGCCGTAAGCAACTTTTACGGCCAAACCGGCGTTTGATTGCCTTGGCCTGCCGGAACCGAGGTGCTAATTCAGCCCCGACCCCAGTGGCCGAAAGGCTCATTCCCGCGCGGGCACAGCCGTCGCCAAGCGCCTCATTTCAGACGGATTTCAGACATGACGCAGGTCGATCACAACCGTATGGCCAACGCGATCCGCGGCCTCGCCATGGACGGCGTCGAGAAGGCGAAATCGGGCCATCCGGGCCTGCCGATGGGCGCCGCCGACATGGCCACGGTGCTGTTCACGCAGTTCCTGAAATTCGACGCGGCTGCACTGGACTGGCCCGACCGCGACCGCTTCGTGCTGTCCGCCGGCCACGGCTCGATGCTGCTCTATGCGCTGCTGCATCTGATCGGCAGCCCCGAGATGACGATCGACCAGCTCAAGGATTTCCGCCAGCTGGGATCGCTGACGCCAGGCCACCCCGAACACGGCCACACCAAGGGCGTCGAGACCACCACAGGTCCGCTCGGCCAGGGTCTTTCGACCGCGGTCGGCATGGCGCTCGCCGAGAAGATGCTTGCCGCCGAGTTCGGCAAGAAGATCGTCGACCACCACACCTACGTGCTCGCCTCGGACGGCGACCTGATGGAAGGCGTGTCGCAGGAAGCGATCGCGATGGCCGGGCACTGGAAGCTCAACAAGATGATCGTTCTCTACGACGACAACGGCATCTCGATCGACGGCCCGACCTCGATCTCCGACTCCGTCGACCAGGTGAAGCGCTTCAAGGCCTGCGGCTGGGCCGCCGAAAAGATCGACGGCCACGACCAGGCCGCGATCGCCGCCGCCATCACCCGCGCGCAGAAATCCAACAAGCCGACGCTGATCGCCTGCCGCACCACCATCGGCTTCGGCGCGCCGCACAAGGCCGGCACCAACAAGGTGCACGGCGAGGCACTCGGCGCCGACGAGCTCAAGGCCGCCAAGGAAAATCTCGGCATTTCGCTCGAGCCGTTCTCGGTGCCCGACGACGTGCTGAAGGCGTGGCGCGCGGCGGGCAGCCGCGGTGCGGCGGCTCGCCAGGAATGGGAGGCACGGCTCGGTGAGCTCGGCAGCCGCAAGCGCGCCGAGTTCGAGCGCCGCCTGCGCCACGAGCGTCCGGCTGCGCTCGCCAAGGCGTTCAAAACCTACAAGAAGGAGCTGCTGGAAAAGCCGATGAATGCGGCGACCCGCAAGTCCTCCGAGGCGGTGATCGAGGTCATCGCCGGCGCGATGCCGATGGAGTTTCTGGCCGGCTCGGCCGACCTCACCGGCTCCAACAACAACAAGGCGAAGTCCGCGACCTCGTTCTCCGCCAAGACGCCGAAGGGCCGCTTCATCCATTACGGCATCCGCGAGTTTGGCATGTGCGCCGCCATGAACGGCGTCTTCCTGCACGGCGGCTTCGCGCCCAACGGCGCGACCTTCCTGGTGTTCACCGACTACGCCCGCCCGGCGATGCGGCTTGCCGCGCTGATGGGGACCGGCGTGGTCTATGTGATGACCCACGATTCCATCGGCCTCGGCGAGGATGGCCCGACCCATCAGCCGGTCGAGCATCTCTCGGCACTGCGCGCCATTCCGAACATGCGGGTGTTCCGTCCCTGCGACGCCATCGAAGTGGCCGAGTGCTGGGAGCTCGCGCTCAATCGGACCGACGGCCCGACCGTGCTGGCGCTGACGCGGCAGAACCTGCCGCAATTGCGGACGAGCGTGACCGAAAACCCGTGCCAATATGGTGCCTACGAACTGGTCGCTGCCCAGGGCGAAGCCAAGGCGACGCTGTTCGCCTCGGGCTCCGAGGTCGAGATGGCGGTGGCGGCCCAGAAGCAGCTGGCCGAGCGCGGCATTCCGACACGGGTGGTCTCGGTGCCCTCGCTGGAGCTCTTGCTAGCGCAACCAAAGGAACGCCGCGACGCGATCATCGGGAACGCCCCGATCAAGGTCGCCATGGAAGCGGCGGTGCGCTGGGGCTGGGATGCCGTGATCGGGCAGGATGGCGAATTCATCGGCATGCATTCGTTCGGCGCCAGTGCCCCGTTGAACAAGATCTTCAAGCACTTCGGCATTACCGCCGAGGCTGCAGTTAACGCTGTGCTGAAACGCGTTTCCTGAGAGTTGAGCTTGCCAAAAAAGGACTACGTAATCTCCCATATGATCAAGCACCGCCCGGCCGAACCGGGCGTCCGCCCCTAAAAAACCTTCGCAGGCGCGTATGGCGCGTTGTGCGGGAAGACTAGGCGTTATTGAACCCGTCATTGAACGGTCATAAGGAGACGAAACATGGCAGTCCGCGTCGGAATCAACGGTTTTGGCCGCATCGGCCGTAACATCCTGCGGGCTATTGCCGAGTCCGGCCGCAAGGACATCGAGGTCGTCGGGATCAACGACCTCGGCCCGGTCGAGACCAACGCCCATCTGCTCCGCTTCGACAGCGTCCATGGCCGTTTCCCCGGCACCGTCACCGTCGATGGTGACACCATCAGCCTCGGCGGAAGCAAGATCAAGGTGACCGCCGAGCGCGATCCCTCGAAGCTGCCCTGGAAGGATCTCGGCGTCGACATCGCGATGGAATGCACCGGCATCTTCACCTCGAAGGACAAGGCCTCCGCACATCTGACCGCCGGCGCCAAGCGCGTGCTGGTCTCCGCGCCCGCCGACGGCGCCGACGCCACCATCGTCTACGGCGTCAACCACGAGACGCTGACCAAGGACCATCTGGTCGTCTCCAACGGCTCCTGCACCACCAACTGCCTGGCACCGGTCGCCAAGGTGCTGAACGACCTCGTCGGCATCGAGACCGGCTTCATGACCACCATCCACGCCTACACCGGCGACCAGCCGACGCTCGACACCATGCACAAGGATCTCTATCGCGGCCGTGCGGCGGCGATGTCGATGATCCCGACCTCGACCGGTGCGGCCAAGGCGATCGGCCTCGTGCTGCCCGAGTTGAAGGGCAAGCTGGACGGCGTCGCGATCCGCGTGCCGACCCCGAACGTCTCGGTGATCGATCTCAAGATCATCGCCAAGCGCGCCACCGATGCCAAGGAAATCAACGCCGCGATGAAGCGCGCCAGCGAGCAGCAGCTCAAGGGCATCCTCGGCTACACGACCGCGCCGAACGTCTCGATCGACTTCAACCACGACCCGCACTCCTCGACCTTCCACGAGGACCAGACCAAGGTGCAGAACGGCACGCTGGTGCGCGTGATGTCCTGGTACGACAACGAGTGGGGCTTCTCGAACCGCATGGCGGACACCGCCGTCGCGATCGCGAAGGTGATCTAACAACGAGGTCTCGTGTCCCGGACGCGGTGCAGTGCGCTTGCGCTGCTCCGCAGAGCCGGGACCCATTCAACCGCGGGATTCGCTGCAAGGTGAGCCGCGGTTCTGCGCAGCGGCGCTTGGCGCCGCAGCGCGCCCGGGAAGAAGGAAGCGTCCGATGACCAACAAATTCCGCACCCTCGACGACGTCGAATTGAAGGGCAAGCGCGTGCTGCTGCGCGTCGATCTCAACGTGCCCATGGAGAACGGCCGCGTCAGCGACGCCACCCGGCTCGAGCGCGTCGCGCCGACCATCACCGAGATCTCGGACAAGGGCGGCAAGGTCATCCTGCTCGCGCATTTCGGCCGGCCGAAGGGACGCGACGCCAAGGAGTCGCTGAAGCCCGTGGCCGAGGCGCTGGCGAAGGTCGTGAAGAAGCCGGTCGGCTTCGCCGACGATTGCATCGGCGAGCCCGCGGCCAAGGCAGTGGCGGCGCTGAAGGACGGCGATATTCTCTGCCTGGAAAACACCCGCTTCCACAAGGAAGAGGAAAAGAACGATCCCGCCTTCGTCGCTGAGCTGGCCAAGCTCGGCGACATCTGGGTCAACGACGCGTTCTCGGCGGCGCACCGCGCCCACGCCTCGACCGAGGGCCTCGGCCACAAGCTGCCGGCCTATGCCGGCCGCACCATGCAGGCCGAGCTGGTCGCACTGGAGAAGGCGCTGGGCTCGCCGACCAAGCCGGTCATCGCCATCATCGGCGGCGCCAAGGTCTCGACCAAGATCGACCTGCTGGAGAACCTCGTCACCAAGGTCGACGCGCTCGTGATCGGCGGCGGCATGGCCAACACCTTCCTGCACGCCCAGGGCGTCGGCATCGGCAAATCGCTGGCCGAGAAGGATCTGGCGCCGACCGCGCTGCGCATCATGGAAAAGGCCGAAGCCGCCAATTGCGCGATCATCCTGCCGGTCGACGCCGTGGTCGCCTATCATTTTGCGGCCAACGCGCCCTCGCATGCCTATGGCCTCGACGCGATCCCGGCCGACGGCATGATCCTCGACGTCGGTCCGCAGTCGATCGCACGGGTCCATGCCGCCATCGACGATGCGGCGACGCTGGTCTGGAACGGCCCGCTCGGCGCCTTCGAGATGCAGCCGTTCGACCGCGGCACCATGGCGGCCGCCAAGCATGCCGCCGAGCGCACCAAGGCGAAAAAGCTGATCTCGATCGCGGGCGGCGGCGACACCGTCGCGGCGCTCAACCAGGCCCATGTGGCCGGTCAATTCACCTATGTCTCGACCGCCGGTGGCGCATTTCTTGAATGGATGGAAGGCAAGCCCCTGCCCGGCGTCGAGGTGCTTCGCACTACTTAATTCGTCGGCAAGAAGAGAAGTCAGCGGCCTCCTCGCAGGCCCAAACGGAGAGAAAGACACATGGCCCGGATCACGTTGCGTCAATTGCTCGACCATGCGGCTGAGAACGATTACGGCGTACCGGCCTTCAACATCAACAACATGGAACAGGCGCTGGCGATCATGGACGCGGCCAATACGGTCGACGCGCCCGTCATCATCCAGGCCTCGCGCGGCGCGCGCTCCTACGCCAACGACATCATGCTCAAGCACATGATGGACGCGGTCACCGAGATCTATCCGCACATCCCGGTCTGCGTGCATCTCGACCACGGCAACGAGGCCGCGACCTGCATGACCGCGATCCAGGCCGGCTTCACCTCGGTGATGATGGATGGTTCGCTCAAGGCCGACGGCAAGAGCCCGGCCGACTGGACCTACAATGTCGGCGTCACCAAGACCGTGACCGACATGGCCCATCTCGGCGGCATCTCGGTCGAGGGTGAGCTCGGCGTGCTCGGCTCGCTCGAAACCGGCATGGGCGACAAGGAAGACGGCCACGGCGCCGAAGGCAAGCTCAGCCACGACCAGCTCCTGACCAATCCGGACGAAGCCGTGAAGTTCGTCCAGGAGACCAAGGTCGACGCGCTCGCGATCGCGATGGGCACGTCTCACGGTGCCTACAAGTTCACCCGCAAGCCCGACGGCGACATCCTCGCCATGAAGGTGATCGAGGAAATCCACCGCAAGCTGCCGAACACGCATCTGGTGATGCACGGCTCCTCGTCGGTGCCGCAGGACCTCCAGGACATCATCAACGAGTTCGGCGGCAAGATGAAGCCGACCTGGGGCGTGCCTGTGTCCGAGATCCAGCGCGGCATCAAGCACGGCGTGCGCAAGATCAACATCGACACCGACAACCGCATGGCCATGACCGGCCAGATCCGCAAGGTGTTCAAGGAGCACCCGGAAGAGTTCGACCCGCGCAAGTACCTGAAGCCCGCGATGGAAGCGATGACCAAGCTGTGCAAGCAGCGGCTGCAGGAATTCAATACCGCAGGCCAGGCCTCGAAGATCAAGAAGGTGCTGACCACAGCCGAAATGGCCAAGCGCTATGCCAAGGGCGAGCTCGATCCGAAGGTTGCGTAAGGCTAGCTGCGCTCTATCCTCTCCCTCGCCCCGCTTGCGGGGAGAGGGTTGGGGTGAGGGGAGTCTCCCCGGGGGCGCTGGCAGTTGGACTCGCGGAGAGTCCCCCTCACCCGGATCGCAAGGGCGATCCGACCTCTCCCCGCAGGCGGGGAGAGGTGAACAAGACCTCCCGCCCCTTTTACCCTGCGACCAACGTTAACTCGGCAATTGCCCGAGAACGGTCTAACTTCACAGGCAAGGGCAGAATCGTTTTGGGAGGACCTCTCGATGAATCTGACTGAGCTCAACAAGATTGCGACCGCCATGGTCGCGCCGGGCAAGGGCATTCTTGCCGCCGACGAATCCTCCGGCACCATCAAGAAGCGCTTCGACGCGATCGGCGTGGAATCGACCGAAAGCAATCGCCGCGATTATCGCGAGATGCTGTTCCGCTCGAAGGAGGCCATGAGCCAGTATATTTCCGGCGTGATCCTCTATGACGAGACGATCTGGCAGGATGCGAAGGACGGCACGCCGCTGGTGAAGCTGATCGAACAGAGCGGCGCGATCCCCGGCATCAAGGTCGACGAGGGCACGCAAGCCTTGCCGATGTGCCCGGGTGAACTGGTGACCGTCGGGCTCGACAAGCTCGCCGAGCGCCTGAAGAAATACTACGAGCGCGGCGCGCGTTTCGCCAAATGGCGCGCCGTGATCGACATCGGCAGCGGGATTCCCTCGATGACCGCGATCAGCGTCAACGCCCACGCGCTGGCGCGCTACGCCGCGCTGTGCCAGGCCGCGCAGATCGTACCGATCGTCGAGCCGGAGGTGCTGATGGACGGCGATCACGACATCGATCGCTGCTATGAAGTAACCCAGCGCGTTCTCAACAAGACCTTTCAGGAATTGCGCATCCAGCGCGTCGCGCTCGAAGGCATGGTGCTGAAACCGAACATGGCGATTTCAGGCAAGAAATGCGCGACGCAAGCCTCCGTCGAGGAGGTCGCTGAGAAGACGATACGGCTGCTGAAGGCCTGCGTGCCGGCGGCGGTGCCGGGCATCGCCTTCCTCTCCGGCGGCCAGTCGGACGAAGAGGCCACCGCGCATCTCAACGCCATGCACAAGCTCGGCCCGTTACCTTGGGGCCTGACCTTCTCCTACGGCCGCGCGCTGCAGGCCGCGCCGCAGAAGGCCTGGTCGGGCAAGGCGGAGAACGTCACGGCCGGACAGAGCGCGTTCAGCCACCGCGCGCGCATGAACGGCCTCGCCTCCAAAGGCGAGTGGCAACCCAGCATGGAAAAGAAAGCAGCCTAGATCTTGTCGAACAAATCGCCTCCGCCGCGTCCCGCGCCGCGCCTCTATCTCGCAACGCCGGTTGTCGACGATCCCGCAGCGCTGGTGGCCGAGCTGCCAGGGCTGCTCGCGTCGGCCGATATCGCGGCCGTGCTGCTGCGGCTGAAGGAGACCGACCAGCGCACCATGATCACGCGCATCAAGGCGCTCGCGCCGGTGGTGCAGAAGGCGGGCGCCGCCCTGCTCGTCGAGGGCCACCCCGATCTCGTTGCACGCGGCGGCGCCGACGGCGCCCACCTGCCCGGCATCGCCGCGCTGAAGGAGGCGCTGCCATCGCTCAAGCCCGATCGCATCGCCGGCGTCGGCGGGCTGACGACGCGGCACCATTCCATGGATGCGGGCGAGGCGGGCGCGGATTATGTGCTGTTCGGCGAGCCCGACGCAAAGGACCAGCGCCCGTCATCGCAGGCGATCGCCGAGCGGCTGGACTGGTGGGCCGAACTGTTCGAGCCGCCCTGCGTCGGCTTTGCGATCTCGCTGGAAGAAGCCCACGACTTCGCTGCCAGCGGCGCCGATTTCGTGCTGGTCGGCGACTTCATCTGGGCCGATCCGCGTGGGCCGAAGGCTGCGCTGGTCGAGGCTGATGCGGCGATCAAGAAGGGCTTTGCGGCTGCGCTTGCGGATCAGGAGCACGGCTAGCGCCCGACATGAAACTCCCGCGCCTCACCCTCCTGGCTACGCTGATGCTGACGGCGCCCGCCGCCGCGCAGCTCCAGATCGCGCCGCCTGTGACCACGCCGAGCGCGCCCGCCGAAAAGCCGAAGCCCAGGCCGCACACGATCACCAAGAAGAAGGAGGCCGCGCCGGCGCCGAAACCTTCGGCGTCGCCCAAGCCGGCCGTCTCGCCGAAGCCGGCGCTGCCCGCGACCGTGATCCCCGCGCCGGCGACCGACACGCCCGGTATCGATTTGGTGTTCGGCGCCTACCAGCGCGGCCAGTACAAGACGGCGTTCGATCTCGCCGCCGAGCGGGCCAAGGCCGGCGATCCCAAGGCGATGACGATGCTCGGCGAGCTCTATTCCAACGCCATGGGCATCCGCCGCGACTACGGCAAGGCGCTCGAATGGTACAAGCACGCCGCGGACGCCGGCGACCGCGAGGCGATGTTCGCGCTCGCCATGATGCGCATGTCCGGCCGCGGCGGCCCGGTCGACAAGCCCGAGGCCGTCAAGCTGATGGCCTCCGCCGCCAAGCTCGGCGAACCCAAGGCGGCCTATAATCTCGCCCTGCTCTATCTCGACGGCCAGACCCTGCCGCAGGACGTCAGGCGGTCTGCCGAGCTGTTGCGCCAGGCCGCCGATGCCGGCCTGCCCGAGGCGCAATACGCGCTTGCTACGTTCTACAAGGAAGGCACCGGGGTGCCGAAAGACCTCGACAAGGCGGTGCGGCTGCTGCAGGCGGCCTCGCTCGCCGACAATGTCGATGCCGAGGTCGAATATGCCATCGCGCTGTTCAACGGCACCGGCACGCCGAAGAACCAGCCCGCTGCCGTGGCCATGCTCCGCAAGGCCTCCCGCCAGGGCAGCGCAATCGCGCAGAACCGGCTGGCCTGGGTCCTGATCAACGGCATGGGCACGTCCGTGGACAAGGTCGAGGGGTTCAAATGGCATTTGGTCGCCAAGACCGCCGGCAAGGGCGATCCCGAGCTCGACAAGCAGTTCTCCGACCTGCCGGCCGAGGACCGGGCCAAGGCGGAGGCCGCCGCCAAAAAGTGGCTCGGGACCAAATGACTTGACGTTCAGCCCCTTGCAGGGCACCCCATCCCCCAAAGACGCGCGATTTCGCGCCATTTTCCCCGATCAAGACCAGAGCACATGCTGTATTCCGCAACTATCAACGTCATGGTCAAGGCCGCGCGCCGCGCCGGCCGCAGCCTCAAGCGCGATCTCGGCGAGATCGAGCATCTTCAGGTCTCGCTGAAGGGACCGGCCAATTTCGTCTCGCTCGCCGACAAGCGCGCCGAGGAGATGCTCTACCAGGACCTCGCCAAGGCCCGGCCCGGCTACGGCTTCATCGGCGAGGAAGGCGGCACCCGCGAGGGCAGCGACAAGAGCCACACCTGGATCGTCGACCCGCTCGACGGCACCACCAACTTCCTGCACGGCATCCCGCAATTCGCGATCTCGATCGGCCTGTCGCGCGAGGGCACCATCATCGCCGGCGTGATCTACAACCCCGCCAATGACGAACTCTACATCGCCGAGCGCGGCAAGGGCGCCTTCCTCAACGACCAGCGTCTGCGCGTCGCCGGCCGCCGCCAGCTCAACGAATGCGTGGTGGCCTGCGGCCTGCCCCATATCGGCCGCGGCGACCACGAGGAATTCCGCCGCGAGATGACCGCAATCCAGGACCGCGTCGCGGGCTTGCGCCGCTTCGGCGCTGCCTCGCTCGACCTCGCCTTCGTCGCCGCCGGCCGCCTCGACGGCTACTGGGAGCGCAATCTGCAATCCTGGGACGTCGCCGCCGGGCTGATCATGGTGCGTGAGGCGGGTGGGACGGTGACCGATATCGACACGCCGGGCGATGCGCTGGTGACGGGGAATGTCGTGTGCGGGAATGAGTTCGTGCACGGGGAGTTGGTGAAAATTCTGCGGAAGTAGAGGGCGGAGCGGGCGATTGCGCCCTTTTTGATTGCAAACCTCTCTGAGCCAGTCGGCGTCATAGCCGCGGTTAGCACACAGCATTGACTAGATTTGAGGCGAGACAGCAGCCTTCCCGCAGGTCGAGCGTCGTGGGTCTCCCCGGCGCTCAAGGACAGAAGCGGACCTCAATCTGCCGACGATCTCCACCAAAGAAGACGAAAGTGACCCACAAGAGACATGTGGTAGGTCGTAACGACATCTGCCGACTTCAGGAAAAGTCTCGGTTGCCGAACTGTTCGTATTGAGCCAGCGGTACCGGCTCTTTTTGATGGTTGGTGGCCGGTTATGAAAACCGGCAGTGGCCTATTTTGATTTGTACTTCCAGTTTTCCTGGTCCGGGCGATCACCTGCGATTAGGCGCACGCGGATTTCCTCCGCAATGATTGCAGTCGCGCGGTCCTGTTCTGATGCCGCGAGAAGCCTCGCGTGGATTAACGTCACGGCTGTAATAGACCCAACGGATTGGCTCCAAGCAGCGTCAATCTCTTCGTTCGTCAAAGCTACATTCCCTAAATCGCTGCAGTTGTTTCATATCAGACTAAGCGAGCAATGTCGCATGTTGGCCCATCGCGTCACTTGCTGTGGCTGCACAACCGCGGTCGCTATCGGCGCAAAGCGGACATCGCCACAGGTTATGAGTACACGGCCTAAGAGTCGTCGTCATCCTCCGGCTCCTCGCGATATTCACCGGCCATGGTCAGGCCCTCGATATTCGTGGCGCCTTTCGACTTGATGACCCGGCGAAGCGGGACCGCGCTCTCGCTTCGCAACGCCTCCATCAGCTGCTCCGAATGGGTGACAATCCAGATGTCGGCGCGGCTGGATGCCTTGGCGATCAGCCGGGCGAGTGGCGACAGCAGCGACGGTGCAGACTGGTCTCGGGCTCGTTCAGCGCGATGAACGGCGGCAGCCGGTAGCCCATGAACACCGCGAGCAGGCAAATGTATTTCAACGTCCCGTCGGAGAGTTCATGAGCGCCGAACGGCCGCGGCATATCCTCCAGTTGCAGAGCGAATTCGCACAGACCGTTGTTTTCCCATGCGCTGAGCTCGGCGCCCGGAAATGCATCCTGGATCGCATCCTGCAGGTCGGTGGTGTCCCCTCGAATGGTGTAGAGCGTCGCCAGGGCCGCAGCCAGATCGCTGCCATCCGCGCTGAGCGAGGGCGTGGTGATCGCGAGACACGGCTTTCGGATCAGCGATGCCGGATCAGTGCGGAAATCGTGATAGAAGCGCCAGCCCAGCATCGCGTTTCTGATCAGATCGATCTCGGGGCATTCCTTGCCGTTGTAGAAGCCCGCCAGCGCCGGCTCGGACGGCAGCACCGCATCTTTGTGGCTGACCCATGCGCCGCTGTCGTCGCGGACATTCACGAGCGAATTTTTCCGCTCCATCAAGCAAACCGTTCGCTTGCCCTGCATTGCCTCGATGCTCTCGGCCTTGATCATCGGCTCCCCGGCAAACGCCGCCGATGCCGGACTGGGATACCCGATCTCGATGGAATATCTCAGCCGATCGAATCTCGCTGATAATTGCAGTCGGCCATCCTCGCCGCGTTTGCGGATGCCCGACCAGCAGACCGAATTCAAGCCGCCCTCGTCGGCGATCGTCCGCGTGATCTGCCCGGTTGCCGCGTCGCGGAGCAGCGACAGGGATTTGTAGAGATTGGATTTGCCCACTCCGTTCTCGCCGACAAACACGGACAGGGGGTGGATGGGAATGGAGAGCCGCCGGATGGAGCGATAGTTGGAGATCGCAATGTCGGTCAGACGCATCGCAGGCTCTTAATTGGCGGGGCTTTGTGCATTCGCGGTGCAGTGAGAATGTACATTCTCTCAATCCAGAGATGCAGTCTGGATTGACAATTCCGAGAAAGCAAGCCGACCGATCCGGCGTTCAGCGGCCGACTCTCACCAGCGCAGGCGAATGTGCCGAGCAGTCTGGGCGAAGATGGCCGCTCCAAACCCGACTGTCATCATCCGCGAAGGCGGATGATCCAGTATTCCAGAGACGTTCGTGAAATACGGTGAAGCTGCGGCGTACTGGATGCCCCGCCCCCGTGCGCAAGTGCGCACTAGGCGGGGCATGACACCTTACGGTTTCACCTGCGCCGGCGGCCCGTACGCCTCGCCGTCCTTTGCCGGCTTCGGCTCCCGATCGCCGCCGAGCACGCGCTGCACCGAGACGAAGAACACCGGCACCATCAGCAGCGCCAGGATCACCACCGCGATCATGCCGCCCATCACGATGCTGCCGAGCGCCTGCTGGCTGGCGCCGCCGGCGCCGTGGGCGATGGCCATGGGGAGCACGCCGCAGATGAAGGCAAGGCCCGTCATCAGGATCGGGCGAAAACGAAGACGGCAGGCTTCGATGGTGGCTTCCACGAGCGGCTTGCCCTCCTTTCGCAGATCCTTGGCGAACTCGATGATCAGGATCGCGTCCTTGGCGGCAAGGCCGATGATGGTGATGAGGCCGACCGTGAAATAGACGTCGTTGGGCAGGCCGCGCAGCATCGCCGCGACCACCGCGCCGACGATGCCGAGCGGCACGGTCAGCAGCACCGCGAGCGGAATGGTCCAGCTTTCGTAGAGCGCAGCCAGACACAGGAACACCACGAAAATCGAGAGGGCGAGCAGGAACGGCGCCTGCGAGCCCGACAGCTTTTCCTGGAGCGACTGGCCGGTCCAATCATAGCCGAAGCCGCGCGGCAGCTTGCCCGCGAGCCGCTCCATCTCGTCGATGGCGTCGCCCGAGGTGAAGCCGGGCCTGGCTTCGCCGGAAATGCGCACCGCCGGATAATAGTTGAAGCCGGCGATCTGCGTCGGGCCGCGCGCCCACTCGATGGTCGCGAACGACGAGAGCGGCACCAGCTGGCCGCGGCTGTTCTTGACGTTGTAGTTGAGGATGTCTTCGGTCCGCATGCGGTCGCGGGCCTCGGCCTGCACCACGACGCGCTGCATGCGGCCGCGGTTCGGGAAGTCGTTGATGTAGTTCGAGCCGAGATTGGTCGAGATCGTGTTGTTGATGTCCTCGAAGGTGACGCCGAAGGCGCCGGCCTTCTCGCGGTCGATCACGAGGTTGACCACGCCGGCCTCGGGCAGGCCTTCGACATAGACCTTCTGCAGCACCGGGCTGGCATTGGCTTCCGCGATCAGCTGTTCGGCGGCGCGCATCAGGGCCGGATAGCCCTTCTGGCCGCGATCCTGGAGGCGGAACGAGAAGCCCGAGGAGTTACCGAGATTGTCGATCGGCGGCGGCTGCAGCGCCGAGATCTTGGCGTCGCGGATCGACGACCCGAGATCGCGGTTGATGTCGTTGACGATCGCCGCCGCGCTCTCGTTCGGCCCGCGCTCCGACCAGTCCTTCAGCGTGATGAAGGCCTGCGCGGTGTTCATGCCCTGGCCGGAGAAGCTGAAGCCGGTGAGGAAGGTGACGTTGTCGACGCCCGGCCGCTGCGCCAGATATTTTTCTACCTTCTCGATCACCGCCTCGGTGCGGCCATAGGAGGAGTCCGAGGGCGTCTGCACGTCGGTGGTGATGAAGCCCTGGTCGTCGATCGGCAGGAAGCCGCCGGGCAGGTTCACGAAGGCCCAGGACAGGCCGACGAGCAGCGCGACATACACCAGCATCAGCCGGCCGGTGCGCTTCAGCGAGAAGCCGACGGTGCTCGCGTAGCGAAACCGGCAGGCCTCGAGCTCAATGATTGAAGCGGCTGAACACGACATTGGTCGAATGGCCGTGCCCCTTGGCGATGGGCTTGAGCAACGTCGCGCACAGCGCCGGGGTCAGCGACAGCGCCAGGAAGGCGGAGAAGCCGATCGCGGCGACCATGGTCACCGAGAACTGGCGGTAGATGATGCCGACCGAGCCCGGGAAGAACGCCATCGGCACGAACACCGCCATCAGCACCAGCGTGATGCCGATGATGGCGCCGGTGATCTGCGACATCGCCTTGCGCGTCGCCTCCTTCGGCGGCAGGCCTTCCTCGGCCATGATGCGCTCGACGTTCTCGACCACGACGATGGCGTCGTCGACGAGGATGCCGACCGCCAGCACCATGCCGAACATCGAGAGCATGTTGATGGAGTAGCCGGCGAGCAGCAGCGTGGTGCAGGCGCCGAGCAGCGCCACCGGCACCACGATGGTCGGAATGATGGTGTAGCGGATGTTCTGCAGGAACAGGAACATCACCACGAACACCAGCACCACGGCTTCGAGCAGCGTCGTCAGCACCTTCTTGATCGAGGCCTCGACCACCGGCGTGATGTTGTAGGGGATCTCGTAGGCGATGTTGGCCGGGAAGAAACGCGACAGCTCCTTCATCTTCTCCTCGACCGCGCTCGCGGTCGCCAGCGCGTTGCCGGTCGGCGACATCAGCACGGAGAGACCGGCGGTCGGCTTGCCGTCGAGGCGGGTGTTGAACTGGTAGCTGAGGCCGCCGACCTCGATGCGCGCAACGTCGCGCAAACGAACGGTCGAGCCGTCGGCATTGGCGCGCAGGATGATGGCGCCGAATTCGTCCGGGGACGAGAGCTGGCCCTTGACCAGCACCAGCGCCGAGGTGCGCTGGCTCGACGTCGACGGCTCGGCGCCGATGCTGCCGGAGGCGACCTGCGCATTCTGCGCTGATATCGCCTTGTTGACGTCGTCGGCGGTCAGCCCGTAGCCGACGAGCTTGGCCGGATCGACCCAGACGCGCAGGCTGCGCTCGGTCGAATAGAGCGTGGCACGACCGACGCCGGGGATGCGGCGGATCTCGCCGAGCACGTTGCGGATCATGAAGTCGCCGAGGCCGACCTCGTCGAGGCTGCCATCGGTCGAGTTCAGCGTGATGATCTGGAGCACCGCACTGGAGGCTTCCTCGACCAGGATGCCCTGCTGGATCACCGCGCGCGGCAGCCGCGCCTCGACGCGCTTGAGGCGGTTCTGCACCTCGACCGAGGCGTCGTTGGTGTTGGTGCCCGGTTGGAAATTGGCGATGATCTCGACTTGGCCGAGCGAGTCGCTGGTGGATTCGAAATTGAGGATGCCGGAGGCGCCGTTGAGCTCCTCCTCGATCAGCCGCGTCACGCTGTTGTAGAGGTTCTCGGGCGAGGCGCCGGGATAGCTGGTCGAGATCGAGATCGAGGGCGGCGCGATGATCGGATATTGCGCGACCGGCAGCAGCGGGATCGAGATCGCGCCGATCAGACAGATGAACAGCGCGACGACCCAGGCGAAGATCGGCCTGTCGATGAAGAAGCTGGCCATCAGCGCTATCGCATCAGTTGCGCGCGCTGGTTTCCTGCGGCCGCATCGGCTTCGGCCCAGGCCTGCGGCTTGACCCTGTCGCCCGCCGCGAACTTCTGGAACCCTTCGACCACGACCTTGTCACCGGCCTTGAGGCCCTCCGTGACGAACCAGAAGCCATCCTGCACGGACCCGGTGCGCACCGGCTGCACGGCCACGCGGTCGTCGTCCTTCACCACGAACACCTCGCTGCCGCCGCCGCCATTACGCTGCACTGCCTGCTGCGGCACCGCGATCGCATCGGAATCGAGCCCCTGATCGATACGCACGCGCACATACATGCCCGGAAGCAATTCCCGATTTGGATTGGGGAACTCGCCGCGCAGCGTCACTTGGCCGGTATTGGTCTCGACCCTGGCGTCGGAAAACAGCAGTTTGCCGTCCAGCGCATAGACCGAATTGTCGTCGAGCACGAGCCGCACCTTGGCGGCGCCCGCTTCGATGCGATCGAGGTCGCCGCTCGCGAAGGCACGACGAAGCTGATTGAGCTCCGTGACCGACTGGGTGAAGTCGGCATAGACCGGATCGAGCTGCTGTATGGTGGCCAGATTGGTCTCGTTCTGCACGACCAGCGCGCCTTCGGTGACCAGCGCCGCCCCGACCACGCCGTCGATCGGCGCCCGTACGGTCGCATAGTCGAGATTGAGCTTGGCTCGCGCAAGATCCGCCTTGCGGCCATTGACCTCGGCCTCGGCCTGCCGCTCGGATGCGACGGCTTTCTCGTTCTCGGCCTCGGGGGCGGCCCGCTGGGTCGTCAGGGTCGCGATGCGACGGGCATGCTGTTGAGCCTGGTGGAGCTGCGCCTGCGCCTTGGCCAGCGCCGCCTCGTTCGACATCACCTCGACCTCGAATGGCCGCGGATCGATGCGGTAGAGCGGCTCGCCCGCTTTGACTTCGCTGCCCTGGTGAAACAGGCGCTCGACCACGACACCGGAAATTCGCGGCCGAACCTCGGCAACGCGCGTCGGCGCAATTCGGCCGGGCAGTTCCCGGACCACGGCGCGCGGCTGCGGCCTGACCGTGACAATGCTGACATCGGGGTCAGTGGGCTGGGCCTGGACGATCGCGGAATTCGATTCATCGCAGGCCGCAAGGAGCGGCGCCGCGGCTGCCAGCATCACTGCCAAACAAGCGGATCGCACACGAAATCCTGACATGTATAATGTTGCCCCGGTTAAATTGCACATCGATCGTCGACCCTCCGAGCTGCCCCGGAAGGTCTGACTTGAGATTGAAAATAAATGGTAATTGCTGCGACGCAATGAGCGCGTCGGCGGCCCTATGTCACATCAGCTATTGCGTTGCGATAACAGGGTTTTCCTGGATTCACCTGATTGTGAGTCGGGTTCCATCGCCGCGTGCTGCGGCAGAAGACCGCAATTATACGGTGGCTTTCATCCTGTAGCGGCTGACGCCCCATTCGGTTCCATCGGCGTAGCCGAACAGTCCCGCCGTCGCGAGGAAGAACCAGCGCCAGCGCCGCATCCACAGCGCGGCCTCCTCGCCATGGACGTTGCGCAAGCAGGATTCGATCGTGTCGCGATGCGCATCGAAATTGGCGAGCCAGTCGTTCGCGGTGCGTTGATAATGCGTTCCGCTCCAGCACCATTCCTTCTCGATCGCGAAGATGTCGCCGAATTGCCTGACGAGGTGATGGCTCGGCATCAACCCGTCGGTAAAGACGTGCTGCGCGATCCAGTCGTCGCGATCGGTCCGGTCGAACCGATGGGAGCCGGAGCGATGGGAGACGATATGCATGAAGAAGCGCCCCTCCGGCGCCAGCCATGACCGCACGCGCGTCAACAGCTTGCGCCAGTTCGTCATGTGCTCGAACATCTCGATCGAGACGATGCGGTCGAACCGGCCCTCGGGTGCGAACAGGTTCATGTCGGCGGCGATCACGTGCAGGTTCGAAAGCCCGCGCAACCGCGCCTCGCCCTCGACATGGGTTCGCTGGACCTGCGAGTTCGACACCGCCGTGATTCTGGCGTGCGGAAACTGACGCGCCATCCACAGCGACAGCGAGCCCCAGCCGCAACCGAGTTCGAGGATGGTCTGGCCGTCGGCGAGGCCGGCGTGCGCGACCGACTGGCGCAGCGCCTCCTCCTCCGCCTCCTGCAGGGTGGTGGCAGCGGTCTTGTAGAAGCAGGACGAGTATTTGAGGTTGGGACCAAGCACCTGCGCGAAGAACGAAGCGGGCACTTCGCGAGGCCCGGCATCCGCGTCCTCGGCGATCGGCCGCAACATCATCCGCCCGGCGAAGGCGGCATCGTCGGCCGCGCCCAGTCCGGACAGGCGGGTTGCCGAGCGCAAGCACAGGCGCTGGATAGCGGCGCGGACCACGACATCCGGCAGCGGCACGCGCTCGGCCGTCCCGATGATCGCGGAAACGACGCTCATATGACCGCTCCCTTGGTCAAAACGCGGGTCCCCATGCAAGAATCCCCACCTGACTCTCTACCGGAGCCTGCGGAATGCCCACCTTCAGCGAATACGCACCTGTCAAAGCGCGGTTTCAGCAATGAGTTCCGCGTCCCGCTCGGAAATCCGCGCATCCGGCGCTTTTTTGGCCGGGCGCTGTGCCATAGTGCGCATCGCAATCAAGTTCGTAACGGATGATACCGGCCATGCCGTCAGGCGCCTCGACCCGCTCCCCCATGGATATCGAGTACACCAAACTGTCCTCACCCAGCGTTTTCCTGGTGCGGATGCTGGTCTTTCTGGTGCTGTGCGCGCTGGTGGGCGTGGTGCTCTACAAGCAGATCATCCAGGCCTTTTTCGCCAATCCGGGCCTCAACGCCCTGATCGGGGCGGTGCTGTTCATCGGCATCGTGCTGGCGTTCCGCCAGGTCATCCGGCTCTACCCTGAAGTCTCCTGGGTCAACAATTTCCGCATCGCCGATCCCGGCCTGGCGCCGGCCCGCCACCCAAAACTGCTGGCGCCGATGGCGATGATCCTCGGCGGCGAGCGGACTGGGCGGATGTCGATCACCCAGACCACCATGCGGCATCTGCTCGATTCGATCGCGACCCGCCTCGATGAAGCCCGCGACATCTCCCGCTACATGACCGGGCTGCTGGTCTTCCTCGGCCTGCTCGGCACCTTCTGGGGCCTGATCGAGACGGTCGGCTCGGTCGGCAAGGTGATCGACGGGCTCAAGGTCGGCGGCGATTCCGGCGCGCTGTTCGACACGCTGAAGGAGGGCCTCGCCGCCCCGCTCGGCGGCATGGGCATCTCGTTCTCGAGCTCCCTGTTCGGCCTCGCCGGCTCGCTGGTCCTCGGCTTCCTCGATCTGCAATCGAGCCAGGCCCAAAACCGCTTCTACACCGACCTCGAAGACTGGCTCGCCACCACCGTGCGCGAATATGGCCACGGCGACGTCGCGGTCGCCTCCGGCGGCGGCGTTGCCAGCGGCGAGCTGCAGGCCGCGGTCGAACGCCTGCGCTCCGTGCTCGAGGAAGGCAGCGCCAGCCGCGGCACCACCGCGGCGATGGCGAGCCTTGCCGAAGCGATCCAGGCGCTGGTCTCGCACATGCGGACCGAGCAGCAGATGATCCGCGAATGGGCCGACGGCCAGGGCGAGCAGAACAAGGAAATCCGCCGCCTGCTGGAGCGCATCGCGCGCCAGCCCGAAAAGGGATAGCGACATGGCTCTCGCCCGCGGCCGGCGCAGCGATGGCGCCATGAACTACTGGCCCGGCTTCGTCGACGCGCTGTCGACGCTGGTGCTGTCGATCGTGTTCCTGCTGTCGGTGTTCCTGGTCGTGCAGTTCTTCCTGTCGCAGGAAGTGACCGGCAAGGACAAGATGCTGGAGCAGCTCAATGCCAAGATCGCCCAGCTCAACGAGCTGCTCTCGCTGGAGAAGCTCGGCAAGCTCACACTCGACGACCAGGTCTCGTCGCTGAAGGCCGGGCTCGCCTCGGCCGAGAGCGAGCGCGATCGCATCAAGGGCCTCTATGACGGCCTGGCTGCCGCCGGCAACGACGCGCAGGGCAAGACCTCCGAGCTCGGCAAGGCGCTGGACTCGGAGAAAGCGGTCTCGGCGCGGGCGCTGGCGCAGATCGAGGTGCTGAACCAGCAGATCAGCGCGCTGCGGCGACAATTGGCGGCACTCGAAGAGGCGCTGGATGCCAGCGAGAAGCGCGACAAGGAATCGCAGAACCGCATCGCCGATCTCGGCTCCCGCCTGAATGTCGCGCTGGCGCAGCGCGTGCAGGAATTGTCACGCTACCGCTCGGAATTCTTCGGACGCCTGCGCGCCATCCTCGGCAACCGGCCCGACATCCGCATCGTCGGCGACCGCTTCGTGTTCCAGTCCGAAGTGTTCTTCGACACTGGACAGGCGGTGCTGTTGCCCGAGGGCCGCACCGAGCTCGATACGCTGGCGACGGCGCTGATCGAGCTCGACAAGAAGATCCCGAGCGATATTCCGTGGGTGCTGCGCGTCGACGGCCATACCGACGTGCGCCCGGTGAGCGGTGTGACCTTCAAGTCGAACTGGGACCTGTCGTCGGCGCGCGCGATCTCGGTGGTACAATATCTGATCTCGCTCGGCGTCCCGGCCCAGCGTCTGGTCGCCGCCGGCTTCGCCGAATTCCAGCCGCTCGACACCGCCAACACGGAAGAGGCCTACAAGCGCAATCGCCGCATCGAGCTGAAGCTGACGGAGCGGTAGTGAGCCCGCTCCACCTTCGCCCTTACCGGCCCGAGGACGAAGCAGCCTCGATCGACCTCTGGCATCGCACCTGGCAGCAAGCCTATCCGCAGATCGACTTCGCCGCGCGGCTGGAATGGTGGCGCGAGCGCTGGCTGAGGGATCTGGTGCCGAAGGCGTCCATTGTCGTCGCGGAAGCCGATGGTGCCCTCACCGGCTTCGTCACCATCGACGGCGACGGCTATCTCGACCAGCTCGTGGTCGACCCGGATCACTGGGGCTCTGACGCTGCCCGGCTGCTGGTCGGTGAAGCGAAACGCCTGTCACCGTCGGGCATCACGCTGCTCGTCAACAAGGACAACACCCGCGCCATCCGCTTCTACGAGCGCAACGGCTTTTCGCACGCGGGCGACGACGTGAACCCGACCTCGGGCCGGCCGGTGCTGAAGATGATGTGGCGGGCGTGACGCCTGTCACGCCGGAATCTTCTCGCGTCGGTTATTCGTTATCCCAGTGAGGACAAGCGAATGGAGATGAACGATGCGGCTGAGCGACCTGGCCAAGGGGTCTTCGGTCTTTCTGGGCGTCTTCGTCGCCGGCTATCTGTCGACGACCTATGTCGACCAGCGCTTCACCGCGCCGCTCAAGACGGCGAATGCGCCTGCTCCGGCAAGTAGCCCAGCTCCAACGAACGGCCCCGCTCCATCAGCTTGCGTCGATGCGGACGGCAGCTGGAAGAACTGGCCGTGGCCGAACGTGCCGACGCTCTCGCCGAAGTGCAACTGACATCGGCAAGGGGCAATGCGCCGAGACAACTCAGGATCGGCTTCTTGGGGACCGGCGCGGAGGCGTGTAGCATCCCAGGATGATCTCTCGACGTCACTTGCTTAGAGCGCCTTTGATGTTGCCCGCAGCTCTCGCGCTGGGCGCCGTACCCGGCGGAGCGCAGGAGCCAACGGTTCGAGTGGTCGCCGATACCGCGAACAGCTTCTACGTCATGACGCAGAATGCCCGCGGCACCGCTTTTGCCTATCACTTCATTCGCAACATGGGGGGCAATTCGGCAACCGATCTTGCGGGCTCCTGGCCAAATTGGCGTTATGCCGGTTGCGCCGAGTTCCCGAGCAGCTGGACGCCCCCAACGGCAACGCCGTTGCGGATATTCTCGAACGACATCGGTGCGCAGGACTACGCTTTTGTGCTGCCGACATCCGCGGGCAAATTCGCCGGGTCATATCACGGCGTTGGAGCGGATGGCTCGCTGACGGCCGAGTCTCTGACAATTGACGGGGAGGCTTTAGACCCGATCTCGATCGGCGCGATCGGCACCGAGGTTGTTCTCACGCACAGCGTCTTGATCACCGATGGCACCAGCACCGTCACGGTTACGGGCTTCAAGGTCACAATCAACGCGAGTGGGATATTCTTCGACTCTGGGACCATCTCCTCCGCGACCGCGCTGACGACCGCCTATATCGGCATGGGCATTGCAACGGGGACCTTCGACGAAGGGACCTTCACGCTTTCCAGTGGCGGCACCGAGTACAAGGTGCCGATCTCGGTGGGCTCGACGACCTACGGCCGCATTTACCTGCAAAAGGCCAACATGGTCAGCCTTCGCCGAACTTCGGACGGAGCGACCGTGCGGTTTACGACAAATGCGCCGACGATCGCGGGCTATCGCAGAACGTCGGTCGTGCGGGACGCCACCCTTGACCGATCGAAGTTCTATTTCGACTTCGGAAGCGCGAACAGGGCGTTCGGCTCAGTGACCGGAATTGCATGGTCGCAGACCTGTGAGCTTGGTGCGACCGACGCGACTGCGTTCGCTGCCGACCTGATCACGAACGGGACGTTCAGTTCTGACGTCACCGGATGGACAGCTACACACAGCGGCAGCAGCATCGCATGGAACGCAGCCAATGGAGGCGTGTTGCGCCAGACCCGGCGTACGGCTTCGATCGATGCCGGAGCGATCCAGGCAGTGTCGACGACCATTGGCGTACCGTACCTGTTGGCCGCAGAGACCAGTTATACGCCGACTGTCGCAGGCTCATATTTGAACCCGTGCGCGCTGGGTTTGACCAACACTGCCGGCGGCAGCACATCAAGCCCAACCCAGGCTTATCCCCCGGTCGCCTTCGATCGGTATGGCTACAACGCGCACATCGTGATTCCGACCGCGACGACTCAATATGCCATGCTGCTGATCCTGGCGGGGGTTGCGTCAGGCCAGGACGCGATCATTGACATCTGCGATTGGGACAACGTGTCAATGTTCCCGCTGTCGGCTTAGCGGCGCTCCGATCCGATCGGCTGTTCGGGTGAACCTGGTCCTGACCCCGGGGTGCCGATGGGCCGACCATTTGCAGAATGCCCGACTCCAACGCCGGGGGCGCTGACGGCGCCTGGGGCCGTCTCGGCCGGGGCGGTGTTGGCGCCAGTCACGGCATTCGTCGTAGCGCTGGCGTTATTGGAATTGGTCTGTGATTGCTGGGAATTGGTGCTACTAGGATTCGATGGAGCCGGGGATGCTGCTGTGCTCGATATCCCGCCGCTCGGTCCGTTCGGATTGAAATAGTTCGTCGGATGATTTGGCGTCGCCTGCGGCTGACTGGAACTGGAAGTTGACGAGTTCGCAGAGTTGGCCCCCGCAGCCGTCCCTGCCGCGCTTCCTCCCGACCCCGTGGCGGCACTGCCCGCCGACGAGCCGCCTGCGCCGGCCGCTGCTCCTCCACCGGCTCCGCCGGCTCCCCTCCCCGCCTTGGGCGAACGCCGATGATGAGAAGGCAACGCAGGCCAGCGCAACGATGAGGATTTTACGGTTCATGACAGTCTCCCTGGAAAGGAGAGACAATTTGCGTGCAGGCCTGGTAGTTCCTCCACAGCGGAAGTTACATGCCAAAGGCGGATTCGCTCGCTGCGCGACCCTCCACCGCATCGCTGACGCGATTCGAATGGACGAGGCATGGCCGGGGAAATCTTCGAGGCGAGTCACAACTCCCTTAAAGTAACCAGGCGATCACGTGCCAACTGACCCACACCATAGCGGCGATCCACGCGATCATCGCGATGCCGATCACACCGAAGTAGGCGATCGGAAGAAGAGATTTGCCGAGCCGCCCGTCCTCGCCAATCGAAGCCAATTCCCCGGTTCTGTCGAACATATCGAGATCCTGTCGTTTGGCGGAAAATATTGGCAGCGGGGCAGGAGGGACAACCAGTCCCTGCGATTGACCTCACCGGTCAACCTCAAGGCCAGTCACGTGAAAATTAGCCGGAGGTCTTCCAGGACGATCGCGGCTGACGCGCGAAGGATCGGACCCTCGTGGTCCCGCACCTCGATAGCGATCCGTCCCGTAATGCGACCATATGCAGGGTCCAGTATTGTTTGACCGAGCTCCTCGAGCGCCAGACGTCTGGCATCGCCGATTCCAAGGAGATCAACACCTTCATCGTCAATCTCGATACCGGCGCCGTCGTGATAATCGAAATAGAGACTGGGCATAGGGGCGCTAACTTGGCCAAGCCGTCGAGTTCCTGTTTTTCCCGACTTCAAGCAATTCCGGTTTTCGAGAATGCTTCACGCGCCGCTCTCGAGATTCGGCAGCGGCCTGGGGAATCTCCCGGATATCTGTGCACGCGACGATGTTCCGCGAGCAGCTTCGCACGTGTGCTTTCGCACTATCTCGACGGAGCCGGCCGCATTTGCTCTGCAGGCAATGAAGGAAGTCCGAAACTGTTTCGGGCATCATCAGTGTGCCACGGTCGCCAGGCCGGCTCCGCAGCGACCCGCCGCGCATCTTCAACGCGTTCTGCCGCGATCTTTTCGCGATGGGTCAAACCGGTCAGAGAGTCTCGCTCTTCAACGTCGGCCGCGAAGCTGGAACTGGTCGCCAAGGCGAGTAGCGCTAAGGCCAATTTGAGTGTTTTCATTTCAGGAGCTTATACGAGATGCGGCGATAAAGGCGGCCTTTGTTCAACCGCAATTGGACGACCCCCGCGGGCCTACCCGAGGAAAGGTTGGCTTAGCCACCGCCGGGCGCCCAACTTCGTGCCTTGATGAACCACTAGGGCCCACCAGATCAGGCGACTGGTCGAATCGCTTTCGTGGCTCCGCATGCGAACCGAGTGCAACTGATCCAAGACGCGGACATTTCGCCCCTTTCCTAGGTTACAGCAAAAACGATATTTTCGTCGGCTCTCGTACGTCTGCACATCTGATCGCTGACGCAAACGGTCGCGGGCCGCCTCCCGAATGTAAAGTGCTTCGACCGCACTATTACGCTGGCGACACTGAGCAGTGACTTTCGGCAGACGGCTGCCGATCAGGGCTCTGTTGGCACGAGTTTGAACACCCGCCCGCGCGGACCACGGGGGAGCTGCAACTCAAATGACGTCATCGACTTACGCAACGTGCTCGAAACAGACAACACTCACGAGCGGAGTCCCGCAGCAGGGATCGCGCAGTTTGGCTGCGTGACCTTCCGTGGGATCGTGCGCATAGAAATAGCGAGGCGATAGCCGCATCGCATCTGTGGTTTATAATTTCGTCAGCTGCCTCGGGTGGAATAGCTAATCTCATATTCGTTTGCCCCGATCCACGTTGTGCTGTGCCGAATCGCAGTTGCTAGGTGGATCGGAGGCGACTAGTTCACATTGAGCCTTCAGGTTGACAGTGGCGCCATCCGGTCCCGTCATGGAAGTCGCGTTGGCTCAAGTAGTTGCGGACCGCTCCGCTCACTGACGCTCGGCGAGCTCGGCAATCCCGCTGCTCCCGAGTTGCCAAGGTCGGGGGGCGACTTTCCGAACGCCCCAGCCTCACGCCCCCTCGAACTGCAACCTCGCCAGCCGCGCATAAAGCCCGTTCGCAGCCACGAGCTCGGCGTGCGTGCCCTGCTCGACGATCCGGCCCTGGTCCATGACCAGGATGCGGTCGCAGGACAGCACGGTGGCGAGACGATGCGCGATCACCAGCGTGGTGCGGTGGCGCATCAGCTCTTCGAGCGCGGTCTGCACCAGCGTCTCGCTTTCGGCATCGAGCGCGGAGGTGGCTTCGTCGAGCAGCAGAAGCGGCGCATCGCGCAGGATCGCGCGGGCAATGGCGATGCGCTGGCGCTGGCCGCCGGACAGCGTCACGCCGCGCTCGCCGAGCGGGGTGTCGAAACCTTCGGGCAGACGGCGGATGAATTCGGCGGCGTGCGCGAGCTCGGCGGCGCGCTCGACCTCGGCGTCGGTCGCATCGGGCCGGCCGAAGCGGATGTTGTCGCGAGCACTGGCGGCAAAGACGTTCGATTCCTGCGGCACCAGCGCGATGCGGGACCGGACATCGCGCGGATCGGCGGACCGGACCGGCACGCCATCGAGCGAGATCGCGCCATTGCGCGGATCGTAGAAGCGCAGCAGCAGATGGAAGATCGTGCTCTTGCCGGCGCCGGACGGACCGACGATTGCGACCTTCTCGCCCGGGCGCACAGCGAATGACACGGCATCGAGCACTTTGACGTCGGGCCGCGCGGGATAGGAGAAGCTGACGTGGTCGAAGCCGACCTCGCCGCGCGCCGGCACCGGCAGCGCGCGCGGCGATGAGGGCGCCGCGATCTCGGGCTTCACGTGCAGGATCTCGAACAGGCGCTCGGCGGCGCCGGAGGCGGCCGAGACTTCGCCCCAGACTTCGCTGAGCTGGCCGAGGCCCGCCGCGGCGAAGGCCGCATAGAGCACGAACTGGCCGAGCCGGCCCGGCGTGATCGCACCGCTCAGCACGTCGTGAGAGCCGATCCAGAGGATCGCGACCACGCTTGAGAACACGATGAAGATGATGATGGCGGTGAGCACGGAGCGGGCCTGCGTCGACGTGCGCGCGGCTTCATAGGCCTGCTCGACCTCGCCGCCAAAACGCTTCCCGGCAAACGGTTCGCTGGTATAGGCCTGCACGGTGCGGATCGCGCCGACCAGCTCGCCTGCATAGGCCGAGGCTTCCGCCAGCGTGTCCTGCGCATTGCGCGACAGACGCCGCACCCAGCGGCCGAAGGCGACCAGCGGCAGCACGATCAAAGGAATGGCGAGCAGCACGAAGCCCGACAGCTTCGGGCTGGTGAACACCATCATCGCCGCCGCGCCGAAAAACATCATCAGGTTGCGCAGCGCGATCGAGACGGAGGCGCCGACTGCGGATTTGAGCTGGGTGGTGTCGGCGGTGAGCCGCGAGATCAGCTCGCCGCTGCGCGCCGAATCGAAGAAGGCCGGAGAGAGTGACAGCAGATGGGCGAAGACGTCGCGCCTGAGATCGGCAACGATACGCTCGCCGATCGTCATCACGAGGTAGTAGCGCGCGGCGCTCGCCAGTGCGAGCACGGCGACCACCGCGATCATCACCGAGAAGTAGCTGTTGATCAGTTCGATGCCTTCCGGCGTCAAACCGAAATCGATCATCCGGCGTACCGCGACCGGCACCAGCAGCGTGGTCAGCGCGGCGATCGTCAGTGCGACGAAGGCGAGCGCCGCGCGGCCACGATAGCGGGCCACATAGGGCGCCAGCGCCATCAGCGGCCGTAGCTTGGCCCGGCTCTTCGCCGGCTGCTCGATCAATTCGGCTTCGATCGACGACACTTCTGCGGCACCGGCCTCAAGCCGTTCTACTGCGCTCATTGGAATCCGACCAAAAAGAAGACGTTGGCTCCACATAGGCCGGTGCAGGGGGAGTGGCAAATCCGGGATGTCCCTTAGGTGGCCGCCCGGTTCTCCTGTTCCCACAATGGCTTGTTTTAGGGTCTGCCGTGGGTTATAGAGCGCCCAAATCCGTCATCGACATCACTCAAGCGAGCGGCGCCGGTCGCCCTAGGAATTGCCATGAAAGCCGAAATTCATCCGGATTATCATACGATTAAGGTCGTGATGACCGACGGGACCGAGTACCTGACACGCTCCACCTGGGGCAAGGAAGGCGACACGCTGAACCTCGACATCGACCCGAAGTCACATCCGGCCTGGACCGGCGGCAACGCCCAGATGCTGGATCGCGGCGGCCGCGTCTCGCGCTTCCAGAAGAAGTTTTCGGGCTTTCTCAAAAAGGATTGATCCGGCCCGCAAGGGTTGGAAACGTAAAACGCCCCCGGAGAGCCGGGGGCGTTTTGTTTTTGGCGGGTGCCGTTGCATCGCTGCCAAACCCGTCATCCTGAGGCGCGGGCGGCGCGATGCAAAGCATTGCGCCGGGAGCCTCGAAGGATGAACGGCCGGGATGCAGCCGGGCCGTCGCCCTTCGAGGGCCGCTGAAGAAGCGGCCACTTCAGGTGACGGGTCAAAATTGGGCTTACCGCTCGAACGCGGCCTTCAGCGCGTTGAGGTGCGGCACCAGCGGGTTGCCGATGGCGATGTGTTCAGCCGGCGGAGTGTGGATGCTGGTGTCGAGGCGGCGCACGCGGGTCTGCAGGCTCATCGAGCGATGGATCAGGTCCTGCAACTGCGAGGGCAGCTTCTCGATGGTATCGCCTGGACCGGGATCGGCCGCGGAGAGCTTGACCTTGGTCTTCTCGCGGTTGGCCTGGCCCAGCGTCATCTCGCCTTCCTTCACCGCGCGGTGCAGCAGCAGCCACGAGGCGAGCTGCATCAGGCGGGTGGTGAGGCGCATGCTTTCGGTCGCATAGGTGAGGCTGACGGCGCGATCGAGCGCCTTGGCCTCGGTGCGGCCGGCGCCGTCGAGATAGGCCGCGGTCTCTTCGACGAGGTCCATGCCCTCGCGGAACAGGGCGCCGAACGCCGCAGAATTGGTGAACCGCTCGCTGAGTTGAACGAGAGCGCCGTCGGCTTGCAAACGTTCCATGGTTAACGCCCCTTACGCAACTGTTTACCCATCCGGCTTAGGCGCCGGCTTATGATGAACAAATCATTGCGCGCCGGGAGTGCCGAGTCCAGCGACAAGCGCGGATATGGTTTCCGCGGGTCATTCCCCGGAATTCAACCGGGGCGAGATGCCGAAAAGGACCGAAAAGGAAGAGAACGAAAAAAGAGCCGCCGGAAAACCGGCGGCTTTGAAAGTTGATAACAGGGAGGCGTCAAACAGAGTGGACAGGAGCCACTCGGTGTCCAAACGAGGACAGTTCCAGGTCATAAAGTGAAAAGCTTAATCGACCGTAAACGAGCGAATTTTTGAGGGTTCGTTAGCCATGTCGGTCAATGGCCGAGGGGGTGCGGAACAATCTGTCCGTCATGCCCGGGCTTGACCTGGCTTGTCCCGGGCATCCACGTTCTTTCTGTCGGCGAGTGATCAAGAACGTGGATGGCCGGGACGGGCCCGGCCATGACGCGGTCGAAGCGGCTCGCGCTCCTCTCCAATCCTCTACGACTTGAACACGCTGTTCGCCGCATCGCGCGAGGCACGCTTCTTGGTGGCGGCTTCCTCCAGCCTGGCGATCTCGGTCTTGAGCAGGGTGACACGCTCGGTCAGTTCCTCCACGGACAACAGTGAGAGATCCTGTCCGATGTCATGGCTGATCTTCCTGCGCGGGCGGTCGTCGTCTTCCGTCCCCATCGTCGTTCCTCCTGCGTTCGTGTCACAAGCAGTTGAGGCGGTTGCCAGCTTGGACCGCGCTGGCTAAGCAATGGCCTCAATGCATCCCGCACCTTTGCTCAAGGACACATCATGGACAAGCTGCCCGCGCAAATGACCGTGGTCGCCATTTCCAAGCCCGGCGGACCGGAGGTGCTGGTGCCGGAACAGCGGGCGCTGCCGCAGCCCGGTCCCGACGAGATTTTGGTCAAGGTGAAGGCCGCCGGCGTCAACCGGCCCGACGTGGCGCAGCGCTCCGGCGCCTATCCGCCGCCGCCCGGCGCCAGCGACCTGCCCGGCCTCGAGATCGCAGGCGAAGTGGTCGCCGTCGGCAGCAACGCCAAGCGGCACAAGATCGGCGACAAGGTGATGTCGCTCGTCGCCGGCGGCGGCTACGCGCAGTACTGCATCGCCCAGGACGCCCAGGCCATGAGCGTGCCGCCGGCGCTGTCGATCAAGGAAGCCGGCGCGCTGCCGGAAACCCTGATGACGGTCTGGCACAACGTATTCGAGCGCGGCGGCCTGAAGGCCGGCGAGACGCTGCTGATCCATGGCGGCTCTTCCGGTATCGGCACCATGGCGATCCAGCTCGCGAAAGCGTTCGGCGCCAAGGTGTTCGTCACCGTGGGATCGCAGGACAAGATCGATGCCTGCCTCAAGCTAGGTGCCGACCGCGCCATCAACTACAAGACCGAGGACTTCGTCGCCGTGGTCAAGGCGGAAACCGGCAATGCCGGCGTCAATCTGATCCTCGACATGGTCGCCGGCGAATATGTCGACCGCAACTATGATGCCGCCGCGGTCGACGGCCGGATCGTGCAGATCGCGACCCTCAACGGCCCCAAGGTCACCGTCAACATCGCCAAGGTGATGGTGAAGCGCCTCACCCATACCGGCTCGACGCTGCGTCCCCGTAGTAATGCGGACAAGGCGGCGATGGTGGCCGCGATCGAGGCCAAAGTGATGCCGCTCCTGCGCGAGGGCCGCGTCAAGCCGCTGATGGACAGCACTTTCCCGCTGGAAAAGGCGTCTGACGCACACCGGCGCATGGAGACCTCCGCACATATTGGCAAAATTGTGTTGGAGGTCTAGGCCGCTGACCCACCCGGCAAGGCGGAAACCCTTTGATTCTCCTTGCTTTCGTGGCATCTATCGCGACGCGCCGAACCATGTCCGTCCGGCCTGAAATCGCATGTCCGTGCCAGCCTTGCACACCAAGTTTGCGTCGAACGCGGAGAACTGACCTTGCGTCTGATCAGGTGCCTCGCGCCCATCGCGCTGGGCCTCATGATTGTTGTCGCCGCGTCCCAGGCGCGTGCGCTCGACGCTGTCAGCGTCCGCAGTGACGCGCCCGCGATCGACCTCACCGGCGTGCTCGAGCACCAGCGCAGCGATGCCGACCGCATCCAGGTCTCGACCGCGCCCGGCACCGACGGCATCGTCCGCCGCATCGAGGTGCGCGCCCGTGAAGGCGGCCAGAACTGGGTGGTGTTCGCGCTCGCCAACAACACCGACGACCAGCTCGACCGCCTGATCGTCGCCCCGCATTACCGTATCGTCTCCTCCGGCCTGCTGTGGCCCGACCTCGGGCTGTCGCGCATCGCCACCATCACGCCCTCGACCGGCGACCGGCCGGAGCGGCAGGAAAGCCCCACCGCCGACGTCTTCCGCGTCACGCTCGACCCCGGCGCCGTCATCACCTTCGTCGCCGAACTGCGCACCGACAAGCTGCCGCAGCTCTATTTGTGGGAGCCCGAGGCCTACAAGGACAAGGTCAACTCCTTCACGCTCTACCAGGGCATCGTGATCGGCATCTCTGGTCTGCTGGCGCTCGTTCTCACCATTCTGTTCGTGGTCAAGGGCAGCATCATGTTCCCGGCCGCCGCCGCGCTGGCCTGGGCGGTGCTGGTCTATATCGGCGTCGATTTCGGCTTCTGGGGCAAGGTGCTCGACATGTCGAACAACGCCGAGCGGATCTGGCGCGCGGCGGGTGAGGCGATCTTGGCGGCGACGCTGCTAGTGTTCCTGTTCGCCTATCTCAACCTCAGCCGATGGCACGTGCGCTATTCGCACATCACGATGGGCTGGCTCGCCTTTCTCGGATCGCTGGTGGCGCTGGCGCTGTTCGATCCGGCGGTCGCTTCCGGCATCGCGCGCATCTCGCTGGTGCTGATCGCCTTCGCCGGCTTCGCGCTGATCGTCTATCTCTCGACCCACGGCTTCGACCGCGCGGTGCTGCTGATCCCGACTTGGTTCCTGCTGGTGGTCTGGGTGGTCGCGGCGGGCATGACCGTCGCAGGTTCCGTCACCAACGACATCGTCGGCCCTGCCCTGCTCGGCGGCCTCGTGCTGATCGTGATGCTGATCGGCTTCACCGTGATGCAGCACGCCTTCGCAGGCGGCGGCGCCACCACCGGAATAGTCTCCGACATCGAGCGCCGCGCGCTGGCGCTGGCCGGCTCCGGCGATCTGATCTGGGACTGGGACGTGTCAGCCGACAAGGTGTTCACCAGCCCCGAGACCGAAGCCCTGCTCGGTCTCAAGCGCGGCACGCTGGAAGGCCCGGCGGCCTCGTGGCTGGAAGTGCTCCACCCGCTCGACCAGGACCGCTTCCGCGCCGCGCTCGACAGCGTGCTCGACCAGCGCCGCGGCCGTCTGGTGCAGGATTTCCGGCTGCGCACGCCGGACGGTCATTTCATGTGGTTCGCGCTGAAGGCGCGCCCGGTGGTCGGTTCCGACGGCGAGGTCTCGCGCGTGGTCGGCACGCTCACCGACGTCACCGAGCTGCGCAACGCCGAAGAGCGCCTGCTGCACGATTCCGTGCATGACAACCTCACCGGCCTGCCCAACCGCAAGCTGTTCATGGACCGGCTCGGTGCGGTCGCGCATTTCGCCAAAACCATGCCGACGCTGCGGCCGACGCTGATGGTGATCGACCTCGACCGCTTCAAGCAGGTCAACGATTCCGTCGGCATCGCGGTCGGTGATTCCATCCTGCTCACGCTCGCGCGACGCCTCACCCGCATCCTGAAGCCGCAGGATACGCTGGCGCGGCTCGCCGGCGACCAGTTCGGCCTGATCCTGCTGTCGGAGCAGGACCCCGCCCGCATCACCGCTTTCGCCGAGACCATCCGCAAGACCATCCGCGCGCCGATCGCCTTCAACGAGCGCGAGATCTTTCTCACCGCCTCGATCGGGCTCGCGCTGTCCGATCCGCAAGTCCAGCTCACGGACGAGATCATCAAGGACGCCGAGCTGGCGATGTATCATTCCAAGCGCATCGGCGGCGACCGCATCGACGTCTACAAATCCGCCATGCGCGCACGAAAGACCGACCGCCTGACGATGGAGAGCGAGCTGCGCCGCGCCATCGAGCGGCAGGAGCTCACAATTCTCTACCAGCCGATCGTACGGCTGGAAGACCGCTCCGTCGCGGGTTTCGAGGCGCTGGTACGTTGGGACCATCCGAAGCTCGGGCGCATGGCGCCGTCGGAATTCATCAGCATCGCGGAAGAGACCGGCCTGATCGTCGATCTCGGCATGTTCGTGCTCGACCAGACCGCCAAGCAGCTCTCGATCTGGCAACGCGCGATGCGCTCGCGCGAGCCGATCTTCGCGAGCGTCAACGTCTCCTCGCGGCAATTGCTGCGCCACGACCTCATCCACGACATCCGCACCGTGCTGTCGCGCTCCTCGGTGGCGCGCGGCACGCTCAAGCTGGAATTGACGGAATCGCTGGTGATGGAGAATCCGGAGCACGCAGCCCAGATGCTGACGCGCATCCGCGAGCTCGGCACCGGATTGTCGCTCGACGATTTCGGCACCGGCCATTCCTCGCTGGCCTATCTGCAGCGCTTCCCGTTCGACACCATCAAGATCGACCAGTCGTTCGTGCGCACCACCAACCGCGGCACCCGCCCGGTGATCCTGAAGTCGATCATCGCGCTCGCGCACGATCTCGGCATGGACGTGGTGGCCGAAGGCGCCGAGACCGATTCCGACGCCGTCGAGCTCTACCAGATGGGCTGCGAATATGCGCAGGGCTTCGCCTTCGGCGAGCCGATGGACGCGGATGCCGCGATGCGGCTGCTGACGGAAGTGCGGCTGGAAGCGGCGAGCTGATCTCGCCATTCGCGCGCAATATCAAACCGTCATCCTGAGGCGTGAGCCATGCGACGCGAAGCGGCGCCTGGCGAGCCTCGAAGGATGAGCGGCCGGAATGCAGCCGGGCCTGTCGTCCTTCGAGGCTCGTCCTGCGTTGCAGGACGAGCACCTCAGGATGACGGCGAGAGATGTTCGCGCCGCTACCGCCGCCGGTCACTCTTCAGCTTGGTGAACCGCACCGTCTGGCCGTCCGGCATCCGCGTGGCCTTGAAGCCTGCGGCGAGGCAGGCCTCGCGCTGCGGCATCTGGATATCGGGGCTGCGCGAGGTGTCCCACCATGAGGCACGGTTGGCCGCGCGCGGCAGCGCCGCGCCGATGATCTCCTCGATCTGCTCGAAGCTCAGCACGAATTCCGCCTGCTTGTGCCGCATCAGATAGTCGCGCAACGCGTCGTAATCGTTCACAATCGTCCTCTCGTCCGGAGCGGGATCTGGCCGACCGGGCCTGCCGAAAATCGTTAGCCGGATAAACCGCTTCTTAACTCATTGCGGCATCGGCGTCCCGGCTTAAACACTACGCAAGAATTCGGGCGCATCCACTGGTGTCGGGAGCAAAAGATGCTGTCTGGATGGCGCTACGTCACGGCCCGCCGGCCGTGGCGCATATCGGCGAAGCTGCTGATCATCTCGTCCATCGTGACGGTGATGGGCTTTTCCGCCATTTGCGTCAACGTCATGCTCGACATGCGCCGCGGCGAGGAGGCGCTCGCCCGCCAGACACTGGAAAACCTCGCCACCTCCATCGATGCCGACATCAGCCGCAACATCGAGATCTACGACCTCTCCCTGAAGGCGGTCGCCGGCAACATGCTGCTGCCCGAGATCAACACGGTCTCCAAGCCGATCCGCCAGCTCATCCTGTTCGACCACGCCACGACAGCAAAGCATTTTGGCGCCGTCCAAGTGTTCGATGCCGACGGCAATCTGACGATCGACGCCTCCTCGCTCGACCCCGTTCCGCAAAATCGCGGCGACGAGGACTACTTCACGGTCCATCGCGACAATCCCGGCGCCGGGCTCTTCATCAGCCGTCCGATGCTATTCCGCGGCGCCTATTCGATCGTGCTGAGCCGGCGCATCAGCGATACCGACGGCGGCTTCCTCGGCGTCGTCGCCGGGTCGATCCGCTTCAGCTACTTCCACGAGTTGTTCGACCGCCTCAGCCTCGATCCCGAAGATACCATCACCGTGCTCAAGCGCGACCGCACCATCATGATGCGTCGGCCGTTCGATCTCGACATCATCGGCAGGAATCTGGGCACGCGGCAGGACTGGAAGTCGGATAACCTCCAGATCGGTGGCGCATATGCGGGCAAGGGCCCTGTCGATGCAACCCCGCGGCTCTATGTCCGCAGCAGCGGAACCAATCCGCTGTTCGTCGTGGCCGGCAAACCGCTGAGCGCCGTGTTCGCGCTGTGGCAGAGGGAGGCACTCCGCATCGGCGCTGTGGTGGTGTTGCTCGCGCTGTTCCTGCTGGGATCGGCGATCGGGCTGGCGCGCGAGATGGGCCGGCGCGCCGAAGCCGAAAGCAAGCTTGAGGAGATGGCGACGACGGACGCGCTGACCGGCCTGAAGAACCGTCGCAAGTTCGACCAGGTGATCGACAGTGAGTGGCGACGTGCCATCCGCCAGAAGACGCCGGTCGCGCTGTTGATGATCGATGCCGATCACTTCAAGACCTACAATGACACGTTCGGCCACCAGGCCGGCGACCAGGTGCTTGTCGGCATCGCCATATGCATTTCCGATTCGGTGAGCCGCGCCGGCGATTGCGCCGCGCGCTATGGCGGCGAGGAGTTCGCCGTGCTGCTGCCGAGCACCTCGGCCACCGATGCCCTAGAGGTCGCCGAGGCGATCCGCGGCAAGGTGCAGGGCTGGTCCGACGACCAGACGACGTCGACGGTCTCCTGCGGCATCGCCAGCCTCGTTCCCGCGATCGGCATGGACTGGTCGATCCTGGTCGCCGCGGCAGACAAGGCGCTCTACGCGGCGAAAGCCGGCGGCCGCAACCAGTCCGTTGTCGCGAGCCTTCCGAAGCTGTCGCTGGTGGCGTGAGGGGCTACTGCCCCAGATACTTCTTCATCTCCGCAATGAGACCGTCACGCAATTCCGGCCGCTGCAGGCCGTAGGCGATGTTGGCGCGGAGGAAGCCGGGCTTGGAGCCGCAATCATGGCGCTCGCCTTCGAACTCGACGCCGTAGAACTTCTGCGACCTGGCAAGCCCGATCATGGCGTCGGTGAGCTGGATCTCGCCGCCGGCGCCGCGCTCCTGGGTCTCGAGGATCTTGAAGATTTCCGGCTGGAGGATGTAGCGGCCGGTGATCGAGAGGTTGGAGGGCGCGGTGCCCTTGGCCGGCTTCTCGACCATGCCGTCGACCTCGAACATCTTGCCGGAGCGCTTGCCGACGCCGCAAATGCCGTATTGATGGGTGAGATGGTCGGGCACCGGCTCGACCGCAATGACGTTGGATTTTTCGCCGAGCGTCGACGCCGTCTCGATCATCTGCTTCAGGCAGCCGGTGGTGTTGAGCACGAGCTCGTCGGGCAGCACGACCGCGAACGGCTCGTTGCCGACGATGTCGCGCGCGCACCAGACCGCGTGACCAAGGCCGAGCGGGGCCTGCTGGCGGGTGAAGCTGACGGCGCCGGCCTCCGGCTGGTTCTGCGCCAGGATGTCCTGCTCGGCCTTCTTGCCGCGCGCGGCCAGCGTCGCGTCGAGCTCGAACATCTTGTCGAAATGATCTTCGATGACGTTTTTGTTGCGGCCGGTGACGAAGATGAAATGCTCGATGCCGGCTTCCCTCGCCTCGTCATAGACGTACTGGATCAACGGCTTGTCGACGATGGTCAGCATTTCCTTCGGCATCGCCTTGGTGGCGGGCAGGACGCGGGTGCCGAGGCCGGCGACGGGGAATACGGCTTTGCGGATTTTCATGGGACTATCAGACGCCTCAAATGGGTAGCCAAGCGATCTATCTCACCTTGGTAACCGTTTTGCAGCCGCTAACAAAGGCGGATGTGTGATGAGCGGGGCGGCGGCGAGATCGAAATTTTTGCGAACCGCCGCGCGACCTTTCCAGCGCGAGCCGGTCGAAAGGTGATCCAGACACCTTTAAGATCGAACACGTAAATTTTACAATCTAAGATTGACTTCCTCGCGGTTTGGATATCTGCTTCGGTTCTCGTTTGAAGTCAGCGGAGCGCAGACATGCCCAGGTACCGCCGGCCGATCACTCTCATTTTCACATTCATCATCACGGGCGTTGTCGCCGATCTTTCGGTGCAGCAAGCGGCTGGACAATCCGGCCCGCCGATCACGGTCAGCGCATCGGTTCCGAGCGAATTGAACCCGCCTTTTGTCGCCGGCCCGCCCTCCAGCGGGGGCGCTCCGGCGGCTTCGCCGGAACAAGCCTCGGCGTTCGCCTGGCAGGAATTCATCGCGCTCAACTGGCCTGCCGGTCCGCAAACCGGTCAACCCGGCCAGCGCGACACGCCGTCATCGACCTGCAAGTTCGGCGACCCCTCGCGCGACTGCCAGTTGCTGGTGTGGGAGACCATGCGTGCCAAGGCGGAGATCTTCCCCGGTGATGGCAATCCGCCGCACGGCTACACCGGTTCGACCGCCGCCACGTCGTGGGGTTACGATTCACTGCCGGTGTACAACTATTTGGCGCCGATTTCGGCATGCGATGCCAAGCAAGCCAACGATCCGACGCCATGGATCAACCTCGACGAAACCGATCAGATCACGCTGGACAACATGTATGCGGGCGTCGTCAGCCCGTCGAGTTCGCAAGGCAATTCGTCGCCGCAATTGATCCGCTTTCTCGCCAAGGCGAACCGAACTCAATATGTCTACGTCGCGGGCAACAGCGACCCCAACAATTTCATGAACCAATGGTGGAGCCAGATTCCATCTGACGTGGTGACCGCGACGAAGGCCTATCTGGCCAAGAACAACGCGAGCCCGCCCGCGGGCAGCACGACGCTGGTCAGCCTTCCCAACGGGACGGTCGAGGTCAAAGCCGGCTGGCGGCCTCTCAACAGCAGTGAAATCGCGTCCGGGCGATTCCTGCGACAGACGGTGCGGTTCTACGAGAACGGCTCCGGCAGCCCATGCTATCGCGACGCGACCTGGGGCCTCGTCGCGCTGCATATCATCCAGAAGACGCCGTCAGCGCCGTACTTCATCTACGCAACGTTCGAACAGGCCGACAACATCCTGACGGCCGCCGGCAAGCCGGTCGAGGACGCGGACGGCAACATCATCCAGCCCGCGCCGACAACGGCGACGACGCCGCAAACCTGCCTGGTCGATCCGCAGCCGCCGAGCACTCCACCGCCGCAGATGGAAGTCACCAGCGCGCTCGGATCGGTGATCCTGACCTCCGACCCTGCGACCTGCAAACCGGTGCAAACGCCGAACTATTGCGGCTCGCCCGGCAGCCAGCTCTACTATCGCAACGCCACGTTCCCGCCGCCGAACAACCAGCCGAGTGACGGCAACATCTGCGTCAACAAGCGTGACAATGCGATCCCGTCCTACGTCATCGCGGCCAACACGCAGGCCCACGCGGCGATTGCCGCCTATCTCAAGCAGAACAACATCGTCACGGCGCCGCAGCTCTACTACAAGCTCATCAACGTCCAGTACTTTCCCTACGACAAGATCCCGAATCCCAACCTTCCGAACGGGTCGCTCTATACCGCGCAACCGCCCTACACCGCGACGAACCCGGCACCCTCGAGCTACTACCAAGCCAACATCGTCGTCGAAACCAATCGCTCCCTCCAGCTCTTTGCCGGCGGCCTGTCTCCCAACATCAGCACCGAATGGAATGCAGACGGCAGCCCGCACAAGAACAGCCATTACGCCGGACAGTTCTACAACATGGGCGGCTGCATGGGGTGCCACGGCAGCCAGGGACAGAACCCGGCCGGGAGCGCGGGCGACTTCAGCGTCATCCTCGCCCGCGGTTCGGTCACGCTACCTGAAGTTCCTGCGGTGGAAACTTCCAAGGGTCTGACCAGCGTGCGGCGTAACCGATTGCTCAGCAGATGAACGGATCCACTCAAACGTAGAAAGGCGCATTTCATGGTGACCCACAATCATGCGTTCTTCGAAGCTATGAACTGTCCCACCGCCGTGACCTGGAGCGGTGACATCCAGAAGATGTTTACCGCGACTGATGTCGCGCACATGAAGCAGGTCACCAACAACCAGCTCGACTTGAGCAGCTACAATTCGGTGAAGATCTGGGCGCACAAGATCTACAACGAGGTCTCGAGCCACGCGATGCCCCCGCCGGGCTCCGGCGAGCAGCCTTGGTCGCCCGCCTGGGTCAACACCTTCGGATGCTGGATCCAGCAAGGCTGCCCGCAATAGGCGTCAGGACTGCAACCCACGTTGCAGCCGGCGATCGGAGGGCGCCGCGCCCTCCGGCGGCCTCCCGACCATACCCACCCATGCGCCAATTTACGAAAAGGCCGCCACCAAAACTTCACCTTTGTTAAGCTATTGGCAACCGTGACCGGGCCTCCTGAAGGCGGATTCCGGCCGGACAGGTGGAGTATGATGCGATCAATGGCAGGGCTGGCTAAACGCGCGGGATATGCGATCGGCGGGGCGATGCTCGCGACCGCCTTGCTGTTGCCTGCCGCCGCGCACGCACAAGCGCAGAACGGTCTTTCCAACCTGTTCGGCGGCATTTTCTCCGGCTCCAGTTCGGCGCCCCAGCAGCCAGCGCCCGGCCCCGGCGGCGCCTTGCCCTGGACCGGCGAGGATGGCGCCTCCGGCCATCCGCTGATGACGGCGGCCGCGATTCGCGAAGCCGCCTCCAACTTCAACACTTGCGTCGCGGGCATGTGGCCCGATGCCGCACGGCGCGGCATCACCCAGGAGAACTTCCAGCGCTTCACGACCGGGCTGTCACCGGACCTGCGCATCATGGATCTCATGGATTCGCAGCCGGAGTTCACCAAGTCGATCTGGGACTATCTCGACATCCTCGTGAACGACAACCGCCTCGCCAAGGGCCGCGAGGTCCTCGCCAAATACAAGGCGCAGTTCGACGCCACCGAGAAGGCCTATGGCGTCGATCGCTACATCATCGCCTCGATCTGGGGCATCGAGTCCAATTACTCGACGCAGATGGGCGACCGCAACGTGCTGCAATCGACCGCGACGCTCGCCTGCATCGGGCGCCGCCAGGCCTATTTCAAGGACGAGTTCCTTTCGGGCCTGGAGATCCTCAACCGCGGCGATCTCAGGCCTGAACAGATGCGCGGCTCCTGGGCCGGCGCCTTCGGCCCGACGCAGTTCATGCCGACCGCATTCAAGCGCTTTGCCGTGGACGGCGATGGCGACGGACGGCGCGACGTCGTCGACAATCCCACCGACCTGATCGCCTCGACCGCAAACAATTTGAAGAAGGACGGCTGGCAGACCGGCAAGACCTGGGGCTACGAGGTCGTGGTGCCCCAGGGATTCAACTACATGCTGGCCGATCGCGCCAAGGCGATGACGATGGCGCAGTGGGAGAAGCTCGGGCTCAAGCGCCCGGCGGGCCAACCCTTCCCGCATCCGGCGGAAAAAGCCTATCTGCTGGCGCCGGCGGGCGCGCAGGGGCCGGGCTTCCTGATGCTCCAGAACTACCGCGTCATCATGAAGTACAACCCGGCCGAGGCCTACGCGCTGGCGATCGGCCATTTCGCCGACCGCCTGCGCGGCGGGGCGCCTTTCGTGCAGCCCTGGCCGCGACAGGAACGGGAACTGTCCCGCACCGAGCGGCTGGAACTCCAGCAGATCCTGGCCCAGCGCGGCTTCTACAAGGGCACCCCGGACGGCCAGTTCGGCGGCCAGACCCGGGAAGCCCTGCGCAACTTCCAGGCCTCGATCGGGGTGCCCGCCGACGGATTCGCCTCCTCCGACGCGCTTGAACGACTGCGCGGCCGGTAAAGTCTTGCCGAAAGTAACCCTGAACAGGGATTTTGGCCGATCCCCGGTGTATTGCCTCAAGAATCAGCCAGAGAATTTGCCCGTTTGCGGCCCGATTCCGTTATTATATGGAGCGAATTCCAGACCCCGTTGCGCGCGCCCGAGATCGCATGTCGAAGCCAAAATCCTTTTTCAAGGCGCTGACCGAGACCGGCCCGCTGATCGCGCTGGGAACGGCGCTTGCGATATTGGTCGGCATCGCGGGACCCGCCTCGGCGCAATTCTTCAACTTCCCCGGCTTCGGCGGTCCGCCGCAGCGCTCGGCCCCGCCGCAGCGGGGCGGCGGACGCGACGGCGGATGGTTCGGCGGCGACTTCTTCGCGCCGTTCCAGCAGCAACAGCCGCAGGCGCCGCGCCAGGATTTTTCGCGCGCACCGGCACCCGCCAAGCGCGACACCATCCCCGACAAGAATGTGCTGGTGATCGGCGACGCCATGGCCGACTGGCTCGCCTACGGCCTTGAAGACGCCTACACCGAACAGCCCGACATGGGCGTGATCCGCAAACACAGAACCACGTCCGGCCTGATCAGATACCAGCCGAAGGGCGAGCCCTCGGATTGGGCGGCCGCAGCCAAGGGCATCCTCGAGACCGAGAAGCCTGACGTCATCGTCGTCATGCTCGGGCTCAACGACCGTAGCGCGATCCGCGAGCCCGTAGCGGAGAAGTCCGATAAGACTTCGGACAAAGACAAGAAGAACGACAAGGGCGCCCGCGCCAAGCCGCAGGGAAAGCCCGGCGACGCCAAACCCGGCGACAGCGCCGCCAAGCCGGAGGACAAGCCGGCCGACGCCGACCTGCCGCAGGACGATGCCGATAACGCCGATACGCCTGTGGCCGCGCCCGAAAAGACCGCGCGAAACCCGAACGGCCTCTACGAATTCCGCGACGACCGCTGGATCGAGCTTTACGGCAAGAAGATCGAGGAGCTGGCCAACGTCCTCAAGAGCAAGGGCGTGCCGGTGCTCTGGGTCGGCCTGCCCGCCATTCGCGGTGCCAAGGGCACCGCGGACATGCTGTTCCTGGATTCGCTTTACCGCGAAGGCGCGGCCAAGGCCGGTATCACTTATGTCGACGTCTGGGACGGCTTTGTCGACGAAGCCGGCCGCTTCCTCCAGAAGGGGCCGGACTTTGAAGGCCAGATCCGCCAGCTCCGCAGCTATGACGGCGTCTATTTCACCAAGCCCGGTGCCCGCAAGCTCGCTCACTATGTCGAGCGCGAGATCACGCGCCTGCTCGCAGGACGGTCCGGCCCGATCGCGCTGCCGAGCGAACCGGGAACGCCCGACACCAGCGCCGAGCCCGGCAAGCCCGCGCCGCGACCGCTGGCGGGCCCGATCGTGCCACTGGTCGCAGCGTCGATCTCGACCGATCAATTGCTGGGCGGGCCGGGCTCACGTCCCGCGGCCGTCGATGCGCTCGCGGCAAAGACGATGGTGAAGGGTGAGCCGCTGGCTGCCCCGGCCGGCCGCGCCGACGATTACGCCTGGCCGCGCCGCGAAGTCGGCCGCGAGCAGGCCAAGGGCGATACGCCGATCGCCGCGACGACGCCTGACGGTGGTACCGCCGCCCCCGGCACGCCGGGTGCCGCTGCGGCGATCGCGCCGCCGAAGCTCGCGCCGAAGAAGCCGTCGGTGCCGCAGCCGGCGCAGGCGCAACCGTCTCTGCGTGATTTCTTCGGCTTCGGCTCTCCACAGCCCGCTCCAGTGCCGCGTCAGCTGGCGCCCGCACCAGGACCGCGCAATCCTGCTCAGAACCCTGCGATCCCAAGGCCGCCGGGTAACGTCGGACGATCAGCGGAAGTCATCCGGTAATCGATCTCATGACCCGGACGCGTCGCAGCACCTCGTGCTGATGTAACGCAGAGCCGGGAGCACTTGCCGTACTCACAAAAATAAGCCCCGGATCCGCGCTGCAGCGCAGATCCGGGGCACGAGAGATGCGGCGTCGGCTCCTGGGCTTAGTAACGCCAGCGCGACGGTGGGCGGCGGACGGGGCGCGACATCAGCAGCGCGACCGCGAAGCCGATGCCGCCGGCGATCAGGAGCGAGCCAAGCGGATTGTCCTGCACCTTCTGGGCGATCGCCTGAGAGCCGTCGCGCAGGGTCTCGGCCGGCTTGTCGTAGGCGTCCTTGGCGTAGCTGGCCGCCGTCTCGCCGGCGTCGCGCACGGCATCCTTGGCCTGGCCATAGAGATTCTGCACGGTGCCGGCGGCTTCACGCGCCTTGCCCGATGCCTGTGTCTGCGCGTCGCCCGCGAGATCACCGACAGCGCCTTCGGCGCGTCCGGCGAACTCCTTGGCCGATCCGACGATTCGATCCTTGTCCATGTCGCTCCTCCTAGGGGGTCTGCCGATGTAACCGATCAGGAGCAGAGCGGTTCCAATCGCGCCCAAGGTTTGAGCGCGATCTTTTCCGAGAAACGCTTCTCACTTTTCTGGATCACGTCCTAGAGAATGAGCCCGCCATCGACGACCAGGGTCTGTCCGACGATGTAGGACGACAGCGGCGAGGCCAGGAACAGCGCCGCGCCGGCCATGTCAGACGGCGTGCCCAATCGCCGCAGGGGAATGCGCGCCAGCGCGGCTTCGAGCCGCTTGGGATTGTCGGTCGTCACCTTCGTCATCTTGGTATCGACGAGGCCGGGCGCGATACCGTTGACGCGGATGCCGTCCTCGGCCCAGGCCTCGCCCAGGGTCCGCGTCAATCCGACCGCGCCGGTCTTGGACGCATTGTAGGCGGGATTGCCCATGGTGGAGTGATAGGCCGCAGTCGACGACACCATGATCAGCGCGCCCTTGGTTTCCCGCAACATGGCATGAAATCGCGTGGCGCAGGCCATCAGGCTCATCAGATTGACCTCGACGACCTTGCGGAAGCCGGCCATCTCGAACTCGCCGCGACGATAGAGCACCGCGCCCTGCGCGAGCACGAGCACATCGAGACGATCGAACGACGGCTTGAAAGCTTCGATCGCGCCGGCATCGCTGACATCGAGCTGCGCGTAAGAAAGACCAGTGAGATCTGAGCCCTCCTCCGGCGAATATTCCGTTGCGCGAGCACGCGTGCCGCAGACCGCAACAGCCGCGCCCCGCGCGCGAAAGGCTTGTGCGATGCCGTTGCCGATACCGCTGGACCCGCCGACGACCAGCACCTGCCTGCCCGAAAAATCCAGCTCGTTTGCCATCGCGGCCTCCCTTTTATCTTGCTTGTTTGACCCGTCTGCGGATCGATGCCAGCCTCGTCAATCCCAAAACAAAAAACAAGCACGCCGCGAGGAAACAGCATGTCCGACTTCAAGCAGCTCAGCCGGTCCGTGAAGGGCCTGACCGTTCTCGTCACCGGCGCGGCCAGCGGCATGGGGCGCGCGACTGCGCGTGTGTTCGCAAGCGAAGGCGCGAACGTCGCCGTGACCGATTATGACGAGCAAGGCGCATTATCCGTCGCCAGGGAGATCGCGGCGAGCGGCGGTTCGGCGACGGCCTGGAAACTCGATGTCGCCGACGGCGGCGAGATCAAGCGTGTCGTCGGCGATGTGGCGTCGCAATTCGGCGGGCTCGACATCGTCGTCAACAATGCCGGCATCTCCGTCCGCGTCGCGATCGACGACGAATCCTACGAGGACGCCTGGGCCAAGGGCATCGCCGTGATGCTGACGGCGCATCCGCGCATCATCCGCGCCGCGCTGCCGCATCTGCGCAAGTCGAAAAGCCCGCGCATCGTCAACATCGCCTCGACAGAGGCGCTCGGCGCCACCGCATTGCACAGCCCCTATTCGGCGGCGAAGGGCGGCGTCGCCAGCCTCACCCGCTCGCTCGCGGTGGAGCTCGGCCGCGAGGGCATCACCGTCAACTGCATCTGTCCGGGGCCGATCCGCACGGCAATTACCGACCGCATCTCGGAGGAGCACAAGGCCATCTACGCCAAGCGCCGCACCGCGCTCGGCCGCTACGGCGACCCCGAAGAAGTCGCGCATATGACGCTGAGCCTGTGCCTGCCGGCCGCGTCGTTCCTCACCGGTGCCGTGATCCCGGTCGACGGCGGCCTGATGGCACGCAATGCGTGAGAGCCATGCGCGCCGAGCGTTGACATCTGACGAAGCAGGAGTAGCTTTTTCTTCAATAGAGCGGAACAACCGCTCGCGGTTCGCGGGAGAAATGCCATGACGATCGCCATCCGGCAGCTTCACAAACATTTTGTCGGCGAGGTTTCCGGCCTCGATTTGCGAAAGCCCCTCACCGAGACCGAGGCGCGCGAGGTCGAAGCCGCCATGGACAAATACGCGGTGCTGGTCTTCCATGACCAGGACATCACCGACGAGCAGCAGATGGCCTTTGCGCTGAATTTCGGTCAGCGCGAGGACGCGCGCGGCGGCACCGTGACCAAGGCGCAGGACTACCGGCTCCAGTCGGGCCTCAACGACGTGTCCAATCTCGGCAAGGACGGCAGGCCGCTGGCGAAAGACAGTCGCACGCATCTGTTCAATCTCGGCAACTGCCTGTGGCATTCCGACAGCTCGTTCCGTCCCATCCCGGCGAAATTCTCGCTGCTGTCGGCGCGCGTGGTGAACCCCAAGGGCGGCAACACCGAATTCGCCGACATGCGCGCCGCCTATGACGCGCTCGACGACGAGACCAAGACGGAGATCGACGATCTCGTCTGCGAGCACTCGCTGATGTATTCGCGGGGATCGCTCGGCTTCACCGAATACACCGACGACGAGAAGCAGATGTTCAAGCCGGTGCTGCAACGGCTGGTGCGGACGCACCCGGTGCATCGGCGCAGGTCGCTGTATCTGTCATCGCATGCCGGCAAGATCGTCGGCATGAGCGTGCCGGAGGGCCGGCTGCTGCTGCGCGACCTCAACGAGCACGCGACGCAGCCGGAATTCGTCTACATCCACAAATGGAAGCTGCATGACCTCGTGATGTGGGACAACCGCCAGACCATGCACCGCGTCCGCCGCTACGACCAGTCGCAACCGCGCGACATGCGGAGGGCGACGGTGGCGGGAACGGAGCCGACGGTGCAGCAGCAGGCGGCGGAGTAAACGCGGCACATTCCGTGTATCATTGAGAGCGAGGGCGCCTCAACAACCTCCGTCATTGCGAGCGAAGCGAAGCAATCCAGAATCTTTCACCGGATTGCTTCGTCGCAAATGCTCCTCGCAATGACGACTGTGAGAGCTATGTCACGCCATCACCAGCTACGCGTGCCCGGCCTCGTTCGAGAGCATGCCGGGATCGATGCCGATCTTGCGGAGCGCACGGCCGTATTTTTCGTCGACGTCGTCGCCGAAGATCAGATCAGCATCCGCATCGCAATGCAGCCAGCCGTTGCTCTGGATCTCGGTCTCGAGCTGGCCCGGCGCCCAACCGGCATAGCCGAGCGCGAGGATGGCGTGCTTGGGGCCGGAGCCGTTGGCGATCGCGCGCAGGATATCCACGGTTGCGGTGAGGCAGACGCCGTCGTCGATCCGGAGCGTCGCGTTCTCGATGTAGAAATCGCTGGAATGCAGCACAAACCCGCGCCCGGTGTCGACCGGACCACCGCGGAGTACCTTCATGCTTTCGGCATTCTCGGGCAGCCTGATGTGCTCGCCCTTCTTGATGATGCCGAGCTGCTGCAGAAGCTCGGGAAAGTCGATGCTGCCGGCCGGATGGTTGACGATGATACCCATCGCACCCTCGGCGGAATGGGCGCAGAGATAGATCACCGAGCGCTCGAAGCGCTCATCGCCCATCACGGGCATCGCGATCAAAAGCCGGCCGTCGAGGTAGTCGGCCGAACTGGGCGGCGCGAGGCTCGCGCCGCGGGTGCTTTCGCCCGTTCTCTTGCCTGTGGGAGCCATCGGTGAAGCACTCCGGTTTCAATTCCTATCCTGATGTCGGGCCGGCCCGCTGTCAAATCAAGGCTTGCAGAGACCTGAATCAGGTGCATCCATCACAAGCATTTCAATGGTTTGCCCCGTGGCGACCTTGTAAAGACGTGCGATGCTGACAAGAGTTCCCAGACGTGCGGCGATCGGCGTCGCGACAATCTTGCTCGCGTCGTCACTGGCGCTTGCGGCCCGCGCCGACGACGCCTCGCCGTGGCAACGCGACGGACATTCCGCGGTGCGGTTGCTCGCGGGGTCGCGCAGCGGCGCGGTCCTGCTCGGCGGGATCGCCTTCCAGATCCAGCCCGGGTGGAAGACCTATTGGCGAACGCCCGGCGATTCCGGTGTTCCGCCGCGGTTCGACTTCTCGAAGTCGGACAATGTCGAGGCGGTGACGATCATGTGGCCGGCGCCGCAGAAATTCGATGACGGCGCAGGTGGCCATTCGATCGGCTATCACGACCAGGTCGTGCTGCCCTTGCGCATCGTCGCCAAGGCCGCCGACAAACCGGTGACGCTGCGCGCCGAGATCAACTACGCGATCTGCGAAAAGCTCTGCATTCCCGTCGAAGCCAATGCCGAACTCGGCTTCAACAGCGTCGCCTCGACCGAGGACGCCAATCTGCGTGCAGCGCTCGACACCGTGCCGAAGCCAGCCACGATCGGCGATCCCAACCCGCTCACCATACGCGACGTCAAGCGCGACGGCGCCAAATACGTGGTGGTCGACGTGGTCGCGCCTGCGGACGCGCGCAACGTCAATCTGTTCGTGGAAGGGCCGACACTGGACTGGTCGTTGCCGATTCCGGCACTGGTCGAGCATGGTCCGCCCGGGGTGAAGCGCTTCTCCTTCGAACTCGATGGGCTGCCCCCGGGCGCCAAGCCCGAGGGCGCAGCGTTGAAGTTCACACTGGTCGGGCCGGAGAAGTCGTACGAGTTCAACACGAATCTGGAGTGATCCGGTCGTCCCGCGGGTGCACGCCCACCCAACCGAATCTTAACGAATGGTTGCTAATTCCAGGCGTTGCCGCATCAAGCCTGCGGCAGCATGCGCGTGCGCCCTGGGGATCTCGAATTGGCCGTGATGGATGCAGAACCCGCTACGACCGGACCGACCGGGCTGATCGCGCGGCTGCGCGCCAGGTTGACGGGCGGATCGAGCGAGGCGTCGCTGACGCGGCGGCTGGCTGGGACCATCTTCATCATCCGCGTGATCAGCGCGGGCCTTGCCTATGTCTCGCAAGTGCTGCTGGCGCGTTGGATGGGGACGTCCGACTACGGCATCTATGTCTATGTCTGGACCTGGGTGCTCCTGCTCGGCAGCATGCTGGATTTCGGCATCTCGGCGTCCGCGCAAAAATCATTCCGGAGTACCGCACCGGCGCCGAGCATGCGCTGCTGCGCGGCTTCCTCTCCGGCAGCCGCTGGCTCACCTTTGCCGGCTCCGCGCTGGTGTCGCTCGGGCTTGCCGGCATCGTCAGGCTGGCATCGCCCTGGCTCGATCCGGCCGAGGTGCTGCCGCTCTATATCGGCTGCATGACGCTGCCGGCCTTCGTCGTCGCCAACACCCAGGACGGCATCGCGCGCTCGCATGACTGGATGCGGCTCGGATTGATGCCGCAATTCATCGTCCGCCAGGCGCTGATCATTGGCATCACGGCCTGCGCCTTCCTGCTCGGCTACCACATCGGCGCGATCGCCGCGATGGCTGCCAGCGCCGGCGCGGTCTGGATCGCGATGACCGGGCAGATGGTGGTGCTGAACCGCAAGCTGGCCGATCACATCGAGCCCGGCCCCAAGGCCTACGATGTCGGCGGCTGGCTCGCTGTGTCGCTGCCGATCCTGCTGGTGGAGAGCTTCTACCTGCTGCTGTCCTACACCGACGTGCTGGTGCTCCAGCAATTCCGTCCCTCCGACGAGGTCGGCGTCTACTTCGCGGTGGTGAAGACGCTGGCGCTGGTCTCGTTCATCCACTACGCGATGTCGGCGACCACGGCGCATCGCTTCGCCGAATACAACGCGAGCGGCGACAAGGCGCGCCTGTCGGCCTATGTCACATATGCCATCAACTGGACGTTCTGGCCCTCGCTGGCGGCGACCATCGTGCTGCTCGCGTTCGGCAAGCCGCTGCTCTGGCTGTTCGGGCCGCAATTCACGGTCGGCTACGACATCATGTTCGTCGCTGCGATCGGCCTCGTGGTGCGCTCCGCGATTGGGCCCGTTGAGCGCCTGCTCAACATGCTCGGCCAGCAGAAGATCTGCGCGCTGGCCTACGCGCTGGCCTTCGTGATGAACGTCGTGCTCTGCATCGCGCTGGTGCCACGCTACGGCGGCCACGGCGCCGCGGCCGCGACCTCGATCTCGCTCAGCTTCGAGACGGTCCTGCTGTTCTGGATCGTGCGGCGGCGGCTCGGCCTGCACGTGCTGGCGTTTGGCAAGAGCACGAATTGAGACGCGTCAGCCGTTCTGCAACGCGACGGCTCCGGCATCCCCGACCAGCAGCGCATCGAGCATCTTGCGGCCCGAATTGTCCGCCTGCATCAGCGGGTCGGACTTGAACATCGCCTTGAGGAAACTCGAGACGGCGCGGATGCGCGGCACGAACTGCAGATCGCCGTGAACGTTGATCCAGACGTCACGCGACGTCGTGATCTTCTCGTGCAGCACGGGGATGAGATCGGCACGGCCGGCAACGGCGAAACTCGGCAGCAGCACGAGGCCAATGCCACCGGCCGCGGCGTTCATCTGCGCGATCATGCTGTTGGAGTGGAAGCTCACCGGCGGGTTGCGGACGATGTCGTCGAGCCAACGCACCGAATCCAGCTGGATCAGATCGTCGATATAGGTGACGAAGCTGTGCCGGGCGAGATCCGCCGGCCGTTCGGGCATGCCTTCGCGCGCGAGATAGTCCTGTGAGCCGTACAGGCCAAGCTGAAAGCTGCCGAGCCGCTCGGACACCATGCCCTGCCCCGGCGGGCGAAAGAAGCTGAGGAAGAGGTCGGCCTCGCGCCGGTTCACCGAGACCGCCTGCGGCGATGTCAGCAGCTCGACCGTCAGATCGGGATAGCGCTGCCGCAGCGGCGCAAAACGAAACGCCAGATATAGCGAGGCGATGCCTTCCATCGTCGCGAGCCTGACGCGGCCCGCCATCCGGCTGCCGCCGCGCTGCACGTCCTGATGCATCGCAATGACGGCGCTCTCGATCCGCTCGGCGTGACAGAGCAACCGCTCGCCGGCCTCGTTGATACGCAAACCCTGAGGCGAGCGTTCGAACAACGTCGCACCGAGCGTGCATTCCAGATGCGCGATCCGGCGACTGATGGTGGATTGGTCGACCCGCAGCCGTTTGGCCGCGCTGGCGAGGCTTCCGCCGCGCGCCACGTGAAGGAAGATCTTGAGATCGTCCCAGTCGAGCGAATTGAACTCCTGCATACCTCTCCAGACAGCAAGCGCTATGCCAGCGCGGCTCGGTGGGACGGATTGTCGCCCTGTGCAAGCCGTCTTGCAGGATTCTCTGTATCGAGGTGTCCGGAGCACCATTAGCCTGTCCTGAACAAGGACAAAGCCATGCTTCCCCGCTTCAAGGCCGCCGCGGTGCATGCCGCGCCGGTGTTTCTCGACCGTTCAGCGACCACAAAAAGGCAATCTCGCTCATCCGGGAGGCAGCCGCCGCCGGCGCGGAAATCGTGGCCTTCTCCGAGACCTTCATTCCCGCGTTCCCGGTGTGGGCCGCGCTTTGGGCTCCGATCGACAACCACGATCTGTTCGTGCGCATGGCGGACCAGTCGGTGCTGGTCGACGGCCCCGAGATCAAGGCGATCCGGGATGAAGCGCGTTCGCTCGGCATCGTGATCTCGATCGGCATCAGCGAGAAGTCGCCGGCAAGCGTCGGTGCCATCTGGAATACCAACCTCCTGATCGGCGAGGACGGCGAGATCCTCAACCATCACCGCAAGCTGGTACCGACCTTTTACGAGAAGCTGATCTGGGCCAGCGGAGACGGGGCGGGCCTGCGCGTGGTCGACACCCGGATCGGCAAGATCGGGCAGCTGATCTGCGGCGAGAACACCAACCCATTGGCACGCTATTCGCTGATGGCGCAGGGTGAGCAGTTACATATCTCGAGCTGGCCGCCGGTCTGGCCGACCCGCCGGCCAGCGGGCGGCGGCAACTACCATATCGCCGCAGCGACCCGGATCCGGGCGAGTGCGCATTGCTTCGAGGCAAAGGTGTTCGGCCTCGTCACCGCGGGTGTGCTCGACAAGGCGGCACGCGACATGCTGGTGGCGCGCGATGCCGCCGCCGCCGCCGTGCTCGACGCGACGCCGCGCGCAGAAACGTTTTTCCTCGATCCGACCGGCGAGCAGATCGGCGAAGCGCTGCGCGACGAGGAAGGCATCCTCTACGCCGAGATCGATCTCAACCGCTGCGTCGAGCCGAAGCAGTTTCACGACGTGGTCGGCTACTACAACCGGTTCGACATTTTCGACCTCAGCGTCAATCGCCGCCGGCTCAACCCCGTCTCCTTCACCGGAAGCGCGGCGTCCCAGCCGGACGCGGAGAGCGATCACATCGATGCCGGATCCTGAGCCCGGTCCGTATCCAACCGCAATCCACCTGCCGATTCGGCGGTGATGAACATGGAAGGTGAGTCATGAAGCTTGACCGTCGTCAGATTCTGCTCGGAAGCGCCGGCGCCGCAGCCGGTCTCGTGCTTCCAGGTGGCGCAGCCTGGGCCCAGACGCCGGCCAGCATCGGCACCTTCCCGGACGGCGTCACCGCGGATTCCGTATTCATCGGCTTGACCATTCCGCTCACCGGCGTCTTCTCCGGCGACGGTGGCGATCTCAAGCTTGGTTACGAGCTTGCGATCTCGGAGATCAACGCGGGCAGCGATGCCGCGAAGAAATGGGGATTGCAGGGCAAGGGCGTGCTCGGCCGCCAGATCCGCTACAAGGTGTCGGACACCGAGGGCAAGCCCAATCTCGACGTGCAGAGCGCCACGCAGTTCATCCAGCGCGACAAGGCGATCATGCTGTCGGGGTCGGTATCGAGCGCCAGCGCGATCGCGCTGGAGGAATTGGGCTCGCGCGAAAAGGTGCTCTACATGGTGGGCATCGCCGGCTCCAACGACATCACCGGCAAGAACTGCCAGCGTTACGGCTTCCGCTCGCAGCAGAACGCCTACATGGCCGCCAAGGCGCTCGCGCCCGTCGTCGCCAAGGCGCTCGGCAAGAACATGAAGACTGCGTTCCTGGTGCCCGACTACACCTACGGCCACACCGTCTATGACAGCTTCGCGAAGTTCTCGAAGGAACAGGGCTGGCAGCAGGTCGCCAAGGAAGTGGTTCCGCTCGGCACAACAGACTACTCCTCCGCGCTGCTCAACATCGCCAACAGCGGCGCCGACGTGTTCGTCAACATCGCCTTCGGTGCCGACGCCGTCGCCTCGACCAAGCAGGCCGAGCAGTTCGGCGTGCTCAAGAAGATGAAGCTGGTGGTGCCGAACCTGTCCTCGTTCCAGGACAAGGAACTCGGCGCCGAGATCATGCAGGGCGTCTATGGCAGCTGCGACTTCTGGTGGACGCTGTCGGACCGCTATCCGCTCGCGAAGAGTTTCGTCGACGCCTTCGTCGCCAAGAACAAATATCACCCGCGCTGGGGCGCCCATATCGGCTACATGCAGACCTATCTCTGGGCGATGACAGTCGAACGGGTCAAGAGCTTCAATCCGGTCGAGGTCATCAAGGCAATGGAGGCCTCGAAGGAGCAGCCCTACGAGACCACGATCGGCAAGGTCTATTTCCGCGCCGAGGACCACCAGATGGTGCGCCCGATCCCGATCCTGCGCGGCAAGGCACCGGCGGAGATGAAGGGGCCCGAGGATTATTACGAGATCGTCGACGTCGCCGAAGGCGAAAGCGTGATGAATCCGCCGGACCTGTTCGGCTGCAAGCTCGGCCCCTATACCTGAGCCGCCCAAATGCCAAGCTGGCCCGCCCTCGCCTCGCAGGCCTTCAACGGCCTGGCCCTCGGTTCGCTGCTGGCGCTCGTCAGCAGCGGCCTGACCATCATCCTGGGCACGCTCGGTGTCCTGAACTTCGCTCACGGCGCATTGTTCGCCGTGGGCGCCTATGCCGCCTTCGTCATGCTGCAATACACCCAGTCGTTCCTGCTCGCGATCGCGGTCGGCTGCGGCTTCATGCTGGTGCTCGGCTTTCTGCTCGAGCGCCTGATCATCCGTTTCTTCTACGGCCGGCCGCATGAAGACCAGATCCTCGTCACCTACGGCATCGGGATCGTGCTCGTGGAGTGCGTGCGCGCCGTCTTTGGCGGCAACGCGCAGCGCGTGCCGACGCCGTCATGGGGACAGGGCGCCACCCAGCTCGGCTTCCTGATCTATCCGACCTACCGCCTCCAGCTCATCGCCATCATCGCAACGCTGCTGGTCGGCCTCTATCTCGTGCTCTATCGCACGTCGATGGGTCTCGTGGTCCGCGCCGGAATCGAGAACCCCGGCATGGTCGGCATCCTCGGCATCAATCTGCGGCGCACCTTCCTGCTGGTGTTCGCGATCGGCGTCGTCGCGGTCGGCCTCGCTGGAATGCTATATGCGCCGGTCGTGGCAGTAACGCCGGACATGGGCGCGAACTTCATGGCGCAGTCCTTCGTCGTGATCGTGCTCGGCGGCCTCGGCTCGTTCCCGGGTGCCGTGGTCGGCGGCCTGATCGCCGGCGAGATCGTCAGCCTCACCAGCGCGTTCAACTCCTCCTATTCGGAGGTGATGCTCTACGCGCTGATGGCGCTGCTGCTCGTGCTGCGCCCGCAGGGCCTGTTCGGCTCGGAAGGACGGGTATGAGCATCGCACGCTCGGGCGGGCTGCGGAGCCACACTCCGGAGCTCGCGATTCTCGTCACGCTGATTGCGGCGCCTGTCGTGCTGCCGCATCTCGGCTTTTCGATCGACCTGCTGACGCGGGTGCTGAACTGGGGCCTGATCGGCCTCGGCTTCGACATCCTGTTCGGACTGGCCGGCTTGCTATCGTTCGGTCAGGCCGCGTTCTACGGTGTCGGCGGCTTCGTCACCGCGTATCTGCTGGTCTCAGGAACGCTAAGCAGCGTGTGGCTGGCGCTCGCTGCCGGCACGATTTCCGCCGGTGCGTTCGGCCTCGTCGTCGGCTGGCTCGCGGTGCGCCGCATCGGCATCTACTTCACGATGATTACGCTGGCCTTCGGTCAAATGGCCTATTTCATCGAGAACTCGCCTTTGTCGCACTACACGGGCGGCGAGAACGGCATTCCCGGCGTCCCGGTGCCCGTTCTCGGCTTCGGCGAGCATGCCATCCGCATCGGCGCAGGCTTGCCGATGTACGTGCTGTTCGCGGTGATCTTCTTCGGTGCTTACGTGCTGGCGCGCCGCATCGTGCGCTCCCCGTGGGCGCGATCTTGCTCGCGATCAAGGAGAACACCGCGCGCGTCGCGATGCTCGGCCATAACGTGCCGGCCTACAAGCTCACAGCCTTCGTCATCGCCGCGCTCTATGCGGGACTCGCCGGGGGCCTGCTCGGCTCGTTCCAGAGCTACATGCCGCCCGACGCGTTCTCGCTGGAAACGTCCGGTCAGCTCGTGGTTCAGACCATCGTCGGCGGCGCCAACACCCTGGTCGGGCCGCTGGTCGGCGCGGCCGTATGGCTTTGGCTGCGCGACAATCTCCAGCTCATTCCCGGCCTTTCCACGCTCTGGAAACTGGTGCTCGGCATCGCCTTCATCGTGCTGGTCGTGGGCCTGCGCCGCGGCATCTGCGGCGAGATCATCCATTGGTGGACCGAGCGCCGGACCCTTTCCGCACGCCGGGCCGCGGAAGCCGCGACCGAGATGATCGAGGCCGGCGGCGCGATGAAGACCGCATCGAGCAAGGACCGCGACACCACTCTGCCATTGCCGTCCCCCGCCACGGGCGAGAGCGACATTGCCCTGGAAGCCTGCGCACTGGCGCGGCACTATGGCGGCCTGAAAGCCGTCGACGGCGTTTCGTTCAAGGTTCGCTGCGGCTCCATTCACGCCGTGATCGGTCCGAACGGCGCCGGCAAGAGCACGCTGTTCAAGATGCTGCTGGACGAGGTCAGCCCGACCTCGGGTCATGTGCTGTTGTTCGGATCGCAAGTCACCGGCCACGGCGTCAGCCGGACCGCGCAGTTCGGCATCGCCAAGTCCAACCAGTTGAACCAGCTCTTTCCGAATCTCTCGGTGCGGAAGAATTTGCGCATCGCCGCCCTGGCGCGCCGCCGCGGACCGCTGCGGATCGACCTGCTGCGCACCGCCGACAGCCTGCCCGAGGTGGAGGCGCAGATCGACGCGATCATGGCGTTGCTCGACCTTGCCGTGCGCGCCGACACGCCGGCCCACATCCTCGCCTATGGTGAGAAGCGGCGACTCGAGATCGGCATGGCGCTGGCGACGAGCCCGAAGGTGCTGTTGCTCGACGAGCCCCTCGCCGGCATGAGCCCGTCGGAGCGTGCCGCGACCTGCGCACTGATCCGCGACATCGCCCAGACCTGCACCATCGTCATCGTCGAGCATGATCTCGAGGCAATCTTCGGCCTCGCCGAGCGCATCACCGTGCTCTACGAAGGCCGCCTGCTCGCCGACGGCACCGCGGACGAGATCCGTGGCAATCAGCAGGTTCAGGATGCTTATCTCGGAGGGCTTCACGCGCATGAGCCTGCTTGAAGTCGACCGCATCAACACGCTGTACGGTGATTCCCACGTCCTGTTCGATCTCTCGATCCGGGTCGAGGAGGGCGAGGTCGTGGCGCTGCTGGGGCGCAACGGCGCCGGCAAGACCACGACGCTGCGCTCGATCATGGGCGTGCTGGCCCCAAAGAGTGGCGAGATCCGGCTCGACGGCAAGCCGATCAGTGGTCTCGCTCCCTCCGCCATCGCCAACATGGGTGTGCAGCTCGTTCCTGAGGAGCGCGCGATCTTCGGCGGACTGACGGTCGAGGAGAACCTGCGCATCGCCGCCCTGACCGCGCCGAACGCCTGGTCGTTCGAGCGCATCTACGGCGTGTTTCCCCGCCTGAAGGAGCGGCGCAAGTCTCTCGGTCGCACGCTTTCGGGCGGCGAGCAGCAGATGCTCTCGATCGCCCGTGCGCTGATCCGCGACGCCCGTATCATCCTGCTCGACGAGCCGTTCGAGGGGCTGGCGCCCCTGATCGTGCGCGACCTCGTCAACGTCGCCGCCGGCCTCGCCCGCGAGGGGCGCACCATGATCGTGGTCGAGCAGAACGTCGCCGCGGCGCTGAGCTTTGCCACCCGCGTCTATGGCCTCAACAACGGCCATGTGGTGTTCGAGGGCACGTCCGCGGAACTCACCGCCAATCCGGACCTGGCGCGGGATTTCCTCGGCGTCGGAGCCTGAGCGCAGCAATCGACCATTGCCCAAAATGGCGCTGATTTGGGAGAAATGACTGCCTGGCGCCGACCTGCGACAGGATTTTTCTCTATTAGATCCAAGCGATTGCGCTGCGGGACAGGTTTATTCTACGTCGTGTTGCTCAACCGACGAGATCAACCTAAGATTCCGCAAGATGATCGATCCGCTTTACGTCGCCTCGGGGTTTGGTGTCGGCCTGCTTGTCGGAATGACCGGCGTGGGTGGCGGCTCTTTGATGACGCCACTCCTGATCCTCTTGTTCGGCATCCACCCCGCCACCGCGGTCGGAACCGACCTGCTCTATGCCGCCGCGACCAAGACCGGCGGCAGCGTCGTGCACGGCTGGGCGCGCAGCGTGCATTGGCCGGCGGTGCTGCGCCTTGCCTGCGGCAGCCTTCCGGCGAGCGCGCTGACCCTGCTCGTGCTGTGGAAGCTCGACCTCAGGAGCGATTCCGAGCGCAACCTCGTCAACCTCGTGCTGTGCTTCGCCCTGCTGCTCACCGCGACCTCGCTGATCTTCCGCAAGTCGATCATGGAGCGCTATCGCAGGCGCCTCGAACAGGTGGACGACCGCACCACCGCGATCGCGACCGTCGTCACCGGCATCGTGCTCGGCGTGCTGGTCTCGATTTCATCGGTCGGCGCCGGCGCGGTCGGCGTCACCGTGCTGCTGTTGCTCTACCCGCGCCTGCCGATGGCGACCATCGTCGGATCCGATATCGCGCACGCGGTGCCGCTGACGCTGATGGCGGGCATCGGACACTGGGCGCTTGGCGACGTCGACTGGGCCCTGATGGGCGTGTTGCTGATGGGCTCGCTGCCCGGCATCGTCGTCGGCAGCTTCAGCGCGACGCGCGTGCCGGAGACGGTGCTGCGCGTCGTTCTCGCCGGCGTGCTGTTCGCGGTCGCCGGCAAGATCATGTTCACGGAGCTGAACCTGTCGTCGGCGGTCGTGACGGCGCTGGCCTGGACGCATTGAACGCGGGAGCGGCGCCCCATTCGAGGTGCCGCGGGGTGGGCAAAGCGAAGCGTGCCCACCGCCGTTTTCGATAAGAAATAGTTCGTGGGCACGGCGCTCTCGCGCCTTTGCCCACCCTACGGCACCGCCGCTGTTACTCCGCGGTCCAACCACCGTCGATCGAGAGGTTGCTGCCGGTGATCTGCGCGGCGTCGTCGCCGCAGAGAAACAGCGCGAGCGCTGCGACCTGCTCGGAGGTGACGAATTCTTTGGTCGGCTGAGCGTCGAGCAGCACGTCGTTGATGACCTGCTCGCGCGTCAGATTGCGCGCCTTCATCGTGTCGGGGATCTGCTTCTCGACAAGCGGCGTCCAGACATAGCCGGGGCTGATGCAATTGCAGGTGATCTTGTGGGTCGCGACTTCCAGCGCAACGGTCTTGGTCAGGCCGGCGATGCCGTGCTTGGCCGACACGTAGGCTGACTTGAAGGGCGAGGCGACCAGCGAGTGCGCCGACGCCGTGTTGATGATACGGCCCCAGCCCTTCTTCTTCATGCCGGGGACGGCCGCGCGAATGGCGTGGAAGGCCGAGGACAGGTTGATCGCGATGATCTGGTCCCACTTCTCGATCGGGAATTCCTCGATCGGCGAGACGAACTGGATGCCGGCATTGTTGACGAGAATGTCAACCGAACCGAAGCTCTTCTCGCCCAGAGCGATCATCTCGGCGATCTCCGCCGGCTTGGTCATGTCGGCGGGCGAGTAGACCGCCTTGACGCCGAAATCGGACTCGATCTTCGCGCGCTCCTTCTCGATGTCCGCCGGTGAGCCGAAGCCGTTGATGACGACATTGGCGCCGGCGCCGGCGAAGGCGCGCGCATAAGCAAGCCCGATGCCGCTGGTCGACCCGGTCACGACGGCGTTCTTGCCTGACAGACTACCCATATCATTCGCTCCTTTTTGGCGGGGGCGCAGTGACGTCCCCCGTGAGATCGTAGGTCACCATGGTCTCGCCGGACTGCGGCCGCTCGAGCTCAATCCTTGTGGCGCATCGACTGATGCACGTCGTGCACGCCGGCTTCCCAATGCTCGACCATGGCGACATGCGAGAAGTCGTAGTCCTTGGACGAGGATTCGTAGTTTTTGCTGCGGTAGATCAGATGCACCACGGTGACGGTGCTTTCACGCGATACCTTCGCGAGGAATTCCACGGAAGGGTCGTTCTTGAGATAATCGGGCAATTTGGAAATCAGGTCGCGCACGGCCCTGCGGGCGTTGTGGATCTGCTTGTTCTTGTCGGTGTTCATCCGCGTCCGGCTGGAAAAGCGGATGTCCTTCTCGCGCTCGGTGGCCTCGAGCAGGGAATTCGGCAGGTCACCCCGCGCGCTGAACAGGTCGACCTGGAAGATCAGCATGTCGCGATCGACCTCGGCATCGAGCACATAGTCGAGCGGCGTGTTGGAGGCGATGCCGCCGTCCCAGTAGTGCTCGCCGTCGATCACGACGGACGGAAAGCCCGGCGGCAGCGCGCCGGAGGCCATGATGTGCTCGGGGCCGATGGTCTTGCCGAGCTTCTTGAATTCGTAATTGTCGAAATATTTGAAGTTGCCGGAGGTGACGCCGACGGCGCCGACCGACAGACGCGTCTTCAGGTCGTTGATGCGATCGAAATCGACCAGCCGCTCCAGCGTCTTCTTCAGCGGCGCGGTGTCGTAATAGCTCTCGGCCTGCGGGCTGCCGGGGGCCAGAGCGGTGCGGGCGGAACGCGCGGTGTAAAGAAGCCAGGCACGCCGAAGGTCGCGATCAGCGCGGCGCTGGTCGAATTGAACAGCTCGCGGCTATGGTCGCTCTTGCCGATCGGTTTCCACGGCACCGGCGCCGAGACCATCTCCCAGAATTCCTTGAGCCGCTTGACGCGGGTGGGGCCTTCATTGCCGGCAATGATGGCGGCATTGACCGCGCCGATCGAAATGCCGGCGACCCATTCCGGCTCGAAGCCGTAGCCGCACAGCGACTGATAGGCGCCGGCCTGATAGGAGCCGAGCGCGCCGCCCCCTGCAACACCAGGACGCGTTGCGCATTCGCAGGGACGCTGGCGGATTCAGGACTGGTGTGATCGGTCATTCGGAAACAATAGCAGATGACGAGCGACCGTGGCGACTGATCGCCGCGGCGTCAATGCATCCCGGGATCAAGTCTGGCTTATCGGGGGTCCGTCGAGGCCAGGATCATGGTCCAGAACACCTTGTACTTGGTGCCCGGAGCATAGCTCGCCGCGATGCCCAATTTTGTGACACCGCCCTTGAGCATGTTGGCACGGTGCGGGGGCGAGTCGCGCCAGCCGGAAAACGCTTCCGCCAGCGTATGATAGCCGGCCGAGATGTTCTCGACCGCCACGGTCGCGGGATATCCGCCGGCGGCAAGGCGCTTGGCCAGCGGTGCACGGACGTCATGGTCCATCTTGTTGGCCGCCGCCATGGCATTGGACTGGGATTCAGCGAGCCGCATCAGATCGGGGTCGATCACCACGGTGCCGAGGGCGTTGTTCTGGCGGTATTGCGAGATCATGATCGCGGCCGCCTGGGCATCGAGCTTGGTGCCCGGGACCGCCATGTCGGCATACATCGACGGCTGCTGCTGGATCGGTGCCTCATTGCCGGCACAGCCGGCGAGAAGCAAAGCAATGAGTATCGCGGCCGCAGCGCGCATGAATCGGGCCCCCAAAGGAAGGGCCGTTGTTGCATACCAACCGTGGCTGAAAGGTGAATTTTGAGGAAAAATTGACCTTCCGCGGGGCGTTACACGTCCGCAAATATCCGGTAGCGGCGGGGCTCGAGACCAATCGTGTCGCCGGCACGCAATTCCCTGTCGCGCGGGGCGTCGATCTCGATGGTCTCGCCGCCCGAGAGTGCCACCTCGGCCCGCTGCACCGGGCCAAAGTTCCGGACATGCCGCACGGCGCCCTCGAAGGCGCCGCTGCCCGGCGGGCCGATCAGCATGTCATGTCGCCGCACGAACAGCCTTGACGCGCCAGGCGCAACACCCTCCGCCGCGAGTCGAAGCGGCCGGTCACCGAGCCGCACGACGCCGTCGGCAATCTGGACCGGCAGCTCGATGGATTCACCTATGAAGCCATGCACGAAGGCGGACGCCGGAGTCTCGTAGACGTCGTCGGGCGAGCCGATCTGCTCGATCTTGCCCTTGTCCATCACGACGACGCGGTTGGCGACTTCGAGCGCCTCCTCCTGGTCGTGGGTGACGAAGATCGAGGTGACGTTGATCTCGTGGTGCAGCGAGCGCAGCCATCGGCGCAGTTCCTTGCGCACCTTGGCGTCGAGCGCACCGAACGGCTCGTCGAGCAACAGGATGCGCGGTTCGATCGCGAGCGCGCGCGCAAGCGCGATGCGCTGGCGCTGGCCGCCGGAGAGCTGGCTCGGATAGCGGTCGGCCAGCCAGTCGAGCTGCACGAGATCGAGCAACTCCTTGACGCGCGCGCGGATGGCAGCCTCGTCCTTGCGAATTGCGCGCGGCTGCACGCGCAGGCCGAAGGCGACGTTCTCGAACACCGTCATGTGGCGGAACAGCGCGTAGTGCTGGAACACGAAGCCGACATGGCGTTCGCGCGCGCCCTGCGCCAGCGCATCCTCGCCATTGATGAGCACCTCGCCGGAATCGGGCCAGTCGAGCCCGGCGATGATCCGCAAAAGTGTGGTCTTGCCGGAGCCTGACGGGCCGAGCAGCGCCACGAGCTCGCCGCTCTCGACCTTGAGGTCGACGCCGTCCAGAGCGGCAAAACTGCCGAACTTCTTGACGAGATTCCTGACTTCAATGGTCATTGCCGTCTTGCCCTTCGTCGAGGTGACGTTCGAGAACGGTTTTGGCGATCAGCGTGATCAGCGCCAGCATCGCCAGCAGGGAGGCGATCGCGAAGGCGGCGACGAACTGGTACTCGTTGTAGAGAATCTCGACCAGCAGCGGCATGGTGTTGGTCTCGCCGCGGATATGACCCGAGACGACCGACACGGCACCGAACTCGCCCATCGCACGCGCATTGCAGAGCAGGACGCCGTAGAGCACGCCCCATTTGATGTTGGGCAGCGTGATGCGGAAGAAGGTTTGCAGGCCGGAGGCGCCGAGCGAGATCGCCGCTTCCTCCTCCTGCGTGCCCTGCTCCTGCATCAAGGGAATCAGCGCGCGGGCCACGAAGGGGAAGGTCACGAAGGTGGTCGCGAGCGCGATGCCGGGCACCGCAAACAGGATCTGGATGTCGTGATCCCGAAGCCAGCCGCCGAAATAGCCCTGGGCGCCGAACAGCAGCACGAAGACGAGACCCGAGATCACCGGGCTCACCGAGAACGGCAGGTCGATCAGTGTGATCAGGAAGGTCTTGCCCGGGAAATCGAATTTTGCAATCGCCCATGCAGCGACCAGGCCGAACACCAGATTGAGGCCGACCGAGATCGCCGCCACCAGCAGCGTCAGCCTGATCGCGGACAATGCCTCCGGATCGGCCAGCGCGGAGAGATAAGCGAGGATCCCCTTCGAGAACGCCTGCGCGAACACCACGACGAGCGGCAGCACGACGAAGACGGAGAGGAAGATCATCGCCAGCGCGATGATGACGATGCGCACCGCCCTCGGCTCCGTGCGAAGGTTGTCCCGCGCGGCCGCGGCATGCGCGCGCGCCCTCGCCTCCGATGGCGAGAGCGAAACTGAATCTGCGATCTGCATCGTCATGCCCCGCCCTCAACGCACCGGAATCCGACTCTGCGCCCAGCGCTGGAGTCGGTTGACGGCGAAGATGATAACGAAGGACACAACCAGCATGACGACCGCGATGGCGGTCGCATCGGCATAGCGGAACTCGGACAGACGGATCACGATCAGCAGCGGCGCGATCTCTGAGATATTCGGCAGATTGCCGGCGATGAAGATCACCGAGCCGTATTCACCGACCGCTCGCGCGAAGGCGAGCGCGAGGCCCGTGAGCAGCGCCGGCGCGAGCGATGGCAGGATCACGCGAATGATGGTCTGCCAGCGGCTCGCCCCCAGGCTGCCCGCAGCTTCCTCGATCTCGACATCGAGATCCTGCAACACCGGCTGCACCGTGCGCACCACGAAGGGAATGCCGATGAAGATCATGGCGACGAAGATGCCGAGCGGCGTGAACGCCACCTTGACGCCGAGCGCGGCTAGCGGCGCGCCCAGCCAGCCCTTTTCGGCGAACAGCGCGGTCAGCGCGACCCCGGCGACCGCCGTCGGCAATGCGAAGGGGACATCCACAATCGCATCGAACAGCCGCCTTCCGGGGAAGCGGTAGCGCACCAGCGCCCAGACGATGATGCTGCCCATCACCAGATTGACGCAAGCCGCCGCGAAGGCGAGGCCGAACGAAACCCTGAGTGCATTCAGGGTTCGCCGACTGGAAAGGATATTCCAGAACTGTTCGGGGCTTAGTTCGAGCGACTTCAGGAACAATCCGGCGAGCGGAATCAGGATGATCACGGACAGCCAGGAAAGCGTCAGTCCCATCGTAAGACCGAAGCCCGGCAATGTCCGGCGTCGTGCTGCAACTGCGCTCACCAGGGCCCCTGCTAAAGCCTTTGAGACAGCGCCCGATCAGTTCTTGTAGATCTGATCGAAGACGCCACCGTCGGCAAAATGTTCCTTCTGCGCCTTGGTCCAACCGCCGAACACATCGTCGATCGTGAACAGTTCGACCTTTGCGAAGGAGTTTTCATACTTCTTGGCGATCTCCGCATTGCGCGGACGATAGAAATTGCGCGCGGCAATTTCTTGGCCTTCCTTGGTATACCAATACTGGAGGTAGGCGTCGGCGGCGTTGCGGGTGCCCTTCTTGTCGGCAACCTTGTCGACGATCGCGACCGGCGGCTCGGCAAGGATCGAGAGTGACGGCGCCACGATCTCGAACTTCTCGGGACCGAACTCCTTCAGCGCGAGATACGCCTCGTTCTCCCAAGCGAGCAGCACGTCGCCGACGCCGCGCTCGACAAAGGTCACGGTGGCGCCGCGCGCGCCGGTATCCAGCACCGGCACCTGCTGGAACAGCTTGCCGATGAAATCCTTGGCCTTGTCCGCCGAACCGTACTTCTTCTGAGCAAAGCCCCAGGCCGCCAGATAATTCCAGCGCGCGCCGCCTGAGGTCTTCGGGTTCGGCGTGATCACGGCCACGCCCGGCTTGAGCAGATCGTCCCAGTCCTTGATGCCCTTCGGATTGCCCTTGCGCACCAGGAACACGATGGTCGAGGTATAGGGCGACGCGTTCTGCGGCAGACGCTTCTGCCAGTCGGTCGCGGTGAAGCCCTTGTTCGCGATCGCGTCGATGTCGTAAGCGAGCGCGAGCGTGACGACGTCGGCCTGCAACCCGTCGATCACGGCGCGCGCCTGCGAACCGCTGCCGCCATGCGATTGCTTGATCTCGACGCTCTTGCCGGTTTCCTTCTGATAGGCGCTCGCGAACGCCTTGTTGAACTCGGCATAGAGTTCGCGCGTCGGATCGTAAGAGACGTTCAAAAGATTGATGTCAGCGGCCAGGGCCGCGCCTGCCCAAAGCAATCCTGCCGCGAGCGGAACGATACGGCGCATCATGTCCATCTCCCCATTCACCTCGGCGGCATCACGCCGTCGATGGCATGCAGGCATAACTCGGGGCGAAACGCGCTTGAGTCAACGGAACCGGATTTTCTTGTTCGCAGCCGGACAGCCTGACTGTGCTACGAAGTCTTCATCGTGTGGATGCCGCATTCCGTCTTCGCCCGGCCGCGCCAGCGACCCGCGCGCGCATCCTCGCCTTCGGCCGTTCTGCTCGTGCAAGGCATACACCCAACCGACAGGAAACCGGACTCCACCAGTGGATGACGCGGCAATTTAGCGCGGACGAAAATCGCCTCGAGTTCCTCGCGCGAGACATTGGCGAAGGGGTTGAACTTCAAGCGCGCAGCATCGTCCTCGACAACCGGAATGTCGGCGCGCGCACTGCCTTGAAAGCGCTTGCGACCGTTGATCCAGGCGTCGAACGGCGTCAGCGCGCGCGCGAGCGGCTCGACCTTGCGGATTCGGCAGCAGGCGTCGGGATCGGAGAACCAGAGATCGCGCTCGGGATCAGCGCGCGACAGCGTCTCCTCGGCGGGCTTGACCGAGCGGACGTCCTTGAGGCCCAACGCGGCAACCAGCGTGTCGCGATAGGCGAGCGTCTCCTCGAACAGCCAGCCTGTGTCGAGGAATATCACAGGAATCGCCGGATCGACGTCCGCCATGACCTTCAGCAGCGTCGCCGATTCCGTGCCGAAAGACGACACCAGTGCAAGCTTGTCGCGCCGCACCGTCTTCAACGCCGCCTCGATGACTTCCGCGGGCGAAGCTTCGCGCAATGCGCGATCGAGCTCCGCCGCCGAAGGCAGCGCAGATACCGGCATAGACGAGGGCTGTGACGCGATGGCGTTCACGTGCCGACACCCTCGGAGTGACGGAGCTGCATGCGCCGGTGCAGCGCCGTGATGCGGCCGTCGCCGGTCGGCTGGTAGAATACCGAATAGCGCTTGGCGGTCTGCATGAAGGCTTCGGCGTCGGCGTGCTTCTTGACCTCGAAGGAGTCGAAGCCCGCGCGCAGCATGAACACGAACTGGTCGCGCAGCACCTGGCCGGTGGCCCGCAGCTCGCCGCGATAATTGTAGCGCTCGCGCAGCAGCCGCGCCTGGCTGTAGGCGCGCCCATCGCGGAAGCTCGGGAACACCAGCGCAACCACGGCGATCCTGCCGAGATACGGGACGAGCTCGCCGATATCGCGATTGTTCGGCCAAATCACACCGACCTTGCCGGAGCGCTTGAGCAGCGCATCGGCTTCGCTCAGGAAGCGCTCGGCTGGCACCAGGATGTCGCCGCCCTCGGGCAGCGGCGTGTCGACGGCTAGCTTGACGAAGCCGTCCGCGGCGATCTTTCCGCCGTTAACGAGTGGCATAGACGCGCTCCTTGAAGGGTTCGACGCCAAGGCGCTTTACCGTATCGACGAACAGCTCCTCCGGCTGTTCGCGCAGCGCCAGATAGGCTTCCACGATGTCCTCGATCACGTCGGCGACCTCGTCGAACTTGACGCCGGGCCCGATCAGATTGCCGAGCGCGGCATTCTCGTCGGCACGACCGCCGATGGTGATCTGATAGACCTCCTCGCCGTTCTTCTCGACACCGAGAATACCGATATGGCCGACATGGTGATGGCCGCAGGCATTGATGCAGCCGGAAATGTTGATGTGCAGCCGGCCAATCAGGTTGGCGAGCTCGTGGTTGGCGAAACGCCGGGTCAACTCCTGCGCAATCGGGATCGAGCGTGCATTCGCCAGCGAGCAGTAGTCGAGCCCCGGGCAGGCGATGATGTCGGTGATCAGATTGACGTTCGGCGTCGCGAGACCGAGCTTGTCGAGCGCCTTCCACAATGCCGGCAGGTCGCGCCTGGCAACATGCGGCAGCGCGAGATTCTGCTCGTGCCCGACGCGGATCTCGCCGAAGGAATATTTGTCGGCGAGATCGGCCAGCGCGTCCATCTGCTCGGCCGTGGCATCGCCCGGAGGCGCACCGATCGGCTTCAGCGAAATCGTGACGATGGAGTAGCCAGGGTTTTTGTGTGCGGCCACCGAGTTCTTGCGCCACGCCTCGAAGCCGGGATCGGCAGCGGCCTGCCGCAGCTCGTCCGGCATGTGCGGCAGCTTTTCGTAAGCAGGATAGATGAAGCGCGAGCGGATGTCCTCGATCACCTCGTCGTCGATCTGGAGCGAGGAATAGCGGATATGCTGCCACTCCTCCTCGACCTCGCGCGAGAATTTCTCGATGCCGAGCTCGTGCACCAGGATCTTGATGCGTGCCTTGTAGATGTTGTCGCGGCGGCCGTACTGGTTGTAGACGCGCAGGATGGCCTCGATATAGCTCAGCAGGTCGCGGCCGTGGACGAAGTGCTTGATGGTCTTGCCAATGAACGGCGTGCGGCCGAGACCGCCGCCGACCAGGACTTCGAAGCCGGTTTCGCCCTTCTCGTTCTTGATCAGGCGCAGGCCGATGTCGTGGACCTTGATCGCGGCGCGGTCGTGATCCGACGCGGTGATCGCGATCTTGAACTTGCGCGGCAGGAACGAGAATTCCGGATGCAGCGTGGTGTGCTGGCGGATCAGCTCCGACCAGATGCGCGGATCCTCGATCTCGCCGGGCGCGACGCCGGCCCACTGGTCCGACGTGACGTTGCGCATGTTGTTGCCCGAGGTCTGCATCGCGTGGATGCCGACCTCGGCGAGGTCGGCAAGCGCATCCGGCAGGTCCGACAGCTTGATCCAGTTGAACTGGATGTTCTGGCGCGTGGTGAAATGGCCGTAGCCGCGGTCGTATTTGCGCGCGACATGGGCGAGCTGCCGCAACTGGTTCGACGCCAGCGTTCCGTAGGGAATCGCGACACGAAACATGTAGGCGTGTAGTTGCAGATAGACGCCGTTCTGCAGGCGCAGCATCTTGAATTCGTCCTCGGTGAGCTCGCCCGAGAGACGGCGCTGCACCTGGTCGCGGAATTCCAAGACGCGCTCGTTGACAAGCGTGCGGTCGATTTCGTCGTAAGCATACATGATTGAAGTGCCTTAAAGCTCGACTTGCAGCTCGACCTGCGATCAGACCGGCAAGCCGATTGTCACGCCGTCGCGGCGGATCTGCTCGCGCAGATTGCCCGGCAGGATCTTGCCGGCTTCGTCGACTTGCACCGGTGCGATATAGGGACCGATCGCGCCGACGTCATCGGCCACGGCCTCGGCGAGCAACGCTTTCGCCTCATCGGAGTTTCGCACGATCGCGGCATCCGTCAGCTCCACAGACCAGCCCTTGGCGGCGGTGCGATAGACGACGACGCCGTCCCAGGTGCGGTTGGCGGTCACGATGGAGGGGCCCGCGATTTTCAGTTTCTGTTGCAGAGGGGAGGTCATTCGGCAGCATCCAAGAGGTCAGAGATGATTTGTTTGGGGGTCTGGCGGCGAAGCGAACCGGCATGCCGGACCACTTCGCCAATGATGAGTATGGCGGGACCGCCCTGGGTCCGCTGCACCAGCTCGGGCAGGTCACGCAGCTTGCCGATCGCGCCTTCCGCGTCCGGCCGCGTGACGCGGGCGAACACGCCGACCGGCGTCTCCGGCGAACGGCCGGCGGCGAGGAGGCCGGCGCGTATCGCGGGCGCGGCGGTCAGGCCCATGTAGACCACGACGGTCATCCTGGTGTCGGTCAGCGTCGACCAGTCCACCGCCTCGGCATCGCGCGCCTTGTGCGCGGTGAGGAAGGTGATGCGGGTCGCTTCATGACGATAGGTGAGCGGCACCTCGAAATCGGCGGCGCCGCCAAGTCCCGCGGTGATGCCGGGAATGATCGAATAGGCGATACCGGCGGCGCGCAGCGCTTCCACCTCTTCGCCGCCGCGGCCGAACACGAACGGATCGCCGCCCTTCAGCCGCACCACGCGCTGACCGGATCGTGCGGCCTCGATCATGCGCTGGTTGATGGCGTCCTGGCCGATACCGGGCTTGCCGATGCGGCGGCCGACCGGAACGCGCGTGGTATCGCGGCGGATACGGTCGAGGATTTCAGGCGAGACCAGCTCGTCATGAAAGACGATGTCGGCATCCTGCAACGCGCGCAGCGCCTTGATGGTGAGAAGATCGGGGTCGCCGGGACCTGCTCCGACCAGCGCGACCGAGCCTTCCGGCCTGCTGGCGCGCGCGAATGCGGACGGATCGGAAATTGCCTTGAGCGCTGCATCCGCTTCGCCCTTGCGGCCGGCGAGCACGGCGGCGCCGATCGGGCCGTCGATGACGCGCTCCCAGAAGCGGCGGCGCAGCGGAAACTCGGCGATACGTCCGTTGATGGTTTTGCGGAAGCTGCCGATGAACTCGGCGAGTTCGCCGATGCGCGCCGGCAGCAGCGCCTCGATCCTCTCGCGCACGCGCCGTGCGACCACCGGCGAGGTCCCACCGGTGCCGATCGCGACCACGACATCGCCGCGATCGACGATCGCCGGGAAGATGAAGCTGGAGTGTTCGAGGTTGTCCATCACGTTGACGGGCAGGCCGAGCCCCTTCGCCCGCGCCGACATCGCAACGCCGACATCGCCCGCGCCAGCGCAGACGACAGCGATGACCCCTGCGAGATCGGCCGTGAGCGGGTCGCTCGTCGAGATTTCGACGCGCGCCTCGGCGCCGAGGCCCAGGTCGTGATTGCCGTCGATGGCATGCACGCGGAGGGACGCGCCGGCCGCATTCAGCACGCGCAACTTCGCGCGCAAAAGTTCTCCCGCGCCGATGATGACCACCGGACCGGCCTTGAGATCGAGGAACACCGGCAAGAACCGCATCCGCTACTCGCTTCCCCTACACTCGGGGTTGACTGGAATTATTTTCTATATATGTGTCTTTTACACCGATCAAAGAGAAATTTTTTCTTTCTCTTTCATGTCGCAACTATAGAATTTTCTCCTCCAGACGCAAAGTGGCAGAGATGCATCTTCTCAGGACCGATTCAGGTGTAGATGGACGGAGCTTCCGGCCCGTTGTGACCCAGCCAATTCCTGTCGCGCTAAACGCCCCCGGCATGGACCATCTCGACCAGCTCGAGGCCCAGAGCATCTACATTCTCCGCGAGGCATTTGCCCGCCTGAAGAAGATTGCCCTGTTGTGGTCGCTCGGCAAGGACTCCAACGTCATGATCTGGCTGGCGCGCAAGGCCTTCTTCGGCCGCCTGCCGTTCCCAGCCCTCCATGTCGACACCGGCAAGAAGTTTCCGGAGATGTATCGCTTCCGCGATCATTACGGAAAGGAGTGGGAGCTCGACCTGCGCGTCGAGCCCTGCCCGCCGATCGATGCCGTCGACCCAACGCTGCCGCCGGCTGCACGTTCCGCCGCGCGCAAGACCGAGGGTCTCAAGACGGCTCTCGCCAAATACGGCTTTGACGGATTGATCGCCGGCATTCGCCGCGACGAGGAAGCAACCCGGGCCAAGGAACGCGTGTTCTCGCCGCGCGGGCTCGAAGGCAATTGGGACGTACGCGACCAGCCGCCGGAGTTCTGGGACCATTTCAACGCCTCGCCGCCGCAGGGCGCGCATCTGCGCATCCATCCGATCCTGCATTGGACCGAGGCCGACATCTGGGCCTACACCAAGCGAGAGAACATTCCAATCATCCCGCTCTATCTCTCCCAGAACGGCAAGCGCTACCGCTCGCTGGGTGATCAGGACATCACCAATCCCGTGAATTCGACCGCATCGAACATCGACGAGATCCTGGCCGAGCTCGAGCAGACCAAGGTGCCGGAGCGCGCCGGCCGTGCGCTCGACCACGAGACCGAAGACGCCTTCGAGCGCCTGCGCGTCGCCGGTTATCTCTGACCCCAGGACGCGAGCGCGACATGAACATGATCGTCACCCCCGCTTCGCCCGCGACGCCAAACGGCACGACGTCGATGCCAAACGGCACGACGCGACCGCAAGTCCGCATCGTCATCGTCGGCCATGTCGACCATGGCAAGTCGACGCTGGTCGGCCGCCTGCTGCACGAGACCGGCAGCCTGCCCGACGGCAAGCTCGAAATGCTCAAGGCCGTCAGCGCGCGGCGCGGCATGCCGTTCGAGTGGTCGTTCCTGCTCGACGCGCTCCAGACCGAGCGCGACCAGGGAATCACCATCGACACCACGCAGATCCGCTTCCGCACCAATTCGCGCGACATCGTGCTGATCGACGCACCCGGTCACGCCGAATTCCTGCGCAACATGATCACCGGCGCCTCCCAGGCCGACGGCGCGGTGCTGATCATCGACGCGCTGGAAGGCGTGCGCGACCAGACCAGGCGGCACGGCTACCTCCTGCATCTGCTCGGCGTGAAGCAGGTCGCTGTCGTCGTCAACAAGATGGACCGCGTCGATTTCTCCGCGGATCGCTTCGAGGCGATCAGCAACGAGATCTCCGCGCATCTCAACGGCCTCGGCGTGACGCCGACGGCGATCATCCCGATCTCCGCGCGCGATGGCGACGGCGTCGCCGAGCACACCATCCGCATTGGCTGGTACAAGGGACCGACCGTGGTCGAGGCACTCGACGCCCTCGAGCCGGCGCGGCCGCTCGAAGCGCTGCCGCTGCGCCTGCCCGTGCAGGCCATCTACAAGTTCGACGACCGCCGCATCCTCGCCGGCCGGATCGAATCCGGCAGCCTGGTTGCCGGCGACGAGATCGTGATCATGCCGGCCGGCAAGATCGCCAGGATCAAGACGGTCGAGAGCTGGCCGGTGACGCCGGTCGCCAGCCGTCAGGGCGCCGGCCGCTCGGTCGGCATCACGCTCGACCGCGAGCTGTTCATCGAGCGCGGCGACATCCTCGCGCACGCCGGCTCCGCCCCGCGGGAGACGCGGCGGCTGCGCGCGCGCATCTTCTGGCTGCACGAGAAGCCGCTCGCCAAGGGTGACCAGTTGCTGGTCCGCTGCGGACCGAAGGAGAGCCGCGCCACCGTCGTCGCGATCGAGAAGGCGGTCGATCCCGGCGAGCTCTCGAGCCGTCGAGAACAAGGCGATCGGCCGCAACCATGTCGGCGAGATCGATATCTCGCTGTCCAGTCCGATCGCGACCGATCCCTACACCGAGAACCCGCGCACCGGCCGTCTCGTGATCGAGGTGTCCGGGCGTATCGCCGGCGGCGGACTCGTGCTGTCGGTCGGGGCAGGTCAGCGTGCGGTGCCCGTCGACATCGTGCCGGTGGAATCGGCGCTGCGGCCGGAGGAACGCTCCGCGCGCTACCGGCATAACGGCGCCGTGGTCTGGCTCACGGGCCTGCCGGCGTCCGGCAAGTCGACGCTGGCAAAGGCGCTGGAGCGGCGGCTGTTCACCAACGGCGGCTCGCCGATCCTGCTCGACGGCGACACGCTGCGCGCCGGCCTCAACGGCGATCTCGGCTTCTCCGCCGCCGATCGCAGCGAGAATATCCGCCGCCTCGCCGAGGTCGCGACGCATCTCGCCCGCAACGGCCATATCGCGATCGTCGCGGCCGTCTCGCCGGCGCGCGAGGACCGCGCCACCGCTCGCCGCATCGCCGATACCGCGTTCCGCGAGATCCACGTCGCGACGCCCGCGGAAGTCTGCGAGGAGCGCGATCCCAAGGGCCACTACAAGAAGGCCCGCGCCGGTGCGCTGGCGTCGTTCACCGGCATCGGTAACGACTACGAGGCGCCGCAAGCCGCCGAACTCGTGATCGACACGTCGAGGCGGACGGTTGCCGAGGCGGCCGACGAGATCGAGCAGATGCTGAAGACGACCGGCGTGCTGTTCGACGAGGTCGTGGATTTAGCTGCGAATATTTGAGGTCAGCTTCCTCAGCTCGCACCGCTGCGTTCCCTCCCCCTTGCGGGGGAGGGCTAGGGAGAGGGGTCCACACGGGGACTCTCTCAAGCGCGCAAGAATTCTTCTCGCGGACCGATGCACCTTTTCCTGGGCCACCCCTCTCCCCCGCCCTCCCCCGCAAGGGGGAGGGAGCGCAGTTTTGCGCGCGGCTTGAGCAGGGCTAAAGGCTGCACGCCCGCCCACCCGCCTTGACATTTTGACAACTTTCGGAGGCCTTCTCACGGCCCCGATTTTGGGGCTAATAAGGCCCCGAAAGCCGCTCCCAGTGGGCGCATTTTGCTGCTGTCGGGTCAAAAGCAGCCAAAAACAGCCATTTCCAACAAGAAAGACCATCATGAAACGCGTCGACGCCCACGGATTGAAGATTGCACCCGTCCTGTTTGACTTCATCGCCAAGGAAGCGGCCCCGAAAACGGGGATCGCGCCGGATGCGTTCTGGGCCGGGGTTGCCGCCATCATCAAGGAGCTGGGGCCGAAGAACCGCGCACTGCTGACGTTGCGTGACACGTTGCAGGCCAAGATCGACGACTGGCACCGCGCCAACAAGGGCAAGGCGTTCGACCTCGATGCCTATACCGCCTTCCTCAAGGAGATCGGCTATCTCGTCCCCGAGCCTGCGACGCAGAAGGTCGAGACCGCCAACGTGGACGAGGAGATCGGCAAGATCTGCGGCCCGCAGCTCGTCGTTCCGCTCACCAATGCGCGTTATGCGCTGAACGCGGCGAACGCGCGCTGGGGCTCGCTCTACGACGCCTTCTACGGCACCGACGCGATCCCGCACGATCCGTCCGAAGCCGGCAAGGGTTACAACAAGGCGCGCGGCGACAAGGTGATCGCCAAGGCCAAGACCTTCCTCGATGCCGCCGTACCGCTTGCGACCGGCAGCCATACCGACGTCACCGCCTATAGCATCGTCGCCGGCCAGCTCGCGGTGAAGCTGAAGAGCGGCAACGCCACCGCGCTGAAGAACGCCGCGCAGTTCGCCGGCTTCCAGGGCGATGCGGCTGCGCCGAGCGCGGTGCTGCTCGCCAACAACGGCCTGCACGTCGAGGTCAAGATCGACCGCAGCAGCACGATCGGCAAGGACGATCCGGCCGGCGTCGCCGACATGATCATGGAGTCCGCCGTGTCGACCATCCTCGACATGGAGGACTCGGTCGCGGCGGTCGACGCCGAAGACAAGGTGCTGGTCTATCGCAACACGCTCGGCCTGATGAACGGCACGCTGTCGGCCGACTTCGAGAAGGGCGGCAAGACGCTGACGCGTTCGCTGAATGCCGACCGCAGCTACAAGACGCCGGACGGCAAGGGCGAGGTGAAGCTGCACGGCCGCAGCCTGCTCCTGATGCGCAATTGCGGTCACCACATGTTCACCGACGCTGTGTTGGACGAGACGGGCGAAGAGGTGCCGGAAGGCCTGCTCGATGCTGCCGTCTCCGGCCTTCTTGCCATTCATGATTTGAAGGGCAACTCGAAGGTCAAGAACAGCCGCACGGGATCTGCCTATATCGTCAAGCCGAAGATGCACGGACCGGACGAAGTCTCGCTCGCCTGCGAGGTCTTCGACCGCGTCGAGAAGATGCTCTCGCTGCCCGAGAACACGCTCAAGATCGGCATCATGGACGAGGAGCGGCGCACCACGGTCAACCTCAAGGCCTGCATCCAGCGCGCCTCCAAGCGCATCATGTTCATCAACACCGGTTTCCTCGACCGCACCGGCGACGAGATTCACACCTCGATGGAAGCGGGCCCGATGATCCGCAAGAACGAGATGAAGGCGCAGGCCTGGATCAAGGCCTATGAGGACTGGAACGTCGACATGGGCTTGATCGACGGTCTGCCCGGCCACGCCCAGATCGGCAAGGGCATGTGGGCCGCGCCCGACAAGATGGCGGACATGCTGCAACAGAAGCTGGCCCATCCGCAGGCCGGTGCCACCACCGCCTGGGTACCCTCGCCAACCGCGGCGACACTGCACGCCCTGCACTATCACCAGATCAACGTCATCGCCCGCCAGCAGGAGCTGACCAAGGGCGGCCCCCGCGCCAAGCTCGAAGACATCCTCACCATTCCGGTATCGAAGTCGAACTGGGCGCCCGACGACGTCAAGCAGGAGATCGACAACAATTGCCAGGGTATCCTCGGCTATGTCGTACGCTGGATCGACCAGGGCGTCGGCTGCTCCAAGGTGCCTGATATCCACGATGTCGGCCTGATGGAAGACCGCGCCACCCTGCGCATCTCCAGCCAGCATCTCGCCAACTGGCTGCACCAGGGCGTGATCACCGAGGCGCAGGTGATGGAATCGCTCAAGCGCATGGCCATCGTCGTCGACAAGCAGAACGCCGGCGATGCGATCTACAAGCCGATGGCGCCCACCTTCGACGGCGTCGCCTTCAAGGCCGCCTGCGACCTGATCTTCAAGGGACGTGAGCAGCCGAACGGCTACACCGAATACATCCTCACCGCCCGCCGCCGCGAGGCGAAAGCGGCCGGCTAACAACGCGGCGGGGTCAGCCCGTCATTCGGACAGCAAAAGCCCCGGGCTCTCGCCGGGGCTTTTTGTTTGGAGAGTGCCGTAGCCCGAATGTGCGAAGCGATATCCGGGACGACCGCCCCGCATATCGCTTCGCTCATGCGGGCTACAGGTCTGCGCTAAAACACCGCGAGATATTTCAGCAGCGACACGATGCCGATGATGATGACGACCACGCGCGCGATCTGCTTGGCGCGACCGTCCATCGGCAGCATGTTGATGAGATAGAGCACGAGAATGACGACGAGAAATGTGACGAGTACGCCGACCAGCATCGCAAGGCCCCCTTCAGGCAAATTGGTAACGGTATCCCAACGCCCATCCCCGGCGCCGGTTCCATTCAAGCAACCCATTGCAACGCTTGGCAATCCGGCCGCCGGCAGCCCAAAGCCTTACCCTCCATCGACAACGTTGCTGCCGATGCCGATAGGCTTTCTGCCTCGATCAACGACAAAGCCGATGCCGAGCCGCCGCAGACCACGTGAAGCGAGCCGCCAGCTCGGCCACGAGGTCAGCGACTTCCTCGGCAAAATCCCGTCCGGCGTAAGAAAAGGATGCGCGAGGCGGGAGGCCCCGTAATTTTACGGCAGCAATGCTGTCTAAGTTTTTACTCTTTACGGGCCAAATGCACTCCAGGCGCCTGCCATTACGCATGCGCGTCTGTTGGGGTGTCCGATGCTCAATCGCTTGTCCGTTTCCACGTTGCTAAAGGCGGTGATCCTGTCCACGGCGATGGTCATCGTCATCGGCTTCGCGATCAGCGCATGGGGCTCATGGGGCAGGCTGCAGCAGGCCAACCGGATCGTCGCGGTCTCCGCGGCTTCCGCCGAGGTGTTCAAGGCGATGGCCAACATCCGGGCCGACCGTTCGACCAGCAACCGCCAGCTCACCTCCGATGTCGCGATGGACAAGGACATCGAGAAATACATCCGCGAGATCCGCGAAGCCCTGATGCCAGCGCTGGCTCGTACCCTCGAGCTGCTTCCGACCACCGACCTCGCCCAACGGGAAACGTTCCTCGGCGAGCTCGGCGCGCTGAACAAGACATTGCTGGCGGCACAGGCCGAGTTCTGGACCGAGGTCGTCAAGCCCAAGGCGGCCCGCCGTGCAAGCCTTGCCAAGGAATATGTCGCGACCGAGGACTCGCTGATGGCGCAGCTCGACAAGCTCGCCGGTGCGCTCGTCGCGAGCGTGAACCATCAGGACGCCACCATCGATCAGTTGCTGACCATCAAGCAGATGGCCTGGCTGCTGCGCAGCACCGCGGGCGAATCCTCGCAACTCGTCGGCAACGCGCTCGGCAGCGGCAAGATCACGCCCGAGGTGCAGCTCGCCTACACCAAATTCGTAGGCGGCACCGACGCCGCCTGGACCGCAATCGAGCTCGCCGCATTGGGCATGCAACTGCCGCCAGCGCTCGCATCCGCGATCGCCGAAACGAAATCGACCTATTTCGACCCGCAATATGCCGCCACCCGCGATGGCGTCATCACGGCGATCGCCAAGGGCGAGAAGCCGTCGATGACCGCCAACCAGTGGAGCCCCTATTCGGTGCCGCGCATGATGACCGCGGTGAAGCTCGCCGACGCCGCCCTGCAGGCCGCCAAGGATCATTCCGCCGCCCAGCGTGCCGCCGCCGTGCAGTGGCTTATCATCAATATCGTCCTGCTCGTCGCCGCCATCTTGTTGACGGGTGCCGCAATGCTGGCAGTCAGCCGTCGCGTGATCACGCCGCTGCACCGGATTCGCGATGCCATGCTCAAGGTCGCCGGTGGCGATCTCGGCGTCGACAGCGGCTATCTCGACCGCAAGGACGAGATCGGCTCGCTTGCCGGCGCGCTGGAGACCTTCAAGCAGCAGGCGATCGACAAGCTCAAGATCGAGGAGCAGGAGCGCGAGCGCAACGCCGGCGCGGCCGCGCGCCAGCGCGCGATCGAGGGCTATGTCGGCGAGTTCGAAGGCGTGGTGCGAAAGTCGCTGGGCGAGCTAAGCGAGGCTTCCGGCGAGATGCGCAAGACCTCGGGCGATCTGTCCGAGGTGTCGCGCCAGACCAATGAGCGTGTCGAGGTTGCCGGCAGAGCTTCAAACGAGGCTTCATCCAGCGTCGAGAGCGTTGCGGCCGCGGCCGAGGAGCTGTCTGCCTCGATCAACGACATCAGCCAGCAGGCCGCGCATGCGGCAGGCATCGCCAGCCGCGCCGTCAACCAGGCGCGCGAGACCGACGGCACCGTTCAGGGGCTGGCGCAATCCGCAGGCCGCATCGGCGAGGTGGTCGGCCTGATCAACACCATCGCGGCGCAGACCAACCTCCTCGCGCTCAACGCGACGATCGAAGCCGCACGCGCAGGCGAGGCCGGGCGCGGCTTTGCCGTGGTCGCCTCGGAAGTGAAGTCGCTGGCGAGCCAGACCGCGAAGGCGACGGAGGAAATCTCCGAGCAGATCGCCGACATCCAGAAGGTCGCCGGTGACGCCATCAACGCGATCCAGGCGATCGGCGGTATTATCGGCGAGGTCAACGAAGTCGCCACCGCCATCGCGGCCGCCGTGCAGGAGCAGGGTGCGGCGACGCAGGAGATCACCCGCAGCACGCAATATGCCGCGCAAGGCACCAAGAATGTCTCTGACAACATCACCGGCGTGAAGGCCGATGCCGACAGCGCAGCCGGCGCCGCCGACAACGTCAAGCAGGCTTCGGAGACTCTGGAGACGCAAAGCCGCCAACTCGGCGAGCAGGTCAGCGACTTCCTGGGGAAGATTCGCGCGGCTTAGCTTGCAACGCCAAGGCCCTACTCCTTCGCAACCACCGGCACCTGCCGGAATCTGGCACGCACCGAGTCCGGCAGCGGGGAGAAGTTCATCGCGACACCGCGGCGGTCATTGGCGTTCCGGTTGGCAACAACGAGGCCGTCAGCGCCCGCGATGATATCGCCCTTGCGCAAGGTCGGATCGTCCTCGACCTTGACCTGGGCCAGCCCGACCGGATCCTTGCCGTTGCAGGTGCAACCGGCAACGATCTCGTTGCGGTAGCGGAAGGCATTCGGCAGTTCGGAATAGGCTTTGCCCTTGTCCGTCGCGGCATCGTCGATGTTGCCGCCATAGACCAGTGAGGTTTCCGAAGCCGGGCAGAAGCTCTTGCAGGATTGGGCCTTGCTCTCGGCATCGTTTCCCTGCGCCGGAAAATAACGACCGTCGCAGCCGCGCACACAAAAGGCCGTGCCGCCGCCATAGGAGGCGCGCTGACGCGGTGTGTCGTTGCGCGGCATGTCCTCGTTGGCGAAGGGCATCTGAATTTGCGGCGGTGGCCGCCGTCCAAACCCGCCGAACAGCGCCGAGAAGAAATCTTCCGCATGCGCCGACGGCGTCAACATGAGACCAAAGGAGGCGACGGCGAAGATACCCGCCGCGCGGCCTGCCAGTTTGCCGATCGAACGTCTCTTCATCTGCTCGACTCTCAGTTCACGGCCGACGTCGTGACGTTCAGCGCCTGTCGGCCCGAGGACAGCGTTGTCACGGCTGGACGCTTGCGAGCGGGATCGCCGCCCCTCGCCATCAGCGGCGCATTCTTAGGCAGCACCACGACCTTGGTGCCGACAGTGACGCGGCTGAAAAGGTCACTCACGTCCTCGTTGGTCAGGCGGATACAGCCGGACGAAACGAACTTGCCGATCGTGGTGGGATCGTTGGTACCGTGGATGCGGTACTCGCTCGAGCCGAGATACATCGCACGGGCTCCCAGGGGATTGCCGGGGCCACCCGCGACGAAGCGCGGCAAATAAGGCTGGCGCGCGATCATCTCGGCAGGCGGATGCCAATCCGGCCATTCCGCCTTGCGGGTGACGGTCTGCACGCCGGCCCAGGTAAAGCCTTCGCGGCCGACGCCAACGCCATAGCGAATGGCACGGCCGTTTCCGAGCACGTAATAGAGATAAGTATTGGCGGTATCGATCACGATCGTACCGGCCGGCTCGCTGCGGTCGAAGCTGACGATTTGTTTACGCAGCCGGTCGGGCAGCGCAGCGTCTTCGTCCGCGGCCTGCGGCTCATCGACCGCATAGCCCTGGTTTGCGTAACCCTGCGAATATGTCGGGTCTTGCGGATAGGCCTGCGGCTGCATCGGTGCGTAGCCGAGGGTCTGGGCCTGTGCTGCGAACGGCACGGCCAGCAACGCGGTTGCAAAGGCAAGCGCGGTGACGGCGCGCGGCGAGAAGCGGCGACGGACTGAGGACAATTTTGTCATGGGCTTGCCCCGTAGGATGCTTGCATCTCTGTGATGCTGCTCCACAACGCATCAGAACCGACTCAAGTTCCGCCGACTGCCGCGGCAGTGAGGTCACAGTCAAGCGAGCTCAAGTTCACGAAACCGCGATGGAACCGAACTTGCCTTGGTGCGTTTTCACCTCACCAATGGGCGCCGGAGACCTCCGTGCGGGAGAGAAATTGTGCGCGTCCTTTCCAGTGAACGGCTACTTCCCGGCAATAGCGAAGGTACCCCCGTTCCGGGTAGCCATACCGAGCTGCCGCCGGTCATCCGCCGCACCGAGTTCGTCGCTTATGCGCTCGGCGGCCTGCTCCTGATCGCCGTGATCGCGGTGCTCTATTTTGCCAGGGCATTCTTCCTCCCCGTCGTGATGGCTGTCGTCGCCGGCACCATGCTATCGCCGGCCGCAAGCTTTCTCGAGCGGCGGCATGTGCCGCGAGCGCTCGGCGCGGTGCTGATCGTGATCGCGGTGACGACGGTGGTCGCCTTCGTCGTCGCACTGATTGCGGTGCCCGCCATGGAATGGAGCTCACGCCTGCCGGAGCTGGGCGCGCAGTTGAAGGAGAAGATGCACGTCTTCGACCGGCCGCTGGCCCTGTGGAAGGAGTTGCAGACCATGGTCGGCGGCTCCGAGGGGCTGCCGAGCCTTCCGCTGCCGAAAGCCGAATGGGTGCAACCGGCGCTGGAATTCCTCTCGCCGACCTTTGCCGAATTCCTGCTGTTCTTCGCCACGCTGATCCTCTTCATCGCGAGCTGGCGCGATCTGCGGCGCGCGATGATCATGAATTTCGGCGACCGTGACGCGCGCCTGCGCACGCTGCGGATCCTCAACGAGATAGAGGTTCATCTCGGCAATTACCTGCTGACCGTCACCGTCATCAATGTCGGCGTCGGAATTACCACGGGAATCGTCTGTGCGGTCACCGGCATGCCCAATCCGGCCGGGCTCGGCGCGCTTGCGGCTGCGCTCAACTTCATCCCGATCATCGGGCCGGTCGCGATGTTCGTCGTGCTCGCAGTGGTCGGGCTGGTCACGTTCCCGACCATCGGCGGCGGCCTGATGGCGGCGCTCGCCTTCGGGGGTATCACTTTCCTGGAAGGGCATTTCGTCACGCCGACCATTATCGGCCGCAGGCTGTCGCTGAACGCGCTGGCCGTGTTCATCGCGCTGGCGTTCTGGACCTGGCTGTGGGGGCCGATGGGCGCCTTCCTGTCGTCGCCGCTCCTGATCGTCGGATTGATCCTGAAGGAGCACCTGATGCCGGAAAATTCGCCGCAGCTTCCGCAGGGATGATGATTTTCCCGAACGGAACTTACCTCACAACGAAACGTTTTCCGCCCATCTCACCGCCAACAGTTCGGAGCCTCTCATGTCAATAACCGACAGCCAAGCCAGGATGAGAGATTGGACCGACAAAGCCACCGCAGAACGCCTCGAGAAGGATGTAGCAGCCGTGAAAAATGATATCGCCGCCCTCACCGATCAGATCACCGACGCACTCAACACCTTTGCCAACGCGACGGGCAAGCAGGCCCGGCGTGGTTACAAGCAGGCGCGCGAGAACATGGATTCGACCTTCGACGACATGTCCGAACGCGGCAGCGCCATGATGGGCGCGGCGCAGGACGCCTATGGCTCGATCGAAGAGACGTTGGAGGACACGATCACGCAACGGCCGCTTGCGACCGTTGGCATCGCGCTCGGCATCGGCTTCCTGATCGGCGCGATCTGGCGCCGTTAAGCGCGCTGTTATCGCGAGTTGACGGCGGCGCTGTGGCGCCGCCGCTATTGGCTTGTGGGGATTTGAGGAGCAAGTCCATGTTTCAACGCATTATCGACGGGATCAGCGCATCGACCGGCACGACGGTCCGGCTGACGTCGCTTGCCGCGGGCGCGGCACTCGCGCTGTTCATCACGACATGCTTCCTCTGTGCGGCCGCGTTCATTTCGGTGCTGGAGGTATACGGCCCGGTGCAGGCCTGCCTCGCAGGCGCCGGCATCTTCTTCCTGCTGACGCTGACCGCAGCGGGCTCCTATTGGGGCTACAGGCGCGAGATGCAGAAGCGCGCCCGGATCGCCGCGGAGCGTGCCGCGAAGTCTTCGGCGCAAAGCATGCTAGCCGACCCGATGCTGCTCGCAACGGGGCTTCAGATCGTTCGCGCCATCGGCATCAAGCGGCTGTTGCCGATCCTCGCAATCGGCGGCGTCGCGCTCGGCATCATGGCGAGCCGCGCCGGCGTCTCCGACGAGGCATCCGCCGAACCAGCCGAGTAACGACTGTCTTTCAGTCAGCCCCGGCTGCGGCCGATACAGATCGCGGCCACCACGAGCGGTGCAGCCAGCGCGACCCACGACAATGGCAGCCATACTCCCGTCTGGCCCAGCAAGGCAGATAGCAGGCCGAAGATACTCAGGGCCGCGAGCAAGGCCGGCCAGCGCCAGATCAGGCCAATCGAACGGTGGATGGTCATTCCGCCGCTCCCGGCGACGGCAGTGGAAGGACTGCCGCAGATCGTTGTTGCGTCTTCGCCGCCCGCGACCGCGCGAACCAGATATAAAGCCCACTGCCGAGCACGAAGATGGTGAAGAGATCCAGCAGGACCCAGATGATCTTCAGCGGCATGCCGCCATAGTCGCCGAAATGCAGGGGACGCGAGAGCTCCAGCGTACGCAGATACCAGGGCATGGTGACCGCGGACGTCAGCACGCCGCTTCTGGCATCGACCAGCACAGGACTGAACAGGCGCGAGGTCAACGGCTCCTTACCCTTGGTCCAGACCACATAATGAAAGGGTGATCCGAAAGGCGCGCCCGGATACACCACGCTGGTCGTGATCATGTCCGGGAATGCCGTCCTCACCGCGTCATACGCGGCTTGTGGTGAGGACAGTTCGGAGGTCTGTGGCACCGGCTTGCCTTGCAGCGGCGCCAGCATCGCGCGCACGTCGGTCTGCTGCCACAGTGCGAACAACGGCGTCGAGAGCTCGTTGATCACTCCGGTGGCGCCGACCACCAGCGCCCAGCCGAGCGTGGCGACGCCGAGCAGATTGTGCAAATCGAGCCATTTCAGCCGCCGCGAGCGGCTCGCGCGCACCGTGCCGAAATCAAGCTTGCGCATGAAGGGACCGTAAATTGCAATCCCGGAGACGATGGCCGCGATGAACAACAGCGCCATCGCGCCGAGGAACAATTCGCCCGGCAGTCCCATGAAGAGGTCGCTATGCAGCGTCAGCATCAATTGCAAAAAGGAGAGCCCATCTGCCCCGAACGGCCTTGTCTGTTTCAGCACGTCACCGGAGTGCGCGTCGAAGCGGATCGAGTGGAGCGATTTTCGGTTGGCGTTGAACGCCTCCCAGGAGCTCGCCATGTAGACCATGATCTTCGGTTCGTCGTCGTCGACGAATACGGAGATGATGGTCTCGCCGGGGTACATCTTCCTGCTAGCATCGACGACCCGGTCGAGACTGACATTGGGCGTGTTTTCCGGCACCTGCGCGTAGGGCAAGGCATCTTCGAGCAGGCCATTGATCTCCTCTCGCAACACCAGCGGCAGACCGGTAGCGCAGATCAGGAGCAGGAACAGCGTGCAAATCAGGCTCGACCATTTGTGCACGAAGAGCCAGCGCCGCAGCGCCGGCTTTCGCTCATACACACGTCCATCGAGGACCGCCTGCTCGCTCATCTCGTCCCCCTACCAGCGGTAACGTAGCGTCGCAATCACGTTGCGGCGGAGACCGTAGTAGCAACCGAAGTCCTGGCAGTAGGTCACATAGGCCTTGTCGAACAGATTGGTGGCGTTGACCTGCGCCGAATAGCCCTTGAACATCGGGCCCAGCGCCGAGAAGTCATAATGGATCGCCGCATCGAACAGCGTCACCTCAGGCACATAGAACGTGTTGGCCGTATTACCCGGAAGCTCGCCAATGTAACGAACACCGCCGGACAGGCCGAAGCCGTCGAGCGCGCCGCCGCGGAAGGTGTAGTTCGCCCAGACCGAGGCGGAATTCATCGGAAATCCGACCGGATGCTTGCCGAATTGCGCGGCGTTGTTGGTCTTGGTCACGACGTTGTCGAGATAGGTGTAAGAGGCCAGCACCGTCAGTTCGCGATTGACCTCGGTCTTGGCTTCGAACTCGATGCCGCGCGACCGGACCTCGCCGGTCTGGACGCGCGCGGTCGGACCGTGTGTCGAGTCGGGGTCCGGCGTCACCACGTTCTGCTGGACCAGGTCGAACGCCGCAATCGTGTAGAGCGATTTATCGTTGGGCTGGTACTTAATACCCACCTCGCCCTGCTTCCCGGTCGTCGGCACGAACGGCCGGTTGAAGAAATCCGTGCCGGCGGTCGGCTGGAACGACTCCGTGTACTGGATGTAGGGCGCAACGCCGTTATCGAACTTGTAAAGCAGCGCGCCGCGCTTGGTGACCGCGGTGTCCGACTTCGGGGCGATCGTGGTTACGTTCGATGCGAGTGACGTGCTATCGGTGCGGGACTGTGCGAGGTCGTGGCGGATGCCGAGCAGCGCGACCCAGTGATCATACTTGATCTGGTCCTGGATGTACTCGCCGACCTGGTCGATCTGCTGGCGGTTCCTGGTCGTGAACGGCACTGGCCCGAACGGCGTGCCATAAACCGGATTGAAGGCGTTGATCGGCGGAACCACTGCAACCGTGCCATTGAGGGTCTTGTCGACGCCGTTGCGATAGTCGATGCCGACGAGCAAGGTGTGCTCGATCGGGCCGGCATGGAACTTTGCCTCGGCCTGGTTGTCGACGGCGACGGAGCGGATGCTTTCCTGTGTCGTGTAGGCACCGCGCGTCATGTTGGTCGGGTCAGTGCCGGCGTTAGGGGACACCACCGCGAAGTCGGTGCTGAGATCGGTGTAGCGCAGGTTCTGACGGACTTTTACGCTATTGTTGAAGCTATGTTCGAACAAATAGCCGACCGAGCCATAGGTGCGGTCGGTCTTATCGAAACCCGGCTCGCCCGAATAGAAGCTGGTCGGAATGAAACTACCCTTGAAGGGCGTGATGGTGCCGATGCCACCCGGCAGCAGTTGATTGTAGAAACCGGCCTTGGGATCGCGCTGATAGGTACCGAGTACCGTCAGCGTCGTGTTGTTGTCCGGGCGCCAGGTCAGCGACGGCGCGATCGAGATGCGCTGGTAATCCCCGTGATCGACCTGGCTGCCGACGTCGAAGCCCGACGCCGTGAAGCGGTAGAGAAACTCCTTGTTCTTGTCGATCGGTCCGGAGAGATCAACGCCCGCCTGCAGGCGGTTGTAGCTGCCGGTGGAAACGAACATCTCGTGATAAGGCTCGAGCGTCGGCCGCTTCGAGACCATGTCGACCAGTCCGCCCGGAGACGATTGGCCGTACAGGATCGAAGCGGGGCCGTGCAGGACTTCGACCCGCTCAAGATTGAATGGATCGACCAGCGAATAGGCGAAGATGCCGAAGTTCAGGAGCCGCAGCGAATCCAGATATTGGTCGGCGAGGAAGCCGCGGACATAGACGGCATCGGTGCGGGCATCGGCGCCCGCGAATTCGCCGCGCGTGCCCGGCGTATACCGCACTGCCTGCGCGATGCTCTGGGCGCCCTGGGCCTGTATCTGATCCTGGGTCACGACCGAGATCGCGGCCGGGGTCTCGATCAGCGGCGTATCGGTTTTTGTGCCTGTGCCGCTACGCGTGGCGACCACTCCGTCGACATGGCCGAAAGCCGATTCCTTGCCCGCACCGGCGCCGGACGCGGCAGCAGTACCAGCCGGCACATTCGCGCGCACCGCCGTTCGCGCACGCAATGCGCTGCTGCGGCTCCGCGACGATACCGCACGCGCCCGCTTGGGAGCTTCGCGACTCTCGACCACGACCGGGCTCAGCACGGTTGTCGAACCTCCCGCTGCCGATGATTGTGCCGCGGCCTCACCCACACCAAAGACCAGAACGATCGAACCGACGGCCCTCATGAGCCGCAAGCGCCCCACTTCCAAAACGCCCACTGCAATTCCCCAACTTCCAACGGCGGCGCACCGCCGCAGTCGTTCGAGAAATTACCGCAGGGGTTCAATGCAGCGTGCTGGAAAGCCTCCAAACTAGAGATTTTCCATTTCTAACTTTCGGAAGCAGCGCAACGGAATACAAAGCACTGCATGGCAGGGGCGCTGCGCCGTGGATTGTCGCATGGGACTGGCCCTCATTCCGGCCGCGAGAGCGTGCGAGCGCCGAATCAGGCTTTTGTCCAGCATAGCGATCGCCGTCACGCAGTCCGAGGACATGGTCGCTTCCCTTGCCGAAAGTTGCGTGACAGTCGTGTGGCGCGCGACCGCGAGAGCTCAGCAGGCCAACGTGCGTAATTTTGCGCCGATCGGGATAAATCCGGCTGTGCTCACGCAAACGCTACTCGGATAGGCAGGTGGTTGCCGCTAAAAGCAGCGCCCCTGATTCCAAAAGTCATTTTCCGCGATGAAACCGTCGGTCAAGGCGAACCTCGCCGCATTCCATCACGACGCCAGGCTCTATCTGACGCTCGGCATTGCCAACTGGTCGGTATTCGTCGACCACATCCCGAATAACGTCGTCAACTTGCTGACGCTGCGAAACTTCGGTTTCAGCGGCGCGGCAGACCTGTTCGTGTTCGTGGTGGGTTATGGCGTCGCCATCATCCACGGCAGGATGGCGCTGGAGCGCGGCTATCTCGTTGCCGCGACACGCATCTTCCGTCGCGTCTGGCGGCTCTACGCCGCCTATGTCGTGCTGTTCGTGATCTACATCGACACCATCGCCTATGTCGCCCGGCAATCGAAGGCACCGGAGATCATCCACGAATACAACATCTCCGGCATTCTCGAGCACCCGCTACGCATCCTGATCCGCGGCCTCGTGCTGCAGGAAGAGCCGCTGAACCTCGACCTCCTGCAATTGATGATCCCGTTGATGGCGTTCTTTCCGCTTGCGCTGTGGGGGCTGTTGCGGCGGCCGAACCTGACGCTTGCGGCGTCGGTCGTGCTGTATCTCGCGGCACGCTGGTTCGACTGGAATTTCCGGGTCTACCCGGATGAGCAATGGACCTTCAACCCGCTGTGCTGGCAGATGCTGATGGTATTGGGTGGCTGGTTCGCCGTGACGGGCGCGTCAGGCCGCGCGTTGCATAACATGACCTGGCTGCGTCTCCTGGCAGGCGCCTATATCGTCTTCGCGATGGCCGTCACCTTGATGCGCAATTCGCCGGCGCTATCGGACCACTTGCCGGACGTTCTCCTCAACAGCATCGCGCCGACCGACAAGGAAAACCTCGCACCCTATCGCGTGGTCCATTTCCTCGCGCTTGCCTTCATCGCGACCCATCTCATTCCGGCCGATCACCCGGGCCTGAAGTGGCGGCCGCTCCAGGCATTGATCACATGCGGTGAGGAATGGCTGGCGGTCTTCTGCGTCGCCGTGTTCCTGTCGTTCGCCGGGCATCTGATCCTGATCACCGGGGCGAACCTCGTGGTGATGCAGATCGCGGTGAGCCTCGTCGGTTTCGCGGCGATGACCGCGGTCGCCTATTATATTTCCTGGTCGAAGCGGCAGGACCTTCCGGCGGCCTTGCGGCAGCAGGCAGGATGAACCTTACGTTTCGATGGAATCGGAACGGGACTCTGGATTCTCGTTCGCTCGAAGGCGGTCCAGCGAAATAATCGTGCGATTCTGTGCTAGGCCGAAAGCTGTGGCTGCGCTATGCCGAATGGCTTTGCATGAGAGGAGCGGGCCTGGCGATGGTGAAAGGCGGGGGTGATGAGGCCGATAGCGCGCCCCGGCGCGGCCGGCCGCGGTCGATCGAGACCACCAACGCCATCCTCGAAAGCGCCTATGCGCTGATGGCCGCCACGGGCCTTGCCGCCACCACCATCGACGCTATCGCACGCCACTCCAGCGTCTCCAAGATGACGATCTACAAATGGTGGCCATCTCGAGAGGCGCTGTTGATCGACGCCTTTCTCCACCACGCTGCGCAGATGTTGCCGTTGCCGCCTGCGAGTACCGGCACGCCCGCGGCGCGCACACGTAGCCATGCCGCGGCCTATGCCGAGGCGCTCCAGGACGAATTCGGCAAGGTCCAGCTCGCCGTCATTTCAGAATGCATTTCGAAGACCGGCTCGGCGGAGCTGTTCTACGCGCGCTATCTGCAATTCCGCCGTGACGCGCTGGTCGAGATGATCGCCGCCGGCCAGAAGGACGGCAGCATTCTGGCGGAGGGACAGCCAGAGGATCTCTACGACGCGATCTACGGCAGCCTGTTCTACCGCTACGTCTTCGGCATCGCGCCGATCACGCCGGCCTATGCGCGCACCCTGGTCGATCTGGTTCTGCGGCCGAAAGACTAGAAGCGTACCATCTATCGTGCGGGTTTCACCGGCTGCGAGAGCTTTTCCGTGCGGTCGCGCTCGGTCATGTCGACCACCGTCTCCATCGGCGCGGTCAATTCATAGACGTAGGAGACGTCGGTGAAGAAGCGCTTGGCGGTGCCGCCGAGCGCTTCCGGCGCGACACGGTCGAGCAGGATTAGACCAAAATCGGAATCCGGGCGCCGCGTCGCCTCGCTGGTGTTGAACTCCTCCCAGCGGAAATGGAAGACCTCCTCGGTCCCCTCGCCCGTCACCGTCCAATTGGCCGTGATGTGCGGATGCTTGCCGACCAGCGACAGGCCTTCGTCGGAGTGCGAGGCAAGCTCGAAGAACAGCAGCGACAGGCTCTGCGCCGCGCGCGCGCTGACGGCGATATTCGGGCCGGTGACGGCGATGCGGTCGGCATGTGGAATGGCGCGCGCCTCGAACAAGCCCTTCAGCTTGACCCCTGCCACTGGCTCTCGCTGAGCAGCGAGACCACATTGGACATTGCGTGGATGCGGCCGATCAGCAACTCGCGCGCGACGTCCATGTCCGAACCGTGACGCAGGGTACGCGTCACGATCGACTGGATCACTGCCAGAATATTCTTGACCCGGTGATTGAGCTCGTCGATGACCGCGGTCAGGCGGCGCTCGAAGCCGATCCGCACCTGGATTTCCCGGCTGAGCCGCAGATTGTTGTAGGCGACATAGCCGAACAGTCCGCACACCATCGCGGTGATGGCAAAACCGATCGCCGCCACGATAATTGCGGTTTGTTCGGCGCGCCGCGCCGAATTGGTCTTCGCGTAATAGCCGAGCTGCCAGTCGCGCCCGCCGAAGCTGACCGTGCGCATCGCCGATGGCGCCGGCCCATCGGTCGTCGCCGCTCGCGCAGAAATTACGCCCCGGTCGTTCGCAACGAGCTCGCCGCCGTCCTTGCGCGGATCCTTGAGGGCGACCGCAAACAACGACATGTCGTCGTTGGTCAGCATCAGCGATGCGAGCTCATAGGAAAACGTGATGAAGCCGACGGGCTCGGTCGCGCCTTCGGGAATGACGGGGGCGGCGACGATGATGCCGACCGGGCCGTTGCCGCGCAGGAGCGGCACCGGGTCGGAGGCGACCGACCTCTTCTCGATCCTCGCGCGAGCCAGCATCGCGCTGCGCACCGGGTCCTGATCATAACTGCGGCCGGGCAGCGCCTTGGTCTCGTCGCTGCGCGGCTCGAGGTCCATCAACACGTCGATCGGCCGGGTCAGGCTCGCGGGATCAATCGGCTTGTCATCGTAGCCACGAATCTGCGGCTTCGGGAAGCCCGCGGCCGCGATCGCAGCCTGTGCCGCGGTCAGTTCGTTCGGCTGAAGACGCGCGAGCCAGCCGGCCACCACGAAATCGGTCTTGAAGGCATAGATGGCCGAGCGCAGCGGCTCCAGCATGTTCGGCTTGAGCACGGACGGCGCGCGGAACAGGCCTGAGGCGACGCGCGCGAGCAGCTCACGCTCCGTCAGCCGGTCCTGGACCAGGCTCGCATGCACGTCGATTGCGCGCGCCAGCGCAATCCGGTCCAGAGCCAGCTCCTGGTCGTGAACACGATAGGCCGCGAGCCCGGAGAGCAGAACCCCGAGCAGAGCGATGAAGCCGATGATGAATCCCAGCCGGACCAATTGACTACTCAGGCAAAAGCAGCAGGTCGGCAATAAACATGGAGCATGTCAACGCCGCTCGAACGGGCCTGTGCCGAAACAGAGAGGACCCCAGTACCGGAGATAATGAAGGAGGAGGCATCAGTACGCAACTTCGGTTGCCTGAAAAGCTTAATCCGTCCGGCCGATGGTCCGGCCATGACGGCTTTGCTTCGGGCAACGGAGGTAGTTAATCGCCGTGTCCGAAATTTGTTCCGCAAATGCGGCCTTCCCCCTGGCTTCTGCGGCGGAAAACGCCTGCGCCATGTCGTCGCGTCATCAGCCGGCCCGTTTCAAGCCACCTTTCGCCTCGATGAAACCCACGATTTGCTCAAGCCCCTCGCTTTTTTCAGGTTGGTCATGACAAAGGGGCGCGCCCCGCGCATCCGTCTGGCGTCCGTGTCCATTTTCTCCAGCGAGGCGCCGACATGGGGCGCGAGGTCGATCTTGTTGATGACCAGAAGATCTGACCGGGTGATGCCGGGGCCGCCCTTGGACGGGATCTTGTCGCCGGCGGCGACGTCGATGACGTAGATGGTAAGGTCGGCCAGCTCCGGGGAAAAAGTGGCAGCGAGATTGTCGCCGCCGGATTCGATCAGTACGAGATCAAGTCCGGGGAATTTCGCACGCATGTCCGCGACCGCGGCGAGATTCATCGAGGCGTCCTCGCGAATCGCAGTGTGCGGGCAGCCGCCGGTCTCGACGCCGGCGATACGATCAGGCGTCAGCGAGCCCGAACGCACCAGGAACTCCGCGTCCCATTTGGTGTAGATGTCGTTGGTAATCGCGGCGATGTCGTAGCGTTCGCGCATGGTCTTGCAGAGCAGGTCCATCAGCGCGGTCTTGCCGGATCCGACCGGGCCGCCGACGCCGACACGCAAGGGGCCGTGAGATTTCGACATGTCACTTGCTCTCTCTTGGTGAGTTGAACGCCGCATCGCTCACGAGCGAAACAGCCGCGTATATTGCGTCTCGTGCCGGAGACTCGCGAGATCGGCGCGAAACGTCGCGCCGCCGAGATCGTCCAGTGTCGCATTCAGCGCTCGGGTGGCGGTCGCGGCGACCGCGGCTTCCAGCTTCACCAGCACGCGCTGGCTGTCGGTCTGGCCCAGCGGAATGAGACGGCTCGCCGCGGAGATCCAGTTCGAGACCAACGCATGCAGAAAGGCGTGCAGGGTCTGGGCCAGCGGCACGCCGTGCATCGCCGCAACCACACCGACGGCGACGGGATAGACCAGCGGCGTGCCGCATGCCGCGACCATCGCATCGAGGCCTTCCGAATCCCATGCCGCGCGAGAGATCTCGATGAAGGCGCGGCCCTGCGAGGTCGTCTCGAGCTGCCGCTCGCGCGACGGCACGAAGGCGGCGGCGAGTTCGGCGATATCGCTTAAGGTGCTCTCCTCGCCGGATTCGGCGGCCCGGTAAGCATGAACCAGGAACGTCGCATCGCAGAAGCCCGAGCCGTCGCCGAGCATCGCGTCGAGCCAGTCAGCGAGCGTCGCAATGTCGGTGATATCGCCCGCCTCGACCGCCCATTCGATCCCACTGGAATAGGAGAAGCCGCCGACGGGAAACGCCGGCGACAGCCAGGTCATCAGCCGGTACAGCGCCGCCGCCTCGCGCTCGGCGAGGTCACCGGCACGAACCGGCTCATTTGTGGTCATGAGCATGCTTGTGGCCGTGGTGATGGTCGGGATGGTCGCAATGCTCGTCGTGAGGGTGGTGGTGATCGTGGCCATGGTCATGCGCGGCATGGTCATGGCCGTGATGATCATGGTGACCGTGCCCGTGATCATGATGAGCGTGGTCGTGGTGGGCATGGTCGTCGTGCCCAGGCGCATGGCCGGCGTCGGCATAGGCGCCGCCTTCCGGATCGAACGGCGCCTCGATCTCGACCACGCGCGCGCCGAGGCCTTTCACCATGGCCTCGATGACGTGGTCACGGCGGATGCGCAGGCTCTTGGCCATGATCTGCGTCGGCAAATGGCGGTTGCCGAGATGCCAGCCGACGCGGATGAGATGATGCGGATCGTGGCCGCGAATCTCGAGCAGCGGCTCGGGCGCCGCGACCACTTCGACCAGCCGGCCGTCTTCCAGCACCAGCGCATCGCCACCGCGCAGCGCGACGGCATTCTCCAGATCGAGCAGGAATTCGAGCCCCCGCGTTCCCGTCATCGCCATGCGGCGGCGGTGCCGATCGTCGAAATCGAGCACGACCGTATCCGCCGGCGTCTCCGTGAAACGGTGCTGTCCCCTGACCTGCGTCGCCCGGATCATTTCGTTGATATCCTTTTAACGGACTTCGACCTTTTCAGGCGTGATCACTTCGATCTTCGGCGGCGCCGTAAAGCACTTCACCGCGACGCGGCCGAAGGTCTTCATGTGCTCCATGCCACGATGCGGCACCAGTGCCTCGGCATTCTCCCACTGCTCGACGAACACCATCTTGGCCGGATCTGTGACGCTCTCATGCAGGTCATAGGCGATATTGCCGGGTTCTTTCCGCGTCTCCTTGATGCAGGCGGTGGCGGCTGCGATGAATTCGGCGCGCGTCTCGGGCTTGATGGTCAGGGTGGCAACGACGTAGATCACGAGAATCCTCCCGGCTTTTCTTCTGGGTTACGATAGCGGCCGGACCTTAGACCAGCCGGGATCGAACGCAAAACCGGAAAATCCGTCCGGATCTGCACCGCGGACATGCGTCCAGGCGCTATTTCAGTACATGAAATATCGCTGCGCCATCGGCAGCACCTCGGCCGGCGCGCAGGTGAGCAATTCACCGTCGGCGCGGACCTCATAGGTCTCCGGATCGACCTCGATATTGGGCGTGGCGTCGTTGTGGATCATGCTCTTCTTGGAGATCCTGCCGCGGGTGTTCTGGACCGCATAGAGCTTCTTGTCGATGCCGAGCTTGCGCGCTAGCCCGCCGGTGATCGCGGCCTTCGAGGTGAACACCACCGAAGACGCCGTCCGCGCCTTCCCGAAAGCGCCGAACATCGGCTGGTAGTGCACCGGCTGCGGCGTCGGGATCGAAGCGTTGGGATCGCCCATCGGGGCCGCCACGATCATACCACCCTTGACGATGCAGTCCGGCTTGACGCCGAAGAACGCCGGCGACCACAGCACGAGATCGGCGAGCTTGCCCTTCTCCACCGAGCCGATCAGCTTCGACACGCCGTGCGCGATCGCCGGGTTGATGGTGTATTTGGCGATGTAACGCTTGACACGGAAGTTGTCGTTGTCCCTGCCCTTGTCCTGCGGCAACGATCCACGCTGCTTCTTCATCTTGTCGGCGGTCTGCCAGGTCCGGATGATGACCTCGCCGAGGCGGCCCATGGCCTGGGAATCCGACGACATCATCGAGAGCGCACCGAGATCGTGCAGGATGTCCTCGGCCGCAATCGTCTCCTTGCGAATGCGGCTCTCGGCGAACGCCAGGTCCTCCGGGATCGAGGGATCGAGATGGTGGCACACCATCAGCATGTCGAGATGCTCGTCGATCGTGTTGCGCGTGAATGGGCGGGTCGGATTGGTCGAGGACGGCAGCACGTTCTTGAGCCCTGCGACCTTGATGATATCAGGGGCATGACCGCCGCCGGCGCCTTCGGTGTGAAAGGCGTGGATGGTGCGGCCCTTGAAGGCCTTGATCGTATCCTCGACGAAGCCGGACTCGTTCAGCGTGTCGGTGTGGATCATGACCTGGATGTCGTAATCGTCGGCCACCGACAGGCAGTTGTCGATCGCAGCCGGCGTCGTGCCCCAGTCCTCATGCAGCTTCAGCGCGCAGGCGCCGGCCTTGATCATCTCGACCAGCGCGGCGGGCCGCGAGGCGTTGCCCTTGCCGGAGATGCCGAGATTGACCGGGAAAGCGTCGAACGACTGGATCATCCGCCCGATGTGCCACGGCCCCGGCGTGCAGGTGGTGGCGAAGGTGCCATGCGACGGGCCGGTGCCGCCCCCGAGCATCGAGGTGACGCCGCTCATCAGCGCGTGCTCGATCTGCTGCGGGCAGATGAAATGGATATGGCTGTCGAAGCCGCCGGCGGTGAGGATCTTGCCTTCGCCCGCGATCACGTCGGTGCCGGGGCCAATGATGATGGTGACGCCCGGCTGGATGTCGGGATTGCCGGCCTTGCCGATGGCCGAAATCATGCCGTCCTTGATGGCGACATCGGCCTTCACGATGCCCCAGTGATCGACGATCAGCGCATTGGTGATGACGGTATCGGCCGCGCCTTGCTTGTTGGTGACCTGCGACTGCCCCATGCCGTCGCGGATCACCTTGCCGCCGCCGAACTTTACCTCTTCACCATAGGTGGTAAAATCCTTCTCGACCTCGATGATGAGATCGGTATCGGCCAGCCGCACCCTGTCGCCGGTGGTCGGGCCGAACATGTCGGCATAGACGGAACGTTTGATCTTCACGGACATCACAAGCCCCGTTTGATTTTGAATTTCTGATCAGCACTCACAGCGAAGCCCTCGCCGTTCGCGCCATGTTGTCGAATGTCTTATCGAGCCATGGATTGTCGCCACGGCAGCCGGCGACCACTTGCTCGGCCCAGCCCGTGTAGTCAACGAGGTCGTCGCACTCCTCGGCTGTCGGATCGGAATGAACGCGCGCGCCGATATTGCTGATCTTGTCGGCGATCTTGATCAGCCTGGCGCTCGCCGATTTCTTCGGCGCATCGACCACCTGCCGCCGGCGCCGCTCGGCCTTCGGCAGGCTCAGGTCGTCGGTGCACTCAACGACCAGGGAAGCGACGCGATCCGAGAATTTTTCCGCAAGCTCCTCGCGCGTGGTCTCGGTGTCCTCGATGGCGTCATGCAGCCAGCCGGCCGCCACGAGCTCAGCATCAGCTCCATCGGTCGCCGTCGCCAGAAGGCGCGCCACCTCCGCGAGATGGTTGATGTAAGGCTCGTTCCCCCGCCCCTTGCGCGCCATGCCGTTGTGCCGGCGCGCGGCCAGCTCGGCGGCTTCGGAAATGAGGCGAACGGCGGGGAGCATGACGATCACAGCACTCCCCGATGACAACACCCCCGAACGATACGGCCTCGCAAGATGACTTGCGTCGGAGTTCGTGGCTTACCCCTCTCCCCAACCCTCCCCCGCAAGGGGGAGGAAGCCTGACGAATGTGCTCACCTGACGAAGCATCATGGCTCCTCCGATGTGTCGGCATCGGAAGTAAGGGACGCACTGGCGGAAGGGTTCCCTCCCCCTTGCGGGGAGGGTTAGGGAGAGGGGTGCCGCTTGCTCCGCGGCCTTGAGAATGGAAAGAACAACGCCCTCGAGATTTTTCATCACGTCATCATTGGCGAAACGAATCACGCGATATCCGCGCGATACGAACCATTGGTCTCGTCGTTCATCGTGGTGGAGACGTTCTTCGAAAGTGTGGCTCTCGCCATCGAGTTCAACGACAAGCTTGCATGAGTGGGCAATGAAGTCCGCGATATAGGGACCCATGGGAGTCTGACGGCGAAAGGCTAGGCCCGCGAGCCAATCTGCCTTCAGATGGCGCCACAACAACGTTTCCGCGCGAGTCATCTCGCGTCGCAATCGCTTCGCGCGGGTTCTTTGCAACCGAGGGACCTCGTCGTGCGGCATACCCCTCTCCCCAACCCTCCCCCGCAAGGGGGAGGGAGCCCGACCGGCGTGCTCACCTCACTGTGGATCACGGCGCTCGCCTCGACTTAATTCACAGCTTCCCCATCACGTCGCCACGGAAACCATAGATGGTCTTCTTCCCCGCCACCGCGACGAGCTGGACGTCGCGGGTCTGGCCGGGCTCGAAGCGGACGGCGGTGCCGGCGGCGATGTCGAGGCGCATGCCGCGGGACTTCTTGCGGTCGAATTTCAGCGCCGGGTTGGTCTCGAAGAAATGGTAGTGCGAGCCGACCTGGATCGGACGGTCGCCGGTGTTGGCCACCGTCAAGGTCACGGTCTTGCGGCCGGCGTTGAGCTCGATCTCGCCGTCCTTGATGAAGAGTTCGCCGGGGATCATGCTCTCGCTCCTACCTGATCGGTTCGTGCACGGTGACGAGTTTGGTGCCGTCCGGAAACGTCGCCTCGACCTGGATGTCGTGGATCATCTCGGGGATGCCCGGCATCACCTGGTCGCGGGTGAGAACCTGCGCGCCCGATTGCATCAGTTCGGCGACGGTGCGTCCGTCGCGCGCGCCTTCGAGGATGAAATCGGAAATGATCGCGATCGCCTCCGGATGGTTGAGCTTGACGCCGCGATCCAGCCGGCGACGGGCCACGATGGCGGCCATCGAAATCAGAAGCTTGTCCTTTTCGCGGGGAGACAGGTTCATGCGAAATCTCTTCCGTTCAACACTTCAATTCAGCCGGTCAATTCAGCCACAGCCGCGGCAGCGCCGCACCGGTGCGCGCCAGCACGGCCATCATGTCGGCGCGCAGGCGCGCCGCATCTTGGGCACAGAACCGCGCCATTGCAAAGCCATTCCAGGCGGATATCCCGACTTCGCCGGAGAAGGATTCCGACGCTTCGCGGATGCGCTCGACCAACGCCTCGTCGCCGGGAACGATCAGCGCCGTACCGATCGCGGCACCGCCATCGGCCACCGCCGATCGTCCAAGTTTCGCACCGATATTGCCCTCGAGCTCCGACAGTCTCGGCGAACACCAGCTTGCCGCCGCGGGAGAGCCGCCAGCGGTCGACGAACTCGCCCTGCTCCATCCGCTCGCCCATGGCGGTGCGGCCGAACACGACGATCTCGCAGAGCAGGAGCGAAGCGGCGTCATCGAGCGCGATATCGAAGCGGCGATGAACCCGGGCGCGATCGAATAGAATCGTCTCCTGCGGCAGCCAGCCGAGATGCGCGCCCGCGCCGACCTTCAAGGAGATACCGAGCTGTGCCGCGCTCCCGGGCGCTCGATAGACCTTCTCGGCCGCCGCCGTGGTCAATGTCAGCCGCGAGCCTTCAGCCGCTGTGATGTCGACATCGAAACTGTCGCCGCCGGCAACGCCGCCAGCCGTATTGACGAACACGCCGGAGAGTCCCTCTCCTTCCGGCGACGGAAAACGCACGCGCAGGGAGCCGGATTCATGCAGGACGCCGCGCCGCGTCACGCCATCGCGCGCGTGGACGTCGAAGCGCACAGCGCCACGGGCGCGATTGGCTTCGAAAACTCCTGATGTGACTGACAGGTCGTTCCGCATCCGCCTCCCCAGCCGGCCGCGTCGGAATCACTTACAGCGCCATCTGGCGGCTGATTTCGGCCGGGTCGAGATTGGACCGGTCGCAGGTGAATTTTACCGCGCCGCGATCCATCACCGCGAAACTGTCGCCGAGTTCGCAGGCAAAGTCGAGATATTGTTCGACCAGCACGATGGCGATGCTGCCGAGGTTGCGCAGATACGAAATGGCGCGGCCGATGTCCTTGATGATCGAGGGCTGGATGCCTTCGGTGGGCTCGTCGAGCAGCAGCAGCTTTGGCCGCATCACCAGCGCACGCCCGATCGCGAGTTGCTGCTGCTGGCCGCCGGAGAGGTCGCCGCCGCGACGGCCGAGCATGGATTGCAGCACCGGAAACAGCGAGAACACGTCGTCCGGAATGTGCCTGTCCTCGCGCTTGAGCGGCCCAAAGCCGGTCTTGAGGTTCTCCTCGACCGTCAGCAGCGGAAAGATCTCGCGGCCCTGCGGCACGAAGCCGATGCCCTTGCGCGCCCGCTCATAGGGCTTCAGGGCGGTGATGTCGTTGCCGTCGAGAACGATCGCACCCGAGGAAATCGGATACTGCCCGACCATGGCGCGGAGCAGTGAGGTCTTGCCGACGCCGTTGCGCCCGAGCACGCAGGTGACCTTGCCGGGCTCGGCCGCGATCGAGACGCCGCGCAGCGCCTGCGCCGCGCCGTAGAACAGGTTGATGTCCTTGACCTCAAGCATTGCTCAGCGTCCCAAATACACTTCGATGACCCGCTCGTTGGACGAGACCTGGTCGATGGTACCTTCCGCAAGCACGGTGCCTTCGTGCAGGCAGGTGACCTTGACCCCGAGCTCGCGCACGAACGTCATGTCGTGCTCGACCACCATCACCGTGTGAGTCTTGTTGATCTCTTTCAGCAGCTCGGCGGTGAGATGCGTCTCGACGTCGGTCATGCCGGCGACAGGCTCGTCGACCAGCAGGAGCTTCGGGTCCTGCGCGAGCAGCATGCCGATCTCGAGCCACTGCTTCTGGCCGTGGCTGAGGCTGCCGGCGAGGCGGTTGCGGGCGTCGGTGAGGCGGATCGTCTCCAGCACCTTGTCGATACTCTCGGCCTCGGCCTTGCTGCCGCGCCAGAACAGCGTGCCCTTGACGCTGTGATCGACGTTGAGCGCGAGCAGGAGGTTGTCCTGCACGGTCTGGCTCTCGAATACCGTCGGCTTCTGGAATTTGCGGCCGATGCCGAGTTCGGCGATGCGGGTCTCGTCGAGCCGCGTCAGGTCGGTGACGCCGTCGAACAGCACCGTGCCCTCGTCCGGCTTGGTCTTGCCGGTGATGATGTCCATCATCGTGGTCTTGCCGGCGCCGTTCGGACCGATGATGGCGCGCATCTCGCCGGGCTCGAGCGTCAGCGACAGGTTGTTGATGGCGTGGAAGCCGTCGAACGAGACGTGCACGCCGTCGAGATAGAGCATCGCGGAGGTCGCGCGGGTGTCCATGACGTTCATGACCGCTACTCCGCCATCTTGGGTTCGGTGACGCCGTCTTCGGCCGCGGCGCTCGCCGTCGCGGCGGCCGCCCGTTTCTCCTTCGACTGGTCCCACCAGGCATTGAAAGTGCCGATGATGCCCTTTGGCAGCAGCAGCGTCACCAGGATGAACAGCGCGCCCAGCATGAAGAGCCAGTAGGGCGCCAGCATACCCGAGGTGAAGAACGTCTTGGCGTAGTTGACGACGACGGCGCCGAGCGCCGCGCCGATCAGGGTGCCCCGGCCGCCGACAGCCACCCATATCACCGCCTCGATCGAATTGCCCGGTGCGAATTCGGATGGATTGATAATGCCGACCTGCGGCACGTAGAGCGCGCCGGCGACACCGGCCATGCAGGCCGACAGAGTGAACACGAACAGCTTGTAGGATTCGACGCGATAACCAAGAAACCGGCTGCGCGATTCCGCGTCGCGGATTGCGATCAGCACCTTGCCGAGCTTGGAGGACACGACGGAGCGGCAGATCAGGAACGCGACGATCAGCGCCAGACAGCTCAGCGCGAACAGCGCCGCGCGCGTGCCTTCGGCCTGGACGTTGAAGCCCAGGATGTCCTTGAAGTCGGTCAGGCCGTTGTTGCCGCCGAAGCCGAAATCGTTGCGGAAGAAGGCGAGCAGCAGCGCATAGGTCATCGCCTGCGTGATGATCGACAGATAGACGCCGGTGACGCGGGAGCGGAAGGCGAGCCAGCCGAAGCAGAAGGCAAGCAGGCCGGGCACGACCAGCACCATCAGCGCGGCAAACCAGAACATGTCGAAGCCGTACCAGTACCAGGGCAGCTTCGAATAGTTCAGGAACACCATGAAGTCAGGCAGGATCGGATTGCCGTAGACGCCGCGGGTGCCGATCTGCCGCATCAGGTACATGCCCATCGCGTAGCCGCCGAGCGCGAAGAAGGCGCCGTGGCCGAGCGAGAGGATGCCGCAATAGCCCCAGATCAGATCGATCGAGAGCGCCAGGATCGCGTAGCAGACATACTTGCCCCAGAGTGCCACGAGATAGGTCGGAACCTGCAGGAAGGAGCCTTCGGGCAACAGCAGGTTGGACAGCGGGATCAGGATTCCGCAGCCGGCAACGACAGCAAGGAAGATCGTCGCGCCGCGGTCCAGCGATCGCGTCAGCATGTGAGGGGTCATGCTTCCACCGCACGGCCCTTGAGCGCGAACAGTCCGCGCGGGCGCTTTTGAATGAACAGGATGATGAGAACCAGAATCGCGATCTTGCCGAGCACGGCGCCGGCGACCGGCTCCAGGAACTTGTTGGCGATGCCGAGCGTGAAGGCGCCGACCAGCGTGCCCCAGAGATTGCCGACGCCGCCGAACACCACGACCATGAAGCTGTCGATGATGTAGCTCTGGCCGAGATTGGGGCTGACATTGTCGATCTGCGACAGCGCGACGCCGGCGATGCCGGCAATGCCCGAGCCGAGACCGAAGGTGAGCGCGTCGACGCGCGAGGTGGCGATGCCCATCGACGCCGCCATGCGCCGGTTCTGCGTCACCGCGCGCATCTCGAGGCCAAGCGCGGTATAGCGCAGCATCGCGAGCAGGATCGCGAACACCGCGAGCGTGAAGACGAGGATCCAGAGCCGGTTATAGGTGATGGTGATCTGGCCGAGCTCGAACGCGCCGCTCATCCAGGAGGGGTTGCCGACCTCGCGATTTGTCGGACCGAACATGGTGCGCACCGCCTGCTGGAGCACCAGCGACAGGCCCCAGGTCGCGAGCAGCGTTTCCAGCGGACGACCGTAGAGGAAGCGGATGATGCTGCGCTCGATCACGACACCGAGCGCACCGGCGACGAGAAAGGCGAGCGGCACGGCGATCAGCAGCGAATAGTCGAACAGGCCTGGATAGCGGGTGCGGATCACCTCCTGCACCACGAAAGTAGTGTAGGCGCCGATCATCACCATCTCGCCATGCGCCATGTTGATGACGCCCATGACACCGAAGGTGATGGCGAGCCCGATCGCGGCGAGCAGCAGCACGGAGCCGAGCGAGAGGCCGTACCAGGCATTCTGAACCGTGGACCAGACCGCGAGCGAGCTCTGGATCGAGCCGATCGCGCTCGCGGCAGCCTTCGCCACTGAGGCCGGCTGGTCGCCCATGCCGGTGAGCAGGGCCATCGCCTCCTGGTCGCCGCGCGCCTTGAGCGTGGCGACCGCTTCGAGCTTCTCGACCTCGGTGGCGTCCGGCTTGAACAGCAGGATCGCCGCACGGGCGTCGCCGAGCGCGGCCTTGACGGATTTGTTGGTCTCCTTGGCGAGCGCGCCGTCGACCGCCTCAAGTGCGGTCTCCTCGTGCGACTTGAAGACGGATTGCGCGGCCTGAAGGCGCGTCCCGATGTCCGGAGACTGGAGCGTCAGGCTGCCGATCGCAGCATCGACGCTGCGGCGCAGGCGGTTGTTGAGGCGGACGGCGCTCGCGCTGTCGGGAACGCTGGCGACCGGCTGGCCGGTCGCGGCGTCGATCGACTTGCCGTCGGCGCCGGTGACGTAAACCTTCTTGCTGTCGGGATCGGCCATGAGCCGGCCATCCTGGAGCGCGCTGATGATGGGGAAGGCCAGCGGATTGCCGCTGCTCGCGACCACGCCGATCGCCTCATCCGTGTCGGAATAATCATCGTTCGCGAACTTGGCGACCGCATCCTCGAATGGACCCGCGAAGGCCGGCAGTGCGAACGCAATCAAAAATAACGAGAGCAGGAGCGTACCGAGACGGGCGGGCAAATTGGCTGGCACTGTGAATGACCCCGGCAGAAAATGGTGGAGAAGGCGGCGGGATCGCCGCCTTCTCCGGTCGTGCAGTGAGCGTCAGATTCGGATCAGGAGCCCGAACCGAGGCACTTGTTGGTCTTGGTGTTGAAGTTGCCGCACTTCTTGCCGACCCAATCGCCGATCAGGTCTTTGGAGCCATCGAGCTCCTTCGACCAGGCGTCGCCCGCGACGAGGCCCGGGGTCTTCCAGACCACGTCGAACTGTCCGTTCGCCTTGATCTCGCCGATGAACACCGGCTTGGTGATGTGGTGGTTCGGGAGCATCTTGGAGACGCCGCCGGTCAGGTTCTTGGCTTCGATGCCCGGGAGAGCGTCGATGACCTTGTCGGGATCGGTCGACTTGACCTTCTCGACCGCCTTGACCCACATGTCGAAGCCGATCACGTGCGCTTCCATCGGATCGTTGGTCACGCGCTTCGGATTCTTGGTGTAGGCCTGCCACGCCTTGATGAACTTCTCGTTTTCCGGCGACTTGATCGACTGAAAGTAGTTCCAGGCGGCCAGATGGCCGAGCAGCGGCTTGGTGTCGATGCCGGCGAGCTCTTCCTCACCCACCGAGAACGCCACGACCGGGATGTCCTTCGCCTTGATGCCCTGGTTGCCGAGCTCCTTGTAGAAGGGAACGTTGGCGTCGCCATTGATGGTCGAAACCACCGCGGTCTTCTTGCCGGCCGAGCCGAACTTCTTGATGTCGGCCACGATCGTCTGCCAGTCGGAATGACCGAACGGCGTGTAGTTGATCATGATGTCTTCCTGGGCGACACCCTTCGACTTCAGATAGGCTTCCAGGATCTTGTTGGTGGTGCGCGGATAGACGTAGTCGGTGCCCGCGAGCACCCAGCGCTTCACCTTCTCGTCCTTCATCAGATAGTCGACGGCGGGGATCGCCTGCTGGTTCGGCGCAGCACCCGTGTAGAACACGTTACGCTCGGACTCTTCGCCCTCGTACTGCACGGGGTAGAACAGGATGTTGTTCAGCTCCTTGAATACCGGGAGCACCGACTTGCGCGACACCGAGGTCCAGCAGCCGAACACGACCGCGACCTTGTCCTTGGTGATCAGCTCGCGGGCCTTTTCGGCGAACAGCGGCCAGTTCGAAGCGGGGTCGACGACAACGGCTTCAAGTTTCTTGCCGAGCACGCCGCCCTTCTTGTTCTGCTCGTCGATCAGGAAGAGGATGGTGTCCTTCAGCGTGGTTTCGCTGATGGCCATGGTGCCGGAGAGAGAGTGAAGGACACCGACCTTGATGGTGTCGTCCGCGGCTTTTGCACCGGAAATGGAAGCCAGACCAAGCATCAGTCCGGCTGTCGCGGCGAGAAGACCGCGGCGGCTAAATGAAGCCGCTATATCGTGAGTGGATTTGGTAAGCATGATTGTATCATCTCCCTGACGCAGACGTGAAAAAGACGCTGCGAAACGGCCCCAAGGCCGCCTGCGATTAACGGAATCGCAAGAACCATGCCATGGGCTAACCACATGCCAACCTATTGGTCAGAATAGATAATTTTACCGCCATCCAACTTTCGCCACGAGCCAACTGCCCAAAAATTAGACTAATAAAATGTATGCCAATGCGGCAGTCGGCCTATTCCTTAAGCAAAAGACTGTCTATGTCTAATTTTCCGGCATAATTAATTTTGCACTGCAATCACCCTTTGGCGCAGACGCGCCTTGAAAGCGCCTCCTCGATGTTCCATATGAACTTACGAGACCTCTTTCGAATCAGGGGGTCGTTGCGAGCCGCGTGTTCTTAAGCCCCTCCGGGCGTCTGGCTTGCCCCATATCTCCCAAGCCATCCGACACCCCAAACACGCAGGTGTCTTCTCGACACCCTTTTGCGCGCGCCGCGCTGAATGCGCCGGCTGCCCGCTTTTGACATGGAAAGAGCCCCTCTTTTGAATTCGTTTCAGGACTTCGGCCTCGCCGAACCCATCGCACGTGCTCTCGCCGAAGAGAAATACGTCACCCCCACCCCCATCCAGGCCCAGACCATTCCCACGGCGTTGACCGGCCGGGACGTCGTTGGCATCGCCCAGACCGGAACCGGCAAGACCGCGTCCTTCGCGCTGCCGATCCTGCACCGCCTGCTCGAGAACCGAATCAAGCCGCAGCCCAAGACCTGCCGCGTCCTGGTGCTCTCGCCGACCCGCGAGCTGTCAGGCCAGATCCTCGACAGCTTCAACGCCTATGGCCGTCACATCCGCCTGTCCTCGACGCTCGCCATCGGCGGCGTGCCGATGGGCCGCCAGGTCCGCTCCCTGATGCAGGGCGTCGACGTGCTGGTCGCCACGCCCGGTCGCCTGCTCGACCTCGTGCAGAGCAACGGACTGAAGCTTTCAAGCGTCGAATTCCTGGTGCTCGACGAAGCTGACCGTATGCTCGACATGGGCTTCATCAACGACATCCGCAAAATCGTCGCCAAGCTGCCGATCAAGCGGCAGACGCTGTTCTTCTCGGCCACCATGCCGAAGGACATCGCCGAGCTCGCCGACGCCATGCTGCGTGACCCCGCCCGCGTCGCGGTCACTCCGGTCTCATCGACTGTGGAGCGGATCCAGCAGCGCATTATCCAGGTCGACTTCTCCGCCAAGCCGGCGTTCCTGGCCCAGCTGTTGAAGCAGGAGCCGGTGAACCGCGCGCTGGTCTTTACCCGCACCAAGCACGGCGCCGACAAGGTCGTGAAGACGCTCGAGAAGGCCGGCATTCCCGCCAGCGCCATCCACGGCAACAAGTCGCAGAACCATCGCGAGCGCACGCTCGCCCTGTTCCGCTCAGGCGATATCCGCACCCTGGTCGCCACCGACATTGCCGCCCGCGGCATCGACGTCGACGGCATCACCCACGTCATCAATTTCGACCTGCCCAATGTGCCCGAGACCTATGTGCACCGCATCGGCCGCACCGCACGCGCCGGCGCCGAAGGCACCGCGATCTCTCTGGTCGCAGGTGGCGAGGAGCTTGCCTATCTCCGCGACATCGAACGGCTGATCAAGGTCGCACTGCCGCGTGAGGATCTCCGCACCGACGCCGGCCGCCGCGACGCGGGTCCGCCCCCGGCGCAGCAACGACAGGGCCGGCCAAGCGGCCGCCCGGGCCAGCGTCCGCAAGGCGCAAGGCATGGTGAAGGACGTCATGGTGACGGACGTCGTACCGACGAACGACATGCCGACGGACGGCGCCATGGCGCCGGTAAGCAGGGCGACGGACGGCCCGGTGAAGCTCGGCATGCTGATGGACGGCCCGGCAGTGCTCCGAAGGCTTCGAAGGGATCTCGCCGCCGCCCCGGTGGCAAGATGCATTCCTCGCAAACCGACCGTTCCGAACAGCGTTCCGCGCATAGCGCTGGGGCGCCTGATGGGATACAAGGCGTGGCCTTTTTGCGCCGTGAGAGTCGGCCGACTGGCCAACCGAACCGCAAACCCCAATCGCACTAGCCGTCCACGACCTGGAGATATTCATGGCTAAGGAAGAGCTGATCCAGTTCGAAGGACTGGTCACCGAAATCCTCCCCGACGCGCGCTACCGCGTGCAACTCGACGCCGGACACGAGATCGTTGCTTACACCGCCGGCAAGATGAAGAAGAACCGCATCAAGACGCTGGCGGGTGACCGCGTGACCGTGGAGATGTCGCCCTATGACCTCGAGAAGGGCCGACTGATTTTCCGTCACAAGGACGAGCGTCCCAGTGGGGTGGGCGGACCTCCCCGTCCCGGGCAGCGCGGTGGCCAGTTCCGTCGCCGCTAAAACGGCCCGTCCGCGCGGGAGCACGGAACTAAAATTCCGGCCTGTATTCTGTGATCCGCCGTGCGCGCACGGCGGATCAAAAATCGTGCACGTCAGGATTGTTTTGGGGCTCTAAATCCAATAAAATGAGCTAATCGATTTTCGGCCGGACGACATTAGCATCCACCGGTACAGCCGGTTCAGACACGCTGACGACCCTTCCAAAAATTCGATCTAACCTGCCCGCGCGAGCGGGCTTTGACATTGTGTGATCTGAGAAGGGACTACCCCATGAGCATGGGAACCGTGAAGTGGTTTAACGCGACCAAGGGCTTCGGCTTCATCCAGCCCGACGACGGCGGCCAGGACGTTTTCGTACACATCAGCGCCGTCGAGCGCGCCGGCCTCGGCTCGCTGCGCGAAGGCCAGAAGATCTCCTACGAGATCGTGGCCGACCGCCGTTCCGGCAAGTCGGCAGCGGACAACCTCCGCGCCGCAGGTTGAGCCTGCGGGCCTTCGGCCCGTAGCGGTTCTGGCGAACAAGCCAAAGGAAAAGGCCGTGCAAAACGCACGGTCTTTTTCATGTCCAAAGGAAACCTGCGCGCTTGCAGGATCAGACGATCCTGCCCGGGCCAACCCGCTAACTGGCCCTGCTTGGTCTAGTTGGCTTTGGCACCCGCGCCGGCACCGCCGCTGGCACTGCTGCTCAGCGAACCGGCCTGGCTCATCGTGTTATTGAAGTAGGTGTCGCTGTCACCCAGCGTCACGCGGCGCTGGCAGACCGGCATGCAGCTATAGGACTCGCGCTCGATCCCGCGATAGACCGTGACGAGGCGATCGCTCGGACCTTCGACCTGGATCTGGCGGTCGACCAGGATCTCGCCGCCCCGGTCGAGCGCGATGAAGTTGGTGGCCCCATAGCCCTTCCCGGTCACGACGATCATGCCGCCAGGCTGGAGCGTGACATCCGCGATGAGGGGATTGCCGACCACGATGGTCGCCACCTTGCCGGGGAGCCGGACCAGCTTGGCCTGGTCGACATTGACGGCGATGGTGTCGGCAGTGGGCTCAGCAAGGCCGGCAGCCGGCGATGCCAGCACCGCGGCGGCAATCAGAAGACAGACGCGCGCATGGCGGCGCAGCAATTCTTTACGCATACTCTTACCCCCGGGACGTCACAAACCGGCAAAAGCGACAGATACAGCGGAGCCGGTGCCCGACCCGGCTAACCTGCCCTTAATTCGTGAACGTTCCGCAAACTCGCCGACTATTGTTTGAACGGACTGGCGTTTTGCCGCCTCGGGAGGCCGGCTACTGGCGGAACGGATAGGCGAGCTGGCCGGCGATCTCCTTCGGCATGGTCGCTTCGTCCTTGCCGTAGTCTTTCGGCAGTTCGCCCACCGGCATCCGGAAGGTACCGAACAGCACATCCCAGATCGGGAACGTCCCGGCGAAATTGGTGTCGCCGCCCACTTCGAGCCCGGTGTGGTGCCAGCGGTGGAACACCGGCGTCGCCAGCACATATTTGAACGGCCCAAAGGTCCAGTTCAGGTTGGCGTGCACGAAGGCCGAATGGAAGGTGGTGAACGGGCCGACCCAGATCATGACGTTGGGTGAAACGCCGGCCATCAGCAACACGACGTCGACGCTGATCGTCCCGAGCATGAGATTGACGGGATGGAAACGGGCTGCGGAGATCCATCCGATCTCTTCCGACGAATGATGGATGGCGTGGTACTTCCAGAATCCGCCGCCGTGGAACAGCCGATGCAGCCAGTACAGCATGAAATCAGACAGCACCACGAACAGGATGCCCTGCAGCCACAGTGGCAATTGCGCCAGCGGGCCATGGCCATTGTCGTAGAAGGCGATGAGTTCGTCGGCATCGTGGATATTGAAGACGGCGCCGGCACCGACGATCAGGAGGCCGATCCGCATGGTGCGGGCGAACACCGGAACGAAGAACCAGTAGCAGATATCGGTGATGATCTCGCGCTTGCGCCACCACGGCGCGCCGGGATTGCACGCCCAGAAATGCTCGAGCACGGTGAAGACCGCCGCAAGCACGAAGGTAACGGGGATCACCTTCTCGATGGTCTCGCCGAGCATCAGGGCGACCTGCATGGGTAAGCTCGACATCGTCGCCTCTCTTCGGAATCCGGATCCTGCCTAGGCCTACTCCGCGAGATTTAAGGGAGGGTGAAGTCGGCCACGATTGCGCTGCATTTGGAACCGGAACGAAATTCAACATCCGCCTTAAGGCGAAATTCACTCTGGGCAAAAGCATCGGGCAGGAAGCCCGTTTGCGGGATCGAATTAACTGTACCGAAAGAGCTCGGCTCACATGGTCATCGCGTCAATCACAGCGCCGAACGAGGCGATCCAACCCCGATGGAGTTTAGTTCATGAAGAACATGATTGCACGTTTCGCGAAGGATGAATCCGGCGCCACCGCCATCGAATACGGCCTGATCGCCGCCGGCATCGCGCTGGCCATCATCACGGTCGTCAACAATCTCGGCACCTCGCTGAACACCAAGTTCGGCTCGATCAGCTCCTCGCTGAAGTAAGCGACCGACCGACGATGGCAAAAGCCCCGGATCTCCGGGGCCTTTGTTTTTTCGAGTACGGCGAGTTCCAGTGGCGTTGCGCAAGTACAGAACCGATGCCGCGGTTGCGGCCAGGGAGACGGCGTCGACCGAGACGCCGGCCTATTGGGTTTGCCTCGCGCTGCTGGTTGCGATGGCCGCCATCGCTTTGCGCATTGCCAGCGTGTGGTGAGCGGGCCATCGGCGGCTTCCCGGACTCAAAGCTACTGCTTCCGTTTTCGGTTTGTTTAGCACTGCCGGCTAGCATGCGGCGACGCTTCGATCCCGCGACGAACCCAGGCTCAAGACGCAGCCCATGATCCTCGACCTTGCGCGCCTTCTGCTCTTCCCGGCCTTGATGGCATTCGCCGCTGCCAGCGATCTCTTCACGATGACCATCTCGAACCGCGTGTCGCTGGCGCTGGTCGCCGGCTTCTTCGTGCTCGCTCTTGCCGGTGGCATGGCACCTTACGAGATGCTGACCCATGTTGGCGCCGGCGCGTTGCTCCTGGCCGTGGCCTTCACCTGCTTTGCGATGGGCTGGATGGGCGGCGGGGACGCCAAGATCGCGGCTTCCGTTGCGCTGTGGTTCGGCTTCGCACAATTGATGGATTTCCTGCTCTACGCTTCGCTGTTCGGCGGAGCGCTGACGCTGCTCCTGCTCCAGTTCCGGCAATGGCCGCTGCCTTACGGACTGGCGGGCCAGGCCTGGCTTGCACGGCTGCACGCCAAGGAGAGCGGGATTCCGTATGGCATCGCGCTCACGCTTGGCGCGCTGACGGTCTACCCGGAGACCGAATGGGTGAAGGCGATCGACCTCGCCCATCTCGCACTGCGCTGAACACACCGGGTAAACCCGGCGTTAAGGCGATTTAGATACGCCTCATTAACCATGCTTTGACGAATAGCTGGTCAACTGCCGATTACGGCGGCGGCAGCGTCGCGGCGTTTTGTTGGAAAGTGAAGCGTATGAATAGGGCACGCATTGTCGTCCTGACGGTCGCCATCTGCGCCGGCGGTGTCGCCGCGTACCTGGCGAGCGGCTCGGACACTGCGCCGCCACCGGCGGCTCCGGTCGCGCAGCTTCCGACCGTCGACGTCCTGGTGGCCAAGAACGACATCGGCCTCGGCCAGACCGTGAAGCCGGAAGACGTGCAATGGCAGACTTGGCCGGCTGCGACCGCCAGCGCCACCTTCATCCGCCGCAACGAGCGTCCCGAGGGCGTGACCCAGGTCACCGGCTCGATTGCGCGCGCCCCCTTCATCCAGGGTGAACCGATCCGCGACCAGAAGCTGGTCAAGGCCGAGGGCTCCGGCTTCATGGCCGCGATCCTGCCGACCGGCATGCGCGCGATCTCGACCGAAATCTCGCCGGAGACCGGCGCCGGCGGCTTCATTCTGCCGAACGATCGCGTCGACGTGCTTTTGACGCGCCGCCTCAAGAATCCCGACCAGAGCGCCGCCGCCCAGGACATCGTGACGTCCGAGATCATCCTGGCCAATGTCCGCGTGCTCGCGATCGACCAGGCTCCGAAGGAGAAGGACGGCCAGAACGCGGTGATCGGCAAGACCGTCACCCTCGAGCTCAATCCCGCCCAGACCGCGACGCTATCCGCGGCCCGGCAGAGCGGCACGCTGTCGCTGGCGCTGCGCAGCATCGTCGACGTCAAGATGAGCGAGATCACGCTCGATGACTCCGCGCGGAAGCGCGATAGCGTTTCGATCATTCGCTACGGAATCCCGAGCTCGACGGCGAAGGCACAATGAGGACTGTCGATATGAAATGCGGGGCAGATTTGGCGACGATGCGGACCTCCGTGGTCCGCGCCCTGTCGTTTTCCGCCGTCTTCGCGCTGACGCTCAACCCGGTTCTCACCCCGGTGGTCGCCGCCGACTACCGCCCCGTTGCGCAGGTCGCGGCCGCCGACGGCCAGATGAACGCGCGCTTCCTCTCGCTCGGTGTCGGCAAGTCGATCGTGATCGACCTGCCGCGCGACATCAAGGACGTGCTTGTCGCCGATCCCAAGATCGCCAATGCGGTGGTCCGGTCATCGCAGCGCGCCTACATCATCGGCGCCTCGGTCGGTCAGACCAATATCGTGTTCTTCGACTCCGCCGGCCAGCAGATCGCGGCTTATGACATCGCGGTCAAGCGCGACCTCAACGGCCTTCGGGCCGCGCTGAAGCAGGTCCTGCCCAACTCCGACATCCAGATCGACGGGCTCGGCGACGGCGTCGTCCTGACCGGCACGGCGGCGAATCCGCTGGAAGCACAGCAGGCCAACGATCTCGCCGTGCGCCTCACCGGCGGCATCGACAAGGTGGTGAATTCGATCGTGGTCCGCGGCCGCGACCAGGTCATGCTGAAGGTCACGGTCGCCGAGGTTGCGCGCACCGTGGTCAAGCAGCTCGGCATCGACCTCACCGCGAACCTGAACTACGGCACCTCGGTGGTGAGCTTCACTAACTCGAACCCCTTCACGGCTCTCGGCAAGAACCTGGTGGATGGTAACTCACTGACGACGAAGTTTGGCGCGACGCCGTCGGTGCAGGCGACCCTGCGCGCGATGGAAACCGCAGGCGTGATCCGGACGCTGGCGGAGCCGAACCTGACCGCGATCTCGGGCGAGTCGGCGACATTCCTCGCCGGCGGTGAATTCCCGGTCCCGGCAGGCTATTCGTGCGATCCCGTCACGCATGTCTGTACCACCCAGATCAGCTTCAAGAAGTTCGGTATCTCGCTCAATTTCACCCCTGTGGTGCTGAGCGAGGGCAAGATCAGCCTGCGCGTGATGACCGAGGTCTCGGAGTTGTCGAACGAGAATGCAATCACGCTGTCTCAGGCCGTAAGCTCGACGTCGGTGAACTCGCTGACGGTGCCCTCGATCAAGACCCGCCGCGCGGAGACCTCGTTGGAGATTCCCTCCGGCGGCGCGATGGCGATGGCCGGACTGATCCAGCAGCAGACCAAGCAGGCGGTCAGCGGACTGCCGGGACTGATGCAGCTTCCGATCCTCGGCACGCTGTTCCGCAGCCGCGACTTCGTCAACAACACCACCGAGCTGGTCGTGATCGTGACGCCCTACGTCGTTCGCGCGGTGGCGCCGAAGGACCTGTCGCGGCCGGATGACGGCTTCGCCGCACCCGCAGATCCGCAGGCCGAGCTGATCGGCAACATCAACCGCATCTACGGCGTGCCCGGCAGAACCGAGCCAGCCAGGAACTACCGCGGCACGTACGGCTTCATCACCGACTGATGCGGAACGGGGACTCAGTTATGATCAAAAGACCACCCCAGATTCGCAAACGCGCCATCGGCTTCGGTGGCGTGCTTGTCGGTATCGCGCTTGCACTCGGCGGCTGCAAGCACGACGAGGTGACCACCGCCTCGATTCCCGACGACTACAAGCAGCGTCACCCGATCGCGATCGAGGAGCAGAACCGCTCGATCGTCGTCTTCGTCGGCCACGCCCGCGGCGGACTCACCGCAGCCCAGCGCGCTGACGTGATGGGCGTCGCATCGGCCTGGTTGCACGAGGGTACCGGCGCCATCCGCATCGACGCGCCATCTGGCACACCCAACGCGCGTCCGGTCGCAGACACGATGCGCGAAATCCAGGCGATGCTGGCGGCGGCGGGTGTTCCACCGCGCGGCGTCGTCGTTCGCCCTTACCAGCCGGAAGACAAGCGTTTCCTGCCACCGATCCGGCTCACCTATTCCAAGATCGCCGCGGTCGCCGGCCCCTGTGGACTTTGGCCGGAGGACATCGGCCCCTCGATGAAGAACAAGAGCTGGTTCGAGAACAAGGACTACTACAATTACGGCTGCGCCTCGCAGCGCAACCTGGCTGCGATGGTCGACAATCCGTCGGACCTCGAGCAGCCGCGGCCCGAAACGCCGTCCTACACGGCCCGTCGCACCACGGCCTTCGAGAAGTATCGCAAGGGAATGACGACGGCGACCACCTATCCTGAAGCCGAAAAGGCCAAACTCAGCGATACCGGCAAATGATCAGCTACGCTCGCCAAACTCAAGAAGAGCAGCCGGATGCGCCTCCCCGGTCGAGGAGCATATTGCGCCCGCGCCGCGCGTGTCGGTCCAGGCCTTCTGCGAGACCGTGGAGACAGCAGCCGCGGTGCAGTCGGCAGGCGAGGACCGCCGCCTCGGCAAGGCCCATCTGAAGATCCAGATGGGCGGCATGGCGGCCGCGATCGAAGCCTACCGCTCGGCTCCTACGCCGAATGTGATCGTCCTCGAGAGCGATGGCCGCAACGACCTTTTGGGCGGGCTCGACCATCTCGCCACGGTCTGCGACGCCGGCACCCGCGTGGTCGTGATCGGCCGCATCAACGACGTCACGCTCTATCGCGAGCTGGTGCGCCGCGGCGTCAGCGACTATGTGCTCGCGCCAGTCGGCGCGATCGACGTCGTACGCTCGATCTGCAACTTGTTCTCGGCCCCGGAAGCCAAGGCAGTCGGCCGTATCATCGCAGTGGTCGGCGCCAAGGGCGGCGTGGGCGCGTCCACCATCTCCCACAACGTCGCCTGGGCGATCGCGCGCGATCTCGCGATGGACGCGGTCGTTGCCGATCTCGACCTTGCCTTCGGCACCGCCGGGCTCGACTACAATCAGGACCCGCCGCAAGGTATTGCGGACGCCGTGTTCTCGCCGGATCGGGTCGACACCGCCTTCATTGACCGCCTGCTGTCGAAATGCACCGATCATCTCAGCCTGTTGGCGGCGCCCGCGACGCTCGACCGGGTATATGATTTCGGCACCGACGCCTTTGACGCCGTGTTCGACACGTTGCGCTCCACCATGCCCTGCATCGTGCTCGATGTTCCGCACCAATGGTCGGGCTGGACCAAGCGCGCCCTGATCGGGGCGGACGACATCCTGATCGTGGCGGCGCCCGACCTGGCCAATTTGCGCAACACCAAGAACCTGTTCGACCTCCTGAAGGCCTCGCGGCCCAACGACCGGCCGCCGCTCTACTGCCTGAACCAGGTCGGCGTCCCGAAGCGGCCCGAAATCGCCGCCGCGGAATTCGCCAAGGCGATCGAGAGCCAGCCGATCGTCTCGATCCCGTTCGAACCGCAGATATTCGGCTCCGCGGCCAACAACGGCCAGATGATCGCGGAGATATCGGCCAACCACAAATCGATCGAGATGTTCCTTCAGATCGCCCAGCGCCTGACCGGCCGCAGCGAGACGAAGAAGCAAAAGTCGTCCCTGCTTTCACCCCTGATTGACAAGTTGCGGGGAAAATAAGCCGCCGCATGGAGTTGTTAAGTGTTCGGTAAGCGTAGCGGAACAGACACCGATACTCGGGCTCCCAAGCCCGGCGCCGTGTCGCCAGAGCCTGTCCAGGCTCCGGCGCCCGCGGTGTCGCGCGCGCCGCCTCCGCCGGCCATCGCCTCGCCGCCGCTCGCCCCGGCGAAGCCTGCGCCGTCCATGGAATCCCGCCGCTCGGACAATTATTACGAGGTCAAGGCAACCATCTTCGGCGCGCTGATCGAGGCCATCGACCTCGCCCAGCTCGCCAAGCTGGACTCCGAATCCGCGCGCGAGGAAATCCGCGACATCGTCAACGAGATCATCGCGATCAAGAACATCGTGATGTCGATCGCCGAGCAGGAAGAGCTGCTTGACGACATCTGCAACGACGTTCTCGGCTACGGTCCGCTCGAACCCCTGCTGTCGCGCGACGACATCGCCGACATCATGGTCAACGGCGCCAACACCGTTTTCATCGAAGTCAACGGCAAGATCCAGAAGACCGGCATCCGCTTCCGCGACAACCAGCAGCTCCTCAACATCTGCCAGCGTATCGTCAGCCAGGTCGGCCGGCGCGTCGACGAATCCTCGCCGATCTGCGACGCGCGCCTCGCCGACGGCTCCCGCGTCAACGCCATCGTGCCGCCGCTGTCGATTGACGGGCCCACGCTCACCATTCGAAAATTCAGGAAGGACAAGCTGACGCTCGATCAGCTCGTCAAATTCGGCGCGATCTCGCCTGAGGGCGCCGAGATCCTCCAGATCATCGGCCGCGTCCGCTGCAACGTGTTGATCTCCGGCGGCACCGGCTCGGGCAAGACCACACTGCTCAACTGCCTGACCAACTATATCGAGCACGACGAACGCGTCATCACATGCGAGGACGCCGCCGAGCTCCAGCTCCAGCAGCCCCACGTAGTGCGGCTGGAAACCCGACCGCCCAACATCGAGGGTGAGGGCCAGGTCACCATGCGCGAGCTGGTGCGCAACTGCCTGCGTATGCGCCCCGAACGCATTATCGTCGGCGAGGTCCGCGGACCCGAGGCGTTCGACCTGCTCCAGGCCATGAACACGGGCCATGACGGCTCGATGGGCACCCTGCACGCCAACAATCCGCGCGAAGCCCTTTCGCGCTGCGAATCCATGATCACGATGGGCGGCTTCTCGCTGCCGTCACGCACCATTCGCGAGATGATCTGCGCCTCTATCGACGTCATCGTGCAGGCGGCGCGCTTGCGCGACGGCTCGCGCCGCATCACCCACATCACCGAGGTGATGGGCATGGAGGGTGACACCATCATCACCCAGGACATCTTCCTCTACGACATGGTCGGCGAAGACGCCAACGGCAAGATCATCGGCCGGCATCGCTCGACCGGCATCGGCCGCCCCAAGTTCTGGGAGCGCGCACGCTATTACGGCGACGAGAAGCGCCTTGCCGCTGCGCTCGACGCGGCGGAAGTCGCGCCGAAGACATGATGAGATCGGCGCAATCATGAACATCCAGGTCCTCGCCCTCGCCTTCCTCGCCACCGCCGCCGTCGGCGGCATCGCCTGGGTCTTCCTCTATCCGCTCCTGTCCGGTGAGCGGAAGGCGGAAGGCCGCCGTGCGTCGATCGCGCGCGCCGACGCGCCTGCGGCCAAGCAGGCCGAAAAGAGCCAGCGATCGCGCCGCGAGCAGGTCGAGACCTCGCTCAAGGATCTCGAGGCGCGGCGCCAGCAGGAAAAGAGCGTGCCACTCAACGTCCGCCTGTCACAGGCAGGCCTCGATTGGACACCGCAGAAATTCTGGATCGTGTCCGCTGTGGTGGCGGGTACGTTTTTCGCAGGCGTTCTACTCGGCGGAGGCGGCCTGCTCGGTGCCGCCGGCCTCGCCTTCGCCGGCGGCTTCGGCTTGCCGCGCTGGGCACTGGGTTATCTGAAGAATCGACGCGAAGCGAAGTTCCTGAAGGCATTGCCAGACGCGGTCGATGTCATCGTCCGCGGCATCAAGGCCGGCCTGCCGCTGTTCGAATCGATCAAAGTCGTCGCCGCCGACGCGCCGGAGCCGCTGCGCAGTGAGTTCCTCCAGATTATCGAGACGCAGGCGATCGGCATGCCGCTCGGCGAGGCCTGCACGCGGCTCTATGATCGCATGCCGCTGCCGGAAGCCAATTTCTTCGGTATCGTTGTGTCGATTCAGCAGAAGTCGGGCGGCAACCTCTCCGAAGCGCTCGGCAACCTCTCCAAGGTGCTGCGCGACCGCAAGAAGATGAAAGAGAAGATCCAGGCGATGTCGATGGAGGCCAAGGCCTCGGCCGGCATCATCGGCTCGCTGCCGCCGATCGTCATGTTCCTCGTTTATCTCTCGACGCCGCAATACATCTCGCTGCTGTGGACTCATCCCACCGGGCAGCTGATGCTGGTCGCCTGCGTCGTCTGGATGTCGATCGGCATCCTGGTGATGAAGAAGATGATCAATTTCGATTTCTGATGGTGCCGTATGGTCGACCTCCTCGTCACGAAGCTGCACGATGTCCACTTCATGACCATGCTGCTGGCGGCCATCGCCGCCAGCGCGACAGTCTATACGCTGGTGATGCCGCTGTTCGCCGGCGAAGGTCTATCGAAGCGCATGAAGGCGGTGGCGAGCGAACGTGAGCGAATCCGGCAGCGCGAGCGCGAACGTCTCAACAAGAACGAGAAGGTCACGCTTCGCCAGACGCCGAAACAGCTGGTCTCGAGGGTGGTCGAGGACTTCAACCTCACCAAATGGCTCGCGCAGGAAGCCGCGCGGGACAAGCTCATCATGGCGGGTTATCGAGGCCATGCGCCCTATATCACCTTCCTGTTTGCCCGCATGGTGGCCCCGATTGTGCTGTTCGTCGGCTCGGTCGTCTACGTATTCCTGATCGCACACATGGATAAGCCGATGCCGATCAAGATCGGCATCTGCGTCGGCGCGGCCTATCTCGGCCTCCAGGCGCCGATGCTGTTCCTCAGGAATGCGATCTCCAAGCGCCAGCTCTCGATCAAGCGCGCCTTTCCCGACGCGCTCGACCTGCTGCTGATCTGTATCGAATCCGGCATGTCGGTCGAAATGGCGTTCCGGAAAGTCGCCATCGAAATCGTCGGCCAGTCGATCGCGCTGTCGGAGGAGTTCACCCTGACCACGGCCGAGCTGTCCTATCTGCAGGATCGCAAGGTCGCCTATGAGAACCTGGCGCGGCGAACCGGGCTCGAGGGCGTCAAGTCGGTCTGCCTGGCGCTCCAGCAGGCCGAACGTTACGGCACCCCGCTCGGCCATTCCCTGCGCGTCATGGCGCAGGAGAACCGCGACATGCGCATGAACGAGGCCGAGAAGAAGGCCGCCGCGCTGCCGCCGAAGCTGACCGTGCCGATGATCCTGTTCTTCCTCCCGGTGCTGTTCGTCGTCATTCTCGGACCGACTGGCATCAAGATCTCCGAACTGCACTGAAGCGCCTGCGGAGCGCGCGCGGTCCGCAAGCTGCCTCCAGCGTGGAAGATCAGATGATCAGTCGAGCTGGCTGAGCGAGGCAACCGGAGTCCGCTTCGGCGCACCGCGCGGAGCGTCGTTGCGGCTCAGCATGTCCTTGAGGTAGGCGACATTGGCCGCGGCCTGGTCGGGCGGAAGGTCGGCCTTCACGATGGTCTCGGCTTCGGCGAAGCGGCCCTGGAGGCCGACGACGAGACCGAGATTCTGCCGCACCCGGCTGCTGGCGCGCGGCGACGCGTAGGCCTGCCGCAGCGCCTCCTCGGCCTTCGGCAGATCCTTCGACAGCATGTAGGACAAGCCGACATTGGAGAGCACGCCGGGATCGCCCGGTGCGATTCTCAGCGCGCTCGCATAATAGGAACGTGCCTCCTCGTGACGACCCATCTGATCGAGCGCGGTGCCCTGCACCGAGAGCAGGCGCCAGTCCGGATTGTCGGGCGAGTGCGCCTTCGACAGCACGTCGAAAGCCTGCTGGAAATTACCGTTGTCGGCAAGCGCGCGGCCGTATTGGGCGAGCAGCGCCTTATTGCCGGGATTGGCGATGGTCGCCTGCTCGAGCACGGCGGCTGCCTGGGCGCGTTGGCCGTTGGCGCGCAAGGCCTGGCCGTAGCCGAGCCCCGCGTCGGCGTCCTTGGGATTGGCACGATAGCGCTCGCCATAAATTTCGACGGCGCGCGCGGGATCGGTCGGAGCGGCCTCCGCCCGCGGGCCGACGGAGCCCGTGACATCGGAGAGTTTCGACATGGCCGTGCAGCCGCCGAGGCCCATGGCCACCACCGCAACCAGCGAGGTGGACGCGAGAAGCCGGACAAGACTGAACCGTTGACGCATGACGCTTTGACTCTCGAGCCGATTGATCGAGCCGAACGCGCAAGCAATAGACTGTTAACCCTAACGGCCGGTTAACGCAGTATATTGCGCTCTTTCACGGCGGCGTCTGCGGCGGCGGGTCGCCGCCAAGGCCGAGGTCCGGGCCGATCGCTCTCACATGGCCGTCCAGATCCCGCAGCAATTGCAGCCTTCGTCGCAGCTGCTCTGCGACGTCGATTTCCGCGCGCGGCGCGCCGACCACTCGCGCCGGAGATCGTCGCGATTAAGCAGACGCTTCGTACGAAGCTCGTCGAGCTGAGCACGATCGATACCGAGCACCTCAGCGGAGAGCTCGATCAATCGGCGCAGCAGCAATTTCGTCGTGGCAAGCGCCGCGACGTTGTGCTTGCGTGCGGACCTCGCGGCCTTGCCCTCGAGATCACCCCAGGCTTGTGAGGTGACGAGATAGACGTAGAGCGCGCTCGCCCAGTCCACCTCGCCGTCCGCATAGAAGGCGCGGTGGCTCAAGAGCCGGCGGGCGAATGTTACGACCTGATCCCGCTTCAGCGTTGTGCATGAGCCGATCTCGATCGCCGACTGGACGGCCGGATCACGGGAATAATCCCGTCCTGCCGGCAGCCTGATGACGCCGTCCGGCAGGTTCGAGTCGAGCGGCCTGAAGGCGCCATCGTTGCGCGACCGCGAGTAGCGGGTGATCGCGAACCGATGCTCGGTGCGGCCGGCATGAGACCAAGGGCCAAAATGGATGATGTTGAAACCGGCATCGTCACCGCCCTGCCCGGTCGAGGACGGGCAGGACAGCACATAGATCGTGCGCCAGAACACTTCACTGCTCTTGCTCCATGTCGCGCGCGGATCGGGGATCGAATAGCGGACCAATCCCTCGACATGCCGGTGTCCGTGCAGGACCAGATTGACGTTGAGCGAAGTTGCCGCCTCGAGGAAGGTCGCGGGCGATGCCAGATACATCAGCGGCTCGTCGGGCACACCGAGAAACCGCTTTCCCTCTCCGGTCGCCTGCGGCAACGGATGATGGTGCATCGCGAGCACGCGCACCAGGTCTTCCGCCGGCTCGGCAAAATCGGCACGTCCGGCCGAACCCATGCTGCCTGCGAGCTCGACGCTCAGCCGCGCGGAGTCCGCAACCATCGCCTGGTAGATGTTCTCGTCGACATTGCCGCTCGCGAGCGTCGTCAGGCTCGCCCGGTTGGAATCCAGCAACACCAGATCGAGGCCGGCCTGGCGGTAGTAGACACTCTTCGAGGTCCGCGGCAGATGCAGGTAATCATAGGCGTCGTGGAGGCCTGCGCGCTGGTTAGGACGCTTGATGTCATGATTGCCGGCAATCGCCTGGATGTCGGTGAACAGGCCGGTCTGCCGGAAGGACGCGATGACGGCGAGCGCTTCGTCGAGCGCGCGGGGCGTCGGGTCGTCCACGAGATCGCCCGTGATCAGCAGAATGCGGTCGGGAGCATCGGCAAAGGCCGCCATCCTCTGGCCGATCTCGGCGCTGAGCGCCTCGATCGCCGCAAGCAGCCGGCCTGACCCGTCCAGATGCAGGTCGGAGATCTGCGCAATGACGAACGATCTATCCATTTTGCGCCGCCCATTGCGAATGCTGCGTCGCCCAAACGATTGAGGGAAATGCCTTAGATGAACGAGTTCGGGCTGCTATCGACTGAGGTGGGTATCGACTGAGGTGCGTATCCGTTTGCCGCAGCGTCCTTGCGCTCGACGTGCAGAACGGCGTAGCACAATCTATAATATTCACCGATAATGCCACAACCGTAGCGCTAGTAAAGCCCTGCGGCCGCGCTCTCGTGAACGGCAGTTCTCAAGCAAGGAATACGAGATCGCCGGGCGACGGTCATCTCGCCCGATCAATATTCGATGGCAAGCCGCTTGCGGATTTCGTCGACGCGCTTGTCGAGCGCATCGAACCGCGCGTGGACGGAGCGGTCGTGGAGATAGAAGACGTAACCGCCGGCAAGGAATACGAAGATCCAATGGTGATGCTCGACATAGCCGAAGATCGCCTCGACGGCCTGGCCGATGAATGTGACCACGCTCCACACAAATTCCATCGCATTTCCTCCCGGCAGGCTCCGTCTTCGGTCGCCGGCGGTCTCCTGCGCAATTTTCAGTAGATCCGGCAACCGTTGCCGGAGCCTAGCATGGCCACCTTGCCGCGAGTAGCGGCTCGCCGCATGGTGACAGCAATGCCGATTGCGGCCGCGGCAAAACTCTGCGAAGTCTCGTCCGTTCGTATGACCCGTTTGGACTCGCCAATGCCTTCACTCTTCGAGACATCGTCCGCCGCCATCCCGATCACTTTCGTCACCAGGTCGAGTTGGGATGCGGTGCGCGAGACACTGCCGCCGGCGCAGCGCCAGTTTGCGACCGCCAGCGCCTTCACCGCCAAGCCGGGCGGCTATCTTGCGCTGCCAGCGCCAGACGGCGCGATTGCTCAGATCCTGTTCGGCCTCGAGGACGACGACGCCAGATCGCGGGACCTGTTCAGGCCGGGCACGCTGCCTGGCCTGCTGCCGCCGGGCACTTACCGCTTTGCCAATGCACCGCACGATGCACGGCTGGCGGCGCTCGCTTTTGCACTGGGGTGTTACCGCTTCGCGCGCTACCGCAAGGCTGACAGGCCCGACGTCCGGTTGGTGCCGCCTGATGGCGTCAATGCGGCTGAGATCGATCGCATCGCGGATGCCGCGATGCTGGCGCGTGATCTCATCAACACGCCGTCCAACGACATGGGGCCAGCGGAGCTGGCTGCAGCCGCGCAGGACCTCGCGGCCGAATTCGGCGCAAGCTTCGCCTGCACCATCGGCGAGGATTTGGAGAAGAACTTTCCGCTGATCCACGCCGTCGGCATGGCCTCCGACCGCGCGCCGCGGCTGATCGACATCGGTTGGGGCGATCCGGCTCACCCCAAGGTGACGCTGGTCGGCAAGGGCGTCTGCTTCGACACCGGTGGGCTCGACCTGAAGCCGTCGAGCGGCATGCTGATCATGAAGAAGGATATGGGGGCGCCGCCAGCGTGCTGGCGCTGGCACGCATGGTGATGGACGCCAAGCTGAAGGTCCGGCTGCGCGTGCTGATTCCGGCGGTCGAGAACGCGGTCGCGGGCAACGCCTTCCGAGCGCTCGACATCTTCACCTCGCGCAAGGGCATCACGGTGGAGATCGGCAACACCGACGCGGAAGGCCGGCTCGTGCTCGCCGACGCGTTGGCGCTGGCCGACGAGGACACGCCGGACCTCCTGATCGACCTCGGCACATTGACCGGCGCCGCACGCGTCGCGCTGGGGCCGGATTTACCGCCCTTTTACACCAATGATGAGACGCTTGCTGCCGATGTCGCACGCTGCGCGGTGAGGGAGAACGACCCGTTGTGGCGCATGCCGCTGTGGCCGCCTTACGATGCGTGGCTGGACTCCAAGACCGCCACCATCACCAACGCGCCGTCCGGCGGCTTTGCCGGCTCGATCATCTGCGCGCTGTTCCTGCAACGCTTCGTCGAGCAGGCCAGAAGCTGGTTGCATGTCGACATCTACGGCTGGACGCCGTCGGCGAAGCCGGCGCGGCCCGAAGGCGGCGAATGCCAGGCCGCGCGCGCCATCTACGCATTGCTGAGTGAGCGCTATGCATGATCCAGGAATCGACGCAAGTATCGATGCAAGGCTGACGCCGGCACGCGGCGACCTCGCCGCGAAATACCTCGAAGGCAAGGTGAAAGCGGACCGCTTCGTCACCGGCGAGGAGTTCGAGGTGGTCGAACCGATCGCGCCTGTGCGCGAGCAGCCGTCCTCGAGCCGCCATGCTGATGACGCAGGCGCTGCGAGGCGAGCGCGTCACTGTCTATGATCGCAACGGCGAGGGCTGGGCCTGGGGCCAGCTCACCGGCGATGGCTATGTCGGCTGGCTGCCGGATGCGGCGCTCATGAAGCCATCGGCCACCCCGACCCACGTCGTCAGTGCGCTACGGACGTTTGCCTTTCCCGGACCTTCGATCAAGCTGACGCCGGCCGATGCGCTGGTGCTTGGCTCCAAAATCGCGATGGCGCGCGAGGACGGCATTTTCGCCGTGACGCCCGACGGCGCCTTTCTGCCGAGTACGCATCTTGCGCCGCTCGATCATCGCGAGCCGGACTTCGTCGCCGTCGCCGAGCGCTTCGTCGGCACGCCCTATCTCTGGGGCGGCAAAAGCAGTCTGGGCATCGATTGCTCGGGCCTGGTGCAGATATCGCTGGCCGCCGCAGGCATTGGCTGTCCCCGCGACAGCGACATGCAGCAGGCAGGGCTCGGCCGCGCGCTGGAGCCGCAGGAGCGCAACAGCTTGCGGCGTGGCGATCTGATCTTCTGGAAGGGCCATGTCGCGATCGTCCGCGACGGCGGCACCATGGTCCACGCCAACGCGCATCATATGGCAACGGCGATCGAGCCGATCGAGCCGGCGCTTGCGCGGATCAAGGCGGCCGGCAGCGAGGTCGTCGCGATCAAGCGGCTCTAGCGACACCTCGCAGGATGGGTAGAGCGCAGCGAAAACCCATCGCCCGCCCTACCCGCGTCGTCGATGCCGGTTCGCCTCAGAACGCGTGCAACTGCGGCAGGTTCGTCGGGCCGCCGCCACCCAATACGGGCGCATTCACGACGCGCGGCGGCGGCGGTACGTCGTAAACATGGCCGTAGCCTCCCCGCGGAGCCGCGCCCCCGACGACCCCGTCGAGCTCGATCGCGGATAGCTCGCGCATCGCCCCTGCTTCGATTGCAGTGAACGTCATTTCTGCACTCCTGTCGCTGTCGCGAGACCGCCTCGCGCCCATGCGTACAGAATGTCGTGGCGAACGCTCCGCCGCCGTGATCGCGATCACGCAAGATCAGGTTGCGACCGACCCGTTCCCTGCCGTCTCCAGCCGGAACGCCGCCGCAAACAGCGCGCGCGTGTAGTCAGTCTTGGGGTTCTTGAACAACTCGGCCGCCTGGCCTTCCTCGACAACCTTGCCGCCGCGCATCACGATGAGATGGCTCGCGAGCGAGGCCACGACGCGCAGATCGTGTGAGATGAACATGTAGGTGAGCTCGCGCTTGCGCTGGAGCTCACGCAACAGGTCCACCATCTGCGCCTGGAACAACATGTCGAGCGCGCTGGTCGGCTCGTCCAGCACGACGAAATCCGGCTCCAGCACCACCGCCCGCGCGATGCTGATGCGCTGGCGCTGCCCGCCCGAGAACTCGTGCGGATAGCGGTAGCGGGTGTCGGGCTTCATCCCGACATCCTCGAGCCGCCTTGACGACGCGCGCCTCGCGCTCCTCGCGCGACAGCGTCGGCTGGTGCACCGAGAGACCTTCGGCGATGATGTCCGCGATCGACATCCGCGGGCTGAGCGAACCGAATGGATCCTGGAACACGATCTGCATGTCGCGCCGGAAAGGCCGCATCTCCTTGAAGCGCAGGCCCTGGATGTCCTTGCCCAGGAACACGATGCGTCCGTCCGAGGAGATCAGTCGCAACAATGCGAGCCCCAGCGTCGTCTTGCCCGAACCGGATCTCGCCGACGACACCAAGTGTCTCGCCCTTGCGTACGGCGAGGCTGACGCCGTCGACCGCCTTGATGTGACCGACCGTCTTGCGCATCAGGCCGCGCTTGATCGGAAACCATACCTTCAGATCGTCGGCCGACATCACCACGGGCGCGTCCGGCTGCGGCGGCGCGGGATCCGGCTTCGGCTCCGCCGCCAGCAGGTCCCGCGTGTACGGATGTTTCGGAGTCTTGAAGACCTGCTCGACCGGTCCCTGCTCGACGATCACGCCGCCCTTCATGACGCAGACCTGATCGGCGATGCGACGCACGATGCCGAGATCGTGGGTGATGAAGAGCAGGCTCATGCCGAGCCGCGCGCGGATGTCTGCAAGCAGTGCCAAGATCTGCGCCTGCACGGTCACGTCGAGCGCTGTGGTCGGCTCGTCGGCGATGAGTAGGTCCGGTTCGTTGGCAAGCGCCATCGCGATCATCACGCGCTGGCGCTGCCCCCCGAGAGCTGGTGAGGATAGCTGCTGAGGCGCGTCTCAGGATCGGGGATGCCGACCTGCGTCAGCAATTGCAGCGTCCGCTTCCGTGCCAGGGCATTGCTGGTCGGATTGTGCAGCTGGATGATCTCGCCGATCTGCGCCTCGATCGTGTGCAGCGGATTGAGCGAGGTCATCGGCTCCTGGAAGATGATGGAGATGTCGCTGCCGCGGATCTCCCGCATTTCTCGTTCCGACTGGTCGATCAGCTCGCGTCCCTTGAAGCGGATGCTGCCCGAAGGATGCGAGGCATTCGGATAGGGCAACAGCTTGAGGATCGAAAGCGCGCTGACCGACTTGCCGGACCCGGATTCGCCGACCAGCGCCAGGCACTCGCCGCGCTTGATCTGGAACGAGACCTTGTCGACCGCCAGCGTCGTGCCGCCCCCTGGTGGAAGGCCACCGAAAGGTCACTCACGCTGAGCAGGGGTTGATTGATCGCGTCCATCGTCTACCTGAAGGTCTTGCGCGGATCGAAGGCGTCGCGCACGGCTTCGCCGATGAAGATCAAAAGCGACAGCATGATCGCGACGGAGAAGAAGCCGGAGAAGCCGAGCCAGGGCGCCTGCACGTTGGACTTGCCCTGCGCCAGCAGCTCGCCGAGCGACGGTGAGCCGGGCGGCAGCCCGAAGCCGAGGAAGTCGAGGGCCGTCAGCGTCATGACCGACGAGGAGACGATGAACGGCAGGAACGTCATCGTCGCGACCATGGCGTTCGGCAGCAAATGCTTGAACATGATCACGGCATTCGACACGCCGAGTGCCCGCGCCGCCTGGATGTACTCGAAATTGCGCCCGCGCAGAAATTCTGCGCGCACGAGGCCGACCAGCGAGACCCAGGAGAACAACAGCAGGATACCGAGAAGCACGAAGAAGCCGGGCACGAGCACCGAGGAAAGGATCAGCAGCAGATAGAGCGAAGGGATCGCAGTCCATATCTCGATGAAGCGCTGGAACAGCAGATCGATCCAGCCGCCGAAATAGCCTTGCACCGCGCCGGCGGCGATGCCGACGACGGAGGAGACGATGGTCAGGCAGAGGCCGAACAGCACCGAGATACGGAAACCATAGATCAGGCGCGCGATCACGTCGCGGCCCTGATCGTCCGTTCCGAGCCAGTTGTATTCGAGGTCGCGGCAGCTCTTGAGGCCCTTCTTCTCGACCACAGGCTTGCACTGCGCTTCGGTCAACATCCAGGTCGGCGGCGAGGGCGCGGGCGTCGGTAAGTCGAGATTATGGGTGTCGTAGGAGTAGCGGATCAGGGGCCAGACGATGCTGCCGCCCTTCTCCTTGATCAGCTTCTGCAAATAGGGATCGCGATAGTCGGCTGCGGTTTCGAAATCGCCGCCGAAGGTCGTTTCGGAATAGGTCACGAAGGCCGGCCAATAAAGATGACCGTCAAACTTGACCAGGAATGGCCGGTCGTTGGCGATCAGCTCGGCGAACAACGAGGCCACGAAAAGGAACATGAATATCCAGAGCGACCAGTAGCCACGCCGGTTCGCCCTAAAATTCTGCCAGCGCCGCCTGTTGAGCGGCGACGGCACGAACGGCTTGCGCGTGATCGGCACGGCATCCCCGAGCGGAGACTTGGAGGTGGTGTCGATCGGAGTGGGAGCGGTCAGCGTCATCAGACCTCCCGCGCCTCGAAATCGATCCGCGGATCGATCCACATGTAGGTCAGGTCGGAGATGAGGTTGACCACGAGACCGACGAGCGAAAAGATGAAGAGCGTGCCGAACACGACGGGGTAGTCGCGGTTGAGAACGCTTTCGAAGCTGAGCAGCCCCAACCCGTCCAGCGAGAAGATCGTCTCGATAAGGAGCGAGCCCGAGAAGAAAGCGTGAATGAAGGTAGAGGGAAAGCCGGCGATGACGATCAGCATCGCGTTACGGAAGACGTGGCCGTAGAGCACCTGGTTCTCGCTGCAGCCCTTCGCGCGCGCGGTCATGACGTATTGCTTGCGGATCTCGTCGAGAAACGAGTTCTTGGTCAGGAACGTCATGGTGGTGAACGCGCCAAGCCCCATGGCGATCAGCGGCAGCGTCAAATGCCAGAAGTAATCGATGATCTTCCAGTACCAGGGAAACTCCGACCAGCCGTCCGACGTCAGTCCGCGCAGCGGAAACCAGTTGAAGAACGAGCCCCCGGCAAACAGGATGATCAGAAGGATCGCGAACAGGAAGCCGGGGATGGCATAGCCCAGCACGAGCACGGACGACGTCCATGTGTCGAAGCGCGTCCCGTCCTTGACCGCCTTGCGGATGCCGAGCGGAATCGAGATCAAATAGGTCAGGAGCGTCAGCCAGATGCCGAGCGAGATCGAGACGGGCAGCTTTTCCTTGACGAGCTGGAGCACGCTGACGTCGCGAAAATAGCTCTTGCCGAAGTCGAAGCGGGCAAAATTCCACACCATCAGCGCGAAGCGCTCCGGCGCCGGCTTGTCGAAACCGAACTGCACCTCGAGCTTCTTGATGAAATCGGGGTCGAGGCCCTGGGCCCCGCGATATTTCGAGTTGACGGCATCTGCGCCGGCGCCGACCTGTCCCGGCGCACGTTGCGCGAAATCGCCACCGCCCGAAATGCGGGAGGTTCCGCCGGTGTCAGCGCCCGAGAGCTGCGCAATCACCCGCTCGACCGGACCGCCCGGCGCGAACTGAACAACGATGAAGGAGACGAAGAGAATCCCGAGCAGGGTCGGGATCATCAGCAGGATGCGGCGGGCGATATAGGCACTCATGATTATTTCGCCTGCTCGATCTTGGCTGCCTTGGCGCGGTCATGCCACCAGATATCGGGAGCGCCGACGCCATTGGCGTAACGCGGCAGCTTCTGCGGATGGCCGAACTGATCCCAATAAGCGAGCCGGTGCGTTTTGTTATACCATTGCGGTACCCAATAGCGGCCGGCGCGAAACAGACGATCGAAGGCGCGGCAGGCGATGGTCAATTCCTCGCGGCTGTCGGCCGCCATGATCTTCTCGATTATGGCGTCGATCGCCGGGCTGGCGATGCCTGCGAGATTGTAGGAGCCTTTGGTTGCCGCGACCTGGGAGGAGAAGAACGAGCGCATGGCATCGCCCGGCGTCGCCGACATGCTGAAGCGCTGGATCGTCATGTCAAAATCGAAGTCTTCCTGGCGCACCTTGTATTGCACGGCATCGACGAGACGCACGCTCGCTTCGATGCCGAGCGTACCCAGGTTCTTGATGTAAGGCGCGTGATGCGGCTGGAACGACGGCTCATCCAGCAGGAACTCGATCCTGAACACCTCGCCGTTCGGCAGCACCCGCTTGCCGTCCTTGATCGGCATGCCGGCCTCGGTCAGCAGTTGCTGCGCCTTGCGGAGCAGGCTGCGGTCCTGCCCGGAGCCGTCCGAGACCGGCGGCGCGAATGGCGCCGCGAACACTTCGTCCGGGACCTGGCCACGGAACGGCTCCAGCAGCTTCAGCTCTTCCGGCGAAGGAGCCGCGTCGCCTGCCATGAGATCGGAGTTCTGGAACGGCGACACGGTGCGGGCATAGGCCCCGTACATGATGGTCTTGTTGGTCCACTCGAAGTCGAAGGCATTGATCAGAGCCTCGCGCACGCGAGGGTCCTTGAACTTGTCGCGCCGCGTGTTGATGAACCAGCCTTGCGCGCCGGACGGCGTATCGTCGGGCACGACCTCCATCTTGACGCGACCGTCCTTCACGGCAGGAAAATCATAGCGCGTCGCCCAGATGCGCGAGGTGAACTCCTCGCGATAGAGATAATTCTTGCCAGTGAAGCCTTCGAAAGCGACATCGCGATCGCGATAGAACTCGTAGCGCACGACATCGAAATTGTAGCTGCCGCGGCACACCGGAAGATCGGCAGCCCACCAGTCCTTCACCCGCTCGAACTCGACGTAGCGATTGACCTCGAACTTGCCGACCTTGTACGGGCCCGAGCCCAGCGGAATATCCAGCGACGATTCATCGAACGGACGCGACGCGTAATAGGCCTTCGAGAAGATCGGCAGGCTCGCGACATAAAGCGGCACGTCGCGCGCACGTCCCTTGGCGAAGGTAACCACGAGCGTCGCATCGTCGAGGGCTTCCGCGCTGACGAAGTCGCGCATCTGCACGATGATCAGCGGATGGCCCTTGGTCTTCAGCGACGTCAACGAGAATGCCACATCGTGCGCGGTGAGCTTCGTGCCGTCGTGGAATTTCGCCTCGGGCCGCATCGTGAAGCGATAGACCAGCCTGTCCGGCGATATCTGCACGGATCTGGCAGCAAGCCCGTACATTGCGTCAGGCTCATCGCTTGCCCGCACCATCAGCGGCACGAACGTCATGTCCATGCCCTGCGCGCCGTCGCCCTTCAGGATGTAGGCATTGAGCGAGTTGAAGGTCTGGTAGGACTGATTGTAGGCGCGCACCGACGGAATGAGGGAGAACATGCCTCCCTTCGGCGCATCGAGATTGACGTAGTCGAAATGATGGAAGTCGGAGGGATATTTGAGATCGCCGAACGCCGAAATGCCATGAGCTTCGGCCGGCACGTCCGAAGCCACCGCGCCACGCGGCACGGCTGCGCTGAGGGCGCCGCCGGCGCCGAGAATCAGCACATGCCGTCGTGAAAGCTGCACCATGCGGGGAGTGTCCCTCACGATTTCTTTGCGATCCGCGCTGCCTTGTCTGAATCGTACCACCAGACGAACGGGAAGCCGGACTGACCGTACTTAGGCAATTCCGCCGGGCGGCCAAAACGGTCCCAGCGCGCGGTGCGCACCTTCGTATAGGTCCACTGCGGAATGACGTAGTTATTCCAAAGCAGCACACGGTCGAGCGCCTTGGTAGCCGCCACGAGATCGTCCCGATCCCTGGCGTAGATGAGCCGCTCGACCAGCTTGTCGATCGCCGGATTCTTGATGCCGGCGATATTACGGGAGCCGGGAATATCGGCCGTCTTGGACGACCAGAACTCGCGTTGCTCGTTGCCCGGCGACTGCGACTCGCCCCAGGAGTTGGTGACGACGTCGAAATCCCATTCGCGCGTCCGGTTCTCGTATTGGGTCGGATCGACCGTCCGCACGCTCACGGCAATCCCGAGCCGTTCCAGCGACGGCTTGTAGAACAGCGTGACACGCTCGAAGCTCGGATCCTGATTCAGCAGCTCCATGGTGAACTGCGCACCGGTCTTGACATCGACCAGCTTGCGATCACGCACCTCGTAGCCGGCCTCCTTGAACAGGCGCAGCGCCTCGCGCAGATTGTCGCGCACGGCTTCGGGACTGCCGCCAACCGGATTGGTGTAAGCCTTCGTGAAAACTTCGGGCGGGACTTCGGCGCGCACGGTCTCGAGAATCTCGAGCTCCTTGCCCTGCGGCAATCCGGTCGCCATCAGTTCGTCGAGCCCGTCGAAATAGCTGCCGACGCGCTTGTACTGACCGTAGAAGAGCTGCTTGTTCATCTCCTCGAAGTCGAACGCGTAGTTGAGCGCACGGCGCACGCGGGGATCGCTGAACTTGGAACGGCGCAGATTCGGAACAAAGGCCTGCATGACGCCCGAGCTGCGATTTGCGAACTCCTCGAGGATCACTCGCTTTTCCGCCACCGCCGGGAAGTCATAGGCTGTCGCCCAGTTCTTCGCGCTGTTCTCGGTGCGCCAATCGACCTGATCGGCTTTGAAGGCTTCGATCGCCACGGTGGCGTCGCGGAAATACTCGTAGCGCAGCTCGTCGAAATTGTTGCGGCCCACATTGGCGGCGAAGTCCCGTCCCCAATAGTCCTTGACGCGCTCCAGCGTCATCGACCGTCCGGCGACGAATTCCTTGACCTTGTAGGGGCCCGAACCAAGCGGCACTTCGAGCGTGGTGGCGGAGACATCGCGCTTGCGCCCCTGTGCGTCGGTCCCTTCCCACCAGTGCTTCGGCAACACCGTGAGTTGCCCGACGATCTGCGGCAGTTCGCGGTTACCCGGCGCATCGAACACGAACTTCACCTCGCGCTCGCCGACCTTCTCGGCTTTCACCACATGGCTGTAATAGGCCGAGTACATCGGGTGATGCTTCTTGAAGGAATCCAGCGAGAAGATCACGTCGTCCGCCGTGACAGGCTTGCCGTCGTGCCATTTGGCCTGCGGCCGCAAGCGATATGAGACGAAGGAAAAGTCGTCGGGGTGGCTGACGGCTTCGGCAAGCGCGCCGTACTCGGTCGAGACCTCGTCGAGCGCGGGCGTGAGCAGGGATTCGTAGATGAATGCGACCGCGCCGGCGACCTGGCCCTTCACCCCTGAGACCACGATGTTGAAATTGTCGAAGGTGCCGACCGCAATCTGGCGCGCGACACCGCCTTTGGGCGCGTCCGGATTGACGTAGTCGAAGCGCTTGAAGTCGGCGGGATACTTGACCTTTCCGAACAGCGACAAGGCATGGCGCCAGGGGAGCGCACTCGAAGCCGCCTCGCCGGTGGATTGCGCCTGAGCCGCGCCAATCACGGAACCAAAAGCGGGGAGCGCTACGGCAGCTGTGCCGGTGAGCAGGAGATCACGTCGGGTAATGGCCAAATCAACATCCCTGGTCTTGAAGGAGGTTACCCCTTTAAAGGCTCAATATAGGCGAGGTTTCGACCAAATATGTTGCTTTTTCCTCATGTTGGGAGCCCCGTCGGCATGGTCGGATGCGGCCAAACGCCCCGATAAACTCACCGCGAGGCCTGGATACGGAAACGGCCAGGCTTTCAGCCTGGCCGCATCGTCCAAGATCTGTGCTTGAGGCGTTACTTCGACGCCGTCGGCAGCGGCTCCGGATGCTCCGACAGCGAATTCAGATAGGCGATGACGTCGGCGCGCTCGGAATCCTTGGGAATGCCGGCGAAGCCCATCGCCGTGCCGGGGATGAAGCCCTTCGGATTGGCGATGAACTTGTTGAGGTCGTCGAACGTCCAGTTGCCGCCCTTGCCCTTCATGGCGGCCGAGAAGTTGAAGCCGTTGCGGCCCTGGCCCCTGGCCTCGCCGACGACGCCATAGAGGTTCGGACCGACGCGATTCGGGCCGCCCTTCTCGAAGGTATGGCAGGCGCCGCACTTCTTGGCAGCGGCAGCGCCCTTCTCGACGGAGGCGGTCTGGAGCAGCTTTTCGATCGGCTCTGACGGTGCGGCGGCCGCGCCGCCTTCCTTGCCGTGGCCGGCGTCTTCCTTCACGGCGATCTCGAAGCCCGGCTTTTCCGGCAGCTTGGGCGAGAACAACGCCTGGGCGGTGAAGCTGGTCACCAGCAGGAAGAGACAGGTACCAAGCACGGCACCCATGATTTTATTGAGTTCGAAAGAGTCCATTTCCGGCCAGGCCCCACACCGCAAGAAGGAAACAGCGGCCCAAAAGGCCGCCAGGACGAGCCTCGGGAGAATCAAGCGTTCCTTATGTTTCCCCGAGTTTTGCCATTGAGATATCGGTTTGCCCGGGGTCTGGCAACCCGTATAAGCGACCCGGCTTTCAGGCCATCCCCATTCCATTTCTCAACGCGGAAAACGTCCCGTTTCCAGGCCCTTGAACCCAAGCCCTTGAACCAATGACCGACCCTCGCATCCTGGTGGTGATCCCGGCCCGCATGGCCGCCACCCGCCTGCCCGGCAAGCCGCTCGCCGACATCGCGGGCCTGCCGATGATCGTGCATGTGATGCGGCGCGCCGAGGCCGCCGGTATCGGCCGGGTGGCAGTTGCGACCGACACGGCCGAGATCGCGTCCGTCGTATCAGCTCATGGCGGCGAGGCCGTGATGACCCGCTCCGACCACCCCTCCGGCTCCGACCGCATCCACGAGGCGATGCAGAAGCTGGACCCGTCGGGCAAGGCCGAGATCGTGGTCAATCTCCAGGGCGACTTCCCGACCATCACGATCGACAACATCCGCGAGGTGCTGCCGCCGCTGGACGATCCGGCCGTGGACATCGCGACGCTGGCCTCGCAGATCCACACCGAAGAGGAGGACCTCGCGCCGAGCGTCGTGAAGGCGGTGGGGACCTCGGTGGGCGGCCGGCGGATGCGCGCACTTTATTTCACCCGCGCGACCGCCCCGACCGGCGACGGACCGCGTTACCACCATATCGGCCTCTACGCCTATCGCCGCGCCGCGCTGGAGCGCTACGTCCGGCTTCCGCCCTCGCCGCTCGAATTGCAGGAAAAGCTCGAACAGCTCCGGGCGCTGGAAGCCGGAATGCGGATCGATTTTACCATCGTCGATACCGTGCCCCGCGGGGTCGACACGCCGGCGGATCTCGAGACCGCCCGCAGCATCCTTTCCAAATCCTGAGCCGCTGTTACAAGGCCCGTCATGAGCAAGCTGAAAATCGCATTCCAGGGCGAGCCTGGCGCCAATTCCCACATCGCCATCGTCGAGGCCTATCCCGACGCCGAGCCGATGCCCTGCGCCACCTTCGAGGACGCGCTGTCCGCGATCTCGTCGGGTGAGGCCGATCTCGGCATGATCCCGATCGAGAATTCGGTCGCAGGCCGCGTCGCCGACATCCACCATCTGCTGCCCGCCTCCGGCCTCTTCATTATCGGCGAATGGTTTCTGCCGGTCCGCCATCAGCTGATGGCGATCAAGGGCACCAAGCTCGAAGACATCAAAAGCGTCGAGAGCCATGTCCATGCGCTCGGTCAGTGCCGGCGCATCATCCGCAAGCTCGGCATCAAGCCGATCGTGCACGCCGATACCGCCGGCAGCGCCCGCGACATCTCCGAGCGCAACGACAAGACCGTCGCCGCGATCGCCTCGCGCCTGGCCGCAAAGATCTACGGCCTCGACATTCTCGCCGAGGACATCGAGGACGAGGCGCATAACACCACGCGCTTCGTGGTGCTGGCGCGCGAGCCGAAATGGGCGGCGCAAGGTTCGGGCCCGCTGGTCACCACTTTTGTCTTCCGGGTGCGCAACCTTCCCGCCGCGCTCTACAAGGCGCTCGGCGGCTTTGCCACCAATGGCGTCAACATGACCAAGCTCGAGAGTTACATGGTCGATGGCAATTTCTTCGCCACGCAATTTTACGCCGACGTTGACGGCCACCCCGACGACAAGGGCCTTGCCTTCGCGATCGAGGAACTGAAATTCTTCTCGCGCGAATTCCGCATCGTCGGCGTGTATCCGGGCCACCCGTTCCGCGCGACGATGGAATAGCTCGCTTACGCCGCCTGCTTGGCCAGCCCGAACGCCTCTGCCAGCAGCGAATACGATCTCTTCCGCGCCTCGTGGTCATACACGGCCGTGATCACCATCAGCTCGTCCGGTTTGCTCGCATCCAACAGCGGCTGCAGCTTTCGCTGCACCGTTGCAGGGCTGCCGACGAACAGGCGCGAGCGGTTGCGGAGGATCGAAGTGCGTTCGGAGTCGGAGTAAGGATAGGCCAGCGCCTCCTCGACGCTCGGCAGCGGCAGATATTGACCGCGGTCGCGGCGCAGCCGGTTGAGGTCGAAGGACGTGGCGAGCTTTTCGGCCTCTTCATCGGTGTCAGCAGTGATCACAGCGACTGCGAGGATCGCGTGTGGTGCCGTGCTCCAGGCCGAGGGCTGGAATCGGTTGCGGTAATGCACCATCGCATCGATCGCGTCATGCGAGGCAAAGTGATGCGCGAAGGCGAAGCCCATGCCCACCTGGGCCGCCAATTCCGAAGAATAGTCGCTGGAGCCGAGCAGCCAGATCGGCGGCAACGGCGTGTCGTCGGGCATCGCATCGACGTTGTGATAGGGATGCCCTGCGGGGAATTCACGGGTCTGCCACAGGATCAATTCGTGCAGCCGCTCCAGGAAATCGTCGCCCTCGCGACGGTCGAGCCGGCTTCTGAGCGCGTAAGCCGTGGCGCCGTCGGTGCCGGGCGCGCGGCCGAGGCCAAGGTCGATGCGGCCGGGAAACAGCGCCTCCAGCATCTTGAAGCGCTCGGCCACGACCAGCGGCGCGTGGTTGGGCAGCATCACCCCGCCCGAGCCGACCCGGAGGTGCTTCGTCACCGCCGCGATCTGCCCAATCATCACGTCGGGCGCGGGGCTCGCGACGGAGGCGAGGTTGTGATGCTCGGCGAGCCAGTAGCGGACATAGCGGAGCCCATCGACATGACGCGCCAGATCGATGCTGTTGTGCAGCGCCGCGGCGGGTCTTGTGCCTGTGGTGACGACGGAGAGGTCGAGGACTGAGAGCGGGATCATGGCGCGCTAACGTAGTGGAGGCTGGCGGGGCGGCAATGGGCAGCCAACGCAGGTCTGACGTGTGCCGACCGCGAACCCGCTGGCCCGATCAAAACGCAATGTTGGGACAGAATCCCCATCCATAACGCACTCTACACACTGCCCACCCAAGAGAGGCGAGCCTGCCAGCTTCAAATATTCGATTATACACCTAATATTTCGGATATATTCCTCTTTTGGAGGGATTCCCACTCGAACTTGATGCAGCGCAATATTTGGCATCTATCAGTAACAGATGGGCCATTTCCCACCTCCGATGGGCTGTCGAGAGGCCGCTCCTTGCCCTATCTTAGCCTCTCCCAATTAGAGCTGACCGCCGGCCGCCAGAATCTGGAGTGAGTGGTGCCATGACCGATCCGACGACGCCTGCCCACGCCGACGGGCAAGACGGGCACCTTGCCGTCCAGCGGCCTGCGATCTCCTTCGAGTTCTTTCCGCCCAAGACGGAAGATATGGAGCGCAATCTCTGGGACACCATCAACCGGCTGGCCCCGCTCGATCCGAAATTCGTCTCGGTAACCTATGGCGCCGGCGGCTCGACCCGTGAGCGCACTCATTCCACCATCGCGCGCATCCTGAAGGAGACCGCGCTGCTGCCGGCCGCGCATCTGACCTGCGTCGGCGCCTCGCGCGGCGAGATTGACGAGATCGTCGACCGCTATCACGAGGTCGGCGTCCGCCACATCGTGGCCTTGCGCGGCGACCCGGCCGGCGGCATCGGCACACCCTATTCCAGCCATCCCGACGGCTACCAGAGTTCGGCCGATCTCGTCGCTGGAATCAAGAAGCGGCATGCGGATATCGAAGTCTCGGTCTCGGCCTACCCTGAGAAGCACCCCGAAGCGCGCGACTTCGACGCCGACATCGACACCCTGAAGGCCAAAGTCGATTCCGGCGCGACCCGCGCGATCACCCAGGTGTTCTTCGATAACGATCTCTACTTCCGCTATCTCGACCGCGTCCGCGCCCGCGGCATCAGCATCCCGATCGTGCCGGGCATCATGCCCATGCACAATTTCAAGCAGGCGAGAGCCTTCGTCACCCGCGCCGGCACCAGCGTGCCGGACTGGTTCGCCGCCAAATTCGAGGGCCTCGATGACGATGCCGAGACCCGCAAGCTGGTGGCCGCGACCGTCGCGGCCGGCCAGGTGCAGAAGCTGGCCAAGCACGGCGTCGACACCTTTCATTTCTACACCATGAACCGCGCCGATCTCGTGTTCGCGATTAGCCATTTGCTCGGCATCCGCGCCAAGAGCGCGCAGAAGGCGGCGTAAGAAAAAATGACCGTAGCCATCTCTCCCAAGCGAACTGCCCTGCTCAATGCCGCCCGCGAGCGTATTCTCGTGCTCGACGGCGCCATGGGCACGATGATCCAGAACCTCCAGTTCGACGAGGCCGCCTTCCGCGGCGAGCGGTTCAAGAACTTCCATCGTGACCTGCGCGGCAACAACGATCTGTTGATCCTGACCCAGCCGCAGGCGATCGAGGACATCCACGCCGCCTACTTGCGCGCGGGCGCCGACATCGTCGCCACCAACACCTTCTCCACCACCTCGATCGCGCAGGCCGATTACGACCTCACCGACATCGTCTACGAGATGGCGCGCGAAGGCGCCCGCCTCGCTGGCAATGCCGCGCGCCGCGTCGAGGCCGAGGACGGCAAGCCGCGCTTCGTCGCAGGTGCCATCGGCCCGACCAACCGCACCGCCTCGATCTCGCCCGACGTCTCCAATCCCGGCTACCGCGCCGTCACGTTCGACGATCTGCGCAAATCCTATGGCGAGCAGATCAACGGCATGCTCGACGGCGGCGTCGACCTGCTGCTGGTCGAGACCATCTTCGATACGCTGAACGCCAAGGCGGCGCTGTACGCGATCGCCGAGATCATCGAAGCGCGCGGCATCGACGTTCCCGTGATGGTGTCGGGCACCATCACCGACAAATCCGGCCGCCTGCTCTCCGGGCAGATGCCGGAGGCGTTCTGGCATTCGGTGCGGCATGCGAAGCCCATTACCATCGGCTTCAACTGCGCGCTCGGCGCCGAGGATCTGCGCGCGCATATCGCCGATATCGGCCGCGTCGCCGATACGCTGGTCTGCGCCTATCCGAACGCCGGCCTGCCCAACGAATTCGGCCAGTATGACGAGACGCCGGACTACATGGCACGCCTGGTCGGCGAATTCGCGCGTGACGGCCTCGTCAACATCGTCGGCGGCTGCTGCGGCACCACGCCGGAGCATATCGCCGCGATCGCCGCGGCCGTCGCCCCGCACAAGCCGCGCATCGTGCCGGAGATCGAGCCGCGCCTGCGGCTTTCCGGCCTCGAGCCATTCGTGCTGACGGACGCGATCCCGTTCGTGAACGTCGGCGAGCGCACCAACGTCACGGGCTCCGCGCGCTTCCGCAAGCTGATCACCGCCGGCGACTACACCGCCGCGCTGCAGGTCGCGCGCGACCAGGTCGAGAACGGTGCGCAGATCATCGACGTCAACATGGACGAGGGCTTGCTCGACTCCGAGGCGGCGATGGTGACATTCCTCAACCTCGTCGCCGCCGAGCCCGACATCGCCCGCGTCCCCGTGATGGTCGATTCCTCGAAATTCTCGGTGATCGAGGCCGGCCTGAAATGCGTGCAGGGCAAGCCGGTCGTCAACTCGATCTCGATGAAGGAAGGCGAGGAGAAGTTCATCCACGAGGCGCAGATTGCCCGCCGTCACGGCGCCGCCGTGGTGGTGATGGCGTTCGACGAGCTTGGTCAGGCCGACACGTTCGCGCGCAAGACCGATATCTGCAAGCGCGCCTACGACATCCTGGTGGGCCGCGTAGGCTTCCCGCCGGAAGACATCATCTTCGACCCGAACATCTTCGCGATCGCGACCGGCATCGAGGAGCACAACAATTACGGCGTCGACTTCATCGAGGCGACGCGCTGGATCCGCCAGAACCTGCCGGGCGCGCATATCTCCGGCGGCGTCTCCAACCTGTCGTTTTCGTTCCGCGGCAACGAGCCGGTGCGCGAGGCCATGCACTCGGTGTTCCTGTATCACGCCATCAAGGCCGGCATGGACATGGGCATCGTCAATGCCGGACAGATGATCGTCTATGACGACATCGATGCCGAATTGCGAGAGGTCTGCGAGGACGTCGTCCTCAACCGCGACCCCGGCGCTTCCGAGCGCCTGCTCGCGCTCGCGGAGAAATTCCGCGGCAACAAGACCCAGACCAGGGAAGCTGATCTGGCCTGGCGCGAATGGCCTGTGGCCAAGCGGCTGTCGCATTCGCTGGTGCACGGCATCACCGAATTCATCGAAGTCGACACCGAGGAGGCCCGCAAGGAATCCTCGCGCCCGCTCGACGTCATCGAAGGTCCGCTGATGGCCGGCATGAACGTGGTCGGCGATCTCTTCGGCGACGGCAAGATGTTCCTGCCGCAGGTGGTCAAGTCCGCGCGCGTGATGAAGCAGGCGGTGGCCTGGCTGATGCCGTTCATGGAGGAGGAGAAGGCGCGCAACCTTGCCAACGGCATCGGCACCGAAGGCTCGTCCTCCGCCGGCAAGATCGTGCTCGCGACCGTCAAGGGCGACGTCCACGACATCGGCAAGAACATCGTCGGCATCGTGCTCCAGTGCAACAACTTCGAGGTCATCGACCTCGGCGTGATGGTGCCGGCGGCCAGGATCGTCGAGACCGTGAAGGCGGAGAAGGCCGACATTGTCGGGCTGTCCGGCCTGATCACGCCCTCGCTCGACGAGATGGCGTTCTTCGCCGCCGAATTGCAGCGCGAAGGGTTGAAGCTGCCGCTGCTGATTGGCGGCGCAACGACGAGCCGCGTGCACACCGCGGTCAAGATCGACCCGAACTATCGCGCCGGACCCGTCGTACATGTCAACGACGCCAGCCGCGCCGTCGGCGTGGCCTCGTCGCTGTTGTCGCCGGAGAAGCGCGAAGCTTATGCGGCCGATGTACGGACCGAATACGCAAAGATCTCCGACGCGCATTTCCGCGCGCAGGCCGACAAGAAGCGGCTGAAGCTGGACGTGGCCCGCGCCAACCGCGTGCCGGTCGACTTTGCCGCGCACAAGCCGGTGAAGCCGACCTTCCTCGGCATCCGCAGCTTCGACGACTACGACCTCGCCGAGCTCGTGCCCTATATCGACTGGACCCCGTTCTTCCAGACCTGGGAACTCGCCGGTCGCTTCCCCGCCATCCTCGACGATGCCAAGGTCGGCGAGGTCGCCCGCTCGCTGTATGACGACGCGCGAAAGATGCTCGACCTGATCGTCAGGGAGAAATGGTTCCGGGCGCGCGCCACGGTCGGCTTCTGGCCCGCGAATGCGCAAGGCGACGACATCGTGCTCTATGCCGACGAAAGCCGCACCAAGACGATCGCGACGCTGCACACGCTGCGCCAGCAGCTCGAGAAGCGCGAGGGCCGCTTCAACGCCGCGCTGTCCGATTTCATCGCGCCTGCCGGCACCGGCGTTCCCGACTATGTCGGCGGCTTCGTCGTCACCGCCGGCATCGGCGAGGACGCGGTCGCCGACCGTTTCAAGATGGCCAATGACGACTACTCCTCGATCCTGTGCAAGGCGCTGGCCGACCGCCTCGCCGAAGCCTTCGCCGAGCGCATGCATGCCCGCGTGCGCCGCGAGTTCTGGGCCTACGCGCCGGACGAAGCGCTGTCGACCGACGAACTGATCCTGGAGAAGTACCAGGGCATTCGCCCCGCGCCAGGCTATCCCGCCCAGCCCGATCACACCGAGAAGGCGGCGCTGTTCGAGCTACTCGATGCCGAGAACACCGCCGGCGTGAAGCTGACCGAGAGCTTTGCGATGTGGCCGGGCTCCTCCGTATCCGGGCTCTATTTCGCCAACCCCGAGAGCTATTATTTCGGCGTCGGCAAGATCGAGCGCGACCAGGTCGAGGACTACGCCGCGCGCAAGGGCATGACGGTGACCGAAACAGAACGCTGGCTCGCGCCGGTGCTGAACTACATCCCGTCGCGCGAGGGAGGCGACAAGGCGTTCGCGGCAACGCCCGCGAACGACGAGACGTCAAAGGACCTCGCCTCGCATCCGCCGGGCTGCACCTGCGCGGTGCATCTGGTCTGGCAGACGAAGCGCGCGGGGGCGGCATAGGCTCGCCTCCAAAACAAAATGCGAAAACAACCCCATGCACAGTAGACGTGGGGTTGAAAGGCCTGGCGAATTTCTGTTTTAGAGAAATCGCTTGCTCCGTCGGGCAAAACACCTGTAATATTTCATCATTGCCAGCCGCGCGTGTCAGGTCGGCGTGTAGGCGAAGCGCGACCGATTTCCGCGGCGACAGTCTGGATTGCTTCGCTGCGCTCGCAGCAAGTGGCGACGTCACGACGCTCCACTTGCGTCTCAGACAACGGACAAAATTGATCGCGGGAACCGGACTCGTGTGAACTCGTTCACTTGTCCACTCAACCTCGGTTGGTTAGTCTATCGGTGTACTACCAAACCGACGATTTGCTTGGGATCGAACATATGAAGCAGTTCATTGCACTGTTCGTCGCCGCGATCGCTCTCGTCGTGCTGCCCACGATTGCCGCGGCGGACTGTCCGAAAGGCTACGTGCCATGCGGCGAGAAAAATCAGTTGTGCTGCCCGGGAAAGTAGTTGGCCGCGGGTGGTTTTGGCTAGGTAGCGGCGTTTTCGTCGCGGTCGCACTGGTGATGGTTGCTGTCTGGGCCGGATACCCGCGAAAGAAGCAGACGATCACAGCCATCCTCTCCGAGACCGGATATTTCGAGGTGGTGCCGCCGAGCACGTTCGGCGGGCCCGGCACGATCAACACGATCGAATATCTGAGCAACGGCAGGCTGGAACTGCATCCGACCTGCGAAGTCGATCCGACATTGCTGGTCAGCAAGATCCAGAAATCCCGAACCGTGGACCGTGACCTGAAGCAATCGGCTCGAGAAGAAGCTCGACGTGTCGGCCCAGGTCAGGGAGAAGCTGTCGGCCGTCGCCGGGATGCAGCAGGTCGAGGCTGTCAACCTCAAGCTCGAGAACGCCAACATTCTGCTGATTTCCGACGAGTCGCTGATCTCGACCCGGAATGCGTTGCTGAAATCCGAATGCGAGGATGCGGTCACCCAGAACATTTCCAGCGGCGGCGTCGTGTGCCAGACGCGATCCGTCCTGGAGGCCGATGTCGTCTACGAGATCAAATACAGCAACAAGATCTCGATGGAGGAGAAGGCCAAGCTGACATCCGAGATCGCGGCGAAGCTCGACCTCGATGTCCACGATGGCGCGGAGGACAAGGTGTCCGGCTCTCAATTGTTCTTCGGCATCAGGCTGTCGCCAAATCCGATCGTCATGAAAACGGTGGCGGGCGACGTCAACCCCTGCACGCGGAGATAAGCATCGACGGTGAAGTCTTCATCCTCCACTGGGGGTAAGGCTATCGCATATGGCATGCACAGTGTGGCGGCATCGGTAGTGAGCTCCCTCCCCCGCGTGCGGGGGAGGGTTGGGGTGAGGGCTGCCTCCGCAATGGGACTGTCGCGAATTGCGGAGGAAATCCCCCAGTGGTGAGAACTCTCACCCGCCGCGCGCGGGACGATGCTCCGGGGCGCGTCGGCCTCTCCCGCGCGCGGGAGAGGCCGGAGCAAGCCCGCGATCCCAGTTAAATCCATATGCGATCGCCCTGTCCCTCCAAGACCCCTCCAGGGGAGGACAAGAAGCCTGCCCGGCACCGTGAACGCATCGACGGCCCGCCGCGACCAATGGCGGTCGCCGCAGGGGAGCAGGGAACGGGATGCTGAATGCCCAACAATTGATGTGGACGCAGATTGCCGCCGGCATCTCGGTCCTTCTGTTCGGATTGATGCTGGTCAATCTGGTGCGCATGCGGGGCCGGATGCAGGCCGCACGGAGCTGGGACAAGGTGGTGGGCGTCATCACGGTCTCCACCGTCGAGCAACCCGAAGCCCACGTCTCCGACGACCAGAACGATGCCAAGCCGGTCATCCGCTATCGCTATCGTGCCGGCGGTGAGGAGCTGGAAGGCGACAAGGTCTTCGTCGGCGGCATCGCCATGACGACGAAGGTGCTCGCGGCCAAGCTGGCCGGGCGCTATCCGGTCGGCGCCCATGTCGACGTCTATGTCGACCCGAAGCAGCCTGCCGAGGCGCTGCTGGAGCCGGCCGCGGCGCAGAACCTCGCCGCGCTCGTGGCATTCACGATCGTGTTCGGCTTGATAGCAGCCACCCTGACCGCGCACTCGGTCGCGGGGCACGTGCTCTACGCCGGCAACGGGGTGCCGCTGTTCGCTTTCGCCCTGCCGGTCATCGTGCTCATCGGTGGCGTGTTCTGCGTGATCGAGTATGTCAGCACGCGCCGGCTGGCGAGCGCCAGCCTGCGCTGGCCGACCGCGGCCGGCAAGGTCACCCGTTGCGCCGTGGTCGAGGAGATCGTCGAGGAGAAGACCGAACACGACAACAGGCCGACGACGACCAAGATGCAACACCGCTATCAAGTCGACCTCCGCTATGCCTACAAGGTCGGCCAGCGCGACTTCGTCGGCACCGAAGTCAATTGGGGCGGCACCATGATTTCAGGGCTGCGCGAAGTCGCCGAAGAAGCCGCAGCGAAATATCATCCCGGGCAGACCGTCCAGGTCCATTACGATCCGGAGCGGCCGGGGCATGCGGTGCTGGAGCCTGCGAGCCGCGAAGGCGCGCTGGGCCCGCTGATCGGCGCCGCGGTCTGCGCGGTCGTCGGCGGACTTTTCCTGACCATTCTGATCAAGGTCGGGTTTGCCTAGCGCGATGAGATCGGTCAGTCGGCACTCCCGGTCTCCATCCTCACCTGGAGGGGGAGGATCGGTTCGCATGCAGCGAAGCCGAAAGCGAACCAAGGTGGGGTGACAGTCTCTCCACAGATGCGGTGCCCGAGTGGAGAGATCACCCCACCCCGCTCGCGCTGCGCGCGATCGACCCTCCCCTCCAGGGGAGGGTAAGGCGGCCTAGCCGCTCGGCGGCGCCAAGGGTTGCACGATCTCCTGGAACGGCGCCAGCGCCTCGCAGCGCTCGGCATGCGCCGCGAGCGCCGGATAGCGGGCGGCATCGAGGAGTTGCGGATGCGCTTCGCCGGTGAAGCGGAGGACGCAGGCCACGATCACGTCGGCGTGGCCGATGCGCTCGCCGAGGAAGTAGGGCGTCGGCACCTTCGCCCGTTCGTCTTCCAGCACCCTGAGCACGTCGTTGATCTGCGCCTCGCAGCGCGCGACCCACAGCGCCAATTGCTCCTTTCGCAGCACGCGCTCATAGACCAGGCTCACGGCCTTGTCGCCGAGGCCGGAGGCGAGCGCACAGATGCGCAGATGCCGGCGTCGTTCGGCGCCCGCGTGCGGCAGCATCGCCTTGTCGGGCCCGACAAGCTCATCGAGATGGTCAAGAATGAACGCGCTCTCGATCAGCGCTTCGCCGCCATCAAGCACCAACGTCGGCACACGGCGCAGCGGATTGTACGGCGCGATCCTGTCGGCATCGCCGAAGGTCGACCACGGCCTGTGCTCGAAGGCGAGCCCGTAAAGCCGCAACGCAATCGCGACGCGGCGGACGAAGGGGGAATCGTATTGGCCGATCAGGAACATGGGTTTCTCTCGTCATTACCGGGCTTGACCCGGCAATCCATCGATCTTCAGACTAGAGTTTGATGGATGCCCGGATCAAGTCCGGGCCTGACGATTCTGGGTCGAGGCACGATCTGATGCGATATTTCTGGCCTGTCATTCTGGGTGTCTTGCTCGCCGCTGCTAACCTCGCCCACGCCCAGGACCGCCCGATCGGCTTCCAGACGCCGTCGAAAAACATCGCCTGCCAGTTCTTCACCGACAACGGCCAAGGCGTACTCCGCTGCGACATCATGAACATGGACACGCGCCCGCGCCGGCCGGCGGATTGCGACCTCGAATGGGGCAACGCCTTCGAGATGAGCGCGAAGGGCAACGCCGGTCGCATCTGCGCCGGCGACACAGTGATGGACCCATCGCTGCCGGTGCTCGCCTATGGCGAGGTGTGGCAGCGCGCGGGATTCACATGCCGGTCGGAGCAGACGGGGCTGACGTGCTTCAATGCGATGCAGCGGGGATTTTCGCTGGCGCGGGCGAGGCAGGAGGTGTTTTAGGTTTGCGCAAGAACTTGATTTGCGGATACGCTCGCCAAAGTTGAACAAAAATGAGGTTTCATGAAGACTGAACCAGTCAAAATCAGGCATTTAGTTGCAAGCGATATCGGATGTTTCGAAGAGATACAAATCGACTTCTCTCCCCGATTCAATCTCCTTTGCGGCGCTAATGGAGTCGGCAAAAGCACAATCTTGTCCGTAATTGCTCGCGCTTTCTCACATCACCAGTCTAACCTGCGGCGACGAGCGGCAGCGAGCCGGCCGGGAAAGTGGAATGTGCAGTTTAGCTTAGGCGACAGCTTTCATACCGCCACTGGGCTGTCTGAAGGCCTACTTCCGGCCGAACACGACAAATTTCAAAACGTCTTCGTAGAGATGAGCCGTTCAGTCTTGTATTTTAAGGCAACACGAGACTTTGTTTATTCTCGCCTAGATGCAATCACTCGCGATCCATCCAGCGATCAAAATCATTGGAGCATGTCAGCAATTTCAGGGATCGAGCAAAGTGATCTGAAGCGGTGGCTCGCCAACCGCTACCTTTTTTCCGCTCATCAGAACAGCTTAAGCCCGCGGCAAATGGAGGATCTAGCTTTCGCGAAAGAGTGCTTCTCCATCTTAGATAGAAGGGTGCGCTTCCGCACCATCGACGCCGCATCGTTCGACGCATACGTTGACACTCCTCAGGGAAGCGTCCCGTTTGAATATTTATCATCAGGATTTCGAGCTTCACTCGCTATGCTTCTTGGAATAATCCGCGAGATCGAAGTTAGAGGCTTCGAAGCTCCCGCACAGTCCTTTCCTGGCGTGATCCTAATCGACGAACTTGACCTCCATCTTCACCCCACTTGGCAGCAGAAGATCGTTGGGGCACTGAAGGAAGCGTATCCTTTAGTTCAGTTTATTGTAACCACTCACAGCCCTCATATGATCCAACACGCAGAGCGTGACGAAGTTATTGCACTCATAAGCGACGAAGTCTCAGCCCCCCGCGTGGGTAGGTTCGAAACAAGTCGATATGGCTTTAAAGGCTGGACTATCGAGGAAATATTGACTGATGTGATGGGCCTTAACGACACCACTTCCAACGAGTTTTCCAATGCGATGCGACAGTTCGATTCAGCAATAGAACGTGAAGATTCTGAGTCGGTACGATTCTGGAGAACTGAACTTGAAGCCATGATTCATCCGGCAAGTCACTTACGAAAATTGATAAGATTGCAGGCAGGACCCATCGCGGGCCGCTTCGATGATTAGAGTCCAGCGTCCGCCGTGCCCCGACGAACTGACAGCAATTAAAATTCAAGAGCTAACTGCCGAGTATCTCGCGGACAGAAACAAAGCTGTCTGGAACAAGCCATACATCCGCAAAGCACTACTAGCAATGTCGCACAACAAGTGCGTGTACTGCGAAGCACGGATAGACGAAGAATCCAAATACATGGAGGTCGATCATTACTACTGCAAAGACCGGCACCCCACTATGGTTGTAGAATGGACGAACCTGCTGCCGGCGTGCAAGCGCTGCAACGTGAACAAGGGAAGTTATGACATCGACTCCGATGGAGAGTTAGTCGATCCAACGCGGGATGATCCCCGACACCATCTAATTCTAATTAACTACCGATTGCGAGGACGCGATGATAAGGGACGCCGAGTCGTCGAGTACACCTACTTAAATGAAACGAATCGATCGGTTAGAGCGCGATTTGAAATTGGCAGCTCAGTGAGCGAAGCAATCGAACGATTAGCTATTCTAGCAGAAGAATGCCTTGCATCTCGATCGGATCGAAGAAGGTTAGGTCAATTGGAAAGAGGGATGCTGGCGCTGCTTGAGGAAGCGAAACCAACATCAGAATATAGCGCGACGGCAGCCACTATCTTAGCCAGCCTTCCAGAGTACCGCGATGTAAAAAATGGGCTTCAAACCCTCGGTCGTTGGAGTCAGGAAATGGAGTCACTCGAAGTTCAGATGCTCTTGTGCAACCTAGGATAAGGTTGCTTTCATCGAAGCTACTCTCCCTCATCACTCGCCAGCACGCCTTTCACCGCGCGCGCCCAGCCGGCCAGTTTCCGCTCGCGTGTCGCCTGGCTCATCACCGGCTTGAAGCGGTGCTCGAGGCGCCAGTTGTCGGCGAACTTGGTTGGCTCGGGATAGACGCCCGCTTCGAGACCGGCGAGATAGGCGGCGCCTAATGCCGTGGTCTCCTGGATCACGGGGCGGTCGACCGGCGCGTCGAGGAGATCGGCGAGGCGCTGCATGGTCCAGTCGGAGGCGGTCATGCCGCCGTCGACGCGGAGCACGACGTTGGCGGTGTCGGAGTTCGGCCAGTCGGCGCGCATCGCGGCCCAGAGATCGAAGGTCTGATAGCAGACGCTTTCCAGCGCGGCGTGGGCGAGTTCGGCGGGGCCGGTGTTGCGGGTGAGGCCGAACAGCGCGCCGCGGACGCGCGGATTCCAGTAGGGCGCGCCCATGCCGACGAAAGCGGGGACGAGGTAGACGCTTTGCATGGAGTCGGACTGATCGGCGAGCGGCCCGGTTTCGGCGGCGTGCTTGATGATGCCGAGGCCGTCGCGCAGCCATTGCACCGCGCTGCCCGCGACGAAGATCGAGCCTTCGAGCGCATAGGTGCGTTTTCCCTGGAGCTGATAGGCGATGGTGGTGAGCAGCTTGTTCTTCGACACCACCGGCGTGGTGCCGGTGTTGAGCAGCGCGAAGCAGCCGGTGCCGTAGGTCGACTTCATCATGCCCGGGCGGAAGCAGGCCTGGCCGATGGTGGCGGCCTGCTGGTCGCCGGCGATGCCTGAGATGAGAATCGCGCCGCCGAACAGGTCCGGCGTGCTTTGGCCGAAATGGGCCGAGGAATCCTTTACCTCGGGCAGCATCGAACGCGGCACGCCGATGATCTCGAGAAGCTGGTCGTCCCACGCGCCGGTGTGGATGTTGAACAGCAGCGTGCGCGAGGCGTTGGTGGCGTCGGTGGCGTGCACCTTGCCGCCGGTGAGGCGCCAGAGCAGATAGCAATCGACGGTGCCGAACATCAATTCGCCGCGCGCGGCGCGCGCGGGCGCCGGGAACGTGATCGAGAATCCAGGCGACCTTGGTGCCGGAGAAATAGGGATCGATGATCAATCCCGTTTTCTGCGAGATCACCGGCTCGCGACCGTCGGCCTTCAATTTCGCGCAGATGTCGGCGGTGCGGCGGTCCTGCCAGACGATGGCACGGTGCACGGCCTGGCCGGTGGCGCGATCCCACACCACGGTGGTCTCGCGCTGATTGGTGATGCCGATCGCGGCGATGTCCTTAGCGGTGATGCCGGCCTGCGCGATCGCATCACGGCAGACCATCACGGTCGAGGTCCAGATGTCCTCCGGCTCGTGCTCGACCCAGCCCGAGGCCGGAAAATGCTGCGGAAACTCCTGCTGCGCGCGGGCGGCGATCGAGATATCGCTGCGAAACACTATGGCGCGCGACGAGGTGGTGCCCTGGTCTATGGCGAGGACGAAAGACATGGCGGGGTCCCTTGGCGTGTTCCCGGAAGAGGGTCGTTGTATCGGGGCAGAAAACGGGATTGCCGGCAGGAGGTCAAGGCGGCTCGCCTCTTACCCTCCCCTGGAGGGGAGGGTCGGCTCACATTGAGCGAAGCGAAATGTGAGACGGGGTGGGGTGACGGTCTCTCCATATCTGGCAGTGCCCGAGAGGAGAGATCACCCCACCCCGCCCGCGCTTCGCGCGGTCGACCCTCCCCTCCAGGGGAGGGTAGGAGACGCCGCGGCTACTTCCGGCGATGTCTCAGTGGCCGCGCTTCCGCCTCGCGCGATCCGTAGAGCTCCACATAGATTCGTTCGAGCACCGCCGTCAGATCGGCCGTGATCTCCGAATTCCAGAATCGGATGACGCGATAGCCTTCGTTCTCGAGCTCAGCATTGGCGTTCGAGGTCGCGTACCGCCACATCATCTTCGTTGTGGTGGCCACCATCGAGTTCAATAATGAGGCGCTTGGCCGGGCAGAAGAAATCGACGACATAGGGACCGATGGGGGCTTGTCGGCGGAAGTGGGAGCCGTCCATCGGAAGGTCCTTGAGGGCGCGCCACAGAATCCGTTCGTGCGGCGTCGAGTTGGCTCTCAGCTTCTTTGCGGCGGCGCGGCGGATTGATGTTGAGACCATTGCTGTGGCTTCACCTTCCCCCTCGAGGGGAGGGTAAGTGAAGCGACACCGTCGTGCAATTGCAAGTGGTAGAGGTTAGACGGCTGCCGTCGTCACACCGCCGTCGATCACGATGGTCTGTCCCGTCATGAAGCTCGACGCATCCGAGGCGAGGTAGGCCACCGCGCCGGCGATTTCGTCGGGCTCGCCGATGCGGCGGAGCGGGGTGGTGGCGGTGCGGCGCTTGAGGTTGGCTTCGTCTTCCCAGAGGGCGCGGGCGAAATCGGTCTTTACGAGGCCGGGCGCGATGCAGTTGACGCGGACGCCTTTCGGGCCCCACTCGCCGGCGAGCGAGCGGCACAGCGCGAAGTCGGCGGCCTTGGAGATGCCGTAGGCACCGATCACGGTGGAGCCGCGCAGGCCGCCGATCGATGAGATGATGACGACGGAGCCGTTGCCGCGCTCGGCCATTTGCGGGATCGTCAGCGCGGAGAGCCAGATGTTGCTCTTGACGTTGCTGCCCATGATCTTGTCGAAGGCTTCATCCGTGATGTCGAGCAGCGGGCCGTAATAGGGATTGACGGCGGCGTTGCAGACGAGGATGTCGATCTTGCCGTAGTGCTTGATCGTGCCCGCGACCAGCGCCTCGACCTCGGCCTTGCGCGCGATGTTGCAGGGGATGACGGTGGCGTCGCCGCCGGAAGCGTTGATGCCGTCGGCGACTTCCTTGCAGGCGTCGGCCTTGCGCGAGGAGACCACGACCTTGGCGCCGAGCTTTGCGAGCAGTTCGGCGGAGGAGCGACCGATGCCGCGGCTGGAACCGGTGACGATGGCGACCTTGCCGGTGAGATCGAACGGGTTGTTTTTCATCGACTGTCTCCCTCTTCTACTTGGTGCCCGCTGGCTCCGCCGTCATGGCCGGGCTTGTCCCGGCCATCTACGTTCTTCGTTACCGCCAAGACGTGGATGCCCGGGACAAGCCCGGGCATGACGATCTTTGTGCGGCTGCCGCCTCGCGATACGGCGATCAGATCAACCCACCCGCATCCGCGACGCGGCGCTGGTGATAGTCGGTATCACCAAAACTGTTCTCGATCATGGTGAGGCGCTTGAAGTAGTGGCCGATCTTCGCCTCCATGGTCATGCCGATGCCGCCGTGGAGCTGGATCGCCTGCTGTCCCACGAACTTCAGCGACTTGCCGATCTGCACCTTGGCCGCGGCGATCGCGTTGGAACGCTCTTTGGCGTCCTCGAAATCACCGGCCATGGTCGCGAACATCGACATCGAGCGCGCCTGCTCGGCGGCGACGAACATGTCGGAGGCGCGATGCTGCAGGCTCTGGAACGAGCCGATCGCGACGCCGAACTGCTTGCGCGTCTTGATGTACTCGACCGTGGTCTTGAGCGATTCGTCCATCAGGCCGACCGCCTCGGCGCAGAGCGCAATGCGGGCTTCGTCGACCACACGCTCGATCAGCGCGAGACCGTCCTCGGGATTGCCGAGCGCGGCATCGCTGCCGACCTCGACACCGGTGAAGGTGATGTCGGCGGCGTGCAGGCCGTCCTGGGTCGGGTAGGACTTCTTCGTCACGCCCTTCGCGTTCGCAGGGACCAGGAACACGCCGATGCCGCCGGTGTCGCGGCGGGCACCCTTGGTACGCGCGGTGACGATGAGCGTGTCGGCGTTCTCGCCGTTGAGCACGACGAATTTCTCGCCGTCGATGACCCAGCCGTCGCCCTTCTTCTTCGCCGTCGTCGTGACGTCGAAGAGATCGTAGCGCGAGTTCTTCTCGAGCTGGGCGAACGCGAGCGTCTTGCTGCCGTCGATGATCCCGGGCACGTGCGCCGCCTTCTGCGCGTCGGTGCCGGCGTGGCGCAGGAAGCCGCCGCCGATCACGACCGTGGCGAGATAAGGCTCGAGCACCAGCGCCTTGCCGAGCGCTTCCATCACGATCATGGTCTCGACGCCGCCGGCGCCGAAGCCGCCTTCGGCTTCGCTGAACGGCAGGCCGAGCAGGCCCTGCTCGGCGAGCTTGCCCCAGACGGCTTTGCTCCAGCCGCCCTTCTCCTTCATGTACTTCTTGCGGCTCTCGAAATCGTAGGAATCGGTCAAGAGGCCGTCGATGCTGTCCTTGAGAAGCCGCTGCTCCTCGGTCAAATCAAAATCCATGTTCTTTGCTCTCCGGGTATCTATTTCGTCATGCCCGGCCTTGTGCCGGGCATCCACGTTCTTTCGTGCCGCTAGGCGTGGATGGCCGGGTCAAGCCCGGCCATGACGGCGAGTGCGTGGTGATAGCGCGACATCACAGCCCCAGCACCGCCTTGGCGATGATGTTGCGCTGGATCTCGTTGGAGCCGCCGTAGATCGAGACCTTGCGGTTGTTGAAGTAGCTCGGCGCGATCTGGGCGGTCCAGTCCATGGCTTCGTTGGAGCCGTCGTCGCCGTGCACGTCGAAAGGCGCGGCGAACGGGCCGATCACTTCCATCAGGAGCTCGGTGGTGGTCTGCTGGATCTCGGAGCCCTTGATCTTCAGCACGGACGACGCCGGATTGGGCTTGCCCTTGCCGTGCTTGCCTTCGTCGGCGACGACGCGGAGCTGCGTCAGCTCGAGCGCCTTCAGCTCGATCTCGCAGGCCGCCAGCTTCTCGCGGAAGGCGGCGTCCTGGATGATCGGCTTGCCGCCGGATTCCACCTTGCCGGCGAGTTCGCGGATGCGGCGCAGCCGCTCCTTGGAGACGCCGACGCGCGCGATGCCGGTGCGCTCGTTGCCGAGCAGGAATTTGGCGTAATCCCAGCCCTTGTTCTCCTCGCCGATCAGGTTCTCGTAGGGCACCTCGACGTCGTCGAAGAACACTTCGTTGACCTCGACGCCGCCGTCGATGGTCTGGATCGGGCGCACCGTGACGCCCTTCGACTTCATCGAGAACACGATGAAGGAGATGCCCATCTGCTTCTTGGCATTGTTGTCGGTGCGGCAGAGGCAGAAGATCATGTCGGCGTGCTGGGCCAGCGTGGTCCAGGTCTTCTGGCCGTTGATGATCCACTTGTCGCCCTTGCGCTCGGCCTTGGTCTTCAGCGAGGCGAGGTCCGATCCCGAACCGGGCTCGGAGAAGCCCTGGCACCACCAGTCGTCGACGTTGGCGATGCGCGGCAGGTACTTCTTCTTCTGTTCTTCGTTGCCGAAGGTGTAGATGACGGGGCCGACCATGCTGACGCCGAAGGCGAGCGGCTGCGGCGCCGGATAGGACTGCAGCTCCTCGTTGAAGATGTAGTGCTGCACCGAGGTCCACCCCGTGCCGCCATACTGCGTCGGCCAATGGCTGGTGCCCCATCCCTTCTTGTTGAGGATGCGCCACCACGTCACCATCTCGTCCTTCGAGAGATGACGGCCCTCGACCAGCTTGCGCCGCGTGTCCGGCGGCACGTTGTCGCGGAAGAACGACCGCACTTCCTCGCGAAACGCCTGCTCTTCCTTCGTGAATGCGAGATCCATGGGATCCTCCTGTGAGCTTTCTCGTCTATGGGGTGGATTGTGCCGGTTTCTGCTGCTGGCGCAATTCGTGGCGCGACAATTTTCCGACCGGCGTGCGCGGCAGATCGTCGACGAACTCGACCTCTACAGGCAATTCGTGCTTGCCAACCTTGCCGGCGAGCTGCGCGCGCAGATCGTCGAGCGAGAACGGCTTTGCGTCCGGCTTGAGCTTGATGAAGGCCTTGGCGGCTTCGCCGCGATACTGGTCGGGGATGCCGAGCACGATCACCTCGTGCACGCCGGGAATTGTGTAGATCGCCTGCTCGATCATCTGCGGATAGACGTTGAAGCCGCCGGAGATGATCATGTCCTTCTTGCGGTCGACCAGGAAGAAATAGCCGTCGGCATCGACATAGCCGATGTCGCCGGTAAGGAAGCGGCCGTCGGCAAAGGACTCCGCCGATTCCTTCGGCTTGTTCCAGTAGCCCTTGGTGACGTTCGGACCCTTGATGCGGATCTCGCCGACTTCGCCCGATGGCAACACCTTGGTCGGATCTTCCAGCGAGACGACGTCGAGCTCGATGCCGGGCAGCATCAGGCCGATCGAACCCGGTTTGTCGGGACCATCAGGCGGATGGCCGGTGCCGGGCGAGCAGGTCTCGGTCATGCCCCAGCCGCTTTTCAGCTTCTTGCCGATCTTGCGCTCGAAGAATTTTGCCACTTCCACCGGCAGCGGTGCGCCACCGGAGCCGATGGTGGCGAGCGATGAGAAATCGCGCTTGTCGAGGTCGGGCAGCGCTGCGATCGCGATCCACATCGTCGGCACGCCCGGGAAATAGGTGGCACGCTTGACCTCGATGTCGCGCATCACGGCTTCGACGTCGAAGCGCTGGTGCAGCGAGATCAGATTGCCGCGGCTGAGCGCGGACAGCAGCACGACGGTCAGCGCGTAGATGTGGAACAACGGCAGCACGCAGATCACACGCTCGATGACGTCCCCGCGCGCCGCGCGCGTCGGTTTGCCCCAGACGTCGTAGATCGACACCGCCGAGGTGAGGTTGCCGTGGGTGAGCATCGCGCCCTTGGGCAGGCCGGTGGTGCCGCCGGTATATTGCAGCAGCGCGACGTCATCGGCCGCGACAACAGGCCATTGCGCCGGCGCGACCGCGCCCTCGACGAAGGCCTTGAAGGTGACGATGCGGGGATCGCTGGGAATTGCGGCCTGCGGCGTGCCGACCTTGCCCCAATCGTCGTCCTCGCAAACGACCAGGCGGTCGATCAAGCCCTTCTCCAGGAACTTCAGCGCCGTCGGCAGCAGCGCGGCAAGGTTGGACGTGACCAGCAGGCGCGAACCCGAGTCCGAGACCTTGTGGGTCAGCGCGATCTCGCCGTCGAGCGGGGAGAGATGCGCGACGCGGGCGCCTGCCTTCAGCGCGCCGAAGAAATTGACGGGGTGGTCGGGCGTGTTGCCGAGGAACAGCGCGACGGATTTATTCCTGCCGATGCCGGCACGCAGGAACGCCGCGGCCGCGCGCTCGGCCATGGCGGCGAGCCCGGTATAGGTGATCGGACGATCGCGAAATTCCAGCGCGGTGCGCGGGCCGTAAGTCGCGGCGGCGTTCGACAACAGGTCAGGCAGCGTTCCCTGGACGATGGTGTCGTCCCAATGCACGCCTTCGGGATAAAACTGTTCGCCGGGATGGGTCATTTCGCTTCGTTACTTTGCACGTAAGCCAGGCACGGACGGGTGGGCTCCCTCCCCCTTGCGGGGGAGGGTTGGGGAGAGGGGTGGCCACAGACGCCGACCTCGCCCGGGGCTACCCCCTCCCTGCCCCTCCCCCACAAGGGGGAGGGAACGGAGAGAGCGTACCCCGGAGGAAGAAATCGCGGCCACTGCCAATCCGATCACGCCGCCTTCGAGCCCGCCGCCAGCGAGGCGAAGGTCTTGCCTTCGGCGGCGAGCTTCTTCAGCAGCGGCGCGGGCTCGAGGCTCGGATCGTTGGTTTCCTTGGCGTAGAAGGCCAGGCGATCGGCGATGTGCTTGAGGCCGACGCTGTCGGCCCAGAACATTGGGCCGCCGCGGTAGATCGGCCAGCCGTAGCCGTAGAGCCAGACCACGTCGATGTCCGAGGGACGCGCCGCGATGCCCTCTTCGAGGATCTTCGCGCCCTCGTTGATCATCGGGTACATCATGCGCTCGAGGATCTCGTCGTCGCTGACGACGCGCTTCTTGCGGCCGAGACGGAGCAGCGTCTCGTCGATCAGCTTCTCGACCTCCGGATCCGGCAGCGCCGAGCGGGAGCCGGCCTCGTATTTGTAATAGCCCTTGCCGGTCTTCTGGCCGAAGCGGCCGGCTTCGCAGAGCGCGTCCGCGATCTCCGACTTGATGCCGCGGTCCTTGCGCGAGCGCCAGCCGATGTCGAGGCCGGCGAGGTCGCCCATCGCGAACGGTCCCATCGGCATGCCGAATTTCGTCACGACGGCATCGACCTGCTGCGGCAGCGCGCCTTCGAACAAGAGCTTCTCGGACTGCTTGCCGCGCTGGGCCAGCATGCGGTTGCCGACGAAGCCGTCACAGACGCCGACCACGGCCGGCACCTTGGCGATTCTTCGCGCGATCGTCACGGCCGTCACCAGCGCATCCGGCGCGGTCTTGTCGGCGCGCACGATCTCGCACAGCTTCATGACGTTGGCGGGCGAGAAGAAATGCATGCCGAGCACGTCCTGCGGACGCTTGGTCGCCTTCGCGATTTCGTCGATGTTGAGGTACGAGGTGTTGGAGGCGAGCACCGCGCCGGGCTTGACGTACTGGTCGAGCTTGCCGAACACCTCCTGCTTGACCGCCATGGTCTCGAACACCGCTTCGATGACGAGGTCGGCATCGCCGACATTCTCGATGCCGACGACGCCGGTGATCAGCGCCATGCGCTTGGCCGGCGCGTCAGCGGGGATGCCGCCGCGCGCGGCGGTCGCTTCCCAGTTCTTCTGCATGATGCCGAGGCCGCGCTTGAGCTGCTCCTCGCCGGTCTCGATCAGGGTGACGGGAATGCCGGCATTGGCAAAGGACATCGCGATGCCGCCGCCCATGGTGCCGGCGCCGAGAATGGCAACACGGTTAACGGGACGCGCCTTGGTGCCCTCGGGGACGCCCGCGATCTTGGCGGCCTCGCGCTCGGCGAAGAAGGCGTAACGCTGGGCCTTGGACTGGTCGCTGGCGACGAGCTTCAGGAAGCCCTCGCGCTCCTTCTTTAGACCTTCGTCGAACGGCAGGTCGATGGCATAGCCGACGGCATCGGCCGCCGCGAACGGCGCTTCCAGGCCGCGCGACTTCTTGGTCATCGAAGCGACCGCATTGGTGAAGATCGAACGATCGGCCTTCGCCGCCGCGAGCTTGGAATCGTCGTCGCGCAGTCGGCGCAGCGGGCGCTTCTCGGCGAGCAGCTTGCGGACGAAAGCCTCACCACCGGAAGCCGGGCCTTCGACGATCTCCTCGATCAGGCCGTTCTTCAGCGCTTCCGCAGCGCCAATGGGATCGCCGCCGACGATCATCTTGACGGCAAGCTCGGGGCCGACCGCGCGCGGCAGGCGCTGGGTGCCGCCGGCGCCCGGCAGCAGGCCGAGCTTCACCTCGGGCAGGCCGAGCTTTGCCTCTTTGACAGCCACGCGGAAATGACAGGCCAGCGCGACCTCGAGGCCGCCGCCAAGCGCGGTGCCGTGAATTGCGGCCACGATCGGCTTCGGCGAGTTCTCCATCTCGGCCAGCACTTCGTTGAGGCCGGGCGGCTTCGGCGGCTTGCCGAATTCGGTGATGTCGGCGCCGGCGATGAAGGTGCGGCCGGCGCAGGTGAGAACGATGCCCTTGATCGCGGGATCGGCGATTGCGGCCTTGATGCATTCCAGGATTCCACCGCGAACTGCGGCACTCAGCGCATTGACCGGAGGACTGTTGACCGTGACGATCCCGACTTCGTCATGACGCTCAAGCTTGACCACTTCGCTCACGGTGTCCCTCCTTGGTGGGGATGTACTTTTGTTCGATTTCGCGGTGCGGAATTTAATTCCGCATCTTGACGGCAGGGTTATTTTGAAGCACGGACGTTGTCAACGACTCCGCGCAAGAAGCAGATCAGGGATGAAGCGTACAGGAAAGAAGACAGCGACCGACCGGAATTTCGTCGTCGCGCTTTCCCGCGGACTTGATGTATTGCGCGCATTCCACCCCAGCGACGGCCTTCTCGGCAACCAGGAAATCGCGGCCCGCACGAATCTGCCGAAACCGACAGTGTCGCGGCTGACCTACACGTTGACGAAGCTTGGCTACCTGACGCCGGTTCCCCGTTTCGAGAAATATCAGCTCGCGCCAGCCGCGATGGCGCTCGGTTACGCCGCACTGGCCAATCTCGGTGTTCGGCATTTGTCCGAACCGTTTCGCGAGGAAATGATGCGCGCGACGGGAGGCGCCGTCGCGATCGGCGGCCGCGACCGTCACAGCATGATCTATTTCGGGCAAAGCCGCGGCAGCGAGACCGTCGGCGTTCAACTGGACGTCGGCTCTCGCGTGCCGATTGCAACCAGCGCGATGGGCCGCGCCTATTTCTGGGCGCTCGACGAAGACAATCGCGCCGAAGTATCCCGCATCCTGCGCGAACATTACGGCAGCCGCTGGCCCAAGATGCGCGACGGACTGGAGCGTTCCGGCGAAACCGTCGCGAAACACGGCTTCGCGATTTCCGTCGGCGACTGGCATGACGACATCGGCGCCGCCGGTGTCGCGCTCAGGCTCAACGATGGAACCGGACCTTACGCATTCAATTGCGGCGCGCCCGCATTCCGCTTCACGGAAGAGCGTTTAATCAACGACATTGGACCGCGTCTGCTTGCGATGGTAAGGAACATCGAAGCGGCACTCGGTGGACTGATGCCGCAATCCAAAAAGAAGTCAGCAAAAAGCTGAAATCAGGAGGGAAAGTTGCTCGAGTGGCCGAGGGGTTCAGATAGCCTTTGTCATAGCCGGGAGCGGTTCGCATCGCCCCTTCGCCCAACGAACATCGTGGGCGAGACGACATGACGCAGGCACAGCTCGCGCAGGGGACATCGCCCCTGCTCGCGGTTCGCGACGTCAGCGTCGTGTTCGGCGGCATCGTCGCGCTCAACGGCGTGTCCTTTGACATGCACAAGGGCCAGATCCTCGGATTGATCGGCCCCAACGGCGCCGGCAAGACCACACTCTTCAACTGTCTGTCGCGGCTCTACCAGCCGTCGTCCGGCGACATCCTGATGGATGGCGTGAGCATTCTGTCGCGGCCGCCGCACCGGATCGCCGAAATCGGCATCGGCCGCACCTTCCAGAACGTGGCGCTGTTTCCGAACCTCACGGTGATGGACAACGTCCGCGTCGGCGCCCATTCGAAGACCTCCAGCGACATCATCAGCGACTCGCTGAGACTGGCGTGGGTCCGGCGCAGCGAGAACGACGTCAACAAGAAGGTTCACGAGATCCTCGCCTATCTCAAGCTCGAGGACGTCGCCCACACCGTCGTGTCCGGCCTGCCGTTCGGCACGCAGAAGCGCGTCGAGCTGGCGCGGGCGCTCGCGGCCGATCCGAAGATCCTGCTGCTCGACGAGCCCGCCGGCGGCCTCAACCACGAGGAAGTCTACGTGCTGGGCGACCTCATCCGGCGCATCCGCGACGAACGCCACATGACCGTGCTGCTGGTCGAGCACCACATGGGTCTCGTGATGTCGATCGCCGATCACGTCGTGGCGCTGAACTTCGGCAAGAAGCTCGCGGAAGGCACGCCGGCCCAGGTGCAGGTGGACCCCGACGTCATCAAGGCCTATCTCGGGAGCAAGGACCAATGACGACGCTGCTCAACGTCAAGGACCTGCGCGCCTATTACGGCCAGGTCCAGGCGCTCCACGGCCTGTCCTTCTCGCTCAACGAGGGCTCGCTGACGACGCTGCTCGGCGCCAACGGCGCCGGCAAGACCACCACGCTGCGCGCGATCTGCAACATGGTGCGCTCCACCGGCGGGATCGAGTTCGACGGCAAGCCGCTGAACAACCGCTCCACCGAGAGCATCGTGCGGTTCGGCATCGCCCACGTGCCGCAGGGCCGCGGTACCTTCACCACCATGACGGTGGAAGAGAACCTTCAGCTCGGGGCCATCACCCGCAAGGACAGCGCCGGCATCGTCTCCGACATCGAGCGGATGTATGCGCATTTCCCGGTGCTCAAGCAGCGCCACACCCAGCAGGCCGGCACGCTCTCGGGCGGCGAGCAGCAGATGCTCGCCGTCGCCCGCGCGCTGATGCTGCGGCCGCGGCTGATGCTGCTGGACGAACCCTCCTTCGGCCTCGCGCCGCTGGTCGTGCGCGACCTGTTCGGCATCCTCGGCAAGATCAACCGCGAGGACAAGGTGTCGATCCTGGTGGTCGAGCAGAACGCCCAGCTCGCGCTCGAGCTCGCCGATCAGGCCTACGTGATCGAGACCGGACGCATCGTGATGTCGGGCAATGCCAAGGACATCGCGAACAACGAAGAAATCCGCAAATCCTATCTGGGTTACTGAGGAGCCGGCACGATGGAGCTGTTCACCAACCAAGTGCTGGCCGGCATCGCCACGGGCGCGATCTACGCCTGCATGGCGCTCGCCGTGGTCATGATCTACCAGGCGATCGACCACCTCAACTTCGCGCAGGGCGAGATGGCGATGTTCTCAACCTTCATCTCCTGGCAGCTGATGCAGTGGGGCTTATCCTATTGGGCTGCCTTCGCGGTCACGCTGATCTTCTCCTTCATCGCCGGCATCGCGATCGAGCGCATCCTGTTCAAGCCGCTGGCGAAGGCGCCGGTGCTGACCAACGTCGCCGGCTTCATCGCGCTGTTTGCGATCATCAACTCGTCGGCCGGCCTGATCTGGGACTTCACCATCAAGCAGTATCCGACCCCGTTCGGCTCTTCTCCGTTCCTCGGCAGCCAGCTGATCTCGACCCACCAGGCCGGCATGATCGGCGTCACGATCATGCTGCTGCTCGCCCTCTACTTCTTCTTCCAGTACACAAGGATCGGTCTCGCCATGCGCGCGGCCGCTTCGGTGCCTGAATCGGCTCGCCTCGTCGGCATCAACACGAGCTGGATGATCGCGCTCGGCTGGGGCATGGCGACCGCAATCGGTGCGATCGCCGGCATGCTGATCGCCCCGGTCGTGTTCCTCGAGCCCAACATGATGGGCGGCGTGCTGATCTACGGCTTTGCCGCGGCGGTGCTTGGCGGGCTCACCAGCCCGTTCGGCGCCGTGGTCGGCGGGTTCCTGGTCGGCATCTTCGAGAACCTCGCCGGCACCTACATCCCCGGCGTCGGCAACGAGCTGAAACTTCCGATCGCGCTCGCGCTGATCATTTCCGTCCTGGTCGTCAAACCCGCTGGCCTGTTCGGCCGGCACATCGTCAAGCGAGTTTGATCATGAGCGCTGCAGAAGAAGTCGTTGCAGAAGGCGGCCAGGCGGTCGAGGCCGTGCCGAAACGAGCCATGACGCTGGGCACCGGCACGTCGCTGGTCGTGCTCGCCGCGTTGATCATCATGCCCATCTTCGTCAAGAACTTCATCATCTTCCAGATGACGATGCTCCTGATCTACGGGCTCGCAGTGCTGGCGCTGAACATCCTGACCGGCGGCTCGGGCCAGTTCTCGCTCGGCCAGAGCGCCTTCTACGCCGTCGGCGCCTATACGACCGCGGTGCTGATGGAGCACTTCAACATCAACTATGCGCTGACCTTGCCGATCGCCGGCGTGGTCTGCTTCGCCTTCGGCTTCCTGTTCGGACAGCCGGCGCTGCGGCTCTCCGGCGTCTATCTGGCGCTGGCGACCTTCGCGCTCGCCACCGCCATGCCGCAGCTTCTCAAGCTGAACTTCCTCGAGCACTGGACCGGCGGCGTGCAGGGCCTCGTCGTCACCAAGCCTGACGCGCCCTTCGGCCTGCCGATGTCGCAGGACATGTGGCTGTACTATTTCACGCTCGTCGTCGTGATCGGCATCTACCTCTTCGCGGTAAACCTGCTGCGCTCCCGCTCCGGCCGCGCCTTCATGGCGATCCGCGACAACGAGATCGCGGCCTCCGCAATGGGTGTCGACGTCGCGCTGTACAAGACCCTGGCCTTCGGCGTCTCGGCCGCGATCACCGGCATTGCCGGCTCGCTCGGGGCCATTGCCGTGCAGTTCGTCGCGCCCGACAGCTACACCATCACGCTCGCGATCTCGCTGTTCCTCGGCATGGTCGTCGGCGGCGTAGGCTGGCTGCCCGGCTCGATCGTCGGCGCCGCCTTCATCATCTTCGTGCCGAACATGGCGGAGGGCATCTCCAAGGGCCTCTCCGGCGCGGTGTTCGGCGTGCTGCTGTTCCTCGTCATCTACCTCGTGCCGCATGGCGCAAGGCAAGTCGCGATGCTGGGCCAACAACTCGCCGGTAAGCTCAGGAAGAACTGAAACCCCTCAAGCAAGGAGACTTCGTTTTGCTTCTCGAAAGAATACTGCGAACCACCGCACTCGTAACGGCGGTCGCGACCCTCACCTCCGGCGCAGCACTTGCCCAGAAGAAATACGACACCGGCGCGTCCGATACCGAGATCAAGATCGGCAACATCATGCCGTACAGCGGTCCGGCGTCGGCCTATGGCATCATCGGCAAGACCGAAGAAGCCTATTTCAAGATGATCAACGACAAGGGCGGCATCAACGGCCGCAAGATCAACTTCGTCACCTATGACGACGCCTATTCGCCGCCGAAGGCCGTCGAGCAGGTCCGCAAGCTGGTCGAGAGCGACGAGGTGCTGGCCGTCTACAATCCGCTCGGCACCCCCTCGAACACGGCGATCCAGAAGTATCTGAACGCCAAGAAGATCCCGCAGCTGTTCGTCGCCACCGGCGCCACCAAGTGGAACGACCCGAAGAACTTCCCCTGGACCATCGGCTGGCAGCCCTCCTACCAGAGCGAAGCGCAGATCTACGCGAAGTGGCTGATGAAGGAAAAGCCGACCGCCAAGGTCGCGATCCTCTATCAGAACGACGATTTCGGCAAAGACTACCTCAAGGGCACCAAGGACGGTCTCGGCGCCAAGGGCGCGTCCATGATCATCATGGAAGAGAGCTATGAGATCTCCGAGCCATCGATCGACGGCCACATCGTCAAGATCAAGGCCGCCAATCCCGACGTGCTGCTGATCTACGCGACGCCGAAGTTCGCGGCCCAGACCATCAAGAAGACCGCCGAGCTCAACTGGAAGCCGCTCCAGATCCTCACCAACGTGTCGATCTCGGTCGGCAGCGTGATGAAGCCCGCCGGCTTCGAGGCGTCGCAGGGCGTGCTGTCGGCGGCCTATGCCAAGGATTCCACCGACCCGCAGTGGAACAACGATCCCGGCATGAAGAGGTGGAACGAGTTCGTCGACAAGTACATGCCCGGCGCCGACAAGACCGACACCGGCATGGTCTACGGCTATGGCGCGGCTTCGACCCTGGTCAAAACGCTGGAGATGTGCGGTGACGACCTCACCCGCGCCAATCTGATGAAGCAGGCCGCTTCGTTGAAGGATTTCGCACCGGACACCTTGCTGCCCGGCGTCAAGATCAACACCAGCGCCACCGACTTCGCCCCGATTTCGCAGCTCCAGATGCAGCGCTTCAAGGGCGAGAAGTGGGAACTGTTCGGCGAGATCATCAGCGGCGACCTCGCCTCCGAATGACGCCGACGCCATAGTCAGGGTCTGGTCCAAGGCCCCCGCGGGCAACCGCGGGGGCTTTTTGTTGACGTCAGGCATCATTCTTGTTCAATGCGGCGCACCGATCCATTCCGGGGTGGGAGAAAGATGACTGCCGTTCGATTTCAGGTTGCGGCCCTTTTGGCCGCGCTCGCGTTGTGCGTTGCGACGAACAGCCCGGTGCTGGCGCAAAAGAAATACGACAGCGGCGCGTCCGATACCGAGATCAAGATCGGCAACATCATGCCCTATAGCGGGCCGGCCTCCGCCTATGCCGCGATCGGCAAGGCCGAGGAGGCCTATTTCAACAAGGTCAACGCCGAGGGCGGCATCAACGGCCGCAAGATCAGGTTCATTTCCTATGACGACGGCTATTCGCCGCCGAAGACGGTGGAGCAGGCGCGCAAGCTGGTCGAGAGCGACGGCGTGCTGCTGATCTTCGGCTCGCTCGGCACCTCCACCAACGGCGCCATCCGCAAATACATGAACGAGAAGAAGGTGCCGCAATTGTTCGTGGCGAGCGGCGCCTCGAAGTGGAACGACCCCAGGCAATATCCATGGACCATGGGTTGGCAGCCGAGCTACGCCAGCGAGGCGCGCATCTACGCCAAATACATCGTGAAGGAGAAGCCCGACGCAAAGATCGGCGTGCTCTACCAGAACGACGATTTCGGCAAGGACTACATGAAAGGCCTGAAGGAGGGCCTCGGCGCCAGGACGTCGATGATCGCAATGGAGGACAGCTACGACACCTCCGAGCCCGCCATCGACGAGCATGTCGTGAAGCTGAAGGCGTCGGGTGCCGACGTTTTCATCAGCATCACCACGCCGAAATTCGCGGCCCAGGCGATCAAGAAAGCGGCCGAGATCAACTGGCATCCGGTCCACATCATCTCCAACGTTTCGGCCTCGGTCGGCGGCGTGCTGGAGCCGGCGGGAATCGAGATCTCGCAAGGCATCCTGTCGGCGAGCTACACCAAGGACGGCTCCGACCCGCAATGGAACGCCGACGACGGCATGAAGAAGTTCTACAACTTCCTCGCGCAATACGACCCCAAGGCCAACAAGCTCGATGCCGGCGTGGTTTTCGGCTATGCCGCGGCGCAGACCATGGTGAAGGTGCTGCAGATGTGCGGCGACGACCTCACCCGCGAGAACGTCATGAAGCAGGCCGCTTCCTTGAAGGATTTCGCACCCGATACGCTGCTTCCCGGCATCAAGATCAACACCTCAGCCGACAATTTCGCCCCGATCGAGCAGCTGCAGATGATGCGCTTCAAGGGCAGGAAATGGGAACTGTTCGGCGACATCATCTCGAGCGAGATCGGGCATTGAATGCCGCGCAATTCAAGATAGCCTGACCTATCCCAGGCAACTTGAGCGTGGCTGACTGGCGGCGCACAAAATCTCACGCGCCGGAATATTCCCCTCCGCTTTCGACAGATCGCGCACCCTACGACGGTTCTGCAGCGGCGTTTTCCTTGCTGGCGGCGAGGGATGGGTATTGAATGTGAGGACGGAGCGACGCGAAACGATCGCTCCCAATCAAGAACAATCGACACATTCAAACCTTCTAGGGAGATCACAATGCCTGCAATGCATGTGCGGTTGGGGGCCTTCTCGGCTGCCCTCCTGCTGGCCACCGCCTTTTCCACGGCGGCATCGGCACAGAAGAAATACGACACCGGCGCATCCGACACCGAAATCAAGATCGGCAACATCATGCCCTACAGCGGACCCGCCTCCGCCTACGGGGTGATCGGCAAGACCGAGGAGGCCTATTTCCGCAAGATCAACGCGGAAGGCGGCATCAACGGCCGCAAGATCAACTATGTCAGCTACGACGACGCCTACTCGCCGCCGAAAACCGTGGAGCAGGCGCGCAAGCTGGTCGAGAGCGACGAAGTCCTCATGGTCTTCAATTCGCTCGGCACACCGCCGAACTCGGCGATCCAGAAATATCTGAACCAGAAGAAGGTGCCGCAACTGTTCGTCGCCACCGGCGCCACCAAGTGGAACGACCCGCAGAACTTCCCATGGACCATGGGCTGGCAGCCCAACTACCAGAGCGAGACCATCATCTACGCGAAGTACATTTTGAAGAACAAGCCGGACGCCAAGATCGCGGTGCTCTATCAGAACGACGATTACGGCAAGGACTATCTGAAGGGCTTCAAGGACGGGCTCGGCGCCAAGGCAGCCTCGCTGATCATCATCGAGGACAGCTATGAAGTTTCCGAGCCGACCATCGACTCGCACATCGTGAAGCTGAAGGCCTCGGGCGCCGACGTCTTCATGAACATCACCACGCCGAAATTCGCGGCGCAGGCGATCAAGAAGAACGCCGAGCTCGGCTGGAAGCCGCTGCATTTCCTCAACAACGTCTCGGGCTCGATCGGCAGCGTGATCAAGCCGGCCGGCTTCGAGAACGCGCAGGAGATCATCTCGTCGCAATACTTCAAGGATCCGACCGACGCCCAATGGAAGAACGACCCGGCGATGATCGGCTGGAACCAGTTCCTCGACAAATACTATCCCGAGGCGAACCGCGCCGACGCCTCGGTGATGTACGCCTACATCGTCGCCCAGGGCCTCGTGCACGTGCTCAAGGCCTGCGGTGACGATCTCACCCGTGAGAACGTCATGAAGCAGGCGGCCAGCATCAAGGACTACGAACCGGCCGGCCTGTTACCGGGCGTCAAGGTTAACACCTCCGCGACCGATTTCGCGCCGCTCTCGCAGCTGCAATTGATCAGGTTCAAGGGCGAGCATTGGGATCGATTTGGTGAAATTCTGAGCGCCGACGTCGGCGGCTGACGTTACGCAGTCGACTAAAGACGCAACCCCTGCGGCCTTGCCGCAGGGGCTTTTCCTTGAAGCTTTCGCGCAAATCGTATTGAATTGCGACCGCGTCGCCAAAAACAAGCAACCCAAGAAAAGGGACGCACACACCAAGAAAAACAGGGAGATAGGAATGCCTGCTGTCACCGGCAAACTCGCGGCCGCGTCACTCGCGCTCGCGCTCATTGCGGCCTCGACCTCCGTTGCATCGGCCCAGAAGAAATACGATACCGGCGCGACCGACACCGAGATCAAGATCGGCAACATCATGCCCTACAGCGGACCGGCCTCCGCCTACGGCATCATCGGACGGACCGAAGCCGCCTATTTCAAGAAGATCAACGAAGAGGGCGGCATCAACGGCCGCAAGATCAACTTCATCAGCTATGACGACGCCTATTCGCCGCCGAAGGCCGTGGAGCAGGCCCGCAAGCTGGTCGAGAGCGACGAGGTGCTGTTCATCTTCAACTCGCTCGGCACGCCGTCGAACTCGGCGATCCAGAAATACATGAACTCGAAGAAGGTGCCGCAGCTATTCGTCGCCACCGGCGCCACCAAGTGGAACGATCCGCAGAACTTCCCGTGGACGATGGGCTGGCAGCCCTCCTACCAGAGCGAGACGCAGATCTATGCGAAGTGGCTGCTCAAGAACAAGCCGGACGCCAAGATCGCGGTGCTGTTCCAGAACGACGATTACGGCAAGGACTACCTCAAGGGCCTGAAGGACGGCCTCGGGTCCAAGGCCGCGTCGATGATCGTCATGGAGGAGAGCTACGAAACCTCGGAGCCGACGATCGACAACCACATCATCAAGCTGAAGGCCACCGGCGCCGACGTCTTCATGAACATCACGACGCCGAAATTTGCCGCTCAGGCCATCAAGAAGAATGCCGAGATCGGCTGGAAGCCGCTGCACTTCCTCAACAACGTCTCGGCGTCGGTCGGCAGCGTGATCAAGCCGGCGGGCTTCGATGCCGCGCAGGACGTGGTTTCGGCCGCATATCTGAAGGACACCACCGACAAGCAGTGGGACAACGACGCCGGCATGAAGGCCTACGTCGAGTTCATGACGAAGTACTTTCCGGAAGGCGACAGGACCGACGGCGGCACCGTCGTGGGTTACGGCGTCGCCCAGACGCTGGTCCAGGTCCTCAAGAATTGCGGTGACGATCTGACCCGCGCCAACGTGATGAAGCAGGCGGCAAGCCTGAAGGACTTCCGCACCGAGGTGTTGCTGCCCGGCATCAAGATCAATACCAGCGCCAACGACTTCGCGCCGATCAGTTCACTCCAGCTCCAACGCTTCAAGGGCGAGCGTTGGGAGCTGTTCGGTGACGTGATCAACGCCGACGCAGGCGGCTAACCGCCTCCATCGCGCCACGACAGCAGCCCCCTGCGAACCTCCGCAGGGGCTTTTGCTTGCATCCCGAGGATGATCGCGCGATTGCATATTCGAATGACGGCAAAGCCTGCTTACGCTTGGGCGCCCGATGCGGTAGGCATGCCGATGGCGACCTCGTCGCCGCTGCTTCCGTCCGCCGAAGGCTTTTCGTCATGACCGACCGACGTCCCCTGCTCCGCGTCCTCTATGATGCCGCCGTTGCGGCCGCCCATCCGAACACGATTCTGGCGCCGCATCTGCGGCCCGCGCCGAGGGGACGCGTGATCTGCCTTGCCGCCGGCAAGGGCGCGGGCGCGATGGCCGCTGCCGCAGAGCGGCATTATCTCGATACGCTCGGACTCGCGCCGGAGCGCCTCGTCGGCATCGCCACCACCCGCCACGGCTACGGCGTACCGACGCGCCGCATCCGCGTGGTCGAGGCCGGCCATCCCGTGCCTGACGAGGCCGGCCTCAAGGGCGCGGCCGACACGCTCGCGCTCGCGGGCGAGGCTGGCCCCGACGATCTGATGCTGGTGCTGCTCACCGGCGGTGGCTCGGCGAACTGGATCGCACCGGTGGACGGCATCAGCTTCGCGCAGAAGCAGGCGGTCAACAAGGCGCTGCTCCGTTCCGGCGCGCCGATCGGCGAGATGAACGTCGTGCGCAAGCACCTCTCCCGCATCAAGGGCGGTCGCCTCGCGCGCGCCGGCAGAAACGCCGCCGAGATCGTCACGCTCGCGATCTCCGACGTGCCGCATGACGATCCCTCCGCGATCGCCTCCGGCCCCACGGTGCCCGATCCGACCACGCTCGCCGACGCGCGCGCCATCGTCGCGAAATACAGACTCGACATCGACGACGCCGTCCGCCGCGCGCTCGACGATCCCGCCAACGAAAGTGCCAAGCCGGGCGATGCCGCCTTCGCGCGCGCGACGTTCGAGCTGATCGCGCGCCCAAAACAGTCGCTCGACGCCGCGGTGAAGCTCGCCAAGGACGCCGGCTACGAGATCGTCGATCTCGGCGCCGATCTCGAAGGCGAAGCGCGCGAGGTCGCCGCCGATCACGCCAAGCTGGCGCTGGCGGCGCGCGCGCAAGGCAAGCGCCTCGCGATCCTCTCCGGCGGCGAGCTGACGGTGACCGTGCGCGGCAACGGCCGCGGCGGCCCGAACCAGGAATATGCCCTGGCGCTGGCCGCGCTGCTGAAGGACACGCCTGACATTTCGGCGCTCGCCGGCGACACCGACGGCGCCGACGGCGGCGCCGGCCATCCCACCGACCCCGCCGGCGCTCTGATCGATGCGGCGACGTTCGCGAAGATGAAGGCGCTGGCGCTTCAGCCGCAGGACTATCTCGACAACAACGATGCGACGACGTTCTTCGAGGCGACCGGGGATCTGCTCCAGCCGGGACCGACGCTGACGAACGTGAACGACGTCAGGGTGATTCTGGTGGATTGAGAGGGCTGCTCCAATGACGGTGTCATTCCCCGCGAAGGCGGGGAATCCAGTACGTCGCAGCTTCTCGATTCAATCGCAACCGTCTCTGGAATACTGGATCGTCCGGTCAAGCCGGACGATGACAGCAAGCCTCAAAACTCGTTGGCGATCTTCGAGAGCATCTCGAGCAGGGCTTCGCGGTTGGCTTGCCCGAGCAGCTCGTTCAGCCGCGACTCGTGCTTGGTCGCGACCAGCTTCTTGGCGCGCGTCAGCACGGCCTTGCCCTTGTCGGTCAGGACCAGGATGTGCGAGCGGCGGTCGTTGGTGGAGCGGATCCGCGCGCAAAGGTCGCGGCTTTCGAGATTGTCGAGCAGGGCCACGAAATTCGGACGCAGGATGCCGAGCGTGGAGGCAATCTCGGTCTGGTTACGGCCGGGGTTTTTCTCGACCAGCAGCAGTACGGAGAACTGCGCGGGCGTGAGCTGGAGCGAGGCCATGCAGCGCAGGAAGTTCTCGAACACCTTGAGCTGGGCGCGCTTGAGCACATAACCAAGCTGCTCCGAGAGCTCGCCGAGCTGGAGGATTTCGGCGTGACCTTGGCCTTGGGCGTCGCCTGCGTCCTTGCGGCCCTTGGTCGCGTCACCGGGTTTTTCAGCAGTTTTGGAAACGGTCATCGCCTCGTGCTCGTAATCCCGCTAAATTCGGGAAGGTCGTCCGCCACCCTTGAAGTTATATTTGATAATTGTTATGGACCATATCAAATATCGCCGTCGTATTTCAATGGCTGTGAGCGGACCATCCACCGCAATCGCGGAGACCGGTCCGCCATCTCGAGGGGGAGCGTCCGGTCTTGAACACCACCATCATGCTGTTCCTGGTGCAGGACGGCATCACCAATGGCGCGATCTACGCGCTGCTCGGCCTGGCGCTGGTGCTGGTATTCGCCGTCACCCGGGTGATCCTGATTCCCCAGGGCGAATTCGTCACCTATGGCGCGCTGACCTACGCCTCGCTGGCGGCGGGCCAGATGCCGGGCACGGCAAAGCTCGCGCTGGCCCTCGGCATCGGCGCCTTCGCCTTCGACCTGTTCGTGGCCCGCAACGCGCTGCACGGACGCTTGGTCATACGCAGCTTCCTCACCAATATCGTGCTGCCGGCCGCCGTGCTGGCGCTGACCATCTATTTCGCCGCCCAGAAGCCGCCGGTCGCCATCTGCATCGCGCTCTCGCTGGTGATCGTCGCGATGATCGGCCTGTTCCTCTACCGGGTCGCATTCCAGCCGCTGGCGCACACCTCCGTGCTGGTGCTGCTGATCGCATCCGTGGGCGTGCACCTGGCGCTGCAAGGACTGGGCCTGCTGTTCTTCGGTGCCGAAGGCCAGCGCGGGCCCGCCGTGCTGTCCGGCTCCTTCACCGCCGGCGCGCTGCGCTTCACCGGCCAGAGCCTCACCGTCTACGGCATCACCATCGCCTTCATCGTCGGGCTCTGGCTGTTCTTCGGCCTGACGCTTTACGGCAAGGCGCTTCGTGCGACCGCCGTCAACCGGCTCGGCGCGCGGCTCGCCGGCATCCGCACCACGCTGTCGGGGCAGATCGCCTTCCTGCTGGCGTCCGTCATCGGCGCGCTGTCGGGCATCATGATCGTGCCGATCACGACGCTCTACTATGACAGCGGCTTCCTGATCGGACTGAAGGGTTTTGTCGCCGCGATCATCGGCGGGCTCGTCAGCTATCCGCTCACCGCCGTCGCGGCGCTGTTCGTCGGCCTCGTCGAGGCGTTCTCGTCCTTCTATGCCTCCAACTACAAGGAGGTGATCGTTTTCATGCTCTTGATCCCCGTGCTGCTGCTGCGCTCTCTCGCAGCCCCCGCGGTCGAGGAAGAGAAGGACTGAGGCCAAGATGCAGAGCCGGCTTCCCATTATCGTCTTCGCCCTTGTCATGGCGGCGATCCCGTTCGTTCCGGGCATGCCGCCGTTCTGGATCGTGCTGCTCGACAATATCGGCCTTGCCGCGCTGGTCGCGATGGGCCTCGTGCTGCTGACCGGCGTCGGCGGCCTCACCTCTTTCGGCCAGGCGGCCTTCGTTGGCTTCGGCGCCTACACCACCGCGGTGCTGTCGACGACCTATGGGATGTCGCCGTGGCTGACGCTGCCGCTGTCGCTCCTGGTCAGCGGATCCTTGGCCGTGCTGCTCGGCCTCGTCACGGTCCGTCTCTCCGGCCACTATCTGCCGCTCGGCACGCTCGCCTGGGGCCTCGGCCTATTCTACCTGTTCAGCAAGCTCGAATTCCTCGGACGCAACGACGGCATCTCGGCGATCCCGCCGCTGTCGATCGGCGCATTCAGGATGCTTTCACCGGGTTCGATCTATTACGCGATCTGGGCCGCCGTGCTCGTCTCGGCCCTGCTGACGATGAACCTGCTGGATTCCCGCACCGGGCGCGCCATCCGCGCGCTCCGCCGCGGCCATGTCGCGGCCGAAGCATTCGGCGTGCACACCCCGCGCGCAAAGCTGCTGGTGTTCATTCACGCCGCCGTGCTCGCCGGCCTCTCCGGCTGGCTCTACGCGCATCTTCAGCGCGCGGTGACCCCGACGCCGTTCGGGGCACACGCCGGCATCGAATATCTGTTCATCGCGGTGGTCGGCGGCGCCGGCTATGTCTGGGGCGGCGTGCTGGGCGCGGCGATCGTCGTGATCCTGAAAGAGGTGCTGCAGAGCTATCTGCCGATGATCCTGCCCGGCTCCGGCCAGGTCGAGACCATCGTGTTCGGCATCATGTTGGTGGCGCTGCTACAGCTCGCGCCCGGCGGCGTCTGGCCCTGGCTGACGTCGCTCTTGCCCGAACGCACCGGCGGCAAGAAGCCCGATACCTCGCTGAAACTGGAACAGCGGACCCGCTCGGTCGTCCAGTCCGGCGTGCTGCTCCAGGTCGAGAAGGCGCGCAAACAATTCGGCGGCGTGATCGCGGTCAACAACGTTTCCTTCGACGTCCAGGCCCGTGAGATCGTCGCCTTGATCGGACCGAACGGCGCCGGCAAGAGCACGACGTTCAACCTGATCACCGGCGTGCTGTCGGCAACGTCGGGTTCGATCTCGGTGCAGGGCAAGAAGGTCGACAACGCGCCGCCGCAGGAGATCGTCAAGCTGGGCATCTCCCGCACCTTCCAGCACGTCAAGCTCGTCCCCGACATGACCGTGCTGGAGAATGTCGCGATCGGCGCGCATCTTCGCGGCCATTCCGGGCCGATCGCCTCGATGCTGCGGCTCGACCGCGCCGATGAGGCCAGACTGCTGGCGGAAGCCGCGCGCCAGATCGAGCGGGTCGGCCTTGCCGACCAGATGCATCAGCTCGCGGGCAGCCTGTCGCTCGGCCAGCAGCGCATCGTCGAGATCGCGCGCGCGCTCTGCGTCGATCCGATGCTCCTGCTGCTCGACGAGCCGGCCGCGGGCCTGCGCCACATGGAGAAGCAGAGGCTCGCAACGCTGCTGCGCGAATTGCGCGACGGCGGCATGAGCGTGCTGCTGGTCGAGCATGACATGGGCTTCGTCATGAACCTCGCCGACCGTATCGTGGTGCTCGATTTCGGCACCAAGATCGCGGAAGGCACGCCCGCCACGATCAAGACCAACCCCGAAGTGATCAAGGCCTATCTGGGAGTGGCGGCATGACCGCGCTGTTGTCCGTCGCGGATGCGCATGTCGCCTATGGCAAGGTCGAGGCAGTGCGCTCGGTCTCGCTCGAGGTCGGCCAAAACCAGATCGTCACCATCGTCGGCGCCAATGGCGCCGGCAAGACCACGCTGCTGTCGGCCATCATGGGCATCCTGCCGCTGAAGGGCCGCGTGACGTTTGCCGGCCAGGACCTCGCCCGGCTCGAAATCGAGGACCGCGTCGCGATAGGGCTCGGCCTCGTGCCGGAGCACCGCGAATTGTTCGTGACCATGAATGTCGAGGACAATCTGGAGCTCGGAGCCTTCCGCATTGAGAAGCGCAAGGCGAAAGCCGCGATGGAGCACGTCTACACGCTGTTTCCCCGGCTGAAGGAGCGCCGCAAGCAACTGGCCGGCACGCTGTCCGGCGGCGAGCAGCAGATGCTCGCAATGGGCCGTGCGTTGATGGGCGAGCCGAAGCTGCTGATGCTGGACGAGCCGAGCCTCGGGCTCGCGCCGATCATCGTCGCGGACATCTTCCGCATCGTCGGTGAGCTGCGCGCCGCCGGCGTTTCGGTGTTGCTGGTCGAGCAGAACGCGCAGGCCGCACTGAAGATCGCGGACCAGGCCTATGTGATGGAGCTCGGCGAATTCGTGCTGAGCGGCAAGGCCAGCGACGTCGCGGCGAACGAGCGCGTGGCCGCGAGCTATCTCGGCTTCCAGCACGAGGGCGCGGGTGTGGTATAATCTCACCCCGCACTACGCTTCCTTTCTCCCCTGTGGGATAACGGAAGCGGAGCGCCGGATGGGGACTCTCTCCATTCCAAAAGACTCGGCGGTGTCTTAGTTTAAAACTGATCCCCTCAGTATTTCCAACCCATCTTGTAGTACGTCATGTAGTCGAGCGCGAAGTTGTAGCCCGCCAATTTGATCAGTTTTGCTTTGATCTCTGACGGGTCTGTAAGGCCTGCAATGGCCTCTTCGACTTGATAGTCGTTAGACAGGCCAGCACGAGCCGCCCAATAACCGCGCGCAGGTGGAGCTGGGCATGTTCCCAACGGAAAATGCTTTCGGTCCTGACCAGGCAAAGGGGCCCAAAACTCTGGACCCATACCGAGACCGTCATTGCCTCTTGCCATTGACGCCTCCTTTGCGCCCTGCCACGCAGGAGGTAATGATTGGCGATAAGCTTCACAAGGGAGGGCAGAAAATGAAGAAGGCCAAAAAGGTACGAAGGCCAAACGCTCGGGAGACAAGCGTCACAATCCACGGCATCAAGTGTCGAAGAGGCGAAAAGATGCTCCCTGGTCATCCTTACCGATTAGTCAACGTCAACACCAAGCGCGTATTCGTTGGTTCGCTGGTTGGCACTATAAATAAGGGTAAGATGCGGTTAGCAATTTTCAGCGTTCCGAAGAGTTGACTTCAAACTGAGACACCAAAAAAGGATTTTCGCGAGAAGAGAATCCCTCACCCGTCTCGTCGCTACGCAGCGAGCCACCCTCTCCAAAAAGGGGAGAGGGGGCACCGATCACATCGCATTTATTTAATCGCTAGTCGCCTTCTCCCCCTTCAGCGCCGCTACTTCCGCCTCGAGCTCCGCGATCCTCGCATCCCTCGCCGCCAGCGCAGCCGCGACATCCGCCGCGTCAAACTTCTGCGGAATATGCTGCGGGCAGTTGGTGTCCCACGCTGCGATCTTGAACAGGATCACCTGCTCCGGTCGCGCCCGATAGCCCTTCGGCATCATCGACGCGGTCAGCGCCTCGTCATCCTCGACCACGCGCGCCTCGCCCCAGATCTTCACCCGGCGACGATGGGCGTAGTCCATGACGAAGATGTAGGCCTTGGGATTCTCCGTCAGATTTCCCTGCGTGATGTATTGCTGGTTGCCGGCGTAGTCGGCAAAGGCGAGCGTCTGCTTGTCCAGCACCTTCAGAAACCCCTTCGGGCCGCCTCGATGCTGGATGTAGGGCTGGCCGTCCGCTGCCGCGGTGGCGAAATAGAAGCTGTTGGCCTCAGTGAGGAAGCCGGCCAGCTTCTCGTCGACCTCGGTACGCCAGCCGTGTTGTTCGGCCCGGGCGTAGGCCTCGCGCGACCCTTTTCGCGCCTGGATCGCCTTCACCGCGGGCGTAAATGCCACGTCGCTGGCATAGGTATGGGCTGCTGTCGTCATCGGAACATCTCCTGAAAATTCCGGCGCATCTCTGCGTCTTTCAACGGCTAAAGTGGCCCTTTCTACGATTAAAACAATTGTGCTCATTGACACTTCATCATTGCAATATATGCAATAATATCCATGGACCGCCTTGAAGCCATGCATGTCTTCGTCACTGTCGCCGACCTGCGCGGCTTCGCGCCGGCTGCCCGCAAGCTGCACCTGTCGCCCTCGGCGGTAACCCGGCTGATCGCGGCGCTGGAGGAGCATCTCGGCGCGCGGCTGCTGCAGCGGACAACGCGGCAGGTGACCTTGACCGACGTCGGCACGCGCTATCTCGAGCGCGCCCGGCGCATCCTTGCCGACGTCGAGGAGGCCGACGGCTCCGCGCGCGAGGAGCGCAATCGGCCGAGCGGGCGTCTCGTGGTGTCGGCACCGGTGGGTTTCGGCCGGCTCCATGTCGGGCCAGTCATGACCGCCTACCTCAAACGCTATCCGGAAGTAACCTGCGAGCTGCGGCTGTCGGACAACCTCGTCAACCTCGTTGAGGATGCCGTCGACGCCGCCGTCCGCATCGGCCATCTCGCCGATTCCTCGCTGGTCGCCCGCCAGGTCGGCGAGATGCGGCGGATCGTGGTGGCAACGCCGGGCTATCTGAAGCGTCACGGCGAGCCCAGGACGCCGCAAGCGCTGCTCGCGCATCAGGCCATCCAGTTCGGTCCGTCGGCCAATTGGCGCTTCATGCAGGATGGCCGCGAGGTCGAAGTGATGCCGACGCCTCGTTTTACCAGCAACAGCGCCGACGCCGCCCTGCAATACGCCGAAGCCGGCGGCGGCATCACGCGCGTGCTGGCCTATCAGGCCGCCGAGGGGCTGAAGGGCGGCCGGCTCAGAATCGTGCTGGCGAAGTACGAGCCGCCGGCGCTGCCGATCCACATCGTCTATCCGACCTCGCGCCTGCTCTCGGCCAAGGTGCGCGCGTTCGTCGATCTCGTGGTGGAGACGGCGGAGTGGAGGTTTGGATAAGATCTCCCTCTTCCTCATGGCCGGGCTTGTCGCGGGCATGACGACGGAGAGGGCGCGGCTATCCCTTCTTCGGCACCACCCGAAACGTCCCGCTGGCGCGCGCGATGACCACATCGTCGGCCTTCACCATGCACTGCGCAAAACAGATCGTGCTGCCGGTCTTGATTGCCTCACCTTCGACGGCCAGCCACTGGCCGATCTCGGCGGCCCCGACGTAGTCGACTGACAGCGAGATCGTGACGAAGGATGTCGTCCAGCCCGTCGCCTGCGCGCAGCTGTAGCCCATGGCCGCATCGGCCAGCGCCGCGATCAGACCGCCATGGATCAGCCCGCGCGCGTTGGTATGCGGTGTTGCCAGACGCAGGCCGATGATTACGGCCTTGTCGGTCTTTTTGGAATAGAGCGGCTCCCAGGGATCGGTGAGCGGCGCCTCGCGAAAATGCGGCTCGAAGCCGGCGGGAATGTCGCTGCTGGTCATGACTGTCTCGCATTGCTGTATCGCCGGTATTGAACGCGATGTGGATGACAGTTTCACCGCCTACAAAGTTTTAAACGGAATTTGCGCAGGCGTTTGAAACAGCCCCACTGTCATTGCGAGCACAGCGAAGCAATCCAGACTGTCTCCACGGAGGGATTTCTGGATTGCTTCGCTGCGCCCGCGATGACGGAGTATGTGGCAGCGACGCTCCTCCAAAACGGCAGTGCCGTAGGCAGGGCAAAGGCGCAACGGCGCCGTGCCCACGATCTCCTGGTAACCGCCAAAGCTCATAGGCGCGCTTAGGTTTGCCCACCCTACCGCACCGCCGATTTCGTCCTAAAACGGCAGCCCCACGTAATTCTCCGATAGCGACGTCATCGCAGCCTGCGACTGCGTGACGTAGTCGAGCTCGGCGAGCTGGATCCGCGCGCCGATGCTGCCATTGTCCGGGAATTTGTGCAGCATCGAGGTCATCCACCAGGAGAAGCGCACGGCCTTCCAAACGCGCGCCAGTGCCTTCGCGGAATAGGCGTCGATGCCGGCGCTGGACTTCTCGTCGTAGAACTCGCGGAACGCGCTCGACAGATAATGCGCGTCGCTGGCAGCCAGGTTCAGCCCCTTGGCGCCGGTCGGCGGCACGATGTGGGCGGCATCGCCACACAGGAACATCCTGCCGAAGCGCATCGGCTCGGCGACGAAGCTGCGCAGCGGCGCGATGCTCTTCTCGATCGAGGGCCCAGTGATGAGGCTGTCGGCGGCCTCCTGGTCGAGCCGGCGCTTCAATTCGTCCCAGAAACGGTCGTCCGGCCACTGGTCGACATGGTCGTCGAGCGAACATTGCACATAGTGCCGGCTTCGCTTCAGCGAGCGCATGGTGCAGAGCGCAAAGCCACGGGCGTGGTTGGAGTAGATCAGCTCATGGCTGACCGGTGGCGTCTCGGACAGGATACCGAGCCAGCCGAACGGATAGATCCGCTCGAATTCCTCGATCGCCGACGACGGGACGCTGGCACGACTGACGCCGTGAAAGCCGTCGCAGCCGGCGATGAAGTCGCAATCGAGCGTGTGGGTGACGCCGTCCTTCACCCAGGTCACGCGCGGGTGAGCACCGTCAAAATCATGGGGCCGTACGTCTCTGGCCTCGTAGACCATGGTGAGGCCGGCGGTCTGCCGCGCATTCATCAGATCGAGCGTGACCTCGGTCTGGCCGTAGATCATCACCGTCTTGCCGGTCGCACCCTTCATATCGATGCGGTGACGGCGGCCGGAGAAGGCAAGCTCGATGCCCTCATGCACCAGGCCTTCGGCATGCGCCCGCGCGCCGGCCCCGACCTGATCGAGCAGCCCGACTGTCCCCTCCTCCAGGAGGCCGGCGCGGATCCGCCCCAGCACATAATCCGGGCTCTGCCGCTCCAGAATGACATTGTCGATGCCGTATTGATGCAGCAGTTGCCCAAGCAACAATCCTGCCGGCCCGGCCCCGATGATTGCGACTTTTGTCCGCAATACTTGCTCCTCCCGATCCTGTAGGCTTTCGTCGCGGGCTCGCTTGTCGCGACCGTCCGCGCACGATAATTATATCATATAACGGTTGGGCAAAAGGGGAGTGCGCGTCGCCGCTGGCTGCGACAAATCCATGCAACATGGCTGACGTGGACGAGAGGCCAGTTCCGGCTTGAACGCGCCGGCCAATTAGATAACATGTTAATTAAAGAGACCGGGCCATCGAAGCCCGCCGTCGATAACAGGGAGAGACGACCGATGAAGAAAGCCTGTCTGGCTTTGCTGCTCGCAGCAAGCGTGACGCCTGCGTTCGCGCAGGACAAGACCTTCGACCTGAAGGTCTCGCACTGGGTGCCGGCCTCGCATCCGCTGCAGAAGTCGCTGGAAGACTGGGTCGCCGCGGTGAACAAGGATTCCGGCGGCACCATCACGGGCAAGGTGTTTCCCGCCCAGCAGCTCGGCAAGGCCTTCGACCATTACGACATGGCGCGCGACGGCATCGCCGACGTCACCTATGTCAATCCCGGCTATCAGCCCGGCCGCTTCCCGATCATCGGCGCCGGCGAACTGCCGTTCCTGATCTCGGACGCCAAGGGCGGCTCGATGGGGCTGGACGCCTGGTATCGCAAATATGCCGAGAAGGAGATGAAGGACGTCAAATACTGCCTCGCCTTCGTGCACTCGCCCTCCTCCTTCCACGTGCGCACCAAGAAGATCGTGACGCCCGAGGACGTCAAGGGCATGAAGATCCGTCCGGCTCACGCCACGATGGCGAACTTCGTCACCGCTCTGGGCGGCACCAATGTGCAGTCCTCCGCACCTGAGGTGCGCGACATCATCGAGCGCGGCGTCGCCGACGGCGTGACCTTCCCATGGGGCTCGCTGGTGCTGTTCGGCGTCGACAAGGTGACCAAATTCCACATGGACGCGCCGCTCTATGTCACGACCTTCGTGTTCGTGATCAACAAGGACAAGTACAATTCGATGTCCGACAAGCAGAAGGCGGCCATCGACAAGAACTGCTCGACGGAAATGGCGGGCGTGGTCGGCGAGCATTGGGGCAAGTTCGAGGACGCAGGCATCGACAAGGTCAAGGCCGAAGCCGGCCAGGAGGTCTACAAGCTCACGCCCGAACAGACCGCCGCATGGAAGAAGGCCGCCCAACCGCTGGTCAAGACCTGGGGCGATGGCGCCAAGAAGGCCGGCGTCGATCCGGATGCGGCCATGGCGGACCTGAAGGCCTCGTTGAAGAAGTACAACGCGCTGGCGGAATGACGCCAAGCTGTGGCCGCGCACGCGCTGCACCTCTCCCGCTTGGGGGAGAGGTCGGCGCCAAGCGCCGGGTGAGGGCTCTCTCGTCTTGGGGGTTCTCGATTGCGGATACACCCTCTCCCCAGCCCTCCCCCGCAAGCGGGGGAGGGAGCGCAGCTCGATCGCGGGCGCACCTTGAACTCATCAAGCTATTGAACGGGACCAACCCATGAAGCGCTCCTGGATGGACCGCGTCATCGATTCGATCGAATGGATCGCGGCGGCCTTCGTCGGTATCGTCGCTCTCGACATCTTCGTCTCGGTGCTGCTGCGAAACACGCTGAACTACTCGATCCCCGATTCGTTCGACATCGGCCGCATGCTGCTCGGCATCCTCATTTTCTGGGGTATCGCCGCGACCTCCTATCGCGGCACGCACATCACGGTCGACCTCGTCTGGGGCAATGTCGGGCCGCGCCACCAGCGCATGATCGACGTCTTCGCGACCCTGGTCCTGCTGTTCGTCGTGACGGTGCAGACCTGGACGCTGTTCGACAAGGTCCGGCTGACCTACAACGACAATGTGCAGACCTTCGATCTGCACATGCCCACCTGGCCGTTCTTCCTCGTCGCCTGGATCGGCGACGTCTGCGCCGTGCTGCTGATCGCGATCCGCACATACCGGCTGATCTTCCATCCCGAAGACATGCATGAACCCAAGATCAAGGTGACCGAGTGACCATGAGTACCGACGCCGTTGCCGTCCTCGGCTTCGTATCCCTGTTCGCCCTGATGCTGCTGCGCGTGCCGGTCGGCATGGCGATGGGCCTCGTCGGCGTGTCCGGCTTCAGCTATCTCGTCGGCGCGACGCCGGCCCTGAAGCTGGTCGGCCAGGTCACGATGCGCACGGTCACCGACTACACATTCGGCGTGATCCCGATGTTCCTGCTGATGGGATCCTTCGTCAGCAACTCCGGCATGAGCCGCGAGCTATTCCGCGCCGCCAACGGCTTCGTCGGCCATCTGCGCGGCGGGCTCGGCATCGCCACCGTCGGCGCCTGCGGCGGCTTCGCCGCGATCTGCGGCTCGTCGGTGGCGACTGCCGCAACCTTCTCCGCCGTCGCCTATCCGGAAATGCGCCGGTTCGGCTACCCGCAGTCGTTCGCCACCGGCGTGATTGCCGCCGGCGGCACGCTCGGCGCGATGCTGCCGCCCTCCACCGTGCTCGCGGTTTACGGCATCATCACCGAGCAGGACATCGGCAAGCTCTTCATCGCCGGCATCATCCCGGGCATCCTGGCGATGACCATGTACATGATCACGATCTTTTTGATCGGCTATTTTCGCCCCGACTTCCTGCCCAAGGGCAAGGTGCTGCCGTGGCGCGAGCGCTTTGCCGGCCTGAAGGACATCTGGGCACCGGTGCTGCTGTTCGTGTTCGTCATCGGCGGCCTTTACGGCCTGCCGTTCCTGCCGCGCTTCACGCCGACGGAAGCCGGCGGGGTCGGTGCCACCGGCGCCTTCATCATCGGCGTGGTGACGGGGCGCCTCGACCGCGAGAAGATCCTGGCGTCATTGCTGCAGGCGACGCGCACCGCGGCCGCGGTGTTCACCGTGCTGATCGGCGCGCTGATCTTCGGCTATTTCCTTACGGTGACGCAGACGCCGCAGAAGGTCACCGAGTTCCTCACCGGCCTCGGCCTTGGCCCTTACGGCGTGCTGGCGCTGATCATGGTGATGTATCTCGTGCTCGGCTGCCTGATGGACGCCATGGCGATGATCATATTGACCGTGCCGATCATCTTCCCGGTCATCATGCATCTTGGTTTCGATCCGATCTGGTTCGGCATCATCATCGTGATGACCGTCGAGCTCGGCCTGATCCATCCACCTGTCGGCATGAACGTCTTCGTCATAAAAAGTGTGGTGAAGGACGTGTCGTTCTCCACCATCTTCAGGGGCGTGATCCCGTTCGTGGCGACGGACCTCGTGCGTCTGGTGATCCTGATCGCCTTCCCGCTGCTGGCGACGTGGCTGCCGACGCGCATGATGGCGCATTGATGAGGAAGCGATGACCGCACCGATTCTTGAAACCAAATACGTCTTCAGCATCACCGCCAAAATCGGCAACGTCGTCACCGCCGGCGAAACCGGCATCGGGGTCCGCCGCATCATCCCGATCATCGGCGGCGAGGTGACGGGCGCGATATCAGGCAAGGTGCTGCCGTTCGGCGCCGACTTCCAGACCATCCGGCCCAACGAGCTGATCGACCTCGAGGCGAAATACGCCTTCGAGACCGATGACGGCGCCGTCGTCTATGTCGAGAACAAGGGCATGCGCTTCGGTCCGGTCGAGCTGTTGCAGAAGCTCAAGCGCGGTGAGGCCGTCGATCCCAAGCTGATCTATTTCCGCACGGTCCCCAAGTTCGAGACGGGACATGAGAAGTATCGCTGGCTGATGGAGCACATCTTCGTCGGCTCCGCCGCGCGTCATGCGGATCGCGTGGTGATCGACGTGCATCAGGTGGTGTGACGCACACACTCCGCTGTCGTCCCTGCGAACGCAGGGACCCATACCGCGTGATCTATCGATTTTGGGCGGCGGGAGTACCGAACGGCGAGTCGTCGCCAAACCACTCCCTGGGGCTATGGGTCCCTGCGTTCGCAGGGACGACAGCGAGTTTGGAGAGAAATTTCGCTACCTGACCGGCAGCATCCGAAGCCACCACTCCGTCCCCTCCTTGACTCCCCCAGAATTCGTTATACAACATAACTATTCTGATAAGGACGCAAATGACACAGGGAAACGCCAACACCGCTGACGCGGGCGCCTCAGGGCTGCTCCGGATCGAGCGGGCGGACCGGGTTCTGACCGTCGGTCTGAACCGGCCCGCCAAGCGCAATGCGCTCAACGACGGCATCATCCTGGAGATCGGCGAGTGCTTTGCGTCCCTGCCCGAGGACATCGGCGCGGTCGTCATACACGGCATCGGCGACCATTTCTCCAGCGGCCTCGATCTGTCCGAGTTGCAAGACCATGACGCCACCGGCGGGCTGCTGCATTCCCAGATGTGGCACCGGGTGTTCGACCGCATCCAGTACAGCCGCGTGCCCGTGATCGCGGCGCTGAAGGGCGCCGTGATCGGCGGCGGGCTGGAGCTTGCCTGCGCGGCGCATATTCGTGTCGCCGAGCCCTCGACCTATTTTGCGCTGCCGGAGGGGCAGCGCGGCATCTTCGTGGGCGGCGGCGGCTCGGTACGGCTGCCACGGCTGATCGGCGTCGCCCGCATGATGGACATGATGCTGACCGGGCGCGTCTATACCGCGACCGAAGGCGCCTCCTACGGCTTTGCGCAATATCTGACCGAAGCCGGCAACGGGCTCGGCAAGGCGCTGGAGCTTGCCACCAAGATCGCCTCCAACGCGCCGCTGACGAATTTCGCCGTGCTCCAGGCGCTGCCGATGATCGCGGAGGCCAATCCGCAGACCGGCCTGCTGATGGAATCACTGATGGCGACGGTGGCGCAGAGCGACAAGGAAGCAAAACGAAGGATCCGCGAGTTCCTCGAGCACAAGACCGCCAAGGTGAAGCCAAAGTCATGAGCGCGCAGCCGTCCTCTTCCAGCATGGAGCGCGGCGCGAGCACTTCCCCGCTGCGGCCCATTTCATTCGGCGATCCCGTCGTCGACATCGATCGCCGCGACGACGGCACGATTTACCTGCGGCCCAAACAGCCGCTCGGCGACTATCCCGTCCGCATCACCGACCGCCTGCATCATTGGGCGGCGACCACGCCGGACCGCGTCTTCATGGCGGAACGCGAAGGCGGCCGCGGTTGGCGCAAGATCACCTATGCCGAGCTGCTCACCGCGAGCCGGCATATCGCGTCCGCGCTGATCCAGCGCGGCCTGTCGGCGGAGCGTCCGGTCGTCATCCTTTCCGGCAATTCGATCGACCATGCATTGCTCGCCTTCGGCGCGTTCTATGCCGGCATTCCGTTCTGCCCGGTGTCGCCGGCCTATTCGCTGGTGTCGAAGGATTACGGCAAGCTCTCTTATCTGATGAAGCTGCTGACGCCCGGTCTCGTCTTCGCCGAGGATGCCGACAAATTCGCCGATGCGCTCGCCGCAAACGTCTCGCTCGGCACCGAGATTGCCGCTTCCTATGGCCACGTACCGGGCCGCGACGTCACGCTGCTCGCCGACCTCATGGCGACGCCGATCCGCGGCGATCTCGACGCGGTGCACGAAAAAATCGGCCCCGATACGATCGCGAAATTTTTGCTGACGTCGGGCTCGACCGGCAATCCCAAGGCTGTCATCAACACCCAACGCATGATCTGCGCCAACCAGGTGATGCTGCGCGAGACGCTCGCCTTCCTCAAGGACGAACCGCCCGTCATCATCGACTGGCTACCCTGGAACCACACCTTCGGCGGCAACCACAATATCGGGCTGACGCTGTACAATGGCGGCTCGATGTATCTCGATGCCGGCAAGCCGATGCCGGGCGGCATCGAGGAGACCGTGCGCAATCTCCATGAGATTTCGCCGACGGTGTATTTCAACGTGCCCAAGGGCTATGAAACGCTGCTGCCGTACTTGCGCGACGACCAGGGCCTGCGCGCGAAGTTCTTCGACCGGCTGCACGCGATGTTCTTCTCCGGCGCGGCGCTCTCGCCCTTCGTCTGGAACAGCCTCGATGAGCTCGCGGTGAAGGAAAAAGGCTATCGCGTGCCGATGCTGACCGGCCTTGGCGCCACCGAGACCGCGCCGTTCTTCATGTCGGTCAATCCGCGCACCAGCCGCTCCGGCCATGTCGGCCTGCCCGTGTCCGGCAACGACGCCAAGCTGGTGCCGAACAACGGCAAGCTGGAAGTACGCGCCAAGGGCCCGAACGTGATGCCCGGCTACTGGCGCCAGCCCGACATCACCGCGAAATCCTTCGACGAGGAAGGTTTTTACAAGCTCGGCGATGCGCTGAAGGCGGTCGACCCCGACGATCTCAATGCCGGCTTCGACTTCGACGGCCGCGTCAGCGAGGACTTCAAGCTCGGCAGCGGCACCTGGGTCAGCGTCGGCCCGCTGCGCGCCCGTCTGGTTGCGGCCTGCGCGCCGCTGGTGCGCGACGTCGTCATCGCCGGCATCAACCGCGACGAGGTCTCCGCCCTCGTGCTGCTCGATCTCGACGGTTGCCGACTGATCAATCCGACGCTGCCGGCCGACGATCTCACCGTCACGGCCCGCGACCGGCTGGTGCGCGAAGCGTTTCGCGAGCGCCTGACGCGCTTCCTCTCGTCGGCCACCGGCTCGTCGACGCGGATTACGCGTGCGATCCTGCTGGACACGCCGCTGTCGATCGACAAGGGCGAGGTCACCGACAAGGGCTCGATCAACCAGCGCGCGGTGCTGGAGCATCGTGGCGAATTGATCGACGAGCTCTACGCTGCCAATCCATCGGACCGTGTGATATCGGTCGGCTAAGAAACATCGCACCTCAGGAGAACGCCATGTTGTTGAAAGATCAGCCAGCCATCGTCACCGGCGGCGCATCGGGGCTTGGCGCGGCCACCGCGCGAAGACTGGCGGCGCAGGGCGCCAAGGTCGCGGTGTTCGACCTCAATACCAAGCTCGCGGAAACCGTTGCGGCCGAGATCAAGGGCGTCGCCGTGACCTGCGACGTCTCCGACGCCGCTTCCGCGGAAGCCGCGATCGCGCAGGCGACCAAGGCCATTGGCGCACCGCGCGTGCTGGTCAATTGCGCCGGCATCGGCGTTGCCAAGCGCGTCGTCGGCCGCGACGGCCCGATGGCGCTCGCCGATTTCGACAAGGTGATCAAGGTCAATCTGATCGGCACCTTCAACATGCTGCGCCTCGCCGCGACCGAGATGTCCAAGCTGGAGCCGCAGGCGACCGGCGAGCGCGGCGTCATCATCAACACCGCCTCCGTTGCCGCCTATGACGGCCAGATCGGCCAGTCGGCCTATTCGGCCTCCAAGGGCGGCATCGTCGGCATGACGTTGCCGATCGCGCGCGAGCTGGCGCAGTTCGGCGTCCGCGTGCTGACGATCGCGCCGGGCCTGTTCCTCACCCCCTGCTTGCCAACCTGCCGCAGGAAGCCCAGGATTCGCTCGCGGCCGCGATCCCCTTCCCGCGCCGGCTCGGCCACGCCGACGAGTTCGCGGCGCTGGCGCTGCACATGGTCGAGAATTCGTACCTGAACGGCGAAGTGGTGCGTCTCGACGGTTCGCTGCGCATGGCGCCGAAGTAAGGCGAGAATCGCATGTTCGTGAACCGGCGCGACGTCCAGATCCAGTGGGGTGATTGCGACCCCGCCAACATCGTCTATTACCCGCGCTATTTCGCGATGTTCGACGATTCGACCTCGACCCTGTTCGAGGTCGCCGGCTTCTCCAAGCAGGACCTGGTCCGCAAATACGGCTTGGTGGGCATCCCCATGGTCGACACGCGGTCCAGGTTCTACATCCCCTCGACCTATGGCGACTGGATCACCATCGAAACCAGGATCGAAAGCATCAAGCGCTCGAGCTTCGAGGTGAAGCACAACGTCTACAAGGGCGAGGCGCTGGCGATCGAGGGGTTTGAGACCCGCGTCCTGGTCGGCCGCGACCCCGTTAACCCCGACAAGCTGAAATCGGCACCGTTCCCGGCGGAAATGGTAGCCAAATTCACGGGGAGTGAGGCCCCAAGCTAAATCGCCGCATCGCCAAAAGAGGGGGCTGAATTACCCCCGATTTCTGCTTTCAAACAAACACGTCAAGGGAGGAATAAATGAAACGCTTTTACCTGACCGCCGCCATCACTGCCGCGACGCTTGCCCTGCCGGCCCTGCCCGCACTGGCCCAGACCGCCGAAGTCACCATCGGCATCACCACCACCACGACCGGCCCCGGCGCCGCGCTCGGCATTCCCGAGCGCAACGCGCTGGAATTCGTGCCGAAGGAGATCGGCGGCGTGCCGCTGAAGGTGATCGTGCTCGACGACGGCGGCGATCCCACCACCGCGACCACCAACGCCCGCCGCTTCGTCACCGAATCCAAGGCCGACATCATCATGGGCTCGGCGCTGACCCCACCGACCATCGCCGTCTCCAACGTCGCCAACGAAGCCGGCATTCCGCATTTCGGCCTCGCGCCGTTCCCGATCACACCGGAGCGCATGAAGTGGTCGGTGGCGATGCCGCAGCCGATCCCGATCGTGGGCAAGGTGCTGTACGACCACATGAAGTCAAAGGGCGTGAAGACGATCGGCTATATCGGCTATTCCGACTCCTATGGCGACCTCTGGTTCAACGATCTGAAGGCCCAGACCGGGCCGATGGGCATGACCATCGCCGACGAAGAGCGCTTCGCCCGCCCCGACACGTCGGTGACCGGACAGGTGCTCAAGCTCGTCGCCGCCAACCCCGACGCGATCCTGGTCGGCGCTTCCGGCACCGCGGCCGCGCTGCCGCAGACCGAGCTGCGCGAGCGCGGCTATCAGGGCCTGATCTACCAGACCCATGGCGCAGCCAGCATGGATTTCATCCGTATCGCCGGCAAGGCTGCTGAAGGCGTGCTGATGGCGTCGGGTCCGGTCATGGATCCCGAAGACCAGCCGGACGAGGCCGCCACCAAGAAGCCGGGCCTCGCGCTCAACACGGCGTATGAGGGCAAGTACGGCCCGAACAGCCGCAGCCAGTTCGCCGGTCACTCCTACGATGCGTTCGAGATCCTGAAGCGCGTGATCCCGGTGGCACTGAAGACGGCCAAACCCGGCACGCCGGAATTCCGCGAAGCGATCCGCAAGGCGCTGCTGTCGGAAAAGGAAATGGCCGCGAGCCAGGGTGTCTACAATTTCACCGAGAAGGACCGCTACGGCCTCGACGAGCGCTCGCGCATCCTGCTCACCGTGAAGAACGGCAAGTACTCGCTGGTGAAGTAGCCGCAGCCACAGGTTTGAGACGACGAGAGCCGGCCCGACGGGCCGGCTCTTTGCTTCTCAGGCCGCCTGCCGCAGCGGGGCCCACGCGAATTCTGGATAGTACGCGTCCATCATGCGGTCGACATAGGCGGTGAGGTTTGCAAACCCCTCCGCCCGTTGGCGCAGTCCGGATTCGAAGAACGGCGTCAGGATCCCGGCGAGCGCGCCGAAGGCCGTGGCATCGACGCCGCAGGGCTTGTTGCCCATCAGGTAGGATTTGTTGCCGAGCTGCACTGACAGCGCGAACAGCGAGCGCACCGCGAGATCGATATCGTCATCCGGCCCGTGGCGGCCGAGGCCGGAAAGCAGATAGTTCTCGGCGACACGGAATTGCGCGTCCTCGCGCAGCTTCTCGCGATTGTGCTCCGGCGCGCCGTCGAAGAAATGCGCAGGGCCCTTGGCAAAATTGACCGGATCGACCCAGCGCGCGCCGACCAGCGCCCAATAGACGTGATGCTCGATCATGCGCTCGAACGCCCAGGCCTGCGCGCGCTCGGCCAGCGAGAGGCCGGCGTCGAAATCGAAACCGTAGCGACGCTCGATATGGGCGCGGATGAAGGTGGAATCGGCCACGGCCTCGCCGCCGTCGTCGATGAACGGCAATTGCCCCTTGGGCGAAGCGGGAGGCATCGCGCGTTCCTTTCGGTAGGGCAGTCCCGCCATTTTCAGCTGCACCTCCGTCTTGGTGACGAAGGGGCTGATTTCCGGCAGGCCGAAGCCCGCGCCAAAGCCATAAAGCGTGATCATGAAAGCTCTCCTGAACGACCGAAAGAGTTGACGGAACCTAGTGCCGGGCTGCTGCCACCATGGTGGCAGCAGCCGTGATATCTTCTGCGAAACGGGCTCCCCGCCAGGCGCGGCCCATCACATGGCGGACCAGCGCGTCCGCGGCCTGGACCAGCGAGCGTGCCACCACGTTTGCGACTGTAAATCGGAGGTCGGCGGCCATGAGATCGAGCGAAACGAGGCGGCCGAACGCCCAAGAGTGCCACAACTGCGCTCGCCACAGCGGCGCCGCCGAGCCGAAATGGGTTGGAATGATCATGGACAAATCCTCTTCAGTCGATGTGTTGTCCCGGTATAGAACTCCCCTGCTGCCAACATCCTGTCAGCATCCACGCGCCGTTGTCTGATCCGCCCCCGATGAGAGAATCGTCATGAGACGCGCCGACCGGCTGTTTCAGATCATCCAGGTGCTGAGGCGCACGCGTAAGCCGCTGACCGCGGATGCGATCGCGGCCGAGCTCGAAACCTCGAAGCGCACCATCTATCGTGACATCGCGACCTTGATGGGCCAGCGCGTGCCGATCCGCGGCGAAGCCGGCATGGGCTACATCCTGGAGAAGGGATTCGACCTGCCGCCCTTGATGCTGACACCCGACGAGATCGAGGCGGCGGTGCTGGGCGCGCAATGGGTCGCGGGCCATGCGGATTCCACGCTGGCACGCGCGGCCGAAGATCTGATGGCCAAGATTGCCGACACCGTGCCCGAACGCCTGCGCCCCTTCGTACTGGAGCCCGCGAGCCGCGCGCGGCCAAGCTGGAACAGGGAGCCCGATCGCCTGGACATGGCGCGCACCCGCTCCCAGATCCACGAAGGCAAGAAGATCATGCTGCGCTATCGCGACGAGCAGGGCCGCCCCAGCGAGCGCATGATCTGGCCGATCTCGGTCGGCTATCTCGAAGCCGTGCGCCTGCTCGCGGCCTGGTGCGAACTGCGCAGCGACTTCCGCAGCTTCCGCACCGACCGCGTGGTGGACGCCACCTATCTCGACGATAAATACCCGGAAAGGCGCGACGTGCTGCGCGCACGATGGCGGCAGAGCCTGGTCTGGGGCCCGCCAAAGGACACGTGACGACGATGGAAGAGACCTCCCCCATCGACCTGTCGACCTGCTGCCAGAATTGCGGCGCCTGCTGTGGCTATTCGGAGAACTGGCCGCGCTTCTCGATCGAGAGTGACGAGGAACTTGCGGCAATCCCGGAAGCGTTCGTCAACGCACGCCAATCCGGCATGCGCTGCGAGGGCGATCGCTGTTCGGCGCTCAAGGGAGAGATCGGAAAGCAGACAGCCTGCGGTATTTATGAAGTGCGGCCGGAGGTGTGCCGCACCTGCATGCCGGGCGATGCCGAATGCGCAATGGCGCGGCGGAAGTTTGGGCTGCCGGTAATAGAGGCCGTTTAAGCGGGAACGGCTTCGCCGATCTCGTCGTCGAGCTCGTCATCGAGCGGTGCAAGTACCGAGAGCGGCTTGGTCGACAGCGTGATCGGCTTGCGGCCACCCGACAGTGACGGCGATGTCTTGGCCGAGCTTTCGCGCGACAGCGCGTAGAGCGTCGAGCCGACACGGCCCCCATTCTCGATCAGGTCGCGCTCGTTGCAGCTGCCTGCGATCGCAACGGCCAGCGAGTGCAGATGGCTGCGGCGGTAGCAGAACAGCGCCAGCTTCGCGCGTGCGTCTGGGGAAACACTCTCAACCAGCCTCGGCAGGCCACTCTCGCTGGCGCGATACATCTCGCCAAGGAGTTCGTCCTGAACCGGGCAGAAATCGCTTTCAAAGGCGTCGCGGCTTGAAAACATTGCAGTTCTCCCTCGACGCCGAAGATGCAGCGCAATTCTCTAATGAAAGGTTAACCAACCCCGCCGGTAGTCACCCGGGGTGCTTGCGCGCCAGCCGCGAATCAGACGGCGCAAATGTCTCCACAGCGTCTTGGCCGGGGCTTGTCCCGGCCATCCACGCATAGCCACGAGACGCGAAGAACGTGGATGCCCGGGACAAGCCCGGGCATGACGAGTTCTCGTGAATGCCGATAAGCGATTGCCCAGCGCCGAGGCCGCCCGCCTCAGTTCGCCGCCATGAAGATCGAGAGTCCGAAGCCGGTGAGATGATGCAGCGCCTGGTCGACGCCGATCAGGGTCCAGAACCAGGGATGCTGCAGGTCGACGCCGAAATTGGCCGAAACCAGTCCCTTGGCGCGGTCGATCGTGATGTGGATCACGAAGTCGATCAACGCCACGAACCAGAATTTGGGCGCGACGATCAGGATCAGGGGCAGCGCTACCGCGAGGTGAATCAGGCAGTGCACGAGCAGCGGCAGCGCCCAGCCATGCTTCTGATCCTTGCCGTGCGCCATCCACGCGGTTTGCAGGACGAAATCGGCGATGATGTGCTTGAAGGTGAGCAACAACATCCAGCCAATGAGCGCTTCGACCGGAATCGCCGATGACATGGGTGGAAACGACAAGCTGACGCCCTCATTGAGGTGACAAGAAAAATTGGAGCGTTCAGCGCAACTTCTTCTTGGACCGGTCAAATCGCCGGGACCCCTGATTTATGACATCTCCCGCGGCGGAATGCAGCCGGGGGAACCGGAAAATCGCCAACTGTGGCTAACTGGTGATAGGATGACCAATCGCCGCGCCTGAGTTGAGTAAGGTTACCTTCGGCTCGAAATTTGCTTTCCGGCATCGACGCGCTATCATTGAAGATAGAGAATAACGTTCTTTTTTCAGGCATTTAGGAATTACAGGGCGCCCGCCGCGATCGCATCCCGCGAGCCACCGCCATCCAGATACAAGGCCAGAGTGCTGCCATGAGTGCTGAAGGCCCCCCGACGTCACCAACAGAGCCGCCGCCGCGGCGCCCCAAGGTGATCAAGACCAATCAGCAGCAGGTGTTTCTCTACGTCGTTCTGACCCTGCTTCTGTCGCTCGCCACCGTCTGGGGCGGACGCGCCTTGCTGGACAATTCGGAGACGCTGACCTTCTCCGTCGGTGCACCCAACAGCGACGAGGCGCTGTTCGCCGCCAAGCTTGCCGCTGTCCTGAAGAACAACGCCTCGCGCTTCCGGATCAAGGTCGTCAACAACGGCGATAACGCCAAGGCGCTTACACAGTTCGACCGCAAGCAGGCCGACCTCACGGTGCTGCGCACCGACGCCAAGGTGCCGCTGCGGGCGCGCACGCTCGCGATCCTCGAGCACGATCTCGTGCTCCTGCTCGGTCCCGGCAACAAGAAGATCAAGTCGCTTGCCGAACTGAAGAAGAAGAAGGTCGCGGTCGTCGCCGAGAGCGAATCCTCGCTCGCCTTCGTGCGCAGCATCCTCGACATCCCCGACGGTCCTGACGCTGCCAGGATCCAGATGGCGCCGCAGGGCGCAACGCTCGACAAGCTGTTTGCGCCGGCCGGCGGTTTCGGTGCGGTGATCGCCATCGTGCACGCCTCCCGGGCGGTGCGCGACAAGGCCTATGAGCAGGTCGCCAGACGCGGCGGATTCACGCTGAACGCGATCGACGAGGCCAAGGCACTGGCGCGCAAATTTCCCGGCCTCTCGAACGAGACGCTGACATCAGGCACGCTGTCGGCCTCCCCTAGAATTCCAGACGACGACCTCGATACGATCGGGCTGGAATGGCTGCTGGTCGCGCAATCCAGGATGTCGGCGAGCACGGCGGGGGAGCTCGCGCGCACCATCTACGAGAACAAGTCCGCGCTTGGGCTCGACAACGGCTTTGCCAGCAGAATCGAGCCGGCCTCCGTCGAGAAGGACGCCTTCGTGATGGCGCATCAGGGGGCGGCAGACTACATCAACGACGACACCAAATCGTTCATCGACAAGTACAGCGACCTGATGTATCTGGGCGCCGCCGCGCTCAGCGTCATCGGCTCGATCTTCGCGGCAATTTACGCCAAGATCACCCGGATCGCGCCGGAGAAAGCCAGCGAGCTCTCCACAGCCATCCTCGACATCGGCGAACGCATCGAGCACGCCCATTCGCTCGATCAGCTCGAATGTCTCCAGGATGAGCTGGAAGGCATCTTGCGCGGTGCCGTCATCGGCCTCCGAGACGGCACGATCAGCACCGACGGGCTCGACACTTTCAAGCTCGGCTACGAGTTCGTCCGCGACGAGATCGGCATGCGCCGCGACTACCTCAAGCGCCATGCCGGCGAGGCCGAGAAAGCAGTTCGCGAGGCCGCCTCACCACAGCACGACGACAGCAATGTCGTGGTGGTCAAGACGGCTCAGAGCGCCTGACCGGCCGTTTGGTACACACCGGGCAGGTCTTCGTCGCATTGCCCGATCGGTCGCCGCGCTGCTCCCGTTTGAAGAGATGGCAGAATCGGCGCCTGTCGTTGACGGCTTACGCCCGGGCAGGCAGGTTGGCGCTGACGTCCCAGCCGGGACCGGAAAAGCCAAGACCGAGCCCGCCTCCCCGCATGTCCAAGCCGCTGATTCCCGCTCTGGCCCAATTCGTGGCCGCCACAGCCGGCCGCAACATGACCAAGGCGGCCTATGTGGCGGTCGGCGTCGGCGTGCTCGGCATGGTGCTGCTGACGGTCGGCCCGGCCTACGAGACGACGCACCGCTGGGTCGATGCCCTGCTCTGGGCCTGCCTCGTCTATTTCGTGTTCGAATGGGTGGTCCGGCTGCGTCACATGGCGCGCACGGGGCGCCTGTCGCTCTACATGTCCTCCTCCGCCGGGCTGGTCGACGCCGTCGGCGCCCTGGCCGTACCGGTTGCACTCCTTCTCGGCGTCGAGCCCAAGACAGCCTGGCTGCTCAGCGTGCTCTGGGTCCTGAAAGTGGTGCCGGGCATTCCCGGTCTGCGGCAGCTTCGCCGGGTGCTGGTGCTGGAATCCGGGCCGCTGGTGAGCGTGCTCGTGATCTTCCTGATGGTGGTCTTCCTCGCCTCCGTCGCCGAATATTTCCTGGAGCGGGACGTGCAGCCGCAGACGTTCGGCAGCGTTCCCGCCGCGCTGTGGTGGGCAGTGGTGACGTTGACGACGACCGGCTATGGCGACGTCGTGCCCGTGACGCCGCTCGGGCGCATGGTGGCGGCGATGGTGATGATCTCCGGCCTCGGCGTGTTCGGCCTGTGGACCGGCATTCTGGCGACCGGCTTTGCCGCCGAGACCCGGCGCGACAACTTCCTCAAGACCTGGGAATCCGTCAGCAAGGTGCCCTTCTTCGCAGCGTTGGGGCCGGCGGCCATCGCCGACGTCACCCACATGCTGCGCACCATGGAACTGCCGGCGCGCACCATGATCATCCGCAAGGGCGCGCAGGGCGACTGCATGTATTTCATCGCCGCCGGTGAGGTCGAGGTCGACCTGCCCGGCAAGAAGGTCCGGCTCGGTGAAGGCGCCTTCTTCGGCGAGATGGCGCTGCTCGGCAACAATTCGCGCGGCGCCAATGTCTCGACCACCAAGGTGACGCGACTGCTGGTGCTGGACCTCGTCGATTTCCGCGTGCTGATGGCACGGCATCCGGATCTCGCCGAGACCATCGATGCCGAAGCCAAACGCCGCGCACTCGAAAACAAGTAAATGGAGACAACAATGTCCGATACCGCCGACGCGGCCTCCGGCCCCGTGCTCGACATCACCGGCGCGCGCGCCACCATCCGCCTTAACAGGCCAAAGCATCTCAACCGGCTTCAGGCCGAGGATCTCGGCGACCTGGTCAAGCTGTTCGACCGGGTCGAGGCAGATCCCGACATCCGCGTTCTGGTGCTGACCGGCACCGGGCGCGCGTTCTCCGCCGGCTACGACCTCAACTCGGTTGCCGAACGCGCAGTGAGCGCGAACGAGCAGCAGAGCGCGGGCTCCGCGTTCGAAGTGGTCGTCAACCGGCTGGAGGATCTCGGCGTGCCGACGATCTGCCGGCTCAATGGCGGCGTCTATGGCGGCTCGACCGACCTCGCGCTCGCCTGCGACTTCCGCATCGGCGTCGACACCGCCGAGATGTTCATGCCGGCGGCGCGGCTCGGGCTGCATTATTACAGGAGCGGCATCAAGCGCTACGTGACGCGGCTCGGCGTCGATAATGCGAAGAAGCTGTTCCTGACCGCACAAAAGATCGGCGCGCCGGAGATGCTGCGGATCGGCTATCTCACCGCCATGGTGCCGGAGGAGACGCTCGACGAGGAGGTCGACAAGCTCGCAGGAATCCTCGCCGGCAACGCGCCGCAGGCAATGCGCGGCATGAAGCGCGCCATCAACGAGTTCGCCCGCGGCGAGCTCGACGAGCCCGCCGCCGACCAGCGCCACCGCGACAGCATGCGCGGCGACGAGATCAAGGAAGGCATCAAGGCGTTCGGAGAGAAGCGAGCGCCGCGGTTTTGAAGGGCGCAATCTGAGAGCCCAAAGACGCGCCTCCTACCCCCGATCGCGGCCGCATGCTGCGCCGCCATCTCGTCATCTGCCGCATTGATGCGCTTGAACGCTTCCCGAGACGTCATGCGCTCGGCATAGCGGACGAAAACGTCTTTCTTCGGCACGATGCCGAACATCATGGTCCAGCTGAACGCGACGCCCCACAGGACGTCGGCTGCGGTCATGCGCTCGCCGAGCAGATACGGCCCCTTCGACAGTTGCGTCTCCAGCGCGCCCAGCATGGTGTCGTAATCGGCATAGGGCGATTGCGTGATCGGCGCCGGCTCGCGCTGCATGAACTTGTCGATCAGGGCCGGCTCGAATGACGCGCCGTAATAGGCGATCCAGCGCAGATAGGGACCGCGCAGCGGATCGTCCAGCGCAGGCGTCAGACCCGCCTGCGGAAACAGATCGGCGAGATAGATCGTGATCGCGACCTGCTCGGTCACGAGCGCTTCGCCGTGGCGAATCGCCGGCACCTTGCCGAGCGGATTGACGGCGAGATAGGCCGGCTTCCGTTGCTCGCCGGCCTTCATGTTGAGGGCATGGAGATCGTAGGGCGCGCCCAGCTCCTCCAGCAGCACCCGCGTGCCGGTGGCGCGGCTTTGCGGCGAATAATACAGGGTGACGCGGCGGGAATCGGTCATGGCAGCTCTCCATCTGGCCGACTGGCGATGGCGCGCTTGTAGCCGAGCATACCTGACATCTTGTGTCAGGTATGCTTTAAGGGACCATGCGCGCGAGCCGGATGCTGTCGATCCTCACCACCCTTCAGGCCAGAGGGCGGGTCACCGCGCCCGAGCTCGCGGAGGCGTGCGAGGTCTCGGTGCGCACGATCTACCGCGACATCGACGCGCTCGCGGCGTCCGGCGTTCCGGTCTATGCCGATCGTGGCGCCGAGGGCGGCTATCGCCTGCTCGATGGCTATCGTGTGCGGCTGAACGGTCTGTCGCAGAGCGAGGCGGGCGCGCTGTTCCTTGCGGGATTGCCGGGCCCGGCCGCGGCGCTCGGCCTCGATGCCGCGATGATCGCCGCGCAGAACAAGGTGATGGCGGCGCTGCCGGCGAATCTGCGCGAAGATGCCGGGCGGATGCAGGAGCGTTTTCACCTCGATGCGCCCGGCTGGTTCGGCGAAGCGGAAGAACCCCGACATCTGCGCACCATCGCCGGCGCGACTCTGCGCGGAACACTGGTCCAGATTCGTTACCAGAGCTGGCGCGCCGAGAAGCAGCGCCGCGTCGCGCCGCTCGGCCTCGTGCTGAAGGGCGGCAGCTGGTATATCGCGGGCCTGGTCGACGGCAGCGTGCGCACCTATCGCGTTGCCCGCGTGCTCGACTGCACCGCGCTCGACGATCGATTCGACCGCCCCGCCGATTTCGACCTCGCCGCCTATTGGCAGGCCGCGACGTTTCGCCTCGAAGCCGAGATGCATCCGAATGTCGCGATCGTCCGGCTGTCGCCGTTCGGTGTGAAACTGCTCGATGCGCTGAGCCAACCTTACGTCAAGTCGCGCACGCAGCTCGAAGAGACCGCTGACGCTGACGGCTGGCGCATCGCCAGAGTGCCGACCGGCAAGACGTCATGGCATGCCGCGGCCGAATTGCTGCGGCTTGGGCCCGAGGCCGAAGTGCTGGAGCCGGCCGATCTGCGCCAGAAGATGGCGGAGCTGACGCAGGCCATGACCGCGCGTTATCGCGCATCGACGCCTGACGCGAAGCGAGTGGCGCGGAAAGCCTGATATCGGCGCATGTCGCCGAGGTCCACGAAACAATCCTGAAACACGATTCTCCTCTCCCCGCGTGAACGCGTTCGCGCTTCGGCTCGACCGAGATGCAGGGACACAACAACGGCCCCGCGCCACACTGGAGAATGACAATGTTTCGTAAGCTTGCACTTGGTCTGATCGCCGCCGCTTCGCTCGGCGCTGCCGCTCTCGCGCCCACGGCCGCGTCGGCGCACGGCATCCACCCGCATTGGGGCCATGGTTGGGGCCCGGGTTGGGGCTATGGCGGCATCTACGTCAACACCGGCGTCAACAACTGCTACCAGGAGCGCGTCGTCCGCACCCGCCATGGCCTTCGCGTCCGCGTGGTGAATGTCTGCGCGTACGGGATCTACTGAGCACGCCCTGCATCGGCTGGCGCAGCCCCGGTCGCCCAGCGACCGGGGTTCGTCACCTCAGTTCGCGAGAGCCGTCAGCCCCGGCTCGCCGCGTCGTGGCAGCGCCGCGGAAGCCGCCTGCTCCTCTACGAGAGAATTACGCTGCGATATCCACCTTTCGGCGCTCGATCGCCGCAGCGACGGCGCGAAGAAGAAGCCCTGGGCAACGTCGCAGCCTATCCGGCGTATGATCTCGAGCGCTTCCGAACTCTCGACGCCCTCGGCAACGACCTTCATGTTGAACGCCTTCGCAAGCGCCACGGAGGCATCGACGATCTTCATCATGTCGTCATCGGATTCACAGCCCTTGATGAAGGACTGATCGATCTTCAGTTCGCTGAACGGCAGCCGCGCCAACGCTGCGAGCGACGAATAGCCCGTGCCGAAATCGTCGATCGCCGTCCCGATATTCTTGATCCGCAGCCGCACCAGAATGTCGTTGGCACGATCGACGTCGGCCATCGCCGAGGTCTCGGTGATCTCCACCGTCAGGGACGATGGAGAAACGTTTTCGCGCCGCAGGATCTCCTCGATTCGGTCCGGCAGGGTCAGATCCGACATCAAGGAGCCGGAGATATTGACGGCGACAGTGAAGCCGGGAGTGCGTTCGATCAGCTTGCGGCCCTGCGACATCGCCGACGAGAGAACGCGGTCCGTCACTTCGCGCATGAGACCGGATTCCTCGGCGATTGGAATGAAGACCAGTGGCGAGATCATGCCGAATTCGGGTGTACGCCAGCGTGCGAGCGCTTCGGCGCCGACGACCTTTCCGGTCTGAAGCCCGATCTTCGGCTGGAACTCGACGAAGAACTCGTTGTCGGCAAGGCCGCGCAGAATTCTCTCCGGCGTGATTTGGAGTGACGGCGTGGCGGAGGTCGCCACCGGCGGCGACCGCTGCGGCAACTCCAGCGCACTGCGCAGGCGGTTGAGATCGAGCGGTTTGGTCAGGCAGCCGCCGAGCGAGAGCTTCAGCCCGTTCACGACCCTGCGCGTTGCCTTCATGATGCGATCGTCGCAGCCACTGATGATCACGATCGACATCTCGCGAAGATCTCGCTCCGCCACGAAACGCAACAACTCCACTCCGTCGCGCTCGCCGAGCGACAGGTCGAGTGCCATGACTTCGAAGGTGTCGCGGGCCAGGAGTTCGGTCGCGGCCTCGTACGAAGAAGCCACGACGGTGTCGTAGCCGAGTTTCGCGCCGATCTTGCCGATCAGGACGCGCTGCATCAGATCGTCATCGACCACCAGAAGACGGTCTCTCGTCGCGTTCATCACCAATCTCTCCCCGATGTCGGTCGCGTTGATGGTGCGAACGTTAGAGCGGCGGCATCGACGGGGCGTGAATGCCAGATCGCTAAAACTTTCTCGATCCGGAAGGATTCGTTAAGGACGTTTCTGGAGCGTCCAAGCCGTTGATTTTGATCGAGATTTATGAACCGCTGGACGGAGCGGTATCGGAATGTTCCGTCCCATCCGAAGATGCGATGAACACGCCGTAAAGCAGCCTATCGGAAGCCGGCAGAAGCACGACAAACTACGGAGCCGGCATCACCGGCGCTCCGTCACCTGACCGCCGGCCGATGCTTGCGAAACCAGGCCCAGGTCTCGCGTGTCGTTCTGATGTAGCCACGGCCGCGATAGACGATCTCGCCGTCGACGATCTCGTTCAGCCTCGGCAGCGCATGAAACGGGATCGACGGATAGGCGTGGTGCTCGACGTGATAGGGCATGTTCCACGCGAACCATTTGACGATCGCGCCGGTATAGGTGGTGCGGGTGTTCTGGAACGCGCTGCGCGTCGTGTCGCAGCCGGTATGCTCGGCGTAGAGATAGGGCCGCAGGAAGAACTGCCCGATGATCAGCGGCACGATCCAGATCCAGAGCAGCAGCGCCGATCCGAACCACAGCGACAGCGCGAGCATCAGCGCATAGAGCGCGACATAGGCCCGCGATTCGGTCACGATGGTGGCGCGCTTGCTTTCGGGAATCCAGGGCACGACGACCCTGCCCGTGACGGCATGGCCGAGCATCAGCCGGAGGCGGCCGGCGACCTGAAGCAGGCCGCTATAGGCGATCGCGAGCTGCGTATCGGTGGCCGGCTTCACGCCGACGATCAGCTCCGGGTCCTTGTCCGGATCCTGGGTGTAGCGGTGATGGTCCCAGTGAAACAGGCAGTAATATTCGTACGGCAATCCGATGATGAAGGCCGAGAGATTGCCGACCGCGAGGTTGAGGCCACGGCTTCTGAACGCAGTCTTGTGCGCGGTCTCGTGCACCGCCATGAACAGGAAGGCGACCAGATAGCCCTGCACCGCCATCAGCGGCAGCGCCCAGAGCACGCCGTAGCTCGACGTGATCTTCCAGATCAGCGCACCGACCAGCACGATCATGCCGTAATGGCCGAGGCTTTGGGCGGCCCCCCTGAGATTCGAGCGCACCGACAATTCGCGCAGCATCGCCGGCGTCAGCGGCTTGAGGCGGTGTCCGGGTTCCGAAACGTTCGCGTCGCTCATGGTCGGATGCCTGCCCTACTTGCTCAGAAGCGCTGCGATCTCGGCCTTGATGAAGGCCTGGTCGCGCGGATTGTTGACGGGATTGCCGGCACGATGGCCGTGCAGCGACGGGATCGGATGCAGCACGGCCGATTTCGCGTTGGCCAGCTTGCCAAGCTCGTCCTCGTTGTCGCGGACGTCGAAATAGCGGTCGGTGGCGCCCGGCATCAACAGCATGTGCGCCTTGATCGCCGCGAGCGCGCGGTCGAGATCGCCGCCAAAGGCGGCGCAGCGGCTGATGTCGCCGCCCTGCCAGATCCCGACCTGTGCCAGCAGATCGTTGGCGTCACGCCGTGCAAACGCGGCATCCCAGGCACGGACGAGATAGTCCTCCAGCGAGGTGAAGCCGGCCTCGCGCCAGACCTCGTCGCGATAGAACCCGTGCGACATCGCCCAGCCGGCATAGACGCGCCCCATGGCGCGATAGCCGGCCACGGGCTTCTCGACGAAGCGGCCATCGCGGAAGGCGGGATCGGCAGTCAGAGCGGCCTTCACGCTTTCGAGGAAAACGTAGTTGTAAGGCGCGCATCGCGCACTGCCGCAAACGATTGCGGCGCGCGCGACCATGTCAGGATGCAGCGCTGCCCAGTGATAGGCCTGCATGCCGCCCATCGACCAGCCATAGACAAGAGCCAGCCTTGTGATGCCAAAGCGCTCGATGAGCAGCCGATGCTGAACCGCGACGGCGTCGTGATAGCTTAGTTGCGGAAACGGCACGGCCGAGTTCGACGGCGAGGACGACAGCCCGTTGCCGAACAGGTTCGGGATGATGATGAAATAACGCGCGGGATCGAGCACGCCGTCGGGCCCAATGAGCCACTCGGTATCAAAATGCTGCGCGCTGAACGAGGTCGGGTAGAGGATGACGTTGTCCTTGGCCGGGCTGAGCGTGCCGTAGGTCTGGTACGCCAGCTTCAGCGCGGGGAAGACAGCGCCGGACTGGAGCGCGACGTCGCCGGCCTCGAAGATTTCGTAGTCGCGCTGTGCCGTCATCGATCAACCCTGCTCACGCGGCCGCAAACTATGCCCGCCGAAACAACGATGCATCGATCGTGCCGGTCCAGCAAACGCATCGTTGCGTCGTATTTAATAATGTACCTATAGTACAGTTATTAAATCGATGCAACGAGCCATCCAGGGTCTTTCGCCTCCAACCAACCGAGCGCTTGCTACGGAAACTCCACGACGATCTTGCCGAAGTGCCCGCCCCGTTGCATCAGGCGTAGCGCGTCGGGCACGGCGTCGAACCCGAACACACGGTCGATCACCGGTCTCATGGCGTTGCGTCCGACCGCGGCTGTCATATCCTCGAACATCCGGCGGCTGCCGACCGACAGGCCGGTGACGTGCAGGTTCTTGGAAAACAGGGTGGGGATCGCGATCTGCTGCGAGACGCCGGAGAGCACGCCGATCACCAGAATATTGCCGCCGACCCGCGCAGCCTCGAGCGATTGCGCGAAGGTGTCCTTGCCGCCGACCTCGACGACATGGTCGACACCGCCGCCCCTCCACTCCGAAGCCGCCTTGCCCCATTCCGGCACCGAACGATAGTTGATGGTGTGGTCGGCGCCGAGCGCACGCGCGCGTTCGAGCTTCTCGTCACTCGACGACGTCACGATCACACTCGCGCCGGCGAGCTTTGCGAACTGCAGTGCGAAGATCGACACGCCGCCGGTGCCCTGGACCAGCACGGTATCGCCGGGCCGCACGTTGGCTTCCTCGAACAACGCGCGCCACGCCGTGAGCCCGGCGCAGGGCAGCGTCGCCGCTTCCTGGTAGGAGAGATGCGAGGGAATGCGGCTGACACCCTCGGCGTCGAGCACCATCACCTGCTGCAGCACACCCGGCCGCGTACCGCCAAGCGCGTAGCGGCGGCTGGCCGCAGACACCTTGCCGTCGATCCAGGACTGGAAGAACATCGGACAGACGCGGTCGCCGACTGCGACACGGGTCACGCCGTCGCCGACCGCGATGACCTCGCCCGCGCCATCCGAGAACGGGATCAGCGGCAATCTCGTGACGCCGCCCTTGCCTTGCACGGTGATCAGATCGCGGTAGTTCAGCGATGCCGCCTTCATCCGCACCGCGACCTGGCCCGGACCGGGCACAGGCTCGGGCAGATCGGCGAGTTCCATCCCCTCGATCGACCAGTCGCGCGCGACCTGCCAGACCTTCATGACGATCGCTCCGTCTCAGGTGCCAAAGCTCTTCTGGACCGCCTTGTCGAGCGTCTCGCCGCCGACGAAGCGCTGGCGCAGCTCGCGCTTGAGCAGCTTGCCGCTCGGATTCTTCGGCAGGCTATCTACGAAGATCACGCGCTTGGGCACCTTGAAATGCGCCATCTGGCCGGCGCAGTGCTTCACCACCGCTTCCTCGTCGAGCGTCTCGCCGGCCTTGACCACGACGATCGCGGTGACCGCCTCGATCCAGCGCGGATCGGGCAGGCCAACGACGGCAACCTCGGAGACCGCGGGAATGCGATAGACCATCTCCTCGACCTCGCGGCTGGCGACATTCTCGCCGCCGGTCTTGATCATGTCCTTGACGCGGTCGACCACGGTGATGTGGCCTTCGTCGTCGACGGTGGCGAGATCGCCGGAGTGAAACCAGCCGCCGGTGAAGGCAGCCGCTGTCTTCACCGGGTCATTGTAGTAACCGGACAAGAGATGCGGCGAGCGGTGCACGATCTCGCCGATCTCCCCGACCTTCACATCCTCCATCGCCGCGTTGACCACGCGCGTCTCGACATTGAGCACGGGCTTGCCTGCCGAGCCGGCCTTGCGCAGTTGGTCCTCGGGCCGCAGCACGGTCGCGAGCGGCGCGATCTCGGTCTGGCCGTAGAAATTCCAGAATTTGACGTTGGGCAGGCGGCGCTGCAGTTCGAGCAACACCTCCACCGGCATGATCGAGGCGCCGTAATAGCCCTTCTGCAGCGTCGACAGGTCGCTCTTGTCGAAGTTCGGCGAGCGCAGCATCGCGATCCAGATCGTCGGCGGCGCGAAGAACGACGTGATCCTGTGCGTCTGGATCAGCGCCAGGATGTTGTCGGCGGCCGGCTTGCCGGTGATGACGCCGGAGGCGCCGAGATACACTTGCGGTCCCAGGAACACATCGAGCTGCGCGCAATGATAGAGCGGCAGCGCGTGCAGGAACTTGTCGTCGACGCTCATGCCGCCGTCGATGATGCAGCTGACATACTGCCACATCACGGCTTCATGGGTCAGCATCGCGCCCTTGGGCAGCGACTCCGTGCCGCTGGTGTAGACGATCTGCGCGAGATCGCGGCTGTCGACGGACGCTTCCAGAAACGAGCTATCGGCATCCAGGAGACCGTCGAAGGTGGTGAGCCCCGCCGGCGCCGTGGCAAGATCTTCGCCCGGCAGCCAGATCATCTTCTCGACCGCGCAATCCCTGGCGCTTGCGGCCTTCGCCGGCTCGACGAAATCGGGGCCGGTCGCGAGCAGCTTTGCGCCGGAGCTCTTGAGGATGAAATTGATCTCGTCCGGATTGAGCATGAAGTTGATCGGCACCAGCACCGCGCCGATCCGCGCCAACGCGAAGCGCAGCGCGGCGAACGCATGCGAATTGCGCGAGAGCACGGCAACGCGATCGCCCTTCCTGACGCCGAGGCCGAGCAGGCCACGGCCGAGCCGGTTGCAGATCGCGTCCATCTCGGCAAAGGTCCAGCTCACATTGCCGCAGCTCACCGCAAGCTTGTTCGGCTCGCGACCTGCCGAGCGGCGCAAGAGATCGCCGATGGAGTGCTCGCGCGCTTTCGAGATGGTGGCTGCGGTATCGTTCGGCATTTCCGTCCCCCGGGAATTTCAATCTGCGTGACGGCCGACTCAACGCTCGTCAGACCACATCGCTTACGCATTTCGCGTTTGCCCAAAGGGTAGTCGGCGTAACCTGCCGCGTCAAATCATCCGAAGCCGCGGCGCCGTTACGCAAGAATTGACGCTTTGGAGAAGCAACTCTAGGCTCGCGCACCAAAATATAAGAACGGGGGAAGTATCCATGCATCGAATTGCGCGCGCCGCTATTGCGGCCGGGCTGCTGGCCGGGCTCGCCATCGAACCGGCTCTGGCCCAGCAGACGCCGCTCAAGATCGGCGTGCTCTCCGATTTCTCCTCGGTCTATTCCGACATCGGCGGACAGGGGAATGTCGAGGCCACCAAGATGGCCATCGAGGATTTCGGCGGGCAGATGTTCGGCAAGCCAATCGACATGATTGCGGCCGACGTGCTCAACAAGCCCGACGTCGCCTCAACCATCGCACGCAAATGGTGGGAGACCGAAGGCGTCGACATGATCATCGACCTGCCGACCTCCGCCACCGCGCTCGCGGTGATGGAGCTATCGAAGCAATATGAGAAGATCATGATCGTGACGGACGCGGCGAGCTCCGACATCACCGGAAAATCCTGCTCGCCCTACACCGCGCACTGGACCTACGACACCTATTCGAACGCCCACACCGTCGGCAGCGCCATCGTCAAGAACGGCGGCGACACCTGGTTCTTCCTCACCGCGGACTATGTGTTCGGCCATTCGATCGAGCGTGATACCGGCGACGTGGTGAAAGCGGCCGGCGGCAAGGTGCTCGGCAGCGTCAAGCACCCGCTCAACACGGCCGATTTCTCGTCCTTCCTGCTGCAGGCCCAGGCCTCCAAGGCCAAGATCATCGGGCTCGCCAATGGCGGCGGCGACACCATCAACGCGATCAAGCAGGCCGGCGAGTTCGGCATCGTCGCCGGTGGCCAGAACCTGGCGGCGATCGTGATGTTCATCTCCGACGTTCACAGCGTCGGGCTGAAGCTGGCGCAGGGCCTGATCATTACGGAGGCCTATTACTGGGACCTCAACGACAAGACCCGCGCCTTCGGCAAACGCTTCATGGAGCGCGTCAAACGCATGCCGACGATGAACCAGGCCGCCACCTACAGCGCGACGCTGCACTACCTCAAGGCGGTGCAGGCCGCCGGCACCAAGGACACCAAGACGGTGATGGCGAAGATGCGCGAGCTGCCGGTGAAGGATGCCTTCACCGACAACGGCATCCTGCGCGAGGACGGCCGCATGGTGCACAGCATGTTCCTGTTCCAGGTGAAGAAGCCCGAAGAGTCCAAGGGTCCATGGGACTATTACAAGCTGCTCGCCGAAGTGCCCGCCGACCAGGCCTTCCGTCCGCTGAAGGACGGCGGCTGCCCACTGGTGAAGTAACACTGACGACGACGGACCTGCATCGCCGCGCGCGGTGCAGGTCCGCAGATGTCGCCCTCTAGCGCCGTCGCAGGTCCGACGGGCTGTGGCCGAACTTCCTGCGGAACGCCGTGCTGAAATACGACGAGCTGCTGAAACCGAGCTGATAGGCAACTTCAGTGATCGACAGCGACCGCAACTCCGGTCGGGTCAGCACGTCGTAGCAGCGCTGCAGCCGGCGATCCAGGATCCATTCGGACACCGAGACATCCGTCAGCCGAAAGAGATAATGTAGATGTCTGAGCGAGACGCCATTGCTCTTCGCGATCTTCTCCAGCGACAGATCGGCATCGGCAAGGTGCGCTTCGATCCACGCCTTGACCGAGCGCAGGCGGGCCTGCTGCGCGCTGGCATCCTCCGAGAACTCGTCCCGCTCGCCCATGTCGAGCGCCAGCGCCAGCACGTCCATCAACTCACCACCGAGTCGCGCGCGTGCGGTCTCGTCAAGCGAACCGCCTTCTGCCGCAAGCGTCGCGCAGAATTCGGCGGCGATCCGCCCGAGGCCGCGGCCGGTCGCCATCGTCGTGACGACAGGCAGGCGCCCGTCACTGAAACGCGTGGAAAATTCCTTGCGCGGGATTTCGAGATAGAGCGATCGCACCCTGCCGACGCATTCGAGATCGTAGGCCTCGGAGGCCGAAAAGATCGCGCTGACACCGGGATTCGACAGCAGGGTCTGACCCGCCTGCAGCACGTTGACCCGGCCCTGCTGGACGAATTCGACGTAATAGCAATCCTTGTCGAGTTTTGCGATGTGCCGCTCGCGGCGCGAGATGCGCTGCTCCGACAACAGGACATCCGTCATCGTAACGGCACCGAAGCGGGCCTCGCGAATGAAGCCGTGATAGTCGGAGCGCTCCTCGGCATTCACGTCGACATGGACGTAGACATCGCAGATCGCGCCTTGCCACGCAGCGTAGCGTTTGGCCGGCTCCAGATCGTCGGTCGAAAATACCAGGTTCATCGTCCGCCCATCAATTGCAAGGCCATGATGAACGTCGTTTGTGCATCGCACAAGCCGGCCAAGCTCCGAGATTCTAGATCGCCGCCGCCTACACGCAAGACCGGTTTGCGCGGAGAAGCAAAAGCTTTGCGCTCCGGAGCAAGCCGCGTTCCGGCATGTGGCCTATGAAGAACAAAAAGCAGTACACAAAAATAGGCGGGAAACGTTCGCTTGCGTCAGGTCCAGTCAACTGCTGCACAGCTTGCCGTGCCGCCCGAATGGCGATGCCCGTGAGCAACGCCTCGTCGTCGCAAATCACAACGCGGTTCACGCGGCCGGTCAAGACCATCGCCGATATCGAGGCGCTGGAGCAGCGGCCTTACGACTCCCTCATCCCTGCCCGCAATCTCCTGAACCTGTTCGAGGCCACGGCGCGCTTGCATCCCGACCGTCCCGCGCTGACGGTACTGACCAGGGGATCGCGCGAGCCTGATGCCGTCACGCTGACGCATCGGCAATTGCTTGCGGACATCATTCGCGCCGCCAATCTGTTCAGGTCGCACGGGATCGGGAAAAGCGGCGGAACGGCCGCGTTTCTCTGCCCGATCCTGCCGCCGCTGTTTCCGGCTTTGCTCGGCACCCAGGTCGCGGGCATCGCCAGCTCGATCAACTATCTCCTCAACGAAGACGCGATCGCCGACCTGCTCGAGGCGCAGAACGCGACCGTGCTGGTGATCCCGGCCGAAGCGGCCGATCGCGCCATCTGGACCAAGGCGGCCAATGTCGCGCAGCGCGTCCCATCGCTCAAGACGATCTTGGTGATCGGCGCGGATGGTCTCCTGCCTGGAGGTTTTCTGAACTACGACGAGGCGGTCGCGCGCGCGCACGACACGCCGGACTTCGAGCCCTCGACCGATCGCGCCGCGATCTGTGCGCTCTTCCACACCGGCGGGACCACCGGGCGGCCGAAACTGGTTCGGCTGACGCACGGCAACCAGATCCACGCCGCCTGGAGTTTTGCGCAGGTGCACGGACTGGACGAGCTGGATGCCGCCGTGAACGGCTTTCCGCTGTTTCACGTTGGCGGCACCATGACGCTCGGCCTGTCGATCCTCGCGGCCGGCGGACACGTGATCATACCCTCGCCCTACAGCCTCCGAAGCCCCGATGCGATCCGCGATTACTGGCACACTGTCGAGCGGTTCGGCGCGACCATCGTCAGCGGCGTGCCGACGTCGATCGCCGCGCTTGCAGAAGTGCCGGTCGGATCCTCCGACATCAGCACCGTCCGCATGGCGCTCACCGGCGGCGCCGTGGCGCCGAAGGCGGTCAGCGAGCGGTTTCAGGCACGCACCGGCATCACGCTGTTCGAGACCTACGGCATGACGGAGACCGCGGCTGCAATCGCGTTCAATCCGGGCCGCGGAGCGCCGGTGCAGGGCAGCGTCGGCTTCCGGGCGCCGTTCGCGAAGACTAAGATCGTCGCTCTTGATGATGCCGATTGGAAGACGGAATGTCCGCCGCTCACCAGCGGGCTCGTCCTTGTCAGCGGCCCTCAGGTGTTTCCCGGCTATCTCGATCCCCGGCAGAACAAGGGCGTGCTGACCGACGACAACTGGATCGTCACCGGTGACGTCGGCTATCTCACGCCGGACCAGCGCCTGGTGCTGACGGGACGCGAAAAGGACCTGATCGTGCGGAGCGGTCACAACATCGATCCCGCCGCCATCGAGGACGTCGCCAATGCCTTTCCGGGCGTGCAGATGAGTTCGGCAGTCGGCATGCCGGACGCCTATGCCGGCGAAGTGCCGATTCTCTTCGTGGTGCCGTCGCCGGGACAGACCATCGACCTCGCAGGGCTGCGCGAGCATCTCGAGCGCAACGTCAATGAACCTCCCGCGAAGCCGAAGCGCGTCGTGCTGCTCGAAAGCCTTCCGGTCACCGCGGTCGGCAAGATCTTCAAGCCCACGCTCCGCGACCTCGCCGTTCAGGAGAAGGTCAGGAGCGAGATCGACCGCATCTTCGGCCCGGACACCGCGGCGGAGATTCGCGTCGAGAAGGATGCGAGGCTGAATACGCAGGTCCACGTCACGGTGAACTCCAATGATCAGGATCGGGGGAAAGCACTCGCCGAGAGCCTGACGCCGCTTCCACAGACCTATCGCATCGAGACCCGATCGTCATAACGGACCCGCAGAGGCCGGCGTCGAAGAAAGGCAACACTGGGATGAAGCGTATTCGGTTCAATCAGCAGGAAATCGTCTTCGCGGTCTTTGCGCTGCTGTTCCTGCTGTTCTCGATTTTCCTGCGCGGCTTTCTCACGCCGGAAAACATGCTGACGCTGCTGCAGAACGTCTCCGTGCTCGGCATCCTCGGCCTCGCCATGGCGATCGTCGTGATCGGGCGAGGCATCGACATCTCGCTGATCGCGGCGCTCGCGGTGCCGCCGGGACTGGTCCTGCAGATGGTGCAGAACGGTCACTCGCTGCCGGCCTCGCTGCTGACCGCCGTGCTGCTCGCGATCGCCTTCGGCCTCGTCAACGGCTGGCTGATCGCCTACGCCGAAGTCCCTTCGCTGTTCGCGACGCTGGCGACGGGCCTTCTGCTGGCAGGTCTCGGGCAGGCCGCGCTGTTCCAGCTCGACGTCGTGCAGTGGAGCCCGGGCATGGACGGCTTCGAGCGGCTCGGACAGGGCACCATTCTCGGCATTCCAACGTCGATCTGGATGTTCGCGATCGCCTGCGTCGTGGTCGCCTTCCTGCTGCGGAAGACGCGCTGGGGCGCCTATATCTACGCGATCGGCGATAATCCTTACGCCGCTCGCGTAACCGGCATTCCCTCCCGCCCGATCGTCGTCCTGCAATATGTGATCACCGCCCTGATCGGCTGCTTCGCCGGCCTTGTGATGGCGGCATCGGTCAATTCGATGCCGACCCGCATCTTCAACTCGACGCTGATCTACGACGTCATCCTGGTCGTCGTGCTCGGCGGCATCGGCCTGTCGGGCGGACGCGGCGGCGTGCTGAACGTCGTCATCGGCACGCTGGTGATCGGCACGATGCTCAACGGCATGACCATCATGGACATCTCCTACGCCGGACAGAATCTCATCAAGGGTGTCGTCCTGCTGCTCGCCGTCATCACGGACTCCTTCCTGAATCCGCGCAACGAAGAAACGGCACAACAGGGCGACATCTGAGCCACCGACCATAACGATAATTACAACCAAGGAGGAAACAATGAAGTATCTCGGCAGCCCGACAAAGGTCATCGTCGCCACACTGGGCCTTGCGGCCATGACCGCGCCAGCACTCGCCCAGCAGGGCCTGGACGAGCCGTTCCAGAAGCCGTTCAAGGAGGCGCTGGCTGGCAAGACCGTGGCCTACGTCCCGGTCGCCATGAACTTCGACCTCACCGAGGGCTGGTATGCCGGCCTGAAGAAGGAGCTCGAGCCGTTCGGCGTCAAGTTCGTGATCCGCGACGCCAACTGGAACACCAATGCCGGCGCTCAGGCCGTGACGTCGCTGATCTCCGAGAAGCCGGCGGTCATCGTCGTCCATAATCCGGACGTGCAGACTTACGCCAAACTGCTGCAGCGCGCCGAAAACGAGGGCATCTACGTCATCCAGATCAACATGGGATCGGCCTATCGCAGCTCCGCCTTCGTCGGCGCCAACTGGGTCGAGATCGGCGAACGCCAGACCGAGGGCGTGGTCAAGGCCTGTCAAGGCAAGTCGAACAAGATCGCGATCATCCAGGGCGCCCTGTCGGCCGCCGCGAGCGCCTACACGCTGAAGGGCGTCGAGAACGTGCTCGCCAAGCACCCCGAAATCAAGGTGGTGTCCAGCCAGGCCGCCGATTGGGACGCCGCCAAGGCCAAGGCCATCACGCAGACAGTATTGAAGCAGAATCCGGATCTCTGCGGCATCGTCGGCTTCTGGGACGGCATGGACATCGGCACCGCCGCCGCGGTCAAGGAAGCCGGTCTCACCGGCAAGGTGTTCGTGGCGACCTCGGGCGGCGGCGAGCGCAAGGGCGCCTGCGAGCTGGTCAAGTCCGGCGCGTTCGATCTCAACATGAGCTACGACGTTCCGACCCAGGCGGCGCAGATGGCCGGCACCATCAAGTGGCTGCTGTCGTCGGGCGTCAAGCCCGGCTCGGTCAAGGGTTCGGAATACACCACGCTGATTCCGATCACCAAGGAGAACGCAGATAACCAGATGACCTGCTGGAATCTCAGCGACCTCAAGAAATAGTCGTCGCGACGCAAGACCAAGGCGTCCCGGACGATCTCACGTCCGGGACGCGGTCCCGAAACTTGCAAGGTCCTGGAATGCCGATGCGCGATACCCTGACAAGCCTGCGTTACCGCTACTGGCCCGATCATCTCCTCGGCGAAATCCTGTCCAAGCGATGGACGGAGACGGCGATTCCGGTGATCCTTCTCCTGATCGTTGGCCTCGCGCTCAGCCGATCCATCGACAACTTCCTGTCGCCTGCGAGCTTCGCTGACACCGCACGGCAGGCCGGAGAGATCGGTTTCATCGCGCTCGGGCTGGCGCTGGTCGTCATCGTCGGCGGCATCGATCTCTCCGTCGGCTCGATCTTCGCCCTGACCGATTTTTGCGCGCTCTACTGCCTTGACGTTCTGGGCTGGCCGGTGCCGGCGGTGATCGCCGCCACGCTGCTCTGCGGCGCCCTGCTCGGCGCCGTCAACGGCGTGCTGATCGGGTATCTGCGGCTGCGCGCTTTCATCACCACGCTGATCACCCTGATCATCTACCGTTCGGCCTACGATCTGCTGATCCAGCGCTATTCCAACGCGATCGCGTCGGCCTTCCCCGACATCCCCTCGTGGGATTTCATCGGCGGCGGCAGCGTGTTCGGCATCCCCACTGTCGCGCTCGTCTATATCGTCATCGCCATCTTCGGCCACATCTTCCTGACCCGGCTCCGGCCCGGCTGGCACATCACGGCGATCGGCGGCTCGCGCCGCTCGGCGTACAATTCCGGCATTCCCGTCCGCCGCACCATCGCGCTCTGCTACGTCGCAAGCGGCGTACTGACCAGCATCGGCGCGCTGTTCTTCGCATCCCGGCTCGGCACCGTCGGCGGCGATATCGGCGTCGGCCTCGAGGTGATCGTGCTGACCGCGACGGTGCTGGGCGGCATCACGCTCGGTGGCGGCAAGGGCTCGGTCGCCAAATCAGCCGTCGGCGTGCTGATCGTGCTGCTGGTCACCAACGGCCTGACCACCATGAACGCACGCGGCGGCGTCAACCGGATGGCGCTTGCCGGCATTTTGCTGGTCGCCGCGATGGTCGACATCCGCTGGCAGAAGAATCGGACCCGCATCATCAGCAAGGTCTATGTCGCGCCGACCTATCATTCGCTGCCGCCGCCACCACCGACCGAGATCGGACAAGGCGGCCCGTTCGAGCAGAACGACAAGCTGCGCAACGTCGAATCGATCGGCCTCGGCCGCATCGAGGCGCCGGAGGACGTCATCCTCGATCGTCACGACAATCTCTATGCCGGCTCGCGCCATGGCGACATCATGCGCTTCCTGGCGCCCGACTATCAGAAGATGGAGGTGTTCGCCCATATCGGCGGCCAGCCGCTCGGCATGGCCTTTGACCGTGAGGACAATCTCTACGTCTGCATCGGCGGCATGGGACTTTACCGTATCAAGCCCGACGGCACGGTGGAGAAGGCGACCGACGAGACCAACCGCAGCATGCGCTCGGTGAACGACGACAGCCGGCTACGGCTTGCCGACGACCTCGACATCACCGACGACGGCCTGATCTTCTTCTCGGAAGCCACGGTGCGTTACGAGATGGACGAGTGGCCGATCGATGGCCTCGAGGCACGCGGCAACGGCCGCATCATCTCCTACGACACCAGGACCGGCACAACGCGCACCGAGCTGCGCGGCCTCAAATTCCCCAACGGTATCTGCGTGGCCTCCGACGGCCAGTCGATCCTGTTCGCCGAGACCTTCGGCTGCTCGATCAAGCGCTATTGGTTTGCGGGACCGAAGAAGGGCAACGTCGAGGTCGTGATGGACAATCTGCCGGGCTACCCCGACAACATCAACCTCGCCTCCGACGGCAATTACTGGCTCGCGCTGGTCGGCATGCGCAGCCCCTCGCTCGACCTCGCCTGGAAGATGCCGGGCTTCCGGCGCCGCATGGCCAAACGCGTGCCGGTCGATGAATGGCTGTTCCCCAACATCAACACGGGCTGCGTGGTCAAGTTCAACGAGCAGGGCAAGATCGTCGAATCGTTCTGGGACCTGCATGGCGAAAACCATCCGATGATCACCTCGATGCGCGAGCATCGCGGCTATCTCTATCTCGGCGGCATCCTCAACAACCGGATCGGCCGTTACAAACTCGACAACGCCGATCCGGACTTCGTCCAGTATGACAAGCGGTGGGGGAAGCAGTCGTGATCGCAGCCGTCAGGGAGTTCGCCAACCGTGTTCTCGGGCGCGGCGACGCCACCATCACCGTGCCGTCCTTCGACGGCGCGCTGAAGCCGAACCAGAAGCTGGAATCCGCCGAGACATTGTTGGCATGCGAGGCACCGGAAGATCTCGCCACCGATGGAAGCAATATTTTCATCGCGGACGGCGCGCGGCTGATGCGGCTGGGCGGCGGCGCGGCTTCGGAGGTTCGCAGCTTCGAGCGGCCGATCTCGGCGCTGTGTGCCCTGCCTGGCGGGGGACTTGCGGTCGCGCTCGGGGGACGCGAGGTTCGGCTCTATTCCAGCCCCTCGGCCGAGCAGCCCACCGTGACGTTTGCCGATGCCGCCTTCAACGCAGTTAACGCGCTGGCCTTGGCGAATGACAACACGCTCATCGCAGCCGATGGCTCAGTAACGTGTGGCGTCGACGACTGGGCGCGCGACCTGATGGAGCTCAATCGCACCGGCCGCGTGTTCAAGCTGGACCCGGGAGCCAAGACCGTGACACCGCTGGCGCAAGGGCTCGGCTATGCCTTCGGCGCGTGCGCGCATGGCAACGGCGTGCTGGTCAGCGAGAGCTGGCGTCATCGCCTCGTGCTCGTGGCGCCGGACGCACCGCCGCGGACCGTGCTCGCTCACCTGCCCGTCTATCCGTCGCGTCTCGCGAAGGCCTCGGGCGGCGGTTACTGGCTCACGGCTTTCACTGCGCGCACCCAGCTCGTCGAGTTCGTGTTGCGCGAGCCGGCCTATCGGCGCCGCATGATGGCCGAGATCGATCCGGCGTACTGGGTCGCGCCGCGCCTGCGCTCCGGCATCTCCTTCAAGGAGCCGATGCAGGGCGCGCACATCAAGACGATGGGCGTCATCAAGCCGTGGGCGCCGCCCCGCTCCTACGGCCTCGTCATCCGCCTCGATGCCGAAGGACAGCCGCTCTATTCGCTGCATAGCCGGGTCGATGGCGTCAATCACGGCGTCGTCGCGGCCGTCGAAATGGGCGGCGATCTCATCCTGATCGCGAAGGGACCGGGCCGCGTGCTGCGACTGCCGCTCGCCGGGCTTGCCGAGGAGTTTGGCTCATGAGCGACATCGCACTTTCGCTGCGCAAGGCGACCAAACTCTACGCCGGCGTCCCCGCCATCGACGGGGTCGACTTCGAGCTGCGCCGCGGCGAGATCCACGCGCTGGTCGGTGAGAATGGCGCCGGCAAATCGACTCTGACCAAGGTGATGGCAGGCGTGGTGACGCTGACCTCGGGCACCATGACGGTCGACGGCGCCGACGTCGCGCCAAGGACCCCACTGGAAGCGCGCAATCTCGGCATCGCCATGGTGTTCCAGGAGAACAGCCTGGTGCCGACCATGACGGTCGCGCAGAACCTGTTTCTCGGGCAGGAGAAGTTCTACAACCGTCTGCGCGGCATCTACATCGCCGCACAGCAGTTCCTGCAATCGCTCAATTTCGACGTCACGCCGACCGCGACCGTCGGCGGTCTCGGGGCGGCCAAGAAGCAGATGGTGGAAATCGCGCGCGCGGTCCTGCACCGCGCCAAGGTCATCATCTTCGACGAGCCGACCGCATCGCTGACGCCGGAGGAGAAGAAGTACTTCTTCGACCTCGTCCGCGATCTCAAGAAGCGCGGTGTCTCGATCGTCTTCATCTCGCACGCCCTGGAAGAGGCCCTGCTGCTCGCCGACCGCATCACTGTCCTGCGCGACGGCAAGCATGTCGTGACCGACGACGCCGCCAAATTCGATCGCGCCGCCATCATTCAGGCCATGGTCGGCCGCGACCTCTCCAACACGCTCTACGGCGCCCGAAAGAGCACCGTGCGGCCGGCCGGCGCGCGCGTGCTCACGGTGCAGAACCTGAAGATGGCGCCGATGGTGAAGAACAATTCGCTGTCAGTGTTCGCAGGCCAGATCACCGGCGTGTTCGGCCTCGTCGGCGCGGGCCGCACCGAGACGTTCAAAATCGTCTCCGGCGTGCTCAAGCGCGACTTCTTCCACGGCGGCGAGATCCTGCTGCACGACAAGCCGGTGCGTTACCGGGTGCCGGCGCCGGCGGTCAAGGCCGGCATCGCTTATGTCACCGAGGATCGAAAAGTCGAAGGCTTCTTCGAAACGTCCTCGATTGCGCGCAACATTTATCTCGGCCTGCTGTCGAAATTTCCCAAGGGCCGCATGATCCTGTCGCGGCGGGAGACCGATGCGGTGGGCAAGACCTGGATCCAGAAGCTCAGGGTTCGCGCCATCGGCGACCACGGCAAGGTGGTCGAGCTCTCGGGCGGCAATCAGCAAAAGGTCGTGATCGCCAAATCGCTGGTGCAGGAGCCGGACCTGATCATCTTCGACGAGCCGACGCGCGGCGTCGACGTCGGCGCTATCGTCGAGATCCACGAGTTGATCAATCAGCTCGCCGACGAGGGCAAGGCGGTCGTGGTCATCTCATCCTACCTGCCAGAGATCATGGCTCTCTCCGACCGCATCCTGGTCTCGCGGCAGGGCAAGGTGGTGGAGGAGTTCTCCGCGCTCGACGCGACGGAGGAGAGGATCATGTACGCGGCTATCCACTAGGCGCCTCCCGAGCTTTCCAGGCCGGCAGACTGCCGGAACCTTGAGCAGAGGGACCGTTCGCGCGGTCTGATCTGCATCAAGTTGGGCTGCAAAAATCGCTGCCATGTTGCGCCGGCCCTTCCGCACGATGAGCGGCCGGGCGTTCGTGTCGCAACATGTGGGCGCCGCTGGCGGCGTTATGAACAGATGAACTTCACACCGGGTCGCATCGCCGCGGCGATCGCCATCCTCGTCGCGGGCGGCGGCTATTACTACTGGCTGCACCGCGATTCCAACCCGTTGCCGGCAGGCTTTGCCCGCGGCAACGGCCGCATTGAAGCGGTCGAGATCGACATCGCCACCAAGACGCCGGGCCGGATTCGCGAGATCTTGGTCAACGAAGGCGATTTCGTGAAAGCCGGCCAGGTTCTGGCGCGGATGGACACCGATCAATTGCAGGCGCAACGCCGCCAGGCCGAAGCGCAACTCCAGCGCGCTTCAATCAATGTCGAGACCGCAAAGAGCCTGGTGAACCAGCGCGAGGCCGAGCGCAGGGCCGCCGAGGCCGTGGTCGACCAGCGCATCGCGCAGCTCGACAGCGCGAGCCGCAAGCTGGATCGCTCCGAGCAGTTGATCAGGACGAACGCAGTGTCACAGCAGGTGCTGGACGACGACCGCTCGGCCAACGCCACGGCGAAGGCGGCCCTTGCCGCGGCCCAGGCCCAGGTCGCCGCATCCGAGGCCGCGATCAGCTCCGCCCGTGCGATGGTGATCGATGCCGGCGCATCGGTTGACGCGGCCAAGGCCGCGATCGAAAGCATCAACGCCGACCTCAATGACAGCGTGCTGAAGGCGCCGCGCGAGGGCCGTGTGCAATATCGGGTATCACAGCCGGGCGAGGTGCTCGCGGCCGGCGGGCGCGTCCTCAACATGGTCGATCTCGGCGACGTCTACATGACGTTCTTCCTGCCGACGGCGGCTGCCGGCCGCGTCGCGATCGGATCCGAGGTCCGCCTCGTGCTCGACGCCATTCCGCAATACGTGATCCCGGCCAGGGCCACCTTCGTCGCCGATGTCGCGCAATTCACGCCCAAGACCGTCGAGACCGAGGAGGAGCGCCAGAAGCTGATGTTCCGCATCAAGGCCCATATCGCGCCCGAACTGCTGCGCCAGCACGTCGAGCACGTGAAGACCGGCCTGCCCGGCATGGCCTATGTGCAGCTCGATGCGGCCACGCCATGGCCCGACAATCTCAAGATCAAGCTGACCCGATGAGCACGACGGCCGCAACCGACGCCCCGGCCGGGCCCGGCAGCGTGGTGCATCTGGAAGGCGTGAGCCTGAGCTACGGCAAGACCCGGGCGCTCGACGCCATTACCCTCGACTTGCCGTCCGGCTGCATGGTCGGATTGATCGGCCCCGACGGCGTCGGCAAATCCAGCCTGCTCGCGCTGATCGCCGGCGCGCGCGAAATTCAGGAAGGACAGGTCCACGTACTCGGCGGCGACATGGCGAGCTCGCGCCATCGCCGCACGGTCTGTCCCGACATCGCCTTTATGCCGCAGGGGCTCGGCAAGAACCTTTATCCGACGCTGTCGGTGTTCGAGAACATCGACTTCTTCGGCCGCCTGTTTGGACACGGGAAGGCGGAACGAACGCGGCGGATCGCAGGCCTGTTGCGCGACACGGGCCTAACCCCTTCGCCGACCGCCCGGCGGCCAAGCTCTCCGGCGGCATGAAGCAGAAGCTGGGCCTGTGCTGCGCCTTGATCCACGATCCCGAGCTGCTGATTCTGGACGAGCCGACGACCGGCGTCGATCCATTGTCGCGGCGCCAGTTCTGGGAGTTGATCGCCTCGATCCGAGGCGGCCGGCCCGGCATGAGCGTGATCGTCTCGACCGCCTATATGGAAGAGGCCGCGCAGTTCGACTTCCTGATCGCGATGAACGCGGGACGCGTGCTGGCGACCGGAACGCCGACCTCACTCAAGAGCCAGACCGGCACCGACACGCTCGATGATGCCTTCATCCGTCTCTTGCCGGAGGAGGATCGCGGCAACCATACCGGAATCGTCATCCCGCCGCGCAGCGGCGACCAGGACGAGATCGCGATCGAAGCCGACCACCTGACCCGGCGGTTCAATGGCTTCGTCGCCGTCGACGATGTGAGCTTCCGCATCGGCAAGGGCGAGATCTTCGGCTTTCTCGGCTCGAACGGATGCGGCAAGACTACCACCATGAAGATGCTCACCGGCCTGTTGCCCGCAAGCGAGGGCAGCGCTCGGCTGTTCGGCAAGACGATCGATGCCGGCGACATGTCGGTGCGCCGCCGCATCGGTTACATGTCGCAGGGCTTCTCGCTCTATTCGGAACTCACGGTCGTCCAGAATCTCGATCTGCATGCAAGGCTGTTCGAATTGCCGGCGGAGACCATCCCCGCGCGTATCGACGAGATGATCACGAGGTTCGATCTTGCCGACGTGGCCGCTGCCCTGCCCGATGCGCTGCCGCTCGGCCTGCGGCAGCGGCTTTCGCTGGCCGTCGCCATGATCCATGCGCCCGACATCCTCATCCTCGACGAGCCGACCTCCGGCGTCGACCCGGTCGCCCGCGACCGCTTCTGGCAGATTCTGGCCGAGCTCGCGCGCAAGGACAACGTCACCATCTTCGTCTCGACCCATTTCATGAACGAGGCCGAGCGCTGCGATCGCATTTCGCTGATGCATGCCGGCAAGCTGCTGACGTCGGACACGCCTGCCGCGATCGTGGCCGCACACGGCGCCGCGACGCTGGAGCAGGCCTTCATCGCCTGCCTGGAACAGGCGGTCGCGGACGCGGCGGATCAAACCAGCCAGCCGGCCGCCGCATCGTCCGAGCCGGCTGCGACGGCCGCGCCTCCGCGCAGGCGCAGCATGACGTTCAATCCGATCCGCATGTTCGCCTATTCCCGGCGCGAGACGCTGGAGCTGCGCCGCGATCCGATCCGCGCCACGCTCGCGATCCTCGGCAGTGTGCTGCTGCTGTTCGTGCTCGGCTACGGCATCAGCATGGACGTCGAAAACCTGACCTTCGCCGTGCTCGACCGCGACGACAGCGCGATCAGCCGCGACTACAGCCTCCAGATCTCGGGGTCGCGCTACTTCACCGAAAAGCCCCCGATCACGGATTATGCCGATCTCGACCGCCGCATGCGGGCCGGCGAGATCGGGCTCGCCATGGAACTGCCACCCGGCTTCGGCCGCGACGTCAGCCGAGGCCGGCATGTCGAAATCGGCGCCTGGGTCGACGGCGCCAACCCGACGCGTGCCGAGACGTTGCGCTCATATGCCCAGGCGATTCACGCCACCTGGCTCGCGCAGAAGGGCCGCGAGCTCTATGGCGAAGCGGCGATCGCCGGCTCTTACCAGCTCCAGATGCGCTACCGCTACAATCCGGACATCAGGAGCGTCGTCGCCATGGCGCCCGGAATCATCCCGCTGCTGCTGATCATGATTCCGGCTGTGCTCGCGGCGCTCGCAGTGGTGCGCGAGAAGGAGCTCGGCTCGATCGTCAATTTTTACGTGACGCCGGTGACGCGGCTGGAATTCCTGCTCGGCACGCAACTTCCCTATGTCGTACTTGCATTCGGTAACTTCCTCCTCCTCGTCGCGTTCGCGCTCGCCGTCTTCGGCGTGCCCTTCACCGGCAGCTTTCCGACCTACGCGCTCGCTGCCCTGCTTTATGTCACGGCCACGACCGGCATGGGGCTGGTGATCTCGGCGTTCATGAACAGCCAGATCGCGGCACTGTTCGGCACGGTGCTGATCACGCTGATCCCCGCGATCCAGTATTCCGGACTGATAGATCCGGTCCCGTCACTGCAGGGACTGGGCGCCCTGATCGGACGGGTCTATCCCACCACCTATTTCGTCACGATCTCGCGCGGCACCTTCTCCAAGGGCCTCGGTTTCGAGACCCTCCACAACGATCTCCTGGCGCTCGCCATCATGATCCCGGTGCTGGTGGCAGCCGGCGCAATGCTGCTGAAGAAACAGGCCCGCTGACCATGCGCATCGACAACGTGCTCCAGCTCGGCATCAAGGAGTTGCGCGGCGTAGCGCGCGACCCGATGCTGCTCGTGCTCATCGTCTATTCCTTCACGCTGGCGGTCTACAGCGGCGCCAAGGCGCAGCCTGAGACGCTGAACCGCGCCGCGATCGCCATCGTCGACGAGGATCATTCGCCGGTCTCGAGCCGGATCGGGGTGGCGTTCACCGCGCCCTATTTCTCCGAGCCGCGCCTGATCTCGCAATATGAGATGGACCGCAGGATGGATGCGGGTCTCGACACCTTCGCTCTGGACATTCCACCGGACTTCCAGCGCGACCTGCTGGCACGGAAATCGCCGACGATCCAGCTCAACATCGATGCGACGCGGATCTCGCAAGCCTTCAACGGCGGCGGCTATGTCGAACAGATCGTCAGCGCGGAGATTTCCGAGTTCCTGGCCCATACCCGCGCCGCGCAGGCCGTGCCGATCGAGCTGGCGCTGCGCGCGCGGTTCAACCCGGAACTGAAGAAGTCGTGGTTCGGCGCCATCGACCACGTGATCAGCTCGATCACCATGCTCTCGATCATCCTGACCGGCGCGGCGCTGATCAGGGAGCGCGAGCACGGCACGATCGAGCACCTGCTGGTGATGCCGGTCACGCCGCTGGAGATCATGGTGAGCAAGGTCTGGTCGATGGGGGCCGTGGTGCTGGTCGCCTCCGCCCTGTCGATCGCCTTCGTGGTCAAGGGATGGCTGGCGGTCACGATCGACGGCTCGGTGGCGCTGTTCCTCGTCGGCGCGGCGCTGCAGCTCTTTGCCACCACCAGCATGGGCATCTTCCTCGCCACCGTCGCCGGATCGATGCCGCAATTCGGGCTGCTGCTGATCATGATCCTGCTGCCGCTGCAGACCCTGTCCGGCAGCATGACGCCGCGGGAGAGCATGCCGCAATTCGTCCAGGACATCATGCTGGCGGCGCCCAACACGCATTTCGTGATGCTGGCACAAGCCATCCTGTTTCGCGGCGCGGGGCTCGAGGCCGTATGGCCGCAGCTGGTCGCGCTCACGCTGATCGGCGTCGTCTTCTTCCTGATCGCGCTGCGCCGGTTCCGCGCGTTTCTCGCCTAGGGCTTGCGCCCCTTCTGGCGTAGCGCCTCGATGAGGCGCTGCTTCAGTTCATCGCCCGCCTTCTGGCTGACATCCTGACCGATCTGCGCGCTGGCCACCGCCAGCGCATCCGCCTTCTCCAGATATTTCTGCCCGGCAGGCAGGGCATAGAACGCCTCGATCTGGCGCAGCTCTTCCGGCGTGAAGGTCGCAGCGTAGACGGCAGCGATCTGGTCGGTCATCGCGGCGACGTAGGGGGCGTAAATCTCGGCGCCGGGCGCTGTCATCGCGTCATAGTCTCGCTCGATCTCCGGTCGGTCCTGCGCGACCACGGGCCGCAGCTTGAGCAGGAGCTGCGGAAGCGCCGTGCGATACTGGTCGGCGATCCTCAGCGTGACCACGAGCTTGCGCGCCGCGGTCATCGCCTCCGGCGACGGCGGCTCGGCGGACGCGCCGCCGGCGAGGAGCAGAAGCAGGCCGGCGATCATCAACAAACGTCTGGACATGAAACTCTCCACGAGAAGGCGGGCGGCGCGTCTCATCAACGGCCAGCAGGCGCCATGGCGGCCGTCGCCGCCGCGCTGTCCGGCGTGACTTCGTCAGGCTCCTCCTCCTCCGTCACCTTCACGAAGAGCTCCGGCACCTGGCGGGCGCGGTCGAGCAACCACGCGGCGCCGATCTGAATCAGGATGCCGGCGAAGGACACGGCGAGCTGCTCCCAGACGCCCCGTGTGTATTGCGTCAGGATCCAGTGCGCGGAGAATGACAGGAACACGCCGAGACAGAAGATCGGCAGGGAATGCTGGCCGCAGAGGATGACCGGCCGCAACCATTTCGAATGCAGCGCCCTCCAGTGGCGCGGAACGAAATGGGTCACCCAGATCGCCAGCGCCAGAAAGTGCGTGAAGCGCAGCATGTCGAGATCGGTCTTGTCGATCGGATAGATCGCCTTGATCATCCATTTCGGGATCATCGCCTCGAGCGCGGGGACGTGCCAGGTCATCACGATCAGGAGTGCGAACACCAGCCACGCCGCGGCCAGCCCCAGCGCCGCCTTTGACCACACCCACCTGGCGACCTTGTCGATCTGGCCGATGCCGCACCAGGCTGCGAACACGAACATCAGCTGCCAGCAGAACGGGTTGAAGTACCAGGTCGTGCCGGGCGGATAGGAGGCGATGTTCCAGTTGAACCAGCGCGACAGCACATAGAGCACGACTGACGCGGCGAGCGTCAGGTTCGGCCGGCGCACCATGCCCCACACGATGAACGGCGCGGCGGCGACCAGCGTGATGTAGAGCGGCAGCACGTCGAGATTGACCGGCTTGTAGCGCAGCGAGAGCGCCTGCCCGATCAGGATGTCCGGACGGTCGAGAAAATGGTGAACGTTGAACTCGTCCGCATACATCGGGTTGTCGAACCTCCTGACCGTGCGGGCGATCTGCGCGGTGAACAGCAGGAACAGCATGATGTGGGCGACGTACAGCTCGGCCGCGCGCCGCCACAGCCGCTTGAGCGCCGCGATGAACCAGCCGCCGGCGACGATCGGCCCGTAGATCCAGCCGACGAGATAGCCGGAGATGAAGACGAAGAACTCGGCGGCGTCGCTGAAGCCGTAATTGCGCAGCGTCAGCCAGGCGACGACGTCGTGCGGGATGTGGTCGAGGAAGATCATCCACAGGCCGATGCCGCGGAAGAGATCGAGCCGCAGATCGCGCTCGACCGGCGCCAACAGAGCTGACTGGTCCCGTGTGATCATGGCCCCGCCTCTTCCGCTGGGCGTCGCGCCTGTGCGGCGCCGGCAAAATAGGATGCAGTTAAATCAAAAGTCGCCTGGCCCCGCGGCCATCGGCAACGGTAGCCGACCTTGGCGCCCTTGCAAGGGGCTTGGTCATCATGACCGCAGGGGGCTCTCGTCAAAGACGTCGAAAACAACCCCATGCACAGTAGCCAAGCCGTTGCTTCACCTGCGGAATCCAATTGACCCGTCGGGCAGGGCCTGGCCGCAGCGGTACGATCGCACGCCCGGGCGCAAAGGTCAGGTGAACTCGTCGCCCCGGGCGAGCGCCTCGTTCAGCATCGCCTCGGCCTTGTGCTGGAGCGGCCTTGCGCCGCTCTCGGCTGCGATCGCGATGGCGGCGCGCAAGGCCGCGAGGATGGCTGCCTGGTTCGCCGTGCCGGAGGCCGGCGTCACGACGGCCTCGCCGAACAGAGCCTCGGCCTCGAGGCCGGCAAAGCCCTGCTGGCGGGCGGTGTTGCGCGCCTCGCGCAGCATGTTCTGCGCGGCCTGGACGTCGCCGAGACGGTGGGTGGCGAGCGCAAGGTAGATCGAGCTGCGCAGCTCCGCCGAAGTGTAGCCGACGGCTTTCGCCTCCTCTCGCGCTTCAGTCAGCATGCCGCGCGCCCGGTCGAACAGCCCCTGCTCCAGATAGGCGATGCCGAGGTGACAGGCGAGCACCGGCACGAACAGCCGGATGCCGTGCTTCTGCGCGAGCCTGTAGCCCTCTTCGAGTACGGCAGCAGCTGCCGCAGGCTCGTTACGCCCGACCAGCAGCCAGCCGCCGCTATAGGCGGCGGCGACGCGGTCGTAGGGCCGGCCGGTCTCCTCCGCGATCGCCTCAGCCTGCCGCTGGAGCTGTTCGGCGACGTCGAACTCGCCCATGACGGTGTGAGTCAAGCTCTTCATCATGCAGCAGAGCAGGAGCACGTATTTAGGCGAGGTGCTTTTGGGGGCGTCAGCATTTGGCCCCGCCAGGCGATAGCAGGCTCGCCCAAACGTCTGCTCCGCTTCCCGGTAGCGTCCCGCGAGAAAATACGCCTGCCCCAAACCATACAGCGCAACGTTAAGCCATCCGAGATCTCCCCCGTGCTCCGCAAGGCCGACAATCTGCTCACCGGTTGCAACCGCCTCGATCGGCGTACCGTGGAAGTTCTGAGCGGCCGCTTTGACAGTCATAGCGGCGATCTTTCTTCCGGTATCATTTATAATATTGGCCCGCCGCTCGGCTTCCCTTCCAAGTTCAAACCATTCGGCAACGCGTCCAGACGCCATGAAGGCTGAGCGCGCCTCGATTCGAACATCTATGGCGCGAACTTCGCGCGAATGAGCCGTCGGAATCATATCCAACGACTTCATCGCGGTTTCGAAGTAGCTGACGGCGTCTGCAAATGCAGAACGAGCGAGACACTTTTGCGCTGCCGCGCGGCCGTAGACAAATGACCTGTCCCAATCCTTTGCACGGATCGCATGATAGCAGAGCTCATCAGAATCCCGGGATTGTCGTCCGTCGGACTCTAGCGCCAACAAAATCCGCGAATGTATTCCTTCACGTACTTTTTCGGTCATTGATTCGTAGGCCACTTGGCGGACCATCTCGTGCCGAAACTCGAGCGCGGTCTTCAATTCGCTATCGATCCTGACGAGCAATTCGACTCGATCGAGAGCCGTCAATGAGGCATGAAAAACGCTTTCGGGAAGTGCCGCAGCACTCCGCAATATGTCCTCGCTAGATCTCCGTCCCAGAGCAGCCGCAATCTGCAAAATTTGACGTTCCGGTTTCGACACGCGGTCAAGTCGCGCCGCAATAACTCCTTGGATACTCGTCGGAATTCCAAGCTCTTCGATCGGACGGACCAGCGCAAGGTCGCCCCACTGGCCGCGGAGCGTGCCGCTGTCCTTGAGGCCACGACAGACCTCTTCGATAAACAGAGGGACGTTGGCTGTATGGGAAATGATCCGGTCTTTCAGATCCGCATTGTCGGACGAGCCGAGCATGTCGCCCAACATGACCCGGCTCGAATCATCGTCCAGTGGACGCATTCCAACGACTTCGGCCTGACAACGCCCGAGCCAGAGTGGCATGCCGTCCGGCCTGCTCGTAAGGAGTACAAGAAAATCAGTAGCCTGAAGTGACGACAAGGCAGCCACCACCGTATCGCTGGCCCGATCGATCCAATGCAGGTCTTCGATCAACAGCACGGTACGTTGCCGACGCGGCAAACTCCCGACAATGGCGCAGCTCGCGTCGGAAATCGCACGTCCTCGCGCAGGGGGCTCCAGTTCATCCCAGTGCGGATGCGAAATTGGCAGGTCCAGCACAGCCTCGATGGCGCAGCGCTCGATTACTGACAAATCGGACCAAGGATCGATCGCGCTACCCATATCCGCTGCTGTCGTTTCAAAAATCGAAAGCAGCACACGTTTTAGCGTGCTAAACGGCGCTCCCTGCAAATTCGGACTGCACTCAGCGTCGATCAGACGCCACCCCGCGGCCTTCAGGTCCTGAGCAAATTCGTGCGCGAGTCGTGACTTTCCAATGCCAGCATCCCCGAGCAAAAGAACGGTCTGCCGGCACGCCGCGGCACTTTCCGCTGTGCGTCTCAACAGTGCACGCTCGGTCGTTCGATCGACAAAACGAGAAATACTCCGTGCCCGTCGCACTCTCCAGCTAGAAACATCGCTCGCGCCCATGAGTCGGTAGACCGGCAGGGGGCTGCGAAGCCGCGCAACGCCTTGCGTCCCAGAAAGTCAAAGCGGACGTGTCCGTCCGCGAGCTTCTGGCAGGCTTCCGACACATAGATCTGGTTTGCCTCGGCCGCCGCCTCCAGCCGCGCGGCCAGATGCTGTGCGGCGCCCCCGATCTCGTAAACTTTGGAGAATTCGTTGGCGACCATATAGGCGACGACGTGCCCGGAATGCAGGCCGACCCGGACCTGAAGTCCGGCATCCCCAAGGCTGGCAACCCTCCGGACGAGCTCAATCGCCGCGTGGCACGCGAGCGGCGCATGGTTGTCGTCGGCGATCGGGGCACCGAAAACCGCTGCCACCCCGTCGCCGAGCTCCTTGCTGACGATGCCTCCGAACTGACGCACAGCGCCCCTCATGGCCGCCAGGGCGGGCTCCAGGCGCGATACGGCATCCTCCGGCTCCAGCTCGGCAACAAGACCGGTGGAGTCGATGACGTCCGCACGGAGGATCGTCACAAACCTTCGCTCGCTAGCCGGATCGACGGGGTGGCCCACGGCCGCACCGCACTTGGCGCACGAATTCTCGCCCGGGGTGATCGTGGATTGGCATGCGAGGCAGTGCATTCCAGCGCCTTCGAGGGACTGCAGCCCCTGCAAGGGCTGCGATCTGGGAGATGTAGGATTATTCGGTAGGGATTGCCAAGCAAGCTGCAAGCCGACCAATCGCGGTTGGCGAATAGGTACTTGGATGGACGGAATGCGATTCCGAATGGTAGCCTGATTCTGCGCAAGGCGCGCTATGGGGCGGGCGATGCTACCAGAAACAAATATTCTGCCCGGCCAGCAGCCAGATTTTGGAGAGTTAAGACAATGGGCGCGGCAACTTACAGCGGCAAGTCATTTAGAGACTTGATGAACAGCAACTACTACCCTTTGGCCAACATGAAAAAGAGCGTGGCCAAGCTCAAGGCGTCGGACGACATCGACCTGCCAACCCTCGAATACGGCCAGTACCATCTGATTCTGACGCCGGCCTCGAGGTGGCCGCAGGGCAGCGCCAAGTACTGGCACAAAGAGAAGGGCCGGGCCCGCCTCGACCTCGCCACCCAGCCGAACACGGTCCCGCTCTCCAGGGATGAGCCCGGCGTCATACCGCTGACGCGGTGCGATCTGCTCGATGCCTGTGTCCGGAAATGCTTCAATTCCGAGCCGCCGATCCCGATGAAGACGAACATCATCACCCACGCGGCCAGCGATGCCTATGCCCACCGGCACGAGATCCGGCTGGAATGGGAGTACAAGAAGGGCTCGGACAAGCCGACCCTGCTCAATCTGACGATGGTGTGCCCGCACAGATCCTGACCTTGGCAGGAAGGCGATACCGGATTGTGAGGACTTCGGATCGCCAGGCAAAAACGGCCCGCGCGAGGCGGGCCGTTCTTCATGGGAGCCGGTAGCAGCCCAGGGTCCTGCGAGCTCATCCTTGGCAAGCGAGGTCATGATGATGCCGGGGCGGATCGCGTTTCAAGCAGGCACCTCGCCTGCCCAACACACTTTCCGCCGTCCCGCCATCACAGGCGCAGCAGCACCTTGACGGCGCGCCGCTCGTCCATCGCGCGGTAGCCTTCGGCGACGTCGGCGAGCGGCAGTTCGAGGTCGAACACCTTGCCGGGATCGATCTTGCGCTGGAGCACGAGGTCCAACAGGTGCGGCAGGAATCTGCGCACCGGAGCCGGTCCGCCCATCAGGCCGCGTTGCGAGAAGAACAGCTGCTGCCCGTCGAAGGTCACGCCATGCGGGACGCCGACATAGCCGATCATCGAACCCGGCCGCGCGCATGCGAGCGCCTGATCCATCGATTCCCTTGTGCCGACGCATTCCAGGACCGAATCGGCGCCGACGTTCTGGGTCAGCTGCTTGATCCTTGCGATGCCCTCCTCGCCGCGCTCCGACACGATGTCGGTCGCGCCGTATTCGAGCGCGAGCTCCTGGCGCTTCTTGTGGCGGCTCATCGCGATGATGCGGGCTGCACCCATCTGACTGGCGGCGAGCACGCCCATCAAGCCCACGGCGCCGTCGCCAACGACGGCGACGGTCGATCCCGGCTGCACGCGCGCCGCGTCGGCCGCATACCAGCCGGTGCCGAGCACGTCCGACGTCGCCAGCAGGCTGGGGATCAGATCGGCCGGCGGCAGTTCGGCCGTCGCAACGAGGCTGCCGTCGGCCAGGGGGACTCGCGCCAGCGGAGCCTGCGCGCCCGTCATGAACTCGCGCTGCTCGCAGGACGATTGGAAACCGAACCGGCAATGGGGACACGTGTTGTCGGACAGGCAGAACGATCCGACGACGAACTGCCCCGGGCGCACGGTTTTGACCGCGCTGCCGACTTGCTCGACGATGCCGCAATATTCGTGGCCCATGGCCTGGGGCCAGGTCGTTTCGTTCAAGCCGCGGTACGGCCAGAGATCGGAGCCGCAGATGCACGTGGCGGCCAGGCGGATGATGGCGTCCGTGGGCTTGAGGATTTTCGGCTCCGGCACCTGTTCGCAACGGATGTCGCGGGGGCCGTGCAAGACTGTTGCGAGCATGATGCGGTCTCTCCTGGTTGACGTCGCTATGACCGGCTTGCCGGAGCGCCGGCCGCGTATTGCGCGTCGGTCACCTTCTCCAGCCAGTCGACGGGACTGCCGTTCAGCTTTTCGGCGACGGCGATATGCGTCATCGCGGTCGCGGGCGTGGCGCCGTGCCAGTGCTTTTCCGCCGGCGCGAACCAGACGATGTCTCCCGGCCTGATCTCCTCGATCGGGCCGCCCTCCCGCTGCACCCAGCCGAGCCCCGACGTCACGATCAGCGTCTGGCCGAGCGGGTGGGTGTGCCAGGCCGTGCGGGCGCCCGGTTCGAACGTGACGGTCGCGCCGCCGATGCGCGCGGGATCTTCACCGGCGAACGGCGCGTCGATCCGCACGGTCCCGGTGAAATATTCGGCAGGGCCTCTCGCCGAAGCCTGCGCCCCGCTTCGTGTGATGCGCATGATGGATCTCCATGGTTGAACAGGACCATACGCTGCGGCGGATCATGCGATTAGACGTTGACATCGGCATATACTTATTAGTTTTCCTCATGAATGGCGGGCTCGCGCAATGTGGCCATTTTCGCAAAGTCCCATGCTCATGCCCGCGTCCGCCACAGCGTGCCGGCAAGCAGCACGTAGGCAGCGCAGGTCCATAGCGACTGCCAGTTGGCCGGCCCCTCGTTGATCCCCACATAGATCGCCGCCATCAAGAAGACACCGGCAAACATCGACTCAGCGAGCGGACGGGCTTCCTTTTTACTGGAATTGAGAACCGCCATGGCGGCAGAGGGGATCACCGCCATGGTGAGGGCCGCAAAAGGAAAATCAATGAAGCGGGGGTCGAACACGAGACCGATCGCCGTCCCGGTGCCGATCACGACAATCGCGATCCACGCCAGTCCGTGCATGGTCACCAGCGCGGACTCGGTGCGGTAACCCTCAGGACCCAGCACTTCCAGAAAACTGGGCAACGGGCGCCCCGATATCAGCGCAATCGCACCGAAAACGGGCGACGCGGTCGCCGCCAGCAGAAGTGAACCCCACTGGAGCCAGCCGACTATTCCGTAGCTTTCATAGAGCATCTTCTGGGCAGCCACCCCCAACAGGATTCCGGCCGTTGTCGCCGATATCCAAACTGCAAGCCATGAGGCCAGCGTGGGTTGCCATAGCGTCCGGCGTGAGCTCAGCCATGCGGCGCCGAACACCAGGATCGCCAACACCAATCCGCTGCACATCTGCAATTTCCAGGACGGAAAATTGCTGATCGGGGTACCCGCCGGATATTTCAGCGTACGCTGCACGGAATCGAACAGGCCCCAGTAGCCGCCGATCGTGCCTTCGATCTCGCGCTTCCACGACTCATCATAGGCCTCGAACAAATTGACGCGAAAGTTCTCGCGCCGGGCAAGGTCGAGAATCTCCGAAACGACCCGGGCCTGATTGACGCGCGACGGCAGCGCCGATTGACGCATGCGCCCTTCACTCGGCCAGCCGATTTCTCCGATCAGGATTTCCTTGCCCGGAAAGGCCGCTGCGACCCGACGACGGATCGTGTCGACGTGAGCGGCCGCCAACTCCGCCCGGACGGGCTCGTTTTCCCAATATGGCAGGATGTGAATCGTGACGAAATCGACGGCATCGTAGAGTTCGCGATTGTCGAGCCAGAACTCCCAGACGTCGGCATAAGTCACGGGAACGGCGACCTGCGCCTTGACAGAGCGGATCGTCGCGGCCAGGTCGGAAGCCGTTATGTCCTTGCGCAAGAGTGTCTCGTTGCCGACGACGAGCGCGATGATCGTTTCGGGATATTCCCTGGCGAGGCGCACGGCCGTCGCTATCTGCGTCTGGTTCTTCTGCCTGTTCTTGTCGAGGAAGATGCCCTGTATGACCTTGAGGCCAGCCTGCGCTGCAAGGCCGGGAATTTGATCGAGGCCAAGATCGGTTGCGTAGGTGCGGATGCAGTCGGAGATCCTGGCAAGCTGCGCCAGGTCCTCCGCGATTTGCTCCCGAGACACCTGCGTCGCCGGCGACAGCGACGTCTGATGATTGCGGAAAGGAGCGTATGATATGCATTGCACCTTGTCGTTCGGATCGATCGGTGCGCGTACCAGATCCACGGACATGCCAAGCCACCACCACACCGTGGCAATGACGCCCAGTGACGTCAGAAGAAGCGTCAGCGGCGTGCGGAGATGAGCCAGTTCGGTTCTCCTTGCCGGAACGACTGCAAAGCGAACGCCATTCTCCGCCGATCGCATTCGGAGCCTCCAATAGCAGTCACCGCCGCGCGGATCCGGACCAAGCGACGTCAAACCCATGCTTACAGACGATCTGATCGAGGCGATCGCCTGCGTAATTCGAAACGTGGCGCGCGTCTTGACGTGAGTCAATCTGCCGGAGAGCCAAGCCGCTACCATTGGGGTCTTTCCAGACGGCGTCGGAGCGCGAGATGGTCAAATACGGCGTGAAATGGTTGATGATTTCCGGCCTGACCGCCGGGTTCGCCGTTGTCGCCCAGGCTGAAGACCTCGACGTCGGCAAAGGAGAGTTTCAATCCTCGTGCGCGAGTTGTCACGGTGCCGACGCAAGGGGCAAAGGACCGGTCAGCGACCAACTCAGGATAGCGCCTCCCGACCTGACCATGCTGGCCAGGAACAACAACGGCGTCTTTCCCGCGGACGCTGTCTACAAGGCCATCGACGGATCGAAACTACCTCCCGCGCACGGCATTCGTGAAATGCCGATTTGGGGCGACCGATTCAATCCCATCGTCAACTTGCCCCATTATGTCGATCCCTCCTATTGGAAGATGGCGGGGCCTGAGCAGAACCCCGAAGTCGTCGTGCGAAAACGCATCCTGGCTGTCGTCGATTACCTCGGTCGCATTCAGCAGAAGTAACGATCTGCGCCAGACCTTCTCTCTGCTGCGCCCGGTCAAAGCAAAATGGCCCGCGTGATGCGGGCCATTTTCTCATCGGGACGGTAAAGTCCAATCACGCAGGCCGTCAGCGCAGGCCGCCGGTGACATGGAGCGTCTCGCCGGTGACGTAGGATGCGTCATCCGACGCGAAGAAAGCCACCGCGGCGGCGATCTCCTCCACCTTGCCGATGCGGCCGAGCGGGGTGGTGGATTCGATCCAGGTTCGCATGTCGCCTTCGTGCAGGCCGGCCGAGACGACGCCTTCGGTTTGGATCATGCCGGGATTGACGGCGTTGACGCGGATCTTGCGCGGCGCCAGCTCCTTTGCCAGCACGGCGGAGATCGCATCCACCGAGGCCTTCGTCGCGGTGTAGACGGCGGTGTTCGGCGGCGCGAGGGTCGAGACACCGGAGCTGATGTTGATGATGCTGCCGCCATTGGGGTTGAAGTGCTTCGACGCTTCGCCGGAGACCAGCAGCAGGCCAAGCACGTTGAGGTCGAAATGCCGGTGAAAATGCTCGGGCGTGATGGCCTCGAGCGGGGCGAAGTCGTAGACGCCCGCGTTGTTGACCAGGATGTCGATCGCACCGAGCGCCTTCACGGTCTCCGCGACGACGTTCTTCGCGTCCTTGGGGTCGGCGAGGTTGCCGTGGACCGCGACGGCCTTGCCACCCTTGGCAGCGATGGCGGCGACCACGCGGTCGGCGGCCTCCTTGCTGGAGCTGTAATTGACGGCGACCGCCGCGCCCTCGGCCGCGAGCCGGGCGGCGATTTCGGCACCAATGCCTTTGGACGCGCCGGTCACCAGCGCAACTTTACCTTGGAGTCTCTTGGTCATCGCATGTCTCCGTTGTTCGGCGAGGCCGCCAATATTCAATAGTTCAATACTAGTGAACTATTGAAGGAGTTCAAGGGAGGTGTTATATTTTAGGCATGGTGCAGTTCGTTCACCCATCGCGGGACGAGATCACGCTGGCCGGGGTGCTCGCAGCCCTCGCGGATCCGATGCGGCGGCGCATCGTCAAGAGCCTGGTCGCGGAAAACGCCTGCATGTCGTGCACCGAGGCGGCGCCCTGCCCCGACATGGCGAAGTCGACCCTGTCGAACCATTTCCGCATCCTGCGCGAGGCCGGCCTGATCCGGACCTCGAAGCAGGGCGTCCAGCACCGCAACGTCGTCCGCGAGGACGACATCAACGCGCGGTTTCCGAAATTGTTGAAGATGATCCTGAGCTATCCGGACTGAGGCAATCGCCCGCGCCAGCATTAAACAAATGGCCCGCGTGATGCGGGCCATTTTCAGTGATGTCACGTTTTTGGAGCAGCCTCGACTTCGGAGAATGCCTGAACGGCGGGTGGAAGGCGCGCCCCCTTATCTCGATCGACGCAACCGCTTTGCTCAGTTCGGCAATCTCGCTCGGCGTCAACTGAACCGCCGTCGCCCCGATATTCTCGAGCATATGCGGCATCTGGGTCGTGCCTGGGATGGGAACGATCCACGGCTTCTGAGCCAGCAGCCAAGCCAGGGCGATCTGGGACGGCCTTGCCTGCTTGCGTTCGACCCAGCTTTTGATCAGTGCGACGAGCTTCATATTGTTGGGAAGATTCTCGGGTGAAAACCTGGTCTCGATCCCGCGAATGTCGCCGTCGGCAAACCGTGTCCTCGCATCGATGGCCCCCGTGAGGAAGCCTACACCCAACGGGCTCCATGGGACAAACCCGATACCCAACTCCTCACACAAGGGAAGCACGGCTTTCTCCGGCCCGCGCCAGAGCATCGAATATTCGCTCTGCACGGCAGTGACAGGCAGCGTCGCATGCGCGCGCCTCAGCGTTTTCAAGCCCATCTCCGACAGGCCCCAATGCCGCACCTTGCCCGCCGCAATCAGGTCCTTCACTGCACCCGCCACATCCTCGATCGGCACCTGCGGATCAACGCGGTGCTGATACAACAGATCTATCCTGTCCGTGCGCAGCCGCTTCAGCATGCCTTCGACGGCGAGCTTGATATGTTCAGGCCGGCTATTGAGGCCCGGTCGCCGCTCGCCCGTTTCGAGATCGATATCCCAGCCGAACTTCGAGGTGATGACGACATCGTCACGAAACGGCGCCACTCCCTCGCCGAGGATTCGCTCGACCTCATGCGGCCCATAGGCCTCAGCCGCATCGAAGAACGTCACGCCGCGATCAAACGCAGCATGGATGATGTTCAACATTTCCGCGCGCGAGGGAATGGTCGTCTGGTAGGTCCGGCTCATGTTCTGGACGCCGAGGCCGACGCTGGAAACCTCGAGTGACCCGAGCTTGCGGCGCCCGATTGTCCTGACCTCGAGGGCACCTGTCTGCGCGGACGCGCGCCGGCCAAATCCGCCGAGCAGCGGAGTTGCAGCAACGCCGCCCGCAGCTCCCAGGAAAGCGCGCCGCGCGATCTTCAACATGCGATCTGTAGCCATATCTCGTTGTGCCTTTATCAGTTGATGCGGTGGAGGCGGGGCGGCATCCAGGCCGCCTCCATGGTCATAGGCCCAGCTTGCGATTGCCCAGCCATTTGACCATTTCAGGATCTCGATGGTCGAAAAAGCTGCTGGCTTTGCGGTCAAGCGTAGCGATCTGCGCCATCTCCCCATCGCCCAGCTCGAAATCAAAGATGGCGATGTTTTCCGCCATTCGTTCCTTGCGGACCGACTTGGGAATGGCGATCACGCCGCGCTGAGTGAGCCAGCGCAGAATGACCTGGGCGATGCTCTTGCCATGCATCCTTGCAATGCCCGCAAGGATTTCATTTCTGAAGATATCGTTCTTGCCCTCGGCAAATGGCCCCCATGATTCGATTTGCACATTGAGTTCCTGCAGGATCTTCTGGGCGTCGGCCTGCTGATGGAACGGATGGGTCTCGATCTGGTTCACGGCCGGCGTGATCTTGTTGTGAATGACGAAATCCGCAATCCGGTCGGGATAGAAATTGCTGACGCCGATCGCGCGGATTTTGCCGGCGGCATACAGCTCTTGCATCGCACGCCAGGCGCCGTAGACATCGCCGTAGGGCTGATGGATGAGATAGAGGTCGAGATAGTCGAGCTGGAGCTTGTTGAGCGACCGCTCGAATGCCTTCCTGGCGCCCTCATAGCTGGCGTCTTCCAACCACAATTTGGTGGTGACGAACAACTCCCTGCGGTCGATGCCATGCTCGCGGATGGCCTTGCCGACGGCCTGTTCGTTTCCGTAAGAGGCCGCGGTATCGAGCAAACGATACCCTGAGTCTATCGCGTCCCGCACACTGCGCTCGCATTCAGCGAGGTCTGTCACCTGGAAGACCCCAAAGCCCAGAATGGGCATTTCGACGCCATTGTTGAGAACGATGTTTTTCACGTGCAAATCCTTATTTGTCGAGTGGTGTACGTCTCGGGGGCACGCGCCAATATTTGGCAGGGCCCCTTGCCGATGCCTGCGACCCGCTCCGTGCGATGCGCATGACGGACCTCCGTTGTTGCCCAGTAAGATAGGGCACGGAGGATCATGCGATTAGGTGCCTAAATCGGCATGCACTTATTCGTTTGGCTCACGAATGGCCGAGGCCGACCTCAGTGACGTCGCCGGACCATGCGCGCAACGCAAGGCCTATCCCGGTTGCCCATGATGATGCTGGCGCAGCATCGAGAAATATTCGTCGTCGCGATCAACGTGGGGTGCGGCGCGCCTGTGCCTTCATCGACGCCAATCTCGACCAGGATCTCACGCTGCAATCGATCGGCAGCTTACCCGTCCTCCTGCCAGCGATCCACTCGCTGGGGAGGACGGTCATTCATCTCATCAGCTCTCGGCCCTTCATCCGGTGGGATTGACGATGGAGCCCGGCATGAGCGTTACGAACGATCGTGCATGCAGCCCGGCGCGTCGAAGCGCTGAAGCCAATTCTCGGGGAGGTTCATCGTAACCTCCGTCGGTCAGACGCTCGCAAGCAATGACTGCTCTCATCGCTCGCATTCTGGATGATGCAAAGAAGCGCGGCGAGATTCGAGTTGATCGAGGCTGCGGCGGGCGTTGCGCGCGACGCAGTCACCGTGTTTGTCCACCCCGCTCATGTGGCAGCCGCCGTCGCGGCCGGTCTGCCAAGCGAAAAAATGGCCCGCAACGTCGTGCGCACGCTTTGCGCCGGCTTCCGCGCCGGAGCCGAATTGACCTGAAGCAGACCTTCGCGCGAGGTGTGTCAAACCGGCGCTGGTCTCCATGGCCTTTGAAAATGCTAATGGCCGCTCTTCGATCAACCCGAAGACTGTTTTTTATGAGGAAGCTATTTAGGCCGTCAGGTTAAGAAAACTGACGGCCTAAAAGGTCAGACGACCAAGCAATTGAAAACATTGGTTGCGGGGATAGGATTTGAACCTATGACCTTCAGGTTATGAGCCTGACGAGCTACCGGGCTGCTCCACCCCGCGTTAAACCATTGCACGCCTTCGCGAAAAGGCCGGGGACGGTGGATGAAGGGCCGACGCTGTTCGCGCGGCTTGCTTGTCCCGTCCCAAAGGCTTCCTTGGAAGGCAACCCCGGGCAAAGCCCATTGGGTGCGGGGGTATGTACCAACCCGGGCTGGCTTTGGAAAGGGCTGCGCGGACGTTTTTTCGACTTTATGACAGCCGCGGGACCAAATTCCGGCCGGTTTGGCCGGCTCTTGCCAGAAGTTCCACAAAGGGCCAGCTTGCGGCAACAAAAAGCGAAGGGAAACGCCATGTCAGGGAGCAACGCCTTGTCAGTGGGCAATGCATTGGATCGAGCCCCAATGAGCGTCCCGCCGCGAGCTCTTGAGGATGGCTTCCGTGCCATGGTCTTGCGCTCGCGGACGGAGCCGGCGCCAGACCTCGCCGAGCGGCTCGACCGGCTGGCGCGGCTGCGCGCCGTGGTCGCCGACAACGAGGAGCGCTTCCGGCAGGCGATCTCGGCCGATTTCGGCCACCGCTCGGCGGTCGAGACCACCATTGCCGAGACCATGATGGTCTATGGCGAGATCCGGCACGCCACGAAGCACCTGAAGAACTGGATGGCGCCGCAGCGCATCGCCACCGCGCTGCAATTCCTGCCCGCGCGCAACCGGCTGATGCCGCAGCCGCTCGGCGTGGTCGGCATCATCGCGCCCTGGAATTATCCGCTCCAGCTCACGCTGGCGCCCGCGATCGGCGCGCTCGCCGCCGGCAACCGTGTCATCATCAAGCCGAGCGAGCTCGCGCCGCACTTCGCCGGTCTGCTGAAGGAGACGGTCGCGGCGAGGTTCGAGGCGACAGAGCTGCTCGTCACCGGCGTCGAGGACGAGATCGCAAAGGCTTTTGCCTCGCTGCCGTTCGATCATCTCGTCTTCACCGGTTCGACGCGGGTCGGGCGGCTGGTCGCGGAAGCCGCGGGGCGCAATCTGACGCCTGTCACGCTCGAGCTCGGCGGCGAGTCGCCCGCGATCATCGATCCCTCCGCCGATCTCGACGAGGCGGCCGAGCGCATCGCCTATGGCAAGCTGCTCAATGCCGGGCAGACCTGCATCGCGCCCGATTACGTGCTGGTGCCGGAGCGCGCACTGCAGGCCTTCGCCGAGAAGGTGCGCGCGCAGATGCGGCGCATGTTCGGCACCGATCCCGCCAACAAGGACTACACCTCGATCATTTCCGACCGGCATTACGCGCGCCTGGAAGGCCTCGTCGCCGATGCGGCTCAGCGCGGCGCCAAGATCCTGCAGCCGGCGAAGGCCGACGATCCCAACTGGAAGGCGCATCGCAAATTTCCGCCGACGCTGATCGTCGGTGCGACCGCAGACATGGCGGTGATGCAGGAGGAAATCTTCGGCCCCTTGCTGCCGGTGCTCGGCACGCGCTCGCCGGCCGACGCGATCGCCTTCGTCAACGCCCGCGACCGGCCGCTGGCGCTGTACTGGTTCGGCAAGGACAATGCCGCGCGCGACGAGGTGCTGGCGCGCACCGTCTCCGGCGGGGTCACCGTCAACGACTGCCTGTTCCACTTCGCGCAGGCCAACCAGCCGATGGGCGGCGTCGGCGCATCCGGCACCGGTGCCTATCACGGCGAATGGGGTTTTCGCACCTTCAGCAAGCTGAAGCCGGTGTTCTATCGCTCGAAGTTCAACCGCCTCGCCGACCTCTATCCGCCCTATGGCGGCAAGATCGCGCGGCTGGAGAAGCTGATGCGGTTCATGTCGTAAGTCTCAACACCCGTCATTGCGAGCGCAGCGAAGCAATCCCAGACTGTCTCCGCGGAGGAATTCTGGATTGCTTCGCTGCGCTCGCAATGACGAGAAGAAAATACAATGGGGGAAATATCAGTGACTGACACATTCGATTTCGTCGTCGTGGGCGCGGGCTCGGGCGGCTGCGCGGTGGCGGGGCGGCTGTCGGAGGATGCAGGGACATCCGTGGCGCTGCTCGATGCCGGCGGACGGAACGACAATTGGCGGATCACCACGCCGTTCGGGCTCGCCTTGCCCTACAGCGCGGCCAACTGGGCCTTCGATACCGTGCCGCAGAAAGGATTGAACGGCCGCATCGGCTATCAACCGCGCGGCAAGGGCCTCGGCGGCTCCTCGGCGATCAACGCCATGGTCTACATTCGCGGCAACAAATGGGACTACGACCACTGGGCCTCGCTTGGCAATGCCGGCTGGTCGTATGCCGACGTGCTGCCCTATTTCAAGCGGTCGGAGAACAACGCCGATTTCGACGGCGACTATCATGGCAAGGGCGGCCCGCTGCATGTCAACAGACTGCGCTCGGACAATCCGATCCATGACGTCTTCCATCAGGCCGCGCGCGAGGCGCAGTTCCGCATCCGCGAGGACTTCAACGGCGAGGACCACGAAGGCCTCGGCAGCTATCAGGTAACCCAGCACAATGGCGAGCGCTGGAGCGCGGCGCGCGCCTATCTGCAGCCCCACATCGACAAGCGCGCGAATCTGCGGGTCGAGACGGGCGCGCATGCCACGAAGATCCTGTTCGAAGGCGGGCGCGCGGTCGGCATCGAATATCTGCAGGGCAAGCAGACGAGGCAGTTGCGCGCGCGCCGCGAGGTGATTCTCGCCGGCGGCGCCTTCCAGTCACCTCAGCTCCTGATGCTGTCGGGCATCGGCGATGGCGAGGCGCTTGGCGCCCACGGCATCGGCGTCGTGCATCATCTCGCCGGGGGTCGGGCGCAATCTGCAGGACCATCCGGATTTCGTATTCGTCTACGCCTCGGACTATCCGCACTTCGTTCACGCCTCGCTCGGCCGATTGCCGTCCCTGCTCCGCGCCATCCAGCAATACCGCAGCAAGCGGCGCGGCCTGATGACCACCAATTTCGCCGAGTGCGGCGGCTTCCTGAAGACCAGCCCCGATCTCGACGTGCCCGATATTCAGCTGCACTTCATCATCGCCATGCTCGACGACCATGGCCGCAAGAAACACAAGGAAGCAGGCTTCTCATGTCATGTCTGCCTGCTCAGGCCGAAGAGCCGCGGCAGCGTCTGGCTGAAGAGCGCCGATCCGTTCGCTGCACCGATGATCGATCCGAACTTTCTGGGCGAGGAAGCCGATCTCGAGACGATGGTCGCGGGCTTCAAGACCACGCGGCGGCTGATGGAGACGCCTGCGATGCGCGCGTTGCAGAAGAAGGACATGTTCACGTCCGATGTCCGCACCGACGACGACATCCGCGCCGTGCTGCGCAACCGCGTCGACACCGTCTATCACCCTGTCGGCACCTGCAAGATGGGCACGGATGCGATGGCCGTGGTCGACCCGAAGCTGAAGGTGCACGGCGTCGAAGGCTTGCGCGTCGTCGACGCCTCGATCATGCCGACGCTGATCGGCGGCAACACCAACGCGCCGACCATCATGATCGGGGAGAAGGCGGCGGACATGATCAGGACGGAGATGCGGTAGCATGAAGCTGTCGCATCATCCTCCGTTGTCATCCCCGCGAAAGCGGGGATCCATAGCCACATGGAGTAGTTGCGGCGCGAGATGGTCACTCCGAGTCTTCGCCAAATTGCTCCCTGTGGTTATGGGTCCCGGGCTCGCGCTGCGCGCGCCCCGGGACGACAGTTGCGCTCAATTCAGCAGGAAGCCACCATCGACGGTGATCACGCTCCCCGTCATGTAGCGCGACGCCTTCGAGGCCAGCAGCAGGATGGCGCCGTCGAGATCGGACTCGGCGCCGACGCGGCGTTGCGGGATGCGCTTGGCCAGGCGCTCGCCCGGCGGTGTCGACCAGAACGCGTGGTTCATTTCCGTGTCGATATAGCCGGGCGCAAGCGCGTTGATACGGATGTTCTGCCCGGCGAGCTCCAGCGCCATCGCTTTGGTCGCCTGGATGATGCCGGCCTTGGAGATCGCGTAAGGCGACACCGCCTTCAACACGCCGGTGCCGAGCACGGAGGCGATGTTGACGATGTTGCCCTCCTGCTTGCGCGCGATCATGCGCCGCGCAACCTCGGTCGCGAGAAAATAGGCGCCCTTCAGATTGGCGCCGATCACCGCGTCCCAGTCGGATTCGGTCTGCTCGATCGCTAGCTTCTCGATGGCGATGCCGGCATTGTTGATCAGCACGGTGATCGGACCGAGCGCGGCTTCGGCCGCATCGACCGCCCCGGCGATCGAAGCGATATCGGTGACGTCGAGCGCGACTGCCGCGGCGCGGCCGCCCTCGCCGCGGATTTCCTGTTCAAGACTCTTCAACTTGTCGGTTTGCCGCGCCGCAAGCACGACGGCCGCGCCGTTGGCTGCCAGAACCCGGGCAAATTTCCGCCCCAGTCCCTGGCTTGCGCCGGTGACGAGGATGGTTTCTTGACTGACGTCGAATAGGTCTGACATGACGGTTTCCTTGACGCTTGCTTTACGCCTTGCTTGGGCGCAGTCCGTAGAACTTTGCGGCTATCAATACAGACGATTTTAGCGATCTGAAACCGGAATGATCGTTGGGACGTTCCTTCGTTCCATGGCAGGCTCTCGCTCATGAACAGCTTCGATCTCGCGGTCTGTGCGGCGCTCGTCATCGCTGTCGGGCTCGGCTTCCGGACCGGCCTGCTCCGCAGCGCCATGACCATCCTCGCCTATCTGCTTGCCGCCCCCATCGCGGTTTCGCTGATGCCGATGATCGTGCCGCAGATCGCCGGCGATCCGAATTCACCGCTGCTCCAGAACTGGATCTGGTTCTTCGGCATCTTCCTGGTCGTCGGCATGTTGCTGGGATATATCGGCCGCTTCGTGCTGGACGACACGGTCCGCGAGGCCGGCATCGGCGACCGGCTCGGAGGCGCTGCGCTCGGCGCCATCAGGGTCGGCCTCGTCGCCACCACGCTGGTCCTGGTGTTCGACCAGATCGTGCCAGCCAACCGTCAGCCGCCATTTCTCGCCGGCTCGCATCTGCGGCCGCTGTTCTCGGCCATGGGACAGATGGGCTTCAAGACACTGCCGCCGGAAGCCGCCGCCGCCATCGACCGCCTCAAGCAGGAGCGGCGCATCTGATCAGGCACATTTGCATCGCCGCGCGGGCGCGCATGCATTTTGGTGCGAGCCCCTCCCTTATCAGCGGCACCACGATTGGCTAGAGTGCAGCCCTCGAAAAACCTGCCTGACATTACGGGAGTGAAACAGTGGATCTTGGGATCAAAGGTCGCAGCGCCATCGTCTGCGCATCCAGCAAGGGCCTCGGCCGCGCCTGCGCCTTCTCGCTGGCCGAAGCCGGCGTTGACGTCACGCTGACCGCGCGCGGCGCCGAAGCTCTGAAGAAGACGGCCGACGAGATCCGGAAGCTCTATCCGGGCGTGAAGGTCACCGAAATCGTCGGCGACATCACGACATCAGCAGGGCGCGAGGCCGTACTGAAGGCCTGCCCCGAGCCGGACATTCTCATCAACAATGCCGGCGGTCCGCCGCCCGGCGATTTCCGCAACTGGACCCGTGACGACTGGATCAAGGCGATCGACGCCAACATGCTCACGCCGATCGAGCTGATCAAGTCGACCGTGGACGGCATGATGGCGCGCAAGTTCGGCCGCATCGTCAACATCACTTCGGCCGCGGTGAAGGCGCCGATCGACATCCTCGGCCTCTCCAACGGCGCGCGCGCCGGCCTCACCGGCTTCATTGCCGGCCTGTCGCGCAAGACCGTGATCAACAACGTCACCATCAACGGCCTGCTGCCGGGCCCGTTCGAGACCGATCGTCTGACGAGCACCGCGAAGGGCGAGGCCGACAAGCGGGGCACGACGCCCGAGCAGGTCCTGGCCGAGCGCGCCAAGCTCAACCCGGCCGGCCGGTTCGGCCAGCCCGACGAGTTTGGCTATGCCTGCGCCTTCCTGTGCGGCGCCAAGGCCGGCTTCATCACCGGTCAGAACATCTTGCTCGACGGCGGCGCCTTCCCCGGAACGCTGTGAGAGCGGTCTGGTACGAGCAAACAGGACCGGCGGCGGACGTTCTCACCTATGGTGAGATGGCGACGCCGGTCGCGGGCCCAGGCGAAGTTCGCATTCGCCTGGAAGCCTCCGGCGTCAATCCGGCCGATGTCGGCCGGCGCGGCGGCAGCTATCGCGCGATGGATTACGAGCGCGTCATCCCCAATAGCGACGGCGCGGGTTTCGTCGATCAGGTCGGCGATGGCGTGACGCGCTTCAAGGCCGGCGACCGCGTCTGGCTGTTCAACGGCCAGCGCAACGGCCGCGCCTTCGGCACGGCGGCCGAGTATATTGCGCTCGCCGAGCAACTGGTGACGCCGTTGCCGGACCATCTCTCCTTTGCGGAAGGCGCGACGCTCGGCATTCCCGCCATGACGGCGTGGTGCTCGCTGTTCGCGGACGGCCCGATCGTCGGCAAGACGGTGCTCGTCACCGGCGGTGCCGGCGCGGTCGGGCACTACGCCGTGCAACTCGCCAAATGGGGCGGCGCGCGGGTGATCGCGACCGTCAGCTCGGCGATGAAGGGCGAACATGCCCGGCGCGCGGGCGCCGATTTCGTCGTCAACTACAGGGATGAAGACGTCGTCGCCAAGGCGATGGCCTTCACCGGCGGACGCGGCGTCGACCATGTCGTCGATGTGGATTTCGGCGGCAACATTGCAACCACGCTGAAGCTGATGGCGATGAATTCCACCATCGCGGTCTACGCCACCAACGGCAACCGCACGCCAACCCTGCCCATGCGCGAGCTGATGGAGAAGTGCATTACGCTCCGCGCGCTGGTGCTGTTCGCGCTGCCGCCGGCGCTGCTTGGCGCAGCGCAGGCCGACATCTCGAAATGGCTTGCGGCAGGTCGGCGCATTCACGCTATCGCGGCGCAGTTCGCGCTATCGGACACGGCGCAGGCGCATCTCGCCGTTGAAAAGGGCGACAAGCTCGGCACCGTGATCGTCGACTGCGCGCGGTGAGGACTACGGAACCGGCGTGGTCCGCTCGTCGGTCCAGTCGATGCCTAGCTCGTCCATGCCGTCGGCCAGGAGATCGCCCAGCATCGGCTCGCCCAGCAGGTACTGCACCGCTTCATGCCTGGGCTTCTTGTATTCGGCGCGCGCCTCGATGGCGCGGGCGCGCAAATCGTCCCACTCCTCCACCGTGCCGTCGCCGCGACCGAGCCACATCAGCGTCACGAGGTCGAGTTGCTCGTCCTCGTTCATCGCCAGGATGAAACCCGAAAGCTCGCCGGCGACCGGGTCGGACGCGGTATCCTCGAGCACGTCGGTCTCGCCATCGTCTGCGGGATTGGAGCCCGAGTCGGGATCGGAGGCCGCCTCCTTGACGTCGAATTCGCGCGCCTTCTCGATGATGAAGGTCACCTTCTCGGTGGAAATCGAAAGCTCTGGCATATGCTCCCCTCTGGCTTGTCCTGGGTTCCCGCGATAACGCGGCACGCCATCAGATGATCCATTGCACTTCATGGCGGAAACCAGCATGTTTCGGCGCCAAAGCAAGAACATGGGGACACGCCGCATGCAGTGGAAGGTCGGCAAAGTCAAAATCACGAAAATCGTGGAGCTGGAGACGGTCGGCTCGACCCGCTTCATCCTGCCCCTGGCCAGCAACGAGGAAATCCAGAAGCTGCCATGGCTGATCCCGCACTTTGCGACCGAAGAAGGCCGGCTGAAGATGTCGATCCACTCGCTGGTGGTCGAGACGCCCAACAAGCGCATCGTGGTCGACACCGGCCTTGGGAACGACAAGCAGGGCCGCAACGTCCCGACCTGGAACAACCGCACCACGCCGTTCCTGGAGACGATGACTGCGGCGGGTTTTGCCCCGGACAGCATCGACACCGTGCTGTGCACCCATCTTCACGTCGACCACGTCGGCTGGAATACGAAGCTCGTCGACGGCAAATGGGTGCCGACCTTTCAGAAGGCGCGCTATGTCTTTGGCCGTACCGAATACGAGCATTGGCGCGACCATTCGACCGAGCCTGACAAGCAGGCGGTGTTTGCCGATTCCGTGAAACCGATCGTCGATGCCGACCGGGCCGATTTGATCCCGGGCGATCATCGTCTGTCCGACGACATCAGCATGATCCCGACCCCGGGCCACAGCCCCGGCCATATGAGCATCCTGATCCAGTCGGACGGCGAGCAGGGATTGCTGACCGGCGACGTCGCCCATCATCCCTGCCAGATGAAGCATCTCGGCTGGTCCTCGACGGCGGATTCCGACCAGACGCAATCGGCGGCGACGCGGGCCGCGCTGTTCGGTCGGTTTGCGGATACGCCGACATTGGTCATCGGCGGACATTTCTCGGCGGGGCATATCAAGCGGGATGGGGATGCGTTCAGGTTTGTGGCGCTGCAATCGTAGGGTGGGCAATGCGAAGCGTGCCCACCAGTATCAGTCGATCAAGAGCATCGGTGGGCACGTCGCTTCGCACCTTTGCCCACCCCACAAAGTAAGGGCTGCAATGCGCCCCGTTTGAACGGTTGAATTTCCCGCCGCCCTGTTCCATGAAGCTATTTAACCGATCGGTCCATCTTTCAGGGAGAAACGAGAATGAAGCTTGTTCGTTACGGCGAAAAGGGTGCGGAAAAGCCCGGCCTGATCGACAAATCCGGCCAGTTGCGCGACCTGTCGGCGCATGTGAAGGACCTCACCGGCGAGGCCTATTCGCCGGAGTCGCTGAAGAAGCTGGCGGCGATCGACCCCGCCTCGCTGCCCGCCGTCTCCGGCAAGCCGCGGTTCGGCGCGCCCGTGACCGGCATCTCGAAATTCGTCGCCATCGGCCTCAACTACAGCGACCACGCCAAGGAAACCGGCGCTGCGATCCCGACCGAGCCGATCATCTTCCTGAAGGCCAACACCTCGCTGTCCGGCCCGAACGACGCGGTCGAGAAGCCGCGCGGATCGACCAAGCTCGACTGGGAGGTCGAGATCGCCGCCATCATCGGCACCCGCGCCAAATACGTCTCGGAAGCCGATGCGCTGAACTACGTCGCCGGCTACTGCGTCTGCAACGACGTCTCCGAGCGCAACTTCCAGACCGAGCGCCTCGGCCAGTGGACCAAGGGCAAGTCGCATGACACGTTCGGCCCGGTCGGACCGTGGCTCGCCACCAAGGACGAGATCAAGGACGTGCAGAACCTGTCGATGTGGCTCGACGTCAACGGCCAGCGCCGCCAGACCGGCTCGACCCAGACCATGATCTTCTCCATGGCCAAGTGCATCTCCTATGTCTCGCAGTTCATGACGCTCGAGCCCGGCGACATCGTCACCACCGGCACGCCGCCCGGCGTCGGCCTCGGCATGAAGCCGCCGACCTTCCTCAATGTCGGCGACGTCATCACGCTCGGCATCGAGGGTCTCGGCGAGCAGCGCCAGGAGATCGTAGCGGCGTAAGCTGCGGCCATAATTGTCACCACGCCGTCATTGCGAGCGAAGCGAAGCAATCCAGAGATCGTCCTACGGAGGCAGCCTGGATTGCTTCGTCGCTTCGCTCCTCGCAATGACGAAAGACCAATCTGCCGGTCACGCCGTAGGATATTCCCATGAAACTCTCCTTCTCCGCCGCCTCGCCCTTCGCCCGCAAGGTGCGCATCGCCGCGATCGAGCTCGGGCTGATCGACAAGATCGAATTCACGTCCGCAACCGTAGCGCCGGGCACGGCCAACGAAGACTATTCGAAGATCACGCCGCTGAAGAAGCTGCCGGTGCTGATCACCAATGACGGCGACGTGATTCTGGATTCCTATGTGATCGTCGAATATCTCAACGAGATGGCCGGCGGCAGCCTGATCCCGGACTACGGTCCGCGGCGCTGGCAGGCCAAGACCAATCATTCCCTGATCAACGGCATGCTCGATTCCATGCTGCTGTGCCGCTACGAGAAGATGGTGCGGCCGCAGGGCCTGCAATGGCAGGCCTGGTCGGACGACCATTGGAACCGGGCCTGGACAGGCATGGCGCACTTCGAGAACATGCCTGATGTTCTGAACGGCCCGTTCGACATCTCGCAGATCGGCCTCGTCTGCGTGCTCGGCTATGCCGACTTCCGCTTCGCCGATTGCGGCTGGCGCAAGGCCTATCCGAAGCTCGACGCCTTCCACCAGAAGATGCTGGAGCGGCCCTCCGTGAAGATCTCGGTGCCGCCGGCGGCGTAATCGAATAGCGGGAGTTCTCATGAGTTTGAAATTCTCCGTCGGCGATCTCACCATCCATCGCGTCATCGAGCAGGAAACCTCGTTCGTCCCGGCGCTGGAGATGCTGCCGGGACTGACGCCCGAGGTACTCGCCGAGAATCGGGAATGGATGCGGCAGGCCAAGGCGCTCGACGACAACGACGTACTGCTGCTGTGCTTCCAGTCCTACGTGATCAAGACGCCGCACCACACCATTCTGGTCGATAGCTGCATCGGCAACGACAAGCCCCGCCCGCAGCGGCCGAAATGGAACATGAAGACCGACGACACGTACTTGCGCGGGCTCAACGCTGCCGGGTTCTCACCTGACGACATCGATTTCGTGATGTGCACGCATCTCCACGTCGATCACGTCGGCTGGAACACGCGACTGGAGAACGGCCGCTGGGTGCCGACCTTCGCCAAGGCGCGCTACGTGTTCGGCAAGCAGGAATTCGACTACTGGACCGAGCAGAACGCGAAGGCGCCCGTGCCGCCCTTCGTCGATAGCGTGCTGCCGGTGGTCGAAGCCAAGCGCCACGAAGTGGTCGGCAACGACCATCAGATCGGTGATCACGTCCGCATCCTGCCGACGCCGGGCCACACGCCCGGCCATGTCGCATTCACCTTTGGTCGCGGCAAGGACGACGCCGTCTTCTCCGGCGACCTCATGCACTCGCCGATCCAGACGCTCTATCCGGAGATGTCGGTGAAGTTCGACGTCGACCCGGCCGCGGCGGCAACGACGCGGCGCGGCTTCCTCGATCGCTATTGCGACACCGACACGCTGTGCTGCACCGCGCATTTTCCCTCGCCCTCGGTGGGGAAGATCCGGCGCAAGGGCAACGGGTTCGTCTGCGCGGCGGTGTGATCCAGCGCTGCTCGTCCCGCGAACTCCCATCCTCCCCTGGAGGGTAAGAAACGGCCCTCACGGAGGAAACGATGACCGCGCTCCCCGACATCCCCCTGCCCGCCGGCATCCGCTCCCGTTACGTCGATGGCATCAATGGCTTGCGCATGCATGTGCTCGAAGCCGGCTTCGAGACCAGAGGGCGGCGGTGCATCCTGCTGCTGCACGGCTTTCCGGAGCTCGCCTTCTCCTGGCGAAAAGTGATGCCGGCGCTTGCGGCCGCCGGCTATCACGTGATCGCGCCGGACCAGCGCGGCTATGGCCGGACCACGGGATGGAGCGCGGATTACGACGGCGATCTCACGCCCTTCTCGCTCCTCAACCTGGTGCGTGACGCGCTCGCTCTGGTGACAGCCTTCGGTTACGGGCAGGTCGATCTCGCCGGGCATGATTTCGGTAGCCCGGTCGCCGCGTGGTGCGCGCTGATCCGGCCGGATGTCTTTCGTTCGGTGACGCTGATGAGCGCACCGTTCGGTGGCGCGCCACCCTTGCCTTTCGACACGGTCGATCGGCCGGCGAAGCCTGCGGTCGAAGACCCCGTGCATCGCGAGCTCGCCGCGCTGCCGCGTCCGCGAAAGCATTATCAATGGTATTACGCGACACGGCCGGCCAATTCCGACATGCAGCACGCGCCGCAGGGCCTGCATGATTTCCTGCGCGCCTATTATCATCACAAGAGCGCGGACTGGACCGGCAACAAGCCTTATCCGCTCAAATCGTGGTCGGCGAATGAACTTGCAAAACTGCCGACCTATTACGTGATGGACGCCGGCGAGACCATGGCCGAGACAGTCGCGAAGGAAATGCCCTCGCCCGCTGCGATCGCCGCCAACCAATGGTTGCCGGAGAGCGACCTCGCTTTCTACAGCGCCGAATATGGCCGCACCGGATTCCAGGGTGGGCTGCAATGGTACCGCTACGGCACGACCGGCATGCTCAACGACGAGATGCAATTGTTCTCCGGCCGCAGCATCGACGTGCCCTCGTGCTTCATCTCTGGCAAGCAGGATTGGGGCACCTATCAGCGTCCCGGCGTGTTCGAGGCGATGCAGGGACGTGGGTGCAGCAAGATGCTTGGCTGCCATCTCGTCGATGGCGCCGGACATTGGGTGCAACAGGAGCAACCGGGCGAGGTGAGCCGTTTGCTGCTCGATTTCCTGGCCAAAGCGTGCTGATCACGCCTCGCCGCCTGATTTGACCCAGGAACCGGGGCACCCTATATAGTTTAGAACTATTCTAAACTATTGAAGCAGGGCCGTTGTGAAGAATTTTGCCGATCTGACCGAGCGCGAGGTGCTTGCGGTCGCGATTTCCTCCGAGGAGGAAGACAGCCGCATCTACATGACCTTCGCCGAGGATCTGAGGGAGCGGTACCCGGATTCCGCGAAAATTTTCGAGCAGATGGCGGAGGAAGAGCGCGGACATCGCCACATGCTGCTGGAAACCTACGAGCAGCGCTTCGGTCCGCATCTGCCCCCCATCCGCCGCGAGGACGTCAAGGGCTTCCTGCGCCGCCGCCCGGTCTGGCTCACCAAGAACCTGTCGCTCGAGACCATCCGCAGGGAGGTCGAGACCATGGAGATGCAGGCCGAGCGCTTTTACGTCAAGGCGGCCGAGCAGGCGCAGGACGTCGGCGTTCGCCGTTTGCTCGGCGATCTCGCCGAAGCCGAGAAAGGCCATGAGGAAATGGCCGCAAAGCTGACGGACCAGATTCTCAGCCCCGGTGTGCGCGCGGAGGAGGATCGCACCAACCGCCGCATGTTCGTGCTGCAATATGTGCAGCCGGGCCTCGCCGGCCTGATGGACGGCTCGGTCTCGACGCTCGCACCGCTTTTTGCGGCGGCCTTCGCCACCCACCAGAACTGGCAGACCTTCCTGGTGGGTCTCGCCGCCTCGATCGGCGCCGGCATCAGCATGGGCTTTGCGGAAGCGCTTTCGGACGACGGCTCGCTGACCGGCCGCGGTTCGCCGTGGCTGCGCGGTCTCACCTGCGGAGCGATGACGACGCTCGGCGGCCTCGGCCACACCATGCCCTACCTCGTGCCGGACCATTGGGCCAATGCGTTCTGGATCGCAACCGCGATCGCCGGTGTCGTCGTGTTCTTCGAATTGTGGGCGATCGCCTTCATCCGCGCGCGCTACATGGACACGCCGTTCCTCCAGGCCGTCTTCCAGATCGTGCTCGGCGGCGCCATCGTGCTGGCGGTGGGCATATTGATCGGGGCGGCGTAGGCGTTCAGCGTCCTGCATGGCAATCCCCGTCAAACGGCGGTTGCGACGTTCGGCCAAACTGCGCATCATCTCATCGGTGAAACGCAGGAGCATGTCGTGGCCAAGTCGGAATGGAGTTTCAAGAGCGCGGTCGAGCTGTCGGCCGCGTTGACCGCGAAGAAGGTCTCGTCGGTCGAGCTCACGCAGGATGCGATCGACCGCATCGAACGGCACGACGGCAAGATCAACGCGATCTGCGTGCGGGATTTCGATCGTGCGCTTGACGCCGCACGCGCGGCGGACGCGGCGCTGGCGCGCGGCGAAAGAAAGCCGCTGCTCGGCCTGCCCATGACGGTGAAGGAATCCTACAACATCGCGGGCCTGCCGACGACCTGGGGCATTCCCGCGCAGAAGGATTTCATTGCCGGGGAAGATGCGCTGCCGGTGACGCGGGTGAAGGACGCCGGCACCGTCATTGTCGGCAAGACCAACGTGCCGCTCGGGCTCGGTGACTGGCAGAGCTACAACGACATCTACGGCACCACCAACAATCCCTACGATCTCGGCCGGACGCCGGGCGGGTCCTCCGGCGGCTCCTCGGCCGCGCTCGCGGCGGGCTATGGACCGCTGTCGATCGGCTCGGACATCGGCGGCTCGTTGCGCGTGCCAGCATTCCATTGCGGCGTCTACGCGCACAAGCCGACCTTCAACCTCGCCGCGATGCGCGGCCACACGCCACCGCCGTTGCCGCCCTTGCCGTTCGAGCGCGACCTCTCGGTGATCGGTCCAATGGCGCGCAGCGCCGCCGACCTGTCGCTGGTGCTCGACGTGATGGCCGGGCCGGATCCGATCGATGCGGGCCTCGCCTACCGGCTCGAGCTGCCGGCCGCGCGCCACGAAGCGTTCAAGGATTTCCGCGTGCTGGTGATCGACACCGATCCGGTGCTGCCGACAGACACTGCCGTGCGCGGCACCATCAACACGCTCGCCGACAACCTTGCCAGGGTTGGCGTGAAGATCGAGCGCAGCAGTCCTCTGCTGCCGGATTTCGCGGCATCGTCGCGGCTCTATATGCGCATGCTGCTGTCGTTCCTGGGGGCAGGCTTCCCATCCGACGTCTATGCCGGCGCGAAGAAAGCGGCCGAGGCGCTGCCGGAGGGGGACACCAGCCTCGGCGCCGAGCGGCTGCGCGGCATCGCGCTCAGCCATCGCGACTGGCAAATGGCGAACGGCGGACGCACGCGCCTGCGCGCACAATGGCGCGAGCTGTTCAAGACGTTCGACGCGGTGATCTGCCCGGTGATGCCGATTGCGGCCTACCCGCACGACCATTCGCCGGAGCAGGACAAGCGCCGGATCTTGATCGACGGCAAGGAACACGTCTATTCCGACCAGCTCGCCTGGCCCGGCATCGCCACGCTGCCCGGCCTGCCCTCGACCGCGATCCCCACGGGCTTTGCTCCGGATGGACTGCCCATCGGCGTGCAGATCGTCGGGCCGTGGCTGGAGGACCGTACGCCGCTCAAGCTCGCCGAGCTGATCGAGCGCGAATTCGGCGGGTTCGTGCCGCCGAAGATGTTCGATGATTGAGCTCTCACCTCTCCCCGCAGTGCGGGGAGAGGTGAAAGAATCAGCTATCGAACACGATCACGCTGCGCAGCGTCTTGCCTGCCTTCATGTTGGCAAAGCCCTCGTTGATCTCACTGAGCTTCAGCTTGGCGGAGATCCAGTCTTCCAGGTGCAGCCGTCCGCGCAGGTAGAAATCGACCAGCCGGGGCATGTCGACACGGAAATGGTTGGAGCCCATCGACGAGCCCTGAATCCGGCGTTCGCGCAGGAAATCAAAACCGTGCAGCTCGATCTTCTGGCCGAACGGAATCATGCCGACGATGGTCGCGGTGCCGCCCGAGGCGAGCATGCCGAAGGCCTGTTCGGCGGTCTCCTTGCGGCCAAGCACCTCGAAGGAATGATGCACGCCGCCATTGGTGAGGTCGCGCACCTGCTTGACGACGTCGCCGTCGGCGGGATTGATGATGTCGGTGGCGCCCAGCTTGGTGGCGAGCTGGAGCTTGGCCGGATTGGTGTCGATGGCAATGATGCGGCCCGCGCCCGCGATCTGCGCACCGTTGATCGCGGCCATGCCCACGCCGCCGCAGCCGATCACCGCAACGGTCTCGCCGGCCGTCACCTTTGCCGTGTTCACGACAGCGCCGTATCCGGTGATGACGCCGCAGCCGATCAGCGCCGCGAGATCGAGCGGCATTTCCTTGCGGATTTTGACGATGGCGTTCTCGTGCACCAGCATCTGCTCGGCGAAGGACGAGAGGTTGAGAAACTGGTGCAGCTTCTCGGGCCTCGACCATTGCATCCGGTTGGAGACTCCCGGCAGCAGTTTTACGGTGGTGTCGGTGCAGAGCACGGTGCGACCCGTGGTGCAATTGTCGCAGGTGCCGCAGAACACCGAGAGGCAGGTGACGACATGGTCACCGGGCTTCACATAGGTCACGTCGGAGCCGACCTGCTCGACGACGCCGGCGGATTCGTGCCCGAGCACCGCGGGCAGCGGATGCGGGTAGAGCCCTTCCATGAAATGCAGATCGGAGTGGCAGAGACCGGCAACCGTCGTGCGGATCAGGACCTCGCGTGGGCCGGGCTTGGGCAGGCTGACATCCTCGATGACCAGCGGCTTGTTGACTTCATAGAGGACGGCGGCCTTCATCGAGCACTCCCTGTCGTTTTTATTGGTTTGGACGCGAGCGCAGCCTACGCCGCCAGAACCAGTTCGCCAACCTCGCTCATGCCGGCATCGCGATCGCCGAGCAGCAGCGCGGCGATCTTCTGCTGCACCGCATTTTCCGTCAGCCGGAACGGATCGTTCGGCGCCACGCGATGATCGATCACCAGACGCGACAGCAGCAGCCGGCGCGCGTCGCCGCGCATGTCGTGGATGCGATGCGCTTCCCAGGCAAGCGCCACGGCGCTGGCGACATGGTAAAGCAGGCTGGTGGCGCGGCGCGCATCGGCCTCGTTCTCGGATGTCCCCGCGACCTCGCGGGCGAAACCGACGGCGCGATCGACGAGGCCGCGCAAATTGTCGCGCCAGGCCTGCGGCACGGAGGCGCTGTCGTCCAGGCGGGCATGCAGATCGGCCGATAGCGCGGATTCGGCGCCGTGGCGGCCGACCGCGCGGCGGAGCGCATCGATCGCAACGATATTGCCGGTGCCTTCCCAGACCGAACCGAGATGCGCATCGCGCAGCAGCCGCGCGGTGGCGAATTCCTCGATATAGCCGATGCCGCCGCGCATCTCGAGCGCATCGCCGCAGACTTTTCGCGCATCGCGGGTGGCACGGAATTTCAGCGTCGGCGTCAGGATGCGCAGCAGCGCGGCTGCATCCTGGCTGCCCGCTTCGGCGCGGTCGAGCGCGTCGGCGGTGAGAAAACTCATCGACAGCGCCTGCTCGACCGGGAGCATGATCTTCAGCATCTGCCTTCGGCCAAGCGGCAGATCGATGATGCGGCTGCCGAACACCACGCGATTTTTGGCCACCGTCATCGCGTCGTGATAGGCGCGGCGCATCAGCGCGGTGGATTTCACGCCGTTGGAGAGCCGTGACGAGTTCACCATCTCGGCCATCTGCACGAAGCCGCGGTCGAGCTTGCCGACCGCATATGCGATCGCGCCTTCGAGCTTGATCTCGCCCGAGGCCATCGAGCGGGTGCCGAGCTTGTCCTTGAGACGCACGATCCGGTAGTGGTTCTGCGAGCCGTCGTCGAGGAAGCGCGGCATCAGGAACAGGCCGACGCCGCGCGTGCCGGGACCGGCGCCCTCTGGGCGCGCCAGCAGCATCACGACCTTGGCGTCGGCATTCGAGCAGAACCATTTCTCGCCGTACAAGCGCCAATGGTCGCCCTCCTGCACCGCCGTCGTCGTAAGCGTGCCGACGTCGGAGCCGCCCTCCTTCTCGGTCATGAACTGGCCGCCCTGCGTCAGCTTGCTCATGTCGGTCTGGGTGAGGCCGTCGAGATATTTCGCCTTCAGCGCCTCGCTGCCGAAATTCGCCAGCAGTTTTGCGCAGCCATCGGTGACGTTGATCGGGCAGCCCATGCCGAACTCGGTCTGGTTGAACAGGAAGGTGAAGGCGTGTTTTGCCACCACCGGATATTTGTCCGGCCAGCCCATGATACCCTTGCGGATCGAGAGCGCATGGATGCCGAACTCGCCGAACGCGGCGTTCTCCAGCTCGCGATAGGCCGGGTGGTATTCGATCCACTGCACGTCGCGGCCAAACTTGTCGCGCTGATGCAGCACAGGCGGGTGACGGTCGGCGAGCCGGGCATAATCGTCGAGCGGACCGCCGGCGAGCTCCCCGAGGCGATCGAGATGCGGCTCGATGTGACGGAATAGTGTCTCCGGCAGATGGATACGCAGGAGATCCGTCAGCGCCTGATCGGCGCGGTAGAAATTCATGCCCGATGTATCGGGCGCCAGCAGGCCGGATGGTGCCGCCGCGACATTGTTTGGCTGCGCTGTGACCGGCTTGTGCATGATCGTCCTCTTGGTTTCCGCGTCCCGCCGCCATTTGACGCTGTTTAGCGCTTGCCGCTTGGGATGATGTCGATCATGCTCCAGCCGACAGATTGGATAAAGCCGCAAATTGTCAGAGAGGCATGATCGCCGCGAGGGAGCAATTCGCTCTGCGGAATGTGATCATCCTCCCGATACCCCTGCTGGCTGTTCGCACGCGCCATGCATAGATCAGCGACTCCTGATCCTCGAGGGACCACATCATGGAACATCCGAAATACAAGATCGCACTCATCGTCGGTGCCGGCGAAGGCCTGAGCGCCTCGCTGGCGCGGCTGCTGTCCGCGCAAGGCATCCGCGTCGCGCTGGCCGCGCGCAAGATCGAAAAGCTCGGCGCGCTCTGCAGCGAGACCGGCGCCAAGGCCTATGCCTGCAACGCCGTCGAGCCGGAGGAAGTCGAGCGCCTGTTCGGCCTGGTCGAGCGCGAGATCGGCACGCCCGATCTCGTCGTCTACAACGCCAGCGGCCGCACGCGGGGCCGTTCGTCGACCTCGTACCGGCCGATGTTGCGAACGCGATCGCGATCAGCGCCTATGGCGGCTTCCTGGTGGCGCAGCAGGCCGCCAAGCGCATGCTGCCGAACAAGCATGGCGCCATCCTGTTCACCGGTGCTTCGGCCAGCGTCAAGGGCTACGCACAATCCGCATCCTTCGCGATGGGCAAGTTCGCGCTGCGAGGCCTCGCACAGAGCCTGGCGCGCGAATTGTCGCCGCAAGGAATCCATGTCGCGCATTTCGTCATCGACGGCGGCATCAAGAGCGCAACGCGCACGGAGCCCACGGACAAGCCGGATTCGATGCTCGATGCCGATGCGATCGCGGAGAGCTATTGGAACGTGCTGCAGCAGCCGCGCAGTGCCTGGAGCTGGGAGCTGGAGCTGCGGCCCTGGGTGGAGAAGTTCTGAGGCGACAATACAACAACAACCGTCATTGCGAGGAGCGAAGCGACGAAGCAATCCAGACTTTTCCGCGGAGGCAGCCTGGATTGCTTCGCTTCGCTCGCAATGACGAAGAAAGGTAGCGACAATGACCACCGACACCACGATCGATACCGGCACCAATGAACTGCTATGCGTCATCCGCGACCGCGTCGCGGTGATCACGTTGAACCGGCCGGAGGCGCGCAACGCGCTGTCGGACACGCTGACGCCGGCGCTGCGCACGATGATCCGGACCTGCGGCGAGAGCCCCGATGTCGGTGCGCTCTTGCTCACCGGCACGGGCGAAGCTTTTGCGCCGGCGGCAACGTCAAGGGCATGGGCGCGCATCGCGACAAGGCTAAGCTCGACATGTCCTTTGACGACAAGGTCGCCGACCTCCAGGAACGGCAGCGGCTGCTGACAGGGGCGCTGGTGTCGGTGCGCAAGCCGACCATCGCCGCCCTCCCCGGCCCCGCGGTCGGCGCGGGGCTTGCCATCGCCATGGCCTGCGACATCCGCATCGCCGCGCAATCGGCCTTCGTTGCCACCGGCTACGCGCGCATCGCGCTCTCCGGCGACTACGGCATCGCCTGGCTGTTGACGCGCCTCGTCGGCACCGCCCGGGCGCGCGAGCTGCTGTTCACCGGCGATCGCGTCGATGCGATCAGGGCCGAAGCCATCGGCCTCGTCAACCGCGTCGTGCCCGACGACAAATTGCAAGCCGAAGCATTCGCCCTGGCAAAGTCGCTCGCCGAAGGCCCGCGCCTCGCGCTGCGCTACATGAAGGACAATCTCGACGAGGCCCTGCTGTTCGATTTCGAAACCGCCCGCGACCACGAGGCAGAGCGGCTGATCCGCTTGACCACGACGGCCGACCACAAGGAGGCGGTGCAGGCGTTCATCGAGAAGCGGAAAGCGGTGTTCACGGGAAAGTAAGACGCCCTGTGGTCAGCGCTCGCTTCGTGCTAAGCGGCCGCGACTATCAGCTCATTCCATATAGTAGGTACCCCATTTTCAGGAGGGCTGAATGGATTGGACTGAGGTGGTGCGGAAGGCCGCTATCCTTGCGGAGAAAACGGGCTACGTCACTTTCGATCAACTGAACGAGTTAATGCCGTCCACCAAGACGGAGCCGGAAGACATCGAAGCCGTGCTCGCAGCCTTGAGCGACCGGGGTATTTGGATCACTGAGGAATAGGCCAGCACCTTCGCGAGGTGCAGCTGGCTCGTCTCGCAAAAAATGCCCGGCTCTGGATCGCCAGAACCGGGCTCGCAGTAACGTCAGGCCGAGGCTGAGGGGCTTTCGGCCTGACGGGAAAGGGCGGCGAGGCGCCAGCTCGCGCAGGGAATGTCTTTCGGTGCGACGCTGATTTCCTTGTCGAAGCGCACCAGCTTCCAATCATCGGGATGGTTGACGAAGGCGAAGCCAGATTTGCGTGCAAGCGAGATCATGGTGTCGTTGGAGCGCAGCGTGTCACCGAACATGTGCTCGGCGCCGAGCGCAGCGGCGCGGCATTCGAGATTCTTCATGAGCTTGGTGGCGATGCCGTGGCCCTGCCAGCGGTCATCGACGGACAGGCCGAACTCCAGCGTCGACGTCTCGGCATGGAAGGCATAGCGCTCCTCGGCGACGATGGTCTCGAAGCCGTCGACCAACTTGGTCGCAACCACAGTAAAGCGTTCGCGCCCGCCGACATCCAGGAATTCGCTCAGCAGGCCCTTCGGCAATTCGCTGATCGCGCCGAAGAAGCGGTTGTAGCGGGACCGCGTCGTGAGCGAGCGGAAATAATGCTGAAGCTCCTCGGTGTCGCGCGGCTCGACGAAACGGACGTTGAGCGCCTCGCCGTGTCGGGTGCGTAGCGTGTCCGAATATTGCTTCAGATCTTCCAGGCGAAGAGTGCTCATGACACGTTCCCAAGAGGAAAAGGAACCGCCGGCGCCCCGCAGTCAGGCGGCGCCGGCCTGGCGGCCAATCAGGCCCGCCAGAAGGGTTTGTCAGCCTCGTACGCAATGTCACTCCAGGACAGGCCGACGTCATGAAGATCGCGGGCTGTCCAATGGGTCAGTTCACGCCGGGTGCGATAGCGCTCGTGCCAGACATGCAAGGTGTCCCCGATCTGGGTGAACAGTCCGGACGCATGATCATTTGTCATTGAATTCTGGGTCAAAGTAGACATTTTAAGCTCCCTGAGCTAATCTGGGCACTAATATCTGCTTCTTAGTGCACTGCGACAAACGACAATTTGTACTCCTTCGCATGAAATAACCTCATGCATCCTGCTGCCAGATGACTGCCAGATTGCCCTCGCTGAACGGATTGCGGGCGTTCGAGGCCGCTGCGCGCCATCTCAGCTTCACGCTGGCCGCAAGCGAGCTGAACGTGACGCAGACCGCGATCAGCCATCAGATCCGCAGGCTCGAGGAAGAGCTCGGCATCCGCCTGTTCATCCGGCAGAACCGCGCGCTGGCGTTGACGCCGGAGGCGCGCGACTATCTGCCGGGCGTCCGCGCCGCCTTCAACGACCTCCGTCTCGCCACCGACCGGCTGCTGCGCAAGGACGACGACAAGGTGCTGACGGTCTCGACGCTGGCCTCGCTCGCGGCAAAATGGCTGCTGCCGCGGCTGACCGATTTCCAGGAGCAGCATCCCGGCATCGACGTCCGCATCACCACGTCGACCAGCCTCGTCGATTTCCAGCGTGACAATGTCGATGCTGCGATCCGCTACGGCCGCGGCCAATGGCCGGGCCTGCGCGCCGACTGGCTGATGGCGGACGAGCTGTTTCCAGTGTGCAGCCCTCTCTCCTTCGGGGCGACAAGCCGCTGAACCGGCCCGAGGATCTCCGAGGCTATCCGCTGCTCCACACCTCGAATGCGAACAGCGACGACTGGCGGCTATGGCTGACCGCGGCGGGCCTGCCGGTCGATATCGCACGGCAGCCGGGCATCACCTTCGACATGATCTTCATGACCATCCAGGCCGCGATCGATGGCATCGGCGTGGCGATGGGCCGGACCTCCTACGTCCAGGACGACATCGCCAAGGGCCGGCTCGTGGTGCCCTTCAAGATCGCGCTGCCAGCCGATGCCGGCTTCTACCTGGTCGCGCCGGAGGGACGCCGCGAAGCGCCGAAGCTGGCCGCGTTTCGCACCTGGATGATTGCTGCAACGCAGAATAAAGCCTGAAAAATCATCAGCTTCCCCGGCAAAATGGGTTGACTCACCCCCGCTCGCGCGAGACAGGTGACAGATTGTCGCAGCATCGATCTGTCGCCTTGCCGTGAAACGAGTTCCGGTCCGGCCGCGTCTTTAAGGGAGCAACGTCATGGCTGGACCAGCAACCACTCCGCCCGAGATCAAGTCGCGCCTCGGCGCGATCCTGCGCGCCACGTCTGGCAATTTCCTCGAGCAGTTCGACTTCTTCCTGTTCGGATTCTATGCGCAGGATATCGCGAAGGCGTTTTTCCCCGCCGCAAACGACACCGCAGCACTTCTCAATGCGTATGGCGTGTTCTGGCTCGGTGCGCTGATGCGTCCGGTCGGCGCAATTGTGCTGGGTGCCTACATCGACCGCATCGGCCGCCGCCAAGGCCTGATCGTCACGCTTGCGCTCATGGCTCTTGGGACCGTGGTAATTGCCTTTTGTCCGTCTTACGCCGCGATCGGCGTTGTCGCGCCGGTCATTGTGCTGATTGGCCGGCTGATACAGGGGTTCTCGGCCGGCGTGGAGCTGGGCGGCGTCTCTGTTTATCTGTCCGAGATCGCAACGCCTGGCAATCGCGGCTTTTACACCTCGTTCCAGTCTTCCAGCCAGCAGGTCGCGATCTTCGTCGCGGCGATTATCGGCTTCATCCTGAGGGAAGCCATTCCGAGCGATACTTTCCTGGATTCACTCGGGGGAATCGCGAAGTGGCGCATCCCGTTCTTCATCGGCTGCATCATTATCCCCGTGATCTTCATGCTGCGGCGATCGCTCGAGGAAACACCGGCTTTCCTCGCCATGAAGAAACATCCGACCGCAAGCGAGGTGTTCGCTTCGGCGATCGCGAACTGGCGCATCGTCATTCTCGGGATGATGATTGCGGTGCTGACCACGACGACGTTCTACTTCATCACGGTGTACGCCCCCGGTTTCGGCAAGCAGCTCAACCTTTCGCCGACAGGGACATTGCTCGTGACCCTTCTGGTTGCGGTGACGAACTTCATCTGGAATCCGGTGGGCGGCGCGGTCTCCGACCGGATCGGCCGCAAGCCTGTGCTGCTGACAATCGCGATCCTGGCTTTCCTGACGGCTTACCCGGCACTTTCCTGGCTCGCGGCGGCCCCCACCTTCGGAAAACTGCTGGCAGTCCAGATGATGTTCTCGTTCTATTTTGGCGTCTACAGCGGCACGATGCTGGGGTGCCTGGTCGAGATCGTGCCGGCACACGTCCGTACCACCTGTTTCTCGATCGCGTTCGCATTGGCTGCGGGCATCTTCGGAACGTCGACCCCCTTTGTGGCAACCAAACTGATCAGCATGACCAACGGAGACAAGGCCTCGCCAGCGTATTGGCTCATGTTCGGTGCGGTGCTCGGCATCATCGCCGCATCGATCGTCTATCGCGGCGGGCGCCAGGCGGTGACGACGTATGATGCGGCGGCCGAGCCGGTTGCGGGGCATTGATGGCTCTTCGCCTCTCCCCGCAAGCGGGGAGAGGGAGCGCGCCTGCGATGCGGCGGCACTTACAGCTCCACCACCACGTAATCACTCTCGACCTTCACCGCGATAGTCTCAGCGACATACGGCCCCTTCACCACGCTCGCGCCCGGCTCGACATGGGCCGGATAGGCTTTCACGCGGAAGCGACGGGGGTCGCAGTAGGACTGGCCGGTGCGGATGTCGAACTCCCAGCCGTGCCAGGGGCAGCGGATGATCTCGCCGAGTTTGGTGTATTCGATCTCGCCGGGGTCGCTGGACTGCGCGAGCCCGATCAACGGGCCCTCGCACAGCGCCGCGCCCTGATGCGGGCAGCGGTTCATCAATCCGAAATATTCGCCCTTGATGTTGAAGACCGCGATCGGGCGTCCCTCGATCTCCAGGAATTTTCGCGTGCCGGGCGGAAGCTCATCCACTGGCGCAATGACATGACGCGCCATCAGGCAATTCCGTAAAGCTTCTTCGCATTGCCGAGGTAAAACGCTTCGCGATTAGCCTCGCTGACGCCGGCCGGCAACACGCGCGACGGCTCGTCATAGTCCCAGTGCGGATAGTCGGTCGCGAACAGCAGGCGGTCCCAGCCGATCCATTTGATGACGTCGAACAGATCCTCGCGCCGCTCCGGGTCCTCCATCGGCTGCGTGGTCCACCACACCTGCTCGCGGATATATTCCGACGGCGGCCGTTTGACATGCGGCACCTCGCTCCGCAGGCGCTGCCAGACCTTGTCGAGCCGCCAGGCCAGTGACGGCGCCCAGCCGAAGCCGGCCTCGATCATCACCATCTTCAGTTTCGGGAAGCGCTCGAATACGCCTTCCAGGACGAGGCTCGCCAGCGCCGATTGCTGACACTGCGAATGGCCCACCATCTCCTCGATGTAATAGGACGGCCAGCCCGACGGCGTGATCGGATTGCCGCCGAAGCCGAAGGCGTGGACCCCGACGGGCAGGCCCGCCTCTTCCGCGGCCTGATAAATCGGCCAGTAGCGGCGCTGCCCGAGCGGCTCGACATTGCGGCTGAGCAGCAGCACCTGGACGAAATTCCTGTCGCCGGCGCGCTCGCGGATTTCGGCGGCGGCGGACAGCCCGTCCTCATTGCCGACGACGATGGACGCCTTCAGCCGCTTGTCCTTGCTGGTCCATTTGTCCATCTGCCAGTCGTTGATCGCCGAGCACAGCGCAGCCGAGAGCTCGTGGTTGCGGATGCCCTGCCCGGTGTTGAGCGGATTGAGCACGCCTAGCTGCACATTGTTGGGATCGAGCAGCTGCTTCTGCATGAAGGAGAGCGAGGAGCCCTGCGGGCCTCCCTCCGGCGGATAGGCATCACGGCGCGAGGCGTTGGGCTGTGCCTTTGGATAGGGCGGGCCTTCCATCATGCCCTGATAGGCGTGGACGCCGTAGACTTCGAGATGATGCTGCCAGCGTTTGGCGAGGTAGGGATAGAGCTCGGTGCGGGTCGCGCGTGCCGGATGGATGTCGCAGTCCGCGATCGCGGTCTTCACGGTGAGGGGAGCGACGGAATCCGTTTGTTCGCGGAACTGGATGTTCATGGCCTTGCCTCCTTGGGAGGGAGTTCTTTCAGGCGGGGATAGGTCGCATGCGGATTATCGATCATGATCTTGCGCACGAGACCGGGAGACAGACCCTCGGGCAGCGCGTCCTGGCCGTCGAACTGCCAGTGCGGATAGTCCGTGGAGAATAGGACCAATTCGTCCGACTGCATATGATCAAACAGGCGAATTAATGTCTCGGCCTCCGGCGGCGCATCAAATGGCTGTAACGAGAAGCGGATGTTGCTGCGCACAATTTCCAGCGGCGCGCGATCGACCCAGGGCGTTTCCATCCGAACCCCGCGCCAGAACTTGTGCAGCCGCCATAGATAGGGCGAGATCCAGGAGACGCCGGATTCCAGCATCACCATCTTCAGCCCAGGATATTTGACGAATACGCCCTCGACGATCAGGCTGGTGAGCTGGGTCTGGAACGCCTGGGCCTGACCGACATAATCCTCGATGTGGTAGGAACCCCACCCCACAGCAGTCGGCGGATTGTGATAGGCGGAACCGGCGTGGATGCCGACCGGCAGGTCCAGCCGTTCGGCGGCCTCATAGATCGGCCACAGCGCCCGCTTACCGAGCGGCGTGTCGCCCATGACCAGCATCAAGACCTGTACGAAGCGCCTGTCCTGCGCGCAGCGCTCGATCTCGGCGACCGCCTTGTCGACGCTTTGCGTGGGAATGACGATCGAGCCGCGCAGCCGCCGATCGCGATCGAGCCATTCCTTCGCGAGCCACTCGTTCAGCGCGCGGCAGAAGGCGGCCTGCAAATCTTCCGAAAACACCATCTGCACGCCATAGAGCGGATTGCAGATGGCGAGCTCGAGCTGGAAGGGATCGAGCACATGGCGCTGCATGTCCTCCAACCTCTCGCCCGGCTTGCCGCTCTCGGGCCGCCAGTCGGGCCGCGCCGTGATCGGCGAATGCTCGGGATAGGATTGCGAGACGAGGTCGACCATGCCACGCGTCGTCACCTGATCGCGCCAATAGTCGTTCAGATACGGCAGCAGGCTGGTCAGATGCGGCACGGCCGGATGCACGTCGCAATCCACCCCGCCGGCGATCAGGGACGCCATCACGTCTCCTTGCGTTTCCTCGTGACGTTACTTGCGCAGCGCTTCACCGCGCCGTCTTGCGCCTGCCATTCAAGCAGGCCTGCCCGTCGTCCGCAACTCGGCCAAGGCGACCGGCATATGCTAGGAAGGCGCAGCTCGGTTGCGAGGAATGAGAGGATCAAGGGATGAAAGAGCTCGTCGGCATTGCGGAACAGGTCGCGGCCCAACTGATCGCGCGCAAACAAACCATAGCGGTAGCCGAATCCTCGACCGGCGGCCTTATCTCGGCGAGCCTGCTCGCGGTCCCCGGCGCCTCCGCCTATTACCTCGGCGGCGCGGTGGTCTACACTCGCGATGCCAGGGGCGTGCTGATGGATATTTCGGACGAAGGAATGAAGGGCTTTCGTTCCTCGTCCGAGCCCTACGCCAAACTGCTGGCCGACCAGATGCGCAGCCGTTTCAGCTCCGACTGGGGCCTCTCCGAGACCGGCGCCGCCGGCCCCACCGGCAACCGCTACGGCGACGCCGCCGGCCACAGCTGCATGGCGGTGTCGGGCCCCACGGCGGAGGTGATCACGCTGGAGACGGGCAGCGGCGACCGATTCGAAAACATGCAGGTGTTTGCGGCGACGGCGTTGAAGTTGCTGCTGAGGAAATTGGAGAGTTGAGCTGCTTCGCCGCTCGCGTGCGTCGGGGCAGCCTCGCCACAAACACCGCTGTCATGCCACGCGAAGGCGGGGCATCCAGTACGCCGCGGCCCATCGATCAATCACGACGGCCTTGGCGTACTGGATCGCCCGGTCAAGCCGGGCGATGACAGCGGGATATGTGGAGGCTTACCGCCCCAAATGCCGCATGAAGATCCGCACCACATAGCCATGCACCCGCGGCGCCTCGTCATAGATATCCGACGCGATCCGTTCGATGGTTTCGCGCAGGGACAAGAATTGCGCCTGGCGCGCGCTGCTTTCGGTGCCCTGCATGCCCGCGAGCTCGTCCATCGCGGCGTCGCTGATCTGGCACTGCACGATGTCGCCCTCGCTCGACATGGTGAAGCGAAAGGCCAGCCGTTCGAGATCATGGCCAATGATCTTGTCACGCATCAGCGGCATGGAAGCGGTCCGGTCGGCCCCCGCGCCGACAATGCTTGGGATTGCCGGGCTTGTCAGCCGCAAAGAGGTTGAAGCGCTCTACTGGAACGCGACTTCGGCAAAACTGCGGAGTTTTCGCGAATGGAGACGCTCGGACTCCTGCTGCTTGAGCCGATCCAATGCTTTCAGGCCGATTTCGAGATGCTGTCCGACGCGCTGGCGGTAGAATTCGCTGGCCATGCCGGCGAGCTTGATCTCGCCGTGCAGCGGCTTGTCGGAGACGCACAGCAGCGTGCCGTACGGAACGCGGAAGCGATAGCCGTTGGCGGCGATCGCGGCCGATTCCATGTCGAGCGCGACGGCGCGCGACTGCGACAGGCGGCGGATCACCTCGGGCCCGCTGATCTCCCAATTACGGTTGTCGACGCTGGCCACCGTCCCGGTCCGCATCAGGCGCTTGAGCTCGAAACCCTCGAGACCCGTGACGTCCTCGACCGCCTCTTCGAGTGCGACCTGCATTTCCGCCAGCGCCGGAATTGGCACCCATGGCGGCAACTCGCGATCGAGCACATGATCCTCGCGGACATAGCCGTGGGCGAGCACGTAGTCGCCGAGCCGCTGCGTGTTGCGCAGGCCGGCGCAATGGCCGAGCATCAGCCAGGCATGCGGGCGCAGCACGGCGACGTGGTCGGTGACGTTGCGCGCGTTGGACGGACCGGTACCGATATTGATCAGGGTGATGCCGCGGTAACCCGGCGCGACCAGATGGAAGGCCGGCATCTGCGGCACGCGCGCGGGCGCCGTCCCGCTGGTCGCCCCGCCACTGCGCATGATGACATTCCCGGGCGCAACGAAGGCTTCGAGGCCAACCTCGCCGGACTGAAGACGCTGCTGGCAGAGTTGCGCGAAGGCGTCGACATAGAACTGGTAGTTGGTGAAAATGACAAAGTTCTGGAAATGCTCGGGATCGGTGCCGGTGTAGTGATAGAGCCGGCGCAGCGAGTAATCGACGCGCGCGGCGCGAAACAGCGACAGCGGCTCGGGCGCGCCGGGCTGAAGCTCGAAAGTGCCGTCGGCGATGGAATCGTCCATGGTGGCCAGATCCGGCACGTCGAACGCATCGCGCAGCGACCGCGCCACGGGCGAATTCTCGCTGGTGGTGATGGCGGCCTCGATGTTGATGTCGCGGCGATAGGCGAAGTGAACCGGAATCGGTTCGACGGATTCGCCGATCTCGACGGGCACGCCATGGTTCTGGATCAACAATCCGATCTGCTCGGTGAGATAGGTCCGGAACAGATCCGGCCGCGTCACGCTGGTTTCATGCACGCCGGGCCGGGCGACGAAGCCGTAAGCGAGGCGCGAATCCAGCCGCGCATGCGTCGCCGTGGTGATGCGCACGAAGGGATAATAAGCCCGCGCGCGCGTCGTGATCGCTTCGCCGTTGACGTAAGCCTCGAACCTGTCGCGCAGAAACTTTGTGTTGCGCTCGTAGATCTCTTCAAGACGGGCGACGGCCGCTGATGCGTCGGAGAAGGGTTCGGTGGCGATGGAGGGTGGAGATTGCATTGTGCGAACGCCGGGCTGATTGAAACAAGCAGCCTTATAGCAAGATCTTGGTCATTCCGTCATTGCGAGAGCCGCGAAGCAATGACGGGCGAACATACCGCGCCATCGCTTATCACTTCTCCCTGAACGCCCGCATCAACTGGTCGTGCAGCGGCTTCATCAGATAGGACAGCATAGTGCGGTCGCCGGTCTGGACAAAGGCTTCCACGGGCATGCCGGGGATCATCCTGGAATCGCCGAGGCGGGCGATCTCGTCCGCCGGCAGCGAGACGCGGATGGTGTAGTAGCTCTGGCCGGTGCGCTGGTCGGTGGTGACGTCGGGCGAGACACGGCTGACGACGCCGTTGAGCTCGGGCGTGGTGCGCTGATTGAAGGCGGACAGGCGCAGCAACGTTTTCTGGCCGATCTGCAGCTTGTCGATGTCGACCGGATTGACCTTGGCCTCGACCTGGAGATCGTCGGCCTGCGGCACGATCAGCATGAGGGCGTCGCCGGCGGTGACGACGCCGCCGACCGTATGCACGGTCGATTGCAGCACCATGCCGGCCTGCGGCGCGCGGATGTCGACGCGGCGAAGCTGGTCCTCGGCGGCGACCTTGCGTTCGATCATCTCGCCGATCTTGTCATTGGTCTCGCGCAGATCCTTGGAGACCTCGCTCACCATGTCCTTGTCGACCTGGATGATCTGGAGCTCGGTCTCGGTGATCTTGCCCTTGGCCTGCGCCCGCGAAGCGATGTATTGCGCCCGCTCGCCGTTGAGACGGGCGCTGTCGCGCTCCAGCGTGGTCAGGCGCGAGATCTGCACCAGATGCTTCTCATAGAGATCGCGCACGCCGACCAGCTCCTGCTGCACCAGCGAGATTTCCTTGTCCTTGGCCTTCTCCTGCGCCGACAGGCCCGCAATCTCCTCGTTGAGCTGCTGGATGCGTTCGCGCAGCTGCGCCTTCTGGCCGGCGCGGCCGTTGACGCGGACGTCGAACAGTTTTGTTTCAGCGGAGAGCAGCGCCTTGACGTCGGGATCGTTGCCGCGATCGAGCAGAGATTTCGGGAAGTCGATCGTGTCGATCCCGCGTTGCTCGGCCTGGAGTCGTGCGGCGCGCGCCTGCGCGGCATCGAGATTCTTGGTGACGATGGCGAGGTTCGCCTTGGTGACGGTGTCGTCCAGCCGCACCACGATGTCGCCGGCCTTGACGACGTCGCCATCGCGGGCGCGCACCTCGCCGACCACGCCGCCGGTCGGGTGCTGCACCTTCTTGACGTTGGATTCGACCACGATCTGGCCCGGGGCGATCAGCGCGCCGGAGATTTGCACGGTCGACGCCCAGCCGCCGAGGCCGACGACCAGGACCAGCACGATTCCGAGGCCAAGCATCAGGTGGAACCTGATCGACTGGCTCACGGTCCGCTTCACGGCGGGCTTCACGCCGCCGATCGTCATCGTGCTCATGACTTCCCGCCTTCGCTGACGATCTTGATCGGTGCCGGCGGCGTCACGCGCGGCTGCAGCACCTGGGCGAGCACCTGCTCCTTCGGTCCGAATGCCTGCATCCGGCCGTCGCGCAGCACCAGGATCTGGTCGACCGCCTCGACGCCGATCGGCCGGTGCGCCACCACGATCACGATGGCGCCGCGGTCGCGTGCGCCGCGGATCGCGCGGGTCAGCGCCTCGTCGCCTTCGGTGTCGAGATTGGAATTGGGCTCGTCGAGCACGATCAGGAACGGATTGCCGTAGAGGGCACGCGCCAGCGCCACGCGCTGGGCCTGGCCTGCGGAGAGCGCGGTGCCCTGCTCGCCGACCTGCGTGTTATAGCCCTCACGCATCTTGATGATCATCTCGTGCACGCCGGCTTCCTTGGCCGCGGCAATGATGCCGTCGGAGGTGGCCGCAGGGTCGAAACGGCTGATGTTCTGCGCGATGGAGCCGCCGAACAATTCGACGTCCTGCGGCAGATAACCGATGTGGCGGCCCAGCATGTCGCTTGACCATTGGTCGAGCGCAGCGCCGTCGAGCCGCACCTTGCCGCGGACGGGCTGCCAGACGCCGACGAGGGCCCGGATCAGCGAGGATTTGCCGGAGCCGCTCGGCCCGATCACGCCGAGGCCGTTGCCGGCGGCGAGCGCGAAGGTGACGTCCTGCACGATGAGGCGCTGGTCGCCCGGCGGCACCATGGCGATGCCCTCGACCGAGAGGCGGCTGGTGGGCGCCTGCAACTGGGTCGGCATCGTCTGCGCGGGCATCTGCTCCAGCAGGCGCGTGAGGCGCTGCCAGCTCTGGCGGGCCGCGACGAAGGATTTCCAGTGCGCAATCGCAAGATCGACCGGCGCCAGCGCGCGGGCGGACAGGATCGAGCCGGCGATGATGATGCCGGCGGTCGCCTCCTGGTGGATGACGAGATAGGCACCGACCGCGAGCACCGCCGATTGCAGCATCATGCGCAGCACCTTGGCGACCGCGCCGAGACCGCCGGCGACGTCGCTCGCACGCTGATTGCCGTCGAGATATTTTTCGTTGGCCTCGCTCCAGCGCTGGTTCATCCGGCCGGTCATGCCCATCGACACCATGACTTCGGCATTGCGGCGGCTGGACTGGGCGATGTCGTTGCGCTGGGCCGCGAGACCCATCGCCTCCTTCGCCGGCTGGCGGGACATGAACTCGGTGACCAGTGTCAGCCCGACCAGAATGATGGCGCCGACCAAGGCGGTGACGCCGATCATGACGTGGAAGGCGAAACAGATGGCGAGATAGAGCGGCAGCCAGGGCAAGTCGAAGAACGCGCTCGGCCCCATGCTGCCGAGGAAGGAGCGGACATTGTCGAGGTCGCGCAGCGGCTGCAGCCCCTCGTTGCGGTTGCCGACCAGCAGCGGCAGCCGCACGATGGTGTCGAACACGCGCTTGTTGAGGGCTTCATCGAGCGCGGTGCCGATCCGCCCCAGGATCCGGTTGCGGATCATGTCGAGCACGCCCTGCGCCATGTAGAGGAAGCTGGCGAGGACGATCAGCCCGATCAGGGTCGGAACGCTGCGGCTCGGCAGCACCCGGTCGTAGACCTCCAGCATGAAGATCGACCCGGTCAGATAGAGCAGGTTGATCATGCAGCTCATCAAGCCGACGCCGATGAACGCCGTGCGACAGGCGCGCAAGGCGTCACCGAGCTCTGAACGGCGGACGCCAGGTACGGCTGCCATCAGTCTGATCTCTTTCAGGTGAGGGGCCGGAGCCCCTGAGTTCACAGGCAGTTCAGGGGTAAGCGAACCGGATTAACATGATCTTCCCGCTGCGCTCCGCGCAGCCGATTTAATCCGGACCCTGATGGGATACATCACCCCCTGACAGCCCCGCACACAAGTCCGGTATTTCACAGTCTTTGCGGCTTTTTATAGCAGACATGGCGGCCTCTCCCCAGCCGGGGAGCGGCGAAAGTTCCGATTGAACCGAAACGGCTGCTAGAGCCGGCCGCCGCCCCGCACCAGCCTCACTACCAGCAGCAAGATGACCGCGCCGATGGCGGAATAGACGATCTCGGACACCAGGCCCGTGCCGATGCGAATGCCGAGCTTCGGAAACAACAGGCTCGCGACCAGTGCGCCGCAGATGCCGATGACGATGTCGCCGATGATCCCGAAGCCTGCGCCCCGCACGATCTTGCCGGCCAGCCAGCCGGCGACCAGGCCGACGAACAGGATGACGAGCAGGCCTTCGTTGGAAATGTACATAAGTGACGTCCCTCTGGCGTGAATGCCCCGCATGGAACGGGAACCGGCATGAACGGGGTGTGAATGCGGTTCCCCATCGGCTGGTTGCGCCTGCGGAAACAAAAATGTCGAAAACAACCCCATGCACAGTAGAAACGGGTTCGGCACTTGGCGCGCGGTGAACTGTGACAAGTCGGTGTTGTCGTGGAGGAATTCTGAAGCCGCGCGCGATTACGAAGTGAGTGACGCGCTTCTCTCTCATTCCCTCTTCCCATGCGGGGGAGGGGCAGGGAGAGGGGTGGCTACAGGCGAGGTCTGAGTGCGTGGCTACCCCTCTCCCCCACCCTCCTCCACAAGGGGGAGGGTGGGGGAGTCGTGTTCTGGGCTACCACTAATCTTTACGGCCAACGGACTACGTTGCGGCCACCGGCTCCGCCAGCACACACCTTGCCGCCCGGCCCGGTCCGACCTCCACATTGGGAGGCAGTTGCTCCAGGCAGCGCGGTTCGGCGAGCTTGCAGCGGGGGCGAAGGAGCAGCTGTTCGGCTTCTCCGCCAGCGAGGGCGGGGTGCCGGGGATGGTTTCGAGGCGCTGCCCTCGCTTCGCGCCGTGGATGGTCGAGGCGAGCAGGCCCCTGGCGTAGGGATGAACCGGGCTGCGGACGATATCGCGCAACGTGCCCTGCTCCACGATCTGGCCGGCATACATCACCGCGACGCGGTCGCAGATCTCGATCGCCACACCAATGTCGTGGGTGACGAAGATGACGGACATGCCGAACTCGCGCTGCAACTCGCGCAGCAGCAGCAGGATCTGGATCTGCACGGTGGCATCGAGCGCGGTGGTCGGCTCGTCCGCCAGCAGAATTTTTGGCCGGCAGGCCAGCGCCAGCGCGATCATCGCACGCTGGCGCATGCCGCCGGACATCTCGTGCGGGTAGGCGTCGAGGCGCCGCTTGGCCGAGGGGATGCGCACGACCTCGAGCATCTCGAGCGCACGTGCCCTGCCCTCGGCTTGAGACTTGCCTTCGTGACGCACGACGCTCTCGGCGATCTGCGCGCCGATGGTGTAGACCGGATCGAGCGCCAGCGCGGGCTCCTGAAAGATCATCGATACGGTCTGGCCGCGGAATGACGAGAGCTCCTCGTCGTTCATGGCCAGCACGTCGCGACCCATCACGTTGACCTTGCCCGTGATCTGCGTGCGCTTCTTCGGCAATAGCCGCATCAGCGCACGCAATGTCACGCTCTTGCCGGAACCGGACTCGCCGAGCAGGCCCAGCACCTCGCCGTCGCCGAGCGAGAGACTGAGATCGTTCACGGCATAGACCGTGCGCTCGCCGGTGAAGCGGATGTTGAGACCTGCGATATCGACGAGCTTTGTCATGACGGCAGCTTGGGTATCCGGTCGTGATAGTCGGTGACGCGCTGGAACGCAGCGCCGATGGTGAGCAGGGTCGCCTCGTCGAAGGAGCGGCCGATCAGCTGCATGCCGACCGGCAGGCTGCTCCTGGTGAAGCCGGAGGGAATGGTGAGCGACGGCAGGCCCAGATAGTTCACGGGACGGGTGAACAGCGTCAGGCGCTGCACCATGGCCGGCGCGCTCGGTCCGCCGCCGACGTCGCTCTCCTCGATCGTCGGTGCCGGCACCGGCGAGGCCGGCGCGATGATCGCGTCAACGCCTGATGTCGCGGCATTGTGCGCGGCGAGCGCCGGCCCGCGCCAGCGCATCGCTTCGAGATAGGTGATGGCGGGCACGGCGAGACCATTCTGAAGCCGCATCAGGACCTGCGGGCCGTAGTCCTGCGGCCGCTCGATCATCCAGCGCTTGTGGAAGGCGGCAGCTTCCGCCGCGAGCACGAGCTGGCTCGCCGAGGACAATTGCCGCTGGTCCGGCAGCTCGACCTTGACGATGTCGACGCCTTCGCGCTTGAGCACCGCAATGGTCTCGTCGAGCACGCGCGCGACCTCGCTGTCGAGATCGTCGACATAGAAGGACGTGGGCACGCCGATCTTGAGGCCCTTCAGCGAGCCCTTGGTCGCCGCGACATAGTCCGACAGCGGCTCGTGGCTGGTGGTCGAATCTGCGGGATCGAGACCCGCCATCAAGGCCAGTAGCAGCGCGCAATCCTCCGCGGTCCGCGCGAGCGGGCCGACCGTGTCGAGCGATTGCGACAGCGGCATCGCGCCGGCGCGGCTGACGCGGCCGACGGTGGTCTTCAGGCCCGTGACGCCGCAGAAATGCGCGGGCATGCGGATCGAGCCGCCGGTGTCCGAGCCGAGCGCGGCAAACGTCAGGCGCGCGGCGACCGACGAGCCGGAACCGGACGACGAGCCGCCGGTGATGTGCGCGACATTCCACGGATTGCGCACCGGACCGTAATGGGCGTTGTGCCCGGTCGGGCCGTAGGCGAATTCGGCCAGATGCAGCGTGCCGAGGCGAACCTGGCCGGCGTCCTTCAGGCGCTGCAAAGCGGTGGAGGTGACGGTCGGCACGAAATCGCGGCGGATCAGCGAGCCGCAGGTCGAGACCTTGCCGGCATCGTAATACATGTCCTTGTGCGCGAGCGGCACGCCATGCAGCGGACCGCGCACCTTGCCCTTGGCGAGCTCGGCGTCGGCGGCCTCGGCCGCTTTCAATGCAGCCTCCGCCTCGATCGACATGAAGGCGTTGAGATGCGGCTGCCACTGCGCGATGCGATGCAGCAGCGCGCGCGTCACCTCATGCGAGGACACCTGCTTCATCGCGATCGCACGCGCGACCGCGGTGAGCGTCATCAATGCAGGCTCAGTGCTCATTTCGACACCTTCAGCGTCTGCGCGATCGGATAGAGCGCGGGCTCGAGGTCGAACGGCAAGGTGCCGGCGATGGCTTCAAAACCTTCGAAGGCCGGTCCGATCGAATTGGAGATGCGCGTTGCGATCTCGTCATCGACGGGGACGCCGGCGATCTGCGCGATCGGCTTGATCTCTTTGGGTGTTGGTCTCGTCATGCGGTTTCCTCTGCGGGCGCGCGGCTATGGCCTGAACCCGGGATCGCCATGTAGCACGCCGCCTCGTGGCCCATTGTATCGACGGCCGTGAGCTTTGGTGCGGCATTTGCGCAGAGCGGCTCCGCAAACGCGCAGCGGGTGTGGAAGCGGCAGCCCGGCGGCGGATCGATCGGGTTGGGCGGATCGCCAGAGATCGGCGGCTTCTCGGTGCGACGATCCGGGTCGGACGACGGCATCGCCGCAAGCAGCGCGCGCGTGTAGGGATGCGCGGGGCTGTCCCAGACCTGGTCCACGGGGCCGAGCTCGACGACCTCGCCGAGATACATCACCAGCACGCGATCACTGATGTAGCGGACGACGTTGAGGTCGTGGCTGATGAAGAGATAGGTCAGGCCGAACTCGCGCTTGAGATCGGCGAGCAGGTTGAGCACCTGCGCCTCGACCGATTTGTCGAGCGCGGAAACCGCTTCGTCGAGGATCACCAGGCGCGGCGACAGCGCGAGCGCGCGGGCGATGTTGACGCGCTGGCGCTGGCCGCCGGAGATCTCGTGCGGATAGCGGTTGGCGAAATTCTCTGGCCGCAAGCCGACCTTGCCGAGCAGCTCGCGCGCCAGGGCCCGCGCCGTGCCGTCCGCCATGCCGTGCACCTTCGGGCCGAAGGCGATGGATTCCTCTATGGTGAGGCGCGGATTGAGCGAGGCGTAGGAATCCTGGAACACCATCTGCATGCCGCGGCGAAGTTCGCGCAGGCTCAGCGACTGCCCGACGGTCATGCCGTCATAGATGATGTCGCCGGTATCGCGCGGCATCAGATGCATCAGGAGACGCGCGGTGGTCGACTTGCCGCAGCCGGACTCGCCGACGATGCCGACGGTCTCGCCCTTGGCGACGGAGAAGGAGACGTTGTCGACGGCGCGCACGGTGCGCTTGGCGGCGAACAGCCCGCCGCGAACCGGGAAATGCTTGGTCAGGCCGTTGACCTGAAGCAGCGGCTGCGCGGCGCCGCCAAGGTCCTCGATCGGTTCCAGCATCGCGACGGGGGTGTTGGCTTCGCTCATGGGCTAGTTCCTGATGTCCATGGCGCTGCGCAGGCCGTCCGAGAGCAGGTTGAAGCAGATCGAGACCGCGAAGATCATCGCGCCCGGCAATGCTGCGACCCACGGATTGACGTAGATCGCAGTCCGGAGCGTGTTGAGCATCAGTCCCCATTCCGGCTCCGGCGGCTTGGTGCCGAGACCGAGGAAGGAAAGACCGGCGGCCAGGATCATCGAGACCGAGATCAGGCTGGTGGCATAGACGAAGATCGAACCCAGCACGTTGCCGAGGATGTGCACGCGCATGATGGTGAACGGCCCCGCGCCGGAGGCGCGCGCGGCCTCGACGAAGTCCATGTTGCGCACGCCGGTGGTGACGCTTTCGGCGACGCGGGTGATCTGCGGCACGAACACGACGGTCAGCGACACGATGGAGTTGAGGATGCCGGCCCCGAGCGCGCCGGAGATCGCGATCGCCAGCAGCACGGAGGGGAATGCGTAGAACACGTCGATCGTGCGCATGATCGCGGTGTTGAGCTTGCCGCCGACATAACCCGCGACGAGGCCGAGCGAGGTGCCGATGCAGAAGGCGAGGATGACAGGCAGGATGCCGATGAGGAGCGACAGCCGCCCGCCATAGATCAGCCGCGCCAGCATGTCGCGGCCGAGCTCGTCGGTGCCGAGCGGATAACCCACGGTGCCGATGTGGCGGAGGCGGCGGATCATCGAGCCCTTGTAGGGATCTTCGAGTCCCAGCCACGGCGCGAGGATCGCGGAGAGAAAGATCAGCAGCAGCACCAGCGCGCAGGCCATGCTGACTTTGTCACGGGCGATGCGGCGGCCGACGGTCGCCCAATAGCCCCGCGCCCTGGTGGCGGGCGCGGCCTGCAGCGCGGCCTCGGCGGTGGCGGCCAACGGAAGCTCGCTCATCGGCCAGTTCCGCCTGGATATTGGGTCAAAGGATGCCTGCCAAGGACGCGGTGCACCTCGCCCGCTTGCGGGAGAGGTCGGCGCGCAGCGCCGGGAGAGGGCTTTCTCCTCTGGGGGATTCTCGATTGAGGAGACACCCTCTCCCCAACCCACCCCCGCAGGTGGGGGAGGGAGCGCACTGCCTTGGTGGCTACAGCTCGGCTCATCGGCTAGCCCCGCTTGATGCGCGGATCGATCGCGGCTTGCGCGATGTCGACCAGCAGATTGAGGAAGACGAAGAACAGCGCCAGGATCAGGATGGTGCCTTGCAGCAGCGGCAGGTCGCGCTGGAAGATCGCCGAGTTGAGCAAAAAGCCGGAGCCCGGCCAGGAGAACACGGTTTCGATCAGGATCGAGCCGCCGAGCATGTAGCCGAGCTGAAGTCCCATCACCGCAAGCGCGGTGGGCGCGGCGTTCTTGATGACGTGGCGGAACACGCCGGTCTCGTGCAGGCCTTTTGCGCGGAGCGCCTCGACGAAGTCCTGCGAGAGGATATCGCCGGTCAGCGCACGCACCGTGCGGGTGACGATGCCCATCGGGATCACCGAAGTCGTGATCGCCGGCAGCACCAGGTATTTCAGATGCGCCCAGTCCCAGGCCCAGGAGTTGGAACCGTTCGGCCCGGCGCCGACCGCGGGCAGCCAGTTGAGCTGCACCGAGAAGATGATGACCAGCACCATGCCGAGCCAGTAATGCGGCACCGAGACGCCGGCGATGGCAAAGGACGTCGCGACCTTGTCGATCCAGGTCTCGCGGAAATAGCCGGCGATCAGGCCGAGCAGAATGCCCATGGTGAAGCCGATGATGGCCGCGGCAATCGCGAGCGTGACGGTGTTGCCGACTGCGCGCATGACCTCCGCGAGGACGGGACGCCCCGTGGCGATGGAGTTGCCGAGGTCGCCGTGAAGGGCACGCAGCAGCCAAAGCCCGAACTGCACCGGCAGCGGACGGTCAAAGCCGTAGGCGGTGCGAAGCTGTGCCGCGAGCTCCTGCGAGGCATCTGCGGGGAGCACCGCGACGAGCGGATCGCCCGGCGTGATGTGCACGAGCAGAAAGCACACCAGCGCCACGCTGATGACGATCGGGATGACGTAGACGATGCGTCTGGCGATATAGGCGAGCACGTCGGATTCTTTCTTCCCTTCTCCCCTTGTGGGAGAAGGTGGCGCGAAGCGCCGGATGAGGGTATCTGTCCGCGGGCACAATCGTTGCTAATGCGCGAGGGGAATCCGCGGAGAGAGACCCTCACCCGGCTTCGCTCTGGCGAAGCCACCCTCTCCCGCAAGGGGAGAGGGTGCACTGAGCGTGTCGCTTGAACTACTGCATCGACACTGGCGAGAAGTCGATGAACCAGCTCTTCGGCTGGATCACGCCCGTGACCTTTGGGCTCATGGCGCGCGGGCCGACGTCGTGGGCGACGTAGAGGAAGGCTGCGTCGTCAACGGAGGCCGCGTGCAGTTCGGCGAGCGCAGCGTCGCGCGCGGCGGGATCGAAGGTCTGCCGCGCCTTCTTCACCAGTTCGTCGAACTTGGGATTGTTGATGAAACCCCAATTGTTCGAGACCGGCGGCGCCATGCTCGACTGCAGGAAGCGCACCAGCGCGAAGAACGGATCCATCGCCGCATAGGTGACGTTGGTCGCGTTCGAGCCGTTGGCCGAAGGATCCTTGGCACCGCGGCGCCAGTTGGTGAACAGCGTGTTCCACTCGATGACGTCGAGCTTCACGTCGAAATAGCACTCGGCGAGTGCCTGCTGGAGATATTCGTTCATCGGCAGCGGCTGCATCTGGCCCGATCCCGACGCCGACGTCTGGACCTTCACCGTCAGCTTCTTGTTCGGACCGAAGCCTGCCTCCTGCATCAGCTTTTGCGCAGCCGCCTTGTCGTACTTGATCTCGAAGGTCGGCTTGCCGCGCCAGGGATGGCCGGGCTCGAAGGTGCCGGTCGCCGGCACCATCAGGCCGGCGAGAAGGCCGTCCTTGAGGCCTTCACGGTCGATGCAGAGGTTTGCGGCTTTGCGGACGCGGATGTCGTTCCAGGGCGAGCCTTCGATGCGCGAGAACTGCCACGGCCAGACATGCGGCTGCTCGTTGGCGTAGATCTTGAAGCCGCGCTGCTTGAGCTCGGGCAGCGCGTCCGGCGCCGGCGCCTCGACCCAATCGACCTGACCGGAGAGCAGCGCCGCGGTGCGGGCGTTGGCTTCCGGCATCGGCAGCAGCACCATCTTGTCGACCTTGGGCACGCGCGCCTTGTCCCAATAATTTGCGTTCTTCACCAGTTCGAGCCGTTCGCGCGGCGTGAAGCTCGCCATCTTCCACGGCCCGGTGCCCGCGGCGTCCTTGGCAAAGGCGGTCCATGCGGCCTGCGACTTCGCCTTGGCATCGGCGCCTTCGGCCTTGTCATAGAAATGCTGCCACTTCGCCGGGCTCGCCATGAACAGGTTGGTGAGGTTGATCGGCAGGAAGCTGTCGGGCTCCTTGGTGGTGAGCTCGACCGTCATGTCGTCGATCTTCTTCGCGGAGGCCAGCGTCGGCATGCGCGACGCCGTAACGCCGACCTGGCTGGCGTCGAACTGCGGCGCATCCTGCTTCAGCACCTTGTCGACGTTCCACACCACGGCGTCCGCATTGAACGGCGAGCCGTCATGGAAGGTGACGCCGGGGCGCAGCTTGAAGGTCCATTTGGTCTTGTCGGCATCGTCGACCTTCCACTCGGTGGCAAGGCCGGGAATGACCACGCTCGGCTTGTCGGCGGACGAGAGGTCCCAGCCGGTCAGCGCGTCATACATGGTCAGGCCGGTGAAGCGGTTGCCTTCAAAACCCTGATCGGGCTGGCCCAGCGTGCGCGGAATATCGGCAGCCGTCATGCCGATGCGCAGCACGGTCTCTGCGCTCGCGGCGCGCGGCCATGCGGCCGCCGTCGTCGAGAGCCAGCGCCGCAATCAGCGCCGCGCGCGTCGTTGTCTTGATAAACATCGCCTCAATTCCTTTCCGGCTTACGATGACTAATTTTGATGCAATCGTATGCAATGGCTATGCCAAGGAGAAACTTTTTCTGCAGATTGCCCCTGCGACGACAAGTCTTTGTGATTGTCGAGGCGCAAAGCCGCGGCGATGCCTATTCTGGCATCAAGATTGCAAGTTTGGCCCTGACTTCGCCCCGAATTTTCCCCTGGAGCCTTGGGCCATGCGTACCCGACTATCGACTTGTCTCGCCGTGCTTGCGCTGGCGGTTTCCGCAATCTCGGCGCGCGCCGAAACCGTGGTGCGCTACGGCATCTCGATGGCGGACATTCCGCTGACGACCGGCCAGCCCGACCGCGGCGCCGGCGCCTATCAGTTCACCGCCTACACGATCTACGATCCGCTGGTGGCCTGGGAGATGGACGTCGCCGACCGCCCGGGCAAGCTGGTGCCGGGGCTCGCCACCGAGTGGAAGGTGGACGACAAGGACAAGACCAAGTGGCGCTTCACGCTGCGCAAGGGCGTGAAGTTTCACGACGGCAGCGAGTTCAACGCCGACGCGGTGATCTGGAATCTGGACAAGGTGCTCAACGACAAGGCGCCGCAATTCGACAAGCGGCAGAGCGCGCAGGTGAAGACGCGGCTTCCGTCCGTCGCGAGCTACGCCAAGATCGACGATTCCACGGTGGAGATCACCACCAAGACGATCGACTCCTTCTTTCCCTATCAGATGCTCTGGTTCCTGGTGTCGAGCCCGACTCAATATGAGAAGCTCGGCAAGGATTGGGACAAGTTCGCCAGCCAGCCCTCCGGCACCGGCCCGTTCAAGCTGACCAAGCTGGTGCCGCGCGAGCTCGCCGAGCTGACGAAGAATCCGGACTACTGGAACAAGAAGCGGATTCCCAAGGTCGACAAGCTCGTGCTGGTGCCGATGCCCGAAGCGCTGACGCGCACCAACGCGCTGCTCGCCGGACAGGTGGACCTGATCGAGACGCCGGCGCCGGACGCCGTGCCTCAGCTCAAGGCCGCCGGCATGAAGCTGGTCGACAACGTCACCCCGCACGTCTGGAATTATCATCTCAGCGTGCTCCCCGGCTCGCCCTGGACCGATATCCGGTTGCGCAAGGCGCTCAACCTCGCCATCAACCGCGATGAGGTCGTCGGGCTGATGAATGGCCTCGCAAAACCCGCCAAGGGCCAGGTCGACCCGTCGAGCCCGTGGTTCGGCAAGCCCACCTTCGACATCAAGTATGATCTCGCCGCCGCCAAGAAGCTGGTCGAGGAGGCCGGCTACTCCAAGGCCAAGCCGCTGAAGACCACCTTCATCATCGCGCAGGGCGGCACCGGCCAGATGCTGTCGCTGCCGATGAACGAATTCCTGCAGCAGAGCTTCAAGGAGATCGGCATCGACATCGACTTCAAGGTGGTCGAGCTCGAGACCCTCTATACGCATTGGCGCAAGGGCGCGGCCGACGAGATGAACGCCGGCATCACCGCCAACAACATCGCCTATGTCACCTCCGACCCGCTCTACGCCATCGTCCGCTTCTTCCATTCCGGGCAGATCGCACCGGTCGGCGTCAACTGGGGCGGCTACAAGAACCCGAAGGTGGACGCGCTGATCGACGAGGCCAAGCAGACCTTCGATCCCACCAAGCAGGACGAATTGCTGGCCCAGGCGCACGCGCTGATCGTCGACGACGCCGCACTGGTGTGGGTCGTGCACGACACCAACCCGCATGCGCTGTCGCCGAAGATCAAGCAGTTCGTGCAGGCGCAGCACTGGTTCCAGGACCTGACGACGATCGGGGTGGAGTGAGGCGGCGAGTACCTGCACCAATGAAGGTGGTCGTCGCGGCCTTTGCCGGGACGACCACCTGGAGTTATTGAGTACGATCGCCTCAACAGACTCGTCATTGCGAGCGCAGCGAAGCAATCCAGAATCTCTCCGCAGCTACAGTCTGGATTTCTTCGCTGCGCTCGCAATGACGGAGTGTGGGCGGCAGCGGAGCCCCTACTTCGTCAGCAGCGCATACGCCCCGCTCCAGCCTTCCGCCGGCGGATTGACCTGGAAATCCTTGATGCGGATCTCGTAGAGCTTGAACAGCTTTTCCAGCGTGTCAGCATCCTCGCTGCGGCGGCCGCGTTCGATGGCGTCGAGCGCGCCCTGCCAGTCGCGGCTGCGGTAGCAGCCGAGCATCTCGATGGTGATGTTGCGCAGGCGCTGGAACGCCGCAGACTGCATCACGTCGTCGCGGCCGGCGATGGCATAGATCACCTCCGGCTCGGTCTTGCCCTTGACCATGATGAAGTCGAGCTCGAGGATCGCGAACTTGTCCTTGGCCGCGAGCGCGGTCCGGGACCCCACGATGATGGGGAAGCCGTATTCCTTCGACTGGCCCTCGAGACGCGACGCGAGATTGACGCTGTCGCCGAGCACCGAATAGTTCTTCTTCAGGTCTGAGCCCATGTTGCCGACCACGCCGATGCCGGTGTTGAGGCCAATGCCGACATTGAGCGGGATGTAGACATGGCCGCCGTCGGCGGCCTCCTGCTCGCGCTCCTTGTTGACCGCGTCGATCCGCTCCAGCATCTGGATCGCGGCCTCGCAGGCGTTGATCTCGTGCGCGGCATCGTCGAGCGGCGCGTTCCAGAACGCCATGATGGCGTCGCCCATGTATTTGTCGATGTAGCCCTTCTGATCGATGATCACGTCCGTGAGCGGCGACAGGAACCGGTTCATCAGCGCGATCAGCCCCTGCGGATCGTGCTTGTAGGTCTCCGAGATCGTGGTGAAGCCGCGCACGTCGGAAAACATGATCGTCATCACGCGCTCCTCGCCGCCGAGCACGAGCTTTTCCGGCGACTGCGCGAGCTGCTCGACCAGCACCGGCGACATGTATTGCGCGAATTGCCCGCGGATCTGCACGCGCTGGCGCTGCTCGCGCACGAAGCTGGCGAAGATCAGCGTCAGGTAGATCGCCGTGGTCGAGAGCAGCGGATAGGTGAAGTCGATCAGGTAGCGGTACTGCGCATAGAAGAACCAGGACACGCCGATCAGGATCGCGGCGAAGGTCGCACCTGCGAGCACCAGCCGCACGGGACCGAGGTTCGGCGTGAAGATGATGACGAGAATCCCGATGATCAGCGCGGCGAGCAATTCGACGCCGAGCGCATAGTTCGGCTGCGAGATGATCGCGCCGCTCAGCACGCTTTCGAGCACCTGGGCGTGGATCTCGACACCCGGCATGGTCGAGGACACCGGCGTGGTCTTGATGTCGTTCAGTCCGACCGCGGAGGTGCCGATCAGCACCAGCTTGCCGGCAATCTTGTTCGGCGGCACGCTGTTGTCGAGCACGTCGGCAGCCGACACGTAGATCGACGGATCCTGGCGCGCGTAATGCACCCAGAGCTGGCCGTTCTTGTCGGTCGGAATTTCCACGCCCTTGAGGCGCACGGCCCTGATTCCGGTCTTGTCGGTCCGCACCAGCAGGGTCGGCGTGCCCGTGGCGACGCGCAGGATCTCGAGGCTGAGCGAGGGCATGATGTTGCCCTGGGCGCGCATCACCATCGGCACCCTGCGGATCAGGCCGTCCCGCTCGGTTCGGATGGTGAACAAGCCGCGCCCGGCGGCGACCTTCTCGATGACGGGCACGTTGCGCAGCAGACCGGGGAATTCGAAAAGGAAGCGTTCAGCGCCCTCCTCGCCGACGGTCGCCACGCCGGTGAAGGGGAGCGACTTGTCGATCTCGGTTGCGATCGCCCGCTGTCCGGTCTCGCCCAGCACCACGCGCGAGCGCTTGATCGCGTCGGCGAGGATCTGGTCGTTGCTCGGCAGCTCGCGCAGCTTGGCGCGGGTGGCGTCGTCGAGATCGCGCATCTGGCCCGCGACCAGATCGGGGTTGAGCCGGTCCGCTTCCGAGAACACCACGTCGAAGCCGATCACCACCGCGCCGTTGCTGGTGAGGTTCTTGATCAGGTCTGCGATCCGCGTCCGCGGCCATGGCCATTGGCCGAGCTTGGCAAGACTCTTGTCGTCGATATCGACGATGGTGACCGGCCGCGCCGCCTTGTGGCGCGGGTCGATCAGCTGAAACATGTCGAAGGTGCGCAGCCGCAATTCCTGGATCGGCGGCGGATCCCACAGCCGCGCGCCGGCAAACAGCACCAGCAGCGCAAGGCACATCACGCGGGCGAAGCCGAGCTTCCGCGCAAACCACCGCCGCAGGATCTTGAGACGTTTCATGGTGGTGGGATATCACGCTTTGGCGGCGATTGGCAGCACCGGGCGGATGGGCATCGCCCGCGCGATCATCCGGAATGAACGATGAAGTCGTTCGCGTGGAGATTGGCTGCCGTGACGCCCTTCAGAAGGATGGTGTCAGCGGAGTCGATCGTGATCAGGGTGTCCGCAGAGTTTGCCGGAGACGCGGCCACGTGCTGCGCGATCCATGTGGCGTCGATATCGGTCGGCACAACGGCCCTCAGGTCGAGAAGGTCTTCCATGGGCTTGAAATTCAATACCGTGTCGTGACCGGAGTGGGCGGCGAAAGCGAACTGGTCCTGATAATCGTCCCCGGTCCCGAAGAACACGTCCTTGCCTGTCGTCCCCACGAAATTGACGCCGGTCTCGGTCAGGTTGAAGATCAGATTGACCGTGTCGATTGCATTGTGACTGTCGGTTACGATGACCGCGACCTTGTCGATCGCAGGGGCGGCATCACTTGGCTCGGAATAATTCACAGTCAGAGCGCCGGAATTCAATGAGGCGCTCGTTTCGCTGCCAGATTCGGCGGCAGCACTGACGGTGAACGTGTCATTGGCATCGGCGTCCGTCACGGACAGGCCGCTGACCGTTACCTGGTTCTCGACCTGCGCGACGCTGACCTGGTCGGTATTGATGACAGGCGCGTCGTTCGCGCCATCCACGTCGACCGTGAGCATGGCCGTGGCGTTCGCACCATGCGAGTCCGTGGTCTGGACCGTGAATGTATCCGACGGATGAGCCCCCTCCGGCAGCGCGTTGATCGCGGCCGCATTGGGAATGTAGGTGTAATTGCCGTGGGCATCGACCGTGAGAGAGCCGTAGAGACCGGCCTTTATTCCAGGACTGTCCGCATTCACGATCGAGTAGGCCAGCGTCGTCGTCTCGCCGGTATCGGCATCAGTGCCCGATAGCTGTCCTGTGATATTGGCGAAGGTATCGGCCGCGGCCGTATCCACGAGCTTGCCGATATTGATATTGCCGAGCGTCGGCGTGTCGTTGGCACCGGTTAGGTCCACTGTGTACGTCGCCGTCGTGACGGCGCCATGCGCATCGGAAACCTGGACCGTGAAGCTATCGGAATAGGAGCCCGCTGGCAGCGCGTTGATCGAGGCTGCATCGGGAACGTATGTGTAGCTGCCGTCAGCATTGACCGTGAGCGAGCCATAAAGGCCCGCAGCGGCCCCATGACCATCCGCATTTACGACGGCATAGGTCAACGTGTCGCCGGTGTCGGCATCGGTCGCGGCCAGGAGGCCAGTGAGATCGGAGAAGCGATCCGCCGCAGCCGTATCGACGATCGCTCCGAGGCTGCCATTGACCAACACCGGCGCGTCGTTGGCGCCGGTAACGTTCACCGTGAACGACGCCGTGCCGGTCGCACCATGCGCGTCCGTGGTCTGGACGGTGAAAACGTCCTGGTGATTGCCTCCAGAGAGGGCGTTGATCGCCGCCGCGTTGGGGACATAGCTGTAGCTGCCGTCTTCGTTGACGTTCAGCGTGCCGTAGTCACCCGCGAGCGACGTCACTGCGCTCGCGCCATCGAGCACGGCATATTTCAGCATCGCCTGCTCGCCGCTGTCGATGTCGGTCCCGGCCAGCGTCCCCTCGATATCCGCGAAACTGTCGTTCGCGGCCGTGTCCACCAGCCCGCCCTTGGTCACATTCGCCAGCGTCGGTGCGTCGTTCTTGCCGGCGATCGTAATGGTGACGTCGGCGGTGGCAGCCTTGCCGTAATCGTCAGTGAGCGTGACGGTGGAGACGACCGTCGCGGTCTGGCCCTCACCGAGGAAATCGAGCGTGTTGTCGACGATCGAATAGCCCCAATCGACCGTGCCGTTGTTCTTCCCGGTGCCGAGGATCGACAGGGCTTGCTCGAGCGCCGACGCCTGACCGGAGGTCAGATTCAATTCCGTGTGGCCGTCGGCGTCCAGCCATGTCGCGGCCTGATGCGTGATCGCCGCCGTCGGGCGGTCGGTCAGGTCGATGTCGGTGAAGCCGATCGAGCCGGTCGCGGCGGGCACCGGGTCGGAATCGCCGGAGCCGGTGGTGTTCTCGCGCTCGGAGAAGCTCGCGGTCAGCGATGCATGGGCCACGTCGAACGCCGGCGCGTCGTCGTCTGCGTGAATCGTGATCAGCGTATGACCGGTACCGTCATCGCTGCCAGCGAAATGCGCGTTGCGATAGTCGGCGCCGGTCAGGTTCAAGCTGATGTGATTGTTGTCGGCGTCGGTGACCGTCAGCACGCCGCCCGTTGCCGGATCGGCATTGGCGACATAGACCGCGCTGGTGCCGAGGCCATAATTGATCGTGGACAGGTCGATCGTGTCATCCGCGGACAGCTCTGCGATCGACCCGTCAAAGGTAGCCGTGTCGATGTGAAGCTTGGCGCCGTCGCCGTGAAGCGTGATCGTCTGCGTGACCGCGCCTTCGAGCGTCAAGAGCGCGCCGACATCGACGGTGACCGAGCCCGTGCCGGACAGCGAGCCAAACAGCGACAGCTCGCCGGTATGGACCTCGATGGTGCCGGTATTGGTGATGGTGCCGGTGATCGTCGCCGTGCCCCACGAATTGATCGCGCCCGAATTGGTGATGTCGAAGGTCAGCCCGTCCGCACTCGAGATCGAGGCGCCATGCAGGTTGATCGTGCCGGCATTGTCGAGCGTGGACAGCGTGCCGAACACGCCGCTGCCGGCGACAGTCCAGGTGCCGCCCGCCTCGTTGTTGAACGTGGCGGTGGCGGTCGAAACATTGCCGTTGATGTCGCCGGTGTTGTTGATCGTGATGTGACCACCGGTCTCGACGATCGCAGAGATCGAGGAAGTGACGGCGCCGGTAACGCTCGGGCCGATGGCGCCCGAATTGTCAATCGTCGCCGTGCCCTCGGCATTCTCCTCGATCGAGATCGCGGCAGCGCCATTGGCGCCGACCACCGTTCCGTGATTGGTGATGTGCGTCGAGCCGGTCGCGCCCGCATCGTCCTGGTCGACGTGGATGCCGAACGAGGTCGCGCCGGTGATGTGCCCGTTATTCGTGATGGTAACGTCGCCATCACCATGGGACACGATATCAAGACCGATCGCGCCGGACACATCGCCGCCGATGGTCGCCGTGATATCGCCGGCGCCGGTCGCGCCGTCGTGCAGCACGATGCCGTTGCCGGTCTGGCCGGTGACAGCGCCAACCGTCGTCAACGAGATGTCGCCGATGCCATTCTGGGTGACGACGATGCCGTTGTCGTGACCCGTTAGCGCGCCGGTCGGCGTCAGAACGATGTTGCCGCCGCTGGTCCCGCCCGATGCGGTGAAGTCGAGTGCGTCGCCGCTCGATGTCGAGATATTGGCAGCGCCGGTGATCGTGAAGGTGCCGTCCTTCGACGACGTGCCGGCAATCGTGCCGGTAAAGGCATGACTGGTCTTGTCGAGCTCCAGCGTGGAGGTGCCGCCGGCGAAGGTAACGGTCTGTGCTTCCGCGCCGCCAAGCGCGAGCGTCGCCGTATCGTCGATGATCAGCGCACCGATACCGGTGATGCCGCCGGACAGGTCGAGCATGCCGCTCTGGACCTCGATGGTGCCGGTATTGGCAACACCGCCAGTCACCGTGTTCAGGCCGGCGCTGTAGAGATTGCCGGCATTGGTCAGGCTGCCGCCGTTGATCGTGACGTCGGTCAGATAGAGCTTCGAGGTCCCGTCGACCGAAATCGTGCCGCCGGTGTTGGCGACGGTGGTGGTTGTCAGCTTCAGCGTGCCGCCGCCCGTCGCCTCGATCAGGCCATGATTGGTGATGGCGTGGAGATCGATCGTCAGCGTGCCGCTGGTGACGGAGATCGTTCCCGTATTGTCGAGATCGGCATTGTGGATCGCGCTCGTGCCAGTCGATTCCAGCGTGCCGATAAGAGTGAGCGTGCCGCCGGTCAGGTTCGAGCCTGCCAGCGTCAGTTGCGTGCCCGCATCGACCTTGACCGTGCCATGATTGGTGATTGTGGCTTCCGCAACGGTCACGTCGTCGAGCGTCAGCGCGATGCCGCTCTCGACCGTGACGGTGCCCTTGGTCAGCGTCGCATCGCCGTCGATCGTGCTGTTGCCGGTGACGTCGATGGTGCCGCCCAGCAAGCTGTAATTGTCGATCGAACCGCCGCTGATCGTGGCGCCGTTGAGCGTCAGCACGGCGCCATCATCGACAACGACATGGCCGCTCGAATTATCGACCGTCGAGCCCTGGTCGATCGCGAGCGCACCGCCGGCGAGCACTTCGATGGTCCCGGCATTGGTGACGGTCTCGTCGCTGAGCGCATTGCCTGCGCCGCTCGCCTTGAAGATCGCGTTGTTGTTCAGGGTGCCGCCGCTCAGGATGGCTGCGCCGGTGAGATCGATCTCACCATTGTTGGTGATCACGCCTCCCGCGACGAAAAGTGCGGCGTTGAAGATGGGGCCCTCGTCGTCATTTCCTCCGTCAGTGTCGATCACCACACCGGGACCGCCGATCGTCGCGCCGTTGACGGTGAGCCTGCCGCTGGCATCGACCGTGATCTGGCCGGCATTGGTGATGCTGGAGCCCTGGTCGATCGTCAGCCAGCCGTTTGCCAACACCTCGATCAAACCGCTCGCGGTGTTGGAGACTGTCTCGTGGGCGAACTCGGCCGTGCCCTTGACGTTGACCGTACCGGAATTGTTCAGCGTGCCGTTCTCGACCAAGCTGGTGCCGTCGAGCTCGAGCGTGCCCAGAATGGTGACGGTGCCGCCGTCGATCGTCCCGGTATCGACGATCAGCGTCGTGCCGGCATCGGCCTTCAGCGTGCCGCCGGCATTGTGGATCGTGGCCAGCGTCTTCAGCGTACCGCCGGACAGCTCGATCGTGCCGGAATTGGTGATCGCGGTGCCTGCAGCGAGATCGCCTCCGCCGGCGAGCGTCACATAGCCCGCATTGGTGAGCACGCTCGTGTCGAGGATTTCGGCCTTGCCGCCAACCGACATCGTCCCGGTGGCAGCGACGTTGAGGATCGAATCGGCGCCCATGTTGAGCGCGCCCGCGATCGTCAGCGAGGCCTGGACGATCACCTTCGGCGGCGGGCCACCGAAATCGTTCATCGTCAGCGACTTCGCATAGGCGGCCGCGTCGATCGTCGCCGGATAGGACGGCGTCAGGCCGCGCAGCTGATCGGTGATGACGATGACGTCGTCGTTGATGGTCGGGACCGTACCGGTCGCCCAGTTGCCCGAATCCTTCCAGAACCCGCCGGAGGGCACGCCCGGCTTGTCGGTCGCGATCCACACCACCGCGGGCGCGTCCGTGCCCGTGATCGTGACGGTGATGGTCTGCTGCGAGGTGGCGCCCTGCGCATCCGTGAGCGTCACGGTGTAGACCAGCGTCAGCACCGCGCCTTCCGGAATGAAATCGGCGAGATAGACCGGCAGATTGGCCAGCGACCAGTTGATGGTGCCGGTGCCGTCGCCGGTGCTGTCGGCGCCCGCCGCGATGGCAACCGACATCGCGCTCTGGAACGCCGCGAGCGGGCCCGGCGGCACCGTGCCATCCGGCAGGGTCGCACTGGTCAGCACCACCGACACCGTATGCTTGTCGGTGAGATCGACGTCGTCGAAGTTCAGCGCCCCCGAGGTCGGCACATCGCTGGTCAGCGGGCCACCCGGAATACTGGTGCCGCCTTCGAAAGTGATGACCGGCACGCTGGTGGTGATCACCGGCTTGTCGTTCGTCCCCGTAATCGTGATGGTGATCGGGATGAAGGTCGTTTCGGGGTTGACCGAGAAATTGTTGTCGACGCGGACCATGTAGGTCAGCGTCAGGGTTTCGCCGGCCGCGAGGAAGTCGAAGACGTGGTCGGGAATCGTGTAGGTCCAGACCGCCGAGCCATTGTTGGCGTTGCCGCCGTCCGGGACCACGCTGATCTGGATCTGCGTTGCCGCGATGTCCTGCTTCTGCAGGTCGGTGAGCGAGCCGGTGACGTCCTGCTGGCCGGCGCTCTTGTAGACGTAGTTCGGCGCGCCGGCGAGATTCACGCCCACCGTCGGCCGGTCGCCCAGGTTCTGATCGACGAAGGTGATCCGGCCGGAGACCGTGTCGAGATCCACGGTGTCGCCGGTCTTGTCCACGCGCTCGGTCAGCGCGAACGCCGACCTCACATTGCCGTTGGCGTCGAGGCTGCGCGCCTGCGGCGGACCGGGAATGCGGTTGCTGGTCGACGGATTGTGGCCAGGGTCCGTCCCCTGCTGAGTGGTGTTGGTGAAGACCGCGGTCGCGCTGTAGCCGCCCGCGGTCTTGAACATGAGACCGTCGCTGGTCGGCGTGATCGTGTCGGTGAAGTTCGTGGTCAGCTTGGTGTTGGTGTTGTTGTCGGTGAACTTCAGCGTGAACACGTCGCTGATCAGCTTCTGAATGTCCGGCGACATCAGCGCATTGGTGATCGAGACGTTGCCGCCGCTGATCTGGATCATCTGGCCGGCCTGGTTGACCGTCGCGATCGGCAGCAGCGTGACCTTGTCGAACAGGATGTAGGAACCCGTCGTGCCGTTCGGCTCGACCAGCACCTGGAAGCTCGCCTGCGGCTGCGGATCGCCGCCGCCGGCGGGAACGACGAAGTTGATCTGGGTCAGCACCGCCGTGCCGCGGATGCCCATGGTGGCGACCGGGGTGTCGATCTTCATGTCGCCGTGCTTGGCGGTCTCGCCGGCGACAAAGGTGATGGTGCCCGCGACCAGACTGAGCAGCGAAGAATTGCTCGACCCGTTGGGGTCGTAGACCATCTCGTTCAGCACCATCCGCGCATTGGAGGACAGGCCGAACACGGTGCCGTCGATGAAGGTGATGCCGAGCGTCGAGTCGCCGCCGGTCGAGACGACGTCGCCCTTCTCGACGTTGTCGCCATTGTTCAGGATGACCGCGACACCGTTGCGGACCGCGGTCGCGCTGCCGGACAGCTTGGTGACGTGGCCGATGATTTGGGCCGCGGCGATGCCGCCTGCGGCCTGCGCATATTGCACGTGGCCGGTGAGCGCGTTGACGATGTCGCCGGTGAGGTGGGCGCCATCGGGCGAGGCGATCGCCGCGCGCTTGTCGCCCCGGAAATAATCGTGAACGACGAACTCGTGGCCGTCGTGAGACAGCACGAGGTCGAGACCTGCGCGCTTGAACTCGCCGTTGAAGATCAGGTTCGGGTCGGGAACAACGAAAGCGCCATCAGGCACGTGGCCGTGCGCTTTGGCGGTAAAGGAATCGACATGGCCATCGGCGGGCGAGCGGAAACCCTGGCCGTCCAAGGAGATCGCGGCGTCAAATTTGCCAGCGTAATTCAACCGGGCACCGTAAAAAGGGTTAAAATGTAAGTAAGTATCGACCGCCTAAGCTTGCATAGCATTACCAAGTCCTTAGCGAAACCATCTATTGCTTGTGTGATTTCGCGTCACTTGGCTATGGGGAGCCCCATGGAGCGGTACCCTCACAGATGATATGAAGTAATCCTTCAAATAAACCGATGTTGAATTCGTCCAACCTGCACGCATTTCAAGTCATCCAAAGTCATATCCACCACCATTAAGACAGCAGATACTTGTGTCATCTTCTGTTCGGAGTGCCCCGCAGCATCCTGCGGCAAATACGGAGCTAAATCTGTGACCTAACTAACAGAACCCGTGAAATAGCGGGTTGTTAGCCATGAGGCGCAGAATCAGCGCCCCCACAACCTGCGCCTGCAATCGGTTCCATTTCACGGCAGCCGGGACCCTCCCTAGCCCCCGAATCGTAAAATTTTACGCAATTTGGGCAGGCCCGTTTCAGCCTGTCCCGCGGTTTCGGGCCCCCTGCCGGGCGCGTTAAGCAGAACAAAACGGCCCGCCTCGCACTATCTCCGCGAAAGCAACAAAGCCCGGCACGTCGAGGTCAAAGAAGGACCAGGCGAAGCCGGAAGGGGATGTCAGATGGAGACCGCTGCTCGCTCGCGCGCCTGGCGCGCAATCCTGGTGCTGTGCGGAGTGATCCTGTTCGGATCGGCCGCCGAGCTTCGCGCCGGCACGCTGCTGTCGCCGGGGGCAGGCCTGCTCGTGCGCAAATCCGCCGAGCCGTTCGGCGTGTTCGCCTTCGCCATCTCCGCCGGCGGCCTGCAGCAGAAATGGCTCGCGCTGACACACAAGCTCGACGACGACATGGTGCAGCTGGCGCTCTGCGACGGCGACCGTGACAATTGCGCGTCGCCCGCGGCGCTGAAGCTGCTCGCCATCGTCGACCAGGCCCGCGGCCGCGACGGCCGCGCGCGGCTGGGCGAGACCAACCGCGCCATCAACCTTGCCATCCGGGCTGCCAATGACGGCACCGACGATATCTGGAGCTCGCCGCTTGCGACCTTTGCGCGAGGCGCCGGCGACTGCGAAGACTACGCCATCGCCAAGCTGGCCGCACTGCGGCTCGCGGGCGTCGCGGCTGAGGATCTCCGCATCGTCGTGGTCCGCGACGTCAGGGCCGGCGAAGAGCACGCGGTCGCCGCCGCAAAGCTCGACGGCCACTGGCTGATGCTCGACAACCGCCGCATGGCGATGGTCGAGGACGAGGCCGCACAGACCTACCAGCCGCTGTTCGTGCTCTACCAGTCGGCCGTGATGAAATATGTCGACGAGCCCGTGCGGATGTCGATGGCGACCGCAGAGGCACGTTAGGTTTCTTGTAGCCCTCACACCCGCCACAAGGCCATTCCACCGCGCGGGCCGGAACGCTAGCATGGCGTCTTCGATGCGGGGGCGACTGGAATGCGGTTCATCGTGCTGACTGTGCTTGCGCTGCTGGCATTCCCGGGAATGCTGGCATTCCCGGGAATGCTGGCATTCCCGGCGGCACCAGGCTTCGCGCAATCCGACCGCTCCATCGCCGACAAGCTGCCGCTGTTCGCCAGGAACAACTGCCAGCAGATCCGCGACCCCGGCAATCAACTGTTCTGCGGCGATGCCGAACTGACCGCCGCCGCCGACAAGCTCAACACCGCGATCGAGGCACGGCTGGCCCGCCTGCCCGACCGCCTGCCTGGAATCGAGGAAAATGCGATCTGGATCCGCCAGCGCAATCTCGGCTGCGGCATCATCGGCCAAACCGCGATCCGCATCGACGATGTCGAACGGGTCAAGGCGTGCCTGCTCAAGGTCACCGAGGAGCGCGCCGCGATCCTGCGGGATCCGGATTTCGACTGTCTGGCAGCCAACACCGCTGCGGGCGGGGTGATCTGCGCGGACCCGTCGTTGGCGCTTGCGGAAACCGAGCTCAATGGCCAGGTGCTCGGCCTGATCGGCAAGCTGGACTCGACAGCGGCACGCTTTGCCTTCGCCGAATACGGAAGGTGGACGCGGGAGCGCGATCGCAAGTGCAATCTGGTCGGCAAGGAGAACGTTCCGCTTGCCGAGCTCGAGTCGGCGGAGGAATGTCTTGCCGATTATCTCAAGCGCAAGGCCAACGACATCGCCGCCGCCAAGGGCGATCCGAAGAAAGTGTTCGGCCGGCAGGTCGCGGCCCGCATCCCCGACACCGACGCCGTCGACTTCTGCGCCGCGCGGATTCACGCCGCCAATTCCTGCGGCAATTTCCTCCGCATCAACCGCGTCTACGCGCTCGACAGCCAGGTCTCCGACCAGGAGGCGCAGGTCACCGGCGAGATCGAGATGGTCGTGCTGGCGCCGTTCACGACGTGCAGCAAGATTGCATCCACCTGCACCGGCACCTGCTGGGACCCGAGGACCGGACTTCCGCGGCCGGGCATCGGCGGCAGGGAGCGCTCGGGAGAAGCCTTCAATGTCACGCGCCGCCTCAGGATCCAGCGGACCTTCGCCTTCGTGAAAGCCGCCGACGGCTGGCGCTGCCGGGAAGACGAACTGGCGCCGGTGAATTCGGGGACGGCGGGCGGGGGATCGTAGGTTGTTCTCCGCGCGCTGCTCTCGTCCTTCTCCCCTTGCGGAAGAAGGTGGCGCGAGGCGCCGGATGAGGGGTTCTCACCACTTGCACGACTACTCGTAAGGATGGATACCCCTCACCCGGCTCGCCGCTTTGCGGCGATCCACCCTCTCCCGTAGGGGGCGAGGGTGCACCGTCAGCGCCGCGAGAGCGATCCGATCAAAACATCAGATTGTCCTTCACCAGCACCCAGCGGCCGCCCTTGACCTGCTGCACCTGGGTGATGGTGTTGGCGAGGTGGTCGGTCTTGGAGAACTTGGTCGGCGGCGAGTTGAAGATGTCGAGGAATTTGTCGCCCGACTCCAGTGAATCGAGCATCTTCTGCCCCGTCAGATCCTTGCCCGCCTTGTCCGCGTAGAACGCAAACGTCATCACCGCGTTGTAGCCGATGATGGCTTGGGTGTTGGCGTCAGTGCCGAACATCTTCTTGTAGTTGACCAGCCAGTCCTTCACCTTGCCCTTGGCAGTATCCTCATAGGGAATCTCGAACCCGGATGCCGCGTAGAGGCCCTCGACGGCTTCCTTGCCGAGCATCGGCACCTCCATCACGTTGGTCGGCGTCGCGCCGAGGAAGGTGACGTCCCAGCCGAGTTTCTTCGCCTCCGTCATCGCGCCGATGGGCTCGCGGAGCACGGCGCCGAGCACCACGAGGTCGCAGCCGTCGGACTTCATCTTGGCGACCTGCGCGCTGAAGTCGGAGGCGCCGCGCTTGTAGCTCGTGATCGAGGCCGGCTGCACCTTCATGGCGCCGAGCTGCTGGTTGAAGCCGTCGAGCACGTTCTTTCCGTACTCGTCGTCCTGATGCATGATGCAGGGCTTCTTGAAGTTCTTCCACTCCATCATGTATTTCAGCGCGGCCCGCGTACTCTCGACGTAAGGCAGCAGATTGTTGAACTTCAGCCGCTCCTGCGGCTTGGCGGGATCGAACTTGAAGGTGAATTCGGCCGCAGTCAGCGGGAAGAGCTGGAGCACGCCGGCATCGAGCAGGATATCCTGCGCGGCAAGCACGGTCGGGGAGCCCATCGGTCCCACCATCGCGAAGATCTTGTCGCGCTCGATCAGCTTCTGCGACGCCAGCACAGCCTTTTTCGGATCGTAGCCGCTGTCCTCGACCACCAGCCTGATCTTGCGCCCCTGGACGCCGCCGGCGGCGTTGATCTCCTCGACCGCCATCTTCATGCCGTTGGACACCGGCACGCCCCAGCCCTTGATCGGACCCGACAGGTCCTGATGGGTGCCGATGACGATCTCGGTGGCCGAGATGCCTTCATTGGTGACCTTGGTTTGCGCTGTGGCCGGCAGACAGCTGAGCGCCACGGCGCCTATAGCAAGGCCGAACGCGTTGAACGATCTCGACATTGACGTCTCCTCTCCTTGGGGCCCGTATCGTGCGAAGGGCGGGGGCCATCGCTCCTTCGCTCTTTTCAAACGATATGAGTCACGCCACCGCGCGCTCGCGATACATCGCGTCGATCTCGGCGGCGTAGCGCTTGTTCACGAAGCCGCGCTTCAGCTTCATGGTCGGCGTCAGCTCCTCGTCCTCCGGGGTGAGCTGCCGCTCGATCAGGTAGAACCGCTTGATGGTCTCGACGCGGGCGAAATTGCCGTTGACGCCTTCGATCTCGCGCCAGATCAGGTGCTGGATCTCGGTTGCCCGGCACAGGCTCGCGTAATTGGTGAAGGGGATGTCGTGGTCCTGGGCGTACTTCTCGACGTTCTCCTGGTCGATCATCACGAGGCAGGTCAGATACGGCCGCTGGTCGCCGATCACCACGGCGTCCGAAATGTAGGGCGAGAACTTCAACTGGTTCTCGATCTCGGACGGGGTGATATTCTTGCCGCCGGAGGTGATGATGATGTCCTTCATCCGGTCGGTGATGCGGACGAAGCCCTCGTTGTCGATGGTGCCGACGTCGCCGGTGTGCAGCCAGCCGCTGATATCGATGGTTTCGGCGGTCTTCTCCGGCTGGTTCAGATAGCCCATGAACAGGAAGTCGCCCTTGATCAGGATCTCCCCATCGGGCGACAGCGCGACCTCGCCCCACGACACCGCGGTGCCGACCGAGCCGAGCTTGATCCGCTCCGCGGGCATCATGGTCGCGACGCCGCAATTCTCGGTCTGGCCGTAGACTTCATGGACGTCGATGCCGAGCGCGAGATACCAGCGGATCAGCTCCGGTGCGATCGGGGCCGCGCCGGTGAAGGCGATGCGGCAGCGGTCGAGCCCGATCATGCGGCGGATGTTGCGGAAGGCGATCCGGTACGCGATGCCATTGGCGATGCGCAAGCCCAGCGGCGGTGCCCTGCCCTCGATCCGGCAGTCGACCATGCGGTAGCCGATCGCGATGGCGCGGCGGTAGACCCATTGCTGCAGCGGCGTTGCGTCCCGCAACGCGATGGTGATGGCGGAGTAGAATTTCTCCCAGATGCGCGGCACTGCGAGGAAGATGGTCGGCTGCACCTCGCGCAGATTGTCCGGCACGGTCTCCGGGCTCTCGGCAAAATTCATCACCGAACCGAGCGCGACCGAGACGTAGTAGCCGCCGATGCGTTCGGCGACGTGGCAAAGCGGCAGGAAGATCAGCCGGTCCTCGTCCTCCTGCGCCGGGATGAAGTCGTTGGCGTGCCGCATCTGGTGCGTGACGCTGCGGTTGGCATGCATCGCGCCCTTGGGCGGCCCTGTCGTGCCCGATGTGTAGACGAGAATGGCGAGATCGCCGGCGCCGCGGCTGTCGATCATCTCCTGCCAAAGTGCTTCGCGGCCGACCATGTGATTGCGGCCAAGCGCGCGAAACTCGTCGAGCGACATCACCATGTCGTCGGAGAAGCCGCTGAGACCCTCCATGTCGAACACGATGATCTTGTGCAGGGACGGGCAGCGCGCGCGGCAGGCGAGGATCTTGTCGAGCTGTTCCTCGTCCTCGGCGAAGATCACCTTCGTCCGGGAATCGTTGACGAGATATTCGACCTGGGACGATGCATCGGTCGGATAGATTCCGGACGAGACGCCGCCGGCGCACAGGATGCCCATGTCGGCATGAACCCATTCCGGCACGGCGTTGGCAACGATGGAGGCGACCTCGCCGGGCTTGAAGCCCGTCGCATGGAGCGCGTAGGCGATCTCCTTCGAGCTCTCCAGCCATTCGCGCCAGCTCGTCGGCTGCCAGATTCCGAATTTCTTTTCGCGAATGGCCGGCCTGTCGCCCCGCGTCTCCGCGGCGCGCAGAAAGCTCTTCGCGATCGTATCAGCGACCGTCAGCACCGCCCGTCGGGCCATGCGCATTCCCTCCTTGTCGCTTTCCCTCCACTGCCTGCCTTGCCGGCGGTCTATGTTAGCGGATGGGCTGGTTCATTTAACGCCACTTCCTCTTCAACGCCACGAACTCCCCTAGCGCCACGTCTTCTTCTTTTTCCAGCGCCGTTCGCCGCGCGCGCCCTCTTCCCTGGCGCCAAGGTAGAATTCCTGGATGTCCTGGGAATGCATCAAGCGGTCGCAGGTGTCGTTCATCACGACGCGTCCGATCTCGAGCACATAGCCATAATGCGCCGTCTCCAGCGCGACCTTGGCATTCTGCTCGACCAGCAGGATCGACATGCCCTGCTCCTCGTTGACGCGGCGGATGATGGTGAAGATCTCCTTCACCAGCAGCGGCGAGAGGCCGAGCGAGGGTTCGTCGAGCAGCAGCAGCGTCGGCCGGTTCATCAGCGCGCGGCCGATCGCGAGCATCTGCTGCTCGCCGCCGGAGAGCTGGCCGGCCGGCTGGTTGATACGCTCCTTCAGCCGCGGGAAATAGCCGTAGACGCGCTCCAGATCCTCCGCGACGCCGTCACGGTCCTTGCGCGGGTAGGCCCCCATCATCAGGTTCTCTCGCACCGAGAGGAACGGAAACACCTCGCGTCCCTCGGGCACATGGCTGAGGCCGAGGCGCACGATGCGGTCCGCCTCCATGCGCTGGATCGGCTTTCCCATGAAATCGATCGAGCCCTTCTGCGGATCGAGAATTCCGGAGATGGTCTTCAGCACCGTGGTCTTGCCGGCGCCGTTGGCGCCCAGCAGCGTGACGATGCGGCCGCGCGGCACCTCCAGCGAAATGCCGCGGATCGCCATGATCGGCCCGTAATAGCTCTCGATGTTGGAGAGTTTCAGGATGATGTCCGGCGTCACGGCGGCGTCCATGCCTCAGGCTCCCAGATACGCGGCGACGACGTCGGGGTGCTGCTGAACGTCAGCGGGCGAGCCCATCGCCAGCACCCGGCCGTAGTTCAGTGCGATGACGCGATCGGAGACGCGGTTCACCAGCGACATGTCATGCTCGACCATCAGCACGGTGACGCCGAGCTCGCTCTTCATGTCGCGGATCCAGAACGACATGTCTTTGGTTTCCTCGACATTGAGGCCGGAGGACGGCTCGTCAAGCAGGATCAACTTCGGCTCCGAGCACAGCGCGCGCGAGCTCGATCACCTTGCGTACGCCGTAGGGAAGGCCCGAGATCAGCTTGTCGCGGTAAGCTTCGAGATCGAGGAACTCGATCACCTGCTCGACGCGGCGGCGGTGTATCTTCTCGTTGGCGCGCACGCTCGGCAGGAACAGCACCTCCTGCCAGAGCTGCGTGGTCGAATGCCTGTGGCGGCCGACCAGGAGGTTCGACAGCACGGTGGCATTCTCGAACAGCTCGATGTTCTGGAAGGTGCGGGCGATGCCGAGCCTGGCGATATCGTAGGGCGGCTGCTCCGTGATGTCCTGGTCTTCGAAGAAGATACGGCCCGAGGTCGGCCGGTAGATCCGCGAGATCAGGTTGAAGATCGAGCTCTTGCCGGCGCCGTTGGGACCGATGATCGACAGGATCTCGCCCCGCTCGACCGCGAAGGACACCGCGTCGACCGCCTTGAGGCCGCCGAAATGCAGCGACAGGTTTTCGGCGCGGAAATAGCTCATCTGTTCCGCTCCGACTTCACGTAGATCTTCTGCCGCTTGAAGGTGGCGCGCTTGTAGAGCGGGAACAGCTGAAAGAAGAGTTTGATCTTCAGCCAGCGGCCGTAGAGCCCGAGCGGCTCGAACAGCACGAACAGCACGATGATGATGCCGTAGATCGCGCCCTTGAGGCCGTTGAGCGAGGCGAAGGCCGCGACCTTGGACTGGATGTTGCCCGCAGTCGCCGCCCCGGCCCCGAACGTCGCGGCGATGCCGGCGATGATACCGGGCATGTCGTCCTTCAAATAGGTCAGGAACGGGTCGATCATCACGATGAAGATCGCGCCCAGCACCGCGCCGTGCAGGCTGAAGGAGCCTCCGATCAGGATCACGATGATGAACTCGATCGAGAGCTGCAGCGTGAACATCTCCGGCGAGATGAAGGAGAGCTTGTGCGCGAACAGCACGCCGGCAAAGCCGGTGATCGCCGCCGAGATCGCGAACGACTTCACTTTGTAGAGCGCGACGTTGACGCCCATGCTGCGCGCGGCCGTCTCGGAATCGCGGATCGCGACGAAGGCGCGTCCCGTCGGCGAGCGCAGCAGATTGAGCGTACCGACGATGGTCAGCACCAGCACGGCGAGGCAGAGGAAATAGAAGGTCGGGCTGTCGCGCGGCACCGCGACGCCGAGCAGCGACAGCGTCTTGACCCGCATGCCCTCGTTGCCGTTGGTGGCGCTCTCCCAGCGCGCCAGGATTTCTTCGACGATCAAGGCAAAGGAGATGGTGGCGATGACGAGATAGATGCCCTGGAGCCGGAGTGCGGGGAAACCGACCATCGCACCGATCAGGCCGGTCAGGGCGCCTGCGGCGAGGAAGTAGAGCGGAAAGGGCACGTTGTATTTCTGCAGATAGGCCGCCGTGTAGGCGCCGATCGCCAGAAACGCGGCATGACCCAGCGAAGCCTGCCCGGTGAAGCCGGTCAGGATCATCAGCCCCACGCCGACGGTCGCATAGATGCAGACGAAGACGAGCTGGCTCATCAGATAGCTGGAGAGCACGTAGGGCGCGATCAGCAACACGGCCAGCAGGACGCCGTAGGAGACGATGTAGCCCGAATGCGGAAACAGCCTGATGTCGTCCTCATAGTCGGTCTTGAACAGGAAGCGCATGGCGGTTCAGACCTTCTTGCGGACGTGAAGGCCGAACAGGCCCTCGGGCTTGAGCAAGAGCACGGCGAGCAGCACGATATAGGGCGCGACGTCCTTCCAGCCCTCGGCGAGGTAGAAGCCGGCCATGCTCTCGATCACGCCGATCAGGACGCCGCCGACGACCGCACCGGGGATCGAGCCGAAGCCGCCGAGCACCGCTGCCGGAAACGCCTTCAGGCCGAGCACGAGACCCACGTTGGAGTGGATGAAGGTGATCGGCGCCAGCAGCACGCCGGCGCAGGTCGCCACCGCCGCGCTGATCGCCCAGACGATCGACACCACCCGCTTGACCGGAATGCCCATGTAATAGGCCGCCAGCATGTTCTCGGAACTGGCGCGCATCGCGGTGCCGAGCGTGGTCTTGTTGAAGAACAGCCAGAGCAGCGTGCACAGGATCATCGTCGCCGCGATCACCGAGAGCTTGTCATAGGCCAGCACCAGCGAGCCGATGCGCAGTACGCCCTGGCTGAACGGCGTCTCGATCTTGAGATCGTCGGTGCCCCAGATCATGCCGGCGATCGAGCGCAGGAAGTAGCCGAGCCCGATGGTCGCCATGATGATGGAAAACTGCGGATAGCCGAGGATCGGCCGCACCACCACGCGCTCGGCCAGCATGCCGAACAGCGCCATCGCCGCCACGGCACCGGCAAAGCCGATCCAGTAGTTCAGGCCCATCATGCCGATGAAGGTGAAGGCGAAGAAGCCGCCCAGCATCATCAGATCGCCCTGGGCGAAATTGACGACCTCGGTGGCCTTGTAGACGAGCACGAAGCCGAGCGCGATCAGGCCGTAAACGCAGCCGAGCGCAACTCCGCTGACCAGCTGCTGAACGAAATCCAGCATTGCCGCGCATCCTCCCGATGCAACCAGCGGTTCTTCGTGACCGCCTTGCCGCATCTTGTGTCCAGTCGCTACGCGGTCGTTTCGCCGCGTTAGCTCCATTTGTCCCAGCGCAATTCAGCCTGAACCGCCACGCGCTGTCAACAAACGGTGACTTGTTAGGGCGACTTGCCTTTAGTCCAAGGCGGATGGCGGAATTTGCAGCAGCACGATTCACGGTGCCGAAACATCTTCAGGGCATGGTCGCGAGCGATGCAAAACCGCAAGGTGTGGCCGACATGAAGCCGGACAACTCGGCGCTCGAAGTCCGAGGGTTAACGAAGCGTTTTGACCGTTTGGCGGTCGATAGCCTTGATCTCACCATCCACGCCGGTGAATTCTACGCGCTGGTCGGCCCCAACGGTGCCGGCAAGACCACCACTTTGCGCATGGTTGCAGGCCTGCTCAGGCCCGATGCCGGCGCGGTCTCGATCTTCGGCATCGACGCGCTCGCAAATCCCGTCGCCGCCAAGCAGGTGATGGCGTGGGTCTCCGACGAGCCGATGATCTACGACAAGCTCACGCCGCTCGAATATCTCGAATTCGTCGCCGGCCTCTGGGGCATCGCGCCATCCATCTCGGAGCCGGTCGCGCAGGAGCTGCTCAACTCGCTCGGGCTCGAGCCGCACCGGCACGAACGCTGCGAGGGCTTCTCCAAGGGCATGCGCCAGAAGGTCGCTCTCGCCGGCGCGCTGGTGCACGATCCCCGCCTGATCATCCTCGACGAGCCGCTGACCGGACTCGATGCGGTCTCTGCCCGTCACGTGAAGGGTCTCCTGAGCGAGCGCGTTCAGGCGGGCTGCACCATCATCATGACGACGCATATTCTCGAAGTTGCCGAACGCATGGCCGACCGCATCGGCGTGATCGCCTCGGGCCGCCTGGTCGCCGAAGGAACGCTCACCGAATTGCGCCAGCAGAACGGCCATGCCGACACCAGCCTTGAAGATCTCTTCATCGCGCTGGTGACGCTCCAGGAAGCCGCATGAGCTCGGCGACCGCGCTCTCCTGGTTTGCGCGCCACGAATTGCGCCTCGCCTGGCGCGAATGGTTCGCGATGATGACCGGCGGCCGGCGCAAGCGGGCGCGCGCTGCCGTGATCGGCCTGCTGTGCTTCGCGGCCCTGCTGCATCTGCCCGCCTGGGCCGTGATCGGCCGCTTCGCCGACCTGCAACTGCCGCTCGACAAATCCTCGCTGATCGTGATCACGGCGACGATCTTCCTGGCCTGGACGCTGATGCTGTCGCAGGCCATCGAATCTGTGACGCGGGTGTTTTACGCCCGCGCCGATCTCGACCTCATCATGTCCTCGCCGGCGACGCTGGCCAATCTGTTCTCGGTGCGCATCGCCGCGATCGCACTCACCGTCACGGTGCTGGCGCTGCTGTTCTCGACACCTTTCATCGACGTGCTCGTGTTCGGCGGCGGCGCGCGCTGGCTTGCGGCGTTCGGCGTCGTCGTCGCCATGGGCCTGTCGGCCGCTGCGGTCGCGATCGCCGTCACCATCCTGATGTTCCGCCTGATCGGCCCGGCGCGGACGCGCTTCGTGGCCCAGATCCTCGCCGCCATCATCGGCGCCGGCTTCGTGATTGCGCTACAGGTCGCCGCGATCATGTCCTATGGCACGCTGTCGCGCATCACCATCCTGACATCAGGCACCTTTGCCGAACACGCTCCTGATGTCGACAGCATCTGGTGGTGGCCGGCGCGCGCAGCCATGGGCGACACCGAGGCGCTACTGCTGCTCCTCGCGCTCGGCCTCGTGCTGCTCGGAAGCGTCATGGCGATGTTCTCGGGCCGCTTCGCCAACACCGCGATCGATGCGGCCGCCTACGGCAGATCCGGCAGCAAGCGCGCAAAGGAACGCCCATTCCGAAGCGGAACGCGGCAAACGGCGCTGCGCCGCAAGGAATTCACGCTGTTGTGGCGCGATCCCTGGCTGGTCTCGCAAACCCTGATGCAGCTACTCTATCTGGTGCCGCCGGCGCTGCTGCTGTGGCGCAGCTTCGCCGACAGCTCCGCTGCGGTGACATTGATCACGCCTGTGATCGTCATGGCGGCGGGACAACTCGCCGGCGGGCTCGCCTGGCTGACGATCTCGGGCGAGGATGCGCCCGATCTGGTCGCAACCGCGCCGCTGACACCATCCAGCGTCATCCGCGCCAAGATCGAGGTGGTGCTCATGGCAATCGCCGTGATCTTCTGCCCGCTGATTGCCGCCCTGGCATTCGCGTCGCCGTTCCAGGCTGCCGTCAGCGCCTGTGCCGTCATCATCAGCGCGGCCTCCGCGACCGCGATCCAGCTCTGGTTCCGGGTGCAGGCAAGGCGCAGCCAATTCCGCCGCCGCCAGACCTCGTCGCGGCTCGCGACCTTTGCCGAAGCCTTCTCCTCGATCGGCTGGGCCGCCACCGCCGCACTGGTGCTGGCGCTGCCGCTGGCCGGCCTCATCAGCGGCCTGATCACGGCGGGCCTCGTGGCCATCACGTGGAAGTTCAGCCCAAGGCGTGAGTAGTAGGCTCCTTGAAAGTAAGGGGAAAATGCCTTACTTATGGACAGTCTCAGGCGTTGGAGGATCTAATGAGCACGCTCACTGTCACAGCGAAGGGACAGGTTACGTTGCGGAAGGACCTCCTGGAGCACCTGGGTGTGCATCCCGGCGACAAGATTTCGATAGAAAAGCTTCCTGGGGGTCGAGTTGAGGTGAGGGCAGTTCGGCCCACCGGAGAGATTTCCGATGCCTTCGGCTTCCTGAAAGGAAAAACGAACGGTCAATCACTGTCGATCGAAGATATGAACGAGATCATCGCTGAAGGCTGGGCCGGCAAGCGATGAAGATAACACCGGACACCAATGTCCTGGCACGGGTTCTGGTCGGGGACGATGCCGAACAGAGCAAGGCGGCCGAAGCCGTTCTCAAGAAGGCAGATGTAGTAGCCATCTCGATCCCCGCACTGTGCGAGTTGGCCTGGGTCCTCTCAAGAGGTTACAAAACCTCTTCCGAGAATATCGCGGCGTCCATTCGGCAGTTCATCAGCGCCTCCAATGTGGTCGTCAACCGGCCTCTGGCTGAGGCTGGATTGGCGCTGCTCGATGCTGGCGGGGATTTTTCCGATGGCGCAATTGCTCATGAAGGCTATTGGCTTGGCGCCGAGACCTTCGTTTCATTCGACAAGAAAGCCGTGAGGCTAATCGAGGCAAGCGGCGGATTGGCGCGGCTGCCATAGCCATGCATGACGTCGCGGAGATTCAACGCTACACTGCCTCGGTGCATGGCGATGGGCAATTCCGTATGTCTCGATTGATTCCTACGATCGTTGCTTTCCTTGGCGCTTTCCTCTCGCCTGCCCTCGCCCAGCAGCCCCAGCGCAGCGAATGCCTGGCGATGGCCAACGCCGCGCCTCGCATCATGCCGGTCGCCTTCCGGCAGGCGGCAGCCGCGGCCGAGGTCCAGATCACCTATGCCGGCCATTCCACCTATTACATCGACACGCCCGGCGGCCTGCGCATCGCCACCGACTATAGCGGCGCCCATCAGGTCGGCCGGCTGCCCGATGTCGCCACGATGAACCGCGCGCACAGCACCCACTACACGCTCTTTCCCGACAAGCGAATTCCCCATGTGCTGCATGGCTGGAGCGAGGACGGCAAGCCGGCCATCGTGTCGGAGCGCATCGGCGACACCTTCGTCCGTAACGTCACGACCGATATCCGCCGCTATTTCGGCGACGATTCCGGCGCCGACATGATCCGCGACGGCAATTCGATCTTCATCTTCGAGGTTGCGGGCCTCTGCATCGGACATCTCGGCCATCTCCACCACAAGCTCGACGACAGCCACTTCGCCCAGATCGGGCGGCTCGACATCGTGATGGTGCCTATCGACGGCACCTACACCATGTCGCTGGGCGGCGTCGCCGAAATCACCAAGCGGCTGCGTGCGTCCGTGGTGCTGCCGATGCACCGCTTCGCGACCCCGCTCGACGATTTCCTGCGCGGCATCGGCCAGCAGTTCGAGATCGACCGCCGCAGCGAGCGTTCCTTCCGGATGTCGCGCGATGCGCTGCCGACGACGCCGACGGTGATCGTTCTCGACGGCGTCTGACGCGCAATTTTCTCCAAGTCGCTTGCGGCTCCTTCGTGCTGGTCTCCTTGCGACAGGAGATCGACATGACCGACTTTGCAAGATTGCTGCACGCGGACGGACCGAACCCCGAACACGCAGCGGCGCTGCAGCTCTATGGCCGCTTCGTCGGGGACTGGGACGCTGAAATCACGGCCCATGGAACGGACGGAACGAAGCACACTGCACCCGGCGAAATCCATTTCGGCTGGGTGCTGGAGGGCCGCGCCGTGCAGGACGTCTGGATCATTCCTCGCGCCGCAGGCAGCCCGGCCTTCCCGATCGCCGGCAATTGGTACGGCACGACGCTCCGGGTCTACGATCCCACCATTTCCGCGTGGCGGATTTCCTGGTTCGATCCCGGCCGCGGTATGTTTCGCCAGCAGATCGGCCGCCCGCGCGGCGAGGACATCGTGCAGGAGGGCACGACCGAGGCCGGCGACCTCACGCGCTGGAGTTTTGTCGAGATCGCCGATGATTCCTTCCACTGGCTCGGCGAGGTCAAGCCCGCCGCCGCAACCGATTGGCGGCTGACGGTCGATGTCAGGGCGAGGCGGCGCACGGACTGACGACAGCGCCGATACGCTTGCGATGACGGGCGCGGTTGCGCAACGCGCGCTGCTGCGTGGAGACATCAAATGCTAGGCTCCCGCCACAAAAAACAGGAGGGAGCGAACACCGATGGCTGCAAGCGGTCTGCCTGCCAACACCAGCGGGCTATTCGTCGAGCCGCGCGAGGACTGGCTCGCGCAACATCAGGAGGAGATCGTCGATCCGGCACGGCGGATCGTCGATCCCCATCACCATCTCTGGAATCGCGGGCACCGCTACCTGATCGAGGAGATGGCGGCCGACATCGCTTCCGGCCACAACATCATCGCTACCGTGTATGTCGACTGCCGCTCGATGTACCGCGCGCACGGCCCCGAGGCATTCCGGCCCGTCGGCGAGGTCGAGTTCGCCAACGGCGTTGCCGCGATGAGCGCGAGCGGCGGTTACGGCTCGGCCGCGATCTGCGCCGGCATCGTCAGCCACGCGAATCTGCTATTGGGCGACGCCGCCAGGCCGGTGCTGGAGGCGGAGATCGCGGCCGGCAACGGCCGCTTCCGCGGCATCAGGCATTCCTCGGCCTGGGACGAAGATCCTGCCGTCGCCGGCATGTACGCGAGCCGGCCAAGGGGATTGTTGGGCGACCCGACCTTCCGCAAGGGCTTTGCCTGCCTTGCGCCGCTGAATCTCAGCTTCGATGCCTGGCTGTTCCATCCGCAGATCGGCGAGCTGACCGAGCTCGCGCGCGCCTTTCCCGACACCAAAATCGTGCTCGACCATTGCGGCGGCCCGGCCGGAATCGGCCGCTTTGCAGGGCGGCGCGACGAGGTGTTTCCGCAGTGGCGCGCGTCGATCCAGGAGATCGCGAAATGCGAGAACGTCGTCGTCAAGCTCGGAGGGCTCGCGATGTGCCTGCTCGGCTACGACTTTCATTTGCGCAAGACGCCGCCGTCATCGGAACAGCTTGCCGCCGCCTGGCGGCCCTATATCGAGACCTGCATCGAGGCCTTCGGCCCCAAGCGGGCGATGTTCGAAAGCAATTTCCCGCCGGACAAGGGCCAGTGCAGCTACCAGGTGATCTTCAACGCCTTCAAGCGCATCGCCGCGCCCCTGAGCGAAGCCGAGAAGACCGCGCTGTTCTCGCAGACCGCGATCGAAGTCTACCGGCTCGACTTGCCGTCGTGACGGGACTTGATGTCGGAACAAGACTTGCCGTCATGACGAGAAGAGGGGCCGGGATGTTGATCCCGACCCCTCTTCGTCGTAGCCCGCTGGGAAGCGTCCTTGAAACCTGAAACTGACTAGCCCGCACCAAGCAGCGAGGCCGGGCGGCGCTCGCCGGTGGAGACGAACATCCGCTTGAGCCTGTTGACGACGCGGATCACGAAGCCGATCATGACGGGATTCGTCTTGCGGCAGAAAGCGATCTTCTTGACGTGGCCTTCGACATGCCATTTGGCATGCGCGCCGTCGCGGAAGAAAATGACGTCGCCGGGTCCGTAGCGCTTCGGCGGCATGCCGTCGCTTCTCGAGCACGATCGAGCCTTCCATGATCATGATCGTCTCGTCGATGTCGTAATACCAGTTGAAGCGGCCCTCGGTGCACTGCCAGATGATGGTCGAGGCGGTGCCGTCGTCGCTGGTGGACAGGATCCGAGAGCGCGATACCGGGTTACCCTCGATGATCCAGGACGGCTCGATCGGCCGTAGCTCGAGGTCCACATTGCAACTACCGATTTCAATCAATGCGCGAGACATCTACTTCCCCCGGAATAATATGACCGACCGGGTCTCCGCCCGGAGTGTTGAAAAGATTTCGGGAACGCTAGTGGCCGGCTTTTAATTCTTTCTTACGCAGGCCCCGACAATCAGCCGCAAGTTGCAGGCGCGAAGCGGTTAACGTCGGGATTCGCCTGCAAATTCGCGCACATGAACCCATCTTTTCCGGGGTGCGACAAAGTGCGCGAAAGTGACCATCGAAGGAGCCATGCTGATGCCCCTCACACCAGAGGTTCTGACAACCAACAGCGAGGTCATTGCTTGGCTCGGCAGCCTCGACGTCTCGTTCGCGCCGGACGACGAGCCCTGGTTCACCATCGACGGTGTTGAAAGCCCCCGGCAGATCGGCGGTGACGGCGCCGGAGGCGCGTTCGTGCTGCTGCCGTCGCAGAATGTGCTCTACGTCTCATCGGAAGGCCGCGCGGGAATTATCGCCGATACGTTCGAGGCGTTCGTTCAACTGGTCGCAGCCCGCCCGTATTGGCTGGATATCCTGAAATTCTCTGCCGGCGGTGATCTCGAGGAAATGCGGCGCGCCGCGAATGCGCTGGAGGCGACACTCGACGACGAGGACGAGGTCAACGAGGCCCGCGAGGAAATCCGCAGGGGTCTCAACCTGCCGGAGGCGGACGATCCCGTTCGTGCGCTTTACGAGGCGGTCGCCGCGTCCGACGCCATCGTGCGGGCGACCGACGGCTGCCCGTTCACGACGCTGTTCAACCGCTTCAGCGTCGACAGCAATCCGATGCTGCGCAACGCAGCGGCGTGAGAGAGAGTTCTACTTTGCCCACTCGCCCTTGCGGAACACCGGCACCTTGCTGCCGTCGGCCAGAATGCCGTCGATGTCGGTCTCGGACGAGCCGATCATCCAGTCGATATGGATCAGGCTCTGGTTGCCGCCTTGGGCCGCGATCTGTTGCGGCGTCAGCTGGGCACCGTTGACGAAGCACTTCGAGTAGCACTGACCGAGCGCAATGTGCGAGGCCGCGTTCTCGTCGAACAACGTGTTGTAGAACAACAGCCCGCTCTGCGAGATCGGCGAGGAATGCGGCACCAGCGCCACTTCGCCGAGCCGCCGCGCGCCCTCGTCGGTGTCGAGCACCTTGTTCAGCACCTCCGCGCCGCGCGAGGCCTTGGCATCGACGATCCTGCCGTCCTCGAAGCGCACCGCGATGTTGTCGATCAGCGTGCCCTGGTAGGACAGCGGCTTCGAACTCACGACATGACCGTAGACGCGCCGACAATGCGGCGTGGTGAAGACCTCTTCGGTCGGGATGTTGGCGTTGCAGCTGATACCGTTCTTGGCCAGCGAGGCGCCGCCTTCCCATTCGTGGCCGTCGGCGAGCCCGATGGTGAGGTCGGTCCCCGGTCCCGAATACTGCAGCGCGCGGAAACGCTGGCCGTTGAGCCAGTTGGTGCGCTCGCGCAGCACCGCATTGTGACTAGCCCAATTGGCCGTGGCGTCCTCGCGATCGACCCGGGACGCGGCGAAGATCGCGTCCGCGAGCTTGCCGATCGCGACCTCTTCCTGATCGTTGGGAAACACCAGCTTGGACCACGCGGCGCTCGGATAGGCGATGATGTTCCAGTTGGTGTCGAAATTGACGATCTTTTCCAACGCCGGCTGATAGGCGATGGAATTTGCCTTGCTGGCGCGCGCGACCTTGGAAGCATCTTCACCCGACAACAGCATCGGATTGTCGCCGACGATCGCAAGCCGCGCGGTATTGTTCGAGAACGCCTTCGCCATGCCCTCGTAGAGCCAGTTGGCAGCGCGATCGAAGCTGTTGTCGTGACCGTGGCGATAGCGCGCCAGTGTCATCTCTTCATCCGAGAGGATCGGCGTCACGATGCCTGCGCCGGCCTTGTAGGCATGGACGGCGATTCGCCGCACCAGCGGCAGCGCGATCGCGGGCGCCGTCAGCAGAAGGTCCTGTCCCGGCCGCAAACCCAGGCCCACCTTCACCGCCACCTCGGCCAGCCGGTCGAGTTTCACGGGGTCAATGGGAGTGGCGGAATTGCGGTGGTCAGTCATACGCGGTCCTCTGCCAAAATCTTCCGTTCAATCTAAGCCTAGCATCTCGAGGCACAAGTGCGCGAGCGCCCAGCGACATGTGAAAGATACGCAATTTCACGCATTTGGTTTTCAACGCGTTGCCGATTTCAGCACCCGATCGACCATCGCGGGCGCAAGGCCGAGGTAATTTTTCGGTGAAGTCAGCGCATCGATCGTGGCGCGGTCGATCCGGGTCGAGACGCGGGAGTCGGACGAGAGCGCGTCCGCCAGCGTCAGACCATTCTCGTTGGCGAGCCGGCAGGCATCATAGACCACGTCATGCGCCTCCTGCCGCCCGATCTGTGGCGCGAGCCCCATCATGACCGCCTCGGCCACGATCAGGCCGCGGCTGATGCCGAGGTTGTCGTTCATCTTCGCCTCGTCCACGATGAGGCCGGCGAGCGCGAACTTCGCCTGGTGCAGCGCGCCGGCGGAGAGCACGAAGCTTTCGGGGATCGCCATCCATTCGGCATGCCAGGGGCCGGTTGCGCGCTCGAAATCCTGCACCATGGCGTCCAGCATCAGGCCGGCGTGCTGCCGCACCGCCTTGGATGCGGCGAGCATCAGTTCTGAGGAGATCGGGTTGCGCTTCTGCGGCATGGTGGAGGACGCGCCGCGGCCCTTGACGAAGGGCTCGTAGACCTCGGCGAACTCGGTGGAGGCCATGATCATGATGTCGAGCGCGATCTTGCCGAGCGAGCCGGTGACGAGCGCGAGAAAATTGACCGCTTCGGCGAAGCCGTCGCGGGCGACGTGCCAGGTCGAGACGGGGACGCCGAGCTTCAGCTCGGCGCAGAGCGCCTCCTGCACCTCGAACCCCTTGTTGCCGAGCGAGGCGAGCGTACCGGCCGCGCCGGCGAACTGGCCGACCAGGACGCGCGGCTTCAATTGCGCCAGACGCTCGGCGTGGCGATCGAACATCGCAAGCCAGATCGCGGTCTTGTAACCGAAGGTCACCGGCAGCGCCTGCTGAAGATGAGTGCGGCCGGCCATCGGCGTGTCGCGATAGCGCTTCGAGAGGTCCGCCAGGATTTTTCGAAGCTCGCTGATGTCGCGCTCGACGAGCTCGAGCCCCGCGCGCAATTGCAGGACCACAGCGGTATCCATGATGTCCTGCGTGGTCGCGCCCCAATGTACGTAGCGGCCGGCCTCGCCGCATTGCTTCACCATCTGATGCACCAAGGGAAGGATCGGATAGCCGACGATGTCGGTCTCCTGCCGCAACAGGTCGAAATCGAGCGCGGTGACGTCCGTGCGCGCCGCGATCTGCTCGGCGGCCTCCTGCGGGATCACACCGCACTTTGCCTCCGCCTTGGCCAATGCCACCTCGACCTCGGCATAGCGCCCGACCAGCGCGACGTCGGAAAACACCGCGCGCATCTGGGGCGTGCCGAAGGCATCGCGGAACAGCATGGAGTCGATCACGGTGGTCGAGGCGGGAAAGGCGGGCATGGGCGTTTCTTTGTGGTTGGCGTTTTGTGTGGGCGCAGTTTACGCAGGCGGCGGTGTTCGGCAATGGACAAAGCCCGTTACTCCCATCATTCCGGGGCGCGCCATTTGGCCCGAGCCCGGAATGACGGGGCAAATAATCCGCCTCACATCGCCGCATTCACGCCGAGGTTGTATTCCTCCGCGAAACAGCATGGCTGCCATCACGCAATCGTGGTGAACCCGATCGACCGTTCAATGGACTCACAGACTTCGAGCAAAAGACCATTTTGATTTCATTATTGCCTGATGTCGCTGTGAGGACTGAGTTTTCGACGTGCAGTTCATGTTCCAGGACCACCTTCTCGATACCGATCGGCGCGAGCTGAGCCGCGAGCAGGTTCCCGTGGCCGTAGAGCCGCAGGTTTTCGACCTGGTCGTCCACCTCATGGAAAACCGCGACCGGGTGGTCAGCAAGGACGAGCTGATCGACAAGATCTGGCACGGACGCAGCGTCTCGGAATCCACCCTCACCAGCCGGATCAACGCGGCGCGCAAGGCGATCGGCGACAACGGCGCGAACCAGGCGCTGATCCGCACCATTGCACGCAAGGGCTTTCGCTTCGTCGGCGATGTCCGGACGCAGCTCGGCGCGGTGCCCCCCGAACTCGGCCGCCTCGCCCAGGCGCCGCAGGCGCTCGCGCTGCCGGACCGGCCTGCGATCGCGGTGCTGCCCTTCACCAACATGAGCGGCGACCGCGATCAGGACTATTTCTCCGACGGCATCAGCGAGGACATCATCACCGCGCTGTCGAAGCTGCGCTGGTTCTTCGTCGTCGCGCGCAACTCCTCCTTCGTCTACAAGGGGCGCGCGGTGCACATCCACGAGGTCGCGCGCGAGCTCGGCGTTCGCTACGTACTCGAAGGCAGCGTGCGACGGAGCGGCGATCGCGTACGAATCTCGGCCCAACTCAACGACGTCTCGACCGGCAGCCATCTCTGGGCCGAGCGCTACGACCGCGAGCTCGCCGACATCTTCGCCGTACAGGACGAAATCACGGAAGCCATCGTCGCCGCGATCGAGCCGCAGCTCTACGCCGCGGAAAACTTCCGCGCCCAGCAGAAGCCGCCGGGCAGCCTCGACGCCTGGGACCTGGTGATGCGTGCGCTGTCGCATTACTGGCGTATCACCCGCGAGGACAATACCGCCGCGCAAGCATTGCTCGAACAGGCAACCGCACTCGATTCCGCCTATGGCAAGGCGCTGGGCCTGCTCGCGACCAGCCATATCTTCGGCGCGCATATGGGCTGGGCCGACATGGCCGCGACCGTACCGGTCGCCGAACGGGCAGCGCTTGCGGCGGTAGAGGCCGATCGCGAGGACGCCTGGGCCCATCACGGCCTGGCCTATACCTATCTATTCCGCCGCCGCTTCGACGACGCGCTGGCGGAGTTCGAGCTGACGCTGACGCTCAATCCGAACTTTGCGATGGCGCACGCCTTCTATGGCGTGACGCTGTGCTACGCGGGACGATGGCAGGACGGCGATGTCGCCGCGCGGCGCGCATTGCGGCTGAGCCCGCGCGATCCGCTCGCGGCGATCTATTGCGGTGTTGCGGCCTATGCGCAGTTCATCGGCCGTAATTACGAGGCGTCGATCCAGTTGGCACGGGAGTCGATGCGGCAGCGCGCCGATTTCGTCGGCGCCCATCGCGTGCTGACCGCCGCCGCCGGCATGCTGGGCGATGCTCAGCTCGCGGCATCCGCGCTGCAGGGCCTGCACCGCACCCAGCCCGGCCTCTCGCTGGCCTGGCTGACGCGCGAGTTACCGATGCTGCGGGCGGAAGATCGCGAGCATTATCTGGAAGGGTTTCGGCGCGCGGGGATGACGTAGGCGCGCGAGCGGGAGATAGGAGCGCTGACGCCTCCACGCTCGCAATGACGGCGGAAGGAGCGAAGGCCCTTCTCCCAAAAGGGAGAAGGGAAGATCTTTGCTCTACTCCTGCATCATCTCGCCGCTGCCGCCGAACTCGGCGGGAAAATCCTTCAGCTTGGGCAGGCCGTCGCGCATCGGCAGCACCGTCTCGGAATAGTTGACGTGGACGCCGGGCGCGAAGGCCAGCGTCGGAATCGCCGCGGTGAAGACGTCGACCAGGTCGAGCGGCGGATGGTTGGTCATGAGATGACCGCCGCACTTCTTGCAGTATTTGCGCTGGCTGAGCGGCGTCTTGGAGAAAGTCTCGACGTGCTGGGCGCCCTCGGTGATGCGCACGGCTTCGGGCTTCCACAGGCTGAAGGCGTTCACCGGTCCGCCCGACCACGAACGGCAGGAACGGCAATGGCAATAGCCCATCGCCGCCGGCTCGCCCGTGACCTCGATCGTGACCGCGCCGCAGAAGCAGTTTCCGACGTGTTTCATTTGGTCGTCTCCGTTGATGAAGATTGGAATTCCTCTCCCCGCTCCTGTTCGCCGAAATCGCGGCGAAGACGGATGCGGGGAGAGGCTTCGGGGTGAGGGGAATCACCCCGAGAAACGATGGAGGAGGAGTCCGGCAAGATCAGTTACGCGCCTCAACGCCGCCGCGCGTCATCCTTTCGGCGGACGCGACGGAAAGACGCGCGAACTATACCGACCTGCGCCAGGGAATAAGCATCGACACCCGTTGTTTGTACTGCCGGTATTCGTCGCCGAAGAGTTCGACGAGGTCGTGCTCCTCCAGCGCGATGCCGACGAAGATGTAGATCGTGGTCACGGCCGCGAACAGCAGATGGCCCACCGTCATGACCGGCGCCGCCCAGAACGCGATGATGAAGCCGAGATAGATCGGGTGACGCACGAAATTGTAGAGCATCGGCGTCTTGAAGCGCGTCGGCGCCGCCTCCTTGCCGATGAGATGGTTGGTCACCTGATGCAGGCCGAACAACTCGAAGTGGTTGATCATGTAGGACGAGGTGAACACCAGCACCCAGCCCGCGAAGGATAGCGTGACCAGCGTCACGGCGAGATCGGGGTTTCCGACATCCCATATGACTGTGGGCATCGGGCGCCACTGCCAGAACAGGAGCAGCAATGACAGGCTCGCGAACAGCACATAGGTGCTCCGCTCGACCGGCTTGGGCACGAACTGCGTCCACCACGCCTTGAAGCGCTGGCGCGCCATCACGCTGTGCTGAACGGCGAACAGCGTCATCAGCAGCAGATTGACGATGACGGCTTCAGCCGCCGGCGTGTCGGTTCCGGTGTCGATGGTCTTCGGCACCACCAGCCCCATGACGAAGCCGATGGCGTAGAGAATGGTGACGAAAAACACGAGATATGCCGCAATTCCGTACAGAAAGGCGATGAACTTGAAAATGCGAGAGCCCGCAACCTCCGGGCCGATGGAATGAACATGGTGATCAAGTTGGGTCATAAGACGCTCCGTTGTGCCGAGGCATCGGCACTGTTTGGTCTTCGCACCATGCCGGAACGGACGTCCCCAGACTTTCGCGGACGGTTGATTTTCGCCTGAGACGACTTTGATTTTTGCTTGAGACGACAGAAACGTGCGATTTGTCTTTGAAAACAACGTCCTCGACGGCGACCTGCGGGAGCTCACCTGCGGCGGCGCAGCCGTGCCGTTGCAGCCGCAAGTGTTCGATCTCCTGCTCTATCTCGTCGCGCAACGCGCCCGAGTGGTCAGCAAGGATGACCTGATCAGCCAGATCTGGAGCGATCGCATCGTCTCGGATTCAGCGTTGAACAGCCGGATCAACGCCGCGCGCAAGGCGCTCGGCGACGACGGCGCGACTCAGCGGCTGATCAAGACCGTCCCGCGCAAGGGCTTTCGTTTCGTCGGCGACGTCCGGGAAGAAGCGGCAGGCACGCTTGCGCCGGCCGAACCCGCCCCTGCCCCGGCGCGCATCGCGGCGGACCGCCCGGGAATCGCAGTGCTCGCCTTCGAGAACATGAGCGGCGATCCCGCGCAGGACTATTTCGGCGACGGGATCAGCGAAGACATCCTCACCGCACTGTCGAAGCAGCGCTGGTTCATGGTGATCGCCCGCAACTCGTCCTTCACCTACAAGGGACGCGCGGTCCACATCAGGCAGATCGCCGATGAGCTCGGTGTCCGCTACGTCGTCGAGGGCAGCGTGCGCAAGGCCGACAACCGCGTGCGCATCACCGCGCAGCTCAACGACGCCACCACCGGCGGCCATCTCTGGGCCGAACGCTACGACCGCGAGCTCGTCGACGTCTTCGCCGTGCAGGACGAGATCACCAACGCGATCGCCGCGGCCATCGAGCCGCAGATCCATGCGGCGGAGAATTTCCGCAGCCGACGCAAGCCGCCCGCGAGCCTCGACGCCTGGGACCTGCTGATGCGCGCGCTGTCGCACTATTGGCGCGTCACCCGGCAGGATCATGGAGCTGCGCAAGCGCTGCTCGAGCACGCCATCGCGATCGATCCGGACTACGGCCAGGCGCTGGCGGTGCTGGCGGCGAATCACATGTTCGGCGTGCACCTCGGCTGGGCCGAGCTTGCCGCGGTCGCGCCCGTGGCGGAGGCCGCAGCGCTCGCCGCGGTCCGCTGCGACCACGAGGATGCCTGGGCGCATGCCGCGCTCGGCAGCGTCTGCTTTTCGACGCGAAGGCTTGCGGACGCGCTCTCCGAGTTCGAGCAGGCGCTCGCGCTCAACCCGAACTTCTCGCTGGCGCAGGGCTATTACGCGCTGGCGCTGTCCTATGCCGGACGATCCGCAGAATCGTTCGAGGCGGCACAACGGGCGATCAGGCTCTCGCCGCGCGATCCGTCGCTGGCGATCTATCACGGCATCGCCGGCTATGCGCGCTTCACCGAGCAGCGCTACCTCGAAGCGATCGTGCAGGCGCGCGAGGCGATCCGCCACCGCGGCGACCTCACCGGCGCCTATCGCGTGCTTGCGGTGTCCGCCGGCATGACCGGCGACAGCCTGCTCGCAGAGACGGCGCTGGGCGAACTCCGTCGCACCCAGCCCAACATCTCGCTGCACTGGATCGCGACGCAGCTGCCGTGGGCCAATGAAGCCGATCGCGAGCACTATCTGGAGGGGTTCCGGCGCGCGGGGTTGCGGTAGACGACCGTCATGCCCCGGCTACATCAGGCGCTTCCGCCGCAAATGGACGATGACGTCGAGCCGCGTGATCTCGTGTCCGGGAAGCGCAGCCGGCACCTTGGTGAAGGCGAGCCCGCCGGCGACGTCGACCAGGATATCCTCACCCTCCAGATAGAAGTGCGGATGCACCGATGTATCGGTGTCGAAGAACGACTTGATCCCGTCAGCGGCGATCCGGCGCAGCAGACCTGCCTCGGTGAACTGGTTCAGCGTGTTGTAGACCGTCGCGAGCGACAGTCGCAGGTTGGCGGCCGTCGCCTCGTCATAGAGGCCTTCCGCGGTGACGTGACGGTGACCGCCGAGCAGCAGCATCCGGGCGAGCGCCAGACGATGACGGGTGGGCCGGAGGCCCGCATCGCGAAGCAGTTGCACGCAACGCGCCGCGGCCTCGTCCGCGGGAGGGATGGCGAGGTCGTCTGAGTCTGAATCCGTTTCGGGGAGGCTGGAAAGGACATCCATCGCCGACGCACTCGCACTTGACCGGAACGCGAAGCCTGACGCGCTTCATCATCAGATCGCAGCAGCGGCGGCCAGGCTTTGATCCGGATCAAATTCGTAGCGAAACCGCCTCTGACCTATCGCAAGGCGGCCCGGCTCATTCCCCGCCAGAATAGTCCGACAGTGATGAGGCTGACATGTCCAAGCCGGTTCCCGACAAGGCAGAGATCGCGCTCGAATATCCCGACAAGTTCTATGTCGGCACGTTCGAGCATTCATCCCGGTTCGAGGCGCATCTCGACGGCAGCGGCGTTGCGCTGGTGCTGCAGCACCCGGGCGCAGCAGAGGAGCGCAAATCGGTGCATCTGCATCTCAATTTCGGCCTGCTCGCCGGCATCCTGCGCGAGCTCGCGGGCAGCGTCGCCGCCCTCCCCAAGGACGACATCGCGCACCGTGAGCAACTCGTCGAGGCGCTTGCCGAATTGCAGCAAGCGCTGCGGACGTCCTGAAGCCGCGCCCTATTTCGCTTTCGCCTGCAACGGCTTCGGGGCCGGCACGGCGGCCCATTCCCTGTCCGCGCGCGGGCCGTTGAGATCGCCGGTCAGGCCGACGAGCTGGCCGGGCTGGACGTCCAGGGTCTGCTGCCAGGTCTGGGTCTGGCACAGCAGCTTGATCAGGCAGCCCTTGAGCTTGAGGCGGTCGGCGGAGTCGCGCCACAGCGAGACCGAATACAGCTTGCCGTCCTCGGCATTGTAGATTTCGCCGGCAAAGCGTCCGTCGGGCGTCGCCTGCAGGCCCATGATGAGTTGATGGCCGAGCAGCGTGCGGGCCCGCTTGTCGGGATCGGGGTTCTCCTTGTCGCGCAGCGGCTGGCCGCGCTTGTCGGCCGGCTCCTTCATCCAGACGATGAAGCCGCAGATGCGGTCGCGCGACGGCCCGCAGCGCTCGAGCCGGATGCGGGCGCGGCCGTCCTCGACGAGCCAGGTGCCGCTGGGATCGGCCTGCGCGCCCACGCCGGCGCGCCCTCCCAGAACCATCATCACGATCGTGATCGCGACGCGCAGCAGAAAGCGAAGGAGAATGTTCACGGGCAGCACCTTTCGTTGGTTGAGTCGCGGCGTCAGTTCAGTTGCGCCATGAGTGCATCGGCGCCCCTGTCAATGCCTGCATTGGCGGCCGCGAGCGCGCCGACACTGGCCTTGATGTCGTAGGCAGCAGGATATTGCTTGGTGACGTAGGCCGAGAGCAGCCGCGAGGTGGCGGCGTCGAAGATCTCGACGCTGTAGATGACCGAGCCGGTCATGGTGCCCTCGCCGTCGCGCGCGGCCTGAACGCCGTTGTAGACGGCGCCGGCGACATCGAAGCGCGAGAGCGTGCCGAGCACCGGCGTATTGGCGACGGCCCCGGTCAGCGTCAGCCTGATCCGCAGCGTCTCCGGCCCGCGCTCACGCACCAGCGCGAAGCGGCCGCGCAGCCGCTCGGCGAAACTGGTCTGCATAGTGGCAGCCAGCGTCGCCTTGTCCTGGTCGGACATGTCGCCAAACTGATGATCCTTGCCGCGATAGACCACGACCGGATCGAGGATCACCTTATGATAGGCGCGCCAGTCGACCGGCGTGGAATAGCGGTAGGGCACGCGGCCGGAGGCGTCGGACTTGTCCGGGGCCATGTAGGCCGAGGACGCCAGCTCGGCATAGGGCACGGGCGCGACCGAGGCGCAGCCGGCTGCGGCCAGGCAAAGCAGCAGCGCTCCCAGACCGCGCAGGGCGATCGAGCGATCCATTCCAGACTCCTCTTTGCGGCGTTGGGGGCAGGCGATGGCGACCGCAACCGCGTTCAGGGACCAGACGCGGCTGCGGCGCTCACCAACGCCGGCCCAAGGCGTCGTCCGGGGCAATGTCAGAAGCCTCGGGCCGTCTCAGCGTCTCCGTCTATAAACCGACTAGACGGTTTGTAGAGTAGGAAAAATGGCCCCGCGCATTTGGCCGCAGGCGCGGATTTGGGCAGTCGCAGGCAGGACTTCGTTAACGATACATCAGCTGCGCTTGCGCGGGGTCGCGGCCTTCGCTGCGCCGGATTTTGCGGAGCGCGGGTCGGCCGGCTGCTCGAGGCCGGTCCACTGCTTGTCGTCGAGCAGGCGCGCGAACAGCCGATCATGCTCTGCCTTGCTGAGTGGAGACATGCCGAACAGGCCGCTCAGCAGCAGGCCCCTCGCCGCCGCCCAGCGCAACAGCGCAAGATCCGGATCGGCAGCCTCGGCCTTGATCGCCTCCACACGCTTCATTTCGCGCTCGCGCGGCAGCGACATCAATTCCGGATTTTCGACCATGGCCGCGACCAGCGCCAGCGCCGCCGAATTCGGCGCACTGGCGGCTTCCCGCACGGTCGCAAGCTGGGTGGCAAGTTCGGGGTTCACAGACGTCGCGCCCACTTTGGCGTGATAATCGTTCGAAAACTCCTCGAAATGCGCCATCTGCCGATCGAGCAACGCCTTGAGCACCGCCTCCTTGGTGCGGAACTGATGCATCACGCCGCCCTTGCTCAGGCCGCTCTCGCGCGCGATCGCATCGAGCGTCAACCTGCCGGGCCCATCACGCGCGATGATCGCGATCGCCGCCTCGAGCGCGGCGTTGCGGGACCGTTCGGAGCGTGTGGCATTGTCCATGGCCGACTTGTCTCCGCGGCAAGATCATGAATCAAGTGAAAACAGGACGCGCTGTACATTTTTTGTGCGAACGCTGTCGAGACTTTCATCTTGCGGCGCCGAACGAGACTGTGTGAGCCTCGATATCGGATGGGGACTGGGATGGGCCTGCCGTAGCTTTGCGCGCCATGACGTGCGAAGCGTTTTCGGCTGGTCTCGCTTGAGAAAGATACGACATGTCAAAACGAGTGTTGCTTGGTGTCCTTCTGGCTTGCGGCCTCGCGGCCTCGGCACTTGGACCAGTTCTTGCGCAAGAGCCGAAATCAGGCGGTGTGATCAACGCGGTGATCCAGCCCGAGCCGCCCGGCCTGATGCTTGCGATGATCCAGAACGGTCCGACCCAGATGGTCTCGGGCAACATCTTCGAGGGCCTGTTGCGCTACAGCCCCAAGCTCGAGCCGCTGCCGGAGCTCGCCGAGAGCTGGACCGTCAGCGAAGACGCCAAGACCTACACCTTCAAGCTCCGGAAGGGCGTCACCTGGCATGACGGCAAGCCCTTCACCGCCGCCGACGTGCTGTTCTCGATCGAGATGCTGAAGCAGACCCACGCCCGCGCCCGCACCAACCTCGCGCAGGTCGACAAGATCGAGGCGCCCGACGATTACACGGTGGTCTTCAAACTGAAGCAGCCGTTCGGCCCGTTCCTCGGCATCTTCGAGGTCGGCTCGATGCCGATGGTGCCGAAGCATCTCTACGAAGGCACCGACTGGAAGACCAACCCCTACAACAACGCGCCGGTCGGCACCGGCCCCTTCATGTTCAAGGAATGGCAGAAGGGCTCGTTCATCCGCCTGGTCAAGAACCCGAACTATTACGAAAAGGGCAAGCCCTATATCGACGAGATCTACTGGCAGATCATCCCCGACGCCGCCGCGCGCTCGGTGGCGTATGAAACCGGCAAGGTCGACGTGCTGCCCGGCGGCTCGGTCGAGAATTTCGACGTGCCGCGCCTGTCCAAGCTGAAGGACACCTGCGTCACCGGCGCCGGCTGGGAGTTCTTCTCGCCGCTGGCCTGGCTGTGGCTGAACAACCGCCAGGGTCCGCTCGCCGACAAGCGGGTGCGGCAGGCGATCATGTATGCGATCGACCGCGACTTCGCCAAGGACGTGATCTGGAACGGGCTCGGCAAGGTCGCCACCGGCCCGTCGTCCTCGGCCATCAAATACTACACCGACGACGTGAAGAAATATCCGTACGATCCGGCAAAGGCCAAGGCGCTGCTGAAGGAAGCCGGCTACAAGGGCGAGAAGATCCGCCTGTTGCCGCTCGCCTATGGCGAGACCTGGCAGCGCTGGGGTGAAGCCGTGAAGCAGAACCTCATGGACGTCGGCATGAACATCGAGACCATCGCCACCGACGTTGCCGGCGGCAACCAGAAGATCGGCGACTGGGACTACGACATCGCCTTCACCTATCTCTACCAGTACGGCGACCCCGCACTCGGCGTCGGCCGCAACTACATCTCCAGCAACATCGCCAAGGGCCAGGTGTTCAACAACGTCGAGGGCTACTCCAACCCCGAGATCGACAAGCTCTTTGCCGATGGCGCCGTCGCGACGCCGGACTCCAAGCGCAAGGAGATCTACGAGAAGGCGCAGAAGATCCTGGTCGAGGACGTGCCGGTGGCCTGGATGCTTGAACTGCAATTCCCGACCATCACCCGCTGCAAGGTCAAGAACCTGATCACCACCGCGATCGGGGTCAATGACGGCTTCAAGGACGCATGGCTCGACAAGTGAGTTTTTCTTTCACCTCTCCCCGCGTGCGGGGAGAGGTCGAATGTGCGCATAGCGCACATTCGGGTGAGGAGTCTCCGCGAGTCCAACTGCTGATACCCTCGCGGAGACTCCCCTCACCCCAACCCTCTCCCCGCAAGCGGGGCGAGGGAGGTGCACTGTCTCCGTGACTACAAGTCACCTTACCAAGATGACTCCCTGATATGCTCTCCTTCGTTGCTCAGCGTGTCGTGAAGGGCGTGATCGTCCTGCTCGCGATCATCGTCCTCAATTTCTTCCTGATCCGCCTTGCGCCAGGCGACCCCGCAGTCGTGATGGCCGGCGAGGCCGGAGCCAGTGACCAGGTCTTCGTCAAGCAGCTCCGGGAAAAGTTCGGCCTCGACAAGCCGCTGCCCGAGCAGCTCTTCATCTACGTCAAGGGCGTCGTCACCCTCGACCTCGGCTTCTCCTTCCGTCAGCAGGCGCCGGTCGTGAAGCTGATCGCCGAGCGACTGCCGGCGACACTGCTGCTGACGCTGACGGCCTTCGCGATCTCGCTGATGCTGGGCGTGCTGTTCGGCACTTTTGCCGCGCGCTTTGCCGGAACGTTTCTCGATACCGCCATCACCGTCTTTGCGCTGATCTTCTACGCCATGCCGATCTTCTGGGTGGCGCTGATGGGAATCCTGCTGTTCTCGGTCACGATGGACTGGCTGCCGAGCTTCGGCTACGAGACCGTCGGCGCCAACTTCACCGGCTTCGCGCACGCGCTCGACGTCGGCGCGCACCTGATCATGCCGGCGATGACGCTCGGCCTGTTCTTCATGGCGACCTACACCCGCATGACGCGCGCCTCGATGCTGGAGGTGAAGCGGCTCGACTTCGTCAAGACCGCGCGCGCAAAGGGCCTCACCGATGCCGTGATCCAGCGCCGCCACGTGCTCCGCAACGCGCTGCTGCCCGTCGTGACGCTTGCCGGCGTGCATTCGGGTACGCTGATCGGCGGCGCCGTCATCACCGAGACCGTATTCGCCTGGCCCGGCATCGGGCGCCTGATGTACGACGCACTGCTGCAGCGGGACTACAATCTGCTACTCGGCGTCTTCGTGATCTGCTCGGCCATGGTCCTGATCTTCAACCTCATCACCGACCTCGTCTACCGCCTGGTCGATCCGCGCATCGAATTTGCCTCATGAAACAGTTCTGGAAATCGATGTTGCGCAGCCCGAGCGGCGTCGTCGGGCTCATCATCCTCATTCTCGCGATCTCGGTCGCGGTGTTCGGGCCGATGCTGTTCCCGAACTCGCCCTGGCGCATGGTGCAGCGGCCGTTCCTGCCGCCCTTCACGCTTTCGACCGTGCCGCTCGGCACCGACGCACTCGGCCGCGACGTGTTCGCCGGCATGATTTTCGGCGCACGCGTTTCGCTGCTCGTGGGCCTAGTCTCGACGCTGGTCGCGCTGGTCGTCGGCGTGCCGATCGGCGCCATGGCCGGCTATTTCGGCGGCAAGGTCGACGATGCCCTGATGCGCTTCACCGAGTTCTTCCAGACCATTCCGAGCTTCGCGCTCGCGATCGTGCTGGTCGCGATCCTGCAGCCCTCGATCTACTCCATCGTCGCCTCGATCGCGGTGGTGAGCTGGCCTCCGGTCGCCCGCCTCGTCCGCGGCGAGGTGCTCTCGCTACGCACGCGCGAATACGTCCAGGCCGCAGTCGTCACCGGCCAGAGCAATACCTGGATCATCATGCGCGAGATCCTGCCCAACGCGCTGTCGCCGGTGATCGTGCTGGCCTCGCTGATGGTCGCGACCGCAATCCTGCTGGAATCTTCGCTGGCCTTCCTCGGCCTCGGCGATCCCAATCTGATCTCCTGGGGCTACATGGTCGGCGCCGGCCGCACCGTGATCCGGCAGGCCTGGTGGATCACGGTGTTTCCCGGTGTCGCGATCCTGATCTCGGTGCTCGGCCTCAACCTGATCGGCGAAGGCCTCAACGACGCGCTGAATCCGCGCATGTCGCGCGAGGGGCGTTGACCATGACCGCGCCAGCTACCGTTTCCATCAAGAACCTGCAGATCGCGCTGCCCAGGGGTGCCGAACGTCCGTTCGCGGTCGACGGCATCTCGCTCGACCTGAGGGCCGGCAAGATCGTCTGCGTCGTCGGCGAGTCCGGCTCCGGCAAATCGATGTGCGCGCATGCGCTGATGGGCCTGTTGCCCGACACGGTCTCCACCACCTCCGGCGAGATCATGTTCGAGGGCCGCGACCTGCTCAAGCTCGACGAGGACGGCTGGCGCGATTTGCGCGGCCGCAGGCTCGCGATGATCTTCCAGGAGCCGATGACCGCGCTCAATCCGTTGATGCGGATCGGCGACCAGATGGCGGAGATGTTCGAGGCCCACGGCCTGCTGACGCCGGGAGAGCGGCGTGCCAAGGCGCTGTCGCTGGCGCGCGAGGTCGGCCTGCCCGACCCTGAGCGCATCGTGCGCGCCTATCCGCACCAGCTCTCCGGCGGTCAGCGCCAGCGTGCCATGATCGCGATGGCGCTCGCGCTGGAGCCGGCCGTGCTGGTTGCGGACGAGCCGACCACCGCGCTCGACGTCACCACCCAGGCGCAGATCCTCAAGCTGATCCGCAACCTCCAGCGCGACCGCAACATGGCGGTCATGTTCATCACCCATGATTTCGGCGTCGTCGCCGACATCGCCGACCAGGTCGTGGTGCTTCGCCATGGCAAGGTCGTGGAGGAAGGCCCCGCCGCGACCGTCTTCAACAATCCGCAGCACGACTATACCAAGGCGCTCCTCTCCGCCGTGCCGTCGATAGACCCGCCGGCACGCCAGCCGCTCGATGACCAGGCCAGGGCCGTCGAGGTCATCGGGCTGGACAAGACCTACGTCACCTCAGGCGGCTGGTTTCGCGAGGACCGCCGCGTCGATGCCGCGCGCGAGGTCAATTTTAGCATCTTCAAGGGCGAAACGCTCGGCCTCGTCGGTGAATCCGGTTCCGGCAAATCGTCGGTCGCGCGCCTGGTGATGCGGCTGATCGAGGCCGACCGCGGCACGGTGCGGATCGGCGAGACCGATCTCACCGCGCTCTCGGGCAAGGCGCTGCGCGCCGAGCGCCATCGCATCCAGATGATCTTCCAGGACCCGTTCGCCTCGCTCAACCCGCGGCGCAAGGTCGGTCACATCATCGCCGACGGTCCGATCGCGGCCGGCACCGACCCGAAGGTCGCCTTCGACCGCGCCCGCGACCTCCTGAAGATGGTTGGCCTGGACGCCGGCGCGCTCGACCGCTACCCGCACGAATTCTCCGGCGGCCAGCGCCAGCGCATCGGCATTGCGCGCGCTCTCGCGCTCGAGCCTGAGATCATCGTCGCCGACGAAGCCGTCTCCGCGCTCGATGTCTCCGTGCAGGCGCAGGTGTTGCGGCTACTCGAGGATCTCAAGGCGCGCCTCGGCCTGTCGATGCTGTTCATCACCCATGATCTGCGCGTCGCCGCCCAAATCTGCGACCGCATCGCGGTGATGCAGCGCGGTGTCATCGTCGAGCTGAAGCCGACCGCCCAGCTGTTCGCCGCGCCGGAGCACGCCTATACGCGCGAACTGCTAGCCGCGGTGCCGGGACGCAAGGAGCGCGCGCCGGCGGCGTGAAGCAGCGCTGCCGCGATTACTTCTTGGCCGGAGGGTTCGTGCTGTTCCAGGTGGGGACCGAGTTGGTCACGCCGACAGAGGGCTGGGTAGACGTTCCGACCGACGGCGCCGTCACCGTTCCAACAGTCTGCCCGGAGCTTCCAATCGTACCTTGCTGTACCGGTGCTCCCGGGGTGCTGTGCGTGCTGGTTTGCGCGCCCGTCGCAGACGTCTGCGCGCTTGCGGCGAACGGTGATGCCGCCAATCCGATGGCGATGAGTACGGCAATGGAACGTTTCGTTCTCGTCATGGCTGGTCCTTTCGAGGCGGTCCCCGATTGCGTCGGCCGATCAGTTGTCGAACGAGCTCGAGCAATGAGCCTTTCAATAACGTCACACAGGCGAGAATGTGCCGCATCGAGGCATGGCGGTAGATCTCAACACTCCGTTACGGTGCCGCAAAGGCACGCACGGGCCGCACCAGGTGGCCATTTGCGCGGTGCTGGTTCCACCCGTAGTCGTACGGTCACGGGCATTTTATCCCTTGTGACTGCCTGAGCAGCGGCAAACGCGAAGCTCGCACCCCACATCGGATAAAATGATTTCCATCATTTGATGATGGATCTGCTGATCTATTGGAGCCGACATGGGCCGGGTTATTCAGTTTGTCTCGAAGTCCGAACGCGAGCGTATTCGCCTCATCGAGGAGGCACGCGCGATCTATGACAGCATCTTTCCGCCGGCCGACACGCGCCAGGATACGGCATCGATCGGCCGCGCGGGCGGCGGCGATGTGGGAAATCTGGCGTGATCAAGATCATCGCAATGCTCTGCAGCCTTTCCTCGCCGGCGAATTGTCACGAGCAGATCGTCACCACATCGGACATCGCGAACGTCTCGATGCAGTCCTGCCTGACGGGCGCGCCGCAGCTCGCCGAATGGATGAACCAGCATCCGGCCGAGCGCCTGGCTTGATGGCGCTGCGTGTTCGGCAAACAGGATGGCCGGCGCGCCTGAGATCAAGACGCAATCGCCCTCTACCTGACCGGCGGGTTAGTGTTACTCCAGGTCGGCACCGCGTTGGTCACACCGACCGAGGGCCAATTGTACGTTCCGATCGAGGGCGCAGTGACCGTCCCGATCGACTGCCCCGAACTCCCGTAAGTCCTGGTTTGCGTTGCCGATGATCCGGCGCTCCCATAGATCGGGTCCACGACGCGCGTGTTGTGGTACCTGCCGGACCGGTGTTTCTTCGCTTGAGCCGCGAAGGGCGCCGCCGCCAGTCCGATGGTGAGGAGTACGGCAAGGGCTTGTCTGCTTCTTGTCATGGTTGAACCTCTCCTTGCGCGCCCCGTCCTAAAGGTCGTCATTGGCCGGAAAGTTTCAATACGCAACAGGCTTACAACTCCGTATGCGTCGAAATGTGCCGGAGCGCAGGGATATTGCGGGATCAACGCCGCCGGGGGCGGCAGGCCGTGCGGCCGTGCCGCTCCTTCACGGTCGCCACCGAATGCATCAGCTCCTTGAAGGCCGCGATCGCCTTGTCCTCGCCGAGCGCGCCGTCACCGTGCGCTTCCAGATGCTCGATGACCACCAACAGCGCATCTCCGATCTGGCCGATCTGCTTGCCATAGCTGCCGACATCGGACAGCAAATCCTTCTCGACATCAGGCGCCGAGGATTGCCCGACTGTGATGTTGACGAGACCGAACTGGCCGCCGGCCGGGCTGAAGAACGACGTGATCGGGTTGATGGACTGCACGACGTCCCCCGACAAGGGCAGCTTGAACACGGGCATGGGATATCCCCTCGCTGACGCTGAACCGGCAGCGCGAGACTAGCACGGTCATGCCCGCCTTCGGATGGACCCGAATCAGCATTAGTGCATTGGCTCCAACACTCCTCCGAATGCGATCGACATGACCGGCCCCGAACTGAAGCAACTTCGCAACGACCTCTCCGATGCCCTCGGGCGCCAGCTCACCGCAATCGACATGGCCAGGCTTTGCGGATTGCCGGAAAAAGGAGGCGCCGACACCATCCGGCGCTGGGAGGTGAGCGGTCCGACCTTGGAGGCAACCAAGGTGTTGCGCGTGCTGGCCATGGCGAGCGAGCGCTATCCGATCCTGGAGAAGTTCGACATCTTCGATCGTCACGACGTGCGCGAGGAAGACCGGCCCGCCAGGCGCGCAGCCTTTCGCGAGCAGATGCGCGACGAGGCGCGCCGGCGTCTTGGTTAACGAAAGGCGCGCGCAGGTTACTCGAGCCGCGCGAAATTAAGCCTTCCTTCACCACTTCTTAAGCCGCCATTAAGCACGAAAATCATTTACGGCCCAATAAGTTAGGTTGGCTGTCGCTGTGCCATGAGTGTGACAGCATTTTCGTCAAAAGCGAGCTATCTGCAAAACCAACGCGGCGCGGACAGCGCCTGCCGGGGACCTAAGTGTTGGAGTTCAAGACCATGAAGAAGATTCTGTTTGCGACCGTCGCGCTGCTCGTGGCGGGCGCTGCTGCACCGGCCGTCGGTGCCGATCTCGGCAACCGCAACTACTACAAGGCGCCCGCGCCGGCCTATGCCGCGCCGATCTACAACTGGACCGGCTTCTACCTCGGTGCGCATCTCGGCGGTGCGTTCTCCAGCGACAACAATTTCAACGGCCTCTCCACCGGCAACAACGGCAACGGCCGCTTCCTCGGCGGCGTGCAGGTCGGTGCGGACTGGCAGTTCAACCCGAACTTCGTGGTCGGCGTCGAAGGCCAGTATTCCTGGCTTTCCGGCAGCGTCGGCGCGGTGTTCCCGGGCGGCGTCGCCTACACCAACGACCAGCGTGGCCTCGGCTCGATCACCGGCCGCGTCGGCTACACCTGGGGTCCCGGCCTGCTCTACGTGAAGGGCGGCTACGCTTATTCGGACAACAACGAGAAGGTGACCGTCGGCGGCGTGCCGACCGGCTTCATCATCGATGGCGACCACCGCAACGGCTACACCGTCGGCGCCGGCCTCGAATACATGTTCGCGCCGAACTGGTCGGCCAAGGCCGAGTACCAGTACTACAATTTCGGCGACGCGCACTTCACCGCGGGCCCGCTGGCGGGCACCGGCAACTTCACCACGGACGACCACACCATCAAGGCTGGCCTGAACTACCGCTTCAACTGGGCCAACTCGGCGGTCGCGCGCTACTGATCGCGTCTGAAGAAAATCTCTTGCATCATCAAGGGCCGGCAGTTCTGCCGGCCCTTTCCTTTTCGCTGTGCGGAACAGGCGCAACCGATTGTGCAACTTGCGATTTTTTAACCCGAGCTGAGGATACTCCGCCGCGAAAATATAAAGATCACGAGTGGGGGAATTCCGATGGCGATCCGTATTGGTGGCCTTCTTGGCCGTCTCAAGCCTCGTTTCAAGATGCCAAGGTGGGGCGTGCGCGGCAGCCTGTTCGCCGCTTTCGCGTTGATCGCGGGCATGGGCCTCGTGATCGCAGCCGGCGCCGGTTTCGTCTTCAATCATCTCGGCGCGACCATGATGGATCTGAGCGGCCGCGACATCCCGCGCCTCTCCGCCAGCCTCCAGCTCGCCTCGCAGAGCGCAACGCTCGCAGCCCAGGGCCCGGGCCTGCTGGCATCACCATCCGATGAGTCGCTGAAAGAGCGCACCAAGAGCGTGAAGGACATCCAGCAGCTCGCCATGGCCAAGCTCGGCGAGATCATCGAGCTCGGCGCCGACAAGCAGACTGCGACCGCGCTGCAAGAGACCGCCAAGAGCATCGACGAGGCGACCCAGAGCCTGGTCTCGGCGGCCCGCGAACGGCTCGACACCGGCGCGGTGCACGACAAGCAATATGAAGCGCTGCGCAAGGCCCAACTCGCCTTTGTCGGCGCGGCCGGTCCGGCGATGCTGGACGCCCAGACGCGCCTCAACGCGATCCTCGGCGCGGCGGAAGTCTCCGCTGACGATGCGACCGAGGCCGCCCGCACCGTCGCCCAGATCTCGATGGTCTCCGCCAACGGCAATCTGATGGCCGCCGACATGATGGCGGCGCTCTCGGCCAACAACAGCGACACGCTGGAAGTGATCGAGAAGGAATTCAAGGCGACGCGCGACCGCGTCAAGTCGAACCTCGAGGACCTGCCCAAGGTGGCCTCGATGCAGGCGATGCGTGACGCCGTGCAGAAGCTGTTTGCCTTCGGCGAAGGCAAGACCGGCGTGTTCAAGATCCGCCAGAAGGAGCTCGACGCCATCGACTACGGCCAGACCATCCTGGATGAGACCCGCAAGCTCAATGTCGGCCTCGGCATCAGCGTGCAGCAACTCGTCGAGGGTGTGCAGAAGGAGACCAACGCGTCGACCTTCCAGGCGCGCCAGGAAATTTCGCTCGCCACCACCGCGATGCTGGCGCTGGGCGCCTTGATGCTGGTCGGCTCGGCACTGTTCGTCTGGCTTTATGTCGGGCGCAACATCCTGCGCCGGATCGGCGCGCTGCATCAATCCATGCAGCTCCTCGCGAACGGCGACCTCGAGACCGAAACCTACCGCTCCATGAACCACAACGACGAAATCTCGGTGATGGCAAACACGCTGCAGGTGTTCCGCGAGAGCATGATCGAGGCCCGCGCGATGTCCAGCGAGCAGGACAAGGACCGCGCGGCCAAGGCCGAGCGTGCCGCGCGCATGGAAGCCAGGATCGCAGAGTTCGAGAGCACGGTGCGCAATGCGCTCGACAATCTCGCGCAGTCGGCCAATTCGATGCAGTCGACCGCGCAGAGCATGTCGAATACCGCAGACCAGTCCAACGCATTGGTGAACGCGGTCGCTTCCGCCGCGGAGGAGACCTCGGTCAACGTGCAGACCGTGTCATCAGGCACCGAGCAGCTCTCGTCCTCGATCGAGGAGATCAGCAAGCAGGTCGTCACCTCGGCTGCAATCGCCAAGAAGGCGGTCGACGAGGCCGGCGCGACCGACGCCACGGTTCAGAGCCTTGCCGACGGCGCGAGCCGCATCAGCGTTGTCGTCGACCTGATCCAGACCATCGCCTCGCAGACCAATCTGCTCGCACTCAACGCCACCATCGAGGCGGCGCGCGCGGGCGAGGCCGGCCGCGGTTTCGCGGTGGTCGCGTCCGAGGTGAAGAGCCTCGCAAGCCAGACCGCGAAGGCAACCGAAGAGATCCGCACCCAGATCGCCAGCATGCAGTCGGTCACGACCTCGGCGGTCGGCGCCATCCAGGGCATCGGCCGGATCATCGGCGAGATCAACGATGTCACGACGACCATCGCGGCCGCGGTCGAGGAACAGGGCGCAGCCACCCGCGAGATCGCCCGCAACATCCAGCACGCCGCCGGCGGCACCAGCGAGGTTTCGAGCAACATCGTGGGCGTCTCCACGGCATCGGCCGAGGCCGGTACGGCGGCGAGCCAGGTGCTGGGCGCCTCCGACGCACTCCGCCGCGAAGCCGACCTGCTGCGTGGGGAGATCGACGCGTTCCTCAACAACATGCGGGCGGCGTAAGGGCGCTGTCCCGTAGTCCGGACGGAGCGCAAGCGTAATCCGGGGCGGTTTCGCTCGAGGCACGAATCCCGGATTGCGCTCAGCTCCATCCGGGCTGCGGAAAACCACCCGGAATGTCCGCTATGCGAGGGCATGCCAGCATCCTTTTTCGGCTGGCGCCCCGCCCGCGCCGGGTTTAAGCCGATAACATGAACACGAAAACCGACACCGTGCCGTCCTCGGGCGAGGCCCTGCGTTACCCCTGGGACCAGCATCCCGGCCACGAAGAGATCGTGGAGGTCAGGCCCGGCGTGCTGTGGGCGCGGCTGAAATTGCCGTTCCGCCTCAACCACGTGAACATCTACCTGCTCGCCGATGGCGACGGCTACGCGATGATCGACGCCGGCTTCGGCAACGAGGAGACCATCGAGGCCTGGACCAGGCTGTTCGAGGGACCGCTGAAGGGCGTCAACATCACGCGCCTGATCGTCACCCACTCGCACCCTGATCATGTCGGCCTTGCTGGCTGGATCGTCGAGCGCTTCAATTGCCCGCTGGTGATGTCGCAGGTCGAATATCTGCAATCGGTCTATCACCAGAACCGCGGCACCGAGGAGCGAAAGGAAGCCCAGAGGCGGTTCTTCCGCCGCCACGGCATGGACGAGTCGCTCACCGAAAAGCTCCTCGGCCGCGGCCAGGATTATCTCAAGCGTGTCTCGGTGCTGCCGCCGTCCTACCGCCGCATCTCGCATGGCGACGAGGTCGTGATCGGCACGCGCCGCTTCAAGGTGATCACCGGCGGCGGACACGCGCTCGACCAGGTGATGCTGTATTGCGCGGACGACAAGCTTTTCCTGTCCGCCGATCAGGTGCTCAGCAAGATCTCGCCGAATGTCAGTGTGTGGGCGGTCGAGCCCGACCAGAACTCGCTCGGCGAATATCTGGCCTCGCTCGCAAGCCTCACCACCACCCTGCCCTATGATCTGCTGGTGCTGCCCGGCCACGGCGTGCCGTTCTACGGCCTGAAGACCCGCATCAAGCAGCTCGCCGATCATCACGAGGAGCGCTGCCACCTGATCGCGGAAGCCTGCCGTGAAGTACCTCAGACGTCCCGCGCGCTCGTGCCTGTCGTGTTCAACAAGCACGTGCTGGACGAGCACCAGATGGGCTTTGCCGCCGGCGAGCTCGTCGCCCACGTCAACTACATGATCGTCGAGGGCCGGCTGACGGCGGAGACGAAGGACGGCGTGCTGCAGTTCCGGACGACGTGAGCCTTTGCCTCTCCGTAGGAATGCGGAAGAGGGAGACGGATGGTGCAGAGCAGCATCACGCATCGCGCGCGAACTTGATCCGGATCAAGTTTCAAATCGCACGATAGGGCATTTTGGCCAGATGCCCCTCACGGCCAAATGTGGGATAGCGCATAGACATTGGAGCTGGAAACGCTCTAGAAAGATGCGGCCCTTTGGCCCGGTTCCGCTGCAGGTTTCGCCGATGGATTACGCCCAGTTCTTCAATTCCGCCCTCGATCGTCTCCACTCCGAACGGCGCTACCGCGTGTTCGCCGACCTGGAGCGCCTGGCCGGACGGTTTCCGCATGCGCTCTGGCATTCGCCCAAGGGCAAGCGCGATGTCGTGATCTGGTGCTCCAATGATTATCTCGGCATGGGCCAGCACCCGAAGGTGGTCGGCGCCATGGTCGAGACCGCGACGCGCGTCGGCACCGGCGCAGGCGGCACCCGCAACATCGCCGGCACGCATCATCCGCTGGTGCAGCTCGAGGCCGAGCTGGCCGATCTCCACGGCAAGGAAGCCGCGCTGCTGTTCACCTCGGGCTATGTCTCGAACCAGACCGGCATCGCGACCATCGCAAAGCTCATTCCGAACTGTCTGATCGTGTCGGACGAGCTCAACCACAATTCGATGATCGAAGGCATCCGCCAGTCCGGCTGCGAGCGCGTCGTGTTCCGCCACAACGACCTCGCCGACCTCGAGGAGAAACTGAAGGCTGCGGGTGCGAACCGGCCGAAGCTGATCGCCTGCGAGAGCCTCTATTCCATGGACGGCGACGTCGCCCCGCTCGCGAAGATCTGCGATCTCGCCGAGAAGTACAACGCGATGACCTATGTCGACGAAGTTCATGCCGTCGGCATGTACGGGCCGCGCGGCGGCGGCATCGCCGAGCGTGACGGCGTCATGCATCGCATCGACATTCTCGAGGGCACGCTGGCCAAGGCGTTCGGCTGCCTCGGCGGCTACATCGCCGCCAACGGCCAGATCATCGACGCCGTGCGCTCCTATGCGCCGGGCTTCATCTTCACCACCGCGCTGCCGCCGGCGATCTGCTCGGCCGCGACCGCGGCGATCAAGCACCTGAAGACCTCGAGCTGGGAGCGCGAGCGCCACCAGGACCGCGCCGCGCGCGTCAAGGCGATCCTCAACGCCGCCGGCCTGCCGGTGATGTCGAGCGACACCCACATCGTACCGCTGTTCATCGGCGATGCCGAGAAGTGCAAGCAGGCCTCCGACCTGCTGCTCGAAGAGTACGGCATCTACATCCAGCCGATCAATTATCCGACGGTCGCCAAGGGCACCGAACGGCTGCGCATCACGCCTTCGCCCTATCACGACGACGGCCTGATCGATCGGCTCGCCGACGCCCTGCTGCAAGTGTGGGACCGCCTCGGCCTGCCGCTGCGCGAGAAGTCGATGGCGGCGGAGTAGGTTTTTCTTTCGCCTTCTCCTTTGATCTAGCTTTCACCGTCTCCGGAGCTACCCCTCTCCCCGACCCTCCGCCACAAGGGGGAGGGAGCGAGAGAGTGTGCCTGCCTTACATCGATCGATGTGCAAATACCTGACGCGCGGCCGGTCACATCTTTATCGCCACGAACGACGCTCTCTCCGTTCCCTGCCCCCTTGTGGGCGAGGGGCAGAGTGAGGGGTGCCACGCGGGGACTCACTCGGCAGGCCCGGCGACCCACTCGCCGTTTAACGACAACCCCGATTCCCGCCCCCGCCACGGCATTTCGCTGTCGCCTCCACCTGCCCAACGCGCTAGATTTGCAGGGAAAATGAGATCGGGCGCCGTCGCGCCCTGGGAGAAGCACGCTCGCCATGCTGCACGACTGGGGCGTGATCGCCGCCGCCTTCGGCTATATCGGCTTCCTGTTCCTGGTGGCGAGCCATGGCGACCGCCGCTCGCCGGCCGGGCGAGGCCGTGCGTCCGGGCTGATCTATCCGCTGTCGCTGGCGATCTACTGCACCTCCTGGACCTTCTTCGGCTCGGTCGGCTTCGCCACCCGCACCTCGACCGACTTCCTGGCGATCTATCTCGGCCCGATCCTGATGATCGGGCTCGGCGCCGGCGTGCTCCGCCGCGTGATCCAGCTCGCCAAGGCCCACAACATCACCTCGATCGCCGACTTCATCGGCGCGCGCTACGGCAAGAGCCAGGCGGTGGCGGCGACCGTCGCGCTGATCGCGATCATCGGCTCGGTGCCCTACATCGCGCTCCAGCTGAAAGCGGTCGCGTCCTCGCTCGAAACCATCCTGAGCGAGGACCAGGCCTTCTCCCACATCCCGATCGTCGGCGACGTCGCATTGATGGTGACGCTGGCGATGGCAGCCTTCGCCGTGCTGTTCGGCACAAGGCAGACCGACGCCACCGAGCACCAGCACGGCCTGATGCTGGCGGTCGCGACCGAATCCATCATCAAGCTGGTCGCCTTCCTCGCCGCCGGCATCTTCGTCACCTTCTGGATGTTCTCGCCGCACGAGCTGATCGAGCGCGCGATGAAGACGCCGGAGGCGGTGCGCGCCATCAACTACACGCCGTCGATCGGCAATTTCCTGACCATGACGCTGCTGTCGCTGTGCGCGATCATGCTGCTGCCGCGCCAGTTCCACGTCAGCGTCGTCGAGAATTCCAGCGACGCCGAGGTGGGCCGCGCGCGCTGGCTGTTTCCGCTCTATCTCGTTGCCATCAACCTGTTCGTGATCCCGATCGCGATCGCCGGCCTCGTCAGCTTTCCGTTCGGCGCGGCGGACCCCGACATGTACGTGCTGGCCTTGCCGATGGAAGGCGGCGCGGATCTGCTCAGCGTCGCCGTGTTCGTCGGCGGCCTGTCGGCGGCGACCGCGATGGTGATCGTCGAATGCGTCGCGCTCTCCATCATGGTCTCGAACGACCTCATCGTGCCGCTGGTGCTGCAGCGGCGGCCGGAGGGCCGCACCGGCGGCGCCGATTTCAGCGACTTCCTGCTGCGCTCGCGGCGGCTTGCGATCTTCGCCATCATGGTGATGGCCTATTTCTACTACCGCGCGCTCGGCAACACCCAGCTTGCGGCGATCGGCCTGCTCTCCTTTGCCGCCATCGCGCAGCTTGCACCGAGCTTCTTCGGCGGGCTGCTGTGGCGGCGGGCGACTGCGCGCGGCGCCATCGGGGGCATGCTGGTCGGCTTCGCGGTGTGGCTCTACACGCTGTTCATCCCGAGTTTCATGGACACCTCGACGTCGGGCATCCTGCTGCTCCAGCACGGCCCGTTCGGGATCGAGGCACTGCGGCCGCAGGCGCTGTTCGGCGCCGATCTGCCGCCGCTGATGCACGGCGTGATCTGGTCGCTGTCGCTCAATGTCCTCACCTATGTCTTGTTGTCGCTGGCGCGCCGGCCGTCATCGATCGAGCTGGTACAGGCCGATCTGTTCGTGCCCAACACGCTCGCGCCGATCTCGCCGAGCTTCCGGCGCTGGCGCACCACCGTGACGGTGCAGGACATCCAGACCACGGTCGCGCAATATCTCGGGCCCGACCGCGCGCGGCATTCGTTCGAGGCCTTCTCGGCGCGACGCAACGTACGGCTCGAGCCCGGGGCACCCGCCGATTTCGAGCTGCTGCAGCACGCCGAGCACCTGATCGCCTCGTCGATCGGAGCTGCGTCCTCGCGCCTCGTGATGTCGCTGCTGCTGCGCAAGCGAACGGTCTCGGCAAAAGCCGCACTGAAACTGCTCGACGATTCCCATGCGGCGCTGCACTTCAACCGAGAGATCCTCCAGACCGCGCTCAACCACGTGCGCCAGGGCATCGCGGTGTTCGACGCCGATCTGCAGCTGATCTGCTCCAACCGGCAGTTCGGCGACCTGCTCAACGTGCCCCCGCATTTCATCCAGTTCGGCACGCCCTTGCGCGAAATCCTGGAATTCATGGGCGTGAGCGATCCGGACGATCCGGCCGGGCGCGAAGCGATGATCGAACGGCGGCTCGGCGCCTACACCACCGAGGGCGAGCCCTATCTCGAACGCCTGCCGGAACGCCATATGGTGATCGAGGTGCTCACCAACCGCATGCCCGGAAGCGGCTTCGTCATCACCTTCACCGACGTCACGCCCACCTTCGAGGCCGCGGAAGCGCTGGAACGCGCCAACGCAACGCTGGAAAAGCGCGTGCGCGACCGCACCGAGGAGCTGACGCGGCTGAACTCCGAGCTCGCTTTGGCCAAGAGCGCCGCGGAGGACGCCAGCATCTCCAAGACGCGCTTCCTCGCCGCCGCCAGCCACGACATTCTCCAGCCGCTGAACGCAGCGCGGCTCTACGTCACGAGCCTGGTCGAGCGCCAGCACAGCGGCGAGGAGACACGGCTGGTCGAGAACATCGACGAATCGCTGCAGGCGATCGAGGAGATCTTGGGCGCGCTGCTCGACATCTCGCGGCTCGACGCCGGCGCGATGACGACCTCGATCTCGAGCTTCAAGATGGCCGATCTGATGCGCTCGCTGGAAATCGAGTTCGCGCCGATCGCACGCGCCAAGAATCTGGAGCTCGCCTTCGTGCCCTGCTCGCTGCCGGTCGCGTCCGATCGCCTGCTGCTGCGGCGACTGCTGCAGAACCTGATCTCCAACGCGATCAAATACACCCCGCGCGGCCGCGTGCTGGTCGGCTGCCGCCGCCAGGGTCCCTCGCTCAAGATCTGCGTCTACGACACCGGCGTCGGCATCCCCCTGGTCAAGCGCGGCGAGATCTTCAAGGAATTCCATCGCCTCGAGCAGGGCGCGCGGATCGCGCGCGGGCTCGGCCTCGGGCTTTCAATCGTCGAGCGGCTGGCGCGGGTGCTCAACCACGGCATCGCCATCGACTCCAATGCCGGCGGCGGCTCGGTCTTCTCGGTGACGGTGCCGACGGCAAAGGCGATCACCCACACCGCCGCGGTGACCAGCGCGACGCCGCTGGCCCGCACGCCGATCTCGGGCGCCCTGATCGTCTGCATCGAGAACGACGCCGCGATCCTCGACGGCATGCGCACGCTGATGAAAGCCTGGGACGCCGAGGTGATCGCGGTCACGGATCCCGAGGGCGCGATCGCGGCCATGGAGGCCGCCGGCCGCCGCGTCACCGGCCTGCTCGTCGACTACCATCTCGACCGCGGCAACGGCATCGCCGCGATCCGGGACATCCGCCGCCGCTTCGGCGACACCATCCCCGCGATCCTGATCACCGCCGATCGCAGCCCCGCCGTCCAGGTCGCCGCGCGCGATGAGAGGATCGCCGTGCTTAACAAGCCGGTGAAGCCAGCCTCGCTGCGCGCTCTGCTCGGGCAATGGCGGACGCAGCAGATGGTCGCTGCCGAATAAGACGCGGTCAGTAGTCGGTCGAGACGCTGAGCGCGCGCCATTTCTCCAGTTCGTCGAGACGCTGCCGGTCCGTCGCCGCGATGGCGTTGACGGCATCGCTGCCGAGCGCGATCCGCAGCGGCGGGCGCTCCATGTTCGCAAGCTTCAGCACCACATCGGCCGCCTTGGTGGGATCGCCGGGCTGGCGGCCGTCGTAATCGCGCTGCATCCTGACGGCAGCGCCGACCACTGCGTCGTATTCCGGACGTCCTTCGTCGGTTTCATGCGAGGCTTGGGCAAAGCCGGTCCGGAAGCCGCCGGGCTCGACGATCGTGACGCGCACGCCGATCAGCGCCATCTCGCGCGCCAGCGATTCCGAAAAACCTTCGATGCCCCATTTCGCCGCCGAATAGGGCGCGCGGGCCGGTGCGCCGATCCGCCCGCCGACCGACGAGACCTGCATGATGTGCCCGCGGCGCTGCTGGCGCAGCACCGGGATCGCCGCCTTGGTGACGATGATGGTGCCGATCAGATTGGCCTCGATCTGCTGACGAAACGAGGCGAGGCTGGTGTCCTCGACCGAGCCGAGATCACCATAGCCGGCATTGTTCACGACGACGTCGAGACCGCCGAATGCCTCCACCGCGAGGCCGATCGCCGCCTGCGCGGCAGCCTCGTCGGTCACGTCGAGCGTTGCGAGCCGCAATCGTTCCCCGAAACGCTCCCGCAGCGGTTCGAGCGCATCGAGATTCCGGGCCGTGGCAACCACCCGGTCGCCCGCAACGAGCACGGCTTCCGTGATAGCGCGTCCAAGTCCGCGCGAGCTGCCGCTGATGAACCAGGTCTTCATGCCGATCTCCGCATACTCTCAGGGCGCCAACCGGGTGAAAACGAAATCATGGCTCTTGGCGCGGGCTTCGTGACAGCCCCAGCAGGTACGGTGCTGTGCTTCGTTGACCGGCTTGCCGTTGATAAAGCGGCCAAAGCCCCAGCCCCCGGTGGAGGCGTATTTCTTGGAATCCTTGACCATCACCTGGACCGTCGTAGCAGCACCGGGGATCGTCGCGGACGCAAATTCCGGTGATTGCTTCCGCTTCCAGGCGCGCTTGACCAGAATGGTGCCATCCGGGAACGGAAGTTTTCCAGCCTGGTAGGCATCGATTGCGGTCTGGTTGCCGACGATGGCGCGAAGCTCGTCGAGCGGCGGGGCCTCCTCCGACGGTGCGATCAGCTCCCATTGCTTGTAGCCCGCGGGAATCGCGACGCCGAAGATCGGCGAGGCGTTGGCGGCGGTGCTTTCGGCCGGCGTCTGCGCCGAGACGATCGTGGCCAGATACGGCACGCAGGTCAGCAGAATGACGACGATAACCACGGCAAGAACGATCACCGTAGACAATGCGAATGGCTTCTCACCCCGTCGGGGTGCCCTGCTTCCATTGGCCGCCGGCGATCTTCGCGGCGGCGATCACGGCTTGCGTCCGGCTCTCGACGCCGAGCTTTTGCAGGATCGCGGAGACGTGCGCCTTGATGGTGGCCTCGGAGACACCGAGCTCGTAGGCGATCTGCTTGTTGAGGAGACCCTCCGACAGCATCATCAGGACCCGCACCTGCTGCGGCGTCAGCGTGACCAGGCGGTCGCGCAGGCGGGTCATATCAGGGTCGGCAGCTGCCGTGAGGTCGATGTCGGCGGGAACCCAGACGTCACCGTCCATCACCTTGAGAATGGCGTCGCGCAGCGTCTCGACGCCGTAGCGCTTGGGAATGAAGCCGGAGGCGCCGAAGTCGAGCGAGCGACGGATCGTGGCGCCGTCGTCGGAAGCAGAGACGATCACCACCGGGATCGCAGGATATTGCGCACGCAGATAGATCAGGCCGGAAAAGCCGGAGATGCCGGGCATCGAGAGGTCGAGCAGGATCAGATCGACGTCGGATGTTTGTTCCAGCAGCTTGGTCAGATCCTCGAACGATCCGGCCTCATCGATCCTGGCCGAGGTCAGGACGCCCGCCACCGCCTGCCGCAATGCGTCACGGAACAGGGGATGATCATCGGCAATGACGAGATGGGTCGAAGGAGCGTTCATCGTTCTCTTGCTGTGGTTCGCGACCAGCCGGCGAGTCGCTGCCGCGGTGTGTCAATTCTTCCCTGACCGGCCGTGGCATGCAAGTACACATTATCCCTTTGCAGCAAAGGGGTTAATCCCCAGCCTTCGGAATCAGCGCCAGCGCCCGATACCACACGTTCAGGTGCGCGTCAGTGCGCAAGGCCGAAAGTCGTATTGGGGAGGGTTTCACGCCGATGTTACTTTGCGGTCAAGACCCAGGTTGATCCGGCACGCCCGGACATCTGGGGCGCGAGGAAACGATCTTTCGGGGAGCGACTCAATATGTCGACAATTGCAGTGTCTGAAACACGCGCGGGAGGTATGACGAAGGACGAACGGTTCGTCATTCTCGCCTCCTCGCTCGGTACCGTCTTCGAGTGGTACGACTTCTATCTCTACGGTTCGCTGGCCGGCATCATCGGCGCGCAGTTCTTCTCGGCCTATCCGCCGGCGACCCGCGACATCTTCGCGCTGCTGGCCTTTGCTGCCGGCTTCCTGGTCCGCCCGTTCGGCGCGATCGTTTTCGGCCGTGTCGGCGACATCGTCGGCCGCAAATACACCTTCCTCGTCACCATCCTGATCATGGGTCTGTCGACCTTCATCGTCGGCCTGCTGCCCAACGCGGCAACGATCGGCATCGCGGCTCCGATCATCCTGATCGCGCTGCGCCTCGCCCAGGGCCTGGCGCTCGGCGGTGAATACGGCGGTGCGGCGACTTACGTCGCGGAGCACGCGCCGAACGGCAAGCGCGGCTATTACACCTCCTTCATTCAGACGACCGCCACGCTCGGCCTGTTCCTGTCGCTGCTGGTGATCCTGTTCACCCGCAGCGCGCTCGGCGAAACCGAGTTCGCGGCCTGGGGCTGGCGCATTCCGTTCCTGGTCTCGGTGCTGCTGCTCGGCGTCTCGGTCTGGATCCGGCTGCGGCTGAACGAATCGCCGATCTTCCAGAAGATGAAGGACGAGGGGAAGAGCTCGAAGGCCCCGCTGACGGAAGCCTTCGGCAACTGGCAGAACGGCAAGCTTGTGCTGCTCGCGCTGCTCGGCGGCGTGATGGGCCAGGGCGTGGTCTGGTACACCGGCCAGTTCTACGCGCTGTTCTTCCTGCAATCGATCCTGAAGGTCGACGGCTATACCGCCAACCTCCTGATCGCATGGTCGCTGCTGCTCGGCACCGGCTTCTTCATCGTGTTCGGCATGCTCTCCGACAAGATCGGCCGCAAGCCGATCATCCTCGGCGGCTGCCTGATTGCGGCGCTGACCTTCTTCCCGATCTTCAAGATGATCACCACCAACGCCAACCCGGCGCTTGAAAAGGCGATCGAGTCGGTCAAGGTCGAGGTGGTGGCGGATCCCGCGGTCTGCGGCGACCTGTTCAACCCGGTCGGCACCCGCGTGTTCACTGCGCCTTGCGACACCGCACGCGCCTTCCTCGCCCAATCGTCGGTCAAATACTCGACCAAGTCAGGCGCAGCGGGCTCGGGCGTCAAGGTGATGGTCAATGACAAGGAAGTCGCCTACGCCAACGCCAAGGACGGCAACCCGGCAGTGCTGGCCGCCGTGCAGGCCGCCGGCTATCCGAAGGCCGGCGACGCCGGCATCGTGAAGATGTCGCACCCGTTCGACATCTTCCGTCCGCAGGTGGCGGCGGTCGTCGGACTGCTGTTCGTCCTGGTGCTCTTCGTCACCATGGTTTACGGCCCGATCGCCGCGATGCTGGTCGAACTGTTCCCGACCCGCATCCGCTACACCTCGATGTCGCTGCCCTACCACATCGGCAACGGCTGGTTCGGCGGCCTCTTGCCCGCGACCGCCTTCGCCATCGTGGCCTCCACCGGCGATATCTACGCGGGTCTCTGGTATCCGGTCATCTTCGCGTCCATCACGGTCGTGATCGGCTTCTTCCTGCTGCCCGAGACCAAGGACGTCGACATCAAGGCGACCTGATCGACAGCAACGATCGACAACCCAACCGGCCGCGGTCTCCGCGGCCGGTTTCGTTTTGGGCAACAGAGAAACATTACTGATTGCTGCCGATGAACTGCAGCACCACCTCGCGCCGGTGCGGGCGCATGCGGTGCTCGATCAAATAGATCGCCTGCCATGTCCCGAGTCCAAGCTTGCCATGCAGCACCGGGATCTGAAGCGAGGTCCCCGTCAGCATGGTCTTGACGTGGCCCGGCATGTCGTCCGGTCCTTCGGTGTCGTGCGTCCAGCCGGCATTCTCCGGCGCGAGCCGTGACAGCGCCGTGGTGAGATCGACGAGCACGGACGGATCGGCGTTCTCCTGGATCGTCAGTGAAGCCGAGGTGTGACGGATGAACAGCGTCAGCGCGCCGTCGCGCGCGTGAACGTCCTGGATGAATTTTGTGGACTCGCTGGTGAGATCGGTGAAGCCACGACCCGGTGTCTGCACGGTGAGCAGGGACGATGCGATGGTGGTGGCCTGCACAGTCGACGGCGCCGAGCGCGTCAGGTGTTTCTCGGGTCTCATTCGAGCTCTCAAATCTTTCCCGACACGTCCTTCTGCACGCGATTGGCCATGTCGATCAGCCGGCGCCAGGCCTTTTCCAGGAACGACATCACGCGATCGACGTCCTGGTCGCTCGGCAGCGGAATCTCGATCTTGCGATCGCCCTCGGCGACGTTCGGTTCAGCCTTCTTCAGCGGGTCGGATTTCGGTAGCGCCTCATCGACCTTGCCGGACACGGTCGGTCCCGCCGCGAGTTGCCCTTTCAACTTCTCCACCTCGGTCTGGAGCCGTCCGATCTCGGCGTCGAGCGCGGTACGCTCGTCTGGCACGGCATAGCAGGCCCAGCCGGCGCCGCTCCTGGTACAGGTCGACACCGTGCCTGTGCGGGTGTCGAGCCGCAGCACGCCTTCGGGGATGGGCGTCATGCTGTAGCGGCCGTTGTCGCTATCGGGGGCCGATTGCGCGGCGACGAGACCGCCGCTGGTTGCCATCAACGCGGCAAGCGCGGCTGCCGCAAGCCATGATACTGTGGACGATGTTGCAGGTCTCATCGCACTCTCCGCCACGACGCGCGGGTGGCACATCCCCAATTCTACACCCGGGCGAGGCCAACCGCCGCCAAAAACGCGTAGCTTGAATCAACGATCGCCGCGGCCGCTTTGATCCCGGCAGCGCGGCAAAATAGCGACGACCCTCGCCGATCGTGGGAAGAGCTGCTGCGGTGCGGCGTCACGCTGTGTGCAGCGCTGCCACACATAGCAATATCCTCAAGAAAATCAGTCACATAAGAGAAGGCGACGCAATCGTGACTTGGCTTGACTTGATTATGGGCCATCAGTATGGTCCGCGCGGCTTTTGAGGGTGGCGGGCGTAATTTCCATTCAGCCGTGGCGTTTCGGGTCTTCGTTGCATGACACAGGGCACGGGACACGGCGGGAATGGAGATCGCGATAGATCGTCCGAGGAAGCTGCGCTTTCCGAACGGCTCGGAAATCTTGACCAGCGGTTGTCCGAACTTCGCGACCGCCACGTCAAGACCGAGCAACCCGCAGGTGACGATGGAGACAGAGCGGCCAGAGCTTCGGCGATGGCGCTTGGGTTCCGGTTATCCTCCGAGTTGGTCGCCGGGGTCGTTGTCGGAGCGGGGATTGGCTGGGGGTTCGACCGCTTGCTGTCGACGTCGCCTTTCGGGTTTATCGTGTTCCTGCTGCTGGGCTTCGTGGCCGGCGTGGTGAATGTGGTGAGAACGGCAGGCGCGGGTCAAAACAGGCGCGGTGGTTCTTAAGCGATCCGCACAGGAGAGGAATGATCGTACCGGCCTCGCCGGTACGGGCCGGCCCGGCCGGAGACCGAGACCCGCCGGCATTGCCCGGCAGACCAAGAGATGCCGCGCTGATGAAAATCGACCCGATCCACCAGTTCAACATCGAGCCTCTCTTCACCCTGGGCCATATCGGCAATCATACGATCGCCTTTACCAATTCATCGCTCTACATGCTGATCGCCGTGGCGATCATCTCGCTCCTGATGCTGGCGAGCGGCACCCAGCTGGTTCCGGGACGCCTGCAGTCGGTCGCCGAGATCTCCTACGAGTTCGTGGCCTCGACCATCCGCTCGACCGCCGGCTCGGAAGGCATGAAGTTCTTCCCGCTGATCTTCTCGCTGTTCATGTTCATCTGCGTCTCGAACCTGATCGGCATCATTCCGTACACCTTCACGATTTCGAGCCATCTGATCGTGACGGCGGCCCTGGCGCTCCTGGTCTTCTTCACCGTCCTGATCTACGGCGTTGCCAAGAACGGCATGAAATTCTTCTCGATCTTCGTGCCTCACGGCGTCCCCGGCTACATCCTGCCGCTGGTGATGTTCATCGAGGTCCTGTCGTTCTTCCTGCGGCCGGTCTCCCACAGCGTCCGTCTGTTCGCCAACATGCTGGCCGGCCACATCGCGCTGAAGGTGTTCGCGGGCTTCGTCGCCATGCTCGGCTTCTCGCTCGGCGCCCTCGGCTGGGTCGGCGGCGTCCTGCCGCTCGCGCTCACGGTCGCGCTGTACGCCCTCGAGATTCTGGTCGCCTTCCTGCAAGCCTACGTGTTTGCGATCCTGACCTGTATCTACCTCAACGACGCCATTCATCCGGGACACTGAGCAGTCCGGGGAATTTCCACCCAAAACCCAATCTTTCTTCCAAGGAGTCTAAAATGGATCCGGCAGCAGCAAAACTTATCGGCGCGGGCATCGCATGCATCGGCATGGGCGGCGCGGGCGTCGGCGTCGGCGTGATCTTCGGCAACTACCTCGCCGCGGCCGTTCGCAACCCCTCGGCCGCTCAGGGCCAGTTCGGCAACCTGATCTTCGGCTTCGCCGTGACCGAAGCGCTCGGCATTTTCTCGCTGCTGATCGCGCTGCTGCTGCTGTTCGTTCCGCTCTGAGGACGACGTTCTTCGCGCCGCTTCGACCGAAGCGGCGCGGCTGACAGCAACAGGAGTACTCCATGGCTGAGAGTCATGGCGGGGCGAAGGGTCCAGCGGCGGGCGCCCATACCGAGGCTGACGGTGGTCACCACGGTGGCGGCTTTCCGCCATTCGAGAGCAGCACCTATGCTTCGCAGCTGGTGTCGCTCGCGGTCTTCTTCGTCGTGCTTTACGTGGTCGTGTCCAAGCTCGCTCTGCCGAAGGTCGGCGGTGCGATCGAGGCGCGTCAGAACAAGATCGAGGGCGACCTCGCCGAAGCGCAGAAGCTGAAGGATCAGTCCGAAGCGGCGCTGAAGGCCTACGAAAACGAGCTCGCTTCGGCGCGCGCGCGTGCGCAGGCGATCGGCAATGAATCCCGCGACAAGGCGAATGCGCAGGCGGACGCCGAGCGCAAGGCGCTGGAAGAACAGCTGGCGGCCAAGCTCGCTGGGGCGGAGAAGACCATCGCGTCGACCCGCGCCAGCGCCATGAGCAATGTCCGCGCGATCGCTGCCGATTCGGCAGGCCAGATCGTGCAGCAACTCACGGGCGTCGTTCCGGATGCAGCGTCGGTCAATGCCGCCGTTGACGCGTCCTTGAAGGGTTAGTCGATATGTTCTTCGATCCTGAAACCTGGGTCGCCATCGCCTTCGTGATCCTGATGGTCCTGTTCGGCTATCTCGGCGTCTTCAAGAAAGCGATGACTGCGCTCGACCATCGCGCCGACCGCATCAAGGCCGAACTGGACGACGCGATGCGCCTCAAGCAGGAGGCGGCCAAGGTGCTCGCCGACTACAAGGCACGCACCGCGTCGGCCGAACGCGAAGCTGCCGACATCATTGCCAACGCCAGGTCCGAAGCCGAGCGCATCGCGACTGATGCCAAGGCGAAGATGGAAGACTTCGTCGCCCGCAGAACCAAGACCGCGGAGAGCAAGATCGCCCTCGCGGAGGCCCAGGCGCTGGCCGATGTCCGGGCCGCGGCCGCCGACGCCGCCATCCAGGCCGCTTCCACGATCCTGTCGCAGTCGGTCAAGGGTCAGGTCGCCGACGATCTGCTCGCGAAGGGCATCACCGAAGTCCGGCAGAAGCTGAACTGAGGACGAACGCCTCACCCATCAAAAAGCCGGCGCGATGAGCGCCGGCTTTTTTGTTGGTCGCGGCTCTCGTGTCCCGGACGCGGTGCAGCGTACAGCGCTGCTCCGCACAGCCGGGGCACGGCCCCTACAGCTACTTCTTCTTTCGCGCCTTCGGCTCAGGCGCGAGCGCCTGCGGGTCGAAGCCGACATAGAAGATATAAGAATCCGCGATCGCGGCCGAAGGCACCGGATAGGCCAGATCCTCGGCGACGAAGGTGAAGGGCACGCTGCCGCCTTCCGCCATCTCGACCGTGGTCCGATAGGCCTTCGAGGCGATCACCTTCTCGCCGACGCCGCCCTGCACCACGGCGATGCGCAAGGGCACATCGACCGTCGCTGGCGCACCGGCGGGACCGGCGATGACGCGTCCCTGGATGCCGACCCGGGCCGTGATGTCGCCGCCGCTGCGGAAGCATTCACGCGCCATCTTGGTGATGGTGGCCTGGAAGCGGACCTCGTTACCGACGGCCGGCTTGCCCGCGGCTCCGACCGCATAGGTGGAGGCTCCGGCGCGCACCGTGACCTGCGGGCAATCGACGTCGTCATCGGCCGGCTGGCCGGGCGCAGGTGCCGGCTTGGGCTGGGCCGGCTCGTCGGACTTGCCGCCAAACAGACCCTTGAAGCGGTCGGTCAGCGACTGCGCCGAGGCCGGCGAGACGGTCGCAAGCGACACCGAGAACGCCAGTGCGATCACCGGGCCCTGCCGCAGCACATGCCGCAATGATCGAAGCTGCTTCACCATCAACGCCCGTACTCCATGACATTCTTCCGGCGACAATCCTCCGGCCGATCGCCGGCCGGCCAGCGGTTTATATCGCCAAAATCGGCGAACCCAAGGCAAGTAAAATAAGGCAGCCCCCGGGAGACTTTGGCCCGATGGACAGCGGGCTCAGCCGCGGAAATCCTCGTGCAGCAGGCCGAACAACAGATGATCCTGCCAGACCCCGTTGATGCACAAATAGCGGCGCGCCAGCCCTCGCGGGTGAAACCGCACTTCTCCAGCACCCGGATCGATGGCGCATTGGTGGGGATGCAGGCGGCCTCGACCCGGTGCAGATTGAGCTCGCCGAACAGCGTGGGCAGCAGCACCCGGAGCGCCGCCGTCATGTAGCCGCGATGGGCATTGGGCTTGCCGACCCAGTAGCCGATGGTGCCGGCCTGGACGATGCCGCGGCGGACATTGGCCAGCGTGATGCCGCCGATCATGGCGCCGTCGAGCTCGCGGAAGATCAGGAAGGGATAGGAGCGGTCCGCGGCGATGTCTTCGGAATAGCGGCGCAGACGGCGGCGGAAGCCGGACCGGGTGAGGTCGTCCGACGGCCAGATCGGCTCCCAGGGGGTCAGATAATCACGGCTGGACTCGCGCAGATGCGCCCATTGCAGGAAGTCCGACATCTGCGGGGCGCGCAGCAGAAGTCCGTTACCGCGCGGCGCGAGGGCGGCGGGTCCACTGGATGGCAGGCGAAACAGGGCCATGGTGATGCTTCCCCGGGGCAGATCAGCCCGTGCGCGCGGCTCCTAATGCAGCCGCGCCTTGGCACGTGCCCGGGTCAATCCTTCCGCAAAAGACACCGCCGTGTCCAGACCCCTGCCACTGCCTAATGCGACAACCGCAGGGCGGCTCCGCGAAAGCAGTGCGCGCGCGGCGTCCCGGGTCGATTCGACGCTGACGGCGTCGATCCGGGCCACCAGCTCCTCCACCGTCTGCGGCCGGCCGTAGGCCAGCACATGGCGGGCAAGCTGCTCGGCGCGGGACGAGCAGCTCTCCAGCGCCATCAGGAGGCCGGCCTTCATCTGCGCCTTGGCCCGTGCGATCTCGGCCTCGGTCAGCGTCTCCACCGAATCGTTCATGATGTCGACCACGACCTCCATCATCTCCGGCGCGTCGGCGGGATCGGTGCCGGTGTAGAGGCCGAAGAAGCCGGTGTCGCTATAGGGCGCGTGGAAACTGTAGATCGAGTAGCAGAGGCCGCGCTTCTCGCGGACCTCCTGGAACAGCCGCGACGACATTCCGCCGCCGAGGATGTTGGTGAAGACCTGGAGCGAGAACAGCGACAGATCGCTCTGCGGCACGCCTTCCAGCGCCAGCGTCAGATGCGCCTGCTCGAGCTCGCGATGCACCACCTTGGCGCCGCCCTTGCCGAACATGGCAGATTGCGGCTTTGGCCCCGCCGTCCCCTCGAAACTCGCAAACCGCCGCTCGACCTCGGCGACCACCTGCTTGTGATCGACGGCGCCGGCCGCAGCCACCACCATGTCGGGCCCGCGGTAATGTGTCGAGAGATAGCCGCGCAGCATGTCGCGGTTGAAGGCACCCAAGGTCTTGGCGGTGCCGAGCAGCGAGCGGCCCATCGGCTGGTCGGGATAGCAGAGCTCGTTGAGGTGTTCGAACACGACGTCGTCGGGCGTGTCCTGCGCGGCACCGATCTCCTGCACGATGACGTTCTTCTCGCGCTCCAGCTCGTCTGGCTCGAAGGCTGGATTGGCCAGGATGTCGGCGAGCACGTCGAGTGCAAGCGGCACGTCGGCCTTCAGCACCCGCGCATAATAGGACGTGGTTTCGGTCGAGGTGCCGGCATTGAGGTCGCCGCCCACCGCCTCGATCTCCTCGACGATCTCGCGCGAGGAGCGCTTGGTCGTGCCCTTGAACGCCATGTGTTCGAGCAGATGCGAGATGCCGTGCTCGTTCGGCTTCTCGTCGCGTCCGCCGACGCCGGCCCAGACGCCGAGCGCCGCGGTCTCGAGATGGGGCATTTTGTCGGTGACGACGGTCAGGCCGGACGCAAGCTTGGAAATCTCGACGCTCATCCGGCAACTCCCTGTTTCGCGGCGCGGCTGACCGACAGCACGAACCGCTCGACCTCGCCCTGCTCGTTCTTCATCACCTTCATGTGTTCGGATTTGGTCATGAGACCGTCGAGCCAGGCCGGCAATTGCGGCCGCTGACCGCAGGCCGCCTCGACCGCATCGGGGAATTTGGCCGGATGGGCCGTCGAGAGCACGATGCTGGGCACCGTCGTGTCCGTGGTGTCGCGGTCGGCGACCGCGAGCGCGACGGCCGTATGTGGATCGACCAGTTCGCCCGCCTCGCGCCAGGCGGCGCGGATCGCAGCCGCGGTCTCGGTCTCGTCGGCGCGACCTGCGTCGAACTCCTCGCGGATCGCGGCCAGCGTCGCGTCGGGTAGCACGAACCGTCCGGACTGCTTCAGAGAATCCATCAGGCGGCGCACTCCGGCGGCGTCACGCCGGCCGGCCTCGAACATCAGCCGTTCGAAATTTGAGGAAATCTGGATGTCCATGGACGGCGACGCCGTGGCGTGCACCTCGCGCACCTCGTAGATCCCGGTCTTGAGCGTCCGCGCCAGGATGTCGTTGACGTTGGCGGCGATGCGCAGGGTGCGGATCGGAAGACCCATGCGCTTTGCGACATAGCCTGCGAAGATGTCGCCGAAATTGCCCGTCGGCACGACGAAATCCACCGCGCGCGCCGGCGCACCGACGGCAACGGCCGAGGTGAAGTAGTAGACGACCTGCGCGACGATGCGTGCCCAGTTGATGGAATTGACGCCGGAGAGCGAGGTCGCATCGCGGAAGCGATGGTTGTTGAACATCCCTTTCACGAGCGCCTGGCAGTCGTCGAAATTGCCTTCGATGGCGAGCGCATGGACGTTCGTTGCGCCCGCCGTCGTCATCATGCGCCGCTGCACCTCGGAGATGCGGCCGTGCGGGAACAGCACGATGAGATCGACGTTCTCCAGCCCGGCAAACGCATCGACAGCAGCGCCGCCGGTGTCGCCTGAGGTCGCGACCACGATGGTCGTACGCTGGCCGCGCTTGGCGAGCACGTGGTCCATCAGCCGCGAGATCAGCTGCATCGCGACGTCCTTGAAGGCGAGCGTCGGACCGTGAAACAGCTCCAGCACGAACTGGTGCGGCGACATCTGGCGCAGCGGCACCACCGCGGGGTGGCGGAAGGTGGCATAGGCCTCGTTGGCCATGCGGCCGAGCTCGGCGTCCGAAATCTCGCCGCCGGCGAAGGGGCGGATCACATCGACCGCGACCTCCCAATACGGGCGGCCAAAGAAGCCGGCGATGGTGTCGGCCGAGAGCTGTGGCCAGCTGGCCGGCACATACAGGCCGCCATCGCGGGCAAGCCCGGTCAGCATCACGTCGCAGAAACCGAGTTCGGGGGCCTCGCCCCGGGTCGAGATATAACGAGTCAAACTGCCCTCCAAAGGCCGGCCGGGCCTGAGCCAGATCGGTAAGCCTTTGATTTTATGAAATTACTAGTCAACAGCCAGAGGCTTTGGACCACCATAAAGTGTTTTGCGGCATCGGGAAACCGCTTCCCGTCCGCACCTGCCTCCAACGAAAAAGGGCTGCGGTGATGCCGCAGCCCCTCTCTTGGAAGGTCTGTCATTGATTTGTGCAGACCAGTTTGGCTTGTGCGGGTCACGCCCCGCGAAAACAGTTCGCGCCAGCTTTCATCGCCTGTCATGACATCGTCAAGGGCGAAAACGACGGGCGCAAGAAAAAATTCCTACTTTTCCCGACACACTATCGTCCACCGGTGCGCATAGAGGCGGTTCGCCAGCCCGTTTTTGCTTCTTTTTCCCGAATCGAAGATAGGTTCCGGAACGAATATCACCCGCCCCCATTGTGCCCGAGGATGGTGTCGGCGGTGTCCATGCATTGCCCGGCTGGCGCCGATACCGATCCGCCCCGCCGAACCGGATGCATCCTGGAGCAGCCGGTTCGGCGACCGGGCGGCGCCGCGATCTCAGTTCATCCCGATTTCCACCGCGATCCGGATCAGATCGGAATGATTCTTGGCCCCTAACTTCTGCTTGAGCAGGGATGTGGTGTTGGCGACCGTCTTGTAGGAGATGCCGAGCGCCTCGGCGACCTCGACGATCTTGTCGCCTCGCCCGAGCAGGCGAAGAATTTCAAGCTCCCGCGGCGTCATCTGCGAGGCCGGATTGGCCTTGATCGCGGCGCCGGAGAAGGTCACGGCCTCCGCGAGTTGCGGCGAGATGAAATTGTCGCCGGCGACCACCTTGCGTACCGCCTTGAGCAGGATCCGGGGATCGTCGCCCTTGGAGACATAGCCCTGCGCCCCCAGTTCGACCGCCCGCACCACAAAAGCCGGATCATCGTTCATGCTGAACATGATGATCTTGGCCTCGGGATCGTCCTTGCGTATCCGCCGCATCAGCTCGAAGCCGGAGACATCGGGCAGGCTGATGTCGATGACGGTAACGTCAGGCCGCTTGCTGATATAGGCACGGTGCCCGGATTTGGCGTCGATCGCCTCGTCGATCCGGATCGATTGGTCGGACGCGAAAAGGGTACGGCAACCCGACAGCACCACGGGATGGTCGTCGACGATCAGAACCTTGGTCGCCGGCTTGGCGGTATCTTGCATTTCGCGCTCTCTGGTTTTTCGACTCATAGACCGGCGGGAACAAATGGAAAGAGAAAATCCGGCCAATGCGCGTTAGAATTGACCTAATGTGGCAACGGCTCTCTTTCAGGACTCAACTGTTTCTTCCGCTCGGCCTGAGCTTCCTCGCCGCGTTGGCCATGAGCGGCGTGCTGCTCCAGACCTTCGCGACCGGCCAGCTGGCCGACGAGAATGAGCCGGGACGACGCTCGGCCCGGACAATCGCCGGGGCGCTCAACAATACCTTGAGCGCTTCGAACGATCCGCAAAAGGCGCTTGACGCTTTTGTCCATTCCTTGGGCACATCCTCTGATATCCAATTCCGGCCAGCGGAAACAGGTTCTACGCCTCCTCCGAAGGACAGCCTGCGTGGGCTGCATAGCGTGCCGCAATGGTTCGTCGACCTGATCGCCATTCCGGACATGGACGCAGCATCTCCGGTCATCATTGACGGCAGGCGCGTCGGCGATCTCGTCTTCGTGCCCGACCTGTCGGCCGACCTGTTCGAGAAATGGATCGGCTTTCTGGCGCTGACGAGCCTCATCGCCGTGCTGATGGTGCTGACTGGAACGATCTCCTATCTTTTCGCGGGATCGGCGCTGCGTCCCCTGCACAATCTCGGTGTAGGCCTCACCCGCATCCGGCGCGGCGATTACGCGACGCCGATCCCGGTGGCCGGGCCGCCGGAGATCCGGCAGAGCTGCGAGGAAGCCAATGCGCTGGCGGCAACGCTCGCACAATTGAGCCGGGACAATCGCGAATTGCTGCACCGCCTGGTGTCGCTCCAGGACGACGAGCGGCGCGATCTCGCCCGGGAGCTGCACGACGAGCTCGGGCCATTGCTGTTCAGCATTCGCGCCGGCACGACCGCGCTGATCGAGACCGCGCCACCGTCGGGAAATCTCGGCAATGCGACCCAGGAGGTGATGCGCTCGGTCGAAGCGCTCCAACAGACCAACCGCCGCATTCTCGACCGGCTGCGCCCGCTCTACATCGAGGAATTGGGGCTGGAGAGCAGCGTGCAGACGCTGCTCCAGAACTTTCGCAGGCAGGCGCCGCAGGTCGCCCTGACGGCCACGTTCGCCCCTGATCTCGACGGCATCGCCGGACCGCTGGCGCAGACCGTCTATCGGTTGATCCAGGAGGCGTTGACCAATGTGTTGCGCCACGCCGGAGCAAGCCATGCCCACGTGCAGGCGACCATTGCCGGCAGCGCACTCACCATCGAGATCGCCGATGACGGCGGCGGCTTTCCCGCCGGCAACGTCTTCGGCCGGGGCCTGACCGGGATGCACGAGCGCGTGCGCGCGCTCAGCGGATCGCTGTCACTGCTTCGCGCGGACGAGCGAACCTATGTGCGATGTCGCCTGCCGGTCCCGGAATCTAGGTCGACGCCGTAAATCCGGGCAGCCACGCCAGCATCAGCGCAACGGCCATCGCGCTGATGCTGAGCAGACAGGCCCAAAGCAGCGCGCCAAAGGCCAGTCCCTCGCTTCGCACCAACATGGCGAGCACCGCCAACAGCAGGACCGCACCCAGCGATCGCGCCGCGATCCTGCCGGAAGTCGAGAGGTGACCGTGCCGGACGATGCGGTTGAACTGCTTGGGCTGGCTGCACGCCAGCAGGCTCCAACCGGCGAGGAGCAGCATCATCGCGATCATCGCGCGCTCTCCCGCAAGGACGCCGCACCGACACGCCCGCCGCGCGAAAGGCGACGTGCGGCCCACGCGGAGACGGCGGCGGCAATCAGCAGCGTCAGATCGATGCCCGCGACCGGCCAGAGCTGCGGGGAGGCGATGGATCTCGCCAGGTGGTCTCCGGTGGTAAGAGCGTTGAGCAGCACCGCCATCAGGGCCAGCGCGGAGATCGTCCAGCACTGACCAACCCACGCCCGGCCTGTGGCGCCCCATGCATGACACAGCGTGAGCAGCCAGATCAGGTGGAAGACGATGGCCTCGATCATGCCGCGCCCGATGCCGAAAGCCGAAACGCCGAGAGGCAGCGCACGATTCACGACCATGAAAGAAAGCGTCGCAATCAGCAGCCCGGTCACGCTCGCAACCGTGACCGCCGCGACAACGCGGGCTCCGGAACGACCGAGCTTGCGATGCCGCTCGCGCCGGGACTCGACCCAGAACAACAGGCCGGTGGCAATCAGCACGCATCCCGCAAGCCCGAGCAGGAAATACGACCAGCGCAGCGTCCAGTGCCTGAACTGGATGAAATGCAGTCCGGCGATGAAGCGCTGGGTGACCGCGGCCGGCTTCTCGGGCCTTGTGGCCGAGAGCATCTCGCCGGTCACCCCGTCGACATAGGCGACATGAGAGATGTTGCTGACGACGTCCTCGGAGGCACGGTTCACCTGGACATAGGCCGCGGCATCGCCGGGATTGAAGACATAGAGATAATTCGGCTCGCCCTGCCCCCACACCGACCTCGCCTTTGCGACGATCGTGTCGAACGAGACCAGGTCCGCGGCCTGCCGGACGGGTGGCCGCACATAGGAGCCGTAGGCCTCGCGGCCGAACAGGCGCGCATCCTTTCCATAGACGGCCCAGATGCTGCTGGGAAAATACAGCGAGAACAGGATGACGAGGCCGGAGACGCTGATCACGACGTGAAAGGGAAGACCGAGCACGCCGGCGACGTTGTGCAGATCGAGCGTGGCGCGCCGGATCTTGCGCTCGGGCCGGAAGGTGAAGAAGTCCGCGAATATCTTGCGGTGGATCACCACGCCGGAGACGCACAGCGTCATCATCATCATGCCGCAGAGGCCGACGATCCAATAGCCGAGCCCCAGCACCTTCAGGTTCAGGCTATAGTGAAACGGATAGATGAACCGACTGGCGCCAAGCGTGCCCTGATCCGGCAATTCCGCGCCGCTGCGCGGATCGAACATGTGCTGGGCGAACGAGCCGTCCGGGGCCCGCCAGAATGCCGTGATGACGGGATTGCGTTCGTTCGGGACGAGCAGAAGCACGCTGGGCGATTTTGCCGCCAGCGCGGCCTGATAGGCCGGCCGCATCGTGTCGTAGGAGAAATCCGCCGGAAGCGCGAGGCGCGATGCCGGCATCATCCAGCGGTCGATCTCCTTGTCGAAGACCGACAATGTTCCCATCCAGAAGATGGCGAACAACAGCGACCCCAGCACGACGCCCGACCAGGTGTGCAGCCAGTTCATCGATGCGCGGAACGTCGCCTCCATGGTCTAGGACACCAAATGATCGAGGAGGAAAACCAGCGTCAGGCTCAGCGTGGTCACGGCGCCAAGCCAGAGCGTGACGCGGATCAGGCCCGGCTCGGCAAACGACCAGATCATGACACCGAGATAGATCACGAATCCCAGCATGGAGCCGAGCGTCGCGGCTTCGCTGCGCTCCATGCCGACCATGGCCACCGCGATCATCGACAGGGCAGCGATGATCGCTGAGGTTCCGACATAACCTCCGACAATGGCAAGGGCGGTTCTGGCGAATATCATCATCTGATGGTGTTCACGGTCCGTCGGATCATGGTCCTTAGAAATTGAATGTGGTCGAGACCAGATAGGTCCGGGGTGCAGCGAGCGTGATCACGCCACTATAGGCCGACGCCCAATAGGCCTTGTTGAAAACGTTCTCGATGCTGCCGCGGACCACAATTGGCTTGCCGTTCCAGGGCGAGGTGAAAGTGTAGCGCGCACCGAGGTCAACTCTCGTCCATTCGGGAATCGTCAGCGTGTTGGCAACGTCGACATATTGCCATGCGGTATAGACGACGCGGCCAGTCAGCGTCAGGTCGCGAACGAAGGGCGTATCCCATTCCGCGCCGATATTGGCGGTAACGCCGGGCACGCCGACCGCGACCTTGCCGTTGTTCGATGCAAGCGCCGCCTGCTCTTGCACGCCATGAACCATCGCGATGCCGCCGAGCAGCCGGATCGCAGGCGTGACCTCGCCGAACACGTTGAGCTCGATGCCGCGATTGCGCTGGCGGCCGTTGAGCTGCTGCTCCGTTCCACCCGCGACTGCGACCGCGATGATGCTCGGCTGGGATATGTCGAACGCGCTCAGTGTCGTCGTGATGCGCCCGGCATCGATCTTGATGCCGGCCTCCGCCTGCTTGGTCTGCCCGGGTGGGAAGACCGTTCCACGATTGAGGTACGCGGCGCCCACCACGGCGGGTGTCTGAAGGCCTTCGATGTAGTTCGCATAGAGCGAGATGTGATCGATCGGCTTGAGGACGACGGCATAGGCGGGCGTCCACACCGACGTGTCCTGCTCACCGCGCGAAGAGGCCGGCGTGATGTAATTCGTCACCGAGCTGCCCGCCGTCTGACGCCTGACGCCGACGGTGAATTGAAGCCGCTTGTCCCACATCGACATCGTGTCGGAAACACCGACGCTCCAGAGGTCGACATTGGTGGCCTGGTTGGCGGCCAGCGTGTTGAAGGCGGGCTTCGCGATATTGGTCGGCTCGGTGTAGAGATTCCAGTAGATCATGCCCGAGGACGGCGTCAGCACGCGCTGATTGTAGGTCCGGTCCGTGATCGAATAGCCGACATTGACGGCGTGGTTGACCGGTCCGAGATCCGCGTTCATCCGCACGCCCGCTTCGCCGGCGAGCGTCTCGAACGTCTCCTTGCCGGTGAACGGAAGGGAGCGAAGTCCGCCGAGCTGCGAGGTGCTGGGAGGCGCGCTCAAATTGGTGATGGTGGGCGACGGATAGGCGTAGTTGATGTTGCTGTCGTGATAACCGAACGCTGCGTAGGCGGTCATCCAGTCGGTGAGGTCGACCTCGCCCTTGACGGTCGAAAAGAAGTCGGTCGGATGGTAGTAGGCCCAAGGCACCTGGAAGTTCGTCCCAGCTTTCGGCGCCGGAGGAATGACGGTCGAGCCAACCGAGAAGAACCGCAGCGGCGAATCGAGCACGTCGGCCTGGTAGCCGATATCGACCGCGGCCCGCACCGTGTCGCCGCGATAATCGAGCCCGAGTGCGACGTTGCCGAACTCGTCGTTCTGGCGATTCCACGGCGTGTTGCCGTTGGAATAGGTGCTGTTGAGACGGACGCCCCACTCCTTGTGTTCGCCGTAGCGCCGGCCGACGTCGATCTGCTGACCGAACTGCGACTTGGACACGTAGGTCGTAGTGAGCTGGGTGATGTCGACGTCGGGCGCATGCTTTGTGATCAGGTTGACGCTGCCGCCTACGGCGCCGCCGCTCGAGGCACCGGTGCCGCCGACCGTCATGCCATTGAGCACCGCGCTCGGCCCCTTCAGCACTTCGACGCGCTCGATGAAGTTCGCTCCCGTCGAATAATAGGGCGCGATCCCGGACAGGCCGTTGAGCGCATAATCGCCGCTGTCGTAATAGAAGCCGCGGATGAACAGGCCATCGGCGCCGCCACCGGCCGCCTGGATCACGCGCACCGAGGGATCGTTGATCAGCACGTCGCGGATGGTGCGCGCCTGCTGGTTCTGGATCAGCTCGGCGGTGTAGCTGGTCTGGTTGAACGGCGTGTCCATTACGCTACGATTGCCGAGCAGACCGAGGCTCCCGCCGCTGGCCACCTGGCCGCCGGCATAGGGCGCAGGCGGCGCACCGAGCGTGCCGGTCGACGGCGTCAGATAAGGCACGGGCGCGATGTTGCGCGGTGCCGCCGCAGTGGCCTGCCTTTGCGCGCGTTCGCGGGAGGATTGCGTGCGCTGGACCGCTTGCCGCGGCTTTGGTTTGCCGGGCGCGTCTACTGTCACCGGCGGCAATGTGCCTTGCGCGTGGGCAGATTGATCGGAGGAAAAATTCAATGACAGAGCAAGAAAACTGACAGCCCCAACCACACCAGCGCGGACCGAACGTCCCGACGCAAAGACGCATTCCATACTGCACCCCAATCCCTGCAAACGCACAGGTTCCGGTTGTCACCTAACACGTGGGTTTTGGTGAGTGCAGATGCACGAAGATGGAAGATGTCTAAGTTCGACGGTCGTCCCGAAGCAAATAAATGCACATGGATGAAATGGGAAAGAGCTGCAGGCTTTCCAGGAAAGAGAAGCAGATTTTCTGGGAAAGAGATGAAGCACGCATCACTTTGCGTCACCGCTTCGCGCGACGATCGCAAATATCGAATCAGGAGTGCGGCGCGCTCGCGCGATCAGCAAGCGCAGCCGTGGTGCGGCTCCTGCAAGGCCGGTTCGCACAGCGTGCTGTGGATCTTGCCTTCGGGGCTGAAGCGAAACGAGGCGTGGATGCGCAGCGAGCCGGCGACGGAATATTCGAGATCGATGCCAAATGGCGCGGGATTGATCTCTTCCAGGCCGAAACCCGCCGAGGAATAGGCGCTGAGCCGCGGGCCCCAATAGGTTTCGAGCTCGCGTCGTCCACGATAACGTCGCGTCCCGTTGCAGCTGCATTCGACCTGGGCGTCGTCCGCATAGAGGTCGAGCAGCATGGCGAGATCGCCTTTGCGGCACGCATCCACCCAGTCGACGACAATTCCCATCTGATCGAAATCGCTCACGCCAAAGTCCTGTCTGCCGCGAAAATTCGCCTGCGGCTTAGGATCACACTCGTGAATGTGTGCTGAATAATAAACCCCGGGCGATACCGGGTTCTCTCCGGGAACCTACGGAACGGTCAGGCCGGGCGGCGTCCCCGCACCCAGACGCCGAATGCAATCAGCACCGCGCCTGCGAGTGCGAACCATGTGATGGCGTATTGCAGATGGTCGTCCTTCAGATGCACGTCGAGCGGGCCCGGACGCGGGATGTTGTTCTCGGGAGCGGGCCGCTCCAGATCGATGTAGAACGGCGCAACAGCGCCCCAGCCGAGCGCACGGGCAATGGCGAGATGATCGCGCACGAACCAGAGCCGCTTGTCGCGGTTCTCCGCCGGCGTCATCCAGCCGGGCGCTTCAGGAAAGCGCAGATAGCCGGTGAGCGCGGCTGGCTGGCCGGTCACGAGCTTCTTCACCGCGCGATCCTCGACGCTGCGATCCTGCATCGTGTTCTCGACGAAGCCCGCATCGATCACGACCATTTCACCGGACGGAAGCCGCGCGGGGAGGAAGGCCCAGGTGCCGGGGCCTGAGGCATCCTTGCGCACGGCCGAGCCGGACGAATAGACCATCGCATCGGGCAAGGCTGCGTAAGTCGCGGTGAAGCTGACGCGGCGGAATTCGTCGTGCGCCGGATTGAGCGCGGCCCATTGCGCCGGCGGCGGCAGCGGAATCGGCGCGTCGGCAAGCCGCTCGGTAAGCGCGGCGACCAGCTCGTGCTTGGCGGTCCGCCGCTGCAATTGCCAGACGCCGAGCGCGACGAAGGACACGGTCAGGAACAGCGTGAACAGCGCGAAGCCGGCCACGCGAGGCTTGCGCGCAGTCTCGTTCATTTCGCGCGGTCGACCAGCCGGCCCGGCGCCGCCTTGTGGTGGAATTGCAGGGAGATTAGCAGCGACTTCATGGCACGCAGCGGCAGCAGCGTGGTGGCGAGGATCAACGGCAGCCACAGCACCGCATGCAGCCAGTACGGCGGCTGATACTTGACCTCGACGACGAGCGCGCAGCCGACCACGATCGCTCCGGCCAGCATAATGATGAAGATCGCAGGCCCATCGCCGGTATCGATGAAGGCATAGTCGAGACCACAACGGTCACAAGCAGGCGCAAGCGTCAGAAAGCCCGCATAAAGCTTGCCCTGGCCGCAGCGCGGGCATTTGCAGGCCAGCCCGCGCATCGCGCTTTGCAGGACGGTCGTCTCGGGTTCGGACTTGCCGGCGGTGTCGTTCATGATGACGCACTCTATCACAGTTTCCGCCGAGGCTTCCGAAAAGCGAAAGGGCGGCCCTGCGGCCGCCCCTTCTGATAGATGCAGGACTGCTCAGTGCGCGCCGTGAGCCATGGTCTCGGCACCGTGTCCCCACACATAGATGCAGAGGAACAGGAACAGCCAGACCACGTCCACGAAGTGCCAGTACCAGGCGGCGAACTCGAAGCCGAGATGCTGGGTCGGCGTGAAATGGCCTGCATAGGCGCGGATCAGGCAAACCAGCAGGAAGATGGTGCCGACCAGCACGTGGAAACCGTGGAAGCCGGTCGCCATGAAGAAGGTCGCGCCATAGACGTTGCCGGCGAAGGAGAACGCAGCGTGGCTGTACTCATAGGCCTGCACGCAGGTGAAGAGCGCGCCGAGCACGACCGTGAGGATCAGGCCGTATTTGAGACCCTGGCGATCGTTCTCGAGCAGCGCGTGGTGCGCCCAGGTCACCGTGGTGCCTGAGGTGAGGAGGATCAGCGTGTTCAGGAGCGGCAGGTGCCAGGGATCGAAGGTCTCGATGCCGTGCGGCGGCCATGTGCCGGGCACCGCGCAGGCGCCGGCAGCGGTGCCGAGGCCGCAGCCGAACACCGCATCGCGCGTGGCGTGGACAGCGTCGGCCGGAAACAGCGCCGCGTTGAAATAGGCCCAGAACCAGGCGACGAAGAACATCACCTCGGAGGCGATGAACAGAATCATGCCGTAGCGGTGATGGAGCTGCACGACGCGGGTGTGGTCGCCCTTGTACTGGGCTTCCTTGATCACATCGCCCCACCAGCTCGCCATGGTGTAGAGCACGCCGACGGTGCCGACACCGAACACGATCGGGGCGGCCGAGAACATGTGGTGCATCCATGTGATCGCTCCGACCGCCATGATGAAGGCCGAGACGGAGCCCACGAACGGCCACGGAGAGGGGTCGACCAGGTGATAGTCGTGATGCTTGCCTTGCGCGGTCGCCATTTCCGTCTCTCTCCTCAATCCCGTGCCTGTCAGGCACTTATCCCCTTGTGTCCAACCCCGGAGCGTGACGCCGGTGATCAGAGATTGCCCTTGCGCTTGTCGACTTCGCTGGCCGCGAGCGGCTTCACCACCGGATCCTTGACCGGATAGAACGTGTAAGACAGCGTGATCGTGTTGAGCCCGTCGTTCTCCTGATCGTCGGCGATCGACGGATCGACATAGAACACGACCGGCATCTCGCGCGTCTCGCCGGGCGCCATGGTCTGCTCGGTGAAGCAGAAGCAGTTGATCTTCTGGAAGTAGGAGCCGACCGTCAGCGGCGCGACGTTGTAGGCGGCCTGGCCGGCGGTGGTGCGCGCGGCCTGGTTGGTCACGGTGTAGAAGACGGTGACGACCTGGCCGATATTGACCTCGATCTCGTTCTGCTCCGGCACGAACTTCCAGGGCAGGCCGGGGGCGACATTGGAGTCGAAGCGCACCGCGATCTTCCGCGCGATCGGCCCGGTGGCCGGCGCCGAAATGGCGACCTGGGTGGTGCCGTTGAAGCCGGTGGCGCGGCAGAACCAGTTGTAGAACGGCACCGCGGCGTAGGAGGCACCGACCATCAGCGCGACCACGCCGCCGCAGATCGACGCGACCAGAACGTCACGGCCAACGCCTTTGAAAGGACCACGCCTCTTGCTGGCCGCCCGGCTCTGATCCCGCGATATGGTGGGCTCGTGATCCATCTTTCCTACATCGGCCGGACGAGAACTGCCGGCCCCTTGACGATGGTGACGGCGAAGAACAGCACGACGAGCACGCCCAGCGCGAGCGCGATCGCGACTGAGCGCTGACGACGGCTCTTCCGCTGCGCCTCGGTGAGGACGATTCCATCTGGCTCGGGTTTGTCAGCCATCTGCGCGATCATGCGCCCCCAACCATCGGAGCAAGCGCCCGGACCACGACCTCGGCCAGCAGGGTCGCGAACAGTGCGAACAGATACAGGATCGAGAAAGCGAACAGTTTTCGCGTCGCGCGCAGCGACTGACTGCGCTCGCGGCGGATATAGACGTTGATGGCGAGCACCAGCATGCCGGCGCCGAGGATCAGCGAGACGATGCCGTAGACGGCGTCGAAATAGCCCAGCGCCCAGGGCGCCGCGGCGACCGCGATCAGCACGATCGTGTAGAGCAGGATCTGGAGGCGGGTCGCGTCCGGACCGGCGACGTTGGGCAGCATCGGAATGCCGGCGCGCGCGTAATCGTCGGAGCGGAAAAGCGCCAGCGCCCAGAAGTGAGGCGGGGTCCAGAAGAAGATGATGGCGAACAGCAGCAGCGGCTCGACATCGACCCTGCCTGTCACCGCGGCCCAGGCCACCACCGGCGGCAGCGCGCCGGCGGCGCCGCCGATCACGATGTTCTGCGCGGTCCAGCGCTTCAGGCCCATCGTGTAGATCACGACGTAGAAGAAGATGGTGAAGGCGAGCAGCGCGCCCGCGATCCAGTTGACGAGGATGCCGAGCGTCATCACCGAGAAGAAGGACAGCGTCAGCCCGAACGCCATCGCCTCGGGACGGGTGATGCGGCCGCGCGGGATCGGCCGGTTCGCCGTGCGCGACATCTTGGCGTCGATGTCGCCTTCCAGCGCCATGTTGAGTGCGCCGGAGGCGCCGGCACCGACGGCGATGCAGAGCAGCGAGGTGATCGCCAGCACCCAGTGGAAATTCCCGGGCGCCATTGCCAGCCCGACCAGCGCGGTGAAGATCACCAGCGACATCACCCGTGGCTTCAGCAGCGCAAGATAGTCGCCGACCTCCGCCTCGGAGATGCGTGGATTGATGTCGATGGCATTCTGGTCGAGGACGGACACTAATTTGACTCGTTTCTTGATCGAGCCGCGGCGCCCGTCACGGGCGCCGCAGGAGATCGATTACTGGACGCGGGGCAGCACTTCGAACTGGTGGAAGGGCGGCGGCGAAGGCAGCGTCCACTCCAGCGTGGTCGCACCTGCACCCCACGGATTGTCGCCAGCCGGCACCTTTTTCGCGAAGGCGTCGATCACGGTGTAGAGGAAGATCAGCACGCCGAAGCCGGAGATGTAGGAGCCGACCGACGAGACCAGGTTCCAGCCCGCGAAGGCGTCGGGATAGTCGACATAGCGGCGCGGCATGCCCGACAGGCCGAGGAAATGCTGCGGGAAGAACACCAGATTGACGCCGATGAAGGTGACCCAGAAGTGCGCCTTGGCCAGCGTCTCGTTGTACATGTAGCCCGTCATCTTCGGGAACCAGTAGTACCAGCCGGCAAAGATCCCGAACACCGCACCGAGCGACAGCACGTAGTGGAAGTGGGCGACGACGTAGTAGGTTTCCTGCAGCACGCGGTCGACACCGGCATTCGCCAGCACGACGCCGGTGACGCCACCGACGGTGAACAGGAAGATGAAGCCCACCGCCCAGATCATCGGGGCGCGGAATTCGATCGAGCCGCCCCACATCGTGGCGATCCACGAGAAGATCTTCACGCCGGTCGGAACCGCAATGACCATCGTCGCCGCGACGAAATAGGCCTGCGTCGCCGAGGACATGCCGACCGTGTACATGTGGTGCGCCCACACCACGAAGCCGATGCCGCCGATCGCGACCATGGCGTAAGCCATGCCGAGATAGCCGAACACGGGCTTGCGCGAGAAGGTCGAGACGATCTGGCTGATCATGCCGAAGGCGGGCAGGATCAGGATGTACACCTCGGGGTGACCGAAGAACCAGAACAGATGCTGGAACAGCACGGGATCGCCGCCGCCATCGGGCGCGAAGAACGTCGTGCCGAAATTGCGGTCGGTCAGCAGCATGGTGATCGCACCGGCGAGCACCGGCAGCGACAGCAGCAGCAGGAACACCGTCACCAGGATCGACCACACGAACAGCGGCATCTTGTGCAGGGTCATGCCCGGCGCGCGCATGTTGAAGATGGTGGTGATGAAGTTGATGGCGCCGAGGATCGACGAGGCGCCCGCCAGATGGAGCGACAGGATCGCGAAGTCGACGGCCGGGCCCGGATGGCCCGAGCTCGACAGCGGCACGTACATGGTCCAGCCGGCGCCGACGCCGTTGGCGCCGGGCTCGCCCTCCACGAAGGTCGACATCAGCAGCAGGGCGAAGGACGCCGGCAGCAGCCAGAACGAGATGTTGTTCATGCGCGGGAACGCCATGTCGGGCGCACCGATCATCAGCGGCACGAACCAGTTGCCGAAGCCGCCGATCATCGCGGGCATGACCATGAAGAAGATCATGATCAGGCCGTGCGAGGTCACGAACACGTTATAGGTGTGCGTTTCGTGGAAGATCTGCACGCCCGGATACATCAGCTCGGCACGGATCGCGATCGACATCGCGGCGCCGATGACGCCGGCGATGACCGCGAAGATCAGGTACATCGTGCCGATGTCCTTGTGGTTGGTCGAATAGACGTAACGGCGCCATCCGGTCGGATGGGCATGCTCGTCATGTCCGTGGTCTTGCGCGTGATCGCCGTGTGCCGCTGCGCTCGTTGCCATTTTCAAATCCTGCCTTGCGTCCCGTTCGGACCTTATGCGGTCCCGCCCTTTTTGTCGCTTTCAGTCCCCTCGAGCCCTCACCCGGCGCTTACTGCGTCGGGCCGGCCGCGGAAGCATAGGTGCTGGTGCCGCCGCTCGCATATTTCTTCTTCGCCGTCTCGACCCAGGAGGCGAAGTCCTTGTCTTCCACGACGCGAATCGCGATCGGCATGAAGGCGTGGTCCTTGCCGCAGAGCTCCGAGCACTGGCCGTAGAACATGCCGACCTTGGTCGCCTTGAACCAGGTCTCGTTCAGCCGCCCTGGAATGGCGTCGATCTTGACGCCGAAAGCCGGCAGCGCAAAGGCGTGGATGACGTCTGCGCCGGTAACCTGGACACGAATCACCTTGTTGACCGGCACGACCATCTCGTTGTCGACACCGAGCAGCCGGGGCTGCTTGTCCTGGGCCATCAGCGAGTCGAACTCGAACTTGCCGTTATCCGGATAGGCATAGGACCAATACCACTGCTTGCCGGTGGCCTTGATGGTGACATCCGCCTTGGGCACGTCAAGCTCTAGGAACAAGAGGCGGAACGACGGCACCGAGATACCGACCAGGATCAGCACCGGGACCAGCGTCCAGGCCACCTCGATCAGCGTGTTGTGCGTGGTCCGCGACGGCACCGGATTGGCCTTCGCGTTGAACTTGATGACCACGATCACGAGCAGCGCCAGAACGAACAGCGTGATGACGGTAATCAGCACGAACAGGAAGTTGTGGAACCAGACGATGTTATCCATCACCGGGGAGGCGGACTGCTGAAGCGTCCACTCCCACGGCGCCGGTTGCCCGGGCTCGGCGGCGAATGCCGCGCCACCCGTCGCCAGCGTCAGACCCGCTACGGCCAATCCCAGCAAGTGCCGGCCCACCCGGCCCATGGACATTCTCATGCCGTTCGCGCTCCCCTTACGAAATCACCCCGAGTGCATTCCCCTATTTTTGGGAAACGCTTATTCGATCCGCCCGCCTGACAAACCGCCGCGCAAGAATCCCTCTAAGAGGAATTGGGGCCAGATCGTGAGAACGCCGAAATCAAGCTTCTCAAACCATAATTCTTGATCTATCGCAATGCAGTCTTGAGGCCTGTCTGTCAGCCATCACCCGCAAGATATTTCCTAGTAACATCAAACAAAAATACCGTTTCCCGGGATGCTGCCGCTTGACAGCGGAATTGCCCGCGGTAGGCACTGGCGAACAGCCGCGCAGGAACCTGATTCGTGCGGGCGATGGCGGTGCGAGGCGGCGCGGAATTTGCTTGCGAATCGCCTTCAAGACGCCGTCATTCCCGTATCAGTCCGCCAGATCAGTCCACCAAGGGCGAGCGACCCAGGCGAGCAGAGGGACCGACCCGATGGGGTTTTCGAGAGGCATGGCAGGGCGGGCAAAAAGGCAGGCTGGCGGCCTTGCGACGCTGGCCGCTCTGCTGGCGGCGGTCGTCGTCATGGCGCTTCCGGGCCTCGCCCATGCGCAGGGCGCGGTGCGCTCCGTCCATGGCGACTGGCAGATTCGCTGCGACACCCCTCCGGGCGCCCAGGCGGAGCAATGCGCCCTGATCCAGAGCGTGGTGGCCGAAGACCGCTCCAATGCCGGCCTGACCGTGATCGTGCTCAAGACCGCCGACCAGAAGAGCCGCCTGATGCGCGTGGTCGCCCCGCTCGGCGTCCTCCTGCCCTCCGGCCTCGGCCTGAAGCTCGACAACCAGGACGTCGGCCGCGCCGGCTTCGTCCGCTGCCTGCCCAATGGCTGCGTCGCCGAGGTCGTCATGGACGACAAGCTGCTCGGCCAGCTCCGCACCGCCAAGACCGCCACCTTCATCATCTTCGAGACGCCGGAAGAAGGCATCGGCTTCCCGCTCAGCCTCAATGGGCTTGGCGAGGGCTATGACAAGCTGCCCTAGGCGCGCGAAACCGGCTGCGAGCCTATTGTTTCCGTAATGTGAGCCTTCGCGCCCTCGCGGATCCCGTCCGAAACCATTATCTTGCCCCACATCTCCAGATAATGGACGGACGCATGACCAACCCTGCCACGACCTCCCTGCTCGACCGCGCCAATCTCGACCGCGACCAGGTTCGCAGCGAGCTCGCGCGCGGGCTTGCCGGTGCCGACGACGGCGAATTGTTCCTGGAATACAGCCAGACCGAAGCGCTGATGTTCGACAACGGCCGGCTGAAGCAGGCGACTTATGACACCTCGCAGGGTTTTGGGCTGCGCGCCGTCAAGGACGACGCGGTTGGCTATGCGCATTCCTCCGACGTCTCGCTGCCGGCGCTGATTCGCGCCGCCGATGCGGTCGCGGCCGTCCGCGGCGGCTATTCCGGCAGCTTTGCCGCCCCGCCTCCCCACACCAATGTGCGGCTCTATGCCGACGACAATCCGCTCGATGCCCCCGGCTTCGAGACCAAGGTAAAACTGCTCGCCGAGATCGACGCTTACTTGCGCGACAAGGATCCGCGGGTGCGGCAGGTCAGCGTGAGCTTGGGGGCTACCTGGCAGGTGGTCGAGATCCTGCGGCCCGATGGCGAGAGCTATCGCGACATCCGCCCGCTTGTACGCGTCAACGTCTCCGTCGTCGCCGGCCAGGGCGATCGCCAGGAGAGCGGCAGCAAGGGCTATGGCGGCCGCGCCGGCTATGCCGAATTCATCGAGAGCAAGAACTGGCGCGATGCCGCCGACGGCGCGCTGCGCGAGGCCCTGGTCAACCTGGAATCGATTCCCGCTCCCGCCGGCGAGATGGACGTGGTGCTCGGCGCCGGCTGGCCTGGCGTGATGCTGCATGAAGCGGTCGGCCACGGCCTTGAGGGCGATTTCAACCGCAAGAAGACCTCTGCCTTTGCAGGCCTGATGGGCCAGCAGGTCGCGGCCAAGGGGGTCACCGTCGTTGACGATGGCACCATCGCCTCGCGCCGCGGCTCGCTGTCGATCGACGACGAGGGCACGCCGACCAACCGCACCGTGCTGATCGAGGACGGCATCCTCGTCGGCTACATGCAGGATCGCCAGAACGCGCGGCTGATGAACATGAAGCCGACCGGCAACGGCCGGCGGCAGGGCTATGCTCATGTGCCGATGCCGCGCATGACCAACACCTACATGCTGGCAGGTGACCGCGATCCGGCCGAGATTCTCGCGTCGGTGAAGAACGGCGTGTTCGCCGCGAATTTCGGCGGCGGACAGGTCGACATCACCTCGGGCAAATACGTGTTCCAGTGCACCGAGGCCTACAAGATCGAGAACGGCAAGATCGGCGCGCCGCTCAAGGGCGCCATGCTGATCGGCAACGGGCCGACCGATTTGCATCGCATCCGCATGATCGGCAACGACCTCGCGCTCGACACCGGCATCGGCACCTGCGGCAAGAACGGCCAGGGCGTGCCGGTCGGCGTCGGCCAGCCGTCGCTGCTGATGGAACGCATTACTGTGGGTGGAACGGGCGCATGAGTGTCGAGAAGGTAACTGCCGCCCCCAAGCGGAAGAGCAGCGGCTGGGCCGGCCAGTTGATGCAGCTCGCCGGCATCGTCGCCGCCGTGTTCATCGCCAAGGGCGCGCTTGCCGAGCCGTTCTACGTTCCGTCGGGCTCGATGGAGCCGACGCTGCTGATCGGCGATGCGCTGCTAGCCTCGAAATTCCCCTACGGCTACGGCACCTCGTCGCTGCCGATCCAGATCAATTTGCCCGAAAGCGGCCGCGTCTTCGCGGAGACGCCGAAGCAAGGCGACGTCGTCGTGTTCCGCTGGCCCGGTGATCGCTCGCAAGCCTGGGTCAAGCGCGTCGTGGGACTGCCGGGCGACCGCATCCAGATGCGGCAGGGCCAGCTCTTCGTCAACGACCGCCCCGCCGAGTTGAAGCCGGATGGCGTCGGCGCTGCGGAAGACGACAATGGTGGCAGCGAACCTGCGTACCGCTATGTCGAGACGCTGCCGAACGGCGTCTCGCACCTGATCTTCAAGATGCGCGACAATGGCCCGCTCGACAACACGCAGGAAGTCACCGTGCCACCGGGCCATCTCTTCGTGCTCGGCGATAACCGCGACAATTCCGCCGACAGCCGCGTGCCCTTGCGCTCCGGCGGTGTTGGCCTGCTGCCGATCGACAATCTGGTCGGACGCGCCGATGCCGTAGTCGGCTCCTGGGATCTCGGCATGCGCAGCCAGCCGGTGTACACGTGGCTGTCCGGCTTCCGGCTCGGGCGGTTCTTCACGGCCGTGCATTAGCTGAATCGTAGGGTGGATTAGCGAGGCGTAATCCACCAACTTCGTTCCGCAAGCACGGAAGCATGGTGGGTTACGCCTGGCGCCTGCGCTTCGCGCAGCCGCCAGGCTAACCCACCCTACACAGTCTCCTACGCCGCCTTCGCCTGCACATTGTCGCAGAACTCCGCAAGCCGATCCGCGAGCCGCAGCGTCGCGGGGCTCGCGCCCGGCGCGGCCATCAGCGCCATCTCGGTGCGGTTGATCGGCGCAAAGCCGTCCTTGGCCGTCAGCACCTTGTGATCTGACTGGATCGACATTTCCGACAGGATGCTCAGGCCCATGCCGGCGGCAACCGCAGCCTGGATGCCGGCAAGGCTCGAGGATGTATAGGCGGTGTGCCAAGCCCGATCTGCGCTTTCCAGGGCGTGGATGGCGCCGGCGCGATAGATGCAGCCGAGGGGAAAGCCGATCAGCGGCACCGATGCGACGTTGACGTCGATCGGATGGCTTCTGCTGGTGACCCAATGCACCCGCTCCGGCCACACCGCAATGGCCCCTTTCTCCCCGGCCTCGCGCTTGAACAGCGCCAGATCGAGCTCGCCGCGTTCGAGATCGCGCGCAAGGTGCTTGCTCTGGTCGGCCCGCACATCGAGCCGCAGCCCCGGATGCGAGCGCGCGAACGCGCCCAGCAGTTTGGCCAGCCGGTAGGCGGCAAAATCCTCGGGGATGCCGAGCCGGATCGCCCCCTCGCTGTCGGGCTTGCTCAGCACGTCGCGGGCCTCCTCAGCGAGCGAGAGCAGCCGCCGTGCGTATGACAACAGCCGCTCGCCGGCTTCGGTCGGACGCACGTCCTTGCCGTCGCGGTGCAGGAGCACCTGCCCGACGTCCTCCTCCAGCCGCTTGATCTGCTGGCTGACGGTCGACTGCGTGCGATGGACGCGCTCCCCGGCACGGGTGAAGCCGCCGGCATCGACCACCGAGACGAAGCTGCGCAGGAGCTCCAGATCGAGCATGGCCGCCTCCATTCGAAAATCAACTACTTGGTAGTTAATCATTTAATTTCCAAATGACAAGCCGTCTCCCTAGATCGAGGCCTCAGGAGAATGCCCCTATGTCGCTCGCCCCCTCGATGTCCGTCCCGCGCAGCCGCTTCGACGCCCTGCCCTTCCATATCGGCCTGTTCTGCCTGCTCTGGAGCTATGCCTTCGTCGCCGGCAAGATCGGCGTCACCCATTGCCCGCCGCTGCTCCTGCTTGCCGCGCGCTTCTCGCTGGCCGGCGTTCTGATCATCGGCGCCACGCTGATCCGCGGCGACTGGTCGCTGTCATGGCGGGATGCGGCGATCTTCGCCGTGCTCGGCATCGCCAACAACGCGCTCTATCTCGGGCTCGGCTATACCGGCCTGCAATCGGTCTCCGCCGGCCTCGGCGGACTGATCGTCTCGGCCAATCCGGTGTTCACCGCGGCGCTCGCCGCGCTGCTGCTCGGCGAAGGCATGACCTGGCGCAAGGCCAGCGGCCTTTTGCTCGGCGTCATCGGCGTGACCGCGATCGTCTGGCATCGCCTCGCAGTCGGCAGCGATTCCATACATGGCATCCTCTTCACGCTGGCCTCGCTCGCCTCCATCGTCGCCGGCACCGTTCTGTTCAAGCTGCTGGCACCGAAGGGCTCGCTCTGGATCGGCAACGGCGTGCAGAATCTCGCCGCCAGCATCGTGCTGACGCCGATCGCGCTCACCTTTGCCGATATTGGCGCGATCGACGTCACTCCTAGCCTGATCGGCGCCTTCGCCTTCCTGGTGCTCGGCGGCTCAATCCTCGCCTACTGGCTCTGGTTTCATCTCCTGAAAGTGTGTGGCGCGACCGCCGCCAGCGCCTATCATTTCCTGATGCCGCCGCTCGGCATGCTGTTCGCCTGGATCGTGCTCGGCGAGCATGTCGAGGCCCGCGACCTGCTCGGCATCATCCCGGTCGCACTCGGTATCTATCTGGTCACGCGACCGGCGAAGCCGGCATCGTAAGGAAGGTTCACCATGCCCATTTCCATCACCCTGATCGGCGGCCCCACCGCATTGATCGAGATCGACGGCTTCCGCCTGCTCACCGACCCGACTTTCGATGCGCCCGGCGCCTACCAGCTGCCGCATGTGAAGCTGGAGAAGACGATCGGCCCCGCGATGAAAGCCGATGCCATTGGTCCGATCGATGCCGTGCTGCTCAGCCACGACCAGCACTCCGACAATCTCGACAATTCCGGGCGCGAATATCTCCTCAAGGCGAAGCGCGCGCTGACGACCGAAGCGGGCGCCAAGCGTCTCGGCGGCCATGTCGAGGGCCTTGCCCCCTGGGCGACCGCACATCTGAAGGACCGCGACGGCAACACGCTGACCATCACCGCCACGCCCGCGCGTCACGGCCCGGCCGGCATCGAGCCATTGTCCGGCGACGTCATCGGCTTCGTGGTGTCGTCGAGCCGGAAAGACACCAGCGACCTCTATATCAGCGGCGACACCACCTGGTTCGACGGTGTCGCCGAAGTCGCACGCCGCTTCAAATGCGGCGTCGTGATGCCGTTCGCGGGCGCCGCGCAAACGCGCGGGCCGTTCCACCTCACCATGGACACCAACGACACCATCGAGACCGCCCGCGCCTTCCCGAACGCGATGATCGTGCCCGTGCATACCGAAGGCTGGGCGCATTTCCGCCAGAATGGCGAGGATCTGCGCAAGACTTTCGACGTGCTCGGTTTCGGCACGCGGCTGCGCCTGCTGGAGCCCGGCGTGCCGACGGTGGTGGAGGCGCCGTGATGGTACCCTCCGTCATTGCGGAGAGCCCTTGCGACGAAGCAATCCAGACTGTCGCCGCGGAGACAGCCTGGATTGCTTCGCTTCGCTCGCAATGACGGAAACTCAATCCTTCCGAAACACAATCGACGCCATCCAGCCCGTCATCAGCGCCATCGCCGCGGTGACGAGGCCGTAGATCAGTCCGTTCTGCCGCGCGCTCGTCGCGACGAACTGCTCGAAGCCGACCTTGACGATCTCGAACGCGGTCTCGGTCTTGCCGATGAATGCGCCATTGGCGAACAGCTTGATCTCGACCTGGTATGTGCCGATCGGCACTTCCGCGGGCAGCGGAATGCCGGTGCGGAACAGCGTCGGCGTCAGGAACGTCACTGCGCCCGCATCCTCGCGATAGAGCCCGCGCTGGGTGCGCAGGCGGATGAAGGCCGAGCGGAAGGCGTCCTGCGGCACCACGTCGGCAAAGTCGCCGCTGACGCGCTGGGTCAGCAGCACGTTGTTGAGCCCGATCTGCTGCCGCCGCGCGATCTCGGGGGAGGTGATGACATCGAAGGGGCGGTTGGCGAACAGCGCCAGATAGCTCGGCACCTGCAGGAACTGCCGGTAGTCGGTGTTGATCCAGATGCCGAAGGCGCGCTCCTTGCGCCGCGTCACCATGTCCGCGCGCGGACCCATCACGGTGACCACGAGATCGTATGTCGTACGGTCAGCCGGTGTGGAAGCATCCTTCTCGATCGAGCCGAACAGCACCAATTCCTCGCCGGAATAGTCCGGCGTCACCGTGACGCGATGGTTGGAGACCGACACGATCAGCCGCTCGGCGCGCGCGGCCGAGACGGTCAACGTGACGAGCAGGATTGCGAGGAGCGCGCGCATCATCCGCTCGCCCCGAGCTCACGAATGGTGAAGAGATCCGCAGGTTGGATCACCAGCTCGATCGCGAAGCGGACACCGACCGAGAGGATCAGCAGGCCGAGCAGCAGCCGCAATTGCTCGCCGCGGATCTTCTGGCCCGCGCGTGCGCCGAACTGCGCGCCGGTGACGCCGCCGACCATGAGGATCAGCGCCAGCACCGCGTCGACCAGATGATTGGTCACCGCATGCAGCATGGTCGCGAACAGCATGGTGACCAGGGTGAGGACCATCGAGGTCCCGATCACCGTCGAGGTCGGCACCCGCAGCAGGTAGATCATGACCGGCACCAGGATGAATCCGCCGCCGATACCCATGATGGCGCCGATGAAGCCGATCACGATGCCGACGATCACCACGGGAATCACGGAGAGGTAGATCTTGGAGCGCTTGAACCGCATCTTCAGCGGCAGGCCGTGGATCCAGTTGTGGGTGCGCCGTGGCGGCACCGCCCCGCGCCGGGTCCGCATCAGGGCGCGCAGGCCCTCCGAGAACATCAGGCTGCCGACCGTGGTGAGCAGCACCACGTAGGACAGCGCGATCATCAGATCGAGCTGGCCGAGCGCGCGGAGCTGCGTGAACGTCCACACCCCGAGCGCCGTGCCGGTCACGCCGCCGCATAACAATACGCCTGCCAGCGCCGGGTCGATCGCGCGCCGCCGCCAATAGGCCAGCGCGCCGGAAAAGGACGAGGCCGCGATATGGCTCGCGACCGAGGCGACCGCGACCGCCGGCGTGATGCCGATGAAGATCAGGAGCGGCGTCATCAGGAAGCCGCCGCCGATCCCGAACATGCCGGACACGAAGCCGACCGCCGCGCCCATCGCCAGCACCAGGAAGATGTTGACCGGAAGATCGGCGATCGGGAGATAGAGCTGCATCGAGGGACCACGCTCCGGCGAGACGGATCGATTGTGCGGAATGCTCGCCGGACGGTCGAACGATTGCCGCGCCCTTCAATAGCGGAATTCGGTCGCGGGCGGATCAGGAATTTCGGGCGTGGTGAATGAGCGAGAATCTTATGAAGCTTGGCGCAATCGTTGCGACAATCGCAGGTGCGCTCCCTCCCCGCCTGCGGGGGAGGGTTGGGGAGAGGGTATCTCCACAACGGGATAATCCCCTAGAGGATAGAACCCTCACCCGGCGCGGGACGATGCTTCGCATCGCCCGGAACGCGCCGACCTCTCCCGCAAGCGGGAGAGGTGCACCGAGCCCGGGGCTCGTTCTGTCTGCCTAAAGCTATTCGGCTCAATGCGCCGCAGAGGCCGAGCGCTTGCTCGCCACCGGCTTCGGCGCGGGCTTGGCGTTTGCCTGCGGCGCGCTGTCCCAGCCGCCGGCGGGCGCCGTGACGTTGACGGCATCGTCCGGCTGCGGCTCGGCGCTGAACGTCTGGATCGCGAGCTTGGCGGCGGCGAGCGATTGCGGGTCGAGGCGCTTGGCGACGTCGTCGCGCTTGCCGGATGCATCCCCGTCGCCCTGGGCGGCTGCCAGGCTGAACCATTTGTAGGACTCGGCGAGGTTCTGTTCGACGCCGATGCCGCGGGCATAGAGGATGCCGAGGTTGAACTGGCTGTCGGCGACGCCGCGATCGGCGGCTTTCCGGAACCACTGCGCCGCGCTCTTGTAATTGGCGCCGCGTCCGCCGCCGTCGGCGTCGAGCACCGCGAGATTATGCATCGCCTTGGCATTGCCGCGCTCGGCCGCCTGCGTGTAGTAGCGGCGGGCGATGTCGGCGTCCTTCTTCACGCCGAGGCCCTTTTCATAGAGCGTGCCGAGGCGGAAGGTCGCTGGCACCACGCCGGCCTGTGCCGCGCGGTCGTACCACTTGGCGGCTTCGTCGTAGTTCGCCGCAACGCCCTTGCCTTCGGCGAACCGCATGCCGATCTCGAAGGCCGCGGCCGCATCGCCCTTCATCGCGGCGGTGCGCAGCACTGGACCGCCGATGCCGTCAGGCAGTTTTTCACTGGGCGGCACGTGAACCAGACCGATCCGCGCGCGGCTCATGCCCGTCAGCGCGCCGGTGACATCGCCGCTCGCCGCGGGCGGCGGCGCCGCAGCGGGAGCGGGCGGGATTTCGACCGAGGCCGAGTTGCCCGAACCGGCGAGTGGGGCCGGCGCGGAATTGTTCAGCGACTGCTTTCCGATCGGCGTCGGCGAGGTCATCGACGGCGTGACCTGCTCGGGCGCGGCCGGCTTGCTTTCGACCGGCGGCGCCTGCGGCGCGGGTGTGCTGGAGGAGTCCTCCATCGCCTGCGGCGCCGGCGGCGCGGTGCCGCCGTCGAGCAGGTTCATCGCCATTTTGAACGTGCCGAGCACGATCACGACCACGCTCGCGCCGACCAGCAACGAGCGGATCTTCGAGGTGATGGTCGAGCCGCCTTCCTGGCCCTTGTCCTTGGCGCGGCCAGCACTGGTCGCTTTGACCTTGGCACCGCGGGCGGGCTTTTCGGGCTGCGCGGCGGCGGCCTGGGCCGCCCGGCGCGCGGCGGCGATGAAGCTCGACGATGACACCGGCTCCTTCGGAGCGGCGGGGATCTCGCTGATCGCGCTTTCGGACGCGGCAATGCGCTCCGACGGCGTGGCGACGCGGCCGCCCGGCCGCGTGCCCGGCTCGAGCGGGTGATCGGGCGGCAATTCCGGCGCAAGCGCCGAGCGGGCCGGCGCCGTGTGGGGCTCCAGGATCTCGCTGATCGCGCGCGGCGGCAAAGGTGGTGCGGCTTGCGGCGCCATCGGCGCAAGCGGCGGCGCTGCCGGTATGGCAGCAGCATGGAATTCGCGCGGCGCGGCGACGAAGGCCGACTGCGGTGGCTGTTGTGCAGCAGCCGGGTTCGGCAATTCGGGCTTGGGATCGTATTTCGGCTGCGGCTGTTGCTGCGGCCGCATTTCGCGCGCCATCGGCGCGGGCTCCATCGGCGCGGCGATGGGCATCGTCATGGGCTGCGGGGCCGGCGGCGCGGTGCGCACCGCGCGCAGATCGCCCTCGATCATGGACAGGCGATCGACCACGTGGCCGAGCGCGTTATGGACGGCCTCGAGCGAGTCCTGGGTGCTGCGGTTGGTCTCGGCCTGGCTGAAGCGGATGTCCGAGAGCTCGCGCTTGACGACATCCACCACGCCGGAATCGGACGACGGCACGGAATTGCGGCTCTCGGCCAGCGCGGAATAGGTGGCCTGCTGCCGTTCCAGATGCCTGAGAATGTCGTGCAGCCCGTCCTCGACGCGGCTCAAATTGCCGTTGCGCGGATCGGAGGCGGCCTCGATCCGCTCCAGCAGATACGACACCCGCTGTTCGAGATGCGCGAACGTCGATGCGGAATCGGTGCCGACCTGCATGCGGTCGAAACGGTCCGACAGCGCCCGGATCGCAGCTTCCAGATGTTCGCTGCTCTCCGGCGGCTGAGGCCGCTCGCGGGTCTCCAGCGCGGCGGTGAGTGCCGCGATGCGCTGTTCGAGCACCGCGAAGCTATCGCCGGGGCCGGAGGCGCGGGTCACCTGGTCGACCTTGGACGACAGCAGCTGCACATCGTCCGAAAGCCGCGCCAGCGCCTCGTTGGAGGCGACGTTGGAGACGATGGCACGCAGCGCCGAGATTGCGTCTTCGAGCTGCCGCACCGTCGACGGATCGTCATTGGCGCGCAGGATCAGATCGAGCTTGGCGCCGAGATTGCGGATCGCCTCGTCATAGCCGGTGAGCTGCTCGGCCGGCGTCAGCGTGCGCAGCACCTGCTTGATGTCGGACAGCGCGTGCTCGATGCCTGATAGCACCTGGCCGTCGGTGCCGGACGAGCGGGTCTCGTCAATGCGACGATGCAGCGAGCGGATCTCGTTCTCGATCGACTCGATCGCGCGGCGCGGCATCGCCTCGGTGATGGCGGCACGGATCTCGGCAAGCTCGCTGCGGAAGGCGTTGATCGCCTGCTCGGTATTGTCAGGACGCTGGAGCGACTCGATCTGGCTCGTGATCTTGAGCAAATGGCGCTCGAGCGACGAGAAATCAGGCCCCGGCTGCGGTGGCGGCGGAGCGTAGACGGGTTTGGGCGGCGCCATCGGGGGAGCGAATGGCGCTGCCACCGGCGCCATCGACGGGGCGGCGCGCGGCGGCATCTGCCGCGGCGCAAAGCCGTCGAGCTCGCTCTGGCGCGCCGTGATCTCGGCGACGGCAACGTCGAACGACGCGGGGCTCAGCGGCGGTGAGTTGCGATAGACCTGTGCAGCCGCGCGCTCGACCGCATCGGCCTGGCGCTGGCGCGTTTCGACGGGTGCCGACCGCCCTGCCTGAGGCTGCGGCGGCTTTGCGATTTGCGACAGCCGCGCGTCGAGCCGCGAGATGGCGTCATTGAGCTGGCGCGCGACGCCCTGCTCGCGCGAGACGTCTGGCCGCGCAGCGTCCTGTCTTGCAGCATCTTGGCGTGAAACGTCTTGTCGTGAAGCGTCTTGGCGCGGCGCGGGCTTCGAGATCCGTTCGATCTGCTGGGTGATCGCGTCGAGCCGCTGGTGGATGTCGGCGACTTCGCGGCTCTCCTGGCTCGGCATTTGCGCTGAACGCGGATCGGGGCGTTGATCCTGACGTTGGTCGTAAGGTCCACGAAAGTTTGGCTGGGCAGTCTCGCCGAGCGTGGAGTTCAGCCAATCGTTCAGTGACATGCCGGCCCGGCGCGCGGCAGCTTCGGCCCGCTCCCGAACGGATGGGTCGATACTGTCAACACTCCACGATACGCGCGAATTCATGACTCTGTCCGGTTCCGACTCCGGCGCCCCACCCGGCGCCTCCAGTCTCCCCACGCGTGCCGGTTGCAAAGACAATCGGATTCTGCGCGGGTCGTCTGCCTCGAAAACCGACTTTTGTCTGTTACGGTAAATAACGGGTTAAGGAACCCCTTGACGGTGTCTTAAAGTTGGGCGGCGGGGGCCGCCCCGATCCGTCGGGCCTCACCCTCAAAGCTCTCCTGCAGGAACCCTATGCGGGTTCGCCACTTGGAGCTTCAGCAACCAAGGAGGGCTGAACATGGCCGGTTTGACTGAAGAAGACGTTCGCAAACGCGCCTATGAAATCTGGAAAGATGCCGGCCAGCCCAACGAGAAAATGGACAGCTTCTGGTATGAGGCTGAGAAGGAGCTGTTGGCCGAAAGGTCCGAGCAGGGCGATGTGCCGCCCGGCATGAGCGACAATTTGCCGGTCTAGCCTGGCTTACGGACTCGCCGCCCCGAAGGCGACGTCCCCGATCCATTCTCCACGCGGCCACCTCAGCCCTTGCCCTCGCGCTTGCCGTCCTCCAGAGGCACCACGGCGCCCTTGCTGCTCATCGCCGACATGGCCTCGAGCGCCTCCTCGCAAAAGTCCGCCACCATCTGTTCGTGCCGGGCACCGAGCTGGAGCAGCAGCAGATTGCCGAGGTCGAGCACGCCTGCCGCCGTCCCTTCCGGAAAACGCTTCTTCAGGATGCGCTCGTAGTTCGCATGGCGGTCGCGGTGGTGCTCCAGCCGGGCCATCAGATCGGTGCGCATGGGCTCGATGTCGATGCTGTCGAGCGCATGCAGGCGGATCAGGAGGTCGTCCTTGATCGAGGGCGGCGTGCTCGGCCGCGCGGCCCAGTGCCGCAGCGCTGTTCGCCCTTCCGGAGTGAGCGTATAGATGAGTTTATTGGGTTTGCCTGATTGGACGACCTCGCGACCCTGGATGTAGCCGCGGTCGCGCAGCTTGGAGAGCTCGCGGTAGATTTGCTGATGGTCGGCCTTCCAGAAGAAGCCGATCGAGGAGTCGAACGTCTTGGCCAGCTCGTAGCCTGTCATCGGACGTTCCGTCAGGCATGCGAGGATTGCGTCGCCCAGCGCCATGGCACCTGCTCCCTTGAGGTCCCGACCAATTGACTTGACTTTATGCGCATTGGTGCATATGCGTCAATGTGCATATGAAATGCCAACGGTCGGGGCTCAATACTCGACCCGAAAACATAGCGACATCAAACTCCTCGCTACTGTGCATGGGGTTGTTTTCGAGCTTTTGCCAAGGCCTTTGATCTAGGGAGGCATCCTGACAATGACCGGCCTCGAGTCCTGGTACGCCTTCATGAAGTCCCATGATGCGAAAGCGCTCTGGGATCTGCTGCATCCTGACGCCGTGTTCGAAAGCCCCGTGGTACACTCGCCGCAGCGCGGCCGCGACATCACCTTCAAATACCTCGCCAGCGCCGAAAAAGTGCTCGGCGGTCCCGGCTTCACCTATGTCGGCGAGTGGACGAGCACCAATGGCGCCGTGCTCGAGTTCAAGACCATCATCGACGGCATCGAACTCAACGGCGTCGACATCATCACCTTCGACAGCGAGGGACGCATCACGAATTTCAAGGTGATGGTGCGTCCGCTCAAGGCGATCAACATGCTGCACCGCCTGATGGCGGAGCAGCTTGCCGCTGCCCAATCCTAAGCAACATCATCAGACCGCCTGCCGGGAGACCACCATGCCGATCTACAAAGCCCCCGTCGAAGACGTGAACTTCCTGCTCAACGACGTCTTCCAGATCGACCGCTACGACAATCTGGCCGGCTTCTCCGACGCGTCGAGCGACGTGCGCGAAGCCATTCTCGGTGAAGCCGCCAAGCTATCCGAAGAGGTGCTGCAGCCGCTGAATCGTGCCGGCGATCTGGAAGGCTGCAAGCGCGCCGATGACGGCAGCGTCACCACGCCGAAGGGCTTCAAGGACGCCTTCAGGCAGGTCGCCGAGGGCGGCTGGCTTGGTCTGTCGGCGCCGACCGAGTATGGCGGGCAGGGGCTTCCCGTGACGCTGAGCCAGGCTGTCAATGAATTCCAGTGCTCGGCCAACATGGCGTTCTCGATGTACGGCGGCCTCACCATGGGCGCGACCGCGGCGCTGATCGTCCACGGTTCGCCGGAGCAGAAGACCACCTACGTGCCGAAGATGGTGGCGGGTGAATGGACCGGCACCATGAACCTGACCGAGCCGCAGTGCGGCACCGATCTCGGCATGCTCCGCACCAAGGCGGTGCGCCAGGCCGACGGCAGCTTTAAGATCACGGGCACCAAGATCTTCATCTCGGCCGGCGAGCATGACCTCGCCCCCAACATCATCCACCTCGTGCTTGCCCGCGTCGAGGGCGCGCCCGCCGGCATCAAGGGCGTGTCGCTGTTCGTGGTACCGAAATTCCTGGTCAATGCCGACGGTTCGGTGGGGCAGCGCAATGGCGTCGTCTGCGGCTCGATCGAGCACAAGATGGGCATCCACGGCAATTCCACCTGCGTGATGAATTACGACAACGCCACGGGCTGGCTGATCGGCGAAGAGAACAAGGGCATGCAGGGCATGTTCGTGATGATGAACGAGGCCCGACTCGGCGTCGCGGTTCAGGGCCTCGCGCAGTCCGAGGTCGCCTATCAGAACGCTGTTGCCTATGCCCGCGAGCGCATCCAGGGCCGTTCGCTCACCGGCGCCAAGGCGCCGGACAAGGCGGCCGACCCGATCATCGTGCATCCCGACGTGCGGCGCACGCTGCTCTCGATCCGCGCCTTCAACGAGGCCGCGCGCGCCTTCGTGATGTGGACTGCGCTGAAGAGCGACGTCGCCCATCGCTCCGAGGATGCCAAGGACCGCCAGGCCGCCGACGACCACATGGGGCTGATGACGCCGGTGCTGAAAGGCTTCCTCACCGAGTACGGTTTCGCCAACGCGGTGCAGGCGCAGCAGATGTATGGCGGCCACGGCTACATCGCCGAGCACGGCATGGAGCAGTTCGTGCGCGATGCTCGCATCGCCATGATCTATGAAGGCGCCAACGGCATCCAGGCGCTCGACCTCGTCGGCCGCAAGCTGCCGCGCGACGGCGGCCGTGCCATCATGGCTTTCTTCGGCGAGGTCGGCGCGTTCGCCAAGGAGAACGGCGGCGACGAGGCCCTGAAGCCCTTCATCACCCCCTCTCGACCTCGCTCGGTCACCTCCAGCAGGCCACCACTTGGCTGATGCAGAACGCGATGATGAAGCCGGACAATGCCGGCGCCGCCGCAACCGACTACCTGCACCTCTTCGGCTTCGTCGCCCTCGGCTACATGTGGGCGAAGATGGCAAAGGTGACGCAGGCCAAGATTGCCGACAGCGGGGCCACGCCCTATCTGTCGACCAAGCTCGTCACCGGCCGCTTCTTCATGGAACGGATGCTGCCGGAGACTGCCGCCAATCTCGCGCGCATCCAGGCCGGCTCCGACACCATCATGGAACTGGCGGCGGAAGCTTTCTGAGAATATTCGCGTCCCCGACAATCTCGACCGCACCGCGGTCGCAACCAATCGCTGCAATCAGGAGGCTCCCATGGCAGATGCCTATATCTACGATCACGTCCGCACCCCCGCGGCCGCGGCAAGGCCGACGGCGCGCTTCACGAAGTCACTGCGCTCGCGCTCGCCACCGTGCCGCTGAAGGCCCTGAAGGACCGCAACAACCTTCCGGAAGATGCCGTCGACGACGTCATCCTCGGCGTGGTCGATCCGGTCGGTGAAGCCGGCTCCGACATCGCGCGCTTTGCGGCGCTGAAGGCCGGCCTCGGTGAAGCCGTTCCCGGCGTGCAGATCAGCCGCTTCTGCGCGTCCGGCCTCGACGCCGTGAATTTTGCCGCAGCCCAGGTGATGAGCGGCCAGCATGAGCTGGTCATCGGCGGTGGCGCGGAATCGATGAGCCGCGTCGGCATCGGCGCCTCCGGCGGCGCCTGGCCGATGGATCCGTCGATGGCGGTGCCGTCCTATTTCATGCCGCAGGGTGTCTCGGCCGACCTGATCGCGACCAAATACGGCTTCTCGCGCGACGACGTCGACGCCTACGCGGTGCAGAGCCAGCAGCGCGCTGCGAAGTCCTGGGAGGAAGGCCGCTTCGACAAGTCCGTGGTGCCGGTGAAGGACATCAACGGCCTCACCATCCTCGCCAAGGACGAGCACATGCGTCCCTCGACGACGATGCAGTCGCTGGCGCAGCTGCAGCCGGCGTTCACGATGATGGCGCAGATGGGCGGCTTCGACGGCGTCGCGGTGCAGTCGCATCCGGAGATCGAGCGCGTCAATTACGTGCACCACGCCGGCAACTCCTCGGGCATCGTCGACGGCGCCGGCGCCGTGCTGCTCGGCAGCAAGGAGGCCGCCAGCAAGTACGGCCTGAAGCCGCGCGCAAAAATCCGCGCCTTCGCCAACATCGGCTCCGAGCCGGCGATGATGCTGACCGGTCCAGTCGACGTCACCGAGAAGCTGTTCGCACGCTCCGGCATGAAGAAGTCGGACATCGACCTGTTCGAGCTCAACGAGGCCTTCGCCTCCGTCGTGCTGCGCTACATCCAGGCCTTCGACATCGACAACGCCAAGATCAACGTCAATGGCGGTGCGATTGCGCTCGGCCATCCGCTCGGCGCCACCGGCGCGATGATTCTTGGCACCGTGCTCGACGAGCTCGAGCGCACCAACAAGTCCACCGCCCTCGTCACGCTGTGCATCGGCGGCGGCATGGGCACCGCGACCATCATCGAGCGCGTGTAAGGATAGGGAGCGACCAACATGGCTTACAAGAACTTCAAGGTTGAGACCGATTCCGACGGCGTCGCGCTCGTGACCTGGGACATCCCGGGCCGTTCGATGAACGTGCTCGACGAGACCTCGACCAACGAGCTCGACGCGATCGTCAAGGAAACCACGGCTGATGCCGCGGTGAAGGGCGTCGTCATCACCTCCGCCAAGGAGGCGTTCTGCGCCGGCGCCGATCTGTCGATGCTGGAAGGCATGAACCGGGCCTACGCCAAGGTCTTCAAGGAGCAAGGCGAGACCGCCGCGAACCAGATGCTGTTCGACCAGAGCCGGCGCTTCTCGCTGGTGCTGCGTTCGATCGAGACCTCAGGCAAGCCGTGGGCGGCCGCGATCAACGGCCTCGCGCTCGGCGGCGGCTTCGAGATCACGCTGTGCTGCCACTATCGCGTCGCCGCGGAGAATCCCAAGACGCGTCTCGGTCTGCCCGAGGTCAAGGTCGGCCTGTTCCCCGGCGCGGGCGGCACGCAGCGCGTGCCGCGCCTGGTGCCGCCGCAGGACGCCATGACGATCCTGCTCAAGGGCGACCCGGTCACGGTCGAAAAGGCGAAGGCGCTGAACCTCATTCATGCCGTCGTTCCCGCCGCCGACCTCGTCAAGGCCGCCAAGGACTGGATCAGGGGCGGCGGCAAGGCCGTCGCGCCCTGGGACGAGAAGGGCTACAAGCTCCCGGGCGGTCCGGTGTTCTCCAAGGCCGGCATGATGATGTTCCCGGCCGGCAACGCGATCTACCGCCGCGAGACCTACGACAATTATCCGGCCGCGCGCGCCATCATGAGCTGCGTCTATGAAGGCCTGCAGTTGCCGATCGATGCAGCACTCCGCGTCGAGTCGCGCTACTTCACCTCGGTGCTGCGCTCGAAGGAAGCGGCAGCGATGATCCGCAGCCTGTTCCTGTCGATGCAGGAGCTCAACAAGGGCGCACGCCGTCCGAAGGAGGTGCCCGCAACCAAGGTGAAGAAGATCGCCGTGATCGGCGCCGGCTTCATGGGCGCCAGCGTCGGCTACGTCTCGGCCCGCGCCGGCCTCGACGTCGTTCTGATCGACCGCGACCAGGAGAGCGCCGACAAGGGCAAGGCGCACGCGCAGAAGGTGATCGAGGAGCAGATCAAGAAGGGCCGCGCCAAGCCCGCTGATGCGGAAGCCCTGCTCGCGCGCATCACGGCGACTGCCGACTATGCCGCGCTGAAGGACGTCGACCTCGTCATCGAGGCCGTGTTCGAGGACCGCAAGGTCAAGGCGGAGACCTTCGCCAAGGCGCAGGAGCATATGAAGCCGGACGTGATCTTTGCGTCGAACACCTCGACGCTGCCGATCACCTCGCTGGCCGAAGGGTTCAAGGACCAGGGCAAGTTCGTCGGCATCCACTTCTTCTCGCCGGTCGAGAAAATGATGCTCGTCGAGATCATCAAGGGCAAGAACACCGGCGATGTCGCGCTCGCGACCGCGCTCGATTACGTCCGGCAGATCGGCAAGACGCCGATCGTGGTGAACGACAGCCGCGGCTTCTTCGCCAATCGCTGCGTCGGCCGCTACGTCGCCGAGGGCAACGAGATGTTCCTCGAAGGCGTGCCGCCGGCGATGATCGAGAACTGCGCCAAGATGGCCGGCATGCCGGTCGGCCCGCTTTCGCTCTCGGATGAAGTCGCGCTCGACCTTGGCCTCAAGATCATGAAGGCGACGGAAGCCGATCTCGGCCCCAACGCCATCAACCCCGATCAGAAGAAGCTGATGGTGGAGCTGGTCGAGAAACAAGGCCGTCTGGGCCGCAAGAACAGCAAGGGCTTCTACGACTACCCCGAGAAGGGCAAGGGCCAGAAGAGCCTGTGGCCGGGTCTCTCGGCCCTGCAGCCGAAGCAGCTCGACCCCGATACGCTCGATGTCGAGGAGCTGAAGCAGCGCTTTCTGGTGGTGCAGGCGGTGGAAGCCGCGCGTACGGTGGAAGACCACGTGATCACCGATCCGCGTGAGGCGGATGTCGGCTCGATCCTCGGCTTCGGCTTCGCGCCGTTCACCGGCGGCACGCTGTCCTACATCGACTTCATGGGCACGAAAAAGTTCGTCGAGCTCTGCCACAAGCTGGAAGCAAAGTACGGCTCGCGTTTCACCCCGCCGAAGCTGCTCGAGGAGATGGCCGCGAAGGGCGAAACCTTCTACGACCGCTTCGCGCCGAAGAAGGCGGCGGCTTAAGTCCAAGCTCTGAACGACGGAGCATCAAGAAAGGCCGGATAATCGATCCGGCCTTTTTCTTTGGCCCGGCATCATCACGGTTGCGTCAGGCATTTCCCAGGTTGTGGAACACGTCACAAAATCCGCGTAGGAACCACGCCAGAGTTCCGATGCGGGCGATCTCGCTGCAAATGCCATGGGGGCGTCAAAGCGGTGCCGTTCTTTTGCTCGGCTCTGGCATTAGTCTTGCTACGAAATTTGGATCAGTCGGCGGATTAGATCGCTGCCGGCAACCGACAGGTTTGCCGAATAAGAGGAAAGTGCTCTGAATGAATTCGCATGCGCTCCAGAAGACCACGCTCGACTGCGAACTGTCCGCGAGATATGGAGCTGCGCCTGCGCTCGCCCGCCTAGTGCCTCAACCGAACGGTATGCGTCTGCGGCGAAAAGGGCCGATGTTTTGGGCAGCTTCGGCGTTACTTGTGCTGGCGGCGGACGCTCTGCTCGCTCTGCTCGCCTGGGGCGCCGTCGATCTCGTCCTGAAGTGAAATTTCGCGCCTGTGCATCAAATACGTCGCGGCCAGATAGGCGAGTTCCGAGACAACGAGACAGGCGGTGATAATTGTGACGCCTGCGATGAGGCCAAACTCGTAGATGTGAAGAATGATCGCCGCAAACAATGCAATCAGCGGTGAAATGAGGATTAGGGCCCAGACCCGGTACGTGAATCCGGTGGCCAGTCCTGCCAATGCACTTACAAGAATGAGCAAAAGGGCGACCGTCAAATTCAACCTCGGTGAGAGCACTCCTGATCTGCAACTGAAGCTTGGCGCCCTTCGCCGGCGGGAACAAGACAGGACTGCTTACTTAGTACGAACAGTGGTTCATAAGTCTATGCAAAGGTACGATGATCCCGTGGGTTGGGTTCTCGTCAACCGGACCTTTTGGAGAAGCTAAAGTCCGGACGTCGGTCCGGCCTTTAGCTTCTTGTTGGGTCTTTGGGCAGCTCAGGCGGCCTGCGCGAGGCCTTCCTTCTTCAGTGCCTCCTGTACCTGCGGCCGCGCTGCGACGCGGGCCTTGTAGGCGGAGAGGTTCGGCATCGCCGAAAGGTCGAACTTCATCCGGTCGCCCCAGGTCAGCATCGTGAAGAGATAGCCGTCGGCGACCGTGAACTGCTTGCCCATGAGGTAGTCCCGGCCGGCGAGCTGGCTGTCGATGTATTTCAGCTTGCCCATGACCCTGTCCTTGAAGAACGCCTTGGCGTCGTCGTTCAGCGCCGGCGCGAACATGGGGCCGAAACTCTTGTGCACCTCCGAGGTGAGGAAGTTCAGCCATTCGAGCAGCTTGTAGCGCTCGGCACTGCCGTGGGCAGGAGCCAGCGCCTTGGCCGCGGCCTTGTCGGCGATCATCTGGACAATGACCGGGCCTTCGGTCACGATCTCACCGCTGTCGAGGCCCAGCGCGGGGACCTGACCTTTGGGGTTTAGCTTCAGATAATCCTCACCATTTTCGAGCTTCTTGGCCCTGATATCGACCTTGACCAGTTCATAGGGCAGGCCGGCTTCCAGGAGAGCGATGTGAGGAGACAGGGAGCAGGCGCCGGGCGAGTAATAGAGTTTCATGGAATTTCCTCCTCTTGACGCTTGGTTGCGGCGAATAAACGCCTACATGCACGTGCATGCAATAGTCAAGATTGATGCAGGTGCATCGAGTGGGGTAAGAGACAGGCGACGAGTTTGAGCGGGACCATGAAACGCAAGCCATCGACCGAGGCAACTTCCGCCTGGATCCGCCTGATGCGGGTGCAGAGTCGCGTGCTCAATTGCGTCGAGCAGGACCTGAAGAAGGCGGGCTTCCCGCCGCTGGCCTGGTACGACGCGCTGCTGGAACTGTCGCGGGCGCCCTCGGGGGAATTGCGGCCTGTGGAACTCGAGCGGCAGATGCTGATTCCGCAATATTCCACCTCGCGCCTGATCGACCGCCTGGTCGACGAGGGCCTCGCCTCCCGGCGCGAATGCAAGATCGACAAGCGCGGCCAGTTCGTTGAGATCACCGAAGCGGGCCGCGAGTTGCAGAAGCGGATGTGGGGTGCCTACTCCGCCGCGATCGAGAAATATGTCGGCTCGAAACTGTCCGATGCGGATGCCGTCAAGCTCAGCGGTCTGCTCGACCGCCTGGGCTGCTCGTGCGGCGAGATGAAACTGCCGCCCGTCGCCAGCGTCAACGAAACCTCGCCGCCGCGATGATCACGCGGCCCACCAGCACGTCCGCGCACCTCAGGGTTCGCGGACCATCCCTGTCACCCGCGCGCCTTCGATCGAAGCGCCTTTTTGATTAGAGTTTGATATGGCGCGAGACCAGATCGACATGACGCCGCTGCAATCGCGTGACGAGCTCGTCGCGTGGTTCGAGGCCGGCTGCAAGCCACCGTCCGAGTGGCGAATGGGCACCGAGCACGAGAAGACGCCATTCACGCTCGAAGGCCACCGTCCGGTGCCTTACGAAGGCCCGCGCGGCATCGGCGCACTGCTCGAAGGCATGAAGCTCCTGCTCGGCTGGGAGCCGATCATGGAGAAGGGCAACATCATCGGCCTCTACGACGTCACCGGGGGCGGGGCGATCTCGCTTGAGCCCGGCGGACAGTTCGAGCTCTCCGGCGCGCCGGTCGAGAACGTGCACCAGACCCAGAGCGAGTTGATGGCGCACCTGGCGCAGGTGCGCGAGATCGCAACCCCGCTCGGCATCGGCTTCCTCGGCCTCGGCATGACGCCGTCCTGGTCGCGCGCCGACATCCCGGTGATGCCGAAGGGCCGCTACAAGATCATGACCAACTACATGCCGAAGGTCGGCCAATATGGCCTCGACATGATGTACCGGACCTGCACGGTGCAAACCAATCTCGACTTCTCCTCCGAAGCCGACATGGTCAAGAAGCTGCGCGTCTCGCTCGCGCTTCAGCCGGTCGCGACCGCCTTGTTCGCCAATTCGCCGTTCACCGAGGGCAAGCCGAATGGCTTCCTCTCCTTCCGCTCCGAGATCTGGCGCGATACCGACAATGCGCGCGCCGGCATGATGCCGTGGGCGTTCGAGGACGGCATGGGCTTCGAGCGCTATGTGGACTACGCGCTCGACGTGCCCATGTATTTCGTCAAGCGCGAGGAGGATTACATCGACGTGTCGGGTTCCTCGTTCCGCGCCTTCTTCGACGGCCGCAACAACAATCTGCCCGGCGAGCGTCCGACACTGTCGGACTGGGCCAACCATCTTTCGACGATCTTCCCCGAGGTCCGGCTCAAGCGCTATCTCGAAATGCGCGGCTCCGATGGCGGCCCGTGGGGTCGGCTGCCGGCGCTGTCGGCGTTCTGGGCCGGACTTCTTTATGACGATGTGTCGCTTGATGCCGCCTGGGACCTGGTGAAGCACTGGACCGCGCCCGAGCGCCAAGCCTTGCGCGACGACGTGCCGCGCTTCGGCTTCAAGGCGCGGATCAAGGACCGTTATCTGTTCGAGATCGCCAAGGAATGCCTCGTCCTGGCCCATGCCGGCCTGCGCCGGCGCGGCCGGATCGACCAGCTCGGCCGCGACGAAACCCGGCATCTGGAGCCGCTCGACCGAATCATCGATTCCGGCCGGACTCCGGCCGAGGAGATGCTGGAGAAGTTCAAAGGGCCCTGGAACGGCTCGGTGGAACCGGCCTACGCGGAATACGCATTCTAGACCACAGGCGAAGTCCTAGACCATAGGCGGACGACCGGGGCTTCGGCCGTTCATCGCCCATACAGGTTTGCGGCGATCAAATGACCGCTGAAAAAACCTGAGCGCCGTCAATAACTCGAAAGCTGTTCCGATGGGGAAGGGCCGCCTGCCTGAGGCCGTTATGGCAAAGGTTTTGGCCAAGGTCTCGGCATGCGTCGTGGCCTGCGCCATGCTGCTGTCGCTCATGTTCGCGAGCGAGCTTGCACGCGCCCAGACGGCGTTCGACCGGCCCGGCGGCGACTATTTCAGTACGCCGGTCACCTCAGGTGACCCGGAGGATTGCGCGCTGCAATGCGAGCGCGATCGTCGCTGCCGCTCGTGGAGCTTCAGCTATCCCGACATCGACGGCGCCGCTGCTGTTTGCTGGCTGAAGAATACGGTGCCGCCGCGCGTCCCCGGCAATTGCTGCATCTCCGGTGTCCGTGGCGCCGGCGTGATCGAGCCGCGGGTCGAAGGCGTGGAGACCTCGATCGACCGCCCCGGCGGTGACTTGCGCAATTTCGAGATCAAGGACGGTGCAGGCGAAGAGGCCTGCAAGGCCGCCTGCACCGCCGACAACAAATGCCGCGCCTTCACCTATGCCCGTCCCGGCTACACCGGACGTGAAGCGCGCTGCTTCCTGAAAAAGGAAATCAAGCCGCCGCGCCGCAAGGCGGGATTCACGTCCGGCGTGGTTAGATAGCGGCTTGCTCTTTGACCACGCCGAGGGATTTCACACCCGCTCGTGGATAATCACTGCTGACGCGAGCTGGCCCCGACGTAGCAAATCTGCCTCACACCGTACGCTTCCGGGTTTCCAAATCGGCCCATTCCTTGCATAATTTTACGCCAGCGCAGTGCACGGCCGCACCAGCGATGGTTTCGGTGCGGGGGCAATACGCGTAGGGTTAGTAGTGTTCTCGCGACCAGGAAGTGATGCCCTTGCAAGATCAATCGTTCCAGCCAAATTTCCCAGCTCCCGGCCAGCCCATCGACGAACTCGCGCTGGCTGAGATCAAGGGCACGATCCTGGCGAAACTGCGCCTTGCGATCGGCAAGGACGCCGGCATGGCGACCAAGCACGACTGGTACCAGGCCGCTGCGCTCGCGCTGCGCGACCGCATCGTGCACCGCTGGCTCACAGCCGAGAAGCACAGCTACGACGCCGGGCGCAAGCGCGTCTATTATCTCTCGCTCGAATTCCTGATCGGCCGTCTATTCACCGACGCGCTGAACAACATGGGGCTGCTCAAGATCTTCGAGGTCGCGCTCGGCGATCTCGGCGTCTCGCTGCCTGAGCTCCGCAAATGCGAGCCGGATGCCGCGCTCGGCAATGGCGGCTTGGGGCGGCTCGCCGCCTGCTTCATGGAAAGCATGGCCACGCTGTCGATCCCGGCGATCGGCTACGGCATCCGCTACGATTACGGCCTGTTCCGCCAGATCATCAATCAGGGCTGGCAGCAGGAATATCCGGATGAATGGCTCGGCTTCGGCAATCCCTGGGAATTGCAGCGGCCGGAGGTCATCTACGACATCAATTTCGGCGGCGGCGTCGAGCATGTCGACGACAAGGGGCGTGACCGCGCGATCTGGCACCCGGGCGAGACGGTGCAGGCGATCGCCTATGACACGCCGATCGTCGGCTGGCGCGGTCAGCACGTCAATGCGCTCCGCCTGTGGTCGGCGCGCTCGCCCGATCCGTTGAAGCTCGATGCCTTCAACAAGGGCGACTATGTCAGCGCCAGCGCCGAGCAGTCGCGCGCCGAAGCGATCTGTAAATTCCTCTATCCGAACGACGAGAGCCCCGCCGGCCGCGAGCTGCGCCTGCGCCAGGAATATTTCTTCGTCTCTGCTTCGCTGCAGGACCTCATCAAGCGGCATCTGTCGTCCGACGGCCAGCTGCGCAGCCTGTCGTCCAAGGTCGCGGTGCAGCTCAACGACACCCATCCGAGCCTTGCCGTCACCGAGTTGATGCGCATCCTCGTCGACCTGCACAATTTCCGCTGGGACGAGGCCTGGAAAATCACGGTCGCCACCCTCTCCTACACCAACCATACGCTGCTGCCCGAGGCGCTCGAGACCTGGCCGGTCGAGCTGTTCGAGCGGCTGCTGCCGCGGCATCTGGAGATCATCTACCGCATCAATGTGCAGCATCTCGCGCTTGCCGAAGCGCGCGCCCCCGGCGATATCGATTTCCGCGCGTCGGTTTCGCTGATTGACGAGAAGAGCGGCCGCCGCGTGCGCATGGGCCAGCTCGCCTTCGTCGGCTCGCACCGCATCAACGGCGTCTCGGCGATGCATTCCGACCTAATGCGCGAGACCGTGTTCCACGACCTCAACCATCTCTATCCCGGTCGCATCACCAACAAGACCAACGGCATCACCTTCCGCCGCTGGCTCATGCTGGCAAACCCGAAGCTGACCGACCTGTTGCGCGAAACCTGCGGCGATGCCGTGCTCGACGATCCGACCCAGCTCAGCCTGATCGAGGCGCGCGCCAGCGACGTCGAATTCCAGAAGAAGTTCCGCAGCGTCAAGCTTCACAACAAGATGGCGCTCGCGCGCCTGATCGGCGAACGGCTCGGCATCAAGGTCGACCCGAGCGCGCTGTTCGACGTGCAGATCAAGCGCATCCACGAATACAAGCGCCAGCTGCTCAACATCATCGAGACGGTCGCGCTGTACCAGGCGATCAAGGACGATCCCGACGGCAATTGGGTGCCGCGGGTCAAGATCTTCGCAGGCAAGGCGGCGGCGAGCTATCGCTACGCCAAGCTGATCATCAAGCTGATCAACGACGTCGCTGAGGTCGTCAACAACGACCCTGCGATCGGCGGCAAGCTCAAGGTCGTCTTCCTGCCCGATTACAATGTCAGCCTCGCGGAAGTGATCATTCCCGCCGCCGACCTGTCCGAGCAGATCTCGACCGCCGGCATGGAAGCCTCCGGCACCGGCAACATGAAGCTGTCACTGAACGGCGCCCTCACCATCGGCACGCTCGACGGCGCCAATATCGAGATCCGCGATCATGTCGGCGCTGAGAACATCGCGATCTTCGGCATGGAGGCCGGCGACGTGATGATCCGTCGCAAGCAGGGGCTGGATGCCTCCGACGTGATCCGCAAATCGCCGAAGCTGCAGCGCGCCATCAATGCGATCGGTGCCGGCGAATTCTCGTCCGGCGATCCCGGCCGCTTCGAATCCATCGCGCATGCGCTGCGCTATCTCGATCACTACATGGTCAGCGCCGACTTCGACTCCTACTACGAAGCGCAACGCAGCGTCGATGCGCGCTGGCAGGTGGCGCCGGCCTGGACGCGCGCTTCCATCCTCAACGTCGCGCGCATGGCCTGGTTCTCCTCCGACCGCACCATCCGCGAGTACGCCGAGGAAATCTGGACCGTGCCGGTGAACCCGACCACGCCGCTGCTGCCGAACCTCCGCGACGTCGCGGGCTGATTTTCCGCAAGATGAAATCGGCTTACCTGCGAGGTTATTGCATCTCGCGGAGAGGATGATGATATGATCCTCGTCATCTCCGACACCCGTCATTGCGAGCGAAGCGAAGCAATCCAGAATCTTTCCACGGTGGTCGTCTGGATTGCTTCGCTGCGCTCGCAATGACGGAGGGGCCGGCATCGAGGACCAACAATGCACGCCAAGCTCCCGCATCCGTTCGACGACGCGACCCGCATCACAGCCGGTGATTCTAGCTGGCAGGGGCACACCAGCGACGATTACTGGGCCTTTGTCGGCCCGTTCGGCGGCATCACAGCCGCGACGATCCTGCGCGCGCTGATCGAACATCCGCAACGCGCCGGCGAACCACTCGCCCTCACCGTCAATTACTGCGCGCCGATCGCCAAGGGCCCGTTCGATCTCGACATACGGCTGGTGAAGGCCAACCGCTCCAGCCAGCACTGGAGCGTCGAACTGTCGCAGGGCGGCGGCGATGTCGCGACGCTCGCCACCGCCGTGTTTGCCGAGCGCCGACCGTCGTGGGAGCACAGGGTGGCGCAATATCCTGAAGCAAAACCGTTCGAACAGACGCTACCGTTTCCGAAGATCTCGGCGTCCTGGGCCAACCAGTATGAATTCCGCTTCGTCGAGGGCGAGATGCGGATCGGCCCGCCGCAGGCCGAACTTGCCAGCACCTATTCGAAGATCTGGATAAGCGACCGCACTCCGCGCAAGCTCGACATGCTGTCGCTGATGTCGATGTCGGACGCCTTCTTCGGCCGTATCTTCCACGCGCGGCGCGAACTGGTGCCGTTCGGAACGGTGTCGCTGACGACGTATTTCCACACCGACAGCGAAGAGCTTGCGGCCGAGGACATCACCCGCGTGCTCGCGACCGCCGACTCGAAGATCATGCACAAGAGCTACGCCGACCAGAACGCCGAGCTGTGGTCGCCGAACGGGCGGCTGCTCGCGACCACGACACAGATCGCGTATTTCAAGGCGTAGGTGCCTCCACAAACTCGTCATTGCGAGGAGCCCTTGCGACGAAGCAATCCAGTCTGCCTCCACGGAGGGATCCTGGATTGCTTCGCTGCGCTCGCAAAGACGCGTGGAGAGAGCTCTCACGAAACAAAAGGGCGGCCCTGCGGCCGCCCTTTGAATTGAAGACTGAGCGAAAACCTACTCCGCCGCGAGCTTCACGTCCGGCGCGGCCGCACGCACTTCGGCGTCGACATGGGCTTCGAACTTGGCAAAGTTCTTCTGGAACATGCCGACCAGCGCGCGGGCGGTCTTGTCGAACTCGTCCTTGTCCTTCCAGGTGTTGACCGGGTTGAGGATCTCGCTGGGCACGCCCGGCAGCGCGGTCGGGACGGCGAAGCCGAAATATTTATCGGTGCGGAATTCGACGTTGCGAAGCGAGCCGTCCAGTGCGGCGGTGAGCAGCGCGCGCGTCACCTTGATCGGCATGCGCGAGCCGGTGCCGTATTTGCCGCCGGTCCACCCCGTGTTGACCAGCCAGCAATCGACATTGTGCTGGGCAATGAGGTCGCGCAGCATGTTGCCGTAGACGGACGGATCGAGCGGGAGGAAGGGCGAGCCGAAGCAGGTCGAGAATTCCGGCTGCGGCTCGGCGCCCAAGCCGCGCTCGGTGCCCGCGACCTTGGCGGTGTAGCCGGACAGGAAGTGATACATCGCCTGCGCCGGCGAGAGCTTTGCGATCGGCGGCAGCACGCCGAAGGCGTCGGCGGCGAGCATCACCACGTTCTTCGGCTGCGGCGCGCGACCGGTACGCGAGGCGTTCGGAATGAACTCGAGCGGATAGGCCGAACGCGTGTTCTCGGTCTTGGATCCGTCGTCGAAGTCGACCACGCGGGTGTCCTCGTCGAGCACGCAGTTCTCGAGCACCGCGCCGAAGCGCGTCGACGCCGCATAGATCTGCGGCTCGGCTTCCTGCGAGAGCTTGATGCACTTGGCGTAGCAGCCGCCCTCGAAGTTGAACACGCCATTCGGGCCCCAGCCATGCTCGTCGTCGCCGATCAGGGTGCGGTTGGGATCGGCCGACAGCGTGGTCTTGCCGGTGCCTGACAGCCCGAAGAAGATCGCGGCGTCGCCCTTGGCGCCGACATTGGCCGAGCAGTGCATCGGCATCACGCCGCGCTCGGGCAGATAGTAGTTCAGCGTGGTGAAGACCGACTTCTTCATCTCGCCGGCATAATAGGAGCCGCCGATCAGCACGATCTTGCGGGCGAAGTCGATCGCGACGACGTTCTCCGACTTGCAGCCATGGCGCTTCGGATCGGCGCGGAAGCTCGGCATGTCGATGATGGTGAGCTCGGGCGTGAAGGTCGACAGCTCGATCGCCTCGGGGCGGATCAGCAGCGTGCGGATGAACAGCGAGTGCCAGGCGAGTTCGGTGAAGACGCGGGTCTTGATCCGGTAAGCCGGATCGGCGCCGCCATAGAGATCCTGCGCGAACAGCTTCTTGCCTTCGGCGTGCTTGAGGAAATCCTGGTAGAGCGTCTCGAACTGCTCGGCGGTGATCGACTGGTTGCCGGCCCACCACATCTTCTTGTCGGTGGTGGCGTCACGCACCGTGAACTTGTCCTTGGGGCTGCGGCCGGTGAACTCACCGGTGTCGGCGCAGAGCGCGCCGTCAGCGGACAGCACCGCCTCGCCCGCGGCGAGCGAGTACTGATAGAGTTGCGGTGCGCCGAGGTTCCAGTGAACCTGCTTGAGATTCTTTAAGCCGAATTTGTCGGCGCCGAAGGCACCGTTGCGCACGCCCGTCTCTTGCACGAAAAATCCTCCTAGAACCCGCGACACATAGCGCGACCTGACTTTGGCGCCATCGCGGTCACCGTGAATTACAGGCCGACCGGCCTCGGTTGGACGACCTAATATCGGTGAACGCTGACGTTGCCAAGCCGATCCCTTAGGATTTGGTTTATTCAAGGACCGCGCCAAACGTCGCGCATGTCAGCCCTGAGCATCCGCATCAAAAAAATCACGAATGATCGCGCAACCAAATGCGTGTTTTGGCGTTTCCTGAAGTTGCTGCGACGCACAATCCTGGACCGGGCTATCGTACCTCGCCTTCACCGATCAGTGCGAACGGTCCCCACATCGCGGGGTAAGCGTTGCGCGGCGACGAGGCGTCGTCAACATACGCCAACATCGCGCGGCGCAGGGCCTCAGCACGACCGATTTCTGGTTCGTTTTTGAGCAGCTCGAAAGTCGAGGTGGTCAAGCGTGTGGCAGCTTCCGAATCCACGGCCCAGTGCGAGACCAGCAGCGCGCGGGCGCCGGCGTAGAAGAACGAGCGCGCCAGTCCCGACAGGGCTTCAGCGCCCGGCCTGTCGCCGGCAATGGTGTTGCAGGCCGACAGTACAACCCAATCCGCGTTGAGCTTGAGCTGGGCGACTTCACTCGCCGTGAGCAGGCCATCATCCAGCTCCGTGGGTTGTTCAGGAATGGAGAGCGCAAGCGAAGGCTCACCCAATCCCTTGATGTCGCCAGCGACGAGGCCGTGGGTGGCGAAGTAGATGATGCTGTATTGAGCAAGCGCTGCACGCTTCAGCGTCGTCTCGCTGGCATCGCGGCCGAGATGGATGTCGGCTGCGGCCGCGCCGACATCCTTGGCCACCGCGTTCAACTCATCCGCCGTATCCGGCAATTGCGGCAGCGCCTGCGCCAACCGCGCGCGATCGACGCCGGCACCGCGCCAAAAGTCGGTATAGGCTGATGTCACGATGCTGCGCGCGGCAACCTTTCCATTCGCTGCGCGACGATCGGCCGGCCCTTCCAGCGCGGGATTGAACACGGGATCGCCGAAGCCGGTCATCGGCTTCACGCCCTGGTCTCTCCGCGCAAAGGCACGCAGCGATCTCAGGCTGGTCACCGACGGCAGCACCGACACGGCCTGACGCCGCAGCAGCCAGGCGGCGCTGCGATAGCCATCGAGCGTATCCGGAATCGCAGCCTGCGGCTTTTCCGTGACGAGCAGGTGAAACGGCAAGGCGGTCAGCGCGGCCGACGGCACCACCAGAAGGTTGCGCTTGCCTTTTGTCAGAGCCTCGACCGGACCGAGCAGCGCGACATAAAGTTCGTTGGCAAGCGCAAGATCAAACAATCCGGATTTGCCGGATGCATCGCGCGCCTTGCCGACATCGAGTCCGCGGCGGAACGCCGTGACCTTCTGCGCCAGCGCGTCCGCGCCGAGCGGAATCTCCTTCCACTCGACACCCTCGCGCGTGATCGCGATGACATGGCTCTGCTTGTCGACCACGGAGAACAGCACCATCGCCTCATCGGCCGACAGCAGCGGCTGGATGTCCTTCACGGCCAGCGGCAGCGGATTGGAAAGCGAGGCGTAGTCCGGGAACTCGACGAGGAACGTCTTCTGCAAGCTTGCGCGCTCGTTCGCAATCGTCGCGATCCGCGCGCGGCTGCGCGCCTCGGCCGCGACATCGCGCTGGGCCGGTTGCTTCGACACCGCGACGATGATCGCCTTGTCGAGCGCCTCGGACTCGGCCGCGAGATCCTGATCCCGGCGCACCAGCTCGGCAAGCCGGTCGCTGCCGGCAGCGAGTCGCACGGCGAGCTTGTTCACGGCGGATGCGGCAGACGATTGCGTGCCGCGCTGGATCGCGGCGAGCGCCTCGTCGAACGCCTTGTCGTCGGCCAGCAGATGTTGCTGCCGCGCAGCGAACAGGACCGGCAGTACGACGCGCAGCTGCGCGCGGTCGCTGCGAAGGGTTTTTTCTGCGAGAGGCAACGCGTCCGCATTTCGACCAGACACGTAGAGGAAATAAGCAAGGTTGCTGGTCGAGGTCACGACATCAGGGTGATCGGGCCCGAGCGCCCGCTCGCGGATAGCCAGCGCACGGCGATAGAGCGGCTCGGCGTCGGCATAGCGCCGCTGGTGCTCGTAGAGGCCGGCGAGATTGTTGAGGGATCGCGCGACGTCGGGGTGATCCATCCCCAGCACCTTTTCGCGGATCGCGAGCGAGCGCCTGATCGGTACTTCGGCCTCCGCGTCGCGGTTGAGATCGCGATAGAGCTGACCGAGATTGTTCAGGAGGGTCGCGACGGCCGGATGCTCGGGGCCACCGGCCTTCTGGTAGATCGCCAGCGCCCGTTGAAACAGGGGCTCCGCGGCCGTGTAGTGCTGCTGCTTCACATGGAGCGTGCCGAGATTGTTGAGCGACTGGCCGACATCGGGATGCTCGCGCGACAGCGCCTTCTCGCGAACGGCGAGCGCGCGCTTGAACAGCGGCTCAGCCTCGGAAAGCCGGCTCTGCCGCTGATAGAGTGCAGCAAGGTTGTTCAGGACCGGTGCGATCTCGACGCTGTCGAGACCCGTCCCCTTTTCCATCAGCGCGATGGCGCGCTTGTAGATCGGCTCGGCCAGATCGTCGTGGCCCTGGTCGGCATGGATTTGCGCTAGGTTATTGAGAGCGCCTGCGAGGTCGCGATTGTTGGTGGTCTTCTCGAGAGACGCCACCATGGCCTGCGCCAGCGGCAGCGCGTCCGAATATTTGCCGGCGCTTCTCAGCGCGCTGATCCGCGCGCTTTGCGCGGAGAGATCACCCTTCTGGGCGAGGCCGGGCGTGGCCAGCGATACCGTGATCGCGAGCGCCAGACCCGCAACCAGCATCAGACGACGGCGTGTCATGAATCCTCTCGCTGCGCGCCTCGAGGTCTTGGGTCGCAGCGATCGGCAAGGGCGTTCAATTTGTTGCGCTCGAGTCCAGCTTCGCGCGCGCTTCGCCAGCGAGGCGGACCAGCATTTTTCGGAGCGCCGTGCCGTTGGTCACGCGCTCCGGGAAATCGAGCCGCAGCGCGGTCTGGCCAGCCTGCATATCGAGGCCCTCGGGGTCGCAGCCGGTGCAGCGCCAGTCGCCCTCGGCCGCGCCGAGGAGTTTGGTGGCGTAGAGGCTCATGGCGTCGCGGTGGTCGGCGTTCATGTGCTCGACGGCCCCCTTCTCCGCCGCCAGCAGGTCCTCAGCGCCGGCGAGGTCGGTTAGGAACTGCTCCGGCCTGAGGTCGACGATCCGGCCAAAGCCGGCGACCAGATGGGTGCCCGTGGGCCGGATCCGGAAGAAGGAGAAATCCTTAAACGATACAAAGGCTTCAGCCGAAGGATGGGCATTGAGATACCGCCGCTTGAGGAGTTCCTTGTCGGATGCGGCCTGTTCGGCCTGGCCGGACAGCATGATCCGGGCGCCTTCCAGGGGATCGCCGGCCACACGCTCGTCCAGCATCAACGAGACCCGGCTGTCCGCGAGGATGTTCCTGGTGTGGACCGCAAGTCCCGAGATCAGCAGGATCGGGGAGCCGTCCGGGTGGCTGGCCAGATTGACCAGGGAACAATAGGGATCGCCGGAGCCCGCCATCAGCGTTGCCAGCGCACCTTGGCGCGACCGCCTGAGCAGCGATCTGGCGAGCTTTCCGGGGTCGAAATCGGGGGTCGGTTGCATGGGCTTTCTCGGCTCGGGTGGTTGCAAGGAGGGCCTTTTTTCGGGTAAACGAGGGCCGGGTTATGGGTCGACATGCGGCGAATCTGCCGTGTTTCGTGGAACTTGGTCACACTTCAGCCCAGCTTGCATTGCTCGGTGACAAGGTTCGAACGCCAAATTCGGCACCCATGTATGCGGCGCATCAGTGGATTGCTCGCCGTTTAAGCCACGACCCAAACGGAAAGCAGAAAGCAGAGGCTCATGCCCACAATCGCTTTGGTCGACGACGACCGCAACATTCTCACATCCGTCTCGATCGCGCTGGAGGCCGAAGGCTACCGCATCATGACCTACACGGACGGCGCCTCCGCGCTTGACGGTTTCCGTACCACTCAACCCGATCTCGCCATCCTCGACATCAAGATGCCGCGCATGGACGGCATGGAGACGCTGCGTCGTCTGCGGCAGAAGTCCGACCTGCCGGTGATCTTCCTGACCTCCAAGGACGAAGAGATCGACGAGCTGTTCGGCCTCAAGATGGGCGCCGACGACTTCATCCGCAAACCGTTCTCGCAGCGCCTGCTGGTCGAGCGGGTCAAGGCCGTACTGCGCCGCTCGGCGCCGAAGGACCCGACCGTCACGCCGAAGGAGAACGACGCCAAGGCGCTCGACCGCGGCCTGTTGCGGATGGATCCGGAACGTCATACCTGCACCTGGAAGAACGAGCCGGTGACGCTGACCGTCACCGAATTCCTCATCCTCCAGGCGCTTGCGACCCGGCCCGGCGTGGTGAAGAGCCGCAACGCGCTGATGGACGCCGCCTACGACGACCAGGTTTATGTCGACGACCGCACCATCGACAGCCACATCAAGCGGCTGCGCAAGAAGTTCAAGGTGGTCGACAACGAGTTCGAGATGATCGAGACGCTGTACGGCGTCGGCTACCGCTTCAAGGAAGCTTGAGGCGCCACGCGCCTTCAAAACAGACCAAGAGTATCGCCGGTTCTGATTCCATCGGGACCGGGATGGCTCGATAGTTTGAGCAGGATCTTTTCGGAAAACCGCTGCACACTTTTCCGGATCATGCTCTAGGATGCGGGGATCCTTCACACGAGAAGTCCTAACGCGGGCGTAAGCATTGCTTGACCGAACGCAGCCTGACGAGAACCAGAGCGCCGGGGATGTCGCATCCGACGGCGGTCTGGACCACGTCGCCGAGGACAGGCCGGCCGCACGGGGCTGGCAGCCGCTGAACTGGCTGAAGCGCGCCGGGCAGTTCTTCTTCGCACTGTCCTTCTCGAGCCTGACCCGCCGGATCGTCTCGCTCAACCTCGCCGGGCTCGTCGCGCTGGTCGCGAGCATCCTTTACCTCTCGCAGTTCCGCGCCGGCCTGATCGACGCGCGCGCGCAGAGCCTGCTGGTGCAGGCCGAGATCATCGCCGGCGCGATCGCGGCGTCCGCAACGGTCCAGACCAACACCATCACCATCGATCCCGACCGGCTGCTCGACCTCAAGCCGGGCGAGACCTATGGCGGACCGGACGAGTATTCGCCGCTGGACTTTCCGATCAATCCGGAACGCGTTGCGCCGGTGCTGCGCACGCTGATCTCTCCGACCAAGACCCGAGCCCGCATCTACGACCCGAACGGCAGCCTGCTGCTCGACAGCCGCAATCTCGAAAACGTGCTGCGCCTCAACCTGCCGCCGCCGGCCGACAAGCCCGGCTTCGTCGAGCGCGGCATGGTCGCGGTACGCACCTGGCTGAACCGCGGCGACCTGCCGCTCTATCGCGAGCTCGGGCCCGAGAACGGCAACGGCTATGCGGAAGTGAGTGACGCACTCCAGGGCCAGAAGCGCTCGATGGTGCGGGTCAATGCGCGCGGCGAGGTGATTGTCTCGGTCGCGGTCCCGGTGCTACGCTCACGCGCCATCCACGGCGCGTTGATGCTGTCCACCCAGGGCGACGACATCGACCAGATGGTCACCGCCGAGCGCCTCGCAATCCTGAAGGTCGGCGGTGTTGCCGCCGCGGTCATGATCATGCTGTCGCTGCTGCTCGCCAGCACGATCGCCGGACCGGTGCGCCGGCTTGCCGACAGCGCCGAGAGCGTTCGCCGCCGCATCAAGGCCCGCATCGAGATTCCCGACTTCACCCGCCGCCGCGACGAGATCGGCCATCTCTCCGGCGCGCTACGCGACATGACCAGCGCGCTCTACAGCCGGATCGAAGCCATCGAAATGTTCGCCGCCGATGTCGCGCACGAACTGAAGAATCCGCTGACCTCGCTGCGCTCCGCGGTCGAGACGCTGCCGCTGGCGCGCAACGAGAACAGCCGCGCCCGCCTGCTCGAGGTGATCGAGCACGACGTCAAGCGGCTGGACCGGCTGATTTCGGACATCTCCGACGCCAGCCGCCTCGACGCCGAATTGCAGCGCCAGGATGCGGTCCCGGTCGACCTGCGCCGCCTGCTGACGACGCTCGTGTCCGTCGCCAACGAGACCAAGCTCGGCCATGACGTCGCGGTCGAGATCCGCTTCGAGGGCCGCAGTCCAACCGACGCCTTCGCCGTGACCGGCCATGATTCGCGGCTCGGGCAGGTGGTCTCTAACCTGCTTTCCAACGCGCAATCCTTCTCGGAAGCCGGCAGCAAGGTACGCCTCACCTGCCGCCGCGTCCGCTCCGAGATCGAGATCGTGGTCGACGACGACGGCCCCGGCATCCGCGACGACGCGCTGGAACGCATCTTCGAGCGCTTCTACACCGACCGTCCGCATCAAGGCTTCGGCCAGAACTCCGGCCTCGGCCTGTCGATCTCCAAGCAGATCGTCGATGCCCATGGCGGGCGCATCTGGGCCGAGAACCGTGCGGGCCCGCTGGACGAGGACGGCGCGCCGACGGTTGCCGGCGCGCGCTTCGTGGTGAGGCTGCCGGCGCTATGAGCGACGACGGCGGCCCCAGCATTCACGCCTCCGCGGTCAAGGTCGGGACTCTGGCCGTGCTGATCCGCGGGCCGTCTGGCTCAGGCAAGTCGCGGCTTGCTTTCGATTTGATCATGGCGGGGCGCGCCGGCGTGGTCGAAAGCGCCGTTCTGGTCGGGGACGACCGTGTCCATCTGGCGACAGTCGGCCATGAAATTGAGGTCCGTCCCGCGCCAAGACTGGCCGGTCTAATCGAGGTCCGGGGGCTGGGGATCCGCCACTGCGACTTCGTGGAGCATGCGACAGTCGGCCTCGTGGTCGATCTGGACGCTGCGGAGGCGGAACGCCTGCCCCCGGCAGAATCGCTCAAAACAAGCATTTCCGATGTCGAAATACCCCGAATCCCGGTCGGGCGCGGCTATTCGCCCCTCCCCTTGGTTGTTGCGGCCTTGACCACTACCAAGAGTTAACCTTCGACTAACCCTTGAGGCGATTGTTTGAAGGGAAATTGTAACCATATGAACCCCACACTCGCGACCGAATAGACCGACGCAGCTCCCCTTATCCATCCGTCTAGATTCAGGGAGATACGCAACATCCCCCTTGCGCGGGGGCTCTGGATGGTCAAAGTGGCGCGTTCGTGCGGTGCACCAAAAGCGCCCGCGAGGAGTTTTCCGATGATTGGTCTAGTACTTGTGACCCACGGGCGCCTTGCCGACGAGTTCAAGGCAGCGCTTGAGCATGTCATGGGCCCACAAAAGCAAATCGAAGCGATCACGATCGGCGCCGAAGATGATTCCGATCTGTGTCGAAGCGACATTATCGAGGCGGTTAACCGCGTCGATTCCGGTGATGGCGTTGCGATCCTCACCGACATGTTCGGCGGCACGCCGTCCAACCTGGCGATATCCTGCATGAGCCGGCCGAAGGTCGAAGTCCTCGCGGGCATCAACCTTCCCATGCTGGTGAAGCTTGCCAAGGTGCGCGAAGAGCGCGCGCTGCCCGACGCGATCGCGATGGCCCAGGAAGCGGGCCGCAAATACGTCACCATCGCCAGCCGCGTGCTCGCCGGCAAATGAGCGACGACGCGCCGCAAGCCGGGTCGGGCGTGCCCGCGGGCGCGATCTCCAAGGACCTCCTGATCATCAACAAGCGCGGCCTGCACGCCCGCGCTTCCGCGAAATTCGTCCAGGCCGTCGAGCGCTTCAACGCGCAGGTGTGGGTGACACGCGGCGGCGAGACCGTCGGCGGCACCTCGATCATGGGCCTGATGATGCTCGCGGCCGGCCCGGGCACGACGATCACGGTGGCCGCAGCCGGCGTCGAAGCGGATGCCGCGCTCGCGGCAATCACCGAACTCGTTGAAAGCAAGTTCAACGAGGAAGGGATTTAGTCCCTCGTCACTTCGCCGGCGGCGCGATGTAGATGTTCCAGCTCATCGACGGGCCGGCCTTGCCATGGGTGAAGCGGCGCGTGGTCATCACGATGCGCTCGGCATTCGGCGCGGTCTCCGACACCCATTTCTCGAACGCCGGCAGGCGGCCGTCGGTCGGATCGAACACGCCGATGAAGCCGTACGTCTTGGCGTCCTCGCGTGAGGTCAACCCGGAATCCCAGGCTTCGAGCGGCATCAACGCGGCCGGATGATCCGGGCTGTAGAACACCATCGGCTGGATCGACTCCATGGTGCCCGCGACGACCGCCCAGCGAGAGGCGAAGCGAGTGTGCCAGGCCTGGGTCAGCTCATGCGCCAGATCCGAGCGCGCGCCGTAGGTCGCGGTGTTGCCGGCATTGGCGGCCATCTCGCGCGCGGCGATCCAGGGCGAGCCCATGAGCGTCGCGACGCTGAGCACGAGCCAGATTGCGACCATGTTGAACAGCACTGCGCCCTGCACCCGCAGCGCGGGGATCGCGACCAGCGCGAGCGGGACCAGGAAGAACAGCGAGATGCCCCAATCGGTCTTCATGTAGATGCTGAAGACCAGCGCGCCGAGCGGCGGGCCGACCGCGACGATGATCTGGATGATCCAGACATTCATCGCCTGCGAAAGATCGACACCCGCATTGGCCCCGCGCGCCCAGGCCCGCGTGACGATACGCGAGGGCGCGCGCGGCAGCAGCGTGAACCAATGCGGCACCAGCGCCATGGCCAGCGCGGCGAGCGCCACCGGCAAGGCCAGCAGCGCGAAATTATGCAGGACATAGCCGGCGACGAGCTGATGCACGAGGCGGCTGTCCTCGAGGCTGTAGGTGTCGCCGGCATAGGTCAGCGGCACGAAATGCGCGTCCGCCAGCCAGACGATGTGCGGGATCATCGCCACCGCCATCGTCGCGATCGCCACCCACGGGGCCGTCGACAGGAGGAATTTGATACGATCGGGATGGATCAGCGCGGCAAGGCCAATGGCGCCGATCATGGTCAGCACCCAGTATTTCGTCATCAGCGCCAGCGCGCCGGCGAGCCCGAACCAGATGCCGGACTGCCAGCTCCGCTTCTCGAAGGCGTTGAGATAGGCGAGCACCAGAAGCGGCAGCGTGACGAGTTGCAGCAGGTCCGGGTTGTACTTGAAGCCCTTGAAGTTGAAGATCGGGTAGAGCGCGATCATCACCACGACCAGAAAGGCGCGCCGCGCGTCCACGACGCGCAGGGCCAGCAGCCAGCAGATCACCATGCCGACGCCGACGGTCGCCATCGCCAGCGCATAGGTCGCCCAGTCCGTCGCCGGGAACACTGTGAACCAGAGGCCGGCGACCCAGCCCGACAGCGGCGGGTGCTTGCCGTAGCCCCACAGGAATTTCTGGCCCCAGCCATAGGCTTCCGCGACGTCCATGTGAACGTCCTGCGCCGCCTTGAGATTGATCAGGATGAAGGTCCAGATCACGGCATGCAAGGCCGCGAACTGGATCACCAGCCAGAGGCGCGTCTCCGGCCGGGTCGCATTGGCAAGGAGCCAGGCCCGGAAGCGGCCATAGCTCACTCGGGCTTTGACGCGCGGTCGGGCGGCGGGGAGAGAGGTGGTCGACATCGGCCTGGACATGGGCCGTTGCGTAGCGCGTTTTGGGTCCTCGTGGAATCAGCTTGGCGTGAAGAAAGCCCCTGAAAATACAGCAATATGGTTGCCGCACGGGGATGTGAGTGGTATCCCGCGCCCATGACGACCGTCCCCATTTCGAACATCCGCAATTTCTCCATCGTCGCTCATATCGACCATGGCAAATCGACGCTGGCCGACCGCCTGATCCAGATGACGGGCGGCCTCTCCGACCGCGAGATGGCGGGCAAGGAGCAGGTGCTCGATTCCATGGACATCGAGCGCGAGCGCGGCATCACCATCAAGGCGCAGACGGTGCGCCTCGCCTACCGCGCCAAGGACGGCAAGGATTACATCTTCAACCTGATGGACACACCCGGCCATGTCGACTTCGCCTACGAAGTCTCGCGGTCGCTGGCGGCTTGCGAAGGTTCCTTGCTCGTCGTCGACGCCAGCCAGGGCGTCGAAGCGCAGACGCTCGCCAACGTCTACCACGCGCTCGACGCGGGCCACGAGATCGTTCCGGTCCTGAACAAGGTCGACCTCCCGGCCGCAGAGCCCGAGAAGATCAGGCAGCAGATCGAGGACGTCATCGGCATCGACGCCTCCGACGCGGTGATGATCTCGGCCAAGACCGGCCTCGGCGTGCCCGATGTGCTGGAAGCCATCGTCACCCGCCTGCCGCCGCCGAAGGGCGATCGCGACGCGACGCTGAAGGCGCTGCTGGTCGACAGCTGGTACGACGTCTATCTCGGCGTCGTCGTGCTGATCCGCGTCGTCGACGGCGTCATGAAGAAGGGCAGCCGGGTCCGCATGATGGGCACCGGCGCGGCCTATGACATCGAGCGCGTCGGTTTCTTCACGCCGAAGATGACGCAGGTCGACGAGCTCGGCCCCGGCGAGATCGGCTTCATCACGGCGGCGATCAAGGAAGTCGCCGACACCCGCGTCGGGGATACCATCACCGACGACAGGAAGCCGGTGACCGAGATGCTGCCGGGCTTCAAGCCGGCCATTCCCGTGGTGTTCTGCGGCCTGTTCCCCGCCGACGCCGACGATTTCGAGACCCTGCGCGCCGCGATGGGCAAGCTGCGCCTCAACGATGCCAGCTTCTCCTACGAGATGGAGACGTCGGCCGCACTCGGCTTCGGCTTCCGCTGCGGCTTCCTCGGCCTGTTGCATCTGGAGATCATCCAGGAACGTCTGTCGCGCGAGTTCGATCTCAACCTGATCGCGACCGCGCCAAGCGTGATCTACAAGATGAGCCTGACCGACGGTCAGGAGATCTCCATTCACAACCCCGTCGACATGCCCGACGTGGTCAAGATCGCCGAGATCCAGGAACCCTGGATCGAAGCCACGATCCTCACGCCGGACGAATATCTCGGCAGCGTGCTGAAGCTGTGCCAGGACCGCCGCGGCGTGCAGAAGGAGCTGACCTATGTCGGCGCCCGCGCGATGGTGAAATACGATCTGCCGCTCAACGAGGTGGTGTTCGACTTCTACGACCGGCTCAAGTCGGTCTCGAAGGGCTACGCCTCGTTCGACTATCATCTCACCGACTACAAGCCGGCCGATCTCGTCAAGATGCAGATCCTGGTCAACAACGAGCCGGTCGACGCGCTCTCCATGCTGGTGCATCGCACCCGCGCCGAAGGCCGAGGCCGCGCCATGGTCGAGAAGATGAAGGAGCTGATCCCGCCGCACATGTTCCAGATCCCGATCCAGGCGGCGATCGGCGGCAAGGTGATCGCCCGCGAAACGGTGCGCGCGCTGCGCAAGGACGTCACCGCAAAATGCTACGGCGGCGACATCACGCGTAAGCGCAAACTTCTGGAGAAGCAGAAGGAAGGCAAGAAGAAGATGCGGCAGTTCGGCAAGGTCGACATCCCGCAGGAAGCCTTCATTGCCGCACTGAAGGTCGATAGCTGAGGCTGCCGCCTGGACCAGTTTTCACGTAACGAGACGGGTCAGGCCCGGCCATCCGGGGCCGACAAACAAGAAACGCGAAAACAACCCCATGCACAGTAGCCGCCTCCCTGGCGGCATTGCATATTTTCGATTTTACGAAATCCGGTTGACCCGTCGGGCAAAACAGGGGTATGGTGGCATCATCGCAGGGTGTGTGATGCAGCCACCCGTCATTTCCTTCGTCCGTTTGATCGATCAGGATTTTTGCTTCGCCTCGACGTAGCGCGCGAAGCTGTCGAGGATCGCCTGCCAGCCGCCCTGCTGCTGCTCGACCGAATGCGTCGTCTCGCCGTCGAAGACGACGCGGACGACAATGCCATTCGGACCCGGCACGAACTCCACCTCCGCCTTGCGATCGCCGAACCCGTATTCGATCCGCCTGTGTTCGACGATCTTCGTGTAGGTGCCGGCGAAGTCGAAACCCATGCTGCCGTCCTTGGCTTCCATCCGGGACGAGAAAGCGCCGCCTTCCCGCAGGTCAACGGTCGCCTTGGTCGTATGCCAGTCGTCGGACGCAGCGTTCCACTTCACGATGTCAGCAGGCGTCGTATAGGCGCGCCAGACCTGATCGATAGGGGCTGCGACGCTGGTTTCGACGGTGATCCTCATGCATTGCTCCAGTTCGTCTTTGACAGTCGAGGTGACGACGTCACTTCAGATGTGCGGGATTCCACGGCACCTCCGGGCGTGTCCATCCAAGGACGGTCGAGACCAGTCCGTGCCGACATGGTCGCGCCGTCGATATCTCAAAAAATTGCCGGTGGAGCAGCTCCTGACCATCCACCGACTGCCGCGAACAACTCGGCCGCCGCGGTCAATGCCCGAGTTGCTGGAGAACGGCGGACCACAGCGCAAGCGGCTCCCTGAGGGCTCCGGGCTCCGACGGCTTCTGGCGAACGGCGGTGTGCACCATGACGAGCTTCGAGGCTGGATCGACCAGGATGACCTGACCGCGGATGCCGAGCAGGGCAAATCTGCGCTGCTCACCGGGAAGGAGCCACACCTGATAGCCGTAGCCGAAATAGGGGGTGGCCACGCGCGGAGCGAGATGACCATCGCCTGGCCTGACGGTGGTGGCATCCAGCAGCCACTGCCGGGGAATCAACTGACGGCCTTCCCAGACGCCGTCATTTGCGAGCAGCCGGGCCAGGCGCGCATAGTCACGCAAGGTTGCGTTGAAACAGCAGAAGGCGATCTCCTGTCCGCTCCCATCGATCGCCCATGACGCATCCGCTTCGGTGCCGATGGCATCCCAGATCCGGTCGTGCAGATAGTCGGCAACGGGCGTGCCCGTGGCGGAGCGCAGGACCAGGCCAAGTATCTCGGTTTCCACGCTAGCATAGTGCCATCTGGTCCCCGACGGTGCGATTCGGGTATTGAATTGCGCGACGACGGCGGCGGGGTCTTTCGTCTCGTCAACGAACAGCGCTCGTCCAAGCCGGGCGATGTCATCGTGCCCATCATATTCTTCAGAGAATTCGACGCCTGACGACATATTCAACAGGGCTCGGATGGATGTGTTTCCATATTCCGTTCCTGCAAGGCCAGGGACGTAGGTCGAGACGAGGTCGTCGATCGACTTGATCCTTCCTTCCGAGACTGCAATCCCGACCAGCATGGCCACCAGCGTCTTGGCCATGGACTGCGACAGAAAGCGGTCGTGGTCGGTCCGCGAATATTGATAGTGCTCGTACAGGATGGTGTCGTCCCTGGCGATCAGGAGCCCGGTCACCGGGTTATGCTTGAGGTAGTCCGCGATGCTCAGCCGCTCCGTGCCGAAACTGTACGTGATCGATGGCTCCGGCGCGCGCTTGAATTGCCAGGTCGCCGTCGCGCGACCGATCGGGCGCGAGGGGAACATCTCGCCGAAATGGCTGTAGACCCCGACGAGCTTATCGACCTGGGTGGTGGTCCGCCGCGTGCCGACTGGATAGCCCTCGGCCGCACCGTAGATATCAGCATCGGGACCGCTATCCGAAAACACCGGCCCGGGCTTACCGGGAGAGCTTCGAACGTCCTGTGCGCAGGCCACCGGCGACCAGACCGCGAAGGCGAGAATGACAGACAAGAAAAGGCTACGGCAACCGCGCGGCCTGCAGGGCGCTCCCCAATTCATTGTACCTGCCCTCCTCACACGTTCTCGCACGCGCGTGCGCTGATGACAGGATACTATCATTACGGGTAGATGATGTCAGCATTTCGCGCCTAGCCGAGATCGGGCGCGGTCTCTGCATGACCTGCGCTCGGATTCGGAAACCGCACATGGTCGGCAACCTTGCCCTCCGCAGCCCAATGGGCCACCATCCCCGCGCGCACACCAAACAAAACCAAAAGCGCGAGGAAACGCATGAGCAAGCCGTCAGGCTTCAACTATGGCTGGGTCGTGGTCGCCGCAGGGGCGCTGATGACTTGTGTCGGGTTCGGCACGATGCTGTCGCTTGCGGTGTTCATGCAGCCGATCTCGGAAGCGATGGGCTGGTCGCGCGCCGGCGTGTCGGCGGCGGCGACGCTGGATTTCCTCTGCATGGGCGTTGCCGCGTTCTTGTGGGGCACGCTGTCGGACCGTTTCGGCACGCGGATCGTGGTGCTCTCGGGAAGCGTGCTGTTGGGGCTCGGCCTCGTCACCGCGAGCCAGGCCACGCAGCTGTGGCAGTTCCAGCTTTGCTTCGGCGTGCTGATCGGTGTTGCCGCCGGCAGCTTCTATGCGCCGATGATGGCGCTCGCGAGCGCGTGGATCGACAGGAACCGCAGCCTCGCGGTGGCGCTGGTCTCCGCCGGCATGGGCGTGTCGCCGGTGACGATCGCGCCGACCGCAAGCTGGCTGATCACGGCCTATGACTGGCGCACCGCGATGCTGGTGATCGGCTTTGCTGCGTGGGCGCTGCTGATCCCGGCCTGTTTCCTGGTGCGGCCGGCACCGGTAGCTGTCGGCCCCGCGACGACGGACGCAGCACCGGAGATCGAGCTGACCGCGGCGCAGGCGCTGCGCACGCCGCAATTCATCGCGCTCGCGGCGGCGCACTTTGCCTGCTGCGCGGCGCATTCCGGCCCGATCTTCCACATGGTGTCCTATGCGATGGTGTGCGGCATCGCCCCGCTGACGGCGGTGACGGTCTACAGCGTCGCCGGCGTGTCCGGGCTCGGCGGCCGCCTGCTGCTCGGCACGCTGGCCGATCGCATCGGCGCAAAACCCGTGTTGGTCGGCGGCCTTTTCGTGCAGGCGATGTGCATCGCGACCTATCTGGCTGTAGCGCAGCTCGGCGAATTCTATGCGTTGTCGGTCGTCTTCGGCCTCGCCTATGGCGGCGTGATGCCGCTCTATGCGGTGCTGGTCCGCGAATATTTCGGCGCGCGCATCATGGGGACCGTGTTCGGCGCGGTATCGGCCTTTGCCAGCCTCGGCATGGCGCTGGGGCCGTGGGCCGGCGGTCTCGTGTACGACAGCTTCCAGCAATACACATGGCTGCACGCGGGCTCCTTCGCGATCGGTCTTGCCGCCGTGGCGGTAGCGCTGAGCTTCCCGACCAAACGCAGGCAGCCGCTCGACCTTGGCCGCGTGGCGGCGTGAACCTGCACCCGCGCGCGCAGCACCGCCAGCCATCACTCGATGATGCCGAAGTCCGCGACCGGCATCACCCAATAGACGAGGTTGGTCCCGGCAAACGAGACCTTGAGCCGCTCCAGCAGGCGCTCGGCAGCAGCCTTTGGCAGGACGATCCGGACCAGCACCTGGTCGGCATGCCCCTTGACGCGTTCCTCCGGGCTCTGCAGCCGCACGTTGGCGCCATGTCCCGCGGCATCAGAGGCCGTAAAACCCGGCACCAGATCGCCCTGCTCGCCGAGATAGTCGAACAGCTCGTCGCGAAGCTGGCGCGCGGCGATCAAGGTGAGGCAGACCGCTTCGCTGGTCATCTGGCCACCTTGGAAACGCCGCCGAACCGGCGATACAGGATCGGCAGCAGGATCAGGGTCAGCAGCGTCGAGGACAACAGGCCCCCGATCACCACGATGGCGAGGGGGCGCTGGATCTCCGATCCCGGCCCCGTCGCAAACAGCAGCGGGATCAGTCCGAGCGCAGTGATGCTCGCGGTCATCAGCACCGGCCGCAGCCGCCGCCTGGCGCCGTCGATCACGATGCGCTCCTCGGCCAGGCCGTGCGCGCGCAACTGATTGAAATACGAAACCAGCACGACGCCGTTCAGGACCGCGATGCCGAGCAGCGCAATGAAGCCGACGGACGCCGGCACCGACAGATATTCACCGGTCGACACCAGCGCAAAGACGCCGCCGATCAGCGCAAAGGGGATGTTCACGAGCATCAGCAAGGCATGGCGCACGGAGCCGAAAGTGGTGAACAGCAGCACGAAGATGAGGCCGATCGCGACGGGCACCACGATCGACAGCCGCGCGGCCGCGCGCTGCTGGTTCTCGAACTGTCCGCCCCAGGTGAGCCGATAGCCCTTCGGCAGCGGCAGCTCGGCGGTGACTTTCTGCTGGGCCGCCTGCACGAACCCGACCATGTCGCGGCCGCGGACGTTGGCGCGGACGACGCTCATGCGGTTGCCGTTCTCGCGGTCGATCTTGACGGGACCATCGACCCGCTGGATGCGGGCGACCTGCGACAGCGCAACGTGCTGCCCGGACGACAGCGTCAGCGGCAGGCTTGCGAGCAGCGTCGGCGCCTCCCGCGTCGTCTCGCTGCCCCGGACCAGGATCGGCGTGCGGCGGCCATCCTCCAGCGCCGTCCCGATGATTCGTCCCTCGATCTCTGTGCGAAGCGCGTTGGAGACGGCATCCACGGTCAGTCCGAGGCGCCCGGCTTCCATCCGGTTGACGGCGACGGTGTAGTATTGGGCGCCCTCGTTGATGGTCGTGTAGACGTCTTCCGCACCGTCGACGCTCGACAGGATCGCGGAGAGTTTCGTCGCGATGTCGTTGAGCTGGCCGATGTCGGTGCCGAAGATCTTGACCGCGACGTCGCCGCGCACGCCGCTGATCATCTCCTGCACGCGCATGTCGATCGGCTGGGTGAAGCTGAGCGACAGCCCCGGAAACTCCGCAAGAACGTCGCGCAGGACCTGCAGCAGTTCCTGCCGGTCCCGGGTTTTCCTCTCGCCCACGGGCTTGAGCACCAGAAACGTATCGGTCTGGTTCGGCCCCATGGGATCGAGGCCGAGCTCGTCCGAGCCGGTCCGGGCGACGATCCCGGCCACGTCAGGCACCTTCATCAGGGCCGCCTGCAGCCTCGCATTGATGGCCATGGATTCGTCGAGATTGACGGACGGCAGCGTCTCCACGCTGACGATGACGTCGCCTTCATCCATGGTCGGCATGAAGGTCTTGCCGAGCTGCGTATAGGCGTAGCCCGCCGCGACGAGCCCGAGCAGCGCGACGACGACGACTTTGCGTTCGTTCTTCAGGGCCCAGTCCAGCGCCGGCGCATAGACACGCTGCGCGAGGCGGATCAGCAGCGGGTCGCCATGGCTGGCGGATTTGAGCAGGAAGGAGGTTGCGACCGGAACCACGGTGAGAGCCAGCAGCAGCGAGCCGGCAAGCGCAAAGATGATGGCGAGCGCGACGGGAATGAACAGCTTGCCTTCAAGCCCCTGCAGCGTCAGCAAGGGCACGAACACGATGATGATGATCAGGACGCCGGAGGCGACCGGTTGCAGCACCTCGCACACCGACCGAAATATGACATGGATCAGCGGCGGACCCTTTCCGGGCTCGTGCTTGCCGAGATTGCCGACGATGTTCTCGACCACGACGACCAGCGCATCGATCAGCATGCCGACCGCGCGCATGGCGAGGAGGGCAATGACGATGGCCAGCGGCAGGCTGAGAGCGATCACCAGCGAGGCGCGCCAATTGCCGAGAAACAGCAGCAGAAGCACCACGACGAGCACGGTGGCTTCGCCGAGAGCCCGCACCACCGTTCCGACCGCACGCCCGACCAGCCGGCTGCGGTCGTAGAACACGTTGATGGAGACGCCCTTCGGCAGCGACGGCTGCAGCTCCTCGAGGCGCGCCCGGACGTCACGCACGAGCTGGCCGGCATTGGCGCCGCGCAGGCCGAGCACGAGGCCTTCCACCGTTTCGCCATGGCCGTCGGAGGAGACGGCACCGTAGCGCGTCAGCGCGCCGACCCTGACGCGCGCCACGTCGTTGACCCGGATCGGAACGCCCTCGCGGGTGTCGATGACGATGGCCCTGATGTCGTCAATGGTGCGAATGCTGCCCTCGATGCGCACCAGCGCGCTGTCCTCGCCCTGGTTCACGCGCCCGGCGCCATCGTTGCGGCTGTTGGCCTCGATGGCCCGCCGGAACAGCTCGGAGGAAATCCCGCGTGCGGCGAGCGCGTCGGCCAGAGGAACGATCTCGAACGCCCGCACATGGCCGCCGAGCGAATTGACGTCGGCAACGCCGGGGACGGTACGCAGCGCGGGGCGGATCACCCAGTCGAGCAGGGTTCGCCGCTCGGCCAGCGACAATTCGGCGCTGTCGATGGTGAACATGAACATCTCGCCGAGCGGGCTGGTGATCGGCGCCAGTCCGCCGCTGACGCCCTCCGGAAAATCACGCGCAATGTTGGACAGGCGCTCTGAGACCTGGTTGCGGGCCCAGTAGATATCGGTGCCGTCCTCGAAATCGACGGTGATGTCGGCCAGCGCGTATTTGGTGGTGGAGCGGAGAATCTTCTTGTCGGGAAGCCCGAGCAGCTCGAGCTCGATCGGAACCGTGATGCGCTGCTCGACCTCTTCCGGGGTCAGGCCCGGCGCCTTCATGATGATCTTCACCTGCACCGGAGACACGTCCGGAAAGGCGTCGATCGGAAGGCTCGGCAGAAACACCGCGGCAGCGCCGACCAGCAGGAGCACGCCCAGTACCACGAACAGCCGCTGCGACAGCGCAAATGCGACCAGGCGCTGGAGCATTACTGGCCAGCTCCGAGTCGCGCGAGAATGCCCCGCAGCGCCGAGATGCCGCCGATCGCGATCTCGTCCTTGTCGCTGACCGGACCTGCGACCACGACATGATCCTGGTCCTCGGCGAGCACCGTGACGGGAACGAGCCGGAAGCCGCCATCGGCGGCCACGAAGATCGAGGCCTGCTCGCCGCGCCGAACGAGGCCGCTATAGGGAATTTCCCACGCGCTTTCCCCTGCGGAGAGAAAGCTGATGCGCGCCGTTGCGGTCTGGCCGGGGCGGAGCCCGCCGCTCTCGTTCGGCATCTCCGCGCGAACGAGGACCGTTTGGGTTGCTGCATCGGTCGTCTCGGACACCAGGATGACACGGCCCGGCGCATCATAGCCCTCGATCTCGACCTTCGCGCCGGCTTGAACGGCCCGGATGCTCGACGCGGGAATTGCAATCTCGGCCCATACCGGTGAAAGCCGCGCCAGCTTCACCAGCGGCGCCGCCTGCTCCAGCCGCTGCCCCGGCGAGACCGCGATGTCGACGACGGAAGCGGCCTGCGGCGCGTGGACGGTCAACGTGGCGCTGATCGCGGCGTCGTTGATCAGGCGCGAGACCGCCTCATCCGACATGCCGCTCAGATGGAGCATTTGCCGGCGCTCGGCGAGCACGATGCCGGCCTGGCGAGCTTCGGTCTGGCTGGCCTCCAGAACGCGTTGCGGCACCGCCTTGCCCTCGAACAGATCGGCGTTCCGCCTCAACTGATTGTTGGCGAGAACCTCCTGCGCAACGGCTTGCAGATAGTCGCGCTGCAGCGAGACGAAGCTCGGGCTCTGCAGGGTTACCAGCTTCTGTCCGGCGATGACCCGATCGCCGCGCGCCACCGCCAGATTGGTGACCATGCCGGCAACGGGCGCGCTCACCACCCATAATTGCGGGGTCGGAATCACGATCTGCGCCGGATAGGGCAGCGTCTGATCGGTCCGGCTCGAGATCGGATGGGTCACGCGGACCCCGAGGTTCTGAGCCTGCGTCGCGGTGAGCTTCACCACGTCATCGGCGATCGCAACGCGAGGCAGGCCGGCAAGCGCGAGCGCAAGCAGAATTGGGCCCAGCATCCGCCATCGGCGCCGCGAGCCCTTCACCCGATGGAGCAAGAGCATCAGTGCAAACTTCGAATGTGATTTCCAGGCTTTAGATAGTCCGGAGGGATCCGGGGGCGTTGACCTGCATCAATCCGGGGTCATGACGAGGAGGTCGGCAGGGCGATCTTGCCGAAAACCGATAGTCGGCGGCAGGCGAAGCTGCGGCGTGCCGTCGCCGCTTGCGGCGAACGGTCGCGCTCTCCATGCAACGATTGCATTGAGTCATGCAAAAGGATGGGACGTCCCCGCTGAAACACGGAGGCCGAGCCGCCCTTGTTGTTAAGCAATTTCTGACACCGTTCGACAAAAGCAAGATTCTGGAAATGCCTGGGAATTCTGATGATCAAGCTCAAGTCGATTGCCGCTCGCCTGATTCTCGCTATCGCGCTCACGGTCGCGGTGGCCTGCGCCATCCTCTCCGGCTTCTCGATCACCCAGCAGCGAGCGCTGACACGGATGGCGCTCGATCAGCAGCTCAAGCTGCAGTACGAAAGCGTGATCGCGGCGATCGACTATGAGGGGCGCGCCGCGCTCGCCGTCTCCTCCGTGATTGCCGCACTGCCGCCGGTCGGCGACGCCATCGCCAAGGGCGACCGCGACGGCCTCGCCGCGCTGCTCGGCGACGCCAACAAGTCGCTGAAGGCGCAGGGCATTCCGCTGATCACCTTCCAGCTTCCGCCCGCAATCGCGTTTTACCGCGTCCATGCCCCGAAGACCTTCGGCGACGACGTCTCCGCACGACGGGAAACCGTCGTCGAGGCGATCAAGACAGGCCGGTCAATCGTCGGCGTCGAACCCGGCCGCGAGGCGCTCGGCATCTTCGGCATGACGCCGATCATGCGCGACGGCAAGAGCGTTGCGAACGTGGACGTCGGCGTCGCCTTCGGCAAGGAATTCGTCGAGCGCGCCAAGAAGCGCTTCGGCATCGACCTTGCCGTCTACTCGCTCGACGGCAAGACCCTGAACAAGCTGTCCTCGACCTTCGGCAACACGGTGGTCACCCCGCTCGACCAGTTGAAGGGCGCGGTCGACGGCACATCGGTCCGGCACGAAGCCGAACTCGACGGCCATCCGGTGGAAGTCTATGCCGGCCCGATCAAGAACTATGCAGGGGCGCCGGTCGGCGTGCTCGAGATCATCAAGGACACGACCGAATACGAGGCCGCGTTCGCCACCGCCGAGCGCAATCTGATCCTCGGCACGGTCGCGATCCTGGCCGCAGCGATCGTGCTGGCGCTGCTGCTCGGACGCGGGCTGTCGCGCCCACTCACCGCGATCACGGCCGTCATGAACCGGCTCTCCAGCGGCGACACCAGCGTCACCATTCCCGGCAGCGAGCGCCCGGACGAACTCGGCACGATGGCCAAGGCGGTCGAAATGTTCCGCCGCAACATGCTGGAATCCGTCGCGATGCGCGAGACGCAGGAGGCCGACAAGACCAGGGCGGAGGAGGAGAAGCAGGCGCTGCAGCGCCAGATGGCCGACCGCTTCGAGGCCGACGTCAAGGGCGTGGTCGCGGCGGTCGCCAGGGCCACCGAGGGTATGCAGAGCGTCGCCGGCGAGATCACTGCAAGCGTCAACGGCACCTCGCAGCGCGCTTCCGCCGCCGCGACGGCGTCCGAGGAAGCCTCGACCAGCGTGAATGCGGTTGCCGCGGCGACTGAGGAGCTGGCCTCGTCGGTGAGCGAGATCGGCCGTCAGGTCACCCATTCCAGCCAGGTCGCGAGCGGCGCGGTGGTCAAGGCGGCCGAGACGACCGAGATGGTCACCAGCCTTGCCGGCGCCGCCGAGCGCATCGGCGACGTACTGCGGCTGATCAGCGAGATCGCGAGCCAGACCAATCTGCTGGCCCTCAACGCCACGATCGAGGCGGCACGCGCGGGCGAGGCCGGCCGCGGCTTCGCCGTCGTCGCCTCCGAGGTGAAGGAGCTGGCCAGCCAAACCGCGAAGGCGACCGACGAGATCGCAAGCCAGGTCTCGGCGATCCAGGCGGCGACCGGCAATTGCGTCACCGCCATCTCAAGCATCAGCGGCACTATCCGCGAGATCAGCGGCATCACCACGACGATTGCCGCCGCCGTCGAAGAGCAGGGCTCGGCGACGCGGGAGATCGCCCGCAGCGTGCAGCAGGCCTCCGCGGGCACCACCGACGTCTCCGCCAATGTCGCCGGCGCAAGCCGAGGCCGCGGATCAATCGCGCGCGCTGGCCGGCAATGTGATGGCGGCCTCGGGCGAGCTCGGGCAGCATGCATCAGCGCTGAAGCAGAGCGTGGACACGTTCCTGGCGGGGCTTCGGGCGGCGTAGGGTGAGTTGATTTAGAAGGTTGAGCCGCAGACTCGGCTTACCTCTCCCGCTTGCGGGAGAGGTCGGCGCAAAGCGCCGGCTGAGGGTTCTATCCTCTTGGGGGTTCTCGATTTTGGAGACACCCTCTCCCCAACCCTCTCCCGCAAGCGGGCGAGGGAGCGCACCGCCTCTGCGGCGCAGCCACGCTCACGCCACCATCGCAGCGTCTTCTTCGTCGCCGTCGATACCGCGCTGCGCCTTTAGCAGGCTGATGATCTCGGCGTTGGGGCGAGCCTTGCTGAACAGAAAGCCCTGGCCCTCGTCGCAGCCTTCGGCCCGCAGGCAGCTCAGCTCGGCCTCGGTCTCGACGCCTTCGGCGGTGATGGTGACGCCGAGGCCCTTGCCGAGGCTGACGATCGAGCGGATGATCGCCTGGGCCTCGCGGTTGGCGCCGAGATCGCGCACGAAGGACTGGTCGATCTTGATCTTGTCGAACGGGAAGCTGCGCAAATAGCTGAGGCTGGAATAGCCGGTGCCGAAATCGTCCATCGAGATGCGCACGCCGAGCGCGCGCAGCGCATGCAGCGTCGCCAGCACCTGGGCGCTCTTCTCCAGCAGCAGAGTCTCGGTGATCTCGAGCTCCAGCCTCCGCGGCGGCAGGCCGGAATGCTTCAGCGCGTCGGTCACCACCGAGAGCAGATTGCCGCTGCGGAACTGCAGCGGCGAGAGATTGACGGCGACGCGGACGTCGTCCGGCCAGGTCGCGGCGTCGAGGCAGGCGCGACGCAGCATCAGCCCGCCGAGCGGATTGATCAGGCCGGTTTCCTCGGCCACCGGAATGAACTCGGCCGGCGAGACCATGCCGCGCTCGGCATGGGGCCAGCGCACCAGCGCCTCGAAGCCGGTGATGCGACCGCTCGTCAGGTCGATCAGCGGCTGGTAATACGGCCGCAGCACGTCGTTCTGGATGGCGTCGCGCAGCTCGACCTCGATCTTGCGGCGGCTCTGCGCCTTTGCATCGAGCGCGGCCTCGAAGAAGGCGAAGGTGCCGCGTGCATCGGCCTTGGCGCGCGACAGCGCCATGTCGGCGCTCTTGAGCAGCTTTTCGGAATCATCGCCGTCGCCGGGCGCCATCGCGATGCCGATGGAGGCGCCGATCACCACCGAATGGCCGTCGAGCAGATAGGGATCGGCGATGGCTTCCAGCAGGCGTTTGGCGAGGATCACCGCGTCTTCGGGCCGCGTGAGGCCGCTTTGAACGATGGCGAACTCGTCCGAGTTAAGCCGCGCCAGCGCGTCGTCCTCGCGCAAGGTCGAGCGCAGCCGCTTGGCGACGCCGCGCAACAGCTTGTCGCCGATGCCATGTCCCAGCGTGTCGTTGATCGCCCTGAAATTGTCCAGCCCCAGCATCAGCAGCGCGACCTTGTCGGAGCTACGCCGCATATGCGCCAGCATCTCGTCGACCTGCTGGCGCAGCAGATTGCGGTTGGGCAGTCCGGTGAGCCCGTCATGCTGGGCCATGAAGGCGAGCCGCGCCTCGGCACGCTTGCGCTCGGTGATGTCCATCAACGCGAGCAGCACCGCAGGCCGCTCGGCATAGGTCAACTCGCGCGAGTAGATCGCAAGATCGATCAGCGCGCCGTCGGCCTTGACGTGCTTCCAGGTGCGCGCCGCCTGCTCGTCGCTGGACCGGTCGATGGTCCAGGGCGCCTCGCTGTCGAAGGCCTGGAGGGAGCGAATCTTCAGCCGCTCGAACTCGGCGCGGCTATAGCCGTAATGGGCGACCGCGGCGTCATTGACGCCGAGGATGCGCTCGTCGTCCAGCGCGCAGACGATCATGGGCACGGGATTGCCGTCGAACAGCAACCGGAACGAGGCCTCGCGCTGCTTCAGCTCGGTGATGTCGACGCGCAGGCCGACCACGCCGCCGTCATCGGTGCGGCGCTCCTCGATCAGGATGACACGGCCATCCGACAGCGTCTGCTCATGCCGCTTGCCGGGCTCGTGGAGCTTCTTCAGCCGCTGGGCGATCCATTCTTCCTCGTGGCCGGCGGCTTCCGGATAGTCGCCGCGGGCAACCCCGACGCGCAGCGTATCCTCCAGCCGGGCGCCTTCCTTGAAGAGATCGGCGGTCTTGCTGTAGATCGACGCGTACTGCTTGTTCCAGAGGACGTAGCGGCCTTCGGGATCGAGGATCACGATGCCCTGCGGCAGCAGGTCGACGGCCTGGCGCAGCCGTTCATGCGATTTGCGCGCCTCGGCGATGGCCGCTTCGGCTTCCGCGCGGCTCTGCACCAGCGCGTCATCTTCAACGGGCCGATGAGGCGCGCGCGCAGATCGCGGCTTGCGCGGCTGTCGGCCAGCCCTCGCGAGCACGCTCTGATTTCGCTTTTTTGTTTTTCGAGACCCCAAACCCAACTTCACTCGTCCTCGCCGCGCCCAGCGGCCGCAAGCTTTGAGGCAAGTGTCTGAAAAAAGTAATCTTCGGCGGGGCCGCCACGGAACCGTCGGCTCCGCGACTGCTGCGGGCGGCCCGTTTTGCCTGTTTGGGAGGCGCGAACCGCGTCGGCGGGCACGGCGATCCTGCTCCCTCGTCGCAATCGGGGCGAGAGGTGGTGCAAAAACGCGCGCTCTCCATGAATCAATTCCGGAGGCGCCTCCGATTGCATGCACGTATCAAGCAGAATCCCGCTTCACGCACGAATATTGGTCAATGCAGGATACGGTTATCACGCTGTTAAAAAAGCGGCCGGACGGCGCGAAATCCAGAACTTTCGAACGATCGCGGATGGTCGAGGTGCGCAGGGAGGCCGCGGCTGTAAAGACAGCGTGAGCTGCCGTTGGCTGCGTGCCTGATTGTTAACCCTGACGCGGCGTTCGGCTATAAGGAGATCAGCATGAGTCTCCGCCGCCTCGCCCCTCTCCTGCTCGTCATGACGTTCCTGGCCGCCGGCGACGCGCCGGCTCAGGACAAGGGCAGCGTCACGCCAAAGCCCCTGCCGCCGCTCGTCAATCCCGATGATCCCACGCTTGGTGCCAAGGAGCTGTTTGCGCGCAAGCTGTTGCCGTCGAAGGGGCCGGCCCATGTCATCGGCTCCTACACCAAAGGCTGCATCGGCGGCGCCATGCCGATGCCGCTCAACGGCGACCATTGGCAGGTGATGCGGCTGTCGCGTAACCGCAATTTCGGCCACCCCGACATGATCGCGCTGATCAAGCGGCTCGCGGCCAAAGCGAGCAAGGATGCCGGCTGGCCCGGCATCCTGGTCGGCGACATCGCCCAGCCGCGCGGCGGGCCGGCGCTGTCAGGCCATGCCAGCCACCAGATCGGGCTCGACGCCGACATCTGGCTGACGCCGATGCCGGATCGCCGGCTCTCGCGCGAGGAGCGCGAGGAGATGTCGGCGGTGATGATGGTGCGGCCGGACCGGCTCGACATCGATCCAAAGGTGTTCACTTCAGGCCATGTGCTTGTGCTTCGCGACGCTGCGCAGGAGCCGGCGGTGCAGCGCATCTTCGTCAATGCCGCGATCAAGAAGGCGCTGTGCCGCGAGGCCAAGGGCGACCGCGCCTGGCTGTCGAAGATCCGGCCGTGGTGGGGCCACGACTATCATTTCCACATTCGCATGCGCTGCCCGGCGGGCGCGCGCGAATGCGAGGGCCAGCCGTCGCAATCCGAGGACGAGGGCTGCAAGCCGGCCGATCTCGCCTATTGGTTCAGCGACGGTGTGCTGCACCCGAAGCCGCCACCGGAACCGCCCAAGCCGAAGCCGCCGATGACGCTGGCGCAGATGCCGGCCGCCTGCAAGGTCGTGCTGCACGCGAGCGACGCGAAGCCGTAGCGTACGTGTCTCCTCCTGATCGCTGTCGTCCCGGGGCGCGAAGCGAGCCCGGGACCCATACTCCCGGAGAGAGATGTGGGGCGCGCTGACAACCACGAGTCTTCGCCAAACTCCTTCCTGTGGCTATGGATCCCGGGCTCGCGCTGCGCGCGCCCCGGGATGACAGAGTCATGACTGGCTCCTATCCCGCGAAATGCGCTAGGATCGGCCTCGCCGCCGTGCCGTAAGCCCGTGGCATCCCGGGACGCGCATCCCGCTCTTCACACTGACCGCAAGCCCGCATTCACAGCGCGGCCAACGATGGGATTTGACATGCGCGCCCTCGCCATCCTCGCCGCGCTCTCGCTCGGCGTCACCTCCGCTCTCGCCGCCGAAGAGCCGAGCGGCTGCGACAAGTTCAAATGGCCGATCGCGCGCGAGCGCGCCGCGCTCACCGCGCCGGATCGTACCAGGCTCGCGTCGGGGAGCGAACAAGCCGTGATGCCGTCGTCGGCGATCATTTTGGGGCTGGTCGCGAGCACGGAGGCAAAACTGCCGACACCGCCGGAGCGGGCGCCGAAGGACGGCACCTTTGCCGGTTTCACCAGCGTCAGGACCGCGAAGGCCGGGCTCTATACGATCAGCCTGTCCGGCGGGGCCTGGGTCGACGTGGTGCAGGACGGCCATGTCCTCAAGCCGGTGGCCTTCAGCGGCGCCACCGACTGCGACGGCATCCGCAAGACCATGAAATACCAGCTGTCGGCGCAGCCCTTCATGCTCCAGATCAGCGGCGCCAGGGACAATCTCGTCTCGATCGCGATCCTGCCGAACGAATAGGCACGGAGCGGGCCAAAGCCCGGCTTTGACCTCAAAGGTCAGCTTGGACCTCAAAGGTCAGCTTTGACCTGTTCCGCCAGCCTGTTATGGTCACGTCCAGCGACATCCTGAGGGACCGTAAGTCCATCGGGCTTCCCGGAACAGCGCGTCCGCCGATCGCGAACCTTACTCAACCAACGCCGTCTTGCGTGCCCTATTGGCGCGCACACGCGCGCATGGAGCGCCCCGATGTCCCGCCTTTCCGTACTTTTCTCCGCCTTCGTCGTTCTGGTCGCGGCTTTCTCGGCTGCCGCCGCCGAGGACAAGACCATCACCGTGTTCGCCGCAGCCTCGATGAAGAACGCGCTCGACGAGGTCGACGCCGCCTACACCGCCAGGACCGGCGTCAAGTTCAGCGTCAGCTATGCCGCAAGCTCCGTGCTCGCCAAGCAGATCGAGCAGGGCGCACCGGCCGACGTGTTCGTCTCGGCCGATACCGACTGGATGGATTACGCTACAGCCAAGAAGACCATCAACGAGCCGACCCGGGTCAACCTGCTCGGCAACAGCATCGTGCTGATCGCCCCGAAGGATTCCAAGCTCGACAACGTCACCATCGCGCAGGGCTTCGATCTCGCAAAACTCGCCGGTGACGGCAGGATCGCGACCGGCGACGTCAAGTCGGTGCCCGTCGGCAAATACGCCAAGGCGGCGCTGGAGAAGCTCGGCGCGTGGCAGGCTGCCGAGCCGAAATTCGCGATGGCCGAGAGCGTGCGCGCCGCGCTGACGCTGGTGGCGCGCGGCGAAGCCAACCTCGGCATCGTCTATTCCACCGACGCCAAGGTCGAGCCCGGCGTGAAGATCGTCGGCACCTTCCCGGCCGACTCGCATCCCGCGATCATCTATCCGGTCGCCGCGACCACGACCGCGAAGCCCGAGACCAACGACTATCTCGCCTTCCTGCGCTCGACGGCCGCCAAGACCATCCTGGAGAAATACGGCTTCAAGTTCCTGGTGAGCCCCACGACTTAGTTTCTTGCAACCCGATTTCCGTGCTCGACATCTCTCCTGCCGAATGGACGGCGATCCTGCTCTCGCTCAGGGTCGCCGTCATCGCTACGCTGGTGGCAACGCCGTTCGGCATTGCGCTGGCCTGGCTGCTCGCGCGGCGTGATTTCTGGGGCAAATCATTTCTCGACGCTGTGGTGCATCTGCCGCTCGTGCTGCCGCCTGTCGTCACCGGCTATCTCCTGCTCCTCACCTTCGGCCGCAAGGGCCTCGTCGGCGGCTTCCTCGCCGACTATCTCGGCATCGTCTTCTCCTTCCGCTGGACCGGTGCAGCGCTCGCCTGCGGCGTGATGTCGTTTCCACTGCTGGTGCGCCCGATGCGGCTCTCGATCGAGGCGATCGACCGCCGGCTCGAGCAGGCAGCCGAGACGCTGGGCGCAGCACCGTGGAAGGTGTTCTTCACGGTGACGCTGCCGCTGGCGCTGCCGGGCGTGCTCGCCGGCATGGTGCTCGGCTTTGCCAAGGCGATCGGCGAGTTCGGCGCGACCATCACATTCGTCTCGAACATCCCCGGCGAAACCCAGACGATTTCGTCCGCGATCTATTCGCTGATCCAGACGCCGGATGGTGACACGGCAGCGGGCCGGCTTGTGATCGTCTCGATCGTCCTGGCGCTGGGCGCATTGATCGCCGCCGAATGGTTCGCCCGTCGCGCTACGCAACGCCTGCACGGGAACTGATCATGCTGCGGGTCGACGTCGAAAAACAGCTTGGCGAATTCTCGCTCTCCGCATCCTTCACCAGCGAAGGCCGCGCCATCGGCCTGTTCGGGGCATCGGGCGCGGGCAAGAGTTCGCTGGTCAACATGATCGCAGGGCTGCTGCGGCCCGATCGCGGCAGCATCGTGATCGACGGCGAGACCGTGGACGACACAGCGGCCGGCATCCATGTGCCCACTTATCGCCGCCGCATCGGCTATGTGTTCCAGGATGCGCGGCTGTTTCCGCATCTGAACGTCGCGCAGAATCTCGACTATGGACGGCGGATGAACGGCCTCGCACCCGATCCGGCCCAGCACAAGCGCATCATCGACCTGCTCGATATCGGAGCCCTGCTCGATCGCCGCCCCGGAAAACTCTCCGGCGGCGAGCGCCAGCGCATCGCGCTCGGACGCGCGCTGTTGTCAAAGCCGCGACTGCTGCTGCTCGACGAGCCGCTCGGCGCGCTCGACGAGGCCCGCAAGCTCGAGATCCTGCCTTATCTGGTGCGGCTGCGCGACGAGGCCAACATCCCGATGGTCTATGTCAGCCACGACGTCGCCGAGTTGCGCCAGCTCGCGACGCAGATCGTGATGCTGAAGCAGGGCCGCGTGACGTCGTTCGGCGGGGTGAAGGTGCTGACGTGATGACCATGGCCCATCCCGCCAAACTCAATGCGGGTTGCGCCGCACCTAAACCCCCGCGACCGACGTCCACAGGTCCGCAAGCTTGCGCCGCAGCTCCTGCCTGCGCGTCAGCGGCGCGGGCGTTTCCTCGTCCTCCGGCAGACGCAGGCCGACGACGCTGACGCGGCCGCCGGAAATACTGCGTGCCACCAGGACGATCTCGCCCAGCGCGAGCTCGGCGCCCTCTTTCGGCGCGCGGTCGAGATGGACGTCGAAATAATCGGCCAGGGTCAGCTTGCTTTCGTCGTCGCTTACCTTCACGCCGTAGATCTCGGCGAGCTCGGCCAGCGTGTGCTCGCCGGATACCATGAAGTCGCCGAGCAGATGCGGATCAGGCGCCGAGCTCGGCTGCATGTCGACGAAGAAGCGGTCGAGCGACTCGGCCTTCTCCGGCGGGGCAAGCAGATAGATGTAATCGCCCGGCGCGATCGGATCGGCTTCCACAGGCGTCAGGATGTTCTCGTTGCGGATCACCAGCGTCGGCTTGGACCAGGACGGGATCAGGCCGCGGCGGAAATACAGGCTCTTTGCGCGAACCGGATAGCCAACCAGCTGCTGCTCGAGCTGGCCCGGCAGATCCAGCTCGACACGGCGTGGGCCACGCTCGGCGCGCGGCAGCGCGACATGCAGCTTGCGCGCGGCCGGCGCCAGGGTCCACCCCTGCAACAGCAGTGAGATGATGACGACGACGAAAGCGACGTCGAAATAGAGATAGGCCTTCGACAGGCCGACCAGCATCGGGATCGAGGCCAGGAAGATCGCGACGGCACCACGCAGGCCGGTCCAGGCGATGAAGACCTTTTCGCGCCAGTTGAACCGGAACGGCGCCAGGCACACGAACACCGCGATCGGCCGCGCGACCAGCATCAGCACGAACGCGACCCCGACCGCCGGCAGCACGCTTGAACCCAGCCGGCTCGGCGAGACCAGCAGACCGAGCAGCACGAACATCACGATCTGCGCGAGCCAGGTCGCGGCGTCGAGGAACGCCACCACTGAATTATGCGCGCGGGTCGGCCGATTGCCGATGATGATGCCGGCGAGATAGACCGCAAGGAAGCCCGAGGCGTGCATGATCTGCGAGCCGCCGAAGATGACGAGCGCCGCGGTGGTCACGAACGGCGCGTGCAGGCCCTGCGGCAGCGCGACCTTGTTGAGGGCGATGACGACGAGGCGCCCGCCGACGAAGCCGACGGCAGCGCCGAGCACCGACTCCTGGATGAACTCCATCGCCACATGGCCGGCCGAGCTCGATCCCAGCGAGATGTATTCGACCAGCATCAGGGTGAGGAAGATCGCGAAGGGATCGTTGGTGCCGGATTCGGCTTCCAGCGTCGCACCGACGCGCGGGCGCAGGCGCAGACCCTGGGTGTGCACCAGCAGGAACACCGCGGCGGCGTCGGTCGAGGCGATGACGGCCCCGACCAGCAGCGCTTCCGTCCAATTCAGATCCAGCGCCCACTTCGCGAACGGCGCCGTGATCAGCGCGGTCAGCAGCACGCCGACGGTCGCGAGCACCACGGACGGCGCGAGCACCGTGCGGATGCTGGCAAAGCGCGTTTTCAGGCCGCCGTCGAACAGGATCAAGGCGAGCGCGACGGAGCCGACCAGATAGGTGGTGCGAACGTCGTCGAACTGGAGCTGCCCGGGGCCGGAATCACCGGCGAGCATGCCGACCGCGAGAAAGACGAGCAGCAAGGGCGCGCCAAAGCGCAGCGCAAGCAGGCTCGACAGGATACCGGCCAGCACGAGGACGGCACCGAGCAATATGGCGAGGCTGACGGAGTCGAGGGAAGCCATCCACCTTCCAGGCTAAAATCGCGGGATTGCCATCCTTATCGTCGCAGCCCCTGCCCGCCAACCCATTTCTACCGTTCGCGGCAATCTGCCCGCATTTTGCGGCCTTAACGCACTTCACCTGGCGGTGTATCGATGGCCGGGCCGCTGTCTTTGTGGGATTCTGCGGCGACTTCGAATCAAATCCTTCTGCCCCGCCTCTCGACGAGACCAATGGACATGGACCTCAAAGACTTCATGGAGTTCGTGCAGACCACCGCACGCAGCGTCGGGGCGGAAATCTCCTCACCGTGGTTCTACCTGCAATTCGGCCTGATGCTGGCCGCGGCCGGCATCGCCTATGCCGCGGAAGCGACCATTCGCAGCCGCGTCGACATGACCTCGCTGGCGATGCGCTTGCCGCTGCCGCTCCGGCATTTTGCCCGGGTCATGGTCGCCAGCGCCTCGACGGCGGTGTTCACCCTGCTCGTGATCGTCTCCCGCGTGGTGATGTACCATGCGACCTGGCCGAGCCGCTCCTATCTCCTGATGGTCGCGGCCAAGCTGGGCTTCGCCTGGCTCGCGATCCGGCTGGTGACCTCGGTGCTGCGCAACGCCTTCATCGTCAGGCTGGTGTCGATCACCGCCTGGTTCGTCGCGGCGCTGTCCATCCTCGGCCAGCTCGATTCGACGGTCGACCTGCTCGACTCCGTCGCGATCGTGCTCGGTGGCCTCAGGCTGACGCCGCTGCTGGTGATCAAGGCCGGCGCGCTGCTGCTGATCGCGCTCTGGCTCACCAACATCGCCAGCAATTTCGCCGAAAGCCGGATCAACGCGACCAGCGATCTGACGCCGTCGGTGCAGGTGCTGCTGGTCAAGATCATCCGCATCGGACTTCTGACCGTCGCAATCGTCATAGCGCTCGGCACGGTCGGCATCGATCTCTCGGCGCTCGCGGTGTTCTCCGGCGCGGTCGGCGTCGGCATCGGTATCGGCCTGCAGAAGATCGTCGCCAACTTCATCTCCGGCATTATCCTGCTCGCCGACAAATCGGTAAAACCGGGCGACCTCGTCACCATCGGCGACAACACCGGCCGCATCAGCGCGATGAAGACGCGCTATATTTCCGTTGCCGCCGGCGACGGCCGCGAATTCCTCGTGCCGAACGAGGATCTGGTGACGCAGAAGGTCGTCAACTGGACCTATACCGACAAGAACACGCTGGTGAAGATCGCCTTCGGCACCAATTACGACGCCGATCCAAGGCTGGTGTGCAAGCTCGCCGCCGAGACCGCCGCGGCCCATCCCCGCGCCCAGAAGGGCAAGCCGCCGAACAGCATCTTGACCGAGTTCGCGGAGGCCGGAATGAAGTTCTCGCTGACCTTCTGGATCGCCGATCCCGACGGAATGGACAACGTCAAGAGCGACGTCATGCTGGCGCTGTGGGACGCCTTCAAGCGCGAGGGCATCCGGGTTCCCTATCCGGTCCGTGAAATCCGCATCCGCGGCGGCGTCCTGCCGGTGGAAACCACCGTAGAAGTCCCGAATTAGGCCGTTTTCGGGCGCGCGGCCAGTAAGCTCGGCTTGCATGCAGGCCCGCAGCCATTAGATTGGGACGTGAAATCAAGCCTTTCCGCGACATCGAGATTCGAGCCCAGAAGACCGCCCCGCATGAGCTACGTCGAAGCCTCCGATACCTCCCTGCGCAAGACCGGACAGATCAAGCTGCATGGGCCGGGCGCCTTTGCCGGTATGCGCAAGGCCGGTGCGCTGGTGGCCAAGTGCCTCGACGAGCTCACCGACATCGTCGGGCCCGGCGTGCCGACCGAACGCATCGACCAGTTCGTCCGCGACTTCGCTTTCGACCACGGCGCCTATCCGGCGACGCTGATGTATCGCGGTTATCGCTACTCGACCTGCACCTCGCTCAACCACGTGGTCTGCCACGGCATGCCCGGCGACCGGCCGCTCAAGGAAGGCGACATCGTCAATATCGACGTCACCTTCATCGTCGACGGCTGGTATGGCGATTCCAGCCGGATGTATTCGGTCGGCCCGATCGCCCGCAGGGCCGAGCGGCTGATCGAGGTGACGTATGAAGCCATGATGCGCGGCATCGCCGCCGTGAAGCCCGGCGCCACCACCGGCGACATCGGCCATGCCATCCAGAGCTTCGTCGAGCCGCAGGGCATGAGCGTGGTGCGCGATTTCTGCGGCCATGGCCTCGGGCGCATGTTCCACGACGAGCCGAACATCATCCATATCGGCCGGCCCGGCGAAGGCGTCCAGCTCAAGCCCGGCATGTTCTTCACCATCGAGCCGATGATCAATCTCGGCAAGCCGCATGTGAAGATCCTCTCCGACGGCTGGACCGCCGTCACCCGCGACCGCTCGCTATCCGCGCAGTTCGAGCATTCGGTCGGCGTCACCGCGACGGGCGTCGAGATCTTCACGCTGTCAGAGCGGCACGGCGAGAAGCAGATCGGGTGACCCTTCCCGGTCGTCGGCTCGACGTGAACCGGATTTTCCGCCGCAATTGACGGTTGCAAAAGCAGGGCTCCTTGGCAATGCTGGTGCTCGATGCCCGCCAAGCCCGACAACCACCAGAGCAAGCCCGAGGACACGCCGCATTATCACGGCCATCGCGAGCGGCTGCGCGAGCGATTTTACAGCGCCGGGGCGGATGCGCTCCGCGATGACGAGCTGCTGGAGATGGCGCTGTTTCCGGCGCTGCCGCGGCGCGACACCAAGCCGCTCGCGAAGACGCTGATCAAGACGTTCGGCTCGTTCGCCGAGGTCGTGCACGCGCCGGTGGCGCGCCTGCGCGAGGTCGAGGGCGTCGGCGAGGCCGCGGTCAACCAGCTCAAGCTGATCGCGGCTGCCGCCAGCCGCGTGACCAAGGGCGAGGTCAACAGCCGCAACGCGCTGTCGTCCTGGAATGAGGTGATCGACTATTGCCGCTCCAGCATGGCGTTTGCCGACAAGGAGCAATTCCGCCTGCTGTTCCTCGACAAGCGCAACCAGCTCATCGCCGACGAGGTGCAGCAGACAGGCACGGTCGACCACACCCCGGTCTATCCGCGCGAGGTGATCAAGCGCGCGCTCGAGCTATCGGCCACCGCGCTGATCCTGGTGCATAATCATCCCAGCGGCGATCCCTCGCCCTCGCAGGCCGACATCCAGATGACGAAAGCGATCATCGACATCGCAAAACCGCTGGGGATCGCGGTGCACGACCATATCATCGTCGGCAAGAGCGGGCATGCGAGCCTGCGCGGGATGCGGTTGATCTAGGCGCCGTTCTTCGACGCCACATCGAGCAGCTGATCCGGATTGGGTGCTCGGCCACCGGCGCTTGCACAATCATAGATCGTTGTGACTATAATATGCTATTTCCGTCGAGAGTTGGAGGGTGCGACATGCGGACCTATCTCAAGCTCATCGTTGCTCTAGGACTTCTTTTTCAGGTCCAGACCGGACTGGCGCAAACCCAAATAACCTCCGCCCTAAACGCGGCGCCGACAGCTCCCGCCAACACACCAGGAGCGAAGCCGCTGACGGGAGCCGAACAGGCCAAAACTCCAACAGTGCATCAGCCGACAGCAGCCGAACAGCCGGATACACCGGCAGCGAAACAACCGGCGGCCGAACAACCCAACGCTCCGGCAGCGAAGCAAGCGGCAGCCGAGCAACCCAACGCGCCGCCAGCGAAGCAACCGGCAGCCGAACAACCCAACACGCCGCCAGCGAAGCAACCGGCAGCCGAACAACCCAACACGCCGGCAGCGAAGCAACCGGCAGCCGAGCAACCCAACGCGCCGGCATCCAAGCAGCCGGCAGCCGAACAGCCCAACGCGCTGGCAGCCAAGCAGCCCGCAGCCGAACAGCCCAAGACTCCGCCCACACCGCCCAGCCCGAAGGGCTGCAACAATACTGCGACCAGTGATGCTGTCACCGGCAGCATCGTGCAAGCGACCGGCGAAAGCTTGCAGCGCAAGCGTTGGCAACCCCAGGGCGGCGTCATGCAGTTCACCCTGCGGACTCTCGCGACGATTCCACCGAACTCATCCTTCATCGTCTGTTTTCGATGGAAAGCGACGGCGGCCGAAAACAAGGAGGGCTTGTATGTCGACGCCCGCCCTGATCGGCTGGACCGCAATAACGACGGCACGACCTGGACGATCACCACGACCATACCGCGCATTTTCGAAAAACTACCGGACGACAAGAAGCAGGACTCTGCGATACCGCTGGTTCCCCTGGCGGACGTTCGGATTCTCGTCCTCAAGGAAGACAAGACTCCTGTCGCAGACGTGGCGACGACGATCGGGATCACCAACCCGTGGTTCGCAATCATCTATGCGATCGTAACGGTCATCACTGCCCTTTTCGTCCTGAGCTCCGTATCGAAGTGGCTATTGGCTGATACGAAGTTGGCAAAGGCGTCCTGGCCCCTGCGCATCATCTCGACCCCGACAGGACATGCCAGTCTTTCCCAGCTCCAGATTGCTCTATGGACGATCTTGGTTGCGGCATCCGCCGTCTATGTCATGGCGCTTTCGGGGGACCTGATCGAGATCACGAATGGCACGCTCGTATTGCTCGGCATCGCGGGAGCGGCCGCGCTCGGCTCGAAGGTGCATGACAACTCTCAGACTACCGGACTCCAAGCTGCTGCGGTCACTTCACAGAAAAGTGCGGATGAGGCCAAGATCAACGCGGACAAGATCGCCCGCGACACGTCTGCCTCGCAAACACAAAAGGAACTCGCCGCCAAGCAAGCGAGTGATGCGACCGAAAGAGCGGAGGCTGCCAAAGATGGTGTCGACAAGCTCTCAAATCCCAAGGCGCCGAGCTGGTATGACCTGCTCGTCAATGAGGTGACGCGCGACGGCGTAACCGGCAAAGAAGTTGACGTCACCCGATTTCAGCTGCTGCTGTTCACCCTTATTGCGGCTGCTTTCGTATTGATGAATGTCGTGACGACGTATGTGATCCCTGAAATACCGACTGGCTTCCTCACCTTGATGGGCATCAGTAACGGGGTCTATCTGGGAGCAAAAGTTGCGCAGAGCTGAAGATGGCACTCATGAGCTTGCCAGATCAATACGCAGACGCGAGGGAGCGTATCGGTGACACCAAGGTGAAGACCGCGATCACCACAGCCGGGAATTATTCTTATCCCCGGTTGCTCGGTCGATCGCTAGATCAAACGGGCCTAGTGAGATGGAAACGGTAGCGCCGCGCCGCCTACTGCCGCAGCATGATCAAGGGATCGGCGGTGTCGGGGACGCGCCGCCACTGCGCGTTGTCGTCGGCCTCGAACTGCCAGGCATCGCCGGATTTCGACATCAGGATGATCTGGCCGCGGCTCGAGGCGCCATTGCGTCGGGTTGAACTGCGCAATGGCCGCATCGCATCTCGGCTTGAGGAAGACCTGGAAATTGTCAGGGCCGGCTTCCGTGTTGGTCAGGGTCAATCCACAGACCGGCTGGCCGTTGCCACGCACCATCGCCCAGTCGCCGATCATCTGGTCCATCGACTTGGCCATCGAGCGGGCGGCGGCTAGGTCCTGCAGGATGTAGACGCCCTCGCCCTGCCGCAGGCCCTCGAAGATGCCGGCCTCGACCTCGGTAAGGTCGATCACGGCCTCACCGGTCGCATCCTGCAAACGAACGATGTCGAGACCCCTGACGCTCCAGGCCACGATGTCCTTGGTGAAAGGCAGCGCGGTCTTGCAGGCCGGCTCCAGCTCGAGCTTGTAGCCCTGTCCCGCGGCGTCGGCCTTGAGGGTGACGACGCAGGTCTTGCTGCGCTCGGTGGTGGAGAGCTCCCACTGCCCGGGCATGTCCTTCTTCAGGGTCGACGCATCCTGCGCATGCGCAGTGCCAATCGCGGCGACACATGCCGCGATGACGGTTGCAGCGACCCGAAGAGCTCCCATCAGCGGCTCTTCGCCGGCGTTTCCGCAACCGGCGTCAACGGCGCCTTGCCGGCAAACCAGGCCTTGAGATTGTCGACCACGAGCTGATCCATCGCGTTGCGCGTCACCACCGAAGCCGAGCCGATATGCGGCAGCAGCACGACGTTCTGCATGGTCTTGAGTTCATCCGGCACGGTCGGCTCGGCCGCGAACACGTCGAGGCCTGCGGCGAGGATGGTGCCGGACTTCAGCGCCTGCACCAAGGCCGGCTCGTCGATCACCGAGCCGCGCGCAACGTTGACCAGCACACCGCGCGGGCCGAGCGCCTTGAGCACCTCGGCATTGATCATCTTGTTGGTGCTGGCGCCGCCGGGCACGATCACCATCAGCGTATCAACCGCCTTCGCCATCTCGATCAGGTCGGGATAGTGCTTGTAGGAGACGTCCTTGGACGGATTGCGCGAGTGGTAGACCACCGGCACCAGCGAGGCATCAAGCCGGCGCGCGATGGCCTGGCCGATCCGGCCCATGCCGACGATGCCGACCTTGCGGTCGCGCAGCGAGCCGACGCTGAGCGGATAGTTCTGGGTCTGCCAGAGGCCCGAGCGCACATAGCGGTCGGCCTTGATGAATTCGCGCAAGGTGGAGATCAACAGGCCCATCGCGACGTCCGCGACCTCTTCGGTCAGCACGTCGGGCGTGTTGGTGACGATGATGTTGTGCTCGGCCGCGTATTTGGCGTCGATGTGGTCGTAGCCCACGCCGAAGCTCGCCACCATCTCCAGCTTCGGCAGCTGCGACAGCGAATCCTTGTCGGCGCGCACCGTGTGATAGGTCACGGCCATGCCGCGGATCCTGTCGCGAATCGCCGGCGTCAGCCGCTCAAGATCACCCCGCGTCTCGGCCTTGTGGACGACGAAATGATCGGAAAAACCACTCTCGAGGATCGGCCGCACCGGTCCATAAATCAAAAGGTCGATCTTTTCGGACGAAATCGAACCGGCAGCCATCAGTTGTCCTTTCCAAGCGCGCTTTCATGCCAGCGCCGTAAAACGAGGTGGGAAACTACCGCCAGCACCCCATAGATGACAATCCCGGCGAGCGACAACAACAACAGCGCTGCGAACATGCGGGGTATGTTCAACCGATAGCCGGATTCGGCGATCCTGTAGGCAAGCCCGGATCCCGCGCCGGCGGTGCCGGCCGCGATTTCGGCCACGACCGCACCGATCAGCGACAGGCCGCCGGCGATGCGCAGGCCGCCGAGGATATAAGGCAGCGCCGCCGGCAGCTTCAGGAACCGCAGGGTCTGCAGTGGCGAGGCGCCATAGAGCTGGAACAGGCCGGCCAGGTTGCGATCGACGGAGTTCAGCCCGAGCGTGGTGTTCGACAGCACCGGGAAAAAGGCGACGATGAAGGCGCAGACGACCACCGCGGTCTGCTGCTCCAGATAGATCAGGAGCAGCGGCGCGATCGCGATCACCGGCGTCACCTGAAGCACCACGGCATAGGGGAACAGCGAATATTCCACCCATTTCGACTGGTTGAACAACAGCGCCAGTGCGATCCCGCCGATGCTGGCGGCGGCAAACCCTTCGAGCGTCGTCAGCAGCGTGGCGGCGAGCGATTGTGACAACACCGCCCAATCCTTGACCAGCGTCAGGACAATGACGGAGGGCGCCGGCAGCACGTAGGGCGGAATCTCCCTGATGCGGACCACGCATTCCCAGGCGAGAAGGCCGGCCGCGAACACGATGACGGGGAGCACGAAGCGCGCCGCGCGCTGCACGCCGGCGGATGTTGCGGTGACGGTGGCTGGCGCGTTCATAGCGTCGACTGCCCCGAATAGGATGGCGCCAGCGCGGCCGACACGCGGCGGCAATAGTCGGAATAGGCGGTCGAGGTGCGAAACTCCTCTCCGCGCGGCTCGACCGTCTCGATGCGGATGTCGGCCTGGATGCGGCCGGGCCGCGCCGTCATGACCACGACGCGCTGCGACAGGTAGACGGATTCGAACACCGAATGAGTGACGAAGATAACGGTCTTGCCGAGGCTGCGCCACAGCGCGAGCAAATCGTTGTTGAGGCGAAAGCGCGTGATCTCGTCGAGCGCGGCGAACGGCTCATCCATCAGAAGGATATCAGGGTCGGTGACGAGCGCGCGCGCCAGCGACACCCGCATCTTCATGCCGCCGGAGAGCTCGCGCGGGAATGCTTCGGCGAAATCGGCGAGCCCGACGCTGGCGAGAGCTTCGTCGGCACGCGCGCGGGCTTGCGCCTTCGGCACGCCTGCGAGCCTCAAAGGCAGCCGCACATTCTCGCGCACACTGGCCCAGGGCATCAGGGTCGGCTCCTGAAATACGAAGCCGATACCATGGCCGGGCTGTGCGTCGCTGTCATGGCGCGCCACCCGCACGGTGCCTGATGACGGCGCGCTGAGCTCCGCGATCAGCCGCAGCGCAGTCGATTTGCCGCAGCCGGACGGGCCGAGCAGCGAGATGAACTCGCCCTTGCGCACGGCAAGGTCGATCGGGCCAAGCGCCATGACACCGTTGTCATAGGCCTTGGTTACGCCGCGCAGGCTGACGGCGAGCGCCGTCAGGCCGGCCGCGGCCCCGGACGAGGTTTTGCGCTCTACCATTGATCGCCGGTCGTGGCGGGGCTCTGTCGAGCCGCGATCTTCACCTCTCCCCAGCGGGGAGAGGTCGGCGATGCCGCGCCAGACTTTTCCGATCTCAACATGCGTTACGGCTTGTTGGGGCGCAGCTCGACGCCGACGCCTTTGTTGACGAAGCGCAGCGTGTAGGACTTGCGGAAGTCGAGATCGGGCTTCACGACGCCGGCCTTCACCATCTTGTTGAAGAAGGAGGTGTAGCGATCGTCGCTCATCGCGCCGATGCCGTTCCTCACGCTGTCGCCGGAGTCGACGATGCCGTACTCCTTCATCTTCGCGACGGAATAGGCCAGCAGTTCGTCGGTCATTTCCGGATTGAGCTTCTTGATCATGGCATTGCCGGCCGAATTGTCGCCGTAGATGTAATTGTACCAGCCGACCATGGAGGCATCGACGAAACGCTGCACCAGATCCGGCTTCTTCTCGACCGTGTCGCGGCGGGCCTCGATCAGGGTCGAATAGGTATTGAAGCCGGAATCGGCGAGCAGCAGCACGTTGGGCTTGAAGCCGGCGGCCTTCTCGACCGCGAAAGGCTCGGAGGTGACGTAGCCCTGCATCGCGCTCTTGGGATTGGCGATGAAGGGCTGCGGATTGAAATTGTAGGGCCGCACGTTCTTCTCGCTGAAACCGTATTCCGATTTCAGCCACTGGAAGTAGCTGGTCATGCCCTCCTTGGAGACGAACAGCGTCAACGGCTTGAGGTCCTCGATCCTGGCGACCTTGGCGTCGGGCTGCGTCAGCATCACCTGCGGGTCTTTCTGGAAGGTCGCGGCGATCGTCACGACGGGAACGTTGTTGGCGACCGCATCGAACGACATCAGCGTGTTCGCGGCCATGAAGAAATCGATCTTGCCGGCGACCAGCAGCATCCGGTTGTTTTCGTTGGGGCCGCCGGGGATGATGGTGACGTCGAGCCCGTATTTCCTGTAGGTGCCGTCGGCGACCGCCTGGAAGAAGCCGCCATGCTCGGCCTCGGCGACCCAGTTGGTGCCGAAGGTGACCTTGTCCAGCGTCTCGGAACGTGCCGGGACCGTCGAGACCAAAGCGGCCATCAAGCACGCTGTTAACGCTCGCCGCAGATGAGAGGGGCTCATAATGGCACTCCGTCGATCGCTTCTAGCCGATGCCAGTCCAACGCGATAAAACCGCAAGATATCAGGGGACGCGAGCCGGCCTGGCCCGCGTCCCCTGATAAACCCAAATTACGCGACAAATTCGGGCAAAGAAACCTTGATGACGCCTTCCCGCGACTGGGCCGAGATTGGCTGGGCCGATGCTGCACCCACCGAGGTTTCGCGCTGGATCGCGGTGCTGCCGCTGGCGGCGACCGAGCAGCACGGCCCGCATCTGCCTGTTACCACCGACGTTCTGATCGCGGACGCCTATCTGGCGCGCGTGCGTGAGCTTTTGCCCGCGAGCGTTCCGGCGACGTTCCTGCCCGTTGAACCGATCGGGATTTCCACCGAGCATATCGACTATCCGGGCACGCTGACGCTGCCGACCGACGTCGCGCTGAAGCGATGGACCAGGATCGGCGAGGACATCGCGCAACGCGGGGTGAAGAAGCTCGTCATCATCACCAGCCATGGCGGCAACAGCGCGGCAATGATGCTGATCGCGCAGGATCTGCGCGCGCATCAGAAGCTGTTCGTGGTCACGACCTCGTGGTCGCGGCTATCAGGCGCGGACACGTTGTTCCCGGCCGATGAAGTTCGCCATGGCATTCACGGCGGCGCGGTCGAGACCTCGATCATGCTGGCGCGCTATCCCGACCAGGTGCGCAGCGATGCCGTTGCGGATTTTCCCGCAAGCAGCATCGCACTGGAGAAGCAGTATCGCTGGCTGTCGACGCAGCGGCCGGCGCCGTTCGCCTGGCAGACGCAGGATCTCAACGCCAGCGGCGCGGTCGGCAATGCGACGCTGGCCGTGGCCGAGAAGGGCGAGCAGCTCATCGATCAAGGCGCGACGGCCTTCTGCGAATTGCTGGCCGAGGTCGATAACTTCGACGTGAACAGGCTCGCAAAAGGCCCCCTGGGCTAGGTCGCATCCTCCTGAATCTATTCGGGAAAGAGCTCCGCGCGGCGACCAGGACACATGCCTTCGAACCGGACGCGAGGAGCCTCCGTCCAACTGGGTACGCGGGCCACAACGGACCGCCTCAACCCGGATGGAGTTTCACATGTCGATCAAGACCAGGATTGCCGCCGTCGCTCTCGCCGCCCTCGCCGTCACCGGCACCATGGTGACCACCACCTCGCAGGCGCAAGCCAAGCCGCCCGGCTGGGTCTGGGGTGTCGGCGCCGGCATCGCCACCGCCGCAGTGGTCGGCTCCGCGATCGCCGCCAGCAATGACCCCTACTACAATGGCTATCACCGCTGCGGTTGGGTCGCCCAGTACAACGCCTTCGGCCAGTACATCGGCCGCGTTCGCACCTGCTACTGATCTGAGTACCTGAGGCCGATCTCACGTGGGTCCCGCGTCCGACACGGGCGCCTCATCCACCCCGTGTCGCGCCCCCGACCCCGCCCGGCTGTCCCCCCGGGCGGGGTCATTCATTTTGGACAGCAGGGAATTGTTGCAGTCCCGTCACACAGAAGTGCCAACCATCCCTTGCAGCAAGCCGAGCCAGTTGCTATTGCGAATTAATCGCAATAAAGTTCGTAACGAGTATAGGAACTTGGGGGAGGAATGGCGTTCGAATCGGGATCATCTCGACCGATCACGTACACCCAAGACTTGATGACAGGACCGCGGCGAATCGGCAGGGATAGCGCGGTGTGGATTATTCGCGTTTTGGGGGCGTACGTTTTGACGTTGAGGGGGCTTCGACATCGGTATTTGCGAACGGCCGCGGCGATCGCCTCGGGCGTGCTGGCTTTTCCCGCCGCCGGCCGCGCGGCCGATCTTCCGCTGAAGGCGCCTGCGCTGAAAGCGGTCTACGACTGGACCGGCCTCTATATCGGCGCGCACACCGGTTTCACGCGCGGCACGTCCTCCGCGACGCTGAACGATCCCACACTCGCAACCGACAACCATGTCTTCACCGGCGCGACCGGCGGCGTGCAGGCCGGCTACAACTGGCGCCTCAATTCGGGGCTGCTGCTCGGCGTCGAAGGCGACATCTCGTTTCCGAACTATCTGCCCTCCAATCACGTCGTGTCATCGGCGGCGACCGCGCTGTCGAGCGTGGAGGAGCGCTGGGACTATGTGGCGAGCCTGCGCGCGCGCCTCGGCTACACCACCGGCAATTGGCTGGTCTATGCCACCGGCGGCGCCGCGTTTGCCGGCGAGCGCTTCCTCGCGACGCCGACAGGCGGCAATGAAGAGAAGGTGTTGAACACGCGGTTCGGCTGGACTGCCGGCGGCGGCGTCGAATATGCCTTCGCGCCGCACTGGAGCGCGCGGCTCGAATATCTCTACAGCAAGTTCGAGAATGCCAACGTCACCTTCCCGTCCGGCGCGCGATATTCGTCGTCGATGGATTTCCAGAGCCTGCGCATCGGCCTCAATCGCAAGATCGACTGGCCGGGGGTGCCGACCTACAATCCGAAGTCCGATGTCACGGACACCGAGTCGAGCCGCTGGGAGATTCACGGCCAATCGACCGTGCTGGGGCAGGGCTACCCGGCGTTCCACGCGCCCTATACCGGGCCGAACAGTCTGATCCCGTCGCCGGATTTCCAGCAGACCTGGAGCAACTCGCTCTATCTGAATGCGCGGCTGTGGGATGGCGGCGAGGTCTATTTCAATCCCGAGCTGCTGCAGGGATTCGGGTTCAACAACACGACGGGCGCCGCGGGCTTTCCCAACGGCGAAGCGCAGAAATCCGGCTTCCCCTATCCGCACTTCAACGCCTCACGGCTGTTCGTGCGCCAGACGTTTGGCTTCGGCGGCGAGCAGGAGGAGCTTGCCAGCGGGCAGCTTCAGCTTGCCAGCAAGGTCGATGTCTCGCGCCTGACCCTGCAGGTCGGAAAGTTCTCCGTCGTCGACGTGTTCGACGGCAATTCCTACGCGCACGATCCGCGCAGGGATTTCATGAACTGGTCGATCTGGGCGTCCGGCGCGTTCGACTATGCCGCCGACAAGCTAGGCCTCGGCTACGGCGCGACCGCCGAATTGAACCAGAAGCAATGGGCGCTGCGCGCCGGCTACTTCCTGATAGATGCCGAGTCCAACTCGAACAATTTCGACATGAATGTCGGCCGCCGCGGCGAATATGTCGTGGAGCTCGAGACGCGCTATTCGCTGTTCGGCCAACCCGGCAAGCTGCGCACGCTCGGCTTCGTCAACAGCGCCAATTCCGGCAGCTATCGCGAGACGCTGGACAATCCTGCGTTCGGTGTGGATATCACCCAGACCCGCCGCGGGCGCATCAAATACGGCTACGCGTTCAATCTCGAACAGGCCGTCACCGACGACATCGGCGTGTTCGGCCGCTGGAGCTGGAACGACGGCCACAACGAGATCATGGCCTTCACCGACATCGACCGCAGCCTGTCCGGCGGCGTCTCGGTGAAGGGCGCGAAATGGGGCCGGCCCGACGACGTCGTCGCCATCGCCGGCGCCATCAACGGCCTCTCGCAAGATCATCGCGACTTCATTGCCGCCGGCGGACTCGGGCCGTTGATCGGCGACGGCCAGCTCAACTATCGCCGCGAACGCGTGCTGGAAACCTACTACGCCTACGCGCTGAACAAGGCGCTGACCTTCACCGCCGACTACCAGCTCATCGTCAATCCCGCCTACAACGCCGACCGCGGGCCGGTCTCGGTGTTCTCGGGGCGGCTGCACGGCGAATTCTGATCGCAGCCAGCTCTCGGTCGATCACGAAGCAGACCCGTAGAGCTTCGTCAGCGGGCCTCGATCGTATCGGGCCTCATGCACCTGGCCAAGGCTAGCAGGTCTTCTGCTGCAGATGCTGGACACAGGTGCAGGTCGCCGTTGCCGGGTACTTCACGTCATAATACGGGAAGCTCGACGTAGCCGGGCTGTTCGTCGAGCAGCGCGGGAACAGGTAATAGCTGTCTGTCAGCTTGACGGTGCCGCTGATCGCGAAGCCGAGATTGGGCGTGTAGTCATAGGACACCTCGCTCAGAATGAGCGAGATGTTGGCATTGCTCGGATTTTTCGAGTCCGGCGCCGTATACGCCGACAATGTCATCTGTTGACCGACGGCTCTGGCTCCCGACGAACTGGTCGACTTGCTCCATTGAACCGTCGCTTTGCCGGCGCTGTCGGTCGAGACCTCGGAAACCGTGATCGTCATCAGGGAGGCGCCGCCCTTCGTGACGGCGTACGGAGCCATGATGGCCGACGAAGCCGCAAGAATGCTGTCCATCTGGCTCGACGTGACCTGCGTGTTTTGCGACACCATGTCGGCGACACTGCGCGCGGTCGCCGTGACCTTGACGTTCATGGACAATCCGTTGCCGAGTTCGACGCCGCCGACATAGAGCAACAGCAGGAACGGACTGATGATGGCGAATTCCGTCGCGGCGACGCCCCTGGCGTCGGTCCACAGGTGCCGCGCGCGAGACCTCATGCGGGCGATCATGGCAAGCTCCTTCTAAGAACCCGGTTCATTCTGGAAAGCGGCCGACGACATGATCAGCCGGTTGCCGTTCGAAAGATTCGAGAGGTTGAAGCCAAGCGGGCCCAGGACGACCGGCCATACATACATCACGCGGAGAACGACGATATCGCCGGCATTTCCGGGATTGTACTGCCAGACATTCGAGACGGCGCCCTTGCTGTCGAACGTCAATGTGGGTGTGGCCGTGTTCGCCGAAGACCACGCATTGGCGACCTGCATGTCGACCATCAGGCCACTGCAGGTGAAGAATATCACGACTTGATCGCAGACCTTCTGCTTGAACACGGCCTGCGTCATCTGCTGGGCCTGCACCTGCCCGGTCAGAACCAGGCGGGCCGATTGGCGCGTCACCGTTTCGAGCGTCTGCTGGGCAAAGAAAACAAGAAACGTCTGAATGACCGCGATCATGAGGGCAAGGAACGGCGCGCCAACCAGCGCGAACTCCACAGCCGTGGCTCCATTGTCATCGCGAACAAAGGCGGCGCCGCAATTGCGGCTCCTCTTCTTCGTTGCGACGTCCGGCGGGGTCATGGCGCTTTCCCTACTGCATGAGGCTGGCGGTGCTTGACGCAACCTTGATGAAGAGGTTGGTCAGCGCCGTGGAAATGTCGCCGCCGGTCTGAACGCCCGCGTACAGACCGGGCGACGCGCAAGCCTGCAGTTTCTGTGCGATCGCCCCCGTGGACGAGGTCGGATTGTTGAACTGCGAGATGCGCTTGTTGTACCAGTCGTCGCTCGGCAATTGCAGATACTCGGTGTAGAGGATCGCGATGCGGATGCCGCGGTTCTTGATGGTGGTGCAGATCGCGTTGTCGAGCGGCTGCTGGCATCGCACCTGCGAGCCGGCGGTCGGGAGCGGGTAAGTGGCGTTCGCGTCGCAGCTCGCCGACTTCGCGATGAGCTTGTCTTCCACACCGTCGGTGACGAGGAAGACCACCTCCTGGGGGGTATCGCCCGCCTGATTGGTGCCGGTTCCCGGCAGTGGCATGACGGCATTCACACCCGACAGTCCGCCCGCAATGTCAGAGCCGTAGTCGGTGTTGCAGTTGCCGGCGATGACGCAGTTCTGATGGTCGACCGTCATCAGTTGGATGTTCGAAATCTTCGTCCCGGCGGTGGTCGGGGTGGTCAGCGTCTGGATCGTGTTCAGCTTGTAGTCGAAGGTGTAGATGCCGGCCTTGTAGGTGGTGTTGTTGATGGCCGACATGCACTGCATGACGCCGCCCGAAACACCAGACTGCGGGCACGTCCAGGGCCCGACGAGCAATTGCTTGACGGCGTTGGTCACCAGATCGATGCGCAGTGTGATGTTGTTCGCGCGCGCGACCGTGAGGTTGTCCTTGTTCGAAGAGCTTGGAGCCTTGTTGTTGGGATTGGCTTCATGGCAGGCGAACGCGCAGTTCGCGGCGTAGGACGGCTGACTCTTCGTGGCCTTGATCATGTTGTCGATGTCGGCCTGGGTCGCACCAAGCGCCATCGACGGCGAGTCATCCAGCAACAGATAGAAGTTCATGTTGGGCGCGCTCGACGCTCGCGCCGTCGACGAACCGGCGATCTGCCAGGTCTGCTTGCCGAGAACCCCCGGGAAATTGTTGATGGACTCGGCGGCGTAGGAGACCGTAATGGTCCGCTGCAGACCGGAATCGACGACATTGACCGTCGGTGTCGGCGCGGCCTTGAGGCCCGCCAGATTGGCCTTCGCTGCGAAGACGGCTGTCGCGGTGGCCTGGACGACAGCGCTGTCGGTCTGCGTCAGCATCGCCGGTCTCACCGCCGCGATCGCGGCCGCGTCGGCGGCCGCGTTCAATTGCTCCCGCTTGCGCAGGGCCAGCGTGTAGTCGAGCGCCATGCCGAGCAGAAAGATGGTGGGCACCATCATCAGCGCGAAGATGATGGCGACGTTGGCCTTCCGGTCTTTCGCGAAACGAAGCACTAAGCGGCGGAGCATTTGACCTTCACCCTGATTGCCGTCGCTGCGGCCGAGACCATTTTCTGGTGCCTTGCGACCGGAGGAGACCAAAGGTTTTCGCAGCCGATCGCTCGCTCTTTACGAGGGCAAATATGGCTATCGCGCCTTAATCAACGCTTACGCGCGTTCCATAAACACGGGCTGGGACGGATCGGGATGTGTCACATTGAGAAAGCATCATTAACGCGGCTTAAACGGGTTCGCCGAGATTGCCCCTCCGGGAATCCGATCCCTCGAAAATGCGCGCGAAAGTCGGAGCGACTTGCGAGAATTTGGGCCGGAGCCGGGTAAATCGTGCCTGGAGTTCCTATATAAGGGGCTTGATCCGGCGTCCGCCGGGCCCGGCATCCCTCCTTCCAGCGCAAAATGTTGTCCGTCGAACTCATCATCGTCGTCGTCCTGATCGTCATCAACGGCCTGTTATCCATGTCCGAGCTGGCCGTGGTCTCGTCCCGCCCGGCCCGGCTGTCGCTGCTTGCCGCCAAGGGCGTGCGCGGCGCCGAGCGGGCGCTGACGCTGGCGGCCGATCCCGGAAAGTTCCTCTCCACGGTGCAGATCGGCATCACCCTGGTGGGCGTGCTTTCGGGCGCGTTCTCCGGCGCGACGCTGGGCCAGCGGCTGACGCTATGGCTGGTCGAGGCCGGTCTCTCCGCCGGCGTTGCCGACATCGTCGGCGTCGGCATCGTGGTCACTCTCATCACCTATGCCACGCTGATCGTCGGCGAGCTGGTACCGAAACAGGTAGCGCTGCGCGATCCCGAGAGCGTCGCGGTGAAGGTTGCGCCGGCGATGCACGTGCTTGCGAAGGTCTCGCTGCCGCTCGTCTTCCTGCTCGATCTCTCCGGCAAGCTGATCCTGTCGCTGCTCGGCCGTGGCGGCAAGGCCGAGGAAAAGGTGTCGGAGGATGAGATCCATCATCTCGTCACCGAGGCGGAGAATGCCGGCGTGCTCGAGCCCGGCGAGAAGGAGATGATCGCGGGCGTGATGCGGCTCGGCGACCGGCCGGTCGGCGCCGTCATGACGCCGCGCACAGAGGTCCACGAGATCGACCTGAATGATGCGCCGGAAGCCATTCAGGAGATCATCGCAAAGAGCCCGCATTCGCGCTTTCCCGTCTCCGACGGCGACCGCGACAAGCCGATCGGCGTGCTCCAGGCCAAGGACCTGCTGATCGCCTATATGAACGAACGTGCGCCGGATCTGCGTGCACTGGTGCGCGAGGCGCCCGGCATTCCGGCGTCGGCCGACGCCCGCGATGTTCTGGCCATCCTGAGATCTGCGCCGGTTCACATCGGTTTCGTCTACGACGAATACGGTGCCTTCGAAGGCATGGTGACGCCCGCGGATATCCTCGAATCGATCGTCGGCGCCTTCCATTCGGAGGAAGGACCACCGGAGCCGGCCTATGTCAGGCGCGCCGACGACTCGTTGCTGGTCTCCGGCTGGATGCCGGTCGACGAGTTCGGCGAGCTGCTCGGCATCGAGCTGCCGCCGCACCGCTACAACACGGTGGCCGGCCTCGTGCTGCAACAGTTCAACGCGCTGCCTGACATCGGCGATGCCTTCGACTTCGGCGGCTGGCACATCGAGGTGCTCGATCTCGACGGGCGGCGGATCGACAAGATTCTGGCAAGCCGGACGGGTGAGGTCGAAACGGGGTGAGCTCCAATCGCTGCTGTCGTCCCGGACAAGCGCGCCGAACGCAGACGCTCACCCGAACTTCACGCCGATGCGCCTTTCCTTGCGCCAGACCACGGTGCAGGCGAGGTGCGTTCCGTCCGCCTGGATGATGAGCGTGAAGTGTTCGGGGATGCCGACGGGACTGCTGACGTCGAGGGCGGCGCCGGTGTCGGAAAAATTGCGGACGGTGCAGTCGATCGCGCCGCCGCCGAACTCGATGGTTCCGGCCTTCAGCACACGATGCCTGGCTCTATCGCGTCGCTCGTCCATGGGGCCAGCTTACACCCGAAGCTGACATCGACGTTAAAGCACGACTCCGATCCCCGATGAATTGTCGCCGCCGCAAAATGGGGCGGTATCATGCGGTGGATCGGCGCCTCAGAGCGCCGGCTGGAACGTCTCAGCCTGCGCCATCCGCCAGGCATCGCGGAACCGGGGATCCTCGGTGCCTTCCAGCAATTCTCCGGGGCGCAAGGCCGGATAGAGCTGCGCGAAGGACTTCACGTCGGTCGTCGAGGTCCGCTGGCTGAAGTGAATCGGGCGCAGCTGCTGCGGATGTTCGAGGCCGGCAGCGGCGATCAACTCGGTCAGCGAATGCAGCGTGGCGTGGTGATAATTGTGCACGCGGTCGATCTTGAGCGGCACGTAGAGCGCACGTGCGCGGGTCGGGTCCTGCGTCGCGACCCCGGTCGGGCAGCGGTCGGTGTGACAGCTCAGCGACTGGATGCAGCCGAGCGAGAACATGAAACCACGCGCCGAATTGCAATAGTCGGCGCCGATCGCCATCGCGCGCGCCATGTCGAAGGCCGTGGCGATCTTGCCGGACGCGCCGATCTTGATGCGGTCGCGTGCGTTGATGCCGATCAGCGCGTTGTGCACGAAGCTGACGCCCTCGCGCATCGGCATGCCCAGATGGTCCATGAACTCCAGCGGCGCGGCGCCGGTGCCGCCCTCATTGCCGTCGACGACGATGAAGTCCGGATAGATGCCGGTCCGCAGCATCGCCTTGCAGATCGCCAGGAATTCCCAGGGGTGGCCGATGCACAGCTTGAAGCCGGCCGGCTTGCCGCCGGAGAGCTTTCGCATCTCGGCAATGAACTGCATCATGCCAACGGGGGTCGAGAAGGCGCGGTGCGAAGCCGGCGAGATGCAGTCCTCGCCCATCGCGACGCCGCGGATCTTCGAAATCTCTTCCGAGACTTTCGCGGCCGGCAGCACGCCGCCATGGCCGGGCTTGGCGCCCTGGCTGATCTTGAGCTCGACCATCTTGATCTGATCCTGGCTAGCGACGCGCGCGAATGCATCCGGATCGAAAGTGCCGTCGTAATGCCGGCAGCCGAAATAGCCCGAGCCGATCTCCCAGATGATGTCGCCGCCCATCTCGCGATGATAGGGGCTGAAACCGCCCTCCCCGGTGTCGTGCGCGAAGCTGCCCTTCTTCGCGCCGGCATTCAGCGCACGCACGGCGTTCGGGCTGAGCGCGCCGAAACTCATGGCGGAGATGTTGAACACCGAGGCCGAATAGGGCTTCCGGCAGTCGGGCCCACCGATGGTGATGCGGAATTTCTCCTCGGCATGCGCCTTCGGCGACACCGAGTGATTCATCCACTCGTAACCCTCGCGGTAGACGTCCTCCTGGGTGCCGAAGGGGCGCTTGTCGAGCTCCATCTTGGCGCGCTGATAGACCACCGCGCGGGTATCGCGCGAGAACGGCATGCCGTCCTTCTCGCTCTCGAAGAAATACTGCCGCATCTCGGGCCGGATCTCTTCGAGCAGAAAGCGGATATGCGCCGAGATCGGATAGTTGCGCAGCACCGCGTGGCTCTTTTGCAGGAGATCGCGCACACCGAGCAAGGTGAGCGCGGCAAAGATCAGGATCGGGACCAGCAGGATGTCGAAGATCTTGCGGTCGGCGATGCCGATGCCGATCAGGAGCGCGGTGACGACCGCACAGATCGTCAGCACGATGAAACGTGGCGAGAATGGCAGCAGCAGGGTTTCCATGATCCCCTCTTCCGCGAGCGCCGGGCGCTTGGGAGACAAGGGGGCGGGAGATTCCTGCGGTGTATTGTGTTCGGCCACGATTCCCATCCTCTCGCCAGCATGAGGCGGTACGATACGCCAGCGCCTGTCATACGGATATGACGCGACCCTTGTTACAGGCTAGCGAATTCCGCCGAGGCAGATCAATCAGCCTGATTGGCGGATTTTGCGGTGCAGCAGAGGCGAGGGGAATACGGGAGCGGTCTTATCCAGTCCCGGGCCAGGAAATGCAGATCCGGGACCTGCAAGATTGGCGAACCGCGATCAGCGCTCGACAAACGCCTTCTCGATCACGAAGTGGCCGGGCTTGTTGCCGGAGCCCTCGATGAAATCGCGGCCTTCGAACATCACCTTGAGCTCTTCGAGCATCGCCGGGCTGCCGCACATCATCACGCGGTCGGTGGCGATGTCGAGCGGGCCCTGGCCGATGTCGTTGAAGATCTGCCCGGAGTTGATGAGGTCGGTGATGCGGCCGCGATTGCGGAACGGCTCGCGGGTCACGGTCGGATAATAGACGAGCTTGTCCGCCAGCAGCTCCCCGAACAACTCGTCCTCACGCAAGGTCGCGACGAGCTTCTCGCCATAGGCGAGCTCGGAAACCTGACGGCAGCCATGCACCAGAACGATGCTCTCGAACTGATCGTAGACATCGGGGTCCTTGATCAGGCTGGCGAACGGCGCGAGGCCCGTGCCGGTCGAGAGCAGCATCAGCCGCTTGCCGGGAATGAGATTGTCGGTGATCAGCGTGCCGGTCGCCTTGCGGCCGACCAGGATGGTGTCGCCTTCCTTGATCTTCTGAAGGCGCGAGGTGAGCGGGCCGTCCTGAACCTTGATCGAGAAGAACTCGAGCTCTTCCTCGTGGTTGGCGCTCGCCATGCTGTAGGCGCGCAGCAGCGGACGGCCGTCGATCTCGAGGCCGATCATCGCGAACTGGCCGTTCTGGAAGCGAAAGCCGGTGTCGCGCGTGGCGCGGAAGCTGAACAACGTGTCGGTCCAGTGCTGGACGGAAAGAACCTTCTCTCGGTAAAACGCGCTCATGATTTTCGATATTCCGAATATTTGCGGTTTTAGAACAACAGCGTTGCACGGCCTCCTGAAGCGAGGCGGGCACCACTTGCCATGGCGGAGGATTTCTCAGGCGTGATCTACGCCATTGAGACCAATAATCAACCTCGTTTCGGGTGCAATTGATGCCGATCAAACCGGCATTTGCGGCGGAATTGGCCGGATCATTAACGGATCTGCTGTCGGGCCCGCATCAAGGGTAATTTCTTTTCCCCGAAGGGCTCGATCGCAGCACTTAATTTCCGTCGCGCTCGCGAGAATTTCATTAAGAATAGCTCTGGTTTTCACCAGGCACGGCGCCGTTTCCCGCATTTTTGCGGCCTTTGGCGCCAGGAATGATCAGGCAAATGAGCGGCGAGCGGATCTTCGTCCAGGCGATCAGGCACTATTGTGCGAACCACGGCATCGCCGTCGATGTCCGCGCCGGTGGCTGGCTGATCGCGATGCGCCGGGGGGCAAGGCGCCATTTCGCCTTCGGCTACGATATCGGCCTCAATAGCGCCATCGCGCATCGCATCGCCAACGACAAATCCGCCACCGCCGAGGTTCTGACGCTGGAAGGCGTGCCCTGCATTCCGCATCAGCTCTTCCTCAATCCAAAGCTGGGCGAGACCATTGTTGGCGCCGGCTGGCGAGAGGCCATGCTCGTGCTGCTGCACGACAATCCGCAAGGCGTGGTGGTAAAGCCGAACGAGGGGACATCGGGACGTTCGGTGTTCAAGGTGACGACGGAGGCGGAACTCGACCGCGCGGCCGGCGAGGTCTTTTCAATGAGCGCGGGGCTCGTGATCTCGCCCTATGTCGAAATCGAGGACGAGGTCCGTGTGATCCTGCTCGATGATGTGCCGCTCGTCGTCTACAGCAAGCAGCGTGGCGCGGACTGGCGGCACAATCTCGATGCGGGTGCGAAGCCGATGCTGCTGGAGGACGGCGAGGTCCGCGAGCCTTGCGTGAAGCTCGCGATCGACGCCGCAGGCGCCATCGGCATCACCTTCGCTTCAATCGACCTGGTGCGCGTCGACGGTGATTGGCGCGTCCTCGAGATCAACTCCGGCGTGACGATGGAGGCGCTGGGCAAACTGCATCCAGAGCTGGTGCAGGCGACGTATGACGCAGCGCTGGACCGAGTGTTTGGGGAAGAACGCTGAGTGCGACTAGGCCTCCTTCCCTTCTCCCCTTGCGGGAGAAGGTGGCGCGAAGCGCCGGATGAGGGGTTCTCTCCGCTCGCAAGACTGCTCGTGGGGATAGAGACACTTCACCCGGCTTCGCTTTCGCGAAACCCACCCTCTCCCGCAAGGGAAGAGGGTGCACCGAGCTTGCGGACTCAATTATTCGCGCTCGCCGAATCGTCCATCGCCTTGAAGGCTTCCTCCAGTTGCAGCGAGATCGGCACGTTGAGCCGTTCGCCGGTCGGAAGCCGCGCGGTGAACCATTTGTTATAGAGGGGCACAAGGTCGCGGTTGGAGCCGAGCTTGCGGAAGGCGCGCTCGACTACAGCCGAAAGTTGCGGCTCGCCCTTGCGGAACATGATGCCGTAGGGGTCGTAGGACAGATAATCGCCGGTGACGCGAAACTTGTCCTGCGCCTTGTGACGCGCGATCAGGCCGGAGAGCAGGATATCGTCGGTCGCGAACGCATCGGCCTTGCCGTCGACGAGCATCTGGTACGACTGCTCGTGGTCGGGCGAGGTGACGATGTTGAGGCCGAGCGAGGATTTCCTGTCGGCCGCCTGGATCGCCTGCTCGTTGGTGGTGCCCTTCGTCACCACGATGGTCTTGCCCTTCAGATCGGTCAGCGACTGGACGCTCGACGCCTTCGGCACCATCAGCTTGGTGCCGGCGACGAACATCAACGGCGAGAACGCGACACGTTTGCCACGTTCGGCATTGGCCGTGGTCGAACCGCACTCCAGGTCGATCTTGTTCTGGAGCACCGCGTCGATACGGTCGTCCGAAGTGACCTTGACGTAGTCGATCTTCAGATTTGGATCGTCGACCTCGACGCCAATCTCCTCGACGATCGCCTCGCAGAGTTCGAGGCTGTAGCCGATCGGGCGGTCTGACTGGTCGACGAACGAGAACGGCGGCGAGCTCTCGCGATAGCCGAGCCGCACGACATGTGCCTTCTTGATGGCCGACAGCGTCGGGCTGAGCCCTTCGCCGCCGGTCTGGGCGGAAGCCGCGGTCGCGAGCAACGATGCTGCGAGCCACAGGCAGCCGCCGATCACCGAACTTGCAAGTGTCCGCCTTGCCAGCGTCTGGCCCATGATGCGCCCCTAACCATGGCCGGCCATGGCGGGCACCTCGCCGGGGATCATGTCTTCCGGCACGGCATCACCTGGTCCCATCGCATGCTCGGGCCCGAGTTCGCCTTCCCACTTCGCGACCACGGAGGTCGCCAGCGTGTTGCCGATGACGTTGGTCGCGCTGCGGCCCATGTCGAGGAAGGTGTCGATGCCCATGATCATCAACAGTCCGGCCTCGGGGATGTTGAACTGCGACAGCGTCGAGGCGATCACGACGAGGGAGGCGCGCGGCACGCCGGCGACGCCCTTCGATGTGATCATCAGGGTCGCCAGCATCGCGAGCTGGGTGCCGAGCGGCATGTCGATGTGATAGCTCTGCGCAATGAAGATGCTCGCGAAGGTGCAGTACATCATGGTGCCGTCGAGGTTGAAGGAATAGCCGAGCGGCAGCACGAAGCTCGAGATCCGCGACGAGGCGCCGAAGCGGTTGAGGCCCTCCAGCGTCTTCGGATAGGCCGCTTCCGAGCTCGCGGTCGAGAACGCGATCATCAGCGGCTCGCGGATCAGCTTCAAGAGATGGCTGTAGCGCGGCCCGATCACGATGAAGCCGACGACGACGAGGATGGCCCACAGGATCATCAGCGAGAGATAGAAGCCGCCCATGAAGACGATGAGCTTCCAGAGCACCCCAAGGCCGTTCTTGGCGACCGTCGCCGTGATCGCGGCCCAAACCGCGAGCGGGGCGAACAGCATCACGTAGCCCGTCACCTTCAGCATGATGTGGCCGAGATCGTCGATCAGCGCCAGCATCGGCTTGGAGCGCTCCGGCATCGCGCCCATCGCCACCGAGAAGAACACGGCGAAGATCACGATCTGCAGGATCTCGTTCTGCGCCATCGCGTCCGCGATCGAGGTCGGAATCAGATGGGTCAGGAATTTCTCGATCGAGAAGGCCGAGACCGGCAGGCCGGTCGATTGTCCCGCCGCAGGCAACGTGCCGGGGAAATTTGCGCCCGGCTGCAGCAGATTGACCATCACGAGGCCGAGCAGCAGTGAAATAAAGGAGGCGCTGATGAACCAGCCCATGGTCTTGGCGAAGATGCGGCCGAGCTTAGAGCCCGAGCCCATATGGGCGATGCCGCCGACCAGGGTCGCGAACACCAGGGGCGCGATGATCATCTTGATCAGGCGCAGAAACATCATGGCGATCAGGTTGATCGAGGAGGCCCAGTCGGCGCGCGTGTCGGGCAGGAAGTTGTAGATCGCCGAGCCCATGATGATGCCGAGCACCATCGCCGCCAGAATGTATTGCGTAAACCTGTTCGACATCGATGACCCCCACATACGCCGGCGCTTCATAGTGTCGCAGATATGACAGCTGCGCAACACGCTTGGCGTGCAGTCGCTTTGTCCGGATGTTCCCATTGTGAAACTGGAGGCGCCGATCTAGCCTTTATGCAGCGCACAACGAATGCGGCTTGCACGTTTTGTTTGCGGCGGCTGCATCAATAATCGTCAAACAAGCGAAGGGAAAACGCCATGAGCGGCAGCATCAATCGCCAGATTCTTCTGGTGGAAAAGCCCAGCGGCAAGCTCGGCCCTGAACATTTCAAGATGATCGACGGCACGATACCGGAGCCGAAGGACGGCGAGGCCCTGCTGCGCGTGCGCTACATCTCGCTCGATGCGGCCAACCGTGCCTGGATGCATGGCGCGACTTATCGGTCCGCCGTCGAAGCCAACAGCGTGATGGCCGGCGGCGCCATCGCCGAAGTCATCAGCTCGAAGGCGCCGGAACTCGCCACCGGCGACATCGTATTCGGCGACACCGGCTGGCAGGACTATGCGGCGGTGCCGGCGAGGCATCTCACAAAAATGCCGAAGCTCGAGCCGATGACGCACCTGCTCAGCGTGTTCGGCATCGCCGGCCTCACTGCCTATTTCGGCCTGCTCGAGATCGGCAAGCCCCGGGAGGGCGAGACGGTCGTGGTCTCCGCGGCCGCGGGCTCGGTCGGCTCGATCGTCGGACAGATCGCTGGGATCAAGGGATGCCGCGTGGTCGGCATCGCCGGCGGCGCCGACAAATGCAACTGGCTGACCTCCGAACTCGGCTTCGATGCCGCGGTCGATTACAAGGACGGCGCCGTGTTCAAGGCGCTCCGCGCGGCGGCCCCCAAGGGCATCGACGTCTATTTCGACAATGTCGGCGGCGACATCCTCGAAGCCTGCCTGCCGCAAATGAACAATTACGGCCGCATCGCCTGCTGCGGCGCGATCTCGCAATATGACGGCACGCCCTCCGCGCACGGCCCGCGCGGTGTGCCCGGCCTGATCGTGGTGAAGCGGCTGATCATGCAGGGCTTCATCGTGATGGACTACATGAAGGAGAGCCAGCGCGCGCTCGCCGATCTCCAGACCTGGGTAAAATCCGGCAAGCTGAAGGTGCAGGAAGACATCATCGATGGCTTGGAGAACACGCCGAAGGCGCTGATCGGATTGCTTGCGGGCGAAAACCGCGGCAAGCGCATGGTCAAGCTCTGACGACGTCAGTGTCTCGACTGCAGAGGCAATATCTACTTGCGGTAGAGGCCAAAGCGGCCAAAGATAACGCTCGCGAGGCATCACTCGCGACGATTGCGATTGCATCACATTGATAAAGCGCCGGGCTTTACCGGCAGGGCAGGATTCACTCGGATGTTCAACACGTTGAAACATGTTTCGACGCGCAGCGCGTTGCTGGCGGCGGCATTCTTCGCAACTGCAACAGGCGCATTTGCGCAAGCGCCGACCGACGCGCAGAAGAGCGCAATCCGGTCCGCATGCCGCTCCGACTTCATGGCGCACTGCGCGAGCGTAAAGCCCGGCGGCGTGGAAGCGTATCAATGTCTTGAGAAGAACATGTCCAGCCTGTCCTCGGGATGCCAGACCGCGGTTCGCGCGGTCGAGCCCGCCGCCGCTCCCAAGACGGAAGCTACCCCCGCGGCGCCCAAGACAGAAGCCGCTCCCGCCGCGCCGAAAGCCGAAGCCGCTCCCAAGGCGGAGCCCAAACCTGCAGCGTCGAAGGCAGAACCCGCGCCCGCGGCAAAGCCAGCAGCCGCGCCGGCGCCGAAGGCCGCCGCGGCCAAGCAGCCGAGCAGCGCGCAGGTTGCTGCGATCAAGAGCGCGTGCCGTGGCGACTATCCCAAAGTATGCGCCGGCGTCCCGACAGGCGGCGCCCCCGCGCTCGAATGCCTGGAGAAGAACAAGGCCAAGGTTTCGCCGGCCTGCGAGAAGGCCGTGAGCGCCGCATCCGGAGGCGGCGCGACGACAGCCGCGCCTGCGGCTGGGGCTGCACCGGCCGCTGCGACACCGGCTCCCGCACCGGCCGTGATCGTATTGCGGCCGCTGCGGCCACGCGAAGAGCTGTTCATCGTCCAGTCCGCATGTCGCGAGGACGTCCGCACGCTGTGCGGCAGCGTGGCGCCAGGTGGCGGCCGCATCATGCAATGCATTGCGGGCAATGCTGCGTCGCTGTCGCCCGCCTGCAGGGACGTGCTGGCGCCCTTCACTGTGCGATAGGCGGCGCGCATCGACACACCTTGCGGCGCGCGTCCTGCTTTCCTGCGCGCCTGCTGCGACAGATCTTTTGCCGTATCCAATTTCAATTGCGACAAACCGGGAGAACGACATGCGTGCCTTGCTGCTCATCGCCTCTGCCCTCCTCACCTTCGGCGCAACCATGACGTTCGAAGCCACTGATGCCAACGCGGTGGTGTGCGCCCGCGGCGTCTATCGTGCCGGCTGCGCAGGGCCGAATGCGGCCGTCGTGGTCCGCAAGCCGGTTCCGGCGGTCCGCTGCACCAGGGTGCTGGTGAACGGGGTCTACGTGAAACGCTGCGTCTGATGCGCCGATAGCCAAGCTGTCGCGGTTTGGCTATGCTTCGCAACGTCACTGCTTCGGACACACGCGATGCGCGTGTCCGGGCATGGGCTTTGGCGCGCCTGCGAAATTCCGCTGGCGCGGGAAGCCGGAGCCTATTAGGCTACCCCTAGATAGTAAGCATACTGTCAATTAGGGAGGCAGACGTTGCGGATCGCCGTGATTGGCGGGGGCCCGGTGGGCTCTATTTCGCCTATCTCTGGAAGAAGCGTCACCCCGAGGATCAAGTCGACCTGTTCGAACAGAACCCGGCCGACGCGACCTGGGGCTTTGGCGTGGTGTTCTCCGACCAGGCCCTGGAATTCCTGCGCGCCGACGACCCCGAGACGGTCGACGCGATCGCGCCGCACATGGAGAGCTGGGAGAACATCACGCTGAACCTCGGCGGCGACCACGTCGCCATCGACGGCGTCGGCTTCTCCTCGATCGGCCGGCTCGAGCTGTTGCAGTTCCTGCAGCAGCGCGCCCTCGATGTCGGCGTCACGCCGCGGTTCGACACCCAGATCCAGACGATCGACCAACTGGGCGGGCACGATCTGATCGTCGCCGCCGACGGGCTGAACTCGCTGGTGCGCCGCGCCTATGAGGGCGATTTCGGCACGTCGCTGTCCTACTCCTCCAACAAGTTCGTCTGGTATGGCACCTCGAAGCGCTTCGACACGCTGTCGCAGACCTTCGTGAAGACCGATCGCGGCGCCTTCAACGCCCATCACTACCGCTACTCGCCGACCATGAGCACCTTCCTGGTCGAGTGCGACCACGCGACGTGGCAGGCCTATGGCTTTGCCTACAAGGACGCCGAGCAATCCAAGGGCGTCTGCGAGGAGGTGTTTGCCGACACGCTCGGCGGCCATTGCCTGGTCTCCAACAAATCGTTCTGGCGCAACTTTCCCTGGGTCTGGAACGAGCATTGGTCGTTCAAGAACATGGTGCTGATCGGAGACGCTCTGCATTCGGCGCATTTCTCGATCGGCTCGGGCACACGCCTCGCGATCGAGGACGCCATCGCGCTGGTCAAGGCGCTGGAATCGGACGCGCATCTGTCGACCGCGCTGCACCGCTATCAGGCCGCGCGAAAGCCCGTGGTGCAGAAGCTCGTCAACGCCGCGCGAACCAGCGCCTTCTGGTACGAGCACTTTGCCCAGCACATGCAGCTTCCCTGATGGATTTCGCCTACAGCTACATCACTCGCTCCGGGCGCATCGACGATTCCCGCCTGCGCCATATGTCGCCCGCTTTCATGGCGCGCTACGAGGCCGCGAAGAACGGTGGCGGAGACGCGGACGGCGAGGCGACGGCATGAGCAACGAGATTCACGACCAGGTGCCGGCGGACTGCGCGGGCGCCCGCGAGATCGGCTTTGCCGTTCCTGACATCTACAACGCCAGCCGCGTGCTGTTCGACAATATCGAGAAAGGCCGCGGCGACAGGCTCGCCCTCATTGGTCCTTCCGGCACCCGCACCTACGCCGAGCTCTGCGCTGACGCGTGTCGCTGGGGCAACGGCCTTGTCTCGCTCGGCCTGAAGCGCGGCGACCGCGTGCTGCTGTTCCTCGACGACACGCCGTCCTATCCCGCGGCCTTCTTCGGCGCGGTACGCGCCGGTTTCGTGCCGCTGCTGATCAACACGCTGACGCCGCCGGACCTGCTGCAATTCTATCTTGCCGATTCCGGCGCGAGCGTTGCCGTAGCGGACGCCGAGTTCTGTGCCCGCTTCAATGCCGAAGCGTGCAAGGATACGAGCTTGCGCACGCTGATCGTCGTCAATGGCGCGGTGGGCGATCACACCGCGCGGCAGGCGATCGCGGCAGCGGGCTGGCTCGCGCAATTTCCGGAAGAACTGGCGGAAGCCCCGACGCATCGCAACGAGATGGCGTTCTGGATGTATTCGTCCGGCTCGACCGGCCGGCCCAAAGGTATCGTGCATCTCCAGCACGACATGGCCTATAGCGAGGCCGCCTTTGCGCAGAACGTGCTGAAGCTGACGCCCGACGACATCTGCTTCTCCGTGCCGAAGATCTTCTTCGCCTACGGTTTCGGCAACTCCGTCACCTTCCCGTTCTCGGCTGGTGCCGCGACGCTGCTGCTGCCGGGGCAACCGAAGCCGGCTTCGATCTTCGCGGCGATCGAGCAGTACAGGCCTTCGGTCTTCTTCGGGCTGCCGACGCTCTATACCTCGCTGACCAAGGCCCAGGGTGCCGACAAAACCGACTTCTCCTCGCTGCGCATGTCCCTCTCCGCCGCCGAAGTGCTCTCGGCCGATGTCTTCAACGGCTGGAAGACGCTCACGGGCCTGGAGATCGTCGAAGGCCTCGGCTCGACCGAGGTGCTGCACATCTATCTCTCCAATCGTCCCGAGCGGAAGAAGCTCGGCGCCGCCGGCCTGCGGGTACCTGGCTACGAGGTCGCGCTCCGCGACAAGGAGGGCCGCGACGTCGGCGACGACGAAGAGGGCATCCTGTGGGGGCGCGGCGATTCCAACACGCCGCTGTACTGGAACAGGCCGGACAAATCCGCCGAGACCATCCGCGACGGCGGCTGGATCTACACCGGCGACCGCTTCGTCCGCGATGCCGACGGCTTCCACTTCTTCCGCGGCCGCGCCGACGATCTCATCAAGATCTCCGGCCAGTGGGTCTATCCGCTCGAAGTCGAACTGTGCCTCGCCGACCATCCCGACATCCGCGAATGCGCGGTGTTCGCGGCCGAGCTGCCGGATCGCCGCATGACGCTGAAGGCGGTGGTGGTGATGAACAGCCGCGCCAACGACCAGAGCGAGGCGACGCGGCGGCTGCAGGATTATGTCAAAGGCAAGCTGCTGCCGTACAAATATCCGCGCGAGGTGATTTTCATCGACGAGCTGCCGAAGACGGGCACAGGGAAGATCGATCGGCAGGCGTTGTTGCGGATGTGAGGATGTCGCTCACGCGCAAAAATCGTAGGGTGGGCACAGCGAAGCGTGCCCACCACTGATGGCCTATTCGAGCAAAGATGGTGGGCACGGCGCAAGAGCGCCTTTGCACACCCTACGAAACTCGTCAAACTACAGCTGCGGCGTATGGGTCCCGGATCTGCGCTTCGCTTGTCCGGGACGACAGCTGTGTGTGAGGCGCGAGCATCGCCTCACATCCCCCTCATCCCGCCTTCCCCAGATGCTCCAGCGCGTCCTCCGCGCGCAGCGGCACGCGCGAAGCCTCGTTGTTGAGATCGACGAGTTGCACCAGCAACCCCATCAGCGCCTTGCGCTCGGCAGGCTTGAGCGGCGCCAGCATGCGCGCCTGGGCGCGCTCGACGGCGGGGATGATCTCGCGCAGGATCGCAGCCCCCGGCTTCGTCAGATAGAGCAGCTTGATCCGCTTGTCCTCGGGAGCCGGCTTGCGTTCGATATAATCCTTGGCCTGCAGCCGCTCGATCACGCTGCCGAGCGTGGAGCGGTCGAAGGCGATCACCGCCGACAGCCGCGTGGCGTCGATGCCGGGATGGGTGTGGATCGCGATCAGTGCCGCATATTGCACCGGCGTGAGGTCGAACGCCTTGCATTCCTCCATGAAGATCGCGACTGCGATCTGTTGCATGCGCCGGAACAGATAGCCCGGCGCGGCATAGACTGCGTCGATCGTGATCGGAGCAACAGGCTTACTCGGCATCGGGCTGCTTCTCCGGCGCAGCGTTGGCGAACGCCGGCAAGGCCCTGGCGGCGGCTTCCGCCTTCAGCAGGCGCGGATAGGCGGAGACGTCGACGCCGAAGCGGCGCGCATTGGCAAGCTGCGGCACCAGGCAGAGATCGGCGAGCGTCGGCGCGTCGCCGAAGCAGAACGGCCCCGGCTCGGGCCTGATCAGCGTCTCGCAGGCCGACAATCCTTCACGATTGACCCACGCCGCCCATTCCTGGACTTTCTCCTCGGCAAGCCCAAGCTCGCGCAGCCGCGCCAGCACCTTCAAGTTCTGCACCGGATGGGTATCGCAGGCGATGGCGAGCGCGAAGGCGCGCACCTTGGCGCGTTGCAGCGGATCCTTGGGCAGCAGCGGCGGATTGGGATGCGTTTCGTCGAGCCATTCGATGATCGCGACCGACTGGGTCAGTACCACACCCGCATCATCCTCAAGCGCCGGCACGAGGCCCTGCGGATTGATGACGAGATAGGCTGGCGCGCGTTGCTCGCCCTTGCGCAGATGATGCGGCAGATGCTCGGCGCCGAGGCCCTTCAGGTTCAGCGCAATCCGCACGCGATAGGCGGCGCTGGAGCGGAAATAGCCATGCAGCTTCATCAGAACCCTCCCTCTTTTAGTCTTGTGACGTTGACGCTACCTAGACCGTCAGTATACTGTCAATCAACAAAACAGACGGGAGCCGCGCCATGGAAGCCGTGACCAAGACGCCGGAACGCGAAGCCTTCTACAAGAAGATCGACGGCGAGAATCTCACCGCGCTGTGGACGGTGATGAGCGACCTGATCACGCCGGAGCCGAAGAGCGCGTGCCGACCGCATCTGTGGAAATTCGACGTCATCCGGAACTACATGACCGAGGCTGGCAAGCTGATCACGGCCAAGGAAGCCGAGCGGCGCGTGCTGGTGCTGGAGAACCCCGGCCTGCGCGGACAATCCAGGATCACGACCTCGCTCTATGCCGGCGTGCAGATGGTGGTGCCGGGCGACGTTGCGCCCGCACACCGCCACAGCCAGTCGGCGCTGCGGTTCGTCCTCGAAGGCAAGGGCGCCCACACGGCGGTGGACGGCGAGCGCACCGCGATGGAGCCCGGCGATTTCATCATCACGCCGTCGATGACCTGGCACGATCATTCCAACGAGACGAATGAGCCGATGTTCTGGCTGGACGGCCTCGACATCCCGCTGGTGCAGTTCTTCGACTGCTCGTTTGCGGAGAGCTCGAAGGAAGACCAGCAGAAGATTACGAAGCCCGCAGGCGACAGCTTTGCCCGCTACGGCCACAATCTGCTGCCGGTCGACGTGAAGCGGTCCTCAAAGACCTCGCCGATCTTCAGCTATCCCTATGCCTACACCCGTGAGGCATTGGAGAAGGCCAGGACGAGCCAGGAATGGGATGCCTGCCACGGGCTGAAGCTGAAATTCAGCAATCCCGAGACCGGCGATTTCGCGATGCCGACCATCGGCACCTTCATCCAGCTGCTACCGAAGGGTTTCAAGACCGCGCGCTACCGTTCGACCGACGCGACGGTGCTCTGTCCGATCGAGGGCCGCGGCCGCAGCCGGATCGGCGATGCCGTCTTCGAATGGGGCCCGCGCGATCTGTTCGTGGTGCCGAGCTGGCAGTGGGTGACGCACGAGGCCGAGGACGACGCGGTATTGTTCAGCTTCTCGGATCGACCGGTGCAGCAGAAGCTGGATTTGTTTCGCGAGGATCGCGGCAACGCGTGACGGTCTCGTAGGGTGGATCAGCCGAAGGCGTAATCCACCAGCGATTTTGCGGTGAATGTAGCTACCGCCAGTGCAACAACCGCGTCTCCAGCCAATTAATTACCCGGCCCACAGCCAGCCCGAACACCGACAATATCACCACGCCCGCAAGCAGCTGATCCGTCTGCATCAGGTTGCCGGCCTGGAGCACGAACGCGCCGATGCCGTATTGCGCACCGATCATCTCGGCGCTGACGACGAGCAGCAGCGCGACCGAGGCGGTGATGCGGAAGCCGGCGAGGATCGCTGGTAGCGCGCCGGGCCAGATCACCTTGCGCACGATGGTGGCGAAGGGAACGTTGAAGCTCTGCGCCATGCGAATGAGATTGCGCGGCACCGCATCGACCCCGCTATAGACCGAGATCGCGGTCGAGAAGAATACCCCTAACGCAATGGTCGCGATCTTCGGCTCTTCGCCGATGCCGAGCCAGAGGATCAGGAGCGGCAGCAGCGCGATCTTCGGGATCGGAAACAGCGCCGAGATGAACGTGATGCCGACGCTGCGCGCGAGCCGCGACAGGCCGATGGCGAAGCCGACCGCAACGCCCGCCGCAGTGCCGAGCACCCAGCCGACGCCGATGCGCAGCAGCGAGGCCGAAACATGCTGCCAGAGCGCGCCTGAGATCGCGAGCTGGTAGATCGCGCGCGCAATGGCCAGGGGCGCCGGCAGGAACAGCGGATTGACGAGACCGGCGCTGCCGGCCGCCTGCCAGAGCGCGATGACGAGCGCGAGCGCGATCCAGCCGCCGAACCGGCTGCTTGCGGGCACGAAGCCGGCGCCACGGAACCGGACCCGCCGCGTCGTGTCGTCCTTTGCAGGCGTGCCCGCGCGATCAAGCATGCTGGACCTCGCGCTCGGCGTCGATCGCCTCGGTGCGGATCAGCGACCAGATCTGGTTCTGCAGCGCGAGCAGCCTTTCCCGCGCAGCGATTTCGCCGCGTTCGGCGCGCGTCATCGGCACCGCCACGACTTCGCGGATACGACCGGGCCGCCGCGACAGCACCACGATGCGATCGGCCAGCCGCGCCGCTTCTTCGAGATTGTGCGTGACATAAACCGCGCCCATGCCGCCATCGGCGAGCAGGCGGACGAAATCCTCCATCAAGAGCTCGCGGGTCTGCGAATCCAGCGCCGACAGCGGTTCGTCCATCAGCAGGATCGCGGGCCGTACCGCCAGCGCTCGCGAAATGCCGACGCGCTGGCGCATGCCGCCGGAAAGCTGTTTTGGATAGGTCTTTCGAAAGTCCGTCAGCCCCGTGCGGCGCAGCGCGTCGTCGACCTGTGCATGGCGTTGCTGCGCCGAGAGTGGCGTGTGCAGCAGCGGGAATTCGACGTTCTCCTCGACGCTGGCCCAGGGCAGCAGCGCAAAATCCTGAAACACGAAGGTGAGCGGGTTGAGGCTGTCCGCCGCCGGCGTCCCGCGCAGCTCGGGCGCGCCGGAGGTCGGTTGCAGCAGCCCGCCGAGGATCGACAGCAGCGTGCTCTTGCCGCAGCCCGACGGCCCCACGATCGCCACCACCTCGCCGGCGCCGACGGTGAAGGAGACGTCGTCGAGCACGGCGAGATCGCCGAAGCGGTGGGAGATGTGGCTGGCGATCAGGTCCATGAACCGGTTTCTGCTCTCAATCCGCCTTCACAAAGTCCCTGGCGATGATCGCATTCGCGTCAAATCCCTTGTCGGCAAAGCCCTGCTCCTGCAGCCATTTGATCTGGTTGTCGACATTCTTCACGTCGAGTTTTCCATCGGGATCGATATAGGCACAATTGCCGACCACCTGCTCGACCGGAAGGCTGGTGTACTTCGCGATGATCTCGAGCAGCGGCTTGGTCTGCTCGTTGATCGGCGCGACACCGTCCTTCATCGCGGCGAGGATCACGTCGTGATATTCGCGGTCGGCTCTTGCGAGCGCGCCGAGAAACTTCGTCACCAGCACCTTGTTGGTCAGCGTCTTGGGCGCGGCGAACACCGCGCCCAATTGCCAGGGCGTCTGGTCCCCGACCCACCCTAAGAATTTCGCGCCGCCTTCGTCCATCAGCTTGCGCGCCGTCGAGACGGGGAGCAGCGCCGCATCGACGGTTTCACCCTTCAGCGCGGCGGCCGCGTTCGACAGCGATTGCAGCGGGATGATCTTCACCTCGGCGAGCTTGAAGCCGTATTTGTCGGCGAGCAGGCCGAGCGAATAATGAAAGGATGAGCCGACCTGCGTGACCGCGACGCGCTTGCCCGCGAGATCCTTGGGCGTCTTCAGCCCAGCCGCGTAGGCATTGTTGCTGGCGAAATAGCCGATCAGGGGATAGCCGGCCTTCTCGCGGCTCATGCCGCCAATCACTTTCAGCACGCCTTTGCCGGCGAGATTGTAGAGACCGGCGGTGAAGGCGGTGACCCCGAAATCGACGTCGCCGGAGGTCGTAGCGACTGCGATCGGCTGCGCCGCATCGAAAAACTTCAGCTCGACGTCGAGGCCGGCCTCGCGGAAATAGCCCTTGTCCTGCGCGATGAAGACCGGCGCGGAGGACGACAGGCGGAGCACGCCGATCCTGGCCTTCAGCGCATCCTCGGCCCGAGCATTGCCCATCGCCATGATCGCAACCAGGCCCGCCAGTGCGAGCCGCGCAATCCCGATCATCCCGTTTCCTCCAGTGGTTCTCTTGTCGGCCCGTTAGAGCCCTGCGGGCACGGGCTGATCCCGCCCGATGAAGGCGCCCTGTTGTTTCAACGTTTCCTGCAACTTTTCAACCGGGATTTCGCGTGGGATCCGGTTTCCGGCGAGCGCGAGCGCGGCGGCGGAACCGGCCGCCTCGCCCATCACGAAACAGGCACCGGACACCCGCGCCGCCGACTGGCCCTCATGGGTCATCGAGGCGCAGCGGCCGGCGACCAGCAGATTGTCGACGCCTTCGGGCACCAGCATCCGATAAGGCAGCTCGTTATAGCCGCGCGATTCCGGGATCGGCGGGAAGGTGAACACGACGTCGCCGGCAACATGGGCCTCGATCGGCCAGCCGTTGACGCCGATGGAATCCTCGAACGAGGCGCAGCCGAGCACGTCCTCGCCGCTGAGCTGGTAGCCGCCCTTGATGCGGCGGGTCTCGCGGATGCCGAGCTGCGGCGGCAGGTCGACGATGTAGGATTTTTCAAAGCCCGGCACGGTGCGCAGGAATTCGAACGCGGCCAGCGCCTGCTTGCGGCCCTCGATCTCGCCGCGGGTGAGATCGTCGGGCTCGACGCCGTTGATGGCATGGCCATCCTCGCGCGCCACTTGCGTGAAATTCACCCGCCATTCGATGCCGGATTTTTGCGGCCGCACGATGGCGCTTTTCCGCGGGAATTTATGGGTGCCGGCGGCGAGCGCCTGTTCCATCAATTGCGGGATGGTCCGCCAGGCCTCCCCGGCCCTCACGGGATCGATGCCGTTGAGGCGCAGCATCATCGAGGGATACATCGGATGGCCGTGTTCGTCGCCAATCTCGAACGGCGCACCGGCCCAGACGGCGAGATCGCCGTCGCCGGAGCAATCGATGAAGATCTCCGATCGCACCGCCTGCCGGCCGGCCTTGGTCTCGACCAGCAGCGCAACGATGCGGCTGTTGTCGCCCATCACCACGCCGGCACCGAGCGCGTGAAAGAGGACGTTGACCTTCTGGCTCGCCAGCAATTCGTCGGCCGCGATCTTGTAGGCCGCGGTGTCATAGGCCTGCGCGAAGACCTTGCCGAGGATCAGGTGCGGCGCATTGAGGCCGTTGAGGCGGTCGATCCGCGCCAGCAGTTCGGACGCCATGCCCTGCACCAGCCGGTGGGCCTGCCCGTAGACATTGCCGTGCAGGCCGCAAAAATTCGTGACGCCGGCCGCAGTGCCCATGCCGCCGAGAAAGCCGTAACGCTCGATCAGCAGAGTCTTGCGCCCGGCGCGCGCGCTCGAGGCCGCAGCGATGATGCCGGCCGGCCCGCCGCCGAGCACGACGACTTCATATTCGCCATAGAGCGGAATCCGGCGTGCCGGTTCTTCGATCGTCGTGCCCCGCATGGCGCATCCTGCTCCCAAATTCTCTTGCTTGAACCGGACTATGAATTAACGCGAGCCGGGCTACAATCCTCCAAAATACGCGATCAGCTTTCTCGAATCGTGAAAGGTCGTGATGGATATCCTCGTCAACCTCCAGGCCTTCCTCGCCACCGCGGATGCGGCCGGGTTCTCCGCCGCCGCACGAAAACTTGGCGTCTCGACCTCGGTGGTGGCCAAACGCGTGACGCAACTGGAAGCGCGGATCGGCACGCCGCTGTTTCATCGCTCGACCCGGCAATTGCGGCTGACCGACGCTGGCCAGCGCTATGTTCATCGCGCGCGCGGCGTCGTCACCGATGCGGCCGACCTGCTCTCGCGCATGGGCGAGAAAGGCCACGACCTCGTCGATCACCTCCGCATCAAGGCGCCGACCTCGCTGACGGTGGCGCGGCTTGCGGATGCCTTCAGTGCGTTCCAGACCCAGAACCCGCGGCTCAAGCTCGAGATCGTGCTGATCGACCGCCCGGTCGATCCCGTCGCCGAGGGCTTTGACATCGCCATCGGCGCCTTTCCGCATTCCTTCGGCGGCGTGGTCGACGAGCCGCTGTGCGCGCTGAAGCGGCTGCTTTGCGCCTCCCCGCCTATCTGAAGAAGCACGGCGCTCCAAAGCATCCGCGCGACCTCGTCGAGCATCGCTGCCTCAGCTTTCTGCCGACGGGACCGGAATGGATCTTCGACGGCCCACGCGGCCGCATCAGTATCCAGGTCAGTCCGCTGCTCTCGTCCAACGAGGGCCACGTGCTGGCGCGCAGCGCCATCGCCGGCAACGGCATCGCGCTGATGTCGCATTATCTCGTCGCGGACGCGTTGCGCGACGGCACGCTCAAGCCGGTGCTGCGCGACTTTCCGATTCCGGAATTGTGGGTGAAAGCCGCGATCCCGGAGCGGCGACGCAATGCGGCCGCGGTGCAGGCGCTGCTCAAGCTGCTGAAGACGTCGCTCGCGTCGTCGCTGTAGCCCGCATGAGTAGCGACATGCGGCAGCGCTCGCGGCATTCCCGGATGTCGCTTCGCTCATCCAGGCTACCGGTCGCGTGTTCAGCTTTTCGCGCCGTCCCAGTTCCCCGCCCGCTTCTCCGCGAACGACGCCAAGCCCTCCGCCGCCTCCGCGCTCTGGCGCTTGACCGAATGCAGGTGCACGAGCCGGCTGTAGGCGGCATCGTCCACCGCCATTCCGCCGAACGAGCTCTCCAGCGCGAGCCGCTTGGTCTCTGCCATCGCCTCGGGTCCGTTGGCGAGCAATTGCTCGACCACCTTGGCTCCGGCGGCCTCCAGTTCGGCGAGCGGCACGACGTCATGCACGAGGCCAATGCGGCGCGCGTCTTCGGCGCCGAAGCGTTCGCCGGTGAGCGCATAGCGACGGACTTGCCGTACGCCAATGGCATCGCAGAGCTGCGGGATGATGATCGCGGCCGTCAGGCCCCAGCGTACCTCGGTAATGGAGAAGAGGGCATTGTCGGCCGCGATCACGACGTCGCAGGCCGCGATCACGCCGGTGCCGCCGCCGAAACAGCCGCCCTGCACCAGCGCGACGGTCGGGATGGGCAGCGTGTTGAGGCGCTGCACCGCCTCGAAGGTTGCCCGCGACGCCCCTTCGTTGGCCTCGGGCGATTGCGGCCGCACGCCGTTGATCCATTTGAGGTCGGCGCCGGCCTGGAAATGCTTGCCGTTGCCCCGGAGCACGACGACCCGGAGACTTGGTTTCCGGCCGAGATCGTCCATGGCCGCGAGCACGCCTGATATCAGCCCGCCATCATAGGCGTTGTTGACCTCCGGCCGGTTCAACGTGACGGTCGCGACGCCGCGCGCGTCGAGGCTCCACAGGACAGGGCTGGCAGTCATCGGCGATCCTCCGGACGTTTGTTTGACCCGCACTATGGCCGAGCCCGCGCGCCCTGATCCATATCTTTGTGGCGTAGCGTGGCCGCGCCCATCGCATGGCAGCTTGTGTCATGCTGGCGCCGGGCGGCACTATGGGATCAGGGACGGGACATATCCATGCGCATCTGCATTTTCGGCGCGGGCGCCGTCGGCAGCCACATCGCGGTTCGGCTGGCGCGCGCCGGCCATGACGTCAGTTGCGTGATGCGCGGGGCACATCTGGAGGCGGCCCGTGCCAACGGCCTCAAGCTGCGCGTCGGCGATTCCGAGGTTACCGCCAAGGTGAACGCCACGGGCGATCCGGCCCAGCTCGGTCCGCAGGACGTGGTGATCAGCACGTTGAAGGCGACCGCGCTTCCCGGGCTGGTGTCGAGCATCAAGCCGCTGCTGCAGGACGACACCGCGATCGTGTTCGCGCAGAACGGCATTCCCTGGTGGTACGGGATCGGCCTGCCGCCGCGACACCCGACCCCGCCCGACATCTCCTTCCTCGACCCGGGCGGGCGCCTGCGGGCCTGCATTCCGAAGGAACGGATCATCGGCGGCGTCGTCTTCTCCTCCAACGAGGTGGTCGCGCCCGGCGTGGTGCAGAACCTGACGCCGGACCGCAACCGGTTCCTGATCGGCGAATGCGACGACCGCAATTGCGAGCGTATCACCAGGCTCCGGGGCGTCTTCAACGACGCACGACTGGAATCGCCGCCGGTGGCCGAGATCCGCGAGGCGATCTGGTCGAAACTGCTGATCAACATGTCGCTCTCGGTGCTGTGCCTGCTGACCGGCCAGACGGCGCGCGGGGTGCGCGACGACCCTGCCTTCGCCGAGGTCATTCCGCGCATGCTGAACGAGGCCAACGACATCGCCCAGCATTTCATCCCCGAGGTCAAGCGCGTGACGCGCAGCGGCCCCGCCCCCAACCACAAGCCGTCGCTGCTTCAGGATTACGAACTCGGCCGCGCCATGGAGATCGACGTACTGGTGAAGGCGCCCGCCGCCTTCGCCCGCACCGCCGGCCTGTCGACGCCGACGCTCGACTTGATCGCCGCGCTGGCGATCCAGAAGGCGCGCGACAAGGGGCTTTATTCCGCGTGAAACTCAGCCGAGCCGATCGACCCAGGCGGTGAGCGCGTCGAGCACCTCTGTGAGCGCATCCTCGTTCGTACGCCCCGACTTCTTGAGCACCGCGAAGGAATGATCCCCGCCTTCGACCTCATGCAGCGTCGCCTTGGCGCCGAGCGCCGCGATCACAGGCTTGAGGATGCCGAGATCGGCAAGTCCGTCGCGCGTGCCTTGCAGGAACAGCATGGGGATCTCGACATCGGCGAGATGCTCGGCGCGCTCCGCCGACGGCTTCTTGGCGGCATGCAGGGGAAAGCCGAGGAAGGCGAGCCCCTTGACGCCAGTCAATGGCGCCTTGGACTGCGCCTGCGAGGTCATGCGCGCGCCGAAGGACTTTCCGCCCGCAATGAGCTTCAAGCCGGGGCACAAATGCTCCGCCGCTTGCACTGCCGCGCGGATAGCGGCGTGCGCGACCGCCGGCTGGTCGGGACGGCCCTGCTTCTTTTCCATGTAAGGAAAATTGAAGCGGAGCGTCGCGATGCCGCGGCTCGCAAGGCCCTCGGCGACCTTCTCCATGAAGGAATGCCTCATATCGGCGCCCGCACCATGCGCCAGCACGTAGCAGGCGCGCGCATGGTCCGGCTGCGTCAGGAGCGCCGAAACCGTACCGATGCGTTCGATGTCGAGCTTGAGTTCGCGCGTCTCGACCAAGACCAGATGTTCCCGATGAATTCCCTCGATGTTACCTGCGCGGCCGCGATCTGAAAACAGCAGACCTCGCGCTTGACCCTGATGTGTGCGGCCCGCGCGAACGAAGGTCTCTAGCTGACCCGCCGTTCCCGACCTTCCCAGAACGGCCGGCGCAGCTCGCGCTTCAGCACCTTGCCGGCGCCCGACAGCGGCAGCGGCGTCTCGGTGATCTCGATGCTGCGCGGACATTTGTAGCCGGCAATCAACGTCTTCGTGAACTCGATCAGCTCGCCGGGCGAAACCTCCACCCCGTTGCGCTTGACCACGACGGCATGGACCTGTTCTCCCCATTGTTCATTGGGAACTCCGATGACCGCGCATTGCAGCACCGACGGGTGCTGCGCCAGCGCGTTCTCGACCTCGATCGAGTACACATTCTCGCCGCCCGAGATGATCATGTCCTTCACGCGATCGACGACATAGATGAACCCGTCCTCGTCCATGTAGCCGCCATCGCCCGTGTGCATCCAGCCATCAATGACGGCCCGCGCGGTCTCCTCGGGCCGCTCCCAATAGCCCATCATCACGGTATCGCCGCGCACCACGATCTCGCCGATGGACCCTGCCGGCACAGGCCGGTCGTTCTCGTCGACGATCCGCACCTCGCAGCCGAGCGTGGCACGGCCAGCACCGCGATGACGGCCCTTTCTGCGCCCCTCCCCGACATGCTCGTCGGCGTGCAGCAACGTCGCGATTGGCGACAATTCGGTCATGCCGTAGGCTTGGGTGAAACGCACATGCGGCAATGCGCGCGCGGCACGGTCGAGCACCGCCTCGCTGATGGGCGAGGCCCCATAGATGATGTGCTTGAGCGACGACAGGTCGTAGTTTCCAATCGCGGGGTGATCGACCAGCATCTGGATCATTGTGGGCACCAGCAACACGTCGGTGACGCGCTCGTTCTGCATCGCAGCCATCACGCCCTCGGGAGTGAAACCCTGAACGATCACGTTCGAGCCGCCGGAGAGCAGCAGCGAATACATAGCGGCCCCGTTGGCGAGATGAAACATCGGTGCCGCATGCAGATAAGTCGTGCTGGCCGGGAAAAGGCCCTCTCCGAGAGCGTTGAGAGCATTGGCCATCAGGTTCTGGTGACTGAGCATCACGCCCTTCGAACGTCCGGTGGTCCCCCCGGTGTAGAAGATGCCGGCGAGATCGTCGCCCTTTCGCATGGCATCGGCAACCGGAGCGCTGGCCGCAACCAGATCCTCATAGCTCTCCATTCCGGCCGGCACCTCGCCGTCGTCGGCATAGATCAGCTTCAGTCCCGGAATGGCGCCGGCGAGCTGCGCGCCAACCTGCGCAAAGGCCTTGTCGACCAGTAGAACGGAAGCGCGGCAGTCGCGTAGCGCATCCTCGTTTTCAAGGGGCTCCAGCGAATGTTGAGCGGCACGATCACCCCGCCTGCCCAACCCGTCGCGAGATAAAGCTCGAGATAGCGATCCGAGTTGAAGGACAGCACGGCGACCCGATCACCGTCTTTGATGCCGCGGCTGCGCAGGCCGCCGGCCAGCCTTGCAACGCGTTCGCCAAGTTCCCCCCAACTGCGGCGCCGCTGGCCATAGACGGTGGCGGGCCCGTTCGGGTTGATCTGCAACGCGCGCCGCAGCCCATGTGTGACGTTCATCCCGTTCCTCCTCCTGTGCGCTTCGTCCCTGTCGTTTTGCGTCCTGAGTTGCGCCCCTTCGGCGCTCTCGGCGTCTTTTTTGTCTTCTGCGGCCTGCCCTCGGTCGCCAGACCTTCGGTCAGCCGAACCGTGAACTCGTCGGCGATCGCGGTCGGCGACAGCCCGCCGTCGCGGCGATACCAATGGCCGATCCAGTTGAGCGAGCCTGCGATCGCGAATGCTGCAAGCTTGGGATCGCAAGGCCTGATCGAACCGTCGGCAATGCCCGCGGCGATGTATCGCCGGAACGTGGCGTCGATCCGCTTCTTGGCGGCGCGGGCGACACCGGCGTTCCGCTCGGCCAGATCGCGCAGGTCGAATCGCACCAGGCTCGCGCCGAAATCGGTTGCCATCAGCCCGGCATAGGCGTGCACCAGCTTGCGCAGCTTGGCGAGGCCCGAACCACCGCCGGCGGCAATCTCCGTGATCACGCTGTCGACGAGCTCGGCGCCCATCGACCAGCACTCGAACAGGATTTCGTCCTTGCCCCGGAAGTAATTGTACAGCGCGGGCTTGGTGATGTTCAGCCGATCAGCGACCTCGTTCAGGGTGACGCGATGATAGCCCTGCTCCAGGAAAAGCTGCACGGCGGCGCGCAGCACCGCCTCGCGCTTCTCGTCGCGTGCGCGGCGCCTGCTCTCGAACGGCAGCCAGGGGAAGGCGTCGCCGAGGGCGACGGAATGGACGGCGCTGAAGCCATGCTCGATCGGTTGACTTTGGTGGGCATCGAACGATATGTTACCCTCGGGTAATAAAAAGTCCAATGGGTAATTTATTGGGAGGAAGCGATGTCTGACGTCATCGTCGCAGGGGTCGGCATGATCCCCTTCACCAAGCCGGGCGCCAGCGCGCCCTATCACGAGATGGGGACGGAAGCGACCAGGCTCGCACTCGCCGACGCAGGCCTCGGCTACGAGACGGTTCAGCAGGCCTATGTCGGATATGTCTACGGCGATTCCACCTGCGGGCAGCGGGCGCTCTACCATGTCGGGATGACCGGCATCCCCATCGTCAACGTCAACAACAACTGCTCGACCGGCTCGACCGCGCTATTCATGGCGCGGCAGATGATCGCGAGCGGCATGCTGGATTGCGTGCTGGCGGTCGGCTTCGAGCAGATGAAGCCTGGCGCACTCGGCAGCGTCTATACCGATCGTCCGAGCGCATTTGAGGAATTTGACGCGGCTGCGGACCAGCTGATCGATGCCCCCGGTATTCCGCTGGCGCTGCGCTATTTCGGCGGCGCCGGCCTCAGCCACATGAAGAAATACGGCACCCCACTGGACGCCTTCGCCAAGGTGCGCGCCAAGGCGAGCCGCCACGCCCGGAACAATCCGCTCGCACTCTTCCGCAAGGAACTCACGGCGGACGACGTGATGAACGACCAGGTGATCTGGCCGGGCGTGATGACGCGCCTGATGGCGTGCCCGCCGACCTGCGGCGGCGCCGCCGCCGTGCTGGTGTCCGAACGGTTTGCGGACAAGCATGGCATCGGCAAAGAGGTGCGCATCGCCGCGCAGGCCATGACCACCGACACGCCGTCAACCTTCCAGGCCGGCGACATGATGCAGCTGGTGGGCTACGACATGGCAAAGGAGGCGGCAAGCCGGGTTTATGAGAGCGCCGGCGTCGGGCCCGACGATCTCGATGTCGTCGAGCTGCACGACTGCTTCGCCCACAACGAGCTCATCACCTACGAGGCGCTCGGCCTCTGCGGCGAGGGCGAGGCCGGCAAGTTCATCAATGACGGCGACAACACCTATGGCGGCCGGATCGTGACAAATCCGTCCGGCGGATTGCTGTCGAAGGGGCATCCGCTCGGCGCTACAGGACTTGCGCAATGTTACGAGCTGACGCGGCAGTTGCGCGGCACGGCAGGTCCGACGCAGGTCGAAGGTGCAAAAGTCGCGCTCCAGCACAATCTGGGCCTCGGCGGCGCCTGCGTCGTTACGCTCTACAAGCGGCACTGACATCCATGGTCGATCAGTCAGCCGTAGGGCGCTGCTTCACGCCCGTCACCGCGCGCGTGGAGCCGGGTCGCCTTCGCTACTTCCTTAATACGCTGGATGAAGGGAACCCGGTCTACCGCAACGTAGACGCGGCGCGGACTGCGGGTTTCACCGGCATGCCGGTGCCGCCGACCTACTTGTTCTGCCTGGAGATGATGGACGTCGACGACCCCTTCGACATGTTCACCACGCTCGGTATCGACCTCGCCCGCGTGCTGCATGGCGAGCAGAGCTTCGTTTATCACGCGCCGGTTCTGGTCGGCGACACCCTGACGTTCCGGCCGAGCGTGACCAGCGTGATGGAGAAGAAGGGCGGCGCGATGACGCTGATCGGCATCCGATGCGAGGTGACCAATCAGGAGGGCGTGCATGTCGCCGATACCGCGCGCACCATCGTCGTCCGCAACAAGGTGGCTTCATGACGGCATCCGGAGACATCAAGGTCGGCGACCGTCTCGTCCACAAGGTCTTTCCACCGATCACCCGCCACACGCTCGCGCTCTACTGCGGTGCATCGGGCGACCATAATCCGATTCACGTCGATATCGACTTTGCCCGGGCAGCCGGATTTCCGGATGTGTTCGCGCACGGCATGCTGGTGATGGCCTGTCTCGGGCAGGCGCTCACGGATGTGGTGCCACCGTCGAAGCTCCGCAGTTTTTCGACCCGGTTCGTCGCCATCACCCAGCTTGGCGCCAAGCTGACATGTGAAGGCACCGCGACCGAGCTCTTCGCCGTAGACGGCGAGCGACGCGCAAGGCTCGCGCTCATCACCAGGGACGATCGCGGCGAGGTCAAGCTCGAAGGCAGCGCCATCGTCGCGCTGTAACAGCAAGAGGACACATGCAAATGGCAAAACTGCAGGGAAAGGTCGCGCTCGTCACCGGCTCGGGCCGCGGCATCGGGCGCGCGATCGCACTCAAGCTGGCGCGCGAAGGCGCCAAGGTCGTCGTCAACGATCTCGATGCCGAGCCCGGCAACGCCGTGGTGGCGGAGATCAAGGCGCTCGGTGGCGACGGCGTCGCCGTGAACGGCAGCGTCTCGCAATCGGGCTTCGCCGACCGCTTCGTCGGGGCTGCGCTGGACAAGTTCGGCGGGCTCGACATCATCGTCAACAATGCCGGCTACACTTGGGACTCCACAATCCAGAAGATGACGGACGAGCAGTTCCAGGCCATGCTCGACGTCCATCTCGTCGCTCCATTCCGCATCCTGCGCGCTGCTGCCGAGCCGATCCGCGTCTTCGCCAGAAAGGAAGCCGAGGAGGGCCGCGAGGTGTTCCGCAAGGTCGTGAACATCTCCTCCATCGCAGGCCTCTACGGCAACGCCGGACAGGCGAGCTATTCTTCGGCCAAGGCCTCGCTGATCGGGCTGACCCGAACCATGTGCAAGGAGTGGGGCCGCTACAAGGTCAACGTGAATTGCGTCGCCTTCGGTCTCATCAACACCCGCCTGACCCAGCCGATCGAGGCACAGCAGAAAACCATCGACGTCGCCGGGCGCGACATCAAGGTCGGCGTCCAGCCGCAGATGCTGGATGCCATGTCCCGCATGATCCCGCTCGGTCGCGGCGGCACGCCTGAAGAAGCGGCCGACGCCGTCTATCTGTTCTGCAGCCCGGAATCTAATTATATCAGCGGCCAGGTGGTCGTCGCCGGTGGCGGCCTGATAGTCTAATAGCGGGGGTTTCATGGCATACCGTTCGTCCTGGATGACCGAAGAACTGGACACATTCCGCGACCAGTTCCGGAAATATCTTGCCAAGGATCTGGCGCCGCATGCCGAGAAATGGCGCGAGCAGAAGATGGTCGACCGCTTCGCCTGGCGCGGGCTCGGCGAGATGGGCGCCCTGCTGGCCAGCGTCCCGGAGGAATATGGCGGCCTGGGCGCGACCTTCGCCTATGACGCGGCGGTGCTGGAAGACCTCGAAAGCACGGTGCCGGAGCTGACGACCGGCGTCTCCGTGCACAGCGCCATCGTCGCGCACTACATCCTCAACTACGGCTCGGAGGAGCAGAAGAAGCGCTGGCTGCCGAAGATGGCCTCCGGCGAGATGGTCGGCGCCATCGCCATGACCGAACCCGGCACCGGATCGGATCTCCAGGCCGTCAAGACCACCGCGAAGAAGCAGGGCAATTCCTACGTCATCAACGGTCAGAAGACGTTCATCACCAACGGCCAGGCCGCCGATCTCATCGTCGTCGTCGCCCGCACCGGCGATGCCGGTGCCAAGGGTATTTCCCTGATCGTCGTCGAGACCGCGGGCGCGGACGGTTACAAGCGAGGGCGCAACCTCGACAAGATCGGCCTGCACGCCTCCGACACTTCGGAGCTGTTCTTCGACAACGTCACGGTTCCGCCGGAAAACCTGCTCGGCAATGAGGAAGGCAAGGGCTTCGTCCAGTTGATGCAGCAATTGCCGCAGGAGCGCCTCGCGCTCGCGGTCGGCGCCGTCGCTGCGATGGAGCGCGCGGTCAGGCTCACCGTCGATTACACCAAGGAGCGAAAGGCGTTCGGAAAGCCGCTGATGGACTTCCAGAACACCGCCTTCACGCTCGCCGAGCGCAAGACCGAGGCGACGATCGCGCGCGTCTTCGTCGACTGGTGCATCGAGCGCCTGATCGCCGGGGATCTCGACACCGTCACCGCGTCGATGGCGAAATACTGGTGCTCGGACAAGCAGGTCCAGACCGCCGACGAATGCCTCCAGCTGTTCGGCGGCTACGGCTACATGCAGGAATACCCGATCTCCCGCATCTTCATCGATTCCCGCATCCAGAAGATCTATGGCGGCACCAACGAGATCATGAAGCTGCTGATCGCCAGATCCTTATGAAGCAGGCGCTGTAGCCCGTTCAACGCGCGCGCCAATCACGCGGCCGGCAGCCGAAACGCTGCTTGAAGCGCCGCGTGAAATGCGAGAGGTCGGAAAAGCCCCAGTCGAACGCAATGGCCCCGATCGCGCGATCAGCCATGGCGGAATCCTTGAGATCCCCGGCCGCGCCATCGAGCCGACGATCGATGACGTAATCTGTGAAGCTGACGCCCGATCGCGCCAGCAGCTTGTGGACGTAGCGCTCGCTGATGCCGATCGCGTCGGCGACGTCGGCAACGGCAAGACCGGGTTCGCGAAGCTTGCGGTGAATGGCCCGTTTCAACGCGAGCGTCGTGACATCGGCAAGGCTCGCAGCCTCGGCAGTACCCGATCGGCTGCGCCGCGACAGGCTGACGGCAACCAGTTCGATCAGCGCCCGGAACAGCCTCGCGCCTTCGTCCTCGGTCATGCGCAGCGCGCCCTCGCTGAGCGTGCGCGCCGTCTCCACGATGAGATGACCGACGAAGGGATCGTCGGAGACGCGGGAAGCGCTAACCTCGAACGAAGCCGGAAGGCTTTCGCGGAGGACTTCCGCCGGAACTCAGAACGAGGCGACCCGCAATTGCGGACCATGGTCGTGCAGGAGGGCGAACTGCCGGTCGCTGTCGAAGATTCCGACTTGCCCGGATGACAGGCTTATCTCGCGGCCGTCCTGCTGGATGCGGCAGCGGCCGGCGAGTTTCAAGTTGAGATAGAAGCAACTGCGGTCGGATGCGGCGATGTCGGCCGCGGAGCGACGCACCACATGCGCGGGAAAGCGGACGCGATTGAGCGCGGCAGCGCCCAGGCGGATGTTTTCGACACTGGCAAGGAAGCCGGCGGCCGCCATCGGCTCCGGCGTCAGGTTCATGAAAGCCTGGCAGATCGCTTCGCGATAATAGGCGAATTGCTCGTTCGGCCGGAGGCCCGCAGTATTCCAGGCCGATTGACGTGACGGGGCGGCGCGCTCGATTCCCTGCATCGGTTCACTCCGAGACCAATCCGGTTCACTCCCAGCCAAGCGGAAAATGGCCGCCCGGTTCACACTTCGTACAAGAAGAGTTGTCCCCTGCGCCTTGCGGGCGCCGCAAAAGACCCAATTCATTCCGATCTAACCACATCCGGCGGAGGAGCCACAACATGTCGACCTACGTTCTCGTACACGGCGCCTGGCACACCGGTGCCGAGCTCGAGCCTGTCGCGGCTCCCATTCGCGCCGCCGGCCACCAAGTCTACCTGCCGACGATCAAGGGCAACCGCCCTGGTGACGCCAAGACGACGGGGCTGAAGGAAGCAATCCAGTCGATCGCCGATGACCTCGCCGATAACGATCTCACGGATGTCATTCTGCTCGGCCACTCCTATGGCGGCATGATCATCACCGGCGTTGCCGACCTCGCGCCCGAGCGCATCCGCCGGCTGGTCTACTGGAACGCCTTCGTGCCCAACAACGGCGAATGCCTCAACGACATGGTGCCGCCCCACTATATCGGTCTGTTCGACGCGATCGCGGCCGAGCGCGGCGACGGCTCGGTGGTGTTGCCATTCCCGGTCTGGCGCGAGGCCTTCATCAACGATGCCGACATCGAGACGGCGCAGCGCGCCTACGACGTGCTCAATCCGCATCCTCTGGCGACCTTCACCGACAAGATCGCGCTCAAGGCCAATCCGGCCGAAATGCCGCTGGCAAAATCCTACATCAACTGCACCGAAGACACGGCGATGCCGCACAGCTACGGCTGGCATCCGCGGCTATCGGAGAAGCTCGGCCTGTTCCGGCTGGTGCAGGTGCCGGGAAGCCACGAGCTGTGCTTCTCCGATCCGGCGCGCCTTGCCAAGGCCATCATGGAGGCGGGACGCGACTGAGCGCCCCGTGGCGCGCTCACGAACCTTGAGCGCCGATCAATTCGGATGCCACCAGCGCCCGCCAATGACGACGCCCTCCGAGACGATCTTGCGGTCGCCGGTGAGATGCTCGCCGACGACGTCGACATAGTCGAACTGGCCCTGCCTGACCGTAACAAGCGTGGCGTCGCCGACGCTGCCGGGCTTGAGGCTGCCGAGCTCGGGGCGGCGCAACGCCATCGCGGCGTTCACCGTCGAGGTTGCGATCACGTCCGACAGCTCCATGCCCATGCACAGGAATTTCGACAGTGTCGTGACCTGGTCGAAGGCCGGGCCGTCGATGCAGAGCTGATGGATGTCGGAGGAGATCGTGTCCGGATGGAAGCCGTTGGCGAGCATCGCGCGCGCGGTCTTGAACGCGAACGAGCCCTTGCCGTGGCCGATGTCGAACAGCACGCCGCGCTCGCGCGCGTCCAGCACCGCCTTCTTCACCGTGCCCTGCGCGGTCGCGGGCGTGTTGGGGAAGGGGCGGAATGCATGGGTCAGCACGTCGCCGGGCCGCAGGCGCGCCAGCACTTCTTCATAGCTCGGCGGCGGATGGTCGATATGCGCCATCAGGGGCATGCCGACCTCGTTCGCGACCTCGAGCGCGATATCGAGCGGCACGGCCCCTGAGGTGCCCGACGAGTGCAGGCCCACGCGCACCTTGATGCCGACGATGAGATCGCGATTGGCGTCGGCCACCTTTGCCGCCTCGATCGGATTCATCAGCCGCAACTCCTCGCTCTCGCCGACCATGATCCGGTGCGAGAAGCCGAAGATGCCGGCATGCGAGACGTGCAGGTAAGCGAGGATGCGGACCTGGCTCGGCTCGATCACGTGCTTGCGGAAGCCCGCAAAGTTGCCGGGACCGGCGCTGCCGGTGTCGACCGCCGTGGTGACGCCGGACAGGCGGCAGAATTCCTCGGCATCGATGCCGAGCGAGGTGCCGCCCCAATAGACATGGGTGTGGAGATCGATCAGCCCCGGCGTCACGATGAACCGCGAAACGTCGCGCACGTCGGTACCCGGATCGGCCTTGAGCCCCGTGCCGATCGCAGCGACCTTGCCGCCGGCGAAGGCAACATCGGTCACGGCATCCAGCTTCTGGGACGGATCGACCACACGGCCGCCGCGCAGGATCAAGTCGAAAGGCATTGTTATCTCCGGATGTCGCGCTGAGATGGCTGACCGTCAGTCGGCCAAAAGGAAGGAAGCCCACGCTTCCAGCAATTTTTGCGCCGGACGGACGGAAAAGCGCAACCATTGTTTTGGCCGACGCTGCTCCATAGCGCTGCGCCTTCGTCCGCCGCATCGGCGTGACACCTACCGACTATCGCAAGCGCCTTGCGCCGATATCGGCTTAAGCGGTGGGAGGGGAGACAGTTATGGCGATCCCGGCATGACTCGAACATGCGACCTACGGTTTAGGAAACCGCCGCTCTATCCGGCTGAGCTACGGGACCGCGGAACCCGCCAAGAAGCGGGTTGCCTGGAGCTGTACATATCAAAGCGAGGGCGGGATCGGAAGCCCTCGCTTTGGTCAATGCGGAAGGCCTGCCGGCGACCTCACGCCTTGATATTGTTGTCCTTCACCACTTTGCCCCAAATGGCGACCTGCTTGTCGAAGAAGGTCTTGAAGGCGGGACCGTCCTGGAGCAGCAGCGTCATCTGCTGGGTCTCCTTGAGCTGGGCGGCGGTCGCGGGCTCGCTCAGGATTGCCTTCGACGCGGTTGCCAGCGCGGAGACGATGTCGGGCGGCGTCCCCGTGGGCGCGAAGATGCCCCACCAGGCCAGCGTCTCGAAGTCCGGAAAGCCGGCCTCGATCGCGGTCGGCGTATCCGGCAGGCCCGGCAGCCGTTCGCGGCCGAGCTGCAGGATCGGACGCAGCATGTTGGTGCCGAGCTGGGCGGCGACCAGCGCCGCCGATCCCGCGATGAGATCGACATGGCCGCCGAGCACATCGTTCATGGCGGGACCGCCGCCGCGATAGGGCACATGCATGATCTCGACGCCGGCCTTGCTGCCGAGCACGGTCATGGCGAGGTGGCCGAGCGTGCCGATCCCGACGGAGGCGTATTTCACCGCACCGGGCGTCGCCTTGCAGGCCGCGACCACGTCGGCGAAGCTCTTGTAGGGGCGGCCGGCACCGGCCGCGATCACGTAAGGCGCGGTGCCCACCAGCAGCACCGGCATGAGCTCCTTTTCGACGTCGACCGGCGGCTTGTCGAGGATGGCCGGGATCACCGCGTGGGAATCGAAGGTGACCAGGAATGTCGAGCCGTCGGCCGGGCTCTTGGCGACCTGCGCCGCGCCGAGCGCACCGGCCGCTCCAGACTTGTTCTCGACCACGACGATGCGGTTGAGTTTTGTCTGCAGATTGGCCTGCAACAGCCGCGCCATCGCATCGGTCGAGCCGCCCGGCGGGAACGGCACGACCAAGGTGATCTTGCCGGCCTGCGCTGCAGCAGGTGTGAGCGCGAGAAGTGCGGGCGCTGCCAGCAGCGCCCGTCGTGTGATCGTCATGATTTCCGTCCCTTTGTTTGCGCCCGGCTTTTTGCTCTTTGGCGCCTGGATATAATCAGGCTTCAGGTCGTTCCGAAACCTGACCCGGCTTTCTTGTATTCCGGCCGCGGCGGACTGAAGACGTCCAGCACGCGGGCGCCATCAGGGCCGGCGCGCATGGTGTGCGGCACGTTGCCGGGCGTTCGCCAGAAATCACCCTTCTTCACCGGGATCTCCTCGTCGCCCTGGACGCGGATCGCGGAGCCGTCGAGCAGCACGCCCCATTGCTCCTCGGGATGATGGTGCAGCGTGCCCTGCGCATGCGGGCCCAGCGTCACCACCGACAGCATCGCCTGCTCGCCGGAGAAGATGCGCGTCGTCACTCCCGCCGCGAGCTCGCGAAACAGGCCATCGTCGGGATTATCGATATTGTGAAACTCGTCCTTCTGGCTCACGCCATTCTCCCCTTGCATCGTTTTATTTTGCTGCAGACTGGCTCACGGCAGCCAGAAGCCGATCTTTGAACTCACCCTTCAGTGTAACATACACGCTGGACCATTTCCGGCTTTTGAACTCGCAGCCGCCTTGTGGGCAATATCCTTTGTCGTGATAATCTCCACCGAGGACGCCGAAAAGAGTCATTCGACTGTCCCGCTGACGAAACAGGGCGCTACCGGACGCCCCAACTTCAAATTCGCAGTTCGTTTCGAAGATCGACCAGTCCCTGACGTCGCGCACCTGGCATTCCTGCATCGTTTTGTTGAACGGCCCATATCTGTCCGTCTTTCCCGTGGCCAGGATATCGTAACCAACGACTGCGAGAACGCGCTCCGATTCGACCAGAACCTCCATCCGTTCGTAGATCTCGTAAGGCGTCACCTCCGCGGGAAACTTGAGCCTGGCGACGGCCCAATCGCTGACAACCGCTCTCGGGGCACTGTCGGAGCAGGTGCCCATCCATAGGGTCTCCGACAAAGGAATGGTCCGCCTTTCTGATCCACGATAATACTCGAACATACACTTGTCGGGCGACCTACGGAGTTCGCAAACATCCCGAAACGCGTGAGCCGCCGTCGTGATCACGTCGCGCGCTCCGGTCACTTGGGCGCTGCTATCTCCACCAGGGCATCGCAAGACGCCACTGGCGGCAAAGCGGCTTCTGACCGCGTCCAAGGAGAGACCGTTTGCCTTGGCGTACGCCTCTTCTGTCATTCGACGGTCGGTATCGGTCGAAGCAACCGCGACTATCGGCGGCGCGCGATGCTTGTCGATGGCCCCGTGCATCTCCCACGAACCAACTTCGTTGCTTCCAAAGGCTGCCAGACAGAGAACGCCAAGCAGGACGAACGCGCACTTCCTCTTCATTTAAAGCAACCTCAGCGTCAAAAAGCATGAGAGAACTTCGACCGAAACAAAGGTTGTGAAATCACTTCTGAAAGCAGCAATGGCCGACGTCGACTTACGAGCGCCCCAGCCATTGCTCTGACTTACGCCTCGCGTTGATCAGGATTTGCCGTAGGAGCCCTGGTAGCGGCCCTCGCGGATCGCCTTCATGGTCTCCTCCTCGCGCGCGACTTGGGCGCGGACTGCTTCGAGCAGCGCCGCGGCACCAGCCGCAGGAAACGACACCACGCCGTCCTCGTCGCCGACCACGATGTCGCCGGGCGAGATCACGCTGCCGCCGATCGACACGGGTACGTTGATCTCGCCGGGGCCGTTCTTGTAGGGGCCGCGATGGATCACCGCGCGGGCGTAGCAGGGGAAGTCGTCAGCCGTGAACGCCGCGACATCGCGGATCGCGCCGTCGATTACATAGCCTTCGGCTTTGCGCCACTGCGCGATGGTCTTCATGATCTCGCCGACCAGCGCCCGGGTCTCGTCGCCGCCGCCGTCGACCACGATCACGTCGCCGGGACCGACCAGTTCGAGCGCCTTGTGGATGGCGAGATTGTCGCCGGGACGGGTGCGCACGGTAAATGCCGTCCCCACCAGCTTAGCCCCGCGATGATAGGGCTTCAGCCCGATCGCGCCCGGCAGCCGGGCGAGATTGTCTGAAATGACCGAGGTCGGCGCGCCGCGAAAGCCCTCGATGATGTCGGCCGGCGGTTTCGGCACGCTGTTCGCAGCGATCGTGATCGTCATGGCAAGGAGTCCTTTCGTGAGTTTTCTTATTCAGCGTGCGCCTGCGCCTTCGCTGGTAGAATCCGGAAGGCACGCCCTTCCTTCATCCATGCTGCGCGCTCGTCGCGCAACAGGGTGCGGCGAACTTTTCCGGAATCGTCGCGCGGCGGGGCGCTGACGATCTCGAAACTCTCCGGGTGCTTGTAGCGGCTGAGCCGGTCCTTGAGAAAGTGCGCCATGCCGTCGGCGATGGCCTGTCCGTCCGCATTGGGCTCCGGTTCGATGATGGCGTGCACACGCTGGCCCAGCTCCGGATCGGGCAATCCCACCACCACGCAGGAGCGTACGCCGGGGCACTCGGAGACCGCAGCCTCGACCTCAGCCGGATAGATGTTGGCGCCGCCGCGCAGCACCATATCGGCGAGGCGGTCGCCGAGATAGAGATAGCCCTCCGCATCCAGCCGGCCGATATCGCCGAGCGATTCCCAGCCGTCGGCACGACGCTTCGGCTCGGCGCCGAGATAATGATAGGTGGCGTCCTTGCCGTCATTGTTGAGGAAATAGATCTCGCCGGTTTCGCCCGGCGCGACGTCGTTGCCGTCCTCGCCGACGATGCGCAGTTTGGCCATCTCGCCGATCTTGCCGACCGAGCCCCTGTGCGTCAGCCACTCCGTGCCGGATATGATGCAGGCGCCCTGCCGCTCCGTGCCGCCATAGAGCTCCCACACCCGTTCCGGCCCGAGCCAGTCGATCCAGTTCTCCTTCAGCCAGGGCGGCATCGGCGCGGCCATGTGGAACACGGTCTGAAGGCTCGACACGTCGTAGGAGTTGCGCACGTTCTCCGGCAATGCCCAGATCCGGTGCATCATGGTCGGCACGAAATTGACCCATTGCACGCGCTCACGCGCGATCTGGCGCAGCGTTTCCTCGGCGTCGAACTTGACGAGGCCGGTCAGCTTGCCGCCGGTGAACAGCGCGTAGTGCGACACGATGAACGGGGCATTGTGATAGAGCGGACCGGGATTTAGCAGCGAGGCGCCGAACGGAATATTGAGCGGCGGCGCCGTGACCGTATCGGTCACTGCCGGATGATGATCGAGGATCACCTTTGGCCGCCCGGTCGAGCCGCCCGAGGTCATGGCCTTCCAGTAGCGCGCCACCGGCGGCGTCAGCGGCTCATCCGAAAACCCTTCCGGCACGAAATCCGCAGGCAAGCGATTCGGCGCGTTCCAGTCGGCCTCGCCGCCGACCACCAGCGCCGGCTTCAGGATCTCGAGCACCGCTGCGGCCTCGCCGCGCGGCAGCCGCCACGACAGCGAGGTCGGCGTTGCCCCGCACTTCCACACCGCAAAAGACGTCTCGAAGAACGCATTGCCGTTCGGCAGGCCGATCGCGACGAAATCGCCGGGCTTGACGCCCTTGGCGGCAAACGCCCGCGCACGCCGGTTGGCCCCGCGCTCGAGCTCATCCCATGTCAGCGTATCCTGCCCATGTTGGACGGCGATCGTGCCTTGCGGTTTGCGCTCGGCGTACCAGCGCGGCACATCGGACAGGGGCAGCAGCATCAGGCGTTTCCACTTCGTCTTCTTGGCGCCGCCTCAGGATGAGGCGCTCACGGTGCGAAGTGTAACAGCCGGAGCAAACCCTTCAAGCTATCTGCCTTCAATGCATCACCGCTCCGCCCCGCAGCCCGGAATATCGAACAGCGCCGCGAGCCCGCATTTCGAAGTCAGCATCTTGTCGCCGTCGTGGCCGACGCCGGCGATGTCCCAGACCCGGTGATTGGGCGTGCCGTGGTCGCGCCTGGCCATCGCGTCCGCATAGGCGTGGCCGCGGGCATAGCGGGTCGGGCCCTGCGCCTCCGCCATGCAGCTCTTGTCCAGTGCGGCGTGCTTGGGATTGGTGTCGAGCGTACCGAGCAGGTAGATCACCTCGCGCTCGACATAGCGCTGCTCGAGCCGCGGCCGGTGTCGCGTCGGCGAGATAGGGCGGCCGCTCGCCCATGCCGTATTTCCAGTTGTTGTAGCCGGGACAGGATGCGGCGATCCTGGGCACGGGCCGGTCCGCGCTGAAATAGGCATAGGACGAGGGATTGGCGACGACATAGCGGATGTCGATGTGCTGGCGCGACAGCTTTGCCTCGCCCTTGCCGGCGATGGCGTAGCGCTGCACGACCTGACCGCCGCCGGAATGACCGGCCACCACCACCTGCTTCAGGTTCGGAAAGATGCGCCGGTCGGAGAGCTTTGCCAGGATCGAATCGAGCGCCTCGAAGGACGACACCGGGTTCGGTGCAAGTGCAGCGTCGCCGCCCTCCCATCCATCGAGCGACCAGCGCAGCGTGTCCTCCGGCAGCCTGTGCGCTTCGATATCGACCTCGGCCAGAAACTGCGGCACGATCATCAGCGCGCTCTTGCCGTCGTCGCCCGCTGCGGCCTGGGCGTTGTTGGCCGATATGTAATATTCGTCGGCATTGCGCAGGCGTCCGTGCAGCACGATGATCGCGCGCGAGATCGCCGGCAGCGGCATGGACCAGTCGCGAGAGAGGTAGAGCGGCAGCATTCCCCGGCCGCCGACCGCAAGCCGCGCATCGCCGATGGCCTTCACCGGCTTGCGGTTCGGCGCATCTTCGTCGGCTGCGAACGCATGGCTCGAAAAGAGCGCCCACACGATTGCGGCGAAACCGGCCAGCGCTCTCATGACGGACATCCCCCTTCGCATTCAAATCGATAAAATTCTAGACGCAACAGGAGCCGCACGGCTGTGACTGCTGCGCCACGTCAAGCAAAAAATGTCAGCATTGCAGCCATGAAATTCCCGGGTTCCACGGGTGACAAGCCGGCGATAAAGGGGCAAAAATCCGACTCGACTCAGTTCGGGTTGAGTCTTGCAAGGAATGCTCTCGTAGAATGTCGGTCGTGTCTGCATCGCGTCGCGCGGCGCTTCTCGTTGCCGCAGCAGGATTTTTCTGCTGACGCCGTCGCATGCCCAGGCACAATGGTGGAAACGCGCACCGGTCGATTTCGAGGAATGCGCCGACGCCGCCGAGAAGGCCGCGACCAAGACCGAGAAGACCTCCGCGCTGGCCGATTGCAATGCGAAGTTCGCCGGCCGGCGCAAGGCCGGCGGCGGCTACTCCTATTACGACTTCCTGCAGGACCGCACCTTCGACATCGCAGGTCCCAATCCGACGCCGGACGAGCAGAAGAAGATCGACGAATCCTACACCGCCTATCTCGCCAGCCAGCGCCGCAGCAATGAAGCGGCCCAGGCCGCCATGCGTCAGCAACGCGAGCAGCAGGAACGACAGGCGCAGCAACTTCAGCAGGTCGCGCTGCGCACCGAGGTCGAGCGCGTGCCCGTGCCGGTGGAGCGACCGAAGGTGCAACAGGTCGTCAACCCGCGAGCAAAGGGCGCCCCCTGCGCCAAGGGTTCGTTCTCCTGCGAATGGCCGCGGCTATCGGAAGGCTTGAACGATCTGAAGAAGCTGTTCAACCCGACGCCGAGCAAGCCGGCGAAGAAGGGGTAGCCACTCGCGCTGAATGTAGGGTGGGCAAAGGCGCGCGTTTGGCGCGCTGTGCCCACCACTTCGGCAAGAGGAAGAATGGTGGGCGCGCTTCGCTTTGCCCACCCTACGCTACACCCTCAGTTCGGATGCTTCTTCTTGCTGCGCTTCGGTTTGACCACCGGTGTACTCGCCGGCTCCGTGACCGCCGGCGAGCTGCCCAACTCCTTGCGGCTCTCCTGCAATCGCCTGTCATAGCCGGGAGAATTCATGACGGTCGGCGGCCTCGCCAAGGCGAGTGTCGATGTACCGCAGAGCGCGGTCAGCGCGAGCCCGATCGTTAGACAACGCCTCATCGCGTCCCTCCATCACTTTAAAGCCACGCCCCGGATCTGGTGCGGCGTCAGTCGCGGCGGGCCGTTGCCTGCCGTCTCGGCCTCCTTGATCAGCGCAACAATGCGGCGCATCAGCGGCACGCTGATATTGTTCTGCTCGGCAAGAGCAATGACCGCGCCCTGGAGGTAGTCGATCTCGGTCTTGCGGCCCAGCTTCAGATCCTGCCACATCGACGAGCGCGCCTCCGGATCGATCTTCATCGTGCGTCCGAGGATCGCATTGAAGATCACGTCCGGCAGCTTCAGCAAGGTCGGCGTCCAGTTCGCCGGGATCGGCGTCGCCGAGACCGGCGCAATGCCGGCCGCCTTCAGCGCAGCCAGGCCCTCCGCCATCTGGTCGGCGAACAATCTTCGCCAGTCCCGGTTCGCCAGTTGCGCGGCGAGCGGCATGTCGGACAGCGCGCTGAGTGCGTTGTTGAGATTGATGATCAGCTTGCCCCATTGCACCCCGTCGATGTCGCGGCTGGCGCGCATCGTGAGGCCGGGCACCGAGAGCGCCGCGGCCGTGTTCGCCTCGTCTTCGCCGACATGAATATCGCCGGAGGTCGAGCGATGGAAGCGCCCCTCGCCCATCGCGATCACGTTGAACGGCACCATGCCGGCGAGCACGCGGCGGCCGCCAACACGCTCACCAAGGCGCTCGCGCAGAACCGCGACATTGCCGACGCCGTTTTGCAGGGAGATAATGATGGCATCCTGCGGCGCATGCTGCGCGATCTGGTCCGCGACATCGGCAGTGTCGGCGCTCTTCACCGTGACCAGCACGATCCCGGCACTGTGGAGGATCGAAGCATCCTCCGACAGCGCGAGCTGGCCCGCGCCCAACTTTTTCTCGGAGCCGTCGAAATCCGTCAGCCGCAGGCCGAACCGCTCGATCTCGGTCTTCACCCGCGGCCGCGCCAGCAGCGCGACGCGGCGACCGGCGGCCGTCAGCATGCCGCCGACGAAGCATCCGATGGCACCCGCGCCGGCCACCACGATCGGTCGATCCGTAACCACCAGGCCTCAACTCCCTGAATGACACGCCTTCGATAGCAGAGGAGAGGCCTGCTGCCCATGGAACGGTTGCGGTGCAATCGCCTTGTATCCGTCATGAGAGCCTCATATGTTTTCAAACGGGGCTTGTTTTCGGCAAGAGATCGCCAAGGGAGAACGCCATGGGTTTACTCGACGTCCTCAACGGCATGCAGAACGGCCCGCGCGGTCCGAGCACGCCAAGCTCTGAGAAATCCTCCGGCGGCATGTCACCAATGACCATGGCGCTGCTCGGCCTGCTCGCCTGGAAGGCTTTCAAGCATCTGACAGCGGGCCAGCCCGGCACAGCGCCGCAAACGTCCCCGACGCCGACGCACCTCCCCCGCCTGTGAATGCGGGCGCGGGCGGTGGCCTCGGCGGCGCACTTGGTGGAAGCGGCGGCCTCGGTGATCTCCTGAAGGGCGGCCTCGGCGGCCTGCTCGCGGGCGGCGCGGCCGGCAGCGTGCTCAGCGGCGGCCTCGGCGATCTTCTCAACCAGCTCCAGCACGGCGGCCAGGGCGAGACCGCCAATAGCTGGGTCGGCAAGGGCGAAAACAAGGCGATCGCGCCTGACGATCTGGCCAAGGCGCTGGGCGCCGACCAGATCGAGAGCCTGTCAGCCCAGAGCGGCCTGTCGCGCGACGAACTGCTCTCCGGCCTCAGCCAGTATCTGCCGAAGGTCGTCGATCACCTGACGCCGGAAGGGCGACTGCCGACCGAAAGCGAGCTCACGGGCAGAATCTAACAGACGTCTGGTCTGGGAATTCCGGAAGGGAAACATTGTCATGAGTTTCGGCGGCCTGTTGTGGATCATCGTCGTCGGCTTCGTCGCCGGCCTCATCGCGCGCTGGCTTGCGCCGGGACCGAACAACCCGAGCGGCTTCATCCTCACCACCATCCTCGGGATTGTCGGGGCGTTCCTGGCAACCTTCATCGGCCAGGCGATCGGGCATTACGGCCCCGATCAGGGCGCCGGCTTCATCATGGCCACGATCGGCGCCGTGGTGGTGCTGTTCATCTGGCACCGGCTGGTGGCGAGCGGCGTGATCAAGGGATAGCGACCAGCCGTCGCGTGAGAAGGCCCATCTGCCTCCTCATCGTCATTGCGAGGAGCTCTTGCGACGAAGCAATCCAGACTATTCCCTCGGAGGGATTCTGGATTGCTTCGCTCCGCTCGCAATGACGAATTAGGTAATCAAATGCATCCCCGCATCCATCCGCACGACCTCACCGGTCATGTTGCTGGACGCCGGCATTGCCAGGAAGCAGACGAGCTGCGCGATGTCGTCGGCGGTCGAGGCGACCTTGAGCGGCACCTTGGCCACCACGCTGTCACGCACCTGCTTGGCGCCGGCCTCGCCGCGGCCCTTGGTGAACCAGGGCGTGTCGATATAGCCGGGGCATACCGTGTTGACGCGGATCAGCGGCGCCAGCGCGCGCGACAGCGACAACGTCATGGTGTTGAGCGCGCCCTTGCTCGCGGCATAGGCGATCGACGAGCCGACGCCGCTGATGCCGGCAACGGAGGAGATGTTGACCACAGCCGACGGCCGCTCCGAGGCTTTCGACCCGGCCTCGAGCAGGCTGCGCGCCGCGCGCACCATCTGGAACGGGCCGATGGTGTTGACGCCGTACAAGCGCTGGAAATCCTCCGCCGACAATCCGTCGAGATCGGCGTGAGCCACATGCTTGGTGGTGCCGGCATTGTTGACCAGGATGTCGAGCCGGCCCCAGCCGCTGGCGGCCGCGACGATCTTGCGGCAATCCTCATCCTTCGAGACATCGCCCTGCGCGACCAGCACTTCCGCGGCCCCGGCCTTGCGGCAGAGCTCTGCCGTGGCCTCGGCTTCCTTTTGGCTCGACGAATAGTTGATGACGAGCCGCGCCCCGCTCCGTGCGAGAATTTCCGCGGTCGCTGCACCCAGCCCGGATGCAGACCCCGTCACGATTGCGCACAGACTGTCTTTTGCCATCCGGATGTCCTTCCCCTTGATTGAATATCGGCGACCTCTTTAGCGAGTTTGCCGCGCGCTGCAAATCGAGCAAACTCCGCTAAGCGGAATTAGTCCAGACTGGTCCTCGACCGATCCTCGCGCCCATGCCAGGGCCGCAGATGGGCCTGCGATCAACGCTTGTCAGGGCCATGGCTTTTTCCGATCATCGGGCGCAAGAAGAGACCGCGCGCCGGCCCATCGGGCGGACCGCGCCAATGGCAAAACACGGGGAACGCTGTGGCGGAGAGTGACAATATCGTCGTCGAGACCGCGGAGAAAATCTTCGCCGATCTCGCCGACCCGCAGACGATCAACAACGACAAGAAGGATTCGTGGCAGGCGCCGCTGTGGCAGGCGCTGAGCGAAGCCGGCTTGCCCTTGTCATGGGTGCCGGACGATCTCGGCGGCTCCGGTGCGAGCCTCGCCGACGGCTTTGCGCTGCTGAACGCCGCCGGCCGTTTCGCGGTCGCAGTTCCCCTGGCCGAAACGATGCTCGCCGGCTGGCTGCTGGCGCAGGCGAAGATCAGCTCGCCGGAAGGTGAGATGACGGTGCTGCCGGCCTCTCCAAGAGACCGCATCACGCTCGATGCCGATGGCGCGCTCTCCGGCCGTGCTCGCGGCGTACCCTTCGCAAAGGCGGCCAGGCACTTTGCGGTGCTGGCACATGGCAAGGATGGCGTCTCCATCGCGCTGGTGGACGCCGGCAAGGGCAGGATCGAATCCGGCCTCAATGTCGGCTACGACCACAGCGACACCGTCACGCTCGACAAGATCCAGCCCGTCACCATCAAGGCCGTGAGGGGCGTCGACCAGACCCATCTGATGCTGATGGGCGGCGTTGCGCGCAGCCTTCAGATCGCCGGCGCGCTGGAAGCGATGCTCGACATCTCCGTGCGCTACTCCAACGAGCGCGTCGCCTTCGAGAAGAAGATCTCGAAGTTCCAGGCGGTGCAGCACAATCTCGCGCGACTTGCCGGCGAGTCTGCCGCGGCGCTCGCGGCCGCGACCTCCGCGGCCGACGCGATCGCGAATGCAAAATCGTTCGACGACGCCGTCTACCTCGAAGCCGCCTCCGCAAAGATCCGCTGCGCCGAAGCCGCGGAAAAGGGTGGCGCCATCGCGCATCAGGTCCACGGCGCGATCGGCTTCACCATCGAGCACATCCTGCACCGCTACTCACTGCGGGCGCTGGCCTGGCGCGACGATTTCGGCTCGGAGAGCCATTGGGCCGTCGAACTCGGCAAGCTGGTCGCAAGCCGTGGTGCCGACGAATTGTGGCCGCTCGTGGCGTCGCGCTGATCAGGAGACGAGACAACAATGACCGCTGCCCTCCGTTTCGATCCGATCCGCCTGCCCGAGAAGTGCGAGCAATTGCGCAAGGAAGTCCGCGCGTTCCTCGCCGAAGAGATCGCCGCCAGCACCTTCGACCCGCACAAGCCCAACCGCGAAGACACCGACGCGCCGGAATTCTCCCGCCGGGTCGGCGCCAAGGGCTGGCTGGGCATGACGTGGCCGAAGAAATATGGCGGCCAGGAGCGCTCCTTCCTCGAACGTTACGTGGTGACCGAGGAGATGCGCGTGGCCAACGCGCCGACGCGACGCTTCTTCGTGGCGGATCGTCAGAGCGGGCCGGTGCTGATTAAATACGCGCCCGAGCATATCAAGATGGATATCCTGCCGCGCATCTGCCGCGGCGAGATCTGCTTCGCCATCGGCATGAGCGAGCCCAACTCCGGCTCGGACCTGTTCGCCGCGAAGACGCGCGCGACCAAGACCGACGGCGGCTATCTCATCAACGGCACCAAGATCTGGACCTCGTCGGCGCACATCGCCGACTACATGATCGCGATCTTCCGGACCTCGCCGCCGACCAAGGAAAACCGTCGTCACGGCCTGACGCAGTTTCTGGTCAAGATGAAGCAGCCCGGTATCCAGGTGAACCCGATCGGCCAGATCACCGGCCAGTACGAGTTCAACGAGGTCGTCTTCACCGACTTCTTCGTGCCTGAGGATCACGTCCTCGGTGAGGTCGATGGCGCCTGGAAGCAGGCGACGTCGGAACTCGCTTATGAGCGCTCGGGCCCCGAGCGTTTTCTCGAGACCTATTATGTGCTGACCGAACTGGTTCGCGCGGTCGGCCCCAACCCTGATACGCGCAGCGCCGAAGGCATCGGCCGGCTCGTGGCGCAGCTCCACACCATGCGGCGCATGTCGGTCTCGGTTGCCGGCATGCTTCAGGCCGGCAAGGAGCCGGTGGTGGAGGCCTCCATCGTCAAGGACATCGGGACGGTCTGGGAGCAGCAGCTTCCGCATCGCGTGCGCGATCTCGCCGCTTTCGTCGAGGAGACCGCGACCAATCGCGAGACGCTGGAGCGGCAACTCGACTTCGCCATCAAGACCGCCCCCAAACTCACCATCCAGGGCGGCACCACCGAGGTGCTGCGCGGCATCATCGCGCGCGGCTTGGGCTTGCGCTAATTCAATCGAGGATCGTCATGAGCACCTATACAGATATCGGCGTCGAAAAAGTCGGCCACGTCGGCACCATCGAGATCCGCCGTCCGCCGCTGAACTTCTTCGACATCTCGCTGATCAACCAGATCGCGGACGCGCTCGACGAGTTCGACCGCGACATCGAGATCCGCGCCTCGGTGCTCTCGGCACAAGGCAAGGCGTTCTGTGCCGGTGCCAATTTCGGCGACCCGGCCCGGCAGGCGCAGGAAGCGCGGGAGGCCGAGAAGACAGCGAAAGGCGATCCGGCCGACAGCCTCGGCGCGATCAACCATCTCTACATCCAGGCGGTACGCATCTTCCGCGCCAAGAAGCCGATCGTCGCGGCCGTGCAAGGCGCCGCCATCGGCGGCGGCCTGGGCCTCGCGGTGTCGGCTGACTTCCGCGTCACCTGCCCCGAAGCCCGCTTCTCCGCGAACTTTACGAAACTCGGTTTCCATCCCGGCTTCGGCCTGACCACGACGCTGCCCGAGCTGATCGGCAAGAACAACGCGGAGCTGATGTTCTACACCAGCCGCCGCGTCACCGGCGAAGAAGCCTACAAATGGGGCCTTGCCAACGAGCTGGTGCCGCAGGACCAGGTGAAATCAGCCGCGATGAAGCTCGCCGCCGAGATCGCGGAGTGCTCCCCGCTCGGCCTTCTCTCGACCCGCGCCACGATGCGCGCCAACCTCGCCGACCGCGTGATGGCCGCGACCAATCACGAACTCGCCGAGCAGACGAGACTGCGCGCAACGGAAGACTTCAAGGAAGGCGTAAAGGCGACGGAAGAGCGGCGCGCGGCGAATTTCAAGGGAAGGTGATCTCTTTCTTCCTTCTCCCTTGCGGGAGAAGGTGGCGCGAAGCGCCGGATGAGGGGTCTCTCTTTCCGAGCGAAACTTCCCGGGCGGAAAGGACCCCTCACCCGTCTCGCCGCTTTGCGGCGATCCACTCTCTCCCGCAAGGGGAGATGGGAAGCGCCGGCAAGCCGTTAGCTTAGGCGGAACGTCACCCCGCCCAACAAGAACTCGTCCCCTGCCACTGCGAGCCCCCTCGCCTTCGCGGCATGCAGCACGCTCGCGGCATCGGTCACCCGAAACTCCAGCGCACTCATGATCTCGCTGCCGCCTTTCACGAAGCGGAAGGTCGCATTGGGCAGCTTCAGTTCGGCATCGCCACTTGGCGCAACACCGATGATCTTGCCCCAATGCTCCGCCAGCCCTTGCGGATCGGGGCTTTGCATCTCCACCGCGGTCAGCGCCTGCGTCAGATCCTTGCGGATGAACTTCTGCCAATCGGGACCCGCCGGCGGATAGGCGCCAAGAATGTCGTCGCTGCCTTCGGTGTGGTTGAACTCGATGAAGGCGGCGCGGCAGTCGCGGGGATGGAGCTGCACGCCGTGATAGGGCGCATGGTCGATCACGTTGGCGGTGCGAACGCCAAACGCGTTGGCGTTGCGGCCGCGCTCGTCCGGATCGTTGCAGCAGAAGATTGCCATGTAGCCGCCGCGGCCGCCGGTCTTCTCGATAAAGCGGCCAGCCGTGGTGCCGTCCTTGAAGGGCGCCACCACCTCCAGCAAAATCGTGTCGACCGGGAGCAGCGCGTTCTCCAGGCCGTATTTGGCGACGTTGCCGTCGCGGTAGCAGACCGCGAGGCCCATGATTTCGGCGATGTCCGAGATCACCGGCGCGAGCTGCGGTGCGACCAGGCAGATCTGCCGCAGCCGCATGTAGGGCGCCATCGTCATGCCCCCTTGAAGGCCGGCTTGCGCTTCTCGACGAAGGCCTTTGCGGCCTCCTTGTGATCCTCGGTGTCGCTGCAGCGGGTGTGGTGGATCGCTTCGCCGTCAAAGCAATCCTCCAGCGGCAGATGCTCGGCGTTGTTAATGTTGCGCTTGATGAAGCCGAGCGCGATCGAGGGGCCCTGCGCCAGCGACAGCGCGAGTTCGTGCGCCGCCGTCTCGATCTCGGCATCGGGCACCACCTTGGTCACCACGCCGATCGCATGCGCGTCCTTCGCTGATAGCACCGGCGACATCAGATAGAGCTCGCGCGCCCGCGCGCTGCCGAGCAGCTGGGTCAGGAAATAGGTACCGCCGTAATCGCCGGAGAATCCGACCTTGGCGAAAGCGGTGGTGATCTTGCAGGATTCGGACGCGATGCGCAGGTCGCAGGACAGCGCCATCGACAGGCCGGCGCCGGCCGCTGCACCGTCGAGCTGTGCCACCACGGGTTTCGGCATCTGGTGCAGGATGCGCGAGACCTCCATGCCGCGGCGCAAATTCGCCATTTTCACCTCGAACGGCAGTGGCGCACGGCCCGCCGCCATCGACTTGACGTCGCCACCGACGCAGAACGAGCCGCCCGCGCCCTTGAACAGCACCGCGCGCACCTCGGGATCATCGGCCGCGCGCCGCGCCGCTTCGACCAATCCTGCGACCATCTCGGGGTTGAGCGCGTTCTTTCGCTCCGGCCTGTTCATGGTGATGGTGAGCAGCCCGCCTTCGAGCTTTTGCAGGACCATGTCGTTCATGGGACGTCTCCCTTGTTGTTGTTCGATCGAGCTATCACCAGACCGTCATTGCGAGGAGCGAAGCGACGAAGCAATCCAGACTGTCTCTGGCGGAAACATCTCTGGATTGCTTCGCTTCGCTCGCAATGACGAAGCCTATTTCTTCACCAGCGGGCAGCGCGACTGCTCCAGCGGCTGGAACGCCTCGCTGCCGGGCACGGTGGCGAGCAGCTTGTAGTCGTCCCAGCGGCCCTTGGACTCCGACGGCTTCTTCACCTCGAACAGGTACATGTCGTGGATCATGCGGCCGTCCTCGCGGATCTTGCCGTTCTTTGCGAAGAAGTCGTTGATCGGCGTCTCCTTCATCACCTTGATGACCGCGGCCGCGTCAGTCGTGCCCGCCGCCTTCACGGCCTTCAGATAGTGGGTGACGGAGGAATAGACGCCGGCCTGCGCCGAAGTCGGCACGCGCTTGGTGCGCTCCATGAAGCGCTTGGAGAACGCGCGGGTGTCGTCGTTGAGGTCCCAGTAGAACGCTTCGGCGAGCAGCAGACCCTGCGCGGTCTCCAGCCCGATCGAGTCGATGTCGGAGACGAAGGCGAGCAGCGGCGAGACCTTCTGGCCGCCCTTGGTGATGCCGAACTCGGCCGCCTGCTTGATCGCGTTGACCGTGTCGCCGCCGGCGTTGGCGAGGCCGATCACCTTGGCCTTGGAGGCCTGCGCCTGGAGCAGGAACGACGAGAAGTCCGAGGTGTTGAGCGGATGGCGTACGCTGCCGAGCACCTTGCCGCCGGTCTTGGTGACGACAGCACTGGTGTCCTTCTCCAGGTCCTGGCCGAAGGCGTAATCGGCGGTGAGGAAGAACCAGGTGTCGAGGCCGGTCTTCACGGCTGCAAGGCCGGTCACGTTGGCCTGTCCGTAGGTGTCGAACACGTAATGGATGGTGTAGGGACCGCAGGCCTCGTTGGTGAGACGGATCGAGCCCGGACCGTTGAACATGATGATCTTGTTGCGTGCTTTCGCGATCTCGCCGGCGGCCAGCGCGGTCGCCGAGGCCGCGACGTCGTAGATCATCTCGACGCCCTGATTGTCGAGCATGTCGCGCGCGATGTTGGCGGAGAGATCGGCCTTGTTCTGATGGTCGGCGGCCAGCACCTGGATCTTGCGTCCGAGTACCTCGCCGCCGAAATCCTCGACTGCCATCTTGGCTGCAGTCTCGCTGCCGGGGCCGGTGATATCTGCGTAAAGGCTCGACATATCGAGGATGCCGCCGATCTTGAGCGGCGGCTTGTCCTGGGCCTGCGCGGCGGCGCTCGCGCTCAGAGCAAACGCTGCGGCAAAAATGCCCGACAAAATATTCTTCATCGTAAAGTGACCTCCCTGATCGCGCCGAACTCTTTGGGCGCTTGATTATGGCTGTTGCCGCAATCATGCCGCATGCGCAAGAGCGCAGCAAGCGCAGGTGCGAAGAGGCCGCATGTTCGGCGTATGATTTCCCGCAAAGCGGAATGGTCAGGTACGAATAAATGTTTCCACGTCATTGCGAGCGCTGCCCTCGCAATGACGTGGCCTGAGAAGCCTCTTCGCGCTTCGCCACGCTTGAGTTAAGACTGGCGCGTAACGCAACCTCTCCGGGCGCCGTGACGCGACTGCTTCATCTCATCGTCGCATTTCTTTTCGTCGCAGGTCGCACGGCGTTCGCCGCGCCGTGCCAATTCGAAACGCAAGGCGAAGGCCGCGTCGCCGCAATCGTCGATGCGCGTAGCGTGCGTCTCGATGATGGCCGCGAGGTTCGCCTTACCGGCATCGAGCCAACCGCAACGACGAAGCCGGCGCTGACAGCGCTGCTTGCCGGCCGCGACGTCACGCTGCGGAGCACTGACGACACGCCCGACCGCTATGGCCGCCAGGCCGCGCTGGTCTTTGCCCGCGAAAGCGATACCTCGGTGCAGGCCGCCCTCCTCGCCCGGGGCGACGCGGTCGTCTCGGCCGAAATCACCGACAGGGACTGCGCAGCGGCCCTGATGGCGTCGGAGGCCGAGGCGCGGCGCGAAAAAAGGGCAATTGGACTGACCCGTCGGCCATAAAAAACGCGGAAAGTCCGGACGATATTTTGGCCGGGATAGGGCGCTTTATGGTGGTCGAAGGCAAAGTCCTGTCGGTCCGGCAAGCTGGGGCAGTGACCTACCTCAACTTCGGACGGAACTGGACACGCGGCTTTGCCGTGACTATTTCAAAGCGCATGCTGCCGGCGTTCGAAAGCGCCGGGATATCCCTTAAGTCCCTGGAAAATCGACGTGTTCGCGTCCGGGGCTGGGTCGAGGGGAATACGGGGCCGCGTATCGATGTGCTCCGGGTGGGACAGGTCGAGTTGCTGGGCGCAATCGAGCCGACAGGGGTAAGGCCCTAGGGGCCAGGCACGGGTTAAGCGACGTGAATGGGGTGCTAGAACGGCACGGACGAGGTGATTGCCGCCGCCTGCGGGCTGCGCCGGCCGCGCTTTGCCTCGTGCTGGGCACAGCCCTTGCCGGTTGCGGCGATATGGGCCGTTTCCAGGCCGCGATGCCGACCCAGACGGTCGCGATGCCGAAGCCGAAGCCGGCGGTCGCGCAGACCCCCGCCACCGAGAAGGAGCACGAGCGCATCCTGGCCAGCTATGGCGGCACCTATGACGATCCCAGGCTCGAATCGCTCGTCAGCAAGACGGTGGACCGGCTCGTTGCGGCTTCCGACCGTCCCGACCAGGGTTACAAGGTCACCATTCTCAACTCCGGCGCCGTCAACGCCTTCGCGCTGCCGAACGGCCAGCTCTATGTCACGCGCGGACTTCTTGCGCTTGCGAGCGACACGTCGGAATTGTCCTCCGTGCTCAGCCACGAGATGGCGCATGTGCTGTCCAAGCACGCCGCGATGCGCGAGGACCAGGCCCGCCAGGCCGCGGTCGTCACCCGCGTCGTCACCGACATGAGCAACGATCCCGACTTGACCGCGCTCGCGCTCGCCAAGACCAAGCTCACCATGGCGAGCTTTTCGCGCAAGCAGGAGTTCGAGGCCGACGGCATCGGCGTCGGCATTTCCGCCAAGGCCCATTTCGACCCCTATGGCGCCGCGCGCTTCCTGTCGGCGATGGAGCGCAATGCCGAGCTGAAGGCCGGCAAGACCTCGCTCGATCCGCGCGCGCAGGACTTCACCTCGTCGCATCCGGCGACCCCGGAGCGGGTGCAGAACGCGCAGACCATCGCACGGCAATACGTCGCTCCTGAAGGGGGCGAGCGCGACCGCGAGACCTATCTCGCCGCGATCGACAATCTCGTCTATGGCGAAGATCCCAGCGAGGGTTTCGTCCGCGGCCGGCGGTTCCTGCATCCCAAGCTCGGCTTCACCTTCCAGGCGCCGGACAATTTCACGCTCGACAATACCGCGCAGGCGGTGATCGGCGTGCGCGACGGCGGCTCGCAGGCGATGCGTTTCGACGTCGTGCGCGTACCGGCCGAGCAGTCGCTCGGCGATTACCTGAACTCGGGCTGGATGGAAGGCGTCGAGAAGGCGTCCATCGAGGACATCACCATCAACGGTTTTCCGGCGGCGTCCGCCACCGCCAAGGGCGACCAGTGGCAGTTCAAGGTCTATGCGCTGCGCTTCGGCAGCGACGTCTATCGCTTCATCTTCGCGACACGGCAGAAGTCGACCGAGAGCGAGCGCAACGCGCGCGAGACCGTCAATTCGTTCCGCCGCCTGACCCTCGACGAGATCCAGGCCGCGCGCCCGCTGCGCATCAAGGTCATCACCGTTCAGCCCGGCGACACCGTGGAATCGCTCTCCCACCGCATGGCCAGCGTCGATCACCCCGCCGAACGTTTTCGCGTGCTGAACGGGCTCGATCGCAGTGCGCAGGTGAAGGTGCGCGATCGCGTGAAGATCGTAGCGGATTGACGTAACGATCGGTGCCGCAGAGTGGGCAAAGCGAAGCGTACCCACCAATTTTATCATGATAATTGAGAGATGGTGGGCACGGCACTACGCGCCTTTGCCCACCCTGCTAGCTCTGTTTTGAAGCCGCAGCTTGGGACTAACTATCGGCCCGCGTCCATATCGCCGGCCTCGCGCTGGCCGCTGAGCCAGAGCGCGAGCAAGGTCCAGAACGCGCCCGAGAGCAGATAGGCACCCGAGGCGATGACGCCGAGATTGGTGGCGAGCAGCAGCGCGACGAGCGGGGCGAAGCCGGCGCCGAACAGCCAGGCCATGTCCGAGGTCAGCGCCGAGGCCGTGTAGCGATACGCCTGCTTGAAGTTCGAGGCGATCGCGCCGGAGGACTGGCCGAAGGACAGGCCGAGCAGGATGAAGCCGATCACCATGTAGATGGTCTCGCCGAACGCACCGGCATCGAGCAGCTGCGGAGCAAAGCCGCTGTAGACCGCGATTGCGATGGCCGAGCCCATCAGCAGCGATTTTCGGCCGACACGGTCGGCGATGACGCCGGAGGCCACGATCGCGGCAACCCCGAACACGGCCGCGACCATTTCGATGATCAGGAAGCGCACGGGGCTTTCGCGGGTGAACAGAAACACCCATGACAGCGGAAACACCGTGACCATGTGGAACAGCGCGAAGCTTGCGAGCGGCGCGAACGCACCGAGCATGATGTTCTGGCCTTCGCGCGCGACAGTCTCGGAGATGCGCGAGGGCTGCAATTCGCGGGTTTCGAACAGCGAGGCATATTCCTCCGTCGTCACCATGCGAAGGCGCGCGAACAGCGCCACCACGTTGATGGCAAAGGCGACGAAGAACGGATAGCGCCAGCCCCAGTCGAAGAAATCGTCAGCCGAGAGATTGCCGGCGAAATAGGCGAACAGCGCGCTCGCCACGATCAGCCCGGAGTGGGGCGCCGAGCTGCGGCACCATCGCGTACCAGCCGCGCTGAGAAGCCGGGGCGTTCAGCGCGAGAAGCGAGGCCATGCCGTCCCAGGCACCGCCCCAGGCCAGACCCTGCGCGATACGCGCCAGCGCCAGCAGCCAGATCGCGGCGCTCCCGATCTCGGAATAGCCGGGCAGGAACGCCAGCGCCACGGTGGCGGTACCGAGCAGGAACAGTGCCGAGATCAGCTTGGCCGTCTTGCCGTACTCCCGGTCGACCGTCATGAAAATGACGGTGCCGAGCGGGCGCGCAACGAAAGCCAGCGCGAAGATCATGAAAGAATAGAAGGTGCCGTTCAGCGCGCTCGTGAACGGAAACACCAGGCGCGGAAACACGATCACCGAGGCGATCGCGTAGACGAAGAAGTCGAAGAATTCCGACGTGCGGCCGATGATGACGCCGATGGCGATCTCGCCGGGACTGGCCTGGTCGTGGCCGTGCTCGCCCGAGTGGATGTCTGCCATTGCGGGGGTCTGTGCCGTCGCCATTCGCGCGCCCTTAACGTCTTGGAAACCAAAGCCGACCGCCCGGCGGGGCGCCAGGCAATCCGCTCGTGTCTGGACCAACATTCCGCAGTGCAACATTGGACAAATTGTCCAATGTCCGGATTGCTGCGCCGCAGCTACCCGTTGGCCCCGCAAAGGAAACTCATTCTCAAAGGCTTGGTCCGTGTCTCGTCTCAAGATCCTGGCGCTACTACCCCTGGCGGTCGCGCTCAGCGGCTGCAACTACGTTGTACTGGCACCGGCCGGCGATATCGCCGCCCAGCAGCGCGACCTCGTCGTCATCTCCACCGTCCTCATGCTCCTGATCGTCCTCCCGGTGATGGCGCTGACGGTGGTGTTCGCCTGGCGCTACCGCCAGTCCAACAACACGGCCCGCTACGAGCCGGAATGGGACCACTCGACTGCGGCTCGAGCTGGTGATCTGGTCGGCGCCGTTGCTGATCATCATCTGCCTGGGCGCGCTGACCTGGATGGGCACGCATCTGCTCGACCCCTATCGCACGCTCGGCCGCATCCATGCGGACCGCGCCGTGGACCAGTCCAAGGCCCCGCTTGAGGTCGACGTCGTCGCGCTCGACTGGAAATGGCTCTTTATCTATCCGGACTACGGCATCGCCACCGTCAACGACCTCGCCGCGCCCGTCGATCGCCCGATCAACTTTCGCATCACGGCGTCCTCGGTGATGAACTCGTTCTACATCCCCGCGCTGGCCGGCCAGATCTACGCGATGCCGGGCATGGAGACCAAGCTCCACGCCGTCGTGAACCACGCCGGCACCTACAAGGGCTTTTCGGCGAACTACAGCGGCGCCGGGTTCTCCGGCATGCACTTCAATTTCCAGGGCCTCGACGACAAGGGCTTTGACGGTTGGGTCGCGCAGGCCAAATCGGCCGGCGGCTCGCTCGGCCGTGCCGAATATCTCCAGTTGGAGAAGCCCAGCCAGAACGAGCCGGTGCGGCGCTACGGCACGATCGATCCCGATCTCTATCGCCTGATCCTCAACATGTGCGTCGAGACCGGCAAGATGTGCCAGAGCGAGATGATGGCGATCGACGCCAAGGGCGGCAATGGCCACGAGGGCCTGAACAACACGCTGCCGCTGGCCTACGACAAATATGCCCGCCGCGGCAGCGCGCTCGGGCCCGAGCCGACCTTCGTCGCCGGCACCTGCACGCCCGATGCGCCGCAAGGCAAGACCACGGCGTCCATCACGGCCCCCGTCGACACCGCGCCCCTCCTCGGCGCCGGCCTGAAGCGGCCGACCTTCACGCCGCTGAAGTCCTCGTCCTTCTTCCTCGGACAGCGTCCGAAGTCAGATTCTTAAAGAGATCCCGCATGTCTCCTGATCTTCTCAAGCTCATCTTCGGCCGTCTCGGCATCGACTCGCTGCCGCTGCATGAACCGATCCTCGTCGGCACCTTCGTCATGGTCGCGCTCGGCGGCATCACGCTGTTCGCCGGCGTCACCTATTTCCGCCTCTGGGGCTATTTGTGGCGCGAGTGGTTCACCACCGTTGACCACAAGCGCATCGGCATCATGTACATGATCCTCGGCATCGTGATGCTGCTGCGCGGCTTCGCCGACGCGCTCATGATGCGCGCGCAACAGGCGCTCGCGTTCGGCGGCTCGGACGGCTTCCTCCCCTCTCATCACTACGACCAGGTCTTCACCGCCCACGGCGTGATCATGATCTTCTTCGTGGCGATGCCGCTGGTCACCGGCCTGATGAACTACGTCGTGCCGCTCCAGATCGGCGCGCGCGACGTGTCGTTCCCGTTCCTGAACAATTTCAGCTTCTGGATGACGGTGGGCGGCGCGGTGCTGGTGATGGCTTCGCTGTTCATCGGCGAATTCGCCCGCACCGGCTGGCTGGCTTATCCGCCGCTGTCGAACATCGGTTACAGTCCCGATGTCGGCGTCGACTATTATATCTGGGCGCTGCAGGTCGCCGGCGTCGGCACGACGCTATCCGGCATCAACCTGATCTGCACCATCGTCAAGCTGCGGTGCCCCGGCATGACCATGATGAAGATGCCGGTGTTCACCTGGACCGCGCTCTGCACCAACATCCTGATCGTCGCCTCCTTCCCCGTCCTGACCGTCGTGCTCGCCCTGCTCTCGCTCGATCGCTATGTCGGCACCAACTTCTTCACGAACGATTTCGGCGGCAGCCCGATGATGTACGTGAACCTGATCTGGATCTGGGGTCATCCCGAAGTCTACATCCTGGTTCTCCCCGCCTTCGGCATCTTCTCGGAAGTGACCTCGACCTTCTCCGGCAAGCGGCTGTTCGGCTACACCTCGATGGTCTACGCCACCGTGGTCATTACCATCCTGTCGTATTTGGTCTGGCTGCACCACTTCTTCACGATGGGTTCGGGCGCCAGCGTCAACTCGTTCTTCGGCATCACGACGATGATCATCTCGATCCCGACGGGCGCGAAGATGTTCAACTGGCTGTTCACGATGTATCGCGGCCGCATCCGCTTCGAGCTGCCGATGATGTGGACGATCGCCTTCATGCTGACCTTCGTGCTCGGCGGCATGACCGGGGTGCTGCTCGCAGTGCCCCCGCCGACTTCGTGCTGCACAACAGCCTGTTCCTGATCGCGCACTTCCACAACGTGATCATCGGCGGCGTGGTGTTCGGCGCGTTCGCCGGCATCAACTACTGGTTCCCGAAGGCGTTCGGCTTCAAACTCGATCCGTTCTGGGGCAAGCTGTCGTTCTGGTTCTGGGTCACCGGCTTTTACATGGCCTTCATGCCGCTCTATGTGCTCGGCCTGATGGGCGTGACCCGCCGCCTGCGGGTGTTCGACGATCCCTCACTCCAGATCTGGTTCGTCATCGCCGCGATCGGCGCCGGCCTCATCGCGCTTGGCATCGGGTGCATGCTGATGCAGTTCGCGGTCTCCTTCCTCAAGCGCGAGCAGCTCAAGGACGTCACCGGCGATCCCTGGGATGCGCGCACGCTGGAATGGGCGACCTCCTCGCCGCCGCCGGACTACAACTTTGCCTTCACCCCCGTCGTTCACGACAATGACGCGTGGTGGGACATGAAGAAGCGCGGCTACCAGCGTCCGCTCACCGGGTTCAAGCCGATCCACATGCCCAGCAGCACAGGCACCGGCGTGATCCTCGCCGGCCTCGCCACCGCGATGGGCTTCGGCCTGATCTGGTACATCTGGTGGCTCGCCGCCGTGAGCTTCATCGCCATGCTGGCCGTCGGTATCGGTCATACCTTCAACTATCACCGCGACTTCGACATTCCGGCCGACGATGTCGTCCGGGCCGAGGACGCGCGCACCAAACTGCTCGCCGGAGCCAAGTAAATGACTGCCGCTGTCAATCCCTCGCAGACCGGTGCGCCGGTCTTCTACGTCGCCGACGAACACCCGCATCCGGAAGGCTACAGCACCTCGCTCGGCTTCTGGATCTATCTGATGAGCGATTGCCTCATCTTCGCGATGCTGTTTGCCGCCTTCGGCGTGCTCGGCGCCAACTATGCCGCCGGGCCCGCGCCCAAGGACCTGTTCGAGCTGCCGCTGGTCGCGGTGAACACCACGATGCTGCTGCTATCGTCGATCACGTATGGTTTTGCCATGCTGGCGATGCAACAGAACAAGATCGCCCAGACGCAGCTGTGGCTGGCGATCACCGGCCTGTTCGGCCTCGCCTTCATCGGCATCGAGCTTTCGGAATTCGCCCACATGATCCATGAGGGCGCGACACCCCAGCGCAGCGCCTTCCTGTCCTCCTTCTTCACCCTGGTCGGCACCCACGGCCTGCACGTCTCCTGCGGCCTGATCTGGCTGGTGACGCTGATGGTGCAGGTCGGAAGGTTCGGCCTGATCGAGGCCAACCGCCGCCGCCTGATGTGCCTGTCGATGTTCTGGCACTTCCTCGACGTGGTCTGGATCGGCGTCTTCACCTTCGTCTATCTCCTGGGAGTTCTGCGATGAACACCGACACTCACGCTGCCCACGCCGACGACCATCACCACGGCGACAGCCACGCCCACAGCACGTTTTCGGGCTATATGCTCGGCTTCGTGCTCTCGGTGGTGCTGACCGCGATCCCGTTCTGGCTGGTGATGAGCGGCGCGCTTCCGAGCAAGCAGATCACGGCGCTGGTCATCATGGCCTTCGCGGTCGTTCAGATCGTCGTGCACATGATCTACTTCCTGCACATGAGCCCCAAGTCCGAGAACGGATGGACCATGATGGCGCTGATCTTCACCATCGTCATGGTGGTGATCGCACTGTCCGGTTCGCTGTGGGTGATGAACCACCTCAACAGCAACATGATGCCGATGCACGAGATGAAGGGGATGAAGTGAGCGAAAGCCGGACCGTGACGAGCAAGACAGAGGGCGCGCGCTACGACACTGCGCGCTCCCCGTCCTTGTGGCTCACGGTCCTCTCGCTTGCGGTCTTTGCCGCTCTGATCGCGCTCGGCGTCTGGCAGGTCGAGCGCCGCGCCTGGAAGCTGGCGCTGATCGACCGCGTTGAGCAGCGCGTTCACGCCCCCGCCCAGCCGATCCCCTCGCCGGCGGCATGGTCCATGGTCACCGCCGCGAACGACGAATACCGGCACGTCAGCCTCGCCGGTCGTTTCCTGCATGACAGCGAGACGCTGGTTCAGGCGGTCACCGAGGAAGGCCCCGGCTATTGGGTGCTGACGCCGCTTCAGCGCGCCGACGGCACCCAGGTTCTGGTCAACCGCGGTTTCGTCCCGTCGGAGCGGCGCGACGTATCGGCGCGGCGGGACGGCAATCCCGACGGCCAGGTCGAGATCACCGGCCTGCTCCGTATGACGGAGCCGAAAGGCGGCTTCCTCCGGAACAACGTGCCCCAGCACAACCGCTGGTACTCGCGGGATATTGCCGCGATTGCGGCCGCCCGTGGCCTGCACGAGGTCGCGCCCTTTTTCGTCGATGCCGATGCTGGATCACAAACCGCGAGCGGCCCCATCGGCGGATTGACCGTGATCCGCTTTCCCAATAACCACCTGATCTACGCGCTGACGTGGTTTGCCCTGGCTTTCATGCTGGCGGGCTGGATTTTCGTCACATTCGGCGGCGGGCTGTTCCGTCGCCGGCGCTTCGTCCACGAACCGGCCGGCGGCCCAGACGCCTCCGCCCGCAGGACGGGATCAGATGCTGGAACGATCGTCGAGCAAACCTGACGACGGCAGGACGCGTCCTGAAGGACTTGCCCAAGCACCTGCCAGGGAGCTTGGCGGGCTGGCCGTCACGCTGCAATCGCAAGCGGACGCGCGCAGCGAGCTGATCGGTGCTGCGCCGACCGACGACGAGACCAACCGCAAGAACATGGCGCTGCTGATCCAGCTGCGCTGGACCGCGGTGGTCGGCCAGATCGTGACCATCGGCGGCGTGCATTTCGGGCTCGGCATCCCCTTGCCTCTCGAACGGATGGGCGCGGTGATCGGCGCACTGCTCCTGCTCAACATCTCCAGCCTGGTCTGGGTGCGCCATCGCGCAGCGATCACCAACAACGAGCTGCTGGTCGCGCTGATGCTCGACGTTGCCGCGCTGACCGCGCAGCTCTACCTCAGCGGCGGCGCTACCAATCCGTTCACATCGCTGTTCCTGCTCCAGGTGACGCTGGCTGCAGTGCTGCTCGACGCCCGCTCGACGTGGTCGCTGGTCACGCTGACCTGCGCCTGCTTCGTCTGGCTGACCCTGGCCTACCGGCCGCTCGACCTGCCGGCCAATCCCCTCAGCGAGACTTACACGCTCACCGTCGCCGGCATGCTGCTGGGCTTCGCGCTCAACGCCGTATTGCTGGTCGTGTTCGTCACGCGCATCAATCGAAACCTGCGCGAGCGCGACGCGCATCTGGCGGCGCTGCGCCAGCATGCGGCCGAGCAGGACCACATCGTCCGCATGGGCCTGCTCGCCTCCGGCGCGGCGCACGAGCTCGGCACGCCGCTCGCTTCGCTCTCGGTCATCCTCAGCGACTGGCGCCGCATGCCGGATCTCGCCGCCGATCAGGAGCTCGCCGAGGATCTTTCGGAGATGGAGACCTCGCTGCAGCGCTGCAAATCGATCGTGACGGGAATCCTGGTGTCGGCGGGGAAGCGCGCGGCGAAGGCTCTTCGCCAACCACGGTGACCGCTTTCGTCACGGCGCTGGTGGAGGAGTGGCGCGACGCGCGCTCGGCGCGCACGCTCTACTTCGTCAACACGTTCGGCGAGGATGTCGCGATCGTCTCGGACGTTGCGCTGAAACAGGTGATCTTCAACGTGCTCGACAACGCCTACGAGGTCTCGCGTGACTGGGTCGAATTTCTGGCCGAGCGAGAGGGTGACAATCTCGTGCTGTCGATCAGCGATCGCGGGCCCGGCTTTGCCCCGGAGATGCTGGCGCAGCTCGGAAAGCCCTACCAGTCGAGCAAGGGCCGCGCAGGCGGCGGACTCGGCCTGTTCCTGGTGGTGAACGTCGTGCGCAAGCTCGGGGGTAGCGTGACCGCCGAGAATCACCGCAAGCGTGGCGCCACCGTCCGCCTGACGCTGCCGCTCGCAACGCTCGCGATCGGAGGCAGCTTTGACGCATGACCGTTCGCTCATCGTCGTCGAGGACGATGCCGGCTTCGCGCGCACGCTGAAGCGCTCGTTCGAGCGCCGCGGATATGACGTCGTGCTCGCCGCCTCGATCGAGGAGGTCCGCAAGGTGCTGGAGGAACGCTCCTTCGGCCACGCCGTCGTCGACCTCAAGCTGGGCGGCGCCTCAGGCCTTGCCTGCGTCGAGCTGCTGCATACGCATGATCCGGAGATGCTGATCGTGGTGCTGACCGGCTTTGCCAGCATCTCGACCGCCGTCGAGGCGATCAAGCTGGGAGCCTGCCACTACCTGGCAAAGCCGTCGAACACCGACGACATCGAGGCCGCGTTCAACAAGGCCGAAGGCAATGTCGAAGTCGCGCTCGATGCGCGGCCGACCTCGATCAAGACGCTGGAATGGGAGCGCATCCACCAGACGCTGATCGAGACCGATTTCAACATCTCGGAGGCGGCACGGCGGCTCGGGATGCACCGGCGCACACTGGCACGGAAGCTCGAGAAGCGGCCGGTGAAGTGAACTGCCGTCCCGGCTAGGTCTCGCGCAGGTCCGGGACGATACTGACATTGCGGCCCGACTTCGCCGCCTCGCTCCAGTGCCCCAGGCCGGCCTATCTTGACCGCGCAATTGCGATCATCGATGATCCCGATGGCAGGCAGCGACGGATCGATACATCCTGGACGTGAATTGCACTCTGCTGCCGTGACTGCATGTCTGTGAGAACGCGCACAGACCCATATTGTTTTTCAGATCATTTTTGGAGGCCGAGATGTTACTGGCGCGCGCGCGATGGTGTTCGCTTCTGCTTGCTGCAAGCTTGTCCCCGGCGCTGGCGCAAAGCGCCGCGCCGCAACTGCGTGGCAAGTCGGTGACGGCGGGATGGACAGAGGAGAGGCTTCAGCGCCTGGGCGGCATGGGCGAGTTTGCGCCGAAGAGCTTTGCGCACACGCTCAGTGCCTACGTGTCGTCGGAGGGCCGCGTGTTCGCCCGGCGGACAGTTTACGGCGGCGGCAGGGGCAGGCCGAAGACAGGCCAGGCCAGCAGTGTCGGATCGGACGGTGCGGGAAGTCAGCAGGCCCGGCTAAGCGGCCGGTCTCTGATCGTGACGACGCAGTTCGCCGGCGGTGTCCGTCTCGTGCGGATCGAATTCAACGCAGACTTCTCGGGCTGTACCGCCAATGTGGTCCTCGGCCGGGAGAACGGCACCGCAATCGCGCGGGGACGCTCCTTGATCAATGGAGCGAGCCTCGAGATCAAGGAGGCACATGTGAGCAATACGAGCTGTTCGATCCAGGCCGGCAATGTCTTCGAGCACTAGACCAAAACCGGGTGCTGAGAGCGCGCCCCGCCCTTCCGACCATAGCGAGCCCCGTTCATGAAGATTTCGCACAGTCTCACCATCGCGCTGGCCGCGTTCGCGGCGCTTTCAGCCGCCGCGCCAGGCCAGGCCGAGCCGGCCACACCGACCTGCGTCTACGCCAGCAGGAGCTACAGCGACGGCGCGTTCCTATGCGTACAGAAATCGATTGCCCTGATCTGCCGCTCGGACGGCGGACGCTTCTCCTGGACGACCGTCGCCGACAAGGATCTGGCGGATCGATGCACGGCTGCCGCTCCTCATGTCCGCCCGCATCATGTGCGGGTTCGGACGGCGGCCTATCGCGTACACCACCGCGATCCCTCGATCAGCGCGGCCAAGTGCTTCGACTTCGGCGGCAAGCGGTACTGCGAGTGAACCCGCATCCGGAGTGACTGGTCGGGGCCGGACGCGCGAAGCCCGGCGCTGAGCCGTCGATACCGAAAAGGCGACGACAAAAAAGCCCGGCCGAGCGGCCGGGCTTGATGTGTTGCGATCGACGCGATGAGAAGCTTACGCGGCCTCGTCGGCGACGGTGGTGTCGCCATCGGTCTCGTCGGTCTCGCCCTCGGCATCCGCCTCGCCTTCGCCCTCGGCGGCTTCCGCCTTGGCGTTGCGGCGCGGGCTCTTGGCGAGCTGGGCCTCGATCTCCTTGACCGCTTCGGTCTCGGTCGAGTGCTGCACGACCGCGATCTCGCGGGACAGACGATCGAGCGCCGCTTCATAGAGCTGGCGTTCGCTGTAGGACTGCTCAGGCTGCGATTCGGAGCGATAGAGGTCGCGCACCACTTCCGCGATCGCAACGATGTCGCCCGAGTTGATCTTCGCTTCGTATTCCTGGGCGCGGCGCGACCACATGGTGCGCTTGACGCGGGCGCGGCCCTTGAGGGTCTCGAGCGCTTTCTTCACCAGCGCCGGCTCGGACAGTTTGCGCATGCCGACATTGGCGACCTTGGCGGTCGGCACGCGCAGCGTCATCTTGTCCTTGATGAAGTTGATGACGAACAGTTCGAGCTTCGCACCGGCGATCTCCTGCTCCTCGATGGCCAGGATCTGGCCGACGCCGTGAGCGGGATAGACGACGAATTCGTTGGCCTTGAAGCCCTGACGCTGGGTCACGACCTTCTTTTCCTCGACCTTCGGCGCGGGTGCAGCAGCCTTCACGACCGGCTTCGCAGCAGCAACGGGGGCCTTGGCAGAAGCGGCAGCAACGGGCGCCTTCGGGGCGACGGGCTTGGCAGCGGGGGCTTTGGCAGCAGCAGGCTTTGCAACGGTCGCTTTCGCGGCCGGTTTGGCAGTCTTGTGAGGCATTGCGCTTCTTTTGTTCTTCGAGGACTTTGCAGCCGGCGGCGCCTTGGCAGCGGTCCGACCCTTGGATGCGCTACGGCTGGCCGTGGCGACTTTTTTGGCCTCCTTATGGGAAGCCTTTGCAGAAGTACTCTTTTTACGCGTTTTCTGTGACACAGCCTGCGCGCGGAAACTGCCACGCCCCTGTTCGACATTTGGTTTCACGGGAACCCAACGGGGCCAACTGGGCTGACGGGGGTTCGGCTTAATGTGCCCAATATAGCACATTTCCCGCAAAAATCAATGATTTAGGGGTCTTCAGGGCTGGTTTTCAGCGTTCACGAAGGTATTAGGGTTAAGTTTGAGCCCGAATTAGTCGCCGGAGCCGGGGTTCGGGGAGAAATATTTCTCGAACTTGCCTTCCATCCCGTCGAATTCCTTGGCGTCGTCGGGTGATTCTTTCTTCTGGGTGATGTTCGGCCAGCTCTTGGCGTACTGGGTGTTCACTTCCAGCCACTTTTCAAGGCCCGGTTCCGTATCCGGCTTGATGGCATCGGCTGGGCATTCCGGCTCGCACACGCCGCAGTCGATGCACTCGTCGGGATGGATGACGAGCATGTTGTCGCCCTCGTAGAAACAATCGACCGGGCAGACCTCGACGCAGTCGGTGTACTTGCACTTGATGCAGTTTTCAGTGACGACGTAAGTCATCCAACGCTCCGAAAAGCTCTTTTAAAAGTCGGGCTTGCGTAGCGCGGATGGCCCGGCGCTGCAAGGTCGGGAACGGCCGATCATGACGGCTTTGTGTGTTTGGCGGACCAAGAAATGAATTCAAAGCGCAATTAATTGCGCTGAGAATCCGGATTAGCTTCACTGAGCTCCTCGTAGAGCACGCGGGCCGAGGCGGCATTACCGCGGCGCTCGTTGAACGCGAGCACCTTCAATACCCGCACGGTGCGATCGAGCGCGATGGTGAGCACGTCGCCGGTCTTGATCGCGTGCCCCGGTGACGTCTCGCGGGCGCCGTTGATGCGGACGCGGCCCGTCTCGACGAGCTCAGCCGCAGAGGTGCGCGCCTTCACCACCCGCGCATGCCACAGCCATTTGTCGAGGCGCTGCCGCTCGGTCGTGGCTCACTCCATCCAACGCGTCGTCTTCACGCGAACCGCTCCATACTTCGCTTGAACGCTATTCCTTGCGCCCGGCCAACTGCTCCTTCAGCGCAGCGAGCTTTGCGAAGGGCGAGTTCGGATCAGCCGGACGATCGCGCTCGCGCGGGTTCGCGCTCGAGGCGTAGGGGCGCAGCGAGGGACCACCCTGACGATCGCGGCCCTTGTCGCGGCCGCGGTTGTCGCGGTCGCCACCGGGCTTGCCCTTGTTGCGATCGCCGCCGAACTTGCCCTTGTTGCGATCACGATCCTTGTCGCGATCCTTGCCTTCGAAGCGGCGGTTCTTGTCGTCGCGCGCCCCGTCACGTCCCTCTTGGCGCGGCGCGCCTTCAGCACCACCCTCGCGCGGCTTGCGAAAATCCCTTCCGCCGTCTCTGCGACCGCCGCCATGACGATGGCGCTCACCTGGCTTGCCGCCTTCGGCAGCTTCGCCGGGCGCTGCTGCCTCGGTGGGCGCGGCGCCTGCTTCGGCGCCCGCCTGCGGACGCTGATTGTGATGGCGCTGATGGCGATGGCGCTCGTGGCGCGGCTTGCGATCCTCGTGACGGCCGGCCGGACGCCAGACCTCGATGAGTTCAGGCTCGGCAGGCGCGGCCGCGGCTTCCGCGGGCGCGGCAGCATCGGGTGTTGCTGCAGCTTCCGTCGCGGCCGTCTCAACTGGAGCCGCCTCAACTGAAGCAGTCTCAGCCGGAGCGACCTCAGCGACGTCGTCCGCCGGCGGCGCGATGCCGGGGGCGTCTTCGGGCGTGACGGGTGCCTCGGGGAGGCTTCGAGCGCCGGCTCTTCGGGGGCGGGCTCGTCGTGCTGCTCCATGCCGGGCGCGTCTTCGACGGTCACAGGCTCGCCGGCGGCTTCGATCGCGGTGTCCGCGGGCACCGTGGCATCCTCGACCGGCGTTTCGGCCACGGCGGCTTCAGCCTCGGCGGCCGGCGTCTCCACGACAGCAGCGACCGGCTTCGGCGGCAACGGTGCGCGCTTCTCCATGCGATAGCCGAGCGCGCGCAGCACCGAGGCGAAATCCTCGCCGGCCGAGCCGGTGAGCGAGGTCATCGCCTGTGTCACGACAAAGCTGCGGCCGTCGAACGTGCCGGCGGGCTTTTCGCCGGGCGAATTCTCGCGCCAGGCCAGCGCCGGGCGGATCAAATCGGCCAGGCGCTCCAGGATGTCGACGCGGACGGCGCGCTCGCCAGCCTGCTTGTAGCCGAGCACGCGATAGGCATCGCGCGGCAGCTGCTTGTCGACCGGGAACGAGGTGCGGCCCGACGAGGCTAGATGCTGCGCGCCCGACAGCGAGGACAGATCGACATTGTCCTGCTTCAGCGCCCACAGCAGCGCGGCGAGCGCACGGGCGGCCGGCTTCAAAAGCCCGGGGAAATAGATGTGATAGGCGCCGAAGCGGACGCCGTATTTGCGCAAGGTCGCGCGCGAGGACTGGTCGAGATCCTTCAGCTCGCTCGCGATCTTGGGACGCTCGAGCACGCCGAGCGCCTCGACCAGCTGATAGGCGATGCCGCGGGCAATGCCGGTGACGTCCTCGGCCTTGGACAGCTCGAACATCGGCCCGAGCAGCTTTTCGATGTGGGTCTTGAGCCAGAAGCTCGAGCCGCGCCTGCACCTTCTCGCGCGGCGGGCCGCTGAGACGCTCGTCGGAGATGATGCGGATGCGGGGCGCCAGCGCGTCCTCTGCGGCAGACAGTCGCGCCACGGCGTCGCCGGTCCAGCGGATGATGCCTTCCGACGTCAGCACGAACTGCTCGTCGGGCGCGCCGCCCAGTTTTTCGGCACGCGCGTTGATCTCGCCGGCGAGCACCGCTTGCGCGGCAGCCTGCAAGGCTTTCGCATCGGAGCCGGCTTCCGCCGCATCCGGTGCAAAGGTGAAGCCATCGAGACGGCCGATGACATGGCCTTCGACGATGACTTCGCCGGTCTTGCCGATTTCCGTATTCAAGCTCGTGTTCTCCCGCAGGCGGCGCATCAATACACTGGTCCGGCGGTCAACGAAACGCTCAGTCAAGCGTTCATGGAGCGCATCCGATAATTTATTTTCGACCTCGCGGGCGATTCCCTGCCAGCGTTCGGGGTCTCTCAGCCAGTCCGGGCGGTTGGCGACGAAGGTCCAGGTGCGAGATCTGCGCGATCCGGGCCGACAGCGTGTCGATGTCGCCGTCGACGCGGTCGGCCTGGTCGATCTGGGCCGCGAACCAGGAATCGGGGATGCAGCCCTTCTGCATCAGGAAGCCGTAGAGCGTGGTGACGAGCTCGGCGTGGGCCGCGGGCGACAGTTTCCTGTAATCCGGGACCTGGCAGGCCTCCCACAGCCGTTCCACCGCGTCCTTGCCATGTGCGATATCGCGCACATCGGCGTCGCGGGCGGCGTGGTCGAGCACGCGCATGTCCTCGGCCACGGGAGCGCGCGTCAGCGCCTCATGGCCGGGCGACTGGTTCAGCGACACCTGGAGAGCGCCGAGCGAGGAGAAATCCAGCTTCGAATTGCGCCATTGCAGCATCTTCACATGATCGAAGGTGTGGTTCTGCAGCGCGTTGACGAGTTCGGGCTCGAACGGCCCGCAGCGGCCGGTGGTGCCGAAGGTGCCGTTGCGGGTGGCTCTGCCGGCGCGGCCGGCGATCTGCGCGAATTCGGACGGCGTCAGGCGGCGGAACTGATAGCCGTCGTATTTGCGGTCGGAGGCAAAGGCGACGTGGTCGACGTCCAGATTGAGGCCCATTCCGACGGCGTCGGTGGCGACGAGATAGTCGACGTCGCCGTTCTGGAACATCTCGACCTGCGCATTGCGCGTGCGCGGCGAGAGCGAGCCCAGCACCACGGCGGCGCCGCCATGCTGGCGCTTGATCAGCTCGGCGATGGCGTAGACCTCGTCGGCGGAGAAGGCGACGATGGCGGTGCGGCGCGGCTGGCGCGTGATCTTGCGGTCGCCGGCGAATTCGAGCTGCGACAGCCGCGGACGCGTGATCATGGACACGCCGGGCAGCAACCGCTCGATGATCGGGCGCATGGTCGCGGCGCCCAGCAGCAGCGTCTCGTCGCGGCCGCGTCGGTTGAGGATGCGGTCGGTGAAGACGTGGCCGCGCTCCAGATCAGATGCGATCTGGATCTCGTCGACGGCGAGGAACGACACATCGAGGTCGCGCGGCATCGCCTCGACGGTCGAGACCCAGTAGCGCGGCGATTTCGGCTTGATCTTCTCCTCGCCGGTCACGAGCGCAACGGCTTCGGGCCCGACCCGCGCGACGATCTTGTTGTAGACCTCGCGCGCCAGCAGCCGCAGCGGCAGGCCGATCAGGCCGGACGAATGCGCGAGCATCCGCTCGATGGCGAGATGGGTCTTGCCGGTGTTGGTCGGCCCGAGCACCGCGGTGACGCCGGCGCCGGGCACACGATCGGAACGCAGGCGCTCGGAGCCGAAGGGGGAGGAGGAAAAGGGCATCTGGGTGATTAGGTAGTGGCTGATGGGGCGAAAGTCAGGGCTGTCTGGGCGGCGGTTCGAGGGGCTCTGTCAGCCATGTCTCCGAACGCCAGGGCGGGTCCGGTTTTCTCCGCTGTCATGCCGGTGCGCAATTGCGCACTGGCCGGGCGATGACAACGAGTGTGTGGGAGCGGCTTCCCCAAATCCCGCGCAACTGTCTCACTTTGCGACGCTTTTCCCGCTGGTCTTAAGCTTCGGAACGACTTGAGAACGAATCGCGGCCGAATCGCTGACTCCCCGAGAGTCCTGTTCCGTTCTCGCAACATGTCGCGGGACTCTGATTTGACCAGCACTAGATGGAGTTTCGCCCCGCTGCACAAGCAACGATTTGATGCCCGAAACCGTTAAATTGGGGACGGCGCGGAGTCGAATCAGAATCGGGGAGGAGTCAAATGGATTCCCGGAATCGCACCCCTTCAAATTCGGTTCGGCGAAAACAACCCCATGCACAGTAGCGACGGCGTTGAAAAGGCGTGCTTTTTTCACCCTCCCCCTCCAGGGGAGGGTACGGAACGTCACTGCGTCTTGGCGACCTTCGGCGGCTGGGCCGACGTGATGAAGCTGGTGGCTTCCAGCATGGCCGGGCCGAGCGGGGTCGGCACTTTCAGCCAGAACGGGACCAGGATGCGGGTGCCCGCGATCGGCGCGAAGGCGACCTCGATGTTGCGCTGGGCGGCGAGATATTTGATCACGGGGCGGTCGGGGATGTAGCCGGCCACGGGCACGAAATACATCGCGCAGACCACGACCGGGCCCTTGTAGCCCTTCTCGGCCTTCACCGTCTCCATGCGCTTGAAATCGAGCTTGAGCTCGTAGCGCATGCGGCCGTCGAACACCGGCGCGGAATTCTTGCAGGCTTCGGCCGACAGGGGATCGCCGGTGCCGGCCACGCGCAGCAGCGAGGCGGTCATGGGGTCCCAGACGCCGCGGCGGTGCGCCTCGGTGACGACGATGCGATCAGGATCGACCGGCGGCTCCGGCACGATGCCGAACTCCTTCACATTGCCCTTGTCGAGCGAGATGTGGATCTGTTCGGTCTTCTTCGAGGTAGTGGTGGAGGCCTGGTAGCTGGTCGCGACCAGCGCGCCATTGACCACCCGCCCCTGGCTGGCGCCGGTGCCGGACCCGTTGGCGATCGATTTCAGCAGCCCCGAGGTGCCGCCGGAGGCGGTGGCCGCGAACACATCTTCGCCGATGTCGATGTTCCAGACGCCCTTGCCGACGGGAATGCCGGCCAGCGTCGCCTCATACTGCGCCTCGAGCTTGCCCTGCGCCGCCGCGGGCGCGGCTCCCCACGCCACGGCGAGCCCGCAAAGGGCCGCCAGAGCCAGCCGGCCGGCAGAACCCAGCCGGGGCACGAAGGGGGAGGATGCGGGCACGAAACGATCCAATCGGGGTGCGGACGGTGGTTACTTAAGCCAAAAACCGCGGCAAACAATGCGTCTGGGCGTGTCGGACGCGGAACTCCACACCTGTTACTTCAGGGGCGAATACGCCCTTTATGTGATGGTAAGGTGCGGCAAACACTGCCGTTTTGGTGGTCGGGGGCGTCAGGGACGCGCACCTCGCCCCGCCCCCACCGCTGTCATGCCCCGCGAAGGCGGGGCATCCAGTACGCCGCAGCCCCTCGACTCCAGCCGCACCGTCCCGGAATACTGGATCGCCCGGTCCTGGTGCGCAATTGCGCACTGGCCGGGCGATGACACCTATCGTGGGGCATGGAGCAGATAGCCAAAACCCAGCCCAAATCCTTGACTACCCGCCCCTTCCCCCCTATACGTCCGCCCGCTCCCTGCAAGGACAGAGAATTGGCCCCCGTGGCGCCCCGAATGGCGGCCGCACTCGTTGGGGGTTCGAACCTGAGGATTGATACCATGTCTCGCCGCTGCGAACTGACCGCCAAGGGCCCTCTGGTCGGCAACAAGGTCAGCCACTCCAACATCAAGACCAAGCGCCGCTTCCTGCCGAACCTCGTCAACGTGACGTTCATCAGCGAAGCCCTCGAGCGCAACGTGCGCCTGCGCGTCTCCACCAACGCGGTGAAGAGCGTCGACCACAATGGCGGCCTCGACGCCTATCTGCTCAAGGCCAAGGCCGACGCCCTGTCGCCGCGCGCCCTCGAGCTGAAGCGCGCCATCCAGAAGAAGGTCGGCCCGTCGGTCGCGCCGGAGAAGAAGGCGAGCTAAGCGAGTTTTGGAATTGGGCGGGGGCTTGCGTCGCGTGGCGTAGGCTTAGCCGAGTAGAGTTTGCGTGACGGCCGGATCGGAAGATCCGGCCGTTTTTGTTTGTAGGGAAAGGCCACGCGGACTTTAGTCCTGTGATGGTCCGGACCTGGTGCGCTCCGCAATTCGTTTTACTAGTTCGCCGGTCTCGTCATCCTGAAATAGGACTCGCACTTTTCTGTCCGAGACATAAAAGCCAGGCTGGCCGAGCTCAATTAGTTCGGATGGCAGCAACTCGCGACTACTCACCATTGCGTATTCAGACGTCACTGTACCGCCGCGAAGGTATTCGCCGCATATCTGAGCGTACGTCGCTAGCCTATCCTCGAACTCTGGTTGCTGCAGCAAATAGGCAAGTTCGTTAGAAGAGTCGATCACAAGAACAGCGATTGGTTCATCACGAAGATCCGGACGGCTCCTCAACCAGTTTTCTGGATCAGCAAAAATGGGGATCGCATAGTTCGTGATTACATCGCGCGGCCGCGCAGCGTGTTCATACTTGAGAGCGGGGTTTACCCGAATCGCATGCGGGACATCTGGTACAATCGTGAGCACAGGTTCCTTTACAGAGAAGCATTGTGCCATACCGGGAGCGTCTGATCGGATCCTGAGCCGATCGTCCGCATCTTCCGTCGCATTCGCCGCATAGGCTACCTTAATAATATTCGGGGAAGGCCTGATAAGAACGAAGCTTCTCAAATGAGAAAGCTTTTCCTTCGCCCGCCGATCAAGCGCCTGCACAATGAAGTTCGCGACGATGCCGAGAAGCATCTCTATAAAATCAGGATCGCTAGGTCCAAGCTGCGAGTCAAAGAACTCGCTTACTCCTTTACGACCTGCTTCAATAAGGGTAGGCGCTTTTGCCTCGATTTCATCAAAAGCAAGGGTGTCGATATCAGCAGCGAGGCGAAAAGCATAGTAATCGTCTATCCCGCGAGCGCCCAACTCTTGGCCACCAAAAACCGCCGTAGTGGCTAGATGTTTAAAGAATTGTGGGAACGAGGTAGGCAATGTAGCGGTCGGCTGCACACGCCCCACTAGCGGGACCTCTACAAATCGAAAGCCAAAGGTTGGCGTTGGCTTCGATTGGGTTGATCGCTCTTCATCAAACACCCAAGCCGGGAGATTGGAGACCAGACCACCGTCGACAAACAGGCTACCCTCAAATTTGTACGGCTGAAAGAAGAGAGGGTATGAGGCAGAAGCAACGGCCGCATCAATTGCGTTTAAGTCGGCGTCTCTCATCCCTCCAAATACGCGCATTTTTCCGCTGAGAAGATCACCAGCGACGACCTTGAGCGGAAGTTTCATATGTCGGAACAAAACCGGGCCGCTCTCAACTCCCAATTTTTCCCGCACGGCTGCTTCGAGCCATTCTCGGAATCCGGCACTGTCCGTTAGTCCATATCTTGTCCATATCTGACTAAACAAATGATTGTGCCGCCTTGCCGCCGAAAACAGCGAAAGCGCGACTTTGCACATTCCGAGAAAGCTGAGATTGACCGGCGCGGCCTGCCCGGGGCCACGAAAATACTCATCATGAAATAGTTTGAAGGCCGCCCAATCTGTCTGATTCAGGTGATCAATCCAGCTAGCCGAGAGCAGGCCAGATTTGCCCTCGTCTGCGGAGTGAAATAGCTCCCTCGCAGAGAATCCAGATGCAACGAGCAACGCAATTACCGCACCAATCGACGAACCCGCCACGGCTTCAAGTTTAATACCGCGCGCTTCGATTGCATGGAGCGCGCCAACGTGTGCATAGCCTTTCGCCCCTCCGCCCTCGAAAACACCAAATGCCTTCATCGGGTGTGCAAGAACTATTCGGCGGCTACCATAGGGGAGTTGCAGGCCAAGCCTGGCAACTATCTCTTTTGCAGCAACCGGCGCAGGCAGTTTTCCGCTGACCTCTATATCTTTGTATTCGCGGATAATTCGAGGAATCTGAGCCTCGGTTATGTCCTGATCATAACGCATGAGCAATCTAGGCTCGATATTGTCTTCTTTAAACACACGCTGCTGCCGAGTGTCTTCGTCTACTGTAACAAACACATGTTTGAGCGTATTTGGTTTGATATTCTGAACCAGAGCATGGCGAACTTCTGCATGCCGCAACCCATCAACTACAAGATTTCCTTCTCCGGCTGCGTTGCGCCACTGTTTTTCCCGCAAGACGCCATCGACGAAGCCATCAACGTCGGCCAGCACGAGGGCCTGCCCTAAACGTTGCAAAACCGTACGGTCGTCCCGATCCTCACCATACTCCGCTGCAACCTTTTGAACGTATTCGCCGAAACTGACGCGAGGCCAATGAAGCAACTCAGCCACTTTTTGGCTAATGGTCGACTTTCCCGCTCCAATCGGCCCTGAAAATGCAATTACGATGCCCATGGGCGCCTCCATTCCTAGCCATCATTGGCAGCCTGACCAACCATATATTGTGTGCTAGGTTAAGTGTGTAGCCTGATTTGCACCTTATCCATAACGTTTTTGCCATCCTCTTGGACATTCAACAGCTTGCGAGCCTCCGCAATTTCTGCCTTTTCGAGTTGGTCGAGAACGGTGTTCAAGGGCTGCCCAACATCTCCTTCGCGCTGACCTGCCACGTAAGCAACGCGGTTTCCGGCCGTCCAGTAGACGTCCGTACGAACCCAATCTGAGCTCCGGCTGACAGTATCTCGCACTCCAAAAGGAGTAACGAAGGTCCTGGATGCGCCCTCCAGCTCGCCTCGAAATCGTAGGCGACAGTTCGCCCCACGCACTTCACGCCAATCTAGCGGTGGGAAACTGTGGATCGGCATAAACGCAGAAGTCTTGCGAGCGAAAGCCAGCCGGCCAGTACGCCATTGCGGATGCGCCGAACCAATTCCGAGGCGAACCAAGGTATTGAGTTCAAAGAGCGGCGTCTCGTACCGGAGCTCGCAATTTGATATTCGCGCATGGGCCAGGCCGAACGGCAGCGGATTGTCCGCAATGGACGTTAGCAACTCCGCCCAGTGGCATCCGCTTAGCCGATCGGGAACTCCGATCAGAATCGCTCCGCCTAGCTTCACCCCACGCAGCGCGTGGGTCACTAGAGGCAAAGCGATGTCGTCGTACCAGGGAGGATCGACGATCGCGACACTCGCCTGAACTGCGCGTAGATTATCTCGTATATCAACGAAGTGAATGTTTCCGTTAGCCAGTTGCTGCAATCGTGACGTTACGGGATCGTCCGATTTTGAGGCATAAACGAATGACTTTGGGAATCCAGTGTCCAGAGCTCTAAGAGCAAGAGCCGGCGTGCCGGCCAAGAGCAGCACGCCGTCGGGCGTCACTAGGGACTTGGCCGTTGCGAGGAGCTTGTCTGCAGTCAGATTATTATATCGCCATTCGAAGTCGAGAGGATGCGGAAGCGGTAGTCGAGGGTCCGAAAATGGGCGTCCCTCCCCTATTTTAGACGCCTGCTCCAATCGCTGAGTTGCAACAAGCGACTTAGAGGTTAGCTGCCTTAGAGCATCGACTATCGCGGTTGGGAAAGCGCCATTACAAACGGCTGTTAACTCCGCGAAAGAGCCTGCGCGAGTTAGATTCGCCTCAACAGTCGTTAGAAGGTCAGCTGACGTTACATCGTACGTCATGGTTGCGTCCAAATTGGGCGGATAGACCGCGACGACAACTCCTCTACCCAAACAGATGCCACTTCGTCTTGGTACTTTAGGCCCTCGCTTCGAGCAACGTTCATCCGACTTAACATTGGAGAAAACTGCTCGATCCGGAGCGGCACGATTCTCCTGACAAACTCAGGGCTCATTGCCTGAAGTCGGTCCAACAATTGTTGGACACGTCCCTTGATGTCTTTAACCAAGGGACAGGCCAACGTGATGTATCCATAAAGATCGATTGACGTTCGAGAATACTGCTTCAGTATTTCTAACTGTCGTTCAAAGCCTTCTTCCGAAGCCCCTGTGGTGAAGGCGAACGAAACCTTATCGAACCCCTTCAGACAACAGACTCTTCCGTAACCCTCGTACCTCTCGATTTCTCGAAGAAGATTGCTCTGACTCGGTTGCACCAGCAGATCCGAGCTGAGGTTGTCGTCCGACCAAAGATATACTGACCGCGTCATTTCTCTCGATCGCAGCGCGTCCATCGTCCAAGCAATCCATTCTGGCACGAGATCCGGTGAGCCGCCTGATAAGTCGATAATACGCGGCTGCTCCGGTTCAGCCAGATACCTGTCTATCATCTCATCGGCATCGAGCCATTCCGACACGCGCTCATTTCCTACAAGTAAGGAAAAGGGTACATAGCAATACCAACACCGAAATGAGCACCCCGAAACTTGAAATACTTGCGCCGTGTATTGGTGCATAAATTTTGACCCAAGCCATCCAGCTGCTGGCAGTCCCGGTAAGGGATTGAGCGGCCAACAAGAGCCTTGGAAAGACTTGAAATGCCTTATGCGCCCTACACCTCCACAGTTCGGCGGCGTGGTAAGATCTGCAGCTTGAGCGGAGTCCTCAATTCGCGAAAGCAAAATCCTGCGCTCAGCCACGTCGAGACACCTCCCGCGGAGCAACGCCACCAACTGCTCGCTATTAGCGACGCCCAATTTCAGATTTCCGAATTGATGTCGCATGCAGAGGCCTTGGAACTGCCTCGTCCTGAAGATCGGGCAATCGATCATCAAGGTAAGCTCGAACCAACATCGCGGCGTACTCCAATTCCGGTTCGGTAAGCGCCCTATCCTTAGGGATCCCGTGCCAATATTCCATGCACTTTCGGCAACATGTAGCTGTTGCATGCTGAGCATAGTAAACTACTCTTCCTTGCAGAGGAGTTTGCCTGCCGTCAAATCCACCAGCGGCCTTGCCAATTGACGAGCGAAGCCGCGATTTTACGTCCGCGTACAGCTTCGACCGCCCTTGATTCTTAGCTTTTCTTGCAGCGGCGTCATCAAACATCACATGCCACATATGATGTCGAATAACCTCGAACTTGAGAGACTTGAAGGTATTCTCGGTGTCGGATGGATCTCGGCGATGAAGCCGGGGCCAGTCTACTAGCCTTGCTCCACAAGCCCGGCAAGAACCGTGATCTTCAACCCGCATCCCTCTCTTCTTTAAGAAGCAGTGCAGGTTGTGCTCACAATCAACACTAGTGCACGTAATTTTGAGTGGAGGCATCTCAGCGTCAAGGGGATTTTTTTGGAGCTCCGACATCAGCTCGTCTCCAATGCTTGCAACAAGAACGCTCGCTCCAGTCGTGAGAGCCGACTCAAGTCTGCGCGTTCAAAGAAAATTCTTCGAACGATTTTCCACGGCTCACCCGAACTGGATTGTAGATTTGCTGCGACAGCCCACCAATTGACTCCCGACTCGGCAAGTCGATGCGCCAAGATATTTGCCAACACGCCCACCGGAACACCCGACTCTTTGGCTACTGCCTGAGTAGCCGATTTCAGTCGAGGCCCTTGGTTGGCGGCAAGTTGAGCTATACGATCCGTGAGTTCCTGGGTACGACCCCCAGTAATTACTTCCGTAGCGAACCGCTGAGCTCTTCGTTCGTCAATTGATTTACGTCGGGCGTCGGATGTTTCCTCCTCTTCCAGAATAGCGAATTCCTTATCTAGCGGCTCGGAAGCGGCATGATAGAGCTCGTGTATAAGGTCTAGAAGCCAACGCGACTCCTCCTTTGAGCTCTGCTTAAGAACAACCACCGTCCTGCTCTTCTCTCGCCAACAGGCGCCGTGAAAAGCGATCGCGTCCGCAAGCGGCACTACCGCTATGCCCGCAGACCAAGCAGCCCTGAGTGCGCTCTCAAGAGAGGCTTGCCGGCTTGGAAAGAGCAGAATACTCATTTCTTGCCACGAGATTGGCAATGCTGATGGAGACGTCACCGACGTCTTAGCAACAATTCGGCAAAGTGCTTCAACATATTGCGAATACGCCCGCGTCCTAGTCTGACTAGCCGATGCGGGCAACTTGAAGCGCAACTGAGAAGTCTGCAAACTTGCTCTGCCGGCGGCAAGGTCTCGAACACCTATCCCAAGCAACAAGCCGATGCGACCATCGAGCTCATCGTAGAGTGAGATGTCTTCGCCCACTGCGCTCGAAGGAAAGATGCGGCTGTCCACCACCTCACTCGGAAAACCGAGCTTTTGGAGCGACCTCCGTATCCCTTTCAAAGGCACCGGAGCCGCGCGGGAAAGATCGATCCGCTCGGACACCGTAACATTCAGCGCGGTAGCGATTTGGGACAATGTCTCGAACGCAACCTTTCGATAAGCTCCAGATTCCCATCGTTGGATTTGCTGAGGGGCAACACCCACCAATTCCGCAAGAGCGGATTGGCTCAATCCTCTCGCAATTCGCGCCTTGATTAGCGCGACGGGCAAATCGAGCAAACTACTCGCATCAATCTGAGTTACATTCCCAGACCTTAGATCATCATATTCATTTAACTCTGCCTTCAGCCTCTCGGTTTGAGCCAAAATGGCGTTGACTCTAGCTTGGTGAAGAAGATCGTGCTCCGAGCCACTCTTGAGCTTTGCCAAGGTTTGAGTGAACCGCTCAAGACGATCTCTAGTAGTCCGATACTGATGATCCGTGGCGATCATGGGAGACTTTTCAAATCTAGTCGGACCACCCCTTTTGGCACATCATCCCTGTCAGTCTGAAAGAACTCACGGAATGTGTACTCGTCATCAGCCATGTAGTGTTCAGGGAAGAGTTCTCCGTAATACTCTGCTTTCATCTCTTCACGGCTTCCGAACAGAGTGAGATCTATCTTTGCGACGTTAATGCCCGAGAAGTCGCAGCACGCATCAAAGTCGCTAGGCACGTCCTTGTCGGTGACGAAGCTGCCATCCACCAAAAAGAACGTGCATCCCGCACCAGCTAGATTCTTTGCCATTCGTAGCAATCCAATAAGGAGGCGTTCGCGGGAAGGATTTCCTCCAAACCTTAGCGCGAACTCGTTCCATCGGGCGAAGTGCTCTCCCGGAGGGAGGTAACCAGTCGCAGGGTCAAATTGCGGAATCAGGCTACAACTCCTGTGTTGTAACTATATAGTTCACTAAATGTTCTTTGACAAGATAAATTTCGGCGTCGGATACTGTGCTGAACGCCAAGGGCGCGACACAATCTGAGCGTGCGACACCTTTTGCCGTCACGCCACTCGACTTTCGAACTATGAATGGTCCTGCTAAACTCACCGCGATAGCATCACCGCGAGGTTCGTACCAAGGATACCCACCACACTCCGGCTCTAAACCTCGTCATCTGCTGTGACGAGAACATCTCCAATGTCTTGAAGGCTCATTGCTGGCTGCGCAAGATGAGCAGGATGCAGTGCGGCTGATGGTGCTTCAATTCCGGCGGCACAGTGACTAACCGGCCGGCCTAGCGCCGCGTCAAGGCCAACATTTATCAGCCGCCGGAAGTCGCCATTTGCCAAGTGCCCGACGTTGGACGTCGGAACTCCGGAGGGCCCCGTCTTCCCCCTACCCCCGAAAATCAATGCTCCGCAGCACGATCCCCGGCGGCGTCCCCTCGAACTCCGTCGCCTGATACTTCCGCTCCACGCAGGCTTCGATGCGCTCGCGCAGGCGGGTGAACTGGGCTTCGCGCTCACTGGGCCGGGCGCGGGGGCCGCGTTCGAGGTCGTCCATGGCGGAGGTCGAGATCGCGCAGGCGAATTCCCTGGGGCCGTCCTGCATCGAGAACTGGACGATGCCGCGGTCCTGGTCGTGGCCGATGAAGCGGCTGGTCGTGAGTGTCATGGGGTATCCTTTGCTGCGCGCGTCGTCCCGGCTGAAGCAGGGACTCATCACGACAGGGAAAGTGGTTTACGGGGACTCGGAGTAGCCGCCTTCGCGTCAAACCGCTCCCTGGGGTTATGGGTCCCCGCCTTCGCGGGGACGACAGATGTGCTTGCGGCCGGCTTCAGCTCTCGCCGCTGAGCTTGGCGAAATCGTCGAACAGCGCGGCCACCAAAGCGCGGTGGCGGGTGTCTTCGGTGGACAGGCTCGCGGCATAGAGGTTGAGCAGATAGCGCGCCTTCACCGCGGCCTCCGGCCACGAGGTGGCGGGCGCCGACATCATGCGGTTTTCGAGGTCAGCCTCGCGCTCGCGCAGCTCCCTGACATTGTTCTCGACGTCGGCCAGCGCGCGGCGCAGATCGGTCGCCTTCTGGGCGGCCATGCCGCGATGCTTGTCGAGATCCACCGGGACGTCAGTCATGGGCAACTCTTGCCTCCAAGGCCTGAACATCGGAGGCCTGCACATCGGCGGCCTGCACATCCGAAGCCTGCGCGTCGGCCGCCTGCGCATCGGCGAGGTCGACCGAGCCGATCGACAGCATCTCGGTTGCGCCCCTGACGCCTTCGGACGGCACGGTGATCATGGTGGCGATGCGGCGCCAGGATGCGAAGGACAGGCCCTCGATCATCTCCTCGTCGGTGACGACCTCATAGGCACCGGCCGGCAATGCGCGTGCGATGCCGCGAATGTGGGCCGGATGCCGGAATGTGATGGTTTCGCGCCGCGAGCGGATGGTCATGCAAGCCTGCCTTTCGCGGGTCAGGCCCCAACCGACGCTGCTGGGACGAACATGCGCCCCTTTCGCCGCAATAGCCAACGCTTTCTTCGGCGGCATCGGCGCGCAGGCTACAGCTTTGGCGCTCGCTATCGCCCGACCGCGGGCGTACGCTGACGCATCATTGCGCGTCTAGAGGAGACCGACATCATGGCCAAGGGACAGCAACGCAGCAATCGCGAGACCAAGAAGCCGAAGAAGGACAAGATCAAGACGAGCGCCGCGGCACCGAGCCGCAAGGATGCGTGGCAGCCGGAGATCGGGTCGGGGAAGAAGAAGTAGGGCGAGCGAACGAGGGCGCGCTGCTTTCCCTTCTCCCCTTGCGGGAGAAGGTGCCTTGCCGAAGGCAAGGCGGATGAGGGGTTGTCTCCGGGAATTCCGGCGTGGAAGATTCATGCGCGGAGAGAGACCTCTCACCCGTCTCAATCGCGCCGAGCGCGATTGATCCACCCTCTCCCACAAGGGGAGAGGGCAAGCACCACCGTCTCCTCGCAGTCGCGCTTTTTTGCTATACTCGCCCGGATTGCATATCCGGGAGGGGGATACCGTGGAGCACGAGCGCAAAGCCGAGCCGAAAAACCTCGTCATCTGCTGTGACGGCACCGGCAACGAGATCTCCGAAAACATCTCCAACGTCCTGAAGCTGTATCGCTGCCTGCGCAAGACCGACAGGACGCAGCCGCGGCAGATGGTGTTCTACGATCCCGGCGTCGGCACGGTGACGGAGCCGACGACGTGGCACCGGCTCAAGGCCAACGTCAATCTGGTGCTGGGGCTCGCCACCGGCTACGGGCTCGATGACAACGTGCTGTCCGCCTATTGCTTCCTGGTCGAGCATTACGCGCCCGGCGACAAAATCTATCTGTTCGGCTTTTCGCGCGGCGCCTACACGGTGCGGGTGCTGGCGGGGCTGATCCACAAGGTGGGGCTGATCTCGCCGGAGCAGGCCAACCTCGCAGGCTCGGGCCTGATCTCCTACAAGCAATATTCCGGCTCCGGGCGCGGCAACGACCTCGCGGCCCTCACGGATTCCGGCTTCGACGAGGACGGGCCGCTGCCCAAGGACAAGTTCGATCTCGCCGCGCAGTTCGCGCGCATCACTTCCTCGCGCTGGCCGACCATCCATTTCATCGGCGTCTGGGACACGGTGGCGAGCGTGATCGTGCCGCGCGCCGACCGGCTGTATTGGCCGAGCTTCGAGGAGCTGGCCTTCACGCTGCGCAATCCCAGCGTCAACATCTTCCGGCAGGCGATCGCGATCGACGAGCGGCGCTGCATGTTCCGCCTCAAGCAATGGCGCGAGCCGCAGGAGTTCTGGAGCAACCGCTTCGTGCCCGACGACAGGAAACAGCCGCAGGACATCATGCAGGTGTGGTTCGCCGGCGTGCATTGCGACGTCGGCGGCGGCTATCCGGAGGCCGAGAGCGGGGACTCGAAATATCCGCTGATCTGGATGATCGACGAAGCCGGCAAGGCCGGGCTGAACTTCAACCCGCGCACGGTGAACCAGCTTGCCTGGGGCGTCCAGCGCAAGAACTCGCCGTTCGAATATGTCCCGCCTGCCTACACCGGCCCGACGGGCCAATTGCACAATTCGATGAACGCGGCCTGGCGCGTGCTGGAATATGTTCCGAAGAGCGCCAAGTACAAGGAATGGCCGGAGCGGAAGGTGTTTCTCGGCTTCTACATCCCCGATTGCGAGCCGCGCGTGATCCCCGAAGGCGCGCATGTGCATGAGAGCGTCGTGAAGCGGATGGAATTGGACCCGGACTATCGGCCGGTGAATCTGCCGAAGACGTATCAGACGGTGCCGATGCCGGCGGGGCCGCATGCGGGCGCGGGAGCGGAGGCGGGTGAGATCGTGACGGGGTGATGGGCGCTCTCACCGCTCGTCATTGCGAGCGCAGCGAAGCAATCCAGACTATTTGCGCGGAGACAGTCTGGATTGCTTCGTCGCTTCGCTCCTCGCAATGACGGCGATTGAGACCGCGCCCACTCCACTACCCCCGCTTTCTCCAATCGCCGCAACTTTTCATTAAAATTCTCACCCCCGCTTTAGCCGGATCGCATCATCTGCCCCGCATCATCGCCCTCAAGCCCGCCGCGATCTGCGGAATTGGAGGAGAGTGCCAATGCATCCGCGCCGACATGCCCGCGTCAAGCCGGCAGGCCTGGTGTCCCGCCAGGCCAAGATCATCACCGACCCGCGCGCGCCGGTGATCCCCTGCACGCTGATCGACTATTCGGCGGGCGGGGCCTGTGTCGATCTCGGCGGCCAGGTGACGATCCCCGACAGGTTCGAACTCCTTCACGTCAACACCAAAAAGCGCTGCCGCATCGCCTGGAAGCGCGGCACGCGCGTGGGCGTGGTGTTTTAGCGCTATTTCCGCATCCGCGCCTTGGCGCCAGCGACGATCTGCATGGCGACCCCGCCGATCCAGCCGATCAGGGCAAGCCAGGTCCAGACCATGTGCGGCTCGAGCCGCAGCACGATGACGGCCACCGACGCGAACGCGGTCAGCGTGGCGCACAGCGTGCCGGCGGAGCTGAGGAATTCCGCGGCGTCGATGCGGCTGTGGGCCTCGTCGAAGGGAAGCTGCGGCGTGTCGATGCCGAGATAGAAGCCGACGAAGCCGAGCACCATCATCAGCAGCAGAAAGCCCTGCGTGGTGAGCACGGGAATCGCCGAGCCGACATAGGCGCCGACGAACAGCCCGCACGCCGCTCCCGCGACCGCAAGACCCACGCGTTCGAAGACGTGGGCAGCCTTCCGAACCCGAAACCGCATGGCCAGCCTCCGTGTTGCCGCGCGTGCACGAAGGTTAGGCCAGTTTTGCGGGGCGTGGAAGCTAAGGGGATTTACGGATGCGTGAGGGGAAGCGGACCTTTATGGTGCTTGACCCAGCAGGAAACGCGACCTGAGCGTGTAACGCACGCCTGCCTCCCCATCGTCATTGCGAGCGCAGCGAAGCAATCCAGAGTGTTTGCGCGGAGGGATCCTGGATTGCTTCGCTGCGCTCGCAATGACGGAGCATGTGGCGCGAGCCTCGCGCCACATGCAGCAGATGCGCTGCGCGCCCCCTACCTCGCCCCGAACGTCGTCTTGCCGAACAGCGCCTTCTGCGTCGAGGGCTGCGAGCGCCAGTATTGCGGCGGGGCTTCGACCTCGCCGCCGACCTCGGCTGCGGCGTGCCAGCCCCAGCGCGGGTCGTAGAGCATGCCGCGGGCGAGCGCGACCATGTCGGCCTTGCCGGATGCGACGATCTCCTCGGCGTGCTTGCCTTCGGTGATCAGGCCGACGGCGATGGTCGGCAATCCGGTCTCGCGCTTGATGGCGTCGGCAAACTGCACCTGGTAGCCGGGACCGAGCGTGATCTTCTGCAGCGGCGAGACGCCGCCGGAGGAGGCATCGATCCAGTCGACGCCGCGCGCCTTCAGCGCCTTGGAGAATTCAATGGTCTGCGCCAGGTCCCAGCCGCCCTCGACCCAGTCGGTCGACGACACCCTCATGCCGACCGGCCGCTCGTGCGGGAACACCGCGCGCACCGCGTCGTACACTTCCAGCGGGAAGCGCATGCGGTTCTCGAGCGAACCGCCATATTCATCGGTGCGCTTGTTCGAGATCGGCGACAGGAACTGGTGCAAGAGATAGCCGTGCGCGCCATGCAGCTCGATCGCGTCGATGCCGAGCCGCGCGGCACGCCTGGCGCTGTCGACGAAGGCGTCGCGGATCCGCGTCAGGCCCGCGGCATCGAGCGCCAGCGGCGCGGCCTCGCCGTCCTTGTGCGGCAGCGCCGACGGCGCCACCGTCTGCCAGCCGCCTTCACTCACGGGAATGAGCTGGCCGCCGTCCCAGGGCCGCGCGCTGGACGCCTTGCGGCCGGCATGGGCGAGCTGCATCGCGATCGCGGTGGAGGAATGCTTGCGCACCGAGGCGAGGATCTGCTTCAGCGCGGCCTCGGCGGCGTCGCTGTAGAGCCCGAGGCAGCCCGGCGTGATGCGGCCGATCGCCTCGACATGGGTCGCCTCGATGCAGAACATCGCGGCGCCCGACAGCGCGAGGTTGTTGATGTGGGTGAAATGCCAGTCGGTCGGGACGCCGTCCTCGGCCGAATACTGGCACATCGGCGACACCACGAGACGGTTCTTCAAGGTCAGGCCGCGCAGCTTGATCGGGGAAAACAGGGCGCTCATGCGGGGGTTCCGGAGGATGAGAGGGGCAATGGAGGGAGTGTAGTGAGGAGACACGGGAATGCCAGCCGCGCGGCGGGAATGGGGGGATGCATTGCAGGCCCGGAAGAGCCCGGCTGTCTCCACTCGTCATTGCGAGCGCAGCGAAGCAATCCAGAGTCCCTCCGCAGAAAGATCTGGATTGCTTCGCTGCGCTCGCAATGACCGGGGGAGTTGGGAAAAACCTACTCCACCAGCGTGAACTGCAGCAGCAGCGTGCGCTGGAGCAGCGAGAAATTGTCGTCCGAGACCAGCGTCAGCACGGTCTCACCCTCCGGCGTGACGTGTGCGTCGATGCCTTCCATGTTGTCGACCTCATGGCCGAGATCGGCGTTGAACAGAACGGGGCCGTCCACCAGCGCGCCCGGCGCGATCGATTTCAGGGGAATCGACCGGATGCGGATGTTGATGCCGGTGAACCAGGAGAATTTGCGGCTCGAGGATGAGCAGTTCGCCCGACGGCAGCAGCACCGCGTCACTGATGAGCTGCTTGTCGGTGCGGCGGATGCTGAATTGGCCGGGCGTGGGACCGCCGATCAGAAACCCGATCAGATTGCCGTCGGCATCGAAGCCGCCCTCCGACAGCGCGATCAGCGAGCCCGCCAGCGGGTGGCCTTTCGGGACCAAGACGAGAGCTTCGAGCCCCTTGTTGGTCGGCAGCTTGCGTATCGCCGCCGGCGACGGGATCACCTCGCCGCGGGCGCGCGTGCCGCCTTTGGCGAAATCGAAGCGCATGATCTGGTTGACGCGCTCGAGCCCGACATAAACGGTCGAGCCGTCGCGCGCGAGCGACTCGGTATCGTACCACAGGCGCTTTTCCGTGATCGGCCGGCCCTCGGGGCCCAGCACCGGCGCGGCCTCGACGTCGTCGAGCCCGACCATCCTGCCGCCGGAATAGCGGATGGTCCCGGTGAACCAGCCGCCCTGGTCGGAGATCGCGAGGAAGCGCTCGCCCTTGGCATCGAGCCGGATGCCGGACAGGCCGCCGAAGCCGCGATAGGGCGAGGTGAGCACCAGGCCGCTACGATATTGCAGTGAGCCGAAACGCACGCGCGAGCGATCGCGCGGCTCGAACGAAGAGATTGGCCGTGCGTTGACCTCGATCGCAACCGGCTCGGTGACGCTGTGCTCGGGCGGCGGCACCGGTCCGCGCGGCGGCGGCGGCATGGTCGCAGGCTGCGCTTGCGCCCATCGAGAAAGTGCGAGAGTGGAAAATCCCGCCGCCGCGTGGCCAAGGAAGCTGCGGCGGGACGATCGCGTGCTCACGAATGCAGTTTGCGTCGCGGGCGGCCGGCCGGTTGCATCGGCGCGGTGTTGGTCTCGCTGAACAGCTCGGCGAGCTTCTCGGTGATGGCGCCGCCGAGTTCTTCGGCGTCCACGATCGTCACCGCGCGGCGATAATAGCGCGTCACGTCATGGCCGATGCCGATCGCGATCAGCTCGACCGGCGAGCGGGTCTCGATCTCCTCGATGATGTGGCGCAGGTGCCGCTCGAGATAGTTGCCGGCATTGACCGACAGCGTGGAATCGTCGACCGGCGCACCGTCGGAGATCATCATCAGGATCTTGCGCTGCTCGGGACGGCCGAGCAGGCGCTTGTGCGCCCAGTCGAGCGCCTCGCCGTCGATGTTCTCCTTCAGCAGGCCCTCGCGCATCATCAGGCCGAGGTTCTTTCGCGCACGGCGCCAGGGGGCATCGGCCGACTTGTAGATGATGTGGCGGAGGTCGTTGAGGCGGCCGGGATTGGCCGGCTTGCCCGCGGCAAGCCACGCCTCGCGCGACTGCCCGCCCTTCCAGGCGCGGGTGGTGAAGCCGAGAATCTCGACCTTGACGCCGCAGCGCTCCAGCGTGCGCGCGAGGATGTCGGCGCAGGTCGCGGCCACCGTAATGGGGCGTCCGCGCATCGAGCCGGAATTGTCGAGCAGCAGCGTCACCACGGTGTCGCGGAAGGTCGCTTCCTTCTCGTGCATGAAGGACAGCGGATGATGCGGATCGGTCACCACACGCGACAGCCGCGCCGGATCGAGGATGCCCTCTTCGAGATCGAAGTCCCAGGCGCGGTTCTGCTGCGCCATCAGCTTGCGCTGCAGCCGGTTGGCGAGGCGGGCGACGATGCCCTGCAGATGCGCGAGCTGCTTGTCGAGATAGGCGCGCAGGCGCTCCAGCTCGTCATGGTCACAGAGGTCCTCGGCGGCGATCACCTCGTCGAATTTCGGCGCGAAGGCGTGGTATTCCGGCCCGCGCGGCTCGTTCTTGCCGTGCGAGTTCGGACGCGTCGCCTCGCCGGGCGTCTCGTCGTCGCCGAGCTCGCCGTCGTCGAAGGTGTCGGAGGTCGAGGCCTGCGCGCTTTCCATCGCGCTGTCGCTCATCTCCTCTGATGAAGCCTGCGCCTGGTCCGCGCTCATCTCCTGGGCGGCGTCGGAATCGGGCGACCCTTCCGCGCCGGACTGGTCGTTGTCCCCGTCCTGGTTCTCGTCGTTGTCCTCATTGTCTTCGCTGTCGGCGTTGCGTTCGTCGCCGAGCTCGAGCGCCGTCAAGAGATCATGCACGGCATCGCCGAACCTGGTCTGGTCCTCGACCAGGGTGTCGAGCCGGTCGAGCCGCTTGCCGATCTTGTCTTCGAGGATCGGCCGCCAGAGATCGACCACCTTTTTGCAGCCGTCGGCGGCGCGAGGCCGGTGAGGCGCTCGCGCACCAGCATCGCCAGCGCATCGGCGAGCGGCGCGTCGGCGCGGTCGGTGATCTCGTCGAACTTGCCGCGATGGAAATGGTCGTCGAGCATCGCGGTGAGGTTCTTGGCAACGCCGGCCATGCGGCGCGCGCCGATCGCCTCGACCCGGGCCTGCTCCACCGCCTCGAACACGCCGCGCGCCTGCGGATTGCCGGGCATCAGCTTGCGATGCAGCTTTGCATCGTGACAGGCGAGCTTGAGCGCGATGGAGTCGGCGTGGCCGCGCACGATCGCGGCGTCGCGCTTGGTCATCTTGCGCGCCGGCTCCGGCAGCCGCGCCTTGCCAGGCGCAAGGCCCGGCCGCTCGGCGGCAAAACTCACATCGAGCTCGGGCGACTTCGCGATCGCTTTCAGGCAGGCCGCGACCGATCGCTTGAACGGCTCGGTCGGGGCTTCCTTGGTATTGCGGAACTTGGAGTTGGAGGTGGTCATTTCACCGTATCCGTCGTCCCGGCGAAAGCCGGGACCCATAACCGCAGGCCGTCGTTGGGTTAGAAGAAACTACCGGCGTCGTTCTATTGAGACATCACGCGGTATGGGTCCCGGCTTTCGCCGGGACGACATACCGAGAGAGATCAGCTCAGCGCCACATTCACCGAGGATTCCGGCAGTTCCGCGTTGAAGCAGCGCTGATAGAATTCGGCGACCAGCGGACGCTCGAGCTCGTCGCACTTGTTGAGGAAGGTGACGCGGAACGCGAAGCCGATATCGCCGAAGATGTCGGCGTTCTCGGCCCAGGTGATCACCGTGCGCGGGCTCATCACGGTCGACAGGTCGCCATTGGCGAAGGCGTTGCGGGTGAGATCGGCAAGACGCACCATCTTGTTGACGATGTCGCGGCCCTCGCTGGTGCGATAGTGCTTGGCCTTGGCCAGCACGATCTCCACTTCCTCGTCATGGCTGAGATAGTTCAGCGTGGTGACGATCGACCAGCGGTCCATCTGGCCCTGGTTGATCTGCTGGGTGCCATGATAGAGGCCCGAGGTGTCGCCGAGGCCGACCGTGTTGGCTGTCGCGAATAGGCGGAACGACGGGTGCGGCTTGATCACCTTGTTCTGGTCGAGCAGCGTCAGGCGGCCCGAGACCTCGAGCACACGCTGGATCACGAACATCACGTCCGGGCGGCCGGCATCGTATTCGTCGAACACCAGCGCGACGTTGTGCTGCAGCGCCCACGGCAAAATGCCATCGCGGAATTCGGTGACCTGCTTGCCGTCGCGGACCACGATCGAGTCCTTGCCGACGAGGTCGATGCGGCTGATATGGCTGTCGAGATTGACGCGCACGCAGGGCCAGTTCAGGCGCGCCGCGACCTGCTCGATATGGGTGGACTTGCCGGTGCCGTGATAGCCGGTCACCATCACGCGGCGGTTGCGGGCGAAACCGGCGAGAATGGCAAGCGTGGTGGCACGGTCGAAGCGGTAGTCGGAATCGACTTCGGGCACATGAGGATCGACTGCGGAATAGGCCGGCACTTCGAGATCGCTGTCGATCCCGAACACCTGGCGCACCGACACCTTCATGTCGGGCAGACCGGAAACTTCCTCAACTTTGGACATGGCGGCGGTCGTCATCAATCCTCCGAGGTCCCGGGCGGTCCCGAAACCGGTTATTCGCACGTTGGCTGCGGCTGGGTGCTGAAAACCAACCTATCAGAGACAAGTGGCTGGCAGAAGCCCGCCCCCCAATCAAAGTTCCGTTGTCTTTTCATTGAGATAGGTAAGGAACGCGATTTTTGGAAGGCTGCCCTGCGAATCACGCTCGAATTTCGCGCCCCGCGGCGCGATCTGCCGGCGCGGATGGCACTTTTACCGCCGCTCCTTACTTATGTAGGGTCTGAGGCCCCATGCCCGCCGCCAACATAGAGACGATGTGACGTCCTTTCTCGATCCCCTCATATCCTTCGTTTCGGCCCATCCGTGGCTGGCCTATCTGACCTTGTTCCTGGCCGCGCTTCTCGAAGCCGTTCCGGTGGTGGGATCGGTGATCCCCGGCTCGACCATCATCCTGGCGCTGAGCGCCCTGATTCCGGGCGGGGAGCTGAAGCTTCAGTGGGTGCTGCTGGCCGCCGCGCTCGGCGCGGTGCTGGGTGACGGCTCGGCCTACTGGATCGGGCACCGGCAGCAGCGCGAAATCCTCAACACCTGGCCGCTGACCAATTATCCGCACGTGGTCGAGCAGAGCGAGAGCTTCTTCAACCGCTTCGGCACCTGGGCCGTGTTCTTCGCCCGCTTCGTGCCGCCGATCCGTGCCTTCGTTCCCGTGACCGCCGGGGCGCTCGGGATGCCGCCGGCGCGGTTTTATGCGATCAATATCCCGGCGATATTGGTCTGGGCGCCCGCGCATGTGCTGCCAGGGGTGCTGGCGGTGACGGCCCTGCACGAATATGCCGGGCTGCCGCACCACGAGCACATCGGCAAGCACATCTGGATGCTCAGTGTGGTCGCCGCCGCGATCGTGCTGAGCGCGGCGGTGTGGATCTATCGCCGGAGGAATGGCCGCGCCGTTGCTGCGGTGAAGCCGCGGGGGTGATTGTGCCGTTGCAAGCGGCTCGGTCTCACGACGCTCCAGGCAACACAGCGGCTATCTGGAGACAAACTGCGGAGCGACCTCCGCCGAAAATGTCTGCAGAGGTCATTCCGACGAGATCCCTGCTTTGCTGAAAAGCGATAGCCGTCTTTACATTTCCTTTTGTGGTCTCCCGTAGTTTAACGCTCGCGACGATTTGTCGCAATTTTTGCGTGATATTTAGCGGGGCCGCAACCATGGGGCATTTCTCCTTTCGTCTGAGTCACAAGATCCTCCTGATCGGACTCATCGGCCTGCTCGGATTGGGGGCGTTCGGTGCGATCTATTTGACCGGAGCCGCGTCTCAAGAAGCGTCCCGCAAAATCGCAGACGGTGCACGGGTCTTGTCGAACCTGAATGAAAGGCTCGCGCGCGACATGCTGGATGCGCGCCGAGCGGAAAAGGACTTCATGCTGCGGAGGGACGAGGCCTCCGTGAAGCGCCACGCGACCGTGAGCGCATCGATCAGGGGAGATATGGACCGGCTCGGCACGATGATCCGAACCGACGGGTTTGGCGGTCTCGCCGATAAGGTCGATACGCTGAAGTCAGGATTTAGCGAGTACGATAAGCAATTTTCCGCGTTGGTGCAGACCGAGACGAGGATCGGCCTGAACGAGAAGCTCGGATTGACCGGAACGTTGCGCGCCTCGGTACACGCCATTGAAGCCCGACTCAAAGAGGTCGACAACGCGGCTCTCGGAAACGGCATGCTGACGATGCGTCGTCACGAGAAGGACTTCATGCTGCGTCGGGACAAGGCCTACATCGATTCGTTTCAGAAGACTGCGAGCGATTTCGGCAAGGCGGTCGCCGATTCCAATCTTGCTCCGGCCACGAAGGCCGAAATAGCAGCCAGGCTGCAGACCTACAGAAGCGACTTCGCGGCTTGGGCGGAGAGCACAGCGGAATCCGCACGCAATGCCGCGGCGATGTCGAAGGAGTACGGGAAGATCGAGCCTGTCTTCGAAGCCATCGAGCAGGATATTCGGCGGCGTCAAGACGGCGCTCAAGCTCAGGAGGCCGAAACGATGTCGGCCGTGAAGCGCTGGATGCTGATCGCGCTGGCGCTCGCGATTGTCGTCGTATCGGGTCTTTCCCTCACGATCGCCCGCTCCGTCACCAAGGCGATCGCGGCAATGGTGCAGGCGATGGTCCGGCTGGCCAAGGGTGACATGAAGATCGTCATCCCCGGAATGGGGCAGCACGACGAGATCGGCGAGATGGCCGGTGCGGTCGATGTCTTCAAGACGAACATGATCGAGGCGGAACGACTGCGCGCCGAGCAGGCGGAAGTCGAGCGGCGGCAGGCAGAGCAGCGGAAGGCGGACATGCACCGGCTGGCCGGCGAATTCGAGGCCGCCATCGGTGAGATCGTGAAGACGGTTTCGTCGGCTTCGACCGAACTCGAAGCATCGGCCGGAACGCTGACCACGACGGCCGAGCATGCCCAGGATCTGGCGACGACCGTCGCTTCAGCTTCCGAGGAAGCATCCACCAACGTGCAATCGGTCGCTTCCGCCACGGAAGAACTGTCCTCGTCCGTGACCGAGATCAGCCGGCAGGTGCAGGCCTCCGCCCGGATGGCGTCCCAGGCCGTCGATCAGGCCAGGACCACCACCGAAAAGGTCGGCGCGCTTTCGCAGGCCGCTGCCAGGATCGGCGACGTCGTCGAGCTGATCAATACCATCGCCGGACAGACCAATTTGCTCGCACTCAATGCGACGATCGAAGCGGCTCGTGCCGGTGAGGCCGGCCGCGGCTTTGCCGTGGTGGCGTCGGAAGTGAAAGCGCTCGCGGAACAGACCGCCAAGGCAACTGGTGAGATCGGCCAGCAGATCTCCGGCATCCAGACCGCCACGCAGGAATCGGTGCACGCCATTACCGAAATCTCAGGCACGATCGAGCAGCTTTCCGAAGTGTCCTCCACCATCGCAGCCGCCGTTGAGGAGCAGGGCGCGGCGACGCAGGAGATCTCGCGCAACATTCAGCAAGCATCGCAGGGGACTCAACTCGTATCATCAAACATCAGCGATGTTCAGCGCGGCGCGACCGAAACCGGCTCGGCTTCGACGCAGGTGCTCTCGGCGGCCCAGTCGCTGTCGATGGAAAGCAACAGACTCAAGAGCGAGGTCGACCGTTTCCTCATCACGGTCCGCGCCGCGTAGCCGGGTCCTGGTTCGGCAAAGACGGGCGGCGGCGGGTGAACCAGATGCTCAAATCTGCGACGCAGCACTCCCAGCCCTTCGCCCTGCCGCTGGCCCCACATACCTTGCCCGCGGCCTGATCAGCTTGCCGAACTGCAATTGCTCGCTGGCATGGGCGATCCAGCCGACGCTGCGGGCCATGGCGAACAACGCGAGCTCGCTGCCCGCCGGCAGGCGCAGGGCGTGCACGAGCACCGCGAGCGCGTAGTCGATGTTGACGAGCTCGCCGGTCGCCTCGACGATCCGCTCCGGCACTTCCCGCGTGAACTTTCGTGGCGCGCCGGCGCGGGAAAGCGCGTTGAGCAGCGATTGCGCGCGGGGGTCGCCGCGCTTGTAGACGCCGTGACCGAAGCCGGCGAAACGCTCGCCGAGCGCGACACGCTCGCGCACCAGCGGCTCGACGTCGCGATCAACCAGCGTCTTGACGAGTTGCGAGGCCAGCACGCCGGCGCCGCCGTGTTTTGGACCTTTCAGCGCGGCGAGGCCTGCGATCACGGAGTCATAAAGATTGAGGCCTGTGGAAGCCGCGCAACGCGCGGTGAAAGTCGAGGCATTCAATTCGTGATCGGCGAGCAGCACCAGTGCGCGGCGGATGAGGTCGCCCGCATGCCTGTTATCCGGCGCCCAGGCCGTCGCGATCTGCTGGTGCAGCGGTGACGGCGATGGCTCGGCGTTGAGCATGGTCGCCACCAGCAGCCGGACGATGCGTCCGCCGACCATCGCGCGGCCGTCGTGCGCGCGGGTGAAGGCACGGGGATCGGCGCTCGCGGCAAGCGCCAGCACGGCGATGGCGCGGTCGATCGGCGCGGCGCGGCGCGCGGCTTGCGTGATCGCGCGCATCTCGTCGGAGATCTCGGGCTGATTGTCCGGCGCGAAGGGATCGGCGCCGGAGACATCCCAGAGCAGCGTCGCGGTGTGCTCCAGCGTATCGTTCTCGGCGAGATCGACGCAGTTGACGCCGCGATAGATCGCGCCGTCCTCGGTGATGGTCGAGATCTCCGTGTCCATCACCGGCAGGTCGGCATCGAAGCTGCGCAGGCCGCGCGGCTCCGGCGACGGCACCCGGCGCTCCTTCAGGGCGCGGACGTCCTCGGCGCGGTAGCGGTTCTTGCGCGAGTCCGGCGTCGGCTCGGAGCGGATCAGGCCACGGCTGACATAGGCGTAGAGGGTCGCCGGCGAGATCGCGAGTTCGGCCGCGGCCTCCCGCGCTGAGAGGTAGAGCTCACTGGAATTTTTCATATTGATTTATGTAATCAAGATTGATCAATCTGTCGAGACGCCCGAATTTCCTGTCCTGCAAAGGAGATTGGGCCATGAACATCCACCTCACCAAAAGCCAGACCGGGCTGGACGGCGTTGCCGCCGCCGAGACCGTGCTCAGCCATGTCGACGGCGAGCGGGGCGAGCTGATCATCGCCGGCGAGCATGTCGGACGCCTCGCCGCCACATCGAGCTTCGAGGGCGTTACCGCCCGGCTCTGGAACGGCGCCAGCAAGACCACGCTGAGCGAAGCCGACGTGCGGGCCAGCCTGGGTGCAGCTCGTGCGCGCGCCTTCGCCCGCCTGCCGGAGCTGCTGGCGGCGGCCGGCAGCATGGGCATTGTCGACGGATTTCGCGCAGCGGTCGCCGGACTTCGCGGCGAGCACGACCTTGCGCACGAAGCGACGATCGTCGGCGCGTTTCCGGTGATCGTGGGCGCGCTGGTTCGCCGCGCCAGGGGTCTCGATCCGGTCGCGCCCGATCCTGACTTGAGCCATGCCGCAGACACGCTGCGCATGCTCCACGGTCGCGCGCCCGAAACACGCGAGGTGACCGCGCTCGACGCCTATCTCGTCACCGCCAGCGACCACGGCATGAATGCCTCGACCTTCACCGCGCGCGTGGTGGCCTCGACGCAGGCCGATCTGTTCGCGGCCGTGACCGCCGGCTATTGCGCGCTCACGGGGCCGCTGCATGGCGGCGCGCCGGAGCCGGTGCTGGAAATGCTCGACGCCATCGGCTCGCGCGAGCGCATCCAGCCCTGGGTGGATGCGGCGCTGGCACGCGGCGAGCGGATGATGGGCTTTGGCCATCGAGTCTACCGCGTGCGCGATCCGCGCGCCGATGTGCTCAAGACCGCGATCGAGGCGCTCGCCTCTGATGGAGCCGACCTGCCCTTCGCCGGCGAGGTCGAGGCCTATATCCGCAGCGCGTTGCGCAGGAAGAATCCGGAGCGGCCGCTGGAGACCAATGTGGAATTCTTCACCGCGATCCTGCTCGATGCGCTGGCCATTCCAAGGCAGGCCTTCACGCCGATCTTCGCGGTGGCGCGCGCGGCGGGCTGGACCGCCCATGCGCGCGAGCAGCAGCGGACGGGAAGGTTGATCCGGCCGAGTTCGTCCTACGTGGGCGCGATGCCCGCAGATTGAATGCGGACGGGCGATGCACGCTCGTCGGATCGGGCCGGCTTTTCGCACATGCGACCTAACGACTCAGCGGAACGCCGGAACAATGGCGCCGGCCGGGCATTCACGCTCGCCCCCACGAAGGTCATCAGGGGCACACAAGAAAAGGAATGATAATGAAGAAGCTCTCCTACGCCCTCGCTGCAGGAACGCTGCTCGCCCTGTCGTCACTCGCAGCACCCGCCAATGCGCTGCCGGCTCACCCTATCCCAAGCGCATCGGTTGCCGGGGACGTCGTGAACGCGCGCTATCATTACGCTCCGCGAAGGGTCTGCACCGTACGCACCGTCGTCACGCGCGGTCATCATGGACGCCGCGTCGTCAAGCATGTCCGTGTCTGTCGGGTAAGGTAACATTGAAAGTGCCGTCCGCTTACGAGCGGGCGGCATCCAATGGATGCGCGGTGAGACCCTAGGCCTCCCGCACCACCGTCTTCAGATAATTATACGCCTTGATGATCTCGATCAGCCGATCTTCGGTGGAGCGATCACCGCCATTGGCGTCGGGATGGTGCTGCTTCACCAGCGCCTTGTACTTGCTCTTGACGTCGGCGAGCGTGGCGCTGGGGCCGAGCCCCATGACCTGGAGCGCCTTGCGCTCGGCATTCATGATCTTGCGCGTCTCGGGCTTGGGCGCGGCCTGCGGGCCGGCGCGCCAGCCGGTGCGGCCGTTGAGCTCCTGGAACATGCTGAACGGATCGAAGGCGCCGTCGATCTCGGCTTCGGCGCCCTTCTTGACGCCCCCATTGGCGCCCATCTTCCAGGTCGGACGGTGGCCGGTCAGCGCATCCTTCTGGTAGCGCGCGACGGCGTCGGCGTTCATGCCGGAGAAGAAATTGTAGTTCTGATTGTACTCGCGCACGTGGTTCAGGCAAAAATGCCAGTACTCGCGCGAATTCTCGCGGCCCTTGGGCGCGCGATGGGCGCCCTTGTTCTGACACCCGGTCCATTCGCAATTGACCACGGTGTCGCGCGGCTTCACTTCCGCCTGCTTGCCTTTCGGCTTGACGCGGATGGAGTCGAAGAACTTTGATGAATCGATCGGCATGACCAACTTTGACTACGCAATGCAAAAACCTTCAAGTCTTGACATTGCAATTAGCTGCTGACGGACTGCGAAAGCGCGCGAGGGAGGCTCACATGGCTACCAGAGACGTTATCAGCAACAAGTTGCAGGAAGCTTTCACGCCTGACAGCATCGAGGTCGTCGACGAGTCTCATTTGCATGAGGGCCATGCCGGCCACCGACCGAGCGGCGAGACGCACTTTCGCTTGTATATCGTGTCTCGAGCCTTCGAAGGGAAGAGCCGGGTCGATCGCCACCGCATGATAAATTCGGCACTGGCTGCGGAACTGTCCGGCAGCGTTCACGCCCTCGCGATCCATGCGCAGGCGCCCGGGGAAGGCGGGACTTAGCTCCCCCTCCAGGGGAGGGTTAAGAGTCAAAACGACGTCCCGGCCCGCTTCGGCCTCGCCCCTTCCGTCTCCGCCTCGCGCGGCACCGGTGAAATACGGAGCGCGGTGATGCGGTTGCGTTCGCGGCGCAGGACGCGGAAGCGGAAGCCGTGGAAGGTGAAACTCTGGCCGCGATCGGGGATCGAGCGCGCCTCGTGAATGACGAGGCCGGCAACCGTGGTTGCCTCTTCATCAGGCAGGCGCCAGTCCATGGCGCGATTGAGATCGCGGATCGGCACCGAGCCGTCGACCACGACCGAGCCGTCCGGCTGCGCGCGCACGCCGGCAACCACGACGTCGTGCTCATCGGAAATGTCGCCGACGATCTCTTCCAGAATGTCTTCCAGCGTCACCAGGCCTTCAACCTCGCCGTATTCGTCGACGACGAGCGCGAAATGGGTCTTTCGGCGCCGGAACGCCTTGAGCTGCTCGGACACGGGCCGCATTTCCGGCACGAACCAGGGCGGCAGCGCGATGGTGGAGACGTCGATGCGGGAGGTGTCGCCGTCGGCGGCGCGGATCGCGCGCAAGAGATCCTTGGCGTGGAGCACGCCGATGATGTTTTCCGGCTTCTCGCGCCAGAGCGGGATGCGGGTGTATTCGGTCGCCAGGACCTCGCGCACCAGTTCCTCCGCCGGCAGGTCGGCGTTGATCATGATCATCTCGGTGCGATGGATCATGACGTCGGAGACCTGGAGCTCGCGCAGGTCCAGCAGGCCGCCGAGCATGTCGCGGTCCTGCTTCTCGAACTTGCCTTCATGGTGCAGCAGATCGACCGCGCCGCGCAGGCGCTCGGTCGGCGACAGGATGGCCTGGTGCTCGCCGGCCAAACCAAACAGCCGCATCAACAGCCGGACGATGACTTCGACGATCTTGAGCAGCGGACCCAGCACGTACATCGTCAACCGCATCGGACGCGCAACCGCGAGCGCCATGCGGTCCGGTGCGTTGATGGCGATGGTCTTGGGCAGCACCTCCGCGAAGATCACGACCAGGGCGGTCATCAAGCCGGTCGCATAGAGCACGCCGACATCGCCGAACCAGGCGGTGAAGATGGACGTCGCCAGCGCGGACGCGCTGATGTTGGCGATGTTGTTGCCGAGCAGCAGCGCGCCGATCAGGCGTTCGCGCATGTCGAGCAGCTCCGAGACCACGTCGGCATCGCGGTTACCCTGCTTGGAGAGCCGCAGCATGCTGGCGCGCGAGGCGCCGGTCAGCGCGGTTTCGCTCGCGGCAAAGAAGCCCGAGACCAGCAGGCAGAGAATGACGATGGTGAAGCCGAGCCAGTCCATGCACCACTCAACAGAAATCGGTTCAACTGCGCGTCAGAGCTTCTGCGCGAGCTTCTCTTGCAGGAAATCGCGCACCGGCGCCGGCTCCACGTCCTTTGCGATGACGGCGCGGCCGACGGCCTCCAGCAGGATGAAGGTGAGCTTGCCGCGCTTGACCTTCTTGTCCTGCGCCATCAGCGCCATCAGCGCGTCGGCATCCGCAAGCCCTTCCTGCGAAAAGCCCGCGATGTCCTGCAGGCGCGTCGGCAGTCCGGCTTCGATGAGGTGACGTTCGACGCGCTCCGCCTCAAGCTCGCCGATCATGCCGAGCCTAGCCGAGAACTGCGCCGCCAGCGTCATGCCGATGGCGACGCCCTCGCCGTGAAACAGGCGATCGGAGAAGCCGGTCGCGGCTTCCAACGCGTGGCCGAAGGTGTGGCCGAGGTTGAGCAGCGCGCGCTCACCGGTCTCGCGCTCGTCGCGCGAGACCACGCCGGCCTTGGCGCGGCAGGAGGTCGCGATCGCATGCTCCCGGCCCGGACCGCCCTTGAAGATGTCAGCGTGGTTCTTTTCCAGCCAGGTGAAGAAGGCCTCATCGCCGAGCACGCCGTATTTGGCGACCTCGGCATAGCCGGCGCGGAATTGCCGCGGCGACAGTGTATCGAGCACGGCGGTGTCGGCGATGACCAGCACCGGCTGGTGGAAGACGCCAAGAAGGTTCTTGCCCTGCGGCGAGTTGATGCCGGTCTTGCCGCCGACGGAGGAATCGACCTGCGCCAGCAGCGAGGTCGGCACCTGCACGAAATCGACGCCGCGGCGCAGGATCGCCGCCGCAAAGCCGGCGAGATCGCCGACCACGCCGCCGCCGAGCGCGATGACGAGATCGTTGCGCTCGATCCTGGCGGCGATCAGGGCCTCGCTGACCTTTTCCAGGCCGGCATAGGTCTTGGAGATCTCGCCTTCCTCGACGACGATTCGCGAGGTCGGGATGCCGCTGGCTGCGAGCGACGCTTCGGCGGGCTCGAGCCAATGCTTTGCGACGGTGCGATCGGTGACGATGGCGGTGCGGACGCCGGGGCGCAAGGCAGCGACCCGCTCGCCGAGCGAAGCCAAGACCCCGCGGCCGATGACGATGTCATAGGCGCGGTCGCCGAGCGCGACGTCGACGTTGACGGGGTCGGAATGTCTTATGGGCGCAGTCATCGTACGGCACTCGCGACGTCGGCAGGTGGTTGGGCGGCCTGCTCGCCGCACAGATGGGCGTGCAGAATCTCGATGCACTCCTCGACGATCTTGTCATGCGGCACGTCGCGCGAGGCGATGGTGAGGTCAGCCTTGCCATAGACCGGCTCGCGCTCGGTGAGCAGGCGGGCGACGGTGCCTTCGGGATCGGCGGTCTGTAGCAGCGGGCGGTCGGCGCGGCGTCGCACGCGGCGCATGATGACGTCGTGATCGGCCTTGAGCCAGACCGAGACGGCCTTCGCCGCGATGCGGCTGCGTGTCTCCTCGCGCATGAAGGCGCCACCGCCGGTCGCCAGCACGATCGGCCCACCGTCGAGCAGGCGCGCGATCACCCGGGCCTCGCCGTCGCGGAAATGCGGCTCGCCGTGATGCTCGAAAATTTCCGGTATGGTCATGCCGGCCGCCGCCTCGATCTCGGTGTCGGCATCGACGAAAGGCAGCTTGAGCCTGAGCGCCAGGCGGCGGCCGATGGTGGATTTTCCCACCCCCATCATGCCGACGAGCACGATCGAGCGCGACCCGAGCGCCGACAGGATGTCGGCCTCGGGCGAAGCTTGGATCGGCAACGCGGCGTCGGACATGAAACTCGCTCTGGATCTCGCTCAACCTGCCGCCAAAGGCGGCATCCTTTCGCCACCTATACGACCCCGCAGGGGGCCTCGCCAGAGGACTCTTGCCACGAAACGGCGAACATGTTGGATGATTTCATTGGTTTATTTGCCCGCCAAGAGCCTGACCGAGACCCTGCACGATGCCCAGCCTGTTCCGCTTCCTGACGGTCGTCGCCGTGATCGCCGGCATCGTCTATGGCGTGGTCTTCGCGCTGGCGAACTTCGTCAGCCCGAAGTCGCGGGAAATGACGGTGACGATCCCGCCGGATAAGTTTCTCAAGAAATAGGGGCTAGCTTCCCGGGCATGCGTGCAAAGCCCTCAGATGCAAAACTCACCGGCCTGTTCCTGGACATGCTCGCGGCGGAACAGGGCGCCGGGCCCAATACGCTCGATGCCTATCGCCGCGACCTCACCGATTTCTCCGAGTTTCTCGGCCGCAGCGGACATACATTCGCGGAGGCGCAGACGCAGACGCTGCGCGACTATCTCGCCGATCTCGACACGCGCGGCTTCAAATCCACCAGCGTCGCGCGGCGGCTGTCGGCGATGCGGCATCTCTACCGCTTTCTCCTCAACGAGCGCATTCGCAATGAGGATCCCGCCGCGATCCTGTCCGGCCCCAAGCGCGGCCGCGGCCTGCCGAAAGTGCTGTCAATCGCGGATGTCGACCGCATGCTCAGCCGCGCCAGGGAATTGAGCGAGGCTGCGGAGGCCTCGCCCGCGCAGCGCCTGCGCGCTTTGCGGCTCTATTGCCTGCTCGAGGTGCTCTACGCCACGGGCCTGCGCGTCTCCGAGCTGGTGGCGCTGCCGCGCACGGCGGCCAAGCGCGATGCCCGCATGATCGTGGTGCGCGGCAAGGGCGACAAGGAACGCCTGGTGCCGCTCAACGAGGCCTCGCGGCAGGCGATGGCGGATTATCTTGCCGCAACGGAGGCGGCAAAAGCCGATAAGAAGAACAGCCTCGCCGCCTCGAAATGGCTGTTCCCCTCCTTCGGCGAGAGCGGACACCTGACGCGGCAGCATTTCGCCCGCGACCTCAAGGAGCTTGCGGTCGCCTCCGGGCTGCAGGCCCGGCTGGTGTCCCCGCACGTGCTGCGGCACGCCTTCGCCAGCCACCTCCTGCACAACGGCGCCGATCTGCGCATCGTGCAGACCCTGCTCGGCCACACCGACATCTCGACGACGCAGATCTATACCCATGTGGTCGAGGAGCGGCTGAAGAGCTTGGTGCGGGACCTGCACCCGCTGGCGGAGAAATAGTTCTCCCGTGAAACCGCCTTGACTTCGGCCACATCTCCGCAGAAAGAGCCGTGGCCTCCCGCATGATTTGGCCCACTTACCAACAGCCCACAAGCCAACTCATTGAAGAAGCTACACTTCTTTCCGCGATCTCAACCTCGCTTCGCTCTCGAGCCCCGTCCCCCTATATTGAGTTGATGCCAGACCCGATGCGCAGCTATCTCGACTTCGAAAAGCCGGTCGCCGAGCTCGATTCCAAGCTCGACGAGCTGCGCACGTTGGCTGCCTCCGGCAGCGACATCGGCGAGGAGATCGGGCGGATCGAGGACAAGGCGGCGCAGGCGCTGGCCGACCTCTATGCGAACCTGACGCCGTGGCAGAAGACGCTGGTGGCGCGGCATCCGCAGCGGCCGCATTTCAACGATTTCATCAAGGGCCTGATCACCGAATTCACCCCGCTCGCCGGTGACCGCAAGTTCGGCGAGGACGAGGCGCTGGTCGCCGGCTTCGGCCGCTTCCGCGGCGAGGCCATCTGCGTGATGGGCCAGGAAAAGGGCGATTCCACCGAGAGCCGCATCAAGCACAACTTTGGCATGGCGCGGCCGGAAGGTTACCGCAAATGCGTGCGGCTGATGGAGATGGCCGAGCGATTCGGCCTGCCGGTGCTGTCGCTGGCCGATTCCGCCGGCGCCTATCCCGGGATCGGCGCGGAAGAGCGCGGCCAGGCCGAGGCGATCGCGCGCTCGACCGATGCCTGCATGGCGCTGACCGTGCCGAACGTCGCCATCATCACCGGCGAGGGCATGTCGGGCGGCGCCATCGCCATCACCACCGCCAACAGGGTCCTGATGCTGGAGCATGCGATCTACAGCGTGATCTCGCCGGAGGCGGCGTCCTCGATCCTCTGGCGCGACGGCAGCAAGGCGCAGGAAGCCGCCAACAACATGAAGATCACCGCCCAGGACATGCTCCGGTTCGGAGTGATCGACAGCATCCTGAAGGAGCCGGTCGGCGGCGCCCACCGCGATGCCGCCGCCATGATCGCCACCACGGGCGACGCCATCGCCAAGGCTTTCGACGAGCTCCGTGGAGTCGACGGCGACGCCATCCGCAAGCAGCGGCGGCAGAAATTCCTCGATATCGGCCGCAAACTGGGCTGATTCGCCCCATTTCGGATGCCGCAAGGGCGGTGCGCTCCCTCCCCCGCAAGCCGAAGAGGTGAAGAGCCGCCCCGGTAACCCCGCGTTAACCCTTTTTTTGCCCAAATCAGCGATCTCAGTCCCTCTGGGCCCAAAGGCCCAAGTAAAGCCTGAAGTCGCGTCCATTTAGTCTCTGTTGACCATGCCACTGGGCCAACGGGCTCGTGATCCCCGCTCGGGTTGCGACCACATGACCCAGAGGTTAGAATTTTAATCAATGGCTTCAGGGCATAAGCGCTGGAGTGTGGCCTCGAAAACGCCCGTCACGACGGGTCCGGATGTCCGGTCGGGCCACTCTCCAAATCGGGGTTCGCGCTGCTTGCCCGGGACGGTGTGGGGTCCATCTTGATTTCTCGTTCGCTTGCTCGCGCGCTCTTGGCTTCGGTTGCGCTGATGACGGCCAGTGTTCTGCTGGCCGGCTGCGACACCGACCAGGTTTCGCTCGCGACCAACGCCAAGGCCAACCAGCCGGTGCCGCCAAAGCTTCTCGCCGCGATGGTCGAGAAGAACATGGACCTGCAATCGCCGATCCTGGTGCGCCTGTTCAAGCAGGAGGCCGAGCTCGAGGTCTGGAAGCAGACTCGCAACGGCCAGTTCGCGCTGCTCAAGACCTATCCGATCTGCCGCTGGTCGGGCGACCTCGGGCCGAAGGTGCGCGAAGGCGATCGCCAGGCGCCGGAGGGATTCTACTCGATCAATCCGGGCCAGATGAATCCGCAATCGGCCTATTATCTCTCGTTCAACACCGGCTATCCGAACGCGTTCGACAAGGCGTTGGGCCGCACCGGTTCGCAGCTGATGGTGCATGGCGATTGTTCGTCGCGCGGTTGCTACGCCATGACCGACGAGCAGATCGCGGAAATCTATTCGCTCGGCCGCGAGTCGTTCTTCGGCGGCCAGAAGGCGTTCCAGCTGCAGGCCTATCCGTTCAAGATGACGCCGGTGAACATGGCCAGGCACCGGAACAATCCGAACATGCCGTTCTGGAAGATGATCAAGGAAGGCTATGATCATTTCGAGGTGACGCGGCAGGAGCCGAAGGTCGATTTCTGCGAGCGCAAATACGTGTTCGACGCGGCCAAGCCGCCCGACGCCAAGCGCGACCCCGTGTTCGACGCCTCGGCCAAGTGCCCGGCCTATGTGATCCCCGACGACATCGTCGCGGCCGTGCGTGAGAAGCAGCAGCAGGACGAGGCCGCCTACGCCAAGCTGGTCGCCAAGGGCACGCCGGTGGCGCGCATGAACACCGGTATCGACGGCGGCATGAACAAGATTTTCGCCGCGAAGATTCCGGAGGGATCGACAGGTCTGTCCGAAGGCGCCGAAGGCACCACCTTGCAGATGCTGGCGATGGCGAAGGCGCCGGGCACGATCCCCGGACATGTCAATCCGCCGAAGCCCAATCTCGACAGCGTGGCGTCCGCGCCTGCACCGCAGGAAGAGCCGGTCGTCGCCGTCAGCGCGCCCGCCGCCAATACGCGCGTGGCCAATGCCGCACCGGCCGAGAAATCCGGTTTCTTCTCGAATCTCGGCCGCAAGATGGGCATGGGCTCCGCCGAGACCACGGCGACCACACCGCCACCGCAAGCCACCGCATCCGTCGCTCCGGCCACCACGTCGACGACGCCGGCTACCGCAGCATCGCGGCTGAAGGCCGCGGTGACCCGGTTCGTACCGGGCCATGACAAGTCCAGGGATGCAGCGAAGGATGCGCCGAAGTCGGCCGTTGCAGCCAAGCCGGTCGAGCCGACGAAGCCCGATACGCGGCTCGCCGCGACGCGCCCCGCGCTGAAGCCGTCGGTGTCGGACGGCGCCGGTGAAGCAACCCAGATCATGGGCGCCGCACCGGTGGTGTCGTCGAACTCGTTCGAGAGCCGGTTTGGGGCGGTGAAGTAGGCACCACGACTTTCGCTCCCGCCGCGTACTCAGCTGTCATCGCCCGCGCAGGCGGGCAATCCAGTATTCCAGAGACAAATGTGATTGAACCGAGAAGCTGCGGCGTACTGGATGCTGGTCGGATCGCATACGACACTGCTCGACCGTCACCCTGAGGTGGCCGCTTCTTCAGCGGCCCTCGAAGGGCGACAGCCCGGCTGCCGGCGCGGCCGTGCATCCTTCAAGGCTCGCCGAAGAGGCGAGCACCTCAGGGTGACGGAATTGATATGAGCGCGCTGTGAGACATGATCTGGAATTCGCTGGCCGGTTAGCGTACGGCGAAACTTTAAATCCTGCTGGCTGCAACGCAGTTTCGATCTCAACGACGCGCGTGTTCACCTTCATCTCGGCTTATCAGCACCAATAGGAGCAAACCTGGCTCTTGATAGCTCGCTCCACGGCAGATTTGGTTGTATCCTTACGAGACGCTCCTCAAAGTTGCTCCCAGCTGATTGGTAACATCATTGCTCGACAATCTATTCCTCTTATTAAGCCGCTCAAAAGCCTTTTGGAGGTTGCGAGCCCGCCTGCACTACCTGACATTTGTCTCGCACCGCTCCCTCTTCGGGCTCAGGAGCCGGTTGGCGGACGATCAAAGACAATCTGTAACTTTTCTACGACTCACTAGCTCTACATTGGGCCAGGTCGTACTCGCTGTGATTATAGCGGTCGGAATGCAAATGTTAGGCAGACCGCTTGACGACTTTCTTCAAATTTCAATGTTGCAGATTACGAGCGACGCCTACACCAACTTATTGAGCGGTGTTGCGGCAACAGGAGGCGTTCTGATCGGCCTCTACTACGCCGCGACCACGGCAATCGCTGGTGCCATCTACTCACGAGTCCCAAGCAGTATTCGAAACTTGTTCTCGAAGGACCACGTCGGAAACGTCTATATGCGCTTTCTGGCGCTACTTACCTACCTAAGCCTAGTGCTTCTTGCTTTTAGAGCGGCTGGTCTGCCACCGGTTCGAACAGCTCTCCTGTTTTTGGGGTTAGGGGCCGGAGTATCCGTAATCGGTTTTGTGAATTTGGGAGCCCGAGCGTTCAATCTATTTGATCCGACTACTCTACTAAACGAATTGCTGGACCGGATTCATCGCTCGTATATGCGGTGTGTGGCCGGGCATTTTAGGTGGAGTGACGCATCTTTTCAAAACCACGCCTCGACGGAGGCGAAGCGCGCCATCGAGACGATCGCGGCTCTGGCCGATATGACCTCGAAGGAGACGCAGCTAAATGGAGAGGCGTTCCTAGTTTTTTGTAGAAACTTAATTGGCCTACTGTCCGACTATCAACTTTGTAAGAAGAAGATTCCAACACAAAGCCGCTGGTACCCCGTTCGTTATATCCATACTGACTGGTACCGCTCCACGGACAGCGCTACTTCAATCGCGCACCAAACAGCTGGAAAGCTCGATCCAAAATCAGTTAGCGATGCAGAATGGATCGAGTCCAGCATCTTTCCGATAGTTTACACGTGCATTCAAATAAACTTCTCGGCCGGACGCGAAGCCCTCGTCCGCAATCTCCTCGTTTACATCGACCACTACGTGCAAACTCTTGCGTCGGATGATGAAGTCGCAGCTGCGTTCCGTCGCGTCGCCGAACTAGCGGACCAGTGTTCTTGCTCCACATTCAGGGAGGCACCGAAAGACACCAAAGAGCCGCTTGAACAGCTGGCACTGGCCGACGCTATAGCTTCGTGCCAGATAAATATGTTCCTTGCGTACCTACAATTCATTGAACGAAACGACAGCGCATCAATTGACCAAGCCATTTCTCGCATTCGCTGGAATGAACCAACTAAAATCTATCAGTCTGGCTTGCCGAAATACGCATTGATTCAACTTGAATGGCTTTACCCGCGAATAGAGTTTGAGCGTCGGTCGGAAGGAGCCAAGTTAAGCCCCGATTGGTACGTAAGTGAGCTAGTTCGCCGGTCAGCAGTCGAGGCCATGAAGCCCTCGTTGACTGCTCTCGTCTATGAATCTCAGTCTCTATGGAAAAGCTGGCTTTCGACCGCCACCGATAAGAATCTTTTTTGGATAAAGGCAGCGCTGCTTTCGCGCGAGGCCGAATATTGGCAGAAACTCCTTCATGGCTTCTCGAAATTGCAGAACAGGTGGAATGATCTCAGCAGCCCACGGCGCATCGAAGGTCTGAGCTGGAAGCAGATCGACTTCGATGAGCTGAAGCAGGCAGTCAAGGAACGGAGAAAGCAAGTAGTCCGAGAAATGGCTACTCTCGGCGCGACCTTGAGCGCAACCGACCGACCGGATAGCTATCCAGATTTTGCGGGCCAGTTCCTGCACGGGGTTGGGGAAGAATTGCTATCTGCATTCGTGGAAAATGAAACAGAAGCAGTGAGCGCACTATTTCCGGGAATTTTCTATGGAGCTTTGCTGCAATACGAAAGATTATCCAAGAAGATCGAGGCTTCCGATTGGCGAGCGACTAACGACGCTAAAATCGCCGTCTCGCCCATATTAGATCTAATGGAATTGAGCGGCTATTGTATCCTATTTTCTGAGTTTCATCGTAACGCGGCTCTTTCGCAAAAGGTTGCGCATCTTTGGACTGACTATCTGGATAGAAAGGCCGCCGAATCCCACGACATATTGGGCTTTCTTGGCGTAATTCTCGCAATAACCGAAGCGCCGTTCGAATTGGCCCACAGAAGCCTCATCCGAATGTCCTGGAAGCAAAAAGTATCCAACGCTCTTTCGGCGCTTCACGGCGTGGATCGGGAAACGGTCTATGCAAACCGTTACGCCAAGGTCGAGCACGAGAGTCCCTTGGTCAGAGTCTTCGCCAAAGCTGGAATGGCTCCTTTTTATGATGGCATCGACGTATTCATTGAAAAGCTAATTCGAAGACGCTCCGACGAGAGTAAATTCAAATCTCCTAGAAGAAGAGATCTTCACCGAGCCATAACTCGCGAAGAAGACGGATAAATCGGTTAAACTGATCTTAGATTGGACATCGCGATGATTGCGCGCCGTATTACTCAAGGAAGATTAGCAACTCACTTTAGCAGCCTCCGACGCGAGGACGGCTTAGCCAGCCACATGTTTACAGATGATGTTCACCTTGGTGTGATGCCCCTCCGCAGCAGAGAAGCCGACAATTACCGAGTAGTACTCGCTGGCAAAACTGAAGATAACCCGAAGACCATAGCTCTACTCCATTCTGTTCAGGCATACGAGCAATACTCCCTTGGCGAGATTGTCGCTGGCGCTGTCCAAGAGATAGCCCAGAGGTTGGCTTGGCACGGGCGAAGCCTCTACGAGATCATCCCTGACGACAACGGTCAATTCGAGTTACAATCAGCGACTTTAGAACGTCTTATTCAACTTCCATGGATTGTAGTTCAATTTGTCCCACGTAAAGACCGAGAGTATTGGCAGCGCAGTTTACTGGTGGCGGCGTCGCAAAATACCTGGAGAATTTCAATTCCAGACGAGCTCGGCGGCTATAGAGCCTACAAGCGGATACTAAGAACTCTGAGAACCAGTGACCGCATCGCTCCAGAGTTTTGGCGACGTGATCTCGAACAGGGAAAAGTCAACCAAACGTTCGATTTCAGTGACTTTAGACGCACGACAGAAGTGTCGGAGGCGCGGGCGACCCAAGTGTGGGGGTGGCCGAGGCGCGACTACGGAGGCGAAAACTGGACGGAGATTGCCCATCTCTACAGAATACTAACATTTCGTTGGGCTCAGGCAAAATTGCGTGAACATATAGTGACCGAGTTGAATTCGCTATTGCGTCGGCTACAGATCGATAACGAAATACAGATCAACGGCCTACCTGTGTCATCTGAGATTGCGCGTCTTCGTGCCGCGATGATGGATGGCACCATATCCTTCAAGGAAGCGAGTGAAGGGTCGAACATCGATTAGCGCCGCTCGATATATCCTCCCCCGCAAAGGCAGACGCTACGCGAGCGAAATATTTGAGCTTGAGGCGAGAGCGTTCTTTCCAGCGGCAAGACCTATCGATGCAATCGCAGGAAGCCCGCATCTTTGTCGGACCGGCTCGGAGCGACATCGATTTTCGCGAAGAGGGAGAACACGATGACGACCAATCTCAGTTTGAGAAGCGCAGGTTATGAAGCGAGTGAAATTCAGCTTCAGGCATGAGGCCGCACGCAAGCCGTCGGGCGAAACACCCCATTTCAGCGATTTCAATCCCTTCGGATAAAAATAATTCTCTTTACCCGAACACCGAAACACCCCTATCCTCCGCGCATCTCATCCCTCCGGAAGGGGCGGGTCGCGATCGTCACGGTTCGTGGGGTGGGTTGCGGTGGACGCGGGCGGCGTTGGCGCCAAGGGCGGTCGCAGGGCGGGTAGTCCCCGTGAGCGATCAGCGGGCGCATGGACGAAAACCTGCTCGCGTACGGCAAAATCGTGTGGTCCTGGCGCCCGCAGGCTGGCGTCAAGTCTCCGCGGTGATGTGTGGGGTCCGACCGGGCCGCGCATATCAGCGATCTGCGAGGCGACGGGGGCAAGAGTGCATCGCTCCCCGGGGAGAGCGCGACATAAGCCGTCAAACCATCGCGCAGGGAAGGCCGGTTATCGGGCTGCACCTGTTGTTCCCCTGTGAGCGTCTACCTACGCATCCATGCACAGGGGCTCGCGGGTGCCAGCCGGTACCCGGCCTTCCCTGCGCCCTTCCAGCTTGAAGGGCGTGCGAGCGAAGCAAAGTCCGGGCGCAGATCGCGCCGCGGGATCGCGAGATCATGGCTGTTTGACAGTTGAAGATGATGGCAGGGGATGTTGCTCCACCCTCCGCCGTCATTCCCCGCGAAAGCGGGGAATCCAGTATTCCGGAGACGGTCGTAATGAACCCAGAAGCCGCGGCGTACTGGATGCCCCGCCTTCGCGGGGCATGACAGTTGAGATCGGAGTAAGGCCGGCGCGCTTCAGCCGCGCCGCATCTTACGGCGCCAGATATCGCACCAGCTCCGGATTGTCCCTCACCTCGCCCGCCTGCCCCTGCAGCGCCACCCGTCCGCGGTCCAGCACATAAGCGTAGTCGGCGACGCGCAGCGCCAGATCGAGGTGCTGCTCGACGATGATCACCGCGATGTTCTTGGCGAGATCGATCAGGCGCTCGGTGATCTCCTCGATCACGCCGATCCAGACGCCTTCGGTGGGCTCGTCGAGCAACAACAGCTTCGGATCGCCCAACATGGCGCGGCCGATGGCGAGCATCTTGCGCTCGCCGCCGGAGAGTGTGCCGGCGGGCTGGTCGAGGCGCTGGCCGAGCTTAGGGAAGATGCTCAGCACGTGGTCGACGGCGTCGGCCTTCTTGCTCGCGAGCGAGCCGACGGCGAGATTGTCGCGCACCGACAGGCGCGCGAACACCGAATGCTCCTGCGGAACGTAGCCGATGCCGGCGCGGACACGCTCCTGGGTGGCGCGGCGGCTGATGTCGCGGCCGTCGAAGGCGATCTCGCCTTTCCACGCGGGTAGCTCGCCGACGATGGTCTTCATCAGCGTGGTCTTGCCGGCACCGTTGCGGCCGAGCACGGCGACGCCGCCGCGCCAGGGAATGCCGAGGTTGACGTCGAACAGGACCTGGCTGCGGCCGTAGCCGGCGTCGAGATGCTTGATGTCCAAAAATTCAGGCACGGCGCAGATAAATCTCCTGGACGGCCTTGTTGGCCTGGATCTCCGACACCGTGCCTGAGGCCAGCACCTTGCCCTGGTCGAGCACGGTGAGGCGATCGCAGATGTCGCGGATGAAATCGAGGTCGTGCTCGACGATGACGAGCGAGCAGTGCTGCTTGATCGGCTGGAGCAACTCGCCGGTAACACGGCGCTCCTCCAGGCTCATGCCGCCGGTCGGCTCGTCCAGCAGCAGAAGCTTCGGCTTGCCGGCGAGCGCCATCGCGATCTCCAGCCATTGCTGCTGGCCGTGCGACAGGGCCGCTGCCGCGTCGAAGGCGCGGTCGACGAGACGGAATTGCGTCAGCATGGTCATGACCTGCTCATGCAGCGCACCGCGCGTGCGCGAGAACACGAGGTCGAGCAGCGAGGACTGCGCCTGCAGCGCGAGCAGGATGTTGTCGTAGAGCGTCAGGGTCGGCAGCACGCTCGTGATCTGGAATTTCAGGCTCATGCCGGCACGCGCACGCTCGGTCGGCGTGAACGTGGTGATGTCGGTGTTGACGAAGGAGACCTTGCCCTGCGTCGGCACCTCGGCGCCGGCGATGCACTTCATCAGCGTGCTCTTGCCGGAGCCGTTCGGGCCGATCAGGCCGTGGAACTCGTTCTCGCCGACGGTGAGCGCGGCGCCGTCGAGCGCGGTGAGCTTGCCGAAGATTTTCTTGATGCCCGCGGCTTCAAGGAGCGGCATTGCGCTTCTCCTTTGACTTCTCCTTGGGCGTGGCACCGAAGCTGCCGACCCGTTCGCGCTCGCCGAGCAGGAAGCTGATCAGGCCGAGCGGGCGGAACAGGATCACCAGCAGGAGCAGAAGTCCCAAAATGATCGGCCAGATGTCGCGGTAATTATCCGACAGCCAGAAGCTGACGCCTTCGACGATGATGGCGCCGATCACGGCCCCGATCAGCGTGCCGGAGCCGCCGAACAGCACGTAGAGCACGACCTGGGTCGAGACCACGACGCCGACCATGTTGGGCCAGACGAAACCTTCGTGGAACGCATAGAGGCTGCCGGCAAGTCCGGCGACGGCGCCGCCGATGGTGAAGATGATCGCCTTGAGATGCTGGACCTTGTAGCCGAAGAAGGCGATGCGCTGCTCGTTCTCGCGCAGGCCGGCCAGCGCCAGACCGAATTGCGAGCGCACCAGGAAGCGGCAGAGCAGGTAGACGACGACGAGGATTCCGAGCACGAGATAATAGAAGGGTGGCCCTTCGGTGAATTCGTAGCCGCCGAGCGTCATCGGCGCGATCGAGGGAATGCCGTTCTGGCCGCCGAGATAGTACCAGCCGCGCGCGAGCCGATCGGCCGCGTAGGAGCCGGTGAGCGTGCCGAGCGACACGAAGATCACGCTGGAGGGATGCCGGCCCAGCAGCAGGAAGCCGCCGAGCAGCAGCGCGAAGGCGAGACCGATCAGCGTGCCTGCCGGCAGCACCAGGAAGATGTTGGTGATGTCGAGGTCGCGCGCCAGCAGCGCGACCCCATAGCCGGCCGAGCCGAAGAACAGGGCCTGGCCGAAGCTCATGATGCCGGCATAGCCCCAGACCAGGTCGAACGACAGCGCGAACAACGCGAGGATGATCACGCGGGTCGCGAATACCGTGAGATAGTCCTGCAGCACCAGCGGCGCGAACAGCGCCGCGACGAGCACGACGCCCTCGACGATCGGCAGGATCTTTCGTCCCGAGGGAGCCTGTCCTGCCGCTGCACCTTCAGCCATCGCACCGTCCGCTTCGCCGCTCGCGTCGGCGGCGATGGCCTCTCTTACCACAGTCATCGGCTTCAGCATTCCACCTTAGCATTGCTCCTTAGCATTCCTTGGGATCGACGAGCCCGTTGCTGCGTCCGACGATCTCGTAGTTCCCGGCCTTGGCGACCGCGGTGTACATCTTCATTTTGCAGTGGCGCTTGCCCGGGACCATCTCGGCCGGTCCACCCGGGCCTTCCGCGATCTTGGCATGGTCGAGCGCAGCGGCAACCGAGTCGCGATCGACCTTGCCGGCTTCCTTGACGGCGGCTTCCCACAGCTTCAGGCCGCGATAGGTGCCGGTCGCGGCGCTGCCGGCGGCGAACAGGAAGTTGCCCGGAAAGTCCTTCTCGTAGGCCGCCTGAATCTTGGCGTCGAACGGGTTCTCCTTGGTCAGCACCTTGAAATAATCGAGGCAGCTTGCGAGGCCTTCGATCTCCGCGGCCTGATTGATGTTGAGGGTGTTCTCGTCATAGTAGACGCAGGCAAGGCGGCCGCCGTTCTTGAGGAAGCCCGCTTCATAAAGCTGCTTGAAGAACGGACCGACGCCCGGCGGAATGACGGTGTTGAAGACGACGTCGACCTTGTTGGAGATGATGCGGTTGACGGTCGAGGAGAAGTCGACCTGGTCGAGCGGATAGTATTCCTCGAACACGACCTCGCCGCCGTTCGCCTCGATCACCTTGCGGGCGTAGACGTTGAGCGTATGCGGCCAGACATAGTTGGCGCTCGGCAGCGCGAACTTCTTGCCGCCGTTCTTGATCAGCCAGGGAATGAATTCGTCGCACTGCTGCGCCGGCGTCGGTCCGGTGCAGAACAGATAGGGCGTGCACTCCTTGCCTTCGTAGAGCTGCGGATAGATGTAGAGCGTCTTGCCACGCGAAACGATCGGATCCTTGATGGCGTTGCGCATCGAGGAGGTGATGCCGCCCAGCACCATGTCGACCTTGTCGCGCTGGATCAGCTTGCGCACGTTGCCGACCGCGACGGATTCGTTCGACGCGGTGTCCTCGATGTAGAGCTCGAGCGGGCGGCCGAGCAGGCCGCCGGCATCGTTCATCTGCTTGACCAGCATCTTCGCGACATTGGCGTCGGCCGTGCCGGCATAGGCGATCGGGCCGGTGAGGTCGGTGGCGATGCCGACCTTGATCGGGCCTGCCGCCGCGTTGGCCCAGGGCGCCGGAATCACCCAGCTGCCGACGCCGGTCGCGACCGCGCCGGTCGCAAAGGCGAAATTGGAAAGGAAACGACGGCGCGTGAGATTGGTACGATCAGCAAACATACTTAAACCCCTTTTCCAGCGATGAGGCCCTGTGGCCGGAATTTGATGAAGACAATGGCGAGAACGAAGACGAGAACGTCGGCGACGACGGGCGCCATCACCCACGGCAGCGCGGCGCTGAGCGTGCCGATGACGCCGGCACCCGCGACCGGTCCGATGAAAGAGCCGACGCCGCCGACCATGACCGCGACGAAGCCCTGGATCAGGAAGCGCAGGCCGAGATCGGCGTAGAGGCTGAACACCGGCACGATCAGCGCGCCGGCAAGACCGGCGAGCGCCGAACCGAACGCGAAGGTGGCGCCGTACATCAGGGGCGTGGAGATGCCCGAGGCGCGCGCCAGCGACGGATTCTCCAGCGTGGCGCGCATGCGCAGGCCGAAGCTCGTACGCGACAGCAGGAGGTAGCAGCCGGCCATCACCAGCAGCGTGATGACGATGATGGTGAAGCGCCAGGCCGAGATGTGCATGGCGCCGATATCGATGGAGCCACCGATCGGCTCCGGCACGGTGAGATAGAAGCCACCGATCAGCCCGCGCACGGCCTCGCGGATGATGAGCCCGAGCGCATAGGTGCCCAGCATCGCCACGATCGGCGCGGCGTAGAAGCGGCGGATGATCAGCGCCTCCAGCGCGAAGCCGAGCGCGCCGACCACGAAGGGCGCCGCGACCATGCCGGTCCAGATCGGCAGGCCCTTGGCGTAGGCGAGATAGGTGATGTAGGCCCCGAGCAGGACGAATTCGCCCTGCGCGAAGTTGAAGATTCCCATCATGCTGGCGATGATCCCAAGCCCGAGCACGATCAGGACGATGATCGCGCCGAAGCTCAGGATCTCGAACGCCGCGACGAACGCGTTAGCCATATGATGGTGTTCCGTCCGTCTGCATTGATTCTTCGCTCACATCTTCTTCCAGTCGCCGACCTGTTCGAAGGCATGCGCGGCGCGGTAGATGGTGGATTCCTCGAACATGCGGCCGACCAGCATCATCCCAACGGGCAGGCCATCGACCATGCCGCAGGGCAGCGACATCGCGGGATGATGGGTGATGTCGAACGGCGCGGTGTTGGAGATCATCTCGAGCGCCCGGGCGACGTAGTCCTCGCGACTGGCTGTCGGCTCCGGCAGCTTGGTCGCCTTCATCGGCGTGGTCGGCAGCAGCAGCAGATCGTATTCGCCGAAGGCCTTGTCATAGGCTGCGGTCAGGCGGCGCGAGATGTTGAGCGCCTTGCCATAGTAGCGGGGACCGAAGGTATTGTTGATGTAGGTGCCGAGCAGCAGGAACAGCTTCGTCGTCTCCGACAGCGAATCCGCCTGCCGCCGCCAGCCGCGATGGAAATCCATCAGCGACGTGGAATAGAGGTCGGACCGGGAGAGGCCATAGCCGTCGCCATACATCATGGTCTGGGTCATGCCCTCGGTGCCGATCGGCGTCCAGATCGCAGGTCCCACGAGATGCATCGGGATCGACACGGTCTCGACGGTGGCGCCGAGATCCCTAAAGCGCTTGGCCGCCTCGCGCACGCTTTCATTGACGGCGGACTCGGCGGTCGCCTGCTCGAAGCCCTCCTTGAGGATGCCGATCTTCATGCCCTTGACGCCCTGGCCGAGCGCCTTGGTGTACTCCTCGACCTTGGGCGCCTTGATGCGGGGGTCGTAGCCGTCATCGCCGGCCAGCACTTCGAGCAGCAGCGCGTTGTCGGCAACATTGGCGGTCATCGGGCCGGTGTGATCGACGAAGACCTCGATCGGCATGATGCCGGTGTAGGGGACGAGGCCCCAGGTCGGCTTCATGCCGTAGGTGCCGCAGAACGACGACGGCATCCGGATCGAGCCGCCCTGGTCGCCGCCGATCGCCATGTCGACCTCGCCGAGCGCGACGACGACGCCGCTGCCGGAGGACGAACCGCCGGCCGAATAGCCCATCTTGTGCGGATTATGCACCGCGCCGACCGCGTTGGTGTGGCTGCCCCCGGACATGCAGAAGGATTCGCAGTGGGTCTTGCCGGCAATCTCGGCGCCGGCATCGAGCATGCGGGTGACGATGGTGGCGTCGAAATCGGGGACGTAGCCCTCCAGCGTGGCCGAGCCGTTCATCATGGGCACGCCTGCGAGCATGATGTTGTCTTTCAGCGCGACGGTCTTGCCCTTGAGCTTGCCGCTCGCCGCGCCCTTCACCGTCGACTTGCGATACCAGGCGTTGCGCGGGTTCTCCTCCGGCGAGGGCCGATAGCCCGGCGTACGCGGGTATTTGACCTCCGGCACTTCGTCCGGCATCGCCCCGACGAGATTGTAGGCGTCGATCGAGCCCTGCATCAGGCCGCGAAACGAGGTGACGTCTTCATCGGACAGCGCGAGGCCGCACTGCTCGGCGACGGTGCGCAATTGGGCTGGCGTGGGAAGGGCAACGGTCACGGCGCTCTCCTTGAGGCTTCTTGATCCCTGGCTTTGGACGAGCCTCCCGGTCGCGCTTGCACAGCGCGGGCCAATCGGCTTCGCGTCGATATTACAGACGGAAATATTTTCCTTTTCAAGTATTATTTCGCAAATCGGCCGCCACGGATGCGCGGCCGCCTCTCAGAGCGTCTTGACGAGCTTGAAGTCGAGACCGTCGGCTTCAGCCAGGTACATCGGCATCTCGGCGCGGCCGTCGCGCAGGGTCACGGGGCCACGGGCGGCCGTGTAGACGGTGTTGCGCGCCGCCTTCAGCAGCGGACGCAACCCCAGCGAACCGGCGCGATTGGCGACCGACTCCAGGAAGCGCAACCCTTCGTAATTGGACTCGCCGACCGAGCCGACCGGCGGGGCATGCGGACCGAACATGGAATAATAGGCGCCGAGGAACTCGTCATTGGCGCGCGAGGCCATGCCGTTGAAATAACCGGAGGCGCAGAACAGGTTCGCGGTGTTGTCCGCGCCGATGCCGAGCAGCACGGTCTCGTCCATCGCGCCCGCGAGCCGCAACGTCGACGTGGCGAGACCCGCCTCCGCGAAGGCGCGATTGAAGGTGATGCTGTCGGTGCCGATCAGCGAGATCAGCACCACGTCCGGCTTGGCGGCACGGATGCGCGACAGATGCGCCTCGTGATTGTCTTCGCCGACGGGGACGAACTCCTCGCCGACGACCTGACCGCCGGCTTCCTTGATGTAGCGCTTGACCGAACGATGCGACTGCCAGGGCCAGACGTAGTCACTGCCGATCAGATACCAGCGCGCCGCCTTCTTGACGTCGGCGAGCCAGTGGATCGCGGGGCGGCTCTGCCAGCGCGGCGTCTCGCCGATCGCCATCACGCCCGGCGTGCGCTCGCCACCTTCATAGACCGGCGTGTAGATGTAGGGGATGCGGTTGCCCGTGACCTTGCGCAGCGCGACGCGGACGGCGCTGATATGCGAGCCCATGATGAGATCGACCTCATCGAAGGCGATGGCCTGCTCGGCGCGTCGCACGACCTCGTCGATCGGCCCGCCGGAATCGTAGATCGACAGCTCCAGCTCGCGGCCGAGGATGCCACCGCGCTTGTTGATCTCGGCGACCGCCAGCATCGCGCTGTTGGTGGAGGTCGGGCCCCAGATTCCGGGGAGCCGGTAAAGGTGAGGAAATTGCCGATGCGGAGCTTGTTGCGCGCGCCGCGGCGCTTCATGAAATGCGCATCGATTGGCGACAGGTCGAAATCCGCTGCCGACGACGACAGATTCCTGAACAGCATGGACGGCGGCAACGCCGGACCGCCTCGAGCCGGGAAGTTTACCGTCGCGCGCACGCCAACTCCTGTCCGGTACCAGACCTGAAAGCACAATGAGCAGGCGGCCGCGGCTTCCGCCCTTTTGTTAGGCAATGATCCTATTTTGAAAATATTGAATATTCAAGAATTGAAGTGCATATAGATGCAGCATTGATTGCAAGACATTCACTCATTCGGGTCAAGACGAAGTCTTAGCCGTGGCAAAATCGAACTCTCCGATCACCGAACACCTCGCCTACCTGCTTGCGCAAGCCAACCGGGAGATCAACCGACAGCTCGAACTGAGGTTGAGCAAGGAGGGCGTTCCCGTCGAGCAGTGGCGCATCCTCAAGGTGCTGTCGGATGGCAACGGCCATTCGATGGGCGAACTGGCCGACGCGGTGCTGCTCAATCATCCGACGCTGACCAAGATGATAGACCGCATGGTCTCCGACACGCTGGTCTATCGCGTGCAGGATCCGAACGACCGCCGCAAGGTGCTGATGTTCATCTCCGACCGCGGCAAGGTTCTGAGCAAGAAGCTCAATTTACTCGCCGCGGACCAGGAGGAGCACATCCTGGAGAGCTACGGCGACAAGTCGACGAGTGAGCTGAAGCGGTTGCTGGAGAGCTTGATCGACAGCTCGAATTGAGCGATTGCCGCCCAGCAGACGGCGACCAGGCTGCTCGCCGCGTTCATGCCCCGGAACAAAATTCCGAACTGCGGGTTGATTTCTGCTCGTTCATCTAGCCCTGTTCGAGTCCGATTTGAGCAACGGCCGGTTCGCAAATGTCATCCACAGTGCTGATTGTTGAAGACGAGATCTTCGTCGCGACCGATATCGCGCGGATCATCGAAGATGCGGGCTATCGCGTCGCCGCGATTGCGGCGGATCGCGAAGAAGCTCTCGAGGCGGGGCCAAAGGCGCAAATCGCCCTGGTGGACGTCAATCTGCGCGACGGTCCGACCGGACCGCAAATCGCACTGGATCTCTCGCAGAGGTACGGGATCAAGATCTTTTACGTCACGGCGAATCCCACGCAGATCTCGCCCAAGGCGGACACGGCAATCGGCTTCATCCGAAAGCCGTTCAGCGACGACGCGATCTTGACCGCCATTCACCACGCGTCCGGCAGCAAGGATGATTTCAGTTCTCCGGAAGTCACGCTGTTCCGGACGATGGTCGGTTGATCGAATTCTTTGGAATAGCGGCCACGACCTCCAGACCACCCGGATTCCAGGAGTTGGAAATCCTTCCCCCAGCTGATTTGAAATGCTGAGTTCGATCAACTTCGAACCAAATCCTTCCACGTTGGGGACACGCTCTATCTTCGGACCGCCGCTCTCCCTCCATTCGATGATGACGTGATCGGGCGATTCGCCGATCTCGATGACGACGCATCCGTCATGGGCCGATAGCGCGCCGTACTTTGCGGAGTTGGTCGCGAGCTCGTGAAAGATCAGGGCGAGCGGCGTGGCAGAGCGGTCGTCGATGCGGAAATCATCACCCGAGATGCGCACGCGGCGCGTCCCAGATTGATAGGCCGACAGGAGCTTTTCCAGCAGACCCTGGAGCGTCGCCTGGGTTGCGCTCGGCTGGGACCTAGCGCTGTGAGGTCGCACGAAATCGTGGGCCTTTCCGAGCGACATGATACGCGCACGAAGCTCGTTCGCCAGCTCCTTGAGCTGGGGATGCGCGCGTGTCGTCAGGCCGATCAGCCCATTGATGACCGAGAAGATGTTCTTGATTCGATGGCTCAGCTCCTGACTGACCATCTCCCGCTGCTCCATCAGCAATTTCTGCTCATGGATGTCGGTGCAGGTTCCGAACCAGCGGGTGATGTGACCCTCGGCATCGCGGATGGGCAGCGCCCGTCCCAGGGTCCACCGGTATTTGCCCTCGGCATTCCTCAAACGGTATTCGATCTCGTAAGGCTCGCCGGTCCTCAGTGAATGCCGCCACCGCTCCCAGGCCTCGTCCTGATCATCGGGATGGAACATGCCGTTCCAACCCTCTCCGTCGGTGGAGCCCTCGGGAACGCCCGTGAATTCGTACCACCTCGCATTGTAGTAATCGTGGTGCCCATCGGGCAGCGTCGACCACACCATCTGCGGCATCGTGTCGGCGAGGATGCGAAACTTCTGCTCGGTCTCCGACAGCGCCTGCTTTGCAACGGCCTCGTTGGTCTGCTGGATCTTCGTCGTCTTTCGAGATCCCAGGGCGGCCATGACCTGGGAGGCCATGGCGCGGAGACCCTGCTCCTGCAGCGGCGTCAGGCCCGCCCTGGGAACACGATCGATGACGCACAGCGAGCCGAGGGGAAATCCTTCGTCGGTCACGAGCGGAGCGCCGGCATAAAACCTGATGAACGGCTCTCCCGTCACCAGAGGATTGTCCGCGAACCGCGGATCCTGGGTCGCATCCGACACGATCATGAGATCGGACCCCAGCATGGCATGCGCGCAGAACGACGTTTCACGGGGCGTTTCGCTGACGTCGAGGCCCTGTTTCGCCAGGAAACGCTGCGTCGTGTCGCCTACGATGCTCACCAGGCATATCGGCACTTGACAGAGAGCAGCCGTAAACGACGTGAGTTCGTCGAACCCTCCGTCATCCGAAAAATCCGCAAGGTCATGTGCGTCGAGGATCGCAGACCGTGATGGCGGCAGATTGTCCCACGCTGTCATGAAGCAGTCTTGAGCCCGGCGAACCCGGATCCATCATCCAGCGCGATCATGCCTATCGCCCGACTTGTGGCGCCATCACCCACGTTGAGCCGTCCCTACCTGCATTTCTGAACTCGGCTCCCGACCGGGGCCATCGCATCTTCTTGCGAGCAGCGATCCAGGACCGCCGCGCAAACTTACGACGTCGACAACACAGTGAGATGCGTACGGTTCCGCGTCAGACCACGGAGCTGGGTCATCGTCCGGGCGATCAGAGCTGTTCGCGCTGTCGCCTGGACCCGTCGATTTGCACGCGATGCTTACGCGTACCGCCCGTGGCAGTGCTTGTACTTCTTGCCACTGCCGCATGGGCAGTCCTCGTTGCGGCCGATCTTGCCCCAGCTGGCGGGGTTGTTCGGATCGCGCAGCGCCGCGTCGGTAGCCTGCGGCGCGAGCGAGACGTTGGCGATGGCCATTTCGTCTTCGCCGGTGTTCGGATCGAACTTGTGCGCTTCCATCGGCGGCAACACCGGTGCTTCCTGCTCGGGCGGGACGATCTCGACGCGCATCAGTTGCGCCGTGACGGCCTCGCGCAGATGCGCGCTCATCTCCTGGAAGAGATTGAAGGCCTCGGTCTTGTACTCCTGCAAGGGGTCGCGCTGGCCGTAGCCGCGCAGGCCGATGACCTGACGCAGATGGTCGAGCATGACCAGATGCTCGCGCCAGAGATGGTCCAGCGTCTGGAGCAGAATGGTCTTCTCGACGTAACGCATCACGTCGGGACCCCATTGCGCGACCTTGGCCGCCATGTGCTCGTCCGCCTTGGTCTCGATGCGGGTCAGCAGCTCCTCGTCGGCGATGCCCTCTTCCTTGGCCCATTCGTCCACGGGCAGGTCGAGGCCGAGCACGCGCGTCAGCTCGTCCTTGAGACCGGCGACGTCCCACTGCTCGGCATAGGCATGCTCGGGCACGTGCTTGGCGACGAGGTCATCGATGAAGGCATGGCGCATGTCGGTGACCGTTTCGACGACGCTCTCGTCCTTCATCAGGTCGACGCGCTGATCGAAGATCACCTTGCGCTGGTCGTTCTGGACGTTGTCGAACTTGAGCAGGTTCTTGCGGATGTCGAAGTTGCGCGCCTCGACCTTCTGCTGCGCCTTCTCCAGCGCCTTGTTGATCCAGGGATGGATGATCGCCTCGCCTTCCTTCAGGCCGAGACGCTGCAGCATGCTGTCGAGACGGTCCGAGCCGAAGATGCGCATCAGATCGTCTTCCAGCGACAGGAAGAACTTCGAGCGGCCGGGATCGCCCTGACGGCCGGAACGGCCACGGAGCTGGTTGTCGATGCGGCGGGATTCGTGGCGCTCGGAGCCCATGATGTAGAGGCCGCCGGGCTTCTTCACGGTCTTGGCGGGCTTGCTGCCCTTCGCCGGCTCGATCTCGACCTCTTCCTCGGCCTTCAGCACGATCTCACGGAAATGCTCGATGTCGGCCTTGATCTGCTCGATCTTCCTGGCCTTCTCGGCCTCGTCAGTGATGCCGGCAGTCTCCTGCTGGATGCGCATCTCGAGCCGAGCCGCCGAGCTTGATGTCGGTACCGCGGCCCGCCATGTTGGTCGCGATCGTGATCGCACCGGGAACGCCGGCTTCGGCGACGATGTAGGCTTCCTGCTCGTGGAATCGCGCGTTCAGCACTGCAAACAGCTTCGCCGGCTTGTTGGCGCGCGCCGCGGCGTACAGTTTCTGCATCGAATTTTCGCTGCCGAAATCGATCTGCCGGTAGCCGTGCTTCTTGAGGTACTCGGCAATCACCTCCGACTTTTCGATCGAGGCGGTGCCGACCAGCACCGGCTGCAGCCGCGCATTGGCGCGCTCGATCTCAGCCAGGATCGCAGCGTATTTCTCGTTCTGGGTGCGATAGACCTCGTCGTCCTCGTCGAGGCGGCCCACCGGCACGTTGGTCGGGATCTCCACGACCTCGAGCTTGTAGATGTCGAACAGTTCGTCGGCTTCGGTCAGCGCCGTGCCGGTCATGCCGGCGAGCTTTTCGTACATCCGGAAATAGTTCTGGAAGGTGATCGAAGCCAGCGTCTGGTTTTCCGGCTGGACCTGGACATGCTCCTTGGCTTCCAGCGCCTGGTGCAGGCCTTCGGAATAGCGCCGGCCGGCCATCATGCGGCCGGTGAACTCGTCGATGATCACGACCTCGTCGTCGCGGACGATGTAGTCCTTGTCGCGGGTAAACAGCGTGTGGGCGCGCAGCGCCTGGTTGATGTGGTGCACGACGGAGACGTTCTCGACGTCGTAGAGCGACTCGCCCTTGAGCTGGCCGGCATCGCGCAGCAGGCCCTCGATCTTCTCCATGCCGGCTTCGGTGAGCGTCACCGTGCGCTGCTTCTCGTCGACGTCGTAGTCGGTCTTGTCGAGCTTGGGCAGGAACGAGTCGATGGTGTTGTAGAAGTCCGAGCGATCGTCGAGCGGGCCGGAGATGATCAGCGGCGTACGGGCTTCGTCGATCAGGATGGAGTCGACTTCGTCGACGATGGCATAGAAGTGCGGCCGCTGGACCATGTCTTCGAGCCGGTACTTCATGTTGTCGCGCAGATAGTCGAAGCCGTATTCGTTGTTGGTGCCGTAGGTGATGTCGCAGGCATAGGCCGCCTTGCGCTCGGCATCGTCGAGGCCATGAACGATGACGCCGGTGGTCAGACCGAGGAAGCCGTAGATCTGACCCATCCAGCCGGAGTCGCGGCGGGCGAGGTAGTCGTTGACGGTGACGACGTGGATGCCCTTGCCGGCGAGCGCGTTGAGATAGACCGCGAGCGTTGCGACCAGCGTCTTGCCTTCGCCGGTCTTCATCTCGGCGATGTCGCCCTCGTGCAGCACCATGCCGCCGATCAGCTGAACGTCGAAATGGCGCTGGCCGAGCGTGCGCTTGGCGGCCTCGCGCACGGTGGCGAAGGCGGGCACCAGCAGGTCGTCGAGCGTCTTGCCCTCGGCGAGCTGCTGCTTGAACTCGGCGGTGCGGGCCTTGAGCGCCTCGTCGGAGAGTTTCGAGACCTCCGGCTCCAGCGCGTTGATCGCGTTGACGCGGGACTGATATCCCTTCACCCGCCGGTCGTTGGCGGAGCCGAAAACTTGCGGGCGAGCGCGCCGATCATGCCTTGTTCCTGTGTTCGCGATTCAACCGCATTGCAGCCAAGAAGTTGTCACCCGCCTGCCTATCAACTCACCGTGACGCCTGCTGGCGCCAGAGCCCGGACTGCGGGGGTCATCCGCCATATGGGTGGGAATTGGGCAAGCCTGGGTTCAACGGCCAAAAACGCAGCAAAATAAACGCTATCGCCATGGTCGCGACCGGGCAGAGATATGGCCCGGTCAGGGCCTTGTCAACGGCAGCCGCATTGCGGCTAATTCATCATTTTGACAGACTTTTCGCGTTGCCAAGCCCCCTGAATTGGGCGAGTGTCCGCCCGCTTCGAGCAGCCCCCTGCTTCAACAAAAGGATTTTCCATGACCACCTCGTTCCCGGTAACCAAAGCCGGCCTGCGCTTCGGCCTCGCCACCGCCCTCGTGGGCTGCCTTGCGCTGGCGCTGATCGCGGGTCCCGGCCGGGCTGCCGACGATCCGGTGCTGGCGAAGGTCAATGGCGCGGAAATCAAGAAGAGCGACGTCGCCATGGCCGAAGAGGAACTCGGGCCGAGCCTCGCCCAGATGGACCCGGCGACCAAGGACGAGAACGTGCTGTCGTTCCTGATCGACATGAAGATCGTCTCCAAGGCTGCCGAGGACAAGAAGGTCGCCGACAGCGAGGAGTTCAAGAAGCGCCTGGCATTCGCCCGCAACCGCCTGCTGATGGACAATTTGCTGGCCCAGGAAGGCAAGGCCGCCACCACCCCCGACGCCATGAAGAAGGTCTACGAGGAGGCTTCCAAGCAGATCACCGGCGAGCAGGAAGTGCGCGCGCGCCACATCCTGGTCGAGACCGAGGACGAGGCCAAGGCGGTGAAGGCGGAGCTCGACAAGGGCGCCGATTTCGCCGAGCTCGCCAAGAAGAAGTCCAAGGATCCGGGTTCGGCCGATGGCGGCGACCTCGGCTTCTTCACCAAGGAGCAGATGGTGCCGGAATTCTCGGCCGTGGCCTTCGCGATGGAGCCGGGCAAGATCTCCGATCCCGTGAAGTCGCAGTTCGGCTGGCACATCATCAAGGTCGAGGAAAAGCGCAATCGCAAGGCGCCGGACTTCGAGCAGGTCAAGCCCCAGATCGAGCAGTACGTCACCCGCAAGGCCCAGGCCGACTACGTCGCCAAGCTGCGCGCGGAAGCCAAGGTCGAGCGGATGGACAAGCCGGCGGCGGACGCCAAGCCTGATGCCAAACCGGCCGACCCGGCCAAGCCTTCGGATGCAAAGCCATCCGACAGCAAGATGGCGCCGCCGGCGAAGAAGTAAGAATTCGCTGTCACTTCGCGGACGCCAATAGTATTTAACGTCGCAATGGCCGGGCAAAAGCCCGGCCATCTGCATATTCAGACCCCATCAAGGCGCGCCCAACGATGTCCTCAGCCGTCTCTCCCCTCGCCCCCAAATCTGTTCCCGACATGCCCACCATCGCGGGCGTTCGTCTCGCGACGGCAGAGGCCGGCATCCGTTACAAGAACCGCACCGACGTGCTGCTGGCGGTGATGGACAAGGGCACCGCGGTCGCCGGCGTCTTCACCAAGTCGAAATGCCCGTCCGCGCCGGTGGAATGGTGCCGCGCCAAGTTGAAGGGCGGCAAGGCGCGCGCCCTCGTCGTCAATTCCGGCAATGCCAATGCCTTCACCGGCAAGACCGGCCGCGCCTCCACCGCGCTGACCGCGAAGATTGCGGCCAAGGCCGTCGGCTGCAACGAAAGCGAAATCTTCCTGGCGTCGACCGGCGTGATCGGCGAGCCGCTGGATGCAACCAAGTTCGACGGCGTGCTGGGCCGTCTGGCCGAGACCGCCGAGGCCGGCGATTATCTTGCCGCGGCCAAGGCGATCATGACCACCGACACCTTCCCGAAGGTCGCGACCGCCACCGTCAAGCTCGGCAAAGCCAAGGTCACCATCAACGGCATGGCCAAGGGTGCCGGCATGATCGCCCCCGACATGGCGACGATGCTGTCCTTTATCTTCACCGATGCGCCGATCGCGCCCGCAGCGCTTCAAGCCCTGCTCAAGGCCGGGGTCGAGGACACCTTCAACGCGGTGACGATCGACGGCGACACCTCGACCTCGGACACGCTGCTGGCCTTCGCGACGGGCGCTGCCGCCGAACATGGTGCACCGAAGATCAGCCGCGCCAGCGATCCCCGGCTGAAGGCATTCGTCAAAGCCTTCAACCAGGTGCTCGCCAATCTTTCCGAGCAGGTCGCCCGCGACGGCGAAGGCGCGCGCAAGCTGGTCGACATCACCGTCGAAGGCGCCAAGACCAAGGCCTCCGCGCGCAAGATCGCGATGTCGATCGCCAACTCGCCGCTAGTGAAGACCGCGATCGCCGGCGAAGACGCCAATTGGGGCCGCGTGGTAATGGCGGTCGGCAAGGCCGGTGAGCCGGCCGATCGCGACAAGCTGTCGATCTCCTTCAACGGCATCCGTGTCGCCAAGAGCGGCGCGCGCGACCCGTCCTATGACGAGGCGCAGGTGTCGGAAGCGATGAAGGCGCCGGAGATCGCGATCAAGGTCTCGCTCGGCCTCGGCAAGGGCCGCGACCGCGTGCTGACCTGCGACCTCACCAAGGAATATATTGCGATCAACGGGGATTACAGGTCGTAACGGAAAGCCGATGGCCGATCTCAAGCTGACACTGGTGGTGGCCTGCGCGCTGGTCGACGCCGACAAGCGTGTCCTGATCGCACAGCGCCCCGAGGGCAAGACGCTGGCAGGCCTTTGGGAGTTTCCCGGCGGCAAGTGCGAGCCCGGCGAGCGGCCGGAGCAGAGCCTGATCCGCGAATTGCAGGAGGAGCTCGGCATCACCGTTGCCGAACCGTGCCTGGCGCCCCTGACATTTGCGAGCTACGGCTACGAGACGTTTCACCTGCTGATGCCGCTCTATATTTGCAGGCGCTGGGAGGGCCAGGTGACACCGCGCGAAGGCCAGACCCTCGCCTGGGTCCGCGCCAACAAGCTGCGCGACTACCCGATGCCGCCGGCGGACATTCCGCTGATCCCGCATTTGATTGATCTGTTGATGTGAGAGCGAAGGGATCGCCACTCTCTCGGCGTCATGCCCGGGTTTGTCCCGGGCATCCACGATCTTCGTGCCGAGCTGAAAGACGTGGATGGCCGGGTCAAGCCCGGCCATGACGGAGGAGAGAGCCTACGTCTCTCGCGCCTTCCTCACCGCCTCCGCCAGACTGGCTTTTGCCGATCCCGGCTTCAGCGGCTGCTGCTGGCTCGCATGCGGCGCCCAGCCGGACAGCCAGATGATGTCGAAGGTCGCACGGATGCGGCCGTCCGCATCGGCAAAGCGCTCGGCGTAGATTTCGGCCATGCGCAGCAGTGTCGCGCGCCGGCTCGGCGTGCGGCGCCGCTCGATCAGCACGTTGGCCGCACCCATGCGGCGGAGATCCTGCATCAACGCGAACGCATTGCCATAGCGGACCACGACGCGGTCGACGTCCGTGACCGGTAGCGCAAAGCCCGCCCGCTGCAGCAGTGTGCCGATGTCTCTGAGATCAGCGAACGGCGCCACCCGCGGCGACACGCCGCCCTCGCATTCGGCTTCAGCGGCGGCAAAGGCCTGGCGCAGCTCAGTCAGGCTGTCGCCGCCGATCATCGCGGCCAGCAGCAGCCCATCCGGCTTCAATGCGCGGCGGATTTGCGCGAACACCCCCGGCAGGTCGTTGACGAATTGCAGCGCCAGCCCGGAGACGACGAGATCGAGGCTGTCGGGCGCGAAGGGCAGCTTCTCGGCGCCCGCCGGATCGAGCGCGATCCGCTCGATGGCAGGAAGCCGCGAGCGCAGCCCGGCGAGCCCTTCGCCTGGCGTCCACAGATCAGCCGCTGCGTGAAACTCGCGCATCACCGCGGCGAGCCGGTCGGTCATGTCCTCGGCAACCCGATCGAGCAGGAATGTCACCCCACCCTGCGCCTGCGCACGCTGTTGCCGCGCATGCAGCAATGCGCGGTCGAACAGGGCGGGCGGGGTTTGAGGGGTCGAAGCCATGCCGCTGGTTACGCCGATCACGGCGGTTCTGGCAATCCACTGCGTGTGGCGCTAGCTTCCCCATGGTGCGCGGCGCGCCGGAGTATCCGAGGATGGTCACTTGTTATCTGCGATACGAGGTCCCGCCGGACAAGCTCGCCGAATTCGAGGCTTACGGCAGGATGTGGCTGGAACTACTGCCTAGATTCGGCGGCATCCACCACGGGTACTTCCTGCCCTCGGAAGGGGCGAGCGACGTCGCGCTGGCGATGTTCAGCTTCCCGAGCTTCGCGGCCTACGAGCAATATCGGAAAGACAGCGCCGAAGATCCGGACGTCCAGAAGGCGATCGCCTTCGCAAAGGAAACGCGCTGCTTCCGCCGTTATGAGCGATCCTTCTTCCGACCCGTGCTCACTAACGCGCAGCAGGCCGATGGACGTTGAGGCATCACGCTTCATTTCGAGCTATCTGCGCGGCGCGCTCGGCGCCGGCCGCCACCTGCTGTCGCGCGCGGCACGGCTGGCGCTCGACATCGCGCTGCCGACGCTGTGCGTGTCCTGCCGCGAGCCGGTTGATGGCGAGGGCGTGTGCGCAGCCTGCTGGGCGCGGCTGTCGTTCATCGAGCGGCCCTATTGCCCGCGGCTCGGCATTCCCTTCGTTTATGACCCCGGCCCCGACATGTTGTCGATGGAGGCGATCGCGAACCCGCCGGCTTACCAGCGGGCGCGCGCGGCGGTTCGCTATGACGACGTCGCGCGCACGCTGGTGCATGCGCTGAAATACCAGGACCGCACCGATCTGGCGCCTGCCATGGGCCGCTGGATGGCGCGCGCGGGCGGCGAACTGCTCACCGGCGCCGACATGCTGGTCCCGGTGCCGCTGCATTGGCGGCGGGCCTGGCGCCGCCGCTACAACCAGTCCGGGGCGCTGGCGCGCACCATCGGCCGGCAGAGCGGGGTCGAGGTGCGCGGCGAGGTGCTGCGCCGGGTGCGCGCCACCGAGCAGCAGATCGGCCTGTCGCGGGCCCAGCGCGCCACCAATGTGCAGGGCGCATTCCAGGTATCTCCCGACCGTCAGGCCGAGATCCATGGCCGCCACATCATCCTGGTCGACGATGTCCTGACCTCGGGCGCGACGCTGGATGCCTGCGCACGGGCATTGCTCCGGGCCAAGGCGGCCCAGGTCGACGTGCTCGTCTTTGCCCGGGTTGTGGAGATCAGGTGAAGTCCCATATAATTCAATGAATTCATGACATGAGAGCGCCAGCCAACATGACCGCTGCTGTCGAGATCTACACGAGGCCCGGCTGCGGCTATTGTTCCGCCGCCAAATCGCTGCTGACCCGGAAGAAGGCGACTTTCGCCGAGTTCGACGTCGCCAAGAACCCGTCCTGGCGCGACGAGATGTACGACCGCGCCGGCGAAGGGTCGACCTTCCCGCAGATCTGGATCGGCGGCACCCATGTCGGCGGCTGCGACGACCTCTACGCGCTCGACCGCGAGGGCAAGCTCGATGCGATGCTCGAGAGCGTGAAGGCGATATCATGAGCCAGGATCAAGCTCAGGATCGTACCTTCACTGCGGCCATGATCCAGCTGCGCACGGGCCTGCTGCCGGGGCCGAGCCTCGCGCAGGCCACCCAGCTGATCCGGCAGGCCGCGGCCAATGGCGCCGACTACGTGCAGACGCCCGAAGTCAGCAACATGATGCAGCTCAACCGCACGGCGCTGTTCGAGCACCTCCAGAGCGAAGCGGACGACGCCTCGCTGAAGGCGTATCGCGCGCTCGCGGCCGAGCTGAAGATCCACATCCATGTCGGCTCGCTGGCGCTAAGGTTCTCGGAAGAAAAGGCGGTGAACCGCTCCTTCCTGATCGGGCCCGAGGGCAACGTGCTCGCGAGCTACGACAAGATCCATATGTTCGACATCGTGCTGCCGGACGGCGAGAGCTATCGCGAATCCGCCAACTACCAGCCGGGCGAGACCGCGGTGATCTCCGACCTGCCCTGGGGCCGCGTGGGCTTGACGATCTGTTACGACGTCCGCTTCCCCGCGCTGTACCGCGCGCTGGCCGAGAGCGGAGCGTCCTTCCTCACGGTGCCCTCCGCCTTCACCCGCAAGACCGGCGAAGCGCACTGGCACATCCTGCTGCGCGCGCGCGCCATCGAGACCGGCTGCTTCGTGTTCGCGGCGGCGCAGGCAGGCACTCACGAGAACAAGCGCGAGACGTTTGGTCACTCCCTGATCATCGATCCCTGGGGCGAGATCCTCGCCGAGGGTGATGTCGAGCCCGGCATCATCATGGCCAGGATCGACCCGGCCAAGGTCGAGACCGCGCGCCGCGCCATCCCCTCGCTCCAGCACGGCCGCCGCTTCGGCGTGGCCGACCCCAAGGACCATCTGCACCTCGTGCGGGGATCGGCATGATCCGCTACACGCTCCGCTGCGACCGGAGTCACGAATTTGAAAGCTGGTTCCAGAGCTCGTCGGCCTACGATTCGCAGGTGAAGCGCAAGCTGGTGACCTGCCCGCTCTGCGGCTCGGCCAAGGTCGACAAGGCGATCATGGCGCCGCGCATCGTCGGCAAGAAGGGACGCGGACCCGCAACCCCGCCGCCCGAGCCTGCCGCCACGCCTGCGCCCGAGGCGATGCCGTCCGGACCGACCTCACTCCTGATGGCGCAGGAGCGCGAGCTTCGCACCAAGCTGAAGGAACTGCGCGACCACATCGTGAAGAATGCCGACAATGTCGGCGAGAAGTTCGCGAACGAAGCCCGCGCGATGCATTACGGCGACAAGGAGCATCGCCCGATCTACGGCGAGGCCTCGCCCGACGAGGCGAAGTCGCTGATCGACGAGGGCATCGAGGTGTCGCCGCTGCCGACCTTGCCGGAAGACCGCAACTAGGCCCCGACCAACACCGCCACGCCCACAACAATCAGCGCGATGCCAAGAATCTCGCGCGCCGCGATCGGCTGCTTGAACGAGTAGTACGCCACGGCCTGCGCGAACAGCACTTCGATCAGTGCGAGCGTGCGGACATTGGCGGCGGCCGTCAGCGCGAACGCCAGGAACCAGAATTGCGAGGCGAAGGCGCCCATGAAGCCCGCAAGCAGCGACGGCTTCCACAGTCCCAAAATCGCCTGCAGCACTTTTGGCGCCCGCCAGAGCAGATAGACCGTCAGGATCAGCGTCTGCACGAACAGGCCGAGCACCAGCGTGAACGACGCCGCGGTCACGAAGGAGACGCCGGGAACGTTGATGATCGCGCCGCGAAACCCGACGGCAGACAGCGCGAATGCCGCGGCCGCGACGAGACCGGTGATGGTCGGCTTCAACTCGGCAAAGCTCTTCTCGCCGCCAGGCCGCAACGCGGTGATAACGACGCCGACAGTGGCAATCACGATCGCCAGCACCTTCAGCCAGGTCAGGTGATCGCCGAGAAAGACGAAACCGAAGATCGCGGTCTGGATCGCCTCGGTCTTGAGATACGCCGTCGTCACCACGAAGGAGCGGTCGTTCATCGCGAGCAGCATCAACCCGGTCGCGACGATCTGGCTAAGTGCCCCCAGCAGCAGCCACGGCCAGAACACGGTCGGCGGCGCGTTGAGATGATCGCCGGTCGCAATCAGCACCACGCCTAGAAACAGCAGCGAGAACGGAAAGCCGAACAAGAAGCGGATGTTGGTCGCGCCCCAGGTCCCCAGCGGCTTCGTCAACGACCGCTGCATCGCATTGCGCGCGACCTGGCCGAGCGCGGCAATGACGGTGAAGGGGATCCAGAGGCTGGCGACGGTGAACATGGGGGGTGGCGGTGGTTTATGCAGGAAAAGTCGGAGCAACCTGCAAGCTGGGACCAGCGCGGTCAACCACGCGGATGTCATGGGAGCGATGCTCTCGCCATAATCTCCGCTGTCGTCCCTGCGAACGCAGGGACCCATAACCCCAGGGAGCAGTTTGGCGAAGGCCGCGAACCCGCGCATCCGACACCATCCGCCACCGATGGATTCCGCGGTATGGGTCCCTGCGTTCGCAGGGACGACGGCATTTGCTTGGCAGCATCACGCCATCAAACCAGCAAGTCGCTCAGATCACGCCACTCCAGATTCTCGCCTCGATGAGTTCGATCTTCCAGTCGCGCTTCCAGCGCTTGAGCTGCTTTTCGCGGGCAATTGCCTCATCCACCCGCTCGAAAGCTTCGGTGTAGACGAGGCGGTGCACGCCGTAGCGTTTGACGAACTTCGAGCCTTTGCCGGTTCGATGTTCTTCCAGGCGCTTCTGGAGCGAATTGGTGATCCCGATATAGAGCGTTCCGTGACGGCGGCTGGCGAGGATGTAGACGTAGTACATGCTCGGCCTGTCTCGGCTAACGATTGAGGCCTGTGGTTATGGGTCCCTGCGTTCGCAGGGACGACACCGTCCGAGGGGTACGAGTTCGCGCCTGACTCACGACGCCCTCACACCATCCCTTCCGCCACCACCATGTAGTTCACGTCCATATCGGACGAGAGCGCCCATTTGTCGGCGAACGGGCTGTAGACGACGCCGGTCTGCTCGGTGATGACGAGGCGGTTGTCGAGGAGGTATTTCGTCAGCTCGTCGGGGGTGACGAACTTGTTCCATTCGTGGGTGCCGCGCGGCAGCCAGCGCAGGACGTATTCGGCGCCGACGATGGCGAGCGCGAAGCTCTTCCAGTTCCGGTTCAGCGTCGAGACCACCATCAACCCGTTCGGCTTCAGCATTGCCGCGCAGCGTTTCAGGAAGACGCCGACATCGACCACGTGCTCGACCACTTCCATCGCCAGCACGATGTCGAAGCGCTCGCGCGGGTCGATCTCCTCCACCGTGGTGCAGCGGTAGTCGATCGCCAGATGGCCCTTGTCGGCATGCAGCTTCGCCGCCGCAATGTTGCTCGCCGACGGATCGACGCCGATGACCTGCGCGCCGAGCCGGGACAGCGGCTCGCACAGCAGGCCGGCACCGCAGCCGATATCGAGCACGCGCAGGCCGCCGAGACTGTTCAGGCTGCGCACGTTACGCTCGAACTTGCGGCAGGCGGCGTCACGGATGTAGCCGAGCCGCAGCGGGTTGATCCGGTGCAGCGGGGCCATCTTGCCGGTGGGGTCCCACCACTCGGCCGAGAGTTTTGAGAATTTCGCGATCTCGGCGGCGTCGACGGTCGAGCCGGGCTGAGGGCTTGCGGGTGTGGAAGTATTTTGCTGCATGCTCATGGTTACGCGCGGTCCTACCGCGTGGTGATCGAACTGCGGAAGGCGAGCGGCGAGGCGATGGTGGTGATTTTCTCGATCCCCTCGCCCACACCCCGGATCGTCACGTCGCCATAGTTGAGAATACGTCCAAGAATCGACTGGTCGACGTCGACGCTCTCGACCTTGTCCAGCGCCATCTCGAAGGTGCGGCGCTTGATGAAGCCGGTCTTGTGCACAACCCTGAGGTTGGTGACGTCGGTCTCGGTGGTGAAGCGATGGAACCAGCCCTTCACGGTCCAGTACAGCGCGGCCAGAGCCGCAAGGCCCGAGGCGACGAGACAGAGCAGCACGAGCCCCTCGACGATGGTTTGCCGGGACGCGACGAAGAACGCCAAGGCCACGACCCAGGCCACGATCGCCGGGAAATAGAAAATCCAGTGCGCATTGGTCGAATACAGCACCTTCTCGCCGGGCTGAAGAATCTCGTCGATATAGCGCGCCATGATCCCGGTTAACCCATTACCCCACAACCGGCCCCGCAGGAACCCGCTTGCCCCCGGCCCCGCCGCTATGTATACGCGCGGTCGGTGTCCGCAGGCACCCGTCCGGTGCGGGTCACCATACTGATCCTTATGAAGGAATGCACGCGTCGTCATGAGCCGCCTCGTGATGAAATTCGGCGGCACATCCGTCGCCAACATCGAACGTATCCGCAACGTCGCACGCCATGTGAAGCGTGAGGTCGACGCCGGCCATGAAGTGGCCGTGGTCGTCTCGGCGATGTCCGGAAAGACCAACGAGCTGGTGGCCTGGTGCACCGAGGCCTCGCCGATGCACGACGCGCGCGAATACGACGCCGTCGTCGCCTCCGGCGAACAGGTGACCTCGGGGCTTCTGGCTATCGTGCTCCAGAGCATGGGCATCCAGGCCCGCTCCTGGCAGGGCTGGCAGATCCCGATCAAGACCAGCGACGCCCATGCCTCGGCCCGGATCGAGAACATCGACGGCAGCGAGATCATCAAGCGTTTTCAGGATCGCAAGGAAGTCGCTGTCATCGCCGGCTTCCAGGGCATCAACCCTGAAACCAACCGCATCACCACGCTCGGCCGCGGCGGCTCCGACACCTCGGCCGTGGCGATCGCCGCCGCCGTCAAGGCGGATCGCTGCGACATCTACACCGACGTCGACGGTGTCTACACCACCGACCCGCGAATCGTGCCGAAGGCCAAGCGGCTCGACAAGATCGCATTCGAGGACATGCTGGAACTGGCCTCCCAGGGCGCCAAAGTGCTCCAGGTCCGCTCGGTGGAACTCGGCATGGTCCACAACATGCCGATCTTCGTCCGATCGAGCTTCGACAAGCCCGAGGATATCGATCCGCATGCCAACCAGCCGCCCGGCACGCTGATCTGCAGCGAGGAGGAGATCATGGAAAGCCACGTCGTCACCGGTATCGCCTTTTCGAAGGACGAGGCCCAGATCTCGGTGCGCCAGATCGAGGACAAGCCGGGCGTCGCCGCCTCGATCTTCGGCCCGCTGGCGGATGCCAATATCAACGTCGACATGATCGTCCAGAACGTGTCCGAGGACGGCAAGACCACCGACCTGACCTTCACGGTGCCGGCCGCTGACTTTACCCGCGCCAAGGACACGATCACCGCCGCCAAGGCCAAGATCGGCTATGTCCGGCTCGATACCGCCACCGATTGCGCCAAGATTTCGGTGATCGGCAGCGGTATGCGCAGCCATGCCGGCGTCGCCGCCCAGGCATTCTCGGCCCTCGCGGGACGGAATATCAACATCCGGGCCATTACAACCTCCGAGATCAAATTCTCGGTTTTGATCGACACCGCCTATACAGAACTCGCGGTGCGCACGCTGCATACGCTCTACGGCCTCGATCAGGCCTGAAGCGCGACCGTCGTCGCGCGTCAGGTTCTTGCCTGACCATGGTCTTTCCGGAGAACCGCTTCGCGCTTTTCCGGACCATGCCAGGACTAATTTTCTCTTAGCGGCCGCAGCAAACGCGAAGGTGTACACACCTTCGCGTCTGGCAGGCGTTTTGCTTGGCAAAACAAGCCCCAATTCGCTATACGGCGAACAGGGTGGGCTGCCGCAGACTGTGTCCCAGTTCAGGCTGCTGATTCGGTGCAAGCGGTCGTTTGCGCCTGCGCCGGACAGACAATTTGGTTGTTTTTCTGGGATTTTGGGCCAGCCGCCGGCTGATACCGCCGGGCCCGGCAGACGGAGGAGATTGACGGTTCATGCGGAGCGCGTCGGGAGGTCCCCGCGTCTTGTTGAGACGGCTCCGCGAAACCATGGCGGAGCAGGTCTCGGCCCAGGAGCGGCTGGACAAGATCGTGGTGCTGATCGCCGCCAACATGGTGGCCGAGGTGTGCTCGGTCTATGTGCTGCGCGTCGACAACACGCTCGAGCTCTACGCCACCGAAGGCCTCAACCGCGAGGCTGTACACCATACCGTACTGACCGCCCATGAGGGCCTGGTCGGCCTCGTCGCCAGCGAGGCGACGCCGCTCAATCTGAGCGATGCGCAGAGCCACCCGGCCTTCTCGTTCCGCCCCGAGACCGGCGAAGAGATCTATCACTCCTTCCTCGGCGTGCCGGTGCTGCGCGCCGGCAACACGCTCGGCGTGCTGGTGGTGCAGAACCGCGCCAAGCGCAATTATGTCGAGGAAGAGCTCGAGGCGCTGCAGACCACCGCGATGGTGCTGGCGGAGCTGATTGCCTCCGGCGAATTGTCCGCACTGGCCCAGCCGGGCCAGGAGCCCGCCGCGCGCCATTCCGCGCAAAAGGTCGGCGCGATCCTGTCGGAAGGCATCGCGCTCGGCCATGTCGTGCTGCACGAGCCGCGCGTCGTCATCAAGGACTACATCGCCGAGGACCTGCCGAAGGAAATCAAGCGGCTCGATACAGCGCTCGCCAAGCTGCGCGCCGATCTCGACCGCATGCTGGAGCGCGGCGACGTCGCCGAGGGCGGCGAGCACCGCGAGGTGCTGGAAGCCTACCGCATGTTCGCCAACGACCAGGGCTGGTCGCACAAGCTGCACGAGGCGGTCGCTACCGGCCTCACCGCGGAAGCCGCCGTCGAGCGCGTGCAGTCCGACACCCGCGCGCGTATGCTGCGCTCGACAGATCCTTATCTGCGCGACCGGCTGCACGATCTCGAGGATCTCGGCTACCGCCTGATGCGGCAGCTGGTCGGGCAGGATCACGCACCGTCACGCGAACAATTGCCCGACAATGCCATCGTCATCGCGCGCGCGATGGGCCCGGCGGCGCTGCTCGACTACGACCGCAAGCGCCTGCGCGGCATCATCCTGGAGGAAGGCACCGCCAACTCCCACGTTTCGATCGTGGCGCGCGCGCTCGGCATCCCCGCGGTCGGGGAAGTGCCGAACGCGCCTGGCATCGCCGATCCCGGCGACGCCGTCATCGTCGACGGCACGTCCGGCATGATCTACGTGCGCCCTTCGCAGGAAGTCGAGGCGGCCTTCGCCGAACGCGTGCGCTTCCGCGCTCGCCGCCAGGCGCAATATCTGGCGCTGCGCGACCGTCCCTGCGTCACCAGGGACGGCCAGAAGGTCGAACTGATGATCAACGCAGGTCTCGCCATCGACCTGCCGCATATCGAGGACACCGGTAGCGCCGGCATCGGCCTGTTCCGCACCGAGCTGCAATTCATGGTCGGCCAGAGCCTGCCGCGCACCAGCGACCAGCTCGCGCTGTATCGCGCCGTGCTGGATGCCGCCGGCCCCAAGCCGGTCACCTTCCGCACGCTCGATATCGGCGGCGACAAGGCGCTGCCCTATATGGAAGCCGTGATCGAGGAAAACCCCGCGCTCGGCTGGCGCGCGATCCGGCTCGGGCTCGACCGTCCGGGCCTTTTGCGCGGCCAGATCCGCGCGCTGCTGCGTGCCGGCGGCGGCCGCGCGCTACGCATCATGTTTCCGATGATCTCGGAGGTCGCCGAGTTCGACTCGGCGAAGGCGCTGGTCGAGCGCGAGCTCACTTATCTGCGCCAGCACGGCCACACGCTGCCTGAAAGAATCGACATCGGCACCATGGTCGAGGTGCCCGCTTTGCTCTACCAGCTCGACGAGCTTCTGAAGAAAGTCGACTTCATCTCGGTCGGCTCCAACGACCTGTTCCAGTTCCTGTTCGCGGTCGATCGCGGCAACGCCAAGGTCTCCGAGCGCTTCGACACCATGTCGGCGCCGATCCTGCGCGTGCTGCGCGAGATCGCCCGCAAGTCCAACGCCGCGAAGAAATCGTTGTCGCTCTGCGGCGAGATGGCCTCGAAGCCGATCGGCGCGCTCGCTTTGATCGCGATGGGCTATCGCTCGCTGTCGCTGTCGGCGACCGCGCTCGGCCCGGTCAAGGCGATGGTCATCGACCTCGACGCGAAAAAGGCCGAGGCGATGCTCGACCCGCTGCTGGATGCGCCCTCCGGCAGCGTCTCGATCCGGCAGAAGCTGACGGAATTTGCCGAGGCCGAAGGCCTGGCGTTGTAGCGGGCCTGTCCGCTCGTCTTCGCCGCCCTGCTTCCCTCGGCTTTTTTGAGACCAAACCGATGTCGTCACTCCCCGAAACCAAACTGGACGTCCTGCTCGCGCACCACGCCTCGCTCGAGGCCGAATCGCTTAGCCAGCTCTCCTCCGAACGGTACGTGCAGGTCACGCGCGAGCTTGCCGAGATCACACCGCTGATCGAGGCGGTGAAGACTTACCGATCCGCGGTCAAGGAACTCGCCGACACCGAGGCGCTGATCGCCGACAGCACGACGGATGCCGAGATGCGCAGCATGGCGGAAGCCGAGCGCGACGAGCTCCATCCGAAGATCGAGGAACTCGTCCAAAAGATCCGCGTCGCGCTGCTGCCCAAGGACGCCATGGATGACCGCAACGTGGTGCTGGAAATCCGCGCCGGCACCGGCGGCGACGAGGCCTCGCTGTTCGCCGGCGACCTGTTCCGGATGTACGAGCGCTTCGCTGCCTTGCAGGGCTGGAAGGTCGAGGTGATCTCGGCCAGCGAAGGCACCGTCGGCGGCTACAAGGAAATCATCGCGGAGGTGCAGGGCCGCGGCGCGTTCTCGAAACTGAAATTCGAATCCGGCGTGCACCGCGTACAACGCGTGCCCGACACCGAGACGCAGGGACGCATCCACACCTCGGCGGCAACGGTGGCCGTGATGCCGGAGGTCGAGGAGGTCGACGTCGAGATCAAGAACGACGATCTGCGCATCGAGACCATGCGCGCGCAGGGCGCCGGCGGCCAGCACGTCAACAAGACCGAATCGGCGATCCGCATCACCCACATCCCGACCGGGATCGTGGTGATGATGCAGGACAGCCGCTCGCAGCACAAGAACCGCGCATCCGCCATGAACATCCTGCGTTCGCGCATCTACGATGCCGAGCAGCAGCGCCTCGATGCCGTGCGCTCGGCCGAGCGCAAGGAGAAGGTCGGCTCCGGCGACCGCAGCGAGCGCATTCGCACCTACAATTTCCCGCAAGGGCGCGTCACCGACCACCGCATCAATTTGACGCTCTACAAGCTGCCGCAGGTGATCGCCGGCGAAGCGCTCGGCGAATTGATCGACGCATTGACCACTGAGCACCAGGCGGCGCAACTCGCCGCTCAGGGTGTTGCAGCGTGATGGGCGCGTGAGCATTCGCTTCACGGGACTCTCGATCGAGCGCGCGCGTCGCGCGCTGGCGGCGCAGCTGAAGACCGCGCAGCTCGACGAAGCCGAGCTCGATGCCCGCATCCTGCTCGGCGCGGCGGTCGGCCTCGACCTCACCGGCCTGATTGCACAGGCCACCCGGCTCCTCACTGAGGCCGAGGCGTCGCGTCTCGCGCAGCACGCGCAACGCCGCATCGCCGGTGAGCCGGTGGCGCGGATTCTCGGCGTCCGGGAGTTCTGGGGCCTGCCGTTCCGGCTCTCGGAAGCAACCTTGGTCCCGCGTCCCGATACCGAGACCGTGGTCGAGCTCGCACTCGAGATTTTTCGCGAACGGATGACACCTCACCCGCCGCGCATCGCCGACATCGGCACCGGATCCGGCGCAATCCTGCTCGCGCTGCTGCATGAAATTCCCGGCGCCTTTGGCGTCGGCACCGATCTCAGCCTTACCGCGCTCAAAACCGCGAAAGGCAATGCCGCCTCTCTCGGCCTCGCCGGCCGCTCGGCGTTCGTGGCCTGCTCCTATGCCGCGACGCTGCATGGCCCGTTCGATCTCATCGTATCGAACCCGCCCTACATTCCCTCTGGGGAAATTCCGACCTTGAGCATCGAGGTGCGCGAGCATGATCCGCATCTGGCGCTCGACGGCGGCAATGACGGCTATGACGCCTATCGCGCGTTGATCCCGCAGGCGGCCGAACGGCTCGCGCCCGGCGGGGCTCTGATCGTCGAGGCCGGACACGGCCAGGCCCGGAATATCGAGGCCTTGATGACGGCCGCCGGGTTAGCCGTGGACAGGCCGCCCAGGGCGGATCTGGCAGGCATTCCGCGGGCGGTTTCGGCCCGAAAAATGCCCCCATAAAAGCCGGATTGGCCTGCAAAAACCTCTTGGAATATCCCCTGGGAACGACTACCTTCCCTCCAGCACATCAGTGTCGGCCCCGTAGACTTACGGGCGAAAGCCGGGCTCAAGCGAGAGCTTCACTGATTTTAGGTTCCAAGCCGCAGGTCCTGTTAAGCGCGATGGCCCATTGAGGTGCGCTGCTTTCCGACCGCAAAGTGAACGAAAGCCTGATATTGCGCGCGAAGACTAACGCAAGAAACCAGGGCTTGTTTTGGCAGGCAATGTGAATGGGTTCGCTGGCAATAACTGCTGGCGGGTGGGGAACGCGTCCTTGTTGAACGCGGCGGTCGACGAACATCGGCAGGGTTCAAGCCGCTTCTCGTGCGCGGTGCGCGCGAGGGATGTGAACCATTGTCATCAGGTCACTCTCAGCAATCAGTAATGCGTGCAACCTTTAGGGCTGGAATTAAAGGCAGGACATGAGAAACGGTCAAAACAAGCAGCGGATGCGCAACCGCAACAATAATAACAACAACAATAATAATAACCGGCGCGGCCAGAACCCGATGACCCGGGTCTACGAGTCCAACGGGCCCGACATCAAGATCCGCGGCACCGCCTCGCACATCGCTGAAAAGTATCTTCAGCTCGCGCGCGATGCGCGCTCCTCCGGCGACCCCGTGGCAGCCGAGAACTACTACCAGCACGCCGAGCATTATTTCCGCCTGATCGCGACGGCCCAGGAACAGTTCCGCCAGAACCAGCAGCCCCGCGGCGACGAGCCGATCAGCAGCACCAGCGGTGACGACGGCGAGGACGACGGCGAGAATTTTTCGAACTTCGGCCAGGAGCCGGGATTCGTCCCGCAGCCGCCGCCACAGCAGCAACAACCCTTCGTCCGTGACGGCCAGCGCGATCATCAGCAGCGTGACAACCAACCACGATATCAGCGCGACAACCAGCAGCCGCGCGAACATCGCGAACGCGATCATATTCCGCAGCCGCAATACCAGCCGCCGCAGCCGCTGAACCAGCCCCAGCCCGTCGTTGCCGACACCGGCAGCGTCGATCGCCTGCCATCCTTCATCACCGGCCCGCAGCCGCAGGTGAACGGCGGCCCGGGCGGCTTCGAGGGCGGCGCCGGTGGCGAACGCTTCCCGCGCCGGCGCCGCCGGCCGCACGGCCCGCGTCCCGAGCGCGAAGCCGCTCCCGCCGGCTCGAGCGACGAAGTCGCCCCCGGCGAATAGACCGCCGCGCTTCTTCTGATTTCATCGACCGCAAACGTCCCGGCCTCGCCGGGACGTTTTGTTTTCAGTGGCGCCCGACCGTCGTTGAGGACGGTACCAGCACCGGCTTGGTCAGCGCGGGAATCAATCGCGCCCGCTCGCGCTTGGCTGGGATCGCGCGATAGACCTGCTTGGAAGCCTCGACGATGTGCACGCCCGCAAAGGGCAGCGACAGCGCCGCGCCGGCGCGCTCCCACATCTGCGCCGATTTCAGCACCCATCCGCCGGCATAGGGCGGCATGAACAGCGCCTCGCCCCATGAGGTCGGAGTGAACCAGGTCTGGCGCAACAGGTCCGTGATCTGCGAGCGGGAATAGGGCCGGCCGTGACCGAACGGCGTGTTGTCGCTGCGGGTCCACACCCCGCGTCGGTTCGGGATCACCGCGATGACGCGGCCGGACGGCGACAGCACGCGCCACACCTCGCGCAAGAGCGCGGCCGGATCGTCCGACATCTCCAGCGCATGGACGAGCAGGATGCGGTCGACCGCGGCGTCGGGAAGCGGCAGCGAGAATTCATCGACCAGCGAGGCCAGCGCCGGCCGTCCCGTCGGCCATTTCAGAACGCCCTGAGCCGCCGGCATGAAGGCGATGCAGCGCTCCGCATCTTCGCGGAACAAGCCGAGATAGGGCGTCGGATAGCCGATACCGAGCACGCGCTGGCCCTCGGCATTCGGCCAGCGTTCCCTGATGCCGCGATTGATCATTTGCCGCGCCACGATCCCGAGGCGGCGGGAATAGAACTCGCGGAGGTCAACGACGTCGATGGTCATGGCGGCAATGTAACATGCACGGGGGCGACGCCGCGCGCGGAATATTGCATTGCCTGCGCAACGTTAGCGCCATATTTGTCTGACGGGGCTGAGCCCGATGGAGATGACATGGCTGCCGAAATTCGTACTTTCACCTGTTTAAACGACAATTTCGGTTATCTGATCCACGATGTGGAAACCAAGGCGACGGCGTCGATCGACGCGCCTGAGGCCGGCCCCATCCTGAAGGCGCTGGAGCGCGAGGGCTGGCAGCTCACCGACATCCTGATCACCCATCATCATGGCGATCATGTCGGGGGCGTCGCCGAGCTCAAGAAGACGTACAATTGCCGCGTCGTCGCGCCGCATGACAAGACGACGAAGATCGCCAACGTCGACTTGCGCGTCGCCAATGCTGACGTGGTCAAGATCGGCAATCTGCTCGCGCGCGTCGTGGAGACACCCGGCCACACGCTCGACCACATCTCCTACGTGTTCGACAACGAGAAGACGCTGTTCGCCGCCGACACGCTGTTCTCGATCGGCTGCGGCCGCGTGTTCGAAGGCGATTATCCGATGATGTGGGACTCGCTGTTGAAGCTGCGGGCGCTGCCCGACGACTTCAAGCTCTATTGCGGTCACGAATACACGGCGTCGAACGTCAAGTTCGCGCTCACGGTCGATCCCGACAATGCGGCGCTGCAGGCGCGCGCTGTGGAAGTCGCGAAGCTGCGGGCCGAGAACAGGCCCACGATTCCCTCACTGCTTGGTGACGAGAAGCGAGCAAACGTGTTCCTGCGGGCTGATGCGCCCGAGGTCGCAGCCAGGCTACACATGAAGGGCGCGGATTCCGCCGCGGTGTTCGGCGAACTGCGCGAGCGCAAAAACAAATCCTGACGGGGATCGATGCCGACCGCAGCCGAGATCATCGCACACCTCGAACTCCGCCCGCATCCCGAAGGCGGACATTACCGCGAGACGTTTCGCGACCAGACCAGCGACACCAACGGCCGGTCGCGCTCGACCCTGATTTACTTCCTGCTCGCGCGCGGCGAGCGTTCGCACTGGCACCGGATCGATGCGGTCGAGACCTGGCACTATTATGCCGGCAGCCCGCTGACGCTGCGCATCGCGCATGACGGCTGCTCCCAGCACGAGGTGCGGCTTGGCACCGACCTGCTGGGCGGCGAACGACCGCAGGGAATCGTGCCGGCGAATGCCTGGCAGATGGCGGAGACGACGGGCGAGTGGACGCTGGTCGGCTGCACCGTGGCGCCGGCGTTCGAATTCGCGAAGTTCGAGCTGGCACCGAAGGGCTGGGCGCCGTAGGCAAGTCGTTACCTTTTCCGCAACACCATATCCTTCGCCGCGATCAGTCCGCCGCCGGCGATCAGCACCGCGGCGATGGCGATGTTGGCGCTGGCCTTGGCGAAGCCGGCGGCGATGAGGAAACCGGTCGAGAGTAGCGGCGTTGCATAGGAGGCAGCGCCGAGCACGCGGATGTCGCCGCGCTTCATGCCGATGTCCCAGGCGTAGAAGGCGGCACCGACGGGGCCAATGCCGAGAGCAATCACGGAAAGCCAATGCAGGGTGGTCTCGGGCCAGACCGTGGTTTCAAGCAAGCCATGCATCAGCGCGGCCAGCACGGCGGTCGCAAGGCAAAACCCCGCAACCGCATCGGTCGGCACCGCCTTGAGCCGGCGCGACAGCACTGAATAAATCGCCCAGACGAAGGCGGCGATGAAAGCCGCGATCAACCCCGGCACCGCTCCCGGCGCGAAGCCGCTGGTGTTGCCGGCGAACAGCAGCACGGTGCCGACAAGACCGAGCACGGCGCCGATGACGTGATGCGCGGCCAGCCGTTCGCCCGGCAGGAACGACGAGAACAGCACGATCAACAGCGGCCAGAGGTAGTTGAGCAAACCGGCTTCGGCCGGCGGCGCGAAACGCAGCGCGAGGAAATACAGCGCGTGATAGCCGAACAGGCCGCCGACACCGACCGCCCAGACGACAAGCGGCTGGCGCAGGCTTTTCGCCGCCTCGCCGCGGCCGATCCAGGTGAGGAGACCGACAAGGCCACCGATCGCGAAGGTCATCGCGGCAAGCTGGAACGCGGGGATCTTTCCGGTCGCCACCGTCATTACTGACAACAGCGACCACATCAGGATGGCGGTCAATCCGATCAGCGTCGCGGTGCGGGGAGTCATCGGCCAAATACTCTCGCTATGGCCGGACATAGTCCGTCCGAAGGACGGCGTCGCTTCCGCTTGCCTGTGCCCGGCCATCCACATTCTTGTCGGGCACGTTGTAAAGACGTGGATGCCCGGGACAAGCCCGGGCATGACGGCGTCACCGAGATTGGTGGCTAACGTGATGCGATCGCATCACACCATGTACTGGCCGCCGTTGACGGTCAGCGTCGAGCCGGTGATGGCGCCGGCCTCGTCGGCGGCGAGGAACACGACCGCGCGCGCGATTTCCTCGGGCTCGCCGAGACGACCGATCGGGATCAGCGGCAGGATGGCCTTTTCCAGCACGTCCTTCGGCACCGCCTGCACCATCTCGGTATTGATGTAGCCCGGGCAGATCGCATTCACGGTGACGCCGGCCTTGGCGTTCTCCAGCGCCAATGCCTTGGTGAAGCCGATCTCGCCGGCCTTGGCGGCGGAATAGTTCACCTGGCCGAACTGGCCCTTCTGTCCGTTGATCGAGGAGATGTTGATGATGCGGCCGAACTTGCGTCCGCGCATGCCTTCGATGACCTGGCGCGACATGTTGAACAGCGAGCCGAGATTGGTGCCGATCACGGCGTTCCATTGCTCGAGGCTCATCTTGTGGAAGGCGCCGTCCTTGGTGATGCCGGCATTGTTGACGAGCACGTCGATTGGACCGACCTCGGCCTCGACCTTCTTCACGCCCTCGGCGCAGGCATCGAAACTGCTGACGTCCCATTTGTAGGCGGCGATGCCGGTCTCGGCCTTGAACTTCTCCGCCGCCGCATCGTTGCCGGCATAGCTCGCCGCGACCTTGTAGCCGGACGCCTTCAGCGCCTTGCTGATCGCAGCCCCGATGCCCCGCGTACCACCCGTCACCAATGCAACACGTGCCATTTCGTATTCCTTCCCTTGGACTCTTCGGACGCTTCTGGGTTTTGTTTTTAGCTGCGGATTATGGGGGACGTTTGACGGACATCAAGAACAAAACGCCCGGCATTGAGCCGGGCGTTTCTCTTTAGTCGAGGCCGATACGGTTGCGAAGAATATTTGATTTGCAACCGCCGCCTTTTTAGTCGCGTGCAACGCACTCACTGACGTGTGCAGCGCACCCGTCAGTTGCGCGTCAGCTTTGCTCAGTCACGCGCCAGACACATCGCGATACCCATGCCGCCGCCGATGCACAGCGTGGCGAGGCCCTTCTTTGAATCGCGCTTCTGCATCTCGTGCAGCAGCGTCACCAGCACGCGCGCGCCGGACGCACCGACAGGATGGCCGATCGCGATCGCGCCGCCGTTGACGTTGACCTTGGCGGTGTCCCAGCCAAGGTCCTTATTGACGGCGCAGGCCTGCGCCGCGAAGGCCTCGTTGGCCTCGATCAGATCGAGATCGCCGACGCTCCAGCCGGCCTTCTTCAGCGCGGCGCGCGAGGCCGGGATCGGGCCCGAGCCCATGATCTTCGGATCGACGCCGGCCTGCGCCCACGAGACGATGCGCGCGAGCGGCTTCTTGCCTTCCTTGGCGGCCTGCTTGGCGGTCATCAGCACTACGGCGGCGGCGCCGTCATTGATGCCGGAGGCCGAACCCGCGGTGACCGTGCCTTCCTTTTCGAAGGCGGGCTTCAGCTTCGCCATCGCCTCGATCGTTGCGCCATGGCGCGGATATTCGTCGGCGCTGACGACGATGTCGCCCTTGCGGGTCTTGATGGTGACGGGGACGATCTCGTCGCTGAACTTGCCGGCCTTCTGCGCGGCCTCGGCCTTCTGCTGCGAGGCGACCGCGAACTCGTCCTGCTGAGCGCGGGTGATCTGCCACTGCCGGGCGACGTTCTCGGCGGTGTTGCCCATGTGGTAGCCGTTGAAGGCATCCCACAATCCGTCCTTGATCATGGTGTCGACGAACTCGACCGGGCCCATCTTGACGCCGCCGCGCAGATACTGGGCGTGCGGAGCCATGCTCATGGATTCCTGACCACCGGCAACGACGATTTCGGAATCGCCGTTGAGCAGCGCCTGATAACCGAGCGCGACCGTCCGCAGACCCGAGCCGCAAAGCTGGTTGACGCCCCAGGCCGGACTCTCCACCGGAATACCGGCGCCGATCGAGGCCTGGCGGGCCGGGTTCTGGCCCTGAGCAGCGGTCAGAATCTGGCCCATGATGACTTCCGAGACCCGGCCGGGCTCGATGCCGCCGCGCTCCAGCGCGGCCTTGATGGCGATGGCGCCGAGATCGTGGGCGGGAAGGGTCGCGAACGCTCCGTTGAAGCTTCCGACCGGGGTGCGGGCGGCGCTGACGATGACGACATCGTCTGACATGGGCATCTCCTGAGAGGTTGAATGGGGCAGACGGGGCTGGGGAAACGGCTCGCCAGTCTCGGACGGCATCCTGTTAACGTCGTTGCGGCATGTCAATTGTTGGATGACCGAATTCATGCCGCACCGCATTCAAAATAGCGTTCTTGGCGATTTCGCAAGCACGTTTTTGCTGCGCAATTAACCGTGGCGCACAAAACGGTAGCGTGAGCCCGTTGAAAATGCTTATTTTGTTGCGTTGCGTACTCTTCCCGCCCTGCGGCATAGCCCGGCAGGTTCCCGTTCTCAGCGTTTGCAAGTGAGAGCCCATGGCGAAATCAGACCAACCCACCACCATCAAGAAATACGCGAACCGCCGGCTCTATAACACCGGAACGAGCACCTACGTGACGCTGGAAGACCTTGCCTCCATGGTCAAGGACGGCGAAGATTTCCTGGTCTACGACGCCAAGACCGGCGACGACATCACCCGCTCCGTGCTCGCCCAGATCATCTTCGAGCAGGAGAACAAGGCCGGCCAGAACCTGCTGCCAACCACCTTCCTGCGCCAGCTGATCCGCTTCTACGGCGACAGCATGCAGATGGTGGTGCCGAAATATCTGGAGCAGGCCATCGCGTCGCTGACCCAGGAGCAGGAGAAGTTCCGCAAGCAGATCGCCACTTCACTTTCCGGAACCCCGTTTGCTCCGCTGGAAGAACAGGTCCGCCGCAACATGGAGCTGTTCCAGCAGACCTTCTCGATGTTCAAGCCGTTTGTCCCCACCGCGGGCCGTCCGGCGACGGCGATCTCGGAAACCGAGCCCGATGCGAGCGCTGAGGCGGCCAAGGACACCAACATCGACGATCTGCGCCAGCAGATGAAGGACATGCAGGAACGCCTCGAGAAGATGTCGAAGAAGGACGAGTAGGGAGTTTCGGCAGCGCCGGCGCGCCCGCTTGCGGCCAGGAGGTAGCTGTCATGCCACGCGAAGGCGGGGCATCCAGTACGCCGCGGCTTCTCCATAGACCATGAACATCTCTGGAATACTGGATCGCCCGATCAAGTCGGGCGATGACAGCGGAGCACCAGGCGCGAAGGTGCTCGTAGCGATGGAGGGCTTCGTCTACGCCGCCAGCTTCACCGCATGCGCAAACTCCCAATAGAGTTTTCGCGCTTTGGTGTAGAACGGACCCGGTTTCAGCTCGCGCTCGTCGATGCGGATGACCGGCGCCACTTTCGCAAAATTGCCGGTCGAGAAGATCTCGTCGGCGGCAACGAAGTCCGCATAGCGCAGCGTTGTCTCGACCACGGTGACGCCATCGCCGCGCAGGAGATTGATGACGCGCTGGCGCGTGATGCCGTTGAGGAAGGTGCCGTTCGGCACCGGCGTGAAGACCACGCCGTCCCTGGCCATGAACACGTTTGAATTGCCGAACTCGGCAACGTTGCCGAGCATGTCGAGCATCAGCGCATTCTGGAAGCCGCGGGAAGCTGCCTCCGAAAGCGCACGGGAATTGTTCGGATAGAGGCAGGCCGCCTTGGCGTCGACGGGCGCGCATTCGGCGGTGGGCCTGCGGAACGGCGACAGCGTAATCGCATTGCCGACGGGCTTCGGCATCGGCGCCTCGTAGATGCACAGGCACCAATTGGTGGTCTCGGGGTCGAACAGCACGCCGCCGCCCGAGCCGTTCTGCGCCCAGTACATCGGACGGACGTAGAGCTCGGCATTCGCTGCGAAACGCGCAATGCCTTCGTTTGCGAGCGTGAGCCAGGTGCCGGCATCGACCACCGGCTTCAGGCCGAAGTTGATCGCGGATTGATTGGCGCGGGCGACGTGACGGTCGAGATCGGGCGCAACGCCTTCGAACGCGCGCGCACCGTCGAACACGACGGAGCCGAGCCAGGCCGCATGCGTGCGCGGCCCCATGATCGGGACGTTGCCGTCGTGCCACTTGCCCTCGAAGAAGGTCCAGCTCGGCGAATATGCGATGGGTTTTGCGATGTTGGCCACGACCGGCCTCCCTTGGAAATTATCCGGGCACTATTCTCCCAATTTCTAAAGGATTTCCTGCGGAGCGATGCTGAGTTACCCTCTCGGCTCGTGGGATGAGGAAAGGTCCATGCCGCTCGATCCGCTCGCAAAGCGTTTGTTGACCATGATGGCTGCGGCTGCGCCGCAGGCACGGAGTCGGCCGAGTGTGGAGGCGCGGCGGCAATCGCTCGCGAAGCTGATGCAGTTTGCGCGCGCTGATGCGGGAGATGTGACGGCGTCCGACGGCATCCTGCCCGGTCCCGGCGGCGAGCTGCCTTATCGGCTCTATTCACCCGCGTCTGCCGGCGAGCGTGCACCGGGCTTTGTGTTCTTTCATGGCGGCGGTCTCGTTGCCGGCAGCATCGCCACGCACGACCGCATTGCCGCGGCGCTGGCGCATGTGACCGGCTGCCGCCTTGTCTCGGTCGACTATCGGCTCGCGCCCGAGCACAAATTTCCGGCGGCCGCCGACGATGCGATCGCAGCCACCGAATGGGTGGCGCGGCAAGCTCCGTCGCTCGGCATCGATGCCGGGCGTCTGGTGGTCGGCGGCGATTCCGCCGGCGCCACGCTCGCCGCGATCGTGTGTCAGGAGGCGGCGCAGAGCGCCGGCCTCTCCATTGTCGCGCAGTGCCTGATCTGCCCGGTGCTGGATTTCGAGGAGACCTCGCCGTCGCGCGAGACCTTTGCCGAGGGCCATCTGATCGATCGCGCCACGATCGAGGCGGATCTCGCCGACTATCTGCCTGAAGGCATCGATGCCGCCGATCCCCGCATCTCGCCCTTGCGAGCGACGCGGCTTGCCGGCCTGCCGACTGCGATCATCCACACCGCCGAATTCGATCCGATGCGCGACGAGGGCAATGCCTATGCCCGCAAGCTGCTCGCCGCGGGCGTCGCGGTCGAGCACGTCTGCCATGACGGCATGGTCCACAACTTCCACGCCATGGGCGCGATCCTGCCGCAGGCGCAGCTCGTGCTGTCGCAGATCGGCGAACAGGTGCGGCGGGCGGTGGAGAGGTAAAAGCGCGAATCAGACGCGCGCGTCGAGGACAGCCCTGGCTGCCACGACATATTCCGGCCAGTGCGCGTCCGCATACCGCTCCGCCTGCCGCGCGCACGTGACGTCGGGCGCATGCGCTGCAGCGATCGTGCGCGCGAAGCGCTCCTCGGCGACCGTCACGTCGCCAGGCTCGGAAGACGGCACGGCAGCAGCCACGGCGGTCGGAGCAACAGCGAGCCCAGCCAGACCAGCGAGCAGGATGCGGCGTGACGTGTTCATGGGCTGATGTCCTTCCAATGTCCGGCCTTCACTCTGGCCGGTTCGTGTGTCAGTGCGATCACGACAGGGTAACCGCGCGCGTCCCTGCAGTCCATCGCCTACGCGATAGTGCTTGACCGCAAGTGCGATCAAGTCCCATCTAGCCACCGTTCCGCCATCAAATCGTCACGCGTCGGATTGTCACGTGTCCCATCACGGCCCATCGCATCTTCAGGCTTTGCGCGCGACTGCGATCGGACTGTTTTGTCTGACGTTGTCGGCGGGCGCCGCCTTTGCCGTCGACGATGGGGGCGCACCGGCGAAGCCGACTGTGCCGAACATCTACCTCGATCTGCGCACGACCTATGCGACGATTCCGGCAGGCACGCTCGGGCTCGGTTTCGGTAACACGTCATTGTCGGCGGCGTTCGAAGCCCTGACAGCGCGACGCGGCGCCACGCTGCCGGGTGGCCTGCCCGCGGCAAAATCGATCGCAATTGATCTGCCGCTGACCGTCGACGTCAGTGATCGCGTCTCGCTCTATGGCGGCATATCCGGCTCGACGACCGATATCGGCAGCGGCTGGTCGACGTTCGACATCACCAGCTGGAACATCGGCGTGCAGGCCGACCTCTATCAGCAGAACGGCGGCAAGATTCCGACCATCACGCTGCAATCGACCCTGACGCAGTCGGTGCCGACCGAGCAGGGCATGACGACGACGTTCAACAGTATCCTGGAATTCGACTACGCGCTGGACGAGGACGAGACCCGCGGCTGGCTTGCCGGTGTGCAATATACTTATACCGACATCGCCAGCCAGCTCGCCAGCATCAAACCGAACACGATCCTCTATGCCGGCGGCTATTACCAATGGCCGAGCAACTGGAAATTCACCGGACGCCTTGGCGTGCAGTCGTTCGGCGGCGCACAGATCGCCGGCCGGACGCTGGCGGAGTCCTTCACCCAGCCGATCCTGCGGCTCGACCTCGACCGCATGGACGACAACGACAACCGCCTGTTCGGCATCACCGCCCAGATCGCGTGGGCGCCGAAGCCGTCGTATCAGGTAACGTTGCGGACACCGCTCTACGCCGTGCGCAACTAATCCGGCACCGGCACGTCGAAGGTGTTGAGCGTGACCGAAACCATGCAATAGACCCCAACGAGATAAGACAGCTCGGCCGCGCCGTGCTCGCCAAATTCCTTGACCGCGGCCCGCCAGGTCAGCTCCGGCAGCACGCCGCCGCTCACCAGTGCGGACGCCATGTCATAAGCGATCGCCTCTTGCCTGGTGAGATCCACCGGCCGCTGGCCGGCGACGATGGTCGCGAGTTTTTCGTCGGAGAGGCCCCGTTGCTCGGCGACAAGCACATGGGCGTAGAGCTCATAGCCCGAGCGGAAATGCGAGCCGGTGACGAGGATCGCGACCTCGCGCACAGGCGCGGGCAGCAGCGGGTTCGACGCGATCGCCTTGACCAGCTCCCAAACCGGCTTTCCGAAACGCGGCTCGCGGATCCAGGGATTCCAGGGGCCGAGCAGCGCGCCGTCGTCGCGCATGTTCACGAAGCCCTTGAAGTGGTCCGTGATGCCGGCTCGCATGTCGTCATAGAGCGGTTTCTGTTCGGCGCTCAGATCTTTCGGATCGAGAATGGGAAGGCGCACGGTGGAGGTCTCCTCGTTGAGAAGACAAAAGGTCGCCCGCGCCCGTGCGCATGGCAAGTGAAGTTGCCGTGACGACCGTGCCATTTTGCGAATCCGCACGGAGACGTCAGCTATCAGGCCTCAACGCTTCGTGCGCTCTGCGGATTGACGACGTCTTCGACCGTGAGTGCCAAGGGCTGTCCCGTATCGAGGAACGACGTCAGCGCCGCCTCGAACGGCGCCGGATCGAGACCGCGCGCGGCGAGCCAGGCGGGTTCATAATAGGTTTGCCGGTAGCGCTCGCCGGAATCGCAGATCAGCGTCACCAGCGATCCCGTCATATTGGCCTTGAGCATCTCCGAGGCCAGTCGGCACAACGCCAGGAAGTTGGTGCCGGTCGAACCGCCGACCGCGCGGCGCAGCCGGCGCGACAGCACGTTCATCGCCGCAATCGTCGCCGCATCCGGGATCTTCATCATGCGATCGACCACGCCCGGCACGAAGGACGGCTCGCAGCGGGGGCGGCCGACACCTTCGATCAGCGAAGGGCGCTCGCAAACATGGGAGCGGTCCTGCGAGCGGAAGCAGTCGAAAAAGGCGGAGTTCTCGACATCCGCAACGCACAGCCGGGTCGGATACTGGCGGTAGCGCAGGTAGCGGCCGATCGTGGCCGAGGTGCCGCCGGTGCCCGCGCCCATCACGATCCAGTCCGGCAGCGGGCGCCGCTCGCCCTTCAATTGCGAGAAGATCGATTCGGCGATGTTGTTGTTGCCGCGCCAGTCGGTGGCGCGCTCGGCGAAGGTGAACTGGTCCATGTAGTGACCGCCCAGCCGGGCCGCGAGCGTGGCAGCCTCTGCATAGAGCGCGCGACCGTCGTCGATCAGATGGCAGTTGCCGCCATAATGCTTGATCGCGGCGATCTTCTCCGCCGACGTTGTACGCGGCATGACGGCGTAGAAGGGAACGCCGATCATCTCCGCGAAATAGGCTTCCGACACCGCGGTCGATCCCGACGACGCCTCCACAACGGGCGTGCCCTCGCGGATGTGTCCGTTACAGAGCGCATAGAGGAACAGCGAGCGGGCCAGCCGATGCTTCAGGCTGCCGGTCGGATGCGTGGATCTCGTCCTTCAGATAAAGGTCGATGCCTGATAGCGCCGGCACGAACAGCCGGATCAGATGGGTGTCGGCCGTACGGCACTGGTCGGCCTCGATCGCGGCGACGGCCTCGTCGACCCAGCCGCGCCGGTAGGCCGGCGTGGCGGGATCGTGCGGACGGAAGGGAAGCGGCTGCATCGGACGATATCTCTCATGATGCGAATTGCGCATCAATAGCTACGGCTCAGAATTCCAGCGGCGCGTTGTCGACCACTTCTTTCATCACGAAAAAGGTGCGGGTCTGGCGCACGCCGGGCAGCGCGATCAGCTGCTCGCCGTGGATGCGGTTGAAATCCTCCATGTCGCCGACACGGATCTTGAGGAAATAGTCGAAATCGCCGGCGACGAGATGGCAGTCGAGCACGAATTTCAGCCGGGCGATCGCCTGCTCAAAGGTGGCAAAGCTCTCCGGGGTGGAGCGGTCGAGCACGACGCCCACCATCACCAGCGTGCCCTTGGCCACCTTCTTCGGCGCCACCATCGCCCGGACGGCGGCGATGAAGCCGTCCTCGAACAGGCGCTGGGTGCGGCGATGGCAGGTAGCGGGGCTGATGGCGACGGTTTCGGCCAGCTCGGCGTTGCTGAGCCGGCCGTTATTTTGCAGCAATCTCAATATCTTGAGGTCGATACGGTCGAGCCGGGTCGACATGAATGAATCTTCCTAAAATCAGCAGTTTCCCGGAAGAAACATTATCATATGGCTCATTTCCCGCAAGATGACGTGCAATATCGGCGCAATATTCGAGAGCACCTCCTGCGAGAGCAATGCTAGCCAAGTCCCAGAATGCAACGCCAATCGGGGTGCCCCATGATACTGGACAAATTCGCGCGCTATCCGCTGACCTTCGGCCCGACGCCCATCGAGAAGCTGGAGCGGCTGTCGAAGCATCTCGGCGGCAATGTCGAGATCTATGCCAAGCGCGAGGACTGCAATTCCGGCCTCGCCTATGGCGGCAACAAGCTGCGCAAGCTCGAATACATCATTCCCGACGCGATCGCCTCCAACGCCGACACGCTGGTGTCGATCGGCGGCGTGCAGTCCAACCACACCCGCATGATCGCTGCCGTTGCCGCCAAGATCGGCATGAAGTGCCGCCTGGTGCAGGAAGCCTGGGTGCCGCACGAGGACGCCGTCTATGACCGCGTCGGCAACATCATGCTCTCGCGCATCATGGGCGCCGACGTGCGCCTGGTCGACGACGGCTTCGACATCGGCATCCGCAAGAGCTGGGAGCAGGCGGTCGAAGACGTGAAGGCGGAGGGCGGCAAGCCTTACGCTATTCCCGCCGGCGCCTCCGTGCACAAATATGGCGGGCTCGGCTATGTCGGCTTCGCCGAGGAAGTGCGCAAGCAGGAAGCCGAGCTCGGCTTCAAATTCGACTACATCATCGTCTGCACCGTCACCGGCTCGACCCATGCCGGCATGCTGGTCGGCTTTGCGGCCGACGGCCGCGCGCGAAAGGTGATTGGCATCGATGCCTCGTTCACGCCGGCGCAGACGAAAGCGCAGGTACTCTCGATTGCGCAGAACACGGCAAAGCTGGTCGAGCTCGGCCAGGACATCGTTGCAGACGACGTCGTGCTGATCGAGGATTACGCCTATCCCGCCTATGGCGTACCGTCGGAGGAGACCAAGGAGGCGATCCGCCTCACTGCACGGCTGGAGGCGATGATCACGGACCCCGTCTATGAAGGCAAATCGATGCAGGGGCTGATCGACCTGACCCAGAAGGGCCATTTCGAGAAGGGCGCAAAGATTCTCTACGCGCATCTCGGCGGTGCGCCGGCGCTGAACGGCTACGGTTATGCGTTCCGGAATGGCTGAGAGCTGAGCGCGCGCCTCACACACCGGTGTCGTCCCGGGGCGCGACGAAGTCGCGAGCCCGGGATCCATAACCACAGGATCGCATTTGGCGAAGACTCGTGGTGTCCAGCTTCCGTAACCACACCGGCGTGTGGCTATGGATCCCGGATCTGCGCTCCGCTTGTCCGGGATGACGGCGTGGAGAAATCGGCGCGCCGCTACCGCGTCCTGACGATCTGCAGCAGTTCGTCGCCGTAATGCTCGAGCTTCTTGTCGCCAATGCCCGGCACGTTGCGCAACTCATCCAGCGTCGTCGGCCAGGCCCGGACGATGCCGTCGATGGTGGCATCGTGCAACACCACATAGGCCGGAACGCCGCGTTCGCGCGCGATGTCCGAGCGCCAGGACCGCAGCCGCGCACGCAGCTCGGGATCGACGTCGCCCTGCGGCGCGTTGGCGGCGGGCGCGAGATCGCCGCGGCGGGATTTGGCGCGGCTTGAACGAACGCGGGTGCCAGGGGCTTCCTCGCGCAGCCAGACCTCTGTCTCGCCGCGCAGCACCCCGCGCGCGGAATCCGTCAGCTTCAGCGCACCGAACGCTTCGCTGTCGCTCTGCAGATGGCCCATCGCCACCAATTGCCGCAATACCGTGCGCCACTGCTTCTCATTGAGCTCGCGGCCGATGCCGAACACCGACAGCTTGTCGTGGCCGAACTGCGTGACCTTCTCGGTCAGGCGTCCGATCAGCACGTCGATCAGGTGCATCGCACCGAACCGCTGCCCGGTGCGATAGGCGCAGGAGAGCAGCTTTTGCGCGAGCACCTTGCCGTCGCGCATCTGCGGCGGCGTCAGGCAATTGTCGCAATTGCCGCAGTTTGCGCCCTCGAGGGGCTCGCCGAAATAGCCGAGCAGCCGCTTGCGCCGGCACTGCGCGGTTTCGGCGAGCCCGACCAGCGCATCGAGCTTGCCGATCGAGACGCGTTTGAATTCGTCGGACGCAGTGGATTCGTCGATCATGCGGCGCTGCTGCACGATGTCGGAGAGACCGTAGGCCATCCACGCCGCGGAGGGCTTGCCGTCGCGGCCGGCGCGCCCCGTCTCCTGGTAATAGGCCTCGATGCTCTTGGGCAGGTCGAGATGCGCGACAAAGCGCACGTCGGGCTTGTCGATGCCCATGCCGAAGGCGATGGTGGCGACGATGACGATGCCGTCCTCGTTGAGGAAGCGGTCCTGGTTGCGCGAGCGCACGCTGCTGTCGAGCCCGGCGTGGTAGGGCAGCGCCGCGATGCCGGCATCCGCGAGTGCGGCAGCGACTTCCTCGACGCGATTGCGCGACAGGCAATAGACCACGCCGGCATCGCCCGCATGCCGTTCCCGGATGAACTCCTTGAGCTGCGACACCGCGTTGCGCTTGTCGACGATCTCGTAACGGATGTTGGGCCGGTCGAAGCTGGAGACGAATTGCGGGGAGCCGCCAAGCTGAAGCCGCTCGACGATCTCCTTACGCGTCAAATCATCAGCGGTCGCGGTCAGCGCGATGCGCGGGACATTTGGAAAGCGCTCGGCGATGACGGAGAGGCCGACATATTCGGGCCGGAAGTCGTGGCCCCATTGCGAGACGCAATGCGCCTCGTCGATCGCGAACAGCGCCACCTTGGCCTGCGCCAGCATCGACAGGCAGCGCGGCGTCACCAGCCGTTCCGGCGCGACATAAAGCAGGTCGAGATCGCCAGCGATCAGGCGCCGCTCGATGTCGGAGGCTTCCTGCAGCGTCAGCGACGAGTTCAGCGCCGCGGCATTGACGCCGGCCTCGAGCAGGCCCGCGACCTGGTCGCGCATCAGCGCGATCAACGGCGACACCACGATGCCGCAGCCTTCGCGCAGCAGTGAGGGAAGTTGGTAGCACAGCGACTTGCCGCCGCCGGTCGGCATCAGGACCAGGCAATTGCCGCCATTCGTGACATGCCGGATGATCTCGCCCTGCGCACCGCGGAACCCCGGCAGGCCGAACACCGAATGCAGCACCGACAACGCATCGCGGCCGTTGGACGGCGCAGGAAGCGGAGCGGTGGACGGAGGGGACATGGGGTGGCGGACCGGGCCAGGAGATTCGTCACAAGGCCAGTCGCATGACCGCGCCGGCATGGCAAGACCATCTTCTCCCTCTCCCCGCTTGCGAGGAGAGTTCAGAAAGCTACGCCCCGATTCGCCGCAGCGCTTCGGCAACCGTCACGATCGGCATGCCACGTCGCTGAGCCGCTTCCAGCGCGTGACGCATCAGGGCCGGCGTGCAGCCATAGGGGCTCGGCGCATCGACGACGTCATGGCTGTAGAAAATCAGCCATCCGCCGCTCGCGACGGCCTCGTCGAAATGCCTGTCAACGCCGGCGGCATCGATCTCGAAATTGACCAAAGGCGCGGCCCGCAGGAACTGGAGGTCGATCACGTCGCGATTGACGCCGGGAAGGATGCCGCGGGCCGACCGGAAGGTTTTGGCAAGCTGCGGCTTGCGCCAGACCGAAGCGAGGCCATACGGATAGGCGAAATTCTCCAGCTTGATCGAGGAATCGATGTCGCGAAAATGATTGCGATTGCGCTCGATCTCGAGGGCCATCGTGGCCTCGTCGAGATCGACCGCGCTCTGATGCGAGAAAGTGTGGCAGGCGATCTCGTGTCCGGCACGGTGGAGCCGGACGACGGCGTCGTTCGAGAGGCCGTGCCAGTGGTCCGAAGGCTGGTCGATCAGGCTGCCGGCAATATAATACGTGCCACGGCCGCCATGCGTTTCGAGGAGCAAGGCTCCCTCGCCCGCGGCGCTATCAGGGGCGTCGTCGAAGGTGAAACTCACCATCGGCGCATGCGCAGGCAGCCGGTGCGGCGCGGCCCTGAAATGCCGGGCCAGCCGATTGCTCACGCGTCCCTGAAGTGCCGACCACACGACCGCTTTTCCTGTGATTCCGTATTTCTGTACTGAAACATTCGCGCGCCGGTTGAGGCAAGCTTAACGCTTGGGTAATCCTAACACGGAACCAACGTCGCCACGGCTAGCGCGCAAGCACCGACGCATCGGCCTCCGAGCCGAGAAATTGCAGCCAGTTGCGAAATAGCGCCGCCGCCGCGCTGCCGGCCGCGATATCGGCGCGCAAATTCAGCGCAGGGAGGTCGTTGGTGAGCGCCGGATGGCGCTGGTGCCTCGCCTGCTTCTCGAATCGGACCAGCTTCTCTTCCGTCGCTGCGTCAAAATAGCTCACGGGAAGGTGCGGATAATCGTCGCGCTCGCGCGCGAGATAGCGGCCGACGTCGCGCAGATATTCACGCTGGAGCGACAGCGCGTCATATTCCGGGTGCCCCTGGAAGAACACGAAGCGGCTGGCATATTGCCGGACGAAGATATCGACGCCGGCCTTTGCCGAACGCGTCAGCACCTGGTAGCCGGCCGCGTCGAGGTCGCTCTCGGCGATCTCGTTCAGGCGCGAATGCGAGACCTTGAGCGGGGCGGGCGCGGCGCGCGTCAGCGGATCGTTCGTGACCGTATCGCAATCGAAAATGCCGTGGCATTTGGCGGGCAGCCGCCGCCGTTCGATCCGGTCGAGATGCAGCACCGCCGCATGGGCGGCAAGGCACGACCAGATCGTCGAACGAGTGTTGACCTTTGCCCAGTCGATCAGCTCGGTCAGATCGCGCCAATACGGCTCCTGGTCGAGTTCGGGCGCGACCGGCTCGGCGCCGGTGACGATGAGCCCGTCGAACTTGTGGCGCCTGAGTTCAGTGAGCTCCGAATATTCGCTCTCGACATGCCACCTGGCTTCGGGCGAGCGCTTCACCGACGGCAGCGAGAAGCAGTGGAAGCGGATGCGGTGCGGGCCTGCGGCGGCCTGGAGCAGCTTCATGAACTGCCGCTCGGTCGCCTTCAATGCCGGATCCGGCATGTTGTTGATCAGGCCGATGTTGAGATCCGCGCCGCCATGATCGCGCGCGAGATCGCCCTCGGCCGGCACCAGCGCCGGGCTCGAAATACCTTGATCCCTGTCGATCAAGATCGTCATCGCAACAGCCGCCTACTCCGCAGCCTGGAGGCGCGCCGACGGACAGGCCTTTTCCAGTGCCTGGTCGATGTCTGCGATGATATCCGCGGAATGCTCGATGCCGATCGAGAGGCGAATCGTCTCGGGCAGGACACCGGCAGCGCGTTGCTGCTCCGCCGACATCTGCCTATGCGTGGTCGAGGCCGGATGGCAGGCCAGCGACTTGGCATCGCCGATGTTGACGAGGCGCGTGATCAGCTTGAGCGCATCGTAGAAGGTCTTGCCGGCTTCCATGCCGCCCTTGATGCCGAAGGTGAACAGCGAGGACGCGTTGCCGTCGAGATATTTCTGGACCAGCGGATAATACGGGCTGTCCGGGAATCCGGTGTAGTTGACCCAGGCGACGCGCGGATCCTTGCGCAGAAATTCTGCGACCTTGCGGGCGTTCTCGCAGTGGCGCTCCATCCGCAGCGCCACCGTCTCGATGCCCTGCAGCAGCAGGAAGGCGTTGAACGGCGACAGCACCGATCCCATGGTGCGCTGATAGATACTGCGCGCGCGCTCGATATAGGCCGTCTTGCCGAAACGCTCGGCATAGACAAGACCGTGATAGGAGGCGTCCGGCTTGTTGTAGCCCGGGAAGCGATCCGCGTATTTCGCCCACGGAAAGTTTCCGGAATCGACGATGGCGCCGCCGAGCGTGGTGCCGTGGCCGCCGAGGAACTTGGTCAGCGAATGCACGGCGATGTCAGCGCCGTAGTCGAACGGCTTGAGCAGGATCGGCGTTGCGACCGTGTTGTCGACGATCAGCGGCACTCCGTGCTTATGGGCGATCTTCGCCAGCGCCTCGATGTCGCAGACATTGCCGGCGGGATTTCCGATGGTCTCGGCGAACACGGCGCGGGTGTCCTCGTCGATCAGCGTCTCGATCGCTTCGGGCCGGTCGCTCTCGGCGAAACGGCCGTGGATGCCCTGTCGCGGCAGGATGTGCGAGAGCAATGTGTGCGTGGTGCCGTAGAGCTGCGGCACGGAAACGATGTTGCCGCCGTGATCGGCGACGTTGACGAAGGAGAAATGCAGCGCCGCCTGCCCGGTCGCAACCGCGAGCGCGCCGACGCCGCCTTCGAGCTGGGCGATGCGTTTCTCCAGCACCGCGCTGGTCGGATTGGCGATGCGGCTGTAACGGTAACCTTCGGCCTCGAGATTGAAGAGCGCAGCGCCGTGATCGGCGCTGTCGAAGGCGTAGGCCGCTGTCTGGTAGATCGGTACGGCAACCGCGTGCGTGGTGGCCTCGGGCTCGTAGCCGGCGTGAATAGCGATCGTCTCGTTGCGCATCGTGCCACCTCCGCGTGGAGCGGGCCGCACTTATTGGCCTGTATGAGGCATGTGCGTTGTCCGCCGTCCCTCTGTTAGAGGCGGGTGGTAAAGCGGACAATAATTCGCTTAGAGATCGAGGAAGTAACCCTAATGCTTGTTGATGAATTGGCTAAAATTTGAGTCAATTTGGAGAAGGCGGTCACAGCCTCGCATTTGGCGACCAAATCCAGCCAGGAGGGCCTCGCGCAAACGCGCGAAGCCCTCGAACGCTGGATCAGTCCATCGTCTCCCAGAGCCGATGGCTGAGCACGCCGGCGCGCTTCTCGATCGCGGCCGCCGCATCGAGCGCAAGATCCTCGCGATAGCGCCCGGCGATGAGCTGCACGCCGATCGGCTTGCCATCATGCAAGGCCACCGGCACCACCGCGCCGGGCAGGCCCAGCACGTTGATCGCGGAGATGAAGCGGATCTCGCCCCAGAAAATCTCCTGCACGCGCTCGGCGCTGACGGTGTCGTCGCGCGGCCCCGGCGTCGGCTTCACCGTGGTCGGCGCCAGCACCACCGGATAGTCCTCGAAGAACAGCTGCCAGGCGCGGATATGGCCGCTGCGCGCCGCGGTGGCCCGCATCCAGGCCGGCAGGTCGAGCACATCGGCCTTGCTCTTCATGCCGCTCCACGCCTTGTGGAAGTCTTCTGAGGTGACCTTCAGCATGCCGGCTTCCTGCATCACCACCGTCTCGTTGGTGATGATGTCGCACCAGGTCTGCCAGACGCCGTTGATATCGGGCACGTCGACCTCGCTGACGCGATAACCGGACCGCTCCAGATGATCGGCAGCCTGGCGCAGCGCCGCGCGCACCGACGGATCAACGTCCATGTCCTCGGGGATCTTGGCCAGCGCGACCTTGATCGGTCCCTTCGGCTTCGGTCCGACCAGCGGCGCCGGCACCCACCATGGATCGCGCGGATCGCGCTGGCTCATCGCCTCCAGCGCGAGGCGGACGTCGGCAACGTGACGGGCGAGCGGCCCCTGCGCCGACATCAAATGCGCCAGCATCGGCCGCTCGGCCGTTGCGCTGGCGTTGAAGGCGGGAATGCGGCCCTGCGTCGGCTTGATGGTGGCAACGCCATTGCAATGCGCCGGCCAGCGCAACGAGCCGCCGATGTCGTTGCCATGCGCGATGGTGCCGATGCCGGCGGCGACCGCCGAACCCGCGCCGCCGGATGAGCCGCCGCAGGTGATGTTCGGATCCCAGGGATTGAGCGTCAGCCCGTGCAGGGGATTGTCGGTGAAGCCGCGGAAGGAGAATTCCGGCGTGTTGGTGAGGCCGATGACGATCGCCCCGGCCTTCTTCAGGTTACGAACGACGGGCGAATCCGAGGGGGCAATGAAATCCTTGTTGGCGGGTACGCCGTTGAAATTCGGCCGTCCCTCGTAATCTACGTTCTCCTTGATGGTGATGGGCACGCCGTGCAGCAAGCCGAGTTCGCCGCCCTTGGCGCGCTGCTTGTCGGCCGCATGCGCTGCGGCCAGAGCCTCCTCCGAGAGATCGACGACGACCGCGTTCAGCTTCGGATTGACGGTGCGCATCCGCTCGAGATGCGCTTCGACGGTTTCGACCGCGGAGATTGCGCCGGAGCGGATCGCCGCCGCGGTCTCCACCGCCGACCATTGCCAGGCCGGACCCTTCGGGCGGCGTGCCGCGGCCGGCTTTCGCGCTGCGGCCTTCTTCACCGCGGGCTTGCCCGTCTTCCGGGCCGCTTTCGCAACAGCCCCCTTGCGGGCCGTGCTCGTCTTCCGCGAGGTCTTCACTGCTTTCTTCGAAGCAGTTTTCTTCTTGGTCGCCGTCTTCTTCGCCACGTCGCATCTCCTGAAATTGCGCGGCGGAGGTTATGAAGGTCACGCGACCGTGTACAGGTGCGTTTCTGCATGGCGCGTTGGCGGCAGCCGCCAATGCGACGAATTGTCGGGCAGCCGGTGCCCCGGCGAAATTCGCGGCCGGCTATTCCGCCGGGCACGCAGCGACGGCGGCCTGCCTCCGGTCGAGTTGAAGGCTCCACAGCGCGAGCGCGAGGCCGATGGCTGTGATGCCGGCCGCAACCAGAGGCAGCGTGGCGAGGCCGAACCCACGATCGATGGCGACGCCGCCGGCCCAGGCACCGAGCGCGTTGCCGAGATTGAACGCGGCAATGTTGAGGCTGGAGGCCAGCGTGCGGCCGCTGGGGCCTGCGGCTTCGAGCACGCGAAGCTGGAGCGGCGCGACCGTCGCGAAGGCCGCAATGCCGAGCAGCAGGATCAGCGCGACGGCTGCGATCTTGACCGACAGCACGGCGGCAAGACCAAGCAGCACGATGGCGAGCGCCGCGAGCGTGCCGATCAGGGCGCGTGCAAGGCCGCGATCGGCAAGCTTGCCGCCGGCCAAATTGCCGATCGCAAGACCTGCGCCGAACACCAGCAGGATCGGCGACACCGCAGCTTCCGAGAAACCGGTGAAGCGGGTCAGGATCGGCTGGATGTAGGTGAAGACGACGAACAGGCCGGCGAAGCCGAACACGGTCATGGCGAGGCCAAGCAGGACTTGCGGGCGGGCGAGCACGGCCACTTCTTCGGCGAGCGAGATCGGCTTGTCACCGTTGCCGACATGGCCGGGCACGAACGCGGCCACCACGGCAAAGGCGACCACGCCGATCAGCGTCACCGCCCAGAAAGCCGCGCGCCAGCCGAGCATCAGGCCGAACCATGCGCCGAAGGGTACGCCGAGGAGGGTTGCGACCGTCAGGCCGATGAACATGGTGGCAATGGCGGAGGCCCGCTTGTCCTCCGCGACGAGGCTGGTGGCCACCACCGAGCCGACGCCAAAGAAGGTGCCGTGAGCGAGCGAGGTCAGCACCCGCGCGGCCATCAGCAATTCGTAGTTCGGCGCCAGCGCGCAGGCGGCATTGCCCAGCGTGAAGATCGCCATCAGCGCCAGCAGCACGGTCTTCCGCGGCATCCGCCGCGTCGCCAGGGTCAGCACGGGAGCGCCGACAAACACGCCGAGCGCATAGCCGGAGATGAGCAGGCCCGCGACCGGGACGGAGACGTGCATGTCGGCGGCGACCTGGAGCAGCAGGCCCATGATGATGAACTCGGTGGTGCCGATGCCGAAGGCACCGGCGGTGAGGGCGAGGACGGCGGGAGGCATGCGTGGCTCCAAGGGATGAGACGAGCCACGCAGATAGCCGCGCCGCAGCAAAGCCACTAGAATGTCCGCAATCCAATCATTTGTGACGTGAATTCAACATGGCCCGTCTCGACACCAACCGCTCCGCCGAGATGGACGTCTTCGTCCGCGTCGTCGATCTCGGCGGATTCACCCCGGCCGCGCGAAAACTGCGCCTGACGCCGTCGGGCGTCAGCAAGCTGATCTCGCGGCTGGAGGCGCGGCTCGGCACGCGGCTGATCAATCGCACCACGCGTAAGCTCACGCTGACGGAGGAAGGCCAGGCCTTCTATCGGCGCGCGGTGCGCATCCTCGCCGAGATGGAGGAAGCGGAGCGCGAAGCCGCTTCAGGCGCCGCGCCGCGTGGCCGCCTCACCGTGAACAGCAACATCCCCTTCGGCATGCTGCATGTGATGCCGCTGATCCCGCGCTTCCTCGAACAGCATCCCGACGTCACGCTCGATCTCGTCCTGACCGACACGCTCATCGACCTGATGCAGGAGCGCGCCGATGTCGCCATCCGCGTCGGACCATTGCGCGCCTCACGACTCGTGGCGCGAAAGCTCGGCAGTAGCCGCATGGTCGTGGTCGGCGCACCGGCTTATCTGGCGCGCTGGGGCACGCCAAAGACACCGGCGGATCTCGCCGATCACCGCGGCATCGGCTGGACCTTTCCGCGCAGCATCCGCGGCTGGCCGTTCAAGCCCGGCGACCATTCCGAGGAAGCCGTGCCGTTGCCGGCCGCACGCGTGAGCGACGGCGAAGCGGCTCGCCGCCTCTGCCTCGGCGGCGTCGGTCTTGCCCGCCTCGCCCTCTTCCACATCGGCCCCGACATCGAAGCCGGCCGCCTCGTGCCTGTGCTGCAAAACTACAATCCCGGCGACCGCGAAGACATCCACGCCGTCTATGTCGGCCACACCGCACCGCTGCCCGCGCGCGTCCGCGCGTTCATCGATTTTCTGGCGGAGCAGGTGCAGGTGAGCGATCCGGCGCTGAAGCGTGCGGGGGATGGGAGGTGGAGGTTGGTGAAGTGAGGCGGCGCGCTGCGCGTCATCCGCCGTCCCTGTCGTTTCCGTCCGCGTTCGTAACGCCAGGTGGCTTCCGCTGTCCGGCCCAGGTGAGTAGCGCGTCGAGCGCCGGGCACAGCGCCTGCCCCCAATCCGTCAGCGCGTATTCAACCTTTGGGGGCACCTGATGGTGGACGATCCGGCGCACGATGCCGCCCTGCTCCATCTGCCGCAATTGTTGGATCAGCATCTTCTGGGACACCGCCGGGATGGCGCGTTCGAGATCCGAGAAGCGCAGCACCCTGCCACCGAAAAGGTGGAATAGAATGGTCAGCTTCCATCGCCCTTCGAGCAGCTTCAATGCCTGTTCAACGCCTTCAGCCGCTGTTTCGCGGGTGTAGCCGGAAGACTGCTTACCTTCGGGTGAGTACCTTACTTTTTCGTCCGTTCTTGCCATTTGGCAAGTTTAGGACGAGCTCTCATGCCGTGCAACGCCGTCACAGGGATGGCCCACGCGCCATGAGGAAAGTTTCCATGTCCGTCACCTTGCCACAGCCTATTGCCGCCTATTTTGCCGCCGACCGCACGGAGCGCGCCAGCATTGCGGATTGCTTCACCGAGGGCGCCGTCGTGAAAGATGAGGGAAAGACCCACACCGGCCGCGAGGCGATCCGTCGCTGGAAGGCGGAAGCGTCCACCAAATACACCTATGTCAGCGAGCCCTTTACCGTCGTGGAGGACACGGAGAGGACGATCGTGACGAGCCGCGTCACAGGTAACTTCCCCGGCAGTCCGGTCGACCTGCGCTACAGCTTCATTCTTGAAGGCGACAAGATCGCCCATCTGGAGATCGTGGCATGAATTTCGACCTCGATCTGCGCGGCCGTCGTGTTCTCGTCACGGGCGGCACGAAAGGCGTCGGCGCTGCGGTTGTCGAAATCCTGCACCAGGCCGGCGCGCTCGTCGTGACGACGGCGCGCTCGGTCCCGGTGACGTCTGCGCCCGGCGTCAGCTACATTGCCGCAGATCTGACCACAGGCGAAGGCTGTGCGAATGTCGCCAAAGGCGTTCTCGATCTGCTCGGCGGCATCGATATCGTCGTCAATGTCGTCGGCGGTTCGAGCACGCCGACAGGTGGTTTTGCCGTCATTGACGACGATGCATGGGAGCGTGAGATGAATCTCAACCTCATGCCGGCGGTTCGGCTCGATCGCGCGCTGCTGCCAACAATGATCGCGCAGGGCTCCGGCGTCATCATCCATGTGACATCGATCCAACATCAGCTGCCGCTTCCACAATCGACGACCGCGTATGCGGCCGCGAAGGCGGCACTCTCCACCTACAGCAAGAGCCTCTCGAAGGAGGTGACTCCAAAGGAGTCCGCGTCGTTCGCGTTTCGCCAGGCTGGGTCGAGACCGAAGCTGCCGTCCATTTCGTCAAGCGTCTCGCCGCGGAGGCGGGCACGGACTACGAAAGCAGCAAAGCGATGGTCATGCAGGGGCTCGGCGGCATCCCGCTCGGTCGGCCGGCGAGCCCGCGCGAGGTTGCCAACCTCATCGCGTTCCTCGTTTCGCCACGCGCCAGTGCGATCACAGGCACCGAATATGTCATTGATGGCGGAACGGTGCCGACGGCCTGAAAGATCGAAGCTGAACAGAAGCATGATGGCGGAGAGAGTGGGATTCGAACCCACGGTACGGTTTCCCGCACACACGCTTTCCAAGCGTGCGCCTTAAGCCACTCGGCCATCTCTCCGGAGCGCCCTCTCTTGAAGGGGCGCCGGTGATTTTGCAAGGGATCGCAGGGAAATCGGGTGAATTTTCCGTAAGATCTTGTATTTTAAGGAGAATATATGACGCAAGTCGGGACGCTGGAACCGATCTTTGGCTGAACCCGAGGCGGGTATGGCGCGACGATTCACTGAAGGCCATCAACCACGACCGGGGACGCCGTGACCATCTGCAAGACAATCGCTGCTCTGGGCTTGATTTCGGCTCTTTGCTCCGCCGTCGCCGGGGCCGCGCTGGCGCAGGTCTGCACCCGGCAGGGCGTCGACGTCAGTTGCGACGACGGCAGGCGCGGGATGCTTTCGGGCGATGCCATTCTCTGGCCCGACGGAACGCGATCGAGTTCGACACCGCATCAGAGTGTGATCATCGGCAACAAGAGCTCGGTGCATGTCGGGTCCGGCGTGTTGGTCGGCCAGGGCAAGGGCATGGTGCCACTGGATGATCCGAACGCACCGAACAAGCGGCAATGCGCGATCCTGGACGGCGTGTCTTATTGCTATTGAGGATCTCGTTCTCGCTCTCCCCGTAAGAACGGGGCAAGAGAGAAAGGACCTAAATCAGCCTTACACCCGAAATCGCCGACTTCAGCCAGCGCAGTGCTTGCGGCGGCTGGCCGGCCAGCGGAGCTGCTGCGGCCTTCTCGGACCGGCACTTTTCCAGCTCCGCGATGAAATCCGCCGACCATTGCTGGATGGTGTGGCCGCGCAGCTTCTTCATCATCGCTTCCCAGCGCATCTTGCGCTCGGTCAGCGGCATCGCAGCGGCGACCGCGATCGCGCGGGCCATTCCGTCGATGTCGTGCGGATTGACCAGTAACGCAGCGTCAAGCTCGTTGGCGGCGCCCGCGAACTTCGACAGAACCAGCACACCGGGATCAGCCGGGTTCTGCGCAGCGACATATTCCTTGGCCACCAGATTCATGCCGTCATGCAGCGGCGTCACCACGCCGACCTGCGCGGTGCGGTAAAGCCCCGCGAGCACGGCCTGGCTGAAACCCTTGTTGAGGTAGCGGATCGGCGTCCAGTCGACCTCGCCATGGCGGCCGTTCACGTCGCTGACGAGCCGGGCGACGTCGTTCTGCAGATTGCCATACGCCTCGATTGCGCCGCGCGACGGGTTGGCGATCTGGAGCAATGAGATGCTGCGTGCGAACTGCGGATGCTCGGTCCAGAGCCGGTCGAACGCACTGATACGGTTGACGAGGCCCTTTGAATAGTCGAGCCGGTCGACGCCGATCGCGAGCCGTTCGCCGTTCAGGCTGCGGCGCAACCGCGACACGTCCGGATGCGAGGCCGACTTCGCGGCATATTGCGCAAACTTCTCGGCATCGATGCCGATCGGGAAGACTTCGCAACGGGTGCGGCCGTTCTGCGAGATGACGACGCCATCCTCGACGGTGAGACCAAGTTCGCCGCCGGCATAGCCGAGAAAATTCTGGCAATCCTCGCCGGTCTGGAAACCAAGGAGATCATACGCCAGCATCGCCGTGACCAGCTCGCGATGATTGGGCACGCCCTGCATCACCGTAGCCACGGGCCAAGGCGTGTGCAGGAAGAAGCCGATCGGATCATCGACGCCGAGATTGCGCAACTCCGCGCCGAGCGCCAGGAAATGATAGTCCTGCACCCAGAACGCGGTCTGGTCTTTCCGGAAGCGCATCAAGGCGCGTGCCATGAACGCGTTGACCTCGCGATAGCTGACATAGTCGTCGCGCGAGACGCGTATCAGATCGCTGCGCGAGTGCAGCGCCGGCCACAGTGCCGAATTGGCGAAACCTTCATAATAGCCGCCGTAATGCGCCGCCGGCAGATCCAGCGTCGCGATCGCGCCCGAGCCGAGTGCTTCAATCTCGGCGAACGGCTCTTTCTGATGGCCGTCGCGCACGCGGCCGGAGGAACCCACCCAGATCGCACCTGAATTTTCCACGACGGGAAGCAAGGCCGCAGCCAAGCCGCCCGTCATCGGCTCGTTGGGTTTACCGCGCGCGACTCGATTCGAAACGACGATCAAGTTCACAGGTCGTCCCCTCCTGTTCATTCCACCCCATTTAACTGCCGTTCATCAATATGGTTCCTGTCATCATTTCTACCGATTGAAACTAAAATCAGGCACGCGCGTTGGAACCAGTTTTCCATTGAGGGAACCCGGCGATATTGCTCGACAAAGGCGGTTTTTCCGCCCCGAGATGTGCAGCTGGAATTGCGCGCCGGCAGGAACTTTCGCGAACGACAATATGGCTGCGGGGTGACGACGCCTCATTCCAACCTTGTGTCGTCGAGCAGCCGTGCCAGGAATGCGCGCACATCGCTAGGCGCATCGAAGTGGCCATTGACGCCGATGGCGCGGCGGCCGACCGAGAAGGAGAGGCCGTTCATGTCAGGCATGATCGCAAACACGGTTTCGTCGGTGACGTCGTCGCCGATGAAGATCGGGCGGCGTCCCCTGAACGGCTCATGCTTCATCAATTCGCGCACGCCGGTCGCCTTGGTGAAACCGGCATGCTTGATCTCGCAGACGAACTTGCCGGGCAGCACCTCGATCGGCGCATTGGGCAGATCGGCACGTATCAGCGAGACCGCTTCATAGATCGCCTTCTCCGCATGCGGCGCGAGGCGATAGTGCAGCGCCAGCGAATAGCCCTTGTCCTCGAGCAGGATCCCGGGGCTGAGCTTTGCGACCGCCGCGAGTCGTCGCTTCAACTCCTTGTCCATCGGCGGCGCGTTCACCTCGTCAACCTCGTTGCCCACCGACAGGCGCATCTCCGCGCCGTGACCTGCGACCGCGCGAAACACCTCGGGCGCGAAGATCAGGTCGATGTCGTTGAGCGAGCGGCCGCTGACCATCGCCAGCGCGCCGGACGTGCGTTCGGTCAGCCGGCTCAGCGTCTCTGACAGGCCCGGCGGCACCCACACCTCGCGCGGCGTCGGCATCAGGTCGAGCAGCGTGCCGTCGATGTCGAGTAGGATCGCGGTCTCGTGGAGATGCGGGACCAGCGCATGCGGCACCGGAACCGATTCCGGCCTCTCATTGTCATTGCGCCCGGCTTGTTGGTCGACCATCGGCATTTCCGCCAGTTCCGATTTCATGAGCTTACTCCATAAAGGCGAGCGGTCGCGCGATTTGTTCGAGCGATTTTCGTTCCGCCGCGACGGCATACCGCCACGCCACGATCGCGGCCGCGATCATCAAAAATGCCCCCAGCAGATAGCCGGCGAACACGCTGGTGCGTGATCCCGTGTCGATCAATACGCCAAACAGCGCGGGCCCCGCGACGCCGCCGATACCGGTGCCCACCGCATAGAACACCGCGATCGCCAGCGCACGAACTTCCAGAGGGAAGGTCTCGCTGACGGTGAGATAGGCCGCGCTCGCGGCGGGCGAGGCAAAGAAGAAGATCACCATCCATGCGATGGTCTGTCCCTGCGCGCTGAGCGCGCCAATCGAGAACAGATAGCCCGACAGCGCCAGCAGCAGGCCCGACACACCATAGGTGAGCATGATCATGAAGCGGCGACCGAGCGTATCGAACAGGCGGCCGAGCAGCAGCGGGCCGAGGAAGTTTCCGGCCGCAAAGGGGAGCAGATACCAGCCGACATGATCGGCGCTGATGCCGTAGAAGTCGGTCAGTACCAGCGCGAAAGTAAAGAAGATCGCGTTGTAGAAGAACGCCTGCGCGCTCATCAGCACGAGGCCGACCAGCGCACGCTTGCGATAGACGGAGAACAGCGTGTGCGCGACCTCCCTGATCGGCGTATGGTCGCGCATCTTCAGGCGGATTTTGGCGAAGCGTTCGTCACTTGCATCCTGATCGTGCCCAATCACCGAGCGTTCGATCTCGTCGACGATCCCGTGCGCCTGATCGGGATGGCCGTGGATCATCAGCCAGCGCGGACTTTCCGGAATCCACATCCGCATCAGCAGCACGACGAGGCCGATGCTCGCGCCGATGAGATAGGCCAACCGCCAACCGAGATCGGGACCGATCACGCCGGGATCGAGCAGCACGATGGCCGCCACCGCGCCCATCGCCGCGCCGATCCAGAAGCTGCCGTTGATGACCAGATCGGTCCAGCCGCGATAGCGCGCCGGCACCAGTTCCTGGATGGTCGAGTTGATCGCGGTGTATTCTCCGCCGATGCCGGCGCCGGTGAGGAAGCGGAACAGCGCGTAGCTCGCGACGTTCCACGACAATGCCGTCGCGGCCGTTGCCGACAGATAGAGCGCCAGCGTGATGAAGAACAACTTCTTGCGGCCGATACGGTCGGTGAGCCAGCCGAAGCCGAGCGCACCAAGCACGGCGCCGGCGAGATAGGCGGAGTTGGCGAGACCGAGATCGAGGTTGGAGAAGTGCAGCGTGGAACTCTGCTTCAGCGCGCCCGAGAGCGCACCGGCCAGCGTCACCTCGAGCCCGTCGAGAATCCAGGTTATGCCAAGCGCCAGCACGACGCGGGTATGAAAGCCGCTCCACGGCAGCGCATCGAGCCGCGCAGGGATGCTGGTCTCGATGATACGATCGGCCACAGCCGCCATCGAGACGTCAGATCCGTAGTTCAGCGCCGGGCTTTGCTGCAATTCTATCACGTTATGAGTTTGACCAAATGAAAACGGCCCCGCGTCACATGACGTGGACGGGGTTGTTCCGATCACGGGGTGCGGCATTCCGCCTGCCACCTGCGACAACGTCTGCGACAAGGGCAGGTTCCCCCAGGAACGGCACGGGAGGCCGCCTGTTTTCCATCGAGCCGCAAGGAGTTGACGCATGGCTCACGTCAGAAAGACGACACATTCGAAAAAGCGCGGTGGACACAAGACAGCGCGCCGTACGACAAGCATAGGTCGCAGCACGACGCCCCCAAGAGCACGAAGCGTGATGCGCCAAAGCGCTGGTCGCAGCGCGTGACAAAGGAGAGCGACGCGCTCGACCTCAAGCAAGGTGTGTTCAAGCTGACCAGCGCGAGGAAGATCGCCGTCTCGCTCAAGCACTCGGCCGAGCGCAGCTCACGCCGCAAGACCGGCGCCTACCGCTCGGCGCTGTCAATGCTGACCTTTTACATCAACCGCGCGGGCAAGACGCTGCCAAAGGCGCAGCGCACGCGGCTGGAACGGGCGAAGACGGAGCTGAAACGGGCCTTCGGTAGGGAATGAGTCTTGGCCTGAGCTCACGCCGCCCGAATCGTGCCCATGAAGCGGTCGAGCTCGGCACGCAAGCGCGTGCTCTCGCTGGAGAGGGTTTTGGCCGAGTTCAGGACCTCCTCCGAGGCCGAGCCGGTCTCGGCGGCACCGCGGTTGACCTGGCCGATGTCGGTGGCCGCGGTCTGGGTACCCTGCGCAACGGTCTGGACACTCCGCGCGATCTCCTGCGTCGCCGCGCCCTGCTGCTCGACAGCGCTGGCGATCGAGGTCGAGATCGACGAGATCTGGCCGATGGTCGCGCCGATCTCCTTGATCGCGGCCACCGATTCGGCGGTGGCGCCCTGCATGCCGGTGATGTGCGAGGAGATCTCGTCGGTCGCCTTCGCAGTCTGGCTCGCCAGTGACTTCACTTCGCTTGCGACCACAGCGAAGCCGCGACCGGCTTCGCCTGCGCGCGCCGCCTCGATAGTGGCGTTGAGCGCCAGAAGATTGGTCTGCTCGGCAATCGCGGTGATGAGCTTGACGACTTCGCCGATCTGCTGGGCGGCGTGCGACAGCTTGCCGATGCGGCCATCGGTCTCCTTGGCCTGCACCACGGCGGCTTCGGCAATGCGGCTGGAGTCGCGAACCTGGCGGCCGATCTCCTCGACCGAGGCCGAGAGCTCTTCGGTCGCGGTCGCGACCGACTGCATGTTGCTGGACGCCTGTTCGGACACGTCGGCGACCTGGCTCGACAGGCTCTGCGTGGTCTCGGCGGTACGGGTCAGTGTCGAGGCCGCCGATTCGAGCTGCACGGCCGACGCCGAGACGTTGGAGACGATGGCACCGACGGCGCTCTCGAAATCATCGGCGAAGCGGATCAGCTCGGAGCGGCGCGCGGCGCTGGCCTCCTTGTTCTGCGCTTCGCTGGCGGCAGCGTCCCGCTCGGCCTTGGCGACGGCCTGAACCTTGAACTCCTCGACCGCGCCGGCCATCTCGCCGATCTCGTCCTTGCGCCCCAAACCCGGCAGCACGACGTCGAAATTACCCGAGGCCAGCTCGCGCATCGCCTTGCACATCGCGATCATCGGACGCGAAATGCCGTTGCCGAGCATCAGAGCGAGCACAGCCCCGATGGCAAGACCGCCGAGCGCCATCATCAGCATCAGATGTTCGGTATCGCTGATGGTGGCATTGGTGCTCGCTTCGATGCGCTGCTGATCGGCGGTGAGATCCGACCGCAGCTCGATCGAGAGCTTGAGGATAGATGACGCCGTCTTGGTCATTTCGCCATTCAACTTGACGATGACCTTGACGTTCTCGGTCAGCTTCGAGAAGGAGCTGCGGTACTGCTTCAGCAGATTGCCGATCTCGGTGACACGGTCGGTGATCTTCTGGTCGTTGGCATAGATCGAGACCAGCAGGGTCTCCAGAAACTTGATGCGGGCGATTACACCGTCGGCGGTCTTCGGCTCCGGCTTGGCGACGAAGGCGCTCACCGAAGTGGAGACCGCGAGGTATTGCGAGGTAATGTCCTTGGCCGTGGTCTGAACCGAGTCCAGGCCGGCGAGTGCCGCGGTATCGGCGAGATCGTCGAACTTGAAGCGGATCTTGTTGCCGACGCTATTGAGCTCGTCGGCCGCGATCTTGTTGTTGTCGCGCGTCAGCGTGATGATCTCGCTGAATACCTTCGTGAACCGCTGGAATTCGGCATCCAGCTTGCCGACCTGTTCGCGGCGCGCCGCACCGGTGGTCGCGGTGGTCGACTTGGCGATGGCGCCCCTCAGATTCTCTTCCGCCGCCTTGGCCGCGATCTCGTCATCCGCCGAGCCGGTCAGCGTGTAGGCCCGGGTCAGCCCCTGGTAAGCGATCAGATCGCGATCGACCGTCCGCGCGAGGTCAGCTTCGGCCACGCTGGTGCGGTAGGAGGCCACGGCGCCGGCGATTCGCTCGAAGCCGAAATAGGCGAAAGCCATGCTGACGGCGAGGATGGCCAGTACCGCCACGAAACCGAGGATGATTTTTGCGCGAAAACGCAAGGTGAGCAGCTTCCATTTGTTCGGCTTCGACTTGGCGGACATTCCCCACCCCATTCCATTCGCGGAAAACCAGGCGCAGCCTGGGAGCAGCCTGCTCCCCGACTCGTACGCACGGTAAGGGTCAAAGGATAAGCGGCGGTAAATTTAGCCGCCGCAACTTGCGGTTAGGTGACGCGGGGAGACCCTCTTCGCTGTCGTCCCGGACGAGCGGAGGGTAGATCCGGGACGACCGCGGAGCGGGAAGCAGCAGCAACGACTTCAGGCGCAGCGCATTACGCCGCCCGAATCGTGCCCATGAAGCGGTCGAGCTCGGCACGCAAGCGCGTGCTCTCGCTGGAGAGGGTCTTGGCCGAGTTCAGGACCTCCTCCGAGGCCGAGCCGGTCTCGGCGGCGCCGCGGTTGACCTGGCCGATGTCGGTGGCCGCGGTCTGGGTACCCTGCGCAACGGTCTGGACACTCCGCGCGATCTCCTGCGTCGCCGCGCCCTGCTGCTCGACAGCGCTGGCGATCGAGGTCGAGATCGACGAGATCTGGCCGATGGTCGCGCCGATCTCCTTGATCGCGGCGACCGATTCGGCGGTGGCGCCCTGCATACCGGTGATGTGCGAGGAGATCTCGTCGGTCGCCTTCGCAGTCTGGCTCGCCAGCGACTTCACTTCGCTTGCGACCACAGCGAAGCCGCGACCGGCTTCGCCTGCGCGCGCCGCCTCGATGGTGGCGTTGAGCGCCAGAAGATTGGTCTGCTCGGCAATCGCGGTGATGAGCTTGACGACTTCGCCGATCTGCTGGGCGGCGTGCGACAGCTTGCCGATGCGGCCATCGGTCTCCTTGGCCTGCACCACGGCGGCTTCGGCAATGCGGCTGGAGTCGCGAACCTGGCGGCCGATCTCCTCGACCGAGGCCGAGAGCTCTTCGGTCGCGGTCGCGACCGACTGCATGTTGCTGGACGCCTGTTCGGACACGTCGGCGACCTGGCTCGACAGGCTCTGCGTGGTCTCGGCGGTACGGGTCAGTGTCGAGGCCGCCGATTCGAGCTGCACGGCGGAGGCCGAGACGTTGGAAACGATGGCACCGACGGCGCTCTCGAAATCATCGGCGAAGCGGATCAGCTCGGAGCGGCGCGCGGCGCTGGCCTCCTTGTTCTGCGCTTCGCTGGCGGCAGCGTCCCGCTCGGCCTTGGCGACGGCCTGAACCTTGAACTCCTCGACTGCGCCGGCCATCTCGCCGATCTCGTCTTTGCGCCCCAATCCCGGCAGCACGACGTCGAAATTACCCGAGGCCAGCTCGCGCATCGCCTTGCACATCGCGATCATCGGACGCGAGATGCCAGTGCCGAGCAGGAAGGCGAGGATCACGCCGAGCAGCGTACCGCCAAAGGCCAGCATCAGCACCAGTTGCTCGGTCTTCCCGATGGTCGCTTCCGATTCGGAATCCAGCCGCTGTTGCTCGGCGACGAGGTCCGCCTTCATGGCGGTGGCGCCCTGGAGGATCGCACCAGCCGAACCGGTCATCTCGGTGACGAGCCCATCGACCAGCTTGGCGTTTGCGATCAGCTTCTCCAGCGATTCGCGATAGGCGGCGAGCAGCGCCTTGGCGTCCTTCAGCCCGGCGACGATCTTGTCGTCCATGGAATAGACCGCGCCGAGCGAGTTCTCGACGAATTTAAGCCGCGCCATCGCGCTGGTCGCGATCGCCTGGTCGGACGTCAGCACGAAATTGGTCGCCGCGGCGCTCGCGGTCTGGAACTGGGCGTTGACCTGCTTGGTGCCGAACTCGATCGCCTGGGCCTCGGAATCGGAGGCATTGTTGCCGATGTCGTCGAGCTTGTATTTCAAGAGGTTGGCATTGCGCATGAGCTGGTTCTGGACCAGCAGCGTGCTGTCGCGCTTGGCCTGGAGGACTTTTGCGAACGTCGAGGAGAAGTTGGAGAACTCCTTGGCGAGCTTGTCGAGGCCATCCTGACGCGCCGGCTGCTTGGCGCTCTTGACGGCCTCGTCGATGGCGTTCTTCAGGTTGGCCTGAGCGTCCTGCGCCGCCTTGGCGTCGTCCTCCTTGCCGGTGACGACGAAATATTTCACGGCCGAGCGGTAGGCCAGCAGTTCGCGGTCGATGTTACGGGCGAGGTCAGCCTCCGAAACGCTGCTGCGGTAGGACCCGACCCCGGCCGAAACCCGCTCGAAGCCGAAATAGGCGAAAGCCATGCTGCCGGCAGAGATCACGAGCACTACGGCAAAGCCCAGAATGATCTTGGCGCGGAACCGGAGAGTCGGAAATATTGTACGTTTCGACGGCGACGCGATACGCCCGGACATTCCCAACCCCCATTTATTCTATTCAGCCGTGGCCAGGGGGCGCCCGCCTCCAAGCCCGGATGCGCAAAACTAGGGCACAATGGATAAAGGGCAGTAAACTCGGCAGGCCCGTGCAATCCAGGGGTTCATCGGCCAAAGGCCTACCGGCTGGTCCGATCGCTGGCATCCCACCACCGGTGGTCGTTCCGACGGGCAATCCCACCGGCATGTCATGGCGCCCTCGGCGGTATCAATGACTTTTCAATGACCGCGGCGACCAAAATCCTAGTTGCAAAGTTCCGGGTCGCTGTCTCTAATTAGAAGCAATCAAAATCAATCCCGGGAGGACTCCACCGTGTCTACAGTCAAGCTGACAGTGAACGGCAAGGCCGTTGCTGTCGATGTCGAGGATCGCACGCTGCTGGTCCACCTGCTGCGCGATCACCTCAACCTCACCGGGACCCATGTCGGCTGCGACACCAGCCAGTGCGGCGCCTGCGTCGTTCACATGGACGGCAAGGCGGTGAAATCCTGCACCATGCTGGCGGGCCAGGCCGACGGCGCCAACGTCACCACCATCGAAGGCATCGCCAAGGGCGACGAGCTGCACCCGATGCAGGCCGCCTTCCGCGACAATCACGGCCTGCAGTGCGGCTATTGCACCCCGGGCATGATCATGTCGGCGATCGACATCGTGCACCGCCATGGTGGCCAGCTCGACGAGACCACCGTCCGCCAGGAGCTCGAAGGCAATATCTGCCGCTGCACCGGCTACCACAACATCGTCAAGGCCGTGCTGGACGCGGCCGGACGCATGAAGGTCTCGCAGGCGGCCGAGTAAAGCGGCTCGCCTCGAAAAAGAACAACCGCTGCCGCTTTCGAGGGAAAGCGCGGTCAAGACAATTCCGGTCGGGAGGACCAGACAATGGGTGTTGAAGGCATCGGCGCGCGAGTCGTGCGCAAGGAAGACAAGCGTTTCATTACCGGCAAGGGCCGCTACGTCGACGACATCAAGCTGCAGGGCATGACCCATGCCCATTTCATCCGCAGCCCGCACGCCCACGCCAAGGTGAAGAAGATCGATTCGTCCGCCGCGCTGAAGATGCCGGGCGTGGTCGCGGTGCTCACGGGCCAGCAGATCGTCGACGACAAGGTCGGCAACCTCATCTGCGGCTGGGCCATCACCTCCAAGGACGGCAGCCCGATGAAGATGGGCGCATGGCCGGCGATGGCGCCGGAGACGGTGCGTTTCGTCGGTCAGGCCGTCGCGGTCGTGATCGCCGATAGCAAGAATTTGGCGCGCGATGCGGCCGAAGCGGTCGTCGTCGAGTATGAAGAGCTCCCTGCGGTCGCCGACGTTCACGCCGCGATCAAGGCCGGCGCGCCGCAGCTTCACCCTGAGGCGCCCGGCAACCAGGTCTATGACTGGGTGATCGGCGACGAAGGCGCGACGGATGCCGCCTTTGCCAAGGCCGCCAATGTCGTGAAACTCGACGTCACCAACAATCGCCTGGCGCCGAACGCGATGGAGCCGCGCGCGGCGATCGCCGATTACGACGAGGCGGAAGAGCACTTCACGCTCTACACGACCTCGCAGAACCCGCACGTTGCCCGCCTCGTGCTCTCGGCGTTCTACAACATCGCCCCCGAGCACAAGCTGCGCGTGATCGCCCCCGACGTCGGCGGCGGCTTCGGCTCGAAAATCTTCATCTATCCCGAGGAGATGGTGGCGCTGTGGGCGTCGAAGAAGGTCGGCCGGCCCGTCAAATGGACCGGCGACCGCACCGAAGCCTTCCTCACTGACGCGCATGGCCGCGACCATGTGACCCATGCCGAGATGGCGTTCGACGCCCAGAACAAGATTCTGGGCCTGAAGGTGAAGACCTACGCCAATTTCGGCGCCTACATGTCGCTGTTCTCGTCGTCGGTTCCGACCTACCTGTACGCGACTCTGCTGTCGGGCCAGTACAACATCCCGGCAATCCATGCCGAGGTGGTCGGCGTCTACACCAACACGACGCCGGTCGACGCCTATCGCGGTGCGGGCCGCCCCGAGGCGAGCTATCTGATCGAACGCCTGATGGAGACGGCGGCGCGGCAGTTGAAGGTCGATCCGACCGCGCTGCGCCGGCAGAACTTCATCACTGAGTTTCCGCACCAGACGCCCGTGATCATGGCCTATGACGTCGGCGACTTTAATGCCTCGCTCGACGCCGCGATGAAGGCGATCGACTATGCCGGCTTTGCTGCCCGCAAAGCCAAGGCGAAAGCCGACGGCAAGCTGCGCGGCATCGGCGTGTCCTGCTATATCGAGGCCTGCGGCATCGCGCCGTCGAAGGCCGTCGGCAGCCTGGGCGCCGGCGTCGGCCTGTGGGAATCGGCCGAAGTGCGCGTCAACCCGGTCGGCACCATCGAGATCCTCACGGGCTCGCACAGCCACGGCCAGGGCCACGAGACCACCTTCTGCCAACTGGTCTCGGAACGCCTCGGCATTCCCATCAGCCAGGTCTCGATCGTCCATGGCGACACCGACAAAGTGCAGTTCGGCATGGGCACCTATGGCTCGCGCTCGGCGGCCGTCGGTCTCACCGCGATCCTGAAGGCGATGGAGAAGATGGAATCCAAGGCCAAGAAGATTGCGGCACACGCGCTGGAAGCCTCCGAAGCCGACATCGTCATCGAGAATGGCGAGTTCAAGGTGACGGGAACCGACAAGGCGATCGCACTGCCGATGGTCGCGCTCGCGGCCTACACCGCGCACAATCTGCCTGACGGGATGGAGCCGGGCCTGAAGGAAAGCGCTTTCTACGACCCGACCAACTTCACCTTCCCGGCCGGTACGTATATCTGCGAGCTCGAGGTCGATCCCGGCACCGGCAAGACCTCCTTCGTCAATTTCGTCGCGGCCGATGATTTCGGCCGGCTGATCAACCCGATGATCGTGGAAGGTCAGGTTCATGGCGGCCTCGTGCAAGGCATCGGGCAGGCGCTGCTGGAACATGCGATCTACGACGCCAACGGCCAGCCGGTCACGGCCTCGTTCATGGACTACGCCATGCCCCGCGCCGACGATGTGCCGTCCTTCAATCTCTCCCACACCACGACGCTCTGCCCGGGCAATCCGCTCGGCATCAAGGGTTGCGGTGAGGCCGGCGCGATCGGCGCCTCTGCGGCCGTGATCAATGCGATCACGGATGCGATCGGCACGAACAATCTGGAAATGCCCGCAACCCCTGACAGGGTGTGGCGCACGATCCACGCGGCTTGAGAGGAGCAGGAAGATGTACCAGACCACTTATCATCGCGCGTCCTCCGTCGACGAAGCGGCCAGCCTGTTCGCCAAGGGCAGCGAAGCAAAGTTCCTCGCAGGCGGCCAGACGCTGCTGCCGGTGATGAAGCAGCGCCTCGCCAGCCCCTCCGACGTGATCGACCTCGGCAAGATCAAGGAGCTGCAGGGTGTCGAGCTCTCGGGCGACGTGCTGACCATCAAGGCCGGCACGACCTATTTCGACATCATGCAGAATGCCGACGTGAAGAAGGCGATCCCCGCGATCGCCCATCTCACCTCGGTGCTCGGCGACCCCGCGGTGCGCTATCGCGGCACCATCGGCGGCTCGATCGCCAACAACGATCCCGCCGCGGATTATCCCGCCGCCCTGCTCGCGCTCGGCGCCACCGTGAAGACCAACAAGCGGTCGATCTCGGCAGAGGATTTCTTCAAGGGCCTGTTCACCACGGCCCTCGAAGACGGAGAAATCATCACCGCCGTGTCGTTCCCGGTTCCGGAGAAGGCCGGCTACGAGAAGATGCGGCATCCGGCCTCGCGCTTCGCGCTCACCGGCGTCTTCGTCGCAAAGACCAAGTCAGGCGAGGTTCGTGTTGCCGCCACCGGCGCCTCGCAGAGCGGCGTGATGCGGGTGCCCGCGATCGAAGCGGCGCTGAAGGCGAACTGGTCGCCGTCGGCGATCGATGGCGTCAGCATTTCGGCGAGCAACCTGCTGGCCGATATCCACGGCACGGCGGAATACCGCGCCAACCTCATCAAGGTGATGGCGCAGCGCGCCGTGACCGCCGCCGGCTGACGTTTCGGCTTAGCGTCTCAACACAAATCTTCCGCGGCGCGCAGCGATGCGCGCCGCTTTTATTATGCGCCCATGCATGAAAAGCGCTTGCCTCGCTGGCGTGAAGGCGGGAAAAGTTAATCAGCCAATTAACTCGCCCCACAGAGGAACGTCAGAGGTATTTGCCAGAGCATCTGGCATACGCCCGCGGCCCGAGGAAACAACAACGTGCTCGATAAACCAGCCCAGACCGCTTCCATCCGCACCTCCGGCCCGCTTTCGGGGTTCCGTGTCGTCGAATTCGCCGGCATCGGACCCGGCCCGTTCGCCTGCATGATGCTGGCCGACATGGGCGCCGACGTCGTCACGCTCGACCGCGTCGGCGCGAAGAAGAGCATGAAGTCGGTGGCGGGCCGCGGCCGCAAGGTGATCGAGCTCGACCTCAAGGACAAGGCGGCGATCGCGCAGGTGCTCGACCTGCTTGCGAATGCCGACGCGCTGGTCGAGGGCTTTCGCCCCGGCGTGATGGAGCGGCTTGGGCTCGGCCCTGACGTCGTGCTCGCGCGCAACCCAAAACTCGTCTACGGCCGCATGACCGGCTGGGGCCAGGAGGGCCCGCTCGCCAACGCTGCAGGCCATGACATCAACTACATCTCGATCACCGGCGCGCTCGCCGCGATCGGCACCAAGGAGGCCCCGGTGCCGCCGCTCAATCTGGTCGGCGATTTCGGCGGCGGCGCGCTCTACCTCGTCGTCGGCGTGCTCGCGGCGCTGCTCGAAGCGCAGAAGTCCGGCAAGGGCCAGGTCGTCGACGCCGCGATGTGCGACGGCGCGGCGTCGCTGATGTCGTTCTTCTTCGACATGAAAACGCTGGGACGCTGGACCGAAGGCCGCAACCGGAACTTTCTGGACGGCGGCGCTCACTTCTACGGCGTCTACGAATGTGCCTGCGGCCATTTCGTTTCGATCGGCTCGATCGAGCCGCAATTCTACGCGCTGCTGCGCGAGCATGCGGGTCTCACCGATGCCGATTTCGACGCGCAGATGGACCCCAAGGCCTGGCCCGCGCTGAAGGAGAAGTTGAAGGCCGTCTTCAAGAGCAAGACGCGCGAGGACTGGTGCAAGATCATGGAAGGCTCGGACATCTGCTTCGCACCGGTGCTGACCATGTCTGAGGCGACCGAGCATCCGCACATGGTCGCCCGCAACGTCTTCGTCGAGCGCCACGGCGTGAAGCAACCCGCGCCGGCCCCAAGGTTCTCGCGAACCCCGTCGTCGGTGCGCGAGTCGGAGGGAGCGGAGATCGGCGCTTTGACGAACGCGTGGAAGCGATAGATCGAGTTGCGGCAAGGATTGCGTAGGGTGGGCAAAGGCGCAAAGCGCCGTGCCCACCGTTTTTCAAAGCTATGAAGGACGTGGTGGGCACGCTTCGCTTTGCCCACTCTACGGCAGTGCGACCTAAGCTGCCGTATCCACCTTCAGCACCCCGCGCCGAATCTGGTCCTCCTCGATCGATTCGAACAAGGCCTTGAAGTTGCCTTCGCCAAAGCCGTCGTCGCCCTTGCGCTGGATGAACTCGAAGAAGATCGGGCCGATCGCGTTCGCCGAGAAGATCTGCAGCAGCACCTTGGTCTGGCCGCCGTCGACCACGCCTTCGCCGTCGATCAGGATGCCGTTCTTCTGCAGGCGGGTGAGATCCTCGCCATGCTTGGGGAGGCGCGCGTCGATCCGCTCGAAATAGGTCTCTGGCGGCGAGGGCATGAACGGCAAGCCGGCTGCACGCAGGCCTTCGATCGTGCCGTAGATGTCGCGGCACCCGCAGGCGATGTGCTGGATGCCTTCGCCGCGATAGATATTCAGATATTCCTCGATCTGGCCGGAATCGCCTGCGTCCTCGTTGATCGGAATCCGGATCTTGCCGTCCGGGCTCGTCAGCGCGCGCGAGAACAGCCCGGAGGCGCGGCCCTCGATGTCGAAGAAGCGGATCTGACGGAAATTGAAAAGCTTTTGGTAGAAGCCCGTCCACACGTCCATGCGGCCGCGATGGACGTTGTGGGTGAGGTGATCGAGATAGAACAGCCCAGCACCGACCGGCTGCGGATCGCGCGCACCGAGCCATTCGAACTCGGAATCGTAGGCCGAACCTTTGGCGCCATAGCGATCGACGAAATAGAGCAGACTGCCGCCGATGCCCTTGATCCCCGGCACATCGAGCGTCTTCTGCGCCGATGAAATATCGGCAGGCTCGGCGCCGAGCGAGATCGCGCGGTCATACGCCGCCTTCGCATCCACCACGCGGAACGCCATCGACGGTGCGCAGGGGCCGTGGGCGGCGACGAAATCGTAGCCGTGAGTGCCAGGCTCCTCGTTGACGAGATAGTTGATGTCGCCCTGGCGATAGACCGTGATCCGCTTGCTCTTGTGGCGCGCGACGGGCGCATAGCCCATCAGCTTGAACAGCGCATGCAGCTCCTCTGGATTGGGATGGGCGTATTCGACGAACTCGAACCCGTCGGTGCCCATCGGATTGTCGGCGGTGATCGTGGCCGGCGGTGCATCGTGCGGAAACGGACCCATGGTGCTCTCCCAATTGCTGCAGCCATGAACTATCCTTCATTGGGCGCGCAAGGAGCGTGCAAATGGGGCGCTTTTGGGCTATCCTATGCACGATCTGTGCATTGAATGGACAAATGACGCATGATTTCGGTAGACGCCTTCGATCTCAAGATCTTGACCGCGCTCCAGGATGACGGCCGGCTCACCAACCAGGAGCTCGCCGACATCGCAGGGCTCTCAGCCTCGCAGTGCTCACGGCGGCGGATGCGGCTGGAGGAGGAGAAGGTGATCTCAGGGTACCACGCCGACCTCTCCAGCGAAGCGCTCGGCTTCGGTGTGATCGCCTTCATCCAGGTGGGGCTCGCGACCCACTCGCCGGACAATTCCAAGCGGTTTCGCGCGCTGGTCAACCGCATCGACGAGATCCAGGAGGCCTATTCCCTGACGGGCGACGCCGATTACGTGCTCAAGGCGGTGCTGCGCGACCTCAAGGGGCTCTCCAACCTCGTCAACGATGTGCTGATGCCGCACCAGAGCGTGGCGCATGTGCGCTCGTCGATCGTGCTCGACCGGCTGAAGGAGAGCTCGCGGCTGCCGTTGAAGGATCTAAAGGCTGGCTGAAATCGAGGGAACTACGGCCTTCGCGCTCCACACGTCGTCTGCGATGATCAGGACATCTTGCGGAGATTCAACCATGGCCCTCCAGCTTCGACCGAACTGCGAATATTGCGACCGCGATCTGCCGCCCGAGGCAACGGAGGCGCGGATCTGCTCCTACGAATGCACGTTCTGCGCGGACTGCGTGGAGACAAAACTCTCCAACGTCTGCCCGAACTGCGGTGGCGGCTTTGCGCCGCGCCCGATCCGGCCAATGCAGGAATGGCGGCCGGGCGTATGCACGACGAAACAGGTGCCGTCGGACAAGCGCGTGCATTTGAAATACAGCGTGGAGGATGTCGCGGCGCATTGCGCGCGGATACGCGATGTACCACCCGAGAGGCGGTAGACTCTCTCCACGCAGTCATTGCGAGCGCAGCGAGGGCCTACCCCGCCGGCAAAATAGTCCCCTCGACCTCGCCGAACCCGATGCGATAGCCGTTGCCCTGGCACCCGCCACGCATGACGAGGCTGTCGCCGTCCTCCAAAAACGTACGCTTGACCCCGCCGGGAAGCTCGACCGGCTCGGTGCCGTTCCAGCTGATCTCCAGCAGGCTGCCGCGCTGATTTTTCTCCGGGCCGGAGATCGTGCCGCTGCCGAGGAGATCGCCGACGTTCATGGCACAGCCGCTGGAGGCGTGGTGCATCAATTGCTGCACCGAGGACCAGTACATGTATTTGAAGTTGGTGCGGCTGATGCTGGTGGGCGCATTCGCGCCGCCAGGGCGCAATGACACATCGAGCTCGACATCATAGTTCTGGGAGCTCGCCTGCTTGAGATAGTCGAGCGGCACCGGCTCCTGCTCCGGCCCCTTAAGGCGGAACGGCTCCAGCGCCTCGCGCGTCACCACCCAGGGGCTGATCGAGGTCGCGAACGCCTTGGCGAGGAACGGACCGAGCGGCACATATTCCCATTGCTGGATGTCGCGCGCGCTCCAGTCGTTGAGCAGCACGAAGCCGAAGATCATCTCCTCGGCTTGTTGCTCCGTGAGCATGCCGCCCATCGGCGAGGGCTGGCCGATCACGACGCCCATCTCCAGCTCGAAATCGAGCCGTTTGCACGGAGCGAAGCTCGGCACCTCCACGTTCGGCGGCTTCAACTGACCGCGCGGCCGCTTCACTTTCGTGCCTGACACCACGACGGTGGAGGCGCGGCCGTTATAGGCGATCGGCATATGCAGCCAGTTCGGCTGAAGCGCATTGTCCTTGCCGCGGAACATCACGCCGACATTGGTGGCGTGTTCCTTCGACGAGTAGAAATCGGTGTAGCCGGAGACGTTGAACGGCAGATGCAGCTTCGCCTCGCGCATCGGCACCAACGCCGAATTGCGCAGCTCTTCATTATCGCGCAGCTCCGGATGGTCGTGACGCAATAGCTCGCTGATCCGTGTCCGCGTCTTCGCCCAAACCTTCGGGCCCAATGCCATGAACGGATTGAGCGAGGGCCCCGAGAACACCCCTAGCGGACCGACATCGAGCCGCGAGTCCTGCTCCAGCGCCCAGAGATCGAGCACGTGATCGCCGATCGCCACGCCGACGCGCGGCGTCGGATTTGCCGCCGTCGAGAACACGCCATAAGGCAGGTTCTGGATCGGGAAGTCGGAGGCGGCATCGACGTCGATGAAGGAGCGGAGGCTGGGATCGTTGGGGTGAGGCACGTGAATTCTCCGAGAATAAGACCGTCATGGCCGGACTTGTCCCGGCCATCCACGATCTTTCTTTGCCTGAACACGTGGATGCCCGGGACAAGCCCGGGCATGACGGAGATCAGTCGACAGGGATCTATGGCCGGTTCGGGTCGAACCGCTTCTCCAGCCCCTTCCAGCAATCGGCGTAATCGTCCTGGAGCGTGGACGATTTGGCGGCATGCGCCGTGACGAGCTGCGCGTAACGGGTCTCGAACATGAAAGCCATCGTGCCGGTCAGCTTGACCGGCTTCAGCTCACCATTGCTGGCATGCTCGAAGGCGTCACGATCGGGGCCGTGCGGCAGCATGCAATTGTGCAAGCTCGCGCCACCGGGGACAAAGCCCTGCGGCTTGGCGTCGTAGACGCCATAGATCAGGCCCATGAACTCGCTCATGATGTTCATGTGGTACCAGGGCGGGCGGAAGGTGTTGTCGGCGACCATCCAGCGCTCCGGAAAAATCACGAAGTCGATGTTCGCCGTGCCCGCGGTCTCCGACGGCGAGGTCAGCACCGTGAAGATCGAGGGATCGGGATGATCGAAGCCGATCGCACCGACCGGAGAGAAGGCGCGCAGATCGTATTTGTAAGGCGCGTAATTGCCGTGCCATGCGACCACGTCGATCGGCGAGTGCGGCAGCGTCGTCTTGAACAGCGCGCCGCCCCACTTCACGTAGAGCTCGGTCGGCGTATCCTTGTCTTCGTAATAGGCCACCGGCGTGAGGAAGTCGCGCGCATTGGCCAGACAATTGGCGCCGATCGGCCCGCGCTCCGGCAGCGTGAAGGCACCGCCATAGTTTTCGCAAAGATAGCCGCGCGCCGGCCCGTTCGGAATCTCGACCCGGAATTTGACGCCGCGCGGGATCACCACGATCTCGCCGGGCTCGGCGTCGATGCGGCCGAACTCGGTGACGAGGCGCAAGTCTCCCTGCTGGAGCACGAACATCAGCTCGCCGTCGGCATTGTAGAAATGCTGGTCCACCATCGACTTGGTGATGAGATAGACATGCGCGGCCATGCCGGCCTGCGTATTGACGTCGCCTGCCGTCGTCATGGTCTGCACGCCCTGGAGGAAAGTCGTATCCTCCTTCGGAATCGGCGCCGGGTCCCAGCGCAATTGCGCGATCGGCAAATCGTATTCATGACATGGCGCCGAACGCCACAGCCCGGCATCGGCCTTCTCGAACCGGCCGGAGTGCTTGACCGAGGGACGGATGCGGTAGAGCCATGAGCGCTCGTTGCTGCCGCGCGGCGCGGTGAAGGGCGAGCCCGACAGCTGCTCGGCATAAAGCCCGTAGGCGCAGCGCTGCGGCGAGTTGCGCCCGATCGGCAGTGCGCCCGGCAGCGCCTCGGTCTCGAAGCTGTTGCCGAAGCCGGACATGTAGCCCGGCGTGACCTGCGCCGAACTGCGGATGATCTGATCAGGCGAGGTATTGATGTTCATGACTATCCTCCTCCTTGCAGGGCGGCCCACATTTCCTGATCGCGCTTGTCGGTCCAGATCACGGGATCGTCGATCCCCGACGCTTCGTCATAGGCGCGCGACACGTTGAACGGCAGGCAGTGCTCGTAGATGGCGAAGCTGTGGAACTTCGGATCCATCACTTCGCGCGTCGCCGCCATCGTTTCCTTCAGCGTCCGGCCTCTGGCGACGGAGATCTCGGCGGCGCCGTAGAGCGAAGTGACGAAGTCGCGCGTCATCGCGATGGCTTCGCGCACCGTGGCTGTGCCCTTCAGCGCATCGCCGCGACCCGGCGCGATCGCCTTGGGATTGAAGTTGCGGATTTCGTTCAGCGTCAGCGGCCATTCACGCAAATGCGCGTCGCCGCAATAGCAGGCCGAGTGATACTCGATGAGATCGCCGGAGAACATGACCTCGGCATCCGGCACCCAGGCGACGATGTCGCCCGAGGTGTGGCCGGCGCCAAGCTGCATCAGGCGCACTTCGCGTTTGCCCAGATAGATCGACATCTCGCCTTCGAAGGTCAGAGTCGGCCAGGTCAGGCCCGGAATGCTGGCCGCATCCTGGAACAGGCGGGGAAAGCGGCCATATTCGGAATCCCAATCCTGCTGGCCGCGCTCCGCGATCAGCCGATGGGTCTCCTGCGAGGCCACAATGCCCTGTGCCTTGTAGGCGGAGGCGCCGAGCACGCGCACGGCGTGATAGTGCGACAGCACGACATATTTGATCGGCTTGTCGGTAACGGTGCGGACGCGCTCGATCACCTTGTTGGCCATCGCCGGCGTCGACTGCGCATCGAACACAAGGCAGCCGTCGTCGCCGACGATGATCGCCGTGTTCGGATCGCCCTCGGCGGTGAAGGCGTAGAGATCGGAGCCGATCTCGGAGAAGGTGATTTTCTTCTCGGAGAGATCGCCGGTGGACGCGAAGTTCTTCGCCATCAATTCATCCTTAGGTCACGAGGTTATTGTTGTTGCTGTTGTTGCTGCTGGCCGTCGATCATGCGGCGCTTTGCAAGCCCGATCGCCTCCCGGAGCACGTCGAGGTCGCCGATATGGTTGGCGAGGATCAGCACCAGCGCCGCGTCGAAATCCGCGCTCTGCTCATCGGTCAGGCCGCGATGCGCTTCGACGATGGCGCGAAAGGCGTCGTCAGGTCGCGCGAAGTTGGAGTTGGTGGAAAGCGGCATGCCGATCCTCAATTCAAGCCATTCAATTCAGGCCTCGGGCGCGCGACAGCGCCGCCGCGACCAGCTCGCGCGTCAGATGACGGAAGCGCGCCGCAACGTAGCCATCGGGCCGCAGCAGATAGGCTGCCCCGGGCTCGGCATCGTAGCGCTTCGCGACGAGGCCCGAGGGATCGGCCAGTCCGCCCGCGCCGCCGATGCGGATATCCTTGACGCCATCGGGCGTCTCGATCACCGCGCCATTGCTGAACGACAGCAAGGTGAACTCCGTTCCGCCCTTGCTGAATTCATCCGTCAAATAGGCGCTCTCGCCCGCAATCGGCGCATCGAGCATCGAACGCCCCGGCGCCGGTCCGCCGCACCACACATCCGCATCGGGCGATGACAGTGGCGAGTCATAGCTGCACGGCACCGAGAGCCTGCCGCCATTGACCATGCGCTTGCCGAACTCCGTCTCCTTGGCCAACGACAGCACGGCCTTGCGCAGCCGCGCCTCCTGGTGTGAGTTCGGGGCCATGAAATCGGTCGAGCGGGTGGATTCGCGGATGTTCTCGTCGGCCGCCATGCTGCGCTCGACGTGGTAGCTCTCGAGCAGGCTCGCGGGCGACTTGCCGCGCAGCACGCGATCGAGCTTCCAGGACAGGTTCTCGGCGTCCTCAAGACCCGAATTGGCGCCCCGCGCACCGAACGGTGAGACCTGATGCGCGGAATCGCCGGCGAAAATCACGCGGCCGTGGATGAAGCGGTCCATCCGTCGGCACTGGAATTTGTAGAGCGAGATCCACTCGAACTCGAACTTGTCGTGGCCGAGCATGCGTGCGATCCGCGGCCTCACGTTCTCGGGTTTCTTCTCAACGACCGGATCGGCATAGCGATTGAGCTGGAGATCAATCCGCCAGACGTCGTCGGGCTGCCGGTGCAGCAGGGCCGAACGTCCCGCATGGAACGGCGGATCGAACCAGAACCAGCGCTCTGTCGGGAACTCCGCGGTCATCTTGACGTCGGCGATCAGGAACTGGTCCTCGAACACCTGGCCGGCGAACTCGGCGCCAACCATCTGCCGCAGCGAGGAGCGTGCGCCGTCGCAGGCGATGACATATTGCGCGTGCAGGCGATAGGCGCCCTCCGGCGTCTCGATGGTCAGTGCAACGGAGTCGTTGCGCTGCTCGAGCGCCGTCACCTTGTTGCGCCAGCGCAGGTCGATCGCGGGCAAATCGCCGATGCGGTCGACCAGATAGGCCTCGGCGTAATATTGCTGAAGGTTGATGAAGGCCGGCCGCTTGTGACCATCCTCCGGCAGCAGGTTGAACTGGTAGAGCTGGGAATCGCCGTGAAAGATGCGGCCGACGCTCCACACTACGCCCTTGTCGACCATGCGGTCGCCGACGCCGAGCCGGTCCCAATATTCCAGCGAACGTTTCGAGAAGCAGATCGCGCGCGAGCCTTCGCCGATTCGGTCGGCATCATCCAGAAGAACGACGTGCTGGCCGCGCTGGGCAAGATCAATTGCCAGCGACAGCCCGACCGGACCCGCCCCGACGATCACGACCGGATGCTCCGCCGGATTTTGGTCGGCTCGGTCCTGGTCGGGATGACGGCGATAGCCGAACTGGGTTTTGGCCTGATCCGTATTGGCGGGCGCCATACACTAACCTCGGCTCTGGTCAGAAGAAGACTGATCTGCTAGATAGTCTCACGTGCAACTATTTTGGACCGGAGCCGGCCGGCCGTCAACTGGGAATTCGGAGCGCTCTGCTTGGCGAGGACATCCAGCGACATCGCGCTGAAGACACGGCAGGCTCGCGAGGCATCGCCGCGAGAAAAAACCCGGCTCGATCTGTTCAAGTTCGTCCCGTTCCGCCTCAACCGGCTCGCCGCGGAGGTGAGCGCCGCGCTCTCGGTCGAATATCAGGAGCGCCACGGCCTCGATATTCCGGCCTGGCGCGTGATCGCCACGCTCGGCTTCCGAAACGATGCCTGCAGTGCGCAATACATCTCGCAATGCACGCGCACGCACAAATCGACCATCAGCCGCGCGGTGACGACGCTGCTGCACGAAAAGCTGATCGAGCGGGTCGAGAACGAGGCCGACCGCCGCGAATTCCGCCTGCAACTGACGGCCAAGGGCCGCGCCCTCTACGAGGAGCTGTTCCCGCGATTGCTGCGGCGGGAAGACGAGATCCTCGCCTGCCTGTCCGCGCAAGAGCGCAAGCAGCTCACGGTTCTGCTCGGCAAGATCGAGGACAGCCTCGATTTGATCCAGACCAGCGAAGAGGCCGACGCCAAGCAGGCTTATTAGTCTCCGCTGTCATTCCGGGGCGCCGCAAAGCGGCGAGCCCGGAATGACGCTATCGCATCATTTCGCAAACGACCGCGACGGCGGCAGGTGCAGCGCCCAGGCGTCGACCTTGTCGCTGGCGCGCGGATAGATCTCCGTCACGATCGGATCATGGCCGGGAATGAATCTATCGGGATGACCGGCGAGTCGCTCGATCGTCTCCCAGCCCTGGGCCATGTCGCCGATGTTGAGGACGATCGGAAACGGGCTGCGCCGCTGCAGATTGGCGTAGTAATGCGCGGCATCGGACGCCAGCACCACCGGCCCGCGCGCAGTCTCGACCTTGACCACCTGCAAACCGTCCGAATGGCCGCCGACACGGTACACGGTGACGCCGGGCGCGACCTCGCCGTCGCCGGAATAGAAGGTGACACGCTCGCCATAGACATGGCGCACCATCTGCGTGACGTGCTCGACCGAGAACGGATGTCGCAACAGTCCGTAACACATGCAGCGCCCGGTCGCGTAGGCCATCTCGCGCTCCTGGAGATGGAAGCGCGCGTTCGGGAAGCGGTCGAGATTGCCGGCATGGTCGTAATGCAGATGCGTCACGATAATGTCGCGAATGCTCGATGCCGCAACGCCGAAGCGCTCCAGCGCGTCGACCGGATTCATCGTCAGCTTGCGCGCCCGCGCGCTCGCTTCCTCGGCATTGAAGCCGGTGTCGACCAGGATGTCGCGGCCATGCCCGCGGATCAGCCAGACGAAATAGTCGAGGTCCTGCGCCGCGCTGTCATGCGGGTCAGGCGCCAGGAAATTCATGCTGGGGGTGCGCGGCGTCATCGTCGCATAGCGCAGGGCGTAGATTTCGTAGGCGTTTCCCATGGTCTTGCTTTTTCTTGAGTTGGATCTTGCGGGACGATCGCGCGCACCAAGCCATTGTCCGCCAGAAAGGTCAAACACCGCGCGTTGCGACCAGGGCAGAGCCGAAATGTGAGACCTATCACACTGGATTCGCCATAACGGCCCTAAAACGTAGCTGCCTCAAGATTTGGCGGCCCTCGCAAGTCCGCCGCAAGACCCACCCCAATCGTGTCGAGCGCGACAGTGACAATCCCTCTTTTATTCCCCTTGCAGCGTTCCCGAGCATCGCGGTCAATTGTCGCGATAACGCCGAATCTCCAAGCGGTTGACGCCCCACTTCCCCGGTTTGATAATGCACATTGCGTAAGTTAAGGTCGCCGCGGCGCAAGCTGGTAACGGCGCCTTTTTGGCTGGACCGCGCTCATTATGAAAATTCGCTTCCTTTTTCTTCTGCCCTTGCTGGTTTCGCTCGTTCCGACTGCGCCGTCGCTGGCCGCCAGCGACCGTTTTGCGCTGGTGATCGGCAATGCGAAATATCCTGATGCGGATGCCCCGCTGAAGGAACCGCTCAACGATGCCCGCGACGTCGCCGACGAGCTCAAGCGCGACGGCTTCTCCGTCGAGACCGGCGAAAACCTGACCGGCGACGGCATGCGCCGCGCCTTCGACAAGCTCTACGGCAAGATCAAGCCGGGCTCGGTGGCGCTGGTGTTCTTCAGCGGCTTCGGCATCCAGTCGGCGCGCCAGAGCTACATGTTGCCGGTCGATGCGCAGATCTGGACCGAATCCGACGTGCGCCGCGACGGCATCAGCCTCGAAACCGTGCTCGGCGAACTCAACACCCGCGGCGCCGGCGTCAAGATCGCGCTGATCGACGCCTCCAGGCGCAACCCGTTCGAGCGCCGGTTCCGCAGCTTCTCGGCCGGCCTGACCCCGGTGATCGCGCCTAATGGCACGCTGGTGATGTACTCGGCGGCGCTGGCTTCGGTGGTATCCGACGCCGGCGGCGACCACAGCCTGTTCGTCCAGGAGCTTCTGAAGGAAATCCGCGTCCCCGATCTGATGGCGGAGGAGACGCTGAACCGCACCAAGATGGGCGTCACCCGCGCTTCCCGCGGCGAGCAAGTGCCGTGGATATCCTCCTCGCTCGCCGAAGACTTCTCGTTCATTCCGGGAGCCGGCGGATCGCGCCCACCGGCGACAACGCAGCCGCCTCCCCCGCCGCCGGTCGTCGCCAACAACCCGCCTCCGGCACCGCCCGCGCCGCCATCACCGCCTCCTCCGCCGAAGCCGGCCGATACGGTGGCTGCACCGGCGCCTATCCCTCCTCCCGCACCGGCACCGGCGCCGAAACCGCAGATCGAGGCCGCCCTGCCCCCGTCGCCACCGCCGGTGAAACCGGCCGAGACCGCCCCGGCTCCGAGCATGGATAGCGGGCCGACCGCGGCAGCGCTGTCGGAAGACCCGACCATCAAGGGCCTGACAGCCAAGATCGCGGCCAACCCGGACGACGTGAACGCGCTATACCGGCGCGGCCAGGTCTATGCCAGCAAGGGCGCCTACAGCCTCGCCATCAAGGATTTCGACGACACGCTCCGCATCAACGCGAAGGACGTCGAGGCACTCAACAACCGCTGCTGGACCCGCACCGTGATCGGCGACCTCCAGGGCGCCCTGAAGGATTGCAACGAGGCCCTGCGGCTGCGACCGAATTTCGTCGATGCGCTGGACAGCCGAGGGCTCGTCAATCTGAAATCGGGCGCGGTCAAGAACGCCATTGCCGATTTCGATGCGGCTTTGAAGATCAACCCGCGCCTGACTTCCTCGCTGTTCGGACGAGGAATCGCCAAGCAGCGCAACGGCTCGGCCCAGGAAGGCGCACTCGACATCGCCAATGCCAAGGCGATGGACCCGAACATCGTTCAGGAATTTGCAAGCTACGGAGTACGTTAGTATTTTTTGAATTGAGGCGGACGACGCCTCGAACCCTCGGCGACCCTGCGAAGACTAACAATCGGATGCCGCAGGCGGCCTTTTCGGGGGGCCTATTGCAGGAATTTTAGAACCGCGCAGGTCGGCTGCGCAGGAGGGACTGGCAATGAGATCGGCTGCTAGAGGACTTACCGCAATCCTGTCCATCATGGCCATCGGCGCCGCGCTGTCGCTGCCGGCCTCTCCCGCATTCGCCGGCGACGGCAACAGCAAGAACGTCACCGAGGACGAGATCGTCCGCGCGCTGGCGCCGCCGCCGAAGAAGCCGCTGACCCGCGGCCTCTCGATTGCCCCGCAGGCCGATCCCGCGCCGAGCGCGGTTGAGACCAAGCTGATCCAGTCCGTGCGCGGCCGTTCGACGCGCTCGCTGTCGTCGACCGAGCGCGAGGAGATCGCCTCGGCCGCCAAGGACAAGCCGAACATCGATCTCGAAATCACCTTCGACTACAACTCGGCCAATATCAGCGCCAAGTCGCTGGCTTCGGTGCAGGCGCTCGGCCGCGCGCTGACCAGCCCCGACCTGAAGGGCTCGACCTTCGTGGTTGCCGGCCACACCGACGCCGCCGGCGGCGAGGGCTACAATCAGGACTTGTCCGAGCGCCGCGCGGATTCAATCAAGCGCTACCTCGTCGACAAGTACAGCATCTCGGCGACCGATCTGGTCACCGTCGGCTACGGCAAGAGCAAGCTGAAGGACCCGAGCCAGCCGATGGCGGAGGTCAATCGCCGCGTGCAGGTCGTCAACATGGAAAACAAGACCACCGCATCGAAGTAAGCACGACCCAATCCTATCGAAGTGACAAGTCGTGATGTGGTGTAAAGTCTTGCTGCCAGAGCGCGTCCCGCAGCCTTGCGGGACGCCGCTTCATTTCAGGGAAACACTCTCAGCAGGCCTCGTGCGGATGGCCGTGAGCCAGGCCAGGACAATCCGGCGATGAACGTCTCCGAATATCTCAAGCCTGCCGGAACCGTAGTGTTCGTCGTTGCGCTCGGCGTCGGCTATTATCTGTTCGAGCATCGGCATCGCCCCGAGGCGAAGGAAACGCCGGGCGAGGCGCTCGTCATCGTGACGAAATCGACCAATGCCTGCTTCTCCGACCTGGTGCGGGTCACCGGCTTTTTCGTGCCGCGCCGCGAGGCCGTGGTCGTCGCCGACCAGGAAGGCTCCAGGGTCACCGACCTCTTCGTCACAGAGGGCGCCATGGTCACCGACAATCAGGAACTGGCGCGCCTGACGGCGCCGCCGCAGATCCCGGGCCAGCCGCAGCGGCCTGGTCCGCAAGGCCCGGTCTCACTGAAGGCACCTGCGCCGGGGCTCATCACCGAAGTTCGCACCATCGTGGGCGCGCCCGCCTCGCCGCAGGCCGGCCCGATGTTCCGTATCGCCGTCAACAACGAGATCGAGCTCGACGCCCAGGTCCCCGCCGTGCACATGCCCAAGCTCAGTCCCGGCGCGACCGTGCGCATCAGCCGCGACGACGCGCCTGACCTGATCGGACGGGTCCGGCTGGTTGCGCCGGAGATCGACCGCGCCACGCAGCTCGGCCGCGTCCGCATCAGCGTCACCAACAATCCATCGCTGAAGATAGGCACGTTTGCCCGCGCCTCCATCGACGCCAAGCGAAGCTGCGGCGTCGCGGTTCCCAAGACCGCGATCGACCATCTCATGGTGCAGGTCGTCAAGGGCAACACGATCGAGACGCGCAAGGTGCGGGTCGGACTCTCGTCCGACAGCGCAACGGAAATTCTGGAAGGGCTCGCCGTCGGCGACATCGTCGTGGCCGACGCCGGCTCTTCGCTCCATGACGGCGACCAGATCAAGACCATGTTCGCCGATGAACTCGATCGCACGCGGGTACGCTGATGGCTCTCAATATCTCGGCATGGTCGATCCGTAATCCGCTGCCGTCGGTCGTCTTTTCCATCATCCTCCTGATCCTCGGCTGGGTGTCCTTCACCAAGCTCGCGGTGACGCGGCTGCCCTCGGCCGACATTCCCGTGATCTCGGTCGCGGTGTCGCAGTTCGGCGCGGCGCCCGCCGAGCTCGAATCCCAGGTCACCAAGACGGTTGAAGACGCGGTCTCCGGCGTCGAGGGCGTCAGGCACATCACCTCGCAGATCACCGACGGCCTGTCGGTCACCACCATCCAGTTCGCGCTGGAGACCAACACCGACCGCGCGCTCAACGACGTCAAGGACGCGGTGACGCGGGTGCGCTCCAACCTGCCGCAGAACGTCACCGAGCCCCTGATCCAGCGTGTCGACGTCATCGGCCTGCCGATCGTCACCTATGCCGCGATCTCGCCCGGCAAGACGCCGGAACAGCTCTCCTATTTCGTCGACGACGTGGTCAAGCGCGCGCTGCAGGGCGTCCGCGGCGTCGCCCAGGTCGAGCGCATCGGCGGCGTCGAGCGCGAGATCCTGGTCTCGCTCGATCCCGACCGCCTGCAGGCGATGGGGCTGACCGCCGTCAACGTCAGCCAGAGCCTGCGCGGCACCAATGTCGACGTCGCCGGCGGCCGCGCAGAGATCGGCAAGAACGACCAGGCGATCCGCACGCTGGCCGGCGCCAAGACGCTGAGCGACCTCGCCGGCACCATGATCCCGCTGTTCGGCGGCGGCGAGGTCCGGATCGACGATCTCGGCACCGTCACCGACACCATCGCCGACCGCCGCACCTTCGCCCGCTTCAACGGCGAGCCGATCGTCGCGCTGGGCATCAAGCGCTCCAAGGGCGCCAGCGACGTGAAGGTCGCCGAGGCCGTCGAGAAGCGCGTCGCCGCACTGAAGGCCGCCTATCCCGACGTCGACCTCAAGGTGATCGACACATCGGTCGAATACACCAAGGGCAATTACGAGGCGGCTATCTCGACCCTGTTCGAAGGCGCCATCCTCGCCGTCGTCATCGTGCTGCTGTTTCTGCGCGATTTGCGCGCCACCATCATCGCCGCGATTTCGCTGCCGCTGTCGATCTTCCCGGCCTTCTGGGCGATGGACATCCTCGGCTTCTCGCTCAACCTCGTCAGCTTCCTCGCCATCACGCTGTCGACGGGTATCCTCGTCGACGACGCCATCGTCGAGATCGAGAACATCGTCCGGCACATGAATATGGGCAAATCGCCCTACCGTGCCGCGCTCGAGGCCGCCGACGAGATCGGCCTCGCCGTCATCGCGATCTCGCTGACCATCATCGCGATCTTCGCGCCCGCGAGCTTCATGTCCGGCATCGCCGGACAATTCTTCAAGCAGTTCGGCATCACCGTGTCGGTGCAGGTGTTCTTCTCGTTGCTCGCGGCGCGCTTCGTCACGCCGGTGCTGGCCGCCTACTTCCTCAAGCACCATACGCATGAGGAGCCGCCGCCCGGCCGCGTGTTGCGGTCCTATCACAGGATCGTGGCCTGGTCGGTGAAACACTACTTCATCACGGTGCTGATCGGCTTCGGTGTTTTCGCCGCCTCGATCTGGAGCATCACGCTGCTGCCGCAGGGCTTCCTGCCGGCGCAGGACAGCGCGCGCTCGCTGCTTGCCCTCGAACTGCCGCCGGGCACCCAGCTCGCTTATACCGAAAAGGTCACCGAGGACATCGTCGCGCGTCTGCGCAAGCGGCCCGAGGTCAAGAGCATCTTCGTCGACGGCGGGCGCGTTCCACCGGGGACCCAGGAAGTCCGGCGCGCCGCCCTGATCATCAACTACGTGCCCAAGGCCGACCGGGACATCACCCAGCGCGAGCTCGAATTCTCGATCAGCAAGGAGCTGGAGAACGTTCCCGACATCCGCTTCTGGTTCCTCGACGAAAACGGGCTGCGCGCGATCGCTCTCGTGGTCACCGGCGCCGACGCCAACATCGTCAACAACGTCGCGAGCGAACTTGCGACGCAGATGAAGCGGATTCCGATCATCTCCAATGTGATCTCGGAAACCTCGCTGGAGCGCCCGGAGCTGCGCGTCGAGCCGCGCGCCGATCTCGCCGCGCGGCTCGGCGTCTCGACCGAGAGTCTGTCACAGACGATCCGCGTCGCGACCATCGGCGACGTCGGCCCCGCGCTCGCCAAGTTCGATGTCGGCGACCGCCTGGTGCCGATCCGCGTGCAGGCTCGAGGATGCCGCGCGTGGCAATCTCAAGACGCTCGAACAGCTGCGCGTACCGCTCGGCGAGCGCGGCGAGAAGGGTGGCGTGCCGCTCTCGGTGATCGCCGATGTCAAGCTCGACCAGGGTCCGACCAGCATCAACCGCTACGACCGTGAGCGACAGGCCACCGTCGCCGCCGACCTCGTCGGCTCCGCCGCGCTCGGCGATGCCACGAAGATGATCGACGATCTGCCGGTGAAGAAGAGCCTGCCCCCGGGCGTGAAGGTGAATCCCTCGGGTGACGCCGAGAGCCTGGCCGAGTTGTCGAGTGGTTTCGCAACCGCGATCACGGCGGGCTTGATGATGGTCTATGCGGTGCTTGTGCTGCTGTTCGGCACCTTCCTGCAGCCGATCACCATCCTGTTCTCGCTGCCGCTCTCGATCGGCGGCGCGATCGCGGCCCTGCTCGTCACCGGCAAGCAGCTCACCACGCCGGTCTGGATCGGCATCCTGATGCTGATGGGCATCGTCACCAAGAACGCGATCATGCTGGTGGAGTTCGCCATCGAAGCGATCCACGCCGGCAAGCCGCGCGACGAGGCGATGATCGACGCCGGCATGAAGCGCGCCCGCCCGATCGTGATGACCACGATTGCGATGGCCGCCGGCATGATGCCGAGCGCCCTCGCGGTCGGCGCCGGCGGCGAGTTCCGCTCGCCGATGGCCCTCGCGGTGATCGGCGGCCTGATCTTCTCGACCATCCTGTCGCTGGTGTTCGTGCCCGCGATGTTCATGGTGATGGACGACCTCGGCGCCCTGATCTGGCGCTTCGGCAAGCGCCTGGTCGTGCACAGCGAGGACGCCGAGACCGGCGATCACCACGCGGCCCCGCCCGTCGGCGCGGCGCCCGCGGGAGCGCTACCAGCGCCGAAGAGCATCGTGCATCCGGCGGCGGAGTAAGAATCGGAAGCGAGACGGTACCCGTCGATTCGGCAACGATGACGGGGCGACCGCATGCCGTCGCCCCGTGCCATCAAAGTTGCTGGCTTTGCAATACGTGCGGAAGCAGCGCGGCTGCTACCCTATTCGTTCCGCGCGATCGCGGTGAGTTTGGTCATGTTCCGCAGCAGGATGCGGCCGCGCTGGAGATCGAGGATCGCTTCCTTGCGCCAAGCCTGAAGCTGGCGGTTGACGCTCTCGCGGGCGGCGCCGACGAACACGCCGAGTTGCTCCTGCGAGATGTGCACCTCGGAGCCGAAATCGGCCGCGAGCGCGCAGAGCCGCCGGGCCAGCCGCACCGGCAGCGGCTGCAGCATGGATTCTTCCATGCGCTCGCTCTGCCAGCGGATGCGCTGGCAGAGCAGTGCGATGATCTTGATCGCGACCTTCGGCTCACGCTCGAGGAAGGCAAGGAAATCTTCGCGCCGCAGCACGAACAATTCGCTGACCTCGCCCGCGGTCGCGTCCGCGGTGCGGCTCTGGCCGTCCAGCACCGCAACCTCGCCGAACAGATCCCCCGGGCCCATGAAATTCAGCGTCAGCCGGCTGCCGTCTGAGGCCCCGGTCTCGATGCGGACCTGGCCACGGCGCACGCCGAACAGCGCGTCGCCCGGATCGCCCTTCTGAAACAGCACCTCGCCGTTACCCAGATGCTGGGTGTGGCAGAGATTGGATAACCGCTGGAGCTCGTCAGTGCCGAGATCCGCAAACATCGCGTTCATTTTCAGGATGACCGCAAATTCGGCCTGCTTGCTCATTTCAACTTCCTTGTGAACTTTCCTTGGCCAGTGAACCTGGCCAATCTCCTTGGCAAATCGCTTGGAACCATCGAGAGCAGGATCGCGTAAAACCGCGCCGGGGAAGTGTGTCATAAGTCACATAACTTTGCAGCTCCCCCGGACTATTTTTACGTGCTTGGAGCCGCTTCCCGTCCGGGGATAAACTCAGGCGCAAAGGACGGATGCAAAGGACGGTACTTTGCCGGATTCGATGCCGCTCGTCCGTCGTTGGAAAGTCGACATGAGAGCAGTGAAATTCGCCGGCGCGGCTGTGGCCGCCGTCATCATCGTGATCGCAATCCTGCTGGTGGTCGGAATCCCCTCGGGCTTCCTGACCTCGACGATTGCGTCGCGGGTCGAGAGCGCGACCGGCTATCGCCTGTCGATCGACGGCAGCACCAAAATCAGCCTGTGGCCGACGCTGAACGTCACGCTGAACGACCTCACGCTGCAGGACCCGAAGGACCGCAGCGGTATCACGCGCCTCACGGTCGATCGCGTACAGGCCGACATGTCGCTCTCGAGCGTGTGGTCGGGCCGTCCTGAGATCAGCGAGCTCGTCGTCACCCATCCCATGCTCTACCAGCCGCTGCTGCGCGAGCGCCTGCCGAATGCCGGCGCCTCGTCGAAGCCGCTCGCGCTCGGCGCCGACGGCGTGAGAATCGATCGCGTCAAGGTCAATGACGGCGAGGTCGCGTTCGCACGCGTGCGCGATCGCGTCGAGGGCCGCATCAGCGCCATCAATGCCGACGCGATCGTTGGCCGCGACCGCAAGATCAACATCACCGGCACCGCGCGCGTCGGCGAGCACCCGACCAAGTTCGACATCAAGGCGACGACGCCCGCGCCGCCGATCGACCGGCCGACCGTTCCCGTGGATTTTGCCATCGACATGCCCGACGTGCTGAAGTCCCAGCTCACCGGTCATGCCGAGATGCGGCTGAACGGCGACGTCGTGATGATCAACGGCGTCAACGGCCGGCTCGGCGACGGCGCCTTCAACGGCTGGGCCTCGGTGGACATCGCGAGCAAGCCGCTGGTCAAGGTCGATCTCGATTTCCAGCGTCTGGCGATTCCGCTGGCGAAAACGCCCGACGGCGCGTCGGGACAACCCTGGAGCAATGCGCCGATCGACGTGTCCGGGCTCAACTATGTCGACGCGCAAATCAGGATCTCCGCGAACGAGGCCGTGATCGGCGATGCGCGCTTCGCGCCGCTCGCGCTCGATGCGAAGCTCGCCGGCGGCGTGCTGAAGGCGGGCACCGCCAATCTCGGCGCCTATGGCGGCCAGGTTTCGGGCGAAGTGATCCTGGACGCGACCACCGGCGCACCGAGCTTTGCCATGCATTCCGATCTCGTCGGCGTGCGCGCGCTGCCGCTGCTCCAGGGCCTCGCCGAATTCGACCGCATCGACGGCAAGCTGCAGGCCAAGCTCGCGCTGCGCAGCGCCGGCCCAAGCCAGCGCGCGCTCATGGCGAACATGCAGGGCACGGCTTTCGTCAATTTCCAGGACGGCGCCATCCGGGGCATCAACGTCGCGCAGATGATCCGCTCGCTGACGTCGGGCACGCTGTCCGGCTGGCAGGACAACCAAAACAGCAACCAGGAACAGAGCACCGATCTGTCGCAGCTCTCGGCGTCCTTCCGGATCGACAAGGGCCAGGCGGTGACGACCGATCTCAATCTGATCGGACCGCTGGTGCGCGTCACCGGCGCCGGCACCATCGCGCTCGACACCAAGATGATGGGTTTTCGTGTCGAGCCCAAGCTGGTGATGACGACCGAAGGCCAGGGCCGCGCCTCTGAGCCGGTCGGCTTCGGCATCCCCGTGATGATCACCGGCGCTTGGTCGCAGCCGCGGATCTACCCTGACATGGCCGGCATGCTGGACAATCCGGACGCCGCCTACGCCAAGCTGCGCGAGATGGGCAAGGGCTTGTTCGGTCCCGACGGCGCCGGACTCGGCAATATTCTGGGCAGCCTCGGTAATCTCGGCCTCGGCGGGGCGACCGCCGCGCCGGGTGGCAGCAGTGCCGCTCCCGGCAATGCCAATCCGCAGACCCAGCAGCCGGGACAGAACAATCTGCTCGGCGGTCCCTTGGGCGAAGCGATCGGAAACCTGATCCAGCAAGGGCTTTCCAGCGGCACGGGCGCCAACGCCGGCACCGCGACGGGCACCAGCCGCAGCCGAAGCCTGCCGGCAACGCCGACCAACCCGGTGCCGCAGGCCTCTCCCGCCCCCCGGCCCAGGATGACCCGGCGGTGGCGCAGCAGGACAGCCAGCCGATGAACGACGTGCTGCGGCAGCTCTTTAACAATCGATGATTGGCGGACCAAATTGCTGGACTCCACGCCAGTCCCTTACATCGGCTTCCCCGGCCGCCGCTTCATCCGAACGGATGAGGCTGCGACAATTCACCACCATTTCGGCCTCCGCCGGCGTCCATAACGGGTAACCACGCCGGCCGGTCCGCCGGTCCGGGACGGTCCATCGGCGCAAATTATGGTAGAAGGGCAGCCGGGCCCGTACGGCCCGTAGCGCCGGCGTCGAGGACGGTGCGAGAGGATCCGATGGCGGGAGCGAAAGACAAGACACGGTTTCTGCGCGAGGGCCTGTTCGCCAAATACGTCGTCTCCCTCGTCGGCCTCGTCGTGTTCGTGCTCGCCGTCAACGGCGCGATGGAGACCTGGATCTCCTATCGCGCCACCAAGACCCAGCTGACCGACGGGCTCGAGGACAAGGCGCAAGGAGCCGCAAGGCGGATCGAGCAGTCGATCTCCGAGCTCGAGCGGCAGATCAGCTGGGTGACGCGGGCGAGCCAGGACACGCTGGAGAAACGCCGCGCCGACTACGCCGCGCTGCTGCACCAGGTCTCGGTCGTCAACCAGCTGTTCCAACTCAACGGCGAGGGACGCGAGGTGCTGCGCGTCTCGCGCCAGTCGACCACGACCGGCGGCAATGCCGACCTCTCCCGCGACATGCGCTTCACCGACACCGTCGCCCGCGGCGTCAGCTATGCGCCGGCCTGGTTCGCCGACCGGACGCCGATGATGTCGATCTCGGTGGCGCATTCCGGCTTCAATGCCGGCGTCACCGTGGCCGAGATCGACCTCGGCTTCCTCTCCGACTTCCTGTCCGACGCCCAGGTCGGCAAGGCCGCCTTCGCCTATGTGGTCGATCCGCGCGGCCGCGTGCTGGCGACGTCGTCGAAGGGGCCCGATGTCGGCAAGGATCTGTCGAAGCTGCCGCAGGTGGCGGCCGCGATCGCGCCCGGGCGCGCGCCGGACACGTCGGGCACCGATTTCAACGGCCATTCGGTGATGAGCGCGGCCAGCACCGTGCCGAAGCTCGGCTGGAACGTGATGTTCGAGCAGCCGACCACGCAGGCGCTGATGCCGATCCGCGACCAGCTGGTGCGTATCGCGCTTTTGATCGGGATGGGCCTGATGGTCGCGATCCTCGCCGGCACGCTGCTTGCGCGCCGCATGATCATCCCGATCACTGCGCTGCGCGACGGCGCGCACAAGCTCGGCGAGGGCGATTTCAGCCACCGCATCGACGTCCACACCTCCGACGAGCTGGAAGACCTCGCCGGCCAGTTCAACCGCATGGCCGGCCAGATCCAGGAAACTTATTCAAATCTCGAAACCAAGGTCGACGAGCGCACCCGCGATCTCGCCCAGTCGATCAACGAGCTGAAGGTGCTGGAAGAGGTCGGCCGCGCCGTTGCCTCCTCGCTCGATCTCAACGCCGTGCTGCCGACCATCGCCGCGCGCGCGATCGAGATCACCCATGCCGATGCGGTGCTGATCTACGGCTATGATGCCGCGACGCGACGCTTCAACCTAGTCGAGGCTGGCGGCATCGACAAATCGGCCGATGGCGCGCATGTCACGATCGAGGAAGGCGACAACATCCTCAGCGAGGCCGCCGATAGCTGTGAGCCGATCGCGCTGGCCGATCTCGACCAGGCCGCCGAGCAGCCGCTGCGCGACGTCGCGGTCGAGGCCGGCTTCCATTCGGTGCTGGTGGTGCCGCTGGTGGACCAGCAGGGCACGCTCGGCTCGCTCGTCGTGCTGCGCCGCGCCAGTGGTGAATTCGCCGCCAGCATCATCGGCCTGATGCGCACCTTTGCCAACCAGGCCGTGCTGGCGATGCGCAACGCGCGGCTGTTCACCGAGGTCGATGCCAAGGGCCGCGAGCTCGCGGCTGCGAACGAGACCGTTCGCGCCCAGGCCGACAAGCTCAAGCAACAGACCGAGCAGCTCAAGGACTGGAACAAGTCGCTGGAGGAGCGTGTCGAGACCCAGCTCGGCGAGATCGAGCGCATCCGCAAGCTCGAGCGCTTCCTGGCGCCGCAGGTGGCGCAGCTGATCGCCTCGTCCGACAGCCCCGAGGGGCTGCTCACCAGCCAGCGCCGCGAAGTGACCGTGGTGTTCTGCGACCTGCGCGGCTTCACCGCCTTCACCGAGGCGACCGAGCCGGAAGAGGCGATGAACGTGCTGCGCGAATATCACGCCGCGCTCGGCACGCTGATCTTCAAATACGAGGGCACGCTCGACAAATATGCCGGCGACGGCGTGATGATCCTGTTCAACGCGCCGATCCAGTTCGAGGACCACACCAAGCGCGCCGTGAAGATGGCGGTGGAGATGCGCGACACGATCGGCCCGCTGACCGAGCGCTGGCGCAACCGCGGCCACAGCCTGGGGTTCGGCATCGGCATCGCGCTCGGCTATGCCACGCTCGGCCAGGTCGGCTTCGAGCAGCGGCTGGAATATGCCGCGATCGGCAGTGTCACCAACCTCGCCTCCCGCCTCTGCGGCGAGGCCAAGCCCAACCAGATCGTGGTCAGCCGCCGCGTCTACGGCATCGTGGAGGAATGGGTCGAAGCGCAGCCGCTCGACGATCTCCAGCTCAAGGGGTTCAATCATCCCGTGCTGGCGATGGAGATTCTGAACTGGCGCGAGGAAGTGGAGAACGTGGTGGACGCGGCGGCGGCGCGGCGGAGAGGCTGAGCGCGCTTCCATCACCAAGATCAGCGGTCAAGGAATCCTTGACAACTGATGTTCGCGACCAGCCGACCGACTCGCGAAACAGATACCTTCGAACATGAAAGTCGAAAACAACCCCATGCACAGTAGCCAAGGGACTGGCGGCACGGCGTATTTTCGCCGCCAATGCGGATTTAGCGAATTTTACGTTGACGCGTCGGGCAAAACACCGGCATAATGGCAACATCGGGCGACTGCGCCGGACTTCTGGTCGTCAGGCGTTGGTTCGTTTGCGTCCGCGTGCCTTCACGCCCCCCGCTTCGGCCCGATCGTCTCGAACCCCGCCTTCTGCTCGTCGCTCAGATCGGCCTCGAAATCGTCGAGTGCGTCGGCGACTCCTTTCACCGCTTGCTGCATCGTCTCCAGCCGCGCCTTCACCGTTGCGAGACGGGCCTGCGGGGTCGCGGCGGGTTTGGTCGGGCAGGCGCTGAGCGTCTGCATGGTGCGCAGCGTGGTGTCCTGGAGCACGTCGAGCCGCGCGCGGGCCACCTCGTCGAGCCCAAGCGTGGAGGCGATCTCGGCGGCCGGCCATTGCTGCTGCACGAGTTGCTCGTATTGACGCTGGGCCTGCACGTCAAAGCGGGGATCATGATCGGGCTCGCAGGCTCTGGCGGCTTGCGCGTCCTTGCGCTGGATTGCCGCGAGTGCGGCGCGGCGCTCATGGGAGAGGGACTCGAGCTTTGCTTTCTGGCCGTCGTCGAGGAGAGCTTCGAATTTGGCGAGCGGCGGCGCGAGCGCGTCGGTGGCCTTGATCATGGCCTCCACGCGCGTCTGCATCAGGCCGAGGCGTTCTGCGGCGTTGGCCGGCGGCTGCGCCGGGCAGGTGGTGCGGATGGTGTCGCGCGCAGCCAGCCACGCGGCGGCGAGATCGTCGAGCGCGGTGCGCTGCACTTCGTTCGGCTGCACGGCGGCAGCGATGCGGTCGACCGGCAGGCCGCCGCTGTCGCTGGCATCGCAAACGGCGTCCAGCGTCGGTACCCTTCGCCCGCGCCTGGCTGGCGGTGCGGTGTAGGCGGCGAGCTCCCTCGCCGCATAGGGCGCGAAGATCGCGGCATAGATGTCGCCGTAGCCATAGAGCGAGAGGCTGGTCGCATCGCCAAGGATGATCGCATTGGTGAGATCGTCATGCGCGAACGGCCAGAACACCGGGCCGACCCATCCGTAGCTTCCGTCAGGATGACGCCACCAGCCCTGCGAACGCCGCCCACCATGCCAGCCGGACAAAGCGGCCTGCGCCGTGAGCGCGGCGCGCAGAATGGTGGGATTGGAGAGTTGGCCGCGCCCGGCACCGCGGGGATCTTGCGACCGCAACGCGGCGGCGCGGTATCGTCCGCTCCGCACCGCCATGCGGGAATGGTGCAGGCGCGACATGCTGAGGACGTGGCCGACGGCGAACCGTGCGACGCCGAGCGGACCGCCGCGGATCCCGAACTGCGCCTCGGCTGTCGTCGGCAGCAGCAAAGCCAGACTCGCGAGGGCCGCCGCCGCCAGCGCCAGTCGCATGCGTGAGTTCGAGCTGAGCAAAGAGTTGACCACGTCCTGGCCCTCCACGCGCATCGCGTCGCAGGAATGAGACGCGGAGCGGAACCAAAGGTTCCGGGCGGGCGGCGGTCAAAGCGTCGCAAGAGGAGCCATCGATGGAGGCTCGTTTTCCGCCAGCGACAGGGCAATCGCATAGAGAGGGCTGGCTCTCTCAGCGACGTCATGGCCGGGCATGTCCCGGCCATCCACGCCTTGATCCGCCCCACGAAGAACGTGGATGCCCGGGACAAGCCCGGGCATGACGAAGGGAGAGCTCACTCCGCCTTCTGCGGCAGCACGAAGGTCTGGCCGGGATAGATCAGATTGGGATTGTGGATCTTGTCGCGGTTGGCGTTGAAGATCACGGCGTAGCGGGCGCCGTCGCCGTAAGCGAGCCGGCTCAGGGTCCACAGGCTGTCGCCGCGGGTGATCACCCGGCTGCCGGTCCCTGCGGGCGCGGTGTTGAAGACGTCCGCCGTCGACGCCGATACGACCGTCGTGGCCGCAGGCGCGGCCGGCGCATGTGCCATCAGCCGTGGTTTCGGTGCGCCCGTCAGCCGCGGCCGCGCCGCTGATTTTTCCGATGCGGTCGACAGGCGCGGCGCGGCAAGAGCCGCGACGATATCCGACTTCTCATCCGGCTTCTCGGCCTGCTTCGCCTCCGGCCGGGCGGCCGGCGCTTGGCGCGCGGGCGGGGGCGCCAATTCGGCGACGGTCACCGGCATGGTGCGGGCGGACTGCGTGACGGTGCCGTCAGGCGCTTTCGCCCGCAGCGTCAGTTCATAGGAGCCGGCGGGAAGTTTCGGCGGGGTCATCACGAACTGGCCGGAGGCATCGGCCACCACAGCATCGAGCGGCTGGCCGTCGCGCAGCAGCTCGACCCTGGCGCCCGGCACGGCCACGCCCGCAATCACCGCGGCCTCGCCATGATCGTCGACGCGCGCAACGTCGAAACGGGGGCCCGCGTCGGTCGCTGCCGCCGGCGGCTTGGCCGGCACGAGATCGGCCAGCGCCGTCACCTGCTTCTGCGTCTCGGCCATCGCATCCGCCTTCGGGGCGGATGGCGCGGACGGCGCCGTGGCGGCGAGCTTTGGCTCGTCGGTCTTGGCTTCAGGTTTGGCTTCAGGTTTGGCCGCCGTCTTGGTTTCGACTTTGGCCTCGACTTTGGCCTCGGCCCTCGGCTCCGGCCTGGTTTCCGGCTTCGTGGCTGCCGCGATTTCGGTCTTCGTCCCACCCGGCATGAGGCGGCGCAGCTCGGTCGGGCCGATCACCAGCACGGTGCCGACCAATGCGAGCAGACAGAATGCAATGAAGGCCTTGGTCGCGGTGATCATCAGGACATGAACCCTTGGGTGGCAAATCGGCCGTAGGCGGCAAATTGCGCCGATTTGGCTGCGGCAGCAAGACGGTCGATGGGATGAACCGGCGCAGCCCCCTCGGCGTCAAATGAGCGAGGCCGCGCTGCGGCATTTTTCAGGGAATTTTCCCGTGACCGCGCTTTTTCGCCCCGCACCATGGCTGGCGCTTGCCCTGACACTGGCCGTCTCGCCGGTCCTTGCTGCATCCGGCCCGCCGCCGGACTACGTTCTCACCGACAATGCCGATCTTGCCTTCACCTCGCCGGACGGCGCCACCCGGATCGAGCAATACATGAAGGACGGCGGGAATTTCGACGTCAAATGGCAGGCCTGGGCGCGGCACGGCGAGGCGATGACCGAGCTGAGGCCGGAGCAGGGCTATGGCGCCGGCTTCCGCTTCACCCCGGACTCGCAATGGCTGGTGCGGATGCAAAAGACCGGCTCCGGCGCGCAGGACCTGTTTCTCTATCATGTCGAGAACGGCGCGTTCGTGAACGCGACCAAGACGTCGCTCAGCGATCTCGCCTGGGCCTATTTCCGCAGCCGGCCGGACACCAGGATGAAGCTCGACTACCACATCTCGGCCAATCTGATGAAAGGCACCGAAGATGCCTATCGCTGGCTCGGCGTCGACTGGCCCGCCAACCGCTACCTCGTGATCTCGCTGTCGGGCGAAATGGACAAGCATCCGAAGAACGTCGCCGTGAAGGGGCTCGCCGACTGGAAATGTCGTTACGACCTCAAGACCGGCAAGTTCGACGTGCCGGCGATGTTCGCGAAGGGGAACGCGGAAGCGTTGAAATGGGAAATTCGGCGGTGAGCGCCGGACGGCGCACCAACCCACTGATTCAGTGCCGATTCATCATTTCCTAACCCTTGTCGGTAACGGGGTCTTGGCGGTTTTGCTGCATCTTGCATCCCACGGGAGGGCTGGATGGGCACATCGATCCGATGGACCGCGCGCATGCGCGCGTCGCTCCGACGTTGGCAGGGCGCGCCGTTGACGTGGCTGATCGCCGGCGGCGTCGTGCTGATGGTCGCGATGGCCATCGGCACCGCGCTCACCGTCGACCGCTTCCGGCAGAACGCGATCGAGAGCGGCCGCGCCAGTCTGGAGAGCGCCGTGCGGCTGCTGGCCCGGCATTTCGACCGCGAGTTCGAGGACTTCGCGGTGCTGCAGAAGAGCATCATCGCCGAGCTCGAAAGCCACGGCATCGAATCCACCGAGATCTTCCGCAGCGAGATGGGCACCCTCGCGATGCACGAGGTGCTGCGCGCCAAGGCCAGCGGCTGGTCCGACATCGCCGGCGCCAATTTGTTCGATTCCAGGGGCGTGCTGATCAATTCGTCGAAGCGCTGGCCGGTCGCCGACATCTCGGTATCGGACCGCGGTTATTTCAACCGCCTCATGAACGATCCCGCCGCACAGGAAGAGATCGAGGTCGTGCCCGGCCGGTTCGGCGACGGACCCGCGATCGTGTTCGCACGCCGCATCTCCGGTCCGCACGGCGAATTCCTCGGCATGGTGTCGCGCGCGATCGCGCCCGAGCAACTGGAATCCTTCTTCGCATCGAGCGGGCTCGGCGAGGATTCCTCGATCGCGATGCACCACCAGAGCGGCCAGTTGCTCGCACGCATTCCGCATGTCGACGCGATGATCGGGCAGAACTACCGCAAGGGCACGCCCGAGCAGATGGCGGTGTTCGAGCGAACTTTCGTCACGACCCAGCTCGCCAGCCCGATGGACGGCAAGGACCGCATCGTCGCCTCGCGCATGCTGACCGGCGAACCGCTGGTCGTGGTCGCCACCCGATCGCTGGACGCGACGCTCGCCACCTGGCGCTCACAGACCAAATTCTTCGTCGCCGTCGCGGTGCTGTCGATCGGCCTGCTCGTGCTCACGCTCTATCTGATCTTCCGCCAGATGACGCGCCGGCTGTCGATCGAGAAGCAGCGGCTCGACACCGCCCTGAACACGATGACGCAGGGCCTTCTGATGTTCGATCAGGACGAGCAGCTGATCGTCTGCAACAGACGTTACATCGAGATGTACGGCCTCTCCACCGACGTGGTGAAGCCCGGCGCCTATTTCCGCGACGTGATCCAGCATCGCTTCGACACCGGCTCGTTCGAGGGCGACGTCGATGCCTATTGCGACGGGATCCTGAGCCGGGTCGGACTGACGCAGAGCGCCATCGTGGAGACTTCCGACGGCCGCCTGATCGAGATCAAGAACCAGCCCGGCGCTTCCGGCGGCTGGCTCGCCACCCATGACGACGTCACCGAGCGCATCCGCGCCGACGAGCGCATCGCCCACATGGCGCACTACGACGCGCTGACCGACCTGCCCAACCGCGTGCTGATGCGCGGCCATCTGGAGCGCCGCGTGGCGGAGCTGGCCCAGGGCAAGCCGTTCGCGATCCTCTATATCGACGTCGACGAGTTCAAGGGCGTCAACGATTCGCTCGGCCACGAGGTCGGCGACGAATTGCTGCGCCAGGTCGCGAGCCGCCTGCGCGCCTGCGTCAGCGGCAACGATCTCGTCGCGCGTCTCGGCGGCGACGAGTTCGCCATCGTCAAGGCCGGAACCAGCGACCCGGCCGAACTGACGGCATTGGCTGAAGATATCCTCAAGGCGCTGCGCTCGCCCGTGAACTGCAAGGGCCAGGAGATTCCGACCGACGCCAGCATCGGCATCGCGATCGCGCCCGATCATGGCGACAATCTCGACGACCTGCTCAAGCGCGCCGATCTGGCGATGTATGCGGCGAAGTCGGAGGGCCGCCGCACCTTCCGCCTGTTCGTGCCCGAATACGACGCCAAGGCGCGGCTGCGCCGGCAGCTCGAGCTCGATCTGCGCCAGGCGCTCGCCCGCGGCGAATTCGAGGTGCATTACCAGCCGCTGGTCGACCTTGCGGCCAATGTCGTCACCGGCTGCGAGGCGCTGCTGCGCTGGCGCCACCCCGAACGCGGCATGATCTCGCCAGCCGACTTCATCCCGGTCGCGGAAGAGACCGGACTGATCGGCGAGATCGGCGAATGGGTGCTGAAGCAGGCCTGTACCGAAGCCGCCAGCTGGCCGGGCAACATCCATGTCGCCGTCAACGTCTCGCCGGTGCAGTTCCGTGCCCGGACGCTGGCGCTCAAGGTTGCCGCCGCGCTCGCGGAATCAGGCCTCGCGCCCGGCCGGCTCGAGCTCGAGGTCACCGAAACCGTGCTAATCCGCGACGACGAGGAGGCGCTGACGATCCTGCAGCAGCTGCGCGAACTCGGCGTGCGAATCGCGCTCGACGATTTCGGCACCGGCTATTCGTCGCTGAGCTATCTGCACCGTTTCCCCTTCGACAAGATCAAGATCGACCGCAGCTTCATCAGCGACATCGGCGAGCCCGAGGATTCATCTCCGATCGTGCAGGCGGTGGTGCACATGGCCGCCGCCCGCCGCATGGCGACGACGGCCGAAGGCGTCGAGACCGAAGCCCAGCGTGACGTGCTGCGTCAGCTCGGATGCAGCCAGATGCAGGGCTGGCTGTTCAGCCCGGCGGTGCCGGCGGCAAAGCTGAAACAATTGTTGGCCGCGCAGGCGGTGGCCGCCTAGCGCCCCGCGCGGGTTCCGGACCGCGAATTGACGTCCAGGAACGCCTTATCGATTGACACGGCCGCCCGGGAGTGTTCACGTCGCCCCCGAACTGTATCGCGATGCCAAGTCGCTCGCGTGTTCGAGGCCGGCGGACCAGATCGCCGTTGCTGTCACCCTCACGATCGCAATGAAACTCCTGCGCAATCGGCTGCGTGCAGGACTGCCTCATTTCGCAGCCTAGCCAAGGAATCTCAATTGCAGGTCCTCGTCCGCGACAACAACATCGATCAGGCGCTTCGTGTTCTGAAGAAGAAGATGCAGCGCGAAGGCGTTTTTCGCGAGATGAAGCAGCGGCGGTCCTACGAGAAGCCTTCCGAGAAGAAAACGCGCGAGAAAGGCGAGGCCATTCGTCGGGCCCGCAAGCTCGCCCGCAAGCAGATGATCAGGGAGGGCCTGCTTCCTGCGCCTCCGAAAAAGAAGCTTCCGGAGCGCAAGCCCGGCTTGCCGCAGACCGCAAGGCCCGCGAGCTGAACGCAGCCGCCCCGACGGTTCCGCTCCTCAGCGCAAGGGATCGACCATGCGGAAGGCTTCGTCCAGCAGATGCGGCGTGTGCTTTCCAGGGGAGAGCCGGCACGCACGGTCGAAATAATCCTTCAATGCCGGCCGGAACGAGGGGTGCGCTGCATTGCCGATGACGACCGCGGCCCGCTGTTTCGGAGACAGGCCGCGCAAATCGGCGAGACCATGCTCCGTCACGATGATCTGCACGTCGTGCTCGGTGTGATCGACATGCGTCACCATCGGCACGATCGCCGAGATTGATCCGCCCTTGGCGGTCGACGGCGTCATGAAGATCGAGAGATAGGCGTTGCGCGCGAAATCGCCGGAGCCGCCGATCCCGTTCATGATGGTGGTGCCGCGAATGTGGGTCGAGTTGACGTTGCCGTAGATGTCGGCCTCGATCAATCCGTTCATTGCGATCACCCCCAGCCGCCGGATCACCTCGGGATGGTTGGAGATCTCCTGCGTGCGCAGCACGATTTTCGTCTTGAGGCTTTCGATGTCGCGATCGAATTGCCGGGTCGCGTCGGCACTGAGCGACAGCGCGGTGGCGGAGGCAAGCACCATCCGGCCGGAGCGAACCAGGTTCAGCATGCCGTCCTGCAGCACTTCGGTATAGGCGGTGAGCCCTGAGAACGGGCCGTTCTCGAGTCCCGCCATCACGGCATTGGCCACGTTGCCGACACCGGACTGGATCGGCAGCAATTCCGGCGGCAGCCGGCCGCGGCGAACCTCGTGCCCCAGAAATTCGAGGATGTGGCCGGCGATCGCCTCGGATGTCGCATCGGGTGCGGCGAAGCTGGTGTCGCGATCCGGAGCATTGGTCTCGACCACGGCAATGACCTTGGCGGGATCGCAGCGAAACGTGGTTTCGCCGATCCTGTCTCCGGGCGCGATGATGGGGATGGGCTTGCGGTGCGGCGGCAGCCGGGTGCCGTAGTAGACGTCGTGCATGCCCTGCAGGGCCGTGCTCATCCCCGAATTGACTTCGAGAATGATGCGATCGGCCTGATCGAGCCAGGTCTTGTTGTTGCCGATGGACTTCGAGGGCACCAGGCTGCCATCCGGCAGGATGGCCGTGACCTCGATCAGCGCCACATCCAGATGTCCGAGAAAGCCGAACCAGACGAACTGCGCGACATGGCTGAGGTGAATGTCGACGTAGTCCATCGCGCCGGCGTTGATGCGCTCGCGCGTGACCGGATCGGACTGGTAGGGCAAGCGCAGCTGAACACCGTTGACCTTGGCCAGCGCACCATCCAGCTCGGGCGCAGTCGAAGCGCCGGTCCACACGCCGATCCGGAATGGTTCGCCGCGCGCATGCGCCTGCTCGATCCGGCGCGCCAGTGCCGTCGGGACCGCCTTCGGGTGACCCGATCCGGTAAAGCCGCTCATGCCCACATTCGCGCCGTGCGGCACGAGCGCGGCGGCATCATCAGCCGACATGATTTTCGAACGAAGGGCCGGCGACGCGATGCGCGAACGATCAATGGGCACGTGAACCTCTCTGGATTCACGGATTCTCCATCAAATCGGCCGTGTGCGGATGATTTAGATCAAGCGGGCGCGCACGCCATCGAGACGCGCACAGCGCCGGCTACCAGACGATGGGGGTGAATTTCAACCCGCGTTCGAGGATTTCCTCGCGAAGGCGTTCCGCTCGTTCCCTGGCCGCGGCACCGACCAGTCGATACTTGTCACCGAGCGCCTTGTCGGCGTCGACCTGACGGCGGATCCCGTCGTAGAGACGCAGAACGGCCTCGTCGCTGAGATGCTCGAAATTCCTGACGGGGGCCTGGACGGCTTTGGCAGGGGATTCTCTCCTCAAGCCTGAGAGAATATCCTCGATCGATTTCTTGTCGTCCATCATTCAATTTTTATCTGTTGTCGACAACCCAGGCGATCAAAGGGATGGTTACATCTTTTTCCCGACAACGGTCCTGAGATCAATAAAGTTCCAATTTGGCGAAAGCGGTCGAAGCGGGCCCGCAGCTCTCATACTGTCTCCACCAAGAAATCGACCTGAACGATTGCATGTTTTCCTGGTGTGGACGCGGTCGCGGTGTTCATGCCGGCCTTCGAATATCTTCGCCCGCGAGGTAGCCGGCACGTGCGGTCACCGAACGTGTACCAGACCACAACACGCCGGCCGCCCTTGCGGTCTCTGCCCCTTCGGCATCGACCGACGCCAGCCGCCGCTGAAAACGTCCGCCCCTCCGGCGGAGACGAGGCCCGGAAACGGAGGCGAATCCAAACCGGACCTCGGACCGCAACTTCACCGTGAAGGTGACGCAACGATCGGACAGCTAACGTCTCAGGCGGCCCCGGAGTTCACATCAGCCGCTTAGCGGCACGCACTTCGGCGAATTCGGAGTCGGGATGGCTGACGATGGTGGCGACCATGATGCCGCTGATGATCAGCGACCAGGCTGTGTTCCAATAAATCCAAAACATGCCAGCCTCCGTTCGATCTCCACCGCCCGCGGGGATCAAGGTAACGGCAAGCCAACGCTGCCGTTCCCGGCGCGATTGCGGCACGGTGTGGCGCGGGCGAAGCGCGGCGCTATTTTTTGTTGGTCGGCGGGGGCGTGCGATCGGTTTGACCGGTGTGGCGCTTTGCCACGACGTCTTCATCCCGCGCGCCTTCGCGCGGGCGCGGCGGGGGTTTGGGCTGGCCGGCCTGGCCGCCATGCTTGCCGCCCATGTCGGGCTTGCCTTCGAGATCGTTGTCACGGGACATGCCGAGTCAATGCGCCGGCGCGGCAATTGTTCGTATCGCATGCGCTGTTTTCGGCTGTGAACGAGTTCATAGGACCGCCGCTGTTTGCGGTGCACGATTGATCGAGCTTTCATCGACGGATTTGGCTTGATGCGGGACCGACTCGTTGCCTGGACCATCCTGACCTCAGCCCTGGTCGCGGTGGCCGTGTGGACAGTGCTCGGACCGCCTGACCACCCGACCGGTCCGCGTCCGCCCTCCCGCGACTTGACCGCAGCGGTGCGCTAGCATTCGCGACCGATGCGAATTCGGTATCGATCGCCCTCCAGGGGAGGGCAAACGCTCCAGCGAACCTCGCGGCCTTGGCGGCGACTAATTCAACAGGAGGCATCGCGCCGCCTGCTGCTGCGGCATTCTCATCCGGCCGGACCATGGCTCGCCGCTGTCGCTTCTGCTAACGATGAGGCCGTCAAGGCCCCAACCGGAATGACCGATGCGTCCATTGCCTGCGCGTTCCTTTTCCCGACATCTCGTTGCGCTCACCGGGCTGCTGCTGTGCGCCCAGCCCGTGCTCGCCGCCGATGACGACGCGCCCAAGGGGCCGGCGGTCACGGTGCTGAAGGTCGCAAAATCCTGCTTCTCTGACATTGTCGAGGCGACCGGCACGATCATCGCGCGCGAGGAGACCTCGGTGCGGCCGGAGCGTCCGGGCCTGAAGGTCACGGACGTGCTGGCGGAGGCCGGCGACACCACCACGGCCGGCCAGGTGCTGGCGCGGCTGGCGCTGCCGGAAGGCGGCTCGCTTCAGGTCACCGCCCCCGTCGCGGGCGTGATCGCGACGTCGACCGCGCAGATCGGTAATCTCGCCTCGGCCAAGGGCGAAGCGCTGTTCACGATCGTGGCACGCAGCGAATACGATCTGGTCGGCCTGGTCGCGACCACCGATATCCGAAAGCTGGCGATCAATCAGCCGACGACCGTGCGCATTGCCGGTGCCGGCGACATCGACGGCAAGGTGCGCCGCATCGGGCCGACCGTCGAACCCAACATCCAACAGGGCCTGGTTTATATCGGCATCTCCTCGCAGAAGCGGCTGCTGCTGAATGCGAGCGGACGCGCGCTGATCAAGACCGGTCAGAGCTGCAACGTCGCGGTGCCGCTGACCTCGGTGCAATATTCGACCGCCGGCACCGTGGTGCAGGTGATTCGCCGCAACCGCGTCGAGACCAAGCGCGTCGAGATCGGCTTGATGTCAGGCGGCAATATCGAGGTACGGGAAGGCCTCAACGAAGGCGATATCGTCGTCGCCCGCGCCGGCGCGCTGCTCCGCGAAGGCGATCCGGTGCGCCCGGTGATGGCCGCGGAAGCCGCGAAGTAGCAGCCAAGCTAAGCACGCCGTAGGGTGGATTAGCCGAAGGCGTAATCCACCTATTTGCCGTCCGAGTTGACAGAGAATTGGTGGATTACGCTTCGCAATCCACCCTACGACAGCCGTGAAAAATCAGCCGCCGGCTGCGTCGAAATGGACGTCTTCGAGCAGCGACGACGACACGGTCGGGACCTGGTCGCCTTCGGAGGCGCGGGAGATGGCGACGCGGGTCTTGTTGAAGACGCTTTCGGCGCTGCCCTGCGCATTGAGATTGCCGAGGAGTTCGCTGACCAGCGTGCTGTGGTCGCCCTTGCCGTCGTCGGCGACCTTGCCGGGCGAGGCCGAGGTGAGGATCAGCGCATTGTCGGGCGCACTGATCGGCGCGAGGCCGTGGCTGTAGGAGCGGAAGCGGCGCTCGTAGGGGTTACGGCGGGAGGCGTCGACCACGACGAGCTTGGCCTTGGCGCCCTGCTCCTTCATCATGTCGAGCACGCCGTCGATGGAGACGCCCTGACGGCGGACGTCGCTTTCCTTCCAGATCACGGCATCGACCGGAAGCATGTAGCTCTGGCGGCCTGCCTGCACGCCGAAGCCGCCGAAGAACAGCATGACGACGGTGTCGCGCTTGATCCGCGACTTCAGGCGGTTGACGGCGCGGACCATGTCGTCCTTGGTCGCGTCTTCCACCATGTCGACGTCAAAGCCGTTCTTGCGCAGCGACGAGGACAGCGCGCGGGCATCGTTGATCGACTGCGTCAGCGGCACGCCGGCGTCGGGATAATGTCCATTGCCGATGACGAGAGCGAGGCGCGAAGCATGGCCGATCGAGCCGGTGACCTGGTCGGTCGTAACGGCCTTGGCGGCATCGAGCGCACGCATGTTGAGGGCAGCGTGGGCGCCGATCACGAGCGAGACCGTCCCGATGAGGGCTGCGGCCACCGCGATCGTGCGTCGGGAAATGTCGAGCTGCCTTACATTCATCTCGCTTCATTCCTGTCAGTGCCAAAGACCAGCCAAGCGCGCGCACACAGATTAAGTAGCGCGATAGCGTCTTCAGGTTTGAGGGATTGGCCGGGGGTGTGCCCCCGAATTGCGCGCAATTTGCGGCGCCGCACCAAACAAACCCTTAACCGGATATCGCCTCCCCGGCAATAGATTGCCCAAAATTTGAGCTAAGTCGCTGAATAGATTAATTAATTCAGCGACCACAATTTGCGCATTTTCGCGATCCCCGTAGCCTTCCGGGGGTCAAATATGCAGCCCTCGTGCCGGATTTTTCCGTGAGATCCCTCACATTTGTATTTCCTGCGAATCCGGGTAGCTTTTTCAAAGACTTGCAGGGGGTGGCACGCAGGTGGGAGCGTGCCGGCCGGCCCCCGGCCGAGGCCCCGCGACCAGGTATTTCATGAGCTTTCATTATTTTGCCGGCGCCGCCTGCCGGGCGCTGCTGGCGCCGAAGGACGGCCCCTCTCTTTATGACGTCTGCGATCCCGTATTGTCTGCGACCACCAGCGGCGATCCGCATCTGGCCAAGTTCTACAAGACCGCGCTCGGCAATCCCGCACTGCGGGTGCTGTTGCGACGTGCTGGCCTGCCGGAGCTGCGTGACGAGGCGAAGCTCGGCAAACTGCGCGCGGCGCTCGCGCACGCCCGCGACGAGGCCGAGCCCGACTGGGCGGCGGTCGGCCAGCCCGTCGCCGATCTCGTCGACAGCATCGCGCTCGACCATCCGAAACCGCCCCCGCAATGTTCACGGGCTCGGCGCCGCCGCAGGCCCAGATCGACGGCGTGATCCGCGACTGCGCGCAGCATCTGCTCGGCTCGTACCGCCGAAACGGCTTTCTGCCGACCTATGCCGCCTTCAATTTGATCGGCGACCCCGATTTTCGCGGGCGCGAGCTGATCATGGCGCTGACGGGGCTGAACGCGCGCGGCTACAAGAACTCCTCGCTGATGTTCAACCTTGCCCGCGTCTTCATCGCGCGCTCGAAGGCAGCCGACGTGATCAATCCACCCTGGACCGGCATTGCCGAACCGATGTGGGAGCCGGTGCAGATCCGACACCGCTCGGCCTATTACGACGCGTTCTTCATCGAGGCGCTGCTGAGCTATGCCGAGACCGGGCTCGCCTCGCCGGCCGACAAGATCGCGGCAGAGCGCGCCATCGCCGACATGGTGGATTTCTGCGTCAACATCAGCCGCGAGGAGGTCGAGGGCCTGGACGGCGCGCGGTTCAACGTCATCACCGCACTGGCGCCGGCGCCGCATCCGCGCTTTTCGCGCTTCTTCGCGCAGATCAAGCAGGAGCTCGGCTTCGGCGTCTACGTGCCGGATTGCGACACCACGGCATGCTCGATCTCGGCGGCAACGCAGGCCGGCTGCACCGATCCGATCATCGACCAGCCGCTGCTGGATTTCTATGCGGGCTACCAGGTGCGCGCCGGCGTCAACGAGCCGCGCGTGACCGTGCCGATCAACGACAATATCGACTACGAGGGCGGGGTCGCGACCTGGATCGACAATCTCAAAGGCGAGCGGCCCTATGGCAACGATCTCGATCCGACCCTCAATCTCGATATTCTCGAGGTGAGCTTTCGTAACCTTGCGCGCTGGCAGATCCTGGAGAATCCGGCGCGGCTAGCCACCGTGCATCGCATCATCGGCTTCCAGAAGCGGCTCGCCGCCTCAGGCGCCTTCGCCAATCCGCGCTCGCACATCTATTATCTGCCGGAGCTCTACAGCGCCTATTTCGGCCGCTGCTATGCGGCCTTCCTGGCGCTGCCGCTGGCGGCGCAGGCTGTGATCGACCCCGACGGCGATTTCGACTTCATCCGCCACCGCGTGCTCTCCTATGTGAAGGGCGAGCTGATGGCCGCCGAGATGAACGTGTTCGACGCGGCGCTGGCGCTGATCGCGCTCGGCCATCTCGGCGCCGACCCGCGTGCGTTTGCGCCGGCGCTGAACGTGATCGTCGCCAGCCTCGGCGAAGGCGGCCGCCGCGGTCCGTTCCGCGCCTATGAGTGGAACAAGATGAAGACGCCGACGCGGATTCTGGTCGGCGGGCCCGAGGTGACCTCGGCGTTCGTGCTGATGGGACTGGCGGTGGCGAAGCGGGCGATGGCCGGGCGGAGGTAAGCAAGACGCGCCCAATGACAGGAAGTTGAAAGCCTATCTGTCAGGCAGGCGCTGGCCGCGCGGACAAAAGCCGACCACAATTGCAGGCTCTATCGAGATTTGTTCACACGCGGATCGGTATGTTGCGAAAATTCCTGATTGCGCTGTCATTGCTCGGCCTGTCCCAGCTCACCCCGCCCTCGCCGGCTGCGGCCGCCGACATCTCCGGCACGGCCAAGGTTCGCTCCGGCGATGCCGTCATGATCGGCAACACACGCGTCCGGCTCGGCGGCATCGACGCGCCACAGGTCGACCAGCTCTGCCTCAACACCAAGAGCGAGCGCTGGACCTGCGGCATCGCCGCCCGCGACGAACTTGCCAAACATGCCGAGGGCAAGAATTGGCTCTGCCATGCCCGCTCGATCGACCGGCGCGGCCGGACCGTGGCGCGCTGCGAGGTCGGCGGCGAGGATATCCAGAAATGGCTCGTGCGCAGCGGCTGGGCGCTGGCCTACACCCGCGTCTCCCACGATTACGACGCCGACGAGGCCGCCGCACGCGAGGCAAAGGCCGGCATGTGGCAGGGGGCTTTCATTGCCCCCTGGGACTGGCGCGTTCGCAACAAGAAGACGACGATATTGGGTGCCACCAAGCCGCCGGACGGGGCGCATGCTGTGCTGCTCGCCTCGGCCTCGGGGCCGGTCGCGCCCTCGCCCGACTGCACCATCAAGGGCAACGTGAACAGCGCCGGCGAGTGCATTTTTCACCAGCCGACCAGCCGCTGGTACACCCAGATCAAGATGCGGATCAGCAAGGGCACTCGCTGGTTCTGTTCGGTCGAGGAGGCGGAGGCCGCGGGCTGCCGCGAGACGAAACGTTAGCCCACCTCAGACCTGCGTTTTCCGGCCTTTTCTTGCACTGCAGCGCGGCGTAAAAGTGCAGCGAGCGACCCACCACCTGTTCTCAAGCAACAAGGACTGACAGCAATGACCGTTCGCGCGGGCCGGGAATTTCTGGCCATCCCCGGGCCGACCACGATGCCCGACGCCGTGCTGCAGGCGATGCATCGTCCGGCGATCGACATCTACTCCAAACAGATGACCGACCTGACCGAGAGCCTGCTCCGCGACATCTCGGGCCTGTTTGCCACCAAGGGTAAGTCCTACATCTATATCGCCAACGGCCACGGCGCCTGGGAGGCCGCGCTGAGCAACGTGCTGTCGCGCGGCGACAAGGTGCTGGTGCTGGAGAGCGGCCGCTTCGCGATCGGCTGGGGCCATGCGGCAGCCCTGATGGGCGCCGAGGTCGAGGTGCTCACGGGCGACTGGCGCCGCGCGGTGCGTCCGCAAGAGGTCGAGGAGCGCCTGCGCCGCGACAAGGAGCACGCGATCAAGGCCGTCGTCGTCGTCCAGGTCGATACCGCGTCCGGCGTGCAGAACGACATCGAGGCGATCGGCAAGGCGATCAAGGCGAGCGGCCATCCCGCCCTGTACATGGTCGACACCGTGGCCTCGCTCGGCTGCATGCCGTTCGAGATGGACAAATGGGGCGTCGACGTCGCGATGTCCGGCTCGCAGAAGGGCCTGATGACGCCGCCCGGCCTCGGCTTCGTCGCCGCCAACGCGCGCGCGCGCGAGGTGCAGAAGACGGCGAACATGTCGACCCCCTATTGGAGCTGGAGCGAGCGCGAGGGCAGCGAGCACTATCGCAAATATGCCGGCACCGCGCCGGTGCACTTGCTGTTCGCGCTGCGCCAGGCGATCGACCTGCTGCACGAGGAAGGGCTGGAGAACGCCTTCCGCCGCCACTCCCTGCTCGGCGAAGCCACGCGCCGCGCGGTCTCCGCATGGTCGGAAGGCCAGGTGCTCGGCTTCAACATCGCGGAAGCGAGCGAACGCTCCAACACCGTGACCACGGTGACCATGAGCAACGGACATGATCCAGCAATCCTGCAACGCTATTGCAAGGAGAAATGCGGCGTCGTGCTCGGCACCGGCATCGGCGATCTCTCCGGCCAGGCGTTCCGCATCGCCCATATGGGCCACGTCAATGCGCCGATGCTGCTCGGCACGCTCGGTGTCATCGAGGTCGGCCTGAACGCGCTGAAGATTCCGCACGGCAAGGGCGGGCTCGAGGCGGCGGTCGCGTATCTCGGCGACGAGGTGGCGGCGTAGGCCGACAGCCCGCGCCCCCTCCGCTGTCGTCCCGGGGCGCGCATCGCTTGTCCGGGACGACAGCGGAGCATCTGGTTAAGGCTGTGGCACGCGATACGCTTCCACCTGCGCCTTCAGCTCCTCCAGCGACACAAGCGGCGCGTTCGGGTCGACGCGGTATTCCCCACGCGCCAGCCATCCCAGCACCATCGCGTCCACCGCCGGCGAGTGGTGGATGACGTCGGCGTAATTGTCGAGGTCGTGCGTCACCGCCTTGATTGCGCGAAAATCGTGGAGACGGACGTTGGAAAGCTGGGACAGGCGTTGCGCGATATGTGCGGTGAGATCGGTGACGATCTTCAGCGTCTCCGGCGAGGCATCGCGCATCGCGACGAATTGCAGGATCGAATAGGGCGGGAAGTAGATGTCGAAGGTCACATCGGGATGGCGCGTGATCAGAGCGACCGCATCCTGCTCGAAATGCCGGACCATGGCCTCATAGCCATAGCCTTCGCCGAGGAAACGGCTGCGAGCGGGATCGGTGATATAGGCGAAGGCGGCAAGCGTCCTCTGCGCATTGTAGCCGCGCGCGACGTCGAAATTTCGCGGCAGCGCGTAGATGTCGTCGACATCGGACAGCGCGAACTTGACGGGGAGATAAGGTGCAGCCCGTGTCAGCGGGTCCCGCAGCGGCGGAATGGACCGCAATAGCCCGAACAGGGATTCCTTCGCCATCGCGGCACTGAACAGATAGGACGCGATGCCCTTTGTTGTCCGGCGATAGAGATCGACCGATAGATAAGGATCGGCCTCGATGTCCGCGGCATCGACGAAGATGAAATCGTCCATCTCCCAGATCACGCGCCGGGCGCCGTGGTCGATCGCCTGCTCCAGCACGAGGCCCTGCTGGCGCGAATTGGAGCCGGTCATCGCCAGCTTGAGCGAGCGGACGCCGAGCGCGCGGTCGATGTCGCTCTGGCGAAAATGAATCGCCAGCGAGGTGCCCATGAAGGCAGTGTCGAACAGCTGGCTGCGGATCAGCCCGGCATTCTGCACGCGCGTGTCTTCGGAGTAACCGGCTGCGACGAGACGCGACGGGCGAAACAGTTGCAGGGGATCGACCAGATAAGTGAGCGCAGCCGCGCCCAGCACGCAGGTGATGCTCGCGAGGATGAGACGCTTCAGGCTGGTGAAGGCGCGGCGCATCAGAACCGGAAGTAGATGAATTCGCTGTGGCTCTGGATGCCCAGAATGCCGAACGCGAGCACCAGTGACGCGCCGTAGAGGACTAGCGGCCGCATGCGTCCTGCCCACAAGGCCTCGCCGACCCGGCGATTGCCGTGATCATATCCCATGATCGCTTGCGTGTTCGGCGCCAACCACACCAGTGCCGCGTAAATCGATACCATCACCAGCGCCGCGATCTCATCGCGGCCGAAGACGATGTTCGCGGGATCCGCCATGGCGCGGAGGACCCGCAGCGCCCATGCAACGCTCTCGGCGCGAAAAAACACCCAGGCGACGACGACGGCGAGGAAGGTCAACGCGGCTCCGGCAATGCGGACCGGCCACGCAAGCGATGCCGGAACATCAGGCACCAGGGCATTGAAGGCGTGATTGACGCAGAGATAGGCGCCGTGCAGCACGCCCCAAATGACAAACGTCCAGGCCGCGCCGTGCCAGAGGCCGCCGAGCAGCATCGTGAGCAGCAGGTTGACATAGCGCAGCACGCGGCCGCGACGGTTGCCGCCGAGCGGGATGTAGAGATAGTCGCGCAAGAACTGAGACAAGGTCATGTGCCAGCGCCGCCAGAACTCGACGATGCTGGTCGCCTTGTAGGGCGAGTTGAAATTGACCGGCAGGAAGATGCCGAACATCAGCGAGATCCCGATCGCCATGTCCGAATAGCCCGAGAAATCGAAATAGAGTTGGAACGTGTAGGCGAGTGCGCCGAGCCAGGCCTGGTCAAAGCTCGGCGCGCGCGCGTCGAAGGCGAGCGCGACCAGCGGCTGGATGCCGTCGGCAAGGCAGGTCTTCTTGAACAGGCCGATGGCGAAGATGATGATTCCGCACAGCATCAGATGCGGGTCCGGATGCTTGGACTCCTCCCGCTCGAATTGCGGGATCATGTCCTTGTGGTGGAGGATCGGCCCGGCGATCAGATGCGGAAAATAAGTCACGAACAGCGCATAATGCGGCAGCGCATAGGCAGCGACCTGGCCGCGATACGCATCGACCAGGAACGCGATCTGGGTGAAGGTGTAGAAAGAGATGCCGACCGGCAGCAGGATGTGGATCGCGGCATGCGTGCCGAACAGCGCGTTGATGTTGTCGGTGGCAAAGCCGGCATATTTGAAGATGCCGAGCACGAGCAGATCGCCGACGACCCCGAGCGCGAGCGCGGCCTTTCGCTGCGGCGGGGTGAGCTTCGCCACGATGAGGAGATGGCCGACGCCGTAGTTGAAGGCGATCGACAGCAGCAGCAGCGCCACGAACTGCCAGTTGCCGATGGCGTAGAAGGCGAGCGAAGCCGCCGCCAGCCAGATCACCGGGGCCAGATTGCTGCGCAGCCCGGGCCAGAAATACCCGGCCAGCACGATCGGCAGGAACAGCAGGATGAACGGATAGGAATTGAACAGCATCAGGCTGGACCGGCGGCGGGATATCGTCCCTAAAGCATACCAGCGGGCGATCAACAACCCGGCGGGTTGGTGCGGTCGCTGGCAATTCGTCGGATCGGGACGATATAAGACGAGACAGACATCTGAATGAGGATCGAGTGCCCCAGACCAAGACCCCCTCCCAGCCCCCGTCGCCCCGCGCCGGCCGCATTCCTTTACGCGGCACGGCATCACCGTGACCGACGACTACGCCTGGTTGAAGGACGAGAAATGGCAGGAGGTGCTGCGCGACCCCAAAGTGCTCGATCCGGACATCCGCAAATATCTCGATGAAGAGAACGTCTACACCGAGAGCCTGCTCGGCCATACCGGAGCCCTCCAGAAGACGCTGGTGCGCGAGATGCGCGGGCGGATCAAGGAGGACGATTCCAGCGTCCCCTCGCCGGATGGGCCGTTCGCCTATTTCCGCAAGTTCCGCGAAGGCGGGCAGCACGAGCTGTTCGGCCGCATGCCGCGTGACGGCGGTGAGGGCCAGATCGTGCTCGACGGCGATGCCCTGGCCAAGGACCACACCTATTTCAAGTTCGGCGGCAGCCGTCACTCCAACGATCACAAGCTGCAGGCCTGGAGCGCGGACACCAAGGGTTCCGAATATTTTTCGATCCGTGTCCGCGACTGGGCCACGGGCAAGGATCTCGACGACGTTGTCGAGGAGACCGATGGCGGCGTGGTCTGGGCTGCGGACGCCAAGTCCTTCTTTTACGTGAAGCTCGACGACAATCACCGGCCGATGCAGGTGTGGCTGCACACGCTCGGCACCAAGCAGGCCGGCGACACGCTCGTCTACGAAGAGCAGGATGCCGGCTGGTTCACCCATCTGCACGAGAGCACCAGCGGCCGCTTCTGCGTGATCGCGGGCGGCGACCACGAGACCTCCGAGCAGCGGCTGATCGATCTCGCCCATCCCGAAGCGCCGCCGCGGCTGGTCGCGGCGCGCGAGGAAGGCGTGCAGTATTCGCTGGCCGACCGCGGCGACGAGCTCTTCATCCTCACCAATGCCGACGACGCCATCGACTTCAAGATCGTCACCGCGCCGCTCTCCGCGCCCGAGCGCGCGAACTGGCGCGACCTGATCCCGTATCGACCGGGCATCTACATGATCGATCTCGACCTCTATGCCGGCCATCTGGTGCGGCTGGAGCGTGCCAATGCGCTGCCGGCAATCGTGATCCGCGATCTCGTGACGAAGGAAGAGCACGCCATCGCCTTCGACGAAGCCGCCTATTCGCTCGACACGATGGGCTCCTACGAATTCGAGACGACGAATTTGCGATTCGCCTATTCGTCGATGACGACGCCGTCGGAAGTCTACGACTACGACATGGCCAAGCGCACGCGCAACCTGCGCAAGCGCCAGGAGATTCCGTCCGGCCACAATGCGGCCGACTACGTCACCACGCGCATCATGGCGAAAGCGCATGACGGCGCCGAGGTGCCGGTGTCGATCCTCTATCGTCGCGGCCTCAAGCTCGACGGATCGGCGCCGCTGCTGCTCTACGGCTACGGCTCCTACGGCATGGCGATGCCGGCCTCGTTCAATGCCAATCGCCTGTCCCTGGTCGATCGCGGCTTCGTCTACGCCATCGCCCATATCCGCGGCGGCGCCGACAAGGGCTGGGGCTGGTATCTCGACGGCAAGCGCGAGAAGAAGACCAACAGCTTCGACGATTTCTCGGCCAGCGCCCGCGCGCTGATCGACGCGAAGTACACCAGCGCCAAGCGCATCGTCGGCCATGGCGGCTCGGCCGGCGGCATGCTGATGGGCGCGGTGGCCAACCGCGCCGGCGAGCTGTTCGCGGGCATCGTCGCCGAGGTGCCGTTCGTCGACGTGCTCAACACCATGCTCGACGACACGCTGCCCCTGACGCCTCCGGAATGGCCCGAATGGGGCAACCCGATCGAGAGCGAGAAGGATTTTCGAACGATCCTGTCCTACTCGCCCTACGACAACGTCGCCGCGAAGGAATATCCGGCGATCCTGGCGATGGGCGGCTTGACCGATCCGCGCGTCACCTATTGGGAGCCGGCCAAGTGGATCGCCCGCCTGCGCGCCACCATGAGCGGCGGCGGTCCGGTGCTCCTGCGCACCAACATGGGCGCCGGGCACGGCGGCGCATCGGGGCGCTTCGACCGCCTCGATGAGGTCGCGATCGTCTACGCGTTCGCGCTGTGGGCGGCGGGGATGGCGGAAGCCGGGGTGTAATCCCGTAGCCCGGATGGAGCGCAGCGAAATCCGGGACCTTACTCAAAACGAGCACCGCCCCGGATTGCGCTTCGCTCCATCCGGGCTACAGGAGCAAGCATGCGACGTTACATCAAGCGGGATTTTCCGACCTCGAACGTCCGCCGCCTGCTCGAGCCGGGGCCCATCGTCCTTGTGAGCTCGGCCCACAAGGACCAGACCAACATCATGACGATGGGCTGGCACATGATGATGGAGTTCTCGCCGGCGCTGGTGGCCTGCATCATCTCGAGCGCGAACCACAGTTTCGATCTGATCCGCAGCAGTCGCCAATGCGTGATCAACATCCCGACCGCCGACCTCGCAACGACGGTCGTGAAAATCGGGAACAGCTCAGGGCGCGATATCGACAAGTTCGGCGAATTCGGCCTGACGCCCAAGCCGGGCATGCATGTCCGGGCGCCGCTGATCGACGAGTGCTATGCCAGCTTCGAATGCCAGCTTGCCGACGCAAGCCAGGTGAAAAAGTACAACATGTTCATCTTCGAGGTGGTCAAGGCGCACGTGGCGACGGCACCGAAGCTGCCGAAGACCATCCACTATCGCGGCGACGGCGAGTTCATGATCTCCGGCGCCGAGACACGCAAATACCGCAAGCTGTTCCGGCCCGGAATGCTCTGACCGTTCCGCGACCGGCGCCTGCTATCGCCCGTTCTTCTTCCGCCATTCCGCAAACTCGGTGAGCGTCTGCGGATCTGTCGCGGGATAGAGACCGAAAATGCCGCGGCCCTTGCCGACTTCCTCGGTGACGAAATCCTCGAACGCGGTCATCTCGAAGGCTTCGTTGGCGATCTCCTCAGTGAGATGTGCGGGGATCACGATGACGCCGTCGGCATCGCCGAGGATGACGTCGCCGGGAAACACCGGCGCGTCGCCGCAGCCGATCGGCACGTTGATCTCGATCGCCTGGTGCAGCGTCAGGTTGGTCGGCGCCGAGGGGCGATGGTGGTAGGCGGGAATGCCGAGTCTTGCGATCTCGGCGGAATCGCGAAAGCCGCCGTCGGTGACGACGCCGGCAACGCCGCGCTTCATCAACCGCGTCACCAGGATCGCCCCGGCCGAAGCCGCGCGCGCGTCCTTGCGGCTGTCCATCACCAGCACCGAACCGGGCGGGCAATCCTCGATCGCCTTGCGCTGCGGATGCGAGCGATCCCTGAAGACATCGATGGTGTTGAGGTCCTCGCGCGCCGGCATGTAGCGCAGCGTGAAGGCTTCCCCGACCATGGTCGGCTGGTCCGCGCCCAGGGGGTGCACATCCTGGATCATCTGGATGCGCAGGCCGCGCTTGAACAGAGCGGTGGCGACGGTGGCGGTGGAGACGGTCTTGAGCTTGGTGCGGGTGGCTTCGGACAGTTTGGACATGGGACACTCTCTTTTGTCATTCCGGGGCGCGCGTAGCGCGAACCCGGAATCCATGGGGCGGCACAGACTGCTGCACGATGGATTCCGGGCTCATCGCTTCGCGATGCCCCGGAATGACGGGGCTAGTAAATCGACGGCTCGCCGATCGGCGCGCCGAAATCGGTCTCGAGGAAGTCGAAGTCGCAGCCTTCATTGGCCTGCTTGATGTGCTTGGTGAACATCCAGCCATAGCCGCGCTCGAAGCGGCGCTCGGGCTGTTTCCAGGCGGCGCGGCGCTTGTCGAGCTCGGCTTCCGATACGTCGAGGTTGATGGTGCGCGCGGCGACATCGAGCGTGATGCGGTCGCCGTTCCGCACCAGCGCCAGCGGGCCGCCGATGTAGGACTCGGGCGAGACGTGCAGGATGCAGGCGCCGTAGCTGGTGCCGCTCATGCGCGCATCGGACAGGCGCACCATGTCGCGCACGCCCTGCTTCACGAGCTTGGTCGGGATCGGCAGCATGCCCCATTCCGGCATGCCGGGCCCACCCTGCGGCCCGGCATTGCGCAGGATCAGGATGTGGTCCTCGGTGACGTCCAGATCGGGATCGTCGACCGCCTTCTTCATCGAGGGATAGTCATCGAACACCAGCGCGGGTCCCGTGTGCTTAAGGAAGCGCGGCGCGCAGGCGGAGGGCTTGATGACGCAGCCGTCGGGCGCGAGATTGCCCTTGAGCACGGCGAGCGCGCCCTCCTTGTAGATGGGATTTTCGACCGAGCGGATCACGTCGTCATTGTGGACCTGCGCGCCCTCGATGTTCTCAGCCACAGTCTGGCCGGTGACAGTGATGCAGTCGAGATGCAGATGCTGCTTGATCTGGCCCATCAGCGCCGGCAGGCCGCCGGCATAGAAGAAGTCCTCCATCAGATAGGCATCGCCGCTCGGCCGCACATTGGCGATGACAGGCACCTTGCGGCTGGCGATCTCGAAATCGTCGAGGCCGATGTCCTGGCCGGCGCGGCGGGCCTGCGCGATCAGATGGATGATCGCGTTGGTCGAGCAGCCCATCGCCATAGCGACCGCAATGGCGTTCTCGAACGCCTTGCGGGTCTGGATCGCCTTCGGCGTGAGATCCTCCCAGACCATATCGACGATGCGGCGGCCGCATTCGCTGGCCATGCGAATGTGGTTGGCATCCGCCGCAGGGATCGAGGAGGCACCGGGCAGCGTCATGCCGATCGCTTCCGCGATCGCGGTCATGGTCGAGGCCGTGCCCATGGTCATGCAGGTGCCGTAGCTGCGGGCGATACCGGCTTCGATGTCGAGCCAGTCCTTCTCGGAGATCTTTCCGGCGCGCCGCTCATCCCAATATTTCCAGCCGTCGGAGCCGGAGCCGAGCGTCTTGCCCTTCCAGTTGCCGCGCAGCATCGGACCGGCCGGCAGATAGATCGCCGGGATGTTCATCGAAGTCGCGCCCAGCAGCAGCGCCGGCGTGGTCTTGTCGCATCCGCCCATCAGCACCACGCCGTCGACGGGATGGCTGCGCAGCAGCTCCTCGGCGTCCATCGCCAGCAGGTTGCGGTAGAGCATGGTGGTCGGCTTCAGCAGCGATTCCGAGAGCGACAGGGCCGGCAACTCGAGCGGCAGGCCGCCCGCCATCAGGATCCCGCGCTTGACGTCGTCGACGCGCGACTTGAAGTGCATGTGGCAGGGCTGCGCGTCCGACCAGGTGTTGAGGATCGCGATAACAGGGCGGTCCTTCCACTCCTCCGGCGCATAGCCCATCTGCATGGCGCGGGAACGGTGGCCGAACGAGCGGAGATCGTCGGGCGCGAACCAGCGGGCGCTGCGGAGCTGGTCGGGTGTTTTCTTCTTGGTCTTGGTCATGATTGGGTGCCCCATTTCTGCACGGTGTTCCGCTCGATGGCGCGGAAGATCAGGTTCTCGACAAAGAGCCCGATGATAATCACCGTCAAGAGGCCTGCGAAGACCGCAGGTATGTCGAGCAGGTTGCGGTTTTCGAAGATGAACCAGCCGAGCCCGCCCTGTCCCGAGGACACGCCGAACACCAGTTCGGCTGCGATCAGCGTGCGCCAGGCAAAGGCCCAGCCGATCTTCAGGCCGGTGAGGATCGAGCCGAAGGCGGCGGGGATCAGGATTTTCGCCACATAGGGCAATCCGCGCAGGCCGTAATTGCGGCCGACCATGCGCAGCGTATTGGACACGCTCTTGAAGCCGGAATGGGTGTTGAGCGCGACCGGCCACAGCACCGAATGGATCAACACGAAGACCAGGCTGCCATTGCCGAGACCGAACCAGATCAGGGCCAGCGGCAGCAGCGCGATCGCCGGCAACGGGTTGAACATCGCCGTGACCGTCTCCAGGAAGTCTGTCCCGATGCGGGTGGAGATCGCAAGCACGGTGAAGATGGCGGCGAGCGCGATGCCCGCCGAATAACCCATGAACAGGACCTTGAGCGAGGCCCAGGCCCGCATCGGGATCGAGCCGTCCCTGACGCGGTCCCAGAGCGTGACGATCGTATCGTGCAGCGTCGGAAACAGCAGGGGATTGTCGAGAGTGACGCCGTAGGCCTCCCAGACCGCGGCGAGAAACAGGATGATGACGGTCTTGCGGACGAAACCGTCGTTCCACAACAGCTCGAGGACACTCAGCTTGCGCTCGACCTCCGCGGCGGCGGCGACCGGCGCATTGCGCAGCAATATTCTCGCTTCAGCCATGAGAAGCCCCCTCGATGCGGCAGGGCATCGTATCTGAATGCTCGCGAGAGGTCGTCATGCCCGGGCTTGTCCCGGGCATCCACGTTCTTTGTACCGCGCCGTAAGGCGTGGATGGCCGGGACAAGCCCGGCCATGACGTTGTGGAGGCGATTGGTGCCAAAATGCGCAATTCATGAGCGATTACCCTGTCAATGCGCGGTGGCTTCGGCCGCGAACAGGAGATCGTGGATCTCCTTCTCCAGCCGGCCGGCACTGCCGTCTTCGCTCGACACCTTGTCGACGTCGACCACCTCGGCCTTGACGCGGCCGGGATGCGGCGACAGCAGCAGGATGCGGTTGCCGATGCGGATCGCCTCCGCAATCGAATGGGTCACGAACAGCACGGTGAACCTGGTCTCGCTCCAGAGCTGGAGCAGCTCGTCCTGGCAGGTCCGGCGCGTCAGCGCGTCGAGCGCCGCGAACGGCTCGTCCATCAGGAGGATGTCCGGCTCCATCGCCATGCCACGCGCGATCGCAACCCGCTGCTTCATGCCGCCGGACAGCGTGTGCGGATAGGCATCGACGACACGGGTGAGGCCGACCTTCTCGATATAGGCCCGCGCCCGCGCCTCTGCCTCCTTGCGCGACAGCTTTCGCGCGGTCAGCAGCGGAAACATCACGTTCGCAAGCACGCTCTTCCAGGGCAGCAGCTGGTCGAACTCCTGGAAGATCATCATGCGGTCGGCACCGGGACCGCGGATCTCGCGGTCGTTGATGCTCATGCGGCCCTCGCTCGGCGTCATGTAACCGCCGACGGCCTTGAGCAAGGTCGACTTGCCGCAGCCGGAGGGCCCGAGCAGCACGAAGCGGTCGGACTTGTCGACAGTGAAGCTCACCCTTTCGGTGGCGGTGACGACCGCGCTGGAGGTCTTGTAGCGCAGCGTCACGGAGCTGACGTCGAGCAGCGCCATCAGTTGCCCTTCAGATCGTGCGCGACAGGGAGATAATAATCGGTCCAGGCCTTGGGCTGGTTCTTCAGCGTGCCGGCCTTGAACAGATGCGCCGCGAACTTCATCGTGCCCTGCGGCTCGAGATTCCACTCCATCATGCCGGGTTCCTTGAGTAGGGCGAGCAGCTCCTCCACGGAAGTCTTGTCGCCGGTGATCTCCTTGTAGATCTCGACGGCCTGCCTGGTGTCGCTGCGGATCAGATCCTGCGCTTCCCTGGTCGCGTCGCGCACGGCCTGGATGATCTTCGGATTGGCATCGGCGAATTTCGTCGTGGTGAAGAACTGCGCCTGGCTGAGCGGCCCGCCCATCACGTCGGGCGACGACAGCACGACATGCGCGCCCGGCACGTTTTTCAGCTCCAGGAAGGAGAACGGCGGGATCGAGAAATGGGTGTGCACCTCGTGCTTGGGATTGGCGAGCGCCGCATAGGCGTCGGGATGACCGAGCTGCACGGTGTTGGTATCGAGCTTCGCCCATTGATCGGCGCCGAAGGCCTCGGCCGCCGCGATCTGAAGCACGATCGCCTGGGTCGAGACCTTCACCGTCGGTACCGCGATCTTGTCGCCCGGGCCGAAATCCCTGATCGACTTGATGTTGGCATCGCGGCTGATCAGCGTCATCGGCTGCGCCGAGGTCGCGACGATGCCCTTCACCCCGCCGCGGGTCCGATCCCACAGCAGCAGCAGATTGCCGGTGCCGGTGTTGAGGATGTCGACGCCGCCGGCCAGCAGCGCATCGGTCTGCGCCCCGCCGCCCGAGAAGGTGACCCATTTGGTGGTGACACCCGGCACGCCGAGAGCGGCCGCATGCTTCTCGATCAGCTTCTGCTTTTCCATGATGTGGCTCGGCATGTAGAAAATGCCGGGCTGGCGCGACAGCGAGATCTCGGACTTCTGCTGCCCATGTGCCGCGGATAATGTGAAGGCGGTTGTGGCGATGACGGCAGCAACCGCAAGCCTGCTACGACGATGCTTGATCATTGTTGTGTGTTTCCTCCGGCCAGCGTCGCGCCGCGTTGACCCCGGTGATGCACTAATATATTAGTGAAGCGGAGGCAAGCCCGCGGGACCCGACATGGAAGCAACCCATACCGCGCCTCGCGCGGCCCGGCTCGATCGCGCCCGCCAAGCCGCGCCGCAGGTGTTCGAGCGCCTGCGCAATGCGATCATCGCCCTGGAGCTGCCGCCGGGCGCGCCGCTGTCACGCGCCGAGCTCGCCGGGCAGTTTGGCGTCAGCTTGACGCCGGTGCGCGATGCGCTGATGCGGCTCGAGGAAGAAGGCCTGGTCGACGTCTTTCCGCAGCACGCGACCGTGGTCAGCCGGATCGACATCAGCCGCGCCGAGCAGGCGCATTTCCTGCGCCAGGCCCTGGAGCTGGAGATCGTGCGCCTGCTAGCGGGCAACTGCGACGCCGCACTGATGGCCCGTCTGGACCATGCCATTGCACTGCAACAGCAATTTGCCAAGGCCGGTGACTTCGAGGCGTTCATGGCCGGCGACAATGATTTCCATGCCCAGCTCTACGCCGCCGCGGGCAAGCAGGAGCTTTGGACGCTGGTGCGCAGCCGCAGCGGACATATCGACCGGCTGCGCCGGCTGCATCTGCCCTCGCCCGGCAAGGCCCAGAACATCGTCCGCCATCACAAGCTGATCGCACGCGCGATCGAGGCCGGAGACGCCGATGCGGCGCAGCAGCATCTGCGCAAGCACCTGTCAGGTACGCTCAGCGAGCTCGACAAGATCCGAAGCCACCATCCGGAATACCTGACCGATTAGGCCTGCCCGCACCTCCATGTGCACGCAAACATGCATATGAGCGCCGCCGTCGGAACCGCGCGAAGCGAACGCTGAATGACCGCGAAGTGCTTGCAGGATGGGCACAATCCGCGCGACAATTTCTCATTTGAAACTTTGATTTGGATCGGCGGGAACATCCCGTTCGATCCGGAGGATTTTAGACGTGGCCAACATCCTGATCGTGGATGACGACCCGGCCGTGCAGCTCACGATCCGGCTGATCCTGGAGAAAGCCGGTCATCACGTCAGCGTCGCCGGCGATGGCCGCACGGGACTGGTGCTGTTCGAAGCCAGCCAGTTCGAATTGCTGTTCCTCGACATCTTCATGCCCGGCATGGACGGCCTGGAGACGATGCGCCACATCCGGGCGCGGCAGCCGGGGATTCCGATCATCGTCATTTCCGGCCGCTCGGTTACGCCGGACACTTACGCGGAGCCGGACTTCCTGAAGATGGCGACCAAGCTCGGCGCGGTCGCCAGCCTGCAAAAGCCGTTTCGGCGCGACGCGCTGCTTGCGGCTGTCGACAGCTGCCTCGGATCGGCGCAATCGTCGTCCCCGCCGCAACCCAATGCCGGTTGCGGCTGCTGATGGCTGAAAGCTCCATGTTACAGCGCGGCAGAGGCTTCCAGACTGTTCTCGACGCGGCGCAAAGGCCGACATGACCCTCGCAACCCGACTGGCCATCGCAATGATCCTGCTGGTCGCGGTGGCGGTCGCCGCCGTCGGATGGCTGAGCCATTACAGCCTGGAGCAGGCTTTCCTGCCGCGCGTGCTCGAACGCATCGAGAGCCAATCACGGCTGCTCGCCTCCCAACTCGAAGCCCAGACCACCGGCGCGCGTGCCGACATCGTGACATTCCACGCCGATGCCGCCGTGCGTGGCATGATCGATGCCCATTTCAACGGCGGCGTCGATCCGATCGATCACCTCTCGGAAAAGACCTGGCGCGAGCGGCTGCTGACGCGCCTCCTGGCCGATGTCGGGGCCCATCCGGCCTACGCAAAGTTTCGCGTGATCGGCGCTGACGGCCGCGAATATCTGCGCGTCGACCGATCGGGACCGGGCGGATCGGTGCGCGTCGTTCCCGACGAGGCGTTGCAGAACAAGGACGAGCGCTTCTTCTTCCAGGACGCGATCAAGCTGGCCGAGAACCAGGTCTACGTCTCTCCGGTCGATCTCAACGTCGACGACGGCGTCATTCAGATGCCCTATGTTCCGACATTGCGCGTCGCGACGCCGCTGTTCGGGTCCGATCACCGGCTGTTCGGCATCGTCGTCGTCAATATCGACATGCGCCAGGTGTTCGATCGCATTCGCATATCGGTCCGGCGGGGCGAGTCGGTCTATGTCGTCGGCCGCAACGGCGATTACCTCGTGAATCCCGATCGTACCCGCGAGTTCGGTTCGCAACTGGGGACACCGACGCACTGGCAGGACGACTTTCCCTATTTCGCTGCCGCCACCGGATCGACCTTGAGCTCTACCCAGATCGTGCCGGACGGCGACGGCAAGCCGAGCGGAACCACGATCGCGCCCGCGATCCTGGCCGAAGGGCAGTGGGTCGGCATCATCCGCGTCGTCCCCAACGCCGTCTTCATGGCACCCGCCGTCATCATCGAACGCACCACCATCACGATCGGTCTCGTCGCGGTCATGGTCGCTGCCCTGCTTGCCGTGCTGCTGGCGCGGTCGCTGACCCGGCCGATCGGACGGCTCACGACCGCGGTCGAGGCGATCGGGCGCGGTGACCACGCCGACATTCCGACCGACGCATCCGGCGAGACCGGCATGCTGGCCCGGGCCTTTGCCCGCATGGTCGAGGAGACGAAAGCAAAGACATCGGCACTGGAGCATGAGGTCGAGGAGCGGCGGCGCACCGAGGCCGCACGCGACCAGCTCGCCGTCCGCGAGCGCCTGTTCAGCGCGGCGGTCGAGTCCTCCGACGATTCGATCGTCCTGCAGACGCTCGACGGCACCATCATCGGCTGGAACGGAGCGGCCGAGCGGCTCTATGGCTATCCGGCCGAGGAAGCGGTCGGACAACCGACCTCGATCATCCTGCCGCTCGATCGCCGCGAGGAGGGTAAGGACTATCTTGCCCGGATTGCGAGGGGTGAGCGGATCGAGCACTTCGAGACCATGCGGGTGCACAAGGACGGCAGTCCGGTCGAGATATCGGTGAGCCTTTCACCGATCAGGGGCACCTCGGGCGATATCATCGGCGCGTCCGGCTCGGCGCGCCGCCTCACCGATGCGCGGCGGACCGAACGGGCCTTGCAGCAGCAGCTCGAGGAACGGCGGCAGCTGTTCGATGCTTCGCAGGATCTGATCATGATCATGAACTCGCAGGGCCATATCGTGCAGATCAGTCCGAGCAGCGAGACCATTCTCGGCTACCGGCCAGACGAGATGATCGGCCGCAGCGGCGTCGATTTCATCCATCCCGACCATCTCGAACAGTCTCGCGAGGAGATGCGCGCGCTCCGCCGCGGCGGTACCCCGAAGCTCGCCGACACCCGCTGCTTCCACAAGGACGGACACGAAGTCTGGCTGTCCTGGCTGGCCAACTGGTCGGATCAAGCCCGGCGCTTCTTCTTCGTCGGGCGCGACATGACCGAGGCGAGGCTCGCGGAGGAATCCCTGCGTGAGAGCGAGCATCTGGCCCGCAACATCGTCGAGACCGCACTCGATGCCTTCGTCCAGACCGACGACCGCAGCACCATCCTGAACTGGAGCTCGCGGGCCGAAGAGCTGTTTGGCTGGCGCCGCGACGAGGTGCTGGGCCGGAACGCGATCGATCTCATCGTCGCCGAGGCTGAGCGGGGAAGGGTCAAGGCCGGCCTCGCGCGGTTCCTCGAGTCTGCGGAGGGTCAGACACTCAATCGCCGCCGCGAGCTCATGTGCCGCCGCCGAGACGGCAAGGACTTCAAGGCCGAGCTAAGCGTCACCGCGCTGCGGCGCCGCGAAGGCGTCCTGTTCAACGTGTTTTACCGCGACCTGACCGACAAGATCGCGTCCGAGGAGCGCATCCGCCAAGCCGAGAAGATGGAGGCGGTCGGCCAGCTCACCGGCGGCGTGGCGCATGACTTCAACAACATCCTCACCGTCATCACCGGGACAATCGAGATCCTGAGCGACGCGGTGGCGAAGGAGCCGGAACTTGCGGCGATCACGAAGATGATCGACGAGGCCGCCGGGCGCGGCGCAGAGCTGACCCAGCACCTGCTCGCCTTCGCGCGCAAGCAACCGCTGCAGCCGCGCGAGATCGACATCAATTCGCTAATCATCGACACCGCGAAGCTGCTGCGGCCGACTCTGGGCGAGCAGATTCACATCGAATCGGTGTTCGAGGACGAAAGCGTCGTCGCGATCGTCGATCCCAACCAGCTGACCACAGCGTTGCTCAATCTTGCGCTCAATGCCCGCGACGCCATGCCCGGAGGTGGCAAGCTGATCGTGGAGACGGGGATTGCCTATCTCGACGAGGCCTATGCCAACGTCAACGACGTCCGGCCCGGCCACTATGTCCTGATCGCCGTGAGCGACACCGGCACCGGCATTCCCGCCAACATCCTGGCCAGGGTGTTCGATCCCTTCTTCACCTCGAAGGGACCAGGCAAGGGCACCGGGCTCGGGCTCTCGATGGTCTACGGCTTCATCAAGCAGTCCGCGGGCCACATCAAGATCTACAGCGAGGAGAGCCACGGCACCACGATCAAGATGTACCTGCCCCCAGGCAAGACGCCGACGGCGGTGGGCGAAGGCGTGACCCAGGCGGCTGTCGAGGGTGGACACGAGACCATCCTCGTGGTCGAGGACGACCGGCTGGTCCGCGAGTACGTGCTGGCTCAGCTGCATTCGCTCGGCTACGTCACCTTGCAGGCCGCGAATGCCGCAGATGCGCTCGCAATCGTCGCGAGCGGAGAGCCGTTCGACCTCCTCTTCACCGACATCATCATGCCCGGCAAGATGAACGGACGGCAGCTGGCCGACGAAGTCTCGAAGACGCGCCCCGATCTCAGGGTGGTCTACACGTCCGGCTATACCGAGAACGCGATCATCCATCACGGCCGGCTCGATTTGGGCGTGCTGCTGCTCGCGAAGCCGTATCGCAAATCGGATCTGGCGCGGATCATCCGCAAGGCGCTGCAGGGCTGAGCCGAGTCCGTAGCCCGGATGAGCGCAGCAACATCCGGGGACTTGTCGACGTCGGTCCCGGGTGTCGCTGCGCTCACCCGGGCTGCGACATCTGACTATCGGGCTACGACGCGCGCTGGGCCGCGGTCATCACGATGCGGATCAGGTCGGCGGCATTGCGCGCGCCGAGCTTCTTCATGATGTTGGCGCGGTGGTCCTCGATGGTGCGCGGGCTGATGCCGAGCGTGCGGCCGGCCTCCTTGTTGGACGCACCGGAAGCGAACTGTTCGAGCACCTCCCGTTCGCGCCGCGTCAACGGCTCGCGGCCGGGGAAATGCAGCGCGTTGAATTTCGGCGACGCACTCTCTGCCTGCCTGCGTGCATAGGCTCCGATCGCCTCGTCGAGCCGGCCGACGATCTCACTGCCGCGGAACGGCTTCTCGATGAAATCGAGCGCGCCGCTCTTGATCGCACCCACCGCCATCGCGATGTCGCCCTGTCCGGAGATCATGAAGATCGGCGCCGGATAGTCCTCGCCGTGCAGCTCGTCGAGAATGTCGAGACCCGATTTTCCGGGAATGTTAACGTCAAGCAGGATCGCCGCCGGTGTGCGGCTTCGCGCGACGGAGAGCAGTGCCGCGCCGTCCGCGAAACAAATCACTTCATAGCCCGCCGCCTTCAACACCATCGACAAGGTGTCGCGAACGGCAGGGTCGTCATCGACCACGAAGATCTCACCACGGGAGGTTTGTTCGACCATGTGCCATGTCCATCCGACATTAAAGGACTGCGTCCGCGCCTTTCGTTATGGCGTTCGGCGCAGATTCGGCCCACCCGTATTTGTACGGGACATGGACTTAACGCACAAGTAGCGGCATGGGGCCTATTTGCGGGACACGCAGAATATCCATGCTAAATTTTGCTGGCACGCCCTCGCTCGTGGCGGCGCCTGAAACTGACAGACGTCACTTGATCGCAGCGGACCTTCGCTCTCTGATCGCGCGCATCGATATCGCATGCGCCTGATCGACGCAGCCATGGAGCGGGACGATACGGGCAGTGCCGCAGGTTCCATCGATGTGGTCGCGCTCGACGACGTGACACCCCGTTATGCCACCGCGAGCGCCACCCTCAACGCCTGCCGGGCGGGCCTTGGCCGCGCCCTGCAGCAACTATCGGAATTCAGCAACTCGGCCTGAGCCGCAATCAGCGCGGCTGACCTGCCGCGTCTGACTGCATGACATCCGCGTCAGGCCCGGTGCCGCCCCACGATCGCGTCGGTGGCGACGCCGCCCCACGTGTGTATCGCCGGGAGGCCCATCGCCGTCTTGCCGAGATTGGCGAGGCTAATGCGCAGGGCCGCGAGATCCAGCGGCTTCGGCAGGCTCTGGAGCTCGATGCCGACAGAGCGGGCGAAGCTACGGGCGGCACTGCGGCGCTTGCCATCCATGCCGCTGATGACGATCACCGCGCCGGCGAACTTCACCTTCGCCATCTCGCCAAGCACCTCGATGCCGTCGCCATCCTCCAGCACGAGGTCGAGCGTCACGCAGTCGAAGCGCGAGGCGCGTAGCTTTTCGATCGCCTCTGCGACGGACGGCGCCACCGTGACCTCGTGGCCGGCCTGCTTGGCGGCGACGGTGATCAGGCTGCGCTGCGTGGCGTCGTCGTCGACGACAAGGAGCTGAAGCGCGCGCCGCTCGGCAACGTCGGGCAGGTTTGACGAGATGGGGAGAGGGAACTTCTGGGCATTTCCGTATCCTGGGATTGAGACCATTCATGGATACACGGATCGCGCTTAGGCGACGTAAAGCCGACGCGGCGAATTCACCCGGAAATTTCAGCAATTGTGAACCAACGTCCCGGAAAGCGGCGAGGCGGTCTGCGTCAGGATCACGCCGCTTCGTCACGGCTGCCGGAGGCACCGCCCTTCTTCCGGTTCTTGCCGCGCAGGAACTGGATGTCCATTTCGGCGCCGTTGACGCGCACCAGTTCGCAGCGGCGATAGGCGAGCCCCGTCGACGACAGCAGCAGGAAGAACTCCTTCAGGTTCAATCCCTGGATCGAACCTTCGACCGTGAGGATCGCGTCGGTGTCGGAGATCGCGTTGAGCTTGCAGTCGCGCCGCCACGTGCCGTCGATGGCCATGATGCAGACATCATAGCCGCGACTGAACGTGACGCGCTCGGCACCTTTGCCATCCTCGGCCATGCTTATCGTCCTGCCATCACCGCGATGCGCGGCGGCCCGGCACCGGCGGCAGCCGGCTTGGCCGCCGCCGCGCGCGGGTCGTTCGGCTTGTAGAGGCCGCGCTTTTCGGGGAGCGGCCGGAACGTGTCGGTCAGGCCGACCACAGTCTCCGCCGCACCGAGCACCAGGAAGCCGTCGGGCTCGATCTGGCGTGCCAGGCGGTTGAAGATGTTGATCTTGGTGTCCTGGTCGAAATAAATCAGCACGTTGCGGCAGAAGATGACGTCGAACGTACCGAGCTGGGCGAAATCGTGCAGCAGGTTGAGTTGCCGGTGCTGGATCATCGCCCGCAGTTCGGGATTGATCTGCCAGGTCTCGCCGTTCTGCTTGAAATATTTCATCAGCATCTGGATCGGCAGCCCGCGCTGCACTTCGAACTGGCTGTAGATGCCGGACTTGGCCTTCTCCAGCACCTCCTGCGACAGGTCGGTCGCGATGATTTCGACGCGCCAGCCGGTGAGGGCCGCCCCCATCTCCTTCAGGCACATCGCCAGCGAATAGGGCTCCTGCCCGGTCGAGCCGGCGGCACACCAGATGCGCACGCTGCGTTTGCCGGCGCGCGCTTTGATCACCTCGGGCATGATGGTGTCGCGGAAATGATCGAACGGGACCTTGTCGCGGAAGAAAAAGTCTCGTTCGTGGTCATGGCCTCGACCACGCTGCCGACCAGCGCGCTCGAGCCGGCCTGAAGCTTTTGCACGAGCTCGCCGATGCCGGAGAGTCCGGCCTTCCGCGCGAGCGGCAGCAAGCGGCTTTCGATCAGATACTGCTTGTCAGCAGACAGGTCGAGACCGGAACTATCCTTTAGAAACTTACGCAGGTACTCGTACTCGGTCGGGTTCACGGAAGACCTCTTGGCGTTAGCGAATGAGCTTCAGGCAGCAGTTTCTTCGCCAAGCGCAATCAGCCCCACTTCCTGGAACTTCGCCATCACGATGTCCTTGTCGAACGGCTTCATGATGTATTCGTTCGCACCGCCGCCCATCGCACGCGTGATGTGGTCGATACCGGTCTCGGTGGTGCAGAATACGACCATGGGTTCCTCGCCGCCGGGCATGCGGCGCAGCGTGCCGAGGAACTGGAAGCCGTCCATGACCGGCATGTTCCAGTCGAGCAGAATGGCTTCCGGCATCGCCTTCTTGCAGTGGACCAGCGCCTCGACGCCGTCTTCCGCTTCGATGACCTGAAAGCCGAGCGCTTCGACGATACGGCGCGCGACTTTTCGCACGATGCTGGAATCGTCAACCACCAAACACGTCTTCATCTTTGATCTCCCGCTTAAATTTCTTTTGTGAAAGTTCAGGCAGCCAATTGCACTTCGGTCTTGAGCTCGAGGACGCGATCGACGTCGAGGACGACCATGAGCTGTCCGTCGAGGCGGTGGACACCGCCAGCGAACTTCGCCATGCCGGGGTCGAGATTGACCGGGTTCTCTTCCATGCCGCTCTCGGACAGGCGCAGCACTTCGCCGATCTGGTCGATCAGCAGGCCGTAGGATTCACCGCGGAGGTCGACGCCGACCGCCATCGGGGTCTTGCCGTCCTCGGGCTTGGGCAGGCCGAGCCGGGCGCGCATGTCGACCACGGTGACGATGCGGCCGCGCAGGTTCAGCACGCCCGCGATCTCGCGCGAGGACAACGGAACGCGGGTGACGCGCTCGGGCATGAACACGTCCTGGACGCGGGAGATCGGCAGCCCGAACAGCTGCCCGCCGATCATCGCGGTGACGTATTCGACCATCGCGCCTTCGCCGGTCTGGGTCTTGTTGGTCATGTGCGTATCTCCTGATCCCCAAGTCTCTTTTGTTGGAGCATGATCTCGCCGGAAAACCGCTTCACACTTTTCCGGATCATGCTCTTACGCTGCTGCCCGGCTCAGATCGGAGGCGCCGGCGGCGCTCGCGGTCTGTTCCTTCAGCGCCGCGATCAGACCGGGACGGTCGAACTTGGCGACATAATCGTGGAAGCCGGCCTGACGGCCGCGCTCGATCGCCGCCGGCGACACCAGGGCGGAGAGGCCGATGATCGGCATCGAACCCAGATTGTTGTCCGAGCGGATGGTCTCGGCGAACTCGAACCCGTTCATGTCGGGCATCTCGATGTCGGTCAGGACCACGTCGAAGCTCTGCGCACGCAGCGCAGCCAGGCCCTCCTGCGCGGTCGGCGCGGTGCGGACACGGTAGCCGGCGGCCTTGAGCACCGGGGCCAGCATGTTGCGGAAGAACGCGCTGTCGTCGACCAGCAGCACCGACTGCGAGTGCAGCGACGGCTTCATCTCCTTGCGGGTGAACCAGTCGGAGAACGCCATCGGCAGGAAGTGACCGACGTCGATCACTTCGGTCGCCTGGCCCTTGATCACGGCCGAGCCCAGGATGCCCTGGCTGGCGCCGCCGACCTCGATGTTGAGCCGCTCCTCGACGATGTCGATGATCTCGTCGACGACCAGGCCCATCGAGCGGCCGTCATCGGAGAACACCAGGATCGGCTGGGCGCCCTGTGAGGCGATGGTGACGCTTTCCATGGCAACCAGCGGCATCAGCTGCTCGCGGTACTGCACCATGTAGCGGCCGTTGGAGAACTCGATCTTGTCGGCGGGGAGTTCTTCGAGGCGCGTGACAAGCCCGAGCGGGACCGCCTTGGGCTGGCTGGAGCCGGCGCGGAAGACGAGGAGCGAGGTGGTCTGCTCGCCCGAGGAGGCGTGGTGGGCCGAGGCCTCGTCGCCCATCTCGTGAGCCGAGGAGCCGGCGGCGCCGAGCGCCTTGGCGATGCCGTTGGGGTCGATGATCATGATCACGGCGCCATCGCCCAGAATGGTGTTGCCCGAGAACATGTCGATGTGACGCAGCTTGGTCGACATCGGCTTGACCACGATTTCTTCGGTGTGGAACACGCCGTCGACGACGATGCCGAAGGTCTGGCTGCCGACCTGGGTCACCACGATGAAGCCGTTCTCCGGATCGCTGGCCGCGCCGTCGTCGATCTTGAGCAGCTTCTTGAGGTGGATCAGCGGCAGCAGCTTGTTGCGCAGGCGAAGCACCGCGGTGTCCTTGATGCGCTCGATGCGGTGCTCGCTGTTGGCGCGGGCACGGACGAGCTCGACCACCGAGAGCTGCGGGATCGCAAAGCGGTCGCCGGCCGCTTCCACGATCAGCGCCGAGACGATGGCCAGCGTCAGCGGGATCTTGATGGTGACCGAGGAGCCCTCGCCGGCCACCGACTTGATGTCGATGGTGCCGCCGATCTGGTCGATATTGGTGCGGACCACGTCCATGCCGACGCCGCGGCCGGAGACCGAGGTGATGGCGGCCGCGGTCGAGAAGCCCGGCGCGAAGATGAACTTGTGGATCTGGGCTTCGCTCATCTTCTCGAGCTCGGCCTCGGTGACGAGACCGGAAGAGATCGCCTTGGCCTTGATCTTGTCGGTGTTGAGGCCGCGGCCGTTGTCGGCGATGCAGATGATGATGTGGCCGCCCTCGTGATAGGCGGACAGGCGGATGGTGCCCTGCTCGCCCTTGCCGCTCGCCAGCCGCTCGGCCGGGGTCTCCAGGCCATGGTCGGCGGAGTTGCGCACCATGTGGGTGAGCGGGTCCTTGATCAGGTCGAGCACCTGGCGGTCGAGCTCGGTGTCGGCGCCGTGCATCTCCAGATCGATCTGCTTGCCGAGTTCGCTCGAGAGGTCGCGGACGATGCGGGGCAGCTTCTGCCAGGCATTGCCGATCGGCTGCATGCGCGTCTTCATGACGCCTTCCTGCAGCTCGGCGGTGACGTTGGACAGGCGCTGCAACGGCACCTTGAACTCGGTGTCCTCGTTGCGGCGGGAGATCTCCAGGAGCTGGTTGCGGGTCAGCACCAGCTCGGAGACCATGGTCATCAAATGCTCCAGCGTATCCACGTTGACGCGGATCGACTGGTTGGCGACGCGGTCGCCCTCGCCTGCGGCCTCGTCGGCCACCGGCTTCCTCGCGGCCTTCTCCTTCGGCGCCTTGTCGTTGGAAGCTTTGGCTTCCTTGACGATGTCCTTGGTGACTTCCTTGGCAACCGGCGCCGGCGCTTCAGCGGCGGGCTCGGCCTTGACCTCGGCAACGGGCGCTTCGATCGGAGTCTCGCGGAAGGCGCGCTCGAGCTCGTCGAGCGACACTTCGCCTGGACGCAGCGGACGCTCCAAAGTCTGGTCGATCAGCGAACCCTGCGTCATTTCCTTTTCCTTCGAGGAAGTCTCGGTCTCAACCATGGCTTCGTCCGGAGCTTCGGGCGCAAGCGGCGGCGCTTCCGCAACGGGAGCAGCGGCTGCAGCGCTCGGCATCGGCTGCGCCGAGCCTGACGCGATCGGCGAAGCCGACGCTGACATCGCCGCCATGCCCTGCACGACCATCGCCTCCAGCTTGTCGATGAGATCGCGGTCGGTGCCCTCGGGCTCGGCTTCGGTCGCCTCGAGACCCGCGAGGATCTCCTTGATGCGATCGATCGAAGCCAGAATCAGCGACACTGCGTCCGCCGTCACCGGCATGCCACAGCGGAATTTGTCCATCAGGGTCTCGCCGGCATGCGCCAGCGCTTCCAGCCGCGGCAGTCCGAGGAAGCCGCAGGTGCCCTTGATGGTGTGGACCAGGCGGAAGATGTTATCCAGGATCTTGGCGTTGTTCGGCTCCTGCTCGAACTTCACCAGCTGATTATCGACGGTGTCCAGGCTCTCGCTGGTCTCCGTCAAAAACTCCCGCAACAGATCATCCATGAGCTACGCCTTAAATGAGCTGGACTTCGATGCCTGGGCCGCACATGGATCAGACGGAAGTCCTCGACTGGATCGTTAGACATCCCCTTTCACGGTCGCGTTAATTTCAGCCTCCGTGCTAATACGGATATTGAAGCGAAGTTTGCCGTTCGACCGCATCCGATAGCGTTTTCCGGCAGGAGCCGCGGGACATCTCTCGCATCGGTGCCTTAGGTAAACGCACCGATAACGGCGTTTCGACGTGCCCGAAAAATCCTGTCGTCGCGGCAGCCTATGCACGGACCGCGCGAATTGAATCAAATCACGCGCAATCAGAGACGCTCGCGCCGCTGCTTGCCTAAATCCGCAAGACACGCGCTTGCGGTAAACGAAAAACTTATTACGCGAAAGTCGCGATTGATAACGCGCTAGCCCAGTCGCGCCGCGGCGGCGCGGTACTCGGCAAGGCAATTGTTGATTGCTGCGAGCAAAGCATCCGGCGTGAACGGCTTGCGAAGGCAACGCGCCGCACCGAGCTCCAGCGCCATTCGGAGGAAGTCGGGAGCGGGCGAGTTCAGATTCGCGAAGGCATAGCCGGACATCGCGATGAGCGGAATGGCCGGCACACGCTCGTGGAAGATCCGGATCGACTCGAAACCTCGCATGTGGGGCATGAAGATGTCGATCATCATGAGATCGAATCGCCCGTTTTCGAGAGCGCGCAATCCGGCTTCTCCTCCTTCGGCGATCGTCACCTGGAAATTATGCCGCTGGAGATAGATCTCGATGGCCATGCACACCATCGGATCGTCGTCGACAACGAGAATATGGTGCAGTTCTCCTGCCCCCGTTTGAGCTTCCCGTTTTGGCGATTCAAGAATTGAACCGTGGGGCACGCCGTTCTCCTCTGGCTGGAATCCAAACATTGATGACCGCAAACGTCGTCGACGCGTCGAAAAAGAGGGAGTGGGGTGCGACATTCGCGGTACCGAGAAGCCGCTGCGTTGCTGACCGGTCCCTGATGATAAAATGCTTGCTCGGGACGTAAGGCCGCCTGCGTCAGCCGGCGCCCGTAGACGGCACGGATGCGATGCTCCCGGCTCACGAGGCCCCCCTTGCCGCTTTGTCCCGTCAACTCCAAAGAAGATGAGCGCTCCGCGAATCAGCGCGCCGTTCTTATTTCGGCCGCAAATGCGACGGCCTGTCTGCCTCCCAACAGGCATATGGCAGCACTGCAACCTTTACAATATCTCACAGCAGATGCACAACTTAACAACGAGGGGTGCGTGACATCGATTTGTCGATGAACGCTTCGGATGGATCTCTGCATGCGCGCAAGCCAGCCGTCGAACCAGTTGCTGCAAATGCTCGACCTTGCAGATTTTGATCTGCTGCGGCCTCACCTCGCAACGGTTGAATTGGCCAGAGATACTGTCTTGGGAGAAGCGGGCGCGACGTTACGCCACGCCTACTTTCCGCACAGCGGATCGGTCTCGATCACGGTGAGCCTTTCCGAAGGACAGATGATCGAGATTGCCATGCTGGGCCGTGACGGCGTCGTGGGCGGCGGAGCGGCACTCGCCGATGGCGTGGCCTCGGCCGACGCCGTCGTGCTGTTTCCCGGTGCTGCATCCATGGTGGAAATCCCGGCTTTCCGCGCGATCGCTGCCGCAAGCGCGCGGTTTCGCAACCTGATGGTGCGCCATGAGCAGGTCATGCTCGCGCACGCGCAGCAATCGTTGCTCTGCAATACGCTGCATCCGGTCGAAGCCCGGCTGGCGCGCTGGCTGCTGCGCGCCAGCGATCTCTCCGACAGCAAAACCCTCCCGCTAACTCAAGAGACACTGGCGCAGATGTTGGGCGTACGGCGCAACGCGATTTCCCTCGTCGCAAACGCACTCCAGCGCGCTGGCATCATTCACTACACCCGCGGCCAGATCGAGATCATCGACCTGCGCGCGCTGGAGACGACGTCCTGTCATTGCCATGCAGCCGCGAAGGCCCGCCAGGCAGCCTTGATCGGAATCCGGCAATGACGCTGGCGGAGGACGCACCCGGCTGCATGCCGCCGTGCACACAGGAAGTATCTGACGATTGCGTAATTGCCCGGATAACAAAGTACCAATTGCCAATATATCCCGACGTGAACATGATGAAACTTACCAGTGCAGGGGATCGTCAAACTCCGCTTCGCTGACGAGACGGGAGGCAGCTTTGGAAACGATAGTTCGCCCATCCAACGGTTTCCTGTCTGCGTTGTCGGCAGACGATTACGAGTTGATCCGCCCGCATCTGCGCACGATTGATCTTCCGCATGAAGCGCTCCTGGTCGAAACCGGCGAAACGCTCAAGCGCGCCTACTTTCCCCACCGCGGGGTCATCTCGCTGGTGGTGAAACTCGCCAAGGGCGAACATGTGCAGGTGGCCATGATCGGCCGCGACAGCCTGCTTGGCACGCTCTCGACCATGGGCGATGCCTGCGCGCTGAACACGGCGATCGTGCTGGTTCCGGGCGCCGCCTCCGTGATGGACCTCGACCGGCTGCGGGTCATAGCCGACCAGAGCACCACACTGCGGACGCTGCTCACGCGTCACGGGCTGGCGGTCTACGCGCAGGTCCAGCAGACCGCGGGCTGCAACGCCGCCCATCCGGTGGAAGCGCGGCTGTCGCGCTGCCTGCTGCACACCCACGACCTGTCGGGCGACTACCGGCTGCTGCTGACCCAGGAGGCGATGGCGCAGATGATCGGAGCGCGGCGCAACAGCGTGTCACTGGTCGCCAATACGCTGCAGCAGGCGAATTTCATTCACTACAGCCGCGGGCACATCCAGATCCTCAACCTGGAGGGCCTGCGCCAGACGGCGTGCGAATGTTACGCCACCGTGAAGGGCCAGTACGATCGGCTGCTCGGGGCGCGCTGACCAGCAGGGCTGCGTGGTAAACCGGCAGCTAACGCGAGCCCGCAAACACCTGCTGTCCTGCTACCGGAACTGAAATCCGAATGCCGTAGACATGGGCGTGCCTCGCGCCGGACGGGCGGCGCGACAGAACAACCGTGATCAAGATCGACAAAGCCATGTTTGAAGTGACCGTTGCACCCGAGCAAATGGCGCTCGATGCCGAACCCGCGCGCGAGCCGGGCGCATACCAGGCACTGGTGCGCGAGATCGGCGACGAGGGCGCCGGCGAAGTTCGAGCCGTGTTCTGGAGCGAGACCAGCGCGCGCCTGCAATTGTTCCGCACGCTCTCGCTCGCGCAACACCACGCCAGGATCGCGCGCGAAGCGCATTCGCTGAAGAGCGCTGCCGGGACGTTCGGCTATCTCAGGCTGGCGGCGCTGGCGTTGCGGCTGGAGGCGTCCGCAGAGGCGCTCGGCGAGACCGAATTCTGCGATCTCCTCGATCTGATGGATGCCGCCTATGCCGCCGGGCGCGTCCAGGAGCCGCAGGCCTAGAGCGACACGTGCAAAACCCGCCGTACTTCTACGGTTTGGGATTTTCACAGATGGCTAATCATGGGCGGCGATATTCACCGGAAACCAGGAGGGTTTCCATGTTCACCTACGAGACCGCGGACCAGAAAGAGGTTCGCCGCTTCCGCATCGCCCAGTTCAACGGCCGGATGGCCACGGTGAAGGCAGGCGAGTCGACGGTGACAGGCTTCGTGCGCTCGGTGCTGGAGCAGGAATCGAGCACCCCTCCGCGCTGGACCATCACGATCATCCCGAACGCGCCGAGGGAAGCGATCAAGCCGCTGCGGCCCGGCTCGCGGTTGCGTCCCTTCGCCGAAGACTATCTCTGAGCAAGCGAGTTCGGAGCCGGCCTGCGCCGCCAGCGGCGGCGCAACGACTGACCTTCAATCGATCGAATAGAGCAGCGCCGCACGGACGAGGTCCGCGGTGTTGCGCGCTCCGAGCTTGCGCATCGCCTCGGCGCGATGGCTCTCGAAGGTACGCGGGCTGATCTGCATCCGCAGCGCGCCCTGCTTGTTCGAGTAACCCTCGCTGATCAGCCTCAGCACCTCGCGTTCGCGCTTGGTCAGCCGTTTCTGGCCCGACAACTCCGCGTTGGGCGTACGCTGCGGCTGCGGTGCACGGACGACCTGCGTTTCGGCGTCCTCGGTTCTGGACGGGATCGGCAAGCCGGCCTTGTGAGGACCGGCAAGCTGTTTGACCACGCCGCAAACGCGCTCGGTCTGCGTCAGCGCGTTCTCGATCACTCGCTGCAGATAGGCTCGGTCGCCCGCCACGGGCGCGAGCTGATCGCTGTGATGCTTGATCTCACCCATGTAGAGCAGAAGCGCGGTCAGGGGGCCGTTGAGTTCACGGGCGATGGCGGCGGCCATTTCGTCGGCAGCCTTGGCGCGGGCTGCGTTCAGGCGAACGTAGTCGAGCTCTTCGCTCGGAGCGGCGCTGCTTTCGAACCATTCCGACGGCCGCGAATCAGTGGCCGTATCGTTCTGTGACCCCATGTGATTCGTTTAGCGGAACTCAGGGCCTTCTGTGGTTAACTTTTTCCTCCGTAAGACTACGGTAATTTTGGCAGTTCTGTGCTGAAAGGTTGGAGAAGGCACAATTTGTGCTTGTGGGACGCCGCCCTTGACTATGCCAGGGTTGATAAATTTGCTCAAATCATCGGCAATCGGGCGAAAGCCTCCTTAACAGTCGCCTCCAGACCGGACGTCCGCGGGCCCCGGATTTTACGGATAAATTAACCGCCCCTTGCTTCTCTATGTCACAATTGAGAGCGCGCAAATGCCTCCACGCATTAGGCCGGTAGGTCTGCTGGAATCGTTGCGGAAGATTGCGTGCCATGAACGAGATCAACCAGCTATCGGAGTTCTTGCAGAAGCTGACGCCGCTGTCGCGCAGCTGTCTGCTCAGCGAACTCGAGCGGCTCGAGCTGTGCGGCATCGACATGCCGGGCTCGGCCGCCGTCCAGGCCCGCTTGCGCGCCGAGTTCCGCAAGGACGGATCGACCCAGACGCGCGCCACCGGCCCCTCACGCTACTTCTTCGCCCCGGCTCGAGCTGCTGCTGATCGACGGCGCGCCTGAGCATCCCAATATGGGGCGGATCTCGCGCAACACGCTCACCCCGATCTGGGAGTGGATCTGCCGTGACCTGCTGCCGACCATGGCGCGCGACTACATCAAGGCGATCAACGACCAGGTCACAGCCAACAACCCGAAGGAAGTCCTCAAGGTCGCATCGACGTTTCAGACCAAGGTCGTCAAGGTGCTCGAGAACACCTTCGCATCCGCGGAGAGCACCGAGTTCGCACGTGGCAAGCTCGCGCAATATACGGCCTCGCGCACCGCCTTCGACGATGTCAGGAAGATGCAGCAGGTGTTGCGCGCCGGCGACGCGCTGCCGAAGTTCAACGAGAAGCTGCCCGCGACAATCGCGAAGTTCGACGACGGTCAGGTTGCCCAGATCACCACACAGCTCGACGCCTTCAAGAAGTCCCATCCCGAGGCGTTGCCCTTCGCGCTGACGCTGGTGGCGAGGCGCCTCAAGACCTCATGGCAATTGGTGCGGCTCGCCACCAAAGCCGCGGCAAGCAAGAGCGCGGCCGACGTCGCCGCCGCGCCCTATGCCTGCGTCGTTGCCATGGTGCTCGACCGGCTCGACGACAAGCGCCTCGCTCTCAGGGTTGCGCTCCGGCACAACCGGGTGCTGGTCGCCCGCGACCTGCTCACCGAAATCTACGACACCGAATATGCGCTCAAGGTCCGCATCGACGGCATCGAGAGTTGCGAATGGGGTGTCCGGCTGCAGCAATTGATGGATGCGATCGCGACGCTGGTGTCCGCCGAGGTCAGCCGCTTCCCCGCCAATGTCGGACACATTCTCGGCTCACGCCGGCTGCGCAGTCACGACACGCTTGGCGGCAAGCTGTCCTATCTGGCCTGGAAGGGACGCGACGCGGTGCAGGATGGCGCAGCGGCGTTTCGCAAATTGATCGGGCAGACCTGATACCGCATAGCTAACGCGGCAGGCACAGGAAGCGATCGAGAAATCGCCCTGACAACACGAATCTAAACCACCAATACATCATTCGCCGCATCGACATAGCTGTAATCCTCGACAGCCCACCACCGGCTGCGCGGAGCATTAGCGCAGGTGCAGCAATACGCATGTGATGTGTTTCACATTTGCGTCCGAACGCCCGGACGCGCTGTCGCGGATCCGTCACGCGCAGCGCCGGATCGCGTGGAATGAGTCCGACGACCAGGCGGCCGCACCGTTCAGCACGACAAGACGACCAGCAATTGGGGCGGGCGTTATTCAATTGGGCGAAGCGCGCCCCGCCCCGTCCAATTGCAGGACACTACACACACACGCTGGAAAACTGCGCCGCATGAAAATCTCACATGATTGTCACACGCCGGCGCGCCGGCACGCGGGCAGACGTAAAAACTTCCGCAACGAGACCCGGACAATTTTAGACGTGATGCGGGCTTTAACGTTACCCAGATAATTCGACGATCGGCTGAAGCCCTCCATATTTGAAACTGCTCCCATCGCTAACACCGGTCGCGGAACGGGAGTGGTTTGCGATGAACGATGAAATTGTCGAGCTCGCCGGACGGAGGCCCAAAACCTTCGGACGGCGAAAGGTAACGCCGCGCGCATGCGTCGCCGACGGCAAGCGCCATCTGCGCGCTTTCCTCGCCGAGGTCCTGGAGGATCTCGGCTTCGTCACCAGCGAATGCGCCAGCGCCGACGAGCTGCAGGCCGTGCTGACGAGCGACCTGCCGGACCTGATCCTGCTCGGCATTGCTGCCGACGGCATCGAGCCCGGCCAGTTTCTGGAGACCCTCGTGCGCGAGGCGTTCGACGGCAAGGTTCTGGCCGTCGGCGCCCGCGAGTCGATCATCGTCAGGGCGGTGCAGCAGGTCGGCGAGGAATATGGCCTTGCCATGCTGCCGCCGCTGACGACGCCCTTTGCCGCAGAGACGCTGCGCGATCGCGTCGCGATGCTGCTGCCGGACGAGCCGGCGCCGAGCCCGGCCGTGCATGTCGGCGAGGCCCTGCATGCCGGCTGGCTCGAGCTCTGGTACCAGCCCAAGATCGACGCGCGCACGCTGATCCGCAGCGGCGCCGAGGCGCTGGTGCGGATGCGGCATCCGACCTGGGGCGTGGTGCCGCCGGCCTATTTCATCCCCGAAGAGCACGATCCGCACCTGCGCGACCTCTCGGAGTTCGTGATCGAGCGCGCCCTGCAGGACTGGCATTATCTGCTGGAGCGGCAGAGCCAGGTCGATCTCTCCATCAACCTGCCCGCGTCGTATCTGAAGGAGCCGCGCGCCGTGCGCGATCTCTGCCGGCGCGTGCCGACGCATCCGGCCTTCGGCGGACTGACGATCGAGATCGACAGCGAGGAGGCGATCCGCGACCTCGATCTCCTCACCGAGGTCGCACGCGAGATGCGCCTGAACAATATCGGGCTGTCGATCGACAATCTCGGCGCCAACTGGCCGTCGCTGATGGATCTGGATAAGATCCCCTTCATCAAGCTGAAGGCCGACCGGCACTTCGTCACCGGCAGCGGCAGTGACCGCCTCAAGCGTACGGTGTGCCGTCACATCGTCGAGCTTTCACATGGCTATGGCGCGCATGCCGTGGCCGAAGGCGTCGAGAGCCGCGCCGACCTCGTCGCCGCGAACGAGCTCGGCTTCGACTTCGTGCAGGGGTTCCTGTTCGGCAAGCCGATGCCGCTGAAGAAGTTCGCGAAGGGTGCGCTGACGAAGACGGTGATGGGACAGGCGTGAGATGCAGCCTCAGGCATACCGCCGCGCGAAGAAGACGCAGACCACCACGAGCGCGGTCGCGGCAATCATGCTCCATGCGACGGGCTCGTGCAGCAGGAAACCGGCGAGCGCGAGGCCGAAGAATGGTTGAAGCTGCTGCAACTGGCCGACGCGCGCGATGCCGCCGATCGCGAGCCCGCGATACCAGAAGATGAAGCCGACGAACATGCTGAAGACGGAGACGTAGGCGAGCCCGATCCAGGCCGGCACGCCGACGCCGCTCCATGTCGGCGGCCAGGTCAGAAGCGCGACCGGCAGCATCAGCGGCAAGGCGAGCAGCAGCGCCCAGGAGATCACCTGCCAGCCGCCGAGGCGGCGCGACAGCGCGGCGCTTTCGGCATAGCCGAGGCCGCACAGCACGATCGCGGCGACCATCAGCAGGTCGCCGGTGACCGACGCCGTGCCGTCATTGGACAGGGCAAAGCCCGCCACCGTGGCGCTGCCGAGGATCGCGAACAGCCAGAACATCGGCTGCGGCCGCTCGCCGCCGCGCAGCACCGCGAAGATCGCGGTCGACAGCGGCAGCAGGCCGATGAAGACGATCGAATGCGCGGAGGTGATGTGCAAAAGCGCGAGCGCGGTCAGCAGCGGGAAACCGACCACGACGCCGAGCGAGACGATGGCGAGCGGGACGAGATCGCCGCGCTGCGGCCGCACCTGACGAAGCAGGAAGAGCACGGCAAAACCGATCAGCGCCGCGATGACCGCGCGCACCGAGGTCAGGAACAGCGCGGAGAAGCCCCCGACAGCAACCCGCGTCGCCGGCAGCGAGCCGCTGAAGATGATGACGCCCAGAAGGCCGTTGAGAAGCCCGGCGCCGCCTGAAGATCGCATGTCCGTCCCGCTGTTTCGAACAGGCATAGTCGGGGCTCGCCGGTGGCGGGGCCAGCCACAATTCAGTACAATCCGGCAAAACTGTATGGGTACGGGAGGTCATACGCTTTGGATGGCGGGGTTCAAACCGGGGGCAGCGGCGGGACGCGGACCCTCGACGTGATGAGCGCGATTCGCGCCAAGGTCGCGGGCCGGACGCTCGGCGCCGGCGACCGCTTGCCGTCGATCCGCAGCCTGGCCGCAGCGCTGGGTGTTTCACCCTCCACAGTGGTCGAAGCCTATGATCGGCTCGCCGCGGAGGGCCTGATCCGCGCCCGGCGCGGCTCCGGCTTCTATGTCTCGCCGACGGCCCTCGCGCCGCTTGCGCTGACCGCCGTCGAGCCGCGCCGCGACCGGGCGGTGGATCCATTCTGGGTCTCGCGGCAGTCGCTCGATGCCGACGATACCGTACTCAAGCCCGGCTGCGGCTGGCTGCAGCCGCACTGGATGCCGGAGGACGCCTTGCGACGCGCCACCCGCGCGATCGCCCGGGCCGACGCGCGCGTGCTGACGAATTACGGCTCGACCTCGGGGTCGCCTGCGCTACGCCGGCTGCTGCTGGCGCGCCTCAGCGAGGACGGGCTCGAGGCCTCGACCAGCCAGCTGATGTTGACGGGCTCGGGCACGCAGGCCACCGACCTGATCTGCCGCTTCCTGCTCCGTCCCGGCGACACTGTGCTGGTCGACGATCCCTGCTACTTCAATTTTCGCGCATTGCTGCGGGCGCATCAGGCCAGGATCGTCAGCGTGCCGTACACGCCGTCGGGACCGGACGTTGCGCGCTTCGAGCAGATTCTCGGCAGCGAACGTCCCCGGCTCTACATCACCAATTCGGCGTTGCACAACCCGACCGGCGCGACGATCTCGCTTCAAACCGCGCACCGGGTCCTGACCGCCGCGGCCGCTCACGACCTCACCATCATCGAGGACGACATCTTCGGCGACTTCGAGCCGGAGCGCTCGCCGCGTCTTGTCGCGCTCGACGGACTGAACCGCGTCATCCGCATCGGCAGCTTCTCCAAGACGCTGTCGGCCTCGGTGCGCTGCGGCTACATCGCCGCGCGCGCCGACTGGATCGAGCATCTCGTCGACCTCCAGGTCGCCACCCATTTCGGCGGACCGAGCCCGGTTGCGACCGACATCATCGCCAACGTGCTGGCCGGCGGCAGCTATCGCAAGCACATGGATGAGCTGAGGCAAAAGCTCACCCGCGCGCGCCGCGACGTCGCGCGAAAGCTTCAGGCGCTCGGTATCGAGCCATGGCTGCTTCCTCGCGGCGGCTTCTTCCTGTGGTGCCGCCTCGCCGGGGGACAAGACGCCGCGGCCGTCGCGCGCGCGGCGCTGGAGGAGAACGTGGTGCTGGCGCCCGGCAACGTGTTCAGCGTGTCGCAGACGGCGGCCGGATTCATGCGGTTCAACGTCGCCCACATGAACGATGCGCGGATATGGGACGTGCTGCGGCGGGTGCTGCAGGCGCGGCCGACGTGAGCGACCATCCGGGGACTGCCGGCGCGATGTCGAACCGGAATCGGCCGGCAGCAGTCCAGGCTGCTCCGGTTTGCGATAGAGATTCGCGCTGATGTGGCACGTCCGGTTTGGCAAGCAGGACGATCGGGCCCGGGAGATGCCCGTCCATATCGATCGGGCCCGGTTCGACTACGAATTCGGCGAGCTCGGCGCGGCGGACATGTCGCGTTTCGACTGCGTCGTCCCTCTGGACCTGCCCGATTATGACGAGGCCCGCTGGAACGAGGGCTATTGGGGACGGAGGTTCTGGTCACCGCACCCGGATCACGTGGCGCTCTGTGGCGACAAGCTCTTGTTGAACCGGTTCGTGCTCGACAGCGAATTCGCCGCTCTGGTGCCGCCGCTGCATGACGACGCCACCGGCCAGTTTCCCTATGTGCTGAAAAAACGCCGGGATGCGTGGGGCCGCAACTCCTTCGTCATCCGAACCATCGAGGAGGAGCGGATGGCGGCGGAGCTGATCGGCTCGCCGGACTATTTCCGTCAGGCCTATATCGCCGGCCGCGAGGAATACGCGGTGCATTTTCTGATGGTCGACAACAAGGTCGCGTACGCCCAGACCGTCAGATACGAGATGGAGCCCGGGGGCGACATCAAGGGCGAGCGGGCGGTGCCGGTGAGCATCGTCTACCTTCCGGCCGGTGATCACCTCGCGGTCTTTGCACGGCTGCTGACGAGGATCGGCTACTGCGGAACGTGCTGCATCGACTACAAGATGGACAACGGCCGGCCGATGCTGCTGGAGATCAATCCGCGCGTCGGCGCGTCGTTGATACCCGACATCAACCGGTATCTCGAAGCGTATCTCCGCAGCCTGGGGCTGAGCCATCCGCGGATGTGGGGCGCGCTGCGGCGAGCTCTGAAGGCGCGCCGGAAATAGTCTGCAGTCAGTACAATGGTTCTTCGTATACCGGTTCGCCGTCGAGCAGCAGGCGCTTGATGGCGGCGCGGCCCGAGGGAAGCACGGAGGCGACCACACGCAGCTTCTGCTGGTTGCGGGCCTGCTCGAGCCTCTTGCCTTCGCCTTCGGGCACGAAATAGCTTTCGAGTCCGTACTTGATCGTGAGCTTGTCGCAGAAGGTGCGACCGGAGCCGCAGGAATAATTGACGCGGCCGCGGATCAGCACTTCGGGAGCCGTGACCGGGACAGGTGCGGCATGCACCGAGACGGCCTCGTAAAGTCCATTGGCATTGGGCGCGAGCTTGACGAACACGACGGGCTTGCGCTCGGGGGCAGGCGTGCCGGCGAGCGCGCCGGACGGCAGTCGCGAGATGTCGTACTGGAGCACGACATAGTCGCCGCGCAGGAGATCACGCGGATCGACCGGCTGCGTCTGCAGGGTCACCTCGCGTCCCTCGCGCAGGATCTGCATGCGATCGGCGACCATCAGGACCAGCAACAGGCATTGCAGCAGGATGGCGGCGCCGAACAGCACGGCTTTCGGGATGCGCTGCCAGAGCCTCGTGACGGACGTGATCATCTCGTTCATCGCTCAGCCCTCGGCAGCGCGCGATTGAGCGCGGTGGCAAACACGACGGCGACGATGCCGGCCGCGGCAAGGAAGGCCGAGCGGCGCAGCAGCGAGCCCTTCACCGCCCAGGTGATCCCAGCGATGACGCCGGCAATGCCGAGCCAGCCGGCGACGATGCGCGGACGGACATCGTCGAGCATGCCGGAGACGACGAGGCACAGCATGGCGCAGAGCAGCGCGGCATAGGCGAACCAGGGCTCGCCGGCCGCGGAGGCCGGCCAGATCGGCGCCGCGAGCAGCACGAGCCCGATCGAACATCCCGCCAATACTTCACCGGCGCGCCTGGTGAGCGCGGCAGACCCGAGGGCGAGGAACACGCCCGCAGCCCCGCACAGGATCGCCCATAGCGGCTGGGCTGACTCCGTGCGGGTCCGGAAGCGGAAGAGATCGTCGACCGTCGTCACCTCCAGGAAGGCGACCACGGCCAGCGCAAACGCGCCGTAGATCGACAGAACGCTGCCGAGCCGGAGCGCCCGCGGCGACGGCGCGGCCGCGATCGCGAGCCCGGCACCGAACAGCAGGGCCGCGCCGTTCGCGAGCACGAAGGACGGCTGGGCGCCGTCGAGGTCGAAGCGGACCGACGTCGCGATCCACCACGGCAGCACGGCCAGCGCGACGAGGTGGGCGGCGACGCGGGAATTCCACGCCAGCGCCAGCGCGGCCGCGATCAGCCAGACCACGACAAACGGAAGATGCAGCACATCCGGCGCATCGTAGATGCGCATGCAGCTCCAGATGCAGGCGGCCACCAGGCCGACCGCGAGCGCGCCGCGCGAGCCGGTCAGCAGCGCGGTGGCAAACGCGCCGATCGACCACAGCAGCATGCCGCCGGCAAAATCGTCGCCGAGATGATACATCTGCCCGACCAGCGCGATGCCGGCGCCGAAGATGATGGCGCCGATGCTGGCGCAGAGATCGGCCAGCACGCTGCGGCCGGTCGCGGCGAACCACGCCCCGAGGCCGCCGGCAACGACCATGCCGGCAAGCAGGATCGCGAACCGCGCCAGCCGCGCGATCTCGGTCCAGTGCGCCGCGACGAAGGCCAGGAAGGCGGCGGCGATCAGCAGCCCGCCGACGATGCCGACGACCACCGCGATGTTGATGCCGGGCGCCAGCGGCGGCAGCGCATTGCGGATGGAGAGCGCCGCCGCCGGCGCGATCACGCCATCGGCCTCCCATTGCGCCAGATCAGCTTCGAGGCGCAGCCGGTAGGTCTTGTCGAACATCGTGGTGAGTCACCTTGCTCCCAGCCGGCCGGCGGGATGCTGTTGGTCGGAGCGTGGCGGCGGCAGGTTCAAGCTGGGTGCGCTTTGCGGAAGGTTTCCGAGGCTGGACAACACGAACGTCGAAAACAACCCCATGCACAGTAGACGGGAGTAGGAAGATCAAGGGGTTACGAGGTCCTAAGTGGGACGTGTTGAACGGCGCTGCCGATGCCCTTGTTCGAGACTATGGCGGCAGGTCAAAGATTCCCGCCGGAAGGTTTACGAGGGTCACAGCGCTCTCAGGGAGGCGAGGTAGAGCTCGAATGACAGCTGAGGAAGCGCTTTCGTGGCGACTTGATCGAGCCGAAACCGAAAGGTGAATCGGCGGCGACGTGGTGCACGCGGTGGTCTCCGCAAGCGGCTGACGCTTCAGCACAATCTTGTGGAAATCAAAGCGGACAAAGGCCTGGAACCTCGCATGGCTGTGGCCGCGCAAGATTTGCAGGGTCTTGCGATCGGGCCAGGGGGTCCCTAGCCTTTTCGGCATGGATAAGATCTCGAAAACTCAAAGATCCGCGAACATGCGGGCTGTTCGGGGGAAGCATACGAGCCCCGAACTGGCGGTTCGGAAGGCCGCTCACCGGCTCGGTCTGCGCTTCCGGCTGCACCATAAGGATCTTCCCGGAAAGCCAGATTTGGTCTTCTCGAAATGGCGGACAGTTGTTTTCGTTAACGGGTGCTTTTGGCATGGCCACGACGGCTGCCGCAAGGCGAAGCTACCCTCTTCTAATACGAAATTCTGGCGGACGAAGCTGTCGGGTAACGTCGAACGAGACCACCGGAACTATCGGAAATTGACTGATCTGGGGTGGCACGTCGAAGTTATCTGGCAGTGCGATATCCCAGATGCGGCAGCGGCCGCAGCCGCGCTCGACCGCATCCCTAGCTTGGGAGCCGGTCGACGCCGCAAGCAAAGCGGTCCGTTGCCTCTCGCGGTTCGGACTATTAAACATGAAGCCGAACATCCAAGCCGGGACCCGCGGCGATGACCTGCCGCAGGTTGTCGAGACCCAATCTTGCTACTATGGTTTGGTTCAAATCGCGATCGCTCGACCACCCAGGTATAGGCCTAACTCCCCGTGTTCCTTGCTTCGCCGCGTTCTACGTTCGCCGCCGATTAAAACCACACATGGCTCATTCCCAATTATCTTCCATCGGCCGGGTCGGATTTCACTTGTGATTGAAAGTATAGCTTTCGAGACGAAAGCCCGTACGCTCGACCACCTTGGTCGGGAGCAGATCGCTGACTGCCCGACCGCCATCTCGGAATTGTGGAAGAACAGCTTCGACGCTTACGCCCGTTCGGTATATCTGGACATCTACGATGGCGAGCAGCCTGTAGCGGCGCTCGTGGATGACGGCCATGGCATGAACCGGGCCGAGTTCGTCGGCAAGTGGCTGGTGGTCGGCACGGAGTCGAAGGCTGTTGATAGCCCGACCGATCTTGCCGATCGCAACGGTCTTAACTTCCGTCCCAAACAGGGTCAAAAAGGTATCGGGCGGCTCTCCTGCGCAAATCTCGGACCGCTGCTGCTTTTCGTCTCGAAGCGGACGGATGACGATTTCATCGCCGCACTGCTCGATTGGCGGCTATTCGAGAACCCGTTCCTTAATTTAGCTGATGTAAAAATTCCGATCGTGGAATTCGCTGCGAAGACCGAGCTCTTTCGGCAGCTGGACGGTCTGTTCGATCAGCTGATGGAAAACGTCTGGGGAGGAAAGGACGAAGATAGGAAGCGCCGCATCCAGACAGCATGGGCCGACTACGACGCGATGTGGGCCCGGGAGGACAAAGCGCGTCCCGCTCCCTCAACCACCATCGCCGGCACGCTCATCAATTCCTCTTTCGAGGAAAGGCACATATCAAATTGGCAGGTTTGGAACGGAGAGTCCGGCCATGGCACTGCTTTGCTGGTGTCGCAGATCAATTTCGATCTTCTTGCCCAACTGCCGTCGCGGATACCGGACGCCGCTTCTACGGCATCCAAAGAGAAATTCTTTCAGACGCTATCGAATTTTGTGGATCCCTATGTAACACCCGAGGGTCTCCAGATAAGTGCCAAGGATCCGCAATTTTCCTATTCGGTCCGGGCCTGGGAGGATAGCACGCCGACGACAATCGTCGGCGTCGGAAAGGAGTTCAACCGGCATATGCTCGATCCTATTGAGCATATCATCGATGGAATTATCGACGTAAACGGTGTTTTCCGTGGCCGAGTAAAGGCGTTCGGTAAGTTGCGCGCCGAAAATTTCGAGATAATGCCCCCTAAGGATCTTTTGATGCCCGTGCGGGCGGACAGCACGTTGGGCCCGGTAGATCTGTACATCGCATCGATGGAATTCGAATCCAAAAACACGACCTTGACCGTCGCACAGTTTACGAAATTCAAGGACCTCGCTGAACGATACGCAGGCTTTATGATGTTTCGCGACGGATTGCGCATCATGCCTTACGGCCGCCTGGACAACGACTTCTTCGAGATCGAAATGCGCCGCTCGAAGAGCGCTGGCCGCGAATTTTGGAATCACCGCCAAATGTTCGGTCGGCTCGGCATTAGCCGGGCGCGCAATCCTAACCTGAAGGACAAGGCGGGCCGAGAAGGCCTGCTCGACAACAACGCCGCCAAAACTCTCAAAATCTTGGTGTCGAATATCCTGATGAAATTGGCGCGCGAATTCTTCGGTTCTGCGTCGGACATCCGCATCGACGAGCTGCCGGAGATTCAGGAGGTCAATAAAAAAGCGAAGGCGAATGAGGAGCGCAACAAACTACGACGCAAGCAACGGTCCCAGTTCGGTACCAAATTGAAGCAGTTCAACAAGGAACTTCCCGCGTTCGTCGAGCAAGTTCGTCGGGCCGAACAATCACTTGAGCTACGTTCCGAGAAGGGCGTCGAAGCCGCTCAAGCGCTGATCGGCGAGCTTAAGGATCGCCGCGTCGGCTTCAGGTTGGGAGAGACACCGCCGAACTTAGGAAGTTTGGAGTCGGCATACAAGCAATACCGAAGCGACATCCAGTCGGCCCAAGCAATGATATCCGGACTCGACGATCGTATCCAGGAGGCGGTTAAGAACCTCGCGCCAGCCAAGCCGCGGGAATTCGCGGAAAGGCAACTGGCGCGCAACAGCACCATGCTTTCCCGCCGGATCACGGGGTGGCGCAAGCGGATCGACGCGCTACAAAAGGAAGAATTCGACCGCATGCACGCGCTGATCGACCAGCGAAACAAGGCCTTTCACGTTCAAACTTCACCGCTGCTGGAGTCGCTCGGCCGAGACGAACTGACCGTGCCCATGCTCGTTGGCATGATGAACGAGCTGCGCGAGCGGATGGACACCGAGAATGCCAACCTGTTCGAGCCTTACATAGGTGCACTTGAAAGCCTGAGCGAGAGCATCGACCTCGAGCATTTGGCGAATTTTGGCATGGAAGAGGTCAACGAACTTCGGCAGGAGTTGGATCGTCTGAACGGCCTTGCTCAACTAGGTATCGCCGTCGAGATCATCGGACACGAACTGGAATCCTACGACGACATGATCAGAGCGGGCCTCGATCGATTACCGCTGGACGTCAAGTCGGGATCGGCCGCGAAGGACATTGCATTCGGCGCCGAGGGCCTTACCGAGCAGCTTCGCTTCCTATCCCCGCTCAAGCTTTCCGGCCACCGGCCGCAGAGTTGGATTACCGGCGAGCAGATATTCGACTACATCCGGGAATTCTTCGGACCTAAGTTCGTGCGGGCGTCGGTGTCCTTCGAGGCGACCGCCGAATTCAAAGCATTCCGCGTCTACGATCAACCCTCAAGGCTTTTTCCAGTTTTTATAAACTTGGTAAACAACAGTCTGTACTGGGTTGGCATCAAGGAGCCTCCCCGCCGGATACTGCTCTCGGTCAACAAGGCCAAGGTGATCGTATCGGACACCGGTCCTGGAGTCGATGAAGACGACGTCGGAAGCCTCTTTAGTCTGTTCTTTACTCGCAAGCTCCGCGGCGGGCGAGGCGTCGGACTCTACCTCTGCCGCGCCAATCTGGCGGCTGGCGGACACAAAATTAGCTATTCACGCGGGCCTTCGGGAGGACCGGAGCTGCCCGGCGCGAGCTTCGTCATCGAATTCAGGGGCGCCGAGTATGCCGAGTAATGAGGGGTACCACGAGTTCATCAGGGACGCCTTCATCGAACCCATCAGATCCGTTTTGATTATCGACGACGACTATCCGACCTATTCCGAGATCCTCGATAGGCAGAGCGCGTTACTCCAGGAAGGAAAAGCGCCGGAATCCATAAAGTCTTGGCTTGCGACTCCCACGAAGATCAAGAAGGTTGTCGAGAGCTTCCGGAAGCGGGCACGTCCCCTGCTCGTGGACATTCATGATGGCCGAGGGGGAGACGGATCGGAGGAGGACCTTGCGTATCACCTCCACCAGTCGGATCTTCTCGTCCTGGATTATCAGCTCAACGGCAACAGCGGCGACGGGACCCGCGCGATCGAGATCGCGCGGCGCGTGATGGCGAACAATCATTTCAATCTTGTGATGGTTCATACCACTGCAAAATTAGACGACGCCTTCAGGGAGATGCTGCTGGGGCTCATGTCGCCTTGCGCCGGGAAGGGGTCGGAGCACGAGAGGACTCAGCGCGACAAGCTGATCCAGCAGGCGGAACTAGACGACGACACGATCCTCGATCGACTTCGCAAGGCGTTCCGAGAAGAGCAATACTTCCCCTACAGGAAGGACTCGAAAGCGGCTTTCCTGGCCTTCCGCAAGGGAGAACAGCCATTCACGGACGCGTTGGACATTTGCACGAAAGAAAAATGGGAAGGCGCCTCGCTCAAATTCATGTTCAGGTGGATGATCGAGGACTTCGAAACGCGTTCAGCGGCCAAGATGCAGCCCGCGACCGAGGAGGCGCTGCCGCAATGGAGCGAGGGCGACCTCTGGATCCGGTCCAAATCGGGATTCATCGCGTTCACTAACAAAACGAACGATGTCGATATTCTCGACGAGCTTTGGCGCTCTCTGATCAAATGGAGCCCGAAGCCATCGCGGCTGTTCCTGACAAAGCTTCGGTCGGAACTCGAGCAATTTGGGGTCGCGGCGGAGGATGCCGCGCTCGGAAACGACTACGTTCTCGCCCGATGGTACAGTGAATTGCTGAAAGGCAACAACCTTGATCGTAAAACCTTGATCGGAACCGCGATCGCGCGTCATTCGGAGCAGCTTCTAGATTTTGTTCAGGACAGCGTTCGATCCTTCGCTGAAAGGCTGATCATCGCCGATTCCGCGGGGCCGCTTGTCGGCAATGCGCTCGTCAAGGATCATTTCAAGATTGACCTTGACGACAAGGCGTCGAGCAACAAGGCCGACGAGGACCACAATGTCTTCGCGTGCACCAAGAAGCCCCAGGGCTGGCACCTGCAGACCGGCCACATCTTCACGGCGGCGAGAGCGTATTGGGTATGCCTCTCGCCCTCCTGCGATCTCGTCCCCGGGCAAAGAAAGACCGGCCATTACAAGGACATGTCCGACGTGATGCCTTTTCTGGCTGTAAAACTTAAGCGGTATAAGAATGCCGAGAAACCGCCGGACGTCCAATCTAACCGGTACGTCTTTCTCGACGAGAAGGGCAAGTCGACAATTCTCTGCATCAACGAACCGGATCATCCGAATTCGTCTCCTCACTGGTACCCGCTGCACGCGGCAAACAAGGGACAGTTGGACGACGAGAAGAACTTCTCGTTCACGAAGCTCGGCATCAAGGCCGGCAAGGTTGTGACGGAGGAGCATCAGGCGAAGGTGGTCGCGCAATTGCGCTACGAGTACGCGATCAATCTCGCTCAGATGCTTGGATCGACCTTCACCCGCGTCGGTCTTGACTTCATCGGATCGGACCAGGTGGAGTCGGCCGATACGGAGTGACGTGCGCGCAGTACTGGCTTTTAGTCGGCTCCGTCTTCCCTTTGCTGCCTAGCCTTTCGAATGAAGGGACGGAGAGCCCGCACGAGGATCTCACCAAGCCTGACCGGGACAGCATTTCCGATCTGGACGCCAGCCGCCATCAGACCACCCTTGAAGACGAAATCGTCAGGAAACGTCTGGATTCTCGCGGCCTGCCTGACAGTGATGCCGTGGTGCTGGCGAGGGTGGACGAAACGTCCCTTCGAAGGATTGATGCAGGCGGTCGTCATTGTCGGCGCGGGTTGGCGCGGGTCGATCCTGCCGTAGACGTCCTTGTGTCCATCATGATCCCTGTGACAGTCGAGCATTCTTCCCGAATCCTTTCGGCTCCCGCCGTTCAGCGGAGTGGCGCGAAAGATTTCGACGAGTTCCTGAGTGCTATTCATGAAGACGCTGTTCTCGTCCTCGTCCGGAAAGTGACGGAAGACGGACGCGCAAGACACCCACGCCTTCAGGCTCTTGTCCTTCGAGCGGGCGCCTGGACTGCCGTGCGTCCGCACAGGAGGCCAAGTCAATCCCCCGGTGTCGACGCCCTTCTTGATGCCGAGTATGAATACGCGCTTGCGACGTTGCGGCACGCCATGGTCCCGGGCGTCGATCGTGACCGGCTCGCGAACGTCGTAACCGGACGATTTAGCCTTGCGGTAGAACTCTGCAAGGAAATCGGCATGCCGGCTCCATAGCATTCCCGGCACGTTCTCCATCAAGAACATCGACGGCTCGAAGGCCTTCACGAAGTCGAAGTACGTGTGGATGAGATGATTGCGCGGATCCTCGACGCCAGCATCATTAAGCCTATGTGCGGAGAAACCCTGACAGGGCGGGCCGCCGAGGAGAAGATCGCAAAAATCGCGAGCCCCAAACAACTCTCTGGCGATCTTGCGCGGCGACATCAAAGTAATGTCACCCTCCTTCAGCTCAGTCTTTCGGCGGCGGAAATTGTATCGGTAGGTGGCGCAAGCATGTCGGTCGTGCTCGACAGCGAGCTTCACCGACAGGCCCGCGCGGTCGGCGGCAAGCGAGAATCCACCCGCCCCTGCGAAAAGATCTACACAGGAAAGGCTCTTCGGGCGGCCCAACTTGGCCTTTTTCGTAGCCGCGTTGGGCCTTTTCCGCTGTTTTCCACCCATTCCAGATCCGATCAACGGATGCGGAACCTATAGCGCCTCGTTTTGCAACTAAAAAGACTTCAGCCGAACAAAATCGGAGAAATACAGTCTTTGTGCGATACTCTGGGTTGGCGCGATTGCTTCGTATCCAAGTGCTCCAAAATCGACAATTCGATCTCCTTGGGCAGTTCGAATTTTTCCAAGCTGCGGATAGGACCTGAAAAGCTGGCGGAGAGGGAGGGATTCGAACCCCCGATAGGCTTGCACCTATGCCGCATTTCGAGTGCGGTGCATTCAACCACTCTGCCACCTCTCCTGAAGGCGCCATGGTAGGAGCAGGGCCCCTGTGGTTGGGGGCGTTAATAGGCGAGGATGGCTGGCCAGACAAGGCGCGAAAGGGGAAAATCCGCTGCATCTTTCGCTCGCTGTCCCTGTCGCCCGGGAGGAACTGCCATGGAGCACCTGACGCTACCGGCCAACGGCGCCGATTTCCACCTGGTCCGGGCCGGACGCGGCAAACCGCTGCTGTTGCTGCATGGCTGGCCGGAATTCTGGCTGACCTGGGAGCCGGTGATATCCAGGCTGGCCGACCGCTTCATGCTGGTCGCGCCCGATCTGCGCGGCTTCGGCGACAGCGCCAAGCCGGACGGGCCTTTCGGGCCGGACGGCCATGCGGCGGACATGCTGGCGCTGATGGACGCCCTCGGCATCGAGCGATTCGGGGTGGTCGGCCATGACGTCGGCGGCGCGGTGATGCAGCCGCTGGCGCGCGCGGCGCCCGAGCGGCTGGCGGGACTGTTGTTCTTCGATTTCGTCTATCCGGGCATCGGGCCGCGCATGGCGGCGCCTGATCGGCTCAACCACATCTGGTATCAGTCCTTCCACCAGATGGAGATGGCGCCCGCGCTGGTCGGCGCGAGCCGCGAAGCTGCCGGCTTTATATCAGCCACTTCCTGCAGGGCTGGGCGCATCGCAAGGACGCCTTCGACGACGTGCTCGACGCCTTCGCCGACAATTTCTTCAAGCCGGGCAACCTCGCCGGCGGCTTTGCGCATTATCGGGCGTCGCATGCCGGGCGGATCGCGATGATGAAGGGCGAGGCCTCGAGGCTGCCGCCGATCGAGGTGCCGACCTGCGTGCGCTGGGCCGAGCACGATCCGCTGTTTCCCTATGCCTGGACCGACCGGCTGGGCGAGACGTTTGGCAATGTCGATGTCGCGATGTTTCCCGATGTCGGCCACTTCCCGCATCGGGAAGACCCGGATCGCGCGGCCGCGGAGATCGCGGCGTTCTTTGCGCGGATCGGCTGGAGCTGAAGACGGGGTGGGACCGCCAGACGCGGTAAACACTGGCGGTCCCGGTGCCGCTCATTGAAAAACTGACCAGGAAGGGCGGCTTCGCCGGCCAGGTGAGGCGACGATTCGACCGTAGCGTGCGTCCCGTGCGCCGCAACGCAATCCGGTCCTTAACCTAACCAGTCAAGGTTACTCGGGGGATTCACGGCAGCGACCGCACGGCCGGAAGCCCAACGCGAGCATCCGGCGTCAATCGCCCTTGCTGTCCTTGCCCTTCTTCTTCCCGTTCTCGGAGTCCTTGCCGTTGCCGCTATCCTTCTTGCGGTTGGTGAAGCGGGCATTGCCGAGACCGGTGCCGATGGTGAGCACGCCCCAGCGATCGACATCCTGCATGAACGGCACTTCGGAGAGGCCCTGAACCACGCCGTCATTGTGCATCAGGATCGCGGTGTCGTGCTCGCCGATCTCGGGGATGCCCTCGATCAAGCTCGCCGGCAGGTTGAACTTGCTGCTCTCCCAATTGCCCGGCAGGTTCTGCGCGCCCTTTTCGATGGAGCCGTCGGCGTTGATCACGCCGGGACAGGCGATGCCGATGAAGGGCGCGAGCTTGTAACCTTCCTTGTCGGCTACGGCGATCAGCCCCTTCAGCATCTTGGTGAGGCGCTTCACCGCGCCTTCGCGGGTCGGCTCGTCGTCGGCATGGCGCCACAGCTCGGATTTCACGACCTTGGCCTTCGAGAGGTCTTTTGCCTTCTTCCAGCTGGTCTCGACGAGACCGCAGCGGATGTTGGTGCCGCCGATATCGACGGCAAGGATGCTGTCATGGGCCTCGAAGATCCAGGACGGCGCCAGATGCAGCGCGCCGATCAGGCCGGCTTCATCCGGATGATGGCGGATCGGCACCATCTCGATCTTGAGGTCCTCGTGCCGGAGGATGATCTCGGTGCGCGCGATCGCAAGCTCGCCGAGCTTGGAATCGCGAAAGCCGCCGCCGACGACGATGCGCTCGGTCTTGGCCCAGGCCTTGGTCTTGAGGAAACGCCGGGTGACATAAGCCAGCTCCTGGGCGAACTCCTCGATCGCGCTGTGGACCAGAGCCGCCGCCTTGACGTCGTCACCGGCCAGGATGTCATCCAGGGTCTTCTTGCTGATCTCCTCCGAGGGCTCGTCGCCGAACGGGTCCTCGCCGGATTTGCGCAGCGGTTTGCGCCAGCGGTCGAGCATGTCCCGGAACGCGCCCTTGCTGGCGCGGTCGCCGAGGAAACCGTCCTCGTCCTTCATCTCGATGTTGAAACTGTCGACGTCCACCGACGGCAGCCGCTCGGCGCCGTGATGGGCGATGCCCGTCGTCGTCTTGACCAGCTCGTCCGTTGCCATGAAAAGCCCCTTGCCCGTTTGCCCGTGTCCGTATTTGCGGACGACAACGGCGGGGGAACCGGTTGGTTGCAAAGCGAGGCGTGGATTCGGCCGGCCCCGCAACCCGCCCAAATCCTTCAAATCCGGGCGGTTTTCGGGAGTTTTCCTTGACTCCCGGCGTTCGGCGGCTATAAGTCCCACAACCGGCGCGGGGCGTTTCTCGCGCCGCTTGTTTTTGCGTGGGTTTTCAAAGGGATAACTCCCGCCCGCACAAAACTCGCAATAAACCCATAGCGACTGACAAAAAGCCGACCCCGACAAACTGTCGCGAGGCCGGGAATGAACACGAAGGAAAACAACGATGTTCGCAGTCATCAAAACCGGCGGCCGGCAGTACCGCGTCGTTCCGGATGATGTCCTGGAAGTAGGCAAGATCGAAGGCGAAGTCGGCACGATCATTCAGCTGACCGACGTTCTGATGGTGGGCGGCGACACGCCGGTCCTGGGTCTGCCGACGGTGGCAGGCGCCTCCGTGGCCGTCGAGGTGCTCGATCACAAGCGCGGACCGAAGGTCATCGCTTTCAAGAAGCGCCGCCGCAAGAATTCACGCCGCAAGCGCGGCTACCGCGACGAGATCACGGTGCTGCGTATCAGCGAGATCCTGACCGACGGCGCCAAGCCCACCAAGGGGCCGCGTCCGAAGCGGGAGAAGGTCGTCAAGGAGACGGCCAAGGACGAAGCCGACGCCGCATAAATTGATCACGCCAATTCACGAGAATTGATGCGTGAGAAATTGTGAAATGATTCCGTCAAGGAATTGATCTAGAACTACGCAGGATTTGGAGACGAGCCATGGCTCACAAAAAAGCAGGCGGTTCATCGCGCAACGGTCGCGATTCCAAGGGCAAGCGCCTCGGGATCAAGGCGTTCGGCGGGGAAGTCGTCATTCCCGGCAACATCATTGCGCGTCAGCGCGGCACCACCTGGCATCCCGGCCTTAATGTCGGCATGGGCACCGACCACACTCTGTTCGCCAAGATCGAGGGTCGTGTCACGTTCCAGGCCAAAGCCAACGGCCGCACTTTCGTATCGGTACTCCCGCTCGCAGAGGCGGCCGAATAGACGGTGGACCAAATTTGGAGTCCGCCGGGTCCCTAGACCGAACCGGCGGAGTCCTTGAGATCATAGCGATCGAAGGCTCCAGGGGAGGCAGGGAAACCGGCCTCCCCTTTCGTTTGACGAGTTCACTTTTCACTTAGTGACTTTGACGGAGCCGGACATGTTGCAGGATTTCTCGAGCGTGACCTTGGCAGAGGCGAGACCGAGCGTCGTCGCCACCGAACGGCTGACCTTGCGGCGGCCGACCCTCGCCGACGTCAGGACCATCGCCCAGCTCGCCAACGACCGCCGTGTCGCCGAAAACACCCGCCGGCTGCCGCATCCCTATTCGCAGGACGATGCCGTCGCCTTCATCCGCGCCACCGCCGCACTCGGCAGCGAGACCGTGTTCCTGATCGAGCACGACAGCGGACCGGTCGGCATGGTCGGGATCGATTGCTCGGCGCCCGGCAATGCCGAGCTCGGCTACTGGCTCGGCGTCGCGCATTGGGGCCAGGGCTTTGCCACCGAGGCCGCGCGCGGCGCGATCGACTTCTTCTTCGAGGAGTTCGAGGACGATCATCTCTATGCCGGCGCGCGCGTCACCAACCCGGCCTCGCGCAACGTGCTGGAGAAGTGCGGCTTCCAGTGGAGCGGCGTGCAGCTTCACCGCTTCCTGGCGCTGGGATCGTCGACGCCGGTCGACTGCTTCCGGCTGTCACGCGGGGTGTGGTCGTCGCTGAAGAGCTGGAGCAGCGCGCGGCGCGTGAGGTAGCTACTCTACGCCGGCGGATTTACCTCACCGCCGGCGCGCCCCAGATCGCGCTCGCGCAGATAGATATAGAACCCGGCGCCGATGATGATGGCGGCGCCGACGATGGTGGCGATCTCAGGCACGTCGCCGAACACGACGAAGCCGAAGATCACGGCCCAGACGATCATCGAATATTGATACGGCACCACGACGCTCGCCGGCGCCAGCTTCAGCGAGCGGTTGACGCAGAACAGCGCGGTGACCGAAATGAGCCCGGCCGCCGCGAAGATCACGAGGCTGCCCGGCGTCGGCGGCACCCAGTTGAAGGCCGACAGCACTGCGCCGAGCAGGAACGTGCCGACGAATTGCGAGGATGCCATCACGATGTCCGGCGTCTTGCGCAGGCTGCGGGTGATCAGCATCAGGGTCGCGAAGGAGAGGCTGCCGCCGAGCGCGATCAGGGCCGGCAGGCTGACGGTCTGCGCCGACGGCCGCAGCGCGATCAGCACGCCGCAGAAGCCGACCAGGATCGCGGTCCAGCGCCGCCAGCCGACCTTCTCGCGCAGGAAGATCGCCGACATCGCGGTGACGAAGATGGGGCCGGCGAGATAGTAGGTGATGACGTCCGCGAGCGGCAGATAGACCGTCGCGAGGAAGAACGCCGCCACTTCCAGCGTCGAGAGCACGACGCGAAACAGCTGCAGGTGCGGCCGCTCCAGATGCAGGAACTGGTGACGCTGCGTCCAGATCATCGGCGACAGCAGCAGCAGCGCCGCGCAGGCGCGCAGGAACAGCAATTGCCCCACCGAATACGTCCCGACCAGGAACTTGCCCATGGCATCGCCGAACGAGAACATGAAGATCGACAGCAGCATCAACGCGATGCCGGCAAGGCGCGCGGAGCGGTCGTCATAGGCGGAGAGATTCTTGAAGAGAGGCATGGTGTAATCTGAGTGTGAGGGCTCGTCATTGCGAGCGAAGCGAAGCAATCCAGAGTGTCTCCGCGGCGGCAGTCTGGATTGCTTCGTCGCTTCGCTCCTCGCAATGACGGACGGAGAGAGCGTTGCGAGCAAGCGGCCAGAGCCGCTTGCGGTGGTTTTAATCAGGCTGGCGGCCGCGACAACCCCGCTCGTGCCGAATTGAACGGATTGTCGCACTCTTCGCGGCGCGGTAGCGATAGGCGCCCTCGCGAACGAAAGAGCCAAGCCATGACCGACTTCGACCCTGCCCGGCATCGCATGATCCCCGCGCAACGCTGGTTTGAGGATTTCGTCGTCGGCGAGCGCTTCGTGATCCCGAGCCGCACCCAGACCCCGGCGGTGTTCGCCGCGTTCCAGACCGCGAGCGGCGACACCCATCCGGTGCATTACGATGTCGAGTATTGCCGCAGCCGCGGCATGCCGCATCTGCTGGCGCACGGATTCCAGACCCTGATCCACACCGCGCCCGGCGCCGGCCTGTTTCCGTTCATGGTCGAGGACTCCTGGTCGGCTTCCTCGAGCAATCAAGCCGGTTCCTCAAGCCGGTGTTCGCCGACGACACCATCTATCCAGCGCTGGAGGTCACCGAGCTGGTGCCGGGACGCACGACCGGCGTGGTGACGCTGAAAAGCACCGTGTTCAACCAGCGCAAGGAGCTGGTGCTGGAGGGCATGCAGAAATTCCTGATCCGGCGCCGGCCGACTGGTTAAGCAAGGGCCGATATTCGCGGAAATTCGGCCGATTCAGGGGTAACCCCGGGTTGCCGCGCGGGACCGGCTGGCCTACCTATGGCCCATGAAATTCCTCGACGAAGCAAAGGTCTATATCCGCTCCGGTGACGGCGGGAACGGCTGCGTGGCGTTCCGCCGCGAGAAGTTCATCGAATTCGGCGGTCCTTCCGGCGGCAATGGCGGCCGCGGCGGCAATGTCATCATCGAGGTCGCCGACGGCCTCAACACGCTGATCGATTACCGCTACCAGCAGCATTTCAAGGCCCAGAAGGGCGAGAACGGTTCAGGCTCGGACCGCCACGGCGCCAACGGCAAGTCGATCGTGCTGAAGGTGCCCCTGGGCACGCAGATCTTCGACGAGGACCGCGAGACGCTGATCCACGACTTCACCGATGTCGGCGAGAAATTCGTGCTCTCCGAAGGCGGCAATGGCGGCTTCGGCAACGCGCATTTCAAGTCGTCGACCAACCGCGCGCCGCGCAACGCCAATCCCGGCCAGCCCGGCGAAGAGCGCTGGATCTGGCTGCGGCTGAAGCTGATCGCGGATGCCGGCTTGGTCGGCCTGCCCAATGCCGGCAAGTCGACCTTCCTCAGCAAGGTCAGCGCTGCCAAGCCGAAGATCGCCGACTATCCCTTCACCACGCTGCATCCGCAGCTCGGCGTCGTGAATGCCGACGGCCGCGAGTTCGTGCTGGCCGACATTCCCGGTCTCATCGAGGGCGCGCATGAAGGCACCGGCCTCGGCGACCGCTTCCTCGGGCATGTCGAGCGCTGCCGTGTGCTGCTGCATCTCATCGACGCGACCTGCGAGCATGCCGGCAAGGCCTACAAGACGGTGCGCAACGAGCTCGACGCCTATGGCGGGCTGCTGACCGACAAGATCGAGATCGTCGCGCTGAACAAGATCGACGCGGTCGCGCCGGACGAGTTGAAGAAGCAGAAGGACCGGCTCAAGCGCGCGGCCAAGAAGACGCCGCTGCTGATGTCAGGGGCGACCGGAGAAGGCGTCAAGGAAGCGCTGCGCGCGCTGGTGGATGTGATCGGCGAAGCCCCGGTGTCCGCCAAGGCCAAGAGCACGGCCGAAGCGGAGCCCTGGTCGGCCTGAGGCGTCGTCGGGCGACGCTCTCTCGCCACCTCTCTCCAGCGGGGAGAGGTTGTCTTCGCGCCATTGATGGCGCAGCATCCGGCACATCAGGAAATGCCGGAGCGAGGAAGCATGGCGCGCGCGAAGAACGTTCTCTGGATCATGTGCGACCAGCTTCGCTATGACTATCTCGGCTGCACCGGCCATCCGACGCTGAAGACGCCGAACATCGACGCCATGGCGAAGCGCGGCGTGCTGTTCAGCAAGGCCTATGTGCAGTCGCCGATCTGCGGGCCGTCGCGGATGTCGTTCTACACCGGCCGCTACATGCGCTCGCACGGCTCGCACTGGAACGGCTGGCCGCTGCGCGTCGGCGAGCCCACGCTCGGCGATCACCTCAAGACGATCGGCGTGCGCAACGTGCTGGTCGGCAAGACCCACATGGCGCCCGATCTCGAAGGCATGAAGGCGCTCGGCATCCCGCCGGAGTCTGTCATCGGCGTGCATGTCGCCGAGTGCGGGTTCGAGCCATACGAGCGCGACGACGGGCTGCATCCGACCGGGCGACCGCGTCCGAAATACGATGAGTACCTGCGCCAGCAGGGCTTTGAAGCCGCAAATCCCTGGGAGCATTGGGCCAATTCCGGCGCCGCGGACGACGGTAGCTTGCAGAACGGCTGGCTGCTGGTGCACGCCGACAAGGCCGCCCGTGTGCCGGACGAGCATTCCGAAACGCCCTACATGACGCGCCGCGCGATGGACTTCATCAGCGAAGCCGAGACCGACGGCAGGCCGTGGTGCCTGCATCTGTCCTACATCAAGCCGCACTGGCCCTATATCGCGCCAGAACCCTACGCCAGCATGTATTCGACCGACGACATGATCCCGGTGATCCGCTCCGAGCGCGAGCGGCAGAATCCGCATCCGGTGTTCGGCGCCTACATGGACATGCGCTACTCCCGCAACATGGCGCGCGACGATGCCCGGGAGAAGGTGATCCCGACCTATATGGGCCTGATCACCCAGATCGACGACCAGATGGGCGTGCTGATGAAATTCCTGGAGGCGCGCGGCCTGCTGGAAACAACGATGATCGTGTTCACCTCCGATCATGGCGACTATCTCGGCGATCACTGGATGGGCGAAAAGGATCTGTTCCACGAACAGTCGGCGAAGATCCCGCTGATCGTCATCGATCCGTCCAGCGAAGCCGATGCGACGCGCGGCACGCGCAGCGATGCGCTGGTGGAGGCCATCGATCTTGCGCCGACCTTCGTCGATTATTTCGGCGGCAAGGTGCCGGGCCACATCCTCGAAGGACGCTCGCTGCTGCCGCTGCTGCGCGGCCCAACACCTGCCGATTGGCGCAAGGTCGCGTTCTCCGAATACGACTATGCCATGCAGGATGTGCGGCTGAAGCTGAACCAGCCGATCGAGCGCTGCCGCCTGTTCATGGTGTTCGACGGCCGCTGGAAATACATCCATGCTTCCGGCTTCCGCCCGATGCTGTACGACCTCGAAACCGATCCGGACGAATTTCTGGATCGCGGCGACGATCCGGAATGCGCCGGCATCATCGCGCGGCTCAAGGCCGAGCTGTTCGACTGGGCGCTGCATCCGAACGACCACATCACGACGCCACGCGAGAAGATCGCCAACTATGCCGACAACCAGCTCCAGGTGAAGGGCGGGATCCTGATCGGCATCTGGGACGAGAAAGAGCTGGCGTCGATCAAGGACGGCATCGCGCAGCGCGCAAAGCTGTGAGGGAGGGAGCGAAGCTCCCTCAGTTCGTCGTGCCCGGGCTTGCCCCGGGCATCCACGTCTTGCGTCAATCGCGGAAGCTCGTGGATGGCCGGGACAAGCCCGGCCATGACGGCGGCGGAGTGCCTGGCGGGTGAGAGAACTCTAATTCTCGATCTTGTATCCCGTCGCCGTCACGATCGGCTGCCAGAACGCCGTGTTCGCGGCGAGTTCCTTCGACAATCCATCCGCATTGCTGCCGACCGGGATCAGGCCGATCGCGGTGAGCTTCTCCTTCACCTCGGGCTTGGCGAGTGCAGCGCTCGCGGCGGCGCCGAGCTTGCTGGCGAAGTCCGGCGGGCTGCCGGCTGGAAGCCACATGCCGTACCAGCCGTCCGCCACGAGAGCGATGCCGCTCTCCTTCAGCGTCGGGACCTCAGGCGCAAACGGCGAACGTTCCGCGCTGCTCACCGCGATGATCTTCACGCCCTTGGCGCGATGCTGCGGCAGCGCATCAGCCAATGTCACGATGCCGAACGAGACATGGCCGCCGACGAGATCGTTGAGGATCGGCGCGCTGCCGCGATAGGGCACGCGGGTCAGGGGAATGCCGAGATCCTTCTCGAGCCGGGAGCCCATGAAATGCGGAATGGTGCCGTTGCTCGGCACGCCGAACGACGTCTTGTCGGGATGCGCCTTCAGCCAGGCGGCAAATCCCTTGAAATCGGCGGCATCGACGCCCGGACCGATCACGACGGCAAATTCGAACCGCGCCAGCAGCGACACCGGCGTGAAATCCCTGGCCGTATCGAAGCTCGGCGTCGTCTCCACCATCGGCAGCAGGTACATAGTGGGCCCCGTGGTCACCAGCACCATGCTGCCGTCGGGGCTGCCGCCCTTCACCGCCTTGATACCGATCAGACCGTCGCCGCCGGTGCGGTTCTCGACCACGACGGTCCGTTGCAGCAGCGGGGCCATCTCCTGCGCGATCAGCCGGCACAGTGTGTCGCCGCCCGCCCCCGCTGCGAACGGGAAGATGATTTTTGTCAATCCGGCCTGCGCTTGCACGCCACCCGCCTGCGCCAGCAGCGGTAGTCCGACACATCCGGCCATGAATTTGCGGCGATCCATTCGTTTCCCCTTTCCGCCCTTTTTCGTTGCCGGCAATTAGAGCCGGCCCGGCGCCCGACACAAGGCCGACAATGGTGCCGTTTACCATCCCGGCCGCCTTGCGCCGGCCATCGTCCTGCTGCAAAAGCAGGCCTTCCCGGCGCCGGTCTCCGCTCCGCCGTTTCCGATGCAGAGCAATTCGCACCAAAGCGCCAGCACATAGCCACATGGCCAGCCCCGAACTCAGTCAATTCCGCCGCATCGTCGTCAAGGTCGGCTCCGCGCTGCTGGTCGATTCCGACAAGGGCGAGGTGCGGGCGTCCTGGCTCGCCGCGCTCGCCGACGACATGGCCAAGCTGCACAAGGAAGGCCGCGACGTCCTCGTCGTCTCCTCCGGCTCGATCGCGCTCGGCCGCAGCCGGCTCAAGCTGCCGCGCGGCCCGCTGAAGCTGGAAGAGAGCCAAGCCGCCGCCGCCGTCGGCCAGATCGCGCTGGCGCGGATCTGGTCGGAGGTGCTCGGCGCGCACGGCATCGGCGCCGGCCAGATCCTGGTGACGCTCCAGGATACCGAGGAGCGCCGCCGCTATCTCAATGCCCGCTCCACCATCGGCAAGCTGCTGGAATGGCGCGCGATCCCCGTGATCAACGAGAATGACACGGTCGCCACCAACGAAATCCGCTACGGCGACAACGACCGCCTCGCCGCGCGCGTCGCCACCATGGCGAGCGCGGACCTGCTGGTGCTGCTGTCCGACATCGACGGGCTCTACGATGCCCCGCCGAAGAACAATCCGAACGCCAAACTCATTCCGGTGGTCGAGAGCATCTCCTCGGAAATCGAGGCCGTCGCAGGTGACGCCGAGTCCGAGCTGTCGCGCGGCGGCATGCGAACCAAGGTCGAGGCGGCCAAGATCGCCACCACAGGCGGCACGCACATGCTGATCGCCTCCGGCAAGATCGAGCATCCGCTGCAGGCGATCGCCGATGGCGGCCGCTGCACCTGGTTCCTGACGCCGGCCAATCCGATCACCTCGCGAAAGCGCTGGATCGCAGGCTCGCTGGAGCCGAAGGGCACGCTGACCATCGACGCCGGCGCGGTTACGGCGTTGCGCGCCGGCGCCAGCCTGCTGCCGGCCGGCGTGATCAAGGTCGAGGGCCAGTTCGCCCGCGGCGACGCCGTGATCGTGCGCGGCCCCGACACCAGCGAGGTCGGCCGCGGCCTGATCGCCTACGACGCCGACGACGCCGAGCGGATCAAGGGCCGCTCCTCCCCGGACGTGATGGCCATCCTCGGCATCAGCGGCCGCTCGGAGATGATCCACCGCGACGATCTGGTGATGGGCGGGTAGCGCTTTTTCCGTCATGCCCGGGCTTGTCCAGGGCGTCCACGTTTTTGCTGCCGCGCGAAGGTCGTGGATGGCCGGGACGGGCCCGGCCATGACGCTGGGCTGAGCCATTGGCCGACCCGGCGGCGCGAACCGAACCCCTGCCATACCCTCCCCGCCCTTCGCAAAAGCAGGATTTCCGTGCTAGGACACCGCCTTAGCAAAGGTTGAAAACCCCATGGCCGCCCCCTCAAAGCCGTCGACGGCACTGCCGATCTTCAGGCGCTCATGTCCGATCTCGGAACCCGTGCCCGCGCTGCAGCGCGCGTGCTGGCGCTGGCGCCGCCGGAGCAGAAGAATCGGGCGCTGGAAGCCATGGAGCGGGCGATCCGCGCGAGCTCTGCAGCGATTCTCGCCGCCAACGCCGAGGACGTCGCGGAGGCCCGCGCGTCGAGCAACATGACGGCGTCCTTCATCGATCGCCTGACGCTGACGCCGGCGCGGGTCGAAGCGATGGCCGAGGGAATCGGCATCGTGCGTGGCATCGCCGATCCCGTCGGCATCGTCACCGAGAGCTGGCAGCGGCCCAACGGGATGACCATCGAGCGCGTGCGCGTGCCGCTCGGCGTCGTCGGCGTGATTTTCGAGAGCCGGCCGAACGTTGCCGCCGATGCCGGCGTGCTGTGCCTGAAATCCGGCAACGCCGTCATCCTGCGCGGTGGCTCCGACAGTTTCCGCTCCTGCCGCGCCATCCATGAATGCCTGGTACAGGGCCTGAGCGAAGCCGGCCTGCCCGAAGCCGCGATCACGCTGGTGCCGACGCGCGACCGCGCGGCGGTCGGCATGATGCTGTCCGGATTGAACGGCGCCGTCGACGTCATCGTGCCGCGCGGCGGCAAGAGCCTCGTGGCGCGCGTCGAAGCCGAAGCACGCGTCCCTGTGTTCGCGCATCTCGAAGGTGTCAACCACGTCTATATCGACGCCAGCGCCGACCTCGCCATGGCGAAGTCGATCGTGCTCAACGCAAAAATGCGCCGCACCGGTGTCTGCGGCGCCGCCGAGACGCTGCTGGTCGATCCGCGCCGCTGCCGGCAAGAACCTGAAGCCGCTGGTCGAGATGCTGATCGAGGCCGGATGCGAAGTGCGCGGCGACGACGCCGTGCAGAAGGTGGACAGCCGCGTCAAGGCCGCCAGCCCGGACGATTGGGACACCGAATATCTCGACGCGATCATTGCGGCGAAGGTCGTCGACGGCGTTGACGGCGCGATCGCGCACATCCAGACCCACGGCTCGCATCACACCGATGCGATCGTGAGCGCGGACGAGCTCGCGGCGAAGAAATTCCTCAGCGAAGTCGATTCCGCGATCGTGCTGCACAACGCATCGACGCAGTTCGCCGACGGGGGTGAGTTCGGCTTCGGCGCCGAGATCGGCATCGCCACCGGCCGCTTCCACGCGCGTGGCCCGGTTGGCGCGGAGCAATTGACCAGCTTCAAGTATCGCGTTCACGGTACCGGGCAGACGCGGCCGTAAGCAACGTCGTGGGGCGCGGGCCTTGAGTAACAATTTCGTCGTGCCGCGTTTCCCGGCACAAGCGATCCCGCCCTATACGGAGGGCATGCGCATCGGCCTGCTCGGCGGCTCCTTCAATCCGCCGCATCAGGCCCATCGCGCCATCAGCCAGTTCGCGCTCAAGCGATTGCAACTCGATCGCGTGTGGTGGCTGGTGACGCCGGGCAATCCGCTGAAAGAGAACGGTACGCTGCATGAGCTCGGCGAACGGATGCAGGCTGCGCGCGAGGTCGCCAACGACCCCAGGATCGAGGTGAGCTGTCTCGAATCCGTCATCCGTACGCGCTACACTATCGACACGATCAACACCCTGCGCCGCCGCCTCCGCGGCTTGCGCTTTGTCTGGATCATGGGCGCCGACAACCTCGCTCAATTCCATCGTTGGCAGGATTGGCGCCGCATCGCCGGCCAGGTGCCGATCGCGGTCATCGACCGCCCGCCGCAGAGTTTTCGTGCCCTTGCCTCTCCCGCCGCCAAGGCGCTCGCGCGCTACCGCCTGCCCGAGAATAAGGCAGCACTGCTTGCCGATCAGCCGGCACCGGCCTGGGTTTTCCTGACCGGATTGAAGCTGGATCTCTCCTCGACCCGCCTGCGGAACCCGGATGGGAGCTGGAAAGGTACGAAGTGAGTCAGACTGTGCGGACGACGTGTGGATTTTGGGCTCTCTGGCATATTGAAACCCTTAACCCCACATGATGTAGTGTAACCAGTGGGCGCCGGATTCGGCGTTCGCGATACAGTGAAAGGAATGGTCCCTGACCACATCTGTATTGTCCAAGTCAGCTTCACCGAAGTCAGCTTCAACGAAGTCTGTTTTACCCAACGCAAAACCGGCGCGTAAAACATCGACCAAAGCTGCGGCCTTGAAGGCGCAACCCGACGCCGACAAGACGCTGAGCCTGATCCTCTCCCGCCTCGACGACATGAAGGCGGAGGAGACGGTCACCATCGACCTTCGCGGCAAATCGGCGTACTCGGACTACATGATCGTCACCACCGGCCGGGTGAACCGGCACGTTGGCGCGATCGCGGAAAACGTCGCCAAGGGCCTCAAGGAAAACGGTATCAAGAACATCCACGTCGAGGGCTTGCCCAATTGCGACTGGGTGCTGATCGATTCCGGCGATGTGATCGTGCACGTGTTCAGACCCGAGGTTCGCGAATTCTACAATCTCGAGCGATTGTACACGCAGGGCCCAGGGGCGGCGAAAGCGATCGCGGCGAAGGCGATCTAGAGGCGACGGGCCGATTTCGAATCGGCTGACGCGCATGCTAGCGTCGTGCGCGCGCAACCTGCGCGCGGTCTTGAAAACACGACCCTGAAAACATCATGCGTGTTGCAGTCATTGCGGTGGGCCGGCTGAAGCAGGGTCCCGAACGGGAGCTTGCCGATCGCTATTTCGAGCGGTTCGACGAGGCCGGACGCAAGCTCGGATTCCGCGAGCTCGCCATCCACGAAATTCCCGAGAGCCGCGCGCGCGACACCGCGACACGGATGGCCGAAGAGGCCGCGGCCATCTCCGCGCATGTTCCGGACAAGTCGATCCTGGTGGCGCTGGACGAGCGCGGCCAGAACCTCGATTCCACCGTATTCGCACGGAATCTCGGGCGCTGGCGCGACGAGGGTGCCGGTCATACGATCTTCGTAATCGGAGGGGCGGACGGACTTTCGCCCGAATTGCGCCGTAAGGTCAAGCTCGCGATTGCGTTCGGCTCGGCGACCTGGCCGCATCAAATGGTCCGCGTCATGCTTCTGGAACAGCTTTATCGGGCCGCCACCATTCTGGCCGGCCACCCCTATCACCGCGCGTGATGCGCGCCACAACGAGCACTTTTGCTTAAAGCGATGCGAGCGCCCGTCATCAACCTGCTGCTGATCGCGAGCGTCTCGGGCGCAAGCCTCGCGCAAGCTCAGACGACAACGCCGGCACAGCAGGCCGCGGCCGTCTCAGCCGATGCGGTCAAGCAGCGCGAGCAGGAACTGGAAGCCGCGCGCGCCAGGCAGAAGAGCGCGGAAGAGGCGCAGGCCAAGCTCAAGGCCGAGATCATCTCGCTCGGCCAGGATCGCACCCAGCTCAACCAGCAATTGATCGACACCGCCGCCAATGTGCGCGCCGTCGAAACCAAGGTCGACGAAGCCGAAGCACGGCTGCGGTCGCTGAACGGCCGCGAGCAGCAGATGCGCACCTCGCTGGATTCGCGCCGCGCCGACATCGTCGAGGTGCTGGCCGCCTTGCAGCGCGCCGGCCGGCGGACGCCGCCGGCGCTGCTGGTACGGCCCGAGGACGCGCTGCAATCGCTGCGCACCGCCATGCTGCTCGGCGCCGTGGTTCCGGACCTGCGCGGCCGCGCGGAGAAGATCGCAGGCGAACTCGGCGAACTCGTCGCCTTGCGCCGGAGCATCGCCGCCGAGCGGGACCAGCTCGCCACCGACCGCGACAGGATTCGCAACGACCAGACCCGGCTCGCGGCCCTCGTCGACGAGCGGCAGCGCCAGCAGGCGTCGCGGGAAAAGGACCTCAGCGCCGAGAGCTCGCGCGCGATTGCGCTGTCAAAGCAGGTCGGCGATCTCCAAGGACTGATCGCCAAGATGGAGCAGGATCTGCAGAGCGCCGCCAAGGCCGCTGAGAAAGCGGCCGACGCCGCAAGACAGGCCGAGGCCAAGGAGGCCAAGCTGGCAGCTGCAAACGCAGTCGCCAGCGCCAAGCCCGGTCCCGGCGCTTTCAAGGATCGGTCCCGGACCACCCCGGCCATCGCCTTCGCCTCGGCCAAGGGCCTGCTGCCGTTCCCGGTTAACGGTAACAAGATCAGGGATTTTGGCGGTTCCGACGGGGTCGGCGGGGTCCAGAAGGGCATTTCGCTGGCCACCAAGCCCGGCTCCCAGATCACGACGCCGTGTGATGGCTGGGTGGTCTATGCCGGCCCGTTCCGCAGTTATGGACAACTCTTGATCCTCAATGCCGGGGGCGGGTATCATGTCCTGATCGCCGGGATGGAGCGCATTTCGGTCAACATCGGACAGTTCGTGCTCACGGGCGAGCCTGTCGCGACCATGGGGTCGACCTCTCAAGTCGCCTCCATTCTCGCCACGAACGCGAGTCAACCTGTGCTGTATGTCGAGTTCCGTAAGGACGGCACTCCAATCGATCCAGGCCCATGGTGGGCCGCAAATGAAGGCGAGAAGGTTCGCGGATGATGCGCAAGACTTCAGTTATCCTCCTCAGCGCGGCCACGGGTGCGGCGCTGACGCTGTTCGTGACCCAGCCGCGCGCGGTCTTCATGGGCTCGAGCGCACGGGCCGCCACCGCGGACACCTATCGCCAGCTCAACCTTTTCGGCGACGTCTTCGAGCGCGTGCGCTCGGACTATGTCGAGAAGCCCGACGACACCAAGCTGATCGAATCCGCCATCAGCGGCATGCTCACAGGCCTCGATCCGCATTCGAGCTACATGGACGCGAAGAGCTTCCGCGACATGCAGGTGCAGACCCGCGGTGAGTTCGGCGGCCTCGGCATCGAGGTGACGATGGAGGACGGCCTGATCAAGGTGGTCTCGCCGATCGACGACACGCCAGCCTCGCGCGCCGGCGTCATGGCCAATGACATCATCACCAATCTCGACGAGGAAGCGGTGCAGGGCCTGACCCTGAACCAGGCCGTCGAGAAGATGCGCGGTCCGGTCAACACCAAGATCAAGCTGAAGATCATCCGCAAGGGCCAGGACAATCCGATCGACGTCACGCTGGTGCGCGACAACATCCGCGTCCGCTCGGTGCGCGCGCGCGTCGAGACCGACGACATCGCCTATATCCGCATCACCACCTTCAACGAGCAGACCACCGAAGGCCTGAAGCGCGAGGTCGCCAACCTCTCGAATCAGATCGGCGACAAGCTGAAGGGCTACATCATCGACCTCAGAAACAACCCGGGTGGCCTGCTCGAGGAAGCGGTCACCGTCTCCGACTCGTTCCTGGAGAAGGGCGAGATCGTCTCGACTCGCGGCCGCAATGCCGAGGAGACGCAGCGTCGCACCGCGCATGCGGGCGATCTCACCAAGGGCAAGCCGGTCATCGTCCTGGTCAATGGCGGCTCGGCCTCGGCGTCGGAAATCGTCGCCGGCGCGCTGCAGGACCACAAGCGTGCGACCATCGTCGGCACGCGCTCGTTCGGCAAGGGCTCGGTGCAGACCATCATCCCGCTCGGCTCGGGCAATGGCGCGCTGCGTCTGACCACGGCGCGCTACTACACGCCGTCGGGCAAGTCGATCCAGGCCAAGGGCATCGTGCCCGACATCGAAGTGCTGCAGGACGTGCCGGACGAGTTGAAGTCGCGCACCGACACCAAGGGCGAAGCTTCGCTGCGCGGCCATCTGAAGAACGATGGCGACGAGAAGACCGGCTCGCAATCCTATGTTCCGCCGGACGCCAAGGACGACAAGGCGCTCAAGCTCGCCGGCGACCTGCTCCACGGCATCAAGAACAGCGCCTCCGCGGCGCCCACGCCGGGCGACAACAAGGGCGCGACCACCGACAAGCCCAAAGCGGCGAACTAGGTCGGGCGCATCACGCGATCCAGCAAAGGGCGGCTCCCGGAGCCGCCCTTTTGCTTGGTCTTGCGCAATCCCCGGCGCATCCCGGCCTGCCGCCGCTTGACCTCGGCGTGGTATCGTCGGCGGGAGTGATTCGGGATCTCGCATGACTGAAACGGCCGATGATCTGAGCGCCCCGCTCGGACAGGACAAGCCGCGCCGGAAGCGCCGGCTGCGGCTGCCGTTCACGGCCATGCAGGCGCTGGCCGCCATGCTCGGCCTGTTCCTGGCCGCCTTTGCCGGCTTCGCCATCTTCAACAAGGACCCGCTCGGCGGCGAGCCGATGACGCGGCTCGCGATCCGTGAGCCCAAAGCCACCGACGAGAAGCCCGCCGCTGCCGGCCATGGCCAGGAGAGCAAGCAGGAGGCCAAGGAAGCGCCGAAGCAAGCGGGCGAGCAGAAGACCGTCACCATGATCGACGGTTCCACCGGCACGCGCCGCGACGTGGTGATCGGTGGCGGGGACTCGGCGGACAAGGGGGAAGCTGCGGCCGCGAATGCACCGCCGCCCGTCATGGCCGGCATCGACCCGAAACTGCTTGAGAAGTCGCGCTACGGCATGATCCCGGTGGTGGCCGGAGACCTGAAGCCGTTCAACGTCTATGCCGCGGATGCCGACCGCGCCAAGGCCGCCAAGATGCCCGTGGTCGCGATCCTGATCGGCGGCCTCGGCGTCGGCGCCGCCAAGACCACCGATGCAATCATGCGGCTGCCGCCGGCCGTGACGCTCGCCTTCACGCCCTACGGTGCCGACCCCGGCAAGCTGGCCGAACGGGCCCGCGCCCAGCGCCACGAGATCTTCCTCCAGATCCCGATGGAGCCCTACGACTTTCCGGACAACGACCCGGGGCCACAGACGCTGCTGACCTCGCTTACTGCCGACCAGAACATGGACCGCCTGTACTGGCACCTCAGCCGGATGCAGGGCTATGCCGGCCTCACCAATTTCATGGGCGCCCGCTTCGTGGCGACGGAGCCGGCGATGCAGCCGATCATCCGCGAGGCGGCCAAGCGCGGCCTCGGCTTCTTCGACGACGGCTCCTCGCCCCGTAGCATCGCGCCGCAGGCCGCGGCCGGCGCGGCGATGCCGTTCGGCAAGGGCGACATCGCAATCGACGCGGTGCCGACACCGGCCGAGATCGACCGCGCCCTGAACAAGCTCGAATCGATGGCGCGCGAGCGCGGCACGGCCGTGGGCACCGCCTCGGCCCTGCCGGTCTCGATTGAGCGCATCGGCGCCTGGACCAAGACATTGAGCGACCGGGGTATCCTTTTGGTGCCATTGACAACCGCGATGCTGAAATCAAAATCCAGCTAAATCAACGGATTGGTACGGCACGGGTCCCGCGGGGGCCGGCATGCCCGCCAAAAGCACGCGAGAGGCCTGGCGGAATGGCGCGTTACGAGGATTTGCCCTACCGGACCTGCGTCGGCGTGATGCTGATCAACCGGAAGGGACTGGTGTTCATCGGCCGCCGCGCCGGCGGCATCGAGCATGTCGACGACAGCCATGTCTGGCAGATGCCGCAGGGCGGCGTCGATCCCGGCGAGGACACCTGGGACGCGGCGAGGCGCGAGCTCTATGAGGAGACCAGCGTGCGCTCGGTCGAGCGGCTCGGCGAGGTCCCGGACTGGCTTACTTACGACATTCCGCGCACGGTCGCAGGCCGCGCCTGGAAGGGCCGTTACCGCGGCCAGCGCCAGAAATGGTTCGCAGTGCGCTTCACCGGCGAGGACAGCGAGATCAACGTCGAGCACCCCGGCGGCGGCCACAAGGCCGAGTTCGTGAGCTGGCGCTGGGAACCGATGAAGAATTTGACCGGGCTGATCATTCCCTTCAAGCGCCCGGTGTATGAGCGCGTGGTGAAGGAATTTTCCGCGCTGGCGGATGAATAAATCAAATTGTCATTCCGGGTTCGGTGCTAACGCATGGCCTGGATGACAATGAAAGACGCGCGCTTGACCGAGCAAAAGCCCTACCGCCCCAACGTGGGCATCGCCCTCTTCAATGCCGACGGCCGCGTGCTGATCGGCCATCGCTTCAAGGGCGACGGACCCGAGATCATCCTGCCGGGCCTCGACTGGCAGATGCCGCAGGGCGGGGTCGACGAGGGCGAGGATCTGCGCGATGCGGCGATGCGCGAGCTCTGGGAGGAGACCAGCGTCAAGAGTGCGAGCTATCTCGGCGAGACCGACTGGCTGACCTATGAATTCCCGCCCTACGACGGACCGCAAACGCACCGGCTGGCGAAGTTCCGCGGCCAGCGCCAAAAGTGGTTCGCACTGCGCTTCACCGGCAAGGACGACGAGATCGATCCCCTGACGCCGCGCAACGACCAGCCCGCGGAATTCGACGCATGGCGTTGGGAGCGCCTCGACCGCGTCCCCGATGTGGTCGTGCCGTTCCGGCGCGAGGTTTATCGGGCCGTGGCGCGCGAGTTTGCGTCGTTCGGAAACTAAAACTGCGAAAATAACCCCATGCACAGTAGCCGGCCACCGCAGGCGTGGCGCTCTGTCGTTGGGGCGAAGGCACTGAAGCGTCGGAAGGAATCGGCGGGCCGCGCAATCGTCGCCATGATCATCGTCAGGGTCGTTGCCAACGCGCTTCCAGGGATGATGCGTCGAGCACTATAAAATATCGACCGCCCGGGCGGATCGACATTTCAGCGCCCGCCACGGCCGTGACGTGCGCTGAGCGTATTCGGAAATTTATCGCGGGCCAGGAATTTTGCAGGACTATCGATGCGAGCTCCGGAGCGTTGCCCCGGGGCTTAGTGCATAGCGGTGCTGCTGAGCTGCTGCTGGATGCTCTTGAAGTGGTCGAGCCGCGCGATGGCCTGGTCGAGCTCGTTGCCTTCGTGCTCCTTCAGGCCTTCTTCCATCTCCGAGACGGTCGCGGCGAACTGGGCGCGGTCGAGCTCGGCCAGCGACGTCGCGACGTCGGCGAGCACGGTCAGGCCGTTCTCGGAAACCTCGGCGATGCCGCCGAGCACGATGATCTTCTCGTGCTTGCCGCCGCTGGTAACGGTGAGAATGCCGGGGCGGATCGCAGCCACGACCGGCGCATGCCCCGCCAGCACGCCGAAATCACCCTCGACGCCGGGAATGTCGACCTGATCGACCTCACCCGAGAATGCGAGCTTTTCCGGCGAGACGAGATCGAAGTGGAACGTGGCCATGGGCTATCCGTTGTTTTCCGCTTGTCACCCGCGGGTTTGACCCGCGGGTCCATGCATCAAAGCAATGTCTCGATGGATCGCCGGATCAAGTCCGGCGATGACGAGATGCTTAGGCAGCTTCCGCCGCCAGCTTCTTGCCCTTCTCGACGGCTTCTTCGATGGTGCCGACCATGTAGAAGGCGGCTTCCGGCAGGTGATCGTACTTGCCTTCCACCAGGCCCTTGAAGCCCTTGATGGTGTCGGCGAGGTCGACGAACTTGCCCGGCGATCCCGTGAAGATTTCGGCGACGTGGAACGGCTGCGACATGAAGCGCTCGACCTTGCGGGCGCGGGCCACGGTCAGCTTGTCCTCTTCCGAAAGCTCGTCCATGCCGAGAATGGCGATGATGTCCTGGAGCGCCTTGTAACGCTGCAGCACCTGCTGGACCTGACGGGCGACCGCATAGTGCTCCTCGCCGACGACCAGCGGGGAGAGCATGCGCGAGGTCGAGTCGAGCGGGTCCACCGCCGGATAGATGCCCTTTTCGGCGATCGAGCGCGACAGCGTGGTGGTCGCGTCCAAATGCGCGAACGAGGTCGCGGGAGCCGGGTCGGTCAAGTCGTCGGCCGGAACGTAGATGGCCTGCACCGAGGTGATCGAGCCCTTCTGCGTGGTGGTGATGCGCTCCTGCAGCGCGCCCATGTCGGTCGCGAGCGTCGGCTGATAACCCACCGCCGAAGGAATACGACCCAAGAGCGCCGACACTTCCGAACCGGCCTGGGTGAAGCGGAAGATGTTGTCGACGAAGAACAGCACGTCCTGGCCCTTGTCGCGGAAGTCTTCCGCGATGGTCAGACCGGTGAGCGCGACGCGGGCGCGGGCGCCCGGCGGCTCGTTCATCTGGCCGAACACCAGCGCGCACTTCGACTTGACGCTCGGATCCGGATTCTTCGGGTCGGCGTTGACCTTGGACTCGATGAACTCGTGATAGAGGTCGTTGCCCTCGCGGGTACGCTCGCCGACGCCGGCGAACACGGAGTAACCACCGTGCGCCTTCGCGACGTTGTTGATCAGCTCCTGAATCAGCACGGTCTTGCCGACGCCGGCGCCGCCGAACAGGCCGATCTTGCCGCCCTTCGCATATGGAGCCAAGAGGTCGACGACCTTGATGCCGGTGACGAGAATTTCAGCTTCGGTCGACTGGTCGGTGTAGCTCGGCGCTTCCTGGTGGATGGGGCGCAGACCTTCGGTCTTGACCGGGCCGGCTTCGTCGATCGGCTCGCCGATCACGTTGATGATGCGGCCGAGCGTGCCTTCGCCGACCGGAACGCGGATCGGCTGGCCGGTGTCGGTCACTTCCTGGCCGCGCACCAGACCTTCGGTCACGTCCATTGCGATCGTGCGCACGGTGGACTCACCAAGATGCTGCGCAACCTCCAGCACGAGGCGGATGTTGCCGTTCCTGGTTTCCAGCGAATTGAGAATGGCCGGGAGGTGGCCGCCATCGAACTGAACGTCGACAACGGCGCCCATCACCTGGGTGACGCGACCGACCTGGTTAGCTGCTGTAGCCATGAAGCTCTCCTTCGAAATTCTTTACTTGAACGACCGTCGTGAGTTCGTGCGTCAGACCGCCTCGGCGCCGGAGATGATCTCGATCAGCTCCTTGGTGATCTGGGCTTGACGGGTTCGGTTGTAGATCTGGGTTTGCTTGCGGATCATTTCGCCAGCGTTGCGGGTGGCGTTGTCCATCGAGCTCATCTGCGCGCCATAGAACGAGGCGTTGTTTTCCAGCAGCGCGCGGAAGATCTGCACCGCGATGTTGCGCGGCAGCAGGCGGGAGAGGAGTTCGTCCTCCTCCGGCTCGTATTCATAGGAGGTCGCCGGCGCGTTCGCCGCCTTTTCTTCCACCGCCAGCGGAATGATCTGCTGGGCGGTCGGGACCTGGGCGATCACCGACTTGAACTGCGCGTAGAACAGCGTGCAGACATCGAACTCGCCGTTGTCGAAACGGGCCAGCACTTTCCTGGCGATGTCCTCGGCGTTGACGAAGCCGAGCTGGCGAACGCTGCGCAGGTCGAGATGCTCGACGATCTGCTTGTCGAACAGGCGGCGGAGCTGCTCGTAGCCCTTGCGGCCGACGCAGAAGAATTTCACGTCCTTGCCCTGCGCCATCAGCGCCTGGGCGCGATCGCGCGCCAGGCGCACGATCGACGAGTTGAAGGCGCCGGAGAGGCCGCGCTCGCCGGTGCAGACCAGCAGCAGGTGGACCTGGTCCTTGCCGGTACCGGCGAGCAGCGCCGGTGCGCCGGGCGAACCCGCGGCAGCGCTGGCGATGTTGGAGATCACCGCGCCCATCTTGTCGGCGTAGGGCCGCGCCGCCTCTGCCGCCTGCTGGGCACGGCGTAACCGGGACGCAGCGACCATCTGCATCGCCTTGGTGATCTTTTGCGTCGCCTTGGTGGAGGCGATGCGGACGCGCATGTCTTTAAGTGACGCCATTCTTCGTTCACCCCGGCGGTTCGACCCTTATGATCGAGCCGCTGACTATCCCAGTCGTCATGCCCGGGCTTGTCCCGGGCATCCACGTTCTATCTTGCAAGTCGAAACGCGTGGATGGCCGGGACAAGCCCGGCCATGACGGCGTTCTTAAGCGAAGCTCTTGGCGAAACCTTCGACCACCGACTTCAGCTTGGCAGCGGTGTCGTCGGTGAGGTCGCGGGTGTCGCGGATCGAATTGAGGATCTCGACGTTCTTGCCGCGCAGCAGCGAGAGCAGACCGTCCTCGAACGCGCGCACCTTGCTGACCGGAAGCGGATCGAGATAGCCGTTGGTGCCGGCCCAGATCACGCAGACCTGCTCTTCCATCTTCAGAGGCGCGAACTGCGGCTGCTTCAGGAGCTCGGTCAGGCGCGAACCGCGGTTCAGCAGGCGCTGGGTCGAGGCGTCGAGGTCGGAACCGAACTGCGCGAACGCCGCCATTTCGCGGTACTGCGCGAGCTCGCCCTTGATCTTGCCGGCGACCTTCTTGGTGGCCTTGGTCTGCGCCGAGGAGCCGACGCGCGACACCGACAGACCGACGTTCACGGCGGGACGGATGCCCTGGAAGAACAGGTCGGTTTCCAGGAAGATCTGGCCGTCGGTGATCGAGATGACGTTGGTCGGAATGTAGGCCGACACGTCGTTGGCCTGGGTTTCGATGACCGGCAGCGCCGTCAGCGAGCCCGAGCCCTGGTCCTTGTTCAGCTTCGCCGCGCGCTCGAGCAGGCGGGAATGCAGATAGAACACGTCGCCGGGATAGGCTTCGCGGCCCGGCGGGCGGCGCAGCAGCAGCGACATCTGGCGGTAGGCGACGGCCTGCTTGGACAGATCGTCATAGATGATGACCGCGTGCATTCCGTTGTCGCGGAAATACTCGCCCATGGTGCAGCCGGTGAACGGCGCGATGTACTGCATCGGCGCCGGATCCGAAGCGGTGGCGGCGACGATGATCGAGTACTCGAGCGCGCCCTGCTCTTCCAGCACCTTCACGAACTGGGCGACGGTCGAACGCTTCTGGCCGACCGCGACGTAGACGCAGTACAGCTTGATGTTCTCGTCGGGCTGCGCGTTGAGCGGCTTCTGGTTCAGGATGGTGTCGAGCGCGATCGCGGTCTTGCCGGTCTGACGGTCGCCGATGATCAGCTCGCGCTGGCCGCGGCCGATCGGGATCAGGGCGTCGATCGCCTTGAGGCCGGTCGCCATCGGCTCGTTCACCGACTTGCGCGGGATGATGCCGGGCGCCTTGACGTCGACGCGCATGCGCTTGTCAGCCTGGATCGGGCCCTTGCCGTCGATCGGGTTGCCGAGCGCGTCGACGACGCGGCCGAGCAGGCCCTTGCCGACCGGCGCGTCCACGATGGCGCGGGTGCGCTTGACGGTCTGGCCTTCCTTGATCTCGCGGTCGGCACCGAAAATAACGATACCGACGTTGTCGGTTTCGAGGTTCAGCGCCATGCCGCGGGTGCCGTTCTCGAACTCAACCATTTCACCGGCCTGGACGTTGTCCAGACCGTAGACGCGGGCGATGCCGTCGCCGACGGACAGCACCTGTCCGACTTCGGAGACTTCAGCTTCCTGGCCGAAATTCTTGATCTGGTCCTTGAGGATCGCGGAAATTTCCGCGGCGCGGATGTCCATCAGCCTGCCTCTTTCATCGCGTGCTTGATCGAATTGAGTTTGGTGCGAAGCGAACTATCGATCATGCGGCTGCCAAGCTTCACGACGAGGCCACCGATGATCGAGGGATCGACATTCACGTTCAGCGCGACGTCCTTGCCGGTCACCGACTTCAGGGCAACCTTGAGGGCGTCGAGATTCTTGTCCGAGAGCGCTTCCGCCACTGTCACGTCCGCGGTCGCCTCACCCTTGAACCTGGCGACGAGGGCGCGGTAGGCGCGGATGACGTCCGTCACCACGAACAGGCGGCGGTTGGCGGTCAGCACCTTCAGGAAATTGGCGGAGATGCCGGCGATACCGGCCTTGTCCAGCACGGCCGAGAGGGCCCTGGACTGGGTCTCGGCGGCAAATACCGGACTGCGGACGAGGCGCCTGAGATCGGCGCTTTCGTTCAGCAGGCCCTCGAACCTTTCGAGATCGGCTTTGACCTCGTCGACCGCTTTCTGGTCGCGGGCCAGTTCAAACAAGGCCGTTGCATAACGGCCCGACACACCGGAAACGGACGTATCTTCTGCAGCCACAGACGCGCTCTTTTTGCTGTCAAACTCGCAAGGGAAAAACCGTCGCCACAGAGCGGCGCCTAGCGATCCAAGCCCTTGGAATTCAAGCGGGACTTCGATTTTCGGCCGACACGGGACGTGTCGGGTCCGTTAAAATCGCGGCTTTGCTAACATAGCAGGCGCGCACGTGCAACATGACGGCAACTTAAAGGCTTGGCTGTTTCTCGCCAGTTCGTCGCAGCTTGCAGCGTAGCGACCACACGTTCGACCACCCTGCCCCATCTTGGACGACGACGTGCCACGCCACGGAATTGCCGTGAGCCTTAACCGCGCCATTGCGCCTATTCGTTCCTGCCCTCAGCGCATAGCCGCCATGAACACGGATCGCTGAGGCGTGAAACCGTGACTGACTACGCCGGCCGCCGAATACTTACCCAATTCTAAACACTGAGTGTGATGACTTCGCTCTTCAGTATTCATAAGTAATTACGAGGTTAATAAATTGTTAAAATGCAAGAATACGAAACATCAGCTGCAACATCGGTGCCAATAACAAGATGTTACATGACGACACAGAACGGATTTACTGCCCAATTCATGCCTCATTGCGAAACCAAACGCCAATCCGCTCGCAAACTGATGGGGGCTCCACTGGCCACATATGTGGCAATACTAGCTTAGGGACCACTATATGCTGTCTTTGTTGACGCTGGGCTCTGTGACCCGGCCGCGTACGGCGATCGCTTTTGTTGCCGCAACTCTCCTCGTCGGTGGGACTGCCACCGAGGCTTCCGCCAAATCCAGGCATCACCACCGGTATTCTCACCACCATCACCGCCACCACGCCCAGAACGACACCAACGCGACCCCTGATTGGCGCAACGCCAATGCGTCGATGACGCCATCATCGGGCACCGGGCGCTCCTTTTCCGGCATGGCTTCCTATTACGGCAACGAGTCCGGCAGCCGGACCGCGTCGGGCCAGCGCTTCAACCAGAACGCCATGACCGCAGCGCACCGCTCGCTGCCGTTCGGCACCAAGCTGCGCGTCACCCACGGCGGCTCGAGCGTCATCGTCACCATCAATGACCGTGGCCCGTTCATTCGCGGCCGTGTGCTCGACCTCTCCACGGGCGCAGCCCGCGCCATCGGCCTCACCGGCCGCGGCGTCGGCCGCGTCACCGCGGAAGTGGTCTCCTAAGCGCTCCAGCGTCAAAGCGCAGGTCTCGTCATTGTCTGCGGACATGTGAGCGGCGAGATCAGCACGGGCGAAACAAGCCCGCCGTCTTGGGGGACGGCGGGCTTTTTACGTGCTGGCATTCCGGGGCGCGACGAAGTCGCGAGCTATGGTGCGCAATTGCGCACCAAAGCTCACGCTTCGCGTGCCCCGGAATGACAGTCGGGCCTACAAGAAGCTCTGCGGATCGACGTCCACTTCCAGCTTCTGATTGCCCTTCGGCTTCGGACACACAGCAAGCCAGTTGCGCAAATAATCCGACAGGTCGAAGCCGCGCGCGGATTTCACCAGGATGCGGAAGCGATAGCGGCCCTTGATGACCGCGAGCGGCGCTTCCGCCGGCCCCAGCACCACCACGCGCTCGTCGCGCGGCGCGAGCGCAACGAGCCTCCGGCCAAAGCCCTCGGCGCTCGGACGATCGCCTGCGGAGATGATCAGGCTCGCGAGCCGGCCGAACGGCGGATAGAGCGTGCGCTCGCGCAGGTCGATCTCGCTGTCGTAGAAGGCCTCGCGGTCGCAGGCGATCAGCGCCTTCATCACGGGATGATCGGGCTGGTGGGTCTGCAAATAGCCGACGCCGCGGCCCTGCTCGCGTCCGGCGCGGCCGATCACCTGGTTGAGCAATTGCCAGGTGCGTTCCGACGCCCTGGGATCGCCATTGGACAGGCCGAGATCGGCATCGACCACGCCGACCAGATTGAGCCGGGGAAAGTTATGGCCCTTGGCGACGAGCTGCGTGCCGATGATGACGTCGACGCGGCCTTCGGCAATCTCATTGAGCTCGGAGCGCATCGTCTCGATCGAGGTGATGAGATCGCTCGACAGCACCATGGTGCGCGCATCCGGGAAGAGCGCGGCGGCCTCTTCCTGCAGGCGCTCGACGCCGGGTCCGACCGCCACGAGGGATTCCTCGGCCGCGCAATGCGGGCAGGTCTGCGGGCGCGGCATCGAGAAGCCGCAATGGTGACAGACCAGCCGCTGGCGAAAGCGATGATCGACCAGCCAGGCGTCGCAGATGGTGCAGGCAAAGCGATGGCCGCAGGCCCGGCACAGCGTCAGCGGCGCGTAGCCGCGGCGATTGAGGAACAGAAGCGCCTGCTCGCGCTTCTCGATCGCGGCTCTGATCTCGGAGGCGAGCCGCGGCGAGATGAAGCGGCCGCGCGCGGGCGGCTCGCGGCGCATGTCGATGGCTTCGATATGCGGCATGTGCTGGCCGCCGAAGCGGGAGGGCAGCGCGATGCGCTGATAGCGGTTTTTTCGCGCGTTGACTTCGGACTCGACCGAGGGTGTGGCGGACGCCAGCACGATCGGAATCTTTGCGATATGTGCGCGCACCACCGCCATGTCGCGGGCGTGGTAGTGCACGCCCTCGTCCTGCTTGTAGGCCTGGTCGTGCTCTTCATCGACGACGATGAGGCCGAGATTGCCGTAAGGCAGGAACAGCGCCGAGCGCGCGCCGACCACGACCGGCGCCGTGCCCGCGGAGATCGCCGCCCAGTTGCGCGCGCGGGTGCGCGGCGTTAGTTCCGAATGCCATTCGATCGGCCGCACGCCAAAACGCTGCGCGAAGCGGTCGAGAAACTGGCCGGTGAGCGCGATCTCCGGCATCAGGATCAGAGTCTGTTTGCCGCGGCGGATGCACTCCGCAATGGCCTCGAAATAGACCTCGGTCTTGCCCGAACCGGTGACACCGTCGAGCAGCGCGACGTGGAACGAGCCATTGGCCGCGAGCGCGCGCATCGTATCGGCGGCGGCGCGCTGCAGCGGCGAAAAATCCGGCCGGCCGAAATCCGGATCGGGCGCGGGCGGAGGTGGGGGCGGAGGCATCGGCTCGACCGTGAGCGTGCCCTCGTCGACAAGGCCATCGATCACGCCGGCGGAGACCCCGGCTTCCTTCGCCGCCTCGGACTTGCCGTGAAGAAGGCGGTCCGACAGCACCTCGAGCAGGCGCTGCCGCGCCGGCGTCAGCCGCCGCGGGGGATCGCCGACCAGGCGCACGCCGGCGCGCATCCGCTCGGGGCCGAGGTTCTCGCCCATCCGCAGGCACATGCGCAGCACCATGCCGCGCGGGCTGAGCGTGTAATTGGCGACCCAGTCGACCACCGAGCGCAGCTCGGGCTTCAGGGGCGGAAGGTCGAGCTTCTCGCTGACCTCCTTGAGGCGATTGTGCAGGCGCGGATCGGGGTTGGCGTTCTCGGCCCAGACCACGGCGAGCACCTCGCGGGGCCCGAGCGGCACGCCGACCAGATCGCCCGCCTTCAGCTCCATGCCGCGCGGCACCTTGTAGGAATAGGTCTGGTCGAGCGCGACCGGCACCAGCACGTCGACCATGCGGGTCGCGTTGGCGGGGGCGGCGTTGCTGCGCGACGTATGATCCATGAAGGGAGAATCGGAACCTGACGTTTGGAGGCTAGCGCCACGGGCGCGCCTTAGCGAACAGTAAACGGGTGTGATGCGATATACTGGGTGGAATCACCACGTCCAGAGCGCATGAGCAAAGCGGCCGCCCCACCCATCGAGCTCGCCAGCGCCGATCCTGACATCGCCCAGGAGATGACGCGCTGGCTGTCGCATCTCGGCGCCGAGCGGCGGCTGTCGCCGAAGACGCTGGAGGCCTATGCCCGCGATTTGCGGCAGTGCCTGGATTTCCTCTGCGCCCATTGGGGCGAACGCGTCACGCTGAAGCGGTTCGCCCAGCTGGAAGCCACCGATATTCGCGCCTTCATGGCGATGCGCCGCGCCGACGACATCGCCGGCCGCTCGCTGATGCGCGCGCTCGCGGGGCTGCGCTCGTTCGGCCGTTTCCTCGAACGCGAGGGCAAGGGCAAGGTCGGCGCATTGTCGGCGATCCGCGCGCCGAAGGTAGCAAAAAGCCTGCCGAAGCCATTGCCGATGGCGTCGGCAAAGCGCCTGGCGGATGCCGACGAGCGTGCCGGCGAGGACCGCGAGACCTGGATTCTGGCGCGCGACGCCGCGGTGATGGCGCTGCTGTACGGCTCGGGCCTGCGCATCTCCGAGGCGCTCGGCCTGAAGCGCCGCGAGGTGCCGCGGCCCGGCGAAGGCGACGTGCTGATCGTCACCGGCAAAGGCAACAAGACCCGCATGGTGCCGGTGCTACAGAACGTGCTCGCGCTGGTGCAGGACTATGTTTCGATGTGCCCGTATCCGCTGCCCGCCGAGGGCCCAATCTTCCTTGGCGCACGCGGCGGCCCCCTCAGTCCGCGCATCATCCAGCTCGCGATGGAGCGGCTGCGCGGCGCGCTGGGATTGCCCGACAGCGCCACGCCGCACGCACTCCGGCATTCCTTCGCGACGCATCTGCTCTCGCGCGGCGGCGATCTGCGCGCGATCCAGGAATTGCTCGGCCATTCCTCGCTCTCGACCACGCAGATCTATACCGGCATCGATTCCGAGCGACTGCTGGAAGTCTATGCCAGCGCCCATCCGCGGCGGTGAATCCTGACATGAAGCTGTCATGACGTGTGTGCCTCTTGCGCAGGGCGCGCGGTTCGGTCAATCGTTGCGGAACCGAACCGGAGGGGAATGGAATCATGAGTGCACATGAAAGCATGGAGCATGCGGAGCACGCCGAGCACGCGTCCGGCTCGAACAAGAAGATCGCCCTTCTGATCGCCGTGCTGGCGCTGTTCCTGGCGATCTCCGAGACGCTGGGCAAGGGCGCCCAGACCGAATCGATCAGCAAGAATGTCGAGGGCGCCAATCTCTGGGCGTTCTTCCAGGCCAAGAGCATCCGCCGCACCGTGGTGGTGACTGCGGCCGAGCAGGGCAAGCTGACGCTGGCCAACACGACCGACGACGCCCTGAAGGCGACGGTGCAGAAGCAGATCGACGACTGGACCAAGACCGCGCAGCGCTACCGCTCCGAGCCCGAGACCGGCGAAGGCACCGAGCAGCTCGCCGAGAAGGCCAAGCATGCCGAACACGAGCGCGACGAGGCCACCGCGAAGTACCATCATTTCGAGCTGGCGTCGGCCGCCTTCCAGATCGGCATCGTGCTGGCGTCGGCCACCATCATCACCGGCATGTTCGCGCTCGCCTATGTCGCCGGGGTTTTGACACTGGGCGGCATCCTTATGACCGCGCTCGGCCTGTGGTGGCCGCATCTGCTGCATCTGCATTGAGGGGTTGTGGCTGATCCCTCCACGTCATTGCGAGGAGCGAAGCGACGACCCAATCCAGACTGCCTCCACGGAAAGATTCTGGATTGCTTCGCTTCGCTCGCAATGACGGGTGAGGCAGGCGAAATCGGCCCGAACGTTCACCGCGCTTCGTGCACGCTCTTCCGGAACCGCTGGATCAGGCGCAGCGTCCGTGACGACCAGCCTTCGCCGTTGCCGGAGATCAGCTCGCGGATGCGCTGCTTGATCGGCGCGACCAGCTCGGTGGCCTTGGCGCGCAGCTTCAGCACGATATCGTAGATTCGCTCGAACCAGCGCATCTCGAGCAGCTTGTCGCGCGTGACGTCGAACACGAAGGCGGTGACGCCGACGCCGACCATCTTGGCGAACAGGAAGGTGGACATGCCGGTGAGCCAGTATTCATGCGTGAGCAGATACAGGCCGACCAGCTTGAGCGGAAACAGCGGAAGGATCGGCACCGCGAACACGATCAGCGTCATGGCCGGCGGCAGCGCATCGACACGCTCGGTCAGCCATTGCTTGAAGCGGGCGAGCGGGATGATGGCGACAACCCGCGCGACGATCGGCTCGAGATGGTCCCACAGCCAGGCTTCGATCAGGAAGATGATCGCCAGCAGGACCCAGACCGGTTGAAGAAGGCGGCGCAGCATGTGTTGTCCCGCCCGATTCGGCTCGGGCCGTGGCCTACATATGGATGGCCCGCTTGCCCACTGCAAGCGCGGCTTCCTTGACGGCCTCGGAGCGGGTCGGATGGGCGTGGCAGGTGCGCGCGAGATCCTCCGCGCTGCCGCCAAATTCCATGAGAACGCACGCTTCATGGATCATTTCACCAGCTTCGCGACCGATGATGTGCACGCCGAGCACGCGATCGGTCTTCGCATCTGCGAGAATCTTCACAAAGCCGTCGGTGGTCTGGTTGACCTTGGAACGGCCGTTGGCGGTAAAGGGAAACTTCCCAACCGTATAAGCCACACCGGCCTGCTTCAGTTCCTCCTCGGTCTTGCCGACGGAGGACACTTCCGGCGTGGTATACACGACGCCCGGAATCACATCGTAGTTCACGTGGCCGGCCTGGCCTGCGATGATCTCCGCAACAGCAACGCCTTCATCCTCGGCCTTGTGCGCGAGCATGGGGCCTGCGACGACGTCGCCGATGGCATAGACGCCCTTCACGCTGGTGGCGAAGTGCGGATCGATCTGCACGCGGCCGCGGGGTCGAGCGCGACACCTGCTTCCTTCAGGCCGAGGCCATCGGTGTAGGGCACGCGGCCGATCGCGACGAGCACGACGTCGGCCTCCAGCGTCTCGGCGGCACCACCGGCAGCAGGCTCGATCGTCGCCTTCAGCGTCTTGCCCGAGGTGTCGACGGCGGTGACCTTGGCGCCGAGCTTGAACGCAAAGCCCTGCTTCTCGAGGATGCGCTGGAATTGTTTTGCGACTTCGCCGTCCATGCCGGGCAGGATGCGATCCAAAAATTCGACGACGACGACTTCGGCGCCGAGGCGCTTCCACACCGAGCCGAGCTCGAGGCCGATCACGCCGGCGCCGACGATCAGAAGCTTGCCGGGGACCTTGTCGAGCGACAGCGCGCCGGTCGACGACACGATGCGCTTCTCGTCGATCTCGATGCCCTTGAGACGCGCGATGTCCGAGCCGGTGGCGATCACGATGTTCTTGGTCTCGACGACCTGCGACTTGCCGTCCGCGGAGACTTCCACCTTGCCGGTGCCGAGGATCTTGCCAGTGCCCTTGAGCACGTCGATCTTGTTCTTCTTCATCAGGAACTCGACGCCCTTGACGTTGCCGTCGATGCCCTGCTGCTTGAAGTTCATCATCGCCGGCAATTCGAGCTTCGGCGCGGAGACGCTGACGCCCATCTTGGCGAAGGAATGCCCGGCTTCCTCGAACATCTCGGAGGCGTGCAGCAGCGCCTTCGACGGCATGCAGCCGACGTTGAGGCAGGTGCCGCCGAGCGTGGCGTTCTTTTCGACCACGGCGACTTTCATGCCGAGCTGGCTGGCGCGCACCGCGCAGACATAACCGCCAGGCCCGGTGCCGATGATGACGAGATCGTAGGATGCCATGAGAGAAAGTCCCGTAAGTTTAAACTAATGAGGATGTGCAGCGTCCGCGCGGCGCGTCAGCGTCCGCCGGACACATCGAGCGTGGCTGCGGTAACGTAGGAGGCCTCGTCCGACATCAGCCAGACGATGGCATTTGCGATTTCGTCCGCGGTGCCGACGCGCTTCATCGGCACCATATGCGCGAGGCGATGGTGTCGGTCCGGCTCGCCGCCGGAGGCGTGGATTTCGGTGTCGATCAGGCCGGGGCGAATGCCCGCAACGCGAATGCCTTCGCCGGCGACCTCGTAGCCGAGTCCGGTCGTGAAGGAATCGATCGCGCCCTTGGACGCGGCATAGTCGACATAGGTATTGGGCGCACCGAGCTTGGCCGCAACCGATGACAGATTGACGATGACGCCGCCCTTGCCGCCATGTTTGGTCGACATCCGCTTCACGGCCTCGCGTGCGCAGAGGATAGAGCCGGTGACGTTGACCGCCATGACGCGCTGGATACGCTCGGCTGACATCTCGTCGACGCGTACGCCGCTGGTGCCGACGATGCCGCCATTGTTGACCAGCGCACCGAGCGTGCCGAACTTGTCGGCTTGCTTGAACAGGTCGACGATGTCGCGCTCCTCGGCGACATCGCATTTCACCGCGATGGCCTTGCCGTTGCTGGCCTCGATCAGGCTGACGACCTCGTCGGCGGCCGCCTTGTTGCTGGCATAGCCGACCACGACGCGATAGCCGCGCGCGGCCGCCGCAATCGCGGTCGCCCGCCCGATGCCGCGGCTGCCACCGGTGATGACAACGACTTTATCCGTCACGCGCGCCTCCATCTTTCGACAAACGCCGTCGCCCCTACAGGCGACGGCGCTCGCAAAGCACTAGGGATCAGAGATCGAGCACGAGGCGCGCCGGATCTTCCAGGCTCTCCTTGACGCGCACCAGGAAGGTGACGGCTTCCTTGCCGTCGATGACGCGGTGATCGTAGGACAGCGCCAGATACATCATCGGGCGAACCTCGACCTTGCCGCCGACGACCATCGGCCGCTCCTGGATCTTGTGCATGCCGAGGATGCCGGACTGCGGCGCGTTCAGGATCGGGGTCGACATCAGCGAGCCGTAGATGCCGCCATTGGTGATGGTGAAGGTGCCGCCCTGCATCTCGTCGATCTTGAGCTGACCGTCACGGGCGCGGCGGCCGAAATCGGCGATGCCCTTCTCGATGTCGGCAATCGACTTGTTGTCGCAGTCGCGCACCACGGGCACGACGAGGCCCTTGTCGGTGCCGACGGCAACGCCGATGTGGTAGTAGTTCTTGTAGATCAGATCGGTGCCGTCGATCTCGGCGTTGACCGCCGGGATGTCCTTCAGCGCCTGCACGACGGCCTTGGTGAAGAAGCCCATGAAGCCGAGCTTGCTGCCGTGCTTCTTCTCGAATGCATCCTTGTAATGCGCCCGCAGCGCCATGACGTTGGTCATGTCGACCTCGTTGAAGGTCGTGAGCATCGCAGCGGTATTCTGCACGTCCTTGAGGCGGCGCGCGATGGTCTGGCGCAGGCGGGTCATCTTGACGCGCTCTTCGCGCGCGGCGTCATCGGCCGGCGAGGCGGTACGGACCTGCACGGCGGCGGCGGGCTGGTTGACCGGGGTCGGCGCTGAGGCCGCGCGCTCGATCGCGGCGAGCATGTCGCCCTTGGTGACGCGGCCGTCCTTGCCGGAGCCCGGAACGGTCGAGGCATCGACGCCGGTCTCGGCGGAGAGTTTTCGCACGGAGGGCGCGAGCGGGGCGTCGGCCGGCGGCGCCTTCGGCGCGCTGGGCGCCGGTGCGGGAGCAGCAGCCGCGGCGGCGGGAGCAGCGGCAGCGGGCTTTGCGGGCGCGGCGGCGGGCTTTGCAGCGCCGGCGGCACCTTCCGTGATCTGGCCCAGCAGCGCGCCGACCGCGACGGTCGTGCCATCGGCGGCGATGATCTCGCTCAGCGTGCCGGCAGAGGGTGCCGGGACTTCGATGGTGACCTTGTCGGTCTCGAGCTCCACCAGGGGCTCGTCGACGGCGACGGCATCGCCGGCCTTCTTGAACCAGCGGCCGATGGTGGCCTCGGTGACGGATTCGCCGAGCGTCGGCACACGAATTTCAGTCATGGTCTTTTCCTTAAGGAGATCGCCAATGCGGTCGTGAATTTCAACGTCATTGCCCGCGAAGGCGGGCAATCCAGTACGCCGTGACCTTCGTATTTTGAACGAACGCCGCGGAGTACTGGATGCCCCGCCTTCGCGGGGCATGACAGCGTCCTAAAGAACTTCTCAGCTCAGTGCTTCGTCCAAAAACGCCTTCAACTGCGCCTGATGCTTGGACATCAGACCAGTGGCGGTCGCGGCGGAAGCGGCGCGGCCGACATAACGCGGACGCCGGCTGACGCCGTTCACCTGGTTCAGCACCCATTCCAGATACGGCTCGATGAAGTGCCACGCCCCCATGTTGCGCGGCTCTTCCTGGCACCAGATCACTTCCGCCTTCTTGAAGCGGGACAGCTCGGCCACCAGCGCCTTCAGCGGCACCGGATAGAGCTGTTCGACGCGCATCAGGTAGATGTCGTCGATGCCGCGCTTCTCGCGCTCCTCGTAGAGGTCGTAATAGACCTTGCCGGAGCACAGCACGATACGGCGGATCTTCTCGTCGGGGACGAGCTTGACCGCCTCGCTCGGAAGCATCTGGGCGTCATCATACAGGATGCGATGGAAGGTCGTTCCCTTGGCGAGCTCCTCGAGACGCGAGACCGCCCGCTTGTGACGCAGCAGCGACTTCGGCGTCATCACGATCAGCGGCTTGCGGATCTCGCGATGCAGCTGGCGGCGCAGCACGTGGAAGTAATTCGCCGGCGTGGTGGGATAGACCACCTGCATGTTGTCTTCGGCGCACATCTGCAGAAAACGCTCCAGACGCGCCGAGGAGTGCTCCGGTCCCTGGCCCTCATAGCCGTGCGGCAAGAGGCAGACGAGACCGGACATGCGCAGCCATTTGCGCTCGCCCGAGGAGATGAACTGGTCGAACACGACCTGCGCGCCGTTGGCGAAGTCGCCGAACTGGGCTTCCCACAGCGTCAGCGTGTTCGGCTCGGCGAGCGAGTAGCCGTATTCGAAGCCGAGCACGGCTTCTTCCGACAGCAGCGAGTTGATGACCTCGTAATGGCCCTGCTCGTTGCCGAGATGATTGAACGGCGTGTAGCGGCTCTCGTCCTCCTGGTCGATCAGGACCGAGTGGCGCTGCGAGAAGGTGCCGCGCTCCGAATCCTGGCCCGACAGGCGGACGTGGTGGTTCTCGTTGAGCAGCGTGCAGAACGCCAGCGCCTCGCCGGTCGCCCAATCGATACCCGTGCCGCCGTCGATCGCCTTGGAGCGGTTTTCGAGGAAGCGCTGGATGGTGCGGTGGACGCGGAAACCGTCCGGCACCTTGGTGATCTTGCGGCCGATGTCCTTCAGGACCGGCAGGTCGACGCCGGTGACGCCGCGACGCGCGTCCTCTTCCTGGTCAGCGATCTTGAAGCCGGCCCACTTGCCGTCGAGCCAGTCGGCCTTGTTCGGCTTGTAGGAGGTGCCGGCTTCGAACTCGGCATCGAGCCGTGCGCGCCAGTCGGCCTTGGCCTTGTCGACCTCGCCCTGGGTCATCACGCCTTCGCTGACGAGGCGGCGGGAATAGAGCTCGAGCGTGGACGGATGGGCCGCGATCTTCTTGTACATCACCGGCTGGGTGAAAGCCGGCTCGTCGCCCTCGTTATGGCCATGCCTGCGGTAGCAGAACATGTCGATGACGACGGGCTTGTGGAATTTCTGCCGGAACTCGGTCGCGACCTTGGCCGCGAACACGACGGCCTCGGGATCGTCGCCGTTCACGTGGAAGATCGGAGCATCGATCATCTTCGCCACATCCGACGGATAGGGCGAGGAGCGCGAGTAGCGCGGATAGGTGGTGAAGCCGATCTGGTTGTTGACGATGAAGTGCACGGAGCCGCCGGTGCGGTAGCCCTTCAGGTCCGACAGGCCGAAGCACTCAGCCACCACGCCCTGGCCGGCGAACGCGGCGTCGCCGTGCATCAGCAGCGGCATCACCGAGATGCGCTGGTCCGGCGGATCGCCATGCTGGTCCTGCTTGGCGCGGACTTTTCCGAGCACGACGGGATCGACGATCTCGAGATGCGAGGGGTTGGCGGTGAGCGACAGATGGATGCGGTTGCCGTCGAACTCGCGGTCCGAGGACGCGCCGAGATGGTACTTGACGTCGCCCGAGCCTTCGACCGCGTCAGGATTGGCCGAGCCGCCCTTGAATTCGTGGAACAGCGCGCGATGGGCCTTACCCATCACCTGCGTCAGCACGTTGAGGCGGCCGCGATGCGGCATGCCGAGCACGACTTCCTTCACGCCGAGATTGCCGCCGCGCTTGATGATCTGCTCGAGCGCGGGGATCAGCGCTTCGCCGCCGTCGAGGCCGAAGCGCTTGGTGCCGGTAAACTTGGTGTCGCAGAACTTCTCGAAGCCTTCGGCTTCGACCAGCTTCATCAGGATGGCGCGGCGGCCTTCGCGGGTGAACGAGATCTCCTTGTCCGGCCCCTCGATGCGCTCCTGGATCCACGCCTTCTGCGCGGCGTTGCTGATGTGCATGAACTCGACGCCGAGCGTCTGGCAGTAGGTCCGCTCGCAGATCGCGGTGATTTCGCGCAAGTTGGCGTATTCGAGACCGAGCACGTGATCGAGGAAGATCTTGCGGTCGAAATCGGCTTCGCTGAAGCCGTAGGTGCGCGGGTCGAGTTCCTCGCGATTGCGCGGAGCTTCGATGCCGAGCGGATCGAGCTTGGCGTGGAAGTGACCACGCATGCGGTAGGCGCGGATCAGCATCAACGCGCGGACGGAGTCGCGCGTGGCCTGCAGCATGTCGGCGGAGGAGAAATCAGCGCCCTTGTTGGCTGCCTGGGCCTTGGCGGCGATCTTGGCGCCGACCTTCTTCTCGACTTCGGCCCAATTGCCGTCGAGGGCGGAGGTCAGATCGTCCTGCGGGGTCAGCGGCCAGTTGTCACGCTCCCAGGACGGTCCCTGGGCGTTCTTGCGGACGTCGTCCGGCTGGTCCTTCAGGCTCTTGAAGAACTCCTGCCACTCGGCATCCACCGAGGACGGATCCTTCTCGTAGCGGGCGTAGATTTCGTCGATGTAGGTGGCGTTGGTGCCCTGCAAAAATGATGACAAGGCAAAGGCTGCGTTCGCGTCCTGGCGAGACATACTTGAGTTCCTGGCGATTTCGGTTCGCGCATAACAAACGGCGCTGGCGCCGAGCTCCCCCGACAGGACCCGACGCGACAGGCACCCTTTACCCTATTTGCTGCGAAACTTCGCCCGGAAAAGTACGAAGAAGTGAATTAGCCTTTCAATTTTTCGGCAAGCGTGTGACCGAGGCGGGCGGGAGACGGCGAGACTGTAATCCCTGCCGATTTCATCGCGTCGGTCTTGGAACCGGCGTCGCCCTTGCCGCCCGAAATGATCGCGCCGGCATGGCCCATGCGGCGGCCGGGAGGTGCGGTCACGCCGGCGATGAAACCGACCATCGGCTTCTTGCGGCCGCGCTTGGCTTCGTCCTTGAGGAACTGGGCGGCGTCTTCCTCGGCGGAACCGCCGATCTCGCCGATCATGATGATCGATTCGGTCTTGGGGTCGCCGAGCAGCATTTCCAGGACGTCGATGAACTCGGTGCCCTTGACCGGGTCGCCGCCGATGCCGACCGCCGTGGTCTGGCCGAGGCCTTCCTGGGAGGTCTGGAACACGGCTTCATAGGTCAGCGTGCCCGAGCGGGAGACGATGCCGACCGAGCCGGTCTTGAAGATGTTGGCGGGCATGATTCCGATCTTGCACTCGCCGGCGGTCATGACGCCCGGGCAGTTCGGCCCGATCAGGCGGGACTTGGAGCCCGCCAGCGAACGCTTCACGCGCACCATGTCGAGGACCGGAATGCCCTCGGTGATGCAGACGATCAGCGGGATCTCGGCATCGATGGCTTCGCAGATCGCGTCCGCCGCGCCCGGCGGCGGCACATAGATCACCGACGCATCCGCACCGGTCTTCTCGCGGGCTTCACGCACCGTGTCGAACACCGGCAGGTTCAGATGCGTCGAGCCGCCTTTGCCCGGCGAGGTGCCGCCGACCATCTTGGTGCCGTAGGCGATCGCGGCCTCCGAATGGAAGGTGCCGTTCTTGCCGGTGAAGCCCTGGCAGATGACCTTGGTGTTCTTGTCGATCAGGATGGACATGAGGTCTGCTTTCGCGAAACTAACGAGTGAGAGGTCAGTGGATTCGGCGGTAGACGCCGGTGAGCACGTCGGCCCAGCCTTCCGCGTCCGGGGAGAACTGGATCTTCAGCGCGTAGGAATTGTCGTCGATGATGTCGTAGACGTGGCGCGCATTGCCGCGCAGCGAGCCGCGCACCAGCGTCAGGGTCTTGCCGACCCAGCCGCCGGAGGCGGGCGAGGGCGGCGTGTAGCCGAGCGAATCGTACCAGAACAGTTTGTAGGTCCGGTCCTCGCGGTCGTAGGTGAAGAGGCCGTGCGTGGCGAAGCTCTGCTGGCCGCCGCGCAACTGCACCGCGTCCTGGATCAGGTAGAACCCGTTCAGGTCCATGCGCGCGACGACGCGCGAAGTGGCCGGCCCGCCCTCCGTCCAGCGTGACGGAAAGACCATCTCCTCGCCATCCCATTCGCCGGCGAACGCGGAAAGACGCGCGTGCTCTGCGAGCGGGGACGATGCAGCGAGATGGTCCTGGGTCATGGCCTTAGCCTCCCTTGACGGCCTTCACGATCTTCTGCGCGGCGTCGTCGAGATTGTCGGCCGGCACCACGTTCAGGCCGGACTCATTGATGATCTTCTTGCCGAGCTCGACATTGGTGCCTTCGAGGCGGACCACCAGCGGCACGCTGAGGCCGACCTCGCGCACGGCAGCCGTGACGCCCTCGGCGATCACGTCGCATTTCATGATGCCGCCGAAGATGTTGACCAGGATGCCTTTCACGTTGGGATCCGCGGTGATGATCTTGAACGCGGCCGCGACCTTCTCCTTGCTGGCGCTGCCGCCGACGTCGAGGAAGTTCGCGGGCGCCATGCCGTAGAGCTTGATGATGTCCATCGTCGCCATGGCGAGACCGGCGCCGTTGACCATGCAGCCGATGTTGCCATCGAGCGTGACGTAGTTGAGATCGTGCTTGGACGCCTCGATTTCCTTAGCGTCTTCCTCGGTCTCGTCGCGCAGCGCGAGCACTTCGGGGTGACGGAACAGCGAATTGTCGTCGAACGACACCTTGGCGTCGAGCACGCGGAGCTGGCCCTGCTTGGTCACGACCAGCGGGTTGATCTCCAGCATCGCCATGTCCTTGGCGACGAACGCGGCATAGAGCTGCGTGGTGAGCTTCTCGGCCTGCTTGGCGAGATCGCCGGTGAGCTTCAGCGCGTTCGCAACCGTGCGGCCGTGATGGCCCATGACGCCGGTCGCGGGATCGACTGAGAAGGTGACGATCTTCTCAGGGCTGTTGTGCGCGACGTCCTCGATGTTGACGCCGCCTTCTGTCGAGACGACGAACGAGACGCGCGAGGTCTCGCGGTCGACCAGGAGCGAGAGGTAGAATTCCTTGTCGATGTCCGAGCCGTCCTCGATGTAGAGGCGGTTGACCTGCTTGCCGGCGGGGCCAGTCTGGATCGTCACCAGGGTGGCGCCGAGCATCTGCTTGGCGAATTCGGTGACCTCGGCGGCCGACTTGGCGATGCGGACGCCGCCCTTGTCGCCGGCGGAGGCTTCCTTGAACTTGCCCTTGCCGCGGCCACCGGCGTGGATCTGGCTCTTCACCACCCAGACCGGACCCGGGAGCGCTTTGGCGGCGGCTTCCGCGTCAGCCGCCTTCAGGACCGGAACGCCTTTGGAGATCGCGACGCCGAACTCGTTGAGCAGCGCTTTGGCCTGATATTCATGGATATTCATATGGTCGCTCCCTGAACCCGCGGGCGGTGACCTCGGAGGCCCACCTCAGTCTCGTGGCTGGCATACCATATACCACAGGAACTGCAATCCGGATTCGTTGACATCGAGATCTTTGCCGAACCGTGAGCCCGCCCGAGACGGGCCCCGGAAATGAAACCGCCGAAGACCGGTTTGCGATCTTCGGCGGGATTGTTTGCGCCTTAGCGGCCGAGAAGATCGGGTGCGATCTTCTTGCAGGCGTCTACCAGACCCTGCACAGCGCCGACCGATTTGTCGAAGGCCTCGCGGTCCTTGCCGGCAAGCTCGATCTCGACGACGCGCTCGACGCCCTTGGCGCCGATCACGACGGGCACGCCGACATACATGTCCTTCACGCCGTATTCGCCGTTGAGGTAGGCAGCCGAGGCCAGCACGCGCTTCTTGTCGCGCAGATAGCTCTCGGCCATCGCGATCGCGGAGGCCGCCGGCGCGTAGAAGGCCGAGCCGGTCTTGAGCAGGTTGACGATCTCGGCGCCGCCGTTGCGGGTGCGATCGACGATCTCGTCAAGGCGCGCCTGCGAGGTCCAGCCCATCTTGACGAGGTCGGGCAGCGGGATGCCGGCGACGGTGGAATACTTCACCAACGGCACCATGGTATCACCGTGGCCGCCGAGCACGAAGGCGGTGACGTCCTCGACCGAGACATTGAACTCGTCGGCCAGGAAGTAGCGGAAGCGCGAGGAATCCAGCACGCCGGCCATGCCGACGACCTTCTTGTGCGGCAGGCCCGAGGCCTTCTGGAGCGCCCAGACCATCGCATCGAGCGGGTTGGTGATGCAGATGACGAAAGCGTCGGGGGCGTATTTCTTGATGCCGGCGCCGACCTGCTCCATGACCTTGAGGTTGATGGAGAGGAGATCGTCGCGGCTCATGCCGGGCTTGCGCGGCACGCCGGCGGTGACGATGCAGACTTTGGCGTTGTCGAGGGCTTCGTAGGAATTGGCGCCGGTGAAGTGCGCGTCAAAACCGTCGACCGGCGAGGACTGCGCGATGTCGAGCGCCTTGCCCTGCGGCACGCCCTCGGCGATGTCGAACATCACCACGTCGCCCAGTTCTTTCAGCCCGATGAGATGAGCCAGCGTTCCGCCGATCTGACCGGAGCCAATCAAAGCAATCTTGTCGCGCGCCATGTGAACCTGTCCTCTAGACATCCAGGAGGGAAAACTGAGTGGGTGGTTATCCCTTTCGCTTTCCCCGTTCAAGTCGCCGGATGCCCAATTGTCGGGCTTGCCGAGCCAGCAGCCAGCCTCCCCTGGTTGTCATTCCGGGATGCGCCGACAGGCGCAGGCCCGGAATCCAACGGGCGGCAGAGTTGGTGGCGCGATGGATTCCGGGCTCGCGCTTCGCGCGCCCCGGAATGACACCGGAGAAATGGTGAAATAGGACTTAAGTCTCCACCAGACCCTTGGTCGAGCCGCTGGCAGCGGAATCCTTGCGGCCATGCGCCAGCGCCAGATAGGATTCCGAGCTCATCTCGATCAGACGCGAAGCCGTCCGCTTGAACTCGTTGGCCTCGTTGCCCTCGTGGGCGAGGTAGAGCGAAATCGGATTGGCGTCGGCCGAGGCCATCAGCTTCACGGCATTGTCATAGAGCGCGTCGATCAGCGTGATGAAGCGCTTGGCGGAATTGCGCTGGGAGACGTCCATCACTGGAATATGGTCGACCAGGATGGTGTGGTAGTCGTGCGCGAGCCTGAGGTAATCAGATGCGCCGAGCGGCTTCTCGCAGAGGTCGGCGAACGAGAACCGTGCCACGCCATGGGCCGAGCACGGCACGTGCAGGATGCGGCCCTTGATCGAAATATCGCGCGACTTGCATTTGGCGCCGCCCGACATCCTCGACCAGGCGCGGTCGAGCGCGGCGTCCGCATCGCTGTCGGCCGGAGTCAGCCACATCGGCACGCCCTGAAGCTTCTCCAGCCGGAAGTCGGTGCGCGCATCGAGCCGCGCCACGTCCATATGGTCGGTGATCTGCTTGATGAAGGGCAGGAACAGTGAGCGGTTCAAGCCGCCCTTGTAGAGATCGTCCGGCGCGACGTTGGAGGTCGCGACCACCACGGTGCCGAGCTCGAACAATTTGGCGAACAGGCGCCCCAGGATCATCGCGTCGGCGATGTCGGTGACGTGGAATTCGTCGAAGCAGAGCAGCCAGCTCTCCTCGAAGATCGCGTTCGCGGTCAGCGCGATGACGTCGCCATCGGCGATCTCGCCGCGCGCGATGCCCTGGCGATAGTCGTAGATGCGCTCGTGCACGTCGGCCATGAATTCGTGGAAATGCGCGCGGCGCTTGTGCTCCACGGTGGAGTGCTGGAAGAATAGGTCCATCAGCATGGTCTTGCCGCGGCCGACCTCGCCATGGATGTAGAGCCCGTGCGGCGCCTCGTCCTTGTCGCTGCTGAACAGGCGCGCGAGCAGGCCCTGCTTGCGCTGCGGCTTGTAGTCCGCGAGCCGCTGGTCGAGCGCCGTATAGGCCTCGGCGACCTCGGCCTGTGCGGCATCGGGCTCGATCGCGCCGGAGGCGATCTGGGCCTGGTATGCCTCGCGGAATGTGGAACCGGGCGTGGAGAGCATGGCCCTTTACCGCCAGAGACCGGCGGAAATTGCAACGGTATATTGGCGCAAGGGGCGTATGCGCTTACCCTCATCCACGTGGGTGCGGGTGGACAATTGAAATATCAGTGAATTAAAGCGGTTACTTTGAGGTTCCTGACATGGCTCTTAGTATCGAGGACCCCGAGACCGAGCATCTCGCGTGGAGGCTGGCGCAACTCACCGGCGAGACCGTTGTGGTCGCGACGAAGCGAGCCATCGAGGAACGGCTTGGCCGGATCGATAATCAGCACCACAAGACTGCTCTCTTGGAGGATATGGCTGCGATTCGCCGACGTTGGAGCGAGCTGCCTTTGATAGCCGACCAGACGGCCAAAGAAATTGTTGCCTACGACAAACACGGATTGCCATTCTGACCGCGAGAGACGCTACGCGTTTACGCGCCCTATGGCCCGATCTTCTTGCGAGCCAAGCTCACTCACACAGCTCGTAGGCATCCTCGACGACATACGGGCCGCCGCCGGTGGAGGCGCGCGAGGAGAACAGAACGAACCGTTCGGCCGTAAATGCCTTGCTCGGGAAGTAGCCGCGGAGCGAGAGATAGTCGGCGACGTCGCGGTCGGTGGCGTCGTGCAGGCGGGCCAGCGTGACGTGCGGGATGAATTTGCGTCCCTCGGGATCGAGACCGATCCGCTGCATCATGCGCTCGAGCTCGGCCTGCAAGTCCATCAGCGGCTTGTTCGGCGCAATCGTCGCAACGACCGCCCGCGGTTTGCGGCCGCCAAAACTCGTCAGCCCCTGCACCTTCACCTCGAACGGCTTGCGGTCGACGCGAAACAGCATCGATGCGATCTCGTTGGCGGAGATGCCGTCGATATCGCCGATGAAGCGCAAGGTGACGTGATAATTTTCGGGATCGATCCAGCGGGCGCCTGGAAGGCCACCTCGCAAATTGGACAGCGTCTGGCAGACCTCGGCTGGAATTTCCAGACCTGTGAACAAACGCGGCATCGTTTCGCACTCCCGATGCTTGGGCATGATCCGCTTGAGGAAGATCATATCCAAATTTTAGAGCCGGCGACGAATCATCTGTACCTTGATTCCTATCGCACTTGTGTGACTCTGCAAGCGTCGCGCGCCTCGCCCCGGTAAAACCCTGGGAATTAGGGTTAGCGCTGCCTGCTTTTCATCATCGCTGCTCGCTAATATTGCGCAGGAATGCCTCCACCGTGGGCATCATGTGGCCGACGATGATGTCGACGCCTTCAGCGGTCGGATGAATGCCGTCAGCCTGGTTGAGCTTGGCGTCGGCCGCGACACCGTCGAGGAAGAAAGGATAGAGCGGCACGTCGAATTTTTTCCCCAGATCCGGATAAATCGAATTGAAGCGCTTAGCGTATTCTGCGCCGTAATTCGGCGGCGCCAGCATGCCGCACAACATCACGGGGATCTTGCGCGCCTTCAGACGCTGGACGATGTCGGTCAGCGCGGCGCGGGTCAAATCGGGATCGATGCCGCGCAGCGCGTCGTTGGCGCCAAGCTCGACGATGACGCCTTCGGTTCCGTCAGGGACCGACCAGTCGAGCCGGTCGCGGCCGCCGGAAGAAGTGTCGCCGGACACTCCGGCGTTCGTCATGTCGACCGCTATACCTTTGGCCTGCAACGCTTTTTGGAGCTTTGCCGGGAACGCCTGCTGGGCCGGGAGGCCGAGACCGGCACTCAAGGAATCGCCGAGAACGACAAGCTTGAGCGGTTTTGTCGCTTGCGCCCAAGCCGGCCCCGCGACTGTCATCAAAGCGAGCATCAACACGGCTATGTGCATGAAGAATCCGTAACGCCTCTCGACCGCGCTAGCGGAGTTGCCATATGACCGGACCATGGACACTCGCATCGAATCCTCTTCGCTCGCCGGCACCACGCCGGACACCATTGCCATCTCCAACGTCAATCTCTCATTGGGGACGGGGGCGGCACGCGTTCACATCCTCAAGGATATCAGCTTGCGCGTCGGCTCGGGCGAGACGATCGGCCTGATTGGCCCGTCAGGCTCGGGCAAATCCACGCTGCTGATGGTGATGGCGGGGCTGGAGCGTCCTGATAGCGGAGAGGTGGTGGTCAATGGCACGCCTTTCAATGCCCTCGACGAGGACGCGCTCGCCCGCTTCCGCGGCCGCCAGGTCGGCATCGTCTTCCAGTCGTTTCATCTGATCCCGACCATGACGGCGCTAGAGAACGTCGCCGTGCCGCTCGAGCTTGCCGGCAATCCCGATGCCGCCAGACGCGCGGCGCAGGAGCTGCAATCAGTCGGGCTCGGCGACCGCTTGCATCATTATCCGACACAGCTCTCCGGCGGCGAGCAGCAGCGCGTCGCGCTCGCCCGCGCGCTGGCGCCCGATCCCGCCATCCTCGTCGCCGACGAGCCGACCGGCAATCTCGACGAGACCACCGGAAAACAGATCGTCGACCTCTTGTTCGGCAAGCATGCCGAGCGCGGCATGACGCTGGTGCTGGTCACCCACGATTCCTCGCTCGCGCATCGCTGCGATCGCGTGATCCGGCTGCGCTCCGGGCGCATCGACACCCAGTCTGCGCCGGCATGAGCGCTGCTGTCGAACCGTTCGCGCGGCCGAGCGCCGTGGCGCTGTCGCTGCGTTACGCGTTGCGCGAATTGCGCGGCGGCCTGCGCGGCTTCTACGTCTTCATTGCCTGCATCGCGCTCGGCGTGATGGCGATCGCCGGCGTCGGCTCGGTGTCGGCAAGCCTCAGCGACGGTCTCGCCCGCGAAGGCCGCACGCTGCTCGGCGGCGACGTCTCCTTCGTGCTGTTTCAGCGCGAGGCCAAGCCCGAGGAGGTCGCCTTCCTGCGCTCGCGTGGCGCCGTCTCGACCGCCGCCACCCTGCGCGGCATGGCGCGCGCGGCCGACGGCCAGTTGGCGCTGGTCGAGATGAAGGCGGTCGACGACACCTATCCGATGCTCGGGCAATTGACGCTGGCGCCGCCGCTGCCGATGTCCGACATCCTTGCGGAGCGCGACGGCGCGTTCGGTGCGGCCGCCGATCCGACGCTTCTTGCCCGTCTCTCCCTCAAGACCGGCGACCGCGTCACCATTGGCTCGGCGACTTTCCAGATCCGCAGCACGGTCGAGGCCGAGCCGGACAAGCTCGCCGGCGGCATCGGCTTCGGACCGCGCTTCCTGATCAGCGAGGCGGGCCTGCGCGCCACCGGCCTGATCCAGCCCGGCAGCCTGGTGCGTTGGGTCTACCGGGTGAAACTGCCTGATGCCGCCAACAGCGAGCGCGCCACCGACGCTTTCATTGCGGATGCGCGAGCTGCGGCGCCGCAGGCCGGCTGGGAAATCCGCAGCCGCTCCAATGCCTCGCCGCAGCTCGAGCGCAACATCAGCCGTTTCACGCAATTCCTGACGCTGGTCGGCCTCGCCGCGCTGCTGGTCGGTGGTGTCGGCGTCGCCAACGCCGTGAAGAGCCATATCGACCGCAAGCTCGAGGTGATCGCGGCCTTCAAGGCCGTCGGAGCCACCGGCCGCGACGTGTTCGGCATCTATCTCGCGCAGGTCATCCTGCTCGCGGCGATCGGCTCCGTGATCGGATTGGTGCTCGGCGCCGCCATGCCCTTCGCCATCGTCGGATTGTTCGGGAAGATGCTGCCGCTGCCGGTGGTGGCGGCGGTGCATGCCGACGAGCTTGCGCTGTCCTTCGTCTATGGCATCCTGACCGCGCTGGCCTTCGGTCTGTGGCCGCTCGGACGCGTGCACGACGTGCCGGTGGCGGCCCTGTTCCGCGACACCATCAGCTCGGATTGGCACCGGCCGCGCTGGAGCTACCTCGTCTTCATGGCCGTCGTGGTCGCGCTGCTGATCGCGGTCGTGATCGGCCTGTCTTTCGACAAGCGCATCGCCGCGGTGTTCGTGGCCTCCTCCGTCGTCGTGTTCGCTTTGCTCCGCGGCATCGCCGCGCTGCTGATGACGATCGCGCGGCGGCTGCCGCGGACGCGGCTGCCGATGCTGCGGCTTGCGATCGCCAATATCCACCGGCCGGGCGCGCTGACGCCCTCCGTCGTGCTGTCGCTGGGGCTCGGGCTCGCCGTGCTCGTCACCATCACCCAGATCGACGGCAATCTGCGCCGGCAGTTTCTCGCGGCCCTGCCCGACCAGGCGCCGTCGTTCTTCTTCATCGACATCCCGAGCACGCAGGCCGCCGAGTTCGACGGCTATCTGCGCCGGATCGCGCCGGGCGCAAAGGTCGAGGACGTCCCGATGCTGCGCGGGCGCATCGTCGGAGCGCGCGGGTTGCGCGCCGAAGAACTCAAGCCGACCACTGATTCGGAGTGGGTGCTGCAGAGCGACCGCGGCCTGACCTATACCGCCGAACTGCCGAAGGGCTCCAAGGTGGTCGAGGGCGAATGGTGGCCCGCCGACTATTCCGGTCCGCCGCTGGTCTCGATGGAGAAGAAGATCGCCGACGGCCTCGGTCTGAAGCTCGGCGACGAGGTCGTGGTCAACGTGCTCGGCCGCGACATTCCCGCCAGGATCGGCAATCTGCGCACCATCGACTGGCAGGGGATGGGCATCAATTTCGTGCTGGTGTTCTCGCCGAACGCCTTCAAGGGCGCGCCGCACACCCATATCGCGACCCTGACGGAAGCCGGCGGCACTGCAGCGGGCGACGGCAAGATCATCAAGCAGGTCGCCGACGCCTATCCGATGGTGACGAGCGTGCGCGTGCGCGAGGTAATGGAAACGGTCGGCGCGGTCGTGACCAATCTGGCGCTGGCAATCCGCGGCGCCAGCGCCGTGACCCTGATCTCGGCGATCCTGGTGCTGGGCGGGGCGCTCGCCGCCGGCCATCGCCACCGGGTCTATGACGCGGTGATCCTCAAGACCCTGGGCGCGACACGGCTGCGCCTGCTCGGCGCCTACGCGCTCGAATACCTCCTGATCGGGCTCGCGACCGCGGTGTTCGGCGTGATCGCCGGCAGCATCGCCGCCTGGATGATCGTGACGCGGCTGATGACGCTCACATTCGTCTGGCAGGCCGGCAGCGCGGCCGGCGTGGTTGCGGCCGCCCTCATCGTTACGGTCGGGCTTGGGCTCGCCGGCACGCTGCTGGCGTTGAACAAAAAGCCCGCCACGGTGTTGCGCAATTTGTGACAAATGGTAGCGGCTGTCCTTGTGGGAGCGAAATCGCACGATTCCTGCGATTAACCACGCCCGCTCGTCGAGATTGCAGGAGAGGGCGACATTCAGCCGCGCGTGGACCGTTGCAGCGGATGTGTTAGTTTCCCACATATCAGATGGGTTCGGAGCCCGGATTGTGAGCCAAATTTAATATCGGCCCACGACGGTATCCGAGATAGAATATGACGAACCGGCGGCATGGCACCCTTCATGCCGAACCGGGCTAACCAACGGGAATTCGACCATGTCGGACCTAGACCGTAATTACGCTTCTCCTTTCGGCAGGGCCGCCGGGCGTGTTGACGCCGCGACGGTCGACGCCGGCCTGCGCGCCTACATGCTGCGCATCTACAATTACATGAGCATTGGCCTGGCCATCACCGGCCTGGCCGCGCTCGGCGTCTACATGGCTGCCGTGACCGACGTCCCGACCGCGGACGCCGTCCGCGTCGGCAAGATGTTCCTGACGCCGTTCGGCTACGCGATGTTCGTCAGCCCCCTGAAGTGGCTGTTCATGCTCGCGCCGCTCGCCATGGTGTTCGTGATCTCGGCAGGCATCAACCGCCTGGCCCCGTCGACCGCCCAGATCCTGTTCTGGGTGTTCGCGGCGCTGATGGGCATCTCGCTGTCGTCGATCTTCCTGGTGTTCACGCACACCTCGATCGTTCGGGTGTTCTTCATCACGGCGGCGACCTTCGGCGCACTCAGCCTCTATGGCTACACCACCAAGCGTGACCTCACCGGGATGGGCTCGTTCCTGTTCATGGGCCTGATCGGCATCATCCTCGCGAGCCTGGTCAACCTGTTCCTGGCGAGCACGATGCTGCAGTTCATCGTCTCGGTGGTCGGCGTGCTGGTGTTCGCGGGCCTCACCGCCTGGGATACCCAGCGGCTGAAGAACGACTACATCTACGGCTACGCTTCGGCCGGCGGTGACATCGCAGAGCGTGCGGCCATCACCGGCGCACTGTCGCTGTACCTGAACTTCATCAACCTGTTCACGCTGCTGCTGCAGCTCCTCGGCCAGCGCGACTAAGCGCCAGCCTGAGAGAATGGACACGAACCCCGGCCGAGAGGCCGGGTTTTTGTTTGGGCCGGGCGCGACCACAAGCGACCGTCGTTGCGAGGAGCTCTTGCGAAGAAGCCATCCAGAGTCCCTCCGCGGACGCATTCCTGGCTTGCTTCGCTGCGCGCGCGATGACGGGTGGGGCAGCGTCGTTGCCTCTTCCAGCCGTCGCGGGAAAGCTCTAATCTTGCCCCATGTCCGCACCCGAAATTAGGCCCACGCTCGAGGCCGACCTCCCCGCCATCACTGCCATCTACCAGCAGGCTGTCCGCGAGGGCACCGCGACGTTCGAGCTGGAGCCTCCTGACCTTGCCGAGATGACGCGGCGCTATCGCGCGCTGATCGACGGCGGCTATCCCTATTTCGTCGCCATCCTCGAGGGCCGCCTCGCGGGCTACGCCTATGCCGGCGCCTACCGGCCGCGGCCGGCCTATCGCTTCACGGTCGAGAACTCGATCTATCTCGACCCCGGCTTCCACCGCCGCGGCATTGGGGCGCTTCTGCTGGAGCGGCTGATCACCGAATGCGAGGCGCGCGGCTTCCGCCAGATGATCGCGGTGATCGGCGACTCCGCCAATGCCGGGTCGATCGGCGTGCACACCAAGGGCGGCTTCAAGATGATCGGCACGCATCCCAGTGTCGGGCTGAAATTCGGCCGCTGGCTGGACACGGTGATGATGCAGCGCGACCTCGGCGAGGGCGCAAGCACGGTGCCTGGGAAGTAATCGAGTGTCGTAGGGTGGGTTAGCGAAGCGTAACCCACCTCCTGTATTTCCACGTCGACAGAAGTGGTGGGTTACGCCTTCGGCTAACCCACCCTACGGCATCGGAATGATGCCGCTACACCACCGCCAATTTCCGATCGATCACCAGCAGCACGCGTTCGAGTTCGTGGCCACGGCGCAGGATCAGGCCGGTCGCCGAGATCACGCTGTACATGCCCTGCTTGCGCGCGAGCCGCGGATCCTTTTCGATGCGATAGATCGGCACTTCCGAGGCTCGTCGGTAGACCGAGAACACGGCGCGGTCCCTGAGGAAGTCGATGGCGTAGTCGCGCCACTCGCCGTCGGCGACCATGCGGCCGTAGAGATTGAGAATACGGTGCAGCTCGAGCCGGTTGAAGGTCACCCGGGTCGGCTGCGTGTTCGCAGCCGCGGGGCGCGCCGCCCGCTGCTCGCTCGGATCGGCATCCTCCGACAGACTCATGGAACGCCTCCTGTCGCATCAGCATGATCGCGCCCGCGAAGACCGTCCCCGGAACCGCGGATCATGACAGTTGCATGATTGCGCCAACTGTTCCCGGCCGCAAGAGGCTCCTCACTCAACTCATTGAATCGCGTGCGAATCACAGCACACGCAGGAGTGGAACTCTGTCGCGACGAACCGTCACGGGATCGTTAGCAGGAATCATAGTATCGCCGCTTTTCCGCCAAGCGCCCGCCGCCCTGCATTGCGAAAAGACTTGTGTGCGTTGACCCGGTCCTTTCGGTTCCGGATTCCTCAGCCCCCAGCCCCCGGGGTCGAACAGGATCGGGTCTGTACGCACGACAAGGAGGGCCAACGCAAGTTGGTCCTTTTTGTTTGTGTCGGGATGTTTCCGACGCGCCGTCATCCCGGGGCGCGCAGGGCGCGTGCTATGGTGCGCAATTGCGCACCTGAGAATCCATCGATCCGATTTTCGAGATGAGAAATGGATTCCGGGCTCGCGCCAAGAGGCGCGCCCCGGAATGACGAGAGACTGGCTTCTGAGATGATCTTGAGTGCGCTGCGCTTCAGCGCAGCGACGTGTATGCCGCGCCGAGCATCGGCCCCGGCTTCTCGCGGCTGCCGTCCTGGACGTAGACCACCGCGCCGTCGACGCCGTCGCGCGTGAGGTTCTCGATCGGCACGGTCCAGCTCTCCGGACGGCCAGTCCAGTCGCCGACCTTCAGCAGGTTGCGCACAACGTTGTGATAGGTGACCTGCTGTCCGCGATTCTCGCCGCGGCTGATCGCGATCGGCACCGACCTTGCGATCGAGCAGATCCAGACCTCGCCATGCGACACCGCCGGCTCATTGCTCGCGGCCACCGAAACGTTGATCTGCTTGCCCGAGAGCGACATCGTCACCGGCACGCTCATCACGCCCGTGCCCTTGTCAGTTTTGCCGATCGCATTCTCGATGCCGGCACGGTCGCTGCCGATGACATGCGTGGCACCGTTGACGACGACCTGCGGCGTGTAGACCTCGCGGTCGCCGCGCATGCGCGAATAGGCGCGCTGCCGCGCCGAGAAGCGGGAATCCGCCAGCGTGTCCTTCCAGCCGAGATAGTCCCAATAGTCGATCGGCATGCTCAGCGCGATGACGGAGGGATCCTTGGCAAGGTCGCCGATGATCTTGTCGGCGGGCGGGCAGGACGAGCAGCCCTGCGAGGTAAACAATTCGACAACGGCACGAGGATCGGCATGCGCGGGACGAATGACGGCGACGATAGCGCAGATGCCGAGCGCTCCCGACCAGAGTGCACCGGACCAGCGCGAAACCAGATTAGAGGCCATTGCAGTCATGTCGAACGTCACACCTCGCACGCGTTGCGGAATATCCTATCGCCTGATGGTCACCGTAGTCTTACGGGCATCACACATCAAACCGTCCAGGGCGAGGTTTTCCGCCGGGCGGGGCCATCGAAAGCGCGCCTTAACGCACGAAGGCGGCCTTGTGATAGGCCGCCCTCGTTTAACCTTCTACTCACGTCGCAGTGAGCCACCGTTCACAAATTCGCGCTTAAGCCGCGAGCTTGCGCAGCACGTAGTGCAGAATGCCGCCGTTTCGATAGTAATCGAGCTCGTCCAGCGTATCGATGCGGCAGAGCAGCGAAACGCGCTGCAACGAACCGTCTCCGGAGACGATTTCCGCGGTCAGCTTCTGACGGGGCTTCAGATCGCCGACGAGGCCGCGCAGCGTGACCTTCTCGTCGCCCTTCAGGCCGAGCGACGACCATGAGGTGCCCTCCTCGAAGGTCAGGGGCAGCACGCCCATGCCGACCAGGTTGGAGCGATGGATGCGCTCGAAGCTCTGGCAGATCACGGCGCGCACGCCGAGCAGACGCGTGCCCTTCGCAGCCCAGTCGCGTGAGGAGCCGTTGCCGTATTCGGCGCCTGCGAACACCACCAGCGGCACCTGCTCCTGCTGGTACTTCATCGCGGCGTCGTAGATCGACATCTGTTCGCCGTCGGGCCAGTGCTTGGTGAGACCGCCTTCCGGAATGTTGCCGTCGGCGCCCTTGAGCATGAAGTTCTTGATGCGGATGTTGGCGAAGGTGCCGCGCATCATGACTTCATGGTCGCCGCGCCGCGTGCCGTACTGGTTGAAGTCGGCGGGACGCACCTGGTGCTCGCTGAGATATTTGCCCGCCGGCGAGGTGAGCTTGATCGAACCGGCCGGCGAGATGTGGTCGGTGGTGATCTTGTCGCCGAACATGGCGAGGATGCGAGCCTCGACGATGTCGGTGACCGGCTCCGGCTCCTTCTTCATGCCTTCGAAATAGGGCGGGTTCTGCACGTAGGTCGAGCTCATGTTCCAGCGATAGGTCTCGCTCTCGACGGTCTTGATCTTGCGCCAGTTGGTGTCGCCCTTGAACACGTCGGCATACTTCTTCTTGAAGATCGCCGCGGTCACGAACTTCTTCATGAACGCGTTGATCTCCTTGGTCGTCGGCCAGATGTCCTTCAGGTAGACCGGCTTGCCGTCCTTGCCTTCGCCGAGCGGCTCGACAGCGAGATTCTTGGTGACGCTGCCCGCCAGCGCGTGGGCGACGACCAGCGGCGGCGAAGCGAGATAGTTCGCCTGCACGTCCGGCGAGACGCGGCCTTCGAAGTTGCGATTACCGGAGAGCACGGCGGCCGCGACGATGCCGTTGTCGTTGATCGACTTCGAGATCTCCTCCGGCAGCGGACCGGAATTGCCGATGCAGGTGGTGCAGCCGAAGCCGACCAGGTTGAAGCCGACCTTGTCGAGATCTTTCTGGAGACCGGAATCGGCAAGATAGGCCGCGACCACCTGGCTGCCCGGCGCAAGCGAGGTCTTCACCCACGGCTTGGCCTTGAGGCCCTTCGCGGCTGCGTTCCGGGCCAGGAGGCCGGCGCCGATCAGCACGCTCGGGTTCGAGGTGTTGGTGCAGGAGGTGATGGCGGCAATGACGACGTCGCCATGGCCGATCTCGAAGTTCTTGCCTTCGACCGCAAAACGCTTGTTCGGCTCCTCGGTCTTCTTGTACTCGGTGCCGAGCGCCAGCGAGAAGCCTTCGGCCACCGACGGCAGCGCGATGCGGCCCTCGGGACGCTTCGGACCTGCCATCGAGGGCACGACGTCGCCGAGATCGAGCGTCAGAGTCTCGGTGAATACCGGATCAGCCGACTTGGCGGTGCGGAACAGGCCCTGCGCCTTGGCATAGGCCTGCACCAGCGCGACGCGCGCCGGAGCGCGGCCGGAGGTCTTGAGATAATCGATCGCGGCAGCGTCGACCGGGAAGAAGCCGCAGGTCGCGCCATATTCGGGCGCCATGTTGGCGATGGTGGCCTTGTCGGCGACGGAGAGATGGTCGAGGCCGGGGCCGAAGAACTCGACGAACTTGCCGACCACGCCGAGCTTGCGCAGCATCTGCGTGACCGTGAGAACCAGGTCGGTCGCGGTGACGCCTTCCTTCATCGCGCCCTTCAGCTTGAAGCCGACGACGGTGGGCAGCAGCATCGACAGCGGCTGGCCGAGCATGCAGGCTTCCGCCTCGATGCCGCCGACGCCCCAGCCGAGCACGGCGAGACCGTTGACCATGGTGGTGTGCGAGTCGGTGCCGACCAGCGAGTCGGGATAGGCGACCTCGAAGGTGCCGGTCTTCTTGCCGACCGTCATCTTCTCCTTCTTGGTCCAGACCGTCTGGGAGAGATATTCGAGATTGACCTGGTGGCAGATGCCGGTGCCGGGCGGCACGACGGAGAAGTTCGAGAACGCCTTCTGGCCCCACTTCAGGAACTCGTAGCGCTCCTGGTTCTGCTTGTATTCCTCGGTGACGTTCTTGCCGAACGCCTTGTTGTCCCCGAAGAAGTTCACGATCACGGAGTGGTCGATGACGAGGTCGACCGGTACCAGCGGGTTGATCTTCTCGGCATCGCCGCCGAGCTTCTGCATCGCGTTGCGCATCGCGGCGAGATCGACCACCGCGGGAACGCCGGTGAAGTCCTGCATCAGCACGCGCGCGGGGCGGAACGCGATCTCATGCTCCAGCGACCTCTTGCGCAGCCACTTCGACACCGCGACGATGTCTGCCTTCTTGACCGTGCGGCCGTCCTCGTTGCGAAGGAGGTTTTCGAGCAGGACCTTCATCGAATAGGGAAGCTTCGAAATTCCCTTCAGACCATTCTTCTCGGCCGTGGGCAGGCTGTAATAGACATAGGTCTTGGCGCCGACCTTGAGGGTCTTTTTGCATTTGAAGCTGTCGAGCGAGGTCATGTAGGAAATCCCAATTGTTAGTTATACCCGGCGGGGTATTTTAACACCGTCAGCGTATCAGGCTGGATCGCTTGCAGGGGCAGGTTGAGTTGCTGCATCAAGTAGTTCCGGGCTTATAGAAGCTTTCTAACCGCGCCGCCACAGCCACAATCGTACCGCAGCAATTTGCGAGCCAAAAATTCCCATGCGCTACCCCAAGATTTCCTGAGGCCTGCTTTGAGCGGATCGGACCAAGGATCGGACCAAGGCAGGATGCAGCTTTCCGGACACGGGGTGGTTTGCGTGCGGGGCGGCCGCGAGGTGTTCGCCGGGCTCGATTTCGCGGCCAGGTCCGGCGAGGCCGTGGCGGTGATGGGTCGCAACGGCTCGGGCAAGACCTCGCTGCTGCGGCTGATCGCGGGCCTGCTCGTTCCGGCCGGCGGCACAATCGCGCTGGAGGGGGCGATGCCGAGCTGACGCTGCCGGAGCAGTGCCACTATCTCGGCCATCGCGACGCCCTGAAGCCGGCACTGAGCGTGGCGGAAAACCTGTCATTCTGGGCCGATTTCCTCGGCGGCGAACGCTGCGAGGCCGTCGAAAGCCTCGCCACCGTCGGGCTCGACCATGCCACCCACCTGCCGGCCGGCTTCCTGTCCGCCGGCCAGCGACGACGGCTCTCGCTGGCCCGGCTGCTGACGGTCCGCCGGCCGGTCTGGCTGCTGGACGAACCGACCACGGCGCTCGACGTCGCCGGGCAGGACATGTTCTGCGGCCTGATGCGCGACCACCTCGCCCGCGGCGGGATGATCATCGCGGCGACGCACGCTGCGCTGGGGATTGATTCGCGAGAGCTGCGGATCGGGGGATGGCGTGATGCGCATCGACCCTCAGCTTTTCGAGCGGCCACAGATGTCGCTCCGGGCTCCCTCGCCTCTCCCGCTTGCGGGAGAGGTCGGCGCACAGCGCCGGGTGAGGGTTCTCTCCTCTAGGGGAATCTTCGTTGTCGAGGCACCCTCTCCCCAACCCTCCCCGCAAGCGGGGAGGGAGCGCACCGCCCTCGGGGCGCGACGGAGCCACCCCATGACCGCCCTTTCCGCCCTCATCCGCCGGGACATCCGGATCGCGCTCCGCGTCGGCGGCGGGGCGCTGATCGGCGTGCTGTTTTTCCTCACCGTGGTGGTGCTGATGCCGTTCGCGGTCGGGCCGGACCTGGCGCTGCTGTCGCGGCTCGGACCGGCGATCCTGTGGCTCGGGGCGCTGCTGGCGAGCCTGCTCACCCTGGACCGGATGTTCATGGCCGACCATGAGGACGGCTCGCTCGACCTGATCACGATGAGCCGGACGCCGCTGGAACTCGCCTGCGCCGGCAAGGCGCTGGCGCATTGGCTGGCGGCGGGGCTGCCGCTGATTGTCGCAACCCCCGTGCTGGGCCTCCTCCTCAACCTCGACATGGTCGCGACCGGTGCGGTGGCCCTGACGCTGCTGGCCGGCACCCCGGCGCTGACCTTTACCGGCATGATCGGCGCGGCGCTGGCGGTGACGCTGCATCGCGGCGGGCTGTTGATGGCGGTGCTGGTGCTGCCCCTGTCGATTCCCGTCCTGATTTTCGGGGTCGCGGCCTCCCAGGCCGTGATCGTCGGCCCCATGAATTTCGGCGCGCCGTTCTCGATCCTGTGCGCGCTGTCGCTGGTCAGCCTGGTGATCGGACCGTTCGCGGCGGCGGCGAGCCTGCGGCAAGGACTCGACTGACCGAGGGCTTGACTGACCAAGGGCTCGACCGACCTTGACCCCGATCAATTTTCGCTGCGGGCTTTCGTGCTGATTGCGTGAGCGCTTACCTGTGATTATCAGGATACCATGACGCTGATCGACCTCGCCAACCCGACCCGGTTCCTCGCGCTGACGGCGCGGGTGTTGCCGTGGCTCGCGGCCGCGACCGTCGTCCTGCTCGCGATCGGCCTCTATCAATCCGCCGCCGCGCCCGACGACTATCAGCAGGGCGCGACCGTCAAGATCATGTTCATCCACGTGCCCAATGCCTGGCTGTCGATGTTCGTGTGGGGCGTGATGAGCATCGCCTCATTGGGCACGCTGGTGTGGCGGCACCCGCTCGCCGACGTCGCCGCGAAGGCGGCAGCGCCGATCGGCGCCGCCTTCACCTTCCTCGCGCTTCTCACGGGATCGCTGTGGGGCCGGCCGATGTGGGGCACCTATTGGGAGTGGGACGCGCGGCTGACCTCGGTGCTGATTCTCTTCCTGATGTATCTCGGCCTGATGGCGCTGTGGCGCGCGGTCGACGATCCCTCCCGCGCGGCGCGCGCCGCCGCGGTGCTGACGCTCGTCGGCGCCATCAACCTGCCCATCATCAAGTTCTCCGTCGACTGGTGGAACACGCTGCACCAGCCGGCCTCGGTGATGCGCATGGGCGGCTCGGCGCTCGACAAATCGTTCCTGATTCCGCTACTGGTGATGGCGGTGGCATTCACCCTGCTGTTCGTCACGCTGCACCTGGCGGCGATGCGCAACGAGATTTTGCGCCGCCGCGTCCGTTCGCTGCAGATGATGCAGGCGAGCCGCGTTGCGTTTTCGGACACCGGTTCACGTCAGGGCAACGTGTCGAAGGAAGCCGGGGCCGCAGGATGATGTCGCTAGGTCCCTACGCCTCCTTCATCGTGACGTCGTATGCCGCGGCGGCGCTCGTGGTCGCGGTCCTGGTCGGTTGGATCGTTCTCGACTATCGCAGCCAGACGCGGCGCCTGCGCGAGCTCGACCGCAGCGGCATCACCCGCCGCTCGGGCCGCAGCGCGACCGAAACACCATGAGCGAGCAATCGACGTCCGCATCCCCGCAGCGCCGCACCTTCCTGATGGTGCTGCCGCTGCTCGCCTTCATTGCGCTGGCGCTGCTGTTCTGGTTCCGGCTCGGCAGCGGCGATCCCTCGCGGATTCCGTCCGCGCTGATCGGACGGCCGGCGCCGCAGACCGCGTTGCCGCAGCTCGAAGGATTGCGGGCCGACACCGCGCAGGTGCCGGGTCTCGACCCCGCCGCATTCAAGGGCAAGGTCAGTCTGGTCAATGTCTGGGCGTCCTGGTGCGTGCCCTGCCACGACGAGGCGCCACTCCTGACCGAGCTCGCCAAGGACAAGCGCTTCCAGCTCGTCGGCATCAACTACAAAGACGCGGCCGACAACGCCCGCCGCTTCCTGGGGCGCTACGGCAACCCGTTCGGCCGCGTCGGCGTCGACGCCAACGGCCGCGCCTCGATCGAATGGGGCGTCTATGGCGTGCCCGAGACATTCGTCGTCGGGCGTGAAGGCACCATCGTCTACAAGCTGGTCGGGCCGATCACGCCGGACAATCTGCGGACGGTACTGTTGCCGCAGATGGAGAAGGCGCTGGGGGCGGGGTCTTAGCCAAGACCGTCATCGCGCTCGCAATGACGAGTGGATAGACCTACCCCTTCCGCACATCCCCCGCATCCGCCTCGCTCTCCTCAAGCGAGACCGGCTCGACACCATAGCGCTTGGTCAGCGGCATCTGGGCGATGGCGAACACCATCGTCAGCGGCGTAACGCCGAACACCTTGAAATTCACCCAGAAATCCGTGCTCTGGGTGCGCCAGACGATCTCGTTCAGCACCGCCATGCCGGCGAAGAACAGCGCCCAGCGCAGCGTGAGGATGCGCCAGCCCTGCGGCGTCAAATTGAACATCTGGTCGAACATCACAGCGATGAAGGAACGGCCGAACAGGAGGCCGCCGCCGAGGATCGCGGCGAACAGGGCATAGATGATGGTCGGCTTGACCTTGATGAAGGTCTCGTCGTGCAGCACCAGCGTCAGCGTGCCGAACACCAGCACGACCACGCCCGTCACGATCGCCATGATCGGGATGTGGCGCGTGACCACATAGGAGGCGATCATCGCGGCCACGATCGCGACCATGAAGGCGCCGGTCGCAGCGAACAGATTGAACTTCGCATTGACGAAGAAGAAGACGAGCAGCGGACCGAGCTCGGTCGCAAGCTTGAACATCGGATGCGGCTGGGTCTTGTCCATTCTCTAGCTTTCGATTCCGGCAATGGCACGGGCGAAATCGCGCGCGGTGAACGGCGCGAGATCGTCGACGCCTTCGCCGACGCCGATGAAATGCACCGGCAGTTTGAATTTCTCCGCGAGCGCCACCAGGATGCCGCCGCGCGCGGTGCCGTCGAGCTTGGTCATCACGAGGCCGGTCACCCCGGCGGTGCGATGGAAGGCTTCGACCTGCGAAAGCGCATTCTGGCCGACCGTGGCGTCCAGCACCAGCAGCACCGCATGCGGCGCAGTGTCGTCCACCTTGCGGATCACGCGCACGACCTTTTCGAGCTCGTTCATCAGCTCGGCCTTGTTCTGCAGGCGCCCGGCGGTGTCGATCAGCAGCACGTCGACGCCCTGCTCCTTCGCCGCCGTCAGCGCGTTGAAGGCGAGGCTCGCCGAATCCGAGCCCTGCGCCCCTGATATCACCGGCGTCCTGGTGCGCTCACCCCAGACCTTGAGCTGCTCGATGGCGGCCGCGCGAAAGGTGTCGCCCGCGGCCAGCATCACCTTGCGGCCTTCGGAGGCGAATTTCTGCGAGAGTTTTCCGATGGTCGTGGTCTTGCCGGAGCCGTTGACGCCGACCACGAGGATCACGAATGGCTTCCTGGCCGCATCGATCACGAGCGGCTTGGCCACCGCCGTCAGCACCTTCTCGACCTCGGTCGCGACGACGTCCTTCACCTCCTCCGCCGAGATCGCCTTGTCGTAGCGCCCGGTGCCGACCGCGTCCGCGATCCGCACCGCGACGGAGGTGCCGAGGTCGGCGCGCAGCAGCACGTCCTCGATGTCGTCGAGCATGGCGCGGTCGAGCTTGCGCTTGGTGACGAGGTCGGCGACCGCGGTCCCGAGCGAGGACGAGGTGCGCTTCAGCCCGTCGGACAGGCGGCGCCACCAGCTCAGCTTGGGGGGATCTGACGTGGTATCGTTCATGATGGCGGTGTGTTAGCCGTTCCCGCCCCCAAACGAAAGTCTTGACCGAAAGTCTCGCCGACAACGAAAGTCCTGCAATTGCTCGATGTTCCCGAATTGACCGCCGAGGAGATCCTGGGCCGCGTGCTCCATCGCGACGGGCTGATGCTGGTCATCGACAAGCCGTCCGGCCTGCCGGTGCATCGCGGCCCGAAGGGCGGCGCCAATCTGGAAGCATCCTTTGGGGCGCTGTGTTTCGGCCTGCCCCGGCCGCCGGTGCTGGCCCACCGGCTGGACAAGGACACCTCCGGTTGCCTCGTGCTCGGCCGCCATCGCAAGGCCACCGCCTCGCTCGGCCTCCTGTTCAAGCACGGCAAGATCGGCAAGACCTACTGGACCGTGGTCGAGGGCGGCCCCGCCGAAGATGAAGGCACCATCGACATGCCGCTCGGCCGGCTCAATGCCGAACGCGGCTGGTGGCAGAAGCCCGACCCGGAAGGCCAGAAGGCGATCACCAACTGGAAAGTGATGGGCCGGGGCGAGGGCCTGACCTGGCTCGCCATGGAACCGGTAACTGGCCGGACCCATCAATTGCGGGTGCATTCGTCGGCCACCGGCTGGCCGATCTTCGGCGACAACATTTACGGCAACGGCCCCCGCTTCGGTGAGCCGAAGCTGCATTTGCATTCCCGCGAGATCGTGGTCCCGATCTCGCGAAACAAGGAGCCGGTCCGCGTGGTCGCGCCGGCCCCGCCTCACATGCACGAGAAGCTCCGGGCCTGCGGCTGGAATGGGGAGTAGCGGTACGGTTGTTCACCTCTCCCGCTTGCGTGCGAGGGAGCGCATCTGGGCCTTGGTTTACGAAACCTTCAGTGCTCGTCGCTAATGATGGCAGTTGCTTAGAACAAGCTTCCGTCAATCTGCTCAGGACGAGCTGCGCGTCATGTCCACGGCCGAGTTATCGATCATCGACGAAGTCGAATCCGCGATTCGGCTCGGCTCGGCGGAAAAAGGCGTGGAAACGGCCCGGCGCGTCACCGACCTGTTCCTGTCCTCCGCCGGCAGTTTTGACGACGAGCAGATCGCGCTATTCGACGACGTGCTCGAGCGCCTGATCGGCACGATCGAGCTGCGCGCCATCGCCGACATGGGCGCGCGCATTGCGCTGGCCGAGATCAGCACGCAGCTCGCGCCGATCGCCCAGGCACCGCCGTCCGTGATCCGCCGCCTCGCCAACAATGACGAGATTCGCATCGCCGGCCCCGTGCTCCAGGAATCCGCGCGCCTCGACGATGGCGAGCTGGTCAAGATCGCAGCATCCAAGGGCGAGCCGCATCTGCTCGCGGTCGCCGGCCGCTGGTGGCTGAAGGAGATCGTCACCGACGCGCTGCTGGCGCGCCGCTACCCGAGCGTTAGCCGGCGCCTCGCCGCCAATCCCGGCGCACGCGTCTCTTCGAAGGGTTTCGCTGTCATCGTCGGCCAGGCCGAAAGCGATCCGGAGCTGGCCATCAGCGTCGGGGTCCGGGTCGATCTGCCGTCGGAGCTGCGCCGCCAGTTGCTGCGCTCGGCGACGGATGCCGTTCGCACCCGCCTGCTGTCGCGCGCGCCGCCGCATCTGTTCGAGGAAATCCAGAGCGCGATCGCCGCCGTCACGGTCGGCGTCGAGCGCGAGATGTCCGGCGCCCGCGATTTCGAAGGGGCCAAGCGCGCCATCGCAAATCTCAAGGCCAATGGCCAGCTCACCGAGGCGGTGCTGCTCGGCTTCGCCAGGCAACGACGCTATGAAGAGGCCGTGGCCGCGCTGGCCGCGCTGTCCGGATCGACCGTCGAGGTGATTCGTCCGCTGATGCAGAGCCTGCGCGAAGACGGCCTGCTGGTGCCGTGCAAGGCGGCGCAGCTCTGCTGGGAAACGACCGCCGCCGTACTCGAAAGCCGCTTCGCCACGGGTGCGATGAAGCCGGCTGATATCGCGAGGGCGCAGGGAAATTACGCGAGGATGACGTCGGAGGACGCGCGGCGGACACTGCGATTCTGGCAGGTCAGGGCGTCGTAGCGCACGCTTTCACCAAACTAACGGTGTCATCCTCCGCGAAAGCGGGGATCCAGTATTCCAGAGACATCGGTGCAATACGGAGAAGCCGCGGCGTACTGGGTCGCCCGGTCAAGCCGGGCGACGACACTGACTATGCCGTGAGGCGCTCGCCATCACTGCCGGCGATCAGCAGCAGCATGATGCGTCCCACACGCTCACCCGCAATCGCCACCGGCAGATAGTGCTCCGTGCGGCCCTGGCCGTCGCTCTCGATCAGCACATCGCGCGTCGCCCCGACTTCCGCATGCAGTCGCCGCCGTAACGCTGCCTCTCCCGCCGCACGCAGCCGCTTCGCGCGCTGCTTGATCGCGGGCCCCGCGACCTGCGGCATCCGCGCGGCGGGTGTGCCGGGGCGGGGCGAATAGGGGAACACGTGCAGGAACGTCAGGCCGCATTCCTCGACCAGATCGAGCGAGCGCGAAAACATCTCTTCCGTCTCGGTCGGAAATCCCGCGATGATGTCTGCGCCGAAGGCGATGTCCGGGCGCAGGCGGCGGACCTGATCGCAGAACGCGATCGCGTCCTGCCGCGAATGCCGCCGCTTCATGCGCTTCAGGATCATGTCGTCGCCGGATTGCAGCGACAGATGCAGATGCGGCATCAGACGCGCATCGTCTGCGATGGCGTCGAGCAGATCGGCATCCGCCTCGATCGAATCGATCGAGGAGATGCGCAGACGCTTCAGCTCCGGCACATGCCGCAGGATCTGCTTGGTCAGCATGCCGAGCTTCGGTGTGCCCGGCAGGTCGGCGCCGTAGCTGGTGAGGTCGACGCCGGTCAGCACGATCTCGGCGTGGCCGCGTTCAACCAGCGCCCGCACCTGATCGACCACCGCGCCCATCGGCACCGAGCGCGAATTGCCGCGACCATAGGGAATGATGCAGAAGGTGCAGCGATGGTCGCAGCCGTTCTGCACCTGCACGAACACGCGCGGCAGGCCGGCCGCAAATCCGTCGATCAGATGCGGCGCCATCTCCCTGACAGCCATGATGTCGCTGACGGCGATCTTCTCGCTGGCGCCGAGATCGAAGGCATCGCGCGCCTCGCGCCATGCGCTGCCACGCATCTTGTCGTCATTGCCGACGACGCGATCGACCTCGGCCATCCCGGCGAACATGCCGCTCTGCGTCTGCGCGGCGCAGCCGGTGACGACGATGCGCGCACCGGGCCGCCCGCGCTTCAATTTGCGGATCGACTGGCGCGCCTGCGCCACCGCCTCGTTGGTGACGGCGCAGCTGTTGATGACGATGGTATCCTCGAGCCCCGCGCCTTCGGCCTCGCGGCGGATTACCTCGGCCTCGAAGGCGTTGAGGCGGCAGCCGAAGGTGACGATGTCGACGGGCATCAGCCGACCGGCGCGAACAGCGCCGGATCGAAGGTGCCTTCGTATTCGAAGGTCGCCGTGCCCGTCATCAGCACGTGGTCGTCGCGCTCGCGCCATTCGATGCCGAGCTTGCCGCCGGGAAGCGTCATCTCGACCTTGCGCTCGGTGCGCTTCAGCCGCGCCGCCGCAACGGCGGTCGCGCAGGCCGCCGAACCGCAGGCCCTGGTCAGGCCGGCACCGCGCTCCCAGGTGCGCATCGTGATGTGCTCGCGATCGACGATCCGGGCGAGCGTAATGTTGGCACGCTCGGGGAAGATCGGGTGATTTTCCAGCAGCGGACCGAAGCGCTCGAGATCGTAGGCGTTGACGTCCTCGACCCAGAAGATCGCATGCGGATTGCCCATGCTCACCACCGAGGGCGAATGCAGGATCGGATTGTCGATCGGCCCGATCTGCAGTTCGATGTAGCGGGTGTCGCGAAACTCTTCCGCCAGCGGAATGTCCTGCCAGCCGAACTTCGGCACGCCCATGTCGACGGTGTAGAGATCCGGCGCCGGACCCTGCCAGGCATTGAGCAGACCCGCCGCCGTCTCGAACGTCGCACTGGTCTGGCCATTCGTCTCGAAGATGCGGCGCACGACACAGCGCATGCCGTTGCCACAGGCGCCGGCCTCGGAGCCGTCATTGTTGTAGATGCGGATGAAGGCTTCGGTGCCGTCCAGCCGCGGCTTCTGCAGCACCATGAGCTGGTCGTAAGGCACGCCGCCTTGTGCGGAGGCCACCGCGCGGGCGTCGTCCGGCGTCACTGGTGAGGCGGAATCGCGCATGTCGACGACAACGATCTCGTTGCCGATGCCGTTCATCTTGGCAAATGCGTGGTTGGCCAGCGCGCTCATGAAAATTCCTGAATTTCGCCCGCCTTATATGGCGATACTTGGCGGCTTGGCCAGTGATTTGGAATCCGCAGCCAAGGTGGAAGGCCATGACGCATCTGTCATGGGACGAATTCGGCGCTCGCGTGTTAGAACGGCGCGGTTCGCGCGAGCCGGGATGCGCGACCGGGTGAAGGCCTTGGTGGACAAGGTCTGGGGAGAATAAAATGAATACTTTTCGTCGTCTTGCTCTGGCCGCGCTGATCCCGGCAGCGGCCCTGTCGTTTGGGCTATCAGGGGTTCTGGCACAGAGCCCGAGCCCGGCGCCGGCCGCCTCGGCTAGCCCCTCCCAGACAAGCCCAGCGCCGGCCCCGTCGGCTTCGCCTTCCCCGGCCACGAGCGCTTCACCTGCACCCGCGGCGACCCCGTCGCCAGCGGCCAGCGCCTCGCCGGCTCCGGCGGCCTCGCCATCGCCCGCAGCAAGTGCCTCACCCAGCCCGACGGCGCCCCCGCCTGCCGTGGCCGCCACCCCCGCCCCGGTGCAGACCGCCGATCCCTTTGGCATCGAGACCACGCTCGAGCCCAGGAAGGTCGTGATGGTCAAGGGCACCGCCAATTGGGACTCGGCCTTCGACACCCTGGTCGACGCCTTCAAGGCGCTGAACACGCTGCTGGACAAGCAGGGCATCAAGCACGCCGGCAATTCAATGATCGTCTACACCTCGACCGACGACACCGGCTTTACATTCCTTGCCGAGATCCCGGTCGATCAGGACCCCAAGAACCTGCCCAAGGATATGAGCATCGGCAAATCGCCGGAGGGCAAGGCACTGAAATTCGTCCATCGCGGCTCCTACGACAACATGGACAACACCTATGAGGCGATCACCAATCACCTCGACGACAAGCGACTGGAAGCCAAGGACACCTTTATCGAGGAGTACCTCACCGATCCCCTGAAGACGGCCGAGGACAAGCTCGTGATCAACGTATTCGTGCCGCTGAAGTGAGAATGATGAAGAAGCCTGCCTTACTCGCCACCGCTTTCACCGCCATCCTGCTGGCAACGCCCGCACGCGCCGACGATTTTCCAGCCGCCATTACGGTGAGCGGCGAGGCCACCGTCTCCGTGGCGCCCGACCTCGCGCAGATCGATGCGGGTGTCGCCAACGACGCCAGGACGGCGAAGGAAGCGTCCGACGCCAATAATGCCGCGATGGGCAAGGTGCTGCTGGCACTGAAGGGCGCCGGCATCGCCGAGAAGGACTACCAGACCTCGCGCCTGTCGCTGCAGCCGCAATACGGCCAGAACAAATCCACCGGCGCCTCGCCCGTAACAGGCTTCCGCGCCTCCAACCGCGTCACCGTCAAAATTCGCGACGTGACCAAGGTCGCCGGCATCATCGACGCGCTGGTCGGTGCCGGCGCCAACGACATCGGCAACATCTCCTTCGAGGTGACGCAGGCCTCGAAGCTGCTCGATGGCGCGCGTGAGCAGGCGGTCGCCGATGCGCGCCGCAAGGCCGAGATCTACGCCAGGGCCACCGGCGTGACGCTGGGGGCACCGCTGAGCGTCTCCGAGGGCGGCGCTCCGATGCCGTTGTTCAAGGGCCGCATGGCCGCCGCGCCGATGGCCGCGCCCGCAGCCGTTGCGCCGGGCGAGGAAACGCTGTCCGTGACGGTGAATGTGAGCTGGGCGATCAAGGCGAAAGAGCAATAAGCCGCAAGAGGCACGCTGCCTGCTGCAAATTCCACTGTCGTCCCGCGAATGCGGGGACCCATAACCACAGGGAGCGGTTGTGGCGCGAAGCAGGTCACTCCGAGTCCTCGCCAAACGTCTTCCTGTGGCTATGGATCCCGGATCTGCGCTTCGCTTGTCCGGGATGACAGCGGTGGACGACGCTGGATCTCTGCTAAATCTCCACCACTTGTCCGGGCTTCATCGCCACGAACCGCTCCTGCGGAATCTTCGCGGCATCGAGCGCATCCACCAGCGCCTTGGCCGGCGCATCGATCGCCTCGTCCGTCAGCTGGAACGTACCATGATGATGCCCGAGCGCTTGTTGCGCGCCGCAATCCAATAGCGCCTTCACCGCATCTTCCGGATTCATGTGCTGGTCGCGCATGAACCAGCGTGGCTCGTAGGCACCGATCGGGAGGATGGCCAGGCGCAGATCCCCATGCTTCTCCGCGACGCGACGAAAATGCGTGCCGTCGCCATAGCCGGAATCGCAGACCACGTAGATTTTCCCCGCAGGCGTCTCCAGCACAAAACTCGCCCACAGCGCCTTGTTGCGGTCGAACATGCCGCGCGCCGTCCAGTGCCGGGTCGCGACAAGATGCACGGCAATGCCGTTGCCGAGTTCGACGCGATCATGCCAGTCGAAGGCCTCCACCTTGATCGAAGAGTCGGTGCTGCGCATCGTCACATCGTTGCCGAGCGGCGTCACCACGCGCGGGGCAAAATTCTTGGCGAGCCGCGACAGCGTCGCGATGTCGAGATGGTCGTAATGGCCGTGCGAAACCAGCACGACGTCGATCTTCGGCAGCGCGTCGAAAGCGATGCCGGGATCGTTGTGCCGCTTCGGCCCGGCGAAGCTGACGGGGGACACCCGCTCGGACCAGACGGGATCGACCAGGATATTGAGGCCGCCGGCCTGGATCAGCCAACTGGCGTGGCCGACAAATGAGAGGCGGACCTTGTCGCCCTCGACGCGGGCCGGCGGGGTATCGGCATGGGGGCTCGGAGCCCACTCCGGCCAGGTCTCGCGCTTCCGTCCGCCGCCGAACTGCCAGCGCAGCACCTCGCCAAGCGATTTCGGCGGCACGCCGTCCGGATCGAAGAAGTTCAAGCCATCGAAATGGTCGGAGACGGGGCCATCATAGGGTTTCATGCGGGAGATCCAGAGAGGGCACGCCGACCATCGCGCCGGCCCCGGCTAGCAGTCCAAAAATACGGCGGCGGGTGATTGGCACGGAGTGGCTTCAGGGATGGTCGGAGCGGTAAGGCATCACCGGCTATATGGGCGGGGCTGGAGGAAAAGGAACCCGTGGCGGGAAGGTTTGCATTTTCAATGCCTTGCTCTCCCAATCGCACTCCGCCACCCTAACTTTCCTTGACTTTTGGGCGGGAGCGGCGTTTAACCCCGCCACTTTCTCGGAAAGGCTTTCTTTTCGACACGCCGACTGGCTCTCGAGGCCAGAGGCCAACGCCCGACAGCGCGATGCGCCCTCGGGCGCAAAGGTGTTTGGAAGATCGTCTTTCTGACGAGCAGGACAAGGGACAATTGCATTGTTCGACAATCTGTCGGAACGGCTTGGTGGCATTCTCGATCGTCTGACGGGGCGCGGTGCGCTGACCGAAAAGGACGTCGATGCCGCGATGCGCGAGGTGCGCCGCGCGCTGCTGGAAGCCGACGTCGCGCTCGAAGTGGTCCGCAGCTTCACGGAACGCGTTCGCGAACAGGCGATCGGCGCCACCGTCGTCAAGTCGGTCACACCTGGCCAGATGGTGGTCAAGATCGTCCACGACGAGCTGATCAACACGCTCGGCGCGGAAAGCCAGACCATCGACATCAATTCCGTGCCGCCGGTGCCGATCATGATGGTCGGCCTGCAGGGTTCGGGTAAAACCACCACCACCGCGAAGCTCGCCCGCCGCCTGGTCCAGCGCGACAAGCGCAAGGTGCTGATGGCATCGCTCGACATCTATCGCCCGGCGGCGATGGAGCAATTGGCCGTGCTCGGCCGCGATCTCGACATTCCGACGCTGCCTATCGTTGCCGGCCAGCAGCCGGCGCAGATCGCCAAGCGCGCGCTGGAGGCCGGCAAGCTCGGCGGCTACGACGTCGTGCTGCTCGACACCGCCGGCCGCACCACGCTCGACGAAGACATGATGGCGGAGGCGGCCGCGATCAAAGCCGCCGCCAACCCGCATGAAGTGCTGCTGGTCGCCGACAGCCTGACCGGCCAGGACGCCGTGAACCTTGCGCGCGCCTTCGACGAGCGCGTCGGCCTCACCGGCATCGTGCTGACACGAGTCGACGGCGACGGCCGCGGCGGCGCCGCGCTGTCGATGCGCGCCGTCACCGGCAAGCCGATCAAGCTGATCGGCACCGGCGAAAAGACCGACGCGCTGGAAGATTTCCACCCCGATCGTATCGCCGGCCGCATCCTCGGCATGGGCGACGTGGTGTCGCTGGTCGAACGGGCCGCCGCCAATATCGACGCCGAAAAGGCCGCGCGCACCGCCGAGCGCATGCGCAAGGGTCAGTTCGACCTCAACGACATGCGCGAGCAGCTCACGCAGATGGCGAACATGGGCGGCATCAGCGGCCTGATGGGCATGATGCCCGGCATCGCCAAGATGAAGAACCAGATCGCGGCCGCCGGCATCGACGACAAGATTTTGAAGCGCCAGGTCGCGGTGATCGATTCCATGACGCGCGACGAGCGGCGTCATCCCGATTTGCTCAAGGCCAGCCGCAAGAAGCGCATCGCCGCGGGCTCTGGCCAGAGCGTCGAGCAGGTCAACAAGCTGCTCAAGATGCACCGGAACATGGCCGACGTGATGAAGGCGATGGGCTCGGGCAAGCGCGGCCCGCTCGCCGGGATCGCGCAGGCGATGGGCTTTGGCGGCGGCATGAAGATGCCTTCGCCGGAAGAGATGAAGGCCATGCAGGACAAGATGCAGGGCGGCGGCGGACAGGGTCTGCCCAGCCTGCCGAAGGATCTGCCGCCCGGTCTTCGCTCGGGCCTGCCGAATTTGCCGGGGCTTACGGGCCTCAGCGGCAAGCCGACCCTGCCGGGGCTCGGCGGTTTTCCCGGATCGGGGAAGAAAAAATGAAGGCTCTCTCGTCCGTCATTGCGAGCGAAGCGAAGCAATCCAGAGATGCTTCCGCAGAAGCAGTCTGGATTGCTTCGTCGCTTCGCTCCTCGCAATGACGAATCAAATCAACCTTTGAATTGACAACACCTCAGGAGAACTGAATGTCCGTCGTTATCCGCCTCGCCCGTGCCGGCACCAAGAAGCGTCCCGTCTATCACGTCGTCGTCGCCGATTCGCGGTTTCCCCGCGATGGCCGCTTCATCGAGCGTCTCGGCTATTTCAACCCGCTGCTGCCGAAGGACAACGAGACCCGCCTGAAGCTCGACATGGACAAGGTGAAGGCCTGGCTCGCCAAGGGCGCGCAGCCGTCGGACCGCGTGTCGCGTTTCCTCGACGCCGCCGGCGTCAAGAAGCGCGAAGCGCGCAACAACCCGGAAAAGGCCGTGCCGCGCAAGGAGCGCAAGGCGCAGGCCGAAGCCGCCGCGAAGGGTTAAGGCCAGACCATGTCGGCGCTGGTCTGCGTCGCGCGGATCGGCGCCGCGCATGGTGTGCGCGGCGCGGTCAAGCTGTGGACCTTCACCGAAGATCCCTTTGCCGTGAAGCGCTATGGTCCGCTGCTGTCCAAGGACGGCAAGCGCCAGTTCGAGGTAGCAACGGCGCGCGAAGCGAAAGACCATCTGGTCGCGACGTTCAAGGGTGTCGCGACCCGCGATGAGGCCGAACGGCTCAACGGCATCGAGCTTTACGTCGTACGCGACAAGCTGCCTGCGACCGACGCGGACGAATATTACCACACCGATCTGATCGGGCTCGCCGCCTTCTCCACGGACGGCGATGCGCTCGGCCGCGTGCTTGCGATCCATAATTTCGGCGCCGGCGACATCATCGAGATCGCCCCGCCGAAAGGCGCGACGATGCTGCTGCCGTTCACCAACGCGGTGGTGCCCGAGGTCGATCTCGCTGGCGGCCGCGTGGTGATCGCGCTGCCGGAGGAGATCGAGGGGAGGACGAAGGTGCCTCTCCGGGTCGTCCCCGCGAAAGCGGGGACCCATAACCACGACACGTGGTTTTTGGCTAAGCTGATAGCTCCAGCCATCGCAAAACGAAATGCGGTGGTTATGGACCCCGGATCTGCGCTCCGCTTCGCTGCGCTTGTCCGGGACGACAACAACCGAGATCCAATGATCGATCCCTCACCCTGGCGCGCGACGGTGCTGACGCTGTTTCCGGAGATGTTTCCGGGACCGCTCGGCGTGAGCCTGGCCGGCCGGGCGCTGGCCTCCGGGCTGTGGGAGATCGAGGCCCGGGACATCCGGGCCTCGGCCACCGATCGCCACCGCAGCGTCGACGACACCCCCGCAGGCGGCGGGCCGGGCATGGTGCTGCGGGCGGACGTTCTGGCCGCAGCGATCGATGCCGCGGAGATCGGCCCTCAGCGGCCCCGGCTCCTGATGAGCCCGCGGGGTCGGCCATTGACCCAGGCCCGCGTCACGGAGCTCGCGAAGGGCCCCGGCCCCCTGATCGTCTGCGGGCGGTTCGAGGGGGTGGACCAGCGGGTGATCGACGGGCGGGGCCTGGAGGAGGTCTCGATCGGCGATTACGTGCTCTCGGGGGCGAAATCGCCGCCCTGGCGCTGATCGACGCCTGCGTCCGGCTGCTGCCGGGCGTGATGGGCAAGGAAGCCTCGGGCGCCGAGGAGAGCTTTTCGGACGGCCTGCTCGAATACCCCCAATACACCCGCCCGCAGCTGTTCGAGGGGGCTCCGATCCCGGAGATCCTGACCTCCGGCGACCACGCCAGGGTCGCGGCCTGGCGGCGGGCGCAATCCGAGGCGCTGACAGCGGCCCGGCGGCCCGATCTGTGGGCCCAAATCCCGAACAAGGCCCCGAATCGGGCCGGCCGCCAAAAACGCCAAAAGACAAGACAGACGGGTGACAAACGCTCCGGCTTGCCTTATAGGAGCGGCCACATCCGCAATGGCTGGATAAACGAATTTCGCGCAGCCCCCGTTTCCAAGGCTGGGCGCGCCGATGGAGATTTACCCATGAACCTGATCCAACAGCTCGAAAAAGAGCAATTCGACAAGCTCTCCGCCAACAAGGAGATTCCCGAGTTCGGCCCCGGCGACACCGTGATCGTCAACGTGAAGGTGGTCGAAGGCGACCGTAGCCGCGTGCAGGCCTATGAAGGTGTCTGCATCGGCCGTTCCGGCGGTGGCCTCAACGAGAGCTTCACCGTCCGCAAGATCTCCTATGGCGAGGGCGTGGAGCGCGTGTTCCCGGTGATGTCGCCGATGATCGACTCGATCAAGGTGGTGCGCCGCGGCAAGGTGCGTCGCGCCAAGCTCTATTACCTGCGCCAGCTGCGCGGCAAGTCGGCTCGTATCGTCGAGAAGACCGAGCACGCCAAGGCCGTCAACGAGTAAGCTCTGCTTACAGTCGAGTTCTGGAAAGCGCGGGGCAAAACCCCGCGCTTTTTTGTTGCGTCAGCCGTGCGCGTCAAAGCCCTCGCGATTCCGGTTCGGCCTGCTATATATTCGTAGAATGTTTCCAGATCGGACCAGCATGGAGCCCGTCAAGCGCGTCGTCATCGACGATCGCTCGCGGCTGCCTGGCCGGTTCTTCGGGCGCTTCGCGACTTCGGCAACGTCAGAGCTTAGTCCCGCAGCTTAAAGGCTGCGCTGAGACGATTTTGTTGCCCCGCGCGTGACCCGCGCTCTTCGCTCACACACATTGTTCGGAGCTCAAGCTCATGTCCAAGCCGACCACCCTGTACGACAAGATCTGGAACGACCATCTGGTGCACGAAGCCGACGACGGCACCTGCCTGCTCTATATCGACCGCCATCTGGTGCACGAGGTGACCTCGCCGCAGGCGTTCGAAGGACTGCGCATGACCGGCCGCAAGGTGCACGCGCCCGAGAAGACGCTCGCCGTCGTCGACCACAACGTGCCGACCACCGACCGCACCAAGCCGAATCCCGATCCTGAAAGCATCGAGCAGATCAAGGCGCTCGCCGACAACGCCAGGGAATTCGGTATCGAATATTACAACGAGTTCGACAAGCGCCAGGGCGTCGTCCACGTCATCGGCCCCGAGCAGGGTTTTACGCTGCCCGGCACCACCATCGTCTGCGGTGACAGCCACACCTCGACGCATGGCGCGTTCGGCGCGCTCGCGCACGGCATCGGCACGTCCGAGGTCGAGCACGTGCTGGCGACGCAGACGCTGATCCAGAAGAAGGCGAAGAACATGCGCGTCACCGTCGACGGCAAATTGCCGGACGGCGTGACGGGCAAGGACATCATCCTGGCCATCATCGGCGAGATCGGCACCGCCGGCGGCACCGGCTACGTGCTCGAATACGCCGGCGACGCGATCCAGGCGCTGTCGATGGAAGGCCGCATGACGGTCTGCAACATGTCGATCGAAGGCGGCGCGCGCGCCGGCCTGGTCGCGCCGGACCAGAAGGCGTTCGACTTCCTGCGCGGCCGCCCGAAGGCGCCGAAGGGTGCGGACTGGGATGCAGCGATGCGCTACTGGGAGAAACTGCGCTCCGACGAGGGCGCGCATTTCGACCACGAGCTGCGCCTCGATGCGGCCAAGCTGCCGCCGATCGTGACCTGGGGCACCTCGCCTGAGGACGTCATCTCGGTGACCGGCTTCGTTCCGGATCCCGACAAGATCGCGGACGAAGCCAAGCGTCTGTCGAAGCATCGCGCACTGAAATATATGGGCCTGACCGCCGGCACGAAGATCACCGACATCAAGGTCGATCGCATCTTCATCGGCTCCTGCACCAATGGCCGCATCGAGGATCTGCGCGCAGCGGCGAAGATTGCCGAAGGCAAGACCGTTTCAGGGCATGTCAACGCCATGGTCGTGCCGGGCTCCGGCCTCGTGAAGGAGCAGGCCGAGGCCGAAGGTCTGGACAAGATCTTCATCAAGGCCGGCTTCGAATGGCGAGAGCCCGGTTGCTCGATGTGCCTTGCGATGAACCCGGACAAGCTGGCGCCGGAAGAGCGCTGCGCCTCGACCTCGAATCGCAATTTCGAAGGCCGTCAGGGTTTCAAGGGCCGCACCCATCTGGTGTCGCCAGCGATGGCCGCGGCTGCGGCGATCGCGGGCCACTTCGTCGACGTCAGGGAGTGGCGCTGAGCCACTTCCTCCGAAGGCACTAACGCAAAAAGGGCGCCGTCGAGGCGCCCTTTTCATTTCGAACCGTGCTCACCAATAGCGGTACGGATGGTGCCAGCGATGCCAGCGGCAGACGCGGCGCGGGCCGTAGTAGGTCCAGATCACGCGGCAGCGGCGCGGATAGCTGTAATAGGGATAGTAGCCGCCGTAATAGCGCCGGTGGAAATGGCGATGGCCATAGTAGTGCGGCCGATAGACTCCGTAGCGGTGAAATCCGCCGTGGCGATGCATTCCGCCATAGCGATAGCCGCCACCATGAAAGGCGGGCGCAGCGCGAAAGCCGCCGCCGCGGAAGCCACCGAAATGCGACCCGCCGCCGTGGAAGCCACCACCATGGAAGCCACCGCCGCGGAAACCTCCGCCGCCGTGGAAGCCGCCGCCATGCCCGCCAGGCCCACCACCGCCGTGGCGCACCTGCGTGATCATGTCGTCGCCTGCGGCCTTCGCCGCCGGCAACGCCGTCGGATTGATCGGCGTCATCGCTTCTGCACGGCGCGCGGTTCCCGCCGACAGCAACAGCGTGGCCACGGCCGCAAGCCCGAGCAAGCGCATCGGGCTGGTCCCGAGACCTAAAACTCTCAGCATGGAATTCTCCCTGAATCTGAACAGCGGAACTGCGGCGCAGCGTCTCGGCTCGCGCCACCACTGTTCATTGCGGTCGCTCCCAACATGAAATTAGGGACAGCGACGTGAACGCCTCATGAATGAACGGCGCCTTCGCAACGCGCGCGACGTCACCACCACGGCCCGAAGCCGAACACGAACGGCGCGGGCACAGCGTAGGGATAGGGACGGTAGGAGACGGGCCGCGCGTAATAATGCGGATCAGGTCGCGGAGAGTACCGCACGGTGCCGGTCCGCACATGGTGGCGCCCATCGAACACAGCGCGCCCCGCGGCAGCATCCGGCAGCTTCGTCACTCTGTGCGCAGCGGACGCGTGAGGCAGGCCTGTGGCAAGCCCGACAGCAATGATCCATGCGATCCATCTCGTCATGACGACGACCTCCGCCTGCAACATGGGGCATCATCGGCGTACTGCGCGGGAACTGCGAGCGCTCAGCCGCGGCGCCAATAGCAACTCATCCGCGGCACGATCACCGTGCCGCTCGGCCGGTATTCCTGCACATAGGTGGCGTTGCACTCGCGGACCGCATCCGGCCCCGGGTTGTAACGCGGATAGACGCCGTCCGGGCTGTAATAGGGCGTGACGCGGAGCCGGGGCGGGCGCCGCTTGCGCGGCGGCGGAGCATCGGGCGAGGCCGCCTGGGCCAGCCGTATTTCAGGAGCGGCCGTCTGCGCCTGCGCGCCGGCTTGGCCGCCGACACAAAAAGTCGAAAACAACCCCATGCACAGTAGCGTCAGCGCTGTTCTCGCTCGCATTTCACCGCCCACCTGAAACGTCCCCATTCGAGGCTCCACGGTCCCCGTTTTGGCGGCGCCCGTCAACCTTGCCGCGGTTATAAAGCCGGATGCATCAACGGGGAACCCGCGCTAAGAGGAACGCATGTGGACTGACCTGAAAGCGCCCTCGCTGGCCGAGATGGAAGCGACCGCGCATGACATCTTCGATCGCCTGCCGGCGGAGTTTCGCGCCCTCTGCGAGGGCGTGATCCTCCGCGTCGACGACTTCCCCACCGAGGAAGTCATGGACGAGATGGCGTGCGAGAGCGAGTTCGACCTGCTCGGCCTGTTCCAGGGCGTCGGCCTGCCCCAGCAGAGTTTCGGCGACGTGGCGCGGCTGCCCAACATGGTCTGGCTCTACCGGCGGCCGATCCTGGATTACTGGGCCGAGCACGACGAGAGCCTCGGCCACATCGTCCGCCACGTCCTGATCCACGAGATCGGCCACCATTTCGGCCTCTCCGACGACGATATGGCGGCAATTGAGGCGCAGGCAGAGTAGGCGCCGACAAAGGTGGTGCGCTCCCTCCCCGCACGCGGGGGAGGGTTGAGGAGAGGGTGTCTCGACCACAATGATTCCCCGTGAGGGGAGAGCCCTCTCCCCGACCCTCTCCCGCAAGCGGGAGAGGGAGCCTACTTCCTTTTGGGCTGCGAGCAGACGAGACCTGCCGAATTCGGCCTAGGATTCGGCCCCCGATCGCGATAGATACCAGTTCCCCAGAACCACCCCGGGAAAGCCCAACCATGGACAAGTTCACCACGCTGGAAGGCGTCGCGGCGCCGCTGAAGATCATCAATGTCGACACCGACATGATCATTCCGAAGCAGTACCTCAAGACCATCAAGCGCACCGGCCTTGGCAAGGGGCTCTTCTCCGAGCAGCGCTACAAGGACGACGGCAGCGAGAATCCTGATTTCGTCCTCAACCAGCCCGCCTATCGCAATTCGAAGGTGCTGGTGGCCGGCGATAATTTCGGCTGCGGCTCGAGCCGCGAGCATGCGCCCTGGGCGCTGCTGGATTTCGGCATCCGCTGCGTGATCTCGACCTCGTTCGGCGACATCTTCTACAACAACTGCTTCAAGAACGGCATTCTGCCGATCCGCGTGTCGCAGGAAGACCTCGACAAGCTGTTCGACGACGCCGAGCGCGGCGCCAACGCGACGCTCACGATCGACCTGCCGAACCAGGAGATCCGCGGTCCCGACGGCGGCAAGGTCAAGTTCGAGATCGACCCGTTCCGCAAGCACTGCCTGATCAACGGCCTCGACGACATCGGTCTGACGATGGAGAAGAAGTCGTCCATCGACACCTACGAGGACAAGCTCAAGCGCGAACGCGCCTGGGCCTGATCGCAGGTTTTCGTTTGGAGTCCCGGCGCTACGCGTGCCGGGACTTTTTATTTGCCCTCGTTCTCCCTCTTTGTTTGAGCATGATCTTCGCGGAAAACCGCTGCACACTTTTCCGGATCATGCTCTAAGCTGTGCCTCATGCTGCCCGAGATCGCCACCTTCTGGCACGGCCCGATGGACGCACTGCGCCAGACCTGTCTGCGCTCGCAGCTGGCGGCAGGCCACAAGGTCACGGTGTACAGCTTCGATACCATTCCCGGCCTGCCCGCGGGCATCGAGAATGCGGATGCCGAGGCGATCCTGCCGCACGTCTTCTCCGAACGCTTGCGGCCGCCGCAGCCGGACGGCAGCTGGCGCGACTGGACCACGCTGCAGTTCAGCGATTTCTTCCGCATGAAGCTGATGGCGAAGGGCCTCGGCCTCTGGCTCGATGCGGACGTGCTGCTGCTGAAGCCCGTCGAGATCGATCCGGCAAAGCCTTACTTTGCCTGGGAGCGCCCCCGGCAGCTCGGCAATTCCGTGATCTATCTGCCGCCCGCGCACCGCATCGTTGCCGCCTTCGAGGAGCTGATGGCGCAGGAGGAGCTGACGCCGAACTGGCTGTCGGTGCGCCACCGCGTCACCTTCATGATGCGCCGCCTGCGCGGCGGCTCGAACCGGCTTGCGGATATTCGCGTTGCCATCTTCGGGCCGGCAGCGCTGACCGCGCTCGCGCGCCGCACCGGCGAGTTGGGATGCGCGCTGCCGAAGCAGTCGTTCTACGCCGTGCATGCCGAGCCAAAACTGTTCTTCGATCCCTCGAGTTATCTCGGCCTCGTCACCAATCCTGACATCATCGGCCTGCACATCTCCCCCAAGGGCCGTGGCGGCGAGAAGCCGATTCCGGGCAGCCTGTATGCGTGGGCGGCGGAGCGATTTGGTTAGTTGCCGCGGGGGAGGGTTGGGGAGAGGGTGTCTCCACAACGGGACAATCCCCCAGAGCAAAGAGCCCTCGCCCGGCGCGCGGGACGATGCTTCGCATCGCCCGGGACGCGCCGACCTCTCCCGCAAGCGGGAGAGGTGGAGCGGAGGCCGCGGCCGGATTATCGCTATTTGATCCAGCGCAACGCGCTCCTGCATCATTGTGCCTAATCTTGCTCCAGTTCCGCTGATCCAATGGAGCTCCTCATGAGCACAGCAAACAGGCCATATCCCCGCGTCCAGGACCTCATCGAGTCCTTTGCCGCGTGGCTGAAGCATCGCCGTGAGCTGAACGAGATGCGGCAGCTCGATCGCTCCGAGTTCGATCGGATCGCAGGCGATCTCAGGATCGCGCCTGACGATCTTGAGCAACTGGTCCGGCACGGCCGGCACGCCGCCGACGAGCTGCCGAAAATGCTGGAACAACTCGGCATCAGCGCGGAAGGACTGGGCCGCGTACAGCCGCTGCTGCTGCGCGACATGGAACGGGTCTGTTCGCTCTGTGCGCACAAGGCGCAGTGCGATCGCGACCTCGCCGACGGCACCGCCGCGGAGAACTACCACGGCTATTGCGCCAACGCATCGACGCTGGAATCGCTCGATCGCGCCGATCACGCTCACCACTGAGCGGCGGCAACGCCGACGCAGCTTGACTGAATCGCTGACCACCAAGCAAATCGCCCGCGCGAGGCGGGCGATCGGTTCGTAGTTTGAATTGGCGAACGAAAACTGGGGCTCAGTTGTGGCCGTAGAAAATCCGGTTGCAGCCGCTGGTGCCATCGGCCACGTACGCGCCGCGCATTTGGGGGCGCATCGCTTGCGCACGCTGGTTCACGCCGCGCACGCAGCTGACGTAGCCCGAATTGTTGGCCCAGCGAAAATCGGTGGTGTAAGCGTGCGAGCTGGAGGTGGAGCCGACCAGCGAGCCGAAGCCGATGATGGCAGCGAGGGCGAAAAGCGCGACGCGAGAGGTCATGGTTGTTATCCCGTTTTCTTGAGCTGCACCGTGCAGCGCGTGAATGGGACCATGCTGAATATCGCCGCGGATGAATGTGAATGACCTCACACAGAGCGGAGGCTAAACGCCCAACATCGATAACACCGCGCTTGCAAGATCGGCAGGCTGCTCCACCAGTTGGTCCGCACCGGCCGCTTCGAGTTCGTCGCGACTGCCATATCCCCAGAGCACGCCGAGGCCGCGCATCCTGACGGCGCGGGCGCCGACGATGTCGTGGCTGCGATCGCCGACCATGAGGCTGTGCGATGCGGCGATGCCGTGTTCAGACAGGATATGGGCGAGCAGCTCCGGCTTAAGATCGAGCTTGCCGCCCGGCACCGAGCCGTGGATTCCGTCGAAATGTATCGCCAGGCCCTGGTTCTCCAGAATCCGACGCGCAAAGACTTCGCGCTTCGAAGTCGCGAGGTAGATCCCCAATCCGGCACGACGCATCGTCTCGAGCGCGTCACCAATTCCAGGATAGGTCTCGCTTCCAAGCAGACCGGTTTCGCCGTAGTGCTGACGATAGGCGACGACGGCTTCGTCGACCCTGTCGTCGTCATAGGCCTGCAGCAACGTCCGCAAGATGTCTTCGAGTGGCGGCCCGATCGCTATGTCTGGCGCCTTGCCGGGATCATGCCCGAGCACACGCAAGGCGGCCGAGCAGCTCGCGACAATGCCCGCCTTCGAATCGACCAGCGTTCCGTCCAGATCCAGAAGGACGGAAGGGGCCAGGGACACTGTTCAGCTCTTCCCCATCGCGGCAATCGCATCCGCGATCTCGATCGTGCGCTTCGCCATGTCGGCGTGCAGGCGCTCCACCATCGCGCCGTCGAGCCGGATCGCTCCGCGCGAGACGTTTTCCGGCAGCTCGAACGCCGCGATGATTTTTCGCGCGCGCGCGATGTCCTCTTCGGGCGGCGTGAAGATCACGTTGCAGGCGTCGATCTGCGAGGGATGGATCAGCGTCTTGCCGTCGAAACCGAGGTCGCGGCCCTGCGCGCATTCGGTGGCGAAGCCGTCGGGATTGTTGATGTCGCTGTAAGGGCCGTCGAGGATTTCGAGGCCGGCCGCGCGCGTCGCCAGGATGCAGTGGGTGATCATCGGGATCATCGCGGCACGGCCGGGCAGCATCTTGATCCGGGTCTCGCGCGAGATGTCGTTCGGCCCGAACACGAAGCCTGCCAGGCGGCTCGATAAATCGCGTCCGGCCGCGGCCAACTCCTCGGCATGCAGCACCGCGCGCGCGGTCTCGATCATGGCCCAGACTTTCACCGTCGGCGCGGCGCCGAGTCCGGCGAGATCGCGGCCGATGGTCTGGAGATCCTCGATGCTTGAAACTTTTGGAACCAGGATGCCGTCCGGCGAGGCCTTGGCGGCCATCGCGACGTCCTCGGCCCACCATTGCGTATCGAGACCGTTGGTCCGGATCAGGATCTCGCGCCTGCCGAATCCCTTGGCCGCGATCGCGGCGGCGATTCCATCGCGCGCCACAGCCTTGGCGTCGGGCGCGACGGAATCCTCCAGATCGAGGATCAGGCCGTCGGCGGCCAGAATTCGCGCTTTTTCCAGCGCGCGCGGATTGGAGCCTGGCATGAACAGATGGCTGCGGCGCGGGCGGGTCATGCAAGCGTTCCTTCCGGTTTCCAGGTGGATTCTGACCGAAGCCGATAGCATCTGGCATGCCTGTTCGAAAGGCTTGTTCGCCCCTGCGGTCTATGGTTAGGCATAGGCCATGATCACATTCCCTGAGCATTTGCTGGAAGGCTACCAGGCCTTCGCCACCCAGCGGCTGCCGACCGAGCAGACCCGCTATCGCGAACTGTCGGTGAAGGGGCAGTTCCCGGAAGTGATGGTGATCGGCTGCTGCGACAGCCGCGTCTCGCCCGAGGTCATCTTCGACGTCGGCCCGGGCGAATTGTTCGTCGTTCGCAACATCGCCAATCTGGTGCCGGTGTATCAGCCCGACGGCAACGCGCACGGCGTCTCGGCCGCGCTGGAATATGCCGTGACGGTGCTGAAGGTGAAGCACATCGTCATCCTCGGCCACGCGCAATGCGGTGGCATCCGCGCCTTCGTCGACAAGATCGAGCCGCTCACGCCGGGCGACTTCATCGGCAAATGGATGCAGATGTTCATCAAGCCCGGCGAAGTGGTCGAGCAGCGCGAGCGAGAGACCATGGCGCAGTTCGTCGAGCGCATCGAGAAGGCCGCGGTGTTCCGCAGCCTGGAGAACCTGATGACCTTCCCGTTCGTGCAGAAGGCGGTCGAGAGCGGCCAGATGCAGACCCACGGCGCCTATTTCGGCGTCGCGGAGGGATCGCTGTTCGTGCTGGACAAGACGAGCAAGGAATTCAAGAGCGTGCGCGAGGGGGCGTGAATTCGTTACGCGTAGGGCGGATTAGCGAAGCGTAATCCGCCGCTGTTCGTATCAGCATAGACGGAAGAGGTGGATTACGCCTTCGGCTAATCCACCCTGCGGCGCCGGAGTTACGCCGCCTTCTTCTTCGCGCTGATCAGCTTGCGGTTGATCAGGACTTCCGCGATCTGGATCGCGTTGAGCGCGGCGCCCTTGCGCAGATTGTCGGACACGCACCACAGCACGAGGCCGTTCTCCACCGTCGCGTCCTCGCGGATACGGCTGATGTAGGTGGCGTCCTCGCCGGCGGCTTCATACGGCGTGGCGTAGCCGCCGGGCTCATGCTTGTCGATGACGAGGCAGCCGGGCGCCTTGCGCAGGATGTCACGCGCTTCATCCGCGCTGATCGGGTTCTCGAACTCGATGTTGACGGCCTCGGAGTGGCCGACGAACACCGGAACGCGCACGCAGGTCGCGGAGAGCTTGATCTTGGGATCAAGAATCTTCTTGGTCTCCGCCATCATCTTCCACTCTTCCTTGGTGTAGCCGTCCTCCATGAAGACGTCGATCTGGGGAATGACGTTGAAGGCGATGCGCTTGGGGAATTTATTGTTGACCAGCTCCTGGTTGGTGTAGACGGCCTTGGTCTGCGAGAACAATTCGTCCATCGCGTCCTTGCCGGCGCCCGACACGGATTGATAGGTCGAGACGACGACGCGCTTGATCGTCGCCTTGTCGTGCAAGGGCTTCAGCGCGACCACGAGCTGCGCGGTCGAGCAGTTCGGGTTGGCGATGATGTTCTTCGTCTTGAAGCCCGCCGTCGCATCCGCGTTCACCTCAGGCACGATCAGCGGCACGTCCGGATCCATGCGCCAGGCCGAGGAATTGTCGATCACGACCGTGCCGGCGGCGCCGATCTTCGGCGACCATTCCTTCGACACCGTGCCGCCTGCCGACATCAGGCAGATGTCGACGTCGGAGAAGTCGTAATGCTCGAGCGCCTTGCACTTCAGGGTGCGGTCGCCATAGGAGACCTCGACGCCGATGCTGCGGCGCGACGCCAGGGCCACGACCTCGTCCGCCGGAAATTTGCGCTCATCGAGAATGTTGAGCATTTCCCGTCCGACATTGCCGGTCGCGCCGACGACTGCGACTTTGTAACCCATCGTTCACTCTCCGATGAAAAAGCCCGTTCCTGAAGCTGATGCTTAAACAGGAAGAGCAGCGCTTCTATGCGAGAACCGGGCTCAAGACAACGTTGGACCCTGCCTTAGGGACGTGGATGCAATCGCCTGAGGCCGGCACGGCCGTTAGCCCCACCCAGATCCATCTGGCGCTTGCAGCCTTCGCCGACGAGGTCGTCGGAACGCTGGCGCGCCTGTTCGCCTATGTGGGGGCGCTCGCGCTGTTTGCCATCCTCGCGGTTGCGGCGCTCGGCCAGCTGCCCAGCCTGCGCGACGATGACCCCGCGGACAAGCCGGGGTGGAGTGTCGCCGCCCGTTCGCACCCGGCCTTCGCCCTCAGTCGTCCCGATTCATCCGAAAAAACAACCTCTTACCTCATTCTTCGGCATCCCGAAGGCGGCCGCAGGGATGTGATGCGCTGGGCGGGCGAGACCAACAGGCCCGTTGCCGAGCTCGAGATTTACCGGGAGGGCGGCGAATTTGACGTGACCCGTCCGGCGACAGCGGATCTGGCCGTCCGGATGGGACTGAGTCCGGCCACCCCGCTCGAGCAGGCCGGCCTGATCGACACCAAATTTGGCCCCGTCGCCCTGTTCCGGCCAACGGGTGCAGCGGAAGGGACCCAGGCTTGCCTCGGCTACCTCAAGCGCAGCGAGGAGCCGCCGCTCCAGATCTCCGGGTTCACCTGTCAGGGCGAGACCCTGCCTGCGCGACGCACGGCGATCGCCTGCACGCTGAACCGGCTGACGCTGCTGGCCTCCGGCAACGAGCCGAAGCTGGCGGAATTGTTCGCCCATGCCGAGCTCAGGCGCAGCGGTTGCGCGCCTGTGGGCTCGCCAGACTGGCTGCTGGGCGCCGCGAACGCGCAATTGCGCGGCGCGCTTTGATCCGCATCAAGCTCAAGTAGCTGGTATTCATGCAACTTTTGCCGGCGCGCACGATTATTCCGAGCTGGTGTGACCCAATTGACCTAGTTGCGGAGACCCCGGCCGGGCTAGTATGGGACGATATCGACTGGCGGCGTGCCGCCTGAAGGGGACGTGATGAGCTCGAATTTCTCTGCCGCGAACAAATTGGCGACCTGGCTTGCGGCGGGCGCCGCGATTGCCATGACCGCTTCTTTGGGCCTGGCGACATCGGCTTCGGCCGACACCAAGAAGCAGCGCAACGACAGCGGCCGGCACTATTACGGCCCGAGCGGTCCCAACGCGGTCTATCAGCAGGGCCGCACCCGCCTCTATGTGAGCAAGCGCTCATGGCTCGATGGCGGCACCGAGGTCAATCCGGGCGACCGCAAGTTCTCCGACTACGCCTTCCCGCCGGCCGTCGGCTATCCGTCCTTCGCGCGCGAAAACCTCAATCGCCCGATCGATCGCCAGCCGCTGAGCCCGCCGTCCGACGTCGGCGGCTATCCGCAGAATTTCCCGCTGTACTGAGCGCGGAGCTATAGACCGAATCAAAATGGCCGGGCTCACGCCCGGCCATTTTTGTTCGAGAGAGATGCGTCCGCCTTACGCGTTGGCTGCCGGATCATAGCGCCTGCAAAAGTCCTCGATCGCCTCGGAGCGGAAATCGGAGAGGCGCTCGAAGATGAGCTCGTCGGGCCAATCCCACCAGGCAATGCGGCGCAGGCTTTCCGCGACGGAATCGTCAAAGCGCTTGCGGATGGCGCGCGCGGGAACGCCACCGACGATCGTGTAGGGCGGCACATCGCGGCTGACGACAGCGCCCGCGGCGATCACCGCACCGTCGCCGACGGTGACGCCCGGCAGCAGGATCGCGGCGTGCCCGATCCAGACATCATTGCCGACGATCACCCGGTCGCCACGGCGATCCGCGAAGAAGTCGCGGTCACGGGTCGCGCTCGCATCATAATATTCAGGGCAATAGGTGAAGCGATGCTGGGACGGCCGGCCCATCGGATGGTTCGGCGCGCCGATCCGTACCGAATTCGCGATGGCCGTGAATTTTCCGATCACCGCATCGGCGACGTCGCAATTCTCACCGAGATACGAGTAATCGCCGAGCGCGGCATATTCGATGCGCGTGTTGCTCAGGATTTCGCAGCGGCGTCCGATCTGCGCTTCGCGCTGGCGGACCGTGTCATGGATGATGGTTTCCGCGATCTTGGGGCGGGGCGAGGCATCCATGAGGTGGCTCCTTACGGGTCGTGCCGTAGGGTGGGCAAAGGCGCAACGCGCCGTGCCCACCATCTTTATCCAATAGCCCGGAAGTGGTGGGCACGCTTCGCTTTGCCCACCCTACGAGAGCCGTGCAAGCCTTACGCGTGCAGCTTCTGCAATTCCTTCAGGATCGCTTCGCCCATCTGCGTGGTCGAGGCGGCCGTGGTGCCTTCCGACTTGATGTCGGCGGTACGAAGGCCACTGGCGAGCACGGCGGCGATCGCGGCATCCACCTTGTCGGCGAGCGCGCCCATGTCGAAGGAATAGCGCAGCGCCATGCCGAAGGACGAGATCATCGCGATCGGATTGGCGAGGCCCTGGCCGGCGATGTCGGGCGCCGAGCCGTGCACCGGCTCGTACAGCGCCTTGCGCTTCTTGCTCTTGACGTCGACCTCGCCCAGCGAGGCCGAGGGCAGCATGCCGAGCGATCCGGTCAGCATCGCCGCAATGTCGGACAGCATGTCGCCGAACAGATTGTCGGTGACGATGACGTCGAACTGCTTCGGCGCCTTCACCAGCATCATGCCGCCGGAATCTGCGAGCTGATGCTCGAGCGTGACATCGGGGTATTCGCGCTTGTGAACCGCCGTCATGACCTCGTTCCAGAGCACGCCCGACTTCATGACGTTGCGCTTCTCCATCGACGTCACCTTGTTCTTGCGCTTCCTGGCAAGCTCGAAGGCGACGCGGCCGATGCGCTCGATCTCATAGGTGTCGTAGACCTGGGTATCGATGGCGCGCTTCTGGCCGTTGCCGAGATCGGTGATGGTCTTGGGCTCGCCGAAATAGACGCCGCCGGTGAGCTCGCGCACGATCATGATGTCGAGACCCTCGACCGCCTCGCGCTTCAGGCTCGAGGCGTCCGCGAGCGCCGGATAGCACACGGCGGGACGGAGATTGGCAAACAAGGCGAGGTCCTTGCGCAGGCGCAGGAGGCCGGCTTCGGGACGCACCTCGTAAGGCACGGCATCCCATTTGGGACCGCCGACCGCGCCGAAGATGATAGCGTCGGCGGCAAGCGCCTTGGCCATGTCGCCCTCGGAGATCGACACCTTGTGCGCGTCATAGGCGGAGCCGCCGACGAGGCCGGTGTCGGTCTCGAGCTTGGCGATCCCGGCCGTATTGAGCCAGTCGATTAGCCGCTTCACCTCGCCCATCACCTCGGGGCCGATACCGTCGCCGGGGAGCAGAAGCAGTTTGTGGGTCGCCATTTTCCTTATTCCTCCGTTTCGACATGGCCGGGCTTGATCCGGCCATCCACGTCTTGGCTCAACAACTCAGAAGACGTGGATGCCCGCACAAGGCCGGGCATGACGGCGTCTCGTGATTTCGGGCGGAGTGCTAGAGCGGCGTTGCGCGCTTGGCAAGACACCATTGCCGCCTCGCGGCTGTGCAAGACGGGCAGGGCCTGCCACACTGCGCGTGCCGGAGTATCCCTTGCACGCCCAAGATTCTTCCACTCGAGACCGTCGCCCCCCGCCCGACGCCCATCCCGCGCGGATGATCCTGACCCTGTCGCTGGCCGCGACGGTCGGGCTCGGCATCGGCCGCTTTGCCTATGCGCTGGTGCTGCCCGACATGCGGGAGGACCTCGGCTGGTCCTACTCCGCGGCCGGTTTCATGAACACCATCAATGCCGTCGGCTACCTCGCGGGCGCGCTGGTCGCGTCCCGGCTGATCCGGCGGCTCGGCTGGTCTGTCGCCATCCGCGGCGGAACCCTGGTTTGCCTGGCCGCGCTCGCTACTTGCGCACTGACCGGAAATTTTGTCGCGCTCAGCCTGGCGCGGCTGGTGCTGGGCATCGGCGCCGCGGTCGCCTTCGTTGCCGGCGGCGCCCTGGCCGCGACCATCGCGCAATCCTATCCCGAGCGCGCCAATTTCCTGCTCAGCCTGTTCTATGCCGGTCCGGGCGTCGGCATTCTCTCCTCCGGGCTGATCGCACCGTTCACGCTGCAATGGTTCGGGCCGGGCTCGTGGTGGATCGTGTGGTGGGCGCTGACATTGCTGTCACTGGTGATGGCGGCGCCGCTGTTCATGATCCGCATCGAGAGCCAGGCGCGCTTCGCCGAAGCAAGCCGCGCCTCATTTTCGATTCTCCCGGTGCTGATCTATCTGGCCGGCTACTTCCTGTTTGGCGCAGGCTACATCGCCTACATGACCTTCATGATCGCCTATGTCCGCGACGGCGGCGGCGATGCGACGGCACAGGCCGCGTTCTGGGGCCTGATCGGCGTCAGCGCCTTCGTCACACCCTGGGTCTGGCGCGGCGTGCTGGCGCTCGACCGCGGCGGGCTCGCCACCGCCATCATCCTCGGCACCAACGCCATCGGCGCCGGCCTGCCGATGCTGGGACATTCGACCGCATGGCTGGCCGTCTCCGCGGTCGTCTTCGGCATCGGCTTCTTCGCCGTGGTCAACTCGACCACCGCCTTCGTCCGCTTCAACTATCCGCACGAGGTGTGGCCGACGGCGATCGCGGCAATGACGATCTCGTTCGGTATCGGCCAGACGCTGGGTCCGATCGTGGTCGGCGCGATCACCGATGCGCTCGGGAGCTTGAGCTACGCGTTGAACGTCTCGGCGGCGCTGCTGGCGCTCGGGGCCGTGCTGGCGTTGTGCCAGCGGAAGGTCGGGCCGGCGAAATCATCGGTGCTGTAGGGTGGGTTAGCCGTAGGCGTAACCCACCACTTCTGTCACGACGGAAATCAAAGAGGTGGATTACGCTTCGCTAATCCACCCTGCGGCAGCGGAGCTATTCGTCAGCTCCCGCTGAACGAATTGTAGCCCTGGTCTTCCCAATAGCCGCCCTTGTAGTCGTTGGTGACTTCCATCGACACCACGTATTTCGGGTTCTTGAAGCCGAGCTTGGTCGGCACGCGGATCTTCATCGGGAAACCATAGGCGCGCGGCAGGATCTCGTTCGCATATTTGAACGTCATCTGGGTCTGCGGATGCAGTGCGGTGCGCATGTCGAGCGGCGAATTATAGCCGTCCTTGTCGGCGCACTGGAACCAGACATATTTCGCGCGGGTGTCGGCGCCGATCAGCTTGAGGAAATCGCGCAGGGGCGTGCCGGTCCAGCTGCCGATCGCACTCCAGCCCTCGACGCAGATGTGGCGGGTGATCTGCGTCACCTGCGGCAGCTTGTAGAGTTCGTCCAGTGTCCAGGACTTCTTGTTGTCGACGAGGCCGCGCACCTCGAGTTTCCAATCCGCCGCCGAGACCTCCGGCGCGTCGTCGAGATCGTAATAGGCGTTGAACGGAAACGGCTTTGTGATGTCGCGCTCGGAAAATGTCGGCGCCAGCGCGTCGGGATTGAAGATGAAGGACTGCACCGCGTCGTTGAATTTCGAGATCTTCGCCAGCAGCGTCTCGGCCGAGGACGAATCGACCACATCGCAGCCGGTCAGCAGCGTCAGCGCGCCGAGGCTGGCGCCGCCGGCGATGAAGCGGCGACGGGTGAAATCGGGCATGGTCTTGATGGAGTCCTTGATCAGCAGCCGCTTGTCGACGCTGGGGATCAGGAATGAGCGCTTGGCCATGACGGTTCTCCTGCTCAACGGCCGATGATCATCGCGCGCAGGCTCTTCGGCACAAGCAGCGCAAGGATCACATGAATGACGAGGAAGGCGCAGATCGCGGCCATGCAGAAGAAGTGGACGTAGCGCGCGGTGGGATAATCGCCGAACAGCATGACGAGCCAATGCAGCTGAACCGGTTTCCACATCCCGAGGCCCGACAGCACGATCAGCACGCCGACCAGGATGATGCCGGCGTAGAGCGTGCGCTGCACGTAATTGTAGACGCTGAGATCGTCATGGCCGAGCTTGAAGGTCAGCGCCGCCCTGACGTCATGCAGCACGCCAGAGGGCGTGATCGGGAGCAGCTTCTTGCGGAAGCGGCCGGTGGCAAAGCCGGTGACGAGATAGGCCAGGCCGTTGATCATGAGCAGCCACATCGCGGCAAAATGCCAGAGCAGCCCGCCGCCGAGCCAGCCGCCCAGCGTGTACTCGCGCGGGAAGCTGAAGCCGAACAAGGGCGAGGCATTGTAGATCTGCCAGCCCGACAGGATCATCAGGACCATGGCGACGGCGTTGGTCCAGTGCATGACCCGGACCCAGACCGGCTGGATCACTTTGGCCGGTGTGGCGCTGACCTGTTCGTCGGTGACTGAGAGGCTCGACATGGCGGTTCCGTCCTGAACGTCGTGTGACAGCCATTATACGCCGATGTTTCCGCTTTCGTTACGCCCGGCCGGCCATCGAATCGATGCCCGCGGGCTATCGTGGTAACAATAAAGCGAGCCGGGCACCCCCGGCTCGCAGTTTCGTCGCATCCGGTGTGGGGATGAAACCGGTCTTCGCGGTGTCAGGTCGCCGGCATCAACACTGTGTCGACGACGTGAATGACGCCGTTCGACTGGTTGACGTTGGGGATCGTCACGGTCGAGGAGCCGCCCTTGGCGTCGACGATCATCACGGAGCTGCCGGACTTCTTGACGGTCAACTCCTCGCCCTCGACGGTCTTCAGCTTCTTGCCGTCGGTGAGGTCGGAAGCCTCGAGCTTGCCGGGCACGACATGGTAGGTGAGGATCTTGGTGAGCGTCGCCTTGTTCTCAGGCTTGACCAGGTTGTCGACGGTGCCGGCCGGCAGCTTGCCGAAGGCGGCGTTGGTCGGCGCGAACACCGTGAACGGGCCCTTGCCTTCCAGCGTCGGGACGAGACCGGCCGCCTTCACCGCCGCCACCAGCGTGGTGTGGTCCTTCGAGTTGACCGCGTTCTGGACGATGTTCTTCGACGGGAACATCGCGGCGCCGCCAACCATGACGGTCTTTTCCTCGGCACGCGCGGGCGCGACGACGGTCGCGGTGATGGCCAGGGCGCTGAAGGCAGCGGCGGTGAGATAGGCAATGCGCTTCGACATGGAGAAACTCCCGATTGGATTATGACCGGCGACGGCCGGTGTTTGCGTTGGACAACAACGGCGCCTGCGACAGTTTGACGTGAAGCAATGGCGCGTCGTTGATCGAACTACGGGAGGGTTTGCGAAGTGGTTTCGGACAAAAATTCTTTGTGATGCGTGAAACTATGGGACGGCGCGTCCGTGCGGTCCCTCGCCCGCGTCATTGCGAGGAGCGGAGCGACGAAGCAATCCAGTCTGTCTCCGAGGATACATCTCTGGATTGCTTCGCTTCGCTCGCAATGACGAACCCGCGGCGACAACCCGGGCTAATCCCTGTTGTTCGGCGTCTGGATGAAGCCGCGATTATGCGTCGGGCTGATCAGCAGCTCGTTGATGCAGACGCGCGGCGGCATCGACGCGATGAAGGCGATGGTGCGGCCGAGATCTTCGGACTGTAGCATCCTGGCCTGTTCCGCCTCGCTCGGCACCACCGGGCGGAGTTTCAGGATCGGCGTCGCCACCTCGCCCGGCATCAGGCAGCAGGCGCGCAGGCCGTTGACGCATTCGTCCATGTTGAAGGAATGGGTCAGTGCGAGCACCGCATGTTTGGTGGTGGTGTAGGCCGGGCCCGGCATCTTCGAGACGTGGCGGCCGGCCCAGGACGAGACGTTGATGATCGAGCCGTCCTGCTGCTTGCGCATCGTCGGCAGCACCGCGCGCATGCAATAGAGCACGCCATTGAGATTGACCTGGACGAGCTTGTCCCAGCCCTCCAGCTCCATGTCCTTCCAGCTGCGTTTGGGGACGTTGATGCCGGCATTGTTGACGAGGAGGTCGATCCGGCCGTGCCTGGCGACGATCTGATCGGCCGCCTTCTGGGCCTCGGCGGCGTTGGAGACGTCCAGCGCGATGGCCTCGGCCACCCCGCCCGCCCCGTTGATCTTCGCAACCACGGTATCCAGGGCATCCTTGCGGCGGCCCGACACCACCACCGTCCAGCCTTCGGCAGCCAACGCCTCAGCGCCGGCCTCCCCGATCCCGCTGCCACCGCCGGTGACCCAGGCCACGCGTTTCCCGTTCTTGGTCATGCAAACTGTCTCCGTTGCTTCATCGGGGCGGTTTTTGCTAATCCAGCCCTCGGTTTTGACCGGCCTTGTCCTCCAAGCCATGAAGTACAAGCCTTGCGGTCGAGGAAATCTTGCATGAACCAAGCTGCCAACGCCAATTTGTTTTCCCGCCTGTTCGACGGCCTCGATGACCCTGCGCGCCTCGCGATCGAGACGCAGGACGGCGTCCATATCAGCTACGGCGAGCTGATCGCGCGGGCCGGGCAAATGGCGAACGTGCTGGTCGCGCGCGGCGTCAAGCCTGGTGATCGCGTTGCGGTGCAGGTCGAGAAATCCGCGGCCAACATCGTGCTGTATCTCGGCACTGTCAGGGCCGGCGCGGTCTATCTGCCGCTCAACACGGCCTATACGCTCAACGAGCTCGACTATTTCATCGGCGATGCCGAGCCGTCGCTGGTGGTCTGCGATCCCTCCAGGGCCGAGGGCCTCGCCCCGATCGCCGCCAAGGTGAAGGCCAAGGTCGAGACGCTGGGGCCCGTCGGCAAGGGCTCGCTCACGGACGCCGCCGACAAGGCCAGCCCTGAATTCGCGACCGTGGCGCGGGCGAACGATGATCTCGCCGCAATCCTCTACACCTCCGGCACGACGGGGCGCTCCAAGGGCGCGATGCTGACGCACGATAATCTGGCGTCGAACTCGCTCAGCCTCGTTGGCTACTGGCGCTTCACCGACAAGGACGTGCTGATCCACGCACTGCCGATCTACCACACCCACGGTCTGTTCGTGGCCACCAACGTGACGCTGTTTTCGCGTGCGTCGATGATCTTCCTGCCGAAGCTCGATCCGGATCTCATCATCAAGCTGATGGCGCGCGCCACCGTGCTGATGGGCGTGCCGACCTTCTACACGCGACTCCTGCAAAACCCCGCGCTGTCGCGCGACACCGCGAAACACATGCGGCTGTTCATCTCCGGCTCGGCGCCGCTGCTCGCCGAGACCCATCGTGAATGGTCCGCGCGCACGGGCCATGCCGTGCTCGAGCCGCTACGGCATGACCGAGACCAACATGAACACGTCGAACCCCTATGACGGCGAGCGCGTGCCCGGCGCGGTCGGCTTTCCGCTGCCGGGCGTCTCCGTGCGCGTGACCGAGCCCGAGACGGGCAAGGAATTGCCGCGCGAGGAGATCGGCATGATCGAGGTCAAGGGCCCCAACGTATTTAGGGGTTATTGGCGCATGCCGGAGAAGACCAAGTCGGAATTCCGCGACGACGGTTTCTTCATCACCGGCGATCTCGGCAAGATCGACGGCAAGGGCTACGTCCACATTCTCGGCCGCGGCAAGGATCTCGTGATCTCCGGCGGCTTCAACGTTTACCCCAAGGAAATCGAGAGCGAGATCGACGCCATGCCGGGCGTGATCGAATCCGCCGTGATCGGCGTGCCCCATGCCGATTTCGGCGAGGGCGTCACGGCGGTGCTGGTCTGCAACAAGGGCGCCGATGTGAGCGAAGCCGCGGTGCTGAAGGCGCTCGATGGCCGGCTCGCCAAATTCAAGATGCCGAAGCGAGTGTTCGTTGTCGACGAGCTGCCGCGCAACACCATGGGCAAGGTGCAGAAGAACGTGCTGCGGGATACGTACAAGGATATTTATGCGAAGAAGTAGGGGCGCAACTGCTCCGGGCTGGGGGGACATGAACCGAGAGCAATCAGAGGAAATTCTCGACTATTTGCTCGAAGCTGCACGCGAGCTCGACGAAGCTAGAGCAGCCGCTTCTGTGTTGGGAGAACAAGACGAGGACGCTGGTTCACTTGAACAATTGCTCGTCAGGTTGAACTCCGAGCTCCTCGACGGGATGTTTGAGCGATTTGCTGACTTGATGCCTTACAAGGAATTTCCCGCCATCAGCAGTACGCTTCGCTGGGAAGCCGTTTCGCTTCCCCCTTTGGTGTCTGAGAATGACCTCGATCAAATCATCTTTGCCCAGATGACACCGAGATGGCAGAAGATGGCCAAGATCCTGTGGGACTCTATCAAAGCGTCAGATAAGGCCGCCCTGCCCATCAGCGATGCTATGTTTGCGGCTCGTATCCACGCCTTGGTCGAAGCCGATCGGTTGGAAGGCCAGGGCGACCTGCGTTGTTGGCGCCATAGTGAGGTGCGCCTGAAAGACGGGAGTCGGCCGAGGCTGGTCTTTTCGAACTAGTGGTTTGATAATCAGAGGCTTGGACGAGCGACTATTGCCCACCCACCAAACTCATCACGAACCTGCTCCCCACGATAAACAGATAACACCCAAACGCGACCTCCAGCGTCCGCTTCGACATTGCATGCGCGGCTCTCACGCCGAGCGGTGCGGTGACGAGGCTCATCGGCATCACCAACACGGCGCCGATCAGCGACACATAGCCCAGCGCGAACGGGACTTGCAGCGCGGCGACGCCGGGATAGCTCGCGGCCGCCGGCCAGCCGGCATAGATGTAGCCGAGCGCACCGGGGATCGAGATCAGCACGGCCAGCGCCGACGAGGTCGCGACCGCCTGGTGGATCGGGCGGCCGTAGAAGGTCATCAGCAGATTCGAGAACAGGCCGCCGCCGATGCCCATCAGCGTCGAGAGAATGCCGACGCAGAAGCCGTAGATTCGCATCAGCGGCCCCTTCGGCAGATCATCGCCGAGCTTCCAGGTGTCGCGGGCGAAGATGAGCCGCGCAGCGGCCAACCAGGCGACGCAGACGAAGACGATCTTGAACAGGCGCTCCGGCGCGTAGCGTGCGATCACGCTGCCGGCGACGACGCCGATCACGATCGGCAGCCACCACACGCGCAGGATCGTGATGTCGACGGCGCCGCGCTTGTAGTGCGCCTGGAACGAACGGATCGAGGTCGGGATGATCACCGCGAGCGAGGTGCCGATACAGAGCGGCATGCGCACCTCGAGCGGCACGCCGGCGATTCGGAAGCATTCGTAGAACACCGGCACCAGGATCGCGCCGCCGCCGATGCCGAACACGCCGGCCAGGAATCCGGAGAGCGCGCCGGTTGCGATCAGCAACAGCGCGAGCTCGACGATCTCCCTGATATCAAGACCTGCAATCACCCCTGACCTGCCCCGGCGACTGGCCGCAGCCTCTCCGATTCGTCGATGCCGGGGGCTGCGTGCGGAGCTTTAGGCGATCTGACTCCCGCGGTCGACACGCTCCACCTCCCGGCTGGGGTGGATTGCAGGACGCGCATATCCCCCGGCGAGCGGACGGGATTGGCAGGAGGCAAACCCAGCGCCCACCGGCGGGGGGACGGGCCGCTCGACCGGCTTGGACGGCAGGGTCGGCTTAGAGGCGTTCCAACAGTAATTTCAATGCATCGCACACTGCTGGAACATATGAATTTGAATTCCTTGCTTGGTTGACCGGCGGACCTGCTGGTATACCAAGCCTCTGATTGGGCTTGGTTCGTCAAGGCTCTAGTGCTGAACCCTCGTTCGATTTATGGCGAATTGGTGATTGCGCAGGCGAAATCGACTCCGTAAATAGAGCCGACCTTCCGCGATCCCCATGTGCCCCTCGCTGGGCCGCAATAAACATCAAAAGCCCATGACCGCACGGATCGAACGACCGCTCTCACCCCACATGCAAGTCTACCGCTGGACGCTGACGATGGCGCTGTCCATCGTCCATCGCGCCACCGGTATCGCCCTTTACGTCGGAACCCTGCTGTTGGTCTGGTGGCTGGTTGCGGCGGCCTCCGGTCCCGCCGCCTATGCCCATGTCCAGGCCTTCACCGGCAGCATCATCGGGCGCCTGATCGTGTTCGGCTACACCTGGGCGCTGATGCACCATATGTTGAGCGGCATCCGCCACTTCGTGTGGGACCTCGGCTACGGCTTCAAGGCCAACGAGCGGGAGGCATTGACCTGGGGCGCAGCGGTCGGCGGCATCGCGCTGACGGTGCTGGTCTGGATCATCGCCTACGCGGTCGGAGGTGGAAAATGAGCGCAGCCGATACGCCGAAGCGCAGCATGCGCACCCCGCTTGGCCGCGTCCGCAGTCTCGGCGCCGCCCATTCCGGCACCTCCGATTTCTGGCGCCAGCGCCTCACCGCGGTCGCGATGACGCTGCTGATGATCCCGGTGATCGTGGTCATCATGATGCTGTTCGGCCGCAACCAGGCCTTCGCGGCGCAGACCCTCGGTTCGCTGCCGATCGCGATCATCATGCTGCTCTTCATCGTCGCCAGCACCTGGCACATGAAGATCGGCATGCAGGTCGTGATCGAGGACTACGTCCACAACGAGAAGCTGAAGCTCGTCTCGATCATGCTCAACAATTTCTTCTCGGTCGCCGTCGCGCTCGCCTCGACTTACGCGATCGTGAAGCTTTCTTCCGGAGTGTAAGCCATGGCCGCTGAGACAAATGGCAAGGGCAACGGCGCTCCCGCCACCAACGGAAAAGCCTATCCGATCGAAGACCACACCTATGACGTCGTCGTGGTCGGCGCCGGCGGTGCGGGCCTGCGCGCCACCGTCGGCTGCAGCGAGGCCGGCCTGAAAACCGCCTGCATCACCAAGGTGTTTCCGACCCGCTCGCACACGGTTGCGGCGCAGGGCGGCATTTCCGCCTCGCTCGGCAACATGCACAAGGACGACTGGCGCTGGCACATGTACGACACCGTGAAGGGGTCGGACTGGCTCGGCGACCAGGACGCGATCGAATACATGGTGCGCAACGCGCCCGACGCGGTCTACGAGCTCGAGCATTGGGGCGTGCCGTTCTCGCGCACCGAGGACGGCAAGATCTACCAGCGTCCGTTCGGCGGCATGACCATGGACTTCGGCAAGGGCCAGGCGCAGCGCACCTGCGCCGCCGCCGACCGCACCGGCCACGCCATGCTGCACACGATGTACGGCCAGTCGCTGCGCCACGCGGCCGAGTTCTTCATCGAGTTCTTCGCCATCGACCTGATCATGGACGACCAGGGCACCTGCCGCGGCGTCATCGCGCTCAAGCTCGACGACGGCACGCTGCACCGCTTCCGCGCCCAGACCGTGATTCTCGCCACCGGCGGCTACGGCCGCGCCTACGCCTCCTGCACCTCGGCGCATACCTGCACCGGCGACGGTGGCGGCATGGTGCTGCGCGCCGGCCTGCCGATGCAGGACATGGAGTTCGTGCAGTTCCACCCGACCGGCATCTACGGCTCGGGCTGTCTCGTCACCGAAGGCGCCCGCGGCGAAGGCGGCTATCTCGTCAACGCCGAGGGCGAGCGCTTCATGGAGCGTTATGCGCCCTCCGCGAAGGATCTGGCATCGCGCGACGTCGTCTCGCGCGCGATGACCATCGAGATCCGCGAAGGACGCGGCGTCGGCAAGAAGAAGGACCACATCTTCCTTCACCTCGACCATCTCGATCCCGCGGTGCTCGCCGAGCGCCTGCCGGGCATCTCCGAATCCGCGAAGATCTTCGCCAATGTCGACGTGACGCGCGAGCCGATCCCGATCGTGCCGACGGTCCACTACAACATGGGCGGCATCCCGACGAATTATCACGGCGAAGTGCTGACCAAGAGGGACGGCGACGACAACGCCACGATCCCCGGCCTGATGGCGATCGGCGAAGCCGCCTGCGTGTCCGTGCACGGCGCCAACCGCCTCGGCTCCAACTCGCTGATCGACCTCGTCGTGTTCGGCCGCGCCGCGGCGCTGCGCCTCGCCGAAAAGCTCACGCCCAATGCCAAGCAGCCGGAGCTGCCGGCGAACTCGTCCGAGCTCGCGCTCGGCCGTCTCGACCGTTACCGCTACGCCTCCGGCGGCACGCCGACCGCGAAGCTGCGCGAAGGCATGCAGCACGTGATGCAGAACAATTGCGCGGTGTTCCGCACCGGCGACATCCTGAGCGAAGGCCAGAACCTGATCGAGAAGGTCCATAGCGGCATCACGGACATCGGGGTCTCAGACCGCTCGCTGGTGTGGAATTCAGACCTCGTCGAGACGCTGGAATTCGACAATCTGATCGCGCAGGCGGTGGTGACGATGAACTCCGCCGCCAACCGCACCGAGAGCCGCGGCGCGCATGCGCGCGAGGACTTCTCCGATCGCGACGACAAGAACTGGATGAAGCACACGCTGGCCTGGCTGGATGATGCCTGCAAGGTCAAGATCGAGTACCGCCCGGTTCACGACTACACCATGACCAACGACGTGCAGTACATTCCGCCGAAAGCGCGCGTGTACTGATCAGGATTCGTCATGCGCGGGCTTGACCCGCGCATCCATCTTTCCAAGGCGATGGATTGCCGGGTCAAGCCCGGCAATGACGCGGAAAACCAGAGGCAGGACTAATGGTTGAATTCGCACTTCCGAAGAACTCCAAGATATCAGGCGGCAAGACCTGGCCGAAGCCTGCGGGCGCGACCGAGACTCGCGAATTTCGCGTCTATCGCTGGAATCCGGACGACGGCAAGAATCCGAGCGTCGACACCTATTACGTCGACACCAACGATTGCGGCCCGATGGTCCTGGACGGCCTGATCTGGATCAAGAACCACATCGATCCGTCGCTGACGTTCCGCCGCTCCTGCCGCGAAGGCGTCTGCGGCTCCTGCGCCATGAACATCGACGGCCAGAACACGCTGGCCTGCACCCGCTCGATGCACGACGTCAAGGACGGCGCGGTCAAGGTCAACCCGCTGCCGCATCAGCCCGTCGTGAAGGACCTCGTCCCCGACCTCACCAATTTCTACGCGCAGTATGCTTCGATCGAGCCGTGGCTGAAGACGACATCGCCGACGCCGCAGAAGGAATGGCGCCAGAGCCACGAGGACCGCGAGAAGCTCGACGGCCTCTACGAGTGCATCCTCTGCGCCTGCTGCTCGACCTCATGCCCGAGCTACTGGTGGAACAGCGACCGTTATCTCGGCCCCGCCGCGCTGCTCCAGGCCAACCGATGGGTCTCGGATTCGCGCGACGAAGCCACCGGCGAGCGCCTCGACAATCTTGAGGACCCGTTCCGCCTCTATCGCTGCCACACCATCATGAACTGCGCCAAGGCCTGCCCGAAGGGCCTGAACCCGGCGGAAGCCATCGCCGAGCTCAAGCTCAAGATGGTCGAGCGGCAGATCTGATTGGCCTGAGGTGACACTCACCTAATCTTGGGTGACGCCCGCCTTGTGTTTCGCGATGCCCTGCCGAGGCTCGGCGCCACGCTTGTCGTCGGGCCGAGCAGGCGTTGCCGGCGCGCTTGCCCTCGAAGTGCCTTTATCGACCGCCCGGCGCAATTGACGGTCGGTGACGCGCAGCTTGATCTCGTCCGAGGCAAGCGCGGCGAGACTGGCGAGGATCCGCTTCTGGATATCGTCGAGCGTGCGGGGCTTGGTGTCGATGACGCAGAGCGAGCCGAGCGTGAAGCCGTCGGGATCGAGCACCGGACAGCCTGCGTAAAACCGAAATCCAAGCTCACCTGTCACGGCCGGATTCTCCGCGAAGCGCTGGTCGGTCGCCAGGTTCTCGGCGACCATGAGATCCCTCTGTAGAATTGTGTAATTGCAGAACGCCCAGCCGCGCGGCGTATCGGCCATATCGAGCCCGTAGCGCGACTTGAACCATTGCCGGGTCGGCGTGAGCAGCGTCAGCAATGCGACAGGAGCATCCAGGCTGCGCGCCGCCAACCACGTCAGGCGATCGAAGGAATCCTCCGGAGGCGTGTCGACAAGGCCGGAGCGTTCGAGTGCTAGAAGCCGCTGGCCCTCGTTTGCCGGAAATGGAAAAGACGGCGGCGTCTCGAACGGGGCAGGAGGCTCGACGACGCCCCTGATCGCGGATTCGATCGCCTCGGGTAGAGCGGGCAATCCGTCGATGAAGCGCGTCGTCCCGATGTCGAGCCCGACCGTGCCGATCGGCTGTTCTGCTGCCGCGCTGCCGACAACCAGAATCCGGGTACCTCCGAGCGCTGGATCGGAGCGCAAGCTCTCGACGACGGCCAACCTGTCGGAATCCGATGGTTCGGCTTCGATGACAACGGCCGCCGGCAACCGGGAGCCGATCGCAAGCAGCGCCGCGTTGACGTCCGTGTAGCGCTCGACGACGCAGTATTCGACCTTCGCGAGAGCTGTCTCGTAGGCCGCCATGCGTTCCGGGCGCGCAATGACGATCACCCGCGCGGAAGCAGACATCGCTGTCGGTCCGGGCCCGGTGATCTGTGCGAGAACGTCGCGGCGGTAGACACGTCGATGCCCGCCCGGAGTTTTCCAGGAGGGGATCGAACCGCCTTCGATCAGCAGCTGCGCCGTGCGGACCGAGACCCCCAAAATCTTGGCAGCCTCCGCCGTCGTCAGGATGTCCTTGACCATAGAGTCCATCTTTGCCCCACGGCCGCTCAGCGGCCGAGCCCGTCCCCGACCTCACAATGTCGTGCTCCGGCTACCGTTGACAAGGGGCGGCTGCTCCTATTTTGATAAATCTGATGATAATGATAGATTTGATAAATCTGATAGTGTGGCTGCGTACTGCCTGGCAGATGCGCCATGCCAAGGCCCATCCCTCTCGAAGGAGCAAACCATGGTCCGACGGCCCAACCGCCCGTCCTTCCCGCCCAAACGGAGAGCCGTCCTCTCACAAGCATGAGCCCGCCACGACCAACCAGCGCGCGGGTCTCCAGCTGAAGGACCGACGCGAGCCAAGACCTCTTCTCTACCGGTCCCGGAAGGACCGCCGACGGCCCCATTCCCCTTCCTCACCCGCGTCTGCCGGAACGTCGCGTTCCAGCAACGCATTTTCATGGAGCAATCTTATGAACGACGTCCTGCCTTCTGATCTTCCGGAGTTTGCCGATCGCGTTGCCGCCAATCAGCACCGGCTCAGCGAAAACCCCCGCAGCAGCTACGACTTCATCGTCTGCGGCGCCGGCAGCTCCGGCTCGGTCGTCGCACGGCGCCTTGCCGAAAATCCGTCGGTCGAGGTCCTGCTGATCGAAGCCGGCGGCGGAGACGATGTGCCGACCGTCATGGAGCCGGCGGCGTGGCCCGGCAACCTCGGCAGCGCGACCGACTGGGGCTTTGTTGCGGAACCCAACCCGCATCTGAACGGGCGCGCGCTTCCGATGTCGATGGGCAAGGTTCTCGGCGGCGGATCGAGCATCAACGTGATGCTGTGGGCGCGCGGGCACCGCAGCGATTGGGACTTCTTCGCCCAGGAGGCCGGCGACGAATCCTGGGGTTATGATGCCGTCTCGAAGATCTTCCAGGAGATCGAGAACTGGCAAGGCACGCCCGATCCGCGCCATCGCGGCACCGGAGGCCCGGTCTTCGTGCAGCCGTCACCCGATCCCGGACCCGCCGCGATGGCGATGCTCGGCGCAGCGAAAGAGATAGGGATTCCGACTTTCGAAAGCCCCAACGGCGAGATGATGGAGGGCGAAGGTGGCTGCGCCATCACAGATATCCTTGTCCGTAACGGCAGGCGCCACTCCATCTTCCGCGCCTATGCCTATCCATTTCTCGATCGGCCCAATCTCACTCTGCTGACCGGCACGCAGGTCTCCCGCATTCTGCTCGAGCCGCGGAAGGGCCGTCGGCGTCGAGGCTTTGCGCGACGGTCGGACGCTGCGGTTCAACGCGTCCCGGGAAGTTGTCCTCTCGCTCGGGGCAATCCAGACGCCATCGGTGCTGATGCGCTCCGGCATTGGCGATGAGAACGAGCTTCGACCGTTTGATATCCCCGTGGTCCAGCACCTGCCGGGTGTCGGTCGTAACCTGCAGGATCACGTGTCGTTCGGATGCATTTGGGAATATCGCGAGCCGATTGCGCCGCGCAACACCGGCAACGCGGCGACGCTGTACTGGAAATCCGATGCCGCTCTCCGCTCCCCCGACCTGCTGTTCTGCCAGGTCGAATTTCCGGTGCCGAGCCCCGAGACGGCTGACCGGGCGCCGGCGCACGGCTGGACTATGTTCGCCGGCCTCGCTTTGCCGAAGAGCCGAGGCAGGGTAAGGCTTCGAAACGCCGAGCCGCTTGCAACGCCGCGGATCGAAGCCAACATGCTGTCACATCCTGACGATGTGAAGACAGCGATCGCCTGCGTCGATGTTTGCCGTGCGCTCGGCAATACCCGTGCCTTCGAGCCGCTGGTGGCGCGCGAGTCAATGCCTGGCCCTCTCGGCGCCGCCGAGATGGAGCGCTTCGTGCGCGACTCCGCAGTGACCTACTGGCACCAGACCTGCTCGGCGAAGATGGGCCGCGATGCAATGTCCGTGGTCGACAGCAAGCTCAGGGTGTACGGCATCGATCGGCTTCGCATCGCCGACGGCTCGGTCATGCCGCGGATCACCACGGGAAACACGATGGCGCCATGCGTCATCATCGGAGAGAACGCGGCCCGCGCGCTCCGCGACGAACACGGCATCTGACCGCCGCTAGCGCGGCAGACAGAGGATGCGCCGGCGTCCATTCCTTCTCTCGGCATGTCTTGCGAATTGCCGCCCCTTGCCCAATGATGCAAGGGGACGGCTCGCCCTGGAACCACAAGGGAACCGGTTGATTTCCCACGCGTTATCCGGCCATGCAAAAGCCGGCCGGAAAGCGCGAACAGGGGGCAAGAAGCCGCCCATCGTCGAAATCAAGGGTGAGGACGGCGACGAGATCACACCGCCGCCGCCCGAGCTGGTCGAGCCTGACCCGGAGCTGTCGCCCGAGGAGGCCGAGCAGGCGCGCAAGAATTATCTGCTGACGCGGTTCTGGATCAGCGCACGCGGTTTCTGGGGCCGCAATGGTGATCGGTTGGCCTGGCCGTTCTCGATCGGCCTCGTCGTGCTGATCGTCCTCACCGTCGCCTTCCAATACGGCATCAATGTCTGGAACCGCGCGATCTTCGACGCGATCGAGAAGCGCGATGCGGCCACCGTGTTTCATCTCACAGCGGTGTTCTTCCCGCTCGCGATCGGCAGCATCGTGCTCGGCGTCGCGCAAGTGTTCGCGCGGATGGGCATCCAGCGGCGCTGGCGCGCGTGGCTGACCAACAGCGTGTTGACGCGCTGGCTCGCGAACGGGCGCTACTACCAGCTCAACCTCGTTGGCGGCGACCACAAGAACCCCGAATACCGGATTGCCGAGGATCTGCGCATCGCGACCGACTCGCCGGTCGATTTTCTCGCCGGCGTCACCTCGGCACTGCTGTCGGCCGCGACCTTCATCGTGGTGCTCTGGACGATCGGCGGCGCGCTCACCGTCACGCTCGGTGGATCGGCCGTCACCATTCCCGGCTTTCTCGTGATTGCCGCGATTCTCTATGCCGCGATCGCCTCCGGCTCGATCCTGGTGATCGGCCGCCAATTCGTGCAGGTCTCCGAGGACAAGAACCAGGCCGAGGCGGATTTCCGCTACACGCTGACGCGCGTGCGCGAGAACGGCGAGAGCATCGCGCTGCTCGGCGGCGAGGAGGAAGAGCGCGACGGCATCGACCGCAATTTCACCGGCGTGCTGCGGCAATGGGCGCGGCTCGCCGGGCAACACATGCGCACCACGCTGGTGTCGCAGGGATCGAGCCTGGTTGCGCCGGTGGTGCCGCTGTTGCTCTGCGCACCCAAATTCCTCGACGGCAGCATGACGCTCGGACAGGTGATGCAAGCGGCCTCGGCCTTCACCATCGTGCAGAGCGCGTTCGGCTGGCTGGTCGACAATTATCCGCGGCTGGCGGACTGGAACGCCTGCGCGCGCCGCATCGCCTCGCTGATGATGTCGCTCGACGGTCTCGAGCGCGCCGAGCGGGGCGATGGCCTCGGCCGCATCAAGCGCGGCGAGACCAGCAATGAGACGATGCTTGAACTGAAGGACCTCTCGGTCACGCTTGACGACGGCACGGCCGTGGTCGGCGAGACCGAGGTCGCGATCGCGCCCGGTGAACGCCTGCTGGTCGCCGGCGAATCCGGTACCGGCAAGAGCACGCTGGTGCGCGCCATCGCCGGTCTCTGGCCATGGGGCGGCGGCAGCGTCAATTTCCATCCGGACCGGCGGCTGTTCATGCTGCCGCAGCGGCCCTACGTGCCGTCCGGATCCTTACGCCGAGCCGTCGCCTATCCCGGCGCCGAAGACGACTGGACCATCGACGAGATCGGCGAGGCCTTGCACAAGGTCGGGCTCGATCATCTCAAGGAAAAGATCGAGGAAGAAGCGCCGTGGGACCAGACGCTGTCCGGCGGCGAGAAGCAGCGCCTCGCCTTTGCGCGGCTGCTCTTGCACAACCCCGATATCGTCGTGCTGGATGAAGCGACCTCCGCGCTCGACGAGAAGAGCCAGGACAAAATGATGCAGATGGTCACCGACGAGCTGCCGAAGGCGACCATCGTCAGCGTCGCGCACCGCGTCGAGCTGGAAGCCTTCCACAGCCGAAAGATCGTGCTGGAGCGCCGCAAAGGCGGCGCCAAGCTCGTCAGCGACATCGAGCTGATCCCGCGCAAGGGCAAGCGCAAGCTGCTCGGGCGATTCCTGCGGCAGCGCAAGGCGCCGCCGAAGAAGGCGGCGTGACTCTGTAGCCCGTTGGAGTCCCCTGCAAAACCGGCTATGCATGCGCCGCTTGCCATGAGGACCCTTGGTTGACGCCCGACACCGCCCCATCGTCCGCGCCGTTCGGCGCGTTTGCGCCGAACGCGGCGCAGGCTGCGATCATCCGCCTTGCGCAGCGGTCGGGTCTGAAGCGGGGCGCGTTTCGTCCGTGGATGTCGCGGCTGGTCGATCGCTTGCGCGGCGGCCCCGTCGACGCGCAGTACCAGGGCGCCTCGTTTCGCTTCTATCACCAGGGCAGCGCGACCGAGCGCGGCGCGTTGCTCAACCCCGACTACAATCTCGACGAACTCGACTTCCTGCGCCAGCACACTCCGGCGGGCGGCACGTTCGTCGACGTCGGCGCCAATGTGGGGACTTTTGCACTGGTGATGGCACGGCATGTCGGGCCATCAGGCAAGGTGGTCGCGATCGAGCCGCACCCGCTGACCTTTGGACGGCTCGCGTTCAATCACGCCGCATCAAAGGCAATTCAGGTGCGCCTGGTGCAGGCCGCGGCCGGCGACAGCGACGGCGAGTTGATGATCGAAAGCGGCGGCGGCAATCTCGGCGCCACCCACGTCGTCACCGGCACGGCGAGCGCGGAAGCCATCAAGGTCCCGTCACTGCGGCTGACGCGCATCCTCGACGAGGCCGGCGTCGGTCATGTCGATTCGCTCAAGATCGACGTCGAGGGGTTCGAGGACCGCGTGCTGATCGGCTTCTTCCGCGATGTCCCGCAAGCGCTGTGGCCGCGCGCGGTGGTGATCGAGCATCTGTCACAAAACGAGTGGCAACAGGATTGTATTGCCGACATGATCGGGCGCGGCTTTGCGATCGCGCGCAAGACGCGGAGCAATACATTTCTGTCGCGCTGACGAGAACACCTACGGAGGTTTGCGATGATCGATCACATGGGCTTCTCCGTCTCCGACTATGAGCGCGCGAAAGCGTTCTACATCGCGGCGCTGGCACCGCTCGGCTACAGCCTGATCATGGAGGTCACCGCGGAGCAGACCGGCCACGCCGCGGCAGCCGGCTTCGGTGCCGACGGCAAGCCCGATTTCTGGATCGGCGGCGAAGGCGCGATGAACAAGCCGGTGCATGTCGCGATTCTCGCCAGGGATCGCGCCACGGTCGACGCCTTCTACAAGGCGGCCATGGCGGCGGGCGGAAGCGACAATGGCGCACCAGGCATCCGCCCGCATTATCATCCGAACTATTACGGCGCCTTCGTGCGCGACCCCGATGGCCACAACATCGAGGCCGTCTGCCACGCCCCGGAATAGACGGGTTCCGTCGCTCGTCAGGAACATCGTTCCGCGCAGGCGGTTATCTTTCCCTGAGTGAAGGAGAACGATATGGCCAACGACAATGCGCGCGACACGGATCGCGTCTGGGATTTGATGAAAAAGATCGGGTTCGCGATGCTGGTGACGCGCGACGGCGACAAGTTGCGCGCGCGACCGATGAGCGCCCATCTCGACCGCGACGCCAACACGATTTTCTTCCTCACGGACGCACGGCGACACAAGGACGAGGAGATCGAACGCAATCCCTCGATCAATCTGTCATTCGCAGATGCCGGCAGTCAGAAATATGTGTCGCTGACGGGCACGGCGGTGGTGTCCGACGACCGCGCCAAGATCAAGGAGCTGTTCTCGACACCGGCGAAGGCCTGGTGGGACAGCGCCGAAGATCCCAACATCCGCGTGCTCGAGATCACGCCTGACGACGCTGAATATTGGGATTCGCCGGGAACGGTGATTTCCTACGTCAAGATGGCGGCTGCGGCGGTGACGAACACGCGTCCCGATCTTGGCGAGAACCGCAAGGTGTCGCTGTAATGCCGATCGAACCGCCCGAGATTCCGCCCTCGACGCCCGGCACACCGACCGAGCCGCCACCTGCAATTCCGCCGGGCAATCCGCAGCCGGAAATCCCGTCGCCGGTGCGCGAGCCCGGCGAATCACCGCAGCCCGACGAACTGCCGGGACGTGTCCCAGAGGAGATTCCGTCGCGCGGCCCGAACGGGCCGCTGACGCCGAATCCTGCCACGGACTCCGAAATGTCGCAGGCGCGCGCGTGAAGCGATTGCAAGATCATGTGAATGCGTAATGAACGGTGATGTTTTGAATCGCTTCGCGTGAAGAAATAAATCGAGCAGCGCCGCGCCCCACCGCCACAATCCGGCCTAACGCATATCCGTTCATCGTCGAACGACCATTCACCCGACTTCGTTCAAGAACCTTCCGGGGATTCATTCTCATGACTCATCTTCGCTTCGTGCTGCTTGCCACGACGGCTCTCACCGCGATGCCATTCGCAAGCTCCTCGTCGCATGCACAAAGCACCGCAGCACCCATCGTGATCGCGCAGGGCGGGCCGGCAGGCGAAGTCGGCCCTGACGGAAAACCGAAACAGGCGCCGAAGGGACCTGCGGCGCCGCCGCCGCCCGCAGCCAAGCCTCCCGCTCCGCCGCCCGCGGCAGCTCCGCCGCAACGTCCGACCGCGCCGCCGCCCACGGCTGCTCCACCGCCGCCCCCGCGCCCGGCCGCGCCGCCTCCGCCGCCCCCTGCACCGTCACGTCCGACGCCGCCTCCCCCGCCGGCGGCGACGCGCCCGACACCTCCGCCGCCTCCACCTCCGGCTGCACCGAAGGCGCAAACTCCGCCTCCGGCCGCCGCTCCGCAGCAGCATTCGCCGCCTCCGGCGCCGCCGCCTTCAGCGGCACCGCCCGCGCGTGTTGCTCCGCCGCCTCCGACCACGCACGCAACTCCGACCCCGCCGCCGCCCCCGGCTTCACCGCCGCCAGGACGAACGCCGCCGGCGCCGACGCCGGCGCCGAGTGCCGCGCCCGCTCCGACGGCAACGCCGGCTCCGGGAACCACGCCGCCGGGCCGCTCCGGCCCGCCGCCGGCCGGCGCACCGAAAACCGTTCCGGGCGCGACGCCTTTGCCGACCGGCACGCCCCCGGCTGGCGGACGTCCAGGCCAACCGCCTGCTCCGGCGGGATCACCGACGCCTGCGCCCAGCGCAACACCCGTGCCCGCGGGCACGCCGCCTGCTGGTGGTGCTCCGACCCCGCCTCCGGGACGCCAGGGTGGCCCTGGCGCGCCGCCGCCCGGCGGACCCGCCGCCGGTGCCCCCGCAACCGGACCTGCTGCGGGCCTCCCGCCCCGGCCGCCAGCGCCTCCCGCAGGTGTCGCAGCTCCAAGCACGGTCCCGGGTTCGGCGGCCGCAACGCCGCCGCCCGGCAAGGCTCAATTTACTCCGCCGACGGTCGCACCGGCCTTCCGCGCGGCGCCCACGGTTTCCGCACCGCTGCCGCCGCCGCCGCGGCCGCCGCAGCGTGACCTGACGCCGCTCGCGATCGGTGCAGGTGTCGTCGCCGGCGCCGTGATCGGCGCGACCATCGCCGACTACCGCAACCAGCGCCGCGAGACCGTCGAAGGCGGCCGCACCGTCTACACCGAGCCGGATCGCATCATCATCCGCGATCCGGGCGGGCAGACCTATGTCCGCGGCAATGATCTCTATCGCTTCCGCTATGGCGCCCGCGACATCCGCACCGACACCGTCGGCGGCGACACCCGCACCGTCGTGATCCGCCCCGACGGCAGCGAGATCATCACCGTGGTCGGTCCGGACGGCCGGTTGCTGCGGCGTATCCGCAGGGATCCCGCCGGGCGCGAGATCATCATCATCGACAACAGCTATCGTGATCCGCAGTCGGTCGGCGGCTTCTATGTCGACGCGCCGCCTCCGGTCGTGAACATTCCCTACGATCGCTATATCGTCGACGCGCAGGAAGCGTCGCCGGACGTGATCTACCAGACGATGGTGGCGCCGCCGGTGCAACGGATCAATCGTCGCTATACGCTCGACGAGATCCGCTACAGCCCCAATGTTCGCATGCAGATGCCGAGCATCGATCTCGACACGATCAACTTCGAAACGGGATCGTGGGCCATTCCGCCGGACCAGGCGGCGAAGCTGCAGTCGATCGCCGACGGCCTCAACCGTGCGATCCAGGCCAACCCGCGCGTGGTGTTCCTGATCGAAGGTCACACCGACGCGGTCGGCAACGACGTCGACAATCTGTCATTGTCGGACCGTCGTGCGCAGTCCGCGGCCGAATTGCTGACCCAGCAATTCGGTGTGCCCGCCGAGAACCTGACGTCGCAGGGCTATGGCGAGCAGTATCTGAAGGAGCAGACGCAGGGACCGAGCGCGATCAACCGGCGCGTTACCGTGCGAAATATCACGCCGCTGCTCAACGGCGGTCAGGCCTCGCTGCCGCCGCCCCCGCCCGGCACCGCGCCGCCGCGCTGAGTCGAAGCACACGACTGCAAAATGGCCGGGAGCGATCCCGGCCATTTTCGTTTGAGCGGCGCGGCGCGCTATTGCCCGGCGGCGAGGCCGAGCGCTTCGACCATGACGCGGAAGACTTCGGTATTGTCCATCGAGCCGTGCACCCGCTCGCTGCCCGGCCCGGTCGCCGTCAGGATGACATCCTCGCCCGAATGCACGCTGGCGCCGATCATCGCCGACAGATTGCCGGGACGCAGCACCGCGCCCGGGACATCCCGGTATTTCTCGTTGGCCTTGAACGTCCCGCCGTCAGCGGCCTTGACGGTCGGCTCGTTCGGATTGTCGAGCTTGGGGCGGAAGGTTTCGTAGTGGTCCGGCAGACTGGCCGAGAAGATGGCGAGCCGCCGGCTCACATCGACGCGCGAAGGATAGCCCTCCGCATCCGGAGCCGGATAATTGGGAAATCCGGCCTGCTCATAAACGCCGACGCGCTCGCGCAGCGGCACGTTGGGCGTCGAGCCCATGTCGTCGTTGACGGTGCCGACAAGGCTGTTGGGATGGTTGTGGTCGGCCAGCACCAGGATCAGAGTATCGTCGCCGCGCGCACGCGCCCACTCGCGGGTCTGGCGCACTGCATTGTCGAGCATGATCGTGTCGTAGACCGCGCGCTCCATGTCGAGCAGATGCGCGTATTTGTCGATCAGCCCGGATTCGACCATCAGGAAGAAGCCGGTCTCGTTCTTCGAAAGGATGTTCAGCGCCGCCTGCACCTGCTCGGTCAGGTCGGGCTGTTCCGGAAACTTCTTCACGCCGCCGCCCCCAAGAAATTTGCGATCGAGCACGCCATCCATGTTTCCGGTGGCGAACAGCCCGAGCAGCCTGCCCGTCTCCGACTTCGCGGCGGAAGCGCTGAGCTCGCTTGCGGTGGTCGCGATCTGGTAGCCGGCTTCGTGAAACTTCACGATGTAGTCGGCTTCGTCCTTGCGTTTGGAGCCCGTCGCTGACTTCGGCAGGAAATTCGCGCTGCCGCCGCCCATCAGCACATCCGGCTTCGCGGCGAAGTACTGTTCGACGATCTCGTCATAGGCGGCGCGCCGGCGCGTGTGCCCGACCATCGCGGCCGGCGTCGCGTCTTCAATCTCGGTGTTGGTGACGATGCCGATCGCCATGCCGTGCCGCCGCCTGGCGAGGCTGGTGATGGTTTCGACCCGGGGGTCGTCGAACGGGCTGGCAGTGCGGTCCGCATAGACGCCGAGCGCGTTGACGGCGCTCTTGTGGCCGGTCGCGTAGGCGCTGGCCGAGTTCGCGGAGTCCGTGATGATCGAGTCCGAGCCGGCGGTCGCCACCAGCGCCATATGAGGCATGTCGTCGATCGCGAGCTTGCCGCGGCTCTTGCCCTCCGCAATGCCCTTGGACAGGATTCGCGCCGCGACCCGATGCGCTGGGGACATGCCGTCACCGATGAACAGGATGACGTTCTTCGCCTTGCGCGGCCCGGTCTCGTAAACCGTCCATGCGATGCTGCGCTGGTTGGTGCCGTCGCTCACGTCCACCGTGACGCTGCCCGGCCTGGCCAGCGTGACGTCGCGCAGGATCAGCGCCGACTGGTCCTTGCCATCCTCGCGCGCGACGAAGGTCCCGGCACGGCCGAACGTTTCGGCATAGTCCGCGCCGTTCACCGTCACCTTCAGCCTGGCCGGATCGACCAGCCCCGGAAGTTCAACCTTGAAGTCGAATTGGGCACCGGCCAGAATCTCGGCGCGATCGATGGGATAGATCGTCTGCGCCGACAATGACGACGTCCAACAGAGGACGATGAGAGAGGCGAGTGCCGATCCCTTGACCATGCGCGATGCTCCGCAATTTCATTCCGGATGGGAGCGGAAGCCTAGCGATCGCGCATGACACCGTCATTAAACGAGTAGCCCGGATGGAGCGCAGCGTAATCCGGGAATCTATCGGCTTGGCGAGACGTCCCGGATTTCGCTGCGCTCCATCCGGGCTGCAGGACCATCAGCCCTTGTCGTTCTCGAGCCGGAAGATCTGCGAGCCTTCGCTGCCCGACAACAGGCCGGTGTCGGTGTAGAGCTTCAGCTTGGTGCGCGTGTCGGCGATGTCGAGGTTGCGCATCGTGAGCTGGCCGATGCGGTCGGCCGGCGAGAAGGCGGCGTCTTCAACCTTCTCCATGCTGAGCCTTTCAGGCGCATAGGTGAGGTTGGGGCTCTCGGTGTTGAGGATCGAGTAGTCGTTGCCGCGGCGCAGCTCGAGCGTGACCTCGCCGGTGACGGCGCGCGCGACCCAGCGCTGCGCGGTTTCACGCAGCATCAAGGCCTGCGAATCGAACCAGCGGCCCTGGTAGAGCAGGCGGCCGAGGCGCATGCCGCTGATGCGGTACTGCTCGATGGTGTCCTCGTTGTGGATACCCGTGACGAGGCGCTCATAGGCGATGTGCAGCAGCGCCATGCCCGGCGCTTCATAGATGCCGCGGCTCTTGGCCTCGATGATGCGGTTCTCGATCTGGTCGCTCATGCCGAGGCCGTGCCGACCGCCGATGGCGTTGGCTTCGAGGAACAGCGCGACGGGATCGGCGAAGGTCTGCCCGTTCAGCGCGACGGGCTGGCCTTCCTCGAAACGCACCACGACGGTCTCGGCCTTGACGTTGCAGTCGTCGCGCCAGAACGGCACGCCCATGATCGGGTTGACGATCTTGATGCCGCTGTCGAGGCTTTCGAGATCCTTCGCCTCGTGCGTAGCGCCGAGCAGATTGCTGTCGGTTGAATAGGCCTTCTCGGCGCTCATCTTGTAAGCAAAGCCCTGCGCGGTCATGAAGGCCGACATCTCGGCGCGGCCGCCGAGTTCGTCGATGAACTGCTGGTCGAGCCAGGGCTTGTAGATCTTCAGGCCCGGATTGGTGAGCAGGCCGTAGCGGTAGAAGCGCTCGATGTCGTTGCCCTTGAAGGTCGAGCCGTCGCCCCAGATGTTGACGCCATCTTCCTTCATCGCCGCGACCAGCATCGTGCCCGTGACCGCGCGCCCGAGCGGCGTGGTGTTGAAATAGGTGATGCCGCCGGTCGAGATGTGGAAGGCGCCGGACTGGATCGCGGCGATGCCTTCGTGGACGAGCTGCGTGCGGCAATCGACGAGACGGGCTTTCTCGGCACCGAACTCCATCGCCTTGCGCGGGATCTCGTTGTAATCGGCCTCGTCAGGCTGGCCGAGATTGGCGGTATAAGCGTAGCAGCGCGCGCCTTTCTGCTTCATCCAGAGCAGCGCCGCGCTGGTATCGAGACCGCCGGAAAAAGCGATGCCGACTTTCTCACCCTTGGGCAGGCTTTTCAGGATCGTGGTCATGGCGCTTCCAATCGGGTCTCTAAGGGCTGAGGTCGGGGCGGGTTTGACCGCGCGAATATCAAATTTCGCGGGGCTCGGCACGCATTTAATGCCTCAAGCCGAGGGCTCGGGGTCCGTCTTGCGGCCGAACAGCCGCTGGCGGAGCCGGTAGGCCGGCATGTTCAGCCGGGTCAGGGCGGCATCGACCGCAGCGTCCGAGAACCGGGTCCGCGGCCAGCGGTAAATCAGCGCGTAGGCAAACCAGATCACGACGAAGGTGACGAGGCCGGCGATCGACACGTCGGTGAAGAAGTGCCCGCCGAACGCCATGCGGAGCCCGCTGGTGACGAGACCGAACACCACGGCTGCCGCATGGGCGAGTGGCCGCCAGGCCGGCGGCGCCAGCGCGGCCGGCGCCAGCGTCCAGAACGCGGTCGCGCCCTCGCCCGAGAAGAACGAGCAGTTGCGTGCACAGTCGCCGCGCGGGTCCCACCACGGCACGAATTGCTGGTCGCCGGCGAACTGCGTCACCACCACCGGCCGCGGCCGGCCCCAATAGGTCTTGAAGGTGAGGTTGGTGAGAATGCCAGCCGACAGGATGATCGTGACCAGCAGGAACACGATCGCGCGCCCCGATACCATCAGCGGACGGTCGGGCCGGATCATCTTGACCACGAGCGCGACCAACGGCGGCAGCACGAACGCCCAGGCCACCCACATCGCAGCGTCACGCGCGAAGGCCGCCCAGCCGTTCAGCTTGAGCGGAAACGTCTTCGTATCAGGGTCGAAGAACAGCGCGGCGAGCTTGAGGTCCAGCTCGGGATAGAGGCCGAAAACGACGCCGATCACGAGCCACAGCGCGAGGGCGATGAAAAGTCCGGTACGGTTCATGGCGCGCGGTTTAGCGGAGTGGAGAGGGGATGAAAACCCCGGGCGAAGTGCCCATCCTCCCCTCGAGGGCAGGGCAAGAAATCACCGCGCCTCCGGCCTTGAGTTCGACGGCAGCGGCGGGGGCGGATTGCGCGGGGGCGGCGGATTGCGCCAGGCGCCGGCGTTGCGGCCGGCAATCATCCAGTAGACGACGCCCGCGACGATGCCGGCACCGGTCATGATCTCCAGGTGACGCCGCACGATGCCTTCGAACTGGAACGTGTCGGAGTGGAAGGGGACGAGGCCGAGATAACAGGCGAGCCCGACAAGGCCGCCACCGAGAGCATAAGCGAGCGCACTGCGGATGTAGAGCGCTTCGGTGATCGCGACGATCACCGCCGCCGGCACCAGCGCGAAGCCAGAGACGAAGATGAAGCCAAAGCCGAGCAGGATGTCGATCGTGCCCCGGTCGACGGGACCTGCGCCGAGATCGGCGAACTCCGGAAACAGCAGCGCGACGACCACGATCATACCGCCGACGAAGCAGGCGGCGAGAAAGCCGAAGAAGATGACGATGAGGCGACCGATCAGGGACATGACTTTAGCAGATTGTCGCTCGATGGCATCGCCACGCTATCAACCGTCCTGTCCGGGCTTGACCCGGCCATGACGAACCTTGAGGGCGTCGCCATGATCAATCCGTCATCGCCATGGCGCGCAGCGCCTCGCGTTCGCGGACGCTGAGCTTTTCGGTCTCCGATTTGAGCTGGCCGCAGGCGGCGAGGATGTCGCGGCCGCGCGGGGTGCGCACCGGCGAGGAATAGCCGGCATTGAAGATGTATTCGGAGAACTTCTCGATCTGGTCCCAGTCCGAGCATTCATAGGCCGTGCCGGGCCAGGGATTGAACGGAATCAGGTTGATCTTGGCGTGAATGCCCTTGAGCATCTTCACCAGCAGCTTGGCATCGTCGAGCAGAATCGTTGACGCCCTTGAGCATCACATATTCGAAGGTGATGCGGCGGGCGTTCGAGGCACCGGGATAGTCGCGGCAGGCCTGCAGCAGTTCCTTGATCGGATATTTGCGGTTGAGCGGCACCAGCTCGTTGCGCAATTCGTCGCGCACGGCATGCAGCGAGATCGCGAGCATGACGCCGATCTCCTCGCCGGCGCGCACGATGTTCGGCACCACGCCCGAGGTCGACAGCGTGATGCGACGGCGGGAGATGCCGATGCCTTCATTGTCGCCGACGATGAGCAACGCGTCGCGCACCGCGTCGAAATTGTAGAGCGGCTCGCCCATTCCCATCATCACGACATTGGTGACGCGGCGCGTACCGTCCTCGCGATCGGCCCAATCGTTGAGACGATCCCGCGCGACCATGATCTGACCCACGATCTCGCCCGCCGTGAGGTTGCGCACCAGCCGCTGCGTGCCGGTGTGGCAGAACGAACAGTTCAGCGTGCAGCCGACCTGCGAGGACACACACAGCGTGCCGCGATCGGTCTCGGGGATGTAGACGCACTCGACTTCATGCGCCTTCTGGACATTGTCGCCGCTCGGCAGCCGCAGCAGCCATTTGCGGGTGCCGTCGTTGGAGATCTGCTCGGCCACGACTTCGGGGCGGTCGACCGTGAAGTGCTGCGCGAGCTCGCCGCGAATGCCCTTCGAGACCGACGACATCTCGTCGAAATTCTGGGCCCCGCGGAAATACATCCAGTGCCACAGCTGCTGCACCCGCATCTTGCGCTGCGCCGGGGCGACGCCGATCTCGCCGAGGCGGTCGGCAAGCTCGGCGCGCGACAGGCCGACCAGCGACGGCTTGGCCGGCGGCACATAGGTTTCGAGCGGAGTCTTCTCCACCAGGATTGCGTTGTGCGGCTCGGTCGTCGGTTGCATTGGTTGCCTGAGATTGCTGCTGTTCGTCATGTCCGGGCTTGTTCCCGGCATCCACGTTCTTTTTCGCCCGTGGTTAGCACGTGGATGGCCGGGACATCTGGTACGAAGACGCGCTTCGCGCTTTAGCCCGGCCGAGACGGAAGAAAATCTGGAACCTGCCCTATATAGCAACCGAAACCGCCGATTGCGACCGTGATCCCGCGCGCAGCCTTAACGCCGGCAATCCTGCGAGATCCGGTCCAGCGCCTGGGCGAGACCCTTCAGCGAAAACGTATCGGTCGTCTCCGTGCCCTTGGCCGAAACGCCCTTGACCACGAGATCGGCGGATTTGCGCATGGCTTCGACCATGCGGTCCTCCTCGGCCGCGTTCTTGATCCAGAGCCCGTCGCCCTGCGTGTACATCGCGAAGGCGGCGCCGCCGACCTCGACCGACGATTCCGAGCCCGGCTTCAGCGCGTAGCCGATCATGACCGACACTTCATTGTTCACCTTCTCCGACGGCCGGGTCGAAACGAAGGCATAGGCGGGATCGCGCGGCCGGTTCGGCGGGTTGGTCTTCGAGGACGACGGCTTGGCCAGCGCAAAGCAGACTTTCTTGCCGTTGGGCGCGGCCGAATAGGCGCCCCAGGTGCCGAACTGGCCGATCAGGGTCGGCTCCGCGCCGCCCGCAACCGTCGCGGGCGGGGCCACCGGTTTGCTCTCGGGCTTTGCTGCCGATTTGGCCGTCGTATGGGCCGGCGCTGCTGCTTTCGGTGCAGCTTTGGGCGCCGGTTGCGCCGTCTGAGCCCGCGCGGAATCAGTGATTCCCCACGCCGTCACGCCAATCATCAAAGCCCAAAAAAGCGCCCGCCACATGCTGGAGTGGTTCCCTCAATATTGTGACTGGAAGATGGCTCGGTCGCGCGTTGTCCCCACAGCAGGGATAGCCGGGAAAGCCCAATTTGGGAAGGCAGTTAGCGGGTCAGCAGTTCGTCAGCCCTTGGATCGCGCGGCGCGCTGCTCGGACCATTGCGCGTCGGTCCAGCGCAACAGATCCTCGGCGCCGGAACTGCGCAAATGCGCGCCACCGTCGATCACCACCATCTCGCCATTGATGTAGCCGGCGCGGTCCGAAACCAGGAAACTGGCGAGGTCGGCGAGTTCGCCGTGCTCGCCGGTACGGCCCATCGGGTTACGCGCGGTCCAGCCTTCGTCGCGGCCCTCCGGGCGAAGCTGTCCAGATGCGCCGGCTGTCGGGAACGGACCCGGCGCGATCGCAACGGTGCGGATGCCCTTCGGACCCCACTCGACCGCGAGGCTCTTCGTCATCGCCAGCACCGCCGACTTCGCCATTGCCGACGGCACGGTGAAGGCGCGGCCGGTGATGGTCGAGGTCGAGAGGATCGAGAGCACGACGCCGTTGTGCCCGCCGTCGATCCAGCGCTTGCCGGCGGCGAGCGTGCAGTACATCGCGCCGTGCAGCGTCGGCGCGAGGATCGCGTCGGCCGCGCGGAAAGACAGGTGCTCGCTCTGCGCGATGAAGGTCGCCGCAGCATTGTTGACGAGGATATCGAGCGGCGCCTCGCGCCAGATCGTGTCCATCATGTTCTCGACCGCAGCCCCGTCGCGAACATCACAGGCGATGGTGGCGACCTTGCCGCCGGTCTGCGCGCGCATCTCGCTCGCCGTGGCCTCGAGCCGATCGAGTTTGCGACCGCAGATCACGAGTTCGGCGCCAAGCGCGAGAAACCGCGTTCCCATCGCCGCGCCGAGACCCGAGCCGCCGCCGGTGACGAGGATGCGCTTGTTCCTGAGCAGACCTGTTTCAAACATCGTTTGAATCCTTTCTTGTTGTTCTTGCTCCGTCATTGCGAGTTGGGACCGGCCTCGAGGGGCCGACGCGCGCTGAATGAAACTTTCAGCGCGTGGGCAAGTGCGGTATTTTGGGGGGCCGTCGGCAAAGAGGTCGATTGCTCTCTGGTGCGCGAGAGCCCGGTTGCGAGTTGGACCCGGGTTGCCTGGATGACCCACACTGGCGCGGAGGGGTATTTATGGCCCTGGAGCACGCTTCCTAGCATTCTTTTCTGACAGGCGCCTACGCCGCCGGCGCCACTGTTGAGGAGGAGAACATGGATATTTTGTACGAGAGGGTGGCGGGACTGGATGTGCACAGAGACACGGTCGTGGCCTGTGTACGGATCATGGCCGATGGCAAGGCGCAGCGGGAGTGCCGGACTTTTGCGGCCACGACGGAGCAGCTTGTTGAGCTGAGAAGGTGGCTGGAAGAAAGCAGGTGCACGCATGTGGCGATGGAGGCGACGGGCGTCTACTGGATGCCGGTGTTCCGGATTTTGGGCGAAGGCGCCTTCGAATTGATCGTCGCCAATGCGGCGCATATCAAGAATGTGCCGGGGCGCAAGACCGACATGAACGATGCGATGTGGATCGCCGATCTGTTGGCCTGCGGGCTGATCAAGGGCAGCTTCATTCCGGAGGAGAAGGTTCAGGAGCTGCGCGCGCTGACGCGGACGCGCAAGCAACTGGTTCGCGAGCAGACGCGGCACGTGCAGCGGATCGACAAGACGCTGGCGGAGGCCAACATCAAGCTCGGTTCAGTGATCTCCGACATCATGGGCGCGAGCGGGCGGCGGATCATCCAGGCGATGATCGAGGGCGTCCGGCAGCCGAACAAGCTGGCCGAGCTTGCCGGCAAGCAGATCAAGGCGTCGCCAAAGGAGCTTTACGACGCGTTGCATGGGCGCCTGACGGATCACCATCGCTTTCTGCTGGCGCTTCACCTGAAGCAACGGGATGGTCTGGATGAGACGATTCGCAAGCTTGATGTCGAAATCGCTCAGCGGATCGAGGCCATGGAAGCGGAGGCAGGTGGTGGCAAGACCCCCTTTCGCCACTTGATCGGATTGCTGACCACGATCCCTGGGATCAGCGCGGTGGCAGCGCCGGCAATTTTGTCCGAGATCGGTGCCGATATGAGCCGCTTCCAGACTGCCGGCCATCTCGTCGCCTGGTCGGGCCTTTGCCCCGGACAGAACGAGAGCGCTGGCAAGCGCAAATCCTCCCGCCTGCGCAAGGGGGCGCCATGGCTCAAGACGATGCTCGTTCAATGCGCCTGGGCCGCCAAGCGTTCAAAGAACAGTTACTACCGAGCGCAGTTCTTCCGCCTGCAGGCCAGACGCGGACCTCAAAAAGCCATCTGCGCTGTCGCCGCTTCGATCCTCACCGCCATCTACCACATCCTCAAAAATGGCACGGAGCACCACGACCTCGGCGCCGACTACTTCGACCGCCGGCCCACCGAGGTCAAGGCAAGCCGCTTGGTCGCGCGCCTCAAAAAGCTCGGCTTCACCGTCCAACTCCAGCAAACCGCGGAGGCCGCCTGACCCTAAATCACCAACTGTTTCTTCCTAGCGCAGCGAAGCAATCCAGAGTCCGTCCTGCGGAAATAGTCTGGATTGCTTCGCTTCGCTCGCAATGACGAGGATAGGCCGGCGTGTAGCCTTAGACAAAGAATCTGGATTGTCGCCCGTGCCTAAATCCGGCAGAAACGGGCCAACTATAATTCTGCCTCGAAACGCTTAGGTGTCACCATGAAAGCCATCCTCTGCTCGCAATATTGCCAGCCCGACGACCTCGTGCTCGCCGACATTCCGGATCCGGTGGCAGGCCCAGGCGAAGCGGTGATCGCGATCAAGGCGGCGGCGCTGAACTTCTTCGACATCCTGATGATTCAGGGCAAGTACCAGATCAAGCCGCCGTTCCCGTTCTCGCCGGCCGCCGAAGTCGCCGGCGTGATCGAGAGCGTCGGTCCCGGCGTGACCGAGGTGAAGGTCGGCGACCGCGTCGTCGCCTCCTGCGGCCACAACGGCGCGCGCGAGAAGATCGCGCTGCCGGCGGCGTCGATCGTGAAAATCCCCGACAATCTCGACTATGACCGCGCGGCCGGCATCATCATCATCTATGGCACCGCGCTGCATGCGCTGGAAGATCGCGCCAGTCCCAAGCCCGGCGAGACGCTCGCAGTGCTCGGCGCTGCCGGCGGCACCGGACTTGCCGCCTGCGAGCTCGGCAAGCTGATGGGCTTGAAAGTCATTGCCTGCGCCTCGTCGGACGAGAAGCTCGAATTCGCGAAAGCACATGGCGCCGAGCTGACTCTGAACTACGGCAAGGAAGATCTGAAGGAAGGCCTGCGCAAGCTCACCGGCGGCAAGGGCGTCGACATCATCTTCGATCCCGTGGGCGGCGCGTATGCCGAGCAGGCGCTGCGCTCGATCGCCTGGGAAGGGCGCTTCCTCGTGATCGGCTTTGCCGCCGGCGACATTCCGAAGATGCCGCTCAACCTCGCGCTCTTGAAGGGCTGCGACATCCGCGGCGTGTTCTGGGGCGCCTGGACCCGGCAGAATCCGGAGAAGAACCGCGCCAATCTCGAGAAGCTCGTGAAGTGGACCGCGGAAGGAAAGATTTCATCGCATGTCGACCGCACGTTCCCGCTGGCGCAGACCGCCGACGCGCTGAAGGTGCTGGCGGGTCGCCAGGCCATGGGCAAGGTGATCCTGCATCCGTAATCTGAAGCCGTGGCGAATGGTGTCGCGAGTTCGCCACCACACACTCAGCTGTCATCGCCCGGCTTGGCCGGGCGATTCAGTATTCCAGGGACAGTTGTTGTTGATTGAGAGGCCTCGGCGTACTGCATGCCCCGGTCAAGCCGGGGCATGACAGCGGTGGGTGTGGCCGCGAAGCGGCCAACAGCGCACTACGCGGCTTCCGCGTCCCCTTCCGAGACGTCCTCATCCACCCCGCGCTTCAGCGCGGCGCGGGCGGCTTCGCGGTGCTCCGACGTGATGTGGCTGGCGACCATGCGGAGCGCGGTGGCGAGCACGGCGGCGTCATCGGTGAAGCCGAGGATCGGCATCACGTCGGGGACGAAATCGAACGGCAGGATGAAATAGGCGATCGCACCCAGCAGCGACGCCTGGACATGACGCGGCGTCTGCCGATCGAATGCACAATAATAGGCAGCGAGCAGATCTTCCGCGAAGGGCAGGTGCGCGGCGACGCGCTTCAACTTGCGCCAGAAGCGGCGGCGAACGCTCTCGCGATCTTCCGCGAGCCGATCGGCCGGCTCGAAACCGACGCTGTGTTCGGCAGCCATGGTCCAAAACTCTCCATTGACCCGGCGTGGCCGGTGGCCGCATCCGGTGTCGATCACAACATGGGGATGCCACCGGTCTCCGCAAGATGTCAGCCGGATGTCAGCTTGCGGGTGTCCGCCTGGCGAAGGCGTCCATGGCTTTGGCGAGTTCGATGTCGCGCCTGGTGACGCCGCCGGCGTCATGGGTCGACAGCACCACTTCCACCGTCTTGTAGACGTTACGCCATTCGGGGTGATGGTCCATCTTCTCGGCGACCAGCGCCGCACGGGTCATGAAGCCGAAAGCCTCGTTGAAATCCTTGAAGACGAAGGTTTTCCCGATGGCGTCCCGGCCCTGGACTTCAGCCCAGCCCGGGATGGCGACCAGCGCCTGCTTGCGTGCGTCCGCCGTCAGCCGCTCTGCCATGATGGCCTCCATTTCTGGGGGAACTTTACCCTAACACCGTGCGTAGGGCCCGGGTTCAACCGGGATTTGCCCCATCCGCTAACCATGACGGAGATGTAACCCCGCCGGACAAGAAATTTGCTACAATTGCGGGCGTAAATCGCCGGCCAAGATGAAACTGAGCCTGAAGCGCCTGTTTGGGAGATCGATGACCGGGGGATTGGACCTGGCCGAAACGCCCGTCCCGACGTCGCCGCGATCCGCGGCGCGGCGGACCGCGCTCGTCTCGCTCGCATTGGTGCTCGCCATCATCGGCGCGATGACCGGCGGCTATTATTTCGCGATGCGGCCTGTGGCGCTGAAGATCGCGGTCGGTCCGGCCAACAGCGATGACCTCAAGGTGGTGCAGGCGCTGACGCAGGCGTTCGCTCAGAACAAGAGCTTCGTGCGGCTGCGGCCGATCCAGACCGACGGTGCCACCGCCAGTGCGGAGGCACTCGCGGAAGGCAAGGTCGATCTCGCCATCGTGCGAGGCGACGTCGACGTGCCAAAGAATGCGCAGGCGGTTGCGACCCTGCGCAAGAACGTCGTGGTGCTGTGGTCGGTGCCTGGCAAAGGCAAGAAGAAGGGCGCGAAGATCTCCAAGATCCCGCAACTCGCCGGCCATCGCGTCGGCGTGGTGGGCAAGACGCAGGCCAACGTCAATTTGCTCAAGGTGATCCTGCAGCAATACGGCGTCGACCCCGCCAAGGTCGAGATCATCCAGTTCCCGGCCAGTGAGGCCGCCGAGGCGATCAAGGCTCAGAAGGCCGATGCGTATCTCGCGGCAGGTCCGGTCAACAGCAAGATTACATCGGAGGCGATCGCGGCTTCCGCCAAGGATGGCGGCTCGCCGATCTTCCTCGCCATCGATTCCGCCGACGCCATCGCGCAGAACCATCCGATCTACGAAGCCTCGGAAATTCCCGCCGGCACCTATGGCGGCTCGCCCGCCCGGCCGGAGGATGAGGTCAAGACCATCAGCTTCGCGCACCACATCGTGGCGCGCAAAGGCGTACCCGAAACCACCATCGCGGCGTTCACGCGCCAGCTCTTTGCCGTGCGGCAGCAACTGGTGGCGGAATTCCCGCTGGCGGCGAAGATCGAGACGCCCGACACCGACAAGGATGCGGTGATCCCCGTGCATCCCGGCGCCGCCGCCTTCGTCGACGGCGAAGAAAAGACATTCCTCGACAAGTACAGCGATTACATCTGGTGGAGCCTGATGGCCCTCTCGGCCATGGGCTCGATCGGCGCGTGGTTCGCCGGTTACCTCAAGAAGGACGAGCGCGACAACAACAGTCACCTGCGCGAACGCCTGTTCGACATGATCGCGGCGGCGCGCAGGAGCGATACGACCGAAGATCTCGACCAGATGCAGACCGAAGCCGACGAGATCTTGCGCGACACGCTGCGCTGCTACGATCACGGCGCGATTGAGGAGGGTGCGCTCACAGCCTTCAACATCGTGCTGGACCAGTTCCACGCGGCCGTTGCCGATCGCAAGGCGGTGCTGTTCACGATGCCGCAGAACCCGCAGCGCACAGGCCCGCAATTCCGCGCCGCCGGCAACGCGTGACGGCTTGCGCGTAATTGCTGCGTCACACTGCCTCATTATAGCGTTTAGCTGGCTGCCGCCTCGGCGGCCGCTCCACGCGATATCGAGACCGCCTCCATGAAGATCAAATTCTCCCGCCGCCGCTTCCTCACCACCAGCGCCGGGGCACTTGGCGCGATCGCGATGCCGCATCTGTCGCGCGCGGCAGACCGGCCGGCGGTGACGCATGGCGTTCAGTCGGGCGATGTCACCGTCGATGGCGGCGTGGTGTGGGCGCGCACCGACAGACCCGCGCAGATGCTGGTCGACGTGGCGACGACCGAGTCGTTCAAGGACGCCCGCGCGCTGCCGCCGATCGCCGCGCTGCCCGAAAGCGACTTCACCGCAAAGATGCTCATCGAGAACCTGCCGGCCGGACAGGACATCTTCTACCGAATCCGCTTCCGCGACCTCTCGCACACCGCGGTCGAGGGCGAGCCGGTGATCGGCCGCTTCCGCACTGCGCCCGCCGACCGCCGCGATGTCAGCTTCGTCTGGGGCGGCGACGTTGCCGGACAAGGCTGGGGCATCAATCCGGATGACGGCGGCATGTTCACCTTCTCCGCGATGCGCAAGCATCGTCCGGATTTCTTCCTGCACTCCGGCGACACGATCTACGCCGACGGCCCGATTGCATCCGAGGTGAAGCTCGCCGACGGCAAGATCTGGAAGAACGTCACGATCCCGGAGAAGGCCAAGGTCGCCGAGACGCTGGACGAGTACCGCGCCGCGCACAAATACAATCTCACCGACGACAATCTGCGCGCCTTCAATGCCGACGTGCCGATCTTCGTGCAGTGGGACGACCACGAGGTGACCAACAACTGGTCGCTGTCGAAGGAGCTGCCGGCGACCTACAAGGAGCGCGACATCGCGCTGCTCGCCGCGCGCGGCGCCCGCGCCTTCCACGAGATGTATCCGATGCGCGAGAGCATCAATGAGCCGGGCCGCGTTTACCGCCAGATTTCCTACGGCCCGCATCTCGACGTGTTCATGCTCGACGAGCGCAGCTATCGCGGCCCGAACGGCCCCAATCTCGAAACCACTTACGGTCCCGCGAGCTATTTCCTCGGCCCGGACCAGATCGCCTGGCTCAAGCGCGGCTTGCTGAATTCGCGCGCGACATGGAAGGTGATCGCCTCCGACATGCCGCTCAGCCTCGTCGTCTCAGACACGCCGAAGGGCGGATCTGAAGCGTTGGCGCAGGGCGACGGCCCGGTGCGCGGCCGCGAGTTCGAGATCGCCGACCTCCTGCGCTTCATCAAGATGGCGCCGATCAGCAACACGGTATGGCTGACCGCGGACGTACACTACGCCGCCGCGCATTATTACGATCCCAACAAGGCGCAATTCCAGGATTTCGAGCCGTTCTGGGAGTTCGTCTCGGGCCCGCTGCATGCGGGCACGTTCGGCCCGAACGCGCTCGACAACACCTTTGGGCCTGAGGTGCGGTTCGTCAAAGCCCCAGGCAAGGACAACCAGAACCTGCCGCCGTCCGCCGGCATGCAGTTCTTCGGTCACGTCAAGATCGACGGCGCTTCGGGCCAGATGACGGTGACACTGCGCGACCGCGCCGACGTCGCGCTGTGGTCGACCACGCTCGATCCAAAATTGGCCTGAAGCTTCGAGGGAACCCGGCCGCTCGCAACGGGTGATCAGGCGCCGCGCGTGCGGAGCGCGGTCTCCAGGGCGTCACTCGAACAGGGCTTCTGCAGCCGCGATCGCGCCTTGAAGGGGGCCGGGATGCTGGTCTCGGCGCCGTAGCCAGTCACGAAGACGAAGGGAATTTGCGCCGCCGTCAACCGCTCGGCGACGGCAAAGCTCTTCTCGCGACCAAGCTCGACGTCGAGCAGCGCGAAGTCCGGCGCACGGGCCGCAATCGCGGCCAGCGCCTGCGCCACCGATCCCACGGTGCGCACACTCGTCACGCCAAATCCGAGCAGGCGATCCTCGAAATCGATCGCAATGATCGGATCGTCCTCGACGATGAGAACATCGGCGGGGACATCGGCCAAGCCGTCCGGGGAAGCAGGTATCATGATCCTGGCTATCGAGGTCTGCATCATTTTCCGATCAGGACAGCCTCGCTCCGACGCCCGAGACCGGCGCATCGGAGGGTTCCCGGAACGAAACTCACCACACAACAGTTTCCCCGTCTGTCCACTTGTGCACACAGCCGAAGAACGGAACTCGCTACTGTCGCAAGGAGAGCAGAGGATGACGATGGACGTGCGTACCAGCAAGACAACCGAGGTCGGCAGCCGTCCGGCCAACAATCTGCTGCGGCGTTTGAACCCGGCGGACTACGCGCTGCTCGCGCCGCATATCATCGTGGACGACACTGCGGCCAACGAGCTGCTCTACAGTCCCGGCGACGATGTCCAGGTCGTGCACTTTCCATGCGGACCGGCGCTCGCGACATTTCTCGTCCCCAATGAAGACGGCCGCGATGTCGAGACCATTCTTGTCGGCCGCGAAGGCGCGGTGGGCGGCATCGTCAGCGAAGGCTTTTTGCCGGCCTACACCCGCATCTGCGTGAAGTTCGGCGGGCCGTTTGCGCGCATCAACGTCGCCAAGCTGGAAGCGGCCAAGCTCCGCTCCCCGTCGCTGCGCAACATCTTCGCCCGCTACGCGGACTGCATGCTGGCGCAGATCTTCCAGTCCACCGCCTGCAACGCCATTCACTCGATCGAGCAGCGCACGGCGAAGTGGATCCTCGCGGCAATGGAACGGACCGGCGACGAGAGCAGCGTGCCGCTGACGCATGAGCAGCTCGCGACATTGCTCGGCGTCGGCCGCAGCTATGCCAGCCGCGTGCTGCAGTCGTTCAAGGCCGAGGGTGTGCTCGACACCCGGCGCGGTTCGATCCTGGTCCGCAACCACGATGGCCTGCGCCTGCGCGCCTGCCTCTGCAACGACGCCGTGAAGCTGCATTTCGAGGAAGTGCTGCGCGGGGTCTACCCGACGGAGGGAGCGGCCCCCAGCCCGGTATAGGGCTGATCGAGGTGCCCGTCCCCGGTGGAATGGCCGGTTTCGGACGGGTTTGCCCTTAAGTCCCGGGGATTCCCGGGCAAAATTCGATCAACCAACCCCGAAAGAACGCATTGTTTTTTGGCGGTTTTTGCCTATATTGCGCTGCAAACGTACAGGGTGCCCGGCTGATCTAGCCGAGCGGCCCTTTTGGGCGTAATAGGCCCCGTTTTCCACGTTTCAGCGTTGTCCGTGAAGAGGTCCCGGCTTGACCGGCGAGATCGCGCTTAACCCATTGTCCGACCGCAAAGAAGCTCACGCATGAACCTCCGCAACATCGCCATCATCGCCCACGTCGACCACGGCAAGACGACACTGGTCGACAAGCTGCTACAGCAATCCGGCACCTATCGCGACAACCAGCGCCAGGTTGAGCGCGCCATGGATTCCAACGATCTGGAACGCGAGCGCGGCATCACCATTCTGGCAAAATGCACCTCGGTGCAATGGAAAGACACCCAGATCAACATCGTCGACACCCCCGGCCACGCCGATTTCGGCGGCGAGGTCGAGCGCATCCTGTCGATGGTCGACGGCGTGATCGTGCTGGTCGACGCCGCTGAAGGCCCAATGCCACAGACCAAATTCGTGGTCGGCAAGGCGCTCAAGCTCGGCCTGAAGCCGATCGTCGCCATCAACAAGGTCGACCGCCCCGACGCGCGCATCTCCGAAGTCGTCAACGAGGTGTTCGACCTGTTCGCGGCGCTCGACGCCACCGACGAGCAGCTCGATTTCCCGATCCTCTACGGGTCGGGCAAGAACGGCTGGATGGCCGAATCGCCCGACGCCTCCCACGACGTCGGCATGCAGCCGCTGTTCGATCTCGTCATCAAGCACGTGGCGCCGCCGGTGGTCGAGGAAGGCCCGTTCCGGCTGCTCGGCACCATTCTCGAAGCCAACCCCTATCTCGGCCGCATCATCACCGGACGTATCGCGTCCGGCACCGTGAAGCCGAACCAGGCCGTGAAGGTGCTGTCGCGTGACGGCAAGCTGGTGGAAACCGGCCGCATCTCCAAGATTCTGGCGTTCCGCGGCCTTGAGCGTCAGCCGGTCGAGATCGCGGAAGCCGGCGACATCGTCGCCATCGCCGGCCTGCCCAAGGGCACCGTGGCCGACACCTTCTGCGATCCCACGGTCGAGACCCCGATCCAGGCCCAGCCGATCGATCCGCCGACGGTGTCGATGTCGTTCATCGTCAACAACTCACCGCTCGCCGGCACCGAAGGCGACAAGGTCACCAGCCGCCTGATCCGTGACCGTCTGCTGCGCGAGGCCGAGGGCAACGTCGCGCTGCGCGTGGTCGAAGCCCAGGACAAGGACGCGATGGAAGTGTCCGGCCGCGGCGAATTGCAGCTCGCGATCCTGATCGAGACCATGCGCCGCGAGGGCTTTGAGCTCTCCGTGTCGCGTCCGCGCGTCGTGTTCCAGAAGGACCCGGAGACCGGGCAGACCCTGGAGCCGATCGAGGAAGTCGTGATCGACGTCGACGAGGAGCACTCCGGCGTCGTCGTGCAGAAGATGAGCGAACGCAAGGCCGAGCTGATCGAGATGCGTCCGTCCGGCGGCAACCGCCTGCGGCTGGTGTTCTACTCGCCGACCCGTGGCCTGATCGGCTACCAGGGCGAGCTGATGACCGATACCAAGGGCACGGCGATCATGAACCGCCTGTTCCACAACTACCTGCCTTACAAGGGCGCGATCCAGGGCCGCCGCAACGGCGTGCTGATCTCCAACGACCAGGGCGAGGCGGTGGCCTATGCCATGTTCAAACTGGAAGACCGCGGCCCGATGATGATCGAGCCGGGCTGGAAGGTCTACAAGGGCATGATCGTCGGCGAGCACACCCGCGACAACGACCTCGAGATCAACGTGCTGAAGGGCAAGCAGCTCACCAACATCCGCACCACCTCGAAGGACGAAGCCGTCAGGCTGACCCCGCCGATCCGGATGACGCTGGAAAAGGCGCTGGCCTATATCGAGGACGACGAGCTGGTGGAGATCACCCCGAAGTCGATCCGCCTTCGCAAGAAGCACCTCGATCCGAACGAGCGCAAGCGCGCGGAGAAGTCCAAGGAAGCGGTGGCTTAAGCTGCGGTTCTCGCTCTCTGGATTCCCCGCGCAAGCCGGGAATCCAGTACGCCGCGGCCTCTCGCTTCTATAGTAACTGCCTCTGGATACTGGATCGCCCGCCCCAGTGTGCAAAAGCGCACAAGGCGGGCGCTGACAGTTCGCCTTGTGGTGACTTCAGCACTCTCCGCGAACGTGCTAGAGCCCGCCCATGGGCTCCCTCCCGTCATCCGTTGACGTCGCCATCATCGGCGCCGGTGCCGCCGGCCTCGGCGCAGCGCATGCGCTGCGAGACACCGGCCTCTCCGTGATCGTGCTGGAGGCGCGCGACCGTCTCGGCGGCCGGGCCTGGACCGTACAGGCCTCTCCGGAAGTCACTTTCGACGTCGGCTGCGGCTGGCTACACTCGGCCGACAAGAACTCCTTCGTCGCGATCGCGCGCGAGCTTGATTTCGAGATCAACAAGGACCTGCCGCCCTGGCGTGAGCGCGCTTTCGGCAATGCGTTTCCGAAAGGCGAGCGCGACGATTTCATGCGCGCCATGGACGCCTTCTATCAGCGTCTCTGGCAGACCGCGCAAAAGGGCATGGACGAGCCCGCGAGCCGGAGCCTGGAGCCCGGCAATCGCTGGAATCCGATGATCGACGCGGTCTCCACCTACATCAACGGCTGCGAACTGAAGGACATGTCGACGCTGGACTGGGACGCCTATGAGGACACCGACCTCAACTGGCGCGTCCGCCGCGGCTACGGCGCGCTTGTTACGGCCTATGGCGCACGCTGCCCGGTGGCGCTCAACTGCAACGTCACGCTGATCGATCATTCTGGCCAGCGCGTCCGTCTCGAGACATCGCAAGGCACGCTCGCGGCCAACAAGGTGATCGTCACGGTGCCCACGAATCTCATTGCGGGAGAGGCAATCCGCTTTTCGCCGCCACTGCCCGCCAAGGTCGACGCGGCGGCCGGCCTACCGCTCGGCGTCGACGACAAGGTGACGCTGGCGCTCAGCGACGCCGAGGCTTTCCCGAAAGAAGGAAACCTGCGCGGTGCCACCATGCGCACCGAGATGGGCACCTATCACATCCGCCCGTTCGGCCAGCCCTGCATCGAAGGCTTTTTCGGCGGAAGTTTTGCCCGCCAACTCGAAGACGCCGGCGAAGGCGCCATCGCGGCACACAGCATCGACGAGATCGCCGGCTTTCTCGGCAACGACATCCGCCGCAAGCTGAAGCCGCTCTACGAGTCACGCTGGGCCCATGATCCGTTTGCGAGAGGCTCGTATTCGCACGCGCTGCCCGGGCATGCGGGGAATCGCGCGGTGCTGGCTGCGCCGGTGGAGGGGCGATTGTTCTTCGCGGGAGAAGCGACGTCGCCGAATTTTTTCACGACGGCGCATGGGGCGAAGGATAGCGGGGAGCGGGCGGCACAGGAAGTGCTCGCCGCTCTGAGCAGGCCGTAGCCACACACTCCGTCATTGCGAGTGCAGCGCTCGCAATGGCGGGTTACTCGATCACTCGCGCCCGCAAATCTGCATCGGGAATGAGGCACGCATCGTACTTTCCAAAGATGCGGTAGCGGTTGCGCGCGATGAGGCTGTAGACGGGGTCCCGCAGCGATTTTGGCACGGCGAACAGCGTGCGTACCCAACCCCAACCGGGGAGCTGCGACAACACCGTCAGCGCAGCGTCCGACTTCATGTACACCTCGCCGCCATGGACCACGGCATTGGTGTCGGGGTCATCGGGATCGATACCGAGATTGCGCGCGAGCTTCGCGCCGTAGTCCGACTGGATCGGCGTGAAACGAAACTGCTTGGCTTTATCGCGCTTCGCGACGAACCGAACCCAGCGCGAGCAGAAGATGCAGACACCGTCGAACAGGATCACGTCATCGTCGGGCCATTTTGGCATCACGGCTTGTTCGACCTCGCAGACGTGGCTTGGCTAAGAGCGGCGTCGAGCGCGCCGGTGGCGGCTTTGACGCCGGCCTCGAGTTCGATCATCCAATGGCCTTCGCTGCCCGCGGCTGGGAGCGTACGGAAATCGACCTTGCCGCCAGCGCTGCGAAACGCATCCGCCAATTTTTGCGAAAACACCGGCGCAAAATAACTGTCATTGGCCGCAACGAGCCATGTGACCGGAATGCGCGCCGCCTTGCCGAACCCGGCCGCGGCCGCAAGCAGCGTTTGCGGCGCGCAGATCCGGTTTGCTTCATCATTGGCATGGCCGCCGCGCCCCGGCGCAAACGCGATGATCGCGGAGATCATCTTTGGATCGGCGCCGGCCAGCGCCAGCGCGCCCCAGCCGCCGGCGGAATGGCCGATCACGACGGCGGCATCCTTGCGAACAAAATCCTGCTTTTGCAAAAACTCCAGTGCGCGCGAAATCGCGTCGGCGGTGGCGCGCGCAGAACGCGCATAATCCGCGTCGTCGCAGCCGCCCTGGTCCTCGACATAGCGCCCGCCGGTTGCGCCATGGCCGAGCCGCTCCGGCACCAGCACGGCGAAGCCGCGCGTGACCAGAAACGCCGCAAGCGCACGGTATTCCGGCTGCGGCATTTGCGCGCGACGGAGCACGTTCTGCGTCGTGGCATGCGCGATGACCGCGAGCCGAAACGGACCCGTGCCGGGCGGTCGGAACAGCAGCGCATGCGCGGCGGTGTCGGCATCAGGTGACGGCACACGCCACTCTTGCCGGCGAAACGGTTCGCCCTCCGCTCCCGATGACCCAAGCGTGACCTGTGCGCACAGAGGCGGCGCATTCAGCAGGAACAGCAGAGGCAGGAGTGGAAGTGCGTTGAAGAGCCGCATGAATTGCCGAAGGGCGAATATGGACGCGACATCCAGACTAGTCGGAACGAATCATTCCGGGCGGACTTTCTGCGTCGTCATCGCCGTTCATTCGTTGCGGCAAGGCCGTTTTGGACCGACGCATGGCAGGCCGGTACCATTCGAAATGGCGCCTTGTCTTTTTTCGGTACACAAAGACCAGAGACTGATGCAGAAAGTCCACAGGTTAACCGATAATTAACGATAGGTCTTGCCGCCGGCGCGGCGACTTGGTTTGATCACGCCCATGAGCACAACCCTGATCGAGGTCCGGCCGGCCAAAGCTGCAGATGCAACTGCGGTGGCGTCCACCCATGACGAAGCCTGGCGTTCCGCCTATCAGGGCATCATTCCCGGCGGGGAGCTGGAGAAGCTGATCAATCGCCGCGGTCCGCAGTGGTGGGACAGCGCCATCCGCAAGGGCAGCCGCGTCAGCGTGCTCGTATTCGGAGACAAGATCGCCGGCTACGCCAATTACGGCCGCAACCGCGCCCGCAGCCTGCATTTCGACGGCGAGATCTACGAGCTGTACTTGCGTCCCGAATTTCAGGGCCTCGGCTTCGGCCGTCGTCTGTTCACCGCCGCGCGCCGCGACCTGATGCAGAGCGGCCTCAAGAGCATGGTGGTGTGGGCGCTCTCGGACAACGATCCCGCCACCGAGTTTTATCGGGCGCTGGGCGGCCGCATGGTGGCGCGCTCGTCGGAGCGGTTCGGGACGAAGCCGCTCGACAAGGTTGCCTTCGCCTGGACCAATTGAGCTGCTGAAACTCTGGCCGGCAGCGTTCCCCATCTGTCGACACCGTTGCCTCTTGAGCCGGTGATCGCCGGATTCATTATTTCACAAAAACGCGATGGATCGGCGGGCCAAGCCCGCGTATGACAGCGCCAAAATCGCTGCCGGGCGCGATTTAACCTCGGCAACAACGGAGCCTTGAATGCGTATCGATGCGGTCTCGATCGGGAAAAATGTCCCCCACGACGTCAACGTGATCATCGAAGTCCCCGTGGGCGGCGAACCGATCAAATACGAGATGGACAAGGAAGCCGGTACGCTGGTGGTCGACCGCTTCCTCTACACGCCGATGCGTTACCCCGGTAACTACGGCTTCATCCCGCACACGCTGTCCGATGACGGCGACCCCTGCGACGTGCTGATCATCAACACCCGCGCCATCATTCCCGGCGCCGTCATGAGCGTGCGCCCGGTCGGCGTGCTGTTCATGGAGGACGAAGCCGGCGGCGACGAGAAGATCCTGGCGGTGCCGTCGTCGAAGCTGACGCAGCGCTACGACAAGGTGAAGTCGTACTCCGATCTGCCCGACATCACGCTGCAGCAGATCCAGCATTTCTTCGAGCACTACAAGGATCTCGAGCCAGGCAAGTGGGTCAAGATCCTGCGCTGGGGCGGCCCGGAAGACGCGCAGAAGCTGATCCTCGAAGGCATCGAGCGCGAGAAGAAAAAGAAGGGCTGAGGCCTGCTTCCTCGCCCCGCTTGCGGGGCGAGGGGAAAAACCTACACCGTCGGCTTCGGCAGCCCGGCGATCGCGCAGGCCGCGCGCAGCGTATTCACCAGCAGGCACGCCACGGTCATCTGGCCGACGCCGCCCGGCACCGGCGTGATCGCGCCGGCGACAGCGAGTGCTTCCTGATAGGCGACGTCGCCGACGAGGCGGGTCTTGCCATCCTCCTTCGGAATCCGGTTGATGCCGATGTCGATCACGGTCGCGCCCGGCTTCAGCCAGTCGCCACGCACCATCTCCGGCTTGCCGACAGCGGCATAGACGAGGTCGGCGCGCTTCACGAGCCCGGGCAGATCGCGTGAACGCGAATGCGCGATGGTCACCGTGGCGTTCTCGTTCAGCAGCAATTGCACCAAGGGGCGGCCGACCAGATTGGAGCGGCCGATGACGATCGCGTTCATGCCTTCGAGCGAAGCGTGAACGCTCTTGGTCAGGATGATCGAGCCGAGCGGCGTGCAGGGTGACAGCGCCTCGAAGCCGCCCGCCAGCCGGCCGGCGTTGTTCGGATGCAGGCCATCGACATCCTTGGCGGGGTCGATGGCGTTGATGACGGCCTCGGTGTTCAGCCCCTTCGGCAGCGGCAACTGCACCAGGATGCCGTGCACGGCGGGATCACGGTTGAGCTTTGCAACGAGGGCCAGCAGGTCGGCCTGCGATACGTCGGCCGGCAGCTTGTGCTCGAACGAGGCCATACCCGCGGCCTGGGTCTGGGTGTGCTTGGAGCGGACATAGACCTCGCTGGCGGGATCATTGCCGACCAGGACCACCGCCAGACCCGGCACCAGATTGTGCTCGCGGTTGACGCGGGCGACCTCGTCGGCGACGCGGCCACGGAGCTCCGCGGCAATGACTTTTCCATCGATGATCTTGGCGGCCATGGCGGTTCCCTCAGTCGGTCGATTTGGCTGATGCGAGCTGGCGCAGGGCTTCGCCGAGCCGCGCCGGATCTCCGTCGACCGCGATCTGCTTCAGCCGCGATGTCGCTCCGGATAGCAGTCTTACAGCGGCCTTGGGCACGCCAAGCGATTTCGCCAGCAGCACCAGAACGGCCTTGTTGGCCTCGCCGCCATCGGCGATTGCGCGCACCCGCACCTTGAGCACGCTGCGGCCGTCGGCCAACTGCTCGATCCCGTCGATGGCGTCCCGGCCGCCGCGCGGCGTCACCCGCAGCGCGATGCTGATTCCTGAGGCCGCATAGCGCCAGGGCTCCTTGAAAGCTTCTTTCGCAACCAAGGCGCTCCCGCCTGCTTAGATCACGTTCGGGTAGATGTAATACAGGATCACCCGCTCGATGAACATGATGAGCAGGATCAGGATGATCGGCGAGATGTCGAGGCCGCCGAGGCTGGGCAGGAAGTTGCGAATCGGCGCCAGCACCGGCTCGGTGATCCGGTACAGGAACTCCGCCACCGCCGAAACGAACTGGTTGCGGGTGTTCACCACGTTGAAGGCGATCAGCCAGGACAGGATCGCGGAGGCGATCAGCAGCCAGACATAGAGGTCGAGCACGATGATGACGATGTCGAGAACGGCACGCATGATTTTTGCAGACTCTGGCTTTTGAAAACTCTGGCTGCGGTCAGGATTGACGCCTTTTGCTAGATATCGGTTCCCCCCGACCCAAACAAGGGAAGTCGGTGCCGGGAGGGCTAAAACCGCCCTTACACCCGTCCTTGACTTGACCTTGCCGGGGACTTAAATGGCGCCCGGTTGTCGGCCGCATTAACCAGAGCGGCCAGCAAAGGGGCCATAGCTCAGCTGGGAGAGCGCGTCGTTCGCAATGACGAGGTCGGCGGTTCGATCCCGCCTGGCTCCACCACGCTTCGCCCTTCGGGCTACGCGTGGCGCAGCCACGACGGAGCCTGAAGGGCGAAGCGTGGTGTCCGGCGAAGCCCAAAGGGCAAAGACGGACTGTTCGAAGTTCCCCTCTACTTCCCCGTGAACCTCGGCGGCCGCTTCTCCATGAAGCTGGCGACGCCCTCCCGGAAATCGCTGCCGTTCAGCGCCACCATCATCTCCCGGTTGGCCTCGATCGTCGCCTCGGCCAGGGTTTGGAACGGCACCTCGTAGAGCTGCCGCTTGATCACGGCCATCGCGCTCGGGGAAACCATGTCCGCGAGGTCACGCGCATAGGCATAGGTCTCCTCGCGCAGTTTCTCGGGCGAGCAGAGCCGGTTGACCAGGCCGATCCGCAGCGCCTCGTCGCTTCCCACGCGGCGGGCCGAGAGCAACAGGTCCATCGCATTGGCGTGGCCGACGATGTGCGGCAGCATCCAGGACATGCCGTGTTCGGCAATCAGGCCGCGCCGCGCGAAGGCCGTCGTGAACACGGTGTTGTCGGCGGCAAAGCGCAGGTCACAATAGAGCGCGTGGACGAGGCCGATGCCGGCGGTGGCGCCGTTGAGCATGGCGATGACCGGTTTTCCAATCGACGGATAGAAGCCGTAGCGCGTCTGCCAGTCCGGACGGCGGTTCATGTCGAAGGGCGGCAAATTCGACGCGCGCCTGACGTCATTGGGATCGAGTCCCTTCAGCGCATCCATGTCGGCGCCGGCGCAGAAGGCGCGGCCCGCGCCGGTGAGCACGATGACGCGGACATTGTCGTCGGCACTTGACGACTCCATCGCATGGCGCACGTCGCGCTCCATGATCGGCGTCCACGCATTCATGCGGTCGGGACGGTTGAGCGTGATGGTCGCGATCTTGTCGCTCACCTCATAGAGAATGTGTTCATAGGCCATGACGCTCTCCCTTTGCCTGCCGGCACGCGTTCGCGCGCGCTCGTTGGCAGCGAGCCTAGCATATCCAGGGATGAGGCAAGGGCTTGCGCCAAGGACTTATGCGTAGGACTTGGGCGAAGGATCTGCGCGAAGCCGCGATCACTCGGCGGCTTGGGCCAGCACCGGCCGGCACGCCAGCCAGCCGTCGATGAAATGGGCGAGCCAGGCGCGTTCGGCGGCATCGTAGACGGCACGATCTGCGAAATGATGATGCCGCTGCCGCGCGCCCGGCGCGCTCAGACCGTCATAGCCGCGCGTGGTCCAGCGATGCATCATCGCGTAGGTCACATCAGGATGAAACTGCACGCCAAAGGCATTGCTCGTTCGGAACGCCTGAACCGGAAAATCATCGCCTTCCGCAAGCAGCTCAGTGCCAGCGGGCAGCTCGAAGCCTTCGCGATGCCAGTGGTAGACCTGCGCCGGCCAGGCCGGGCAGAGCGCGTGCCCCGCGGCGGTCGGGCGGATCGGGTAGTAGCCGATCTGGGTCAGCGCCTGCGCATGCGGCGCGACGCGGGCCCCTAACTGCATCGCCAGCATCTGCGCGCCAAGGCAGATGCCGAGGAACAGGCGCTGCTCGCGAAGCGGAATTTCGATCCAGTCGATCTCCCGGCGGACGTAGTCGTCGGGATCGTTCGCGCTCATCGGGCCGCCGAAGACCACGGCGCCGGCATGCCGGTCGAGCGTCTCGGGCAGGGGATCGCCGAAGCGGGGACGGCGGATGTCGAGGCGATGGCCGAGCGCGCGGAGCGCATTGCCCACGCGGCCGGGCGTCGAAGATTCCTGATGCAGAATGATGAGAACCGGCAACTTCGTTTCGGAGGCGGCCGTGCCCGGCGTCCTTTTCGCGAAGGGCACCACCTCTGCGCCAACAAACCTGTCCGTCCGGAACGACATGGCCTCTGCGAGTGCTATCGGTTCAGACCATCAGCATAGCTAAGCGATGGTTAACAACGTGTGAGTTCGCGCACACACGCTCGATACGAAGCAAGCTCCGGGCCACGCCGGACGCTTCAGTGCCTCTGCCGCTGGAACCGACTGGTGGCGGACAGGATGAAGCCGCGCGGGAAGAAACGCAGCGCGAACGGCACGATTTTGATGCCGAGGCCGGGCAGCACTGCCCGTTTGTTGGCCATCAGCCCACGATAGGCCTCGCGCGCAACATCGGCGGCGGAAACATTGAGAAGCGCCGTATTGTGTCCGGACCCGACCCGGGCGCGCGCCTGGAATTCGGTGGGCACCGGACCCGGGCAAAGCACCGTGACACGAACGCCGCGCGGCGCGAGCTCCGCCCGCAAAGCCTCGGTGAGAGAAATCACATAGGCCTTGGACGCGTAGTAGACGGCCATGCCGGGGCCGGGCAGAAAGCCGGCGACAGATCCGACGTTGAGAAGACCGCCCTTGTTCCTGATAAGCTGATCGGCAAATCGCAGCGACAGATCCGTCAGAGCCCGGACGTTGACATCGACGATGCCAACCTGTTCGGCGCGATCGCACTCGATCGCATCGCCGAACACGCCGAAGCCGGCATTGTTGACGAGATGATCGAGCTCGACGCCTTCGGCGGCGAGCGCGGCGGCGATCTTCTCGCCGGCGTCGGCTTGCTGGAGATCGCAGGCGATCACGATCGGCTTCTTGCCGCCCTTGGCAGCGAGCTCGTTCGCGAGCGTCTCCAGTCGGTCCGCCCGCCGCGCCGTCAGCGCCAGTCGGTGTCCGTTCGCGGCGAACACACGCGCCAGCTCCGTGCCTATGCCCGCAGAGGCACCAGTGATCAATGTTACCCGTTCAGTCACGATCGAAGTCTCTTGATCCAAGTCTCTTGAATTGAAGTTTTTTGGCCCGGCAATGACGGAACGAGAGCATAGGCCGTGCGCGACAGGCAAGCGGCGCTGACAGCATGGCGGCTTGAGCGGGCGACAGGGAAAGCAGGAAAACGGCGGATTCGGAAGCGAATCCGGAACCCCCGCGGCCCGAGCTACATTAAAGTTTCGTCATGTGGTCTGCACAACCGGCAATATGGCCGGGGTGGCGCGGTTCAGCCGCCGACAGCGCCGTCCTTGACCTGGCCACCGACCCGGTCCGCGACCGCATGCTTCAGGTCGATCCGGTCGCGCTGCGAAATCCCGAGCAGGTCGGAGGCCCGCCAGACCACGTTGTCCTCGAACTCCGTGACCTGGCCGTCGGCATAGACCAGCTCCCACATCATCTGGACGATGCGCTTGCGGCCGTCTTCGTCGAGCGAGCGCATGATGACGCTGGTGAAGTGATAGAGGTCGACCGCCTCGCCCTCGACCTGGGTCGCATCCGCGATCAGCCGATCCGCAGTGCCGCGATCGAGCCCGAAATGGCTTTCGATCAAATTGTGCAGCTTGCGCTGCTCGGCCGCCGTCGGCTGACCGTCCAGCGAGACCACGTGAACCAGCAACGCGGTCGCCGCCAGCCGGTAGTCGCTGTCGCCGAATGCGCGGTCCCCGTCCTGGGGCGCAACAATGTCGGCGATGAATTGGCGCAGGCCGTCGAGCATGGGGTCCACCCGAAATCGATGAAGCCGCTGGAGTGCGGCGTTACCAGCATTATATGAGCAGGAAACTCAACCGGCGCAACGTGCGTCAGTTCCGCGCGCTGCATTACGTTTCGGCAATCCGGGCACCGCCATCCCGGGGCGCGCGAAGCGCGAACCCGGAATGACCGGTTAAGGCTCACGGGATCTCGTACACCACCATCTTGTCGGCGATGCCGCGTAGCGCGGCCTGCTTCTGGATCGGCCTGATTTCGTGCTGCTTCAGCACCTCCGCCACGGCCGGTGCATCCAGCACCGGGCCGGTGATGTGGATTTCCTGCGCAGTCGACAGGCTCTGCACGCGGGCGGCGATGTTGACGGTCTGACCGAAATAATCCTGCCGCTCGTTGAGCATCACAGCAAGGCACGGGCCTTCATGGATGCCGATCTTGACGATGAGATCGTCGGTGCCGCGCTTCTTGTTGAGCTCGTCCATCGCCGCGCGCATCCGCAAGCCGGCGACGATCGCGTGCTCGGGGCGAACGAAGGTCGCCATCACGGCATCGCCGATCGTCTTCACCACCGCGCCCTTCTCGGAAGAGATGATCTCGAGCAGCGCGTGGAAATGCGCGCGCACGAGATCGAAGGCGGCAAGATCACCGACGCGCTCGTAGAGCGCGGTCGAGCCCTTCAGATCGGTGAACAGGAAGGTGAGCGACGTGATCTGCAGGCGCTGGTCGAGGCTGAGATTGTCCGCCTTGAAGACGTCGCGAAAGGTCTGGTTCGACAGCATCCGCTTGGCGGTGAGGAACGGCTTGCGCTTGCCGATGAGATGATGAAGCGCCTCGGCCGCGATGAACACCGACGGCAGCACGCGCACGCCGGCCTGGTTCTCCAGCGACAGCCGCAACGGTCCCGGCCGCATGGTCGTGGTCCCCGTCGGGGCCTGCACCTTGTTGTACATGATGGCGAGCTGCTGACGGTCCTTGGTCGGCTCCCCCTGAATGTCGATGAAATGAGCGGCGTGCGTCACCGGCTCGAAGATGATGATGAAATCGTTCGGCAGCTGCAGCGACATGGTCGCCTTTTCGCCCGCCGGCAGCTCCATCGTATCGAGCGTCACCTCGTTGGCGAGCGTCGCGAACGAGTCCTTGTTGAAATCGACGCCGGAACTCCAGAACACCTGCCTGAAATAATCCCACACGGGAAGCGTATCAGGATCGTGCGCCGCGATGCGCCGCACGCGCGGGTTCACGGTGAAGGAGACCTCGACCTGATCGTCGACCGAGGCCTTGTAGCCACAGGCGCAGAGCGCGCAGTGATAGTCGTCGGGCTTGAGCGCCTTCAGGGTCGAATGCGCTCCCAGCACGCCCCCGCAGCCCGGGCACAGCACATTCCAGCCGAGATCGAACAGCCCGAGCCGCGCCGAATGCAGGAAGCCCGAGATCGCCCGCTCCTCGTCCAGATCGTGCTTCCTGGAAAAATCGAGGACATTGACGCGGTTGAGCTCGTGATCCTCGCCATCGTCGATAAGACGCGCGATCGCATCGACCACCTTCGCGTCGGCGGTCTGCTTCAGAACGGAGAACTGGGCCTGGATGTCGCTCATGGCGTAACTCTATCAAGATGGATCACGCCGTCGGCCAGACCAACGTCCGTCACCGACGCGTGATGCGAAAGAGGGGTGAACGATCCGGCTGGGTCGTGACGACGCCATGCGGGATCACGGGAATGCTGTCGGCAAGCTCGACGCGGAACGCGCCGATCAGACGCGCCAGCGCCAGCACGGATTCGGCCTGTGCGAACGGCGCGCCGATGCAGACGCGCGGGCCGGCGCCGAACGGCAAATAGGCAAAACGATCGGGCGCCTCTTTCGACATGAAACGCTTCGGAATGAACGCGTTCGGCTGGTCCCACAGCTTCTCGTGCCGGTGCAGAAGCCAGGGTGCGATCATGACGATGTCGCCCTTGCCGATCTCGACGCCGGCCGCGTTGTCTTTCTCCCGCGCGGCCCGCGCGACCAGGAAGGCGGGCGGATAGAGCCGCATCGTCTCGTCGATCACCGCACGGGTGAATTTCTGACGATCGATGTCGGCCATGCTGTCGAGATGTTCGCCGCCTGTCTCGGACGCCACCTCTTCCTGCGTGTCCGGATCGAGCGCGAGCAGATAGAGCGCCCAGAACAGCGCCGTCGCGGTGGTCTCGTGACCGGCGAGAATCATGGTCGCGACCTCGTCGACGAGCTGGTCGTCGGAAAAGCCCTTGCCGGTTTCGGGGTCACGCGCCGCGTCCATGAGATCGAACAGATCGCGCGGCGGCGCGCCGTCCTTCTTGCCCGCGGCCCGCCGCTCGGCGATCAGCATCGCAACGAATTCGGTCCAGCGCTTGCGGAAACGAGCGCGCGGAAAATCCATCGGGCTCGGCCAGGACACCGGCAGCAGCATGTCGAGGAAATACGGCCGTCCCAGCCGCTCGCCATATTCCACGACGAAGTTGCGCAAGGTCGGGCCGTGCCGGTCCATGCCGAACGAGAACATCGTACGCCCGGCGATCTCGAGCGTCATGCGTTGCATGATTTCGCGCAGGTCGACCGGCGCGCCCGACTGCGCATCGAGCTTCACAATGGTCTCGTCCAGCACCGCCGTCATGTGCGGAACGAGGTTCGCGGTCGCGCGCGGCGTGAAGGCCGGCGCGAGCGTGCGGCGCTGAAATGTCCAGGCCTGGCCTTCCGCGATCAGGAGGCCTTCGCCGAGCACGGGACGCAGCATGCGGATGCCGGCCGGCGTGCGCGTGTAGTTCTCATAGTTGCCGAGCAGCACGTGCCGGATCGCATCCGGACGATTCAGGATGAAGCTGTGTTGCAGGAAGAAGCGTCCCTTGATGACGTCTTCCTCATAGGCGCGCTGCCCCCAGGTCGCGATCATGTTCTGCCGGAGGAGCGCGATCCGGCCGAGGAACGACATGTCATCGGGCGCACGCGGCGGGGTCGGAGGGACGATGGGCCGGCGCACACTGGCGATATTCATGGCTCCCTCCCGAGGGATGTGACGCAGTTAAATAGCTAATAAGTCAGTTCGGCAATCGCAATCCTGTTCTCGGAGGCAGGCCAGGGACGTGCCACAATTCGTTCTTCACCGAACTGGGCCACGATGTTACGCCCGATCTCGCTCGCCGGAAGGCGCAGGGTCGTTGCCGAATCCGTGGGCACGCCCGGCTTGACGTCCTTGGGCTCCTTGCCGTCCAGCAGCACGACGTCCCGCGGCAGCCCGAAATAGCCGCGCGGCCGCGACATGATCACGACCGCCCCGGCGTCCTTGTCCGCCGTCCCGAGCGGGCGCGCGGCGCGCAGATGGACAACGTCCGACGAGCGCGCGAAGGGCGAGCGGTAGATATGCGTGATCGGCGCATCCGGCGACGTCAGGACGAATTCGAGCGACCACGACGGCTCGACCTGCGCAGGACCCCAGCGGCCGTCCGCGCCGGTCTTCGCGCTATGCACGGCATTGCCCTTGCGCTCACCGGTTTCGGGGTCGACGCGGAAGATGTCGACGGTTGCGCCCGCCACCGGCCGATTGGTCGGCACGCCGCCCGGCGTGCCCGTGACGAGACCGCTCAACCCGACGCTCTGCGCCGGCACAATCGCGATCCGTGCGGGCTCGCGCCCCACGATGAACTTGTAGATCTCGCGGAAGGCTCTGGGGTGGAACGCCACCTCGCGATGATCGAGAGCGCCGAGCACCAGATTGGTCGCGCCCTTCAGTTCGGGGCCTTCAACGGTGACGCCGGTCGATGTGCCGGGCTTGCCGATGAAGCGGCCGTCGGCTTGCGCGTACTTGTCCATGCCGTCACTGCGCAGGGTGAGGAAGGCCGTGCCCGGCGTGACCTCGCTCTCGCCCTCGTTCAAACCGCGCAGGAACGCACCGCGGCCGTTGAATTCGCTGTTGGGCTGGTCGTCGGTCGCGAACACCCCGTGATTGGGCGTGCCGCACAGGACGGCGTGGCTGACATCCGCGGCACCGCCGTTCTTGATGACATTGCGGATGGCATAGCCGCCGCGCGAACTGCCAACCAGCGCCACGCGGGACGCGCCCGTGCGCCGCTTCAACTCGGCGATGGCGGCGGCGAGCTCGCGGCGCTGGTCCTCGGTCGAGGAGCGGTTCGCCTGCTCGACCTTGTCGTCGCTGCGCGCATTGGGATCGGTGAAATTGATCGCCATCATGCGATCGCGCGCAATGCCGTTGGATTCCATCCGCCACAGCGTCGTCATCCAGAGCGCGTCGTAGTCGCCATTGCCGTGAACGAACAGGATGGGCGGCACCTCGGCGCTTTGCGCGGCGGGCGCGGTCTGGGCCAGCGCGCCTGTCCGCAAGCTCGCAATTGCGAAGGGCAAGCTGCCCGCTCCCTGCAGAATTGTGCGTCGCGACAGCTTCATGTGTTCCTCCCGGGAAAGCTCGAGTCTTTGCACCGCTTATACCGGCCTAACCACTGGACAGCGAAGGACTTTCACAGGCATCACTGAACCTGCCGGAATCACCCAAGGACCGCTCCCAGAGCACTTCTGCCATCCGATATGGAAGGGGATATGACCGAGCAGACGAACCGTCAGAAAATTGCGGCCGACGGCATCACCGCCCCGCTGCGGTACACCTTGTTCCGGCGCATCTGGCTCGCCAGCCTGCTCTCCAATCTCGGCCTGCTGATCCAGGGCGTGGGCGCGGCCTGGGCGATGACGCAGATGGCGGCCTCAGCCGACAAGGTCGCACTGGTGCAGACCGCGCTGATGCTGCCGATCATGCTGATCTCGATGCCGGCCGGCGCCATCGCCGACATGTATGACCGCCGTATCGTGACCTTGATTTCGCTCGCGATCGCGCTGATCGGTGCGACCGCGCTGACGGTGCTGGCCTGGTTCCAACTGACCACCCCGGAAACGCTGCTCGTCTTCTGCTTCGTGGTGGGCAGCGGCAATGCGCTGTTCGGACCCGCGTGGCAATCCTCGGTCAGCGAGCAGGTTCCGCCCGAAGCCTTGCCGTCGGCCGTCGCGCTGAACGGCATCAGCTACAATATCGCGCGCAGCTTCGGTCCCGCGGTCGGCGGCGTCATCGTCGCCTCGCTCGGCGCGGTGGCCGCCTTCGCCTGCAATGCGATCCTCTATTTGCCGCTGCTGGTGGTGTTGCTGCTGTGGCGGCGCAACACCGAGCCGTCGCGCCTGCCGCGGGAAAAGCTCAACCGCGCCATGGTCTCGGGCTTCCGCTACATCACCAATTCGCCGCCGATCAAGATCGTGCTGTTGCGCACATTGGTGATGGGGCTGATCGGCGGCGCCGTGATGGCGCTGATGCCGCTGGTCGCGCGCGACCTGCTCCATGGCGGCGCGCAGACTTACGGCATCATGCTCGGCGCCTTCGGCATGGGCGCCGTCATCGGCGCGCTCAACATTCACGAACTGCGCAAGCGCATGAGCGGCGAGGCCGCGATCCGCGCCTGCACCATCTCGATGGCGTTCGCGATGGCAGCGCTCGCGGTCAGCAACGAGCCGGTGCTCACCGCAGCGGCGCTGGTGCTCGCGGGCGCGGTCTGGATGGCCGCGATCGCACTGTTCAATATCGGCGTGCAGCTCTCGGCGCCGCGCTGGGTCGCAGGCCGCTCGCTCGCGGCGTTCCAGGCCTCGATCTCCGGCGGCATCGCGATCGGCGCCTGGGGCTGGGGCCATCTCACCGACTATGCCGGCGTCGAAATCGCGCTCCTGACGGCCGCCGGCCTGATGCTGATCTCGCCGCTGCTCGGACTCTGGCTCACGATGCCGCGCGTCGGCGCCCGCAACGAGGACGCCGATGTGCTGGCCGATCCAGAGGTGAAGCTGTCGCTCACCGGCCGCAGCGGCCCCCTGGTGGTCGAGATCGAATACCGGGTCGCCCAGGAGAACGCGCGCGCCTTCCACAACGTGATGCAGGACGTGCAGCTCTCCCGGCAGCGCAACGGCGCCTATGGCTGGTCGATCGCACGCGACATCGCAGATCCCGAATTGTGGACCGAGCGCTATCACTGCCCGACCTGGTTCGACTATCTGCGCCAGCGCAATCGCTCGACCCAATCCGAGCGCGCGCTGCATCAGCAGGCGATCGATTTCCACGTCGGCCCCGATCCGGTGCGGATCCGCCGCATGCTGGAGCGTCCGTTTGGATCGGTGCGCTGGAAGGAAGAGACGCCGGATCGCGCCAGCGCCGAGGTGCTGCCCGTGGTCGCGACCGCGGCGGGCAGCAGCACGTAGGTCTTGCCACTCCGGGGCGCGCCGTCAGGCGCGAGCCCGAAATGACGATCACTGCCCGTGATCGGTCAGCACCTTTTCGCAGCCCTTGCTCAGCTTCGCGCGATTCTGCTTCAGGCAGGCGAGCACGGCGCCATCGCCATTGTTCATCACGGCACGGCAGAAGCGCGTGACATCGCGCGCGCAGGCGTCCTGTCCTGGCTGGTGCTGCGCCGATGCGCCCGATGCGCACAGGAGCAAAGAAACAATGAAAAGAAATCTGGTCATCGCGTAATGCCTCTTACCCGGAAGATGTGCGGGCGAAGCTAGTGCGACGATCTGTCAGCCGCAACGGCTTTATTGGCAGGCTGCGTGGCGCCGCCGCGTGGCTCCGGCTTGACGCCGGGGCACATCGCGAGGGGAGCTCGATGACGATGCGCGATGCGTCGCGCGCGCTTATTGGCTGTCTTCTACTGACTGTGTCTTACTGACTGTCTCTTACTGACTGTCCTGGGCGTCAGCGACCTTGCGTGAGGCGCCCTTGGCGAGATCCTTGTCCATCACGGCGCGGCAGCCGGCGCTCAGATCCGAGCGGTGCTTCATCATGCACGCCGTAATCTTCGGGATGTTGGGGATTTCCGCCGAACACAGGCGGAAGGCATCGCCCGTGCACTGCTGCTGCGCTTCGGCCGAGAAGGCGAAGCTCGAGGTCGTCGCGACGATCGAGACGATGGCGGCAAAACCCAGAGCCAGGCTGGTATCGCGGATCTTGCTGGTCAGGGACTTGGTAGAGAACGACTTGGTGTTCAGCGAGGTGGTCATTTGAAGCTCCCATTGGCGCCGCCGTGGCGAACGCCCGTTGTTGATGGGACTGACGATGCTCCAGCAAAACACTTTCGACTGTGATGACGGTCACGGGCCACCGTTCAACTGTGACATCGGTCACGTTGGCGCACCCTGCTGAAAAACCGGCGCAAACGGTGTCGTGTTGGTGTCACGTTAACTGTTCCTTCGCATTAATAACCGGGCGCGCGGGAAAATCCGCCGGTTTGGTTGCGTAATTGGAAAGAGTAGCGATGCGTAATGCGTTGGGCCTGATGCTGGCCAGTGTAGTTGCGGCGGTCGTGATCGCCGCCGGCGGTTGGTTTTATTATTCCTCGATCGCCGATCAGGGCGCTCCCAAGACAATTGCCGCCCGTGCCGCCGATCCATTGCCGGCACCGGCCAAGCTCGCCGCCAAGGATGACGTCTCAACCACCGCGACGATCGCGGCCAAACCGACGGCAATGGCTCAGGCAGCGGTCCCTGCGCCCGCTCCGGCCATGCCGGTGCAGCCGAAGCAGGCCTGCGCCAATCCGAACGCGCTGGGCGTTTCCCGCGTGGTCGAGATCGACACCACCGGCGGCCCCGGCTTCGGCTTCGAAACTTTCAAGCAATTCGACTTCCTGACCGACAAGGAGGTCGTGCTGACCTTCGACGACAGCCCCTGGCCGGTGAACACGCCTGCGGTGCTGAAGGCGCTCGCGGATGAATGCACCAAGGGCCTGTTCTTCTCGGTCGGCAAGCACGCGTCCTGGCATCCGGAAATCCTGCGCCAGGTGCTGGCCCAGGGCCATACGGTCGGCACGCACACCTGGTCGCATCTCAATCTCAACAGCAAGAAGCTGACGGAGCAGCAGGCCAAGGACGAGATCGAGAAGGGGTTCAGCGCCGTGAAGCTCGCACTCGGCACCAACCCCGCGCCGTTCTTCCGCTTCCCGCAGCTTCAGCACAATCCGGCCATGGTGAGCTATCTCGGCACCCGCAACGTCGCGATGTGGTCGACCGATCTGGATTCCTTCGACTTCAGGAAGGGCGCCACCCCGGAAAAGATCGTCGAGACGGTGATGACCAAGCTCGACAAGCGCGGCAAGGGAATTATCCTGATGCACGACTTCCAGAAGCACACGGGCGAGGCGCTGCCGACGCTGCTCGCGCGGCTGAAGGCCGGCGGTTACAAGATCGTGCAGATCAAGGCCAAGACGACCTTCCAGTCGCTGCCGGAATATGACGAGGCGGTGCTGAAGGATATGAAGGTGCCGACCGCAAACACGACCACGCGTCCGATCTCAAGCGTTGTGCAGACGGTTTCGCAGTAACGAGACCACCGCTTCGACACGCGCATGGCCGGGCTTTCGCCCGGCCATTTGCTTTGGGAGGAAGTGGCGACTTACCAATAGATGCCGTGGCGATGCAGCTCGCTGATGATTCGGCGCTCGGTCCAGGCGCGCTGGTGCTTAGGCTTGCTGGATTTCGCCGATGCCTTCGTCGCAGGCTGAGTTGTGGTCGGCGCTGAAGCCGTCGTCGTCACGGCAGGAGCGGCCGTTGCAGCGGGCGCAGGGGCAGCGGCGGGAGTCGCGGCCGGAGGAGCCGGGATTGCCGGCGGACGATCGACATATTTCGGAGCCTCGGCGGCAGGCGCGACTTCGCTGATCTGCGTCGTGGTGCCCGATGTCGACGCAGCTTGCGAAGCGGCGCTGTGGTCCGTCGCCGCGGAGGTCGACAGGCTGCGGTCGCCCGCATGGGCAGACGCGGAAGCCAGGACCATGGCGGCAACCAGAATGATCTTGCGCATGTGAAATCTCCCCGTGTTTGCGTAACCGGGACATTACGGGAGATGCGGCCGGGATTATGTGATCAGCCTCACACGAACTGCCAGTCCGTTCGAACCGGCCCGGCCGCGGTCAACATCCGCGCCGGTAGACCCGCAGGGTCACGTCCGGAAATGTCATGGAGTCGAGCAGGCAGAGCCCCTTTTGCGCATCCATGCGGGCAATGAGTTCGTCGCCGACGCGCGGCCCGACCAGTGTGTGCGGAATCGAGCTTGAGAGCACGAGGACCTCCGACTTCAACAGCGCATCCCCGGTCGCCTGCGCGTTCCGGTGAAACAGCTCGTTACGTATGACGAGATTCATTTTCGCCTGGGCCGCATAGAGGTGAATGGTCGCTGACGTGACCGGATAGGGGCTCGAGAAGCCGACGATGAGAGGACCGGGCTGCTCCGACTTCATGTCGCGCAGCAGCGACCACAGACGCTCGGTCGCAGCGCGTATGCTCTCCTGCTGCTGCGCGCTCAGCCGCGTCGCCGTACTGATCTGGCCGATGACCACGTGCCGGACAAAAAACTGGGCAGCAATTACCAGCACCAGCACCCGAGCAACCGTGAGCGTGGTGCGGCGGATGTCGTTTCCGAAACCGAAACGGGCAAGGAGCTCTTCAACAAGCGCGAAACTCACGCAGCCATTGAGCACTATTGCGACGATGAACAGGCCATAGAACATCGCGCCGAAATAATAGGTCTTGATCTCCGCCACCGAGGGAATGGCGTAGGAGATCAGAACAGCCGCGAGCAGAACGATTGCATCCAGCAGTGCGGCCTTACCGTGAATGGCCGCGAGCACGAGGCGCAGCAGCATCAAGATCAGCCCGATGGCGAACCAATAGTGCAGGCCGAACTGTCCTTCGCCACCGATCGAGAAGCGTAGCAATCCGGTCCAGAAGCTTTCGCCCGTAGCCCAGAGGTCACGCTGACCGACGAATACATTGAAGATGTAGGTGACGGTCTCGACCAAAGCGGGCCCGATCAACGCCGCCGTGGTTGCAATCAATAGCACCACGAACCACAGCAGCGCGCTGAACGCAGCACGGCTCGATAACCGCAATCCCCCGGCCTGGATGCAATCGACGAACAGCCGAATCGCAAATGCGCTGCCGAGCAATGCGAGTGCGGCGGGGAACGCCGTCGGCTTGATGCTGGCGGCCAGCCCACAGGCGACGCCAAGGGCGGCGAGCGACCGTACGCTGCGATCGAGCACGCCGCGATGAACGATCGCTCCGGCGGCAAGGCCAATGGCAAGACCCGAGGGCAGATCGGGGCGTGCTTCGGTGACCGTGTGCCACACGACCGGCACGCAAGATGCCGCAATCAAGCCCGCCGCGATTTCTAGCACGGGTCTGCGCCAGATCAGGCAGACGATCCCGGGCAGGAATGCAAGGACGACCACGGCGTGGACCAGATAGGGGCCAATGAAGCTGCCGGGAAAAAGCCCGAGGCCGATGATGGCCACCAGCGACGAGAAAGGCGCGTGCTGACGCAGCAAGTCCCAGAAGCTGGCGAAGATACTCTGATCTTTTGCAGCATTCATCCACTGCACGGCGTCGAGAAAATATGAAATGTCATCATAGAGCGGAGGAACGGATAGCCGGCCGTGCAACTGCGAGGCTTCGATCGACCGCGAAGCGACGATGGCGGTGATGCCCAAGGCGAGAATGGCGAGACCAGACAGTCGCAACCATGCGTTCCGGCCCGTTGTCCCGTCCCTGTTGTCGGTGCCCACCACTTGCCCCATCACGCGCAGTTCGTCGCCAGCGCATCGTAGTGACACCGTCAGCGCGTGCAACGCGGCTGCACATGCCGGCTTATGACGATTGGATGAATTGGAGCGCTGGTGCCGCAAGAGGGATTCGAACCCCCGACCCCGTCATTACGAATGACGTGCTCTACCAACTGAGCTATTGCGGCTAACCCTGCCGGGGCCCGGGCGATGCCGGCCCCGATACGCGCGCTTCTGATATCGGGCATGGCCCGAATTGGCAAGGACAAGCGGGGCGCGAAATGCGCCTCACGCGCCCCAGCGGGACCAGAATCCGCGCCAGCCGCCGGCCTGGGCTTTGGGCGTGCCGATTTGTTCCGTAAATTCATCGCTCGGACCCTCGTCGTCGATCCCCGGATCATCAGGAGCGCGGATGATCGGGACGACGGCAGGGATCGGGGAGGGGGCAGGCTTGCCGAGGTCGGCTCGGGTCCTGAAGACAGGAGTTGCCGCCACGGGCGGTGATTCGGAGGGCGCGGGGGCCGGATCGACCGGCTCGGCGGGCGTGACCGACGGCTCTTCCAGCGCGGCCGCAGGCGAATTGTCCTGTGCGGCAGGGAGCGTCGCAGCCGGAGCCGGTTCCGGATTTTCGCTCGGCGCGGCCGTCACCCGCTTGGGCGGCGGGGCTGCCAGCATGGCTTCCTCGAACGCCGAGGATTCGATTGTCGTCCCCCTGTCGGAGGGCAGGCTCGCGACCGGCGTCTGCCACTGGAAGGCATCGAGCCGGCCGGTGACCGGCGAGACCGGACGCCAGCGGTCGCTGACATAGCCGTCCGCGGTCCAGGCCGGATCGTGGCGGGCGCGCACCGCCCGCAAGGTCCAGGCGCGTGCGCGGCCGCCATCGCCATGTTCGGTGCGCTCGATTTCGGCCATCAAGAGCGCAACGCGCTGGGTCGGATCGTTGACGTAAGGCGCCAGCACCGCGCGCGCACGGTCGAACTCGGAGGCATCGATCGCGGCGCGCGCGATCGCGAGCTGGCCCTCGACATGGCCGGCCTTGTCGGCAGGCGTCTTGGCGGCAAGCGTCTCCACCCGCTGCAAGCGCTGCCGCGCGGAATCGCCGAGCTTCACATGCGCATAGGCATCCGCGAGATCGGGATGCGGGTTAGCGAGCCAAGCGGTTTCGACCAGTTTCATCGCGCGGCGCACCTGATGCGCCTCGCTCTCGAATTTCGCGGCAAGCACCGCGGCCGGCACCAGGGTCGGTGCGAGCTTGATCGCTTCCATCACGCTCTCGCGCGCGACGTCGCGGTCCATGGTCTCCAGCTGCAGGGCCCGCGCGGTGAGCAGCACGCCGCGCTGACGGCGATAGGCCTGCCTGTCGATCAGTCCCGCGGACAGGTTCGAATCGAGGATCGCAAGCGCGCCGCTCCAGTCGCCGCGCGCGCAGCGGAAGCCGAGCACGGCATGAGAAGCCCAGGTCGAGGACGGCGACAACTTGATGGCTTCCTCGGCGATCATCACGGCGCCGACCGCATCGTCGGAGCGCTGCGCTTCGATGAACAGGCCACGCAGGCCGAGCAGGCGGGTATCCTCGCGCTCGGCCATGGCGCGGAAGGCGCGCTGCGCCTCGTCGCGATTGCCTTCGAGCTGCGCCGACTGTGCATGGAGCAGCAGCGCGAGCGGATCGTTTGCGGCAAGCCGCCGCGCGGTGTCGGCGTGCCGACGGGCGAGCGCCGTATCGCCGTGACCGATCGCAAGCAGGCCGTGGGTGATGGCGTGGCGCCCGCGCGCATGGCGCTTCTCATGACGACGACGGCGCAGACGGCCCGGCGTGCGCCAGAGCGTCGTCAGGATGCTCCAGGCCAGCACGACGGCCGCGGCAAAGATGCCGAGCAGGAAGACGAACCTGGGAAGCGTCGTCGATACGCGGAGATTGCCAGCCGTCAGGACGAGATCGCCGGGCTGATCGGCAACCCAGGCCGCGCCGGCGCCCGCCAGCGCGATCAGAACGAGAAAGAGGACGATGCGAAGCATGACGATCCCTATACGCGCAGATTGTTGCGCGAACCTTTATTGAGCGGGCTTGACGAGATCCGCCATGGCTTCGTCGGCGAATTTGCGGGACGCGGCGAGCGCGGCATCGCGGGCATCGGCCTTGTCGAGCCAGGCCTGCGCCGGCGCGCGATCGGCCTCGGGCAACGTCTTGAGCTCGCGCCGCGCTTCGACAAAGTCATTGCGCAGTGCGGAGGCCGTCAACCGCGCGACGATGGCGCCGCGGTCGTTGCCGACACCATCGGTACGCTCGATGCGGACGAGTTTCGATGCCCCTGCCTGGAGACGCTCGACGATGCCGGCACCAGCGGCGGGAGCCTCTGCCGGCGGAGAGAGCTTCGGCACGATGTTGAGCAGTTCGCGGCTCAGCGCGACCGGCGTCGGGATGCCCGACGATGCGAACGCGTCGAGGGGCTTCAGCACATCCGGCTTGCTCGCCAGCGACCGCGCTGCGGACAGCTGCGACTGATAGGGGTCGCCATGGCGAACGGCAACGTCGAGCAGGGTCGCCGCCACCACATGCCGCAGCGGCTTGTCGTCCATCTTCTCGCCCTGTTGTGCGAGCTCGGCGCGTTCGGTCTTGCTTGCGCGCTCGAGCTGCGCGACGCGGTTGGCGAGATCGGAAGATGCTGCAACATCGCGCGGCGCGGATTTCGCATCGTTCAACGCGCTCGCGGTCTTGTCGGATTGCGCCCGCAGATTGGCGATGTCGCCGCGCAACGCGCCGACCGATTTTTCCAGAGCATCGATCCGCGCCGCCATGGCCGGATCGGCCGCGGGCTTGCCAATTCTGGTTTCGATCGCTGCAACGCGTCCACTCAGCGCGTCCACCGTCGTGCTCGTCACCTGCGGCGCGTCGGGCGGCGCCTGCACAGAAGGCCAGCCCAGCATCCAGCCGACCGCGATCACGATCGCAGCTCCGGCCGCTCCGGCGAATGGAGCGACGACCCATGGTGACACCGGCGCGGACGGGGGTACGACCGCAGCTGAGGCCTGCACCTCGGCAGGTTCCGGTTGCTGGTCAGGCTCGGCCAGGTCAGGCTTGGCCTCGTCGACGCTGGCCTGCTCATGCGCGGCCTGCTCGGGCGACGGCTGAGCCTCGGGCTCGCCCGCCACCGCCCGCGGCTGGGTGGAGACTTCGGTCGCCTCAAGCTCGATGGTGGGCGGCGGGCGCTTGGCGCGGCCGGATTCGGGAGCCAATTGTAAGTCTTCAGGCTTCCCTGCGTCTTCAGGCTTGTCGTCGGCCATCGTGACGGTTCCTCACACTTACATGCCCTAAACGGACCCGATTGCGTCGGATTCGGCCCGACCTCTTACGCCAAACGGGTGCGCAAAGCACGCTCCAAGGCGTCAAACAAGGCATTTTCGTCCGGGCTTGCGGCCACCAGAACCTGTGACGCGCCGGCATCGCGCAGCACGCTGGCGACCGTCTCGGACAGGCAACATTGCGGAATCGCCAGCGCCGAGATTTCGACGCCTTCGTCCCGCGCGGCATCCAGGAAAGCTCGCGCGCTGCGCCGGGAGTAATGCAGCACCGCCTCGATCCCATGGATGGCAAAGCCGTCGCATACCTCGCGCGGCAGCACCGTGACCGGAGCCATGCGATAGGTCGTCTGCGTCACCACGTTGAATCCTTCGGCGCCAAGTTCCGCGCCGAGATCGCGCGACAGATCAGCACCCGCCAGATACAGCAGCGTGCTTTTCTTCTTCAGCATCTTGTCGCGCGCGCTCTGCATCACTCTGTCGCGCAAGGCTGCGGCATCGCCGGCCGCGACGATCACCTCGGCAAAACCGGCGGCGCGCGCCGCGGCAGCCGTGTGCTCGCCGACCGCGAACAGCGGCAGCTTCAGCAGCCCAAGGTTCTTCAAGCCATGGTCCTGCAATTGCGGCGCAACGGCCCGGATCGCATTTCCCGATGTGACGATGATGGCGCTGTAGTTCGCTTCACTCTCGTCATGGAAGGCGACCGGCTCGAACTTGAGCACCGGCGCGAGCAGCACCACGTGACCCCGCGCGCGCAAATTCTCCGCCGTCGCCTCGTTGTCGGGATGCGGCCGTGTGACAAGAATGGACATCGCAGGTGTTCCCGAATCACGTGGCGGTGACGCATTGACGAGGATGGATGCGCGTGACGATTGCGCAGGCCGACCCCGGAATGCTACCGGACGTACCAGAACTCTGCTTTGCGGATGAGCGCAAGGGGGTGAGAAGGGCGCAAATTGGATAACAATTCGCCAATGCTGGTACTGGGCATCGAGACCACCTGTGACGAGACCGCCGCGGCCGTGATCGAGCGCGCGCCTGACGGCAGCGGGAAGATTTTGTCCAACATCGTCCGGTCGCAGGTCGAGGAGCACGCCCGCTTCGGCGGCGTCGTGCCCGAGATCGCCGCACGCGCACATGTCGACCTGCTCGACGGCATCATCGACCGCGCGATGCGCGAGGCCGGCATCGGCTTCGCCCAGCTCGACGGGGTCGCGGCGGCCGCGGGGCCGGGGCTGATCGGCGGCGTCATCGTGGGGCTCACCACCGCGAAAGCGATCGCAATGGTTCATGACACGCCGCTGGTCGCGGTAAACCATCTCGAAGCACACGCGCTGACGCCGCGCCTGACCGACGGGGTTGAATTTCCCTACTGCCTGTTCCTCGCCTCCGGCGGCCATACCCAGATCGTCGCGGTCACCGGCGTCGGCCAGTATGTGCGACTCGGCACCACGGTCGACGACGCCATCGGCGAGGCCTTCGACAAGGTCGCGAAGATGCTGGGCCTGCCCTACCCGGGCGGGCCGCAGGTCGAACGCGCCGCGGCCCATGGCGATGCTACGCGCTTTGCGTTTCCGCGGCCGATGCAGGGGCGCCCCGATGCCAACTTCTCGCTATCAGGATTGAAGACGGCGGTGCGCAACGAAGCGAGCCGGCTCGCCGAGATCACGCCGCAGGACATCAGCGACCTCTGCGCAAGCTTCCAGGCTGCCGTGCTGGACTCCACCGCCGACCGGCTGCGGGTTGGCTTGAGGCTTTTCCGCGAACGGTTCGGCGCGCCGCATGCGCTGGTGGCGGCCGGCGGCGTCGCCGCCAATCAGGCGATCCGTGGCGCGCTGCATGACGTGGCGCGGCAGGCCGGGACGCAATTGATCATGCCGCCGCCCGCGCTCTGCACCGACAACGGCGCGATGATCGCATGGGCCGGCGCCGAACGCCTCGCACTCGGCCTGACCGATACGATGGAAGCGCAGCCCCGCGCGCGCTGGATGCTCGACGCGAACGCCACCGCGCCGGCGGGCTACGGCAAGACGCGGGCGGGATATTGACGATGGCTGCGTTCGACTCGGTCGGGGTGATCGGGGCGGGTGCCTGGGGCACGGCGCTGGCGACGATGGCGGCGCGCGCCGGGCGGAGCGTGACGCTGTGGGCGCGCAATACGGAGCATGCGACGCGGATCGCATCGACCCGCGATAATCCACGGCTGCCTGGCGTTCGGCTGGCGCCGGAGATCGTCGTCACGCACGAGCTCGCGGAAGCCGCGGGCGCGGACATGCTGCTGATCGCGACGCCGGCGCAGCATCTGCGCGGCGCGGTCAACATGCTGGCCTCGCATCTGGCAAAGTCGGTCCCGATCGTCGCCTGCGCCAAGGGCATCGAGCACGGCACCCACAAGTTCATGACCGACGTGATCGCCGAAGCCGCGCCGCATGCGCAGCCGGCGATCCTGTCTGGCCCAAGCTTTGCCGACGACGTCGCGCGCGGCTTGCCGACGGCGGTGACGCTGGCGGCGAAGGACGACGCGCTGGCAAGCGCGATGGTGAAGGCATTGGGCTCGCCGACGTTTCGGCCCTATCATTCCACCGACATCCGCGGCGTAGAGATCGGCGGCGCCGCCAAGAACGTGCTGGCGATCGCGGTCGGCATCGCTGCCGGGCGCAAGCTCGGCGCCTCCGCCCAGGCCGCGCTCACGACCCGCGGCTTTGCCGAGCTGACGCGGCTCGGCCGCGCGCTGGGTGCGCGCAGCGAAACACTCACCGGCCTGTCCGGTCTCGGCGACTTGATCCTGACCTGCGCGAGCCCGCAATCACGCAATTTCGCACTCGGCCTCGCACTCGGCCGTGGCGAGCAGCCGCCAGCCGGCAAGCTTGCCGAGGGTGAGTTCACCGCGCCGGTGCTGATCGAGCTCGCGGCTTCGCACAACATCGAGATGCCGGTCTCGGAGGCGGTCGCTTCGATCCTGAGCGGCAGGAGCACGATCGACGCCGCGATCTCGGGGTTGCTGATGCGGCCCTTCAAGGCAGAGGAATGACGGACTTTCGTCATGCCCGCGCTTGTCGCGGGCATCCACGTCTTGATATTGGACGATCGAAGAAGGCGTGGATGGCCGGGACGAGCCCGGCCATGACGAACAGACGGGGCGCGCGATGAACTATTGGCTGGTGAAATCCGAACCGTCGGTGTGGTCCTGGGACCAGCAGGTGGCGAAGGGTGCCAAGGGCGAGGCCTGGACCGGCGTGCGGAACTACACCGCGCGCATCAACCTCGTGAACATGAAGAAGGGCGACAAGGCGTTCTTCTATCATTCCAACGAGGGCAAGGAGATCGTCGGCATCGCGGAGATCATCAAGGAAGCCTATCCCGATCCGACCGACAAGACCGAGAAGTTCGTCTGCGTCGACATCAAGGCCGACAAGCCCTTGAAGACGCCGGTGACGATGGCCGCGATCAAGGCGGAGAAGAAGCTCGCCGACATGGCGCTGGTGAAATATTCGCGGCTGTCGGTGCAGCCGGTGACCGCGGAGGAGTGGAAGCTCGTCTGCAAGATGGGCGGGCTGTAGCTCGCCGCTGCTGAAGCTTGCTCACACCGCCGCGGTCGCAACCACCTGCTGCAACAACTGCTCACGCCGCGCCTGCGAACGCTGGCCCTTCATCGTGGCTGCAAAGCGCTCCAGAATGCCGTCCTCGAAGGCGGTGACGATGGTGTCGTGGACGTAGCTCTTGCGGCAGATTGCCGGCGTATTCGAGAGTTTGTCGGCAGCGGCGCGGATCGCATCCAGCACCTGCTTCTTGCGGCCGCGCTGGCTGGTCGCCGGCGTGATCCGCGACAGCGATTCGACGACGACGGCGGAGGCCATCAGGGTGCGGAAATCCTTCAGTGAAATCTTGATGCCTGCGATCTCGCGCAGGAACGCGTTCACCTGCGTGGTGCTGACCGCGCGCACGATGCCGTAGGCGTCGCGGTACTGGAACATGCGCTTTCCCGGTACGCCCTGCAGAATGCCGATGGCGCGCACCAGCTTGGCCGCGTCGCATTCCTTCCGCACTGCCTTGCCGCCCTTCGCCTTGAACGTCAGCACGAAGCAATCGTCTTCCAGCGAGACGTTGGATTTCAGCAGCGTGGTCGCGCCGCGGGTGCCGTTGAGGCGAGCGTAGGATTCATTGCCGGGGCGGATCGCGGTGCGCGCGATCAGCTCGATCACGGCCGAGAGCGCGAACTCGCGCGTCGGCTCGTCGCCGGAGAGAAACGCGGAAACCTTGCGCCGGATCTTCGGCAGCGCACCAACGAGCTTTTCCAGTCGATGCGCCTTGCGGTGCTCGCGGACCTTCTCCCAATCGGCGTGATAGCGATATTGCAGCCGTCCCGCGGCATCGCGCCCCACGGCCTGGAGATGCGAGCTCGGATCGGCCGAGTAGCGCACCTCCCGATAGGCGGGCGGCACCGCCATGGCATGCAGCCGTCGGATGGTGCGGGCGTCACGAATATGCGCGCCGTTGGGGCGGACGAAGGAGTAGCCCTTGCCGCGCTTGATGCGCCGGATCTTCAGCTCGTTCTGGTCGCCGAGCCGCAAGCCCAGCTCCTTGGCGATCTCCTCAACCGAGGTTGGGGAGGCCGTGTCGAAGGTCTTTTTCGGGCTGGGGCGCCCCGAAACGGCGGGCTTCGGCCATTGTCCGAGGGCTTTGGCTAGAGCAACAGCAGTCGGATCGGCCGAAGCGGGCCGTATCGTCCCGAGATTCTGCTGATCCATCATGGTCTTAAGCCTTAGCCCTGTCCGTTGTCGGTAATGCCGCTGTTCTGATGTTTGTTCCAAGGAGCCCTTGGAGGGTCTCTTTGGGACCCGGATTAGCCACTTAGGGTGTTCCGAACGGCATTGCGAGTCCCGAATCAGTGACAGCCGGTCCCTGGATACCGTCGAGGGAGCATGGGCGTCCTGCGCCGGCCCATTCCCAGGATCTCGGTAAAGACCCTCGAGGCCCTCCCCTCAGGCTGCTTCAGATTTACGACAGCCACACCCGGTGCCTTGATCCTCCGCATGGCCGGCCGCTCGCCGAAGGTCCAGCTTGTGCTCCTTGTCGGGTCCGGTTAGCCCGACGCATAATCGGTTCAACGATCAAGCGGGCTGGCTGGCGGCCTTTGCCCCGGCTTGCCGCAGGTGGAGGGAAGATATGTCCGAGAAGATCTACGACGTCCCCGCGGAATGGGCCAAGCGCGCCTGGATCGACCAGGCCAAGTACAAGGACATGTACGCGCGCTCGATCTCGGACCCGAACGCCTTCTGGGCGGAGCAGGCCAAGCGCATCGACTGGATGCACGCGCCGACCAAGATCGAGAACGTCTCCTTCGCGCCCGGCAACATCTCGATCAAATGGTTCGAGGACGGAGTCCTCAACGTCGCCCATAACTGCATCGACCGGCATTTGCACACGCGCGCCAACCAGACCGCGATCATCTGGGAAGGCGACGATCCCTCGCAGTCGAAGCACATCACCTATCAGGAGCTTCACGACGAGGTCTGCCGGATGGCCAACATCCTGCGCACCCGCAACGTCAAGAAGGGCGACCGCGTCACCATCTACCTGCCGATGATCCCGGAAGCGGCCTACGCGATGCTGGCCTGCGCACGGATCGGCGCGATCCATTCCGTGGTGTTCGCGGGCTTCTCGCCCGACAGCCTCGCCCAGCGCATCAACGACTGCCAATCCAAGATCGTCATCACGGCGGACGAAGGCCTGCGCGGCGGCAAGAAGGTGCCGCTGAAGGCCAATGTGGATGCGGCGCTCGCCAAGGCCGACGGCGTCGACTGGGTCGTCGTGGTCAAGCGCACCGGCGGCAAGGTCGACATGAACCCCACCCGCGACCTCTGGTATCACGAGGCCGCTGCGATGGTGACGACGGAATGCCCGGCCGAGCATATGCACGCCGAGGATCCGCTGTTCATCCTCTACACCTCGGGCTCGACCGGCCAGCCCAAGGGCGTGCTGCACACCTCGGGTGGCTACCTCGTGTTCGCGTCGATGACGCATCAATACGTGTTCGACTATCATGACGGCGACATCTACTGGTGCACCGCCGACGTCGGCTGGGTCACCGGCCACAGCTACATTCTGTACGGACCGCTCGCCAACGGCGCGACCACGCTGATGTTCGAAGGCGTGCCGAACTACCCGGACAATTCGCGGTTCTGGAACGTGATCGACAAGCACAAGGTCAACATCTTCTACACCGCACCGACCGCGATCCGCGCGCTGATGCAGAGCGGCGACGAACCCGTGAAGAAGACCTCGCGCGCGAGCTTGCGCCTGCTCGGCTCGGTCGGCGAACCCATCAATCCCGAAGCGTGGGAGTGGTATCACCGCGTCGTCGGCGACGACCGCTGCCCGATCGTCGATACCTGGTGGCAGACCGAAACCGGCGGCATCCTGATCACGCCGCTGCCGGGTGCGACCAAACTCAAGCCGGGCTCGGCGACGCAGCCGTTCTTCGGCGTGGTGCCTGAAATCGTCGATGCCGACGGCAAGACGCTGGAAGGCGCGACCACCGGAAATCTCTGTCTCACGCGTTCCTGGCCGGGTCAGATGCGCACGGTCTATGGTGATCACGCCCGTTTCGAGCAGACCTACTTCTCGACATACCCGGGCAAGTATTTCACCGGCGACGGCTGCCGGCGCGATGCCGACGGCTATTACTGGATCACCGGCCGCGTCGACGACGTCATCAACGTCTCCGGCCATCGCATGGGAACGGCCGAAGTCGAGAGCGCGCTGGTCGCGCATGAGAAGGTGTCGGAAGCCGCCGTGGTCGGCTTCCCGCACGACATCAAGGGCCAGGGCATCTACGCCTACGTCACCCTGATGTCCGGCATCGAGCCGACCGACGAACTGCGCAAGGAGCTCGTCACCTGGGTGCGCAAGGAGATCGGACCGATCGCCTCGCCCGACCAGATCCAGTTCGCACCCGGCCTGCCCAAAACGCGCTCCGGCAAGATCATGCGCCGCATCCTGCGCAAGATCGCCGAAGACGAGCCGGGCAGCCTCGGCGACACCTCGACCCTGGCCGATCCTGGCGTGGTCGATGATCTCGTCAAGCACCGGCAGAACAAGAAGCCGGCATAAGCCCGAGCCTCGTCCCCCGGACGTAGCGCAGCGCGCACTCCTGGCGATGCGAAGCATCGTCCAGTCGCGGCGCGCTGCAGGGCCGGGGCTCACCGATCGGTAGAAAGAAGAGCTGGGTCTCGGATCTGCGTCCGGGACACGACACTGCGTTTCGCGCCTTCAAGAATAACAGCCGTTCACACCCTCACGCATTTGTCAGGGCGCGCACCGTCACGGCCGCACCTTTCCCGCCGAGTGTTGTTTTCAGGTCATTTACTTTATTTCGAACTTTTCCTTTGTTCCCCCTGCTGGCTGGCCCTTGGCAGCTGTGTGTGGAAACCATCCGGTTAACAGGCGCGGTTAAGAATGTCTGGGCAAGCTGGCAATTGCCGGTTTTGCGTGAATTTGGACGACCCGTTCGGGGCGAGGGGGAAAATTGATGTCGATGAGGATTGCAGTGGCGCTTGCCGCCACCATCGGGGCCGGGATCTTGATGTCGACGGCGGCGCAGGCGCGGCCGGAAATGGTGGGGGCGCACCTGGCCGATTATTCGCCGGGCACCATCGTGGTGAAAACCAACGAGCGGCGGCTCTATCTCATCCTCGATAGCGGCCACGCGGTGCGCTATCCGGTCGGTGTCGGCAAGTCCGGCAAGCAGTGGGCCGGGACCACCCGCATCGACGGCAAATATCGCAACCCGGCCTGGTCACCGCCCGCCGAGGTGAAGCGCGACAAGCCGAGCATTCCCGATGTCATTCCCGGCGGTTCGCCGCGCAATCCGATGGGCGTCGCGGCGATGACGCTGGCCGGCGGCGAATATGCGATCCACGGCACCAACGTGCCGGGCTCGATCGGCGGCTTCGTCTCCTACGGCTGCATCCGCATGCTCAACGACGACATCACCGACCTCTACGGCCGCGTTTCCGTCGGCACGACGGTGGTCGTGACGCGCTGATCGCCAACATCGGCACGGAGTTGCAAAAGCCGCGTCCGACGACGCGGCTTTTTTGTCACCAGAAGCGCCAGCCCCGGGCACACCAGCCGTCGCGGTGACCGCCATTGTAGCTGCGCACATGACCGCCCGCGAGCAGCGCCGCCGAGACATTGGCGGTGCGTCTGGTCGCGACGTCGGCGAGAACGCGACCGTATTTGTCCTGGCCTAGATTGGTGATCGTGACGCCGCCCTGGCCGAGCAAATTGCGCAGCGCGTCGCTGGCGGCTTCGGCCTTGTCCAGCTCATCCTGGCAGGATGCTTTCATCTCGGGCGCATCGATGCCCCGCAGCCTGACACGCGCGATCAGGTCGCGGCCGTCGCGCTGGTGCACACGCGCGAGGAAAGTGTCGCCATCGATGGTGCGGACGACGTCGACCGGGTGACGCATGTCGGAGCTGCCGGACTGCTGCAGAATGATCTCGGCATCGCGCGATTGTCCGTAATTGGCATGCGGAATGGGCCAACCGGCCCCGTGCCGGCAGACCAGCACGCTCGCCACAATGACCCCGACGACGAACATCCACGGCAACAGCCCCGAGAAATGTCGGCCGAATGGCGAACCACCATAGGAGGGACGATAGGGATGGCTGGGGTCGAAACGCGGCATCCGCGCACGCTAGGGCTGAGTCGGCCGGGCCGGCAAGGGTGCCGAGAGCCGGTGCCTCAAAAGTCCGAGGCGATGCCCTTGCGTTCCCAGTCGCCATAGCGCGTGGGTTCGGGGCCCTTCGGTCCCTGTAATTCCTTCGGTGCCGCTTCGGCATGCGCCGCCGCGGCCTGCCGGCGCGCCTCGGCTTCGGCCAGCGCGCGCTGGGCGGCTGGCGGGAGCTGCTTGCGATCGGGAACGGAGGGCTCGTCACTCATCGTCCGGGTTCCTAGCGCAGGATCGGAAGGCCTGCGACGTCCAATAACGCATTGCTGAAATGGTCCCGACGGGATGTAAACGCGGCAGGCCATTCTTACATTTGGCATATTCGCGTGCCACAGCTTGTTTGTTAAGGCATGCGCCCCATCGGCGGAACTGCCGCTCGCTAAGAACCTTAAGCCGCATGCCATCTCAACGTTTCGCTCCTCCGTCCGAAGTGCCCGGTCTCGCGGCGCGGCGGATTGCCGCCGACATCGTCGACGGCGTGCTGCACAAGCACCGCACGCTCGACGACCAGCTCGACGGCAGCGGTGCCCATCCCGCGCTGAAGACACTCGCCGACCGCGACCGCGCGCTGATGCGGCGCATGGTCGCGACGGTGCTGCGCCGGCTCGGCACGCTCGGCCATGTGCTGTCCCGCCTGCTCGACAAGGGCGTTCCCTCCGACGCGCCGCGCGCGCAAAGCGCACTCCTGATCGGCGCCGCGCAGATTCTCTGGATGGATGTTCCCGATCACGCCGCGGTCGATCTCTCCGTCCGCCTCGTGCAATCCGACCGGCGCGCCGCGCGCTATGCCGGCCTCGTCAATGCCGTGCTGCGCCGCTGCGCGCGCGAGGGCAAGGCGCTGGTCGATGAAGTCGCCGGGCAATCGCTGGACCTGCCGCCCTGGATGGTCGCGCGCTGGAGCGCGCATTACGGCGAGGCTACCGCTAGAGACATGGCGATGGCGCTCGGCCATGAACCTTCGCTCGATCTCACCGTGAAGTCGGACGCCGCACAATGGGCGAGCCGGCTGCATGGCGAGGTGCTGCCGACCGGATCGGTGCGTACGGTGCTGCACGGTTCGGTGACGGTGCTGCCCGGCTTTGCCGAGGGACAATGGTGGGTGCAGGACGCCGCCGCAGCGCTGCCGGCGCGACTGTTCGGCGACATCAAAGGCAAGTCCATCGCCGATCTGTGCGCTGCCCCCGGTGGCAAGACCGCGCAACTGGCGCTGGCAGGCGCGCATGTCACGGCGATCGACCGCTCACCTGCCCGGGTGGCACGTCTGCGCGAGAATCTGGCGCGGTTGTCGCTCCAGGCCGAGACCGTCGTCGCTGACGCTGTGGACTGGGCCGGCCCGGCCGAGGGTTTCGACGGCGTCCTGATCGACGCGCCCTGCACCTCGACCGGCACGATCCGACGACATCCCGACGTCGCATGGCTCCGGCAGGAATCGGACATCGCCGCTTTGAGCACGCTCCAGCAGCGGCTGCTGAAGAAATCCGTCTCGCTGCTCAAGCCCGGCGGAACATTGATCTATTGCACCTGTTCGCTGGAACCCGAAGAGGGTGAGCAGGCGATCGCCGCGCTGCTGCAAGCGGAGCCCGGCCTGCGACGCGTCCCGATCGACGCTTCCGAGGTGTTTGGGCTCGGCGAGATCATCACCGCTGACGGCGACCTGCGCACCCTGCCCAGCCACTTGCCGAACGCAGATCCCAAGCTCGGCGGGCTCGACGGATTCTACGCGGCCCGGCTCGTTAAATCCTGATTTTGCACCGGTTTTTGCGGCGGCGCTGATTCGCACCCTTTCAAGGTGGTGTCAGCCGTCCGATTTTGGGATTAATAAGGATTCGTCGCTCATCCTCTCCCCCTTCAAGGCAAGGCGTGTCGGTCGCTCAACGCAGACGTATCTCGACGCTGGTGATGAACCGCTTCGCGCGGAACATGCTCGCGCGCGCGAGCGGCGGTTCCGTTGCGCTGTCGCGGGTCTGGCCCGGCCGCACTGATCGGCTGATCATCGCGCCGCATGATTTGCGCACCGCGGATGCGACGCGGGCCGCCGAGATCTATGCCGGCCGCTTCGTCTTCGCCGGCAAGATCGTCAATTGCCACGGCCGCTCGATCTTCGATCTCGAACCGCCGTCGGAGGACTGGGAAGTCGCGCTGCTCGGCTTCGGCTGGCTGCGCCATTTGCGTGCCGCCGACACCGCGCTGACGCGCGCCAATGCGCGCGCGCTGGTCGAGGACTGGATCGCCAATCCGAGCAACAAACGCCGCGCTGTCGCGCGGCGCGCCGACGTGCTGGCGCGGCGCGTGATCTCGCTGCTATCGCAGGCACCCCTGGTGCTCAACGACACCGACAACAAATTCTACCGCCGTTATCTGCGCGCGCTGGCACGCGAAATCCGCCTTCTGCGCTACACCATGGTCGACATTCCCGATGGTGTGCCGAAGCTGCAGGTTCTGATCGCGCTGTGCTATGCTTCACTGTGCCTTGCCAACCAGGCGGGCCAGATCCGCAGCGCGTCGAAAAAGCTTTCGGACGAGTTGCAGCGGCAGATCCTGCCCGATGGCGGACACATATCGCGCAATCCCGGTGCGCTGATCGAGCTCCTGATCGACCTGTTGCCGCTGCGGCAGACCTTCGCCGCACGCAACATCGCGCCGCCGCCGGCGCTGCTCAACGCGATCGACCGCATGATGCCGATGCTGCGTTTTTTCCGGCACGGCGACGGCAATTTTGCGCTGTTCAACGGCATGAGCGCGACGCCCTCGGATCTGCTCGCGACGCTGCTCGCCTATGACGACACTCACGGCGCGCCAATGGCGAACATGCCGCATACCGGTTTCCAGCGCCTCGATGCCGGCCAGACCACCGTGATCATCGACACGGGCCCACCGCCGCCGGCCGGTGTCAGCCACGACGCCCATGCCGGCTGCCTGTCGTTCGAACTGTCCTCCGGCATCAGCCGCATCGTCACCAATTGCGGCATGCCCACCACCGGCCGGGACAATTGGCGTCCGTTCGCGCGCGGCACCGCGGCGCATTCGACGCTGACCTATCACGAGACGTCCTCATGCCAGTTCGTCGAGATGTCGGCGATGAAGCGCCTGTTGCACGGCTCGCCGGTCACCAGCGGCCCGGTCGAGGTCGAGAGCTATCGCGAGATCGTGCAGAACGGCACGCTGCTCACGACGTCGCATGACGGTTATCTCGCCAAGTTCGGCGCAATCCATCGCCGCGTGCTGATGATCGCCAATGACGGTGCGCGGATCGACGGCGAGGATACGCTGTCGCCGCCGCAGGGCGGACGTTTCAAGGGCGCGGACGCCGATTTCGCCCTGCGCTTCCATCTGCATCCCGCGGTGAAGGCGAGCCGGCTGTCGGATGCCCGCGGCGTCATGCTGGTGCTGCCGAACCGCGACGTCTGGACTTTCGAAGCATTGGACGACAAGGTCGACCTCGAGGACAGCGTGTTCCTGGCCGGTAACGACGGGCCGCGCCGCACCGCGCAGATCGTGATCCGGCAGGATGCCCGCCAGGCGCCCTCGATCCGCTGGAGCTTTGTCCGCTCCACCGCGTCGCCGGCGATCACCAACGCCCGCCGCAACGCCCGTCGCGAGCCGGAACTTCCGCTGTAGACGCGCTCGATCCGGCCCCATCTCGTCGTTGTGAAAACGGCCAAAAGCTGCTATCGAGCCCTCGTTCGCGCGACTGGCGACCTTGGATGGAGCACCATCGGGAAGCGCGACACATATCTGCCGCGCGCCTGGGCATAGACACTCCTAAGACAGAGGATCTTGCTCATGACTGACCATCCCCGCCGCGTCACCCGTGCTCTGCTTTCCGTCTCCGACAAAACCGGCCTGATCGAGTTCGCCAAGGCACTTGCCGCGCATGATGTCGAGCTGATCTCGACCGGCGGCACCGCCAAGGCGATCGCCGCGGCAGGCTTGAAGGTGAAAGACGTTTCCGACCTCACCGGCTTCCCCGAAATGATGGATGGCCGCGTCAAGACGCTGCATCCGAAAGTGCATGGCGGCCTGCTCGCTATCCGCGACAACAAGGAGCATGCGGAAGCGATGAAGACGCACGGCATCGCGCCGATCGATCTCCTCGTCGTCAATCTCTACCCATTCGAAGCGACCGTCGACAAAGGCGCCGGCTTCGAGGATTGCATCGAGAACATCGACATCGGCGGCCCCGCGATGATCCGCGCCGCCGCCAAGAACCACGACGACGTCGCCGTCGTGGTCGAGGCGCAGGACTATCAGGCCGTGCTCGACGAGCTCGCTGCCAACAACGGCGCAACCACGCTAAAACTGCGCAGACGGCTTGCCGCAAAGGCCTATGCGCGCACCGGCGCTTATGATGCCGCGATCTCGAACTGGTTCAATCGCCAGCTCGAGATTGACGCGCCCGACTTCCGTGCGTTCGGCGGCAAGCTGATCCAGTCGCTGCGCTATGGCGAGAATCCGCACCAGACCGCCGCATTCTATGCGACGCCGGACAAGCGCCCGGGCGTCTCCACCGCGCGGCAGCTGCAGGGCAAGGAGCTCTCCTACAACAACATCAACGACACCGATGCGGCTTATGAATGCATCGGCGAGTTCGACGCCAAGCGCACTGCGGCCTGCGTGATCGTCAAGCACGCCAATCCCTGCGGCGTCGCGGAGGGGGCCGACCTCGTCAGCGCGTATCGCAAGGCGCTGGCTTGCGATTCCACCTCGGCCTTCGGCGGAATCATCGCGATGAACCGTGCACTGGATGCCGACACCGCGCGCGAGATCACGAAGATCTTCACCGAGGTGATCATCGCGCCGGATGCCAGCGAGGAGGCGATCGCCATCATCGGCGGGAAAAAGAACCTGCGGCTGCTTCTCGCCGGCAGCCTGCCAGATCCGCGCGCGCCCGGCCTCACCGCCAAGACGGTGGCCGGCGGCCTGCTGGTGCAGAGCCGCGACAACGCCGTGGTCGACGACATGACCTTCAAGGTCGTGACCAAGCGCGCGCCGACCGAAGCCGAGATGCGCGACCTCAAATTCGCGTTCCGTGTCGCAAAACACGTCAAGTCCAACACCATCATCTACGCCAAGGATCTCGCTACCGTCGGCATCGGCGCGGGCCAGATGAGCCGGGTGGATTCAGCCCGGATCGCGGCGCGCAAGGCCCAGGATGCGGCGGCCGAGCTGAAGCTCGCCGAGCCGCTCACCAAGGGCTCGGTGGTGGCGTCGGATGCATTCTTCCCGTTCGCCGACGGCATGCTCGCCTGCATCGAAGCCGGCGCCACCGCCGTGGTGCAGCCCGGCGGCTCGATGCGCGACGACGAGGTGATCAAGGCCGCCGACGAGCACGGCATCGCCATGGTGTTCACGGGGACACGGCACTTCAGGCATTGATTTCTCGACGACAGAGTAGCCCGGATGGAGCGAAGCGAAATCCGGGAGCTCGTCACCTCACGATGACTGTCCCGGATTGCGCTGCGCTCCATCCGGGCTACGGGACGACGGCGGAGCTTTGCTCCTCCCGCACCCGCATCAGCAGTCCCAGCCCCGCGACGAAGAACACCACAAGCACGGCCATGCCGGCCTTCTGGCTCGCCGTCACCGCGGTAATCATGCCGATCAACAGCGGACCGATGAAGGACGTCACTTTCCCCGTCAGCGCAAACAGCCCAAAATACTGCGCGATGCGATCCTTCGGCGCGAGCCGGATCAGCAGCGTGCGCGAAGCCGCCTGCAATGGCCCACCGGCGGCACCGATCAGACAGCCCAGCACGAGATAGGCGCGCTCGGCCGCGCTCGAGAACAGGGGAGCGCCCGGCTGCGGCGGCGCGACCTTGACGAACAGCACGCTGTCCTTGTCGACCAGAAGGATCGCCGCCACCGCGAGCAGGAGCAGCAGCAAGCTGCCGGCGATCACGCGCCTCGGCCCCAGGAAATCGTCGAGCTTGCCACCGAGCCATGCGCCGAACGTACCAGCGATCGCGAGCATGATGCCGAAGCTGCCGATCTGGATCGTGTGCCAGCCGAACGTGCCCGCGGCATAAATGCCGCCGAACGCGAACAGCGACACCAGGCCATCGGTGTAGATCATGTTGGCGAGCAGGAATGCCGCCAGCGATTTCTGCTGCGGCAAACTCCTGATCGAATGCTTCAGCTCCGACAGTCCTGCGTGCAGCGCCTCGCGCACCGGGCGCTTCGCGGGATAATCCGGCGTGAACAGGAACAGCGGCGTCACGAAGATGATGAACCACAGTCCGGTCAGCGGTCCGACGATGCGATCGCCCTGATGGCTGACCGGATCGAGCCCGAACAGCGGCTTGAAGCCGAGCAGGGTGCGGCCGGTCTCGGGATTGGCGGCAAGAAAGCCGAGCACGATGACCAGGCTGACGATGCCGCCGATGTAACCCGTGGCCCAGCCGGTGCCCGAGAGCCGGCCGATACGTTCCGGCGGCACCAGGGTCGGCATCATCGCGTTGTTGAAGACGGTGGCGAATTCGGCGCCGACGCTGGCGAGCGCCACCGCCAGCAACAGGGGTGGAATGATGGAGGGATCACCGGGCTTGCCGATCCACAGCGTGGAGGCCGCCAGCACCAGCAGCGTTCCGAACGCCGCGATCCAGGGCTTCCTCCGACCTGACGCATCTGCGATGGCGCCGAGGACGGGTGACATCAGCGCGATCGCAAGGCCTGCTGCCGCCATTGTAAAACCCCACAGCGACTGCCCGGTGGCGGGATTGGGCGCAATGCCGGTGGCGAAATAGGGAGCGAACACGAAGGTCGTGATCAGCGTGAAATAGGGCTGCGCAGCCCAATCGAAGAAGATCCAGCTGACGACAGCTGCGCGCGGCGGATAGGTCCGCTGCGCGCTTGGCATGCGCGCATCCGGGGCGATCGTCGTCATCACGCAGTCCTCTTCACGAACAGTTTTGCCTGTCTCAGGGCAAACCGTATAGCATTGCAGCAGCACGTGTGAACCGGCCTGAGGCCACGGCGGAAGCTCGATGATGTCGTCATATCCGACACGGCGGACATTTTTCGCCGTCATTGCCACTCTGGCGTTTGGTCTTGCATCCGCCACCGCGCAGGATGCGCGGCGGGCCTATATTCCACCTGCGCTCGACACCGTGCAGGCCGTCGCCGCCGAGCACGGCATGGTGGTGGCGCAGGAGAGAATTTCTGCGCAGGTCGGCGCCGATATCCTCAGGCGCGGCGGCAACGCGGTCGACGCAGCGGTCGCCACCGGCTTTGCCATGGCGGTGACCTATCCGCGCGCCGGCAATATCGGCGGCGGCGGCTTCATGGTGATCCATTCGGCCGAACGCAACGAGGACGTCACGATCGACTATCGCGAGACCGCTCCGGCCGCAACCACACCGCAAATCTTCCTTGGGTCCGACGGCAAGCCCGACGTCGCGAAGTCGCGCGATTCCGCGCTCGGCATTGGCGTGCCCGGCACGGTGGCGGGTCTCACTCTGGCACTGGAGAAATACGGTTCGGGCCAGTTCACGCTGGCGCAATTGATCGAGCCTGCGATCTCGCTCGCGCGCGACGGTTTTATCCTCGCCGACGACATGGCCGACACCTTGCCGGGCTGGCATCGGCGTCTCGCACGCTGGCCGTCCTCCGCAAAAATCTTCTCGCGGCCCGACGGCACATCGCTCGTCGAAGGCGACACGCTCGTGCAGAGCGACCTCGCCGAAACGCTCTCGGCCGTCGCGGCGCAGGGCTCGCGCGGCTTCTATGAGGGCGCAGTCGCCGACAGACTCGCCAAGGCCGTATCCAATGCCGGCGGCATCATGACGCCGGCCGATCTGAAAGCGTATCAGGCGGTGATCCGCGCGCCAGTGCGCGGCACCTATCGCGGCTACGACATCGTCTCGATGCCGCTGCCGTCCTCGGGCGGCGTGGTGCTGGTCGAGACCCTCAACATCCTCGAGGGTTTCCAGCTCGGAGATTTGAAGCAGGGATCGCCGGCATCGCTGCACCTGCTGATCGAGGCGATGAAGCGCGCCTATGCGGACAGGGCGCGCTATCTCGGCGATCCCGCCTTCGTCACTGCGCCGATCGAGACGCTGACCGCGAAGGACTACGCGGCCAAGCTGCGCGCCGGCATCTCCGCTGCTCGCGCCACGCCGTCGAAGGATCTGGTTTCCACCCTCCCGCGCCGCGCGAGGGCACCAACACCACGCATTTTTCAGTCGTCGACAGTCGCGGCAACGCCGTCAGCAACACCTACACGCTGAACTTCAGCTACGGCGTCGGGCTCATCGCGGAGGGCACGGGCGTGCTGCTCAACAACGAGCTCGACGATTTCACCGCAGCGGTCGGCGCTTCCAACGCCTACGGCCTCGTCGGCTATGAACCCAATCTGCCTGGACCCGGCAAGCGGCCACTGTCCTCGATGTCGCCGACCATCGTGCTGAAGGACGGCAAGCCGGTGCTGGTGACAGGATCCCCAGGCGGCAGTCGCATCATCTCGACCGTGCTACAGGTGATCGTCAACGTGCTCGACTACAAGATGGATGTAGCCGCCGCCGTTGCCGCTCCGCGGCTGCATCACCAATGGCTGCCGGACGAGGTGCGCATCGAGCGCGGTTTCCCGGAGGACGTGCTGGTCGAGCTGAAGGCGATGGACCATCACATCATCGAGCCGATGGGACAGACATCCGCCAATTCGATTCTCGTGACCCCGAACGGGCCACTTGGCGCGCCCGATCCCCGCACGCGCGGCGCGGCAGCCGCGGGGCAGTAACCCGGATGTTGCATAGCTAGAGCGCGCGCGCCGCCTTGCTCCGGCTGCCGCCCGTGCTACGACCGCGCGGGCTTAAAACACTGCCGGGGAAACGCACATGACCACGACCGATCCGACCGGGCGCATCGAGCGCGCCGAGATCGAAGACACCAGCCTTCTCGCCTTCTATCGCGACATGAACCCGCCGGAGCGCCGGACGTTCTGGGCCTGCGCGGCTGGCTGGGCGCTCGACGGCATGGACTTCATGATCTATCCGCTGGTGATCGGCACCATCATCGCACTGTGGAAAGTCGATGCCGCCTCCGCCGGTCTCGCCGGCACGGTGACGCTGCTGGCCTCGGCGATTGGCGGCTGGCTCGGCGGCTATCTCTCCGACCATATCGGCCGTGTCAGGACGCTCCAGATCACCATCATCTGGTTCTCGTTCTTCTCGCTGGTCTGTGCCGTCGTGCAGAATTTCGAACAGCTGCTGATCGCGCGCGCCGTGCTCGGTCTCGGCTTCGGCGGCGAATGGGCGGCGGGTGCCGTGCTGATGGGCGAGGCGATCCGGCCGCAATATCGCGGACGCGCAGTTGGCTCGGTGCAGTCGGGCTGGGCCGTCGGCTGGGGCCTCGCCGTGCTGTCGCAGGCGATCCTGTTCTCGGCTTTGCCGCCGGAGACGGCGTGGCGCTGGATGTTCGTGATCGGCGCGCTGCCGGCGCTGCTGGTGTTCTATATCCGCCGCTCCGTCACCGAGCCCGAAGTCGCAGCCGAGGCGCGCGCCAGGCAGGCCGCGAGCGGCGATCGCCCGGCGCTCTGGGAGATCTTTTCAGGCCCGATCCTCAAGACCACGATCCTGGCGTCGCTGATGGCGACAGGCTGCCAGGGCGGCTATTACGCCATCACGTTCTGGGTGCCGCAGTTCCTGACCAAGGAGCGGCATCTGTCGATCGTCGGCTCGACCGGATATCTGTCGACGCTGATCATCGGCTCCTTCATCGGCTATCTCACCGGCGCCTGGCTCGCCGACCGGATCGGACGGCGCAATCTGTTCCTGACCTTCTCGATCGGCGCGATGGCCGTGGTGCTGCTCTACACGCAGCTGCCGCTGACCAATGAGATCCTGTGGGTGCTCGGCTTCCCGCTCGGCTTCTTCGCCTCGGGCTATTTCTCCGGGATCGGCGCGTTCCTGACCGAGCTCTATCCGACCCGGCTGCGCGGCTCCGGCCAGGGCTTCTGCTACAATTTCGGCCGCGGCATTGGCGCACTGTTTCCGTTCCTCGTCGGCGCGCTGTCGGCATCGACGTCGCTTGCGAATGCGATCGCGATATTCGCGGTCGCCGCTTACGCGCTGTTCTTCATCGCAGCCTTCGCGCTGCCGGAGACACGCGGCCGCGTCCTGCACGCGGATTGATCTTATTCCCGGGGCGGTGAGGAAACTTACCGCCCCACCTGATACGGCCCGCCCTTTTCCAACGCCTCGGGCATACGCCGGCCGCGCGTGGATGCGCTCCAGGAACGCCATCGCCTTGGGATGACCGAGCTCCAGTCCGCCACGCGCTTGCGCCGCTTCCAACGGAAAGCTCATCTGGATGTCGGCGGCGGTGAACTCGTTGCCCGCGAACCACTCGCTCTTTGCAAGCTCGCCTTCCCAATAATCCATGTGCTGCTTGAGTTGCGGATTGACCAGCGCGGTGAGCGCCTGATTCGAGACCTTGCGCACCAGCGGGCGCAGCAGCGCCGGCGCACGCTTCGGCATCAGCGTGAACAGCAGCTTCAACAGCAACGGCTGCATCGCGGAGCCTTCCGCATAGTGGAGCCAGTAGGTGAAGCGCAGCCGCTCCGGTGTGTTCGGCGGCGGGATCAGCCGGCCGTTACCGTAGGTGGCGATGAGATATTCGATGATGGCACCTGATTCGGCGACGGTGTTGCCGTTGTCGGTGATGACGGGCGACTTGCCCAGCGGATGGATCGCGCGCAGTTCCTTCGGCGCGCGCATGTCCGGCTGGCGCTGATAGCGCACGATCTCGTAGGGGACGCCCAACTCTTCGAGCAGCCACAGCACGCGCTGTGAACGGGAATTGTTGAGATGGTGGACGGTCAGCATCGGTGGGGTCCCCAGGCTAGGCGTGGTCGATCAGCCGCGCGTTCGTGCCAGCCCGGGACTGCAATGTCGAGCGATCCGCGAGGTTATTTCATCCGGGTATATTGACGTTCACAATTTACCCGGGTATTAAAATGTCCAACGTCGTCGATATGGCAATGATTCCAATGCAACGGACTTTCACCGCTTTCCAAGGCCACCGCCGCCTGGCGTCCGGGCCGGCCGGCGAGGTTGCGCTGGTCGTCAAGCGAATGGCGCCGCGGCCGGACGAGACCATCATCATCTTCGAGGACGCCACGGGCCGATCGATCGACTTCGATCTGCGCGGCGGGGATCGCGAGGTGCTGGCGCGGTTGGCAAAGCTTGTCCCGCCGCCGGTTGAGGAGACCGCACCATCGACCGAGCCGCGCGGACGGGGGCGGCCGAAGCTCGGCGTGATCGCGCGCGAAGTGACGCTGCTGCCGCGGCACTGGGAGTGGCTCAACGCGCAACCGGGCGGCGCTTCGGTCGCGTTGCGGAAGCTCGTCGAGGAAGCCAGGCGCGCCACCGGCGACAAGGACCGCGAGCGGCAGGCGCGCGATGCGGCCTATCACTTCATGTCGACCATGGCGGGCAACCTGCCGCAGTTCGAGGAAGCCTCGCGCGCGCTGTTTGCGGATGACCGGCGCCGCTTTACCGGACTGATCGCCGAGTGGCCCGCCGACATCCGCGACCACATCGTCAAGCTCGCCACCAGCGACCGCGCCTAGGCGCGCTCACTCATAACCCCATCGACGGCCGAGCCGCGCATTGCGCGGCAACGGCTTCGCACGCCCTGATGAAAGGCCCAACCATGCCCGCAGCAAAGCCGCTCTGGACAACGTTCCTCCGCTTCCTCGTACCGCTCATGCTGAGCAACGCGCTGCAGTCGCTGTTCGGCACCGTCAGCAACGTCTATCTCGGCCAGATGATCGGCGTTGATGCACTCGCAGCCGCGTCGGTCTTCTTCCCGGTGATTTTCTTCCTGTTCGCGTTCGTCATGGGCCTGAGCGCAGGCGCGACCGTGCTCATCGGTCAGGCCTTTGGCGCGGGCGAACACGGCAGGATCCGAAGCGTCGTCGGTACGACGCTCGCGGTCGGCATGCTGCTGTCGATCCCGATCGCACTGGTCGGCGGAGTTTTCAGCCGGCAATTGATGATCGCGCTTGCGACACCCGCGGACATTCTCGATCAAGCCGGCGCCTATGCGCGCATCATGCTGCTGACGATGCCGCTCGGATTCGTCTTCATGCTGATGACGGCGATGATCCGCGGTGTCGGCGATGCACTGACGCCGCTGCTGGCACTGGCGTTATCGACCGCTATTGGCCTGATCCTGACGCCGATGCTGATCAGGGGATCGTTCGGCTTGCCCGCTGTCGGCATCACCAGTCCGGCCTGGGCGGGCGCGATCTCCAACGCGCTGACGCTGATCGTGCTGGCCGTCTATCTGCGGGGGACCAAACATGCGCTCGCACTTGATGCTGCATTGCTGCGACATCTGCGGCTCGATCGCGCCATGCTCGGAAAAATCCTCGGCATCGGCCTGCCGAGCGCGATCGGCATGGTGGCGATGGCGATCGCCGAGCTGGTTCTGCTCGGCCTCGTCAACGGCTTCGGCTCCAGGGCCACCGCCGCCTATGGTGCCGTCAACCAGGTGATGGGCTACACGCAGTTCACGGCGATGTCGATTTCGATCGCAGTGTCGATCCTCGGTGCCCAAGCGGTAGGCGGCGGGAACAGGACACGGCTCGACGGCATCGTCCGCACCGGCCTCGCGTTCAACCTCGTGTTGACAGGCGGGCTGGTCGCGCTGATCTACCTGGCACAGCGCGCGGTCCTCGGCCTCTTCATCACCGACGGCGCCGTGCTCGATCTGGCGAAGGAGTTGCTCTTCATCGCCCTGTGGAGCTCGGTGCCGTTCGGCATGGCGACGGTGTTTTCCGGCGCCATGCGGGCCGCGGGCGTGGCGCTGACGCCGATGCTGCTGGCGATTTTCGCCATTGTCGCGATCGAGCTGCCATCCGCGGTGATCCTGAGCCGCGCCATTGGCCTTGAAGGTGTATGGGCCGCCTATCCCATCGTGTTCTGCGCCATGTTCGTTTTGCAGATGGGCTATTACGTCCTGGTTTGGCGCAGGCGGGCGATCCGGCGCTCGATCTGATCATCAAGATATTATGACCATCATTAAACGGTGGACCTGTGGCGCACCCTGCGCCACAATGCGTGAAAGCCAGATCAAAAAGCCAGGTCAGGGAGAACGATTTTGACCCGCACAGCCCCCCAGTTCCTGTTCGATTTCGGCAGCCCGAACGCCTATCTGAGCCACCTCGCGATCCCGGCGATCGAGCAGCGCATCGGCGTCAAATTCGAATACGTGCCGATCCTGCTCGGCGGCATCTTCAAGTCGACCAACAACAAGTCGCCGGCCGAGACGCTCGCCGGTATCAAGAACAAGCGTGAATTCCAGACGGTCGAGACCGAGCGCTTCATCAAGCGCTTCAAGGTCAAGCCTTACGTCATGAATCCCTTTTTCCCGGTCAACACGCTGAACCTGATGCGCACCGCCATCGCGGCGCAGGCCGAGGGCGTGTTCGAGAAATATGTCGAGGCCGCTTTCCACCACATGTGGCGCGAGCCAAAGAAGATGGACGACCCTGAAGTCGCTGCGAAAGCACTGGCCTCCTCCGGCCTCGATGCCCAAAAATTGTTCGCCCGGGCCCAGGAGCCGGACGTGAAGGGAAAGCTGATCAAGAACACCGAGGACGCGGTCGCGCGCGGGGCGTTCGGCTCGCCGACCTTCTTCGTCGGCAACGAGATGTTCTTCGGCAAGGAGCAGCTGCGCGAGGTCGAGGAGATGGTGAAGGGCGAGTAGCGAATGGCGAATAGCGAGTAGTCGAAAACGTTACTCGCATTTCGGCGTATGCTGCCTTATTCGCTACTTCCTACTCGCCATTCGCGTCTGTCCAAAGAACAACAATACGGAGTCTTCCCATGCGCATCCTCGTGGTCGGCGCCGGCGCCATTGGCGGCTATTTTGGTGGCAGGCTGTTGCAGGCCGGCCGCGACGTCACCTTCCTGGTCCGTCCCAGGCGTGCCAGCGAGCTGGCGAGCGCCGGCCTCGTCATCAAGAGCCCGAATGGCGACGTGACGCTGAAGAATCCTCCGACCGTGCAAGCCGACAAGCTCGCGGAAAAATTCGACGTCGTGCTGCTGAGCTGCAAGGCGTTCGATCTGGACGACGCCATCACGTCGTTTGCGCCGGCGGTCGGGCCGGATACGGCCATCATCCCGATGCTCAACGGCATGAAGCATCTCGATACGCTGGATGCCAGGTTCGGCAAGGAGCGCGTGCTCGGCGGCCTCTGCGCGATCGCCGCGACGCTGAACGAGCAGCGCGAGGTGGTGCAACTCCAGCCGATGCAATCACTCAATTTCGGCGAGCGGGATGGCAAGCTGTCGGACCGGGTCAAGGCGATCGACGAGGCCTTCAAGAGCGCCATCAAGGGTGCCGCCGCCAGCGAGAACATCATGCAGGACATGTGGGAGAAGTGGGTGTTCCTCTCCTCGCTCGCCGCAAGCACCTGTCTGATGCGTACCTCGGTCGGCAACATCCTCGCCGCTCCCGGCGGCAGGGACTTCCTGCTCGGCATGCTGGACGAGACCAGCGCGATTGCCACAGCATCAGGCTATACGCCGGGCGGGCCGTTCTTCGAGCGCGTGAAGGGCAACCTCACCACCGAAGGCTCGCCAATGACGGCCTCGATGTTCCGCGACGTCAAGGCGGGCCTGCCGGTCGAGGCCGACCATGTGATCGGCGACCTCATCGCGCGCGCCGATGCCGCCAAGGTGCCGGTGCCGAAGCTGCGCATCGCGTACACGCATCTGAAGGCCTACGAGAAGCAGCGGGCAGGCTGACCAGATACTCCGCTATTTGAAATACGCGAGATAGTGCGAGACCGCGGTGATCTCCTCGTCGCTCATGTGATAGGCGACATCGGCCATCGCGGCGACGCCGCCGCCGACTCGCGCGCCGGCCTTGTAGTCGTGCAGCGCCTTGACCAGATATTCCTCGCGCTGGCCCGCAAGCCGGGCGACGGCCTTGGTCCCGGCAAAGCTATCCGTGTGGCATGAGGCGCAGCGGCGGCCGACGGCAACTTGCGCGCCCTTTTTCGACAAGTCCGGATCGCTGTCGTCCGCTGCCTTCGGCGGCGTCATCTGCGAAAAATAGGCGCCGAAGTTCCGGATGTCCTCGTTGGTGACCGCCTCGGCGATCGGCTGCATTTGATCGTTCTTGCGCGAGCCGGCGCGGAAGAACACCAATTGCCACTGGATGAACTGATCGGGCTGGCCGGCGAGCGAGGGAATGTTCTCGGTCTGCGAAATGCCGTTCTCCCCGTGACAACCGGAGCACACCGCGGCCTTCTCCTTGATCGCGGCATTGTCGGCGGCGATGGCGGGGAGAGGACCGAGCGCTGCAAGCGCCACCGCGCTGATGGCGTGCGAGATGAACTGGTGGCGCATGATGGAATTCCGCTCTGTCGAGGTCGTCAGTCCGGGGCGCTGCCTGGCGCGGACCCGGACTCCATAACCACCAATCGGGGTTATGGGTTCCGGAGCTGCGCGCAGGTGGCGCGCAATCCGGAACGACGGCATGGGACCTTGAAATGAAAGAGGCTGCGGCCGTCACCGGTCGCAGCCTCCATGTCACGTCGCGCTACTTCTTGCTGTAGCTGATGCGATAGATCGCGCCGGCCCAATCGTCGGCGACGAGGATCGATCCGTCCTTGGCTATGACGATGTCATCGGGGCGGCCGAGATAGCCCTGGTCGCCCTCGAGCCAGCCGGAGGCAAACACCTCCTGCTTGGCGTTCTTGCCGTCCGGCCCGACAATCACGCGCATGATGCGCGCGCCCTGGTACTTGTGACGATTCCAGGAGCCGTGCTCGGCGATCAGGATGTTGTTCTTGTACTCGGCGGGGAACTGGTCGCCGGTATAGAACTTCATGCCGAGCGGAGCGACGTGCGCGCCGAGGTTCAGCACGGGCGGCGTGAACTCGGAGCACTTGTGGCCCATCGCGAACTTCGGATCGGGCATGTCGCCCTGGTGGCAGTAGGGATAGCCGAAATGCTCGCCCATCTTCGAGATCATGTTCAGCTTGTCGCTGGGCAGATCGTCGCTGACCCAGTCGCGCGCATTCTCGGTGAACCAATACTTGCCGGTGCGCGGATCGACATCGCCGCCGACCGAGTTGCGAACGCCAAGCGCATAGATTTCGGCGTTACCGGTCTTGGGATCGACGCGCCGGATCTGCGAGACGCTGGTCGGCGGGATGCCGATGTTGAAGGGCGGTCCGAACGGAATGTAGAACCAGCCCTCCTTGTCGACCGCGATGTATTTCCAGCCATGGGCGGCGTAGGACGGCATGTCGTCATAGACGACCTTGCCCTCGCCGGGATTGTCGAGCTTGTTTTCGATGTCGTCGTAGCGGATCAGCTTGTCGACTGCGATGACGTAGAGCGCGCCATCCCTGACGGCCAGACCCGTGGGCATATTCAGCCCCTTGAGGATGGTCTTGACCTCTTTCTTTCCGTTGTTGTCCTTGATCGCATAGACGTTGCCGAGGCCGAACGAGCCGACGAACAGCGTGCCCTTGTCTCCCCAGGCCATCTGCCGCGCGGCCAGCACGCCGGAGGCGTAGACCTCCATCTTGAAGCCCGCCGGCAGCTTGACCTTCTTGACGATGTTGGCGAGCTCGGCATCGGAGGCGCCGGTCGGCGGACCCGACGGCGGCGCGAGACCCTTCTGCGCCTCGGTCTCATCGCCGAGGAACCAGTCATCCGGCGGATGCGTCCAGAATTCCTTGGTGCCGGATCTCGTATTTCTTCAGTTTGCTCTTGTCCTGCGCCTGGACAGCGCTGGTCCCCGCAAGAAGGGCAACCGCTGCAAGCGCCAGCACGGACCGATGGAACATCGATGTCATCGCGTCACTCCCCTAAGGCAGCCGTCAGGGCTGCGCGTTATTTTGTTATGGCTCGTCGAGAGGCGAGGTTTTCGTCCGCCAGCGAGGCAGACGCAAAAAGGTTAGCACATCTGCGAGCGGTGAGAAGCGCGCCGCGGCCGCCGGTGTTGCACTCGATAAAAGTTGAGACGGATGTCTCTAGATGCGAGGCGGCGACGAAAACGATCTCGCTGCAACGCGGAATCAGATCGCGCGACTGATTTGCAGGCGCAAAACGACGGGTCGAACAGAAAACGCGAAAACAACCCCATGCACAGTAGAACGGCGCACGAGGTCTTACGTCCAGTGATGGCGCGCAGGCGCTTGACGCATCAAGCAAATCGGCAAACGCGGCGATTGCAAGGCGACGGGATGAGTCCGTCGTCAAACTGCGCGTCACAAGAGCGCTCGCGCAAACGCCGGCCGCATCCCCGTGAGCACGACCGGACGGCATTGCGCGAATGGTCCAGTGGCGGAGATGATGTAACGTGTGTTTTTCGGCGCGCATGACGGCGAGGAGCAGCGCCGCCTCGAGCAGATTGAGCTTGCTGATGATGCTGGGGTCGACGATCGAGCGTGCAGCAATCGGTGACCAGAATTGTCATGTCGGACCAAACCGGCCGCCAGCGGCGTGGAAGAACCACAACCCGACCCGGTTCGGCTGGATGCTCTGGGAAAAATTGGAGCGGGCGAAGGGGCTCGAACCCTCGACCCCGACCTTGGCAAGGTCGTGCTCTACCACTGAGCTACACCCGCATCCTGTGTCGGTCGCATGACTGCGCCGGCAACGGCTGTCGTATGCCAAAAGCGGACGCCGAATGCAACAGCTACCGGCGGCATAGATTCGGTTTCAGCGCCCCATATGGACCCCGATTCCGGCCGAATCGCTCGAAAACGCCCCGGAACCAGCGAATCATTGCCCTCGCATTGAAATTCGGCCGGCCCGGCCCAATTTTAGGCCGACAGCAACGCATATGAATTGGCGACGTGCTAAACAGCCGCCATTCCAGACATGAGACGAGGGGATGCCGTGACGATCATCGACCAGGGTAACGGAGCGCCGGGCCCGGCTGCCGCCGATCTGATCAAGGACACCACCACCCAGACCTTCGTGAAGGACGTCATCGAGGAATCGAAGCGCCAGCCGGTGCTGATCGACTTCTGGGCGGAGTGGTGCGGCCCCTGCAAGCAGCTCACCCCGATCCTCGAAAAGGTCGTCAAGGCGGCCAAGGGCAAGGTCAAGCTGGTCAAGATGAACATCGACCAGCACCCGGCGATCCCGGGCCAGATGGGCATCCAGTCGATCCCGGCCGTGATCGCCTTCGTCAACGGCCAGCCGGCCGACGGCTTCATGGGCGCGGTGCCGGAGAGCCAGCTCAACGCCTTCATCGAGAAGCTGACCAAGGGCGTCGCCGCACCGGGCGAGGTCAATGTCGCCGAGATCCTGCAAGAGGCCGAAGCCGTCCTTGCCGAGGGCGACGCCGCCGCGGCTGCGCAGATCTACGCCGAAGTGCTCCAGCACGAATCGACCAACATCGCCGCGCTGGCGGGCCTTGCCAAATGCTACGTGACCTCAGGTGCGATGGAGCAGGCCAAGCAGACCCTGGCGATGGTGCCGGAATCCAAGCGCAACGACCCCGCCGTGAAGGCCGTGCAGACCGCGATCGATCTTGCCGAGCAGGCGGAGCAGCTTGGGCCGGTGGCCGAGCTGGAACAGAAAGTCGCCGCAGACCCGCTCGATCACCAGGCGCGGTTCGACCTTGCGATCGCGCTCAACGCGCAAGGCAACCGGGCCGCCGCCACCGAGCAGCTGCTCGCGATCATCAAGCGCGACCGCAAATGGAACGACGACGGCGCCCGCAAGCAGCTCGTGCAGTTCTTCGAGGCCTGGGGCGGCACGGATGATGCAACCGTCGAGGGACGCAAGCGCTTGTCGATTATCCTGTTTTCATAAGGCGTCGGCTGGAGCACGATCTTTCGGGAAACCGCTGCGGAGTTTTCCGTATCTCGCTACAGCTGGGGCTGATCACGTCAACCGGGGACCGCGCACCAGATGCCGATCAACATCGAATATCGCGGGCCTGCCGACCTTCCGGAGATCATTCCGGTGTTTCCGCTGCCGGGCGCGCTGCTGCTGCCGCGCGGCCAGATGCCGCTCAACATCTTCGAGCCGCGCTACCTTTCAATGGTCGACGATTGCCTCCGCGACGGCCATCGGCTGATCGGCATGATCCAGCCCGACGCGGCACACTCGCCGAAGAACTCCGACAAGCCTTCGCTGTTTAGCGTCGGCTGCGTCGGCCGCATCACCCAGCTCGCCGAATCCGGCGACGGCCGCTACATCCTCGAGCTGACCGGCGTGGCGCGCTTCAAGGTGGTCGAAGAGCTGGAGGTGCTGACCGCCTACCGGCAGTGCAAGGTGGATTTCTTCGCCTTCCTCGACGACTTCACCGCGCGCAAGGGCGAGGACGAGGTTGATCGCGAGGCGCTGCTGACGGTGCTGGCGGACTTCCTGAAAGCCAACAATCTCAAGGTCGACTGGGAGGGTGTCGAGAGCGCGCCCAACGAGGCGCTCGTCAACGCGCTGGCGATGATGTCGCCGTATGGTCCCGCGGAGAAGCAGGCCATGCTGGAGGCGATGGATCTGAAGACCCGCGCCGAAATCCTGATCGCGGTCACCGAGATGGACCTCGCCAAGAAGCGCACCAGCGGCGATCCGCCGTTGCAGTGAGGGTGCGCCGCCGACGGTGCGCTCCCTCTCCCTCTCCCGCTTGCGGGAGAGGGTCGGAGAGAGGGTGTCTCCGCAACGGGACAATCCCCCAGAGGATAGAACCCTCACCCGCGTCGCTTCGCTCCGCGACCTCTCCCGCAAGCGGGAGAGGTGAGCGCCCCCGTGGCTCGATCATTCCGACTCAACTTCACTGGTGCCCGCGAATGCGCTTGCGGCCGGTGAACATCGCGCGGATCAGGTTCTCGCGCTGCATCAGCCCCATCAGCACGACGCCAACGACGTGCAGCACGACCAGCACCATCACCGCGTCCGATGCGACAGCGTGGGTGTCCTCGATCCACCAGACGCCGAAGAAGGTGACGGTCACCGACAACGCGCCCGATATCGCCGACACCGCGAGCGACAGCAGCAGCGCCACCAGCATCAGGGTGCCGGCGGGATTGAGCCCGATATAGCGGCCGGTCATGCCGCGGCGCAGATTCCAGAGATAGCTCGGCGCAGCACGAAGCCTGGCGCCGACCATGCGGAAGCGCGAATAGCGGCTTCCCCAGACACCCCAGACCAGACGGAAGGCCAGAAGCGCGAGCACCGCATAGCCGACGATGCGATGAAGGCTGTCGTAAACGGGCGGCGTGAACCACGCCGTCGAGACACAAACGGCGAGTGCCCAGTGCCAGAGGCGGAGAGGGAGATCCCAGACCGCAACCGTCCGGGACGCGGTTCGATTCGCGGGGAGCCCACCGGACGCCCCGCGCGCTTCTGACACCGCTTCCTCGATCAAGTCGGGATCACCCTCAGACCTTACTTGGCGATCGTGTGCTTCAGGCTGAGATCTTCGGGGCTGTAGAACAGCTCATAGAGCTTGCCTTCCTTGACGCCGTAGACCTCATAGCATGAGCCCTCGATCTTGGAGCGCCGCACCTCGTAGCCGAGTGCCTTGGCCTTGGCTTCGGCTTCGCTCGCCGGCTTCCACGACGCCTTGTCGAGCTTGGTGCAGTCCTTGAAGCCGTCGGCCATGGCCGCCGATCCCATGCCAATCCCGATCGTCAGTGCAACGGCAACAACACGCATCACCTTCACGAGCATCTCCCCTTCTGTCCTTCGCGCGACATCTCGCGCGACGGAGAGTGAAGGATGGGATCGAGAGAGTGAAGTCAATCCGCTACGGCCTTGCAATGCTTTAGAGTGATTCTAACGATCCGAAAAAGATCAGCGCTGTCCGAATGCAGAGCGCATTTGTAGGCCGGCTGCGGCCTTACGCCTCACGGTTTGCGACGGCGTGCTAATAGCCGGCGACCGCCATCGCGACGACGGCGCTGAGCGCCATCCAGCCGAAGTGCCGGCCGCGCGTCGCCCAGGCGTTGGCGCAGGCGGACAAGCCGAACACACCGGCCATGGTGATGACGATCCAGTGGCGCGCCGGTGCCGAGTCCATCCAGGGCACCGCGATCAGGAGCACGCCGCCGCCGATCCAGGCGACGGTCGAGGCCTGCCAGACCAGTCGGATCAGGATGCGAAGCCGTTCCGGTTCGATGCGGGCGCGGGGAAAGACCCTGGTCTCGCCGAGGACGCCATGGATCAGGGCCACGGCAATGGCCGCAACACCGGCACATTGGAGCAAGAGATCGCGCATCGACGCCTCCATACAGTCATGTATGGCGTATTAAGCGCTGGCCCGCCGCCTGTCAATACACTAGTGTATGGCTGATCTTCGGAACCCGCCATGACCGACCAACTTTCTGCCGACGACTGGATCAAGCAAGGCCTGAAGACGCTCGCCAGCAGCGGCTTCACGGCGCTGAAGGCCGATCCGCTCGCAAAGACCATGGGAGTTTCGCGCGGCAGCTTCTATTGGCATTTCGCCGATCTCGGCGCGTTCCACGCCGCCATCCTGAAGCGCTGGCGCGAGATCGCGGCCGAGCAGATCATCGCCGATGTCGAGGCCGCCGGCGGCGAGCCGCTGACGGCGCTGCTGCGGCGAAGCTTTGGCGCGCGGCTCGATCTCGAGCGCGCGATGCGCAACTGGGCGGCGTTCGATGCGGCCGCGCAGGTCGCGGTCCGCGCGATCGACCGCCGCAGGATCGACTATATCGAGACGCTGCTGACGATGCGGGGACTCGCGCCGGCGATGGCGCAGGCGCGAGCGCAGATCCTGTACTGGACTTTCCTGGGCTTTGCCCTGTCGGGCGCGCCGGTGCCGGCCGCACGGCTGCAGCATTTGCTCGACGAGATCCTGCAGATGGTAGCAGCCTGAACCGCAGCGAGGCCGATGGCGGCTGCCATTTTCTGTGCTAGAGGCAGGCGATTGCCGGAGACAAAGATGAACGCGACCAACGAACGCCCCGAGAACAGCGTCGATCCCAAATTGCTGGAAATTTTGGTCTGTCCGCTGACCAAGGGTCCGCTGGAGTTCGATTCCACGCGGCAGGAGCTGATCTCGCGGTCTGCAAAACTCGCCTACCCGATCCGCGACGGCATCCCGATCATGCTGCCGGAAGAGGCGCGGAAGATCGATTGAAGTCGGGGTAGCCGTCGTTAAACGATGGCCGCACTCTCGATGTCGTCCCCGCGTAGACGGGGACCCATAACCACAGGGTGCGGTTATGGAGCAAACTGGCAACTCCGAAATCTTCGCAAAATGTCTCCCTGTGGCTATGGATCCCGGGCTCGCGCTACGCGCGTCCCGGGACGACAGGGGAGTGCGGAGCGACAGCGAGAGCTACAACGCCTCGCCCTTCAACAACCGCGGCACCTCGCCGGTCAGTCCGGCGGCCTGGCGGATGAAGAGATTCTTCAGCGGCGGGGCGCGGTCGACGAGGCCGAGGCCGATGTCGCGGACGGTGCGCAGCAGCGTCGACTGGTTCGAGAACAGGAAGTTCAGCGAGTTGGTGGCAACGCCCATCGCCATCGTGTCGAAACGGCGCCAGCGCTGGTAGCGGCTCGAGCACGTCGGCTGCGCCGAGATCCATGCCGAGCCGCGCGGCATCGACGACGACTTCGGCCAGCGCGGCGACGTCCTTCAGCCCCATGTTGAGACCTTGGCCCGCGATCGGATGGATGACATGCGCGGCATCGCCGACCAGCGCGAGGCGCTCGGCAATGAAGGAGCGCGCCACGAAATAGGACAGCGGAAACGCACGCGGCCTGTCGAGCGCCTTCACCTCGCCGAGATGCAGACCGAAGCGCTGCTCCAGCTCGCCGTGAAACTCCTCGTCGCTGAGCGCAATGATACGCGCGGCCTCAGCTCGGCGCTCGGTCCACACCAGCGAGGAGCGCTTGCCCGTGAGCGGCAGGATCGCGAACGGTCCCGCGGGCAGGAAGTGCTCTTCGGCGCGGCCTTCATGATCGCGCTCGTGGCCGACGGTGACGACGATGCCGGACTGATCGTATTCCCAGCCATGGGTGGCGATGCCGGCGCGCTCGCGCAGCTTCGACCGCGCGCCGTCGGCGGCAACCAGCAGGCTCGCCGCGATGACGCTGCCGTCGCCGAGCGTCACGTCGATGCCGTCGCTGCGCGCGTCGTAGGACGACACAACGGTGGCGCGAAGATCGATGCCCTCGGCCTCGGCGCGCGCCACCAGCGCATCGATTAGACGGCGGTTCTCGATCATATGCGCAAAGACTCGCCCGGCGCGACATCGCCGGCGAAGTTCAGAAAAACCGGACGGGTGGCGTCTTCCAGCTTGGAATCAGTGACGACCATGTCGAGGATCGGCTGCGCCTCGCCCCTGACGTCGTCCCAGACGCCGATCGCCTCGAACAGGCGGCGGCAGGCGGCGACGATCGCGGTGGCGCGCGGGTCGCGGCTCGGCCGCGTGCCGAACGCGGGGTCGGCGACGATGACGGGAATCTCGGGGCCGAGCCCCTGGCGCAACGCCAACGCCAGCGCCAGGCCCGCGAACGCGCCGCCGCCAATGACAATGCTACCCTGTACCGACATACCCAAATCCCTAGTCAATTCTTGGTCTTGCTAGCAGACTATAGCTGGGCGAAACAGTGAGGTGAAACAAGGGCGCAACGGCCCGTTATGTCATTCCGGGGCGCCCCGCAGAAGCGGCCCGGAACGACGGCAAGAAAGCTCGATTCATGTCCAAAAGCCTGATCGACCTGATCTCGATCCTCGACCTCGAACAGCTCGAGGTGAATCTGTTCCGCGGCAACAGCCAGAAGACGAGCTGGCAGCGGGTGTTCGGCGGCCAGGTGATCGGGCAGGCGATGGTGGCGGCCTGCCGCACCGTCGAGGGCCGGCTGCCGCATTCGTTGCATTGCTATTTCATCCTGCCCGGCGATCCGCAGATCCCGATCATCTACCAGGTCGAGCGCCTGCGCGACGGCAAGAGCTATTCGACGCGCCGCGTCACCGCGATCCAGCATGGCAACGCGATCTTCTCGATCATGGTGTCGTTCCACACCGATGAGGAGAGCGCGTTCGATCATCAGGACAAGATGCCCGAGGTGCCGCCGCCGGAAAAGCTCACGGCGGAGGAGGTGGCGAAGCAGCCGATGTTCAAGGAGATGCCGGAGTTCATCCGCCGCTACTACGAGTCGGATCGCCCGATCGAGTTGCGCCCGGTCGAGCTCAGCCGTTATTTCGGCGAGAAGATCGAGGACGGCCGCATTCACGTCTGGATCCGGACCGCGGCGAAACTGCCCGACGATCCGGCGCTGCACATGTGCGCGCTGGCCTATGCCTCGGACTTTTCGCTGCTGGATGCGATCATGGCGCGCTACGGCCGCACCCTGTTCGACAAGCGCATGATGCCGGCGAGCCTCGACCATGCGATGTGGTTTCACCGCCCGTTCCGCGCCGACGAATGGTTGCTCTACGCGCAGGATTCACCGAGCGCGCAGAGCGGACGCGGCCTGACCCGCGGTTCGATCTTCAAGCCCGACGGCACGCTGGTGGCGTCCGTCGCGCAGGAGGGTTCCGTACGCGAACGGAGAAACTGATCGTCAGAGCGATCCGCGCGCCGCGAGCTCAGTCTGCGACGCCGTCCAATTCATGATCCAGCGGTACACCCAAGGGATCGGGATGATCAGGCTAAACAGGATCGCGGCCACTATGCCGCGCCACAGAATGCCAAGCCCGCTGCCTCTGAAGATGATGGCGCGCCGCGTGCCCTGGATGTTGCTGCACATCCAGCGCAGCTGGGCCGCGGCAACCCAGGCCCAGCCGATGATCGTAATGATCGAGATCGCGAACAACAGATTCCAGCCGATATAGGCCCAGATCGAGCCTGAGAAGCTGAGACCCAGCGGCTGATCGTTGGAGGCAAGGTTTGCAACCGTCCACTTGATCAGCAGCCAGTACAAGACCAGCTGGACGACGAACATCAGGTTGTTGAGCACCGGTATATCGGCAAAGGCGATGACGATCGCGAGTACGATGGCGCCGAAATACCAGGGCACCAGCGTCATGGCGTTTCCGGTGAAGCTGAGATTGGGACGTCCCGGCACCCGAATGCAGGGGATGATCCATTTCGCGTACCAGACCAGCACCCACGGCCCCGGAATGACCAAGCAGGCGCCGATCACCGCCACGATCGTGCGCCAGGTAAAATCGAGGATGCCGAAATCGACGGACAGCGATCCGGCGCCGCCACCGGCATTGCCGCCGCCCGCATAGCCACCGCCGCCCATCGTCGGCGGACCGCCGGCCGGGACCATCGGGGGTGCACCGCCGCCGATCAGGCCGGGAATTTCGGCTGCCTTCTGCCAGCCGGCCATGCCCTCGGACCACACCAGCGTATCCGGACGCACAATCCCTTGCGCGACCAGATCGCGGAATTGCCCTCCCGGATAGGGCCCCTGCTGCTTGCCCTCGGATGCGTAGAACCAACTCGCCATGAAGCGTCCCCCTCGAACATACTTTTGTACCGGCCGGGACGTTCGGGTTCACCGCATCCATGCCAAAAATGCATTGTGAAGGATGAACGGATGCCCTGTACAGAGGCGGCCGTTCACACGCGCGAACGTTTTTCCGCTTCAATCTGCAAGTTTTTATGCCATGTGCCCGGAAAGATGCCAGATTGACGCTGCGCCGGGGACATACGGCGCGGCGCATCCCGGGGAACAGGCCTGACCATGAAACTCGTCGTCGCGATCATCAAACCCTTCAAGCTGGATGAAGTCCGCCAGGCCCTGACAGCGATCGGCGTCCACGGCATGACCGTGACCGAGGTGAAGGGCTATGGCCGCCAGAAGGGTCACACCGAGATCTATCGCGGCGCCGAATATGTCGTGAACTTCCTGCCGAAGCTGCGAATCGAGATCGCGGTTGGCTCCGACATCGCCGAAAAGGCCGTCGGCGTGATCACCGCGTCCGCGCGCACCGGGCAGATCGGCGACGGCAAGATCTTCGTCACGCCGATCGACCACGCGCTGCGCATCCGCACCGGCGAAACCGACAGCGACGCGCTCTAGCTTTTGTTTTGACGCGTTTTCTTTACGCGAACCGGTATCCGCTTCGCTCGAAAGCGCTCTGATACTTCTTCTTCGATCGCACCGGGCAACGACGCCACAGCGTGCGACGCAATCACGATGCTGGGGGAAACGACATGGCGGGATTGTTGCGCCGCGCAGCCATCATGGCTGCGCCGGCCGGATTGATGTCGATCGTCGCCGCGCCGGCATACGCCGCGAACTCGGAGATCAACACCGCCGACACCGCCTGGATGATCGTCGCCACCGCGCTGGTGCTGATGATGACGATTCCGGGGCTCGCGCTGTTCTATTCCGGCATGGTGCGCAAAAAGAACGTGCTTGCGACCATGGCGCAGAGCCTTGCCGCAGTGACGATGATCTCCATTCTCTGGGTCGCGTTCGGCTATTCGCTCTGCTTTGTCGGCGACGGCCCTTGGATCGGCACGCTCGACCGCTGGTTTCTCGCGGGCATGACGATGGACAGTGTCAACCCGGCGGCGAAGACCATCCCGGAAGCGCTGTTCATGCTGTACCAGATGACGTTCGCCATCATCACGGTAGCGCTGGTCGCAGGTTCGGTTGCCGACCGGATGCGGTTCTCCGCCTATCTGGTGTTCTCGGTCGCCTGGTTCGCCTTCGTCTACATTCCGCTGGCGCACTGGGTGTGGGGCGGCGGCTTCCTCGCCAGCATGGGCGTGCTGGATTTCGCCGGCGGCCTCGTCGTGCATCTGTCGGCCGGCACAGCCGGCCTCGTCGCCGCCAAGGTGATGGGGCGCCGTCACGGTTACGGCACCGAAAATCTCTCGCCGTTCGACCTCTCGCTGGCCGTGATGGGCACCGGCCTGTTGTGGGTCGGCTGGTTCGGCTTCAACGGCGGCTCGGCCGGTGCCGCCAATTCGCGGGCCGTGCTGGCGATCATCGCGACGCATCTTGCGGCCTGCGCCGGCGCGCTGACCTGGGGCGCGATCGAATGGTCGACCCGGCGCAAGCCGTCGGTGCTCGGCATGATCTCCGGCGCGGTGGCGGGCCTCGGCACCATCACGCCCGCCTCGGGCTTCGTCGCGCCGTGGCACGGCATCGTCATCGGCATCATCGCCGGGGCGGTCTGCTACTGGGCCTGCACCTGGCTGAAGCACCGCTTCGACTACGACGATCCGCTCGACGTGTTCGGCGTCCACGGCATCGGCGGCCTGACCGGCACGCTGCTGGCCGGCGTGTTCGCGACCTCCGCGATCGGCGGCACCGCCGGCCTGATCGAGGGCCATCCGCAACAGCTCCTGATCCAGCTCTACGGCGTCGCCGTCACCTTCGTCTGGTCGGCCGGCGTGAGCTTCGTCCTGCTCAAGCTGGTCGCGTTGTTCGTGCCCTTGCGCGTATCCCGCGAGCATGAGCTCGAGGGGCTCGATATCTCGCAGCACGGCGAGGCGCTTCAGTAGGGGCTTGCGCAACACATAAGCGCGTGCTTATGTATCGCCATGATCGAAGCCGACATCTTCAAGGCGCTGGCCGACCCGACCCGCCGCAAGGTCTTTGAGAAGCTGGCCGGCGGAAGCCAGAATGCCAGCGCGTTGCGCGACGGCTTGGAGATCAGCCAGCCGGCGATGTCGCAGCATCTGGCCGTGCTGCGTGCGGCGGGCTTGGTGCGCGAGCAGCGGCAGGGCCGTTTTGTCAATTACGAGGTCGACCCGGACGGTATCGTCGCCATCGGGGCATGGCTCGCGCGCTACCGCGCCTACTGGCCGAAGCGCATGGAAGCGCTCGCCGATCTCTTGAAGGATATGGATCAATGAGCGACGAATTGAAGCCTGATCGCCCCGACGCTGCTCTGGTGCTTGAGTTTGAATTCGATGCGCCGCCGGCAAAGGTCTGGCGCGCCGTGACCATTCCGGCCCTGCGCGAGCGCTGGCTGCCGGATTGCGATCTTGCGGGCGCCGAGCCGGAAACATCGATCCCCGGCGAAGAGGTGCGCTACCGGCTTCGCGATTCCGAACCGCCGTTTCGCGAGAGCCACGTCATCTTCCGGATCGAGCCGAACGAGGACGGCGGCACTCGCTTTCGAATCATTCAGCAAGCCTGCGACGTCGCGCTCCCGAAGCCGGCCAACAGCAATTGCTGCCTGATGCGCGCGGCGGCCTGACAACAACCGACTTCATCACCTGCAAACATCATGGAGGTCGCCGATGCGCGACATGCTTCAGCTCGTCCCTATGGTCGTCGAGCAATCCGCCCGCGGCGAACGATCCTTCGACATCTACTCGCGGCTCTTGCGCGAACGCATCATTTTCCTCAATGGCGAGGTCAATGATGCGATGTCGGGCCTCGTCTGCGCGCAGCTGCTGTTCCTGGAGGCGGAGAATCCGAACAGGCCGATCAATCTCTACATCAACTCCTACGGCGGCGTGATCACCAGCGGGCTGGCGATGTACGACACCATGCAGTTCATCAAGGCGCCGGTCCACACGCTGTGCATGGGGACGGCGCGCTCCATGGGCTCGTTCCTGCTGATGGCCGGCGAGCCCGGGCACCGTGCCGCGCTGCCCAATGCCAGCCTTCACGTGCACCAGCCGCTTGGCGGTTTTCAGGGCCAGGCCTCCGACATCCTAATCCACGCCAACGAAATGCAGGAAACCAAGCGGCGCATCATTCGGCTCTACGCGCAGCATTGCGGGCGCTCTGAAGAAGAGGTCGAACGGACCCTGGACCGCGACCACTTCATGACCGCCCAGCAGGGAGTCGAATGGGGGCTGATCGACCGGGTTTTCGCGGTCCGCGACGCGGCCTGACGGTTATTAGTGGCCAGCAGCAGGATACCGTTGAACGCATCCTCGGCCGCTCGAGCTGATCGGCGGGTTGCGCGTATCCGATGAGCAGAAGTGCGACCGCGCCGATATTTCGCGGTACGGCAACGCCCCTTGGTAAGCAGGCACCGTAATTAGATACCGCTCGCCTGCCCGACGCATGAGCATCATTGTGTCGACAGCCTGTCGTGCCTGTTTTTTACTCAGTCATGATCACGCATTGAGCGCGACGTATTAGCGCACTGCAGCGCGATACCCGCCAAACGCGAAAACACCCGTTTTCATAGTCCGTTAGGCAACACGCCCGATCTGGCACGGCATTTGATTCTATGGGTCGTGGCTGTGCCCGCGTAGTGAACTTTCTCCCTCGTGGCGAACCAGTCGAGAAACGCCCGGCCACGTCCGGACCGGGCCCAAGCGGGGATAGGACCCATGAAAATTGTTATGGCGATTATCAAGCCATTCAAGCTGGAAGAAGTCCGGGACGCCCTGACCGCCATCGGCGTTCACGGTCTCACGGTGACGGAAGTCAAGGGATATGGCCGCCAGAAAGGCCATACGGAAATCTATCGCGGTGCTGAATACGCCGTGAGCTTCCTGCCCAAGATCAAGATCGAAGTCGCTGTCGCCTCCGACCAGGTCGACAAGACCATCGATGCCATCACGTCCGCCGCGAAAACCGGACAGATCGGCGACGGCAAGATCTTCGTCATCAACCTCGACCATGCGGTTCGCATCCGCACCGGCGAGGCCGATGCCGCGGCCCTCTGATTTCTCGCCCAATCAAAAATTCAATCAGGAGTAAGTGAAATGACGTTTAAGCGTCCCTATGGCGCGGGATTGGCGGCTCTCGCAGTCGGCATGTTCGCTGCGACCGCGGCCTATGCCGAGCCAACGGTCAACAAGGGAGACAACGCCTGGATGATGACATCGACAGTGCTCGTGCTGTTGATGACGATCCCGGGTCTCGCGCTGTTCTACGGCGGCCTCGTCCGTTCCAAGAACATGCTCTCCGTGCTGATGCAGGTGTTCTACACCGTGTGCGTCGTCACCGTGATCTATGCCGTGTACGGCTACAGCCTCACCTTCACCGGCGGTTCCGACTTCATCGGCGGCTTCTCCAAGGCCTTCATGATGGGCGTCACCACCGACTCGAAGGCTGCGACCTTCTCGGTCGACGCCAACATCTCGGAGCTCATCTACATGTGCTTCCAGATGACCTTCGCGGCGATCACGCCCGCCCTCATCGTCGGCGCCTTTGCCGAGCGCATGAAGTTCGCGGCGCTCGCTTTGTTCGTGCCGCTCTGGGTCACGCTGATCTACTTCCCGATCGCGCACATGGTCTGGTACTGGCCCGGCCCGGACATGATCCAGGACGCTGCCAAGGCTCTGGCTGCTGCCACTGACGCGGCGGCGAAGACCGCGGCTCAGGCCAAGCTCGACGAGATCAACGCCGACGCCGGCTGGATCTTCAAGATGGGCGCAATCGACTTCGCAGGCGGCACCGTGGTGCACATCAACGCCGGCATCGCAGGTCTCGTCGGCGCACTGCTGATCGGCAAGCGCGTCGGCTACGGCAAGGAGCTGATGGCTCCGCACTCGCTGACCATGTCCATGATCGGCGCCTCGCTGCTCTGGGTCGGCTGGTTCGGCTTCAACGCCGGCTCCAACCTCGAAGCCAACGGCGGCGCAGCCCTCGCCATGACCAACTCCTTCGTCGCCACCGCAGCCGCCGCGCTGTCGTGGATGTTCGCGGAGTGGATCATCAAGGGTCACCCGTCGGTGCTCGGCGTCATCTCCGGCGCTGTCGCAGGCCTCGTGGCGGTGACTCCCGCGGCCGGCTTTGCCGGCGTGATGGGTGCGATCGTCCTCGGCCTGATCGTCGGCGTGGTCTGCCTGTTCTTCTGCACCGTGGTGAAGAACGCGCTCGGCTACGATGACTCCCTCGACGTGTTCGGCGTGCACTGCGTCGGCGGCATCGTCGGCGCCATCGGCACCGGCATTCTCGTCAACCCCGCCCTCGGCGGCGCCGGCATCGTCGATTACACCGCCATCCCCCCGAAGGTCGCCGATTACGACTTCGCGGTTCAGGTGCTCGCCCAGCTCAAGGCCGTCTGCACCACGCTGGTGTGGTCGGGCGTCGGTTCGGCGATCCTCTACAAGGTCGTCGATGTGATCGTTGGCCTCCGCGCCAATGTCGAGACCGAGCGTGAAGGCCTCGACATCACCGAGCACACCGAGCGCGCCTACAACATGTAACTCTCCTCCCGGACGCGATCTCCTCGGGGATCGCGTTCACAACTACGGTTTGGGCACATACCCGGCAATGCCCAGACTGTTGAGGGGCTCCAGCGCAAGTTGGAGCCCCTTTCTTTTCGTGCCGGATTCTTTTCGACTGCGTGCCGAAGAAAAAGATTGCCATTCCAGATTGCCGGCGCAGAAATACCGACCACAACGAAAACAAATCGGGAGGTCGTCATGCGTTTGGAAGGCGGATGCTATTGCGGCGAAGTGCGCTATGTCGCCGAGGGCGATCCCATGATGCAGGCCCAGTGTCATTGCCGCGAGTGCCAGTACATCTCGGGCGGCGCACCCAACACCTTCATCGCGATGCCGGTGGCCGGCTTCAGCTACATCATCGGACAACCCAAGCAGTTCACGCGCAAGGACCTCGCGCGCGCCGTGACACGCGAGTTCTGCCCCGAATGCGGCACGCATCTTGTAACCAAGGTTCCGGGCTTGCCGGCCGCGATCCTGAAGGTCGGCACGCTGGACGAGCCGGAACAGTTCCATCCGCAGATGGCGATCTACACCTGCGATAAGCAGGAGTTTCACGCGATCCCCGCGGGCATGGCGACGTTCGAGAAGCTGCCGGCGCACTGAGGCGCGCCTATGTCGCCAGGCGAAGCGAAGGCCGGGGCCACCCACGTTCTTGGACGTCCCGGAAAGGGCGTGGACGGCCGGGGCAGGCCCGGCCATCACGGGAGCTTGGCGGCCCCACGCATCCCATTGCTATCCGGCCTCATAATTCCCGGTCTGGACGGACCGGCCGACCGATGGTTAATCGCGTCTTAACCTCGCCCTATCTATGGTGAACTGAACCGCTTCCCGCCGGCGCCTTGGTGCGACCGGCTGTTCCAAGAGTGCTGGCGTCCAGAATGGCTATGACCGCTTCATCCAGTGCGCCGCAGGGCGGTGGTAGCTCCGATTCCGCGCGCTCGCCCTTCGTCCGGCTGAACGAGCTGCTGGCTCCCCATCAGCCCGGCAAGCCCCTGATTTCGCTTGCGGTTGGTGAACCCCAGCATCCCGTACCCGACTTCGTCGGCCCAGTGCTGGCCAAGCATATCGCCGATTTCGGCCGCTACCCGATGAACCAGGGCACGGAGCCGTTCCGCGCGGCGGCCAGCGCCTGGCTGTCGTCGCGCTTCAAGCTGCCGCGGCCGCTCGATCCCAAGACCGAGATTCTCGTCCTCAATGGCAGCCGCGAAGGGCTGTTCCTCGCCGCAATCGCGGCTGCGCGCTATGTCGGTCCGCGTCCGGGCAAGCCCGCCATCCTGATGCCGAACCCGTTCTATCCGGTCTATGGCGCCGGCGCCTCGGCTGCCGCTTGCGAGCAGATCTATCTGCCGACCACGGTCGAAAACGGCTTCCTGCCCGATCTCGACGCCATCGACGAAGCAACGCTCGCGCGCACGGTGGCGTTCTATCTGGCCTCGCCCGCCAACCCGCAGGGCTCGGTCGCCAAGCCCGACTATTTCAGGCGGCTGAAGCAGCTCGCCGACCGCCATGGCTTCGTGATCCTCAGCGACGAATGCTATTCCGAGATCTACACCCGCGAAGCCCCGGGCAGTGCGCTCGAATGCGCCGGTCCGGACTTCACCCGCGTGGTTGCGTTTCAGTCGCTATCGAAGCGCTCCAACCTGCCGGGCATGCGCGTCGGCTTCGCCGCCGGCGACAAGAGGTTCATCGGCATGTTCCTCGAGCTGCGCAACATCGCTGCGCCCCAGGTGCCGGTGCCGCTCCAGCATGTCGCGATCGCCGCCTACGGCGACGAGGCGCATGTCGAGGAGAACCGCAAGCTCTACCGGATCAAGTTCGATCTCGCCGACCAGATCATCGGCAATCGCTACGGCTATCGCCGGCCCGATGCCGGGTTCTGTGTCTGGCTCAACACGTCCGACATCGGCGACGACGTGTCGGTGTGCCTGAAACTCTTCAAGGAAGCAGGCGTGCGCGTGGTGCCCGGCAGCTTTTTGGCGCGGCTCCAGCCCGACGGCTTCAATCCAGGTGCGGGTTATATTCGCCTCGCGCTGGTGCAGGATGGCGAGACCACGGCGCAGGCGTTGCACCGGCTGGTCGAGACTCTGGGTTAGGCGGGGCCCATGAGCATGTCGGCGATCGAACGTGTCATTCCACTGGTCGGCCATCTGCCGCCCTCGATCCGCGAGGCGCTAGGCCGGCGCGTACGCGAACTCGCCGGCTTCGGCCTGATCACGCTGTCGGGCGTCGCCTCCGCCGCACTGATGACGTGGTCGGTGCAGGATCCCAGCCTCAGCCACGCCACCTCGCGGCCGATCCGCAACATCCTGGGTTATGCCGGCGCGATCGGCGCCGACCTTGCGATGCAGATCCTCGGGCTCGGCGCGATCATGCTGATCCTGACCGTCGCGGTCTGGGGCTGGCGCATGCTGACCCATCGCCCGTTCGACCGCGAAGCGCTGCGACTCGGCTCCTGGATTCTCTGCACGGTGATCGCAGCGGGCTTCGTCAGCTGCTGGCCGCATGGCGGCGCCTGGCCGCTGCCGACCGGCCTCGGCGGCGTGGTCGGCGATGCGCTGGTGCGCGCGCCCGCGGTGATCTTCGGACCCGCCGGCACGATCTATCGCATCGTGCTCGGCACGATCCTGTTCGCCGCAATGGCCGCGACCTTCCTGATCGCCTGCGGCCTCGGCGCACGCGAGCATGACGACGAACTCGCGGAGATCGAGGATGACGACAAGCCGCTCGACGAAGACGAAGAGGGCGATCGCGGTTCGGTGTCGCTGGGCTGGCTGTTCCACGCGCTGATGAGCACCAAGGCACGGCTGATCTGGCTGTGTGGCGCCGCTTACCGCTCACTGGTCTCGAGTGGACCGAAGACCAAGGCGGTTTCTTTCAACCGCCAGGAGCCGAATCTCGGCGGCGGCCGTGCCGCACCGTCGATCTCGCCGCAGTCCCAGGACGACGAGGACGAGCCCGAAGAAGACGTGGAAGACGAGGAGGAGGAAGAGGAAGAGCCCGCCGCGCGCGCCCCGCGCAAGAAGGCTGCACCGAAGGCCGTTTCCAAAAATCTTCCGACAAGTTCGAGCTTCCGTCCGTGTCCGTGCTGGCCGCGCCGAAGGCCGGCGATCGTCAGCCGCTCAGCAAGGCCGAGCTGGAAGCCAATTCGCGCTCGCTCGAAGGCGTACTGCAGGATTTCGGCGTGCGCGGCGAGATCGTGAAGGCCAATCCGGGTCCTGTCGTCACGCTGTACGAGCTGGAGCCCGCGCCGGGCATCAAGTCGTCGCGCGTGATCGGCCTTTCCGACGACATCGCCCGCTCGATGAGTGCGCTGTCCGCGCGTGTCGCGGTCGTTCCCGGTCGCAATGCCATCGGCATCGAGCTGCCGAACGCGCATCGCGAAAAGGTCTATCTGCGCGAGCTGCTGGTCGCCAAGGAGACCGTCGACTCGGTTGCGAAGCTGCCGCTCTGCCTCGGCAAGACCATCGGCGGCGACCCCGTCATCATCGACCTTGCGCGCACGCCGCACATGCTGATCGCCGGTACCACCGGCTCCGGCAAGTCGGTCGCGATCAACACCATGATCCTCAGCCTGGTCTACCGGCTGCGCCCGGACCAGTGCCGCCTGATCATGGTCGACCCGAAGATGCTCGAACTCTCCGTCTATGACGGCATTCCCCATCTGCTCACCCCTGTCGTGACCGATCCGAAGAAGGCGGTGGTCGCGCTGAAATGGGCGGTGCGCGAGATGGAAGAGCGCTACAAGAACATGGCCAAGCTCGGTGTACGCAACATCGACGGCTACAACACGCGCCTGCTCGAATTGAAGGCCAAGGGCGAGGAGCCGACGCGCACGGTGCACACCGGCTTCGACAAGGAGACCGGCAAGGCGATCTACGAGGAAGAGAAGCTCTCGCTCGATCCGCTGCCCTACATCGTCATCATCGTCGACGAAATGGCCGACCTGATGATGGTCGCCGGCAAGGACATCGAAGGCGCGGTACAGCGCCTCGCGCAGATGGCGCGCGCCGCCGGCCTGCACGTGATCCTCGCCACGCAGCGCCCGTCGGTCGACGTCATCACCGGCACCATCAAGGCGAACTTCCCGACCCGCATCGCCTTCCAGGTCACCTCCAAGATCGACAGCCGCACCATTTTGGGCGAGATGGGCGCCGAGCAACTGCTCGGTCAGGGCGACATGCTCTACATGGCCGGCGGCGGCCGCATCAGCCGCGTGCACGGACCGTTTGCCTCGGACGAGGAAGTCGAGAAGGTGGTGCGCCACCTCAAGACCCAGGGCCAGCCGGAATATCTCGAAGCTGTGACTGCCGAGGAGCCCACAGAGGACGAGGACGGCGGCGCGGTGTTCGACGCCAGTGGCATGGGCGCGGATGGCGGCGGCGACCTATTCCAGCAGGCCGTCGCCATCGTCAAGCGCGACCGCAAGGCCTCGACCAGCTACATCCAGCGCCGCCTGCAAATCGGCTATAACCGTGCCGCGTCCTTGATGGAGCGCATGGAACTGGAAGGCATCGTCGGACCCGCCAACCACGCCGGAAAGCGCGAGATTCTGGTCGAAGAAGAAGACAGCCATATGTGAGGCGAGCCGCCTCAGAACACTATTTCACGCAAAAACGTTATCTGCTTTTGCCTGAAATCACGCTAAAAAGACGCCCAGCCAACCAGGACGACGCGTTGATCAGACATCCGGACATTCAATTCGCTGCCACCCTCGCTGCGCGAGGCGCGCGCATGGCCGGCGTGCTTCTCGTCACCGCTGCGATGGTGACAGCAGCTTCCGTTGCGCAGACCGTGCCCGTGCCGAAGCCCGCGCCGAAGGGCCGCGATTCCGGACCAGTCGCCGGAGGGCCCGCCGTCACCGGCGCGACGCAGACACCGCCGAATCCGGTCATCCCTGATCCGCGCCGCAACGTGCCGAGCAGCATCTTCCAGACCTTCGACGCCAACCAGAAGGCACAGGCGGCCAAGGTCAGCGCCTACCTGTCCTCGCTGTCGACGCTGGTCGGGAATTTCGTCCAGGTCGGTCCCGACGGCAGCAAGACGCAGGGCGACTTCTACATCCAGAAACCCGGCAAGGTGCGCTTCGAATATGACGCCCCGAGCCCGATCGACATCGTCGCCGATGGATCGTCGCTGGTGGTGCGCGACCGCAAGCTGGCCACGCAGGACGTCTATCCGCTGTCGCAAACGCCGCTGCGCTTCCTGCTGTCCGACCGCATCGACCTGATGAAGGACACCAACGTCGTCAACGTTTCGGCCGACGACGTCTTCGTCAGCGTCACCATCGAGGAGAAGCAGGCGCTGGTCGGCACCAGCCGCCTGATGCTCATGTTCGGCGCCAAGGACGGCCAGTTGAAGCAGTGGACCGTCACCGATCCGCAGGGCTACGACACCACGATCGCGGTTTACAATCTCGACGCGACCAAGAAGCTCGATCCCGGCATGTTCAAGATCGATTTCACCAATTACGGCCAGTCGCCGGGATAAGTGCAGCGCGTAGGGTGGGCGGAGCGAAGCGTGCCCACATCGTATCCCAAGCCCGAAAAGACGGTGGGCACGGCACTTTGCGCCTTTGCCCACCCTACGAGAGCTTGCTAAGACGCATTCCTCATGCGTTTCTCCCTGACAACCTGGAACATCAATTCGGTGCGGCTGCGCATCGAACTGGTCGCGAAGTTTCTCAAGAGCGCGCGGCCGGACGTGCTGTGCCTGCAGGAGACCAAGTGCATCGACGATGCCTTTCCGCTGAAGCGCTTCAAGCGGCTCGGCTATGAGCATGTCGCGCTGAACGGACAGAAGGGCTATCACGGCGTCGCCATCGTCTCGAAGATTCCGTTCGAGTCGACGGACATCCGGACCTTCTGCGACAAGGTGGATTCGCGCCATATTTCCGTATCCTTCGGAAGCAAGGCCGACATCGCAAAGCCGCTGGTGCTGCATAATTTCTACGTTCCCGCCGGCGGCGACATTCCCGATCCCGCGCTGAACGAAAAGTTCGATCACAAGCTTCGCTTCCTCGACGAGATGAAGGCCTGCGAGCCGCTGCATCCGCGCGGAGAGGATCGCCACATCCTGGTCGGCGACCTCAACGTCGCGCCGCACGAGAACGACGTGTGGTCGCACAAGCAGCTTTTGAAGGTCGTCTCTCACACGCCCGTCGAGACCGAAAAGCTGAAGGCCGCGCTCGAAGCGGGCGAGTGGGTCGACGTCGCACGCGATCGCATCCCGATGTCGGAAAAGGTCTACACATGGTGGAGCTACCGCTCCGCCGACTGGACCGTCGGCGACCGCGGCCGCAGGCTCGACCACATCTGGGTCTCGCGCGCGCTGAAGGATGCGGTGAGCGATTTCAGGATTTTGCGCGACGCGCGGAGCTGGGAACGGCCGTCGGACCACGTGCCGGTGACGGTGACGCTGGAGGTTTGAGGTTCCGTAGCCCTGATGGAGCGAAGCGCAATCCGGGCTACCGCAGTCATTCAGGACGTCAGCTTCGCACCCGCCATCAATATATCGCTGGCGATCTGGCTGGAACGCACCGCGAATTCATCGCGCAAGCGAACCGCAGCAGCGGGATCACTCTCGAGCACGCGTTGAAACAGGCTGCGCGCGACGCGGATGACGGAGGCATGCTCGATCGCGATCGCGCTCGACGGCCGCTTCATCGGCACCACCAGCGCGAGCTCGCCGATCAGCGCGCCGGGACCCGCAATCATTTCGGCACCGGCCCCGTCGTCAACCCGGAAGGCGCCGCGCTGGACCACGTAGCCGGCATCGGCATCGTCGCCGAGATTGAACAGGACGTCGCCGCGGACGAAGTTACGCTGCTCGGAGCCGATCGCCAGCATGCGCAACGAGGCGTCTCCCAACAGGCGCAGTGTCGGGACACGCTCGAGAAGCGCTACGTCGTCGTCGATTGACATTCAGGTCCGGAGCTCAAAGGGCATGCGATCTAAAACGATTCGCACGCCCCTGAAGCGTATCACGGCACCAGCTTGTAGCCACCGGCTTCCGTGACCAGGATTTCCGGGTTGGCGGCGTCCTTCTCGATCTTCTGGCGGAGGCGGTAGATGTGGGTTTCCAGCGTGTGGGTGGTGACGCCGGAATTATAACCCCAGACCTCCTGAAGCAGCGTCTCGCGCGAGACCGGCATCTGGCCGGCCCGGTAGAGGAAGCGAAGGATCGCTGTTTCCTTCTCGGTGAGGCGGACCTTGCGCGCATTGGCCGCGGTCAGCATCTTCGAGCCGGGGCGGAAGGAGTAGGGGCCGACCGAAAACACCGCGTCCTCGCTGGCCTCGTGCTGGCGCAGCTGGGCGCGGATGCGGGCCAGCAACACGGCGAAACGGAAGGGTTTTGCGACGTAGTCGTTGGCGCCGGATTCCAGCCCCAAAATCGTGTCGGAATCGGTGTCATGCCCCGTCAGCATGATGATCGGGGCCTTGAAGCCGCCCTTGCGCAGGGAGCGGACAACCTCGCGGCCGTCGGTGTCGGGCAGGCCGACATCCATCAGGACGAGATCGGGGGAATTGGCCTTCGCGGCGCTCGCGCCCTTGGCGCCGGTATCGACGGCGGAGGCTTCGAATTCTTCGTGCAGCGATAATTGCTCCACCAACGTGTCGCGCAGATCGGTATCGTCATCCACGATGAGGATCTTGCGGGCATTGGCCATAGGGGGTCATCCTTTTGGAGTCCGGCTCGGCGCGCATGCATGCTGCACCCAGCCGCGAGAGAAAGTTAGGGGTCGCCGTTATTATTGTTGTTCGTGTTGAAGTAGTGGGCCGTTACCGATTCACAAGCCAGAAGCACTCTAACCCAGAATAGCAGGCCGTTTTGATGAATGTCCTGTAATGAATTCGACATCGCACGCTCACATGAAAAATAAAGCTAAGTCAGTTGGTTACACCAGGAATCGGAGCTCGGGGCCGCTTCCGGCGATCCGCGTTAAGCCTGCTGCGGGGAATCCGCGCCGGGGCTGGCTGACGGCAGGACCGTTGACGATTCCGGTGGCGCTGGGGCGCGGCGGTATCCTGGCCAACAAGCGCGAGGGCGATGGCGGCACCCCGAGGGGCAGCTTCCGTCCCAGGCAATTATGGTGGCGGGGCGACCGGCACCGCCGCCCGCAGACCTTCCTGCCTGCACGGACCATCGGCGACACCGACGCCTGGTGCGAGGACCCCAAGAACCGCCATTACAATCAGCCGATCCGGCTCGATCGGGAGCAGGGCGGTGACCGGCTCAAGCGAGCCGACCAACTCTATGACTTCATCATCGAAATCGACCACAATACCCGGCCGCGGATCGCCGGCCGCGGCAGCGCCGTGTTCCTGCATCTGGCGCGCGACAATTTCGGCCCGACCGCGGGCTGCGTCTCCATGACCAGGGCGGCCATGCTGCAATTGCTGCGACGGCTTGGGCCAAGAACAAAAATCATCATCGGGTGAGGACACATGCTCGACAAGGACCAGATCGCCGCCGCATCGCGCCTGCTCGTCCAGCACTGGCGCGACGGCACCAAGCTTGACGCGCTGGAGACAAAGTTGCGGCCGCAGAACCGTGCAGACGGTTACGCCATCCAGGCCGAGCTCGAAACGCAGTCGCTTGGAAAACTGTTCGGCTGGAAGATCGCGGCGACGAGCGAGGCCGGGCAGAAGCACATCAATGTCGCGGGCCCGCTGGCCGGTCGCATCATGAGCGACACACTGATCGCCGATGGCGGCACCGCGTCGATGAAGGGCAACGAGATGCGCGTCGGCGAGCCGGAATTCGCCTTCCGCATGAGCCGCGAGCTGCCGCCGCGCGCGACACCGTACAGCGTCGACGACGTGCTCGCCGCCGTCGATACCCTGCACCCCGCGATCGAGATTCCCGATTCGCGCTTTGCCGACTTTGTTGGCGCGGGCGAGGCGCAGCTCATAGCGGACAATGCCTGTGCGCATCAGTTCGTGCTGGGTACAGCAACATCAGCAAATTGGCGCGCGATGGATCTCGTCGAGGAGCGGCCGCAGATCACGCTACGCGGCCAGCACTACACCGGCCACGGCAAGAACGTGCTCGGCGATCCCCGTGTTGCCCTGGCGTGGCTTGCCAACGAGCTGCGCGGGCTCGGCATCACCTTGCGGGCAGGGGAGGTGGTGACGACAGGCACATGCCATCCGCCGCTGCCGATTCAAGCCGGGGATTATTTTGCGGTGGACTTTGGCGTGCTGGGGAAAGTGTCGGTGGGGTTTGTGTAACCACCACCGTCATTGCGAGCAACGACGAACTCAATAGCAGTTGCTTGGCGCAATCCCTCGCAAACGGCGACTACCGGTGCCCGAAGATCGCGCTCCCCACGCGGACGTGGGTGGCGCCGAGCATGATGGCTGTGGCGAAGTCCGCACTCATGCCCATCGAGAGTTTCTTCAGTCCGTTACGCTCCGCGATCTTGGCGGTCAGCGCAAAATGTGCGGCCGGCGGCTCGTCGACCGGCGGAATGCACATCAAGCCGGAAATCGTCAGCCCATAAGTGTCGCGGCAGCTCGCGATGAAGGCGTCGGCCTCGCCAGGGGCGATACCGGCCTTCTGCGGCTCCTCGCCGATATTGATCTGGACGAACAGTTCCGGATGCCTGTTCTGGGAATCGATTTCCTTGGCTAACGCCTGGCAAATGCTCGGGCGGTCAACCGAATGGATGGCATCGAACAGCGCGACCGCCTCTTTTGCCTTGTTGGATTGCAGCGGACCGATCAGATGCAGTGCGATATCCGGGTAAGCAGAGATTAACGCCGGCCACTTGCCCTTGGCCTCCTGCACGCGATTTTCGCCGAATACGCGCTGTCCGGCGGCAATGACCGGCATAATTGCATCTGCCGCGAACGTCTTAGACACTGCGATCAGCGTCACCGAAGCGCGCTCGCGCCGCGCGTCCTTGCAGGCGCGCGCGATTTCGGCTTCGACCGCGGCGAGCGCGTTTGGTGAATGGCCGGTTACCGGCGCGGCGTTGGCGTCTGTCATGAGGTCGATTGTCTTCGATCGTAACCGAGGTAGGTCCAATTTTACCGAGTTCAAGAAAGAGTTTTTGAACCCTTCGCTTTACCTTGGCCCGCGGGGTGGGTAGCGAAGATGGCAAACGTCAGTTTCAACCGCAAACGAGCGAAACTCAAGCAGGTTCTCGGAATCCGGGCGCGGCTGGCGTTGCTCGCGGTGATTCTTGTGACGCCCTTGATGTTCGAGCGCATCCGTTCGCTCGAGGACACGCGCGCGCGGCAGATCGCGCAGGCCACGGCCGAGTTCACGACGGTCGCAAGGCACAGCGCCGACGCGCAGCGCGAGGTGATCTCGTCGGTCGAGACCATCCTGAAATCGGAAGCTTTCATCCGGGCATCCGCCGGCGGCATCAGCAAGAGCTGCGACGTGCTGCGCGCGAGCCTGCCGTCGAACCTTCCCTGGATCCGCACGCTGCTGATCGCGGGCCAGGAAGGCCGCATCCAGTGCGCCACCAACAACATGTATGTCGGCCTCGACCTCAGCGACCGGCCCTACTTCCAGCAGGCGCAGGAGACCGGCCGCTTCGTGCTGAGCGATTTCATTCTATCGCGGCCCGCGCAGACGCCGACCGTCATGGCGGTCTTTCCGGTCTCCGCCTTCAGCGGCACGGCGGATGCCGTCGTGCTTGCGACCGTCAACCTCGACTGGATGTCGAAGGTCATGAACAATCTCGGCGGCCGCGCCGGGATCACCGCCGTGCTGGTCGATAGCGCCGGCACCGTGCTGGCGGCGCCGGCCGACCAGCACAGCGCTATCGGCCGCCCCCTCGACAACATGCCGCTGATGTCCGCGATCGCCGACAAGGCACTGCGGTCGAACCAGGACGAGGGATCGCTCTCTTTCCTTGCCGCCGACGGCTCCCGGCGCGCGGTCAGCTACATCCGCATCGCCGGCACCAATGCCCGCCTGATCGCGAGCATCGACGAAGACAAGGTGTCCGCGGCAGTCAGCCGCGATATCCGCACGGCCTATCTTCAGCTCGCGTTCGTCGTCGTGTTCGTCCTGCTCGGCGCGCTGATTGCCGCCGAGAAGCTCGTGATCAAGCCGATCGAGATGCTCGCCGACATGGCCAAGCGCCTCGGCCAAGGCGACCTTTCGGCGCGCGCGGCGCGCAACCGCCTGCCGGCCGAGTTTGTACCGCTGGCCCGCGCGTTCAACGCGATGGCCGCGCAGCTCAGCCAGCGCGAGCGCGAGCTGATCGCGAGCAACGACCGCCTGACGGTGATGGCCTCGATCGACATGCTGTCGGGGCTCAACAACCGCCGCGGCTTCCAGAGCCGGCTCGATTTCGAGTGGATGCGCGCGCAGCAATATGACAGCGACCTCGCGCTGCTGATGATCGACGTCGACCACTTCAAGCTGTTCAACGACACCTATGGCCATCTCGAAGGCGATTCCTGCCTGACCCGCCTGGGCGAATCGCTGTCCGGCATCGCCGCCGACACGATGGGCTTTGCGGCGCGCTATGGCGGCGAGGAGTTCTGCCTGCTGCTGCCCAACACCGACGTGAACCGCGCCGTCGAGATCGGCGAACAGGTACGCGCGGCGGTGCTGAGACTTTGCCTGCCGCACATCACCTCGGCGCACATGATCGTCACCGTCTCGATCGGTGTTGCCGCCGCGAAGCCCAACGAGACCCTACGCCCCGGCGATCTCATCGAAGCCGCGGACGCTGCGCTCTACGCCGCAAAACATCGCGGCCGCAACAATGTCGTCGAGCATGGCGTGCAGGCGATCGAGAACGGCGCAGCCGACATGATGATGGCGGGTTGATCGCTAACCCGCAGCGCCGGCGCGATCGAGATCGCTCTCCGTCACCACGCGATTGCGGCCGCCGCCCTTGGCGAGATAGAGCGCGCGGTCGCAGCGCTCGATCAGATCGGTGATGGCTTCGCCGGTCCGGTACTGCGCCACACCGATCGACACGCTGATGCTGGGCAGCATCTCGCCGGTCGAGCGCCGCGTGATCGTGCATTCGGCGATCGCGCGCCTGATGACCTCGGCGATCTCGGCGCAAATGGCGAGATCGGCATCCGGCAGCACGGCGATCAGTTCCTCGCCGCCATAGCGCGCCGGCAGATCCTGCTGACGAACCTTTTCGCGCAGCACCCGCGCCATCAGCCGCAGCACCTGGTCGCCGATGCTGTGACCGAAATTGTCGTTGAAGGTCTTGAAGTGGTCGATGTCGAGCATCAAAACGCTGAGCGGCTCGCCCCAGTCGGCCGTCGTCTGCGCCTTGCGCAGGAATTCGTCGAGCGCCCGCCGGTTTGCGAGGCCCGTCAGCATATCCGTCCGGGCGCGCTCCTCGGATTTGGAGAGCGAATCGCGGATCACGTCGAGCTCTCGGGTCTTCTCCGCAAAGCCTGCCTCGAGCCGTGTCGCCCGCGTGGCGGCGCGTGCCAGCTCGTTCATGAGCTGTCCGACCAGCGCCTTCGGATCGACGCCGGCGTTGCCCTGGTCGGTCACCTGGCTGATCGCCTGCATCTGGGATTGGTTGTCAGCGATCGCGGTCGCCAGAAACTCCTTCGCCGCTCCCATCAGGGTATGCAGCCGTTCGGACGTGTTGGCGACGACGGCATTTACCTGGGGTGCGACATAGGTCTCGAACAGATCCCGATTGGTCCCAGCATCGAATCGGCGATTGTGGTTGATCAGGAGATCGACGGCATTGCGCAAATCGTCCTGGCTGCCTGCAAAATACCGGAACCAGACGGCAAAATTGGCCGGCGTCGGCGGAATCCGCTGCTCGGCCATGCTCCGCATCGCCCGTCCGGCGATGGACGCGGCATAATCATGGTCGATATCTTCGAATCCTGTATCCATTGCCTGTCTGGTGCTGTTGGCAGTCAACCTCGCACTGACCCCTTAATCCGATCCGAATTGTCTGCTCCGTACTTTTGCGGAGCAGCATTGCGGAGCGCCGCCGCCAGCGGCAACCCATTGACCCCCTGAGGACTTCTATGGCCTAGTCCGCCGTCTTTAGGCGGCCCAAACCACGAAAATCGAACGATTCCATGACCTCCGAACGCTACAACGCCCGCGACGCCGAACCGCGCTGGCAGGCTGCCTGGGACGAACAGGCGATCTTCGTCTCCAGGAACGACGACTCGCGGCCGAAATACTATGTGCTCGAGATGTTCCCCTACCCGTCCGGGCGCATCCATATCGGCCATGTCCGCAATTACACGCTCGGCGACGTGCTGGCCCGCTTCAAGCGCGCCATGGGGTTCAACGTGCTGCACCCGATGGGCTGGGACGCGTTCGGCCTGCCGGCCGAGAACGCCGCCATCGAGCGCAAGGTCGCCCCGAAGGCCTGGACCTACGACAACATCGCCGCGATGAAGAAGCAGCTCCGCTCGATCGGGCTGTCGCTGGACTGGAGCCGGGAGATCGCGACCTGCGACCCCAGCTACTACAAGCATCAGCAGAAGATGTTTTTGGACATGCTCGCCGCCGGCCTCGCCGAGCGCGAGAAGCGCAAGCTCAATTGGGATCCGGTCGACATGACCGTGCTCGCCAACGAGCAGGTGATCGACGGCCGCGGCTGGCGCTCGGGTGCCGTTGTCGAACAGCGCGAGATGAGCCAGTGGGTCTTCAAGATCACGAAGTACTCGCAGGAGCTGCTGTCGGCGCTGGATGGGCTGGACCGCTGGCCCGACAAGGTGCGGCTGATGCAGCGCAACTGGATCGGCCGCTCCGAGGGCCTCTTGATCCGTTTCGCACTGGATGCGGCGACGACGCCCGCCGGCGAAAAAGAGCTGAATATATTCACGACACGCCCCGACACGTTGTTCGGCGCAAAATTCATGGCGATCTCGGCAGATCATCCGCTGGCGCAGGCAGCGGCCGCAAAGAACCCCAAACTCGCTGAGTTCATTGCCGACATCAAGAAGATCGGCACCGCGCAGTCGATCATCGACACCGCGGAGAAGCAGGGTTTTGACACCGGCATCCGCGCGGTACATCCGTTCGACCCGAACTGGAAGCTGCCGGTCTATGTCGCCAACTTCGTGCTGATGGAATACGGCACCGGCGCCATCTTCGGCTGCCCCGCGCACGACCAGCGCGACCTCGACTTCGTCAACAAGTACGCCCTCGGCAACACGCCGGTCGTCTGCCCCGAGGGCCAGGATCCCAAGACGTTCGTCATCACCGACACCGCCTATGACGGTGACGGCCGCATGATCAATTCGCGCTTCCTCGACGGCATGACCATCGATCAGGCCAAGGACGAGGTTGCAAAACGCCTCGAAACCGAGCTGCGCGGCAACGCGCCGGTCGGCGAGCGGCAGGTCAATTTCCGCCTGCGCGACTGGGGCATTTCGCGCCAGCGCTATTGGGGCTGCCCGATTCCGGTGATCCACTGTCCGAAATGCGACGTGGTGCCGGTGCCGGCTACCGATCTGCCGGTGGTGCTGCCGGAGGATGTCAGCTTCGACAAGCCGGGCAACGCGCTCGATCATCACCCGACCTGGAAGCACGTCGCCTGCCCGAAATGCGGGGCCAAGGCACAGCGCGAAACCGATACCATGGACACCTTCGTGGATTCGTCCTGGTACTTCGCCCGCTTCACTGATCCCTGGAACGAGGCCGCGCCGACGACGCCCGCCATCGCCAACCGGATGCTGCCGGTCGACCAGTATATCGGCGGCGTCGAGCACGCGATCCTGCATCTGCTCTACAGCCGCTTCTTCACCCGTGCGATGAAGGCGACCGGGCATATTGCGCTGGACGAGCCGTTCGCCGGCATGTTCACGCAGGGCATGGTGGTGCACGAGACCTATCAGAAGGCCGACGGCACCTATGTGCAGCCGGCCGAGGTGAAGATCGAGGTCGGCGGCAACGGGCGCCGCGCCACGCTGCTGACGACGGGCGAAGACATCCAGATCGGTGCGATCGAGAAGATGTCGAAGTCCAAGAAGAACACGGTCGATCCCGACGACATCATCGAGACCTACGGCGCCGACGTCGCCCGCTGGTTCATGCTGTCGGACTCGCCGCCCGACCGCGACGTGATCTGGAGCGACGAGCGCGTCCAGGGCGCCTCGCGCTTCGTACAGCGGCTGTGGCGGCTGGTGAATGACGCGGCGGAACTCGGCAAGGGCGCGCCGGCTGCTCGGCCGGCTTCGTTCGGGCCTGATGCAACCGCCTTGCGCAAGGCCGCCCATGGGGCACTGGACAAGGTCACCAGCGGTATCGAGCGGCTGCACTTCAATGTGTGCCTGGCCCATATCCGCGAGTTCGCCAATGCGTTCTCGGAGATCCTCCAGCGTCCGGGTCAACCCGCCCCCGACCTGGTCTGGGCGATCCGGGAGGCCAGCCAGATCCTGGTCCAGCTGTTCTCCCCGATGATGCCGCATCTGGCCGAGGAGTGCTGGCAGGCCCTGGGCCACAGCGGGCTGGTTTCGGAGGCCAATTGGCCCCAAATCGAACGCGATTTGCTGGTTGAAGACACCGTGACCCTGGTGGTCCAGGTCAACGGCAAGAAGCGGGGCGAGGTCACAGTTGCAACAGCGGCCCAGAATCCGGAAATCGAGGCTGCCGTTTTGGCCCTCGATGCGGTAAAACTAGCCTTGGACGGCAAGCCCGTCCGCAAGGTGATCGTCGTCCCCAAGAGGATCGTGAATGTTGTCGGCTAGGATCCGCATCGCAGCCCGCCTGCTGGCAGTCGCCGCTCTGGCGGCGCTGACGGCCGGCTGCTTCCAGCCGATGTATGCCGAGCGTACCGACGGCACACCCGGCCTTCGCGAGAAGCTGATGGGGGTCGATCTGCCGCCGATCGCCAAGGCCAACGCCTCGCGCGAGGCGCGCATCGGTGTCGAGGTCCGCAACGCTCTGGCTTTCAAGCTGTACGGCACGGCCACCGGCATGCCGCCGACCCACCGTCTTGAGATCCGCTTCACGACCAACAAGTCGTCGCTGATCGTCGATCCCAATACCGGCCTGCCGAGCAGCGAAAACTACGGCATCGACGCCCAGTACAACCTGATCGAAGTCGTGACCAACAAGTCGGTGATGACCGGAACGACGTTCTCGCGCGTGTCCTACGATATGCCCGGCTCGTATCAGCGCTTCGCCCGCAACCGCGCCCTGCGCGATGCGGAGGATCGTGCCGCAAACGAGATCGCCGAGAACATCACGACGCGGCTCGCCTCGTTCTTTACTGCGGGTACGTAGTTCATTCCTGTCATTCCGGGGCTCGCGCTTCGAGCGCAGGGCATGACGACTTCGAGGCGGCATGGTCGCACTCCGCGGAAAAGAGATCGACGCCTTCCTCGCCCGCCCCGATGCGGGCCGGCCGATCATCCTGCTCTACGGTCCCGACGCCGGCCTCGTGCGCGAGCGCGCCGATGCGCTGATCGCCTCCGCCGTCGACGATCCCAACGATCCTTTCGCGATGGTCAAGCTCGACGGCGACGAGCTCTCGGCCGAGCCGTCGCGTCTGGTCGATGAAGCCATGACGGTGCCGCTGTTCGGCGGCCGCCGCGCCATCCGAGTCCGTGCCGGCTCGCGCAGCTTTGCCAGCGGTATCGACACGCTGGCGGAGATGGGCGTGAAGGATTGCCGGATCGTGATCGAGGCCGGCGAGCTGCGCCCGGAGTCGCCGCTGCGCAAGGCCTGCGAGCGCGCCAAGACGGCCGTGGCGATCGGCTGCTATCCCGACACCGAGCGCGATCTTGCCAAGCTGATGGACGACGAACTCCGCATCGCGAATTTGCGCATCGCACAGGATGCCCGCGCGGCACTGATGTCGTTTCTCGGCGGCGACCGCCAGGCCTCGCGCAATGAGCTGCGCAAGCTCACCCTCTATGCGCATGGAAAAGGCGAAATCACGCTGGATGACGTGATGGCCGTGGTCGCCGATGCATCCGAGCTGAAGCTCGATCCGATCGTCGATGGCGCCTTCGCCGGCCGGCCCGATGTCGTCGAAACCGAATTCGCAAAGGCCATGATCGCCGGGACCTACCCCGGCGTGATCATCTCCGCGGCGCAGCGCCAGGCCGCGTGGCTGCACAAATCGGCACTTGCTATTGCCGACGGCCAGCCTGCATCGTCCGTGCTCGACGGCGGCTATCCACGGCTGCATTTTTCGCGAAAACCGGCCGTCGAAACCGCGCTGCGCAATTTCAGCGTGACGCGGCTCGCTGCAATCATCGAGCAGCTCGCGACGGCCGCGCTCGACACCCGCAAGCAATCCACCCTCGCCGCCGCCATCGCGCAGCGTACGCTGATGGCGATCGCCGCGAACGCAAAGCGGCGGGGGTAAGCTTTCTCGACTCGTCATTGCGAGGAGCGCAAGCGACGAAGTAATGACGAGGAGAGAGCGGGAATGACGGCTAGATCGCGCCCTTCGCCAGCCGCTTCATCACCTCGTCGAGCTGGTCGAGGTTGCGGTAGTTGATCTGCACGGATCCACCGGGATCGCGGTGACTGACCGTGACCTTGAGGCCGAGCGCATCGCTGACGCGCTTTTCCAGATCGATCGTGTCGGGGTCCTTTTCCTTCCCCCAGGGCTGCGCGCCTTCTGCGGCTTGCGCTCCGGCACGCCCTCCTCGTGCGCCAGCGCTTCGGCCTGACGGACGTTAAGGCCCTCCTCGACGATGCGCTTGGCAGCAGCGAGCGGATCGGGAACGCCGATCAGCGCGCGGGCGTGGCCTGCCGTCAGCTCACCGGTCGCGATGAAGGCTTGCACCTCGGCCGGCAATTTCGTGAGCCGCATCATGTTGGCGACGTGGCTGCGGCTCTTGCCGACGACTTTTGCGATGTCGTCCTGGCTGCGTTTGAACTCGTTGGCGAGCGCATGGTAGCCCTGCGCCTCTTCCATCGGATTGAGGTCTTCGCGCTGCACGTTCTCGACGATCGCGAATTCCAGCGCATCGCTGTCGCTGATGTCGACCGGCACGATCGGCACGTCGTGAAGGCCGGCCATCTGCGAGGCACGCCAGCGCCGTTCGCCGGCAATGATCTCGAAGCGATCCTGCGCGCCCTTCACGGGGCGCACGACGATCGGCTGTATCACGCCGTGCTGCTTGATCGACTCGGACAGCTCCTTGAGTTCGGTGTCCGAAAAGGTGCGGCGCGGGTTGCGTGGGTTGGGCTTGATGAATTCAATCGGCACCTTGCGCTGCGCACGCGGGCGATCGACATGCTGCGCCTCGCCGCCGACGTCACCGATCAGACTTGCAAGACCGCGGCCCAGTCGCGAACGCGCTTCATCGGCCATCGCCAGCTCCCTTGGATTCACGGTGCAACACTCCAGAACTGAATTGTCGTAGGGTGGGCAAAGCGAAGCGTGCCCACCAGTTGTTTATGTGCGGAAGATGGTGGGCACGGCGAAGACGCCTTTGCCCACCCTACGGCACTACGCATCAATGCGTCACGCGCAGCTCGCGCTCGCGCTGGATCACTTCCGTAGCGAGCCGCAAGTACGCTTCGCTACCGACGCATTTGAGATCGTAGACCAGCACCGGCTTGCCGTAGGACGGCGCTTCCGAAATGCGCACGTTGCGCGGGATCATGGTCTTGTAGACCTTCTCGCCCATGAACTGACGGACGTCGGCGACGACCTGGTTCGAGAGGTTGTTGCGCGAGTCGAACATGGTCAGCACGATGCCGTGGATCGACAGGTTCGGATTGAGCGTCGAACGCACCTGCTCCACCGTCTGGAGCAATTGCGACAGACCTTCCAGCGCGAAGAACTCGCACTGGAGCGGCACCAGGATCGCGTCCGACGCCGCCATCGCATTCACCGTGAGCAGGTTGAGCGAGGGCGGGCAGTCGATCAGCACATAGGTGTAGTCGGCGTCCGGCGAGACGTTGTTGTTGAGCGCGCCGATGGCGTCGCGCAGCTTGAAAGCGCGGCCCGGCGTGGTGCCGAGCTCGAGCTCGAGGCCGGACAGATCCATGGTCGAGGGCGCGATATGCAGCCGCGGCACCGCGGTCGAGACCACGGCTTCACGCAAGCTCGATTCGCCGATCAGCACGTCGTAGGTCGAGCAGGACCGGTTGCGGCGGTCGATGCCGAGGCCGGTCGAGGCATTGCCCTGCGGATCGAGATCGACGATCAGGACACGCTCGCCAATCGCCGCGAGTGCCGTACCGAGGTTGATCGCCGTGGTTGTTTTTCCCACGCCGCCCTTCTGATTCGCCAGCGCCAGGATGCGCGGGTGGCCCTGCGGGACCTCGGCGGCTTGTTGTTGCTGCGGCTCGTCAATCACGCTCATCGCAAATTCCCCACTCGACCCCTGAACGCCTCACCCGCGCCGCTCGACGGACGTCAGCTCGACGATCCAACCATCGCCGGTGCGGCTTTGATGGAGGTGCGGCTGAATATTCCAATATTTAGCGGCTTCGGTCAATTCAGCCTCTACATCTTGACCCTTCGGAAACAGCGCCTTTGCGCCCTGGCGCATCAGCGGCTCCGCAAAGCCGATGAGTTGATGTAGCGGAGCAAGCGCACGCGCGGTGACGCAATCGACGGGGCCGGTGATTCTATCCACATTATCCCCGATCTCAGCCAGATGTACGACTCCTGGAGAGGTGGTGACGCGAATAGCTTCACGCAGGAACGCAGCCTTCTTGGCAATCCGCTCAACCAGATGGACGCGCGCGTCCGGCATCCCCGCCATTGCGCACGCCAGCACGACGCCCGGAAAGCCGCCACCGCTGCCGAGATCGGCCCAGCGCTTTGCCGAGGGCGCGAGATCGATCAGCTGAAGCGAGTCGGCGATGTGACGGGTCCAGAGGTGCGGCAACGTCGATGGCGCGACCAGGTTGGTCTTGGCCTGCCACTCCCTGAGCAGCGCGATGTAGCGATCGAGCCGGGCCTTGGTTTCATGTGAAACGGGCGCGAGCTTGAGCGCCGCGGCCTTGTCGGCGGCGATGATGGCGTCCAGCGATCGATCGTTGGCGCTCGCCTTGTCGATCTTCGGGCTGGCCGGAGTCGATCTCGGATTGACGCGCGGCGCCCTCGCCCGCGCCGGGTCGTCGCGATAGCGGCCTGTCGCCGCCCGATCCGCGCTGTTTCACGTGAAACGCCTATGCAATTGCCTTGGAAGTCTTTCGTGCTTCGCGCCGGAGATAAGCCGCGAGGATACCAAGCGCCGCCGGGGTCATGCCGTCGATCCGGCCAGCCTGGCCGACCGTGAACGGACGCGCCTTCTCCAGCTTGGCGCGGACCTCATTGGAGAGACCCGGGACCTGCTGGTAGTCGACCTCGGACAGAATCATCCCCTCGTCCCGCCTGAAGGCTTCGACGTCGGCGCTCTGGCGCTCCAGATAGACATCGTACTTGGCGTCGATCTCAAGATGGGTGGCAATGACGGGATCAATGGTCGACAGCTCCGGCCAGATCGCGCACACCTGGCTCCAGCCGATATCAGGATACGCCATCAGCTCGAAGGCCGAACGGCGCTGGCCGTCCCGGTTCAAGGACAGCCCGTGCTTGATCGCCTCGTTCGGAGTGATGGTCAGGGCCTTCGACACGGCCCGGGCCGCATTCAAGGCATCCATCTTGGCGCGGTGATGCCGCGTCCTGACGCTTCCAACGCATCCGAGCGCGATGCCCTTCTCGGTGAGGCGCTGGTCCGCGTTGTCGGCCCGCAGGGTCAGGCGGTATTCGGCGCGCGACGTGAACATCCGATAGGGTTCACTGATGCCCCGGGTGACGAGGTCGTCGATCATCACGCCGAGATAGCCGTCCGCACGATCGAACACCGTCAGTGCGGCCCCGCTTGCGGCCAGCGCCGCATTCAGGCCGGCGACGATGCCCTGACCGGCGGCCTCCTCATATCCAGTGGTGCCGTTGATCTGCCCGGCAAGGAACAGGCCGCGCAGCCGCTTGGTCTGGAGGGTCGGGTCGAGCTCGCGGGGATCGATGTGGTCGTATTCGATGGCGTAACCCGGGCGGACCATCTTCACCCGCTCCAGGCCGGGAATGGTGGCAAGGATCGCGAGCTGGACCTCCTCGGGAAGCGAGGTCGAGATGCCGTTGGGATAGACGGTACTATCGTCGAGGCCTTCCGGCTCCAGGAAGATCTGATGGCCGTCGCGGTCGCCGAAGCGGACGATCTTGTCCTCGATCGAGGGGCAATAGCGAGGACCAGAGCTCTTGATCTGGCCGGAGTACATCGGGGAGCGATGGACATTGGCCCGGATCACTTCGTGGGTCGCAGACAGGGTCCGGGTGATGCCGCATTGGATCTGCGGCGTCGTGATCCGTTCGGTCAGCACCGAAAACGGCTCCGGCGGCTCGTCTCCGGGCTGCATCTCGACCGCCGACCAGTCGATCGTGGTGCCGTCCAGACGCGGCGGAGTGCCGGTCTTGAGCCGTCCGAGGCTGAAGCCGGCACGTTCAAACGAACTCGACAGGCCCATCGCCGGCGCCTCTCCGACCCGCCCGGCGGGCCAGTTCTTCTCTCCGAGATGGATCAAACCACGCAGGAAGGTGCCGGTGGTGACGACGACAGCGCCTGCCCGGAGTTCGCGACCATCCGCCAGGCGAAGTCCGGTCACCCGGCCATCGATCACGATCAGCTCGTCAGCCTCGCCCTCGATAACCGAAAGTCCCTCGGTCGCCCGGATCGCGGCCTGCATGGCGGCGGCGTAGAGCTTCCGGTCAGCCTGGGCCCGGGGACCACGCACAGCGGGGCCCTTCCGGCGATTGAGAACGCGAAACTGGATGCCGCCGGCGTCGCCGACCCGGCCCATCAGGCCATCGAGGGCATCGACTTCGCGGACCAGATGGCCTTTGCCGAGACCTCCAATGGCGGGATTGCAGGACATCGCGCCGACCGTCGAGAAACGGTGCGTCACTAAAGCTGTTGTCGCACCTATCCGGGCAGCGGCAGAAGCGGCCTCACAGCCGGCATGTCCGCCGCCGATCACGATGACGTCGTAGCTCTCTCGCTCTGCACGCATGCGCGGTCTTCTAGCTCAGAGAGGAAAAAGCCGGAAGGGGAAACTGGGCGATGCGCGTGTTTCACGTGAAACAGCTTCGGCCGAGCGAGCGAAACGCACCTTCTCGAAAACAACCCCATGCACAGTAGAGATCACCTTGTTCCGTCTGCTGTTTCACGTGAAACAAATGCGGACGTCGCAAGGGACGTCGTAGGTGGCGATTGTGAGGCACGAGCGCCGCGAGCAACAGTGACAGCAGTCGCGGCCCCGCCATTCATGGGATCGGGTGGTGTTTCACGTGAAACGGCGGGAACCCAACCGACGGCGTTTCACGTGAAACATGAACAGTGGCCCAAGCGCTAAGTTGAAGCGCTAGTTCTAGAATTAAGAACTAGCACTACTTTCCGATACAGAATTTCTCGAAAATGGCGCCAAGTACGTCTTCGACATCCACCCGGCCCAAAAGCCGTCCCAAGGCATAGGCGGCCGCGCGGAGCTCTTCAGCGGCAAGTTCTTCGCCCTCTTCTACAAGGTCCAGACTCCGGCGCAAGCTATCGGACGCTCGCCGCAGCAGATCCCGTTGACGGACCCGCGTCACCAACGCGCCCTCACCCGTTCCAAAAAACACGCCTGCGAACTTGACCAACGCGTCGACCAGATCGGGAATGCCATCGCCCCGGCTCGCCGAGATTCCGAACTGGCCTTGTGGCAAGGCTTCCCCGCTTTCCTTCAGGTCGATTTTGTTGCGCACGATCCAGACCGACCCGCCTGACGGATCCCGCGTGTCGCCGGGCACCCACAGCGATCGCATCGCGCCGGGATCGACAGCCCGGTCGCCCTCGACCAGCCACAGCACGAGGTCGGCGTCTTCGGCTCGCGCCCGCGCCCGGCGGACGCCCTCCTGCTCGACGGGATCGTCGGTCTCGCGAATACCGGCCGTGTCGATCACCGTAACGGGATAGCCGTCGAGATCGAGCTGCACCTCGATCACGTCGCGCGTGGTGCCGGCATGCGGCGAGACGATCGCGACCTCGCGGCACGCGAGCTGATTCATCAGCGTCGACTTGCCAACGTTCGGCTCGCCGGCGATCGCGACCACCAGGCCGTCGCGCAGGCGTTCAGAATGTCCCTGTGCCGCAAGGACATTTGCGATTTCATCATGCAGCGCTCTGATCGCCTTGACCGCCGGCGTTCGCAATTCGGAGGGCACGTCGCCCTCATCCGAGAAATCGATGCCGGCCTCGATCAGGGCCGAGGCTTCGATGATGCGCTCGCGCCAGTCGCGCGCGCGATCGCCCAGGAGACCCTGTAATTGCCGCAGCGCTTGGCGCCGCTGCCGGTCGGTATCGGCGTGGATGAGATCGTCGAGACCCTCGGCCTCGGTCAGGTCGAGCTTGCCGTTCTCGAAGGCGCGCCGCGTGAACTCACCGGGCTCGGCCGCCCGTGAATTCGGTATTACAGAAATTTCGGCCAGGAGCGCCGAGAGCACCGCCCGGCCGCCATGGACGTGGAATTCGGCGACGTCCTCGCCGGTCGCGCTGGCCGGCCCCGGAAACCAGAGCACCACCGAATCGTCGATCGGCTGGCCCACGCCGTCGCGGAGCAGCCGGCGGCCGGCCTGTCGCGGCGCCGGCAGCTTGCCCGCGAGCGTTGTCAGCACCACACCAGCCTCCGGCCCGGAGACGCGCACCACCGCAATCGCGCTTGGTGCCCGCCCGGACGACAGTGCAAAGATAGTCTGGTCTCGCGGATGCATGGCCTATTTGTCCGGCTGCCGGAGAAAAGGCAAACGCGCTGTTATCGAGCGAGCCGATCCCGGTTTTGCTGCGCTCCAATCCGCAGCACCGGTGATATTGCGATGCAATATAAACTGCAGCATTCTTCTGCAGGTATCTTCGATCGCCCGCGCGATAAGCCAGACCTGAGTCAAGCATTCTATAGATAAATCAACAGGTTTCCCTGCATTAGATCTATGTCGGGACGTTCGTCATGCTGCAGATTTACTGCAGCAATACCGCACAAAAAGGGCGCCCGAAGGCGCCCTCTGATCTCATATTGCACTGCAATCAGGTGTTCATGGAGTCGAAGAACTCCGAATTGCTCTTGGTCGAGCGCAACTTGTCGAGCAGGAAGTCGATCGCGTCCATCGTGCCCATCGGGTTAAGGATGCGGCGGAGCACGTACATCTTCTTGAGCACCTGCGGGTCGGTGATGAGCTCTTCCTTGCGGGTGCCGGAGCGCGAGATATCGATCGCCGGGAAGGTCCGCTTGTCCGAGACCTTGCGGTCCAGGATCAGTTCCGAGTTACCGGTGCCCTTGAACTCTTCGAAGATGACTTCGTCCATTCGGCTGCCGGTATCGACCAGCGCGGTCGCGATGATGGTCAGCGAGCCACCCTCTTCGATGTTGCGGGCTGCACCGAAGAAACGCTTCGGGCGCTGCAGCGCGTTGGCGTCGACACCGCCGGTCAGCACCTTGCCGGATGACGGCACCACGGTGTTGTAGGCACGGCCGAGGCGCGTGATCGAGATCGAGCAGGATGACGACGTCGCGGCCATGCTCGACCAGTCGCTTGGCCTTCTCGATCACCATCTCGGCGACCTGGACGTGACGCACCGCCGGCTCGTCGAAAGTCGAGGACACGACCTCGCCCTTCACCGAGCGCTGCATGTCCGTGACTTCCTCGGGACGTTCGTCGATCAGCAACACGATCAGATAGCATTCCGGATGGTTGTGCGTGATCGAATGCGCAATGTTCTGCATCAGCACGGTTTTACCCGTGCGCGGCGGCGCCACGATCAGAGCGCGCTGGCCCTTGCCGATCGGCGCGACAATGTCGATCACCCTTGCAGAAAGGTCTTTTCGCGTCGGATCGTCGATTTCCATGCGGAAGCGCTGATTCGGAAACAGCGGCGTGAGGTTGTCGAAATTGACCTTGTGCCTGGCCTTTTCCGGGTCCTCGAAATTGAGCGTGTTGACCTTCAGCAGCGCGAAATAGCGCTCGCCCTCTTTCGGGCTGCGGATGTGGCCCTCGATGGTATCGCCGGTCCGCAGGCCGAAACGGCGGATCTGCGACGGCGAAACGTAGATGTCATCCGGGCCCGGCAGATAATTCGCATCGGGCGAGCGGAGGAAGCCGAAACCGTCCGAGAGCACCTCGACGACGCCTTCGCCGACGATATCGGTTTCCGCGAGCGCAAGCTGCTTGAGGATTGCAAACAGCAATTCCTGCTTGCGCATGGTGCTGGCGTTCTCGACCCCATGCTCTTCCGCGAACGAGACGAGTTCGGCCGGCGTCTTCGACTTGAGGTCCTGGAGTTTAATTTCCCGCATTGGGGTGGTCCTGTGGGGTAACCTTGGGAGGGGGTGCGAGGAGGCTCTGAAATGCGGACGCGAAAAGGTAAGGTCCGCAGGTCTGGCAAGGAGAGCGCCGGTGAGGCTTCAAACCTGATGCGGTGTCCGGCCTCTGGAAAGCTCAGACACAACCACATCCGCCTGCGTTGGGTGGGATGTCGCTAATATAGAAAATCGCTTCTCACTGCGCAAGCCGAAGCGCTGAGCGATCGTTCGGGATCGCTGCCTAGAACGGTTTCACGATCACCATGACGACGATGAGAATCATCAGAACCGTCGGCACCTCATTGATAATCCGATAGAATTTCTGACTTCGCGGGCGCCGGTCGGCGGCGAAATCCTTCAGCCAGCGCGAAAAAAGCCGTGGACCGCGGACATCGCCAGAACCAATGCCAGTTTTACGTGCAGCCAGCCGAACGTGAACCAGTGACCGGACCAGGCGAGGTAGAGCCCGGCGAGCCAGGTGACGATCATGGCCGGGTTGATGATCGCCTTGAACAGCCGGCGTTCCATGACCTTGAACGTCTCGGACTGCTTCGAGCCGATCTCGGCCTCGCAGTGATAGACGAACAGTCGCGGCAGATAGAGCATGCCGGCCATCCAGGCGATAACCGCGATCACATGCAGGGCCTTGATCCAGAGGTAGACGTCTTCGAACATTTTTGGCGCCTGGGATTTCTGCCAGCGAATGGAACTGGGGATAGTAAGAACTCGTTAAGGTCTCACCTGCACACATAGTCCATCTGGAGCGCCCCTTCTCCTATAAAGAATCTTAGATTCTTAAGGTTTGAGTCTATGTGACCGTGAATTGGACTCACAAGATTCCGTCCGCACGTTCCCGATCGTTTGTTCACATTCATCAACATATCCCCGGCAGCTCCGGCGACTGCCGAGAAGTCGACCAGCTTCAAAGGCTTGCGCGTGTCTGTCGGCAGCTTATCAAGGGGGTTGTCCGCGGAATCCCATGTCTGCATTTCCGGGGCATCGAACTTGTTCAGCGGGGCAGCGGTGTGAACAAAATTGGCAGTTGTCCCGCCCCTGGTGTCGCGCAACCCTTTCCGAGGGGTTAAGGTCCACAGAAATCCACAGACCACACCCTCTCCATACAAAGGGCTTTTGTGCCGACCTCGAACAATTATTTCCATCTGCACCTCGTGTCCGACTCCACCGGCGAGACGCTGATCACCGTCGCGCGCGCCGTCGCCGCACAATATGCAAACGTCACCCCGGTCGAGCATGTCTATCCGCTGGTGCGCAGCCAGAAGCAGCTCGATCGCGTGCTCGACGAGATCGAGGAAGCGCCGGGGATCGTGCTGTTCACGCTGCTGGAGAAGGATCTGGTCGCCAGGCTCGAGGACAAGTGCAAGGGGATCAACGTTCCGAGCCTGTCGATCATCGGTCCGGTGATGCAGCTGTTCGAGGCGTATCTCGGAGCTGCGACCACCGGTCGCGTCGGCGCCCAGCACGTCCTCAACGCGGAATATTTCAAGCGTATCGACGCGCTGAATTATACGATGATTCATGACGACGGTCAGCATGTCGAAGGCCTTGACGATGCGGATGTGGTTCTGGTCGGCGTGTCCCGCACGTCGAAGACGCCGACGTCGATCTACCTGGCCAATCGCGGCATCCGCACCGCCAACGTGCCGCTGGTGCCGGGCATTCCGGTGCCGGCGCAATTGGAGACTCTGACGCGGCCGCTGGTGGTCAGCCTGCATGCGACGCCGGAACGCCTGATCCAGGTTCGTACGAACCGTCTTCTCTCGATGGGCGCCGACTCCAGCGGCGACACCTATACCGACAAGCAATCGGTCGCCGAGGAGGTCGCGTTCGCCCGCAAGCTCAGCGCCAAGCACGATTGGCCGCTGCTCGACGTCACGCGGCGTTCGATCGAGGAAACCGCGGCGGCGATCATGAAGCTCTACAGTGATCGCCAGCGCAATCGACCCTCCGAGTAAGTGTCGGCGATGGGTCTTTGGCTCGGCAAGTCTCCGTTGATCCTGGCCTCGCAAAGCGGCGCGCGCAAAATGCTGCTGGCGAATGCCGGGCTCGAATTCGAGGCCGTCACAGCCGACATCGACGAACGCGGCATTCAGGCTGCCTCAGGGCTTTCCAATCCGCGCGAGATTGCTCTGCTGCTGGCTCGCGAGAAGGCCAAGGCGGTCTCGGTTCATCGCCCCGGAAGCCATGTGATCGGCGCCGACCAGACGCTGGCCCTCGGGATGTGTCTCTTCAACAAGCCCGCGGGCCGGCCGCAGGCGCTGGCGCAGTTGCGCGATCTCGCCGGCAGAAGCCACGAGCTGAATTCCGCCGTCGCTCTGGCGCGCGACGGCAAGATTGTTTTCGAGGACGTTTCCGTCGCCCACATGACGATGCGGCAGATGAGCGAGGCCGAGCTTTCAGCCTATCTCGACGCCGCCGGCGATGCCGTCACCACCAGTGTCGGCGCCTATCAGCTCGAAGGTCTTGGCATCCATCTGTTCGAGCGGATCGAGGGCGACCATTTCACCATTCTCGGCCTGCCGCTGCTGCCGCTTCTTGCGTTCCTGCGCAGCGAACGGCTAGTTGCGGTGTGAATGGCAGACGAGGCTGGGCGCTGATGCGGATCCTGGGACTGACCGGCTCGATCGGGATGGGCAAATCAACCACCGCGAAATTATTCGCGGAAGCCGGCGTGCCCGTCTACGACGCCGACGCTGCCGTCCATCAACTCTATGAGGGAGAGGCCGCTCCGGCAATCGAGGCCGCCTTTCCCGGGACCACCGTGAACGGCAAGGTCGACCGGCCGAAACTCTCTGCGCGCGTCGTGCATGATCCCGCTGCGATCAAGCAAGCTCGAGCAGATCGTGCATCCGATGCTCGGCGCCTCCCGCCAGAAATTCTTTGCCGCTGCGGAAGCCGCCAAGGCACCGGTCGTCGTGCTGGACATCCCGCTGCTGTTTGAAACCGGCGGCGAGAAGCGCGTCGATGCCGTCGTCGTGGTGTCGACCTCGCCGGAACTTCAGCGTGAGCGGGTGTTGGCGCGTGGCACGATGGACGAGGCCAAGCTCGACGCCATCATCGCCAAGCAGACGCCCGACGCGGAAAAGCGCCAGCGCGCGGATTTCGTGGTGGATACGTCACACGGAGTTGAGCCTGTGCGCGCTCAAATCACGCACATTCTGGCCGAGGTTGTTAAAATGCCGCAGCGGCGAGCCTGATTCGCCGCCCCTCACACGGCGTCTCAAGATCATGCGCGAAATCGTTCTCGATACCGAAACCACCGGCCTCGATCCCCTGCGCGGCGATCGGCTGGTCGAAATCGGCTGTGTCGAGATGTTGAACCGGATGCCGACGGGGCAGACGTATCACGTCTATATCAATCCCGAACGGGACATGCCGGCAGAAGCCTTTGCGGTGCACGGGCTGTCAGCCGAATTCCTGTCGACCAAGCCGCTGTTTCACGAGGTGGTCGATGCATTCCTGGAGTTCATCGGTGATGCGCCGCTGGTGATCCACAACGCCTCGTTCGATATCAGTTTCATCAATGCCGAGCTCGACAGGATCAAGCGGGCGGCGATCCCGCGCGAGCGGCTGGTGGACACTCTGTTGCTGGCGCGGCGCAAGCATCCCGGCGTGTCGAACCGGCTCGACGATCTTTGCTCGCGTTATTTGATCGACAATTCGCACCGCACCAAGCACGGCGCCTTGCTCGATGCCGAGTTGCTCGCCGAGGTCTATGTCGATCTGGTCGGGGCGCGGCAGTCGCAATTGCTGCTGGCATCGGAAGCCGAGGATACCCGTATCCATGCGGCCGGCGATGCGCCGCGGCGGCAACGGCTGGTGCCGCTCGCGCCGCGGATTTCGGATGCCGAGCGCGAGGCGCATAGGGCCTTTATTGCCACGCTCGGTGACAAGGCGATCTGGAACGAGTTCCGGCCCGCTCCAGTCGCCCCTCCGGCCGGTTAGGCCTGCTCGGTTAAGCCTGGCCCGCCTGGCCACCGGCGGCCATTTGCCGCTCCATGTTCTGACGATAGAGGCCGACGAAGTCGACCGGGTCCAGCATCAGGGGCGGGAACCCGCCGTCGCGCACCGCGGTCGCAATGATTTCGCGGGCGAACGGGAACAGCAGCCGCGGGCACTCGATCATGACCAGCGGGTGCAGGTTCTCCTGCGGCACATTGGCGATCCGGAACACGCCGGCATAAGCGAGCTCGAACGAGAACATCACCTTCCCGGCGGTCTCGGCCTTGCCCTCGACCGACAACGTCACCTCGAATTCCTGTTCGCTGAGGTTGTTGGCGCTGACGTTGATCTGGATGTTGATCTGGGGCGGTTGGCCCTGCTGCTGGAGCGAGGTCGGTGCGTTCGGGTTCTCGAACGAAAGGTCCTTGGTGTACTGCGCCAGCACGTTGAGCTGGGGAGCCTGGGCCGCCTCGGGAGGGGTGCCGTTGCCGTTGGTCATGAAAGTCTCTCCTTACCCGATTTGGGCTGAATTTCGCGGCGGTTGGCTAACATAGGGCCGCCTCATTCCACAAGGACGAACGGTCCCGGATGGGGTTTTCGGTCCGTGGCCACAACTGGGACGTTCATCCCGTCCGCCCAGCGACATCGTGCGTTAAACGATTGAAGATGCGCGATTTCCGGGCAGGATCGGGTTTCCCCTTAAGCATAAAACGCGCTACACTCGTGGCTGTGCCAAAAGGCGCCATTGGCCGGGCAAGATTTCGTGCCTACATCCCACGGACCTGACGCGCGGACCTAAAATGGTGATGTAGACTTGCCGTTCCGGTATGGAACGGTCTACTGGCCGGATTGATTTTCCCGGCGACGACCCCTTCGAGACGCCCCTTTCAGAGAAGACCAGAAAGCGAATACGACGTGGACATCTATACCATCATCTTCCTGGCGCTGGCGGTCTTCATCTTTCTGAGGCTGCGCAGCGTATTGGGGCAGCGGACGGGCAACGAACGGCCACCGTTCGACCGCACCGCCGCCCGCAATGCGCTGGGGGTGCTCCGGACAAGAACGTCGTGACCATGCCGGGCAAGGTGATCGACCAGGCCCCGCTGGCGCCGACGGCCGATCCGGTCCCGCCCTCCGACCGCTGGAAGGGCCTGACCGAGCCGGGCACCGCGCTTGCCCTGGGTCTCGACGCCATCGTCGAGAAGGATTCTACCTTCGATCCGCGCCATTTCATTTCGGGTGCCCGTGGTGCCTACGAGATGATCGTGCTGGCTTTTGCCAATGGCGACCGCCGCGCGCTGCGCGACCTGCTGTCGTCGGATGTCTATGAGAGCTTCGACGCCGCCATCAAGGAGCGCGAGAAAAACGAGCAGAAGGTCGAGACGCGCTTCGTCTCGATCGACAAGGCGGATCTCGTCGGCGCCGAGCTGCGCGATCGCACTGCCCAGCTCACGATCCGCTTCGTCTCGCAGATGATCTCGGCCACCCGTGACAAGGCCGGCAACATCGTCGACGGCAGCGCCGACACGGTTGCCGACATCACGGACATCTGGACTTTCGCCCGCGACATCACCTCCCGCGATCCGAACTGGAAGCTGGTTGGCACCGGAAGCGCGAATTAAGGTCTTCCTGAAGAACAGCGCGACGGCGCTTTGCGCTGCCATCGTCGTGCTGTCGTCGTTTTCGCTCGGCGCCGAGGCGGCGCGGCGGCACCATCGCAGCCATCATCACCACCTTCCGGCACTGCCAGCGGCAGCGCCGCGGGCCTTGCCCTATCCGCAGCTTCCCCTGCCCTTCGAAATATCAGGCGCGCAATATCTGCCGCTGCCCTGGTCCGATGTGAAGGGCTGGAGCGACGACGATCATCTCGCCGCCTACAAGACGTTCCGCACGAGCTGCAAGTCGATCAATGCGCAGACCGATGCTTCTGATCCGAAGGCGCTGGCCGGCTCGCTGAACGAGCCTTGCCGGGCCGCCAGGTCGCTCGAGCTCACCGACGACGCCAAGGCCAAAACCTTCTTTGAGGAGAATTTCGCGCCGCTGCGGATCTCGCGTCTCGGCGAGCCCGACGGTTTCGTCACCGGCTATTACGAGCCGGTGCTCGAGGGATCGCGCACGCAGACCGACGTCTACAACGTCCCGGTCTATCGCCGTCCTTCGAACCTGTTCGTGCGCGGCTACAAGCAGGACTCGGTGAGCTTGCCCAACAAGGGCCCGGTCTATCGCAAGATCGGCCGCCGCAAGCTCGTCCCCTATTACGATCGCGGCGAGATAGAAGACGGCAAGATCGCCGGCCGCGGGCTCGAGCTCGCCTGGCTGAAGGACCCAACCGATCTTTTGTTCGCCCAGATCCAGGGCTCGGCGCGGATCAAGTTCGAGGACGGCACGACGCTCCGGCTGAACTACGATTCCTATAACGGCTATCCCTATACGGCCGTGGGTCGCATCCTGATCGAGCGCGGCATCATCCCGAAAGAGGAGATGTCGATGCAGAAGATCAGGGAGTGGATGGCTCAAAATCCTGACGGCGCCAAGGAGCTGCGCCGCGCGAACCGTGCCTACATCTTTTTCCGCGAGGTCAATCTGTCCGACAAGGACGAGGCGGTCGGCGCGCAGGGCATTCCGCTGACCGCGGGGCGCTCCATTGCGGTCGACAAATCGCTTCATGTCTACGGCACGCCGTTCTTCATCGAGGGCGAGCTGCCGATCGAGTCCGAACGTGCCAGGACGCCGTTCCATCGGCTGATGATCGCGCAGGACACCGGCTCGGCCATCATTGGACCCGCGCGCGCCGATCTCTATTTCGGCGCAGGCGCGGATGCCGGCCGGGTCTCGGGGCGGCTGCGCCACCCCATGCACTTTGTCATGCTGGTGCCCAGGGGGATCGATCCCACGGTGCGCGCCGCGAAGCTGCCGGTGCCGGACCCGCGTCCCTCGGAGAAGATCGCAAAACTGTTTCCGCAAACCGACCCTGCCAAGGATCAGGGAAAGGATCAGGGCAAGCCGGCAGCTCCCGCCGCAGTCGTGGCGCAAGACAAGAGTGAGACCGTCGCCGTCGCCAGCCCGGTCCCGCTGCCGGTGCCGCGTCCTGCGATCGACCCTGTTCCGGAGCCCAAGCGGGCGGTGAAAAATCGTTCCCATCGGCAGCAATGAAGCGATCGTCCCGTCCGCCCGTGCTGGAGCCTCGTCCCTCGCCGCGCCGCCGCGCGCTGAGCGAGGAAGAGCGCGAGCTCTGGGACACGGTCGCAAGACAGGTCAAGCCGCTGAGAAAGCTTCGCGGGGCAAAGGCGCCGGCGCGCGCTGAGCCCTCACCTGGTCCAGCGGTGACGCGACCCGCACCGTCGCCGCGTCCCATCGCCGCTGCACCGGCACCGCGCGCGGCAAAACCGGCCATGCCGCCGCTCGCGCCGCTCGGCAAGCGCGAGCGCACAAAACTGTCGCGCGGCCGCAGCGAGATCGAGGCGCGCCTCGATCTGCACGGCATGACCCAGACGCGGGCCCATCGCGCGTTGACCGGCTTCCTGCACCGCGCCCATCATGACGGCCTGACCTTCGTGCTGGTCATCACCGGCAAGGGGAGGAGCGGCGGCGAAAGCGGCGTGCTCCGCCGGCAAGTGCCGGAATGGCTGAGCCTGCCGGAATTCCGCGCCCTCGTCGTCGGGTTCGAGGAGGCCGCGATCGGCCATGGCGGCGAGGGCGCGCTGTATGTGCGGATCAGGCGGGCGAGATTCTAGAACGGCCGCACGATCCCGACGCGCGGGATCAGGGTGACGATCAGGCCGAAGATGTTCGTCGTCCGATCCTCTGACGGAATTGGCGGCGTCTCCCGCGCGGCCGGCAGCATCTTCACGCCATGCAGGATCAGGAACATGCAGACTGCCCAGTTCGAGATCCAGCGCGAATAGTCGAACACCATCGCAAACATTACGAGATAGGCGAGGCTGACGCCGATCAGCGCCGCAACCACGAGACGGCGATGTGTCTCGCTCGCAAGCGCGCCGATCAGGTTTGCGAAGAAGCGCCACAGCGGCGTGTGCAGCCAGATCAGCAGCGCGAACACGGGCACGCCGAGGATGTTGTGCGGCAGGCGGCCCCAGGTGTCGGAAATCTCCTTCGCCAGCGGCTGATACCAGATGTAGCTGAATTGCAGCAGGTCGGTGCGCGACGGATCGGCCATCCGGGTTTTCAGATACGCAACGAAATCCGCTTCCGGGATCGGCATCGTCCCCCAGAATTGCGCGGCGAAGAACAGCGCGGAGACGACGGCGAGCGCGGTGATGCCGAACGCGACGTTGCTGCGATTGCAGCCATAGGTGAGATGATGCCGGATTACGACGATGGTGATGATGGTCGGCACATACATCAGCAGATGGATGTGGTGGATCAGGACGAGGACGATCGAGAACAAAGCGGCCGTCGCAACGAACAGCAATGAGCCCGCCGGCAGCAGCAGCAGGATGATCGCCAGCGCGCAGCCATAGATGTCGAAATGGCCGAGCGTGTGCATGAAGTTCTTCAGGAAGAACGGCGAGCCCGCGATGAACACGAACAGCGGCAGCGTTCTCGCGGTGAAGCCAAACGTCTTCCGGAACAGGCTTGCGTAGAGGGCTGATGTCACCAGCCATGTCGCCCCGCCGATCGCGAACACCAGCCAGACCGGCACCTTGGCGGTGAACAGCGCAACGATGGCCCCGATCAGCGCGCGCTTGATGAAGCCGAAATGATAGTCGACGAGCAGGTGGATGTAGGGGACGTAAGGCGGCAGCTGGATCTTGTGGATGAACACGCCGACGATCACCGCCGCGTTGATCGCGAGCAGGAGGCGCCAGGGATTTTGCAGGATGCGAGCGGTCACGCCGCATCCATAGCGTGGCCGCGCGGAATTACAAAATGAACCGGCTCAGATCGGCGTTCTTGGCGAGATCGCCGACGTGCTTCTGCACGAAATCGTCGTCGACCCGGACGGTCTCGCCGCTGCGGTCGGGGGCGGTGAAGGAGATTTCGTCCAGCACCCGCTCCATCACGGTCTGGAGCCGCCGCGCGCCGATGTTCTCGACCGTCGAGTTGACGGCGACGGCGACGTCGGCCAGCGCGTCGATGGCGCTGTCGGTGATGTCGAGCGTTACGCCCTCGGTTTGCATCAGCGCGACATATTGCTTGATTAGCGAGGCCTCGGGCTCGGTCAGGATGCGGCGCATGTCGTCGCGGGTCAGCGCCTGCAATTCGACGCGGATCGGCAGACGGCCCTGCAATTCCGGCAACAGGTCGGAGGGCTTTGCGACGTGGAAGGCGCCGGAGGCAATGAACAGGATGTGATCGGTCTTCACCGCGCCGTGCTTGGTCGAGACCGTGGTGCCCTCGATCAGCGGCAGCAGATCGCGCTGCACGCCCTCGCGCGAGACGTCGCCGCCGACGCGGCCGTCACGGGCGCAGATCTTGTCGATCTCGTCGAGGAACACGATGCCGTTGTTCTCGACCGCGCTGATCGCCTCCAGGGTCAGCTGATCGGTGTCCAGCAGCTTGTCGGATTCCTCGTTGACGAGGATCTCGTGCGAACTCTCCACCGTCAGCCGCCGCGTCTTGCTGCGGCCGCCGAGCTTGCCGAAGATGTCGCCGATCGAGACCGCACCCATCTGCGCGCCCGGCATGCCCGGGATCTCGAACATCGGCATGCCGCCGCCGGACGACTGCGTCTCGATCTCGATTTCCTTGTCGTTGAGTTCGCCGGCGCGCAGCTTCTTGCGGAAGGAGTCCCGCGTCGCGGCGCTGGCATTGGCGCCGACCAGCGCGTCGAGCACGCGCTCCTCGGCGGCAAGCTGGGCGCGGGCATTCACGTCCTTGCGCTTGCGCTCGCGCACCTGGGCGATCGCGACCTCGACGAGATCGCGGATGATCTGCTCGACGTCGCGGCCGACATAGCCGACCTCGGTGAATTTCGTGGCTTCCACCTTCAGGAACGGCGCATTCGCAAGCTTGGCGAGCCGCCGCGCGATCTCGGTCTTGCCGACGCCGGTCGGACCGATCATCAGGATGTTCTTCGGCAGCACCTCTTCGCGCAAGGAGCCGGTGAGCTGCTGCCGCCGCCAGCGGTTGCGCAGCGCGATCGAGACGGCGCGCTTGGCATCGGCCTGGCCGACGATGAAACGGTCGAGTTCGGAGACGATTTCGCGGGGAGAGAAGTCTGTCATGGGATCTTAGCTAGGGTCAGATGCGGGCCGGGACAAGCCGCTTTTTTTGCCGTCAGATGATCGGCGGCCCCGACTGCCATTGTTTCACGGCGTCGATCGGATGGATCAGCATCAGAATGTTGAGCGTCAGATTGTCGCGAATGTGGAGCGCCAGCATGATCTCGAAGGCGACCCCGAGCAGGACGGTCACCGATACGGGCAGCACGCGCGCGGCGAGGAACCCCAGCACCATGGACAAATTGTCAGAGACCGAATTGACAATGCTGTCGCCGAAATAGTCCAGCGAGATCGTGCCGGCGCGGTAGCGCTCGATGATGAACGGCGAATTCTCGACAATCTCCCAGGCGCCTTCGATCAGCATGGCGATGATCAGGCGCGCGGGCCAGGTCAGACGCAGCAACGGCAGGCGCGCGAACAGCAGCGAGGTCAAGCCGTAGAACAGGAAGCCGTGCAGGACGTGCGAGAAAGTGTACCAGTCTGCAATGTGCTGCGAATTTTCCGAGCTGTTGACCACGCCGTGCCAGAGCTTGACATAGCCGCAGGTGCAGATCGGCACCCGCCCCATCGCGAACAGGATCGAGGCCTGCAGCGCCAGCAGCAACAATGCGATGCCGACCCAGTAGGCCGGGGGAAAGGTCGTGCGTATGCTTTGCTTGGCGCCGTCGGCGAGGATCATTGTGGGCGCATCATCTCAGTGAGAGGCCATCGCGCGCAACCAGAACCGTTGCTGCGCTCCCTCTCCCGCCTGCGGGAGAGGGCTGTCTCCGCAGTGGGATTCCCCCAGAGGAGAAAACCCTCACCCGGCGCTTCGCGCCGACCTCTCCCGCAAGCGGGCGAGGTTACAGCGAGTGTGCGGATCCAGTATTCAGACAAATGACCTACCCGGCCGGCAGCGCTTCGACGGTGATGTTGCGGTTGGTGTAGACGCAGATGTCGGCAGCGATGTCGAGCGAGCGGCGGACGATGGTCTCGGCGTCCTTGTCGGTGTCGAGCAGGGCGCGGGCGGCGGCCAGCGCGTAATTGCCGCCGGAGCCGATCGCCATCACGCCGGACTCGGGCTCGAGCACGTCGCCGGTGCCCGTCAGCACCAGGGATACGTCCTTGTCGGCCACGATCATCATGGCCTCGAGCCGCCGCAGGTAACGATCGGTGCGCCAGTCCTTGGCGAGCTCGACCGCGGCCCGGGTCAATTGCCCCGGATATTGCTCGAGCTTGCTCTCCAGCCGCTCAAAGAGGGTAAAGGCGTCGGCGGTGGCACCGGCAAAGCCGCCGATGACGTCGCCCTTGCCGAGCTTGCGGACCTTCTTGGCATTGGACTTGATCACGGTCTGGCCGATCGAGACCTGGCCGTCGCCGCCGACCACGACCCTGCCGCCCTTGCGGACCGTCAAAATCGTAGTGCCGTGCCAGCCCGGCGAGCTGCTCTGGGAATCCTGCATAAATAACCCTCGTTGTCAGACCTGATTTAGGCGGTCGGGGCCAAGGGGACAACCTGGGGACAACCTGGGCACAACGGGCCGTTCCGGGCCTAGATTTCGCTCACCATAGGCGGAAGTGCTGCCCTGTTGGGGCGTTCCCGCAGTAGCGAAGGTGTCATTTGGCTGTTAATAGACTGGCGTTTCCAGCCAAACCATAGCGAAAGCTTTCAATGCGCACCGCGACGATCAAGCGCAAGACCAAGGAAACCGACATCGAGGTGACCGTGAACCTCGATGGCACCGGCGTGGCCAATATCGCGACCGGCATCGGCTTTTTCGACCATATGCTCGATCTCCTCGCCCGCCATTCCCGCATCGACCTCACGGTCAAGGCGGTCGGCGACCTGCACATTGACCATCACCATACCACCGAAGACACCGGCATCGCGCTTGGCCAGGCCGTCAAGCAGGCGCTCGGCAACATGGCGGGCATTACCCGCTATGCCGGAATCCACATGCCCATGGACGAGACGCTGTCGCGCGTGGTCATCGACATCTCGGGCCGACCGTTCCTGGTGTTCAAGGCCGACTTCCCCCGTGACAAGATCGGTGAGTTCGACACCGAGCTGGTGCGCGAATGGTTCCAGGCCTTCGCCATGAACGCCGGCGTGACTCTCCACGTCGAGACACTATATGGCGATAACAGCCACCATATCGCCGAGTCCTGCTTCAAGGGCCTGGCGCGGGCGCTGCGGGCGGCGGTCGCGATCGATCCCAAGGCGGTGGGCGAAATCCCGTCCACCAAGGGCTCGCTCGGCGGCTGACGTTTCCGTCAGGCGGCGAAACGCGCTGCTCGCGGTCATCACTGAATTCCTAGGAAACGGGGCATCACCATGCCTGTCTACACAGTTCATGCTCCCTCCCCTGCCGGAGCCGATCTGCGCGCGACCGACAAGTTCGTGTTCGTGCGCGACGGCTTCCACTTCTGGGCGATGATTTTCGGACCGCTTTGGCTGCTCTGGAACAGGCTCTGGCTGGCGCTGATCGGCTGGGTGATCTTCCTGGCCGCATTCGATGCCGGGCTGCATAGCCTTGGTGTCGGCCGCAGCTCGATCTTCCTGGCCAATGTCATCGTCGCGCTCTTGATGGGCTTTGAGGCCTCGAGCCTGCGCCGCTGGACCCTGTCGCGCGGCAAATGGCGTCAGCTCGATGTGGTCGTCGGCGACGATGAGGACACCGCCGAGCGCCGCTTCTTCGAGCGCTGGAGCCAGAAGCAGCGTGGCATCGTCAACGATCAATGGGCCGTCGACCGTGGCAGCCCGCCGCCAACCCGCAACACGCCGGGCCAGCCATTCTCGAATCCGCCGCCGATTCCGTCCGGCGGCATCATTGGTTTGTTTCCAGAACCGGGAGGGTCAAGATGAGCGTCGCCATCATCGATTACGGTTCCGGCAATTTGCATTCCGCCGCGAAGGCTTTCGAGCGCGCCGCGCGCAGCATGGAGAATCCGCAAAAGGTCTTCGTTACCAGCGATCCGGACCAGGCCTATAGCGCCGACCGTCTGGTGCTGCCGGGCGTCGGCGCCTTCGCCGATTGCCGGCGCGGGCTGGATGCCGTCAACGGCATGGTCGAGGCGATCAACGAAGCGGTGCGCGTCAAGGCGCGGCCCTTTTTCGGCATTTGCGTCGGCATGCAGCTGATGGCGAGCCGCGGCAAGGAGCACGTCACGACCGACGGTCTGAACTGGATCGGCGGCGACGTCGAAAAAATCACGCCGCGCGATGAAAACCTGAAGATCCCGCATATGGGCTGGAATACGCTCGACGTTCTGCGCGAGCACCCGGTCCTGAACAAGCTGTCGCTCGGCCCCAAGGGCCAGCACGCCTATTTCGTGCACTCCTACCACCTCAACGCCGCCAACGAGGCGGACGTGCTTGCGCGCGCCGACTACGGCGGCCCGGTGACTGCGATCGTCGCCAAGGACACCGCCATCGGCACCCAGTTCCACCCCGAGAAGAGCCAGCGTTTCGGCCTGGCCCTGATCTCGAACTTTTTGCGATGGAAGCCGTGATGGTCCCCGCTCTTCTTACCTCCCCCTTGTGGGGGAGGTCGAACGCGCAGCGTTCGGGAGGGGGTAGCCGCAACGGCGGTGCCCGTGGCTTACCCCTCTCCCCAACCCTCCCCCACAAGGGGGAGGGAGCGCACCGTGTGTGCGGAAAACTCCTGGCTTAATCATGATTCTCTTTCCCGCGATCGATCTCAAGAACGGCCAGTGCGTGCGCCTCGAGCAAGGCGACATGGCGCGCGCCACCGTGTTCAACCTCAATCCCGCCGCACAGGCGCAGAGCTTCGTTGCGCAGGGTTTTGAGTATCTCCACGTCGTCGACCTCGACGGCGCCTTTGCCGGCAAGCCGGTGAACGCGCAGGCGGTCGAGACGATGTTGAAGACGATCAAGATTCCGGTGCAGCTCGGCGGCGGCATTCGCGACCTCGCGACTGTCGAAGCCTGGCTCGACAAGGGCATCAGCCGCGTCATCATCGGCACCGCGGCGGTGCGCGACCCTGAACTGGTGAAGGCCGCGGCCCGGAAATTCCCCGGCCGCGTCGCGGTCGGGCTGGATGCCCGCGACGGCAAGGTCGCGGTCGAAGGCTGGGCCGAGACCTCGCAGGTGACGGTGCTGGAAATCGCGCGGCGTTTCGAGGATGCCGGCGTTGCCGCCATCATCTTCACCGACATCGCACGGGACGGCCTGCTCAAGGGCCTGAACCTGGACGCGACCATTGCGCTGGCTGACGCCATCTCCATTCCCGTGATCGCCTCGGGTGGCCTCGCGTCGATCGAGGACGTCAAGGCGATGCTGACGCCGCGTGCGAAAAAGCTCGCCGGCGCGATCGCCGGCCGCGCGCTCTATGACGGCCGGCTCGATCCCGCCGCCGCCCTCACCTTGATCCGCAACGCGCGCGCCTAGGAGTCATCCGATGTTCAAGGTTCGCGTGATCCCCTGCCTCGACGTCAAGGACGGACGGGTCGTCAAGGGCGTCAATTTCGTCGATCTGCGTGACGCCGGCGATCCCGTCGAAGCTGCGATCGCCTATGACGCGGCCGGTGCCGACGAGCTGACCTTCCTCGACATCACCGCCACCCATGAGAACCGCGGTATCATGCTGGACGTGGTCCGGCGCACGGCGGAGGCCTGCTTCATGCCCGTGACCGTCGGTGGTGGCGTGCGTGATGTCAACGACATCAAGACGCTGCTGCGCGCCGGTGCCGACAAGGTCTCGATCAACAGCGCGGCGGTGTCGCGGCGCGAGTTCGTCAAGGAAGCTGCCGAAAAATTCGGCGAGCAATGCGTGGTGGTCGCGATCGACGCTAAGCGGGTCAAGCGCGCGGGCGGCGGCGAGCGTTGGGAGATATTTACCCATGGCGGTCGCAATTCGACCGGCATCGACGCCATCGAATATGCCCAGGAAGTGGTCTCGCTCGGAGCTGGCGAGCTTTTGCTCACCTCGATGGACCGCGACGGCACCCGGCAGGGTTTCGACATTCCGCTGACCCGGGCGATCGCCGACAGCGTTCCCGTTCCCGTCATCGCCTCGGGCGGCGTCGGCAATCTCGACCACCTCGTTGACGGTATCCGTGACGGGCACGCCACGGCCGTGCTGGCCGCCTCGATCTTCCATTTCGGGGAATTCACCATTCGTGAAGCCAAGGAGCACATGTCGCGGCGGGGGCTGCCCATGCGCCTCGATGCCTGACGACTCCGCTTCATAAAAATGCTACACAGACCGGCGGGGATGGCCTCCGCCGTTGCTGTGTGTTTCCGAGTAATTCCGATGCCGCGTTTCACGATCCACGATCTGGCCGCAACCATCGACGCCCGCGCGGCGGCCGGAGGCGAGGCCTCCTATACCCGCAAGCTCCTGGACAAGGGCGCCGAGCATTGCGCCAAGAAGTTCGGCGAGGAAGCAGTCGAAACCGTCATCGCAGCAGTCGAAAACGATCGCGCGAATCTGATCGCCGAGGGCGCGGACCTGCTCTATCACTTCCTTGTGTTGCTCAAGGCCCGCGGCGTGAAGCTGGAAGAAGTGGAAGCGGCGCTGGACAAGCGTACGAATATGTCAGGGTTGGAAGAGAAAGCTTCGCGTAAGGGTTAGGAGCATGATCCGGATCCGAAGGACCGCGTTCGCGCAAAGTGTGAAGCGGTTTTCCGGAAAGATCATGCTCAAGCAAAGAGTCCCAACGGAAAGGTCGCGTCATGGATATCCGCGCACCCGAGCAACAGTATAATCCGTACCGCGTCTATACGCGCGAAGAGTGGGCGCGTCTGCGCGACGACACGCCGATGACGCTGGAGCCGGGCGAGTTCGACCGGCTTCGCTCACTGCACGACCGCCTCGACCTGCAGGAGGTCGAGGACATCTATCTTCCGCTGTCGCGTCTGCTCTCGATCTATGTCGATGCGATGCAGCGCCTTTATTATGCCGAGCGCCAGTTCCTCAACATCCGCGACCGCAAGATGCCCTACATCATCGGCGTCGCCGGCTCGGTCGCGGTCGGGAAGTCCACCACCGCCCGGGTGCTGCAAGCACTGCTGGCGCGCTGGTCGCCGCGGCCGAAGGTCGAGCTGATCACCACCGACGGATTCCTCTATCCCAACGCAGTGCTCGACCGGCAGGGCATCATGCAGAAGAAGGGCTTTCCGGAAAGCTACGACCTGCCGCTGCTGCTCAGCTTCCTCTCCGACATCAAGGCCGGGCGCCGCCATGTCCGCGCGCCGGTCTATTCGCATCTGACCTACGACATCGTGCCGAACCAGTGGGCCGAGGTCGATCAGCCGGACATCCTAATCGTCGAAGGCGTCAACGTGCTGCAGACCGGCAAGCTGCCGCGTGACGGCAAGGCGGTGCCGGTGGTCTCCGACTTCTTCGATTTCTCGGTCTATATCGACGCGGACGAGGCGGCGCTGCGGCGCTGGTACATCAAGCGCTTCCTGGCGCTGCGCGACACCGCGTTCATCAATCCAAAGTCCTATTTCAACCGCTACGCGCTGTTGTCGGACGAGGAAGCCACCGCGACCGCGATCGCGATCTGGGAACGCACCAACCTCGCCAATCTCGAGGACAACATTCTGCCGACCCGCCCTCGCGCGACGCTGATCCTGAAGAAGGGTGCGGATCACACGGTGGAGAGCGTGGCGCTGCGAAGGCTGTAATCAGGCCGGCTGACGAGACGCTGGTTACGGCTCGAAGTGAAGGTCAGTTCCGGGCGTCGTGTGGCTCTTTCGAGCCGACGAAGATCTGCCACACCGTCAGGAACATTGCGGCGACGAGCGGGCCGATGACGAAGCCGTTCGCTCCGAAGGTCGCCAGGCCGCCCAGCGTGGCGAGCAGCACAATATAGCTTGGCATCCGGATCGACTGGCCGACCAGCACGGGGCGGAGAAAGTTGTCCGCAAGTCCGATCACGAAGGTCCCGAAAGCGAGCAGGATTATTCCCTTCGTGACGGCGCCTGCCACGAGCAGATAGAGGCCGACCGGGACCCAGATCAGCGCGGAGCCCAGCACGGGCAGAAGCGAAAGCAGCGCCATGAGGGCGCCCGCCAGCAGCGGCGCAGTCAGGCCAAGCAACCAGAAGATCAACCCGCCAAGTCCTCCCTGGATCAAGGCAACCAGGATGATCCCCTTGATGGTCCCGCGAACCGCCACAGTGAACGCATTCAGAATCTCGGCAGTGTGGCTCGCCCGCAGCGGTAGCGCGTCGCGGATGCGTATGTTCAGTTCGTCACCGTCGCGCAGGAAGAAGAACAGCAGGTAGAGCATCACGAGCAGGCTTGCGACGAACTCCACCGTCAACTGACCGATATTGATCGCGTGCCCGGCCAGCTGTTGGCCGGCCGGAACGACCAGACTCGACAGGCGTTCTTTCAGGGAGGACAGATCGATGCCGGCGAGACGATCCGACATGGACGCAGCCCAATTGGGCAAAGCGGATTTCAGTTGCTCCAGGGGATGAGCGAGACTGATCTCCCCGGTCTGAACGCGCTGATAAAGCTCCCTCCCTGGTCGACGAGCGAAGCGATCACGACCCCGATGGGGATCAGGACCATGACGACCACGACGACGACGGTGGAGAACGCGGCAAGGTTGCGCCATTCCGGAAGCCTATCCACGCAACGTCGATAGAGCGGCGCGAAGATGATCGCCAGCAGCGTGGCCCACAACAATGCGCCGGAGAACGGCCAAAGCAGCCAGCCGAACGCGACGGAGATCACGCCAAGCAAGACGAGAAACGAGCGGTCTTCCGATGTTCTCACGTGTCGCCGGCCCTCCAGTCGCTTCCCACGGGACGTTGGTAGCACAGGACTATGGCGGGGCTGTGAGTCGTGCCCGTCCCGTCGCGCCGGCGGCGGATTGATGCGATCCGTGACCCGCCCGCCTTCGCCGAAGGCATCGGCGATATCCGAGGTGAGGTTCCCATAAAATCCCGGATTCAGACCGCCAGCTGCCGTGATGCCGCCAGCCCCGCCAGTGCCTCTGCGAGCTTGTCACGGTCGAGCGGCTTGATCAGGAAACCGTTCATGCCGGCCTCGAAGCAGGCATAGCGATCCTCCACCAGCGTATTGGCGGTGAGCGCCAGGATCGGCGTATGGTGACCGCCGGTGGCGGCCTCATGCGCGCGGATGCGCTTGGTCGTCTCGATGCCGTCGAGATGCGGCATCTGGATGTCCATCAGCACGAGATCGTAAGGGGTGCCGGCCGTTGACGCTGCGAGCCAGGATTCCAGCGCGGCCTCGCCATGGACGGCGATGACGACGCGGTGGCCGAGCTTTGTCAGCAGCGAGCGCATCAACAGTGCGTTGATCTCGTTGTCCTCGGCGACGAGGATTGAGAGGCCCTTCGCCGGCGGTTTGATCGTGGTGGGTTCGACAGGCTCCGGCGCGAGGTCGGGCGAGGCGACCTCCGGCGTCAGTGCGAGACGGGCGGCGAGCGATGCCGCGCGCAGCGGCTTCACCAGGAATCCGGTGAAGGCCGCCGAAAGTTTTTCATGACGTGAGCTCGACGTCAGCAGCACCAGCCGTTGCGCGGCATGCGTGCGGGCCATCTCGCCGAGACGGTCGGCGGCCGCAGCACCGATGGCACGATCGATCAGCACCGCGTGCCACGAGCGTTCCGGCAGCAGTGCTTCGGCGACCGCTCCATCCGAGACCAGGCAGGTCTGGCCGCCCCAGCGCTCCAGCCGCCGCGCGATCAGCGACGCTTCGATGCCGTCGGCGATCAGCAGGATCGACTTGGCGGTGAGATCAGGGCTCGGGAATGCCGTCTGGTCCGGGCCTGTCTGCGACGGCGCGAGCGGCACTGCGACCTCGAATGTCGAGCCCTTGCCCGGCTCGCTCGTCAGCGTGATGCGGCCGCCCATGCGCTTGACGATGCGCTCGCTGATCGCAAGGCCGAGCCCGGTGCCGCCATAGATGCGGGCGACGCGCTCGTCGGCCTGCTCGAATTCACGGAAGATGCGCTGCTGCGCGTCGGCTGCGATGCCGATGCCGGTATCACGGACCAGGAAGCTGATCTCGGTCGGCCTGATGCCGGGCTCGACGATCAGCGCGACGCCGCCGCTCGCGGTGAACTTGATGGCGTTGCCGGCAAGGTTGAGCAGCACCTGGCGCAGCCGCGCGGCGTCGCCGACCACCTCCAGCGGCAGGCGCTCGTCCACATAGGCGGCGATTTCGAGTTGCTTGGCCTGCGCGCGGGGCGCGAGCAGCTCGGTGATCTCTTCGATCAGGTTGGAGAGCGCGAAGGGGCGCAGCTCGAGATCGAGCTTGCCGGCCTCGATCTTGGAATAGTCCAGCAGTTCCTCGATCAGCGCCATCAAGGCTTCGCCTGATGTCTTCACCGCCCTGGCATAGGTCGCCTGCTCCGGCGTCAGATTGGTGTCGAGCAAGAGGCCGCCCATCCCGATGATGCCGTTGAGCGGCGTGCGGATCTCGTGCGAGGCCATGGCGAGGAAGCGCGATTTTGCGCGGTTGGCGGCGTCAGCCTGGTCGCGGGCGTCGGACAGCGCGCGCTCGGTCTCGGTGCGATCGGTGACGTCGCGTCCCACGCTCTGCAATTCGGCGGGCTGGCCGGCATCGAGCCGAACATAACCCTCGCGCCAGGCGATCCAGCGCGCGCCGAGCGGCGTGGTGATCCTCTGGTCGTGAATGCGCGTGCCGTTGCTCTCGCGCGCGCTGTCACCCTGCTCCAGCACGTCGAAATTGAAACGCGTGCCGACCAGCGCACGGCGAGCCTGCCCTGCGAGCGCACAATAGGCGTCGTTGGCGAAGGTGATGCGGCCCTGATCATCGCGCAGCACGATCAAATCGCCCTGCTGTTCGAACAGGCTGCGGGCGCGCTCTTCCGCTTCCTTCAGCTCCCAGTTGCGGTCGATCAGCGCCTCGTTGTGGGCGGCCAGCGTGCGCATCCGTTTGTTGACGAAGCGCAGGCGCATGCTGAGCGTGGCGAGGCCGAGGCAGGCGAGCGCGAACAGGAAGCTCGCGCCGATCGCGAACGCATTGGGATCGTAGCCAGACGTTTCGGACCGGCTTCCGGTGACGAAGCCGTAGGCGCCGCCGAACGTCGCCGAGAAGATCATGAAGGAACGGATCGCGAAGGCGATTCTGGGATGCTGCCGCCTGAAGCGGCGCATGCGCACCTTGATCCGGAACGTTCGACCCATCGTCACCGACCCCGACTCTTGTCCGAAACCCCACCGCCGCCGGTTGCGACGATGTCTCGCCGACCTTGCAAACAGCTTGAGGCTTTGTTTCCGGCTCCGAACAGGGTTAGCGAGGTGTTAATCCTCAGAGGATGATCCGGAAAAGTGTGAAGCGGTTGTCGGAAAGATCATGCTCGAGAATCGTCAGAGCGAGGCGGCCTGTAGCGGCAGCGGGCGTTGGCCGCCATGGGCGCCGACGATCAGCGCCGCCGCCTCGCGCTGCGAGAACGTCTTCGAGCGCACATAGATGCGATAATCGGCCGGACCGTCGGTGGAGAGGTAGATGACTGGACCGCCGTCGACCGGCTGAGCCGCGATGGTGATGAGGCGGTTCGCCGGATGAGCCTCGCAGGAGTCCGTCTCGGATCCGAGGCCGTCGTCGACGACCGCGAAATCCGCGTCATCGGCATCGTCGGTGATCCGGACCCGCACGGTGGCGCGCGACAGGTCGTCTGTGAAGGCGACATGGACGCCGGCGGTCCAGAACAGCGAGGTCAGCTCGACCGAGGTTTCGCCGAGGGCGATGCAGGGATGCGAGACCGATACGATTTCGCCGCGGGCGAACACGGCGGCCGCCAACAGGGGAACGACCGAGGCCAGGATCTTGAAACGCAACATGACACGCTACTCGCCAGGCCCTGTGTGGAACTCGCACGGGCAACTTTGGGCCTTATGGTTTGCAGAGCGTAAAGGAAACTCGTTACCGCCGGGTTGATGCGCGGCATGATCACGCCATCTGCCGTACATCTTCCGCGAGTGCGCGATAGGACAGCGCTTCGGCGAGATGCAGCCGGCCGATCTTCTCGGTGCCGTCGAGGTCGGCGAGCGTGCGCGCCACCCTCAGCACGCGGTGATAGCCGCGCGCCGACAGCCGCATGGTCTCGGCGGCGTCGCGCAGCAGCTTCTGGCCTTGCGCATCCGGCTTGGCGATCTCCTCCAGCACGGAGCTCGGTGCTTCGGCATTGGTGCGCACCTGTGGCAGGCCGGCATCGGCGTAGCGTGCGAGCTGGATGTCGCGCGCCGCCGCCACGCGCACGGCGACTTCGGCCGAGCCTTCCGCCGGCGGCGGCAGGATCAGATCGGCCGCGGTCACGGCGGGAACCTCGATGCGCAGGTCGATGCGATCCATCAGCGGGCCGGAGATGCGGGCCTGATAATCGCCGGTGCAGCGGTCGATGCGGCCGCGCTTGCAGGCATAGCCCGACTCGAACGCATTGCCGCAGCGGCACGGGTTCATCGCCGCGACCAGCATGAACCGCGCCGGATAAGTCACGCGATGATTGGCGCGGGACACCGAGACCTCGCCGTTCTCCAGCGGCTGACGCAGCGAATCCAGCACGCGCGGATCGAACTCCGGCAGCTCGTCGAGGAACAGCACGCCCTGATGCGCGAGCGAGATCTCGCCGGGCCTGGCGCGCATGCCACCGCCGGTGAGCGCGGCCATGCTGGCGGAATGATGCGGCGAGCGGAACGGCCGTCGCGCCGTCAGCGCGCCGCCCTCGATCTCGCCGGCGACGGAGGCGATCATCGAGACCTCCAGCAATTCGCCCGGAGACAGCGGCGGCAGGATCGACGGCAGCCGCGCCGCCAGCATCGACTTGCCGGCACCGGGCGCGCCGATCATCAACAGATGATGTCCGCCGGCGGCCGCGATCTCCAGCGCGCGCTTGGCGCTCTCCTGGCCCTTGATGTCGCGCAGGTCGAGCGTCGAGGCGGCGGCCTCGTGCACCTTCGGCGCCGGCCGCGACAGCACCTGCGTGCCCTTGAAGTGGTTGGCGATCTGGATCAGCGAGTGTGCCGCGATGATCTGGATGTCCGGGCTCGCCCACGCGGCCTCCGAGCCGCACGCGGCCGGACAGATCAATCCCTCCTCGCGCAGATTGGCGCCGAACGCCGCGGGCAGAACGCCGGCGACGGGCGCGATCGAACCGTCCAGCCCGAGCTCGCCGAGCACCGTAAAGCCGGTCAGCGCATCCGGCGGAATGGCGCCGATCGCCGCCATCAGCCCCAGTGCGATCGGCAGGTCGTAATGGCTGCCCTCCTTGGGCAGGTCGGCCGGCGCCAGATTGACCGTGATCCGCCGCGCCGGCAGCGCCAGACCCGAGGCGATCAGCGCCGAGCGGACCCGCTCGCGCGCTTCCGACACCGCCTTGTCCGGCAGGCCGACGATGGCAAAGGCCGGCAAGCCAGGTGCGACCTGCACCTGCACGTCGACCGCACGGGCCTCGATCCCCTCAAAGGCGACGGTGGAAACCCGCTGAACCATGCCCGAACCAGCCTGCCCTCTTGCACAATTAGGGGTAGCAGAGCCCGGCCCCTGACGCAAGAACAATACAGGAACATTCCCGCGGGCTCAACCGACCCTAACCAATCGTAAACACGACGCGGACACTACGCCTCGAATGCGAGCTGCTCCGCTCAGCACATCCCAACGAATATTCGCTACTGCTGGAGTTGCGGGATGGGCCGTGACCTAACGGGTGAACAATCAAGATGCTTGCAAATCGCCGCAGAAGCGAACGACGGGTGTGCACGCGGCTCGCCAAGATTCATTTTGGCGCGGGCTCGCTGCCACGGGACTGCACGATCACGGATATCTCGGACGGGGGCGTGAAAGTGGTGGCGGAATTCCTGGAAGTGCCGCCGCAGTTCACGATCATCTTCGCTCCGGACTATTCCCGCCAATGCCGCCTGCGCTGGCGCATCGGTTGCGAATTCGGTGCCGAGTTCACCGACTAGGCCCATCCGAGCGCGCGTCCTTAACGGGACTTTAGCGTTAATCGGTAAGCATCCCTGATCAGTGGCCGAGTGATCAGAGTATGTCCAAGCGTTCGCCCCTTGCCTCTCCCCCGGCGAGATTCCTGCTTCCTGGCCTTCTTGTGCTAGCCCTCGGTGGCTGCCAGACCACAGGAATCGAGGACATCACCGGCGCGCTCGGCGGCAAGTCGGAAACGGCGGCCAAGGCCGACCCCAGGCGGGACATGGACGCGCTGCGCGAGCGCTACCGCGCCAATCCCGGCGATCCCAACGTCGCGCTCGAATACGGCACGGCGTTGCGCGAGACCGGCCAGCGGGCCCAGGCCGTCGCGGTGATGGAGCAGGCCGTGCTCAATCATTCCAGCAACAAGGCGCTGCTTGCCGGCTATGGCCGTGCGCTCGCCGACAGCGGCAATTTCCAGCAGGCGTTCGACGTGCTCAGCCGTGCGCATACGCCGGAAGATCCCGACTGGCGCATCCTGTCGGCGCAAGGCGCCGCGCTCGACCAGCTCGGCCGCAACGAAGAGGCGCAGCAATATTATGCGAGCGCGCTGAAGATCGTGCCGGAGGAGCCGCAAGTCCTGTCAAATCTCGGCCTGTCCTACATGCTCCAGAACAACCTGCCACGGGCCGAGGAAACGCTGCGCCGCGCGTATGGGCGCAACCCGGCCGATGCCCGCGTGCGCGCCAATCTTGCGCTGGTGGTGGGGCTGCAGGGAAAACAGGCCGAAGCCGAGACCATCGTGAAAGGCGATCTGCCGCCGGACCAGGCCGCGGCAAAAGTCACGGCGCTGCGGCAGCTGCTGGCGAAGAAGCAGCAGCGGGCGGACAAGTAATCCGCCCTGTCGTTTGGTTTAAGACGCCTTGCGATGCGGGGCCGAGCTGCGACCCGTCCTTCCCTTCAATTTCTTCAGCAGCGGTCCGAACAGCGAGCTTTTCGGCTTCTTGACCTCGCCGCGCCCGGCGAGACGATTCGCCATGTTCTGAAACAGAAGCGTGGTGCGGTGGCTCTTGGAGACCTCCGCGATCATCTGGCCGTTGTTGGCCGCGGTCGAGAACAGCTTCGAATCGAACGGGATCGTCGCGAGCGGCTGGCTTTCCATGGTCTTGGCGAACGACTTGACGTCGATTTCCGCGCGCTTGTGCATGCCGACCTGGTTAATGCAATACAGCGGCGGCCGGTCGTTCGGCCGCGCCGCCTTCAGCACGCTGAGCATGTTCTTGGTGTTGCGCAAATTCGCGAGATCGGGCTCGGCCACGATGACGATGTCGTCGGCGTTGACCAGTGCGCGGCGCGTCCAGCCCGACCATTGGTGGGGAACGTCGAGCACGATGCAGGGCGTGCTCATGCGCAGCGTGTCGAAGATCGCATCGAAGGCTTCGGCGCCGAAATCATAGACGCGGTCGAGCGTGGCAGGCGCGGCAAGGAGGCTGAGGCGCTCGGTGCATTTGGAGAGCAGGCGTTCCATCAGCGCCGTATCGGGGCGATCCTGCGACAGCACCGCATTGGCGATGCCCTGCGCCGGGTCCTGGTTGTAGTCGAGCCCGGCGGTGCCGAAGGCGAGGTCGAGATCGATCACGACGGAATCGAGCGCGAGGTCGCGCGCGATGGTCCAGGCCAGATTGTGCGCGACGGTCGATGCGCCGACGCCGCCCTTGGCGCCGACGACCGCGATGACGCGGCCGGTGATGATGGCCTCGGAGGCTGAGAAAAGGCTGCAGATCGAACGGACCACGTCGAGGGTTTCGACCGGTCCGACCACATAATCGTTGACGCCGCGGCGCACCAGCTCGCGATAGGGTGCGGTGTCGTTGGGATTGCCGATCACGACCACGCGGGTGCCGGGATCGCAGACGCCGGCGAGATCGTCGAGGCCTTCGAGAATGTCGCGCGTGCCGTCGGATTCGATCACGATGACGTTCGGCGTCGGCATCGTGTCATAGACTTCGATGGCCGCGGCGAGGCCGCCGCCCTTGGCGGTGAGATGCGCCTTGGCAAGACGGCGATCCTGCCCGGCCGCGGTCATCGCGGCGAGCGTCTGCTCGGTCTCGCAAAACGCCTGTACCGAGATGCGCGGTACCGGCGCAATGTGTTCCTCGGGGTGCCGCGGGTCGTCCGCGTCTTCGTCGTGGATGCCTGTCATTTGCCGGTGTCGCTGAGTTTGGCCCTTTCGGACTCGGGATAGGTGGTCGTGGTGGTCGAACCCTTGCGGTACCGTTCGAAGGCGATGTCACGCCGAGCGGTATAGGCGGGGGTCTCGGCGCGCGGCTGCTCGAGGTCGGCGGGGTTATCGATCATCGCCGCGAGATTGCGCTGGGTGGCGCAGCCGAGATTGAAGTAGGGCCGGTTCTCGTTGTAGCCGGGGTCGAGGATGTTCGGACCCATGTCCTCCGGCCACAGCCCGCAGGGACCGGCGACCGCGGCGATCTTCGAATAACTCAGGCGGATGGTCGGCAGCAGGCCGGGATCTTCAGGACGATAGGGATGCTGGACGATGGCGCGCGACGGCACGCCGCCGGATGCGAGCACGGACCGGATGTCCTGATAAGTCGCCGCCGCAGCGCGTGAATTCGCGGTGTCGACCGGCACGTCCACGACCACGGAGCCGGTGCCTTCGCGGACCCAGTCCCGGGCAACGCCCGCGACGTCGGCGCGCTGCGCGGCGGAGAGGCCGCCTCGCGCCTTGCCGACGAAAATCACGATCGACTTCTTGCCTTCCTGCACCGCGATCGGGTGCCGCTGGCGATAGTCGGTCGGCACCGTCTGGGTGACGATCTCGCCGGTGGTGTTGCAGGCGCCCAGCATGACGGAGAGTCCCGTCAATGCGAGCGCGATCCTCAAGCTGCGGCGTCGATCGGCCGATGGTGTCGTCATCGCCTGGTCCCCTCTTGCCCCGTTTCCTGCTCGGTTTCTTGCCCCGGTCCCCACACCGTCCGCTCAGTCGATGATGAAGCCGAAATCGCCGTGCGTGCCCTCGATCGGATCGACGCGGCGCGCGATGCCATAGAGGCGGTTCATGCGGCCGAGCAGCGCCGTCTGCGCATCCGAGGCCGGCGCGAAGCCGTCGTCGGGCCGTGACAATTCCTTCTGGGCGACCGCGCGCACCACATAGGGTGTCACGATGACCATCAGCTCGGTCTCGTTGTTGACGAAGTCCTGGCTGCGGAACAGCGCGCCGATGATCGGCACCTGGTCGATGCCGGGCAAGCCGTTGACCGCCTGCTTGGTCTTCTGCTGGATCAGGCCGGCCATCGCCATCGAACCGCCGGAGGAATTTCCAGCGTGGTCTCGGCGCGGCGGGTCTGGATCGAGGGGATGGTGAGCGAGTTGCTCGAGGTCGAGGACACCGCCTGCGTCAGCGTGATCGAGTTGGTGTTCGACAGCTCCGAGACTTCGGTCATGACGCGCAGGCTGATGCGGCCTTCGCTGAGTACGACCGGAGTGAAGTTCAGGGAGATGCCGAACTTCTTGTAGGTGATCTGGGTGGTACAGACGTGAGTGACCGGATCGCAGGAATAGCCCGCGGGAATCGGGAATTCGCCGCCGGCGATGAAGGTGGCGGATTCGCCCGAGATCGCCGTCAGGCTCGGTTCGGCGAGCGTGCGCATGACGCCGGCGCTTTCCATCGCGCGCATCGTGGCGCTGACGGTGGCGACGCCCTTGGCGAGGCCGGCCACGCCGAGCCCGTTGCTGCTGACGATCGGACCGCCGCTGACCGAGAACGGGTTGGAATTGTTGAAATTCACCACCGCTGTGCCGGCATTCAGGCTGGCGCTGAGATCGACGCCCAGCTGCTTGACGATGTCGCGCCTGACTTCACCGACGACGACCTTGAGCATCACCTGGTCGCGGCCGCGCACGACGATGTTGTTGACGACCTTCTCGCTGCCGCCGACGAGCTTGGCGGCGACGTCGCCGGCCTGCTGCGCTTCGACCGGGCTCGACACCGAGCCGGTCAGCATCACGCTGTCGCCGACGCCTTCGATCTGCACGCCCGGCAGCGACTGGCGCAGCGCGGTGCGCATGCCGTTGAGGTCACGCTTCACGGCGATGTCGTAGGAGGCGACCTGCTGACCGTCGGAGGAGAAGAACACCACGTTGGTCTGGCCGACCTGGCCGCCGATGATATAGGCGCGCTGCGACGAGCGGATCACAGCGTTGGCGATCTTGGGATCTGCCACCAGCACGTCCTTGACCTCGCGCGGCAGGTCGATGACGACCGACTTGCCGACGCCGAGCGACAGCGAGCGCGTGCGGGTCGGTGCGATGGTCGACACCGGCGAGATGTCGAGATCCGGCGCCTGCAACGGCGCCTGGTCACCGACCGGCGCATCCGCGGCGCTGGCGATTTCGGGGGCTGCGACCAGCCCCAGCATCAGCATTGCCCCTGCCCAGAACGAGTGCGTGCGCTTCCCCGAAGGCGCATGCCCGTCCGAATATCCCCGTCGTTCATGGTATCCCCACCATCACTTCTGTGACGTCAATTGCCGCGCCTGTACCCCGTAGCGGATCACGTTCACGCCGCCGCCCTGACGCTTGAGCGCAAGGTCTTCAGCCGAGAGGTCGATTGCGTTGGCGTCGGCGATGCTTCGCAGCGCGAGCGTCAGTGTTCCGGCCTGGCGCCCGACCGAGAGCGTGGCGACCTGTTCCGGCTTGAGTTCGAGCGTGACGGTCTTGCCGAGTACGGCGTTCTGGCCGTCCTTTTCCTTCGGCGCCTGGTCGATCGCGAGCACGCGGACGTTGGCCAGGATGACCTCGGACAGGATGAGGTCGTTGCCGCCGGTCGGACCGTTGGCGCCATCGGGATTCTTCAGGCGCCGCGTCATCACGATATCGACGCGGTCGTTCGGCAGGATGAAGCCGCCGGCGCCGGTCTCGGCTGAAATTTCGGTGGAGACGGCCCGCATGCCGGTCGGCAGGATCGCGGCCATGAAGCCGGAGCCGTCGGCCTTCACCAGCTTCTGCTCGCGGATCGGCTCGCCCTGCATCAGCGGGACGCGCGCGATCGAGCCGGCGATCTGTGTCTGTGCTTCGGGCCTGTTGTCGCGGCGGATGAAGGCGCTGCTGGCCGTTGCCGCGGGCCAGGACTGCCATTGCAAATCCTCGGGCTTCACGGCCTGGCCGAGCTGGATGTCGTTCTTCGCGATCAGGACTTCGACCGTCGGCAATTTCTCGGCGACGGGAAGGGCGGGCGCGGGCTTGTTGTCGTAGCCGCTCGCCAGATACGCGGCGACGCCGCCGGCGCCCAGCGCGATGACGAGAACGACAATGCGTGCGGTGTTCATACGCTTCTACTCTGACGCGGGGCACTCGAACCGCACGTGGCGGGTTCCCCGTCATCGATGAGTAGGGAGTAAAAGTATAAGGGGTGTTGCAAGGCCGCGCGTGACGGCCAGTCACGATGCGCGTTCTGGGCGAATGGTGAACGGGGCGTTATCCGGTCGGCCAATGGCCCCGTAGTTTCACGCGTGACGGCTTCCGCGTTTGGATGAGGCGCGCGGCGTCATGGTGAATGGAATATGAGTGGTGGGTGGGGCGGCGTGGCCCACAATCTCGTCATTGCGAGCGCAGCGAAGCAATCCAGGCTGTCACCGTGGTGGGACTCTGGATTGCTTCGCTGTGCTGGCAATGACGGATGGGCTGCGGGTCCGCGCTACTTCTTCCGCTTCTGCTCGATCACGTCCCAGACCTTCGCCGCAACGTCAGGGCCGCCGAGCCGCGCGATGGCGCGGATGCCCGTGGGCGAGGTCACGTTGATCTCGGTGAGGTTGCCGTTGATGACGTCGATGCCGACGAACAGCAGGCCACGCTCGCGCAGCGCCGGACCTACGGTGGCGCAGATCTCGCGCTCGCGGGGCGTGAGCTCGGTTTCCTGCGCGGCGCCGCCGCGCACCATGTTGGAGCGGAGGTCGTCGGCGGCGGGCACGCGGTTGACTGCGCCGGCGAACTCGCCGTTGACCAGGATGATGCGCTTGTCGCCGTGTCTCACCTCGGGGATGAACTGCTGGATCACCCACGCTTCCTTGAACGTCACCGAGAACATGTCGAACAGCGAGCCGAAATTCATGTCCTGCGGCATCACCCGGAAGACCGCTGCGCCGCCATGGCCGTGCAGCGGCTTCATCACGACGGCGCCGTACTTGTCGCGAAACGCATTGATCTCGTCGAGGTCGCGCGAGATCAGGGTCGGCGGCATCAACTTCGGAAAGTTCATCACGAACAGCTTTTCCGGCGCGTTGCGCACCGAAGCGGGATCATTGACGACCAGCGTCTTCGGATGGATGCGTTCGAGCAGATGCGTCGAGGTGATGTAGGCGAGGTCGAACGGCGGATCCTGGCGCAGCAGCACCACGTCGAAGCCGTTCAGCGCCTCGCGCCTGGGTTCGCCGAGGGTGAAATGATCGCCGGGCTCGTCGCGCACCGTCAGGAGCTGGACGGGAGCGACGATGTCCTCGCCGACCATCGAGAGCTTGTCGGGCGTGTAATAGGACAGGCCGTGGCCGCGCTTCTGCGCCTCCAGGAGCAGCGCGAAGGTGGAATCGCCCTTGATGTTGATGCGGGCGATGGGGTCCATCTGGACGGCGACGTTGAGTTTCATGGTCTGCCTTTCAGGTCGAGGCGTCGAATGCCGCCAACACATGGCGCGGAAGTGACCGCGGCGCAATCAGCATGGCGTCGAATCGCAATTCGAATTCGGCATGCTCGGGATGCGCCATGAGCCAGCCTTGCGCGGCGTCGATGATGCGCTGCTGCTGGCGTGGAGTCACGGCGAAGGCGGCGTCATCCAGCGTCGCACGGGCCTTGACCTCGACGAAGGCGATCAGATTGCGGCGGCGCGCCACGATGTCGATCTCGCCATGCGGTGTGCGGTAGCGCTTGGCGAGGATGCGATAGCCCTTGGCCATCAGATAAGCCGCAGCGCGGCTTTCCGCCGAGATGCCGGTGCGGAACGCCGCGAGGCGCTCGGGCGAGGCGACTTTCGGCTCCTTGGCCATCTCAGTCTTCACCATCGCCGCCCCGCAGGTCCTTTGCGAGTGCGAGCGCGCGGGCGTAGACCTCGCGGCGCGCACGTCCCGACAGCGCGACGGCATGTGCCACGGCGTCCTTGACGCTATGCGCGGCAAGCTGCGCGCGCAGCAGATCGTCCAGCGCATCCGATGTCAGCATGTCGGCATCGGCCGCTGGCGGAGCGATCACCAGCACGAATTCGCCGCGTGTCTCCAGCGTGTCGGCATCGCGCGCAAGCTCGTTCAACGTCGCGCGCGAAATCTGCTCGTGCAGCTTGGTCAGCTCGCGGCAGATCGCAGCTTCGCGGGTGCCCATGATCTCGGCGAGCTCGGCCAGCGTATCCTGCACCCGGTTGCCCGAGTCGAACATGACCAGCGTGGCATCGATGCGCGACAATTCGGCGAGGCGCGACCTTCGCGCGGCCGATTTCGCCGGCAGAAAACCCTCGAAAAGAAGCGGTCGGTCGGCAGTGCCGCGACCGACAGCGCCGCGAGCACCGAGGACGGGCCGGGCAACGCATAGACCGCATGGCCGGCGGCGCAGACCTCGCGCACCAGCTTGAAGCCGGGGTCGGAGATCAGCGGCGTGCCGGCGTCGGACACCAGCGCGACCGAGCCGCCGCGTTCCAGCGCCTCCAGGATCCTGGGGCGCGCGGCTTCCGCATTGTGCTCGTGATATTGCTTGAGCTGCGCCGCGATGTCGTAGCGCTCGGTCAGGCGCCGGGTGATGCGGGTGTCCTCGCAGGCGATGACATCGACGCCGGCGAGCGTCTGAAGCGCCCGCAGCGTGATGTCTCCGAGATTGCCGATGGGGGTTGCGACCAGATGCAGGCCCGGCGCTGCCTTCGGCGCGGTGAGCCGATGGGCGTCGATCGAGAAACCGCGCGGGGCGGCGTCTGTGCCTTCAGGCGTATTTATCGGGGCCGGCTTTGCGCGCATAATCAGACGAACTTAGGCATGATATCCGGGGCTGGGAACCGTTCCCGCGAAAAAGATCATACCGAAGAATGGGGTGGGAGACTGGAATGTGATCCATCCAGCATCACATTGCAGAGGGAATGCAGCATCAGCGCCATATTCGCGGCGGAAACGCCGCCTTGATGCTGGGTAACGGACGGTGGACAGCTAGCCGGGGACTTGAGGGAGTGGCCGCGTTAAGCGGATATTATCCTTTTGTTTTAGTTAACTATTTGCCGACAATATGCCTGAATCCGCGGCTTGTGTCGTGGAAAGAGTGTTGTGACGGGCCGGCGAGGGTCGGTCAGAAGAGAAGCTGCCATGCCGGGCCCGCGTGATCTAAAGTCTCCCGTTCAGGGGCCCCGAATATCGGGGGCGACCCGGCGGAGCGCGCTCGGCCTGTTGCTCGGCGCGCCCCTGCTGTCGGCCTGCGCCGGCGTGCAGCAGAGTCTCAGCCAGTTCTCCAGTCCGTTCGGCGGTTCCTCCCCGCCGCCGGCCCAGCCAGCCGGCCCACAACAGCAGGCGACGACTGCCGGCACCGGCGGGGTCAAGGTCGCCCTGATCCTGCCGCTCTCGGCTGCCGGGAACGCGGGCTTGGCCGCGCAGTCGATGCGCAACGCCGCAGAGATGGCGCTGGCCGAGTTCCAGAATCCCAACATCCAGCTCCTGATCAAGGACGACAATGGTAGCCCGCAGGGCGCGCAAGCGGGTGCTCAGCAGGCCGTGGACGAGGGCGCCGAGATCATCCTGGGTCCGCTGTTCGCGCAATCGGTTCCGGCGGTCGCGCAGGTCGCGCGCACGCGCAATATTTCCGTGATCGCGTTCTCGACCGACTCCAGCATCGCCGGTCGCGGCGTTTATCTGCTCTCGTTCCTGCCGGAGTCCGACGTCAACCGCATCGTCGAATATTCCGCCAGCATCGGAAAGCGCTCCGTCGCCGTGCTTGTGCCCGACAATGCCTACGGCAATGTCGTCGAGGCCGCAGTGAAGGCGGCGGTGCCGCGCCGTGGCGGGCGCATCGTCGCGTTCGAGAAATACGGTGCTGATCGCGCCACGCCGGCGCGCACCGTGGCGCAGCAGCTCGGCAGCGCGGATGCGCTGTTCATTGCAGATGACGGCGATGCCGTCGTCTCGGTGGCCGACGCGATGACCGCCGCGGGCGCGAATCTGCGCAACATCCAGCTGCTCGGCACCGGCCTGTGGGACAGCCCGCGCGTCTATGCCAGTCCGAGCCTGCAAGGCGGTCTCTATGCCGCGCCCGATCCGGCCGGTTTTCGCGCGTTTTCCGGCCGCTATCGCACCAAATACGGCGCGGAGCCGATCCGCACCGCGACGCTGGCCTATGATGCGGTCGCGCTCGTCGCCGCGCTCGCGCGCACGCAGGGCCCGACGCGCTTCTCGCCGGACGTGCTCACCAACCCCTCCGGCTTCGCCGGCATCGACGGCCTGTTCCGCTTCCGCGCGGATGGCACCAATGAACGCGGCCTTGCTGTGATGAAGGTCACGACGGGTGGTGGCGTTGCGGTCGCGGGTTCGCCGAAGAGTTTTGGGGCGTAGTTCGGGACGACGGTGCGGTAGGGTGGATTAGCGAAGCGTAATCCACCCTTGTTTGTATCCGCAGAGCGGAAGAGCTGGATTACGGTTCGCTAATCCACCCTACGGCAGCTCGCTACGCCGCTAAATCCGCGACCACTGCATCCAGCACCGGAAATCCGCTGCTCGTCACGCGCAACCGCCCCGTCGCATCGACTGTGATCGCGCCCTCTTCGCGCAGCAGCGCGATGCGCTTGGGATCGAGCGGGCGGCCGGAAAGTGCTTTGTAACGCTCGGGGTCGATGCCTTCGGCCAGACGCAATCCCATCAGCAGGAATTCGTCGGCGCGTTCTTCGCTGTTGAGGAGATCGTCGGTGATGTTGCCGTGGCCATTGGTCTCGACCCGCATCAGCCACGCCTCGGGGCGTTTCTCGGTGGCGGTGGCGTGGCGGATGCCGTCGATGTCGAGGCGGCCGTGCGCGCCGGGACCGATGCCGGCATATTCCTCGCCGCGCCAGTACACCAGATTGTGCCGGCACTCGGCGCCGCGCCGCGCGTGGTTCGAAATCTCGTAGGCGGGCAGGCCAAGCTTGTCGCAAGTCTCCTGCGTCACGTCGTAGAGCGCACGTGCGACCGCTTCATCCGGTGTCTTCAGCTTGCCGGCCTGGTGCAGGCCAAAAAACGGCGTGCCCTCTTCGATCGTCAGTTGATACAGCGACAGGTGCTCGGCCGCTTCGTCGATCGCGAGCTTGAGTTCATCGGCCCACATCGCCGGCGTCTGGTCGGGACGGGCGTAGATCAGGTCGAACGAATAGCGGTCGAACGAGCGGCGTGCGATCGCAACGGCGTCGAGGGCCTCGCGCGCGCTGTGCATGCGGCCGAGCGCCTTCAGCGAGGCATCGTCGAGTGCCTGCACGCCGAGCGAGACGCGGCTGACGCCGGCGGCGCGATAGCCGGCAAAACGCGTGGCCTCGACGCTGGTTGGGTTCGCTTCCAGCGTCACCTCGACATCGCCGGCGACTTTCCAGTGCTTGCCGATCGCGTCGAGCACGGCGCCGACAGTTGCGGGCTGCATCAGCGACGGCGTGCCGCCGCCGAGGAAGATCGAGGTGACTTCGCGGCCGGGGGCGCGCTGTGCGGTGGTTTCGATCTCACGCGCAAATGCTGAAGCAAAGCGCGCCTCGTCGATCGCTGCATGGCGGACATGGCTGTTGAAGTCGCAATAGGGGCACTTCGACAGGCAGAACGGCCAGTGCACGTAAACGCCAAAAGCTTCAGATTTTTGTTTTGACGCGTTTTCCTGGCGCGAACCGGTACCCATTTCGCTCGAAAACGCTCTATCGCGGCTCAAGGCAGATCTCCGCCAGTTTCACGAAGGCGCGGGCGCGGTGCGACAGGCCGAGGCCGAGCGGCGGCAGACCGTGCTTCTCGATGCTGGTCATCTCGCCGAAGGTACGGTCGTGCCCGTTGGGCAGGAACATCGGATCGTAGCCGAAGCCGGCGGTGCCGCGCGGCGGCCAGACCAGCGTGCCGTCGACACGCGCCTCGACCTCTTCGAGATGATCGTCGGGCCAGGCGACGCAGAGCGCGGAGACGAAATGCGCGGTGCGCTTGTCCGATGTGGTCGCGCCACGCTCCTGCAACAGGCGCTCGATCTGCGCCATCGCTGCAGCGAAGTCCTTGCTTGGGCCGGCCCAGCGCGCGCTGTAGATGCCGGGCGCGCCGTCGAGCGCGTCGACTACGATGCCGGAATCGTCGGCAAAGGCGGGCAACTTCGTCGCCTGCGCCGCGGCGACAGCCTTGATCGCGGCGTTGCTGCGGAAATCGTTGCCGGTCTCGTCGGGCTCGGGCAGGCCGAGCTCACCGGCCGACACCGCCTCGATGCCGTAAGGCGCCAAAAGCTCCTTCATCTCGGCGAGCTTGCCGGGATTGTGGGTGGCGATGACGAGCTTTCCGGTGATTCGGCGGTGCATGGCTTATTGACTACGCCACGGCCAGTTTCTGCAAGTCCACGAGACGCGCGATGCCCTTCTGCGCCAGCGCCATCAGCGCCAGGAACTCGTCCTGCGTGAAAGGCTCGCGTTCCGCGGTGCCCTGCACTTCAATGATGCGGCCGTCGCCGGTCATGACGAAATTGGCGTCGGTCTCGGCTGCCGAATCCTCGGCATAATCGAGATCGAGCACCGGCTTGCCCTGATAGATGCCGCAGGAGATCGCGGCGACGTTGTCGCGCATCACGTTGGCCTTGATCATGTTGCGCGCCTTCATCCAGCTGATGCAATCGGCCAGCGCGACCCAGGCGCCGGTGATCGAGGCGGTGCGGGTGCCGCCGTCGGCCTGGAGCACGTCGCAATCGACCGTGATCTGGCGCTCGCCGAGCGCTTCGAGATCGACGATGGTACGCAGCGAGCGGCCGATCAGGCGCTGGATCTCGACGGTACGGCCGCTCTGCTTGCCCGCGGCAGCTTCACGGCGGGTGCGTTCCGAGGTCGCGCGGGGCAGCATGCCGTATTCGGCGGTGACCCAGCCGCGGCCCTGGCCTTTCAGCCATGGCGGCAGGCGGTCCTCCAGCGTCGCGGTGACCAGCACATGGGTGTCGCCGAATTTCACCAGGCAGGAGCCTTCCGCATATTTGACCACACCGCGCTCCAGCGTCACGGGGCGCAGTTCGTCGGGCGCACGGCGGCTTGGCCGCATGGGAAATCCTCCAAAACTCGTGAGAAACTCTTGGGAATAGGCTGTTCGCGGTGCTTGTAGGTGGGGTGAGGGTGAGCGGCAAGGCCTTTTCGGTCCCCAGGCAACCGTCAAACAACCGCAAGACCACGCTTGTCAGGAGCGGTGCGGATAGACAAATTACAAGCGTCTGAGAGGAGTTACCGTTTGTGGCCCATCACGATCCGATCCATCTGATCGCGCCGCGCGCGGGCCTCGCCCAGCTCAACGAGCGTTCCCGCGACATCTTTCGTCAAATTGTCGAAAGCTATCTGGCGACCGGCGAGCCGGTGGGCTCGCGCAATATCTCCCGCCTGATCGCCATGCCGCTGTCGCCGGCCTCGGTGCGCAACGTCATGGCCGATCTGGAGCAGCTCGGCCTGATCTATGCGCCGCACACCTCCGCCGGCCGGTTGCCGACGGAACTCGGCCTGCGCTTCTTCGTCGACGCGTTGATGCAGGTCGGCGACCTCAACGACGCCGAGCGGCAGTCGATCCAGAGCCAATTGACGTCGGTGGGCCACGCCCAGTCGGTCGAGGCGGCGCTGTCGGAGGCGCTGACGCGGCTGTCCGGCCTCACCCGTGCCGCCGCCGTGGTGCTGACGCCAAAATCCAATTCGCGGCTGAAGCACATCGAATTCGTCCGGCTGGAACCCGAGAAGGCGCTGGTGATCCTGGTCGGCGAGGACGGCCAGGTCGAAAACCGCGTGTTGACCTTGCCACCCGGAGTTCCGTCCTCGGCCCTGACGGAGGCCGGCAATTTCCTCAATGCGCGGATTCGCGGGCGGACGTTGGCCGAGGCCCGGCTTGAGCTCGAAACGGCACTCGGCGAAGCCCGTGCCGAACTCGACCAGCTTACCCAGAAGGTGATCGCAGCCGGCATCGCCAGTTGGTCCGGCGGCGAGAATGAAAATCGTCAGCTGATCGTGCGTGGCCACGCCAATCTGCTGGAGGATCTGCACGCTCTGGAGGACCTCGAGCCGGGTCCGGCTGCTGTTTGACGATCTCGAGACCAAGCGCGGCGTGGTCGATCTGCTCGGTCGCGCCGAGACGGCCGAGGGCGTCAGAATCTTCATCGGCAGCGAGAACAAGCTGTTTTCGCTATCCGGCTCCTCCACCATCATCTCGCCCTATCGGGATGCCGCCGGCCACATCGTCGGTGTTTTGGGGGTGATCGGGCCGACACGGCTGAATTATGCCCGCGTGATCCCGACCGTGGACTACGCCGCCCGCATCGTCAGCCGCCTTCTGGGGGCTGACCGGCGGTCCCGCGATCACGGGCGCTTGATTTTCACCGCCCGAAGCACGATATCCGGGCCAGCAAAATCCCACACGACTTCAAGTCCAGACGAGTTCGAGAAGAGAGCCGATGACCGATCGAGACCGGCAGCCCGACGACACGACCCCGCCGACCGGCGAGCCCGTGGTGTCAAAGCCCTACATCATGCCCGACGATCCCGAGCCGGGTTCGGTCGAGCTGTTGCAGAAGGAGGCCGCCGAGTCGCGCGATCGCATGCTGCGGACGCTGGCCGAGATGGAGAATCTGCGCAAGCGCACCGCCAAGGAGGTCGCCGATTCCAAGCTCTACGGCATCACCGGCTTTGCCCGCGACGTGCTCGACATCGCCGACAACCTCCAGCGCGCGCTCGATGCCGTCCCGGCTGAAGCGCGGGCTGCTGCCGATCCCGGCTTGACCTCGTTGATCGAGGGCGTCGAACTCACCGAGCGTTCGCTGCTCAATGCATTGGAAAAGCACGGCGTGAAGAAGCTCGATCCGCAGGGCCAGAAGTTCGACCCGAACTTCCATCAGGCCATGTACGAAGTGCCTGATGCGTCTGTGCCGGCGGGCACCGTCGTGCAAGTCATGCAGGCCGGCTACACCATCGGCGAGCGCGTGCTGCGCCCGGCTCTGGTCGGTGTCGCCAAGGGTGGCGCGAAGGCGGCGCCGGCGGCTGAAGCAGCGAACTGAGGTTACGGCGAGGTAGGTGGCCGGATCATTCGGCCGCCTTCGGCATCCCGGCAGGCGAAGCCGTGGGTTAACCCAGAAATCCGCGTAGTTTATCTACGACACCGCGGTCGATCCAGTAGTTGGTGTGCCCATTCGGGGCAACAGGGAATTCGGCGGGCCAGACGCCACCGCTGATGTGAGTGCCGACGAAATCGTCGATGCGGAAGATGTTCAGCCATGCGCGCAGCAGGCCATCTTCTTTTAGCATTTTCAGATTTGGGCGGTTCGCGATCGGCCGGAACGAGGAGGGAAATAGTGGCCATATAGATGGGTGTAGGGCGAGCCCATTGTCACCAACCCTATGCCGCTTTCGGCTGGTAGTCCCTTCAGCCAGCCTTCTCCTCGAAGATCGATCAAATCGATTGCAATCATCGTTCCCTGGGAATGCGACACGATATCGAGCCTGTCCGGTTTTTCGTCGCGGATCAGGTTTCGAACGAGCACGTCGAGCCGGTCGTGGATGCGACGACGCAGCCAGTAGCCGCGCGGGCTCGTATTGGTTGCAGTGCAGGAATTTCTCTTGAAGAGCAGTCGTTCCAGCCAGGTTTGCCGTGCCTCGTCGGTCCTGTAGGGACCGTCATTGGTGCTGCTGGACGTCCAGGAACTATTGTTTAGATAGGCGAGCACGTCGGCGAGGATGCCGAGCCCGGCGGAGAATTCGGCTTTCAGCCAATAGACCAGTAATGTACCGACGGCCAGAATTCCGAAGATGATCGTGATGGTCCAGTCTTCCAGCGCTTTTCTGGTTTTGGTAATCCAGGCGAGTTCGCCTTCTGACAAGAAGAGGGGAAGAGAAACCAGACAGGCGGTTGCAAAAACCAGTGGCAGGAAGAGACTCAGTGCGTTCAGCATCTTCGATGCGATCAGCAATCTGTACCGGTCGGCATATTCGTGTGCCTTTGCCCCGTTATCGGCCATATAGTTGGCCGGATTTGCAAATGTTCCTCGCGCAAGTTCCGACTTGCGACGCAAGACCGAGGCCGCTGCCAATGCGAGCCAGACGATCACGATAACCGCCGCACCGATTGCAACTAACGGCGCTGCGACCGCTTCCTGTTTGAGACCGAGGTTGTAGGCGGGAAATTTAAGGACGGCGGCCCACAACGCTGCGGTCAGCAGGAACCACAGCAACGACATCAAGCCGATGGCCGGAACGATCAGCTTCGGCGCCTGCGGTTTCCCCACCCGTTTGTGCCGGATGAACCCCAGAGCCGTAACGAGGAATGCCTGGATGAACACCACGAGCCATGACGCCGACAACAACGTAATCAAGCGCCAGCCAACTCCAAGCAGGCTAGGGTAGGCACGTTTGAAGTCATCAAGAGACATGCCGGTTTCGAACCTGACCAGACGGGATTCGATAAATTTCACGGCGTCGCTGCCAGCGAAGCCGAATAACTCGGGCGATCCGAGAAGGAGAAATGCCAGTCCGCTCAGCGCAATCCATGTGAACAGGTGCCGATAAAGAAAAGCGCCGCGGCCCTGCCGCAACACAAATAATCCGGCGGCAATGGCCAACAGCGCAACCGCAGCGATTTGAACGCGCAAGAGAATTACAGCCCCCAGCGTGTTCGGCGCCAGTGCCTCCGGGCCACATATGGCGGAAGCCGCTGCCTGCAGCAGCGCGCCGAGCAGCAGGCCCAGCAACAGTACGAGATTCAGCGCAATGATGGGCCCGTGAATCGTCAACGCGGCGCCGCGCGCGAGCCGGCGGATCCAGCGGTCCTTCCACCCGTTCTGCGGATAGACGTCGCTCGCATTCTCGCGGATGGCATGCGACAGGCCCATCGCCACTTTAAAATAGGCGAGCACGACGCTCACGATACTTGATCCGAACGCCGTAACGTCGCCCCAGAAGAAATCGGCGATGACGCGCTCCTCCTTTACGACACCATTTCCATCGTAGGAGCGGTAGCGCCGCACGCGCGCCGGAAATGTACTCGCTTTGCCTGACGTATCGTACCTTGGGGATTCAAGCAGCACAAAATCGTCGCTGGAGTGCGGCGGTAGACGGGTCTCGTCGCTCTTGCCCTGGTCGTCCTGCAACGCCGCCGCAAGCAAATCGGAACTCACCCCTGCCTGCTTCACGCCCACGCCGTGGACGACGACGATGACCTGCTTGGCCATTAAACGCCTCCCCCAATCTGATGCGTCATGCCGACGCTTGCCCCCCGCTTTGCAGCAGTTCGCCGCGCGGAAAGATCTTGCAATGATTTGCGCCGCAGAAAAATGTCCAGGCTCGAGCCTGCAAGCAGCGATGCATCCTATAGTAGAGTAGTTTTCTTGGGAAGCTCCTCGTTGTCGCATCGTCTCCCCAGGCACAGCGGAACAGTCTCGCGTCGGTGGGGTCAGTCGGCCGCCATTCCGCGACAGGCGTCACGGCCCGGCTGCACGCGCCGGACTTCATGAACGCGCTGCGCGGCCTGTTTAAACCGCGATATCACCCGACTGAATCCGCTTCGCGCCGGCCTTGGCCATATCGGCCCAGGCTTTTGCCAGCGAGCCCTGATTGTCGATGCCGCGGCAGGCGTCTTCCACCACGTAGACCTCGAAACCTGCCTTGCGCGCGTCGAGCGCGGTCCAGGCGACGCAGAAATCGGTTGCGAGGCCTGCAACGAAGACGCGCTTGATCTTGCGGCCCTTCAGATAGCCGGCAAGTCCCGTCGAGGTCTTGCCGTCGGCTTCGAGGAAAGCCGAATAGCTGTCGACGTCCTTGTGAAATCCCTTGCGGATGATGAGCTCGGCATGCGGGATCGAAAGGTCTTTCGACAGCGCCGCCCCATCAGTGCCCTGCACGCAATGGTCGGGCCACAGCACCTGCTTGCCGTAGGGCAGGTCGACGGTCTCGAACGGCTTCTTGCCGGAGTGGACCGACGCAAACGAGACGTGGCCTTGCGTGTGCCAGTCCTGCGTCATTACCACGTTCGAAAACGCCTTCGAGATTTTATTGATGACCGGCACGACCTGCTCGCCTTCCTTCACCGCGAGGCTGCCGCCGGGCAGGAAGCAGTTCTGCACGTCGATCACGAGCAGCGCGGAGGCATCGTCCGGCTTGATCGTGGCGGCCGCGAGGAGTGCGGTTGGTGCGAGAGCCACGAGGGCCGTCGTGCCGAGTGCCGTGAGGATGTGTCGCCGATCAAGCATTGCTCGCCTCCCTCCAGGATGATCCAACGGGAGGGAAGCCTAGTTCCGTTCGTATACGAACAGAAGCCCGAAAATGCAGCCGGGTTTGGTGAGGGGCTGGGCTGCCAGCCTTGATATCGCTGTCGTCCTGGACAAGCGCAGCGAAGCGGAGTGCAGATCCGGGACCCATACCCCCAGCGAGCCGTTTGGCGAAGATTCTTGCGGCGAAGATTCTTGCGGGTACCGCGGCCGGGCGTGATCGATGGATCACGCGGTATGGATCCCCGCGTTCGCGGGGATGACGGCGAGGATGTCGGTTCGCCCTAACCCTTCGGCTGGATGCCGTCGCGGACCGCGCGGAAGCGGGTGAACGCCGTCGACCACTGGTCGCGCGGGGCGCTGGCGATGATGCGCAGCGAGGCGCCGCCGCTCGAGAAGCGGATCCATTGCACCACGGTCACCGGGGTCTTGTCCTTGCCGCTGAGGCCGTCGATCCGGGTCTCGAAACCCTGCTGGCCGTTGATGCGGATCGGCTCGGACATGGTGACGCGCGACTCGCGCACGCCGGGGATCTGCAGGGCGGCCTCCTGGGCGAAGCGGGCGCGGTCATCGGCCTGCTGCGGGGTGGCGCCGATCAGGCCGAGGATCATGAACGGCTTCGACTCGTAGCCTGTGGCCTCGTTGCCGTCGGCCAGGATGATGCTGGAGCCCGGCGCCAGCGTGCGGATGTCCTTGAAGTCGGCGAGATCGGTGATCTTGAACGGCATCAGCCCGATCTGTTCTTCGGCCGAGACCTGCTTGCGCGTGGTGGCGCTCGCAAACATCTGCCGAACCGCCTCGTCGGTGTAGATCTTGGTCGCATTCTCCGGGATCTGCACCGCGACATAGCCGGAGAAGCCGGCGCCCGGCACGATCATCGAATAGCGCTTCACCGGGGTATCGCCGGCCTTGCCGGTTTCGGTGGTGAAATAGGCAAGGCCCGCGGGGGTCTCGATCTTGTCCTGCTTGACGCCATTGGCGCCGGCCGGATTGGAATTGAAGGCGCTGACGACCTCGCCATAGGCGGCGGGCGGCAGCTCGGTGATCAGGACCTTGACGTTGCCGTCCTCGCTCTCGAAGCCCGGAAAGGTCTTTGCCGTGTTGAGGCCGACCAGCGGCGCCATGCCGAGGCGCAAGCCGGGCGGGAAAACGGCGTCGGCGGCGAAGGCCGGAAGTGCGGTGGCGGCGAGGAGGGCGAGCGCGGCGAGGGGGCGGATCAGCTTCATGGGCACTCTGATTGGTTCACATTGAGGCCGTTCGATGGTCGGCGACCGGGCCGCATTGTCGCGCGGAGCAGCCTGGATGGCGGCTGTTGGCCGGTTCGCCTTTTAGCGGGTTTGGCCTGGCCGTAACAGGGTGGGGCCGATCAATGTGGCGCGGGCCGTCGGATCGCCCGGACCTGTTAATAATTCCTCACCCGCAAGTGCGGTCGAGCCCGGATATGATCTTCCAAAACCCAATGTTTTCACGGCCGAAACTTGCGTTCGGTCCTTGCGGGCCCCTCCCCCCTCCTATATGAGCGTCAACCATCGCAATATCGCGAATGTTTGATCTTAGGGGTTGCGGTTCGGGTGCCTTCTGGGCCCAGCCAACCTGCCGCAAAAAGAAGGATATCAGGACCATGGGAAAGGTCATTGGGATCGACCTCGGCACCACGAATTCGTGCGTCGCCGTAATGGATGGCAAGAACGCCAAAGTCATCGAGAATTCCGAAGGCATGCGCACGACGCCTTCGATCGTCGCCGTCACGGACGACGGTGAGCGCCTCGTCGGCCAGCCTGCCAAACGCCAGGCCGTCACCAATCCCGAGCGCACCTTCTTCGCAGTGAAGCGCCTCATCGGCCGCCGCTACGACGACCCGATGGTCGAGAAGGACAAGAAGCTCGTCCCGTACAAGATCGTGAAGGCTTCCAACGGCGACGCCTGGGTCGAGGCCGACGGCCAGACCTACTCGCCCTCGCAGGTCTCCGCTTTCATCCTGCAGAAGATGAAGGAGACCGCGGAAGCCCATCTCGGCCAGAAGGTCGATCAGGCCGTCATCACCGTTCCCGCCTATTTCAACGACGCGCAGCGTCAGGCGACCAAGGACGCCGGCAAGATCGCGGGCCTTGAAGTGCTGCGCATCATCAACGAGCCGACCGCGGCGGCGCTGGCCTATGGTCTGGATAAGACCAAGACCGGCACGATCGCGGTGTACGACCTCGGCGGCGGCACGTTCGATATTTCCATTCTCGAAATCGGCGACGGCGTGTTCGAGGTGAAGTCGACCAACGGCGACACCTTCCTCGGCGGCGAAGATTTCGACATGCGCCTGGTCGGCTACCTCGCCGACGAGTTCCAGAAGGAGCAGGGCATCAACCTGCGCAACGACAAGCTCGCGTTGCAGCGCCTGAAGGAAGCCGCTGAAAAGGCCAAGATCGAGCTGTCGTCGACGACGCAGACCGAGATCAACCTGCCCTTCATCACCGCGGACCAGACTGGTCCGAAGCATCTGACCATGAAGCTCACCCGCGCCAAGTTCGAGGCGCTGGTCGACGATCTCGTCCAGCGGACCGTCGAGCCCTGCCGCAAGGCGCTGAAGGACGCGGGCCTGACCGCAGCCGAGATCGGCGAAGTGGTTCTGGTCGGCGGCATGTCGCGCATGCCGAAGGTCCAGGAAGTCGTGAAGCAGCTGTTCGGCAAGGAGCCGCACAAGGGCGTCAACCCGGACGAAGTCGTGGCGATCGGCGCCGCGATCCAGGCCGGCGTGCTCCAGGGCGACGTCAAGGACGTGCTGCTGCTCGACGTGACCCCGCTGTCGCTGGGCATCGAGACGCTGGGCGGCGTGTTCACCCGCATCATCGACCGCAACACCACGATCCCGACCAAGAAGAGCCAGGTGTTCTCGACCGCCGAGGACAACCAGAACGCGGTCACCATCCGCGTCTTCCAGGGCGAGCGTGAAATGGCGGCCGACAACAAGATCCTCGGCCAGTTCGACCTGATGGGCATTCCGCCGGCTCCGCGCGGCATGCCGCAGATCGAGGTGACCTTCGACATCGACGCCAACGGCATCGTCAACGTCTCGGCCAAGGACAAGGCCACGGCCAAGGAGCAGCAGATCCGCATCCAGGCCTCCGGCGGTCTGTCGGAAGCCGACATCGACAAGATGGTCAAGGACGCCGAGGCCAACGCCGCGGCCGACAAGCAGCGCCGCGAGGCGGTCGATGCCAAGAACCATGCGGACGCGCTGGTGCATTCCACCGAGAAGGCGCTGGCCGAGCACGGTTCGAAGGTCGCCGAGACCGAGCGCCGCGCCATCGAGGATGCCGTCAGCGACCTCAAGGAAGCGCTGAAGGGTGACGATGCCGAGGCGATCAAGGCCAAGACCCAGACGCTGGCCCAGGCTTCGATGAAGCTCGGCGAGGCCATGTACACGCAGCAGGCCGAGGCCGACGCCAAGAAGGATGCGGCCAAGGACGACGTCGTCGACGCGGAATTCACCGAAGTCGACGACGACAAGAACAACAAGAAGTCCGCCTGATCCCCAAGAGGGTGATGATGCGGACGGCTTGGACCCAACACGCTTCACCGGCCTCCCTCTTCGCGAGGGGGCCGTCGTGTCGGGCTCGACGGGGCAAGGCTCTGTCGCGATCGGCCCCGTTACGATCGACCAATTCCCTGCCGTTATGCTCAACGCCGCGAGGCAGCCCTCTGCCGCAACGCTTAGCGCCGCCTATATCAAGGCTGCCTGCATCGTTGCGCGGCGACGTTGCTTCGCTCCGACTTGAATCGCGATTGGATAGACCGGGTCCGACATGTCCACCAAGCGCTGCTATTACGAAACCCTCGAAGTCGAACGCTCTGCCGACGATTCCGTGCTGAAATCGTCTTTCCGCAAGCTTGCGATGAAGTTTCACCCCGACCGCAATCCTGGGGATGACACCAGCGAGGTCAAGTTCAAGGAAATCAACGAGGCCTACGAGGTCCTGAAAGATAAGGACAAGCGCGCCGCCTATGACCGTTTCGGTCACGCGGCCTTCGAGCAGGGCGGCCCCGGCGGCGGTCCCGGTTTCGGCGCCGGCTTCGCCTCCTCGTTCTCCGACATTTTCGAAGACCTGTTCGGCATGGCCGGACAGCGCGGCGGTCGCGGCGGCCGCGAGCGCGGCGCCGATCTGCGCTACAATATGGAAATCACGCTCGAGGAAGCTTTCGGCGGCAAGACCGCGCAGATCGAGATCCCGGTCTCGGTTACCTGCGAACCCTGCTCAGGCACCGGCGCCAAGGCCGGCACCAAGCCGAAGACCTGCTCGACCTGCGGCGGCGCCGGCCGCGTGCGGCAGTCGCAGGGCTTCTTCACGGCTCGAGCGCACCTGCCCCGGCTGCCAGGGCCGCGGCCAGATGATCGAGGACGCCTGCCCGTCCTGCTCGGGCCAGGGCCGTGTCACCCGCGAGCGGACGCTGTCGGTGAACATTCCCCAGGGCGTCGAGGACGGTACGAGGATCAGGCTCGCCGGCGAAGGCGAGGCCGGAGTCCGCGGCGGTCCGCCCGGTGATCTCTACATCTTCCTTTCACTGGCCCAGCATCAGCTCTTCCAGCGTGACGGCGCGGATTTGCATTGCCGCGTGCCGATCTCGATGGTGACGGCCGCCCTCGGCGGCGAATTCGAGGTGCCGACCATCGACAAGGGCAAGACCAAGGTGAAAGTGCCGGCCGGAACCCAGACGGGCCGTCGATTCCGCATTGCATCAAAAGGCATGCCGGTACTCCGCTCGCGCCAGACCGGTGACATGTACGTCCAGGTCGCGGTCGAGACACCGCAGAATCTCACCAAGAAACAGCAGGAATTGCTGGCCGAGTTCGAGAAGCTGTCCTCCGGCAATACCCAGCCCGAATCCGTCGGCTTCTTCGCCAAGGTCAAGGATCTCTTCAGCAATCGGGCGAGCTGACTCGTCTTGACCGTATCGCCTTCGGTCTATACCTGTTTATGACTATTTTCTGACACGCCGCGTTCCTGCGGTCCCGTCCGGTCCAGACATGCCATTGCCATCGTCCGCGCGTGCGTTGAAGAAGCCTCGTCTCGACGATGAGGTGCGCTTTCTCAGGTCGTGGATCGAAAAGCCCCTCCACATGGGCGCGGTGATGCCGTCGGGCAAGCTGCTCGCCCGGACCATGGCTCATTACGTCGACGTCAATTCGGACGCTCCTGTGGTCGAGCTCGGGCCCGGCACCGGTGCCATCACCTCGGCCCTGGTCGAGCGCGGCATCGACCAGAAGCGCCTCGTCCTCGTCGAATACAATCCCGGCTTCTGCGCCCTGCTGCGCGACCGCTATCCGCAGGCCAAGGTGGTGCAGGGTGATGCCTATCGCCTGCGCGACACGCTCTGGAACGTCTTGAGTGCGCCGGCCTCCGCCGTCGTCTCGGGCCTGCCGCTCGTCACGAAGCCGATGCTGACGCGGCTCCGGCTGATCCGCGACGCCTTCACGGCGCTGGCGCCCGGGGCGCCCTTCGTGCAGTTCACCTACGCGGTGGTGCCGCCGATCCCGAAATCGCTGCCCGGCGTGTCCACAGAGGCCTCGGAACGAATCTGGATGAACCTTCCGCCGGCGCGCGTCTGGGTGTATCGCAAGGACTAATTCCGCCGGCATTCTCCCTTGCGCGGCGGGCTTGTTTCGCCGAACGCATGGAAGCGGATGTCCGCACCCAAAATCCTGGTCATTCCCGGCTCGCTACGCACCGGCTCGCACAATGCGAAGCTGGCGGCGGTGGCCGCCTATGAATTCGCCAGGGCCGGCGTCGACATCACCCGCATCTCGCTCGCGGATTTTCCGCTGCCGATCTATGACGGCGATCTGCAGGCCAAGTCCGGCGTGCCCAAGCAAGCGATCAATCTCAAGCGCATGATCGGCGCGCATCATGGCGTGCTGTTCGTCTCGCCCGAATACAACGCCTCGGTGCCGCCGCTGCTGAAGAACGCGATCGACTGGGTCAGTCGCGTGCAGGATCCGCACGAGACGCGCGGAGAAGTCTTCCGCAACCGCGCCTTCGCGCTCGCCGGCGCCTCGCAGAGCCGGCTCGGTGCCGCCCGCGCGCTTCAGGCGCTGCGCCTGATCCTGACCTCCTGCCACGCCCATGTGATCCCCAGCCAGTTCACGCTCGCTTTTGCCGATCAGGCCTATGACGATATGGACAGGTTGAAGAACGAGAGCGATATCGCCGCGTTGAAGGAACTGGTTGCGCAGCTGATCGACATTTCCCAACGCATGATGTGAGGTGACATGACGCCAGCCGAGATCGCCCCGAAAGACCGTCTGATCGTCGCGCTCGATTTGCCAAGCGTCGATGCCGCCGAAGCGATGATCGCAAGTCTCGGCGACAGCGTCACCTTCTACAAGATCGGCTACCGCCTCGCTTATGCCGGCGGCCTGCCGCTCGTTGCCAGGCTCGCGGACAAGGGCAAGAAGGTGTTTCTCGATCTCAAGCTGCACGACATCGGCAACACGGTGGCGCAAGGCGTCGAGAGCATCACCAGGCTCGGCGCGACCTGTCTCACCGTGCACGCTTATCCGCAGACCATGAAGGGCGCCGTCGAAGGCCGCGGCAGCGCGAGCCTGAAGATCCTCGCCGTCACGGTGCTGACCTCCTACAACGACGATGATCTGCATGCGGCCGGCTATCGGCTTGGCGTCTCCGAGCTCGTCGAAGCGCGTGCGCAGCAGGCGCAGGTGCTCGGCGTGGACGGCCTGGTCTGCTCGCCCGAGGAGGTCGGCAGCCTGCGCAAGATCGTCGGTCATCAGTTGAACCTCGTCACGCCGGGCATCCGTCCGGCAGGCGCGGCGAGCGGCGACCAGAAGCGCATCATGACGCCGGGCCGCGCGATCAGCGCGGGTGCGGATTATCTCGTCGTCGGTCGCCCGGTGGTGGAAGCCGCCGACCCCAGGGCGATCGCAGACGCCATCCAGGCCGAGATCGCCCAGGCGCTCGGCTAACTGACAAACAAGGGAGAAGAACAATGGCAAAGGGCTACTGGATCGGACGCGTCGATGTGAGCAGCGACGAGGGCTACAAGCCCTATGCCGTCGCCAACGGAGCGATCTTCAAGAAATGGGGTGCCCGCTTCGTCGTCCGCGCCGGCAAGTTCACCACCGTCGAAGGCGCCAGCCGCACCCGCAACGTGGTGATCGAATTCCCGGACTACGAGACCGCGATCGCCTGCTACAACTCGCCGGAATACCAGGCCAACATCAAGGTGCGCCAGCCGCACTCGATCGCCGACCTCATCATCATCGAGGGCTATGACGGCCCGCAGCCGTCGGACGGCTGAGGCGCGATCAGCTCCGTCATGGCCGGGCTTGACCCGGCCATCCACGTCTTCGAGCCAATGTGTGGCTTTCGTGGATGCCCGGGACAAGCCCGGGCATGACGATGGAGTATGGCCCTCGGTTGCCGGAACTGCATCCCCCGCTAAAACGGCCCCGAAGAGGATCGCACCATGTCCGACATGCGCTTGATTGTTGCTGGAGCCGGCGGCCGGATGGGCCGCGCGCTGACGCGGGCGATCGCCGATACCAAGGGCGCGGTGCTGGCCGGTGCCCTGGAAGCTCCGGGCTCGGAGCTGCTCGGCAAGGATGCCGGCGTGCTCGCGGGACTCCCGGCCAACGGCATCAAGCTCTCCGCCGATCTCTGGGCGATGTCGAAGGACGCCGACGGCATCCTCGATTTCACCGTACCGGCCGCGACCATCGCCAATGTCGCGATCGCGGCCGAGCGCGGTATCGTCCACGTCATCGGCACCACCGGCCTGTCGGCCTCCGACAACGCCGTGATCAAGAGCGTCACCAATCGCGCGGTGGTGGTCCAGTCCGGCAATATGAGCCTCGGCGTCAATCTGCTGGCCGCCGTGGTCAAGCGCGTCGCCAAGGCGCTCGACGAGAGCTTCGATATCGAAATCGTCGAAACGCATCACCGCATGAAGGTCGATGCGCCCTCCGGCACCGCGCTGATGCTGGGCCAGGCGGCAGCCAGCGGCCGCGGCATCTCGCTCGAGGACAATGCGGAACGCGGCCGCGACGGCATCACCGGTGCGCGCAAGCCAGGCGCGATCGGCTTTGCCTCCTTGCGCGGCGGCACCGTCGCCGGCGAGCACAGCGTGACCTTCCTCGGCCCGTTCGAGCGGCTGACGCTGTCGCATCTCGCCGAAGACCGCATGCTGTTCGCACACGGCGCGCTGAAGGCGGCGCTATGGGCGCATGGCAAGAAGCCGGGGCACTACTCCATGGCCGACGTGCTCGGCCTCGCTGATCTCTGAATGAAGGCGAGCATGGCCCGGAAAAGTGTGAAGCGGTTTTCCGACAAGGTCGTGCTCAAAACGAAATGGAAAGCAGTCAATGAGTGAACGTCTCCTCGTGCTCGTGCGCCACGGCCAGAGCGAATGGAATCTGAAGAACCTGTTCACGGGTTGGAAGGACCCCGACCTCACCGAGCTCGGTGTCAAGGAAGCCACTGAAGCCGGCCGCAAGTTGAAGGCGCAGGGCCTCGTGTTCGACGTCGCCTACACGTCGGTTCTGCTGCGCGCGCAGCACACGCTCGATCTCATCCTCGGCGAGCTCGGCCAGAAGGGCCTGCCGACCACGAAGAACCTCGCGCTGAACGAGCGCGACTACGGCGATCTCTCCGGTCTCAACAAGGACGACGCGCGGAAGAAATGGGGCGAGGACCAGGTGCTGATCTGGCGCCGTTCCTACGACGTGCCGCCGCCCGGCGGCGAGAGCCTGAAAGACACGCTCGCGCGCACGCTGCCCTATTACGTGCAGGAGATCCTGCCCGGCGTGCTCAACGGCAAGCGCACCCTGGTCGCCGCCCACGGCAACTCGCTGCGCGCGCTGATCATGGTGCTGGAAAAGCTCTCGCCCGAAGGCATTTTGAAGCGCGAGCTCGCGACGGGCGTGCCGATTATCTACCGGCTCAATGCGGATTCGACGGTGGCATCGAAGCTGGATCTGGCGGGCTGAGTTCTGCGCCTCTCCCCGCGTGCGGGGAGAGGGAGACGCGTCACTGCATCCCCAGCTGCCCGGCCTCCCAGCCCAGCATCGCCTGCTTCCGTGTAATGCCCCAGTGATAGCCGGTGAGCGTGCCGCTCTTGCCGAGTGCGCGATGGCAGGGCACGACGAACGACACGGGATTCTTGCCGACCGCGGCACCGACGGCGCGTGAGGCCTTCGGGCTGTTGATGTTGCAGGCGATGTCGGAATAGGACACCGCGCGGCCCATCGGGATCTTCAGCAGCGTCTCCCACACCCGCACCTCGAAATCGGTGCCGATCATCACTACGCGCAACGGCTGGTCCGGTCGCCACATCTTCGTATCGAAGATGCGCTGCGCGAGCGGCGCGGTGCCTTCATGGTCCTCGACGTAAGTGGCTTTCGGCCAGCGCCGGGTCATGTCGGCGAGCGAGGTCTTCTCTTCACCGGGATCGGCGAAGGCGAGGCCAGACAGGCCGCGATCGGTCGCGATCACGATCGCCGTGCCGAACGGCGAGGGATGGAAGCCGTAGCGCAGCGTCAATCCCGCGCCGCCGTTCTTCCATTCCCCCGGCGACATCGCCTCATGGGTGACGAAGAGATCGTGCAGGCGTCCCGGCCCTGATAGCCCCGAGTCCAGCGCGGCGTCGAGGATGCTCGCGGAGTCCCTGAGCAGGCCCTTGGCATGGTCGAGCGTCAGCGCCTGCATGAAGGCTTTCGGCGTGATCGAGGCCCAGCGGCGGAACAGATGGTGCAGCTCATCCGGTGTCACGCCAGCGGCATCCGCCATCGCCTCGATGGTCGGCTGCGCGCGCCATTTCTCCGAGATGAAGGCGATCGCCCGGCGCACGGAATCATAGTCGCGCAGCGCGGCGTTCTGGGGACCCGGCTTGGCCAGGCGTTGGTCATGTATGGCGAGTGTCATCATGGCCGGGAATGTAGGAGAGGGGGCGATTGGAAACCACCCGATTTCCGACCCGGATCAGGTCACCGGGTTGTAGGTCGGGCCTCGCTTGGCGGCATTGAGCGCTTCAACCAAGCCATTGTAGAAACTTGCCTTTTCCTGCGGCCCCAAAAAGCCGGCGATGCGGAGCCGGCGGCCGCGGGAGATCAGATAGAGATGCTCGATGCCAAAATCCTCGTCGACTTCCATGTCGAGCCGGACCCAGAGCGGATTGAACGCCCATTCGACGACCTGGCCGCGGTGACTGACCCGCCGCACCCGCAGTTCTGACGGCGTAACCACGATCTCCTCGCTGGCGCGTGCCGCGCGGAAATTGACCTTGAAGGCCCACCAGATCACAAGCACGTCGAGGCCGAAGAAGCCGAACACCGGCCATGCGCCCATCATCAGGAAGACCAGGCCGGTGACGAAGCTGACCGCGCTCAGGAACAGCATCACGGCGAGGAAGCCAGTGCGGTTCAGCGAGCGGTGCGGCGTCAGCCGCGCGGAGAAGATCTGCGGTTCGCGCTGATCTTCAGAACTCTCTCGCTCAATTTCGTTGCCTGTGTTCATCGTCCCTCAGTATATCCCGATCATGGCGAAAATCACCCGCAAGCCGGCTCCGCGCAAAGCGGCAGTGCCGAAGAAAAGGCAAAGGCGGCGGTCGCGAAGCCGAAAGCCCCCGCAAGGCCATCACTGAAGGCTCCAAGGCCCTGGACTCCAGCCGAGGTCCGCGAGGTCTTCAGTCGTTTCCGCAAGGCCAACCCGGAACCGAAGGGCGAGCTCGAGCACGTCAATCCCTTCACGCTGCTGGTCGCCGTGGTGCTGTCGGCGCAGGCGACCGATGCCGGGGTCAACAAGGCGACGCGCGCTCTGTTCGAGGTCGCCGACACGCCGCAGAAAATGCTCGACCTCGGCGAAGAACGTCTGCGCGAATACATCAAGACCATCGGCCTCTACCGCACCAAGGCCAGGAACGTGATCGCGCTGTCGGCCAAGTTGCTCAGCGAGTTCGGCGGCGAGGTGCCGCGCACGCGTGCCGAAATCGAGTCATTGCCCGGTGCCGGGCGAAAGACGGCCAACGTGGTGCTCAACATGGCCTTCGGCGAGCACACCATGGCGGTCGACACGCATGTCTTCCGCGTCGGCAACCGCACTGGGCTTGCGCCGGGCAAGACTCCGCTCGAGGTCGAACTCGGGCTGGAAAAGGTGATCCCGGCCGAGTTCATGCTGCACGCCCATCACTGGCTGATCCTGCACGGCCGCTATACCTGCCTCGCGCGCAAGCCGCGTTGCGAGGTATGCCTGATCAACGATCTTTGCCGGTGGCCGGAAAAGACGGTCTGAGGCAGTATTCGCCGTCGTTCCGGGACGATGTGAAGCAAGTCTGTTTTGGGGTCATGTCGTGAGTCAACAGGAACAAGTCCCGTCGCCGCCACCTGCTGCCGCACCCGCGCCACCGCCGAAGCCGACGGCCAGCTCACTCTGGAGCCGGCTCGCGATCCCGCTGTTCGCCGTCATCGTCGCCCTCGGCTTCGTCGCGCTGGCGACACTGCGCTTCGACGAATGGGTCGGCAACGCGGTAATCCAGACCACCAATGATGCCTATGTGCGCTCCGAGCTGACGCGACTGTCGAGCCGCGTCTCCGGCGAGGTGCTGACCGTCGCGGTGACCGACTTCCAGCGCGTCAAGGCCGGCGATCTCCTGATCCGGATCGATCCCGCCGATTACGAGGCGCAGGTCGCACAGTCCGAGGCCGCAGTCGCAGCAGCGCAAGCGGTACTCGACAATCTGAGCAACCAGGTCGAGCTGCAATATGCGACGATCGCGCAGGCCCAGGCCGCGCGATTGTCGGCGGAAGCGCTGGAAGTCGAAGCGAGACAGGAACAGGAGCGCCAGCAATCTCTGACGCAAACTGAATCCGGCACCCGGCAGCGCTTCGAGCAGGCGGTCGCCGGCTATGCCAAGGCGCAGGCCGATGTCAGGGCGAGCCGCGCCGTGATCGCGGCCCAGCAGCATCAGCTCGAGGTTTTGCAAGGCACCAAAAAGCAGCGCGCTGCGGATGTCGAGGCTGCAAAGGCGACGCTGGCCATCGCCAAGCTGAAGCTCGGCTATACGCAGATCACCGCGCCGTTTGACGGTGTCGTCGGCGAGCGCCAGGTGCAGCCCGGCGATTACGTCAACATCGGCACCAATCTCATCAACGTGGTGCCGTTGCCAAAGGTCTACGTGATCGCGAACTACAAGGAGACCCAGCTCACGCACGTCGCACCGGGCCAGCCGGTCGAGATCACCGTCGACAGCTTTCCGCGCGAAAAACTGCGCGGCAAGGTCGAGCGTATCGCGCCGGCGACCGGCGCGCAGGTCGCGCTGCTGCCGCCGGACAATGCCACTGGCAACTTCACCAAGGTCGTGCAGCGCATTCCCGTGCGCATCCAGTTCGACGGCAATCAGCCGTTGCTGACGCGGCTGGTGCCGGGCATGTCGGTTGTCACCAGCATCGACACGAAGGCCGGCAATGGCGCAAAGTGACGACGCCGGCCGTGGACCTCTGTCGCGCGGCGGCGTCGCGCCACAGCCGCTGTTCGCCGTTGCCGCGGTGCTGCTCGGCTCGTTCCTCGCCAATTTCGACAGCCGATTGACCTCGGTCGGCCTGCCCGATCTGCGCGGTGCATTTGGACTATCGTTCGACGAAGGCGCCTGGCTCTCCACCGCCGGCATCGGCTCGCAGATCCTGATTGCGCCCGCGGTGGCCTGGCTTGCGACCGTGTTCGGCCTGCGGCGCGTGCTCGGTATTCCGAGCCTGATCTACGCCGCCGTCTCGCTGATCATTCCCTTCGTCCACGATTACCCGACGCTGCTGGCGCTCAGCGTCGTGCATGGCCTTTGCTCGGAACCTTCGTGCCGGCGACGCTGATGATCGTGTTCCGCAATCTGCCGATGCGCTGGTGGCTGCCGGCGATCTCGCTCTATGCGATCCGTGTCGGCTTTGCGCTGGACACGTCGACCTCGCTGGTCGGCTTCTATGTCGACCATCTCGGCTGGCAATGGCTGTACTGGCAAGGCGTCGTGATCGCGCCCCTGATGGGACTGATGGTCTATCTGGGCACGCCGAGCGAACCGGTCAATCGTGCGCTGCTGCGCGAGGCCGATTGGGGCGGCATGCTGCTGCTCGGTGCGGGAGTCTCGATGATCTATGCCGGCCTCGACCAGGGCAATCGGCTGGACTGGCTCGGTTCCGGCACGGTCATGGCGTTGCTGGTCGGCGGTGCGGCGCTGTTCGTGGCCTTCCTCGTCAACGAGTCGCTGGTGCGCCAGCCCTGGGCGCATGTGAACGTCCTGTTCTCGCGCAATATCGGGCTGTCGCTGGTCGTGATCCTGCTCTACACGCTGACGTCTCTTTCAAACTCATCACTGGTGCCGAACTTCCTCGGCAATATCGGCCTGCTGAGGCCGGAACAGAGCGGCCAGTTGCTGCTCACCTATGGCGCGCTGCCGATGTTCGTGCTGGTGCCGATCTCGATCTGGCTGCTCCGGCATTTCGACGCCCGGGCGGTGGTGGTGCTGGGCTTCGCCTGTTTCGCCGCCGCCAATCTCTGGGGCACGCAGCTCACCCACGATTGGGCGCGCGAGGATTTCATCGGCATCGTGCTGCTGCAATCGGTCGGCCAGTCGCTGACGCTGCTGCCGATCATCATCATGGCACTGTCGAATTCCGATCCCAGCCGCGCCACCTCCTTTGCCGCCTATATCCAGATCATGCGGCTCGGCGGCGCCGAGATCGGCGTCGCGCTGATGGGGACCTGGCTGCGCGTTCGCGAGCAGATCCATTCCTACTATCTCGGCCAGCACATCGTCACCGGCGACATCGATGTGGTGCGGCTGTTGAAGCAGCTCGCCGATCGCTTCGCGGCCCATGGCGCGGGTCTCGCGCCGGCGCGCGCGGTCGGAACGCTCGCAGGCTTCGTGCAGCGCGAGGCCAATGTGCTCGCCTATATCGACGGCTTCTGGCTGTGCTTCTGGCTGGCGATGGCCGCGCTCGGCTTCGTCGCGCTGATCACCCGCGCGCCGCCCGGCCCGTTTACGCCGGCGCCGTTCGGTTTCGCCAAGACGGTGTTGCGCAAATGCGGAATGCGGATCGCGTAGCGCCCGGAAACCTCTCCCGCTTGCGGGAGAGGTCGGCACGCAGTGCCGGGTGAGGGTTCTTTCCTCTGGGGGATTGTCTCATCGTGGAGACACCCTCTCCCCAACCCTCTCCCGCAAGCGGGAGAGGGAGCGCACCGCCCGCGTGGATCGTGTGATCACCGCATCTGCCGCGCCGGCTCGATCAGCTCGGGCCGCGGCCCGGACAGGCGCTTGTGCATGTGGACCATGAAGGCCATCGCAAAGATCGGCGTCGCCAGGTTCAGGATCGGGATCGAGACGAAAGCAGCGATGAACAGACCGGCGGTGAAGATGGTGGCGGCATTGTCGCGCCGCATCGCCTTGGCTTCCTCCGGGGAGCGGAAGCGCATCGCTGCAAGCTCAAAATATTCCCGGCCGAGCAGCCAGGCGGTGGCGAGGAAGAAGATCAGGAAGCCGGCGCCGGCAAAAAGCACCAGCGGCAGCGCGGCGAGATAAACCAGGATCGTCAGCAGCGCGGTCTTGACGCCTTCGAAGATCGCCTGGTTGATGGGCAACGCGACGCCGGGCCGCTCGGCGGGATAATGTTCGCGCTCGACGATATCGGCGACGTCGTCGACGAACAGGCTCGCCACCAGCGAGGTGATCGCCGGCATCAGAAACACGGCCCCGAACACGACGCCCAGGCCCGCGGCGATCGAGACGATCCAGGACAAAACCTCAAGCGAATTGTGCCAGCCCGGTCCGAGCAGGCCCTCGAGCCAGACCTCGCCATAGGTCGCAAACCAGCTCAGCAGCCGTTGCAGTCCGATCGCCAGCACGATGATGAGCACCAGGGCAAGCCCGATCGATCGCCACAGGATCGAGCGCATCGGCGGCGAGATCATTTGCGACAGCGCCTTGACGGCGGCATCCAGCATGGGAGTTCCTCTCACGAAATCACCCGCGAGAGGTAGACATGCCGGGCCGGTTCGGCAAGGGAGGTCGGCCGCTGGTTTGGAGCGACGCGGCGCTAATCATGCCGATGTCCGTGCTTCCTTGCCTTCGCCGACTTGCCTTCACCCGTTGGAATCATCATCACACGCCCATAGCGCACGCCGCGCTCGGCGATAATGTGGTCGGCGAAATGCTTGACCTCGCCGGCATCGCCGCGCAGTGCCGTCATCTCCATGCAATTGTTATCGTCGAGATGAACATGCAGCGTCGCCAGCGCGAGGTCATGATGGCCGTGGAATTCCTGAACCAGCCGTTTTGAGAGATCGCGCGCGGCATGGTCGTAGACATAGACGAGGCCGGCGACGCAGGGGCCGCTCTGCGCTGTGTCCCCGGTCGACTGCTGAAGCCCGGCGCGGGCGAGGTCGCGGATGATCTCGGAGCGGTTCTGGTAACCGCGCGCTTGCGCCGCCGCATCGATCTCCGCCAGGAGATCGTCCTCGATCGTGATCGTAATCCGCTGCATCAGGTGGTCTCCGCGTGCCTCGCCTCTGTCCGTTGAACCGTAGCCCGGATGAAGCGAAGCGCAATCCGGGACAGCGCCGATATGTCGTCAGAACCCGGATTGCGCTTCGCTCCATCCAGGCTACGCGATATCTTATCGCATCGTCCTCACAGGCGCATCGTACGCAGTCGCAGCGCATTCCCGACCACGCTGACCGAGGACAGCGCCATCGCCGCCGCGGCGATGATCGGCGACAGCAGCACGCCGAACGTCGGATAGAGGATGCCGGCGGCGATGGGAATGCCGGCCGCGTTGTAGATGAAGGCAAAGAACAGGTTCTGCCGGATGTTGCTCATCGTCGCCTGCGACAGTTTTCGCGCGCGGACGATGCCGGTGAGATCGCCCTTCAGCAGGGTCACGCCCGCGCTTTCCATGGCCACATCCGTGCCGGTACCCATGGCGATGCCGACCTCGGCAGCCGCCAGTGCTGGCGCATCGTTGACGCCGTCGCCGGCCATCGCGACGCTGCGGCCAGCTTTCTGCAGCTTGGTCACCACCGCGCTCTTCTGGTCCGGCAGCACCTCGGCCTCGACGTCGGCGATGCCGAGACGGCGCGCGACGGCTTCCGCCGTGGTGCGGTTGTCGCCCGTCAGCATGATCACCTTGATGCCCTCTGCCGCGAGCGCTTTCAGCGCCTCCGGGGTCGAAGCCTTGACCGGATCGGCGATCGCGAACAGGCCGGCAAGCGCGCCGCCGACGGCCATGTTGATGACGGTCGCGCCGTCGCCGCGCAGGCGCTCGGCCTCGGCATCCAGCGTCTTGGTGTCGATGCCGATCGACGCCAGATATTTCGCATTGCCGAGCACGATACTCCGGCCCTCGACCGTTCCGGTCGCACCCTTGCCCGTCGGCGAGATCGAATTGCTCGACCTGGCCGAGCGCGAGCTGCCTTTCATTGGCTGCGCGCACGATGGCATCGGCCAGCGGATGCTCGCTGGCGCGCTCGACGCTGGCGGCGATGCGGAGGATGTCATCCTCGGCGAAGCCCGCCGCCGGGACGATCGCAACGACCTTGGGCTTGCCCTCGGTCAGCGTCCCGGTCTTGTCGACCACGAGCGTGTCGATCTTCTCCATCCGCTCCAGCGCTTCGGCGTTCTTGATCAGGACGCCGGCCTGCGCACCCCGGCCGACACCGACCATGATGGACATCGGGGTCGCCAGGCCAAGCGCGCAGGGGCAGGCGATGATCAGCACGCTGACGGCGGCCACCAGACCGAAGGCCAGCCGCGGCTCCGGCCCGAACCAGGCCCATGCGGCAAAGGCGATGACGGCGACGGCGATCACCGTCGGCACGAACCAGCCCGCGACCTGATCGGCGAGGCGCTGGATCGGCGCGCGCGAGCGCTGCGCGTCCGCGACCATCTGCACGATCTGTGACAGCAGGGTCTCGCGTCCGACCTTGTCGGCACGCATGATGAAGCTGCCGGACTGGTTCAGCGTGCCCGCGATCACCTTGGCGCCGGCCTCCTTGGTGACCGGCATGGACTCGCCGGTCACGAGCGATTCGTCGAGCGCGGAGCGGCCTTCGAGCATGATCCCGTCGACCGGCACCTTCTCGCCGGGGCGGACGCGCAGGTGATCGCCGGCGTGAAGCGTGTCGATCTCGACCTCATGCTCGCTGCCATCAGCCTCGACGCGCCGCGCGGTCTTCGGTGCAAGCTGCAACAGCGCCTTGATCGCGCCCGAGGTGGCATCGCGTGCGCGCAGCTCCAGCACCTGGCCAAGCAGCACCAGCACGGTGATCACGGCCGCGGCTTCGAAATAGACGGCGACCGCGCCGCCATGGCCGCGGAAGGTCGCGGGGAAGATCTGCGGCGCGATGGTGCCGATCAGGCTGTAGACATAGGCGACGCCCGTACCCATCGCGATCAGCGTGAACATGTTGAGATTGCGGGTGAGCAGCGATTGCCAGCCGCGGACCAGGAACGGCCAGCCGGCCCAGAACACCACGGGGGTCGCGAAGACGAGCTGGATCCAGTTCGACAGAGTCGGGTCGATCCAATTGTGCGGGCCTGCGAGGTGGCCGCCCATCTCCAGCACCACCGCCGGCAGCGCGAGCGCGCCGCCGATCCAGAACCGCCGCGTCATGTCGGCGAGCTCCGGATTTGGTCCCGTCTCCAGGCTCGCGACCTCCGGCTCCAGCGCCATGCCGCAGATCGGGCAGCTGCCGGGTCCGACCTGTCGGATCTCCGGATGCATCGGGCAGGTGTAGATCGTGCCCGCCGGCATCTCGGGCTCGGGCGCCTTGTCCTTGGTGAGATACTTTGCGGGATCGGCGGCGAATTTGGTGCGGCAGCCGGCCGAGCAGAAATGGAAAGTCTCGCCGTGATGCTCGAAGCGGTGCTTCGACGTCGCGGGATCGACCGTCATGCCGCAGACGGGATCGAGAACTTTTGCGGCGCCGTGGTCATGTTGCGTGTGGCCGGCGTGAGCGCCGTGTCCGCCGCAGCATGACGAGGCTGCGGGCTGGGGAGGCGTGGCGGCCTTGGCGGCACAGCCGCATCCGGCCTGTGTGTCTCCGCCGGCCTTGTGATGATGTTTGTGGTCCGCGTCGTCCATGCCCATGCTCCGTCCGGCGTCCGGTCTTGCAACCCATACCCGGTAGGGGTATATAGACCCCATGCGCAAGGACATCAAGGCATCCGTCGGAAAACGTCTCGGCCGGATCGAGGGCCAGGTTCGCGGCCTCTCGAAAATGGTAGAGGAAGACCGCTACTGTATCGACATCGTGACGCAGATCTCCGCGGTGCGCGCCGCCTTGCGACGGGTCGAGGAAGAGGTCTTGAAGGACCACGTCGCTCATTGCGTCGAGCACGCGATCGCCAGCGGCGACAAGGCCGACCAGCGCGAGAAGATCGCGGAATTGATGGCCGTGATTGGTCGCGCGGAGCGGTAGGCCAGGGCTACGCCGCGATCTCGCTTGCGTGGCTGCGACGCTGTGCGCGGTATGCCGCGAGGTCGTTCAGCAGCACGAAATGTTCGGAGACGGTGGTGTTCATCGCCGCAGCCGCCTCACGCATCACTTGCTCAGCCGAAACCTCAGCCGGCGCTTCTTCGTCAAGCGCTTCAGGAACGAGCGGCGGCGCCAGGAACGTTTCTGGAAACACCCCGAATGAGCCCGCTACCTCCTCGAGCGGCTTTTGCTTGTCGGCCCAGTGCAGTGCGGTGTAGTCGAAGCCGTGCACGATGGTGGGTTTGACCACTTCGAAATAGGGCGAGATGTCGAAGTCGCGGGGCATGTAGAGCGAGGAATCGCGGATGTGCAGGATCTCGCGGCGCGCGGCGCGGCTGCCGGCCTTGGTGATCTTCGGCAGGATCGGATAGCGCACGGCGTCGAAGGCCTGCGCGATCAGCGCCGAGCAGATGATCTTGGTCGGATCGCCCGACCCGATCGCGATCATGCGCCGCCGCCAGCGCTGCGGAATCGGCAGCGGAAACAGGAAGCGCATCAAATCGATGATGTTCTTGGTGTCGTAACCGAAGCCGATGCGGTTGATCGCATAGCGGCAGACCGTGGTGCGGTCCTCGTAGGACAGTCCGACTGGCCGGCAGACGCGGGTGTGATAGGGGAAATATTTCGACAGCGGCGCCGAGGTGACGCCCTCGCCGATATTGGCCTCGATCAGCACGTGCGGCTCGCCGTCGGGCTCCATGGCGCCTTCGACAGGACCGACATAGAGCGCGCCGTGCGACCAGGTCGACTGCGTCAGATATTTGATGATGCCGGAGATGCGGTTGTTGCCCTCGACCAGCAGCACGTCGCCGGGCTCGATCACGCCGCGCAGATGCTCCGGGTCGCTCGGCGTGAACGGCTCATAGCCCGGCACCTCCTTCGAGAGGTACGCGGCAATCAGCTTGCCGACTGAGTCGAGGACCGTCCCCATTTCAAACTCCCCCACGGCCTTTTCCGGCCGTCTTTTTCCCTTCTGTATCATGGTCTAAACGTGTTGCAATTCGGTTCATCAGTCTGTGAGATCAAGCACGATTGATTCACCATGATGGTTGCCGTGCAGCGCAAGATACAGCAAGGTTCGCGGGCTGTTCCCGTTCGCCGCAAGTTCCCGGAAACCATGCCATGACAATCACCCGCCGTGGTTTCCTGTCGGCGTCCGCGGCTGTTGCCGCGCTGCCGGTGCGGCGCGCAACGGCAGCACCCCTGCCGCGCGACGTCGACATCGTCGTGATCGGCGCGGGGGCGGCCGGAATTGCTGCGGCTCGGCGCATCATGGCGGCCAATCGCAAGGTCGTGGTGGTCGAAGCCGCCTCGCAAATCGGTGGCCGCTGCATCACGGACAACACCACCTTCGATGTGCCGTTCGACCGCGGCGCGCGCTGGATGCACAATCCCGACACCAATCCGATGATCCGTCTGGGGCGCAGCGTCGGGCTCGACGTGCTGCCGGCGCCGTCCGGTCAGAGGATGCGCATTGGCCGCCGCAACGCACGCGCGGGCGAGACCGAGGAATTTCTGGCGGCGCTGGTCCGTGCCAACCGCGCCATCGACGACGCCGCGCGCGGCAAGCTCGATACCTCCTGCGCGTCGGTGCTGCCGAAGGATCTCGGCGACTGGACCGGCGCGGCCGAATTCATGCTGGGCGCGGGCTTTGCCGGCAAGGACTTGAAGGAGCTGTCGGCGATCGACAAGGCGCGCGCGCAGGACCGCAACGCCGCAATCGCCTGCCGCCAGGGGCTGGGCACGCTGATCGGCAGGCTCGGCGAGCAAGCGCCCATCGCGCTGTCGACGCCGGCGAGCCGCATCGTCTGGAGCAATCGCGACGTCAGCGTGGAGACGCCATCCGGCAAGATCTCCGCCCGCGCCGCCATCATCACGGTCTCGACGAATGTGCTGATGTCGGGCGCGATCAAGTTCGGCCCCGATATTCCCAAGCGGACCCTCGATGCTGCGTCGAAGCTCACCCTCGGCAGCTATGATCACATCGTGCTGCAGCTGCCGGGCAATCCGCTCGGCCTGTCGCGAGACGATATCCTGATCGAGCAGAGCAACTCCACGCGCACGGCGCTGATGCTCGCCAACATCGGCGGCTCCTCGCTGTGTTCGATCGATATCGGCGGCTCGTTCGGCCGCGACCTCTCCGAGCAGGGCGAAAAGGCGATGACGGCTTTCGCCAGGGAATGGATCACGAAGCTGTTCGGCAGCGAGGCCGCGGCCGCGGTGCAGAAAACCAGCGCGACGCGCTGGAACGCCTCGCCCTACGTGATGGGCGCGATGTCGGCGGCTTCACCGGGCGGCCAGTTCTCGCGAAAGATATTGGGCGAGCCGATCGGCAATTTGTTTCTCGCCGGCGAAGCCACGCACGAGACGCTGTGGGGCACGGTCGATGGAGCCTGGGAAAGCGGCGAACGCGCCGCCGACGCGGCCCTGCGCAAGATCGGAGCGCTCAAGGACGAGCCGGCCGATACGCCGACGCAGTCGACGAAGAGGCGCCGCACGCCGCGCCGGCAAGGCAATTAACGTAAAATCCCGTCCAGCACCGGCAGCCCGGTGATCACCGCCATCGCGATCAGGGCGTAGCAAATCCTGCGAAAGACCGTCTCGCTGGCGCGGCCGAACAGCGAGGCGCCAAACGCGACGCCGATCGCATAGACCGGCCCGACGATGAGCGAGAGCAGCAGCGATTCGCGGCTGATCAGGCCGGTCGTCGCATAGCTGACCAATGAGAAAAAATCCGAGGCGCCGAAGAACAGCACGATGTTGGCGCGCGCGACGATCGGTGCGATCGGGCGGCCGAGCCAGTAGCCGACGATCGGCGGGCCGCCGGTTTGCGCGAGGCCGCTGCAGAAGCCCGACAGGCCGCCGATGCCGACCGAGAGCCAGGCATGGTCCTTGCCGCGGTAGCGCCAGCCCGACAACAGCAGAAGCAGGAGCGCGGCGACGAAGCCCGAGATGATCCAGCGCGTGGTCACGGGTTCGAGCACGCTGAGGAAATAGGTGCCGATGGGCACGCCGACCAACGCGCCCAGCACGATCACGGCGGTGGCCTTGCGGTCGGCCTTCCGCCACGCGTCGGGCAGCAGGGGTGCTGCCGCGATGAAGTCGATGACGAGGAGAAGCGCGGCGACCAGCCGGGGCGCAGCGATGCTGCTCGCCAGCGGCATGAAGATCAGCGCCGAGCCGAAGCCCGAGAAGCCGCGCGCGGTACCTGAGACGAAAGCGACGGCGCAGAGCGCCATCGCGATGGTGAGGCTGACGTCCTTTGGGAGAAGGTCAGTAAATGTCATCCCCGCAGAGTGCCGCCGGTCTTCTTCGTCACCTCTGCGACGATCTTGGCGGCGACGGCCTCGATCTCCTGATCGGTCAAGGTCTTCTCGCGCGGCTGGATCGTCACCGCGATCGCGACCGACTTCTTGCCGTCGTCGATGCCCTTGCCCTCGTAGACGTCGAAGACGTTCACGGCGGTGATCAGCTTCTTGTCGACGCCCTGCGCGGCACGAACGATATCGCCGCCCTTCACGCTGCGGTCGACGATGAACGCGAAATCGCGCGACACCGGCTGGAAGGCCGACAGCTCGATCACAGGCTTGGCGCGGGTCGGCTTCCTCTTAGCCTCGGGAACGCGGTCGAGAATCACCTCGAACACCATCAGCGGGCCGTCGGCCCCGAGCGCCTCGAGCGCGCGCGGATGCATTTCGCCGAAATGGCCGAGCACGTTCTGCGGTCCGATCTGGATCGTGCCGGAACGCCCGGGGTGCAGCCAGGCGGGTCCGCCGGCCACGATCTGCAAGGCCTGCATCGGCGCACCGGCGGCGGCCAGCACCGCCAGCGCATCGGCCTTGGCGTCGAACACGTCGGCCTGCGCCGAACCCGACCAGTGGCGGCCGAGACCTTCCGAGGATGCAAAGCCGCGGCGCACGCCGCTTGCCGCCATGAACTGATCCTGCGGCCGATCGCCCTTGAACATCTGGCCGACTTCGAACAGTGCGACATCGCCAATGCCGCGATCGGCATTGGCCTGCGCCGCCGCGATCAGGCCGGCGAGAAGGGTCGGGCGCATGTCGGACAGATCCGATGCGATCGGGTTGGCCACTTCCAGCTCGCGCTGGCCGCCGCCGAACAATTCTGCCGCGGGCTTGGTGATGAAGGACCAGGTGACGGCTTCGATGATGCCGCGGCTCGCAAGCGCGCGCCGGGCGCGGCGGGTGCGCAGCTGCAGCGGCGTCAGCACGGGCTTTCGCGCATCGGCGCCGCGCTCGAACGGCGTCATCGGCACCTTGTCGACGCCATAGATACGAACGACCTCCTCGACGATGTCGGCCTTGCCGTGCACGTCGGTGCGCCAGGACGGCACGGCGACCTTCACCACGGGGCCGGGGCCCGCCATCATGAAGCCGAGATGGCTGAGGATGCGCTTCATCTCCGGCTGCGGCACCTCGATGCCGGAGAGACGCTTCACCTCGGTGACCGGAAAATCGATCACGCGGTCGTCGCCAAAGGCCTTGCCGACAACGACGTTCTCGGACGGCGTGCCGCCGCACATCTCCATCACCAGCCTGGTCGCGAGCTCGAGCCCGGGGACCATGAAGGCCGGATCGACGCCGCGTTCGAAGCGATAGCGAGCGTCCGAGTTGATGCCGAGCTTGCGACCGGTCTGGGCGATGTTGATCTCGTTCCACAGCGCCGATTCGATCAGCACGTCGGTGGTGTCTTCGTCGCAGCCCGAGGCCTCGCCGCCCATGATGCCGGCGAGCGATTCGACGCCATGCTCATCCGCGATCACGCAGATCGCGGGATCGAGATTGTAGGTGCGGCCGTCGAGCGCGAGCAGCGTCTCGCCGTCGCGGGCGCGGCGCACGACGAGGTTGCCCTTGACCTTCTTCGCGTCGAACACGTGAAGCGGACGCGCGCGGTCGTAGGTCATGAAGTTGGTGATGTCGACTAGGGCGTTGATCGGACGGAGCCCGATCGCGGTCAGCCGCTTCTGCAGCCATTCCGGCGACGGGCCGTTCTTGACGCCGCGCACCAGCCGCAGCGCGAAGCCCGGGCACAGCGCGGCATCCTCGACCGTGACCTTCACCGGGCACGGGAATTCGCCCTTGATCGGCTTGATGGTGGGGTCCTTGAATTTGCCCATGTCGGCGGCGGCAAGGTCGCGCGCGATGCCGTGTACGCCGGTGCAGTCCTGCCGGTTCGGCGTCAAATTGATCTCGACCACGGGATCACCGAGCGCGGCCCATTCGGCATATCCGGCGCCAACAGGTGCGTCCGCGGGCAATTCCATGATGCCGTCATGGTCGTTGGAGATCTGCAGTTCGGCGGCCGAGCACAGCATGCCGCGGCTCTCGACGCCGCGAATGGTGCCGACGCCGAGCGTGATGTCCTTGCCTGGAATGTAGGTTCCGGGCGGCGAGAACACGCTGACGAGCCCGGCGCGCGCATTCGGCGCACCGCACACGACCTGCACTGGGGCAGCACCGTTACCGGTATCAACCATGCAGACGCGTAAGCGATCCGCATTCGGATGCTGCTCGGCCGAGATTACCTTGGCAATGGTGAAAGGCTTCAGCGCCTTCGCCTTGTCCTCGATGTTCTCGACTTCGAGCCCGATCATCGTGAGCTTGTCGGCGAGCTTTTCCAAGGGCTCGTCGGTGTCGAGATGGTCTTTCAGCCAGGAGAGGGTGAATTTCATGGCTGCTTTTTCTCCGCAGTGACGGTCTGCTCCCTCCCCGCTTGCGGGGAGGGTTGGGGAGAGGGTTCTCTCCGCAATGGCAGTGACGATTATTTCGAGAACGCCGGCACGATTGCTCATGACGTCGAGATTGCTGAAGCGAAGGACTTTGAAGCCCGTCGCTTCGATTGTGGTAGAGCGACGCGCATCAGCGCGCTCTCCTTCGTCCGAGAAGTGCTGGCCGCCATCGAGCTCTATGACGAGCTTCGCGGCGTGGCAGATGAAGTCGGCGACGTAATTCTCGACCGGGACTTGGCGGCGAAAGACCGCGCCATTCAATCGACCAGCGCGCAGCTCCGACCAGAGGATGCGCTCGGCGTCGGTCGAATTCTGCCTGAGCGCGCGTGCATTGGCACGCAGCCCGGCCGCCACTTTCCAGTCCGGATGCTTGGGATCAACCATCGGTAACCCCATTGCGGAGAAACCCTCTCCCCAACCCTCCCCGCAAGCGGGGGAGGGGCTCGACCTGTCGAGCCGAAGGAGAATACGTCCCCACGAATTGAAAGCCACGCCCGCTTTCCATCCATCCCCTCCCCCGCTTGCGGGGAGGGTTGTCTCCGCAACGGAAACGGAGAGAGTTCTCGCGTGTCCGGTCCAGAGCATCACGAGCTCAGCCCTCCCGCCAGCGTCGGCACCTCGAGCGGCTTGAAGCCGTAATGGGACAGCCAGCGGACGTCGCTGTCGAACAGCTGGCGCAGGTCGGCGATGCCGTATTTCAGCATGGCGATGCGGTCGATGCCCATGCCCCAGGCAAAACCCTGGTACTCGTCGGGATCGATGCCGCAGGCGCGCAGCACGTTCGGATGCACCATGCCGCAGCCGAGAATCTCGAGCCAGTCCTCACCCTCGCCGAAGCGGATCTCGCCCTTGTCGCGGCGGCACTGGATGTCGACTTCCAGCGACGGCTCCGTGAACGGGAAGAACGAGGGACGGAAGCGCATGTTGATGTTGTCGACCTCGAAGAACGCCTTGCAGAACTCGTGCAAAATCCATTTGAGGTGGCCAAGATGCGAGTGCTTGTCGATGACGAGACCTTCGACCTGGTGGAATTGCGGCGTGTGGGTCGCGTCCGAATCGATGCGATAGGTGCGGCCCGGGCAGATCACGCGGATCGGCGGCTTCTGGCTCAGCATGGTGCGCACCTGCACCGGCGAGGTGTGGGTTCGCAGCAGCATGCGTGAGCCGTCTTCCTTCGGATGGAAGAAGAACGTGTCGTGCATCTCGCGCGCGGGATGGCCTTCCGGGAAGTTCAGCTTGGTGAAATTGTAGTCGTCGGTCTCGATGTCGGGGCCTTCCGCGACCGAGAATCCCATGTCGGCGAAGATGGTCGTCAGTTCGTCCCAGACCTGGCTCAGCGGATGGATGCGGCCGGCATCAGTCGGTGTGTCGCGCAGCGGCAGCGTGACGTCGACGGTCTCCGATGCAAGCCGCGCATCGAGCGCCGCCGACTTCAGCACGTCGCGCTTTGCCGCGAGTGCCTGGGTGACCTCATCCTTGGCCTGGTTGATCGCGGCGCCTTGCGTCTTGCGCTCCTCGGGCGACATCTTGCCAAGCGTTGCCAGAAGCGCGGAGATGGAGCCCTTCTTGCCAAGCGCGGCGACGCGGACGGCTTCGAGGGCTGCTTCGTCGCCGGCGGCGGCGATCTGTGCGAGGATGGATGGGACGAGACTGGCGAGGTCGGACAAGGTCGGATCCTTTCAAAAGGCTGCCGGTTGTGGCCGCAGCCGGGTCGGAACGTCAAGCCGAATAGCCGGCGCAAATGCAGGGCATTTGAGCCGTATCGGCATGGCCGGCATCTACCCCGACGAAGGAGCCGAGGATGCGTCTACGATCCTGCCTGGCCGGTATGGCCCTGGTTCTCATGGCAAGCGTGGCTCACGCCGCCGAGGAATGTCCGGCCAAATCCAATGCGATGGACGACATCAAGTCGGCCCTCAACGCGGCGCCGGGCTGCGACCGCGCCATGACGCTGTTCGAGGCCTGCGCATACGGCGCCAGTGGCGACGTTCAGTTCGGGGAGGTCGTCGAGAAAAAGTGCGAGGCGGATTTTCTCGGCCGGCTGAAAACGCCGCAGAAGCTCAGCTATCAGCGCGAGTTACGGGTCTGCGACCGGAAATACCGGAATAAGTCCGGCACCATGTATATTTCGGCAACAGCCTTCTGCCGGGCGGAGGTCGCCCAGCGTTACTCGCGGCGCGCGCTGAAGGCCGGCCAAGCCGGCCGTTAGCACGCAAGCCTGGCTCAGGCGGCTAGCGCGGCCTTCGCCTTCTCGGCGATTAGCTGGAACGACGCAGGCTCGTTGATCGCGAGATCCGACAGCACCTTGCGGTCCACGGTGATGCCCGACTTGGCGAGGCCGTCGATAAATCGGCTGTAGGTCAGGCCGAACGGACGGACGGCAGCGTTGAGGCGCTGGATCCAGAGCGCGCGGAACGTCCGCTTCTTGCGCTTGCGATCGCGGAAGGCGTACTGCTGGGCCTTCTCGACGGCCGGCTTGGCGGTGCGGATCGTGTTCTTGCGGCGGCCGCGGAAACCCTTGGCGGCCTTGTAGACTTTCTTGTGCTTGGCGTGGGCGGTCACACCGCGTTTGACGCGAGACATGACAAAATCCTTCAGAGATGACTTGGTTTTTCGGATCGCCGCGAACAACGCGGCGCGGATGGCAATGATCTTGGAGATCGCGGACGCGATCAGGCGTTCGGCAAGAAGTACTTCTTGACGTTGTCGCCGTCGGTCTTGAACAGCACGGCGGTGCCGCGGAGCTGACGGATCTGCTTCTTCGTCCGCTTGATCATGCCGTGACGCTTGCCGCGATGGGCGAACATCACTTTGCCGGTGGCAGTCACCTTGAAGCGCTTTTTGGCGCCCGATTTGGTCTTCAGCTTGGGCATTTGGCTCTCCTAATGGCCAACGAAACGCGCCCGCGAAGGCGGCTTGGCCGTCAAAATGCTCGTTAGAGCGTTGATTGTGCTCAGGTTTCTACGAACAAGCGCGAAACCCGCACGAAACACCGCCACGGCAGCCCTTAATCAGCCGGGCGATGAAGGCCGGGCTTATGACAGAGAACGGGCGAATTGGCAACGATGAACCGGTGAAACCTGGCGACCGACTATTCGGCATTGCTACCATCCTTGTCCCAGTCGTGTCGCTTGAAGCAGGACCAAAATGGCTCATTTCTGGCAGTTGATTTCGTCTTTCGCCACTCTCGCCCGCCCACGCCGCCTGGCGCTGCTTGCCGTGGTTGCGGCCGCCTTGCTGCCCACGACCGCCGATGCCCGTGTCGGCGGTTATGACGGCATCTGGAATGTCACTTTCGCCACCACGCGTGGCAATTGCAGCTCCGGCTACAGCGTCCCGTTCACGGTGACCGGCAGCCGGGTCTCGTCGGCCGGTGGCGGCCGCGTTTCCGGCACGGTCCGACGCGGCGGCGCCGTCGCGGTTCAGGTCTCGGTCGGGGCGTCCCACGCCAGCGGCGGCGGCCGGCTCGCCGGTGTGGCCGGCGCCGGCTCCTGGAAGGGCATCATTTCCGGCGACCGCTGCAGCGGCACCTGGCAAGCGACAAGGACCTGACAACAAAACGGCCCGCCGGAGAGCCGGACGGGCCGTTGAATTCTCAACCTTAAAGAGCCTGCGTCAGCGCGGCGCCAGCACCATGACGACCTGGCGGCCTTCGAACCGTGCGTCCTGCTCGACCTTGGCGAGCTCGGCAACGTCGGTCTTGATCTTGTCGAGCAGCTTGGTGCCGATCTCCTGGTGCGCCATTTCGCGGCCGCGATAGCGCAGCGTGATCTTGACCTTGTCGCCCTCTTCGAAGAAGCGCTGCATCGCGCGCATCTTAACTTCGTAATCGTGGTCGTCGATCATCGGGCGGAGCTTGATCTCCTTGATTTCGACGATCTTCTGCCGCTTGCGGGCTTCGGCGGCTTTTTTCTGGGCGGAATACTTATACTTCCCGTAGTCCATGATCTTGCAGACGGGAGGGCTGACGTTTGGCGAGATCTCGACCAGATCCATACCGGCTTCCTGAGCCATGCGGATGGCCATGACGGTCTCGACCGTGCCTTTGTTGTCACCGGTCTGATCGATCAGCTGGATCTGCGCATTGCGAATATCATCATTGATGCGCGGCCCGTCTTTGCTGGCAACGGGCGGGGCTTTATTGGGACGGCGAATGGGTGGTTCTCCAAAGTTGTGAAAGAGGCGGCTACTGTGCAGGAAGATAGGTTTGCCGGCAAGCAATTCGCTCGGGCGGGAGGCGAAATAGCCTCAAATGCGAGGCATTTCGGTCACGCCCGTCGGCACGCTGACGGACATAGACACCTTGCTTCTGTTCCGCAAGCGTCCCAAAGGGCCAATCCCGGGCCGCACCGCAGAACATGCCCGGACAGCTCAAACTGCACAGCCGGAGTAAACGTTCCATGACCGATGCCATTTCCGACGCCGTGCCCGACTTCATCGATGTGGGCCAGGGCCCGTCCGCGCGCAGGGTCGCGGTGCGCAGCCGTCCCGGAAAGGGCCCCGGGCTGGTCTGGCTGGGTGGATTCAAATCGGATATGCTGGGCGGCAAGGCCGTGGCACTGGACGGCTGGGCCAAAGACCATGGCCGCGCCGTGGTCCGGTTCGACTATTCCGGCCATGGCGAATCCAGCGGTGATTTCGCTGACGGAACCATCGGACGCTGGCTCGAGGACAGCGTCGCGGTGGTCGAGCGATTCTGCGACGGCCCGCAAATCCTGATCGGCTCCTCCATGGGCGGCTGGATGGCGCTGCTGCTCGCCCGCGAAATCAGGAAGCGGCAAGAGAAACAGCAAGCCAAGGCATCGCTGGCGGGGCTCGTGCTGATCGCGCCGGCGCCCGACTTCACCGAAGAGCTGATGTGGAAGAATTTCTCGCCCGAGGTGAAAAAGGAGATCGAGACCAAGGGTTTCTGGCTGCGGCCGTCGGATTATGGCGACGGCTCGCCATATCCGATCACGCGAAACCTGATCGAGGAGGGGCGCAACCACCTCGTGCTCGGCAGCGCGATCGATCTCGGTTGTCCCGTCCGCATCCTGCAGGGCGCGCAGGACCCAGATGTGCCCTGGCAACACGCGTTCGCGCTGACCCACCGTCTGCCCGCCGACGATGTCGTGCTGACCATGATCCAGGACGGTGATCACCGCCTGTCCCGCCCGCAGGACATCGCGCGCATTCTTGCCGCGGTGGCCGAGATCGGGTGATCTTGTTTCCTTCCCCCTTGTGGGGGAAGGTGGCGCGAAGCGCCGGATGAGGGTTTCTCTCCGCGCTCTCGATGAGAGTTTGCGGAGACAGACCCCTCACCCAAGTGAATGCGTGTCAACGAGCGGAGCTGCCCTCTCCCACAAGGGGCGAGGGCACAACAACAAGCACCGGGAGAAAGCCGATGACCACCACCGCCATGCTGCGCGCCTTTTGCGACGCTGTTGAACAGCGTAACGGCAAAGCGTTCGCCGAGCTGTTCACCGAAGACGGTGTCTATCATGACGTCTTCTACGGTGCCTTCGAAGGCCGGACAAAGATCGCAGCGATGGTCGATGACTGGTTCTATCGCACGGCGACCGATTTTCGCTGGGACATGCATGACCCCGTCACCGACGGCACCACGCTCTATGCGCGCTACACCTTCAGCTACAAATCAATCCTGCCGGAAGCGAACGGCGCGCGGGCGATGTTCGAGGGCGTGGCGATCATGACGCTGAAGGACGGCAAGATCGCCTGTTATCACGAGGTCGCCAACACCGCGCCGGCCTTCATCGATCTGAAGTTCGCGCCGGAGCGTATTGCCAAGATCGTCGCCAAGCAGGGCGCGGAACTGAAGGCGCGGCCGGAGATGCAGCGGCATTTGGTTTGACGACTCGCCCTACGGCGGCGGTGACAGCTTCGCCATCGGCTTGCGCTGCGCCAGCGCTGCGACCGTGGCGGTGCCGATCGGGCCCTGCTCGTCATAGAGCCAGCACTCGCCGATCGCGACGCCGTCGGTGGCCTGGTGATTCACCACGTCGAAGCCGATCCAGTTCGTCACCGGCAGCCGGTGCAGATAGATCGTCACGTCGCTGTTGATGTAGCCGAGGCCCTTGTCGCCGGCATTGGCAAACGGGCTGGCAAAATCGGCGCCGACGGCAACATGGACGAACGGCGTCATCGGCACGCCCGCAACCAGCTCGCGCACCTCGCTCATCCAGAGCTTTCGCGGGCCGAGCGAGCCCATGTGGCCGACGATCGGCCGCGTCGTCCATTTGCCGTTCATGCCGAGCCGGGGATCGGTGGGCTTGGGAATCTCTGAGGGCTTCGGCACGTCCCAGTTCGGCGGCGACCAGACGTTGCCATCAGGGTTTTGCGTCCGCCGCAGCAACTGGCAGGACGCGCGCGCCATGCTGACGCCGCCGGAGACGAATTCCGCCTCGACCACACGGATGCGCAGCCCGTCGCGCACCAGGCGCGTCGTCACCTCGATCGGCTTATCGATCGTCGGCAGCCGGAACATGTCGACCGTGAGCCGTGCCGGCACGAATTCAGGCCCGGAATGGCGCTCCTCGATGGCAAAGCCGAGCAGACCGACGATGACGCGGCCGTGCAGCGATTTCGGATCCCACGGACCATTGGCGACTTCCGTCGGGTGGAATGAGTCGCCGTCGCGGGTGAAGAAAGGCATGTTTGTCATGATGCGCGAGATTGAAGGAAGCTGTGGGGAAATCAAGGGTGGCGAGAGCGTGAGCGGTCGCCACAACAACGGTGTCATTCCCCGCCTTCGCGAAATGACACAGCGGTGGGCTAGGAGGCGGTCTGCCACTCCGCACGCACGCTGTCGTCGTCCTCGTTGCTCGCAGCAATGCTCTTCATCGCATCAAACTCGCAACGCGACATCAATTGCCCGAGTGCCCAAACCGCCGCCCCGCGCACCAGCGGGCTCGCATCATCGAGCAATCGTCGCGCCTCCTCCGCCAGCGCCACCTCTCCGGAGTTGCCGATCGCAATCAGCACATTCCGCAAGAACCGATCGCGGCCGATGCGCTTGATCGGCGACTTCGTAAACAGCGCGCGAAATGCGGAATCGTCGAGACGCGCGAGCTCGCCAAGACCAGGCGCCCGCAATTCCTCGCGCGCGGCGAGCTTTGCCTCGCGTCCCTCTTGCGCGAACTTGTTCCAGGGACACGCCGCGAGACAATCGTCGCAGCCATAGATGCGATTGCCGATGGCTTTGCGAAACTCGCGCGGGATCGGTCCCTTGTTCTCGATGGTGAGATACGAGATGCAGCGCCGCGCATCGAGCTTGTAGGGCGCGGGAAACGCCGACGTCGGGCAGATCTCGAGGCAGGCCTGGCACGAGCCGCAATGATCAATCTCCGCGCCGTCGCGCGGCAGCTCGAGCGTGGTGTAGATCGCACCGAGAAACAGCCACGAGCCGAACTCGCGCGAGACGAGATTGGTGTGCTTGCCCTGCCAGCCGAGACCCGCGGTCTGCGCCAGCGGCTTCTCCATCACCGCCGCGGTGTCGACGAACACCTTCACGTCGCAGGGCTCCAGCTGACAAGAGGCGGTCGCGACCAGCCAGCGCGCCAGCGCCTTCAGGCGCTTCTTGATGAGGTCGTGATAGTCGTCGCCTTGCGCATAGACCGAGATCGCCGCGCGCGTGCGTTCCTTCAGGATTGCGAGCGGATCGGCGTCGGGACCGTAATTGACGCCGAGCATGATGACGCTGCGCACGTCGGCCCACAGCCCGCGCGGATCGACGCGGCGCTCCGGCTGCGCGGCCAGCCAGTCCATGTCGCCATGGCCGCCTGAGGCGATGAACTCGAGAAAATGCCGTCCCGCGTTCTCGATCGTCCCCGGCACCGTGACGCCGATACAGTCGAAGCCGAGCGCGCGCGCCTCGTGCGCAAGCGCCGTCTTCAGTTCAGCCGGATCGGAGTTCAGAAATCCAGGTCCACGTAGGTCCGCGACGCCGGCACGCCCGCCAGCCATTCGCTCAGCAGCGGACGGAACGACGGGCGGGATTTCACCCGCGCGTACCACGCCTTTGCCGCGTCGTCCTCGCTCCATGGCACGTCGCCCAGATAGTCGATCGCCGAGAGATGCGCCGCGGCGGCGAGATCCGCGTAAGTGAGCCGGTCGCCGGCGAGGAAATTACGCGTCTGCGCCAACCAGCCGATATAGGCCAGATGATAGCGCACATTTGCCTTGGCCGCGCGCATCACGTCGGCCGAGGGCGCGCCGCCGCCGCTGTCCTCGCTCATGAAGCGCTTGTAGATGCGCTCGGTGACGAGTGGATGAGACACTTCCTCGAAGAATTTTTCGTTGAACCAGGCCATCAGCCGGCGCACCTCGACGCGCTCGGCGACGCTGTCCGGCATCAGACGCTTGGGCCCCATCTCGTGACCATAGGCCTCGTCGACATATTCGGCGATGATGGCCGCGCCCGGGATCGGCGGCTGCTCCTCGTCTACCAGGACCGGCGTCGTCCCCGCCGCATTGAGCAGCAGAAATGCCTCGCGCCGTTCCCAGCTGCGTTCCTCGACGAGACGCAACTCGAGTCCGTATTCCCCCGCGACCAGGCGGACGAAGCGCGAATGCGGACAGAACGGATGATGATACAGCGTAAACATGAAGCCTTTGACTATGTGATGGTGCTTAAGAATCCATCAATGTTTGTGCGGCGCCACACTAGTCCTTCAAAACCGCGAAGCAAGGGCGGGACGGCGCATTTTGCGATTGCAGCATTGGGGGGAATAGGCGAGAAGAACCCGCTTTTCCAGCGGAAATGGACCGTAAATATGTCAGACGCAATACGGGCAGTGATCCTCGGCATCATCGAGGGTGTGACCGAGTTCCTTCCCGTTTCCTCGACCGGCCACCTGCTGCTTGCGGAGCGTTTCTTCCATCTCGGCGAAGGCGCGTTCTGGGATTCGTTTACGGTTCTGATCCAGCTCGGCGCGATCCTTGCGATCGTCGTGCTGTACTTCAAGAAATTGTGGGACGTCGCGATCGGCATGTTCACCGGCGATGCCGACGCGCGCCGCTTCGTGATCGGCGTGCTGGTCGCATTCCTGCCCGCGGTCGTCGTCGGCCTCGTCGCCGGCAAGTACATCAAGAGCCTGCTGTTCAATCCGTGGGTCGTGTGTTTCTCGCTGATCGTTGGCGGCGCCATCCTGTTGTGGGTCGACCGGCTCGATCTCAAGGCGCGCGAGCATGACGCCACCCGGTTTCCGCTGCTGATGTATCTCTATATCGGCATCGCGCAGTGCGTCGCGATGATCCCGGGCGTGTCGCGCTCCGGTGCCAGCATCGTCGCGGCGATGTTCCTGGGGGCCGACAAGCGCGCGGCGGCGGAGTTCTCGTTCTTCCTCGCCATTCCCACCATGATCGGCGCGTTCGCCTACGACTTCTACAAGAACCGCTCCGAGATGACGATGGACCACATGGGCGTCGTCGCGATCGGCTTCGTGGTATCGTTCATCACCGCGATCATCGTGGTCAAGACGTTCCTGTCCTACGTCACCCGCCACGGCTTCGTGGTGTTTGCCTGGTGGCGCGTCATCGTCGGCACCCTCGGCCTGATCGCGCTGGCGCTGGGACGTTAAGCTTCAGGCCGTAGCCCGGATGGAGCGCAGCGCAATCCGGGGCCGCCGTCGCATGTGGCACGATTCCCGGATTACGCTGCGCTCCATCCGGGCTACGCTTTTCTACCAAGCCTTCAACGCAATATAAGCTTTTGACCGGTAGGCAGTTTCCAACGCAGGGCGCGCGCCCTGCACAGGAGCTGAACCATGACCCTCGTCAGCGGCTGGGGACGTTTCCCGGTCGTCGATAGTGAACTCCTGCGGCCGCGGTCGTTCGGGGCCGTGGGCGAAGCCGTGGTGACCGGCTCGGTGGCGAGAGGCAACGGCCGCGCCTATGGCGATGCCGCGATCGGCGCCGTCAGAACCGTCGCGATGACCGGCTTCGACCGGGTCAGGTGGTTCGATTCCGCGACCGGGCGCATTCGCCTCGAAGCCGGCGTGCTGCTGTCGGATTTGATCGACACGTTTGGTCCGCGCGGCTTTTTCCCGTTCGTCGTTCCCGGCACGCGTTTCGTGACCGTCGGCGGTGCAATTGCCGCCGACGTCCATGGCAAGAACCATCATTGCGAGGGCGGCTTCGGCCGTTACGTCGAGAGCATCCTGCTGCGCACCGGGCAGGGCGAGACCATCGAGGCCTCGCGCGAACAGAATTCCGATGCGTTTTTCGCGACCATCGGCGGCATGGGCCTCACCGGAATCATTCTCGAAGCGACAATGCGGCTGCGCACGGTCGAGACCGGCTGGATTCGCGAGCGGGTGATCTCCGCATCCGATCTCGATGCGGCGATGCGCGCGCTCGACGCCGGCGACTCATCGACCTATTCGGTGGCGTGGATCGATTGCGCGGCGAAAGGGCGAGATCTCGGCCGCTCGCTGATCTATCTCGGCGAGCATGCGGCGGCGGGCGACCTCGCCGGCGGCGCCGCGGCATTTCCGGGCGGCAAAAATCCCGGACTCGCCGTGCCGGTCGACCTGCCGTCGGTGGCGCTGAACCGCCATAGCATCCGCGCCTTCAACGAGCTCTACTACCGCATGGGCGCGCGGCGCGCCGGCGGCAGCCATGTGGTCTCGCTCTACCCCTATTTCTTTCCGCTCGACAGCATCACGGACTGGAATCGCATCTACGGCAAGCGCGGTTTCCTCCAGCATCAATGCGTGATTCCGCAAGCTGGCGCGCGCGCCGTGCTCGGCGAGATCCTGGGTCGCGTCGCAGCGCGCGGCGATGCGTCCTTCCTGGCGGTGCTCAAGAAGCTCGGCGAGGGCGACGGCCTCCTGTCGTTTCCGCTGCCCGGCTATACGCTGGCGCTGGATTTTCCGGTGAAGGGCGACATCATGAATTTCCTCAACGAGATCGACCACCTCGTCGTCGCCGCCGGCGGAAGGCTCTATCTCGCCAAGGACGCGCGCCAGTCGCGCGCGACGTTCGAGGCCGGCTATCCGGCCCTGCAACGCTTCAACGCGATTCGCAGATCTCTCGATCCCGCCGGAAACATTCGCTCGAAACTTTCACAACGCCTGTTCGATGAGGTTTAAGCCGTGACATCACGCAAGACCGTAATTGTGCTCGGTGGCTCCTCCGACATCGGCCGCGCCGCCGCGCGCGCCTTCGCCAAGGCGGGATATGACGTCGGGCTTGCGGGGCGCGATGTCGTTGCGCTGGAGCCTGAGGCCGCTGATCTGCGCGCGCGTTACAATGTCGAGGCCAGCATCTGGAAATTCGATGTGCTCGACACCGCCTCGTTCGAGGGATTCGTGAACGGGCTTGCCGCGTTGCCTGACGTCGTCATCTCGATCGTCGGCCTGCTGGGTGTGCAGGAGAACGCCGAGAGCGATCTCGCCCACGCCACCACCATCATGCGTTCGAACTACGAAGGTCCGTCGCTGATCCTGGGCCTGTTCGCCGAAAAATTCCTGGTCCGCGGCACCGGCACGATCGTCGGCGTGTCGTCGGTTGCCGGCGATCGCGGCCGCGCCTCGAACTATGTCTATGGCTCGGCGAAAGCAGGCTTCTCCGCGTTTCTCTCGGGCCTGCGCGCGCGCGCGAGCCGCGGCGGCGTTCACGTCGTCACGGTGAAGCCGGGCTTCGTCCGCACCAGGATGACCGAGGGCATGAAGCTGATCGGCCCGCTCACCGTGGATGCGCCTGTCGTGGGCGACGCCATCCTCAGCGCCGTCGAGAACAAGACCGACGTCGTCTACGTCAGTGGCAAATGGCGCCTCGTGATGCTGATCATCAAGACGCTGCCGGAAGCGGTGTTCAAGAAGCTGAAGTTTTGACGCCGTTACGGCACGCACCACAGTTTCGTCATGCCCGGCCTTGTGCCGGGCATCCACGTTCTTGGCGGTCGCGGAGAAAGACGTGGATGGCCGGGGCAGGCCCGGCCATGACGACGGAGAGAGAAAGCTCTACGCGCTCTTGCGCTGGAACTGGCCCTGGGGGCGGAAGCGCCAGAGATATTGCGGTGCGATCGCTTCCAGCGAATCGGCGGCGATGCCGAGTCCTTCAAACGTCAGGCCGGCGGCCTTCGCCGCATCCGACACGACATTGTCGCGCGCGAGCAGCGTGACCTGGTCCGGCGTCAGCTTCAGCATGCCCGGCGCGAATTGCAGGAAGGCGGCCTTGAAGCGGGCGAGGCCGAACGGCAGCGGCACCAGCATCGGCTTACGATCGGTGATCTCGAGGATGGCCTCGATGATCTCGCGCATCGTCAGCACCTCGGGCCCACCGAGCTCGTAGGTGGCGCCCGCCCTGGCCTTGCCGTCGACGGCATCCGCGATCGCGGTGGCGACGTCGCCGACATAGACCGGCTGCATCTTGGTCTCGCCGCCGATCAGCGGCATCACCGGCGACATCCGGGCCAGCGCAGCGAAGCGGTTGGTGAACTGGTCCTCGGGGCCGAATACGACCGAAGGACGGAAGATCGTGGCGGACGGCACTGCCGCCAGCACTGCCGCCTCGCCGGCCGCCTTGGCCTTGGCGTAGCGCGAGGGCGAGTCCGCATCGGCGCCGATCGCCGAGACATGCACCATCCGGGCGCCGACGGCCGCGGCCGCCTTGGCGACGGTTTCGGCGCCCTTGGCCTGGACGGCGTCGAAGCTCTGCGCGCCACCCTCGGCGAGGATGCCCACCAGATTGATCACCACATCCGAATCACGCACGGCCGCCTCGACCGAGGCCGGATAGCGCAAATTGGCCTGCACGGTGTGGACCTGCCCGACCTTGCCCGAGGGCTGGAGGTATCCGGCCAATTCCGGCCGCCGCACTGCAGCACGGACCCGGTAATCCCGCCGGCACAGCGCGCGGACGACATTCCGGCCCAAAAACCCCGATCCGCCGAAAACCGTGACGAGAGTTTCCGAATTCGATGCCATGGGATCTGATCCTGGGTCCATTCCTGGGGAAGAGCGCGTGTTATCAGGCTTGTATCGGGCCGGTTTGCGATGCGCAATCCGCATCCCTACTCATGATTTGACAACCGCGTCACCGAACCTTAGTAACCGCCTCCGTGCCCCAAACGGCATGCCCAGGTGGTGGAATTGGTAGACGCGCTGGCTTCAGGTGCCAGTGGCTTAACGGCCGTGAAGGTTCGAGTCCTTTCCTGGGCACCACCCCTATCCAAGCGCTTGATATCGCTCATTGCAGGTGATTTGAGCCGCTGACCGGTCCACAAACCGGGCGCCTCAGAGGTCTCAGTGCTCGTTGACCGCAGCGCCGAGCTTGATCAGGCTCAGCGCGCGGTTCGCGGTCTCGCGCAGGCGGCAGTAGCTCGCGTCGCCGGGGTACATGCCGGGCTCGATCTTGTCGAAGACCGCGCAGAAGCGATCACGCGACGCGGCGAAAGTTTTCTGCGAGTCATTGACCGCCTTGATCGCGTCGGCGAACCCGCCGGCCTGAACCTTCTTGAGCGCCTCACTGGTTTTCTGCGTCCAAATGGCGAGTTCGCGCGCCGCGCAGGCTTTCCATTTGGCGACGTCGTCATTCGCGCCCTTTGCCGCCTTGATGCAGGGGTCGGCGACGAGCCTGACGCACGCGCCGCCGAAACTGCCGGTTTTCTCCGCGGTCTTCAGGCAGGCATCGATCACCGCAAGGTCGGCTGGCGCGGTGCCTTGGGCGAAAGCCGTCGATGCGAGCGGGAGGCTCGCGGCGAGCATCGCGGCGGCAAGTTTGAGCCTCATTGGAGATCTCCGTTCGATGCATCGAACGAGATTTTCGACCGATAGGTAATACATGCAACCTTGGTCATCGAAGGCCCAGCGTTGGTTCACCTGAATGTGGAATAGAAGCAACGCCGAGGCGCTGGTTATCCTTCACGGTCTCGGCTCGTACCTTGGGGCTTGCGGCCATGGAGCCTCTCACACCACGCTTTTCCCCGCCCGCTCCGCCACCGCCTTCTGCACGAAATACATCATCACCAGCGTGATGATCGTCGTCGCGACGACGACGTAGCCGATCCGCTCGAAATGCAGCAGCGAGCCGTCCGGTTGTTGCGAGATGATCGCCGCGGCGAGCACCGAGCCGAGGCCGCCGGAGAGTTGCTGGAGCGAGGCGCTGACCGCGCTGAACGATCCGCGCTGGCTCGGATCGGGGATCGCCGAGATCAGCGCCTGCGACGGGATCATGCGCGAGAAGATGCCGACGAACATCAGCACATTGACGGCGATCGCGGTCGCGAGCGAGACGTGGCCGAGATGGGTGTAGATCAGCACCATGACGATGGTCATCACGCAGCCGAACACGAAGGTCGGGTACTTGCCGAACGCGTCGCTGGCGCGGCCGACCAGCGGCCCGGTGACGATGCTGAACAGGCCGGAGACGAGATAGATGATCGGCAGATGCGCCATGTCGATGCCGACATTGTTCACGGTGAAGGCGCTGGAATACGGCATGATCATGTAGCCGCCGGTCGCGAGCAACGTCGTGACCGCGAAAGCCAGCGTGTAGCGCGGCTCACCGACCGTCGCGATCAGATGATGGAACGGGTTCCGGTCCTGCTTCAGCTTCAGATGCGCGTCGACCGGCTCCATCGCGAAGGCGATGATGGCAATCGTCACGATCGACAGGCCGACAATGGCAATGAAGCAGACGTGCCAGCTCCAGTGATTGGCGAGATACAATCCGGCCGGAACGCCCAGCACCTGGCTCGCGGCGAACGCGGTCTGCACGAAGCCCATCACGCGGCCGCGCATTTGCAACGGAAACAGATCGGTGACGATGGCAAGCACGACCGAGCCGATCACGCCGCCGAACAAGCCGGTGACGATCCTGGCGAGCAGCAGCACATGATAGGTCTGCGCCGCGGCACACAGCGCGGTCCCGAGCGTGAAGCCGACATAGAAGAACAGCAGCAGGCGCTTGCGATCGAAGCGGTCGGCGAAGCCGGCGGCCAGGATGCCCGATAGTCCCGCGCTGAACGCGTAGGCCGACACCGCGACGCCGAATTGCCCGGCGGTGATGTCGAGCGAGGGCATCAGGATGGCGCCGAGCGGCGACATGATGATGAAGTCGAGAATGATGGTGAACTGTGCGAACGCGAGCAGCGCGACGAGGAGCACCTGGTAGCGTGAAAAACCGCGTTGGCGGTCCGGTTGATCGTCGATCGGCGCAGCGAGCGTCTGTTCGGTCATGACACCTGATTCATGTGGGCGGGGCGGGGAATGCGAGAACTGCAACAGATGGGGTCGGCCGGGACGATTTTCACGGGCCGCACGGCACCAGCTTTGCCGAACCACGAAGCTTGGGCCGGGTTGTGGGATCCGGGCAACAGCGGGACGTATCGACTGGATCCAGGCTTCTTGCGGAGGCCGCCGGCCTTCGCCGGTCGAATAAGCCGCCCTTAGCGAATACTCCCTAGGCTCGCGGCCGTCCATTTCCCTGCTCCCGGTCTCCCCAGTCGTTGGGCCGGTCGTGTTGCGGCAAGTCAGAGCGTTTTCGGATGGAGCAGCCGGCCTGGCAAACCGATTCTGGCGCGCTCACACCGTCGGCAACGGCGGCGGCTGCCCGCACGCTTGTCATCGACCTCGAAGGCGGATTGCTGCGTTCGGAACTGCTGATGGAAGCGCTGTTCAGCAGCCCCGCCCGCATGCTCGCCCGCTTCGGTGCGGGCGGACGCCCGGGCATGGCGGCGCTCACCGATATCCTGGCGCTGGCCGACATCGACTACGCCTATCTACCCTATGATTCCGACGTGCTGAACCGGGCGCTGGCGGCGCGGGCGCGGGGCGAGAAGATCTATCTCGTCGCCGGTCGCTTTGCCGGTCATGCCACGGGCATCGCCGCACATCTCGGATTTGATGGTGTCGTTACGCCGGGCGACCTCGTCGCCGGCGACAACCTGCCGTTCGATCGTGCCTCGATCGAGCGCATCGAGACGCACGCCAGCCATGGCGCCCGCCTGAAGACCTGGGCGAAGGCGCTGCGGGTCTATCAATACGCCAAGAACACGCTGGTGTTCGTGCCTGTCATCACCGCGCATCAGCTCAATCTCGCGACGCTCGGCTATGCGCTGCTGGCGTTCATGGCGTTCTCGGCCTGTGCGTCCGGCGCCTATCTGATGAACGATCTCCTGGATCTCGCCGCCGACCGGCAGCATCCGACCAAGCGCCATCGCGCGCTCGCGGCCGGCGATTTGCCGATCTCGTCCGCGCTGCTGGCGATCCCTGCGCTGTGGCTGTTCGCAGTCGCAGCCTCGCTCTGCATCTCGCCGTTGTTCCTCGCCGTGCTCGGCGGCTATCTCGCCACCACCATCGCCTATTCGCTCGTGCTGAAGCGCAAGATGCTGGTCGACGTCGTGACGCTTGCCGGCCTCTACACGCTGCGCATCATCGCCGGCGCCGTCGGCGTCGGCGTCGTGCTGTCGGAATGGCTGCTGATCTTCTCGCTGTTCGTGTTCACCTCGCTCGCCCTGATCAAGCGCTTCAGCGAGCTCAGCATGCGCGAGAGCGCCGGCCTAGCCGATCCCTCCAACCGCGACTATCGCGTCACCGATTTGCACATCATCGGTGCGATGGCGGCGGCGAGCGCCATGAACGCGGTCACCGTGTTCTCGCTCTATGTCTCGTCGTCGGCGGTGACGCCGCTCTACAGCCGGCCCTGGATGCTGTGGCTGCTCAACCCGCTGCTGCTCTACTGGTTCGGCCGCGCCCTGATGATGGCGCATCGCCGCGAGATGCCCGACGATCCGATCCTGTACACCTTCCGCGACGGCGCCAGCCGGATCACGGTCGCCGCGATGATCTGCATCATGCTGGCGGCGATCTGACCGCGCCCGGCGGAGAACAGCCGGCGCTTGCGCGGGCCGCCGCCAGTGGCTACATCGCGAGCAATCCGGTTAGCCTATGATGCCGACAGACCCATTCCACCCGAGGTTTTGACACGCCATGACCGTACGCCTGCATCGCGGCGATTTGCCCGACCTGTCCCGCTACACCGGCGCGGTGGCGATCGACACCGAGACCATGGGGCTGAACCCGCACCGCGACCGGCTCTGCGTGGTGCAGCTCTCTCCGGGCGACGGCAGCGCCGACGTGGTGCAGATCCCCAAGGGCCACACCGACGCGCCGAACCTGAAGGCGCTGCTGGCCAATCCTGCGACCACCAAGATCTTCCACTTCGCGCGATTCGACGTCGCGGTGCTGTACCAGACCTTCGGCGTCATGACCGGGCCGATCTACTGCACCAAGATCGCCTCGCGCCTCGTCCGCACCTATACCGACCGCCATGGCCTCAAGGACCTCGTCCGCGAGGTGCTCAACGTCGACCTCTCCAAGCAGCAGCAATCAAGCGACTGGGGTTCCGACAGCCTGACCGAGCCGCAGCTCGCCTACGCCGCCTCCGACGTGCTGCACCTGCACGCCCTGCGCGAGCGGCTCGATGCCATGCTGGTCCGGGAAGGCCGCACCGCGCTGGCCAAGGCCTGTTTCGACTTCCTGCCGACCCGCTGCCTGCTCGACCTGCAGGGCTGGGAGGAAGAGGACATTTTCGCGCATTCCTGAGCCCTCGTCCGGCGGATAGGGTGGGCCGGCCGCCCCGTTTCGGTCACTTTCGTAACGGCCTGTCGCGGCTGCATATTGCGCAGGTCGCGGGTACAATGAGGCACCATCGCCTCGCAAAGGCGAGCGACACCCTGGAGCAGCGGTGAATTCGGCCCAGTTTCCAACCTACGACGCCGCGCTTGCGGCGAAGTTCGCCAGCGCGGCGCGCCACAGCCGCCTGGTCCGGATTCTGCGCGTTGCGGTGCCAGTGACGGTGGCTGCGTCCATGGCCGCGATCGTTGTCGTCTCGACCTTCCTCAATCCCTTCCAGATCCCCGTGAAGCTCGATGCCGGAAACCTCGTGGTGACAGGCACCAAGATCACGATGGAATCGCCGCACATGTCCGGCTTCACACCCGATCAGCGGCCCTACGAGCTCTGGGCCAAGACTGCGACGCAGGACATCACCGACCCCGATCACGTCGATCTCTCCGACCTGCGCTCGAAGGTGTTGATGGAAGACAAATCCACTCTGCTGCTCGATGCTCGCACCGGCCGCTTCGACAACAAGCAGCAGCAGCTCGACCTGCACAAGGACATCTTCCTGCGCACCTCGTCCGGCTACGAGGCGCGGCTGAACTCGGCTTTCGTCGACATGGGCAAGGGCACGGTTTCATCGGATGAACATGTCGACGTCAAGCTGACCAACGGCACGCTGACCGCCGACCGGTTGCGCATTACGGAAGGCGGCGACGTCATCCGCTTCGAGGGCAACGTGGTGATGCATCTGGACAAGCTGGATGAACCCGCGGCAGCGCCCGTCGAGCCCGCACAGCCGGCGAAGACGCGCACGCCACAGAACAAGTCCGCCAATTCAAGATGATTTTGATGATGAAGTCTTTTCCGCGCGGCGCTGGTATCGGCCATGTCGCGTTCACCGTCAGCCTCGTGCTGCTCGCAACGGGCGCTGTGCGCGCGCAAGGCTCCATGCAGGGCGTGCCCAATGCGATGCAGGGCTTTTCGCAGAACCGCGATCAGCCGATCCAGATCGAGGCCGCCTCGCTCGAGATGCGCGACAAGAAGAAGGAGGCGACCTTCTCCGGCAACGTGAAGGTCATCCAGGGCGACACCACCATGACGTCGAAGACGCTGGTGGTGTTCTACGAGTCCGGTGGAGGTGACAAATCCGCGGCGCCGCAACCCGCCCCCGCGAAGGGCGCCAAGTCCGCTCCGATGCAGTCGGCGCAGCCGGGCCCGGGCGGCAGTTCCTCGATCAAGCGGCTGGAAGCGCGCGGTAACGTCGTCGTCACCCAGAAGGACCAGGTGGTGACCGGCGAGACCGCCGTGTTCGACACCAGGACCAATCTCATCACCATGCTCGGCGGCGTGGTTCTGACGCAATGCAAGAACGTGCTGCGCGGCGACCGGCTGATGGTCGACATGACGACAGGTGTCTCGCGGGTGGAATCCGACAGCGGCAGGGTGCAGGCGCTGCTGCCGCAGGGGAGGCAGCGATTGCGGGTCTGGCGCTCCGGGCAAACCCGCTGCAGGCCCGCCGCTGCAATTGCCTGGCGGAGCCAGGCAAAAGTGAATTCCAGTCGCGAATTCAACGCCTTGGGTTGGTTGCTCCCGATCCGAGGTTGAAGCTTGCCCGCCGAGACAGTATTTAGCGCGCAGGGCTTTCGAAGCGGGGTTCGCCGCTTTTCGGGCGTGTTTCACTGGGCATGAGACATCCCTTCATTCATGCTGCGTCGGCGAATCCGGCGCGGCCGATCGCGCGAATGTCGCGCAGGATCACGGTAGAAGGCGGGGATGGTCGATCTCTTCAGCATGTTCCGTCGGCGCCCTGCCAAACGCGGCCGGCCAGGGTTTGCGCGTCAGGACATCACCGCGCTGGGTGACAGCGTCGGCGGTCTCGTGCCGAGCCCGGTGCGGGACGCGCCCCCGATGGCCCGTGACCAGCCGATTCCGGCCGCGGACCCCTATGGCCTCGAGGCTCCGCCGCGTCCGCGGCCGGTGGCTCAACCGCCCAACGCCCCTGCCAAGCCCAACGGCGCCGGCGGGCCGCAGCTGCTGAAGCGGCCGGGTTTCCTGGCTGTGCATAGCGTGGAAAAGAGTTTCGGCAGCCGCCAGGTGGTGCGCGGCGTCAGCATCTATGTGCGCCGCGGTGAAGCGGTCGGTCTGCTCGGCCCGAACGGCGCCGGCAAGACCACGGTGTTCTACATGATCACCGGCCTGATCAAGCCCGATCGCGGTGCGATCGAGCTCGACGGCCACGACGTCACCAGGCTGCCGATGTATCAGCGCGCCCGGCTCGGCATCGGCTATCTGCCGCAGGAAGCCTCGATCTTCCGCGGCCTCACCGTCGAGCAGAACATCCGCGCCGTGCTCGAAGTCGTGGAACCCTCGCGCAAGAAGCGCGAGCAGCAGCTCGACTCGCTGCTCGACGAATTCAACATCACGCGGCTGCGGAAATCGCCGTCGATCGCGCTGTCGGGCGGCGAGCGCCGCCGCGTCGAGATCGCGCGCGCGCTGGCGACGCGTCCGAACTACATGCTGCTCGACGAACCCTTCGCCGGCATCGATCCGATCGCGGTCGGCGACATCCAGGACCTCGTCCGCCATCTCACCAATCGCGGCATCGGCGTGCTGATCACCGACCACAATGTGCGCGAGACCCTTGGCCTCACCGACCGTGCCTATATCGTCTATGCCGGGGAAATCTTGACCGAGGGCAGCCCGGATGAGATCGTCGCTGATCCGGATGTTCGCCGCCTTTACCTTGGCGAGGAATTCCGCCTCTAGCCCTTTTTACGTTTCGTCAAGACGTGTACATCGGGCTCGGACTAGGATAAGCAAAAATCGGACCAACTTTTTGGGATCGGTTCTTGCTTCATGGCGCTCACGCAGAGATTAGAGTTCCGACAATCGCAGTCGCTGGTCATGACGCCGCAGCTGATGCAGGCGATCAAGCTGCTGCAATTGTCCAATCTCGATCTCACGACCTTCGTGGAAGAGGAACTCGAACGGAACCCGCTGCTGGAACGGGCCAACGACGAGCCCCCCGCGGGTGAAGCGCCGGCCGAGGCCGGCCAGTACGGCGATAGCGACGATTTCGGCGGCGGTCACAGCGACGAGCCGGGCGGCGGCCCGGGCGATGCATTCGAGCCGGGCCAGGAAGAATGGATGAGCAAGGATCTCGGCACCCGCGCCGAGATCGAGCAGACCCTGGACACGGGCCTGGACAACGTCTTCTCCGAGGAGCCGGCCGAGGCCGCAGCCCGCACCGCCCAGGACGCCGCGCCGACCACCTATACGGAATGGGGCGGCGGCGCCTCCGGTGACGAAGACTACAATCTGGAAGCTTTTGTCGCAGCCGAGACAACGCTCGGCGACCATCTCGCCGAGCAGCTCGCGGTGGCCTTTGCCGGGCCGGCGCAGCGGATGATCGGCCAGTACCTGATCGACCTCGTCGACGACGCTGGCTACCTGCCGCCCGATCTCGGCCAGGCCGCGGAGCGCCTTGGTGCATCGCAGCAGGCCGTCGACGACGTCCTCGCGGTGCTGCAAAAATTCGATCCGCCCGGCGTCTGCGCACGCAATTTGAGTGAGTGCCTCGCGATCCAGCTTCGCGAGCTCGACCGTTACGACCCCGCGATGCAGGCGCTGGTCGAGCATCTCGATCTGCTTGCCAGGCGCGATATCGCGGGCCTGCGCAAGATCTGCGGCGTCGACGACGAGGACATCGCCGACATGATCGGCGAGATCCGCCGCCTCAATCCCAAGCCCGGCATGAAGTTCGGCACGGCGCGGCTCCAGACCATGGTGCCGGACGTCTACGTCCGCCCGGGTCCCGACGGCGGCTGGCACGTCGAGCTCAACAGCGACACCTTGCCGCGCGTGCTGGTCAACCAGACCTATTACTCGCAACTATCGAAGAAGGTGGGCAAGGACGGCGACAAATCCTATTTCACCGACGCGCTGCAGAACGCGACCTGGCTGGTGCGCGCGCTCGACCAGCGCGCCCGCACCATCCTGAAGGTCGCAACCGAGATCGTGCGGCAGCAGGATGGCTTCTTCACGCACGGCGTGGCGCACCTGCGCCCGCTGAATCTGAAGGCCGTCGCCGACGCCATCCAGATGCACGAATCCACGGTGTCGCGCGTCACCGCCAACAAATACATGGCGACAAATCGCGGCACATTCGAGTTGAAATATTTCTTCACGGCGTCGATCGCCTCGGCCGACGGCGGCGAGGCGCATTCGGCCGAAGCCGTGCGTCACCACATCAAGCAGCTGATCGATTCGGAAGCGCCCGCCGCGATCCTGTCGGATGACACCATCGTGGAACGGTTGCGCGCCTCGGGCATTGATATTGCCCGCCGCACGGTCGCGAAGTACCGCGAAGCCATGCGCATTCCGTCCTCGGTGCAACGCCGCCGCGACAAGCAGAGCGCTCTTGGTAACGTCATCTCCACCGCAATGTCCGATCGCTCCCGCAACACCGAGCCGGCCTGATTGCGCTGGCGCGAAATCGCGCTACTCTCATCTCCCCCAACGCGACCGATCCAAGCTGGGCAGTTAAACCAGGCGAGGCATCACATGACTCTGAGAATTTCTGGAAAGAGCATCAGCGTCGGCGAGGCCCTGCGCGGCCGCGTTGCCGATCGCACCGACGAGGTGCTTCGCAAATATTTCGACGGCAATTATTCCGGCCACATCACGCTCAGCAAGGATGGCTTCGGCTTCCGCACCGACTGTGCGCTGCATCTCGATTCGGGAATTTCGCTGGAGGCCGATCTCGAACGCGCCGGACGCCTATGCCAGCGCCGACCAGGCGCTGCTGATGATCGAGAAGCGGCTCAAGCGCTACAAGAGCCGGCTCAAGGACCGCTCGGCCCGCAAGGCCCACGTCGCCTCCGCGGCGCTCGCCGCCATGGACGCGACGAGTTACGTGCTGGAAGCCCCAGGCGAGGGTGAGGACGAGGAGGAGATCACCGGCTACAGCCCGGTGATCATCGCCGAGGCCACGACCTCCCTGAAGCAGCTGTCGGTCAGCGAGGCCGTCATGGAACTCGACCTCAGCGGGGCACCCTGCCTGGTATTCCAGCATGGCTCCAGCGGCCGGGTGAACATCATCTACCGCCGGGCCGACGGCAATGTGGGCTGGATCGACCCGCCCGGAGCCAAAGCGGACGGAAAGCCGGGCGGTTAGTCCCGGACACCAGCCCCGTACCATCCGCAGCCCTTAACAATGACCGGGGCAAACCGCACGCAGGAGTTGGCACCGGGATTGCGTTGGAGTAGAAGCGCCCCACATCAGGACCTAACGGGACTTGGGCTAAGTCCCCCTCCTGCTTCACCTTCTTGACGCCGGCCGGGCTCAGTTCGACTGAGCAGGCCAATTCGGAACCTGACGGTTTAATTCACCTCGGAAACCATCCATGCCGATTACCGATCTGGTCGCGCCCGAGGCGATTCTCCCCGCTTTAAAGGTCAACAGCAAGAAGCAGGCGCTCCAGGAGCTGGCGGCCAGGGCTGCCGAGCTGACCGGACAGAACGAACGCTCGGTGTTCGAGGTGCTGCTGCAGCGTGAGAAGCTCGGCACCACGGCGGTCGGCTACGGTGTCGCCATTCCCCACGGCAAGCTGCCGAAGCTGGACAAGATCTTCGGCCTGTTTGCGCGCCTCGATCGCCCGATCGATTTCGAGGCGATGGACGGCCAGCCGGTCGATCTCGTCTTCCTGCTGCTCGCCCCCGAAGGCGCCGGCGCCGACCACCTCAAGGCCCTCGCCCGCATCGCCCGCCTCTTGCGCGACCAGGACATCGCCAAGAAACTCCGCGCCTCGCGCGACGCCCAGGCGATCTATTCGGTACTGGCGCTGCCGCCGGCGACGGCGGCCTGATCGTCTGCAACTCACTCGCGTACCCCGGCGCCGCAACGCTTCGCGCTGCACCGCGTCCGGGACACGAGAGCTGAGCTCGCCGTAGCCTCACCATCCGTCATTGCGAGGAGCGAAGCGACGAAGCAATCCAGAGTCTCTCCGCGGAAACATTCTGGATTGCTTCGCTTCGCTCGCAATGACGCGGAGAGGTCATCACTCAAAATAAAACGGGCACGCCTTCGTCCGAAGGCATGCCCGCTTGAATTCCTATTCGTGCGATGTGCGTGCGCTCAGTGCACGCTCACCGCCTGCAGCTCGTTGCTCCAGGCATTTGCGACTGCGGCTTCGCGGCTGTCGGTCAGCATGATCGGCGTGCCATCGGCGGAATGCAGCGCGAACAGCTTGAGGCCCGGCGCGATTTTCGGCGCTTCGGGAAACAGGCCCGGCACGTCTTCCGAGCGGATCTGCTTCACATAGGCGATATGGCCTTCGCCGAGGGTTGCCAGCGTCTCCGGAGAGACATTCGCGGCTTCGTATTCGAACGCAACGTGACCTTCACTCATGGTCTCGACTCCTTCACAGAAACTAAGCGGTCGAGTCCGCTACTCGTTCCATTATTCGTGCTCATTGATAGCGATTGTCTTAACGATCCTCTCCGGTTCAGGCCGGGCAAGATCGACCGACAGCAGCCCGTTCTTCAAATCCGCACCCAGCACCAGCATCCCTTCCGCCAGCACGAAGGTGCGCTGGAAGTGGCGCGCGGCGATGCCGCGATGGATGTATTGCTTGGTCTTGTCGTCCTGCTGACGCCCGCGGATCACGAGCTGGTTTTCCTCAATGGTCACATCGAGTTGGTCGCGGGTGAAGCCTGCGACCGCCAGCGTGATTCGCAGCCGCTCGGGCTGGCCGTCCGACCGGTCGCACCGCTCGATATTGTAGGGCGGGTAACCGTCGGCGCCTTTGACGACGCGATCGAGCACGCGCTCGATCTCATCGAAGCCCAGAAGGAACGGACTGGAAAGCGTGGGAACACGAGACATAGTTTACAAAGTCCTCTCGAAGCGACTTTGGTGCATCAGGGCCCGCAAGCGGCACCCCTTGGTCAGTAATATGGTCATATCCCGTGTGGGTTCAAGCAGGTAGCGGGAGCTGTGGATGGACGGTGTTGCCGCGCCGACCGTCATGGCCGGGCTTGCCCGGCCATCCACGACCTTGCTCGCGGTGCCAAGGACGCGGATGCCCGGGCCCTGGCCTCGCCGAAGCGGCTTCGGCCGCGCAGGCGGGACAAGCCCGGGCATGACGAATTTTCTGAATGAAAACAGACCCCCTTCTACTGTGCATGGGGTTGTTTTCGCACTTCCGTTTGATGGAACCCGTCAGGCCTCGATCCGCGTCCGTCCATCCGTGCTGAACAGATGCAGCTTCGCCCGCACCGCTGCGACGCGGATTTTCGCGCCGATGGCGGGGGCCTCGGTTCCGGGGACGCGGACGATGACCTCGCCGGGCGGAAGCTCGCCGGGTGTGGCGGCGATTCTGCTGCTCGTCCTCGGCGCGCGAGCCGTAGATGAAGGTTTCGGCGCCGACGCGCTCGATGGCTTCGATCGTGAGCGGAAGCGCGACGCCGCCGGCAGGTGTCTGGTCGGTGATGACGAAATCCTCCGGACGGATGCCGAGGATGCCGGCCTCGCTTGCGCTGCCGCCGAGCTGCGACTTGATCTCGTCGGAGCGTATCGACATCAGGTTCATCGGCGGCGCGCCGATGAACGAAGCGACGAAGGTCGTCGCCGGCTTCTCGTAGATCGCCAGCGGATTGCCGACCTGCTCGACCTGGCCGCCGTTCATCACCACGAGAATATCGGCGAGCGTCATGGCCTCGAGCTGGTCGTGGGTGACGTAGATCGACGTCGTGTTGAGGCGGCGCTGCAATTTGCGGATCTCGACGCGCATCGCGATGCGCAGCTTTGCATCGAGGTTCGACAGCGGCTCGTCGAACAGGAACACCTTGGGCTGGCGCACGATGGCGCGGCCCATGGCGACGCGCTGGCGCTGGCCGCCGGAGAGCTGGCGCGGCTTGCGATCCAGCATCGAGGTGAGCTCGAGCACGCGCGCGGCCTCGTCGACGCGGGTCTTGACCTCGGCCTCCTTCATGCCGCGGTTGCGCAGGCCGTAGGCCATGTTGTTGAAGACGCTCATATGCGGATAGAGCGCGTAGTTCTGGAACACCATCGCGATGTCGCGGTCGGCGGGCTCGATCTGGTTGACGATCCGGCCGCCGATGTCGATCTCGCCGCCGGTAACGGTCTCGAGCCCCGCGACCATGCGCAGCAGTGTCGACTTGCCGCAGCCGGAGGGGCCGACCAGCACGCAGAACTGGCCGTCGGCGACGTCGACATTGACGCCCTTGATGGCCTCGAAGCCGCCGGGATAGGTCTTGCGCACGTTGCGCAGGGTGACGTTGGCCATACGAACTCGCTTACTTCTCGGTCTCGACCAGACCGCGCACGAACAGCTTCTGCATGACGACGACGACGAACACCGGCGGCAGCATCGCCAGCACGGCAGTCGCCATCACGATCGGCCATTCGGTCAGCGCGTCGGTGGTGGTGATCATCTTGCGGATGCCGACCTGGATGGTCTGCATGTCGTCGCGGGTGGTGATCAGCAGCGGCCAGAGATATTGATTCCAGCCGAGGATGAAGAGAATCACGAACAGCGCAGCCATGTTGGTGCGCGACAGCGGCAGCAGCGTGTCCCAGAAGAAACGCAGCGGACCGGCGCCGTCGATGCGCGAGGCTTCCAGCAGTTCATCCGGCACGGTCATGAAGAATTGCCGGAACAGCAGCGTCGCCGTCGCCGACGCGATCAGCGGCAGCGCGAGGCCTGCATAGCTGTCGAGCATGTGCAGGTCGGCGACGATCTTGTAGGTCGGATAGATGCGGACCTCGACCGGCAGCATCAGCGTGATGAAGATGATCCAGAAGATCGGCATCCGGAACGGAAAGCGGAAATACACGATGGCATAGGCCGAGATGATCGAGATCGCGATCTTGCCGATCGCGATCGCCAGCGCCATCACCAGCGAGTTCAGCATCATGTTGCCGACGGGCTCGCGGGTCGAGCCGCTCGTGCCGACGAAGATGGTCTGGTAGTAGGTCTCGAGGAAATGCCCGCCCGGCAGCAGCGACATCTGCCCGTTGGCGATCAGCGCGTTGTCCTGCGTCGAGGCGATGATCGCGATGTAGACCGGAAACGCAACGACCGCGATCCCGATCCAGAGAATGAAATGGGCGACGTAGCGCCGGAAGCCCTCTTCCTCGACCATCAGTAGGTCACCTTGCGTTCGACGAAGCGGAACTGGATTCCCGTCAGCACGATCACCATGACCATCAGGATCACCGATTGCGCCGCCGAGCTGCCGAGATTGCCGCCGAGCAGGCCGTCGGAATAGACCTTGTAGACCAGCGTGACCGTCGATGTGCCGGGACCGCCGCGCGTCATGGTGTCGATGATGCCGAAGGTGTCGAAGAAGGCGTAGACGATGTTGACGACCAGCAGGAAAAAGATGGTCGGCGACAGCAGCGGGAAGGTCACGGTCCAGAACCGGCGCATCGGCCGGGCGCCGTCGATCGCGGCGGCTTCGAACACGCTCTTGGGAATAGCCGCGAGGCCGGCGAGGAAGAACAGGAAGTTGTAGGAGATCTGCTTCCACGCGGCGGCGAGGATGATCAGTGCCGCGGCCTGGTCGCCGTCGAGCAGCGGATTCCAGTCGATGCCCATTGCGCGCAGATAGCGCGAGAGCACGCCGAGCGAGGGATGCAGCATGAAGATCCAGAGCACGCCGACGACGGGCGGCGCGACCGCATAAGGCCAGATCAAGAGCGTGCGGTAGAGCATCGAGCCGCGCAGGGGCTTGTCCGCCATCACGGCGAGCAGCAGCGCAAAGGACAGCGACGAGACGGCGATGGCGAACGAGAACAGGAAGGTCCGGACGATCGCCTCGAAATAAGCGGGGTCCTTGAAGAGATCGATATAATTCTCGAACCAGACGAAGGTGGTCGACAGTCCAAAGGCGTCCTGCAGCAGGAAGGACTGGATCACCGCCTGCAAGGCCGGCCAATAAAAGAAAATCAGGACGATCGCGAGCTGCGGCGCAACCAGCGCGTAAGGCAATAGCTTCGATTGGAAAATGGCTTGCTTCTGCATGATGGACGACACCGGCAGGCCTTGCGGCCTGCCGGTGTCTTCACCTTATTTCACAGCGGTCTTTTCGAACTGACGCAGCATGGTGTTGCCGCGTTCGACGGCGGCATCGAGCGCCTGCTTGGCGGTCTTCTTGCCGGCGAGCGCCTGCTCGATCTCTTCCGACCAGACGTCACGCAGCTGCACCATGTTGCCGAGGCGCAGGCCACGGGAGTTCTCGGTCGGCTCCTTGTTGGTCAGCTCGAGCAGCGGGGTCTCGAGGTAGGGCTGGTCCTTGTAGAAGCCCTCGGCCTTGGCCTTGTCATAGGCCGCCTTGGTGATCGGCAGATAGCCGGAGGCCTTGTGGATGTAGACCTGGCGATCAGTGTCCGAGAGGAAGGTCAGGAACTTCGCGACGCCCTTGTACTCGTCGGCCGACTTGCCGCCCATCACCCACAGCGAAGCGCCGCCGATGATCGAGTTCTGCGGTGCGCCCTTCACGTCCGGATAATACGGCATCGGCACGGCGGTGAAGGCGAACTTGGCCTGCGCCTTGACGTTGCCGAAGAAGGCCGACGACGTCAGGTAGATCGGGCATTCGCCCGAGGTGAAGCGGCCTTCGCCGGTGTTGGTGCGGCCGGCATAGTCGTAGGTCTTGTCCTTTTGCAGCTCGATCAGCTTCTCGAGATGCTTGACCTGCAGCGGGCCGTTGAATTCGAGCACGGTGTCGAAGCCATCGAGGCCGTTGGCCTTGCTGGCGAGCGGCACGTTGTGCCAGGCGGAGAGCTGCTCGAGATTGACCCAGGTGATCCAGGAACCGGAGAAGCCGCAGGTCGGATGGCCGTTGTCGTGAAGCTTCTTGGCGGCCGCGAAGGTTTCCGGCCAGGTCTTCGGGATCTCGACGTTCGCCTTCTTGAGCTCGTCAAGATTGACCCACATCACGGTCGAGGACGAGTTGAAGGGGAACGACAGCATCTCGCCCTTCGAGGTCGAATAGTAGCCGGTGATGGCGGGCAGGTAGATCTTGGGGTCGAACTTCTCGCCGGCCTCGGCCATCAGCTTGTAGACGGGCTTCACGGCGCCGGTCGCGGCCATCATGGTCGCGGTGCCGACTTCGAACACCTGCATGATGTGCGGGGCGTTGCCGGCGCGGAACGCGGCGATGCCGGCGTTCATCGTGTCGGGGTAGTTGCCCTTGTAGGTCGGGATGACCTTGTAATCGGTCTGCGACGCGTTGAAGTCGGTGGCGAGCTTGACGATGACGTCATTGTTGGCGCCGGTCATCGCGTGCCACCACTGGATCTCGGTCACAGCCAGCGCCGGCGAAGCCGACATGCCAACCGTGACTGCGAATGCGGCAGCCGCTCCAAAGTGTCGAAGAGCCATCAAGTAACCTCCCTTGGCCGTCTCTTGGCCGTCAAAACGATCGCTTGCGCTAGCAGCGCCATATGACGTTCACATGACTGTGTAAGCGGGAGAAACGAAAGCAGCAAGCGCTGCCAAATGGGAAGTCGTCAAATAGGCGAAGGCGGCGCAGCCCGCCTCCTCCGTTCGCAGTGCACATGCATGCCCGCGCCGCAGTGCGGCATCGCTTGTGTGAGTCGATGAACGGGCCGCGAACTCGAAAACCTCTCCCGCTTGCGGGAGAGGTCGCGCGCAGCGCGGGTGAGGGTTCTCTCCTCTGGGGGATTGTCCCATTGCGGAGACACCCTCTCCCCACCCCTCTCCCGCAAGCGGGAGAGGGAGCGCACCTGCCTTGAGGCTCGATCTTCGTCGTATCTCAGCGCTTGCGCTCGGGGCCGCAGACCGTACCCTTTTCGACCATCGCATCGATCTCGGCCTTGGAATACCCGAACTCGCCCAGCACCTCCGCCGCGTGCTGGCTGAATTTCGGCGGCAGGCGGCGCAGGCTCGGCTTGCTGCGATCGAGCCGGATCGGCGACGCCACGCCCTTGTACCAGTCTTTCTCGATGACATCGCCGCGGGCAATTGTGTGCGGGTTCGTCAGCGCCTGGTCGATCTTCTGCACGGGACCTGCGGGCAGGCCGGCGGCGAGCAGGCGATTGCACAGCGGCTCGGCTTCGTGCTGGCTGAACACGGCGGCGAGTTCCGCGCGCAGGGCCTCGCGATTGGCGATGCGGTCCTTGTTGCGGGCAAAACGCGGATCGGTGCCGAGCTCGGGCTTGCCGATCTCCTTGGCGAGCTTGCGGAAGGTGCCGTCATTGCCGACACCGATGAAGATGTTGTCGGTCTTGGTCGGGAAGATCGCGTAGGGAACGAGATTGGGATGCTCGTTGCCGGTGAGGCCGGGCGGCTTGCCGTGCATGAAATAATTCGCGGTGTGCGGATGCATGATGGCGAGGCCGGTCTCGTACAGCGTGGTCTCGAGGAACTGCCCTTTGCCCGAACGCTGCCGTTCCGACAGCGCCATCAAAATGCCGATCGCTGCATAGAGGCCGGTGCCGATGTCGACCAGCGGCACGCCGATCCGCATCGGCCCGCTCTCGGGCGAGCCGGTCGCCGCGATCATGCCCGTCATCGCCTGGATGATGGCGTCATAGCCGGGATTGCCGCCGCGCGGACCGTCGGCGCCGAAGCCGCAGATCCGGCAATGCACGAGGCGCGGGAATTTCTCGCGCAACACCTCGTTGCCGATGCCCCATTTCTCCAGCGTGCCCGGCTTGAAATTCTCGATCAGGACGTCGGCCGTCTCCAGCATCTTCAGCAGCACGACGCGGCCGCCTTCGGAGGCGAGGTCGAGGCCGATCGAACGCTTGTTGCGGTTGATGCCGATGAAATAGGCGGCATCCTCCTCGTGGAAGGGAGGACCCCAGTCGCGCACCTCGTCGCCCGCGGGCGGCTCGACCTTGATCACATCGGCGCCATGGTCGGCGAGGATCTGGGTGCAGTAGGGACCGCCAAGCACGCGCGTGAGATCGATCACGCGCAGTCCGGTCATTGCGCCCAAAACGGCTTCAGTCATGCCTTCGCTTCCCCTGTGTCGGCGTTTGATCACAGGCCTAGCGAGGTTTTTTATGCCAGCAATGGCTTGGTTGCGGTGGGGCGTATGCAGCGCCGCCGTGCAATCCCGCGGCATGGCAAAATGAAACAGATGCGGCCGGCCCGAGGGGGATCTCGGGCCAGCCAATCCGCCGTTGGATCAGACGACCGTCAGGCGAACATCGACATTGCCGCGTGTGGCATTGGAATAGGGGCACACCTGGTGGGCCTTCTCGACCAGCGCCTCGGCTTCGGCACGGGCAAGGCCCGGCAGCGAGACGGCAAGATCGATGTCGAGTCCGAAGCCGCCTTCCGAGCGCGGGCCGATGCCGACGGTCGAGGTGACGGAAGCGTCAGCGGGCACCTTCGGGCCGCCCTGGGACGCCACGAATTTCATCGCGCCGATGAAGCAGGCGGCGTAGCCGGCCGCAAACAGCTGTTCGGGATTGTTGCCGGCACCACCTCCGCCGCCGAGCTCCTTCGGCGTGGTGAGCTTGACGTCGAGTGCGCCGTCGAGGGTCGCAGCATGGCCGTCGCGGCCGCCGGTGGCTTTTGCGCTGGTTTTGTAGAGGACGTTCACGGACATTTTCGTCTCCTCGGGGTCTTGCGGTGGGAGTGAGCTCTATATCGCCAACAATTAGATTGCGCGCAATGGATATTTGCGTGCCTCACATTTAATTGTTCGCAATTGAATGTGCCGCCGCCCGGCCCCAGAATGGGGAAGCCTCGAGAGATTCTCTATGCCCCGGAAATTATCGACCCTGGATCCGCAACGCCTCGACAACCAGATCTGCTTTGCGGTCTATTCCGCCGCGCACGCCTTCAACCGCGTCTACAAGCCGCTGCTCGACCGGCTCGGCCTGACCTATCCGCAATATCTGGTGATGCTGGTGCTGTGGGAGCGCGATGACGTGCCGGTCAAGGACATCGGCGAAAAGCTGTTTCTCGATTCGGGTACGCTGACGCCGCTGCTGAAGCGGCTTGAGGCCGCGCATCTCGTCAAGCGCACGCGCTCGAGCGAGGACGAGCGTCAGGTGTTGATCGCGCTGACGCCGCAGGGGCACGCCCTGAAGGACAAGGCGCGCGCCGTGCCGCAATCGATCCTGGCGGCGACGGACTGCTCGGTCTCGGAGCTGGTGGCGATGAAGGACGAGATTGTCGCGTTAAGGGACCGGCTGAATGCGGTGATTGGGGAGTAGGGGATTTCGACAAAGCCCGGCTTCGCCCTGCGGGCTTCGCCGTGGCAACCTTCGCTTCGCGAAGGCTGGTGGAGCCAGGCGGGATCGAACCGCCGACCTCTTGCATGCCATGCAAGCGCTCTCCCAGCTGAGCTATGGCCCCTTAACCGACCGACGCACCGTGGGCAGCGCGTCGGGAAAGACCCAGAACCACAGTTCTGGGATTATCTCAAGTCTCTTCATCACCTCCGACATCACCAATGATGTCGGTGACGTCCTCATCGCCCTCTTCGTCGTCGGCGATGAAGGTCGAATCATCATCGTCGTCGTCCTCGATGGTCTCGTCGACCTCGATATCGTCCTCTGATTCGGGCACGACGGCCTTGACCTTGCCGGTGTTTTCCTCGGCGTCGGCCTCCTCGAGCGAGACCTCCTCGACCTCTGCCGGCTCCGGCGCGGTGTCGGCGGCCGGCGCATGGCGGGGTTCGGCGCGGCTCGCGCGGGCCGGCGCAATCGGCGCAATCGGCACGACTTCGCCGGTATAGGGCGAGATCACCGGAGTCTTGTTGAGGTCATAGAACTTCTTGCCCGTGGTCGGGCAAATACGTTTGGTTCCGAGTTCGGACTTGGCCACGGCAGAGGAATCCTGGGAATGTCGGAAAAGCGGTGTTTCACTTGGCTAGTTGGCGGCCCGCTGTCAATAGCGCATTACGGGAGAAAGACATGCCGGTGACGGCGAGGACACCTTGTGGTACCTGCCCGCGAGCCCCAAAGGGGCATCCAGGGGTACATCCAAGGACACAATCTTGACCCATTCCGACAAGCCGACGCCGCTGAAGTCGCGGGCCAGCGGTCCCCTGACCGGAAAAGTGCGGGTGCCCGGGGACAAGTCGATTTCCCACCGCGCCCTCATCCTGGGCGCCCTTGCGGTCGGCGAAACCCGGATTTCGGGCTTGCTGGAGGGCGAGGACGTCCTCAATACCGCCAAATCCATGCAGGCGCTGGGCGCCAGGGTCGAGCGCACCGGCGATTTCGCCTGGAAGGTGAACGGCGTCGGCGTCGCCGGCTTTGCCGAGCCCAAGGCGCCGCTCGATTTCGGCAACTCCGGCACCGGCTGCCGGCTCGTCATGGGCGCCGTTGCCGGCTGCCCGATCTCCGCTGTGTTCGATGGCGACGCCTCGCTGCGCAGCCGCCCCATGCGCCGGATCCTGGACCCGCTCGAAAAGATGGGCGCGAAGGTCGTTTCCGGTGGCGATGGCGGCCGTCTGCCGCTGACCGTCCAGGGCGCCCGCGATCCGTTGCCGATCACCTACAAGACCCCGGTCGCCTCGGCCCAGATCAAATCGGCGGTACTGCTGGCGGGCCTCGCCGCGCCGGGAACCACGACGGTGATCGAGAGCGAGGCCAGCCGCGACCATACCGAGCTGATGCTCAAGCATTTCGGCGCCGAGATCACCTCGACGCCGGAAGGTCGGCACGGCCGCCGCATCACGCTGGTGGGCCAGCCCGAGCTGCATGGCGCGACGGTGATCGTGCCCGCTGATCCATCCTCCGCGGCCTTCCCTGTCGTCGCCGCCTTGATCGTCGAGGGCTCGGATGTCGTGCTGCCCGATGTCATGACCAATCCGCTGCGCACCGGCCTGTTCACCACGCTGCGCGAAATGGGCGCGTCGATCGAGGAAAGCGACGTGCGCGGCGATGCCGGCGAGCCGATGGCGCAATTGCGCGTGCGCGCCTCGAAACTGCGCGGCGTCGAAGTGCCGCCCGAGCGCGCGCCGTCGATGATCGACGAATATCTCGTGCTGGCGGTGGCGGCCTCCTTCGCCGAGGGCACCACCATCATGCGCGGCTTGCAGGAGCTTCGCGTCAAGGAATCCGATCGGCTCGAGGCCACCGCCGACATGCTCCGCGTCAACGGCGTGAAGGTCGAGGTCTCCGGCGACGATCTGATCGTCGAGGGGCGCGGCCATGTCCCCGGCGGCGGCACCGTCGCCACGCACATGGATCATCGCATCGCGATGTCCGCGCTGGTGATGGGCTGCGCCTCCGACCAGCCCGTCACCGTCGACGACACCGCCTTCATCGCCACCAGTTTCCCGGATTTCATCCCGATGATGCGTTCGCTTGGGGCAGAGTTTTCATGATCATCGCCATCGACGGACCGGCCGCCTCGGGCAAGGGAACGCTCGGCAAGAGGCTCGCCCACCACTACGGCTATCGTCATCTTGATACCGGCGTGATCTATCGCGCGGTGGCCTACGAGCTGATGCAGTCGGGTCATGATCTCCGCGACGAGGCGGCGGCGGTCGCGGCGGCCATGGAGCTCGATCCCGAAAAGTTCGGCAATCCCGCCCTCAAGACCCAGAAGGCCGGCGAGGGCGCCTCCATCGTCTCCGCGATCCCCAGGGTTCGCGAGGCCCTGGTCAATTTCCAGCGGCAATTCGCCGCCGATCCGCCCGGCGCCGTGCTTGATGGCCGCGACATTGGAACCGTGATCTGCCCGGATGCCGATGTGAAGATCTTCGTCGTCGCCGACCCCAGGGTCCGAGCCCGCCGCCGAACCCTGGAGGCCAAGGCGAGGGGCGAGGAGGCGGATGAGGCTGCGGTGCTTGCCGACATCATCCAGCGCGACGAGCGCGACATGAACCGGCCGATCGCGCCGCTGAAGCCCGCCGTCGATGCTTACTTGCTAGATAACTCCCAACTGGATATAGAAGGCGGCGTCCGGGCCGCCATCGACATTATCGAGGCCGTCCGAGCGGGCCGGTCGCGGGGTTAAGCCGCTGCCGTCATTGGAGGAAGCGCCCGCTCCCGCTCTTTGAGGTCGATACGTCGGGTCCTTCGGGACCGGCGCGATCCAGGCTCCGGACAAAGATTTTCCACGTATCGAATGCGCGGGCCTCAGCCGGCCCGCTTCCGCTGTTCCGGTTCAAACCGGGGCAACGAGCGGTCGCTCGAAGGTTTTGTGGACCTTCCGACACTGCGCGCCCGATACGCCCTTGAACCCAACGGCCGGCACGACATCCGCAACTGGAGAACAAATGGCTTCGACTTCCGCTGATACCTATAGCCCCTCGCGCGATGATTTCGCCGCGATGCTCGATGAGTCCTTCGCAGGTGGCAACCTGCAGGAGAGCTCCGTCATCAAGGGCAAGGTTGTTGCAATTGAAAAGGACATGGCCGTCATCGACGTCGGCCTGAAGACCGAGGGCCGCGTCGCCCTGCGCGAATTTTCCGGCCCCGGCCGTGACAGCGAGCTCAAGGTCGGCGACGAGGTGGAAGTGTTCCTCGATCGCATCGAGAACGCCCTCGGCGAAGCCGTGCTGTCGCGCGACAAGGCGCGCCGCGAAGAGAGCTGGGGCAAGCTCGAGAAGGCCTTCCAGAACAACGAGAAGGTCAACGGCGTCATCTTCAACCAGGTCAAGGGCGGCTTCACCGTCGACCTCGACGGTGCCGTGGCCTTCCTGCCGCGCTCGCAGGTCGACATCCGTCCGATCCGCGACGTTGCGCCGCTGATGAACAACTCGCAGCCGTTCCAGATCCTCAAGATGGACCGCCGCCGCGGCAACATCGTCGTCTCCCGCCGCACGGTTCTGGAAGAGACCCGCGCCGAGCAGCGTCAGGAGCTGGTGCAGAACCTCGAAGAGGGTCAGGTCATCGACGGCGTGGTCAAGAACATCACCGATTACGGTGCGTTCGTTGACCTCGGCGGTATCGACGGCCTGCTGCACGTCACTGACATCGCGTGGCGCCGCGTCAACCACCCGACCGAGGTGCTCTCGATCGGCCAGACCGTGAAGGTCAAGATCATCAAGATCAACCACGAGACGCACCGCATCTCGCTGGGCATGAAGCAGCTGCTGGACGATCCGTGGCAGGGCATCGAAGCCAAGTACCCGCTGGGTGCCCGCTTCACCGGCCGCGTCACCAACATCACCGACTACGGTGCGTTCGTCGAGCTCGAGCCGGGCATCGAAGGCCTGATCCACGTCTCCGAGATGTCGTGGACCAAGAAGAACATGCACCCCGGCAAGATCGTTTCGACCTCGCAGGAAGTCGAAGTGCAGGTGCTCGAAGTCGATTCCGTCAAGCGCCGCATCTCGCTCGGCCTCAAGCAGACCATGCGCAACCCCTGGGAGGTCTTCGTCGAAGGTCACCCGACCGGTTCGGTGGTCGAGGGCGAAGTCAAGAACAAGACCGAGTTCGGTCTGTTCCTTGGCCTCGAGGGCGACGTCGACGGCATGGTCCATCTCTCCGACCTCGACTGGAAGCTTCCGGGCGAGCAGGTGATCGACAACTACAAGAAGGGCGACATGGTGAAGGCCGTGGTGCTCGATGTGGACGTCGAGAAGGAGCGCATCTCGCTCGGCATCAAGCAGCTCGAAGGCGACCCATTCGCCGAGCCGGGCGATGTCAAGAAGGGCGCGGTCGTGACCTGCGAAGTGCTCGAAGTGAAGGAAAGCGGCATCGAGGTGAAGATCACCGGGACCGACTTCTCGACCTTCATCAAGCGCTCGGAGCTCGCGCGTGACCGCAACGACCAGCGCGCCGAACGCTTTGCCGTCGGCGAGAAGGTCGATGCCCGCGTGATCCAGTTCGACAAGAAGGCCCGCAAGGTCCAGGTGTCGATCAAGGCGCTCGAAGTCGCCGAAGAGAAGGAAGCCATCGCGCAGTACGGCTCCTCCGATTCGGGAGCGACGCTCGGCGACATCCTCGGCACCGCGCTCAAGAACCGCGACAAGTAAGCGAAACGCTTGTTTTCGCCGACATCAAAGCCCCGGCGCGAGCCGGGGCTTTTTTGCGCGCTGATCTGGGCCACCGGCCGCAGGCCTTGTTTTCTTCAAATTGAGCCGCAATTGATGTATCCAGATAAGCCAATGGTCACGCTGTGACGGCACAACGCGCCTGGCCTTTCATTTTGGAGATATTGCGATGTCGCTCGATTCGGACATCATCGTCGATCGCCGCAGGATCCGCCGCAAGCTGACGTTCTGGCGCGTCGTGGCCGCCTTGATCGCGATTGCGGCGATTGCGACCTTCGCGCTGATCGCAACCCCGGGTGCGCGCGGCACGTTCGCATCCGCGGGCTCGATCGCGCGCGTTCAGATCGAGGGCCTGATCCGCAGCGACTCCGAGCGCACGCAGGCGCTGGAGCGGTTGGAGAATTCGCAGGCCGCGGCCGTCATCGTCCATATCAATTCGCCGGGCGGCACCACCGCCGGCTCCGAGCAGCTTTACGATTCGCTGGTGAGGCTGAAGGCGAAGAAGCCGCTCGTCGTCGTGGTCGAAGGCCTTGCCGCCTCCGGCGGTTACATCACGGCGATCGCGAGCGACCATATCATCGCCCAGCAGAGCTCGCTGGTCGGCTCGATCGGCGTGCTGTTCCAGTTTCCCAACGTCTCGGAGCTGCTGAAGACCGTCGGCGTCAAGGTCGAGGAGGTGAAGTCCTCGCCGCTGAAGGCCGCGCCCAACGGCTTCGAGCCGACCAGCCCGGAGGCACGCGCCGCGCTCGACGCGCTGGTGAAGGATTCCTACGCCTGGTTCAAGGGCCTGGTGAAGGAGCGGCGTGGCATGGATGACACGCAGCTTGAAAAAGTCGCCGATGGCCGCGTCTTCACCGGGCGCCAGGCGATCGATCTCAAGCTGATTGACCAGCTCGGTGACGAGAAGACCGCGGTGACCTGGCTGGTCGAGCAGAAGGGCGTCAAGAAGGGGCTCACCGTCCGCGATTACAAGCTTCAGCCTCGTTTTGGCGATTTGCCGTTCCTCAAGGCTGCCACTGCCGTGACGCTGGAAGCGCTTGGTTTAGGCTCGATTGCGCATCAGATCGGGCAAACCGGTGTCGTGCAGGCCGTGGACCGGTTCGGAATGGATGGAATGCTGGCCCTGTGGCAGCCGGCGGCGTCAAACTAACGGGTCCGGGCGAGCCTCAAAGGCTTTTCCCGTCTTGCGGGTGCCGGGTCAGCCCGCTTTTTCGGCATTTGTCACGTATTTTCGCGATACTCAATCTTGATTTAGCGTCTTGACAGATCACGGTATTTTCACGGAAATGGTCATCCGCACGCTCCCGGGTCCTATCTCTCGATGATCAAATCCGAACTTGTTCAGCGTATCGCCGAGCACAACCCGCATCTGTACCAGCGGGATGTCGAGAACATTGTGAATGCGATTCTCGAAGAGATCGTAGCGGCCCTCGCGCGCGGTGATCGCGTCGAGTTGCGCGGCTTCGGTGCCTTCTCGGTCAAGCATCGCCCTGCACGCGCCGGGCGTAATCCCCGTACGGGAGCCCATGTCCCTGTCGACCAGAAGAGCGTTCCGTTCTTCAAGACCGGCAAGGAAATGCGCGAGCGGCTGAACCGCGACCATCCGGATCCCGGCGCGCCGGATTAAGGCCGTCGTCGACTGTCGTCCGGGTTTAACCTGATAGCCGCATGATGCGGCAGCAAGCTTGATTCAAGACGAGCGATCGCGATGCGAAAGTTCCTGACTGCGCTGATCGTGATTCCGCTGGGCCTGATCCTGGTGGCCTTCGCCGTTGCCAACCGGCATTTTGTCACCGTCTCCTTCGACCCCTTCATCTCGGAAGATCCGTCGCTGTCGGTCACGCTGCCGCTGTTCCTGCTGTTGATCCTGGTGGGCGCCCTCGGGGTCTTGGTTGGCGGCTGTGCGGTCTGGTTCGGCCAGCGGCACTGGCGGCGTGCGGCGCGCCGGAACGATGCGGATGCGCGGGCTGCCAGGCTCGAACTGGCCGATCTGCGGGCCGAGGCCGCCGCGGCAAAGCCCGGGTCCCAGCGCCTCCCCGTTCCCGCCGGGGTGGGCCTTTACGGGCCCGTCGGGCGAGACAAGCAGCGCGCGACGTTGTAGAAGCGGCCGCAACCGAAAACCCTGTTTTCCGGCCGCGAAGCTGCGGCCTCAACCCGCTTTGAGACCATGTCCCTGCTCGTCAAGATATGCGGCCTGTCCACGCGCGAGACGCTCGAAACAGCGCTCGATGCGGGCGCCGACATGGTGGGGTTCGTGTTCTTCCCGCCGTCGCCGCGGCACCTGTCGCTGGAGGCCGGGCGCGACCTCGGCCGCCAGGTGAAGCGGCGCGCACTCAAGGTCGCGCTCACGGCCGATGCCGACGACGCCACGTTCGACAACATCATGGATGCGCTGTCGCCGGACATCTTTCAGCTCCATGGCAAGGAGAGCGTCGCGCGGCTGCGCGACATCAAGCAGAAATTCGGTCGCCCGGTGATGAAGGCGCTCCCGATCGAGACCTCGTCCGACCTCGGCGCGCTGCCCGGCTACGCAGCGGTCGCCGACCGCATCCTGTTCGATGCGAGGCCGCCCAAGGACGCGACGCGGCCGGGCGGGCTCGGCGCGCCCTTCGATTGGCATCTTCTCCAAAACCTGGAGCTCGTGCTGCCGTATATGGTTTCGGGCGGCCTGCATGCAGGGAACGTCGCCGAAGCCGTTCGCGTCACCCGCGCCGGCGGCGTCGATGTCTCCTCCGGTGTCGAGAGCGCTCCCGGTGTCAAGGATCCGGAGATGATCAAAGCCTTCATTCGCGCCAGCCGCGCCACGCAAGAATTGAGCGTCCGATGAACATCGCCAAACCAAACTCCTACCGCAGCGGCCCCGACGAGCGCGGCCATTTCGGCATTTTCGGCGGACGCTTCGTCGCCGAAACCCTGATGCCGCTGATTCTCGATCTGGAAAAGGCCTACACCGAGGCCAAGGCCGATCCGGCCTTTCAGACCGAAATGAACGGCTATCTCAAGAATTATGTCGGTCGGCCCTCGCCGCTGTATTTCGCCGAACGCCTGACCGAGTATCTCGGCGGCGCCAAGATCTACCTGAAGCGCGAAGAGCTCAATCATACCGGCTCGCATAAGGTGAACAACGTGCTCGGCCAGATCATGCTGGCGCGGCGCATGGGCAAGAAACGCATTATCGCCGAGACCGGCGCCGGCCAGCACGGCGTCGCCACCGCGACGCTGTGCGCGCGGTTTGGGCTCGAATGCATCGTCTACATGGGCGCGGTCGATGTCGAGCGGCAACAACCCAACGTCATCCGCATGGAGATGCTGGGCGCCACGGTGATGCCGGTGCAGTCGGGCACGCGCACGCTGAAGGACGCCATGAACGAGGCGCTGCGCGACTGGGTTACCAACGTGCACAACACCTTCTACTGCATCGGCACGGTGGCGGGCCCGCACCCCTATCCGACGCTGGTGCGCGATTTCCAGTCGATCATCGGCAACGAGACCAAGGCGCAGATGCAGGAGATCGAAGGCCGGCTGCCGGATTCGCTGGTCGCCTGCATCGGCGGCGGCTCGAATGCGATGGGTCTGTTCCATCCGTTCCTCGACGATTCCACCGTCGAGATCTTCGGCGTCGAAGCCGCGGGCCATGGGCTCACGCAGCTGCATGCCGCCTCGATCGCCGGTGGCCGTCCCGGCGTGCTGCACGGTAACCGCACTTATCTTCTGATGGACGCGGATGGCCAGATCCAGGACGCGCATTCGATCTCGGCCGGCCTCGATTATCCCGGCATCGGTCCCGAGCATTCCTGGCTGCACGAAATCGGTCGCGTGAATTATCTTTCCGCGACCGACGACGAGGCGCTCGCCGCATTCCAGCTGCTGTCGAAGCTGGAAGGCATCATCCCCGCGCTCGAGCCGGCGCACGCCATCGCCAAGGTGATGGAGCTCGCACCGAAGCGCCCGAAGGACCACCTGATGGTCGTCAATCTCTCCGGCCGCGGCGACAAGGACGTCCCGCAGGTCGGCGACATCCTGAAGGGCAAGAGCAAGTGACCACGCGTATCGACACCCGTTTTGCCGAGCTGAAGAAGCAGGGCCGCTCGGCCTTCGTCACCTATGTGATGGCCGGCGATCCCGATCTCACGACATCGCTGGAGATCGTCAAGGCGCTGCCCAAGGCAGGCTCCGACGTCATCGAACTCGGCATTCCCTTCACCGATCCGATGGCGGATGGCCCCTCGATTCAGGCAGCAGGTCTGCGCGCGCTCAAGAACGGCACGACCTTGAAGAAGACGCTCGAGCTGGTGCGCGGCTTCCGCAAGGACGACAATGTCACGCCGCTGGTGCTGATGGGCTATTACAATCCGATCTACATTTACGGCGTCGACAAGTTCTTGGCTGATGCCAAGACATCAGGCGTTGACGGCCTGATCATCGTCGATTTGCCGCCGGAGGAAGACGACGAGCTCTGCATTCCCGCATTGAAGGCAGGCCTGAACTTCATTCGCCTGGCGACCCCGACCACCGACGACAAGCGTCTGCCCGCCGTGCTCTCGAATACGTCAGGCTTCGTCTATTACGTCTCGATCGCCGGCATCACCGGTGCAGCAGCGGCGGACGCGACTGTCGTCGGTGAAGCCGTCGCGCGTATCAAGCGGCATACCAAGCTGCCGATCTGCGTGGGCTTTGGCATTCGTACGCCGGAGGCGGCACGCGCGATTGCCGAGAAGGCCGATGGTTCGGTGGTCGGCACCGCGCTGGTCGACGCGCTCAAGAACAGCCTGGATGCGGAAGGCCGGGCGACCGCCAAAACCGTTAACGCCGTGGCCGAGCTGACTGCCGCCCTGGCCAAGGGCGTCAGGGCTGCGCAACAGGCGGCGGAATAGGCCATAATTCCGCTCCCAGGGCGGGCGACACGGCGGCTTGCCGGGCGGTGGCCCGGCCGCCATATATCCCTTCAGGCGATCCCCGGGCGGGCTCGCCATTCTTGTTTTGACGCGTTTTCTTGCCGCGAACCGGTATCCACTTCGCTCGAAAACGCTCTGATCGGAGCAAACCATGAACTGGCTTACCAATGTGGTCCGGCCGAAAATCCGCAACATGCTGCGGCGGGAGACGCCGGAGAATCTGTGGATCAAGTGCCCGGATTCCGGACAGCTCGTGTTCTACAAGGACGTCGAGGCCAACCAGTTCGTCATTCCCGGCTCGAACTACCACATGCGCATGGGCGCAGTGGCGCGTCTGAAGTCGATCTTCGACAACGAGACCTGGTTCGACGTGGCCTTGCCTGACGTCACGCCCGATCCGCTCAAGTTCCGCGACGAGAAAAAATACGCCGACCGCATCAAGGATGCACGTGCGCGGACCAATTTGAACGACGCGGTCAAGGTCGGTTACGGCAAGCTCGAAGGCGCGGCCGTCGTCATCGCCGTGCAGGATTTCGATTTCATGGGTGGATCGCTCGGCATGGCCGCGGGCGAGGCCCTCGTCCGCGGGCTCGAGCTCGCGGTCGAGAAGAAGTCGCCGTTCATCGTCTTCGCCGCGTCCGGCGGCGCGCGGATGCAGGAGGGCATCCTGTCGCTGATGCAGATGCCGCGCACCACGGTCGGCGTGCAGATGCTGCGCGAGGCCAAGCTGCCCTACATCGTCGTGCTGACCAACCCGACCACCGGCGGCGTCACCGCGTCCTATGCGATGCTGGGCGACGTCCAGATCGCAGAACCCGGCGCGCTGATCGGCTTTGCCGGCGCGCGCGTGATCGAGCAGACCATCCGCGAAAAGCTTCCCGAGGGATTCCAGCGTGCCGAGTACCTGAAGGAGCACGGCATGGTGGACATGGTCGTGCATCGCCACGATTTGCGCCCGACCCTGGCGCGGCTCTGCCGTCTGCTGACCAGGGCGCCCGCGCTGGAAAGTGCGTCCAAATCGGCGCAGCCGGTCGTCAGCCCGGCACAGATCGTATCGGCACCCGACGTGGCGCCGGCCGCGCCGCACGCGTGAACGCTTCCGCGGACAACGCAAAGCCGCCGCTCGGCGAATTGATCGGGCGGCTGTCGGCCCTGCATCAGAAGCGCATCGATCTCGGGCTCGAGCGGATGCACCGCCTGCTTGAGCGGCTCGGCCATCCCGAACGCAAGCTGCCGCCGGTGATCCATATCGCCGGCACCAACGGCAAGGGCTCGACGCTCGCTTATCTGCGCGCGACGCTGGAGGCGGCAGGCCTGCGCGTCCACGCCTACACCTCGCCCTATCTCGTCCGCATCAATGAATGTTTTCGCCTCGGCCGCGTCGGCGGCGGCGTGCTCGTCGGCGACGACGAATTGCGCGCGGCGCTGGAAGAGGTCGAGCGCGTCAATGCCGGCGAGCCCGCGACCGTGTTCGAGCTGAAGACCGCGGCTGCCTTTCACCTGTTCGCGCAGAACCCGGCCGACGTGGTGCTGCTCGAAGTCGGCCTCGGCGGCCGGCTCGATTCGACCAACGTGGTTGATGTTCCCGCGGCCTGTGTGATCACGCCTGTCAGCATGGATCACATGGACTTCCTTGGGCCGACGCTGATCTCCATCGCCGGCGAAAAAGCCGCGATCATCAAGCGCGGCGTGCCCGTGATTTGCGCCGAGCAGACAGCCGAAGCGATGGCGGTGATCGAGGCGCAAGCCAAGGTCATGCGCGCGCCGCTGTTTGCCGCGAACGAGAGCTGGCACGTGAATGTCGAGCACGGCCGCCTGGTCTATTCCGACGAGCGCGGCCTGATGGATCTTGCGGCGCCACGCCTGTTCGGCCGCCATCAGTTCGACAATGCCGGCCTCGCGATCGCGACGCTGCGCGCGATTGCGACATTCAAAGTCGATCAAGCGGCGTTCGAGGCCGGCATCGTCGGCGCCGAATGGCCGGCGCGGATGCAGCGCGTCACCTCGGGCGAACTGCTCGCCTTCGGACCGCAGGGGTCGGAGCTCTGGCTCGACGGCGGGCACAATGCCGAGGGCGGTCGCGTCGCCGCGGCGGCGCTGGGCGACCTCGAAGAGCGGGTGTCGCGGCCGCTGGTGGTGATTGCGGGCATGATGGCCAACAAGGATGCGCAGGCTTTCCTTGCCAATTTCGCCGGCCTCACCCGGCACATCATCGCGGTGCCGATTCCCGACATCGAAGGCGCGATGCCGGTCGACCGCCTCGCCGACGCCGCACGCAGTCTCGGCATGCGCGTCGAGATCGCACCCGGCATCGAGGCCGCGCTGCGCAAACTGTCGAATCTCGCCTACGAAGTGCCGCCGCGCATCCTGATATCAGGCTCGCTCTATCTCGCGGGCCATGTGCTGGGTCTCAACGGCACGCCTCCTGCATAAGGTTGCGTAGCCCGGATTACGCTTCGCTCCATTCGAGCTACGGGAATGCCAATGCGTTTTGCCGCGATTGCCGACGTTCATGGAAACCATCTCGCGCTGGAGGCGGTGCTTGCCGATATCCGGGCGCAAGGCATCTCCGACATCGTCAATCTCGGCGACATGCTGAGCGGCCCGCTCGATGCGCGGCGAACCATCGAGATACTGATGACGCTCGACGCCGTGCACGTGCTCGGCAATCACGACCGCTATCTGCTCGACCGTCCCCCAGAGAAGATGGGGTCATGGGATCGCCCAGCCTACGAAGCGCTCGATGCCGTGCAGCTCGACTGGCTGCGCGCGCAGCCGAGCGACGCGCGTGTTTCGTGACCAGGTCTTTCTCTGTCACGCGACGCCCGAAAACGACGAAGTCTATTGGCTCGATACCGTGCATCCTGATGGTACGGTGGCGCTATCGCCGCTCGACCGGATCGAGCAGTTCGCGCAAGGCATTACACAGTCGTTGATCCTCTGCGCCCACACCCATCTCGCCCGCGCCGTGCGCTTGCGCGACGGCCGGCTGATCGTCAATCCCGGCAGCGTCGGCAGCCCCGGCTATCGCGACGTGCATCCGTTCCCGCATGTCGTCGAGGCCGGCACGCCGCACGCGCGCTATGCGATCCTCGAGTTGATCAATGGTGCCTGGCAGGTGACGTTCCGCAACGTCGCTTATGATCACGAGACGATGGCCGCGCTGGCACGCCGCAACAACCAGCCGGAACTGGCGAACGCGCTCGCGACGGGATGGATCAAGTCGACGTCGTCGTAGCCTGGATGGAGCGTAGCGCAATCCGGGAATCGTGCCACAAGCGACAGCGGCCCCGGATTACGCTTCGCTCCATCCAGGCTACGCAAAACAAACGGCCGGCTTTCGCCGGCCGTTGCAGAAATCTCAGTCGTTCGCGCCGCGGATCAGACCGCCGACGTGATCCACTGCTGCAGCTTCGCCTTCGGCGCAGCGCCGACCTGGCGGGAGGCCATCTCGCCGCCCTTGAAGATCATCAGGGTCGGGATCGACATCACGCCGTACTTGGACGCTGTCTTTGGGCTCTCGTCGACGTTGAGCTTCACGATCTTGACCTTGTCGCCCATCGCGCCGGCGATTTCGTCGAGCGCGGGGGCGATCATGCGGCAGGGGCCGCACCACTCGGCCCAGAAATCGACGACCACGGGACCGTCCGCCTTGAGCACTTCGGCTTCGAAATCGGTGTCAGAAACCTTGCCAACGGCCATGGGAGTACCTCGTTCGGTTGAAAGAATCGGCGCGCATGGGAATCGCGCCCGGGATCATGCCGTCAACCTATGAACGGCCCCTTGCCGGGTCAAGGACGCTCACGCCGACATGAAGGGATGCCAGCGCCGCGTCCAGCGCGGGGGCTGAAATCTCCATATATTCAAGGGCCTCGGTCCAGAGCAGGACGGCCCTGATCGGCTTTTGGGGATAAAGCCGCGCAAGCACCGCCCGGTACAGCGCGAGCTGCCGGACATAGGCCGCTGGCGCCTCGGCTGCGCTTTTGGGCGCCGCCTGGTTGGTCTTGAAATCGACGATCAAAACCTCATCCGGACGAACGACGAGCCGGTCGATCTGCCCTGACACCAGCGCCGGGGCACGGCCCGGTCGCTCCAGCCGGCCGACGATGGCGACCTCCGCCCGGCTGCCCGCTGCAAAGACGGCTGCGAAGCGCGGCTCGGCGATCAGGGCGAGCACCTTGTCGGCCAGCGCTGTGCGGTCGGCCTCCGGCCAGTCCGAGGCGTTGCGCGCCATGAAGCCGAGCGCGGCCTCGCGCCGGCGCTCGGCTGCGATGTCGGGGAGGGATTGCAGCAGCCGGTGCACCAGCGTGCCGCGTTGCAGGGCCAGCGCGCGGGACTGCACCGATTCGCCTGATCGCACGCTGCGGCCTTCGTCGGCCGACTGGCCGGAGGGACGCACCGGATCGTCGTCGAGCATCTCGCGCGGCGCCGGCGTCCGCAGCCAGCCGGGCAACGTGACCGCCTGATCCATCGATATGGCGGGCGTGCCCAGCGCCACGACATCCTCGGGCCGGGCGAACCTTGTTACCTTGCCGAGCGGCGTCTCGATCGTCTGCTTGTCGAGGCCTGAGCCTTTGAGCCCGGTGTCGATCAGGTCGTACCAGCTCAGCTTGCGCACCGTCTTCATGTTGCCGGGCAGGCAGCCGCCGACGATCAGCCGGTCGGCCGCGCGCGTCATCGCGACATAGAGCAGGCGGCGATATTCGTCCTCGGTCTCCTCGATCATCGCCTTGCGTGCGTCTGCGACGGGCTTCGGATCATCCGCCTTGCGCCCCGCCCAGACCACGACCTTTCCGCCATTGCCGCGCGGCACGTGGATCAGCCGGACCCGCTGTGAGTCCGCCGGCGATGACGTGGTGTCGACCATGAACACGACGGACGCCTCGAGGCCCTTGGCGCCGTGAACCGTCATCACGCGCACCTCGTCGCGCGAGATCTCCATGTCGCGCTTCACCTCGGTGTCGGCCGAGCGCAGCCAGGCCATGAAGCCCTGCAGCGAGGCGGGCGCTTTGCGCTCGTAGTTCAGCGCGAGCTCCAGGAACTCGTCGAGCGCGTCGTTGGCCTCATGGCCGAGCCGTCGCAGCATGCGCGCGCGTCCGCCGTCGCCGCCGAGCAGCCAGCCATAGAAGGCGAATGGCGTCTCATCGCGCGCGCGCGCCTCGCAGGCTTCGAGGCGCCGCAGCGCGGTCGTGAACTTCTCGCTTCCAACCGCATGCTCGCCCAGCGCGCGGCGCAGCGATCCCTTGCGATCATGGGCGAGCTGAAACAGATCGTCGTCATCGAGCCCGAACAACGGGCTCTTCAGCGCCACCGCAAGCGCGAGATCGTCCTGCGGCAGCAGCAGCGCGTCCGCGAGGTTCATCAGATCGATGATGCCGATGTGCTCGGTCAGCTTGAGCCGGTCGGCGCCGGCGACCGGGACGCCCGCGTGCTTCAGCGCCTGGATCACCGCATCGAACGCATTGCCGCGCCGGCGCACCAGGATCAGCACGTCGCCATAGCGCAGCGGACGCCGCTCGCCTTCGTGCCCGGTCAGCGTGCCGCTCTCGACCAGCCGCTTGATCTCGGCCTGGATGCGGCGCGCGAGCTTGACCTCGGGACTGGTGACGGCGACGCCATCGAACGGCGCGCGCCAGCCCTCGATGTCCTGCCTCTCGTCCGCTTCTGCCAGGTCCCACAGCTCGATCACGCTCGGGCCTGCATCGGCGAGTGCGTTATGCAGGGGATGGCCGATCTCGACTGAATGGATGCTCTTGTAGATCGCGGGCTCGCGGAAGACGTGGTCGACCGAGTGCAGGATCGCCGCGCCCGAGCGGAACGAATAGGTAAAGGCGACGGGATCGAATTTCAGTCCGGCCGCGGTGAATTTGCGGTGCAGCTCGCGCCGCCGCGCATCGAACTCGCGCGGAGCCGCGCCCTGGAACGAGAAGATCGACTGCTTCTCGTCGCCGACTGCGAAGACGGTGCGGTTCAGCCCCTCGCGCGCGCCTGCGCCGGCCGTGAACTCGGAGATGATGTGCGCGACGATGTCCCATTGCCGCGGGCTGGTGTCCTGGGCCTCGTCGATCAAGACGTGATCGACGCCTCGGTCGAGCTTGTAGTGGACCCAGCCCGAAGCGACGCGGTCCAGCATCGCCAGCGTCTTGTCGATGAGGTCATCATAGTCGAGCAGGCCGCGTTCCTGCTTCTCGCGACGGTAGTTTGCGGCAGCGGCGGTTGCGATATGCAGTAGGGCGGCAGTGCGGTCGCGCATGGTCACCGCACGGCGCTTCTCGATCAAGCCACTGAGGCGCTGTGCCTCGTTCTCGAACAGACGCGCGACGGATGGGCTCTGCTCGCCAAACTTCTTGGTCAGCACCGCCTTGCGCGGCGCCTTGTCGTCGGTGAGGAAGACGCCGAGATAGGCATCGACCTGCGCCGCGCCCGAAAACACCTTGGCCTCGCGGAGCCGGCTGGCCTGGTCGTTGTCGGACTTGCTGCCGTCCTCCAGCGCGAACGCGATGTCGTCCCAGCGCGATCGCGGCAGGAACGGGCCGTCGAGAATCTCCGTCTCGACGTCTTCGATGCGGTCGCCGGCATCGACGCCCAGCGCGGCGGCCATCTGCGCGGCCGCTGCTTCCGCATTGCCGGCCTCGTCGGTCCAGGCCATGAAATGGTCACGGCTCAGACAGGCCTCGCGCACGACCTCCTTGAAGGTGACGTCGGCGGCGCTCGCCATCGCGGTCAGCAGCGCGCGGCCGGTGACGCTCTCCGCATCGCGCGCGGCCTCCAGCAGCACCTTCAGATTGGCGCGCTCCATCATGTCGGTCTGGTCGCGCTCGTCGATCACCGCGAAGCGCGCGGGAACGTTGGCCTCGAACGGGAATTGCTGGAGCAGGCGGGTGCACAGCGCGTGGATGGTCTGCACCTTCAGTCCGCCCGGCGTCTCCAGCGCGCAGGCGAACAGCTTTCGTGCTTCGCGCCGCAGCTTTGCGGTGGGAAACGGGATCCCGACCGCAACGATGGCCCTGGTGAGCGCATCGTCGTTCAGCGTCACCCAATGGCCAAGCGTGGTGAACACACGTTCGGCCATGTTGGCCGCGGCAGCTTTGGTGAAGGTGATGCAGAGGATCTTTTCCGGCGGCACGCCCGACAGCAGCAGGCGGATCACGCGCTGCACCAGCACATGCGTCTTGCCCGAGCCGGCATTGGCCGACACGAAGGCCGACGCGGTCGGATCGGACGCGCGCGCCTGCCGCGCGCGCACTTCATCCGGGATGGGACGGGGCGCCTTCACCATTCCTCGATCCCCAGGCCGCCGGCCGCGGACCATTCTTTGATCCGGGCAAGATCGTCATAGGTGCCGTAGCGGTTGGTCCACATCGGCAGGTTCAGCGAGGTGTAGGCCTGGTTCTCGTCGTCGAAGGCGCGGATCAGCGCCTCGAGCTTGGCGCGCGCCTCCGCGGCCGCCGTGTCTGGTGGCTGCGGCTCGTCGCTTTGCTTGAACTTCAGCTCCAAGATGCGTTCTTCGCCCGGCGGATTGTTGCCGCTCAGACGGACATAGACGAGCTGACTCACCGAGGAGCCGGCATCGATATCGGGAAACCCGCCCTCGCGCAGGATCGCGGCCTCCAGCGTGAGCTGCGGTGACAGGCCCATGCGGACCTGCTTGCCGGTCGGCGGCTGTCCGGTCTTGTAGTCGAGGATGGCGTAGCCGCCGCCCTGGCGCCGCTCGATGCGGTCGGCGCGGGCGGACAGGGTGAAGCTGCGGTCGGGATCGAGCAGGATCGAGATCTCGCCGCGGGTCTCCGCCGTGATCGCCTCGATCGCCTCGCGCCGCACCGTCTCCCATTCGCCGAACCAGCGCGCGATGCGCTGGAAGCGGGGCCACCATAGCGCGCGCGCCTCGGGCCGCTCCATCAGCGGCGCAAAATGCTTCTCGCCGATCGCGCGCAGCACACGGGCGGGATCGTCGGGCAAACGCGTCGCATATTTTTCCGTGAACTCGCCGAGCGAATCGTGGATCGCCGAGCCGCGGTCGGCGGCCGACAGCGGCATGTCGACGGGATCGAGCGCGGCGAGCTTCAGGATGCGTTTGGCGTAGATCGTGTAGGGGTCACGCAACCAGTCTTCTATTTCGGTAACCGACATTCTCATCGGCCGTGTCGCGCGTGGTGGCCGCGGCTCAGGCTGCTTGACCGGCTTGACCTCGTCGGGCTGGTCGAGCACTTCGGCGAAGGTCACGTATGTTTCGCCGGCACGAATCGCCGCTTTCCAGTGCTCATCACCTGCGACGGCCTCAAGCCGATGCAGGAAGCGCGAGGCCACCGCGGGCGCGCCGCCGGCCTTGGCGGAGTGGGTGAGAATGACTTCGCCGCCGCCGAGCAGCTGCGCGAAGTCGTGCGCGGAGAGGCCGATCCGGCGCTCCGGCAGATCGAGGCCGAGCTCGTGCCGCATCGGACGGCTGAGCCAGGGATCGATGCGTGGCGCCGGCGGCCAGACGCCTTCGATCAGGCCGCCGACGATGATGCGATCGGCCTGCATCAAGCGCGATTCCAGCGGGCCGTAGATCTGCAGCCGCGCACCCGGCTTGTCGCGCCGCCGCACCGCGCGGTCGGCAAACGCCGTTTGAAAGACGTCGGCATAGTCGGCCAGCTGCACCATCAGGCCGCTGGTCGTGCCGCCGCGCAGGAGATCGTCGAAGGCGCTGGCGAGCGCGAGTCCTTCGCGCTCCTCGAAGGCGAGCGGAATCCCCTGCTCGTCGCGCGACAGCCCGATCAGGATCTCGCGATGGCGATGCGCGAGCTCGGCGAAGTCATGCGGTTTTGATGCTGCCAGGCTTTCGATCGGCGCCAGCACCTTTTGCAGGATGTCGATTAGCGCCTGGATGCGCTCGATATCGGGCGCCTTGAGACGCGCGCGCGGCTCGGCGTGATGAAGTGCGGAAACCTCCTTGCGCTCCAGCTTCGCAAGCTCCTCGCGGAAGCGGTTGAACTCCCGCAGCAGGCCGGCCGTGCCGGCAGGTGGCCGCGTCCCGCGCAGGAGCGCTAGCTCCAGCCCTTCGACCGCGCTCTTCCACGCGCCGGGCGCGCGGCCGAGCCGGCATAGCGGATGCTTCAGCAACGCCAGCAGCGTCGGCGGCTCCAGGCCCTTGGTCGCAGCCTCCGCCGCAAGGCGCGCGAAGACTCCGGCGGAGGTCTCCATCAGCACGTCGCCGCCGGAATCGTCGAATGCGAGATCCCATCGGGTCAGCGCAGCCATCACCCGCCGCGCCAGTGCGCGGTCCGGCGTCACCAGCGCCGCTGATTTGTCCAGATGCCGCGCTTCGCGCATCGCAATGGCGATCGCGAGTGCTTCCATTTCAGGATTGGGGGCTTCCACCACGGCAAGGTTTGCCATGCCGCCGGCGATCCTGGCGGCGACATCAGGCTGCTTGAGCCGGTCGTACCAGACTTCCGTCCTCGCGGACGGCCGCATCGATTCCGACGCCAGCAGATCGCGGCCGCCGTCCGCGGGCGGCTGGAGGATCTCGACGTCGCCGCGCTTGATGCCAAAGCGATCCAGCAGTGCGTGCAAGGCATATTGCGGATGGTTCGAGGCCGGATGCTCCACGAATTTTCCGAGGGAGTCTCGTACGCCGCCGATGGTCCGCCAGGCGTCGTCGTCGAGATCGGTGTCAAGGCCCGGCAGCACCACGGCACCGTGCGGCAGCGAAGCGACCGCATGCAGGAATTTTGCGGTGGCCGGCATCGAGCCGGTCGACCCGGCCGCGATCACGGGACCGTGGGGATGCGTGGTCAGCCGGCTGGCCTCCGCCGCGATCAGGAGATCGCGCCGCGCCGCAGGCTCGATCCGGTTGATCTCGGCGAGGTGGCCGGGCCAGGCGATGCGCGCGATGCGCAGAAATTCGAGCGAATGCTGCCAGTAGCGATCGAGCATATCAGGCACGAGGCCGTCGAGCGCGCTCCAGTCGACGCCGCGCGTGACCATGTCGTCGATCAGCCGTGCGAGGTCGCCGGCTAGCGCCAGCGTCGAGGCCGGGCCGCCGACCACCAGGGGCGACAGCACGGGACCCCTGGCCCAGGCAGCGACGAGTTGCGCCAGCGTCAGCCGCCGGTCGAGCTCGCCGAGTCGCGGGGGAATGTCGAGCGGGGTTGCGCCCGAAAACTGCTCGCCCTCGTCGGCGAAAGCGAGCTCGTCCTCGTCGATGTCGCCGAGCGCGACGATGCGCGGCAGCACCACGGCATCGGCCTTCATCTCGTCGAGGAAGATCTCGCGGACGACCCGCATGGCGCGCCGCGTCGGCAGGTACAGCGTGGCATCGGCCAGCCGCGCCGGCTCCTTGCGCGCCTCGAAGCCGTCGACCAGCCGGCCGTCGAGCAGGGCCGTGACGACGGTGCGCAGGAACGGAACCGAGAGGGGAACGCTGAAAACGCGCATGGCTGCCTGATTCGAGGGATCAGGCGCCAATATAGGGAGGCGGACTCAAATGGATATGGGTGGAGGGGAGATAGTCCCCGCTGTTCGCGGCCTCACAGCCCCTAAGCCACGCTCTCCAGAAACGCCTCTTCCGCCGCATGCACCGCGTCGGGCGTGCCGACATGCATCCAGACGCCGTCGAGGCGCAGGCCGAACAGCCGGTCCTGCTCGTTCGCGCGGTCGAACATCTTCGTCAGCGAGAATTCGCCCTGCGGCGCACCTTCGAAGATCGAAGGCGACAGGATCGCCGCGCCGGCATAGACGAACGGAACGACCTCTTTTTCCTTGCGCTTGCGCAAGGCGCCGTCGGGCAGCATGCCGTAATCGCCGCGGCCGCTGTAGCCGATGCTGGTCGCGGTCGGCGCCATCAGGAGCAGGATGTCCATCCGCGCGGGGTCGAAGTTTTCCGCAAGCCGCGCCAGATTGGAACGCACGCCGTCGATCCACAGCGTGTCGGAATTGACGTGGAAGAACGGCGCGTCGCCGAGCAGCGGCAATGCCTTGACCACGCCGCCGCCGGTGCCGAGCACCTGGTCGCGCTCGTCGGAGATGGTGACGCGCGGATGCTGGCGGGATGCGACGTGATTGATGATCTGGTCCGGCAAATAGTGCACGTTGACGACGGCCTCGGTCACGCCGGCTTCGCCGAGCTTGTCGAGCACATGGTCGAGCAGCGGCTGGCCGGCCACGGGCACCAGCGGCTTCGGCATCTTCTCCGTCAATGGACGCATACGCAGGCCGAACCCCGCGGCGAGCACCATGGCTTTGGTCGGTTTGACGGACATCGTTTGCCTTCTCGGATTCGTCTTTCTTGGGCGTCGTGGACTCAGGACGCTTGGACTCAGGACGCCTGGACTCGAACTCTTGAACTCGAACTCCTCGACTCTAACTCCTGGATTTCGCGTTCGCAGCAATTTTTAGCACGGACCGCAATTGGCCGCACTGCGTCTTAACCGCCTTAACCACCCGCCGTGACGGTTGTACGACGCCGGTTGCCGTCACGCGCCGACCGCTGTGGAGCGCGCCTTTTTCTTCTTGTCGCCGACCTTCAGAAAATTGACGCCGATCTGGTCGCCATTGACCCAGGCCAGTTCGCAGCGACGATACGCGAGCCCCGTGGACGACAGCAGGAGAAAGAATTCCTTCAGATGCAGGCCTTCGACGGAGCCGTCGATCGTCAGCTTGGCGCCGGTCTCGGAGACGTCCTCCACGGTGCAGTCGCGCCGCCAGGTGCCGTCGATCCCCATCATCTGGGCCGGAATCCCGCGTTCGAAAACAACCCTGCCGGTTCCGCGCTGGTCCGTCTTGACCGCCATCTGCCTTGCTCCAGCCCCGTATTTATCCGGCTGCGTTCGGGCGATGATACCGATGGGATGGCTAACAGCCGGTAAATCAGGTTCCGGACCGGGGCGGCGGGACGTTGGCGAGATACCAGTCGCGCAGATGGGCGAGCGCAGGATGCGCCAGCGAGCGCTGGAGGTAGGTCCAGATCCGCGGCTGGTGGCGCAAATAATGCGGCTTACCGTCGCGGCGGTTGAGCCGGGCGAAGGTGCCGAGCAGGCGGGTGTTCCGCTGCGCCGACATGATGGCGTAGAGCTCGGCGAAGCCGGCCGGATCGAAGCTCGCATCATCCGCGCGCCGCGCCTTGATGTAGCGCGACAGCAGCGTCAGCTCGATGTTTTCGGGCACGTCGATCCGCGCGTCCTGGAGCAGCGAGACGACGTCGTAGGATTTCGGCCCGAGCACAGTGTCCTGGAAGTCGATCACGCCGACGCGTTCGATGCCGGTACGATCTGCAAGCCAGATCAGATTTGGCGAGTGATAGTCGCGGATGATCCAGGTCTTCGGTGCGGCCAGCGGTTTCTTCAGGAGTTCGCGCCACATCGCGAAGAACTCCGCGCGCTTCTCGTCGCTCAGCGGCGCGTTGCGATCGGGCAGATACCATTCCGGCATCAACCCGATCTCGATCAAGAGTGCTTCGATGTCGAAGACGGGAATGTCGTAGGCCTGCCCGTTCAGCGGCAGCTTCTCCGGCAGAGTCCTGCCGTGCAGCAAAGCGAGCACATCTGTCGCGGCTTCATAGCGTTCTACAATCGGACGCGGCGGACCGCCTTCGATCACACCTTCGCTGCCAAAATCCTCGCTGATCAGAAAGCCCTGGTCGAGATCGAAATGATGGATCTTGGGCGCCGAGAGTCCCTGCGCGCGCAGGCCCTCGTCGATCGCGACGAACGGTGAGATGTTCTCGGCGAGATGCACCGCGGCGCTGTAGGATTTTCCGTTGTAGAGTGCGGCGCCGTCCGGGCGTTGCGGAAAGTTCATGAGGATGACGACGCCGTCGTCGCGCAGCAGTCGCGCATAAGAGCGCGTTGAAGCGTCGCCGGCCATGCGCTTGCGCGCTGCATCCATGTACCCCGATGCGTCCAGGAATTCCCGAAGCGCCTTCAGCCGCGCAACGACGGCAGCGCTCTTGCCGTGACCGGTGATCTCGGCAGCGCGTGCGTTCGAGCCCAGCGCGGTGCGGTGCGTCAGCGCGATGTCGATGCGATCCCCCGGCATCGCCGACGGCGCGCGCTCCGGCCATTCGATCAGCACCAGCGTGGCATCGGGGAGCGGCGACAGCCCGATCTCCTCGAGCTCGCTCTCGTTCTCGATGCGATAGAGGTCGGCGTGTATCACCGGAAATGGCGGCAGCTCGTAGCCCTGCACCAGAGTGAAGGTCGGGCTCGGCACTTCCAGTTCCTCGTCGCCGGCGAGGTAGCGGATCAGGCTGCGGGCGGCCGCAGTCTTGCCGGCGCCGAGATCGCCGGTGAGGGTGATGACATCGCCGGGGCCGACCAGCAGCGCGAGGTCTGCCATCAGTTGCGCAGTCGCCGTCTCGTTGGGAAGCGCGACGGAGAATGTGGTGGACGCAGTCATTCGGCGGCGTCGCGATGCGCCGCCTGGTCGGTCGGGAAGTCGCAGATCACGACCGTGCCCCGGCCGACGATCGAATCCACCCGCACCTTGCCGCCATGCAGCTCGACGAAGGAACGCACCAGCGACAGGCCGAGCCCGGCGCCGCGGTGACGCGACCCCTGCGAGCGGCTCTCGAACCAGTTGAACACCTTGTCCTTCATGTCGGCAGGTATTCCAGGCCCGGAATCTGTCACGGTGAAGACCACGCTGCCCTCGGTGCGGCGCGCGCTGATGCCGACCGTGGAATCCTGTGGAGAAAACCCGACGGCGTTGGCGAGGAGGTTATAGAGCACCTGCACCACGCGCTTCTCGTCGCCGATGAAGCTGCCGATATCGGGCGCGATCTCGACCTTGAGACGGATGCGGTCGGTGGCGAGCCGGTCCTGGATGCCTTCGGCGGCCAGCTCGATGGTCTTGCTGACGTCGACCGGCCCGAGTTCCAGCTTCATGGCGCCGGCGTCGATGGTGGCGAGATCCAGGATGTTGTTGGTCAGCGCCAGCAGCGCGTTGGTCGATTTGGTGACGTAATCGAGATATTCGGCCTGTTTCGGCGTCAGCGGCCCGGTGGAGGGATCGCTGAGGAAGTGCGCGAAGCCGATGATGGTGGTGAGCGGCGAGCGCAGCTCGTAGGAGACATGGTGGACGAAATCCACCTTCATCTGGTCGGCGGCTTCCAGCGCCTCGTTGCGCTCACGCAGCGCGCGCTCGACGTTCTCGGTGTCGGTGATGTCCTGGAACGTCAGCATGGTCGCGCCGTCATGCAGCGGGCGGATCATGCCGTCGAGCACGCTGCCGTCCTTGCGCTCCAGTTTCAGGGGAATGTCGGCGCGGCTCTCGATCGAGGTGACGGCCTCTCGGATCTGGCGCCAGACCGCGGGGTCGTCGAACAGCTGGTGGCACCAGCCTTCGACGGTCTGGATATGCGGCTCGTCCCGCATGGCGTCGGCGGACAGCTTCCACATCCGGACGAAGGCCGGGTTGAACAGCTGGGCCTTGCCGTTGCTGCCGAACACCGCGACGCCCTCGGCGAGGCTGTCCAGCGTCTCGCGCTGGACACGGATCATGCCGTCGAAGCGGCGGGCGAGTTCGAGGCTCTCGGTGACGTCGTCGAACAGATAGGTGACGCCGCCTTCCGGATTCGGCGTGGTGACGACGGAGAGCGCGCGGCCGTCGGGCAGGTACCAGGTGTCCTTGGCGGCCTCCACGGCACGATAGGCCTCGTGCAATTTCGCCTTCCAGGCGCGGAAGTCCGGCTGCTCCGGCAGTTTTCGTGCGGCGCGGAGCTGGTCGAGCACGCTGGAATCGTCAGGATTGGCGTCGAGGAAGGTGCGGTCGAGGTCCCAGAGCCGCCGGTAGGAATCGTTGTAGAAGGCGAGCCGGCGCTGGCCGTCGAACACGGCGACACCCGAGGAGAGCTGGTCGAGCGTGCGGCGATGCGCCTCCGCCATCCGCACCAGGGCCGAGCTCAGCGCATCCGCCTCGCTGGCGTCGATCGCGACGCCGACACTGCCGCTGCGGACATTGACCGCGCGGACGTCGTAGATGCGCCGCTCGCCGCCGATCACGATCGGCAATCGCGAGGTGAAGCTCGCGGCCTCCTTCAGGCCGCGGTCCATGGCGGTGCGGTCCGCACTGTCGAGCAACTCGAGCTTGCGCTCCTGGGCGTCGCCGACGCTGGTCGCCTCGGTCGCGCGCACATAGGCCGGATTGGCGAAAGTGAGCGCGCCGTTCTCCGCCTTGGCCCAGATCGGCCATGGCGCGGCGGCGGCGAAGCCGCGCAGCATCTCGGTCTCGTCGGAGAGCGCCTTGTAGCGCAGATTGGTTTCGGCCAGTTCGCGGCGCAGGCCCGAAAGTTCGCGAATCCTGACAATGGCTTGGCCGCCGATGGCGCGGCCGATGGCCTCCAGCGTGTGCCCATGCGCTGTCGTCAGCGTGATCTGGAATCCGTCGCCGCGGTCACGCAGCGCATCGACCGCATGGTCCATCTGGAGCGCCGGTTCCGGCGGCAGCCAGGTGCCGAATGCGAGCACGCGCTGCGGCGAGGAGTCGCGCGGCAGCACCATGGAGATGTCGCCGGAAATCTGCGCGCGGTCGTCGCCGGCCGGCCAGGAGATCAGGACCTGCGGCTCGGCGAACAGCAGCGCGCCGAAGCGGTCGGCCTGCAGCTGCAGTTCCCCGATCCGCGCGCGCAACCGCGCCTCGTTCTTCACCGTGCGCACGCGCGTACGCATCAGCAGGATGGCCGCCACGACCGAGAAGCCGAGCAGGGCCAGCGCGGTGGTCAGCACCGCGAGTTCCTGCCGGTTGAAGTCCAGCAATACCGAGAGTGTGTCGACGAGGTCGGCGGCCTCGGCTGGCGCAGCCGGCAGCAGTACTGCGAGCGCGCTTCCGATCATGCCGTTGCGCACCAGCGATGTGCACGACAGCAGCGTCCGACGCATCGACACGATCACGCCTGACATAGTTGCCCCAAGACCGCACGAATTGACGCGCGGCGACCCCCGTCGCGCGCGAATCAAACGACAATACCCTCACCGTGACTCCAGCGGTAAGAGTCCAGATCGTGAACGCAAAGGCGGCCCCAAAAAAATGCGGGGTGTGCGGTTCCAGCCCAAGTGGTTCTTCGGAATGATTCGGCTGAATTGTCGTGTGTTCGCGGTTACGCAGACGCCTGCCGCGATGCCGGTGCGCTCCCTCCCCGCACGCGGGAGAGGTGAAACGACTCACCGCCCGGTCGAGCCGAAGCCGCCGGAGCCGCGGTCGGTGGCGGACAAGGTCGCCACGGGAACCAGCGCGGCCTGCACCACGGGCGCGATCACCATCTGCGCGACGCGCTCGCCGCGCTTGATCACGAAGGGAGCCGCGCCGTGGTTGATCAGGATCACCTTGATCTCGCCGCGATAGTCCGCGTCGATCGTGCCCGGCGAATTCAGCACGGTGACGCCGTGCTTGGCGGCAAGACCGGAGCGCGGCCGCACCTGAGCCTCGTGTCCGGGCGGCAGCGCGATCGCGAGCCCCGTCGGCACCAGCGCGGATTGACCGGGCGCGAGCGTCATCGGTTCGTTCTCCGGCACCGCCGCCATCAGGTCGAGGCCGGCGGCCTCGGCGGTCTGATAAGCCGGCAGCGGCAGACCCGCGGCGTGGGCGAGTTGCTGCAGTTCGACCGTGGCTGTCGTGCTCAAGATGCCGGCTCCGGGGCTTTGTCGGTCAAGGATTTGTCGGTCACGCTTCTTGCGATATGCGCGACCAGTTCGATGGCGACCTGTTCCTTGGTCATCACCGGCCAGGAATCAACTGCAATCTCGCCGTCCTTCTCGCCATTCTTGCGACTGATCAGATGCACGGTATTGCGGTCGCCGCCCATCACGCCGGTTGCGGGCGAGACGTCGTTGGCGACGATCCAGTCGCAACCCTTGCGGGCGAGCTTCGATTTGGCGTTGTCGATGAGATGTTCGGTCTCGGCGGCAAAGCCGATCACCAGCGGCGGGCGCTGGTCCGTCAGCTTCGAGACCGTGGCGAGGATGTCGGGGTTCTCGACCAGTTGAAGCGGCGGCATGCCGGCCGAACTCTTCTTCAGCTTCTGCTCGCCCTCGCTCGCGACGCGCCAGTCGGCGACCGCGGCTGCGAAGATCGCGATGTCGGCGGGAAGCGAAGCCTGCACCTGCTCCAGCATCTGCCGCGCGGACTCCACATGCTTCACCGTGACGCCGGCGGGATCGTCGAGATCGACCGGGCCGCTCACCAGGATAACCTCGGCGCCCGCAGCTTGCGCGGCGGCAGCAATGGCAAAGCCCTGCTTGCCCGAAGACCGGTTGGCGATGTAGCGCACCGGATCGATCGGCTCATGTGTCGGCCCCGCGGTGATCAGCACGCGCTTGCCTGCGAGCGGACGCGGCACCGGTGGCCGCAGCAGGCGCTCGGCGGCGGCGGCGATCTCGATCGCCTCGGACATGCGGCCGGTTCCGGCCTCGCCCACTTCGGCCATCTCGCCGGAATTCGGCCCGACCAGCGCCACGCCGTCGCGCTGAAGCTGCGCGACGTTGCGGCGCGTCGCCGCGTTGTTCCACATCAGCGGATTCATCGCCGGCGCCAGCAGGATTTTTCGGTTGGTCGCGAGCAGGATGGCGCTGGCGAGATCGTCGGCATGGCCATTGGCCATCTTCGCCATCAGGTCGGCCGTCGCCGGCGCCACCACGATCATGTCGCACTCGCGCGCCAGCCTGATATGGCCGGCGTCGAACTCGCTCTGGGGGTCGAACAGATCGGTATAGACGCGCTCATGCGAGAGCGCGCTCACCGCGAGCGGCGTGACGAATTGCTGCGCCGCCTTGGTCAGCACGCAGCGGACCTCAATGCGGCGCTCCTTGAGCCGACGGATCAGGTCCAGCGACTTATAGGCCGCGATCCCGCCGCCGATGATGAGGGTGACACTGGCCTCCGGAGCGGCGCCGGTGCGCTGGGGCGTTGGGGCGGTGGATGCCGCGGGAGGGGCCGCGAACGGTGTCAGCGGCTCCTCGCGACCCTCGATCAGCTCCCCGAGGATGACCCTTACCTCCTCCTCGACCGACCTGCGGTTCCTGGCCGAGCGCAGGCGCAGATAGGTTTTGACGCCCTCGTCGAGCTTGCGGATGGTCAGGCTTGCCATGACGCCCCTCCAGCACAAATGATAGCGATGCTAGCAATCGCTTGATTGCAGTGCAATCAAAGATTCCGGACCGCGATCAGGATGCCGATGAAGGTCGCGGCGATGATCCAGAGCGCGACGGTGCGCCAGCGGTTCTTGCGGCCCTCGCTGCGGCCCATCGCGGCGATGCTCTCGGGCGATAGCCGGATGCCGTCCCGGGTCATGGCTTCGAGCTGCTCGAGCACCGCGACCGAGCGTTGCGCGATGTCGGGCAGTCGCATCAGCACGCGGGCGAGGTCGCCGCCGCCGGAAATCGCCCCCTGCACCCGGCCGATCGGTCCGAGATTGCGCTCGATCCATTCGCGCACCACGGGATCGGCGACCTTCCAGATGTCGAGTTTCGGATCGAAGCCTCGCGCGACCCCTCGACCACGACCATGGTCTTCTGCAGCAGGATCAGCTCGGGCCGCGTCGTCATGTCGAACAGGCCGGTGACCTCGAGCAGCAGCGTCAGCAGCCGCGCCATCGAGATCTCCTCGGCGGTGCGGTTGTGAATGGGCTCGCCGATGGCGCGGATGGCTTGCGCGAAATTCTCGACGGAATGATGCGCGGGCACGTAACCCGCCTCGAAATGCACCTCGGCGACGCGGCGATAGTCTCGGGTGATGAAGCCGAGCAGGATCTCCGCGAGGAAGCGCCGCTCCTTCATCCCGAGCCGGCCCATGATGCCGAAATCGACCGCGACCAGGCGGCCGGCATCGTCCAGGAACAGGTTTCCGGGATGCATGTCGGCGTGAAAAAGCCGTCGCGCAGCGCGTGGCGCAGGAAACTCTGGATCACCTTGCGGCCGAGATCAGGCAGATCGACCTGCGACTCCGCAAGGCGCTTGTGATCGTTCAGCGCGATACCGTCGATCCACTCCATCGTCAGCACGTTGTGTGTGGTGCGGTCCCAGTCGACAGCAGGCACGCGGAAATCAGGATCGTCCTGCGTGTTCTCCGCCATCTCCGACAGCGCGGCAGCTTCGAGCCGCAGGTCCATCTCCATCGCGACCGAGCGCGACATGGTGTTGATGACTTCGATCAGGCGCAGCCGCCGCGCCTCGGACGAGTAAGCCTCGGCCTTGTGTGCGACGAAGAAGAAATCGGAGAGGTCGCGGCGGAAGCGCGCGGCCACGTTGGGCCGCAAGACTTTCACGGCGACCGCTTTGCGGACGCCGTCGCGCAGCACTTCGCCGCGATGCACCTGCGCGATCGAGGCGGCCGCGACCGGCGGACCGAGGCTCGCGAATACATCCGTCAGCGGACGCTCCAGCGAGGTCGCGATCGCGGCTTCCGCTTCTGCTTGCGAAAACGGCGGCAAGCGATCCTGCAGGCTTTCCAGGTCGCGCGCCATGATGACGCCGACGACGTCGGGGCGCGTCGCCAGAAACTGCCCGAGCTTGAGATAGGCCGGGCCCATCCGCGTCAGCGCGCGCGACATCCGTGGCCCGTCTTTCGGGCCGCGCCGCTCGACGATGCGCGCAAGCTTCAGCGCGAGCTGTCCTGGCGGCGGCACCAGGCTCGGATCGACCGAGCCGAACACGCCTTCGCGCGCAAACACGAACGCGGCGCGGATCAGGCGCGAAATGTGGGTGATGGCAGAAATCACAAACGCCAGCCCGAATGCAGCGCGACGATGCCGCCCGACAGGGTCTGAAAGCCGACGCGGGAAAAGCCGGCGTCGCGGATCATGTCGGCGAAGGCGTTGGGCTTTGGAAACTTGCGGATCGATTCGACCAGATACTGGTAGGACTCGGCGTCGCCCGTGACCATGCGGCCGAGCGGCGGAATCACCTTGAACGAGAACAGGTCGTAGAGACGATCGAGGCCGGGCATCTCGACGGTGGAGAATTCCAAGCAAAGGAAGCGGCTGCCGGGCTTCAGCACGCGATAGGCCTCCGCCAGCGCGAGATCGATCCGCGGCACGTTGCGAATGCCGAAAGCGATCGTATATGCGTCGAAGCTGCGGTCGGCGAAAGCGAGCGCCTCGGCATTACCTTCGACGAAATCGACCTGGGTCTCGAGATGGCGTTTCGCGGCGCGCTCGCGGCCGACCTCGAGCATCCCGGAATTGATGTCGCAGACGGTGGCATGAAAGCCGGGGCCTGCCGCCTTGGCGGCCCGGAACGAGATGTCGCCGGTGCCGCCGGCAACGTCGAGCAACGCGAACGGCCGGTCGCTCCTCGGCGGGTTGAGCGCGTTGATCATGATGTCTTTCCAGACCCGGTGCAGTCCGCCGGACATCAAATCGTTCATCAAATCATAGCGCGACGCCACGCTGTGAAACACATCGTTCACCAGCGTCTGCTTGTCCCCCAGGGGAACGTCCCTGAAGCCAAAATGCGTGGTTTCGCCCGGCCGATCCATTACTCTACTCCACTGGGCGAACCATAGCGCGCCCGCCGCAATGGCGCTATCACACCGCCCTCATAAGGTGAATGCCTGACCATGCCTGAATTGCCCGAAGTCGAGACCGTCCGCCGCGGCCTTCAGCCGGTCATGGAGGGTGCGAAAATCCTCGTCGCGGAGGCCCGCAGGCCCGATCTGCGCTTTCCGTTCCAGCCGGATTTCGTCGCCCGGCTCCAGGGACAGGTCGTCACGGGGCTCGGACGCCGTGCAAAATATCTCATGGCCGATCTCGCCTCCGGCGACGTGCTTCTGATGCATCTGGGCATGTCGGGCTCGTTCCGCGTCATCAAGCCCGACAACGACGCATCGCCGGGTGAGTTTCACTACCCCAGGGAGAAGGACTCCACGCACGACCACGTGCTGTTCCGGATGTCTTCCGGCGCCGACATCATCTTCAACGATCCGCGCCGCTTCGGTTACATGAAAGTGATCGCGCGCGACGCGCTTGAAGACGAGCCGCTGCTGCGTGACCTCGGCCCCGAGCCGCTCGGCAACGCGTTCGATGCGGCCATGCTGGCGCGGTCCTGCGCGGGCAAGACCACGAGCCTGAAGGCCGCGCTGCTCGACCAGCGCGTGGTCGCGGGGCTCGGCAACATCTATGTCTGCGAAGCCCTGCACCGTTCGCATCTGTCGCCGCGCCGGATCGCGGCGACGCTGTCGACCAAAAGGGCGAGCCGACCGATCACGCCAAGCGACTGGTCGGCGCGATCCACACCGTGCTGAACGACGCCATCAAGGCCGGCGGATCGTCATTGCGCGACCATCGCCAGACCTCCGGCGAGCTCGGCTATTTCCAGCACTCGTTCAAGGTCTACGATCGCGAAGGCGAGCCTTGCAGGACCCCCGGCTGCGGCGGCACGGTGAAGCGATTCACGCAGAACGGTCGATCGACGTTCTGGTGTGCGAAATGTCAGAAGTGAGAGAGATCGCAGCCGGGAGGTTGTGAGCTGTCGAGCTGTCAGACGACGGTCCCACCGCAATGACGGGTGGATGGAGCAACGTTGCCCGCAAACAGCCTTTTCATCTGACAAGTCAGATGTCTGCGCGCCGTCGCCGGGGTACCTCGGCGGCAAGCCGTTCTACTGTGCATGGGGTTGTTTTCGACATTTTGTGCGATGACGGATCGCCAACGCCAGAAAACGCGAAGCGAAGCAATCCGGCCGGGCTGGTGACCGGATTGCTTCGTCGCTGGGCCCTTCCGGATGGTGGAGGGCCGGCTGCCGTCCGAGCGATGCCCCGCTCAGGACGCCAGTGTCGTGGTCTCGTCCGCCGCGAGCTCGGTGGCGACGTGCAACATGCCGTCCGCGGCCGAGATCACCTGGTCGATCAGCACATTGGTGGTGGCTTCGAGCTCGAGCCGGGTCTCGATCCAGCGCCAGAGGCCGCGGATCTCGTCCGCCGACTTGCCGTTCGGCGCGAACTCGCTGACAGCGAGGCCGCTGGCGAGCGAGTCCTGATGGTCGTTGCGCATCACGATCAGCGGGCGCGCGAGCACGTCGGCCAGATCGAGCGCGGCTTCTTCGGCGAGCGTGTTGGCCGCGTTGTCGATGCGCTGGCCGCGGATCGGCGTCTGGTTCAGCACGAAGCTGTAGGGCCGCTTCCAGGCGCGCGCGACGCTGAGCGTGGAGACGGTCGCCTCGATGTCGGCTACGCTCGGGCGGGCCGGAATCAGGCAGAGGTCAGAGTGGCGGATCGCTGCGGTGGTCGCGGCGCTGAGGCCGGCTGCGGTGTCGATGATCGCGAGCTGGAGGCCGCTGTCGGCCAGCATCTTCAGGCGCGGTTCGAGATCGGCGGCGTGATAGATTGGCTCGACGACGAGATCGTCATTGTTGCGGCGTCGCTGCCAGTTGGACAGGGTGCCCTGAGGGTCGGTCTCGATCAGGCGGACGGAGAAGCCTGCATGCTTGGCTGCGAGCGCGAGGCCGATGGCGAGGGTGCTCTTGCCGCTGCCGCCCTTTTGGGTGGCGAGTACGATCGTGTGCATTGGAAGATGAATCCTTTGGAGTGCTCGGGTCAGGAAAACGCCACGCGAACGTGCATCTATGGGGATGCTGAGCTCTTCTCGCTCAGGACGTGCCGGCCCGATCCAAAGGGGATCGCGGATGTCCGAATCAGCAGTAACGATGATGGCAGAATCGGGAATGACAGCTAATCCGTACCATTACTGGACCCGTAATCCTGCGTGTGATGTGCTCGCCGCGGTGAACAGGAAAGGCAGGCGGCATGAGCGGAAACTGGCGCGACCGGACGGCAACGACCTTTGAATGCCAGAAGATGCCCGCGGTCTCGAGCCGCGGCATGGTGGTCAGCAACCATCCGCTGGCGTCGAGCGCCGGCGCGGAGATGCTGGCCGCGGGTGGCAACGCCATCGATGCCGCGATCGCAACCCTGTTCACGCTGACCGTGGTCGAGCCGATGATGGTCGGCATCATCGGCGGCGGCATGGCGCATATCCGCCTGGCGGACGGCAGCCATCGCTTCATCGACGGCCAGAGCACCGTGCCTGCGGCGGTGCGCGACACCAGTTACACCTCCAAACCCGGCTCGGCGCATGACGTGTTCGACACCGTCGGCAACGAGAACCTCAACGGTCCGAAGGCGGTTGCCACACCGGGCTCGCTGAAGGCCTGGTGTGAGACGCTGCGACGCTTCGGCACCATGAGCCTTGCCGACGTGATGCAGCCCGCCATCAAGCACGCCGCGCGCGGCTATGCGGCGACGCCCTATTTGCACGAATGCATCAGTGAGAGCGCCGCCGAGATGCGCAAGGACAAGCCGATCTCAGCGATCTATCTGCCTGACGGTGCGCCACTGAAGGTCGGCGAGCGCGTCGTGCAAGCCGAATATGCCGAGACGCTGCGTTATATTTCCGATCACGGTGAGACCGCACTCTACGAGGGGCCGCTCGGCGACATCCTCGCCGACTACATGGAGAAGGCCGGCGGCTTCATCCGCCGCAACGATCTCACCAGCTACAAGACCGTCGAACGGCAGCCGATCCGTGCCGACTATCGCGGCTGGACCATCCTTGGCCCGCCGCCGCCCGCGGCCTCCGGCGTGCACATCGCGCAGATGCTCAACATCCTCGAAGGTTACGACATCGGCGGCCTCGGTTTCGGCACACCGGAGACCATTCACTATCTCGCCGAGGTCCTGAAGATCGCCTTTGCCGATCGCGCCGCGGCGAGCGGCGACCCTGACTATGTCGGCGTGCCCGTGGAGAAGCTGACCTCGAAAGCCTATGCCGAGGAGCGCCGCCGCGCCATCGATCCGTCGCGGGCGCAGGCCTGGGGCGCCGGCGTGTCGCCGCTCGAAGGTGCTCACACCACGCACATGACGGCGGCAGACAGCTTCGGCAACGTGGTCGCGACCACGCAGACCATCAACAATCTGTTCGGCGCCAAGATCATGATCCCGGGGCTCGGTGCGATCGCCAACAACTACATGAACCTGTTCGATCCGCGCCCCGGTCACGCGCTGTCGCTGGCGCCGGGCAAGCGCGTGACGACTTCGATGTCGCCGATGATGGCGCTGAACGGCGGCAGGCTGCGTTACGCGCTCGGCCTGCCCGGCGGCAAGCGCATCTTCCCGAGCGCGATGCAGGCGCTGGTCAATCTGATCGACCACGGCATGACCTTGCAGGAGGCGGTCGAGGCGCCGCGCGTGTGGACCGAGGGGAACGCGCTCGAGGTCGAGCAGGCAATGCCGGAGGCCGTGCGTTTGAGGCTCGCCGCGCTCGGCCACAAGGTGCAGCCCGTTGCGACGGTCGCCGGCGGCATGAACGGCATCGCCTTCCATGACGACGGCACCATGACCGGCGCCGCCTGCTGGCGCGCGGATGGCACGCCAGTCGGGATTTCAGGCGGGCTTGCACGAAGCGGCGTGCGGTTCAGGCTGAGTTAGTCGTGTATCTCCGGAACACTCTGGCGGTTTTTGAACGTCATTGGCAATTTCTGGACAAGGGTATTCGCTGCGTCCGGCAGATGCCGGATGCTCGGCCTGACTGAGGCGGATGACGACATGAGTCGTGCACTGTATGCTACGGAACTCTGACGACAGGTCGGTGTCCGGGTAAGGTTGTGCGTATGGGTGGAGATGGAGCCAGCGACTTCCTGGCCGAAGGCGGCGAGATGGGCGCTCTGACGCGCGCGTTCGACTGGTCGAAAACGTCGGTAGGCTCCCCGGAAACCTGGCCTCAAAGTCTTCGCGTTACGGTGCGGCTCGTTCTGACCTCGCGTCACCCGATGTTCATCTGGTGGGGGCCGGACCTCGTCCAGTTCTACAACGACGCATATCGGGAGACGATGGGGCCCGAAAGGCATCCAAGTGCTCTGGGAGCAGGTGGCCGCGAGTGTTGGGCAGAAATCTGGGACGTCATTGGTCCTCAGATCGAGCACGTCATGGCCGGCAAGGGCGCGACATGGAATGAGGACCAACTTGTCCCGGTGACGCGTCATGGTCGTCGCGAGGACGTCTGGTGGACGTATAGCTTCGGCCCGATCGATTTCGAGGGCAAAGTGGGCGGCGTGCTTGTCGTCTGCAAGGATGTCACGTCCGAGCATACGACAAGAGAAGCGCTGGCCCTCATCAACGAAGAGCTGAAGCACCGCGTCAAGAACACGCTTGCAGTCCTGAGTGCGGTCGCCGCGCAGACATTTCGCGAGCCATCCAGCAAAGCCGACCTCGAAAAGTACCAGGCACGACTTGGCGCGTTCGGACGCGCGCATGACCTGTTGACCGCAGCAAACTGGGCTGCCGCTCCGCTTCGGGATGTGATCGACACCGCTCTCATCCCTTATCAGACAGGCGAAGGCCGCTTCACGGTTTCGGGGCCGCCACTTGTCGTCAAGTCCCGACAGGCGCTCGGCCTGTCCCTGGCGATTCATGAGCTCGCGACCAACGCTTTGAAATACGGCGCGCTGACTGTGGCGAGCGGCCGCGTGTCGATCACCTGGACGGCGGGCGATCAGGACGGAGAGCCAAGGTTCGTTTTTGTCTGGCAGGAATTGGGCGGGCCAATGGCGTCGACGCCAGCCCGCGTGGGCTTTGGTTCACGCCTCATCTCCCGCGTGCTGGAAGACGATTTCGGAGGTTCTGTCGACGTTTCCTATGATTCGACCGGTCTCATCTGCCGCCTGACAGCCCCTCTCGAAAATCTGGCGACTTCCGCAAAAGCCTCGTGAGGCCGAGCGGAAGCTGCATGGCTCGGCGGCGTGACATGTCTTGACCGCACGCATCGAGACGGGAGACGAAGCGCGGGCGCCGTCTGAATTACTTCCTTACGCAGATCACGCGCACGACGGCAGCTTTCGCATCCGTCGATGTGCCATTCGCCGTGACGCCGTTTGCTTTGAGGAAATCGCGCACAGTTTCCGCGGAGACCATCACGGCCTGTGATGCCGGCACCGCTGTCGCAGGCCCCGCGACCATTACCGGCTTCAATAGCGAAACGCCGGCGAACTTGCCGTCACCATCGATCGCCGGGCTACCGGAAAATCCGACCGACGGCGGCGGTGACAGCGCGGAATCGCCGCCACCGACAGGTGCCAGCGCGCCCTTGAGGCTCGACACGGCGGCAGCGCCGGCCTGGCTTTGTGGATCCGCGATGCCCACGACATCGACGCTTGTCTTTGCCCCGCCACCCGCGAGGCTGAGTGGCTTCAGGCCACGCGCGCCATAAATGTGCAGCAGCGCGAGATCGTGCTCCTTGTCCTCGGCGAGACGGTCGGCGCTGCCGTAGCCGGCGATGGTGATCGCAAGGCAGCTGTCGGTGACGAGGCGGTCGGCGACGATCGCGCCGTCGTCGCTGACGACGATGCCGGTGCCGTATTCGACAGTCTTGCGCGGCGGCGGCCCGGCTTGCGTCCCTGAGGGAAACGCGTTGAACGCGCTCGACATCGCGATCACGACAGGCTCGACCGTGTTCTCGGTCGCCTGGTCGTAGAGGATCGTCATGATGCGGACCTCGTCGCCCTTGAAGGTGCCGCGCACGTAGAATTTCTTCAGGCCCTGGAGTCCTGACAGCACGAAGAAATCGGGCTTCACCACGGTGTAGTCGACCTTGCGCCCGGCCGGCTCCTTCTTCTCCAGTTCGGCGAGCTTTGCCGTGGTGGGGTTTGCCTCCTTGCGGCGGCTGAGCAGCACCTGCACCGTTCCTGTCGGCGAGGTCCATCTCGATCCGTTGGCATCGGTGGCCTGCTGCGGCACCAGCTTTGAGGGAATGCCGAGCCGCGCGCCGCTGGTCATTTCCGTCACAAGCTTCCAGCCGACGCCCTCCTGCCTCCGACGCGCGGTCTCGGCGAGCGCAGCGCGCTCCTGCGGATTGAGCACGCCGGTGGGCTTGCCGCCCTTGAGCTTCTGGTATTCCTTGATCGCCTCGACCATGCGCGCGCTGACGTCGCCGGTGATGGCGCCGTTATACTGGCCGACCCAGGCGAGGTCGGACTGCAGCGACAGCCGCTCTCCTTGCGTCATGCCGTCCGCCGTCTCCGACGGCGTCTGCAGGGCCGGCGGCTTGATCGGGACGGTCTGGACCACTTTTGGCTTGGTGCCGGGCACCTGTGGCTTCGTTATCTGGGCGCTCGCGCCTGTGGCCGCCGTCAACATCAGTGTTGCCGCAAGCATCGATCTCATGACAAATCCAGCCAGCCCATTGCAAATTGACCATTGAACGTGCCGCCATTGAAGCACATCTCGTTGGTCGCGAACAATGTTGGGCTGGTTCAGGAGAAGAGAAGTTGCTGAGCCCGGATGAACTCGAACGCTATGCCCGCCATATCGTGCTGCGCGATGTCGGTGGGCCGGGCCAGGCTGCGCTGAAAAAGGCCTCCGCGTTGGTGATTGGCGCCGGCGGGCTCGGTGCGCCCGCTCTCATGTATCTGGCGGCCGCCGGCATCGGCACGCTCGGCGTGGTCGATGACGACGTTGTATCGCTGTCGAATCTCCAGCGCCAAGTGATCCACGCGACGCCCGACATCGGCCGCCACAAGGTCGAGAGCGCAGGCGAGCGGATCGCGGCCCTGAATCCGCATGTCCGCTTCGTCGGTCACGCCACCTGGCTCAGCGCCGACAATGCGCTCAGCCTGATCGGCGACTACGATCTCGTGCTCGACGGCTCCGACAATTTCGCGACGCGCTATCTGGTTTCCGACGCCTGCTTCTTCGCGAAGAAGCCGCTGATCACGGCGGCGCTCGGCACCTTCGACGGCTCGCTCACCACCATCCGCGCGCATGAGACCAACGCCGACGGCGTGTTCAACCCGACCTATCGCTGCCTGTTTCCGGAAGCGCCGCCGCCGGGCACGGTGCCGGCCTGCGCGGAGGCCGGCGTCATGGGCGCGCTTGCGGGCGTCATGGGCTCGATGATGGCGCTGGAGGCGATCCGCGAGATCGTCGGCTTCGGCGACGGCCTGGTCGGCCGCCTCCTGATGGTCGATGCGCGCGCGATGCGCTTCGAGACGCTGCGCTACGCGCGCGATCCCGCCAATCCGCTCAATGGCGATGGGCCTGTGGTCGCGGACCTCAGCGCCCATCGCACCTGATTGCCGTCGTTATCGGGTGGCTGGTTTCTCGCTATCGAGATGCGCCATCTGCTCCGCGGCATAGCGCGTACCCGCGGCGACATCCGGCGGAAATGCTTTCGCCAGTGCGGCAAGATGAACCGGCGCCAGCGTCACCTTGGTCGCGCCGAGCGCCTCGGCGAGACGGGTGCGAGTTCGCGCGCCGACCAGCGGTATGATCTCCTTGCCCTGCGCCGCGACCCAGGCGATGGCGACCTGCGCGGGAGTCGCGCCGATCGCGGCGGCGATCGCACGCAGCTGCTCAACCAGCGTAAGATTGGCGTCGAGGTTCGCGCCCTGGAAGCGCGGCGTCATCAGCCGGTAGTCCTTGCCGGTCTTGCCGGAGTCCTTCGACCAATGGCCGCTGATCAGGCCACGCGCCAGCACGCCATAGGCAGTGATGCCGATGCCAAGCTCGCGGCACGTCTTCAGGATGTCGCGCTCGATGCCACGCTCGATCAACGAATATTCGATCTGGAGATCGGCGATCGGATGCACGGCATGCGCGCGGCGGATGGTGTCTGAGCCCACCTCGGACAGGCCGATATGCCTGATGTAACCGGCCTTCACGAGATCGGCGAGGCCGCCGATGGTTTCCTCGATGGGAACGCCGGGATCGAGCCGCGCCGGACGGTAGATGTCGATGTAATCGGTGCCGAGCCGCTGCAGCGAGTAAGCGAGGAAATTTTTGGTCGCGGCCGGCCGTGTGTCCATTCCGATGAAGTCGCCGGCCGGACCGCGCAGCGCGCCGTACTTGACGCTGATCTGCACTTTTTCGCGCGGCACACCTTTCAGCGCTTCCCGCACCAGCAACTCGTTGTGCCCCATCGCGTAGAAATCGCCGGTATCCATCAGCGTGATGCCGGCATCGAGCGCGGCGTGGACCGTGGCGATGCTCTCGTCGCGATCGGCGGGGCCATAGACCTCCGACATGCCCATGCAGCCGAGACCGAGGGCGGAGACGGTCGGGCCCGTCGAACCGAGTTTACGCTGTTCCATGATGGCTCTCCTCGAAAGGCGGCTGATGGCGCCGCGTGACGAGACGAGATATGCGCCTGCCTGATTGCGTCGATAAGCTGGACAATCCAGAATGGCTTGTTCACAATATCGAACAATGGCCGATCCCGACCTGCGCGATCTCGACGCCTTCGTGGCAGTGGCCCGCACCCGCAATTTCAGGCGCGCCGCGGTCGAAATTCGTGTGTCCGTGTCGAGCCTTAGCCAGCGGCTCCGGGATCTGGAGGAGCGCCTCGGGGTCCGCCTAATGAACCGCACCACCCGCAGCGTCGCGCTGACCGAGGCGGGCGAGCTTTTGCTGTCGCGCGTGGCCCCCGCGCTGCGCGATGTCGGCGACGCCCTGGATCAGGTCCGCGGCCTCCGTGAAGTCGCCTCGGGCCGCCTGCGCATCAACGCACCACCGCCGGCGGTCGATCTCGTGCTCGCGCCGATGGTCGGGCCGTTTCTTGGCGCGCATCCGCAGATCGATCTCGATATCGTCAGCGAAAGCGGTTTCGTCGACATCGTCAGTGGAGGCTACGACGCGGGCGTGCGCTATGGTGAGCATCTGGCGCAGGACATGGTGGCGATCCCGCTGAGCGGTCCACAGAGCTATGTCGTGGTCGCTTCGCCCGATTACATCGCGCGCCACGGCCGGCCGAAACATCCAAAGGACCTGCTCGACCATGACTGCATCCGCGCCCGTTACTCGAGCGGCGTCATGCATGATCTCGAGTTCGAGAAGGCCGGCCAGGTCGTGAAGGTCGATCCGCCGGCGAAGCTGATCTCGACCAATATGGGCCTTGCCATGCGCGCCGTGCTCGACGGCGTCGGCATCTGGGCAACGCTCGACGGCTACGTCCATGATGCCGTGACATCCGGCGCGCTGGTCAGCTTGATGGAGGACTGGTGCGAGCCGTTTCCCGGACCGTTCCTGTACTATCCGAGCCGCCGCCAGACGCCGCCCGCGCTGCGCGCCTTCATCGACTTCGTCGCTGATTGGCGCAAGCGCGAAGCGCGCAGCAAATAACCTCAGAGCATGCTCGGCAGCACGCGATCCGGCGGCTTGTGCGCGTCGAGGAAGGTGCGGATGTTGATGATCACCTTCTCGCCCATCTCGACGCGGCCTTCGATCGTGGCCGAACCCATATGCGGCAGCAACGTCACCTTGCCGGCCTTGGCGAGCCGCACCAGCTTTGGATTGACCGCGGGCTCGTGCTCGTAGACGTCGAGGCCGGCGCCGGCGATCTCGCCGCCTTCGATCAGCTTGATCAGCGTGTCCTCGTCGGTCACCCCGCCGCGCGCAGTGTTGACGATGTAGGCGTCTTTCCGGATCAGCTTCAGCCGCCGCGCCGAGAGCAGATGATAGGTCGCCGGGGTGTGCGGACAGTTCACCGAGATGATGTCCATCCGCGCCAGCATCTGGTCGAGGCTTTCCCAATAGGTCGCGCCAAGCTCTTCGGCGATCTTGGGCGCCACGGGGCGGCGGTTGTGATAGTGGATCTGCAGGCCGAAGGCGCGGGCGCGGCGCGCGACCGCCTGGCCGATGCGGCCCATGCCGATGATGCCGAGGCGTTTGCCGCCGATGCGGTGGCCGAGCATCCAGGTCGGCGACCAGCCGGGCCAGGGCTTTCCTTCGGTGAGAATGGAGGCGCCTTCGATCATCCTGCGCGGCACGGCCAGGATCAGCGCCATGGTCATGTCGGCGGTGTCTTCGGTCAGGACTTTCGGCGTGTTGGTGACGGTGATGCCGCGGGCATGCGCCGCCTCGACGTCGATATTGTCGACGCCGTTGCCGAAATTGGCGATCAGCTTCAGCTTGCAGTCGGGCTGGTTGACGATGTCGGCACTGATGTGATCGGTGACGGTCGGAACCAGCACATCGGCGGTGCGCGCGGCCTCCGCGATCTGCTCCGCCGACATCGGTGTGTCCTCGAGATTGATCCGCGCGTCGAACAGCTCGCGCATCCGGGTCTCGATCGAGTCCGGCAGCTTGCGCGTCACCACGACGAGGGGCTTTTTCTTCACCGACATGTCCTGCCCTCATGAGGCGCCGCAGGCTGCCCCTGTCGCCAAAGGCCGGCCGTTGAGGCCTCATTAACCCGGTTGTTCGACACTGCGAATGCCGTGCCGTCCCCGGCGTTTCCTTCAAGCTCTCCCGACATTTCCGGCCGGAAAATCGGGGCAAACTGGTTGTTCAGATGTCCGTCCTCTCTAGCAGAAGGCCGGGCCAAGACAAGAACCACGGGCAAAGGGTTCGGGAACACCCGCGTGGGGCGGGTTGGGGTTCGCGCGGCAGGGTTTTGGAATTGGGGTGAGGACCTGGCTCAGCCAGGTTTTCCACAGGAGACGGGTTGATGGCGTTGGGGCGTTTTTGTTCGGTGATGGCGCTCGTTTGCACCTGGTTGAGCGCCTCGGTCAGCCCCTCGCATTCAGCGAAGGACAACACGCCCCAGACCGCCAGCGGCCTGCCGGTGCCGCGCTATGTCAGCCTCAAATCGGATCACGTGAACGTCCGCGCCGGTCCGACCAAGGACAATGACGTGGCCTGGGTCTACACCCGGTCCGGTCTGCCGGTCGAAATCACCGCGGAGTTCGAGAACTGGCGCCGGGTGCGCGATTCCGAAGGCGCCGAGGGCTGGGTCTATCATTCGCTGCTGTCGGGTCGCCGCACCGCGGTCGTCACCATGAAGCACAAGGACGAGCTCGCGCCGATCTACGACCGGGCCGATCCCGAAAGCGCCGTTGCAGCAAAGCTCCAGGCCGGCGTCGTCACGCAGGTGAAGAAGTGCAGCGCAAACTGGTGCCGCGTCACCGGCAATGGATTCGACGGGTGGATCCAGCAGGAACGCCTCTGGGGCGTCTACTCGGACGAGCAGGTCAACTGACGCTTGGCTGAGGGCAAGCTGCCGCCCTGGCCGTCATGCCCGGGCTTGTCCCGGGCATCGACGCACCTTTGCTTGGCCCCAAAACGTGGATGGCCGGGACAAGCCCGGCCATGACGACGAATTCAACAGTCCTGGATTTATCTCAGCGCTTCTTGCGCAGGCGCACGACCATGTCGATCCGCGCGATCTCGTAACCCTCCGGTACTTCCGGCATCTTGGACAGCGCCAGATGCGGATCCTCGATGTCGACCAGCTCGTGGCTGTTCTCGAGATAGTAGTGGTGGTGGGTGGTGACGTTGGTGTCGAAATAGGTCTTGGTGCCGTCGACGCTGACCTGACGCAGCAGGCCGGCATCGGTGAGCTGGTTCAGTGTGTTGTAGACGGTCGCCAGCGAGACCGGGACCTTGGCCAGCGTCGCTTCCTCGTAGAGCATTTCAGCCGTGAGGTGGCGTGCACCCTTGCCGAACAGAAGCCAGCCGAGCGCCATGCGCTGGCGCGTCGGACGAAGCCCCGCGGACTGGAGCATTTCGTTGACGTCATGCCATGGGCAACCGGTCAACGCCGGCTGGCGGCCGGACAAAAGGGCCGCGGCATGGATGTCGTCGTCGTGACGGGGCGCTGAATTCTCGCTCATTTCCAACTTCGGGCACGCGTGGACACTATCTATATGCAATATATGGACAGATAGATGCACATGCAAGTTTCTCGCAACTAGAGAGGTTCTAATCAGGCTTGGAACCGGGCGAGGATCGCGTCATTTTACCTTCATGAGACCGCTTTGCCACCCGAAATCGCCTGTGTTAGAGAGCGCGCGGTTCCGCTAACCGATTTTGGCGCTGCCAGGCATTGAGGCCTGGTCTGCAGACCATCCGGGCTCCCGGCATTCGCGCCTGATGACGACAATTGGCGCTGCTTGCCGAACCAAACGGGGCCGATTTTTGCCAGAAACGCCGCTCAATCGGGGTTAGAACAGAGGCTTCCGCATGTTGAACAGGCGCAACGGTTACGAATACGAAGATCTGCTGGCATGTGCCCGCGGCGAGATGTTCGGCCCGGGCAATGCCCAGCTGCCGCTGCCGCCGATGCTGATGTTCGACCGCATCACGGAAATCAGTGATAACGGCGGCGAGCACGGCAAGGGCGTGGTGCGCGCCGAACTCGACGTGAAGCCCGACCTCTGGTTCTTCGGCTGCCACTTCAAGAACGATCCTGTCATGCCCGGCTGCCTCGGCCTCGATGCGCTGTGGCAAATGGTCGGCTTTTTCTGGGCTGGACCGGGGGCGAAGGTCGTGGGCGCGCGCTCGGGCTGAACGAATTAAAGTTCAGCGGCCAGGTGCTGCCCGAGGCCCGCAAGGTTGTGTACAACGTCGACATCAAACGCGTGATGCGTTCAAAGCTCGTGCTCGGCATCGCCGACGGGTGGCTTTCGGTCGATGACCAGATTATCTATCGCGCGAAGGATCTGAAGGTCGGCCTGTTCAAGCAGGGCACGAGCCTGAGCTAACGCGCATCACCAAGAAAGACAACGATTTAGGCGAGGCTGTCATGAGGCGGGTTGTGGTCACCGGGATGGGAATCGTCTCGTCCATCGGAAACAACACCCAGGAAGTGCTTGCGAGCCTTCACGAGGCGAAGTCGGGCATTTCGCGGGCTGAGAAATATGCCGAGCTCGGCTTCCGTTCGCAGGTGCAAGGTGCGCCGACACTTGATCCTGCGACGGTCGTCGACCGTCGCGCGATGCGCTTCCTCGGCCAGGGCGCGGCCTGGAATCACATCGCGATGGAGCAGGCGATCCAGGACTCCGGTCTGTCGCCTGACGACGTCTCCAACATCCGCACAGGCATCATCATGGGCTCCGGCGGCCCGTCCGCCCGCACGATCGTCGAGGCGGCCGACATCACCCGCACCAAGGGACCGAAGCGCGTCGGTCCGTTTGCAGTGCCGAAAGCGATGTCGTCCACCGCCTCCGCAACGCTCGCGACCTGGTTCAAGATCAAGGGCGTGAACTATTCGATCTCCTCGGCCTGCGCGACCTCGAACCATTGCGTCGGCAACGCCTATGAGACGATCCAGATCGGCAAGCAGGACATCATCTTTGCAGGCGGCTGCGAGGAACTGGACTGGTCGCTGTCGGTGCTGTTCGACGCCATGGGCGCGATGTCCTCGAAATACAACGACACGCCCGCCACCGCCTCGCGTCCCTACGACGTCAACCGCGACGGTTTTGTCATCGCCGGGGGCGCGGGAGTCCTCGTGCTCGAAGAACTCGAGCATGCCAAGGCGCGCGGCGCGCGCATTTATGGCGAGATCGTCGGCTACGGCGCGACGTCCGATGGTTACGACATGGTCGCACCGTCAGGCGAAGGCGCCGAGCGCTGCATGCGCATGGCGATGTCGACGGTGAAGACCAAAGTCGACTACATCAATCCGCACGCCACCTCGACGCCGGCCGGCGATCCGCCGGAAATCGAGGCGCTCCGAAAGGTGTTCGGCGTCGGCGAGAAGTGCCCGCCGATCTCGGCGACCAAGGCGCTGACTGGCCACTCGCTGGGCGCCACCGGTGTGCAGGAAGCGATCTACTCGCTGCTGATGATGAACAACGGCTTCATCTGCGAGAGCGCGCACATCCAGGAGCTCGATCCCGTATTCGCCGACATGCCGATCGTGCGCAAGCGCATCGACAACGTCAAGATCGGCACCGTGCTGTCGAACTCCTTCGGCTTCGGCGGCACCAACGCCACGCTGGTGTTCAGCCGGCTGGATGTGTGACGTTCTTGTCGACGCGTTCGTGATTTCTCGTCATGGCCGGGCTTGTCCCGGCCATCCACGTCTTAGGCATGACGAAAGCGGAAGGTGATCACAAGATGGAAGGTTTGATGAAGGGCAAGCGCGGTCTGATCATGGGCATCGCCAATGATCATTCGATCGCCTGGGGTATGGCGAAGACGCTGCATGCCCATGGCGCCGAGCTCGCCTTCACCTTCCAGGGCGAAGCCCTCGGCAAGCGCGTCAAGCCGCTGGCGGAGCAGCTGGGTGTCGATCTGGTGCTGCCTTGCGACGTCGAAGACATCGCCAGTGTCGATGCGACGTTCGATGCGCTCCGTGAAAAATGGGGCCGGCTGGATTTCGTGATCCATGCCATCGGCTTCGCCGACAAGAACGAGCTGAAGGGCCGCTACGCCGACACCAGCCGCGAGAATTTTTCGCGCACCATGGTGATCTCCTGCTTCTCGTTCACGGAGGTGGCCAAGCGCGCCGCCGAGCTGATGACCGAGGGCGGCAGCATGATCACGCTGACCTTCGGCGCCTCGGAGCGCGCCATGCCGAACTACAACGTGATGGGCGTGGCCAAGGCGGCGCTGGAAGCGTCGGTGCGCTATCTGGCCTCCGATTTCGGACTGCGCGGCATTCGCATCAACGCGATTTCCGCAGGGCCGATCCGCACGCTCGCCGGCTCCGGCATCGGCGAGGCGCGCGCGATGTTCGCCTTCATGCAAAAGCATTCGCCGCTCCGCCGCGGCGTCACGCTCGATGAACTCGGCGGCTCGGCGCTGTATCTGCTGTCGGATCTCTCCGGCGGCGTGACCGGCGAAATCCACTATGTCGATTCCGGCTACAACACCATCCTGATGCCGAGGCCGGACGACTTGAAGACGTCGGAGTAGGCGGGCAAAGGCGCGCGGCTCAGTCTTCCTTCAAATAGCCGGGGATGCTCCGGTCAAGCCTGTCTACGACGAGCGCGCGAGTTCTCTCGCGGAGCGCCGCGTTGGTCGAAGCCGTATCGGGCGGATCGGGGAACAGCGAGTTGTCGAGCTTGGTGATCGGGTCTTCAAACAGACGCATATTTGCGGCGAGATTCGCGCCGATATCGGTAAGGGGACGCTTGATCTGCTCGTAGCTGCGGCCGTCAATCAGCGTGATCGCAACATTGGCGAAAATGTGAGAGTGCCGGATGATTTTGCCGAGCCCCTGATTGTAGGTGCCGATGCCATTCAGCGTCATGTTCGAGTTCGGCAGCTTCGTCTTGAACGTGGTTGCGACGAGATAGCGATCGCAACTTGCATTCGCGGTGAAGCCCTTCACGATCACCGGCAGACTCTCCTTCGGGTCCGGTATGAAGATCGCCTTCGCATGATAGAAGGGATCGAAGGCCCCCTTCGGATAGGCGATCCTGCGTACGGAGGGATCGTTGTTCGCTGCCGCACGCACGCGTGCGAAAACAAGATCGTCGAGGCCCCAGTCGATTGGGACTTCGTTTTCCTCAGCCTCGAAGATCGTCACGCCAAATTTTTGTACGGAGTAGCGCTCGCCGATCACCGAGATCACTCCGAGGCGGCACGGGCCGGCGTTTGCCGGCTGCTCCGGTTTGGCGACCGCCGCTCTCGTCTTTGCTGCCGATTTCTTGACTGCCGGCTTCGCGGGAGGCGTGGTCGCAGGAGGGGTTTGAGCTGCTGCCAGAGCGAGAGGGCAGAGCAGTGCGATTACGGAAACAGCAAATCGAACCATGGATTCCAGGGCATCGAGCAGCGGAAGGAGATCTGTCCACCACAATAGGTGGGGATCATGACAACCGCAAGCTGCACCAGAGCTCGCTGCCTATCCGGCCGGTCGCCGTTTCCACCGGTAGTACTTCATCACGAAACCGTTCGACGGTTCGAGCTCTTCCTTCTCGAACACAAAACCTTCGCGCTCGTACCAGCGCCAGGCCTTTCGTTTTCGCGCACGCAACGCAAATACATCTCATCCGGCATTTGCGTGCGCGTGAAGGCGAGCAATGTTCGTCCGAGCGATTGCCCCTGATAGGCGGGTCCGACGAACAGCATGTCGAGATAGAGCTTTGGCAGATGCAGCGCCAGCATCGCGGCGATCGTGCCGTTGTCGTCGGCGACGAACAGGCTCCAGCCGTGCTCGATCTCCCGCCTGACACGTGCACGCAGATTCGCCAGCAGGAAGTCGCTGGCCTCGCCGAGCCCGGTCGAGACCCAGCTCTCCATCCAGACGCGGCCGACCTCGTCATATTCGTCGGCACGTGCGGGGCGGATGATCGGATCCGACATGGGGGCGTCAGGCTCGCGAGCTGCGCGCGGGTTGACGTGCGCGCACCTTGCCGGCCGACAGGCACACCACCTCGGAGATCTGCAGGAGCTGGCGCGCCAGCGGGCTGGTCTTGCGCCAGACCATGCCGATGGTGCGCGAAGGTTCGGGGTCGCGGAAGCGCGCCAGCGAGACAGAGGCGGAGCGCGTCTCCACCGGCACGGCCATCTCCGGAATCAAGGTCACGCCGATGCCGGCGCTGACCATCTGGACCAGCGTCGACAGCGAGTTCGCGTCGAGCATCTCGCGCGGTGGCGACGACTGCATGTTGCAGAAGGACAGCGCCTGATCGCGGAAGCAGTGTCCTTCTTCGAGCAGCAACAGCCGCATCTCGCGCATCATCTCGCGCGATGGCACCGGCGTGCCTTCATCGGAACTCGGCCGGACCAGCAGGAATTTCTCGTCGAACAGCGCGACCTCGGTGAGCGACGGTTCCGACACCGGCAATGCGACGATGGCCGTGTCGAGCCGGCCTTCGACCAGTTCCTGGATCAGCCGGGGTGTCATCGTCTCGCGCACGCGGATGTCGAGCTCCGGATGCATGCGCGTGAGATTCTTGGTGATCGTGGGGAGCAGATAGGGCGCGATCGTCGGGATCATGCCGATCCGCAGCCGCCCGACGAAGCGGTCCTGCGAGGCGCGCGCGAAATCGCCGAGTTCGTCGACCGAGCGCAGGATGTCACGGACGCGCGGCGCGAGCTCTTCGCCGAAACGGGTCAGGGCCACCTGCCGGGCGCTGCGCTCGAGCAGCAGACCGCCGAGCGCGTCCTCCAGTTCCTTGATCTGCATCGACAGGGCCGGCTGCGAGATCGAGCTGGCCTCCGCCGCACGGCCGAAATGACCATGGCGCGCCAGCGCATCGAAATACCGGAGCTGGCGCATTGTCACGTTGACCATCAGAAAATCCTATCGCAGCGATCATTAAAGTCAACTTCCCCTGATGGAATGGGAGGCTTAGAGTGGTTCTACCTGGTCAAAGGCGCGAGTTCGCGCCACCAGAGGAGGTATTCATGGACGACACTTCAAAGTGCCCGTTTTCGGGTGGAAAACGCGTGCCGGCAAACCGCGATTGGTGGCCAACCCAGCTCAGCATCGAAATGCTGCATCGGAATTCCGACAAGTCCGATCCGATGGACGGCGACTTCGACTACGCCAAGGAATTCAAAACGCTCGACCTGAACGCGGTCATCAAGGACCTGACCGCGCTGATGACCGACTCGCAGGAATGGTGGCCCGCCGACTTCGGTCACTATGGCGGCCTGATGATCCGCATGGCCTGGCACAGCGCGGGCACTTACCGCACCACGGACGGTCGCGGTGGCGCCGGCGCCGGTCAGCAGCGTTTCGCGCCGCTCAACAGCTGGCCCGACAACGCCAACCTCGACAAGGCCCGCCGTCTGCTCTGGCCGATCAAGCAGAAATACGGCCGCAAGCTTTCCTGGGCCGATCTGATGGTGCTCGCCGGCAACGTCGCGCTGGAGTCGATGGGCTTCAAGACGTTTGGCTTTGCCGGCGGCCGTGTCGACGTCTGGGAGCCGGAAGAGCTCTATTGGGGCCCGGAAGGCACCTGGCTGGGCGATGAGCGCTACAGCGGCGAACGCGAGCTCGCCGAGCCGCTCGGCGCGGTGCAGATGGGGCTCATCTACGTCAACCCGGAAGGTCCGAACGGCAAGCCGGATCCGGTCGCTGCCGCCAAGGACATCCGCGAGACCTTCGCGCGCATGGCGATGAACGACGAAGAGACGGTGGCGCTGATCGCCGGCGGCCACAGCTTCGGCAAGACCCATGGTGCGGGCGATCCGTCGCTGGTCGGACCGGAGCCGGAAGCGGGCGCACTGGAGGACCAAGGCCTCGGCTGGAAGAGCAAGCACGCCTCGGGCCACTCGGGCGATGCCATCACCAGCGGTCTCGAGGTGACGTGGACGACCACGCCGACCAAATGGAGCAACAACTTCTTCGAGAACCTGTTCAACTTCGAGTGGGAGCTGACGAAGAGCCCGGGCGGTGCGAACCAGTGGACGGCCAAGGGCGCCGACGCGATCATTCCCGACGCCTTCGACAAGTCGAAGAAGCATCGGCCGACGATGCTGACCACCGACCTCTCGCTGCGCTTCGACCCGGCCTATGAGAAGATCTCGCGGCGCTTCCTCGAGCATCCGGATCAGTTCGCGGATGCGTTTGCCCGCGCCTGGTTCAAGCTCACCCATCGCGACATGGGGCCGATCCAGCGCTATCTCGGCCCACTGGTGCCGAAGGAGACGCTGATCTGGCAGGATCCGATCCCGGCCGTGAATCACGAGCTGGCCAGCGATCAGGACATCGCCGCGCTGAAGACGAAGATCCTGGCCTCGGGTCTCTCGGTGCCGGAGCTGGTCTCGGCGGCATGGGCGTCGGCCTCGACGTTCCGCGGCTCGGACAAGCGCGGCGGCGCCAATGGTGCTCGTATCCGCCTCGCCCCGCAGAAGGATTGGGAGGTGAACGAGCCAGCGCAGCTCGCGAAGGTCCTCGGCAAGCTCGAAGCGATCCAGAAGGACTTCAACGCGTCGTCAGGCGCGAAGAAGGTCTCGCTGGCCGACCTGATCGTGCTCGGCGGCACCGCCGCGGTCGAGAAGGCCGCGAAGGATGCCGGCGTCGACGTGAAGGTCGGGTTCACGCCGGGCCGCATGGATGCATCGCAGGAGCAGACCGACGCTGCTTCCTTTGCTCCGCTGGAGCCTCGCGCCGATGGTTTCCGCAACTTCATCGGCAAGCGGCATCAGTTCATGCAGCAGGAGGAAGCCCTCGTCGATCGCGCGCAGCTGCTGCGGCTCACCGGCCCGGAGATGACGGTGCTTCTCGGTGGCCTGCGTGTGCTCGGCGCCAATGCGAACGGTTCGAAGCACGGCGTCCTCACCTCGAAGGTGGGAACGCTGAGCAACGACTTCTTCCTCAACCTGCTCGACATGAGCACGCAGTGGACGCAGGCGGCCGACGGCACTTACGAGGCCCGCGACCGCAAGACCAATTCGGTCAAGTGGACCGGCACGCGCGTCGACCTGATCTTCGGCGCACACTCGCAGCTTCGTGCCTACGCTGAAGTTTACGCGACGTCGGACGCCAAGGAGAAGTTCGTCAAGGACTTCGCCAAGGCCTGGACCAAGGTGATGAACCTCGACCGCTACGACATCGTGGCCTGATCCTGATCAGCAAGCGATAAACAAAAGGGCGGCCGAGAAGCCGCCCTTTTTCGTGGCGCGATCGCCCTCACACGCCGAGTGTGCCGGCCTTGGCGGCGGCATAGCGTTCACCTACGACTTTCCAGCTCACTGTGTTCCACCATGCCTTGAGATAATCGGCTCGGCGGTTCTGGTAGTTCAGGTAATAGGCGTGCTCCCAGACGTCGTTGCCGAGCAGCGCACGCTTGCCGTCCATCATCGGATTGTCCTGGTTGGGACGCGTCTCGATCGCAAGTTTGCCATCCTTGCCGACCGTCACGAACACCCAGCCCGAACCGAACACGCGTCCGCCGGCAGCGTTGAAGTCGGTCTGGAATTTTTCCATGCTGCCGAGATCGCCGTCGATTGCGGCGAGCAGGGCGCCTTCCGGCTTGCCGCCATTCGGCCCCATAATTTGCCAGAACATGGTATGGTTGGCGTGACCGCCCATGCTGTTGCGGACGCCAGTGCGGATCGCTTCGGGCACGGCACCGAGATTGCCGAGCACATCACCGACAGGTTTGTCCGCGATCTGCGGATTGTCCTTAGCGAAATTGTTCAGGTTGGTGATGAACGCCTGGTGATGACGGTCGTGATGGATCTCCATCGTCCTGGCATCGATATGCGGTTCCAGCGCGTTCGCCGGATAAGCCAGCGGATCGAGCTTGAACGGACCTGCGGGTGCCATCGCGGCCTGCGCGAACGCGAGGCGCGGGGCCGCGGCAGCGGCGACGAGGCCGGTTGCAGCGAACATGAGACGACGCCGGGATAGGGATGACATGTGGTTCTCCTGTCTGGGGACGACCCGCGGATACGGCGGACGACCGTGAGAACAGGTACGCAGCAGCGACTGTCGCCGGTTTCAAGCGCAGCCATTCTGACGCTGCGGCGGAATCGCGCATTGCATCCCGGTGATGCCCGCCGCAGACGGCCAACAAAAGGGCGGCCTCGCGGCCGCCCTTCGTATTCCGATGGTTCCGGGCGATTACTCGCCGGCCGCCTCGCGCGGAGCCTTCTCGCCGTCGCCGACCTTGCCCTCGAGGTCTTCGCCGGTGGTCTGGTCGACGACCTTCATCGAGAGGCGGGTCTTGCCGCGGTCGTCGAAGCCGAGCAGCTTGACCTTGACCTTGTCGCCTTCCTTGACGACGTCGGAGGTCTTCTGCACGCGCGCCGAAGCGAGCTGGCTGATGTGGACGAGACCGTCCTTGGAGCCGAAGAAGTTCACGAAGGCGCCGAACTCCATCACCTTGACGACGGTGCCGTCATAGATCTGGCCGACTTCCGGATCGGACGCGATCGACTTGATCCACTTGATCGCGGCCTTCATCGCCTCGCCGTCGGAGGAGGCGACCTTCACGGTGCCGTCGTCCTCGATGTTGACCTTGGCGCCGGTCTTCTCGACGATCTCGCGGATCACCTTGCCGCCGGTGCCGATCACTTCGCGGATCTTGTCGGTGGCGATCTTGAAGGTCTCGATGCGCGGTGCGTATTCGCCAAGCTCGGCGCGGGCGTTGGTGAGCGCCTTCGACATCTCGCCGAGGATGTGGATACGTCCATCCTTGGCCTGGCCGAGCGCGACCTTCATGATCTCTTCGGTGATGCCCTCGATCTTGATGTCCATCTGGAGCGAGGTGATGCCCTGCTCGGTGCCGGCGACCTTGAAGTCCATGTCGCCGAGATGATCCTCGTCACCGAGAATGTCCGACAGAACCGCGAAGCGCTTGTCTTCGAGGATCAGGCCCATCGCGATACCGGCGGTCGGCCGCTTCAACGGCACGCCGGCATCCATCAGCGCCAGCGAAGCGCCGCAGACCGAAGCCATCGAGGACGAGCCGTTCGACTCGGTGATCTCCGACACCACGCGCGTGGTGTAGGGGAATTCATGATGCGGCGGCAGCACCGGGTGGATCGCGCGCCAGGCGAGCTTGCCGTGGCCGATCTCGCGGCGCTTGGTGCCGCCGAGGCGACCGGTCTCGCCGACCGAGTAGGGAGGGAAGTTGTAGTGCAGCAGGAACGTCTCTTTGTACGTTCCGGACAGCGCATCGATGTACTGCTCGTCCTCGCCGGTACCGAGCGTGGTCACAACCAGCGCCTGGGTTTCGCCGCGGGTGAACAGGGCCGAGCCGTGGGCGCGGGGCAGTACGCCGACTTCGGCGACGATGTTGCGCACGGTCTTGCTGTCACGGCCGTCGATGCGCTTGCCGGTGTCGAGGATGTTCCAGCGAACGATCTTGGCTTCGAGCTCCTTGAACACGCCGGAGATGCGGAGCTTGTCGTATTTCGGCTCCTGCCCTTCGGGGAAATAGTGGGCGATCACCTTTTCCTTGACCTTGCCGACCGCGGCGTAGCGATCCTGCTTGACCGGAATGGCGTAAGCGGCGCGCAGCTCCTGCTCGACAAGGCCGAGCATTTCCTTCTCGAGCGCCGAATTGTCGATCACGGTGACTTCGCGCGGCTCCTTGGCGGCCTTCTCGGCGAGCTCGATGATCGCGTTGATGACCGGCTGGAAGTGGCGGTGACCGAACATCACGGCGCCGAGCATGATGTCTTCGTTCAGCTCCTTGGCTTCCGATTCCACCATCAGAACGGCGTCGGCAGTACCGGCGACGACCAGGTCGAGCTGGGTGTCGACCATCTCGTCGAGCGTCGGGTTGAGGATGAACTCGTCATTGGCGAAGCCGACACGGGCAGCGCCGATCGGGCCCTTGAAGGGCGCGCCGGACAAAGTCAAAGCAGCCGATGAGGCCACCAGCGCCACGATGTCGGGATCGTTCTCCATGTCGTGGGAGAGCACGGTGACGATCACCTGGGTCTCGTTGCGCCAGCCGTCGACGAACAGCGGACGGATCGGACGGTCGATCAGGCGGGAGACCAGCGTCTCCTTCTCGGTCGGACGACCCTCGCGCTTGAAATAGCCGCCGGGAATGCGGCCGGCTGCGTAGGTCTTTTCCTGATAGTCGACGGTCAGCGGCAGGAAGTCGACGCCTTCGCGCGGCGACTTCGCAGCGACGACGGTGGCGAGCACCACGGTCTCGCCGTAGGTGGCGACGACGGCGCCGTCGGCCTGGCGGGCGATCTTGCCGGTTTCGAGCTTGAGGGGGCGTCCACCCCAGTCGATCTCGACGGAATGCTTATTGAACATAGTGGTCTTCTTTCATGGGTTCTCGAAAGAAGGACGGACCTGAAAAACAAAAACCATGCGCAAGATTGCGGGACGCTGATCGAAGCGGGCGATCAGCGTCCTGCGATCCTGCCATGGTTTTTGGATTTCGGATGGCGTCCATCCTTTCGGGTCATACGGGCGCCTTGCCCGTTGTGCCCAGCCGCCGGATTGCTGCTGGACTGTCAGTCGGCACGAAAGCGACGACCAATTGCGGTCCTCGCTGATCGTGCCTCGGATGCTTGCCTTGAATGGCTCGCACCCGACGCGCACGCAGCCTCGATCAAAAACCTTTAAATCAACGCTTTCGTTCGAACCCGCGCACGAAAACGCGCGCCGGTGGCGCGCGTGAGAACACTTAGCGACGAATGTTGTGCTTCTCGAGCAGCGCCTTGTAACGCGCCTCGTCCTTCTTCTTCACATAGTCGAGGAGCGAGCGGCGGGTCGAGACCAGCTTCAGAAGACCGCGGCGCGAATGGTTGTCCTTCACGTGGGTCTTGAAATGGTTCGTGAGGTTGGCGATGCGTTCCGACAGGATCGCGACCTGAACCTCTGGCGAACCGGTGTCGCCGGCCTTGTTGGCATTCGTCTTGATGACTTCCGCTTTGCGTTCTGCGGCAATCGACATCGTCAATTTCTCTCGTTACGACCGGAGCTGGCAGTCAGGCCGGTCAGGTTGAACACACGCTTGGGGATGATTTCGCCATTGCCGACTTCAGCAAGCGCCAAGAGACGGCCTGCCACCGTGACATAGACTGTGCCGCTACTAGTGGGCGCATCCCGTCCGCGCAACAAAACGGCTTGGCCCCGATGGAGCCTTGCCGCATCAGCCCGAGTGACGGCCAGTGCCGGGATGTCGTCCAGCGCGGTCTCAACGGGCATAAGCGCGTCGGCGAGGCTACCCTCGCCGGACGCGGCTCTATCGCACAAAGCCTCCAACTGATCCAGCGGAATCATGTCGTTCTCGTCAAATGGGCCGACCAGGGTCCGCCGCAGCGCGCAGATATGGCCATAAGTGCCGAGAATCCGGCCCATATCGCGGGCGAGCGCGCGGACATAGGTGCCCTTGCCACACTCGGCCTCGAATACGGCCCGGTCACTATCCGGTTGATCTACAAGGGCTAAATGGTGAATCTCGACCGGGCGGGGGGCCAGCTCCACGATCTCGCCGTCGCGGGCGAGGTCATAGGCGCGCTCGCCCTGGACCTTGATCGCGGAATAGCGCGGCGGGACCTGCTCGATCACCCCGGTGAAGCGGGGCAACAGGGCCAGGATGGCCTCGCGGGTCGGGCGCTGGTCGGAGGTCGCGGTCACCCGGCCCTCGATGTCGTCGGTGTCGCGTTCCTCGCCCCAGCATACGGTGAACTGGTAGCGCTTGCGGCCGTCCATGACGAAGGGAACTGTCTTCGTGGCTTCTCCCAGCGCAATGGGCAGGCCGCCCGAGGCGAGCGGATCGAGGGTGCCGGCGTGTCCCGCGCGCTTGGCGTTGAACAGGCGCTTCAGCACGGCAACGGCCTGCGTCGAGGTCATGCCGATCGGCTTGTCGAGCACGACCCAGCCGTGGACGTCGCGGCGGTCGCGGCGCGGCTGGTTACCCTTCTGCGGCCTGGCGCGCGGATCGTTGTTGATGCGGCGCGCCTCCTGATGCGGCTGAGAATTTCCGCCCAGATCCGCAAAATTATTTTTCTGCGGGTCGCGCTGATCGGTCTCTTCGCCGCCGATCGTGCCGTGAGCCGGGTCCATCGTCATTGCTCTTCTTCCCGATCCGTATCCGGATCCTGTTCCAAATCCTGTTCGAGGTCCTTCTGCACCGCAGGTGTTCTCAAAAGCTTCTCGATCCGTTCCGCTTCGTCGAATCGCTCGTCGACGCGGAAGCGAAGGTCAGGTGCAAATTTCAGGTTAACGCGATGCGCGACCTCGCCGCGCAGAAACTTCTTGTTGCGGCTCGAGCGCAGCGATGACGACCCCGGTGTCGCGGCCACCGAGCGGCATCACGTAGACTGTCGCGAGCTTCAGGTCGGGCGACATCCGCACCTCCGGCACGGTGATGATGTGACCTTCGAGGTCCGCATCATGCACATTGCCTTGCGCCAGAATCTCGGCCATCGCGTGGCGAACCTGTTCGCCGACGCGCAACTGGCGCTGCGAGCCTCCGCCTGGCACGGAACTCTTCTTCTGATGATGGCGTGGCATGGTTCGAAATCACCTCATTGCCCGTGCTTGGGACACGAGCATTGTCATTTGTCCTGTTGAAGCGAATGAGAGGCGGATGGCCGGGAAAAATCCCGCCACCGCACTCTCGTCATTTCAGTTCAAAAAGATCCGTGCGCTTCGGTAAGATTTGGACTTACAGGGAGCGCTGAATCGTCTCCACGCGATAACACTCGATAACATCGCCAGCGCGCATGTCGTGGTAGTTCTCGAAGGCCATGCCGCATTCCTGACCGGACTGGACTTCCTTCACCTCGTCCTTGAAGCGCTTCAACGTCGACAGCTTGCCTTCGTGCACGACGACGTTGTCGCGGATCAGGCGCACATTGGCGCCGCGTTCCACGGTGCCGTCGGTGACGCGGCAGCCGGCAACCTTGCCGACCTTGGAGATGTTGAATATCTCCAGGATCGAAGCATTGCCGAGCATGGTTTCGCGCAAGGTCGGCGCGAGCAGACCGCTCATCGCCTTTTTTATGTCGTCCACGAGGTCGTAGATGATGTTGTAATAGCGGATCTCGATGCCGTTGCGCTTGGCGGCAGCAGCGGCCTCCTTGTTGGCGCGAACCGAGAAGCCGAGGATCACGGCGTTGAAACCTTCCGCGAGCGTCACGTCGGATTCCGAAATACCGCCGACGCCGGCATGCAGGATGCGGGCGGCGACTTCGTCGGTGCCGAGCTTCTCCAGCGATCCCAAAATCGCTTCCAACGAGCCCTGCACGTCGGCCTTGATGATCAGCGGGAAGTCCTTGCGGCCCGACGTCTTGAGCTGCGACATCATCTGTTCGAGCGAGCCGCGCATGCCGGAGATCGAGGCAGCCGCGTTCTCGCGCTTCTGGTGCGCGCGGTAGCTGGTGACCTGACGGGCGCGGGCTTCGTTCTCGACCACGGCGAGACGATCGCCGGCTTCCGGCGGACCGTTGAAGCCGAGCACTTCGACCGGCACTGACGGACCGGCTTCGTCGATGGTGATGCCCTGATCGTTGATGAGGGCACGGACGCGGCCCATCTCGGCGCCGGCGACGATGATGTCACCGACCCGCAACGTGCCGCGCTGCACCAGCACGGTCGCCACCGGACCGCGGCCGCGATCGAGCTTGGCTTCGATCACGGTGCCTTCCGCCGGACGATCCGAATTGGTCTTCAGGTCGAGGAGTTCGGCCTGGAGCGCAATCATCTCGAGCAACTTGTCGAGATTGGTCTTGTTCTTGGCGGACACCTCGACGTCGACGACTTCGCCGCCGAAGGATTCGACCTGCACTTCATGCTGGAGCAGTTCGGTGCGCACGCGCTCGGGCTTGGCGTCGGGCTTGTCGATCTTGTTGATCGCCACGATCATCGGCACATTGGCCGCCTTGGCGTGATTGATCGCCTCGATGGTCTGCGGCATCACGCCGTCATCGGCGGCAACCACCAAGATCACGATGTCGGTGACCTTGGCGCCGCGGGCACGCATCGCGGTGAAGGCGGCGTGGCCGGGCGTATCGATGAAGGTGATCTTCTTGCCGCTTTCCGGCGATGTCACCTGATAGGCACCAATATGCTGGGTGATGCCGCCGGCTTCGCCGGAGACCACGTTGGCATGACGGAGCGCGTCGAGCAGCGAGGTCTTGCCGTGGTCGACGTGACCCATCACCGTCACGACGGGCGAACGCGTCTCGGTGTCGGTGGAATCGTCGGTTGCGTCGAACAGGCCTTCTTCAACGTCGGACGCGGCAACGCGCTTGACGGTGTGCCCCAGTTCCTCGGCGATCAGCTGCGCGGTGTCGGCGTCGATCACGTCGGTGATCTTGTGGATCGCGCCCTGCTTCATCAGCATGCGGATGATTTCCACCGCGCGCTCGGCCATACGGTTGGCGAGCTCCTGGATGGTGATCGCTTCAGGAATGATCACCTCGCGAATGAGCTTTTCCTTCGGCTCGTTCGCGGCATGGCCCTTCAGGCGCTGGGTGCGGCGGCGGAATGAGGCGATCGAGCGCTCGCGCACTTCGTCTGCGTTGAGCGCGGTGACGACGGTCAGACGGCCGCGCTCTTTCTGCGGACCGGGCTTGTGCGTGGGCTTGGGAGGGACCACAGGGCGCGCTGCGCCGCCGGGTCCGCGGCGGATCTGGCGCGGACCATCGTCCTCGTCCGGACCGGCTGCGACCGCGGGAGCGCGACCCAATGGGCCGCCTGTCGGCCGCGCCGTGGTCGTTCCAGGGCGGGCGGTCGTCGTTCCCGGGCGTGCCGTGGTCGTGGTGGTGCCGGGGCGAGCTGCGGGCGCGCCGGGACGCGGCGCAGGAGCGGCCGGGGCCGCCGCAGTTGATGCCGGGCGGGGAGCAGACGGCTGCTCGCCTTCGCCAAAACGCTTCTTGGCTTCGGTCTCGGCCTTGCGCTTGGCTTCGTCCTCGTGACGATGGCGCTCTTCCTCGGCCTTGCGGCGGGATTCGGCGGCTTCGCGATCGGCGCGCTCGGCGGCCTCGCGAACGGAGCGGCGCTGGGCCTCTTCCTCGGCCTGGCGGCGCTCTTCGACTTCGCGCACCTTGGCATCGGCCAGCGCGCTGGCGCGGGCGGAACGTTCGTCCTCGGTCAGGGTGCGCAGCACCGCGCCGGAGCCGGAGTTACGCGGCGGCGCCGGGCGCGAGGGAGCGGGCGTGCCGGGACGCGGCGCGGGAGCGGCCGGTGCCGGCTTTGCGACAACCGTCGGAGCCTGCGGCTCGGGGCTGCCGTCGATCCGGCGCTTGCCGCGCTTCTCGACCACGACCTGCTTGCTGCGGCCATGGCTGAAGCTCTGGCGCACAGTGCCCGTTTCGACGCGTGGCTTGAGCGATAGCGTCTTGCTCGGAACGCTCAGCTTCTTGTCGTCAGGGGTCTTGGTATCAACCATTCAGCAGTCCTAATCCTGATCTGTTAGCGTTGTGCGTTGCCGCACCGTCCTATTGGGTGGTCGTTGTCTCTCAGAAATCCTGGCCGGGCTTTTCGGCAGTCTTGTCATCGTCCGCCATCCGGTATCGGACCAGCATCTGGCTACGTGACAGGAATGACTTGCTCGCCGGGCCCGCGAGCAGGGCAGCATGTATCACATTTGACCGGGTAAGTGCCAAATCCAATTCTACTGATTTCAGTGCGGTAACGACGGGAATCTGCGGCCTGGTGCCGCGATTTCCGTCATTTTGACGTGCCAGCATGTCCAATTTGCGGATTCCGTCCGCGGCCCCGTCGCTGGCATGGATCAGGACCTCGACCGTGCCTTCCCGCAGGGCGCTTTCGACCTTGCCGAAACCGGCCACGATCTGGGCCGCCTTGGCAGCAATCCCAAGGGCTTCGGTCACGCTCCGAACCAGGAGCGCCTCGATGTCCGCAGGAAACGTCTGGGGGATGCGCAGTTCGCGCTTGAAGGCTTTGCTGAAATGGTGACGACGAACGGCTTCCGCAACCACCTCGCGCGAGGCGGTGAGCCACATGCCGCGTCCGGGCAGCTTGCGCTTGAGATCGGGGACGACGTGTCCTTCCGGCGAGACGACGAAGCGGATCAGCTCGTCGATCGGCCGGACCTCGCGGCTGACCGCGCACATCCGCATGGTCGCGGACCTTTCGGTCCGCGGGCCATTGTCGAGATCGTGGTCGGTATCTGCGAGCATCCGGGCGACATTCTCCTGGCCCTTAAGCCGGCTGATCTTCAGCCGCCTCAGCCTCTTCGGCCGGCTTGGCAAGATCGGCTTCGGTGATCCAGCCGGCCTTGACGCGGGCCTGCATGATCATGGCTTCCGCGTCGTCGCGGGAGATTTCGAGGCCATCGAGCGCGCCGGGGAACTTGGTCTGTTCGCCGCCTTCCTTGCGCTCGGTCCAGCCGACCAGATCGTCGGTGGCGCAGCCGGCGAGGTCGTCCACCGTCTTGATGTCGTTCTCACCGAATTTCACCAGCATCTTCGAAGTCACGCCCGGCACGTCCTTGACGGCGTCCTCGACACCGAGCTCCTTGCGCTTGGCTTCGATCTCGGCTTCCTGCTGCTCGAGATATTCGCGGGCACGGTTCTGGAGTTCCTGCGCGGTCTCCTCGTCGAAGCCCTCGATGCCGGCGAGCTCCTTGAGGTCCACCATGGCGAGTTCCTCGACCGAGGTGAAGCCTTCTGACGCCAGCAGCTGGCCGACCACTTCGTCGACGTTGAGCGATTCCATGAAGACGCGGGTGGAGTTCTCGAAGTCGGCCTGGCGGCGCTCCGATTCCTCCTGCTCGGTCAGGATGTCGATGTCCCAGCCGGTGAGCTGCGAGGCCAGACGCACGTTCTGGCCGCGGCGGCCGATCGCCAGCGAGAGCTGGTTGTTGGTGTCGGGCACGACGACTTCGATGCGCTCGCGGTCCTCGTCGATGACGACCTTGGAGACTTCGGCCGGCGCCAGCGCGTTGACCACGAAGGTCGCGATGTCGGGCGACCAGGGAATGATGTCGATCTTCTCGCCCTGCAGCTCGTTCACCACGGCCTGCACGCGCGAGCCGCGCATGCCGACGCAGGCGCCGACCGGATCGACCGAGGAATCGCGGGAAATCACGCCGATTTTCGCGCGCGAGCCGGGATCGCGGGCCACCGCCTTGATCTCGACGATGCCGTCATAGATCTCGGGCACTTCCTGCGCGAACAGCTTCGCCATGAACTGCGGATGGGTGCGGGAGAGGAAGATCTGCGGGCCGCGGGTCTCGCGGCGGACGTCGAAGATGTAGGCGCGGACGCGGTCGCCGTTGCGGAACACTTCGCGCGGCAGCATCTCGTCGCGGCGAATGATGGCTTCGCCGCGGCCGAGATCGACGATTACGCTGCCATATTCGACGCGCTTGACGACGCCGTTGACGATGTCGCCGATGCGGTCCTTGAATTCCTGGTACTGCCGGTCACGCTCGGCCTCGCGCACCTTCTGCACGATCACCTGCTTGGCCGACTGCGCGGCGATGCGGCCGTATTCCAGCGGCGGCAGGGTGTCGGCGATGGTGTCGCCGACCTGGGCACCGGGATTGGCGCGCTGTGCGTCCACCAGCGAGATCTGGTTGGAATGGTTTTCAACCGTCTCGACGACCAGCATGTGGCGCGACAGCCGCAACTCGCCCTTCTTGGGGTCGATCTCGGCGTGTACGTCGGTCTCGCTGCCATATCGGGCCCGCGCGGCCTTGGCGATGGCGTCCTCCATCGCCGCGATGACGATGCCGCGGTCGATCGATTTCTCGCGCGCAACGGCGTCGGCGATCTGGAGCAACTCAAGTCGATTGGCACTGACTGCCATGGCTAGTCTCCTTCGTCAGGCTCGATCTCGCCCCGCCGCGCGCGATCGGCGGCAAGGCGATGTTTCTTCGTATTGGTCGGGGCCGGCTTTTTTGGCGTCGGAGCCGGCTTCTTTTGCGGCTTGGTGTTCTTGGTCGTTTTCTCGCTGATGCTGGCGTGCGGTGCCGCCGGCGGCTCCAGGCCGAGATTGCGGCGCATCTCGCGCGCCTGGGCCTTGCCGCGGCGCATTGATTCCGCGATCAGCTCGTCGGTCAGCACCAGCCGTGCCTCGCCGATATCCTCCATCGCCAGGAGGACGTCGGTCTCGTCGCCCGACTTGACGTCGTCGCGATGCAGATGCACGCGGTCGCCTTCGACGGCGCCGATCTTGCCACGGAACCGCTTCCGCCCCTCATGGGCGACAGCCATCTCGACTTTCACCAGATGGCCCACATAGCGCTCGAAATCCGAGCGCCGCACCAGGGGCCGGTCGATCCCCGGCGAGGAAATCTCCAGCCGATAGGCGCGATCGATGGGGTCGGCGACATCGAGCACGGGCGACAGCGCCCGCGAGATCGCCTCGCAGTCCTCGAGCCTGTATCGTGCCATCCGGACGCTCGGCCATGATCTGTACGGTGCAGCCGGATTCACCGGAAATGCGGACCCGCACCAGGCGATAACCCATGCCCTCCAGCACCGGACCCGCGACCGCGGATACCCGTGCCGCCACGCCCGGCTCGACGACGAGCCTCGGCTCGGCCAGCAACTCGGCATCCGTGGAACCAGTGGTCGGTTCGGTCATATCCAGGGTCAAGGCGCTCGATGGTTAAGGCTTGGTTACGACTGCAAAGCCCGCTTCGGAACTTTCCCGACAACGCGTCAGGCCGTATCTTCCGCCAAGCCGCGCTCAGGTAATAAAAAAGAGCGGGTCCTTTCGGGCCCACTCTCACTACGCGGATCGTATGAGAAGATGAATTGGGGCTGATATAGCCCTTTCCGTCCTCCCGGACAAGGCCCATCGCAGGCAGGACGAGGCTTTTTGCGTCCGGTTCGCGGGGCCTCGCGCAACGCTTCCTTCATCTAGCAGGCCTAGATTCCCTGATTGTGGGGCGGCTTGGACCAAGGGCGCACCCGCGGCGTGCCCTGTTCGAGTTGCGTTTCATGACCGTTGCCACGTCGCTCATTCCCGGACTGGACGATATCGTCAAACGCGGTGATCCCCGGCGTCGCGGCGAGATCGCGCGCGCCATCTCCGAATTGTTCTTTCACGATGCCGCAAGGCTCCGTCCCGAACTCATCGAGCTCTTCGACAATCTCCTGATCGATCTCGTCCCGCATGCCGAGCTGGCCTCGCGGGTCGATCTTGCCGAACGCTTCTCGCGCCTGGACAACGCGCCGCCGCATCTGGTGACCCAGCTCGCGCGCGAGAACGAGATCATGGTGGCAGGCCCCGTGCTGCGCCACTCGCCCGTGCTCGACGAAGCCGCCCTGGTCGAGATCGCACGGTTGAAGGGCCATGGTCATTTGCTGGCGATGACGGAGCGCCCCGCTTTGCCGGCTGTCGTCACCGACGTGCTGGTCGAGCGTGGCGATCGCGACGTGGTGCGGCGCGCGGCCGGCAATGCCGGCGCGGTGTTCTCGCCGAGCAGTTATTCCGAGCTGATCAAGCGTGCGGCACAGGATGGCGTGCTGACGCTCAAGATCGGCCAACGCGACGATCTTTCGGGAGAGCACCTGAAGGAGCTGCTCAACGGCACGCTCGGCGTAATCCGCCGCCGCCTCTCGCGCGTGGTCAATCCCGCGCGTCAGGTCGAGATCAAGCGCGCCATGACCGCAATAGAGGAGGCTTCTCAGCCGCCCGGGCCGCGGCGTGATTTCTCGGCGGCACAGCGCACCGTGCTCGCCTTGCATCGCGGCGGACATCTCGGCGAGAGCGCGCTGCTCGGCTTCGCCAGGGCGCACAAATACGAGGAGTCGATCGCCTCGCTCTCGGCGATGGCCGGAGTCCGCCTCTCGATTCTCGACCGCTTGATTTCGAGCGACCGCTACGATCCGATTCTGATTCTGGGTCGGATGCTGAATCTCGGCTGGCCCACGGTGCGCGCCCTGATCCTGATGTGGTACGGCCAGAATCGCACGCCAGCCGATGCCGATCTTGAGCAGGCGCGCGTGAATTTCACGCGCCTGATGCCGGCAACGGCCGAACGCGTCGTGAAATTCTGGCGCAACCGGCAGACGATCTAGAGCCGCCTGAACCGCAGATAAGCCGCCTTGCGCCCTTCGCGCGTGGCCTTCCGGCCGTAGCGCGTCATGGTGTAGCCGTTCCACGGCAGCCGGAAATCATCGGCGCGTTCCGCGAGCCATCGAAAGTCCGGCGAGCGCGACAGATGCGACAGCGTCCAGGCGCAGTAATCGTCGATGTCGCAAACGAAGCGGAATTCGCCGCCAGCCTTCAGCACGCGCGCCATCGCGGCGATCGTCCGGTCCTGGACGAAGCGCCGCTTCCAGTGACGGCGCTTCGGCCAGGGATCGGGATGGATCAGGTCGATTCGCGACAGCGAGCCCTGCGGCAGCCAGGCCAGCAGCTCGGCGGCGTCGCCCGCGAACAGGCGGATGTTGGCGATGTTGGCGGCCTCGATCTGCGCGAGGATCTTCGCCATGCCGTTGACATAAGGCTCGCAGCCGATGAAGCCGGTCCCGGGGAAGGCCTGCGCCTCGGCCGCAAGATGCTCGCCGCCGCCAAAGCCGATCTCGAGTCGCACCTCGTCCGCTGCGGGATCGAAGATCTCGCCGGCATTGGCCGGCGCCTCGCCGTCAATGTCGAGCGCAAGATGCGGCAGCAGATGATCGATCAGCTCGGCCTGGTGCTGCCTGAGCTTGTGGCCCTTGCGGCGCCCGAAGAAGGCGCGCTCGCTGTCGTCGCGATCGGGGTCTGATTTGCGTTCGCTCATCGCAGCGTCTGGTACAGGCGATGCAGCAGCCGCGCCCGCGGTTCGAGTGACGAGATGTAGAGCTGCTCATAATGGGTGTGCGCGCCCTTGCCGTCGACGCCGAGCCCGTCGAGCGTCGCGGTGTGCGCGGCGGTGAAATTGCCGTCCGAGCCGCCGCCGGTGTGGGCGTCGATCAGCTCGAAGCCGATCTCGGCGGCAAGCGTCTTGGCGTGCTCGTACAACGCGGCGCCGGCATTGTTCTTCTCGTAAGGTGGACGATTGAGCGCGCCCGTGACCTTGACGGTGACGCCTTCCGTCTTCGACGTCAGTCCGAGGATCCTGCCGACGAATTCTTCCGCATCGGTGAAGCTCGGGACGCGCAAATCGATTTCGGCGTGGGCCTCTTCCGGCGTGACGTTGGGCCGTGTGCCGCCGCGCACCACGCCGACATTGACGGTGACGCCGCGCTCCAGGTCGTTCATTCCCTCCAGCGCCAGGATCACGTTGGCGAGCTCGCGGTTCGCGCTGCGGCCGTCCTGGGGCCGTGTGCCGGCATGCGCGGGCACGCCCTTGATGAACACTTCAAATCTCCCGACGCCCTTGCGCCCGGTGACGATCTTGCCGCCGTCGCGCGCAGGCTCCGTCACCAGAACGTATTTGGCCCTGCGCCCTTCCTGCTCGATCAGCGCGCGGGAGGTGGGGCTGCCGATCTCCTCATCGGAGGTGAAAATGTGGGTGATGCCGAGCGGTGAGCGCTCGGCCGTTGCGCAAAGCGCGCGAAAGGCGTGCTGGGCGATGTAGGCGCCGCCCTTCATGTCATAGATGCCGGGGCCGAACGCGCTGTCGCCTTCGACCCTGAACGGCAGGCGCTCGATGAATCCCATGGGATGAACGGTGTCGAGGTGGCTCAGCACCAGAATGCCCGGCAGGTCCTGGCCCCAGATCGTGCGCGCAACGAGATGATCGCCGCAGCCGTCGACGCCGGCGATGCGTTCGAGCGTGACCGGCAGATCGCGATATTGCTCCGCGACCACAGCGATCAGCTTGTTGACTTGATCAGGCGCTTCCGTCGGCGTCTCGATCTCCACCCAGCGCCGGATGCCATCGAGAATAGTTTGAGAATCGAACCAATTGGAGTTGGTCATGAGCGCATCTGTGCCTTTGAACCGCATCATCGGAAAGGGGACGCATCAAAGCGCGGCCACAGATGACGACATAGGCCAGAATTGACGCTGTCACAAATCGTACAGCGTTGGCACTCAGCGCTTGTCGGGGCCTTCGCGTGCCGCGATCTGCTCGACGAGGTCGACGATCGAGCGGCGCATCTTCGAATCGGTGATTCGCGTAAACGCCTTGGTCAGAGCGAGACCTTCCGACGTCGCGAGGAAGTCCGACACATATGAGGGCGAAGCACCTTCAGCGAAGCCGTCGGGTCCGGCCACGCCGCTCGGACCGCCTTCGAACAGGAACGATACCGGCACCTGCAGAATCTCGGAAATCTGCTGAATGCGGCTCGCGCCGACACGATTGGTGCCCTTCTCATATTTCTGAATCTGCTGGAAAGTCAGGCCTAAAGCTTCACCGAGCTTCTCCTGACTCATGCCCAACATGATGCGGCGCATGCGCACGCGGCTGCCGACATATTTGTCAACAGGGTTGGGCGCTTTCGACATTTCCTCAGCCTCCAAACATCACCGTCGGCGCAATCGAAAAGAATGCCTCAGGTGCAAGCAGCGTAAAAATCAAACCCTGTTATTGGGGAACATTGCGGAGAAATTTAGCAATGCCCACTGTCTTTTGCAGCGGATGCAGAATGAGGAGGCCGCGTGCAGTCTGTCAACCGTGGGACTACGGTTGTCAAAGGAATCCCGTCGCGTCGACCGGAAACCACTGGCGACGGTGTTACTACGGATGCCGTTTGGCAACACGTCGCCTGACCGCCAGAAACACAGCCAGCGCGACGAGCATTGCTGCGGGCACATCGCCCACACGCGCATAGACGGTCGGTGGAATTGCGGCAGGCAGGCTTGCATCCAAAATGCCTTCGACTCCGAGGCCGAGGCTTGCAACGGTGCGCCCGACCGGATCGATCACCGCCGAGACGCCGGTATTGGCCGAGCGGACCAGCGGCAGTCCGAGTTCGATGGCGCGCATCCGTGCCTGCTCCAGATGCTGATAGGGACCGGTCGAGATGCCGAACCAGCCGTCATTGGTGAGGTTCACGATCCAGCCTGGACGTTCGTTGCGCCCGGCAACCTCGCCGGGAAAGATGGCTTCGTAACAGATCAGCGGCAGCGCCGGCGGCACGCCGGGCACCGGCAGTGCGTGCCGCACGGTGCCGGGAATGAAGCCGCCGCGCATGCGCGTCAGTTGCTCGAACCCGAGCTTCTCCATCAGGTCCTGATAGGGCAGAAATTCACCGAACGGCACGAGGTGCAGCTTGTCGTACACCGAGAGCACGCTGCCGTCGTGATCGATGACGTAGATCGAATTATACGCGCGCGTGATCGGCGTGCCGCGCGGCAAGTCGGGCGCGCGGACTGAACCCGTGATCAGCACCGTGCCCTTCGGCAGCAGCTCGGCGATCTCGGCCATCGCATCGGCTTCGCGGGTCAGGAAGAACGGAAAGGCGGATTCCGGCCAGATCAGGATGGTGGCATCGCGCACGCCGGTCGATTGCGGTCCGGAGGCGCGGTCCGACAGCGCCAGGTATTTCTTCATCACGTCCGCCTTGGCGGCGTAGTTGAACTTTGCGTCCTGCTGGAGGTCCGGCTGCATCAGGCGCAGCTTGGCGCCTGCGACCATCGTGGTCGGATGCAGCGACAGGCGGATCGCGCCGAAGATGCTCATCACGATCAGCAGCGCGATTCCTGCGACCGGTGCGCGCCATGCCGGGCGGCGGTCAGGCGTGCGGTCGATCAGCGCCGCGGGACTTGCGAAGATCGCGATGCTGAGGAACGTCATGCCCCACAGGCCGATCAACGATGCCGTCTGCGCCAGCGGCAATGGCTCGGACAGTGCATAGCCGAACGCGTTCCAGGGAAAACCGGTCAGTGCGTGGCCGCGCAGCCATTCGGTTATAGTGAGACTCGCCGCGAGCGCGAGGATGCGCATGGCATCCTTGGTCCAGAGCAGGCGGGCCAAGGCAAATCCGAGCGCCGTGAAGATCGAGAGATAGGCCGGCAGGCCGAGAACAGCGAATGGCGTCAGCCAGGCGAACACATCGGCATCGACGAAGAACGCATAACCGATCCAGTAGAGGCCGGGCACGAAATAGCCGAGCCCGAAGCAGTAGCCGGTCAGTGCCGCGACGGGGACGCCGCCATAACGTCCGGCGCCGGCGCCGTCGATCAGCCAGACCATCACAGGCAAGGTGACGAACAGCACGGGAAAGATGTTGAATGGCGCCAGCGCCAGCACCGACAGCGCGCCGCAGCCCATCGCGATGAGTGCGCGCTTCCATCCCCAGGCGAGGATGATGGTGAGGGCGATCTGCCGAAGGCGCTGGAACGGACTCACTGCGGGCCGGCCCCGTCGCTCGGCGGCGGGGTGGGCGTGTCGCTGGACGGCGGCTGACCGCTCTCCGGCGTGGTCTCGCGGCGGCGGCTTTCGCGCTGGGTGCGCGGCGCGGGTCGTTCCTTTCGCGTCGAGATCCGCAGTCGCTTGACGCGGCGCGGATCGGCATCGAGCACCTCGATCTCGTAATTGCCGGGGCCCGAGATCACCTCGCCGCGCACCGGCAGGCGGCCGACGAAGCTGACGAGATAGCCGCCGAGCGTCTCGACTTCCTCGCCGGCCTCGCCGGTGACGAAATCCTCGCCGATCACCGTGCGGACGTCCTCGAGGCTGGCGCGGGCGTCGGCGATGAAGGCGTTGTCGGGCAGGCGCACGATCGAGGGCGGCTCGTCGCTGTCGTGCTCGTCGTCGATCTCGCCGACGATCTGCTCGACGATATCCTCGAGCGAAACCAGCCCGTCGCTGCCGCCATATTCGTCCACGACCAGCGCCAGATGAATGCGCGTCGCCTGCATCTGTGCGAGCAGATCGATCGCCCGCATCGACGGCGGCACGTAGAGCAGCTTGCGGATGATGCGCGCATCCTCAAGCGGCAGCGCGAGGTCCACGGCCTTCAAATCGAGCCCGGCCGGCAGCGGCTTCTTGCGCTTCGTCTTGGTGGCGTCCGACACGCGCGCCCGCGCGGTCATGAAAGCGAGCAGGTCGCGGATGTGGACGATGCCGACGGGATCGTCGAGCGTCTCGTTGTAAACCACCAGGCGCGAATGGCCGGCGCTTTCGAAGCGATCCATCAACTCGCCGAGCGGGATGTCGCGCTTCACGGCGATGATGTCGGCGCGATGCACCATGACGTCGGCGATCCGCCGCTCGTGCAGGCCGAGGATGTTGCGCAGCATGGTGCGCTCGACGGTCGAGAAGCCGGTGTCGTCGGGCGTCGTGGCGTCGAGCACGACCTGGAGGTCGTCGCGCACCGATCCGGCCTTCCAGCCGAACAGCGTCCGGATGGCGCGGAGCAGCCAGCCGTCCGCGGTCGGGCGCAGCACCTCGCCTGACGTCACTACGGCCGGCAGATTGGGCGTCTCGCGCGGGTTGTCGTGGATCGGTTCGGAATCCGGCATCTCAGTGCGTCCCTGCGCGGTCTGCATAGGGGTCGGGGATGCCGAGATGAGCCAGGATCTGCGTCTCCAGCGCTTCCATCTCCTCTGCCTCGTCGTCGTTCTCGTGGTCGAAGCCGATCAGATGCAGGAAACCATGCACGGCAAGATGGCTCAAATGATGATCGAACGGCTTGTGCTCCTCGTCCGCTTCGCGCCGCATGGTCTCGTAGGCGATCGCGATGTCGCCGAGCATGCGCGGCGCATCGCCCGGCTTCCACTCGCCCTCCGGCTGCAGCGCGGGAAATGACAGCACATTGGTCGGCTTGTCGAGGCCGCGCCAGTTGCTATTGAGCGTACGGATGCCGGCATCATCTGTCAGCATCACGGCCACTTCCGCGCCCGCGACGTCCTCGTCGACAGTTTCGGCGGCGGCCGCAACGGCGCGCTGGATCACGGCTTCGGAATCGGGTTCGCGCTGCCAGCATTCGGCAACGACAAGGACCTCGGTCATGGGAAGGTTGGGGTGTGACATTCTCTTTGTTCGGAACGAAAGGCGCCTGCGTCCGCGCCCGTATGATCCGGCTGTTGTCTCGTCAGGATTTACCGGCGGCCGGCCGCTGCGGCTGCCCTTCATAGGCGGAGACGATCCGCGCCACGAGTTCGTGGCGGATCACGTCCTCGGCCTTGAAATGAACTTGTGCAATGCCTTCGACGCCGCTCAGCAGCCGGGTCGCCTCGGCGAGCCCTGAGGTCTGGCCGTTCGGCAGGTCGATCTGCGAGGGATCGCCTGTCACGATCATGCGGCTGTTCTCGCCGAGTCGAGTCAGAAACATCTTCATCTGCATCGACGTGGTGTTCTGCGCCTCGTCGAGGATGATGGCGGCATTGGTCAGCGTGCGGCCGCGCATGAAGGCGAGCGGTGCGATCTCGATCTCGCCGGTCTGCAGCGCGCGCTCGACGATGCGTGCATCCATGAGATCATAGAGCGCGTCATAGATCGGGCGCAGATACGGATCGACCTTCTCGCGGAGATCGCCGGGCAGGAAACCGAGCCGCTCGCCGGCTTCCACCGCCGGGCGCGACAGGATGATCTTGTCGACCTCCTTGCGCTCGAACAGTTGCGCGGCATGCGCCACTGCAAGCCAGGTCTTGCCGGTGCCGGCGGGGCCGATGCCGAACACCAACTCGTGGCGCTTCAGCGCGCGAATGTAGGAATCCTGCGCCGCCGTGCGCGCGCGCACCGGGCGCTTGCGCAAATTGATGCTGTCGAATGTCGACTTGGCCGACTTGGCGTCGAACTCGAACAGCGAGCCCTGCGCGATCACGGCGCGGATCGCGCCCTCGACCTCGCCCTGGTCGAGATCCTGTCCCTTCACGGCCTGGGCGTAGAGCGTCTCCAGCACGCGGCGGGCGGCATCGCAGCCGTCGCGCGAACCGCCGATGGTGATGTGGTTGCCCTTGGAATCGACGACGACGCCGAGCCGCCGCTCGATCTGCGCCAGGTGCTGGCCGTAAGGGCCGACCAGCGCGGACGCCGCGCGATTGTCGTCGAAATCGATGACGACCTGGGTCTCGGGCGGTACTTGCATGTCGCGGTCGAATTTGCGGCTGGGAGCGATAGAAGACGAATCCGATGCACTTTTTGGCAAGGGTTCAGGCTCCAGTGGCTATGGGCGATAAAGCGGGCTCGCGCGCAACGCGCGGTGTGGCGAGCTCACCGAGGAAGCTGTAGCGTTCGAGGCTGTCGATCCGCACCGGCAGGATTTGTCCGATGATGTCGGGCGAGGCCATCACATGGGCGGGCTGAAGGAACGCGGTGCGGCCGACGATCTGGCCGTCCCTGCGGGCCGGACGTTCGAACAGCACGTCGACGGTTGAGCCAATCGCAGCCTTGTTGAAGGCCGATTGCTGGCTGTCGATCAGTTCCTGGAGCCGCTCCAATCGCTGGTCCATCTCGGAGGGGGACACCGTCTCCTGCATATCCGCGGCCGGCGTTCCCGGCCGGGCGGAGTATTTGAACGAATACGCCGCAGCGTAGCCGATTTGCGTGACAAGCGCGAGAGTGGCGAGAAAATCTTGCTCGCTCTCGCCAGGGAAGCCCACGATAAAATCTGATGAAAAAGCAATGTCTTGGCGCGCGGCCCGGAAACGGTCGACGACACGCCGGTAATCATCGGCGGTATGTTTCCTGTTCATGGCGGCCAAAACCCGGTCCGAACCCGACTGCACCGGCAGGTGCACGAACGGCATCAGCTGGCCGAGATCGCGATGGGCGGCGATCAAACTGTCGTCGACGTCGCGGGGATGGCTGGTCGAATAACGCAGCCGGGCAATGCCGGGAATGGTCGCCAGATGCTCGAGCAGCCGGCCGAGCGGCCAGACTTTTCCGTCAGGCCCCTCGCCGTGATAGGCGTTGACGTTCTGCCCGATCAGGGTGAGCTCGCGCACCCCGTTGTCGGCCAGCCGCTTCACGTCGTCGACGATCTTCGCCACCGGACGCGAGACTTCCGAACCCCGCGTGTACGGCACGACGCAGAAAGTGCAGAACTTGTCGCAGCCTTCCTGCACGGTGACGAAAGCGGAAATGCCGCGCGCGCGGATCGCGGCGGGCTTGGGTTGGGCCAGGAAGCCGAATTTGTCGGCTGCGGGAAATTCGGTCTCGATCGCGCGGCCCTCGTTGCGCGCTCGCTTCAGAAGCTCCGGAAGGTGATGATAGCTCTGCGGGCCGACCACGACGTCGACCACTGGCGCGCGCCGCGTGATCTCTCCACCCTCGGCCTGCGCCACGCATCCGGCGACCGCGATCTGCATCGTGCGGCCGCCACGCGCGGCCTCGTCCTTCGCGACCCGAAGGCGGCCGAGCTCGGAATAGACCTTCTCGGAAGCCTTCTCGCGGATATGGCAGGTGTTGAGGATGACGAGGTCGGCATCCTCCGCACTGGCCGTCTCTACGAATCCTTCCGGAGCCAGCGTGTCCACCATGCGCTGGGCATCGTAGACGTTCATCTGGCAGCCATATGATTTGATGTGCAGCTTGCGCGGCGGCGTCATGGAACCCGGAATGGAGGTGGAGGACCGCCCTCAGATATAGGCTGGAGCAGCGAAAATCCAGCGAATGAGCCCAAGGAGGTCATTCGGGACGCTCCAAGCGGGCGAAATGCGGAATTCGGAGCTTTTGGCGTGAGATTCGGGTTCTAGCCGACGACGACGTCCGCCGCGATGCGCCGGACCAGCTCGGGCAGTTGCCGCATATCGTCGAACGTCAATCCGGAGCCGGCGTCAAGCAGCCGCTCGGCGTGCCCTGGCGGGCAATGGCTGCCGCCGTGAAAGCCCAGCACGGTCATTCCGGCGGCATGTGCTCCGGTTACGCCGGGGACGCTGTCCTCGATCACCAGGCACCGTTCCGGTGCAACCTTCATCTGCGCGGCTGCAAACAGGAACAGATCGGGCGCCGGCTTTCCGCGTGCGACCTGGCTCGCCGAAAAAATGTTTGGAGCGAGCAGGTCGTACAGCCCGGCACATGTCAGGCCGTGATGGATTTTCTCCGGCGTGCCACTCGATGCGACGCATTTCGGCAAATCGATTGCGGCAATTGCCGCGGCCACGTGGGTGATCGGCTGCAGATCGCTGGCATAGAATTTCAGAGTCGCCGCATTCACCTGCCTCTCGAGATCGTCGGGAAGGCTCCGGCCGATTTCCTGCTCGACCATTCGACGCGCATCTTTCTCGGATACGCCGAGAAAGCGAACCAGCACCTGCTCCGACGTGATCGGATAGCCGTGCTTCGTCAGCACATCTGCATGCGCACGACAGGAGATCACTTCGCTGTCCACGAGCACGCCGTCGCAATCGAAAATGATGAGGTCGATGGGCACTAGATCAGGACGTCGGCTTGTCGTCGTCGAGCGGGACGCAATAGAGCTCGAGCCGGTGATCGACCAGCTTGTAGCCGAGCTTGCGGGCGATCTCGGCCTGGAGCTTCTCGATCTCTTCGGACGTGAACTCGATCACCGTGCCGTCGCGCAGATTGATGAGGTGGTCGTGATGGCTGTCGCGCATCGTCTCGTAGCGCGCGCGGCCCTCGCGGAAATCGTGGCGCTCGATGATGCCGGCATCCTCGAACAGCTTGACGGTGCGATACACCGTCGAGATCGAGATCTTGTCGTCGACGGCGACGCAGCGCCGGTACAATTCCTCGACATCGGGATGATCGACCGCCTCCGCGAGCACGCGCGCGATGACGCGGCGCTGCTCGGTCATGCGCATGCCGGTCGCGGCACAGCGCGCCTCGATGCCGGATGCCTTGGATGCGGTGGAAGGTTTAAGTCCAGTCATGTGTTGTCTGCCTGACGGGGCGCTTTCTGCCATCAATATTACGACAAGTCACGTCGCATCAGAAGTGCGTTCAATTGTTCCCCGTTGGGCTGCTTATAGTAGCGTTCGCGGCGTCCGACCACCACGAATCCGGTCCTGTCGTAGAGCCGCCGTGCCGGCTGGTTGTTCTCCTCCACCTCCAGAAATATCGTGCGCACGCCGCGTCCGGCGAGGTGACCGAGATGGGTCATCAGCAGCATGCGGGAGAGGCCGCGGCCGCGATAGGCCTGGTCGACCGCGATCGAGAGAATCTCCGCTTCGTCCGCGCCGATCCGCGACACCGCGAAGCCGATGACCTTGCGGCCGAGGCGCAGGCGATGGACGAGCGTGTTGTGCTCGCTGAGCATGGTCTCGAATTCGCTTTCACCCCAGCCGTGCGCGAAGGACTGGCCGTGAAGCTGCGCGAGCCGCAGCGCGTCGCGTGCGGAGGCGGGCTCGACGGCGGGCATGCCGCCGCGCCACCATTCCGAAAACCATCCCATCATGCGCTGGCGGCTTGTGCGAGCGGCGGCCCTGCGGTCGGCTTTGCGTCGGGCGCCTTCAGATAGAACGGCCGCGCCGGATTTGTCTCGGGATCGGCGGCTGCGCCGAGCCACGCGACCCAGCTGATGTCGGGCGCGGGCTGCGCGTCGACCGTGACGGGTTGCGGTGCATCCTTCGGCCAGCGATCGGCGAGGAGTCTTGCGCCATCGCCGACCAGATGCGGTGCACCGAATTGCGAGGCCGCGATCGCCTCGTCGATGGGAGCTACGCCCGGCCGCACCAGCTGGCTGCCGTCGCCGGCGACGATCTGGAAATAGACGTGATCGTGCCGGGCATCGATGGCGGAGATCACCGGCGCCGTTCCGTTCTGACCGACGATGGTGGCGGCATAGGCCGATAACGTCGTCAGCCCGACGGCCGGGCGCTTCGCCGCCAGCGCAAGTCCGCGTGCGGCCGAGATGCCGACGCGCAATCCGGTGAAGCTTCCGGGACCGACGGTGACGGCGATGCGGTCGAGCGAGGTAAAAGCGAGATCGGCGGTCGTCATGACGCGCGCAATCATCGGCATCAGCGCTTCGGCGTGGCCGCGCTTCATGAGGAGCTCCTCCCGCGCAAGGAGCTCGCCGGCGTCGGTGTCGAGAACGGCGGCCGCGCACGCCTCCAGCGCGGTGTCGATGGCAAGGATCAGCATCGAGATCAGCTTAGTCGGTTCCGCCGCGGTCGGACCAGCCCAAGTTTGATTTCTCGACAGGCGCACGATCGCCTCGCCCGTAATTCTACGTGGGGGTGAGATCAATCGACGCTTCGCGCTCCTTTTCGCAGGGCGTCCCGCCAGATGCAACCTGCAAGATATCTAAGTCTCTGAAATAGTGTGAGTTTAAGGAGTCTTTCACCATCGTTCGACAGTTTGCGGGACGTTCATCGCCCCGGCCAGATCTGAATGATGCACTGCGGCGTTGCCGAGATATCTGTCAGAGCGTCCTTGGAAAGGTTTTAGTAGATGTCTTTTTGGAGAAGCGGCTATTTGGCGCGAGAGGCTCTGGCCCAGGTCATCGCGCTCGGCAAGTCGCAGGCGGTGATCGAGTTCAATCTCGACGGTTCCATCATCACGGCCAACCAGAACTTTCTGAACGCGATGGGCTATCGACTCGACGAGATCCAGGGCAAGCATCACTCGATGTTCGTGACGCCGGACGAGCGGGACGGCGCTGCGTATCGCGAGTTCTGGGCGCGTCTGGGCCGCGGCGAATTTCAATCGGCGGAGTACAAGCGGCTCGGCAAGGGCGGCCGCGAGATCTGGATCCAGGCGTCCTACAATCCGATCGTCGACGAGGCCGGCAAGCTGGTGAAGGTCGTGAAGTTCGCCACCGACATCACCGCGCGCAAGATCCGCAGCCTGGAAGACGCCGGAAAGATCTCTGCGATCGGCCGCGCTCAGGGTGTGATTGAGTTCAATCTCGATGGCAGCATCATTACGGCCAACGAGAACTTCCTGAGCACGGTGGGCTACCGGCTCGATGAGATCCAGGGCAAGCACCACGGCATGTTCGTCAGCGCCAGCGAGCGCGACAGTGCCGCCTATCGTGAGTTCTGGGCCAAGCTCGCGCGCGGCGAGTTCCAGTCCGGCGAATACAAGCGGTTTGGCAAGGGCGCCAAGGAGGTCTGGATTCTCGCCTCCTACAACCCGATCCTCGACGAGGCCGGCAAGCCTTTCAAGGTGGTGAAGTTCGCCACCGACGTCAGCGCGCAGAAGCTGACCAACGCGAATTTCGCGGGGCAGATCGAGGCGATCGGCAAGTCGCAGGCCGTCATCGAGTTTGACATGGACGGAAAGGTGCTCACCGCCAACGAAAACTTCCTCGGCGCGCTCGGTTATGCGCTGCCCGAGATCGTCGGCAAGCACCACAGCATGTTCGTGGGCGCCGACGAACGCGAGAGCGAGGCCTATCGCGCCTTCTGGGCGAGGCTGAATGCCGGCGAATTCCAGTCCGGCGAATATCAGCGCATCGGCAAGGGCGGTCGCCAGGTCTTCATCCAGGCTTCTTACAACCCGATCCGCGATCTCAACGGCAAACCGTTCAAGGTCGTCAAATATGCGTCCGACACCACCGCCCAGGTGATCGCACGCAAGCGCAGCGAGAAGGTGCGCGACATGATGGAATCGGTCGCCGCCGGCGCCGAGGAGCTCAACGCGTCGGTGCGCGAGATCGCCGAAGCGATGACGCGCTCGCGCGAGACCGCGTCGACCGCGGTCGGCCGGGTCGAGGCAGCGGACCAGCAGGCGCAGCGGCTGACGCAGGCGGCGGAATCGATGAGCGTGATCGTGCAGCTCATCGGCAACATCACCGGTCAGATCAATCTGCTGGCGCTGAACGCCACCATCAGATCTGCGCGCGCCGGCGAAGCCGGTCGCGGTTTTGCGGTGGTTGCGTCGGAGGTGAAAAATCTCGCCAATCAGGCCAAGCAGGCGGCCGACAGGATCGAGCAGGAGATCAGCAACCTCAACGGTATCTCGGTTGACGTCGTCGCCGCGCTGGACTCGATCAGGGGCGCGATCCATGGCGTCAGCGAGTACGTGTCGTCAACCGCCGCGGCGGTCGAAGAGCAGAGCACCGTCACCAACGAGATGTCGGCGAGCATGCGCAAGGCGGCAGAGGAAGCCGCGAGCATCGGCCTGGCTGCGTAGGAAAGATGTCGTGGGGTGGGTCAGCCGAAGGCGTAACCCACCTCTTTGATTCCTGCGGTGACAGAAGTGGTGGGTTACGTTGCGCGAACCCACCCTACGGCACCTGACCTACATCGGCCGGACTTCGACCACGTCGGGCACGAAATGCTTGAGCAAATTCTGGATGCCGTGCTGAAGCGTCGCGGTCGATGACGGGCAGCCTGCGCAAGAGCCCTTCATGTTGAGGTAGACGATACCGTCCTTGAAGCCACGGAAGGTGATGTCGCCGCCGTCATTGGCGACCGCGGGACGCACGCGCGTCTCGATCAGGTCCTTGATCATGTCGACCGTCTCGGCATCGGACTCGTCGAAGAACTCGTCCTCGTCGTCGAGATCGGCATCGCCAGCGGCCGAACCGTCGGCGAGCAGCGGCGCGCCGGACATGTAGTGCTCCATGATGGCGCCGAGGATCGCGGGCTTGAGCTGCTGCCATTCACCGTCCGCCTTGGTCACGGTGATGAAATCCGATCCGTAGAACACGCCGGTGACGCCGGGCACGTCGAACAGCTTTTCGGCCAGCGGCGAGCGCGTCGCCGATTCGCGGCTCACGAATTCCATCGGCCCGCCATCCGTGACGGAGCGGCCGGGAATGAATTTCAGCGTGGCGGGATTGGGAGTGGCTTCGGTTTGAATGAACATGGTTTTCTCCAGACGTCGCCGGTTCAAGGCCGGCGCGTGAGCTATCAATTAGCAGATGGCGACGGCGAACGCACGATCAAGGGGAGGCGAAGTATTAGTCCAATATTTTCAGCGGCTTGGGGTTGCTTACCCCCTGGGGGCAACCAAGATCGCCTACGACAGCGAATCCACGCTTTGGTCGCTGAGGGCGCCGGAAATGACCGTCACCGGCACCGGGAATGTGCCCAGCGCGTGAGACAGCAGCGAAACCAGCGGGCCAGGGCCTTCCGCCCCGGGGCTGGCGGCGAGTACCAGCATGGCGATGTCAGGGTCCTCGTCGATCAACGCCAGCAGCTGTTCCATCGCGGCACCTTCGCGGATCACCCGTTCCGGCGTGATCGCGGCGATGCCGTTGGCGCGGCCGGCGGCGCGGTCGAGCGCGGCTTCCGCCGCTTCATGCGCTTCGGCGCGCATGATGTCGGCGACCCCCAGCCATTCCTGGTTCTGCTCGTCGGGCTCGATGATGCGCAGCATCACCACGCCGCCGCCGGCGCGGATCGCCCAGCGGCTGGCGTAATAGACCGCGCGATCCCATTCGGCGGTATCGTCGACGATGACGAGGCATTTGGGCTTGTGACCCGGCTCGAAGCAAAGTCGCTTGCTGGTCATGCATGTCCCGGAATGTGCACGGCCTGCATGCTGCCACACTCGCCCACGCTTGGGGAGGGGAGAAGCGGCCGGCGCCGTGGCGTCGGCCGGGGTTTTGCGATCGCAGCAATCAGCGCCGGCGGATGAAGCCGACGATGTCCTTGGAGAGCTTCATGGTCTCGTCGGCGATGGCGCGGGCCCGATCGGCGCCGTCGTTGAGGATGGCATCGATATGGCCGGGGTCGGCGACGAGACGCTTCATCTCGCCGGCGATCGGCGAGAGCTTCGTCACGCACAGCTCGACCAGCGAATTCTTGAAGCTGGAGAACTGGCCGCCGCCGAACTCGCGCAGCACGTCGGCCTTGGTGCGGCCGGAGAGCGCGGCGAAGATGCCGACGAGATTGTCGGCCTCGGGGCGTGGCTCCAGGCCCTTTTCTTCGGTCGGCAACGGCTCCGGATCGGTCTTCGCCTTGCGCACCTTCTGCGCGATGGTGTCGGCGTCGTCGGTCAGGTTGATGCGGGAGTTGTCCGACGGATCCGACTTCGACATCTTCTTGGTGCCGTCGCGCAAGCTCATCACCCGCGTCGCCGGCCCCTGAATCAGCGGCTCCGGCAGCGGGAAGAACAGGCCGTCATTGGCGCCGAGGTTGCGGATCGAGTCGCCGAAGTCGTTGTTGAACTTCTGCGCGATGTCGCGCGAGAGCTCCAGATGCTGCTTCTGGTCCTCGCCGACCGGCACGTGGGTGGCGCGGTACAGCAGGATGTCGGCCGCCATCAGCACGGGATAGTCGAACAGGCCGACGGACGCGTTCTCGCGGTCCTTGCCGGCCTTCTCCTTGAACTGGGTCATGCGGCCGAGCCAGCCCATGCGCGCGACGCAGTTGAAGATCCAGGCGAGCTCGGCATGGCCCGAGACCTGGCTCTGGTTGAACACGATGTGCTTCTTCGGATCGATGCCGGCGGCGATGAATGCCGCGGTCACCTCGCGGGTGTTGCGCGCCAGCTCGACCGGACCGCCCCAGACGTCCACCCCTTGCGTGATCGCGTGCATGTCGACGACGCAATAGATGCAGTTGTGGGTATCTTGCATCTTCACGAAGTTGACGATCGCGCCGAGATAATTGCCGAGGTGCAGATTGCCCGTCGGCTGGACGCCCGAAAAAACCCGTTCAACGAATGGCATGGCAAGCTTTCCTAAGGGGTAGCCGGCGTCGTTTCCAACAGCGGCGCTGCCCCGTCAAGGGTAATTCGCGGGCCTCAGGCGCGCGGATCGCGTGTGGCAGGTCGCTTCAGGGCGGCCGCCGCCGCGCGCAGGGAGGCGACCCCGAGGAGTTGCAGGAGGAGGCCATAGACGCCGATGCCGGCCGCGATCTGGAAGCCCAGCGCAACGAACCTGATCAGCCCATGCGCCACGGCAGGCACCAGGCCGCTCGTCAGCCAGAGCAGGGCGCCCATTGTCGCGGCGGCAAGCACGATCCGCGGCAGCCGTTGTCGCGCGGCCGCATCGACAGAAAAGCCGAACTCGCCGGTGCCCTTCCGGAGCAGCGAGGTCGCGCTGCTCCAGGCACCGGCGGCGATGCTCGCGGCGATACCGCTCGCGCCGAAATAATGACCGAGCAGGACCGCAAGCGCGATCGCCACCACGAAACCTTTTGCCGTGGCCAGCAGCGGCGTCATCGTGTCGCCGCGGGCATAGAAGGCCGGCGACAGCGTCTTGATCAGCACGTGGGCCGGCAGCCCCAGCGCCAGCCACATCAGCGCATGCGCGGTCGCCTGGCTGTCCGCCGCGCCGAACGCGCCATGCTCGAACAATAGCCGCACGATCGGTTCGGCCAGCACGATCAGGCCGAGTGTGGCGGGCAGCGCCAGCCCGGTCGCGAGTTCCAAAGCTCGCGATTCCGCATGCGCCACCGCCTCACGGTCGCCGCTTCCGACCGCGCGCGTCAGCTCCGGCACCAGCACCGTGCCCATGGCGACGCCGACGATGCCGAGCGGCAGCTCGATCAGCCGATTGGCGAAATAGAGCCAGGAGACGGCAGACGGCGTGGCGGACGCAATGATCGCGCCGGCCACCATCAGCCATTGCGGACCGGAGCTTGCGATCATGCCGGGAATGGCCCTAGCGAAGAAGCCGCGCATCTCCTTGTCGAAGCTCATGCGCCGCGGCGTCGCGAGGCGCCCGCTCCGCTGCGACAACAGCATCGCGAGTTGCAGCAGGCCGGCGATGCCGACGGTCGCCGCCAGCATCCACGCGGCGAAGGGCGCATCGGCGTTCCAGACGAGCAGCACTACGATCGCGGCAATCAGCGCGATGTTGAACAGCAGCGGTGAGAAGGCGGTGAGGGCAAATCGGCCTTGCGCGTTGAGCAATCCCATCAGCACCGTGACGGGACCGGCGAAAGCAAGATAGGGCAGCATCAGCCGCGCGTTCGCGACGGCGAGATCGAGTGTGCTGCTGCCAATGAATCCCGGCGCAATGATCGTGATGATCAGCGGCATCAGAAGCGCAATGACGATCGAGATCGCGATCAGGGCCGCGCTGACCGTGCCGAGCACGCGTCCCGCAAAGGCGGCTGCCGCCCGCTCGCCGTCGCGGTCACGGACGCGCAGCCAGGCCGGGACCAGCGCAGCATTCAGGGCCCCTTCGCTGAGCAGGCGGCGAACGACGTTGACGAGCTGGAATGCGGCCAGAAACGCATCGGCCACCGCGCCGGTGCCGAGCAGCGCCGCGATCAGGGAATCGCGCGCAAAGCCCAGCAGCCGCGAGGCCAGTGTTCCCGTCGAGACGGTCAGGAAGGAGCGGATCATTGCCCTTTGATAATACCGTTGCTTGCCCGCCAATGCTTGCCCGCCAAGGGCCGGTCGTGATAGGCCGCGAGCCAGATTTCAGGCCGACAGGAAGCGGATTTCCTCAGGGATCGCAATCCGGCAACAGGATCAAGGTGAATGGCTGACGTGAAATATGACGTTCTCGGGATCGGCAATGCGCTGTTCGACGTGCTGGTCACAACCGACGAGGCTTTTCTGGCCAGGCACGGCATGACCAAGGGCAGCATGTCCCTGATCGACGAGGCGCGGGCCGCTGCCATCTACAAGGACATGGGTCCGGCGACGGAAGTTTCGGGCGGCTCGGCCGCCAACACCATCGTCGGCATCGCCAGCCTGGGGGCGCGGGCCGCCTATGTCGGCAAGGTCAAGGACGACCAGATCGGCGGTCTCTATGTCCACGACATCCGCGCCGCCGGCGTCGCCTTCAACACGCCCGCTGCGAAGGACGGCGCCGCGACCGGCTGCTCCTACATCCTGGTTACGCCAGACGGCGAGCGCACCATGAATACCTATCTCGGTGCCGCGCAGGATCTGTCGCCCGCCGACATCGATCCCGCCGAGATCGCGAGCGCCGGGATCGTCTATCTCGAAGGTTACCTTTGGGATCCCAAGAACGCCAAGGACGCCTTCCTCAAGGCGGCCAAGATCGCGCATGATGCCAGGCGCAAGGTGGCGCTGACGCTGTCGGATTCCTTCTGCGTCGACCGCTATCGCGACGAATTCCTGTCGCTGATGCGCAACGGGACCGTCGACATCGTGTTCGCGAACGAGTCCGAACTGCATTCGCTCTACATGACCTCGGACTTCGACACCGCGCTGAAGCAGCTGCGCAACGACGTCAATCTCGGCGTGGTCACCCGCAGCGAGAAGGGCTGCATGGTGGTGTCATCCGAAGACGCCGTCGCGGCGCCTGCGGCCCCGATCGCCAAGCTGGTCGACACCACCGGCGCCGGCGATCTGTTCGCCGCGGGCTTCCTGTTCGGCCTGGCGCGCAACCTGGCCTACAAGCAGTGCGGCGAGCTCGGCGCGCTGGCGGCGGCCGAAGTCATCCAGCATATCGGCGCGCGTCCGCAGGTGTCGCTGAAGGAATTGGCCCAGCAGCGCGGGCTGACGGCTTAAGGCTCTCTTTCTCCGCCGTCATTGCGAGCGAAGCAATCCAGTCCGTTTCCGCAGAGGGATTCTGGATTGCTTCGCCGCAAGGGCCCCTCGCAATGACGGTGAGACTCACGCCGTCTTCGCAGCCTTCAATCCCAGCCGCTGCTCCACTGCATCCCGCATCACGAATTTCTGGATCTTTCCGGTCACGGTCATCGGAAACTCGTCAACGAATTCCACATAGCGCGGGATCTTGTTGTGGGCGATCTGGCCGTCGCAGAACGCGCGGACCTCCTCGGCGGTCAGCGTCTCGCCCGGCCTGACGCGAGATCCAGGCGCATAGTTCTTCGCCATAGCGGGTGTCCGCCACGCCGAAAATCTGCACGTCCTGGATTTTGGGGTGACGGTACAGAAATTCCTCGATCTCGCGCGGATAGAGATTCTCACCGCCGCGGATCACCAGATCCTTGATGCGGCCGACGATGTTGCAGTAGCCCGCATCGTCGATGGTGGCGAGATCGCCCGTATGCATCCAGCCATTGGCATCCAGCACGTCCCCGGTCTTTTCCTCGTCCTCCCAATAGCCCAGCATGACGCTGTAGCCGCGGGTGCAAAGCTCGCCGCGTTCGCCCCGCTTGACGATCCTGCCTTCGAGATCGACGACCTTGACTTCAACATGCGGGTGAATGCGCCCCACCGTGGAAACGCGCCGCTCGAGCGGATCGTCGGTCGCGCTCTGGAAGCTGACCGGGCTGGTTTCGGTCATGCCATAGGCGATGGTGACCTCGCGCATGTTCATCTCGGTGTTGACGCGCTTCATCACCTCGATCGGGCAGGGGGCGCCGGCCATGATGCCGGTGCGCAGCGATTTCAGGTCGAAATTACTGAACTCGGGATGATCGAGCTCGGCGATGAACATGGTCGGCACGCCGTACAGCGCCGTGCACTTCTCCTGCTCGATGGCGCGCAACGTTGCCAGCGGATCGAAACCCTCGCCCGGATAGACCATCGTCGTGCCGAGCGTGACGGAGGCGAGGTTGCCCATCACCATGCCGAAACAGTGATAGAGCGGCACCGGGATGCAGATGCGATCCGCTTCCGTCAGTCGCATCGCGCGGCCGGTGAAATAGCCGTTGTTGAGGATGTTGTGGTGCGTCAGCGTCACGCCCTTCGGCGATCCGGTCGTGCCGCTGGTGAACTGGATGTTGACGGGATCGTCGAACTGCAGCGCGGCGCCGAGTGCGGCAAGCCGTTCGCGATGCCCGGCCCCGCCCATGCGCGCGACGTCCTCGAAGGGAATCGTGCCTGACGCCGCCGGGCCGCCGATCTGGATCACCATCCGCAAGGCCGGCAGTCGCGCTGCCTGCAACTGCCCGGGCTTTGCGCGCGCCAGCTCCGGCAGCAGCGTATGGAGCATGTCCATGTAATTGCTGGTCTTGAACGCCGTCGCGGTGACGATCGCGGCGCAGCCGACTTTCTTCAGCGCGAACTCCAGTTCGCTAAGCCGATAAGCGGGATTGATCGTGACCAGGATCAGGCCGGCCTTGGCGGCGGCGAACTGGGTGAGCGTCCATTCCGGCCGGTTCAGCGACCAGATGCCGATCCGCTCTCCGCGTTCAAGACCGAGCGCGAGAAAGCCGGCGGCGAGCGCGTCGACCCGCTCGGCGAATTCACTCCAGGTCCATCGCACGTCGTGGCTGGGCGAGACCAGCGCCTCGCGAGGTCCCCAGCGCCGCACCGCGTGGTCGAGGCTGCGACCGATGGTGTCGCCGAGCAGGGGCGTGTCCGAGATGCCGCAAACATAGCTGTCGATTTTATCCGCCAAATCGAAATCCTCTCGCCAAAGATCGTCGGCACATTCTCTCAATCGTCATGCCCCGGGCTTGACCCGGGCATCCACGTCTTTCTGCGACAGATTGTCGATCTGCGTCAAATTGACGAACGTGAATGGCCGGGACAAGCCCGGCCATGACGCATCGTGAAAGCGGTGCTCGTTACGCCGCCCTCTGCCCGCTCCCCGCATCGAGCCCGGCATAAACCCCGCGCTCGAAGCCTGCGAACGTCTCCAGGCACTTGGCATCCGCAAACGGCAGCAGCTGCATCAGGATGACACCGGTGACATCCCGCGCCGGATCGATCCAGTAATAGGTGTTGGCAAGGCCGGCCCAGGCGAGGCTGCCCGCGCTGCGGCCTTCGGCGGTCCTGGCGGTGTTGATCATGAAGCTGAGGCCCCACTTCTTCACCTGCTCCGGATAGAGATCGACGTCGTTGGTGTACATCGGCGCCGCCGTCGTCAGCTTGGTCATGTTGATGTCGCCCATGTGGTTCTGCCCCATCGCCGCGACGGTCTCGGCCTTGAGCACCTGATTGCCGTTGCCACGGCCTTTGTTCAGGATCATCTGGGTGAACCGGATGTAGTCGGCCGCAGTCGAATAGAGCCCGCCGCCGCCCATGTGGAATTCCGGCTCCTGCTCGAGCTCGAACGGTATCGCGGCCAGCTGGCCGTCTTCGCCGCGCGCATGCATGCCGACCAGGCGCTTGCGCATGTCGTCGGTGATCTTGAAGGCGGTGTCGGACATCCCGAGCGGTGCAAACAGATTGTCGCGCAGATAGGCATCCAGCCGCTTGCCGCTGACGGCCTCCACGGCCTTGCCGACGAAATCGATATTGGTGCCGTATTCCCAGCGCGTACCGGGATCGGTCATGATCGGTGTCTTCAAGGCCGCGTTCTGGCAGGTGGTGATGGGCGGCGTGCCCGTCTTTTCCAGATGGATCGCCAGATCGCCGTTCCACATGTTGTAGGCGAATCCGGCGGTATGGGTCATGAGCTGGCGCAGCGTGATCGGCCGCTTGGCCGGCCGCAGCTTCGGGGCGCCGCCGGCGTCGAAGCCTTCGAGCACTTGCGGCTTGGCGAGATCGGGCAGCACCTCGCCGATCGGCGCATCCAGAGACAATTTGCCCTGCTCGACGAGCTGCATCGCGCCCGCCGATGTCACCGCCTTCGTCATCGAGGCGATCCAGAACACACTATCCGCCGTCATCGCATCGGGCTTGGACAGATCGCGCTTGCCGAAGGCGCCCTGATAGAGCACGTCGTTACCGCTGGCGGCGATGGCGACGACGCCGGGAATCTCCTTGGCGTCGCTCTTCTGGCGCAAAATCTCGTCGATCTGGGCTTGGCTTTGCATACGCGTTTCCTCCGGTTTGATTATTGTTGGAAGTAACCAATTGTCCTCCCGCATCCGCTGCGCGGCAAGGGCGGTCATATGCGCGCTTCGGTCGCGATGTCGTGACTTGACGGTCCGCGCTCCAGGCAGGACGACACGGATGCAACATGCCATCGCAAGCTGCGGTGGATGGACGCACTTCGCCGTGACCTCGGATGGGCCTGGGCGATATGTTTCGCGTGTCTGAAGCACTGAAACATTTTGTGCGTTGCCGCGTTTGGCCTTTGGCCCAATGGGCCGCTGACGCTAGGACTTAATTCAAATTTGGCGGCCCCCGATCGGCCGCGAGGGGACTTGAGATGATTTCGACCTGGAGCGAATGGAAGCGCTATCCCCGTCCCGGACGGGGTGAGAACCTCGAGGCGCCGATCTCACCCGGCATTTACGAGGTTCGGATCGCCGGCACAGGCGCGCTCTATTCGTTCGGCGCGGTCGACAATCTGGCGCAGGCACTGGCGTTGCTGCCGGTCGGCTCCAAATCCTGGTTCGGCCGCCGCGACGCCTCGGACGCCCCCGATCTCGAATACCGGACGTGCGCGACCTCCTCGAAGGCCGGCGCCAAGGCGGCTGCCGAGCGCATGATCGGCCGGCGCGAGACCTATATGAGCGGCGCGGCGTAACCCTTCCGCTCTCGCCTTAACTCCCATCAGATGTGCGTCGCGGGACGGTGCATTGCGCGCCGTCTGCCCCTATATTCCGGGCCGATCCGATCGCCCCAGGGAGTAACGCCATGACACCGACCGCCGCCGCACGCGCCCCGCAAGCCACCGCCACCCTGCGCGACCGGCTGAAGGATCCTTCGCTGCTAAAGGAGGCCTGCTATATCGACGGTGCCTGGGTCGGCACGCCGGTCTTTGCCGTCAACAATCCCGCGACCGGCGTCGAGCTCGCCAAGGTCCCGCAGCTCGGTGCGGACGAGACGACCAAAGCGGTTGAAGCCGCGCAGCGCGCCTTCCCGGCCTGGGCCAAGCACACCGCCAAGCAGCGTTCCAACATCCTGCGCAAATGGTTCGAGCTGATCATCGCCAATCGCGAGGATCTCGCGCTGATCCTCACCTCCGAGCAGGGCAAGCCGCTCTCGGAAGCTCTTGGCGAGGTCGACATCGGCGCCGCCTATATCGAGTTCTTTGCCGAGGAAGCCCGCCGCGTCTATGGCGAGACCATCCCGACCCAGCGGCCGGATGCGCGCCTGCTCGCGATCAAGCAGCCGATCGGCGTCTGCGGCGCGATCACGCCGTGGAATTTCCCGAACTCGATGATCACGCGGAAGGTCTCGCCGGCGCTGGCCGCGGGCTGCACCGTCGTGCTCAAGCCCGCCAACGAGACGCCGCTGTCGGCGCTGGCGCTGGCCGTGCTGGCCGAGAAGGCCGGCATCCCCAAGGGCGTTCTGAACATCGTCACCGGCGATGCGCCGCCGATCGGCAAGGTGCTGTGCGAGCATCCGGCGGTGCGCTTCGTCGGCTTCACCGGCTCAACCGCCGTCGGCAAGATCCTCTACCAGCAAGCCTCCGTCGGTGTGAAGCGGCTCGGCCTCGAGCTCGGCGGCAATGCGCCGTTCGTGGTGTTCGACGACGCCGACATCGATGCGGCGGTCGAAGGGGCCATCGTCTCGAAGTACCGCAACATGGGCCAGACCTGCGTCTGCGCCAACCGTCTCTACGCCCAGGACAAGATCTACGACGAGTTCGTGAAGAAGCTCTCGGCCAAGGTTGCGGCGATGAAGATCGGCGACGGCACCGAGGCTGGCGTCACCCAGGGTCCGCTGATCAATGCGAAAGCGGTCGACAAGGTCGAGCGCCACATCGCCGATGCCGTCAAGCGCGGTGCCAAGGTCGTCATCGGCGGCAAGCGCAGCGAACTCGGCCGCTCGTTCTTCGAGCCGACCGTGCTCGCCGACGTCAAGCCGGACTCGCTGGTGGCGCAGGAGGAAACCTTCGGCCCGCTCGCTCCCGTCATCCGCTTCAAGGACGAGGCCGATGTCGTCGCGATGTGCAATGCCTCGCCATTTGGTCTGGCCTCCTACTTCTACTCCCGCGATCTCGGCCGCGTCTGGCGCGTCGCCGAAGCGCTGGAGTCGGGCATGGTCGGCGTCAACACCGGCCTGATCACCACGGAAGTCGCGCCCTTCGGCGGCGTCAAGGAAAGCGGCCTCGGCCGTGAAGGCTCGCATCACGGCATGGAAGAATATGTCGAGATCAAATACGTGATGATGGCGGGGGTGTAGGCCGCGCCACTCCCTTCCACGTCATTGCGAGCGAAGCGAAGCAATCCAGAATCCTTCCACAGAGACAGTCTGGATTGCTTCGTCGCAAGAGTTCCTCGCAATGACGGAGTCATCACCGCCGCAACACCGCGATCGTCCGGTTCGCAAACGTCAGCCGCTCGGCCATGACCGACACGAAGTAGGTCAGCAGCTTGTGGCTGAGCGCGGGGTCCTCGGTCCTGATCGCATCGAACTGGTGCGTGTTGAGGACGTAGAGCACGCTGTCGACTTCGGCCTGGATCGTCGCGCTGCGCGGCGTATTCGACACCAGGCCCATCTCGCCGATCGTGGTGTAGCGACCGAGGCTGCGTACGCGCGTGGTGCGGTCGTCGTCGGCGGGGACCATGATGCCGACGCGTCCCTCAAGAATGAAATGCATGGAATCGGCGGGGTCGCCGGCCTGCACGATGATGTCGCCGGCTTCGACCTCGAGGCGCTGGCAGCGGTGGATCAGTCTATCGGCGTCGTCCTCGCTCTTGAGAATCCCCTTGAACCAGTCGCGCAGGCTCGCTTCTTCCTGGGCCAGCTCCTGATGCTGCGCGATCAACTCGTTCTCGCACCACTCCAGCGCATGATCGAGCTCGGGAACGATGGTGACGCCCTCGCCGACGAAGTCGCTTGAGCGCAGCACCTTCTCGGCCGCGGAAGACAGATGCACCAGGATCAGCTCGACACCGAGGTCATGCGCGCTGCGTTTGATCTGCGCAAAGCTGTAAGCCGCTGACGAGTCGACGCCGGTGACGAGCTTGAAATCGAACAGCAGATAGCGGCACTCCGGGTGCTCCTGCAGCAGCCGCTTGACGTGCTGGTAAAGCCGATTGGCGGACCCGAAGAACAGATAGCTCTGCAAATTCAGGCCTCGAATCTTGCCGCCATGCGCGAGCAGCACGTCCTGGTCGTCGCGCGAGCGGTCCAGCGAGGAGCGGTATTCCGAGCCGTCGAAACTGTATTTGATCGACTCCACGCGCGCGGCGCTGAACGCAAATGTCGCGCAGCCGATGATCACGCCGATCAGGATGCCCGGCACAAAACCCCAGGCGACGATGATCACGATGATGGCGATCAGCGAGAGGTATTCGATGTGTGAGAGTCGCCTGCGCGATTCGATGATCCATTTGTGGAGCTGATCGGCGCCGAGATAGAGCAACAGGCCGCCAAGCACGAATTTCGGGATGAACCCGAGCAACTCGGGTGCGACCGCGAGCATCAGCAGCGAGAGCGCCGCAACCGTGAGGCCGGACAGGCGTCCGCGCCCGCCGCTGCTGTAGTTGAGGATCGAGCGGCTGGTCGAGCTGCAGCCGGGGTAGCCGCCCAGCAGGCCGGTCAGGATGTTGGCGGCCCCGGTGACGTTCAGTTCGCTCTCCAGGTTGGCCTCGCGATGCGTGGCGACCTCGATGCCAGTGGTGTTGAACAGCGTACTGGCGGCCGTGACGAAAATGACGGCGACGACGTTTCCGAGCAGGTCCGGTATGGCAAACCAGGGATATCGGGCGAGATCGCCGGTGTGCCAGGGCAGCATGAAGGCCGCTTGGGGCGGAGGCTGAAACGTCCAGCCCAGGGCGCGTGCGTCATCGAACGACACACCGGTGATCCAGAATGCCAGATGCGCCGTGAGCACGCCGCTGACCAGGATGATCGGCAGTCCGAACGGGCTGCGCGAGCGATGCCAGGTGAGATACAGCACCAGCGCCATCGTGCAGGCAGCCCCGAGCTCCAGCAAAATGGTGCGATCACCGAACTGCGACAGCGTCGTCCATTGCAGCGGATGGTTGGTGATCACCCGGATCGCACCGAGGGCGATGAGAAGTCCGGTGGCGCCGAGGAAGCCGCCTACCACGGGATAGGGCACGTAGCGGATGGCGCGGCCGAGCCGCGTCAGGCCCAGCCCGCACAGCACCAATCCTGTCAGCACCGTCGACAGGCCGAGCGTGATCAGGATCGGCGGGAGCAACGACGTGTGCAGGTTCGCCGTCTCGATACGCTCGACCACCGAGGCCGCCAGAATTCCCGTCACCGCGGCAGTCGAGCTGTCGGGGGCGGCAATAGCAAAGGGAAGTGAGCTGCCAAGCCCGATGACGATCGCAAGCACGGCGGAACTAACGAAAGTCGCGGTGATCCCGTAGGACAGATAGGGCGACAGCGGTCCGGCGAAGATGAGCAGCGAATAGGATAGCCCGAAAGTAACCGTCAGGACGCTGGCCGCGCTTCCTCCCAATATGTCATTCAGCGCACGCTTGAGGCTCGGATTGGCTCTCGGAGCCGGACTGAGAGTGATTGCTGGATCGGCCACGCCGTTGCGCTCGCTCCTGAAAATGCAGTCTGAGACGTAGACGACTACGGACTTAGCGCAACAGGATTCTCGAACCTATGAAATATCCGACAGTTCCGCGGTGAATACCCGCATTTATAAGGTGTAAACGCTCAACCATATGGTTGAGATGAGAGCCGAAGTCTCCACACCCCCAGCTGTCATTCCCCGCGAAAGCGGGGAATCCAGTACGCCGCGGCTTCTCCCCGAATCATAGGCGTCTCGAAGTACTGGATCGCCCGGTCGAGCCGGGCGATGACAGCGTGGTGTGGCGAATAGCCCATCACGTGCTCGCAATGACCGAGCGAGATCGAATAACCGCGCCTAAATCTTCAGCTCTGTCCCGGTCACGCGCCGGTACGCTTCCAGGTATCTCTTGCTGGTCGCTTCCACCACGCTAGTCGGCAGCGGCGGCGGGGGGCGTCGCCGTTCCAGCGGCCGGCGCGGCGTTCGACGTCGAGATAATCGCGCAGCGGCTGCTTGTCGAAGCTCGCCTGCGGCTGGCCGGGCTTGTAGGCATCGACGGCCCAGAAGCGTGACGAATCCGGCGTCATGACTTCGTCGATCAGGATGATGCGGCCGTCCTTGTCGCGGCCGAACTCGAACTTGGTGTCGGCGATGATGATGCCCTGCTCGCGGGCGAGTTCCTCGCCGAGCGTGTAGATCGCGCGCGTCATGCTCTCGAGTGTGTAGGCCGTCTCGTCGCCGACGACCTCACGCATCTTTGCGATAGTGATGTTTTCGTCGTGGCCGGTCTCGGCCTTGGTGGCCGGGCTGAAGATCGACGGTTCCAGCTTCTCGCTCTCGACCAGACCTGCCTTCAGCTTCTCGCCGGCGAGCGTGCCGCTGGCGGCATATTCCTTCCACGCGGAGCCCGAGAGATAGCCGCGGATCACGCACTCGATCGGGAACACGGTGGTGCGGCGGCAGAGCATGGCCCGGCCGAGGATTTCGGCACGGTGCGGCTTCAAGGCCGGCACGGCCGCGATGATCTCGTCGGCATCGGCGCTGATCATGTGGTGCGGCACCACGCCTTCGAGCTCGTTGAACCAGAACGCGCTGATCTGGGTCAGCACCGCGCCCTTCATCGGGATGGTCTCGCCCATCACGACGTCGAAGGCGCTGATGCGGTCGGTGGTGACGAGCAGCAGGCGGTCGTCGTCGACGGCGTAGATGTCGCGCACCTTGCCGCGGCCGATCTTGGTCAGGGGCAGGTCGCTGGAGAGCATGGTGGTCATCGGCAAAGCTTTCGCAGGCAGGATATCCGGCCGCGCCTGATGGCACCGCCGGAACCGGGATTAGCCTATTCCGGCAGCGGAATGAACTCATGTTCCTGCGGAACTGCCGCGAAGCGGCCGGTTTTCCAGTCCTGCTTGGCCTGCTCGATCCGCTCCTTGCTGGAGGAGACGAAATTCCACCAGATGTGGCGCGGGCCCTCCAGCGCATCGCCGCCGAGAAACATCATCCGCGTGGGCCTCACGGCCTTCACGGTGATGCGGTCGCCGGGACGGAAGATCAGCAGCCGCGGCCCTTCGTACCGCTCGTTCGCGATCTCGACCTCGCCTTCGACCACGTAGATCGCGCGCTCCTCGTGGTCAGGATCGAGCGGTATTGTCGCGCCCGCGACCGCCGTGACCTCGGTATAAAACCAGGGCGAGACCATGGACACCGGCGATGTGATGCCAAAGGCCGAGCCCGCGATCACCTTCGCGGTGAAGTCGCGTTCGGAGATCATCGGCAGGTCAGCGGCCCCGTAATGCTGGAAAGACGGCGCGATCTCTTCGGATCCGGCCGGCAGCGCGATCCAGCTTTGCAGGCCCAGCATCTTCTGCCCGGAGGCGCGCTGCACATCCGGCGTGCGCTCGGAATGCGCGATGCCGCGCCCGGCGGTCATCAGGTTCATCGCGCCGGGCTGGATCTCCTGGATGTTGCCCTCGCTGTCGCGATGCATGATCGCGCCGTCGAACAGATAGGTGACGGTGGCCAGCCCGATATGCGGATGCGGCCGCACGTCCATGCCCTTGCCGGAGACGAACTGCACCGGTCCGAAATGATCGAAGAAGATGAAGGGCCCGACCATCTGCCGCTTGCCATGCGGCAGCGCGCGCCGCACCGCGAATCCGTCGCCGAGGTCGCGCGTGCGCGGCACGATGACGAGATCGAGCGCATCGCAGGACATGGGATCGCCGAGCACGGGATCGTTGGAGGGCTGCCAGCTCATGGTGGACTCCTTCTTTGTTGCGGCGATGTTAACAGGATTTGACGACCCAGTCGCGACGCCTCCGCATCGCCGCGACGGTCTATTTGCCGTCATCGCGCAATACCGGCGATACCTAATCCGGAAACAGGGGCGGGCGATGGTTTCTCCGATGTGGTCCATCTTGAAAAGCGCGGCCTGACGAAGGATGTTTGCCTGATGTCAACCGCGACCGATCGCATCACCCGATGACCCCCGCCGCAACAGAACTCGCTTTTCGCGCCGCGTCCGTGGCGTTGCTGCTGGTATTGGCTGCGTCACTGTTTCAAGGCTTTCGCAACGTGCTGGCGGCCCGGCTCGGCGCGGCTTTCGCGCTGGGCTCGGCTGCGCATGCCGCAAGCTATTCGGTCGGCGTATCCTCGCTGGTCCCGGCCTGGCATGCGCCGCTGATCGCGCTGTCGACCGGCAACATCGTGGTGTTCTGGCTGTTCACCCGCGCGCTGTTCGACGACGAGTTTAGCCTGCGCCGGTGGCATGGCTTGATCTGGGCACTGGTGACCGCCTTCAGTTTTGCCGGATGCGTCTGGATCGCGCCGGGCGGCCATGTGCGGTTCTCGGTCACTGTCGTCAATCTGATCGTGCTCGGCTTCATCGCCCTTGCAATCGTGCAGACGATCGCGTCATGGCCGGTCGACCTGGTCGAACGACGCCGCCGGGTTCGTGTCTTCATCGTCTGCATCGCCGCGCTCTATGGCGGACTGAACGCACTGCTGCAGATTGTGGTCGCCGGCAGCGACGTCGGCGATCTCGCCAACACCATCAATGCCGGCGTGCTCGCCTGCATCGTTGCGGCCATAGCCTTTGCCATGATGCGCGTCGACGGCGCGGATCTGTTTCCGGCCGCTGCGGGGGCGGCGCCGGCGGTTGCGCCGAGTCAGCAGCCCGCTGGGGTCGAGGACGTTGCCGACCGGAAGCTCATCGAGGCCTTGCTGCGCCTGATGGCGGACGAGCGGATCTATCGCCAGGAGAACATCACCATCGGCGTCCTCGCCGGCCGGCTGAAAATTCCGGAATACCGGCTGCGCCGGCTGATCAACCAGCGGCTCGGCTATCGCAACTTCAATGTGTTCCTGAACAACCACCGGATCGAGGAAGCCAAGGCCGCGCTCGCCGATCCCGCCCAGGTCGAGGTCCCCGTCATCACCATTGCCATGGACGCCGGATTCCAGTCCCTCGGCCCGTTCAATCGCGCCTTCAAGGCGGTGACGGGCGTGACGCCGACGGAGTACCGGCGGCTCAAGGCCGAAGCGGTCTAGATTTTAGACCATTGAAACTACATAAGAATTTCGGAATCGACCAGATCCGGTCAATTTCAACGAGGTCGGTTTTCAAATCCGGCGAGCATGCCTTTCCCACCTCCGGCCTTCTCCCGGCACACGTCCCGAAGCCGGAGAAAGCCAGTGACCCGTCGCCGCAAGATCCTCCTCCTCACCACCACCATCGCGTGTGCCGGCCTCGTGGTCGGCGCGGCGCGGGCGCGCGACGTGCCCAAGGTCGCCACCGGTTTCATAGCCGACGTGCTCTGCTCGGAGACCTTCGTCTCCGGCCTCGATCCCAGCCGCAACCTCGCCGAGACCACCGATGCGATGCCGGGCGCCGGCCTGCTCACCTGGGCGATGGACTATCACGTCGATCGCGTCCGCAAGGACGTCACGGTGACGCTGTTCGGCATCGGCCGCAGCCACGCCGTCTATCGTGAGGGGCTCGGCTGCACGCTCGATCATGGCGCTGACATCGCCGACGTCGTGCTGCCGCCGGATGACAAGCAGCCGGTGCTGCTGCCTGAGATTGCCGGCCCGTCCATCGTGTCCCCGCAAAGCGAGGGGCTGTCAGCGGCCCTCGACCGCGCTTTCACCGAACCCGCGCAGCCGCCCTATCGCCGCACCCGCGCGATCGTGGTCATGAAGGCCGGCCGCATCATCGCCGAGCGCTATGCCGACGGGATCGGACCGGAGACGCCGCTGCTCGGCTTCTCCATGACGAAATCCGTAATCTCGGCACTGACAGGCATTCTCGTGCGCCAGGGCAAGTTGAAACTCGACGGGCCCGCGCCGGTCGCGGCCTGGGCCAATCCGGATGATCCGCGCCACGCCATCACCGTCGATCAATTGCTGCGCCATACTGCCGGGCTCGCGCTCGGCAGCTCGTTGCAGGCCTCGCTCGGCTCCGCCTTCGAGCCGGTCAATCGCATGAAATTCGTCGAAGGCGACATGGCCGCCTATGCCGCGAGCATGCCGCTTGCGACCGCGCCGGGCTCCGTCTGGAACTACCACGACGGCAACACCATCCTGCTCGCGCATCTGATCCGCAACGCCGCCGGCGGCCATCCTGCGGATGCGCTGCGCTTCGCACGCCGCGAATTGTTCGCCCCGCTCGGCATGCGCCATGTCACGCTCCAACTCGACGGCGCCGGCACCATCGAAGGCTCCAGCGAGATGCTGGCGTCCGCGCGCGACTGGGCGCGATTCGGCCAGCTCTATCTCAACGACGGCGTCGCCGGCGGCAGGCGCATTCTCCCCGAAGGCTGGGTGAATGACTCGGCAACCGCGACGCCGAACGCCTGGGTCGGCATCGGCGCCGGCTTCTGGACCAACCAGGGCGACAGCTTTGGCGCGAATTTCCGCGTGGAGCACGGCTGGCCGCGCGATGCCTTCTTCGCGAAGGGCACCATCGGGCAGTACACGATCGTGATCCCGTCGGAGAAACTGGTGATCGTGCGCCTGGGCCGCTCGCCGAACGGACCGCCGGAAGCGGATGGCGTGTTCGATCTCGTGCGCGATGTGATTGCGGCAACGCGTGAGAAGGCGCGCGTGGATTGAGGTCTTTCTGACCCTCCAGGGGAGGGTCAGCAGAGCATCCGGCAGTACGACTACCTTCCCAGCTCGGTCGCCTTCGCCACGCGATCGAACCGCTCCAGCGTCATGATCGCATCGGCAAACTTTTCCGCCCGCGCGTTCAGCACCGGGCGCGCCAGTGTCAGAAACTTCTGCTGCATCGCCTGTGCGTCGGGGAAGGAGGTGGGCTCGCCGGAGGGATCGGCGTAGAGCCGCTCATGCACGCCGTCGTCGGTGGTGATGCTGACGCGTGCGCCGAACGGATGGGTGCGGCCGACCTCGAGCCGGTCGTCCTGCACCACGTCGAACTTGTCGGCGAGCGCGTCGATCGCGGCATCGCCGAGCCGGTTGTAGTCGTCCCAGCCGAACGAGCCCTGGTCGAGCGCGAGCGCACCGGTGAAGAACATCGAGAACTGGCCGCCGACGATCGAGGTGGGATGGCGCTTGGTCGCGGCGTCGCCGGTCAGCGTGATGCCGTTGCGGTGCAGGCCGATCTCGACGCGCTTGACCTGGTCGGGTGTCAGATTGTGCTCGCGGCGCATCGCGATCAGCGCGTCGATCGCGGCGTGGGTGTAGCGGCAGCTCGGATACGGCTTCACGCCGATCTTCATCGTCTCATAGGTGTTGCCGAGCCCGGCGACCGCCTTGTCGGGATGCGGATCGTCGGTGTAGCCGGCGAGCAGGCCGTGCTTGCCTTCGACCGATTCGGCCGAGCCGACGAAATCGTTGCGCGCCAGCGTCGCGGCGATCACGCCGTTCATCGCGGCGGCGCCGACCTGGTAGCGCTTGTTCCAGGCGCCATTGACCAGGAATTGCAGCGAGCCCGCGGCCTGGCTGCCGGAGACGCCGAAGGCGGCGATGATCTGCTGCTCGGAGAGGCCGAACAGTTTGCCGGCCGCCGCGGCCGCGCCATAGGTGCCGGCGGTGGCGGTCGGGTGGAAGCCGCGCGCATAATGCGAGGTCGGATCGAGCGCGTTGCCGAGCCGGCAGCAGACTTCATAGCCCGCCACGATCGCGGTCAGCACGTCGCGGCCGGAAGCGCCGACCATCTCGCCGACGGCGAAGGCGGCCGGGACCACCGGCGCGCTCGGATGCAGCGAGGAATCGGCGTGGGTGTCGTCGAAATCGAGCGAATGGCCGAGCGCGCCGTTGAGCAGCGCTGCAACCGCCGGGGTCCAGGTCTTGCTGTCGCCGAACACGGTGGATTCGCCCTTGGTGTCGAGCGCGAGCGCCTCCAGCATCTTCAGGATCGACGGGGTCGATTCCGCCTCGCTGCGCGCCCGGATGGCGCTGCCGAGGAAATCGAGCGTCAGCACCTTGGCGCGATCCAGCACCTCCGCTGGAATATCGTCAAATTTCAGATTGAAGACGTAGGCGGCGAGCGTTGCGGTTTCGTTGGCCATCGTGTTTCCTCGTTTTGGCGCGCAAGTTAGGCGGGCTGATTTAGCCTTTCAAGCGGCCTTGGGGCCGCGGGCATCAGCCATGCTTTTGCCTGGCCCGGGAAGATCGGAACGTTTGACCATGGGACTCGCGGGAAAGCTGTTCGACCGGATCCGGTCACGGCGGACGCAATTGGGACTGGCGATCCGGGTCACCGTGGCGGCGACTGCGGCCTATGCCATCGCCACCGCGCTGCATCTGCTGTTGCCGCTCTGGGCGGTCCTGACCTCGCTGATCGTGACCCAGATGAGCGTCGGCCGCTCGCTGAAGGCGACGCGCGACTACATGCTCGGCACCATCGGTGGCGCCATCTATGGCGGCGCCATCGCGATCCTGATCCCTTATTCGAGCGAGGCTGGCCTGCTCGGCCTGCTGGTGCTCTCGGTCGCCCCGCTGGCCTTCATCGCAGCGATCAATCCGAGCCTCAGCGCGGCCACGGTGACGGCGGTGATCGTACTGCTGGTTCCGACCATGCACCACTCCGATCCCTTGACCTCGGCGATCGACCGGGTCAGCGAGGTCGGGGTCGGCGCCATCACGGGCTTGTTGGTCTCGTTTCTGGTGCTGCCTTCGCGCGCGGTGCGGCAGATCCGCGCCGCTGCGGCAAAGCTGCTCGAACTGATCGCCGACGCGTTCACCGAACTGCTCGCCGGCCTCACGCGCGGCCGCGACAACGACGCGCTGCACCGGATCCAGGACGGCATCGGCACGGCGATGGTCGGACTCAACGCGATCGGCGCCGAGGCCGAGCGCGAGCGCGCGGCGCGCCTGTCGGGCGGGCCGGATACCGGTCCGATGCTGCGCACCGTCCTGCGCCTGCGCCACGATGTCGTGATGATCGGCCGTGCCACCGTGGTGCCGCTGCCGGTGGATGTGCAGATGCGGCTCGCAGCTCCCTTGACGGAGGTCTCGACCGTGATCGCGCGCTTCCTGCGTTCGGCCGCTGTGGCGCTACGCGAGGGCGCCGGCGCGCCGCCGATTCATCCCGTTCACGTCGCACTCCAGCATTATGCCGAGGCGGTCGCCGCCGTGCGTCAGGACGGACTGATCCGCGGTCAGCCCGGCGACACCGCCGAACGCTTCTTCGCGATCGGTTTCTCGCTGGAGCAGATGCACCAGAATCTCTGCGATCTCGACCGCGTCGTCGGCGAATGGTCGGAGGCGGCGGCGGATGGTCCGGTGCGCAAAGCTGATTGAGCTACCGCTTGGTCAGGCCCTTAGCCATCATGCGCCAGACCAGGAGATCGATGCGGTCCTGGCCGAAGAACGGCTCGTTCTCGAATACGAAAGTCGGCACGCCCCAATGGCCTGATGCCGCGTGGTCCTTTTCGTTCTCCGCGATCACCTGCTCGTAGCGATCGGCGTCCGCGCCGATCGCGGCGTCCATCGCGGCGAGATCAAAGCCGGCCTTCTCGGCGGCGCGCGCGAGATGATCGCCCTCGTTCCATCCTGCCACCGACCCATCCCACAGCACGGGCGCGATCGCGGCGGTGAATGCGAGCGAGCGGCCGTCGAGCTGCGCCATCGCGCCGAGCCGGGTCAGGCGGTGGATGTAGGGTTGCTCGGCCGCGACATCGAGCGTCGTCATGTCCTGCACGATCGGATCAGGGCGCGGAAACCGGAAGGGAATGCCGGCGTGCTCGGCAACCCGGCGGCTATCCAGCACGATGTAGCGTGCGAATTGCGGACTGGCCTTCTTGAAGAAGCCAGGCACACGCACCGCGATCGGATAAACCGGCCGCAAATTCACCGTGAGATCGTACTCCTCGACGAGCTTGAGCGTTTTCGGGAGCGCCAGGTAGCTGTAGGGACTGCGGAAGGAATAGAACAGATCGACGGACAGCGCCATCAGGCCGGCTCCACGATGCGTCCCATCATGCTGCGCACCACGAGCTTGTGGAAGGGCATGATGAGGGTGAGATAAATGCGCCCGAGCAGATTGTTCGTCCGCACCAGCGTGGTCGACGTCACCTCACGGCTTGCCGCATCGCCTGAAATATCGACCACGATGCGGAAGTCGAGATGGGAATCGTCGAAACCGGCGACCAGCCGCTCCGGCGTCTCGCTCAGCACCGGAAACAGCCCGATCAGGCCGCCCGGGGCCGGCGCGCCTTCGCCCGATGTCTTCAATCCGAACGGGCTCACCAGGATATTGCGCAGGCGCAGCAGCGCATCGATCCAGCGCGGACCGTGCAGCACCATCCGTGTGCAGGCCTCGCGGGCATTCACGGCCGCTGCGCCGATCTCGACGCGAAACGCGTCGATGAACTGCGCGCCTGCCAGCACGGCACCGGCATCGACCTCAGGCGTGACTTCGCGGACTGTTCCGGTCATGCTGCCAATCTGCGCGTCAGCATCCGAAAGCGCAAGATCAGAAGGCCGGCATAGACGAACGTCCCGACCGAGAATCCGATCCAGACGCCGACCGCGCCGACATGGGCGTTGAATGCCAGTACCCAGCCGACCGGAAAGGCGATGCACCAATAGCCGATCGCCGCGAACACCAATGTCATCCTGGTGTCATTGATGCCGCGCAGCGCGCCGCCCACGATGGTCTGGAGGCCATCGGCGATGAAGAAGGTCGCACCGACCACCAGCAGTGTCGCCGTCAGCTCGACCGTTGCCGCGCTGGCCTCGCCAGAGCCGAAGAACAGCCGGCCCAGCCGGTAGCGGCCGAGGATGATGGCGATCGTCAGCGCGGAGACCAGCGCGATCCCGAGCAGAGCCGCGACAAGGCCGGCGCGCTTCACCGCGGCCGGGTCGTTGCGGCCGAACGCGTGGCCGACCCGCACCGTCGCGGCCATGCCGATGCCGAGCGGGACCATGAACAGCACGGCGGTGACCTGGAGCGCGATCTGATGCGCGGCGATCGCAGCGGTCGAGATCAAGCCCATCAACAGCGCGGCCGACGAGAACAGGCCATATTCCAGCAGCAGGGAGAACGAGATCGGCGCGCCGATGACGATGAGCCGGCGCATCAGCGGCCAGTCGATCCGCCACAGATCAGCGAGCGGGCGATAGTCCGCGAACGGCTTGCGCCATGCGGCGATGGCGAGTGTGGCGAGGAAGGTGCCGAGATTGACCAGCGTGGTCGCAAGCCCGGCGCCGAACAGGCCGAGCTCCGGCAGGCCGAACAGGCCGTGGATCAGGGCATAGACCAGCGCGGCATTGATGGGGATCGCCGCGACCGTGATCCACAGTGGCGCCTGCGGCCGGTTCACCGCGCTCATCATGCTGCGCAGCGCGATGAAGCCGAGCGCCGGCGCGATGCCCCAGGCCAGCCCGTTCAGATAGCGCTGGGCGAGCGCGGCGGACTGCGGCGCCTGGCCGAGCGCAAGCAGGATTTTTCGCCGTAGAGCGGCGACGCTATCATCGGCAACGAGATCAGGAACGAGACCCACAGGCCGACGCGCAAGGCGTGTCGAAGCCGTTTGACGTCGCCCGCGCCGAACGCCTGTGCGGCCAGCGGCGATACCGCGGTCACCAGCCCGAGCCCGAAGGTGAAGCTGACGAAATAGACCGTATGCGCCAGCGCGGCCGCCGCGACCGCGTCCTCACCGAGCCTGCCGATCATCGCGAGATCGGTCGTGATCATCGCGATCTGCCCGAGCTGTGTCAGCATCATCGGCACGGCCAGCCGCAGCGTCTCGACGAATTCTTCGGCGAGATGATTCGGCGGCGCGCCGGCTTGCGGCTGCGATTGCTGTTGGACGGTGTCGAGCATGGCGGACTCGTTAGCACGGCCGCGCGACGAAAACATGGCCCGTGCTTCTTCTCCCTCGCCCCGCTTGCGGGGAGAGGCGAAGAATCTCAGTTCTTGCGCTCCGGCACGCGCTTGATCCTCGCACCCAGCGCGTTCAGCCGTTCCTCGATGCGCTCGTAGCCGCGCTCGATCTGGTCGGCGTTGTTGATGGTGGAGGTGCCCTCGGCGCAGACGGCCGCGAGCAACATCGCCATGCCGGCGCGGATGTCGGGCGAGGTCATCGCTGCGCCGTGCAGGCGGCTCGGGCCTGCGATAATGGCGCGGTGCGGATCGCATAGCACGATGCGCGCGCCCATCGCGATCAGCTTGTCGACGAAGAACATCCGCGATTCGAACATCTTCTCGAACATCAGGATCACGCCTTCGCATTGCGTGGCGGTGACGATCGCGATCGACATCAGGTCGGCGGGGAAGGCGGGCCAGGGCTGGTCCTCCAGCTTCGGCACGTGGCCGCCGAAATCGTCCTGGATTTTCATCGTCTGGTTCGAGGGCACGATGAGATCGTCGCCTTCGATACGGCAGACGATGCCGAGCCGCTCGAAGCCCATGCGGATCGAGCGCAGATGCTCGACGCCCGCGCGCACGATGCGCAGCGGCGAGCGCGTCACGGCGGCAAGCCCGATCAGCGAGCCGACCTCGATATGGTCGGGCTGGATCCGGTAGGTGGTGCCGCCCAGCGTTGCCGGTCCGTGCACGATCATGGTGTTGGTACCGATGCCCTCGATCCTGGCGCCGAGCGCGACCAGGAAATTGGCGAGGTCCTGCACATGCGGCTCCGAGGCGGCGTTGCGCAAATAAGTGACGCCGTCGGCGGCCACTGCCGCGACCAGCGCGTTCTCGGTCGCGGTGACGCTCGGCTCGTCCAGGAACACGTCTGCGCCGGCGAGCCTGGCCGCGCGGAATTCGAGCCGGTCGGTCGCCGTGACCTTGGCCCCCAGCTGCTCGAGCGCGAGCACATGCGTGTCGAGGCGACGACGGCCGATGACGTCGCCGCCGGGCGGCGGCAGCATCACCTCGCCGCAGCGGGCGAGCAGCGGGCCTGCGAGCAGGATCGAGGCGCGGATGCGCACGCACAGCTCGGGATCGAGGTCGGCGGCGCGGATGCTCTTGGCGTGGATCTGAAGCGTATTGCGCGCGGTCCATTCCGCCGCCGCGCCGACCGAGCGGATCAGCTCGACCAGCGTCTCGGTGTCGCGGATCCGCGGCACGTTCTCCAGCGTCACCGGATGCTCGGTGAGCAGGGCGGCGGCGATGATCGGCAGCGCCGAATTCTTGTTGCCGGACGGCTCGATCGAGCCCGAGAGCCGGTGACCGCCCTCGACGATGTACTGGATGGGGGCCACGGGGTTCTCGCTGTCCTGTTGGTGGGCGGTTTCGGGCGGAAACTACAGAGATTTGAGCGCGGTAGCAATTGTGCTGGCCGCGCCGAGGCCGGCCCGTCAGGCCCTTTGAAGCCTAGAACAGCCCGATGATATTCCCCACCACATAGAGGATTGCGATCAGGATCAGCGCGCCGATCACGACGAAGGATATCTCGATCGCGATGGCGCCGGCGCCGAGCGTCGCGGCCACGGCGGCCAGGAGCCGTTCTTCCCGAAAGATCAGCGCGAGGACCGAGAGCAGGACGGCAAGCAGGCCGAGCGAGATCGCTGCGACTGATGCCGTCTCGCTCCAGCTTCGTCCGGCCGATTTCTCGACCTTTGGGGTCTGATACTCGACGCCCTTCACGCGCGCGATCACGCGGTCCCTGATGCGGTGCCCGGTGTCGACGATGACCTGATCAGCGGGCGGCGGCGGGAATACAATCGGCACGACCCAATGCGGCAACACAGCCGCCATCAGGGCCAATATGCCTACAATGCTGCCGATGATGCCGAGCCGGCGGGATGGCACGGTGGAAATGGTCGCGGACGAGCTGGACATGGCATGGCGCTTCCCGGCCGGAACTGGCCTGCGGGTTCATGCCGGTTCGTCGCGACGGCGGAAGGGGAGGTTCAGCGATACTGGGATCGGTCCAGCCGTCATGCCCGGGCTTGTCCCGGGCATCCACGTTCTTTGGTCCGCGGAGCAACGCGTGGATGGCCGGGACGTAAGCGGGCGAAGCGACGCCGTCCTTCGGACGGCTACGCCCGGCCATGACGCTGCGGGAGCGGCGAATCTCAGATATCGATCGTCGCGCTCAGCGAATGCTCCTGGATGAAGTCGCGGCGCGGTTCGACCACGTCGCCCATCAGCTTGGTGAAGATGTCGTCGGCCTCGTCGACCTCCTTGACCTTCACCTGCAGCAGCGAGCGCGCATTGGTGTCCAGCGTCGTTTCCCAGAGCTGCTCCGGGTTCATCTCGCCCAGTCCTTTGTAGCGCTGCAGGGTGACGCCCTTGCGGCCGGCGTCGGTGACGGCTTCGAACAGGTCGACCGGGCCGTAGACCATGTGTTCTGCGTCCTTGCGGCGCAGCTTGCCCGGGCGGGCATAAACGTCCTGGAGCTTCACCGTGTACTCGTCGAGCTTGCGGGCTTCGACCGAACCCAGGAAGGCGTCGTCGATGAGGGCGGCTTCCTTGACGCCGCGCACCGTGCGCTCGAACTGGAAGCCCTGGCCTTCGACGTATTGGCCGACCCAGCCGCGCTCGACCTCGTCGGCGAGCGTGTCGAGCCGGGCGGCGATGTATTGCGCGGCCGCCGCGGCTTTCTCCGGGTCGCCATAGATCGCCTTGTTGAGCACGCCGGTGATGGCGGCCTGCTCGATCACCTTGCGATTGTAGCGGGAGTGCAGGCTGCGCAGGATGCCGCGGACGGCCCGGGCGTCGTCGATCAGCGAACGCAGATCGCGGCCGGTGCGATCACCGCCGGTGCCCGGAATGTAGACGCAATCGTCGAGCCCGGTGTCGATCAGATAATCCTCGAGCGCCCGCTCGTCCTTGAGGTACTGCTCGGACTTGCCGCGGTTGACCTTATACAGCGGCGGCTGGGCGATATAGAGATAGCCGCCGTCGATGATCTGCCGCATCTGGCGGTAGAAGAAGGTCAGCAGCAGCGTACGGATGTGGGCGCCGTCGACGTCGGCGTCCGTCATCACGATGATCTTGTGGTAGCGCAGCTTCTCGATCGAGAACTCGTCGCCGATGCTGGTGCCGAGCGCGGTGATGAGCGTGCCGATCTGCTCGCTGCCCAGCATCTTGTCTGGACGCACGCGTTCGACGTTCAAGATCTTGCCGCGGAGCGGCAAGACGGCCTGGAATTCGCGGTTGCGGCCCTGCTTGGCGCTGCCGCCTGCCGAGTCGCCCTCGACGATGAACAGTTCGGATTTTTCCGGGTCCTTCTCCTGGCAGTCGGCGAGCTTGCCGGGCAGCGAGGAGACCGAGAGCGGGCTCTTGCGCGTCAGCTCGCGCGCCTTTCGCGCGGCTTCACGGGCGGCGGCGGCCTGGATCACCTTGCCGACGATCATCTTGGCCTCGGACGGGTGTTCCTCGAACCAGGCCTGGAGCGCTTCGTTGAGGACGTTCTCGACCACGGGGCGCACTTCCGAGGACACCAGCTTGTCCTTGGTCTGCGACGAGAACTTCGGATCGGGCACCTTCACCGACAGCACCGCGGTGAGGCCTTCGCGGCAGTCGTCGCCGGTCAGCGCGATCTTTTCCTTCTTGGCATGGGCCTCGGCATAACCGTTGACCTGGCGCGTCAGCGCGCCGCGGAAGCCGGCGAGATGGGTGCCGCCGTCACGTTGCGGGATGTTGTTGGTGAAGCACAGCACGTTTTCGTGGTAGCTGTCGTTCCACCACAGCGCGGCCTCGACGCCGATGCCGTTGGCTTCCGCGCGCACCATGATCGGTGCCGGCACGATCGCCTTCTTGTTGCGGTCGAGATATTTGACGAATTCCTCGACGCCGCCCGAATAGTGCATCTCCTCGCGCTTCTCGACCGCGTGACGCATGTCGGAGAGGGCGATGTTGACGCCGGAGTTGAGGAAGGCGAGCTCGCGCAGCCGGTGCTCCAGCGTCGCGAAATCGTATTCGATGTTCTTGAAAGTCTCGGTCGAAGCCTGGAACGTGACCTCGGTGCCGCGTCGGCCCGGCGCATCTCCGACCACCACCAGCGGTGCGACTGCATCGCCATGGGCGAATTCGATGTAGTGCTCCTTGTTGTCGCGCCAGATGCGCAAGCCGAGCTTGCTCGACAGCGCGTTGACGACGGAGACGCCGACGCCGTGCAGACCGCCGGAGACCTTGTAGGAATTCTGGTCGAACTTTCCGCCGGCATGGAGCTGGGTCATGATGACCTCGGCGGCCGAGATGCCTTCGCCCTTGTGGATGTCGACGGGAATGCCGCGGCCGTCGTCGCGCACGGTGACGGAATTGTCGGCATTGAGGATCACGTCGACGCGCGTGGCGTGGCCCGCGAGCGCTTCGTCGATCGCGTTGTCGACGACCTCGTAGACCATGTGGTGCAGGCCGGAGCCGTCGTCGGTGTCACCGATATACATGCCCGGGCGCTTGCGGACAGCATCGAGACCCTTGAGCACGCGGATCGATTCCGCCCCGTAATCGCTTGGATTTGAGGGCTCGTTTTCGGCAGGCGTCTGCCGAGCAGGTTCTGTCATGAGAGGCCTTCGAGATGTCGCCCGAATCAGCCGCGCAAAAGGCGCTGATTTGCAGGCTATTTGTGCCATGAAAGACAGCTTGCGCCTAGCGCAAAGTATCCTCCAGCAACCCTTTGATCAAATAGGGGTTTTTTGTCGGTTTTCAAGGCGTTTGGAGGCCGTTTTTGGGCGCCGCGAAAAGCGCGATTCTGCAGGGTTGTTCCGGGTCGCTCGAGGCGTGGATTTTGCGGGGCGGGCAGATGGCTCCGAGGCGCCTGAACCGCCTCGGAGGATGGACGGGTTCAGTACATCTGAAGCGGCAGGACGTCTCCGCTTGGACCCACCAAGAGGCCCCAGGCATCGCCAGCGGCGACCGTGAGAGTCTCGGTACGGGCCGGGCGTCCGGGCGTTCGCAGCGCATATTGGTAAGTGCCGGGCGGCAGGTCGAGCATCGGACCCTTCGGCGATTGCGGACCGCCGGCGCCGGCCGCGATCTTGACGGTCTGTTTGTTGATCGTCAGCGCAGCTTCCTTCGCCCCCATATTGCCAAGCATCAGCCTGGCCTGGCCGGGCTTCGGCATGATGTCCGCCTTGGTCGCGGCATCCGGATTCTTTTGCACCAGGCTGACCGTGGTCTCGCCCTTGGCGCGGCCGAGCTTGAGCGTGGCCGGCCCTTGCGGCGAGGTGAAGTCGATCTGCGTGCGCTCCGCGGACACGGCCGCACCGTCGGCCTTTTCCTGCCAGCCGAGCCTGGAAAGCTCCGAGCGGTAGAAAGCCAGGACATCGCCGAGCGGGGCCGGGATGCTGGCCGCCAGCTCGCGGCGGAACGGAGTCTCGCTGCCTGGCAGTTTCGTCGTGGCAAGCGAGGTCGACGAGCGCTGTGTCGGCACGGGGAGTTGGGATTCGCTGTCGGGCTTGAGCGGCTCGGAGGACTTCGCCTCGGAAGATCCGGCCTGCACCTCGGGAGCGGCCACGGGCTTGGCGGCAGCCACCATAAGGCCGGAACCGTTGGCGCGGACATTCACCTTCGGGCCCATCTGCATCACGGTCATCGAGATCGACTTGCCGCTTCTGGAAAACTCCATCATCGCCATGTTGGGCTGGTTGATGACGGAGGGCTGCTCTTTCCAGCCTGCGGGCTTCAGCGCCGCGCGATAGAACGCGGTGAGCGCCTTCACACTCGATGTGGATGAGAATTCCAGTTGGCCGTCGTTGCCTTCGAACTTCACGCCCTCGGCATTTTCGGGCAGCGGCACCGGCGTCCTGCTGTCGGCGAGCGGATTGAGCGGCGTATCGGACAGCGCCGCCGCCTGCACCTTGCGCCTCGCTTCGTCGGCGGCGATCATCTGCCTGGCGACGGACGTGACATCGCTGAAGAATCTGTCGTCGGCTTCCTTCTTCGCCCTGGCGCGGGCGGCAAGGGCCGATTCCTTCACCTGAGCGATCAGGCTGATCATGGTGAAATCATACTTGCGGCCGAGCCGCAGCAAGCCGGTTTCCTCTGCCGTGGAGATCCTGATCGCCGCGTCGTCGCCGGGCGCGAGCGGCGCGTTTCCATCCTCTTGCCAGCCGCGCGCAGCGAGCTCGCGACGATAAAAGGCGAGCACGGCAGGCAGCTCGGCCGTGGCAGCAGCGGTCATCTCGCGCTTGTTGGAGCTGGCGCCGCCCAGGCCTGCTGCGCGTCTTGTGGCGTTCGGCCGGGGCAGGCCGGCGATATCGCTGTCGGCCTTGAGATCGACGGGAAGCGCGAAGGGCGCGACCCTGATGTCGACATTGGTCCGGCCGTCGTCGCGGCGCGTCAGCGTCAGCATGATGGGCTTCTGCTTGTAGAAGCCGCCGGCCGCGTCGTCGGCATGGTCGTAGAACGCGCGCACGCCGTTCGGAACGGTCTCGCCAAGGCCGGCATTGGTCCAGCCTGCGGCCGCCTCGGGCGTGAGTTTCCGCCAGCCGATCGCATTCATCTGGCTGGTGTAGAAATCCGATGTCGCATCGAGCGCCGCAGGGGCGATGCAGCCGAGATAGGGCCGGGTGCCGTCGAACACGATGTCGCTGGCGCCTTCGGGAAACGGCACGTTGGAATAGATGCGGTCGCTCGTGTAATTGACCACGGACTGGTCGGGCCGGCCGGGCGCCTGCGTGAAATGAACCGAAAGGCCCTGCCGTCCCTTCTTGAATTTCAGCGTGGTGCTGGTCTCCTCCAGCGGCATCACATATGGCACCCATCCGTTGGCGCTCAGGAGCTTTCGTACCGAAGGCAAGGTCGCTGCAGCCGGCGTCGGCACGCGATATTCGACCCGGTAGGGATCGGGACGCGAGGTGTCTTCCACTGCGCCCTCGAGCTGCGGCAGCGCGTGGACGTCGGCGATGCCCCCGTCGGCAGCCGCCGCGATCGGGCAGCTCGCCGTCAGGAAGAGGCCGCACACAAGCAGCCGCCAGCGTGCCGGGACTTGCGTCCCGCGCGGGATCATCGGCATCGTCAAAGCTCCTGGATTTCGCGCGGGTCGTCATGCCTCGCGCAATTGCGGGCCGCGACACCGTCGGCGCGGCCTCGAACGAGAAGTCGCGGCAGAAACCCGTGAGGTTCAATACAGCTGGAGCGGCGACCATGCCTCGCCGCCGCGCCCGACCGTGAGCTCCCAGGCGTCACCGGCGGCGAAGGTGAGGATGTTCGTGGTGACCGCATGGCCTGGCACGCTCAGTTCGTAGGTATATTGGCCGGGCGGCAGATCCAGCGCCACTGCGTTGGCGCCGCCCGCGCGCCGGATGGTGCGCCCGTAGATCGTGAGCGCCGCTTCGGTCTCGCCGATATTGCTGAACACCACTTTGGCCTGGCCCGGCTCGGGCATGACGTTCGCCCTGGTCGCCGTATCGGCGTTCTTCTGCACGAGATTGACCATTGTGCTGTCGTCCTTGCGGCGCAGCTCCAGTGCCGCCGGCCCCAGCGGGGAGGCGAAGGCGAGCTGCACGCGATCGGCGGCGATCACCGCGCCATCCGGCTTTTCCTGCCAGCCGAGCTTGCCGAGCTCGGTGCGGTAGAAGGCGAGCACGTCACTGATCCCTGCGGGCACGGTGGCGTCGAGCCTGGTGCGCAGCGGCGCCTCGAAGCCGCTCGCCACCGTGGTGTGGATTCCTCTGTAGCTGAAACGGGTCGGTGCGGGCAGCCTGGCGTCGGGATCCGGCGTGAGCCCGGTCGAAAACAGCTCCGATAGATGCGGCACCCAGGCGCCGGCGCTGGCGGCGAGCGTGCAGCTCGCGAGCAGGACAAGGCCGCACGCAAACGCCAGCCATCGTGCCGAGGCTTGCGCCCCGGGCGTTACCGTCCGCATCTCACTCTCCAGGGATATCGCGCGTCATGTCATCGCGACTGCAGAGGCTGCGACAGCATCGGCGCGGCCTCTGGCAACTAGTCGTGAGGAGAATGAGGCAGGTTCAAGGACGGCGGTTGGAGACCCGTCCGCTCTCGACGTCAAAGATCTCGCCTCCGGCGCCGATTTCGGCGAAGGCTGCCGGGTCCGCGCCGGTCAGCCACACCTGTGCGCCGAGCTTGCGCAGCTCGTCGAACAGCGCAGCGCGCCGGTTCGGATCGAGATGGGCAACGACCTCATCGAGCAGCAGCAGTGGCACGATGCCGGTCATCTCCGCGACCAGTGTCGCATGCGCCAGCACGAGACCGATCAGCAGCGCTTTCTGCTCGCCGGTCGAGGCGTCGCGCGCCGGCATGCTCTTGGGTGCGTAGATCACCTGGAGGTCGGTGAGGTGCGGGCCGTCGGTGGTGCGGCCGGCGATCGCGTCGCGCGGACGGTTGTCGCGCAGGATCTGGCGGTAGCGGTCCTCGACCGACGTCGCGGTCTCCTGAAGCAGCGCGTTCTCCATCCAGCCGTCGAGCGCGATCTGCGCCGACGGAAACGCGGAAGCCTGCGCGCGCGCATTGAGCATGCCGGTCAGCCGCGCCGCGGTCTGGCCACGCGTCGCCGCGACGGCGACCGCGAGCTCGGCGGTCTCGCGCTCGATCGCGTCACACCAATGGTCGTCGTAATTGCGCGTCTCGAGCAGGCGGTTGCGCGAGCGCAGGGAGCGCTCGAGCCGCGGAGATCCGGCTGGAATGCTCGCTGTCGATGGCGAGCACCAGGCGATCGAAGAAGCGCCGCCGCTCGGAGCCTGCGCCCATGAACAGCCCGTCCATCGCCGGCGTCAGCCACACCATGCGGATATGGTCTCCGAAGGCCGTGGCCGAATTGACCGGCTCGCGGTCGATGCGGCAGCGCCGGCTCACCGCGGCGTCCGCCCGCGGCGGATCGATGCCGGTGCCGAGCGTGGCCAGGCCCAATGCGCCTTCGACCTGCGCGGAGACCGCCCAGGAGCCGTCGCCCTGGTTGTCGGCGACGTCTTCCAGCGTGGCGCGCCGCAGGCCACGGCCCGGCGACAGGAACGAGATCGCCTCGATGCAATTGGTCTTGCCCGCCCCGTTCGGCCCGACCAGCGCCACCATGTCAGCCGCCGTCTCGAGCCCCGCCGCCCGGTAATTGCGAAAATGCGTCAGCGTCAGGCGATGAATGCGGGAGGGGGTCATCAGTTATTCGTTATGGCGCGATTCTTCCCCTCTCCCCTTGTGGGAGAGGGTGGCGCCTCACGAAGTGAGGCGACGGGTGAGGGGTATCTTACTGCCCGGCGAGCTTTGCAAGGATGTCCTCCAGGACGGAAGAGGGGTGCTGCAGCACGTCATTGTTCCAGTAGCGGGCTATCGAGAAACCTTCCGCGGAAATTGCGGTGTCCCGAATTGCATCACGTTGCGATTCCGCGTGCTGACTTCCGTCGATCTCGATCACGAGACGTTTATCGAAGCAGACGAAGTCGAGAATGTAGTTCCCGATTGGCACCTGCCGGCGAAACTTGTAGGCGGATAGCCGACGATCCCTCAACAAACGCCATATGGCCGCTTCCGCATCTGTCGGTTCGCGCCGCATGTTCTTCGCAAATTGGCGAAGGTGCTTGGCGGTCGGCCGATGATGCGGGTCTTGCGGCATCGGCGTCATTCCGAATGCCGGTGGGGCGCGGTGCCTCTACCCTCTCCCCTTGCGGGAGAGGGTGCCGACGCGAAACGGCGGCGGGTGAGGGGTTGTCTCCGCGGTGAAGGTGCCGCGAGAGGACCCCTCACCCAAGCGAGGTTTTGGCTACTCGCGGAGCTGCCCTCTCCCGCAAGGGGAGAGGGCACGATAACGCGCATCGCACCGAGCTCTTGAGAGATAGCGGAATGTCCGCGAGGGAGCACGTCCCTCACACCCGCATCGGCATCAGCACGTACAGCGCGCTCTTGTCGTCGCGGTCCTGCACCAGCGTGGGCGAGCCGGGGTCGGCGAGCCTCAGCGTTGCGACGTCGCCTTCGATCTGGGCGGCGATGTCGAGCAGGTAGCGGGAGTTGAAGCCGATATCGAGGGCGTCGGAGGCGTATTCGACCTCGAGCTCTTCGGTGGCGCTGCCGGAATCCGGGTTGGTCACCGACAGTACCAGCTTGCCCGGCGACAGCGACAGCTTCACCGCCCGCCCGCGCTCGCTGGAGATCGTGGAAACGCGGTCGACCGCGTTCTCGAAATCCTTCTTGTCGACGACGAGCTCCTTGTCGTTGCCCTGCGGGATGACGCGGCCATAATCGGGGAAGGTGCCGTCGATCAGCTTCGAGGTCAGCACCACATTGCCGATGGTGAAGCGGATCTTGGCCTGCGACAGCTCGATCGTGACCTCGGCCTCGGCATCCTCGATCAGGCGCTGCACCTCGCCGACGGTCTTGCGTGGCACGATCACGCCCGGCATGCCGTCGGCGCCCTTGGGCTGGACCAGGTCGAGCTGGGCGAGGCGGTGACCGTCGGTGGCGACGCCGCGCAGGGTGGCGGCCGTCGGCGTGCCGGCGGCGTGCAGATAGATGCCGTTGAGATAGTAGCGCGTCTCTTCGGTCGAGATCGCGAACTGGGTGCGGTCGATCAGCCGCTTGACGTCCTTGGCGGCGAGGTTGAACGAATGCGACATGTCGCCGGCGGCGAGATCCGGGAAGTCATTCTCCGGCAGGGTCTGCAGCGTGAAGCGCGAGCGGCCGGCGCGGATCGCCAGCACGGCGCGGTCGCCGTCGGCCTCCAGCACGATCTGCGATCCATCAGGCAGCTTGCGCACGATGTCATAGAACATGTGCGCCGGCACGGTGGTGGAGCCGGCGGTCGCGGTCTCCGCAGGCAGTGTCTCCGTCACCTCGAGGTCGAGGTCGGTCGCCTTCAGCGACAGCTTCGTGTTCTCGGCGCGGACCAGCACGTTGCCGAGGATCGGGATCGTGTTCCGGCGCTCGACCACGCGGTGGACATGACCCAGCGACTTCAGGAGTTGCGCGCGCTCGACCGTAACCTTCATTGCACTACTCGCCCGATCCCCAAGAAAACCTAGTGAAAACTCAGTGTTGAAAACCGGACGCCGAAAGCGCCGCGGCACCGAAAGACCCCGACAGACCGGGGCATCCAGTCGATATGACCAAAGCCGTCAGGGTCGCGCAAGGTGGCGCGGAAAGCCATCCGTTTCAAGGGATTGCAGGGCAGTTCCCCACGATTTACCGGCAGAAATAAAGACCGCCGCCCAGGCATGGCCGGGGCGGCGGGAGAATGGCAGCAGCACCAGGCGTTTATTCCTGAAGCTGGCGCTTCAGCGCCTCGACCTCGTCTGACAGCGCGGTGTCCTTGGAGACCAGTGCCTCGATCTTGCGCACGGCGTGCAGAACCGTGGTGTGGTCGCGCCCGCCGAAGCGGCGGCCGATCTCGGGGAGCGAACGCAGGGTCAGGGTCTTGGCGAGGTACATCGCCACCTGGCGCGGACGGACCACGTTGGCGGTGCGGCGCGAGGACAACAGGTCGGAGCGGCTGACATTATACTGCCGCGCCACCACGCGCTGGATGTCCTCGATCTTGATCCGCTTCGGCTCCTGCGGGCGGATCAGGTCGCGCACCTCGTGCTCGGCCATCTCCAGCGTCACCGGCCGGTTGTTGAGTTTCGAATGCGCCAGCAGGCGATTGATCGCGCCTTCCAGATCCCTGCCGTTATGGGTGATGGCGCGGGCCAGATAGGTCAGCACCTCCTCGGGCACCTCGAACGTCGCATGATGGGCGCGAGCCGCCGCGACGCGCGACTTGAGAATGCCGTGCCGCAGCTCTTCGCCGAGCGAGCCCATCTCGACCACGAGGCCGCCGGCCAGCCGCGAGCGCACGCGATCGTCGAGGCTTTCGAGATCGGACGGCGGCCGATCGGCCGCGATCACGACCTGGCGGCCGGCGTCGATCAACGCATTCAGCGTGTGACAGAACTCGGCCTGCGTCGACTTGCCCTGCAGGAACTGCAGATCGTCGATGACGAGCACGTCGATGCCGCGCAGCGCTTCCTTGAAGGCGAGCGCCGTCTGCGTCTTCAGCGCGGCGACGAAGCCGTACATGAATTTTTCCGCGGTCAGGTACAGCACCTTGCGCTCGTTGCCCGAATTGCCGGACCAGGTCACCGCCTGAAGCAGATGCGTCTTGCCGAGGCCGACGCCTGCATGAATGTAGAGCGGGTTGAACATGACGGGGTCGCCGCGGCGGCCCTCGGCAACCTGACGCGCGGCGGCATGCGCCAGCGTGTTGGAGCGGCCGACGACGAAGCTCGCAAAGGTCAGGCGCGGGTCGAGCGGCGAGCCGCCGAGCGCATCATGATTGGCCGAGACCGGTGCGGTCGCGGTCGAGCGCAGCTCGGCGGCGGGCGCGCGGCGCGTCTCGACCGGCGCGGGCGCTTCCTTTGCCTGAACGACCGGGCGCACTGCGGTGCGAACGGTGAGATCGATGCGATGCACCTCCGGCATCTCGGCCTGCCAGCACGACAGCACGCGCTCGGCATAATGAGCCTGGATCCAGCTCTTCAGGAAGCGCGTCGGAACCGAGAGCCGCACGCTCTCCTCCTGCACGCCTTCCAGATCCATGCGGGCGAACCAGCTCGTATAGACGTCTTCGCCGACGTTCGAGCGCAGCCGGCTCTTCACGCGTGACCAGCGATCCTGTTCCGATGTCGTCATCATTTGAAAACTTTTGCTGAGAGATAAAGTTGCGTTGTGAGCGCCATGCAGAGTTCCTGCCATCAGGGTTTCTGTCATGGCGCGACCTCAAAGCGAGTCCATCATCAGGCATGGCTCGACCGTTCGGCGAGAACGCCGCGTCCGATCAGCGATGTCAGAGATGGAGGGGTCGCGAGGTCAGCGCGTACTCGGCGCTCCGTCACACGCGGGAGGCTGGGTGTCCGACGGAGTTAGAACGGCATCGTTGGAACATGAGACTTGTTTCAATACCGCGTTGAGTCCGTAAGACATGATACCTCCCCGTCCTGCCGTGATTGCTCACGGCAAGGTCCTGCGTGTCCTGAAGACAACTGCGACCAACGTCGCCGATGTCCTGCCCGTCTGTACTGTTCGTCCGCCCGGCTACGCCATCAGTCGTGTCGGGGTAGCTTCATGACGTCTCTCATTTGCGCTTGGCGCGAGCGAGATCGAGAAATCCCGCTTGGAGACATTCAGACAAAGAACTACCATTCCCACATTGCTGTGGGTTTTGAACCGACAATCGCTTGTTGAAGCGTCGCCTACGTGCACACCGCCGCCGATTTGCACGCTCGCCCCGTTTTCTAAAACCGCGCTGGTCTCAAGATCGTGGGCGCTGCGGACGACCTAAGGAATACACTATGCGGAAAGACTCGCAACGGAATTGATTCACACTTGATCGATCAAAAAACTTGACCAGCGTTAACGCCGCGCGGGAGTTGTGCACAGGCTGGCGAGCAAGAGTTTGAATCCGTGCACAGATTCGAAAGCGCGGCGCGTCATGTGACAATTCTCCGTCGCCGCTAAAAATTTTTCACAAAAACGTCGCGCGCGCGACGCGCGGGCGAATTTTCCAAATGCTTGTCGGTGCTATGTCGATAAGTTGTTAGCGAGACATCGTTTTTTGAGTCTCGTTTCACAGGGTAACCCGACGAGAAACATGTTCCGGGAAAACTACGGTGTGCAGAACTCGGTGCGCACGCAAATGCGAGTTAGCCCCGCCCCGCAAGGGTTTTTCGCAGCGCGGTGAGAGTTTCCGCTGTTGCAAAAACATCGGCAGGTAAAATTACGGAAAGCACCATAGTGCTGACGATGCAAATCGTCCAAGCAAAGAATGGACGTCGCGTGACTGCTTGCGTGAATATGGCAGACAACAAAAAGCCCGGCGTGAAGCCGGGCTGATTGACGAGCGCGATGTCGTATGGGCTCAACCGATCGGATGAGCCGACCGAACGGCGCGACGTTACTTCGCGAGCTTGGCGATCTGCGCGGTGAGGCGCGAGACTTTGCGGCTGGCGTTATTCTTGTGAATGATGTTGCGCTGGGCGGCGCGCATCAGGGCCGGCTCGGCATTCGCCATCGCCTGCGTGGCGGCGGCGCGATCGCCGGTCTTGATGGCTTCTTCGACGGTGCGCACGACGCCGCGCATCTGGGTGCGGCGCGACTTGTTGACGGCAGTGCGGCGGGCGATCTTGCGCGTCGCTTTCTTGGCGGAGGTTGTATTGGCCATGGTCTCTATATCCTTTGCGGTACCGGTCGCGTCTTGTTCGGGTAGCGCCGGCTGCTTGACCGCTTGATCGACGCTCGGATTTAGGGTGTTCGATTGCTGGGCTGTTCCCGGAACATGAGCGACAGCCTTGCGGGCCGTCTCTGAGACTCCAGAGAGCCGTTAAAAGCTCAAGGCGCCTGCAACTGCTCAAAGAACAGCGGCGGCAGGATTGCGCCCACCGCCAGTTGGCGCCCTTATAGAGAGGGTCTGTGGCACCGTCAACGCTTTCCCGGCCCGGAAACGGGCCTTGAGCGCCGAGAGGCGTGCCGTAACGCACTGAAGAGGTTGAATTTCTGCCGTCTCCCGGTTATTGGCTGGCGGAGTTTGGGGGTCGTCCGATCGGACGACCGTGTGGGGTGAGGCATGATCCGCGGCTTTTTCCGACTGATTGGGCTGCTGCTGCTCGCCGGCGGCTTCATCTTCATGGTCTATGACGGCGCTCGCTGGGTGGCCGACCAGACCCTGCGGTTCACCCGGTTCGGCCAGTTCTGGAATGACATCAATCAGGCCAGCCAGACGGCGTTCCGGACCTGGGTCGAGGCCAAGGCGCCTTGGCTCTGGACCTCGGTGATCCGCCTGGTGCTGGATCAGCCGGTCTTCGCCGTCCTTGGCATTCTGGGCATCCTCCTGATGGTCCTGTTCCGCCCGCGCAAGCCGCTGATCGGCTATTCCCGGGATTGATCCTCAATTCCCGCCGGGATTGATCTTTCAATTTCCGCGACTGAGCTTTCGCGCTGGCGGCGGCGTAACGGGGCTGCCGCTTCGCGCGTAAAGACCTATATTCCCACTTGATCGCGAGCACGCCGTCTGAGCCCTTCTTCTTGGATTGGCTCAAGCGACGAACAGCTCGTTGCGGAGGCCCAATCATGTTGTTCATGCGCAAGACCACCGCATTGCCGAGCGCAACTGAGGCGCTGCCCGGCCGTGCGCAAGCCATTCCGACCGCGACCACCCATTTCGTCAACGGAGCCAAGTTGCAGCCGCCTTACCCCGCCGGCCTCGAGCAGGCCGTGTTCGGGCTCGGCTGCTTCTGGGGCGCCGAGCGCAAGTTCTGGGAACTCGGCGATGGCATTTACACGACCGCCGTTGGCTATGCCGGCGGCCACACGCCGAACCCGACCTATGAAGAGACCTGCTCGGGGCGCACCGGCCACACCGAAGTGGTGCTGGTCGTGTTCGATCCGAAGAAGATCTCCTACGACAGATTGTTGAAGACGTTCTGGGAGAGTCACAACCCGACGCAGGGCATGCGCCAGGGCAACGACGTCGGCACGCAATACCGAAGCGCGATCTACACGCATTCCGATGCGCAGAAGAAGGCGGCCGACGAGTCCAGGGCGCTCTACCAGAAGGCGCTTGCCGCCAAGGGTCTCGGCGCCATCACCACCGAGATCGCGCCCGCCGGCGAATTCTATTTCGCCGAGGATTACCATCAGCAATATCTGGCGAAGAATCCCGCCGGCTATTGCGGGCTCGGCGGCACGGGCGTGTCCTGTCCGATCGGCGCGGGCGTGAGCGCGTAAGGCAGTCCCTAGTCATGGCCGGGCTTGTCCCGGCCATCCACGTTCTTGGTGCCGCGAGGGAAGACCGTGGATGCCCGGGACAAGCCCGGGCATGACGGAGTGTGCGGCTGATCTCGCGTCGGCCTCTTCGCCCTAGGCCCCCTCAACGCTTTATTAACCATAACCGGTGCATCACTGAGGCTGTCTCGTTCCGAGGGATAGGTCCGGTGCCGGTTGCACGCGCGTTTCGATGGTCGATCTTGGCAGCCTCCCTGGCAGCGTCCGCCGCGCTGACCCTTGGTGGCTGCATGCAGACCGCCGGCCCCGTCGCATACGGACAGCCGCGCCCCGATCTGGACTCGATGGCCTACGGCCAGCCCTACGGTGCGCCGCAGCCGGTCGTCGTCGCCAACAACGGCGGCGGTGCGATCAGCGCGCTGACCAATTCCTTTGCCCCTTCGCCCGCGCCGATGCCCGTCGGCTACGCCGTCCCCATGGCGGCGCCGGTGCGCTACGATGCTTCCTACCATCTCGACGCCGGCGACAAGCTGCGCGTCGTGGTCTACGGCCAGGAAGGCCTCACCAACAGCTACGCCATCGACGCCGGTGGTTCGATCACGATGCCGCTGATCGGCGGAGTGCCGGCACGTGGCCGCACCCCGGCAGGACTCGCCGGTGAAATCGCCGCGCGGCTGCGCAATGGCTACATCCGTGAGCCCTCGGTCGCTGTCGAGGTCGAGTCCTATCGGCCGTTCTTCATCCTCGGCGAAGTCACGGCGCCCGGCCAATATCCCTATGTGCCGAACATGACGGTCGAAAGCGCCGTCGCCATCGCCGGCGGCTTCTCGCCCCGCGCCAAGCGCGACGTGGTCACCGTCACCCACACCGAAGCCGGCGGCTCCATGCGCGCCGTGGTGCCGCTCGGCACGCCCTTGAACCCCGGCGACACCGTGTTCGTCGGCGAGCGCTGGTTCTAGGCAAGCTTCAGCCCAACTCTCTCTTGGTCATTCCGTGCCTGCGCCTTGCGGCGTATCCCGGAATGACGCGAAGAAAGTCGGGCGCGCTTACTTCGTCAAATGCTTCGCGAAGAAGTCCATGCTGCGTGGCCAGGCGATGTCGGCACTCGCCTTGTCGTAGCTCGCGCGCTCGTCGCAATGGAAGCCGTGCTGGGCGCCGGGATAGATGAAGACCTCGACATCCGGCCGCTTCGCTTTGACGGTCTCGACATCGGTCAGGGGAATGCCGGAATCCTTCTCGCCGAAATGCAGCTGCGTCGGCACCTTCGGCGTCTCGTCGGCGAAGCGCACGACCGCGCCGCCGTAATAGCCGATCGCGGCCTTCAGGCCGGTCAATCGCGTCGCCGCGATAAAGGCGACACTGCCGCCGAGACAAAAGCCGATGATGCCGACCGGGCCGACGCTCTTCACCGCATCGATCGCGGCCTGCGTGTCGCGCAGCATCGCCTCCCAGTCGGGACTGGCGACGAATTTTCGCGCTTCGGCGATCTCCTCGGGGGTATAGCCCGACTGGAAGTTCGGCGAGGTGCGGTCGAAGATCGACGGCGCGATCGCGACATAGCCTTCCCCGGCCAGACGGTCGCAGACCGAGCGGATGTGATGGTTGACGCCAAAAATCTCCTGGATCACCACCACGGCGCCCTTGGGGCTGCCTGAGGGGTCAGCGCGATAGGCGCCGAGCTGGAAATTGTCGGAGGCCGTCAGCTTGATGTCTTGTCCCATGCGGGTTGTCCTTCTTGGTTGGCCGTCGATTGGGAATCGGCTCGTCCCGCACACTCGTCATGCCCGGGCTTGTCCCGGGCATCCACGTTCTTGGCGGGCACGAAAGATCGTGGATGGCCGGGACAAGCCCGGCCATGACGATGTGGAAATGTTGGCGCGCCGCCGCCTCACTCCCACATCCAGTTCTCGCCGTAGTCTTCTTTCCATCCCGCCAGGCGTCCGTGGCGGAATTGCAGGAACAGGCGAGGGCGAGTGGGGATCAGGCCGCTGCCGCCGATGTTGCGCAAAGCGAGGTAGATCTCGTTGCCGGGACGGCCCCGCACATATTGCAAGGGCTGCCCGAGCACGCGCGCGGCCTGCCCGGCATCCATGCCGAAGGCGAGCGGCGTGTTGTTCGACAAGGTCGTGACGAAAGGCTGGCGCGGCGGCATCGTGCCGAAGGACTCTGCCTGCGCGGACGCAGACATCGCCAGCCACACCGCGCCCGCAGCCAACATCGCCCGCTTCATTGCCTGTGTTCCCGTTCGATCGTCCTATCCCGGCAAGTTCTTCAGGAAAGGCAGCACCGCGTCAACAAAAGCCTTGGGCTGATCGATGTTGACGGCGTGTCCGGCCCCGGGGATCACGACCTTTTGCGCGCCGGGGATTTTCGCGGCCATGTAGTCGCTTGCTGCGAGGAACGGCGTGTCGTCGGCGCCGACCACGATCAAACTGGGCACCTTGATGTCGGGCAACAGCTCGATCACGCGGGCGTCGCGCTGGGTCAGCATGCCGCGCGCGGCGAGCGCCAATCCCCTGGCGTTGCGATGACGCGCGGTGGCGCGCTCGCGCGTCGCCGATTTCAGCATATCGAGACCTTCGCGATCCAGCCGGTCGGCGGTTCCGAGCGCCCGCGCGTTCCAGGCCTCGCGCGCGTCGTCCTTCCTGAAGCCGGGGCCGGTGTCGATGATCAGCAGCGCGCGGGTCGCTTGCGGATGCGCGCGATAGAAGGCGAGCGACATGTAGCCCCCGAGCGACAGGCCGCCGATGATGGCGTGCTCCGCGCCGACCGTATCGAGGATTGCCGCCATGTCGCCGACGGTCAGTGCTTCGCTGTACGCCTTGGGATCGTCGGGATAATCGGACTGGCCGTGGCCGCGCATGTCCCACAGGATCAGCGTGTGGTCCTTCGCGAGCGCATCGACCTGCCCATGCCACATCGCCGACGTCGAGGAGTAACCGTGCGTGAGCAGCAGCGGCGGACCCTCGCCATGGACTTCGTAATAAATCCCGACGCCGTCCCGATCGATCTTCGGCATTGCCCACCCTTGTTGTTCTGTTTCCTCACTCATCCTAGCTCGCGCGGTTACTCGGAGGAAACTGTCGCGGCGGTGATGGCTCGCGTGCCTACGCCACTTCTGTTGCGTTGAGTCGCTGTGTTGGTGCACTTGTCGCAGCGCACAACACGGAGCTGCCGAGATAGTTTCGATCGATTCCAGATTGCATTTGCCTCAACGCCTGAACCCGATCATTCTTGCGATCAAGGCGGGCGCCGGCCCGGTGGGTGTCCGCCAAGACAAGTTGCCGCCGTAAGCGGCTTCATGCACCGGCAGGGGAAGACGCCTATGCCAACGCTCACCATCAACGGGCGGAGCATGTCCGTGGATGCGGCAAACGACACGCCGCTCCTTTGGGCTATCCGCGAACAATTGCAGATGACCGGCACCAAGTTCGGCTGCGGTGCCGGGCTTTGCGGTGCCTGCACCGTCCACGTCAACGGCGAAGCCGTGCGCTCGTGCCAGACCATGCTCAGCGACGTCGCCGGCAAGAAGATCACCACCATCGAAGGCCTCGCGCCGAAGGGTGATCATCCCCTGCAGAAGGCGTGGATCGCCGAGCAGGTGCCGCAATGCGGCTACTGCCAGTCCGGCCAGATCATGCAGGCGGCATCGCTGCTCGCCAAGAATCCCAATCCGACCAAGGACGAGGTCGTGGCGCATATGGACGGCAATCTCTGCCGTTGCATGACGTACTCGCGGATCCAGAAGGCAATCATGCGCGCCGCCACCGAGATGCGCACCGCATCCGCTTCCGGCAACGAGCGGAGGCCCACATGAACAAGCACGTGAAGAACGTCACCCCCGAGGCGACCGACCTCAGCCGTCGCTCGTTCCTCGTCGGCACCGCCGCAACCGGCCTCGTGCTCGGCTATGCCGGCGTGCCCGGCATCGGTGAAGCGGCCGCGGCTGCGCCCGCCAATTTCGAGCCGAGCGTCTGGTACGCGATCGCGCCCGATGGCCTCGTCACCGTCACGTGCGGCAAGGCCGACATGGGGCAGCACATCGCCTCCACCATGGCGCAGATCGTAGCCGAGGAGTTAGGGGCGAAGTGGAGCGACATGCGCGTCGCGCTTGCTTCCAACGATCCGAAGTTCAACGACCCCGTGCTGGGCGCGCAGATCACCGGCGGAAGCTGGTCGACCATGATGAACTTCGACGCGATGAGCCGGGCGGGTGCCGCCGGCCGCATGGCGTTGACGGAAGGCGCGGCCGCCGCGATGGGCGTTCCGGCCTCCGAACTGGTGGTGCGCGAGTCCGCGATCGTGCATCCGAAGTCGAAGAAGCAGATGTCGTTCGCCGATGTCGTCAAGAGCGGCAAGGCGACGAAGACCTTCACGCCCGATGAGCTGAAGGCGATCAAGCTGAAGACACCGGATCAATACACCATGATCGGCGTATCGGTGCCGCAGCTCGACATCCCCTCCAAGACCAACGGCACGGCCAAATACGGCATCGACGTGATGCTCCCCGGCATGGCCTATGGCGCGATCGTCACGCCGCCGGTGCGCTTCGGCGCCACCGTGAAATCGGTCGACGACAGCGCGGCGAAGAAGGTGCCGGGCTTCATCAAGGCCGTCACCCTCGACGACAAGACCGGCACGACATCGGGCTGGGTGGTCGCGGTGGCCAGCACCTACGCCAATGCCAAGAAGGCGGCGCAGGCGCTCAAGATCGCCTATGACGGCGGTCCGAACGCGAAGGTGTCGACCCAGTCGCTGCTCGATGAGGCCATGCGGCTGCAGAAGCTCGAGGATTCCGGCCAGTTCTTCGTCAAGGACGGCGATCCCAACGCGGCGTTCGGCTCGGCGGCCAAGGTGGTGGAGGCCGAGTACACCACCAGCATCAACATCCACGCGCCGATGGAGCCGATGAACGCCACCGCGGAGTTCAAGGGCGACATCCTGCATATCTATTCCGGCAATCAGTTTGCGACGCGCTCCGGCGCGATCGCAGCCGGTGCCGCCGGGATCGATCCGAAGTTCGTGGTCATGCACCAGATGTGGCTTGGCGGCGGCTTCGGCCGCAGGCTCGATGCCGACATGATGATCCCCGCCGTGCAGGCGGCGAAGGCGGTCGGCAAGCCGGTGAAGGTGATCTATACGCGCGAGAACGACATGACGATGGATTTCTCGCGTCCGCTCACCTACCAAAAGGTCAAGGCCGGCGTGGATGGTGACGGCAAGCTCGTCGCGCTCAGCCACGACGTGGTGTCGGCCTGGCCCACTGCGCGCTGGGGGATCCCTGATTTCCTCACGCCCTCGGTCGACAAGAAGGGGCCGCTTGATTCCTTCACGGTGAACGGCGCCGACTTCTTCTACACCGTGCCCAATCACTACGTGCGCGCGATCAAGAACGAGCTCGCGCACAACGCCACCCCGTCGGGTCAGCTCCGCTCGGTGGCGCCGGGTTGGACCTTCTGGGCGGTCGAAAGCATGATCGACGAGATCGCGGCTGCGACCAACCAGGACCCGGCGCAGTTCCGCATCGCGTTGCTCGACGGCAAGGGCAAGAACGACGGCGGCGCGCAGCGGCTGCGCAACACGCTGCTCGCCGCGATGGGTCTGTCCGGCTATGGCACCAGGCAATTGCCGAAAGGCGAGGGCATGGGCGTTGCCTGCGTGTCGTCGCAGGAGCGCGCGTCCGCGAGCTGGACGGCGTGCGTCGCCCATGTCGCGGTGGCGCCGTCGGGCGAGGTGACCGTGAAGAAGCTCACGGTCGCGACCGACGTCGGCACCCAGGTGCATCCCGACAACATCCGCGCCCAGGTCGAGGGCGCGGCATTGTGGGGCCTGTCGCTGGCGATGTACGAGAAGGCAACGCTCAAGGACGGTGGCATCGAGCAGACCAATTTCGACAGCTACACGCCCTTGCGCATGAGCCAGATGCCGGAGGTCGTGGTGGCCGTGATCGCTAACGGCGAAAAGGCCACCGGCGTCGGCGAGCCCGCCGTGACGGTGGTCGCTCCCGCCATCGGCAACGCCATCTTCAACGCCAGCGGCGCCCGCGTCCGGGCGCTGCCGATCACGGCCGCGGCCGTGAAGGGCGCGATGAAGGCATAAGCCGGTCGAACGGCTGTTTGAGACGATCCGCCGGGGGTAGCTTCCGGCGGATTTTGTTGTCATACGAAAAGCCGCACCCAATATTCCCAACGCGCCGATGCGATGGCAGGACATCATGGGATCACTGTTCCGACATCGCAGGCGTGTTCGATTGCACGAAGAACGCAGAAGGCGCGGTTCGGCTGATGGCGAGAAAATTGAAGACCTATCAGACATCGCTGGGCTTCTTCGAGCAGGCCATCGCCGCGCCGTCGATGAAGGCTGCGCTGGAGGCGTGGGGTGCCGACAGCAATCTTTTCCATCAGGGCGCGGCGAAGGAGAGCCGCGATCCCGACATCATCGCCGCGACCATGGCGAAGCCGGGCGTTGTTCTGAAACGGCCGGTGGGAACAGACGGGCCGTTTGGCGAGAACGCGGACCTGCCGAAGACCCTCGGCGAGGAAGGGCGCAAGAGGGCTGCTCTCAAGCGGGCAGGTCGCAAGCCGGCAGGTCGCAAGGCGAAGAAATCGTCAGCCCAATCAGCCACGGCGGACGATCGGAAAGCGGCTGAAGCATACGAACGCGAGCGGCGAAGCCGCGAGCGCGCGGAGGCCAAGGAAGAGGCGGCCCGGCAGAAACAGCGCGAGCGCAGGCAGCGGGCCGTCGACAAGGCGCAGGGAGCCTTGGACAAGGCCAGGGAAGAGCACACCCAGCGCGCCGCTGCCCTGCGAGCCGAGATCGAGAAGATCCAGGCGAGACTGAATGCGGAAGAGGCAGGTTGGAACGAGACGCGCGAGAAGCTCAAGGCGGCATTGCGGCGCGCGGGGGACTAGCCGCTCACGTCGACCGTCAGGCTAGGAGGGAGGCGCAACCGCGAAAATATCCCTTTCTTATCAATGGCCGTTCTACTGTGCATGGGGTTGTTTTCGCCGTTCTGGATTGGGAACCTCCAGGAAGGAACTCAAATCCCTAAAATTGCGTCCAATTCCGCAAGGCTCCCTTGAGCACGCCTCTTAAGGCCCGGAGAACCTGATCAGGCATAGGCTGATGCCAAATACACTCCCGTGCTTTTGGGGAACCCATGAACGCGCCAGCCAAATCCGCCGCCAAACGCCGGCTTCTGCTCGCCTCCGACCGGAGCGATGCGAGCAGCGAGCTTGCCAGCATCCTGAAGGCGGTCGGCGAGGTCTCGACGGTGACCACGCAGCAGATTCCCGAACGGCCCTCGCGCGATCTGTCCGGTCTCGTCGTCGATATCAACCTGCGCTCGCCCGACAGCGTGCAACGGGTGCGCAACAAGCTGCGCGGCGATGCCTATCATTCGATGCCGCGCCTGTTCGTGCTTGCCGATGCCCTGCATCACGGCACCATGCAGGCCTGGGCGCTCGGGGCCACCGACACGATCTCGCGGCCGCTGCAGCCCGATGCGATCCTGCAGCGCATCCGCGCCGCGTTCCCCGACACCGCCACCTACGACGCCACCGACCGCGGCAAGACGCTCAACCGCGGCGTCGAAGCGGCGCACGCGGTGCTGGCGAAGATGTTCGAGAAGCTGCCGCTCGGCGTGCCGCTGAGCTTCGACGACGTCGTCGCCGCCGAGAGCAAGATCCTGAAGGCGATCAAGCATTCCTCGCTGCGCGAATGGCTCACCACCGTCGGCTGCCATCATGTCGGCAGCTATCGGCATTGCCTGTTCGTCACCGGCTTCGCGGTCGCCTTCGCGCAGCATCTCGGCATGCGCGAGGACGACCAGCGCCGCCTGACCCGCGCCGCCCTGCTGCACGACGTCGGCAAGGCGTTCATTCCCGCGGCGCTGCTCGACAAGCCGGGCAAGCTCACCGACGAGGAGATGGACGAGGTCCGCCAGCATCCGCGCCGCGGCTACGACGCGCTCGCCGAGCAAGGCGGCTTCCCGCCGGAGATGCTGGACGTCATCCTGCATCACCACGAATTCCTCGACGGCTCGGGCTATCCGAACAATCTGTCATCGAACCAGATCAGCGACATCGTGCGGGTGACGACGATCGTCGACATCTACGCTGCTTTGGTGGAGAAGCGCGCCTACCGCATGCCCTTCACGCACTCGCGTGCCTTCACGATGATGGAAGGCATGGGCGGCAAGCTCGACCAGCAGCTGTTGCAGGCGTTTCGGCCGGTGGCGCTGGGATCGTTTTAATCACCCCACCATCTTCCGCAACTCCGCCTTCGCGACCTTCTCCAGCGTCGAACGCGGCATGTCGTCGACGAATCTCACCTCGCGCGGCACCTTGAAGTCGGCGAGGCCCTTTCGGCAGGCGGCCATCACGCTGTCATGCAGGTCGGGCGCTGCGCCCGCGACGCCGCCATGCGGGATGATGAAGACGACCGGCACCTCGTCCAGCATCGGATGCTTCTTCGCCACCACCGCGGCCTCGCGCACGCCGGGCACAACCGCGATCACCTGCTCGATCTCGGAGGCCGCGACGTTCTCGCCGCCGACCTTCAGCATGTCCTTGGCGCGATCCCCGAACCTGATGAAGCCGTTCGTCAGACGCTCGACGCGGTCGCCGGTGAGGAAGAATCCGTGCTCGTCGAAACTCTCGCGCGTGGCCTTCTCGTTGTGGAGATATTCGGCGAACAGCGACAGGCCGGGGATGCCCTTGATCGAGAGATTGCCGGTGTCGCCGACCTCGGTCGGCCGCCCGTCGTCGTCGCTGATGCGGATTTGATATTCGCCCGCGGCGCGACCGATCGACATCGGGATGTTGGGCTGGTCGACCTCGCCGACGATGCCGTGGGTGATCGTCTCGGTCATGCCCCACCAGCCGATCATCTTGACGCCGAACGCGGCGAAGGCCGGCGGCTCGTTGATGGCGGTGCCCCACAGGCGGAATTTGTGATCCCTCGGAATCTCCTGCTCGAGCAGCGCCTTCATGCAGAACGGAATGGTCGACGTCCAGGTCGAACCGTGCTCGCGCGCGACACCCCAGAACCGGCTCGCCGAGAAGCGCGGCTGGATCACGCAGGTGGCGCCAACCCACAGCGTCGCCAGCATGGAATAGGCCAGCGCATTGGTGTGAAACAGCGGCAGATAGGTCTGGTGCACGTCGCTCGCGTGCAAATCCTCATGCGCGGCGTTGATCTTGGCGCCCCACAGCGCGTTGGCATGGGTCCAGAGCACCGCCTTCGGGCGCGACGTCGTGCCTGACGTGTACTGCACGCTGCACGGCGCGAACGGATCGGTCGCCCGCTGCGGCCGGTCCGCGCTGTCGGCGAACAGCGATTCGAAGCTGTCGCCGCGAGGGACAGATTGTGCAGGCGCAGCGCCGGCATCGTGCGACGTCACCGCCATCCAGCGAATGCTGCGGCAGTTCTGCGCGACGATCTCCGCATAGGCCGGCTGCGTGATCGCCGCGACAGCGCCGCAATGATCGGCGAAATATTCGATCTCGGCCGGAGCCGAGCGGGTGTTGGTGGTGACCGCGATGGCGCCCAGCTCGACGCAGGCAAACCAGGCCAGCAGCGCCTCGATGCAATTGTCGAGATGGATCAGCACATACTCGCCGGGCTTCACGCCGCGCTTGGCGAGCCCCGCCGCGAGCGCGCCGACCCGCTCGTGAAACTCGCCATAGCTCCAGCGCCGCGCCGGCGCGTCGAACGGCGCCCAGGTCAGGAACGGATGCGAGCTGCGCACCTCGGCGCGCATCTTCAGCAGCCAGGGCACGTCGAGCCCGTCGAACGGGCTCACGATTCCGGCTGACGTCTGTTGAAGTGGCATGTTTCCTCCCGTGCAGCCTGCATCTTGTCGGCGGCTGCTTTTCGATGATTGCGTCTTCCTGCCACCGGATGACGCGGGGAGCAAATCGGGGACGACGGTCGAATGCCGCGCGCGCCTCAATCCTGGTACGACGAAATCTCGATCAAGCTCCCATCCGGATCCCGGCAATAGACCGAGCGCAGCGTGCCGCGGGCGCCCTGCCTGGGAGCCGGGCCTTCCTCGATCGCGACGCCATGTGCCTGCAAATGCGCCACCACCTCGTCCGGTGTGGCGGAGGTGAGGAAGCACAGATCCTCGCTGCCGGCGGTCTGGTGATCAGCGGTGAACCACTCCACCTTGTCGGCATCGCGCGGCCGGACGTTGATCTTCTGGTTACCGAATTGAAGAGAAGTCCGCGGCGCTTTGCCGCCGCCGGGGTCGAACACCTTGACTTCCATGCCGAGAATCTCGCGATACCACTCGGCGGTCACCGCGACGTCGGCCACGTTAATCACGAGATGATCGAGGGCTTCGACCTTGACCGGCATGCCTTATCCTTTCGTCGTGATGCGCCTCGCGCACTTTCCGCCTGCGGCAAGCTTTGTTACAACCGCGCAGACGACGCTATCAAGATATCGGGCCTTCAATAACAACGACCTTTGAAGAACAACACTTGGGAGAACCCTCCATATGATCACTCGCCGTTCCGCGCTGGGCCTGCTTGCCGCCACGCCTCTTGCAGCCAGCCCGCTGTCGAAAGCCTTCGCCGCCGACTATCCGTCCCGGCCGGTGAAGTTCGTGGTCGGCTACCCGCCGGGCGGTGCCACCGACATTCTCGCGCGCCTGATCGGCCAGCGGCTGTCGGAACGGCTCGGCCAGCAATTCGTGGTCGAGAACAAGCCGGGCGCCGGCAACAATATCGCCACCGAATCCGTCGTCAACGCCGAGCCCGACGGCTACACCGTGCTGCTGGTCAATCCGGCCAACTACATCAACGCCACGCTCTACGCGAACCTCAAGTTCAATTTCGTGCGCGACATCGCGCCGATCGCCGGCTTCCAGCGCGTGCCGAACGTGATGACCGTCAACAAGGACGTGCCGGCCAAGACCGTTCCAGAGTTCATCGAGTACGTGAAGGCCAATCCCGGCAAGGTGAACATGGCCTCCTCCGGCAACGGCACCTCGGTGCATCTGTCCGGCGAGATGTTCATGGCGATGACCGGCTGCAAGATGCAGCACGTGCCCTATCGCGGCGCGGCGCCCGCGATCACCGACATGCTCGGCGGCCAGGTGCAGGTGATCTTCGACAACATGCCCTCGATCATCCAGCACATCCGCTCCGGCAGCTTGCGCGCGCTCGGCGTCACTACGGCGCAACGCTCGCCGCAATTGCCCGACGTCCCCGCGATCGGCGAGACCGTGAAGGATTACGAGGCGAGCGCGCTGTTCGGCATCGGCGGGCCGAAGAACATGCCCAAGGACATGATCGCCAAACTCAACGGCGAGATCAACACTCTCATGAAGGAGCCCGACATGACCAAGCGCCTGGTCGAGCTCGGCGGTGATCCCCTGGTGCTGACGCCGGAAGAGTTCGGCAAGCAGGTCGAGGCCGAGACCGCGAAGTGGAAGAAGGTCGTCGAGTTCGCCGGCCTGAAGGTCGAGTAGCAATCTTGTGATCGCGAGAAATGGAGCCCTGCCGTTCGGCAGGGCTTTTTCTTGGGTGGTCTGCGGCGTCGATCCGGAATAAAACGACGCCGCGAAACCTGATGATAGATGGCGCCGTATCTGGCGGCGTGAACAGAGGAGCTGGGATCATGCGCAAGACGCATTTGGCGCTGCTGACCCTTGGCGCGACGGTCCTTGCCGGTTTCGTCACCGCCACGCCCGCCGCGGCGCGCGACTATCCCTGGTGCGCCCAGGGCGGTGAGTATGATTATCCCGGCGAGTGCGCCTACAGCACCTATGAGCAATGCCAGGCCAGCGTGTCCGGGCGGCTGCTGTTCTGCGATCGCAATCCTCGCATGGCCTACGGGCAGCCGCCGCAGCGCCAACCTCAGCCGCGCCGCCGCGCGGGACCTGTTGGGCCGTATTGACGCCGACATTGAGCCGGTCCGGCAACGACTCGACGCGCCGGAGCGGCTTTTTCATTGCTGTGATCCTCGTCCAGATGCGGCTCAGGCCGCCGCGCGCACGACCGGGAAATCGATCTCGGTCTCGGCGACGTTGTTGATGAAATTGGTGAGGACATTGAGCGCGACGTTGGCGACGATCTCGATGACCTCTGCCTCGCTGGCGCCGGCCTTGCGCACGGCGGCGAGATCGGCGTCGCTTACCTTGCCCCTGGCGAGCGCGACCGCACGCGCAAAGGCCAGAATGGCATCGGTCTGCGTGTCCGTGGCGTGGCCGGTACGGTTCAGGGCGATCTCGGATTGGCTCAGCTTGGCGAAATTGGCGCCGAAATAGCTGTGCGCGGACAGGCAATAGTCGCAGCTGTTCACCTCGGCGACGGCGAGCGCGATCTGTTCGCGCCGTGCCGGCGTCAGGGTGCGGCCAAGCGCCTTCGACAAGGCGAGGTAGCCTTCCAGCGCTGCGGGGCTATTTGCCGTCACGCGAAACAGATTCGGGATCGATCCGATCTGCGCCTTTACACCGTCGAGCAAGGCTTGGGAGGCGGCCGGTGCGGCGTCGCATTCGGGAATGGTCAGGCGGGACATGGAATTCTCCGTTGCTGCAGGTCAGTCTGCGCAGCCGATATGCGCCCTTGTGACCTCCGCGATAATCGGCAAAGATTGCACTTCTTTATCGCCGCTGGCGGGATAATCTGATGGATCAGATGCAGGTGTTGCGCACCTTCGTCACCGTGGCGGACAAGCGAAGCTTCGTCGAGGCGGCCCGTGCACTTGGAATTTCGCCGACCGCGGCGAGCCGGGGCATCGCCGGGCTGGAGGAGACGCTCGGGGTCACGCTGCTGCGCCGGACGACGCGCTCGGTTGCGCTGACGCCGGAGGGCGAGGCCTATCTCGACCGCTGCCGCCACGCGTTGGAGGAACTCGACGATGCCGCGCGCGCGGTGCGCGGCGACGCGGCCGAGCCGCGCGGCTTGTTGATCGTCACCGCGCCGGTTGTGTTCGGGCGGATTCATATTCTGCCGATCGTGGAGCAACTGCTGCGCGCCCATGCCGGTCTCGACGTCCGGCTGACGCTGACCGATCGCGTGGTCAGGCTGGTCGAGGAGGGTGTCGATGTCGCCGTGCGTATCGCCGAGTTGTCGGATAGCGCGCTTCACGCTGTCCGTATCGCGCAGGTCCGGCGCGTGCTTGTCGCCAGCCCGAAATACCTGAAGAGCCGCGGAGTGCCGGCCACTGTCGCCGACCTCGGCGGACACGACCTGATCGGCTTCGACAATTTCACCCGTAACGGCGAATGGCGCTTTGGCCCTTCCGGCGAAGTCGTCGTCAAATGCGAGCCCCGGCTGATGACCAACAGCGTCGACGCCGCGATCGATGCCGCGATCTCCGGTCTCGGGATCTCGCGCGTGCTCGACTATCAGGTCGAGCAGCACGTCGCCGATGGCCGCCTGCGCTATTTGCTTGCCAACCAGGATCCGCCGTCGGTCCCGGTCAGTCTCGTCTATCAGGCCAACCGGCTGCGCTCGCCGAATGCGCGGGCGCTGATCGAGGCGGCGCGGAAGCACTTTGCCGCTCGCGCCGCGGCGCGCAAGAAGGGTGCGGCGGGCTGATTGCAGTGCGCCCGCGCATCACACCTATCGCTTTGCGTCGACCTGCGCCGTGGCATTGCACGAGATCAGCATCGTGTACGGCCGCGCGTTGCCGGCGATGTCGGTGGTCTTGAGCTCGCCTTTCGGCTCGGCGGTCTGGTAGGGGACCACGGAATTGTCGAGGAAGTCGCGCAGAGCGCCGGTCTTGATGGCGAAGTTGATGTTTTCGGGAATGGTGCCGGTCGCCGCGACGACGCGGAGCGCATCAACCTTTCCGGTGACCACGCCCACGATTTGCCCCGCAGTGTCGAAGAGCGGTCCACCGCTATTGCCCGGCTGCACGGGTGCGCTGATTTGCAGAAAGCGCGTGTCGTTGCGCAGGCCGCTGAGCGAGCTCACGATACCGGTTGTGACGGTGAAGTCCGAGGTCAGCATCCCGACGTAAGGAAAACCGATCGCGACGACGGAATCGCCCGAGCGGATCGAGCGGTCGCGGATGCGAACGAAGTCCTTGAACGTCGTGGTCGATGGCGCCTGCAACAGGGCAAGATCGTTGTTCGCGTCGTTCGACACGACGCGCAGGACCATCGCAGCTTCGCCGGTGAGGTTGCCCTTGATGTCGCCGACGCAGCCGTCGATCACATGGTTATTGGTGATGATATGCCCGTTGGCGCTGACCACGAAGCCGGTTCCGGCCTTGACTCGGGTGGCCTTATTGCCAGCCGGCGGCGCCTGCTTGTCCGGCGCGGGCTGCGGCTTGGCGGCGATCTTGGTGAAGTCGCCGGCCTTGTCGAGCCCGTCGGCCTTCACCTTGGTCACGCAATGGGCCAATGCGGCGATCACCGGCCCGGTCGAGGTCAGATCGAAATTCAGGACGGCGCGGCCGGCTGTCGCCACCATCAGGCTCGCCTTCTGGAACGTACGCACGACATTGAGCGGCATGACGGCCGTGAGCATGTTGGATTGATACGCCGTAGCGTACAGCCTGGCTCGCTCCTGCCCATCAAACGTCACGTCGATCGCGGCGTTCTCGCCCTTGTTGAAGCGGTAGCCGGGACTCGCAAAGGCGAGTGACCATGTGCCGGCGGCATTTTGGCTCACGACGAGGATGACGCCGTTCGCATAAGGCGTCGTCGCCGCGCAATGCGAGAAGGCGCCCGTCTCGTCATTGCTGAAGGCGCCGCCGATCCAGTTGCCGACATTGACGCTGCCGAACGGTCCCTTCGCATACGCCGCTCCGACGACGCCCGTCTGCAATAGCAACGCAACGACACATGACTTCAACCACATAGCTTCCCCCAACGCTTTTGGACCCATCTTAGCCGCGGGGAGAGTTGCGGCGCAACCGTCAGTTGTTCATCCGATCGGGGCGCCTCGCGATGACTTTCCGGCTTGCCTTTACTTTGCATGGCTATATACTTTGCAATACAAAGTAACGGGGGCTTGACCCCGGACTTCCAGGGCGGAGCGGGGTTTTGGCGTTGCCGATGCGCGATCTCGACAAGGCGCTGGCCGATATCGTGGAGATCCGCAGCCAGATCGCGGCGGGTACGGCGTTCCGCGGCTACGGCCCGGCGACGATGGCCGCGACCGGCGTCGTCGCGCTTCTCACCGCGATCCTGCAATTCTGGCTGCTCAGTGATCCCACCGGCGAGCCGCTCGGCTTCTTCCTGGGCTGGTTCATGGCGGCCGCGCTCTCCGGCCTGATGATCGGCATCGAGATGCGCGCGCGCTCGCGCCGCCATCATTCGGGTCTCGCCGACGCCATGATCCACCAGGCGGTCGAGCAATTCCTTCCCGCCGGTGTCGCCGGCGTGCTGCTCGCGGTGGTGATGTGGAAGTTCGCCAGCGAGACGCTGTGGCTCTTGCCCGGCCTGTGGCAGATCCTGGTGTCGCTCGGCATTTTCGCCTCCGTACGCTCGCTGCCGCGCACCGTCGCGCTCGCCGGCGCCTGGTATTTCGTGTCCGGCTTCGTCGTTGTCGTGCTCGCGAGCCGGACCCACACGCTGTCGCCGTGGACCATGGGGCTGCCCTTCGTGATCGGGCAATCGGTGATGGCGGGCATTTTGTATTTTGCGTCCGGAGACCATGATGTCGAAGACTGACAGCGCGCCGTTCTCCTATGAAGGACTCGATCGCGTGATCCACGAGAAGGCGAGGCTCGGGCTTCTGACCTCGCTGATGGCGCATCCCAAGGGGCTTGCGTTCGCCGATCTCAAGCAGCTTTGCGGCCTCACCGACGGCAATCTCAGCCGGCATCTGGCCGTGCTCCAGGAAGCCGGGCTCGTCGAGGTGACCAAGGGCTATGAGGGCAATCGCCCGCACACCACCTGCCGCCTGACCAAGGCCGGCCGCCGCCGCTTCCTCGACTATCTCACCGTGCTCGAGCCGCCTGGTGCGCGACGCCGCCAAGGCGGCCGGCCGTGAGGCGCCGCCGCTCGGCCGTCTCGGCATCGTCTCGACCTGATCCCCTTTTTTGACCGGAGACTTTGCAATGCAAAGCGACCTTGCGCCTCGCGACGACAAGCTTCACGTCGGCATCATCATGGACGGCAACGGACGCTGGGCGACGCGGCGCGGCCTGTCCCGCCTGCGCGGCCACGAGGCCGGCGTCGAGGCGATCCGGCGCATCGTCGAGGCCGCGCCCAGGCAGGGCATCGGCACGCTGACGCTTTATGCCTTCTCCACCGACAATTGGCGCCGGCCGAAAGCCGAGGTTGCCGCGTTGATGACGCTTCTGCGCTTCTATCTCGCCAACGAGGTGCAGAGTCTGGTCAAGAACGGCGTGCGCCTCACCGTGATCGGCCGCCGCGACCGCCTGCCCGACGGCATCGCCAATGCGATCGCGCGCGCCGAAGATGCCACAGCCGGCGGCAGCACGCTTCACCTGCGCATCGCCGTCGACTACTCCGCGCGTGACGCCATCCTCAATGCGGCCGCAAAGGCGGCGGCACTGACGAGCCTCACGCGAGAAGCGTTCTCGCAACTCGTCACCGGCGAGGCCGGCCTTCGCGACGTCGATCTCATCATCCGCACTTCGGGCGAGAAGCGGCTGTCGGACTTCCTGCTCTGGGAAGGCGCCTATGCCGAGTTGCATTTCACCGAGCGGATGTGGCCCGAATTCGACGCGGCCGATCTTGCCGCCGCCTTGGCCTCCTTCCACGGCCGCGAGCGCCGCTTCGGCGGCCTTCAGGCGATCATGCCCGACGAGGTGCCTTCACTCTCGCGTGTGTGACGCACGGCACGGAGAGAGGGGCTGTTCGTTTTCAGCCGCGTGATTGGCGGCAATGTCCAAGCGGCCTCCGCGCAGCCTCGGCTAGGTGTGCGTTCAACGCAACCTTCCGAGGGCGCCGCGCATGTCACAGCTGTTTCCGGATGCGGTTATCGAGTCGGACCAGGCGAAGGGCACGATCCGCATCAGGGCCGCCGATGCCTCCGACGTCGAGAGCCTGTCGATCTATTTCACGGGCCTTTCCACGACGACGCGCAACAAGCGCTTCATGGGCGCGCGGGCGGACGTCGCAATGGTCGCGGCCGAATGCGTCGCCAGGGCCGGCCATCCCGATCATTTCACCTTGCTCGCCGAGCTCAGGCAGGAGGGGCAAGGCACGATCATCGGTGAGACGCTCTACGTCTACGACGCGGTCGCACGGCAAGGCGAATTCGCCATCTCCGTGGCCGATGTCTTTCAGCGCAGGGGCCTCGGCTTGCAGATGATGGCAGCGATGGAGGTGCGCGCGAGCGGTCTCGGTCACGGGATGATTGCCGCCGAGACGGCCCGGGTGAATGTGGAGATGCGCGGTCTTGCGAAGAAGGCGGGGTTTGCGGATACCGGGCTCGGTGACTGGCAGTCGGTCCATCTCGCAAAAAGCCTGTCGCGTCCGTCGTCATCTCGCTGATTTGCCGGGTGGCACGGATCATGCTCTATTATCTCCCGTCACGGGAGCTTTCGGCGATGCGCGCAGTGTTGAACTATTGCACCGGCGGGACGGAGCGGCAGGTTGCGGCCGGCACGGTCGTCGTTACCGAAGGCAGCACCACCGGTCATCTCTACGTGCTGATGCAGGGCAAGCTCGAAGTGCTCAAGGGCGAGATGATCGTCGCCACCGTCACCGAGCCCGGCGCGGTGCTCGGCGAGATGTCCGTGCTGCTGGGCCAGCCGCACACTGCGACGGTGCGCGCCTGTTCGGACGCTGTCGTCTACGAGTTCGAGGACGCCGCCTCGTTCCTCAAGCAGGAGCCGGGGGTGGCGCTGCTGATTGCGCAAATGCTGGCGCAACGGCTGAACGTCGCCAACACCTACCTTGCCGACCTCAAGCGGCAATATGCCGGCCACGGCACGCATCTGGCCATGGTCGGCGAAGTGCTCCAGAGCATGATCAACCTGCCGCCGCTTGAGGTCTCGCCAGGCTCGGATCGGCAATCCGACCCAAGGATGTAAGCCAGTCCGGCGGCTCCTCGATGTACCTGCCGGGCCGCTTCAGCGGCGCGTCGAGGTCGATCCATTGCGCTTCGCCCGCCGCCAGCCAGAACGCCTTGTTCACATCGAGATCCAGCACGATATGCGTCGGCGGCCGGCCCGGCTGCAGGCCGGCATTGAACACCCAGGTCTGGCCCAGCCGGTCGAACCACGATCCGTCCGTGATGAAGGGTGACTGATGCACATGGCCAGAGATCACCATCGACGGCTGATACTGCATGATCCATTGCACCAGCTCGACATCGCCGAAGAAGCGCTTGCCGCCCCAGCTCGTCGGCGAATTCGCCGGCGGCGCATGGTGCGCCCAGATCCATCGCTGCGGCCGATTGACTGCGGCATCGCGGAGCTGCTCGACGATGCGCTGCTTGACCAGTGGCCCATCCCACCACGGGCACACCGTGAACAGGGTCTCGCCGATGGTGAGGCTGTCGCCGTCACAGGCAATCCCCAGTTCGCGCACCTCCGAAATCCAGCGCGAGATCTTCTCCCCCTCGCTATTGCGTTCGTCGAGGTCGTGATTGCCGGAGCAGAGGATCACGCGCGTTCTTTCAGCAAGCAGCGCGAGATACTTCTTCACCACCACGATCTGCGCGCGAAAATCCACCATCGAGCCGATGTCGAGCGCATCGCCGGCGAAGATCAGGAGGTCGAATTGCGGCGCCGCGCTCACCAGCCAGTCGAGCTGCGGCAGCGAGTAGTGCAGGTCGGCCACGACCAGGCAGCGCATTGTCAATCCATCAGGTCAGGAAATGAGAAAATCGGAAAATTCCGGAAAGTAAGAAAAGCAAGAAGCAGACCAATGTAGCGCGACATGCCCGCGTCAAACCGACCGATCGTCGCGCTGCCCGTCGCAATGAGCATATCATCCCGGAATGTCCAGGCGAGCCGGATAAATCCAGGCTGCCTTGGAAAGCTGCCCTGTAAAGCCCAGCGCCGCCAGCGAGATTCAGGCGATTCGGGACCGCATGAGTCTGCTCAAGACCCTGCCAGCCCGGTTGGATAAGCCGGCGATCCAGTAAGATGACAGCGGCTTGCTGCCCCTGACCGCGATTTCGACCGACCTGACATGGACGCCGAGGATCCTCTCGTCGTCGCTGATGCCGGCATCTCTTGGACAGAATTCGCGCGCGCATGCGATCTCGAAGATGCAGGTGCCGTCCGGTGCGCCATCCGGAACGTCCACCTCGAACACCATGCTGCCGGCTCCCCGGGACACGCAACGAAGGGGCGTCCCGCCCTGTTTCACGGTGATGTCGGGCCCGCGGAAATCCGCCATGAAGTACAGAACCAGCCAGCTGGGGGACGAAAACCAGGCCGCCGGAATGCGGATGGTCGCTGATGCCCCGTCGCTCCAACGTCCGCCAGCCTCGTCGTGGAGCCAGCCGCGACCCAGATAGGGAGCGTCGTTTCCGCCTTCACCGAAGCGAATCGGTTGCGGTTCGGTGCCCGGCCGCAAATGGTCCGGCGGAGGAGCGCCGGCCTGGATCGTTGCCAGAAGCTTCGTTCGGATGGTCGACTTGTCCTCGTCCGCGCCCCTTGCCAGGGACAGCGCCCGATCATGATTCCCGGCGGGCCACAGAAGGTCGCGTGCGCGCGCGACGCTGCTGCGGCGCCTCCGCAGCAGATCGTCATTGCCCAGCAATTGCAGGAGCTGACGCTGCATTTCCGTCGGGCCGTCGGTAGGTGGGATCAAGTCGAGAATCGCGCCGGGAAGTCCGCGCAGCGCGGTTGAGGTCGCCACCAGCGGGTGCCCGGCCGCGATGGCGGTGAGAGCCTTGATGGCAACGCCGGTGCCATGCTGCTCAGGACAGACGGATAGGCGGGCTCCGTCGCGGAGGCTGTCCAGATCCTCGACATATCCGAGCCAGTGGGTGTTCGGCAGCCTGTCCGTCCATTTCGATTGGAGGCCCTCGTTGACCCGGCCAGCGATCGCGATCCGCAGGCCAGCCATCAACGGATTGCCGGCGACGACGATGCCGAGAAAATCGTCGAGTCCCTGGATATTGAAAGGGTGGGGATTCATTACAATGAGAATGTCCCACCGTGCGTCGTTGCCGGCCGCCCGAGACGGGCGAGCGTAAGGTCTTGGAAGTACGTAGACAGTGGGCGCGTACCGCTGAATCTTGACCAACTCCGAAAGCGACAGGGCGACGCAGACATCGGCGGCACGCCAGATCAGCCGCTCCAGCCGAAGGTGGCGCTTGACCGATGCGCGCGTGGGAAATGAGGGCTGGTTTGCGACCACCTGCGATCGCGTGACGGCTCGAGCGTGTGATGTCGTCATGCGTCTCGAGGACGAGCTTCGCGTCGGGACATGTCTTGAGCGCAAATCCAGCGTACATGGCGTAGTTGACGACCGCGATATCGGCGCGCGCCGCAAGCCGGGCGGTCAGATCGTCCGCGATCACCGTCCGCATGAGGCTGCGTGCAGTGACGCGATAGAGTTCATCGGCGTTGGGGATGTGGCGGCCGTGCGGTGTGGCTTCGGAGCAGGCGACCGTGTCGAGGTGAGACATCGCGTCGATGTTGGCTTCGGCAACCCTGCTTTTCATCCGTCGCCGCATGGTCGGGCCCGGTCCAGCCTCGGGATCGACGATGATGCGCAGAACGAACCAATTCCGGTCCAGCAGAGCGTCGGTCTGGTTCGCGAACACCGTATGGCTGCCGCCGTAGGGCCATGGTGGCTGGATCTGGACCGCCAGAACCTGATCCGCCAGCGTGTCGGCGAAGGCTCCCGCGTTCTGCGCGAACAATTGCGAGAGGCCGGCTCGCCGTGCTTCGGACGGCTCCATGGCAACCAGACCCTCCCGCCGAAGCAGCTCGACCGTCGCAGCGTCTGCGATGAAGAGGAGCGAGCGAAACGGCCAGCCCGCGCGCACCCGCTGGCCGAAGCGCGGAAATGCGTCCGGAGCGGCGCCAGGTCGCACGATGACGATCGACGGAATATCCAGCCGGCCTTCACGATCGATCAGTTGGAGCGCGCGCAGATTATAGAGGGACTCGAGTTCAGCCAGCGACATGCCTGAGACGACAAAGCCTCCGAAGCGCCGCGCGGCTGAATGAACGGCATGCTCCTGGGTATGATCGGAGCAGAACGCGAAGCGCGATGGCGTCCAGACGAAAACCTCATGACGATGCGCCGGTATATCAGGGAAGAGATCGCTGTCCCCTTTGTCGGGTTGGCTGACGATCCAGCCGACGCGCAATGCATTGATTTCCATGTTGGACGAACGGAGCCTTGAAAAAGATGAGAAGTATCGTCAGTGGGCGCTAGCCGTAATCGCTGCATCCAAATCCCATTCGACGCCTCGACGCAAGGGCAGTATTGACGCTGTGACATGGTCACGGTTGCAGGACCGGCTCAGTGCGCTAAGCTCGCGCTTCTTCGTGCCGCTCAGAGCGACATTGCATGACCTCGTTCAAGACCATTCGTGCCCGCGCCGAGAAACGCAAGGGCGGGCCCAAGGCGCTCGAGAAGCTGATGCCCGAGAAGCCCGACCTCAAGCGTCTGGCGAAGCTCGGCGACGATCGCATCCTTGCCGAGATGACCAGGCGGGTGTTCTCCGCCGGTTTTGCCTGGAGCGTGATCGACTCGAAATGGGACGGCTTTGAAGAGGCTTTCCTGCACTTCGAGCCGGCCAGGCTCGGCTTCCAGCCCGAGGACTATTGGGAAGGCCTGCTGCGCGATACGCGCATCGTGCGCAACGGCGCCAAGATCATGTCGGTGCGCGGCAACGCCGCCTTCGTGCAGGAGATTGCGAGGGAGCACGGCAGCTTCGGCAGATTTCTGGCGAAATGGCCGCCGTCCAACGAGATCGGCCTGCTCGATCTCCTCACCAGGCGCGGCAGCCGCTTAGGGGGCAACACAGGCCAGATGCTGCTGCGTTTCGTCGGCTGGGACGGCTTTGTCACCTCGAAGGACGTCGTCGCGTCCTTGCGCGATGCCGGCCTCGATATCGCCGAAGAGGTCAAGTCCAAGGGCGATCTCGCAAAAGTGCAGGCGCAATTCAATGCCTGGGCCGAGGAGACCGGCCTGCCTTACACATATCTGTCACGCATCTGCGCGCTCTCGGTCGGCGAGAACCGCGGCGAGTAGCGGGTCACTGGAAACAAGGAGAAACGAAATGGCAAAGGCCTATTGGGTTGCCACCTACCGCGCGATCAAGAACCCCGACGCCATGGCGGCCTATGCCAAGCTGTCGCGGCCTGCGATCGAGGCCGCCGGTGGCCGCGTGCTCGCGCGCGGGATGCCGGCCGCGGCATTCGAGCACGGCCTGATGGAACGTGTCGTCCTTATCGAGTTCGACAGCGTCGCGAGCGCCAGGGCGGCGTATGAAAGCCCGGCCTACAAGGCCGCGCACGATCTGCTCGGCGACGGCGCGGATCGCGACATCCGCATCGTCGAAGCCGTCGATTAGCGTCGCCAGCCACGGGAACGTGGACATCGTGTGGCGATGTCTTGCCGCGGGCGCGGCAGCGGGAACGCGCGATCACGAAAAGCATTTCTCGGGAACGTTTGCGTGCAGCATCCGTTCGGGAAGTTGAGGCGGGCGAACAGGGGGCAGGGAACGCCCGCATCTCGTCCGTCTCAGTGAAACCCGACAACAGAACGGAACCGTGCATGAAGCTTACGACCGAACAGGTGAAGCAGACCGTCAACCAGCTCGGCGCCCAGGTGCTGCCCGACGAGCATCCCGCCATGCCGCAGCTCAACGACATGTTCGGCGAGCATACCTTCTTCGTCGACGAGACCGGTCTCAAGGTGCTTGAACCGACGCCGTCATTGGGTGCGGAGCGCCAGACCGGCGAGGTCGTCAGCCTCGCCGACTGGAGCGATGCCGAACTGACGCGCCTGATGGCGCATGAGCCGGAGCCGACGGGCGTGATCGTGGTGTTCGAGCATGTGCGGCACTGACTGGTTCGAGCGGGTCGACCTCGTGATCGGTGGCGGGTTTGAAAATCCCGCCGCTGTCATTGCCGGTCCGGTTCAGATGCCGAAAGTCAGCTGTGGCTCCGCATCGTCCCCGATCTGAAGAGCAGACAGCGAGACGCCCAGGAGCCTGACGCGCTTGGGCAGCGGCATTTCAGCTTCGAGCAGGCCGCAGGCCAGCCGCTCCAGATCGTCGCGGCCTGCAACCGGTGCTGGTGCGGACCTGCTGCGCGTGATGATCTCGAAGTCGGCGAATTTGATCTTCAGGGTGACGGTTCGGCCGCGGTTGCCGGTCGCCTCACAATGGCGCCAGACCTTGTCGACCAGTGGCCTGAGTTCGATGACCAGCGCGCCGAATGTGTCGAGGTCTGACTGGAACGTGGTCTCCGCGCCGATGGACTTGCGCACCCTGTCGGCCCGGACCGGCCGTTCGTCGACGCCGCGCGAGATCCAATAGTAATAGGCGCCCGACTTGCCGAAATTCGCGTTCATGAATTCCAGCGACTGGTTGCGGATGTCGAGGCCGGTGAACAGGCCGAGCGCATTCATCTTGGCGCTCGTCGCAGGGCCTATCCCGTGGAATTTGCCGACGGGCAGCGTCTCGACGAAGGCCGGTCCCATTTCCGGCGAGATCACGAACTGACCGTTCGGCTTGCGATGATCGGAGGCGAGTTTTGCGAGAAACTTGTTGTAGGAGATGCCTGCCGAAGCATTGAGGCCCGTCTCGGCTTTGATTGTCTCGCGGATCCGCAGCGCGACGTCGCGCGCCAGCGGGATGCCCTGCAAATTCTCCGTCACGTCGAGATAGGCCTCATCGAGCGATAGCGGTTCGATGAGCGGCGTGTGCTCGGCGAAGATGTCGCGGATCTGCCTGCTGATCGCCTTGTAGACCTCGAAACGCGGCTTGACGAAGATGAGATCGGGACATTGTCGCTTCGCGGTCACCGATGGCATGGCAGAGCGGACGCCGAACGCGCGGGCCTCGTAGCTGGCGGCCGCGACGACGCCGCGTTCGGCGGAGCCTCCCACGGCGACCGGCTTGCCGCGCAGCTCCGGATTGTCGCGCTGCTCCACGGACGCATAGAAGGCATCCATGTCGATATGGATGATCTTGCGGATGGGCGCAGATTCACCAGTCGTCGTGCCGGATTCGCTCATGGGGAGATGATACAATTGCGCAAACGGAAGTGCGAGGTGATGGTTGCTTCAGCTGTGACTTCGCCGTGACCGTCAATCTCAGGCTTGTGAGTGGCGAGCCTGGGCACGCAGTCCTATATCGAGGTGCGGAGGACAGCCGATGCAATACAGCTCCGAGTTCATTCAGACCATGCGCCAGGCACTCGAGACCGTGATGGCGAGCGTGCCAGCCGATCAATCGGTGTTCGGTCTGAAAGCCGCCGTAGCCGAATGCATCTTGAGGGCTGCCGCACACGGCCAGACATCATATGACGGACTGGTGACGTCCGCCTCCGACCAGATCCAGCAGATCATTGCGATGCTGACGTAGCCTTTTCCTCCAGGGAGGGCAGACGCCAGGAATCCGAGCGCGTGAAGCATCGACCGTTAGCGGTCGCGCGACGGGCGGGAGTTGATTGGGAAGACCTCGCCGAAAGGTGGCGCACCCGACACGATTCGAACGTGTGACCTTTGCCTTCGGAGGATGCCGAGCATGGCAGATGCTTTGAAAATTCTCGCCTTTTTCCATCTAACTAGGCGAAATGTCCGTTGAACACGTCGGGATAGCGCGGACTATCCGCGGACAACTACCTTGCGTTCCAGCTCTCTCAAGGGTGAGAAAGATACAACACTCGCCGTACGAGAGAATCAGGTCAGGAGTTCCCGATATTTGCGGTGCAAAAACTCGGCGATCTGCTTGTCTTGAAGTTGAGACTTTGCCGTGAGCATCGCAACCATGTCAGCGTCCGTAAGAACGATAATGTATCCTCGGGAGCGCGATGCGGCGTCCAAGCAGCGGTTTTTGACTGCCTTGTAGTCGTCAATGCTACGGCAAGTTATAATACCGAAGCGACCGCGGTTGTCATCGAAGCGACCGAGAAGCTGGTCAAATTCTGGGTTTGCTAGGTCGCTTGAATAGTTCTTGCATTCGACGATCACCAAGTTGGCGTTGAGCTTTGGATCGTCGCGCCTTTGCGCGAAGAAGCCGACGCTCGCGTTATTTGTAAAAACAATGTCGATGCGCTTCCGGCCGTCATTCACCTCCCACTCCTTTTGCGGAAGTATTAGGTCCGGATAAAAGAGCGCTGTCAGTGCACCCATTGTTAGCCGATGATAAGCATCAGCATGTTTGGCGCCCGTAGGCACCTTTGCGAATTGCTCTGCCAGCCTAGCGCAGGCAGTAGTAAGGGTCGGAATATCCTCACGGTCGTCAAATGTTGAGAGGCTTCGTTCCTTCCTAGCAATGTCTTTGTATAGTGCGAGCAATTCGGGATGCGATTTCACGACGTCCGCAATGAACGACTTTGATTTAGGGTGTTTCTTCCGCACATCGCTCTTGTAAACTTTGGGTTCTCCACTCTTCAACACATGGACCAGAGAGCTGCTCGCCCGCAGGTTTTCAGCGATTAGATAGTCCGTTATCTGCTTGTTGTAAAACTCTTGACTGTCGAGCGACAATTTCCTTCTGACAATATACTTGGGCACTAGGAGAACGGGAGTAGATTTTATGAATGGAAGTTGGACGTATTTTGAGATCCAGTTCTTTCTTTTAGCATCCCACAGCGAGGGCCCAGAATACTGCTGCGTGGGAATGTCATAAAGTTCGCATTGCTTTTGGGTGTAGTCGACTAGCTGCTCACGAATAATATTCGTCGTTAAGTCGGAAATCTTATCTCGATCGATTCCTTCAACGTAGAGAGCCATTTCCGACAAGTCTGCTAACAAGCCTGTTTTGTAGGCCTTGCTTGTGGCAATCGCTCTGATCAACTGTCTGGATTGGCCGGGCCCAACTCCACGACCTGCGGGATTTCCGCTTGATACACCTAGAAAAGTCTCTTGTGGTTCGGTCAGATGAGACATCAGGTTGATCGCCCGTGGAATGTCCTTGCTACGAATTGCGTTCAAAACCTCCTTGAAGAACACTCGGATCAGCTCGGATGCAGTGGCAGCCCAAACGTCGTTTTGTATCTCGATCGCATACGGATCGACGTAAACGGGAGTGTCAAAAGTGTTGCTTACGTCCACAAAGTCGAGCTCATGCTGAGTTAAGCTCAAAGAAAAATGTTTGGAGAAGCGTGGCATATTCCTCGCCCTGAATTAGAAATTTATATCTTGCAACGATAGGTGGAGGGGCGTGTCGCGCGCAATGTAGAAAGACGTATAATCAACGAGAAATTTGATGGATCGCTGCGCTTACGCCCAAACTTAAGTATTAGGGGCTCGACAGTCACGAAGTTCGCGTCGGTGAACGCCAACGGATTTAGCGCCGCTGTGCTTAGACACGCGTGAGTCTATCTGAGGGCTTCGGATGCGCTTCGTAGGAAGTCAGGGTGGTGGTGCCCGTAAACGCGTTCGAGTGTCTCGCGGCTCATCCCGAGATAGCCCGAGGCGTCCCAGGTAGGGACCCCTCTTTGCATTAGCCAAGTTGCGCAAGTGTGCCGGAGGGTGTGTGGCGTGACATCTTTCAGGCCCGCACGTCGACAAGCTGAGCTAAAGCCGCGCTTAATATCCTTTAAGCGCTGGCCGTTCTCGTGGACGACATAACCAAGATCTGTGCCTCGTTCCCGCGCACGCCTCAGTCCACGAAGCAAAGTCGGCGGAATGGGGACGCGGGCACGACGCTTGTTTGTCCTCCGCGCGCCCGGCGTGTTGAAATCAATAAGGCCAGCATGCAGGTCGACCTGCGCCCACCGCAGAGATAGGATCGCTTCCTTCCGTTGCCCGGTGTAAAGACCGATCAATATGAACAAGGGAAGATGCAGCCGAACCCCGGGCTCGTTCATTGAAGCCTTGTAGAGGGCAAGCGCCTCAGCTTGCGTGAGCCAACGGTCGCGTCCTTGCGGAGTCTCTGGGAGCCGTACAGACACTACCCGCGTGAGACGGCCCTCTCGGAATGCGTGATTGATCGCGGCGCGGAGGACACCCAACTCACGCCGCACAGTTCCTGCCGATCGTCCACGATGTTGTTCGAAGCGGCGGCAGGTCTCACGTGAGATGTCTACTGCTGTTCGTCCCTGCCAGAATTCTACGAGCGGCTTTACCGCTGAAGCAATTCTCCACGGGGCAGCGGTCTCGGGGGCGTGCTCTCGTGCGTAGTCGGCGAGGATGTTGCTCAACGCCCATCCGGCCGGCCAACTCCTCTTGCGAGATGCCAGCTTCGATCCGCGCCTTTCTGATATTGGCACCAACAATCTTCCGCACGTCCATGCCGGCATGCGAAGGCAATCCCAGATTGTTTGCGGAGGCGCAAACTGAGCCAGAACTCACGGCCATTTGCAGGAAGCTGCAAGCGTTCCATGCTGCATACCCGCTGGCGAAAGACGTTCAGGATATAACGCGGGAAGCGGTCCGCTTCATGCGGTCGGAACTGGAGCATCGCTCCAAGGGAAACAACTGATGAACAGAATACGCGGACAAACCGCGGACATGCTGCTTACTAAATCTCTCAGGAGGTGTGCTAAGGCATTGAAAGTTATGGCGCACCCGACACGATTCGAACGTGTGACCTTTGCCTTCGGAGGGCAACGCTCTATCCAGCTGAGCTACGGGTGCTAGTCGAGCCTCATTTAGCCGATTGGCGGGGGCGGGCAACTGCTTCCCGCCGCATCGATCATGCGGATTTGCGCCCCAAACGGCCAGGAACCGGCTCGCTGTCCCGGCCGAGGCCTGCAAATTCGGCGAGCAGCCGCTCGGCGCAGATGACGCGGTTGCGGCCGAGCCGTTTGGCCGCATAGAGCGCCTCGTCGGCCGAGCCCAGCAGCCGGTCGGGGCTGGCGTCGGCTTCGCCGGGAAGCCGGCTGGCGACACCGACGCTGAGGGTGACGTGGTCGCCGGCGCCCTCGGCACCATGGGCGATCGCCAGGGCCATCACGGCGCGGCGGATCTCGTCGGCGATCGCGCAGGCGGCATCGCAATCCATGTCTGGCAGGATCAGCGCGAACTCCTCGCCGCCATAGCGGCTGGCGATGTCGAGCGGGCGCACGGCATGGCGGCTGACGACGGCGGCGACCGCGCGCAGGCATTCGTCGCCGCTCTGGTGGCCGTGGCGGTCGTTGAACTGCTTGAAATGATCGACGTCGACGAACAGCAGCGCCATCGGCTTCTGCGTCCGCTGGGCGCGGGCCCATTCCGCCTGCAGCATCTCGTCGAAGGAGCGGCGGTTCGACAGGCCGGTCAGCCCGTCCTTGGTGGCGAGCTCCTTCAGCGCGCTCTCGGCACGCTTCTGGTCGGTGAGGTCGCGCAGCGTCTCCACCACCGCGATCAGATGGCCGGCTTCGTCGTGGATCGGGCCGGCGTCGATGGCGAGATAGAGCTGGCTGCCGAGCTTCGGCATCACGCACCAGTTTTCGGCGGAAAAGCCGAGGCCGTTATGGCCGCGCGCGGCATATTCCGAATAAAACTCCGGCAGTTGCTCGGGGCGGTCGAGCGCGACGAGGTCGGCGAGGCACGGGCGCTTGGTCTCATAGAAGGCCTGCCAGTGTTTCGTGGTGCCGATCACCTCGGCGGCGGCGACACCGGTCAGCCGCTCGCAGGCCCTGTTCCAGATCACGACGCGGCGTCTGGGATCGATCACGAAGGTCGGCACCACCAGATGCTGCATCAGCCGCACGGCATAGGAATCGGCGACGTCGACGGGGCCGGCTGGATCTTTGCCCGGCTTCGCCATCTCAGGCCACCGCCGCGATGGGCCGGGCATCGCCCGGGCTGAACAGCTTGCGCACGTCGGCCGCCGGCTTCGGCTTGCTGAACAGATAGCCCTGCATCTCGGTGCAACCGAGCGAGCGCAGCATCTCGCGCTGCGCCTCGGTCTCGACGCCTTCGGCGACCGTGGTCATGTTGCTGGCGGCGGCAATGTTCACCACGGCCTGCACGATCACGGGCGCGCCGCTCGCTTCCGCGATGTCGACGACGAAGCAGCGGTCGATCTTGATCTTGTCGAACGGGAAGCGCTTCAGATAACTCAGCGAGGAATAGCCGGTGCCGAAATCGTCGAGCGCGATGCGCACGCCGATCGCGCGGAGCTGATGCAGGATCGAAAGCGCGGCCTCGTCGTCGCGGATCAGCACGGCCTCGGTGATCTCGAGCTCGAGCCGGCGCGGGTCGAGCCCGGAGGCGGCGAGGGCGCCGGCGATCCGCAGCGCCAGCGTGTCGCATTTGAGCTGCACCGGCGAGACGTTGACCGCGATCCGCACATGCGCCGGCCAGGTCGCGGCCTCGTTGCAGGCCATGCGCAGCACCCAGTCGCCGAGCTCGTTGATCAGGCCGGTGTCCTCGGCGATCGGGATGAACTCGGCCGGCGAGACCCAGCCGCGTTCGGGATGACGCCAGCGCAGCAGCGCCTCGCAGCCCGAGACCTCGTTGGTGCGCAGATCGACCAGCGGCTGATAGTGAATCTCGAAGCCGCCATTCACCAGGGCCTGGCGCAGGTCCTGCTCCATGGTCAGGCGTGCCTTGGCGCTCGCGTCCATCGCCGGCTCGAAGAAGCGATGGGTGCGGCGGCCCGAACCCTTGGCGCCGTACATGGCGAGGTCGGCGTTCTTGATGAGCTGGTCGAGGTCGGTGCCGTCCTGCGGCGCCAGCGCGATGCCGATGCTGGCATCGGTGGAGAGCTGGTGGCCGAGGCAGTGATAGGGCTGGCGGATCGCCTCGTAGATACGCGTCACGAACGACAGCACGTCCGCAGCGGACCGGATTCCCGTCTGAATCACCGCGAATTCGTCGCCGCCGAGCCGCGCGATCAGGTCGCCCTTCTTGAGGCAGCCGCGCAGCCGGGTCGCGATCGCCTTCAGCAGATCGTCGCCGACGTGGTGGCCGAGCAGAATCGTTGATGCCCTTGAATTCGTCGACGTCGATGTAGAGCAGCGCGAACTGACCGCCGCCGGCGACCTTGGCGAGCTCGGCTTCGATCTGTTCGCGGAACAGCGTGCGGTTCGGCAGGTCGGTCAGCGCATCGTAATGCGCCATATGCGCGATCTTCTCGTCGGCACGTCGCCGCTCGGTGACGTCATCGATGACATGGATGAGATAGCGCGGCTCGCCGGCTTCATCGCGAATGCCGATCCGGGTCGACGTGATGTAGCGCAGCCCCGTGCCCGGCATCTGCCAGGCGTGTTCGTCCTTGAACAATCCCACGGCCGATTTCAGCGCATTGCTGTCGTCTTCGGTGATGCGGGCGGCGGGCGCCTCGGGGAAAATGTCGAAAGCGGTCTTGCCCACGACGTCCTGACGAGACTTGCCGAACAGCTGTTCGGCGACGCAATTGAGCAGCAAGTATTGCCGCGTCCGGGCGTCCTTCACCGTGATCTGGGAGGGGATGTGATCGATGATCTCGCGCAGGAATGTGTAGTTGCGGTCGCGCTCCTGCTCGAGATTGCGGCGCTCGGTGATGTCCTCGATAGTGGCGACCCAGCCGCCCTGAGCCAGCGGCGTGTTGATGACCTGGAAGGCGCGGCCATTGGGCAGCTCATGGATCCTGGTCGAAACCTTGCCTTCGGCGACCACCCGCATCACATCGGCGCAGAACGCCTCGACGTTGCCGCGGAATGCTCCGCGCTCCTTGCGGTGATACATGGCCTCGTGAATGTGGCAGCCGGGCTTGATGACGTCCGTGGACAGGCCGAACATGTCGGCGTAGCGGCGGTTGCAGGTGACGATATAGCCGGCGGCGTCGTACAGGATCAAACCCTGCGACATGTTGTTCAGGGCGGTGTCCAGGCGCTGCCGCTCCGCCTCGATCCGCTCATGGGCCTCCCGGTTCTGCCGGCGGATCTGGCGAATGATCAGGAAGAGGATCAGCGCGATCACCGCAGCCAAACCCGTCGCCGTGGTGACCATGAAGCCGGTCTGGTGGCGCCAGTCGGCAAGCGCGGCGCTCGCGGTGTTGGTCGCGACGATGATCAGCGGGAAATGCGACAGCGACGCCGCCGAGCCGAGGCGTTCCTCGCCGTTGATCGGGCCCTTGACGCGCAGCGTATGCCGGCCGCCTTCGGCCAGCATCTTGCGCATCAGCGGCGCGTCCTTGAAATTCCTGCCGATCAGCTCTTCGACATGCGGATAACGCGCCAGCATCTTGCCTTCGCGATCGAACAGCGAGATGGCCGCGCCCTCGGCTAATGCGACCGAGGCGAAATAGCGTTGATAGCTATCGGGATCGATCCGGCGGACCAGCACGCCGAGGAACGTGCCGTCCGGCATGGTGAGCCGGCGCGCGACGATGGTCGTCCATTTTCCGATGATGAAGCTTCGCACGGATTCCAGCAGCACCGGCTCCGATGCCGGATTTGACTTGAAGGTCTGGAAATAGGTGCGCGACGAGACGTTGATCGCGGGCAGCGGCTGGGCGCGCGACCAGTTGATGATGTCGCCGTCCGCGTCGTAGATCACGATGTCGCCGAGGTAGGAGACCGCGCTGATCTTGCCGCGCAGCATCTGGTTGGCGGCGGGTCCGGACATCCGTTCGCGGAACATCGCGGGCGAGGTGATCTCCGGCAGGTTCATCTGCCCGATCAGGTCGGCGGCGACGACGTCGGAATCCTCGAACTGTTGATCGAAGTGCCGCGCGATCAGCTGTACGGTGTTTGCCAGCTCGCGCTCGCGGTTGGTCAGCGTGCGCTCGCGAAAATCGCCGATGGCCATGGCGGTCACAGCGAAGATGCCCGCGACCAGCAACACGCCGCACAGGGTGAGCCAGAGCACCGGGCCGCGCCGCGTCGCTGCCTCCCAGCCGCTTCGAGCGGCTAGAGACATTCCGGCTGCAATCCTTGCAGAGACCTGGCGCATTCCCCTCCCTGAGGGAACACGAATACACCGCACAAATGGCGCAAACCTTAGCAAAGCCAGTTACCTAAGGATTAATCCGGTTGCGCGGTCAGGCACGCATACCGCGAGGCGGGAATCGCCTCGCGGTTGTGCGAAGCCAGCAACAACCGCTGCGCTGCATCGTTAATTGCCGCTTAATGCGAGGCGCCCGCGCCCTTGTCGCCACCGCCGCTGCGCAGCCGTCCGACCACGCCGGTCGGGAAGAAATAGACGCTGGCGATGAACAGCAGTCCGAGCCACAGCAACCAGCGGTCGGGATGGAGCAGCCCCGGCAGCAGCGGCAGCCCGGCCTCCGACGCCGCCTTGGATGCGACACCCATCAGCGACTGCAGGTAGTTCTGGGCGAGGATGAAGATCGTGGCGCCGATGATGGCGCCGTAGATCGTGCCCATGCCTCCGATCACGACCATCAGCAGGATGTCGAGCATGATCGAGAAGCTGAGCGATGTGTCGGGGCCTGCATAGCGCAGCCACAGCGCGTTCAAAATGCCGGCGCCGGCGGCGACCAGTGCGGCCAGGCAGTTGGCGTAGGTGAGATGGAACACGGTGCGGAAGCCGAGCGCCTCTGCGCGAAAGCGATTCTCGCGGATCGCCTGCAGCACGCGCCCGAACGGCGAGTTCACCACACGGAGCAGGGCGAGGATCATCAGGGCCGAGACTGCGAACACCAGGTAGAAGGTCAGGATGCGGCCGTTGATCTCGAAGCCGAACAGGCTTTTGGAAATCAGCACCGTTCCGGGACGAAGCAATTCGGGCAGCTGAAAGCTGCGCCCGTCCTCGCCGCCGGTCAGCCAGGATAGCTGCGAGGCCAGCACCTGGAAGGCGGAAGCAACTGCGAGCGTAATCATGGCAAAGAAGATTGCGGCGACGCGCAACGAGAACAGGCCGATGGCGAGCGCGAGCAAGGCCGCCAGCGGCAGGCCGACGACGATGCCGGTAGCGACCGCGGCCCAGTTCGGACCCATCCCGTACAGCGCGATCGCGATGGCGTAGCTGCCGATGCCGTAGAACATGGTGTGGGCGAACGACACCGAGCCGGTGTAGCCGAGCAGCAAATCGTAGGACGCGACCAGCGCGGCGAAGACGCAGATCTTGGCGGCGACATTCAGCGCCTTGGCGCCGGGGAACAGGAACGGCGTCAACGCCAGCGCCAGGATGATGACGACGAGAACGAGCGTGAGAACGCGGCTGCGCGGCGGATCGCCTGACAGGATCATCATCGGCTGGTCACCGCATAGAGGCCGCGCGGCCGCCACATCAGAATGGCGACCATCAGCAGGATGTTGGAGACGAGGGCGAGTTTCGGCACCAGGAAGCCACCATAATTGGCGACCATCGCGACCAGAATCGCGCCGATGAAGCAGCCGCCGATCGACCCGAGGCCGCCGATGATGACGACGACGAAGATCAACACCGTCAGCTCGTCGCTCATGGAGGCATGGACCTGCTCGCGATAGAGCGCCCACATCACGCCGCCGAGGCCGGCCAGCGCCGATCCGGTCATGAACACGCCGAGGAACAGCCGGCGGATGCGGTAGCCGAGCGCCTCGACCATCTCGCGGTTCTCGACGCCGGCGCGGATCAGAAGGCCGAGCTTGGTGCGGTTGAGTACGAGCTGGATCGCGATGAACACGGCGAGCCCGATCAGCGTCGCCAGCACGCGATATTTGGCGATCGCGACGTCGCCGAGGATGAACGAGCCGCGCAGCGAGGTCGGCAGCGGCATCGGGATGATCTGCGGCCCCCACAGCGCATAGAGCGTCTGCTCGGCGACGATCAGCCCGCCGGTCGTCATCAGGATCTGCTTGAGGTGCTGGCCATAGACGGGAAGAATCAGCACGCGCTCCACCACGAGGCCGAGTGCGCCGGACACCGCCATCGACAGCAGGGCCGCGGGCGCCAGCACCGCGAGGTTGATCCAGAGCGAGTCGGCCTGGATGGAGGCCGCGAACGGCGCCAGCACCAGCGTCGCGACATAGGCGCCGACGGCGATGAAGGCGCCGTGGCCGAAATTGAGCACGTCCATCAGGCCGAACACCAGCGTCAGGCCGGAGGCCATGATGAAGATCATCATGCCCATCGCGAGGCTCGCCGCGGTCAAGGTCAGCCATGTGCTCGGCGAGCCGATCAGCGGAATCATCGCGAGCGCCAGCGCGATCGGCAGCAGGACCGGTGCGAGATCGCGCTTCGGCTTCGGCAGCGGATCGGTTGCAGCAAGTTCAGTCACTGATGCGCCTCCAGGCTCAGGCCGAGCAGCCGCTCCTGCAGCGGCACGTCGGCCGCCAGCGCCGCCATCTCGCCGCGATGGACGATGGTGCCGTTGTCCATCACCAGCACGTTGTCGCCGAGCTCGCGGGCGGCAAAGAAATTCTGTTCGACCAGCAGGATCGTCGCGCCCTTGCGCTTGATCTCCTTCAGGCATTCGATCAGCGACACGATGATCGCCGGCGCGAGTCCCTTGGTCGGCTCGTCGATCAACAGCAGCTTGCGCGGCTCGATGATGGCGCGTGCTATGGACAACATTTGTTTTTGCCCACCCGAGAGGCTGCCCGCGCGCGACAGCCAGAACCGGCGCAACGCCGGGAAGAAGCCGAAAATCCATTCCAGCTGCTTGTCGTCGAGCGGCCCGTCGCGCGCCGCCAGCACGAGGTTTTCTTTCACCGTGAGGTCGGAGAACACCGCCATGCTCTCCGGCACATAGCCGACGCCGAGCCGGGCGATGTCGGGCGTGGCGCGGCTCTCGATACGCTCGGCGGCGAGGCTGATTTCGCCGGAGGAGGCCTGCCAGAGGCCCATGATGGTGCGCAGCGTCGTGGTCTTGCCGGCACCGTTGCGGCCGAGCAGCATCGTGGTCTGCCCCTGCGGCACCGCAAGGTCGATGCCCTGGAGGATGTGGTAGCGGCCAATATGGGTGTGGACGCCGGAGAGTTTCAACAGGTCGCTCATGCCGCGCTCCCTGCAACGTTCTCCGTCGCCTTCTTGGGTGCGACGCCGAGATAGGCTTCCTGCACGATCGGCGAGGCGATCACCTCGGCCGGCGGGCCATCCGCAACGAGCTGCCCGTTATGCAGCACGATGATGCGGTCGGCGAGCGAGCGCACCACGTCCATCTTGTGCTCGACGAGCAGGATGATCTTGCTCTGGTCCTGCTTGAGCTGCGCGATCAGGTTGAGCACGACCGGCACCTCGTCGATGCTCATGCCGGCGGTCGGTTCGTCGAACATGAACACTTTCGGCTCCAGCGCGATCATCAGCGCGACCTCGAGCTTGCGCTGGTCGCCGTGCGACAGCGCGGTCGCGGCGACGCCGCGGCGGCCACCGAGTGCGACTTGGTCGAGGATGGCGTCGGCGCGGGCGATCAGATCGCGGCGGACCATCCAGGGCCGCAGCATGTCGTAATGGGTGCCATCGGCCGCCTGCACCGCGAGGCGGACATTCTCTTCCACGCTCAGGTTCGGGAAGAGGTTCGTCAGCTGGAATGCGCGGCCAAGCCCGGCACGCGTGCGCATCGGCGCGGATTGCTGGGTGATGTCGGTGCCGTCAAACAGGATGCTGCCGCTGCTCGCGCGAAGCTGGCCCGAGATCAGATTGAAATAAGTGGTCTTGCCGGCGCCGTTCGGCCCCACGATGGCGGTGAGTTCGCCCGGGCGGAACGTACAGGTGACGTTGTTGACCGCGACATGCCCGCCGAAGCGGATGGTGAGGTCGCGGGTTTCGAGAGTCAGCGTCATGAGCAGTCCGGCGAGTGATAAGGGCGAGACGTATCCACGGTCACGCTGCGCCCCTCCCCCGCTTGCGGGGGAGGGTCGGGGAGAGGGTGTCACCGCGCCGAAGATTCCCCAAGAGGATGGAGCCCTCTCCCGGCCTCTCCCGCAAGCGGGAGAGGTGAAGCAAGAGGGCCGCGCGGGAGAGGCGAAGACAGATCAGCGCTTGTTCTTGACCGGAACGTCCATGTCCTCGATCTTCAGCTCGCGCACCGGCTCGAGCACGGCCCAGGCGACGTTCGGATCGACCTTGACCTTGAAGTGATACATGCTCTGGAGCGCCTGATGGTCTTCCTTGCGGAATACCATCTTGCCCTTCGGCGTGTCGAACTCCATTCCTTCCATGGCGGTGATCAGCTTCTCGGTGTCGGTCGACTTCGCCTTGGTGACGGCGGCGACGACGGACATCGCGGCGGCAAAGCCACCGGCGGTGAAGAAGTCCGGCGGCGCCTTGAAGCGCTTCTGGTGCTCGGCGACGAGCCAGTCGTTCACCGGGTTCTTCGGGATGTCGTAGTAATAATAGGTCGCGCCTTCCATGCCCGGCAGGCCCTTGTAGGCCGCCAGCGCTGGCAGGATGTTGCCGCCGGTCGACAGCTCGATGCCATAGCGCTTCGGATCCATGTCCTGGAGCTTGGCCAGCGGATTGCCGGCGCCGGCCCAGATCACCCAGATCACTTTGCGGCCGGGCTTGTCCTTCAGCGCGTCGAAGAGGCGCTGGCCGACCGCGGTGAAGTCGGTGGTCGAGGTCGGAGCATATTCTTCTGCGGCGAGCGTCGCGCCGGTCTTGGCGAGCGCTTCCTTGAAGGCGGCGACGCCGTCGCGGCCGAAGGCGTAGTCCTGCGCCAGGGTCGCCACGGTGACGCCTTGCTTGCCGATCGCGACCGCGTTCGAGATCGCATCCTGCGACGAATTGCGACCGGTGCGGAAGATGTAGCGATTCCACTTCTCGCCGGTAATCTGGTCCGCGACGGCGGGTTCGACGATCAGGATCTTCTTGTTCTCCTCGGCGACGGGGAGAATCGCGAGCGCTGCGGCCGACGAAGTCGTGCCGATCGCGATGTCGGCCTTGTCGTCCTGATAGGCTTCGGCGAGCGCGGCCTTGGAGAGGTCCGGCTTGCCCTGGTCGTCCTTGGTGATGATGACGATCTTGCGGCCGTCGAGCATCATCGTGCCCTTGGTGGCGTATTCAAAGCCCATCTGCAGGCCGGTTTCGGTCTGCTTGGCGTAAGCCTCGAGCGGGCCGGTCTTGCCGTAGATCAGCGCGACCTTGAGGTCGTCGGCTCGGGCGGAGGCGGTCGCGGCCAAGCCGAGGATGGCTGCCGTGAGAATGAGCGATCGACGCACGATGGGTTCCTCCTTGAATGAGCTGCCTTGATCACAGCGATTTGCACACATGTGCATACATTGCAATTCCACCTTCCGGCAGAGCCTGCATGAGGGGCATGTGACAATCTCTTGACATGTGGGCGTCGCGACGTTCGCGATGACTTGACGCCGCCACGTCGTGCATCAGCCCATGCGTTTCCTCTGGCCGCCTACAGCAAGCCCTGCGCCAGATGCGGAGCTTTGCGTTGGAATGGCTGAAAATGCGGCAGAAGCGCTGACGATGCCAAAGACAAGGCCGGCATCGTGTTGTCGGGAATCCGAGACTCCAGACACGGATTGTCTCGAAACTCAGACAGGCGGCGATCCGGTCGCCAGCCCGAACTTGGCGAGTTTCTTGTAGAAGGTCGCGCGCGAGATCCGCAGCATGCGCGCGGCTTCCGTGATCTGGCCATGGCTGGCGGCCAGCGCATGTTCGAGCGTCTGCTTCTCGAACTCGGCCTCCGCTTCGGCGTAGGGGAGGACCGAGCCGGTCATCCGCGGCACCGGCGCTGCGTCGATGTTTGCGCTGACCGGCAGGATGTGAACGAAATCGTCGCCTGTCAGGCGTCCGGTATCGCTCAGGATCAGCGCGCGCTCCAGGATGTTGCGGAGCTCGCGGACATTGCCGGGCCAATCGTAGCGCGCGAGCGCCGAAAGCCCGCTTGGCGTGATCCTGGCGTTGACGAAATCGCCGGAGGCGCTGATGTCCTCGATCAGCCGCGCGCAGATGTCAGGCAGATCGTCGATGCATTTTCGCAAGGGAGGAAGATCGATCGAGAGCACGTTGAGACGGTAATAGAGATCGGCGCGGAAGGCGCCGTCGCTGACGCGCTTGCGTAGGTCCACATTGGTTGCGGCGATGACGCGCAAATCGACCTTGGTGATCTTGTCCGAGCCGAGCGGTTCGATCTCGCGCTCCTGCAAGACGCGCAGGAGCTTGGCCTGCAACTGCAGCGGCATCTCGCCGATCTCGTCGAGGAACAGCGTGCCGCCGTCGGCGATCCGGAATTTGCCCTCGCGTCCCCTGCGGTCGGCGCCGGTATAGGCGCCCGGTGCGGCGCCGAAGAATTCGGATTCGATCAGCGTCTCCGGGATCGCCGCGACGTTGACGCTGACGAACGGTTTCTCCGCGCGCGAGGACGCATTGTGGATCGCCTGGGCCAGCAGCTCCTTGCCGGTGCCGGTCTCGCCGGTGAGCAGCACGGTCACGCTCTGCCGCGCCGCGCGTTTGGCAAATTCCTTCGCTTGGGCGATCGCCGGTGTCGTGCCGACGAAATCGGCAAGGGTGAAGCGTGCCGCACGGGCGTGCGACAATTGCCGCCGTGCCAGCCGCAGATCGCTCTCGAGCCGGGTGACACGCGCGAGCAGCGGCTTCAGGCTCTCGATGTGGTCGTAAAGCACGAAGCCGATTGCGCCGATGACGTTGCGCTCCTCGTCCTCGATCGGCATGCGGGTGACCACGAGCTGCTCGCCGCCGAGCTCCATGATGTCGAGCAGGATCGGCTCGCCGCTCTCGGCGACATTCCGCATCAGGCTGTTCGGGATGATTTCTTCGATCGGCCGTCCGATCGCTTCCGCTGTCTGCTTCAGGCCGAGCGACGCCAGATATTTCTCGTTGACGTAGATCACCCGCCCGCCGCGATCGATCGCAATCGCGCCCTCGCACAAATGCTCCAGCCGCTCGAACAGCGTCACCATCGCCCGTGCGCGGACGTAGGCGGGATCGCTGACGGAGGGGGCAGAGGGCATGGCGTACCTCGGGGAAGTCCGCCTGTATTAGCAAAAGGGCAGCAATTTCAAAGGGAGAAATGGGGATGGGTGCACGTACAGTTACCCTGAGGTGCGCGCTCTTGCTAGCCTCGAAGGATGAACGGCCCCGATCCTCCCGGGCGGTTACCAGCCGGGCCGTCGTCCTTCGAGGGCCGCCGAAGAGGCGGCCACCTCAGGATGACGGAACGATCAGCGCTCATCGCACGATCCGGAAACGCGCACTACCGCCGATACCCGTTCGCCCGTGAATAACCCTGGCGGTTCTGCTGCAACGGGCGGCTGGCGACGCTGCCCCGTGCCTCGCTGGAGGCGGGCGTTGCGAGCTTCAGCTCCTCCAGGAAGATCGGCCGGGCGAAATAATAGCCCTGCGCGTAGCGGATCTTGGTCGCGGCCTGCAGATAGGCGAGTTCTTCGTAGGATTCGAGCCCTTCGGCGATCACCGTCATGCCGAGCGCCTCGCTCAGGGATTCGATCGCGCGCAAGATGCCCTGGCTGCGCGGACGCTTATGGATGTCGGTGATGAAGGAGCGGTCGATCTTGATTTCGTCGGCGGTGATGTCGGCGAGCGCAGACAGCGACGAATAGCCGGTGCCGAAATCGTCGATGGAGATGCCGATGCCGAGTTTGCGGAACATCGGTAGGATTTCCGACTGGAAATGGCTCTTGGCGACGAAGGCGTCTTCCGTCACCTCGATCATGAAACGCTGGGGAAAGCCGGTCTCCTCCAGCGACTGTGCAAAATTGCGCATGAATTCGAGGTTGCAGGCCTGCTTGGCGGCGACGTTGATGCTGATGGTCGCTTCCGCGCCAAACGTGTCGTTGATCAGGTCGATCGACTTGACGATCTCGGCGAGAACGAGATGAGTGAGCTCGTCGATCAGCCCGAGCTCGACCGCAAGGTTGATGAACGATCCCGGCGCCTGGATCACGCCTTCGTCGTCGCGCAATCGCACCAGGGCCTCGATGCCCTTCACCGACTGCGTCCTGATGTCCACCTTGGACTGGAACGCGCAGCAGAAGCGTTTTTCCAGGATGGCGAGCCGCAGCGACTGCTCGATCTTCATCCGCGCCAGCGCCTCGCGCTCCATGCTGGAATCGAAGAAGGCCGCCGATCCCTTGCCACCGTTCTTGATGCGGTACATCGCGATGTCGGCGTTCTGGCGCAGCGTCTCGAAGCTGCGGCCATGATCGGGATAAAGGCTGATGCCGACCGAGGTGGAGGCGAAGACTTCCGAATTGTCGATGAAGAACGGCGCGGTCAGCCGCTCCAGCGTCGATTGCATGAACTCGGCGACCTCCTCCTGGCTCCGGATCGGGGAGAGCAGCAGCAGGAATTCGTCGCCGGAGATGCGTGACAGCATGTCGGAATCGCGCAAGTCGCGTCCGAGCCGCTTCGACAGCTCGACCAGCAGCGCATCGCCAACGGTGTGGCCGTAATAGTCGTTGATGTGCTTGAAATTGTCGACGTCGAGAAAGGCGAGCGCGAAGCGTTCAGTCGTGCTCTCGCGCGCCAGCAAACTGTTCGCGTGATGCTCGATCACGCGCCGCGAGGGCAGGCCGGTCAGCTCGTCGAAATAGGCCGAGCGGAACAGCTGGTCCTCGAAGTTCTTCTGCTCGGTGATATCAGAGGAGGCCGAGATCAGGAGCTCGCGTCCGGCAAGGCGGACCGGACGATGTGTGGTCAGCAGCACCTGGCGCGCGGCGCCGTCGTGAAGTGCTTCCTCGGTGACGACGGCCTGGCCGGCGGTCAGTGCACGCTGGCATGCTTCCCGGCGCTGCGCGAGATCGGGTGAGGGGCGGCTGCCGTCCATGCCGAGCTGGGCGGCCGCGACATCGTTAACCAGCAGAAGCTCGCCTTGCGCGTCCTGCACGGTCAGGCCGGCCGGCAGCATTCTAACGATTTCCTTGAGAAATCCGAGTTCGGCTTCGCTCGCGCCGGAGTATCTGTTGTCGTTCATAGAAGTCATGAATCTTGTTGTTTCAGCGCGCCTTTGCAATGGACGCGATCTTGCGCGGTTCCCTCTTAGGTTTGGTTAAGGGGTCCGGAGAAATACGAGGGTGTTTCGGGGGAAACTTGCGGCGATGCGACGCGTGCCCCCGATCGTCATTAACAGAGGGTCAACGCCGATTGCGAAACCGCGAGCGGAGCGCGCGGTCCGCTTTCGCTTGTGCCGGGTCTAGCCGCTTGGCGGGATGCGGCATTGCATGATGCAATGCAGGCCGGTCGCCAGATACGAGACCTCGGTCTTGCCGTCGAAGGCCGATAGCGCGGACTTCAGTAATTTGGTGCCGAAGCCCGGCGCCGACACCTTGCCGATGCTCGGGCCTTCGGTTTCGTCCCAGGTAACGGTCAGACGGTCGCCGCTGACGGTCCATGACACCTGCAACAATCCGCGCGGCGAGGAGAACGCGCCATATTTGCCGGCGTTGGTGGCGAGCTCGTGAAACATCAGTGAAAGCGTGACCGCGAGCTTCGGCGGCAGGAACAGGCGGTCGCCATTGAGAGTGAAGCGGACATGGCCGTAAGGCCCGAGCTCCGCGATCAACAGGTCGCGGATGTCGCAGCCCGCTTTGTCGATCCGCGAGATCAAATCGTCGGTCGTGGCCAGAGAACGCAGCCGGGGATCGATCCGGGCCCAGACCTGCGGTTCGTCATGCAGCACCTGATGCAGTACGGCATGCACCGTCGATAGCTTGTTCTTCAGCCGATGCTGAAGCTCGTCGACCAATAGCTTGCGATAGTCCTCTTCCTCGATCAGGCGCCTGGAAATCCGCCGCTGCTCCGTCAGCATCGTGCGATAGTGCTCGACGCCCCAGATGGTGAGGGCGCAGACGCACCAATACAGCGACAACAGGGTGAACCGGGACCGATCGGCAAAAACATCGCCGAAATTGACGACGACGCCGAGCACACCGCCGATCAGCGCGGTGATGATGCCGATTCGCAGGCCGCCGAACGCCGCAGCGAAGAACACGGCCGGGAAGTACGGGATGAAGTAGACGTCGGGGCGCACCTGCGCCAGACCCCAGCGTACCAGCGTCGCGACCAGCAGGCAGGCGACAGCGAACGCAATGCTCAGGCCGAGCGAAGGCGGTGTATCACCCTGCCAACCCTTGCGGAATTCATCGATCAGCTTCTGCATGCGCCGCCCGGTTGCCAGATGCGCTCGAAAATCGAGAGGTGGACGAGGATGTTACGCATCTCGCATGCGCAAGCAAAGCTTGCCTTGTCGATAGCTGGCAGGAATAGTGAGCGTCGCGACCCCGACTGTCGCAGCGCCGTCATCGGTCGGTGTCGGCCATTTGGCATCAAATCGTTCAAGAGCAGGGAGATTCCATGGGCAGGCTTGACGGCAAGGTTGCGGTGATCACGGGCGCGACGAGCGGGATCGGATTGCGCACTGCGGAAGTCTTCGTTGCCGAAGGTGCCAAAATTGTGATCGCGGGGCGGCGTATACCGGAGGGTGAGGCGCTGGCGAAGCAGCTCGGGGCCAACTGCCTCTTTCGCCAGACCGATGTGACGGTCGAGCCGCAGATGCAGGCGCTGATCGCGCTCGCAGTGGACAAGTTCGGCCGGATCGACTGCCTCTTCAACAATGCCGGCGGTCCGGCGCAGACCGGCGGAATCGAAGGTCTCGAGGTCGAGCGCTTCGACGCAGCGATGGCGACGCTGGTGCGTAGCGTCATGCTCGGGATGAAGCACGCGGCGCCCTTCATGAAGAAGCAGGGGGCGGGCAGCATCATCAACAACGGCAGCATTGCCGGCCGACTCGCCGGCTTTTCCTCGTCCTTGGTCTACGGCGCGGCCAAGGCAGCGGTGATCCATCTCACCAAATGCGTGGCGATGGAGCTCGGCGAGTCCAACGTGCGCGTCAATTCGATCTCCCCCGGTGCGATCGCGACCGGCATTTTCGGCAAGGCGCTGGGCTTGTCGACGGAAGCGGCCGAGAAGACGCCGGCGGTGATGCGCGACGTCTACAAGACCGCTCAGCCGATCCCGCGCGCCGGCATTCCCGACGACATCGCCCATGCCGCGGTGTTCCTGGCGAGCGACGAATCCGGCTTCATCAACGGCCACGACCTCGTCATCGACGGCGCCATCACCGGCGGCCGCAACTGGAGCCAGCAGCAGCAGGGCCTGGCGGCCTTGCGCAGCGCGTTCGATCAGGGGGCGTAGAGGCGAAGAGGGATGCCGTAGGGTGGGTTAGACGGCGTCTGCGCGAAGCGCAGGCGCTGGCGTAACCCACCACCTCTGTCACCACGGAGATTAAAGAGGTGGGTTACGCTTCGCTGACCCACCCTACGAGATCGGTGGTCACACCGCCTTCATCCTTACCCTCAGCCCATCCCGCGGCTTCGGGATCGGCCACATCTGCCAGTCCGGTTTGTAGCCCGGCTCCAGCGACACCTCGATGTTCTGCAGGAAGTGCCGCGCGAAGCACTTGGCCTGCATGTAGGCGAAGTGCAGGCCGAGGCACATATGCGCGCCGCCGCCGAACGGCACCCAGGCGAAACGGTGGCGGTTGCGCTGGGCTTCCTCGGTGAAGCGCAAGGGATCGAAGCGATCGGGCTCCGGCCAGATCTCCTTCATGTGGTGCGTATAGAGCGGATTGACGCCGACCGCGGTGCCGGCGGGAATCGTGAATCCCCGGAAGGTGAAGTCGCGCATCGCGCGGCGCGGCATCGAGGGCACCGGCGGCTTGATCCGCAGCGCCTCCTTGAACGCCATCTCCGACAGCGGCATTTTTTCGAGATCGTCAAAACTGCTCGGCGCACCGGGAGCAAGCCCGAGTGCAAGAACCTCCGCCCGCAGTCTGTCCTGCCAGTCCGGATTGGCGGCGAGCTCGCCGACGAAGGTGGTCAGCGACGAGGTCAGCGTGTCGTGCGCCGCCATCATCAGGAAACTCATGTGGTCGATGATGTCCTGCTCGGACAGCAGGGCCCCATCCTCATGGGTGGCGCGGCAGAGCTGCGAGAACAGATCGTCGCCGCCATGATTGCCGCGCCGCAGCGGAATCTGCTGGCGGAAATAGGCGACGATGCGCTTGCGGCCCGCCACGCCGCGCGCCATCTGCGTGCCCGGCAGAGGGCGGCGCATCGGCGCGACGGCGGCGGCCACCATGTCGACGAAGGCGCGGTTGATCTCGTCGACCTCCGGCCCGATGTCCGCGCCGAGGAACGATGCCGCGGCAAGATCGAGCGTGAGCTGCTTCATCGCCGGATAAAGCTGCATCTCGCCGGGGTTCGCCTTCCATTGCGCGACCCGTGCGGCGATGCCCCTGTCGAGATCGGACAGATAGGATTTCATCGGCCCGGACTTGAACGCGACCGACAGCGCCTTGCGATGCAGCCGGTGCTCGTCGAAATCGAGCAGCATCAAGCCGCGCGGAAACAGCAGCCCGAGCACCTTGTTCCAGCCATGGGTCGAGGAGAACAGCTTCTGCTGGTCGAACATCACGAGCTCGTTGGCCTCGGGCCCGAGCAGCACGACATTGGTCTCGCCAAAAACATGGGTGCGATAGACCGGGCCGTATTTGGCACCGTTCGCCTCGATGTGCCCCTTGGGATCGGCGAGCACCTGAAAGGTCTTGCCGATGACCGGCCAGCCTTCGTCGCCGGGGATGTGCGTCAGCGCGTTGCGCTTGGGGGCGGTGAACGGAAGCGCAGGGGCGACATTCTGCATCGACATGACGATTGCTCCGGTTGGCGGACCGACAGAAATCGCGAGACCGCGGCATTAATACGGCCTGCGCCAGGCTGATGTCATCAGCATAGCACAGGCCGGTATCACGTCCTCATGATAGTGGTTACTGGCGTAGCCTTGATCAGGCCTATCGCTTCGCCGCTTCCTTCTGCAAATCCGGGGCGTTGACGGCGGGAATGGCGACGCGGCCGGGGCCGGTCACCTTCAGCGCCTCGGCGGCCTTGTCGTTCTCCATGATCTTGGCCATCACGGCCTGTCCCGCACGCTCGAAGATGGCGCGGTTCTCGATCACGAATTTCTGCGACCTGCGCAGGGCGTCGATATAGCCGTTGATCTCGGGCACGACGTAACGCGCGACCATGTCCCAGCTCCGGCGCGTGGCTTCCGGATTGGCCCAGTCGTGCACGAAGCCGATCACCGCGCCGATGCCGCCCGACACCTGCATCACGTTCTTGATGGTTTTGACGAGATCGTCGGGCGTGCCGATGGTGGACGCCGCGCCTTCGACGAAGGCGGTCTTGTCCACGGCTTCGTCGGGCGAGGCGAATGCGGTCAGGCCCGGCCGCTGCAGCGTGCCGACGTTATACTCGTTGTGCCAGCGCATGAGCCCGGCGCCGGCCTCCTTGCGGGCCTGCTCGCGGGTCTCGGCGATATGGAAGGTCAGCAGCACGCGCCAGTCGGCGCGGTTCACCGTGGTGCCGTGCTTCTTGGCGGCGTCCTCGGCGAATTGCCATTGCTGCTGCAGCGACATCAGGCCCTGCGTCGTCATCGAGCCCAGCGAGATGATGCCGATGCCGTATTTGCCGGCGAGTGTCATGCCCGACGGCGAGATCTGCGAGGCCACGACGAACGGCATCTCTTCCTGCAGCGGCAGGATCTGGAGCGCGGCGTCGTTCATGGTGAACCAGTCGCTCTTGGCGGTGACGCGCTCGCCGTTGAAGAGCCGCCGGATCACGCCGAGCGCCTCGTCCTGGCGGTCGCGCTGCGTCATCGGGTCGATGCCGAGCGTGTGCGCATCCGATGCAAGTGCGCCGGGACCGGAGCCGAAGATGGCGCGGCCGCCTGTCATGTGGTCGAGCTGCACCATGCGCTGGGCCACGTTGTAGGGATGGTGATAGGGCAGCGATACTACGCCGGTGCCGAGCTTGATCCGCTTGGTGCGCTCGCCCGCCGCCGCCAGGAACATCTCGGGCGAGGCGATCATCTCCCAGCCGGAGGAATGATGCTCGCCGCACCAGAACTCGTCATAGCCGAGCGCGTCGAGCTGCTCGACCAGGTCGAGATCGCGCCGGAACTGAAGCATCGGATGCTCCCCGATCGGGTGATGCGGGGCAAGGAAGGCTCCGAACTTCAGGCGCGCCATGGCGGTCTCTCCGGCTGTCATTTTCTGTTTGTTGTGCGGCGAGGCTACGTGTTGGAAACAGCGAACGCAATCGCGCGATGTCCCGCGTTACGGAATGCAGGCATGCGCGCGTCTTCTCTCTCTCCTCGCAGTTGCATCCGGTGTCCTTCGCGATCGAATCTCTGCTATCTGCGCGCGCAGGCCTGTCGTTTCCCCCGTGCTGTTTGCGGCGTTGATCACGATCTCGACCGCATTCCGGTGTGAATGTGCCGCGCATTTGCACGAAGTTGAGGCATTGCGGTTAATACGTACGACTTTCCGCGGGATTTCCCGCGATTCCACGGTGACTGACAGCACACGGTCTTTTTATTTTGCACTGCAGCAACTATTTGGTTGGGATGGACGTTGATGGGCCACCCCCACCTGGAGCTGCCGGTGTCATTAGCCAAAAATCTCGAACTGCTACGGCAGCTGCCCAAGCTGGATGGGTTTCGCTTGCGCGAATTCGGCCTTGGCGCCAGCGCATCGAGCCCGCTGGAGGAGGTCACGGGCTTCGGCTCCAATCCTGGTCAGCTGCGCATGTACAGTTTTGTGCCGGCGCAGTTGCAGCAGCCGCGCGCGCTGGTCGTCGTCTTGCACGGCTGCGGCCAGACTGCGGCCGCTTACGACCTCGGCGCGGGATGGTCGACGCTTGCAAATCATTACGGCTTCGCCCTGGTGATGCCGGAGCAGCAGCGCGCCAACAACGCCAACACCTGCTTCAACTGGTTCAACACCGAAGACATCACGCGCGACGGCGGCGAGGCGCAATCGATCCGCGAGATGATCGCGCACATGGCTGAAGCGCACGGTATCGACGCGCGGCGAGTCTTCATCACCGGTCTGTCCGCCGGTGGCGGCATGACCTCCGTGATGCTCGCGACCTATCCGGAAGTCTTTGCGGCCGGCGCTGTTGTCGCGGGCCTGCCTTACGGCATCGCGACCAATCTGCGCGAAGCACTGGACGGCATGTTTCATTCGCCGGATCGGCCGGCGCGGGAACTCGGAGACCTCGTCCGACAGGCGTCGAACCACCGTGGGCCTTGGCCGAAAATCTCGGTTTGGCATGGCAGCGCCGACCGCACCGTCAATCCCGGCAATGCCAACGCGATCGTCAAGCAGTGGCTGGATCTGCACGGTCTGCCCGGCGCGCCGATGGCCGAGACGATCGTCGACGGCTACCCGCGCCAGACCTGGTGGGACAAGGACGGCGAAACCGTCGTCGAATCCTTCGCCATCACCGGCATGTCGCACGGCACGCCGCTTGGCATTGCCGACAACGATCAGCGCTATGGAGTCGAGGGCGCCTTCCTGATTGAAGCTGGAATTTCGTCGTCCTACCACATCGCCAAGTTCTTCGGCCTGACCGGCTGGATTCCGAACCATGCCACGAAGAAAGTGGCGGCAAAGTCCGCTCCGGCGCCGAAGCCAATGACTGCGCTGTCACCAGCGCCGCATCTCGCCAGGTCGATCCGTTCGGCTGTCGCCGATCAACCGGCCAAGCCGAACCCCGAGAAAAGCCGCAGCCTCGATATCAGTGCGGTCATCACCCGGGCGCTGACGGCCGCAGGCTTGATGAAATAGCGCGCGTCGCGCTCACATCTCGCCGGTGATGAACGGGTTGGTCATCCGCTCCTGGCCGATACTCGAGCCGGCGCCGTGGCCGCAGATGAAACCGACATCGTCGCCGAGCGGAAGCAGCTTGGTCAGAATCGAGTTGATCAGGGTGGCGTGACTGCCGCCGGGCAGGTCGGTGCGCCCGACCGAGCCGGCAAACAGCACGTCGCCGACATGGGCGAAGCGCAACTCCTTGTTGAAGAACACCACGCTGCCGGGCGAATGGCCGGGGCAGTGATAAATGTCGAACGACAAGGCGCCGATCTCGACGGTGTCGCCCTCCTCCAGCCAGCGGTCCGGTGCGAAGTTGCGCACCCCGGTCATGCCGAAGCGCGCGCCGCTCTCCACGACGTTGTCGAGCAGGAATTTGTCCGCGGCATGTGGACCCTCGATCGGCACCTTGAGCGCATCGCGCAGTTCGGCGGCGCCGCCGATATGGTCGATATGGCCGTGGGTCAGCCAGATCTTCTCAACGGTGACACCGGTCTGCTTGATCGCCTCCAGGATCTTCGGCACGTCGCCGCCGGGATCGATCACCACGGCCTTCTTGCCGGGCTCGTCCCAGATGATGGTGCAATTCTGCTCGAACAGGGTCACGGGGACGATGATCGCGCCGGCCTTGGCCTGCGCGGATTCCTGCGAGGATTTTTGGGTGTCGTTTTGCTCGGTCATCGCGCCACAATGCCGATTTTTGTCCTACCGCCAAGCAAAAGATTCGTTCCGGAGCATCGGGAACAACTGCCTCGGGTGTCACACGGCCGTCCCAATTCACCGGCGGTTTGAACCGGGACGCTGCTTCCGCGTTTTCCCGCGCAAGGCGCAGTTTCAGGGTGGTATTTCCAAGATGACACAGAGCGGCGAGAACTGGTGGCGGCACGGCATCTTCTATCAGATCTATCCGCGCTCGTTTCAGGACTCGACCGGCGACGGTGTCGGCGATCTCGCCGGCATCTTGCGGCGGCTGCCCTATGTCAAATCGCTCGGTGTCGATGCGATCTGGCTGTCGCCGATCTTCCCCTCCCCGATGGCCGATTTCGGCTACGACATTTCCGACTATACCGGCATCGCGCCGCTGTTCGGCACGATGCAGGATTTCGACGCGCTGCTCGCGGCCACGCATGATAACGGTCTGAAGCTGATCCTCGACCTGGTGCCGAACCACACCTCCGACCAGCATCCCTGGTTCGTCGAGAGCCGCTCCTCGCGCGACAATCCCAGGCGCGACTGGTACGTCTGGCGCGATCCGGCGTCCGATGGCGGCGTGCCCAACAACTGGCTGTCGGAGTTCGGCGGCAGCGCCTGGCAACTCGACGAGACCACGGGCCAGTATTACTACCACGCCTTCCTGGCCCAGCAGCCGGACCTCAACTGGCGAAATCCCGCGGTTCGGGAAGTGATCTACGACGTGATGCGGTTCTGGCTGGAAAAGGGCGTCGACGGCTTTCGCGTCGACGTGATCTGGCACCTGATCAAGGACGCCGAATTCCGCGACAATCCGCCCAACCCGCATTACGTCGAGGGCCGGCCGCCGAACGAGAAGATCCTGACGCAATATTCCACCGACCAGGCGGAGGTGCATGGAGTCATCGCCGAGATGCGGCGCGTCATCGATTCCTTCGGTGACCGCGTGCTGATCGGCGAGGTCTATCTGCCGCTGCATCGCCTGATGGCCTATTACGGCAACGATCTCACCGGCGCACAGATGCCATTCAATTTCGCGCTGCTCTCGACCTTCTGGAGCGCGCGTTCGATCGAGAAGATCATCGACGATTACGAGAAAGCGCTGCCGAATGGGGCATGGCCGAACTGGGTGCTCGGCAATCACGATCGCCCGCGCGTCGCCAGCCGCGTCGGGGCGGAGCAGGCGCGCGTCGCCGCCATGCTGCTGCTGACATTGCGCGGCACGCCGACGCTCTATTACGGCGACGAAATCGGCATGCACCAGCTCGCGATCGCACCCGAGGACGTGCGCGACCCCTTCGAGAAGAACGTCCCGGGCATCGGCGTCGGCCGCGACGGCTGCCGCACGCCGATGCAGTGGGATTCCTCGCAGTTTGCCGGCTTCTCGGAAACGAGGCCCTGGCTGCCGCTGCCCGAGGATCACGTCCACGAGAACGTCGTCAATCTCGACGCCGACACGCGCTCGATCCTGAGCCTCTACAAGCGCCTGATCGCTTTGCGGAAGGCGTCTCCGGCGCTGGTCCATGGCGATTACCACCCAATCGCCGCGCAAGGCGACCTGCTGATCTATCGCCGTGACGCCGAGGGCGGGGGCGTGATCGTCGTGCTCAATCTCGGGCGGGAGCCGATCGCGGTGACGACGAGCGCGATAGGGTTTGGCAGCCGGATTCTGCTGTCGACGTTTCTGGATCGCGACGGCGAGAATCTCGAAGGCGTGCTGGATCTGCGCGGCAATGAAGGGGTGATCGTCGGGCCGCCCGCCTAGCCGCAGCTTTCGCCAGGACAACGGCGAAGTGGATGACCGTCGCTCTCTCCCCGTCATTGCGAGCGCAGCGAGGCAATCCAGAATCCCTCTGCGGAAAGACTCTGGATTGCTTCGCTGCGCTCGCAATGACAATCGTGGAAGCGGCGGAGCAAACCCCCACGACATCACCCCGGATGCTTGTTGCCGGTGGTACTCCCGTCGATATCACTCCGCTTCAGCAAATAATCCAGCCCGCCCACCCGGTACCAGCGATAGCCGTAGGGCTCCAGCACGATGCGGTGCCGGCCTTGCTTGTCGGCGTGGCTGTGGTCTTCCGCGAGCAGGTTGATGAGATGTTCGCCGGCATCGCCCGGCAGCCCGACCGAGAATGCGGTCTCGCGCGGCGTCTCATCCAGATTGTGTACGAACAGCACCGAATTGTTGCGCCAGTCGTAGCGCATGATGAAGATTGCGGGATCTCGCGTCGAGATGATGGCGAAATCTCCCCAGCCGATCTCTGGCACCTCCTTGCGCATGCGAACGATGCGCTCGGTCCAGTTCAGCATGGAATTGGAGTCGCGCCGCTGTTTCGCGACGTTGACATGCTCGTAGCCGTAGGGGCCCTCGTCGATCACGGGACATGCCGGCTTGTCGCTCTTGGTGAAGCCGCCGTGTGGTTCGGTCGACCATTGCATCGGCGTGCGCGCGCAATTGCGTTCCGGCAATGATAGGTCGTCGCCCATCGCGATCTCGTCGCCATAGCGGATCACGGGCGTTCCCGGCAGCGTGCACATCAGGCTGTAGGCGAGCTCGAGCCGCCTGCGGTCGCCGCCGACCATCGGTGCGAAGCGGCGGCGAATGCCGCGGTCGTAGAGCTGCATGTCCTTGTCGGGACCGAACCGCTTGAACACTACATCACGTTGCGCCTTGGTCAGCCGGCCCAGATCGAGTTCGTCGTGGTTGCGCAGGAACAGGCCCCATTGCGCGGCCGCCGGCCGTGGCTTGGTCGCCTTCAGCGCCTTGGCCAGCGGACGCGAATCGCCGGAGGCCAGCGCATAGAACAGGTTCTGGTTGACGTGGAAGTTGAACATCATGTGCATGCGGTCGCCATCGCGGCCGAAATATTCCATGTCGGTCTCGGGCAGCACATTGGCCTCCGCGAGGATGATGGCGTCTCCTTTCCGCCATTGCAGGAATTCGCGGAAAGCGCGCAGCATGTCGTACTGCTCGACCGGCTTCTTCACCCTGGCGCCCTTGGTCGCGATCACGAAGGGCACGGCGTCCATGCGGAAGCCGGACACGCCGAGCTGGATCCAGAAGCCCATGATCTTGAGGATTTCGGCCTGCACGTGCGGATTCGAGGTGTTGAGATCGGGCTGGAAGTCGTAGAAGCGGTGGAAGTAGTACGCGCCGGCTTCCTTGTCCCGCGTCCAGGTCGATTTCTGCACACCGGGAAACACCATGCCCTTGTCGGCATTGGCCGGCTTCTTGTCGGACCACACGTACCAGTCGCGATAGGGGGAATTCCTGTCGCGCCGCGCTTCCTTGAACCAGGGATGCTGGTCCGAGGTGTGATTGACGACGAGGTCGATGATGACGCGGATGCCGCGCTGCTTGCAGCCATGGGTGAACTCGACGAAGTCGCCGAGCGTACCGTAACGTGCATCGACGCTGTAATAGTCGGCGATGTCGTAGCCGTCGTCGCGTCCCGGCGAAGTCTGGAACGGCATCAGCCAGATCGTGGTGATGCCGAGGCCGTGCAGATAATCGAGCCGCCGCAAAAGGCCCTTGAAGTCTCCGATGCCGTCACCGTTGGCATCCATATAGGTGCCGACGGACAGGCAATAGATCACGCCGTTCTTGTACCAGAGATCGTCGATCATGCGCGCAGCCTCGGTGGTTCCGCCGAGGTGCGGCGGCTGCGTGATAAGTGTTAAGGACGAGGGCGGTTCCGCCTCCGCCGTCGTCCCGGAATGACGGGCCAAATGGAATCGGCTAAACTCTTCCCATGGACAGCACCGCCCGCAATATCGCCCTCGTACCGCCGCCGGACCGCCGTCAGTCCGAGACAGCGCTCGCCATCGCGCGCGGCACCGCGCGGCTGCTCCGCTCGCTCGGTTTCACCTGCATCAGCGAATTGCCGCTGCCGTCGGGGCGGCGCGCCGACCTCGTGGCGCTGAACGAGCGCGGCGAGATCTGGATCGTCGAGATCAAGTCGTCGGTCGAGGATCTGCGCGCCGACCAGAAATGGCACGAATACCGCGCCCATTGCGACCGGCTGTTCTTCGCCTTCACGCAGGACCTGCCGTGCGAGATCTTTCCGCAGGATACCGGCCTGATCATCGCGGACGCCTATGGCGCGCACATGCAGTGCGAGGCACCCGAGCACAAGCTCGCAGCCGCCACGCGCAAGCAGATGACGGTGCGTTTCGCGATGGCGGCAGCGTTGCGGATCAACCGGCTGGTCGATCCGCAAGGGCATGCGGAATTTTGGGAATAGGGCGTCGCGATCACGGCTGCCGCAGGGTGGGCAAAGCGAAGCGTGCCCACCATTCAATTCAACCAGGAAGCAGTGTTGGTGGGCACGGCGCTTTGCGCCTTTGCCCACCCTACGCGACCGTTATCGCGGCGCGCGTTTGGCCAAAATGCGCTGCAATGTACGGCGGTGCATGTTGAGCCGGCGCGCCGTCTCCGAGACGTTGCGGTTGCACATTTCGTAGATGCGCTGGATGTGTTCCCAGCGGACACGATCGGCCGACATCGGGTTCGCCGGCAGTTCGGATTTCTCCGCGCTGGTCGAGAGCAGCGCCGCGACGACGTCGTCGGCATCCGCCGGCTTCGAGAGATAATCGACCGCGCCCATCTTTACCGCGGTGACGGCAGTGGCGATGTTGCCGTAGCCGGTCAGCACGATCGCACGGGCCTCGGGACGCTTCTTCTTCAACGCGGAGACGACGTCGAGGCCGTTGCCGTCGCCGAGGCGAAGATCGACCACGGCGAATGCCGGCGCGGACTTGCCGATTTGAGCAAGGCCATCCGAAACCGTGTCGCACGACGTCACCGCAAAACCACGGGTCTCCATGGCGCGCGACAGCCGCTCCAGAAACGGCTTGTCGTCCTCCACGATGAGAAGCGAGCGGTCGGTCTGTTCGTTCAGTTCGGCGATGGCGTTCAAGGTTTTTCCTCTCTCCTGCTCATCTACATATGGCGTCGCAATCAGACGGTGCCAAGGCCGCCAATAGTCGATCGGCCCTGTCGTGCGACGCAAGGTCGCGGTCTATCCTATTGTTTCTTCGAGCGTCTCGATAGTCTCAAAACGCTCTCTCGGCCACGTGATCTGGACCACGGCACCGTGTTCCGGAAACGTCCGGTTGGTAAACGAGACCTTGGCGCCGGTGCGTTCCAGCAAGGTCCGCGCGATGAACACGCCGAGGCCGAGGCCGCGCTGTTCGCCGCCGCCGTCATCCAGGGTGCGCCGCCGCGACAGATAGGGCTCGCCGATCCGGTTCAGGATGTCGGGCGGAATGCCGGGACCATCGTCGGAAATCACGAGTTCGATATTGTCCTTGTTCCACCACGCATTCACCTCGACGGTGGTGCGGGCGAAATCCACCGCGTTCTCAACGATGTTGCCGACGCCGTACAGGATTGCCGGGTTGCGCGAGCCGACCGGCTCGGCGGCCACGGCGACCGCGATCCGCACCTTGATGTCGACGCCGAAATCGCGGTGCGGCGCCACCACCTCCTCGATCAGCTCCGACAGCTTCATGCGGTCGAACGGCGCGCCGGTGGAGGAGAGCTGGGTGATCTTGCTGAGGATCTCGCGGCAGCGCTGGGTCTGTTCGCGCAGGGTTTTCAGGTCGGCGGCGAAGCTCGGATCCTTGACGGTCTTTTCGAGCTCGCGCGAGATCAGGAAGATGGTCGCAAGCGGCGTGCCGAGCTCGTGCGCGGCGGCGGCGGCGAGGCCGTCGAGCTGGGTCAGATGCTGCTCGCGGGTCAACACCAGCTCGGTCGCGGCCAGCGCGTCGGCGAGCTTGCGCGCCTCCTCGGTGACCTGGAACGAGTAGAGGCTGGTGACGCCGATCGCGAGCACGATCGAGAGCCAGACGCCGAACAGATAGATCGGCGGCAGCACCAGCGGATCGTCGGAATCCCAGGGCAGGGGGAAATGGTAGAAGAACAGTACCGAAGCGCAGGCAACGGCGAGCACGCCAAGCCCGAAGGTGAAGCGGGCCGGCAGCGCGGTGGCCGAGATCAACACGGGCGCGAGGAACAGGAACGAGAACGGGTTCTGCAGACCGCCGGTGAAGAACAACAGCGCGGCCAGCTCGATGATGTTCAGCGCCAGCAGTCCGGCCGCCTGCATCGGCTCCAGCCGCTGCAGCGGATTGGATACGGTTTGGAGTGCCAGGTTGATCGCCGCCGACAGGGCGATGATGCTGACACAGGGGACGATCTCGACGTTGAACTCCAGTCCCTGCGCCACGATGAAGATCGCGGCGAGCTGGCCGAGCACCGCGAGCCAGCGCAGCCGCAGGATGGTGTCGAGGCGGATATGCCGCTGTGCGTGGCGGAAGTCGGTATCGGCAGTCTCGGTCATGTCGGCCAATGTGGCGGTGCCTTCTTGGTCACAAACGCGGGGCTCGCGGAACCACCCGGATTACAAGCCTTGCGCTCTCCGCTGCAATAGCGGAAGAACGCCCCAGCATGACCGGGAACGACAAAGCTTCAAGTCCGCCGACTGTCGCGGAGCGCAGCTCCCCTGCGGCAATTGAGGTCGATCACCTCGTCAAGGTCTACAAGCAGACCCGCGCCGTCGACGATATCTCGTTTTCGCTCCCGCGCGGCAGCATCACCGGACTTCTGGGCGGCAACGGCGCCGGCAAGACCACCACCATCGCGATGATCATGGGTCTGGTGCTGCCGACCTCCGGCCGCGTCAGGGTGCTCGGGCGAGCGATGCCCGAGGAGAGCGCGTCCGTGCTGGGGCGGATGAATTTCGAAAGCCCCTATGTCGACATGCCGATGCGGCTCACGGTGCGCCAGAATCTGACCGTGTTCGGCAAGCTCTATGCGGTGAAGAATCTTTCCGACCGCATCGCCGAGCTCGCCGACGAGCTCGACCTCACCGATTTCATCGACCGCGCCAACGGCAAGCTCTCCGCCGGCCAGAAGACCCGTGTCGCGCTGGCGAAGGCGCTGATCAACCACCCGGAGCTGTTGCTGCTGGACGAGCCGACCGCCTCGCTCGACCCTGATACAGCCGATTGGGTGCGGGCGCATATGGAGCGCTATCGCAAGGAGAACAACGCCAGCATCCTCCTGGCATCGCACAACATGCTCGAGGTCGAGCGGCTCTGCGACCGCGTCATCATCATGAAGCTCGGCCGCATCGAGGACGACGACACGCCGGAAGCCATCATGGCCCGCTACAACCGCACGACGCTGGAAGAGGTGTTCCTGGACGTCGCGCGCGGCCGGGGCAACGGCGCGAAGGAGGAAGTGCGATGAAAGGATTCGCGGTGTTTCCTTCGTCATTGCGAGCGAAGCGAAGCAATCCAGATTCTCTCCGCGGAGGGATTCTGGATTGCTTCGTCGCATCAGCGCAAAATTGCTCCGCAATTTTGTCGCGAGCTCCTCGCAATGACGGCGCGGGTGGACCGGGAAGCGCCCATGACTGACCTCTCCCTCCACCGCGGCATCTCCCTGCACCGCATCGGCGCGATGATCCTGCGCTACTGGTACCTCTTGATGTCGTCCTGGCCGCGGCTGCTCGAGCTGCTGTACTGGCCGGCGCTGCAAGTCATCACATGGGGCTTCATCCAGTATTACATCGCCGAGAATTCCAATTTCTTCGCGCGTGCCGGCGGCACGCTGATCGGTGCCGTCATCCTCTGGGACATCCTGTTCCGCGGGCAACTCGGTTTCTCGATCTCGTTTCTGGAAGAGATGTGGGCGCGCAATCTCGGCAACCTCATGATGAGCCCGCTCAAGCCGATCGAGTTTCTGCTGTCGCTCATGGTGATGAGCCTGATCCGGCTCGCGATCGGTGTCATCCCGATGACGCTGCTGGCGCTGGTCCTGTTTCACTTCAACGTCTACGGCCTCGGCCTGCCGCTGATCGCGTTCTTCTGCAATCTGATCTTCACGAGCTGGTCGGTCGGCATCTTTGTGTCAGGTCTGGTGTTGCGCAACGGCCTGGGTGCCGAGAGCATCGTCTGGACCTTGATGTTCGCGATCATGCCGCTCGCCTGTATTTATTATCCGGTGAGCGTGCTGCCGGCCTGGCTGCAATATGTCGCCTGGGCTCTGCCTCCGACTTACGTGTTCGAAGGAATGCGCGCGTTGCTGATCGAGCACACCTTCCGGATCGATCTGATGCTGGAGGCGTTGGCCATCAATGCCTTGCTGCTGGTTGCTTCTTTTTGGGCATTCCTTGCCCTTTTGCGCAGCGCCAGGAAGAATGGATCGCTGCTGTCGGGCGGCGAATAACGTCACTTTATCGTGGATTCAGGCTGGTTTAACCGTCTTCGCTACGTAGATGTACGGAAGCATCCATTGACGCAATATTACGCATTCGGCAGTATGCTGCGATGCGAAGAAGGATATAGCGATGCCTATTGGTGAGTTTGGCGGCGCGCCGCCCCTGGCGGCTGAAGGCAGTCCGGTCCTGACGACACCGATGTACTGGATGTACGAGATGGCGCACGCCTCTCTCAATCCGGCGCGTGCTGTCACCGACGCGACCAAGCTCCTGTTTCAGAATCCGTTGAATCCCTGGACGCGCACCGAGGTCGGCAAGTCTGTCGCCGCCGCCTGCGAATTGTTCGAGCGCACCACGCGCCGCTACGGCAAGCCGGAGTGGGGTCTCGACGACACCGAGGTCAACGGCATCCGCGTTCCCGTCGAGGTTCGCTCCGTCTGGGAAAAGCCGTTCTGCCGCTTGCTCTACTTCGATCGCAAGTTCACCCGCCCGCTGCGCAGCCCGCAGCCGCGCGTGCTGATCGTGGCACCGATGTCCGGCCATTATGCGACGCTGCTGCGGGGCACGGTCGAAGCCTTCCTGCCGGCGCATGAGGTCTACATTACAGATTGGGCCGATGCCCGCATGGTGCCGCTCAGCGAAGGCCGCTTCGATCTCGACGACTACATCGACTACGTCATCGAGATGCTGCACGTTCTCGGCGGCAACACGCATGTGCTGGCGGTGTGCCAGCCTTCCGTGCCGGTCGTCGCCGCCGTCTCGATCATGGAAGCGCGGCGTGATCCCTTCGTGCCGACCTCGATGACGCTGATGGGCGGCCCGATCGACACCCGCCGCAATCCGACCGCGGTGAACAACCTCGCCCAGGAACGTGGCATCGACTGGTTCCGCAACCACGTCATCACCAAGGTGCCGTTCCCGCATCCGGGCATGATGCGCGACGTCTATCCGGGATTCCTGCAGCTGAACGGCTTCATCAGCATGAATCTCGATCGCCACATGGATGCCCACAAGCAGCTCTTCGCCAATCTGGTGAAGGGCGACGGCGATCTCGTCGACAAGCATCGTGAATTCTACGATGAATATCTCGCGGTGATGGATCTCTCCGCCGAATATTACCTGCAGACGGTCGACACCGTGTTCGTGAAGCATTCGCTGCCGAAGGGCGAGATGACCCATCGTGGAACCCGCGTCGATCCTTCCAAGGTCACGCGCGTGGCGTTGATGACGGTCGAAGGCGAGAACGACGACATCTCCGGTATCGGTCAGACCGAAGCGACGCACACATTGTGCAGCTCGATTCCCGATCATCGCCGCGTTCATTACGTCCAGAAGGGCGTCGGACATTACGGCGTGTTCAACGGATCGCGTTTCAAGTCGGAAATCGTGCCAAGGATTCACGACTTCATGGTCTCCGCAGCGAATCCGAGCTCGTTGCAGGCTCTCGCGGCCGAATAACTCCGTTTTTCGGCTTTCCAGTCGAAAATTCGGGTTCTGCCGGAGCTTCCGGCAGGCGGCGGGGCGCCCCAGATTCGAGGTATTTAGGTAGTTTTATAGGAGTGAGTCCGGCCTCACCTCTTGGGGGTGCCGCATGCGTCCAGCAGGGACGAAAAATCGGGGTTCCAACCCCAGTCTGTAGGGTCTCCCGGACGCCAGAACCCCTGTATATTGGGCAAATGATTTGTTTTTGCGCCGAGCGCTTTCCCTGGCGGCGGTTATGGCAGAATCCGGGCGAACTCCTGCTCCCCGGACTGACAGACATGGCCACACGCGCACTCCTTTATCGGCGGCCCCACGAACCGAAGGCCCTCGTGATCACCCACGGGTCGCAAATGTTTGCGATTCGGCTGCGCCGGCATCGCCGCGCGCGCCGTTACACGCTTCGAATTCATCCGAGCGATCGCGAGGCGATCCTTACAATCCCGCCGAAGGGCACGCTCGCCGAAGCAAAGGACTTCGCGCAGCGTCACGGCGCGTGGATCGCGGCGCGTCTCGGCCGCTTGCCGAAGGCGGCGCCGTTCCAGCCTGGCACAGTGATACCGCTTCGCGGCACGCCGCATCGCATCGTTCATCGCGCCGGCAGCCGCGGCACGGTGTGGACAGAGACCCGCGATAGCGGTGACAAAATCCTCTGCGTGGCTGGTGGGCTCGAGCATGTCGACCGCCGCGTCAGCGACTTCCTCAAGCGCGAGGCGCGCAAGGATCTGCAGCGTTCTTCCGAAGCCCATGCCGCCGAGCTCGGCGTCAAGGTCAAGCGGCTCTCGATCCGCGACCAGTCCAGCCGCTGGGGCTCGTGCACCTCGGCGGGCTCGCTGTCGTTTTCCTGGCGCCTGATCCTCGCGCCTCCCTACGTGCTCGACTATCTCGCCGCCCACGAGGTCGCCCATCTCGTCGAGATGAATCACTCGGCGAAGTTCTGGCGCGTGTGCGGCAAGGTGTGCCCGTCGATGGAGCGCGCCAAGAAGTGGCTCGATACGTACGGCAACGATCTGCACCGGTACGGCGTCGAGGATTAGGGCGCGCTGCTAGCAATTAGCCCCGCCGCATCAAAGCGTTCGCACGCTTCACTCAGCATCACGGGCGCAGCTGTCGTCTACTGTGCATGGGGTTGTTTTCGCAGTTTTTGTTGTGAGGCCCTCAGCAACGCTACCGATTCCCGCCGAACAGCCGGTCCATCAGCCAGCCATCGAGCCCCGCCGCCGCCTCCGGCCGTGCATTGGCGCGCGTGGGCGGCGGTGGTCGATAGCCGCTATTGCTGACCGGCGCCGGTCCCGGCGAGGCCATTGTCGGCGGTGACACCTGCGAGGCCGCCTGCGCGAGGTTCGACAGGCCCCAGCCGCCGGGCGCGCTCGGCAAGGCGGCCACCGGCACACCCTCGTGCGCCGTCTTCATGAAGCGCGTCCAGACTTCCACCGGCAGGCCGCCGCCGGTCGCCTTTTTGGTCGGCGAGTTGTCGTCATTGCCGAGCCAGACGCCGGTGACGAGGTTGGCGGTGTAGCCGATGAACCAGGCATCGCGGTAATCCTGGCTGGTGCCGGTCTTGCCGGCGGCCGGCCAGCCGGGGATCTCCGCCTTCTTGGCGGTGCCGCTGATCAAGGTCTCCCGCATCATCGCGTTCATCATGCCGACATAGCGCGGTTCGACCACCGGGTTATGCTCCTCGGGCTGGCGCATGTAGAGCAGCTTGCCGCTGAGCGTCCTGATCCGCGTGACGACATGCGGCGCGACGGCGAAACCGCCATTGGCGAACGGGGCATAGGCCCCGACCAGCTCGACCACGGAGACTTCCGAGGTGCCGAGCGCGATCGAGGCGTTGGGCTCGAGCTTCGAGGAGATGCCGAGCCGGTGGGCGGTGCGCACCACGTTCTTCGGCCCGACCTCGAGGCCAAGGCGGATCGCGACCGTGTTGAGCGACATCGCCAGCGCCTGCGTCAGCGTCACCGCGCCGAAATATTCGTGGGTGTAGTTCTCAGGCTTCCAACCCTTGACCTCGATCGGCGCGTCCTGGCGCATGGTATCAGGCGTCAGCCCCTGCTCGAGCGCGGTCAGGTACACGAACGGCTTGAACGAGGAGCCCGGCTGGCGCTTGGCGGTCACCGCACGGTTGTACTGGCTGTCGGAATAGTTCCGCCCGCCCACCATGGCGCGGACCGCGCCGTCGGGCGTCATCGCCACCAGCGCGCCCTGGCTGACGTTGAACTTCACGCTTTTGGCTGCGAGCTCGTCGATGATGGCGGCTTCCGCCACGCCCTGCAGCTTCGGATCGATCGTGGTCTCGACCTTGATGCTCTCGTCGATCTGGCCGACGAGATCGTCCAGCACTTCGCCGATCCAGTCGGCGACATAATTGATCGTGCCGGCACCGGCAGGCTTCACATTGTAGGAGGGTTGGCCGATCGAGGCCTGCGCCTGCGCGTCGGTGATGAACTTCGCATCCGCCATCGCCGCGAGCACGATCTTCGCGCGCGCTTCCGCGCCTTCGGGGTTGCGGTTCGGCGCAAGGCGCGAGGGCGATTTGACGAGGCCGGCCAGCATCGCGGCCTCGGCGACGGTGACGTTCTTCGCCGGCTTGCCGAAATATTTCTGCGCCGCGGCCTCGACGCCGTAGGCGCCCGAGCCGAAATAGACGCGGTTGAGATAGAGCTCCAGAATCTCGTTCTTGGAGTGTTTGCGCTCCAGCCAGATCGCGAGCTCGGCTTCCTGCAGCTTGCGCTGCATGGTGCGCTCCTGGGTCAGGAACAGGTTTTTCGCGAGCTGCTGTGTCAAGGTCGAGCCGCCCTGCGATACGCCGCGATGGAGCACGTTGGTGACCAGAGCGCGCAAAATGCCGACCGGGTCGATGCCGAAATGCGAATAGAAGCGGCGGTCTTCGATGGCGATGAACGCCTTCGGCAAATATGGCGGCAGATCCTTCAGCGAGACGTTGGCGCCGGCCATCTCACCGCGCTGCGCGAGCAGGCTGCCGTCGATGCCGACGATCTGGATCGTTGGCGGGCGCTTGGGAATTTCCAGCGAGTCGATCGGCGGCAGATGAGCGCCGACATAAACCACGACGCCGACGACGGCGATCCCGGCCCACAGGCTCAGCACCGCGCCCCAATAGACCAGGCGGCCGAGGCTTGCGCCGAAGCGCGATTTCGAGCGGCGCTTGGCGCCGCCGCGGCCGGCCGGCGCCTTGCGCTCGCGCGGCGGCTCGTCGCCGGGATCCTCGCTCTTGCGTTTGGGAGATGATTTCGCTGGCTTCTTCGGCTTGTCCTCGGCGTTGGGGATGCGGTCCGCCGCGGTCAGGCGCAGATCGGCGAGCGCAGCAGGCAAGCCGAACAACGGCTCCTTCCGCCCACCCTTTTTCTTTCCCAACCCCATACGCAAACGCCCGGTCAGCCCGCCCCGCCGCACGCTAGCGGCCGGGGTTTAAGGCCCGGTTACCCCGGCGTTAACGCGCGATTAGGAGGTGCGGCATTCGCCCGCCGCAGTTCCGCTTCCTGGGCCGCAGGACTAGGATCGTGGATATAAACCAAGAGGGAACCGCATGGGCCATATCGATCCGACCAAGGACGTCTTCGCGCAATTCCGGGACAACAACCGTCCCGGCCCGATCCACATGCTCAACCTGGTCCGCTTGCGCAAGGAGGCGGCTTACCCTGATGGGCGCAAGGCCAGCGGCGCGGAAGCCTATGCCGCCTATGGCCGCGACAGCGGCCCGGTGTTCGAACGCCTCGGCGGCCGCATCGTCTGGCAGGGCAGGTTCGAACTGATGCTGATCGGACCGCAGGACGAGCGTTGGGACCATTGCTTCATCGCGGAGTATCCGAGCGTCGGCGCTTTCGTCGAGATGATCCGCGATCCCGCCTACCGCGAAGCGGTGAAGCATCGGCAAGCTGCCGTGGAGGATTCGCGCCTGATCCGGCATGCGGTGCTGCCGGTGGGGAAGAATTTTGGGGAGGTGCCGACTTGAATGCTGTCGGACGAATCTCTCTCAGCCGTCATGGCCGGGCTTGACCCGGCCATCCACGACTTCCTTTATCGCCCCAAGAACGTGGATGCCCGGGACAAGCCCGGGCATGACGTCGTTGAGGCCGTTGTTTTCAAGAATTAACCCGCCGGGCCGGCATCCTCCAGGATCGGGCCGAACAGCTCCCAGCGCTCGCCGTTGAACTTCATCATCTGAAGCTGCTTGTTGACGCGGTAGTCGGTCGGCGAGGTGTTGGCCTTGATGCCGGGCAGGGCGGTATCGCTGACGACGTCCTTCAGCGAGGTCGCCTGCTTCATGACGTTCTCGCGCGTCAAATCGTCACCGCACTGCTTCAGCACATGGGCCAGCAGCTGCGCCGTGCTGTAGCCGTAAGTGTTGAAGTTCGAGTCCTTGTCGCCATCAGGATAGTACTTCGCCATGAAGTCGAAATAGCGCTTCATGCCGGCATCGTCCTTCCACTTCGGATCCAGCGGCTCCTTGCCATAGTTGACGCTGATCAGGCCCTTGGCGGCATCGAGGCCGGCGGGCTTCAGCACGGCGCCGACCGAGGTGGCGTTGATGTCGACGATCTGCACCGGATGCCAGCCCATCTCGGCGATCTTCTTGATCGCCTGCGCGGCCTGTTTCGGTGTCGTCGCGCTGAAGAACAGATCGGCGCCGGCGTCCTTGATCTTGAGGACCTGCGAGTCGACGGTCGGATCGGAAACTTCGTAGGATGCTTCGGTTACGATCATCTTGGCGGCCTTGTCGCCGAGGCCGGCCTTGATGCCGTTCAGATAATCCTTGCCTAGGTCGTCGTTCTGATAGAGCACGCCGATCTTCGCGTTCGGGTGCTCCTTCAGAATGTACTGGCCGTAGATGCGGCCTTCGACGAAGTAGTTCGGATTGAAGCCCATCGTCCACGGAAAGTTCTTCGGATCGGTGAACCTCGATGCGCCGGTGGCCGCGAACAGCTGCGGCACCTTCTTGGAATTGAGATATTTCTGGACGGCCGCGTTCACGGGCGTGCCGATGATCTGGAAGGTCAGCAGAACCTCGTCGCTCTCGACGAGCTTGCGGATCTGCTCGACGGCCTTCGGCGGCGAATAGGCGTCGTCATACTGGATCAGATTGATCTTGCGGCCGTTGATGCCGCCCTGGTCGTTGATCATCTTGAAATAGGCGGCCTGGGTCTTGCCGATCGACGAATAGGCCGACGCCGGTCCGGAGAACGGCATGGTCTGTCCGACCTTGATCTCCGTGTCGCTGGCACCCGGATCGTATTTTTTCTGGGCATTGGCCGCAGAGGCCGACAGCGCCAGGGTCAGCGCCGCTGCCGTGGCCGCATGCAGAATTCCGTTCCTCATTCGCAGTTTCCTCAGTTTGTTATCGCCGATGGTCTGCCGGGCGCACGGTGCGTCCGATGCCATCGCTGAGGGCGATTGTGGATGAGGCGTTGCTGCAACGCAAGGTGGGAAGGTGCTGGCCGTTCGTAGGGTGGGTTACAATAACCCACCCTACGAGATTGCTAACCCGCCGGGCCATTGTCCTCGATGATCGGTCCGAACAGCTCCCAGCGTTCGCCGTTGAACTTCATCATCTGCATCTGCTTGTTGACGCGGTAGTCGTTCGGCCCGGTGTTGATCTTGATGCCGGGCAGCGCGAAGCTCGGGGTGAAGTTCTTGATGTTGGCGACCTGCTTCATCACGTTTTCACGCGACAGGTCGTCGCCGCACTGTTTCAGAACCTGCGTCAGCAACTCGGCGACCGAATAGGCGTAGGTGTTGACCGTGTTGAGCTTGTCGCCTTCGGGGAAATACTTGTCCATGAAGGCGAAGAACGCTTTCACGCCCGGATCGTCCTTCCATTGCGGATCGCTCGGCTCCTTGCCGTATTGGGTCGAGATGATGCCCTTGGAGATGTCGAGGCCGGCCGGCTTCAGCGTCGCCGAGATCGGGCTCGCATTGATGTCGAGGATGTGCACCGGGTTCCAGCCGAGTTCGGCGACCTTCTTGATGGCCTGCGCCGCGAATTTCGGCGTCGAGGCATCGTAGAAGAGATCGGCCCCCAGTGACTTCAGCTTGACCACCTGCGAGTCCACCGTGGGGTCGGTGACTTCGTAGGAGACCTCGCCGACGATCATGCTGGCGGCCTTGTCGCCGAGGCCGCTTTTCAGGCCCGCGAGATAGTCCCGGCCCATGTCGTCGTTCTGGTAGAGCACGCCGATCTTGGCGTTCGGATGCTCCTTGAGAATGTACTTCGCATAAATGCGTCCCTCGGACACGTAGTTGGGATTGTAGGCGATGGTCCAGGGATAGTTCTGCGGATCGTTGAATCGCGCGGCGCCGGTCGAGGCCAGCAGCTGCGGGATCTTCTTGCCGTTGAGATATTTCTGCACGGCGGCGTTCGCGGCGGTGCCGATGATCTGGAAGGTGAACAGCACTTCGTCGCCTTCGACGAGCTTGCGCACCTGCTCGACGGTCTTCGGCGGCGAATAGGCGTCGTCATACTGGATCAGATTGATCTTGCGGCCGTTGATGCCGCCCTGATCGTTGATCATCTTGAAGTAGGCCGCTTGAGTCTTGCCGATATTGGCATAGACCGAATAGGCCCCGGAGAACGGCACGGTCTGGCCGATCTTGATCTCGGTGTCGCTGGCTCCGGTGTCGTATTTCTTCTGGGCGAAGGCTGGACTTATGAAGGCTTGGCTGGCGGAGAACACGAAGGCGAGCGCCGCCGTGGCAGCTACGAAAGCTCTGCGATTGCTCATGTTGGGTTGTTCCTCCTGACGGAATTTTCCGGTCGACGGTCTTTTCCCGTTGATTGCCAACGGTCGCCATCGCTGCCGAAGATTGTGAAGGAACGGCAGGCCCCGCGCAAGGATCGCGGCGCTGTCGTGCCTCAGGCGAACAACAATGCAACCAGCGCGATTGCCGCCGGCAGGGCCTGCACGATCAGGATGCGCGCGCTGACAGTCGCCGCGCCATAGGCGCCGGCCACGATCGCGCAGAGCAGGAAGAACGCCTTGATCTGGAACGCAAAGGCCGGGTTGCCATGCACCAGACCCCAGATCAGGCCGGCGGCAAGGAAGCCGTTGTAGAGGCCCTGATTGCCCGCCAGCACCTTCGTGATCTCGGCTTTGTCAGGCGTATTGCGGAAGGTCTTCAGCCCCAGCGCCTTGTCCCAGAGAAACATCTCCAGGATCAGGAAATAGGCGTGCAGTGCGGCGACCAACGCCACCAGGATATTGGCGATCAAGTTCAAGTAGAGCTCCCCCAAAGCGTCAGCTTTCGGGTGGACGTTAGCACGGCCGGCATGGCAAGTGCGATGCCGTGCTTCGATGCAATGGTGTCGCAATGGCCGCTCGATCAACCAATCCGCCTGTAAGCTTCGGCCTCGATCGCCTGGCGACGCCGATCGGGATCGCGCTGCTCGTCACCGATGCCGAGGGGGCGCTGCGTGCGCTCGATTGGGCGGATTACGAGCACCGCATGCGCGAGCTGTTACGCCTGCATTATGGTGCGGTGGACCTGAGTGATCAGCCTGCGCCGGCGGAGCTGCGGACCGGGCTGTCGAGGTATTTCGAAGGTGACCTCGGTCAGCTCTCAGGCATTGCCTGGCGCATCGCCGGCACGCCGTTTCAGCAGAAAGTCTGGACCGCTCTGGCCGAAATCCCTGCCGGAACCACGATGAGCTACGGTGCGCTCGCTGCGAGGATCGAGACGCCCAGGGCCATTCGCGCCGTCGGCCATGCCAACGGCTCCAACCCGATCAGCGTGGTCCTGCCGTGTCATCGCCTGATCGGCGCGGATGGTTCGCTGGTGAAGTACGGCGGCGGGCTGGACCGCAAGCGCTGGCTGCTGCGGCATGAAGGCGTAGAGATTTAGCGACGCAACGCGTCGCTCCTCACGCCGCCGGTGCAGCAACCGCCTTGTCGCCGGCCATGACATGGGTCAACGCGCTCTTGATCGCGGACTGCCGCGTCGGCGCGTTGATCTGTGCGCCCAAGAGGTCGGTGACGTAGAACACGTCGCGGGCGCGCTCGCCGAAGGTCGCGACGTGGGCCGAGGCGATGTTGAGGTTGAGCTTCGAGATCGCGGTGGTCAGCTCGTAGAGCAGACCGGGGCGGTCGAGGCCGGACATCTCGATCACGGTGTAGCGGTCGGACCACTGGTTGTTGATGGTCACCTCAGGCTCGATCGTGAACGGCCGCGCCTTGCTGCGCACCGTGCGCCGCGCGACCACCTCCGGCAGACGCAACTTGCCTTCCAGCACGTCCTCGATCATCTCGCCGATGCGGGTGGCGCGCCGGCCCTCGTCTTCGTCGCGGTCGTATTCCCGCGAGATCGAGATCGTGTCGAGCGCGCGGCCGTCGGTCGTCGTGTAGATCTGGGCATCGACGATGTTGGCGCCGGCCGACGCGCAGGCGCCGGCGATGATCGACAGCAGCCAGGGATGATCGGCGGCGAAGATCGTCAGCTCGGTAACGCCGCGCACCTCGTCGAAGCCGACATTGATCGCGAGCTTGTGGCCGGCCTGCTCGCTGGAGCGGACGAAGCGGGCGTGACGAATCTTGCGCGGGAGCTCGACCTTGAGCCAGTAGGCCGGATAGTGCCGGCCAATATAGGCATCGAGCTCGTCCGCCGGCCATTCGGCGAATGCCATGCGGAATTCGGCATGGGCGGCCGTGAGCCGCTTGCCGCGATCGACTTCCGAGAAGCCGCCCGTCAGCACCGGCTCGGTCTCGTAATAGAGCGAGCGTAAAAGCTGCGCCTTCCAGCCGTTCCACACGCCCGGGCCCACGCCGCGGATGTCGGCGGTGGTGAGGATCGTGAGCAGCTTCATCTGCTCGACCGACTGAACCACGGCGGCGAAATTCTCGATGGTCTTGCGGTCGGAGAGGTCGCGCGACTGCGCGACCGTGGACATCGTCAGATGTTCCTCGATCAGCCAGGCCACGAGTTCGGTGTCGGCGGCGCTGAAACCGAGCCGCGGACAGAGCCGTCGTGCGACCTTGGCCCCAGCGACCGAGTGATCCTCGGGCCGGCCCTTGGCGATGTCGTGCAGCAGCGTCACGATGTAGATCACCGAACGGTGCTCGGGCCGGATCTTGCGCATCAGGTCGCTGGCGAGCGCGAATTCGTCGTGGCCGCCGCGCTCGATGTCCTGCAGGAACCCGACGCAGCGGATGAGGTGCTCGTCGACCGTGTAGTGATGATACATGTTGAACTGCATCATCGAGACGATCTTGCCGAAGGCGCGAATGAAGTGACCCAGCACGCCGGTCTCATTCATCCGCCGCAGTACGATCTCGGCGTTGTCGGAGGTCAGGATCTCCATGAACAGCCGGTTGGCCTCGGGATTTTCGCGCATCTGCGCGTTGATCAGGCCCAGCGAGCGCGTCACGTCGCGCATCGCGTCCGGATGGAAGGCGAGGTTGTTCTTCTGCGCCAGGCGGAAGATGCGGATCAGATTGACCGGATCGTGCTTGAAGATGTCGGGGGCGGCGACGTTGATGCGGTTGTTGTCGACGATGAAGTCGTCGCTGTCGGGCACGCGCCGCTTCACCGGGGTCGGGCGCAGCCGCGCCATCATCCGGCTCAGAACCGGCGCGGGCTTGGCCTGCTGGTCCTCGAGCTTGGCGCAGAGAATGGCGGTGAGGTTGCCGACTTCCTTGGCGACCAGGAAGTAGTGCTTCATGAAGCGCTCGACGTCCTGCATGCCGGGATGCGAGGTGTAGCCGAGCCGGATCGCGATTTCGCGCTGGAGGTCGAAGGAGAGGCGCTCCTCAGGCCGTCCGGAGTAGAAATGCAGATTGCAGCGCACCGACCAGAGGAAATCGGCGCAGCGGCGGAAGGTGCGATATTCCTGCGCGTCGAAGACGCCGCGTTCGACCAGCTCGTTGGTGTCGCGCACGCGATAGACGTACTTCGCGATCCAGAACAGCGTGTGCAGGTCGCGGAGCGCCCCCTTGCCGTCCTTGACGTTGGGCTCCACCAGATAACGCGACTGGCCGCCGCGCCGGTGCCGCTCCTCGCGTTCGGCGAGCTTTGCGGTGACGAATTCGGACGCCGTGCCCTGCACCACTTCCTTGTCGAAGCGTTCGACCAGCTCGTCATAGAGCGGCTGGTCGCCGGTGAGGAAACGTGTCTCCAGGATCGCGGTGCGGATGGTCATGTCGCCGCGTGCCTGGCGGATCGACTCGTCGACCGAGCGCGTGGCATGGCCGACCTTCAGCCCCATGTCCCAGAGGCAATACAGGATGGCTTCGGCGACCTGCTCTCCCCAGGCGGTCTGCTTGTAGGGCAGGATGAACAGCAGGTCGATGTCGGACTCGGGAGCCATCAGGCCGCGGCCATAGCCGCCGGTCGCGACCACCGCCATGCGCTCGGCCCCGCTCGGGATCGGCGAGCGATAGAGATGACGCGTCGCCGCCGAATAGAGGATGCGGATGATCTCGTCCTGCACGTGGCACAGCCGCTCGGCACAGTGCCTTCCGTGGCGGTCCTTGAGCAGGATCGCCTGTGCGACGTCCCGCGCCGCGATCAGCTCGGCCTTGAGCAATTGCGCCATGGCCGTGCGAAACGCGTCTTCACGTCCCTGGTGCTTTTCGGCAAGTGCGTCGACCGCGGCGGTGATCCGCGCTGTGTCGAAGCGATCATCAATCCCTGGCTTTTGCTCAGTCGCAATGCTGTCCATGTCTCACCGGATATAAGAGGTGGCAGGCGCTGTCACCCGCCATTCTCGGGCAGTGGTCGTTCGATGCTTGCCCGAGCCGACCCGCAGCCGGCGGGAGCCCCAGAGAGATCGGAATCGTGCTGCTCGCATCTAAGCATAACTTATTGCAAAACAATAAAAAATTACCGGATAGCGCGGGGATGGCCGCCGCGCGGTCGCTCGGCGTCGTCGACAATCCCGGCTCAAGCCGGTACTTCGTAGAGACGATCTTTCCGGGAGAGAACACAATGGACGCCGCCGCACTGCGCCAGATGCAGGCCCCGATCAAGGAACGCTACAAGGCCGATCCCAAGACCGCGATGATCACCTTGAAGGCCAAGGGTTCAACGGATAGCGAAGGCATCGCCTGCAAGGTCGAGACCGGACGCGCCATTGCGATGGCGGGCCTGCATCCCGGGACCGGCGGCTCCGGCCTCGAGCTCTGCTCCGGCGACATGCTCCTCGAGGCGCTGGTCGCCTGCGCCGGCGTCACGCTGAAGTCGGTTGCGACCGCGATCGAGGTGCCGCTCAAGACCGGCAACATCTATGCCGAAGGGGATCTCGATTTCCGCGGCACGCTCGGCGTCGACAAGGAGGCCCCGGTCGGTTTCGCCGAGATCCGCCTGCGCTTCGAGGTCGACACCGATGCGCCGCAGGACAAGCTCGATCTGCTGCTGAAGCTCACCGAGCGCTATTGCGTGGTCTATCAGACCATCAAGAACGGCCCGAAGGTTTCGGTGTCGATGCAGCGGATGTGACCTTGCTGACTCTCCCGGAGGGAGAGGGTCGATCGCGCGCAGCGCGAGCGGGGTGGGGTGATCTCTCCACTCGGGCACCGCATCCGTCGAGAGACTGTCACCCGACCCCGTCTCATATTTCGCTACGCTCCATATGAGCCGCCTCTTCCCGTTCTTGGGGAGGGTAAGAAGAAAAGATGTCCCTCGACCTCCACTTCATTCTCTTCCTTTTTCTGCGCATGGCGATCGCGGCGGCGTTCGTCGTGTCGGCGTCTGTCATTACCGAGCGTTCGGGGCCGGTGATCGGCGCGTTGGTCGCAACCTTGCCGGTCTCGGCAGGTCCGTCCTACGTCTTCCTCGCGATCGATCATGACGCCGCCTTCATCGCACAGGGCGCGCTGTCGAGCCTTCCGGTCAACGCGGCGACGATCTTCATGGCTCTCACCTATGTCGTGCTGGCGCAGCGGCACAGTCTTCTGGTGAGCTGCGGGAGCGCTTTCGCGGTCTGGATCGCCATTGCTTCGGTCATCCGCATGTTCGACTGGAGCCTGGCGGCTGGGCTCGCCGTCAACCTGATCGCATTCGGCATCTGCATTCCGCTGCTCGCGGGCTATCGCCACGTGAAGATGCCGCTCGTGACGCGCCGCTGGTACGACATTCCGATGCGCGCCGCGCTGGTCGCGACCCTCGTCGCCATCGTCGTCTCGACGTCGAGCTGGGTTGGTCCTCGCATCAGCGGCATCATTGCGCTCTATCCCGTCGTGTTCTCCAGCATGATGGTGATCCTGCATCCCCGCATCGGCGGACCGCCGACGGCCGCTGTGCTCGCCAACTCCGCCTGGGGTCTGCTGGGATTCGGGATGGCGATTGCCGTGGTTCACGTCGGCGCCACCAATTTCGGTTCCGCGGTCGGACTGAGCCTCGCGCTAGCGACCTGCATTGGGTGGAACCTGACGTTGTGGTGGAACGGGCGACGAAAGCGAAGGGGCGCGTGAATCAGTTATCGCATCCGGCCCAATGCAGAACGGATTTCGGCCCGCGTCCCTTTGCGTCTGAGCGGCTGCGACAGGGCGTCTCCGTAGTCACCCGGTGGTCGGCCCTGGATCGCCGTGGCGCAGTGATTCCCGTAAGCCGTTGAATTCTCGATCGGCACATGACTTTCAGATTAATGCTGCCTGCGGATAATCGGCATCTTCATTATCAATCGATTTGAGAGTTTGATTTAGAGGGTTTCTCGCCCTCGACCGTTCAGTTCGACAGGTCGGGCAGCAGTGGTCTGCCGGGGTGGCACAGACGTGCCGCGATCTGGCCGAGACCAGTTGGAACCCCTCATTGAAAATTGCAGGTCGGCACTGCCGCAAATGCTCCGCCGCGAGCATTTCATTCTGGAGAGCAGAGAATGTTTGGTCGCAAGTCTTACAGTGATGCACAGGCCCGGATCGAGGCCTTCGGGCGGTCGCAAGCCATGATCGAATTCGACATGGACGGAACGATCGTCACCGCCAACGAGAATTTCCTCAAGGCGCTCGGCTACTCGCTCGACGAGATCAGGGGCAAGCATCACTCGATCTTCGTCCCGGCCGACGAGCGCGACAGCGCCGACTATCAGGCGTTCTGGGCGGCGCTCAATCGCGGCGAGTTCCAGTCGGGCGAATTCAAGCGGATCGCAAAGGGCGGCGGCGAGGTCTGGATCGAAGCGTCCTACAACGCGGTGGCTGGCAGTGACGGCAAGCCGGTCAAGGTCGTCAAGATGGCAACCGACATCACCGAGAAGAAGATCCGCGGCCTCGCCGACGCCTCGAAGATTGCCGCGATCGGCCGGGCGCAGGCGGTGATTGAATTCCACCTCGATGGCACGGTCGTTACCGCAAACGAGAATTTCTGCAACGCGCTCGGCTATTCGCTTGGCGAAATCCAGGGCAGGCACCACAGCATTTTCATGCCGGCGGAAGAGCGCGATAGTGCAGCCTATCGCGAGTTCTGGGCAGCGCTCAACCGCGGCGAATGCCAGACCGGCGAGTTCAAGCGGATCGGCAAAGGCGGCTGCGAGGTCTGGATCCTCGCCAGCTATAATCCGCTGCTCGACGAGAGCGGCAAGCCGTTCGGCGTCGTCAAGTTCGCGACCGACGTCACCGCCGAGAAGCTGAAGAACGCGGATTCCGATGGCCAGCTTGCGGCGATCGACAAGGCGCAGGCGGTCATCGAGTTCAACATGGACGGCACGATCATCACCGCCAACGCCAACTTCCTCGGCGCGCTCGGCTATTCGCTGGCCGAGGTCAAGGGCCAGCATCATAGCATGTTCGTCGAGCCGGCGGAGCGCGACGGCACCGCCTATCGCGAGTTCTGGACCGCGCTCAACCGCGGCCAGTACCAGGCGGCCGAATACAAGCGCATCGGCAAGGGTGGCAAGGAGGTCTATATCCAGGCCTCCTACAACCCGATCGTGGATCTCAACGGCAAGCCATACAAGGTCGTGAAGTATGCCACTGATGTCACGAGGCAGGTGCTGGTCCGCACGGGCAACGAGCGCGTCCGCGCTATGATGGAATCGGTCGCTGCCGGATCGGAGGAGCTCAACGCCTCGGTGCGGGAAATCTCCGAAGCCATGACCAAGTCGCGCCAGACCGCGGGCAGCGCCGTCGATCAGGTCGCCGCCGCCGACGCGCAGGCCCAGCGTCTCACCGAAGCCGCGCAGGCGATGAGCGGCATCGTCGAGCTCATCAACAACATCACCGGGCAGATCAACCTGCTGGCGCTCAACGCGACGATCGAATCCGCTCGCGCCGGCGAAGCCGGCCGCGGCTTCGCCGTGGTCGCCTCGGAGGTCAAGAGTCTCGCCAACCAGGCCAAGCAGGCCACCGACAAGATCGGCGCGGAGATCGGCAGCCTCAACGGCATCTCCAGCGAGGTCGTCACAGCTCTGGCCTCGATCAAGACGGCCATCAACAACGTCAGCGAATATGTGACGTCGACGGCTGCCGCGATCGAGGAGCAGAGCACGGTGACGAACGAGATGTCGACCAGCATGCAGCGCGCGGCCGCGGAAGCCGCCGCCATGGCCGCGAGTGCGTAGCAACACGCTTGAAAGCATAGCGTGCGGTCATCGCCGTTCTGCACGTTGCAGTGGCGCAGTTCAGCGCGGCGTTCGAAATCTGTCTTGCGCTTGGCACCTGTGTTGCCTGGAACATCTCCGCAAAACTCCGGTGTTTTGAGCGGAGCGAGAGCGCGGCAGCGATAGGCGCCTGCGTTTTTCGATAGGTAAGTTAGCGATTTATTTCTGCTTGATCCGTATACGTGGACCCGCTGGCTTCCAGTTTAGCGTTCAAGGCCATTTCATCGCGCCCATCAATCCATGCTGCGCGAGCACAACCAGATTGATACGGAGGAATCATGTTCAAGCGCAAGTCGAATGCGGGTGCATTGGTTGCGATGGCCGCCAAGGCTGTAAGCGCCAACCTGATGGTGGCCGACAACGACCTGAACATCGTCTACATGAATGACGCGGTGACCGACCTGCTGCGCGCGGCTGAGCCCGACCTCAAGAAGGAATTGCCCCACTTCAACGTGGCTACGCTCGTCGGAACGAACATCGATGTGTTTCACAAGAATCCCCAGCATCAGCGCCAGATGCTGGCGAGCCTCAGCGCGCTGCATCGCGCGATGATCCAGGTCGGTGGCCACAAATTCGACCTCGTCGCGACACCCCTGAAGAACGAAGACGGCAGCCGGGCGGGAGTCGTTGTGGAATGGTCCGATGCCTCGATCCGTCTTCAGAACCTCGACTTCGGGGCGCAGGTTACGGCCGCGAACCGCTCACAGGCGGTCATCGAGTTCGCGATGGATGGCACGGTCCTCTCCGCCAACGAGAATTTCCTGCATACGCTCGGCTACACGTTGAACGAGATCCAGGGCAAACATCACAGCATGTTCGTTCCGCCTGTCGAACGCGACAGCCCTGGCTATCGCGAGTTCTGGGCCGCGCTCAACCGCGGCGAATACCAGGCCGCCGAATACAAGCGGATCGGCAAGGGCGGCAAGGAAGTCTGGATCCAAGCCTCCTACAACCCTGTTTTCGATGAGAACGGCAAGCCTTTCAAGGTGGTGAAGTTCGCGACCGACGTCAGCGAACAGAAGCTCAGGAATGCCGACCTTGCGGGCCAGATTGAAGCGATCGGCAAGGCGCAAGCCGTGATCGAGTTCAACATGGACGGCACCATCATCGCGGCCAACGCGAATTTCCTCGACGCGCTCGGCTATTCGCTGGCCGAGATCAAGGGCCATCACCACAGCATGTTCGTCGAGCCGGCGGAGCGCGACAGCGCCGCCTATCGCGAGTTCTGGGCTGCGCTTAACCGCGGCCAGTACCAGGCGGCCGAATACAAGCGCATCGGCAAGGGTGGCAAGGAGGTCTACATCCAGGCCTCCTACAACCCGATCATGGATATGAACGGCAAGCCGTTCAAGGTCGTGAAATATGCAACCGACACCACGAAGCAGGTGCTGGTCCGCATGGGCAACGAGCGCGTCCGCGCCATGATGGAGTCGGTCGCAGCTGGTTCGGAGGAGCTGAATGCCTCGGTGCGCGAGATATCCGAGGCGATGACCAAATCGCGCGAGACCGCGATGAGTGCGGTGGATCAGGTCGCTTCCGCCGACGCGCAGGCGCAGCGTCTCACCGAAGCCGCGCAAGCGATGAGCGGCATCGTCGAGCTCATCAACAACATCACCGGGCAGATCAACCTGCTGGCGCTGAACGCGACCATCGAGATCCGCCCGCGCCGGCGAAGCCGGTCGCGGCTTTGCCGTGGTCGCTTCAGAAGTGAAGAGCCTCGCCAACCAGGCCAAACAGGCGACCGACAAGATCGGCCAGGAGATCGGCAGCCTCAACGGCATCTCGGGCGACGTGGTCAGCGCGCTCGGGTCGATCAAGCAGGCGATCAACAGTGTCAGCGAATACGTGACCTCGACCGCCGCCGCCGTCGAGGAGCAGAGCACGGTGACGAACGAGATGTCGACCAGCATGCAGCGCGCCGCGGCGAAGCCGCCGCGATCGCGGCGAGGGCATAGGCAAGCGCTGCGAATTCGCCGTTGCAGGGTGGGCACGCTTCGCCTTGCCGCACCCTACGGCGCGGTCACTGTTTCGGCAGCTTGGCCTTCAACGCATACAACGCATCCAGCGCCTCGCGCGGCGACATCTCGTCGGGATGCAGCGCCTTCACCGCGTCCATCAGCAGTTCCGCCTCACTCGGCGGTGCTGCTTCGGCGGCGGCGCGCGAAGGCACGGCGAACAGCGGCAGGTCGTCGGCCAGCGCGCGCGCAGTCTGGCCGCGGTCTTGCGCCTCCAGCTTTGCCAGTACCGATTTCGCGCGATTGATCACCGCCAGCGGCAGGCCTGCGAGCTTGGCGACCTGGATGCCGTAGGAGCGGTCGGCCGAGCCCGGCAGTACCTCGTGCAGGAACACGACATTGCCCTGCCATTCCTTCACGCGCACGGTCGCGTTGAACATGCGCGGCAGCTTGGCCGAGAGCGCGGTCAGCTCGTGATAATGCGTCGCGAAGAGCGTGCGGCAGCGGTTGTTTTCGTGCAGATGCTCGATCGCGGCCCAGGCGATGGAGAGGCCGTCGAAGGTGGCGGTGCCGCGGCCGATCTCGTCGAGGATCACGAGCGAGCGCTCGCCGGCCTGGTTGAGGATCGCGGCGGTCTCGACCATCTCCACCATGAAGGTGGAGCGGCCGCGGGCGAGATCGTCGGCGGCGCCGACGCGCGAGAACAGGCGGTCGATAATGCCGATCCGTGCGCGCGTGGCCGGCACGAAGCTTCCGATTTGAGCAAGAAGCGCAATCAACGCGTTCTGCCGCAGGAACGTCGATTTACCTGCCATGTTCGGACCGGTCAGCAGCCAGAGCTGGCCGGACTTTTGCGCAGGTCCGGGCGACAGGTCGCAGGCATTGGCGATGAACGGCTCGCCATTGCGCCTCAGCGCCTGCTCCACCACGGGATGGCGGCCGGCCTCGATGGCGAAGGCGAGGGAGCCATCCACGTCAGGCCGCACGTAATTGTCGTCGACCGCGAGCCTGGCCAGCGAGGTCGCGACGTCGAGCAGCGCAAAGGCATGGGCGGCGGCGCGCAGATCGTCGCTGATCGCCAGTGCCTTGGCAGACAGCCGTTCGAAGATTTCAAGTTCGAGCCCGAGCGCGCGATCGCCGGCGTTGGCGATCTTGGCTTCAATCTCGCCGAGCTCGGACGTGGTGAAGCGCACCTGGCCCGCCAGCGTCTGGCGATGGATGAAGGTCGTGTTCAGCGGCGCCGACATCAGCTTGTCGCCGTGCTGTGCGGTCACCTCGACGAAATAGCCGAGCACATTGTTGTGCCGGATCTTCAGGCCCTTCACGCCTGTGTTGTCGGCGTAGCGCGCCTGCATCGAGGCGACCACGAGTCGTGAAGCGTCGCGCAGGTTCCGGGCCTCGTCGAGCGCAGGCTCGTAGCCCTGACGGACGAAACCGCCATCGCGCTTGATCAGCGGCAACTGATCGTCGAGCGCACCGGCAAACTCGGATGCAAGCTCTCGCGACGGCCTTTGCAGCGCGGCCATCACCGTCCCGATCTCCTGCGGTGGACGGTCGAGCTCGCCGAGCCGCGCCAGCACCTGGTCGGCGGCGATGATGCCATCGCGCAGGCCGGCGAGGTCGCGCGGGCCGCCGCGGCCGACCGAGAGACGGGCCAGCGCCCGCGACATGTCGGGCGCGCCGCGCAGGATGCTGCGGATGTCCTCGCGCGCAGCGGAGTCCGCGACGAAGGCGCTGACCGCATCGAGCCGCCGTGCGATCGCGGACGCGTCCGTTAGCGGTGCCGCCAGCCGCTGGGCCAGCAGCCGCGAACCGGCCGAGGTGACCGTGCAGTCGATAGCGTCCAGCAGCGAGCCGCGGCGTTCGCCGGCGAGCGTCCGCGTCAGTTCGAGATTGGCGCGCGTCGCCGGATCGATCGCCATGGTCGCGCCGGAGGCTTCGCGTGCGGGCGGCGACAGCGGCGGATGCTTGCCGACCTGGGTGCGGTCGACATAGGTGACGGCGGCGGCCGCGGCGGTCGCTTCCAATCGCGTCAGCTGCGCCAGCCCGTCCATCGTCGCGACCGCGAAATAATCGCATAGCCGCTTCTCGGCGGTGGCGCCGTCGAAGACGTCGCGGGTCAGCGGCGTCACCGCCGGCAGTTCGCGCAAGGTCTGGCTCAGCTCATTGTCGCTGTAGAGCGCGTCGGTGACGATCGCCTCGTTCGGATTGATGCGCGCGAGCGTTGCCGCGAGCTCGCCGCCCGAACATTCCATCACCGTGAATTCGGCGGTCGAGATGTCGATCCAGGCAAGACCGAAGCGGTCGCCGCCGGCGGACGAACGGGCGCGTGCGATCGCCAGCAGATAATTGTTGGCGCGCGCGTCTAACAGCGTGTCCTCGGTCAGCGTGCCCGGCGTGACCAGACGCACCACGCCGCGGCGCACCACGCTCTTGTTGCCGCGCGCCTTGGCGGCGGCGGGATCCTCGGTCTGCTCGCACACCGCGACCCGATGGCCGGCGGTGATCAGCCGATGCAGATAATCCTCGGAGCGCTCGACCGGCACGCCGCACATCGGGATATCCGCGCCCTGGTGCTTGCCGCGCTTGGTCAGCACGATGCCAAGTGTCTTCGAGGCGATCTCGGCGTCCTCGAAGAACAGCTCGTAGAAATCGCCCATGCGGTAGAACAGCAAGAGGCCCGGATGCGCCGCCTTGATCTCGAGGTACTGTTCCATCATCGGCGTGACGCGCGCGGCGGCTTCCGCTGGCGGCGCGGGTGCTTCGTCAGGGGGCGGTGCAGGGATCGGCTGTTGCATTGTCATGGGCGGCGCAACCTACAAAATTTCCGCACCTGCTCCTATCGCTTTGGCCGGGACGGACGGGTTTTCCACGTTGTCCGCAGCGCGGCATGCGTGGTTGACGGCGGCCCCTGCAAATCGCGCGCGAAACCGTCAATTGACCTGCCGCGGGCGCCCTCCTAAAACTCCGCCGACATTGAAGAATTCTGGCCGAACCGCGGCATTGAGGGAGAACAACGATGCGTGACGTCTTTATCTGCGATGCCGTGCGGACCCCGATCGGCCGCTTCGGCGGCTCGCTCGCCAAGGTGCGTGCCGACGACCTCGCCGCCGCTCCGATCAAGGCGCTGATGGCAAAACACCCCAATCTCGACTGGGCGCAGGTGGACGAAGTCTTCTTCGGTTGCGCCAACCAGGCCGGCGAGGACAACCGCAACGTCGCGCGCATGGCGCTGCTGCTGGCGGGACTGCCCGACTCGGTTCCCGGCCAGACCCTGAACCGGCTCTGCGCCTCCGGCCTCGATGCGGTCGGCGCGGCCGGCCGCGCCATCCGTTCCGGCGAGATCGAGCTTGCGATCGCGGGCGGCGTCGAATCCATGACCCGCGCCCCCTTCGTGATGGGCAAGGCGCAGGAAGCTTTTTCGCGCTCCGCCGAAATCTTCGACACCACCATCGGCTGGCGCTTCATCAATCCGCTGCTGAAGGCGCAGTACGGCGTCGATGCCATGCCGGAGACCGGTGAAAACGTCGCCGAGGAATTCCAGGTCTCGCGCGCCGATCAGGACGCCTTCGCCATCCGCTCGCAGCAGCGCGCAGGCGCCGCAATCGCCGCCGGATACTTCGCCGAGGAAATCATCCCGATCACCATTCCCGGCGGCAAGGCCGGCCCCATCACGGTCGACAAGGACGAGCATCCGCGCCCCGAGACCACGCTCGAAGCCCTCACAAAACTGAAGCCGATCGTGCGCAATCCCGGCACGGTGACCGCCGGCAACGCCTCGGGCGTCAATGACGGCGCCGCCGCGATGATCCTGGCCTCGGAAGCCGCCGTGAAGAAGCATGGCCTCACGCCGCGCGCCCGAATCCTCGGGCTCGCCTCGGCCGGCGTGCCGCCGCGCATCATGGGCATCGGCCCGGTGCCGGCGACCCGCAAGCTGATGGAGCGGCTCGGCAAGAAGATCAGCGATTTCGACCTGATCGAGCTGAACGAGGCCTTCGCCTCGCAGGGCATCGCCTGCATGCGCCAGCTCGGCGTCGCCGACGATGCCGATTTCGTCAATCCGCATGGCGGCGCCATCGCGCTCGGCCATCCCCTCGGGATGAGCGGCGCCCGCCTCGCGCTCACCGCCGTGCACGGCATGGAAAAGCGCGGCGGCAAGCTCGCGCTCGCCACCATGTGCGTCGGCGTCGGCCAGGGCGTTGCGGTTGCGATCGAGAAGCTGAATTGATCGTGGTTTCTCCCCCTCTCCCCGCTTGCGGGGAGAGGCGAAGGAAACCCGCTTCCCTCAATTAGTTATATTCTATAATGATTGGCGAAAGCGTTGACCGGCCGGACCGAAATGGCCGGGGGAGGAACCCGCCAATGACCTTCATCTATCCCACGGACAGCAACAAGGCGCATCCGTTGCCGCTGTCGCCCGAATACAAGAGCTCGATCAAGCGCGCGCCGAACAAGCCGCTGATCCCGATGCGCCACACGCTGTCGGAGCTGACCGGCCCGGTCTACGGCCACGAGACCGTGCGCGACGGCGACAACGATCTCACCACCCAGCACAGCGGCGAGCCGATCGGCGAGCGGATCATCGTCCACGGCCATGTGCGCGACGAGGACGGCCGCGGCGTGCCGAACTCGCTGGTCGAGATCTGGCAGGCCAATTCCTGCGGCCGCTACGTCCATGTCCGCGATCAGCACCCGGCGCCGCTCGATCCGAACTTTACGGGCGCGGGCCGCACCGTGAGCGATGCTGCCGGCTACTATCGTTTCGTGACGATCAAGCCCGGGGCCTATCCCTGGGGCAATCATCACAATGCCTGGCGTCCCGCGCACATCCATCTCTCGGTGTTCGGCTATTCCTTCGTCACGCGCCTCGTGACGCAGATGTATTTCCCGAACGACCCGCTGTTCCCGTTCGATCCGATCTTCAACTCGGTGCCGGATGAAAAGGCGCGGGCGCGCATGGTCTCGTCGTTCGACCTGGAGAACACCAAGCCCGAATGGGCGCTATGCTACCGCTTCGACATCGTGCTGCGCGGCCAGAACGCCACCCCCATGGAGAACCATTAAGGTGCAGGACAACGGGAAGCACTACGGTATCACCCCATCGCAGACCGTCGGTCCGTTCTTCAAATACGGCCTGACGCCGAATGGCGAGTACGCTTGGAACGACGCGTTCACAAACTCGACCCTCACGCCTGACGTCACGGGCGATCGGGTCCGCATCGAGGGCCGTGTGTTCGACGGCGACGGCGTCGCCGTGCCTGACGTCATGCTGGAGATCTGGCAGGCGGACAGCCAGGGCCGTTTTGCCGACCCGCAGGACAAGCGGGCGCTGCCGAATGCCAGCTTCCGCGGCTTTGCCCGTTGCGGCACCGACAAGGACGGCAACTATGCCTTCGACACCATCAAGCCGGGCGTGGTGCCCGATCCCGATGGCAAGCCGCAGGCGCCGCACATCGTTCTCGCCGTGTTCGGCCGCGGCATGCTGCGGCATCTCTACACCCGCATCTATTTCAGCGACGAAGCCGGCAACGCCGCCGATCCCGTGTTGGCGGTGGTGCCAGCCGATCGCCGCGCCACGCTGATCGCGACGCGTGAAGCCGGCAAGCCGACCTACCGCCTCGACCTGCGCTTGCAGGGCGGCGACGAGACGGTGTTCTTCGACGTCTGAGGCAACGACATGTCGGCGACGTCAAGTCGCCGGCATACGCTTCTCACCGCGCGCATGGGCGATCGACCCGGGTCGTATTCGCGCCTGACACGATGGATTTCGCTTCCATGTGTCAGCTTCACTGACTCAAAAACGGGCAGATCGACGGCAATTGCCGTAGTTTTGCGGAGTTCGGCGGGCGGCGACGGTTGGCTCGCGCAATTCCGCATTTACCACATTGATCTAGACTCACCCCGGCTTCGGTGCGCGACCTGGATCGTTTCATGAAAATTCGCCTTTCGCTGTCCTCCGCGATCATCGCGTTCGGCGTCGCTCTCGCCATCGGCTTTACGGCTGTGGTCTTGACCAGCCTGTACGCGGTGCATGAGCTCAAGGTCGGCGGGCCGCTCTATACCGACATCAAGCTCGGCAACGACCTCATCGCGGACATTCTGCCGCCGCCCGAATATGTCATCGAGGCCTATCTCGAAGCGACCCTCGCCATGCGCGAGCCGGACCAGCTGGCGGCCCATGGCGAGCGCTTGGTCCAGCTCCGCAAGGATTACGACGAGCGCAAGGCATTCTGGGTCGGGTCAAGCCTGGCCGCCGACCTGAAGACCGCGCTGGTGTCGAAATCGGATGCCGAAGTGCAGAAGTTCTGGAAGCTTCTCTCCGACCAGCTCCTTCCGGCCCTGAAGGGCAAGGACATGGCCGCGGCCGAACGCGCCTATGCGCAGGTCAAGGATGCCTACACCGCACATCGCGCCGTCATCGACAGCATCGTCGAGAGCGCCAACAAGCAGAATGCCGACATGGAGAAGCTGGCCGCGGAACGCGACACCTCCATCCTCTACATCCTCCTCGGTGTTTCCGCGGCCGTCCTGGCCTTCATCGCCGCCGGTCTGCTCGGCGTCGCGCTTGGCGTGGTGCGCCCGATCGTGCGCATGACCAGCGCCATGCAGAAGCTTGCGACCGGTGACCTCTCCGCCGACATTCCCTTTGCGTACCGCCGGGACGAGGTCGGCTCGATGGCCGGTGCGCTGCTAGTATTCAAGGAAGCCGCGGTCGAGAATTCCCGCCTGCGCGAGGAGCAATTGCGGAAGGACCAGGAGGCCGCAACGGCCAAGCGCGGCGCCCTGCACCAGATGGCCGAGACCGTCGAGCGCGAGACCGGCCGCTCCGTCGACACCGCGAGCGCAGCAACGCAAGGGGTGGAACGCGCCGCCTCCAGCCTGTCCGAGATCGCCCGGTCGCTGTCCTCGGAGTCCCAGGCGGTTGCCGCGGCTTCCACCCAGGCGCTCGGCAGTTCGCAGACCGTCTCGGCCGCCGCCGAAGAGCTGAGCGCCTCGATCCGCGAGATCGCCGGGCAGGTCGCGCGGACCAGCACGGTCACCAAATCAGCGGTCGCAGGCCGCGAACAGGCACGTTCGACCATCCAGGCGCTGGCCGGATCGGTCAAGAAGATCGCGGAAGTTTCCGATCTCATCGGCGGCATCGCCGGCCAGACCAATCTACTGGCGCTCAACGCCACGATCGAGGCGGCGCGTGCCGGCGAGGCCGGGCGCGGCTTTGCGGTGGTCGCTGCCGAGGTGAAATCACTGTCCGATCAGACCGCCAAATCCACCGAGGAGATCGGTCGCCTGATTGCGGAAATCCAGGCCTCGACGCAGGCCGCGGTCGATGCCGTCGAGACCATGGGAGGTCACATCGTCGAGATCGACGGCGTGGCGACGTCGGTTGCGGCCGCGATGGAACAGCAGGACGCGGCGACGCGCGAGATCGCGCGGTCGATTTCAGAATCGGCCTCCTCCGCGAGGGAGGTCTCGGCCAAGATCGGCAATGTCAGCCGCGACGCGGCCTCGGTGAACGAGCGCGCCGCCGAGGTGAGGCAGGCGATTGCGGGCATGGCGGCCAATCTGGAATCGCTGCGGTCGGTCGTGGTCCGGACCGTGCGGGATTCGACCGCCGCGGCTTGACGCCGGGCATCAGGCCGGCGGCTGGTGCCCGGGGGTGTGATCGTGCAGTATGGCGCGGGACAGGGGCATCGTGACTTTCATGACACCTCCACAACTGCCTGAAGTCGTCGAGCCCGCCCGATTGACGGCGGCGCTGCGCAGGGGCGGCGTACTGGATGCCGGTGCCGTCCGCGAAGTGAAGGTGCTGCATCGGCGCGACACGGTGGTGTCACACATTGTCCGTCTCGGCCTGCGCTACGTCGGTGAGTCTGCCGGGGCGCCGCAATCGCTGATCCTGAAGACAGCAAAAGCGGCCTTCTTCGGGACACCTGCAGATCGCGGCGAGCACGAGGTGGCCTTTTACACGCAGCTCGCGCCGCATATGCCGCCTGGGCTCGTGCCGCGCTGCTTCGACGGGCATTTCGACGAGGCGAGCGGGGCCTGGCATCTCCTGCTCGAAGATCTCACCGACAGCCATGAGCTCGCGACTGTGCCGACGCTGCCGCCGTCGCGCGATCAGGCAATGGCTACCGTCACGGCACTGGCGCGCATGCATGCAGTGTGGTGGGATCATCCCAACCTCGGCCAGACCTTCGGCACCTGGGCGAGTCCTGAGGATAGCGCGGCGCGCATGGAGACTTTCGCCGGTCATTACGACCGCTTCGCCGATCAGCTCGGCGATCGCCTCAGTGAGGAGCGGCGCATCCTGTATCGCCGCCTCATCGAGCAGTCGGCCCGGCTGTCGCAGCGCTATCATTCGCGCCGTCATGTCAGCATCGCCCATGGTGACGCCCACACCTGGAATTTCCTGCTGCCTCGCGCCGGAATCGCCGACACCGTGCGCATCTTCGATTTCGACCTGTGGGGCATCAATGTGCCAACCAGCGATCTCGCCTACATGATGGCGATGCAATGGTATCCGGAGCGCCGGCAGGCGCTCGAGCGGGCGCTGCTCAACCGCTATTACGAGACGCTGATCGCCTGCGGCGTCGGCGGCTACACGCGCGGCGCGCTCGATCAGGATTATCGCTGGTCGGTGCTCTGGCACATCACCAAGCCGGTCTGGCAATGGAGCATCAACCTCCCGCCGGGAATCTGGTGGAACAATCTGGAGCGAGTGATGATGGCGGTGGAGGATCTGGGGTGCGAGGAGCTGTTGTAGCCGGCTCGTGCTAAACTCGTCATTGCGAGGAGCGCTTGCGACGAAGCAATCCAGGCTATCTCCGCGGATGCAGCCTGGATTGTCTCCGCTGCGCTTGCAATGACGGTGGTCCGCTACTGCTCGAATAGCTACTCCATCACCGCATGTTCCGGCCCCGCGCTCTGCTTGCGCAGCGTCGCCTTGGTCGAACCGATCATCAGGGCGAGCGGGATGGTGCAGAGGATGAAGACCATCACCAGCATGTAGTCGTGCGCAAATGCGATGATCTGCGCTTGCACGCTGACCATCCGGTCCGCCATGGCGCGGCCGGCGTCGGTGGAGAGGTTGATCATGCCGCGCACGTCGGGCATCTGGAGCGCGTGGTTGAACGGATTGATGTGCTCGGACAGGATCGCGTAGGTCTTGCGCGTTCCCTGGGTCAGCTGCGCGATCACGATCGAGATACCGACGGAGCTTGCGACGTTGCGGAGCAAGGTCAGCATCGATGTGCCGTCGGTGCGCAAGGCGTTCGGCAGCGTCAGGAATGCCACGGTCGAGAGCGGCACGAAGACGAGACCGAAGCCGAAGCCCTGGATCACGCTGACGACCACGATTTCCGGCACCTGGGTCTGGTCGGTCCAGCCGGTCATCTGGAACAGTGAGGCTGCCGTCAGCGTCAGACCCGAAATGATCAGCGTCCGTGCCTCGATGTAGCGCATGATGCGGCCGACCATCATCATTGCGAAGAACGTGCCGAAGCCGCGGCTCGCGAGCAGGCCGCCGGCGGTCATGATGGGATAGCCGATGACGTTTTGCAGATACGGTGAGGCCAGCGCCATGGTCGAGTACAGCACGAGTCCCATCACCGTCATGAAGATGCAGCCGGTCACGAAGTTGCGATCACGGAACAGCGCGAACTGGATGAAGGGTTGCGAGGTCGTGAAGGAGTGAGCGAGAAAATAATAGAAGGCGATCCCCGAAATGATGAGCTCGGTCACGATCTCGACCGACTCGAACCAGTCGAGCTGTTCGCCGCGATCGAGCGCGAGCTGGAGCGCGCCGATCCCGATCGCCAGCGCGGCAAAGCCGAACCAGTCGAATTTGAGGCTGGTGTCCTGCTTGGTCTCGTCCATGAAGACGCTGAGTCCAAGCACGGTGATGGCGCCGAATGGAATGTTGACGAAGAACACCCAGTGCCAGGAATAGCTCTCGGTCAGCCATGCGCCCAGAGACGGTCCCATGATCGGACCCATCATCACGCCCATGCCCCAGATCGACATCGCCTTGGCACGCTCCTGGAGCGTGTAGTAGTCCAGCATGACCGACTGCGACAGCGGCACCAGCGCGGCGCCGAAGACGCCCTGCAGGAGGCGGAACAGGACCATCTGGTTGATGTCCTGCGCCAGGCCGCACAGCACGGAGGCGAAGGTGAAGCCGGCCGCGCAGATGATGAAGATGCGCTTGCGGCCGAAGCGGTTCGAGATCCAGCCCACCGGCGCCGTCATGATCGCTGCGGCGACGATGTAGGAGGTCAGCACCCAGTTGATCTGGTCCTGGGAGGCCGACAGCGTGCCCTGCATGTAGGGCAGCGCGACGTTGGCGATGGTGGTGTCCAGCGCCTGCATGATGGTCGCGGTCATGGCGCAGATCGTCACCATGTTCCGGCGCAGGCCGGGGACCATGAGGGCGGGATTGGACTCCGCCATCGGATCAGTCCTTGTCCTGATCTTTGTCTTGGCTCGCCGTCGCCGACAAGCCGAACAGGCCGGCGAGCGAGCGCTTGTGGCCGGTGTCGATGGTGGCATAGACGCTCATGCCGGCCTTCAGCTTCCGGACATATTTGTCGGTCTCGTCGAAGTAGATGCGAATCGGAACGCGCTGCACCACCTTGACGAAATTGCCGGTGGCATTCTGCGGCGGCAGGATCGCGAATTGCGCACCGGTGCCGGGCGAGAGCGAACCGATCTTGCCCTTGAAGACGTGGTTCGGGAACGCATCGACCTCGAGCGTGACGGGCTGGCCTTCGGTGACGTAGGTGAGGTCGCTCTCCTTTGGATTGGCATCGACCCAGGGATGGGCGACGTCGATGATGGAGAACACCGGCGTGCCGGCGGTGACGTAGCGGCCGAGCTGGATCTGCTCCACCTGAGTCGCGACGCCGCCGATCGATGCGCGCACCACGGCGTGGTCGAGATTGCGCTCGGCGTTGTCGAGCTTGGATTTGGCCTCCGCGTAAGCCGGGAATTTCTCCAGCGGCAGGTCGGTGTCGCCAAGCAACTGGGTCTTGGCCGTCGAGAGCTGCTGCTTGACGTATTGCGCGATCGAGCCCGACGTCACCAGCGCGTTCGACGCGTTGTCGAGGTCGAGCTGCGAGCCAAAGCTGTTCTTGACCAGCGCCTGCTTGCGCTCGACGTCGCGCTGCTTCAGGTCGACGCCTTGCTGGGCGAGGTTGAGCATGTCGCCATAGATCTTGATGTTGGCGCGAAGATTGTCATAGGTCGATTGCGCCTGCATGACCTGCGCCCTGGCCTCGTCGACCGCAAGGCGAAACGGCACGGGATCGATCTCGAACAGCTCGTCGCCCTGCTTGACGACCTGACCCTCCCTGACCACGACCTTCTGGATCTTGCCGGAGATGTCGGGCGTCACCAGCACCTTCTGCGCGCCGACATAGGCGTCGTCGGTGCCGACATAGCGGCCGCCGTTCAGATAGAAAGTGATTCCGCCGATCGCGACGATGACAGGCAGCACGACCATCAGCAGGAACCGGCGATAGCGGCGCAGACCGGCGACGAAGCGGCGGCGCGGATTGGTACCAGCCTTCTTGCTGGGTTTGCCGCTGTCGATCTTCTGTTCGGGCTGGAATTTGAGGACCTGATCAGCCATAGCGCTGCTCCTTACGCGCTTGTTCCGCTCCGGATGCCTGGATCGCGTTACGCACGTTTTCCTTGATGGTTTCGAGTTGGGTGAGGAGGCGGTGGGCGTCCGCCGGATTGATGCCCTCGAGCCGCGTTTGCCGTCAGCTCCGACTTCAGGCCGCTCATCCTGCCGAGCAAGGTGCGGCCGGCCTTCTTCAAATAGAGCCGCTTGACGCGGCGATCCGAGGCGTCGTTGCGGCGCTCGATCCAGTCGCTGTCGCAGAGCTTGTCGATCAGCCGCGTCAGCGTGATCGGCTGCATCTCCAGAAGCTCGGCGAGTTCCGACTGCTTCATGCCCTCGCTGCGCTCGACCTTGGCCAGCACCGCCCATTGGGCGCGGGTGATGCCGAAGCGCGAGGCCTCCTTGTCGGCGTAGACGCGCAGCATCCGGTACAGCTCACCGAGTGTGAACAGGAAGTTCTGGTCGACCGACCCACGGGTCATAAGCTACGTCTCCAATAAGCTCACATATAATAAGCAAGCTTATGATTATTTCACGCCGGATTGACGCGGTGCTGTCCCGCAGCAAAAGCATGGCTGGCAGCCGCTCGACGGTCGCGCTTTGGGTTCCCCGGCTGAAATGCTAGAACGCCGATCCCATGACCCTCGCAAAGCCGACCTTTCCCGCGCCAGATCACGATCACGGCCGCTGCACTGCGGACGCGCTGTCGCATGCCGAGGCGGTTTGCGAGCAACGCGCGCAGAAATTCACGCCGATCCGCCGCCAGGTGCTGGGGGCTCTGCTTTCCAGCCATCGGCCTTTGGGCGCTTACGAAGTGATCGACGAACTGGCAAAATCGATGGCGCGGCCGGCGCCGATCACGGTCTACCGCGCCCTCGATTTCCTGATGGCCAACGGCCTTGTGCACCGCATCGAGAGCCGCAACGCCTATCTCGCCTGCGCCGCCCACGATCATGATGCGACCTCGGCGGTTGCCTTCCTGATCTGCGAGCGCTGCGGCCTGGTCGGCGAGATTCCATCAGCCTCGTTCGCGAAAGACCTCAACGCCGCCGCGCGCAGCTCCGGCTTTGCGCCAAAATTGTCCGTGGTCGAGATCACGGGCATCTGCACCCATTGTCAGAAAACGTCCTGAAGCAACAACGGCGTGAAGCCGGATCTCGGGTAGAAATGTCCTCACCTCAAACCACGCCGTCCGCCGGTCGCCCCCTCAGTGCCGGCGCCATCGCCCTGATGCTCATGCTGTGCCTGACCTGGGCCTTCAACCAGATCGCGGTGAAGCTGGTGCTTCCGGATATCCCGCCGATGCTCCAGGCGATGTTCCGCTCGATGGGCGCGCTGCCTGTGTTGTTCATCATCGGCAGCCTGCGCGGCGTCAAATTCTTCGAGCGCGACGGCACGTGGAAGCCGGGCCTCGTCGCGGGGCTGATGTTCGGCATCGAATTCGTGCTGATCTTCCAGGGCCTGCGCCTGACCTCCGCCTCGCGGGCAGTGGTGTTTCTCTATACCGCCCCGTTCTTCGTCGCGCTCGGCTCCTACCAGGTGCTCGGCGAGCGCCTTGGCAGTACGCAATGGCTGGGACTGGCGATCAGCTTTGCCGGCGTCGCGCTGGCGATCGGCGTGCCGCAGGCCAATGTCGATTCACACGTCCTGCTCGGCGACCTCATGATCGTCGCCGGGGCCGGGTTGTGGGCCGCGACGACGCTGGTCGCCAAGGGCACGAGGCTTCGCTTCGCCGCGCCGGAGAAGGCGCTGGGCTACCAGGTTGCGACCTCGATCCCGATCCTGGGACTGGCGGCGTATCTGTTCGGCGAGACCATCACCCATACCCCGTCGCCGCTGTCGATCGGCCTGATGGCGTTCCAGGCCATCTGGGTGGTGGGAACCACGTTCACGCTTTGGTTCGCGCTGGTGAAGACCTATTCCGCCAGCAAATTGTCGGCTTTTACCTTCATCACCCCTTTGTTTGGCGTGGTGGGTAGCTATTTCATCATGCACGATCACCTGAGCCTGGCCTTCGGGGCAGCAGCCGTCCTTGTAATTGCTGGGCTTTTTCTGGTTAACCGTCCCAGTCAAGTCGCTGCGGCGCCTCGCGATGCATTGCTGAACGTCACCAAAACCTGATATTTGGACCCCATGAACAAGCTCGAAAACCCCATCGATTCCGATATCGCGGGCCCGGCGCCCCGGCACCAGACCACCCAGGTCAAGGTCGGCGACGTCGCCGTCGGCGGCGGTGCGCCGATCGTCGTGCAGTCGATGACCAACACCGACACCGCCGATATCGACGGCACCATCGCCCAGGTCGCAGCGCTCGCGCGCGCCGGCTCCGAAATGGTCCGCATCACCGTGGATCGTGAGGAGGCCGCTGCCGCCGTCCCGCACATTCGCGATGGCCTCGCCAAGCGCGGCATCACCACGCCGCTGATCGGCGACTTCCACTATATCGGTCACAAGCTGCTTGCGGCCTATCCGGCCTGCGCCGAGGCGCTCGCCAAGTACCGCATCAATCCCGGCAATGTCGGCTTCAAGGACAAGCGCGACACCCAGTTCGGCGACATCATCGAGATCGCGAACAAGAACAACAAGCCGGTGCGCATCGGCGCCAATTGGGGTTCGCTCGACCAGGAGCTCTTGACCAAGCTGATGGACGAGAATGCCGCATCCGCCAATCCGCGCGACGTCCGCGCGGTGACGCGCGAGGCCATGGTGCAGTCGGCACTGCTCTCGGCCGCGCGCGCCGAAGAGCTCGGCATGCCGAAGAATCGCATCATCCTCTCAGCCAAGGTATCGGCGGTGCAGGATCTCATCGCGGTGTATCAGGATCTCGCGGCGCGGTCGGACTATGCCATCCATCTCGGTCTCACCGAAGCCGGCATGGGCACCAAGGGCATCGTGGCCTCCTCGGCCGCGCTCGGCATCCTGCTGCAGCAGGGTATCGGCGACACCATCCGCATCTCGTTGACGCCGGAGCCCGGCGGCGACCGCACCCGTGAGGTGCAGGTCGGCCAGGAACTGCTGCAGACGATGGGCTTCCGCACCTTCGTGCCGCTGGTCGCGGCCTGCCCCGGCTGCGGCCGCACCACGTCCACCACGTTCCAGGAACTGGCCAGCTCGATCCAGGCCTTCATCCGCGACGAGATGCCGGGTTGGAAGACGAAATATCCCGGTGTCGAAGAGCTCAACGTCGCGGTGATGGGTTGCATCGTCAACGGCCCCGGTGAATCCAAGCACGCCAATATCGGCATCTCGCTCCCCGGCACCGGCGAAGCCCCTGCCGCGCCGGTCTTCGTCGACGGCAAGAAGTTCCGGACATTGCGTGGGCCGACGATTTCCGCCGACTTCAAGGCGCTGGTGATCGACTACATCGACCAGCGCTACGGCCAGGGCGCCAAGGTGCCGGTATCAGCGGCGGAGTAGGCGTCTACCCAACATTGGAATGGTAAGGCGGGTTGGCGAAGCGCGACCCGCCTTATTTTTGCGCGCGTAGCCTGGATGGAGCGCAGCGAAATCCGGGGCAGTGCCAACGTGGAACGACCTTCCCGGATTGCGCTGTGCTCCATCCGCGCTACGATGTCTCCAATCAACAATGATCGGGAGACACGCCATGAGCTCACTCGCCGGCAAGCAGGGCCCGCGCTACCGTCACACGGCCGAAGACGGCGCGGCTTACGAGACCATCTCGGTCGAGAAGCTCACCCCCATCATCGGCGCGGAAATCACCGGCGTCGACCTCGGCAGGCTCGTCTCCGACGATTCGCGCTCGAACCGGCAGATGGACGAGATCCACCGCGCGCTCGCCGAAAACCTCGTCATCTTCTTCCGCGATCAGCACATCACGCCGCAGCAGCATCTCGCTTTCGGCCGCAAGTTCGGCGAGCTGCATTTCCATCCCGCCGCGCCGCACGAGGATGAAGACCCGGCCTTGATGAAGATCTACGCCGACAAGAACTCGCCGCGTGCCAATGGCGAGGGCTGGCATTCGGATGTGTCCTGCGATCTCGAGCCGCCAATGGGCTCCATCCTCTACATCAAGCAGTGCCCGCCGCGCGGTGGCGATACGCTGTTCGCCAACATGTATGCGGCCTATGAGGCGCTGTCGGATCGCATGAAGGCCTATCTCGACGGGCTGACCGCACTGCATGACGGCGAGCCGATCTATCGCGGGCTCTACGCCAATTACGGCGTCGCCGACCGTCCCTCCTATCCGAACGCCGAGCATCCCGTGGTGCGCACCCATCCGGTCACGGGCAGGAAGGCGCTCTACGTCAATCGTGGGTTCACCCGGCACATCAACGGCATCCCGCGCGACGAAAGCGACGCGATGCTCGCCTATCTCTACCAGCACGCCGAGAACCCGCTGTTCCAGTGCCGCTTCCGCTGGACCGAGAACGCCATCGCCTTCTGGGACAACCGCTGCACCCAGCATCGCGCGATGTGGGACTACTGGCCGCACACGCGCTCGGGGACGCGCGTGACGGTGAAGGGGAGCGGCCGGTGTGAGGCAGCCGTGGCGCACCATCGCCGCTGTCGCTGTCTCGCTGGTTCCGCTTTTGCTTTCCTCCGTCGACGATAGCCAGGCGGCCGGGATGCGGAAGGCTGCAAAGGCGAGATCGACGCCGCCGGAAACACGGGCCAAGTGCGAGCCGCCGAAATTCCGGATCGTTCTTGACGTCGGGCACACCCCGGAATCCTACGGCGCGTTGAGCGCGCGCAACGACCCGGAATTCGGCTTCAACTTCCGTCTTGCAAGGCTCGTCGCGGCGAAGCTCAAGTCCGAGGGCTTTGCCTCCACCCGCCTGCTGGTCACGGACGGCAAGGCCAAGGCGAGCTTGCTCAAGCGCGTCAGTGCCGCGAATGACGGCCGGGCCGATCTGTTCCTGTCGATCCATCACGACTCGGTGCCGGACAAGCTGCTCGAGACCTGGGAGTTCGACGGTGCAAAGAGCTATTTCAGCGACCGCTTCGCCGGCCATTCGCTGTTCGTGTCCGAGCGCAATCCGCACTTCGGCACCAGCCTGAAGCTGGCCCGGATCATCGGACGGCAGTTGAAAGACCAGGGCCTGCACTATGCCAGCCAGTACACCTTGCCGGTGATGGGCCGCTACCGGCGCCAGTTGCTCGACAAGGATGTCGGCGTCTACCGCTATGACGGCCTCGTCGTGCTGTCGCAAACGCGCAGCGCCGCAGTGCTGCTCGAAGCCGGCTCCATCATCAACCGCGACGAGGAAATGGCGCTGAACTCATCGGAGCGGCATGAGGCGATTGCGGAGGCGGTGGCCGCGGCGATGGGGGAGTTTTGCGGGAGGCGGTAGTTTGCGCGGCTGGTTCAATGACGGGAGGCTACAGCGGCGCTCCCCGATACTCCCGGTTCGCCAGGCTCGCCTCCTCAAGATCGAGATCCCTCTCGATCCGGCGCCTTGTTTCGTCGGTGATCTGGCCGTCGCGCAGGAGGTCATGGATGAATTTGCGTTCGGCGGCGATCAGCTCGCGGGTCAGCGCGGTGCCTGCGGCGGAGACGTCGTGGTGGGCGGGATCGAGCGAGTCGGGAAGCTGGCTGAAGCGAATCTCGTGGCGCGCGCGCAGGAGCCGCATCACCTCGTCGGAGACGTCCTTTTCGCGGTCAGCGCATCCAGCGATTTCAGCGCGGCGTCGAGGGCCTGGCGGCGCGCGCCGATCTCGGCTTCGTGCTCGGCGACATGCTCGTTGCGGCCGGCCTCGGCGATGCCGAGCCAGCGCACCACCGGCGGCAGTGTCAGGCCGACGCCGATCAACGTGATGAAGATGACGCCGAAGGCGACGAACAGGATCAGGTCGCGATATGGAAAGGCCTCGCCGTCCGGCAGGGTGAACGGCAGCGCCAGGGCTGCTGCCAGCGACACGGCCCCGCGCACGCCGGTGAACGCGAGCACGAACGGCCATTGCCAGGGCGGTGACGGATCTCGCGCGCGCAGCGACTTGCTGAGTATCCGCGGCAGATAGGTCGCGGGATAGAGCCATGCGAAGCGCGCGAGGACGATGATGGTCATGACCAGGGCGGTCGCGATCATGATGTCGTCGAGCGGGAATGCCTTCGATTTCTCGTAGAGCGCGCGCATCTGGAAGCCGGTGAGCAGGAACAGCAGACCTTCGATCAGATAGATCACGAGGTCCCAGAAGAAGATGCCCTGCAGGCGCGTAGCCGACGAGATCAGGAGCGGCCCGTTCCAGCTCACATAGAGCCCGCAGGCGACCGTGGCGATCACCCCGGAACCGCCGACATGCTCGGGCAGCCAGTAGGAGACGTAGGGCGTGATCAGCGACAACGTCAGCTCGACCTGCTGATCCCGCGCCCATTTGCGGAGGCGCAGGGAGAGCCAGCCAACGCCGATGCCAAAGGCGATCTCGCCGGCGACGATCAGCACGAACTCGCCGGCCGCGAGCGGCAGCGAGAAATGTCCGACCATGATGGCGGCGAGCGCAAAGCGGTAGAGGATCAGCGCAGTGGCGTCGTTGGCGAGCCCCTCGCCCTCAAGGATGACCAGGATCCGGCGCGGCATGTGCAGCCGGCGCGCGATCGCGAGCGGCGCCACCACGTCGGGCGGTGCGACGATGGCCCCGAGCAGGAAGCCGATGGTCCAGGGCAGGCCGATCAGATAATGCGTGGCGGTCGCCACCATCGCCGTGGTGAAGATCACCGCGCCGACCGCGAGCAGCACGATCGGGCGAAGGTTGTTCCTGAACTCGCGCCAGCTCATGGCGACGCTTGCCGAGTAGATCAGCGGCGGCAGCACCAGCAGCAGCACCAATGCCGGCGGCAGCTCAACCGGCGGCATGCCCGGCACGAAGGCGAGGCCGACGCCCGCGAGCATCAGGAGGATGGCGGGCGCGACGTTGAAGCGGCGGGCGGCGAGTGCCGTGCCGGCCAGCACGGCGAGCAGGATGAGAAAGATCTGAAACTTCACTTCCATGATGGTTTGTCTTGACCCGGAAGCGCCCGCAAGGTCAATGCGGCCCGGCTCACGCCAGCCGCTCGGCCACCCTGCGTCCGATCCGTGCGAACACCGCCTCGATCTGCGCCGCGGTCGGCGTGCCACCCTGGGTATAGGCCGCGATCAGGATCGGCGCATCGGTGTTCGCGCCGGTCTTCGTATCTGTCTTCGCGTCTGTCTTCGTATCTGTCTTGGGCCAGACGACCGCGATGTCGCCCGATGCATCCTTGCCGTTGTTGCCGGTCTTGTCGCCGATGGTCCAGCCTGCCGGCAGGCCGCCGCGCAGCCGGTTCGCGCCGGTCTTGCAGCCCACCATCCATTCGGTGAGCTGCGCGCGCGAGGCCTGTGACAGCGCATCGCCGGTCACCAGCCGCTTCAGATTGCCTGCCATCGCCGTCGGCGTCGTGGTGTCGTGGGGATCGCCGGGCGGTGAGCGGTTGAGCTCGGGCTCGTTGTGGTCGAGCCGCGAGGTGGCGTCGCCTAGCGATCGCCAGAATGCGGTGAGAACAGCCGGCCCGCCGATCCGCGCCAGCAGCAAATTGGCGCAACTGTTGTCGCTGAGCTCGACGATCGCCTTGCACATCTCGGCGACCGACATCCTGCCGGTCGCGAGGTTTTGCTTGGCGACCGGCGCATAGTCCAGCAGGTCGGCCTTGCCATAAGGGATCATGGCCGCAAGCTGCTCCTCGCCGCGATCGACCCGCGCCAGCACGCAAGCTGCAAGCGAGGCCTTGAAGGTCGAGCACATCACGAAGCGTTCATCGGCCCGCCAGGTGAGCTTGGTGCCGGTCCCGAGGTTTTCGGCGTAGACCCCGATCCGGCCGCCGGTTTCGCGCTCGTAGGATTCGAGTTCTGGAAGTGCATCCGCGGCGAATGCGGGAGAGGCGGCCATCCAGCACAGTGAGGCGAGCAGGGAGCGGCGGTCGAGAGGCATGGGCACTTTCGGACAAAACGGAAGGTGGGGCGTCGTCATTGCGAGGAGCGAAGCGACGAAGCAATCCAGTCTGCCACGGCGGAGGGTTTCTGGATTGCTTCGCTACGCTCGCGATGACGGAGAATGTGGGTGAGGCGTCCGGAACTGTGGGACGCAGCGGGTCGGGCGAAGGGCCTCACTCCTTCAGGTCATACCGATACGACTTCGACACGATCTGCCAACCGTCCGCGAGCTTCATCGCCACCAGATAGTCGGTGAAGAAGCGCGGCGGCAGCTGGCAGCGGACCTTGATGAAGGCGGTCTTGTCGTCGGAACGGTCGATGGTGACGATGAAATCCTCGCGCGGCTTGCCCTCGGCCTTGCCGGAGGGGCGCTTGCGCAGGCGGTCGAGCCAGTCGGGCACGGTCAGCACCTGCAACTCGCCCTTTTCGACCCAGCGCAGATCGGCCGAGGGATGGAAGATGGCGCCGAGCTTCTCGGCGTCGCCTTCGTAAAGTCCGTCGAAATAGCATTGCACGACGGCTTCGACGCTCGAACGATTCTGGCTCATGGGTCATCCCTTTGGCTGATGGATTGGGGCGAACTTAGTCGTAGACATAAGAATGCGCTATGGGTGTGTCAGCCATTTGCGCCAAGGCGTCGCCATGACCGGATCAGAAAATTCGAACGCTCGCATCCTCACCGGCGAATGCTGTTGCGGCGCCGTGCGCTATGAGGTGGCGGATGCGTTTTCCTACGCGATGAACTGCCACTGTTCGAATTGCCGCCGCACCACCGGCTCCGCCTTCAAGCCATTCGCCGGAATTGTGCAGGACCAGCTCCGTCTCGTCCGGGGTGAGGACCAGCGCCTCATCTACGGTGACGCCGCCACCCATGACGTGCACTGTGCCCGCTGCGGCTCGCTGCTTTATTCCCGGGTGCGCGACGGGAAATGGGTCCACGTCGCCATGGGAACCCTGATCGACACCCCCTCGATCCGGCCGAGGCGCCCATATTTTCGTGGGCTCGAAAGCGCCCTGGCATGAGATCACGGACGATCTGCCGCAATATCGGGGGCACATCGGGGATGCATGACGGGAACCCGGCCCACACGCCGATGTCCCGGCGAACCCCGACCGGGCTGGCGCGACAAACAAAAGGGGTCTTTCGGCCGGTCGCCGGCGCCGCCTTCGTGACCTCCATCACAAGCGCCAGCGGCGGATCTTGCTAAAGCGGTCCCAAAGGGGCTCGAACTGCCCTGAACTCGTGGAAGTCGTGTCATGCGCAATCTGCTCAGACTTTGCCCGCTCCTCCTCGCTGCCGCGCTGCTGTTCGGCGCCGGGCCCGCGTTCGCCGGAAAGCGCGTCGCGCTGGTGATCGCCAATTCGGCCTATCAGCACGCGCCGTCGCTCACCAATCCCGTCAACGACGGTTCGGTGATGGCGAGGACCCTGAAAGAGGCCGGCTTCGACATCGTCGATTCCCGGCACGATCTGTCGGCGTTGGACACGCGGCGCGTGCTGCGCGAATTCGCCGATGCAACCCGCGATGCCGACATCGCCGTGGTCTACTATGCCGGCCACGGCATCGAGGTCGAAGGCTCGAACTATCTGATCCCGGTTGATGCCAAGCTCGAGCGCGACACCGACGTTTTCGACGAGGCGCTCTCGCTCGACCGCGTCCTGGTCGCGGTCGAGCCGGCCAAGCAGCTTCGCCTGGTGATCCTGGATGCCTGCCGCGACAATCCGTTCGGCAAGACCATGAAGCGCACGGTCGCCTCGCGCGGCATTGGCCGTGGCCTCGCCCAGGTCGAGCCGACCAGCCCGAACACGCTGATTGCCTATTCGGCCAAGGCCGGCTTCACGGCGCAGGACGGCGACGGCGCCAACAGTCCGTTTACCGTCGCGCTGTCGAAGCACCTGACGACGCCGGGCCTCGATGTCCGCCGCGCCTTCGGCTTCGTGCGCGACGAGGTTCTCAAGTCGACCGGCAACAAGCAGGAGCCGTTCGTGTACGGCTCGCTTGGTGGCGAAGACGTGCCGCTGGTGCCGGTCAAGGTCGCCGCAGCCCCGGCGGCGCCGGTGGCGAACCCGCAGGCCGATATCCGCCGCGATTACGAGCTCGCGCTCCAGGTCGGCAACAGGCCGGCGTGGGATGCATTCCTCGCCCAGCATCCCGACGGCTTCTATGCGAGCCTCGCCAAGCTTCAGCTTGAAAAGATCGGCGCCGAGCAGGCCCATGCGGCCGCCACCGAAAAGGCGAAGCAGGCCGAGGCGGAGCGGGATCGTCTCGCCGCGCTTGGCGCGCAGAAGGATGCACAGACCAGGGCCGCGGCCGATGCGAAAGCCGCCGAGCAGGCGCAGCTTGCCGCGCAGAAGGTCAAGGAGCAGGCGCAGCAGCAGGCCGCTGCCGCCGAGCAGCAGCGCGTCAATCTGGCCGCCGCGGCGCCGAACGCTGCCCCGGCCGGCACGGCCAGCCCCGCCGGCACCAATGTCGCTTCGTTGACGCCTGCGACGGCGCCGGCCGATCTCAACCGGTCGGTGCAGACCGAGCTCAGCCGCGTCGGCTGCTTCTCCGGCCAGGCCGACGGCAACTGGAACACGTCCGCGCAGCGGTCGCTGTCGCAGTTCAACCGCTATGCCGGCACCAAGCTCGACGTGAAGGTGGCGAGCACGGATGCCCTCGACACCGTCAAGTCAAAGCCGTCGCGGGTCTGTCCGCTGGTGTGCGAGCACGGCTTCAAGGCCGACGGCGACAAGTGCACCAAGATCGTCTGTGGCGACGGTTTTGCGCTGAACGACGACAATGAATGCGAGAAGAAGCGCGCCGCCAAGCCGTCGGCTTCCAAGCCCGCGACCTCGCGGCGTGACGACGGCGAAGATCGTCCCGCACGGCAGCGTCCGAAGGTGGGCTCTGCGGGCGGTTATGGCGGCATCGGCGGAATTGGCGCCGCGGCTGGTGTCGCAGCCGGCGCAGGCCGCGCCGCCGGTGGCGGGCAGGTCTACTGTAATGGCAGCGGCTGCCGTCCGGTCAACCGCGGCTGCCATCTCGAATATCGCGGTGGCGGCGGCCCCAGCAACGACGCCAATGTCGAGGTGTGTAACTAGGGCTTAGACCTAAACGTCAGCCTACCGACGCAAAGCGGAAGTCTCCCGCCTCCCACGTGATCGGCAGCTTTTGACCCGAAGCTGACGCCAAAGACCATCATTCGGTACCGTTGAACCAAGGCGTGGCTACAATGAATTGTTCTGCATGCATTGGTGAGGGAAACGGGCCGACCATCCTACCCTCATGTCTTTCTTTAAAAATGGTGCCCTCGACCAATTCGCTTTCGAGCAAATAGGTTTCTCCGTTCGCGAACTCGCGAACTTCGGCAGACCGTTTGCCATCCCCGCTATAGAGTGTTGCGGCAACTCGATACATTGTTCCGTCGATTGACTTGTCGGTCATTCGCAAGCCCCAATTGGCTAAGGTCGGCAAGAGTTTTCAGATAACACGCTAGGCTTCTGATGTCGCCTTTTGGCCCTTAGCCGACTAAGTTACGGCCAACCGGCCGTGTCCGATTTTGAAGGCTGACCGGACTCAACCTTGGCTTCCGCGCGGGCTGATGGAATGTATGAGTCCGCGCCCTGGCTCCCCATGTCGTCCTTGAAAAATCCAGGACGGCATCAATTCGAGATCGCGCTCGCCGCGATGTTCACCGTCAGTGCCAGCAGGGCCGTGTTGTAGATGAACGAGACGATGCCGTGCGCGGTGGCGGTGCGGCGGATGGTCTTGTCGGTGATGCCGACGTCGGAGACCTGTGCGGTCATGCCGATCACGAACGAGAAATAGACGAAGTCCCAATAGTCGGCGTGGTCTTCCTTGTCGCCGCTGGGGAATTGCAACCCGCCGGGCGGGTGCAGATAATAGTCATGAGCATAGTGCAGCGCGAAGGTGGTGTGCACGGCGGCCCAGGACAGCGCGATCGTGGTGATGGCGATCGTCAGCTCCGCGGCGCCGCGGTGGGCGCCGAGCTCGGCGACGATCGCCGCGATGCTCGCAAACGCGCCGATCGCTGTCACAAGCAAAATCACGAAGCGGCCGTCGTCTTGCATCGCAGCGGCGCGGCGGATGTGCTCGTGGTCGTTGCACAGCATCATCACATAGACCAGCACCAGATAGACCGCGATCAGCGAATCCCAGCCGATCACGAGCCGCGTCGTCAGCCGAATCGAGCCCGGCAAAAGCAGGCAGACGAGGATGCCGACGCCGAGCGAGATGAAGGTGCGTGGCCGCGCATAAATCAGCCGCATCGGCCGCGACATCTGGCGGAAGCGGACGAGGGCGGGATCTTCTTTTTGCCGCCCGCCATCGCGCGGTTAGTTCTTCCGCTCGGCGACAAAGCGCGCGGCGGCCTGCAGCACGGCGGCGCGGTCGCCGAAGATCGACACCGCGCTGTCGGCACGCGCGAGCAGGTCGCGCACGCGCTGCTTGGCGCCTTCGATGCCGAGCTGGGTGACGAAGGTGGTCTTGCCGAGCGCGGCATCGGCGCCGGCCGGCTTGCCGAGTGCGGCCGCGTCGCCCTCGACGTCGAGCAGGTCGTCGGCGATCTGGAAGGCTTCACCGAGCGCGCGGCCGTAATCGTCGAGCGCCTGATATTCCTTTTGCGAGGCCTGGCCGAGGATCGCGCCGGCGATGCAGCCGTAACGCAGCAGCGCCCCGGTCTTCATCTGCTGAATACGAGCGACATCGATCGGCTCGTTGCCGCCAAAACGGCCTTCGCCGGCGAGATCGAGGATTTGGCCGCCGACCATGCCGCCAATGCCGGCGCAGCGCGCCAGCGCGCGCGTCAGCAGAAGGCGCACATTGGCGTCGCGATGGATCTCGTCGCGGGTCACGATGTCGAAGGCGATCGTCAGCAGGCCGTCGCCGGCGAGGATCGCGGTCGCGTCATCGGTCTTCTTGTGCAGGGTGGGACGGCCGCGTCGCAGGTCCGAATTGTCCATCGCCGGCAGGTCGTCATGGATCAGCGAATAGCAGTGGATGCATTCCAGCGCCGCGCCGACGAGCAGTGCGGCTTCGCGCGGCACGTCGAACACGGCTGCGCTCTCGACCACCAGGAACGGCCGCAGACGCTTGCCGCCATTCAGGCTGGAATAGCGCATTGCGTCCATCAGTCGCTTGGGCCGGGCGATCTCATCGTGCAGGATGTCGTCCGACAGCAGGCGCCCGAGCAGGGCCTCGGTATCATCAGCGGTCTTGTCCAGACGTTTGGCGAAATCGGACGGGGACGTGCCGGTCATCAAGAAGGGCTCCAGAACTAAAATTCGGCGGGACAATCCTTTATGAGCCCGCCTCAGTCAATCGTTTGGAAGGCCTAAAAAGTGCTGGAAAAGGCCCGAATTATCACAGACTTAATACCGGGATCCGTGGCCGCGTTTATTTTGCGCCGGAAAGGTCGATTTGCGCATCGTTAAAATCCTCCTCCTGCTGGTCGCGCTGGTCGTTCTCGCGCCCTATGTGATCGCCCCGTTCTACCGCGCCGGCCATCCGGTTTCGACATTGATGGCCTGGCGTTCGCTCCGCGGCGCGCCGATGCAGCGGGAATGGATCGATCTGGCGGCCATGTCGCCCTCACTGCCGCGGGCGGTGGTGGCGGCCGAGGACGCCCATTTCTGCAAGCATCACGGCATCGACTGGGGCGCGCTGCGCGAGGCGATCGACGACGCGCAGGAAGACGGCACCGCCTTCCGCGGCGCCTCCACCATCACCCAGCAGGTGGCCAAGAACCTGTTCCTCTGGCAGGGGCGGGATTTCGTCCGCAAGGCGCTAGAATTCCCTCTGGCGCTCTGGATCGACCTGGTCCTGCCTAAGGCGCGGATCCTGGAAATTTACCTCAACATTGCCGAGCTTGGGCCGCAGGGCCGGTTTGGCGTCGAGGCGGCCAGCACCTATGCCTTCGGCAAGTCGGCGGAAAACCTCTCCCCGCGGGAGGCGGCGCTTCTGGCCTCGATCCTCCCGAATCCGGTCAAACGCAGCGCCAGGACCCCGGGGCCGGGCGTCCGGCGGCTGGCGGGGACCTATGTGGCAAGGGCCCAGGCCAGCTCACTTTTGACCTGCTGGCGGGATACCCGCTGATTTTGAGCCCCTTTCGGGCGCAATTTCCGGCCCAGAACCCTAGCTTTACGACCAGCCTTCCTCTATAAGCCCGGCCTTGATCGGCATTTGCTCGCCCCGTTGGGGTGCTGAGCCGTCCCTCGGACGATGCCCTGAAAACACCAATCCCTAGAGGATATTGAAATGGCCGTTCCGAGAAGAAAAACCTCGCCGTCGCGTCGTGGCATGCGCCGCTCGGCAGACGCCATCAAGAAGCCGACCTATGTGGAAGACAAGGACTCCGGCGAGCTCCGTCGTCCGCACCATCTCGACCTCAAGACCGGCATGTACAAGGGCCGTCAGGTCCTGAAGAAGAAAGAGTCCTGAGAGAGGACTTTTCCTTGGGCGGGATTTCTTGGGCAGGATGATTTGCCTGCCTGATTTCGGCCAACCCTTGAGATATGACAGTGACGGCGACGGAGCCAATGCTCCGCCGCCGCATTGTCCTGTCTGGATATCTTGATCGAGAAGGCATTTCGCCGATGGTCGGTTTCCCGCTGCTCCTGATTCCGCTCGCGGTCTACAACATCATCGCCTTCCTGATGCCGAGCGTGTCCTTTACGGACGTGCTGTTCAAGGTGCCGATGATCACAGGCGAAGCCTGGCCGGTCACGCTCGCCGACGTGCTGCTCGCGCTCGGTGTCGTGCTGCTGCTTTTGGAGGTGGTCAAAGGCGCCCGGCCCGGCTCAAAATTCCTGATGGATCACCTGCTGTCGCTGATCGTGTTCGGCGCCGCCGCAGCCGAATTCGTGATGTGGCCCAAATTCGGCAACTCCACCTATTTCCTGCTGGTGCTGCTCGCGATGGCCGATTTCCTCGGCGGCATCGCCCAGCGTACGCGCCGCCGCGTCACCTATGTTGCCGAGACGACGGTGCCGGTGCCTCGCAAGGCCAAGCGGCAGGCTGAAGTGCCGGCCGACGAAGCCGTTGTGGAGCCCAGGTTCGAACCGGTGAACGCACCGCCGCCAGCGGTCGAGCCGCCCGCGCAATCGGCGCAATCTGTCGCCGAATCCGTGCTGATGGATCACCCCGCGCCGAAGCCGGTGAACTCGCCTTCGCCGGAAATTCCCTCGCCGCATCTGCAGCCGGGCAGTGGCACGCAACCGTCTTCCGACGTGCCGCCGCGCTGATCTCCTCTAAGCTACCTGCCGCGTGCGCGCGGTGACGCTCGGAAGCGGGCGCTTGCTGCCATAGGCCATCTGCGCGTCCTCGGAAGAGGCGTGTCGGAGCCGGCTGGTCTGGGGCAGATGCTCGGCGGTCGCGATCAACTGGGTGACGAAGCTCGGATCGGGACGCGGCGGAGGCACCTTTTGGATCCACTCAAGCGTCGGCATCGTCGACACCAGGGCCGTGCCGGGGCCGCTGTCCACATGGTCCGATTGATCGGTACTCAACATCGCAATCACCGTTGATTCGGCAGCTGTCTCGCTTCGAGACGCTGGCGCCTGTGCGTGTGATGTCCTCGCAAGGTCTATGCCGGCCGCGCCGGGATGGTTCCGGGGGCCCGCGAAACGTGGTTTCCAAATTGTTTATGAACTTTGCCTAGGGTTGGAAACGAATCTGGCCGTAGTCTGTCCCGGTCCAGGACTCCATGCTGTCCCGAAACGAGGCGATTTTGACCCCCGCATTGCCGCAAGCCTCCGACATCCTGGCCGCCCTCGGTCAGGCCGTGTTCGCCTGGGACATCGCCAGCGACGTCATCGTCTGGGGCGAGCAGGCCAGTGCCATCTTCCCCGGCATCCCGGCCGAGCGCCTGGCGACCGGCGCCGAATTCGCCAAGCTGATCGAGCCCGCGCAGTCGCTGCGGACCGCGGCGCTGGCGCAAACCTCAGCGGTGCATGGCGCCGACGGCACGCCCTACCGGGTCGAGTACGGCGTGCGCATGAGCGCCTCCGATCCCGTGGTCTGGATCGAGGAGACCGGACGCTGGTTTGCCGGCCCCGACGGCCGCCCGGTCCGCGCGATCGGCTCCGTCCGCATCAATAACGAGCGTCATGCCCGCGACGAGGAATTGACCAAGCTCGCCCGGCTCGATCCGCTGACCGGCGAGCTCAACCGCTCGCACCTGATTGCGGCTCTGGCCGAGGCGATCGAGGAGACGACCCGGTTCCGCTCGACCGCGGCCTTCATGCTGGTCGGCATCGATCGTCTCGCCCGGGTCAACGACGCCTTCGGCTTCGACGTTGCCGATGCCGTCATCCTCGACGTTGCCAAGCGTATTCGCGCGCGGCTGCGCGGCGGCGATGTGCTCGGACGCTTCTCAGGCAACAAGTTCGGCCTGATCCTGAAGAACTGCACCGTCGACGACATGAACGTCGCCGCCGAGCGTTTCCTTGCCGGCATTCGCGACGAGGTGGTGCCGACCAAATCCGGACCAGTCTCGGTCACCGCTTCGATCGGCGCGGTCAGCATGCCGCGCTATGCCCGCAACACCGACGAGGCCGTCAATCGCGCCCATGAGACGCTGGACGCCGCCAAGCGCCGCCGTGCCGGCTCGTTCGCGGCATGGCGTCCGGATGCCGCGCGCGACGCACAGCGCCGCGTCAACATCCGGGTTACCGACGAGATCGTCACGGCGCTCAACGAGCGCCGCATCAAGCTCGCCTACGAGCCGGTCGTGTCGGCCGCCTCGCGCGAACGTGCGTTCCACGAATGCCTGGTGCGGATGGACCAGGGCGGCGGCCAGGTGCTGCTTGCGCCCGACATCGTGCCGGTCGCCGAGCGGCTCGGCCTGATCCGCCTCGTCGATCACCGCGTGCTCGAGCTCGTGGTCGCCGAGCTCGCGGCCGCGCCCCACATCTGCCTCAGCCTCAACATCTCGCCGGATACGACGATGGATCCGGACTGGTGGGCCAGCATCGAATCGCTCATGCACGCGCATCCCGGCGTTGCCGAACGGCTGATCGTCGAGATCACCGAGACGGTCGCGATCCAGGACATCGAGGACGTCCGCGGCTTCGTCACACGGCTGAAGAACTTCGGCAGCCGCATTGCCATCGACGATTTCGGCGCCGGCTACACCTCGTTCCGAAACCTGCGCAAGCTCGGCGTCGACATCGTCAAGATCGACGGCGCCTTCGTGCAGAACATCACCCACTCCGCCGACGACCGCGCCTTCGTGCAGACCCTGATCGACCTCGCCCGCCGCCTCGACATCAAGACGGTGGCCGAATGGGTGCAGGACGAGGACGCCGCAAACATGCTGCGCGACTGGGGCTGCGACTATATCCAGGGCCGCCTGATCGGACTTGCCTCGGCCGAGCGCCCGTGGAGCGCGCCGCCGGACAGCGCGCTGCCTGCCGCGGGGTAACGGTTTACGTCAAAATTTCCCCTTTGGAATCAATCCCTTTCTACTGTGCATGGGGTTGTTTTAACGAACGTGGCGAAAGAAGACGTTCACGCGCCCTCGTCCAGCGCCACCAGCTCGCGCTTCTTGCGCAGCGACGGCAGCAGCGGTGCGACCAGAAGCACCAGCGCGAGTGCAAGGCATGCGGCCGAGATCGGCCGCTGCACGAAGGTCCAGAGATCGCCCTGCGACAGGATCAGCGACTTGCGCAGATTGTTCTCCAGCATCGGCCCGAGCACGAAGGCGAGCACCAAAGGTGCCGGCTCGTAGCCGAGCTTGCGCATGAAATAGCCGACGATGCCGAACGCGATCATCACGTAGACGTCGAATACGTTGTTGCTGGAGCAGTAGACGCCCAGGATCGTGAACAGGATGATCAGGGGGAAAAGGATGTTGTAGGGCAGCTTCAAGAGCTGCACCCACATGCCGATCATCGGGAGATTCAGGATCAGCAGCATGACATTGCCGATATACATGCTGGCGACGATGCCCCAGAACAGGCCGGGGTTTTGCGTGATCAGTAGCGGCCCCGGCTGCAGTCCGTGGATGACGAACGCGCCGAGCAGCAGTGCCATCACCACGTTCGGCGGGATGCCGAGCGTCATCAGTGGAATGAACGCGCCGCCGGCCGCAGCATTGTTGGCGGATTCCGGGCCCGCAACGCCTTCGATCGCGCCATGGCCGAACCGCTCGGGCGTCTTCGATAGTCGCTTCTCGAGCGCGTAGGACGCGAACGAGGCCACCACCGCGCCGCCGCCTGGCAGAATGCCGAGCAGGAATCCGAGCAGTGTGCCGCGCGCGACGGGGCCGGCGCTCGCCTGCCAGTCGGCCTTGTTGGGGAGGAGCTGCGTGATCCTGGCGTTGATAATGTCGCGCTTGATCGCCTGCTCGGTGTTGAGCAGAACCTCGGCGACGCCGAACAGGCCCATCACGACAGGCACGAGGCCGATGCCGTCGATCAGCTCCATACGGCCGAAAGTCAGCCGCGGCTGCGCCGTGATGCTGTCGAGCCCGATCAGCCCGAGCACGACGCCGATGCAGGCCATCAGAAGCGCCTTCGGCATCGAGCCCTGGGTGAGGAAGGTGAGCACCACGAGGCCCAGCACCATCAGGGCGAAATACTCGGCCGGACCGAACGCGATCGCGATGCTGGCAAGCCTCGGTGCCACCAGCATCAGCGCGAGGAGCGCAAACGTGCCGGCGATGAAGGAGCCGAAGGCGGAGATGCCGAGGGCTGGGCCCGCACGGCCTTGCTTCGCCATCTGGTGGCCGTCGATGCAGGTGACGACGGAGGCCGCCTCGCCCGGGATATTGACCAGGATCGAGGTGGTCGACCCGCCATACATCGAGCCGTAATAGATGCCGGCCATCATGATGATGCCGGATTCCGGCGTGCCCGACAGCGTCACGGGCAGCAGCAGCGACATCGCGGAGATAGGCCCGATGCCCGGCAGCACGCCGACCAGCGTTCCGATGAAGACGCCGATGAAGCAATAGAGCAGGTTGATCGGAAGCAGCGCGACACCGAACCCATGCGCGACGTTGAGAAGCGTGTCCATGGGTCAACCGATCCCAAACAGGCCCGAGGGCAACTGGATCAAGAGCAAGCGCTTGAGCACCCACCACATGCCTGACGGCACCAGCACGGCGACAGGGATGGCGAGTGTCCAGCGCACAGGATCGATCAATCGCAACAGCAGCAGCAGCAACGGGATCGACGACAGCAGGAATCCCAACGGCTCCAGGGCGAACGAAAACGCGATGAGGCAGACGATGACGAGAAGCGGCTTGCCCCAGCTCACGTTTACCCATCGCGAAGCAAGCGTGGGGCCACCCTCGGTCACCGCCGAGACGATGATGGAGCCTGCGAACACGCACATCAGGATGCCCGTGTAGAACAGTACGTAGCCTGAGCCGGGATCGTTGATGGTGCCGAGCTTCAGCTTCAGGCCTTGCCAGATCACGAAGCCGCCGAGCCCGAGCCCGATCAGTCCGCCCCAGAGTTCAGAGTTGTTGAGGCGGAGTTTGACGTTGGTTTGGTTGGTCATTTGAACATCTCCAGACCACCGTCACCCTGAGGTGGCCGCTTCTTCAGCGGCCCTCGAAGGGCGGCGGTGCCCGTCTCAATCCTTCGAGGCGAGCCGCAAGTACGGCCCGCGCCTCAGGATGACGTCAGCGCGTACGGCAGCGGAACTTTACTTCTTCGCAAGCCCGAGGCTATCGATCACCTTGCGCTCGGACTCCGTGACCTCGACGACGAATTTCCTGTAGTCCTCGGTGTTCTTGTAGTTCGGCACCATGTCGTATTTGGCGAGTGTCGCGATCACCGCGGGGTCTTCGACCGCCTTCTTGAAGGCATCGTGCAGCTTGGCGACGATCCTGGGGTCCATGCCCTTCGGGCCCGCAACGCCGAACGGGGAATCGTAGACCATGGGATAGCCCAGCTCCTTCAGCGTCGGCACGTCGGGATAGTTCGGCGACCGCGCACCGGTCCACACCATCAGGAGCTTCAACTTGCCCGCGTCGACCAGAGGTCGCCATCCCGTGGAATCGGCCTGCAGCATGGTATGCTGACCGAGCACCGCGGCATTGGTCTCCGCGCCGCCCTTGAACGGCACCTGCGTGAGCTTGATGCCCGACATGCCCGCGATCTGCTCCATGCCGATATGCAGCGAGGTGCCCGTGCCCGGCGTGGCATAGGTCACCTTGCCTGGATTCGCCTTGGCGAACTCCACCACGTCCTTCCAGGACTTGAACTGCGACTCCGCGCTGGTGGTCACGCCAAACGTGTAGCCGGTAAGGTGAATGATATAGGTAAAGTCCTTGGCCGGATCCCATGAGACGTCCTGCATCAGGGGCAGGCGGAAGACGGTGATCGGGATCTGCGAGATGGTGTACCCGTCGGGTTTCGCTGCCGCTGCCATGGTCGCCGGCCCGACCGTGCCGCCGCCGCCGGCCTTGTTGTCGACGACGATGGGCTGTCCCAGCACCTTCGAGGCGCTGTCGGCGATCGCGCGCATCGAGATGTCGGTCGAGCCGCCCGCCGGCCATGGCACGATCAGTGTGATCGGCTTGACGGGATAATCCTGCGCACCGGCGGCGGTCGCGAGCAACGCGGCAACAATATGCATGGCAGCAAAGGCAATCGTCTTCAGCCCGAATCTCGACATCGAAACTCCTCCCTCGCGGCGGTCTCATTGAACCGCCGTCTCTCATTGTTATGGCGGGATTGTCCTCGAAATCATGGGAGAAGAAAAGCGCATTGCGTGGCCCGCCCGCGCCATACGGGATCGCGATCCCGCCGAAAAAGTCATGTGCGACAATTGGTCGTTTGGACGTGTGCCGAGAGACGGAATTTGAGGCCCGGAGCCCTTACGCCACGCGGCGAACCGCATTCAGCGTTTCGATGGCGCGTCCGACCTCGGCTGCGGGGCAGGGCCTGCCGAAATAATAGCCTTGCACCGCGGTACAACCGCACGCGCGGACGAAATCAAGCTGCTCGATCGTCTCGACGCCTTCGGCCGTGGTCTCGACGCCGAGCACGGAGCCGAGGCTCGCGATGGTGCGAACGATGGCGACGCTCTCCGGGCTCTCGCCGAGCGTGCCGACGAAGGACCGGTCGATCTTGATGCGGTCGAACGGAAATTTGCGCAGATAGCTGAGCGAGGAATAGCCGACACCGAAATCGTCGAGGCTGACGCGCACGCCGAGCGCGCGGAGCTGGTGCAGAATCTCGATCGTCGCCTCGCTGTCGTCGAGCAACGCCGTTTCGGTGACCTCGAGTTCGAGCCGCCGCGGCGGCAGTCCGGCCTCCGCGAGTGCGCTCGTGACCATCGTCACCAGCCCGCGGGAACGGAACTGCACCGGCGACAAATTGACTGCGACCGTCAGATCCGCCCAAGGCGCCGCCGTCGCACACGCCGTGCGCAGCACCCACTCGCCGATCGGGACGATCAGCCCGTTCTCTTCCGCCAGCGGAATGAATTCGGCAGGCGAAACCAGGCCGCGCCCAGGATGTTTCCAGCGCAGCAGCGCCTCGAAGCCGGTCAACTCTGTGGTGTCGAGACGCACCTGCGGCTGGAACACCAGGTGGAATTCGTTGGCCTCCAAGGCGCCGCGTAGATCGTGTTCCAGCGCGTGCTGGCGGCGTGCCTCTTCCTCCATCTCGGGCTCGAACAGCTGATAGGCGCCGCGGCCCTTGGCCTTGGCCTGGTACAATGCGAGGTCGGCGCATTTCATCAGTTCGTCGGCATCGAGCCCGTGATCGGGGGCGACTGCGATGCCGACCGAGACCCCGACATGGACCGTCTGGCTTTCCAGCTGCAGCGGTTGAGCGATGATGTCGACCAGACGGCTAGCGAGTTTCTCTGCAGATTGCGGCTGCGGTCCGCGCTGCAGAATTGCGAACTCGTCGCCGCCGAGGCGGGCGACGGTGTCGTGCTCGCCGACATTCTCCTTCAGCCGCGTTGCGACCCAGCGCAACAGCCGATCGCCGGCGGCGTGGCCGAACCGGTCGTTGACGGTCTTGAAATTATCGAGGTCGAAGCACAGCACGGCCATCGCGCCGCCGGCGGTCGCCACCTGATTCAGCCCATCGCCCATCTTCTCGTGGAACAGCGTCCGGTTGGGCAGGTCGGTGAGCAGAATCGTGCCGTGCCATGTGCGCCACGCGGGCCTGGGCCTTGTGGCGCTCGGTGACGTCCTCATAGGTGACGACCCAGCCGCCATGCTCCATCCGCTTGTGATTGAGCTTGATGATGCGGCCGTCGCTCAAATGGCGATGCAGCGTGTGCTCGCCCTCGCGCAACCGTTCGACATAGTCTGCGTAGAGCTTGGCGCCCGTCATGTTCGGGTAGATGCCGAGCTCGCAGCTGTGTTCCATGATCTCGCGCATCGAGACGCCGGGCTTAACAATTTCGGGCGACAGGCCGTACATCTCGATGTAGCGGCGGTTGAACACGATCACGCGCAGGCTCGAATCGAGCATGCACAGGCCCTGGCTCATGTTGTTCAGCGCCGCGTCGAAGCGCCTGTACTGCTCGCTAAGCTCCTCGACGGCGTGCTCGCGCTCGGTGATGTCCTCATAGGTGGCGACGAAGCCGCCTTCAGCCAGCGCGCAGTAACGCACCGAGATCACGGTGTCGTTGACCATGCGCCGGCGCATCGGCGAGGAGTCGCGGTGCGCGAGCCGTTCGCGGGCGGTTTCCAGGATCTCCTGCGGGCTGTATTCGGTAGCAAAGGCGCCGTTCTGCATCGAGCGCTCGATCAGCTCGGAGAGATGCGTGCCGGGTCGCGTCTGCTCCGGCGACAGCCGGTAGATCTGCCGGTACGTGTTGTTGCAGACCCGAAGTCGCATGTCGCTGTCGTAGAAGGCAAGACCGTGCGCCATGTTTTCGAGGGCCGCATCCAGCATCATGTTTTGCTGCTTCAGCGTCTCTTCATATTGCAGTTGCTCGGTGACGTCTTCATGCACCGTCACCCAGCCGCCGTCGGGCATGAACCGTGACACAGCATGAACTTTTCCGCCGTCATGGCGTGTCACAAGGACCGCTTTCGGGCTCCTGGCCCGAACGTCGTCCATTCGTGAATCGCGGAATTCGTCTCCAGGCATGTCCGCCTTGTTGCCCCGCGACAGCCAGTGGTCGATGGCCGTGCTGTGCGCGACACCCGGTTTCACGATATTGGGGTCGAGATCGTAGAGATTCAGGAAGCGCTCGTTGCAGACGACGATGCGGCTGTCGGCGTCATACATGATGAGGCCGTGCGACATGTTGGCGAGCGCGTGCTGGCTGCGCTCGGTCTGGAGGCGCAGCTCCGCCTCGAGCCGGGCGAGGCGGCTGACGTCGTCGCAGATCGTCATCCAGCCGCCGCCGGGAAGCGGCTTCAGTTCGAGCGTTATGACAACGCCGCTTGCCAGCGTTTGCCGGGTACGGAACGGCTTTCCAGCCGCGATCAATGCAATCCGGGACGCGTGGAGTGCGTCTACTTCCGCTGCCGGGATGTTGCCGAGCGCAACGCTGTGACTGAGTACGTCCCGATAGCTCGTGCCGATCCGCACGATCTCGGACGACATGTTGAACAGCGTGAGGTAGCGCTGGTTGACCAGCACGATCCGGTTGTCGGCGTTGTAGACGCAGACGCCCTGCTCCATGTGGTCGAGCGCAAGCTGGCTCAGCCCGACCAGGGCCTGCGGGCCCTCTTCGCGGCGTGCACCAAGCTCGTTATCGTCGGTCGACGTCATGGGATTGGCGGTGTCTCGGCGGGCAATAGACTTGACGCAACGTAATTCAACCGCCGAGCCTAGCGAAGAGGCCGGAAAATTCCCTTAAGCGCAGTAGTTTACGGAGGGTGACCGGCGATGCGGAGAGACGCGTGTATCGGCAATGTGCCTGCAAGCTGGAGTTGGCCGAGAGCGGATATTGGGACTCGGACGTTCCGCTATGGCCCGTACAGGACGAGCTCGGTATCGGTAAGGTCCGCAAGCTGCGGCCGGTGCGGGCCCTTGAAATATTTCCGGCCGCGCCGCTCGGTGTAAATGCCGACGAGACCGGGAATCGGAGCGTTGGAATCCACCGCCACCGAAATCTTGCCGAGCCTCAGCAGCAGCCGGCCGATGCGGCCGGCGCAGGCGACGTATTCGGCAACGTTGCGGCAGTAGATCAGCTTCATTGCAGGCGGTGCGATGAAGCCGCGGCGGATGCGCACCGGTTGCAGGATGAAGGGAAACGTTCCTTTCGGCGTGCGGCAGACGAGGCTGAGGCAATTGTAGCGTGCGTGCCGCGTCAGCAGCTCGGTCTCCTCGTCGGTCAGCCCCTCGATCGCCTTGGCGTGCTGCGAGATGACCTCGATCTTGCTCCAACGCGGCGCGCGTGTCAGCGCGGGCACCGAGAAGAAGATTCCCTTGCAATAGGCCCGGAAGCCCTGCGTCTCGATGATCGGCCAGGTCCACGGCGCCGGGCTGATGTTGAGGTAGGTCACATCCTTGTGTCGCTGCGCGATCTTGGTCAGCAGCGGAGCGTAGTTGCGGTAGGCAGGATCGACATACCAGCTCGACAGGTTGCACTGGATGGCGGTGGCCTCGCCGTCGTTCCGCGTCGTGTAGATCAGCAGCAGGACGCCGACGGGCGTGCCGTCATTGTCGATCATGTAGCCGAAGCGCGGATAGCCCTCGGGCACGGGCCGGAAGGCCTGCCGGCGCAGGCCCTGGATCCAGTAGTCGCGCGAGCGGCCGACGAAGCCGCGCGTCAGCAGCTCCGCGACCGCGTCGACGTCGGCCTCGGTGATCTCGCGGCATCGGACCTTGGTGTGGATCACGCTCGTCTTACCCGTGGAAATGGGAGGCCTCGTTCTGTTAGCGCCAACCTTCGCCATGGGCATCGGCCGCGACTTGCGGCTGCAGGCCCATGATATCCCGCACCTTGGCGGGCCAGGCGGAAAGGTCGGTGCCGTGGGTGTGGAACATGGCGACGGCGAGCCGGTCCATGCCAAAGGCGACGCAGCCGGTGTGGGCCGGTTCGCCATTCGCGTCCTGGATGCCCCAGGTCGTGCCGAAATGTTCGCGATGATAGTTGAAGCTCATGCAGGCGGTCGGCTGCTCTTCCGAGCGCAACGGGATCAGGAGTTCGAATTTGAGCTGCTGCTGCTTCTGGCTCACCGCCTTCATCTGGCCGACGCGGCCGAAGAAGGGATCGCTGGCATAGTCGACACGGAAAGTGAGGCCGAGGTTGGTCGCGATCGCTTGCGCGCGCACCATCCAGCGCTCGCGGAACTCGGCGACGTCGTCGGGTGTGCCGATGCAGACATATTCGCGCATCCGGAACGACTGCAGCCGGTCGAGATGCTTTGACGGCTCGCGGCGGAAGCAGTCGGCGGCGACGTCGAAGCGCAGGCCGCCCTTCGGGAGCTGTCCGCGGCTCGCGGCGATCGGGTAGACAGGGTAGCAGGCGGCCGGCGACAGCACGAGATCGGCCGGCGACAGCGAGCTGGTCCAGTCGCCGCCGGCATCGAAGCGGCTCACTGCAGCGTTGATCTCGCGTTCGGTGCCGTGCAGGCCGCACACGCAGCCGAGCAGGTTCGGAAAGCTCTTGAGATAGCCGGACTTCTCCAGCTGGGTGCGGCTCATCACCGGCGGGAAGCGCATCACCTCGGTGCCGGCCTCGCGATGGTTCGTGATCAGCGCGGCAAGCTTCTCGACAACGCCTTCATAGAGCGCGGTGCGGGCATAGACGCCGTCCGCGCCCATGCGGTGGAACAGCTTGTCGGCGAGGTGATCGAGCGGATCGATGATTTGCGGCGCGGTCTCGGGCGAATCGGGGAGAACAGCAATGTTCATGTTCGATGTCCTGCTATCTGAAATTATTCTTGTTGGCCTCGAAGGCACGTCAGTCACGAAGGCTCGTTAGTCTCGAAGGCTCGTCGGTATGCCGCTCATCAGCGTCGACGTCGCGGCGTTGGCCAGGATGCGGTCGTTGTTGATCATGATCGGCGACGACAGCACGTCGCGCAGGTGGCGGCCCATGGTGAACTCGCCATCGTTGCGGTAGCCGGAAAGGCCGGCCGTGCGCATCGCGTGCATCACGGTTTCGACCGCGAGTTCGGAGGCCTGCACCTTCAAAAGCGTGATCGAGGACTGGAAGTCGAGCGAGCTCAGCGCGCGCTCGTCATGCTCGGCACGTGCGAAGGCGTCGAGATTGGCCGAAATCAGCGCGCGCAGCTTGGCCAGCGACATCTTGGCGGCGGTGAAATGCGCCGCGGCTGGCGGCATCTGGCCGCCGGAGGTGCGTGCTGCCTTGCGGATGAAGGCCTGCGCACGCGTCACCGCGGCCGCGGCGATGCCGGCCCAGGCGGATGACCAGCACAGATGCGCGAACGGCGTCATGGTCTGGGCGTGGATCTTGTCATAGGATTCCGGAAAGACGCGGTCGGCGGGGCAGTCGACCTTCAGCTCGAAACCGGTCGAGCAGGTGCCGCGCATGCCGAGCGTCTCCCAGCCCAGCGTCCGTTTCAGCGAATAATCGTCTTTGGCGAGCGCCAGCAGCACCTGATCGGACGCAGAAGCGTCGGTGGCGCGGCGGGCGATGGTGACGAGGCCGTCGGCCTCGGCGCCGTAGGAGATCACGGTTGCGTCGCGCACCAGCGAGACGGTGTCGCCGGCGTGGTCGACGGCGGCCGCGCTGGCGCGGATGTTGCCGCCGTTCTGGCCTTCGGTCGTCGAGGAGGCCAGCAGCCACTGGTCGCGGGCGACCCGGCGCATCATGGTCTCCATCCAGGGAATGCCATGACCATGCCTGACGACGCAGGCGACCTTGGTCTGGTGCATCGCGTAGATCATCGCCGTCGAGGCGCAGGCGCGTCCGAGCGTGTAGCAGATGTCGGTGACGTCGTGGATCGAGGCGCCGAAGCCGCCATACTCAACGGGGATCATAACGCCGAGCAGCTTCTGCTCGCGCGCCGCGTCGAAAGCCTTGTGGGGGAAGCGGGCGTCGCGGTCGACGCCCTCGGCGTCGGCTGCGGCCACGGTCGCGGTTCGGGCGGCGCGCTCGATGAGGGATGGACCCTGCTCGAGAAAGCTCGTCTGTGTCTCGTCGACAGTGAGGACTGCTTCACGCACGTTCATTCGTCCGCCTCCGGTTCGCCGTTCGAGATCGTCAGGCATCGGCATTGATGCTGCTTACGACCATCCGACCCTATTTACGTTTGAAAGGAGGCTAGGGATTTGACTCAAATTAGTCGATTAAATTCAGGGTAAACGCCGTCTCATTCCAAATGGACAGTTAAGGCCGAGTTGTTTGGACCTCGCAAATTCAGATGGTCGCGTTAGCAAATTGGAAGAGCCGTTAATTTTAATCAACGTGAGTCATCGTTTGCTAACGTGAAAGAGCCTATGGTGGCGTCAATCGCAGAGCTGGCGGGCCGTACAGGCTGTCAATCAAGAAACAACACGGGAAGCTTCAAATGCAGGCCTTCGATACCGACGTGCGCAACCGCATCATCAAGCTGGTGAAGGGCATCCTCGAGCAGAATTCGCTCACCGCCGACGTCACGCCGTCCGCAAAACTCGTCGACGCGGGTCTGACCTCGATGGACATGGTCAATCTGATGCTGGGCGTCGAAGCCGAGTTCGACTTCACCATTCCGCAGTCCGAGATCACGCCGGAGAATTTTCAGTCCGTGGAGACGCTGGAGCGGATGGTTGCCACCCAGTTGCAGCCCGCGACCGCGGCTTAGTCAAGTGCGCTGCTCCGTCCCGGTGCCATCCCGGCGAACGCCGGGACCTATAACCCCAGGGAGCAGTTTGGCGAAGATCGGTCGCCCGGGACTGTAGCCAACCACCTCGATAGATTCCGCGGTCGGGGTCCCGGCGTTCGCCGGGACGACAGCAAGTTTGTAGCGAGCGCTCACCGCGGCTCGCGAGACGCCGTCTACTGTATCCCCCGTTCCAAAGCCGCCGTAAAGCTGGCATAGCTTAACCATGTCGCACGTGGCGAACAGGGTGGAGCAGGCATGACGCAGGCGGTATTGGGCATCATCGGGGGCTCGGGCATCTACGATCTGCCGGGTCTCGAGGGCGCGCACGAAGAGGTGATCAAGAGCCCCTGGGGTGAGCCGTCGGCGCCCCTGCGCCGCGGATCCATCGCCGGCCTGCCGATCGTGTTCCTGCCGCGGCATGACAAGGGCCATCGGCTGTCGCCCTCCGATATCAACTACCGCGCCAATATCGACGTTCTGAAGCGTGCCGGCGTAACCGACCTGATCTCTCTGTCGGCTTGCGGTTCCTTCAAGGAGGAGATGCCGCCCGGAACCTTCGTTCTCGTCGACCAGTTCGTCGACCGCACCCACAAGCGCGAAAGCTCGTTCTTCGGCCGGGGTTGCGTCGCGCATGTGTCGATGGCGCATCCGGTCTCGCCGCGGCTGCGCATCCATCTCGCGGCGGCCGCCGAAGCCGAAGGCATCGCGATTGCGCGCGGCGGAACTTATGTCTGCATGGAAGGGCCGCAATTCTCCACTTACGCGGAGAGCATGACCTACAAAACGCTGGGCTATTCCGTGATCGGCATGACCAACATGCCCGAGGCGAAACTCGCCCGCGAAGCAGAGATTTGCTACGCGACCGTCGCGATGGTGACTGATTTCGATTGCTGGCATCCCGACCATGACGCCGTCACCGTGCAGGATATCATCCGTGTGCTGACCACAAACGCCGACAAGGCGAAGGCGCTGGTGGCGCGGCTGGCAAAGGAGTTCCCGCGCGAGCATGAACTGTGCCCGATCGGCTCGGATCGTGCGCTCGACTCCGCGCTGATCACGGCGCCCGAGGCCCGCGACCCGGAGCTTCTGAAGAAGCTCGATGCGGTGGCGGGGCGCATCCTGCGCGGTTGAGACGAAAGGCAGAAGGCCATGAAGGTCGACGGCAAGCATTTCCGCAGCATCTGGCGCGAGCGTGACGGCTGGTCGATCGGCGCGATCGACCAGCGCAGGCTGCCCCATGAGTTCGTCGTCGCGCGCCTGACCTCCTGCGAGGACGCAGCGGTCGCGATCCGCGACATGCTGGTGCGCGGTGCGCCGCTGATCGGCGCCACCGCCGCTTACGGCATGGCCCTCGCGATGCGTGAGGATGCATCGGGTGCCGGTTTGAAACGTGCCTATGACACGCTTGTCGTGGCACGGCCGACCGCGATCAATCTGAAATGGGCGCTCGACGAGATGCACGCGGCGCTTGCGCCGATCGATCCGGTGGAGCGCGCGGAGGCGGCGTATGCGCGCGCCGACGAGATCGCCGAGCAGGACGTCGAGATCAACCGCGGCATTGCCGACAACGGCCTGAAGCTGATCGAGGCGATCGCAGCGAAGAAGCCGGGCGAGGTCGTCAATTTGCTGACCCATTGCAATGCCGGCTGGCTCGCCACCGTCGACTGGGGCACCGCGACGGCGCCGATCTATCTGGCGCATGAGCGCGGCATCAAGGTCCATGTCTGGGTCGACGAGACCCGCCCGCGCAACCAGGGCGCCTCGCTCACCGCCTGGGAGCTCGGCCATCACGGCGTGCCGCACACCGTGATCCCCGACAACACCGGCGGGCATCTGATGCAGCATGGGATGGTCGATCTCGCCATCGTCGGCACCGACCGCGTCGCGGCGAATGGCGACGTCTGCAACAAGATCGGCACCTATCTGAAGGCGCTCGCCGCGCATGACAACGGCGTGCCGTTCTATGTCGCGCTGCCCTCGCCGACGATCGACTTCGCCGTCGATGACGGCATCCGCGATATCCCGATCGAGCAGCGCAGCGGCACCGAGGTCACCGACATGACCGGCCGCACCGCCGATGGACGGCTCGAGACGGTTCGGATCGTGCCGGAAGGTTCACCGGTCGCGAACTACGCCTTCGACGTGACCCCGGCGCGGCTCGTCACCGGCCTGATCACGGAGCGTGGCGTGCTGAAGCCCGACCGCGCCTCGCTGGCGGCCGCCTTCCCGGAGCGCATTGCGGCGGCGGAGTAGGCCGTTTGAGGAAAGCCATCGCCCCAATCTCGTCATTGCGAGCGTAGCGAAGCAATCCAGAATCCCTCCGCGGAAAGATTCTGGATTGCTTCGTCGCTGCGCTCCTCGCAATGACGGACGATAGACTATCCGAGCTTCAGCCCCGTCGCCGCTTCGAGCTCGGCGATCGCCTGGGCGCCGCTCGTGACCTTGACCGTGGTCATGCCCATCTCGCGCGCGGGCTTCAGATTGACGCCGAGATCGTCGAGGTAGACGCAAGCCTTCGGATCGACCTTCAGCGTCTCGACCATCAGCCGGTAGATGCGCGGATCAGGCTTGCGCAGGCCGATCTTGGCGGATTCCATGACATGGTCGAACAGCACCATCACCTCGGCGACGTAGAGCGAGCGACCGGTCATGCTGCCGATCGCGTTGGCCGGCAGATTGTTGGTGATGCAGCCGGTCTTGAATTGCGCCTTGATGCGCTTCAGGGCCTCGACCATTTCCGGGCGCAGATCGCCCTGGAGCAGCGGCAGCACGTCGCGTCCGCGCACTTCCGCGCCGAGGGCGCGTGACTCCTCCGCGAACAAATGATCGAAGGTGTCGATATCGACCTCGGCGCGTTCGAACCTGGCCCAGGCGTTTTCAAGATGATTGGCGGCATTGGTGCGCCGGATGATGTCGACGGGGAGGCCGCGTTCCGCTTCGAATCGCGCAAATGCCTCGAACGGCGAGCTCGTCAGAACGCCGCCAAAATCAAAGATCACAGCCTCGATCGCCACTATCCTGCCCTCGTCAATTCCTTTCCAAGAGCGCTAGCATGCGCTATCGGCAAGGGCCAGTCCGAAGCAATCACCTGCCTTGCCGATGCTGATGCCAAACCGTGTTCCCATGAAGAAGCTTGCAACTCTCGTCACGGCCGCGCTGCTGCTCGCCACGCCCGCCTACGCCATTGTCGGTGGCGGTACGCCGCAAACCGATGGCGTCGCGCGCGCTGTCGTCACCATTGTCGGCTCACGCGGCAATTTCTGCACCGGTAGTCTGATCGCACCGAAACTGGTGCTTACGGTCGCTCACTGCGTGCAGCCCGGCGCAGACTACAAGATCGTCGATCGTAGTGCCGACGGTTCGCCGCAATTGCTGAACGTTCGAACGGTCGCGATCCATCCGAGTTTCAGCATGCAGGCGATGCAGGCGCATCGCGCGACGGCCGATGTGGCGCTGTTGCAGCTCGATATTCCACTCAAGGGAAAATCGGTGGTCGCGGTCGACGCACCGAATATTCCAATCCGGGTCGGTAGCCGCTTCGTGATCGCCGGGATCGGCGTCACCGTGCGCGGTGATGGCAAGAGCGGCGGCACGACAAGGGTCGCCGGCCTGGTTGCCACGGGGCAGCCGGGCACGCTGCAAATTCGCCTGGTCGATCCCGTAACCAACGGTGTTCGCGACGGAATTGGCGCCTGTACCGGCGATTCCGGTGGGCCCGCGTTCGAGGACAAGGCGAACGGCCCGGTGCTCGTCGGCGTCATCAGCTGGTCCACGGGACCGAACGGCGCCGCCGGCTGCGGCGGATTGACCGGCGTCACGCCGCTCACGCTCTATCGCGACTGGATCTTGCAGACCGCGCGGAGCTGGGGTGCGGCGCTGTGATTTGACCGCGAATTGATCTATGTCATTTTGGTAGGGAAGCGCGATGGGCGACGATGCCTTTCGCGGAGGAAACGCGTCGCCCAATCAAGGGCGGCCACAAAAACAAGCAAGGCATAGAAGCAACAATGAATGTCGCTGTTCGCAGTCACGCCACGGCCAAACAGGCTTCTGAACATTTCGATGTCCTGATCGTCGGTGCCGGCATCTCCGGAATCGGCAGCGCCTATCACATCGAAAAGCAGCTTCCGGGCACGAGCTACGTCATCCTTGAAACGCAGGCGACGTTTGGCGGCACCTGGAGCACGCATCGCTATCCCGGGATCCGCTCGGACAGCGACCTCCACACCTTCGGCTACAGCTTCAAGCCCTGGGTCGGCCCGCCGATCGCGACCGCCGAGGAAATCCTCGCTTACATGAACGAGGTGATCGACGACAACGATATCGCCCGGCACATCCGCTACAAGCACAAGATCAATTCGGCGAGCTGGTCGAGCGAGCAAAATCTCTGGACCATCGAGGCGGTGACGACTGACACCGGTGAAGCAAGGACCTTCACCGCGAATTTCCTCTGGATGTGTCAGGGCTACTATCGCCATTCGGAAGGCTACACGCCGGAATGGAAGGGCGCTGATAGCTTCAAGGGCCGCATCGTCCATCCACAGACCTGGCCTGACGATATCGATCTCGCGGGCAAGAAGGTTGTCGTGATCGGCTCGGGCGCGACGGCAGCGACGCTGGTGCCGAACATCGCGGACAAGTGCGCGCATGTCACCATGCTGCAACGTTCGCCGACCTATTTCCGTCTCGGCCGCAATGCCATCGAGATCGCCGAGGAGCTGCGCAGACTTCAGGTCGACGAGGCCTGGATCCATGAGATCGTCCGGCGCAAGATCCTGTTCGAGCAGGATGCGTTCACGAAGCTCTGCATCAGCAAGCCCGAGCAGGTCAAGAAGGAGCTGATCGGCCAGATCAGCGCGGTGCTCGGCCCGGACTACGACGTCGAGACGCATTTCACGCCGACCTACCGGCCGTGGCGGCAGCGCATCGCCTTCGTGCCGGATGCCGATCTGTTCAAGGGCATTGCCAGCGGCAAGGCGTCCGTCGTCACGGACGAAATCGAATGCTTCGTCGAAAACGGTATCCAGCTCAAGTCCGGCAAGCTGCTCGAGGCCGACATCGTCGTCACCGCGACCGGCTTCAATCTCTCGGCCCTCGGCGACATCGCCTTCGAGATCGACGGAAAGCCGCTGGCGTTCGGCGACACCGTCACCTATCGCGGCATGATGTTCACGGGCGTGCCGAACCTGGTCTGGGTGTTCGGTTATTTCCGCGCGAGCTGGACGCTGCGTGTCGATCTCGTCGCCGACTTCGTCTGCCGGCTGCTCGGCCACATGAAGGCGAAGGGCAAGAAAAAAGTCGAGGTCAAGCTCCGCGCCGAAGACCACAACATGCCCATCCTGCCGTGGATCGATCCGGAAAACTTCAACCCCGGCTACATCATGCGCGACATGAATCTGCTCCCCAAGCGCGGCGACAAGCCGGAATGGCAGCACAGCCAGGATTACTGGACCGAGAAGGACGAGATCCCGAAGACGGATCTGGACGACAAGGCGTTCGTGTACGGGTGAGGTCGTTGTTTGCGTAAGGGGGCGAGAGCTATCGTCCCCCCACTCCGCCGTCGTCCCGGGGCGCGAAGCGAACCCGGGACCCATACTCCCAGGGAGTGGTTATTGGGCGAACGGGTCACTCCGAGTCTTCGCCAAATGTCTCCCTGTGGCTATGGATCCCGGACCTGCGCTTCGCTTGTCCGGGACGACACCGGTTGTTGGGTGAGTGACGTCTCAATTCATCCGCAGGCTACGAATTCCTTCGCGTCGCATTCGACGCGATCGCCGCGGCCGCCGTCCGGTTCTCCACGCCGAGCTTGGCGTAGATCTGCTCCAGATGCTTGTCGACTGTGCGTGGGCTGAGACCCAAAATCTGCGCGATGTCGCGGTTGGTCTTGCCCTTGCTGAGCCACGCCAGCACTTCGCCTTCGCGGGTGGTGAGGCCGAGCTCGCTGGTGAATTCCGGCGGCAAGGCGGTGCCGGATTCCTTGGACAGCCGCAGCAGGAACTCGTTCGGCGCGGTTTCGCCAAGGTAGTAGAAGCGGAGCTGCGGGTTGTCCGGCAGGGAGGCGGCCTGAGACTTCGAGCTGCCCTTGCCTTTGGCCTGTTCCAGCCATTGCAGCAGTGATGGCGGCAAGCTGAAGTCGTCCTCGGTCTGCCCACCCTGATGGTCGGCCAACAGCTTCTGTGCCTGCGGCGTCGCCCATAGCAAATTGCCCTGGCGGTTGACCGCGAACAGGAACCGGCCGGAGACGTCGAGTGCAGCCCGCGCGCTCTGGGTCAGGCGGGCATTGCCGAGATGGACGCGGATGCGCGCGAGCATCTCCTCGATCACGATCGGCTTGGTCACGTAGTCGACGCCGCCTGCATCCAGCCCGCGCACGATGTGCTCGGTTTCGGCCAGGCCCGTCATGAAGATCACGGGAACATTCGCGAGCCCCGCGTCGCGCTTCAGGCGCCGGCAGGTCTCAAAACCGTCAATGCCGGGCATCACGGCGTCCAGCAGCACGATATCGGGCGTGATCTGATCGACGATGCGCATCGCGCTTGCGCCGTCGAGCGCCACCATGACGGTCATGCCGGCGCCGTCCAGCGCGTCGGTCAGCAGCCGCAGCGTCTCGGGGAGTCGTCGACCACCAGCGCGACGTCGCGCTTTTTCGGCTCAGTGCTCATGCGCATGCAATGTTTTCAATGTGGCCATGTACTGGTCAAGGTCGAAGCGGTCGACCAACGATCGCATCTGCGCGACGAAGTCGGCATGTTCGGGATGCTCGCTGCCGATCTCGTCCAGCTTCAATTGGATGCCTTTGACGTAGCCGATCTGGCCGAGCCCGATCAGCGCCTCGATGTGCTCAACCGGCGGCCGCGAGCCGTTCTCCGGCCGCCACAGCGGCACGACGATCTCGTCCGAGCCGTATTGCCATTCGATCTTGAGGAGCTGACGGATGGTCTCGATCAGCCTCGGAATGTCGATCGGCTTCATCAGATAGCCGTCGTGGAAGGGTTGCGCCAGCGGCGTGCCGTGGGCTTCGAGGGCGCTGGCCGACACCATGAGGATGCGTGCCTGATGATGGCCGTTCGCACGCAGCGTCTCCGCGACGGTCCAGCCGTCCATGCCCGGCATGGAAATGTCGAGCAGGAACAGATCGGGCCGGCAATGCTGCGCCAATGCGAGGCAGCCCGGCCCGTCGGGCGCGCTGAGCAGGATGAAGCCGAGCGGTGTCAGCACCTCGCGCAAGAGGTCGCGATGAACGGGATCGTCGTCGGTGATGAGGATGGTCTTGCGCGCGCCGTGATAGCCCGAGACCGGGGCCTCCACCGGCGCGATACGCTGCGGATTGGTGACCTCGGACAGCAGCATCTTCACCTTGAACGTGCTGCCGCGGCCAACCGTGCTGGTGACCTTGATATCGCCGCCCATCACTCCGGCGAGCAACCGGCTGATGGTGAGGCCGAGTCCGGTCCCGGTCTGCGGCTGCGAGACGCCCAGCGCGCCGCGCTCGAAGGGCGCGAAGATGCGTTCGAGATCGTCACCCTGGATGCCGGGGCCGGTATCGATCACCTCGAACTCCGCCACAGGGCTGCGATAGTGCACGACGAACTGCACGCTGCCGGTCTGGGTGAACTTGATCGCGTTGGAGAGCAGATTGATCAGCACCTGGCGAAGCCGCTTCTCGTCGGCATAGACCACGACCGGAAGGTGCATCGGCCGCCGAAATACGAAGTCGATGCCCTTGGCCGCGGCCTGAAGACGGAACATGCCGACGAGCTGATCGAGGAAATCTGTCAGCCGTACCTCGTCGCGCGACAGATACAACCGCCCCGCCTCGATCTTGGAGATGTCGAGGATGCCGTCGATCAGGCCGGAGAGGTGATCGGCGCTGCGGCGAACGACGCGGATCTGGTCTTTCGGCTTGGTCAGGAGCGAGGTGTCCTGCTCGAGCAACTGGGCATAGCCGCTGATCGCGTTCAGGGGCGATCGCAGCTCGTGGCTGAGGCCCACCACATAGCGGCTCTTGGCGAGGTTGGCGGATTCGGCGACCTCCTTGGCGCGCTGGAGCTCGGCATCGGTGCGCTTGTGTGCGTCGATCTCCTGGATCAGCAGCGTGGTCTGCCGTCTGGTTTCAGCCTCTGCCGCACGGCGGCTCTGCTGCGCCAGCACGAACAGCCAGGCGACCACGCCGATGATGATGCTGAGCGAGAAGAACACCTTCCAGAGCACGTTGGAGACGAGCGTGTTCTCACCATGCACGCTCGCGGAGGTCTGGAGATAGATCAGTCCGAGCACCAGCGCGACGAGGCCGGCCGAGACGACGAACACGCCAATGTAGTGGCCGAACTGCGAGTTGATCCGCTGATAAATCGGCTGCGGCAGAATCTTGCCGAGTGTCTCGGAGAATTGCGTCTGGATCCGTGCGTGCGGCTTGCAGAGATCGTGGCAGCGGGCGTCCAACGAACAGCACAGGGAGCAGATTGGCCCGGCGTAAGCGGGGCAGGAGGCCATGTCTTCCGGCTCGAACGAATGTTCGCAGATACAGCACTGGATCGCTTCGAGGTTCTGCCAGCTCCGCTTTGGTTTGCGCGCAATGTAGTATTTGCCGTCGGTGACCCATGCTATCAGGGGGCGGCAGCGAAGGCGACCGCCAGTGCGATGAAGGCGGACAGCGCCTTGGCGGTCGGCCCGAACAGGCCGTAAAAGGCGCTGATGGAGACGATGATCGCGAGCGTCATGGCGCCGACGCCTACCGGATTGACGTCGTAGAGATGCGCGCGCTTGAACTCCATCTGCGGTGGACGCAGGCCGAGCGGCTTGTTGACCACGAGATCGGACACCAGCGCGCCGACCCAGGCGATCGCGACGTTGGAGTAGAGCGCGAGCGTCTGCTCCAGGGCCTTGTAGACGCCGATCTCCATCAGCAGCAGCGCCACCATCACGTTGAACACGAGCCAGACAACGCGCCCGGGATGGCTGTGCGTCAGACGCGAGAAGAAATTCGACCAGGCGATCGAACCGGCATAGGCGTTGGTGACGTTGATCTTGAGCTGCGACAGCACCACGAAGACGCCGGTGAGGGCCAGCGCAAGATCCGGCTCCGACAGCACGTAGCGAAAGGCCACGAGATACATATGCGCAGGTTCGGCGGCCTCTTCGGGCGGCACGCCGTGGCTCAGCGCAAAGAACGCGAGGAACGAGCCGGCCAGCAGTTTTAACGCGCCGAGCACGATCCAGCCCGGACCCGCGCTCATCAACGCAATCCACCATGACGTTTTTGAAGTGCGGCGGTCGCGCGGCAAAAAGCGAAGGAAATCGACCTGCTCGCCGATCTGCGCCACCAGCGAGAATACCACGGAGGATGCGACACCGAACAGCAACAGATCGAAATGTCCGCCGGGGTCGCCGTGCTCGCCGGCGAATTTATGCCATTCCGTGAAGGAATGGGGGTTGGCCCACGCAATCGCGGCAAAAGGCAGGATGTGCAGGACGATCCAGAGCGGTTGCGTCCAGAGCTGGAAGCGGCTGATCAGCGTGATGCCATAGGTCACGAGCGGGATGATCGCGACCGCGCTGATGAGATAGCCGATCGGGCGCGGAATCCCTAAGCACATCTCCAGCGCGGTCGCCAGGATCACCGCCTCGACCGCGAAAAAGATGAAGGTGAAGGAAGCGTAGATCAGCGAGGTGACGGTCGAGCCGATGTAGCCGAAGCCGGCGCCGCGTGTGAGCAGGTCAATGTCGATGCCGCATTTGGCGGCATAGTAGGCAATCGGCACGCCGCAGAAGAAGATGATCGTGGAGACGACGAGGATCGCGGCGGCGGCGTTGGTGACGCCGTAATTGAGGGTGATGGTGCCGCCGATCGCCTCGAGCACCAGGAAGGAGATTGCGCCCATCGCAGTGTTGGCGACGCGGGCGGCGGACCAGCGCCGCGCGCTCTTGGCGGTGAAGCGCAGCGCGTAGTCTTCCAGCGTCTGGTTGGCGACCCATTGATTATACTGGCGCCTGACGCGGTCTATTCGCTGCCGCCCTGCCACTTAACCCCACTCCCAAAACTCTTCCGAAACCTCTCGTGACCTCGCAAATCCCGTACCAAAAGCCTACGTCGGTATTTTGCGGTGCAGTATACGCGATCTTGCGTATGCTTGCGTTGCACAAATTCGAGCCATCCTCACGGCACCAATCGCGTGTCCTCGAACAAACAGTGGGGTGCTCATGTCAGACGAAGCCAACAAGGGCCTGTTGTCGCCGCTCCGGCGCAAACTATTGATGGGAATGGCGGCCATCCCGGCTGTCACGATGTTGCCGAAGGCTTCCTTTGCGCAGGCTCCGGCGACCTCGGCGGTCAACACCACCGGCCTTGCGGTCACCGACACCGAGGTCACGGTCGGCATCCTGCATTCGGCGACCGGCACCATGGCCATTTCCGAGACTGGCTCGATCGAAGCCGAGAAGCTTGCCATCGAGCAGATCAACGCCATGGGCGGCGTGCTCGGGCGCAAGATCAAGTTCATCCAGGAGGACGGCGCCAGCGACTGGCCGACCTTCGCCGAAAAGGCAAAGAAGCTGCTGGTCAACGACAAGGTCGCGGCGATCATGGGCTGTTGGACCTCGGCATCCCGCAAGGCCGTGCTGCCGGTCATGGAGCAGTATAACGGCATGCTCTACTACCCGACCTTCTACGAAGGTCTCGAGCAGTCGAAGAACGTGATCTACACCGGCCAGGAAGCGACCCAGCAAATTCTCGCCGGCCTGAACTGGATCGCCAAGGAAAAGGGCGCCAAGTCGTTCTTCTTCATCGGCTCCGACTACATCTGGCCTCGCACGTCGAACAAGATCGCGCGCAAGCACGTCGAGAACGTGCTGAAGGGCAAGGTCGTCGGCGAGGAGTATTATCCGCTCGGCAACACCCAGTTCAACTCGGTCATCAACAAGATCAAGCTGACCAAGCCCGACGTGATCTTCACCGACGTCGTCGGCGGATCGAACGTCGCGTTCTACAAGCAGCTCAAGGCTGCCGGCATCGACCTCTCCAAGCAGGCGCTGCTGACGATCTCGGTGACCGAAGACGAAATCGACGGCATCGGCGGCGAGAACATTGCGGGCGCCTATGCCTGCATGAAGTACTTCCAGTCGCTCGACAATCCGAACAACAAGGCCTTCGTGCCCGCATTCAAGAAGATGTGGGGCGAAAAGACCGTGATCGGAGACGTCACCCAGGCTGCCTATCTCGGCCCGTGGCTGTGGAAGTTGACGGTCGAGAAGGCCGGCTCCTTCGACGTCGACAAGATCGCAGCGGCTTCGCCGGGCGTCGAATTCAAGGGTGCTCCTGAAGGCTATGTGCGCATCCACGAGAACCATCACCTCTGGTCGAAGACCCGCGTGGGACGCGCCAAGCTCGATGGTCAGTTCGAGCTGATCTACGAGACCGCCGATCTCGTCGAGCCGGATCCGTTCCCCAAGGGCTACCAGTAACACCGGCTATCAGTAAGAGACGCGGCGTCGATCGCCGTTCCCTCAAAGACAAAGCCTCTCCCTGGCGTGGACCGCAAGTCCACGCCCAAGACCCCCGCGTCGCGAACCTACTCGCGACGCGGGACCTTATCCCCGACGGAGGACATCGATGTTCGGCGACTACTCGCTTGGTGACCTTGGCTCCATCTTCGTCATGCAGGGCTTTGCAGGACTGATCCTGTTCTCGGTCTACGTGCTGATGGCGCTGGGTCTTGCCATCATCTTCGGCCAGATGGGCGTCATCAACATGGCCCATGGCGAGTTCATGATCCTCGGGGCCTACGTCACCTGGATGACCTCGAATTTCTTCCAGACCTATTTGCCGAGCCTGTTCAGCGGCTACTTCTTCCTCGCGATGATCCTGGCCTTTATCGCATCCGGTGCGCTGGGAATGCTGGTGGAATGGGTGCTGATACGGCATCTCTACAAGCGTCCTCTCGATACGCTGCTCGCGACCTGGGGCCTCAGCCTCATTCTGCAGCAGGCCTATCGGTCCGTGTTCGGCGCCCGCGAGGTCGGCGTCGAGCTGCCGCAGTGGATGCTCGGGTCGCTGCAAGTGACCGACAGCATCGAGGTGCCGATCAACGGCATCTTCGTGATGTGCCTGACCGTGCTGATCACCGTCGGCGTCGCCTACGTCATGTACAAATCGCGCTGGGGCCGCCAGGTGCGCGCCGTGGTGCAGAATCGCATTATGGCTGGTGCGGTCGGCATCAACACCGAAAAGGTCGATCGCTACACCTATGGTCTCGGCTGTGGCATCGCCGGCATCGCCGGCAGCGCCTTCACCATGATCGGCTCAACCGGTCCGACCTCTGGACAGCTCTACATCGTCGATACGTTCCTGGTGGTCGTGTTCGGTGGCGCCGCGAGCCTGCTCGGCACCATCGCATCGGCCTTCTCGATCTCGCAGACGCAATCCACCCTCGAGTTCTTCATGTCGGGCTCGATGGCCAAGGTGCTGACGCTGCTCGCCGTTGTCGGAATCCTGATGCTGCGGCCGCAGGGGCTGTTCGCCCTCAAGGTCCGCAAGTGAGAAACGGAAGGCTGACGCAATGACCGACAATCGCTTCTTCAATCGATCGGAGCTGATCGGAATTCTGTTGCTCGCGGTCTTCCTGGTGGTGGTCCTCCCGCTCACGCTCGATGTCTTCAGGCTCAATCTGGTCGCCAAATATCTGACCTACGCCTTCGTCGCACTGGGGCTGGTGATCTGCTGGGGCTATGACGGCATTCTCAGCCTCGGCCAGGGTGTGTTCTTCGGGCTCGGCGGCTACTGCATGGCGATGTTCCTCAAGCTCGAGGCCTCGAGCGTGGAGAACACCAAGATCCAGTCGACCCCCGGAATTCCCGATTTCATGGACTGGAATCAGATCACCGCGCTGCCGCTGTTCTGGAAGCCCTTTCACAGCCTTACCTTCACCATCGCCGCCATCATTCTGGTGCCCGGCATCTTCGCTCTGATCATCGGCACTGCGATGTTCAAGCGCCGCGTCGGCGGCACTTACTTCGCCATCATTACCCAGGCGGTCGCGGCCATCCTCACCATCCTCATCGTCGGGCAGCAGGGTTACACCGGCGGCATCAACGGCATGACCGATCTGCGGACACTGAAGGGCTGGGATATCAGGCCCGATCACGCCAAGGTCGTGCTGTACTTCTTCGAGGTCGGGTGCCTGTTTGCCTGCATCATGATCGCGCAGTTCGTCCGGCACTCCAAGCTCGGACGCATCCTGGTCGCGATGCGCGAGAAGGAGGACCGGGTCCGGTTCTCCGGTTACAGCGTCGCGAACTTCAAGATCTTCGCCTTCTGCATCGCCGCCGTGTTCGCTGCGATCGGCGGCGCCATGTTCGCGCTCAATGTCGGCTTCATGTCGCCGTCCTTCGTCGGCATCGTGCCGTCGATCGAGATGGTGATCTACACCGCGGTCGGCGGCCGCCTGTCGATCCTCGGCGCGGTCTACGGCACCCTGCTGGTCAATTTCGCCAAGACCAGCCTGTCGGAAACCTTTCCCGAATTGTGGCTGTTCGGCCTTGGCGGCCTGTTCATCGCCGTGGTCCTGGCCTTCCCGAACGGACTTGCCGGGATCTGGGGCGACTATGTGCAGCCGCGCATCGATCGTCTGATCTCGTCGCGCAAACCGAAACCCGAAGGCTGGACCGACAGCTCGGTCGCCGACGGCGCCCCGGCGGAGTGAGGAGATCATCATGCTTGTAGGTCATCAGCCCAAGGAATTCCTGCTCGCCGTCGAAGCGCTGACCGTGTCGTTCGACGGATTCAAGGCGGTCAACGATCTCTCCTTCTACGTCGACGAGAACGAAATCCGCGTCATCATCGGCCCCAACGGCGCCGGCAAGACCACCGTGCTCGACCTGATCTGCGGCAAGACCAAGGCCACGTCAGGCTCGATCCAGTTCCGCGGCAAGGAGCTGACCCGGATGAAGGAGAACGAGATCGTCAAGACCGGGGTCGGACGCAAATTCCAGAACCCGTCGATCTACGACGACCTCACCGTGTTCGAGAATCTCGAGATCTCCTATCCGCGCGGCCGCTCCGTGTTCGGTGCGCTGACCTTCACCCGCGACGCCGCCGTGCGCGACCGGGTGCATGAGGTCGCCGAGATGATCTTCCTGAAGGACCGGCTGAACGTGAACGCCGATCTGCTCAGCCACGGCCAGAAGCAGTGGCTCGAGATCGGCATGCTGCTGATCCAGGATCCGGACTTGCTGATGCTCGACGAGCCCGTCGCCGGCATGAGCGTGTCCGAGCGCGCCAAAACCGCCGAGCTGCTCAATCGGATCATCAAGAACCGTTCGGTTCTGGTGATCGAGCACGACATGAAGTTCGTCGAGGACATCGCGCACAAGGTCACCGTGCTTCACCAGGGCCAGATCCTCTCCGAGGGCACCATGGAGAAGGTCAAGAACGACCCCAAGGTCATCGAAGTGTACCTCGGCCACTAAGGAGCGCGCTGATGCTGGCAATTTCTGATCTCCACGTCGCCTACGGCCAGAGCGAGGTGCTGCATGGGCTCAACGTCAAGGTCGCGCCCAACGAGATCGTGGCCATCATGGGCCGCAACGGCATGGGCAAGACCACGCTGATGAAGTCGCTGATGGGCATTCTGCCGACGAAGAGCGGCTCGGTCACGATGGACGGTGCTGAGCTCGGCAATCTGCCGAGCTACGACCGGGTGGCCAAGGGTCTCGCCTATGTGCCGCAGGGCCGCATGATCTTCTCGACCATGACGGTGAAGGAGAACATCGAGACCGGTCTCGTCGTCTCCGGCGGGACCGAGGTGCCGGCCGACATCTATGAATTGTTTCCCGTGCTGCTGGAGATGAAAGGCCGCCGCGGCGGCAATCTCTCCGGAGGCCAGCAGCAGCAGCTCGCGATTGCGCGTGCGCTCGCGACCAAGCCGAAGGTGCTGCTGCTCGACGAGCCGACCGAGGGCATCCAGCCGTCGATCATCAAGGAGATGGCGCGCACCCTGAAGCGGATCCGCGACGAAAAGGGGCTCTCGATCGTCGTGTCCGAGCAGGTGCTGAGCTTCGCGCTCGACATCGCCGACCGCGTACTGGTGATCGAGAACGGCGAAATCGTGCGCGACGATCCGCGCGATGCCGTCGATGCCGCGCAGGTCTCGAAATATCTGTCCGTCTAACCAACCGTGTAAAAGGGGAGCATCTCGATGCCAGAGACACTGATCAAGGTCGATCTCACCAAGTCGGCTTACGAAAATGACATGGTGCACAACCGCTGGCACCCCGACATCCCGATCGTGGCCTGGGTCAATCCCGGCGACGATTTCATCATCGAGACCTATGACTGGACCGGCGGCTTCATCAAGAACAACGATTCCGCCGACGACGTGCGCGACATCGACCTGTCGATCGTCCACTTCCTGTCCGGCCCGATCGGCGTCAAGGGCGCCGAACCCGGCGATCTCCTCGTCGTCGACCTCCTCGACGTCGGCCCACTCAAGGAAAGCCTGTGGGGCTTCAACGGCTTCTTCTCCAAGCAGAACGGCGGCGGCTTCCTCACCGACCATTTCCCGCTGGCGCAGAAGTCGATCTGGGACATCAAGGGCCTCTACACCTCGTCGCGCCACATCCCCGGCGTCAACTTCGCCGGCCTGATCCATCCCGGCCTGATCGGTTGCCTGCCCGATCCGAAGATGCTGGACACCTGGAATAAGCGCGAAGCCGAGCTGATCTCGACCAACCCGACCCGCGTGCCCGGCCTTGCCAATCCGCCGTTTGGGCCGACCGCTCACGGCGGCCGTGCCAAGGGCGAGGTCAAGGACAAGATCGGCGCCGAAGGCGCGCGCACCGTGCCGCCGCGCGAGCATGGCGGCAATTGCGACATCAAGGATCTCTCCCGCGGCTCCAAAATTTACTTCCCGGTCTACGTGCCCGGCGCGGGTCTCTCGATGGGCGATCTGCACTTCAGCCAGGGCGACGGCGAGATCACCTTCTGCGGCGCCATCGAAATGGCCGGCTGGCTGCATCTCAAGGTCGAGGTGATCAAGGACGGCATGGCGAAATACGGCGTCAAGAATCCGATCTTCAAGCCGTCGCCGATCACGCCGAACTACAAGGACTATCTGATCTTCGAAGGCATCTCGGTCGACGAAGCCGGCAAGCAGCACTATCTCGACGTGACCATCGCTTATCGCCAGGCCTGCCTGAACGCGATCGAATATTTGAAGAAGTTCGGCTACTCCGGCGCCCAGGCCTATTCGATCCTTGGCACCGCACCGGTTCAAGGCCACATCTCCGGCGTGGTCGACGTGCCGAACGCCTGCGCCACGCTGTGGCTGCCGACCGAGATCTTCGACTTCGACGTGATGCCGTCGGCGGCAGGACCCATCAAGCACATCAAGGGCGACATCCAGATGCCGATCTCGCCGGACAAATAACGCCGCGCTTCCTCTCCCCGTTCTCACGGGGAGAGGGGCTGTCTCCGCACATGCGGTCACCAAATGCGTAGGGATCAACGATGCCGGTCTACGAATATCTTTGTGATGATTGCGGTCCGTTCAAGGACCTGCGCCCGATGGCGGAATGCGACGATCCGCAAAGCTGTCCGCACTGCGAGACGATGGCGCCACGTGTGATCCTGACCGCGCCGAACTTCTTCTGCATGCCATCCGAGCAACGCAAGGCGCACGCCGTCAACGAGCGCAGCTCGCACGCGCCGCAGACGATGGCGCAATACAAGGCGTCGCATGGTCCCGGCTGCGGCTGCTGCGCCACTGGCAAAACCGTGAAGGACAAGGGCTCGTCCGGCAAGAAAAAGCCCGCGCGGCTGGTGACCAAGACCAGGAGCGGCGCCAAGGGCTTCCCCACCGCGCGTCCCTGGATGATCAGCCACTGACGCGTTCGGCGCTTCCCGGCGGCAACCTCAAGCGAATGAAATACAGGAGCGGTCAACATGCTTCACGGTGACATTTCCAGCAGCAACGACACCGTCGGCGTCGCGGTGGTCAACTACAAGATGCCCCGCCTGCACACCAAGGCCGAGGTGCTCGACAACGCCCGCAAGATCGCCGACATGCTGGTTGGCATGAAGGCCGGTCTACCCGGCATGGACCTGGTGATCTTCCCGGAATATTCGACCCAGGGCATCATGTACGACTCCAAGGAGATGTACGAGACAGCTTCGGCAGTACCGGGTGAAGAGACTGCGATCTTTGCCGAGGCTTGTCGCAAGGCGAAGGTGTGGGGCGTGTTCTCGCTGACGGGCGAGCGGCACGAGGAGCATCCGAAAAAGGCGCCCTACAACACCCTGATCCTGATGAACGACAAGGGCGAGATCGTGCAGAAATATCGCAAGATCATGCCTTGGGTCCCGATCGAAGGCTGGTATCCCGGCAACTGCACCTATGTCTCGGACGGCCCGAAGGGGATGAAGGTCAGCCTGATCATCTGCGACGACGGCAACTTCCCGGAGATCTGGCGCGACTGCGCCATGAAGGGCGCCGAGCTGATCGTGCGCTGCCAGGGCTATATGTACCCGGCCAAGGAGCAGCAGATTTTGATTTCCAAGGCGATGGCGTGGGCCAACAACGTCTATGTCGCGGTCGCCAATGCTGCCGGCTTCGACGGCGTCTATTCCTATTTCGGTCACTCCGCGATCATCGGCTTCGATGGCCGCACCCTCGGTGAGTGCGGAGAGGAGGATTACGGCATCCAGTACGCCCAGCTCTCGAAACACCTGATCCGCGACGCACGCCGCAATGGCCAGTCGCAGAACCATCTCTACAAGCTGGTCCACCGCGGCTATACCGGCATGATCAATTCCGGCGAAAGCCCGCGTGGCGTCGCGGCCTGCCCGTATGATTTCTACAAGAACTGGATCGCCGATCCGGAAGGCACGCGCGACATGGTCGAGGCGATGACCCGCTCGACGCCGGGCACCGACGAATGCCCGATCGACGGCATCCCGAACGAGGCGGCGGCCTCCAATTACTAGCCTACCGGTGCCGGTGGTCCTTGGTAGGCTGCGAACGGCCGACCCAACGTGTGAACGTTCGTCCATAGGACGGGACAGTCTGACGCATCTTCGCATGCGCGGAATGGGAATCGGCGCGCAAAACCGTGGCGCGGTTGCAACATCGCAGGTTGAATCAACGCAAGTTGCGGCCCCGGTCAGCGCAATGGCCGATTCCGTAGTTTCACGGGGGGAACTGGTCGCCTAGTTTGCCGCCGGTGCTGCTGAGAGCGCCGGGAAACGAAGGGCGTTGGGGTGGAATTGCGATCACCATGGAGCGGGCGGGGCGGCTCGCGCTGGAATGCCGCTGCAGTTCGCGCGGCATTCTGGGCGGGTCTCGCCTTGAGCGCGACGGCCATGGTGAGCCCTGTCAGAGCCCAGCAGGTCTTCAACGGCTCGCAGACCACGCCGAACGGTGCCGTCAACGGCGGAGGCGGCGTCTGGGACAACGCCACGACAAACTGGACGGATTTCTTCGGTTCGACCAGCGCGGCCTATGATCCCGCGTCGGCCGGCACGATGTTCGGCAGCAGTGCGCCTTCGACGCCGTCGACGGGCGGGACCGTGACGGTGACGCCGGGTGGCGTCTCGCTCACCAGCCTCGTGGGTTTCGACCTCACAGCCGACAATTCCGTTTACACCATCCAGGGCGGCGACCTCAGGCTGGCCGCAGGCGGCACCACGTTCATCACCAACGACGTGACCGGTACTGCCGATCCATCGGCCGTCATCGTTTCCCGCATCGTGGGCAACGACGGGATCAACGTTCAGGGACCCGGCATTTTGGCGCTGCTCGGCGCCAACACCTATACCGGCGGCACCTTCATCTGCTCGTGTGCGGCGTTGCAGCTCGGTGACGCGACCCACACCGCGAGCATCGTCGGCGCCGTCATCAACGAGGGCCTATTCAGCATCGTCAATGCCGACAATTCGGGTATCACGACGCTCTTCAATGACTTCGCGGCCACGACGTCGTTCCGCAATGCGGTCTCCGCCAGCTCGATGGTGATCACCAACAACGGTCTGGTCTACTTCGGGGATCCGCTGGGCGGTGGGACCGATACGGCCACGGCCGGCCGGGCGACCATCAACAATGATGGCGGCTTGACCGGCTTCTTTGGCCGCACCGACGCGGGCACGGCCAACATCACCAACCAGAACAACGGCGCCACCGCGTTCGTTGAACAATCCTCGGCCGCCTCAGCCACGATCGTCAACAAGGATTTCGGTGCCACCCTGTTTGGCACGCCGTTCGGATCCGACACGGCGACTGCCGGCAACGCAACGATCACCAATGAGGCCGACGGTCTCACCAGTTTCAACGCGTTCGCGACGGCCGCCAATGCGACGATCGTGACCAGGGACGGCGGCAGAACCGAGTTCTTCGACAATTCCACCGGCGGCAATGCGCGCTTCATCACCACGGGTACCGGCATCGTCGATTTCGGGAGCAGCATCGGCCCGAACAGCGACGGCCGCATCACCGCGGGCTCGATCGAAGGCAGTGGCACCTACTACATCGGCGGCGGCAATACGCTCGTCGTCGGCGGCAACAATCTGTCGACGGAGGTCAGCGGCGTCATCGGCGATTTCGATCCCTGTGGTTGCGGTCCCGCCGGCCCCGGCTCGCTTGAAAAAGTCGGTAGCGGAACGCTGATCCTGTCCGGCACGGATAGCTATACCGGCACGACGACAGTCAACGGCGGTATCCTGCGAGTCGACGGTGATATCTCCCAATCGAGCCTGACCACTGTGAACGCGGGCGGCGCGCTGTTCGGCGCCGGGATCGTCGGCAACACCGTTGTCGCGACCGGCGGCATCTACGCGCCGGGCGACGGCGGGCCGGGCTCGAGCATGCAGGTTCTGGGGGACCTCAGCTTCCAGTCCGGCGCGCTCTACCTCGTGCAGGTCGGTAACGGAACCACTGCGAGCTTTGCCAATGTTTTCGGCAACGTCATCCTGAATGGCACCGTCGGCGTCTCGCTGTATGCCGGCAGTACCGTACTGCCGCAGTACAAGATCATGCAGTTTTCCGGCTCTGCCACCGACAATTTTGCCGGGGTCGCGGCTCCGGGTGGCCTGATCGGCACGACGACGGTGGACCCCAGCGGCGCCGTCTTTCTCGATTTCACACTCGACTACGGGGCGAAATACGCCCTCAACGTCAATCAGAAGAACGTTGCCACGACGCTTCAGAATTTCTTCAACGCCAATGGCTTCCTGCAGGCCGGATTCGCCGGCCTCGGGCCCAACGGGCTGACGCAAGCCTCCGGCGAGCCCGGCACCGGTTCGCAGCAGACCACCTTCAACGCAATGAACCTGTTCATGAGCCTGTTGACCGACGTGTTCGGCTCCGGGCGCAGCGGCACGCCTGGTGCGACGCCCTACGCCGGCGACACGAGCGCGAATGCCTATGCCGCGACCGGCAAGGGAGCGCGCGGCAAGGATGCGCGCGATGCCCTTGCCTCGGTCTATCGCAAGGCACCGGCCGCGACGTTCGAGCAGCGCTGGGATGTCTGGGCGGCCGGCTATGGTGGCTCGCAGTCGACCGACGGCAATGTTGCGCTCGGCTCGAACAACACCAGCAGCAACGTCTATGGCACTGCCGTCGGCCTCGACTACCGCTTCTCGCCGTCGACGATTGCCGGCTTCGCGCTGGCCGGCGGCGGCACCGGCTTCAACGTCAACGGTCTCGGCTGGGGCCGCTCCGACCTGTTCCAGGCCGGCGCCTTCGTGCGCCACACGGCGGGGCCGGCCTACATCACGGCCGCACTCGCCTACGGCTGGCAGGACGTCACGACCAACCGCATCGTCACCGCTGCTGGCACCGATCAGCTGCGGGCGCAGTTCAGCGCCAACACCTTCTCGGGCCGTGTCGAAGGCGGTTACCGCTATGCCACGCAGTGGATCGGCCTGACGCCCTATGCCGCGGCTCAGGCCACCCTGTTCAGCCTGCCGAGCTATTCGGAATTCGCGGTGGTCGGCAGCAACACCTTTGCGCTCAACTATGCTGCCAAGGACGTCACCAGTACCCGCACCGAGCTCGGCCTGCGCGCCGACAGGTCCTTTGCCGCGGCCGGCGGCCTGATGACCCTGCGAGGCCGCCTCGCCTGGGCGCATGACTACAATCCCGATCGTACCGTCGGTGCAGTGTTCCAGACCCTGCCCGGCACGGCGTTCGTCGTGAACGGTGCCGCGCAGGCGCGCGACTCCGCGCTGACCACGGCGTCGGTGCAGATGAACTGGATGAACGGCTGGTCTGCGGCAGCGACCTTCGAGGGCGAGTTCTCGAACGTCACCCGCTCCTACGCCGGCAAGGGCGTCGTCCGCTACGCGTGGTAGGCCTTACTGTTTCTTCTGCGGAGGCTTGCGCGGCGGCCGCGGCGCGGCGGCGGGAGAGGGCGTCCCGCTCATCTTGTTGGCGGCCTCGCTGACGTCGAGCAGCGCGCGGCGGGTGTCCTCGAGGAAGCTCGCCGATTTCTTCTTCATGGTGTCGGCAAGCTCGCGCAGCCCCTTGATCTTCTCGAACAGCTCGTCGGCCTTGCCGTCGGCGAAGCCGGGCATCACGCTCTCGATCTTGGTGACCGCCTTGTCGAATCCCGCGAAGGCGTTGTCGACCTTGGCCATGACGGAATCGATCTCGCCGCCCTTGCTCCTGAGATCGGCGGTGTAGCCCTCGAACGTGCGCAGGCCGTCTTTGATCGCAGGCGCGTTGCTGACGATGGTACGGTCGACACTATGCAGAGTGTCGACGATGGTTTCGACGTCGCTGAGATCGGCGGTGAGCACGGGAATGCCGTCCGCATCCAGCGGCACCGGCGGCGCGGAAGGCGCTCCGCCGATCAGGGAGACCGCGGCAATGCCGGTGAGACCCTGGAACTCGATTCCCGCCACGGTATCCTTGCGGATCGGCGCGGAGTTATCGAGCATCACCAGCGCCACGACCTTGCGCGGATTGTCCAGCTTGATCGACAGAATCTGGCCCGCGAGCACGCCGTCGAAATTGACCGGACCGCCACGGCGCAGGCCGCTCGCGGAACCGCCTTCGAACACCACGCGCAACTGGCTGCGGCTCTGGGCGGTGCGCCATTTCTGCAGGCCGAGCAGGCCGCCGAACGCCACGGCGATCACCGTCAGCGTCGCCGTTCCGATCACAAGATTGCTCGCGCGTGCCATCAGGTGCGATTTTAGGGCCAAAGCCGGCAAGTTGGAAGGAGCCCGAATGGCCGCAATGTTAGCGGGGGCCGGTTAACGACTTGTCCGCCGTCGCTCGACGAGCGAAGGCGGAAGCGTAGCCCGCCTTACGCGACATCAGTGCCCAGCCGCGCGTTTTGCAGCAGCGTTGTTCAGCACGATCAGGGCGTCGACGGCCACGCCCGTCCTGGCGTTGATCAGGAACGGGTTGATGTCGATCGAGGCGATCCGGTCGCCGGCATCGGCCATCAGGTTGGACAGGCCGACCAGCGCCTTGACCGCCGACGCCTCGTGCAAGGCCGGCTTGCCCCGATAGCCACGCATCTTGATGCCGGCCTTGGTGCGGCCGATCAGGAGGCGTGCCTCGGCCTCGTCCAGCGGCGCGCCGGCGAGCGCGACGTCCTTCATCAGCTCGATGTCGATGCCGCCGGTGCCGAACAGCACCACCGGTCCCATCTCGGCGTCGAGCGAGGCGCCGACCACCAGTTCGAGATCGGCCTTGACCTGCTGCGCGATCAGGATGCCATCGAGCTTCGGCTTGCCCTTCAACCGGCTCACCCGCGCGGTGATGTCGGAAAATGCCTTCTTGACCTCGGCCGCGCTGTTGAGGTTCAGCACCACGCCGCCGATATCGGACTTGTGGAGGATCTCGGCGCTGACGACCTTTGCCACGACCGGAAAACCGATCTGCTTGGCGATCTTCACGGCCTCGGCCGCCGTCTGTGCGATCGCCTCCTTCGAGATCGGAATGCCATAGGCCTTCAGCAGCTTCTTCGAGGCGACCTCGTCGAGTGCGGCGCCGCTCGCCGATTTCAGCGCCTTATCCAGCAGGGCCCGTGCGGCAGGCCTGGAGCTCGAGGCGATGTCGGGCACCTCCTTGCGCAGTTTGGCGTAGTCGAGCAGTGACTTGATCGCCTTCACGGCGCGGTCCATGCCCTGCATGACGGCGAGATGAGGCAGGGATTTGCGCAGACCCTTGGTGAATTCAGTGAAGCCGATCGACATCGCGCTGACGTAGATCACGGGTTTCGAGGCCCGGCTCGCCATCCCGTCGACAATGCGCAGATTGCGCTCACGCAGCTCGTGCGGCGTCTTCGGCAGCTCCGCGTCGATGATGACGATGTCGATCTCGGGATCGTCGATCATCAGCTCGATCGATTTCATGTACACGGAGGGATCTACCACTGCGGCGAAACCGGCGTCGAGCGGATTGCCGACGATGGAGCCCGGCCCGAGCATCTTTGCCAGTTCCGAGCTGACATGGGAGCTCAGCGGCGCAAAGTTCAGGCCTTCTGCATAGAAGGCGTCGATCAGCATGCCGCGCTTGCCGCCGGACAGCGTGACCGCGGCAATCCGGTCGCCTTTGGGCACCGCTGCGTGGACGAAGCATTCGGTGGTCTCGATCAGCTCGTCGAGGCCGCCGACCCGGATCACGCCTTCGCGCGTTGCGACGGCATCGAACGTCTCGATCGAGCCTGCGAGTGCGCCGGTATGCGCCATCGCCGCGGCACGACCGCCTTCCGACGATCCGAGCTTGAGCGCGATCACGGGTTTGCTCGCGGCGCGGGCCGCCTTGCACGCGTCGCGAAACGCCTTGGTGTTGCGTACGCCTTCGAGATAGACCACGATCACCTTGATGCTCGGGTCTTCGGCGAAATAGCGCATCAGGTCCGGCGTCTCGAGCCCTGCTTCGTTGCCGGTCGTCACCATGTAGCCGACGCCTACGCCGCGATCCTCCAGCGCCTGGCGGATCGCCATGACGATCGCGCCGGACTGCCCGGCGATCGCCACCGCGCCCTGTGCCATGGTGACGATGCGGTCGTCGATATTTGTGAAGAGCTTTTCGCCCGCGCTCAAATTGCCGAGGCAGTTCGGGCCGGTGACCGCGAGGCCCGTCTCACGCACCGCGGCTTGCAGTTCGGCGGCAAGTTTTTGGCTTTCCTCATCCTGCAGTTCGCTGAAGCCCGAGGTGACGATGGTCGCCGAGCGCGCGCCGGCCGCCGCCGCATCTCGGATCACCTGCACCGCAAAACGCGCCGGCACCAGCACCAGCACGTGGTCGGGCTTTTCCGGGAGGCTCGCAAAGTCCTTGAAGCAGGGCACCCCCAGATGGTCTCCCGCTTGGCATTGACCGGATAGAGCCCGCCCTCGTAGCCGTATTTGACCAGATTGTTCCAGATGCGCTCGGCGTAGTTGCCGGGCTTGTCGGTGGCACCCACCAGCACGATGTTGTGCGGGTGCAGCATGGCGTGGATGCCCTTGACGACGTCGCTGACGTTTGGCGAGGGAGACCATGGACGGGGAGAGACGGACGCAGGCGTTTGGGCTTCCATGGCGCTTCCTCACCTATTGTTCTTGTTGCAGCGCGCTGCCATGCGCCGGCATCTGGCGGGATTGATCGTGACGAACTCCATGCCGCGCGGCGGAATGGTCGAGCTTCGCCACAAAGGCTAGCATCACCAGACTTTTGGCGAAAGTGCGAACGGCGACACGAAGTGCTACGACGTCGTGACGCTCCTCTCTCTCAATGGTGATCATGCCGCTGCTCTCCGTCGTGGTGCCGACTCTCGATCGTCCCGACACGCTTCGTCACGCGCTGGCGACCATGGCGTGCCAGCCCCTCGACGTGGATTGTGAATTCATCGTCCAGAACAACGGTGGAAACCCCGAGATCGAAGAGATGGTCGAGGGCCTGAAGGACGCGCGCTTCAAGCACTTTGCCAGCGACACCGTCCTTACGATGACAGACAATTGGGAGAGCGCGCTCGGCCATGCCGCGGGCGAGTACGTCACCTTCATCGGCGACGATGACGGGCTGATGCCTTACGCCTGCACCACAGCGATGGACATTCTCGCGGGCGGCGCGATCGACCTGTTGAGCTGGCGTGCCTACAGCTATCACTGGCCGAACTATTACCATCCGGCCTTCCGCAACCGGCTGCTGGCGGAGATCGACTTCACCTCGTCGGTCAAACGCGTCCCCTCACGCCGCGAGCTGGCGCGCGTGTTCGCCTTTCAGGTGCACTATGCGTATCTGCCGATGATCTACAATTCGTTCGTCCGCCGCAGCGTCATCGAGCGGATGCGCGCGATCGGCGGCCGCTATTTCATCGGTCTGTCGCCGGACGTCGCCTCGGGCATCGCCAACGCGGCGTTGACCGAGAGCTTCGTCCGCCTGGCGCGCCCGCTCGGCATGTCCGGCATTTCGAGGCACAGCACCGGCCATGCGTTGTTCTTCGAGACGATGGATCTGCTCGAGACGCCGCGCGGGGAGCGCGATTTCGGAGCCATCGACGGCGATCCGCGGCTTCCCGATCTCAACGCGCTCCAGCTCTTCATCGCCAGGGACATGCTCACCCTCAAACGCCTGTTGTTGGCGGATGACGACGGGGTGCGGCTCGACTACAGGGGGCTGGCCCAGGCGCTTGCGATCGACATCAACAATCGGCCGCAGCTCTATGACCGGACCACGAACACGATCGGCGGGCTCGCTCGTGCGCATGGTTTCGACGTCGCCGATATCGTCATCCCTGCGCGCGGCGCGGATCGTCCGCTGCCTCGCCGCGGCGTCCGCGCAACCGGGCCGAACCGTGTGGCCTTTGAGCTGGATGGGTCTGTGCTGGGGCTGGCCTCGATCGCGGATGCCGTGCGCGTGATCGCGCAATTCGTTCCGGATCAGGAGCCGTTCGATCCAGCCGCTCTCGAGGCTTCCGTATCCACGCCGATCCTGGGCGCGAGAGAGCTCGAATTCACGCGTGACGGCTCCGGCGTCGCCGCGCTGATCGAGGGATGGAGCGAGCCCGAGCAATGGGGCACCTGGTCAATCGCGAGGAATTGCGTGCTTCGCTTCGAGATACGTCCCGTCCCGTCCGGTCCGGTCGAGATTGTCCTGGCGTGCCGGGCGTTCGTATCCGAGAAAAATCCGCAATTGCGGGTCGACTGCCGCATCGGCGGCGGCGTACCACAGCCGCTGACATTCTCGACGGCCGCGTTCGCCGGCTTGCGCAGGTTGAGGCTCGATCCGGCTGCGATCGGCGCCGACGGGACGCTGACCATTCGCCTGGCGCTCTCCGATCCTCGCTCGCCCGCGGATCTGGCACTGAGCTCCGACGTGCGCCCGCTCGGCATCGGCCTCGAACGGATCTGGCTCGACGACGGCGCCGCTGCCTCACGACGTCGCTGATCTGGGCCTGATCAGTAGCGCAGCAGGCTCAGCTTGTGGGCGTAATGATACGCCAATTGCTTCGCGAGATAGGGGGCGATGGCGCGCCGGATCTGCATCTGCGACGGATCGAAGCCGAGGACACGTCGCCGCAGGACGCCCATCTCCCTGACGCCGACTGCGTAGGTTGACGCCGTCTTCTGTGCATCATGGATGCGGAAGCAGGCGAGAAATCGCGGCAGGCGCACGAATTTGAACCCCGCCGCTTGCGCCTTCAGGATGAAGTCCCAATCCATCGCGTAGTGGAAGCTCTCGTCGATCGGCCCGATCCTGTCCCACACGCGCTTGCGCCAGAACATCGTCTCCTGCGGAATATAGTCGGCATATTGCAGCGCGTCGCCGTCGTGCGGCGGCAGCACGGCACGCCCGACCTCGAGCCCATCGCGATCGATGAAGATGCGATGGCCGTAGACGACGTCGACGTCGGGGTGCGAGGTGAAGTAGTTGGCGACATAGGCGAGCGTTCCGGGCAGCAGCATGTCGTCGCTGTTGAGGTAAGCCATGATCTCGCAGTCGACGCCGAAAAAGCCGAGATTGATGGCGCTTGACTGCCCCGCGTCCGGCTCGCTCTTCCAGGTGAAGCCTCCGCCGAGGCTCTTCAGGAGATCGAGCGTACCATCGATCGAGGCGCCGTCCTGAACGTGATAGTGCAGGTTTGGGTAGTTCTGGCTTATGACGCTCGCAATGGTGGCGCCGAGAAATTGGGCGTGATTGTAGCTCGGCGTGACGATCGCGATTTGCGGTGCATCGGCGGGAATCGCAGGCGCAGGCCTGAAGGCATTCAGGTTGAGCAGACGCGGCTGATACTGCTCGAAGGTCCATAGCGGCGGACGTCGCCACAGGCTGCGAAGGGATGAGCGTCTTTGCCCGGCGGAAACGAGGTCCAGATTTCTTTCCAGCAGCGCGACGCGATTTTCGAGCTGTTCCAGGCGTTGCCTGTACTCATCGTCCATTACTGGTGGCCCTGAAAATTGCAACGTCAAAATATCAATCGTCCATCCATATAGGTCTCCCGGCGATGACGCCAGTTCAGCGGGTGTCGCCAGGCGGTTCTGCGCGGCTTCTGCCGATCCCGGAAGGGGCGATTGTGAACTTCTATTCACCGATTCCGATCGAGGTCGCGTGCAGGATGTAGCGCTCGGGGCCGGGTGTGACGGCGTCGAACGGCCAGCAGGTCGCGAGCACGAGTTCGACGTCCTCAGTTGCGGGATCGATGACAGTCTCATCGAAGCGAACCACTGCGGAGGAGTCCGCCCGGTAACGAAAGTGCTTGCCGTCACTGCGTGTGACATCGATCACGTCACCAATGGCAACATTCCGCAAGAAACGGAAATGAGTGTCGCGATGCGCAGCGTATACAGCAACGCCGCGCTCTCCGGCATCAACCGTTCGGTGGATATGGCCGGGCCCGAAGGCGAGCGCCTGGCCGCTGGTACCTTCCAGCACGATGGCGCTCGCGCCGATCCGCTTCACCTCGATCCGCGCGACCGGCCAGGTGTCGGCCCACGACCATGGCTTGACCGCCTCGCCGGTCGCAATGCTCCTGTCGAATGCGCGCTCGAGTAGCACCTGAGCGATCCATGCCTTGGCATGAATGTAGGCGCCGTCGCCGAACAGGATGAGGCCGACGAGCGCCAGAGCCAGAGGAGAGATGAGGCGGGGCATTGTTTCCACATTCGTCATTGCTCGCAATGGCATCAAGAAAAGGGCGCGCGCGGCCGTTGGTACGGGACGGGCAGCCGCGCGCGCCAAGCAGAGGAGTTCGGGGGCTCCTCTCTCAAGCAGCGTCAGTGAGCAAGGGCTGACGCCGGTTGAACACGAACAGGATCAGGGCGAGCACGATCAGGATCAGGCCTGCGATCATCTTCAGCTCGGCCGAGGTTGCGGTCTTGGGCAGGCGGATCGCATCGGGTGCGGCGGGTGCCGGCCGTCGAGCCGCCGGCTGGTTGCCTGCGTCGGCATGGCGCTCGCGCAATTGTGTCGGTGTCAAATGCGGCCGTTCGCCAAAGACCTTCTCGAAATCCCAGCCGGCCGGCAGGTTGATCGGCAATTCGCTGAGTTTGAGCGGCGCGCCTTCGGGGCGGCTCGGCGTCTTGTCGACAGCGACGAGGCTGGTGAGCCGCGTGACGATCTGATGGTCGAGCGCGAGCGCGAGGATCGCCTTGTCGGATTCGTCTGGCGTCATCTCGCGCATTGAGCGAGCCACTTCGGCATCGCCGATCTTGCGCTTGGCCCAGAGCTTCGACAGGCCCTTGCCTTCGGCCGCGTTTTGCAGAGGCAGCGTCACCGACCACGGACGGTCGCCGACACGGCCCCTGATCTCGAGCGAGCCGGCGAGCTTGTCGAGCTTGGCCGCTAGCACCAGCGGCTCGTCGCGATAGACGTCGGGAATGATCCCCGGCGTTACGTCGGCCTTGGCTTCGGAAAACTTCGCGCTGAGACCGGTCACTGCCGGGTTCTCCAGCTTGGCGAACAGGCCGCGCATGCGTTCCTCGACCTGCTCGACGGAACCGATATGAGTGAAGGCGCCACGGCCGAGCTCGGAAGCGCGCGTCATCAGATAGGTGTTGGGCGCAGACCCGATGCCGACCATGAACACGCGCGAGCGGCCGCGCATCGCCGTGATCGCTTCGAACAATTGCTGCTCGTTGCCGATCGCGCCGTCGGTCAGGAACACGACCTGGCGAACGGTGTTGGTGTCGCCGAGCTTGTCGGTCAGTGCGGCGCGCATCGCCGGCACCATCTCGGTGCCGCCGCGCGCCTGCAGGGCGCTGACGAACGCGGTGGCTTCGTCGACATGCGCGGCGTCGGCCCGCACGGAGGTCGGGAACAGCATGTCCATTGTGTCGTCGAAGCGGATGACGTTGAAGCGGTCATTGGGCTGGAGCCGGGAGAGAGCGTAGGTCAGGCTGGCCTTGGCCTGCACGATCGACGTGCCGCCCATCGAACCGGAATTGTCGATCACGAACACGACCTCGCGCGGTAGCGGCTTCTGCGTCGCCTGCTCGGCGCTGGGCGGGGTAACGAAGGCGAGCAGATAGTCGGCATCGCCGACACGCTCGCGGAACAGGCCGACCGACGGCGCCTTCGCGGCGGCCGGCTTCCAGGTCAGCTCGAAATCGCGGTCGGCGGGAACGGCGCCATCGGCGAGCGTGACGATGCGCGTCGTGTCGTCCGGGCTCTCGACCTTGACGTTGTGGTGGTGGCTCTTGATCTCGCCCAGGGCAAAGCCGGCCTTCAGATGGACCGTGATGCTGGTTGGATTGACTGGTGCATTCTTCGCGGGATCCAGCACCGGCGGCGAGATGCGGTCGCGGTCCGGCACGGGATCCGAATTGGTTGAGCCCCAGCCGGAGCGATCCTGGCGGAAGTCGACGCTCTGCACGATCGGGGCGGGATTGTAGCGCGGTCCGACCACCAGCGGCAGGCGCAGCGAATATTCGTTGCCGCTCTGATGCACAGGCTCCTGGTATTCGATCTGCACGAGCACGGTCTCGCCGGGGCCGATATTGGCGACCGAATTGGTGAAGATGTTCGGACGCTCCTGCTCGGTGAGCGCGGCCTTCTGGCCGGCACGGCGCGCCTGCTCGTAGATCACGCGGGCCTGCTGCCGCTCCTTGATGTCGCCGACGATGACGCGGTCGCCGACGACCATCTTCAGCGTGTCGACGGCGCCGCCCGTGGGGAGCGGATAGACGTAGGTCGCCTCGACCCAATCCTTGGTCGGGTTGCGGAAGATCTGGGTGACCCGGGCACGCAGGGTCGGGCCTGAAACCGTGATGTCGACGTCGACACCGAGGCGGATCGCTTCGATGGTGGCGCCGTCTTCCTTCAGCAGCAGGGATCCGGATCGTGCATCGCCGGGTTGGAGCAGGCTGGCCTGCTCCGTCGCTGCCGACCAACCCGGTTCGAAGCTCACCAGCAGTGCGACGAAGGCAACCAAGATCACGGCGATGCCTTGCACGAGAAGAAACAATCCGAGCCTGATAAGCCGGCCCAGCAGGGGATGTTCGTCGCTGTCGGCTGCGTCGTAGGTGTCCATTTGACCTGCTCCCAAGGGATGTCTGGTGGGGGCAGCTTCCGCCGGGAGGAGGGACTTCGCGAGCAGAACGATCGGCAATGTTCCGCCGCGGGCGGCTCGGGTGGGCGCGCCCCGAGGCGGTCATGTGCGGTTTTGTGCCGGTCTGTCCGCCCTGCTAGACTGGCGCTTCCAAGGCAGGGCCAAGATGCAGACGCAGGATAAATTCACCGACAAGCAACTGTCGGACGAGCAGAGCCGCGAGGTCGCGGAGACCATTCGCGAGGAGCTCGCCCGGCGCCGGATTTCCCGGCAGGCGCTGGCCGAGCAAGCCAAGCTCAGCCTGTCGACGCTGGAGAAGGTGCTTGGCGGCCGCCGGCCTTTCACGCTGGCGACGACTGTGCGGCTGGAGCAGGCACTCGGCGTGTCGTTGCGAAAAAGCTCCATCGTCGTGACGCCTCCGGCCGCAAACGATGTCGCGCCCGACAGTCTCGGTTCCTATGCGCATCGCGCCGTGACCTGGCTCGAGGACGTCTACATCACGTTGCGGCCGTCGTTCGGCGACAAGGACGCGATCTTTGCCTACCGCACCGAAATCGTCTGGGAACCGAAGGTCTCTGCACTGGTGTTCCGCGAGGGCGAGCGGACCGATGCGGCCTATGAGCACACCGGCGAGGTCGCCGTGCCGCATCAGTCCGGCTTCATCTATCTTGTCATCATCAAGCACGGCCAGCATCGCGTGATCACGGTGTCGCGGCCGACGGTGGCCGGCGAAATGTACGGCATCATCTCGACTCTCCGTGCCGGCCCCGGTTCGCAACTGACGCCGGTCGCAGCACCGATCGCCTACGTGCCCGCACGGAATATTTCCGATCCGTCCGTGGGACGGGTCACATCCGACCACGCAAACTACAAATTATACCGGGATCACCTTCGCCGCACGGTCGACGAATCGTTTGCTCTGTTTCTGCCCGCCTAGACCTTAAGTCGCCGACCTGCGCTACCATGTAGAGGAGCGATATCCGACATGAGTCCAGAGCGGCCCTTGTTCTCCGTCATTATCCCGCTCGAATATCATCGCGGGCAATGGGAGCAGTCCTGGCTCGGCTGGGCGTCGCAGACCGCTGAGAAATCTCTCTACGAAATCATCCTGGTCGTGCCGCCCGACTTCACGGCGCACGACGAGCTGAGGGCGCTCGCCGGTGACAGGGCGCGCCTGGAATTCACGGAATCGGAGCACGACATCGGGCTCTGCGCATTCGGCGCAACCAAGGCTCGCGGCAGCTATCTGTTCTTCACGGAATCGCACTGTCGGCCGGAGCCGGATGTGATCGAGCTCTGCATCCGCGCGATCGACGATCATCCCGATTGGGCCGGGTTCTCCTGCAGGTCGGTGCCGATCTGCCACAATCGCCTGTCGGAGGCAGAGGCCGCGATGTACCAGGCCGACATCGAGTTCGGCATGAAGGTGCATCCCTGGCGCAAGGTTCTGGACCAATGCTTCGTGACGCGGCGCGACGTCTACTGGGAATGCGGCGGCCTGCGGGAGGAGCTCGGCCATTTTGCCGAATGGGTGCTCGCCGCCGCATACCACGCCAGAGGTCATGCGATCGGTTATCTCGAAGAAGCGCGCTTCCATCACTACTACATCGGCGAGATCGGCGAACTGAAGAAATTCACGCTCGATTTCGTTGAGGGTGAGATCCGCTATCTCAGCGAAGGTCGGCGCGATCCCGGTAGCGAGCTGCTGGAACTGCCGGTCGAATGGAGCGAGTGGGCCGGCTTTGACAGCCGGCTCGCGCGCGATGTGCTGACGGTGCTCGTGCGCTACAGTCTCGCTGGCCGGGGCTGGAAGCAACCTGGCGAAAAGCTGCATGCCGTCCTGCGCTGGGTCGTGCTCGCGGTGTTCGGGGACCTTCCCGCGCTTGCGGTAGCGCAACTGAGGGTCGCGCATGCGCGCGCGGTCCTCGGTTCGCTGACGGTCATCGGGTCGAGCGAAGCCATTGCACGTTGGATGAGGTGCTACATCGCGGCATTGATCCGGTTTCAGAGGCTCGACTGCATCCGTCGCAACCGTCGGAGCGGAGGGCCCGTTGCGAGGTCCCTCGGCAATCATGTTCTCGCGCAGGTCGGGTTCTATGCCGCGGAATCTTCTGCTGGTCACACATTCCGGTGGAGCGAGCCGCAGGCTGCCGTGCGGATCAAAGCGGCGCCGGGCCGCAATATCGTCCGCATTCAAAGTCCGGCACTTCGCGCGCCGCTGGGCAGGATCGGCACGCATTTCTACCTCGATGGTGCGCCCGTCGCTCCTGGCAGGATCGTGATCGGTTGCGACAGTTACATGCTGAGCCTCGATCTGCCGCCATCGGGCATCGCCACGCTCGCATGGGTCTGCCCGGCGCTCAGGGGCATCGGCGATTCGCGCCGTCTCGGCTTGTCCATCGCGCACGTCGACGTCGGTCGGGACATGCCGGAGGCCGACAGCGGTCGTCCGGCACCGCATGCCAAAGGGATAGCGGCCTCTCGGCCGCTATCCGGGTCTTTCAGACGGGCAGGTTCGATCGAACTAGCCGCCCGTTTCGGCGCTGATGATATCGCCGAACAGGTCCCACTTGCCGCCCTTGAACTGCATCATCTTGAGCTGCTCGATCGGAGCGAAGTCGTTCGGATTGGTGTTGATCTTGATGCCGGGGATCAGCACGTCGGGTGCGAAATCCTTCAGGCTCGCAGCCTGCTTCATCACGTTCGCCCGGGTCAGATCGTCGCCGCATTGCTTGAGCGTCTGCACCATAGTCTGCGCGGCGGCGTATCCGTAGACCAGATTGGTATCGGACACATTGGCGCCGGGCATGTATTTTTCGATGAAGGCCATGAACTTCTTCATGCCTTCGTCATCCTTCCACTGTGGATCCGACGCGTCCTTCAGATAGGTCGCCGACAACACGCCTTCCGAAGCATCCAGCCCCGCCGGCTGCATGACGGCGCCGATCGAGATCGACACGTCGGTCATCACTTGCATCGGCTTCCATTCGAGCTCGGCGATCTTCTTGATCGCCTGTGCCGCGAATTTCGGCGTCGCGATATTGACGAAGACGTTGGCGCCGGTGCCCTTCAGCTTGACGATGTGGGAATCGATCGACGGCTCGGTGGTCTCATAGCTCTCTTCCGCGACGATGAGCGAGGACGCCTTCTCGCCGAAGATCTCCTTGATGCCGGCGACGTAATCCTTGCCGAAATCATCATTGGCATAGAAGATCGCGACCTTGGCGTCGGGCTTTGCCTTCATGATGTATTTCGCGAAGATCCGCGCCTCGACCCGGTAGCTGGGCTGGAAGCCCATGGTCCACGGGAAGGCTTTCGGATCGTTCCACTTGCTGGCGCCGGTGGCGAGGAAGAGCTGCGGCACCTTCTTGGCGTTGTGATATTTTTGCACGGCGGTCTGGGTCGGTGTGCCCAGCGCGTTGAAGACGAGAAAGACTTCGTCGCTCTCGATCAGCTTGCGCACCTGCTCCACCGTCTTCGGCGGCGAGTAGCCGTCGTCGTAGGAGATGAAATTGATCTTGCGGCCGTTGATGCCGCCCTGGTCGTTGATCATCTTGAAATAGGCGTCTTCAGTCTTGCCGATGATGCCGTAGGCGGAAGCGGGGCCGGAATAGGCCTCGACATTGCCGATCTTGATTTCGGTGTCGGTGGCGCCCGTGTCGTATTTCTTCTGCGCGTAAGCGCCCTGGGTCGTGAGCAACGTTAGCGCGGTTGCCGCGGCGAGCAGGGAAAGTTTCTTGTTCATGGAAATTCCTTGGGGTTTCTCTTTGAGGCTTCTTCTGGTTGGGCAGGCACGTCGAAAAGAAAAGCGCCCGAAAGGGGCGCTTTAATCAGGCGTTGGCGACTTTCCTGTCGACTTCCGAGGCGACGGAAAAGTCCTTGCGCAAGGTCGGCTTGTGGATCTTGCCGGTCGCGTTGCGCGGCAGGGCATCGACGAAGCGGACCTGTCGCGGACATTTGAACCGCGCCAGATTCGCCGCGCAGTGCGCGAAGACATCGGCCTCGGTCAGCTGCTGGCCGGGTTTGACCGCGACGATGGCGAGACCCACCTCGCCCCATTGCGCGTCGGGAATGCCGATCACGGCCGCTTCCGCGATGGCATTGAGCTGGTGCAGGACGTTCTCGACCTCCGCCGGATAGACGTTCTCGCCACCGGAGATGTACATGTCCTTCCAGCGGTCGACGATGTAGTAGAAGCCTTCGTCGTCGATGCGTGTCGCGTCGCCGGTGTGCAGCCAGCCGTCGGTGAAGGACGTCTTGTTCGCTTCCGGCCTGTTCCAGTAGCCGGGTGTGATGTTCGGCCCCCGAACCCAGAGCTCGCCGAGTTCGCCGACATCGGCGTCGCTGCCGTCGGGACGGACGATGCGCACCTCCGTGTGCAGCACCGGCTTGCCGGCGGAGCCGGCTTTCCGCGCCGCGTCCTCGCGGTCGAGCACCAGCACTGCGGGCGAGGTCTCGGTCATGCCGTAGCCTTGTTGAAGCGCGACGCCGCGCGCCTCCCAGACTTTCAGCAGCGGCACCGGCATCGGCGCGCCGCCGACACCGCCGACGATCAGCCGGCCGAGATCGGTGGTCGCGAAAGCCGGATGCTGCGCCATGAACTGGTAGATCGCGGGCACGCCGAAGAATACGTTGATGCCCTGCGCGGGATCGTTGATCAGACCGAGCGCGACACCGGGATCGAAGGCACGCATGATCTGCACGGTGCCGCCGGCATGCAGCACCGGATTGGTGTAGCAGTTCAGCCCGCCGGTGTGGAACAGCGGCAGCACGGTGAGCAGCACCGAGGCCGGCCCGATGCAGGCGGGGCCGCCGAGATTGACGCAATTCCAGAACGTCATGCCATGGGTAATGGTTGCGCCCTTCGGATGCCCCGTGGTGCCCGACGTGTACATGATGGTCGAGACGTCATCGAGCGTGACCTCTTCGGCACGGTCGAGAGGCTTGGCGGCGGCGATGCCGGCTTCATAGGTGCCGCCGGGACCGAGCAGCAGGCTGGTTGCGACGTTGCAGAGCCTTGCAACGCTCAGCGCGGTGTCGGCGAGATCGGTGTCGTGGATCATCACTTTTGGCGCACAGTCGCCGGTGATGAACTGAAGCTCGGGAACGGTGAGGCGGGTGTTGAGCGGCACGAAGATCGCACCGAGACGCCCGCAGGCGAATTGCACCTCGAGCGTATCGGTCGTGTTCAGCGCCAGCACCGCGACCCGGTCGCCGCGCGCGACCTTGAGACTGTCACGGAGGAAGCCAGCCAAGCGCGCGACACGCGCATCGAGCTGCGAATAGGTGAAGCGGCGCTCGCTGGCGAGGTCGATGACCGCGACCTTGTCAGGCGTGCGGCGGCCATGATGAGCGATCCAGTCGTAGTAACGAACGGCCACAAATTCCTCCCTCGGCGGCCTGGTGCCGCCTGCATTTTTATGGTCATGCACCATGCCCGGCATGGCCCTTGGGGGGCCAGCCGGAGTTTTGTGCAGCACTTCTTTTTGAGTTGGTCTTTGACTTGGAGTTGGCCTGCGGGGGACGAAAATCGTCTTGCGTTGAGTTGCTAGTGCGATACTCAGGCTCCAAACGGCTCTGTGGGCCAGCCACTCGGCGCAAGTGAACCGCTATCGTTCCGGCCATGGTGGACGGGGACGAATCCGCCAGCGAGGCGAGCGCAATGAAGAGCCCGTTCTATACCGCCGAGCACGACGCCTTCCGCGACGTGATGCGGCGCTTCGTCGACAAGGAGATCACGCCGTTCGCCCATGAATGGGACGAGGCCGGTGAATTTCCTCGCGTGCTCTATCGCAAGGCGGCCGAGATCGGGCTGTTGGGGCTCGGATTCCCCGAGGAATATGGCGGGAGCGCCGCCGACCAGTTCATGAAGATCGTCGCGAGCCAGGAATTGGCACGCGCCGGGGCCGGCGGCATCAGCGCCAGCCTGATGAGCCACACGATCGGCTCGCCGCCGATCGCGCGGGCGGCGCGCCCTGATGTGAAAGCGCGGGTGCTGCCGCAGGTGCTGTCCGGTGAGAAGATTTCCGCGCTGGCGATCACCGAGCCGGGAGGCGGCTCCGATGTCGCGGGACTCCGGACCAAAGCGCGGCGCGATGGTGATCACTACGTCGTGAGCGGTGAGAAGACGTTCATCACCTCCGGGATGCGGGCGGACTATCTGACCGTTGCGGTGCGCACTGGCGGCGAGGGCGCCGGCGGCGTCAGCCTGCTCCTGATCGAGGGCGACACCCCCGGCCTGTCGCGCACCAAGCTGAAGAAGATGGGCTGGTGGGCCTCCGACACCGCGACGCTGCATTTTGACGAATGTCGCGTCCCGGCGGACAATCTGATCGGCGAGGAGGGGCAGGGCTTCAAGATCATCATGCAGAACTTCAACAGCGAGCGCATGGGCATGGCTGCAGGCTGCACGGCCTTCGCGCGGGTCTGTCTCGATGAAGCGGTCGCGTATGCAAGGGAGCGCAAGACCTTCGGCAAGCCGCTCGCCCAGCACCAGGTCATTCGCCACAAGATCGTCGACATGGCGCAGAAGGTTGCCGCGTCGCAGGCCATGCTGGAGATGCTGGCCTGGCGGCTGGAGCAGGGTGAGAGCCCGGTTGCGGAAATCTGCATGATGAAGAACCAGGCGACGCAGACCATGGCGTTCTGCGCCTCGGAGGCGGTGCAGATTTTTGGCGGCGCCGGCTTCATGCGCGGCATCAAGGCCGAGCGCATCTACCGCGAGGTCAAGGTCAACGCCATCGGCGGCGGCACCGAGGAGATCATGAAGGATCTCGCGTCGCGGCAGATGGGGTTGTGAACGTCTTCTCCGTCATGCGCGGGCTTGTCCCGGGCATCCACGTTCTTGCCACGGTCTGACAAAGGCGTGGATGGCCGGGACAAGCCCGGCCATGACGAGCACATCAGAGATACCGAGAGCTGAGCTGACACAAATGCTGTTCACCACCGACCACGACGACATCCGCCGAAGCCTGCAAAAGTTCATCGCCGCCGAGATCAATCCTCATGTCGATGAATGGGAGAAGGCCGACATCTTCCCGGCGCACGAGCTGTTCAAGAAGATGGGCAGCCTCGGCTTTCTTGGATTGAACAAGCCGGTCGAGTTCGGCGGCTCCGGCCTCGACTATTCCTACGCGCTGATGATGGCGGAAGAGCTCGGCGCCATCACCTGCGGCGGCGTGCCGATGGCGATCGGGGTGCAGACCGACATGGCGACGCCGGCGCTGGCGCGGTTCGGCTCGGACGAGGTGCGGCGCGAGTTTCTCAGCCCGTCGATCTCGGGCGACTTCGTCGCCTGCATCGGTGTCTCCGAGCCAGGTGCCGGCTCCGACGTCGCTTCGATCAAGACAAATGCGCGCTCGGACGGCGACGACTACGTCATCAACGGCGGCAAGATGTGGATCACCAACGGCACCCAGGCCGACTGGATCTGCCTGCTCGCCAACACCGGCGATGGCCCTGTTCACCGCAACAAGTCGCTGATCTGCGTTCCCATGAAGAGCAGGGGCGTCAACGTCGCGCGAAAGCTTGACAAGATGGGGATGCGCTCCTCCGACACTGCGCAGATCTTCTTCGACGATGTCCGTGTGCCCAAGCGCAACCGGATCGGCGAGGAGGGTAAGGGCTTCACCTACCAGATGATCCAGTTCCAGGAGGAACGGCTCTGGGGCGCGGCCGCCTGCCTGAAGTCGCATGAATACATCATCGACCAGACCATCGAATACACCCGCAACCGCAAGGCATTCGGCCAGAGCATCCTCGACAACCAGGTCGTACACTTCAAGCTTGCGGAGATGCAGACCGAGGTCGAGCTGCTGCGCGCGCTGATCTATCGCGCCGCCGAAGCGCTGGTGGCCGGAGAGGATGTGACGCGGCTTGCGACCATGGCCAAGCTGAAAGCAGGGCGGCTCGGGCGCGAGCTGACCGATGCCTGCTTGCAATATTGGGGCGGAATGGGCTTTACGAACGAGACGCCGGTCAGCCGTGCCTATCGCGACAGCCGCCTGACTTCGATCGGCGGCGGCGCCGACGAGGTCATGCTGATGGTTCTGTGCAAGATGATGGGCACGCTGCCGGGAAGTAAGGGGAACGCCTGATGATCACGCTCTATCACTGCGACGCCGCGCGCTCGTTCCGTCCGCTCTGGATGCTGGAAGAGATGGGCCTTCCCTACGAATTGAAGATGCTGCCGTTCCCGCCGCGCGTCTTCGCCAAGGAGTACCTTGCGGTCAATCCGCTGGGCACCATTCCCTTCATGATCGATGGCGAGACCAGGATGACCGAATCCTCCGGCATCTGCCACTATCTCGGAATCAAGCATGGGCCGACGCCGCTGATGGTCGGACCCGGGGATCCCGCCTATGGCGCCTTCCTGAACTGGATGTATTTCAGCGACGCCACGTTAACCTTCCCGCAGACGCTGGTGCTCCGGTACACCCAGCTCGAGCCGGAGGAGCGCCGCAATCCGCAGGTCGCCGGCGACTATGCAAAATGGTTTTTGGGGAGGCTGCGCGCCGTCGAGGCAGCGACCGCGAATGCTGAAACCTTGTGCGGCCGCTTCACCGCCGCCGACATCGTGATCGGCTACGCACTCCGCCTCGCCGATAACATTGGCTTGGCCAAGGACTTTGGGCCAAATGTCGCAGCCTATTGGGCACGATTGCAGCAGCGCGATGGCTTCAAGCGCGCGGTTGCTGCAGAGCAAAAGGCCGGCGCCGAACAGAATGTTGCGCCGCGTGCGAAGGCGTAGCTTCATCGGCTGATGAAGCTGCTGCTTGCCAGTTCCGGTTTCGTCCTCTGGACGTCCCGGAATGATGATGTTTTGCGCTCCATGATAGCGCTATCCTGCCGTGACAGCGCCCGAATTTCCGCTAAGGTGATCTCCGTCCGCAGCGGCCACAGAGCCGCGCGAGGAGGATCCCAATGGAAGCTATCGGTCGCGAATCCGACCACCTGATGCTGATCACACCCGAGCGGGTTTTCTATGCCGGTCTGCTCGGCCGCCCTCGCAAGCGGACCCCCGGCTGCTGCCACGTCTATGTGGCCGTGAAGGGCAATTTGCATCTGACGATCGACGACGCCCTCGCTACCAGTGAGCTGTTCGTCACCATGCCGAACCAGCGGCATTCCATTGCCAGCGACTATCGCACGGCGATCAGCGTGACAGCTCGAGCCGGAAAGCATGCCGGACGGCGTGATCGAGACCTTGGCCCAACGGCTGACAGGGCCCGACAGCGCGCTCTACGCCCGCAAGATCCTCGCCGCCTACGCGCTGCTGCGCCAGCGCCGCTATGGCGACATCACCACCGCCGAATTCGACGAGATGTGCTTTGGCGAGGCGCTGCAGCGCCGTGTGCTCGACCCGCGCGTGATGCGTGCCGTCGCTCGCATCGGTCGCTTCACGGGCGAGCCCGTGACGGCGGATACATGTGCCGCGGATGCAGGTCTCTCCGCCTCGCGCTTCCTGCATCTGTTCAAGGAGGAGACCGGCATCTCCTTCCGTTCCTTCCGCGCCTGGAAGCGTGCGCGGCATCTGCTGCACTTCGCCAACCAGGACCTCAACCTCGCCCATCTCGCGCAGGACATCGGCTACCCCGACTCGACCCACTTCAGCCATTCGATCCGCCGCTTCTACGGTCTCAAGCCGCGCGCGATCTTCGTCGGCTCGCGGGATCTTGCAATCTATCGCAGCACCGAGACGGTGAGGCTGGCGGAAGCGAGCTAGCATCGTTCTGGTAGGGTGGATTAGCCGAAGGCGTAATCCACCTCCTGGTCCCCGCGGCGACAGAAGTGGTGGGTTACGCCTTCGGCTAACCCGCCCGACCAAAGCTTGCCGTTTTCCAGCTTCTCCGCGCAAGAAGCTGCATGCCGCGCGTCACATGATCGCAAGCGTTGAATTCTCAACGTGCGAGACATTAGTGGCATGAGCGACAAGGCCGTCATCACCTGCGCGCTGAACGGCGTGCTCACCGACCCGAAGCAGCACAATGTTCCCGTGACGCCCGAGCAGATGGCGCGCGAGGCCAGGGCTGCGTTCGACGCCGGCGCCAGCGTCATGCACATCCATCTGCGCCAGCAGGCGCCGGGCAAGGGGCATCTGCCGTCCTGGGAGGTCAGTGTCAGCAGAGAGATCCAGCAGGCGATCCGCGAAGCCTGCCCCGGTGTGATCATCAACCACACATCGGGCGTCTCCGGGCCGAACTACAGCGGCGCGCTCGATTGCATCCGCGAGACCAAGCCTGAGATCGCTGCATGCAATGCCGGCTCTTTGAACTACCTGAAGGTCAAGGCAGACAACACCTGGGCCTGGCCGCCGATGATGTTCGACAACGCGGTCGAGAAGGTAAAGGACTATCTCGACGTCATGAACGCGGTCGGCACCATTCCCGAGTTCGAATGCTTCGATGTCGGCATCGTTCGCTGCGTCGGCATGTACCATCAGGTCGGCATGTACAGCGGCCCGCTCGAATACAACTTCGTGATGGGTGTGGCGTCCGGCATGCCGTCAGATCCCGATCTGCTGCCGATCCTGATCAAGCTGAAGCGCCCCGAGGCGCATTTTCAGGTCACCGCGATCGGTCGCGAAGAGATCTGGCCGCTGCACCAGCGTTGCGCCGAGCTTGGCGGTCATCTGCGCACCGGGCTCGAGGACGCCTTCTATCTCGCCGACGGCAAGAAGGTGACGTCGAACGGCCAGCTGATCGAGGCCATCGCCGCCTGCGCCCGCCGTGCCGGCCGCGACATCGCGAGCCCCGCCGAGGCGCGGAAGATCTTTGGGACGAACAGGTAAGGTATCGCCTCACCCGTCATTGCGAGCGCAGCGAAGCAATCCAGAGTCTTTCCGCTGAGGCAGTCTGGATTGCTTCGTCGCTTCGCTCCTCGCAATGGCGAGCAGGATCAAGTCATGTCCATTCTCGAGAACACCATTTCTCCCGGCAGTGCCGCCTACCATGCCAACCGCGACGGCATGCTCGGCCTGATCGATCGCATGCGCGCGTTGGAAGAGCGTACGCGCGACGCATCCGCCGCGGCCAAGGACCGCTTCCACAAGCGGGGGCAATTGCTGCCGCGCGAGCGCGTCGCGCTGGTGCTCGATCCCGGCGCGCCCTTCATCGAGCTGTCGACGCTCGCCGGCTACATGTTCGACGTGCCGGACGCGAACAAGAGCGTGCCCGGTGGCGGCGTCATCGCCGGCATCGGCTTCGTCTCGGGTATCCGCTGCATGGTCAGCGCCAACGACGCCGGCATCGACGCCGGCGCGCTGCAGCCCTACGGCCTCGACAAGACGATTCGCGTGCAGGAGCTCGCGCTGGAGAACAGGCTGCCTTACGTCCAGCTCGTCGAAAGCGCCGGCGCCAATCTGTTGCGCTACCGCGTCGAGGATTTCGTCCGCGGCGGCAACATCTTTCGCAATCTCGCGCGCCTTTCCGCAGCGGGGCTTCCGGTCGTCACCGTTACGCACGGTTCGTCCACCGCAGGCGGCGCCTACCAGACGGGCCTGTCGGACTATATCGTCATGGTCCGCGGTCGCACCCGCGCCTTTCTTGCCGGACCGCCGCTGCTGAAGGCCGCCACCGGTGAAGTCGCGACCGAGGAAGAGCTCGGCGGCGCCGAGATGCACACGCAAGTGTCCGGCCTCGGTGATTACCTCGCCGAGGACGATCGCGACGCACTTCGGATCGCGCGCGAGATCATGGCGGCGCTGGAATGGGAGCGGCCGGGCAGGGCGAATCCGCAGTTCAATCCGCCGCGCTACGACCAGGACGAATTGCTCGGCATTATGCCGATGGACCATAAGCGACCCGTCGACATGAAGCAGGTGATAGCGCGTATCATCGATGACTCCGATTTCACCGAGATGGCACCGAACTACGGTCCTGCCACCGTCTGCGGCCATGCTCGCATCGAGGGGCAGGCGATCGGCATCATCACCAATAACGGCCCGCTCGATCCCGCCGGCGCCAACAAGGCGACGCATTTCATTCAGGCCTGCTGCCAGACCCGCACGCCGATCCTCTATCTCAACAACACCACCGGCTACATGGTCGGCAAGGCTTATGAAGAAGCCGGCATGATCAAGCACGGCTCGAAGATGATCCAGGCGGTGACGTCGGCGACGGTGCCGCAGATCACGATCTATTGCGGCGCCTCGTTCGGCGCCGGCAATTACGGCATGTGCGGCCGCGGCTTCCATCCGCGCTTCTGCTTCTCATGGCCGAACGCCAGGACCGCGGTGATGGGCGGCGAGCAGGCCGCCGAGACCATGGCGATCGTGACCGAGGCCGCCGCAGCCCGCCGCGGCAAGCCGGTCGAGAAGGAAAAGTTGGAGGCCATGAAGGCGCAGATCATCGGCGTGTTCGACGGCCAGATGGACGTGTTCTCGACCAGCGCGCGCGTGCTCGACGACGGCGTCATCGATCCGCGCGACACCCGCGCGGTGCTGTCCGAAGTGCTCGCGATCTGCCGCGAAGGCGACGCACGCACGCCTCAGCGCATGCAGTTCTCGGTGGCCCGCCCATGAGGAACGGATCAGTGCAGCACCGGCCGTTCTTAAAGATTCTGATTGCCAATCGCGGCGAGATCGCGCTCCGCGTGATGCGCAGCGCGCGGCGGCTCGGCCTTGGCGTCGTCGCGGTCTATTCGGATGCCGATCGCGATGCGCTCCATGTGCGGCAGGCGGACCAGGCCGTGCGCATCGGCGAAGCCTTGCCCGCTCAATCCTATCTCAACATCCCCGCCATCATTGCCGCCGCCAAAGCCAGCGGTGCGGATGCCGTGCATCCCGGCTACGGCTTCCTCGCCGAGAACGAGGATTTTGCACAGGCCTGCAAGGATGCCGGCCTCGTCTTCATCGGCCCGTCGCCGCAGGCGATTTCGGCGATGGGCAACAAGGCCGGCGCCAAGGAGATCATGAAGAAGGCCGGCGTACCTATCGTGCCCGGCTATCAAGGCGCTGACCAGGGCGACGAGGTCATGCTCGCGGAGGCCAGGAAGATCGGCTTCCCCGTGATGATCAAGGCGGTCGCCGGTGGCGGCGGCCGTGGCATGCGGCTCGTCACCGATGCGACCTCCTTCCCGGATGCGCTGCGCAGCGCACGGTCGGAGGCGAAGGCGGCATTCGGCGACCCCACTGTCATTCTCGAACGTGCCATCCGGAATCCCCGCCACATCGAGATCCAAGTGTTCGGCGATAGCCACGGCAACGCCATCCATCTCGGCGAGCGCGATTGTTCGGTGCAACGTCGGCATCAGAAGCTGATCGAGGAGGCGCCATCGCCCGCGGTCACGCCGGAGCTGCGCGCGAAGATGGGCGAGGTCGCGGTCGCCGCGGTGAAGGCACTGCGCTACGAGGGCGCCGGTACGCTGGAGTTCCTGCTCGACCCAAACGGCGAATTCTATTTTATGGAGATGAACACGCGCCTCCAGGTCGAGCATCCCGTCACCGAGGCGATCACCGGGCTCGATCTCGTCGAGCTGCAGCTGCGCATCGCACGCGGCGAGCCATTGCCGCTGAAGCAGCAGGACGTCCGCTTCTCCGGCCACGCCATCGAGGTGCGGCTCTGCTCCGAAGATGCCGCGCAGGATTTCATGCCGCAGTCCGGCCGGATGGCGTGCTGGCAGGTGCCGGATGGCATCCGCGTCGAGCACGCGCTGCAATCGGGCACGGAGATCGCACCATTCTACGATTCCATGATCGCCAAGGTGATCAGCCATGGCGCGACGCGCGAGGAGGCACGGGGGCGATTGATCGTCGGTCTGGAGCAGCTCGTCGCTCTCGGCGTGACGACCAATCAGGCGTTCCTGCTGTCCTGCCTGCGACATCCCGGCTTCGCCAAGGGCGAGGCGACCACGGCCTTCATCGGCGCGCATCGCGACGAGCTGTTGGCGCCGCCGGCCAACAGCGCATTCGGCGCAGCGCTCGCCGGTCTTCTGCTGTACGTGACCAATCCGCAGGCGCCCCCTTGGCGTAGCGGCCGGAGCCTTGCGGCAACGTTCCCGTTGCCGGCGAAAGTGGAAATCTCTGGCCATACGCACGAGTTCGAGGTTACGCGCGAGCGCGACGGCAGCTACGCCGTCGCCAAAGACGGATGCCGGGACACATTCGAGATCGACCAGCTCGATGCCGCCGCCATTCGCTTCCACCACGACGGTGTGATGGACAGCGCAAAGTTCCTGCGCGATGGCGACCGTCTCTACATCCAGCACCGTGGCATCCCGCTCGCGGTCACCGATCTCACCCTCGCCGCCCCAAAGGCCGCCGCAAGCCACGGCGGTGACGGCAAAGTCCGCGCCGCCATGAACGGCCGCGTCGTCGCCGTCGTGGTCAAGCCGGGTGACCGCGTCACCGCGGGCCAGCCGGTGCTGACGCTGGAAGCGATGAAAATGGAGCATGTCCACAAGGCCGGCATCGACGGTGTGGTAGCAGCGATCAACGTCACCGAGGGCGAGCAGGTCACGACCGGCAGGATCGTGGCGGAGGTCGGCGCGGGGTAGTGCCGCGAACGCGGTCGCGTAGGGTGGGCAAAGGCGCAAAGCGCCGTGCCCACCATCGTGCCGCGATGTCGTTTGAATGGTGGGCACGCTGCGCTTTGCCCACCCTACGGGATCGCGTTGCTCCGCCCGGTCCCCTCATTCAACAAGCACGCCACCTGGTGTCCATCACCAGCATCCACCAGCGTTGGTCGCTCCGTCCTGCACCGCTCCATCGCAAACCGGCAGCGCGTGTGAAACGCGCAACCCGGCGGCGGATTGACCGGGCTTGGCACGTCGCCGTCGACCAGCGGCGCGAGCTTCTTCGCCAGCGGGTTGGCAATCGGCACCGAGGCGAGCAGAGCCTGCGTGTAGGGATGGCGCGGGTTACGGAACAGCTCGTCCTTGTCTGATATCTCGACGATGCGGCCGAGATACATCACGGCCACGCGATGGCTGATATGGGCGACCACGGCGAGGTCGTGGGCGATGAAGAGGTAGGAGAAATGGTGCTCGCGTTGCAAATCGATCAGCAGATTGATCACCTGCGCCTGGATCGAGACGTCGAGCGCTGAGACCGGCTCGTCGCAGACGATCAGGCGCGGCCCGAGCGCGAGCGCCCGTGCGATGCAGATGCGCTGGCGCTGGCCGCCGGAAAATTGATGCGGGAAGTTGCGCATCTGGTCGGGCCGCAGGCCGACCTGCTCGAACAGTTTTGCGGTGCGCGCCTCCAGCGCCTTGCCGCTGGCGAGGCCATGCACGGCCAGCGGCTCTCCGACGATATCGCCCGCGGTCATGCGCGGGTTGAGCGAGGCGAACGGGTCCTGGAACACGATCTGCATCGAACGGCGATGCGGCCGCAGTGCGGTCTTGGACAGATGCGTGATGTCCTCGCCGTCGAGGCGGATCTGACCCGAGGTCGGCTCGACCAGTCTCAGCACGCTGCGCGCGACCGTCGATTTGCCGCAGCCGGATTCGCCAACCAGCCCCAACGTTTCGCCAACGCCTACCGAGAACGAGACGCCGTCGACCGCGTGTACGGTGCCGACCTGCCGGCGCAAAACGCCGGCACGCACCGGATAGTGCTTTGTCAGGCCGGTGACTTCGAGCAGGGCCTCGGTCATGCCACCTCCGCCACGTCGGCCGCGCGCCAGCAGGCGGCAAGATGGCCGCCGCCCCAATCCGCGAGCGGTGGATATTCGGTCTCGCAGCGCTTGATCGCGAGCTTGCAGCGCGGCGCGAAGGCGCAGCCCGGCGGCAATCGCACCAGCGACGGCACGGTGCCGGGAATCTCGTTCAGCCGCGCCTGCGCCGGAACGCCGGACGCGGGCACCGCCGGGATCGAGGCCATCAGCCCGCGCGTGTAGGGATGCTTTGGCGCGGCGAACAGCGCCTCGACGCTGGCTTCCTCCACCTTCCGGCCCGCATACATCACGATGACGCGCTGTGCGGTCTGCGCGACAACGCCGAGATCATGCGTGATCAGCACGAGCCCGGTGCCGAGCTCCTTCTGAAGATCGAGGATCAGCGCCAGGATCTGCGCCTGGATGGTGACGTCCAGCGCGGTGGTCGGCTCGTCCGCGATCAGCAGCGCCGGCCGGCACGTCAATGCCATCGCGATCATCGCCCGCTGGCGCATGCCGCCGGAGAGTTGATGCGGATATTCCCGCGCGCGCCGCGCCGGCTCGGGGATGCGCACCAGCCGCAGCATCTCGACTGCGATGTCACGGGCCTCTCCAGCCGGCATCGCGCGATGCAGCCGTACCGCCTCGGCGATCTGGTCGCCGATCCGCATCACCGGATTGAGCGAGGTCATCGGCTCCTGGAAGATCATCGAGATGCGGTTGCCTCTGATAGCCCGCATTTGCGCTTCATCGAGCGCCAGCAGATCGGTACCTTCAAGCGTGACGGAGCCGCCGACGATGCGGCCGGGCGGATCGGGCACCAGCCGCATCAGCGACAGCGCGGTGACGCTCTTGCCGCAGCCGGACTCGCCCACGATCGCCAGCGTCTGGCCTCGCCTGACGGTGAAGGAGAGGTCGTCAACGGCCTTGAACAGCCCCGAATTGGTGAAGAACACCGTCTTCAGGTTCTTTACCTCGAGCACGAGATCGGATTTGTTCGCCATCAGCCGCGCTGCCGGGGATCGAGGATGTCGCGCAGGGCGTCGCCGAACAGGTTGGCGCCGAACACGGCGAGGCTGATGGCGATGCCCGGGAAGATCACCAGCCAGGGTGCGGTGCGGACATATTCGGCGGCGGATTCCGACAGCATGCGGCCCCAGGATGGATAAGGCTCGGGAATGCCGAGGCCCAGGAAGGAAAGCGAGGCTTCGGTGAGAATCGTGGAGCCGAGCTGCGCGGTGGCGAGCACGATCAGCGGCGCCAGCGTATTCGGCAGAACGTGGCGCAGCGCGATACGCACCTCGCTCATGCCGATCGACTTGGCGGCTTCGACAAAGGGCAGTTCGCGCAGCGCCAGCGTGTTGGCGCGGACGACACGCGACACGGTCGGGATCAGCGGAATGGCGATGGCGATGATGACGTTCGGCAGCGACGGACCGAGTGCCGCCGTCATGATCAGGGCCAGCACCAGCAGCGGCAGCGCCTGGAGGACGTCGGAGACGCGCTGGAATACCAGGTCGACCCAGCCGGAGAGATAGCCGGATGTCAGCCCGACGATGACGCCGATCGTGCCGCCGAGTGCGGTCGAGCCGATGCCGACGGCGAGCGAGATACGCGCACCGTGGATGATGCGGCTGAAGACGTCGCGGCCGAACGAATCCGTGCCCATCCAGTGTGCGAGGCTCGGGCGCATCAGCGCGCGGGTCGAATCGATCGTCAGCGGGTCGTAGCGCGCGATGAAGTCCGCGAAGATCGCGGTGAGCACGAACAGCGTCATGATGACGAGACCGGCTGCGCCCAGCACGTGCCGTTGCGCCAGAAACAGCACGCGCCGCCAGCCCCCGGTCGCATGTGCACCAGCGCGCCTCAGTTCAACGTGATAGTCGATCGCGGCCAAACATCTCTCCTAGTCCGTGTACCTGATCCGCGGGTCAAACACCGCGTACAACATGTCGACGATGAAATTCGCGCTCACCACCACCACCGCAATCAGCATCACGAGGTTCTGCACGATCGGATAATCGCGCCAACGGATCGCTTCGACCAGGAAGCGTGCGACGCCGGGGATGTTGAACACGGTCTCCGTCACGATGAGGCCGCCGATCAGGAATGCCGCCTCGATGCCAATCACGGTGATGACGGGCAGGATCGCGTTCTTCAGCGCATGCTTGTAGTTGACCGCGGCATCGGAGGCGCCTTTGGCGCGCGCGGTGCGGATGTAGTCCTGCCGAAGTACCTCGAGCATCGATGAACGGGTGATCCGCATCGTGAGCGCCGCGCTACGGAAGCCGACGGCTGCGGCTGGCACGGCGTAGGTTGCGAACGCTTCCAGCCAGGTAGCGGGGTTCGGATTGAAAATCGGCATCTGGTTGAACATCGCCACAGAAGCAGTGAGGATCAGCAGGCCGAGCCAGAACGAGGGCAGGGACAATCCGCTGAGACTGACGACGCGCAGCGCATAGTCAAGCCGCGTGCCCTGCTTCACCGCGCTGATGACGCCGAGCGGAATGCCGATCGAGGCCGAGAACAGCAGCGCGAGGCCGGCGAGCCGGGCGGTGATCGGGATCCGCGGCAAGATCTCCTGAAGCGCCGGCTTCTCCGAGACATAGGAGTAGCCAAAGTCGCCGCGCAGAAAACCGCTGATCCAGTGCCAGTATTGCACGACCAGCGGCTGGTCGATGCCGAGCTCTTTCTCGAGACTGGCCTTGTCGGCGGGATCGACATATCCGGCCGCGGCGAACAGGATATCGACGATGTTGCCGGGCACGATGCGCAGCAGGAAGAAGATGACGACCGAGATCCCGAACAGGGTCACGAGCATCAGGAACAGGCGCCGCACCAGATAGGCAAACATTCCGCGCCCTCCCGCCCGGCCGTCAGCGCGCTACTTGTCCATCCAGACGTCTTCGTACCGGTAGCCATTGTAGGAGCTGTTCGACATGACGGTCACGCCCTTGACATAGGGCTGCCAGCAGCTGCCGGTACGGGCGTGAAAGATGATCGGGCGGGCGACGTCCTCCTGCAACTTCTTGTCGATGTCCCACACCAGCTTCTTGCGCTTGGCGACATCGGTCTCCTGCGACTGCACGTCGAACAGCTTTTCGATCTCCTTGTTGCAGTAATTGGTGTAGTTGCGTTCGGAGCCGCATGAATAATTCTCGTAGAAGGACTGGTCGGGATCGTCGACGGCGTTGCCGGTCAGATTGAGCCCGAGCATGTAGTCCTTGCGCGCGATCTTCGGGAACCAGTTCGCGGTCTCGACCACGTCGAGCTCGCCGTCGATATAGATGCTCTTGAGCTGGTCAATCAGGATCACCGCGGGATCGCGATAGACCGGAATGTTACGGGTCGAGACCTTGACGGCGAGATGCTTGTCCGGGCCGTAGCCGGCCTTCTGCATCAGCTTTTTGGCTTCATCGCGGTTGGCGTTGATGTCGGGACCATAGCCTGGAATCGTCTCGAGCATCTCCTTCGGCATACCCCACAGCCCGTTTGGCGGCGGCAGCATGGTGCCGCCGACGTCGGCCTGGCCTTCGAACAGGATCGAGACGAACGCCTTGCGGTCGAGCGACAGCGCCATGGCCTTGCGGATGTCGAGATTGTCGAACGGCGGCGCTGACGAATTGACGATGATGTTGGTTGATACGTTGTTGGGCTCGACCACGCAGACCGCGTTCGGGGCTTGCGACTTCACGTCTTTCAGCAACGGAATGCTCACCTCGGTCGGGAACGCCATGTCGAACTTGCCGGCGACGAAGGCCAGGATCGCGGTCGAGCGGTTCGGGATGATGGTGAACTCGATGCCGTCGAGATAGGGCCGGCCCTTGCGCCAATAGTCGGGATTGCGCGTCAGCTTGATCGATTCATTGGCCTTGAACTCGACGAACTTGAACGGCCCCGTGCCGATCGGATGGGTGCGCATGTCGCCGGGCGAGACGTGGCACGGATACACGGGTGTGTAACCCGAGGCGAGCAGCGCCAGCAGCGACGGCTGCGGCCGCTTCAGGTTGAACGAGACCTCGAAATCGCCGTTGGTCGAGATGTCGTTGACCTCATTGTACCAGGACTTGCGCGGGTTCTGCCGGAATTTCTGCTGCGACTTGCCCATCAGCATGTCGAAGGTGCATTTGACGTCAGCCGCGGTGAACGGTTTGCCGTCATGCCATTTCACGCCCTGGCGCAGCTTGAAGGTCAGCGTCTTGCTGTCGTTGATCCAGGCCCAGCTCTCGGCGAGTTCGGGCACGATGGTGTCCATGCTGTTCTGCGCCACGTCCTGCTTGTAGATGACGAGGTTGTTGAACACGGGCATGAAGGGAACATTGAGCGAGTAGGTCGCGCCCTCGTGGATCGAGGCGTTGCCGGGGCTGTCGCGGTGATACATCCGCAGGATTCCGCCCTGTTTGGGCTCGCCGGCGAGCGTGGTGGTTGAGGTCGTCAGCACAGATAACGCCGCCATTGCGGCGAGCGCCCACACGCTCCGCATTCTCATCCTCCCTGGACAACGGCCTTTGCGACCTGTTTGTCAGACGATAGCGACGCGCGCGCAGCGAAGCAACCGGCAAGGCTGGCGGTGGCCTCGACAATTCGGATGACGGAAGGCCGCAGAGCGTTTCCTCGCAATGTGAGAGTGCGGGTGCGAAGGAGTGATTCCAGCGCAGATGTAGCGCGCGGCGGAAAATACCTTCACACGATCCGCGACGCCTTGTTCCCCCAATAGCGGTCGCGCAGCAGCCGCTTGTACAGCTTCCCCGTCGGCAGCCTTGGCAGCTCCTTCTCGAAATCGACCGAGCGCGGCACCTTCTGCCGCGACAGCGATGCGCCGCAGAAGGCGATCAGCTCTTCGGCGAGCGCCGGCCCCGGCACCACGCCGGGCATCGGCTGCACCACCGCCTTCACCTCTTCGCCGAGATCGGGATTAGGTACGCCGAACACCGCGGCATCCGCGACCTTCGGATGGGTGATCAGCAAATTCTCGCATTCCTGCGGATAGATGTTCACGCCGCCCGAGATGATCATGAACGTCGCGCGGTCGGTGAGGTAGAGAAACCGGTCCTCGTCGACATAGCCGACATCGCCGACCGTGCTCATGCTGCCGTCGGTCGAGCGCGCCTCCCGGGTCTTCTCCGGATCGTTGAAATATTCGAACGGCGATCCCGTCTTGAACCACACTTGGCCGGGCGTGCCGGTCGGGCACGGCTTCATGTCTTCGTCGAGAATGTGCAAGTCGCCCAGCAGTACCTTGCCGACGCTGCCGCGATGGGCGAGCCATTCCTCGCTGTTGCAGGCGGTGAAGCCGAGGCCTTCGGTCGCGCCGTAATATTCGTGGATGATCGGGCCCCACCATTTGATCATTTCATCCTTGACCAGCGCCGGGCAGGGCGCGGCGGCGTGGATTGCGATCTCCAGCGAGGAGAGGTCGTATCGGGCTCGCACCTCCTCGGGCAGCTTCAGCATACGCGAGAACATCGTCGGCACCAGCTGGGTGTGGGTGATGCCCCATTGCTGGACGAGTTGAAGGTAACGCTCGGGGTCGAAGTTCTCCATGATGATCACGGTGCCGCCCATGCGGATCGTGAGATTGACCGCGGCCTGCGGCGCCGAGTGATAGAGCGGCGCCGGCGACAGATAGATCATGCCCTCGCGGTAGTGCCACAGCTTGGTCAGGAAATCGAACAGCGGCAGGTTGTGCTTTGGTGGCTCCTCCGGCAGCGGCCGCAGGATGCCCTTCGGCCGTCCCGTCGTGCCCGACGAATACAGCATGGGAGTGCCGAGCCATTCGTCCGCAATCGGCGTCTTCGGCAGGCCGGAGGTGACGTCCGCAAGACCGACAATGCGGTCGCTCTCGCCGGGGCCGTCGGCGACGATGCAGAGCTTGACGTCGGGGCAGGCCGCGATGGCCTCGCGAGCGATGTCGAGTTTTGCAACAGACGTGATCAAAATCTGCGACTGGCTGTTGGTGAGGAGATAGGCGAGTTCGCCCGCGGTGAGAAACGAGTTGATGCAGGTGTAATAGAGCCCTGACCGCTCGCCCGCGCCGCAGGCTTCGAGATAGCGGGAATTGTTCTCCATGAAGATCGAATAGTGATCGAGCCGCTTCAGGCCGTGCCTGCGGAACAGATGCGCCAGCTTGTTGCTGCGTGCATCGAGCTCGCGATAGGTGACGGCCTCGCCCGTTGCCGCCATGATGAAGGCGGGCTGGAGCGGGCGTAGACGGGCATGCTGACCTGGATACATCAGTCCTCCGGCTCAAAATTATGCGGCGAGAAGCAGGATTTCTCGCACCTGCGCAGGCGTATCGATCTTGCGCGGGTTGCGCGGGATCCAGTTCGTGCGCATCGCCTGTTCGGCGATGGCGTCGAAATGCTCGGGCGAGACGCGCACGTCAGCGAGGCTGCGCGGCATGCCGAGCGAGCGGATGAAGGCGTCGAGCACGTCGGCGGCATGATGGCCGGGAAAGCCCATCGCGGCGGCGACGATCATCTGGCGCTCGGCATTGTCGCGTGCATTCCAGCGCATCACCGCCGGCAGCATGATGCAGGAGGTGTAGCCGTGCGGCACGTCGAAGGCCGCCCCCAGCACGTAGCCGATGCCGTGGCTCGCGCCCATCGGCACGCCGGCGGCGAGCGCGCCCATCGACAACCAGGTGCCGATCTGCGCGTCCATCCGCGCGTCGAGATCGGCAGGGTCGGCTTTCACCCGCGGCAGAGCGTCGGCGAGCATGGCGAGCCCCTTGACCGATTGCGCGTCGGCATAAGGGTGCGTCTCGCGCGAGCAGATCGCCTCGACGCAATGGTCGATGGCGCGGATGCCGGTGGAGAGGAATAGCCATTCCGGCGTGTGCACGGTGACGGCGGGATCGAGGATGGTCGCGCGCGGCACCGCGAGTGGGTGCCGCAGCATCTGCTTCACGTGGGTGGCGCGGTCGGTCACGCCTGCAATGGAGCTGAATTCGCCGCCGGCGATCGTGGTCGGCACGCTGATCTGGCGCACCGTCGGCGTGGTCATCTCGGGTGCGACGCCCTTGTGCACGCGGATGCGGTCGATGCCGTCAACATCGTCGATGCCGTTGGCAAGACAAAGCTGCACCGCCTTGGCGCCGTCGGTGATCGAGCCACCGCCGACAGTGACGATCAAATCGGCGCCTGCCTCGCGCGCCGCATGGGTGGCCGCGATCACGGCCTCGCGCGGCGTGTGCGCCGGCATGGCGTCGAACAGGCCGGCGCAGCGCGCGCCCAGCGCCTGCTTGATTTTCTCGATTTCGTCGGTCTGGCGGTTCAGCGTGCCGGAGACCATCAGGAAGGCCCGGCGCGTCCCCAGCCGGTCCATCTGCGCGACGATGGCCTCGGCCGCCGGGTGGCCGAACACGACCTCCTCGATCGCGCCGTAAACGACACGTCCCTGGTGCACGCCTGTCCTCCCCGGACAATTTGTCTTTAGTTTTGTGAGGGGCAGTCTAGCCGGGCAGCCGTTGTTCGTCATGTGTGAAGACGCTGGTTTTGTCTCCTTCTCCGGCAAGCGGGCGAGGCGAGGGAAGGCCGCCGCGTGCCCGCCTCTCCCCTGTCAACCCGCCATCCGGTCAGGCCCTGCTTCGAAGCATTGCACGCGCATTGGTCTTGAAGAGTTCATCGAGAGCACCCATCCTACCTCCCCCGCGGATTGACGAATGGCCTGCATTTTCCGCGGCTTTTATGCGAGGACCTGGGATGACTGGACCGAACGGAAGCGAGCGATTTGTCAAAAAGCACGATTTCGTTCAGCCGCGGCACTGCGCCATCGCCGGCCTTCTCGCCGCGGCGTTCGCGCTCGCCGGATGCGGGCAGCCGACCTCGCAGGCGGCTGCGCCGCCGCCCGCGCCGGTGACCGTCGCCCAGCCGGTCAAGCGCACCGTCACCGATTGGGATGAGTTCACCGGTCGCTTCGAAGCGGTCGAGGAGGTGCAGGTGCGCCCGCGCGTCGGCGGCTTCGTCAACTCCGTCGAATTCCAGGACGGCGCGATCGTGCATCAGGGCGATCTGCTCTACGTCATCGACCCGCGTCCGTTCGAAGCCGTTGCGGAGCAGGCCGACGGCCAGCTCGCCGACGCGCGCGCCAAGGTGGAGCTTGCCAAGCGCGAGCTCGACCGCGGCCTGAGTCTGGTCCAGACCAGCGCGGTCTCGGAGCAGGTCGTCGACCAGCGCCGCCAGGCCTTGCAGGCCGCGCACGCCGCCGAGACCCAGGCCGAGGGCGCGCTGAAGGCCGCCCGGCTCAACATCGAGTTCACCCATGTCACCGCACCGCTCACCGGCCGCGTCAGCCGCCATCTCGTCAGCCCCGGTAATCTCGTGCAGGGCAGCGACACCGGCACCTCGACGCTGCTGACCTCGATCGTCGCGCTCGACCCGATCTACGTCTATTTCGACATGGATGAGACGACGTTCATCAAATACAGCAAGCTGTGGTTCGAAGGGAAGCGACCGAGCTCGCGCGATACGGCGAACCCGGTGCAGATCACGCTCGCCGGCGAAACCAAGCCGTCGCATGAGGGCACCATCAACTTCCTCGACAACCGCCTCGATGTCTCCACCGGCACGCTGCGCAGCCGCGCCGTGGTCAAGAACACGGATATGTCGATCCTGCCCGGCCAGTTCGGCCGTGTGCGCCTGATCGGCAGCGCGCCCTACGAGGCGTTGCTGATTCCGGACGTCGCTGTCGCAACCGACCAGTCCCGCAAGATCGTGTTCGTGGTCAAGCCGGACGATACCGTCGAGGCCCGGCCCGTGGTGCTCGGCCCGCTGGACGAAGGCCTGCGGGTGATCCGCGAAGGCCTGAAGCCGGACGATCGCGTCATCGTCAACGGAATCCAGCGCGCCCGTGTCGGCGCCAAGGTTGCTCCGCAGACAGCGCCGGCCGGTGGCAAGCCGGGTGACAAGTCATGAATCTGGGCCGTCTCTCCATCAACCAGCCCATCCTTGCGATGGTGCTGTCGATCGTGCTGCTGATCGTCGGCGCGCTCGCCTACACAACGCTGCCGGTCTCCGAATATCCCCAGGTGGTGCCGCCGACCGTCGTGGTCACCACGCAATATCCCGGCGCTTCAGCCCAAACCGTGTCCGACACGGTCGCAGCTCCTATCGAGCAGCAGATCAACGGCGTCGAGGACATGCTGTATCTCTACAGCCAGGCGACTTCGAACGGCCAGCTCACCATCACCGTCACCTTCAAGCTCGGCACCGATCTCGACAAGGCGCAGGTGCTGGTGCAGAACCGCGTCGCGATCGCGCAACCGCAACTGCCCGACGAAGTGCAACGCAACGGCGTCGTCACCCGCAAGAACTCGCCCGACATCCTGATGGTCGCGTTCATGCTGTCGCCCGACGACACTTTCGACCAGCTCTACATCTCAAACTACGCGCTGCTCCAGGTCCGCGACCAACTGCTGCGCATCGACGGTGTCGGCGACATCCAGATCTTCGGCGCGCGCGACTATTCGATGCGGCTCTGGCTCGACCCTGACCGCATCGCCAATCTCGGCCTGACTTCGGCCGAGGTGCTGGCCGCGATCCGCGCCCAGAACGTGCAGATCGCCGGCGGCCAGATCGCAGAGCCGCCGATTGCGGATCGCGCCTTCCAGCCGAACCTCACATTCACAGGACGCCTGAAGGACCAGAAGCAGTTCGAGGATATCCTGATCAAGGCCGGCTCCGACGGGCGCACCGTGCGCCTGCGCGACGTCGCCCGCATCGAGCTCGGTGCTCTCGCCTACACGACCAACAGTTTTCTGCTGCGCAAGTCGGCGGTCGCCATGCTGGTGACGCAGCGGCCGGGCTCGAATGCGCTCGCGACCGCGAAGAACATCTCCGACACCATGGCGAAGCTGAAGCAGAGCTTTCCCAAAGGCCTCGACTACAACATTGGCTACAACCCGACCGAGTTCATCGCTCAGTCCGTCCACGAACTGATCAAGACCATCTACGAGGCCATGCTGCTCGTGGTCATCGTGGTGCTGGTGTTCCTGCAGGGATGGCGGCCCGCGATCATCCCGATCATCGCGATACCCGTCTCGCTGGTCGGCACGTTTGCGGTGATGGCTGCACTCGGCTTCTCCATCAACAATCTCACTTTGTTCGGCCTCGTTCTCGCCGTCGGCATCGTGGTCGACGACGCCATCGTGGTGGTCGAGAATGTCGAACGGCATCTTGAACACGGCCTGAGCCGGCGTGATGCCGCGCTCAAGACCATGGAGGAGGTCGGCGGTGCGCTGGTCTCGATCGCGCTGGTGCTGTGCGCGGTGTTCGTGCCCACCGCATTCATAGGGGGCATTTCCGGTCAGTTCTTCCAGCAATTCGCCGTCACCATTGCGGTCGCGACCGCGATCTCCTGCTTTTGCTCGCTGACGCTGTCACCGGCGCTAGCCTCGTTGATTCTTACGCCGCACGAGGAGAAGAAGCCGCCGGCCGCCTGGAATCTCGTCGCGCGCGGCTGGAACGCCTTCACCGGCGCCTTCAACCGCGTGTTCGACCGGCTCGCACATGGCTATGCCGGCGTCGCCAGTTTCGTGATCCGGCATTCGGTGGTGATGATCCTGGCTTACGTCGTGCTGATCGGCAGCGCCGGCTGGCTGATCGTGACCACGCCGCAAGGATTTATCCCGGCGCAGGATCGCGGCTATGTCATCATATCCGTGCAATTGCCGGGCGCGGCGTCGCTTGCACGCACCACCGAGATCGTGCGCGAGGTCGAGCGGATCTCGCTGGATACGCCCGGCATCATCCGCGTTGCCGCCTTCGCGGGCTTCTCCGGCGCGACGCGCACGCAGGCCGGAAACGCAGCGGCGCTGTTTCCGGTGTTCGACGAGCCCGAGGCGCGAATGAAGAAGGGATTATCTGCGAACGCGATCACTGTGGAGCTGCGCAAGCGCCTGGCCGCGATCCAGGGCGCCTTCATCATCGTGATTCCGCCACCCGCCGTGCCCGGCATCGGCACCGGCGGCGGCTTCACCATCCGCATCCAGGACCGCCAGGGTCGCGGGCCCGAGCTGCTCGCCGCGGCCACCGACGAGCTCGTCGCGGCGGCGCGCAAATCCCCCATGCTGCTGGCGCCCACCGTGTTCTCGCCGTTCTCTGCCAATACGCCGCAGCTCTTCGTCGATATCGACCGCACCAAGGCGCAGAAGCTCGGCGTGCCCATCGCCAACATCAACGACACGATCCAGACCTATTTCGGATCGACCTATGTCAACGACTTCAATTTGTTCGGCCGTACCTATCACGTCACGGCGCAGGCGGACTTCCCGTTCCGAAAGGAGCCAAGCGACCTCGCTCGGCTGCGCACGCGCAACGCCTCCGGCGACATGGTGATGCTCGGCAGTGTGGTCGAGTTCAAGGATGTGTCGGGCCCCGACCGTGTCGCGCGCTACAATCTCTATGCAGCATCCGAATTGCAGGGCGAGCCGGCGCCGGGCGTCAGCTCGACCACCGCGCTCGATGCCATCAAGAAGCTCGCGGACGACACCTTGCCGAGCGGCTTCACCTTCGAATGGACCGACCTGTCCTATCAGCAGATCACCGGCGGCAATGCGGGCCTCTACGTGTTCCCGATCTGCGTGCTGTTCGTCTATCTCGTGCTTGCCGCGCAATATGGCAGCTGGACGCTGCCGTTCGCGGTGATCCTGATCGTGCCGATGTGCCTGCTCGCCGCCACCATCGGCGTGCGCATCATGGGGCAGGACGTCAACATCCTCACCCAGATCGGATTCGTCGTTCTGGTGGGACTTGCGGCGAAGAACGCGATCCTCATCGTCGAGTTCGCGCGCGACATCGAGAATGAAGGCAAGCCTCGGCTGGAGGCCGTGATCGACGCCTGCCGCCTGCGCCTGCGGCCGATCCTGATGACGTCGTTCGCCTTCATCCTCGGCGTCTTGCCGCTGGTGATCTCGTCGGGTTCCGGCTCGGAGATGCGCCAGGCCGTCGGCGTCGCCGTGTTCTTCGGCATGATCGGCGTGACGCTGTTCGGACTTCTGTTCACTCCGATCTTCTATGTGGTGGTGCGGAACCTGGCCGAGGGGCGGAACGAGGGGAAGAAGCCGGGGGTGGTGGGCTCGTAAGTTGTTGGTGATGCCCGCTGGTTTATCCCCCGCGTTGGCGGGGACCCATAACCCCAGGGAGAAGTCTGGGGCAAAGCTGGTAACTTCGAGTCTTCGTCCAACTCGATCCTGTGGCTATGGATCCCGGGCTCGCGCTGCGCGCGCCCGGGACGACACCGATTGTTTGGTGCGCAGAATCCCATACTAACGATCAACATGAAATGGATGGGCAGCGCCGGGGTTCTTCAATAGTATTCGCGCGATTTCAAAACAGAAAACTGCTGGGAGCTAACACACATGAAATCAGCCCTTTTGGCCGCTGTCGCGACGTCCGCCCTGATGCTGGCGGCGCCGGCCATGGCGCAAGGCGTCAAGATCGGCATCCTCAACGACCAGTCCGGCGTCTACGCCGATTACGGCGGCAAATGGTCGGTGGAAGCCGCCAAGATGGCGATCGAGGATTTCGGCGGCGAGGTGCTCGGCCAGAAGGTCGAGCTGGTCACCGCCGACCACCAGAACAAGCCTGATCTTGCGACCTCCATTGCGCGGCGCTGGTACGACGTCGAGAACGTCGACATGATCACGGAACTCACGACCTCCTCGGTCGCGCTCGCAATCCACGAGCTCTCCAAGGAAAAGAAGAAGATCGACATCGTCGTCGGCGCCGCGACCTCGCGCCTCACCGGCGATGCCTGCCAGCCCTACGGCTTCCACTGGGCCTATGACACCCGCGCGCTCGGTGTCGGCACCGGCGGTGCGCTGACCAAGGCGGGCGGCGATACCTGGTTCTTCCTCACCGCCGACTATGCCTTCGGCTACGCGCTGGAGAAGGACACCAGCGAGATTGTCACCGCCAATGGCGGCAAGGTGGTCGGTTCGGTGCGCGTTCCGCTCAACTCCTCGGACTTCTCCTCCTTCCTGCTGCAGGCGCAGAGCTCGAAGGCGAAGATCGTGGGTCTCGCCAATGCCGGCCTCGACACCACCAACTCGATCAAGCAGGCCTCGGAGTTCGGCATCGTCGCCGGCGGCCAGAAACTCGCCGGGCTCCTGATGACGCTCGCCGAGGTGAACGGTCTCGGCTTGCAGGCCGCGCAGGGCCTCGTGCTGACCGAAGGCTATTACTGGGACGTCAACGACCGCACCCGCAATCTCGGCGAACGCTTCCTCAAGCGCACCGGGCGGATGCCGAACATGATCCAGGCCGGCACCTATTCGGCGACGCTGAGCTATCTCAAGGCGGTCAAGGCCGCCGGCACCAAGGATCCAGACGCGGTCGCCAAGAAGCTGAAGGAGCTGCCGGTCGACGACGACTTCGCGCAAGGCGGCAAGGTGCTCGAGAACGGTCGCATGGTTCACGACATGTATCTGTTCGAGGTCAAGAAGCCGTCCGAGTCGAAGAAGCCCTGGGACTATTACAAGCAGCTCGCGGTGGTCCCCGGCGACAAGGCCTTCTTCACCGCCAAGGAGAGCGGCTGTCCGCTGACGAAGTAGCAGGAAGAGTTGAGGTCAGCGCCACAAATTCGCTGTCGTCCCCGCCTAGTGCGCAATTGCGCACGGGGGGCGGGGACCCATAACCCCGGGAGAAGTGGGATGCGAGAATCCCACCACGAGTTCTCGCAAAACTTCTCCCTGTGGTTATGGATCCCGGATCGGCGCTCCGCTTGTCCGGGATGACGGCGGATCGAGTGGCCGCAGCCTGCCCTCACACCAGCCGCAGCACCACCGCGCCCAGCGCTCCCGCCCACAGCGCAAGGGCGGCGATTCCCTGGATCGCAAAGCCCGGGCCGCGCTTGGCTGCCGCCTTCGAATAGCCGATGAAATAGACGATGCGGCCGATGATCCAGACCGCGCCGATCCCGGCCGCCATGGCGTCGCCGATATAGATCGCGAACAGCCAGAGCGCCGGCAGAAAGACCGGCATCCATTCCAGCGTGTTCATTTGAATGCGGAAGGCGCGCTCGAAATCGGGATGGCCCGACGTCGCGGGGACCTTGACGCCGGTCTTTTCCCGCACGCGCGAGACGTTGATGCAGACGAAGAGATAAAATGCAATCGCCAGCAGCGTGACGAGGGCGGTGAGATGATACATTGCCAATCCCTTCAAACGAGTTGCGCCTCAATAGCCGGTCAGCTCGAGATAGCCAACGCCGTCATGCGTGCCGGCGAAGCTGATCGGCCCCTCCCAATAGGAGAATCCGGTCCCCATCCAGGCTTTTGGATTGAGCGGCTTGCAGGAAATCGAGAAGGCGCGTGAGGGAATCGCGATCTGCCATTCCACCGGCAGCTTGCGTCCCGCAACGTCCGCGGTCGCCGTCGGCGTCATCTGGATATCGCCGCCGGCGATCATCTGCGTGTTGCCCGATGCACTGATCCAGTTGCCGAACGGATAATCCTTGCCGTCCTTCTGGCGCAGCCGGTACAGCATCAGCTTGTCGCCGGACGAAAGATGCAGCGACAGCCAGTCCCAGCCGGTCTGGTCGGCATCGAGCGGCTGGCTGCTCCATTCGCGGTCCATCCAGGCCTGGCCGGACACATCGACTGGCTTGTCGTCGATGGTGAGCGTGCCGCGTGCGCGGTAGAACGGCTGGCTGTAATAGTAGGAGGCTTGCCCGCGCTCGGACTTGCGGCTGTAGCCGTGGTCGCCCTGCAAGACGACCGGACGATCGGCCTCCAGCGTGAGCGCGTAGCTGAAGTCGGTGCCGGCGGCTTTCAGTGTGAGTGGCGACAGGGTGCGATCGTCGGTGCGCTCAAAGCCCTTCATCTCCCAATCGTCGATCCACGCCGCGAACGGCTTTGCTGTGACGCCGGCCTGCCCGACCCCGCCGCGCGAAAAGGTTTCGTTGAAGCGGTGGGTATCCGCGCGCGTCACCGCGGCATGCGCCATCCAGATCTGCTGATTGGCCCAGCCTTCGCCCTGCGGCCCCGGTAGTGCCGCCTGGCGGAACAGCGTCCATTGCAGGCCGCACGCCGCGCCGCTGCTGTCGACCAGGTTCGCCGTGAGGTACCACCATTCGATGCGAAACTCCGGATGAGGCCCGTGATCGGCGGGAAAGGAAAACTCCCTTCCCGGTGTCACCTTGGCAAAGCCATCTGCGGCTTCGCCCAGCCCGGCATAGCCTTGCGCGTCCGCGCGTCGTGCGAGGGCGAGCGCGGCGATGCCGCCGGCGAAGGCGCGCCGCGATATCCTGTCAGCGCTCATTGGCGAACACCTTGACGAGGCTCGCCGGCTGCATCCGCGCCAGCCGGATCATCGGCAGGAGCGCCGCAAACAACGAAGCGAACAGCGCGACAGCGACCAGTTCGACCAGCTGAAACGGAAATACATGGAACGGCAGTCGCCAGCCGAACGCCTTCACGTTGACGATCGCGATCAGACACCACGCCACCAACAGCCCGAGCGGCACGGCCAGCAGCGACGTGAACAGCGCAACCGACAGCGTCTTGATCAGCTCGACCGCGGCGAGGCGCGGCCGGGTGATGCCGATCGCCCACAGCGGCGCGAGCTGCGGCAGCCGCGAATTCGCCAGCGTCAGCAGGCTGGTCAGCAGCGCAATGCCGGCGACGCCGAGCGTGAACGCGTTCAGCGCCGATGTCACCGCAAAGGTGCGGTTGAAGATCCGGATCGATTCCGCCTTCACCGTCGCCTGGTCGGCGACGCTGCGATCGTCGAGCGCGAACTGCTTTTGCAACGCTGCGATCAGGCCGGAGATATTCTCCCTGGCGACAATCAGCCCGATCCGCGTCTGCGGCGTCTGCGGGAAATGCCGGATCAGGGCCGCGACATTCACGGTCAGCTGTCCCCTGGGATTGCCGTAATCGGCATAGATGCCGGCGATGTCGAGCTCCCAGCTTCCGCCGGGCGTCGGCACCTCGATAACATCGCCGACGCGCACATTCAGCCGCCGGCTCAACTGCTCGCTGATGAAGGCGGCATTGCCCGGCACCAGTTGGGTCCAGGCGCGCGGCGCGGCCTCCAGCAGCGGCCAGCGTTCGCGATAGAGCGCATGATCGGGCAGGCCGAGCAATTCCACGGGCTGGCCCCGAACCTGCGTCTCGGCGCGTCCGCCGGACAGGATGGCCTGAACGTCGCCGCGTTCTTTCAGCCAGTTGCGGATTGCAACGCCTTGCGCATTGTCGGAGGCGCTGATGTAGACGTCGGCCGCGAGCCGCCCGTTGAGCCAGCCGACAAACGTGCGGCTGAAGGTTTCCACCATGGTGGATACTCCGACATTGACGGCGAGCGCGAGCAGCAGCGCCATCAGCGCGAGGGACAATCCCGAGAGCTGCTGACGGCTGTCCGCCCAGAACCACAACGAAAGCGGCCCGCGCGCGGTGCGCTGGCCGGTGAGCAGGATGATCTCGAGGAAGGCCGGCAGGATCAGCGCCGCGCCGAGCATCAGCGCCGCCAGCACGCCGAAGCCTGCGATCAGCGATTGGCCGTACTGAAGCAGCAGCAGCGCGACCGCGAATACGCCGCAGGCCGCAAGGCTCTGCAGGATCAGCCAGCGCCGCTGCCGCTGCTGCCAGGCGTAGGGTTGCGCGGTCGCCAGCACCGGCATCCTGATGGCCTTGATCAGGCTGGTCGCCGCCGCGACGAGCGCACCGGCGATGCTGATGCCAATGCCGGCAAACCACCATTCGGGCTGCAGCGTGAGTTGCCCCGGGATCTGCGCGCCATAGAGCCCGCGTAGTGACGCCGCCACATCCGGCAGCAGCGCTGCTGCGATGAAATAGCCGCAGACCAGTCCGATCAGCCCGGCGACCAGCGCCAGCGCGACCAGCTCGACCACCAGCACCGTGTTGACCAGTCGCGCCGAGGCGCCGCAGGCCCGCAACGTGCGCAGCATCGGCAGCCGCTGCTCGAAGGCAAGGCCGACGGCGGAGTTGACGATGAACAGTCCGACGAAGAACGACAGCAGACCGAAGGCGGTGAGGTTCAGGTGAAAGCTGTCGGTGAGACGCTCCAGCTCCGTCTCCGCATTCGGCTCGACCCGCTGCAACGCCTCGCCGACGACGCTTCGCAGCGGCGCGGGCTTGCCCTTCGGCTTGCCGATCAGAAGCCGCGACACCTGGTCCGGCTTGTTCAGCAGAAGCTGCGCCACGCCGATGTCGACCACGAGCACGTCGGGCACGAGTTGCGGCAGCACGCGCAGCGGCGGCAGCTTTGCGCCGTTGCTGATCGGCGGCGCCGCGCCTTCCTGCTCCTGCAGATCGGTCAGCGTCTCCTTCGCGACCAGCGTCTGGCCGGGCGGGGCGACGAAGCCGCTCAGATCCGAAGCACCCAGCCGTGGTGCATTGCCGACATCGGCCGGCAGTGTCACCGGCTCGATGCCGAGCAATCGCACCGATCGTCCGTTGACCTGGACTCGTCCTTCCAGCACCGGCGACACCGGCCAGCCCGCGCGGCGGAGCTTGACGAAAAGATCCTGTGAAAAGGTCGCCGCGTCAGGCGCGACCAGCATCGCCGTGCGCACGCCGCCGAAGGTTGCGGCGGCACGGTCATAGGCATTGCGAGCCTGCTGGTTGATCGCCTGGACGCCGCTCCACAAAGCGGTCGCGGCGATCAGCCCGATCAGGAGCGTCGCGAACTGCATCTTGTGCCGCCGCCAATGGCTCAGGAGCACCGCGAGCACCCACAGCGCGCGCCTCATGCGATCCGTCCTGCGTGCAGGGTGAGATGGCGGTCGAGCGTGCCGGCCAGATGCAGGCTGTGCGTCACCATCAGGAAGCCGCAGCCGGTGCGGGCGACGAGGTCGCGCGTCAGCGCCAGCACGTCCTCGGCGGTGTCCTCGTCGAGATTGCCGGTCGGCTCGTCCGCCAGCAGCAGTGAAGGCTTTATCGCCAGCGCCCGGCCGATCGCGACCCGTTGCTGCTGGCCGCCTGATAATTGCTCTGGAAAACGCTTGAGCAGATGTCCGAGCCCGAGTCGCTCGGTCAACTCGCTGGACCAGGCCGCATCATGCCGGCCGGCGATCCGGGCCTGGAAGGCGAGATTGTCCGCGACCGACAGGCTGGGGATGAGATTGAACTGCTGAAAAACCAGGCCGATCCGGTCGCGCCGGAGCTTCGCGCGTTCTGCATCGGAAAGCTCGGTGACCTCGATGCCCTCGAGCCGGATCGTGCCGCCATCGGCGGCGTCCAGCCCGGCGATCAGGTGCAGCAGCGTGCTCTTGCCGCTGCCGGATTCGCCTGTCAGCGCGACGCGTTCGCCCGCCCTGAGATGGAGGTCGACCCCGCGCAGCACATGAACCGGTTCGCCGGCCGCGGAGAAGGTCTTCGCGAGATTTCGGATGGTCAGCACGATCAATGGCGCCGGGCGGAATTAACGGAAATGCTGCGTAGCACACCTGCCGTGGAAATGCCGGGGTTGCGTTGCCGTTCAAGCCGTTGTTAGCTCAGGCAACGGCCAAATCATAAAAGTGCCAAAAAGACATACGGGGAGAATGATGAGCGCTCAGGGAACGCCGTCCACGGCGGCTAAGACGGCAGGGGTATCCAGGGGCTTGGCAAAGGCTACGCCGAAGGGCGCCTGGACTGTCACGTTTCTCCTCTTTCTCTTCATGGTCGTGAACTTCGCCGACAAGATCGTCGTCGGTCTCGCCGGCGTGCCGATCATGACCGACATGAAGCTGAACGCCGAGCAATTCGGCCTGCTCGGCTCCTCGTTCTTCTTCCTGTTCTCGATCTCGGCCATCGTGGTCGGCTTCATCGTCAACAAGGTCCCGACGCGCTGGGTGCTGCTGACGCTGGCGGTGATCTGGGCGCTGGCGCAGTTCCCGATGGTCGGCACCGTCTCCTTCACCACGCTTCTGATCTGCCGCATCGTGCTGGGCGCGGGCGAAGGTCCGGCCTTCTCGGTGGCCGCGCACGCGATCTACAAGTGGTTCCCAGACGAGAAGCGCACGCTGCCGACCGCGATCCTGTCCCAGGGCTCGGCCTTCGGCGTCATCCTGGCCGTGCCGGCGCTGAACTGGGTCATCGTCAATCACTCCTGGCATTATGCCTTCGGCGCACTCGGCGTGGTCGGCCTGATCTGGGTCTGTGCCTGGCTGACGTTCGGCAAGGAAGGCCCGTTGGAGGATACACAGGCCATTGCTGTCAATGAGCCGAAAATCCCCTATGTGCAGCTTCTGACCTCGCGCACCTTCCTCGGCTGTGTGATCGCGACCTTCGGCGCTTATTGGGCGCTGTCGCTCGGCCTGACCTGGTTCACGCCGTTCATCGTCAAGGGCCTCGGCTTCTCGCAGAGCCAGGCCGGCTTCGTCTCGATCCTGCCCTGGGTGTTCGGCGCGACCGTCGTCATCCTCACCGGCTGGGTCTCGCAGGTGATGACGGCGCGCGGCTACACCACGCGCATCTCGCGCGGCGTGCTCGGCTCGGTGCCGCTGATCCTCGGCGGCCTGATCCTGGCGATGATGCCGCATGTCGCGGGAGCAGGCTTGCAGATCGCGCTGCTCGTGGTCGGCTCGGGCCTCTGCGGCGCGATCTATGTGGTCTGCCCGCCGATGCTCGGCGAGTTCACGCCGTCCTCGCAGCGCGGCGCGGTCATCGCGATCTACGGCGCGCTCTACACGCTCTCGGGCATCATCGCGCCGAACGTGATGGGCGCCGTGATTCAGCGCGCTGGAAACATGATCGACGGCTACATGACCGGCTTCACCATCAACGCGGTGGTGATGGTCGGCTCCGGCGTCATCGGCCTGCTGCTGCTGTGGCCGAACACGGAAAAGGCCAGGCTGACACGCGGCGCGGCTGCGCAGCCCGCGGCGCTGAAGGGCGCGGTGTCACCGACGTAAGGCGGCTGTTTCGCGCTACCCGCGCCAACCACAACTGTCATCCCGGACAAGCGAAGCGCAGATCCGGGATCCATAACCACAGGCAGTAGTTTGGCGAAAATTCGGAGTTGCCAGCTTAGCTCCAGAACCACCCCTGTGGTTATGGGTCCCCGCTTTCGCGAGGACGACACCGAGGTTGAGGCAGAGGTTTCAGCTTCAAAAGCTCTTCTACTGCATTCCCTGCGCGCCCCGGATCAGCTTCCCCGGCCGGCGTCCCGTCGCCTCACCCTGCCGCCGCGTCACCACGCCCGACATGATCGTCGCCTCGTAGCCGTCGACATCCTGCAACAGCCGCCGCCCGCCCACGGGCAGATCGTAGTGCACCTTCGGCGGATGCAGATGCAGCCGGTCGTAGTCGATCACATTGACGTCGGCCTTGTAGCCGGGCGCGATCAGCCCGCGATCGGTCAGGCCGACGGAGAGCGCGGTCTTGCGCGACTGCGCCGCGACCACGAACGGGATCGTCAGCTTCTCGCCGCGCTTGCGGTCACGGGTCCAGTGCGTCAGCAGATAGGTCGGGAAGCTGGCATCGCAGATGATGCCGCAATGGGCGCCGCCATCGGACAGGCCCGGCACCGATTGCGGATCGATCAGCATCTCGCGCGTCGCATCGAGATTGCCGTCGGCGTAGTTGAGGAACGGCACGTAGAGCATGCCCTTGCCGTCGTCCGACAGCATCGCGTCGTAGGCGAGTTCCTCCGGCTGCCGGCCCTGCTTGCGCGCCTGCGGGCCCAGCGCGTTCTCCGGCGGCTGCTCGTAATCGGGGGGATCGCCGAGCAGGAACATCTTGTCGTAGTTGGGCCGGAAGAACAGCGGATCGTCCGTTGCGGTCGCTGTCTCGCTGAGGATCGCTTTGCGCACATCGGGCTGATGCAGACGCGCCAGCCGCTCCTGCAGCGGCAGATGCGCGATCGCCTTGTAGCTGGGGTGAGTCTGGAACGGGTTGCGCGACAGCTCGAGCCCGAGCAGCAGCCCCACCGGGCGCGCTGCGATCTGTGCGGTGATCGAGAGGCCGCGCTTCGCCGCGGCATTGATCTCGTCCAGTGTCTGGCGCCAGCGGTTTGGCGCCTTGTCGTTCTGCGTGATCGAGAACGAGATCGGGCATTTCGTGGCGTCGGCCACCCGCAGCATCATCGGCAAATCTTCGTGGATGGTGGAGAGATCGAGCACGAATTGCAGCACGCTGCGGCCCTGGCTGTGCATCGCGCCCGCAATCGCCGTGAGCTCGTCCTCGCCGGCCTTCAGCGTCGGCGTGAAATCGCCGGTCGAGGTGCGGTGATTGAGCGTGCGCGAGGTCGAGAAGCCGAGCGCGCCGGAGCGCACCGCCTCGCCCGCGAGCTTTGCCATCGCCGAATTGTCCTCGGCCGTCGAGGGATCGCGGCGCGCGCCGCGCTCGCCCATCACATAGACCCGCAGCGCCGCGTGCGGCAGCTGCGCGCCGACGTCGATGTCGAAATCGCGCTTGGCGAGCCAGTCCATGTAGTCGGGAAAGCTTTCCCACGCCCAGGGAATGCCGGCGCTCAGCACCGGCTCGGGAATGTCCTCGACGCCTTCCATGAGCTGGATCAGGCGGGTGTGGTCGGCGGGCTTGCAGGGCGCAAAGCCGACGCCGCAATTGCCCATGATCGCCGTGGTGACGCCGTTCTGCGACGACGGCGTGATGTCCTGGCTCCAGGTGACCTGGCCGTCGTAATGGGTGTGCACGTCGACGAAGCCCGGCGTCACCAGCTTGCCGCGCGCGTCGATTTCTTCTTTGCCCTTCGTGGAGATCTTGCCGACCTCGCTGATCCTGCCGCTGGTGATGGCGACGTCGGCCTCGAACAGCTCGCCGCCGCTTCCATCCGCAACGGTGCCGCCGCGGATCACGAGATCAGGGGTGCTCATGGTGTTTCTTCCCGTTTTGTTGTTCTGCTTGGACGCATTTTCGGGTGCGCCTGCGCAGTGTCAACCGCGGGGAAGTGCGCTCAGGGTTGCGTCGCAGCCTTGGCTTGCGGCTTCCGCTCGGTTAACGGTGACAAAACCACTGTGGCGAGCATGAAGATCACAGAAGCCCCGAACACCCAGTGCGGCGCGCTCTGGTCCATGATCCAGCCGAACAGCAGCGGTGAGACGATGCCGCCGAGATTGAAGCCGGTCGAGACGATGCCGAAGGCGCGGCCGGCGGCGCCGGGAGGCGCGGCGTTGCGCACCAGCATGTCGCGCGAGGGCGCGATCACGCCGGAGAGAAATCCTGCGGTCGCCATCGTCAGGGTCAGCGCCCAGCCCGGCAGCGTGACCAGTGCGATCAGCAGCACGATCATCGCGTTCGCGGCAAAGCAGGCGGCGGCGACATAGCCGTGGCGCTCGGTGTGGTCGGCAAGGAAGCCGCCCGCGAGCACGCCGACGGCGCTCGAGGCGAGGAACGCGGTCAGCGCGACGTTGGCGGCGGAGTAGGACGCGCCATAACCGCTCATCAGCGCCACCACGCCGAAATTGTTGATGCCGGCAACCGACAGGCTGAGCAGCGTGAACAGCACGGTGAGCGTGATCAGCGCCGGCGTGATCACCGCCTGCTTCGGCGTGCGCTCGCTGCCGGGCTTTGTCTTGTGCGCGCCGGCATCGGGGATGCTCATCGTCACGAGCAGCAGCGCCACCAGCACGCCGATGGCACCCGCCGCGATCAGCGCGCCTGTGCCGCCGGACACGGTGACGAGTGCGGCAACGATCGCCGGCGCAACCGCGCCGCCGAGATAGCCGGCGAACGTGTGGATCGAGAACGCCCGGCCCATCCGCGCCTCATCCATGTGCTCTGCCAGGATGGCGTAATCGGCGGGGTGGTAGACGCTGTTGGCAAGGCCAAGCAGCACGGCGCAGGCGATCAGCGAAGCGTAACTCAGATGCAGCCCGAGCAGGATCAGCGCGAGCCCTCCCAGCGTCAGTCCGCCCAGCAGGATCCTGCGCGCGCCGAAATGGTCGACAAGATAGCCGGTCGGAGCCTGCGTCAGCCCGGACACGACCGCGGAGACCGTGAGCGCGAAGCCGAGCTCGACATAGCCGACGCCGAGTTGACCCTTCAGGAACGGGAACAGCATCGGCAGGACCAGCAGATGGAAATGGCTGACCCAATGCGCGATCGAAATCCCGGTCAACGTGCGCAGCGCGCTGTCCGTCTTGCCTTGCTGCGGTGCAGCGAGAACATCGACCATTGCAGTTCCGTTTCACTCCCGATGGGAGCGCAAACTATCGGGCAGAGCTGTTATTTGTCCATGAACGCAGGCGCATGGCAGGTAGTGCGGGCGCGGCTGCGGGACGTAACGTCCACTACAACGGCTCGTCATCCAGACCGTATCGGTCGCGCTTCGGCGTCGCCATATCGCCGTCCTCGTAATCGTCGTCGTCGGTGCCGAGCGGAGACGGCGGCTTCTTCGCCTTCTCGTCCGCCTGCTTGTTTTCCGCAACTTTGGGCGGCTCGCTTGGCTTGGCTGTCTTGGCCATGGCTGTTCCCGGATGGCGATGTGTCATCCGACTCTATCCTGAAAATATGTAGGGAGCCTGACTTATCTCAAGGGGCGCGATAGTGAGGTCAGCCGTGCACGATCGGTCCGCCCGCCTTCTTCCAGGCGTCGATGCCGCCGGCGATGTGCGCCGTGTTGGACAATCCGGCTTCCTTCGCTGCGGCCACCGCCATCGCCGAGCGTTCGCCAAAGGCGCAGAAGAACACGACGCGGCGCCCCGTGGCGGCCGCGACCTCGCGCAGCATGCCGCCGGGCTTCAGACTTTCCTCGACGCTCGGATAGGGCGTGTGCAGCGCGCCCTCGAGCATGCCGTGCTTGATCCGCTCGTTGCTCTCGCGCAGATCGACCAGCAGGATATCGGGCCGGCCGAGAACGCGGATTGCCTCGACCGCGCTCAGCGCGCGACCCTCCTTCTCCAGCTCCTCCTGATGCAGGCCGACATGCATGTTGGCAGGCACCGCCACGTCCATCATCTTCGGATTGGGCAGCTTCAAATTGGCCATCAGCTCGATATATTCGTCGACCGAGCGCACCTGCAGCCGCGGATTGTAGCGCTTCTCCTCACCAATGGTGGAGACGGTGTCGCCCTTGTAGTCATGTGCCGGGAACACCATCGTCTCCTCCGGCAGCTTCAGGAGGCGGTTGAAGATCGAATCGTATTGCGCGCGCGACGAGCCGTTCTGGAAATCGGTGCGGCCGGTGCCGCGGATCAGCAGCGTGTCGCCGGTGAAGACGCGGTCGCCCATCAGGTAGGAATAGGAATCGTCGGTGTGGCCCGGCGTGTACATCACGTCGAGCGACAGGCCCTCGATGGTCACCTTGTCGCCGTCGGCGACCCGCATCGCCACCACGTCGGCCTTGGTCTGGTCGCCCATCACGGTCATGCAATGGGTGCGGTCGCGCAGCTCGCCGAGGCCGGTGACGTGATCGGCGTGCAGATGGGTATCGACCGCCTTCACCAGCTTGAGGTCGAGCTCGCGCAGCAGCTGGCAATAGCGGTCGACCTTCTCCAGCACGGGATCGAGGATCAGCGCCTCGCCGCCGGGGCGGCTGGCGAGGACGTAACTGTAGGTGCCCGAAACGCTGTCGAAGAGCTGGCGGAAGATCATGGCAAGGCCCGGTGTGGAACTGAATTCGAGGATTTTACTACGCCAGCCATTATAAAGAGAAGCAATTCACTGTGTAGACAATAAAAACTAGAAGATTTTTATTGCGCGTGATGGGTCTTGGTGCCTCCCCCATGCAACGCTGTCATCGCCCGGCTTGACCGGGCGATCCAGTACTCCGTGACGGCAGTGATAGAGCCGATGGGCCGCGGCGTACTGGATTCCCCGCCTTCGCGGGGAATGACGCCGAGGGTGTCGCAGCGCTTTGCCACAAGAGCCTCCGGCCCCGCCTATCCCGCAATCCCGGGATTGCCGTCGACGCCCTTCAGCGTGACGCCTGAGCCGAGCCGCTCCTGAAACATCCGGCCCGAGCGCAGATATTTGGCCACCACGTCCCACACCGGCGCGCCCTGCTGGCCGTTTACCGAGGCCCAACCCGCGACCTTGTAGCGATGGCTTGCGCTCAGTGCCTTGCCGCCGTTGAGCCTGACATCGGAAATGCGGCTGCCGATCGCGGCATTCGGCGTGCAGGCGTAGCCGAGCCCGCCGGCGCGCACCATGTCGCCGCCTTGCTGATAATAGGGATCGGCATTGAAGAGGTTGTCGCAGATGTCTTCCAGGACGTTCTTGATCTCGGCGCCGGTCATCTCCTGCACATAGGTCTCGGGATAGGTGATCGCGGTCTCCGCGAGCAAATCCTCCATCGTCAGCGGCTGGCCGGGCAGCGCGGTGACGCCCCAGCGGAAGCCCGGCGACAGCGCGATCTCGGCATCGAGCTCGGTGCGCAGCGCAGAGCAGATCACCTCGTCGATGGGGCCGGCGAAATTGTCGCGGCGATAGAGCAAACGGTCAGGCGTTGCGATCCTGTCCGACCAGTCGGCCACGTGCGGCGCGCGGACCCGGCCGATCAGTTCGGCCATGGCAGGGTCGGGCTTGAGCAACTCGGAATAGACCGGCAGCAGACGATATCTGACGTCGCCGACCTTGCCCTTGTCGAGTGCGAGATCGAGCACGCCCAAGAACTTCCCGTTGGAGCCGGCATTGGTCACGAGCGTCGTACCGCCCGCGTTCTTCACCGCGACCGGCTGCGGGATTGCGTCATGGGTATGGCCGCCGAGGATGACGTCGATGCCGGTGACGCGGCTTGCGAGCTTGAGGTCGACGTCCATGCCATTGTGCGACAGCAGGATAACGGCATCGACCTTGTCGGTGCCGCGCAAGGCATCGACGTGCTTCTGCAATTCCTCCTCGCGGATGCCGAAGGTCCAGTCCGGCGTGAACCGCTTGGGATGCGCGATCGGCACGTAAGGAAAGGCCTGGCCGACGATCGCGACGCGATAGCCGCCGAGCTCCTTGATCACGGAGGGCTTGAACACGCGGCCGCTCGCCTTGTCGAAGGCCGGGGCGTCGTTGAACGCCGCTTCCTCGGTCAGGAAGACGTTCTGTGCCAGAAACTCGCCCTTGAAGCGCTCGAGATTGTCGCGCAGCACCTGCTCGCCATAGGTGAATTCCCAGTGTCCGGTCATCGCCTCGATGCCGAGCAGATTGGCGACCTCGACCATGTCGCGGCCCTGCATGACGTTGGCAAGCGCGGTGCCCTGCCAGAGGTCGCCGCCGTCGACCAGCAGCGAACGACCATCGCCGACGTCGCTCCGCAGCCGATCGATCAGCGTCTTCAGGTGGGCGAAGCCGCCGAGCTTGCCGAAGCGCGCCGCTGACTTCTCGAACTCCAGGCAGCTGAAGGCATAGGCATCGGCGCTGTCGGCCCGGACCCCGAAGCGCTCCAGGAAGGCGCGGCCGACCAGATGCGGCGGCCGCCCCGCCATCTCGCCGACGCCGATATTGACGCTGGGCTCGCGGACATAGACCGGGTTGAGCTGCGCATGGGTGTCGGTGGTGTGCAGGATGCGCGCATTGCCGAACCGTTCGAGGTCGTAAATGCTCGCGGTCTCGGCGCTACGCGCCGGTCTCGGCAGGCTCAGCGATGCTGCGAGAATGCCTGCATTCCAAAGGAAATCACGGCGGCGGATCGCCATCCCAGATTCTCCGCGCCTGTTCTCGGCCGTTCGACGGTTCCACAAGATCTGAGCTTAGCGGATTTCCATCGCCTTCCATGCTTCTTTTTCGGACATGGCCTGGAAGATCGACGCCTTCGCCAGCGCCTCGGCCTCCTTCGCTGCGGTCGTCGCGCGTTCGAAATCGCCGCCGTCCGCGGCGCGCTTCGCCGCCGCCAGCGCCGATACAGTCACGGTCCACTGGTTGCGCATGCCGGCCGCCTCCCTGGAGGCGGCTTCGGCAGCGGCATAGGCCGCTTTGTAATCCGCCTCGTTTGCCGCGCTCGCGGCAGGCGCGAGGCCCAAGGCGAGCAACATGGCGAGGGGAAATGACCGCTTCATGGCCGTGCTCCCGGCCCCGAGATCGGCAAGCCGTTGGCGACATAGGAGAGGAAGTATTCGACGTCGCGATATTCGTCCGCCTGCGGCTCCAGCGGAACCGCACGGGTCTGGCTGTTGCAGGTCAGGAAGCGCCGGCTGGTCGTGCCCATGCCGCTCCATTCGGAGCGGTATATCGGCATCGCGCTCAGGATACCGAGCGCCGGCGCCAAAATCTCGGCGCGGATGCGCTCCCCGGGCTCTGCACGTGGCAGCTCGCGCAGGAGAAATTGAGCTGACCGCGGCGGGTATAGAAATAGCGCTTGCCGTTCTCGAACGCCGCGAGCGCGCGGGGGTCGTCGGGAATCCTGATGTCCATCGGCTTGCCGCGCGAGGTGAAGGCCATGTACGCGGTCAGTGAGGCCATCTCGTCCTTGACGTAGGAATAGGGCGCCTCGCCATTGGCCTCGCGGCAGCGATTGAGCGCGAGCTCCAGCGTGACGACCTTGCCTTCCTTCTCGTCGAAATAGGGATAGTTCTGGCGAATGCCGATGCCGCCGTTCGGGAAGCAGTCGGCATAGGTCTTGCCGTTCTTGAACGGCGTCGAAAACATCTCTTTGCCGGCGTCGAGCGCGAACTCGTAGGGCGGAAATTCTTCCTTCTCCTGCCACTGCCGCTTCATGTCCGCGTTCATCGAATAAGGGCCGTTGACGAAATCCTCGTGCTTCACGTCAGGGAATTTCTGGAAGAAGAAATTCCGGAACGCCTTGGCATCGGCGACGGGGTCGACCTTGTCGGCGGCGACCACGCGCGGAGAGGTCAGCACCAACGCGACGAGCGCGGCACTGAGCGAGCCAAGCAGGAGAGCAGAGCGGGGCTTCATCACGCGATCTTCGCGGTGATCGTATCCGACCCGCCCTTGTTGTCGGTCCAGGAGATCTTGAGGTCATCGCCCTTCTTCGCACCCTTGAAGCTGAACTTGACGTAGGGATCCTTGGAGATCGCGGTGCCCCAATCGGCGACGAAGACGTCTTTGCCGTTGCATTCGAACTTCAGCTGCTGGATGAAATGCGCGGGGATCAGCTCGCCCTTGGCGTCCTTCACGAAGCCGGTGTCCATGGGATGCTGGATCAGCGTCTGCACCTCGGTGATGTCGCCGTTGGATGTTGCGCGCACGCGAATGCTTGATGCCATCGGATCGATCCTCCTAGCCGCCGCAGCCGCCGACTGTGACTTTCACTTCCTTGGTCGCGCTGTAGAGTTTGCCGTCGGCTTCCACGATTGCGGTCAATTTGGTGGTCTTGGCCATCTTCAGGCGATTGGCGACGCTGGGAATCGTGCCATCCGGAATCCTGTAGCTTGCGGCCAGCGCATTCGGATTCTCGGCGACGAAGAACGAGATCGAGGTCACCTTGTCGAGCGTCGTCGTCACCGAGATCGGGACGACGCCGCCATTCTCGGCGATCTCGGGCGCATCCAGCTTGACCTTGTCGGACGCCTCGGCGGTCTTGCCGTAGAGCGCCTTGATCGCGTCCGCCTCGCTCTTCTGCTTGAACGCCTCCTCCGGATATTTGTCGTTGGCTGCGGCGTGCGCGGGCGCGAACGGCAGGTTGCCAAGGCCGAGCAGGGCGACCGACGCTGCGCCCTGAAGAATCAGGCGCCGTGTCGGACGAGGGTGTTGGGTCATCTCGAAATCTCCTGGCGGCCTGAGGTCACAGCGTCTGCAGGAAATCAACGATCGCGCTGATTTCCTGTTCGGTCAAAATCCGGTTTCGGCCGAACGGCGGCATCATGGTTTGCGGATTGCGCTTGGTCTCGTCGAAGATGATCGCCGCCAGCTCGTTGCGATCGGGGTATTTTGATTTGATGTCCTTCAGCTCCGGGCCAATCGTGCCGGGCAGGTCGCCGCCCTTGATGACATGGCAGGTCAGGCAGTTGCCCTTGCCGCGGTCGAAGGCGAGTTTCTGCCCGTCCGCCATGGCGGATTGCGCCCGCGCGGAGCTTCCGGCAAGGCCGGTGGCGATGGTCAGCAGGACGTAGAGGACGGGCGTCCGGGGAAAGGCGGTCAAGGCGTCATTCCGAGGCGTTATGTCGATGATCTCGTTCGCGGCAATATAGCGCGTTCCAAAGCACAAAGGGCATCGTCTGACAATCAAGACTATGCACGCGGCAAAATGGAGTTAATATCTTCCGCATTGCAACTTGAAGAGATAGCTCGTTCATCGGATGGGCTGGGACTAGCAAATTATTCCGGGGCGTTTGTTCCTTAAGGCACTCTTTTCTGCTTCACATTTTTGGGGACCTCAATTGGCTGAATATGTCGTCGAATTTGGCAGGGACGGCGGACGGGTCGAGTCGGATGGGCGACTCGATGCGCCGGCATTTCATCGCAATCACGAATCGCTCTGGGCGGCGCTGGAAAAACATCTCGCCGGCCTGACTGGCAACGTGATCGAGCTCGGCAGCGGAACCGGACAGCACGTGGTCCAATTCGCGCAGCACACCCCCGGCCTGATCTGGTGGCCGAGCGACCTCAACCAGCGCCACCTCAAGAGCATCGAAGCCTGGCGCGTTCATTCGGGCCTGAAGAACATCCGTAGTCCCTTGCGGATCGACCTCGCCGATCCCGACTGGTGTCCGGAGCTGAAAAACGGCCAGGTGCCGACCAGCCTCGCCGCATTGTTCTGCGCCAACGTCATCCACATCGCGCCGTGGAGCGTGGCCGAAGGCCTGTTCGCCGGCGCCGGCCGCTATTTGCGCGCCGACGGCAAGCTGCTGCTCTACGGTCCGTTCAAGCGCGACGGCAAGCACACCGCGCTCAGCAACGCCGTGTTCGACACCTCCTTGCGTGAGGGCAACCCCGACTGGGGCGTGCGCGATATCAGCGACGTCGAGATGCTCGCGCGCCGTGCGCGCCTGGGTCTGGTCGATACGATCGAGATGCCCGCGAACAATCTGACGCTGGTGTTTGCGCGGTAGTTAAGGTCGTCATGCCCGGGCTTGTCCGGGCATCCACGTTCTTCGTGCGGCAAAGCAAGGCGTGGATGGCCGGGTCAAGCCCGGCCACGACAGCGCTAGTCCTGGTCCCGCCACCCGATCTTGTCCTTCAGAAACCGGAAACCGATCACCTCGAAGCCCGCGCGCTCCTTGTTGTCCTTGCCGTAGCCGTGGCCGCCGGCTTCCGGCTCGTAGAACCAGGCCTCGTAGCCCATCGCCTGGAGCTTTGCCGCCATCTTGCGCGCGTGGCCGGGATGGACGCGGTCGTCGCGGCGCGTGGTGGCGATCAGGATCGGCGGATAGGGTTGGCCGGCTTTGACGTTATGATAGGCCGAGTAGGTCTTCAGCCACTCCCATTCATCCGGCTTGTCGGGATCGCCATATTCCGCAATCCAGCTCGCGCCCGCGAGCAGCTTGGTGTAGCGGCGCATGTCGATCAGCGGGATGGTGCAGAATAGCGCGCCGAAGCGCTCGGGGTATCGCACCAGCATGTTGGTGATGAGGATGCCGCCGTTCGATCCGCCTTGCGCTGCGATGCGCTTTGGCCTGGTCACGCCGCGGCGGACGAGATCGGCGGCCACGGCGGCGAAATCGTCGTGCGACAATCTCTTGCCGGCGAGGCGGCCGGCATCGTGCCAGCGCGTGCCGAACTCGCCGCCGCCGCGCAAGTTCGCCTGCACCGTGGTGCCGCCGCGCTCCAGCCACAGCTTGCCGAGCGACGGATTGTAGTACGGCTTCACCGAATGGGCGAAGCCGCCATAGGCACTCATGTAGACCGGCGCATCGCCGGTCTCGGCTGCTGGACCCGTCTGCACATAGGGAATGCGCTCGCCGTCGATCGAGATCGCCTCGTGCTGCGTCACCACGAGACCATCCGCGGTGAACGTCTTCGGCGCCTGCTTCAGCACGGTCGGGCTTGCGACGCCGCGCGCGAGCAACAGCAGCGACGGCGGCGTCAGCGGGTCCTGCACGTTGGCGAGCAGGTCGCCGTTGCTTTCGGAGGGATGGCGATCGAGCGGCCAGATGTCGACGACGCCGATCTGCGGGAGGCCGGGCAGCGACTCGCGGCTCCAGCCGTGAGAGGATGGCGTGCAGATCTCGAATTGCGGCTTGAGCTCGTCGAGGATCGACAGCACCAGTCTGCCGCCCGCCCAGAACAGGCCTTGCAAGGCGCGCCGCGGTTCAGGCTCGAACAGGACCACAAAATCGCGACTGCCGGCGAGGAACGCCGAGAGTGACATGCCGAGCACGGTGTCGGTGGCATAGCTTCGGCCTTCGACCGCCCAGTCCGCGCGCAGCTTCATCGCGAACCAGTCGCCATGGGCCTGCATCCAGACGCCGGTCGGCAGGTCGAGCTTCGTCGCCGCACCAAGCGCATCGCGCAGCCAGATGGTGTGGTTGAAGAAGTCGATCTGGTCGATGATCCACACCCGCGGCGCCGAGCCGGTGTCGTCGGCCATGCCGGAGAGCGCCATGTGATCCGCGGTGGTCTCGAGGATCACCTGCGCCTGATCGACCGGCTGGCCGCGCCGCCACAGCCGAACGGTTCGCGAATAGCCGGAGCTCGTCGCCATGCCCTCGCCATGGGCGCTGGACAGCAGCAGCGTGTCGGCATCGAGCCAGTCGGCGCCGCCCTTGGCTTCCGGCAGCACAAAACCATCCGCAACGAAGCTCTTGGTGTCGAGGTCGAACTCGCGCAACGTCACGGCGTCGCTGCCGCCGCGCGACAGGCTTAGGATCGCCCGCGAGCTGCCCGTCTGCGTAGCGATGCCGCTCAGCAGCCAGTCCTCGCCTTCGCGCGCGGCGAGCTGGTCGATATCCAGCATGGTCTCCCACGCCGGCTCGGCTTTGCGAAACTCCGCCAGCGTGGTGCGCCGCCACAGGCCGCGCGGGTTGACGGCGTCCTTCCAGAGATTGTGCAGGTCAGCGCCGCGCCGGCTGACATAGGGAATGTTGTCGGGACGATCGTAGATCGCCGCGAGGACGTCGCGGTCGCGCGCGAAAGCCTCTCCACCAAACGCGTCGAGCGTCAGCCGGTTCTGCCGTTCGACGAAGGCGAGTGCGCGCTCGCCTTCGATCTCCTCCAGCCACAACCAGGGATCGTCGTCGGGAGCGCTGAGCGTGGGCCTGTCGTCGACGGACATGAACGAAACTCCGAAACAATGCGGCGGATAGGATTTGATCGAGCGCAAGCCGTCAAGAGCGCGGCCCGCTATCATCCCTCCGATTGCGTCAGGGGCATGGCCCGCGCCCGTTTGCGCTGGTTGCCCGCCCTTCCGCACCGCTCCATAGTGCCGGGAATCAACAAAACCCCTGTAAAGACCTTCGGGCGGAAATGCCGATGTTGGACGTGACTTCAGCCAATGAGATCGATGCCGACGCGCGCGTGCGTGCCAATGTGGTGCGCCTCGCCGCGGCACAGGCGCTGACCGGCGCCAACTCGGCGGTGATCTTCGCCACGGGCGCGATCGTCGGCGCCACGCTCGCGCCCGATATGTCGTTCGCGACGGTGCCGATCTCGATGTATGTGGTGGGCCTCGCCGCCGGCACGCTGCCGACCGGCGCGATCTCGCGCCGTTTCGGACGCCGCGCGGCTTTTGTCGTCGGCACCGCTCTGGGGACGCTGACCGGCCTGCTCGGCTCGTTCGCGATCCTGCACGGCTCCTTCGCGCTGTTTTGTTTGGCGACCTTCCTCGGCGGCCTCTACGGCGCGGTGGCGCAATCCTATCGCTTCGCCGCGGCGGATGGCGCCAGCGCGGCCTACCGGCCGAAGGCGGTGTCGTGGGTGATGGCCGGCGGCGTGTTCGCCGGCGTGCTCGGTCCGCAGCTCGTACAATGGACCATGGACGTCTGGCAGCCCTATCTGTTTGCCTTCAGCTTCCTGGTGCAGGCCGCGGTGGCGCTGATCGCGATGGGCATCGTCGCCGGCGTCGACATGCCCAAGCCGGCGCCGGCCGACCTGCATGGCGGACGGCCGCTGCTCACCATCGTGACCCAGCCGCGCTTCATCGCTGCGGCGCTGTGCGGCATCGTCTCATATCCCATGATGAATCTGGTGATGACCTCGGCACCGCTCGCCATGAAGCTGTGCGGCCTCAGCCTGTCCGATTCCAATTTCGGCATTCAATGGCACATCGTCGCCATGTACGGTCCGAGCTTCTTCACGGGCACCTTGATCAGCCGGCTCGGCGCGCCGAAGACGGTCGCGATCGGGCTGCTGCTGGAAGCCGGCGCCGCCACGATCGGCCTCTCCGGCATCACCGCGATGCATTTCTGGGCCACGCTGATCGTGCTCGGCGTGGGCTGGAATTTCTCCTTCATCGGTGCCTCCGCGCTGGTGCTGGAGACGCACCGCCCGCAGGAGCGCAACAAGGTGCAGGCCTTCAACGATTTCCTCGTGTTCGGCATGATGGCGATCGGCTCGTTTTCTTCCGGGCAACTGCTCGCGAATTACGGCTGGTCGGCGGTGAACATGGTGGTGTTCCCGCCCGTGGCGCTCGGCCTTGTCGTGCTCTCGCTCGTCTCGTATGCGCGCCGTCGCCGGGCACGGCTCGAGGCCGCGATGGGTGAGTTCCCGGACGCAATCTGATTGTCAGGAGGCTGTCAGCAGCGTTGACACTTCGATCATGGTCGAAGTGATTTTCTGAGGAGAGTTAATTAGATGTCGTCATGGCCGGGCTTGTCCCGGCCATCCACGTCTTGGGCGCGGATCGAAGAACGTGGATGCCCGGGCATAGGCGAGCGGAAGCGACGCCGTCCTTCAGACGGCTATGCCCGGGCATGACGGAGTAGGCGGCAATGCTCGACAATCCTCAGCCCATCATCGACGAATCCTCCCGCCGCTACGAAGGCTGGCGCATCGTCGCGGTCTGCTTCCTGCTCGCGACCTTCGGCTGGGGGCTCGGCTTCTACGGCCAGAGTGTCTATGTCGCCGAATTGCAGCGCGCGCGAGGCTGGCCGACCTCGCTGATCTCCTCCGGCACCACGTTCTTCTATCTGTTCGGCGCGTTGCTCGTCGTCTTCGTCGGCGAAGCCGTCCGAAAGTACGGTCCGCGCATCTGCCTGATATCGGGCACGCTGGCGATGGCGGCCGCTGCGGTCGCGATCGGCGCCGTGCGCGAGCCCTGGCAGCTTTATCTCGCCAACGCCGTGCTCGCCTTCGGCTGGGCCGGCACCAGTCTCGCCATGATCACCAACACCATCAGCCTGTGGTTCGACCAGAAGCGCGGCATGGCGATCAGTCTGGCGCTGAATGGTGCCAGCTTTGGCGGCATCGTCGGTGTGCCGCTGCTCGTTATGCTGATCGGCCATATCGGTTTTGCCGGCGCGATGTACGCTGCTGCCGGCGCCATGCTGGTGCTGCTGTTGCCGGTGATCCTCTTTTTCGTCGGCCGCCCGCCCGATCTTCACGGCTGGCATGCGACGGCGCGACCAAAGCCGCAATCCTCGAGCCGAGATCCGCGCATGGGCGCTGCGCGACGTCGGCTTCCTCACGGTGACCATTGCCTTTGCCCTGGTGTTGTTCGCGCAGGTCGGCTTCATCGTGCACCTGATCTCGTTCCTCGATCCGGTGATCGGCCGCGAGCGCGCCGCGGTCGCAGTCGCCGTGCTGACCGCGATGGCGGTGGTCGGCCGCGTGCTGTTCTCGATGGTGATCGACCGCCTCAACCAGCGGCTGGCGTCGGCGCTGTCGTTTTTGAGCCAGGCGGCGGCGCTTCTCGTCGTCATCAACCTGCACAACGACTATGTGCTGATCGCGGCCTGCGCCGTGTTCGGCTTCTCGGTCGGTAACCTCATCACGCTGCCCTCGCTGATCGTGCAGCGGGAGTTCGAGTCAGCCTCGTTCGGCGTGCTGATCAGCCTGAATACCGCGATCAACCAGGTGACCTATGCATTCGGCCCCGGCGTGGTCGGCATCCTCCGCGACTGGTCCGGCGGCCATGCGCTGCCGTTCTATGTGTGTATTGCGCTTGAGGTGGTGGCGGCAGCGTTGATCATGGTGCGAGGGCGACCGCGAGCGATGACTGCTTGATGGCGCTGCGGCGCCTCAAAATACTCCGTCATTGCGAGCGCAGCGAAGCAATCCAGAACTCTCTGCGGCGACAGTCTGGATTGCTTCGTCGCTTCGCTCCTCGCAATGACGGGGTGAGAGCGGAGTTTACCATTCCCGCTGCTTCAGCAACGCCTCGACATCCAGCCGCTTGGTAAACATGGCCAGCTTGCCATCCGCCCCGAACGGCCACTGCTCCTTGGGCTTGTCCCAATACAGCTCCACGCCATTCTCGTCGGGATCGCGCAGATACAACGCCTCGGACACGCCGTGATCGCTGGCGCCGTCGAGTGCGATGCCGGCCGACAGCACCCGATGCAGCGCATCCGCCAGCGCGGGCCGCGTCGGATAGAGGATCGCGGTGTGGAACAGGCCCGTCGTGCCGGGCGGTGGCGGCGAGCCGCCCTTGCTCTCCCAGGTGTTGAGCCCGATGTGGTGATGATAGCCTCCGGCCGAGATGAAGGCCGCGCCCGAGCCCATCCGCTGCATCAGCTCGAAGCCGAGCACGCCGCAATAAAATCCGAGCGCGCGATCGAGATCGGCGACCTTGAGGTGGACGTGGCCGATCCTGGTGCCGGCGGCGACGGCGGGGGTCTGCGACATGGTGGTGCTCCGTTGATGAACTCCACATAGGCCGGGCGCCGGGACAGCGCCACCGGCCCATCCCGAAACCTATCGTTTCCGGATGCGTGCCTACGACAGCTCCGGCAGCTCGCCCTCCGGCAGCTCGAACGCGAACGTGTTCAGCGTCATCGACACCATCGTGTAGTAGCCGCAAAGCCCGATCACTTCGACCACGCCGCGCTCGCCGAGCAGTTTTACCGCCGCGTCGTAGAGCCCCTTCTCGACGCCGTGGCCCTCATGCAGCGATTTTGCGAGATCGTAGATCATCTTACCCTCTAGGTCGTCGAACTCCGGCGTGCGGCGGTCGCGGATCGCGTCGATGATCTCCGGCCTCATGCCGCCCGCGAGCGCCAGGCGCTTGTGCGCCCACCATTCGTAATGCGCGGTCCAGTGCCGCGCTGTCACCAGGATGGCGATCTCCGAAAGCCTCGCCGGGAAGATCGTGTCGTAGCGCAGCACCTCGCCGAGCCGCGTGGCGTGACGGGCCATGTCGGGGCTGTTGAGCCAGGCCATCATCGGCGCCGGCGGCTTGCCGCGCTTGCCGGCAATCGATTCGTCATAGGTCTGCCGCTGGCTCTCGTTCATTTCGCCAGGCGAAAGAAGTTTCAGGCGCATTGTCGTTTCCTCTTTGTTTTCAAGCACCGTCGTCGCTCCGACTATAGCCGATTGCACGGCACGGAAGTGGTTGAATTCCACGATGCTCTGGCCCAGAGTCGCGGCCAACAAGTCGATTTTGAGTGATGGAAACGACCAATGACCGACTCCAAAACCAGCGACACCGAGACCGCCGATCTCGAAAAATTCCGCAACGAAACGCGGGCCTGGCTGGAAGCCAATTGCCCGCCGGAGATGCGCAAGCCCGCAACATCCGACGACGACGTGTTCTGGGGCGGACGCAATACCAAATTCGCCTCCGAGCCGCAGCGCATCTGGTTCGAGCGCATGCGCGACAAGGGCTGGACCGTGCCGGACTGGCCCAGGGAATATGGCGGTGGCGGCCTCAGCGCCGCCGAGCACAAGGTGCTGCGCGCCGAGATGGGACGAATCGGCGCGCGTCCGCCGCTGTCGAGTTTCGGCATCTGGATGCTCGGGCCGGCGCTGCTGAAATACGGCAACGAGGCGCAGAAGAAGGAGCACCTGCCGAAGATCGCCGCGGGCCTGATCCGCTGGTGCCAGGGCTATTCCGAGCCGAACGCCGGCTCCGATCTCGCCTCGCTGCAGACCCGCGCCGAAAGCGACGGCGACGATTTCGTCATCACGGGCTCGAAGATCTGGACCTCCTACGCCAACTACGCCGACTGGATCTTCTGCCTCGTCCGCACCGACGCGAGTGCGAAGAAGCACGACGGCATCAGCTTCATCCTGTTCGACATGACCTCGAAGGGCGTGACCACCAAGCCGATCCTGCTGATCTCAGGCTATTCGCCGTTCTGCGAAACCTTCTTCGACGGCGTCCGCGTGCCGAAATCGCATGTGGTCGGCACCGTCAACCGCGGTTGGGACGTCGCGAAATATCTGCTGCAGCACGAGCGCGCGATGATCTCGGGCATGGGCGAGCGCGGCGTCGGTCGCCCGCTCGGCCAGATCGCGGCCGACTCCGTCGGCTCCGATGCGCTGGGGCGGCTCGACGATGCGATGCTGCGCGGCAAGATCGCCAGCTTCGACGTCGATGAAGCCGCGCTCGCGGCTTGCGCCGAACGCGCGGTCGATCTCGCCAAGGCCGGGCAGGCGCATCCGGCGTTCTCGTCGGCGATGAAATATTACGGCACCGAGCTCAACAAGCGCCGCTACGAGATCCTGATGTCGGCCGGCGGCGTCGATGCTCTGGAATGGGAGAGCGAGCGCTCCAGGCAGGGCGCCCGCCCGCGCGCCTGGCTGCGCACCAAGGCCAACTCGATCGAGGGCGGCACCACGGAGGTGATGCTCGGCATCGTCGCCAAGCGCATTTTGGACTTGCCGGGGGCGTAGCGCTTTCCGTCATTCCGGGGCGCGCACAGCGCGAGCCCGGAATCCATTCGTCCACCGACTCCGCCGCCTGATGGATTCCGGGCCTGGCCCTTCGGGCCATCCCGGAATGACGACGATAAATAGACTTCGAATCGGAAACACGCACATGGCCCTCGTCCTCACCGAAGAACAATCGATGCTCCGCGACTCCGCGCGCGGGCTGATCAGCGACAAGGCGCCGGTGTCGCACCTGCGTGGCTTGCGCGACACCAAGGATCCCGTCGGCTTCTCGAAGGAACTCTGGCACGCCTTCGCCGAGATGGGCTTTGCCGGCCTGCTCGTGCCGGAGGAATTCGGCGGCAGCGGTCTCGGCTTCATGGAAGCCGGAATCGTCATGGAGGAAATCGGCCGCACCTTGATGCCGTCGCCGTTTCTCGCGACCAGCGTGGTCGCGGCCTCGGCGCTGAACCGCGGCGGCAATGCCGCGCAGAAGTCGGAATATCTGCCGAAGATCTCCAGCGGCTCTCTGCTCGCGACGCTCGCGATCGACGAGGGCGCAAAGCATCGCCCGCTCCAGACCAGCCTTCAGGCTGTGCGCGCTGGCAACGGCTTCAAGCTTTCCGGCGCCAAGGCGCTGGTCGTTGACGGCCATGTCGCCGATCTCGTCATCGTCGCCGCGCGCACCGCGGGCTCCGCCGGCGAGCGCGACGGTCTGACGCTGTTCCTGGTCGATCCCAGGGCCAAGGGTGTTTCGATCGAGCGCACCATCATGGTCGACGCGCACAATGCGGCGCGGATCGAGCTTGCCAATGTCGAGGTGACCGCCGACAGCATGCTCGGCGAGGTCGACCAGGGCGCTGCCCTGCTCGACGGCGTGCTCGATATCGGCCGCGGCGCAGTCGCCGCCGAAATGGTTGGCCTGAGTGAGGAGGTGTTCAACCGCACCGTCGAGTACCTCAAGAACAGAAAACAGTTCGGCAAGCTGATCGGCGAATTCCAGGCGCTGCAGCACCGCGCCGCCGAGCTCTATGTCGACATCGAGATCACCCGTGCCGCCACCATGAAGGCGCTGCAGGCGCTGGATGTCGATGTCGCCAAGGCCGCCTCAGCCGTCGCGGTCGCCAAGGCCCGCGCCGGCACCACCGCCACCCGCGCGGTGCAGGAAGGCGTGCAGATGCATGGCGGCATGGGCATGACCGACCAGTTCGACATCGGCTTCTTCATGAAGCGCGCGAGGGTGTGCGAGGAATTGTTCGGCGATGCGAACTACCACACCGAGCAGCTGGCGCGGGCGCGGGGGTATTGAGGCGCTACTCGTGCGCCGAGGCACCCTGCGCTCCCTCCCCTTGCGGGGGAGGGCGGGGGAGAGGGGTAGCCCAGGAAAAGGTCTGTCCGTCGCGCGAGGGACGCGCGCCTCAGGTTGAGTGCGAACGATAGAGTGTGCCGTGTGGCACCCCTCTCCCTAACCCTCCCCCGCAAGGGGGAGGGAACGCAGCGAGAGCGTTGTCAGCACCGCCGGCACAACGATGGCAGCTAAACCGCCTACCTCATCGGCGGCGCGTATTGCACGCCACCCGCGTTCCACAGCTGGTTCATCCCGCGCGGGATCTTCAGCTTGGACTTCTCGCCGATGTTGCGCTCGTACATCTCGCCGTAGTTTCCGACATGGCGGATGATGCGGACGACCCAGTCCTTGGTGAGGCCGAGCTGCTCGCCGTAATTGCCCTCGGTGCCGACCAGTCGCATCACCTCCGGCTTCTTCGATTTCAGGGCCTCGTCGATGTTCTCCGAGGTGACGCCGAGCTCCTCGGCGTTGATCATCGCGTAGAGCGTCCACTTCACGATCATCATCCAGTCGTCGTCGCGCTGGCGCACGACCGGGGCCAGCGGCTCCTTGGAGATCATGTCCGGCAGGATCATCTGGTCGCCGGGCTTGCTCAGGTTCAGCCGCAGCGCATAGAGCTGGGAGACGTCGGCGGAGAGCGTGTCGCACTTGCCGGTGTCGTAGGCTTTCACCACGTCGTCCAGCTTGTCGAACTTCATCTCGTCGTACTTCATGTTGTTGGCTTTGAAGTAGTCGGCGACGTTGAGCGCCGTCGTGGTCCCGGCCTGCACGCAGACCTTGCTGCCGTTCAGGTCCAGCGAGGTCTCCTTGTTGCGTGCGCGCGGCAGCATGAAGCCTGCACCGTCATAGTAGGCGACGGCGGGAAAATAGAGGTCGTAGTCGAGCTCCCGCGCCATGCTCCAGGTCGAGTTGCGCGAAAGGATGTCCACCTTCCGGCTCTGCAATTCCTTGAAGCGTTCGCCGGCGTCGAGCGGGACGAACTTCGCCTTGCCGGGATCGTTGAAGATCGCGGAGGCCACGGCGCGGCAGAAATCGACGTCGAAGCCCGTCCAGTTGCCCTTGTCGTCGGGGATCGAGAAGCCCGGCAGGCCCTTGTTGACGCCGCACAGCACTTCGCCGCGGCGGACGGTGCGCTTCAGGGTGCGGGTGTCGTAGAATTCATAGATGATGGCCAGAACGGCAACCAGCACGGCGACAGCGAGCCCGATCAGCAGGCCGCCTCGAAAAGTGCGCATCATTTTGCTCTCTCGAAAAATCGGGAAAAGGAATTGGGAAGAAGGCGACGAGCATGATCCGAAAGGATCATGCTCGGATCAAAAGCCTCAGAGCTCGGGCTTCTGCCGGATCACCACCTTGGTGCCGACAGGGACGCGATCGTAGAGATCGGCGACGTCCCGGTTGACCAGGCGGAAGCAGCCCGAGGACACCTTGGTGCCAATCGTGTCGGGCCGATTGGTGCCGTGGATGCGGTAGACCGTGGTGCCCAGATACATGGCGCGGGCGCCGAGCGGATTGCCGGGGCCGCCGGCCATGAAGCGCGGCAGATAGGGCTGGCGCTGGATCATCTCCGGCGGCGGCGTCCAGTCCGGCCATTCCTTCTTGTTGGTGATGTTCACCAGCCCCTGCCATTGAAAGCCATCGCGGCCGACGCCGATGCCGTAGCGGATCGCGCGGCCGCCGGGCTGGACCAGATACAGATGCCGCTCGGCGGTCGAGATGATGAGCGTGCCGGGCGCTTCGGTGGTGCGGAAGTAGACGACCTGCTTCTGCCATTCCGGATCGAGCTCGTAGGCGTCGTCAGCGACCAGGCCGGGCTCGTCGCCACGGTCGGGCTGCTGGGCGTAAGCATGGGGCGCGGCGAGGATCAGGCCGATCGCAGTCACAAACGCCCCGGTCAGGCGACGAAAATCCGTCATTTCAAGCTCTCCCCGCGGCCAAGGCCAAAATCATCTGGAACCATCAAACCTCAGGGCCATCTTCATGGCAAGTTGATGGCACTGTTAGCCGATATGTCACGAGAATGCTTTGGTTTTTTGACGGGGCCGGGCAATGCCACAAACAGGGGATGGCGCGAAAAGCCGAGATTGCTGCCGGGTTGGTGGTGCGCTCCCTCCCCCGCGCGCGGGGAGGGCTGGGGAGAGGGTGTCTCCGCAATGGGATACCCCCGATGAGGAGAGAACCCTCACCCGGCGCTTCGCGCCGACCTCTCCCGCAAGCGGGAGAGGTTCAGACCGAACCCGGGGTGATATCAACTTCGACAATTGGTATCGGACGCCGGCTAAATCTTATTGCTCTCCGCCGCAATCCCTAGCCGCCGCACGATCTCCGTCCCGACCGCGCGCGCCTCGATCCTCGACCCGATTCGGGGGCTGCGAAACCGCCGCCCCGAGCGCGTGCGGATCGTGACGATGCAGTGCTCGTCCTCGGACCGGCCGCGGCGGTCGACTGAGATCGTCTTCACCTGGTTCCCCTCGATATGGTCGGCGCGCGGCGTGCCGTCGCCCCACAGGCGTTCGACGCGGATATCGCCCTCGCGGATGATCCAGAACGCGCCGGTAACGAGGTTGGCGTATCGGTGCACGGCGAACGTGGCGAGCGCGCCGATCGGCAGCAGCAGGATATCGACATCGGTGGGCGATAAACCACGCCAGAGCTTGTAGGCGTAGGGCACGGCGGACAACGCAACGGCGATCAGCGACACGATCCTGATGTCGCGTGCGGAAAACGCCTCGAGCGGCTCGCCGAGATGCATCTCGGCATTGCTGGCATCGAGCGGATTGACCGGCTCCTCGACATTGGGGACGTCGAACTGCGCGGCGATCCGGGCCACGGTGTCACGAACATGGGTGACGTCGGAGATCGGCGGCGACGTCAGGCGCTCCCCCGAGACGAGCGTGAACACGAGCTGAAAGCGGGCCTTCACCCGCCTGCTGCCAGGAACCTGCAACCCGCTGATGTCGTCCTTCGCGACGATCCGCGTGCGGAGCTTCCCGAACGGACTTTGTTGCCCGATCAGGATCTCGTTTGGTGTGATGATCCACACCACCGCCGGCGCCATCATGATGCCGACGACGAACCCCGCTCCCACCAGCAGCGCGACCACGGAGATGACGATTTCCAGGGTGTCGTGCGTGAACAGGCCCGGCGTGAAGCACAGCGCGACGGCGGCCGCAAAGCCGGACATGACCAGCCGCTGCGCGATCGAGGCGCCTTCACGAAGGCGGATGTCGGTGCTGGTGGTCGTGTCGTCCATTGCGGGCGGCTGATTTCGAGGCCGCGAAACTCCACGGACGGGTCCGCGAAGTCAAGCAACAACGGCGGCATCACGACCTCGTCGCTCTCGTCGCTGCGCCCTCGTCGTCGTGCCGGAAACGATCCGGCCGGCGGCAGTGCCGATCATTTCGGCGCAAGCCAAAGCCTGAGACCGAATGAAATCACGGTGACGGCGCCCACGCCCCCGAGCCAGAGAACGGCGAACCATATCAGCCGTCGCCCCAGCGGCCTTGCCTCTGCCTTGCGCGGCATCAGTGATAGCCGCTCCCGGCCCGAACCTTGCCGCGGAACACCCAATAGGCCCAGCCGGTGTAGCCGAGAATGAGCGGCACCAACCCGGCCACGCCGACGAGCATGAAGATCTGGCTGTTCTGCGGAGCGGCGGCCTGCCAGATCGTGATGCTCTGCGGCACGATGAAGGGATACATGCTGATACCCAGCCCGGCATAGGACAGCGCGAACAAGGCCAGTGCGAGAAAGAACGGCCGGGAGTCCTGCTTTTGCCCAAGGCTGCGCATCAGGAGTGCGGTGACGGCGGCGACCGCGATCGGCACCGGCGCGGCCAGGGCGACGTTCGGCCAGGCGAACCAGCGCTGCGCGTATTGAATGCTGAGAAACGGCGTGGCGATGCTGACCAGTGCGATCGCCGCAAGCATCGCGAACAGCAGACCCCAGCTCAGCCGGTAGGCCTTCTCGCGCAGCGCGCCCTCGGTCTTCAGAATGAGCCAGGTGGCGCCCAGCAAGGAATAGCCGACCACCAGGGCAACTCCCGTCAGCAGGCTGAACGGCGTCAGCCAGTCCCACCAGCCGCCGGCATAATGCCGCCCCTCGACCTGCACGCCCTGCAGGATGGCGCCGAGCGCGACGCCCTGCGCCAGCGCCGCCAGCAACGATCCCAGGGCAAAGGCAACGTCCCAGCGGTTGCGTGCCGCGGTGGTGCGCCAGCGGAATTCGAAGGCGACACCGCGGAACACCAGCCCGATCAGCATCGCGATCATAGGTGTATAGAGCGCCGGCATCAGCACCGCATAGGCGAGCGGAAAGGCCGCCATCAGGCCGCCGCCGCCCAGCACCAGCCATGTCTCGTTGCCATCCCAGACCGGCGCCACGCTGTTCATCATGACGTCCCGGTCGGCCTTGGCGGGAAACAGGGGAAACAGCATGCCGAGGCCGAGATCGAATCCGTCCATCACGACATAGACGAATACCGCGAAGGCGATGATGAAGGCCCAGACGGTGGCAAGGTCGACGGCGGCGATCATGACAGCGCCCCCTGTCCCGCCGCGCCCGAGGCCGGTGTGATGCCGGCGGCGCGCGCCGGCATGTCGCCGCGTGGCCCCTGCTCGCCGTGATGGGGCGAGGCCGCCATCAGGCGCAGAATGTAGATGGCGCCCGCCGCGAACACGATGAAATAGACGACGACGAAGGCCAGCAGTGACGAGCCCACCGCGGGCGCGGCCAGTGGCGAGACGGCGTCCGCGGTTCGCAACAGGCCGTAGACCGTGAAAGGCTGCCGGCCGGTCTCTGTCGTGATCCAGCCCGCAAGCACGGCGATGAAACCCGCCGGCCCCATCGTCAGCGCGAAGATGTGCAGCGGCCGGGAATCGAACAGGGTGCCGCGCCAGCGCGTCCACAGGCTGAACAGTCCGAGCCCGAAGATCAGGAAGCCCAGCGCGATCATGATGCGGAACGACCAGAAGGTGATCGGGACCGGCGGCCAGTTTTCGCGCGGCACGGTGTCGAGGCCCGCGAGCGGCGCATCGAGCGAATGCTTCAGGATCAGAGAGGACAGTTTCGGAATCTGGATCGCGTAGTCGACCCGGCCGGTGGCCTGATCGGGCAGGCCAAACAGAATCAGCGGCGCACCGTCCTTGTGGCTCTGGTAGTGCCCCTCCATCGCCATGACCTTCACCGGTTGATGCTCGAGCGTGTTGAGCCCGTGCTGGTCGCCGGCCAGGATCTGGATCGGCGCGACCAGCGCCGCCATCCACATCGCCATCGAGAACATCACCCGGGGACCGGACAGATGCGGGTCGCGCAGCAGGTGATAGGCGCCCACCGCGCCGACCACGAGCGATGTCGTCAGATAAGCGGCGAGCACCATATGCACGAGCCGGTAGGGGAAGGATGGATTGAAGATCACCTTGAACCAGTCGGCGACCACGAACTGGCCATCGGGATTGATTGCGTAGCCGGCCGGGGTCTGCATCCACGAATTGGCGGAGAGGATCCAGAACGCCGAAATCAACGTGCCGATCGCAACCATCAGCGTTGCGAAAAAGTGCAGCCGCGGGCCGACGCGTTCGAGACCAAACAGCATGACGCCGAGAAAGCCCGCCTCGAGGAAGAACGCGGTCAGCACCTCGTAGGCCATTAGCGGACCGATGACCGGTCCGGTCTTGTCGGCGAACACCGACCAGTTGGTCCCGAACTGGTAGGACATCACGATGCCCGAGACCACGCCCATGCCGAACGCGATCGCGAAGATCTTCAGCCAATAGTGAAACAGGTTGAGGAAGACCTCGCGGCCGGTCCACAGCCACATGGCTTCCAGCACCGCAAGATAGCTCGCAAGCCCGATCGAGAATGCCGGAAACACGATGTGGAACGACATCGTGAAGGCAAATTGCGCTCGTGCGAGCACGATGGGGTCAAGGTTCGATAGCATTGGCGCTCCCGTCACAACGCGACACGTTGTGGGCTGCGGGGGCGCCGATCTGGCTGCTCAGCTATGCCATCGCGCCCGGCCTGGGCATGATGACCCACGCCGGGCTGTTGTCCTATAGGACTCTTTGTCTAACCGCACGACGTCAGCTGTTCGCATTCAGCAGCCGCGCCACCGTGCGGTCGATCTCGTCGTAGCGGCCTTCGCCCGCGTGCTGGAATACGATCTTGCCGTTCTGGTCGATGATGTATTGCGCCGGCCAATACTGGTTGCTGTAGGCGTTCCAGGTCCTGGAATCATTGTCCTGCGCGACGGGATAAGTGATGCCGTGGCGTTTCAGCGCGGCCTGCACGTTGGAGGCCGAGCGCTCGAACGGGAATTCCGGCGTGTGCACGCCGATCACGACGAGGCCCTTGTCCTTGTACTTGGCATAGAGGTCGGTGACGTGCGGCAGCGTGTTGACGCAGTTGACGCAGCCGTAGGTCCAGAAGTCGACCAGCACGACCTTGCCGCGCAGGTCGGCGATCCTGAGCGGTTTCGAGTTGAACCAGTTGTTGATGCCGGTGAAATCGGGCGCGGTCCCCTGGCTGGCGGCCGCGACGGTGATCGCCTTTGCGGGCGTGGCCTCGTCACAGATGCCGGGGATGGTGGCGCCGGTCAGGGCGAAGCCGATCAGCGAGGCAGACACGGCGAGCAGTTTGAGAGACATGGAAGTTTCCTCCGGTTGAGATGCGAAGCGATCACAGGCCGATCTGGCCGGTGGGATAGAACCCGGTGAGCCACGCCACGATCAGCGTGTCGTATTGGAAATAGGCGGCGACCGCGAAGCCGATCACGACGACGCCAAAGCCCTGCTGCAGCCGCGGCGAGATTCGCGCGAGGCTGCGCACGCGCGTGGTCGCGGCCTGTCCGCCATAGGCGATCGCCAGCATCGGGATGGCGGCGCCGATGGCGTAGGCGACCAGCAACGTGCCGGCCCAGCTCGCTTTCTCAGTCGTCGCAACCAGCGTCAGGATCGAGCCGAGCACGGGACCGGCGCACGGCGTCCAGACCAGGCCGAGCGTGGTGCCGAGCACCAGCCCGCCGAGTGCGCCCTCGCGCTGCGTGGCGCCGGCATTGCCGAGATCGAGCCAGCCATTGAGCCGGATCGACAGCCACTCGAACGGCGCCGGCCACAGCATCAGCAGGCCGAAGCCGAGCAGCAGGATCGACGCCGCCTCGCGCAGCACGTTCGGATCGAAATCGAATGCGCGCGTGATGGCACCGAGCAGCAGCGCGGTCGCGGAGAACGAGACGACGAAGCCGAGCGCGATCATCGCCGGCCGCAGATGCCCGGCGCGCCCGATCGAAGCGCCGAGCAGGATCGGCAGCATCGGCAGCGTGCAGGGCGCGGCGATGGTGAGAATGCCGGCGAGCAGAGCGAAGAGAAGTTCAAGCATGGGACACTCGTGATGCGGGTCACGAGGATGGTTCGGGATCGATGGGGCAGTCGTTACGCCGCGTCACGCCTTCGTGACGGGAGCCGCGGCGGCCACGGCAAACCCAAATACAAAACGACCCGGACGGGGGCATCGTCCGGGTCGCTGGAGGTCTTGGGAGGTTTAACGAAAACCGTATGTGAGCTTTATAGGAGGGAAGTTTTTCCGCCTGATGTTGTGCTTTGTTTCAATTGTTTCGTCGGCGGTAACACTTCCGTGTCCCGGGACAGGGCCGCGTGAGCGGGCCTATCCTGTTGAAATCATTGGACTTAGGCGGCGAAGCGATCGACGCCGGCACCCTTAAGCAAATCGGCCAGCTGCTTGCGGGCATAGAACATCCGGGTCTTCACCGTGCTCTGGGGGATGCCGATGATCTGCCCGACCTCCTCCACCGACTTCTCATGGTAGTAGACCAGCGTGATGATCTCGCGATGCGCGGGCGACAGTTTCTGAACACAGGCGCGCAGGATGGCGCTGGTGTCGCTGCGGTCGAGTGAGGTCTCCGGCGTATCGGCTCCGTCCGGAATCTCGCGCACGTCTTCCTGGTCGATGTCCTCGAAGCGACGCTGACGCATCGCGGTCAGCGCCTTGAAACGGGCGATCGAGAGCAGCCACGTCGAGACCTGCGAGCGACCCTGGAACTGGCCGGCGGTCCGCCAAACGTCGAGAAACACCTGGCTCACGAGGTCTTCGGCGGTGGTGGCATCACGCACGATGCGCAGGATGAAGCGATAAACGCGCACGTTGTGACGGCAATAAAGGATGTGCATCGATGTCCGATTGCCGCCGGCAATGCTCTCGAGAAGCATGTCGTCCGAAGTCGCCTGAGCGGCAACGATGCTCTGACTGGCCTGGGCGTTGATGGCGATGACGTTCGGCATAGATCTGGCTCCCCGTAGCGCCGCAACCGAGCGGCGTTTCCTTGGGCCGAAGTGTTAATGAGCCAACGTTTCGGGACGTCTGCACGAAAAGGGGAAAATGGTTTCGTGCGCCGCAAAATTGTTTCGTCGGAGAGGGGGCGACGAAACATTCGGGGGGAAAAGTCGTGGAATTTCAATGTGTGGACAATACGGGGGTGGGGGTCTGGCGGCGCCCGAAGCAGCGGGGAACGTATTCGAGGGGATTGCGTTCCGGCGTGCGGTAATTATCGCCGTCGTCCCGGGGCGCGCGTAGCGCGGGTGGGTGTGGCCCGCTGCCTACGCCTTCTCGCCCGCCGGCGAGAACAGGTAGCCGCCGCCGCGAATGGTACGGATCACGGCGGGCTTGGTCGGATCGGGCTCGATCTTGCGGCGGATGCGCATGATGCGCAGGTCCACGGCGCGGTCGAAGGCTTCGGCATCGCGCGCATTGGCCAGCTCGAGCAGGCGCTCGCGCGACAGCACGCGCTTCGGATTGGCCGCGAACACTTTCAACAGCCCGAACTCGGAGGCGGTCAGCGGATGCTCGTTGCCCTCGTCGTCGCGCAAGGCCTGGGCTTCGAGATCGAGCCATTTGGTGCCGAAGCGCACCAGCTGATCCTTGTCGGATTTGGCGGGCGCGGCCTCGGCCGCCTTTGCCGGCGTGCTCCGCCGCAGCACCGAGCGGATACGCGCCATCAGCTCGCGCAGCTCGCAGGGCTTGGCGACGTAGTCGTCGGCGCCAAGCTCGAGGCCGACCACGCGGTCGATCGGGCTCGCGGTCGCCGTGAGCATGATGACAGGCACGTTGATGCGGCTCTTGAGGTCGCGGATGATCGAAAGGCCGTCTTCCTCGGGCATGTTGAGGTCGAGCACGACGAGATCGGGCATGCTGCCGTCGATCGCGGCGCGCAAGGACTTGCCGCCGTCGCACAGCGTCACGGTGAAGCCGTGCATCTTGAGGTAATCGCCGACCATCTCCCGGGCCGGGGCCTCGTCGTCGACGATCATGATGTGCTGGCTTTGGGTCATGGTCTCTGGATCACGGCATTTCGGTCGCGGGCAGGGTGATGGTGAAGGTCGCGCCCTTGCCGGGGCCCTCGCTCTCGGCCGTCACCTCGCCGCCATGCATGTCGATAATACGCTTGACGATGGACAACCCAAGCCCCGTCGAGCTCTCGCCGGCGGTCGGTTTGGCCGACAGCCGCTGGAACCGGCCGAACAGGCGGCCGAGATCCTCCGGCGACAGGCCGGCACCCTCGTCGTTGACGCGGACGATGGTCTCGCTGCCCTCATGGGTGACCGCGACGGTGATCTTGCCGCCGATCGGTGAGTATTTGATGGCGTTGCTGATGAGGTTGTCGATCGCCTCGCGGATGCGGTCGGTGTCGCACATGGTGACGATGTTCGGCGGTGCGGTGACGTTGATCGCCTGCTGCTTGTTGACCGCCAGCGGCTGGTTGGCCTCCGCGACCTCCTTGACCAGGGCCGCGACGTCGACCGGCTCGCGGCGGATGGTGATGTCGAAGGCGTCGGCCATCGCGTCCGAGATCAAATGGTCGACCATCGTGGTCAGGCGCTTGGTGGCGTCTCGGATGTGGTCGACCTGGGCGACCACGCCGCTCGCCGAGGCGCCGGTCGAGATCAGCTCCTTCAGCATCTCGGTGCGGCCGAGAATGACGCCGAGCGGATTCTTCAGGTCATGCGCGACGGTGCCGAGGATCTCGTTCTTGAAGCCGTTGGCGCGCTGCAGCCGCAGCCATTGCGCCGAGAGCCGGCGGTTGGCCTGCATCAGGGCGCGGGTGCGCTGGGCGACGCGGTCTTCCAGCTGGGTGTTGGCGTCCTGGAGCTGCTGGTAGAGGATGACATTGTCGAACGCGATCGAGAGCCTTGAGGAGAAGATCTCGACCAGCGAGCGGTCGGTCTCCGACAGCTCGCGCTCGGCCTGGAGCAGCACCACGACCTCGCGGCCTGATCCGGTGCGCAGATAGATCACGCTGCGGTGGTCGGCGAATTCGTTCTTGCGGCGCGAGAAAGCGGCTTCGACCATGTCGCGCAGATCGGGATCAAGCGCGCGCGATGACGTCGTGCCGATGAAGCGGCTGTAGCAGCCGCTGCCGGCGAGCACCGAGAGCTCGGGATCGATGCCGCCATTGTCGCGCAAAACCAGTATGCCGGCGCAATCGACGTTGAGCAGCGAGGCGAGCTGGGTCAGCACGCCCTCGGCGAGCCGCTGCATCGACTTGAAGTCGTACAGCGTCGAGGCGGCGTCGATGATGATCTCGAGCCCGCGCCGCGTCTGCAACATGCGCTCGAGCTGCTGATAGGAGCGCAGCGCCGCGGTCAGCGAGGTGAACAGCTTGTCGGCGGTGAGCTCGGTCTTGGCCTTGTAGTCGTTGATATCGTACTGCACGATCACGCGCCGCTCGGGCGCCTGGCCCGGCTGTCCGGTGCGCAGGATGATGCGCACGGTCTCGTTCTGAAGCTCGTTGCGGATGAATTCGACCAGCTCCAGCCCGGCGACGTCGGTCTCCATGATGACGTCGAGCAGCACGGCGGCGATATCGGGATGCGCGGCCATCAGCTTGCGGCCTTCGGCCGCGGAATGCGCCGAGAGGATCTCGAGGCCCTGGCCGTTGAGGGAATAGTCCGAGAGCGCAAAACGGGTGCCGTCATGCACGGCCGGATCGTCGTCGATGACGGCGATCTTCCATTTCCGGACGTTCTGGTCCTCCGGCGCGGTACCGGTGTCGTCGATCAGGTGGAGGACATCGTCCTGTTCGGCCATTGAGCAGTCCCGTCAGTCTCTGTGCTTTGCGCGCCGCCCTTGGCGACCCGGGGCATGATAATGCGAAAAGTAGTGCCTTGTCCCAGCTTGGATTCCAGCATCATGCGCCCGCCGAGCTGCTGGGTGACGAGGTTATAGACGATATGGAGCCCGAGTCCCGTGCCACCTTCGTTGCGCCGCGTGGTAAAGAAGGGGTCAAAGGCCTGGCGCTGCACGTCGGGGGTCATGCCGGCCCCGTCGTCGGCGAAGATGATCTCGATGTCGTCGCTCCCGCGCGGCCGCGCCGAGATGGTGATGGTGCCGGCGCGCCCGTCGGCGAAGGCGTGGTTGGCGGCGTTGAGGAACAAATTGGTCAGGATCTGGCCGTAGGCGCCGGGATAGCCGTCGAGCAGCAGCCCCTCGGGCACGTCGACCTGGAGCGTGATCGGCGAGCGCTTCAGCACCGGCTTCAGGCTGGCGATGATCTGGTCGGTGGCTTCGCTGAGTGAGAACTGCCGCCGCTCGGCATGCGATCGATCGACCGCGACCTGCTTGAACGACTGGATCAGCTCGCCGGCGCGGGTGAGGTTGGCGACGAGCTGCTGCGAGGCATCGCGCGAGGACTGCACGAATTCTTCCAGTTGCGAGCGGCGCAAGGCCCCGTCGCCCTTCAGCTGCGCCTCGAAGATCTCGCTGCGCCGGGCAAGGCTGGAGGCCACCGTGAGGCTGATGCCGATCGGGTTGTTGACCTCGTGGGCGACGCCGGCGACGAGGCCGCCGAGCGCTGCGAGACGTTCGGCGTCGATCAAATTCTGCTGCGCGGTATTGAGCTCGAGCAGCGCGCTCTCTGCCTTCTCCTTGGAGGCGCGCAACTCGTCCTCGGTCTGGCGCTTGGCGATCGCGTTCTCGCGGAACACCTCCACCGCGCGCGCCATGGCGCCGACCTCGTCGCGGGCCTTGGTGCCCTGCACCTGGCGGTCGAGGTCGCCCAGCGCGATCGCGCGCATCGCCGTCATGATCTGCTGCAGCGGCAGCCGGATCGACAGCGCGATCAGCACGCCGGCGGTGAGGATGATGCCGAGGAAGATCACCGCGATCGAGAGCACCCGCCGCGAAATATCCGCCAGCGTGCGGTCGAAGGTCTCCTGCGCCTTCTGCTCGCGCCGGCGCATCTTGATCGAGAGGTCGTCGATGGCGCCGATCGCCTCGGCCTGGCTGGCGTCGATGGTGTTGCGCAGGAGCTCGGTGCGGTTCGTCAGTTGCTCGGAGAGTTTGGCGAAGCCTTCGCGCAAAGCCATGGTACGGGCCCCGAGCTTTTGCAGCGCCATGCGCTGCAGATCGTTGTCGGCGAGGTCGATCATGACCGGGATCGTCTTCTCGATCGTCTCGGTGTTGCGGCGGGCGTCGTCGGCGGCGCCCGGCGACAGCGACAGATAATAGGAATTGGCCGCGACCAGCATCGCGGTGAAGGCCTCGCGGGACTTGCCGAGCGAGGGCCAGATCAGCGCGTCGCGATGGCCGGTGGCGCCTTCGATGATGGAATAGAGCCCGGCCATGTCCCTGGCCGGGCCCTGCACCTGGTCCTCATAGGTCTTGGCGATGGTCGCCTGCACGGCGCGCAGCTCGCCAAAACCGTTGAGGAAGCGGTCGGTGGTGCGCTCCAGCTCCTCGACCGAGCCTGAGAGCATCGGGTCCTTGGCGGCGCGGTTGGTCAGCGTACTCAGCACGGCCTCGCGCAGCAGGAGGATTTCGGCGAACAGGTCCGGGCTCGGCTGATTGATGTAGCGGTGGATCAGGTTCTGCAGCCGCCCGGTCTCGCTTTCGAGCAGCGCCAGGATCCGGTCGGACTCGCGCACCTGGCGCACGTCGTCCCAGGCCGAGCCCAGCACCTGCGAGCCGTTCCAGATCAGCCCCACCAGCACCACCACGACGGCGGAATTCAGCGCCGCGATCGACAGGATGCGCCAGCGGATCGGCACCGCGCGCAGCACGCCGACCAGACGCGCGCGCAGCCGCCCGACCGCGCCGGGCGGCCGGTCTGCGTGCTCGCTGTGTCCGGGGGCTGCCAAGCGGCCTCACTCCACCTTGCTGCCGGCAGAGCGGAGGTCACCCGCGACGGCACCCGTTTCGCCCATACCCATCGGGAATATGGCGATCAGCAGCGCGACGAAAACCACCCCGCTCCGCGTGAGTTCGGCACGGTTCAACACTGGCACACTCAACCCCTCAGTGGTGGAGTCCATGGCAGGACCAAAAGGTTCAACGCAATCTAGCAGAAGGTTAAGGGAAGGCTATCCTGCAGCGTCCCCGCGAGGCGTCGTCTGATCGAGCGACGCAACCGGGTTTCATTCCTGATTGAATCCGCAGAGGCGGCGCTCTATGCAGGTGCCGGGCAAAGGTCGCCTTTTGTTCGCGAGACAGGATCATCGGTCGTGATGTCAGCATGGCGCCTTTTGCAGGTCGTTGCCGCTTCCGCGGCCCTCGCGCTCACCTCGCAGGTTCATGCCGCAACCGACATCGCGTGGTGGCACGCCATGTCCGGCGAGCTCGGCCGGCAACTGGAAAAGCTCGCCTCCGACTTCAACGCCTCGCAATCCGATTACCGCATCGTGCCCACCTACAAGGGCAATTACACCGAGACCGTGACGGCCGCGATCTTCGCCTTCCGCTCGCGCAGCCGGCCGGCGATCGTCCAGGTCAACGAGGTCGCCACCGCCACCATGACCGCGGCCAAGGGCGCGATCTATCCGGTGTTCTCGTTGATGCGCGACATGAACGAGCCGTTCTCGTTGGCCGATTATCTCCCCACGGTCTCCGGCTACTACACCGATGCGGCCGGTAATCTCCTGTCGTTCCCGTTCAATTCGTCGACGCCGATCCTGTACTACAACAAGGCCATGTTCCGTGACGCGGGCCTCGATCCGGAGACGCCGCCGAAGACCTGGCCGGAGCTGGGGCTCGCCGCAAAACGCCTGCGCGATCGCGGCGCGGTGTGCGGCTTCACCACGTCCTGGCCGTCCTGGATCCACGTCGAGAATTTCTCCGCCTTCCACAATTTGCCGCTGGCGACCCGCGCCAATGGTTTTGCCGGGCTCGATGCGGAGCTGACCATCAACAATCCTGTCATCGTCAAGCACGTCGCCCAGCTCGCCGAATGGCAGAAGACGAAGCTGTTCGACTACAGCGGCCGCGGGCAGTCGGCCGAGCCGCGTTTCCAGAACGGCGAATGCGGCATCTTCATCGGCTCCTCGGCGACGCGCGCCGACATCAAGGCGAACTCGAAGTTCGAGACCGGCTACGGCATGATGCCGTATTGGCCGGACGTGAAGGACGCGCCGCAGAACTCGATCATCGGCGGCGCCACGCTGTGGGTGCTGCGCGACCGGCCGCGCGAGGAATACAAGGGCGTGGCACGGTTCTTCGCCTATCTGTCGCAGCCTGGCGTGCAGGCCGCCTGGCACCAGAACACCGGGTATCTGCCGGTGACCCGCGCCGCCTTCGAGCTCACGCGCGCGCAGGGCTTCTACGGGCGCAATCCGGGCACGGCGATCTCGTTCGAGGAGATCACGCTGCATCCGCCGACGGAGAATTCGAAAGGCATCCGGCTCGGCTCCTTCGTGCTGATCCGCGGCGCGATCGAGGACGAGCTGGAGCAGGCCTTTGCCGGCCACAAGAGCGCGCAAGCGGCGCTCGATGCCGCGGTCGAGCGCGGCAACAAGATCCTGCGCCAGTTCGAACGCGCAAGTCCGGACCGGTAGCGCATGTCGAGATTGGATTTCGCTATCGCCGCGAATGTGGTGCGCTCCCTCCCCCGCCTGCGGGGAGGGCTGGGGAGAGGGTGTCTCCGCAACGGGACAGTCCCCAAGAGGAGAAGGTCCTCACCCGGCGCGAGACGATGCTTCGCATCGCCCGGAGCGCGCCGACCTCTCCCGCAAGCGGGAGAGGTGCTCCGTCTTCCTGGCTCGCACTGGGTCAACCAACAGTGCGCGAATGACCGTCGCTCCCACGCTCACGCTTCCTCACCTCACCGACGCGGCGAGCTTTCGCGCCTTCCGCTCCGATCCACTGCTGTGGCTCCCCATCGCGCTCGACATCGCGCGCAGCCACGGTCTCGATATCAGCGCGCCGCATGTGTTCGCGACCGGCACCAATCTCGTCGTCGGGCTCAGCGACAAACTGATCCTGAAGATCTTCCCGCCCATGCTGCGCGCGCAATTCGTCTCCGAGCGCGGTTCGCTGACGCAGCTTGCCGGCCGCCTCCATCTGCCGATCCCGGAGATCGCCGCGGAAGGCGAACGGGACGGCTGGCCTTACCTCGTCATCACCCGCCTTGCCGGCACGCTCGGCTCCGAGGTCTGGCCGCAATTGCCCGAAGACCAGAAGGAGCGCCTGCTGCGCCAGATCGGCGAGACCATCGCCGCCGTGCAGCGCGCGCCGCTTGGGCCGCTCGCAAAGATCGAGCCACGCTGGGACGACTTCATGCGCACGCAGATGCAGGGATGCAGAGCGCGGCACGCACGCCTCGGCCTTGCGCCGAAATTCCTCGCCGGCCTCGACGATCTCCTGCAAGATGCGGCAAAGCTGATCCCGATGGACGCGCCGCCGGTGATTTTGGTCGGCGAATATATCCCCCAGAACTTCCTGCTCGCCTGCTATGACGACCAATGGTCGCTCAAAGGCCTGTTCGATTTCGGCGACGTGTTGGCGGGATGGCGCGACTACGATTTGCTTGGCCCCAGCGCCTTCATGGCGGCGGGCCGGCCGGGCCGGGTCCGCAACCTGCTCGAAGGTTTTGGCTATGCGCAGCCGGATGTCGCGCTCAAGCGCCGCCTGATGGCCTTGATGCTGCTGCACCGCGCCAGCGACCTCAACAGCCACATCTGCATCGAGGGCTGGCAGGACAAGGCGAACGATTTGGTCGGGCTGCAGGAGTTGATCTGGGCGGGTTGAAGTCCGCCTTGCTCAATTCGGCGGCGCCTACCGATTTAGCCTAATTTAACAGCAAAATTGCATCTTTGTATGCAATTAAGCGCATTGCCCAGAGAATAATCATTGGATCGAAATCCGCTATTTGCTCGCCAAATCAGTGGGTTGGATGCAAATTAATGCCTCGTTAAGCTCTGGCACGAACCTTGCGAATCCAGTTCCAACCAGAAACTTCTGAGTTGGAGCAATTGCCATGAAGCGCCGCGATTTCCTCAAGTCTGTTTCCGGATTGGCCGCAGGCGCGGCGCTTCCGGCCGTGCCCCAGGTCATCTCCACCGCCTATGCGGACGCGCGTTCGGAGACGCTGCTGATCGTCTCCGAAGGCGGTCCCAACAATCTCGACATCCACGGCGTCGGCACCAACGTGCCCGGCTATGAGGTCTCGTGGAATTGCTACGACCGCCTGATCAGCCACGAGATGAAGTCCGGCCCCGGCGGCGTGCCCTATTACGACCGCGACAAGTTCAAGGGCGAACTCGCCGAGGAGTTCAAGATCGACGACAAGTCGGTCACCTTCAAGCTGCGCAAGAACGCCAAATTCCACGACGGCACGCCCGTCACCGCCAAGGACGTGAAATGGTCGCTCGATCGCGCGGTGAGCGTCGGCGGCTTCCCGACCTTCCAGATGAGCGCGGGCTCGCTGACCAAGCCGGAGCAGTTCGTCGTCATCGACGACCACACCGTGCGTGTCGACTTCCTGAAGAAGGACAGGCTGACGATCCCCGATCTCGCGGTGATCGTGCCCTGCATCGTCAACTCCGAGCTGGTGAAGAAGAACGCCAGCGAGAAGGATCCCTGGGGGCTCGAATTCACCAAGCAGCAGACCGCCGGCTCCGGCGCCTACAAGGTGACGAAATGGACCGCCGGCACCGAAGTGATCATGGAGCGCAATGACGACTGGGTCTGCGGTCCGCTGCCGAAGATCAAGCGCGTGATCTGGCGCATGGTGCCGCAGGCCGGCAACCGCCGCGCGCTGCTGGAGCGCGGCGATGCCGACATCTCCTACGAGCTGCCGAACAAGGACTTTCAGGAGATGAAGGCGAACGGCAAGCTCAACGTCGTGTCGCTGCCGTTCTCCAACGGCATCCAGTATATCGGCATGAACGTCACCAAGCCGCCGTTCGATAATCCCAAGGTGCGTCAGGCGGTCGCCTACGCGCTGCCCTATCAGAAGATCATGGACGCGGTGATGTTCGGCCTCGCCAACCCGATGTTCGGCGCGGCAAAGGACAAGCCGACCGAAGTCGCCTGGCCGCAGCCGCACAAATACAACACCGACATCGAGAAGGCGAAGGCGCTGATGGCGGAAGCGGGCCTCGCGGGCGGGTTTGAGACCACGATCTCGTTCGACCTGAACTTTGCCGGTGTCAACGAGCCGCTCTGCGTGCTGGTGCAGGAGTCTCTCGCGCAGATCGGCATCAAGACCACCATCAACAAGGTGCCCGGCGCCAACTGGCGCACCGAGTTGAACAAGAAGGAGATGCCGCTCTTCACCAACGTGTTCTCGGGCTGGCTCGATTACCCCGAATACTTCTTCTACTGGTGCTATCACGGCAACAATTCCGTCTTCAACACCATGAGCTACAAGTCGCCGGAGATGGATAAGCTGATCGACGGGGCGCGCACGGCCGCCGCCACCGGCGACACCGCGACTTACGAAAAGGACGTGAAGGGTTTCGTCGATCTCGCCTTCAGCGACATCCCGCGCATCCCGCTGTACCAGCCCTTCGTCAACGTCGCGATGCAGAAGAACATCAGCGGCTACCAATACTGGTTCCACCGTCGCCTGGATTATCGCTCGCTGGCGAAGGGGTGAGGGGTGATGGGTGAGGTGAGCACGGTCTTCAGGCTCCCTCCCCCTTGTGGGGGAGGGTTGGGGAGAGGGGTAGCCACGAACTCCGACCTCTCCCGGGGCCACCCCTCTCCCTAGCCCTCCCCCACAAGGGGGAGGGGACGCAGCGGCGCGCGCGGCGCGAGTCAGCCCTCAATTGCCAAGCGGGAGTGCCGCCCCATGCTGACCATGATCGGCAAGCGCCTGATGTTTGCGATCCCGTCGCTGATCGGCGTCGTCATCGTCACCTTCCTGCTGACGCGCGCATTGCCCGGTGATCCCGCCGCGTACTTCGCAGGTCCCGCCGCGACCAAGGAAGCCGTCGAGCAGATCCGCAAGAAGCTCGGTCTCGACCGGCCGCTGGTCGAGCAGTTCTTCCGCTACACCAACGATCTCGCCCATGGCGATTTCGGCAACTCGCTCACCACCGGACAGCCGGTCGCAGCCGAAATCCGCAACCGGCTGCCGGCCTCCGCCGAGCTGACGCTGCTCGGTCTCGTCGTCTCGATCGTGATCGCGATTCCGCTCGGCGTGCTGGCGGCAACGCGGCCGGGATCATGGGTCGATCATCTCTGTCGGGTGACGACGACAGCCGGCGTGTCGCTGCCGGTGTTCTTCACCGGCCTGGTGCTGGTCTATGTCTTCTATTTCCGGCTCGGCTGGTCGCCCGCGCCGCTCGGCCGTCTCGATGTGTTTTACAGCGCGCCGCCGACGATCACCGGCTTCTATCTGATCGACACGCTGATCGCGCGCGATCTGGAAGCGTTCCGCTCGGCGCTGAGCCAGCTCATCCTGCCGGCGACGACGCTCGCGATCTTCTCGCTGGCGCCGATCGCGCGCATGACGCGCGCCTCGATGCTGGCTGTGCTCTCGTCCGAGTTCGTCCGCACGGCCCGCGCCAGCGGACTGTCGCCGGCGACCGTCATCATCACCTATGCGTTCCGCAACGCGATGCTGCCCGTCATCACCACGCTCAGCATGGTGTTCTCGTTCCTGCTGGGCGCCAACGTGCTGGTCGAAAAAGTGTTCGCCTGGCCCGGCATCGGCTCCTATGCGGTCGAGGCGCTGATCTCGTCGGACTTCGCGCCGGTGCAAGGCTTCGTGCTGACCATGGCGGTCATGTACGTGCTGCTCAATCTCGTGATCGACATTTTGTACGGCGTGATCGATCCGCGCGTCAGGCTGGAGGGCTAGCGCATGATCCGGAAAAGTGGAGGCCGGTTTTCCGATCAGATCATGCGCAAAAGGAGAAGCACATGAGCTCCGTTGCACCTGCTGTTGAGCCCGTCGGTCCCGCGCGAACCTCGGGCTTCACCGCGATCCTCGAACAGACCCGCTATGTGCTCGGCGAGAACAAGGTCACGGCCTTTTCTTTCGCCCTGCTCATCGTCATTCTTCTTGCCGCGGTCTTCGGTCCCTATGTGGTGCCGTACGATCCGCTGGCGTCCGACACCGCGGCGGCGCTGAAGCCGCCGTCGGCCGCGCACTGGTTCGGCACGGATCAGCTCGGCCGCGACATCTTCAGCCGTGTCGTCGTCGCGACCCGGCTCGATACGTTCATCGCGGTCGCCTCCGTGGTGCTGGTGTTCCTGATGGGCGGGCTCGCCGGCATCGCGGCGGGCTATTTCGGCGGCTGGACCGATCGGATCGTCGGCCGCATCGCCGACACCATCATGGCGTTTCCGCTGTTCGTGCTGGCGATGGGCATTGTCGCGGCCCTCGGTAACACCGTGCAGAACATCATCCTGGCCACGGCCATCGTGAACTTCCCGCTCTACGCCCGTGTTGCGCGCGCCGAGGCCAATGTCCGCCGCAACGCCGGCTTCGTGCAGGCCGCGCGCCTGTCGGGCAACGGCGAATTCCGCATCCTGCTGGTGCACATCCTGCCGAACATCATGCCGATCATGATCGTGCAGATGTCGCTGACCATGGGTTACGCCATCCTCAATGCCGCCGGCCTGTCCTTCATCGGCCTTGGCGTCCGCCCGCCGACCGCGGAGTGGGGCATCATGGTCGCCGAAGGCGCGGGCTTCATGGTCTCAGGGGAATGGTGGATCGCGCTGTTCCCCGGCCTCGCTCTGATGATCGCCGTGTTCTGCTTCAACCTTCTCGGCGATGGCCTGCGCGACATCGTCGATCCGCAGCGGAGGACGTGATGATTGAGGGCAGAGATGAAGCCGCGACGCTTGGCAGTGAGGTGGCCGCGTCTCTCTCATTCCCTCCCCCTTGTGGGGGAGGGGCAGGGAGGGGGTAGCCACGAACTCCGACCTCGCTTGGGGCTACCCGTCTCCCCAACCCTCCCCCACAAGGGGGAGGGAGCGATAGGTCCGTACCTCCCTCACTCTCTCCTTCCCGTTTGGAATTCCTCTATGATTCCAATCCCAGTTCTACTGTGCATGGGGTTGTTTTCGACCTTTTGAGCGACGGGAGGCCTGCATGACCGCCCAGCCCCTGCTCGACGTCCAGGACCTCACGGTCGAATTCAACACCCGCCGCGGCATCGTCAAAGCCGTGCAGCACGTCAACATCTCCGTCGCCAAGGGCGAGACGCTCGCCATCGTCGGCGAGTCCGGGTCGGGCAAGTCGGTGACGTCCTATGCGGTGATGCGCATCCTCGACCGCGCCGGCAAGATCGCCGAGGGCTCGGTGATGTTCTCCGGCATCGACGTCAAGGCCGCGACCGAAGACCAGATGCGCGACCTGCGCGGCCGCGAAGTCTCGATGATCTTCCAGAACCCGCGCGCGGCACTGAACCCGATCCGCAAGGTCGGCGACCAGATCGAGGATGTGCTGCGCACCCATGTGCAGCAGGCTCCGGTCGCTGATCGAGGCGAGAGGGCTATCGAGGCGCTGGAGCAGGTCAAGATCGCCCGCCCGCGCGAGCGCTATCATGCTTATCCTTTCGAGCTGTCCGGCGGCATGTGCCAGCGCGTCGTCATCGCGCTCGCGCTCGCCTGCAATCCGCAGTTGCTGATCGCGGACGAGCCGACCACCGGCCTCGACGTTACGACGCAGAAGGCGGTGATGGATTTGATCGTCGAACTGACCAGGCGCAAGGCGATGTCGACCATCCTGATCACGCATGACCTTGGCCTCGCCGCCGCCTATTGCGACCGCGTCGTGGTGATGGAGAAGGGCCGGGTGGTCGAGACCGCGAAAGCCGCCGACATCTTCGCCAACCCGCAGCACCCCTACACCAAGAAGCTGATGCGCGCGACGCCGCGGCTCGGCGTGAGCCTGCGGGATCTGTTGCCGGAGGAGGAGGGCGCTTCCTTCGCCTCTCCCCGCATGCGGGGAGAGGCCGACGCACTCGGGAGCGGAATTGCGCCCCGGAGTGCGGCGGGTGAGGGGACTCTCCCAGCACTGTGCTCGCGGAGAGTCCCCCTCATCCCAACCTTCTCCCCGCGAGCGGGGAGAAGGGGCACAGCGGCGCAAGCGGGGAGAAAGTGCCCCTCCTGCTCATCGAAAAGCTGGTCAAGGAATACCCCCGCCAGGGCGCCACCGTGACGCTCGGAAAGCTGTTCGGCCGCAAGCCTCCCGTCGAACCGGACGTGTTCCGCGCCGTCGACGGCATCAGCTTCTCGATCGGCCATGGCGAGAGCGTCGGCCTCGTCGGCGAGTCCGGCTGCGGCAAATCGACCACCTCGATGATGGTGATGCGGTTGCTCGACCAGACCTCCGGCCTGATCCAGTTCGACGGCGAGGACATCGGCGCCATCGCGCCTGCCAACTTTGCCCGGCTGCCGCAGCGCAGCCGCATCCAGATGGTGTTCCAGGACCCGACCGATAGCCTCAACCCGCGCTTCACCGCCGTGCGCGCGATCGCCGATCCGATCATGCAGCTCGGCGACGTCAGGGGCCGCGATGCGCTCCGCACGCGCTGCGAGGAGCTGGCCACCATGGTCGGCCTGCCGCACAATCTGCTGGATCGCTTCCCGCACCAACTGTCCGGCGGCCAGAAGGCCCGCGTCGGCATCGCCCGCGCCATCGCCCTGCATCCGAAGCTGGTCATCCTCGACGAGCCGACCGCGGCGCTGGACGTGTCGGTCCAGGCCGTGGTGCTGAACCTGCTCCAGGATCTCAAGGCCAGGCTAGGTATGAGTTATCTGTTCGTCTCGCATGATTTGAATGTGGTGCGCCTGTTGTGCGATCGTGTCATTGTCATGCGGTCGGGTCGAATCGTCGAGGAAGGCTCTTCCGAGAGGGTTTTGAGCGACCCGCAGGACGACTACACCAAGGAGCTGCTGACGGCGATCCCGCATCCGCCGTTGCCGGCTCACTGACGAACGTTAGAGAGTTTGAGAGAGTGATGGCCGAGCCGCTGGACGATTATATCGACGCCGTTTCCAAAGCGCTGGCGCTGCCGGTCGAGGAGGCCTGGAGGCCTGCGGTGCGCGCCAATCTCGAGGTCTCGTTGCGGCTCGCCCGCCTGGTCGATGAATTCGCGCTGCCGGACGAGACCGAGCCGGCGCCGATCTTCGCCGTCTGACGCCGCCATGACAGCCAAGCCAGATCCAAGTGCTGCCGACATCGCCAAGGCGGTGGCCGGCGGCAAAATGTCCGCGCTCGATGCCACCGAAGCGGCGCTCGCGCGTATCAACCAGCACAACCCCGTTCTCAACGCATTCACCGATGTCACAGCCGATCGCGCCCGCGCCAAGGCGCGTGCGATCGATGCCGACATTGCCGCAGGCAAGGAGGTCGGTCCGCTCGCCGGCGTGCCCTTCGCGGTGAAGAACCTGTTCGACGTCACGGGGCTTCCCACCCGCGCCGGCTCGAAGATCAATCGCGATCTGCCACCGGCCAAGCGTGACGCCACGCTGATCGAGCGGATGGAAGCGGCCGGCGCCGTGCTCGTCGGCGCGCTCAACATGGGCGAATACGCCTACGACTTCACCGGCGAGAACATCCACGACGGTCCCTCGCGCAATCCGCACGACACCACGCGGATGAGCGGCGGCTCGTCCGGCGGTTCTGGCAGCGCCGTCGGCGGCGCGCTGGTGCCGATCGCGCTGGGCTCCGACACCAACGGTTCGATCCGCGTGCCCTCGTCGTTCTGCGGCATCTTCGGCCTGAAGCCGACCTATGGCCGGCTGTCGCGCGCGCGCTCGTTTCCGTTCGTTGCGAGCTTCGATCATCTCGGTCCGTTCGCGCGCTCCGTCACCGATCTCGCGCTCGCCTATGACGCGATGCAGGGACCGGATGCCGACGATGCCGCCTGCACCACGCGCGGTCTGGAGCCGACGATGCCGCTGCTCGCCAACCCGGTGTCGGACCTGCGCATCGCGATCGCCGGCGGCTACTTCCAGAAGAACGTCTTCCCCGAGGCGGTCGAAGCCGTCAGCCGAGTCGCCAAGGCGCTCGGCGCCACGCGCGTGGTGGAGGTCCCTGAAGCCGCACGGGCCCGTGCGGCGGCTTATGTCATCTCCACCACCGAAGGCGCCTCGCTGCATCTCGATCGCCTCCGCAAGCGTCCCAACGATTTCGACCCCGCCGTGCGCGACCGGCTTATCGCGGGCGCCATGGTGCCCGCGCCATTGGTGGACCGCGCGCAGAAATTCCGCCGCTGGTATCGCTCGCAGCTTGCCGAGCTGTTTAAATCGACCGACGTGCTGATCGCGCCTGCGACGCCTTGTACCGCGCCGAAGCTCGGTCAGGTGACTTTCAATCTCGACGGCGTCGAGCTGCCGGTGCGCGCCAATATCGGCATTCACACCCAGCCGATCTCGTTCATCGGCCTGCCGGTGGTCGCGGTTCCCGTGCCGCTCGAGCCGCTGCCGATCGGCGTGCAGATCATCGCCGCGCCCTGGCGCGAGGACATCGCGTTGCGCGTCGCATACGCATTGGAGAAGATGGGCGTCGTCGCCGCGCCCGCGCCAAGGGGATTTTGAGAGGAATCTGGAATGGAGATCGATCTCCCCGACGTGATCGCGGAAGTCAAAGCCGCGTTCGATCGTTATGAGCAGGCGCTGATCACCAACGACGTCGCCGTGCTTGGCGAGCTGTTCCGCAACGATCCTCGCACGCTGCGCTACGGCATCGGCGAGAACCTCTACGGCTACGCGGCGATCTCCGGCTTCCGCGCCGGCCGCTCGCCGATCGGCCTCAACCGCCGTACCGCCAGGACCGTGATCACCAGCTACGGCCGCGACACGGCGGTCGCTTCAACCCTGTTCTATCGCGATACGGCTCCCGGCAAGGTCGGCCGGCAGATGCAGACCTGGATTCGCTTCCCGGAGGGCTGGCGTGTCGTCGCCGCCCATGTCAGCATCATCGACGAGTCGAAAGAGACCTGACCTTATGACGCTTGACGATCTTCCGCAGGGAACACTGCCGGCCGAGCCGGTGGTGCCGCGCGTCGACCGGGCGCTGCCGTCGCTACAGAAAGTCACGCGCGCCGAGGAACTGCGTCTGCAGCTTGCCGACGAGATCGTGCGTGGAGCCCTGGCCCCCGGTTCGCCGCTGGACGAGACCGACATCGCGCGGCGCTTCAGCGTGTCGCGGACGCCGGTGCGCGAAGCGTTGCGCCAGCTCGTCGCGAGCGGCCTGGTCGAATCGCGCGCGCACCGCGGCGCGGTGGTGGCGCAGCCTTCGTTCGAACGGCTGACCAGCATGTTCGAGGCGATGGCGGAGCTTGAAGCGATGTGCGCGGGCCTTGCCGCGGAGCGCATGTCCGCCACGGAACGCCACGGCCTGGAGGCCATCCACGAAGAGCTGCGGGTGCTGAGCTACGCCGGCAATCCCGATCGCTTCCACGAGGTCAACGAACGCTTCCACAACGCGATCTATGCGGGATCGCAGAACGGCTACATCGCCGAGATCACGCTGGCCACCCGCGTCCGCGTGCAGCCGTTCCGCCGCGCCCAGTTCCGCAACCTCGGCCGCCTCGCCAAGTCGCAGGCCGAGCACGACCGCGTCGTCGTCGCCATCATGCGCGGCGACAAGCAGGGCGCCGCAGCCGCCATGCGCGCGCATATCGAGCTGGTGCGCGGGGAGTACGAGATCTACGCGGTGTCGGTGTAGCGCCGCGTACTCGGTGCTGTAGGGTGGGCAAAGGCGCAAAGCGCCGTGCCCACCAACTCTCGCGATGATGTTGGAATTTGGTGAGCACGCTTCGCTTTGCCCACCCTACGGCGCTACGCGCGCCCCGGAATGACGAACTACCCCGTCGCGGATTCCGCCATGAACTTGCGCCAGCCGCCATGGCTGGTGATGTCGCGCGCTTCGCCCAGCACCTCCGGCTCGACCAGAAATCCCTTCACGCAGCGACCATCAGCAAGCCGCACCGTCCCGATTGCCATCGGCGCCGGAATCGCATTGACGAACTTGCCGAAGGCGGACGACGACAGCGACCAGATCTCCAGCTCGATCGACGCGCCCTTGCCGGCCTCGACGCGCAGCAGGCCGGGCTTCGGCGGCGTGGTCTGGAGCGCATAGAGTTTGTAGTCCGGCGTGGTCCTAGTCGCCTCGATCAGCTTTCCGTTCAACGCCGTCAGTTCACCGTTCAGCGCCATGCCGGATAGATGCGCGCCGACCACGGCGATCGGAATCGCGTCGTCGCCATGTGCCGCAAGCGGCGCGAGCGGCACGCCCTTCGCCCCCACGGTCAATTTCGTATCCGCATGGAAGACACGCCCGATGCTCGCGAGCAGTGCGTCACGTCCCGCGGGCGCCAGCAGCGTGATGCCGAACGGAATGCCGTCGGCGCGCATCGCGGCGGGCACCGCGAGACCGCAGAGGTCGAGCAGATTGACGAAATTGGTGTAGGTACCGAGCCGGCTGTTGAGTTCGATCGGGTTGGCCAGCACCTGCGCGGTCGTATACGCCGTCGGCGCCGTCGGCAGCACCAGCGCGTCGATATTGGCAAACGTCCGCTCGGCGATCTTGCGCAGGCCCTGCAGGCGATAGAGCGCGGAGAAGGTGTCCGCCGCCGTGAGCCGTGCCCCGGCCGCGGTGATCTCGCGCGTGACGGGATGGATCGTGTCGGGCGCGGACGCCAGCAGATTCTTGATCACGAGATAGCGCTCGGCGACCCAGGGACCTTCATAGAGCAGCCGCGCTGTCTCGTAGAACGGCTCGAGGTCGAACTCGACCAGCGTTGCGCCGAGTGACGTCCAGCGTTTCAATGCATCGGCGTAAGCCGCCTCCGCCTTCTTGTCGCCAAAGAAGATCAACTGCCCGGCGCGGGGCACGCCGAGGCGCAACCCGGCCGGAAACGGCGTGAGTGCGCCAAGCGGCCGGTCGCGCGAGAACGGATCGGCCTGGTCGGGTCCGGCCATCACCGACAGCGCGAGCGCGGCATCGTCCACCGTCAGCGCGAACACCGAGATGCAGTCGAGCGTGCGGCACGCCGGCACGAGACCCGCGGTCGAGATCATGCCGAGGCTCGGTTTCAGCCCGACGATGTTGTTGAGCATCGCCGGCACGCGGCCGCTGCCGGCGGTGTCGGTGCCGAGCGACAACGGCACCAGGCCGGCGCCGACGGCGGTGGCGGATCCCGAACTCGAGCCGCCGGGAATGAGATCCTCGCGGATCGAATTTCTGGGAATGCCGTAGGGCGAGCGCACGCCGACGAGCCCGGTCGCGAACTGGTCGAGATTGGTCTTGCCGATGATGATGGCCCCGGCCCTGCGCAGGCGCTCCACCGCGGTCGAGTCGTGCGTCGGTGTGTAGGAGAAGGCCGGGCAGGCGGCCGTGGTCGGAAATCCCAGCGCGTCGATATTGTCCTTCACCGCAACCGGGACGCCGTAGAGCGGCAGGCCGGCGGCATCCTTCGCGGCCAGCCTTTCGGCTTCCGCAACGGCGTCCTTCTCGTCGCGCAGGCTGATGAACAACGCGGGATCATTGTGGTCGCGGATGCGCTGGTAGGTCCGCGCGATCGTCTGCGCCGGCGTGACGATGCCCGCGCGATGCGCGGCCACAATCGCGGCAATCGTTTCAGGCTGCTCAGCCCCCATGGTGACAAACTCCGGCAACTGCTTCACCCGGATTGAAGCAAGCGATGTGCCATTGTGTACACAATCCGGGCAGGATGGCTGTTGCGGATATTATCGTAAAATCAGCAGTTTGGGCGACATTCTGCCCCGCGATAAGGCGGTCATGCCAGCGCCCCGTTGTAGGCATCTGCATAAATCGTAGGCAATCAAGTCATGTGAAGCCAGCAAGGATCTGGAGCAACCGCTCCCGGTTCTCCTTGCCGATCTTCGCCTCGACATGCCGCTCGTGCTCGGCGGCCAGCCGCTTGAACTTCGCCAGCGCCGTCTCGCCCGGCGCGGTGAGATGCAGCGCGTGGGAGCGCCGGTCGGTCTTCGATTTGATCCGCTTCACCAGCTTGCGTTGTTCGAGGTTGTTGAGCAAGTGCACCAGCCGGGCGCGCTCGATGCCGAGGCGCTTGGCCACCGCCATCTGCGAGAGCCCCGGATTGGCGCCGATCACCGTCAGCACCGAATATTGCGTCGGCCGGATGTCGACCTCGCCGAGCGTCTTGATGAAGTCCTGGAAAATCCAGATCTGGAAGCGCCGCACCGCGTAGCCGGCGTGCCCGGCCAGCGCGTCGAGGCCGATCTCGTCCGCGTCGAGTTGCCGCGCCGTACCGTTGCCGGCGCGCTTGCGCGGGGAGGGGTGGCGCTCGGCTCGGGCTGCGCTGACTGTCACATCATGTCTCCTGCCTTGTCACCCTAGCGCGGCGCTCCGCCGGGCGAAAGATTGTTGTTGACGACAACAATTGCGGTGCTCAACATTCTCGCCAGCAGCCCGGAACGAGGTTGCAGCCGGTCCGGTATCGGCGAGGAGGAAACAGATGACGACCGCCCTACGCGGTGACGCGGCGAGCCTGTTCGCAACGCCACAGACCGTCGCCGAGCGTCGCACCGACGGCAGCATCGTGTTGCGTTCGCCTGAGCCTCTTCGCGAGAGCGCGCGCTGCATCGGCGACTGGCTGGAGCATTTTGCGCGGCAGACGCCCGACACGATCTTCCTCGCCGAGCGTGACAGCGCCGATACCCCTTGGGCCACCATGACCTACGCGGGTGCGCTGCGGCGGGTCCGCGCGGCGGCGTCCTGGATCCTGGCGCAGCGTCTCAGCGCCGAGCGCCCCGTCGTCATTCTCTCCGACAACAGCATAGACCATGCGTTGCTCGCGCTCGCCGCCCAGCACGTCGGCGTGCCCTCGGCCGCGATCTCGCCGGCCTATTCGCTGATGTCCAGGGATTTCGACAAGCTCAAGAGCATGATCTCGCTGCTTCAGCCGGGTGCGATCTATGTCGCCGCGACCAAGCCGTTTGCCGCGGCGCTGGCCGCGATCAAGCCGCTGCACGATGCGCAGATCATCAGCGGCAAGGCTGGTGATGATGATGCGCTCGCCTTCCGTGACGTCGCGGCAACGCCCGAAACGCCCGACGTCGCAAATGCCTTCGCAAATGTCGGACCTGACACGATTGCAAAATTCCTGTTCACCTCGGGCTCGACCGGCACGCCCAAGGCCGTGATCAACACCCAGCGCATGCTGACCTCGAGCCAGCAAGCCAAGGCGCAGACCTGGATCTTTCTCGAGCAGGGCGGCGGCGATCTCGTCATCCTCGACTGGCTGCCCTGGAGCCACACCTTCGGCGCCAATCACAATTTCAACCTGGTGCTGCGCAATGGCGGCTCGCTCTACATCGACGGCGGCAAGCCCGCGCCCGGTCTTTTCGCGACGTCGCTCGCCAATCTCAGCAGTGTGATGCCGACGGTCTATTTCAACGTGCCGCGCGGTTTCGACATGCTGATCGCGGCGCTGCGAGGCGACGGGAGGCTGCGCCGCCGCTTCTTCAGCGAGGTGAAATTCGCCTTCTATGCCGGAGCGGCGCTGCCGCAGAATCTCTGGGATACGCTCGAACAGCTCTCCATCGAAACCGTCGGCCACCCGCTGCCGGTGGTCTCGGCCTGGGGCTCGACCGAGACCTCGCCGCTGGCGACCGATTGTCATTTCCTCGCCGACCGCTCCGGCAATATCGGCGTGCCGATTCCCGGCACCGAGTTGAAGCTCGTTGCGTCCGGCGACAAGCTGGAGGTGCGCGTGCGCGGCCCCAACGTCACGCCGGGCTATTGGAAGGCGCCCGAACTGACGAAGCAGGCCTTCGACGATGAAGGCTTCTATCTCATCGGCGATGCGGTGAAGCTGGCCGATGAAGAGCGGCCCGAGCGCGGCCTGTTCTTCGATGGCCGGGTCGCGGAAGACTTCAAGCTGAATTCCGGCACCTGGGTCAATGTCGGCACGCTCCGCGTCGCCGGCATCGCCGCGCTGGCGCCGTTCGCGCAGGACATCGTCGTCGCGGGCCATGGCGGCGACGAGGTGCGCTTCCTGGTGTTCCCGAACCTCGCTGCCTGTCGCGCCCATGCCGGTCTGCCCGAGACGGCGGATGTCAACGATTTGCTTGCGCATGCCAAGGTCAGGACCGCGATCGCGCAAGGCCTCGCCCAACTGAAACAGCAGGGCGCCAACTCCTCCGGCCATGCGACGCGGGCGCTGTTGCTCGTCGAGCCGCCATCCGTCGACGGCGGCGAGATCACCGACAAGGGCTACATCAACCAGCGCGCGGTGCTGACGCGGCGGGCGGATGCGGTCGCGCGATTGAATGACGATGCATCGGGCGAGTGGATCGGGTTGTAGTTCAAAATGACCGGAGTGGTTGCGCAGCGCAGCAGCGTTTCACGCTGCAGCGCGTCCGGGACATGCTCAAACACGCCAGCCATTCTGCCGCAATATCCTGCGTGATTCTTTTGTTGCCGAAGCAACTAATTTGTGCGAACCGTTTCCGACAAGGATGACGGCGGGGGAACCGCTGCGCCTGTCACGGAGGAAACGATGCTCGGCCTTAGGGGTGCCGCGGGCAAATGCCGGCGTATGCCTGGACGTGGCGTGGGAGTGCGCCCGGCGCGCGATCCGTCAGGCGTCGCTGCCGCCGGTCACCGCGCCGAGATTCTCGTGCAACCGGCGCAGCAGATCGATCAGCACCTCGCGCTCGTCCTTGCTCAGGCAGGACAGCAACCGTCGTTCGCGCTCGAACGCGGCGACGATCACCTTGTCATGGGTGGCGCGGCCCCGTGCCGTCAGCGAAATCGAATGGGTGCGGCCGTCGTTCGGATCGGTGCGGATCGAGACCAGCCCGCGCTTCTCCAGGCTCGCGAGCGTGCGGCTCACCGGGCCCTTGTCGAACCCGATCACGTGGCAGATGCGGGACGCCGGGATACCGGGCTCGATCGCCAGCAGCGACATGATGCGCCACTCCGTGACGTTGACGCCGAACTGCTTCTGATAGAACGCGGTCGCGCTGTTCGAGAGCTTGTTGGCGATGAAGGTGATGAACGCCGGAACGTAGCGGTCGAGATCGAGCGTTGGTCCCGCCTCCATGGGCGCTGGCTTCTGGCGGGCTCTGGTCGAAGACGGCGGCATGGGTACCTGACTCGCGGCGTGCCCGCAGACCTAAGGGCAAGCGCGGTCCTTTCACAAGATCAAAATGAGGGAGGAGTTTCATGAGCGCACCCGGCTCCGCGACATCAGGCGTCCCGCATGTCGACGTCGATCCCTTCGACATGAGTTTTTTGCCGATCCCTACCCCGCGCACGAGCTGCTGCGCGAGGCCGGCCCGGTCGTCTATCTCGACAAGTGGAAGCTCTATGGCGTGGCGCGCTATGCCGAAGTCCATGCCGTCCTGAACGATCCCGCGACCTTCTGCTCCAGCCGCGGCGTCGGCCTGTCCGACTTCAAGAAGGAGACGCCGTGGCGGCCGCCGAGCCTGATCCTGGAGGCCGACCCGCCCGAGCACACGCGCACCCGTGCGGTGTTGTCGAAGGTGCTGTCGCCGACCGTGATGAAGGGGTTGCGTGACCGCTTTGCCGCCGTCGCAGAACAGCGGGTCGACGCGCTGCTCGACAAGGGTAGCTTTGACGCCATCACGGATCTCGCCGAAGCCTATCCGCTTTCGATCTTCCCGGATGCGCTCGGCCTGAGGCCGGAGGGGCGCGAGCACCTCATTCCCTATGCGAGCGTCGTGTTCAACGCGTTCGGCCCGCCGAATGAACTGCGCCAGGAAGCCATCGCGCGTTCGGCGCCACATCAGGCTTACGTCACCGATCAATGCCAGCGTAACAACCTCACGCCCGGCGGCATTGGTGCCTGCATCCATGCCCATGTCGACGAGGGCGCTATCACGGCGACCGAGGCGCCGCTGCTGGTGCGCTCGCTCTTGTCGGCCGGCCTCGACACCACCGTCAACGGCATCGGCGCCGCGGTCTATTGTCTCGCGCGCTTCCCGGAGCAGTGGCAGCGCCTGCGTGGCGACCTCACGCTCGCGCGCAACGCCTTCGAGGAAGCGGTGCGGTTCGAAAGCCCGGTGCAGACGTTCTTCCGCACCACCACGCGTGATGTCGAACTCTCCGGCGCAACGATCGGCGAGGGGAGAAGGTGCTGATGTTCCTCGCCGCGGCCAACCGCGATCCCCGCCGCTGGGACAAGCCCGACAGCTACGACATCACCCGCCGCACCTCCGGCCATGTCGGCTACGGCTCCGGCATTCACATGTGCGTCGGCCAGCTGGTGGCGCGTCTCGAAGGCGAGACCATGCTGACGGCCTTGGCTCGCCGTGTCGCCAGCATCGAGATCACCGGCGAGCCGAAGCGCCGCTTCAACAATACGCTGCGCGGGCTGGACAGCCTGCCGGTGACGATCACGCCGGCCTGACGCGACCGGCGACGAAAACAATCAACAGGGGAGGGAATGATGAAGAATCTGAAATGGACGCTCGCGCTGGCCGCGAGCCTGATCAGCGGCGTGGCGAGCGCCGAGATCTCCGACAACGTCGTGCGCGTCGGCGTGCTCAACGACATCTCCGGCATCTTCCAGGATACCAACGGCCTGGGCTCGGTGGAAGCTGCGCGCATGGCGGCCGAGGATTTCAACGGCGGCGGTAAGGGCATCAAGGTCGAGATCGTCTATGCCGACCACCAGAACAAGGCCGATGTCGGCAACGCCATCGCGCGCAAATGGCTCGATGTCGACGGCGTCGATGCCATCGTCGACGTGCCGAATTCGGCCGTCGGCCTCTCCATCAACACGCTGCTGCGCGACAGCCGCATGACGTTCCTGGCGTCGTCGACGGCAAGCTCCGATCTGACCGGCAAGGCCTGCTCTCCCAACACCGTCCAATGGGTCAACGACACCTGGGCGACCGGCAATACCACGGCGGCCGCGATGATGTCGCGCGGCGGCAAGGACTGGTATTTTCTCACGGTCGACTATGCTCTCGGCAAGGGCATCGAGGCCGAGGCGCAGAAATACATCGAGGGGCACGGTGGCAAGGTGCTCGGCTCGTCAAAGCATCCGCTCGGCACGTCCGATTTCGCCTCGTTCCTGTTGCAGGCCCAGAACTCGAAGGCGCAAGTGGTCGGCCTTGCCAATGCCGGCGGCGACACCATCAACGCGGTGAAGCAGGCCGCCGAGTTCGGGGTACAGCAGAGCGGTCAGAAGCTCGTCGCGTTCCTGCTCTTCATCAACGACGTCCACGGCATGGGCATCGAGGTCGCGCAAGGCCTCCAGCTCATGGAAGCCTTTTATTGGGACATGAACGACGACACCCGTGCTTTCGCAAAACGTTTCGCCGCGCGACCCGGCATGAACGGCAAGATGCCGAGCGGCAACCAGGCCGGCGTCTACGCCTCCACGCTCGCTTATCTCAACGCGGTCGCCGCGACCGGCAGCGACAACGCCAGGGATGCGGTGCCGCAGATGAAGAAGTTCAAGGGCAAGGACAAGCTGTTCGGCGATACCGCGATCCGCCAGGACGGCCGCGTCGTGCATCCCATGTATCTGTTCGAGGTGAAGAAGCCCGAGGAGTCGAAATACCCGTACGACTATTACAAGCTGGTTTCGACCATTCCGGCGGAGCAGGCGTTCCGCCCGCTGGCGGATGGCGGCTGCGAACTGGTGAAGTAAAGAATCTTGCCTCTCCCCGCTTGCGGGAGAGACCGACGCGCCCCGGGCGATGCGATGCATCGTCCCGCGCGCGGCGGGTGAGGGGACTCTCCGCGGGTCCAACTCCCGCCGTCCTCGCGGAGACTCCCCTCACCCCGACCCTCTCCCCGCAAGCGGGGCGAGGGAGAAGAGCCAACCTACACCACCTTGCTGCTGCCCTGTGTGATCAACCGCGCCGCGCGCTGGTCGCGTGCGTAGATCCACAGCCAGCTCAGCGCGACGCTGAGGCGGTGGCGGAGCCCGATCAGGAAGTAGATGTGGGCGATACCCCAGATCCACCATGCGATGGTGCCGCGCAGCTTGATGCGGCCGAAGTCGATCACCGCGAGCCGCTTGCCGATCTGCGCGAGGCTGCCGGAGTGCTTGTAGCGGAACGGTCCCGTCGCAGCGCCGCGCAGCCGCGCCTTGATGGTCTCGGCGACATGCCGTCCCTGCTGCTTCGCCGCCGGCGCGATGCCGGGCACCGGCTTGCCGCCCCAGGCGTTGATCAGGACGGTGTCGCCGACCGCGAAAATATCGGGATGGCCGGGAACGGTCAGATCGGCCTCGACCTGCACGCGCCCGGCGCGATCGCTTGGTGCGCCCAGCCATTCGGCGGCGGGCGAGGCGCGCACGCCGGCGGCCCAAATTCGTGTCTTTGCCGGGAGCAGCTTGCCGCCGAACACCACGCCCTCGCGATTGATCTCGGTGACCGCCTGTCCCAGCACGACCTCGACGCCGATTCTTTCGAGCGATGCCTGCGCATACGCCGAGAGATCGTCGGGAAATCCAGCCAGCACGCGTGGCCCCGCCTCGATCAGCACCACACGCGCCTTGGTCGTGTCGATGTTGCGGAAATCGCCGGGCAGGGTGTGATGCGCCATTTCGGCGATGGTGCCGGCGAGCTCGACGCCGGTGGGACCGGCGCCGACGATGACGAAGGTCAGGCGTGCCGCGCGCCTGGCTGGATCGGTCTCGCGCTCGGCGCGCTCGAAGGCCAGCAGGATGTGACGGCGCAGCGTGGTCGCATCCTCCAGCGTCTTCAGGCCCGGCGCAAACTGCTCCCATTCGTCATGGCCGAAATAGGCATGGCGCGCGCCGGTGGCGAGCACCAGCGTGTCGTAGGGCACCTCGCTGCCGTCGTCGATCAGCACGCAACGTCTTGCGGCATCGACGCCGCTGACGGTCGCAAACAGCGTCGTCACCTCGCGCCGGTCGCGCATCAGGTGCCGGACCGGCCAGGCGATCTCGCTGGTCGCGAGCGAGGCGGTCGCGACCTGGTAGAGCAGCGGCTGGAACAGATGATGGTTGCGGCGGTCGATCAGCGTGATCTCGACCGGCGCCCCCGCAAGCCGGTAGGTGGCCTCCAGCCCGCCGAAGCCGGCTCCGACGATGACGACGCGATGCGGTGTCGTGGCCATGATGCCCTCGAATCTCGCTGCTACTCATCTTCATTTATGTGCGGATCAGGTGCTGCGGTCCAATAGCCGTCATCAATCGTGGCATAGGCCGGGTGTATCGAGGCCGCGAACAAGCGCCGCAGCCTTGGCCGAAGTGAGTAGAATTATATTTCTTGCCATCCTCGAATACAGCGAAATATGGTGCAGGGGTCGGCACTGAGCCATTGGCGGCGCGACGGTTTTTGCGTTCAATAGAGACAGACCCGAACGGCGATTACTCCGTTCCGGGGTCAATAATAGAGAGGGAGTGGTTATGAGGACGGCATTCTGGCTGGCGGGCGCAGCTGCGCTTGGGCTGGCAAATCAGGCGTTCGCCGGCGACACGATCAAGATTGGTTTTGTTTCGACCTTCAGCGGCCCGACCGCCGTGATCGGCAACGACATGCGCAATTCCTTCGAACTCGCGCTCGACCACATCGGCCGCAAGATGGACGGCAAGCCGGTCGAGGTGATCTACGAGGACGACGGGCAGAAACCCGACGTCGGCAAGCAGAAGACCGAGAAGCTGGTGCAGTCCGACAAGGTCGATTTCATCGTCGGCTACATCTGGTCGAACGTGCTGTTGGCCTCGCTCAAGACCGCGGTGGACTCGCAGACCTTCCTGATTTCGGCCAATGCCGGCCCGTCGCAGCTCGCGGGCGAGCTGTGCAGCCCTTACGTGTTCTCGACCTCCTGGCAGAACGACCAGACGCCGGCGGCCATGGGCCTCTACATGAACCAGAAGGGCGTCAAGAGCGTGTTCCTGATCGGCCCGAACTACGCGGCGGGCAAGGACATGCTCGCGGGCGTGAAGAGCACCTTCAAGGGCGAGGTCAAGGGCGAGGAATATACGGTCTGGCCGAGCCAGCTCGACTTCTCCGCCGAACTCTCCAAGGCGCGTGCGTCAGGCGCGGAATCCATCTTCGTGTTCTATCCCGGTGCGGCCGGCGTGCAGTTCCTTAATCAATATGCGCAGGCCGGACTGAAGAGCACGATGCCGCTCTACACGGCGTTCACCGTCGACGAGCTGTCGCTGCCGCTGCAGAAGGACAATGCGCTCGGCGTTCCCGGTGCGCAGGAATGGGTCAACGACCTGCCCAACGAGCAGAACAAGCGCTTCGTCGCCGACTATCGCAAGAAGTACACCGGCCTCCGTCCGACCTATTATGGCGCGCAAGCCTATGACGCGGCCCAGCTGATCAACAGCGCCGTCGTCGCGGTGAAGGGCGACACCAGCAAGAAGGACGCGATGAAGGCCGAGATGGAAAAGGCCAACTTCAAGTCGCTGCGCGGCCCCTTCAAGTACGGCAAGAATCACATCCCGGTGCAGAACTTCTATCTCCAGGACGTGGTCAAGGACGGCGAAGGCCAGCTCTCGCTGAAGACGGTGGCGACGATCGTCGAGAACGACCAGGATCGCTTCCACGACAAGTGTGCGATGAAGTGAACTCGCTCTCTCCTCTCCCTCTCCCCGTTTTTACGGGGAGAGGCGAAGAATGCGCCGCACTCCCCCGGCATGATTGAGCGCCGCGCTTACGCCGGGTGATAGGTCGAACTTCGCGCCGCCATCACCTCGTCGAAAGCCTCGCCCATGATCTCGGTCGATGGGGCAAGGCCGGTGAAAAGCTCGAAGGCGTCGGCGGCCTGGTAAATTGCGAGCTCCCGTCCGGTCATGATCCGCGCGCCGCGCTCCTGCGCCGCGGCGAGCAGCGGCGTGATCAGCGGCGAATACACCGCATCCGCGACCCACAATCTGTCGTGCAGCAGCGTGGCCGCAACGGGGATGTCCTGGTTCGGCAACATGCCGACCGGCGTGCCGTTGACGACACCGGTCGTGCCATGCAGTGCATCCTCGACGCTTGCGGCCACCCTCGCGCCGCCCCGCGGGGCAAGCAAGGAGACCAGCGTCTCGGCGCGCGCAGGCTCGCTGTCGAAAATGCGGATGTCGGTCACGTCAAGGCTCGCCAGCGCAAAGGCGATCGCCTTGCCGACGCCTCCCGCGCCGATCACGGCGATGGCGTTGCCGGACGGCGCCAGCAGCGGCGCCACCGCGCGCGCAAAGCCGGTCGTATCGGTGTTGTGGCCGGTCAGCCGTCCGTCCTTGACGACGACGGTGTTGACGGCGCCCATGGCGGCGGCGCCCGGCGCCAGCGCGTCGAGCCGCGGCACCACCGCCTCCTTATAAGGGAAAGTGACATTGACGCCGGCGAAGCCAAGGCGGCGCACGCCTTCGAGCATCATGGCAAGCCCGGCCGCGTCGGCGCCGGCGACTTCGATGAGCTGGTAGTGACAGCGCAGGCCGAACGCCTCGGCGGCGCGCTCGTGCATGGCGGGAGATGCGGAATGCGCGATTGGCGCGCCGATCAGGCCGGTGAGGAGCTTCTTGCTGGCGGCGTATCCGCGCTTGGACATATGGCTTTCTATCGTCTCGCTGGGAGCCTTCGGTCCCGGCTATTAGCGGGGAAATCCGCGCAATTCCAAGGGACTTTCATCAGCCTTCTTCCACGAGCGGAGAAGGAGGAGCCAGCTTCGAGATCGGATTGTTTCGACTGGAATCGTCCCGTTCGAATGACGGGGCATCGGCGCGCGACCTGTTTGATCGGCGTCGCATTTGCTGCGACTGCGCTCTAGCTCGCCGGTCCTTCCGGCGACACGCTGCCGGGCCGCTCCATGTGCTCGCCTTGCAGCACCTCGCGCGCGAACTCGATGATCTTCTGCTTGTTCGCCGTTTCGTGGACGGCGAAAAACACGCGGTTCAGTTCAAGGCCGAGCACGCTGTTGAGGGCGATGTCCTCGTCTTCCATCGTGGTTTTCCCGCTTTAGACGCCACAGGTGTAACTTGGCATCACTTCTTCCACAAGTAGATTAAATTCTCGGATCGAGCGCAGGCCGCAAAACTACGGCAGCAGCAAATTGAGGCAGCCCGCGAATACGTGCTATACGGGAAGGCGTGGGTCAGGAAACGCACCGATGTCCGCCGTAGACTATGGCCGGGAAGCGCTCGACTTCATCGAGGGCCTCGGGAGCTATCGCAAGGTCCCGGACGCCATGAATGCGCTCGAAACGGCGTTCGGCCGCTTCGGCTTCGAAACCATCATCGTGACGGGATTGCCGAATCCCGATCAACGGTTTGCGCAGATGGTGCTGGCCAAGCGCTGGCCGGCGGAATGGTTCAGTCTCTACACCCGGAACAACTACGACCGCGTCGATCCGGTGGTGCGGTTGTGCCGGCAATCGGTCAACCCGTTCGAATGGGCGGAAGCGCCATATGACGCCGACCTGGAACCGGATGCGGCCGAGGTGATGAACCGCGCCGGCGATTTTCGCATGTCGCGCGGTTTCATCGTGCCGATCCACGGGCTGACCGGCCACGAGGCCGCGGTGTCGCTCGGCGGCGTCCACCTCGATCTCAATCCCCGCAGCAAGCCGGCGCTGCATTTGATGGCGATGTATGGCTTCGACCATATCCGCCGCCTGCTCCAGCCGGTGCCGTATCCCCCGGCGCGTCTCACCCCGCGCGAGCGCGAGGTGATCGCGTGGGCCTCGCAGGGCAAGTCGGCCTGGGAAATCGGCGAGATCCTGCACATCACGCAGCGCACCGCCGAAGAACATCTCGCAACCGCTGCGCGCAAGCTGGGCGCCGTCAACCGCACGCATGCGGTTGCGCTGGCGATCCGCAACAAGATCATCAATCCCTGAGCGACATACTGGGAAATTTCCCAGTATCGAGCCTGCCTCTTTTCACGGAGGCTGGCCCCCATTGAGACTGAATGGGGGTTTTCATGATTCATGCAATTTCTGCGGTTAATCGCCACCTTTACGAAGACGTACTCGAGCAGCATTTCCGGCTGCGCCACGACATCTTTGTCGAGGAGCGGCACTGGGACACGCTGCGTAAGCCGGATGGCCGCGAGATCGATTCCTACGACAACGAGGATACGGTTTACCTGCTCGCGCTGGAGGGGCGCCGCGTCATTGGCGGTCACCGGCTCTACCCGACGACCAAGCCCTCGATGATGAGCGAGGTCTTTCCGCATCTGGCCGCGGTGCGCGGCTGCCCGGCTGACCCGCTGGTCTGGGAGTGGTCGCGCTATTTCGTCGTCCGTGACCGCCGCGACGGGCCACTCAACCTGCAACTGATGGCGGCGGTGCAGGAGTTCTGCCTCAATCAGGGCATCGCACAGGTCAGCGCGATCATGGAGACCTGGTGGCTGCCGCGCTTCCACGAGGCCGGCTTCGTCGTGACCCCGCTTGGACTGCCGGCTCTGGTGGAGAACGCCTGGACCATGGCGGCGACCATCGACATTCGCCGCGAGACGGTAGACGTCCTGCATGATCGCATCGGCGTCGCGTCGATCGTGCGACAGGACGGCCCGCGTCTGGACGCCGTTGCACGTGCCAATCTCTGCGGCCTCGCTGCCGCCCAACGGAAGAGCGCCTGAGATGAGGAACATGATGCGGGACACCCAGACCATGGCGCAGACCAGGGACGAGAATCTCGGCTACATGTCCGACATGGCGCTCGAGCTCGCGCAAATGGCGGAGGACTCCGGATTGGTGACGCTCGCCTATCTGTTCCGGATGGCGGCCCTCGAGGCCTCGACGGCAGACAGCATGCATCCCGAACGAGACGACCATTCCCGGGAGATCACATCGCACTAGACGTCCTCTTCGTCACTCCGGCGAATTCGCACCCTCCCCACGGCCTGCCGCGGGGAGGGTGATCGTTTGGGTGCGGCAGGTTGCCCCACGCCGCTCGGCAGCTTTCTTGCAAGGATTTGGTTGAAGACTTTGTTGAAGACTTGGGCAAGGCGTGTTCGACTGCGCGCGGCCGGATGCAACAAAGTGCATGTCTGGCGCGGAATCGCTCTTGCTTCGGAACGATACTGCCATTACCCATTTTTCCGCCTTGTAGAGGCAGGGGGAGCTCTTTCACTGATGGCGACCGTGTTCGAACGTCGGCGCGACACCGCGTGCGCCTGAAAGAGTTCTGATGCTGCTTGTCGTCGAACAGTTCCTGAATGGATTGCAGTTTGGCCTGCTGCTCTTCCTGCTCGCCGCGGGCCTGACGCTGGTGTTCGGGATCATGGATCTCGTCAACCTCGCGCACGGCTCGCTCTACATGATGGGCGCCTATTTCGCGGCGACCTTCGCGGCCTGGACCGGCAGCTTCCTGCTCGGTGCGCTGCTGGCGCTCGGCGCCACGCTGCTGCTCGGCATCGTGCTGGAAATGAGCGCGCTGCGGCATCTCTATGGCCGCGACCATCTCGACCACGTGCTCGCCACGTTCGGCCTGATCCTGTTCTTCAATGAAGCGGTGCGGCTGATCTGGGGCCCGGCCGGCCTCGCGCTGCCGCTGCCCGCCTGGCTCACCGTGCCGGTGCCGATCCTGCCCGGCATTCACTATCCGGCCTATCGCCTCGCCATCATCGTGGTGGCGTTGCTGGTCGCGCTGCTGCTCTATCTCGGCGTGATGCGCACCCGCATCGGCATGCTGATCCGCGCCGGCGCCTCCAACCGCGAGATGATCGGCGCGCTCGGCATCAACATCAAGCTGCTCTATACGCTGGTGTTCGGTCTTGGAGCCGCGCTTGCCGGCCTCGCCGGCCTGATGCAGGCGCCGATCCTCACCGTGCAGATCGGCATGGGCGAGAATATCCTGATCCTCGCCTTCGTCATCATCGTGATCGGCGGCATCGGCTCGATCCGAGGCGCGTTCCTCGCCGCGATCTTCGTCGGCATGATCGACACGCTCGGCCGCGCCTTCCTGCCTCAACTGTTGCGCCAGGTGCTGAGCGGCGCTGCCGCCTCGACCGCCGCGCCTGCATTGTCATCCATGCTGATCTACCTGTTGATGGCGATCGTGCTGGTGGTGCGGCCGGAGGGGCTGTTTCCGGCCAACCGTCGATGAAGGCGTTCACCGTGAGCAAGGCCGTCACGGCCCTGATGCTGGCTGGCCTGGTGCTGCTGCCGCTCTATTCGCAGCTCTCGGGCAATATCTTCATCCTGACGCTGTTCACCCGCATCGTCATCCTCGCGCTGGCGGCCGCGAGCCTCAACCTCATCATGGGCTATGGCGGCATGATGAGCTTCGGCCACGCCGCCTATCTCGGCATCGGCGGCTATGCCGTCGGCATGCTCGCGCAGGAAGGCGTCGGCTCCGGCTTCATCCAGTTTCCGGTCGCGCTTGCGGCCTCCGCGCTCTATGCACTGGTGATCGGCGCGCTGAGCTTGCGCACCCGCGGCGTCTATTTCATCATGATCACGCTCGCCTTCGCGCAGATGGCCTATTACGTCGCCTCGGGCTTGGCGCGCTACGGCGGCGACGACGGCCTCACCGTCTACAAGCGCAGCGACTTCTCCGGGCTGATCAATCTCGGCAATCGCACGCAGTTCTACTATCTCTGCCTCGCCTGCCTCCTCGGTGTTATCTTCCTGATCTGGCGCATCGCCAATTCGCGCTTCGGCCTGGTCGTGCAGGGACTGCGCTCCAATGAGCAGCGCATGCAGGCGATCGGCTTCCCGGCCAAACGCTACCAGCTCGTCTGCTTCGTCATCTCCGGCATGATGTGCGGCCTCGCCGGCGCGCTGCTCGCCAACAACACCGATTTCATCAGCCCGGCCGTGATGTACTGGACCCGGTCCGGCGATCTCATGGTGATGGTGATCCTCGGCGGCATGGGCACGCTGTTCGGTCCCGTCATGGGCGCCGTGGTGTATCTGCTGCTGGAGGAATTCCTGTCGCAGCTCACCGAATATTGGGCGCTGATCATGGGGCCGATGCTGCTGCTGATCGTGCTGTTCGGCCGTGGCGGCATCATGGGCCTGCTCGGGAGGTTCAATCGTGGCTGAACCTCTGCTCCGCGTCGACAAGCTGGTGCGCCGCTTCGGCGGCATCGTCGCGACAGATCACGTCTCGCTCGACGTCGCGGCCGGCGAGCTGCACGCCATCATCGGCCCGAACGGCGCCGGCAAGACCACGCTGATCAGCCAGCTCACCGGACATCTCGAACCGCATTCCGGCAGCGTCTCGCTGGCGGGGCGCGATATCACCTATCTGCCGGCCTATCGCCGCTGCGCGCTGGGCCTCGCCCGCTCGTTCCAGATCACCTCGCTGCTGCTGGATTTCACTGCCGCCGATAATGTCGCGCTGGCGGCCCAGGCGCATGCAGGCCACTCGTTCCGTTTCTTCGCCAATGCCCGCAAGGAAAAGGGCCTGCGCAATGCCGCCCATGCCGCGCTCGACCGCGTCGGGCTGCTGCATCGTGCCGATATCCTGGTGTCCAGGCTCAGCCATGGCGAGCGCCGCCAGATCGAGCTCGCGGTCGCGCTCGCGAGCAAGCCGAAATTGCTGCTGCTCGACGAGCCGATGGCGGGTCTCGGCGTCACCGAATCCCAGAGCATGGTCAAGCTGCTGCAGGAGCTGCGCAAGGAGGTCTCGATCGTCCTCGTCGAGCACGACATGCCCGCGGTGTTCGCGCTGGCCGACCGCATCACGGTGCTGGTTTATGGCCGTGTCATCGCTTCGGGCGATCCAGCAGCGATCCGCGCCAACGACGAGGTCAAGCGCGCCTATCTCGGCGATCAGCACGTGGTGACGCACCATGTCTGAAATGGCCGAAATACTGCTCGACGTCGACGGCATCGAGACCTGTTACGGCCTCAGCCAGGTCCTGTTCGGCCTGTCGCTGTCGATCAAATCGGGCGAGATGGTCTCGCTGATGGGCCGCAACGGCATGGGCAAGACCACCACCATCCGCTCCATCATGGGCCTGACGCCGGCGCGCGCGGGCAGCATCCGTTTTGCGGGCACCGAGGTGCGGACGCAGCCGTCGTACAAGATCGCAAAACTCGGCGTCGGCCTCGTCCCCGAGGGGCGCCAGATTTTCCCGAATCTCACCGTGCGCGAAAACCTGGTCGCAGCCGCCGCCGATCGCTTCGATAGCGCCAATCCCTGGACGCTCGCCGCCATCTACGTCATGTTCCCGCGGCTCGCCGAGCGCGCCTCCAACATGGGCAACCAGCTTTCCGGCGGCGAGCAGCAGATGCTCGCGATCGGCCGCGCGCTGATGACCAATCCGAAGCTGCTGATCCTGGACGAAGCGACCGAAGGTCTGGCACCGCTGATCCGCGAGGAAATCTGGAGCTGCCTGTCGCTGCTCAAGAGCCGCGGGCAGTCGATCCTCGTCGTCGACAAGAACGTCGACCACCTCGCCCGCATCTGCGACCGTCACTACATCATCGAGCGCGGCAAGACGGTGTGGAGCGGCACGTCCGACCAGCTGATGGCAGAGCCGGATCTGCAGCATAAGTATCTGGGGATTTGAGCCCTCGCTCTTTCCGCGTCATTGCGAGCGCAGCGAAGCAATCCAGAGTCTTTCCGCGGAGGGATTCTGGATTGCTTCGTCGCTTCGCTCCTCGCAATGACGGCGGATGAAGGGAGGCCTTCAAAACACCTCGAAATACTCCCGGTGCTCCCAGTCCGTCACCTCGGACAGAAAGCGGTCGATCTCGGCGTTCTTGATGTGAGTGTAGTAATCGACGAACTCCGCGCCGAGCTTCTCGCGGAAGAACGGATCGTCCTTCAGCGCGGAGACCGCATCGCGCAGCGACTTTGGCAATAGCGGCGCCTTGGTCTCGTAGGGCGTATCGGCCGACGGGCCGGGGTCGAGCTTGCGGTCAACGCCGTCGAGGCCCGAGAGAATCTGCGAGGCCATGTACAAATAGGGATTGGCGGCGGGCTCGCCGATGCGGTTCTCGAGGCGCGTGGCGGCATCGCCAGCGCCGCCGAGCACGCGGATCATCACGCCGCGATTGTCGCGTCCCCAGATCGCGCGGTCCGGCGCCAGCGAATAGGAGCGGTAGCGCTTGTAGCCGTTGATGGTCGGCGTGGTGAACAATGTGGATGCGCGGGCGTGGTCGAGCAGGCCGGCGAGCCAGGCGCGGCCAAACGCGCTGAGCGGCTCGCCGCCGTCCTTCGCCATGAATTGGTTCTCACCGGTGGCGCGCGAGACGATGGACTGATGCAGATGCCAGCCGCTCGCGAACACATTCGGCAGCTTCGGCCGGCACATGAACGTGGCGTGATAGCCGTGGCGGCGCGCGATCTGCTTCACGGCGCTCCGAAACAGCACCATGTTGTCGGCGGGCTCCAGGCCCTTCTTCGGCGCGAAGGTGAATTCGCACTGGCTCGGCCCGAATTCGACCTCGACCGAGCGCAAGGGCAGCCCGAGCGCGACGATGTCGCGACGCAGGATCTCCAGCACCGGCTCCATCTGATCGAAGCGCTGCTCGGTGAGATATTGGTAGCCGTGGCTGAGCAGGCTCACCGAGGGCGGCGTGCCGGGCTGGCCGGCGTCCTCGGGCCGCATGTGCGGATCGTCGAGCTTGAAGATGTGGAATTCGACTTCGAGCCCGGCGATGAAGTCGTGGCCGCGGCTGCCGAGCTCGTCGAGCACCTTGCGATAGAGCCCGCGCGCCGCGAACGGCACAGGACGGCCGTCCTGGAAGTAGAGGTCGCACAGCACCCAACCCGTCGTGGGTGCCCACGGCAGCACGCGGAAGGTGGTGGGATCGGGGACCATCAGCACGTCGGCCGCACCCTCCATCTCCTTCATGCCGAAGCCGCCGCCAGCGGTGAACACCGGGAATACCGTGCGGTGCGAGGTGTCCTTGGCGAGCATGGTGGTGGTGATGGAGCAGCCACTCTCCAGCGAGGCCATGGCTTCGGCGGCGATGATGGTCTTGCCGCGCAGAATGCCGTGCTGGTCGGGGAAGGCGAGGCGGATGACCTCGAGATTCCTCTCCTCGACGACGCGCCGCATGCGCGCCGCGGCGTCCTTCTGCTCATCCGACCACAGCGCATGACGCGCGACGAAACTCACTTCACCACTCCTTCAACTGCCGTAGGGTGGGCAAAGCAAAGCGTGCCCACCACGTCTGTCCTACGTATGGAAGCATGGTGGGCACGGCGCTTCGCGCCTTTGCCCACCCTACGGGGTCGGTGCACGAACGTCACTCCGCCGCCGTCAGCCGGTGCACGTTGTCGGCGATTTCCTTCGGCACCGGTGCGGCCCAAGGGGCGCCGCGGCGGCGCTTGACGTCGACCTCCATCCAGTAGAGCTCCCAACCCTGGGTCGGTCCGATGCCGTCCATGGTCGCCGGGCCCTGGATGCTGCGTGCTCTGTTCTCGTCGAGAAACAGTATCGGCCTCTCGCCGCCGCCGACCTTCTCGATTTCCTGCCGCAGCAGGCGGCGATATTGCACGATCGCCTTGTCGCTCGAGCCGAGATGCTCCTTGGTGCGATCCTGGATCGCGCCCATCGATTCCACCGCCCACTGGTCGTGGACGTTGATGTCGTTGCCCATGCCGGTATAGGTCGCGGTCTGCTGCTCGTGCGGATCGAAGCCGTAATCGTTGCCGCTGTTCTTGCGCGATTTGTAGTCGGGCAGTTCGTACAGTTCGAGCCGCTGCTCGCGCATCTTCTTCTTGTCGACCGGCGCCGCGTAGCTGGTGAAGATCGCGTACCAGTAGCAGTTCTCGTCATCGACCGGCACGTGCCACTGCGTGATCGTCATCTCCGTGCTCATGGGGATGACGAAAGCGTGCGGGAATAGCTGGTTGGTGACGCGCACATGAGTGCGCTCCTCGTCGATCTCGCGCAGCGCAATCAGCCGCAGGCCGTATTCGGTGTGCTCGACATTGATGATCGGGCGATCGTATTCGCGCAGGATTTTCGTCATCGGCAGGTCGGAACCCGCCGAGGCGCCGCGAAACTGCTTGCCGTAGGCCGTGGAGGTGTCCTCGTCCTCGAAGAAGCGGTGCAGATAGGACGCATGCGCTGGGTCGATGCCGACCTCCAGCGCCTGCAACCAGTTGCAGGCCATGTGCCCCTTGAACGCGAAAGTGTGGGTGCCGGGCGCGACGAAGCAGTCGATCTCCGGGAATGCGGGCGGTTCGCCCTCGCCGAGATAGGCCCAGAGGATGCCGCTCTTCTCCACGACGGGATAGGACCGCTGGCGGATGTTCTGGCAGAGCTTGGAATCTTTCGGCTCGGCCGGGGTCTCGATGCACTGGCCGGTGGCGTCGAACAGCCATCCGTGGAAGGCGCAGCGCAGTCCGCCATGCTCGAGCTCGCCCGAAGGCGAGGTCGGCGCCGCGATGGGCGCAGAGGCGGTCGATCAGGCCGTAGCGCCCTAGCTCGTCGCGGAACAGCACCAGGTTCTCGCCGAGCAATTTGACGGGACGGATCGGACGGTCGCCTTCCAGCTCGTCAACCAGCGCCGCCGGCTGCCAGTAGCTTCGCATCAGCTTGCCGCAGGGATCCTTAGGCCCGGTGCGGGTGATCAGGTCGTTCTGCTCCTGACTCATCATGGCAAGTGCATCCCTCTGCGGAGTGGCAAATGTTCGCCTATTGAACGAATGGGCGAATTATGACATGCCTTGGATCGGCGGCAAGCATTATTTTGCAGGACTTCGGAGGACCATGCCCAAGCTGAAACGAACCGAGACCGACGAGCGCGCGACGGATTTCGTCGAGAGCCTCGATCGTGGCCTGCGTCTGCTTCAATGCTTTGGAGCGACGACGGGTCCGATGACGCTGAGCGATCTCGCCCGCGCCGCCGATCTGCCGCGCGCCACCACGCGGCGCATGCTGTTCACGCTCCAGCGCGGCGGCTTCGTCTCCGGTGACGGAAAACTGTTCTCGCTGACGCCGCACGTGCTGACGCTCGCGGCGTCCTATCTGCGCTCCAATCTGCTCGTCACTGTCCTGCAACCATTGCTCGATCGTGTCGCAATCGCGGCCAACGAAATCTCCTCGCTGGCGGTACTCGACGGCGATGACGTCGTGTTCGTCGCCCGCAGCAGTCCGGCGCGGATGTTTTCCGGCGGTCTCGAAATCGGCTACCGGCTGCCAGCCTTCTGCACCTCGGTCGGTCGCGCCATGCTCGGCCAGCTCGACGACGCCGATCTCGCCGCGCGGCTGAAGGCAATGAAGCGGGAAGTATTGACGCCGCAGACGGTCACCGATCCCAAGGCGTTGCTCGCGCGCATCCTCGCCGATCGCGCGCAGGACTATTCGCTGGTCGATCGCGAGGCCGAGCCGCATTTCCGCTCGATCTCGGTTCCGGTGCGTCGTTACGACAATGTGATCGTCGCAGCCATCAACATGGGCGCCCATGTCGACCGCGTGCCGGCGCAGGAATTGATCGACCGTTTCCTGCCCCTGCTGCGCGATGGCGCGGAATCCGTGCGCTCGCAATTGCTCTAAGCTTACGACCCGTCCGGAAGCGCCCGCGCAGGTCCTACTGCTCCTCCGCCTCGTGCTCCATGTCGCGTCCCGACAAATCCTCGCCCTGCATGTTGGCGTAGTCCCGCGCCATCTCGCGCATCAAGAACTTCGCCGGCACGTCGTGATAGGTGCCGCGGTCATTGACATATTGCATGTAGGCGCGGCCTTCGCCGTCGAAAGGATGCAGCAGCGCGTCGGTGTGGCCGTCGAAATCGAGCGGCGCCACGCCGACCTTGGTGCAGAGCGTGTCGTTGAAGGTCGGCGTCGCCTTGCGCCACGCGCCGTCGACATGCACCTCGGTAAAGCCGTGCCAGGTGAAGATATCCGTGCCCATGCTCTGCCGCAGCTTCTCGGTGGTGAGATGGTTCTTCACGTCGGCGAAGCCGACGCGAGCCGGAATACCGTGGACGCGGCAGACTGCGGCATAAAGGGCGGCCTTGCCGACGCAATAGCCCTGGCCCGCGGCGACCACGCTCGAGGCGCGAAAGGTCTCGGCGATGCGCATGCTGACATAGGGATTGTAGCGGATGCCGTCGCGCACCGCCGTGTAGAGCACGCTCGCCTTCTCGCGTGCGCCCGCATCCGCGCGTACCGCTGTCTCGGCGAATTGCTGCACGGCGGGATGATCGCTGTCGATGTATTCGCCGGGATCGGTGTAGAGGCGGCGGATGGTGTCGGGGAGAATGTCGGTCATGTCCGCGAGCTTAACAGGTGATTTGGGCGGAACTCAAATCGCGCGCCGCAACGGCGCATTGCGCATGATGGAGCGTCCTCATTTTGCGTCGAGGCACTGCGGCCCTGTCACTGGCGATTCCGCATCCAGTCAGCGAGGCCCGATATCGCGTGATCGAGGTCTTGTCGCGCAGCCCCGTCTGTTACCGTCTCCTCCATTGCACCGCGCATGCAGAGCAACCATGCATCACGCTCGGCATCGCCAATGGCAAAGCCGAGGTGCCGCTGCCGCAATCGCGGATGGCCTTTCTCGGGGGTGTAGAGTTTCGGGCCGCCGGTCCATTCGGTGAGATAGCGCTTGAGCACGTCCCTGATCAGCCCGAGGTCGTCCGCATGCATGGCGCGGATGGTCTTCGCCTCCGGCAGCGTCTCCATCCGGTCGTAGAAGCGATCGACCAGAAGGTCGATCGCGGCGCTGCCGCCGATCCGCTCGAACATGGAGATGGTGACGCCGCTGTCAGTCATCGTCTAAAGCGCCACGCTTCGCAGCCCGAAGCTGCGGGCCTCGTTCTGCAATACGGGCCGCACCGCATCGATCAACCGCGCGGCCGCCGCATCGACGCTCAGCCCTGCCGTGTCCACCACCGCGGTCGCGCGCGCGTACAGCGGCTCGCGGCTCAGCAAAATGTTGCGCAACTCCGCCATGGCCGAGCGGTCGTCCGCCATCGGGCGGAGGTCGCCCTGGCGGCGCACGCGGGCCATGTGCTCCTCGGGCTCGGCCTTCAGCCAGATCGTATAGAACGACGACAGGATCTGGTCGAAGGTCAGAGGCTCGGAGACGATGCCGCCGCCGGTCGCCAGCACCATCAGCTCGTTGCGCGCGAGCAGTTGCTGCAACGCCGCCTGCTCCATGCGGCGAAAGCCTTCCTGGCCGTACAGCGCGATGATCTCCGCGACGGAGAGGCCGTTCTGCTGCTCGACCTCCTTGTTGAGCTCGACGAAGCTCCAGCCGATCTTCTTCGCAAGAATCTTCCCGAGCGTTGATTTGCCGGCGCCGCGCAGGCCGATCAGCGCGATGCCGCAGAACGGCGCGCGGCGCGGCGCAGACGCGCTGCCGCCGGCGAGCAGGTCCTTGGCCTGCGCGATCTGCGCCGGCGTCGCCTTGCGCAAGAGGTCGCGAAACATCTGCCAGTCCGGCGTCGGATCGGCCGAGGGAAGCAAATCTTCCAGATGCGCGCCCATCGCGTCGGAGACGCGGCGGAGCAGCACGATGGAAACGTTGCCCTTGCCGCTCTCGAGCTGCGCGATGTAGCGCTCCGAAATTCCGGAGACCTTGGCGAGTACTTTTCGCGACATGCCGCGCAGGGCGCGCATGGTGCGCACGCGCTGGCCGAGCTGTTCGAGAAATCGGGATTCGGCGTCGGGACTGTCGGTCATGAGCCTTCTTTAACGGATGCCGTCTTTGAAAAAGCTCCTGCGGCGCATTTTAATGAAACATAATGCCTGCTAACATTGACAGCAAGCCGCTGCAGTGTCTTTCTATGAATTATAATTCTAAAAATCGGGGAGAAGTCCGTGAGCGAGGGATCCTACAACGCGGTGACCTGGCTGCTCGACCGCAACGTCGAGGAGGGCAGGGGAGGCAAGCTCGTCTTCGACGATACCGTCTCCCGTCTCACCTATGGAGAGCTGCAGCAACAGACGCGCCGCGTTGCCAACATGCTGCGCCGTCTCGGCGTCCGCCGTGAAGAGCGCGTGGCGATGATCATGCTGGATACGGTTGATTTCCCGCTGCTGTTCCTGGGCGCGATCCGCGCCGGCATCGTGCCGGTGCCGCTCAACACGCTCCTGACCGCGGACCAATATGCCTACATCCTCGCCGATTGCCGCGCCCGCGTGCTGTTCGTCTCCGAAGCACTCTACCCCGTCATCAAGGATGTCGTCGGCCGCATGCCCGATCTCGAGCATGTCGTGGTCTCCGGCGCCAAGCAGAACGGACACAAGCAGCTGGCTGAAGAGCTCGCCGGCGAGAGCGACCACTTCACCACCGCGGCGACGCATCCGGACGAGCCGGCGTTCTGGCTGTATTCGTCGGGCTCGACCGGCATGCCCAAGGGCGTGCGCCACATACATTCGAACCTGCAGGCGACCGCTGACACCTACGCCAGGCAGGTGCTCGGCATCCGCGAGACCGACGTCTGTCTCTCCGCGGCAAAACTGTTCTTCGCCTACGGCCTCGGCAATGCGCTGACCTTTCCGATGTCGGTCGGCGCCACCGTGATCCTCAACAGCGAGCGTCCGACGCCGGCGCGGATGTTCGACCTGATGAACCGATACAACCCGTCGATCTTCTACGGCGTGCCGACGTTGTTTGCGGCGATGCTCAACGACGAGACGATGAAGGCCGAGCGGGGCGGCGGCGCCTTGCGCATCTGCACCTCGGCCGGCGAGGCGCTGCCGGAATCGGTCGGCAACAGCTGGAAGGCGCGCTTCGGCGTCGACATCCTCGACGGCGTCGGCTCGACCGAGCTCCTGCACATCTTCCTGTCGAACGCGCCCGGCGACATCAGGTACGGGTCATCAGGCAAGCCGGTGCCGGGCTATGCGGTGCGGCTCGTCAACGAGGCCGGCCAGGACGTCGCCGACGGCGAGGTCGGCGAGCTCCTGGTCGATGCGCCCTCGGCCGGCGAGGGCTACTGGAACCAGCGCCACAAGAGTCGCCGCACGTTTGAAGGCCCGTGGACCCGCACCGGCGACAAATATGTCCGCGACACTGATGGCCGGTACACTTTCTGCGGCCGCGCCGACGACATGTTCAAGGTCTCCGGCATCTGGGTCTCGCCGTTCGAGGTCGAGAGCGCGCTGATCACCCATCCTGCCGTGCTGGAAGCCGCCGTCGTGCCCGAAGCCGATCCGGAAGGATTGCTGAAACCGAAGGCCTTCGTCGTCCTGCGCCCGGGCGCGACGACGGCGGGCCTGCAGGAGATGCTGAAGGAGCACGTCAAGCAGAAGATCGGGCCGTGGAAATATCCGCGCTGGATCGACGTGGTCGAGTCCTTGCCGAAGACGGCGACGGGAAAGATCCAGCGCTTCAAGCTGCGCGAGGACGCGAATTGAGCGTGACTGTACGGCGGACGGAGCGAACTGGAACAAGACCATGACCAACCTCACCCCCACCGGTTTTCTCGGCATCGGCGACGCCAGCCTCGAATACAAATGGCTCGCGCCGCAATCAGCCGACGCACCCACCATCGTCATGCTGCACGAAGGCCTCGGCTCCGTCGGGCTATGGGGCGACTTCCCCGAGAAGCTTCAACAGGCCACCGGTGCCGGCATCTTCATCTATTCGCGCGCGGGCTACGGCCAGTCGAGCCCGGTCACCCTGCCGCGGCCGCTCGACTACATGCAGCGCGAGGCACTGGACGTGCTGCCCAAGGTTCTCGATGCCATCGGCTTCAAGCGCGGCCTGTTGCTCGGTCATTCCGACGGCGCTTCGATCGCGACGATCTATGCCGGAGCCCATCAGGATCACCGGCTGCAGGGCCTCGTGCTGATGGCACCGCATTTCATCGTCGAGGACATTTCGGTGCAGTCCATCGCTGCGATCAAGACCAGCTTCGAGACCACGGATCTCAAGGCCAGGCTCGGGCGCTGGCACAAGGACGTCGACAACGCCTTCTACGGCTGGAACGGCGCCTGGCGCGATCCGAAATTCCGCGACTGGGACATCTCGGAATATCTGGCCTACATCCGCGTTCCCATTTTGATCCTGCAAGGTGGTGATGACCAATATGGGACACTGCGGCAGGTCGAAATTGCGCAGGAAGAGTGTTACTGTCCGGTAGATTTGAAAATTATTTCAGACGCGGGCCATTCCCCGCATCGTGAAGCGCCGGGGGCGACGCTTGACGCTATTGAGCAATTTGCGAAAGCGGCCCTGCGCGACGATCAGGGACTCCAGGGACGCGCCGCATGATCTTGCGGGGGCACATCCATGAATGTGCCGCCGCAGGCGAGCGGCCATTTGCCGTGGCCGCAATGGGCCTATGTGCCGGGCGATGCCGCCGGGCTCGACGCCGATTACGTCACACTCGACCTCGCCAAGTCGCTGGTGCCGCCGGCGTTTCGCGGCTACGTGCCGGCGCGCCATCCGGCGCTGCGCTACGGGCTCGCGCTGAACGACCGCGGCTATTTCTGGGAATCGCAGGAGGTGCTGGAGGCGGTGTGGGCCGCGGCGCCGCAGGGCGGCCGCGAGCGCATCCTGCTCCGCGCCTGCATCCAGATCGCCAATGCGAATTTGCGGCTGCGGATGCAGAAGGCGCACTCGGCCGCACGCCTGTTCGGCGATGCCCTGGCAGAGCTGCGGGCGCTCACCTCGCGCAAGGCGGCGCCGGCGGGCGATGGCTTCGTCGAGAGCTTCCCGATTCCGGCATTGACGGCCCTGCTTCAGGCCAAGCTCGGCCGTCCCCAGCTCTCCAAGGCCGACTGGATCGCGATCAGCGCCATCGTGCGCTCCTGAGCATGAAGCAAAGTGCATGTAGCGACAGAAATGGACTAGACGCGTCTGATAAGATGCATTATTGTGCATCTAAGATAAAGCCAAGACAGCATAGGGATGGCCCATGGCCGGGGAAGATCGGCGCCTCGCAGGCGGCGCGACATTCATCGATTTCCAGACCGAGCCGTCCCGTTACCGGCACTGGAAGCTCTCGGTCGACGGTGACGTCGCGACGCTGACCATGGATGTCGACGAGAACGGGGGCCTGTTCGAAGGCTATCTGCTCAAGCTGAATTCCTACGATCTCGGCGTCGACATCGAGCTCGCGGACGTGGTCCAGCGCCTGCGCTTCGAGCACCCCGAGGTGAAGGTCGTGGTGATGCGTTCGGCCAAGAACCGCGTGTTCTGCGCCGGCGCCAACATCCGCATGCTCGCGGGCTCCACCCACGCCCACAAGGTCAATTTCTGCAAGTTCACCAACGAGACCCGCAACGGCATGGAGGACTCCTCGGAGAATTCGGGCCAGCGCTTCATCACGGTGGTGAACGGCTCGGCCGCCGGCGGCGGCTATGAGCTGGCGCTTGCGACCGACCACATCATCCTCGCCGACGACGGCGCGTCTGCCGTCGCGCTGCCCGAAGTGCCGCTGCTCGCGGTGCTGCCGGGCACCGGCGGCCTCACCCGCGTCGTCGACAAGCGCAAGGTGCGCCGCGACCACGCCGATTTCTTCTGCACCATCGAGGAGGGCGTGAAGGGCAAGCGCGCCGTGCAGTGGCGTCTCGTCGACGAGATCGCACCGAATTCGAAGCTGGAAGCCAAAATCGCTGAGCGCGCCGCGGAGTTCGCCGCCACCTCGAAGCGCAAGGGCAGCGGCAAGGGCATCGCGCTCACCCCGCTCCATCGCGTGATCGACCAGACCAGCATCCGCTACGGCTTCGTCACCGTCGATATCGACCGCACGGCCCGCATCGCCACCATCTCGATCAAGGCGCCTGAATCCGCGCCGCCCGCCGACATCGACGGCATGATGGCGCAGGGGGCGTCGTTCTGGCCGCTGCAAGTGGCGCGGGAGCTCGACGACGCCATCCTGCATCTGCGCATCAACGAGACCGGGATCGCGATGCTGGTGTTCAAGAGCCATGGCGACCGCGCCCATGTGCTCGCGTCCGACGCCTTCCTCGAAGCCAACAAGGCGCACTGGCTGGTCAACGAGATCAGGCATTACTGGAAGCGCGTGCTCAAGCGCATCGACGTCACCTCGCGCACGCTGGTGACGCTGGTCGAGCCGGGTTCGTGCTTTGCCGGCACCCTCGCCGAGCTCGTCTTCGCCGCCGACCGCTCCTACATGCTGATCGGCACCCGCCAGGGCGACAATCGGCCGCCGCCGTCGATCGAGCTCTCGGCGATGAATTTCGGCCCGTATCCGATGAGCCATGGCCTGACGCGGCTGCAGTCGCGCTTCCAGGCCGATCCTTCCGACGTGGAGCGGGCGGAGGCCACGCTCGGCACGACACTCGATGCCGAGCAGGCCGAAGAGCTCGGCCTCGTGACCTTCGCGCTCGACGACATCGACTGGGACGACGAGGTCCGCGTGTTCCTCGAGGAGCGCGCCAGCTTCTCGCCCGACAGTCTCACCGGCATGGAAGCGAGCCTGCGCTTCGTCGGCCCCGAGACGATGGAATCGAAAATCTTCTCGCGCCTGACCGCGTGGCAGAACTGGATCTTCCAGCGCCCGAACGCCGTCGGCGAGGAAGGCGCGCTGCGTCGCTACGGCAGCGGCCAGAAGCCGAAATTCGATATGACAAGAGTTTAGGGAGAAGCACGGCCATGAACATGAACATCATGAACGTCGACTACTCGACCAAGATTCCGAACAACGTCAATCTCGCCGAAGACCGCCAGGTGCTCAAAGCGCTGGAAGGCTGGCATCCCGGCTACATGGACTGGTGGAGCGACATGGGGCCGGAAGGCTTTCAGGAGTCGCTGGTGTATTTGCGCACGGCCTATTCGGTCGATCCGCGCGGATGGGCCAAGTTCGATTACGTCCGCATGCCCGACTATCGCTGGGGCATCCTGCTGGCGCCCCAGGAAGAAAACCGCGTCGTGCCGTTCGGCGAGCATTATGGCGAGCCGGCCTGGCAGGAAGTCCCCGGCGAATATCGCGCACTTCTGCGCCGCCTGATCGTGATCCAGGGCGACACCGAGCCGGCCTCGGTCGAGCAGCAGCGCCATCTCGGCAAGACCGCGCCTTCGCTCTACGACATGCGTAATCTGTTCCAGGTCAATGTCGAGGAGGGCCGTCATCTCTGGGCGATGGTCTACCTGCTGCAGAAGTACTTTGGCCGCGACGGCCGTGAAGAGGCCGACGATCTGCTGCGCCGCCGCTCCGGCGATGCCGACGCGCCGCGCATGCTGGGCGCCTTCAACGAGGCGACGCCGGACTGGCTGTCCTTCTTCATGTTCACTTACTTCACCGACCGCGATGGCAAGATGCAGCTGCACAGCCTCGCGCAGTCGGGCTTCGATCCCCTGTCGCGCACCTGCCGCTTCATGCTGACCGAGGAAGCGCACCACATGTTCGTCGGCGAGACCGGCATCACCCGCGTCGTGCAGCGCACCTGCGATGCGATGCGCGAAGCCGGCATCACCGATCCCAGCGACATCGCAAAGGTCCGCGCGCTCGGGGTGATCGATCTTCCGACCATCCAGAAGAAGCTCAACCTGCACTACACGCTGTCGCTCGACCTGTTCGGCTCGGAGGTCTCGACCAACGCGGCCAATGCCTTCAACACCGGCATCAAGGGCCGCTATCACGAGACCCAGATCGACGACGATCACCAGCTCAAGAACGCGACCTACCCGGTGCTCAAGTTCATCGACGGCCTGATCAAGCTGGTCGACGAGCCGGCGCTCACCGCGCTCAACATGCGCCTGCGCGACGATTACAGCCAGGATTGCGTCAAGGGCATGCTGCGCTGGAACAAGGTGATCTCGACCGCGGGCTACGACTTCCAGCTCAAGCTGCCCAACGTCGCCTTCCACCGCCATATCGGCGAGTTCAAGGACATCCACGCGACTCCGGATGGTCTCTTGATCGACGATGCCACCTGGGCCAGGCGCAAGGACGAGTGGCTGCCCTCGACCGCCGACGGCGACTTCATCACCTCGCTGATGCAGCCCGTCACCGAGACCGGCAAGTACGCCTCCTGGATCTCGCCGCCGAAGGTGGGCATCGACAACAAGCCGGGCGATTTCGAGTATGTGAAGATCGAGACGTAGGCGTCGGGAGCGAACGCTCACGCCATACAAATGGTGTCATCACCCGCGAAAGCGGGTGATCCAGTATTCCACACGCAGTTGTGCTGGAGTCGAGAAGCCGCGGCGTACTGGACGCCCCGCTTTCGCGGGGCATGACAGCGGAGTGTACGGCACGGCTTCTTCCTGAGTTTGCCTACCCCGCGATCTCGAGCCCGGCATTGGCATAGACCACGCCGCCATCCACCGCGATGGTGTTTCCGACCACGTAATCACCCGCACGCGAGGCGAGATAGATCGCAATTCCGGCCATATCCTCGTCGGAGCCGATGCGCCGCGACGGAATGCGCTTTGCGACTTCGTCGGAGTGGTCGCGTGCAGCCCGGTTCATGTCGGACTTGAACGCGCCCGGCGCGATCGCGGTGACATTGATGTTGTCCTTGATCAGTTTCGTTGCCATGCGCCGCGTCAGATGGATCACGGCGGCCTTGCTGGCGGCGTAGGAATAGGTCTCGCCCGGATTGACGAAGATGCCGTCGACCGAGGCGATGTTGATGACCTTGGCGGGCCGCTCGTGCGAGGCCGCCGCGCGCAGCGGTTTCGCCAGCGCCTTGGTCAGGAAGAACAGCGACTTGACGTTGAGGTCCATCACCTTGTCCCAGCCGCTTTCGGGGAATTCGTCGAACTCCGCGCCCCAGGCCGCGCCCGCATTGTTGACGAGGATGTCGAGCTTCGGCTCCAGCTTGGTGATCTCTCCGGCGAGCTTGTCACAGCCTTCGACGGTCGAGATGTCGATCGGCAACGCGATGCATTCGCCTTCATATTGCGCGGTGAGCTCCTTGGCCGTCGCTTCGCACGGTCCCGCCTTGCGGGCGGTGATGTAGACCTTGGCCGCGCCGGCGCTGAGAAAACCCGCGGCAATCATCTTGCCGATGCCGCGCGAGCCGCCGGTCACCAGCGCGACGCGGCCCTTGAGCGAGAACAGATCGTTGAACATGGTGCCTCCCTTGGTTGGCGACGTTTTGAGCGGGGAGGCGTGGGGAGTCAATCGGCTCGTCGTCCTGGATCTGCGCTTACGCTTGTCCGGGACGACAGCCGAGAGTGAGGCCTACGCCGCCGCGATCCTGCGAAAGCCGTTCCACATCGCGGTCGCGGCGCCCGAGGTCAGCACCGGTAGAATGCGCGCGTCCTGGTAGTTGCCGTTGAGCGAGACGCGCGGCAGCGCGGTCATGTGGTCGGCGTTCTCGGCGAACAGCATGCCGGGCCGCGTCGTCACCGCGGTCTTGAAGCCGGCGGCCGCAGCAAGCGCGAATTCACGCTCGCCCGCCGCCTCGCGGTCGCCATAGGGATAGGCGAAATGCAGCACGGGACGCTCCAGCGCCTGCTCGATCCGCGCGCGGCTCACCCCCATCTCCTGTGCGGCGATCTCCTCGCTCTGCTTGGCGAGATTGCAATGGCTGACGCTGTGGGCGCCGATCGTGACCAGCGGATCGGCGGCAAATGTCCTTACCTCGTCCCAGCTCAGGCAGAGGCTGCGGCACAACGCGGCCATGTCGACGTCGTATCTGGCGCAGAGCGCCTCGATCTCGCGCTTGAGATCATAGTCGCCCGGTAGCGCGCGGAGCCAGTCGTGCAGGCGATCGAATGCCGCCTGCTTTGCGGCAGGCGTCGTCGCATCGAGCCGCAGCGCGGAATTGCCGATCTGCACATCGACCTGCTCGGCCTTGGCGATCACGGCCTCCAGCGCGATCCACCACAGACGTCCGGTGCCCTCGGCGAAATCGCTCGCGACGTAGACGGTCAAAGGCGCGTCAAATTCGCGCAGCACCGGCAGAGCATGGTCGAGATTGTCGCGATAGCCGTCGTCCAGGGCGAAGGCGGCGAAGCGGCGGGCGAACCGGCCCTGCACCAGCCGCTCATGCAGCTCGTCCATGCTGACGATGTCGATCTCGCGCGAGCGCAAATGGCTCAGGGTGGCGCGCAGGAATTCCGGGGTGACCTCGAGATGCCGGTTCGGCTGAAACGCAGCCTCGCGGGCCGGCCGCACGTGGTGCAGCATGAAAATGGCGCCCACGCCCGATAGCAGCGGGCGCAGCAAGTGGTGCGCCCCACTGAAATAGAGCGCCCCCAGCCCGGCGCGGATGACGTTGTTGCGGAGTTGTTTCATTGCAGGCTGGTGGACCCCTGGGCATTCCGCCCTCAACTTAGGGTGTGACCCTTGAAGAAAAAGTTATTCCAATTGTCCATGCAGAGCCTTGTGAGGGCCGCCATTTCAGGTTTGACAGCCTGCCAAGGGTTTGTTTTGTCTCCGGTTCCAGATTTCAGGTCGTCGAATGCAGAAGCTTTTCAGGTGGGCCAGCAAATGGTGGCCAGGGCTGATCCCCCTGGCCGTCATGTGGGGATTTGCGGCCTGGAATAACACTTTGCCGGTCGAGGCGGACCTCGCCGCCCGCAGTTCGGCCGCCCTCAAGGATACCGTCCTGGACAAGACCCGGATCACGGTGGACGGCCGCGACGTCAGCCTGGCCGCGGACGCCTTTTCCGAGGAAGGGCGCCGCGACGCCGTGATGGCGGTCGAGACCGTGCCCGGCGTGCGCGTGGTCGACGACCGGACCCGCCTTGTTCCCGAAGCAAAACCCTTCGTCTGGAACGCCGAACGTGACGTGGTACGGGTGACGTTGTCGGGCTCCGCGCCGCTGCCGTCGATGAAGGGCCGGCTGACCGAGGCGGCTCGCAAGGAAGTGGGCGGCGTCGAAGTTGCCGATCGGATGGGTCTGGCGCGCGGTGCGCCGCCGCGATTCGAGGCGGCTGCGACGCTGCTGCTCGACCAGATCGGCAGGCTGAAGGACGGCAAGATCACGATCACCGACACCAAGGTCAATCTCTCCGGCATGGCGCGTGATCTCGGCGGTCGCGAGGCGATTGCGGCTGCGCTCAAGAACCTGCCCGAGGGCTTTTCGATCGCCGCCAACGAGATCAAGGCGCCGCCCTATATCTTCCAGGCCTACAAGGACCCGGTCGCCGCGACCGTGACGCTGACCGGCTACGTGCCCGACAACAATCTGCACGCAGCCATCGCGACGAGTGCTTCGCGAAAGTTCTTCACCGAGAAAGTCGTCGACAATCTCAAGGCCAGCATCGGAGCCCCCGGCTCCTTCAACACCGCGGTGGTCGCAGCCCTTGGCGCACTGTCGCGGCTGTCGACCGGTACGCTCGTCGTCTCCGATCGCGAAGTGAAGCTGTCGGGCGATGCGCTCTACGAGAGCGCCGCGAACGACATCCGCGCAGGCCTCGGCAAGGATTTTCCCAGGAACTGGCAGTACAAGCCGGAGATCACGGTGAAACCCGCGGCGGGCCCTGTCGACGGCACCGTCTGCCAGCAATTGTTCTCGGAGCTGTTGAACAAGGGCAAGATCCGCTTCGCAACGGGGCGCGCCGACATCGATCCGGATTCCGCCGGCATTCTCGATCATCTCATCGAGACGGCATTGCGCTGTCCCACCACCAATATCGAGGTCGCCGGGCATACCGATGCCGATGGCGAGGACTCCGTCAATCAAGCTCTCTCGGAGAAGCGTGCCCAGGCGGTGATCGACTATCTGGTCAAGGCCGGTCTGCCCGCCAGCCGCTTCACCGCGGTCGGCTATGGCAGCACGCGACCCGTCGCCAGCAACGACACTGACGACGGCAAGGCGCAGAACCGCCGCATCGAATTTCTGGTGAGGTGACGATGCCCTATCTCGTCTCGTTCCATATGGGCTGGCTGATCGGCTCGCTGCTGCTCGGCTTCTGCATGGGCTGGATCTCGGTGGTCCAGCGTGGCAACGGCACTTCAAAGGTGACCGCATACTGGCTCGCGGCGCTCGCCGTCGCCCTGGTCGCGGCCGCCTTCGCGCATGTGGTCCCCGGCCGCTTCGGCTACTGGCTCGACCTCGCCCTGGTCATGTTCGCCTGCTACCTCGTCGGCTGTACCATCGGCGCCTGGCTGCGCGACCGGGTGGTCTCGCGGAGCCAGCCTGCGGCCGCTCAGTGATGTTGCCGTGCACCCTGGCTGCGCAAAACCGTGACCAATCGCTCATGTTGCGCCCTCTTTCAACAGGCGGGCGCGGCCCATAGATTGACGTCGGCTTAAGCCATGACGGAACATTGTACGGCCGGAATCATCAAAACTTCATGGCACCTGCGCAGGATTGCCACGGAGATTCGCGTCAGTCTTGCCGCCGAAAGCGCCAAAGCGTGCATCAGGAGCCCGCAATCCTGCCTAAAATATTGAAGGCACGAGTTTTTGTTCGAATTGGCGAATTCCACTGCGCCCGAAAACGCGCTAGTGGAAGGGCCGGGGGCATGCGCGATGCCGGAGCCGGTGGCGAGGGTTCGTTGAGTGCCAGTGCGTCGTCCGCCTGTTCGCCGGCCACCCTGGCCGCTGAAGCGTTTTTCGAGGTCTAGATGCTGGAAGCCATACGCAGGGCGATGACGTTTCTGCGCCAGAAGCAAGTCCTGCATAAGCTTGGAGTTGTGGTCAGCGTCGCGGTCATCGGCATCGCTTGCTATGTGCTCTACCACATGCTGCGCGGCATCGACATGAACGAGGTGATGGAAGCGATCAAGAGCACCGAGCCGCGCCAGATTGCGATGGCGGCGTTGTTCGTGGCCGCGGGCTATTTCACCCTGACCTTCTACGATCTGTTCGCGGTGCGTGCGATCGGCCACAGCCATGTGCCTTACCGCATCAACGCGCTCGCCGCCTTCACCAGCTACTCGATTGGCCACAATGTCGGCGCCAGCGTCTTCACCGGCGGCGCGGTGCGCTACCGCATCTATTCGGCCTATGGCCTGAACGCGATCGACGTCGCCAAGATCTGCTTTCTCGCCGGCCTGACCTTCTGGCTCGGCAATGCCGCCGTGCTCGGCCTCGGCATCACCTACCATCCCGAAGCCGCCGCCTCGATCGACCAGTTGCCGCCCTGGCTGAACCGGACCTTGGCGATGATGATCCTCGCGGGGCTGGTTGCCTATGTGGTCTGGGTCTGGACCCATCCGCGCGTCGTCGGCCGCGGCCCCTGGACCGTGGTCCTGCCGGGCGGTCCGCTGACGCTGCTCCAGATCGCGATCGGCATCATCGATCTCGGCTTCTGCGCGCTCGCAATGTACGTGCTGGTCCCGGACGAGCCCAATCTCGGCTTCGTCGTGGTCGCCGTGATCTTCGTCTCGGCGACGCTGCTCGGCTTTGCCAGCCATTCGCCCGGGGGCCTCGGCGTATTCGACGCCGCCATGCTGGTCGGCCTCTGGCAGATGGACCGCGAGGAGCTGCTCGGCGGCATGCTCCTGTTCCGCGTCCTCTATTATCTGTCACCTTTCGTCATCTCTGTAATCTTGCTGACGTTTCGCGAGGTTATCATCGGCGCTCGATCGAAGCGGCTGCAGCAGGCGGCGCTCAAGCTCGACCCCGGCCCGGCGCCTGAAGCGGCCTATGTGAGAGAGCGTCGCGACGGCGGCGTCTGACCGGCGCAAGCCCCCAGGAGAAGCCCGCCCCGATGGCGATCGACGCCCCATCTTCTCCCTCAGCCCAGCCCTGGTCCGACCGGCTGCGGCACTCGACCGTCATTCTGATCGCGGCGGCGCTGGCGCTGTCGGTGGTGGTTTCGCTCGGCGAATTATCTGTGCTGCACGCCGTTGCCGTGTTCCTCTGCATCGCCGCGGCGGCGCTGATCCCCTGGCGGCTGCATGATACCGCTGCCTCGCGCGACGACACCAGGCGCGTCAACCCGGTCGAAACCGCGGCGGTGGCGGCGGTCGTCGCCGGCATGCCGGATCCGGCGGTGCTGCTCGACCGCGCCGGCCGCGTCATCCATCTCAATGCCGCGGCCGCCCAGCTCGCGCCCGCGCTGCGCAGGAACGAGCTCGCCCAGTTCGCGCTGCGCTCGCCGGAGATCATCACGGCGCTGCGCGAGTCGATCGCGACCACCGAACCACGGCGCGCCACCTATCTCGACCATGTCCCGGTCGACCGCTGGATGGAGCTGATCATCACGCCGGTGCCGGTGCCGACCAGTTTTGGCGGCGCCGACAAATGCATGCTGATGACCTTTCACGACCAGACGCCGCTGCGCCGGGTCGAGGAGATGCGCGCCGACTTCGTCGCCAACGCCAGCCACGAGCTGCGCACGCCGCTTGCCGCGCTGTCGGGCTTCATCGACACGCTCCAGGGCCAGGCCAGGGACGATCCCAAGGCGCGCGAGCGCTTCCTCGGCATCATGCACAATCAGGCGACGCGGATGGCGCGCCTGATCGACGATCTGCTGTCGCTGTCGCGGGTCGAGCTTTCGGCCCATGTACGGCCCGACACCCAGGTCGACCTGCTGCCGATCATCCGCCAGGTCGCCGACGGGCTCGAGCCGCTGGCCCGGGAACGCCAGGTCGAGATCGAGACCAACCTGCCGGAAGCGCCGGTGATGATCGCGGGCGACCGCGAGGAGCTGCTCCGCCTGTTCGAGAATTTGATCGAGAACGCGCTCAAATACGGCGCCTCGGGCGGACGCGTCATCGTGTCGATGAATTCCGCCGCGGCCCCTGATGGAACTCCGGAAATCCGGGTCCTGGTTCGCGATTTCGGCCCCGGCATCGCGCCCGAGCACCTGCCGCGGCTGACCGAGCGGTTCTACCGGGTGGACGTCGGCGACAGCCGCTCGCAGGGCGGCACCGGGCTCGGATTATCGCTGGTGAAACATATTCTTAACCGCCATCGCGGCCGGCTTCTGATCGAAAGCGTGCCGAAACAGGGCGCCACTTTCACGGCTTGTTTTCCCCAAGCGAGGACTTCGGCGGCGGCCTGAAATCGAAGCGGTTTCAATGGGTTGATGCTGTCATCCGACTGTCACGAAACCTTCGTAAAAGCACAGCCGACCGCTCCTAAAGGGACGGCACGGGGAGCGCGATCGGGCGCCAATGCGCTTCGCTCCCCTGTATGGAGACCAGCATGAATTTCATCAAAACTATCGTCGCTGCTGGCTTGGTCGCCGCAACGACGACGGCGGCCTTTGCCGCCGACATCACGGGTGCCGGCGCGACGTTCCCGTTCCCGATCTATTCGAAGTGGGCTGACGCCTACAAGAAAGAGACCGGCAACGGTCTGAACTACCAGTCGATCGGCTCCGGCGGCGGCATCAAGCAGATCCAGGCCAAGACCGTGACCTTCGGCGCGACCGATGCCCCGCTCAAGGCCGAGCAGCTCGAGAAGGACGGCCTCGTCCAGTGGCCGATGGTGATGGGTGCCATCGTTCCCGTCGTCAACCTCGAGGGCGTGAAGCCGGGCGAGCTGGTGTTCGACGGCGAGACGCTTGCCAACGTCTATCTCGGCAAGATCACCAAATGGGACGACGCTGCCATCAAGAAGCTCAATCCCAACGTGAAGCTGCCGTCGGATGCGATCACCGTCGTCCGCCGTTCGGACGGTTCGGGCACCACGTTCAACTTCACCAACTATCTCTCCAAGGCGAGCGCGGACTGGAAGAGCAAGGTCGGTGAGGGCACCGCGGTCGAGTGGCCGGTCGGCGTCGGCGCCAAGGGCAATGAAGGCGTGTCGGGCAACATCGGCCAGACCAAGAACTCGATCGGTTATGTCGAGTATGCCTATGCCAAGCAGAACAAGCTGACCTACACCGGCCTCGTCAACAAGGCCGGCAAGACGGTGCAGCCGACGGTCGAAGCCTTCCAGGCGGCCGCGTCCAATGCCGACTGGGCCAAGGCTCCCGGCTACTACGTCATCCTGACCGACCAGCCCGGCGAGAAGTCCTGGCCGATCACGGCGGCAACCTTCATCCTCATGCACAAGGATGCCACCGACAAGGCGGCCTCGAAGGAAGCCCTCAAGTTCTTCACCTGGGCGTTCAAGAGCGGCGACAAGATGGCCGAGGAGCTCGACTACATCCCGATGCCCGACAGCGTCGTGAAGCTGATCGAGAAGACCTGGTCCGCCGACATCAAGAGCTGAGTGCTCTCGTCCCGGACAGGTTGCCGGGATCTGCAAGACGTCCGCTCCGGATCGGCTTCGCGCCGCATCCGGAGCGCAACATCGGCAATAAGCGTATATAAAACGGGTACAGGGGATCGGCGTGGCTGAGATGGCTGTCGAGAGCAATGTAGTTGATGCCGCCGGACCGTATGACCGCGCCAAGGCGTTGGGCGCGTTCAAGCTCGGGGACATCACTTTTTACTGGATCACGCGCCTGAGCGCGATTTCCGTGCTGCTGATCCTCGGCGGCATCATCCTGTCGCTCATCATCGGGGCCTTCCCAGCGATGAAGGAGTTCGGCCTCTCCTTCCTGTGGACGCAGCGCTGGGCGCCCTCGGCCGATCCGCCCGTGCTCGGTGCGCTCGGGCCGATCTACGGCACGCTCGTCACCTCCTTCATCGCGATGCTGATCGCGATCCCCGTCGGCATCGGCATTGCGATCTTCCTGACCGAGCTCTGCCCGCAATGGCTGCGCCGTCCGATCGGCATGGCCATCGAGCTGCTCGCCGGCATTCCCTCGATCATCTACGGCATGTGGGGCTTCTTCGTGCTGGGCCCGTTCTTGGCCAACAGCTTCCAGCCTTTCATGATCAAGATCTTCGACGGCGTTCCCGTGCTGGGTTCGATCTTCGCGGGACCGCCGTCCTACCTCAGCCTGTTCAACGCCGCGCTGATCCTGGCGATCATGGTGCTGCCGTTCATCACCTCGATCTCGGTCGACGTGTTCAAGACGGTGCCCCCGGTCCTCAAGGAGGCGGCCTACGGCGTCGGCTGCACCACCTGGGAAGTCGTCAGCAGCGTGGTCATCCCCTACACCCGCGTCGGCGTCATCGGCGGCGTCATGCTGGCGCTGGGCCGCGCGCTGGGCGAGACCATGGCGGTGACCTTCATCATCGGCAACTCGTTCCGCATCTCGGGCTCGATCTTCGCGCCCGGCACAACGATCTCGGCGGCGATCGCCTCCGAGTTCGCCGAAAGCGACGGCCTGCACCAGTCCGGCCTGATCCTGCTCGGCCTGCTGCTGTTCGTGCTGACGTTCTTCGTGCTCGCGGCAGCGCGGCTGATGCTGATGCGCCTGGAAAAGAAGGCGGGGAACTAGCGCCATGAACCCGATCTATTCACGCCGTCGCCGCAAGGACTTCGTCATCCGCGGTCTCTGCTTCGCGGCCGCCGCCTTCGGCGTCACCTGGCTTGCGCTGATCCTGATCACGCTGCTGTACAACGGCCTTGCGGGCCTGAACGTTCAGCTGTTCACCGAGAACACGCCGCCGCCCGGCTCGAACGAAGGCGGCCTGCTCAACGCCATCGTCGGCTCGCTGATGATGACCGTGATCGGCGTCGGGATCGGCGCGCCGCTCGGCATGTTTGCCGGCACCTACCTCGCCGAATACGGCCGCAACGACAAGCTGACCTCGGTGATCCGCTTCATCAACGACATCCTGCTCTCGGCGCCCTCGATCATCATCGGCCTGTTCATCTATGGCGCCGTGGTGGTTCCGATGCGCGGCTTCTCGGCGATCGCCGGCTGCCTCGCGCTCGCGGTCATCGTCATCCCGGTGGTGCTGCGCACGACCGAGGACATGCTGCTGCTGGTGCCGAACGCGCTTCGCGAGGCGGCCTCGGCGCTCGGCCTGCCGCGCTCGCTGGTGATCAAGCGGATCGCCTACCGCTCGGCCCGCGCCGGTCTCATCACCGGCGTGCTGCTCGCCACCGCGCGCGTCGCCGGCGAGACCGCGCCGCTGCTGTTCACCGCGCTGTCGAACCAGTTCTTCAGCCTGGACCTGTCCAAGACGATGGCGAACTTGCCGGTCACCATCAACAACTTCGTGCAGAGCCCTTACGCCTACTGGAAGCAGCTGGCGTGGAGCGGGGCCCTGCTCATCACCCTGACTGTTCTTGCCCTGAATATTGGTGCGCGCATCCTTGGCGCCGAGAGGACCGCAAAATGAGTGAGCTTTCCGTATCGATGAGCGCGGCCGGTGGGTTGCCCCAGGCGCCGGTGCTGCCCGAGGCCCCGGCCAAGGTGACGGTGCGCAACCTGAACTTCTACTATGGCGAGAGCCACGCGCTGAAGAACATCAACCTGACGCTCGGCGCCAACCGCGTCACGGCGTTCATCGGTCCGTCGGGCTGCGGCAAGTCGACCCTGCTGCGCATCTTCAACCGGATGTACGACCTCTATCCGGGCCAGCGCGCCACCGGTCAGCTGATGCTCGACCAGACCAACATCCTCGACCCCAGGCTCGACCTCAACCTGCTGCGCGCCCGCGTCGGCATGGTGTTCCAGAAGCCGACGCCGTTCCCGATGACGATCTACGAGAACATCGCCTTCGGCATCCGTCTCTACGAGAAGATCTCGAAGTCGGAGATGGACGACCGCGTCGAGAAGGCGCTGCGTGGCGGCGCGCTGTGGAACGAGGTCAAGGACAAGCTCAACGCGTCGGGCCTGTCGCTCTCGGGCGGCCAGCAGCAGCGTCTCTGCATCGCCCGCACCGTCGCGGTGCGGCCCGAAGTGATCCTGTTCGACGAGCCGTGCTCGGCGCTCGATCCAATCTCGACCGCCAAGGTCGAGGAGCTGATCCAGGAGCTGTCCGAGAACTACACGATCGCGATCGTCACCCACAACATGCAGCAGGCCGCGCGCGTCTCCGACAAGACCGCCTTCATGTATCTCGGTGAGTTGATCGAGTTCGACGACACCAGCAAGATCTTCACGTCGCCGACTGATCGGCGCACGCAGGATTACATCACCGGCCGGTTCGGTTGAGGAGACGGGACATGGGTACTGAACATACCGCAAAGGCCTTCGACACCGACCTGCAGGAACTCACCCGGCTGGTCGCGGAAATGGGCGGCATCGCCGAGCGCATGATCGTCGATTCCGTCGACGCGCTGATCCGCCGCGACGTCGCGCTCGGTCAGCGCGTCGTCACCATCGACGCCGAACTGGACGCGCTGCAGAAGAAGATCGAGGAGCGCGCCGTGCTTACCATCGCGCGCCGCCAGCCGATGGCGGTCGATTTGCGCGAGATCGTCGGCGCCATGCGGGTTGCGACCGATCTCGAGCGCATCGGCGATCTCGCCAAGAACATGGGCAAGCGCGTCGCGGCGCTGGAGACGGATTTCCATCCGCTCAAGCTGTTCCGCGGCCTCGAGCACATGACGGACCTCGTGCAGCAGCAGGTCAAGTCGGTGCTGGACGCCTATGCCGCGCACGATCTGCCGGCGGCGATGGCGGTGTGGAAGGGCGACGAGGAAGTCGACGCCATCTGCACCTCGCTGTTCCGCGAGCTCCTCACCTACATGATGGAGGATCCGCGCAACATCTCGTTCTGCATCCACCTGATGTTCTGCGCCAAGAACATCGAGCGCATCGGCGATCACGCCACCAACATCGCCGAGACCGTGTTCTACATGATCGAGGGGCAGGCAATGACCGACAAGCGGCCGAAGGGCGATATGACGACCTTCGCCACGACGGTCCCGAATACCTGATACCTGAGGAGCCACGACCCGATGGGCGCACGCATTATGGTGGTTGAAGACGAGGAAGCTCTCACCGAGCTGCTTCGCTACAACCTCGAAGGCGACGGCTATGACGTCGAGACGGTGATGCGTGGCGACGACGCCGACACCCGTCTCAAGGAGCACCTTCCCGATCTGATCGTGCTCGACTGGATGCTGCCGGGACTGTCCGGCATCGAATTGTGCCGGCGCTTGCGAACGCGTCCGGACACCAAGCAGCTTCCGATCATCATGCTCACCGCGCGCGGCGAGGAGAGCGAGCGAGTGCGGGGATTGGCAACCGGTGCCGACGACTACATCGTCAAGCCGTTCTCGGTCCCTGAACTGCTGGCGCGCGTAAAAGGCCTGCTGCGGCGCGCAAGCCCGGAGCGGCTCGCCACCGTGCTCGCTTTCGGCGACATCGAGCTCGACCGCGACAAGCGCCGCGTGGCGCGCTCGGGCCGGCCGATCGACCTCGGCCCGACCGAATATCGCCTGCTGGAGTTCTTCCTGGAGCATCCCGGCCGCGTGTTCTCGCGCGAGCAGCTGCTCGACAGCGTCTGGGGCCGCGACATCTATATCGACGAGCGCACGGTCGATGTGCATATCGGCCGCCTGCGCAAGCTGCTCAATCTCGGCCGCGAGCAGGACCCGATCCGCACGGTCCGCGGCGCCGGCTACGCGCTCGACGATCGGTTTGCGAAAGCCGAGCAGACGTAAGGTGATTTAAAGGCTGTTGGCTTGGCAGCTGCGGCAACAATTTCCATCGTCATCCCGGGGCGCGCGCAGCGCGAGCCCGGGATCCATAACCACAGGATGTGGTTTGGCGAACACCCGGAGCGACCATCGCGCGCAACGATTGCGCCCTGTGGGTATGGATCCCCGCGTCCGCGGGGATGACACCGAGTATCTGGAGCCGTCACCGTGTGACGGCTACCGTCTTGGCGATCAGAGAATTCCGACGAACTCAGCGCGGACCCGGCTTGGCCGGCGCGCGCCGGCGATCCGCTGCCGGCTGATACGCAACTCGCGAGTGCTGGGCGCAATAGGGCAGGCCGGAGAGCGCCTTGCCGCCGCAGAAGAAGAAATCCGGGCTCGAGGGATCGCCGACCGGCCAGTGGCAGGTCGCCTCGTTGAGCTCCAGCAGCGACAGCCGCTGGCTCATCGGCACCACGTTGTCATAGGTGAGCGGTTCGGCCTCCACCTCGACCTCGAAGGCCTGCGCCAGCGCGGTGTTGCCGCGCGCAACGGGGCGGGTGACCCGCATCATGTGCTGGGCGGGGCGCGCCTTGCGCGGCCGGGGCGCAGCGGACGAGGGGCTCTTGGCACGGCCGGACAGGCCGAGCCTGTGCACCTTGCCGATCACGGCGTTGCGGGTGACATTACCGAGCTCTGCCGCGATCTGGCTGGCCGACAACCCGGCCTCCCAGAGCTTCTTCAGTTGCTCGACGCGATCATCCGACCAGGTCAAAACCGTCATTGCACCCTTTCCTTCGCCGCGCGCCTGCCATCCTGGGGCTGCACAGCGAATGCCTAAGCCTCGAAAAACCCGTGCTGTCAGAATCCCTTAAGGCTCGCCGGGCACCGAGAGCCGCCCGAACGTTTACGCCGGTACATGAGGACTTAGAGATCAGAACTGCCGCACGAGATGTCGTATCTGACAAGCCAAACGCTACAATATGGCGGGACTCACGCGCAAGAGTCCGCCGACTCGCTTCCACATGTTCCGTCGCGAAAACACGCAAAATCGCCACCGCAAGACTACGGATTCAGCGTTTCGCGAGGCTTTCCGGGCGGCATTGACACCCGTTTCACCAGGCATAAGATGGTCTCGCGTGCCGCCCTTAAAAGGCGGCACGTTTCGTTTTCCGGGCCGGTGAATGGTGCGTTGCGTAATGCACGCTCATCGTCCTCAACATCAAGTGATCGTCATGACTAACAGCGCAGCGCCGCATTTGCTCCCCGTTTTCGCCAGGTCCGACCTCGGTTTCGAGCGCGGCGAAGGCTGCTGGCTGATCGCGACCAATGGCGAGCGCTATCTCGATTTTACCTCCGGCGTGGCGGTGAATGCGCTCGGCCATGCCCATCCCGCGCTGGTCAAGGCGTTGCAGGAGCAGGCGACCAAGCTCTGGCACATGTCGAACCTGTTCCAGAGCCCGGACGGCGAGAAGCTCGCCGCGCGCCTGTGCAACGAGAGTTTTGCGGACTTCGTGTTCTTCTGCAATTCCGGCGCCGAGGCGCTGGAGGGGGTGATCAAGCTGGTCCGCCACCATCACTTCTCCAAGGGGCATCCGGAGCGCTACCGCATCATCACCTTCGAGGGCGCCTTCCACGGCCGCACGCTGGCAACGCTGGCTGCGACGGGATCGGCCAAATATCTCGAAGGCTTCGGTCCGCCGATGGACGGTTTCGACCAGGTCCCGCATGGCGATATCGATGCCGTCAAGAAAGCGATTGGTCCGCACACCGCCGGCATCCTGATCGAGCCGATCCAGGGCGAGGGCGGCGTGCGTTCGGCAACGCCGGCCTTCCTCCGGGCCTTGCGCCAGCTCTGCGACGAAAAGGGCCTGCTGCTCGCGTTCGATGAGGTGCAGACCGGCATGGGTCGCACCGGCGATCTGTTCGCGTATCGCCGCACCGGCGTCACGCCTGACGTGATGTCGCTGGCGAAAGCGCTCGGCGGCGGCTTCCCGATCGGCGCGATACTGGCGACCGCGGACGCAGCGTCCGGCATGGGCCCTGGCTCGCACGGCTCGACCTTCGGCGGCAATCCGCTGGCGATCGCGGCAGCGAACGCCGTGCTCGACGTCATGCTCAAGCCCGGCTTCTTCGACCACGTGCAGCGGATGTCGCTGCTGCTCAAGCAGAAGCTCGCCTCCGTGATCGATCGCCATCCCGACGTGGTCAGCGAAGTGCGCGGCGAAGGCCTGCTGATCGGTATCAAGGCCGTGGTGCCATCCGGCGACCTTGTTGCGGCGTTGCGGAGCGAAAAACTGCTTACGGTCGGCGCCGGCGACAATGTCGTGCGCTTCCTGCCGCCTTTGATCGTCACCGAAGCCGAGATCGAGGACAGCGTCGGGCGGTTAGAGCGCGCCTGCGCCGCGATCTCGTCGAGCCAGACCAAGCGGGCGGCAAGCTGATGAGCACCTCGCCCAATAAAACGCCGAAGCACTTCCTGGATATCAACGAGTTGCCGCTGGCGGAACTCAAGAGCATGCTCGCCGCGTCTTCCGCCATGAAGGCGAAGCAGAAGGCGCATCAGCCGGTCAGGCCGCTCGAAGGCAAGACCCTGGCGATGATCTTCGAGCGCCCCTCGACCCGCACCCGGGTGTCGTTCGATGTCGCCATGCGCCAGCTCGGCGGCGAGCCCATCATGCTCACCGGTGCAGAGATGCAGCTCGGCCGCGGCGAGACCATCGCCGACACCGCGCGCGTGCTGTCGCGCTATGTCGATGCCATCATGATCCGCATCCTCAACCACGATGCGCTGCTCGAGCTTGCCGAATATGCGACGGTGCCCGTCATCAACGGCCTGACGCGCCGGTCGCACCCTTGCCAGGTGATGGCCGACCTCATGACGTTTGAGGAACATCGCGGCCCGATCGAGGGCCGGACGGTGGCCTGGACCGGGGACGACAACAACGTGCTGGCCTCGTGGGCCCACGCCGCCGAGCGCTTCAAGTTCCAGCTCAACGTCGCGACCCCGCCCGAACTCGCGCCGAAGAAAGTCATGCGCGACTTCATCAAGGCGACCGGCGCGCCGATCGTGCTCGGCACCGATCCGGAAGCCGCCGTGAAGGGCGCCGACTGCGTCGTCACCGACACCTGGGTGTCGATGGGCGACAAGGAAGGCGAGCATCGCCACAACGTGCTCAAGCCCTACCAGGTCAATGCGAAGCTGATGTCGCTGGCCAAGCCCGACGCGCTGTTCATGCACTGCCTGCCCGCCCATCGCGGCGAGGAAGTCACGGACGACGTGATCGACGGCCCGCAATCGGTCGTGTTCGACGAGGCCGAAAACCGCCTGCACGCCCAGAAGGGCATTCTGGCCTGGTGTTTTGACGCGGTGAAGTAGCCTTACTGTAGCCCGGATGGAGCGCAGCGAAATCCGGGGGTTCTCGACGCGTGGAAAGACTTTCGGATTGCGCTGCGCTCCATCCGGGCTACGCAGTCCGTCGTTCCGAGGGCGGCGGAATGTGGCTGCGCCCCTTCCATTTCCGCCCTCCGACCCCAGATATCCGCCATGGTTTCCCAATCCCCTGACATGAAAACCGGGCCAGAGGGCCCGGTTCGCGCACCATCGGCGGTTCCGATCGACGATGCGGTGCTGCCCTATGAGGTCGACGCGCTCGACGTGCGCGGGCGGCTGGTCCGGCTCGGCCCGGCGCTCGACGAGATCCTCACCAAGCACGATTATCCCCCTGCCGTCGGCAAGCTGCTCGGCGAGGCCATCGTGCTGACGACGCTGCTCGGCTCGGCGCTGAAATTCGAGGGCCGCTTCATCCTCCAGGCCCAGACCGACGGCCCGGTGTCGTTCCTGGTCGTCGACTACCAGGCGCCGGATCGGCTGCGCGCCTATGCGCGTTTCGATGCCCAGCGGCTCGGCGATACCAGGGATTCCGGCGCGCTGCTTGGCCACGGCCATCTCGCCATGACCATCGACCAGGGCCCCGACATGAGCCGCTACCAGGGCCTCGTCGCGCTCGACGGCGGCAGCCTGGAAGATGCCGCCCACGAATATTTCCTGCGCTCCGAGCAGATCCCGACGCGCGTGCGTCTTGCGGTCGGCGAGGAGTGGCGCTCCAACGACGGCGGCAAGCATCGCTGGCGCGCTGGTGGCATGCTGATGCAGTTCCTGCCCAAGGCGCCGGAGCGCGCGCGGCAGGCTGACCTGCATCCTGGCGATGCGCCCGAAGGTGTCGAAGTGCACGCTGTCGCCGAGGACGACGCCTGGGTCGAGGCGCGCTCGCTGATCGAGACGGTGGAGGACGTCGAGCTGATTGATCCGGATCTCTCCGGCGAGCGGCTGCTGTACCGCCTGTTCCACGAACGCGGCGTACGCGTTTTCAATCCGCTGGTCCTGAGGGCGCAATGCTCCTGCTCGCGCGATGCGGTCGGCGCGATGCTGAAGAGCTTCTCGGCCGAAGACCGCGCCGACATGGTCAAGGACGACAAGGTCGTCGTGACCTGCGAATTCTGCTCGTCGGTGTACGAGTTCACGCCGGACGAAGCGGGCGTGGAAGACGCGTAAGCCTTGGGGTGATGTAGCCCGGATGGAGCGCAGCGCAATCCGGGAAGGTCTAACCGCGAGGCGAGAGCCCCGGATTACGCTGCGCTCCATCCGGGCTACAAGATATTGCGCTGCCCGACGGGCAAAACACCCAAATTCTCGGTCAATCCGTTCGCGCAAAAATATCCCACTTTACCGAATTTCGGAAATGGCGTATGCATCGCCCATCCTGGCTCATCCTTGAGGGGCGATCGTACGTCGTCACGATATGCGAGCCGGGCCTGCGGTGGACGCGGCAGCGTCGTGCGCGAAAGGTGCGGGCAGGGCGGGTAGTCCCTGTGAGCCCGAGGCCACGTGCGGACGAGCGGCGCTGATGCGTACGGCAAAACCGTGTGGTCCTGGCCGTCGTTGCTACGGTCAAGCTGTCGCGGAGGTGTGTGCGAGCCCAACCGGGCGGACAGCACCGTCAATTCGCGAGAGCGAGGGAGGCCAGAAGGAAAGTTCGGCTCCCGGGAGAGCGCGGCATAAGCCGTCCAACCATCGCGCAGGGAAGGCCGAGTGATCGGCGACACCTGTATGCTGCTGTGCGGTTCTCTTGCGCTACGTCTTCGCGCAGCGGACCGCGGGTGCCAGTCGGCACCCGGTCTTCCCTGCGCCCTCCTGGATTGGAGGGTGGAGAGACCAGGCAAAGCTCGGGCGAAATCAGCCGCGAGAATGAAAAGGCGTGTCTGCAACCCCATACGCGCTGTCATCGTCCGGCTTGGCCGGACGATCCGTATCCCGGAGACGATCATGGTCACATCGAGAAGCTGCGGCGTACTGGATTCCCCGCCGGAGCCTGTCATCGGGCTCGCCAAAGGCGAGACCCGGTGGCGGGGAATGACACTGGCATTTGCAAACGCAGCGACTGCCTCATACTCCGTCATTGCGAGCGGAGCGAAGCAATCCAGAATCCCCCTGCGGAAAGGCTCTGGATTGCTTCGCTGCGCTCGCAACGACGGTGGGGAGAGAGCGTGCCAAACACTCAGGTCTCGTCGGTGGGCTGGCGCTTTGCGCCTTCGCCCACCCTGCGGCGCGGCCCTAGTTCAACACCCGCTTGTTGTCCGGGCTGTCCAGCGAGAATGTCGGCACGTCGATCTCGAAGCGTTCGCCGCTTTCGCTGACCATCTGGTAGCGGCCGGTCATGAAGCCGGAGGCGGTCGTGAGCGGGACGCCGGAGGTGTATTCGAAGCGCTCGCCGGGGGCCAGCGTCGGCTGCTCGCCCACCACCCCTTCGCCCTTCACCTCCTGTTGCCGGCCGGTGGCGTCGGTGATGATCCAGTGCCGCGTCTTGAGCTGCACGGTCTCCTCGCCCGAATTGGTGATGACGATGGTGTAGGACCAGAAAAAGCGGGATCGGTCGGCCGACGACTGCTCCGGAACAAAGTTCGGCTCGACGGTCACTTCGATCTGGCGGGTCACGGCGCGGTACATAGCTGCCATCATACCGAAATCCGCTCGGGAACCAAACGCCGCAGGCGGCTTTGGCGACATCGTCCCGCCCGAATTTGCGACGAAGTACACCCCGATGTGATCCGGCCGCTTTGCGAGACGACGGCCGGACCGGTACACTCCATTCCAACGTCGCGATTTGCGTGAGGGTTTCGGGCCCCGATGACCATTGCCGACCAAGTGACGGGATCGACGATCGCGGGGACCGCCACGGCCGTGGAAGCCAAGCCTGCGGGGGGCAGGCCGCGCGCCGCCGCGTCGGCCATCACATTGCCCGCGATCGGCGAGCGCGAGCTCAGGCTCGACCTGTTCCGTGGTCTCGCGCTGTGGCTGATCTTCATCGACCATCTGCCGCCGAGCCTGCTGACCTGGTTCACGATCCGCAATTACGGCTTCAGCGACGCTACCGAGATTTTCATCTTCATCTCCGGCTACACGGCGGCCTTCGTCTACGGCCGGGCGATGCTGGAGTCGGGTGTCGTCATCGCCACCGCGCGCATCCTGCGGCGCGTCTGGCAGATCTACGTCGCCCACGTCTTCCTGTTCACGATCTTCCTCGCCGAGATCTCCTACGTCGCGACCAGCTTCGAGAACCCGCTCTACACCGAAGAGATGGGCATCATGGATTTCCTCAAGCAGCCCGATGTCACCATCGTGCAGGCTCTGCTGCTCCGCTTCCGTCCCGTCAACATGGACGTGCTGCCGCTCTACATCGTGCTGATGCTGGCACTGCCTGTGATCCTGTGGTCGATGAAGTGGAAGCCGGACGTCACGCTCGGCCTTTCGGTCGTGCTCTACGCGGTGACCTGGGAGTACGACCTCTATCTGTCGGCCTATCCGAATGGGTTCTGGGCGTTCAATCCCTTTGCCTGGCAATTGCTGTTCGTGTTCGGTGCCTGGTGCGCGCTCGGAGGCGCGCGGCGCATGTCGCGTATTCTGGCGTCACGGGTCACGATGTGGATCTCGATCGCCTATCTCGTGGCGGCGTTCTACGTGACGCTGACCTGGTACGTGCCGCAGGTGCCCCATTTGATGCCGAAGCGGCTCGAGCAATGGATGTATCCGATCGACAAGACCAACCTCGACGTGCTGCGTTTCACGCATTTCCTGGCGCTGGCCGCACTCACCGTGCGTTTCCTGCCGCGTGACTGGTCGGGTCTGAAATCGCCCTGGCTGCGGCCGCTGATCCTGTGCGGGTCGCATTCCCTGGAGATCTTCTGCCTCGGCGTCTTCCTCGCCTTTGCCGGCCATTTCATTCTGGCCGAAGTCTCCGGCGGGCCGTTCATGCATGCGCTAATTAGTCTCTCGGGAATCCTGATCATGTGGGGCGTGGCGTGGGTGATTTCGTGGTACAAGCGCGTGGCTGACAAGAGTGGTGCGAAGACCAAAAACGCCGTCGGCAGCGCCGATATGGCGGGAGGGGGCTGATGAAGGCGAAGGTTCTCCTGAGCCTGGTCCTGCTGTGCGGGTACCTCGCCGCGCCTTTGGCGCGCGCGGGCGATGCTGTGTCTGCCGCCCCGGCCGTGCCGCCGACCTGCGAAGTCCCGTCCTATCTGCTCACGAGCGAGAGCCAGCTTCCCAAGGTCGCCGATGCCCTCAAGGCCGGCAAGCCGCTCGAAATCCTCGTCATCGGCAGCCGCTCGACCACGATTCCGGCCTCCGAGGACGCCTCATATCCTGCGCGCATGCAGGCCATTTTGAAGGACAAGCTACCGCCGTCGGAGGCCGTGAACGTCTCCGTAGAAATACAGAGCAAGAAAACGGCGGAGGAGGCGGCTGCCACCTTCGTTAAGCTGATGGAAGCAAAAAAGCCTACTTTGGTCATCTGGCAGACCGGGACCGTGGATGCTATCCGAGCCATCGATCCCGAGGATTTTCGCAGTGCCGTGACCGAAGGGGTTGCCGCGCTGCAGAATGCAGGGGCTGACGTCGTGTTGATGAACTTGCAGTACAGTCCGCGTACCGAGACCATGATCTCGGTGCCGCCCTATCTCGATAATATGCGGGTCGTGGCGCAGGAGCATGACATCCCGCTGTTCGATCGCTTCGCGATCATGCGGCAGTGGAATGATCAGGGTCAGTTCGATCTGTTCAGCCCGTCTCGCGGGCCCGAGCTGGCAAAGCAGGTCCACGATTGCCTTGGTCGGGCGTTGGCACAGTTTGTGATCGACGCAGCCCATCTGGGGCCGACCCAGCAGCAAAATTGAGGTCTAGCGTTAATGAGTTCTCTCCGCCCTTTTCACCTGAAGGCATGGCTGGCCGTGTCCGCCGCGGCTCTGCTGTTGCTGACGCCGGTGGCGCAGACGCCGGTTCGGGCTCAGGCCGCGCAGGCGACGCCCGCGCCGGCAGCTGATCCTTCGTCCTCCCAGACCACGGTCGCTGCCAGGTCGCCCAACGAGCAGCGCAGCATCACCGGGCGCGCGATCGACAAGGTCAAGCAGGTCGCCAAATCCGCCGGCGACATCTTCAACCGCGTGCCGTGTCTCGCGCCCAAGGACACCAACAAGGTCGGCTCGAAGGCGATGGGCTCGCTGCCGCATGTCGCGAACAAGCTCGTCGCCGGGCAGCCTGTCGTGATCGTCGCGTTCGGATCGTCGTCGACCGCCGGCTACGGCGCGAGTTCGCCCGATTTCAATTATCCGAACCGTCTCGCCGCGCAACTGCGCCGGCAATATCCGACCGCCGACATCACCGTCATCAATGCCGGCGTCGGCGGGGAGGACGCGCCCGAGATGATGAAGCGCCTCCAGACACAGGTGATCGACGTACATCCGGATCTCGTGATCTGGCAGGTCGGCACCAACGCCGTGCTGCGCAATCTCGATCCCGGCGATACCGCGAAGCTGGTCGAGGACGGTGTCTCGCGCATCCAGGCCGCCGGCGATGCCGACATCGTGCTGGTCGATCCGCAATATTCGCCGGCCGTCAACCAGCGCAAGGAGAGCGCCGGCAAGATGATCAAGCTGCTCGGCAAGGTCGCCGAGCTCCGTCACGTCGGCATCTTCCCGCGCTTCGAGGTGATGCGCGACTGGCACGAGAACCAATCGATCCCGGTCGAGAGCTTCGTCATCGCCGACGGCCTGCACATGAACGATTGGGGCTACGCCTGCTTCGCCCAGCTCCTCGGCGACGACATCATCCGCTCGGTCGGTCAGATCAAGCTTGGCGTGAACGTGCCCGGAGACGTGCGCGCGTATCGGCCGATGTAGTTCGATGCCGTAGGGTGGGCAAAGGCGCAAAGCGCCGTGCCCACCATCGCTCTTTGATACCAGGGAAGAAGACGTGGGCACGCTTCGCTTTGCCCACCCTACGAGAGCTCGATCGCCTCACGCCTTCTCCAGCGCCGCGGTCAGATCCTCGATCAGATCGTCGGCATGCTCGAGCCCTGCGGAGAAGCGGATGAATCCCTCGCTGATGCCGAGCGCGGCGCGGTCTTCCGGCTTCAGGCGCTGATGCGTCGTGGTCGCCGGATGCGTGACGAGACTCTTGGCGTCGCCGAGATTGTTCGAGATCCTCGCAAGCTTGAGCGCGTTGAGCACGCGGAACGCAGCGGCCTTGCCACCCTTCACCTCGAAGCCGACCAGCGTCGAGCCGCCGCGCATCTGCTTCTTCACGAGCGCTGCCTGCGGATGATCGGCGCGGCCGGGATAGACCAGCCGCGAAATCTTGGGATGGCTCGCCAGGACGTCCGCGACGCGCGCCGCCGACTCGGTCTGCGCGCGCACGCGCACGGCGAGGGTCTCCAGGCCCTTCAGCAGGACCCACGCGTTGAACGGCGAGATCGAGGGGCCGGTCTGGCGCATGTAATTGTGGAGGTGCTCGGCGACGAACGCTTCCGACGACAGGATGATGCCGCCGAGGCAGCGGCCCTGGCCGTCGATGTGCTTGGTCGCGGAGTAGACGACGACGTCGGCCCCTAATGCGAGCGGGCTCTGCCAGATCGGCGTCGCGAACACGTTGTCGACGACGAGCCGCGCGCCGCCGCTGTGCGCGATCTCGGCGATGCCGGGGATGTCGAGTACGTCGAGTGTCGGATTGGTCGGGCTCTCCAGGAAGAACGTCTTGGTGTTCGGCCTCAAGGCGCGCTGCCACTGGTCGAGGTCGGAGCCGTCGACCAGCGTGGTCTCGATGCCGTAGCGCGGCAGCAGATCCTGGATGACGTAGAGACACGAGCCGAACAGCGCGCGCGAGGCGACGACGTGATCGCCGGCCTTCAGCGGCGCCAGGATCGCGGTCGTCACAGCGGCCATGCCGGTCGCCGCCGAGCGGGCCGCTTCAGCGCCTTCGAGCTCGATCATGCGGCGCTCGAACATCGCGATGGTCGGGTTGGAATAGCGCGAATAGATGAAGCCGGGGTCTTCGCCCTTGAACCGCGCCTCGCATTGTTCGGCACTGTCGTAGACGTAGCCCTGGGTCAAAAACAGCGCCTCCGACGTCTCGCCATATTGCGAGCGCAGCGTGCCGGAATGGACCAGGCGGGTTTCGGGACGGTAGTTGGCGGTCGACTTCGACATAGGTACCTCCGACATGACCGTCTCGTCGAAAACGGTCACAAAAAAACCGGCCTGGATATCTCCACGGGCCGGGATCACAGAGGTCCCCGGCCTGTTTAGCGACTTATTTAACGTGGCTGCAAGCCGGCCGGCTCAAATCACCACGGGATAAGTCATGCTCATATTCCGCAATGCCCTTTTCGTCAAGGCGTCCATCGGATAGCCGTAAAAAGCTGTATTTTCCGCATGTCCGGATACATTTGCCCCCTGACGAGGATCCCGGTTTGACGTTCACGGTCGCCGCCGACGCCAATGGTATCCTGCCCGACCGCATGATCGCGGCGATGGCGGAAGCGGGCCTCATTCGGCCTGCTTACGACTTCGTCGAAAGCCAGATCCAGCCGGCGAGCCTCGACCTTCGCCTCGGCGATATCGCCTATCGCGTGCGCGCCAGCTTCCTGCCCGGCCCCGGCGCCACCGTCGCCGAACGCATCGACGAGTTGAAGCTGCACGAGTTCAGCCTCGCCGATGGCGCGGTGCTGGAGACCAACTGCGTCTACATCGTGCCGCTGCTCGAAAGCCTTGCGCTGCCGCCGGAGATCGTTGCGGCCGCGAACCCGAAGAGCTCGACCGGCCGGCTCGACGTCTTCACCCGCGTGATCGCCGACGGCACCCGCCGCTTCGACATGATCGGCGCCGGCTATCACGGTCCGCTCTATGCCGAGATCAGCCCGAAGACGTTTCCGGTGCTGGTGCGCGAGGGTTCGCGCCTGTCGCAGGTTCGTTTCCGCACCGGTGACGCCATCCTCAATGCCGACGCGCTCGAAAGCTTGCATGCCGCGGAGCGTCTCGTCGACATCGACGATGCGGATCTGTCCGGCGGTGTCGCCGTCTCCGTCGATCTCGCCGGCGAGAAGGGAAGCGGCTTCGTCGGCTACCGTGCCAAGCGCCACACCGGCGTAGTCGATGTCGATCGTCGCTCCGGCTATGCGGTCGAGGATTTCTGGGAGCCGATGTCGGCGCGGCCCGACGGCAGCCTGATCCTCGATCCCGGCGAGTTCTATATCCTCGCCTCCAAGGAAGCGGTGCAGGTGCCGCCCGACTTTGCTGCGGAGATGGTGCCGTTCGATCCCCTGGTCGGCGAATTCCGCGTGCACTATGCCGGATTTTTCGATCCCGGCTTCGGCTATGCCGGCGCCGGCGGGCAGGGATCGCGCGCGGTGCTCGAAGTGCGCTCGCGCGAAGTGCCGTTCATCCTTGAGCACGGCCAGATCGTCGGCCGCCTCGTCTACGAGAAGATGCTGGCGCGCCCCGATGCGATGTACGGCCAGCGCATCGGCTCCAACTACCAGGCCCAGGGCCTGAAGCTGAGCAAGCATTTTCGGGTGTAGCTATAGCCCCGCCCTCGGCTGTCATTCCCTGCGCAGGCGGGGAATCCAGTACGCCGCGGCCTCTCGATTGAATCACGATCGTCTCGGAATACTGGATCGCCCGGTCTACGCCGGGCGATGACATCGAGATTGTGGCGTGTTGCATCGCCCCATCCGCGATGACACACTCCCGCAAAACAACAAGCCGGGAGCGAACATGACCGCCGAAGCAGACACCGCGCAAGAAGCCCAATGGAAACGCTGGCGCGCGGTGGCCGATCTGTATCACGCTTACTTCACCGGCCTTATCCTCACCGTCGTCACGCGCCGCGGCACCTCCGACGCAGCGGAGTTTGTATTTCGCGTGTTCCGCCGCCAGCAGCAGGAGCGCTTCCTGCCTGGCCTCAAGAAGCTCGGCCTCAGCCATCTGCCGCCGGCCGTCGCCGCCGCGCAATATCACTATCTCTCCAACTGGATCGGCGGCGTGCACGTCGAATACATGTATGAGAGCGATACCAAAGCCTGGATCCGCTATCCGCCGCCGCGCTGGATCTGGAAGGGCACCGCGATCTGCGGCGTGCCGGGTGAGGTGAGCCGCGCGATGCTGCGCGGCTGGCACGCCAACAACGGCGTCGCGCTCGGCGATCTCAGGCTCGGCTTCGTCTGCACCAAGCAGAGCGTCGAGGGCCAGGACGGGCTCGAAGGCTATTATCACCAGTACGACCACCCGCTCGAGCTGGATCAGCGGCTGGTGTTTGCGCGCCACCTCGAAGCGCCGCTGTTCGACGCGAAGACTGCGCCGGCGCTGCCGGTCGAAAGCTGGCCAAGGCCGCGGCTCGAAAAGGCCTATCGGAACTACGCCATGGAATATGTCCGCACCGCCGCGCCCGTGATGGTGCAATTGTTCGGGCCGGAAGACGCTGGCTATCTCCTGCACCTCACGGGCAAGCTGATCGGCATGCAATATTTCGACGAGGTCGCCGCGGCGCTCGCGATGGAGCGCGGCGGCGCCAAGGAGTTTGCGTCATTCCTCAACGCGCTGTTCGCCGCGCAGGATGACGTCGCCGAGACCTCGCAATCCGAAGCCACCTTCGAGATCCGCCAGCAGAGCTGGAAGCTGATGGATGATGTCACGGACCATCACCGCGCAGGCGCCAGGGTGCTGGAAGGATTGTTCGAAGGAATGGCCGCGGGATGCGGCCGGCATATCGGCGTGCAACTGCGCCCGACGGCGAGCGGTCGCCCGCCGCTGGTCTGGACGATCGGGTAATTCCACCCGTTGAAATGCGCTGCCGCAGGGCACGCCTGCATCAGGCGCAGGAGGAATCGGCGGCCGCCGTGCTAACAAGCCTCGCCGCGCCTTACGCGCGAGAAAAGTCATTGGCACACCAAGTGATTGCCGCGCCGCAAAAGGCGCTCGTGCCCGGGAGAGGACATGTCCGACATCGCCGAAATCCCGGTCGATGAGCAAGAACGCCCGTTGCCGCCGCCTCCGCGTCCTGTGAAGAGCGCGCTGACGGACGGCCCGATCCTGCGCACGCTGCTCTCCCTGGCCTGGCCCAACGTGGTGGCGCTGTCGGCCGGCACCTGCGTGGTGATCGCGGAGACCTCCTATATCGGGCGGCTTGGCGTGGAAGCGCTGGCCGCGATGGCGCTGGTGTTTCCGACCGTGATCCTGACCATGACGATGTCCGGCGGCGCCATGGGCGGCGCGGTGGCTTCCGCGATCGCGCGCGCGCTCGGCGCGGGCGATCGTGAACGCGCCGGCACGCTGGCCGCGCATGCGCTGCTGATCGGCATCAGCTTCGGCCTCGTCTTCATGCTGGGCATGCTGATCTTCGGACCCAGGGTGCTCGAGATGCTCGGCGGCCGCGGCGATGTGCTGACGCATGCGATCGCCTACACGCAGGTGTTTTTCGGCGGCGCCGTGCTGCCCTGGCTGCTCAATACCATGGCCGGCGTGCTGCGCGGCACCGGCAACATGAAGCTGCCGTCGCTGCTGATCCTGAACTCGGCGGTCTGGCAGATCGTGCTCGGCGGCACGCTGGGCCTCGGGCTCGGGCCGATGCCGCAACTCGGCATGCGCGGCGTCGCCGCCGGCGCGCTGATCGCCTATTCGATGAACATCGGCGTGATGGGCTGGTACCTGTTTTCCGGCCGCGCCCGAGTCGTTCCAAAACTGCGCGGCCTTCGCATTCAATGGGCGATGTTCTTCGACATCCTGAAGGTCGGCGCCATCGCCTGCTTTTCGCCGTTGCAATCGGTGCTGACGATCTCGATCTTCACCCACATGCTGGCGAAGTTCGGCACCGCGATCCTCGCCGGCTACGGCATCGGCGCGCGTCTGGAATTCCTGCTGACCTCGATCGCGTTCTCGTTCGGCATCGCCTCGGTGCCGATGATCGGCATGGCCGTCGGGGCGGGGCGCATCGCGCGCGCCCGGCGGATCGCCTGGATCGCAGGTGCGAGCGCATTCGTCGCCGTCGGCGCGCCGGCCTGCCTGGTCGCGACCTTCCCCGATCTCTGGGTCAACATCTTCACCGACAGCGCGACCGTGCGCGCCGCCAGCCACCAATATCTGTCGACGGTGGCGCCGTTCTACGCGTTCATCGGGCTTGCCTCGACGATGTACTTCTCCTCGCAGGGCGCGGCCAAGGTGATCGGGCCGGTGCTGGCGCAGACCGCGCGGCTGATCTACATCGCAGGCGTCGGCTGGTGGCTGTCGACCCACGACGCCACCGCACAGAGCTTCTTCTGGCTGGCGGCGAGCTCGATGGTCGTGCTCGGCGTGCTCTCCTGCTCCAGCGTCGTGCTGACCCGCTGGGGGCCGCGCGAGAGCAGGGGCGCGATCAGGCCGGCTCTGTCGGCTGCGGTGGATTAGCGCGCGCGGCCGATTTTTGTTTCTGAGTATGTCCAACAGTTACTTGGCAATATCGAGCAACCGCTCCGGTGCCTTGCCGAAGGCTTCGCGCCAGCTCCTGGGGACAATTTCGCTGCGTGTTCACCAGAAGCACGGAAAGCCATCATGACCTCGATTTCGGCGCTCTCCACCAATCACCACACATCGCCGTTGAAGCGACTCCAGGATGAACTGCAGGCGGAAGTCAGTTCCGGCACGATCAACGCGTCCGATCAATCGGCGCTGTCAGCCGCGCTCAGCGACATCGACACCGCCTTGCAGTCGAGCAGTGCGAGCGATCAGTCGGGCAGCAGCGGATCGTCGTCCGACGCTTTCACGTCGAAGATCGACGATCTCATCAAGCAGGAAGTTTCGGCCGGCAAGCTGACCGACGAGCAAGCCACCGAGTTGCAGGGCATTTTCAAGGCGGCGTTCGCCCAGGGACCGGGCGGCCCCGGTGGAGCAGGCGGACCGCCGCCCGGCGGGCCTCCCCCTCAGGCGGCACGGACAGTTCGTCGAGCGGCAATTCGGTGGTGGACCTGCTTCAGCAATTCCTGGATCTCGCTGAAGAGCTTGCTAACGGAGCAGGCCTCGGCCAGCACGACAGGGGCAAGCGACACGACGGATGCAAGCGCGTCGTCCTCGACCGCGGCCACAGACAGTTCGTCGAGCAGCAGTTCGGCGACGGACCTGCTTGAACAATTTCTGCAGTCGCTGAAGAACTCGCTCGCGGATTCAACCTACAGCGCCAAGCAAGCGAGCGACGAGATCAAGGCAAGCGATCCGTCGATGTCGGGCGTCCTGATCAACGACCGGATCTGATACAGCGACGTATCGCAGGCCAGTCGCGGCGCAACCATCCTTCGTGCCCTCCGAAGGGTGGTTGCTTGCCGAAGCTGCCATGCAGCGAGGGTGTGCCTCAGCGGTGCTTATGCCGGCGATGGCCACCGCCGCCAACATTGGCGAGCCGCATCAGTTGCGGGATCATCGCCATCATGTCGCCGCCGCCGGCACCGCCCATCATGCCCATGATATCGCCGCCACCGATGCCGCCGAGCCCGGCCGGTATGTAGCCGCCTCCGCTCATCGGCGTGTAGCCGCCGTAGTTCGGCGCACCGAAGCCGCCGCCGAAATTGCCGGCACCCATGCCGCCGCCGAAGCCGCCGCCCATCATGCCGCCGATCCCGCCGCCGCCGTTCTCCATCATGCGGCTCATCATCGGGCCCATGGTCTGCATCAGCATGGCGAAGCGGCGCTTGCCCATCTTCGCCTTCATCATTTCCAGCATCGGCGCCATCTGGGTCATCATGTCCTCGCCGCCGGCGCCTCCGCCGCCGAGGAACTGCGCCCTTGCCGGCACGCTCGAGATCGAAAACAGCAACAGCACCGCGGCTGCCTGGCAGATCACCTTGTCCGCACCTCTCATGGCCTGCTCCTCGCGTGCGTGGCTCCGCCGGGAGAGCGGGGCCTACCGGACGCACGCGGCCATGGTTACGGCCGAGCAGCGAGAAGCTCTGTGAGAAAGATCACGCCGGCGGAAACGCCCGGTGGATCGCAGCAACTGCGTCCCGGGTTTGCCCCTGAACATAGGGCGCAAGCTCGTTGGGCAGCATATCGATGATCCAGACCAGGCGGCACGCCTTGTCGCCCTCGGCGATCACTTGCACCGAGGCGCTGTAATGCTTCAGCCGTTCGTTGTCGATCGCATAGACCAGCCGCTGCCGCGCATCGTCGCAATCCACCAGCACCTCGCGCGCGACCGAACCGTTGGCGAAGGTGACGATGCGTGCGCCGCCGTCGAGCGTGCATTCCGTGACGAAGCCCGGCGCCAGCCGCTGAGGCAGCGCGCCGAAATCGCGGACGGCGTCCCAGACTTGATCGGCAGGGACGTTGAGGGAAACATCGTTATGGATGGAGGCCATGAAAGGTGTCCTGAAATGCAGTATGGGTAGGGTGGGCAAAGGCGCGCAGCGCCGTGCCCACCATTCAACGGCATTGTCGCGAGCAGTTGGTGGGCACGCTTCGCTTTGCCCACCCTACGAAATCTCACACGCAAACCGCCTCGACATTGTTTCCATCAGGATCGATCAGGAACGCTGCATAGTAGGTCGGGCTGTAATCCTTGCGCGGGCCGGCGCCGCCATTGTCGCGGCCGCCGCTCTTGAGGCCTTCGCTGTGAAACGCCTTGACCGCGTCATGATCCGCGGCGCGAAACGCGATATGCGCGCCGTCGGCCTTGCGCCCCTTGTTCAGATGCAGCCACAGCGCCGGCTCGCCCTTCGGGCCGAAGCCGGCATAGCCGTCGCCGCTGGAGCACAGCACATGGCCGAGCGGCGCCAGCACCGCGGTGTAGAAGCGCGTGGCGACGTCGAGGTCGGCAACGCGCAATCCGATATGGTCGTACATGGTCGTCTCCATTGCAAAGCGTGCCGCGAGTGGCGCGCGGCGGAGACGAGCCTAGTCAGTTGAGGGCGAACGGCTCTTGGAGAATCTTGCGCTGTCCGCGAGACGCCTGCCGGAATTTCGTCGGCGATACGCCGGCGGCGCGGTGGAAGGTGCGGACGAAGTTGGAGAGGTCGCCAAAGCCGACGTCATAGGCGATGTCGGTGACCGCGATATCATCCTCTGTCAGCAGCCGCGCCGCGCGCCGCAGCCGCGAGCGGACCAGATATTGATGCGGCGTGACCCCGAGCACGCCGGAGAACAGTCGCAGGAAATGGAAGGGACTGAGGCCCGCCTGCCGTGCGGCCTGTTCGAGATCGACCTCGGCATGTGAGTTTTCGTCGATCCACAATGCCGCTTCGACGGCGCGACGGCGATCGCGCGCGGTCGGCGTGGTCTGCTTGCGCGCTTTGTCCGAGACGATCTCGACAAAGCGGCCGGCCAGGATCTGACCGATCTCGTCGAGCCCGAGGTCGCTGTTGCCATCTGCCGCCGTCTGCGCGAGCTCGCCCAGCACCATCAGCTCGGATAGCGGCGGCGTCGCGCCGACCTGCCAGGCCTCGCGGCGTCCGCCGAGGCTATCGACGAGATCCTCGCCGAGGAAGAACGACAGGCAGACGTCGCCGCTGACATGCTCATGCGTGCAGGTGTATTCCTCACCGGGCGCGCCGACCAGCATTGAACCCGCCACCAGCTCGAAGAAGCCGGCGCGGCACCGGCAGCCGAAGCTGCCCGAGCGGACATAGGCAATGGAATGACCGGTGCGGCACTCCGCGAACGGCGTGTCGTCCGGGCCCGCGTCGCAGCGAAACTCGGAGACGGTCATCGATCGCGTCGTCAGCAGCGTGGTTGCATCCATGCCACCTATCTAGGTGGATGGCCGCGGCGGGGCAACGGGCAGCAGCACTTCGAACAGCGTCTTGCTGGCGATCGGATGGGCGCCTTCGAGCGCGAGCAGCCGCCGCTTCGAGATCACCCCGCCATAGGGCGAAAGCCGGTCGGTGTAATTGCCGGCCTCCAGCACCCGGTGGCAGGGCACGATCAGCATGTAGGGATTCCTCGAGATTGCCTGCGCCACCGAATGCGCGGCGCCGGAGGCGCCCAGCGTCCTGGCGATCTCGTGATAGGTGCGCGTCTCCCCGCGCGGAATGGCGCAGGCCGCCTCGTAGACGCGCCGGTGGAAGCCGGGCACGGCGCCGGCATCCAGGCTGACCCCGGAAAAATCGGGATCGCCGCCTTGCAGCAAGCCTGCGATGCCCTCGATCGCAAGCTCGGCATTTTCGGAAGGGCGCTGCTCGCGCGCCTCGGGATGAACCGCGAAGATCCGCCGGCGGGTGTCGATCTCCCGCGCCTCCGGCAATTGCACGGCGACGACACCGCCGCTGCTCCAGATGATGCAGCAGCGTCCGATAGCCGTGTCGAAGATTGCGTAAGCCCGCCCCACCATGCACACGCCCCACTCAGTGCACGTTTCTCCCCAGACACCCCATCATAACACCGCCACAATCCGGCGCACCTGGAATCTTACTGAGACGTTAACAACCGTCCTGCCGGGTGCGCCAAACCGCTTGGCGCGCGGCGCCGTCTCGGCTAATCAGGACGGGCGTGAGCCGCGCATCTGCGGGCGTAGTTCAATGGTAGAACGGCAGCTTCCCAAGCTGCATACGAGGGTTCGATTCCCTTCGCCCGCTCCAAGGCTTCCCCGATTGTGACGTCCACCTGATTGATCTGACAGGCGCAAGCGCGCCGACCGCTCCGGCGCCAAATTTCTCATATATTAGCCTCTCGCTCCCGGCATCCGCCGCTGCCCGCGCTAAGCTCATCTCGTCTTGGCGGCCGCGGTCCGAGCGCCGGGCAAGCTTGGATGAATCCCATGGACCAGCAAAAACTCGACCGCGCGATTGGTCGCCGCTTGAAGACGTTGAGGATGCAGGCCGGCATGACGCTGAATGAACTTGCGGCGCGCTCCGGCGTCAGCCGGGCCATGATCGGGCGGGTGGAGCGGGCGCAGAGCAGTGCGACGGCGGCACTGCTCAACAAGCTCTGCGCGGCGCTCGATGTCACCCTCAGCGACGTCGTCGCGCTCGCGGAGAAACCCCGGAGCGACTTGTGCGGGTCGCCGACCAGCCGCAATGGCGCGATCCCGACAGCGGTTATCTGCGGCGTCATGCGTCGCCGCCGGACGCGGCCAGCGGCATCGAGATCATCGTCGTCGATCTGCCGGCCGGCGCGCGCGTCTCCTACAGCCCCTGGGGGCGCAATGCCTTCACCCAGCAGTTGCTGATGCTGGAGGGCGCGGTCTGCGTGCATATCGACGCCAAGACGGTGCGCCTGCGCGAGGGCGATTGCCTGGACTTCGACGTCATGCGCGCCGTGACCTTCGAAAACGAGGCCCGGCAGGACGCGCGCTACGTCATCATCACGCGGCGCGGCGCATCCTACGGAAAAATGTGAGAGAGGCGAGCTCCTGACGATGCAGATCCGCACCGGCGATACCTTCGATCCGCGCGTCATTGCGCTGCTCGATCATCACGTCACGGCGGCGCGGGCGCAGACGGCGCCGGGTAGTGCCCATGCGCTTGATCTCGCCGGCCTGCGCGCGCCCGACATCGCGTTCTGGACCGGATGGGACGGCGAGACGCTGGTCGCCACCGGCGCGTTGAAGACGCTTTCGGCCGATCATGGCGAGGTGAAGTCGATGCACACGCTGCAGACCACGCGGCGGCGCGGATTCGGTGGCCAGATGCTCCATCATATCATCGCTGACGCTCGCGCGCGCGGCATGTCGCGGCTCAGCCTGGAGACCGGCTCGTGGGACTATTTCAAGCCCGCGCATGCGCTCTACCAGGCCCATGGCTTCGTCCTCTGCGGGCCGTTCCAGGGCTATGTCGAGGATCCCAACAGCCTGTTCCTGACGCTCGACCTGAGCAGCTGAACTCGCGCTCGTCGTAGAGACGGTGCTATGTTCGCTCGAAATGGCGTGAAAAAGGAACCTGGGAATGAAACGCGCGCGGCTCGCGAATGGGCTCGACGTCACAGCGCTCGGCCTCGGCTCCGCCCCGCTCGGCGGATTGTTCACCCCTGTCAGCGATGCTGACGCGGAAGCGACCATCGAACGGGCGTGGACGGCGGGCATTCGCTTCTACGACACCGCGCCGCTTTACGGCTTCGGCCTGGCCGAACGGCGGCTTGGGACTTTCCTGCGGCAGCAGCCGCGCGATTCCTATGCCATCTCGACCAAGGTCGGCCGCCTGCTGCGCGCGCCCGATGGTGCGGTGGCCGAGGACGATTATTACAAGAGCGGGCAGCGCGAGCGGCCCGTATTCGACTTCAGCTATGACGGCGTGATGCGTTCGGTGGACGAAAGCCTGGGCCGGCTCGGGCTCGACCGCGTCGACGTCCTGCTCGTGCACGATCCCGACGATCACTATGACGACGCAATTGCCGGCGCCTTCCGCGCGCTGCAGCGCCTGCGCGATGACGGCACGGTCAAGGCGATCGGCGCCGGCATGAACCAATCGGAGATGCCGGTCCAATTTGCCGAGGCGGTGCCGGTCGACTGCTTCCTGCTCGCCGGCCGCTACACGCTGCTCGACCAGGGTGCGCTGGATGCGCTGTTTCCGGTCTGCATGGCGAAGCACATCGGCATCCTGCTCGGCGGCATCTACAACAGCGGCATCCTGGCCAATCCGCGCACGAACGCGAAGTTCAACTATCAGGACGCCGATGCGGCGCTCGTCACGAGGGCGCTGGAGCTCGATGAACTCTGCCGCAAGCACGGCACCGAGCTGAAGGCCGCCGCGCTCCAGTTTGGCATGGCCCATCCGGCAGTCACGGTCGCCGTGATGGGCGCGCGCAACGCCGCCGAAATCGCCGACAATATCGCGATGTCGCAGACGACGGTGCCGCAAGCATTCTGGCAGGAACTGCGCGCGCGAAACCTCGTCGACGCACGCGCGCCGCTGCCGGGCGGCGCATAAGCCATGATCATCGACGGCCACCAGCATTTCTGGGATCCGACGCGGGCCGACTATCCCTGGATGGATGCGCCGGAACTGGCGCCGATCCGACGTGCCTTCGGTCCCGCCGATCTTGCCCCGCTGCTGAAAGCGAACGGCATCGACGCCAGCATCGTGGTGCAGTGCCGCTCCGCGCTGGAGGAGACCGAGCAATTCTTGCGCATCGCGCATGCGACGCCCACCGTCATCGGCGTGGTCGGCTGGGTCGACCTGACCGATGGCGCGCTCGGCGACACGCTTGACCAGTTGAGGGCCTCGCCCGGCGGCGACAAGCTCGTCGGTATCCGTCATCAGGTCCACGACGAAGCCGATCCCGATTGGCTGTTGCGTCCGGATGTGCAGCGCGGCCTCACGACGGTGTTCGACCGCGATCTCACCTGCGATTTCCTCGTGCGCTCTCGGGAGCTGCCCGCCGCGATCGCAACGGCACAAGCCTTTCCGCAAGCGCGTTTCGTCCTCGACCACGCCGCCAAGCCACCGATCGCCGATGGCGGCAGCGCCGAATGGTCCGATCGCATCACGGCGTTAGCTGCTTGCGGCAACGTCTGGTGTAAGATCTCGGGGCTCGCGACGGAAGCGAGATGGAATGACTGGGATGCCGAGCGGCTGTTTCCGTTCGTCGCGCATGCCGCAGAATGTTTCGGTGAGGACCGCCTGATCTTCGGCTCGGACTGGCCGGTTTGCCTGCTGGCGGGAAGCTACGGCAAGATCAAGGACGCGCTGGAGGCGTGTCTGGTCAAACTGGGTGCGCGGGTGCGCGAGAAGGCGTTTGGCACGAATGCGCAGGCTGCGTATCGGTTGGCGGCCGATTAAGGCGACATGCGTTTCCGCATCGTCATGGCCGGGACAAGCCTGGAGACAAGCCCGGGCATGACGAGCTTGAGAGTACGTCACGCGCCCGCGGGTACCTGATCCAGAAATCCCGTGACGCTCCTGATCCGTCCGTCCTTCAGCACGGCGAAATCCGTCCCCTTGATCGGGCTGTCGACACCATCGGGACCGAGCCCCCAGCTGAAGCGCACATGGTCGCCGTAGCCATTGGGCTCGCCGATCAGCTTGAACCTGAAGTCGGGAAAACGCTGCTGGACGCCGGCGATCAGCGCGTCGATGCCATCAGGGCCGTCGCCCTTCATCAGGGGATCGACGTAGCTCGCATCAGCGGTCCAGGTTTCACTCAGCAGTTGGCGTCGGCGGCCGGCTGCACGCTCGTTCCAGAGGTCGATGTAGCGGTGGGCGATGGTGATGGGGTCGGTCATGAGATGCTCCTTCGATGGCGCCGTGATGTTCGGCTGACCGTCACTATCGAAGGTTCACGCGTGCTGATCGATTACCTCGGAGGTTATGCGCATGATCCGGGAAAGTGTGCAGCGGTTTCCCGACAAGATCATGCGCCAACAAGAAATCTGAAGCGCAATGATATTTCATTGCGCTTCAGATGCGCGTGAATTTATCTTCGCGAGAAATTACTTCGCCGCGGTGACCATGATCTCGACGGTGTACTGCGCCGCAGCCAGCTTGGCTTCGACGGTGGCACGGGCCGGGGTGTTGCCGGGCGAGACCCAGGCGTCCCACACCGCGTTCATCTCGCCGAAGGTCTTCATGTCGGTGATGTAGATCGTGGCCGAGAGCAGCTTCGACTTGTCGGTGCCGGCCTTGGCGAGGTGGCTGTCGATGGTCGCCAGGATGTCCTGGGTCTGCTTCGTCACGCTTTCGCCGGCCGCCTTGTTGGCGACGACGCCGGCGAGATAGACGGTGTTGCCGTGCACGACGGCCTGGCTCATGCGCGGGCCGGTTTCGAAACGCTGAATGCTCATTTGGGATCTCCTGGTGGAATGGCGGCCCTGTCTAGCCCAGTGCCCCGCGCTCTGCCACCCCGGGCACGCATGCGTTGCCGGGTACGCATGCGTGCCCGGGCAAGCATGCGTCGCCTAATGAAACCGGCTGGAGGGGCCACATTGCCGCACGCCTCACCCCACAGCTTTCGCCGCCGCGCGGCCCGCATTGCGGCCCGAGAACAGGCAGCCGCCGAGGAAGGTGCCTTCCAGCGAGCGATAGCCGTGCACGCCGCCGCCGCCGAAGCCCGCGGCTTCGCCGACCGCATAGAGGCCGGGAATGACGCTGCCCTCGGCGCCGAACACGCGCGAGTCGAGATCGGTCTCGAAGCCGCCCAGCGTCTTGCGGGTGAGGATGTTGAGCTTGACCGCGATCAACGGTCCCTGCGCGGGATCGAGGATGCGGTGCGGCGCGGCGGTGCGGATCAGCCTGTCGCCGATATAGCGCCGCGCATTGTGGATGTTCATCACCTGCGCATCCTTGACGTAGGGGTTTGCGATCTCGCGGTCGCGCGCCTCGATCTGGATCCTGATGTGCTCGAGCTTGAGGAGGTCGCTGCCGGCGAGCTTGTTCATCTCCGCGACGAGATCCTCCAGCCTGTCGCGCACGATGAAGTCGACACCATGGCTCTTGAACGCCTCCACCGGCGCCGGCGCGCCCTTGTTGGTGGCGCGGCGCAATGTCATGCGCCAGCTCTTCCCGGTCAGATCAGGGTTCTGCTCCGATCCCGACAGTGCAAATTCCTTCTTGATGATGCTCTGGGTCAGGATGAACCAGGAGTATTCGTAGCCGGTCGACATGATGTATTGGAGCTGGCCGAGCGTGTCGGACCCCGGGAACAGCGGCGCCGGCAATCGCGTGCCCGTGGCGTCGAACCACATCGAGGATGGACCTGGCAGGATGCGGATGCCGTGGCGCGGCCAGATCGGATTCCAGTTCTGGATGCCCTCAACATAATGCCACATGCGGTCGCGGTTGATCAGCCGGGCGCCTGATTTTTCGGTGATGCCGATCATGCGGCCGTCGACATGCTCGGGCACACCGGAGATCATGAACTTCGGGGGATCACCGAGCCGCTTCGGCCAGTTTTGCCGCACCAGCTCGTGATTGCCGCCGATGCCGCCGGACGCCACGATCACCGCCTGCGCCTTCAGCGCAAATTCGCCGACGACGTTGCGCGACGAACTCTTGCCGCGCTCGATCGTGTCGGGCGCGAGGACGGCGCCGCTGACGCCATCCACCGTGCCATTGGTGATGGAGAGGGCATCGACGCGATGGCGGAACTTGAAGGTCAGCCGACCGCTCTTCACAGCCTCGCGCGCACGGCGCTCGAACGGCTCGACGATGCCGGGCCCGGTTCCCCAGGTGACGTGGAAACGCGGCACCGAATTGCCGTGGCCCATCGCGTCATAGCCGCCGCGCTCGGCCCAGCCGACCACGGGGAAGATGCGATGGCCCATTGCGCGCAGCCAGTCGCGCTTCTCGCCGGCCGCGAATGCCACATAGGCCTCGGCCCATTGGCGCGGCCAGAAGTCGTCGTCGCGGTCGAAGCCGGCGGTGCCGAGCCAGTCCTGCATCGCAAGCTCGAAGGAGTCCTTGATGCCGAGCCGGCGCTGCTCCGGCGAATTGACCAGGAACAATCCGCCGAACGACCAGAAGGCCTGGCCGCCCAGCGACTGCTCACCTTCCTGGTCCACCACGATCACGCGCTTGCCCGCATCCGCAATCTCGGTTGCGGCCACCAGTCCCGATAGGCCTGCACCGACGACGATGACGTCTGTCTCTTCAGCCACCTGTTTCCCCGCCATAGGTTCCCCCGTCGTTGCCCGGATTGAAGCCAGTGGTTGCAACCGAGATCAAGGGCTTGTCCGGTAAGACATCGTTAACTTGTTCCACTTTGAGACCGAGACGGGCCTGAAGTGCAGCGCGGGCGCAACACTGGATTTGAATTTGTTTTGAGCGAGCCGGCGTGCCTAGACAAAACCGCGGTTACGACCGACCCTAGCTGGGCATCACCACCTGACACGCAGATTCGAATTCGACTGGGGCGGGGGACAATGAAGGTTCTGACGGGGTTGCTCGCGGCGGTTCTCCTGATCGTGGGCATGGGGACTTCTCACGCGGTGGTTCGGATCGCGGATGACCGCGGCGGCCGGATCGGAACCTACGTCGACAAATACCAGGACCTGCGCCAGTCCGGTGACACCGTCATCATCGACGGACTCTGCGCCTCGGCCTGTACCATCGTCCTCGGCGCCATCCCGCACGACCGCATCTGTGTGACCTCGCACGCGACGCTGGGCTTCCACGCCGCCTGGGACTTCGGCACCAACGGCCGCGCCGTCACCAACACCGAGGCGACGCAGATGCTCTATGCGATGTATCCATCGCAGGTGAAACGGTGGATCAACCAGCGCGGCGGCCTCACCCCGCACATGCTGTTCCTGAAGGGCAAGCAGCTCCAGGCCATGTACAAGCCCTGCTACCTGGACGCGCAGGCCTCGACCAGCAAGCCCGCCTCGCCCCGGCCATCTCCGAAAGTGGAGGAGCTGGAGTCCGCTCGGGGCCAGCTGCTTCGCTGAGACAGTCAGCACGACGTGATCCCTAGTCCGTCCGTGGCGCTTGCCCGCGGGCGGGCTGAAGCCTATTTGAAGGGCAGGAACCGCGGCCTTCGCCCCGATGATTGTCATGGCTCAACCACTGCACCCCGCCCATCCAGTACAGGACAATTCGCCCACTGCCGGCCGGCTGCCGCTCGTGCTGCTGTCGGCTGGCGCTGGAGTCGGTGGGCTGGTCGTGCTCGGCGCACTGGCGCTGTGGTTCCACTATGGCAGCCAGATGTTCTTCGAAATGATCAGGACCGGCTTTGCCGCCTGCTTCTGACCCGCGACAGGAAGTTTTCCGCTCATGAGTTCAGCCGCCCGTCCGCTGGTGATCGCGACCGCCTTCGCCGCAAGCCTCATCGTCGGGCTGCTGCTCGTGTTCTGGGCCATGGGCGGGGTCAGCAAAGTGGCGCAGCCGGCCGCGATCGGGGGGCCGTTCCAGCTCACCGACCAGCACGGCAAGGCCGTCACCGACAAGAACCTGAAGGGCAAGCCGACCCTGATCTTCTTCGGCTACACCCATTGCCCCGACGTCTGCCCGACCTCGCTGTTCGAGATCTCGGAGGTGCTGCGCGCGATGGGCAAGGACGCGGACAAGGTCAATGCCGTCTTCATCTCGGTCGACCCCGAGCGCGATACACCGGCGATCATGAAAGACTATCTCGCCAGCTTCGACCCGCATCTCGAAGGCCTCAGCGGCGATCCCGATGCGATCGCGGGCGTCATCAAGTCCTACCGGGTCTACGCCAAGAAGGTCCCGACCAAGGATGGCGACTACACCATGGACCACACCGCGCTGATCTATCTGATGGACCGCGACGGCCGCTTCGTCTCGCCGTTCAACCTGAAGCGGACGCCGGAAGAGGCGGCGGCAGACCTGAAGCGGTATCTCTAGGCCCCCGCCCTTAGCCGCAATCGGCGCTCGCGTTCCCGGGCGGATGGTCTATAACGCCCTCCGATCCCAACGATATCAGTTCATTTCCCGCCGATGGCCCCGTCGCGACAGGCAAGATCGTCCAGAACCATGCGCCTCGTCCTGCTCGGCCTGGCGGCTGGCATTTGCCTGCTTCCGAGCCTGCCGGCCGTCCAGGCCCAGGCTCCGGCCAAGCAGCCTCCGGCAGCACCCCAAGGGACCTCTCAGGCAGCGCCTCAGGTCGCCCCCCAGGCCGTTCCCGGCTTCTGGGATCCACGTCGGCGGCCGGAGCGGCCGGACCTGTCGCGCCTGACCGTGATCCGCTTCCTGACCGAGACCGACTATCCGCCGTTCAACTACACCGGCGCCGACGGCAATCCGGCCGGATTCAACGTCGATCTGGCCCGCGCGCTGTGTGAGGAGGTCAAGGTCACCTGCACGGTGCAGATGCGCCGCTTCGAGACGCTGGTCGATGCGCTCAGCTCCAACCGGGGCGATGCCATCATCGCCTCGATGGCGGTGAGCCCGCAGCTCCGCGCCCGCGTCGATTTCACCGATCCCTATTACCGCGTGCCGGCGCGCTTCGCCTCGCGCAAGGACGCCGTGATGCCCGAGATCCGGCCCGAATATCTGGAAGGCAAGAAAGTCGGGGTGATCGCCGGCTCCGCGCATGAGGCCTATCTGAAGGCGATGTTCACCGACGCCGAGCTGCACGGCTATCCCAACGACGACGCGCTCCGCAGCGCCTTGCGCAAGAGCGAGGTCGATTTCATTTTCGGCGACGCCATCTCGCTGGCGTTCTGGATCAACGGCACCGATTCCGGCGATTGCTGCGCCTTCTCCGGCGGCCCGTTCGTCGAGAGCCGCTTCTTCGGCGAAGGCATCGGCATCGCCGTCCGCAAGGGCAACGACGTGCTGCGCCAGGCCCTGAACTGGGCCCTGTTCCGCGTCTGGGAAAAAGGCCGCTACACCGATCTGTGGCTGCGCTATTTCTCGGTGAGCCCGTTTTAGTTTCGCTGCTTCCTCACCGTCATTGCGAGGAGCGCAGCGACGAAGCAATCCAGACTGTTTCCGCGGAAAGATTTTGGATTGCTTCGCTTCGCTCGCAATGACGGCTGAGGCGGCTGCTTCGCCCCACCAACTTTTGCATTTGGCCCGGAAATCGCTATTTTCCGCAGCCCGGAGGCTCTTCAATGTCCGTTATCGATCTCGCCGCGAACCCGAGCGACCTGCGTGCGCTCGCCGAACAATCCAACGCCTGGCCGTTCGAGCAGGCGAAGGCCATTGTCGCGCGGCTTAAGAAAAGCCCGAAGGACGAGGTGCTGTTCGAGACCGGCTACGGTCCGTCCGGCCTGCCGCATATCGGCACGTTCGGCGAGGTTGCGCGCACCTCGATGGTGCGCCACGCCTTCCGCGTACTGACCGAGGACAAGATCAGGACGCGCCTGCTCGCCTTTTCCGACGACATGGACGGGTTCCGGAAAGTGCCCGACAACGTCCCTAACAAGGAGATGCTGACCGCGCATCTCGGCAAACCGCTGACGCGCGTGCCGGATCCGTTCTCCAACGAGTACCCGTCGTTCGGCGCGCATAACAATGCGCGCCTGCGCGCCTTCCTCGATCATTTCGGCTTCGACTACGAGTTCGCCAGCTCGACCGACTACTACACTTCAGGCCGCTTCGACGCGACACTGCTGAAGATGCTGGCTGCCTACGACAAGGTGATGGCGATCATCCTGCCGACGCTCGGTCCCGATCGCCGCGCGACCTATTCGCCGTTCTTGCCGATCAGCAAGACGACGGGTGTCGTGCTCCAGGTGCCGATGATCCGCCGCGACGTCGCAGCCGGCACGGTGACCTATGTCGATCCTGACACCAACCAGGAAATCGAAACTCCCGTCACCGGCGGAAACGTAAAATGCCAGTGGAAGGCGGACTGGGCGATGCGCTGGGTCGCGCTCGGCGTCGACTACGAGATGGCCGGCAAGGATCTGATCGACTCGGTGAAGCTGTCCGGTGCGATCGCCAGGGCGCTCGGTGGCACGCCGCCCGAGGGCTTCAACTACGAGCTCTTCCTCGACGAGAAGGGCCAGAAGATCTCGAAGTCGAAGGGCAATGGCCTCACCATCGACGAATGGCTTCGCTACGCCTCGCCGGAATCGCTGTCGCTGTTCATGTATCGCGAGCCGAAGGCGGCCAAGCGGCTGTATTTCGATGTCATCCCGCGCAACGTCGACGACTACCAGCAGTTCATCGACGGCTTCGCCAAGCAGGACGGCAAGCAGCAGCTCGGCAATCCGGTCTGGCACGTCCACAGCGGCCATCCGCCGAAGGGCGATATGCCCGTTACCTTCCAGCTCCTGCTGACGCTGGTGTCGTCGTCGAACGCGGAGAATGCCGAGACGCTGTGGGGCTTCATCGGTCGCTACCGCCCGGGCGTGAGCCCGCAGACGCATCCCAAGCTCGATGCGATGGTCGGCTACGCCATCAACTATTACCGCGACTTCGTCGCGCCGACGAAGCAGTTCCGCGAACCGACCGAGGTCGAGCGCGCTGCGTTGCAGGATCTGCGCGATGCGCTGTCGCAGTTGCCGCAGGACGCAACGCCGGAGGACATCCAGAACGTGGTCTACGAGATCGGCCGCCGCGAGCCGTTCCTCGACCAGGTCAAGAAGGGCAAGGACGGCCGCCCCGGCGTCACGCTCGATTGGTTCAACATGCTCTACCAGGTGCTGCTCGGCCAGGAGAAGGGGCCGCGCTTTGGCTCCTTCGTCGCGGTGTACGGCGTCCAGAACGCGGTGAACATGATCGACGGCGCGCTGGCGCGGAGCGCGTGAGGGATAACCTCGGCGTCATCGCCCGGCTTGACCGGGCGATCCAGTACGCCGAGATAGCTGATTAGGCCGAGACGTTGCGGAGTACTGGATTCCCCGCCTTCGCGGGGAATGACATCGAGTAATACGGCGAAGTCGCGGAGTGTGCGCCCCCGCTCAGATCGAGCGCAGCACGTAGCGCCGGTTGTCCTTCTGCACCGGGCGTGCGTTCATCGGATAGAGTTTTGCGAACGCCGCAACGTCGGCCGCCGACACCTGGACCGGGGTGGTCAGCAGCAGCCATTCGACCACTTCGGAGCAGGGCGGCGTGGTCAGCGAGCCGGGATAGCGGAAGTAGCTGAGCCTCGTGGGCAGCATGCCGTGGAGATCGATGCTCGTGTCGGCTTTCACCGCGGGCCCTTCGGCCGCCGGCATGGTCTTGACGATCTTGCCGAAGGCAGCATTCGGCCGGCCCTCGGCCATCAGTACGCCGACCACGGCGAGACCGCCGGCATCGTTGCGATGGACGAAATGCGCCTCCATCGGAAAATTCTTGCCGCCGATCATGTGCTCGCTCGGCCGGTGGAAGTGCACCTGCAGCAGCTTGTACTTGACGTCGCCGAGCGTGAGCGTGCTGCCTTCGGCGAAGTTGAGCTGGATGGTATGTCCGTTGTTGACGATGGTGTCGGCGCTCTTGCCCCAGTTTACCTTCAGCGCAGGCAACTGCGATTTGACCGTCGCTTCGATGTCGATCGGCGATTGCTGAGAGCCGACCGCGCAGACCTTGTTGGCGGCGTCGAGATCGCCCCATTTGGCCGGGGCGCCAGCGCCCTCGTAGCTCCAATGCGCGCCTTCGGCGGCAAAGCCCGGCTTGCATACCGGACAGAGCGCGAGACCAGCCAAAGCCTTCAATGCGTGACGGCGATTCATCATATTCCCCCTGCGAAAAATTGGATCGGCAATGCGTGGGGAACCTAGGCGAGAGCTGCGCTGAGTCGCAAGGTCGCCGGGGCGAGATGCGGCGCGCCGGTGTCATGATCCGGTCGCAACGCAATCACTGGCTTGCCCACACGATGCGCGCGATCCAGTCGACGTCGTTCGCCGCGATTGTGCGCTCGGACTGCGCCGCTTCGAGCGGCTGCAAGTCCAGCGCCTTGGCGGTGCGTCGCTTCAACGTCGCGATCGTGACTTCGCCCGCTTTGGTCTTCACCACCACGCGGTCGCCTTTGCGGATCGGCGCGCGGGGCGAGACCAGGATGATGTCGCCGCTCCGATACACCGGCGCGAGCGCGTCGCCGGAGATCTCCAGCGCAAAGATGTGGCTGTCCTCGTTGGTGGGAAGCGCAGTCTCTGTCCAGCCCTTGCCGGAGGGACGGCCTTGCTCGTTAAAGGCGCCGCTCGCGCCGGCCAGCGCGAAGTCGAGCAACGGAAGCGAACGGCCGTCGCCTGAATTGTCGCCGACCAGTCTGGCAAAGGTGTCGAGCGAGTCGCCGGTCGCCGCCAGCGCCTTGGCGATCGATTCGGTGGATGGCCAGCGCTCGCGGCCGTCGGCGGTGACGCGCTTGGACCTGTTGAAGGTGGTGGGATCGAGCCCGGCGCGCTTGGCAAGACCGGACGGCGACAGGCCGGCACGCTCCGCCAGCCGATCCAGCGCGACCCAGATCTGGTCGTGAGAGAGTATCCTCTGCGCTTTGGCCTGCCTGACCATGGAAGGTCCAGCCCGTCGCAACTCAGGAAAACTATCCTCAAATCAACCGGTTTTCCGTTTCCCGTGCAAGGGGCGGCTCTAACTCTTGAGTTCAGGGGGAGCCGCCTTTACGGTCGCGCCCGGGTTTCAAGACCCGCAAGAGACGAAAAAACCCGGGAAATTCAAAGGGCTCCGCAAGCGGTGGTCAAGATCTACAAAATCTGTCCGGCCTCGGCCTGGCGCGAGGCGGAACGGCAGGGTGTTTACCTCGGCAGCGAGGACGATTCGCGCGACGGTTTCATCCACTTCTCGACCGCCGCTCAGGTTCCCGAGACCTTGCGCAAGCATTATTTCGGCCAGCGGGCGCTGTTCCTGGTCGAGGTCGACGGCGATGCGCTTGGCGGCGAATTGCGTTGGGAGCGCTCGCGCAACGAGGAGCTGTTTCCACATCTCTATGGCGAGCTCGATCTCGGCGCGGTGCTCTCGGTGATCAACCTCAACATGCGCTCCGATGGCGGCCACGACGTTCCGGAGCTTCTGCCGTGATCCGCGCCTTCGACGCTTTTTCGCTGCCAGTGCTGCGCTGGCTTGATCCGGAGGATGCGCATCGCCTGGCGATCCAGGGCCTGCGCTTCCTGCCGCCGGGCAAGCCGCGCGCCGACGATCCCAAGCTCGCGGTGCGCGCCTTCGGGCTCAACTTCCCCAATCCAATCGGCATGGCCGCGGGTTTCGACAAGAGCGCGGAGGTGCCGGACGCGCTGCTGCGGCTCGGCTTCGGCTTCGTCGAGATCGGCTCGGTGACGCCGAAGCCGCAGGCCGGCAATCCGCGGCCTCGGCTGTTTCGCCTCGAGCGCGACGAGGCCGTCATCAACCGCATGGGCTTCAACAATGACGGTGCCGAAGTGGTGCTGCGCCGGCTTGCCGCGCGCGCGCAGCACGGCGGCATCGTCGGCGTCAATGTCGGCGCCAACAAGGATTCAGCCGATCGTGTCGCCGACTACGTCAAGCTGATCGAGACCTTTGCGCCGGTGGCGAGCTACTTCACCGTCAACGTCTCCTCGCCGAACACGCCGGGCCTGCGCAATCTGCAGGAAGGCGCGCTGCTCGACGATCTCCTCGGGCGCGTGATCGAAGCACGCGAGCGGGTGCGCCAGAAGGCCGGCGACACGCCGGTGCTGCTCAAGATCGCGCCGGATCTGAGCCTCGCCCAGCTCGACGACGTCGTGCAGGTGGCGCGCTCGCGCCGGGTCGACGGCATGATCGTCTCCAACACGACCATCGCGCGGCCGAGCACGCTGCGCGAGGACACGCGCGCCAGGGAGCAAGGCGGCCTGTCCGGCCGGCCGCTGTTCCGCCTGTCGACGCGCATGGTTGCCGAAACCTATGTGCGCGTCGAAGGCGCATTCCCCTGATCGGCGTCGGCGGCGTGGATTCCGGCGGCGCTGCGTTGACGAAGATTCGTGCGGGCGCGAGCCTGATCCAGCTCTATTCGTCGCTGGTCTACAAGGGCCTCGGTCTCGTCGACGAGATCAAGCGCGACCTGACCTCGACGCTGCTGCGGACAGGGCGGGATTCGCTGTCGGAGATCGTCGGCGCGGATGCGGCGACGCTGACGGCGGAAGACTGGCCGGGGATGTGACTCTCGTGCCCCGGACGCAGCGCAGCGCTCCGTCAGCGGTGCGCTGCAGAGCCGGCGCTCATGTCGCGGCGAGTCCGGGACACGGGAGCTACGATTTCGGAAACGTCGCCCTGAACTGCGCCGGATAGCGGGCCGCCTGCAAGCCGCCGCGCGCGACGTAGGACGCGATCAACGCCCACCACAGCCCGGCATTGCCGAATGATTGCAGCGCCCACCAGGTGGCCAGGAAGATTGCAAGCGCGGCCAGCATCAGATTGCGCATCTCGCGCGCCCAGGTCGCGCCGATATAGATGCCATCGAAGCCGAAGGCGAAAACGCCGGGCAGGGGCGCGAATACGACGAACGGCAGGAACTCGCGCGCAGCTCGCCGGACGGCTTCGCTTGCCGTCATGAAATCGATCAGGGCCGGCCCGAACAGGGCGAACAGCGCCGCGACCACCAGCGCGAAGCCGAGTCCCCACAGCAGCACCAGCCGGGTCGAATCCGCAAAGCCCCTGGCATCGCGCGCGCCAAAAGTTCGGCCGCAAAGCTGCTGGGCTGCGTTGGCAAGGCCGTCGAGGAAGAAGGCGCTGACCAGCAGGAAATTGTTGAGCACGGAGTTTGCGGCCAGCGTGACGTCGCCGGCGCGGGCCCCCTTGGCGGTGAAGAACAGGAAGACGGCGATCAGCGCCGCAGTGCGGATCAAGATGTCGGAGTTCACCGACAGCAGCCGCATCAGCTTGTCCCGGTCGAACAGCGTCGCGCGAGGACTGGCAAGCCCGCCATCCGCAAAGTGCCGGCACACGATCACACCGAGCACGAAACCGATCGTCTCCGACAGCAGCGCGGCGACCGCCGCGCCTGCGATGCCGGTGTCGTAGACCAGCACCAGCAGAATCGTCGCCACCATGTTGACGAGGTTGATGGCGACCTGGAGCAACAGCGCCGGATTGGCACGGGCCTGGCCGATCAGCCAGCCGAGTATGACGTAGTTGGCGAGTGCGAGTGGCGCCGACCAGATCCGGATCATGAAATAGGACTTGGCGGCGTGCGTGACGCCTTCGCTGCCGCCCATCAGGTCGAACAGCGCCGTGGCCAGCGGCAATTGCAATGCGATCAACGTAGCGCCGATCAGGCCGGCGACGATGAAGCCGCGCATCAGGATCGCGGTCAGCTCAAAGGTCTCGCCGGCACCCAGCGCCTGCGCGGTGAAGGCGAGCGTGCTCATGCGCAGGAAGCCGAACAGCCAGAACAGGCAGTCGAAGATCACCGACGCCATCGCGACGCCGCCGAGCAGCGCGGCATCGTCCAGCCTTCCGATCGCGGTGGTCGAGACCACGCCGATCAGCGGCGTGGTCAAGTTCGCGACCATCGCGGGACCGGCGATGGCGAAGACCTGGCGTGAGCCGACCCTGGGATGAACGGGCGCGTGCATCAGTTGTGTCTACCGGCCCATCGCCCCTGGTCGGGCTTACCGGCCGCGCGGTGCGCCGAACACGCGCATCAGCAGCCAGACCGGGATCACGATGACGGCGCCGAGCAGGAAGTAGCGCCACAGCCAGTTCACCGTGTCGAAGCCGAGATCCCACAGGCGCTGGAACAGCAGGCGGATGCTGGTGAGGATGTTCCAGGGATCGAATCCGATCGCGGCGAGCACGACGCCGACCAGGATCGAGAGCAGGACCAGGCGAAACGCGACCGCCAGCGGCGAGCCGCCGAGAAAGCGGTTCAGCCCATCGCTGCGGCCGGCCGGCAAATCTCTGACGTCTTGGACCATCTCAAACTCCTTGGCGGATTCGACCCATTATAGGGCACGGCGAGGCACATGGGGAACCCGCAACGGGGCGTCAATCGGCTTACCGCGTTTTAATTCAGGCAAGAACATGCGGCAGGCCGGCTGCAGCCTCACCCGCGTGCGGGAGAGGTCGGCGCGTAGCGCCGGGTGAGGGTTCTATCCTCCGGGGGAATCCCAATGCGGCGATACCCTCTCCCCAACCCTCCCCCGCGTGCGGGCGAGGGGGCGCACTGCCGTCGTGGCGAGATCGAACGTTTTCACGCATCAACCTCCACCTCCGTCTTCAGCATCTTTTCCAGCGTTTCCAGCCGGTCCGCCTCGCGCGGCGGCTTGTCCCAGCGCAAGCGGCTGATGCGGGGAAAGCGCATGGCGACGCCGGATTTGTGCCGTGGCGAGCGCTGCAGGCCCTCGAAGGCGACCTCCAGCACCAGCCCCTTGTCGGGCTCGTGCACGACATGGCGCACGGGGCCGAACTTCTCCGTGGTGTTGCGGCGGACGAAGCGGTCGATCTGGAGCAGTTCCTCGTCGGTGAAGCCGAAATAGGCTTTTCCGACCGGCACCAGTTCCTGGACGTCATCGCCGCCGGTCCAGACGCCAAACGTGTAGTCGGAGTAGTAGGACGAGCGCTTGCCGTGGCCGCGCTGCGCATACATCAGGACGGCATCGATGATGTGCGGATCGCGCTTCCACTTCCACCATTGCCCCTTCGGCCGCCCGGGCAGGTACGGCGCATCGCGCCGTTTCAGCATCACGCCCTCGACGGCGTCGGCATCCTCGCCCGCGCCTGCACTCGCAGGATCGGCACGCGCGGCAGTCAATGCGTCCCAGCTTGCGAAGGGGACGGTTGGCGACAGATCAATGCGGGGATCCCCAAGCTTCGCCACGAACGTCTCCAGCCGTTCGCGCCGCCCCGCGAAAGAGAGCTCGCGCAGATCGGTCTCGTCGTCACCAAGCAGATCGTAGGCGCGCAGGTGAATCGGAAACTCCTTGATCAGCTTCGGCGAGACGAGCTTGCGGTTGAGCCGCTGCTGCAGGACGTTGAAGCTCTGCACGCGGCCTTCGCGCAGGATCAGCAGTTCGCCGTCGATCGCGCCTGGCAGCCGCAGCGACGGTACGAGGTCCGGAAAGCTTCCCGTGATGTCCTCGCCGGTGCGCGAATAGAGCCGCGCGGTGATTTGCCCGCGCTCGTCGCGGCCGGCCACCGCCTGCACGCGGATGCCATCCCATTTCCATTCGGCGACGTAGTCGGCGGGATCGAGACCCGCGAAATCACTGTCCTCGATCGCATGCGCCAGCATCACCGGCCGGAACGGCGCAGGATCGCGGTTGATCGGCTTTTCGGCGCGGCCCTCCAGCCAGGCGAACAGGTCGAGATAGGGGGCGCTGAGACCTGGCCAGATCAGCTCGACCTCGTGGGGATCCTTGTCGCCGAGTGCTGCGGCCGCGGTCTTCGCCAGCCGAGCGGAAATGCCGATGCGCAATGCCCCGGTGACGAGTTTCAGCAATGCCCAGCGACCGGTTTCGTCGAGTTCGTCGAGCCAGCGTTCGATCTGCTTTGGCAGCTCGGTCTTGCCGAGGGTGCGCAGCGTGGTGACGACCTCGGTGAGGGTGGGGGGCGGTGGGTTGTTATGGTTGCTGGGGTGAGGGGACTCACTGGCCTCCCGCCCGCGGTACCCCCCTCCCTGACCCTCCCCCGCAAGGGGGAGGGAACGGCGGGGTTCGTGCGTCCATCACTTTCGGAATCGCCGCCTGTCGTTTTTCTTGCTGGCAGCGCCGCGCTCCGCTGCGCTCCCTCCCCCTTGCGGGGGAGGGCGAGGGAGAGGGTGGCTCGGAAAAGATTCGTCATTCTTGACGTTCCTCTTCGGCCACATCAGCGCCACCGTCTCCGAGAGATCGCCGACATAGTCATAACTCAATCCGAACAGCACCGGATCGGTGCGCGATGCGATCAGGTCGCGAATCAGCGCAGGCTTGGCGTGCTTGAAGCTGAGCGCGCCTGTGAGCGCCGCCAGCGCGTAGCCGCGGTCGGGATCGCCGACCTCGCGAAAATAGCCGGTGATCAGCCGCAGCTTGTTGTTGCGGCCGGGCTCGTAGGCGAGGCGGTCCAGAAGTTCGGCGAAGCGGTTCATGCGTCGGCCTCGTCGGCAAGCGGCGTCCCGCTTTCCTCCTCGTCGCCATAACCGACCAGGTCGAGCGGCTGCGCCCGCAGGCCTTGCGACTTGCACCAATGCACCAGCGCGTCTTCCTGGCCGTGGGTGACCCAGATCTCGCCGGCGCCGGTCGCGGCGATGGTAGCGGTGAGGCCGTCCCAGTCGGCATGGTCGGAGATCACCAGCGGCAGCTCAATGCCGCGCTGCCGGGCGCGAGCGCGCACGCGCATCCAGCCGGATGCGAAGGCCGTGACGGGATCGGGAAAGCGCCGCGTCCAGACGTCCGACGTCGCCGAAGGCGGCGCCAGCGTGATGGTGCCGGCAAGCGCCGCCTTCTTCACGCCCATCACCGGCCTGAGCTCGCCGAGCGGAATCCCCCGGCTCTGATAGTAGTGCGTGATCTTCTCCATCGCGCCATGCAGGTAGATCGGCGCGTCGTAGCCGGCCTGCCGCAGCAGCGCGATCACCCGCTGCGCCTTGCCGAGCGAATAGGCGCCAACGAGATGCGCGCGCTCGGGAAACAGCGCGACGGAGGCGAGCAGCTTCTCGACCTCGCCCGCGGCATCGCCGTGCCGGAACACCGGCAGTCCAAACGTGGCCTCGGTGATGAAGACGTCGCAGGGCACCAGCTCGAACGGCGTGCAGGTCGGGTCGGGCGCGTCCTTGTAGTCGCCGGAGGCGACGATGCAAATGTCCTTGGCTGTCACAGCGACCTGCGCCGAGCCCAGCACGTGGCCGGCCGGGTGAAACTTCACCCTGGTATCGCCGAGCCGGATCTCCTCGCCGTAACCGATCGCCTGCGTCGCGCCGGCAAAGTTCTCGCCATAGCGCAGCCGCATCATGTCCAGCGTTTCCTGCGTCGCCAGCACCGCGCCGTGGCCGGCGCGGGCATGGTCGGAATGGCCGTGGGTGATCACGGCCCGCTCCACCGGGCGGACAGGGTCGATATGGAAGCCGCCGGGCTTGCAGCACAGGCCGCTTGCCACTGGCATCAGGATGTCTTGCGGACGCATGCCTGCTATATAGGTTGCGACCCCGCGTCTTCGAGTCATCCGCCCGTTTCTCGTCTGGTTCCCAATGCCCCTGCGCTTGTTCCACTCCTCCGGCGATCTCATGGCCGACCGTCGTTTCGAGTTCGCGCGCGATCTCCAGCTCAAGGGCGATCTGCCCGCCGCTGCCGACCTGATCGAGCAGGCCATCGAGCTCGCGCCGAATTTTACCTCGGCCTGGTTCACGCTCGGCGAAATCCGCGCCCAGCTTGGCGAGCGTGACAAGGCGATCGCGGCGTTTCGAAAATCGCGGGAGTGCGATCCCGACGACAAGCACGGTGCCCATTTGCATCTGATACGGCTTGGCGACGAGCAATTGTCCGAGATGCCCAAGGCCTATGTGCAGGCGCTGTTCGATCAGTACGCACCGCGCTTCGAGCACACGCTCATCAACGACCTCGGCTACCGCGCGCCGTCGCTGATTTTCAAGGCGGTGGTGGCCGCCCGCGTCGCTGCGAAGAAGCCCGCCTTGTTCAAGCGCGCCATCGATCTCGGCTGCGGCACCGGGCTCGCGGCCGCCGCATTCGCAAAGCAGGTCGATCATTTCGTCGGCATCGATCTGTCGCCCGGCATGATCAAGCAGGCACGCGCCAGCGGTCTTTATGCCGGGCTCGAAGTCGCCGACATGATCGAAGGCCTGCGCGGCAAGGACGATGCGAGCGTGAACCTCGTCGTCGCCGCTGATGCCTTCGTCTATCTCTCCGATCTCGCGCCGGTGCTGAGCGAAGCACAGCGAGTCCTCGCATCCGGTGGCGTGCTCGCCTTCACGCTGGAGACTCATGGTGGCAACGGGATCGTTCTTGGCGGAGGCCTGCGCTATGCCCATTCGGCGGAATATGCACGCGCTGCGATTGCGATGGCCGGCCTCAAGCTGTTGACACTGGAGCAGGCCTCGCCGCGCGTCGAGAACAACGAGCCGGTCAGCGGTCTCGTTGTCGTCGTCGAGAAAACTTGAGTCTAGGCGCTAAACACTCTGCAATTTGAGCGTCATTGCGTCGCAAAGCGACGACTTCCCACTTGCGAGCGGAGCTGCGATGCCAGCACAATGCGCGCACTAGGGAGAAGCAAAACAATGACGAAGAATCCATCGCGGCGCGATTTCAGCGCCGGCGCGCTCGCAACCATCGCTGCATCCACATTGCCCGCGCCTTACCTCTGGGCCGCCGAGAAGAAATACGATGCCGGTGCCAGCGACACCGAGATCAAGATCGGGCAGACCGTGCCGCATTCCGGTCCCGGCTCGCTCTACGGCGTGCTCGGCCGCATCGGTGAGGCCTATTTCCAGATGCTGAACGAGAAGGGCGGCATCAACGGACGCAAGGTCAAATTCCTCACCATGGACGACGCCTACAGCGCGCCAAAATGCGTCGAGGCGACACGGCGTCTGGTCGAGCAGGAAGAGGTGCTCGCGCTCTACGGTTCGCTCGGCACCGCGCCGCAGACCTCCGTGCACAAATACCTGAACTCCAAGGGCGTTCCACAGCTCTTACTCAACACCGGCGCGTCGAAGTGGAACAATCCGAAAGAGTTCAAATGGACCATGGCGGGCCTGCCGCTCTATCCGACCGAGGCGCGCATCCTCGCGCGGCACGTCGTGAGCGTGAAGCCGAACGCCAAGGTCGGCATCCTCTACCAGAACGACGATTTCGGCCGGGACTTCCTCGGTCCGTTCAAGAAAGTGCTGGAAGAGGCCGGCGGCACCGCGAAGGTGATCATGGAGCAGACCTACGATCTCACCGATCCGACGGTCGATTCCCAGCTCATCAACCTCTCGAAGTCGGGCGCCGACGTGTTCTACAACATCTCCACCGGCAAGGCGTCGTCGCAGTCGATCCGCAAGGTCGCCGAGCTCGGCTGGAAGCCGCTGCAACTCTTGTCGGCAGGCTCCACCGGCCGCTCGATCCTCAACGCCGCTGGTCTCGAAAATGCCACCGGCATCGTCGCCATCCGGTACAACAAGGAAGTCGGCCTGCCCAAATGGGAGAAGGACCCCGACGTGATGGCGTTCGAGGAGCTGCGCAAGAAGTATACGCCGGCGATCGATCAGGACAACACGATCGCGTTCGCCGGCTACGGCCAGGCCGTGACCATGGGCGAGATCCTGCGCCGCTGCGGCGACGATCTCACCCGCGCCAACGTGCTAAAGCAGGCGTCGAACCTCAACGGCTTCCACTCGCCCTACTTCCTCGACGGCGTCAATTACAGCTACACGCCCGACGACTACACGCCGATGAAGACCCTCTTCATTTCCACCTTCACCGGCAAGGACTGGGACATCTCCGACAAGCCGATGTCGGAGTGAGGCGACTTTCTTCCCTTCTCCCCTTGTGGGAGAAGGTGGCGCGAAGCGCCGGATGAGGGGTTCCATCCGCGCACTCGAAAGAGAATAACGCGTGGAGAGAATCCCTCACCCGTCTCGCCCCTAGCGCGGCAATCCACCCTCTCCCACAAGGGGAGAGGTTGAGCGGCGTCCCGCTATTCGCAGAGCTTACACTCCCCCTCGACGAACCCGGCCCCACGGCTTACCTGTGATGCGTGCCGCCCCGCATCCGCAAAATTCCGGCCGAATCCGCCGCCTTGCTGCCCGACCGCTTCAGAGCGTGGTTCGCGGCCCGCGGTTGGTCGCCGCGAGCGCATCAGCTAGCGCTGCTGGAGAAGGCGCGCGACGACGCCAGCGCGCTGCTGATCGCGCCGACCGGCGCGGGCAAGACGCTGGCGGGATTTCTGCCGACGCTGGTGGAGCTGAGTTCCGTCCCCCTGCCGCGGTGAAGTCCGTGATCTCCACCGGCCGCAACGTCCAACGCAGCGGCGGCCTCCACACGCTCTACATCTCGCCGCTGAAGGCGCTCGCCGTCGACATCGCCCGCAATCTGGAGCGGCCGGTCGCCGAGATGGGGCTGCCGATCAAGATCGAGACCCGCACCGGTGACACACCGACGTCGCGACGTCAGCGCCAACGGCGCTATCCGCCGGATGTCCTGCTGACGACGCCCGAGCAGCTCGCGCTGCTGCTCTCCTCCGACGATGCGCCGTTCCTGTTTTCCTCGCTCAAGCGCATCGTGCTCGACGAGCTGCACGCGCTGGTGACCTCCAAGCGGGGCGATCTGCTGTCGCTCGGGCTGGCGCGGCTGTGGCGGCTGGCCCCGCAGATGCGCGCGATCGGCCTGTCGGCGACAGTGGCCGAGCCGGAATCGCTGGCGCGCTTTCTGGTGCCGCAACCGAAAGATAAGGCGGAATCGGCCGATATCGTCATCGCCGGCGGCGCCGCGCCGCCACTGGTCGAGATGCTCGACACGCGCGAGCGGCTGCCCTGGGCCGGCCACAGCGCGCGTCACGCGCTTCCCGAAATCTACCAGCTGATCAAGCAGAACAAGACCACGCTCGTCTTCGTCAACACCCGCAGCCAGGCCGAAATGCTGTTCCAAAATCTCTGGAGCATGAATGACGACAATCTGGCCATCGCGCTGCATCACGGTTCGCTCGACGTCGCCCAGCGCCGCAAGGTCGAAGACGCGATGTCGGCCGGCCGACTGCGCGGCGTGGTCTGTACCTCTTCGCTCGATCTCGGCGTCGACTGGGGTGACGTCGATCTCGTCGTCAATATCGGTGCCCCCAAGGGCTCCTCGCGCTTGATGCAGCGGATCGGCCGTGCCAACCACCGTCTCGACGAAGCCTCTCGCGCGGTGCTGGTGCCGGCGAACCGTTTCGAGGTGCTGGAGTGCCGCGTTGCCATCGACGCCATCGCCGAGAATGCGCAGGATACGCCGCCCCTGCGCACCGGCGCTCTCGACGTGCTGGCCCAGCACGTGCTCGGCTGTGCCTGCGGCGAGCCGTTTCTCTCTGATGAGCTCTACGACGAGGTGCGCACCGCAGCGCCCTACGCGGATCTGACGCGCCAGGATTTCGACGATGTCGTCGATTTCGTCGCGTCCGGCGGCTACGCGCTGAAAACCTATGAGCGCTTCGCTCGCATCAAGCAGGACAAGCGGGGCCGCTGGCGCGTCGCCAATCCGAAGGTGCGGCAGAGCTACCGCATGAATGTCGGCACCATCGTCGAGGACGACATGCTGAAGGTGCGGCTGGTGCGTTCGCGCGGTGGCGGTCAGGGAAAAACAGGCGGCTCGACAGGGGTGATCGCGCGCGGCGGCAGGTTGCTCGGCGAGATCGAAGAGGCCTTCATCGAGGGCCTCTCGCCCGGCGACACCTTCGTGTTCTCAGGCGAGGTGGTGCGCTACGAAACCCTGGTCGAGGATCAGGTCTACGTTTCGCGCGCGCATGACAAGGACCCGAAGGTGCCGTCCTATATGGGCGGCAAGTTCCCGCTCTCGACCTATCTCGCCGAGCGGGTGCGCCGGCTGCTGGATGACAGCCGCGCGTGGAACGGCTTGCCGGAGCAGGTGCGCGACTGGTTGTCGCTGCAAAAGGATGTGTCGCGTGTGCCCGCGGTGCGCGAGCTGCTGGTCGAAAGCTTTCCGCGTGCCAACAAGCATTACATCGTCTTCTACCCTTTCGAGGGACGCCTCGCGCACCAGACACTCGGCATGCTCCTGACGCGCCGGCTGGAGCGGGCCCGCGCGCGGCCGCTCGGCTTCGTCGCCAACGAATATGCGGTGGCGATCTGGGCGCTCGGCGACATGTCATTCATGATCCGAAACGGCAAGCTCGACCTCAACGCGCTGTTCGACCCTGACATGCTCGGCGACGACCTCGAGGCATGGCTCGCCGAGTCCGCGCTGATGAAGCGGACGTTCCGCAATTGCGCGATCATCTCCGGCCTGATTGCCCGCCGTCACACTGGCGAAGAGAAGAGCCGCCGCCAGGTGCTGTTCTCGACCGATCTCGTCTACGACGTCCTGCGCAAGCACCAGGCTGATCACGTGCTGCTCCGTGCCGCGCGCGCCGATGCGGCCACAGGCCTGCTCGATCTGCGTCGTCTCAGCGACATGCTCACCCGCATCCAGGGCCGCATCACCCACCGGGAACTCGATCGTGTCTCCCCGCTCGCCGTCCCCGTGATGCTGGAAATCGGCCGCGAGTCAGTCTATGGCGAAGCTGCAGACGAGCTCCTGGCGGAAGCCGCCGACGAGCTGGTCAAAGAGGCGATGGGATAAGCTGCTGTTACAATGATTTTTCGGAGTGCAACTCTCTCCACGTCGTCATGCCCGGGCTTGACCCGGGCATCCACGTCCTTCTTGCAGTGCCAAGAACGTGGATGGCCGGGACAAGCCCGGCCATGACGGAGCAAGTGGCGCTATCGATCACCTCAACACTTGCGCTGGATATTGCCGGCGTATCTCTCCACGCCGACCTCTCCGGCGCGCTCTATTGGGAAGAGCAGCGCCTGCTCGTCGTCTCCGACCTGCATCTGGAGAAGGGCTCCAGCTTCGCCAAGCGCGGCGTGCTGCTGCCGCCATACGATACGATCGCGACGCTCAGCCGTCTCGCTGCAGTCATTTCCCGCCATGATCCGCGCGTGGTCATCGCACTCGGTGACAGCTTTCACGATCGCACCGCGCATGGACGCTTGTCGGTGGGCGACCGCGACGCAGTGGCAGCGCTTCAGGCCGGCCGCGACTGGATATGGATCTCGGGCAATCACGATCCCGAGCTGCCGCGCGATCTCGGCGGCACCGTCGCCGACGAAGTCGCGATCGGCCCGATCACCTTCCGCCATGAGCCGACTGGCGCGCATGGCGAGATCGCCGGCCATCTGCACCCCAAAGCCCGTGTCTCCGCGCGCGGGCGGTCGATGGAGCGCCGGTGCTTCGCCAGCGACGGGATGCGCGCCGTGATGCCTGCTTTCGGCGCTTATGCCGGTGGCCTCAGCATCCGCGATGCGGCTTTCGCAAGAATCTTCCCGAAGAACGGCTTCGTGGCTCATCTGCTCGGCGACCGCCGCGTCCACGCCATCGCGGCCTCGCGCTGCCACTGAGGCTTTGGTCGCCTCGGAACAAATTAAGAACACTTTAGCAAGTCTTTGATATATCGTTGTGATTCGGCGCGTTGCCGACACAATATCTAGCGTCTGTCAGACTCTGCGAGGACTACATGTCCACCATTGCCTTCGATCAATTCGCGCTCACCCGGATCGCCGATTTCGCGCGTTCGCTGTCGCGGCTGCACCAGGCGGCGCGGCGCTACGCGGTCGATGACGACCAGTTCGACCGCGAGTTCAACGCGGTGTGCCAGTCGATCTGGGGCTACACCATCGACGATGTCAGCGACGATCTGTTCTCGCCCGACGACCATCTGTTCCTGGACACGCTGGACGAAGCGCAGGCGCGCATTTTCGCGGCCGAGCAGGGTTATGACCTCGTCGACGACCAAGGCATGCTGACCGACTGGTGGGGCTTCTGCTGGATGATCCTGGCCGAGAAGCGTGGCCTGCTGACGGCGGACAACCGCGCCGCCGCGCGCGCGGCGATCGAGGAGAAATATCTGGCGGCACCGAATGTGATCGGGGTGATCATCGGGAGATAGTGCCTCCGTCATTGCGAGGAGCGATTGCAGGCGGGGCTTACTCCAATCCCGCCCGCTTCGCCGATTTCTGCGCCGTCGTCTTCGGCACCGTCACATCAGGCAACGCCTCGCGGACGATCTCGGCCTGTGCCGGTGTATCGGCAGACACCGTCTCTGCCCGCACCGGCGCCACCTTCATCTCGCCAAGGCGCGCGCGAACCTGCGCGGTGAGGCCGGGATAGGAGGCGACCGGGGTGAAGTCCGGCGCCTGGTCGTTGCCGACGCGGATGCCGGTATAGGCGACGAGACCGTCGGTGGTGGCGATCACGTCGCCGGCCTTCAACGAGGGATCCAGCGCGAGATCGACCGGGGCGAGGCCGACCGGCTCGCGGCCGTTGCAGGTGCAGTCCGAACGCAGCGCCTTGCGATAGGCGAACGCGTTCTCGCTGTCGGTGTAGCGCTCGCCGGTCTGTGAGGCGGCGCCGTCGATCGACGAGCCGAAATAGACCTTGGTCGTGCTGGCAGGACAGAACGCCTGGCACATCTGCGCGGGCGAGGCGAGGCCGCGCATCAGCGGAAAATACTTGCCGTCGCAGCTGCGCACGCAGAAGGCCGGGCCGGAGCCGCCGGCGGCAGCCGAACGGGTCGGCGGCACATATTGCGGGGTCGCATTCTGCTGGCCGGTGAAGGGATCGGCGTAGGAGCTCGCCTGCTGCGGCACCTCACGCTGCGGCCGCTTCTGCTGCACGCCGCCGAAGAAGAAGTCGAACAGGCCTTCGGCCGACACCGGGGCGGGAGCCGCAAGCAGCGGGGCTGCCAGGGTGGCAGCCACAAGCATCGCGCGACGCCGCCGGCGCGCATGGGACATGATTGTACGCAACGCTGACTCCACCCGACGCTACCGAACAGGCCGCGACCCGCGCGGCCTTGGCACATGATTCACCATAAAGCGGGATGGTAAATGAGGGGTTGAGGGAGCCTGCACCACTAAGCTCGTCATGGCCGGGCTTGTCCCGGCCACCCACGATCTCTGGTGCTGCAGAGACGTGGATGCCCGGGTCAAGCCCGGGCACGACGGCGGAGGAGAACGCTCTGCTGCGTTTACGCCTTCAAGAATTCAGACGCCTTGTACAGCGAGCGGAACGGCAGGCCGGCTGCATCGAACGTGTCGGTGGCGCCTTCCTCGCGGTCGACCATGGTCAGCACCAGCACCACTTCGGCCCCGGTCTCGCGCACGGATTCCACCGCCTTCATCGCCGAGCCGCCGGTGGTGGTGACGTCCTCGACGATCACCACGCGCTTGCCGGCAAGCGTCTCGCCCCTCGGCAGCCCCTCAATCGCGAGCTTGGCGCCATGCTCCTTCGGCTTCTTGCGCACGAAGAACGCCGCGATCGGATGGCCCTTGATCCAGGAGATCTGCGCCAGCGCGCCGGCGAGCGGCACCGCGCCCATCTCGAGGCCGCCGATGAAGTCGAGCTTGTCGTCCTTCAGCGTCTCATAGGTCAGCTCGGCGAGCAGGGTTGCGCCCTCCGGGTCGAGCATGGTCGGCTTGAGGTTGAAGTAGAAATCGCTCTTGCGGCCTGACGCCAGTGTGACGTCACCGCGGCCGAAGGAGCGCCGGCGGATGATTTCGAACAGGCGGGCGCGGGAGGCTGATTTCGACACGGCGGTCCCTCGGGAGCATTTTCTGAAGGTGGCGGAATTTATCCGCGACGGTCGCGACATTCCAGAGGGGACAGGTCCAGTCAACAGGGATCGGCCGACGGTCGGCCATCCCGGTCCGCCGGTTGTGGGGTACAGCCATCCGGAGTAGTGGAGGGCCCAATCCTATTGGGCAAGGAAACAGGGCATGACCATCGAACTCCACACCTGGAACACGCCGAACGGCCGCAAGATCTCGGTCGCGCTGGAGGAAATGGGACTGCCCTACAAGGTGGTCCCGGTGAACATCACCAAGGGCGAGCAGATGGCGCCGGACTTCCTGACGCTGTCCCCGAACAACAAGATTCCTGCGATCGTCGACCCCGAGGGCCCGGACGGCAAGCCCGTCAGCATCTTCGAATCCGGCGCCATCCTGCTCTATCTCGGCGAAAAGACCGGCAAATTCCTGCCGAAATCGCTCTCGGGCCGCATTCCCGTCTACGAATGGCTGATGTGGCAGATGGGCGGCTTTGGGCCGATGCCCGGCCAGGTGCATCATTTCATCGCACTCGAGAATGAGCAGGACCGCGCCTATGGCCTCAAGCGCTACATGGCCGAGACGCGCCGGCTCTATGGCGTGCTGGACCGCCGGCTCGCGGACCACGACTTCGTCGCCGGCGACCTTTCGGTCGCTGATTTCGCGATCCTTGGTTGGGCCTGGCGCCACCCTCGCCACAAGGTTGATCTGGCCGATTTCCCCAACGTCAAGCGTTGGTACGACGCCCTGATGGCGCGTCCGGCGGTGAAGCGGGGCATGGACGCGAAGCTGGATTGAGGTTGGACGCTGTCGTCACCCGCGGAGGCGGGTGACCCAGTACTCCGTGACGCCAGTGATTGAGCCGAAAACCTGCGGGGTACTGGATGCCCCGCCTGCGCGGGGCATGACAGCGTCGTGCCTCACACCTTCCGCGCCTCGACCGCCATCCGGACCGCAAGCCCGGCCAGCACCGTCCCCATCAGCCAGCGCTGCACCAGCATCCAGCTCGGCCGGCTCGCCAGGAACAGCGCGATCGATCCGGCCGCGAGCGCGATCATGGCGTTGACGCTGACGCTGATCGCGATCTGGATCGCTCCCAGCATCACCGACTGCGCCAGCACGCTGCCGGCTGTTGGGTCGATGAACTGCGGCAGCAGCGCCAGATACAGCATCGCGATCTTAGGATTGAGCAGGTTAGTGACGAAGCCCATCGTGAACAATTTGTGCGGGCTGTCGATCGCGAGCTGCTTCACCTGGAACGGCGAGCGTCCGCCGGGCTTCACCGCCTGCCACGCCAGCCACAGCATGTAGCCCGCGCCGGCAAAGCGCAGCGCGTCATAAGCAAAGGGAATGGCGAGCAACAGCGCCGTGATGCCGAACGCCGCGCACAGCATGTAGAACACGAAGCCCAGTGCCACTCCGCCAAGTGAGACGATGCCGGCCGCCGGCCCCTGCGTGATCGAGCGCGAGATCAGATAGATCATGTTCGGCCCGGGCGTGAGCACGAGACCGAGAGAGACGAGGGCGAAGCCGAGCAAAGCGGAGGTGTGGGGCATGGGCGAACCGGTGCGGGAGATGGTTCGATTCTAATATGCCAGGGTTCGCGTCGCCATCGTGCAATTGCTCGGAGGACAATTCGGTATGGTCCGGCGAACGCGGTGCGCTCCCTCGCCCCGTTCTTACGGGGGCGCGACGAGCCTCGCTCGCGCTGGGAGGGTTGGGGTGAGGGGTTCTCTCCACACGTGAGATGGTCGTGGCACTTGTACCCCCTCACCCGGATCGCGCTGGACGATGCTTCGCATCGCCGGGGGCAATCCGACCTCTCCCCGCAAGCGGGGCGAGGTCAAGAAGAGATCAATGCGCCTCGTCCCAGTTCTTCGCCGCGCGTGCATCGACGTGCAGCGGCACGGACAACAGCACTGCCGGGAACGGTGCGTCCTGCATCACGTGCTGCACGACCGGCAGCGTCGCAGCCACTTCGTCGTCAGGCACCTCGAAGATCAGTTCGTCGTGCACCTGGAGCAGCATCTGCGCCGAGAGCTTCTTCTCGGCGAGCGCGTCCTCCACCCGGGTCATGGCGCGGCGGATGATGTCGGCGGCGGTGCCCTGAAGCCGCGCGTTGATCGCGGCGCGCTCGTTGAAGGCGCGCACCGAGGCGTTCGACGCCTTGATGTCGGGGTAGTGCATCTTCCGGCCGAACAGCGTGGTGACGTAGCCGTGGCTCCGGCAGAAGTCGCGCGTCTCGTCCATATAGGCGCGGATGCCGGGGAAGCGCTCGAAATACTTCTTGATGTAGGCGGAGGCCTCCTCGCGCGCGATGCCGAGCTGGTTGGCGAGGCCGAACGCCGAGATGCCGTAGATGATGCCGAAATTGATCGCCTTGGCACGGCGGCGGATCTCGCTCGGCATGCCCTCGACCGGCACGCCGAACATTTCCGAGGCCGTCATGGCGTGAATGTCGAGGCCGTCCTGGAACGCCTGCTTCAGCACGGGGATGTCGGCGATCTCCGCCAGCAGCCGCAACTCGATCTGCGAATAGTCCGCGGAGACCAGCTTGTGCCCGGGCGTCGCGATGAAGGCGCGGCGGATCTTGCGGCCGTCCTCGGTGCGCACCGGAATATTCTGCAGGTTCGGCTCGTTCGACGACAGCCGGCCCGTCGTGGTCGCGGCCAGCGCGTAGGTGGTGTGCACGCGATGGGTCTGCGGATGGACGTAGGTCGGCAGCGCGTCGGTATAGGTCGATTTCAGCTTCGAGACCTGGCGCCACTCCAGAATCTTCCGCGGCAGGTCGTGGCCCTGCTCGGCGAGTTCGTCCAGCACCTGCGCGGTGGTCGACCACGCGCCGGTCTTGGTCTTGGTGCCGCCGGACAATCCCATCTTGCCGAACAGGATGTCGCCGATCTGCTTGGGGCTGCCGACATTGACCGGCTCGCCGGCGATCTCCTGGATCTCGGCTTCGACGCGCGCCGCGGTCTGGGCGAAATCGCCGGACAGCCGTGACAGCACCTGACGGTCGATCGAGATGCCGCGCCGCTCCATGCGTGCGAGCACCGACACCAGCGGCCGCTCCAGCGTCTCGTAGACCGTTGTCATGTGCTCGGCGACGAGACGCGGCTTCAGCACGCGCCAGACGCGCAGGGCCATGTCGGCGCCTTCGGCCGACAGCGGCGCGGCCTTGTCGATCGGGACCTGGTCGAAGGTGATCTTGCCCTTGCCACTGCCGAGCAGTTCACTCTCCTTCAGCATGGCGTGGCCGAACCAGTGCTCGGCGAGCGAGGCAAGTTCGTTCGAACCTCGGCCGGCATCGAGCACATAGGAGATCAGCTTGGCGTCGTCGGTGTTGCGCAGCGTTATGCCGTGCTGGGCCAGCATCACGGCAGTGAACTTGACGTCGAAGCCGATCTTGAGGATGCCTGATGCTTCCAGCACCGGCCGCAACGCTTCAATGGCGTCGTCATGCCTGACCTGATCGGGCGCGAGACCGGCGTCGAACAGGCCGGCGCCGCCGCCGGACTGCTTGTGCGCCAGCGGCAGGTAGCAGGCCTCGTTCGGCGCCAGCGCCAGCGCGATGCCGCAGAAATCGGCCTGCATCGGGTCGATGGAGTTCGCGCGGATCTCGATTGCGACATGGCCGGCATCGTGGATGCGCGCGATGAAGGCGTTCAGTTCGGCGAGCGTCTTGATCGTTTGATATTTGTCGCGATCGACCGGAAGCTTGCGCAGCGCTTCCTCGCGCGCTGTAGCCAGCGAGATCGGCGCGCCCTTGAGGCTCGCGGCCTTGTCGCCCTTGTCGCCGCCCTTATCGTAGCCTTTGGCCGTTGCGGCAGGGGTTGCGAAGAGGTCGCCTGATGTTCCGGACAATGGCGTCTTGGCCGCACTGTCGCCGCCGCGGGCCTCGCTGCTGTTCGCCACGTCGGCGTCGACATTGGCCGGATCGATCTGCGAATAGTCGGCGACGCGGCGGGTCAGCGTCGAGAATTCCATCGCCTTGAGGAAGGCGATCAGCTTCCGTGCGTCGGGCTCGTGAACGGCGAGATCGTCGAGCGGTACCTCCAACGCGACCTTGTCGTCGAGCAGCACCAGCTGGCGCGAGATCCGCGCCTTCTCGGCATGCTCGATCAGAGCCTCGCGCCGCTTCGGCTGCTTGATCTCCGTAGCCCGGAACAGCAGCTGTTCGAGGTCGCCATATTCGACGATCAGCTGCGCCGCGGTCTTGATGCCGATGCCGGGCACGCCCGGCACGTTGTCGGTGGAATCGCCGGCGAGCGCCTGCACCTCGACCACCTTCTCCGGCGGCACCCCGAACTTCTCGATCACCTCGGGGATGCCGATGCGCCGATCCTTCATGGTGTCGTACATCGTGATCTTGTCGTTGACGAGCTGCATCAGATCCTTGTCGGAGGACACGATGGTCGTGGAGGCGCCGCGGTCGCTGGCCTGCCGCGCATAGGTCGCGATCAGATCGTCGGCCTCGAAGCCGCTCTGCTCCAGGCAGGGCAGGTCGAAGGCGCGCACGGCCTCGCGGATCAGCGCGAATTGCGGGATCAGATCGTCAGGCGCCGGCGGCCGGTGCGCCTTGTATTCGGGATAGATCTTGTTGCGGAAGGTGACCTCGGACTTGTCGAACACGATGGCCAGATGCGTCGGCCGATTGTCGGCAGGCATGTCGCGCAGCAGCTTCCACAGCATGTTGCAGAAGCCGAGCACGGCGTTGACCTGCAAGCCGTCGGACTTGCGGTTGAGCGGCGGCAGCGCGTGATAGGCGCGGAAGATGTAGCCGGAACCGTCCACCAGGAAGACGTGATCGCCCTTGCCGGCAGCTCTCGCTGCAACCGGTTTGGCAGCAGGCTTGTCAGCAGCGGGTTTGGTGTCGGCTTTGGCGGCGGTCTTCGGTGCGGTTTTGGGCATGGCCGCAATGTATGAATTTTTGCGGACTTTGACAGCCTTGGGAGGGTGATTTTTGGCTTGCGGATGCCGCTATCCCCACTGTCGTTCCCCGCATCCCCCGCTGTCATTCCCCGCGAAAGGCGGGGAATCCAGTACGCTGCGGCTTCTCGGCTCAATCAGCGATGTCTCGGCGTACTGGGTCGCCGGTCAAGCCGGGCGACGACACCGAGAATGGCTCTACTCGGCCGCCTGCAACATCGGCCCCGCCTTCTTCGGCGCGATCCAGAATGCAGCCGGGCGCTCGAACAGGAAACGGGCACCGAACCGCAACGCGACCTGCCAGATTGTCAGCGCTCCGATCACGCCGACAATGGTGACGATCAGCGATACTGTGCCGATATCGGGGATGATGCCCGTGCGCAGCAGCAGCGTCCGCGTCGCTGCCATCGGCAGGAAGAAGGCGAGATAGATCACGATCGAATGCTCGCCGCAGAAGCGGAAAAGTTCAACCACTGGGCGCGAGCGAGCAGCGTACCCATGGTGATGATGGCGCCGGCGCCGGCGAAGCCGAGCACGAGCGAGACGATCTTCCATTCGCTGGCCCCCGCCTCGACGAGGCCGGCGTTGATCAGGGCCCATGTCGCGAGCGCGGCCAGTGCCGACGGAGGATGGCTGCGGGCGCGATCCGACAAGGCGAACACGTAAGGCGCGAACAGATAGCCCGAGTAGAAGTAGACGAAGCGCGCGCAGAACTCGTCGATTGCGGTCCAGCCTGTCGAGATGCGCGCCGTCTCCAGCGCAGCGGCGATGAGCCAGATCGCCAGCGGCGGGAATCGCCGTGTCAGTTTTGTGACGACGAAGAAGATCGGCAGCAGATAGATGAACCAGAGCGTGCCGAACGGCTCGATGAAGGATTGCAGATACAGCAGGCCGACGTCGCGCCAGCTTGTCTCCGCTGCGAAGGCCGGCGCCTTGAAGCCGAACTGGATTGTCACCCAGACGACATAGAAATAGGCGAAATGCACGACCTTGCGGTCGAGATAGGTTCGCCAGTCGCGATCGATCACCAACGGCAGGAACAGGCCCGAAATCAGGAAGAAATCCGGCATCCGGAACGGCTTTGCGAAGGCCACCAGCACATGCATGAAGCCGGTCTCGCCGGCGGCGAGCTCGACCCCCAGCACCGAATGCATCATCACGACCATCACGATGCAGATGCCCTTGGCGTAGTCGATCCAGTCAATACGCGCGGTAGCCGGGGCGTTGACGCCTCCGCTCGCGGCGATTGTGCCTGATGATGCCATGGTGTCCCTTTTCGAGGCGTGCTCCGCCCGGTTCTGTGCGGGCGTGAAGCAGTGTGGGCCCTTGCGGTTTACGATTTCTTTACCGGCACAATTCGCATGCCGGTTTTTGCGTGCCGACTGTTCCCTCAGGCCGGGAAAGTGCTAAACCGCCCCGCATTGGGGTTTCGTTAACCAAGCCAGAACAGGGTTTTTCATGCGCATCGCGATGATCGGAACGGGCTATGTGGGACTGGTGTCCGGAGCCTGCTTTGCGGATTTCGGTCACGACGTCACCTGCGTCGACAAGGACGAGAAGAAGATCGCTGCGCTTCATCGCGGCGAGATCCCGATCTATGAGCCCGGCCTCGACGAGCTGGTCGCGACCAACGTCAAGGCCAGGCGTCTGGACTTCACCACCGATCTGTCGAAGCCGGTCGCGGATGCCGATGCGGTCTTCATCGCGGTTGGTACGCCCTCGCGCCGCGGCGATGGTCACGCCGATCTGTCTTATGTCTACGCCGCCGCGAAAGAGATCGCGCAGTCGCTGTCCGGATTCACCGTGGTGGTGACGAAGTCGACCGTGCCTGTGGGCACCGGCGACGAGGTCGAGCGCATCATCCGCGAAACCAATCCCAAGGCTGACGTCGTCGTCGCCTCCAATCCCGAATTCCTGCGCGAAGGCGCCGCGATCCGCGACTTCAAATTCCCCGACCGCGTCGTGGTCGGGACCTCGGACGAGCGAGGCCGCAAGGTCATGGGCGACATCTACCGCCCGCTGTCGCTGAACCAGGCGCCGCTGATGTTCACGGAACGCCGCACCGCCGAGATGATCAAATACGCCGCGAACGCGTTCCTCGCGACCAAGATTACCTTCATCAACGAGATCGCGGACTTGTCGGAAAAGGTCGGCGCCAACGTGCAGGAGGTCGCGCGCGGCATTGGCCTGGACAACCGCATCGGCACCAAGTTCCTGCACGCGGGTCCCGGCTTCGGCGGCTCCTGCTTCCCGAAGGACACCAAGGCGCTGATCAAGATCGCGCAGGATTACGACGTCTCCCTGCGCATCGTCGAATCCGTGTTGGCGGTCAACGAGAACCGCAAGCGTGCGATGGCGCGGAAAGTGAGCCAGGCGCTCGGCGGTAGCTTGCGCGGCAAGACCGTCGCCGTGCTCGGCCTCACCTTCAAGCCCGACACCGACGACATGCGCGACGCGCCGTCGATCCCGCTGGTCACCGGCCTGATCGACATGGGCGCGAAGGTCAGGGCGTTCGACCCCGTCGGCATGGAGCAGGCCAAGGGTGAACTCCCCAGCATCACCTATTGCGAGGATGCCTATTCCTGCGCGCAAGGCGCCGACGCGCTCGTCGTCGTCACCGAATGGGTCCAGTTCCGCGGCCTCGATCTGGACCGGCTGAAGGCGACCATGGCTCAACCCGTCGTCGTCGACCTCCGCAACATCTATAGCCCCGAAGACATGCGTGCGGCCGGCTTCACCTACGAAAGCGTCGGCCGCCCGTCGGCGCAGGGCTGATCGCGACATACGATTGTCATACCCCGCGAAGGCGGGGTATCCAGTAATCCCGATCTTCGTGATGATTGGGACCCTGCTTACTGGATCCCCCGCCCCAGTGCGCAATTGCGCACAGGCGGGAATGACGGGACCCAATTACTTGCCTCGCAGCTTCGACACGCCCCTCCCGATCGATGCCGTGCTCGACGACCTCTCGCGCACGCTGGAGGCGCATAACGCTGCCGTGCTGGTGGCTCCTCCTGGCGCCGGCAAAACCACCCGTGTGCCGCTGGCGCTGCTCGATGCGCCCTGGGCCAAGGGCAAGAAGATCATCGTCCTGGAGCCGCGCCGTATCGCCGCGCGCGCCAGCGCCGATCGCATGGCCAAGTCGCTTCAAGAACGCACCGGCGAAACAGTCGGTTACCGCGTCCGCTTCGGCTCGAAAATCTCGCGCGCGACCCGCATCGAGGTGGTGACCGAGGGCATCTTCACCCGCCAGATTCTCGACGATCCCGAACTCTCGGGCATTGCCGCAATCCTGTTCGACGAATTCCACGAGCGCTCGCTCGATGCGGATATGGGCCTTGCTCTGGCACGCGATGCGCAAACCGGCCTGCGCGAGGATCTGCGAATCCTGGTGATGTCGGCGACGCTCGACGGTGCGCGCGTCGCAAAGCTGCTGGGCGACGCGCCTGTCGTCGAGAGCGAAGGCCGCGCGTTTCCGGTCGAGACGCGCTATCTCGGCCGCAAGGCCGACGCGCCGATCGAGCGGCAGATGGCGGATGCGATCACCTCGGCCCTGCGCGCCGATGGCGGCTCCGTGCTGGCGTTCCTGCCGGGCGCCGCCGAAATCCGCCGCACCCAGAATTTTCTGGCCGAGCGCGTTCAGGATGCCAGCATCGAGATCGTGCCGCTGTTCGGCGCGCTCGATGCCGCCGTGCAGGACCGTGCCATCTCACCCCCGCCCAAGGGCACGCGCAAGGTGGTGCTGGCGACCTCGATCGCGGAAACCTCGCTTACCATCGAAGGCGTCCGCATCGTGGTCGATTCCGGTCTCGCCCGTGTGCCGCGCTACGAGCCGGACATCGGCCTGACCCGGCTCGAGACCGTACGCGTCTCGCGCGCGGCGGCGGATCAGCGCCGCGGGCGTGCCGGCCGTACCGAGCCGGGCATCTGCTACAGGCTCTGGGACGAGCCGCAGACCGCCTCGCTCGCGCCCTACACCCAACCGGAAATCCTCAGCGCCGACCTGTCCTCTCTGGTGCTCGATCTCGCCCAATGGGGCGTCTCCGATCCTGCCGCGCTGTCGTTTCTTGATCCGCCGCCGCAGCCGGCCTGGAAGGAGGCGAAAAGCCTGCTTTCCGAACTCAACGCGCTCGACGGCGATGGCCGCATCACCGCGGAAGGCAAGAGCCTGCGCGCGCTGGCGTTGCCGCCGCGGCTGGCGCGCATGATCGTGGATTCACATCGCGCAGGCGAGGGCGAAGCCGCCGCCGAGATCGCCGCCATTCTCACCGAGCGCGGGCTCGGCGGCGACAGCGCCGATCTCGAGCACCGGCGAGACCAGTTCCGCCGTGACCGTTCGCCGCGGGCCGCCAGTGCGCGCGATCTGGTGCGGCGCTGGGCCTCACAAGTCGCGGTGTCGGAAAAAGCGGGGACGCAGGAGGATCTCTCCACCGGCCTGATGCTCGCCTACGCCTTCCCGGATCGCGTCGCGCGCAACCGCGGCAACGGCAGTTTCGTGCTCGCCAACGGCCGCGGCGCCGCCGTCGAACAGACCTCATCGCTCGCCCGCGCGCCCTATATCGCGATCGGTGAAATGACGGGAACGGCGGCGAGCGGCCGCATATTGCTGGCCGCGCAAATCACGCAGGACGAGATCGAGCGGCACTTCGCCGAGCATATCGAAGCCGTCGACGACATTTTCTTCGATCGCGGCGCGATGGCGCTGCGGGCGCGGCGTAAGCGGATGCTGCACGCGATCACGCTCTCCGAGGCGACGCTTGCGGTCTCGCCCTCGGAGGACACCGCGCGAATCTTTGCCGACGGTCTGATCGCAGCAGGGCTCGACCGGTTGCCCTGGTCGAAGGCCGCCAAGCAATGGCGCGACCGCGTCATGTTCCTGCGCAAGGCCGAGGGTGACGGCTGGCCTGACTTGTCGGACGACGGATTGATCGCGCGGCGTGACGATTGGCTGGTGCCGGCGCTCTATGACAAGATCGCGCTCAAGGACATCTCTGCCGGCGATCTCTCGGATGCGCTGATGTCGCTGCTATCTTGGGAAATGCGCGCGCGGCTCGACCGCGAGGCGCCGACACATTTCGAGGCGCCGACCGGCACCGTGCTTGCGGTCGACTACGAGGCCGAGCAGGGGCCGACGATCGCGGTGCGGCTGCAGGAATTGTTCGGACTCAACACCCATCCGTCGATCGCCGCCGGCAAGGTGCCGCTGGTGCTGGAATTGCTGTCGCCGGCGCAGCGCCCGGTGCAGGTGACGCGCGATCTCCCCGGTTTCTGGCGCGGCAGTTACGCCGGGGTTCGCTCCGACCTGCGTGGCCGCTATCCGCGCCATCCCTGGCCGGAGGATCCGGCAAGTGCGCTGCCGACCCGGCGGGTGAAGCCGCGCGGGACATGAGAAGCCACGAACGCGCATTAACCGTTCGCTCATCCTTTTCGTCAAAATGACACCGGCCAAGCCGCCGCAATGCTCGCGGACCGGCGCGGCGCGTGGTGAAGTCGGGCTTTCGGCTCGGAAGTGGTGTGATGCGTAACATTATGATCATCGCGGCCGTCCTGATCGGTCTCGGCACGTACATGGCGCAGATGGCGGACAGGATGAGTTCCGCCTCCGCGACGTCAGCACCGCGGACGACGGTCGCCGTCGCGGCTACGGTGCCGGCAGGTGGCCGCAGCCTCAATATCCCCCGCGATGGTCGCGGTCATTTCCAGACCGACGGCCGCATCGACGGCCAGCGCATCGGCTTCATGATCGACACCGGCGCGTCCGTGGTGGCGCTGAACGAGACCTCCGCCGCCCGCTTCGGCCTGCGGCCCTCGCGTAGCGAGTACAACGCCACCGTCTCCACCGCCAACGGCACCATCAAGGCCGCGCGCACCCGGATTGCCATGCTTGACGTCGGCGGCCTGATCGTGCGGGACGTCGACGCCATGGTGCTGCCCGACGAGGCGCTGTCCGAGAACCTGCTCGGCCTGTCCTTCCTGTCCCGCCTCAAGCGCTTCGAATACGCCAACGGCCAGATGGTGCTGGAGCAGTAGGGGTCTGTCAGAGGCTCCGGCGACTGTATATTTCAAGAATGTCTCTGTTTGACGGCTCCCGCGGTCGGATTCTTTCCGTTACCAAACTGCCGCAATTATCATCCATAAGGCGCCAATCCCGCCTTCCGCTGTGGCCCGGCATTCGCTAAGGCTGCATCAATTCCTGCCATTTTCACGAGACCGTCTCAATGTTTCCCAAGCCGAAATCCGTCTTGTTGCCCAACACTTACGCCTTCGAATCCGAGCCGATGGTGAAGGCCACGGGTTTCCGTGAATACGACGCGCGCTGGTTGTTCCAGAAGGAGATCAACCTGATGGGAATCCAGGCGCTCGGCATGGGGCTGGGCGCGCTGATCGCCGAACTCGGCGTCAGGCAGGAGATCGTCACCGGGCATGATTTCCGCGGCTATTCGGCCTCGATCAAATACGCGCTGATCTCCGGCCTGATGGCGGCGGGCTGCAAGGTGCACGACATCGGGCTTGCGGTGACGCCGATGGCCTATTTCGCGCAGTTCGATCTCGACGTGCCCTGCTGCGCCATGGTGACCGCTTCGCACAACGACAATGGTTGGACCGGCGTGAAGATGGGTGCCAACCGCCCGCTGACCTTCGGCCCCGACGAGATGACGCGGCTGAAGGAGATCGTGCTCAACGCCGATTTCAAGAACAAGGCCGGCGGCTCCTATCAGTTCCACGAAAACTATCCCGCGCGCTACATCACCGATCTCACGAGCCGTCCGAAGCTGACGCGCAAGCTCAAGGTCGTCGCGGCCTGCGGCAACGGCACCGCCGGCGCATTCGCGCCGCAGGTTTTGGAAGCGATCGGCTGTGAGGTGATCCCGCTCGACACCGAGCTCGACTACACCTTCCCGAAATACAATCCGAACCCTGAAGACATGGAGATGCTGCACGCGATCCGTGATGCGGTGCTGCAGCACAAGGCCGATGTCGGTCTCGGCTTCGACGGTGACGGCGACCGCTGCGGCGTCGTCGACAACACCGGCGAGGAAATCTTTGCCGACAAGGTCGGGGTGATGCTGGCGCGCGACATGTCGGCGATCCACAAGGACGCGCAGTTCATCGTCGACGTGAAGTCGACCGGCCTGTTCATCACCGATCCGGTGTTGCAGAAGCAGGGTGCGAAAACCACCTATTGGAAGACCGGTCATTCCTACATGAAGCGCCGCACCCACGAGACCGGCGCGCTCGCCGGCTTCGAGAAATCCGGCCACTTCTTCTTCAACAAGCCATATGGACGCGGCTATGACGACGGCCTCGTCTCGGCGCTCGCGATCTGCGACATGCTCGACCGTGCGCCCGGCAAGTCGATGGCGGATCTGAAGAACGCGCTGCCAAAAACCTGGTCATCGCCGACGATGTCGCCGCATTGCGCCGACGAGGTCAAATACGGCGTCATCGATCAGGTCGTGAAGCATTTCGAAGGCTTGCAGGCGAAGGGTGCGAAGATCGGCGGCCAGGCGATCCGCGATCTCGTTACCGTCAACGGCGTGCGCGTCACGGTCGAGGACGGCAGCTGGGGCCTGGTGCGAGCCTCCTCCAACAAGCCCGAGCTCGTGGTCGTGGTCGAGAGCCCGGTCTCCGAGCAGCGCATGCACGACATGTTCGAGATGGTGAACAGCGTGCTGCGCACCCATCCCGAGGTAGGCGAGTACAATCAGAAGATCTGAGCCAGGCCGGAGAGCCTGCGCTTGCCGCATCCAAGGCGGTCATCACCCGCGAAGGCTGGGATGACCGCGCCGAACGGAAGTTTACGCCGTCCGCAGCGACCCCAGGAATCCGTCGACCTCGGCCTTGAGACGCTCGGACTGCGACGACAGTCCGGCGGCAGCCTGGTGCATCTTCGACGCGGCGGCGCCCGCCTGTTCGGACGCCTTGCTGACGCCCACGATGTTGTCGTTCACTTCCCGCGTGCCGGTGGCGGCCTGTTGCAGGCTGCCGGCAATCTCGCGCGTCGCCTGGCCTTGCTGATCGACCGCGGTCGATATCTGGCCGGAAATCTCGTCGATCTCGGCGATCGTCGCGCCGATCGACTGGATGGCGTTGACGGCATTGCTGGTCGCGCCCTGAATGCTCTGGATCTGTGTCGAGATCTCTTCAGTGGCTTTTGCTGTCTGGTTCGCCAGCGCCTTGACTTCGCTCGCGACCACCGCAAATCCTCTGCCGTGTTCGCCAGCGCGGGCGGCCTCGATGGTGGCGTTCAGCGCAAGCAGATTTGTCTGGCTCGCGATGTTCTGGATCAGGGTGACTACCTCGCCGATCTTCTGCGTGCCGCTGGCAAGGCCTTCGACCACTTCATTGGTGCGACGGGCCTCGTCGGCGGCCTTGGCCGCGATTTCCGCGGAACGGGCGACCTGCTGGGTAATGCTGCCGACCGATGCGGTGAGCTCCTCGGTTGCAGCCGCGACCGTCTCGACGTTGCTCGAGGCGTGGTTCGACGCTGAGGCCGCGGCGGCGGTCTGGCGCGCGGTGTCGGCGCTGTTGTTGCTCATCGCGGATGACAGCTTCTGGACTTCGCTGGCGGCAACCGCCACCGCCTGCACGATGCTGCCGATGCTGCGTTCGAAATTGCTGGCCAGACGCTGCTTGGCCGCCTCGCGCTCGTCCTTGGCGCGCTGCTCGACCTTGCTACGCTCGTTGTTTGCGCGCGCTTCAGCCGCCATCGCGGCCTGTGCCTCGGCCGTCTTCATGGCTGTGGTCTCGAACAACTCCTGGAGCTTGCGGGACAGCGCGATCAGCACGCCCGCCTCGATCAGCAGGATGACCGCATGCAGCACGACGCGGCCGAAATCTGAGCCGCCGGGATAGATCGCTGCGGGCAGCAGGAAGTTCAGCGCGATGTGATGCAGCGCCACCGCAACCGTCGCGGCGGCGATTGCACGATAATCGCAGTAAGCAACGATGCAGGCCAGCGCCGCGAAGAAGTACATATGCATGTCGATCTGCCAGGGGTTTCCCTCAAACTGGTAGGTGAACATCGACACGCCACTCATCAATGCGACGGAGAACACGAGGCGCGTGGAGAGGCCGTTGCCGGACAGGCGCCAGGACAGGGTCGCGGCGAGCGCGAAGATCGCCATGAATATCGCGGGGACAAGCCAGGGCTTGCCGAGCGCCAGCCCGATCGTCACGCTGATCGGAACGTGAAGCCAAAGCGCCGCAACGAGGATCTTGCTGGTGGTCTGCCGCAGCGATTCCAGTCCGTCGTTCTCGACAATCATGCCGCCATCCCCAGAGCTATCTGCCAAAGCATGCCAAAACCGCTTGCGCGTCGATCACGAACCAGGCGCCCGCCTCGTGCAGGCGAGCCAGTCCGTCATGGTCATCCGGGCGGACGACGAGGAGAGTGGGAAGGGCGGTTGCCCCAACGATCGCGGCTTGTGCCGATCCCGCAGCCTGAAAAACCTGTTGCGTGCTCCACCATGGCGGAAACGCAACTGCGACAATTGTCGCGCCCGGACGAACCTGTAAGGTGAGGATTGCAACTGCGATCCAGCCTGCGAGCAGCAATGCCGCCGCATTCGCCCAGGCAGGCCACCGCCGGGACGGAATCGCCGTTTTCCCCTCCATGATCGAAATCTAGGCGATCAGAGCTAATTCCCGGTAAATATCCGGTTAGCGGCCGGGTCGTAGAAGTACTGCCTGCGTGCCGCCGTGTGGAGGTTCGCGGGAGATCTAGCCGCCCGGCGGCCCGAACAGCACGCGCAGCTTTGCGCGGGCGCCGCGCGCTCTCCAGGCATCGCCGAGCATGGCGATCCATTCGCCGAGGGCAATCCGGATCGGATTGAAGGACGGCGTGCCGCCGGCGAGGCCGAAACGAAGCGGCTGGTCTCCAGGACGCTCCGCAAAGGTCCCGAACAGGCGATCGAACACGATCAGGATGCCGCCATAGTTCCGGTCGAGGCACGGCGCATTGCATGCATGGTGTACGCGATGATGGCCGGGCGTGTTGAGCACCCATTCGAGCGCGCCGAGGTTCGGCCCGAAGTCGCTATGGATGAAGAACTGGTAGAGCAGGTTGATCCCGAGCATGGTCACGATCGCGAAGGGATGAAAGCCGATCAGTGCAAGCGGCAGGAAGAACAGGAAATTCCCTGAGATGTTGCCGGTCCAGCCGAGCCGGATCGCTGCCGTGAGGTTCAACCGCGTGGTCGAGTGATGCACCGCATGCGTCGCCCACATCCAGCGAATGCGGTGCGACGCGCGATGCTGCCAGTAATAGAGAAATTCGCTGCCGAGGAATAATCCCGCAAGCGCAAGTGGGCCGGTCTGCGCGAAGTCGAACAGACGGTGCTCGTAGAGGAACGCGAACGGCACCGCGAGAATTCCGGCCTCGATCGCGCGCAGCACGTTTTGTCCCAGCGCGACGCCGAACGATGCAACACTCTCGCGCCAGTCGTGGGTCTCGCGATGTGCGAGCCGGCCGACGCCGTATTCGAGCAGCATCAGGCCGATCGCGGTGGCCAGGATCACGCGGCGGAGCGTCGGGTCGAGCAGGATTGACGCGTAACCCATGGCGGCCTCCTATTTCGGTGCGCCGCCGGCGCTGTCCCTGAGCGCCTGCGCGCGGGGCAGTGCTTGCGCGCAGGAAGATGTGAGCTGGCCGGCATGGGATTGCAGGCAGGCAAGAATGCGCCCGCCACCTGGCGTGACGTCGCTGCACAGCCGGTCATGGTCGGTGCGACAAGCCTGCATGACCGCGCGCGCTTCACTGCGCATCTGTGGGGTCATCTGGGTTTGCAGTTGTGACTGGGCGAGCGAAGGTGCCGAGGTGGCGACACCGAGAGCGATGACGATTGCGGCTCGTGCGAGCGATGTTGAGCCGAAGATGGATGGCATGGGATTTGGCCTTTCTAGGACGGTGCGATCGACCGTCGTCGCGCGGGGCTGGCGCAACGACGGCCGTGGTGAAGTCAGCGCGAGACCGTGCCGGTACGGGTGTAGGTGTTGCCTTGCGGACCGGTGCGGGTGACGTTGCGCGAGCAGCTTCCGTTGGCGCAGCCGCCCGTTGCATAAACGCTTGAGGTGCCTCGGGGGCCGTTCGTGGTCGCCGACCGCGTCCAGGCATTGGCGTCCGCGGCGGCTGCGACCGACAGCGCGCCGATGACGAGGGTGGAGAGGAAGAGCTTGTTCATGGTCGTCTCCTTGACGGTGAGGGCGTTCCGTGTGTGGAAGCCATGTGAGGAGACTGGCCCGGCTGCTTCGATGCCGCTTTGCCGGGAGGCAACGATTGTTATGGCTTTGTCGGGCGGGTGTAACAGTGTGTAACAACGATGCCCGCGCCCTTGCGCGCGCCGCGATGTCATCCAGAATGCGGCGATGAACACGCTTTCGGCCACGATTCTCATGGTGGAGGACGATCCCGAGATCAGTCGCCTCGTCGCCGATTTCATGCGACGCGAGGGCTTCGATGTCGCTTGCGTCGGCGACGGCAAGGCGATGGATGCGATGCTCCAGCGCCTGCGGCCCGATCTCGTGATCCTCGATTTGATGCTGCCGGGCGAGGACGGGCTTTCGATCTGCCGCCGCTTGCGTGCCGACGATTCCATCCCGATCCTGATGCTCACCGCCAAGAGCGACGAGATCGATCGCGTCGTCGGCCTCGAGATGGGAGCCGACGACTATCTCGCAAAGCCGTTCGGACCTCGCGAGCTGCTGGCGCGGGTTCGGGCTATTTTGCGTCGCGCCAACGGCGCCAGCGCAAAGCCGCTGGTCAGACGCTTCGCATTCGATCGGTTCGTGATCGATCTCGATTCCCGCAGTGTGGAGACGCCGGAGGCCGACACGGCTGCGCTGCAACTGACGAGCGCCGAGTTCGACCTGCTCGGCTGCTTCGTGCAGCGCCCGCGCCGGGTGCTCACACGCGACCAGATCCTCGACTGGACCCGCGGCCGTTCGGCGGAGCCGTTCGACCGCACGGTGGACATGCTGATCTCGCGGCTGCGCCGCAAGCTCGACGCTGCAAGCCCCGGCTCCAACCTGATCACGACGGTGCGCAATGGCGGCTATCTGTTCACCGCGACCGTCAGGCAGGTGTCGTGATGCTGCGGGTGACGCTTGCCGCGCGGCTGGCCCTGATCGGGCTGATCGGGTTTACGGTGGTGATGACTGTGATCATGGCGATCTTCTACCGGACCACAGTGCAGGAGAACGAGCTGACGCGGCCTTCGCCGGCGCGCCTCGATGCGCTCGCGACGCTGGTCGAGCGCACGGCCGCCGGCGAGCGGCGGTCCGTGCTCGATGCCGTGTCGTCGCCGCAATTCAAGGTTCGAATCGCACCGGATGGCGCGCCGGTCCGCGGCGAGACGCCGCCGCAGCAGCAACAATTGCGCGAGACCTATGCCGCGGGTCTCGCGGGGCGCCCGGTCGAAATCGTGTCACCGCCCGACCATCGCGCCAGCCGCTGGTTTCCCCGCATCGCGCGGCTGATGGCTAACGCGATCGAGTTCCGCATCGGCCTGCGCAGCGGCGAGATGCTGATCGTCGATGCCTATACCCGCCTGCCGGTCACGCCGCTCGGCTTGCCGGTCGGCTTCGGCGCGGGCCTGTTCGGATCGATCGTGGCGCTGCTGGCGCTCCTTGTCATGCAGCGCGAGACCCGGCCGCTGGCGCAACTCGCCGCGGCGGTCGATCGCGTCGACCTGACGGCCGATCCGCCGCCGCTGCCGGATGCGCGTCGCAGTGCGCCGGAAATCCGCGCCGTGATCGCCGCGTTCAACCGCTTGCAGGGGCGGCTCGCGGAGATGCTGCGGGCTCGCATGACGCTGGTCGGCGGTATCGCCCATGACGTCAGGACGTATGCGACACGGCTGCGGCTGCGGGTCGAGCACATCCCCGATGATCCCGAGCGGCAGCGGGCGGTTGCCGATATCGACGACATGATCCGGCTGCTCGACGACGCGCTGTTGTCGACGCGTGCCGGCGCCGGCGGCCTGTCGCAGGAAATGGTGGAGCTGGCCGCGCTGGTCGCCGTCGAGGTGCACGACCGGCGCGCTCAGGGGGCACCGGTCGATCTGGTCGTTGATGAGCGCGTGCGGAATGCGGTCGTGCTCGGCGACCGGCTGGCACTGCGGCGCATCCTCGCCAACATCATCGACAACGCGCTCGCCTATGGCCATGCCGCCCATGTCACGACCGCGTTGAAGGACGGTGCCGTCGTCGTGTCGATCGACGACGAGGGGGCCGGCATTCCCGATGATCAGCGCCAGGCCGTGCTGGAACCGTTCCTTCGGCTGGAGAAGTCCCGCAACCGTGCGACCGGCGGCGCCGGCCTCGGCCTCGCCGTAGTGCGCAGCCTGGTCGAGGCGCATGGTGGAACGATCGGCATTGCCGCGGCCCCCGGCGGAGGTACGCGGGTCAACGTCGCGCTGCCGGTGTTTCAGCCGGCTTAGAGCGTTTTCGAGCGAAGTGGATACCGGTTCGCGTGAAGAAAACGCGTCGAAACAGGAGACCAGGATCAGGCCGTAACCACTGCCGGGATCGGCAGCGTGGTCACGGACTTGATCTTCTCCATCGCAAAGCGCGAGGTGACATTCTTCAGCGGCACCGCGCTGATCAGCTTCTTGTAGAAGATGTCATACGCCTGCATGTCCGCGACCACGACGCGCAGCATGTAGTCGACGTCGCCGGCCATGCGGTAGAATTCCATCACTTCCGGCATCGCGCTGACGGCCTCGGCGAACTTCTTCAGCCAGGCGTCCGAATGGTCGGCGCTCTCCACCGACACGAACACGGAGATGCCGAGCCCGATCTTGTTCTGATCGACCAGGGCCACCCGTTTGATGATCACGCCGTCCGCCTCGAGCCGCTGGATGCGCTTCCAGCAGGGGGTCGACGACAGCCCGACGCGGTCGCCGATCTCGGCGACGGACAGGGAGGCATCGTCCTGGAGGACCATCAGAATCTTGCGGTCGATGGCATCGAGGCGACGGCTGGTCTCAGGAATCGGGAGGGCGGCATCGGTCATTTGAAGAACTTTGTTTCATTATTCGGGCGATGAGCCCTCATATATAGAATAATTTTCCATAGCAAGTCCATAATGTTGGCCGCGTGTTTGGGGTTAACCCACAGCCACACGTAAAAACTCCTGAATTTCAAAGCGATGCGGGGCGGCGAGACCGCCGCCATGGCGGGTGCATTTCAGCGCTGCGGCCGCCGCGGCGAATCGCAGCGCCTCCCGCACATCGCCGCCTTCGGAGAGGCGCAGCGTGAAAGCGCCGTGGAAGACGTCTCCTGCGCCGAGTGTGTCGATGGCTTCGACCGGAAACGCCGGTGTCTCGTCCAGCTCGGCCGCTTCGTTCAACCAGATGGTGCCGTGCGGGCCGCGCGTGGCGGCCAGAAAGGCCGGCGTCAGCCTCGACAGATGCCGCAGGGCTTCTCCGTCATCGGTCACGCCGGTCGTCTCCTGCAACTGCGCGCTGGCGAACAGCAGGTGCGAGGCGACCGTAAGCAGGCCATCGGTCAGCGCCATCGCGCGGTCGACGCCGACGACGACGGCAATGCCGCGGCGGCGTGCTTCGACACAGAGGTCGGTGCAGAACGCGGCGCAGCGGCTCTCGACCAGAACCGCCTGGCAATCGGCCAGCAACTCGCCGGCATCGGGCAGCTGCACGCTCCACAGGCCGGGATCGCGATAGATCGTGAGTGTCCGCTCGCCGGAAGGCTCGATCATGATGGCAGAGATCGGCGTGGCGAGACCCGGCATGCGCACGATGTGCGTGGTCTCGATGCCCTCCTGCGCCATCCGATCGAGAATGAAGGCGCTCGATGTTTCCCGTGTGTCGCCCATCGGTCCAGCAAACGAGACGCGGCCGCCGAGCCGGGCGATCGCGATCGCGGCATTGAGCGCATTGCCGCCGCAGATCTCCGCGAAATGGCCGGCGTTGGCCTTGCTGCCACGTTCGGGCACGGCCTCGACCCGGAAGGTGAGGTCGCGCACGGGAATGCCGATGCAGAGGATGCGCGGCGCGATCCCGGCCATCGGCGGTCTCAGCTCAGGCGCCGCTCTTGTCGTGCACCCAGCGGCCGAGCAGATGATGGGCGATCGCGAAGGGATGCGGGCCGGCGAGCCCGTCCGGGTGAGTCCGCGTCAGCATCAGGGCCGCCTCCTCGCGCGTGAACCAGCGCGCATCCTCCAGCTCGGAATGATCGACGACGATGTCTTCGTTCAGCGCCCGCGCGCTGCAGCCGATCATCAGCGACGACGGGTAGGGCCAAGGCTGGGTCATGTAGTACTGCACGTCGGTGCAGCGGATGCCGGATTCCTCCAGGATCTCGCGGCGCACCGCGTCCTCGATGGTCTCGGCCGCCTCGACGAAGCCGGCGAGACAGGAATACATGCCCGGCGGAAACTGCTTCTGGCGGCCGAGCAGGCACTTCTCGCCGGATGCGACATGCATGATCACCACCGGATCGGTGCGGGGAAAATGCTCGGCCTTGCAGGTCGGGCATTCGCGCTTCCAGCCACCTTCCTTCATCGCGCTGCGGGTGCCGCAATTGGCGCAATAGCCGTGGCGCTGATGCCAGCCGACCATCGACTTTGCCATCGCGATCGCCGAAAGCTCCGCGGGCGGGATCGAGCCCTGCATCGCCATGCCGCGAAGCTCGGTGACGGTGTAGTCCTCCCGCCCGACCAGCTTCTCGGCAGCGGCCTGCGACAGGCCCATGCCGAACATCGCCGCGCCGTCGCGCAGCCCCAGGAAGATCGTGCCGGGATTGGCGCCGCATTTCAGCGCCTCGTCGATTCCCAGCAGCGCGCGCACCTTTTCGCCCTCGCGCTTCACCAGCAGCGAATCGCGGTAGACGACATAGGCGCGCGACGACGGCTTCTGCTCCATCGCGAACAGTTTCTCGTCGTCGCGGCGCAGATGCGCGGCGCGATCGAGGATGTTGGTGACGAAGGCCGGCTGTCCCAGCGGAAACGAGTCGAATGCTGACATTGTTGTTCTTTCAACCCAACCAGATTTTCTTGCGAAGCGCGCTGATGAAATTCTGCACCTCGGTGGCATCATGCGCCAGAGGCTGCATCACGCCCCAGACCGGTCGTGGCCAGGCGGCGTCACCGGTGCGGCGCGCGATGATGTGCACGTGAAGCTGCGGCACGAGGTTGCCGAGCGCCGCGATGTTCAGCTTGTCGCAACCCGTGATCTCCTTCAGCGCGCGCGAGACGCGGGAGATCTCAGTCATCAGCTGCGCCTGCTGAACCTCGTCGAGATCGATGATCTCGACGGCATCGGCGCACCGCGGCACCAGCAGCAGCCAGGGATAATTTGCGTCCTTGATGACCAGTACCTTCGACAACGGCAAATCGCCGATGTCGATGGTGTCCTCTTTCAGGCGGGAGTGCAGCGACCAGGCGGGTTCGGACATATGCGTTTCCGGATGGCCCGATGGGTTCGGGCCTGTTTGGCCGGACCATACGATACGGAGCTGGATAGGGGAAGGATCGGGCCACGCTGCTTCTGCATACTCGCTCGTCGTCCCGGACAAGCGCAGCGAAGCGGAGCGCCGATCCGGGACGACGAGCGAGTCTGTGGCCGTCGTGGCGGCTACCCTACGCCTCTGCCAGCACCCGCGCGTTGGCGCGGACCGAAGCTTCGCTGACGCGGATGCCGAGGCCGGGCCCATCCGGCACCACGACATGACCGGCCCGGTTGGCGATGCGCTTTTCCAGCACGTCCTCGGTCAGCACATGATGCGGCATGTAGAACTCGCAGCCGAGCGAGATGCCCGGCGTCGCCGCGATCAGCTGCGTCCCGGCGGCCAGCCCAACGCCGCCCTCCCACAGCGTGCCGCCATAGCCCGGCAGGCCGGCGATGTCGGCGATCGCCATGATCGCCTGGGCCTCGAACAGGCCGCCAGCCTTCATCAGCTTGATCGAGACGGCATCGGCCGCCTCGCGGCGCACCACCTCCATCATGTCGCGGCGATCGAAGCAGCTCTCGTCGGCCAGCACGGGCGTTTCCAGCGCCGCGGTGAGCTGCGCCATCACGTCGAGAAACTTGCGCGGCACCGGCTGCTCGATGAAGGTCGGCGCGAACTGCTCGACGTCGCGCAAAATCTTGATGGCGCCGAACGGAGCCAGTGCCTGGTTGTAGTCGACGCGCAGATCGACCTTGTCGCCGAACTCGTTGCGGATCGCCTCGAGATGCGCGAGGTCCTCGCGATGCGGCTTCACGCCGGTCTTGACCTTGTAGATCACGTTCCCGTCGGGAATCATTTTCCGCATGCGTTCGATATCGGCGGCAAAGTCCGGATCGGCGATCGAGAAGGAGAGGGGAATGGTGTCCCGCACACGGCCGCCGAGCAGGTCGGCAACCGAAAGCCCGGACGATTTGCCGACGATGTCGAGCAGCGCCATCTCGATCGCGACCTTCGCCTCGGCATGACCAACCATTGCACGGTCGAGCTCCGCCATCAGCGCGCGGATGCGGCGCACCGGCTTGCCGAGCACGATTGGCCTCAAGTAAATGTCGAGCGCGGAGAACGCCGCTTCCGGCGTTCCCGTGAATACCTCCCACGGCGCGGCTTCACCCCAGCCGACGACGCCGTCGCTGGACGTGAGCTCGAGCAGAACGCGTTTCACCGTGCCCTTGACGTTGCCGACGCCCTGGAGGCGGGCCATCTTGATCGGGCTTTCGATCAGGAACAGCCTGAAACGTTCGACGGTGGCTTCGGTCATGTCAGGCCTCCATTGACGTGCCAGACTTGGCCGGTGACGTAGGATGCTTTTGGTGAGGCGAGGAAGGCGATGATCTCGGCCACCTCGTCCGGCCGCCCGCGGCGGCGCATCGGGATCAGCGCCTCGGTCGCGGCGATCTGTTCGGGCGACAGCCGGCTCTCGCTCGGCTTGTCCTTGATGATGAGGCCCGGCGCAACCGCGTTGACGGTGATGCCGTCTTGCGCGAGTTCGACCGCGGTGAGGCGCACCAGCGCTTCCAGTGCGGCACGGCTGGCAGCCGTCGCTGCAAAGGGGGCGAATTCGGGCCGGATCGCGTGCGCGACGAACGAGGACACGGCAACGATCCGCGCATCACGCCCGGCGCGCAGCAGCGGCAGCGCGGCATCGACCAGCCGCGTGAAAGCCAGCGCGGATTCGTCCATCGCCTGGCGGAACTGATCCGCCGGCGTGCCGATTGCGCTGCCGCGGCGGGCATGGCCGCCGACCAGGATCAATCCGTCGAGCCGGCCGAAGGCGCGTTGCGTTGCCGCGATGGCATCGGTGACCGCGGCCTCCTCGGCGAGATCGCCGAGGCATTTTGCGATGACGGCGCCCTTCGCCTCGGCGTCTGCCGCAGTCGCGTCGAGGCCGGCCGCGTTCGAGCGGGTGTGCAGCAGCAGCGCGGTGCCGGGTGCCGCGAGCAGCTTTGCAGTGGCGCGGCCGATGCCGCTGGCGGCACCGGTGACGAGATAGGCACGGTTGATATCAGGCATCAGGTCGCTGCGTTGGCCGGTGGCAAGGCGCCGGTGCGGTGGAAATGGCTGAGGAAGGCACGTGTCGCGGCTTCCTGCGGATTGTCGATCACCTGCCGCGCCAGGCCTTCCTCGACCACGACACCGTCGCGCATGAAGATCAGGCGGTCCGCAACCTCGCGGGCAAAGGCGATCTCGTGGGTCACGATCACCATGGTCATGCCCTCGGCCGCCAGTTGCTGGATCACGGCGAGCACCTCGCCGACGAGCTCGGGATCGAGCGCCGAGGTCGCCTCGTCGAACAGCATGACGTCAGGCTCCATCGCCAGCGCGCGTGCGATCGCGACGCGCTGCTTCTGGCCGCCGGAGAGCGTCGCCGGATATTGGTCGGCCTTCTCGGCAAGGCCGACCTTGGCGAGCTGCGCCCGCGCGAGCTTCTCGGCATCCGCCTTGGCCATGCGCCGTACCGTGATGGGCCCTTCCATTACGTTCTGCAGCGTCGTCATGTGCGGGAACAGGTTGAAGTGCTGGAACACCATGCCGGTGGTGGCACGGAATTTCGCCAGCGTCCTCACGTCGGGCAGCTTCGAGCCGTCGCCGAACGCAAAGCGCGTGTCGCCCACGCGAACGCTGCCGCCATCCGGCACGACCAGCAGATTGATGCAGCGGAGCAGCGTCGATTTGCCCGAGCCTGACGGTCCGATCAACGCCACGACGCCGCCCTTGGGTACGTCGAGGCTGATGTTCTTCAGGACCTCGTTGCTGCCAAAGCTCTTGCGCAGGGCCCGGATCTCGATCTTCGAAGTGTTCTTGGACGTGTCGCTCATTCGCTGACCGCCAATCGCTTCTCGCCGCGGCGGACGAGGATGGTGAGCGGAATCAGGATCGCCGCATAGGCGACCGCGACCGCGGTGTAGGTCTCCAGCGGCCGGTAGCTGTCATGGGCGGCGACCTGGCTCTGATAGACCAGATCGGGCACCGCCAGCACCGAGACCAGCGAGGTGTTCTTGAACTGGATGATCGACTGGTTCATCAGCGCCGGGATCATGCGCTTGATTGCCTGAGGCAGCACGATGCGCCGCATGCTCTGTCCCGGCGTCATGCCGAGCGCGGCGCCGGCTTCCGACTGCCCCTTGTCGATCGAGATGATGCCGCCGCGGATGATCTCCGAATAGAACGAGCCGCCATAGAGCGACAGCGCCAGCGCCGAGGCCGTGATCGGCGTCATCTCGACGCCGGCCAGGATCGGCAGTGCGTAGTAGAACCAGATCAGCTGCACCAGGATCGGCGTGCAGCGGAACGCCTCGATGAAGGTGAGGGCGGTGAGGCGGATCGCCTTGAAGCGCGACAGCGTTCCGAACGCGCCGAACAGGCCGAACACGAGCCCGAGCACGACGATGACCACGGTGAAACCGACGGTGACGCCGAGCCCGTTGAGAAAGAGCCAGCGATAGCTCCAGAGGATGCCGAAGTCCCACTGATACATATTTTTCTGGACCTCAGTCGCGAAATGGCACGGACAACTCGAGCCGCGGTCTCGGTGCACCTCTCCCGCTTGCGGGAGAGGTCGGCGCGTAGCGCCGGGTGAGGGTTCTATCCTCTGGGGGAGTCTCCCTGGCGGAAACACCCTCTCCTCGACCCTCCCCCGCAAGCGGGGAGGGGCGCAGCGGCGTGCGCGGATCGAGACTGCCCCAAGTTTGCGAGACCTTACAGCGAAACGCCGGGCGGAATGTCCGCTTCGGTCACGCCGACCAGCTCCATGTTGGTGATGATGGCATTGCGGATGAATCCGAGGCCCTTGTTGAAATCGATCCAGGTGTTGACGTAGTCGCGCCAGGTCTTGTCGGTCTCGCGGCGGAAGCCGGCATTCGACGTGGTCGCGAAGATCGGCGTCGGCAGCACGAACTGGCCGAGCGAGGGATTCTTCTTCAGCACGGTCAGCGACAGCATGGTGATCAGGCACTGCGCATCGACGCGGCCGGTCTGCAGCGCCGCGGTGGCGTCGTCCGCGGTCTTGAGACGCGAGATCTGCGCCTTCGGCGTCAGGCGGCTGACGACCTGGTCGTGGGACGAGCCCTGGTCGACCGCGATCTTGACGTCCGGCGAGTTCAGCTCGGCCCAGCTCTTCGGCTTGAAGTCCTTCTTGCAGAGAATACCGAAGGCGTTGTTGAAGACCGGCACCGAGAAGTCGACCACCAGCGCCCGCTTCGGGGTCGGATTGAGGCCGAAGAAGATGTCGATCTTGTTGGACTGCAGATCCAGCACCGAATTGCCCCAGGTGGTCTCGGTGATGTCGAGCTCGGCCTCCATGTCGTCGGCGAGCGCCTTGGCGATGTCGACGTAAAAGCCCTTCCACTGGCCGCTGGAGAGGTCCTTCATGTAGTAGGGCGCGCCGCCGCCGACCGCGCCGATCCGCATCTTCTTGGTGCGACGGATGCGGGCGAAGGTCGATTCGTTGGGATCGGCCGCCTGGGCCACGGCCGGCGAGGCCAGCGCGCTCGCGGTCACCGCGCCAATGGCGCCAAGTCCGACAATCGATGCAACATCACGACGTGTAACCATTGGGATCAATCGCTTTTCTGGTTGGATGAGTTCCGGCCGCGTTCTTAGCAAGGTGGTCTCACCAGCGAAAGCACAGCCTATCGGCTGGGCAGGCCGGGAATTGCCCGGATGCTGGGCAAACCCGAGCCGTCAGAGCCGATCCCCGCTTGCTTTCCGCTCCCTTTGGCCCCAAATAGGGACCGGGAGATTGGCGGTGGACGAGCCACTCGCCAACCGGGTCAGGTCCGGAAGGAAGCAGCCCTAACGAGGTCCGGATCGGGTCGCTCGTCAGTCTCCTACTTGTTTTTCCGAGCGAATTGCGCCGGCGGCTCAAGCCGCCAGCGCGCTCCTTTCCGCAAGAGCCGGCGAGAGACACTTCCATTGCGGATCGACCGATGACCGACGCTGGCGCCCCTTCCAATCCTGACAGCGCCAGCCAGGCTGGCACGCCGTACCGGGTGCTGGCGCGCAAATACCGCCCATCCTCCTTCGACGATTTGATCGGCCAGGAGGCCGTGGTCCGCACCGTCTCCAATGCGTTCGAGACCGGGCGGATTCCGCAGGCCTGGATTCTCACCGGCGTCCGCGGCGTCGGCAAGACCACCACCGCGCGCATCCTCGCCCGTGCACTCAACTACGAGATGCCGGACGGCTCTGTGAAGGGCCCCACCATCCACATGCCGACGCTCGGCGTGCATTGCCAGGCGATCATGGAAAGCCGGCACATGGACGTGCTGGAGATGGACGCGGCCTCGCACACCGGCGTCGACGACGTCCGCCAGATCAATGACAGCGTGCGCTATGCGCCGGCCAGCGCCCGCTACAAGGTCTACATCATCGACGAAGTCCACATGCTGTCGACGGCGGCGTTCAACGCCTTCCTGAAGACGCTGGAGGAGCCGCCGGAGCACGCCAAATTCGTGTTCGCGACGACCGAGATCCGCAAGGTTCCAGTCACGGTGCTGTCGCGCTGCCAGCGTTTTGACCTGCGCCGCGTCGAGGCCGACGTGCTGATGAAGCACCTCGCCAACATCGCAGCCAAGGAAAACGTCGAGATCGAGGCTGAGGCACTCGGCATCATTGCGCGCGCCGCCGAAGGCTCCGTGCGCGACTCGCTGTCGCTGCTCGACCAGGCGATCGCGCATGCGGCGGGCGCCGTGAAGGCCGATGCCGTCAGGCAGATGCTGGGGCTCGCCGATCGGACGCGGGTCATCGACCTGTTCGATTCTGCTGGCGCGCGGCGACATCGCCTCCGCGTTCAAGGAGTTCCGCGACCAGTACGATGTCGGCGCCGATCCGATCGTCGTGCTCTCCGACCTCGCCGAGTTCGTCAATTTCGTCACCCGCGTGAAAATCGTGCCGGCGACCGCGGATAACGTCGCCTATGGCGAGACCGAGCGCGTGCGCGCGCGGGATTTCGCCTCGAAGATCTCGATGCGCGTGCTGTCGCGGATGTGGCAGATGCTGCTCAAGGGCATCACCGAGGTGCAGGCCGCGACGCGCCCTGCTGCTGCCGCCGAGATGGTCCTGGTGCGCATCGCCTATGTCGCCGACCTGCCGACGCCGGACGAAGCTATCAAAATGCTGGAGCAGAACGGCGGCGGATCGCCGGTCGTGAGCGGCGGCAGTGCCGCGCGCAGCAACGCGCCGGCCGCGCCGATGGCTTCCACAGCGCCGGTCCGCATGCCGACGTCGTCGTCTTCGTTCGGCGGCGGCGGCGCCCGGCCGCAGATGGCGGCGCCTGCTCCCGCGGCCAGCCCGCAAAATCTTCCGCCCCAGTTGCGCATCACGAGCTTCACCCAGCTCGTTGCGCTCGCCGGCCAGAAGCGCGACGTCATGACCAAGGGCGCGCTCGAGGGCGACATGCGCCTCGTCCGTTTCGAGGAGGGCCGGCTGGAAGTCGCGCTCGAGCTCGAACGCCTCGAAAACCATGATCTCCGAGCTTGCGCGCAAGTTCGAGCAGTGGACCGGCCGCCGCTGGACCGTGATCGTATCGAATGAACAGGGACAGCCGACGCTGCGTTCGGTGAACCAGGCGGCCAAGCAGGAACATGCGCGTTCCGCCGAGGCCGATCCGCGCGTGCAGGAGGTGCTGTCGCGCTTCCCCGGTGCGAAGGTCGTCGAGGTCCGCAGGCTTGCCCCGGAGACGCCGGAATCCAATATTAACGCCGACTATGGCAGTGACGATCCGCCCGACGGTTCCGACGGCGACGATCTCTGAGCCGATTAAGGACAGCACCGATGGTCGATATTTTCGGCATGATGAAGCAGGCGCAGCAGCTGCAATCCAAGATGCAGGAGATGCAGGATGCGCTCGCCAACGTAGAGGTCGAGGGCGTCTCCGGCGGCGGTCTCGTTTCCGTGCGCATGACCGCGAAGATGGACGTGAAGGGCATCAAGATCGATCCCTCGCTGATGAAGGCTGAAGAGCGCGAGGTGCTCGAGGATCTGCTTGTCACCGCGCTCGGCGATGCCCGCCGCAAGGCGGAGACGGCGGTGCAGGAGAAGATGCAGTCGCTCACCGGCGGGCTCGGCCTGCCGCCGGGACTGTCGGGGCTGTTCGGCCAGTAATATGGGCGCTGTTGCGGGTCCCGAAATCGAGCGGCTGGTCCAGCTTCTCGCACGGTTGCCGGGCCTCGGCCCGCGCTCCGCGCGCCGTGCGGCGCTGCATCTGATCAAGAAGCGCGAGGCGCTGATGATGCCGCTGACGTCCGCCCTGCAGGTCGCGCTCGACAAGGTCCAGGTCTGCAAGACCTGCGGCAACATCGACACGCAGAATCCCTGCACGGTCTGCACTGATCCCAAGCGCGATCCCGCCATCATCGTCGTCGTCGCCGACGTCGCCGATCTCTGGGCGCTGGAGCGGGCCAACGCGACCCAGGGGCGCTACCACGTGCTGGGCGCGACCTTGTCGCCGCTCGACGGCGTCGGTCCGCAGGACCTCACCATCGACGCGCTGGTCGCGCGTGCACATGCGGCCGAGGTGCACGAAATCATCCTGGCGCTGAATGCCACGGTCGACGGCCAGACCACGGCGCATTACATCACCGACCTGCTTCAGGACGCCAACGTAAAAGTAACCCGGCTGGCGCACGGTGTGCCGGTCGGTGGCGAGCTTGATTATCTCGACGAAGGTACGCTATCGGCCGCGATGCGGCAGCGAACCTTGTTCTAGCCATCCAGACCTATGGAACGGACGACATGACGAAACGATTCGCCACACGATTGGCTTTGGTCGCGACGATGACGATGCTGGCGACCCCGGCGCTCGCTGCGCAGGGCGACGATGCCCCGCCGCCGTCGAAGCCCGGCAAGCCGATCAACACCGGCGACGTGCTCTCGGGCGAGCTGAATGCAATGAAGGTGCGCGACGTCAAGAACGCCGGCAAGCGAATCGCGACCTACCAGATCACCTCCGAGCCGCGGCGCCTGCCCGCGCCGAGCGGGCTCTGCAATCTCGAGACGGGGCCGGAGACGTTCCAACTCGTCACCTCCAGCGACGCGCAGGCCGCGCAGCTGAAATCCTTCGTCGGCAAGGCGATCTCGGTCAAGGTGGACGAAGTTGCCTGCGCCAGCGATCCCGGCCAGATGAGCGAAGCCGTGGTCACGAAGTGGAGCATCATCAAGAAGCAGTAGGGGGGCGCTCTCTCCGCCGTCATTGCGAGGAGCACTTGCGACGTAGCAATCCAGGCTGTCGCCGCGGAAAGAACTCTGGATTGCTTCGCTTCGCTCGCAATGACGAGGAGAGACGGCGGCGACTAAACCCTCACCGGCCCCAGCTCTTCAAAATGCCTGCGCTTCTGCAGCCATGTCAGCAGGATCAGGCTCGGGATCGCCACCAGTACGCAGATCACGAAGAACAGCGGCCAGCCGGTCGCCTTGGCGACATAGCCGGCCACGGATGAGAGATAAGTGCGCCCCACAGCCGCAAGCGCGGTGAGCAGCGCGTATTGCGTCGCCGTGTGCAGCGGGTTCTGGCACAGCGCGGAGAGGTAGGCGACGAAGATCACGGTGCCGATGGCGCTGGTGAAGTTCTCGCAAGTAATGGCGAAGGCGAGCGCCCATTGGCTGGTGCCGACGAACGCAAGCCACGAGAACGACAGGTTCGCGAGGGCCTGCACCACGCCGCCGATCCACAGGCACGTCGCCAGCGGATAGCGCCGGGCCAGGAAGCCGCCGGCAAAACCGCCGATCAGCGTTGCGGCGAGGCCCACGCCCTTCACGATCGCCGCATAGTCGTTGCGGGAGAAGCCGAGGTCGATCACGAACGGCGCGGTCATGGTGCCGGAGAACGCGTCGGTGAACTTGAACAGCACGACGAAGGCGAGCGCGGCAAGCGCGTCCTTGCGCGCCAGGAACTCCGAGAAGGCGCCGATCGCGGCGTGCAGCACGCGCGCGAACGCGGTCTCGGTTTGGGTCGCCGCCTCGGCCCGCGCCGATTGCTCGGGCTCGGTCGCGGCCAGCGCAGTGACCGTGCCGATCAGCACCATCCCCGCCATCACCACATAACCCCACATCCAGGCCGAATTGCGCGGAATGCCGGTGTCCTCGAAGCCCGAGACGATGAACAGCGCGCCCGCGGTCGAGACCAGCATGCCGATGCGGTAGGCTGCGACATAGGACGCCATGCCGGCGGCCTGCTCGCTCTCGGGGAGGCTTTCGACGCGGAAGGCGTCGACCACGATGTCCTGCGTCGACGAGGTCGTCGCCACCAGCAGCGCGCCGAGCGCGACGTAGAACGGCGAGCGCGCGGGATCGGTCAGCGCCAGCAGCAGGATCGCGATGATCAGCAGCAGTTGCGAGAACAGCAGCCAGCCGCGTCGCCGTCCGAACGCACGCGTGAACAGCGGCACATGCAGCGCATCCACCAGCGGCGCCCAGAGGAATTTCAGCGTGTAGGGTGTGCCGACCAGCGCGAACAGCCCGATGGTCCCGAGATCGACCCCGGCCTCCCGCATCCACACCAGCAGCGTCGAACCCGACAACGCCAGCGGCAGCCCCGAGGAGAAGCCGAGGAACAGCACGATCAGCACCGCGCGGCTGCAGGTAAACGGCCAGACTGTCGCGCCAGGATGTGGCGGGCGTGTCGGTGATGGCGGGCGATGTGGTGTCGGGGGCGGGCATGAGGAGGTGTTAGCAGATTCTGGGGGCGCAAGGGAGATGTCGCGGCCTTCTCCGCTGTCATCGTCCGCGAAGGCGGACGATCCAGTACCCACCAGCGTCTCGGTTCAATCACGACCGCCGCGGCATACTGGATGCCCCGCCTTCGCGGGGCATGACAGTGTCCCGGAGGTCCGGCTATCCCAGGATAAAGGTCGTCCCAGTTCGGATTGTCTTTCTCAATCAAACGGACCTTCCAGGCCCTGTTCCACTTCTTGAGGCGCTTCTCCCGCTTGATCGCGTTCTCGGGATCGTCGAACTGTTCGAAGTAGACCAGCCTTGCGACATCGTACTTCTCTGTAAAGCTCTCGATGACCTTCGACTTATGTTCGGCCACGCGACGAATGAGGTCATTTGTCTCGCCGATGTACAGCGTTCCGCCGATTTTGCTGGCGAGGATGTAAACGTAATAGGAGCGTGTGCCCAACTGCTACCTATCCCTCTCGCTGTTATCGTCCGCGAAGGCGGACGATCCAGTACCCACCAGCGTCTCGGTTCAATCACGACCGCCGCGGCATACTGGATGCCCCGCCTTCGCGGGGCATGACAGTGTACTACAAAATCACTCCCCCGCTTGCAGCTTCCTTGGAAACAGCTCCGGCGCACCGGTCGCCACCAGATGCGGGCCTTCGGACACGTCGGTCTTGCTGAAATCGAGTTCCTCGATGCGCCCGGCGCGCTTCTCGATCTTGTCGGCGGAGATCAGGATCTGGCGGACGTCCTCGTTGGCCTCGGCAAAGTGCTTCTGCAGCTTCGTCACGCGGTCGCGCAGGCGTCCGAGATCGTCGCCGAGCTTGATCACCTCGGTGCGGATCTGGTCGGCGGCGTCGCGCATGCGCGCGTCCTTCATGATCTGCTGCATCACCTGGATCGCCAGCATCAGCAGCGAGGGCGACACCAGCACGACGCGGGCGCGGTAGGCTTTCTGGATGATGTCGTCGAAGCCGTCATGGATCTCGGCGTAGACCGATTCCGACGGCACGAACATCAGCGCCATCTCCTGGGTCTCGCCGGCGACGAGATATTTTTCGGCGATGTCGCCGACATGCTTCATCACGTCGCTGCGCAGCCGCTGCGTGGCGATCCGCTTCTCTTCGTCGGTGCGGGCGTCGTGCAGTGCGGTCATCGCTTCCAGCGGGAATTTGGCGTCGATGCAGAGCGGGCGCTGGTCAGGCAGGAACACCACGCAATCCGGACGCTTTCCCGTCGAGAGCGTGAACTGGAATTCGTAAGCGCCTTTTGGAAGGCCGTCCTGGACGATCGCCTCCATCCGCGCCTGGCCGAAGGCGCCGCGCGACTGCTTGTTGGCGAGCACGTCGCGCAAGGTCGTCACCTGCGTGGTGAGGTCGGTGAGATTCTTGTGCGCGTTATCGATGATGCCGAGCCGCTCGTGCAGGGCGCGCAGGCTCTCCATGGTGTTGCGGGTGGTGTTCTCCATGGACTGGCCGACGCGGTGGGTCACCGAATCCAGCCGCTCGTTGACCGCCCGCGCCATGTCGGCCTGGCGGCCGGCCAGCGCCTGGGTCATGGCGTCGACCCGGCCCGAGGCCTCGCTCTGGGCATGCAGCATCTGGCTGATGCGCTCCTCAAGCTCGTCGGCGCGGATGGCATGCGCCATGGCGAGTTCCGCGCCGCGCCGCCCCGAACGCGCGATCACCACCGCAATCACCACCAGCAGGACGACGACAAGGGCGCCGAAGCCGATCAGCGCATCGACGACACGCACCGGCCAGTCGCCAGCCACGAAAATGATCTCGTTCATGCCTGTCCTTCTAGCCGATTCGGCGCGGTGCACGAACGAATAGCGAACATCTGGGGGTAAATGCCCCGTTAATTTTCATGGTTAACGAAACCTGAAGTTTTATGGTTAGCGAAGGGTTAACGGGGTTCCCCAGCCGCATTGACCGCATCCGGCGCGCGGCTTAAATCGCGGCCATGGCCCTCAGAGAAATCATCATCCTGCCCGACAAGCAGCTGCGTCTGGTCTCCAAGCCGATCGAGAAGGTCACGGCCGAGATCCGCAAGCTTGCCGACGACATGTTCGAGACCATGTACGACGCGCCCGGTATCGGGCTCGCGGCGATCCAGATCGCGCAGCCTTTGCGGCTGATCACCATGGACCTCGCCAAGCGCGACGAGAACGGCGAGACCAAGCCGCTTCCGCGCGTCTTCATCAATCCGGAGGTCATCGCCTCGTCCGAGGAGCTCTCGGTTTACGAGGAAGGCTGCCTGTCGATCCCCGAATATTACGAGGAGGTCGAACGCCCCGCGAAGGTGCGCGTGCGCTTCACCGATCTCGACGGCAAGGTCCAGGAGGAGGACGCCGAAGGCCTCTTCGCCACCTGCATCCAGCACGAGATCGACCATCTCAACGGCGTCCTGTTCGTCGACTATCTGTCGAAGCTCAAGCGCGACCGCGTCATCAAGAAGTTCGAGAAAGCCGCCAAGCGCGCGGAGTGAGCCACACCCTCCGGCGTCATGCCCGGCCTTGTGCCGGGCATCCACGTTCTTTGCCGCAGTGAGCACGAAGAACGTGGATGGCCGGGACAAGCCCGGCCATGACGAGTACCTTGCTCATTCCGAGGATTGTGTAGCTCAATGCCCCTCCGCCTGATCTTCATGGGCACGCCCGATTTTTCCGTGCCGACGCTGCTCGAGCTGGTCGCGCATGGCCACGAGATCGCCGCCGTCTACACCCGCGCGCCGAAGCCGGGCGGACGGCGCGGCCTGCAATTGCAGCCGACCCCGGTCGAGGAAGCTGCGCGAAAGCTCGGCATTCCCGTGCTGACGCCGAAGACGCTGAAGACGCCGGAAGCGCTCGACGAATTTCGTGCCTTCGATGCCGATGCAGCGGTCGTCGTCGCCTATGGCATGATCCTGCCTCAGGCGATCCTCGATGCGCCAAAACTCGGTTGCTATAATCTGCACGCCTCGCTGCTGCCGCGCTGGCGCGGGGCCGCGCCCATCAATCGCGCCATCATGGCCGGCGACGCCGAGAGCGGCGTGATGGTGATGAAGATGGATGTCGGGCTCGACACCGGCGACGTCGCCATGGCCGAACGCCTTGCCATCACCGACACCATGACGGCGGCCGATCTGCACGATCGCCTCTCGCGCCTCGGCGCCGATCTGATGATACGGGCGATGGCCGCGCTCGCACGCGGCGGCCTTCAGCTCAGCAAGCAGAGCGAAGTCGGCATCACCTATGCCGCCAAGATCGACAAGGCCGAAGCGCGCATCGACTGGACCAGGCCGGCGCACGCCGTGCTGCGCACATCCACGGCCTGTCGCCGTTTCCCGGCGCCTGGGCCGAGCTGACCGGCGTGAGCGAAAATGCGCGTATCAAGATCCTGCGCTGCGAGCTGGCGAAGGGCACGGGCGCGCCGGGCGATGTGCTCGATGATCAGCTCACCATCGCCTGCGGCGAGGGCGCAATCCGCATCCTCGAGCTGCAGCGCGAAGGCAAGGCGCGGATGCAGGCCACAGACTTCCTGCGCGGGGTGCCGCTGAAGCCGCCGATGCGGCTGGCCTGATGCCCCGCTACAAGCTCACCATCGAATATGACGGCGCGCCGTTCTTCGGCTGGCAGGTGCAGGACACGCTGCCGTCGGTGCAGGGCGCGCTGGAAGCGGCGGTGAAGGCGATGACCGGTGCGGATCTGCGCGTGCACGGTGCCGGCCGCACCGATGCGGGCGTGCATGCGCGCGGCCAGGTCGCGCATGTCGATATCGAGAAGCAGTTTCCGCCCGGTCGTTTTCGCGACGGTCTCAACGCTCAGCTGCGTCCGCATCCGATTGCGGTGCTGGAGGCCGAGATCGTGCCTGACAGCTTCGAGGCGCGCTTCTCGGCCGTGAAGCGCCACTATCGCTACCGCATCGTCAACACCCGCGCCAATCTCGCCCTCGACATCGGCCACGCCTGGCGCGTGCCGCGCCGTCTCGATGCCGATGCGATGCATGCGGCGGCACAACGCCTGCTCGGCAAGCACGATTTCACGACCTTTCGCGATACCGAGTGTCAGGCCAAATCGCCGGAGAAGACGCTCGACCAGCTCGACGTGCTGCGCGATGGCCGCGAGATCACCATCGTCACCTCGGCGCGTTCGTTCCTGCACAGCCAGGTGCGCTCGATGGTGGGATCGCTGGTGTGGGTCGGCGAGGGACGCTGGACCGCGGACGATCTCTCGGCAGCGCTCGCCGCCCGCAACCGCGCCGCCTGCGGCATCGTCGCGCCGCCGGACGGGCTGTACCTGGTGAAGGTGGATTATTGAGGGGCCGAGGGGCTGAGAGCGCGTGCTCTGGCCGCACCCACCGCTGTCATGCCCCGGCTTGACCGGGGCATCCAGGGCGGGATCGCCCGATCAAGTCGGGCGATGACAGCCGTGTTTGTGGCGGCAGTTGCGCCTACCCAAAATACCGCGTCAGTATCCCCCGATACACCTTCGTCAGCGTCTCCAGATCCTTCACCGGCACGCGCTCGTCGACCTGATGCATGGTCTGGCCGACCAGGCCGAACTCGATCACCGGGCAATAGCTGGAGATGAAGCGCGCGTCCGAGGTGCCACCCGAGGTCGACAGCTCCGGCTTGCGGCCTGTCACCTCCTCGATCGCGGAGACCGCGAGATCAGTGAACGGGCCGGGCTTGGTGACGAACACGTTGGAGTTCGACGGCTCCCAGACGATGCGGGCCTTGATGCGATTGCCGCAGGCTTTCGTCAGCCGCGTCTCGACCAGTTCGCGCAGGCTCGCTTGGGTGTGGTTGTCGTTGTAGCGGATGTTGAACCGGGCCCGGGCTTCACCCGGGATGACGTTGAAGGCCTTGTTGCCGACGTCGACCGAGACGAATTCGAGATTGGACGGCTGGAACTGCGCGCTGCCATGGTCGAGCGGCTCGTCGCTGATCGCAACGATCAATCGCGAGATATCAGGCACCGGATTGGCGGCGCGGTGCGGATAGGCGACATGGCCCTGCACGCCGTCGACATAAAGCGTGCCGGATTGCGAGCCGCGGCGGCCGACCTTGATGGTATCGCCGAGCGTCTCGACGTTGGACGGCTCGCCAAGCACGCAATGGTCGAATGTCTCGCCGCGCTCGGCGGCCCATTTCAACAGCTTGATGGTGCCGTTGATGGAGACGTCTTCCTCATCGCCGGTGATCAGGAAGGAGATCGAGCCCTTACCGTCCGCGCGCGGGTTGCCGTCATGGGCGGCGAGATGCTCTAGCACAGCGGCGACCGAACAGGCGATGCCGCCCTTCATGTCGACTGCGCCGCGGCCGTGCAGGACGCCGTCCTTCACCTCGCCGGAGAATGCGCCGACGCTCCAGGCGCTCTCGTCGCCGGGCGGCACGACGTCGGTGTGGCCGGCGAAGGTGATGTGCGGGGCTTCAGTGCCGATGCGCGCATAGAGATTGTCGACGTCGGCGGTGCTGGGCTCGGAGAACGTCACACGGTGGCACGTGAAGCCGGCGGCGGTGAGCGCTTGTTCGAGCACCCCGAGTGCGCCGGCATCGGCCGGCGTTACCGAGGGGCAGCGGATGAGATCGCGGGCAATCGAGAGAGCATCGGTCATGCGCCCCGCTTAACATGCATGCCGCCGGGCGGGCTAGCGCTGGGAGGCACGAATTCGAGCTCGCTTTGCTGGTCCCAGCTTTTTGCAGGGGACGAAGCGGATGCCGGGCGGTCGTCGGTCTCGGCCAGTGGATCGGGACCGAACCGGTTATGGCCGGAGGTGCCGGGCACGCAGAACATTTCGGCGAGGCCCCACAACCACAGGGTCGAGGCTGTGAGGGCGAATTGAAGCGTCCAGTTGGTATCAGGCAAAAGGTCCGAGAACTGGCTGAACAGGCCGGGCATGAAGATGAACGGAACGATCCACCAGCCGCTCCTGTTGCGATCGTGCAGCCGCTTGATGGCCGTTGCCAGGAAAATCCATGCGAACACCGCCAGGCCGGACGACTTCAGCATCAGATCCGTGCGGTCAAAGGATTCCAGCGCGCGATAGGCCCGGGGATCGACCAGCCTGAAAAGGCTGTCGAGGGCGAAGTCGAACTCGAGCGTGAATCTGGAGGAAAACGCTTTCTCGCCGCTCGCGACGTGGATCGCCTGACCGATCAGTCCGAGCAAGCCCGCCAGCAATGCGACGATCAGCAGCGCCTGCCACAGCAGTGCACGGTTGATGCGCCCGTCGAAGCGGAAGAGATACCAGGTCCAGTCCATGCGAACGGCTCCGGGCGGAAGGGGGCGCCCGGGGATTTGTCGCGATGGAGGAAGAGAGGGTTCGATATTCTACCGAACCCGTCATCCTGAGGTGCGAGGCCTGCGATGCAAAGCATCGCAGGGGCAGCCTCGAAGGATGGGCGGCCGAGATGTCGCCGCGATGCAGCCGGGCCGTCACCCTTCGAGGGCCGCCGAAGGGGCGGCCACCTCAGGGTGACGGTGATAAGCTTGCGCCGGTGGCGCAGATCAATCCCGCAGCAGCTCGTTGATGCTGGTCTTCGCGCGCGTGCGCTCGTCGACGCGCTTGACGATGACGGCGCAAGCCAGGCTCGGGCCGGGCTCGCCGTTCTTCATGGGCTTGCCGGGCAGCGCGCCGGGCACCACCACCGAATACTCAGGGACTTCGCCCATGAAGATCTCGCCGGTCTCGCGGTCGACGATCTTGGTCGAGGCGCCCAGGAACACGCCCATGGACAGCACCGCGCCCTTGCGCACGATCACGCCTTCGGCGACTTCGGAGCGCGCGCCGATGAAGCAATCGTCCTCGATGATGACGGGCTCGGCCTGCAACGGCTCGAGCACGCCGCCGATGCCGACGCCGCCTGAAATGTGCACGCGCTTGCCGATCTGCGCGCAGGAGCCGACGGTCGCCCAGGTGTCGACCATGGTGCTCTCATCGACATAGGCGCCGAGATTGACGAAGGACGGCATCAGCACGACGTTCTTGGCGATGAAGGCCGAGCGTCGCACGATCGAACCCGGCACCGCGCGGAAGCCGGCATCGCGAAACCGGTTCTCGCCCCAGCCTTCGAACTTCGAAGGCACCTTGTCCCACCAGGTGGCCTTGCCGGAGCCGCCGGGAATGACGCCCATGTCGTTGAGGCGGAAGGACAGCAGCACGGCCTTCTTCAGCCATTGATTGACCTTCCACTTGCCGTCGGCGCCGCGCTCGGCGACGCGCGCCTCGCCCTTGTCCAGAATGTCCAGCGCCTGGTCCACGGCCTCGCGCACCTCGCCCTTGGTCGTGGTCGAGATGCCGTCACGCGCGTCGAAGGCGCTGTTGAGGGTCGATTCGAGGGCGGACAGGGACATCGGGATTTCCTCGTGGAAATGGGAATTTTGACGGATTGGGCCGCTTTTTCGGGATTTGAGGCGACGGAGTCAAGCTTGGTTCGGTGTCATCACCCGCGAAAGCGGGTGATCCAGTACGCCGCGGCGGCTGCGATGAATCGAGATGCCGGCGATTACTGGATACCCCGCCTTCGCGGGGTATGACCGCTATCTGGGGTAGGATAACCCCGCCAAAAACCCCGTCAGATCGTCCGTGACGTGGTCGACATGGGCCGCATCGCGGCCCTCCAGTTCCCAGTCCTCGCGCACCACTTCCTTGGTGCCGTCGGGCACCACCAGCACCGTGGTCATGCCGAGGTCGTGCGGGACGGTGAGGTTGCGGGCAAGGTCCTCGAACATCGCGGCGCGCGCCGGATCGACCGCATGGTCCTCGAGGAATTTCCGGTAGGTCTGCGGCGCCGGCTTCGGCTCGAAGCCGGCGGCGATGATGTCGAATACACCGTCGAAATGCGCAGCCAACCCGAGCCGCGCCAGCACCGCGTCGACATGGTCGACCGAGCCGTTGGTCAGGATCAGCTTGCGGCCCGATAATTTCGCGATGGCTTCGCCGAGCGCCGGGTTCGGCTCCAGCGGCGAGTGGTCGATCTTGTGGACATAGGCGAGGTAGTCGTCGGCGCGCACGCCGTGCAGGGTCATCATGCCGCGCATGGTGGTGCCGAAGCGCCGGTAATAGTCCTTCTGGATATTGCGCGCTTCCGCCGGCGTGACGTTCAGCCAGTTGCACACGAACTCCCCGATCCGCGCATCGACCTGCTGCCACAGATTGACGTGATGCGGGTAGAGCGTGTTGTCGAGGTCGAACACCCAGGTGTCGACATGGTTGAAGGCGCGCGGGGATTTCATCAAAGCTCTCTCAATCACGGCATCGCAAACCGCAGCGTCTTGCCGCCGCTCGACATGTCCACCACACCAAACCCCGTCGCCGCGAAACCGCGCGCGCCGCAATCGGTCTGCTCAACGGTCTCGAATTTGGTCTCGCGGGTGCAGAGCTGCCTGTCGCCGCCCCAGTTCAGCGGCTTGTCCTTCAGCTTGATGACGCGGTTGTCGGCGTCCACGGCTTCCGCGAAGCTGAAGATCTGTTTCGGCTGGCCCGTCACGTCGGGGTGCAGGCAGGCCTTGGGATCGAGGCGATACCAGCCGCGGCTAGTCACGGACTTACCGTCGTCGGTGGCGATCGCCGCCATCACCTTGTGCGGCGTGTCGTTGCACCAGGTCAAGCCGCTCGCGGACGGGGTCTGCGTCGCATCGACCATGGTCTTGAAGAAACTCGGCGACGATACCGCGTCGGACGGCAGCCCGCGGCTCTTCAGGAACGCGGCCAGCGCGGCCTGCGTCTTCGGTCCGTCGACGCCGTCGATCGCGCCGACGTCGTAGCCGATGATCACCAGCAGCCGCTGGATGCCGGCGAGCCGCGCCTGCTCGTCGTCGTATTCGGAATCCTCGGCGAGATACGTCACCAGATTGCCGTCGTCGCCCTGCGTCGGCGTCACCTGCGTGAAGGCCGCCTGGGTCTGGCCGCTGCGGCACTGCCGCGCGGCCGCGATGACGAAATTGTCCTGCGCCACGCACAGCGTGTCGCTGCCGTTCTGCGGGATCGGTGATGCGCCATAGACGCCGAGCGCACGGGCGTTGAGCAGGATGCGGTCGGCGGAGAGCGTGCCCTGCACCACCACGCGGCAGGTGGCGGGGTCGATCCTGAACCAGCCCCGCGTCGCGGTCGCCGCCTTGTCGTCGATACCGATCGCGGCCTCGACGACATAGGACATGCGGTTGCAGATCTTGAGGTCGGCGAAGGCGGGCGCGGAAGAAAAGACGAACGAGACGGCCGCGGCCGGGAGGGCCATGAGGAAACGCGTGAGGAGAGAGTGGCTGGGGCGACGCTGTCTCAACTCGTCATGGCCGGGCTTGTCCCGGCCATCCACGCCTTGCCTCGGCAAAGAACGAACGTGGATGCCCGGGACAAGCCCGGGCATGACGCCCCGTTTCCTTGGCCACTCGTCTCTCACTTGTGGATCAGCGTTCCCGTGCCCGTGTTGGTGAAGAGCTCGAGCAGCACCGCGTGCTGCATCTTGCCGTCGATGATGACCACGCCCTCCACGCCCTGTTCGAGCGCGTAGATGCAGGTCTCGACCTTCGGGATCATGCCGCCGGAAATGGTGCCGTCGGCGATCAGTTTGCGCGCGTCCTTCACCGAGAGTTGCGGGATCAGCTTCTTCGACTTGTCGAGCACGCCCGGCACGTCGGTGAGCAGCAGCAGGCGCTTGGCCTTCAGCGCGCCGGCGACCGCACCGGCAAAGGTGTCGGCGTTGACGTTCAGCGTCTGGCCTTCCTTCGAGGTCGCGAGCGGCGCCAGCACCGGGATCAGCTCATAGCCGATCAGCTGGTTGAGCAGCGTGAGGTCGACCTTCTCGGGGTCGCCGACGAAGCCGAGGTCGACCGCCTTCTCGATGTGCGAGTCCGGATCGATGATGGTGCGCGTCGTCTTCGACGCCTTCACCATGTTGGCGTCCTTGCCCGACAGGCCCACGGCCTTGCCGCCGGCTTCGTTGATGTAGCCGACGATCTGCTTGTTGACCGAGCCGGCCAGCACCATCTCGACGATCTCGATGGTCGCGGCGTCGGTGATGCGCAGGCCGGCTGCGAATTCCGAGACGATGCCGAGGCGCTTGAGCATGGTCGCGATCTGCGGCCCGCCGCCGTGCACCACCACCGGATTGATCGCGGTCTGCTCCAGCAGCACGATGTCGCGGGCGAAGTTCTTCGCGGTCTCCTCGTCGCCCATGGCATGGCCGCCATATTTGATGACGATGGTTTCCTCGTCATACTGCTGCATGTGCGGCAGCGCTTCGGACAGGATACGGGCCTGGTCGAGCGGGGAGATGTCGGTCATGTCGCGGTCTCGCTGGCGGGACTATCGGGCCGCGTTCTATCCGATTGGCGGACGCTGCGCAAAGCGTTGGTGCGGCGTAGCCCGGATGAAGCGAAGCGTAATCCGGGATTCGTGCCACGCCCACCGGCCCCGGATTGCGCTTCGCTCCATCCGGGCTACAGTTTCAGCGCTTCGCCACCACCGCCGCCAGCGTCACCGCCAGCCAGCTCGCAATCATCACCGTTCCGCCGGTCGGGGCCGCGTAAGGAAACAGCGAATGGCCGGCATATTGCCGCAAGGTGAGGTCGCCCGCGAACAGCACGGCGCCAATCACGAAGCCGAACGCGGCAATGAGGCCAATTCCGCCGTGCAGAAGTCCGCGCGCGAGCAGCGCGACCGCGGCGAGTATGGCGGTTGCATGAAACAGCAACATGGCGCTGGCCGAGGCGAGACGGCTGGCATCGGCGCCGTGGGCGGAGGCGGCGGCCAGCGCGACGCCGGCGGCGCCCATCAAACCGGCAAGCCCAATCAGCAGGCGCGCCATCACGAGCTCCGCTCCTCCAGCAGCCTGGCGATCGCGGTGCGCAGTTCGGCCATGCCGGTCGAGCTGCGTGACGAGGTCGCAAGCACGTTCGGGAACGCGGCCGGATGCTTGGCCAGTGCGGCCTCCGTCTCGGCGATGCAGGTCTGAAGCTCGGACGCCTTCACCTGGTCGGCCTTGGTCAGCACGATCTGGTAGCTGACGGCGGAGCGGTCGAGCGTCCCGAGGATTTCGAGATCGACCTCCTTGAGCCCGTGCCGCGCGTCGATCAGCACGTAGACGCGCGCGAGGCTGGAGCGTCCCAGCAGGAATTTGTGGATCAGCTCGGTCCAGGATGCGACCTGGCTCTTGGGCGCCTTGGCGTAGCCATAGCCGGGCATGTCGACCAGGCGCAGGTCTTTTTTCCGGGAACCTCGAAGAAGATCAGCTCCTGGGTGCGGCCCGGCGTATGCGAGGTGCGCGCAAGCGCGTTGCGCCCCGTGAGCGCGTTGATCAGGCTGGACTTGCCGACATTGGAGCGGCCGGCAAAGGCGATCTCCAGCCCGTCCATCGGCGGCAGCGTCTGGACCGAGGGCGAGGCCCAGATGAACTGCCAGTCGCGGGTGAACAGCTTTCGCCCGGCCTCGATCAGCTTCGCATCTTTGTCGTCGGTCATGCGAAGGTCTCACCTTTCGTCATGGCCGGGCTTGTCCCGGCCATCCACGTCTATCCTCAGAGCGCGCGTCCAAAACGTGGATGCCCGGGACAAGCCCGGGCATGACGATGTGGAGGCATTGGGCCCGATAATGCCGAACGGCTACGTCGCCTTCTTCGCGAACGTTGCCTTGAGATTGTCGAACAGCTCCACCTTCACCCCGTTGCGGCGCATGATGAAGCTCTGCTGCAGGACCGAGAGCGTGTTGTTCCAGGCCCAGTAGATCACCAGACCCGCCGGGAAGCCCGCCAGCATGAAGGTGAAGATCAGCGGCATCCAGTTGAAGATCATCTGCTGGGTCGGATCCGGCGGCGTCGGGTTCAGCTTCATCTGGAACCACATCGTGATGCCCATGATGATCGGCCAGATGCCGAGCGCCAGGTAGTGGCCGAACAGCGGCAGCGTGGTCGGGTCGAACGGGATCAGGCCGAACAGGGTGAACAGATTGGTCGGGTCTGGCGCGGAGAGGTCCTTGATCCAGCCGAAGAACGGCGCGTGCCGCATCTCGATGGTGACGAACAGCACCTTGTAGAGCGAGAAGAACACCGGGATCTGGATCACCACGGGAAGACAGCCGGCGACCGGATTGATCTTCTCCTTGCGGTAGATCTCCATCATCTCCTGCTGCTGCTTCACCTTGTCGTCGGGATAGCGCTCCTTCAGGGCCGCAAGCTGCGGCTGCACCGACTTCATCTTCGCCATCGAGGCGTAGGACTTGTTTGCCAGCGGGAAGAACAGCAGCTTCACGATCACGGTCACGAGCAGGATCGAGATGCCGAAATTGCCGAAGAAGCGGTAGAAGAAGTCGAGCCCGAGGAACATCGGCTTGGTGATGAAGTAGAACCAGCCCCAGTCGATCAGGAGATCGAAATGGTTGAGGCCGAGCTCCTTGTTGTAGCCGCCGAGGCCGGCGAACGGGAACACGCCGACGACGCCGGCTTCCTTGGCGCCCGCGAACAGCCGCGCATTCGCGGTCGCACTGCCGCCGATTGCGACGGTGACGGGGTCGAGCAGATAGTCGGTCTGGTAGGTATGGACGTTGCCGACGGGGTTCGACGAGAAACGCGCCTGCAGCGGGGCACTGGTGTCCGGCAGCAGCGCCGAGGCCCAGTACTTGTCGGTCATGCCGAGCCAGCCGTTGGTGGCCTTGAAGTTCACCGCCTTGGCTTCGTCGATCTTCTTGTAGGCGTATTCCTGCAAGCCATCGAGATAGCCGATCAGGCCTTCATGCAGGATGTAGTAGCCGGAGACCTGCGGCGTGCCGTGGCGGGAGATCAGCGCGAACGGATAGAGCGTGACCGGCGCGTTGCCGACATTGCTCACCTCGTCCTTGATGGTGAAGAGATAGTGGTCGTCGACCGCGATGGTGCGGCGGAAGCTGAGGCCCTCGCCATTGTCCCACTTCAGCACCGCCGGCGTCGTCGGCGTCAGGCTGCCGCTGCCGTCCTGCTGCCAGACGGTCTGGGCATCGGGCATCTTCGCCGTCACGCCGGTCGCGGCCACCCAGCCGAACTCGGCGTAATAAGGCTCTGCGGTGCCCGAGGGCGAATAGAGGATGATCGCCGGCGATTTCGGGTCGACCGTTTCGCGGTACTGCACCAGCGCGAGGTCGTCGATGCGGCCGCCCTTCAGCGAGACGCTGCCGGTCAGCCGCGGGGTGTCGATCTTCACGCGCGGGCTGGCGGCAATCGCGGTCTCGCGGGCAACGACCGGCTGGGCCTGCTGGTTCGTCGTGGCTGACGGCTGAGCCGGACTGCCGGGCTGCGGCGCTGCACCCGGCGTCGCCGACGCCGTCGGCTGCGGCGTGCCCTTCTGGAGTTCGGCCGCCTGCTGCTGGGCGCGCTGCTTCTCCATCGCCGGCACGTTGTAGAAATACTGCCAGGCGATCAGCACCAGGCCCGATAGAATGACGGCGAGGATGGTATTGCGATTGTCGGTCATCACTGGTGTCTCGTCATCAATCGGGTTTGCGGCCGGCGGCGGCAGCGGGGCTGGGCCTCTGGCCGCGTCCCTTCGCCGATCCTTTGGGCATATGCCGCGCGGGCTTCGTAAATGCTATGCGCAGATCGTCGAGCATGGTGGCGAAGTCGCGCGAGAGCGCGTCCCTCCGGCCGACCAGGACATAATCATGATGGGGCTGCATCGACACCGGATCGAGCCGCTTCACCAGTTCGCGAAGCCGGCGCCGGATGCGATTGCGCTGGGGGGCGTTGCCGTTCTTTTTGGTAACGGTGAAGCCGATCCGGATCGGGCCGCTGTCGTCGCGGCCAAGGTTTTTCGGTCAAGGCTCTGCAGGACGAACGCGGGACTATTCACCCGCGCGCCATTGGCAACGGCGAGGAAGTCCGCCCGCTGCCTCAGCCGATCCATGATGAAATCCCAAAAGGGGGTCCGGCTCAGGCGCTCAGACGCTTGCGGCCGCGGGCGCGGCGAGCGGCGAGAACCTTGCGGCCGCCGGCCGTGGCGAGACGGGCACGGAAACCGTGACGGCGCTTGCGCACCAGTTTGCTGGGTTGATAAGTCCGCTTCACGGGTTTTTCTCCGCTGACCGGGCAATTTGCCTGTAGAATTGATGGTAAAGCCCGGAAGATGCTGCCCAAAACGGGCCTTTTTCGGCCCCAAGAGAGCCGCTCCCGGCATCACACCGGGTCATCGCGGACAATTGCGCGGCTTATATGCGAGCGCCTTGTTTTCGTCAACGCCGCAAGAGCGCGCTATTCCGGTGAATATCGCTGCTCGCTCGGGGTTTTTAACCCATGAGGTGGCGACTCGCCGTATCAACGCTTACATCCCACCTCGGCAGATTAGCGATCCGTAATTTGACCGGACACCGGGCGGGTCGCATCCTCCATCACCCAAGGCCAACAGGGGCGAATTTCGTGGCAGCGACAGATCGCCAGCCGGTCCAGGATTTGGATCAGCCGGACCAGCCGGCGACGCGGCCGCGTGGGACGGCCGGACTCGGCCTGTCCGGCAAGCTGCTGCTGCTCACCGTTCCCCTGGTGATGATCGCGGCCAGCCTGCTCTATGTGCCGGCGATCGCCAACTTCTGGGTGAACCGGCTCAACGACCGGGTCGCGGCGGCCAACACGGCCGCCCTCGTGCTCGACGCCGCCCCGCTCGGCATGGTTCCCGATTCGCTGTCCCGCGAAATCCTCAAGAGCATCAATGCCCGCGCGGTCGCGATCAAGATGGGTCAGCAGCGCCGGCTGCTCGCCAGCGACAATCTGCCGGTCGCGGTCCAGCATGACGTCGACCTTCGCGACATGACCGCCTGGGAGGCGATCACCGGCTCGTTCCAGATGATGCTGGAGACCGGCAACCAGGCCATCCGTATCGTCGGGCCCGGCGTCGGCAATGCCCAGTTCGTCGAGATCGTCACCGACGAATTGCCGCTGCGGCAACAGATGTACCGCTTCTCCCGCAACGTCGTGGTGGTCGCGCTGATCATCGCGGTGCTGACCGCGGGCCTCGTCTATCTCGTGCTGCATTACCTGTTCGTGCGGCCGATGCGGCGGCTGACCGCGAGCCTGGTCGGCTTCCACGAAAATCCGGAGAGTTCGGCGGGCATCATCGTGCCGAGCCAGCGCAGCGACGAGATCGGGGTCGCCGAGCGCGAATTGTCGGACATGCAGCGCGATCTGATGTCGATGCTGCATCAGAAGAGCCGGCTCGCCGCGCTCGGCCTCGCGGTATCCAAGATCAACCACGATCTGCGCAATCTGCTCGCCTCGGCCCAGCTTCTGTCCGATCAGCTCGCCAGCGTGCCGGATCCGCGGGTGCAACGCTTTGCACCGAAGCTCGTGCGTTCGCTCGAGCGCGCCATCGCCTTCTGCCAGTCGACGCTGTCCTACGGCCGCGCCCAGGAGGCCGCGCCCGACCGCCGCCTGATCATGATCGAGCCGGTGGTCCATGAGGTGCGCGAGACGGCGGGCCTCGCCAATGATGCTGGAATCGTCTGGGTCGCCGCGATCGAGCGCGGGCTCGCGGTCGACGCCGATCCCGACCAGTTGTTCCGCGTGCTGCTCAACCTCGTCCGCAACGCCGCGCAGGCGCTCGAGAGCCATTCGTCGGGCGAGGGCGGCGCGCAGCAGATCCGCATCACCGGCAAGCGCGAAGGCGCGGTTGCCATTCTGGAAGTCTCCGACACCGGCCCCGGCGTGCCCCAAAGGACCCGCAACCACCTGTTCGAGGCGTTCCAGACCTCCGGCCGCCCCGGCGGCAGCGGTCTCGGCCTCGCCATCGCCGCCGAGCTCGTCCGCGCCCATGGCGGCGACATCCATTTGGTCGAAGGCACCATTGGCGCCACCTTCCGGATCGTCATCCCCGACCGCCCCGTTGAACTCCTCTCCATCCGCAACGAGCGGCAGAGGGCGTAAGTCGGCCAAGGGCCGAGTCGAGGCGTGGGCCGGACGATCTCCACGACTTCTGTCATTCCGGGACGGCCGAAAGCCGGGTCCGGAATGAGAGCCAGGGGGCAAATACGCGAAAATCTCCCCAAACCGGACCTTGCCAATCGGGGCAAGAGCGGTTAGTCAGAGCGCTCTTTCGCACCCCTCCGGCGCTGTCCGGAGGCTGCCTGCGGGCCCAGGCTCGCACTGTTCGCGAAAAACGCGCCCGTAGCTCAGCTGGATAGAGCATCAGACTACGAATCTGAGGGTCGGACGTTCGAATCGTTCCGGGCGCGCCATTTCTCGATGACCGACAACCCCGCTGAGATCTCATGCCCTGCCGCGGGCAAGCGGCGCATCAAGCCGTTTGCAGCGCGCGTGAGCCGCTCTGCCTGAACAAGCGCGCCTTGCTGCCGCGGAGCGATCAGCTTGATTCACCTCAATGCATTTCAGCCGTGCGCGAATATCCTTTAGAGATGCAGCTATTCAATTCAACGAAGGACTACGGTGCGGTTGCGCAGGCGCTGCATTGGCTGACAGTGTTCCTTGTTGCTCTCGCTTGGATGCTCGGGATTTTTGGCGACGTGCTGCCCAAAGGAGGGCCGCGCGAATCCGGACTGTTCGTTCACGTTTCTGCGGGACTGGCCGTGCTCGCCCTTCTGGTCGCGCGCCTGACCTGGCGGTCAATTGATCCGTCTCCACAGCCGGAAGCGACCGAATTTGGCGACTGGATGGGACAGTGGCTGGATCCTGCCGCCCGGATCGCGCACTACAGCCTCTATGTATTGCTGGTCGCGGTTCCCGTCGTCGGCATCGTGCTTCAGTTTGCGCGCGGCGACGCCCTGCCGCTGTTTGGTCTGGCCGAGATTCCCTCGCCGTGGCTCAATGATCGTGCCTTCGCCCACAATGTAAAAGAGGTGCACGAAATTCTCGCCCATGCACTGGTGATTCTCGCAGCCTTCCACGCTGGCGCCGCGCTGATCCATCACTGGGTATTTCGCGATCGCACGCTTGTGCGAATGCTGCCTCACGCCGACAGATAGCGCGGGGCTTGCCCCGGTTTCGGTCGCGCAATTCTGGCGAGGTCGATTGAATGCTTGCCGGATTCCTGGTTCGAGCGCTGCTGGTCGTGTTGCCGGCGTTCGGTCTCGCTTTTGGCTTTGCCGTTCCGCTGCTCGGACAGGCCGCGTGGCAGGATCGTGTCTGGGCGACGTTCACGATCCCGGTTCTGATCGTGCTCGTGTACGACATCGTCACAAGCCTGCGACGCGGTGAAGTCGGCCTCGATATCGTTGCTGCCTTGTCGATGGTTGCCGCTCTCGTCGTAGGCGAAGAGTTGGCTGCGGTCGTTGTCGCCTTGATGTATGCCGGCGGGCAGTTTCTCGAGGCCTTTGCCGAACGCCACGCGCGCGGCGAGATGACGGCGCTGCTGGCGCGGGTGCCTCGAACGACCCTTCGGCACCGCGATGGCGGACTGGAAGAGGTTGCGCTGAACCTGATTGCGCCGGGCGACCGTCTGTTGATCCGGCAGGGCGACGTCGTCCCGGTCGACGGCGTCGTGGCAAGCGGGCTTGCGGTGCTGGATCAATCCGCGCTCACGGGAGAACCGATCCCGGTTCAGCAGCACGCCGGCGACGAGGCGATGAGCGGATCGACCAACGCCGGCGACGCATTCGATCTCGTCGTGTCGCGCCGTGCCGCCGAAAGCACCTATGCCGGCATCGTCCGCCTGGTCGAAGGTGCGCAGCGTTCCAAGGCGCCGATGTCGCGGCTCGCCGATCGCTTTGCGATGGTGTTCCTCGCGGTCACCGTGTTGATCGCAGCCGCCGCCTGGTTCTTCACCGGCGATCCGGTCCGCGCGGTCGCCGTTCTCGTCATTGCGACGCCGTGTCCCCTCATTCTCGCGGTGCCGGTTGCCATCGTGTCCGGCCTGTCCCGGGCGGCGGGACATGGCATCCTGATCAAGGGAGGCAAGGCGATCGAAGCGCTCGCGCGCGTCAATTCGCTGGTCCTCGACAAGACCGGCACCCTCACTGACGGCAGGGCGAAGGTCGTGGCCGTCAACGTATCGGCCAATGCCGATCCCGACGATGTGTTGCGCCTCGCAGCCTCGCTCGATCAGGCATCCAAGCACATCATCGCCCAGACCATCGTTGCCGAGGCGCAGAGCCGTCGGCTCAAGCTCACCATCCCGACCAGCGTCGCCGAAACGCCGGGCGAAGGAGTTCAGGGCGTCGTGGACGGGCGATCCGTCACGGTCGGTGGTGTCAGGTTCGTGATGTCGAAATTGACGCAAGCTGCGGAGAATTTCGTCCAGCCATCAAGGGATGCCGGCGCCGCCACTGTTGCCATTGCAATCGACGGCCGGATGGCGGGCGAGATCAGGCTGGCCGACGAGTTGCGGACCGGCACGCGATCTCTTCTTCAGCGTTTGAGAACCCTTGGCGTCCAGCGGATCGTTCTGGCAACGGGAGATCGCCGCGAGGTGGCCGAGGCGATCACGGCCGGTCTGGGCATCGATTCGGTTCGTGCGGGGCTGACGCCGGATCAGAAGGTTCTGGTCGTGCTCTCCGAGCGGAAGAACGGCCCCGTCATGATGATCGGCGACGGCGTCAACGACGCGCCCGCGTTGGCTGCGGCCGACGTCGGCGTCGCCATGGGCGCCAGAGGCGCCGCTGCATCCGCCGAGGCCGCCGACGTCGTCATTCTGGTGGATCATCTCGACCGCATCGTGCCGGCGATCGAGATCGCCAGGCGCTCCCGCTTCATCGCCCTGGAAGGTGTCTTTGCCGGAATGGGGCTCTCGGTCATCGGAATGGTGGCCGCTGCGCTCGGATATCTGACGCCGGTCCAGGGCGCCCTGATCCAGGAGGCGATCGACGTTGCGGTGATCGTGAATGCGCTGCGGGCGCTCGGCGGCCGATAACGTACACTTCATCAACGGCCCGCCAGCACCTCCTTGCACTTGGCCGCGAAGGCGTTGAGGTACGAGCCGATCTCGCTCGCCAGCGCATCGGATCGATCGACATTTTGCAGGCTCATGTTGAGTGCGTAGATCGGAAGCCCGTCGAGCACGATGGGCGTTGCGACGGCAAGAACGGCCGGCTGCCACGACACCGCGCAATAGCCGTCGCGTTCGACGGCGCTGATCGATGTCCTGACGTCGGCGAGCAGCGCCTTCGTGGCCGCAGCGCTGCGTCGTTTGAACAGCTTCAGCAATCGATCGCGCTCGGTTTCCGCAATGCCGGCCAGATAGGCGCGACCGAGCGATGTCAACTCCATCGGCACCTGCTGCCCGGCAACCACGTTGCGCAGCGCCGCGCGGGGGCTGTAGCGGATCGATTCGAGATACACCATCATGGTTCGATCAGCGGTAGCTAGCCCGACATTCAGCCGGCGCTTGGCAGATTCCGCACGCATCATCGCCCCGATCGCGTTGAGCACGGGTGATCCCGTCCGCATCGCGTGGCCGATACTGATGACGGATGCGGCAAGGCGGTAGGTTCGCTCAGCGCGGACTTCGTCGAGCATCCCGGAATTGACCAGCGTTCGCGTCAGCCGGCTGACCGTCGAACGCGGCAAACCGGTTCGCTCCGCAATCTCGCCATTGCCCAGCGTGTCGACGCCGGGCCGGAACGCCCTGAGGATTTCGACGCCCCTTTCGAGCGACCGGTTGCCATCAACCCCGCCCGCATATCTGCGTGCCTGCGCCATCTCCAGCCTCCCCAGGAATTCCCGCTGAGCAATTTCCACTAAGTGGAATTAGGGGGATGTGCCTGATGGCGCAAGCCGATATAGGCACCGGCAAGAAGAATGCCCGGCCGCGCACGGCTCATTGAGGAAATGGCACGGCCTGAACGGCATTCGGGAGCCGATTCCAACCACGGAGCTTGCCATGGCCTATCAGCTCATCGAATTTTCCGCCGAAGCCGGTGTCGCGATCATTGCCTTCAACCGGCCGGAACGGCGCAACGCCATGAGCGACGCGATGCGCGCCGAGTTCGTCGATGCGCTCGAAACCGTCGCCCGTGACAAGGCGATCAAGGCCCTGGTCCTGACCGGGCGCGGCAATGCCTTCTGTGCCGGCGGCGACATCAGCGGGATGAAGCGGCGGCTCGAGTCGCCGCAGGGCGAAGTCGCATTCAACGGGTGGAGCCGTCAGCAGGGCGTGCACCACGTGCAGTCGTTGCTGCTCGGCCTGCCGAAACCGACGATTGCCGCCGTCAACGGTGCCGCGGCGGGCCTCGGTGCGGACACCGCGCTGGCCTGCGACTTCGTCATGGGAACGGAACGATCGAAATTCACCTGGTCGTATATCAAGCGAGGCCTGATACCCGATGGCGGCGGCCTGTATTTCTTGCCGCGCCGTGTCGGGCTTCCCAGGGCCAAGGAGTTGATCTTCACCGGGCGCATGGTCGAGGCCGACGAAGCGCTGTCGCTCGGCATCGTCGATCGCAAGGTGGCTTCGGCCGAACTGCTCCCGGCCGCGCAGGTCTGGGCAGCCGAGCTGGCTCAGGGATCTCCCACCGCGCTGGCGCTGGGCAAGAAGATCCTGAACGAGACCTTCGAGCATTCCGCACATGACATCTTCAGTCTCGGCAGCCAGGCGCAAGCCATCTGCTACACCAGCGCGGAGCATCGCGACGCCGTGACGGCATTCCTCGCGCAATCCGCGTCGAAGGCTTGAACGATGGATCCCATAGAACGCCTGATCCGGCCGCGCAGTGTCGCCATCATCGGTGCGTCGGCAGACCCGGGCAAGACGGCGGGGCGGCCGGTCTCCTATCTCAGGAAGCACGGCTTTGCGGGCAAGATCTATCCCGTCAATCCGAAGGTCGCGGACATCGGCGGTCTCACCTGCTATCCCGACATCGCTTCGCTGCCTGAAGTGCCTGATGTCGGCATTGTCCTGCTCGGCGCGGAGCGCGCCCATATCGCGGTGCGCCAATTGTCCGAGAAGGGCGCCGCGGCGGCGATCGTTCTTGCTAGCGGCTACACCGAGACCGGCGCGGACGGCGCCGAGCGCCAGAAGCAACTGATGGAAGCCGCCGGATCCATGCGCCTTCTCGGGCCGAACACGATCGGCCTCGTCAATCTCACCGACAATATCGTGCTGTCGGCATCCGGCGCGCTGGCGATGGATCACTTCCCGCTAGGCGCGATCGGGCTGGTCTCGCAAAGCGGCGGCATTCTCGGCGCCCTGTTGTCGCGCGCCGCGGCGCGCGGGGTCGGGCTGTCCAAGCTGGTGTCGACCAGCAACGAAGCCGATCTCGAGCTCGCGGATTTCATCGACTTTCTCGCCGACGACAGTGCGACCGGAGTTATTGCGCTCTATATCGAGGCGATCCGCAATCCGGCTCGCTTTCGCCAGGCGGTCCTCAGGGCGCGCCGCGCCGGCAAACCCGTTGTCGCCTTCAAGATCGGGCGATCGGAGGCGGGTGCAAAGGCGGCTGTCTCGCACACCGGGGCGCTTGCGGGTTCCGACCGCATGTACGACGCCCTGTTCCGGCAACTCGGCGTGATCCGCGCCAAGACGTTCGATGACCTGCTCGACATTCCCGCGGCCCTTGCGGCGAGGCGCAAGCTGTCCGGCAGGCGTGTGGCGATTCTCACCTCGACCGGCGGCGCCGGCACGATCGTGTCCGACAGTCTCGGCGTGGCCGGCTTTGCAACACCCGCCCCTGACACCGAGACGTCCGCGCAATTGCGCAGCCTTCAGTCGGGATCGCACGCCACGCTCGATCGCAATCCGATCGACGTGACCCTGGCCGGTTTGCAGCCGGATCTGCTCCGCGCCGCAATCCGCATCCTGCTTGCAAGTCCCTCCTACGATGCGCTGACCATTATTGTCGGCTCGTCGGCCGTGGGATCGCCGACCTTGATGGCCGATGCCATCCACGACTGCCTGCCGATGAGCGACAAGCCCGTCATTGCCTATGTCAGTCCCTACGCGCCCGATGTGGTCTCCGTCCTCACCCGGCGAGGCGTTCCGGCCTATACGTCCGCCGAGAGCTGCGCTGCTGCGCTCGACGGGCTCCTGCAGGCCGGATTGCCGGAACAGGTCCGGACATCCGGCGTGACCGAGCCGGTGGCGGATATCAGCGACTTCCCGGCGGGATCGCTGGATGAGGCACAGGCCAAGGCGCTGTTCGCCCGTTTCGGCGTTCCCGTCGTGCTCGAGAAGGTGGTCGCAACGTCAAGCGAAGCGGAGCAGGCGGCGCGCGACCTCGGTGGCCGGGTCGTGCTCAAGATTCTCTCGCGCGAGATCGCGCACAAGAGCGATGTCGGCGGCGTCGCGGTCAACCTGAGCCCTGATACGATTGGCGGCCGCCTGACCTTGATGGCGGACGAGGTCGAGGCCAGGGCCGGCAAGCGAGCCGAGCGTTTCCTGGTTCAGGAGATGATCTCAGGCGGCGTAGAAATCATTCTCGGGATGCATCGCGATCCCTTGGGGACAGCGATCCTTCTCGGAATGGGCGGCGTCTCCGCCGAACTGTTCAAGGACACTACGATGCGTCTGCTTCCACCGGAAGGCGGCCTCGGCTTGTCCGAGGCTCGCGCGATGGCGCGCGATCTCGTCACGTGGCCGTTGCTGGACGGCTTTCGTGGCCGGCCGAAATGCGATGTCGAAGCCCTCGCGGAAGCGATCGTCGCTTTCTCGCGCATGGTTGCGCAACTCGGTGACCGCCTCGCTGAAGCCGAGATCAACCCGGTTTTCGTGCTGCCGGCGGGCCAGGGCGTGAAGGCCGCGGACGGATTGGTTGTTCTCAATGACTGAACAAAATCGGATGGAGCTCCAGATGGCCATTGGCGGAATCATCGATCACGACGGCGCTCGCAACAGGGGTTCCGCCGTGCGGCGCTGGCTGAATCTCGCCGTACTCGCCTGTGCCGTCGTGCCGGTGGTCGCGGGCGTGGGAGTTGAGCCGGCGCGCGCCGAATATCCCGACAGGATCGTCAAGATTGTGGTGCCCTTCGCGGCCGGTGGCGGCACCGACATCATTGCGCGAACGACAGCGCAGGAAATCCAGACGGACCTCGGCAAAGCCGTCATCATCGAGAACAAGCCGGGCGCCGGGACCATCATCGGAACCCAGACCGTCGCCACCAGCGAGCCCGATGGCTATTCGCTGCTGATGGCGACCTTCGCGCACGCGGTCAACCCGAGCCTGTACAACAAGCTGCCGTTCGATCCGCACAAGGATTTCGCGGCGGTCTCGCTGATCGCGCGGTCCTTCAACATCGTCGTCGTGAATCCCTTATCGAAGATCAACTCGATCTCCGATCTGATCGCTGAGGCCAAGGCCAATCCGGGCAAGCTCAATTTCGGGACGTTCGGCACCGGCACCTCGGCCCATCTCGCGGGCGAGCTGTTCAATGCGATGGCCAAGGTCAAGATGACGGCCGTGCCCTACAAGGGCGCGGCGCCTGCGATCAGCGATCTCTTGGGCGGGCAGATCGACGTGATGTTCACCACCGTGGCGAGCGCGGCCTCGCTGGTGGCCGCGGGCCAGCTCCGGGCGCTGGCGGTCACATCCGCCGAGCGTTCGACCGCGTTTCCGCAATTGCCGACCGTCGCGGAGGCCGGGGTGCTCGGCTACGCCGCCGAGTCGTGGTACGGCTTGTACGCGCCGGCCAGGACACCCGCTCCCGTGATTGCGCGCCTGAACCAGGCCGTCGCGAAAGCCGTTCAGTCGGGTGGTTTCAAGAAGCTCGAGGCCAACGAAGGCCTCATCATGGTGGGGGCTCGCCGGAACAGCTCGATCGCTATGTCGGGCAGGAAGAGGAGCGTTGGCGCAAGCTGGTCAAGGACGCGAACATCGAGGTGCAATAGGGCTATTGAGGGCGGCGTCCCGATTACGCATCGCTCAGTGGCTGTGACGTTAACAAACTGTTCACTAACTACGGCACGCCAGCCGTAACCGCCGGTTAACCATGGATATTTACGGTGTAGCAAGCCTCTGAACGGGGGCCGTCAGTTGATTTTGAGTTCAAACCCATGGCGTTCGGTCGAAGCGCATCTCCGCGAAGCATCGCCCCGACGGAGCCTGCGGCTTCGTGGGAAGCGCCGCGGGCTGCGACGGCGAAGCCCGACGGCAATGGCTCTGCGCTGATCAAGGGATCGATGACCGTCTCCGGCGCGCTCGCTTTCCTGCGCGACAATGGCCGCCGTATCCTGACGCTGGCGCTGGCGCTGTTCGCCCTCGGCGTCATTGTTCTCATGGTTCTTCCGGTCCGCTACGCCGCAACAGCGCTGGTCGTCGTCGATCCCCGCGAGCTGCGCGTGACGTCCGATCAGGACGTATTGCCGGGCATCGGCCAGGATGCCGCGGCGCTTCAGAGCCAGATCGAGATCGCCAAATCGGACGGCTTTCTCCGGCCCCTGATCGAGAAGCTTAAGATCGCGGACGACGAGGATATCGCGGGCGGTCATACCGACATGACGCGCCTGCTCGAAAAATTCCGCAGCCGCCTCGACATCTCCCGCCGCGGACTTACTTACGTCATCGCCATCTCGTTCACGTCCAACAGCGCGGACCGGGCCGCCTATTACGCCAACGCCATTGCCGACGCGTTCGCCGCGAGCCAGGGCCGTGTCCGCACCGAGGCCACGGATGAGGCGGCCGACTGGCTCAAGGACCGGCTGAAGGCGCTGAACGAGCGCCTGCGCGCTTCGGAAGATGCCGTCGCGGCCTTCCGGCTCGAGCACAAGATCCTCAATGCCGGCAAGGATTCCACCACCCAGCAATTGCGGGTGACGGATATCAACCAGCAGGTCTCCGCCGCGCGCGCGCGCACCGAGGAGGCCAAGGCGCGCTACGAGCAGGTGCAGCGCGATCTCAAGGCCAATGTCGAAGGGCCCGTGAAGCAGGACCTGTTGAGCATGCTGCGCGCGCAGCGCTCGACCCTGAATGACCAGATCGCGCAGAAGAAGGCGGTGTATGGCGACCGTCACCCCGATCTTGCGATCTCCTACAGCCAGCTGGCTGATATCAACAGGCAGATCGAGGTCGAGCGGAAGAAGAACATCGATACCGCGAAGTCCGAATACGAGTCGCAGCTGGAGCAGCAGAAGGCGCTGGAGAAGCAGCTCAAGGCCATCGAGACGCAGATGCTGGTGGACGGCCAGGCGCTGGTGAAGCTGCAGGAGCTGCAGCGCGACGCCGACGCCAACAAGAATATCTACGAGCAGTTCCTGTCGCGGTTCAAGACCACCAATGAGCAGCGCCAGTTGCAGAGCTCGCAGACCAAGGTCGCGTCGCCCGCGATCCCGCCGCTGCGTTCGACCCGTCCGCCGCTCGCTTTGCTGCTTGCCGCGCTCGCGATCGGCTCGCTGTTGACCTCGACCGCCGCCGTTGCGGCGATGGGAAGCATGCCTGACGGGTCGGAGCCTGTGGAAGCGCCTGTTCAAGCGCCCGCACGCGCGGAAGCGATCAACGTTCCCCATCGGCAAGCTCCGCCTTCTGCGCCCGCCCCGCGTCCGCCCGAAGCGATGCCGAATCTTCCTGTCTGGGCCCGCATTCCCGATCTGGCATCTGGAGCGGGCACAGTCTGGCAGCGACCGGCCGAGCTCGATCTCGGCGCTTACCTGCACCCGCTGCTTGAACGGATCGATCGTGCGCCGGTGCGCGGCTGCAAGGTCGCCCTTGTGCTGTCGGTCGGCAAGAGCGCCGGCGGCAACACCGTTGCGCGCTCGCTCAATCGCGCCGCCGTCAATCGCGGCATGATGAGCGTGCTGATCCGGCTGCAGCCGGAATTCGCAGGCAGCCAGCCGCCTGTCACCGAATGGCAGGATGGCTCGACCACCGCGGGACTTCAGTCGATCGACGAGCTGCTGAGCGCCGGCCGCAAGGCCGATGCAAGGCCGGACGACGACATTCGTTCGGAATTCGATCTCATCATCGTTCATGCGGGCAATCTCGCCCTGCAACCCGACGCCATTGCGCTGGCTGCGCATGCGGACCTGATCATCCCGGTGGCGCGCGCCGGCGAGCTTGGTTCGGCGGCGATGCGGCGGGTCACCGCGGCGCTGGCGAGGTACAACACTGTGCCGACCGGCCTCGTCGTCAATCATGCGCCCGCGGGCTCTGCGGCGCCTCATCCCGACGGCGGCGCATTGAGCCGGGCGGTCTGAAGATGACGGCCTCGCGCGGTCGACTGCTGTCCGCCGCGATCCTGTTGTCGATCTCATTCGCTTCGCCGGCCTCGGCCGACACTTGCGTGCCTGTGCCGCAGACGGTCGCGCCGGACAGGCTGGCCGCATTGTCGCGTGGGTTCAATACCGACGGCTGGATCAACGGTCAGAAGTCCGCACCGCCGAGCCGTGAGTTGCTGCAGCAACTCCGCAAGGCGGGCATGAGTCATGTCCGGCTGCCGGTACCCGCGGAGCGCGTGATGCTCCGCTTTGCCGCAAAGGCCGAACGCGACGAGACGCTGCGGGCGCTCGAGACGGCGCTGAAGCAACTCACCACGCTCGGCTATTCCGTTTCGGTCGATCTTCATCCCGGCGATCGCTTCAATCGCCTGCACAAGGACGATCCCGACGCGGCATTGCGCGCGCTGGAGGAGGCCTGGAGCGGCCTCGCGCAGGTCATCAGGTCTTATCCAGCCGATCGCGTCTTCGCCGAGCTGCTCAACGAGCCCGACGTCGAAGCCGACCGCTGGCAAAAGGAAGTCGAATCGCTCGCCGCCTTCGTTCGCCAATTGCTCCCCGCGACCACGCTCGTTGTCGGGCCGGTCAACTGGCAGCGCGCAGACTCGCTTCCGCAATTTCGCCCGTTGCCGGATCCGAACGTCGTCTACGCCATCCACGTCTACGATCCCATGGTGTTCACCCATCAGGGCCATTGGGATGCGCAGGATCCGCTGCACGACATCATCGATCTGCCCTATCCAATCAGCGCGAGCGATCCCGCCGTCCAGATGCTCCGCCGGGACTTGCAGGCGAGGGGCGCGACCAAGGCGCTCGGCATGCTCGACACCGCGATTGCCATTGCCCGGGACAAGCCGAGCGTCGATCAATGGCTCGAGCCCGCGGTCGCATGGCAGCAGAAGTTTGCGCGGCCGCTCATCATCAACGAATTCGGGGTCCTGAAAGCCGGCGCGCCCCGCGACAGCCGCCTGCGCTGGCTGGCGTCAGTCGCCGCCTATGCCAGGGCGCATTGCTGGGGCTGGACGCATTGGGAGCTGGCGCAGGGTTTCGGCCTGGTCGACAGCAGCACCGGCAAGCCCGATCCCGGCGTGATGCGGGCGCTGCTCGGGGCGAGCAAGCCGGGCAAGCGATGATGCCGGTTCGCTATCGTTAACGAATCCTTACAGATCCCATAGCTATCGTGGCTCTCGCGCTACGCCAAAGGACGACGCCAAGGATGAGTGGCGGGACCTCACCGCGATATCAGACCGTGCAGGCCGGTGCGTCCGAGCCATCGCCGTTGCGCGACCTGGTCCCGACGCTTCTGATCGCGGTAGCGACGATCGGCTTCGTTCCGCTCCTGCACGTGGCGAGCCCGGTGCTGTCTCTTACAGTCGAAGTCCTCGTCGCCATCGCCATCGTCCTCGCGGTTCCGACCTACGCGCCGGCCGTCGCGATCTTCGTCCTGTTCTTCCAGAACCTGTTCGTCTCGATCCTGTCGCCGCTGGTGTCGATCCCGTCCGATCTCGATTTCATCAAGGGCTATAATTTCCTCGTCTGCTCCGTCATGTGGCTGACGACGTTCGGCCTCTACGTGTTCGGCCAGAGGAATCAGTCGGCCGAAATTGTCAGGATCATGCGCTGGGGCGTCGTCACCCTCGCGGTGGTGGGGCTGTATTTCGCGATCGGCTTCGTCCAGGACGGGCAACCGGCGTCGGTGTACTTGCGCAACATCGTGCTGCCGCTGTTCCTGTTTCAGCTCTCGCTGCTGACGGCCGCGACCTTCGAGGTCCGGGCCACGCCGTTCCTGGTGACGCTCGCGGTCATTCTCATCATCTGCGGCTATGTCGAGTTTGCGTTCCGCGATATCTGGCTGGCCATCACCAACGGCTACACGTTCTGGGGCTTCGACGAGCTCAAGGCGACCCATTCGGGCGTCTGGGAAGCGCAGATGCGGGCCACCGGCAACGTGCCGGTCGACCTCAAGGACCGCTTCAGCTTCGACTTCCTGAACACGCCGCTGCTCGAAGGGTTCGGCCTGTCGAAGATCCTGCGCATCCACGGCCCGAACATGAGCGCGATCAGCTTCGGCTACGGCATCGCCTTCTTCGGGCTGTTCCTGTTTTCGGTGGGACGCCCGTTCCTGGCCCTTGCGGCGTTGCCGCTCCTGATCGTCTGCAGCGTCAAGGGCGCACTCATCACGGTGGTGTTCGTGATCGCGGCCTGGATCTCGACCCGTCTGCTCGGCGCGGTGGTGACGCTCGTGCTCGGCCTGCTGGCGCTGATGGTGTTCGCGGTCGTCGCGATCCGTGTCGGCCTGCAGATCGGCGACTATCACGTTATCGGCCTGATGGGCGGCTTGAACGGCTTTTGGAAAAGCCGCTCGGCCGCGGTCTCGGCATCGGCGGAAATTTGTCTGACAGCTATTTCTCGATCGACTGGAGCGCCGCACAGGCGGCCGGAACGATCGATGGCGCGGCGGAGAGCGCGATCGGCGTGCTGATCTACCAGATGGGCATCGCCGCCCTGGTGCCGCTCGGCTTCTATTTCGCGATGGCACTCAAGGCCTGGCGCCTCTACGCGTCCTCGGGATATCTGACCCAGGGCCTCGCCGGCTTCGGCGTCATGGTCGTGCTGCTCAACGGCCTGTTCCAGGAAGAGGCCCTGTTCGCGCCGCCCGCGCTGGGGCTGATGCTCTCGCTGACGGGGCTCGTGATCGGAAGCCGGATCAGGATGCAGGCGGTCGTCGTGCGGGAGCCGGAGCCGCTCGCGCATTACCAGCCGGCGACTTGATTTGCACGAACTGGGGCTCGCGTCGCCGAACCGGTTTGCTCAGTCTCGCAGATATCACCTGCCGATGCTGACCCACTCCTGCGCCTTCTTCTGCCACTCCCGGTCGAAACGTGCGGCGAGGTCGGCGGCCGCATCGCGCGAGAGCAGCCGGTCGATGCATGAGATCTCAACCCCATCGATCTCGGGAATGTCGGTGTATCCGAGATTGGCGAGCCGCTTAGCGAAGGGCGGGTGCGTCGAGATCGGGATCATGCTCGCGGCTCAAACCCGCGACGGCAGCAGCGGCCATCGGTTCCGGCGCCCTGATATCCACGAGCTGCTTGACGATCCGCTCGAAGGGCGGGCTTGGCGCGTGGATCGCGCCCAGCATCTCTTTCTCGAGAGGAGCGAACACGAGATCTGCGAGACGTGTTCTGCAAGCTTCGACCAGCACAAGGGCACGCGCCGTCTCGGCGCGTCCAACCTGCTCGGCCGCACCGAGATCGGCGCCAAGTTCGTTCTCCCGCGATAGCGCGCGATATTCCTTCTCGAGCCATTCGAGCATGGAATGGAGTAGGGCCCGCACGATGCGTCCCGTGATGGTCCACTCCGGATTGGCGTAGAGGAAGACATTCTCCGAAGCCGCGATGAAATCCGCGAGGTTGATGCTTCCCGAGGTGTGGCGAAGCCTGGCATGCGCCACCTCATGGGCCACGACGGCGCGAACCGCGCGCTCGTCCAGGACGATGAGCATCGGCAAGCCGACGGTCATCGTGACCCGTTGCCCGAACAGTCCGGCGTATCGTCTCACTTCGCCGATCGAGGCATTGAACTCGGTGTCGATCAGCAGGGTGCGGCGCGACCGGGCGAAGCTGTGATCGAGCTCCTTCCACATCGCCCAAAGGCCTGGAGCGTTCGCCTCGTCGGCCTCAAAATCCCGATGCTTGCGCGAGGGCAGGAGCAGGAGGCCGATCGCGAGTGCCAACGCGCCCAAGAAGATCGAGAACACGACCGGTGCCGTGACCAACGTGGTGATCGTGTAGCGATCCATCGCCATCAGCCAAACGGCCAGAATCACGCAGGCCAGCACGACGGCCGGAAGCACGGCGTAGCGGCCGAGACGCAGGATCGTTTTCAGGACAAGCCGCTTCATCCGCGTATAGATGGTGGAACTGCCCGATCAGGCCTTGCCGCACGAGCCGTTGCTCTGACGCAAACTGGCGACGTCGGCGCGGCCCTGGCCTTCGGTGACCTGGATCAGCGTGACCGCGCCGGGCGTCACGATTCCCATCTGCGGCTGGGCGGAAAGATAGGTGGTGCTGCCGGCGCGCAGATCCAGGCTGACCTTCTCGCTTCCTTGCCCGAACAGATTGGTACTCAGAGGAAGATTGTTGACGGCGACCTCGTGGCGGCCCGGAGGAAGGTCGCACGAGACAAACCCCGCGGCCTGGCTGCCGCCAATCACGCGCCCATCGACGGCGTAATTGGGCATGACCGCAAATCCGAGGGCCGACGAGCGATAGACCACCAAGCGTGCAGTATTTGACTTGACGTTGTCAGTCAGAGCCGCGTCACCTAACTGCCCCGATGCGCACCCCGCAAGCAACGTGGCCACGACAAAGATTCCCACCAACCCGCGCATTCCAGCCCCAAATTGCTTCCAATCGTCCCCGGGGACAATATTGGACAGGGTGGTAGCTGAAGTCAATCACGACCAAAGGTCGTGCAGCGTAGCACCTCACCGCCACCCCAGCGCCGGAGCGACGTGCTTCAGGATCGCCTCGATCGCGTGCGCGCAATAATCCACCCCTAACTGGTTCGGGATGGTCAGCAGCAGCGTATCGGCCTCGGCGATCGCCTCGTCCTGGCGGAGCTGCGCGATCAGCGCATCCGGTTCGGCCGCATAACTCCGGCCGAAGATCGCGCGCGTCTGCGGATCGATGAAGCCGATCTGGTCTTCGCCACCGCGCTCGCCGCCGAAATAGGCGCGGTCGCGGTCGTTCATCAGCGCGAAGATGCTGCGGCTGACGGACACGCGCGGCTCACGGCTGTGGCCGGCTTCCTTCCAGGCGGCGCGATAGGCGCGGATCTGGGCGGCCTGCTGCACATGGAAGGCTTCGCCGGTCTCGTCGTTCTTCAACGTCGAGCTCTGCAAATTCATCCCGTGCTTTGCCGCCCACACCGCCGTGGCGTTCGAGCCGGCGCCCCACCAGATCCGGTCACGCAGGCCGGCGGCATGCGGCTCGAGGCGCAACAGCCCCGGCGGGTTCGGAAACATCGGCTGCGGATTCGGCTCCGCAAAACCCTCGCCGCGCAACATGTCGAGGAACACTTCCGCATGGCGCCGGCCCATGTCGGCATCGCTCTGGCCCTCGGCCGGGCGATAGCCGAAATAGCGCCAGCCGTCGATCACCTGCTCGGGCGAGCCGCGGCTGATGCCGAGCTGGAGCCTGCCGCCGGCGATGAGGTCGGCGCTGCCTGCATCCTCCACCATGTAGAGCGGGTTCTCGTAGCGCATGTCGATCACGGCCGTGCCGATCTCGATCGTGCTGGTCCTGGCCCCGACGGCCGCGAGCAGCGGGAAGGGCGAGGCGAGTTGGCGGGCGAAATGATGCACGCGGAAATAGGCGCCGTCGGCCCCTAACTGCTCCGCCGCGACCGCAAGCTCGATCGATTGCAGCAGCGTGTCCGCCGCCGAGCGGGTCTGCGATTGCGGCGAGGGCGTCCAATGTCCGAAGGACAGAAATCCGATCTTTTCATGGACGTCATTTAATGATGGCCGGGACGGCGTCAACCGCCGGCGCCGGCGGTGCGGGTATGCGCCGGGGCGGGCGCAAAATGCCCGGCGCGCGCGACCAGGAGATCCAGGAAGCTGCGCGCGCGCAGCGACATCCAGTGCGTCTCCGGATAGACCGCGTGCAGGGGCAGTGCGGCGATGCTGTAGTCCGGCAGCACATGCTCGAGCTCGCCGCTGCGCAGACCGTCCGCGGCATTCCAGTCGGGCAGGATGGCAATGCCGAGATGCTGCATCGTCGCCTCCTGCATCGCATCGGCGTCGTCGACATGAATGGGGCCGTTGATCGACGCGACGTGACGGCCATGCTCGGACTCGAAGGCCCATTGGTGCGCCGGCGACATCCTGGAATAGACGATGCACTGGTGCGAGCCAAGATCGTCAGGTGTGCGCGGCAGCGGTCGGCCATGCAGATAGGTCGGCGTCGCGACCAAGTAGCGCTGCACGGTGCCAAGCCGGCGGGCGACCAGCGTGCTCGCCTCCAGGTTTCCGATCCGCAGCGCCAGCTCGATGCCTTCTTCCACCAGATTGACGAACCGTTCGCTGAAGCGGATATCGACTCGCACCTCCGGATAATTCCGCACGTACTCGGCGATCACGGGCATCATGTAGCGCCGCCCGAACGACGACGGCACGCCGATCCGCAGCGTGCCGGTGGGACGGGGCGCAGCCTGCTCGACGCTCGACCGCGCCATGTCGAAATTGTCGAGGATCTGCCGCGCGAGATCGTAGATCCGGTGCGCCTCGGCCGTCGGCTTCAGCGTCCGCGTCGTGCGCGAGAACAACTGCGTGCCGAATTCGCTTTCCAGCATCGCGATGCGCTTGCTGACCGCGGGCTGGCCGATGCCGAGCTCCTTCGCCGCAGCCGAAAAGCTGCCACCCTCGAGGGTGCGAACGAAAGCGCGCAGGCAATCGATCCGGTCCATAATTAATTCCAATCTGGAATAAATTATATCCCATTTATTCCGTAGTGCGCAACATCGCGGGTCGCTAGGCTGCCTCAAAACAAGCAATCACAGGGAGGGACCACGTGGCACGCCATATCGGAATTGTCGGCGCGGGAATCGCAGGCCTGCATCTTGCGCTCTACCTGCAGAAGCACGGCGTCGACGCCACCATCATCACCGACCGGCCGCCGGAGGAGTATCGCGACATGCGGCTGCTCAACACCGTCGCGCATCACCACGTGACGATCGCACGCGAGGACTATCTCGGCGTCAATCACTGGACCGATCCGAAGGATCATTATTATTACCACGATCACGTCTTCAATTTCCCGGAGCCGCTACGCTTTCGCGGCGACTTCTCGAAGGCAAGTCGCGCCGTCGACTACCGGCTGTATCTTCCAGCGCTGATGCAGGATTTCACGAAGCGCGGGGGCAAGATCGAATACCGCCGCATCGAGGAGCGCGACATCCGCCCCCTGGTCGCGCGCTTCGACCTGCTCGTGGTGTCGACCGGCAAAGGGCCGTTGGGCCAGCTCTTCACTTACCGTCCGGAGCACACACCCTATTCGCAGCCGCAGCGGCGCCTCTGCGTCGGGCTCTACACCGGCGTGCGGCAGCCCGATCCGATGAATGTCACGCTCTCGGTCTCGCCCGGCCATGGCGAGATGATCATGATCCCGACCGTTACCTTCGGCGGTATCGCCAACGCCCTGCTGATGGAGAACGTGCCGGGCGGCGACATGGAGGAACTGGCGACGCTGAGCTACGACGACAATCCGAAGCACTTCCTGAAGGTGTTGCTCGGCAAGCTGGAGAAACACCACCCGACCACCTACGACCGCATCGACACCGCGCGCTTCGATCTGGCGCAGCCGCAGGATCTCCTGCAGGGCGGCGTGGTCCCCACGGTGCGCAACACCATGGTCGAATTCGACGACGGCAAATGCGCGATCGCGCTCGGCGACGTCCATGCCATCGTCGATCCCATGATGGGCCAGGGCGCCAACGTCGCCTCCTATGCGGCCTTCGTGCTCGGAGAGGAGATCGTCAACGCCGATGCGTGTGATGCGCGCCTGTGCGAGACAATCGACCTGAAGCGGCAGGACCGCGTGCTGGCGGCCTCGCGCTGGACCAATGTGATGCTGCAGCCGCCGACGGAAGCGCTGGGCATGCTGATCGGCGCGATGAGCCAGAACCCGGCGCTGGCGAACGAGTTTACCGAGAACTTCAACTATCCTGACCGCCAGTGGGACCGCATCTCCACGCCGCAGCGCATCCAGGCCTGGATCGAGCGCATGTCGGCGCCACCTGAGCCCGTCAGGGCGATTGCGTGATTTCAGATGCGAGCGGAGAGTGAGATGCAGCGCGCCAATCCGGCGTCATTTCGCGAGGCCGCGTCGCGCTTTGCGACCGGCGTCGCGGTGCTGACCGCGCTGGACGAGCACGGCCGCGTCTGCGGCATGACCGCGAACAGCTTCGTCACCGTCAGCCTGTCACCGCCGACCGTGCTGGTCTCCGTCATGCCGGGCCGCATGCACCGTGCGATCTCCGCGACCGGCCGTTACTGCGTCAACGTGCTGCCGGACCACGGGCGCGACCTGTCGCGGCATTTCGCCAGCCAGCCGAATACCGGCGCGACACCGGATTACGACATCGTCGACGGCCTGCCGCACCTCCAGGGCTGCATCGCCTGGTTCGCCTGCGAGGTCACACGTCAAATCGACGTCAGCGACCACACGCTGATCATCGCCGAAGTCTCGACCTGCGACTATCGCGACACCACGCCGCTGGTGTTCTTTTCGAGCAGATATCATTTCGGGCCGGGCGTGCCCGTGGATCGGTGAGCGTGCCTCAGGCGTAGGCCACCCAGCCACGAAAAGTAAAGCCGGTGTAGAACAGGGTTGGATCGGAGAAGCCTGCGTCCCGCAAGATCGCTTCGTCCTGCTCCGGCGCCAGAATGCTCAACTGCCCGTCGACTGCCTTTCGCGCGGCGGCCGCCTTGTCGGGCTCGACTCCCGATGCGGCGAGAAAGGCGGAATATCGCGACAACCAGAGCGGTCGTTCAACGTCGCCGCCGGGGATGCTGAAATGGGCTGTCACGAACGGCGCGCCAGGCTTGAGGCGGCGGCGGATTTCGGACGCTATGCGATGCCGTTCCTCGACATCGACGAAATGCAGGGTCAACAAGCACGTCGCGCCGTCGAACGGCTCGGCGGGTGCATCGTCGACATAGCCCTGGTGCAGACGCGCGCGCGACGCAAGCCGCCCCAGCGTTTGCTTCGCAAGATCGAGCATCGCTGCGGATGGATCCACGCCATCGAAGGTCCAGCGCGGCCGGGCCTGCGCAAAGGCCTGCAATTCGAGGCCGCCGCCCGCGCCAAGCACGAGTATTCGTGCATCTTCCTGTGCCCGCTCGGCCAGAAGGATGGCCGCCATGGCCAGCATGGAATTGTAGCCCGGAACGAACCGCGGTGGCCCTTGCGTGTAGTTCGCCACCATTTGCGGATCGGAGAAAGCGGTTTGAATGTCGGTCACGATGTCGCCCTTCTGACTGGAGTTCATCACGCGTGATGCGCGCTCATGCCTTGAAGCTTGCGCGAACCGAGGCGCTTGCGCAGATCGTCGCCCAGCATCGCCAGCGTGACTTCGCCGAGGCGCGACAGCAGCAACGCCTCCGCATCGTCGAAGGCCTGATCGAGCGCGGCGTTGACGGCCTGCTCGACGAGGCAGCCGGGCGCCTCCGTCCGGTTGCCCATGGCCAGAAGCGAGGGACTGCCGAGCGCGGTGTAGACGTCGCGCAACGTCACCTTTGAAAGATCGCAAGCCAGCGTCCAGCCGCCGCCGTGCCCCTTCTCGGAGCGGACGTAATTGAGGTCCCGCAGGCCCGCCATGATGCGGCGGATCACCACCGGGTTGGTGTCCATCGCCTTCGCCAGGGTCTCGGACGTGAAGGGGCCGGGCTGCTGCGCCATGTGCAACAGCACGTGCAACACGCCGGACAAGCGGCTATCTCGTTTCATGTAACTTTATATGTTACATAAGCGGCAAAGGTCAAGCCGGCGTCAACGCATGGCGGGCCGCGCCGGCGATAGCCGTGTTTGGGATCGATATCCGGCGCCTGGACGAGCCGCTACAGCAGCGCCTTTGGCAACAGCATGTGGATTCCCTTGTTGCCGTCGACGAGCTGCGTGACGCGCAGATTGCCGGCCAGCGAGCACAGCATGTAGGCCTCGTTGCGCGTTCGGTTGGTCCGTGCGCAGACATGCTTGACCATTTCCCGGACCGCTTGCTTGGCGGCATCGTCGAGATCCTCGTCGAGGCCGATCGACATGAGATGTGTCGCGCTCTCGGCAAAGGGCCATTTGATATCCATGTCCTTGCGCACGGTCAGACGGAAGGTCCCGGTCACGCCGGTCTCGAGCGCGGTGATGCAGACTTCACCATCACCCTGCACGCCGTGGCCGTCGCCGGCGAAGAACAATGCGCCCTCGTTGAAGACCGGTAGATACAGCGTCGTGCCGGCCCGCAGCTCCTTGTTGTCCATGTTGCCGCCGAACGCGCGTGGAACGGGCGAGCCGCAGCGGCCCCAGCTCGGTGGCGGCGCGGTGGCGACGATGCCGAAAAAGGGAGCGAGCGGAATCTCCGTGCCCCACGGCATGATGCAGACCTCGCGCTTGCGGTCGATCACGGGATGGATCGTTTCATAATCCGTAAACTCGTCGGGCAGCGTCCCGAGCAGAGGCAGGATCGACACGAAGCCCCAGTCCTGGCGCACCTTCACGTCGAGGATGTCGACCTGGAGCGTATCGCCGACATTGGCCCCGCGCACATAGACGGGCCCGGTGATGAAGTGAGGCCCCGGCCCGGGCTGCATCGTGTCGAGGGCGAGCAGATAGTCTTCGGGAACAAGCGACCGATCGTCCGGCAGCGTCTCTTTTCCCCCGGCCGGAAAGCTGTGCAGCGTCACGCTGTCGCCGGAGCTGACTTCCAGCACAGGTGGCGTGTTGCAGTCCAGATAGCCCCAAACCATGTTTTCGGGCGTGGCGGGGATCTCGTGGCGGCGCTGCATTGGACAACTCCAGGCGTGGCGGTTCAGGGCACTCGTTGGCTCCAGGAGCAATCCGCCGGGGATCGCCACGGCTGCGACCGGCAAAATCGTCCTCGGACATTCTAGGCGCCGGCGATCTCTGGGCTATACTGACTTCAGGCCCAGCGCGGGGCCGGCGTTCGAGCCTCTGCAAATGACGGGCCGATGGAGAGAGCGATGAGGCGATCCCGATTCACCGAGAATGAGATCATTCATCTCCTCGCCGAGGCGAGTTCCGGGGTGTCCATTGCGGAAATCTGCAAGACCGCCGGCATCACTGAACGCACCTTCTACCGGTGGCGTCGCAGCTTCGGCACGCTCGATGTTCCGGCCGTCCAGCGGATGAACGATCTGAGATCGGAGAATCTGCGTCTGCGCGGATTGGTCAACAATCTGTTCGAGCTTCTGCGCAAGGCGGATGGCGGCGTCAGGAAGGACGAAGTTCCCTCGCAGGCACCGGCGACGCCGCGCGAGCCGACCCGGGCAAGCCGCATCGCGGCCGAAAAATGCGGAGGGGCGCTGACCGGTCGCTTCTCGTCGGTGCGCGTCAATCCGTAGTCGCGTGCGGCCGTCGCGACGGGCGTGACTATACGCTGCGCGGCCTGCAAATCTTTTATGCAGTCAAAATGTCAGAAATGACGAAAACCGTTCGCGCGCGGTGCTGAATTCGGCAGCGCGATGATGTGGCGGGCAGCAAAGCCGCGTCTTCAGGCTATGCTCTGGCACTCTGCGTCAATGGCGTGACATATTGAAGGGGCGCGCCAAATCGCAAGCAGATCGCGTCGCTTATTTCGGCTTGATGCGGAGCAGTCGGCGCCTAGTCTTTGGGCTGCCCCATCCGCATCTCCCTGGAGAAGTCAGCGCCATGACCGACCATGTTCGTCCCGCTCAGCCGCGCAGCCGCGCGCTCAGCCGCCGCACCTTCCTTGCCGCTTCCTCCGCAATCGCCGCCGTCCCGCTGCTGGGATCCCGCATCGCCTCCGCCGCCGAGCTCAAGACCGTCCGCTTCAGCGAGGCCGTGCACAATCTGGGCTACATCAACCTTTACGTCGGCATGCATGCCGGCATCTTCAAGAAAAACGGTCTCGACATGAAGGTGACCGCCGCCGGCGGCGACACCCAGACCTTTGCGGCCGTGCTCGGTGGCTCTGCGGATTTCGCGATTGGCGATGCGACCATGGCGCAGATCTCCCGCGAGAACGGCGGCCCCGGCGTCGTCGTGGGCACGGTCGTGCAGCGCGCGCACTATTTTGGGGTGTCCAAGACGCTCAAGCCGATCACCGACCCCAAGGAGTTCAAGGGTCTCAAGATCGTCACGTCGCCCGAGCCCAACACCAATTTCAGCGTCACCAAGCGAATGCTGGAGAAAGCCGGCCTGAAGCTCGGCACCGACGCCACCATCGTTCCGGTCAATCCCGGCACCGAGATCGCGGCGATGCTGGCAGGCCAAGCCGACATGGCGGTCGCCTATCAGCCGAGCGTCTCCGCCGCCGAGGCGCAAGGCGCCAAGGTCGTGTTCGACTTCTCGAACTATGTCGGGCCGTTCTGCAACACCGGCATCATGGTGCTGCCCTCGACGATCCAGAAGGACCCTGCAATGGTGCAGGCGCTGGTGACGTCCTTCGAGGAAGCCTCGCGCAAGACCTACGCCGATCCCGCCTTTGCCAAGGAGGTCGCTCGCAAGGAATTCCCCGATCTTCCCGGCGAAGTCGTCGACAAGGCGATCGACGCCGAGCTGAAATATCTCATCCCGGCGCAGTCGGTCATCACCAAGCAGGATCAGTGGAAGAACCTGATGGACATGCAGATCTACCTCGGCAACGCCAAGGGATCGGTCCCGTTCGATCAGATCATCGACAATTCGTTTGCCGAAAAGGCGATTGCCAGCCTGAAATGAGCGTTGAGGCTGCCACATCCGCAAGGCCTGGTGAGGGCGAGGCCGTGAACGGCACCGTCCTCCCGCTCGTCGTCGAGCACGTCGCCAAAGGCTACGACTTCAACGGCCAGGTCGTGCCTGTCATTGCCGATCTCAGCCTGACGCTGCGCAAGGGGGAGATCGTAAGCATCGTCGGTCCCTCCGGCTGCGGCAAGACCACATTGCTCAACACGCTCTGCGGTCTGCTGGCGCCGGATGCCGGGCGCATCCGCTGGCACGGAAGGCAGGTCGTCGGTCAACCGCAGAACGTCGGCTACATGCTGCAGAAGGATCTCCTGTTCCCGTGGCGTACGGCGCTCGCCAACACCATGCTTGGCCTGGAGATCCGCGGCGTTGCTGCTGCCGAGGCCGAAGACCGCAGCCGGGCCATGCTCGACCAGCTAGGACTGCATGGGTTCGCAGACCACTATCCGGCGACGTTGTCGGGCGGCATGCGGCAGCGGGTTGCGCTCGCGCGCACGCTGGTGAATGATCCGGACGTGCTGCTGCTGGACGAGCCGTTCGCCGCACTCGATTTTCAGACCAAGCTGCTGATCGAGAATGACATGGTCGGTCTGGTCCGCAAAGGCGGACGCTCGATGCTGCTCATCACCCATGACATCGAGGAGGCGGTTTCGATCGCGGATCGCGTCATCGTGCTGACGCGGCGGCCGACTGCGGTGAAGGCGGCTTATGAAACCGACCTTGGATCTGATCGCGCCGACGTCATCTCGCTGCGCGAAAATCCGGATTTCAGCCGCTACGTCCGGCGGATCTGGGCCGATCTCGACGTCGCGATCCAATGACGACGGATATCGGGACCAGCATGGTTGACGCATCGAAGCCTGCCGGAAGCGGTCCCTCTCCGGTGGCCCGTGCGAAGTGGACGCGCTTGCGCTTCGGCATCGCCGTACTGGCGACCCAAATTCTCGTTCTGGCCGCTTGCCTTGTCTTGTGGGAACGCGCCACGCCGAAGGGCAGCCCGGCCGCCTTCATGTTCGGATCGCCGTCGGCGATCGCGGGCTTCCTGATGCAGATGGCGCAGGACGGCAGCCTGTGGCGCGATGCGGCTGTCACCGGCATGGAGACCCTGCTCGGCTTCTTCATGGGCAACCTGGTCGGCACCTTGCTCGGCCTGTCGCTCTGGTATTCGCGTTTCGTGTCCCGGGTCGTCGAACCATTCGTCATCGCACTCGGCTCGATCCCCATCATCGCGCTCGCACCCATCGTGATCATCTGGTTCGGCACCGGACTGGTCTCGAAGGTTGCGATGTCGACCCTGTCGGTGGTGATCGTCGCGCTGGTGACGTCCTACAAGGGCGCGGTCGGCGTCGATGGCGACCAGATCAATCTCATGAAGACCCTGGGCGCGTCGAAATTCCAGATCTTCCGGAAGCTCGTGATCCCGGCGTCGCTCACCGATATCTTTGCGGGGCTGAAGCTGACGGTCGGCTTCGCGTTGATCGGCGCCATCGTCGGCGAGTTCATGTCGTCGTCCGAGGGGCTGGGACACGCCATCTTCAAGGCCGGGTCGCTCTACATCATCCCCAAGGTCTTCGCCGCGCTCGTCGTGACGATCGTGCTCGCGCTGGTTCTCACCTGGCTTGTCGGCAAGATCGAACGGCTGCTGATGCCCTGGCGCCGCCAGGCATAGGGCAGATCGCCTCCGACCCTCATTCGCATCGCACGTCAACCTCAGTACATCCGAAAACGCCCAAGGAGGGATCATGTCCAAGCGCATCAGCAAGGCCGGCAACATCAAATACGCGCTGTCCGGCGACGACGAGTTCATCGCGAGCGTCGAGCCCGGCGAAACCTTCGTGGTGGAATGCGCCATCAATGCCAATGACGGCACGATCCGTCATCTCGGCCAGCAACTGACCGAAGCCGACGTGACGATGCCCTTCGTCAACGGCGCCACCGGTCCGATCGAGGTGCGCGGCGCCAAGCCCGGCGACATGCTGCGTCTCGACGTGATGGACATGGAGCTCGACAAGCTCGGATTCACCGCGCTCTGGCCGGGCATCGGCATGTTTCCCGATTGGGTCAGGCGCAAGGAATTCGGCATCCAGACCCGCGTCGTCGAGGTCAAGGACGGCCACGTGCACTGGAACGAGCATCTCCGCCTGCCGGTCAAGCCGATGATCGGCGTGGCCGGTGTCGCGCCGGTGCACGGCGCGGTTCTCACCGTCGACAACGGGACGCACGGCGGCAACATGGACGTCCAGGAGATCACCACCGGCAACAGTATCTTCTTCCGCGTCAACAAGGACGGCGCGCATCTCTTCCTCGGCGACTGCCACGCCATCCAGGGCGACGGCGAGATGCAACGGGATGGGCGCGATCGAGATCGCGGCCAATCTCACCGTCAAGGTCTCGCTGGCCAAGGCCCCCGCGAGGCTGAACCACCCGCGTATCGAGACCGCGACCCACATCTGCACCCTCGGATGCGCCCGCCCGCTCGAAGACGCGATGCGCATCGCGTTCGAGGAGATGGTCTACTGGATGGAAGACGACTGGAAGATCCCGGCGGCCGAAGGCTACATGCTGCTCGGCCAGATCGCCGAAGCCCGCTGCACCCAGGTGGTCAATCCGAAGTACACGTATATCTGCAAGGTGGAGAGAAGTTTGCTGGAGCGGTATCACGGGTGAGTGGGGATCACTTGTGCTGCGCGGATGAGATCAGTTGCGTGCCGCGAGGAAGCTGCGCTCCCTCTCCCGCTTGCGGGAGAGGGTTGGTGAGAGGCTGCCTCCGCATGCGAGAGCCCCCAAGAGGATAGAACCCTCACCCGGCGCAAGTGCGCCGACCTCTCCCGCAAGCGGGAGAGGTGCACCGAGATTGCCATCAGATGGCTCAAGCAAAGTGAAACTGTTCCGGCGATCGTGGATGATGCGGCTCTCTTGCTCGGTAGTCGACCAGAACGTGCAGCCGAGTGATGCTCCTCACGCTGCCTTTTTTCGGCTCGGTCGAGATCAGCACATCTGCGGAGATGCCAAGACGCTCGTGAAGGCGGCGGATCATCGTGATCGATAGTCCGCGCTTTCGGTTCAGAACCTCGGCGATGCGGGTTCGTGTCCCGATGATCTCCTCCAGGTCCCGCCGCGTCAGCCCTTGCTGCTCCATGCGAAACTTGATGGCTTCGACAGGATCGGGCGGATCCATTGGATAGTGTTCAGTTTCGTATGCCTCGATGAGGGTGGCGAGCACGTCCAGCCGGTCCCCCTCAGGACTGCCCGACTTAGCGCCCCAAAGGCGCTCCACCTCTTTGAGCGCGCCATCATAGTCTCGCTTCGTCCGAATCGGCTTGATCTCAGTCGCGGCCATGTCGAACCTCTCTTACATCGATCTTGTCGTAGTCCCGGTGCGTGCCGATCCATTTGATCCACACGATGCTCTTCTCGAAATCGACGGCAGTGACCAGCCGGTAGTCGTTGCCCTTGATGTTGAACACAACGCGGTCTGCCGAGATGATGCTGGCGGTCGCGTAGCTGCGCTTGATCTCCGCTGCGCTCGACCACCGTGCTTTCTTGACTTCATCGAACCATGCATCGGGGGCTGCCTTCAGCGCCGCGTGGTTCTTTTGTCCGCGCCGTGTCTCGACGAACTCCCGCAACGTGCGCCGGGCAATGATCCGCATGCCGTTACATTATCATGCGCCCAAAATGGGCGCAACATGGAGCGTCTGCTATGGCAGGTCGTCATGCTGGCATCATGCACCTGTATTGCCCGACGGAGCAACGACTGTTTGCCCGACGGGTCAATTTCTTTCGTAAAATCCGTAAGTCATTGATCCCGCTCATGCGGCCTACTGTGCATGGGGTTGTTTCGACATTCTTGTTCTGGACGGCACGACAGCCGCAGGCTGAGTCGGACCTGATCCGGCTCCCGCCTACTTCATCACCCGCAGACCCTTGGTCGTGAACCGCTGCGTCTTGCCGCCAGACCGCACGGGCCGTCGTGTGCCCGCGGCCTTGCCGGTGCCGGGGGCTGGTGCGCGGGGACGAGCTGGTCGGGACGGGAGCCGATCAGATCGGCGCGGCCCATGTCCTTCAGCGCCTCGCGCAGCACAGGCCAGTTGTCGGGGTCGTGGTAGCGCAGGAAGGCCTTGTGCAGGCGGCGCTGGCGCAGGCCCTTGATCGCCTCGACCTTGTCGCTGCCGCCGTGGCGCACGCCGCGCAGCGGGTTGACGCCGGTGTGGTACATCGCGGTCGCGGTCGCCATCGGCGAGGGCAGGAAGGTCTGCACCTGATCGGCGCGATAGCGGTTCTTCTTCAGCCAGAGCGCGAGGTTCATCATGTCCTCGTCGGTCGTTCCCGGATGCGCCGCGATGAAATACGGGATCAGGTAATATTTCTTGCCGGCCTGTTCGGCCGCGGCATCGAACATCCGCTTGAACTGGTTGTAGGCGCCGATGCCGGGCTTCATCATCTTGTCGAGCGGCCCGCGCTCGGTATGCTCGGGCGCGATCTTGAGGTAGCCGCCGACGTGATGGGTGACGAGCTCCTTGATGTATTCGGGGCTCTCGACCGCGAGGTCGTAGCGCACGCCGGAGGCGACCATCACCTTCTTGATGCCCTTGGTCTCGCGCACCTTGCGATAGAGCCGGATCAGGTCGTCATGCGAGGTGTTGAGGTTAGGGCAGATCTCCGGGAAGACGCAGGACGGCCGCCGGCATGCCGCCTCGACCTTCGGGTCCTTGCAGGCCATCCGGTACATGTTGGCGGTGGGGCCGCCGATGTCGGAGATCACGCCGGTGAAGCCCGGGGTCTTGTCGCGGATCAGTTCGATCTCGCGCAGGATCGAACCCTCCGAGCGGTTCTGGATGATGCGGCCCTCGTGCTCGGTGATCGAGCAGAAGGTGCAGCCGCCAAAGCAGCCACGCATGATCGTCACGGAGAACTTGATCATGTCCCAGGCGGGGATTTTTGCCTCCCCGTAGGAGGGATGCGGCGCGCGCGCGTAAGGAAGGTCGTAGACCGCGTCCATCTCCTCGCTGGTGAGCGGGATCGGCGGCGGGTTGAGCCAGAGGTCACGATCGCCATGACGCTGCACCAGCGGCCGCGCATTGCCGGGATTGCTTTCACGATGCAGCACGCGCGAGGCGCGCGCATAGGCTTCCTTGTCCTGCTCGACCTGCTCCAGCGCCGGCAGCCGGATCACGGTGGCGCCCTTCTGGCGCGTTGCGCCCTCGTCGGCGGAATCGAGATCGTCGGCGTGCAGCTCGGCGTAATCCTCGGGCACGCGGCGGAACAGCGCGACGCCCCTGATGTCGTCGAGCGCGCGCGGCGCTTCGCCGGCGGCAAGACGCTGCGCTACCTCGACGACGGCGCGCTCGGCATTGCCGTAGAGCAGCAGGTCGGCCTTGGCGTCGGCCAGCACCGAGCGGCGCACCTTGTCGGACCAGTAGTCGTAATGCGCGATCCGGCGCAGCGAGGCCTCGATGCCGCCAAGCACGATCGGCACGTCCTTGAACGCCTCGCGGCAGCGCTGCGCGTAGACGACGGTGCAGCGGTCCGGCCGCTTGCCGCCTTCGCCGCCGGCCGTGTAGGCATCATCGCTGCGGATGCGCCGGTCCGCGGTGTAGCGGTTCACCATGGAATCCATGTTGCCGCCGGTGACGCCGAAGAACACCTTCGGCTTGCCCAGCACCTTGAACGGCTCGGCCGAATGCCAGTCGGGCTGCGAGATGATGCCGACCCGGAATCCCTGCGCCTCGAGCAGCCGGCCGATGATCGCCATGCCGAAGCTCGGATGGTCGACATAGGCGTCCCCGGTCACCAGCACGATGTCGCATTCATCCCAGCCGAGCGTGTCCATTTCGGCGCGGCTCATCGGGAGAAACGGCGCCGGCTTGCGCGGGCGCGCCTGGGCCATCAGGGGCTTTGCGGCGGTGATGATCTGGGTGTCCATGCGCACAGCCATAGGACTCCGGGCCCGTGAATACAACCGACGGACACGTGAAGTTTGCGGTTCCGTGCGGGTGCCTTAACCGCGGGCAAGCGCCTGCCGGACCTCGGCCACGGTGGCCGGCTCGCTGCCATGCTGGCGCACCATCCGCACGGCGTCCTCGACGAGTCAGAGACTGGTCGCCCGATATGCCTGATTGATGCGCGCGGTCAGCGCCGTCAGGTGTGTGACGCCGTCCACATACCAGCGGTCGTCGTCGCGCCATCCTCCCTCCAGTTTCAAAGGGAGAGATCCATGTTTCTGGTCGATGCGCTGCTGATCCTGGCGATGTTGTTTTTCCTGTTCCTGCCGATCTCCGATCGCAGGACGGTGCGGATGAGGCTTTGCATGCTCTGCGCGCTGCTGGCGATGTTCTCGGTCTCGATCACCCGCACTCCCGTTGCGCCTGTGTTGCTGGCGAGCATTGCCTCGCCCCCGGAATGGTGCGCGTGCCGCATATGCACCTCGGCGACCCGTCCTCGGGATTCTCACCGCGCCCGACATCGGATATGCGATTGCTCCATGGGCAAGGAAACGGGCAAGGAAACTTCTGACGGCAGCGGTGAAGCCGCGCGGCATCGACAGAGGCCGCGCGAGGCGCTCAATTCGCCGTCAGCGCTTTGGCGTAGACCACGCCCGAATTGGTGATGTGCGTCGTCATCAGAGCCTCGAAGGCCGCGAACTCGCCGCGCGCGAACAGGTCGAGCAGCTTGCAATGCTCGTCGAACGACGAGCGGGTGCGCACGTCGATCGGCGAGGTCAGATTGGTGCGGAGAGCAGCAACCCGGCTCGATGCGAGCTGGTAGGACTCGACGAGATAGCGGTTGCCGCAATGTGCGAACAGGCCTTCGTGAAAGGCGGCATCGGCGCGGCCATAGGCGATGTTGTCTTTGGCCGCGACTGCCGGCTCCATCGCCGCGATCGCTTCGCTCAGCGTTGCGACCGCGCCGTCGCGGTCGTGTCGGAAGGCGAGCTCGGCGGCCTTGGGCTCGAGCGCGATGCGGAAGGTGCAGAGCGCGTCGATGTCCTCCGCGCTCGGCGTGAACACGAAGCTGCCGACCTGCGGCCGGATCACGACCAGGCCCTGTGCCTGAAGCTGCCCCATCGCCTCGCGCACAGGTGTGCGGCTGACGCCGAAGGAATTTGCCACCATCTCCTCGGAGATGGCAGCGCCCAGCGCGAATTCGCCGTCGATTATGGCCTGCCGCAGCCGCTGCATCACCCGCTGCGACAGCGATTTCGGCGTATCGAGCTTGAGCGATCGCATGTGATCTCAGAACACCTTGCCAGGATTGAGCAGATGATCGGGATCGAGCGCGGCCTTCAGCGTCCGCATCAGCGCGATCTCGGCTTCGCCGCGGGCGTGTCCCAGCCACTTCTTCTTCAGCGTGCCGATGCCGTGCTCGGCCGAGACGCTGCCGCCCATCTCGCGCACGAGGCCGTAGATGATCGCGTCCATCGCCTCCTTCGGTTGCTGCTCGACGGAGAGCCCCGTCACCCATGAGACGAGATGCAGATTGCCGTCGCCGATATGGCCGTAATAGACGCTCTCGCAGCCCGCGATGCCCCCGGCGAGCGTCGCCTTGCAGCGCCCGACGAACTCGTCCATCCGCGCCACCGCAAGCCCGATGTCGTAGGAGATATGCGGCCCCAGCACCTGGCCGAACTCGGCGCAGATGTCGCGGACGCGCCAGAAGCCTTGCGTCTGCGCCAGCGATTGCGCGACGGCGGCATCGACCAGCAGCCCTCGCTCCATCAGCTCTTCGAGCCAGCTCTGGAAGCGCGGCGCGTCCAGGCTTTCGTCGGTGCCCTGCGCTTCCACCAACACATAAAGGCTGTCGCCAGCGGCGACCGGCGGCTTGACGCCCGCGCGCGTCGTGATCACGTCCCAATAATCCGGCCACATCACCTCGAAGGCCGACAGCAGCGGGCCGAGTCCGGATCGCGCCGCATCCAGCAGCGCGATCACCGCCGCATAATCCTTCAGCGCGCACAGCGCAGCCATGGTCGAGCGCGGCTTCGGGAATAATTTCAGCACCACGCGGGTGATGATGCCGAGCGTGCCTTCCGAACCGATGAAGAGATGCTTGAGGTCATAGCCCGCATTGTTCTTCATCAGCTTGTTGAGATTGGTGATGATGGTGCCGTCGGGCAGCACCACCTCCAGGCCGAGCACCAGTTCGCGCGTCATGCCGTAGCGGATCACGCGGTTGCCGCCGGCATTGGTGGAGAGATTGCCGCCGATCGCGCAGGAGCCGCGCGAGCCGAGATCGAGCGGAAAGAAGAGGCCGGCTTCGTCGGCGGCTTTCTGGATCGTCTCCAGCGGCGTGCCTGCTTTCACCGTCATCGTCATCGAGGCGCGGTCGATCTCCTCGATGCCGCTCATCCGCTCGAGCCGAGATCGCGACCCAGCCCGGCTCGGGCGAGGCGCCGCGACAGAGCCCGGTCAGGCCACCCTGCGGCACGAACGGCAGGTGCGCCTGCCGGCAGGTCAGAATCGCATCTGCAACACCTCGCGCATCGACGGGGCGGACGACCGCGAGCGGTGCCTGCGGCAGGCTCGCGCTCCAGTCGTTGCAGTTGCGCGCAGGGACGTCGGTGCCGATCAGCACCGCGGCGGCACCGAGCTTGTCGCGCAGCGCGCCGAGCATCTGGTCGGGGCGCTCAATGGGGGCCACCATGTTCATGCGAGACCTCCTTGGGATCTGGCTGCGTCTCTTGTCCGCCACGAAAGCGGAAAGGATTTGCGCCGCTCTTGTATGTAAGGTACAAGATAGAAAGTAAAGCAAAAACAGGGCGTCAGCGGGCTTCCCAGGATCTTCGCAGATCAGAGGCTTGGTCCGGGGTCGCAGCAAGGGGCGGTATGATGACGGAGGCAATTCGCGGGTTCTGGGTGGCGTCGGCGACACCGCTGGCAACGGACGGCAGCGCGGATTCCGCCAAGCTCGCTGCTCACGCCAGTCAGCTGTTTGGCAAGGGCGTCGACGGCGTCGTCCTGTTCGGCACCACCGGCGAGGGCACCTCGTTCAATGTCGGTGAACGCGTCGCGACCATCGAGGCGCTGCTCAAGGCCGGCGTCGCGGCGGAGCGCGTCGGCATCGGCGGCGGTTTTCCCGCCATCAGCGACAGCATCGCACTGACGCGCGCGGTGCTGAGCCTCGGCCTGCGCCACGTGCTGTACCTGCCGCCCTACTTCGATCGCAGCGTGGCGCCCGAAGGCATCGAGGACGCCTTTGCCACGATCTTCGATGGCGTCGCCGACGATCGCCTGCGCGCCTATCTCTACCACATCCCCCAGGTCTCCGGCGTTGCGATCCCGACCAGCGTCGCCGCGAATTTGCGCAAGCGTTACGGCAAGGTGGTTGCGGGTCTGAAAGACTCCAGCGGCGACTTCAAGCAGTTCCAGGCGTTTCGCGCAGCCAGCCCCGAGCTTGCCATCACCGTCGGCAATGAGGCCGACATCGCCCGCGCCATTGCTGGTGGCGGTGCCGGCACCATCTGCGGCATGGCCAACATCGCGCCGGAGCTGGTCAAGGCGATGATCGACGGCAAGGACGTCGAAGCGCGCATGCAGGCCGCGGTCGACATCGTGGTGAAGTCGCCATCCTTCCTCGCGACGCTGAAGGCCATTCTCGCCGCGCAGACCGGCGATGCAAGCTGGCTGCGCGTGCGGCCGCCGCTGCGCGCCCTGTCCGACGGCGCCGCGCTAAAGCGGAAGCTCGACGATCTGATCGCTCCTGCCATCGCGTGAGATCGCGCGATGCCGCGACGGGGCGACGCGAATTCGCGCGCAGCGTATCGCGCACGCATCACGGCAATTTGTGATTGCCGAGTGGCGTCGATCTCCGTTTAGAACGATTCAATACTAGAGCGATTCAACTCCGCATACGGTTCAATTCATTCGCCACGGTTGCTAGACGCGCAAGCTGGTAGCTGTTGCAGAATTGAAGTGGAGCGAAAGTGCGTGCGAATGCGGATGACCTGATCCGGGGTCATCGTGCCGGCAAGAGCCGTGCAGGTCTTCTCATCGGAGCGGCCGTGCTGCTCGCTGAACTCCCCTCCAATACGACGATCGCGCAGGCGCAATCCGCATTGCCTCCGGTAACCGTGGACGCTCCGGCGCAACGGCCGAAGCCCGTGCGGGCATCGGAATCATCGCTGCGTCGGACCCAAGCGGCTGCGCGTCAGCGCAACCGGAATGCCACCAACCCGGCTGCGCCGACGCTGTCCGAGCGCGCAGCGGCGGAAGCCGCCGCACAACAGGCCGCCAAGCTCGGCTATCGCGCGATGCCGAGTTCGACCACGCTGCGCAGCGGCGCCTCGCCGCTCAATACCTCGCAGGCCGTCAACGTCGTGCCCGCGCAGGTGCTGAGGGATCAACTGCCGCGCAACATCGACGATGCGCTCGGCAACGTCTCCGGCATTACCCAGACCAATACGCTTGCCGGCAGCCAGGACGCGGTGATCCGCCGCGGCTTCGGCGACAACCGAGACGGTTCGATCATGCGTAACGGCATGCCGCTGGTGCAGGGCCGGAGCCTCAATCCAGCCGTCGACAGTGTCGAAGTGTTGAAGGGGCCGGCCACGATGCTCTACGGCATCATGGATCCCGGCGGCATCGTCAACACCATCAGCAAGCGGCCCGAGCTTTATCAGCACGGCTCGGTTACGCTGCTCGGCTCGACCTATGCCAACAACCGAAGCGGCGCCGACGGCACCGTCGACATCACCGGTCCGATCGGGGACCAAGGCCTGGCCTACCGTTTCATCGGCTACGGGGTCAGCGAGGACTACTGGCGAAACTTCGGACGCCACCGCGAGATGCTGATCGCGCCGTCGCTAGCCTGGTACGGCCAGGACACCACGGTTCAGCTCAACTACGAGCACCGCGAGTTCATCTATCCGTTCGATCGCGGCACCGCGTTCAATCCGGTCACCAAAGCGCCGCTGGCCGTCCCCGCGACGCGCCGGCTCGACGAGCCCTTCAACAACACGTGGGGAACGTCGGATCTGATCCAGGCATCGGTCGAGCACCGCTTCAACCAGGATTGGAAGCTCTACGCCGGCTACAGCTACAACACCGAGACCTTCAGCGCCAACCAGCTCCGCATCACCGGCATCAATTTCACGACCGGCGCGGAGACGCGCAGCAATGACGGTACGCAGGGCTCGCTCAGCAATGTCAGCTACGGAACGTCGTACATTTCGGGAGGCTTCTGGCTCGGTAACATGCGTAACGAGGTGCTGTTCGGCGGCGATGCCCAGTATCGCACCATCTATCGCGACAATCTGATCCGACAATCGACGCCGTCCTTCAACGTCTACAATCCCATCTATGGATTGATCGGGCCGGGCACGACGGTGTCGAACAGCGACAGCGCCCAGACCGACAAGCTCGGCCAGTGGTCGTTGTTCTTCCAGGACACGCTGCACCTGACCGAGCGCTTTGCGCTGGTCGGCGGAGTCCGCTACATGGATTATGACCAGATCGCCGGGCGCGGAAAACCGTTCATTACCAACACCAATGTGTCTGCGGACAAGGTCCTTCCGCTTGGCGGCGCCATTCTCAAGCTGACCGATCAGCTCTCGCTCTATGCGAGCTACACGCAGTCGCTGAAGCCGAATTCGACGATTGCCCCTCTGGGCAATGGCGGCGGTGTCGTGCTCGGATCGAACATCGCGCCGGAAGAAGGGACGCAGTACGAGACCGGCCTGAAGTTTGATCTCGACCAACGTCTGTCAGGCACGCTCGCTGTCTATGACATCCAGAAGCAGAACGTGCTGGTCAACCAGCTCAACACGACGACAGGCCTGAACGTCTATTCGGCGGCGGGCAAGGTGCGTTCGCGCGGCGTCGAGCTCGACATCACCGGTCGCCTCTCCGACAATTGGAGCATGATAGCAAGCTACGGCTATACGGATGCGCGGGTGACCGAGGATCCGACCTACGTTGGCAAGCAATTGCAGAATGTCGCGATGAACACGGCCTCCCTGTTCCTCGTCTACGATTTCGGTACGGTCTTGCCAGGACAGCTCCGAGTCGGAGGCGGTCCGCGCTATGTCGGTGATCGGCCCGGCGACGCCTTGAACACGTTCGTGCTACCGTCCTACGTGGTCGCCGATATCTTCGCCACCTACGAGACCAAATACCAGAACCTGCCGGTGATCTACCAGTTCAACGTCAAGAACCTGTTCGACACCGTCTACTATCCCTCCGCCGTGAGCAATCTGAACGTCGCAGTGGGCGATGCGCGGCGCTTCTCGCTCGCTGCCACCGTGAAGTTCTAGGCATGGAGATGCTCCGCAAGCCCTTCGAATGCCGAACCATCGGGTTCGGGAAGGTCGGTGTCGATGCGTAAGGCGTGGCTCACGATCAAGGCGGCCCTGTTCCAGGTCCACTCCATCGCGGGCCTTATCCTCGCGCTGCTGCTCGCCCTGATCGCGCTGACCGGTTCGGTGATGAGCTTCGAGGATGAGATCGTCGAGCGTCTGAACGCCGGGATCATGCAGCTCACGCCGCGTCAGGGGCCGGCGCTGATGCCGGACGAGCTGGTCGCGCGGCTGGAGGCGGCGCAGGTTGCGGGCAAGGTCGCCGCTGTCACGCTCTCGAGCCGATCCGTCCGCGGCGGTGCGTGTCCGTTTCGGCCGCGACGAGCAGGGCACGCGGCGCGCCTCGCTGTATATCGATCCTTACGACGCCCGCGTGCTGGGTTCACCGCGCGGCGAGGAATTTTTCGCGACCGTCCGCCGGCTGCATCGCTGGCTGCTCATTCCCGGCGATGCCAAGGGCTGGGGGCGCCAGATCACCGGCATCGCCGCGCTCGGCCTCGTCGTCATGCTCGTCACGGGTCTCGTGCTGCGCTGGCCGCGCCGCGCCGGCAGCGTGAAGATGTGGCTGAAGCCCAATCTCGGGCTCAGCGGCCGCGGTCTGCATCGGTCGCTGCACGCCGTGATCGGCACCTGGGTCCTCCCGATCTATCTGGTGATGACGCTTACGGGGCTGTGGTACTCGTTCGACTGGTACAAGGACGGCGTCGTCTGGCTGCTGTCGCGCCCGCATGTCGCCGCCGCGAAGATGCAGCCGAAACAACCGCGCGCGCCCGGTCGTTCCGAGCCGGTCCAGCCAGTGGGATCTCGATCGCGCATGGTCCACGTTCCGGCAGGAGGAAGGCGGGCGCTTTTCCAGGGCCTTGCTGACGCTGCCTGCGGGTCCGGGCACGGCGATCCGGATCCGGTCATGGGGGAAGGACTCCACGCTCGACACCACCCGCGACGAATTCCGCATCGATGCCGTTACTGGTCAGTTGGTCTCGGCCGAGCGCTACGCCGACAAGAGCTTCGGCGAGAGGATCATCGCCAACGTGCTCGACATCCATCGCGGCGCAATCCTGGGCCTGCCCGGCAAGGTCGCGTTCATGATCGCCGCGGCCCTGATGCCGCTGTTTTCGGTCACCGGACTCCTGCTCTATCTGTCGCGGCGCAAGCTGCGGCGTCCAGCGCAGCCGCTCGGGCGACTCGTTCCCGGCGAGTGATTCTCTGCAGCGAGCTTGCTGACCTGGGTAGCCGAAGCCGGATCGCTCTGCTGCAGACAAGAAGCGCTTGTCTAAGGCATATTGGAGTGGTTCGATGCGGCTCGTACACGCCAAGGTTTTTGGGAAGGCGGGGCAATGTCGGAACGAGACGAGCTTGAAGAGACGGCGCTGCCCGCGGTGCTCGTCAGGCGCAACGATTTGCCTGTGCCGTTTGCCCATCCGGCGCGTAGTTTCTTCGGCGGTCTCCCCGGCTACCCCCGCAATTCGCGTGGCCAAAGGCGGACGTCAGGATCAATGTCGAACCGGAGACAGTCGCGCTCACTTTCATGGCGCAGATCGACCTCACGGAGGTGTCTGCCTCGAAGTGGTCGCCGCTTCCAAAGCGCGGCACACTTTATTTCTTCTGCAGCTCCGTGTTTGTCGACGAAGGGAAGCCTCTCTGCCGTGTCCTCTATAGCCCCACGGATGGCAACGCCTTTCCCGAACGAACGCCACCGTCCGACCTGATGCCACTCGCCGACCCCAACGGCATTCCCCAGGTCGAATGGCTTGATCCGCTCCTCGATCTCCATTCCAAGGTCGAGTTCAAGTATCCGCTCACCTTTCGGCCTTTCCAGGATTTCGACTTTCGCGACGATGCGGTCGGAGGCGAAATGCTGATCGAGTCGCTTCGCCGGACGCTGGGCCCGGGTGAACCCGATGCGGGAGACTTGCTGCAATACCGAATGGTGGAGGATTATGCGAAAGACGACGATTGGCCCTTCAACTGGCTGCTCATCACACATGTCGTCCGGTCGGTGTTGTGGTGCATTCGGCGCGAGCTGACCCGAGAAGCTCGTAATACGTCGCTGACCGACGAGATGGCGACAGAGCTGCAACGCATTCGCGGCGGTACCATTGGTTGGCTCGAGCGCTGCCGGGCATTGACCCCGCTGGATGACGTCGATGTGGACACCAAATCTGCATTTCGCGCTTGGTGGCTCGGCCTTGCCGAGGCCTATGGGAGGATGGGCGGGCAGGTGTCCACATTCTCATTTGCAGCGGATCTCGGTCATGCCATCAACTACACCATCCGTTGCCTGGCGACCCAGAGTGCCGGCGCCTGCGATGACGTCCCTCTCAGCTATCTCGCCAATCTGGCACGGCAAAATCATTGGAAGGTGCCGATGGTGAAACACGGCCAGAAACGTCATTTCAGCTCGTCGATTCATCAGATGCTCGGCTATGGCACCGGACCCCAAAATGCCGTCGAAGAGCATATGGAGGACTTATTGCTGCTTGGTATCCAGGGAGATCCGGCATTTTTCAATTGGCACGCCAACACATGGGCCTGGCTTCATTTCTGGATCGATCCCGACGCGCTCGCCCAGCTGGATTTTTCAAGGGTCGTTGCGACATACGAATGTGACTGATTGGCTGTGACATGTCGTCCGCTTCAGAGGCACATGCGTTCATGCCTCCATTCTCGGGCGGCTAGCCAAGCCGGGCGCAATCGTTCAAAAGCCATGGTCTGTCCCTCGCCAAGGTCCATGCCATGAAACTTCCATCCGTCACCCCCGCCGATGTTCGCCGCGCTTTGCTGCTCCGCGAGGAGATCGCGCTGCTCGATCTCCGGCATGAGGCCGGCTTTGCCACCGGCCACCCGCTGTTTGCCGCCAACATGGCCGCGGACCGGGTCGCCATCGAAGCCGAGGTGCGGCTGCCGCGCAAGGACGTGGCGATCGTGCTCTATGATGACGGCGAGGACCTCGTCGCCACGGGCGCCGAACGCCTTGCCGCGCTCGGCTACACCAACGTCAGTGCGCTCGATGGCGGGCTGAAGGCCTGGCGCGCTGCGGGCTATCAGGTGTTCGAGGACGTCAATTCCTATTCCAAGGCGTTCGGCGAGCTGGTCGAATCGCGCAGGCATACGCCCTCGTTCAGCGCCGACGAGGTGGCAAAACTGATCGCGGACAAGGCCAACATCGCCATCCTCGACGTCCGCCGCTTCGACGAATATGCGACCATGAACATTCCAGGCTCGGTCAGCGTGCCCGGTGCGGAACTGGTGCTGCGGGCGGGGCAGGCCGCGCCCGACCCCGACACCACCATCATCGTCAACTGCGCCGGACGCACCCGATCGATCATCGGCACCCAGTCGCTGATCAATGCCGGCGTGCCCAACAAGGTGCGGGCGCTGCGCAACGGGACCATCGGCTGGACGCTGGCGCGGCATAGCCTCAACCATGGCGCCGATAGGCGCGGCGCGATCGGATCGTTCGACGGCGGCCCGGCCAATGCCCGCGACGTCGCCTATCGGGCCGGCGTCCGCCATATCGGTGCGGGCGAGATGGCGGCGCTTGCTGGGCAGGCCGATCGCACGCTGTATCGCTTCGACGTGCGCGACGCGGACGAATATACGGCCGGCCACCTCCCCGGCTTCCGCCATTATCCGGGCGGCCAGCTCGTTCAGGAGACCGACATGGCCGCGCCGGTGCGCGGCGCGCGCATTGTCCTGACCGACGACAAGGGCGTGCGCGCCGACATGACGGCATCCTGGCTCGCGCAGATGGGCTGGGAGGTTTATGTGCTCGAAGGCGGCTATGACGGCACGCTCGAAATCGGCCCGCCGCGCGTGCTGCCGAAGCCCGACCCGGCGCACCGCTACCGCCGCCCCTATGAAGGCACCGACGTGGCCGAGCGTGCGATGCAGGCCTATCTCGACTGGGAATACGGATTGGTCGAGCAGCTCCGGCTCGACGGCACGCATGGGTTCTATGTGATTTGACCCTCAATACCGTCACCCCTGAGGTGGCGGCCCCTTCGGCGGCCCTCGAAGGGCGACGGCCCGGCTGTTCGCCGTGCGGCTGCATCGGGGCCGCTCATCCTTCGAGGCGCGCAAGGCGCGCGCCTCAAGATGACGGGGATTGCTACTGTGAGCGCGGGGATAACGGGGCCAGGATACCAATCATACCTCCCGTCCCGCCATCTTCTCCCCGTATCCGAACCCTATTGTGCTGCGTCTCGTCCGCGGTCTATGAGCTGCGGGCAAAGCAGCTACCTACGGAGATTCGATGTCAGCCCCAGGCCAAAGCCCTGAGCGGAGCGCGAAGGCGCTGCTGCTCGAAGGCGTCAACGACAGCGCCGTGGACCTGTTCAGGATCGCAGGCTTCACCAATGTCGAGCGGCTGACGAAGGCGCTGGATGGCGAGGATCTGCGGCGGGCGCTCAAGGGCGTGTCGCTGCTCGGCATCCGCTCGCGCACCCAGATCACCGATGACGTGCTCGCGGCGGCCGACCAGCTTCTCGCGGTCGGCTGCTTCAGCGTCGGCACCAACCAGGTCGATCTGCTGGCGGCGCGCAAGCGCGGCATTCCCGTGTTCAACGCGCCGTTCTCCAACACGCGCAGCGTTGCCGAGCTCGTGATCGGCGAGATCGTAATGCTGCTGCGGCGGATCTTCCCGCGCTCGGTGTCGGCCCATGAGGGCGGCTGGGACAAATCGGCGACCGGCAGCCGCGAGGTCCGCGGCCGCACTCTCGGTATCATCGGCTACGGCAATATCGGCTCGCAGCTCTCGACGCTCGCCGAAGCGATCGGCATGCGGGTGATCTATTACGACCGCACCGACAAGCTTCGCCACGGCAATACCGAACCGGTCGAGAAGCTCGAGGAGCTGCTGGCGCAGAGCGACGTCGTCAGCCTGCACGTGCCGGAGACGCCGGAGACCGCGGGCATGATCGGCGAAAAGGAGCTTCGGACGATGAAGCCCGGCTCGTTCCTGATCAATAACAGCCGCGGCACCGTGGTCGATCTGGACGCGCTCGCGGACGCCTTGCGCGACGGCCATTTGGCTGGTGCCGCGGTCGACGTGTTTCCGGTCGAGCCGTCCTCGAATTCGGATCGCTTCAAGAGCCCGCTGCAGGGCCTTGGCAATGTCCTCCTCACACCGCATATCGGCGGCTCGACCGAGGAGGCGCAGGAGCGCATCGGCGGCGAGGTGGCGCGAAAGCTGGTCGACTATTTCATCACCGGCTCGACCATGGGCGCGGTGAATTTCCCGGAGGTGCAGCTGCATCTGCGTCCCGCCGGCGCGCGTTTCAGCCATGTCCATCGCAACGTGCCCGGCATGCTGCGGCGGCTGAACGAGGTCTTCCTCCAGCGCGACATCAACATCGTCGCGCAATACCTCGAGACCGCGGGCGACCTCGGCTATGTCGTGCTCGACGCCGATCTCGCCGGCCAGGATTCAGCGGCGCTGCTCGCGCAGATTCGCAGCCTCGACGGCACGATCGGTGCGCGGCTCGTATTCGAGCACTAGCTTTGTTGACGGCCGGCGGAAGCTCGCATTGAATGCGGCCTGCTGACGGATTGAACGAAAACACAAGAACCGGGTGGAAACGATGACGCTGACAAGAGCGAAGCTATGCGCATGGCTCGTGGGCACGGCGGCCGCGATGGGCGCGAACGGCGCGTTCGCGGTGACGCTGGCAGAGGATGCGGATACGGTCTGCAAGGGTCTGGTCGGCGGCGCGGAGGCCGTGAAGATCGACGCCGCGACGTTGCTGGCACCGTCGTCTCTCGCGATTGCCGAACGTGGACCGACTCCGTCGGGGCGCGTCACGCCCGCCAATCCCGCGTTCTGCAAAGTGCTCGGCCATATCGACCCCGTCGATCCCAAGGCGCCGCCGATCAGGTTCCAGGTCAACCTGCCGGTCGAGTGGAACGGCCGCTCGGTGCAATATGGCGGCGGCGGCTTCAATGGCGTGCTGATCACGGGCCTTGGGCTGCCGCCGGCCTATCCGTTCGACAAGCCGTCGCCGCTGGCGCGCGGTTTCGTCACCTACGGCACCGACTCAGGCCATGAGACCAAACAAGGCGAGCCGCCTCAGGTGTTCGCGCTGAACGACGAAGCCTTCGAGAATTTTGCTCACCGCGCCTACAAGAAGGTGCGCGATGCCGCGGTTGCGCTGATGCAGCGCGCCTACGGCAAGAAGCCGGAGAAAATGTACTTCATGGGCTCGTCCGAAGGTGGTCGTGAAGGCCTCACCATGGCGCAGCGCTATCCCGATGATTTCGACGGCATCTTTGCGCGCGTGCCGGTCATCAACTGGGTTGGCTTGCAGCATGCCGGCACCCGCTCGGGGCTTGCGACCATGGGCGAGGGCTGGATCAACCCGGCGCAGGTCAAGCTCGTCGGCGACGCCGTGCGGGCGGCTTGCGACAAGGCCGATGGCTCCGACGATGCGCTGGTGCAGGATCCCGTGGCCTGCAAGGCGGCATTCAAGGTCGAGACGCTGCGCTGCGAGTCCGGCAAGACGGGCGATCAGTGCCTCACCGACGCACAGATCAAGGCCGTGAATACGCTTCATGCGACCTACAAATTCCCGTTCGCGCTCGCCAATGGTCTCGACGATTATCCGGGCTGGGGCGTTTCGGGCGAGGATACGCCCTCGGTCGGCCCGACCGGCGGCTGGGTCGCGTGGTGGCTCGGCACGGCACCGCCCGCGCAGCCGCCTGCGCCCAATAACGGCATCGCCTGGATCTACGGCGCCGGCGGCATTCAATATGTGTTCGCACGCGATCCCAAGCTCGACGTCACCACCTACAAGCCCGAGGACCACAAGGCGCGCTTGCTCGAAGTCTCCCGCCTGATGGATTCGACCGATCCGGATCTGAGCCGCTTCCGCGCCCGCGGCGGCCGTCTCATCATGCTCGAGCACATGGCCGACTACGCGCAGAGCCCTTACGCCGGTATCCGCTATTTCGAGAGCGTCGAGCGCAAGCTCGGCAAGGCCGAGACAGCCGAATTCGCGCGGCTCTACACCGCGCCCGGCGTCGACCATGTCGGCTCCGGCGCGCCGGCCAATGTCGACATGCTGAGCGCGCTGGTCGACTGGGTCGAGAAAGGCAACGCGCCCGGCGACCTCGAGGTGAGCGAGCAGAAGGTCGAGGCGCCGTCATTCGCGGTGTTGCGCGCGCTGCCGCTGTGCCGATGGCCGTCATGGCCGCATTACAAGACAGGACCGGTGACAGAGGCGTCAAGCTTCGCCTGCGCGCCGTAAGGTGAATGCAATGCAAGGAGACCGTGATGGCGGCAGTTCATCCCGCCGCCATCGCTTGTGCACCTCCCAGCAACTGCGCATTCAGCCGCCCGCCGGAGAACAGCATGTCGTCCAGTGCCTCGTCGATATCGGCCGAGATGACAGAGTGACCACCATCGCGTGCGAGACTCGCTTGCGCCAGCCGTCGCATCAATTCCTTGATGAACGCACAACTCGTACCTTCGCTGCGCCGGGCCGCCTCGGCGACGACCGTGTCCTCGATTGGCAATCCTTTGCCGTAGAGTCGGACCAGCTTGCCGCGGCCGGTCTCGTCGGGAAGCGGTACTTCGATCGCCTGATCGATGCGGCCGGGGCGACCGGCGAGGGCTCCTTCGAGGTCCTCAGGGCGGTTGGTGGTCAGGACGAACAGGATGTCCGCATCCTGCTTCAGCCCGTCCATCTCGTTGAGCAACTTGTTCAGCATGGATTCTTCACACGGGCCCATGTCATCGCGGTCGCGGGCGATGAGATCGACATCCTCGATCACGACCATGGACGGCTGAAGCAGTCGCGCGAGGCTCATATAGGCGCCGAGAAGGCCAATCTGCTCGGCCGTGATGATCAGCGTCGTATGTCCGGGCAAATGGGTCGCGAGATAGCGGATTGTATGAGTCTTGCCGGTGCCCGGCGGCCCGTACAGCAGGATGCCTTTGCGTGTCGACTGGCCGAGCCGGCGCAATTGATCGCGGATGCCGACGAAATTCAGCACGTTGCGATCGAGTAGCCGCAGGGTCTCTTCCGGCAGGATCACCTCGCTACGAGCGACCGGCGGCAATCGGTGCACCGTGATGCCGCGCGAGCGTCCGCGATAATCGGAATCGGCATCGAGCGACAGGATCTTGCCCCGATAACTCCGCGCCGTTTGCACGGCCTCTTCCAGTTCGCCGAAGCATTGCTGGACCAGGGCCGCGCCTGCGGAACCCGACGGCACCAGGATCTCGATCCGAATTCCGGGTTCGCGGCTGTACTCGCGGTGAGCGCACAGCAAGACCGCGTGGCGCAGGCCATCCTGCTCGCACAGCCATAGTCCGTTGTCGAGACACTTGGCGGGGCTCCTCTCGCCGACATCCACGTCGGAATATTGCAGCGGGGCAATCGCGACCGCATGGCGGCCCTCCTTGAGCAGACGCGAAATTGACAGAGTCTCGTAGCGCTGTTCCTCGTTCAGACCGAACAACCGGATGGCCCTGCCGAAGAGCCGCTCGACCGCCGCCTGGACATCGACCCGCATGTGGCCGGGAAATTGGCGGATCGTGGTCACGAGTTTGCTGCGCGCGGTGCCGGCAAAGTGCCAATCGAGGACGTCGCAGGCAAAGTCGAAATCGTCTTCCTGTTCGCTCGAGGGCTCGCCCGCTGCGCGCATGCACTCGCTGCACAGCCAAACGGTGCGGTTGCCGATCCGAACGTCCGTCTGTCCCTCTGGCTTGCCACAGAGCTCGCAGGGAGTCTTGATCGCCTCGAGCGTGACCTGCAATCGGTGGCCGGCCAGGCCGATGGATTGTTGCGCGGATTTGAAAAGGGCTTCGGCGACGGATTGCGGGTAAGGCCCGCACACCGCCTTTTCCTTCTGCTCGATCTGAGTGATCAGCGCGGTCGCTTCGCGCTCCGATTTGCCGAAGACCTGACGGAGCAGATCCATCACGAATTGGTCCGGCGTATCGTCGTCATTATGAATGACGATATGGGTCGCCTGACTCTCGCCACGCATACTATTCATCACGAAACGTCTCCTGAACAATCTATGATTGAACAGAACAAATAAGGAACATAAAAACAAGCGGTCGTCAAGCGCGACGGCCGCAACAAATATCAATCGATGGGCGAGTTGCTAATGCGCCGGCCCGCCCGCCGCTCTCACCCGTCGCGTCAGCAGCACTGCAATGGCGGCGAGCACCAGCACCGCGCCGATCACCGCGAAGGTGTCGGAATAGCCCATCACCAGCGCCTGGCGCTTGACCGTCTTGCCGAGCGCGATGATGGCCTGCTCGCGCGCGGCGTTGGGGTCGGGCATGCCATGGGCCATGAAGTAGTCCGTCATCTGCGCGAGGCGGGTGCGGACTTCCTCGCGGCCGAGCGTGACCGACTGGCCGATGATGTTGGAGTGGAATTGCTCGCGCTTGGTGATGATGGTCGCGAGCGTCGCCGTGCCGATCGCGCCGCCGAGGTTGCGGAACATGTTGCTGATGCCGGAGGCTGCAGCCGCATCTTGCGGCGGGATGCCACCGGTCAGCACCGAGGTCAGCGGCGTCAGCACCATGGCCTGTCCCACGGCGCGCACGATGTTTGGGATCCAGAGCTGGTCGCCGGCATAGTCCGGCGACATCGCCGTGTTCATGAAGCAGCTATAGGCGAAGATCAGCAGTCCGGTCACCGCGATGTAGCGGGTGTCGAAGCGCTGCATCAGCTTCGGGATCAGCGGGATCAGCACCAGCTGCGGCAGGCCGGTCCAGGCCAGCACGTTGCCGATCTGCTCGGCATTGTAGCCCTGCGCCTGGCCGAGATAGGCCGGCAGCATGTAGACCGAGCCGAACAGCGCGAAGCCGACCATCGTCATGGCGATGGTGCCGAAGCCGAAATTGCGCTGCGTCAGCAGGCGCAGCCGGATCAGCGGCTTTTCAATGGATAGCTCGATCACGACGAACAGCGTCAGGCTGACCGCCGCGATGATCGCCAGCCTGACGATGAAGGGCGAGGAGAACCAGTCATCCTTGTTGCCTTCCTCGAGCACGGCCTGTAGCGCCGACAACCCGATCGCCATGGTGAAAATGCCGGCCCAGTCGCCCTCCTTCAGAAGGCCGAGCTGCATCTTCTGCTTCTCCAGCGTCAGATAGAGTGCGGCGACCATGATGGCGGTCGGGACCACGTTGACGAAGAAGATGGTGCGCCAGCCGTAGTTTTCCGTGAGATAGCCGCCGATGGTCGGGCCGATTGCCGGCGCGAATGTGACTGACAGCGCGAAGATCGCGAGGCCGACCGGCTGCTGCGGCTTCGGCAGCTTGGTCAGCACCAGCGTGAACGCCATCGGGATCAGCACGCCGCCGGCAAAGCCCTGCAGGCCGCGCATCGCGATCATCGACGGCAGATCGTGGGTGAAGGCGCAGGCGACAGAGAAGGCAGCGAACAGCGCCGCGCTCGCCAGCATGTAGCGGCGGAACGAGAACACGCGGCTGAGATAGTCGGTCAGCGGGATCACGATGATCTCGCCGATCAGATACGACGTCGAGATCCAGGAGCCGTTGTCCGCGCCGGTGCCGATGCCGCCTTCGATGTTGAGCAGCGAGGCGTTGGTGATCTGGATGTTCAGGATCGCCATGAACGAGCCGATCATGGCGGCGAGCACGGCGATCCAGGTTGCGAGGCTCGCGCGGTTGGGATCGGCGGCGGGCCGATCAGACGTCGCGGCCGATGTTGCTTGCGTCGAAACTGACAGGCTGTTTGACATGGCACGACCCTCCGGAAACCAGCTTTGCTTTGGGCGCTGCCGCAGCATTCGCGGCCGGCGCGGTCGAGCGTGTTGCGATGGTCGGAATCACGGACATGCCGGGCCGAAGCGCAATCACGGCGCCGTGCGCGGCATCGAGCGCAATCTTGACCGGGATGCGCTGCACCACCTTGGTGAAATTGCCGGTGGCGTTGTCGGGCGGAAGCAGTGCGAATTCCTGGCCGCTCGCCGGCGCGATGGAATCGACGCGGCCGTGCACCACCTGGCCCGGGAACATGTCGACCTCGATGTCGACGGTCTGGCCCGGCACCACGTGCGTAAGCTGCGTCTCCTTGAAATTGGCGATGACATACGCGCCTTCGGCCGGCACGATCGACATCAATTGCGTGCCCGCCTGCACGAACTGGCCGACGCGCAAGGAGCGGTTGCCGACCACGCCGTCGATCGGCGAGACCACGCTGGTGTAGCCGAGGTTCAGCTCGGCCTGGTGCTGTACGGCCTCCGCGCGAGCCGCGGCCGCCCTGGCCTGCACGATCTCGGCCTTGAGCAGGTCGATCTGCTTGAGGGCGGAGGCGAGGTTGGCATTGTCACGTTCGAGCGTTGCCTGCGCCGAGGCGATGCGCGACTGCGCCTGCTGCGCATTCTGAAGGCTGCCGGAGCCGCTGGCGGCAAGATCGGCGTAGCGCTTGTTGTCCTGCGCCGCGAAGGTGAGGTTGGCCTGGTCGACATCGAGCGTGGCGCGCGCGGCCTTGATCACGGCCTGCTGCACCTCGAGCTGCGCTTCCTTGCTGGCGATGGTCGCGTTCGCCGCCTGCACGTCGGCACGGGCCTGGTCGAGCGCGACGCGGAAGTCGCGATCGTCGATCCTCGCCAGCACCTGGCCGGCCTTCACTTGCTCGTTATCGGCGACCAGCACCCGGCTGAGATAGCCGCTGACCTTCGGTGCGATGGTGGTGTTGTCGGCCTTCACATAGGCGTCATCGGTGGAGACGAGGTACTGCCCGATGGTCCAGTAGTCGTAGCCATACCAGCCTGCGCCGGTCAGCGCGATAATCGCGGCACCCGTCAGCAACAACTTGCGCAGATTGAGCTTTTGCCGGCGGACGCCGGCCGATGCGGCGGGCAAGACGCCCTCCGGCGCGGTCGCGGGAAGGGCCGTCTGGGCGGCAGCGGATGGGGTGGTGTGGACAGTCATGGCCGGCTCCCCTGATTTAGGAAACTTGATAATTTCCAAAATGAGACTAGCTTTGGAATTGTCAATGGAATGACAGGCATCATTTAAAGACATGGCTCAGGCAAAATCGTCAGGTGAATGCCGCCCGCGCGGACGGCCGCCGGTGCGCAGCGACGAAGAGACGAGGCAGATCGTGCTCGAGGCCGCGCGGCACGCCTTTGCCGGCGATGGCTATGCCGCGACGAGTACCGAAGAGCTGGCACGCAGCGCCGGCATCTCGACCAAGACGCTGTATCGTTTGTTTCCCGGCAAGGCCGTGCTCTTCGAGGCGATGTGCGCAGAGCGGCTCGAGCGGTTGCTCTCCGTGGTCGATCTGCAGGCCAGTGACGAGGTCGACCTCGAAGCCGGCCTGCGCGCGGCGCTGCTGGCCTGTGCCGATCTTGCGCTCGATCCGGAGGTCGTAGCGTTGCAGCGCATGGTGCTGCAGGAATCGGCTGCGTTCCCGGAACTTGCCGCGAACTTCTACAGGAACGGCATCTCGCGTACGGTCAAGGCCCTTGCCGGCTGGTTGCGCGTCCAGTTGAAGAAGAAGCGTATCGCGCTCGATGATGTCGATGAAGCCGCGGGCATGCTGATCGGCATGGTTGCCTCGGCGCCGCAGCGCGCGGCGATCTATGGCGGCATACCATTGCCGTCACGGAAGCAGATTGAGCGCCGGGTCCGGATCTGCGCGGCCCTGTTCCTCCACGGCTGCCGCGCCAACTCGCCCTAGCGGCAGCGTTTGACAACGTGGCCCGCCCCGAGTAAATACTTCGCATGCGAAATAAAGACGCCGCGGCGAGGCATCCCCGGCTGATCTATCTGCTGAATGTCGCGCAACGCCGGTTGCAGCGCTGGATGGCGGCGCAGCCCTCGAGCCGAGGTGACGCCGGCGCAGGCGGGGCTGCTGTTCATTCTCGGCAAGCAGGACGGCGCGCTGATGGGCGAAGCGGGCGCGGCGCTCGACATGGGGCCGGCCGGGATTTCCGGTCTCGTCGACCGCAGTGCTGCGGCAAGGCTGGTCGAGCGGCGGGCCGATCGCGAGGACGGCCGGGCCTGGCGCGTGTGGCTGACGCCGAAGGGACGAACCGCGCTGGCGCAGGCAAAGACCGATGCGGCCGGGATCAACGCGGCATTGACGGAAGGATTTACCAGCGCGGAGATCGACATCGTCGCGCGCTGGCTGACGAGCATTCAGGACAAATTTCCAAGAGACCCTTCGCGAGATTTAGAGGAATAAGGAGCCGACAAATGACTGACCTGGTCCGGATCGAGAATAACGGCGGAATTCTCACCCTCACGCTGGCGCGCCCCGACAAGAAGAACGCGCTGACCGATGCGATGTACGGCAAGCTCGCCGACACCATCGAATCCGCCGAGTTCGATCCCTCCGCCCGCGTGATCCTGATCCGCGGCGAAGGGGACATGTTCACGGCCGGCAACGACGTCGGCGAGTTCGCGGCCGTGGCGGCGGGCAAGTCCGAGGGCAGCCGCAACGTGATACGCTTCATCCAGTCGCTGGCACGCTGCACCCGACCGCTGGTCGCAGCCGTCCAGGGCCGTGCCGTCGGCGTCGGCACCACGATGCTGCTGCACTGCGACCTCGTGGTGCTCGCCGACAATGCGCAATTGTCGACGCCCTTTGTCAGCCTGGCGCTGGTGCCGGAGGCCGCCTCCAGCCTGCTGATGCCGGCGCGTATCGGTTACGCCCGCGCCTATGAGATGTTCGCGCTCGGTGAGACCGTGCAGGCGAAGGCCGCGCTCGACTGGGGCCTCGCCAACCGCGTCGTGCCGCTCGACAAGCTCGATGCCGAGGCCCTTGCGCTCGCCCAGCGGCTTGCCCGCCAGCCGGCCGGCGCGCTCACCGCCACCAAGAAGCTGATGCGCAATGGCGAAATGTTGCTGGCGCAGATGCAGGCGGAAGGCGAGCAGTTCGCCCAGCGGCTGCGCACGGCCGAGGCGCGCGAGGCATTCACCGCGTTCGCCGAACGCCGCCCGCCGGATTTCACCAGGGTCGCCTGATCCGATCCAGCCTCATTGAAAGCTTACCACGGCATCCATGAGGCCTGGCGCGTCGTCAGCCACAGCGAGCCGACAAGGATGAGGTAGGCAACGAGAGCTACCAGAAACACCATCGGGTTACGCAGTAGGTAAGCTAGGAACCCCTTCAGGAAACCCAATCGGTCCCGCGTTTGCGGCAACGCCTCTGCGCGAACCGTCGTACCGGCTGTCTGCGATTTGCGCGTCAGCCGACGAACGACGAGCCCGATCGTCAGTGCGGCAGCCAGTGCATACCCATAGCCCACCACGTGTGTCAGGAAGCTTTCCTCGTTGAGGTTCAACATCCAACTGGCCGCGTCGATCGTCACTTGACTGCTGCGCTTCTGGAGCAACTCCATCGAGATACCGATCGAGGCCGACAACGCAATTGCGGTCAGTGCGAAGCACGAGATGATCGCATCCATCCATGCTCGAAGGGTAACCTTGCGCGTTGAATGGGTCGCGTCGGCGGTGTCGGCCGACACCAGCCGCGTTAGCCCCCAAAATGCGAGATAGGTGGTGATGACGACGGCGACGACGTAGAGGACGATGGTGAAGAAGTAGATCGGATAGATTGTGACCAGTCTGCCGAGTCCGCCCGGATGGGTGCGGAACAGGTAGAACACGAAGGGCATGGCGACCCAGATGAGAGCGGCCAAACCACGCTCGATCTGGCGGTTCTGTGCCACAAGACCGCTTGGGAACAGCAGCCACTCGAACGAGCGCGAACTCTGTGTGCGTCCTGCGGTAGCAGCCCCGATTTCCGACATCATTGTCACGGCGTCATCCTCAAAGGGAGCTATCGAGCCTTCCAGAGCACGCTGACCGGTTGCAAGTTACTACCCGGGACCTTGCGGAAGCGAATCTTCGTCAGGTGCGGCCGCCAATCCTCTTCCAGTCCCATCACGGGACCACCTGACCAAAAGCTACTCTTGACCGGTATCGGAACCGTAAAGCCAAAGCAGGCCGGGGCTGCAGGCGGCTGGCCGGTCGCGATGGTGAACTCCATCGTATAGGCCGCGCGTCGCTCGTTGCCCCGACCAATACTCTGCGTTGCCTCCACGCTGTTGGGATCTTTGAAGATGGTCTTGATGAGTCTGGGATCGTCGGGGATCTTCTCGAACCCGTAGGCGTCCCAGCGATTCGGTCCCGATACGGCCGTGTCGTCCGTCGACGGGCAGCCCGGTAACTCGACGTCCATGTGCAGGCGGTTTCGAATCTTGGCGCTGCGCGACAGGGTATCGGTCGGATCGATCGGATGGTGCTCGGCATATTTATAAAGCGTGACGTTGCGGTCTTCGAACGACGTAAACGTTTCCAGGGCGACGTTCGGCGAGCATTTTGTCTTGATCCCAGGCCGCCACAGCGTCACGAACTTCGCCTTGAAGCGTTCGTAATTCGCGTCCGGCGTTTCCACGGTTTCGGTGCGGACGCTCCACACCGCCTCCTCGCCCGGCCGCATGATCGCGCCGCCATTTGGAAAGTAGAAGAAGCGCGCCGCCGTCTGGTAGGGAAGCGGAGTGCCGTTGACCCGGACGAAGCGCCGGCCGTCGTTGAGCTGGCCGCCACGCAATCCGGGATCGATCGTCGCATAGGGCGGGTAGAGCACGAACAGCCCGCCGCCATTGCCTGCAAGCTGACTGCATACGGTCCGGTCTTCATCCCAATTGGGCATTTGCGCCATCGCTGGCGCGACAGCGGCCAATCCGAGTGCCTGCAGGATTAGTGCAGCGCGGCCGAAGCGGCGGACGGTCATGGCGTCACCGCCTCTAAGAGTCAGAGCGACCATCGACGGAATCTCCTCAGGGATGTCGCGGGCTTTGCGGCGGCCGGCTGTTTCGAGGCTGCTTCGCCGATTGCGGTGATGAACTCGCGTATGCCTTGAAAGGAGCCGGCGGGGACTATCGAATCGATCGAGTACTCGCCGAGCGCCCGGTAGGCCTCGAACTGGCTTTCGCCGAAAAACTGATCGGTCGTCGGCTCATGGGGAAACAATTCGCTGGTCGAGGCATAGCCTCGCACCGAGAGCGGCGCCTTGTCGTTCCGGCACGGCTTCACGTACAGCAGCGTGCCCTTGCGATCCGGCTGCTCCGGATAGGTAATCTCACCGATCGCGAAGCAGGGTGACGTGTCTCCGCCTTGACCAGTGATGCCGAACGACTTGAACCGGATCCGTGTACCAAAATCCAGCTCGGCTCGGCGTACGGCATTGCCGAGATCCGTAAACGCCATCTTGTGATCCTCGCCGCCGTCGCTGACGACGACCAGGCGGCAGCGCCGGCGGATCATCTCGTAGAGGCCGAGGTTCTCGAAATGCCCGCCATCCGACAGGTAGACGTAGCGCCGGTCGACGGTCGTGATTCCCAGTGCCTCGCAGACCAGCGGCACGGCCGAGATCACGGGCCCGGAATGCCGGAAGATCTTCTGCCCGCTCGGTCCAGGATTGCCGTACCAGGCGCCGAGTCGGACATTGAAGAGCGTCATCAGGATGCTGTAGGCCGGTGAAGAATTGTAGCCCATGTTCGGACTGACTGCTGCGCCGGAGATCGTCATGGCGCTGCCGAGCGACAGCCTGTCGCCATACTCGTCGGCGCGGCGATAGAAGCCGGTAAACCTGGACGGTTCCTCGCCGATTGTCGTTGGCCGGCCGGTGGCCTCCTTGTCCGCCTCCGACCAGCCCGGTTCCCCGGCGCCGATCCAGCGGGCGGTGGCCGTGAATGCAATCGCCTTGCGCTCCTGCCACGCGAGCTGGCTCGAGCCGACCACGTTGAGCGATATGTTGACGACGTGAAGCGGTGGCGCCGCCCCGGCTTTCTTTCGTGGCGCCATTGCGACTCCCGGCCAGATCGTGGCGAAGTCGACATTGTCGGACGTGTCGAAATCGGTGAGTTCGTTCGGTTCCCGGTCGTGGTGCGAGGCGCCGAGAAAGGTTCGGATCAATCGGTTGCGATATAAGCCGTGCATCGAAAAGCGATTGATGTTCACGTAATACGATGTGAGCATTCCGACAGCGAGAACGGCGATGCCGAGCAGGGTGAGGTGAGTGGCCGAGAGGCGGAATATCCACCTTGCATCGTCCGCGAGCATGCAGAGCGTGATCCAACAGGCCGAATTTGTCTGGGCCTGTACGGAATCCCTTACCTGCTCCGCGGGCGGTAGCAGCGGCCCGTCGAAGATCGCAAGGTCGATGGCTACCGAAATCGCAACAACGAGCGTGACGACGCAGACAATCGTGGCGATTGCCATCAAGAGGTCTCGCGGCACGTCTTTCCAGGACGCGATCTTGTCTTTGATCGTAGCGGCTGTCTGTTTCGCCTGCGCCAGCAGCGCCGTGACGGCGCCGGACAGACTGCCGATGCCGGCCAGTGTTGCCGCCGCACTCTTCGGCGTCGCCGCCTCGGCGCTCTTCATATAACTGAAGAACCACGCCGATCCGATCAGGACTAGCCCGAACAGGATCAGCCAAGCGGTGGCCGCCAGCATGTGATGGCCGGCGGCGCGTGCAAGCCACTCCCTCTCGGCATCGCTCCAGTGAAACGCGTTGGTGAGCGCGACATAGAGCACCTCGCCCAGGAACAATGCGAAGATGCAGATCGGTGGCCCGAGTAGGACGAACACATGTTCGGTCCGGAGCAGATCGAATGGAGTCGGAAGCAGGGCAGCGCCGAAGATCGCCAGGCCGAACAGCGCAGCGCCGACGGTCCAGCTGGCGAGCATCGAGAAGACGATCCAGCCTCTCCTGCAGAGCGTCAGTTGATCGTTCGAATTCTTGACGCGGGCGAACTCGGAAAAGTATAGCGCGATCAGACAGGCGAGAAGACCGGTGGTCGCGCCGATGGCGGCCAGGAGGCCCACGGTTGAGAGGGCATTGGCCGTGTCCACCCTCGGCAGAAAGCCCATCGCCGCCGCAGTGGCGAGACCCGCACCGAGCAGCATCGGAAGGATCTCGAGGTGGTAGAAACTCCACAATCCCGAATCCGCGGTCTCGCCATGCGGCCCTGGCCGCTGACCGACGGAGTCGACGAAGCTCAGCCCCATGCACGAGGCGGCAATGATCGCGACGAAGCCGCTGGTGTCCTGCGACAGGCTCCAGGCACCGATCGTCGCGAGCTTGACCAGAACGATCGCACAAACGATGACGGGGAGGATGACGAGCCAGTTCAGCAGCAGGTTGCGCAGATACAGGATGATGTTGGCCAGTCGGTCGGCCGAGAGCAATCCTGTATGCGGGTTGAGGTAGTTGCTGTAGCTGCGCAGATGGCGCAAAGGCGAGGCCGGATCGGTCGAGTGCTTGCCACGCAGATGCTCCAGCACCTCGTCGAAGCCGGCGCGCTGAACCCAGGCGACGAGAAAGCTGCCGGCATAGCCGCCGCCGGAGACGGTCGACAGATAGTCGAACTTGTCGAGCAAGCCGCGTTTGGCCAGTCCCTGGAGCACGCCCAGGGCAAACGCCGCGCTGCGGATGCCGCCGCCGGACAGACACAGCGCTGAGAGCGGAGTGTCGAGCACGGCTGCTTGCGCGTAGTACGTCTGCAGCTTCTGTTCGGTGTTGACGTTGTTGATGGGACTCGGCGGAGCGACCGTGGCGGGCATGACGCTTCCATGCGCGCGGCGCGTCTGGATTATATTCAGCTCGTCCTGGAGGACGTCCCCAACGTCCCAAATCATCAATCCACCTGCTGTCGAAATTCAGCGTTGAAAATCAAAAAATAAGACGTCGGCGGCAAAGGCTCTAATATCGTTAGTCGCCGCCAGCCTTCATGTTAATTGATATTTTCGAAGCAGACAATCTGGGATAGAGGGGGCGCTTTGCCACAGAATGGACGATTGGCCGCCCCCCGGGGGCTGCCCACGGCGTCTTCTAGAAGCGCCGGCCCCACTCATTGTGGAACTCCGACAATTCGATTAAACCTTAACGGAACATTGGCATGTCGCGGTGCAAGGTGGCCTCTCTCGCAGAGTAGGCCCCTTGACCCCATGGCAATGTTTAAGAAATCGGTAAGCTCGCTTCTCTTGACCTTGATGGCTCTGCTGGCGGCCGGTGCGCTGGCCGCGACGGCGATCCAGATGGTCGGGGCGTTCGGTCGCTACAGCGAGAGTCTCGAGACCGAGCGGCTTGCCGCCGCCGACAAGGCGATCTTCCAGGGCGTGCTGTCCTTGCGTAACAATCGCGGTGATGCCCAGAGCGCCATTCTCGGCGAGGACGATCCCAAGGCAAAACTCGCCGAAGCCGAGAAAGCCGAGCAGGGCGGCTATGACGGCATCGGTGCGGCGCTCGCCACTGTCGATTTCGCGCGCCGCGACGAACTCGCCGGCACGTTGAAGCAGCGCTGGAACGACGCCGCGCCGCAATTCCAGCTATTTTACGACGAAGCCAAGCGTCCGCGTGCCGAGCGCAAGATCGAGCGGACCATGCCCTGGTACGATCTCGGTCACCAAGGTGATCGAAACGGCGAACCTCGCTTCCACCGCAGTGTCGAACCGCGCGTGGATGAACGATCCCTTCATCGCCCGCATGATCCAGGTCCGCCGCCTCGCCTGGCAGGTGCGTGATCGCTATGGAATCCATTGCTCGATGCTGCGCTCCAACGTCAACAGCAGCAAGCCGCTGGACGACAACCAGAAACGCCAGTTGGCGCAATGGGACGGAACCATCGGTTCGGGCTGGGCCGGCATGGCCGAGTTGCTGGCCGCGCCTGACGTCACTGCCGACCTGGTCACCGCGGCCAAGGAGGCGCAGGCGAAAACCAATGGCGTTCTGAAGCAGATCGGCGAGCTCACCAAGAACTTCGACGGTAGCGGTAAGTCCGCGATGCCGGCCTCGGAGTGGAATACGCTCTGTCAGTCGCCGTTCCCGCTCATCGTGGGCGTCGCGACCAAGGCGCTGGACCAATCAATTGCGCGCGCCGAGACGATTCAGGCCAAGGCGCTCACCAATCTCGTCCTGCAGTCGATCGCATTCCTGGTCGCGCTCGCCGTGACGCTGGCCGGCGTCTACGTGGTACGGAACCGCCTGATGCGTCCGGTGCGGGCCATCCTCGATGCGATCGCCCGGATCAGTGCGCGCGACTATGCGACGCCGGTTCCGCAATCCGCATATCCCGACGAATTCGGCACGATGGCTGCCGCGCTCGAAAGCCTGCGCGAGAGCGCCGCGACCGCGGAGCGTCTGGGCCAGGAACGCGAATCGCAGCAGGCACTGCAGCTCGCACGCTCCGGCACCGTGGATGCCGCGTGCCGCAGCTTCGACGACACCGTGCAGGCCGTCATTCACAGCGTCGCGGCATCGGCGCGGGAGCTCGATGGGACGGCCACGGGCGTGCGCTCGCTGGTTGCCGAATCCAGCAGCCAGACCGCGGCGGTCTCCTCCGCGGCCGAGCAGGCCACCAACAATCTCGAAACCATCGCGGCTGCGACCGAGGAGCTCTCGGCGTCCGTCGGCGAGATCTCCGCACAGGTGCAGTCCAGCGCCCGCGAGGCCCGTGAAGCTGTCGCGCAGGTCGAGCAGACCAACGCGACCGTCGAAATCCTCGATCAGACCGCGAGCCGCATCGGCGAGGTCGTGAAGATGATCCACGCCATCGCCGGCCAGACCAATTTGCTGGCGCTGAACGCGACCATCGAGGCCGCGCGTGCCGGAGAGGCCGGCCGCGGCTTCGCCGTGGTCGCGGGCGAGGTCAAGAGCCTCGCGGCGCAGACCGCGAACGCAACGGAAGAGATCTCGCGGCAGGTCGAGGAGATCCAGGGGGCGACGGGGCAGGCCGTCGTCGCGATCTCGCTCCATCGGCGGCGCCATCAGCGGCATCGACGAGAAGATGACGGCGATTGCAGCGGCTGTGGAGGAGCAGCGCGCAGCGACCACCGAGATCTCGCGCAACTTCCAGCAGGCTGCGCAGGGCACCCGCGAGGTCACCGATACTATCGGCGGCGTCGCCAAGCTCAATCAGGAGACCGGCAACGCCGGCACGGTGCTCACCGACTCCGTGAAGAAGATGTCAGCCGACGCCGATCGTCTTCGTACCGCGGTCGAGGGCTTCCTCGGCGCGGTGAAGTCAGCCTGACGCTCTCTCCCCTGTTCCCACCGCGCGCAGGTCGGCATTGCCGCCGATCCGAGCGCCGGGTACATCTGTGACGCCGCGCCAGCGCGGCGACGGACGACAAGAACATCAGGGATGGAGAGTTCGATGCCGGTCACCCCCAACAAGGTCCAACGCCCCTATCGCGGCGTGTTCCCGGTCGTGCCCACCATCTTCGACGAACGCGGCGAGCTGGACCTGGAGGGCCAGCGCCGCTGCGTCGACTTCATGATCGATGCCGGCTCGCACGGCCTCTGCATCCTCGCCAATTTCTCCGAGCAGTTCGTGCTCACCGACGCCGAGCGCGAGGGCGTGATGCATGCGGTGCTGGAGCATGTCACAGGCCGTGTACCCGTGATCGTCACCACAACCCATTTCAGCTCGGCCGTCTGTGCCGCGCGCAGCAGGCAGGCTGAAGCGGCCGGCGCGGCCATGGTGATGGTGATGCCGCCCTATCACGGCGCAACCTTTCGCGTGCCCGAGAAGGGCATCGTCGAATTCTTCAAGGTGCTCTCCGGCGCGATCACCATTCCCATCATGATCCAGGACGCACCGGTCGCCGGCACGCCGTTGTCGGTCGAGCTGCTCGCGCGGCTGGCGCGCGAACTCGCCAACATCCGCTATTTCAAGATCGAGGTAGCAGGGGCTGCATCGAAGCTGCGCAGCCTGATCGAGGCGGGCGGCAAGGACATCGAAGGTCCGTGGGACGGCGAGGAGGCGATCACGTTGCTCGCCGATCTCGATGCGGGCGCCACCGGCGCGATGACCGGCGGCGGCTATCCCGACGGCATCCGCCAGATCATCGATCCCTATTTCGCCGGTGAGCGGGAAAAGGCGAAGGCCGCCTACGAACGCTGGCTGCCGCTGATCAATTACGAAAACCGCCAATGCGGCCTGATCGCCTGCAAGGTCATGATGCAGGCCGGCGGCGTCATCAAGTCCGACACCGTGCGCCATCCGCTGCAACCGCTGCACCCGGCGACGCGCGCGGGGCTGCTGGAGCTGGCTCAGGAGCGCGATGCGCTGGCGCTAAGGTGGGGGAAATAAGGCTACTCCGCCGTCATTGAGTCTCTCCGTCGTCATTGCGAGGAGCGAAGCGACGAAGCAATCCAGGCTGCTTCTGCGGAGATGGTCTGGATTGCTTCGCTGCGCTCGCAATGACGGAGTTTGTGGAGGCTATCCTGCCAGCACGCATTCGCCGATGATGCGGAAGCGGGCCTTGGCATCATCCTGCCTGAACAGCGCAATGCGGTCGATCGCCAGTGTATCGAGCTTTAGTCCCTTAAACCGCTTCCGCAGCATCTCCAGAACCGGCCCGCGCCGCTCCGCGTCCAGCCGTCCCGTCAGCGTCATGTGGAAGCGGAATTCTTCCAGGACGTAAGGGTAGCCCCAGCGATCGAGATAATCGCGCTGCCGCTGGCTCAGTCTCTCCGGCTTGCGTCGCGCGCGGTCTTCGGCCGTCAGCTCGGTGCGAAAGCAATCGAAATCGCGGACGCAATCGGCGGCGAGCTGTTGCAGCGCGTCGACCGGCTCGGCCGGAATGACCGCAATGAAGCCGCTGATGGCATCGACGACCGGTCGTATCACTGGAATGGGCCGCGCTTTTCCGGCAAATCCGGCACACGCCGCCATGAGCTCCGCTTCGGTCCTGCCGGCCGCCAGCGCCATCGGCGCTTTCAGCGTGCCGTGAAAACCGTACTTGCGGGGATCGGCGGTGATGTCGCGCCAGTCCGGCGCGATTCGCAAAGCGTCAGCGGGGAAGGGCACCTCTTGACCGGTATAGGCATCGTAGCCAAGCAGCTCGGCGCCGAAGCGGGAGAGGGCGCTATGGCTGCCGGCGGCAAAATAGATCGCGTAGCGGGGAAAACCTGTCATCGTCTCAGCATAGCCAATTTATGCCGCAACGACAGCCTCGCGCGGCGTCGCCGCAGCGCTGAGCAGCCGCGTCGCATCGGTGAGATGTACAAGCTTGCCGCCTGCGATCACCGCGACCAGCCGCGGTCGCAGCGGCACGCTGTCGTCGACCAGCAGAATGTCGGCACGGCGTCCTTCGGCGATGAGGCCGCGATCGGCCAGGCCGGTTGCGCGTGCGGGCCCGGCGGAGACCAGATCCCAGGCCTTCGCCAGCGGCAGCACGTCATCGGCGGCGAGACGAAATGCGGCGAGCAACTGCGCGGGATAGTAATAGTCCGACGCCAGCACCGAGCAGAGCCCCTTGGCGATCATGTCGGACGCCCTGGTCCAGCCGGTGTGGCTGCCGCCGCGCACGACGTTGGGTGCGCCGTACACGATGGCGTCGCCGTGGCTGGCTGCCGCCCGCGCCGTCTCCTCGTTGATCGGAAACTCGGCAATCAGCGCGCCGAGTTCGCGAAACCCCTGGCGCATTGCCGGCGTCGCATCGTCATGCGAGAGCATGCGCACCTCGGCAGCGCGGGCAGAAGCGGCCAGCCGCGACACTGAAGCCGGCACGTCGGCTGCGCGCGAAACCACGCGCGCGACCAGCCGGTCAAAATCCTCGCTCGACAGTCCGGTGCGCTCCACCATGCGGTTGCGCTTGCGGGGCCTGGCCATGTCGGCGACGGTGCCGTCCATGTGGTCGTTGAAGGCGAACAGGTCGACGCGCCCTTCGGCGAGCCATTGGGTGATCTCGGCCTCGGCGTCGAGATTGTAGGTCTCGTGCCGCAGGTGAAATCGGGTGTCGGCGGCGAATTGCGGTCGCTGCCGCTCGATCGCTTCCATCAGCTCCCGCGCATTGTCGGCACTCCGCAGGCCCGATTCCCAAGAGCAGGTCGTGGCGTGAAACACCGTGGTGATGCCGTTGCTGATCGCCTGGCGGTCGCTGTCGGCGAGCGCGACGTCGATCGGGAAGTCGACGCCGGCGCGCGGCATCATCTGCCGCTCGAAGGCGTCGCCGTGCAGATCCACGATGCCGGGCAGAACCAGCAGATTGCGTGCGTCGATCGCCAGTCGGGCGCGGCCGCGTGAGGAGTCGACCTGCGCAATATCCGTTCCGGACACGCCAAGCGAGGTTTCGACGAACCCGGCGCCGATCAGGGCCCGGCCGCCTTCAAGGATGATGTCTGTCACGCGAGCGCGCTTCTTTTAATGGCAGGGGAGTGTGCCCGTGCTTCATACGTGGAGAGAAAATCTTCAATCCCGAGCTTGCGGAAATCGGGCAGAGCTTCACGCAATTTGTCGTGATCCCAGTCCCACCAGGCGAGGCTGGCGAGCCGGCCTGAGATCTCTTCCGAGAAGCGCCGTCGCACGATGCGCGCCGGATTGCCGGCGACGATGGTGTAGGCCGGCACGTCCTTGGTGACGATTGCCCCCGCCGCGATCACCGCGCCGGTGCCGATATTGCGGCCCGGCAGCACGACCGCGCCGTGACCGATCCAGACGTCATGGCCGATATGGACGTGATGCTGGCGCCGCCACTCGAAGAATTCGGCGTCGTCGCTCTCGCCTGGAAAGTAGGCGCTGGAGCGGTAGGTGAAATGGGCCTGCGTGGCGCGCTGCATCGGATGATTGCCGGGATTGACGCGCGTCATCGCCGCGATCGAGCAGAATTTGCCGATGGTGGTGTAGGTGATCTGCGCGTCGTTCACGACATAGGAGTAATCGCCCATCGTGACTTCGGTGAGGATCGTGCGCGCGCCGACCTCGGTATAGGCGCCGAGCTTTGTTTCTTGCAGCTTCGCGGACGCATCGACGGTCGGTTGAACCGAAAGCACCTTGCCGGCCATGTTGCATCCGAGGGTTTGAGGGCGGGTGTTTCTCTTCGAGCGGCTTGATGACAATGTCATGACGTGGCGATGACAGGGGACGAAGTGCGTAGCATCGCCGCATTGCAGCGCGCGTGTCACACAAGTGTCAAGCGACGGCGTTAGCGGTGGGTCCCAGCTACTCTGGAGCCCTCTATGCTGGTGGTTGAAGGTCTAACGTGCCGCTTCGGCGCAAAAGCCGCGGTGGACGACGCGTCTTTTCAAGTGTCCCCCGGCGGCTTCGTCGGCGTGATCGGGCGTTCCGGCGCCGGCAAGTCGACCATGCTGCGCATGATCAATCGCCTTGCGGCGCCGACGCAGGGCCGCATCCTGTTCGACGGCCTCGACGTCACCGCGTTGCGCGGCAAGGAGCTGCGGCAGTGGCGCGCGCGGTCGGCGATGATCTTTCAGCAATTCAACCTGGTCGGGCGGCTCGACGTGCTGACCAATGTCCTGATGGGACGCCTTGCGACGATGCCGGCCTGGCGCTCGCTGACGCAAACATGGCCCGAGCACGACAAGGCGCTGGCGATGTCCGCGCTCGAGCAGTTTGACATCGCCGCGCTCGCCGCTCAGCGGGCCGACCAATTGTCCGGCGGCCAGCAGCAGCGCGTCGCGATCGCCCGCGCTCTGGTGCAGCAGCCCGATATCATTCTCGCCGACGAGCCGATCGCCTCGCTCGATCCGCGCAACACCAAGATCGTCATGGATGCGCTGCTGCGCATCAACAAGCATTTCGGCATCACCGTGCTCTGCAACCTGCATTCGCTCGATCTGGCGCGCAGCTATTGCGACCGCCTGATCGGCATGGCGCAGGGCCGCGTGGTGTTCGACGGTGCGCCGGCTGAGTTGACCGATCATGTCGCGCGCGAGCTCTACGATCTCGAAGCCGCCGACGTGATGGGCGGCACGCCTGCGCCCGCGCCCGAAGGCATTCCGTCGCTCGGAACCGCCGCGGCGGCGTGAGCCGCATCGCGCCTGGTGTTGCCATTTGTTTTGCGTCAACCGACCCAACCGATGAAGAGGGTACCATGATCACTCGCAGACTCGTTCTTGCCGGCGCTGCCGCGCTCGCCTTCACTGCTTCCGCCTCCGCAGAGGACTGGAAGGCCAAGTATCCCGAACTGACCTTCGCAGTCGTTCCGGCCGAGAACGCCTCCGGCGTCACCGAGCGCTGGGCGCCGTTCGTGAGCTATCTCTCCAAGGAACTGGGTGTGAAGGTCACGCTGCGCATCGCCAACGACTACGCCGCGGTCATCGAAGGCCAGCGCGCCGGCAACATCCACATCGCCAGCTACGGCTCGGCGTCGTTCGCCCGTGCCCGCCTGACCGGCGTCAAGACCGATGCCTTCGCCAACGACATCAACGCCGACGGCTCGACCGGCTATTACTCGGTGTTCTTCGTCAAGGCGAGCACTCCCTACAAGAGCGTCGATCAGCTCAAGGGCAAGAACCTCGGCCTCGTCGACCCGAACTCGACTTCCGGCAACAACGTGCCGCGTTTCGAGCTCGACAAGATGGGCATTGCCGATGCCGAGAGCTATTTCGGCAAGGTCGTCTTCACCGGTAGCCATGAGAACGCGGTCCTCGCGCTGTCGCAGGGCACCGTCGACGTCGCCGCCAACCAGTGGACCAGCGACGACGATTCCACGCTGGCGCAGATGCTGACCAAGGGCATGCTGAAGAATGCCGACGGCTCCGCGATGAAGAAGGATGATTTCCGTATCATCCACAAATCAGCCCCGATCATCAACGGCCCCTATGCCTACAACTCCGACCTGCCGGCAGACGCCAAGGCGGCAATCGCCAAGGCGTTCTTCGACGCGCCGTCCAAGGACAAGGCGGCATTCGACCGCCTCTCCGACGGCCAGAAGAAGGGTTTTCATCCCGCCACCACCAAGGACTGGGATGGCACGATCGAGCTGATCAAATTCGTCGATGCGCTGCGTAAGAAGAAGGCGTCCTGATCTCGGGACGATGCAACTGGAGCCGGGTCGACGGACCCGGCTCTTCTCTCTTTGAGCGAACATTCGCCCTGATCAGATGACTGTCGCGGTTTCGATCCTCCCCGAGCAGCAATTGGCTGCGCTGAACGCCGCCTATGACCAGGCGGTCGCGCGCAGGCGATGGCGTCTTCTGTTCGGAGCGGCGGTGTTCGTCGCAGCATTGCTTCTCGCCGCGATCGGCGCGGAGGTGAATCTGCGCACGCTGTTCACTTATTTCGGCAACTTCATCAGCTATTTCGATCGCATCCTGACCCTCGACAACGGCCAGCGGGTCTGGACCGATGTCGGCGAATGGCTGTGGGGCTGGCGCAAATGGCTGAAGATGCTGGGCGAGACCTTGCTGATCAGCTACGTCGGCACGCTGACCGGCGCGATCCTCGCCTTCTGCCTGAACTTCTTCGCGGCGGAGAACACCTCGCCTGCGCCCTGGCTGCGGTTCGTGGTGCGGCGTCTGCTGGAGTTCGCGCGCACCGTCCCCGGCATCGTCTTCGCGCTCATCTTCGTGATCGCCTTCGGCCTCGGCCCGATGGCGGGCGTGCTGGCGATCGCGATCCATTCCACGGGCGCGCTCGGAAAGCTGTTCTCGGAGATCGTCGAGAACGCCGACATGAAGCCGGTCGAAGGCATTCGTTCGACCGGTGCGAGCTGGCTCGCCTGCATGCGCTTTGCGATCGTGCCGCAGGTGACGGCCGGTTATGCCAGCTACGCGTTGCTGCGCTTCGAGATCAACGTCCGCGAGGCCTCGGTGATGGGCTTCGTCGGCGCCGGCGGAATCGGTCAGGAGCTCGTCGTCGCCATCCGCAAATTCTACTATTCGGACGTCAGCGCCATCCTTCTCGCCATCATCGTCACGGTGTTCATCATCGACATCACCACCGGCTGGCTGCGCGGCCGCCTGTTTGGCAAGGAGGCGCGGACGTGACGAAGCCGCAGCAGGTCGATACCGCGCAGCTTCGTGCGCGCTATCCCGATGTGTTCGACCGCCCGGCCGCGGCGCGGCTCGCTACACCGGCGATGATCGTCGCGGCGCTTGCCATTTTCATCTATGGCCTCGTCGATCTTGAGTTCTCGCCGTCGCGGTTCATCAGTGGACTCAACCAGCTCGGCTGGATCAGCATGATGATGCTCCCGCCGGATCCCGGCTCGTCGCTGCCGATCTATCTGAAGGCGCTCGGCGAGACGCTCTCGATCGCGCTGCTCGGCACGACGCTGGCCGCGCTATTTGCGCTCCCGGTCAGCCTGTTTGCTGCACGCAACATCGTGCCGTCAAAGATCCTGCGCTTCCCTATCAGACGCTTCCTGGATTCGATCCGCGGCGTCGACACGCTGATCTGGGCGCTGGTGTGGATCAACGTGGTCGGACTCGGCCCGTTCGCGGGCGTGCTTGCCATCGCCGTGTCGGATTTCGGCGCCTTCGGCAAGCTCTTCTCCGAGGCGATCGAGGGCGCCGACCAGAAGCAGGTCGAAGGTATCCGTGCCTCCGGAGGCAGCCCGCTGCACGAGATCCGCTTCGGCCTGCTACCGCAGGTGCTGCCTGTCATCGCCGGTCAGGTGCTCTATTTCATCGAGTCGAACACGCGCTCGGCCACGATCATCGGCATCGTCGGCGCCGGCGGTATCGGCCTTCAGCTCGCCGAGCAGATCCGCGTGCTGGAATGGCAGAAGGTGTCGTTCCTGATCCTGATGATCCTGGTCGCTGTTGCCGCGATCGATTTCATTTCGAGCAAGTTGCGGTTTGCGATTATTGGACCAAGGGCTGTGGCCTGATCATCGCTGCTGTAGGGTGGATTAGCGAAGCGTAATCCACCATGCCTCGACCCGTGCGGAACGAAGTAGCTGGATTACGCTTCGCTAATCCACCCAACGAAGCCTCATCCGTTCTCTACCAAAAACTCCACGCGCTCCGCAGCAAACCGCGAGTGCTTGGTCACCAGCGGCTTGCCGTCGAGATCGTGATCGGTCGCATCGACCACCAGGATCGGCCGGCCCAGCGGCAGATCCAGCCGTGCAGCGTCGGTCGCATCCACGATGCCGGCCGTGATCCTCGTCGCGCCGCGGCGATAGTCGCGGACGCCATAATGCTCGAGCAATTTCGTCATCGAGCGCGTCGCGGCGAACACGTCGCCTGCGCCCGGAAACAATTCCGCTGACAGCCAGGTGGTGGAGACACAAATCGGCGTGCGGTCGGCTAGTCGGATCGCCTCGATCCGCACCAGCGGCGCGCCCGTCTTCAGGCCGAGCTCCCGCGCCAGTTCACGGGTCGCGACGTCATCGGACGCCTCGATCAGCCGGCCATGCGGTTCGCGTCCCTCCGCGCCGACGATCTCGGAAAAGCGTGTGCGTGAGCGCAACGGATAGGCAAGCTTCTGCGCCTCGACATAGGTTCCGCTGCCGCGCTCGGCACGCACGATGCCGCGCTCGGCTAGGGCTGCCAGCGCGCGCCGCACGGTGTGGCGGTTGACGCGATAAGTTTCGGCGATCTCCATCTCGCCCGGCAGCTTGTCGCCGGCCGCAAAGCGGCCGTCGGCGATGCCGCGCTCGATGCCGTCGGCAACGAGGCGCCACAATGCGACGCCGGAGGAGGCGGTGTCCTGCATGCTCATGTCGCCGGCAACCTACCCCAGAAATCACACCTTTGTCACGAAACAGTCATGGCGCTTGCGTATCAAGTTGTCTAGTATCATAGACAACTTGGATTCGGCAAGTTTCGCAAAAGAGCTCGGTGGATTTGGTGACCCAGCACAATACCCAACAAGCCCAGCGTCAGGCCGCGATGGCCGTGCTGGCGCATGCGGAGGCGGGCGAGATCGCCGCCCGCCTCCGCAACTTCGCGCTTCCACCCCATCAGGATCTGCGCGCGCCGGAAAACGGCCTCGTCATGCTGCGCGGCCGGGTCGGCGGCGACGGCGCACCGTTCAATCTCGGCGAAGCGACGGTGTCGCGCGCCGCGGTGCGGCTTGCGAGCGGCGAGGTCGGTTTCGGCTACACGCTTGGGCGCGACGGCGAGAAGGCGCGGCTGATCGCGCTGTGCGACGCGCTGGTGCAATCGCGGGATTTCGGCGCATCGGTCGAGCGGGACATTATCGCGCCGTTGCGCGAGCAGCTTGCGATGCGTCGCAAGCAGGCGGCGGCGGAGACCGCCGCGACGAAGGTGGATTTCTACACCATGGTGCGCGGTGAGGGGTGAGGCCATGACGACGATTGCGGAATTGCCGCCGGGTTTCGCCGACAAGGTGCTGTCGGCGCAGTCGACCTTCCGTTCGGTCATGGACGCGATGGCGCGGCCGGGCTCGGTCCAGCGCATCGTGCCGATGGCAGGAGCGCCCGATACGATGATGCGCGGCACCGCCGCGATCGCGCTGACGCTGTTCGACCACGACACGCCGCTCTGGCTCGATGCGCGGATGTCGGAAAGCTCCGACCTGGTGAAGTGGCTGAAATTCCATACCGGCGCGCCGGTGGTGCAGGACTCCTCGATCGCGAGCTTCGCGCTGATCAGCGACGGCGGCTTGCTTCCGGCGCTCGAGCGCTTCGCGCTCGGCACCAGCGAGTACCCCGACCGTTCGACCACCGTGATCGTTCAGGTCGAGAGCCTGGATGCGGGCCGCAGCTTCGAGCTGCGCGGCCCGGGCATCGACGGCGTCGCCACGCTCAAGGCGACGATCAAGCCCGCCGATCTGTTCGAGCGCCTGCATCTCAACGAGGCCTTGTTCCCGCGCGGCATCGATCTGGTGCTGGTCGCCGATGATTCGGTGGTGGCAATCCCGCGGACGACGCGTGTCATGAGTAAGGGAAGCTAAGCATGTATGTCGCAGTCAAGGGCGGCGAGCGCGCCATCGAGAACGCCCATCGCCTGCTTGCCAATGCGCGGCGTGGCGACCAGAGCGTAGCGGAAGTCTCCCTCGACCAGATCTCGGAGCAGCTCGGCCTCGCCGTGGACCGCGTCATGAGCGAAGGCTCGCTTTATGATCGCGAGCTGGCGGCGCTCGCGATCAAGCAGGCGCGCGGCGATCTGATCGAGGCCATCTTCCTGGTCCGCGCCTTCCGCGCCACGCTGCCGCGCTTCGGCGCCAGCGAGCCGGTCGACACCGGCGCGATGCGCGTGCAGCGGCGCGTGTCCTCGACCTTCAAGGACATTCCGGGCGGCCAGATTCTCGGGCCGACCTTCGACTACACGCATCGCCTGCTCGATCCTTCGCTCAGCCAGGGCTTTGTGCCCGAGGCGCCCGCGACGGCGGAAGCTTCGACCGCGCCGACGCCGCGCGTGACCGACATTCTGGGCCGCGACGGGCTGATCGAATCGTCACCGCAAGCGGAGGAAGGCGCCAGCGTCGGCGATCTCACCCGCGAGCCGCTGAACTTCCCGGCTGATCGCGACCTGCGCCTGCAAAACCTCGCGCGCGGCGACGAAGGTTTTCTGCTGGCGATGGGCTACTCTACCCAGCGCGGCTATGGCCGTAACCATCCCTTCGCAGGCGAGATTCGCTTCGGCGAGGTCGAGGTCGAATTCGCGGCGGAGGACGTCGGCTTCGTCGTGCCGCTCGGCTCGATCGAACTCACCGAGTGCCAGATGGTCAACCAGTTCAAGGGCTCGGCGACCGAAGCGCCATGCTTCACCCGCGGCTACGGCCTCGCCTTCGGTCAGAGCGAGCGCAAGACCATGTCGATGGCGCTGGTCGATCGCGCGTTGCGCGCCCGCGAGCTGGGTGAGGAGGCCCTCGCCCCGGCGCAAGATGAAGAATTCGTGATGTCGCATTCGGACAACGTCCAGGCGACCGGCTTCGTCGAGCATCTGAAGCTGCCGCATTATGTCGACTTCCAGTCCGAGCTCGGCCTGCTCCGCAAGCTGCGCCAGGAATTTTCCAAGGCGTTTGCGGAAGCCAATGCGCCCGACGCCATGAAGGAGGCCGCGGAATGAACGCGCCCGCCTACAATTTCGCCTATCTCGACGAGCAGACCAAGCGGATGATCCGCCGCGCGATCCTCAAGGCGATCGCGATCCCCGGCTATCAGGTGCCGTTCGCCAGCCGTGAGATGCCGATGCCCTATGGTTGGGGCACCGGCGGCGTGCAGGTGACCGCGGCGATCCTCGGTCCCCAGGACGTGCTGAAGGTCATCGACCAGGGATCCGACGACACCACCAACGCGATTTCGATCCGCAAATTCTTCGCCAGGACCGCGGGCGTTGCGACGACCACGGCGACGAATGAGGCGACCGTGATCCAGACCCGTCACCGTATCCCGGAGACGGCACTGCAAGAGAACCAGGTGCTGGTCTATCAGGTGCCGATCCCGGAGCCGCTGCGCTTCCTCGAGCCGCGGGAGACCGAGACGCGGCGCATGCACGCGCTCGCCGAATATGGCCTGATGCATGTCAAGCTCTACGAGGACATCGCCCGCTTCGGCCACATCGCGACCGCCTACGCCTATCCGGTGAAGGTGAATGCGCGCTACGTGATGGACCCGTCGCCGACGCCGAAATTCGACAATCCCAAGATGGACAATTGCCCGGCGCTGCAGCTGTTTGGCGCCGGCCGCGAGAAACGCATCTACGCGATCCCGCCCTATACGCAGGTGGTGTCGCTCGATTTCGAGGATCACCCGTTCGAGCCTTATCGGTTCAACGCGCCCTGCGCGCTGTGCGCGGCTGAAAATTCCTACCTCGACGAGATCGTCACCGACGACAAGGGCGGGCGGATGTTCGTCTGCTCGGACACCGACTATTGCGAGGGACGCCAGGCCGCCGGCCATCACGGCAGCGAGAGCGCTGCGCCGTACAAGGAGAAGGCGCCAAGGGACTCACATGAGGGCTCACATGGCTGATCGCGATATGCTCGATAACGATGATCCGCTGCTGATCGCCGAAGGCCTCAGCAAATCCTACGGTCGCATCGCCGCGTGCCGTGACGTGTCATTCTCGCTCTATCCCGGCGAGGTGCTGGCGATCGTCGGCGAATCCGGTTCGGGCAAGTCGACGCTGCTGCAACTGCTGTCGGGCCAGCTCGCGGCCAGCAGCGGCCATGTGTCCTACCGGATGCGCGACGGCGTCACTCGCGATCTCGCCACGCTCGGCGAGGCCGAGCGGCGCTTCCTGTTCCGCACCGATTGGGGCTTCGTGCATCAGGATCCCGCGCAGGGCCTGCGCATGGCGGTGTCGGCCGGCGCCAATGTCGGCGAGCGGCTGATGGCGGTGGGCTGGAATCACTACGGCCGCATCCGCGACACCGCGTCGGACTGGCTGACCCGCGTCGAGATCGACATCGCGCGCATCGACGATGCGCCGCGGACCTATTCTGGCGGCATGCGCCAGCGTCTCCAGATCGCCCGCAACCTCGTCACCGAGCCGCGGCTGGTGTTCATGGACGAGCCGACCGGCGGCCTCGACGTGTCCGTGCAGGCGCGCCTGCTCGATCTCCTGCGCAGCCTCGTCGCCGAGCTGGGCCTCGCGGTCGTCATCGTCACCCACGATCTCGCCGTCGCACGACTGCTGTCGCACCGCGTGATGGTGATGAAGGGTGGCCGCGTCATCGAGACCGGCCTCACCGACCAGGTGCTCGACGATCCGCGCGAGCCCTATACGCAGCTTCTGGTCTCCTCGATACTGCCGCCATGACGCCTTCAACATGAGCATTCCAATGACCGCCATGATCGACATCGCCAACGCCAACAAGACCTTTACGATGCACCTGCAGGGCGGCATCGAATTGCCTGTCGTGAGCGGCGTGACCTTCCACGTCAATCCTGGCGAATGCGTCGTGCTGTCTGGGCCGTCGGGCGCCGGCAAATCGTCCATCCTGAAAATGATCTTCGGCAATTACCGCTGCGACTCCGGCCGCATCGGAATCCGCCATCGCGGCGCCGTGATCGATCTCGCCACCGCCGAGCCCCGGCAGATCCTCAACGTCCGCCGTGCGACCATCGGCTATGTCAGCCAGTTCCTGCGGGCGGTGCCGCGCGTTGCGACCATCGACGTCGTCGCCGAGCCCTTGATCGTGAACGGCATGGCCCGCGCCGATGCGCAGGCGCGCGCCGGCGAATTGCTGCATCGTCTCAACATCCCCGAACGGCTCTGGCAGCTGCCGCCGGCAACCTTCTCCGGCGGCGAGCAGCAGCGCGTCAACATCGCGCGCGGCTTCATCTCCGAGCTGCCGATCCTGCTGCTCGACGAGCCGACCGCCTCGCTCGATGCCGCCAACCGCGCCGTCGTGGTCGAGCTGGTGGCCGAGAAAAAGCGTCAGGGCGTCGCCATGGTCGCCATTGTCCATGACGACGAAATCCGCCATCTGATTGCCGACCGCATCGTTGACGTCACCAGCTTTGCCGCCGCGGCCTGAAGGACACGGACATGAATGCCAAGCCGAAGGATACCGTGATCGCCAACGCCAGGATCGTGCTGGCCGACCGGGTGATCGAGCAGGGCTGGCTCGCGCTTGCCGATGGACGCATTGCCGAGATCGGCGAGGGCAGGGCGCCCGCGGGCGCGGAGGACGCCGGCGGTGACCTCATCATGCCCGGCCTGATCGAGCTGCATACCGACCATCTCGAAGCGCATTACGTGCCGCGCCCGAAGGTGTTCTGGAATCCGGTGGCGGCCGTGATCTCCTATGACGGCCAGCTTGCCACGTCAGGCATCACCACCGTGTTCGATTCGCTCCGGGTCTGGCGCGAGGACGGCGCCGAGGAAGTCGATGGCCGCGCCGGCGTGCTCGCCGCGGCGATCACGACCGCACGCGATGCCGACCTGCTGCGTGCCGACCACTTCCTGCATCTGCGCTGCGAAATTCCGATGCCGAGCGTGGTCGAGGAAGCCAAAGAGCTGATCGACCGTCCCGACGTGCGGCTGATGTCACTGATGGATCATACGCCCGGCCAGCGCCAGTTCCGCGACGAGGTCAAGCTGCGCGATTATTACCGCGGCAAGGGCGGCGGCAAGACCGACGCAGAACTCGACGAGCTGTTCGCAAAGCGGTTCGAATATCAGAAGAAATATGCCGCGACCAACATGCGTGAGATCGTGTCGCTGGCGCACAAGTACAACATTCCGCTCGCGAGCCACGACGACACCACCGAGGAGAACGTCGTGGACGCCGTGCGCGATCGCGTGTCGGTGGCCGAGTTCCCGACCACGCTGGAAGCCGCGCGCGGACTGCACCAGGCCGGCATCGACATCCTGATGGGGGCGCCGAACGTGGTGCGGGGCGGCTCGCATTCCGGCAATATCGCCGCGGTCGATCTTGCCCGTGAAGGCCTGCTCGACATCCTGTCGTCGGACTACATTCCATCGAGCCTGCTGATGGCCGCGCTGCAACTGCCCGAGCATGTGCCCGCGATCAGCCTTCCGGCGGCGGTTCGCACCGTGACCAAGGCACCGGCCGAGGCGGTCGGCCTCGCCGATCGCGGCGAGGTCGCAACCGGCAAGCGCGCCGATCTGATCCGCGTGCACGTTGTCGGCAGCGTTCCGGTGGTTCGCAGCGTCTGGCGCGAAGGAAACCGTGTCGCATGAGCGAGATCACGACCATGACGCGGGGCGAGGCGGGTATGATCGGCCCCGGCCGGCTCGTGCTCGTGGTCGGCCCGAGCGGCGCCGGCAAGGACACTTTGCTGCGGCTGGCGCAGGCGGCCTGTGTCGACGACCGCGACGTCGTCTTTCCGCGCCGTGTCGTCACGCGGGAGTCCTCCGCGGATGAGGACAATATCGCGGTCAGTATCGAGGAATTCCGCCGCTCGCAGGAGCACGGCGATTTTGCCGTGCATTGGCAGGCGCACGGGCATTGCTATGCACTGCCGCTCGGCATCAACGACGACATCCGGGCCGGCCGAGCCGTCGTCGCCAATGTCTCGCGCACCGTGATCGGCGAACTGCGCAAGGCCTACGCCAACGTCATCGTCGTCGCGGTCACCGCGCCGCCGGACGTGCTGGCACAGCGGCTCGCCGCCCGCGCCCGGCACAGCGACGGCAATATCGGGGATCGCCTCGCGCGCAGCATCAGTGACGCATCGGCCAATGCCGATGTCACCATCCTTAATGCCGGCAGCGCGGACTATCACAGCCGCCAGCTCGTGCGCGTGATCAGGAATGAAGGTTGGCACGAATAGCCTGCACAGCAAGGAGAACGGAATGTCGGTGATTGAGACGGTCGAACAGCTGGAGGCCATCTACGGTGACGTTGGTGATGCCTCGACCGTGAAAGTCGCCGACCACGTTACCCCGCTCTACCGCATCTTCATCGAGAAGGCGCCGTTCGCGGCGCTCGCCACCATCGGGCCGGAAGGCATCGACTGCTCGCCGCGCGGCGATCTGCCCGGCTTCGTTCGCATTCATGACCCCAGGACACTGATGCTGCCGGATCGGCGCGGCAACAATCGCGTCGACTCCCTGCGCAACATCGTCCGCGATCCCAGGGTGTCGCTGATGTTCCTGATCCCCGGCTCCGGCAACGCGGTCCGCGCCAACGGCCGCGCGCATCTGTCGGTCGATCCGGAGTTGTTGGCCTCGTTCAAGGTCGAGGGCAAGGCGCCGCGCAGCGTCATGGTGATGAACGTGGAAGAAATCTACTTCCAGTGCGCCCGCGCCATCGTCCGCTCCGATCTCTGGAATCCCGACAAGCACATCGATCCGAAGACGCTTCCGACGCCGGGTCAGATTCTCGCCGAGATGAGCGAGAACAAGGTTGGCGGGGCGGAGTACGACCGCATCTGGCCGGAGCGCGCTGCGGCAACGATGTGGTGATCTTTCTTACCCTCTCCCCTTGCGGGAGAGGGTGGCTCGCCGCAAAGCGGCGAGACGGGTGAGGGGTATCTGTCCCCGAGTACATCTTCGGAATTTGGACTCGCCGATAGATACCCCTCATCCGGCGCTTCGCGCCACCTTCTCCCACAAGGCGAGAAGGAAGAGGGCGCCCGCGGCGAATAGCGGGCTTCTAATTAAACGCCATCCCGCCGCTCAGCGCGACCGTCTGCCCGGTCATGTAGGCATTGTCGACCAGCAGCATCACGGCCTTCGCCACCTCATCCGCCGTTCCGAAGCGGCCGAGCGGAATACGGCTGACGAGCTGGGGCTGGCCGCTCATCATGTCGGTCTCGATCAGCGACGGCGCCACCGCGTTGACGGTGATGCCATCTTTCACCAACCGCGCTGCATAGCCTCGGGTGAGGCCCTCCATGCCGGCCTTCGACGCATTGTAATGCGGGCCGATCGACCCGGCGCCGCGCGCGGCACCGGAGGAGATGTTGACGATGCGGCCCCACTTTTTGGCGCGCATCGACGGCAGCACCGCCTGCGTGCACAGGAAGGCGGACTTCAGATTGACCAGGATGGTGCGGTCGAAATCGTCTTCGGTGAGATCGTCGACGCCGCGCGTGATGGCGATACCGGCATTGTTGACGAGGATGTCGATCGGCCCGAGCCCGGCCGTGACGCGCGCGATCATATCAGCGACGGCCTCGCGCTGTGAGACGTCGGCGGCGACGACGCTGGCACGGCCGCCCTGCTTGACGATCTCGCCCGCCACCTTCTCGGCCTGTTCGAGCTGCTCGCGGCAGTTGATCGCCACGGCCGCACCTGATGCAGCGAGCGCACGACAGACGGCTGCGCCGATTCCGCGCGAGCCGCCGGTGACAAGCGCCGTGCGCCCCTTCAAATTCTCGCTGCTCATGGGAACTCCGATCGATCCTGGTTGATCCGCTCAGCCTTTCAGCGCCGCCAGCAACTCATCCGGGCGCTCGGCCATGATCATGTGACCGGCGCCCGGCACCACGACCGTCCTCGCATGCGGGATAGCTGCGGCCAGGGCCTTGCCGGCTTTGACCGGTGTCATCATGTCGCGCTCGCCGAGAATGAGGGTCACAGGCACTTTCACGCTCGCGGCAGCGGTGAGTGCGTTCGAATAAGAATTGCAGGCCGACAGATCCCTGAACAGCACGCCTGGCTCGCAGGACTTCAGCACAGCCTGTGCGCCGCCATGCATCCACAGGCCCGGTGCAAGGCTGCCGCCGAGTTCCGCGTTGAAGCCGAGACCCCAGATCGAGACCATGTCGCTCGCATCCTGCGAGTTGGCCTCGGCCGCCTTCAGCAGGTCGGGGCCTACCGTCATGGTCGCGGCGGTGCCGATCAGGCTCAGCGCGGAGACCTTGTCGGGGTAACGTGCAGCCGTCTCCAGTGAGATCAGCGATCCCATGGAGTGGCCGATCAGGTGTGCTTTCGCCACGCCGGCGGCATCGAGCAATGCCGCGGTCCAGTCGGCCATCTCCGCGATGGATGACAGCGAAGGCCCGGCCGAGCGGCCGTGGCCGGGCAAATCAGGCGCCAGCACACCAAATCCGTGATGGGCGAACCAGCGCGTGTGCAGTGCCCAGGTCGAACGGTCGAAGCCGGCACCGTGGAGGAAGACCACCGCGGGCAGGGACTTGTCGAATTCGCGGCCGCCGGTTGCGACAAACACCTCGGCGCCGTTGACGGTGAGCTTCATGGTGTCAGACCTTTTGCGAGATGCGCAGCGCTTGATTGAGGTCGTCGATGATGTCCGACGCCGTCTCGATGCCGACCGACAGCCGCACCAGCTCCTCGCCGATGCCCGCGGCCTTGAGCTGCTCGGCGTCCATCTGCTGATGCGTGGTCGACGCCGGGTGGATCACCAGCGTCTTGGCGTCGCCGACATTGGCAAGATGGCTGATCATGCGCAGGCTTTCGATGAACTTGCGTCCCGCAGGCCGCCCGCCCTTGATGCCGAAGGAGACGATCGAGCCGGCGCCGCGCGGCAGCAATTGCTTTGCGAGCTGATAGTCCGTGTGGTCCTCCAGCGAGGGATGCAATACCCAGTCGACCGCCTTGTTCGACTTCAAGGCTTCCAGCACGAGGTGCGTATTTTGGATGTGGCGGTCCATGCGCACGCCCAACGTCTCGACGCCCTGCAGGAGCTGGAATGCGTTGGTCGGCGACAGGCAAGCGCCGAAATCGCGCAGGCCTTCGGTGCGCGCGCGCATGATGAAGGCGGCGGTGCCGAACTGCTCGTCGAAGACGATGCCGTGATAGCCGCCATAGGGCTCGGTCAGCACGCCGAATTTCCCGGAGTCGCGCCAGTCGAAGCGGCCGCCGTCGATGAGGGCGCCGCCGATCGCGATGCCGTGGCCGCCGATCCATTTGGTCGCCGAGTGCATCACGATGTCTGCCCCCAGCTCGATCGGGCGGCTGAGATAGGGCGTGGCAAAGGTGTTGTCGATCAGCAGCGGAATTTTAGCGTCATGCCCGATCTGCGCGACCTTGGGGATGTCGAGCACTTCGAGGCCGGGATTGCCGATGGTCTCGCCGATCACCAGCTTCGTGTTCGGCTTGATCGCCGCGCGGAACGCGTCGTGGTCGCGCGGCTTCACGAAGGTGGTGGTGATGCCGAAGCGCGGCAGCGTGTGCGCCAGGAGGTTGATGGTGCCGCCATAGAGTGAGCTCGATGCCACGATGTGGTCGCCGGCATTGAGCAACGTCGCGATGGCCAGATGCAGCGCGGCCATGCCGCTTGCGGTGCAGATCGCGCCGACGCCGCCCTCCAGCGCCGCAAGCCGCTCCTCCAGCACGCCGGTGGTCGGGTTCGAGATGCGCGTATAGATGTGGCCGGCGCGCTCCAGATTGAACAACGCGGCGGCGTGGTCGGAATCCTGGAACACGTAGGACGTGGTCTGGTAGATCGGCACCGCGCGGGCGCCGGTCGCGGGATCCGGATGCTGGCCCGCATGCAGGCTCAGGGTCTCGAAGGCAGGCGGTTTCGGCGCGGGCATGCTTGGCCTCGTGGGTCGGTCGGCGATGGCGGCCCTTGTGCCACAAAATGGCGGGCCACGTCAGCCCATTGACTATGAACAGGAGGTCGTCATGCCCGGGCTTGTCCCGGGCATCCACGTTCTTCGTACCGCGCGGCCACGCGTGGATGGCCGGGACAAGCCCGGCCATGACGCTCGGCAACTGGAGCAGCGAAGCTAGCCCCGTATCGCCTGCTCGATGATCTGCGCCTCGCGCAGCAGGATCTCCGCGACCTCCTGCTCGCGCCTTGGCCCGAGCCTCGTCCGAACGGCGGAGACGGTCATCGCCGCGGCCGGCTGCCCATCCGGGGTCTTGATCCAGGTGGAGATCGACTTGGTGCCCTGCACGAGACCGATCTCCCGCATGCCATATCCCCGCCGCCGCGCCGCAGTGACCTGGCCGAGCACGGTGGCAGTGTCGGTCTGGTAGGCGGCCAGTCGCTTCTCGTTGGCTGCGACGATTTTTCGCGCGTCCGGCGCCGGCATCGCGGCGAGGATGGCGACGCCCGCGCTGGAGACGCCGAGGGGTCGGCGCGCGCCGACTTCGATCGACAACACCTGAATAGGGTAAGTGCCGATCCTGCGATCGACGCACAGCGTGTCGTTGCCGGTCCGCACCGTCAGGAACAGCGTGTCGCCGATCTCGGCGGACGCGCGCCGCAGCGACGGACTTGCGGCGACCAGCAGCCGCGATGGCCGCGCCCGCGCAAGCGCCAGCTCGGGCACCTGGTTGCCGATCGCGTAGCGGCCGGTTCTGTCGTGCCGCTCGACGATGCCTTCCTCGATCAGCACGTGGACGATGCGATGCACGGTCGGACGGGTGAGGCCGGTGGCGCGTACGACCTCGGCCAATGGCACACCATCTTCGCGGCCCGCGGCAAGAATGCGCAGCACCGCGAGCGCGCGCCGGATCGCCTGCGCGCCTTGTCGGGGTTCCATTGCGTTGCGGATTGATTTCGGTGAAAGACGCTTGTCCATAATATGGACAAGAACGACACAATTCGCTCGACAGGTAAAGCGCGCATCTGGAGATTGCGCTCCGATCGGGATGCCTTGCGCGATGTCAGGGCGATCGACGTGAAATGAGAAGCGCCGCCGGGAGGTTAACATGAGATTAATCGCGATTGCCATAGCTGCTGTCACCGCAATCCTGGCAGGGCCCGTATCGGCCCAGCAATGGCCGGCGCGCAGCGTCAAGCTGATCGTGCCTTATCCGGCCGGCGGCAACGTCGATAGCGCTGCGCGCATCGTCGCCGACAAGCTCCAGGAGAAGCTCGGCCAACCCTTCATCATCGAGAACAAGGCGGGCGCCGGCGGCATGATTGCGGGCGAGGCCTTTTCGAAGTCGGCGCCCGACGGCTACACGCTGTTCGTCGGCGCCAATGGCCCGGTGCTGTTCGCGACCGAGATCAACAAGCGCGAGGCCTATAACTGGAAGAAGGACTTCATGCCGATCACGACGATCTCGATGACGCCGCTGGTGCTTGAGGTCCATCCGTCGGTGCAGGCCAATAATTTCAAGGAATTCATCGCGCTCGCCAAGCGTGACCCCGGCAAGCTGACCATGGCCTCGCCGGGCCCCGGCACCACCAACCATCTGCTCAGCGAGCTGATGCAGGAGAACCTCGGCCTGCAATGGGTCACCGCGCATTACCGCGGCAACGCGCCTGCGATCAACGATCTGCTCGGCGGCCAGGTCCAGTTCGCATTCGACCAGCTTACGGTCAGCCTCCAGCACATCAAGGCCGGCCTGTTCCGTGCTCTCGCGGTCACCAGCCCGCATCGCCTGAAGTCGCTGCCCGACGTGCCGACCTTTGCCGAACTCGGTTACAAGGATTTCGACGGCCAGACTTTTACCGGCCTGTTCGCACCGGCCGGCACGCCGGCGCCGGTCGTCGACAAGCTGCACGAGGCTCTGACCGCGATTCTGGAAAGATCCCGCCGTGGTCGACAAGTTCGAGAAGCTCGGCGGCGAAGCCGTCGCGATGACGCCGGTTGAGTTCAGGGCCTATCTCGAGCGCGAGGACGCCAAGTGGATTCCTGTCGTGCGCAAGGCCAACATCAGGGCTGACTGAACCATGCGGATCGATCCCACCGAGCTCGGCGCGGAGCGCATCTACCGGCTGATGACCGGCATCGTGGTGCCGCGTCCGATCGCGTGGGTGACGAGCCTGTCGCGGTCCGGCGTGCTGAACCTCGCGCCGTTCAGCGCCTTCACCTTCGTCTCGCAGAAGCCGCCGATGCTGGCCATCAGCGTCGGCCGCAAGGGTGCAAACTACAAGGACACCGCGCACAACATCCTCGATACCGAGGAATATGTGATCCACATCGCCGACACCCCGCTGATGTCCGCGGTGCACGACAGCTCCGTCGAGCATCCCCCGAAGTCAGCGAGGTCGAGCATCTCGGGCTGGAGACGCTCGCGAGCGAGCGCATCAAGGTGCCGCGGTTGGCTGCGGCGCCCGTCGCGATGGAGTGCCGTTTCCGGCAGTGTCTGGAATTCGGCGATGCCAGGAGCCGGCTGATCGTCGGCGAGGTCGTGATGTTCCATCTGCGCGACGGTCTCGTGAACGACGGCAAGGTCGAGACCAAGGCACTCGACCCGATCGCGCGCATCGGCGGACCGCGCTACGCCAGCCTCGGCGAGATCGTGACGCTGAACACTGTCTTCCAGACGCCCAAATCGAAAGACTGAGCGCGCATCGCGCCGGCCCAGTGCCCGAACACTATCGGAGAGAACGACCATGCGACTCCTGAGCTATCTCCTGGACGGAGAGCCGCGCTACGGCGCCGCCGTCGAAGGCGGTGTGATCGACCTGACCAGGCGGATCGGTCGCGACTTCTCCGACGTGAAGGCTCTGATTGCGGCCAACGCGCTGGCCGATGCGCAGGAGGCCGCGACCGGGCAGAAGCCGGATTACCCGCTGGACAAGCTCGTCCTGCTGCCGCCGGTGCTGGCGCCCGAAAAGCTCTGGTGCATCGGCGTCAACTACGCCGAGCGCAACGCCGAATACAAGGACAGCTCCGACCTGCCCAAATATCCCAGCCTGTTCGTGCGCAGCATGTCGTCGATGACGGGCTCCGGCCAGCCGCTGGAAAAGCCCAAGGTCTCGGAGCAGCTCGACTATGAGGGCGAACTCGTCATCGTGATCGGGCAGGGCGGTCGCCACATCCCGCGTGAGCAGGCCTGGTCGCACATCTTCGGCATGACCCTGTGCAACGAGGGTACGGTCCGCGACTGGCTGCGCCACGGCAAGTTCAACGTCACGCAAGGCAAGAATTTCGATCGCTCCGGCAGCATCGGCCCGTGGATCGTCACGGCGGACGAACTCGATCCGCGCGGTCCCCACGACATCATCACGCGCGTCAACGGCGAGGTGCGCCAGCAGGACACAACCGAGCGGCTGATGTTCCCGTTCGATTATCTGATCTCCTATCTCTCGACCTTCGCCACGCTGAAGCCCGGCGACATGATCGTGACGGGCACGCCGACCGGAGCGGGTGTGCGCTTCGATCCGCCGCGCTGGCTGAAGGTTGGTGACGTCGTCGAGGTCGAGTCGAGCCGTATCGGTGTGCTGCGCAACACCGTCGCCGCGGAGCAGTGATCATGCTCGACACCGCAACGATCGAACGCCTTGCCGCGCGCCTGGACGAGGCCGAGCGCAGCAAAACGCTGATCACGATGTTCACGAAGGACTATCCCGATTTCAGCATCGAGGATGCCTATGCGGTCCAGCGCGCCTGGACCAAACTCCAGCTCGGCCGCGGCCGAATCATCAAGGGTCACAAGATCGGCCTGACCTCGAAAGCGATGCAGAATGCGGTCGGCATCTCCGAGCCGGATTACGGCGTGCTGTTCGCCGATATGTTCTACGCCGATGCGACGCCGATCCCGTTCGATCGTTTCCACGCGCCGCGCATCGAGGTCGAGCTCGCCTTCGTGCTGAAGGCGCCGTTGCGCGGACCCGACTGCACCATCTTCGACGTGCTCAACGCCACCGACTATGTCACGCCGGCGCTGGAGATTTTGGAGACACGCATGCATCGTGTCGATCCCGAAACGGGCAAGCCGCGCAAGGTGATGGATACGATCTCGGACAACGCAGCCAACGCCGCGCTGGTGCTCGGCGGCCGGCCGTTCCGCCCGATGGACGCCGATTTGCGCTGGATCGGCGCGCTGCTGTTCCGCAACGGCGAGGTCGAGGAGACCGGGCTTGCCGCCGGCGTGCTCAACCATCCCGCCAACGGCATCGCCTGGCTCGCCAACCGCCTCGCGCCGCACGACGAACATCTCGGCGCCGGCGAAGTGGTGCTGGCGGGATCGTTCACGCGTCCGGTCGATATCCGCCGCGGCGACACCTTCCACGCGGATTACGGCGCGTTCGGCTCGGTGTCGTGCCAGTTCGTCTGAACCAATAAACAGAGAGGGAGCGCACCATGACGGGCCAATCGCGGCGCAAGAGCATCCATATCGGCGGCTTCAAGCACGCCAATCCGATTCCGAACGCTTGCCGCATCGGCGGTCTCGTGATGTCCGGCGTCATCCTCGGCCGCGACGCGGCCGGCGTGATGCCGGAGAGTCTCGACGCCCAATGCGCCAACATGTTCGCGCATATGAAGGCGACGGTGGAGGCCGCCGGCGGCACCACCGACGACATCATCAAGATGACGGTGTGGCTGAAGGACCGCACGCAGCGCGGTCCGGTCAATGTCGAATGGCTCAAGATGTTTCCGGACGAGCATTCGCGCCCGGCGCGCCACGCGCTGCCGATGGACAACATGGACGGCGGCGCGCTGGTGCAGTGCGACTTCACTGCCATGATCGACTGAAGGAGCTCAGCGCATGCCGACCTATCTGCCGTTCGACCCCAATCCGCGCCGTCCGCTCAAGGCACCGCCGCCGAAGACCGTCGACAGCCAGTTTCACGTCCTCGGTCCCATCGACAAATATCCGGAGCGTCCCGGCGCGGCCTATCGGATGCCGAGTGCGACCTGGGAAGCTGCGCTGCGCGTGCACAAGACGCTCGGCATCGAGCGCGGCATCATCGTGCAGACCACGACCTACGGCGCCGATCATTCCGTCGTGCTCGACGGCCTCGCCGCGATGGGTCCGAACTATCGCGGCTGCGCCAACGCTCTGGTGTTCGCGGAGGCAAACGATTCCTATCTCGCCAGGCTGCATGACGCCGGCGTGCGCGGCGCGCGCTTCAGCTTCCGCCAGGAGCTCGGCGCCGTGCTGTCGGATGCCGATTTCGCCCGCGCCATCGCACGCATCCGCGAGCTCGGCTGGTACGTCAAGATCCAGCCGGAGAAGGACGGCATCGTCTCCAGCGTCGCCAAGTACGAGAATCTCGACGTGCCCGTGCTGATCGACCACATGGCGCGGCCCGTGCCGGCGAACGGCAAGGACGATCCGAACCTGCGCAAGATGCTGGAGCTGCTCGAGAAGGGCAATTTCTGGGTGATGCTGTCGCTCGGCGAGAAGACCTCGCAGGTCGGCCCGCCCTGGGACGACGTGATCCCGATCGCGCGCACCTATATCGAGGCCGCGCTCGACCGCTGCGTCTGGGCCAGCGACTGGCCGCATCCGGTCTCCGTCAAACAACCGCCGAACGATGCCGACTTGCTCGAACTGATGTTCCGCTTCGCCGCGGATCAAGCGGAGCTGGAAAAGATCCTGGTGCACAATCCGGCGAAGTTGTTCGGCTTTCCGGATTAGAGCAAGCGAGGCTCGCCACGAGCGCAGTGTGCGCCCTCTCCCGCGTGCGGGGAGGGAGCGCACCTTCACCGTCGCAGCAATCGGACAACGATTACGCTGCCCGCTGCTTCTCCAGCCGGTCCCGCACCTCGGCGGCGATCTCGAACGAGCGCAGCCGCGCGGCGTGGTCGTAGATCTGGCCCGTGGTCATCAGCTCGTCCGCGCCGGTCTCGGCGATCAGCGCCTTCAGCTTTTCTTCGACCACATCAGGCGAGCCGACCGCGGAGCAGGACAGCGACTGGCCGACCATCGCCTTCTCGGCCGGCGACCACAGCGCGTCCATGTCGTCGACCGGCGGCGGCAGCTGCCCGGGCGTGCCGCGGCGCAGATTGATGAACTGCTGCTGCAGCGAGGTGAACATGCGCTGCGCCTCGACGTCGCTGTCGGCAGCAAACACGTTGACGCCGACCATCGCATAGGGCTGGTCGAGCTGCGCCGACGGCGCGAAGCGCGCGCGATACTCACGCAGCGCCGGCATCATCATCTGCGGCGCGAAATGCGAGGCAAACGCAAAGGGCAGCCCGAGCATGCCCGCAAGCTGCGCGCCAAATGTACTCGATCCCAGGATCCAGAGCGGCACCTTCGTTCCCATGCCGGGCACGGCGCGGAGGGTCTGGTTCGGCTCCACATCGCCGAGCAGCGCCTGCAACTCCAGCACGTCCTGCGGAAAGTTCTCGGAGCTCGTTGCAAGATCGCGCCGCATCGCCCGTGCGGTGAACTGGTCGGTGCCCGGCGCCCGCCCGAGCCCGAGATCGATCCGCCCGGGATAAAGCGATTCCAGCGTGCCGAACTGCTCGGCGATGACCAGCGGCGAATGATTCGGCAGCATCACGCCGCCGGAGCCGACGCGGATCGTCTTGGTGCCGCCCGCGACATGTCCGATCACCACCGACGTCGCGGCGCTCGCGATCCCTGTCATGTTGTGATGTTCGGCCAGCCAGAACCGCTTGTAGCCCCAGGCCTCGGCATGCCGGGCGAGATCGAGCGAATTGGCAAACGCCTGCGTCGCATTGCTGCCCTGACGGATGGGCGCGAGGTCGAGCACGGAAAAGGGGATCATGCGAGGGGTCCGGATGGAGGGCGTTGGAGCGCTGACTTCACATGTAGGCGCCGGCTATGAAAATGGTAGTGCATCTGGCCCATCCATCCGGAATCAGGCTGAGGACTGCTGGAGCCTCGAATCGAAGATGTTCCCGGATCTTTCCTGGAAAGAAGATGAATGACAGCGCCTGCGTGGCCGCGATAGACAATGCAGCCATATCACGAAGCCAGGAGACCCCCATGCGCATCGTCGACGTCCGCGAGATCACCAAGCCGATCGCGTCCCCGATCCGGAACGCCTATATCGACTTCTCGAAGATGACGGCGAGCCTCGTCGCCGTCGTCACCGATGTCGAGCGCGACGGCCGGCGCGTGGTTGGTTACGGCTTCAACTCCAACGGCCGCTACGGCCAGGGCGGGCTGATCCGCGAGCGGTTCCGCAATCGCATTCTGGAGGCCGAGCCCAACAGCGTCCTCAACGAGGCCGGCGACAATCTCGATCCGCACAAGCTCTGGGCGGCGATGATGAGCAACGAGAAGCCCGGCGGCCACGGCGAGCGCTCGGTCGCGGTCGGCACGCTCGACATGGCGATCTGGGACGCCACGGCCAAGATCGCGGGCAAGCCGCTGTTCCGCCTGCTCGCCGAGCAGAAGGGGCTTCAGGCCAATCCGCGCGTGTTCGTCTATGCAGCCGGCGGCTATTATTATCCGGGCAAGGACAACACGGCGCTACGCGCCGAGATGCGCGGCTATCTCGATCGCGGCTACAACGTCGTCAAGATGAAGATCGGCGGCGCTTCCCTCGACGACGATCAACGCCGCATCGAGGCGGTACTGTCCGAGATCGGTTCGCAGGCGCAACTCGCCGTCGATGCGAACGGCCGCTTCGATCTGGAAACCGGCATCGCCTACGCAAAAATGCTGCGGCAATATCCGCTGTTCTGGTACGAGGAGGTCGGCGATCCCCTCGACTACGCGCTCCAGGCCGCGCTCTCGGAGTTCTATCCGGGTCCGATGGCGACCGGCGAGAACCTGTTCTCGCATCAGGACGCGCGCAACCTGCTGCGCTACGGCGGCATGCGGCCGGACCGCGACTGGTTGCAGTTCGATTGCGCGCTGTCCTATGGCCTGGTCGAATATCTGCGCACCCTCGACGTGCTGCACCAGTTTGGCTGGTCGCCGTCCCGCTGTATCCCGCACGGCGGCCACCAGATGTCCCTCAACATCGCGGCGGGCCTCGGCCTCGGCGGCAACGAGAGCTACCCCGATCTGTTCCAGCCCTATGGCGGCTTTCCTGACGGCGTGAAGGTCGAAGCCGGCCACATCGTCATGCCCGAGCTTCCGGGCATCGGCTTCGAGGGCAAGTCGGATCTGATCAAGGTGATGCGCGATCTCGCGGAGTAGGGACGCGCAGTTTTGTAGCTTGGATGGAGCGTAGCGAAATCCGGGGCCCTCTCGAATGTGGCAACCAATCCCGGATTGCGCTGCGCTCCATTCGGGCTACACGCCAAACGTATCCCCGCACTGCGGCATGCGGCAAATCCGCCCGTCCTGAAACCATCCGCCGCCCCGCCGCGTTGCAGGCCGGCTTGATTTCGATGGCTGCTTTGGTTTCGGGGATTTGCTTTGGACAAATTCAATATCGGCGCTCATGTGATCGCACTCGCCGCCGCGTTCGCGCTTGCCGTTCCGATCGGATGGGACCGCGAGAAGCGGGCGCGCAGCGCGGGCCTGCGCACATTTCCGCTGGTCGCGATGGCAAGCTGCGGCTTCGTGCAGGCCAGCGAGAGCCTGCTGATGCATTCGCCTGAAGGGATGTCGAAGGTAATCGAGGGCCTCATCACCGGCATCGGCTTCATCGGCGGCGGCGCGATCCTCAAGAACGGCAATTCGGTCCACGGCACGGCGACGGCCGCGAGCCTGTGGGCCACCGGCGCCATCGGCGTCTCCGTCGGCCTCGGTGCCTACGATGTCGCGGCGACGGTCGCGGTGTTCACGTTCCTGACGCTTCGCTTGCTGACGCTGGTGAAGGAGGAGGGGGAGGAGGACGGCTGACGGCATGCTCGGTGCGTCGCGATGGGTTGAGCCCTTGCAAAGCCCATCGCTGCTTCCACCGGTATTAACCCGTCGGGCAAAACACCCGCCTTCAGTAAAACCCCGTCAACCCTCCCCCATAAAAATATTCCACTTTACCGAAATTCGGAATTGCGGCATATTCTGCCCATCCCGGTCCGAGGAGAGGGGCGATCGTACGTCGCAACGAACGTGGGCTGGGGTGCGGTGGACGCGGCAGCGTCGTGCGCGAGAGGCTGAGGGCAGGGCGGGTAGTCCCTGTGAGCCCGTAGCCACGTGCGGACGAGCGACGCTGAAGCGTACGGCAAAACCGGGTCGTCCTGGCCGTCGTTGCTACGGTCAAGCCCTTAGCGGAGATGTGCGCGAGCCCAACCGGGCGAACGGCATCGTCAATTCGCGGGGCGAGGGAGGCCAGAGGGAAAGTTCGGCTCCCGGGAGAGCTCGGCATAAGCCGTCCGACCATCGCGCAGGGAAGGCCGGGTGTTTTCCGGCCCACCTGTTTTTCCGCCTGCGCATTTGCGTGTGCAAATTTGTCGCGCAGCGGATCATGGGTGCCAGCCGGCACCCGGCCTTCCCTGCGCCCTCTTCACAAGAGAGGGCGAAAGAGGAGCGCAAAACTCGGGCGTTTCGCGCCGCGAGAATGCGGATTTATGCGTGAATTGAGAATGGCGCTGTCCGACAGGATGGATGGAAACGCCGGCGCGTGTCGCTCAAATCCCACACCGTGCCAGAAAGCTCCGGCTTTTGTGTCTGAAGGCCAGCGTTCGCGGACGATGCCTTTGCGCTTTCCCAACCACGTTCCATAGTGTCGGCGGGTGATTTGCAACCAAAGGGCGGGGTACAAATGACAGCGCGTAAGTATTTCATCGTGGCTGCGGGCTTGATGACTGCGAGCACCGTGCATGCCGAGGACGTTCCATCGAACGCCGAACTGTTTCGCATGCTGAAAGCGCAGCAGCAGACCATTTCCGAGCTGCGCGCCGAATTGAAGCAGGCCAAACAAGAGCGGCGCGCGTCCGCGCCGAGAGAGGCGGCTGCACCGGCAGCGAGGCCAGCCGGACGCGACGCCGCGAAGGAAGCCGTGGCGGCCACCGCACCCACGCAGGCCTATGCGATGTACAGCAAGGGGCCCGCGGTCGCGCCGACGCGCAGCGGCGGCGCCTATGTCGGCGTTTTCGGGGGCGGCGGCAGCCGTGGCGGCACCGACGTCAGCCAGTTGGGCACCGTCTTTCTCGTTGAGGCCGTCGGAGGCCCCCTGGCCGTCGATGCGTCGGGGCGCACCAGCAGCGGCGGCGTCGGGTTCGGCGGCGCGCATCTCGGTTATGAATGGTCGTATGGCGCGTATGTGCGGCCCGCTTTGGAGATCGAAGGTTTCTATCTGGCAGGCAACCAGCCGCGTGCGACACTGGTGAACCCCACAGACCGGCTTGCCGAACACACCTTCGACACGACTTTCCCGATGCGCACGACGGTGCTGCTGGCGAACATGGTCGTCGGCTTCAACACACCTTATCAAGGCATCACGCCGTATATCGGCGGCGGGATCGGGGCCGCGAATGTTTCGATCAACGGCGCCACGTCCACCCAGACCGACCCGGCCGAGCCCGGCATCAACCACTTCAACGCGAGGCCGGACTCCTCAGCCTGGACCTTTGCGGCACAGGCCAAGGCCGGGGCGCGCTTCGCCCTCGGAAATAGCGGCGCTTACCTGTTCGGCGAGTACCGCTATCTGTATGTCGGCGACGTGAATCAGGTTTTCGGCTCCACCGTGGATCCCGCTCACGCTCCGACCAGTCCGTGGACGGCGAGCTTCGGCGGCACATCCCACCATCTGGCGGCCGGCGGCATCGGCTTCGGCTTCTAGGAGAACCGGTGAGGGGCGGACAACACGTCCTGCCCCTCCAAGGGAGCAATCGGACAACCGAACAAGGCGATTTTCTGAGGAAACTGGTGCTGCCAGACAGGATTGAACTGTCGACCTCTCCATTACCAATGGAGTGCTCTACCACTGAGCTACGGCAGCATGTGCTGGGATGAGAATCGGCCGCCACGAGGGGCCTACCAAGCGGGCCGATATCTGCCACAAGCCCCCTCCTGTGCAAGCTTGCTGGCCCTGACAAATGAGAAAATCGGGGCGATATCAGGTCCAAAACGCCCGTTTTGGCGCGAAACGACTGACTTTCCGCTGACTTTGCCGCTGATTTCGGTTCCGGTGTCCTCGCCATCCGGCCAGTTGGCTGATCTCCCGGAGCTGGCACATTTTGAGTTTCGCACGATCGGATGGGCGTGGGCCTCTTGAGCTGCCGCATTCCCTGGGCAAGTTATCGCAGATCGCTGTATGGACCCGTGATGGCTGACGAGAACGACACAAGCGCGAGACCGGAATCGAGACAGGCGAGGGCGTCCCGGGACGATCGCCTGAAATCGGCGCTGCGCGAAAACCTGAAGCGGCGGAAGCTGCAGGCGCGCGAACGCTCCGCAACCGACGGTCCCTCGCAGAACGATGATGATTGCCTAAATGAGGGGGCCGCCGGCAAGACCGGCGCTTGAGACCGGCAACTGGAATTTTTGGAGTGCATGGACGTGGCAAGCGGGCAGGACTATTCGCAACGAGCAGACAGTGACGCGCAGATGGCGCGGTTCACCCGCCCCGAACAGACTTTCCCGACGCTGACATCGGCCGAGATCGAGCGGATGCGCCATTTTGGCGAGGTCCGCAGTTACGCCGACGGCGAGTGGCTGTTCGAGACCGGCAAGCCGGGGCCGGGCATGTTCGTCGTACTGAGCGGCCACGTCGCCATCACCCAGCGCGACGGGCTCGGCAATGTCACTCCGCTGATCGACCAGGGGCCGGGGCAGTTTCTGGCCGAGCTCAGCCAGCTCTCCGGCCGGCCGGCGTTGGTCGACGGCCGCGCCGAAGGCGAGGTCGATACGCTGCTGCTGCCGCCGGAGCGCCTGCGTGCGCTGCTGGTTGCCGAGGCCGAGCTCGGCGAGCGCATCATGCGCGCGCTGATCCTGCGCCGGGTCAATCTGCTCCAGGCCGGCGTCGGCGGTATCGTTCTGATTGGTCCCTCGCATTCGGCCGGCGTGGTGCGGCTGCAGAGCTTCCTCACCCGCAACGGCCAGCCGCATCATCTGCTCGATCCCGAGCGCGACCGCGACGCCGCCGACGTCATCGCACGCTATTCGCCCAAGCCGGAAGACTGGCCGCTGGTCGTAACCCCCGACGGTGCGGTGCTGCGCAATCCCGGCGAAACCGAAATCGCGCGCGCGATCGGCATGATCGGCGGCCCCCGCAACGACCGCATCTACGACGTCGCGATCGTCGGCTCCGGGCCGGCGGGGCTCGCCACCGCGGTCTATGCCGCCTCGGAAGGACTTTCGGTCGCCGTGCTCGACACCCGCGCCTTCGGCGGCCAAGCCGGCGCCAGCGCGCGCATCGAGAACTATCTCGGCTTTCCGACCGGAATCTCCGGCCAGGCCCTCACCGCGCGTGCCTTCAACCAGGCGCAGAAATTCGGCGCCGAGATCATGATCCCCGTCACGGTGAAGTCGCTCGACTGCACGCGCACGGACGGCGCGTTTTCAGTGGCGCTCGACGGCAGCGATCCCCTGCGCTCGCGCGCGGTGGTGGTCGCGAGCGGTGCGCGCTATCGCCGGCCGGAGATCGAGAACCTCGCCAAATTCGAGGGGCGCGGTGTCTGGTACTGGGCGTCCCCGGTCGAGGCGAAGCTGTGCGCCGGCGAGGAAGTGGCCCTGGTCGGCGCCGGCAATTCGGCGGGGCAGGCCGCGGTGTTCCTGTCGGGTCACGCCAAGAAGGTGCTGATGATCATCCGCGGCGGCGGTCTCGGCGCCAGCATGTCGCGCTATCTCATCGAGCGCATCGAGGCGACGCCGAACATCGAATTGATGTTCAACACCGAGATATCAGCGCTCGAGGGTGACGAGGCCTCGCTGCTGCGGCGCATCCGCTGGAAGAGCCGGCTGTCTGATGACGAGGATTTTGCCGACATCAGCAATCTCTTCCTGTTCGTCGGCGCCGATCCCGCCACCTCCTGGCTCGACGGCTGCGGCGTTACGCTCGATCGCGGCGGCTTCGTCGTGACAGGCGCGCAATCCGAGCAGAACCAGGGCCGGCTCGTCGCGCCGCTCGAAACTTCCGTGCCCGGCGTCTACGCCGTCGGCGACGTCCGCTCCGGCTCGGTCAAGCGCGTCGGCGGCGCCATCGGCGAAGGCGCGCAGGTCGTGGCGTCTCTGCACGGCTATCTTGGCGACGCCGCAAAACCGGCGCTTTAGTCACGGACAAGACAAGCAGATGGCAAGCCGAATGAGGCTTGCCATCCTGCCGTGTGATGCGTGACTATCTGTCCTCGTCGCGAGGTCAATCGCGCGTTGAAAAACAAAGATTCACAAGGGAGGACTCAATGGCCGAACTCGTCGTGCTCTACAAGACACCCAAGGACGCTGCCGCCTTCGACAAGCATTATGCCGAGACCCACATTCCGCTCGCCAAGAAACTGCCGGGTCTGAAGAAATACGCCGTCAGCACCGGGCCGGTCGGCTCGCCTGCCGGGCCGTCCGGCATCCACCTGGTCGCCGTCCTCACCTTCAACAGCGTGGCCGACATCCAGGCGGCCTTCGGCAGCGAAGCAGGCAAGGCCGCGGCAGGCGACGTGCCGAAATTCGCCAGCGGCGGCGCCGACCTGCTGATCTTCGACACCAAGGAAGTGTGAGCCCGTTTCGACTTTGGTCGAGGGGCTCGTAGCCCGGATGGAGCGAAGCGCAATCCGGGACGGTAACCAACCGCACGCGAGATTCCCGGATTACGCTATCGCTCCATCCGGGCTACAAACGTCAAACTGCTCTCGATTGTGACGACGCTGCAAAAAATTCAGCCATGCGTTTGTCGATTCGCACGACGACGCATGGCTCTGCACGTGCCTGTGACATTGCGCATGTAGCCATTCAATGAGGACCGTAATACTAATCCTCCGATCTCAACGCTGAGAGTAGGAGAGACGTCGTGATGCTTGGATTGAGCCTGCCCGCCTTCACGTTGGTCCACGTCATCATCAGCCTGATCGCCATCGCCGCCGGCCTCGTCGTGATGTTCGGCCTGCTCGGCTCGAAGCCGATGCCCGGCCTCACCGCGATCTTCCTGTTGTTCACGATCCTCACCAGCGCCACTGGCTTCCTGTTTCCGTTCAAGGAGCTGTTGCCGTCGCACATCATCGGCATCATCTCGCTGGTGCTGCTCGCGATCGCCTGTTTCGCACTCTACGGCATGAAGCTTCGAGGCGTCTGGCGTCCGGTCTACATCGTAACTGCGATGATCTCGCTCTATTTCAACGTGTTCGTGCTGGTGATCCAGTCGTTCCTGAAGGTGCCGGCCCTCGCCGCGCTCGCCCCCGCAGTGCCGCCGAATCCGCCGGGAGGCCCCGTGTTCGCCGCGGTGCAGGGCATCGTGCTGGTGTTCTTCGTGGTGCTGACCATCGGCGCCTGGCGCCGCTTCAAGCCGATGGCGTTTGCCTGATCGCCCGATTGTCATCGTTACCGGGCGGTGCGCGGCATCGCACTCCGGACATCGCATCATTATCTTCATGTCGACGGCTCGTGGTTCGCGGGCCCCGGAATGATTTTCACTGAAGGAGTCCCACCATGCCCACCATCACCACCAAGGACGGCGTCGAGATTTTTTCAAGGACTGGGGCGCGGGTCAGCCGATCGTGTTCAGCCATGGCTGGCCGCTATCGGCCGACGACTGGGACACGCAGATGATCTTCTTCGCGAACCACGGCTACCGCGTCATCGCCCATGACCGCCGCGGCCACGGCCGCTCGTCGCAGGTCTCCGACGGTCACGACATGGACCACTACGCCGACGATCTCGCGGCCGTAACGGCGCATCTCGACCTGAAGAACGCGATTCACGTCGGCCATTCCACCGGCGGCGGCGAGGTAGTGCATTACATCGCGCGCCACGGCGAGAGCCGGGTGGCGAAGGCTGCGATTCTCTCCGCCGTGCCGCCGTTGATGGTGCAGACGGCGGCCAATCCGGGCGGCCTGCCGAAGAGCGTGTTCGACGGTCTGCAGGCCCAGCTCGCCGCCAGCCGCACCGGATTCTACCGCGACCTCGCCTCCGGCCCGTTCTATGGCTACAACCGTCCCGGCGCAAAGCCGTCGGAAGCGGTGATTCAGAACTGGTGGCGCCAGGGCATGATGGGCGGCGCCAAGGCGCACTATGACGGCGTCGTCGCGTTCTCGCAGACCGACTTCACCGAGGACCTCAAGAAGATCACCGTTCCGGTGCTGGTGATGCACGGCGACGACGACCAGATCGTGCCTTACGCCGACTCGGCGCCGCTGTCGGCCAAGCTGCTCAAGAACGGCACGCTGAAGACCTACAAGGGTTTCCCGCACGGCATGCCGACCACACACGCCGAGACCATCAACGCGGACCTGCTGGCGTTCTTCAAGGCGTGAGGCTGAAGCGCCTCACGTCAAGATCGACCTGATCGCATCGAAGGTGCGCTTGACGAAAATGTCCGGCTTCTCGCGCGCACCTTCGCCGATCCAGCTTTCGCCGCCGACGCGCATCGCGCCGGTGGCGATCATGGCGACGAGTCGCGCCTTCAACCTGTCGGCTTTCGTCCTGGCGCGCTGCGCGAGCCCTTCGGCGAGTGCCCGCTCGAGCTTTTCGTATTTCAGCTGGTCACGGGCCTGAAGCGCGGGATTGTCGCGCTTGAGCCGCGACATCGCCGCAGCCTCAGCCGGGTCGATCCGCTCGAGTGCTGCCGCAATCGCATTCTCGGCTGCCGTCAGCATGGATTCGCCCGCGGGCCGCGCGACGATCTCGGCGACCAATGCGCTTGCCGCGCCCTCCTGCCAGGCGGCGACCACGTCTTCCTTGGAGGCGAAATAGTGGAAGAAACTGCGTCGCGACACGTCCGCGGAGGCCGCGATGTCGTCGATGGTCGTGGCCTCGAAGCCGCGCTCCAGGAACAGCGCCATCGCCCCCCGGGTCAGCCGCTCGCGGGTCTCCTGCAGCTTGCGCTGGCGCAGGCCGGGGGCATCAGGGGATTTTACGCCTGCCGGCAAGGACTTGGCACTCTTCCTGACCGATTTTGCGGCGGGCTTCGAAACCTTCAAATTGTTTCACCTCTTGCAAAATTGCACTCAGTGCACATTTAGACCGGTCGCGGGCCTTTTCCAGGCCGAACGGAGTTATGGCATGACCGACTGGACGACGGCAGACATCCCCTCTCTCGGCGGCAAGACCGCCGTCGTGACCGGAGCGACGGGCGGCCTCGGCTACGAGACGGCGATGGCGCTGGCGGGCGCCGGCGCCATTGTCATACTCACCGGGCGCAGCGACGCAAAGGGCCTGCGGGCCATCGAGGGCATTTGCGAGCGGTTTCCCAACGCCCTGATTGCCTATGAGCATCTCGACCTCGCAAGTCTTGCCTCCGTCGCCGATTTCGCCCGGCGCTTTGCCGCCGGCAACGAGCAGCTCGATCTCCTCGTCAATAATGCCGGCGTGATGGCGTTGCCGAAACGGCAGCAGACCGAGGACGGTTTCGAGATGCAGCTCGGCACCAATTATCTCGGCCATTATGCGCTGACGGCGCGCCTGCTGCCGCATCTCCGCCGCGCAAAGGGTGCGCGCGTCGTCAATCTCTCCAGTCTCGCGCACCGCTCCGGCGCCATCAATTTCGACGATCTGCAGAGCAAGCATTCCTATCGTCCGTGGCGGGCGTACTGCCAGTCCAAACTGGCGATGCTGATGTTCGCACTCGAATTGCAGCGCCGCAGCCTCGCTGCCGGCTGGGGCCTGACCAGCCTTGCCGCCCATCCCGGCTATGCGCGGACCGATCTCATTTCGAACGGGCCGGGCGCCAACACGTTCCAGTCGCGCGTGAGCCGGTGGCTGCAACCCTTCATCAGCCAGTCTGCCGCCGAAGGCGCGCTGCCCACCCTGTTCGCGGCGACCTCACCGGCTGCAGAGCCCGGCGGCTACTACGGTCCGAACTGGTTTTACGAATTGAAGGGGGCACCCGCGGCGGCGAGGATCATGTCGCAGGCGAAGGATTTTGCCGCCGCAGCCATGCTGTGGGATGTGTCGGCAACCTTGACCGGTGTATCCTTCGACGAGATCGCGGCCGCCGCTTGAGCCGCGGCACCATGGGGACGTCCCGATGCGAGTCATCATCTTCGGCGCGACCGGCATGGTCGGGCAGGGTGTTTTGCGTGAGTGCCTGATCGATCGCGGCATCACGCGCGTGGTTGCGGTGGGCCGTGGCCCGACCGGCGTGCGCAACGCCAAGCTCACCGAGATCACGCACGGCGATTTCTGGGACTATTCGGCGATCGAGTCGCAGCTGACGGGTTTCGACGCCTGCTTCTTCTGTCTCGGCGTCTCCTCGATCGGCATGAGCGAAGAGCACTATCGCCATCTCACCTATGACCTCACGCTGGCTGCGGCGACCACGCTGGCGCGGCTCAATCCGCAGATGACCTTCACCTATGTCACCGGTGCCGGCACCGATTCCACCGAGCAGGGCTCGCGGATGTGGGCACGGGTCAAGGGCAAGACCGAGAACGATCTGCTCAAGCTGCCGTTCAGGGCGGCCTTTATGTTCCGGCCCGGCGCGATCCAGCCTCTGCACGGCATCCGCTCCAAGACCGCCTGGGTGCAGGCGGTCTATACCGCAACCTGGCCACTCTGGTCGGTGCTGCGCCGGATTTCGCCGCGGCTCGTCACCTCGACCGAGCAGATGGGCCGCGCCATGATCCATGTCGCCCGGGCCGGTTTTCCCAGGAAGGTGCTGGAGATGGAGGATATCAATAGCCTCTGATCCGCCGGCCCGTTAGTTTGCGCGGAAATTTCGGCGTCGGCGCGCGTTGAGCCGTATCCGCCCCAGAGGAGAAGTGTCGTTGATGTCTCCCCCGCTCAAACTGATCGCGCTCGATGCCGATGATCTGGCCGTGATCTCGACTCATGTGCAGGACGCTCGCGTCCAGCCCGCCGATATCATCTGGCGGCAGAGCGAGAAGCGTTTGGTGGTCGGCATGAGCCGGCTGGACTGGGAGCAGACGCTGGACGGCGACGCCGAGCCGCGCCGGCTGGTTGCCGCGCTCCGCTTCGACCGCGTGCTCGCGTGCAAGTCGCGCAACATCGACCTCGGCGCTTCGAACGAGGTCCTGGACCTCGTCGGCATCGAGTTTCACCCCCAGGACGACCGCGATGAAGAGCCCGGCGGGAGCGCTCTGCTGTTGTTCGCCCAGGGCGGCGCCATCCGCCTCGACGTCGAATGCCTGGAATGCGAGCTGACGGACCTCGGGGCGGACGAACTGGGGGCGGGAATGGGGATCGAGGGGGAAGGGTGAGATGACCAGTATACCAATCAGACCGGCCCGGGCCGTTGCCGGAACGCTGCCGTCCAAGGGGGCTGTCAGAGGTCGACCGCCAAGGGGTGACCGCCAAGGGCTGAGCGCCAAGGGTTGACGCAGCTTCCCCGCCGCGCCATTGAGCAGGGGGCCCGGTGAGCCAAGCCGCGCCCCCAAAACCAGCAGAAGCCAAGCCAAGATGCCCGTTCGTCTCGACCGCAGCAGCGCCGATTTTGACCAGCGATTCGCGGCCTTCCTCGCCGCCAAGCGCGAGGTCTCGGCCGACGTCGAGGCCACCGTGCGCGCCATCGTGGACGATGTGGCCAAACGTGGCGACGCCGCCCTGCTGGAGGCCACGGCGAAGTTCGACCGGCTTTCGCTGGAGGCATCCGGACTTCGTGTGACCGCAGTCGAGATCGAGGACGCTGTGAGGGCCTGCGATGCCGCGACACTGGACGCGCTGAAGCTCGCACGCGACCGCATCGAGACCTATCATCGCCGCCAGCTTCCGAAGGACGAGCGCTTCACCGATCCGCTCGGCGTCGAGCTGGGCTGGCGCTACACCGCGATCGAATCCGCCGGCCTCTACGTGCCCGGCGGTACCGCCGCCTATCCCTCCTCGGTGCTGATGAACGCGGTGCCTGCCAAGGTCGCCGGCGTCTCGCGCCTGGTGATGGTGGTGCCGTCGCCGGACGGCAAGCTCAACCCGCTGGTGCTGGCCGCCGCCAGGCTCGGCGGTGTCAGCGAGATCTACCGCGTCGGCGGCGCGCAGGCCGTGGCCGCGCTCGCGCATGGCACCGCGACGATCGCGCCGGTCGCCAAGATCGTCGGCCCCGGCAATGCCTATGTCGCCGCTGCAAAACGACTGGTGTTCGGCAAGGTCGGCATTGACATGATCGCCGGTCCCTCCGAGGTGCTGGTGATCGCCGACGACACCGGCAATGCCGACTGGATCGCCGCGGACCTCCTGGCGCAGGCCGAGCACGATGCCAGCGCGCAATCAATCCTGATCACCAATTCCGCGCGCCTTGCTGCCGATGTCGAAAAGGCCGTCGCGGCGCAGTTGACGACGCTGCCGCGCGCCGCGATCGCCAGTGCTTCCTGGGCCGATTTCGGCGCGATCATTATGGTGAAGAACATGAGCGAGGCGATCCCGCTGGCGGATGCGATCGCCGCCGAGCATCTCGAGATCATGACGCAGGATCCCGATGCGCTGGCTGCAAGGATCCGCAACGCCGGTGCGGTGTTCCTCGGTGCGCATACGCCGGAGGCGATCGGCGATTATGTCGGCGGCTCCAACCACGTGCTGCCGACGGCGCGCTCGGCGCGGTTCTCCTCAGGCCTGTCGGTGCACGACTTCATCAAGCGTACCTCGATCCTGAAATGCGGTCCGGACCAGCTGCGTGCGCTGGGTCCGGCCGCGATGACGCTCGGGCAAGCGGAGGGGCTGGATGCCCATTCGCGCTCGATTGGATTGCGCCTCAACCTGTCATGACCCAGCCGCCCGAACAGGACGACCAGACCAATCGCATCGTCGCGGTCACCCTCGACGAGGAATCGATCGGCCGTTCCGGGCCCGACATCGAGCATGAGCGCGCGATCGCGATCTACGACCTGATCGAGCAGAACCTGTTCGCGCCCGATGGCGCGGACGGGAAAGGCCCGTTCACGCTGCATATCGGCATCACCGGCAACCGCCTGATGTTCGACATCCGGCGCGAGGACGGCACGCCCGTGGTCGCGCATCTGCTCTCGCTGACGCCGTTCCGACGGATCGTGAAGGACTATTTCATGATCTGCGACAGCTACTACCAGGCGATCCGCACCGCGACGCCGGACAAGATCGAGGCCATCGACATGGGCCGCCGCGGCATCCATGACGAGGGCTCGCGCACGCTGCAGGAGCGGCTGAAGGGCAAGGTGCGGGTCGATTTCGAGACCTCGCGACGGCTGTTCACGCTCATTACCGTCCTGCACTGGAAGGGTTAGGGCATGGCCCGGAAAAGTGTGCAGCGGTTTTCCGACAAGGCCATGCCCTCTACCAAAACGGCCTAGCCGCGATGGCGGGTTCGCCACGCGCAAGCAATCCGCAATCGGTGCTGTTCGCCTGCGCCATGAACAGCGTGCGCTCGCCGATGGCCGAGAGCCTGTTGCGGCACATGTTTCCGCAGGGCCTCTACGTGAAGTCGGCCGGCGCACGGCGCGGCGAGCTCGATCCGTTCGCGGTCGCGGTGATGGACGAATTGGGACAAGACATCTCCGCCCACAAGCCGCAGACCTTCGAGGAACTGGAGGATTGGGAGGGGCTGAATTTCGACCTCATCATCACGCTCTCGCCGGAGGCGCACCACAAGGCGCTGGAGTTGACCCGCACGCTCGCCGCCGACGTCGAATATTGGCCGACGCAGGATCCCACCACGATCGAAGGCACGCGCGACCAGAAGCTCGCCGCCTACCGCGACGTCTGCGACCAGCTCCTGATGCGCATCCGCCGGCGCTTTGCGAAGGTCGGTGCAGCGAGCGGCTAGCATCCCGCGCCGTAACACCGGCGTCACAGACTGAGGGCACAGGCATGTCGGAAACCTCGAATCACCAAACCTCGGGTTCCCGGGTTGTGAAATCAGCCCCCGTCCGATAGGTTCCGCGCGCAATTCACCCCCTGCCTCATCCCCCAAATCACCTGATGCTCGGCCGCCCCAAATTCGTACTTGCCTCCGGTTCGCCGCGACGCCTGTCGCTGCTCAACCAGGCCGGCATCGAGCCGGACGCGCTCCGGCCGGCCGACGTCGACGAGACGCCGAAGCGGGGCGAGCTGCCGCGCGCCTGCGCCAATCGCCTCGCCCGCGCCAAGGCCGATGCGGCGTTGAAATCGGTGCAGCTCGACGACGAACTGCGCGGGGCCTTCATCCTCGCCGCCGATACGGTCGTGGCGGTCGGCCGCCGCATCCTGCCCAAGGCCAATCTCGTGGACGAGGCGGCGCAGTGCCTGCGGCTGCTGTCGGGCCGCAACCACCGCGTCTACACCGCCATCTGTCTGGTGACGCCGCGCGAGGCTTTCCGCCAACGGCTGGTCGAGACCCGCGTCCGTTTCAAGCGCCTGTCGGAGGACGACATCCAGGCCTATATCGGCTCCGGGGAATGGCGCGGCAAAGCCGGCGGCTACGCCGTGCAGGGCATCGCCGGCTCCTTCGTGGTGAAGATGGTGGGGTCCTACACCAATGTCGTCGGCCTGCCGCTCTACGAGACCACGACCCTGCTCGGCGGCGAGGGGTTTCCGATCCGCTTCGGCTGGCTCAACGCCACGGCCATATGAGCGCGCCAGCCGCGCCGGACAAAAATCTCGAAAACAACCCCATGCACAGTAGAATCGGCCGGCGGCCAGCTTGCGCGTCCGCTGCGGAAACCCGTTGCCGATAGGCCCTTGAACCTGATCACCTCGTGTAGGCTGCCGCCATCATGGACGACCACGTCAAAAAGCCCGCCGGGCCCCTCAAAACCTGCCCGATCTGCGGCAAGCCGCAGGCCGAGGCCACCCGTCCGTTCTGCTCCTCGCGCTGCCGCGACGTCGATCTGAACCGCTGGCTGAAGGGCTCCTACGTCATCCCAGGCCGCGACGACGAGGCGGATGGCGAGGAATAACTAAACAATATCAATGTCTTGTTTGATTTTTCGCCGGGCCGCGCGGCGACCGCGACGAGGCCGCGCCATCTTGTGCACAGCCGGGCCGCGCCCGGCGAAGCCTCTTGGCGAAGCCGGGTGGACAGGCAGCCTTCGCCCCACTATAAACCGCCCGCTCGATGGGCCTTGACCTTGTGTTCGGTCCTCTCTTGGAGCACGCCCAGGTAGCTCAGTTGGTAGAGCATGCGACTGAAAATCGCAGTGTCGGTGGTTCGATCCCGCCCCTGGGCACCATCTCTCGTGCAAACCGAGCCGGCTGCGACCAGTGGAACGCGGGCGTGCGGCGCGGCTTCGGTCTGGATGTGCGCGGTCAGGTTCCATCCATTTTCGATCACCGCCTACTGACTTAGCCGACGCATCCAGACGGCGGTATCGTGGAAGGCGCTTCCACCGTTCGGCGGCACGGGATCGTCGCCGATCAGCTGATTGACGCCAAGTCCTCCCGAGAAATCCGTATTCGGCCAGATTCCTTCGACGATCACGACCCCGGGACGACCGCTCAGGTCGATTTTCGCCGGCAGCTCGAGCCGGCCGCGGCGATTGCCGATCTGCACGATCTCGGCATCGGTCACCCCGTGCCGCGCTGCGTCGTCGGGATGGATGATGATTTGGGGCGCTCCTTCGCGCTTCCGCGAGCTGTCAATCTCCGTGAAGGTGGTGTTGAGGAAGGTCCGCGCCGGCGGCGCCACGAGGCGGAACGGGTGCTCGTCGTCGGCGACTTCATAATTCTCCATGAAGTCCGGCAACGCTCGCATGCCATGGCCGTTCGGACCTATCCCTGTCCAATCCGGCTTGAAATGGAATTTGCCGTCAGAGGTCGGGAAGCGATTGCTGAAATGAGCGTCGTCGAACGACTCGGCGCATTCCACCCAGCCGGTGCTGAAGGCCTCCGCCGCCGTTCCCCGACCCGACGCGGAGAGCGTCTTGTCGATCAGTTCGAACGCGCTCATTCGAAAGCTCGGATGATCCGATCCCAGCCGCTGCGCGATGCCACAGACCACTTCGTGATTGGTCCAGCTCTCGCGATAGCGGTCGAGGACGCGCGGACCCGCCGTGATGTAGGTGTGCCCGAGACCGTAATAGATGTCGTCTGCTTCGAGAAACATGGCCGCCGGCAGGACGATATCGGCATAGCGGGCCGTCGGCGTCATGAACTGCTCGTGCACGCAAAGGAACAGGTCTTCCCGGCCGAGCCCCTGAGCCACCTTGCGACTATCCGGGGCTACGTTGGCCGAGTTCGCATTCTGCATGATCATCGCGGCAACCGGCGGCCCGTCCTTGAGGGCAACCGGATCTCCGGTCAGGATTGCGCCGATGCGCGATTGGTCGAGGATGCGGGTGTGAGGATCGCGCATGTCGAGGCCATGCGCCAACGTGGTATCGAGTCGCCAGTTGTCGAGCGCGAGAAAGAAAGCGCCGCCGCCCTTGTGCTGCCAGGAGCCCGTGATCGCCGGCAGGCACGTCACCGTGTGCATGCTGGCAGCGCCGTTGCGCGAGCGTGTGAAGCCGAAGCCGAGACGCAGGAAGCTGCGCCTGGTCTGGCCGTAAAGCCGTGCGATGTCGACGATCTGCGCGACATCGACGCCGGTCACCTGCGCCGCCCGCTCCGGTGTCCAGCTCTGGATGTGACGCCGCACGTCGCCGTCGAAATCCGTCAGGCGCGCGAGATAGGCCTCATCCGCGAATCCTTCCTTGAGGAGGACATGCATCATGCCGAGCGCGAGGGCAGCATCAGTGCCGGGGCGGACAATGACGGCGATATCCGCTGCAGCGATGGTCGGCGTCCGATAGACGTCCACCACGATCAGCTTCGCGCCGCGCTTGCGCGCCCGCGCGATGTGGGTCATCGCGTTGACCTGAGTGGAGACGGGATTGCCGCCCCACATCAGGATCAGATCGGCCTCGGCCATCTCGCGCGGGTCGCACCCGCGCAATTCGCCGACGCCGGCCTTCCAGCCCGATTCTGCCGGCGTCACGCAGATGGTGGTCTGCTGACGCGAATAGCGGAAGGCGTGGCGCAGCCGGTCGAGACCCCAACGCTGGATCACGCCCATATTGCCGCCGGAATGATAGGGCCAGACGGCTTCCGACCCATAGGTCTGGGTCGCGCGGGTGAACCGGTCGGCGATCTCGTCGAGCGCATCGGTCCAGCCGATCGGCGCAAATTCCCCCGATCCCTTGGGGCCCACGCGCCGCATCGGCTGCGCGAGCCGGGCGGGATGGTGCACGCGTTCGGCATAGCGCGACACCTTGGTGCAGCAGATGCCCGACGTGTAGCTGTTCCCGGCGCTGCCGCGAACGCGTCCGATTTTGGTCGATGACAGACGTTCGACTTCCAGCGCGCAGGCGCTTGGACAGTCGTGCGGGCAGGCTGTCTTGACGAAGCTGCTGCTCGGCATGCGCGCCTCAATCGTTGCGGAATTCGGACGACCAATGCAGCAAGCGTCGCTCGATTGCGCTGATCAGATACACGAGACTGACGCCGACCAGGCTCAGGATGGCGATCGAGGCGAACATGTCCGTCGCATTGAGCGTCGCCAGCGACGTTGTCAGGAGATAGCCGACGCCGGTCGTCGATCCCACGAATTCCGCAAGCACCACGCCGATCAATGCAAAGCTGATCGCATTGGGGAGCGATGCGAAGGTCCATGCCGCGGCCGTCGGAATGCGCACGCGCCAGAGAATCTGCGAAGGCCGGCCGCCAAGTGTCCGACAGAAATTCACCAGTTCCTGCTCGACGCTGTTCGCACCCTTGTAGGTATTGAAGAAGACGAGGAAGAACACCATGAACCAGGCGGTCACGACTTTGGAGGCGAGGCCCAGCCCGAACAGCATCGTGATCAGCGGCACGAAGGCGATGCGCGGCATCGAGTTGAGCGAGACGATGAACGGGTTGAGCACCTTTGCCCAGAACCGGCTCTGAGCCAGCAGCACGCCGACCGTGAAGCCGGACAGGGTTCCGACAAACAGCCCCAGGCCGGTGGCATAGAGGGTCGACGCCAGATGGGGCCAGATGGCGTTTTTGCCTGGCTGCATCCACTGCCAGATCCGTGCGCCGATCAGCGACGGTCGACTGATGAAGAACGGATCGAAGATCGTATTCTGCTCAAACCAGGTAATGCGCGTCAGCATTTCCCAGACTCCGAGCACTGAGGCCAGGATCAGAACTTGCGTGAGCGTGATCCGCAAGCCGCCGGCCAAACGATGCCGGGGTTGCGTCATGGACGTGCGGCCTGCGGAAACCTCCGGACCGGCGATCTGCACCTGGTCGCTGCTCATGCTGCCGCCCTGAACTGGTTGCCGAGCACCTTCCAGACGCGTTGGATATGGGCGGTGAATTGGCTCGATTGACGCAATTCGAAGACGTCGCGCGGATAGGGAATGTCGATCATCTCTTCGAGCAGGGTGTGGCTCGGCGGCGTCGACAGAACGATGACGCGGCTGGCGAGCGTGACCGCCTCGTCGAGATCATGCGTGATCATGACCACGGTTTGGCCCAGTTCGCGCCAGATATCGAGCAGTTCGCTGTGCAGATGCGTCTTGGTATGCGTATCGAGGGCGCCAAAAGGTTCGTCGAGCAGCAGGATCTTCGGATTCACCGCGAGACTCATGCAAAGCGCGACCCGGCGGCGCATGCCGCCGGAAAGCTGATGCGGGTAAGCCTCCGCAAAATTGCTGAGATGCGCGAGCCGCAGCAGCCGGTCGATCTTCTTGTCCGTGTCTTGCCTGGCCGCACCGACGAATTTGAGGCCGAGACCTACATTCTGCCGCACTGTATACCAGGGCAGTACCGTGTCCTTCTGGAAGATGTATCCCAGCGACGCCGGCACGTCGCGGTCGACGCGCGCGCCGTCGACATAGACCTCGCCGCTGGACGGCGGCATGAAACCGGCGATCATGTTGAGGATGGTGCTCTTGCCGCAACCGGACGGTCCGACGATGCAGACGAATTCTCCCTTCTCGACGGTCAGGGAGACATCGCCTACGGCCTTCACGATCTCGCCGCTCTTGCTCTCGAACGACTTGCTGACGTGACGAAGCTCGATCATCGCGCTCATGCCGCGCGCGCCTTGCGAACGAAATCCATGTTGATCGCCGCCTTGTACGGAATCTTCGCCATTTGATCGGGTGTGAACTGACGATCCTTGATGATGCTGGAGAGAAGCGCGTAGCTGTCCTCGGAAATGATGTTGTCTGGCGAAAAGACGTTCTGCTTGTAGAAGGTCAGGCCACTCTTCACGGTCGGCTTCGGCAGCGAGCTCATGAAGTCTTCGTGCAGCAACTCGGTGAGTTCCTCCGGCGAACTCGAATTGATGAAGTTCTGCGCCTTCACGAGGCCGGTAACGGTCGCCTGGATCGCTGCCGGATTCTTGTCGATCTGTTCCTGCAGGACATAGCAGCCGATGCCCGGGACGTCGCCGCCGAAGGTCGATTTCCAGCTGGCGTCGTCGCCGATACTGAACAGCGGCACCGCCCAATCCTCGCCCTTCATCTGTTCGAGCATCGCCGATGTCGCGATCGTCGCCGCAACCTGCTTCGATTTCAGCGCGCCGAGCATGGTGGCGAAGTCGCCCAGGCCGCGAATATCGACATCCTTGGCGCCGCCCTTCTCGGTGATGAAGACGGCCATCAGCCATGTCGCCGATTGGAGTTGAGTCACGGCCAGTCGTTGACCACTGAGGTCGGCAACCGACTTGAACTTGCCGGCGTCTTCCTTCCGGATCAGGATGTTCGCGTACGTAATCCTGCGATCGAGCCCGAACACGACCGTGGTGGGCTTGCCGGCAACGGTGGTGGCGAGGGCGTCATTGACGCCGCTGCACCCCACCAGCACCTGCCCCGCCGTGAGGATCTGCTTGGTGCGAGGGCCGCTCTGGGAATTCAGGTAGCCCACGTCGATGCCGGCTTCCTTGAAGTACCCCTTTTTGAACGCGATGTAGGGCGCACTGTAGATCGGGTCGATGCCGGCCACGCCGAATTCGTACTTCGCGGACGACTGTGCTTTGGCTGCCGTGGACAGAACGAAGGGTGCGGCCAGCAACCCTTTGGCGACTTCGCGACGGCTCCACCGGCCATTGCCATTTCTGCTCGTCATCTTCCCTCCGGAACGATCTGCTAACCGGCGAGGCAATCTTCGGGCCTGCCTCAAAATTCATCAAACAGTAAATTGCGCTGACTGCGATCTGATTTTAAGATTGCTGGCTGATCGGATCCGGCTGCAATGGCGCACCCATGAATCTCAAACAACTCGTACATTTTCAGAATGTTGCGACTCATGGATGCATCACAACCGCCGCTGCACGTTGCAACATCGCCCAGTCGGCACTTTCCAGCCAGATTGCGGCACTGGAGGCGGATCTCGGGGTCCAGCTCCTTTTCCGCCACGCACGCGGTGTGACCTTGACCCCTTGTGGCGAAGTTCTGCTCGATCATGCCCGGCAGATCCGCGCCCAGTTCGAGCAAGCCCGCCGGGAGGTTCGGGATGCTGCCGACGTGGCCGGAGAGGTCACCATCGGCATCCCCGTAAGCATGGCCTCGGTGCTGACGCTGCCGCTGCTGCAGGCCCTCGAGGGCGAATTTCTTGGCGCGCAGGTCCACGTGTTCGAAGGTCTGACGGGTGACCTGCGGGGCTGGCTCCGATCCGGCAAGATCGATACCGGCATCCTCTACGGCGACGACCAGGCTGACGGCCTGTCGCTGATCGGGCTTGCCGAGGATGAACTGGTGTTGTTCGGCAGAGTCGGCGAAGAAGCGGCGGGGCGGCAAAGTATTGCAATTGAGCAGCTCCCCCGTTGGCCAATTTATACGACCGACGGTGAGCATCCGGTGCGCCCACTGCTGAACAAGACCGCAAAGGCTCATCATCTCACGCTGAAATTTGGGGCCCAGATCAATTCCGTGGGGCAGCTCAAAGCCCTCGCGCGTGAAGGCCGTGGCCACACCATTCTCCCGCGCGTGGCGCTCGCAACGGAAGCACCGACGGAACGTGCGCAAATTCTGGCGATCGAGCCCTCGATCAAATTGCGCAGCTACGTGGCTACCAAGACCAATCCAGACCGCTTGGTCCGCAAGGTCGGCAGTGTCCTGCGCGACGTCGTCGAGCGTCTCATTCGCAGCGGAGATTGGCCAGGAGCTCGTCTGCTGCAGGCAGACGCCGACAGGTGAAATGGACTGACGGGCAATGCCCCCCTGAGGCTGCCGAAGCCAGAACTTGAACGCACTCCACCATTGGCATTCCGCTTGCTCAGTTGGAGCCAAAGCCAGGCCCAACTCGCTGGGCCGTTTCAAGTCGAGGCAAACGATGCGCGAAGTGTCCCATTCTGGTGCTGCAGGAGAACTCCAGCTCAATGCGCTGATCGCCGATTTGTGGTGGCGTGTCCGGCTCATGAACACCGACATTCTCGAAGAAGAAGCCCGAGCCGGGGTGTTTGACGTGCGGGAGCCGACATATCCGCTGCTCGCGCTTAACCTTCGATCACGTCGCGACAACCTGGTCTCGACGATCGGCGTGCTCGAGCAACGTACGAAACCGGCATCCGAAGCGGCTTGAGAGCGGTCTTCGGCTACACCGGAAACGTCAGCGACTTCGCCAGCCTGACCAGATCGACCTGGCGCCGGCACCCTGTCTTCTCGAAGACATGAAACAGATGGCTCTTCACGGTGCTGAGGGAAATGCCGAGCAATTCACCGATCGCGGCGCGCGTGTGTCCGTCGCAAATGAGCTCGAAGATGCGAATCTCGGCCGGCGTCAGGTCGTAGAGCTGGTTGAGCGCATCGTGAGGCATTCGCGGCGGCCCGGAGGCTGACGCCACGAACAGAGCGGCGGCGGCGCGCTGGATCAGGCCGGATCGCATGTGGCCGCGTCGCAGCGGCAGAACGTGAATGACAAAGGGATCGCCGCTCGGGCGCGGGATCGGGATGCCGATGCCTTTTTGGCCCAGCGTCGCCTCGTCTTTCGCGGCCTGCGCCACGGCGGATTGCAATGCGCCGGTGGTCGCCGTGGATCGAACCGCGATCCGGCCCTGTCGATCGACGATCGGGTCACCGGCCGCGAGCATGGACGTGGCTGCGGCGTTGGCGTGAACGATCCGCGAATCCTCGTCCGCCAGCACGACTCCGACCGTCAGGGCCTCGACTGTTGCCGCAAACGTCGCGGCTTCCACGGCCTTCATGTCGAAGAAGTGGCTGATCGTCACCGCCCGGCGGATGTGAGGTGCCAGAAGGCGCAGTCCGCCGACCTGCGCATCGTCAATGGATCCGGCCGATTCATGCTGGCTGAAGATCGCATTGCCGACCATCGCCTTGTCGCGGACGAGGCCGACGGCAACGGCGTCGAACAGGCCCCTGGGCAGGGCCCATTCGCGATAATAGCGATTGCCGGCGATGACGTCCTGTCGGACGGCCTGGGATTGAACGATCGGCTCCCCCAGCGGATATTGCTGAATGCGCTCGGCGCCGCCCCAGAGCTCGATGATGTCGGCGCCGTAGCCGATACCGTTCTGCGCCATCTGGGCAAGGTCGCTCCCGGAGACCGCGTTGACGACGGCCTTCATGTTGGTGAGACTCGCGACCGAGAGCGCGCCGGTGGCAAAACCGAACTCGGTGCAGATGTCGTCCAGAATTCCGGTCCAGCGTTCAGGCGTGATCACACAATCATAGATATCGCCGATGAGATCCGAGAATTTTTCGACCGAAGCCTGCTGCATTCCAAACCACTCACTTGAAAGTCACGGACGCTAGGCGAGAACTACACCGGGAATGTCAGCGACTTCGCCAGCCTGACCAGATCGACCTGGCGCCGGCACCCCGTCTTCTCGAACACATGAAACAGGTGGCTCTTCACGGTGCTGAGGGACACTCCGAGCGCCGACGAGATCGCGTCACGTGTCTGTCCGTCGCAGATGAGCTCGAAGATTCGAATCTCGGCGGGCGTCAGGTCATAGAGGTGGACGAGGGCATCATGAGGCAATTGCGGCGGACCGGAGGCCGACGCCACGAACAGCGCGGCGGCAGCGCGCTGGACCAGGGCGGATCGCATTTGGCCGCGCCGTAACGGCAGAACGTGGATGACGAGAGGGGCGCTACCGGGGCGCGGGATCGGGATGCCGATGCCTTTCTGGCCGAGTGCCGCCTCCTCCTTCGCGGCCTGTGCGACGGCCGATTGCAATGAGGCGGTCGTCGCCACGGACTGAACCGCGATCCGGCCATGCCGCGTCAGAATCGGATCGCCAGCCGTGAGCATCGCGGAGGCTGCGGCGTTGGTATGAACGATCTTGGAATCCTCGTCCGTCAGGACGACGCCGACCGTCAGGGTTTCCATGGTCGCGGCGAATGTCGCGGCTTCCACGGTCTTCATGTCGAACAGATTGCTGATGATCACGGCGCGGCGGATGTGAGGTGCCAGAAGGCGCAATCCGTCGACCTGTGCATCATCAATCGCCCCATCCGACTCATGCTGGCTGAATGTCGCATTTCCGATCATGGTTTTCTCGCGAACGAGCGCGACTCCGACGGCGTCGAACAAGCCCTTGGGGAGAGCCCATTCCCGGTGATACCGATTGCCGAGGATGATCTCCTCCGGAACGGCCTGGGATCGAATGATCGGCTCTCCAAGCGGATATTGCCTGATACGCTCGATGCCGCCCCAGAGTTCGACGATATCGGCCACATACTCCTTGCTGGTCTGGGCCATCGTCGGGACAGGATCGGTTCCGGAAGCGGCGTTGACGCCGATCCTCACATTCGTGAGGCTGTAGGCCGAGAGCACGGCGGTCGCGAATCTGAACTCGGTACGAATCTCGTTCAGAACCTCAGTCCAGCGTTCCGGTGCGATGACACAATCGTAGATATTGCCGATGAGGTCTGAGAATCTTTCGACCGAAGCCTGCTGCATTCCGAACCACTTGCTTGAAAATCACTGACGTCACTTGAAAGCTATCGTCGGAGCGGCTTCATCGCCTATGGCAAATTTCACAATCCTGAGGCCAATGGTCTTATCATTGCGATTCCGCCGAGCAAACGGGAACCCCGAACACAAGCTGTTCTCGCGCCTCTTGCGGAGCTGCCATGATTTTCGCGAATGGCGTGCCGCGCGCGGAAAGCGCGAGTCCAGTACCCGTTCCGCGCGAGGCTGATTAATATTGCGGCAGACGCGATGTTGCCTTCACTCCTCTAGTTGCGGTGTACACGATCGCTCATGCAGGCTGCTTATTCCCTACCGTCCCACCTTCGCCAAATTCGCCAAGCTCGCCGCCAACTCGTCGCTCCGGAATGGTTTTGTCAGCCGGGACAAATCCGGCGTGATCCCTTCGTTGTTGGCGTAACCCGAGACGACGAGGATCTGCAGGTCGGGATATCGATTACGCAACGCGAGGCCGAGGTCCGTCCCGCTCATGCCCGGCATCAGATGGTCGGTGACGAGCAGGTTCGGCCGCAGTCCGTCGCTAACGCGCTGAAGCGCGTCCTCGGCGGAGGCGGCCTCGACGACCCTGTAGCCGAGCTCGCTCAGCATCTCGGCGGTGCTCATGCGCACCAGAGGCTCGTCATCCACCAGCAGTGCCGTGCCGACGGGGAGCGGCCGCAGTTCGGGTTGCGGGGCCGTGTCGATCGCGGCCGCGGCCGCTGCGTGGCTGACCGGCAGCCACAACTCCACCGTTGTTCCCGCGCCCACGGCGCTCCTGATCGTCAGCGCGCCGCCGAGCTGCGATGCGAGGCCGTGGACCATCGAGAGGCCGAGGCCGGTGCCTTGTCCGACACCCTTGGTCGAGAAGAACGGTTCGACGGCATGGGCCAGTGTCGTTTCGTCCATGCCGATGCCGGTATCGGCGACCGAGATGCAGATATAGGCGCCGGGTGCCAGGCCGGATTTGTGCTCGTCAGCGACGGTCCGTGCCTTGGCGGAGATGCGCAATCGGCCGCCGTCGGGCATTGCGTCGCGGGCATTCACGCTGAGGTTCAGGATGGCCATCTCGATCTGGTTGGGATCGGCCATGGCTTCGGGAAGGCCTTCCAGTGTGTCCACCGTCACCTGGATTTGCGGTCCGGTGGTGCTCGAGATCAGATCTCCCATGTCGGCAACGAGCCGGCCGATGTTGACCGGAACAGCCTGGAGCGGTTGCCGGCGTGCGAAAGCAAGAAGGCGCTGGACCAGCGTCTTGGCGCGCTCGGCGGCCTGTGCCGCGCCGGCGATCAGGCGATGCTCGCGCTCGCCGCCGATGCCCTTGCGCTGAAACATGTCGAGCAGGCCGACGATCGGCGTCAGCAGATTGTTGAAGTCGTGCGCAACGCCGCCGGTGAGCTGGCCCATGGCCTCCATCTTCTGCGCCTGTCGCAGCGCCTCCTCCGCCTGCGCCAGCCGTGCCTGCTCCTCCAGGCGATCGGTCACGTCCGTTCCGGTCAGGAACGCGCCGATTCGCGTGCCGTCGGGCGCGCGCAGCGTTTCGAACTTCATTTCGAAGACCCGGCGGTCGAACCTGGGATCGCCGAACTCATCGATGTTGGTGAAGGCTTCGCCGCCCAGCGCGCGGGTCCAGATTGCGGTTGCCGCCGCGAGATGCTCGGGCCGGTCGGCGAGGAATTCATGCAGGGAATCGCCGACCTTCGGCCGCTTGCCGTAGATGCGCTCATAAGCCTCGGCGCAGGCCGTGTTGATGGCGAGCCAGCGATAGTCGAGGTCGAGGGCTTGAATCTGCCCGTCGGTGGTTTCCACGATCGTGGCAAGCAGGTGCCGCTCGGCGGTCCGTTCGGTCACGCGCTGCTCGAGCGTGGCATTGAGCTCCCGGTAGCGCGCTTCGCTCGCCCGCAACTGCGTCTCACCGAGAACACGCTCGGTGGTCTCGGAGACGATGCAGAGCACGCCGCCGACCGAGCCATCGTCATCAGCTACCGCCGAGTAGGAAACGTCCCAGTAACTCGTCTCGCCATAACCATGGCGCTCGACGTAGAACGGACGATCCTTGGCGGCGAATGTCTTCCTTGTTCGGCGGACGCCGGCCAGCAAAGGTTCGAGATCGTCCCACAACTCGCCCCAGTTCTCGATCGCGGGGCGGCCAAGGGCGCGGGGGTGATTGGCGCCGATACCCGGTGCGTAGGCGTCATTGTAAAGCGCCACGTATTCGGGCCCCCAGAACAGGACGATTTGGGCCTGGGCTGCCAGCAGCATGCCGACCGTCGTCTTCAGGGCCTGGGACCATTGGCGGGGATGACCGAGCGGTGAATCCGACCAGTCGAGGGCGCACATCATGGCGCCAAGCTCGCCCCCTTCAGCGAGGAAGCCCATATCAGTTGACTGCCGAGCAGCTTTCTCAGACAGCACCGGACCCCTCGCGACGCGCGACATGGACGTCTTTGTCCATTCGAGCCCCCAATTCAAGGACCCGTACTCGAGGGCTGTAACGCACAGAGAAGCTTCTGGTTCCATCGCAGTCGATTTGCGCGGTCATTATGCTATTGCTGCCCCGCAACGACCCGAGGAATCCCATGCTCCCCATTCCCGCCGACATCTTCACCGAACCGGAGGACGTCTCCCCGGACGGCCTAGCCAATCTCGGGCCGCTCCGCCGTCTTGCCGGCGTCTGGCAGGCTGACAAGGGCATCGACGTCAATCCAAAGGCGGAGGGGCCGGAGCGGCGGACCTTCATCGAGCACATCCGGATGGACCCGATCGATCCGCAAGCCAACGGGCCGCAGTTGCTCTACGGGCTGCGCTATCACATTCACATCAACACGCCCGAGGAAGACATCACCTTCCACGACCAGGTCGGCTACTGGCTGTGGGAGCCCGCGACCGGGCTGATCATGCAGACGCTGGCGATCCCGCGCGGACAGGTGCTGCTCGCGTTCGGCAACGCCAAGCCGGACGATCGAAAGATCGCGGTCACGGCGAAGCGCGGTGACACCGCCTACGGGATCTGCTCGACCGATTTTCTCGAGCAGGCTTTCCGCACCGACTCTTACCGCTGCGATATCACCTTCAACGATGATGGCAGCTGGACCTATCTGATCCAGACCGAGTTGTTCGTCCGCGGCGCGCCGTTCAATCATCATGACAGCAACACGCTCAAGATGGTCGCGCCGCCGAAGCTCAATCCGCTCGCGGCGATCGTGAACGATCGCGCCCAAGGCAGCGGCACGGCGGCCTGAGAAAAGAAGTCCGGAGATTTCGCATGAAGCCCTACGTCATCTGTCTGATGGCCTCCAGCCTGGATGGCCGCACGCATCCCAGCCGCTGGCGTCCGAAGGGCGTTGGCGGCGACTGGTTCGAGAAGATCCATGACGAGCTTGGTGGTGATGCCTGGGTGATCGGCCGCGTCACCGGCTCGGAATTCGCCAAGGGCAAGCCTTATCCCGCGACGTCGCGCGAAGAGTTTCCGCGCGAAAACTGGATCGCGCGGCGCGATGCGAAGACTTATGGCGTCGTGCTCGACGCGCACGGCAAGATCGGCTGGGGCCGCTCGGACATCGGCGGCGATCCGATCGTCGTGGTGCTGACCGAAGGCGTGCCGGATTCGTACCTCGCGGGCCTCCGTGCCGAAGGCGTGTCCTATATCTTTGCCGGCAAGTCCGGGATCGATCTGGCCCTGACGCTGGACATCCTCAACCGCGAGCTCGGTGTGAAGCGCCTGCTGGTCGAGGGGGAGGCGTCGCCAATGGCGCGTTCCTGCGCGCCGGCCTGATCGACGAATTCAACCTGATCCTCAGCCCCGCGATCGATGGCGCCAGGGGCGCACCCTTCGTGTTCGATTCGACCGAAGCCGACAGCGAGCGGCGCGCGCCGCTGACCGCAATGACGCTGGAGAGCACGCGGGATCTTGGCGGCGGCGTCCTGCTGCTGCGTTACCTGATCCAGAACGACGCGAGCAAGTAAGAATCGGCATGTCGGGGCAATCCGAGCACATCGTCATCGTCGGTGCCGGCGCGGCCGGGCTGATGGCGGCGCGCGCGCTGGCGCGTGCGGGCAGGACCGTGACGATCCTGGAGGCGCGCGAGCGCTGCGGCGGGCGGATCCATCCGCTGCCGGCGTCGGAATTCGGCTACCCCGCCGACGCCGGCGCCGAATTCATCCATGGCGATGCGCCCGTCACGCGCGCGTTGCTGCGCGAGGCCGGGCTGTCGTCGCAGCTGATCGAAGGCCGGCAATGGAGCTTCGACGGCGCCATGTTGTCGCGTGAGGATCGCCACGATCCGCACGAGGCCGAGTTGCATGCCGTGCTCGGGCAGCTGAAGGACGACCTCACGGTCGCCGATTTCCTGCGCCGTCATTTTTCCGGCGAGAACTATGCGCGGATGCGCTATTCGATCGAACGCATGGTCGAAGGCTACGACGCCGCCGACCCGGAGCGCGCCTCGACGCTGGCGCTGCGCGAGGAATGGATGGACGGCGGGCACCACATCCAGGCGCGCATCGTCGGAGGCTACGGCGCGCTGATCGATTTCCTGGCGGAGGAGTGCCGCAGGCACGGCGTTGCGATCCGCTTTGGCTGCGTGGTGTCGGAGATCACGGAGGAGGCCGACGCGCTGGCGGTCCGTTGCGCCGGCGGCGACGTGCAGACCTGCGATCGCGTCGTCCTCACCGTGCCGCTGCCGTTGTTGCGCGACATCGCTCTGCCCTCGGCCGCACGCGCGCAAGCCGCGGCTGCGGCTGACATCGGCTTCGGCAGCGTCATCAAGATCCTGCTGCGGTTCACGCGGCCATGGTGGCGCGAACGCCGGCAAGAGCTCGCCGACATGACCTTCCTGCTGTCGGACCAGACGATCCCGGTGTGGTGGACGCGATATCCCGACGAGTATCCCGTGCTCACCGGATGGTTCGGCGGCCCGCGGACCGCGGAGCTGGACAGGCTCGATGCGCAAGGACTGATCGATGCCGGGCTGGGTTCGCTCGCCGCCATCTTCGGCCTGCCGCGCGATGACATCGCGCGCGACCTCGTCGCGGCTGCCGCGACCAACTGGGCGCACGATCCTTTCGCACGCGGCGCCTATTCATGGGCGACGCCGCGGACGCGTGCGGCGCAGACGATCCTCGCGCGGGCCGACGGCCCGGTGCTGTTCTCGGGCGAAGCGCTCTATCGCGGCCGCGACATGGGCACGGTCGAGGCGGCATTGGCGAGCGGGCTGGAGACAGCGGGGCGGATCTTGCGGGAATAGAAAAAGGCCCGCAGCGGTGCGGGCCTTTTGTCTTACCAGCGGCTGCCGCCGAAGCTGAAGGTCACGCCGGGACCGCCGCCGCCGTAATAGCCGTACGGTCCGCCGCCATAGTAGCCGTGGTGACGCGGGTAATAGCCATAGCTCCGGTAGTGTGGACGATGGTGGCCGTAGTGTTGACGCCAGTGATGATGGCGGTGGCCATGATGATGGCGCCTGTGCTGCGCGCTGAGGTCGGTCGATTTGCCGGCTGTCGCGTTCGGCTTCGCGCTGGCCTTGTCCGCCGCATTGGCCGTGGTTCCGCCGGCAAGCGCCGCAGCACCGAGCGCCATTGCGACAAAGAGATACTTCATGTCATCACTCCAGTTGAATGTGGAGTGACAACGGAAGCGTCTCGCCAGCGTTCCGATTGAGGCGGGCGTCGAAACGACGCAGATCAGTTCCATTTAACGGCGTGTGACTGATCGATTGGCGCGCGATTTATCGTCGCACGGCTTCGAGCGATGCGATCACCTCATGGGTGGCGACGATGCGCGCGAATTCGCCGTTGAGGTTTGACAGCGTCATCGCATGGATCTCGTCGGCGGAATGCTCGTCGCCATCGGGCCCGATCCGGTCGAAGGTCCAGGTCGCATCGCGCACCAGCCTTGTATCGAAGCCGAGATTGCCGGCCATCCGCGTCGTCGTCTCCACGCAATGATTGGTGGTGGCGCCGCAGATGACGAGCGTGGTGATTTTGCCTGCACGCAGCCGGCTTTCGAGGTCGGTCCCGATGAAGGCGCTGTTGACGCGCTTGACGATCACCGCCTCACCGGGTGCTTCGCGTGCCTCGTCCTTGACCGCATAGCCGGAGCGCGACGGCAGGAACGACGAGTTCGGCTTGGTGCCTTCGTGGCGGATGTGGAAGATCGGCGCGCCGTGCGCCCTGAATGCCGTCAGCAGATCGACGATGCGCGCCACCGCATCCGGATTGTTGCGCCGCTTGCCCGCCGCCTCCCACTCGTCGAACGCGCGCTGGACGTCGACGACGATGAGGGCGGGGAGGGGATTGGGCATGAAGGACCGCTTTCGAATTCTGTTGCGGCGAGTATGCGAGGCGCCTGCCGATGCGGGCAATGCCGATCTTCCCTCGTTTCGGGACAGCTCTGGTGCCCACGAACGTGGTCGCGTGTCATGGTCGCTCCGAAGCATGGCCGCCTTGCTGAGGATCAAGGCAGCGAGGGCTGGTTGGCCTAGGGTCGAGGTCCCAGATACACCGGGAATCGATCAAGTTGCGAAAGGACGTCATGCCAGCGCTACTCAGTCAACCGCCGATCAGTCGGGCGCACGGGCTTGCCGAGGTGAGGACGTTGCCGGAGTTGCTGCGCTGGCGCATCAAGACGACGCCGGCGGCCGAGGCCTATCGCCATTTCGACGCGGATGCGAGGCGCTGGGTCGGCCAGTCCTGGAAGGAGATCGACGCCGAATTCGAGCTGTGGCGACGGGCGCTGGCCGCTGAAGGTTTTGCGCCCGGTGAGCGCGTCGCGATCCTGATGCCGAACGGGATCCCGCATATCGCGATGGACCAGGCGGCGCTGTCGCGCGGTCTGGTGCCGGTGCCGATGCACGCGGTCGACAACCCCGACAGCATCGCCTACATCCTCGCCGATTGCGGCGCGCTGCTGCTGTTGGTGGATTCGCTGGCGCGCTGGCAGGCGATCGTGGCCACCGGGCAGCCGCTCGACCATCTCAAGCGTGTCGTCTGCGCGGATGCGGGCGGGCTCATTACGCCCGATGCGCGCATCGTCGGGCTCGACCACTGGCTCGCGGCTGGATCGGGCGCGACCTCGCCGCTGCCCGACATTGCGGTGAAGCCGGACGATCTTGCCGCCATCGTCTATACCTCGGGCACGACCGGACGGCCCAAAGGCGTGATGCTGTCGCATGACAACATCATCGCCAATGTGAAGGCGATCGCGAATCGCATCGCAGCCTCGCCGGAGGATGTCTTCCTGTCCTTCCTGCCGCTTTCGCACACGTTCGAGCGTACCGGCGGCTATTACTATCCGATCGCGGCCGGCGCCTGCGTCGCCTATGCGCGTTCGGTGCCGCTGCTGTCGGAGGATCTGAAGCAGGTGCGGCCCACGGTCCTGATCTCGGTGCCGCGAATCTATGAGCGCATCTACGCGCTGATCATGCAGCACCGCGCAACGGCCGGCGCCGTCGAGCGCGCGCTGCTCGATCTCACGCTCGCCATTGGCGGCCGGCGGTTTGACGCGCGGCAGGGACATGGCGCGCTGTCGCTGCGCGACCGGCTGGCCTGGCCGCTGCTCAAGCGGCTCGTGGCGGACAAGGTGCTGGCGCAACTGGGAGGCCGCCTGAAGGTCGCAGTCTCCGGCGGCGCGCCGATCGCCGAGCCCGTCATCCGGCTGTTCCTGTCACTCGGGCTCGACGTCCTCCAGGGTTACGGCATGACCGAAACCTCGCCGGTGGTCTCGGTCAACACGGTCGAGGACAACGATCCGCACTCGGTCGGCCACGTGCTCGACGGCATCGAAGTCAGGCTCGGTGACCACGACGAACTGCTGGTGCGCGGCCCCAGCGTGATGCTCGGCTATTGGCACAAGCCGGACGAGACGCGGCGCGTCAAGGACGCCGATGGCTGGCTGCACACCGGTGATCAGGCCCGCATCGAGAACGGACGCATCACCATCACCGGCCGCATCAAGGACATCCTCGTCACCTCGACCGGCGAGAAGATCGCGCCGGTCGACCTCGAGACCGCGATCCTTGCCGATCCGCTGTTCGAGCAGGCGCTGGTGGTCGGCGAGCAGCGGCCGTTCCTCACGGCTCTGGTCGTGCTCAACGCCAAAGCCTGGGTGCAGGAGAAGGAAAGGCTGGCGGCGAGCGGCAAGCAGGGTGGTGCGTCGGAGCGGGCAGCGCTGCTGGCGCGAATTTCGGCTGCGGTGAAGGCCTATCCATCCTACGCGACGCCGCGCGCGGTCTGGTGGACGCTCGACCCCTGGACCATTGCGGCGGGCCTGCTCACGCCGACGCTGAAGAACAAGCGCCCGGCGCTCGAACATCGCTTTGCGGACGAGATCGCGCAGATCTACGCCAAGAAGCCACTCACGTCCTCTTGAACGCTGCGTCCACGGCGCTTGATCCAGCGCAATCCCGCCCTGTGCCCCGCATGCAATCTCGCTGCGAGAATTCGAATTGCAATCGAGGCAAGTCATGAAGGCGTATTTCATCGGTGGTGGCATCGGATCGCTCGCGGGCGCGGCGTTCCTGATCCGTGATGCACAGATGCCGGGTCGCGATATCGTCATCTACGAGGCGCAGCCTCTGGTCGGCGGCAGCCTCGACGGCGCGCAGCTCGCAAATGGCGCCTATTCGCTGCGCGGCGGGCGCATGCTCACCACCGATCACTACGAGTGCACCTGGGATCTGCTGTCGGATATTCCCTCGCTGGAACGTCCCGGCCTCAGCGTGCGCGACGAGACCGTCGCGTTCAACGTGGAGAATCCGGCGCATTCGCAGGCGCGGCTGGTCGACCGCAACCGCTTCAAGGTCGACGTCTCGCATATGGGCTTTTCCGCACGCGACCGGCTCGAGCTGCTGCGGCTCACGGAGGCCTCGGAGGAGACGCTCGGCGATAGCCGCATCACCGATTGGCTGTCGGCCGGCTTCTTCGAGTCGAACTTCTGGTACATGTGGCAGACCACCTTCGCCTTCCAGCCCTGGCACAGCGCGGTCGAGCTGAAGCGCTATTTGCACCGCTTCATGAGCGAATTCCCGCGCATCGAGACGCTCGCCGGCGTCAAGCGCACCGTCTACAACCAGTACGACTCGATCGTGCGGCCGCTCGCCGACTGGCTGAAGCGGCAGGGCGTGCAGTTCGTGCGCGGCACCCGCGTCACCGACATGGCGCTCGAAGACGAGGATGGTCGCGTGCGCGTGCGAGGTCTCGTGCTCGACCGCGACAGCCGCATCGCCAATGTCCGCATCGAGGACGGCGACCTCGTATTCTTCCAGAACGGCTCAATGACGGATGCGTCCAGTCTCGGCTCCATGACCGATCCGGCTCCGCGCCTGACCAAGGCCGACAGCCAGGGATGGGCGCTCTGGGAGACCATCGCGAAGGGGCGCCCCGAGTTCGGCAATCCGTCCGCGTTCAACACCTCGATCCCTGAATCATGGTGGCAGTCGTTCACCGTGACCTGCCGCGATCCGCGCTTCTTCGACAAGATGGAAGCGTTCTCCGGCAACCGGGCCGGCACCGGCGGCCTCGTGACCTTCAAGGATTCCAACTGGCTGCTGTCGGTCGTGCTCTATCACCAGCCGCATTTCTCCGGCCAGCCGAAGGACGTGCAGGTGTTCTGGGGCTACGCGCTGCATCCGGACCGCATCGGCAATTTCGTCGCCAGGCCGATGTCCGAATGCGGCGGCGCGGATATCCTGAAGGAGCTGTGCGGGCACCTGAATTTCGATGCGGGCGTGTTCGACAATTCGATCTGCATTCCCTGCCGGATGCCCTACATCACCAGCATGTTCATGCCGCGCAACGTCACCGACCGGCCGTTGCCGGTGCCCAGGAATTCGGTGAACCTCGCCTTCGTCAGCCAGTTCGTCGAGATCCCCGAGGACGTCGTGTTCACGGTCGAATATTCGGTGCGCGCGGCGCAGACGGCGGTCTATCAGCTCATGAAGGTCGATCGCCCGGTGCCGCCGGTGACCCGCCACGACAAATCGCTTTCGGTGATTTTCGCGACGCTGGAAAAGGCGTTCGCATGACCGCGGCCGCGATTTGGACGGGCGCTATTTGAAGGGCACTATTTGAAAGGGTCCTGGATCGACGGTGACGACTGCCTGATGCGGCGCACGCTCACGGGCGTGCCGTCGGAGATGAACAGCAGTTCGTAGCTACGGCCTTCGCTGTCGGTCGCCGAACAAGTGACGTCATTCACCTTCTTGGCAGCGAAATTGCCGGTCTGGCGGCAGATGCCCGTGGAGGCCTGCTCCGCCGGCACCGGCAGGCCGTCGACCTTGGGCCGGTCCTTGGAGTTGAGCAGCATGCGGTCGATCGGCAGCTCGTAGGAATTGTCGTCGGCGCGCTTGCCGTTCTCGCCGGAGAACGAGACGACGTGGTTCGCATCGCTGGGATCATCGACCGCGACCGCGAAATTGACCCGGCCCTTGTCGCCATGGGCGTAAGCCACCGTCTTGCAGGCAAACGCACGTCCCGCGACCTTCAGCGTCTTGCAGTGGCCGGACATCAGCGCCAGCAGGTCGATGAAGGAGTTTTGCAGCGTCGGCGGATTGTTGACCGGGATCGGGGCGGAAGGCTCGGCAAAACAAGGGCTTGCGAGCGCGATCAGGGTGGCGGCCAGTACCGGTCGGCGGAGGCGGCGCATCGTCAGGCTCGCATGCCAGGGGCCACGGAAGCGGGAAAGTTCCGCCCGACAACCATCGAACCGCAAATGGGTTGCGATCCGGTTCGTGCTGCTGGTCCAGCCTGGGATACCACGGTGCCACCCATCGGCGATTCGCCCCCGATCGCCCTAAGCGTCCTTAGCAGGCACTTGCCTCCAGACCGATGTTTTTTTCGTGGCAGCGCTAGCCCATCTCCGCCTGCCAGCGTGTATCGCGCCGGGACGGCCGCCGGTGCAGGCGGGCGTCCAGCATCGCGCGGGCGCGCGGCAACTCGCCGCTGCGCATCAGGGCGACGAGGTAAGTGTCCTCGATCAGCTCGCGCTGGGCATGGCTGCCGCCGATGCGCGCGACATCCGCGAGCACAGGCGTGAGCGTTTGCACGCACGCCGCGTAGTCCTCGTCGGCGAAGGCCATGAGCGCGCGGCAGATCGCCGGCACCACGGGGCCGGCCGGCAGCTTGCCGTCGGCGAGGCGTTGCTCGATCACGGCAAGGCGCCCGGCGAGCACTTCCCGATTCTGCGTGGCCGCGGCGAACAGCGCCATGTGGACGTCGGCGAAGGGCAGGCTCGACTTCGGAAACAGTTTTTGCGCGGCGGCATCGGCCTCGCGCCAGAACGATTTCGGCACAGTGTGGCCGTAGGCCGACAGACGCCAGAGCAGCGAGGCGCCGTCCGTGATAACGTTCAGTGGCGGCGCGTGTGTCGCATTCGGTTGCAGCACATCGGCATAGATCGCAAGCGCTCGCGCGGCGTCGCCATGCTCGAGTGCGCCAAGCGCCTGGTGCCAGCGGATATGGCCGTGCAGGATGCCGGCGCGGTCGTAAGTCGGTAGCCATTCGTCGACGAGACGATCGGCCGCCTCGATCGAGCCGTCCTCGAACATCGCATGCAGCACCGCGTGCGCGGCGTGCGCATTTGCCCGGCGCAGGTCAAAGCCGCGCTCGGTGACGGCGCGGCCGCGCGCGACGTCGCCGTTCTCGGTCATCGCCCAGCCGGACATCGTGAGGAACCACCAGTCCTCGCCATAATGCTGCGCGACCCTCTCGCAGAGCTCATGCCGCGCGCGGTCGTGATCGGCCATGCCGGAGAAGGCAAACAGGCCGAACGCGCCGAGCGGCAGCGACAGCACGACGGCATCGCGCGGCCACGCCTCGATGTGCTTCAGCGTCGCCGCGATCGCCTCGGGTAGGCGACCCTCGATCGCGAGCGCCAACGCCTCGACATGCGAGCGCTCACGCCCGGTGCCGCGCTTGGCGACCAGCTCGCGCGCGACCGCCGCCTTCTGCCGCGCGAGATCACCCTGCTGGTAGAACGCATGCACGCGGGCGCGGGCGATCTGAGGCAGCGCGAAATCCGGATCGGCCGCCATCGCACGCTCCAGCGTCTCCGCCGTGCCGGTCCACCCCGCGAGCATGAGATCGACGCCCTCGCGATAGGCGCTTGCGGCCTCATCCGACGAGGTGGAGAGCGGCAGGCCGTAGCGGTCTTCAAGCGCCATCGTCGTCTCCGTCTCACGCCGTCCGCGCGCGGCGGCCCTCGATCGGATAGGCCGGGTCGTTGTAGCCGGGTGTCGAGGGATGGCCGGGTACGACCAGCCGGTCGATCAGGGCCTCGTCATCCGCAGTGAAGCGATAGTCGAGTGCGCTGATGTAGCCGTCCCATTGCTCCTCGGTACGGGGGCCGGCGACGATCGACGAGACGAAAGCGGAGTTGAGCACCCAGGCGACCGCGAACTGGCCGGCGGTGATGCCCTTCTTCTCGGCGTGGCTCTTGATCTCCTGCGCGAGCTGCAGCGATTCCGGCCGCCATTCGGTCTGCATCATGCGGGTGTCGTTGCGGCCCGCGCGCGTCTCCTTGTCGGGAGCCGTGTCCGGCTTGTACTTGCCCGTGAGTACGCCACGCGCCAGCGGGCTGTAAGGCACGATGCCGAGGCCGTAATAGGAGCAGGCCGGAAAATGCTCAACCTCGGGCATGCGGTTCATGGCGTTGTAGTAGGGCTGGCTCACCGCGGGCCGGTCGATGCCGAGCCGGTCGCAGATGTTGCAGATCTCGGCGACGCGCCAGGCGCGATAGTTCGAGACGCCGAAATAGCGCACCTTGCCCGCGCGGATCAGGTCGCCCATGGCGCGCACCGTCTCTTCCAGCGGCGTCGCATGGTCTTCCTTGTGCAGATAGTAGATGTCGATGTGGTCGGTACCGAGTCGCTTCAGGCTTTCGTCGGCGGCCTGCAGCACCCAGCGTCGCGACAGGCCGACGCGGTTCGGGTCTTTCCCCATGGGATTGGCGAGTTTTGTGGCGAGCACCCAGGCGTGGCGGTTGTCGCCGATGGCGCGGCCGACGACCTCTTCGGATGCGCCTTTCGAATAGGCGTCCGCGGTGTCGATGAAATTGATGCCGGCATCGAGCGCCTTTCCGATGATCCGTTTCGATGCGGCCTCATCGGTCGGCCCGCCGAACATCATGGTGCCCAGGCAGATCGGCGACACTTTCAGGCCGCTGCGGCCGAGCTGGCGGTATTGCATGGGCTAAGTCCTTGCTGCTTTTTGTGGCGGCAGCATAGCCGTGTCGTTTCGTCATTGCGAGCGCAGCGAAGCAATCCAGAAATGTATCCGCGGAGGGATTCTGGATTGCTTCGCTGCGCTCGCAATGACGTGGAGAGGGCTATGGCAGCCTGACCGCGCCTACTCCGGCCCCTTCAAGATCTTGAACACGCCATTGGCCATCACCACGCAGCGATCGTCCACGCTGACCTCCGTGCTCACGAAGATCAGGCTGCGCGTCGTTCGCACCACGCGGGGGCGGGAGATCAGGATGTCGCCGATCTTGCCGGCCTCGACGAAATGGGTGTCGAGCTGCACCGTCGCCAGATACTCCCTGCCCGAGACGTAGCGGGCGGCCATGCCGCAGGTGCGGTCGGCGAAGGTCATCATGACGCCGCCCTGGACCATGCCGCGGCGATTGTGGTGCTTGTCTTCGGTCGCGAGTGCGAATTCGTGGTTGCCGTCGAACTTTCGCTCCCACAAGGGGCCGATCAGATGCAGGAAGCCGGTGGTCTCCAGTATCGTCCAGCCGTCTGATTTCAGCCTTGCGGCGGCCTTGTTCGTCATCTCACCGTCCATTCCTGCAGGCGCATCTCTCTCCTCGTTTCATCAGATGCAGTCATGGTGTAGTCAAGCATCATGAGAGCTTTCGGCGATGCCACCAGACGGAATATCGCAGAGGCCTGTGCGGCCTTCGCGCGGCTGCCCGACGCGGCCGCGCCGTCGGCACTGAAGCGTGCCGCGGTGGTGCTGGCGCTGACTGAATCCAATGACGGTGACGACACGGCTTTCCTGCTCACCAAGCGTGCTTCACATCTGCGTGCCCATCGCGGCCAGTGGGCGCTGCCGGGTGGGCGTTGCGATTCCGGCGAAACGCCGGTCGAGGCGGCACTGCGCGAGTTGGAGGAAGAGTTGGCGCTCAAGCTTTCTGCCGATGCGGTGCTCGGCCTGCTCGACGATTATCCGACCCGCTCCGGCTATCTGATCACGCCGGTGGTGGTCTGGGCCGCGGACAGTGCCGCGATCAAGCCCAACCCGGATGAGGTCGCGTCGGTCCATCGTATCGCGCTCGATACGATCGAGCACGATGACGCTTTCGATTTCACCGACATCCCCGAAAGCGCGCGCCGCGTGATCCGCTTCCACCACCAGATGAGCCTGATTCACGCGCCGACGGCGGCGCTGATCTACCAGTTCCGCGAGGTCCTCGCGGGCCGGACCACCCGCGTCACCGAGCTGGAACAGCCGGTGTTCGCCTGGAAGTGACGCAAGGCGCGAAAAAGAGGTAAACGGCGCGTTAACGTGACGGTTACCGGATGCCTGCTAAGAGGGCAGCATGCATCGATCGATTCGAAATGGCCTGACAGTTTCCCTGGCGCTGGTTCCACTCGCGTTCCTCCTGCTCGCGCCCGCCGCGCGCAGCAGCGAGGCCGACGCGCTGCCGCCGGCCGTCCGCGATGCCAAGGCCCAGCTGCTGTCGCAGTTCTTTGCGCAAGGCGGAGGCGCCTCGCCGGCGGTACTCGAATATCGCCGCAAGCTCGGGGAATATCAGGCCGCGCGTGCCGCTTTCGACCAGGAGGCTGGCGCCTATTGGAGCCAGATCTCGGAGAAGCGCAAAGGCCGCAATGCCAAGCGGCGCAGTGGACAGCAGGTGACGCTGGATGATTACGTGCTGGAGCATCCGCCGCTCTACAACGGGCCGAAGCGACCGGTGAATCCGGAGCCGGAGGAAACGCCTGAACGTCCGACCCGAAAGCCGATTCCCGTGGTCGCCGATCTGCTGCAAGCGGCGCGCGAACTCTACCAGTTCACCCCGCAGCGGCCCGCGTCCGAGCTGGAGTTCAAGCGCGCCTATGCGCGTTATGCGCTCGCCTCTGGGCTGACGCGCGAGCAGGCGGTGCGGGTCTATTCGTTCGAGACTGGCGGCACCGGCAATTACGACGTGCAGGCAGGCATCGAGCATGGCGGCAAGCGCGCGATCTCGACTGCGATGGGCTACAATCAGCTGTTGACCACCAACAGCGTCGAGCTGCTCGCCGAGCAAGGCCATGAATTCATTCGCGCGCTCTCCGACAAGATGGCGCGGACCTCAGGCCCGGCCCGCCAGGCGATCGAGCACAAGCTCGCCGTTCTCAAGAAGATGGTGGCGCACGCAAAGTCGGTGCCGGACACCTGGTCGGAGCACGAGAAGATCGGCAACACCGCGCAGGGCTGGGCCATGCATGCGATGGTGCTCGACATCGACATCGGCCCGATGCTGCAGACCCACAAGCTGCTGACATCGGTGCTGTTCGCGCGCGCCAAGGGCTATACCCGCCCGCTCACCGCGGCCGAGCTCGAGATGATGAACCTCACCGGCGACGGCACCGGCCTCGACATGGTGACGATGCCGCAGGTCATGCGCGAGCAGGTGCCGACCTCGAACTTCTTCCAGCGCGGCGGCTACGAGCGCAACCCGGTCGCGATCCGCCACAACACGGTGGCGAAGCTGCTGGCGATCACGGATACGCGGATGGACAGCAACAGCAGCAAACCCGGTGCAAGGGAATTGGCGGGGGCGTTCTAGAGCGGTCTCTCTCACCTCTCCCCGTAACAACGGGGCGAGGGGGAGTATCTCGGGTGCGGCGAGCGCCTACTGATCCGACCCGAACCTGAACTTGCCGTTGCCCTCGAGATACGGGCCGCTGCGCATGTAGAGCTGGCCGTTCTGGCCGATGAAGAACAACGTGCCCTTCGGCACCTTCTTCGCGCCCTTCAAGAGTTCACCGGCATTGCTGGTGCCCATCTTGTAGGAGAAGGTCTTGCCGTCCTTGTCATAGGCATAGCCGGTGTCGGGCTTGAGCTCCCACGGCGTTGCCGGTGCCTGCGCGCATGCTGGCGCGGCGAACGCGCCGAGCGTGGCTGCGAGTGCAACCGAAACCAGTGCAAATGTCTTTTTTGAAAATGCCATCATCCATCCTCCCCGTCATTGGGGTGTCCGGCTTGAACAAATCACGAACGGCAACTCCGGGTCAATTCGCAAAAGCGCCGCAGCGCATCACGTCCTGGCCAGCAGTTTGTGATTTTCCCTTCGCCCCCGCGCGACTATGTTCCGCTTTCCGTCTAGAACGCAATTCGACAAAAATATTGGTGGGGATGATTCGAATGAGCCATGTCGTTAAAGTTTGCGGGACTGCCGGGCTGCTGCTGGCGGCGCTGGCGCCGACCGCCTGGGCCGATGACTACCAGCTCAGCCACAACCAACGGATTTCGTGCAGCCGCGGCCTGGCCCCGGGCAAGCTGAACACCGCGACCTGCAAGTCCTACACGTATCTGTTCAATACCAAGACCTCGGAATATTTCCGCTGCCAGGTCTCGTTGGCGCTGACCCGCGACAACAAGGAAGTCATCAACGTCCAGACCGACGGCGGCTGCACCAAGAAGCCGCGCATCTTCGAGGCCGACGGCAAGTATGATTTCGACGCGACCGAGACCGAGCCGCCGAACACCAACTCGTTCTTCGGACCCGGCGGTTACTCGATCTGGGCCGCCGACATGACCGCGCAGAAGATCCGCGGCTGCATCACCATCTCCTCCGGCCTCGGCTCCGACATCTCCAAGTGCCTGGACATGACGTTCCAGTGAGACTTTGCCAGTGAGACTCTGCCGGTGAGGCTCTGCCGGTGAGGTATTGCGCGCCCGGACCTGAAGTGTCCGGCCGCTTCCAGAGGTTTGGCCGCGCCACGTCGTCGCAGCCGCCGGGTTCCCGAAAAATCGAGCCGGATCGGCCGTTTACCGCAGTCCTGTTTTGTCTTTCGGATGGGTTGACCCGCCCCTCTCATCCGGCCAACTTCCCGGCCGGTTTGGGGAGTACAACAACCATGAAACGGACGATTCTTGCCGCCACCGCGGCTCTTGCTCTGGCGGCGTCGGCACCTTGCGCACATGCGCAATCCTTCATCAACGTGCTGACCGGGGGCACCTCCGGCGTCTACTACCCGCTCGGGGTCGCGATCGGGAAGATCTACGGCGACAAGATTCCGAACGTGAAGACGCAGGTGCAGGCCACCAAGGCGTCGGTCGAAAATCTGATCCTGCTTCAGCAGGGCCGCGGCGAGCTGGCGTTCACGCTGGGCGACTCACTCAAAGCCGCCTGGGAGGGCGACGAGGAGGCGGGCTTCAAGACCAAGCTCGACAAGCTCAGGACCATCGGCGCGATCTATCCGAACTACATCCAGATCGTCGCGACCGCCGAATCCGGCATCAAGACGCTCGCGGATCTCAAGGGCAAGAGCCTGTCGGTCGGCGCGCCGAAGTCCGGCACCGAGCTCAACTCCCGCGCGATCCTCAGCGCCGCCGGCATGACCTACAAGGACCTCGGCAAGGTCGAATATCTGCCGTTTGCCGAATCCGTCGACCTCATGAAGAACCGCCAGCTGAGTGCGACGCTTCAGTCGGCCGGCCTTGGCGTGGCCTCGCTGAAGGATCTGTCGAGCTCGAGCCCGATCACGGTGGTGGCGGTGCCGAAGGAGACCGTCGACAAGATCGGTCCGCCCTTCATCTCGACGATCATTCCCGCGAACACCTATTCCGGTCAGGACAAGGACGTGCCGACCGCGGCCGTGGTCAACTACCTCGTGACCAACTCCACGGTGTCGGACGATCTCGCCTACCAGATGACCAAGCTGATCTACGAGTCGCTGCCGGAACTCGCCAACGCGCATGCGGCGGGCAAGGAGATCAAGCTCGAGACCGCCGCCACCGGCAGCCCGGTTCCGCTGCATCCTGGCGCGATCCGCTTCTACAAGGAAAAAGGGTTGATCAAGTAATCAGCCTCATCCACGGACGTCATGCCCGGGCATTCGTGCGAAGCGCGTCTTCGCGTGGATGTCCCGGGCATCCACGTTCCTGGAGGCATCGCAGGTCGTGGATGGCCGGGACAAGCCCGGCCATGACGATGTGGCGAGCCTTGGGCTCAATGTTATAAGCGCTACAGACGTTGGGCGCGGGGACATATCGATGTTGCAGGCAGAGGGCTCCGCAGAGCCCATCAAGGTCGAGTTCGACAATTTCGAGCACGGTTTTCCTGAAGGCTTCGGTCCGGGCTGGTGGGGCCGTCTCGCCTACTGGATCGGCATCGCCTTTGCGACCTTCCAGCTCTATGTCGCCGCCTTCAACTATCTGCCGAGCCAGGTGGTGCGCGGCGTCCATGTCGGCTTCCTGGTCCTGCTCACCTTCGGCCTGATCGCCAATTTCACTGCGAAGAGCGCCGCCGGCCGCGCGCTTGGCTGGGTGATCGGTGGCGCCGGCTTCTTCTGCGGACTCTATCAGTGGATCTTCTATGCCGATTTGATCGCGCGCGACGGCGATCCGACGAAGCTCGATCTCGTCGTCGGCACGCTGCTGGCGGTGCTGATCTTCGAGGGCACAAGGCGGCTGATGGGCGCGGCGCTGCCGCTGATGTGCGGCGCGTGTCTGCTCTACTGGTTCTTCGGGCAGTATCTGCCGTCGCCGCTCAACCATCGCGGCTATGATTTCGACCAGATCGTCACGCATCTGTCGTTCGGCACCGAAGGCTTCTACGGCGTGCCGATCTACGTCTCGGCGACCTACATCTTCCTGTTCATCCTGTTCGGCTCGTTCCTGGAGCGCGCCGGCATGATCCAGCTGTTCACCGACGTCTCGCTCGGCCTGTTCGGCAGGACCCGCGGCGGTCCGGCGAAAGTCGCGGTGTTCGCATCGGGCATGATGGGCACGATCTCGGGCTCCGGCGTCGCCAACGTTGTCACCGTCGGCCAGTTCACGATTCCCCTGATGATCAGGTTCGGCTACCGCCGCGCGTTTGCCGCCGGGGTCGAGGCCACGGCGTCGATGGGCGGCCAGATCATGCCGCCGGTGATGGGCGCGGTCGCCTTCATCATGGCGGAGACGCTCGGCGTCCAGTATTCGGAGGTCGTCAAGGCGGCGGCGATCCCCGCGATGCTCTACTTCGCCTCCGCCTTCTGGATGGTGCATCTGGAAGCCGGCAAGCACGGCCTCGTCGGCATGAAGCGCTCGGAGGTTCCGAACGCCTGGAACGCGCTGGTGAAGGGCTGGTATCTCGTGCTGCCGCTCGCGGCGCTCGTCTACATGCTGTTCGAGGGATTTACGCCACTCTATGCCGGCAGCATGGGCCTCGCGCTGACGGTGGCGCTGATCCTCGGCACCAGCATTATGATGGGCGTTTCCACGACCGCCATTCGTTACGTCTTCTGGATCGGGCTTGCGCTCGTCGTCGCCGCACTGTCGCGCGACGGCCTCCAGATCGTGCCGGTCGGTTGCGTCGTCGTCGGGCTGATCCTCATCGCCGCCTTCGTCCGCGGCGGGATGTCCGCGCTGCGCTCCTGCCGTGACTCGCTGGCGGAGAGCGCCAAATCCGCGATCACCGTCGGCATGGCCTGCGCCATCGTCGGCGTCATCATCGGCATGATGTCGCAGACCGGCGTCGGCACCATCTTCGGCGGCTGGGTGATCGGCCTCGGCGAGAAGAGCCTGTTCCTGGCGCTGATCATGACCATGCTGCTGTCGATCCTGCTCGGCACCGGCATTCCGACCATCCCGACCTACATCATCACTGCCGCGCTCGCGGCACCTGCGCTGGCGAAACTCGGCGTGCCGCTGATCGCGAGCCACATGTTCGCATTCTATTACGGCATCATGGCCGACCTCTCGCCGCCGGTCGCGCTCGCGGCGCTCGCGGCGGCGCCGATCGCCAAGGAGAACCCGGACAAGATCGGCTGGGAGGCGATGCGCATCGCGCTCGCGGGCTACGTCATCCCCTTCATCTTCGTCTATTCGCCGGCGCTGATGCTGCAGGCCGGAGATCCCATGGCGGCCAAGCTCGGCTTCTACGGCGCGGTGGCGCTGGCGAGTTTCAAGGCGCTGGTGGCGATCGCGCTGTTCGGCATGGTCGCGATCGGCTTCCTGTTCACGCGGCTGACGCTGCTCGAACGTCTGGTGGCGCTCGGCGCCGCGATGTGCCTGCTCGGCGAATTCGCTTTCAGCGATACCGCGGGCTTCGTGCTCGCCGCCGTGCTGGTGCTGTGGCAGTGGCGGCAGCGTCCACCGGCCACCGTCGAAGCCGCGTGAGCCTCTGCTTCGCAACAGCGTCAGGCGTCAAGGCGCTCGCGCTGTCCGCCTTCACGCTGGTGTGGACGCATTCGATCGCGAAGGTCGACTGGCAGGAAGACTGGCGCGTCACGCCCGCCGGCCTCGAACTGGTGCAGGCCCGCGTCAAGGGCACCGGCCCCGGCATGGAGCCGCCGCCCGAGGCGCGCCTCGTCGACGGCTGGTTTCAATGGCAGCTGCAGCGCGCCCCGATGCCCGAGGTGGTGCTGGGCAATTCCGGCGCGGCGGGAGAATGGCGGTTGTGCCACGAGGGCAAGTGCCGGACGCTGTCGGAGATTGTCGGGCATCCCATCGGTGCTAACGTCACGACGATGAAGGTCTGTAAGGATCCGTAGCCTGGATGGAGTCGAGGCTACAACAAAACAACAACACGGGAGACACGCGATGGATCGGCTCAAGGGCAAGGTGGCGATGGTGGTGGGCGCCGGCTCGATTGGCCCGGGCTGGGGCAACGGGAAGGCGACCGCGGTGACCTTTGCGCGCGAGGGCGCTCAGGTGTTCTGCGTCGATCGCAACGGCGCGGCGGCCGAAGAGACCGCGAAAATCATCACCGGCGAAGGCGGCAAGGCGACGGCGTTCACGGCCGACGTCTCGCGCGCAAGCGAGATCGAGGCGATGGTCGCGGCTTGCCTCAAGACCTTCGGCCGCATCGACGTGCTCGACAACAATGTCGGCATCGCCGAGATGGGCAGCGTGGTCGACCTCGCCGAGGAGAGCTGGGACCGCGTCTTCACCGTCAACCTCAAGAGCGCCTATCTCGCCATGAAGCACGTCATTCCCGTGATGGTGAAGCAGGGCGGCGGTTCGATCATCAACATCTCCTCGATCGCCTCGATCCGCCATGTCGGGATTTCCTATGTCAGCTACAATGCCAGTAAAGCAGCGATGAACCAGCTGACGCGCTCCACTGCGGTCGAGTTCGCGAAGAGCCATGTGCGGGTGAATGCAATCCTGCCGGGCCTGATGAAGACGCCGATGGTGGAGCACTCGGCGGGTCTTGCCAACAGCTACGCCAAGGGCGACGTCGAAGCGATGTGGCGCGCGCGCGATGCGCAGGTGCCGATGGGCCACATGGGCGAGGCCTGGGACGTCGCCAACGCGGCGCTGTTCCTGGCATCGGACGAATCGAAATATGTGACGGGGATCGAGCTGGTGGTGGACGGCGGGATTACATGCAAGGCGGGGGCGTAGCGAACGTCAGCTAACCCCGTCATCCTGAGGTGCGAGTAGCGCAGTGCATCGCACTGCGCTGGGAGCCTCGAAGGATGAGCGGCCGAGATGTAGCAGCCGGGCCGTCGCCCTTCGAGGGCCGCTAAAGAAGCGGCCACCTCAGGCTGACGGAGTTACATGTTAATGCGCCAGCGCCAGAATCCCGCCGGCGAACGAATGCCAGGCCGCGGTCTCGCTGACCGGCCAGTTCAACACCTTCATCGCCAGCATCGCGAGCGTGCCGGTGACGTAGACCGGGTGCACGCGGCCTTCGGTGCGCCAGTCGCGCACCATGGCGACGACGAGCAGAAGCGAGGCGACCACGGCCGGCGCGATGGTCACCGGCACCGGCGGCGGGCCGGGTGGTCCGGGAGGCGCGAGGAAGGTGAGAAACCAGCGCGCGATCGCGGCATCGAGGATCGAGACGGCGGCGAGCAGCATCAGGCGCTTGTGAATCTCGGGCCTGCGCGTGTTGACGATCGCGAGCACGAACACCGACGCGAAGAACGCGATGCCGCTCATCGGCACGATCGAGAAGGCGATGCCTGCGTCGGTCTGCCCGAGCGAGGCCGCGTGCTTCATCGACGTCACAGAGGCGAGGAAGCCGAAGATCGTCATCGCGGTGGCGAGCGAGACGCCGGCGATGCCGAGCGCGCGGTGATTGACCACGCGGCCCGAGGCCGCGAGCCAGGACTGGATCACGAAATAAAGAGACCAGGTGAAGAACAAAAATCCGTGAAAATGGATCACGGGGCTCGTGGACAACGTCCGGCTGGCGAGCGGCATCCAATAGGTCGGCGCGAAGCCGAGAAATGCGGTGGCCGCACAGGCCAGGGCCATATGGAGATAAAAATATCGTGCAGGCGACGCATCACGCGCGCGTACACGACGGTCGTCGGTCAATGTCGTCATGAGGGATGAGTCTGGGGAGACGGCATTTGGTTCAAACCCCGCGTTCACCTTCCGCCGTCATCCCGGACAAGCGTAAGCGCAGATCCGGGATCGATAGCCACAGGACGTGGTTGCGGCACGAGATCGGCGACTCCGGGTCTCCGCCAAACTTCTCCCTGTGACTACGGGTGCCGGATCGGCGCGCGCTTCAGGCGCGCCTGTCCAGACGACAGCGGAGTTTGCTGCTCTCAAACATCATCCCCCGCGCTCAATTCCGCACGATCGAGTTCTTCCTCGAGCCGATGAAACGCATCGTCGCCGATCACCTCGGTTGCGCGCAGGTCGAAGATCGATTTTCGGGCGGCCTCGATGGCGCGGAGGCGCAGGGCGTCGGCGGGCAACCGGCCGTCCACAATGCCGCCATTCGGGTCGTCGTCCGCCCGCATCAGAATGGCGCGATATTCAAGGCGAAGGATTTCCGCTTCCTCCGACGCGTCGTCCTCGATGGCATCGAGAGCGGCGCGATAAACGACGGCGCGGGCTCGCGCGACCTCGATGCCGACGGGATCGTCGTCCTTGAGGCCGAACGCCAGAATCAACGGCCGCAGCGTCAGGCCCTGGATCACCAGCGACCCCAGCACCACTGCGAAGGCGATGAAGACGATGAAGTCGCGATAGGGAAAGTTCTCGGGCAGGGCAAAGGCAGTGGCGAGGGTGACAAGCCCACGCATGCCGCACCAGGAGATGATGAGGCCGCCCTTCGGCGAGGCCACCGCCTTGGGATCCGTGGGATGATAGATCCCGCGTGCGATCAGCACGCGCAATATGGTGCGATAGAAGGTGATCCACAGCAGCCGGACCAGAACCACCGTGAGCAGGATCCAGCCCGCTACCACGCAATACTCCCAGCGCACGTCGGCATCCAGCCGTGTCCAGATCGGGCGCATCTGCATGCCGATCAGCATGAAGGCGAGTACGTTGAGCACGAACACCATCGTCTCCCACACTGCATAGGAGGTCACCCGCAGCCGTGCCGGCATCCGTGCGCCCGCCGTGCGCGCCATGGTGATGGCGTAGACAACGATGGTGAGAATGCCGGAGAGACCGAGATGCTCGGCAGCGATCCAGACCATGAAGGTGGTGGCGAACTGCACGATGATCGCGCTCGGCGCTTCCTTCACGCGCTCCAGCAACAGCGGAACGATCCGTCCGGCCAGGAGACCGGCGAGGACGCTGCCGACCAGCGCGAGCGCAATCGTCGGCGCGACTTCGCTCCATTTTAGATGCTCAATGACGACCGCGCCGACGGCGATGCGATAGATCAGCAGCGCGCTGGCGTCGTTGAGCAGGCTCTCGCCCTCCAGCACCTTCACCATGCGGTGGGGCAGCTTGACCTGGCTCAGGATCGCAACCGCGGCTGCGGCATCCGGCGGTGCCACGATGGCGCCGAGCGCGATCGCGGCGGCCCAGGGCATGTCCGGCATCATCCGGTGCGCGACGTAGGCGACGCCGACGGTGGTCAGGCCGACCGCGGCCACCACCAGGGTCGAGACTGGAACCCAGTTGTTGCGCAAGTCCCGCAGCGATGTGTCGAAAGCGGCATCCAGCAGCACCGGTGCGACAAAAAGCGCCAATGCCAGGTCCGGTTCGAGGGTCCAGGACGGGCTGTTCGGCACGAAGGCCACCAGCGCACCGCCGATGGCGAGAAAGGTCGGGTACGGGACCTTGATCCGCCGCGCCAGCGCCGATAATGCAACGGCGCCGAGCAGAAGCGCGATGATCCATTCGAATGTCGACACGAGTGTCCCCGAAACCGAATTGAGCTGTGCAACAAGCTGGCACCAGTCCGGCCGTATGATGGATAGTGCGCCCCCAAGGCAAGCCTTAAGGCAAGAGCTCCGACTGCAATAAGCATGCGTTTTCAGAATTTCATTCACTTGTCCGGTGCCATGGTGGTCTGCGTGCTTTCGCTCAGCGCGACCCATGACACCGTTTATGCCGCGACCGGCGGCGAGCCGGCGGCCGTCGTGCAGGTCGACGTCGCTCCGTGCCTTGCCGCGACCTCGGCCGATGACCTGGACAGGGCAAGTTCCGCCTGCGCAGCAGTGATCGACAACGAGAAGACGGCGAAGGCCGACCTGATCAAGGCCCTGATCGCGCGCGGGGCGCTGCTGGCCCGGCACGACCTGATCGACCGCGCGATCGCCGACGACAGCCGTGCCTTGCAGCTCGACCCTGCGCTTGCCGACATCTTCAACGCCCGCGGCGAGCTCTGGCTGAAGAAGGGTGACAAGCCGAAAGCCGTGCAGGATTTCGGCGCGGCGCTGAAGATCGACCCGAATCACGAGAAGGCCAAGGCCAATCACAAGGCGATGGCGCGCGAGCTGGAGCGGATTGGGGCGCAGATGGCGGTAGCCGGCAAGCCGAGCTTCAATTGCCGGAGTGCGACCCGGGCCGTGGAGAAGGTGATCTGCGCCAATCGTGAGCTCGCCAATCTCGACCGCGAGATATTTGCATCGAATGCGCGCGTGATCCGGGAAGCGCAAGGCGCGGGGAGGCGCGGGCGCTCCAGCGCGAGCAGGACGATTTCATCGCGCGCCGCAATGCCGGATATGGACGGCCCGGGTATGATCTGAAGAAGGCGATGCAGGACCGATTGAAGCGGCTGAACGGGGCGGACGGCTACTAGCGACGATGCTCGCCTCTCGTCCGTAACAGGCCCGAATTGAACCCGATCCTTGCCCGCCGCGACAATGGTGAAAGCCCGACGTCACGGAGCCTTACGCCATGTGCGGTACGCGTTCTTCCGCGCAAACCTTCCCGTTTGCCAAAATCCCGTTTCGTGCCGTCCTGCTCGGCGCGGCGATCAGCCTCGTCCTCGTCGCCCCGGCCTCGGCCGGCGTCGATTGCGTGATGGGCAGCAAGGCTGCTCCCGGCGAGCTGATCCCGGCGTGCGGCGCCATCATCGATCAGGCCTCAAATCCGTCCTCCGATCGCGCTGCCGCGCTGCTGGTGCGCGCCGACGCCAATGCGCGGACCTCGGGCGGTCTGACGCAGGCGCTGCGGGACATCGACCGCGCCATCGCACTCGACGGCAGGAATGCAAAGGCCTGGCGTCTGCGCGGTGATCTGCTGCGCGAGGCCGGTGGCGATCTCAACCGCGCTGCGGCGGATCTCAGCAAGGCGATCGAGCTCGACCCGCAGGATGCCGAGTCCTACGAGCTGCGCGGGGTCGTCTACACCAATCAGCGCCGGCTCGATCGCGCGCTCGCCGATTACGACCAGGCGATCAAGCTGAAGCCGGATGATGCGCAGGCATGGTCCGACCGCGGTGTGACCTACTATCTCGGCGGCGACAACGAGAAGGCGATCCGCGATCTCAGCGAGGCGCTGCGGCTCGATCCAAACCGGCCGCGCAGCTACACCAATCGCGGTGCCGCCTACAAGAAACTCGGCCAGCTCGACAAGGCGGTCGCCGATGACGGCGAGGCGATCAGGCTCGATCCGAAGATCCCCGAATATTACGACAATCGCGGCCTGTCGCTGGCCGCGATGGGCGAGTACGACAAGGCGATCGCGGATTACGACCAGGCGCTGCGGCTGGCGCCGCGGCCGAACTTCTTCACCAACCGTGGCGATTCCTACCATCTCAAGGGCGAACTCGGCGCGGCGCTCAGCGACTACGAGGCTGCGCTGAAGCTCGATCCGAATTTCGCGCAGACCTACAACAACCGCGCCGTGCTCTACAAGAAGATGGGCGAGCGCAGGAAGGCGCTGGCCGATTACGAGACGGCGCTGCGGCTCGATCCCGGCAACGACAATGCGGCCAATGGTCGTCGCGCCATGATCGCGGAGATCGCGAAATTCGGCGCCGAGCCGCTGCGTCCGCTGAATGCCGTTTCCGGCAGCGGCCCGTCGTTCGATTGCGCCACCGCCAGGCGAGAGGTCGAAAAAGTGATTTGCGCCGATCCGCAGTTAGGTGTGCTCGACCGCCAGATCGCCGAGACCTATGAGCGCGTGTTGAAGACCATGGGCAAGCGCTCGGCTGGCGACCTGCGCAAGACCCAGCGCGATTTCCTCACGACACGGAACGCCAGCTTCGGCCGGCCGGGCTATGATCTGAGGAAAGTCATGCAGGACCGGTTGCAGCGGTTGAACGCGCTGGAGAGCTAGTCGCTCGTCTTCGCCTCTCCCCCGAAAGGACTGGGAGGGGGACATGCCCCTCCTTTTCAGCTTGAACCGCGGCCCGTTCCCGGGAAAATAGCTCCCAAACAAGGCTGGCACTTGATCCGGGTCATGGCGGGGCGCCTGTCCTGCCGTCAGGTCAAGGCAGCCAAATAAGGAAAACGGGAGCGCTGGCATGAACGTCCGGGGAAACGTCGACGGTAAGAGTGCCTATCACGAGGTCCATGCGCGTTCGCTCGCCGATCCGGAAGGGTTTTGGGCCGAGGCGGCCAGGGAGATCGACTGGATCGAGCCGCCGAAAAAGGTCTTCGATGCCACGCAGGGCGTCTATGGTCGCTGGTTCACGGGTGGCGTGGTCAACACCTGCTATAACGCGCTCGACCGCCACGTCGAACGCGGCCGCGCCGACCAGGTCGCGCTGATCCACGATTCGCCGCTGACCAATTCGGTCACCAAATTCACCTATGCCGAGCTGCTGGCCGAGGTGCAGGCGCTTGGCGCCATCATGCAGGATTTCGGCGTCGCCAAGGGTGACCGCGTCGTCCTTTACATGCCGATGGTGCCGGAAGCCGTGGTGGCGATGCTCGCCTGCGCGCGCATCGGCGCGGTGCATTCCGTGGTGTTCGGCGGCTTTGCCGCCAAGGAGCTCGCCACCCGCATCGACGATGCCCAGCCGAAACTGATCCTGTCCGCGAGCTGCGGCATCGAGCCCGGTCGCATCGTGCAATACAAGCCGCTGCTCGACGAGGCGATCAAGCTCGCGAGCGTGAAGCCGAAGGCCTGCATCGTGCTGCAGCGTCCGGAGCTCATCTGCGACCTCTCGCCCGGCCGCGACTATGATTGGGCGGGCCTGCGCCGCAAGGCGATGAACGACGGCAAGAAGGCCCCTTGCGTGCCGGTCGCTGCCACCGACCCGCTCTACATCCTCTACACGTCGGGCACCACGGGCATTCCCAAGGGCGTCGTGCGCGACAATGGCGGCCATCTGGTCGCGTTGAAGTGGTCGATGTTCAACCTCTATGGCATCAAGCCCGGCGAAGTCTGGTGGTGCGGCTCCGACATCGGTTGGGTGGTCGGGCACAGCTACATCATCTACGGCCCGCTGCTGCACGGTGCGACCTCGATCATGTACGAGGGCAAACCGGTCGGCACGCCCGATGCAGGCGCGTTCTGGCGCGTGATCAGCGAGCACAAGGCGGTGGCCTTGTTCACCGCGCCGACCGCGTTCCGCGCGATCCGGAAAGAGGATCCGGAAGGACAATTCATCCGGCAGTATGACCTGTCGAAATTCCGCACGCTGTTCCTCGCCGGCGAACGCGCCGATCCGCCGACGGTGGAATGGGCGGAGCAGCAGTTGAAGGTGCCGGTGATCGACCATTGGTGGCAGACCGAGACGGGCTGGTGCATCGCCGGCAATCCGGTCGGCCTGGGCCTGCTTCCGGTCAAGCACGGCTCGCCGACGGTGCCGATGCCGGGTTACCAGGTCGATGTGGTGGATGAAGCGGCAAAGCCCGTCGGCCCCAACACCATGGGCTCGATCGTCATCAAGCTGCCGATGCCGCCGGGCTGCCTGCCCACGCTGTGGAATCAGGACGATCGCTTCAAGGACGCCTATCTCAGCGAATTCCCCGGCTACTACAAGACGTCGGACGCCGGCTACAAGGACGAGGACGGCTATGTCTTCGTCATGGGCCGCACCGACGACATCATCAATGTCGCCGGCCATCGTCTCTCCACCGGCGGCATGGAGGAGATTTTGGCCTCGCATCCTGATGTCGCGGAATGCGCCGTGCTCGGCGTCAAGGATGCCATCAAGGGCGAGGTGCCCTGCGGTTTCCTGGTGCTCAAGGCCGGCGTGAAGCGTGCGCCCGCCGAGATCGAGAAGGAGATCGTCGCGCTGGTGCGCGACAAGCTCGGCCCGGTCGCTGCCTTCAAGCTCGCCATCACCGTCGGCCGCCTGCCCAAGACGCGCTCCGGCAAGATCCTGCGCGGCACCATCAAGAAGATCGCCGACGGCGACACCTGGACCATGCCGGCCACGATCGAGGACCCCAAGGCGCTGGACGAGATCGGCGACGCGCTGAAGGGGCGGGTGTGAGTGAGCGTCATGGGGCTTGAAGTGGCCGCATTTTTCCGCTCAACCCTCATCCTGAGGAGCGCGCTTTTGCGCGCGTCTCGAAGGATGAAAGGCCCCGCTGTCGCGGCCGGGCCTGCATGGTTCGAGACGCCCGCCGCGCGGGTTCCTCACCATAAGGATGAAGGTCTGGCTGATGAATTCGAAGCGGTTTCTTGCGATTGTTTTTGCGGGCCTCGCTCTCTCCGCCTGCACCCCGCGCTACCAGACGCCGGTGGCGGTGGGCGGTGACGATGACGATGCGGTATGCCAGAGCCGTGGCTATGCGCAGGGCTCGCCTGAATATGCGGCCTGCCGCAAGGACCGCGACGTCCAGCGCAATGCCGCCACTGCCCGCGCCGACCGCCGCCAGCGCGACCTCGGCGAGTACATGTTGAACCATCCCGAGCGTCCCTGACACCGGCTGCGGTATCATTCTGCGCATTCATTCGTACATCTCGTGACACATCTGCAACGCCGCAGCCAAATCGTGTCGCGTCAGTCCTGATTTGATCGGCATCAAATCCTTCATCGCCCCCTTTCTGCTCTGACGCTGATGTTGCGCGACGACGCGCGAGAGATGGCTGAAGGGGAATGCAATGAACGTAACGATGAGAAACCTGGCGCGGCTTGCGACGGTTGGCGCGATGCTCGCTGGGACTTTGCCGCGGCGCAGGCCGCCGATCTGCCGGTTTACAAGAAGGCGCCGCCGCCGGTCGAGAGCTTCAATCCCTGGATGGTGCGTCTGCGTGTGCTCGGCGTGTTGCCGGATGCAGGCGGCTCGAGCCGTCAATGTCGCCGGCGTGCCCTCGCTGTCGTCGCCGAATTCAGGCCTGTCGATCAGCGACCAGGTCGTGCCCGAGCTCGACATCAGCTATTTCTTCACCAAGAACATCGCGGCCGAATTGATCCTCGGCGTGACCAGGCATTCGATCAGCGGCACCGGCTCGCTGGCGAACCTGCCGATCGGCAAGACCACGCTGCTGCCGCCGACGCTGACCCTGCAATATCACTTCGACAATTTCGGTGCGTTCAAGCCGTATATCGGCGCGGGCGTGAACTACACGGTGTTCTTCAACAACTCCGCCGCCAATGCGCCGGCCGCCATCGTCGGACCGCCGGCGATTGTTGCGACCACAACCAATCTGCACGTCAGCAACGCCTGGGGCGGCGCCGTGCAGTTCGGCTTCGATTACATGATCGACCGGCACTGGGGCCTCAACGTCGACGTCAAGAAGCTCTGGTTGCGTCCGGATTACAGCGCGATCGTCAGCGGCCTGCCGGTCACCGGCAATGCGCATATCGATCCCTGGCTGGTCGGCGCCGGTGTGACGTACAAGTTCTGATCGCGCTTGGTGTCGTCTCCGCGACACCGACTACAAAACAAAAACGCGGCAGGTTCGTCCTGCCGCGTTTTGCTTTCGATGACGAATGGAGAGAGGAGCCTTATTCCTCTTCCTTCTCGTGCTTCTTGCCGCCGAGGGTCTTGAGCTTGGCGAACACGGCGTCGACGTTGAGGTCGTCGCTCGAGCGCTCGGCCGGCTCGTATTCATCCTTCTTGGTGGTCTCGGAAGCCGGCAGCAGGGTGGCGCCGCCATAGGCCGTGTCGATCGGCTTCTCCTTGGCCGCGCGCGCGACCTCGAAATCGAGCTCGATCTGCGAGCAGAGACCGAGGGTGACCGGGTCGATCGGGGTCAGCTGGGAGGTGTTCCAGTGGGTGCGGTCGCGCACACTCGCGATCGTGCTCTTGGTGGTGCCGACCAGGCGCATCACCTGGGCGTCCTTGAGCTCCGGGTGGCTGCGCAGCAGCCAGAGGATGGCGCTCGGGCGCTCGTGCCGGCGCGACACCGGGGTGTAACGCGGGCCCTTGCGCTTGGGCTGGGGCGGCAGCACCACCTTGCTCTCCTGCAGGCGGAGCCGGTAGTCAGGGTTCTTCTCGCCCTTCTCGATTTCCTCGCGGGTCAACTGGCCGTTGGAGAGGGGGTCCATGCCCTTGATGCCCTGGGCGGCGTCGCCGTCGGCGATCGCGCGCACCTCGAGGGGGTGCATCTTGGTGAAGTCGGCGACCTGGTCGAAGGTCAGCGCGGTGTTGTCGAGCAGCCAGACGGCGGTCGCCTTGGGCATCAGAGGTGCGTTGCTCATGGCAAATCTCCTTTGTGCTTCGCCCACCCCTTTTGGAGGCGAAGCCGGTGGTCATCAGCGATGACTGGGAATTCGCGCTATATAAGCCCGGAGGGGGTAGCCACGCAATGGTTCTGCTATAGATAGTGCCTTGACAGCGCCCGAAAGGGAGCCCAATTCCCTCTGAAGTCGCTGTAAGCCCGTACCTAAGCTCCTGTTCATCCAAAGGCCGCTTCCCGCCCATTTGGCGAGGTGATTCGGTCCCGAGATCGCTCAATGTCAGCCAAACCAGACCTCAAGATCGTGCTTTGTTCTCCTCGCGGCTTCTGCGCCGGGGTGGTCCGGGCGATCGACACCGTGGAACGGGCGCTCGATAAATACGGCGCTCCCGTCTATGTTCGCCATGAGATTGTACACAACAAATACGTCGTCGACGGGTTGAAGAAGAAGGGCGCGATCTTCGTCGAGGAACTCGCCGAAATCCCGGAAAATACCACGGCACCGGTGGTGTTCTCGGCCCATGGCGTGCCGAAATCCGTCCCGGCCGACGCCTCGTCCCGCAACCTGTTTTCGTTGGATGCGACCTGCCCGCTGGTGACCAAGGTGCACCGCGAAGCCGCCATCCACTTCAAGCGCGGCCGCGAGATCTTCCTGATCGGCCACTCCCATCATCCCGAGGTGGTCGGCACGCTCGGCCAGCTTCCGGTCGGCGCCGTGACCCTGATCGAGACCGCCGAGGACGCCAAGACGATCTCGCCGAAGGATCCGAACAACCTCGCCTTCGTGACCCAGACCACGCTGTCGATCGACGACACCGCGGAGATCGTGGCGCTGCTCAAGGAGCGCTTCCCGAACATCAACGGTCCGCACAAGGAAGACATCTGCTACGCCACCACCAACCGCCAGCTCGCGGTGAAGAAGGTGGCGCCGGTGGTCGATGCCTTAATCGTGGTCGGCGCGCCGAACTCGTCGAACTCGCAGCGCCTGCGCGAAGTCGCCGAGCGTGAAGGCTGCAAGATCGCGGTGCTGGCGCAGCGCGCCGCCGATCTCGACTGGGAACGGTTCAGCAACATCTCGAGCCTCGGCATCACCGCAGGCGCATCGGCGCCGGAAGTGATCGTCGAGGAGATCATGGACGCGTTCGCCGAGCGCTACACGCTGCATGTGGAGACGGTCTCGGCCGCGGAAGAGAACGAGTTCTTCCCGCTGCCCCGCCAGGTGCGCCCCGAAGCCGCCGCCGAGTAGACTTTGATGGCGGTCTACACCGACGTTGCCGCCGACGAGCTTGCGGATTTCCTGAAGCAATACGATCTCGGCGAACTGCTCTCCTACAAGGGCATCGCCGAGGGCGTCGAGAATTCCAACTTCCTGCTGCACACCACCGCGGGATCGTTCATTCTCACGCTCTACGAGAAGCGCGTGGCGAAGAACGATCTGCCGTTCTTCCTCGCGCTGATGACGCATCTGGCCGAGCACGGCGTCAATTGTCCGCTGCCGGTGAAGGCGAAAGACGGCGAGGCACTGCGCGAATTGTCGGGCCGGCCGGCCGTGATCATCACCTTTCTGGAAGGCGTCTGGCCGCGCAAGCCGAACGCGGCTCACTGCGCCGGCGTTGGCGAAGGGCTGGCCAGGCTGCATCTGGCCGGCGCCAATTTCGCGATCAAGCGCGCCAATGCGCTTTCGGTCGCGGGCTGGCGACCGCTGTTCGATGCAGCTTCACTTCGCGCCGACGAGGTACAGCCGGGCCTGCGCGTGTTCCTGAGCCAGGAGCTCGATCATCTCTCGAGCGGCATCTGGCCGACCCATCTGCCCGAGGGCGTGATCCACGCCGATCTCTTCAACGACAACGTCTTCTTTCTCGGCGACAAGCTCTCGGGCATCATCGACTTCACCTTCGCCTGCAACGACATGCTGGCCTATGACGTCGCGATCTGCCTCAACGCCTGGTGCTTCGAGCCGGATCACTCCTTCAACGTCACCAAGGCGCGCGCCTTTCTCAATGCCTACGGACGGGTGCGCAAGCTGAGCGAGGCCGAGGAAGCCGCGCTGCCGCTCTTGGCGCGTGGTGCCGCGATCCGTTTCCTGCTGACGCGCCTGGTCGACTGGCTCAACGTGCCCAAGGGTGCACTGGTCAAGCCGAAGGATCCGCTCGAATATGTCCGCAAGCTGCGCTTCCACCAGAGCGTTTCCAGTGCGCGCGATTACGGGCTGATGCCCTCGGGACTGGTCGCGTGAGCGAGCGTCCCACGGTCACGATTTATACCGACGGCGCCTGCTCTGGAAATCCCGGGCCCGGCGGCTGGGGCGCGATCCTGAAGTTCGGCGACAAGGAAAAAGAGCTGAACGGCGGCGAGCGTCATACCACCAACAACCAGATGGAATTGATGGCGGCGATCTCCGCGCTGGAAGCGCTGAAGAAGCCGTGCACCGTCGATCTCTACACCGACAGTCAGTATGTGCGGCAGGGCATCACCGGGTGGATTCACGGCTGGAAGCGCAACGGCTGGCGCACCGCCGACAAGAAGCCGGTCAAGAATGTCGAGCTATGGCAGCGCCTCGACGCGGCGCTGAAAGCGCATGAGGTGCGCTGGCACTGGGTCAAGGGCCACGCCGGCCATCCCGAGAACGAGCGCGCGGATCAACTGGCGCGGGATGGCGTCGCGATGGCGAGGACGCAGGCCCGCATCAGCGAATAGCGAGGGCGCGATCCCTCCACGCGTCATGGCCGGGCCTGACCCGGCCATCCACGCCTTGCGGCACGTGACCAAGAACGTGGATGCCCGGGACAAGCCCGGGCATGACGTCATCCTTGGTAGAGACGAGGCGAACCTTACAGCTGCCCCAGCAGCGTATCGCCGCCGGACACTTCGACCTTGCCCGGCATCGCCTCGAGGTTCAGCTTCTTCACCACGCCGTCCTCGACCAGCATCGAATAGCGCTTGGAGCGGATGCCGAGGCCGTTGCCGGAAGCGTCCAGCTCCATGCCGATCGCCTTGGTGAAGTCGGCATTGCCGTCGGCGAGGAAGGTCGCCTCGTCGCGCTGGTCGGTGTCGCGCTTCCAGGCGTTCATGACGAAGGCGTCGTTGACGGAAACGATGGCGATGGTGTCGACGCCCTTGTCCTTGATGGCGTAGGCATTGAGGAAGATGCTCGGCAGATGCATCTTGTGGCAGGTGCCGGTGTAGGCGCCCGGCACCGCGAACAGGGCCACCTTCTTGCCCTTGAAGATTTCGTCGGTGGTCTTCACCTGCGGACCTTCCGCCGTCATCACGCGGAATTTCGCTTCGGGCAGCTTCTCGCCAATCTGGATCGCCATCATCAGTCTCCCTGGAATTCGGTCCCGCTTTGTAGACCGTGCTGCCGGCCTGCACAATATTGCCGGCGGAACAAGCCGCGAGGGCCGGGGCCGCTCACCGTGATGCGATCAACCCGCAAAACCGCCATTGTCGAGGAAAGCCTGCTCGTCCTGCGTGGTCGCGCGACCAAGCAGGCGGTTGCGGTGAGGAAATCGGCCGAATCGGCGGATGATCTCGGCATGCTCCCGGGCGAACTTCAGGTTCTCGGCATTGTCGGTGTCCTGAAACAGCGCGACGCAATGAAGCTGGTCGGCCAAATGCTCGGAATGCATGAAGGGCATATAGAGGAACTCGAGCAAGCCAGGGTCGATCCTGCGATCCGAGCCTCGTCCGATCGCGCGGCGGGCGACATCCCGCGCCGGCGCGTCGCTGGCAAAGGCCTGCGGCGTGCCACGAAACATGTTGCGGGGAAACTGGTCGAGCACGATGACGAGCGCGAGCGCGCCGTCATCATTGTCTTCCCATGATGCCAGCTCGCCGGCGGCCGCCGTCTGCCATAGCGCGAGGAAGCGGCGCCGGACCTCCGCGTCGAACGCATCGTCGCGCTTGTACCAGCGCTCGCTGCCGGCCTCGCGCCAGAAGGCGAGAATGCAGTCCGGCGTGATGTCACCGGCTTCAGTCATGAACCGAGACTTGCCTTACGCCGCCTCGGCCTTCTTCTCGTCGCGGAGCTGCCGCCGCAGAATCTTGCCGACATTGGTCTTCGGCAGGTCGGTGCGGAATTCGATCTGCTTGGGCACCTTGTAGCCGGTGAGTTGCTCGCGGCAGAATCTGGTCACGTCCTCGGCCGTGAGAGTCGGATCCTTCTTCACCACGAAAGCCTTCACCGCTTCGCCGGACCCACTATCAGGAACGCCGATCACGGCGCATTCGAGCACGCCCGGGTGGCTCGCGATCACTTCCTCGATCTCGTTCGGATAGACGTTGAAGCCCGAGACCAGGATCATGTCCTTCTTGCGATCGACGATCTTGGTGTAGCCGGTCTCGTCCATCACGCCGATGTCGCCGGTGCGGAAATAGCCGTCCGCCGTCATCACCTTGGCGGTATCCTCCGGCCGGTTCCAGTAACCCGACATCACCTGTGGGCCCTTGGCGCAGATCTCGCCGGGCTGGCCGAGCGGCACCTCGTTGCCGTCGTCGTCGCGGATCGAGATGTAAGTCGAAGGCACGGGGATTCCGATGGTGCCGTTGAACTCGGAGTTGGTCGCGGTGTTGCAAGTCAGCGTCGGCGACGTCTCCGACAGGCCGTAGCCCTCCGCGATCGAGCAGCCGGTCACGGCCTTCCACTGTTCGGCCACGGGACGCTGCACGGCCATGCCGCCGCCGTTGGAGATCTTCAGCTTGGAGAAATCCAGTTTCTTGAAGTCGGGATGATGCATCAGGCCGTTATAGAGCGTGTTGACGGCCGGGAAGCTGTTGACCTGGTACTTCGCCAGCTCCTTGACGAAGCCGGGAATGTCGCGCGGATTGGGAATCAGCAGATTGCAGCCGCCGGCCCGCACCGCGAGCAGGTAACAGGCCGTCAGCGCGAAGATGTGATAGAGCGGCAGCGCGCAGACGACCATGAGCTGGTCAACATGCGGTGGTGCCGCGAGCGCCGGCTGCAGCCAGGCATCGTTCTGCAAGACGTTGGCGACGATGTTGCGATGGAGCAGGGTGGCGCCCTTGGAGACGCCGGTGGTGCCGCCGGTATATTGCAGGAAGGCGACGTCGCCGGGCGACAGCTTCGGCTTGTTGAAGGCGAGAGAGCGGCCGGCGGACACCGCGTCGTTGAAGGAGACCGCCCCCGGCAGCGACCAGGCCGGCACCATCTTCTTGACGCGGCGAACGACGAGATTGACGATCACGCCCTTGAAGCCGAGCAAGTCGCCCATGCTGCCGACGATGACATGCTTCACCGCGGTCTTCGCGATCACCTGCTCGACGGTGTGGGCAAAATTCTCCAGCACGATGATGGCTTCGGCGCCGGAATCCTTGAGCTGATGCTCGAGCTCGCGCGGGGTGTAGAGCGGGTTGACGTTGACCACCGCATATCCGGCGCGCAGCACGGCCGCGGTCGCAACCGGGTACTGCAGCACGTTCGGCATCATGATCGCGACGCGGGCGCCGCGCTGGAGGCCGCGTCCCTGCAGATAGGCGGCGAGCGCCAGCGACATCTGGTCGAGGTCGCGATAGCTGATCGACTTGTCCATGCAGATGAACGCCTTGCGGTCGGCGAACTTGGTAAAGCTCTCCTCCAGCAGGTCGACCAGCGATGCGTATTGCGCCGGATCGATATCAGCGGGCACGCCGGGCGGATATTGCTTGAGCCAGATGCGCTCCATGGAAACTCCCCTCTCCTACACCAGAGCCCGTTGTGTCTCGGGCTTGCCCCATTGCCGGCAGTATCGAGCCTGCCGGAACGGGTGGCAAGTCGTGGAGGCTTAAGACAAAGGCCGGGGAGTGGCTACTGGAATCGTCGCAAACCGCACTGCCGCAAGTGCGAAGCGCAGGCTGCGGTTTAATTCCGAGGGGCGTTAACTGTTGTTGGCCGGCTTGGCGGCGGCAGGCTTTGTCGCGGCTTTGGGCTTGGAGGGTTTGGCGGGCTGATCAGCGCTTGCCGCAGGTTTCGCCGCCGCATCGGGCTTGGCCGCGGCATGCTTGGCGCCAGCCGGCTTGGCCGCCTGCTTAGTGTCGGCCTTCGGCTCAGGCTTCACCGCCGGCTTCGTGGCCGCGATCTTGGGCGCTGCGTCTTTCGGCTTGTCTGCGGCATCAGGCTTCTTGGCAACGCGCGACTTCTTGCCACGCGGCTTCGCAACCGTTTGTTGGTCCGCGTCAGCCGCAACCGCCGCGATCAGGGCGGTGCCGGTGCGGGTCGGGCCGGTATAGACCAGCACGGGCTCGGCTGCCGCTGGAGCCGACGCCATCAGCTCGGAGGCCTTCATCAGGGGCGGCTGCAGCCCGGCCGTGAAGAACGTCACCTGGGCTTCGCCACCGGTTGCGGAGGCCGATCCGGACATGCCGCCATTGGTCGCGATCAGGGCATCGTCGTCGTCGCTCGCCGGCCGCTTGCGATGGCCGCCGCACATGTCGTCGCGCAGGTTCGGCGGCGAGGCGTCGACCGGCACCAGCTTGTCGACGGTGCCGAGCGAGGGGCGGAGCCAGGTGAGATTGTCCTGGCTGAAGCCGCGCTCGAGCAATTGCGCCGCCTTCACCGCGCGCGCGGTGCCGGAGCTGGCGCCGAGCACGACGGCGATCAGCCGGCGGCCGTTACGCGTGGCAGACGCCACGAGATTGTAGCCCGAGGCGCAGATGAAGCCGGTCTTGAAACCGTCGGCGCCGGGATAGCGGCCGATCAGCTTGTTGAAATTGCCAGTGACGCGCTTGCCGAAGCGGATCGCCGGGATGTGCACGAAGTATTCGTATTCCGGCAGGTCGCGCAGGAACGAGCGCGCGAGAATGCCGAGGTCGCGCGCCGAGGTGATCTGACCATCGGCCGGCAGTCCGTTCGGATTGACGTAGCTCGTCTGCGTCATGCCGAGCCTCTGCGCGGTGTCGTTCATCATCGCGGAGAAACCGTCGATCGAGCCGCCCACGCCTTCGGCGAGCACAACGGCCATGTCGTTCGCCGACTTGACCATCATCATCTTCAGCGCGTTGTCGACGGTGAGCTGCGTTCCCGGACGGAAGCCCATCTTCGAGGGAGACTGCGAAGCGGCCGTCGGCGACACCGTGAGCAGCGTGTCGAGCGTGAGCCTGCCGTCCTTCACCGCCTTCAGCGTCACATAGGCGGTCATGATCTTGGTGACGGAGGCCGGATACCACGGGATGGTCGCGTTATCCGCCTGCAACACCTTGCCGCTGTCGGCTTCGATCAGGAGCAGCGCTTCGGCGATCGCCGCGCGTGGCGCAAGCAGCGCGGCGCATGCGAGGGTCGCAGCGAACAGGTTGAACAAGGACTTGCGAAGCAGCGGGCGAAGGGCGTGCACTATCCGATTTCCGGTCCTTGGAGACCCGCCGGTTCCCGGACGGCTCTCGTGATCTGATGTTCGGTTCTGAATCCGGCGCCGCCGCTTGCGGCGTCGCAAACCTATACCGGCTCGTGCGTCGAGAACAGGGGTTCGGCGGGGTATTCAGCGATGAAGTAGGCCGAATTTCGACGGTACCATGGGGGCTTGCTAGGGGGCTTGGGTGGCTGTCGCAGCAGCCTCGGCGGCCGTCACGCTGGCCCGTGCATTCGCTTGTGATTGTTCCTGCACCATGAACTGGGCTTTCGCGAGTTCGGCGAAATGGCCGGCTTTGGCGACGAGTTCATCGAAAGTTCCGCTTTCGATCACGCGCCCGTTCTCGAACACCAGGATTCGCGTGGCATTGCGGATGGTGGAGAGGCGGTGGGCAATCACGAACGTGGTGCGGCCCTTCATCACTTCGTCGAGAGCCGCGTTCACCTTGGCCTCGGTCACGGCATCAAGAGCGCTGGTGGCCTCGTCCAGGATCAGGATCGGCGGATCCTTCAGCAGCGCGCGGGCGATTGACAACCGCTGCCGCTCGCCGCCGGAGAGCATGCGGCCACGCTCGCCCGCATTGGTCTCGAATCCGCCGCTGCGCTCGATGAATTCGAGCGCCTGTGCGCGCTCCGCGGCCTTGCGCATCTCGGCCTCGGTCGCATCCGGCTTGCCGACGCGCAGGTTCTCTTCGATCGAGCGATTGAACAAGAGTGCTTCCTGGAACACGACGCCGATGTTCCGGCGGAGCGAGGTCAGCGTAATGCCGCGCACATCCATGCCGTCGATCCTGATGAAGCCGGATTGTGGATCGAAGGCGCGATGCAACAGCGCGATCGCGGTGGATTTGCCGGCGCCGGTCGGGCCGACCAGCGCGATGGTCTGGCCGGGCAATGCAGTGAAAGAGAGGTCTTCGATCGCCGGCCGCTTGCCGTCATAGGAAAAGGTCACGTCGTTGAACTCGACGAGACCGGAGAGCCGGCCCGCATCGATTGCGTCGGTGCGGTCGTGGACAGCGGGTACGGCGTCGAGCACGTTGAAGAACTCGCGCAGGCGCGGGGCTTCCATGAATACGTTGTTGATGAAGCTCACGACCTGCTCGAGCTTCTGGATCAGCATCGTCGCGAAGCTCACGAACATCACGATCTCTCCGACCGAGGTGAGCCCCTGGTCGTGCAGGGTGATGCCGAGCGAGAAGATCGCGAGCACGGTAATGGTGGTGGAGGCGCGCGTGATCACGGTGACGAGCGCCCACCAGGACAGCACCGGCATCTGCGCGGCCAGCAACTCGTCGGCGATGGAGCGCAGTCCCTTCACTTCGGATTCGACGCGGACGAAGCTCTGCACCAGCGCGACATTGCCGAGCGCATCCGAAGCGCGCGCGGAGAGCTCGCTATACTGCTCCTCGACTTGCATCTGCATGCCGAATGTCTTGCGCACGACGAAGGTCGTCAGCGCCGTGAAGACGACGCAGAGCACGAACAGCAGGATCGCGAGCCGCCAGTTCAGGTAAAGCGACAGCGGCAGCAGCACCACGACTGACAGGATCGCGGCGAAGTGTTCGCGGAAGAAGCCGAGCCACAGCCGCCACAACGCGTCGGTGCCGTTGAGCATCACCTTCATCAGCCGGCCGGAATGGGTGCCGGAGTGGAAGGTCAGCGGCAGTTGCAGGATGTGCTCGAAATAGTCGGTCAGCACCGCCTGGCGCTGGCGGTGGGAGAGCCGGTCGGCCTGCAGGGCCACGAGTGCGCTGCAGCCGATGGTGAACAGCCCGAACGCGACCCAGGCGATCAGGAACGGCCAGGCCGAGGTCGACCCGGCGACCGTCTTGCCCGAGAGCACGTCGACGATCCGGCCGAACAGTACGGGCTCGGCGAACTGCGAGGCGGCCAGCAGGAGATTGGCAAACGCCAGCAGCCAGCCCAGCCGCGCCTCCTTGCCGAGGAGCTCGAGAACGCGGGTGTAGAGGCTGAAAATGGACATGCGGGCGAGGGGACTCGAGGATCGAACGAAGTGAGCCCATATTCTAAGCAGGGATCGCTCGCGAGATACAGCGGAAGCTTGCGGTTTTGCTCAGTTGATCAACCGGCTTTCGACCGGGGGCAAGAACCCGCCGTCGAATATATCACCCGCAGCCGGCTTCTTGCCGAACTTGAAGTCCTGCGCGACTTGTCGATCGAACGCTCCAGCCGCAACGGATCGATGCCGCCGAGCCCGTTGCGCTTGACCTCGTCGGTCACGACGTTGTCGACGAGCACGGTGCGCAGGCGTTCAAGCTCCAGATCGCGGTCGCCGCCGTCGATGCGGCTTGCGGCCTCGTTTGCGGCGCGCGCGGGCTCCTTCACGGTGGCATGGATGCCGCCGATCAAGGCGCGAACAAAGCCCCTCACCGCGTCGGGCTTCGCCGCAGCGAAGGCGGGATTGGCCACCACGGCAAAGCCGTAGGCCTCGCAGCCATAATCAGCAAAGCGCAGCACGACGAGATCGGCTCCGGGTACGCCGCGATCGCGCAGGTTCACCGCTGAGAGATAACTGAAGCCGGCGACGGCATCGACCTGTCCTGCGGACAGGATCGGCTCGCGCACCGCCGCGCTCATCTTGTGGAATTTCACATTCTGGGTGCTGATGCCGTTCTGCTGCGCCAGCGCCGGCCATAGCCGCATCGACAGATCGCCGTCGACAACACCGACAGTCTTGCCGTCGAGGTCGGGCAGGAGATGGACGCCGCGGCTCCTGCGGGCGATGATGGCGTAGGGCGCACGGTTGAACAGCACGAACACAGCCTTGAGCGGTGCGGCATCGTCCCTGCCGCGAAAACGAATGAGTTCGTTGATGTCGACGAGCGCGAGCTCGCTGTCGCCCTTGGCGACACGTGCGAGCGTTTCCGGCGATCCGGCCGCGGTGTTGAAGGTCACGTTGAGACGCTCGGTGCCGAACCCGCCATCCTTTGCGGCCAGGAAAAACGGCGCCATGCTCGCGTCGATCGGACGATCGAAAGTGAAGTGGATCGCAGTAGAGGGGACGGCGGTCTCGGCCGCCATGACGTCGCGCGTCGTCAGCGCGGCCAGCGAGATTGCAAGGGCCAGCAGGCCGCGAAGGACGATCGTCTTGAATCCCGACATCAGTTGCGCCGGTCCCGCATTGTTGTGATTTCGTGACGCTCGCAGCGCCGGCCGGCGTTAAGCCTGCGCGCGCCAACATGAACGGGGGATGAGCGCCGGTTGCGTCATGATTACGCAACCCCGTTCAGCTTGTGTTGGGGTTGGGGAACCCAACATGGCATCCGGGTGTTTGAAGGACATGAGCCTGTCATCAGGCACCATTCGAGGTCCCAAGGAGGGTCCAGGACATGTTTGACAGATTTTCGAGATTTGCCGGCCGCAAGGCCGTTATGGCTACTGCCGCTGTGCTGACGCTGACCGCGGTCGCCCCGACTGCCTCTTACGCAGGCGGCCGTCATTGGCATGGTGGTGGCGGTGCGGCCTTTGCCGGCGCGGCGATCGCCGGCGCCATCGGTACCGGGCTTGCGATTGCCGCGACCCGCGACGCTTACGCCTATGATGCCCCGGCTTACTATGGTGGCGGCCCGGTGTATTACGATGAAAGCCCGGCCTATTATGGTGGCGGCTCCTATTACGGCCCGCGTCCTTTCCACCGTTGCGGCGGTCCCTATCAGTCCGCGCAGGGCGGGCAGGGAAACATTGGGTCCTGCTACTAGGCCCGGCTACCGAGGATTGACCACAACGGGCTGTCGCGCCTGCCGCGGCAGCCTGTTTTTGCTTTTATCGTCGCGCGTTAACGCGCTCGCCATTGGTTTAGAGTAGTTTTCAGTACCATGAGTGATTCGCTTGAGCGGCTATATCTGGCTGTGCTCGCGGCCAAAGATCTCGATCCGGCAACATCGCGCACCGCGCGGCTGTTTCAGCGCGGCCCCTCCAAAATGGCGAAGAAGCTGGCCGAGGAGGCCATCGAAGTCGTCATCGATGCGGTCAACGGCGACACCGAGGCCGTGGTCCGGGAAAGCGCCGATCTGCTCTACAATCTCACCGTGCTTTGGGCCTCGGCCGGCGTGCGCCCCGAGGACGTCTGGCGCGAGATGGCACGGCGGGAAGACATGCTGGGCATCGCCGAGAAGCTGCCGAAGTCGCCGATGAAGCTGCCCAAAGTTGCGTCACCGCGCGTGGCCGCCGGGCGGCCAATTGCCGCGCTCGAAGGCCGCGTGGCGCGCAAGCGCCACTAGGCGCCACCGGACCGTCACAAAACTGGCGATGGACAAATCCGCCCCATGGTGCTTCATCGCGGCGCCATGCTGAAACGTATCTACGACTGGTGCATCGACGCCGCTCACAAGCCTTACGCGCTCTGGATCATGGGCGCCGTGGCTTTCGCTGAAAGCTCCTTCTTCCCGGTCCCGCCGGACGTGATGCTGATTCCGATGTCGCTGGCGCGCCCGCAGCGCGCCTGGCTCTATGCTGCAATCTGCACCGCGACGTCCGTCGTGGGCGGCCTGCTCGGATATGCGATCGGCGCGTTGCTGTTCGACTCGGTGGGCCACTGGCTGATCCAGGTCTATGGCCTCGGCGACAAGGTCGACGCATTCCGCGCCTCCTACGCGGAGTGGGGCGCGGTGATCATCCTGCTCAAGGGGTTGACGCCGATCCCCTACAAGCTCGTCACCATCACGTCGGGATTTGCCGGCTACAATATCTGGCTGTTCATCCTCTGCTCCATCGTTGCGCGCGGCGGACGTTTCTTCATCGTGGCGATCCTGCTCAATCGCTATGGCGACTGGATCCGGGTCAGGATCGAGAAGCATCTCGGATTGTGGGTCGCGCTCGGCGCCGCCGTTCTGGTGCTGGGCTTTGTGATTGCAATCAAATTGATCTAGCGCTTGCTGCGGCTTTGCCGCGGCGCCCGCTTCGGCTACGGTTGCCGTCATGATGGTTCGATCCAGCAGTCCGGTCCTGCGACCGGGGACGCTGATATTCGCGGTGCTTTCGCTCCTGCTCGGTGCTGGCGGGACGGCATGGCCGCAATCCGCGCCGCCGTCGCTCGGCGTGCAGGAGCAGGGACCGCAGGCGCCGCCGCCGCCCTCGACGCCTGCCCCGCCGGCGCGCGAGGAAAATCCCGGGCTGATCCACGAAATGGGCAAGCTGTTCGACAAGCTGCCCTCGATCCTGCCGCCGATCAAAAGCCCGAGCGAGACCATGAACGACCTGTCGCGCCTGGCGAAGCCGTCCTCCATGGTGTCGGGACGCATCGCCTGCCCGGCGTCGTCCAACGGTGCGCCCGATTGCAAGCAGGCCGCCGATCAGCTTTGCCAGAGCAAGGGCTACAAGGAAGGCAAGAGCCTGAACGCCGACTCCGCGGAAAAATGCTCGCCCAAGGTTCTCATTCCGGGCAGGCAACGCAAGCCGGACGACTGCCGCACCGACACTTTCGTGACAAGCGCGCTGTGCCAGAATTGATGCGACGACGCAGCGCGTCAGCAACAAGGAGCGCCCATGAGCCGTACGGAGCAGGACTTCCTCGGACAGCGTGAGATCGCCGACGACATCTATTACGGCGTCCAGACCATCCGCGGGAAGGAGAACTTCCACATCACCGGCATTCCGATGAACCAGGAGCCTTACTTCGTGAAGGCGCTCGGTTACGTCAAGAAGGCCGCGGCGATGGCCAACCGCGACCTCGGCGCGGTCGACGCCAGGGTGGCGGACGCGATCATCCTCGGCTGCGACCGCGTCATTGCCGGCGACATGATGGATCAGTTCGTCACCGACTTCATCCAGGGCGGTGCCGGCACCTCCACCAACATGAACGCCAACGAGGTGATCGCCAATCTCGCGCTGGAATCGCTCGGCTTTAGCAAGGGCGACTACCAGCACGTCAGCCCGAACGATCATGTGAACTACGGCCAGTCCACCAACGACACCTACCCGACCGCCTTTCGGCTCGCGCTGATCCTGCGGCTTGAAAGCTACATGACGGCGTTGCGGCGGCTGCAGGAGGCGTTCTTCGCCAAGGGCCGCGAGTTCGATCGCGTGCTGAAGATGGGCCGTACGCATCTCCAGGACGCCGTGCCGATGTCGCTCGGCGCCGAATTCCGGGGATGGGGCACCACTATGGGCGAGGAGGTCGATCGCATCTCCGAGGCACGGGCGCTGCTGCGCGAGATCAATCTCGGCGCCACCGCGATCGGTACGTCCGTCACGGCGGCACATGGTTATCCCGAACTCGCTGTCCGGCATTTGACCGCGCTGACCGGCGTCGAGTTCATTCTCGCCGGAGATCTCGTGGAGGCGACCTCGGACACCGGCGCCTATGTGCAGCTCTCCGGCGTGCTCAAGCGCACCGCGAGCAAGCTGACCAAGATCTGCAACGACATCCGCCTGCTCGCCTCCGGCCCGCGCGCCGGCTTCAACGAGATCAACCTGCCGCAATTGCAGCCGGGCTCGTCGATCATGCCGGGCAAGGTCAACCCCGTGATCCCCGAGGTCGTCAACCAGACCAGCTTCCTCGTCATCGGGCTCGACACCACGGTGACGCTGGCGGCCAGCGCCGGCCAGCTCCAGCTCAACGTGATGGAGCCGGTGATCTCGTTCGCGCTGTTCTTCTCGATCCGCACCATGGAGCGCGCGGTCGACAGCCTGCGCGAGAACTGTGTGGTCGGCATCACCGCCAACGAGGAGCACACCCGCAACATGGTGCTGAACTCGCTCGGCATCGTCACCGTGCTGAAGCCGCTGCTCGGCTACAAGCAATGCGCCGAGATCGCGCGCGAGGGCTACAAGAGCGGCAAGTCGCTGCACCAGATCGTGGTGGTCGAGCGCAAGCTGCTGACGCAGGAGAAATGGGACGAGATGTTCTCGTTCGAGCGGCTGATCAATCCGGATCTGATTGGGTAGACGATCGTCGCCCGTAGCGCTTGCCTCGTCCTTGCGAGCGTAGCGAAGCAATCCAGAATCCTTCCGCGGAGGGACTCTGGATTGCTTCGTCGCTTCGCTCCTCGCAATGACGGAGAAGCCGGATGGGTTGGGTCCGGTCGAATTCCGCTGCTTGGAATTGCGGTCACGGCTTTCATCCCGGCGTCAAAACGCAATACTTGACAGTGGAAAGATTGCCTTGTTGGTATGACTCCCAACTTCAGTTTGACCGCCCATAGAGGATCGTTCCGCAATGTCCATGCCTGCCCTGTTCAAGGGGCGCCTGTCGATCCCGGTGATCGGCTCGCCGCTCTTCATCATCTCGGTGCCCGATCTGGTGATCGCGCAGTGCAAGGCGGGTGTGGTCGGCTCGTTCCCCTCGCTGAACGCGCGGCCGCCGGAGCTGCTCGACGAGTGGCTGGCGCGGATCACCGAGGAGCTTGCGGCTTATGACCGTGCCCATCCCGACAAGCCGTCGGCGCCGTTCGCGGTCAACCAGATCGTGCACAAGTCGAACAACCGGCTCGATCACGACATGCAGCTCTGTGCCAAGTACAAGGTGCCGATGGTGATCTCCTCGCTCGGCGCACGCGAAGAGCTGAACCAGGCGGTGCACGGCTGGGGCGGCATCGTCTTCCACGACGTGATCAACCAGAAATTCGCGCACAAGGCGATCGAGAAGGGCGCCGACGGCCTGATTCTGGTCGCGGCCGGCGCCGGCGGCCATGCCGGCACCATCTCGCCGCTGGCTTTCGTTGCCGAAACACGAAAGTGGTTCGACGGTCCGATCGCGCTGTCGGGCGCCATCGGCAACGGCAGGGCGATCCGCGCCGCACGCGTTCTCGGCGCCGACTTCGCCTATATCGGCTCGGCCTTCATCGCCACCAAGGAAGCCAACGCGGTCGAGACCTACAAGGAGATGATCGCGGGCTCGACGGCCGACGACATCGTCTACTCCAACCTCTTCACCGGCGTGCACGGCAACTATCTGAAGCCCTCGATCCTTGCCGCTGGCATGGACCCCGAGAACCTGCCGACCTCGGATCCCTCCAAGATGAACTTCGGCACCGACGCCTCCGGCGAACGTGCCAAGCCGAAGGCGTGGAAGGAGATCTGGGGCAGCGGCCAGGGCATCGGCAGCATCGACGGTGTCGTGCCGGCTGCCGAGCTGATCGCGCGCTTCAAGAAGGAATACGACGAGGCGATTGATCCGCCATTGTAGTCTAGGTGTCCCGGACGCGCTGCTGAGCTGCGTCCGGGGGAACGCCAGCCGGGAGAACCGAGCAAAACATGACTGCCATCTACCGTGTCGACGGAAACAACGTCCTCACCAGCCCCGATGCCGCGGGACCCTGGGACCGGCGTATGCAGCACGGCTCGGCGCCGGCCTCGCTGGTGACGTGGGCGGCCGAGCGCATTCCGACACCGGTGCCGATGAACATTGCGCGCGTCACCATCGACCTGATGCGCCCGGTCCCGGTAGCGCCCCTCACGATCGAGACGAATGTCTTGCGCGAGGGCCGCAAGATTCAGCTCTGTGAAATCAAGCTGCTCGCCGACGGCGTGCAGGTGGTCGGTGCCATCGTGCTGAAGATCAAGCGCCAGACCTTGAGTCTGCCCGACGACGTCGCGGAGTTGCCGGTGACGCTGCCCTTGCCGGAGGACTCGCTCGTCGAGGACGGTCACGCCGCCACCAGTCCGTTCGTGCGATCGGTTTCGATGCGCGCCGCGCGCGGCCGCTTCGGCAAGGCCGGTGCCGGTGCGATCTGGTTTCGCGTCGATCACCCGCTGATCGAGGGCGAGGCGCTCTCGCAGGCGATGCGCGCCGTGGTCGCCGCCGACTTTTCCAACGGCACGGCCTCGACGCTCGATTTCCGCGCCTGGACCTACATCAACGCCGATCTCACCGTGAACTTTGCGCGTCAGCCGGTCGGCGAGTGGATCCTGCTCGACGGCGAATCCTGGATCGGCCCCGACGGTGCCGGACTTGCGATGTCGCGGCTGGCGGATCGGCAGGGCTACTTTGGCCGCGCAGTGCAGAGCCTCGTCATCGAGAAGCGATAGCGCCATTCTTGCCGGACGCCGTCTTTGCTGGCGCGGAGCCGTATGGGTTCCACCTTGTCGGGCCACCATTCGGAAATGCCCTCTGTCCGCCCTGCATGGATCGCGACGGCCCGGCCCGGAACCGATTGTTCCCTTCCCGGTTTTATTTCCCCTAGAGGGAAAATATGGCTTCGATTAAGGAATTTTCGGGAAGGGCCCAGACCGGTGTTTGGGGCCTGGACAACATCCTGTCCGGCGGATTGTCGCGCGGGCACGTGTTCCTTGTGGAAGGCGCGCCCGGGACGGGCAAGACGACGGTGGCGCTGCAATTCCTGCGGGAAGGCACCAAGGCCGGCGAGCGATGCCTGTACATCACCTTGTCTGAGACCGAGCGCGAGTTGCGCGATGGCGCGGCTTCGCACGGCTGGACGCTGGACGAGGGGATAACTGTCTTCGAGCTGCTGCCCCCTGAGAGCCTGCTCGATTCCGAACAGCAGCAGAGCCTTCTCTATTCCTCCGATCTCGAACTCGGCGAGACGACCAAGCAGATCTTCGAGGCAGTCGATCGGATCAAGCCGCACCGCGTCGTGCTCGACAGTCTGTCCGAAATCCGGCTTCTTGCCCAAAGTTCGCTGCGGTATCGCCGCCAGATACTTGCCATCAAGCACTTTTTCTCGAGGTTCAACACCACGGTGATGCTGCTCGACGATCTCACGGCTGATGTCGCCGACAAGACCGTCCACAGCGTTGCGCATGCGGTTCTGCGCCTCGAAGAGCTCGCTCCGGACTATGGCGCGGAGCGTCGCCGCGTGCGCGTCATCAAGTATCGCGGCACCAAGTTTCGCGGCGGATACCACGATGCCACCATCACCACCGGCGGCCTGAACGTGTTTCCGAGGCTGGTTGCTTCCGAGCACCGCGCCGATCTGCGGCGCACCACGTTCTCCAGCGGCATTGCGGGCTTCGACCGGTTGCTGGGCGGCGGTGTGGAATCTGGCTCGAGCACGCTCGTTCTCGGACCATCCGGTACGGGCAAATCGCTGATCGCGATCGTGTTCGCCGTCGCGGCGGTGGCGCGGGGAGAGAAAGCGGCGCTGTTCGTGTTCGACGAGGAGCTCGGTCTGCTGTTCTCGCGCATGAAGGGCATCGGGATCGATCTCGACGCGCTGCGACGGAACGGCAGCCTTGCGATCGAACAGGTCGACGCAGCCGAACTCTCGCCAGGGGAATTCGCTCATATGGTCCGCAAACGGGTGGACGAGGAGGGGATCAAGGCCGTCGTGATCGACAGTCTCAACGGCTATCAGGCCGCCATGCCCGAGGAAAACTCGCTCATCCTCCACATGCACGAGCTGTTGCAGTACCTCAATCGCCGCGGTGCCGCGACATTCATGACTGTGGCCCAGCACGGCCTCGTCGGTGACATGAGGGCGCCGGTCGATGTCACCTATCTCGCCGATACCGTCATCCTGCTGCGCTATTTCGAAGCGCTGGGCAGCGTGCGGCGTGCGATATCCGTGATCAAGAAGCGGATGGGTCAGCACGAATCGACCATTCGCGAGTTCCGCATCAGCAGCCGCGGTCTGGCCATCGGTGAGCCGCTGGAGGAATTCCAGGGCGTGTTGCGCGGCGTCCCCGTTTACATGGGCGACACGAGACCCCTGCTGCGGGAGCCCGGTGCGTGAGACCGGGCGACACGTCCGAACGTGCTATTGTGCTCGCTCCGACGGGCCGCGACGCACATGTCGCCGCGAGCCTGATCCGTGAGGCAGGCTTTGCAGTCGACGTCTGCGTCGACCTCGATGCGCTCGTGCGCGAGATGGCAGCCGGCGCTGGGCTCGCCATCATCGCCAACGAAGCCGTGAAGACCGCCGACTTGCGCAGTCTGGTCAGGTGGCTGAACGAACAGCCCTCATGGTCGGACTTTCCGATCGTGCTGCTGACACGCCAGGGCGGTGGGCCGGAGCGGAATCCCGACGCCATGCGGCTTGGTCTGGCGCTGGGCAACGTCACCTTCATCGAGCGTCCATTTCACCCGACCACGCTGGTGAGCGTGGTGGGATCCGCCCTCAGAGGGCGCCGCCGCCAGTACCAGTCGCGCGCGATCCTGGAGACCCTCACCGAGAGCGAAGGCCTGCTGCAAACGGCATTGAGCGCGGGTCAACTCGGCGCGCTGGAGCTGCAACTCCCGTCGATGACGCTCCAAGCCTCGCACACCTGCAAGCTCTTCTTCGGGCGACGATCCGAACAGGAATTCTCCTACCAGGATTTGGTCGATTCCGTGCACCCGGACGATCGCGCCAGGCGGCAGGCGGCGTTTGACCGCGCGGTCGCGAGCGGTGGCGATTACAGCATGGAATATCGAAACATCTGGCCTGACGGCTCCCAGCACTGGGTCGATGTCAGGGCCCGGCCGGTGTTTCGGCCCGACGGCAGCGTGCAATCGCTGGTGGGGGTGTGCTCCGACATCACCGCGCGAAAGGTCGCCGAGATCGAGCGTGAAAACCTGCTGGCCCAGCTTGCTGCAGAACGGACCGCGCTCGCCGAACTCACGGCCACGCTCGAGCAGCGCGTCGAGCAACGGACCGCGGATCTGATGAACGAGGTCGCCGCGCGCGAAAAGGCCCAGGATCAATTGCGGCAGGCCCAGAAAATGGAGACAATCGGTCAGTTGACCGGCGGCGTCGCGCACGACTTCAACAATCTGTTGATGGCCGTCATGGGCAATCTCGATCTGCTGCGCAAGCGCATACCGGACGACCCGCGCCTGCGCCGGCTGATCGATGGCGCGTTGCAGGGCGCGGAACGAGGCGCATCGTTGACGCAACGCCTGCTGGCGTTCGCCCGTCAGCAGGATCTGCGGGCGGAGGCGGTCGATCTCGGCACGTTGATCAGGGGATGAGCGACCTGCTCGAGCGCTCGCTCGGTCCCCGGGTCGAGCTGCGCCTGGACGTGCCGGATCGCGTGCCGCCGGCACGAGTCGATTCCAACCAGCTTGAACTCGCGATCCTGAACCTCGCCATCAATGCGCGCGACGCGATGCCCGACGGAGGCTCGATCGAAATCCGTATTCGCGACAATGCGGCTGACGAAGAGGCGCGGCTGCCGCCTGGACGCTATCTGGCGCTATCCGTGATCGACAATGGCGCAGGCATGTCGTCAGAGACGTTGAAGCGGGCCGTGGAGCCGTTCTTTTCCTCCAAGCCCCTTGGCAAAGGAACCGGACTTGGCCTCTCGATGGTGCATGGTCTTGCCGTGCAACTCGGCGGTGCCCTTCAGCTCTCCAGTGAGGTCGGAGTTGGCACTACAGCGACCTTGATCCTCCCGGTCGCCACCCAACTTCCGAAAGCGGAGGAGCCGATGCCGGTGCAGCAACGGGCCGGTCGATCCGCCGTCATCCTGTTCGTCGACGACGATCCGCTGATCGCGATGTCGACCACGGAAATGCTCGAGGATCTCGGTCATCGCGTCATCGGCGTCAACTCGGCGCGTCACGCCCTCGATGTCATTCGAAGCGAGCAGCCGATCGATCTCCATGGTGACCGATCACGTCATGCCCGGCATGACCGGTGTCGAACTGGCTGCAGCGTCGCGTCAATTGCGACCGTCACTGCCGATTCTGCTGGCCACTGGATATGCCGAGCTGCCAGAGGGGTCTCAACTCGATCTGCCGCGACTTGCCAAGCCCTATCATCAGGATCAGCTTCGCGATCGCCTCGATCAGATGCTTGGCTGACGGCTGGCGGCGGCTCAACGGTTACCCCACCATCCGGTCCCGCCCGCTCCAGAAACCCGCGCGCAAAACCTTCTTGTCGACCTTGCCGACGCCGGTCATCGGGAGTTGCTTGACGAACTGGATCTGCTTGGGCGCATGCGCCGAGCCTTTTCGGGTCTTCACCAGGTTGATCAGCTCGTCCGCATCTGGCCTTGCGCCCTCGCGCGGCACGACGATGGCGGTGACGGCTTCGCCCCATTTCTCGTCGGGGATGCCGACGACCGCGACCATCGCGACGTCAGCGTGTTGCGACAGCACGTCCTCGATCTCGCGCGGGAAGATGTTGAAGCCGCCGGTGACGATCATGTCCTTCTTGCGGTCGAGGATGAACATATAGCCGCGCTCGTCCCTGCGCGCGATGTCGCCGGTGTGGACCCAGCCATTCTTCAATGTCTCGGCAGTGATGTCAGGCCGCTTCCAGTATTCCGCCATCACATGCGGGGCACGCACGCAGATCTCGCCGGCTTCGCCCGTCTTCACGTCCTCGTCGTTGTCGTCGAGGATCCGGACCTCGCAGGCCGCGATCGGGAAGCCGCAGGACAGGAACAGCTCCGGCGTCCTAGGATCGTGATCCGCCTTGCGCAGCACCGAGACCGGATAGCATTCGGTCTGGCCGTAGAGCTGCGAGAACACCGGCCCGATCCGCTCGATGCCTTCGACCAGCCGGCTCGGTGACATCGCGGAGGCGCCGTAGAGCACCAGTTCGAGCGAGGAGAGATCGGTCTTGCTCAATGCGGGGTGATCGAGCAGCACATAGATCATGGTCGGCACGAACAGCGTGAAGTTGATGCGCTCGCGTGCGATCGTCGCCAGTACGGCTTCGGGATCGAAACCCTTCAGCATGTGCACGGTGCCGCCGCGCATCAGGGTCGGCAGCACCTTGGTGCCGGCAACGTGGCTGATCGGTGCGACCGTGAGATAGCGCGCAGCGTCCGGGATTTCGAAGTCGGCGAGGATCGCGGCGGCGGCTCCGGCATTTTCGCGGTGATAACGCAGCGCGCCCTTGGATTTGCCGGTCGTGCCGCCGGTGTAGTTCAGCGTGGAGAGATCGTCGGGACCGGCGAGGCACAGCGCGCTGGCATGGCCTTCGATCTCGATCGCCTGCAACAGGTCGATGCCATAGCCGGCCGGTCCCATGGTGAAGACCGCCTTGAGCCGGCCCGCCTGCGTGGCGAGCTCGCCGCCGCGATCGCGGAAGGCGGCCGCATCGACCACCAGCACTTCGGCCTCGGAATCCTCCAACTGGAACAGCTGGTCTGCCTGCGATCCCAGCGGATGCAGCCAGGTGATGCAAAGCCGCGACAATTGCGCCGCGACGCCGGCGCACCATGTGTCGGCGCGGTTCGCCGTAAGGAAGGCGACGCGCGCGCCGGGTTGCAATCCGAGCCGCATGAAGACGCCCTGGATGCGTCCGATCAGGTCGATGGTGCCCTGATAGCTCAGCGACCCGCCGGGCCAGGCAAAGGCAGTGCGGCCGGGATAGCGCGACAGTGCCCGTAGCGTCTGCGCGCAACTCGGGGACGATGCGTGGAGCGGGTCAAACATATGTTTCCTCGTTGCTTTGTCATCGGCTTGTGTCGTGCCAATGTTTGAGCGCAACGCTAGCACAGCGACGGCGGGATGGAACGACAAAGCCCGCGGAGGGAGGCAAGGGTGACAGGGAGGTTCGCGTGATGTCGGATCGACTGCAACGTTTCCGCGATCGTCTCGGTCTACCGTTGATCGCGGCGCCGATGTTTCTGGTGTCGGGCGTCGAGCTCATGGTCGCTGCCTGCCGCAACGGCGTGATCGGCAGCTTCCCCACCGTGAATTGCCGCAACACGGAACAACTCGAGGCGTGGCTTAGCGAGATCGACATGCGGCTGCGGCAGCACGAGGATCGATCGGGCCGCAAGCCAGCGCCGCTCTGTCCGAACCTGATCGTGCACCGCTCCAATGTGCGGCTGGAACAGGATCTCGCCGTGCTGCTGCGGCACAGACCGGAGGTCGTCATCACCTCGGTCGGCTCGCCGGCACCGGTCTTGAAGCCGTTGCACGACGCCGGCGCGCTGGTGCTGGCGGACGTCGCATCGATCCGCCACGCCGAGCGCGCGGCGGCAGCAGGTGCCGACGGGCTGGTCCTGCTCACCGCGGGCGCCGGCGGGCAGACCGGCTGGCTCAATCCGTTTGCCTTCGTCCGCGCGGTGCGTGCGTTCTACGATGGAATCATCGTGCTCGCGGGCGGCATCAGCGACGGCTGCGCGCTGCACGCCGCCGAAGTGCTCGGCTGCGATCTTGCCTACATGGGCACGAAGTTCATCGCCACGCGCGAGAGCATGGCGGACGAGCGTCACAAGCGGATGCTGGTCGACAGCAGTGCCGACGACATCCTGCTCACCACCGCATTCACGGGCCTGCAGACCAGCATGCTGAAGCCGTCCATCGTGGCTGCGGGCCTTGATCCCGATGATCTGCCGGCACGCGGCGCGATCGACATCGGCAAGGACATCGATGTCGCCGCACGCGAGAGCCGGCCAAAACGCTGGCGCGATATCTGGAGCGGCGGACATTCGGCATCGGGCGTGACCGACGTGCTCGCGGTCGATGATCTCGTTGCGCGAACGCTGGCGGAATATCGTAAGGCGGGCGGGCGTTAGAGCGCTCGGTTTCCCCGTAAAAATGCGGAGACCTCTGCCGTCGTCGCGATCACGGTTAATCGAGCGCTCCTCCAACCGGCCTCACTTAACGGCAGATTAACCAACGCCAGCCAAGAATCCCCTCTTACGGCCGTCAATCAGGACGGAGGGGGACCGGCGATGGACTTCGATTTTCTCAACTCCAAGACGGCGGCGTCGCTCGATGAAATCCGCGTTCGCGTGGCCCATGCGCTGGCCCGTCATCCGCTCTGCCGCAACGTGCGTTTCGACATCCTCAGCGTTCCACGCACCCGCCGGGGCGGCAACTGGACGGTGACGCTGCAATCGGTCGAGCCGCGCGCGGTCTGGGAAGCCTCCGAGATCGTCGCCGACATCCAGGACGCTTACGATCTGGCGCTAGCTGCCTGATTTTCCTGAGTTTTTCTGGGCGTGTCGCCGCAGTCCGCGCGATTGCCGCCGCAATGGCACGGTTAAGCCTTAATTATCGCCCAGTTTACGGGCAGTGATCACGTGGACTTGAAGCCGGACGCGGAGGGACGTTTGTCCAAAGCCATCACCATCGTCGTGCTGACCTGTTTCCTCGTCCTTGGTGCCGCCACCACCGCCATTCTCGGCCGTGACAGCGTGCCCAGCGTCAGCGCCGAGATGATCTCACAGGACTCACCCAAGTCGCCTCTCGCGACCAACCGCGCCGCCAAGGCAGACCGTCTGGTTCCGACGCTGGCACTGGCCTCGGCCGCGATCGAGCCCTTGGTGCAGGTATCGGCTGACAAGCTTTCGCAGACGCCGGTGCTGACCGAGCCGCTGCGCCAGGCCTTTGCCGCCGCCACGCCGGCCGATTTCCCGATGCCCAAGGCAAGTGTGAATGAGGCGCCTGCCGCTGCGGAGCCCCCTGTTGTCGAAGCGCCCGCCAAGCCGAAGGTCGCCGCCAGGCCGCAACCCCAGAAACACTATTCGCTGCTGTCCGACGTCCAGATCTCGGGCATCAGGGATCGCCTGAAACTGTCGTCGTCGCAGGAATATTACTGGCCCTCGGTCGAGACCGCGCTGCGCAATGTCGTCCGCAAGATCTCGGCGAACAAGCTCTCCAATCCGAACGCGCCGGGCGTGCCGATCGATCCGAATTGCGACGAGGTCCAGCAGCTGAAGTCGGCGGCGATGCCGCTGCTGTTCCAGCTGCGTGACGACCAGAAGGAAGAAGTGCGCAAGCTCGCCCGCATCATCGGGCTGGAAAAGGTCGCCCAGCAAATCTGACGCGCGTTCCCGCGGTCCCTCAGGGAACCTTGCTGCCGTCGGGAACGTCCGGCAATCCTCAGGCGTTGCTCGCTCCAAACAGGGAGTGAGCCAATGCGCGCTTCGACAGCTTATTTCGTCGGTGCCGGAACGATTGTCGCCGCCATCGCCATTGGTCTCGGCGGCGGTATCGTCGCCGGCAACATCATGAATCCGATCGCGCCCAAGCAGGGACCTGATAACAGCAAGATGGCGCAACGCGCCGAGGCCGCCGCCAGGCCGGCGATGACGAACGCTCCGTCCGAGCGCGTGCAATATATCACCGGCTCGCAAACGTTCGGCGCGATGATCGCTACACCCGCGCAGGCGTTGGACGAAGCCAGGCCTGAGGCAAAGCCCGATACGCAGACCACTCAGGCGAATGCCGAGCCGCCGGCGCCGCAGCCCTCGCAGGCGGCCGCAGTCGAGCCGCCGATGCCGACGCCACCGCCGCAAAACGCAAAGCCCACCGTGCAGCAGGCAGCGACAGAGCCGCCCTCGTCTCCCGAAAACGCCTATGCCAAGGCCAGGGATTCCGACGTGAAGCGCACCGCATCGGAACGGCGCCGGATCGATCGCCGCCAACGCTGGGCCGAGCGCCCGCGATATGATTCCCGCGAGCAACGCGGAACGCGCGATCACACCGATTGGGACGACGTCGCGCGCAACGTCCGCGCAGATTCCGACGCTCGCGATGTCGCCGGCCGCTCGCGCGGCCCGCGGATCATGCTGTTTGGACCCGACGACGACTAGCGCCTAGCCCAGGATCGCGGCGGCCGCGCATTCGGCAATCAGGATGGTCGGCGTCTGGATATTCCCCGAGATCATGATCGGGATCACCGAGGCGTCGGCGACATGCACGCCATCGATGCCGCGCACCTGTAGCCGCTTGGGATCGACGACGGCCAGATCGTCCGTGCCCATCCGGCAGGTCGCGGCGGCGTGGTAGAGCGTGGTGCAATGCCCCCGAATATAATCGGCGATCTCGGCGTCGCTCGCGGCCTCTGCGCTCGGCGTGATCTCACCTTCGATCATTTCCCTCAGCGGCGACTGCGCGGCAATGCGGCGGTTGATGCGGACGCCTTCGACGAGGGTCGCGATGTCGTTACCGGTCGTGTCCGAGCTGAAATAGCACGGGTCGATTGCGGGATGTTCGATCGGATCGGCTGAGCGCAGCGTGATCCGGCCGCGGCTGTTCGGCCGCTGCAACGTCGCATGCAGGGTGATGCCCGGTTTGGACGATAGAAAGCGGACATAGTCGCGGTGCGGGCTGATCGCGCCGTAGAGCTGGAGGTCGGGTTCGACGTCGGGGCGGCTCCGCACATGCGCGCCGGCCGCGACCCAGGGCGAGCTGCGCGGGCCGCTGCGGCTGGTTTCCCACTCGGCAAGGCTCGCGGCCAGACTCTCCTCTGTCCAGGCGCCGACGCCGATCTTCTCCTTGGTGTGGAAGGTGATGGGAATGTTGATGTGATCCTGGAGATCCCTGCCGACGCCCGGCAGATCGTGCACGACGTCGACGCCGACCGCCTTCAATTCGTCGGCCGGGCCCACGCCTGACAGCAGGAGCTGCTGTGCCGAACCGATGGCCCCGGAGGCGAGCACCACCTCGCTGGCGGCGAAGGCGCTCTTCGGTTGCCCGTTCTCGAGATATTCGACGCCGACCGCGCGGGAACGTTCGATGATGATGCGGGTGACGTGCACGCCCGTCTTCAGCGTGAGATTGGTGCGCGCCAGTGCCGGACGCAAATAGGCCTTGCCGGTGCCGAACCGCTCGCCGTTCTTGATGACGAACTGGAAGAAGCCGGCGCCTTCCTGCGTGGCCCCGTTGAAATCGGGATTGTGCCGCAGCCCCGCGGCCTGCGCGGCCTCCAGCCATTTCAGCTCGTTCGGGTCGACATGGGGAACGTCGGCGACGTGCAGCGGGCCGCCTGTGCCGTGGAAGGGATCATTGCCGAAGCGCGTGTTGTTCTCGAAGGCGATGAATTTCGGCAACACATCGCGCCAGGCCCAGCCTTCGCAGCCCGCCTTTGCCCAGCCGTCATAGTCGGAGGGCAGGCCGCGGATATAGATCATCGCATTCATCGCGCCGGAACCGCCGACCATCTTGCCGCGCGGCCAGAAGATCCGCCGGCCGCGGCAACCCGCTTGCGGTTCCGTATAGTAGCTCCAGTCCACCGCCGTGTTGAACATCGTCGGCCAATCCGACGGAATGTCGGAGGCGACCGGTGCAGCCCGGCCCGCCTCCAGCACCAGCACCTTGCGATGCGGATCGGCCGATAGCCGGTTGGCCAATACGCAGCCGGCCGAGCCGGCGCCCACGATGATGGTGTCGTACATTGAAAGGCACTCCGAAGACATTCATGTCGCGGAGTGCGTGCAAGATTCGTGCAGCTGGCTCAGCCCCCGCGCGACTCCACCACCTTGCGACAGCCGTCGGACAGTTTCGTCTTGTTCTCGCGCAGGCACGCATTCATCTGCGGTGGCTTGCCGACATGCTCGGCGCAGAATTTGCTGGCGTCGCTGCGGCAGGCCATCTGCTCCTGCAGTGTCGGACCGGATTGCGCTACGGCGGGCAGGGCAGCGGCAGCGAGCAGCAGCGCGGCAGAAACCAAAGTCTTCATGAAGCACCTCTTTGGGATTGTCGGTGGTCTCGTTTGAGATCAGCGGGCCGGACCATCTCGCGGAGGGCTGCGGCCGGTCCATGCCATGTTCATGGCATCGGCCCGCCCTCCCGGCCGCCGCACCCCCATCTTCATGGCATGTATCCGCGCGCCGTCTTTTGCCATTCAGGCTGCACGTCGGCTGCGAGACCCGGTGATTGCACCGGGACGCCGAACGGGAAGCAGGAGAGCAAGATGTCGAAGAAAGTGGGAGCGCTGAGCGCCGGGGTGACGGTCATGATGCTGGCCGGCGCAGCGGTTGTGTCGCTGGGCACGAGCCCGGCGCAGGCGGTGGTCTATTGCAAGACGGTCGGCGTGCCCAAGGGCTGCGTGGTGCGGCCGACCGCAGCGGTGGTGGTTGCGCCCGTGGCGCCGGTTGCCGCGGCAGCGGTCGCAACGCCCGGTGTCGGCGCGCCCGGCGTCGGCGTACGTGCCGGGACGCCGATGAATCGCGGCGGTCCCGTCAATCGCGTTGGCAGGCGCTGACGGTCTCGTTCGATTGAGTTGATTGCATTGCTTCGGGCAAAGGGATTGCTTGCGGATGAACCCCCCGTCCTCCGCAGATAAAAAATCCGGCCCGTTCCCTCTCTCCGTGCGTCCCACACGTTCGGAGAGGGGGCTTTTCAGCCGGTGGCCGCGTCGCTGTCGGGGAAGATTTGCGGCAATTGCAGCCGTACCCGCGTCCCCGATTCATCCGATCTCAGATCGAGCACTGCCCCGCAGCGCGCTGCGCGACTTCTCATGTTGCGCAGGCCTCGGGTGGTCTGGCTCGCGCTCGCGGCTTCGCCGTTGCAGGCCAGCGCAAAGCCCTTGCCGTCGTCTGCGACGCTGATCACGCCGTACGGCCCCTTCCCATCGTCGAGCGTCTCGATGCTGAGGGCGATATTGCGCGCCTGCGCGTGCTTGACGGCGTTGGTCACGGCCTCGTCGAGAATGCGCACGATCTGGATGACGTGCCATGGCCGCAGCTCCGGATGCAGCGGCAGGCCCTGCGGCGTCGCCACGCGCCAGTCGAGCGCGATGTCGTGCGGCCGCAATTGCATCGCTGCGCGCTCGCGCCAGGAGCCGAGTGCAAGCATCAGGTCGCCGCCGATGTCGTCCATGGAGTCGATGACGAGGCGCAGATCCTTCAGCGCGGCGCGCGCCGCGTCCGTGATGCTCGCGCCCTCCTGGCCGCGCTCGGAGAGTGCGACGATGCTGACGAGCTGGCCGCCGAGGCCGTCATGCAGGTCGCGCATCAATCGCGTGCGCTCGTTGGCGAGCGCGGCGGCACGGGCGCGCGCCTCCTCGCGCACGAAGCTCGCCTTCAGCCGCTCCTCGGTCTCGCGCACGCGCGTCACGAGCTGGCCGGCAAAGCTGTCGACCTGGTTCAGCGCGCGGGCGAAACGCCAGGTCAGGCCGGCGCCGATCGCGACCAGCATCGCCGAATAGGAGAGGCGGGAGACGAATGTGCGTTCGTTGGTCACGATCTCGAACACCGACAGCATGTCGTGGATCCAGCAGGTCAGCACGATGGTCACGGCGCAGCCGAGCGTGAAGCTTGCGGCGTCCTGCCTCCGCATCACCTCTGTCGCCGTGATGCTGGCCATCAGCAGCAGACAGATGCCCACCATGGGAATGCCGAGAACCAGGAACAGAATGCGCGGCAGCGGCGGGCCCCCCACCAGTCCGACGACGAACACCACGATGCCCGGCACGAACAGCAGCGCGCCGTAGCGCGGCCAGCGCCAGCCGAAGAACAGCAGGGCGAAGACGACGATCAGCGCGCTTTCGGTCGGCGCCGATGCCAGCAGCACTGCGGCGAGCCGCGACGTGGTGGCGGGCGGCACCGGCGGCGGCACGAATGCCTGTACCACGCCGAGCACCATCGCCGCCGCCAGCACGCCATAGACCGGCTCGCGCCGCCGCATCAACCACATGATCGCGAGAATGACGGCGAGGATCGACTGCCATGCCGAGAATACCACCGGCAGCGTGACGAACAGCAGCGTGCGCGTCTCGAATGCCGGACGCAGGGCAGCGTCCGGTCCGATATAGACGGTGTCGAGGAAGCCCTTCAACGGGCCCCATACGAACAGCCGCACCGTGATCTCGTTGCTGCCGTCATGCAGCAGCGAGGCCGGGATCGGCGCGATTTGCGGTGTGTTGCGGTCCGGCCGGTTGGCGTTGGCATCGCGGCGGGAGTCGAGCACGACGACTCCGTTGACGGCGACCTCCACCGCGTTGCTGAAGCGCGGCAGGAACACCGACCATCCCGGCACGGCATCGCCGTCATGAAAGACGAAGGTGCCGGTGTAGAGGCGGAGGATCGGCCAGCGAGTCACGCGACGACGTGAAATGCGGCAGCGACACGGGACGCGTCGCGCCGTCCTCCCGCAGCGAAAATCCGCTCAGGGCAAAGTCTTCAGGGTCGCTCGGCTGGAGCAGCCGCAGCCCGAGGATCGTCGCGATCAGGATCAGCGCCTGGAGCAGCAGATAGGGCGTCAGGCGCGACAGAAGCCGCCGGTGCCGCCCGCGCGTCTTCACCGCGATCTCGCTCACAGCTTGATCAGGCCCTGCTGCACGGCCTCGAACACGGCTTCGCTCCGGGTGTGGACTTCGAGCTTGCGATAGATGTTCTTGATGTGGCCCGGCACGGTCTGCCTGGACAGGCCGAGATGGCTCGCGATCTCGGCATAGCTGAAGCCTTTCGCGATGCCCCAGAGGATGTCGATTTCGCGGGGCGTGAGTCGTGCGGTGTTGAGCGCGGGGCCGGGCGGCGGATCGGCCGGGTTTTGTGCCGCGCCTTGCGTTCTGCGCACGATGAAACGGGCGATCGAGGCCGAGATCGGCGAATGGCCGGCGACCAGATCGCGCACGGTGGTGGCGATGTCGGTCGGGAAGGCATCCTTGAGGAGATAGCCGGTGGCGCCGACCGTGATCGCCGAGATCACGCTTTCCTCGTCGCCGAGCGCGGAGATCACCATGATCTCGGTGTCGGGAAACCGCTGCCTCGTCTCGCGGATCAGCTCGACGCCGTGGCCGTCGGGCAGCCGCAAATCGGTCAGCAGCACGCGCGGCGCGCCGCGGTTCAGGGCCTGGCGCGCCTCACCGAGGGTGCCCGCGCTGCGCACCTCGTAGCCGGCCTTCACCAGTGCATCCTGGAGCCGCCAGCAGGTCGGCGCGTCGTCCTCGACGAGGAGGATGGTGATGGCCTCACCCGTCTCGCCCTGTTCGCTCATGTCCATCGTCCCGCACCGCGTGTCCCCGCGGCGCAGGACCAGGTTTAGCCGCGGCGCCGACGCCGCGACACCCATAATCATGGGGGCGGATGAGCCGGTCCAGCGCCCCCCGGACGCGGTGCCTATTGTTTCGCGGCGGCCGGTTTGTCCGACGGCATGGGCGGGCTCGGCAGTCGCTGCACGACGATGCGTGCGGTGCCGGCATTGTTCTTGTAGAACTGTTCGTACGGCCCCTGGATCAAGTCGAGCTTCGCCGGGCGCAGCGCTGCTGGAAGCAGGACCGGGTAGATCTGTACGGCGTCGTTGACGTAGAAGAACAGATCACCCGCGTCGGGCGCGACGAATTCGGCGACCAGTCGTCCCGACAGCTTCTGGCCCTCCCAGATCGCGCGCGCCGTGCTGTCGTTCGGCAACGGATCGAAAGTGCCGAGCTTGCTCAGCGCCAGCTTGAGCGGATGGTCGGCGGGAAGCGCCGCGTATTCACTAGTCTCGTCGAGCCGGGTCGGATACCTGCCCACGCCCACGGTCTTGTCCGTATCCTCCTCGGGCGGAATGGTCGGATGCATCCGGCGCGGCAATTCCTCGGCCGGCATGACGTCGACGGCCTGCAGCGGAATGTCACTCATGCCCTTGGCGCCGACGCGCACCACGGGCTGGAACCAGGCGGCGCCGAACTGTCGGAGCGTCGGCAACGCGAGATAATGCTGCACGAAGTAGGTCTTGAAGCCGTTCGTCCCGCTCATGATGGTGCGGTCGAACCAGGGATCTTCGACCTGGACCCAGACGCGGTACTTGCGCCCCTTCTCGACCGCAAGGCCGCTCCACCAGCAGAATTCCTTTGTCGCGAACAGGCCGCGGGCTTCCATCGGCTCGTCGGGCACAGGCGTTCCGACCTCCGCCTTTGGCGGGACCGAATCCTTGGCCATGGGGGCCGTGCAGATGTTTCCGGTCGCGGTCCGGGCCGTGAAGACGCTGGTCGATCCAATCAGCAGCGCGGAATAGAAAATGATGAAGAGGAAGACGAACGGCAGCACGAGCTTGGCGAAGAACCAGCGGGCAGGTCCCGCGTTCAGCCGCATCCACCGGGCGAAGCCGAGCAGCTTGCCGGGCTTGTCGACACGCTTCTGGCTTGTCATGCGGCGTGGTCTGCTCCAGGCCAGCCGCGCGCGTTCCTGGATGATGTCGCGCAGCACCGTGTTCCTGCGCCAGATCAGGTAGGTGGCAGCCAGGACGATCGAGGTGGCGAACGGGTAATACAGCGTGATGTCTAGCCACGGCGCTGCATAGGATGGCATGACATTTCTGACCAGATTGGCCAGCGGACCCAGCACGGCGCCCGCGAGCCAGTCGAAGGTGGCGATGACGTGCAGCACGATTGTGCCTTGCAGCCCATTGTCCTTCGACACCCCGATCAGCCAGCGCGCGATCCACGGCCAGACCGCGATCACGCCGGCCGCGACCAGCAGCGCGAAATAGGCGACGCGCCGCCACCACACGGTGTCGCGTGTCAGCCTGGCCATCTCGGCGCTGGGCGTGTTCATGCGGGTGAAGTCCTCGGCCTCCTTCTCGCGCCGCGGGCCCTGGGCCTTCGCCAGATAGGCCTGCTTCATCGCTTCGCGTGTGGCGTCCTCGGTGAGGTTCAGCTTGCGGCCGTCCGGCATCAGCACCAGCGTGTCTGCCGGAAGCATGATCGGTGCATAGTCGTCGCAGCCGAACAGCATGCGTTCGATGACGGCGAAGTGCACGACCGGCAGGCCGCCATTCACCTCGCCGCCGAGAACCGGGCGCGGCCCGTAGCGATAGAACACGGCGGCGCCGCTGCGTGAATCATGCCTCGGCCCTATCGCCGATTGATAGTCCTTGAAGTGCTCGATCTCGCCGTCCTGGAAGCGAAGCCTTCCTTCGAGCTCGTCGGTCATCCAGACCAGCGGCACGAAGGACAGCGTCGATTCCGGATAGCCGCCGCCGATGTCGGAGTGGACGCCGACGAACCACACCTCCTTGACCGTCTGGTCGGCCGCAAGATGGCTCTGGTCGATCCGCAACGGATGGAAGGTGGTGCGTTCGTCATCCAGCGCGAGTGCGTGACGGATGTGCTTCACCTTTTTCGAGGGCCGGTGGTTGCGGAACGAGATCGGCCAGATCGCCCAGTCGATGGCGACGCGAAGCTCCTCGATGGGGACACCGTAGGCTTCGACCGTGTCGAACAGTCCGAGGAATTCGATGTCGATCTCCTCGCGACCGCGCATCGCCGCGCGGACATCGGCGTAGGAGCGGTGCCGGCAGATCAAATGATAGAAATAGAGCAGGACATCGCGGATGAGGCGCGCGATCCAGATCGTCGGCAAGCTCTTCTTCAACGGCACGGTGCCGCGGCGATACTCCCGCCACGCGGCCATGGCGTTGCGCTCCATCTCGGCATGCGAGACCGGCTCGCCGTTGATTTCGGCCGGCACGAGGCCCTGGCTGGCGATCATGGATGCCAGCGTGCGTGCCGTGAAGGCGCCCCGGCTGAAGCCGAAGATGTAGATCTCGTCGCCGGGACGCCAGTTCCAGCACAGGAAGCGGTAGAGCTTGCGGACGTTGGAGGGAACGCCGATGCCGGTGGCGCCGTCGAGGGCTGCGAGCGGCGCCCAGCCGGCGGTGCCGACGCCCTTGATGTAATACGCGATCTGGTCGGGCTGGGTATGGTCGAGCGCCTCGTAGAGGCGCCAGACGCTGGATTCCTGGGTCGTGAACGCATTGCCCGTGCCGTCGGCGAACAGCACCAGCTTGCGCGGCGCCCGTGCATCGGGTGCATTCGCCGCGGTCCCTGGATCATCGTGCGTCTGAACCGGCCTTACCGGGCCGCCACGCAGCGCCTCGTCCTGGTGCGTCATGGACCCCTCCGAAAATTCAGGTGGATGCTCGATGGCCTGCCCGAGCCGCATCCTTGAAAATCATCCGTGATTTCATCGTGAATCAATGGATGTATCTCACAGCCGTCTCGCCCCGGCCGTCTATGAACTCCGCCACAATCGGCAAGAGAAAAGCCCGGGCAAGCCGGGCTTCGAGTCCTGATGTGCTGCAAGGCGGTCGCGGCTGCGCAGCGTTCGTCCGGGGCCGGCTGTGACCTGCCCTTGCCGCGGCAGGCGCCGCCGGGGCCGATATGGTAGCCGCGCGGGCAGCCGCCACAGCCGGCCTGTCCGAGCGCTACGTCAACGAACTGCTGCTTGAGGCCGGCGCCAGCTTCACCACCCGCCTCACCGGATTGCGCCTGCGCAGGGCCGCCGACCTCCTTGCGCATCGTCGCAGGTTCGGCCTGACGCCAACCGCGGCGCGCGGGACATGAGCGGCCGCTATGTCTCCGCCCGCGGCGGTGGATAGCGCCGGGCCAGCATCGACAACGACAGATGCCGCTCGTCCTCCGGCAGCGCCAGGAAGGCCAGCACCAGCGGCCGCTTCCAGTCGCCGATACCGAAATCTATCTCCACCCATTTCTGCGGCTCCGGGCCTTCGAGGCCCCGGACCCAGACGAAATAGCGGGGGAGGTCGTCGGCGTCCGCCTCGGTCGTGCGTCTCCGGGCCATCCAAGCTGCTCGCTGCCTCACCATCCGTTGCGGTAGGATATAGGTATCAGCCTGCCGAAGTCGAACTCCCGGCCGCAGGTCCGGGGAGGCCGGACCGGTTGGGAATGTGCGGGTCTGAATAATGAACGAAGCATGATCGACAGCTGGGGTGAGGCATCGGACGTCGCGAACAGGCTGATCGGCTCGTGGTCCCTCGACCGGGTCATCAAAAGTCAGGCAACGATGCAGGGCATCGCAACCTTCACGCCGCTGGACAGCGGGTGGTTGGCCTATCGCGAGCAGGGACATCTGAGGCTCGCGAACGGCATCATCGTGCAGGCCGAACGCGAATACGTCTTCAGCAGCAGCGACGGAGGATTCAACGTCTTCTTCAGGGAGGATCCGCCGCGGCTGTTTCACGAGATTTGTCTGTCCGCATCTTCAGGAGGAGCACTGAGCGGACGTGCGCGTCATCTCTGCAAGCGCGATGAGTATCAGTCGGTTTACATGTTCCTGCCGGATGGAACGTTCGTCGTCCGGCATGTCGTGTCGGGTCCAGCCAAGGACTACACGATGGAAACGACCTACGTGCGGCGGTCGTAGCCGGGCCGAAAAGACCCTGAACGGTTGATCCAGGCCTTCATGTAAAGATTCCGATTGACCGAAATTCGGAAATGTCGTATGTATGCGCCATTCCGGCCCAAGGATAAGGGCGTTTCGCGATCGTCACGTTACGCGGGCCGGGTGGCGGTGGACGTGGAGCGCATCGGCGCGCAAGCGATCGCAGGGCGGGTTTGGCCCGTGAGCGATGGAGCGGCGCGCATACGACCGGTGCGATCTGCGTACGGCAAAATCGTGTGGTCCTGGCGCCCGCAGGCTGGCGTCAAGCGTTGCGGTGATGTCGCGGCCCGACCGGGTACGCGCATCAGCCATCCGCAAGGCGACGGGGGCAAGAGTGCATCGCTCCCCGAGGAGAGCTCGACATAAGCCGTCAAACCACTGCGCAGGGAAGGCCGGATGTCCTGGCTACACCTGTATGCCGCTGTGCAGCCTCTCGTAGCGCAACCTTCGCACAGTGGACCGCGGGTGCCAGCCGGCACCCGGTCTTCCCTGCGCCCTTTCCAAGGAAGGGGCGTCAAGAGAAGCACACAACTCGGGCGCCCCGCGCCGCGAGGCTATGATCGCGTGTCGTCCAGCTGTTTGAAAATCGAGTTCAGCCTGCGCGCCCTGGCGCTCACCGCCAGAGCTCGCTCGCCGCGACCCGGTTGATGTCGGCGAGCCGGCGATGGGCGTCGGCGTTCAGGTCGATGCTTTCGACCAGCGTCAGCAGGCGGTGATAGGCGCCGTCGGCGACCTCGACCGGCAGCGGGGCCTCGTCAAAGGCCTCGACATAGCTGCCGACCAGTCCGCTGAGCAGGCGGCACAGGCCGCGCTGGGCGGGATCGTCCCGGCCGAGCGTCTCGAGCTTCTGCTGGAATGTCCGGAAAGTGCGCAGGCCGTGGTGCTGCTCTGAAAGCCACGCGTGCAGGTCGTTCATATGAGCCTCTTCGAGTGATGGAAGAAGCTACCGGTTTATACAGGCGGGATGTGACGATTGGAAGAGAGGGGGATGGAGCTTTGCTGAAACAGTCCGTCTTCGCCAAGAGGCTTCGCCGGACACGCTTCGCCCTTCGGTCTTGCGTGGCCGCGCCACGCGAAGCCCAAAGGGCGAAGCGTGGTGCCCCTGGCCGGAATCGAACCAGCACTCCTTGCGGAACTCGATTTTGAGTCGAGCGCGTCTACCAGTTCCGCCACAGGGGCCCCCGGTCGGCCCCCCAAAGCGGGCGTCGCGAAGCCGGCGGACTATAGCCATGGGCAAAGCGGGGTCAACCCGCGCCAAAGTGATCCCGGCCGTTCTCGACAGCCGCATGGGCCGGGGTTAGAGGCTAGGGAAGCGACCCACCGGAAGAGGCTGCCGTGACGACCCAGAGTGCCGCAATACCTGCGTTCAAACCGGCGGCCACGAGCCCCGCGCTGACCGCCGCGCTTCTCGTCACGCTGATCGCCGCAGCGACCATCGCGGGCGCCTGGTTCTTCCAGCTCGTGCTGGGGATCGTGCCCTGTCCGCTTTGCCTCGAGCAGCGCTACGCCTATTACCTCGCGATCCCGCTTGGCGCGCTCGTGGCGCTTGCGGCGCGGGGCGGCGCGCCGCGACCGCTGCTGCTCGCAGGGCTCGCGATCCTCGCACTGGCGACGCTCGCCAATGCCGGGCTCGGCACCTACCATTCCGGTGTCGAATGGGGCCTCTGGAAAGGCCCGACCGATTGCTCCGGCCCGGTCGTCAACCTCGGCAGCGCCACCGACCTGCTGTCGCGGCTCGACACCGTGAAGGTGGTGCGCTGCGACGAGGTACAGTGGCGCTTTCTCGGCCTTTCGCTCGCCGGCTACAACGTGCTGATCTCGCTGCTGATGGCCGCGATTGCCGCCTGGGGATTCGTGGCGACCGCGAGGCGCTAAGACTCAATCATCCACATCGTCCTGCGTGCGCCCGAACAGGTGCACGATGCCCGGCGTCGCGATCGTCACGAATACGAAGCGCGACAGATGATGGGCGCCGACGAAGATCGGGTCGATGTGCAGGGTCAGTGCCAACGCCAGCATCGCGTCCATCGCGCCCGGCGCGAAGGCGACGACGACGTCGGAGAATTTCACCTGCGTGGTGAGCGCCACGATGCCGACGAAGATGGCGGAGACGGCGATCGCCACCGCAAACGAGCCCAGCGCCGCATTGATGTGGCCGGCGAGCGTCTTGATCCGCATCCGCGCGAAACGGCTGCCGATCAGCGCGCCGATGCCGATCAGCGCCACGCCGCGCACCCAGTTCGGCAGGCCGCCCTCGACCCAGTCCGCGCCGTGCAGCACGCTGGAGGCGATCATCGCGCCGAACATCCAGCTCGCCGGAAACCTGATCAGCCGCAGGATGAGTGCCGCTGCCACCGAGGCCGCGACGAGCGCCAGGAGGTCGAGCGGCGAGGCGGTCGCCGTCGTCAGCGACGGGGCCGCGGAGGGCGCGACGCCCGCGAACGCGAGCACCATCGGCAGCGCCGCGGTGAGGATAATGACGCGCATGGTCTGCACCACCGCGATACCCGGCAGGTCGGCGCCGCGCTCGACCGCCAGGATCGTGATCTGCGACAGCGCGCCGGGGCTGCCGGCGAGGAAGGCGGAGGTGCGGTCCCAGCCATGGATGCGCTGCAGGTAATAGCTCGAGCCGAAAGTCGAGCAGAAGGTGGCGAGCGCAAGCAGGCCGATCGTGACGGGATAGGCGCTGACCTGCTGGATCAGGTGACGCGAGACGACGGAGCCCAGTGAAATGCCGAGCAGCACCAGCACGGTCTGGGTCAGGATCGGCGGCAGCGCGAGCTTGCGTCCGGCGATCGCGGCGATCCCGACCGCGATCATCGAGCCCGAGATCAGTCCGCCGGGGAGGCCGGCGACGAGAAACACGAGGCCGCCAGCGGTGCCGATGACGAGCGTTTCCGCCGTGCTCAAAATCTCGGCACGGCTCGGCCATTCGAAGGTCAGGGAGGCGGCGATTTGCTTCACGCCACCTTATCGCAAATCAGCAAGAGGCGCACAATTGCAGGCTTGTCATGCCGCAATGCGTGCGCCTCTCGCAGATGTTCGCGAGCGGCCTGTGACGGATTTACTTCTTGTCGGCGGCGGGAGCAGCGGGGGCGGCGGGCGCGGTGGTACCGGCCTTCGCGTCCCTCTTGCAATCGCGGCGGAATTTCTTGCGCTCCTTGCCCTTCAGTCCCTTTGCGTCCGCCTGCTTGGAGCACTCCGAGCGACTCGGCCGTGCGTTCCTTCGTGACCCTCTTGTCGGCGGTGGTTGCCGCGTCGGTCTTGGTGTCGGTCTTGGCGGCCGGCGCGGCGGTCTGTGCGTAGGCGGCGCCGGTGGCAAGCAGGGAGGCGAGGGCGACGGCGGCGAGGCGAGACGTGAAGGTCATGATGTTGCGCTCTGTCTTGCGAGAATTGCGAAGGGCTGGAACGTCGGCTTGGGTTGCTGAACGCGACATGAATAATCCGAGCAGGTGGGATCACTATATTTTGGCAGTAGGCGCCATCGCTTCCTTGTCGCGCGCAGGCGACACGCTAGGATAGCAACCCTCGTTTCACTTTCGTCAGGAAAGATCAAGGAGGAGACCCAGGAATGACCATCCAATCAAAATTGCTGTGTGCAGTTGCGCTGTCGGGCTTTGCCGCGCTGGTGGCGACCGCGCCGGCGCAGGCGCTGACTTCGCAGGAGTGCAGCGCGAAATATCAGGCCGCCAAGAAGGACGGCTCGCTCGGCACCACGAAGTGGAATGACTTCCGCAAGGCCCAGTGCGGCGCGGACGCGACGCCTGCTGCTGCGTCGACCGCGGCTGCGCCCGCTGCTCCCGCCGAGCCGAAGCAGGCGAAGAAGGAGGCGGCTCCCGCTGCTGCCCCGGCATCGACCCTGCCGGCCGGTCCCGCGGTCTATCCGAACGCGGTCGATCCGAAATACGCCAAGGAGACCGCCGGCAAGGCGCGTCTCCACACCTGCGTCGACCAGTACAACGCCAACAAGACCACCAACGGCAATGGCGGGATGAAGTGGATCGAAAAGGGCGGCGGCTATTACAGCGAGTGCAACAAGAAGCTGAAGGGCGCCGCCTGAGCTTTGACCTGATGCGATGGCCGGAGCAAAGCTCCGGCCATTTCTCTTAGTCCTGTCGTTCAGTCCAACAGCTTCTCGGCCGATTTCGCCACGAGCTGCGATCGCTTGCGCGGACCGCGCTCGACGAACAGCAGGCTCTGGCCGAAGATGAAGCAGTAGAACAGGAAGGCCTGCGCCTCGGCCTCCTCGGCCGCACGGCCGGTCGCACGATAGAGCTCGGCGACGTGCTTGAGCCGTGCCGCATCCACGCTCGCCACCGCCGCGGCGGCGTTCTCATCCGAGCGGGCCCATTGCCGGATCGCGAGCTCGACCGCCATGGCCTCCGGATTCAGCCGTTCGGAATAGAGCTGGATCACCGCCTTCAGCCGCTCGCGGGGCTCCTGTCCGTCGAGGCTCGTCTGATGTGCGATCGCCGCTACGCGCCCGTCGCGCCAGCGTTCCAGCATGGCGCCGAGCAGCGCGGCGCGATCGGCGAAGCGCCGGTAGAAGCCACCCTTGGTGACGCCGAGGTTCTTGGCGAGCACCTCGACCCGCACGCCCTCGACCCCCGAGCGTGCGAGTTCGCCAAACCCTGCCTCGACCCAGACGTCGCCCTTGCCATCGCTCATAAGAAAACCTCACCGGCCCTTGATACGGTGCCGTATTGCTAGCGCGGCGCAGGCCCGATACGCAAATCAAACGGCGGACAAGCGCAGGCAGCCCTTGCGATAGTTCAGAAGGCGACCTGTCGCGGCACGGTCTATCCGTGGCAGTGCCTGCACGACATGCGGTGCACGGCGATTGACAAGCATCACCGACACATCTCTTGATGCGCCGGTCATGCTTGCCAGCCTCGGCCTCATCCTGCTCTGCCAGTTGATCGGTGAAGCCGTCGCGCGCGGTCTCGGTCTGCCGTTGCCGGGCCCCGTGCTCGGCCTCCTGCTGCTCCTGATCCTGCTGCTCGTCCGCGACCGCTTCAAGTGGCTCGCACTCGGTCCGTTGGACAACAACGGCGTCGAGACGGCAAGCAAAGGCTTGCTGGCGCATCTGTCGCTCCTGTTCGTGCCGGCCGGCGTCGGTGTGGTGCAGAAGCTGGACCTGCTCGCGTCTCACGGCATCGCGATCGTCCTGGTGCTCGCGGTCTCCGTGGTCGTCACGCTGCTCGCGACCGTGCTGACCTTCCGTCTCGTCAGCCGCCTGTTGAAGCAACAGGATGCGCGATGAGCGACAATCCATTCTCGCTCTGGGTCTATCTCTCCCAGTCGCCGCTGCTCTGGCTGACGGTGACGCTGCTGGTCTATGCAAGCACGGACGCGGTGTCGCTGCGAACGCGTCGCCATCCGCTGGCCAACCCCGTGCTGCATGCGATGTGGATCATCGGCGCGTTCCTGCTCCTGACCGGGACCTCCTACACCACCTATTTCGCCGGGGCGCAGTTCGTGCACTTCCTGCTGGGGCCTGCCACCGTCGCGCTCGCCGTTCCCCTCTACGAGAACCGCAAGCGCGTCATGGTCTCGATCGTGCCGATGCTGGTGGCGCTGATCGCGGGATCGGTCACGGCCGTGGTGTCGGTCGTGCTGCTGGCCGAGCTCGCCGGCCTGCCGCGCGAGGTGGTGCTGTCGCTGGCACCGAAATCGGTCACGGCCGGCGTTGCCATGGGCATCGCCGAGATCGCTGCATGCGGATCCCTCGCTGGCGGCGGTCGCGGTCATCTTCACCGGCATCATGGGTGCGATCATCGTTACGCCCCTGATGAACCGCACCGGCGTTACCGATTACCGCGCTCGTGGATTTGCCGCCGGCCTTGCCGCGCACGGAATCGGCACCGCGCGTGCGTTCCAGGTCGACGAGATCGCCGGCGTTTTCTCCGGCATCGCCATGAGTCTGAACGCCTTGGTGACCTCGTTTCTGGTGCCGCTGGCGGTCACGCTGCTGGTGCGATGACATGACCTCCGCGACACTCTATATAGACCGTAGCAATTCCCGGTCCTGAGCTGTAAGTCCGGCGATGGGACTGAAATGGGACGAGATATGGCTGGATTCAGGAATAAGGGCCTTGTGCGGACGCGCCGTAGGGCGTTGACGTTGATCGGGGCGGGCGCTCTCGCGGTGGGCAGTATCAGCCTGGCACGTGCGGCCGCCGACGATGACGAAGTGTTGACCGAAGCAAAAGTGCTGCGCGATCCCGGCGTTCCCGTCGCCGGTAATCCCGACGGCAACGTCAGCATTATCGAATGGTCCGACTACAACTGCCCCTATTGCCGCAAGCTCGAGCCGGAGCTGCGCCAGGTCGTCCAGGACGATGGCAAGGTCAGGCTGGTGATGAAGGATTGGCCGATCCTCGGGCCGGTCTCGGTCACGGCGGCGCGGATCGCGCTCGCGGCCAAATTCCAGGACAAGTACCATCAGGCCCACGACGCCATGATGGGCGTCAGCTCGCGTCTGACCGAGCCACGCATCAACGAGCTGCTTGCGGCGGCCGGCGTCGACATGGACCGCCTCAAGCGAGACTTGACCGATCACGCCACGGACATCGATGCCGTCCTCAAGCGCAACAACGAGCAGGCCGAAGCCTTCGGCTTCCGTGGCACACCGGCGTTCATCGTCGGGAAGTACCGCGTGCCGGGCGTGCTCAGCATGAAGGAATTCGAGCAGGTCATCGCAGACGCCCGCAAGGCCAAGATGAACTGAGGCGTACCGCGCCGTTCGCAGTCAAGACAAAGGCGCCGCCGCGGATCCGCGACGGCGCCTTGTTCAGACTTGGTCGATTCAGACTTGGTCGATCGAACTACTTCGACGAGATGCGCACCCAGTCCCTGTGCGCGCGATCGCGCAGCAGATCCCAATCGGCCTTCGCGACATCCCAGTTCACGATGGTGCGATTGGCGGTCGCGACCTCGCCGTTAGCAACGGACGACGTCTGCATGGAGTCATAGACATAAACGCCGCAGCCGAGCAGCAGCGCGCCCAAAATCATTCCCAGAAACATCCGCATGGCTAACCTCCAATGACCGGCGATAACGTCGGCCCGGAGCGATGGTTCCGCGGCAGTGCGGCGCAGGCAAGGACGGCTCGTTCATCCTCCGTTCAGCCATGCCACCAGCTCCGCATTGATCTCGCGCGGATAGGTGTGGCTGAGATCGTCGATCTCGCGATAGACGATTTCGGCGCCGGCGGCCGACAGCGCCGCCTGGGTCTGCCGCGCGGTCTGCACCGGAAACATCCAGTCGAGCTTGCCGTGGGTGATGAAGACAGGCAGGCCCTGCAGTCGCGTCGCGTCGGCCATCTCCGCCATCAGCGGATGGAACGTTGCAGCGACCGGCGCGAGATGCGTGAAGGGCGAGGCGCCGTCGAGCCCGCTGACGTAGCTGAACGTGCCGCCGTCGCTCATGCCGGTCAGCAGCATGCGCGAGGCGTCGATGGTCCAGCGGCTGCGGACGGTTTCGAGAATACGCATGAGATTGGGCGTGTCGGCATCATCGCCCATCAGCGCCCAGGTCGGTCCGGTCGCGGTGGGCGCCACCAGGATCGCGCCGAGACTGCGCGCATCGCGCAGCCAGCTCCAGAGAAACCCGCGGCCGTTGCCGCTGCCGCCATGCAGCGCCATCACCAGGGGCATGGCGCGTTCCGGCGAATAATATTCGGGAACATAGACCGAGAAGCCGCCGCGGCTGCCGGGCTCGTTGTGGTCGTGGAAGATACCGGTGTGCTCGCCTGCGCCGACCTCCAGTCGCGATAACAAGTCCTCATTTTCGCGATTGGCGGCGTTGAGGAAGAAGCTGCTCACGGGCGGAAACTGCTCCGCCAACGGATAGAGTGCCTCCTGCGTGCGTGGCACGTGGCGTAGCGCTCGGAAGACCGCGACGAGATCGCCATTGCCGCGTTCGACCTCGCGGATGCCGCCGAAGGCTGCGAGTGTCTCGTCGCAGGCACGATCGAGCCGCTCGCGCAACGCTGAGAACTGCTCCGGCCAGTCTCCGATCGCAGCCCGTGCCGCTTGCAGCGTCTCGTCCGGCGTGCCGATCGCGTTCATCACGGAGGCGAAGGCCGGGGGATGCAAATGCCGCTGGAAGAAGCCGAGCGCTTCCAGCGCATTGAGGAGCGGCGGCAGCACGGCCACGATGTCGTCGATCACGGCCTCGCTCATCGTAGCTTCCTCACGCGCGTGGGATCAGTGCAGCTTCGGCGCCTTCAGCAGCTTGAAGCGGTCGGTCGACGTCACCGTGACGTCGAAGGTGACGCCTTCATGGTGCACGGTGAGCGGCACGTCGACGCCGGCGGCGCCGAGTCCCCACATCTTTTTGTAGAAGCCGGTCTGGCTCGTGACCTTCTCGCCGTCCACGGCGAGGATGACGTCGCCGGTCTTCAACTCGGCACGCGCCGCGGGGCCGTTGGCGGAGATGCCGATCACAACGACACGATTGTCGATCTCGGTCGAATAGAGTCCGAGCCAGGGCCGCGCCGGCTTGTTGACGCGGCCGAACTTGCGCAAATCGTCGAGAACCGGCTTCAACAGGTCGATCGGCACGACCATGTTGACGTGCTCGGCCTTGCCGTCGCGTTCGCGCTCGAGCTGAAGCGAACCGATGCCGATCAATTCGCCGCGCGCGTTCAGCAGCGCCGTGCCGCCCCAGTTCGGGTGCGCGGGATAGGTGAAGATGGCTTCGTCCAGCAGATACTCCCAGTAGCCGGCGAATTCCTGCTTGGCCACGATCTGGCTTGCGACCGAGCGCGTGCGCCCGCCGGCGCCGCCGACCACGACGCGGTCGCCGAGCCGGGTCTCGGCCGAAGTGCCGAGCGGCAAGGGCTCGACGTCGAGCCGCCCGAGCGCCTGCACGAGGCCGAAGCCGGTGACGGAATCGAAGCCGAGCGCATGTCCTTCGACGACACGCCCGTCGGCCAGATGCAGCCACACCGATTCCGCCTCGGTGATGAGATAGCCGATCGTGAGCACCAGCCCGTCGTCGATCACGACGCCGTTGCCGGCGCGCTCGGTGCCCAGCGTCTCGGCGCTGAAGGCGTCCGGCGGGATGATGGCATGCAGGCCGACGACGGATGCGAGCGCGCGGTCGAGATCGAAGCCGTAGTCGCTCGCACGCGGCTGATTGGCCGGCGGCACTCTCCATTCGGTCAAGGCGGGCATGGAGTTCTCCTGGCTGGGTGCATCGGCTCCGACGTGGCTGGCGGAACGACGCGCGAAGCACGCATAATTTAGGCCGGAGCAGGCCGTCTTGAAAGCCTCGTTCCCCAACTATTCCGGAGAAGGCCGCGTGAAATCTTCGCAAGGTACAGAAGCGGTAGCTGCACAGGACGCAGGCCGGCTGCTCATTCCGGCCCCAGCCGCATGGCTGCTGTCCCGCGATATGCTAGGCGGAGTGCAATGAAGCTGCTACCGATTGTCGCTTCGTTTGACCAAGAGATCACGGACCGAAGCAATGGATAACCGCAGCGACATCTGGCGTGGCGTCGACACGATCAAGGCGCGTTTCATCGATCTCAGCGACAAGGTCTGGGGCATGCCGGAGGTGTGCTACACCGAGGCGCGTTCCGCCGCCGAGCATCTCGCCGAGCTCCGCCACCAGGGTTTCCGCATCACCGAGAACGTTGCCGGCATCCCGACCGCGCTGATCGGAGAATGGGGCGAGGGCGGCCCGGTCATCGCCTTCATGGGTGAATATGACGCGCTGCCGGGCCTCAGCCAGGAGGCCGGCGTCGCCGAGCATCGGCCGACCGAGGCCGGCGGCCACGGCCATGGCTGCGGTCACAATCTGCTTGGTTCCGCCGCGTTGCTGGCCGCGACCGCGGTGAAGGACTGGCTCGCCGAGAACAAGGTGCCCGGCCGCGTGCGCTATTACGGCTGCCCCGCGGAAGAAGGCGGCGCGGCCAAAGCCTTCATGGTGCGCTCAGGAGCATTCGAGGACGCCGACATCGCCATCACCTGGCATCCGCACAGCTTCTGGGAAGTGGCCGTGACGCCGTCGCTTGCGAATACGCGCGCCGATTTCATCTTCACCGGCCGCACCTCGCATGCGGCGGCCTCGCCGCATCTCGGCCGTTCCGCGCTCGATGCGGTCGAGCTGATGAATGTCGGCGTGAACTACATGCGTGAGCACATGCCGAGCGACGCGCGCGTGCATTACGCGCTGCTCGACACCGGCGGTATCGCCCCCAACGTGGTGCAGGCGCACGCGCGCGTGCGCTACTCGATCCGCGCGCGTGATCTGCCGGGCATGAACGAGCTCGTCGGTCGCGTCAGCAAGATCGCGGAGGGGGCTGCGATGATGACCGAGACCAAGGTCGAGATGAAGATCATCTCCGCGGTCTCCAACATCCTGCCGAACACGCCGCTGGAGCAGGCGCTGCACCGGGTCATGGAAGAGCTCGGACCGCCGCATTTCGACGACGCTGACAAGGGATTCGCCAGCCAGATCCGAGCAACGCTCAGCGACAAGGACATCGAGTCCGTCTACTACGCGATCGGGATGGAGCCGACCGATCGGCCGCTGGCCGACTTCCTGGTGCCGCTCGATGCCAAGCGAAACCCGCTGGTCGGCTCGACCGATGTCGGCGATGTCAGTTGGGTGGTGCCGACCGTGCAGGTTCACGCACCCACGGTTGCAATCGGCACGCCCTTCCACACCTGGCAGGTGGTGGCGCAGGGCAAGAGCGGACACGCCCACAAGGCCATGGTGCAGGCCGCCAAGGCGATGGCCGGTATCGGCATCAAGGCGCTGACGGATCCGGAGCTGATCAAGGCCGCGAAGGCAGACCTGAAGAAGCGGACCGCCAGGACGCCTTATGTCTGTCCGCTCCCAGAGCACGTCGAGCCGCCGCTGACCATGTCCGTGGCGTAGAATTCGCCTCGATACTTCGTCTGATGCGACGAACAAATTTTCCGCAGTGCAACGAGGATTCCGGCGCGTTTTGACGCCGGATTGCCGAACGCTTGGGCTGCGGAACATGGTTTTGCCCAACCGGCAGCCAGAAGACCGTTTGCATACACACGGTCCCAGTTGACGTGCACCCTATTCGGTGTGCCATCTACCGCCAGCCAAAACCCGGCGGCCGCCCCGCGGCCGCCTGCATCCAAAAACGGGAACCAGACGGGGGACAACCATGCTGGATAAAGAACTGCGTTCGATGATCGGTGACGTGAAGGACGGGCGGATGAACCGCCGCGCCTTCATCCAGCGCCTGGCCGCCGTTGGCCTCGCCGCGCCCGCGGCCTACCAGCTGCTTGCCTTGGGCGGAGTGGCGATGGCCGAGGGCCCGTCTGTCTACAAGCCGACCAAGCGCGGCGGCGGCGGCGCCTTGAAGCTGCTGTGGTGGCAGGGCCCGACGCTGCTCAATCCGCATTTCGCCACCGGCACCAAGGACCAGGACGGCTCGCGCCTGTTCTACGAGCCGCTCGCCTGCTGGGATCCCGACGGCAACATGAAGCTGGTGCTGGCGGCCGAAATTCCTTCGGTTCAGAACGGCCTGCTCGCCGCCGACGGCACGTCGGTGACCTGGAAGCTGAAGCCTGGCGTGAAATGGCACGACGGCAAGCCGTTTACCGCCGACGATCTCGTGTTCACCTGGCAATATGCCAAGGATCCAGCGACTGCGGCCATTACCATCGGCGTCTATCGCGATATCACGGTTGAGAAGATCGACGACCTCACCGTCAAGATCACCTTCCCGAAGCCGACCCCGTTCTGGGCCGATGCATTCGTTGGGGCCGGCGCCGGCCAGATCCTGCCCAAGCACCAATTCGCCGACTACATCGGGTCGAAGTCCCGCGACGCGCCGGCCAATCTCGCCCCGGTCGGGACCGGTCCGTACAAGTTCGTCGAGTTCAAGCCCGGCGATCTCATCCGCGGCGTGATCAATCCCGACTACCACATGGCGAACCGCCCCTATTTCGATTCCGTCGAGATGAAGGGCGGCGGCGACGCTGTGTCGGCCGCGCGTGCGGTGATCCAGACCGGCGAATATGACTTCGGATGGAACATCCAGGTCGAGGACGACGTGCTGCTGCGCCTGGAGAAGGGCGGCAAGGGCAAGACCGTCTATGCCGTCGGCGGCGACACCGAGTTCATCGCCCTCAACTTCACCGATCCGAACGTCGAGGTTGATGGCGAGCGTTCGTCGATCAAGACCAAGCATCCGCTGTTCTCGGATCCGGTGGTGCGCAAGGCACTGTCGATGCTGGTCGACCGCGAGTCCGTCAAGAAGGCCATTTACGGCCGCGCGGGCCGCACCACCGCGAACTTCCTCAATGGCCCGGAGAAGTTCGTCTCCAAGAACACGAGCTGGGAATTCAACATCGAAAAGGCTGCCAAGATGCTCGACGATGCCGGCTGGAAGCCCGGCGCCGACGGCATCCGGGAGAAGGACGGCAAGAAGCTTAAGATCGTGTACCAGACTTCGATCAACGGCCCGCGCCAGAAGACCCAGGCGATCGTCAAACAGGCCTGTCAGAAGGCCGGAATCGAGGTCGAACTGAAGTCGGTGGTCGCCTCGGTATTCTTCTCGTCGGACGTCGCCAACCCCGATACCTATCCCAAGTTCTATGCCGACATCGAGATGTTCCAGATTCCGCTGAGCCAGCCGGATCCCTCCCAGCATATGCGCCGCTATCTCTCGACCGCGGTGGCGACCAAGGAGAACAAGTGGCAAGGCACCAACTTCCCGCGCTGGGTCAACAAGGATTATGACGCCGCGATCAACGCGGCCGACTCGGAGATGGATCCGGTCAAGCGCGCGGCGCTCTATATCAAGGCCAACGATCTGATGTGGCAGGACACGGTGTTCATCCCAGTGATGCATCGTCTGAAAGTGGAGGCTGCCGCCAACAATCTGCGTCCGGTGATCTCGGGCTGGGCCAACGAAACCGACAATCTCTTCGACTGGTACCGCGAGGAATGATCACGCACGCCTAGGCGGGATCCTTCCCTATGTACCAGTACATCCTGCGTCGACTGATGATCGCGATTCCGAGCTTGCTCGGAATCTCGGTCGTCCTGTTTGTCGTGCTCGCACTCGCGCCCGGCGATCCGTTCTCGGAGCTGGCGACCAACCCGAACGTGCCGCCCGAAGTGCAGGCGGCGCTCCGGGCCAAGTTCGGCCTCGACGATCCGATCTACCTGCGTTACGTGCACTGGCTCAACGCCATGCTGCATGGCGACTGGGGGTTCTCCTTTGTCAGCCGGATGAATGTCGACACGCTGATCCTCCAGCGCCTGCCGGCGACGCTCTACGTGATCGGCTCGGCGCAGATTCTGGCCCTTCTGATCGCGATTCCCGTCGGGGTCTATGCGGCGACAAAACCCTATTCGCTGTTCGACCAGGTCGCGAACACGCTCGCCTTCGTCGGCTTTTCGCTGCCGACCTTTTTCACGGGCATCCTGTTCATCCTGATCTTCTCGGTCACGCTCGACTGGCTGCCTTTCGTCTATACGACCGACATCAAGGGCACCGGCATCCATTGGGTGCTCGAGATGATCCGGCAGGCAATCATGCCGGTGGCGGTGCTGGGCCTGTTCCAGGCCGCGTCGATGACGCGCTTCGTGCGCTCGGCGATGCTCGACGTGATCCGGCTCGACTACGTCACGACGGCACGCGCCAAGGGCCTCGGGCAGGCCAAGGTCATCGTCAAGCACGTGATGCGCAATGCCATGATCCCTGTGGTGACGCTGATTGCGCTGCAGATGCCCGCGGTGTTCGGCGGCGCCATCGTCACCGAGCAGATCTTCCGCATCCCCGGCATCGGCTCGCTGCTGATCACCTCCATCCTGTCCAACGACACGCCGGTGGTGATGGCGGTAACTTTCGTCTTCGCGTGCCTGGTGGTCCTCTTCAATCTCATCGCGGACGTCCTGTATGGCTGGCTTGACCCTCGCATCTCCCTCCGCTGAGCGGCGCACCTACTCGCCCTGGCGCGAGACGTGGCGGCGTTACAGCCGCCACAAGCTCGCGGTCGTCAGTGCTTTCCTGCTTCTCGTCCTCATCCTGGCCGTCGTGGTCGGGCCCTTCATCTGGCGCGTCAAGATCGACGACATCGATATCGTGGCGGGCATGCAGGGGCCGTCGCTCGCGCATCCTTTCGGAACCGACGATCTCGGCCAGGACATTCTGGCGCGCATGATCTATGGCGGGCGGATCTCGCTCGCGGTCGGGCTCGCCGCGATGCTGGTCTCGGTCATCATCGGTGTACTGGTCGGATCGCTCGCCGGAATGTCGCGCGGCGCGCTCGGCCACGGCCTGATGTGGCTGACCGATCTCTTCCTGTCGCTGCCGCAACTGCCGCTACTGCTGCTGCTGATTTACCTTTTCCGCGATGGGCTGAAGCAGGCATTTGGCCCTGAAGGCGGCATCTTCATCCTGATCGTACTCGTGATCGGCGGCTTGCGCTGGATGCCGGTCGCGCGGCTCGTGCGCGCGCAGTTCCTGTCGATCCGCGAGAAGGAGTTCGTCGAGGCCGCCCGCGCGCTCGGTGCGAGCCCGGTGCGACAGGTGGTGAAGCACATCCTGCCCAACGCGCTCGGTCCTGTCATCATCGCCGGCACCATCGACGTCGCCGCCGCCATCATCGCGGAATCGACGCTGTCGTTCCTCGGTCTCGGCTTCCCGCCGGACACGCCGACCTGGGGCCGCCTGCTCTATGATGCCAAGGACTTCCTCGACATCGGCCCGCACTGGGCACTGTTTCCAGGCGGCGCGATCTTCATCGCGGTGGTGGCCATCAATTTCATCGGCGACGGCCTGCGTGACGCGCTCGATGCGCGACGGGTGATCTGATGGCGCCCCTGCTCGAAATCAAAGGGCTGAAAACCCACTTCTCCACCGACGACGGCATCCTGCAGGCCGTCGACGGCGTCGACATCTCCATCAACCGCGGCGAGACCCTCTGCGTCGTCGGCGAGTCCGGTTGCGGCAAGACCGTGACGGCGATGTCGATCCTGAAGCTGATCGCGATGCCGCCGGGCCGCATCGCGGCCGGCCAGATCATCTTCGAGGGCCGCGATCTCGTGCCGCTGACGAGCAACCAACTCGACGAGATCAGGGCCAAGGAGATTGGATTCATCTTCCAGGAACCGATGACCTCGCTCAATCCGGTGCTTACCATCGGCGAACAGATCGCCGAGAGCCTGCGCCGCCACGAGAACGTCACCAGAAAGCAGGCGCTCGAGCGTACCATCGAGATGCTCAAGCTGGTGCAGATCCCCAACGCCGAAGGCCGGGTTCACAACTATCCGCACCAGTTCTCCGGCGGCATGCGCCAGCGCGTGATGATCGCGATGGCGCTCGCCTGCAAGCCGAAGCTGATCATCGCCGACGAGCCCACCACGGCGCTCGACGTCACCATCCAGGCGCAGATCCTCGACCTGTTACAGGACATGAAGGAACGCTTCGGCATGGCGGTGATGCTGATCACCCATGCCATGGGCGTCGTCGCCGAGACCGCGCAGCGCGTCGTCGTGATGTATGCCGGCAAGGTGGTGGAGGAGGCGGATGTCGACGACCTTTTCGGCCATCCCGGCCATCCGTATACGCAGGGCCTGATCCGCTCGATCCCGCGCATCGATCTCGACAGCGAGCACAAGACGCGCCTGGAGGCGATCGGCGGCTCGGTGCCGATCCTGATCAATCCGCCGGTCGGCTGCCGCTTCGCCCCGCGCTGCAAGTTTGCCATGGACGTCTGCACCGAGAGGGAGCCGTTGCTGCGCGAGATCTCGCCCGGCCACCGCATGGCCTGCCACCTCGGCGATACGCAGTTGGGAGGCACGGCATGACCGAGCCCTTGCTCCGCGTCAGCGGCCTGAAGAAATATTTCCCCGTGCTCGGCGGCCTGTTGTCGCGCCAGGTCGGCAGTGTCTATGCGGTCGACGGGGTCTCGTTCTCGGTCAACCGCGGCGAGACGCTCGGCCTTGTCGGCGAATCCGGCTGCGGCAAATCAACGACGGGACGTTGCGTGCTGCGCCTGATCGAGCCGACCGACGGCGAAGTCACCTTCGACGGTCAGGACGTGCGCCAGCTCAGCGGCAACGACCTGCGGGCGATGCGGCGGAACATGCAGCTCGTGTTCCAGGATCCGTTCGCCTCGCTCAATCCGCGCATGACGGTCGGCGCGATCCTCGGCGAAGCGCTCATCATTCACAATCTCGGCGCCAACGCCAGGGAGCGCGAGGAGCGCGTTGCGAGCCTGCTGGTCAAGGTCGGGCTCAAGGCCGAGCACATGCGCCGCTATCCGCACGAATTCTCCGGCGGCCAGCGCCAGCGCATCGTGATCGCGCGCGCGCTTGCGGTGGAGCCGAAGCTGATCGTCTGCGACGAGCCGGTGTCCGCGCTCGACGTCTCGATCCAGGCGCAGGTCATCAACCTGCTGGAAGATCTCCAGGCCGAGCTGAACCTCACCTATCTCTTCGTCGCGCACGACCTCTCTGTGGTCGAGCACATCTCCGACCGGGTCGCGGTGATGTATCTCGGCCGCATCGTCGAGCTGGCGAAGGCGAGCGATCTCTACCGCAATCCCCAGCATCCCTACACCAGAGCGCTGTTGTCGGCGGTGCCGGTGCCGGATCCCAAGCTCAAGCGCGAACGCATCCGCCTCAAGGGCGACGTGCCGAGCCCGATGAAGCCGCCGTCAGGCTGCCACTTCCACACCCGCTGCCCGATCGCCCAGCCGCGCTGCTCGGAGAGCGCGCCGGAGCTGAGAGAGGGCGCTGGCGGGCATTTCGTGGCGTGTCATCTCGCCTGACGTCCGTTATCGTGGTTGCGACGTGCGGCGGCGGGCCAGCTGATGCAGCACGGTGTCGACGGCCGGGACCGCGCCGGTTTCGCGGAGCCAATTGTCGGCCAACTCGCGGAGTTCGCCCGGGGTCAGCCCGAACTTGCGGCGGAATGAGCGGATAAAGGTCGAATCGCTGCTGAAGCGCATGCCGATGGCGAGGTCGATCAGCCGCATGTCGTGTGCTGATGGCGCAATCAGCTCGCGGAAGGCAAGGTTGAGCCGCTGCTCGCGCACGTAATGCGCAAGCCCGCCATCGGCCTCGAACAGCCGGTAGAGGGTCGCGCGCGAGATCCGGAAGTGTCGGCACAGCTCGCCCGCGGTGAGCGCGTCGGTCTGAAGATTGTCCGCGATGCGGCGCTTGATCATCGCAAGATAAAGATGCCGCTCAGCTCGCTCGACGCCCGCCAAGATGTCGGCCGTCCCGCCAGCGGCTGCGGCCACGAGGTCGGCGATCGCCTCGACCGTCGCCTCGACGTCGCCGGCCTCGGGACCCGGTGGCAGGCCAAGCGCAGCAAAATGGCTGGCGATCAGGCGGGCATGCGGGTGGTCCGACGGCAGCAGGGTTGCCGTGGCCGAGTCTGGATGCGCGAGCCGCGGCGCCAGCATGGCGCGTTGCAGGATGATCGCTATCAGGCGGGTGCGGCCGCCGGCGGCGCGCAGCACCGTCCGGTTCGGTTGGGCCATGTCGAGCAGGCAGATGTCACCGGGCCGCGCCGTCACGTCGCGACGACCGGAGCTGAAACGCATCTCTCCGGCGACGCAGAGCGTGATGTGATAGTGATCGAGGCCGCCGCGGGCGATATGCGCGGGGGTTCGGTCGTATTCCAGGTCGGTGACGGCGGTCTCGACCAGTAAAGCGTTGCCGGCCATCATCGTGGTCGTGGTGGTGTGGAAATCGCCTGCCGCGGTGTGAGGGATGACATCGCAGATGTCGGCCGTCATGACTTGTAACTGCGCAAGCGCACGCGCCCCGCGTTCGGGGTCGTCCGCCACCATGCTTTCGCTTAACGCCGTCCCGTCCACATCACCCCACGATGCAGCCGCACCGCTTCAACCCGACGTTTCAGAACCGGCGGTGCACCAGCATCTTCCCGGGATGTAATCGTTTGGAAATCGGTGCGCAAGCGAGTTCGCGAGATGCAGCGGACTTCGCGCGAACGCGGTGCCGATGTGCCATGCGCGCATCAGTGTTCGCCGAAATCAAAGGCTGAGACAGCGGGCACATCGCACAGTTGGCCGGTCTGCTAACGAGCATCTCGAAATCCCGGCCTTACCGCGGGAACGCTTGCGGCAAGGTTCGCGTCCGAGGCACGTCATGACAATCAGATTGCGTCCGCCGCTCGTCTCCTTGATTGGACCGACGAAGTCCCGGCTTGCCGCCCGGCGGCGGGAGGTCCTCGCCGGCATCGCCGTCACGGCAATGACGCTCGGCCTGCCCGGTGCGGCGCGCGCTGCAACGTTGGTGGTGACCTCCACGGCCGACAGCGGCGCCGGCAGCCTGCGGACGGCCATCACCAGCGCCACGAGCGGCGACACCATCCTGTTTCAGGTCAGCGGTACCATCACGCTCCTGAGCGAACTGCCGGTCATCACCAAGAACATCACCATCGACGGCAACGGTAACAACCCCACCATCAGCGGCGCAGGGACGTACCGGCCGTTCTTCATCGGCGATGCCGGCACCACCGGATCAACTTATGCGGCGACGCTGAAGAACCTGACCATCGCCGACGCGGTGGCGCAGGGCGGCGCCGGTCTGGGCTCAGGCGCCGGTGCCGGCCTCGGCGGCGCGGTCTTCGTCTCCAGCAACGGCGCGTTGACCCTGTCGAACGTGATCGTCTCAAATGCGCAGGCCAAGGGCGGCAGCGTCGTAGACAACACCGGACAGGTAAGTGGCGGCGGTGGGATGGGCGGCAAGTCGGCTCCTTACACTCCGACGGGAGGCGGCGGATTGTTCGTCGGCTCGGACGATGACGGCTCGGGTAAGGGCGGCGGTCCGAGCGGCGGGGTGCATAACGGCGGTACCGGTCCTCATACCGGCGGAGCCGGTGGTTTTGCCAGCGGTGGCGGCGGTGGTTCGTCCGGCGATAGCACTGCGGTTGGCGGCAGGGGCGGGTTTGGCGGCGGCGGTGGAGGCGCCAATGCGCAAGGAGCAACAACGGGCGGTTCGGGCGGCTACGGCGGCGGCGGCGGCTCGGCTTGGGGCTCGTCCACCTCGGCCGGCGGAGCCGGTGGTTTCGGCGGTGGGGGCGGCGGCGCGAAGACCAATGCCGGCAGCGGAGGTTTCGGGGCCGGCAGCGGCGCCGCCGGATCATTGGCCGGCTACAATTCCGGCGGCGGCGGGCTCGGTGCCGGCGGCGCCATCTTCGTGCAGAGCGGCGGTACCGTGACCGTTCAGGGCGATCTCTCGCAGACCGCGGGCAGCGTCTCGGGCGGCTCCGGCTATAATGGCGGTGGCAATGGATCGGCCTTCGGGTCGGGCATCTTCTTCCAGGGTACCAGTGGCAGCGCGACCACGCTTGGCTTCGGCGCCGGCAACCAGACGATCGCCGACACCATCGCCGACTATATCGGCTCCGGCGGCACCAATCCCGACGGCGGCAGCAATGCCGCCGACCAGGGCGGCAGCGTCGCGATCACCAAGAGCGATGGTGGCACGCTGACATTGTCGGCCGCCAACACCTATAGCGGCGGCACCACCATCAACGAGGGCGCGACGCTGGTCGTCGGCAATGGCGGCGCACTTGGCAGCGGCACCTTGATGCTCAACGGCGGCACCACGGGCGTGACCGTGACCTTCGACGGCAGCTTCAGCGTCGGCAACGACATCGTTGCGACCGGTGATCCGACTTACAATGTCCAGACGGGCGATACGGTCAATCTGACGGGCGTGTTGTCCGGCACGGGCTACGTCGTCGTCAACGCCCAGAGCGGCTATGCTGGAACGCTCGTCCTCTCCGGCGCCAACACCTATAGCGGCGGCACCATCGTTTCCGGCGGCACCTTGCTTCTCTCCGGCGCGGGGACGCTCGGCGCCGCGATCGGCACGACCACGGTGTCCGGCGGCACGCTCGATCTCAGCGGCACGACGCAGGTCCAGGCAACAGTGAACCTCGCCGGCGGCGCGATCCGGAACGGTAGCCTCGACGCGCCGATCACGTCGAGCGGCGGTGTCGTCAACGGCATCGGCGGCACCGCGAGCCTGACGACGACGGGTGGGACTACGGTCGTGATGGGGAGCAATACCTACAGCGGCGGTACGACTGTCAACGGCGGCGTGTTGATGGGCGATGGCTCGCTCGGCCCAATTGCCGTCCATGCCAGCGGCACATTCGCGCCGGGCAACGGCACGCCCGGCAGCGCGATGGCGGTGAACGGCAGCCTCGCCTTTCAGTCGGGCGCGATCTATCTCGTCCAGCTCGACCCGTCGACGGCGTCCTATGCGAGTGTCACCGGCGCAGCGCAGCTCGGCGGCGCGACGGTGACGGCGAATTTCGCCGCCGGTAGTTACGTTGCGAAGCGTTACATGATTCTGACCGCGAGCGGCGGCGTCAGCGGCACCTTCAGTACGACCATCGTCAACACCAGCCTGCCGTCCAATTTCCACAGTAGCCTGAGCTACGACACCAATGATGTCTATCTCGACCTGACTTTGAATTTCGGGATTCCGTCCGGCCTCAACGGCAACCAGCAGCGCGTCGGCGACGCGCTGACCAATGTCTTCAACGCCAATGGCGGCATCGCCGCGGTCTACGCCACGCTGACGGCGGGCGGGCTGACGCAGGCCTCCGGCGAGTCCGCAACAGGCTCGCAGCAGACGACGTTCAACGCGATGAGCCAGTTCATGGGACTGCTCACTGATCCCGCCGCGCAGCGTGACGGCGGGCCGGGTTCGGCCAGTGGCGCTGCCGGATTCGTCGAGGAGGATCAGGCCAGCGCCTACGCCGTACGCAAACACGCCGACGCATTCTCGATGATGGCAAAAGCCCGGCCGCAGACCTTTGCGCAACGCTGGAGCGTGTGGGCCGCGGGCTTCGGCGGGTCGCAGTCGACCGACGGCAACGCGGTGATCGGCTCGAATGGAGCGACCAGCCGCATCGCCGGCACCGTGATCGGAGCCGACTATCTGCTCTCTCCGCACACGTTGCTCGGCTTCGCGCTTGCCGGTGGCGGCACCAGCTTCGGCGTGAACGGCCTCGGGTCGGGCCGTTCCGACCTGTTCCAGGCCGCCGCCTATCTGCGACACACGAGCGGGCCGGCTTATCTGTCGGCGGCGCTGGCCTATGGCTGGCAGGACATCACGACCGATCGCACTGTGACGATTGCAGGCGCCGATCGCCTGCGCGCCGAGTTCGACGCCAATGCGTATTCCGGCCGTCTTGAGGGCGGCTATCGCCATGTCGGGCCATGGATCGGCGGGATCGGCGTCACGCCTTACGGCGCGGTACAGTTCACGACGTTGGATCTGCCCGCCTATGCCGAGCAGGCCGTTGCCGGATCCGCCGCCTTCTCCTTGAGCTACGCCGCGAGGAACGTCACGGACACCCGTGGCGAGCTCGGCTTGCGTACCGATAAATCCTTCGCCATGAAGGCTGGCGTGCTGACATTGCGTGGCCGCCTTGCGTGGGCGCATGATTTCAATCCGGACCGTTCGATTGCAGCGACCTTCCAGGCGCTGCCTGGCGCAAGCTTCGTCGTCAACGGCGCCGCGCAGGCCCGCGATTCCGGACTCACCACGGCTTCCGCTGCCATGAGCTGGGTGAACGGCTGGTCCGCGGCGGCAACGTTTGAGGGTGAATTCTCGGACGTCACCCGCAGCTACGCAGGCAAGGGCAGCGTTCGCTACGCCTGGTAAGCCGCCTCACTCGTCCAGCGTAAAGCCGACGCGCAGGGTCACCTGATAATGGCGGACCGTGCCGTTCTCGATGTGACCACGCGTCTGCGTCACCTCGAACCATTTCATTTCGCGAATGGTCCTGGCGGCACGGCTTATCGCGTTCTTGATCGCATCCTCGATCGAGGTCTCGGACGATCCGACCAGCTCCAGGATCTTGTAGACGTGATCTTTCTCGGCTGTGGGCATGGCATATCTCCCCTCGTGCTGTAGCGAGCCCCAGAAATGTCTCCGGCAGGATAATCCGTGTCCGTGAGACGCCGGGGCCCCCACTCTGAACGGACGCCGGCGCATCGGGTTCCGTCCTCCGCGATGCCCCGCATGCGCTGGCCGAGGTGGAGTGGCCAGCATCCGCCTGCTAAGCGCTATCCATGGATTCGGTGCGGCATGACAGGACGATCGGCTCTCTCTGCCTCGGTGTAACGGCGTTCGGCTGGGCGCTGAACTGGCCGCTGATGAAGCTGTTGCTCCAGCAATGGCCGCCCCTGTTCGCGCGAGGGGTTGCGGGTGTCTGCGCCGCGCTCATTCTCGGTGCTCTGGTGCTCAGCCGGAAAGAATCGTTCGCCGTTCCGCGCGAAGCCATCCCACGGCTGGTGTTCGCGACCTTCACCAACGTCTTGGCCTGGATGGGGCTCGGCACGGTCGCGATGAAATATGTGACGGTGAGCGAGGGCGCTCTGCTCGCCTATACCATGCCGATCTGGGCAATGCTGTTTGCCTGGCCGGTGCTGCATACGCGGCCGACCCCGCGGGATATCTTCGGGCTCGTCTTCGGCGTCGCCGGCGTCACGCTGCTCCTGAGCGGCAACGGCTTCGCGTTCGGCACGGACAAGCTGGTCGGGATTGCGCTCGCGCTGCTCTGTGCCATCCTGTTCGCACTCGGCAATGTGCTCAACCGCAAGCCGCTGCCGATGCCGCCGCTGGTCGTGGTCGCCTGGCAGGTCGGGCTCGGCTGCGCCACCATGCTGATCCTCGGCATTCTGTTCGAGCATCCCGATGTCACCGCTATCACCCCGCTGGGACTCGGCTGCTTGGTCTATATGACGCTGGTGCCGATGGGTGTCTGCTACGTCACCTGGTTCGAGACGCTGCGTCGCCTGCCGCCGACCTCGGCCTCGACCGGCATGCTGATCGTCCCCGTAATCGGTGTGGTCTCCGCCGCGATCATTCTGGGCGAGCCGCTTGGTTGGCGTGAATGGGCGGCGATGGTGCTCACGCTCGGCGGTGTGACGCTGGCCTTGCAGCGGACTTAGAGACGCTATTCCGCGGCTTGCGCGGACTCTGGCAGAACGGGTGCCGGTCGCATCCCGCGCCACAGCAGCCTCAGAAGCACCATCAGCAACGCCAACATTGCGAAGCCTCCGACGGCGGGGGCGAACTTGTCGTCCATTGCAGTGAGGCTGGCCTCATTGTCGAACTGCGCCGCCAGCCGCGCCGACTGCAGCATGCCGTAGGCGCCGGCAAGCAGGATCAACCCGTATATCAGGCTACGCTCGCGCGCTTTTGCGAGCTGTGCAAGATTGGGAAGCAGCAACGCGAGTCCAATCCCGATCATCGGCAGGTCGTAGTCGTAGGCGTAGGGACTGATCATCACCGAGACCATGGCGGTGACGCCGAGCGCGAATGCGGGCGACATCTCTCGCGCCGTGCCGAGCCGGATCGCCAGCACGACCGCAAACAGGGCGAAGCACGCGACGGTAGCCTGGGCCCAGAAGGCAACGTTCGGGGGAGCGCCGGCCCGGTCAAAAGTTGCGTAAGCAGAGACCATGCGGAACAGCGGGTAAAAGCCATGCTCCAGAAAGATGGCCGATTCCCTGATCGCGCCAAGCCACGCGGTCCAGATCTGCCACCCGAACACCAGCGTGCAGAGAAACGAACTGGCCAGCACGACGGTCGCTGCGGTTGCGAGCGCCACCCAGCGGCGCGTCGCCAACATATAGACGCCTGCGGCAATGGCCAGGTGCGGCTTGATTACCATTGCGCCCAATGCCAGGCCGGCAACGATTTGGCGTCGCTCGACATTGAGGCAGACGATGCCGATCATGGCGCCCGTGAGAAAGCCATTCTGTCCGCAACCGACCGTGATTGCGAGCGCGGGAAACATGACGACCAGGACATGTGCGAAATTTCTGCCGGCTATGGCCCGAAGCGTCAGGAGATAGACGGCCAGCGTTACGGTTATGAACAGCAGATAAGCGATGCCGGCCGGTACGAGCGCGAACGGGGCCACCAACAGGTCGAATTGTGGCGGGTAGGTCCAGGGCATGAAACTGGTCGCCCCGTTGTAAGCCTCTTGCAGCTTGACCAGCGTCTCGAAGCGGTAGACGAGATCGAGCTGACCGTGCCAGACCTGCAGCGCGACGATGTAGAAGGCGTCGAAATCGGACAGTTCGCGGACTTGCCAGGCGCCCCAGCGACCAAACCTGAACGTCTTGAACAGCACCATCACCGCGATCACCGCCAGCACGAAGCGGACATAGATCTTTTGCTTCGACGGCGAGGACTGAACCGCTTCTAGCGTCTCGGCAAACATCAGCGACGACCTCGCTTGGACTAGATCAATCGGCGGTTAGGCGGATAGCTCCGCGAATCCGGCCAAATTGCCATCGGAGCATTAAGGGACGGTAACGAAATCGGCCGGATGGCGCCTCCGGGGTGGAGTGAAGGCGTGAGGATCGGAAGCGCGCTATGGAGCGGCGACGGTTCCAACTTCAAGCGCAAGACCAGCGCCCATGGGGAGCAGCAGATTTATGTCGATCCGCGCTATCCCGGGGCGCGCCGCGACGCCGCTTGGGCCCGCCCCGTTCAGCATCAAGGACGTTCAAAAACGAGTACATCTGGGGGATTGTCACCACGCAGGGCGTGAGCGTCGCCTATCGAGATCGACCGGATTTCGGTATCAGATCGATATGGAGAGGGTGATAGAGATCTCCCAGCACAGCTGCGGCCATGCGCGCCAATTGCTACGGATCCAGTTCCGTGTCCCAGTAGAGATAATCCAGCCAGCTGTCGTGCAGATAGTTTGGCGGGAACAGGCGGCCGTTGCGGTGGAGCTGGTGCACGGTCGGCGCGAATGCGCTCTGGCGTGGAAACATCTTGGCTTGCGCCGGGGTCAGATTGCCCTTGCGCAGATTGCATGGCGAGCACGCCGCGACGACGTTCTCCCAGGTGGTCTGGCCGCCCTTGCTGCGCGGGATGATGTGATCGAAGGTGAGGTCTTCGGGCGAGCCGCAATATTGGCAGGCGAAACGATCGCGCAGGAAGACGTTGAACCGGGTGAAGGCCGGATGGGTGGTCGGCTTGACGAAGGATTTGAGCGAGACGACGCTCGGCAGCTGCATTTGCAGCGTGGGGCTGTGAACCGCCTGATCGTAATGCGCGACGATGTTGACGCGGTCGAGGAACACCGCCTTGATCGCGTCCTGCCACGACCACAGAGACAGTGGGTAGTAACTCAGCGGCCGGAAGTCCGCGTTCAGGACCAGCACCGGCCAACTGCCTTGCGAGACATGTGCGTTCAAGTAACGCTCCCGGCCTCCAACATACGCTGCGAAGCAGCATGTGCTGACATACTACATGCAGCGTGACGGGATTGTGAAGCCCGTTGAGCGACTTATTCAGGCGCATGCAATGCGGCGGCGGGGTGGCGAAACGCTCAAAAACGCCGCGATTTGGGGGCCGCTCAGGCCGGCCTACTCCCGTACCCGCTCCAATTTCTGCAAGCACCGCGTCGAACGGACGACTGCCGGCATCTCCTCGTCCGGAAAGCTTGCTTTCCAGTTGGTCACGCCAACTTCGCCGACATAGATGTCGCCCTTCGAATCCAAGGCGAGGCCGTGCGGCGCCAGGAATTTGCCGCTCGCAACGCCCGGGCCGTCTTCGCCGCCGAGTCGCGCGATGCGTTTGCCTTGCGCATCGACGATTGATAGTCGCGGGCCGAGATTGGGCACATTGCGATTAATGTCGAGGCCGGGGCCGAGCTCGCCGATGACGAAGGTCGGGCTCCCGGCCCCGCCACAGCAGCACAGCGCGCAGGGCCGGTGCAGATTGTTCCACTGCGTCTCGTATCTGCCCTCGCCGTCGAACACCTGCACGCGATGGTTCTCGCGGTCGGCGACATAGACCCAGCCGTCGGAATCGGTGGCGATGTTGTGCACGATGTTGAACTGGCCGGGATCGGTGCCCGGCTCGCCCCAACTCCTGATCAGCTTGCCGTCCGGCGTGTATTTGTGCACGCGTGCATTGCCATAGCCGTCGGAGACGTAGATCTCGCCCTTCGGCGACAGCGCGGTGTGGGTGCAGCGGTGGAACGGCTCGCCGCTCATGAACGGCGCCGGCTTCTTGGGGATGCCGATCGTCAACAGCACCTTGCCGTCGGTGGTGCATTTGCGCACGGTGTGGTCGCCGTCATCGGTGCAATAGAGATTGTCGTCAGCGTCGATATGAAGTCCATGCGCGCGCGAGAACAGGCCTTCGCCGAAGCTGCGCAGAAAATTGCCGTCGCAGTCGAGCACCACCATCGGATGGGCGCCGCGGTTGAAGACGTAGACCTGATCCTTGCTGTCGACAGCGACGGAGGCGACGTCGGTCAGCGTCCAGCCGTCCGGCAGCTTCGCAAAATTTTCGACCACGCGGTAGCGGTGCTCGCCGGTGCCGAGAATGGCTGGCATCTGTAATCCCTTCTGTTCGTGGTGGCCCGCAATTGTCTCCACATTGTCATTGCGAGCGCAGCGAGGCAATCCAGGCTGCCTCTGCTGAGAGATTCTGGATTGCTTCGCTACGCTCGCGATGACGAAGGGCTCAAGCCGTGCTCACCTCACGCCCCAAAATCCCTTCCTCAATCGCCTTGATCTGGAGCGCAAGGTATTTCGAGTTGATCCGGCACTGAGCGAGGCTGCCGGCGATGAACCACAGGCCGGGCTGTGCGGTGCGCACATACATGTTGCGCAGCTCCAGACCGTCGCCGAAGCCCCAGACCGGACCGACGCGATCGGCCACGCCGTCGCCGAACAGCTTTCGCACCAGATATTCCTGCGGCTTGTAGCCGGTGGAGAGCACGATGAGATCGGCTGCAACGGTGGTGCCGTCCTTCATCTGCGCACCGCCGGCCGTGAAGCCCTCAATGTCGGAAAACTGCGTCAGCCTGATCTTGCCTTCGACAATCAGGTTGGAGCAGCCGACGTTGAAATAATAGCCGCCGCCGCGGGTAAGGTATTTGAACTGCCAGCCGGTGCCGGCCTCGCCGAAGTCGAGCTTGAAGCCGACACGGGACAGGCCCTCGAGCAGATCCTTGTCGAGCTCCTTCGACTGCTCCGTCAGCATCACATGCGTTTTCTTCGCGAGCGGCGTCGGCATCGAGGTCGCGATCAGATCGTTGTCCTCGAGCGTGCCTTCGTTGTAGGTCGCATAGGCGAGCTGCGCCGACGGCTCGATATTGGTGACCAGGGTCGGTGAACGCTGGACCAGCGTCACCTCGGCGCCGCTGGAATAGAGGTCCTGCGCGATGTCGTGGCCGCTGTTACCGGTGCCAATGACGATGGCGCGCTTGCCCTGCCAGTTCTCGCCATCTTCGTAACGGCTCGAATGCAGCAGCGTGCCCTTGAAATTGTCGAGGGTCGGAATGTCAGGCACGTTCGCGATGCCGCTGACGCCGGTCCCCATCACCACATGGCGCGGATGCATGATGCGCTTGCTGCCGTCGGCGCGCCGCAGCGTGATCGTCCAGCGGCCCCTGGCCTCGTCATAGGCGCCGCCCTCGAATTCGGTGCCGGTCCAGAAGTTCAGCTCCATGGCGTCGACATAGGCTTCGAACCAGTTGGCGAGCTTGTCCTTGGGGATATAGGTCGGCCAGTTCGGCGGGAACGGCATGTAGGGCATGTGATTGACCTGCACCTGGTTGTGCAGGGTGAGCGCGTGGTAGCGCTTGCGCCAATTGTCGCCGATCCGTGCCTCGCGATCGACGATCAGCGTGTCGACTTTCAGCTGCTTCAGCCGTGCCGCGATGGCAAGCCCGGCCTGGCCGCCGCCAACCACGAGCACGGTGGGATCGTGATCGGCATAGTCGCGTGAGGCGTTGCGCAGATCGAGCCAATTCGGACCGCGGAAGTCGCGCGAATAGGCCTGACCGCGCGGCCGCGATGTGCCGAGCTGTTCCTCGAAACCCCTGAGCTCGTCGAGCGCGGTGAGGAGCGTCCACGCTTTCAGCCGGTCGCCGTCGGCAAGATCGGGCACGAGCCGCACGATGCCGCTGCCGCGCCCCGTCGCGGTTTCGAAGTCAAAGATGGCCTCGATGGTATTGGTGCCCGCGCGCGTCACCCAGCGTGGTGGTGCGCGGTTGGGGGCGATCTTGAAGCTGGTTGGCGCTGCCTTTGGTGCGAATATGGTCAGCGCTTGTGCGACCTCCTCGCGGCCGGCAAGCGTCTGCAGGTTCCAGCTGAGCGCCAGCACATCGCGCCAGAAGCATTCGGCCACGAACAGGCGGTCGAGCGCGGCTCGATCGGGCCTGCCAAGCGTGCGCTCGAACTCGTCGAGCCAGGCTTGCGCGGAAATGGCAATATCCTTGGTCTTGTCCAGCATGCGCGACCTCGTGCCGTCTTCGCGGCGTTTCCTCTCGAGCACGATCCGGAAAAGTGGCAGCTGTTTTCCGAAGAGATCATGCTCATATTATATGGAATCGAACGCTATACCGGTTCTCCGGTCGCCAAAAGCGCTTTACCCGAGCAGCAAGAGCATGTGGCCCTGCTCAGGCGGAATACGGTCGCGTCAGGCCGACAGCACGCCTTCGCGCTTCTTCACCGCGCGATAGTAGCTCCACCACAGATGCGCAGCCGCGCCGCGCAGGGGGCGCCAGGGTTCGGCCAGCGGCGCCATCTGCTTTTCCGTCGGCCGCGCCTGCAGGCCGAGGCCAATCCTGATTCCTTCCTGCACGGCGAGATCGCCGGCCGGCCAGGCGTCGCCATGGCCGAGACAAAACAGCAGATAGACGTCGGCGGTCCACGGCCCGATGCCGGGCAGCGCGATCAGCGTGTGATGTGCCGCGTCGGCGTCTTCCTCGGCGAGCACGTCGAGGTTCAGCCGCTCCGCGGTGATTTCCCGCGCGAGATGCTTGAGCGTCTTGATCTTGGCGGCGGAAAGGCCGAGCCGCCCCAGCCGGTCGGTGCGGGCGCGGCGCACCGCGTCATGGTCGAACGGATTGAAGGCTGTGGACAGCCGTCCCCAGATCGCCGCGGCGCTGGCCGTGGAGAGCTGCTGCCCGCAGACGATGTGGGCAAGCCCGGCGAACCCCGGCTCGCGCCGCCGTAGCGCCGGCATGCCCGCGATCTCAAGCACCGGCTTCAGGCGCGGATCGCGCTTGACCAGCGCGTGGACAGCCTCTTCGAGATCGGACTGGGTTTCGAGGTGGGTCGTCATCGTGGCTCACTCGTCATGCGCGCTTGACCCGCGCAGCCATCTCCTATCGTAACAGAGGCGAGCGGAAGCGACGCCGTCCTTCTGACGCTATGCCCGGCAATGATGCGTACCATGAAAGCGATGCCACCCGTTTTCCGATTTGCCCCCAGCCCCAACGGCCACCTGCATCTCGGCCATGCTTATTCGGCGCTGCTGAACTTCGATCGCGCGCGCGAGACCGGCGGGCTGCTGCTGCTGCGGATCGAGGACATCGACGTTACGCGCTGCCGGCCGGAGTTCGAGACGGCGATCTACGAGGATCTCGCCTGGCTGGGGATGGTCTGGGAAACGCCGGTGCGGCGGCAGTCGGAGCATCTTGCGGACTATCGCGCCGCACTCGAAAAACTTTCCGTTCTCGGCCTTGTTTATCCCGCCTTCGAAAGCCGCGCCGAGATCGCAAGGCTGGTGGCCGCGCGCGAGGCCGACGGGCCGTGGCCGCGCGATCCCGACGGCGCGCCGCTTTATCCCGGCGCCGCCCAATCGCTGCCGGCTGATGAACAGTCGAGGTTGATCGGAAGTGGCGCGCCTTATGCGCTGCGGCTCGACATGACGGCCGCCTGCCGCCGCGTCGCCAGCCTGACCTGGAATGAGCTGGGCGAGGGGCCCGATGGCGAGCGCGGCATCGTCCCCGCGCGCCCCGAGGCCTGGGGGGACGTGATCCTGGCCCGCAAGGAGACGCCGACCAGCTACCATCTGTCCGTGGTCGTCGACGACGCCCTCCAGGGGATCAGCGAGGTGGTGCGGGGGCAGGACCTGTTTCACGCCACGTCCGTGCACCGTCTGCTGCAAGCCCTGCTCGGCCTGCCGAAGCCCGCGTACCGCCACCACACCCTGATTCGGGATGGCGAGGGACGGAAGCTGTCGAAATCGAGCCTCTCGACCGGCCTGCGGGAGTTGCGCAAAGCCGGCGCATCGCCGGCCAGTATCCGCCGGTTGGTGGGATTAAACCAAGTTTCTCTGGGGGTTAGCAAAACGCCGCCGTGACTCCGGGGGTTCCGCCGTGCCATGCTTGCCTGACGGCCCGGGGTTCGAAGGGGATACTTCGAAGGGGAGTTATGGCGGCGAAATCGCGCGCAGCGCGCACTACGCGGACGTCCAGGCGAGTGGTTCGGAAACGGTCCGTGCCAGCCGCGAAGGTGCGCAAGCCTAGCCGTAAAGGGGCGGCGCCTGACGTGATCCAGGCAGCGCTTGCCGCCTTTGCCCATGAGGTCCGCACCCCGCTGACCGGAATTCTGGCGATCAGCGATCTGCTCGCAACCTCCGATCTCGGCGAGCGGGAACGGCGCTGGGCCGACACCATCAAGGCCGGTGCCGAGCATCTGGCGAGCCTCGCCACCCTGTTCGTCGATGCCGCCAGAACCGGCAAGGGAAAGGGCGGCGGCACGCTGCGGCAGGATTTGTTCGACCTGCGAACGCTGGCTCGCAGCGCGGGCGATTCGCTCGCCGGCCGCGCTGCGGCCAAGGGCCTGCAGGCCCAGGTCGATATCTCCGAAAAGCTGCCAGGGCTGGTGGTCGGCGATTCCGTCCGGCTGCGCGCCGCGCTGGAGAACCTGATCGACAATGCCGTGAAGTTCACCGAGCATGGCGCCGTGGCGCTCGCGGTCGCGCCGTGGCGTCCTGCCAAAGCCAGGGGCAGGACGAAAGCCAGGGTGGGGGTTGCCTTCTCGGTCTCCGACAGCGGCATCGGAGTGACTATGGCCGAGATCAAGCGGCTGTTCCGCCCGTTCACCCAGGCCAATGTCACTATCGCCTCGCGCTTCGGCGGCGCCGGCCTCGGGCTGTCCTCTGTAAAGCAACTGGCGCGCGCCATGGGCGGCGACATCTCGGTCGCGCCGCGGCGCGGCGGCGGCGCCACCTTCACGTTGACGGTCGCTCTGGATGCGACGGGATCGGGCAAGTCCCGCAAGTCGAAGGAGGAGGCCGACGTTGACGCAATGGAAGCGCTGCGCGTGCTCAGCGTCGAGGACAATCCGTTCGGCCGCGTCGTGCTCAATACCATCCTGACCGAGCTCGGCCATCATGCCGAGTTCGTCGGGCGCGGCGAGGACGCGGTGAACCGGCTCACGCAGGGCGCGTTCGACGCCGTGCTGATGGACATGGTGCTGCCGGGCATCGACGGGGTCGAGGCGATCAGGCGGATTCGCACCATGGCGCCGCCGCTGGCTCAGATCCCGATCATCGGCGTGTCCGGCCGTGGCGAGGACGAGGCGGCCTCGCGCCAGGCCGGCGCCGACGCCTTCCTGGTCAAGCCTGTGTCTCCGAGGGCTTTAGCGACTGCGCTGCTTGAAGCGAGACGCCGTGAGGAAGCCGCGATTTGATGATCGCGGCGTTGAGCTCGCCGCCGTAAACGAAGATCGCGGCGATGAAATACAGAAACACCAGCGCGATGATCACCGAGGCGAGCCCCGCATACATCGTCACGTAGTTGTTGGCGAAGCGCGCCAGATATTGTCCGAACACGATGCCCGAGATCAGCGAAGCCACGATGGTGAAGACGATGCCGGGCAGGATCTGGAGGAGGCCGCGCCGTCCGGCCGGCAGCCAGGCATGCAGGATCAGCAGCGCCACCACCAGCGCGCCGACGGTGATGCCGTAGCGCAGCCAGGTCAGGATGCTCTCGTTGGATTCGACGAACAGCGGAATGTAACGCCGCGCCGCCTCGATGAAGAGCGGTCCGAGCACGATCAGGAACGCCATGGCAAGCGCGGTGAAGGCCGCGACCAGCGTGTAGCCGATCGATTCCAGCCGCAGCCAATACCAGCGCCGCATCTCCACTACGGCATAGGCCCGGTTGAGCGCGACCCGCAGTGCCTCGACGCCGTTCGAGGCGAAATAGACCGATAGCAGAGCGCCGATCGTCAACGCGCCGCTGCGGGTGGTGGTCAGCACGTCGTGGATTTCGCCGGAGAGCGAGTCCGCGACCTGCGCAGGCCAGACCTGGAGCATCAGCCCCGCAGCCTGGTCCGCGAGCTCCTTCGACCCGAACACACCCGCGAGCGAGGTCAGCACGATCAGGAACGGGAACAACGCCATCAGCGAAGACAGCGCAATGTGGCTCGCGATCGCCCAGCCGTCGTCGGCCAGGAACGTGTAGAACGCGTCCATCACGACCAGATAGATGTAGCGCATTGCCTTCACAGCGTCCCCCGGCCTTCGTCCCGCAGGCGGGGAGAGGCGAAGAACCGAGGCCATTGGCGCAAACCGGAAATCATTCAACTACCATCTGATATTATTGGCTTAAAAGCCAGATCGTGAAGTGTCCCGTCGTGAATCCGGACACACGCAGCGAGCCCCCGGAATCCATTCAGCCCTAATATACGTCGCGGAATGGATTCGGGTTCGATGCTCCTTCCGCGTCCGGCCGCGTCGCTGCGGAATGACCGGTTCGGGAGATAGCGCACCGGCCCACACGGTGTTATCTACAGCCAATGGCATCCCTTTTGAGTACTTTCATCCTGCCGGTGGCAGCCGGCGCCGTGGCGGTGGTGCTGCTGCTCGGTCTCGTCAACATGATGCGCGGCGGCTCGCCCAACACCTCGCAGAAGCTGATGCGTTGGCGCGTGCTGCTTCAGTTCGTGGCGATCGTCGTCGCCATGCTCGCAGTCTGGGCGATGGGGCGCTAAATGGTCACGCTCAACCGCATCTATACGAAGACCGGTGACGACGGCACGACAGCGCTCGGAACCGGGGAGCGGCGCCCGAAATACGATCTGCGCATCGCGGCCTATGGCACGGTCGACGAGACCAATGCCGCGATCGGCGTCGTTCGTCTGTACACAAAGGACGCGCCCGAACTCGACGCGATGCTCGGCCGCATCCAGAACGATCTGTTCGATCTCGGCGCCGATCTCGCTGTTCCCGAACGCGAGGGCAAGGCCGAACGGCTTCGGGTGGTGGCAAGCCAGGTCGAGCGGCTCGAGCGCGACATCGACGCGCTCAACGACAAGCTCGCGCCGCTGACCTCCTTCGTACTGCCGGGCGGCACGCCTGCCGCCGCCTACCTCCACGTCGCCCGCACGATTTGCCGCAGGGCGGAACGGGTGATGGTGGAACTGGCAGCCCGGCCCGGCGAGCCCGTGGGTACGGCTGGCATCCATTATATGAACCGCCTGTCGGACTTCCTGTTCGTGGCCAGCCGTGCCGCTAACCATAACGGTGCCGGTGACGTGCTTTGGGTTCCCGGTCAGAATCGCTGACCACCGGGATCGCTGCCCATTGAGCCGCGCATTTCTAAGGTCTAAAATTTGGCCCCTGCGCGCGTTGACCCGGCCGGATCAGGCCTTTAGGTTCCGCGCCAGTTGATAACCCCCTCCCAAATTGAGTGAAAGAGGATCGATGAAGGTCTTGGTGCCGGTAAAGCGGGTGGTCGATTACAACGTCAAGGTCCGCGTCAAGAGCGATGGATCGGGCGTTGAACTCGCCAACGTCAAAATGTCCATGAACCCGTTCGACGAAATCGCGGTCGAGGAAGCGCTGCGCCTGAAGGAAGCCGGTAAGGCGACCGAAGTCGTGGTGGTCTCCATCGGACCTGCGCAGGCGTCGGAGACGATCCGCACCGGTCTTGCCATGGGCGCCGATCGCGGCATCCTGGTGAAGGCCGAGGGCATCGTCGAGCCGCTCGCTGTCGCCAAGATCCTGAAGAAGATCGCGGAAGAAGAGCAGCCGGGGCTGATCATTCTCGGCAAGCAGGCGATCGACGACGACAGCAATCAGACCGGCCAGATGCTGGCCGCGCTGCTCGGCTGGTCGCAGGCGACGTTCGCCTCGAAGCTCGAGGTCGAAGGCTCTGACTTCAAGGTCACCCGCGAAGTCGACGGCGGCCTGCAGACCGTGAAGCTGAAGGGACCGGCGATCGTCACCACCGATCTGCGTCTCAACGAGCCGCGTTATGCCTCGCTGCCCAACATCATGAAGGCCAAGAAGAAGCCGATCGCGGACAAGACCGTCGCCGATTACGGCGTCGATGTCACCGCGCGCCTCGAAGTTCTGAAAACGGCTGAGCCCGCGGGCCGCAAGGCCGGCGTCAAGGTCAAAGACGTCGCCGAGCTGGTGTCGAAGCTCAAGAACGAAGCCGGGGTGCTCTGATGACGACGTTGCTGATTGCCGAACACGAACACGAGATCCTCAAGGACTCCACCAACAAGGCGCTCACCGCGGCGTCCCAGCTCGGTGGTGATGTCCACGTGCTGGTCGCCGGCGGCGGGCAGGGCACCAAGGCTGCGGCCGAGGCGGCCGCCAAGCTGGCCGGTGTCGCCAAGGTGCTGGTCGCCGAAGGCGAGACCTATGCGCACGATCTCGCCGAGCCGCTGGCCGCGCTGATCGTCTCGCTCGCCCCGTCCTATGACGCGATCGTCGCGCCCGCGACCTCGCGCTTCAAGAACGTGATGCCGCGCGTCGCGGCGCTGCTCGACGTCATGCAGGTCTCGGAGATCACCAAGGTGGTCGCGCCAGACACCTATGAGCGTCCGATTTATGCAGGCAACGCCATCCAGACGGTGAAGTCGAAGGACGCCAAGAAGGTCATCACGGTTCGCACCTCGACCTTCGCTGCAGCCGGTGAAGGCGGCAGCGCCGCCGTCGAGAGCGTCGCGGCTGCGGCCGATCCGGGCCTGTCGTCCTTCGTCGGCGAAGAAGTCGCCAAGAGCGATCGTCCCGAGCTGACCTCGGCCAAGATCATCGTCTCCGGTGGCCGTGCCATGCAGAGCCGTGAGAACTTCGCCAAATACATCGAGCCGCTCGCCGACAAGCTCGGCGCCGGCGTCGGTGCCTCACGCGCGGCGGTGGACGCCGGCTATGCGCCGAACGACTGGCAGGTCGGCCAGACCGGCAAGGTCGTCGCCCCCGAGCTCTACGTCGCGGTCGGCATTTCCGGCGCGATCCAGCATCTGGCCGGCATGAAGGACTCCAAGGTGATCGTCGCGATCAACAAGGACGAGGACGCGCCGATCTTCCAGGTCGCCGATTACGGCCTGGTCGCCGACCTCTACCAGGCGGTTCCTGAGCTCACCGACGCGCTCGCCAAGCTCGGCAAGTAAAAACGCGATAAAAACACCGGCCGGAGTGCTACACTCCGGCCGGTGTTTCTTTTCGAGGCGTTTTCTTTGGCGTGGGGCACGCCGGGGAAGCGATCCAATCTAGGTTTCGAGCCAAGGTTCTGGTTAAATCGGACCTCCCGGCTCGGGGAATTAAGCAGGCGCGATATGCGCGCCGTTCCGGTGGATGACATTATGGCGGCAGTGATCAAGAAGGTCGGCGTGATCGGCGCGGGGCAGATGGGCAACGGCATCGCGCATGTCGCGGCGCTGGCCGGCTTCGACGTGGTGCTGAACGACATCTCGGCCGACCGCCTTAAATCCGGCATGGCCACCATCAATGGCAATCTGGCGCGCCAGGTCTCCAAGAAGGGCGTCACCGAGGACGACAAGGCCAAGGCGATGGCGCGCATCTCGCTGGCCGAGAAGCTCGACGACCTCTCAGACTGCGATCTCGTGATCGAGACCGCGGTCGAGAAGGAAGAGGTCAAGCGGAAGATTTTTCACGAGCTCTGCGCGGTGCTGAAGCCGGAAGCGATCGTCGCTTCCGACACGTCTTCGATCTCGATCACACGGCTGGCTGCTGCCACCGAGCCGGCCCGAGCGCTTTATCGGCATTCACTTCATGAATCCGGTGCCGCTGATGGAGCTGGTCGAATTGATCCGCGGCATCGCCACCGACGATTCGACCTTCGAGGCGTCCAAGGAATTCGTCGGCAAGCTCGGCAAGCAGGTCGCGGTCTCCGAGGATTTTCCGGCATTCATCGTCAACCGCATCCTGCTGCCGATGATCAACGAGGCGATCTACACGCTGTATGAAGGCGTCGGCAACGTCGAGGCGATCGACGCGGCGATGAAGCTTGGCGCGCATCATCCGATGGGTCCGCTGGAGCTGGCCGATTTCATTGGCCTCGATACCTGTCTCTCCATCATGCAGGTGCTGCATGAAGGGCTCGCCGACTCAAATACCGCCCGTGCCCGCTGCTGGTGAAATACGTCGAGGCGGGCTGGCTCGGCCGCAAGACCCAGCGCGGTTTCTACGACTACCGCGGCGCCAAGCCCGTTCCGACGCGATAGGGCAGCGGTGCCGTAGGGTGGATTAGCGAAGCGTAATCCACCGCTGTTTATCTCCGCGGACACCAAAGAGGTGGATTACGCCTTCGGCTAATCCACCTCAGACTGATGACAAACCCCGTCATTTTTTGGCGGGGTTTTGTTTTGAAGACGTTGAGGTGAAGGCTTGCAGCGGGGCTCAGGCCCATATGGCCCTGGGAGCCAGGGCCAGAGCCATTTTCTTGATGTTCTGCGCGGCGGCGGCGAGCAGGCATTGGCAGGTTACGGCGAGGAGGCCTCGAAAGCGGGCATAGCGGTGGCCGTGGAGCTGCTTGGCGTCGGCGAAGGAGCGTTCGACGGTCTCCTTGCGGCGCTTGTAGATGCGCTTGCCCCACGGGGTGAGCCGATGGGCATCGGCACGCTCGCGGGCGTCAGCCCAGACATGGCGGATGATCAGCCGGGTGGCGTTGCGGCTCGACGTGCATGAGGCCAGCAGCGGGCAACTTCTGCAGATCAGCGGATCGCTCTTGTAGTGGCGGTAACCGGTGCGATCAGTGGTGGCATAGGGGAGCAGTTGACCTTGCGGACAGCGGTAGCCATCCAGCTTCGCTTCATAGGCGAATAGTTTGCTCGCCATCATGCCGGAACGCGGCGGAGTTGGCCGGCGATAGCCGGTAACGCCAAGGATCCCGCGTTGCTCCAGCCCCTGGGCGATCCCCGAGGTGGCATAGCCGGCATCCAGCCCGACCGCGCCAACATCGAAGTCAAAGCGCTGTCGCTGGCGATCGAGCCTGCCGAGATAGACAATCGAGTCATGCACGTTGGCGGGTGTCGTGTGGGTATCGGTGATGATGCCGAGCCGGCCGTCCACGGTACGATGATCGAGATAGAAGAAGCCCTTCGGCTTTCCTTCGCGCACCATGTAGCCGGCATCTGGATCGGTTCGCGAGACTTTGGTCTCCTTCTCGATCGGCTGGCGTTCCTTGTCCGGCAGCGGCTTTTTGCCGTGTTCGGTGCGGTCTTGCTCGATCGCCGCATCCAGCGCGTCCCAGTAATCCGCCCGCGACTTGGCGATCACCGCCGTGTCGTAGCGGTTCCTGTTGGCATTGGCCTTCAGGTGGGTCGAGTCCGTATAGAGCACCGTGCCGTCGACCAGTCCCTTGGCGATCGCCTGCTCCACGATCGCATCGAAGATATCCTGTGCAACGCTCGTGTCGTTGTAACGCCGCCGGCGGTTCTGGCTCAGTGTCGAGGCATCGAACACCGGATCGGTCAGCTTCAGCCCTAAAAACCAGCGGTAGGCGACATTGACCTCGATCTCGCGCATCAGTTGCCGTTCGGACCGCACCCCGAACAGGTAGCCAATGAAAAGCGTCTTGAACATCACCGTCGGATCGAGCGGTGGGCGTCCGTTGTCCGGGCAATAAAGCCCGGCAACCCGATCATGAATAAAGGAAAAGTCGATCACCGCCTCGATCTTGCGAAGCAGGTGATCCTTCGGAACCAGACCGTCGAGACTTACCATCTCCAGCGCGGTTTGTTGCGGCGAGGGTTTGCGAAGCATGCACCAATGAATCAAAAGTCCCCGCCAAAGGCGAGGACTTTGTCAGCAGTCTGAGGTGGATTACGCCTTCGGCTAATCCACCCTACGGGATCTGTGACAATTCATGTCGCATTAACCCGTCGCCCCTAGGCTGCGCCCGCTAAAGAGGTTTTGCGTAATGGACATGATGGCGATGGTCAGCACCATGCTGGCCGCTCAGCAAGGCGCGCTGCAGTCGAATATTTCGGCGACGCTGATCAAGCAGAACGCGGACGCGGAGAAATCCACCGTCCTGACGCTGCTCGGCGCCGGTCAGCCCTCGCTCGCCAATGTCGGCGCCGGCGTCGGCGGAAACCTCAACGTCACCGCCTGAATTCCTAAAACGATGCGGCGGCCTTGCCCGTCGCGGCCCGGAGCAGCTTGAGCGCATCCTCGCTCGCCCATTCCGCCGGCCCCGCGATGGTCGCGATCTCACAGCCCTGCGGGTCGACCAGCACCGAGGTCGGCATGCCCAGGGCCCGGCCTATGGCCTTAAGATCCTGAAAGACCTTTGCTTTCTGGTCATTGAAATAGCCGAGCCGGGTCAGATTGGCCTCTTTCAGGAAGGTTTTCGGCTTCTCGGGGTCACGGGTGTCGATATTGATCGCCACCACCTCGAAATTCGGGCCCGCCAGCTTGCCCTGGAGCTCGTCCAGCGCCGGCATCTCCTTGCGACACGGCACGCACCAGGTGGCCCAGAGGTTTACCAGCAGCGTCTTGCCGCGGAAATCGGACAGCTTCTTCGGCTTGCCGTCGGCGTCCTCGAAGGCCAGGTCGGGCAGCTTGAGGGGGGCGCTCGCCATGGTAAGGGCGGCCACCTCGCCATGGGCGAGCGGGGCGATCTTCTGCGCCGTCGCCACCGCCGGCTTGCATGTCGGATCCCCCGCAGGCGCCCGGCTCAGGCCGAGCCCGTACAGCGCGGCAAAGCCCGCCAGCCCTCCGATCGCCACCGTGGCGATGACGAGGGGGATCCGGCGCGTGGCGGAGGGCTTCTGTTCCAGCATATCGTTTGTCATCCGGTCGCAGATATGGCTATCAGGGGCCTCTTAATACGGCTGGCTCCGGCCAGCAAACGTGGTGAGCGGCAGGCAAGGCGTGAGCAGGGGATCATGAGCAACAAGATGTGGGGCGGCCGGTTCTCGGAACGTCCCGATGAGATCATGGAAGAGATCAACGTCTCCATCGACGTCGATCGTCACCTCTTTGCCCAGGACATTGCCGCGTCCAAGGCCCACGCCGCGATGCTTGCCAGCCAGGGCATCATCACGGCCTCTGATGCGAAAAATATCGGCAAGGGTCTAGACACGATTCTGTCAGAGATCGGCTCGGGCGGCTTCACATTCAAGCGCGCGCTCGAAGACATCCATATGAACGTCGAGAGCCGCCTGTCGGAGCTGATCGGCCCGGCCGCCGGCCGCCTGCACACCGCGCGCTCGCGCAACGACCAGGTCGCGACCGATTTTCGGCTCTATGTGCGCGATATCCTCGACGAGACCGATGCCGCGCTCGCCACGTTCCAGGCGGCGCTGGTCAACCGCGCGCTCGAACATGCCGCGACCGTGATGCCCGGCTTCACGCATCTGCAGACCGCGCAGCCCGTGACCTTCGGCCACCACCTGCTCGCCTATGTCGAGATGGCGGCGCGCGATCGCGGCCGCTTCCAGGATGCGCGCAAGCGTCTCAATGAATCCCCGCTCGGCGCCGCCGCGCTTGCCGGCACCTCGTTCCCGATCGATCGCCACGCCACCGCCAAGGCGCTCGGCTTCGACCGCCCGATGGCGAATTCGCTCGATGCGGTGTCAGATCGCGACTTCGTGCTGGAAACGCTGTCGGCGGCCTCGATCTGCGCCGTGCACATGTCGCGCTTCGCCGAGGAGATCGTGATCTGGACCTCGCCGCTGGTCGGCCTTGTCAGGCTGAGTGACAAGTTCACCACCGGTTCCTCGATCATGCCGCAGAAGCGCAATCCGGATGCCGCCGAGCTCGTGCGCGCCAAGACCGGCCGCGTCATCGGCGCGCTCAACGGTCTGTTGATCGTGATGAAGGGCCTGCCGCTGGCCTATCAAAAGGACATGCAGGAGGACAAGCAGGGCGCCATGGAGGGCTTTGCGGCGCTCTCGCTGGCGATCCGCGCCATGACGGGCATGGTTCGCGATCTCGTCCCCGACGAGGCGAAGATGAAACTTGCTGCCGGCGAGGGCTATGCCACCGCGACCGATCTCGCCGACTGGCTGGTGCGGACGCTGAAGATGCCTTTCCGCGATGCCCACCACGTCACTGGCCGCATCGTGGCCAGGGCTGCCGAGGGCGGCGTGGCGCTGCACGAACTGCCGCTCAAGGAGATGCAGGCGATCGAGCCCAGGATCACCAAGGACGTGCTCGGCGTGCTTTCGGTCGAGATCGTCGGTGAAGAGCCGGACCAGCTTTGGCGGCACCGCGCCGAAGAACGTGGCGGCTCAGGCCAAGGCCTGGGTGAAGCGGCTGGAAAAAGAGCGAAAATTGGGCTGAGGGCAAAATTTCGCTTATGTTTCATGGTCATCCGGCTCTCGCCAGAGCGCGCCAAACTCTGTATGGTGCGGCCCGCGTAGTGGGGATTTCGTCGTGACGTCAAAGTTTCGCCCGGCCGGCTCGGGGTGGGCCATCATTGTCTTGAGCCTGACGGCGCTCGCGCTTGCCGGCTGCGGCCGCAAGGGCCCGCTCGATCTGCCGCCGACCGCCTCCGGCGCGCCCACAGCCAATGTCGCGGCTCCAACCGATACCGAGACCGAAGCCCAGAGGACGCCGAGCGTGTTCAATCCCACCTATGGTGCGGACGCCGCGCCGGCGGCGACCAAGGGCAAGAAGAAACCGTTTATCCTCGACCCGCTTCTGGACGAAAGACCCAGCCGCTAAGGCCGGGTAGCTGAGCCAATGCCATGAACCATTTCGACTATCGCAACGGCGTGCTGCACGCCGAGGCGGTGAGCCTGTCCGAGCTGGCCGCAGACGTCGGCACGCCGTTCTATTGCTATTCGACCGCGACGCTGGAGCGCCACTACCGCGTCTTCACCGACGCTTTCGCCGGCGAGAAGGTGCTGGTCTGCTACGCCATGAAGGCGAACTCCAACCAGTCGGTGCTGCGCACGCTGGCGAAGCTTGGCGCGGGCGCCGACGTCGTCTCCGGCGGTGAACTGAAGCGCGCGCTGGCCGCCGGCATCCCCGCCAACAAGATCCTGTTCTCCGGTGTCGGCAAGACCGAAGACGAGCTGCGCGCCGCGCTCGCCGCCGACATCCTCTGTCTCAACGTCGAATCCGAGCCGGAGCTCGAACTGTTGTCGCGGCTCGCGACCGAGACGGGCAAGACCGCGCGCATCTCGTTGCGCGTCAACCCGGACGTCGACGCCGGCACGCACGCCAAGATCTCGACCGGAAAATCCGAGAACAAGTTCGGTATCCCGATCGCGCATGCCCGCGAGGTCTATGCGCGCGCCGCCGAGGCTGCCGGGGATCAAGGTGACAGGCACCGACGTGCATATCGGCAGCCAGATCACCGACCTCTCCAGCATGGAGACCGCGTTCCGCATCCTTGCCGAATTCGTGCAGACGCTACGTGCCGACGGTCACGACATCAGCCACGTCGATTTCGGCGGCGGCCTCGGCATCCCCTATTACATGGACCGCGAGGCGCCGCCGGCGCCGACGTCTATGCCGCCATGGTCAAGCGTGTCAGTCACAATCTCGGCTGCACGCTGATGTTCGAGCCGGGCCGCATGATCGTCGGCAATGCCGGCATCCTCGTCGCCAAGGTAATCTATGTGAAGCACGGCGACGGCAAGAACTTCGTCATCATCGATGCCGCGATGAACGATCTGATCCGGCCGACGCTGTACGAAGCCCATCACGACATCTTGCCGGTGACGCAAGCCGCGAAGGGCGCGGCCACCATCCTGGCGGACGTCGTGGGCCCGGTTTGCGAGACCGGCGACTATCTCGCATTGGACCGCGCCCTGCCGACGCCGAAGCCCGGCGATCTCATCGCCATCATGACCGCGGGCGCCTATGGCGCGGTGCAGGCCGGCACCTACAACACGCGACCGCTGGTGCCGAGGTGCTGGTGAAGGGCGATCAGTACGCCGTGGTGCGCCCGCGCATCGAGGTCGAGCAGCTCATTGCGATGGACAAGCCGGCGCCGTGGTTGTGAGCGGTCGCCGCGCCTGTTCGCGGGGCCAACGAAAAATGCCAAAACAACCCCATGCACAGTAGCCTTGGGGTTGCCTGCATGACACGGGGTGGTCCGGCGAAACTGCTTGATAGGCCATGCAAATCAACAGTGTCAGCGCAATCGGCGTGAGCGCTACCTCTTTCCGCCAACCACGACCCCCGCCTTCTTCTCGATCGGCTTGATCGCTGCGGTAAAGTCGGAATCGGCGCCTTCCGCGCTGATGACCGTCTCCCACAGTCGCCCGACCGCGTCCGCGACCTCCATCGAAAGGCCGAGCGATTTCATCTCCTCCAGCGCCAGCCGCACGTCTTTCACCATCAAGCCCGTGGCGAAACCGAAGTCGAAGCTGCGCGGCAGCACCGAGCGCGGAAACTTGTCGCGGCTCGCGGTGTTCATGCCGGAGCCGGCGTTGATGACGTCGATCATCACGGCAGGATCGAGACCGGCCTTGACGCCCATCACCACGGCTTCCGACGTCGCCACCATCGCGGTGGCCGACAGGAAATTGTTGGCGAGCTTCATGGTCTGCGCCGCGCCCGGTTTCTCGCCGATGAAGAACACCTTCCCGATCACGTCGAGTGCGGACTTGAGCAGCTCGAACTCCGCTTTCGGGCCCGACACCATCACCGCCAGCGTTCCCTTCTCGGCGCCGCCGACGCCGCCGGACACGGGGCAGTCGATCTGCACGATATTGTGTTTCGCCAGCAGGCCGTGAATCTTCGTCGCCATCGTCGAGCCGACGGTGGACAGATCAATGAAGCGTTTGGCGCGGCTCCCCTCGATGACGCCGTTCGCTCCCGTGGCGACCTCGAGCGAAGCCTGCAGCGAGGGCAGGCTCGCCATCACCGTCTCGACCTGGTCGGCGACGTCCTTTGGTGATGTGGCGGCAGTCGCGCCGCGGGCCACGAGCTTTTCCGTGACCTCCTTGCGCGCGTCGAACACGACGAGCTTGTGGCCTGCCTCGATCAACCGCCGCGCCATCGGGAAACCCATGTTTCCGAGGCCGATGAATCCGATGTCCATTGTGTCGTTTCCTTTCCGTCGTCATTGCGAGGAGCGAGGCGACGAAGCAACCCAGGCTGTCGCCGTGGAGGCATTTCTGGATTGCTTCGCTTCGCTCGCAATGACGGAGCAATACGTTAGATGCTGTTTGCCGTCTTCACGCCTTGCCGTCGATCTCCGCGAACACCTCGCGCGCGATGCGGAAGCTGTCGACTGCGGCCGGCATGCCGCCGTAGATCGCGACCTGCATCAGGATCTCGCGAATCTCGTCGCGGCTGACGCCGTTAGTGAGCGCGCCTTTCAGATGCGCGCGAAACTCGTGCTGGCGGTTGAGGATCGCGATCATGGCGATGTTGAGCATGCTGCGGGTCTTGCGCGGCAGCTCCTCGCGGCCCCACACCGTACCCCAGCAATATTCGTTGAGCATCTCCTGGAACGGACGGTTGAAGTCGTCCACGTTCTTCAGGGCGTTGTTGACATAGGCCTCGCCCAGCACCGCTTTGCGGACTTCCAGGCCCTTGTCGTGCATCTTCTTGTCCATGGCGTTCCCTCTTTTCGTTGGATGACGGCGGGGAAACTACGGGGTTGCGGCGGGCCAGTCACGTCCTCGTGTTATGCGGGAAAAGGGGGCTCTCCCGTACGGGAATGGATGCCTCAGTGCTGCCGTTGTGGTAGGCTTCCCTTCCGGGCAACCTGGAGAGTTGATTGAACGGCGTCACCCCCGACCCGTCAGACCCGATCCGCGATGGCGACGCTCTGTCGCGGCTGAAGCTGGCGCAGGCCCTGCAACGGGCCACCTATGCCATCGCGTGGGAACGTGCCTGGCCGCATCTGGCTCGGGTGTTGACGGTTGTCGGCCTGTTCCTGGTGGTGTCCTGGGCCGGCCTGTGGCTGGCGCTGCCGTCCGTCGTCCGGGCCATCGGTCTCGTCCTCTTTGCCGGCATCGCCATTGCCGCCCTTGTTCCCTTGATTCGTTTCCGCTGGCCGCGTCGCGAAGAGGCTCTGGCCCGGCTCGACTGTGGCTCCGGCATCCGTCACCGCCCGGCCACGACGCTCACGGACACACTGACCTCGCAGGACCCGATCGCGCAGGCGCTGTGGCAGGCGCAGCGCGAGCGCACGCTGGCCTCGCTCAAGCGCATCCGCGCCGGTCTGCCGCATCCGCGCCTTGCCCTGCATGATCCCTGGGCGTTGCGCGCGCTGGTCATGGTGATGCTGGTCGCAACTTTTTCGCCGCCGGCAGCGAGCGCGCGATGCGGCTCGGAGCCGCTTTCGACTGGAACGGCGTGCTGGCACCGAGCAACGTTCGCGTCGATGCCTGGGTCACCCCGCCGCTCTACACCGGCAAGCCGCCGATCATCCTGTCGGCCGCCAACAAGGAGGCCGCGGCGCTGCCCGCCAGCGGTCCGCTCGCGGTGCCCGCCGGCTCGACCCTGATCGTTCGCTCGTCCGGCGGCAGCCTGGATGTCGCCATCTCCGGCGGCCTCAAGGAGGTCGCACCCACCGAGGCCGCGCCCAAGGGCACCAACGAGAAGCACTTCACCATCGCGGGCGACGGCAGCGCGCACGTCCGTGCGCCCTCGGGCCAGCCGCAATGGGCCTTCACGGCGATGCCGGACCGTGCGCCGACGATTGCGCTCGCCAAGGATCCCGAACGTCAGGCCTACGGCGCCTTGCAGCTGTCCTACAAGATCGAGGACGATTACGGCGTCACCGCCGCTGCCGCGCAAATCGTTCCGCGTATTGCCGAGGGTACGGACACGGCCAAAGATCCGAGCAAGGATGCTGACGGCAAGGCCGCGCGGCCGCTGTACCAGCCGCCGCAATTTCCGCTGACGCTGCCCAATGCGCGGACCCGCAACGGCGTCGGCCAGACGGTGAAGGACCTCAGCGAGGATCCCTATTCCGGCGCGGAGGTTACGCTCACCCTCACGGCCAAGGACGAGGCCGGCAACGAGGCGACGAGCGAGCCCTTCAACATGCGCCTGCCGGGGCGGCTGTTCACCAAGCCGCTGGCCCGCGCGCTGATCGAGCAGCGCCGCATCCTCGCGCTCGACGCCAACAGGAACGCCGACGTCTACACCGCGCTCGACGCACTGATGATCGCGCCCGAGATGTTCACGCCGGAAGCCGGCCAGTATCTCGGCCTCCACAGCGTCGCGCGCCAGCTCGAGGCGGCGCGAACCGACGACTCCCTGCGCGAGGTCGTGGCGAGCCTGTGGGCGCTGGCGGTGACGATCGAGGACGGCAACATCAGCGACGTCGCCAAGGCATTGCGCGCAGCGCAGGACGCGCTCAAGCAGGCGCTTGCGCGCGGCGCCAGTGACGAAGAGCTCAAGAAGCTCATGGATAATCTGCGGACCGCGCTGGACAATTACATGCGCCAGTATGCGCAGCAGATGCGCAACAATCCGCTGGCGCGGCCGGCCGTCGGCCTCGACGACCAGATGAAGCGGATCGAGCGGCTGATCCAGCGCGGCAACCGTGACGCGGCCGCGCGCGAGCTGGACCGGCTGGCGCGTTTGCTGGAGCGGCCCCCGGGGCCACCCAGCGCCGAGCAGCGCGAGATGGATGAGATCGCGCGCGAACTGAACGATCTGCTCCGCGAGCAGAACGCACTGCGGGACGAAACCGACCGCCAGAGCAAGGACGCCAAGCGCGGTCCGCGGACCAAGCCCCTGCCTCCCAAGGTCGCGGAGATCCTGCGCAAGTCGAGGGAGCTGCGGCAGAAGACGCGCGGCGCCACCAGCGATCAGCTGGACGATCTGGCAAAGCAGCAGGAAGCCTTGCGTGAAGAGCTCAAGACCTGGCGTGAATCCCAGGGGAACAGATAGCTCATGAAGCACATCTCGATCTGGCACAAAGGAAAGACAGGGCTTGCGACCACATGCCTCGCCCTTGCGCTATCCTGTTCCACGAGTTCGATCAGCCTCGCCCAGTCGTCGCGCGCCGACCAAAAGAGTCTGGACGCGCTGCTCGATAGTGCCGACCGGTCGATGAAGCAATCTGCCGACAGCCTGAAGGACAAGAACACCGACGAAAGCGTCGGCCAGCAGTCCAAGGCGATCCGGGACATGGAGAAATATCTCTATCCCGATCCAAACGATCCATCGGCCCAGCGCGAGGGGTCTCAGGACACGCAGGATCGACAGGAACAATTGAAGAAGCGGCTCGAGGCTCTGAAGAAGAAGCTCGCCGAGATGGGCCTGCAGAAGGATGGCCAGAAAGGCCAGCGCGGGCAGAAGCAGCCGGGGCAGCAGGGTCAACAAGGACAGCAGGGCCAGGGTGACCAGGACGGCGACCAGGATGGCGATGACGGCTTCGACGCCGCCGGGAACGCCATGGGCGACGCCGGCAATCAGATCGGCGAAGGCGATGCCGATGGTGCGACGGCATCGCAGGGCAAGGCCATCGACGCCCTGCGCAAGGGAATGCAGGATCTGGCCGACTCGATGGGCGGGCAGCAACAGGGCGAGGGCCAGGAGCCGGGCGACGGCGAGGGCCCCGGCCAGGCTGTCGGACGCCAGCAGGGCAACGGCGAACGGACCGATCCGCTGGGCCGGCCGCTCCGCGGCAAGGAATATAGCGACGACTACACGGTCAAGATTCCGGGGAGATCGACGCCCAGCGAGCCCGCCGCATCCTCGAAGAACTCCGCCGTCGCCTGAGCGATCCGGCGCGTCCGCAGATCGAGCTCGATTATCTCGAGCGTCTGTTGAAGGATTTCTGAGGCACGCTTGTAGCCCGGATGGAGCGCACGCGTAATCCGGGACTGCTGTCGCGCGGAACTCCCCGCATTCCGCTTGCGCTGCATGCGGGCTACGATATCGGAGGCGCTACCCCTTCTTCGCCGCGAGCGCGTCCGCCACTGCCGTGCGGATGTCCGCGACGGAGAACGGCTTCGTCACGACGTCATGCACCAGCGCGTTCAGGTTGGAGGCGCGCTCGCGCTGATCGGCAAACCCGGTCATCAGCAAAATGGTCAGATCGGGGAAGTCGCGCGCGACGGAGAGGGCGAGTGCGATGCCGTCCATCACCGGCATCTGGATGTCGGTGAGCAGAAGATCGAACGCGCCGTTCTCGCGGGTCAGGATCTCCAGCGCCTCGGCGCCGTCCTGCGCGGTGACGGTCTCGTGGCCGTCCATGGCGATGGCGCGCGCCACCAACTGGCGCATCGAATCCTCGTCGTCGGCGATCAGGACTTTCGGCATCAGACCAACCCTTGGGACGAGCCCTCCCCTGCGGGCCCCTGCGAGGCTGATTATACGCTGCCGCCGGCAATGTCGCGCCGGTTGAAGAAGCGAACGTCGATATTGCGGCCCTCGGGCGGCGGCGAGGCGAGGCGCGACCGGAAGAAGGCGCGCTCGCCGGGCTGCAGCACGGTCTGCTCCAGCACGGTATTCCAGGCGTAGATCTCGGCGCCCTGTGCGTCGCGCACCGCAAAGCGCAAGCGCGGGATATCGAGCGGCTTCTTGCCCTGGCCGACAATGACGCCCTCGATCACCAGTACCTGTTTACCCTCCACGGTCTCGCTGGAGAGCTTGACGTCCCTGAAGGCCAGCCCGCGCAGGTTCACATCGAAGCCGACCATCTTGTAGAAGGCGGCCGTCTGCGGCAGCAGCCGCACCATGTCGCCGCGCCAGATCACCAGAGCCAGCACCAGCGCGCCCATGGCGGTGCAGGCGGCCGGCAAGCCAAAGTAGGATTTTCGCGGAGCCGTGGCGGCGACCGGGCGGCTCACCCGCGCCCCGCGGCGGGGAACAGGCTACGGAACCAGGACTGGTGCCGCGCGCCGGCGACATCTTCCTCGGCGGCGCGGGCGGCCGCTGACCACTCGTCCTCGATCTCCCTGGCGTCCTCGGCCGGCCAGTCGCTGGCGATCGACGGACTGTCGACGACGGGCGTATCGGCGGCACCGTCGTCCTCGGCGTAGGAGTTCCACTCTGCGGCGAGGTCGGACTGGTCGTTGCCCCGGCTGGCTGCGGCCATGGCCGGGACGGAGGCCTCCTCGATGGCATCCTCGGCATAGGCGACCCAGGTCTCCTTGCAGCGGGAACAACGGACCGTCCGGCCGTTGGCCCCCAGGCTTCCAAGCTTGATGGCGTAGGATGTCGTACAATGGGGACAGACGATATGCATGGACACGAGCCTTGATGCACGGACAGGTCTTGACGATGCCCCGGCTCGGGAGAGCCGGGCACTCCAAATGCTACAGGCCGACCGTTAACGAACCGGAAACCATAACGGCCGCACAACCCCTTGATCGCGTGTGGCGGAGCGTCGCGGCGCGGCTGTCGCCACCTCTCGAACGGAGCTGAACTTGGTTCGGTTCGAAAATGTCGGATTGCGTTACGGTCTGGGGCCGGAGATTCTGCGCGACCTCAATTTCCAGATCCCGGCGCATTCGTTCCAGTTCCTCACCGGCCCGTCCGGCGCCGGCAAGACGTCATTGCTGCGCCTGCTGTTTCTGTCGCACCGGCCGACGCGGGGCCTCGTCAATCTGTTCGGCCACGACGTCTCGCAACTCGGCAAGGACGAGATCGCCGACCTGCGCAAGCGCATCGGCATCGTGCTCCAGGATTTCCGTCTGCTCGACCACATGACGACGTATGAGAACGTGGCCCTGCCGTTCCGAGTCATGGGCCGCAGCGAGTCGAGCTATCGCAAGGAAGTCATCGATCTGCTGAAATGGGTCGGGCTTGGCGAGCGCATGGACGCCTTGCCGCCGATCCTGTCGGGCGGGGAGAAGCAGCGTGCGGCGATCGCACGCGCGGTGATCTCGCGGCCGCAGCTTCTGCTCGCGGACGAGCCGACCGGCAGTGTCGATCCGACGCTCGGGCGCCGCCTGCTGCGGCTGTTCATCGAGCTCAACAAGTCCGGCACCGCCGTCATCATCGCCACCCACGACATCGCCCTGATGGACCAGTACGAGGCGCGCCGCTTCGTGCTGCATCAGGGGCGGCTGCACGTCTATGAGTAGGACCGACGAGCGCGGCGTGCTGGTCGACCTCGGACAAGAGCGTCCGCAGCTTCCGGCCAGAGCGCGTAACATGTCGCCGATCGTGCCGCGCGCCTCGATCCAGGGCCGTGCGCTGGTCGCCGTCGTCGCCATCATGACGTTCCTCGCCTCGATGACCACGGGCGCGGTGCTGCTCGTCAGCGCCTCCGCTGCCGAATGGCAGTCGGACGTCGCGAGCGAAATCACCATCCAGGTCCGTCCGCAGCCCGGCCGCGATCTCGACCGCGACACGGCCGCGGTGACTGAGGCGATGCGCGCGCAAGCCGGCATCGTCGAGGTCAAGCCGTTCACAAAAGATGAGAGCGGCAAGCTGCTCGAGCCATGGCTCGGCACCGGACTGTCGATGGACGATCTGCCGGTGCCGCGCATGATCATCGCACGCGTGCAGCCGGGCACGGCGCTCGATCTCGGCGCCTTGCGCGCCCGCGTGACCCAGGCGGCCCCAGGCGCCAGCGTCGACGACCACCGCGCCTGGATCGAGCGGATGCGCTCGATGACCAACGCCACGGTGCTCGCGGGTCTCGGCATTCTCGCGCTCGTCATCATCGCCACCATCATCTCGGTCTCGTTCGCGACTCGCGGCGCCATGGCGGCGAACCGCCCGATCGTCGAGGTCCTCCATTTCGTCGGTGCCGGCGACCGCTACATCGCCAACCGCTTCCTGCGCCATTTCCTCCGCCTGGGGCTGGAGGGCGGCCTGATCGGCGGCGGGGCCGCGATGCTGGTGTTCGGCTTCTCCGAGTCGATCGCCGGCTGGTTTTCCGGCACGCCCGTCGGCGACCAGTTCGCCGCGCTGCTCGGCACCTTCTCGCTGCGGCCGTCCGGCTATGCCGTGCTCGCGGTGCAGGCGGTACTGATCGGCGCCATCACCGCCGTCGCCTCGCGCCAGACGCTGTTCGCGACACTGAACGATGTCGACTAGGGCCCGACAAACCGGACTCCACTTCGCCTCAAAACGTCCTAAAATCATCCGGGGAAGGGATCACCGACATCACATGACCTCGCCGACCGACGATCGATCGCCGAAATTGCCGCGCGGCTGGCTGCGCGCGACTGTTGTGTCGACGATCGCGCTCGTCTTCGTCGGAGCGGCGGCGGGGTTCATCGCGTTCCTGTCGCAATTGCGCGGCGCCGAGATCGCACCTAGCCGGAAGGCTGACGGCATCGTGGTGCTGACTGGTGGCTCCTCGCGGGTCTCGGATGCGATGGAACTGCTTGCGGCGGGCTACGGGAAGCGGCTGCTGATCTCCGGCGTGCACCCGACCTCGACGGCAAGCGACATCTCGCGGACGCTGCCGGAAAACCAGTCTTTCATGACCTGCTGCGTCGATCTCGACCGCACCGCGCTCTCGACCCGCGGCAATGCGGCCGAGGCGCGGCGCTGGGCCGAAGTGCGGGGCTTCAGATCGCTGATCGTGGTCACCTCGAACTATCACATGCCGCGTGCGCTGGTGGAATTCTCGCACGCGATGCCGGAGACGACGCTGATTCCGTTCGCGGTGGTCGGTGAAAAATGGCGCGAGGAGCCGTGGTGGACCTCGCCTTCGACGCTGCGGCTACTGATGTCCGAATACGTCAAGTACATCGCGGCCGAGCTCAGGGTCCGGCTGGAGGATTTCGGGATTGACCTTTCGCCCGAGATGTCGGAGCAGCCTTCCGGGCTGCAGCCGAAGCGGCCCGCCACCGCACAGGCCAATTGACCGGCAATTGATGGACCGTCGATGTTCTTGATTTTCCTGCGCTCGCTCGTGTTCAACGTGTTGTTTTACGCCGTGCTGGTGTGCCTTGCGATCGTGGCGCTGCCAACCTTCGCATTGCCGCCGCGCGCGATGCTGACGGTTGCGAACTGGTGGGCGAAGGCGACGCTGGTCCTGATGCGGGTGATCTGCAACATCAAGGTCGAATTCCGCGGACAGGAGAAGATCCCGCAGGGACCGCTCGTGATCGTGGCGAAGCACCAGTCGTTCTGGGAAACCTTTGTGCTGCCGGGCTTCTTCAATCGACCGATCTTCATCCTCAAGCGTCAGCTCATGCAGATTCCGGTGTTCGGTCAGTTCCTGGTCAAGACCGGGATGATCGCGATCGACCGCAAGGCCGGCGTGAAGGCGCTGCTGGACATGACGCGGCGCGCGCGCGAGGCGGTGCGCGGCGGCGGGCAGCTCGTGATCTTTCCGGAGGGCACGCGCCGCTCGCCGGGCGCTTCGCCAGACTACAAGACCGGTTTTGCGCAGATCTATTCGTCCTGCGGCGTGCCGTGCCTGCCGATCGCGCTCAATTCCGGCCTGTTCTGGCCGCGCCGCACCTTCATGCGCTATCCCGGCACGCTGGTGGTGGAATTCCTCGATCCGCTGCCGCCGGGCCTGCCGAAGGACGAGTTTCTCTCGCGTGTGCAGACGGCGATCGAAGACGCGACCGGACGTCTTGTCGAAGCGGGCCGGAAGGAGCAGGAGCAGCTCATCGGCGTCTCGCCGAGTTATGCTCCGTCGGAGAGCTAGCGGTTGTCCCGATCCTGCGCAGGAGCCGGCGCGTGCAGGGGATGCGCATCTCCATGCAGCATCGTCGCGAGCTGATGCAATTGCGTGTCGCGAAAACCTTCGGCCTCGATCGCTTTCACCGTCGCTGTAACATAGTCGCGGTTGGCGCCGGACTGGCCATGGCCCTGGAGCACGTGGCGATGCTGATCGGCAAGCGACAGGCGGCCGGCATATTGCACATGGCCGCGGTCGACGACGTAGGCGAGCGCGGAGACGCGCTCCCGGGCATCGTTCTCGAGCCACACCGAGCGCATCACTTCGCGATAGACCGAGGTGACTTGCTCGCGCTCGCGCAGATAGGCGACGACGTCGGCGCGCTTTTTCTCGGCGACGCGGAAGGCGATGCCGCGGCAGGCGCCGCCGCGGTCGAGCCCGAGCACCAGCCCCGGCTTTTCCGGCGTGCCGCGATGCACGAAGGAATAGACGCAGAGCGCGCGATGTTCGCCGACCAGCCGCGCCGGGACGCGTTCCTCGAATTCGAAGCCCGGCCGCCACATCAACGAGCCGTAACCGAACACCCAGAGGTCGCCCTTGGCTGTGCTGACGGAGGGGAGGGTGATTTCCGACATTTCGGGCACGGCTACCAGAAGCGCGCGCGCAAGCGAAGCGAATTCTCCGCCTTTCGGAGCCAGCCAACCTCGCTTACATTTGCCATCATCTGGGGCCAAAGGGTCGCCGCATGTCCGATATGACCGTTGCCGCAGGCCGGCGCTCCCGCTGGGGCCTTTTTATCGCCCCCGTTCTCCTCCTGATCCTCGCGGTCGCGTGGAGCTGCTTCTGGTTCTATGCCGCGTCGCAGGCCGAAGTGGCGGCAGATGCCTGGCGCGCGCAGGAGGCCAAGGCCGGCCGCATCTATGATTGCGCCAAGCGCTCGATCGCGGGTTTCCCGTTCCGCTTCGAGGTCCAGTGCTCAGGCGCCAGCGTCGCGCTGGTGTCGCAGAACGCGAGCAAGACGCCGTTCACGGCGAGGCTCGACAACATCCTGGTCGTCGCCCAGGTCTACGATCCCAAGCTCGTCATCGCCGAATTCTCCTCTCCGGCGACGCTGACCGACGGCGTCACGCAAAACACCTTCGTTGTGAACTGGAGCAAGGGCCGCAGCAGCGTGGTCGGCCTGCCGGCGATCCCGGATCGCGCCTCCATCGTGTTCGACGATCCCACCATCAACCGTCTCGACGGCAGCGTGCAGGTGCCGCTCGCGCGCGCCAAGCAGGTCGAACTGCACGGACGTCTCGCCGACGGATCGCCGGCCGATCATCCCGTGATCGAGACGGTGGCCCATATCGCGCAGGGCAGCATCCAGGGTGTTCATCCCTTGCTGGCCGAGCCGTTCGAAGCCGACACGCGCGCGAAGATCACCGGCCTCTCCGACCTCACGCCAAAGCCATGGCCGCAGCGCTTCCGCGAGATCCAGGCGGCCGGCGGCCATATCGAGATCGTGCAGTCGCGCATCCAGCAGGGCGAGATGATCGCGATCGCGGCCGGTACGCTCGGGCTCTCGGCGAATGGCCGGCTCGACGGCGAGCTGCAGATGACGGTGACGGGCCTCGAGCGGGTGATTCCGGCGCTCGGCATCGAGAAGATGCTGGAAGAGGGCGTGCCGCAGGCAACGCTCGACCGCGTCGCGCCCGGCGTGAAGTCGCAGGACCTCAACAATCTCTTCGGCGCGCTCGACCGTGCCGTGCCCGGCCTCGGCAAAGTCATCAAGCAGAACGCCAATGCCGGACTTGCCGCCGGCATCAATTCGATCGGCACCGAAAGCACGCTGGAAGGCAAGAAGGCGAGAAGCTTCCCGCTGAAATTCGCCGACGGCGCGGTGCTGCTCGGCCCGGTCAAGGTCGGCCAGATCCCGCCGCTGTACTAGAGCGTTTTCGAGTGAAGTGGATGCCGGTTCGCGTGAATAAAACGCGTCAAAACAAGAATCTAGAGATTCGGCTCTGATTCAATCAGAACCGAAAAAGCTCTGAGGCTCTCCATCGTTCGCACGACGAAACCTCGTCACGATCTCTTCGCCGGATCGTGATTGCCCGCCGGGAATGCGGAGCCGCAATCCCCGCTCTCTCTCCATACCGGCCGCACGATGATGCGGTTCGCCCAGGCAGGAGAGATATCATGACCAAGTCGAAACTGTTCGTTGCCGCCATGGCGGTCTCGTCGGCGCTCGCGACGCCAGCGTTCGCGCAGTGGCAATTTCAGTCGCAGGAGCCGGCCGCATACGCCTCGATGTATCCGAACGGCGATCGCAGTCTTGCGAGCCCCGCAACGCGGGAGACGATGGCATCCGTCCCCTCACCGAAATCACCGCGCCCCACGGTGATGCGCGCGACCAAGGGCAAATAGCCGCCATCCATCACGTGCCCGTCGCGCAGTTGGGCTCGGTCATGTCCCGGCCGGGCCCAATGCGCGCGACCTCGGACAATGGCGACAATCGCACCTGCGGATCGGTGATCCCGCGAAATTATTCCGAACATGATCGTCAGGAAAACGTGATGCGGAAGATGCAGCTCACCGAGAATAATCGCAGCCTGATCGCAATCACTCCTCACCAGGGAAGCATGCAGGTGCCGCAGACGGCGCGAGCTTCCCAAGTTGAGGGAGGTCTACGTGCGGATCATCAATTGCGGACTGATGCTGGGAATGCTCGCTGCCTGTTCGGGGCAAGCACTTGCCGACGACAATGTCACAACCGAAATCCAGTCGCTGAAGGCGAAGCTGAAGGAGCTGCAGCAGCGTGTCGACCAGGAAGCACGCAAGACGCGGCAGGTTGAAGCGCAGGCGAAGTCAATTCAATTGCCGGCAAGTTACAAGGCGCTCGCTGCCGATCCATGTGCGGCCGGCAAGGTCTGCTACAAGGGCGTCACGCTGACATTTGGCGGCTGGGTCGATCTCACCGGTATCTACCGCTCGCGCAATCTCGCGTCCGATACCGGCTCGGTCTACAATTTCATCCCCTATCAGCAGAGCCGCAACTTCAATATTCCGGAAACGCGCTTCTCCGCGCGCCAGAGCCGGTTTTCGGTGCTGGCAGAGGGTAACGCCGACGCCGACACGCATCTGGCCGGTTACGGCGAGATTGACTTCGAGGGCGCGGCGCAGACGGCGAGTTCGGTCGCGACCAATTCGTTCAATCCGCGCATGCGGCAGCTCAGCCTCGAAATCGACCGCAGCGATCTCGGCCTTCACGTCCTCGCCGGACAATCCTGGTCGCTGAACGCGCCGGCAAGGTCGGGCATAGATCCCCGCGGCGTCGATGCGCCCGGCGTGATCGACTTTGAATCCGTTCCGGGATTTCTGGCCGCCCGCCAGCCGGGCTTGCGTGTCTGGCAGGACATCGGACCCGAGTTCAAGATCGCGGCATCCGTCGAGAATGCCCAGACGGCGTTCTTCGGAGGCAACGTTCCGGCGGTCGGCACGCCCGCTGTCGGGCCGCAGGGCGTGCTCAACCCGAACCTGCAGGTCAATCTGACCGGGCCGGGTGGCAGCTTCTTCAACAACCTCAACAATGTCAGCCTGAACCAGGTGCCCGACGTTACTGTGAAGGCGGCGTGGGACCCGCGGCTCGGGCCGTACAAGCTGCACATCGAGGCCTGGGCGCTCTATCGCCAGCTGTTCGACCGCTTCAACAATGCGAACCACACCTATGACACCGGAAGTTTCGGCGGCCACATTTATGCCGAGTTGATTCCGAAGACGCTCGACCTCCAGCTGTACGGCTCGCACGGTGTGCTCGGCCGCTTCACTGCGACGCCGTTCCCGGATGCGGCGGTGGCGCAGGACGGCACCATCCTGCCGCTGACGATCACCGCGGCTGCTGCCGGATTGATCTGGCACGCCACGCCGAGCCTCGATGTCTATACCTATGCAGGTCTTGAGAAGGCCAAGGCGAATTTCGCCAATGTCGGAACGGTGCCGTTCGGCTACGGCAATCCGCTCTACAACAACACCGGCTGCGGCATCGAGAGCTCACCGGCCGCGACCTGCAACGGCAACACAAGGGAGGTCCGGCAGATCACGGCGGGACTTTACGACACCATCTATCAGGGCAATTACGGCACCCTGAAAGCCGGCCTGCAGTATTCCCACACGCAGCGGTTCGCTTTCGCCGGCGTCGGCGGGGCGCCGAAAACCGACGACAACGTCGTCATGACGCAGATCCGCTACTATCCGTTCTAGTCAGGACGCCGCTACGGCTTCTTCAGTGCCGCAAGCGGCCGGCCGAAGTCGGGCGCGGCCGAATCCTGGCCGATCTCGACGATGCCGCGGCGGATCGCGCGGGTGCGGGTGAAGTGGTCGAACAGCGCTTCGCCGTCACCGCGCCGGATGGCGCGGGTGAGCTTGGCGAGATCCTCGGTGAAAGTGCCGAGCATCTCAAGCACGGCCTCCTTGTTGGCGAGGAAGACGTCGCGCCACATCGTCGGATCGGAGGCCGCGATGCGGGTGAAGTCGCGAAAGCCGCCGGCTGAGAACTTGATGACCTCGGACTCCGTCACCTGCGCCAGCTCGTCGGCGGTGCCGACGATGGTGTAGGCGATCAGATGCGGCAGATGGCTGGTGATCGCGAGCACGAGATCATGATGATCCGGCGTCATCACCTCGACCTTGGCGCCCATCGCGGCCCAGAACGCGCGCAGCCGATCGGTGGCCGCCGCGTCGACGCCCTCCGGCGGCGTGAGAATGCACCAGCGGTTGATGAAGAGCTCGGCGAAACCGGAATCCGGCCCCGAATGTTCGGTGCCCGCCACGGGGTGGGCCGGCACGAAATGAACGCTCTTCGGCAGATGCGGCGCCATGTCCCTGACGATCGCGCCCTTGACCGAGCCGACGTCGGAGACGATCGCGCCCGGCTTGAGATAATCAGCGATTTCCTGCGCCACCGGCCCGCAGGCCCCGACGGGAATACAGAGGATGACGAGGTCGGCGTCCTTCACGGCTTCCGCATTGGTCGCCACGACCTGGTCGACGATGCCGAGCTCGAGCACCCGCGCGCGCGTCTTCTCCGAGCGCGCGGTGGTGACGATCTCGCCGGCCAGGCCCTGGAGCTTCGCAGCCCGCGCGATCGAGCCGCCGATCAGGCCGAAGCCGATCAGCGCGACGCGCTGGAAGTGCGGCTGGACGCTCATTTGCCGGCCATGAAGTCGCGCAAGCCTTCGACGACGAGGCGATTGGCCTCTTCGGTGCCGATGGTCATGCGCAGCGCATGATGTAGACCGTAATTCTTCAACCCGCGCAGCACGAGGCCCCGCCTGGTGAGATACGCGTCGGCGTCGTCCGAGGTCTTGCCCTTGTCGGTCGGAAAGTGGATCAGGATGAAGTTCGCGACACCCGGCGTCACCTTCAGCCCGAGCTTGCCAATCTCCTCGGCCAGCCAGTTGCGCCAGGTCTCGGTGAACTGCTTCGACATCGCCTGGTGCGCGGTGTCCTCGATCGCGGCGACGGCGGCGTACATCGCGGGGGTCGACACGTTGAACGGACCGCGGATGCGGTTGACCGCGTCGATGATGTGCTCGGGGCCGAACATCCAGCCGATGCGCAGCGCCGCAAGGCCATGAATCTTGGAGAAGGTGTGCGTCACCACGGTGTTCTCGGTGGTGGCGACGAGCTCGATCCCCATCTCGTAATCGTTGCGCGAGACGTAGTCGGAATAGGCGGCGTCCAGCACCAGCAGCACATGCGAGGGCAGGCCGGCGCGCAGGCGCTTGACCTCGTCGAACGGAATATAGGTCCCGGTCGGATTGTTCGGGTTGGCGAGCCAGACCAGCTTTGTCTTCGGCGTCACCGCCTTGAGGATGGCGTCGACGTCGGTGGTGAGGTTCTTCTCGGCGGCGACCACGTTCTTGGCACCGACCGCCATGGTTGCGATCGGATAGACCAGGAAGCCGTGCGTGGTGGAGATCGCCTCGTCGCCATGGCTGAGATAGGTGTGGGCGAGCAGGTTGAGGATCTCGTCGGAGCCGGCGCCGCAGATGATGCGGTTGGGATCGAGGCCGAAGCTGCGGCCGATGGCTTCACGCAGCACGCGCGAGGTGCCTTCCGGATAATCCTCCAGATGATCCGCCACGCTCTTGAAGGCCTCGATGGCCTTCGGCGAGGGCCCGAACGGCGTCTCGTTGGCCGAGAGCTTGAACACCTTGCGGCCCGGCTCCGGCACAGGGCTCTTGCCGGGCGTGTAGGGCGCAATATCGAGAATGCCGGGATCCGGCACGGGGCGGGACATCTTCAACTCCGGATAGGCTAAGGCGGTTCGCGATTTACGATTTCGGCCCGGTCGGGGGCACCATATAGCGCGTTGCGTGGCTGCCGACGAGGGCCGTGGATCGCACCGAGGCCCCCGCTTCGATCAGGGCAGCCTTGATTTTGTCGATGCTGGTCGCGCTCGTGACCGAGACCAGCAGCGCCGCGCCGTCGAAGGCGGTATCGGGCACCGCCACGATCTCGGCGAGCGGTGACAGCGCGCGTGCCACGTCGGCATTCCAGCCGGACACGCGCACGCTGAAGGTCTCGACCTCCGTCACCAGGGCGCTGTCGGCGACGCGCGAGATGGCGAACACCGGCAGCGCTGCCGGATGGTCGGCGCGCTCGACGAAGGGCAGCCGCGCGATGATCTTGGGCGCACCCGCTGCTTCCAGCTCCAGCCACCACGGCGTGCGGCTCGAGGTCGCCGAGACCAGCGCCAGATCGCCCTTGGATTTCGCCACCGCCTCGACCGCCGCCTGCGCACTGAAATGCGCGACGTAGGGCACCGTGAAGCCGAAATGGAAACGCGCGGAATCGCGCATGGCGGGCTCGCTCACCGAGATGTCGGCGTGCACGGAGAACGGCGCCTGGACATAGGTGAAGGTCGAGATGATGACGCGCCAGATGCTCTCGACCGTGTCGAGCGGCAGGATGCCGCGATGACGCTGCACGAGGTCGCGCATCATGGCGGCCTCGCGCGCCGGGCGGAATGCCGAGCCGACCTCCTGGGTCTGCTTCACCTGGATCAGGCGGTCGATGATGTCGCCGCGCTGCATCAGCAGACGGTGCATGCCTTCGTCGATCGCGTCGATCTCCTTGCGCAATTCCTGGAGCGATGGTGGCGCGGGCGGGCGTTGGGACATATCTGACAAGGGCTGCTGAGAGGCTGCGGAGAATGCCCTGATTAGGCAGTCAGTGCGGTGAAAGCAAAGAGAAATGACGCCCTGTTGGTCATGCCGGGCAGAGGCAGATCCGGTTCATTCAGGCCGCGACTTGACGAAAACCGGCCAAGACAGTAGTTTTTGCCCGTTCCGTGGTCATTTGAGCCGGCCGGCTTGCAGCCACGTTAAAAAACTCGCTAAACAGGCCGGGGACGCTTCCGATCCCGGCCGAACCTATCGTTCAGGCCGGGTTTTTCATGGCCTGAATTTAGCGCCGGCTTGGCAGCCGGTCGCAAACGAGGTCGATGATGGTTGGCGTCAAGTCGATTCCAAGTCCCGCGATCAGTGCCGACGACCGGTCGCATGAGGTGGATCATCCGAGTTCGCAGGTTGCGCAGTTCGGCGCGGACCAGCCGCTGCGGCTCGATTGCGGCGTCGATCTCACCCCGTTCCAGATCGCCTACCAGACCTACGGCGAGCTCAACGCCGATCGCTCCAACGCGGTTCTGATCTGCCATGCGCTGACCGGCGACCAGCACGTCGCCAATTTGCATCCCGTCACCGGCAAGCCAGGCTGGTGGGAAACCCTGGTCGGCCCCGGCCGACCGCTCGATCCCAGCCGCTACTTCATCATCTGCTCCAACGTGATCGGCGGCTGCATGGGCTCGACCGGGCCGGCCTCGATCAATCCCGCCACCGGCAAGGTGTGGGGCCTGGATTTCCCCGTCATCACCATTCCCGACATGGTGCGCGCGCAGGCGATGCTGATCGACCGGCTCGGCATCGATACGCTGTTCGCCGTCGTCGGCGGCTCGATGGGCGGCATGCAGGTGCTGCAATGGACCGCGGCCTATCCCGGGCGCGTCTATTCCGCGCTCGCGATCGCCTGCGCGACGCGGCACTCGGCGCAGAACATTGCCTTCCACGAACTCGGCCGCCAGGCCGTGATGGCCGATCCCGACTGGCACAATGGCGGCTACGCTGATCACGGCATCCATCCGCATCGCGGGCTCGCGGTGGCGCGGATGGCCGCGCACATCACCTATCTGTCGGACGCGGCGCTGCATCGCAAGTTCGGCCGGCGCATGCAGGACCGCGAGCTGCCGACCTTCTCGTTCGACGCCGATTTCCAGGTCGAAAGTTATCTGCGCTACCAGGGCTCGTCCTTCGTCGAGCGGTTCGATGCCAATTCCTATCTCTATCTGACGCGCGCGATGGACTATTTCGATATCGCCGGCGATCACGGCGGCGTGCTGGCGAAAGCGTTTGCCGGCATTCAGACGCGCTTCTGCGTCGTCTCCTTCACCAGCGACTGGCTGTTCCCGACCTCGGAATCGCGCGCGCTGGTGCATGCGCTCAATGCGTCGAGCGCGCGGGTGTCGTTCGCCGAGATCGAAACCGATCGCGGCCATGACGCCTTCCTGCTCGACGTGCCCGAATTCCTCGACATTTCCCGCGCTTTCCTGCAATCGGCCGGCAAGGCGCGCGGGCTCACCGGCAAGGAGGGCTAGCGATGTCCGTACAGGAAGTGCTGCCGCTGGGCGGCCTCACCACGGAGCAGCCCGGCCCGTTTCGCGCCGATCATCTGCTGGTCGCCGGGATGGTCAAGCCGGGCTCGAAAGTGCTCGACGTCGGCTGCGGCGAGGGCGACCTGCTCCAGCTGCTGGAGACCCGCGGCATCGACGGCCGGGGCATCGAATTGTCGCGCGAGGGCGTCAACCGCTGCGTCGCCAAGGGCCTCGCGGTGGTGCAGGGCGATGCCGACACCGACCTCGTCAACTATCCCGACGACGCTTTCGACTACGTGATCCTGTCGCAGACGCTGCAGGCGACACGGCAGCCGAAGGTGGTGCTGGAAAATCTGCTGCGCATCGGTCGCCGCGCCATCGTCTCGTTCCCGAATTTCGGCTTCTGGCGGATGCGGCTCCAGCTCCTGGTCGGCGGTCACATGCCGCGCACCGAGAATCTGCCGGCAAGCTGGTACGACACCGCCAACATCCATTTCTGCACCATCAAGGATTTCGTCGAGCTCTGCGATGCGATCGGCGTCAAGATGGAGCGCGCCGAGGCGCTCGATCTCTACGGTCGCCCGCTGCGGCTGCGGATGCCGTGGTGGGTGTGGAATCTGTTCGGCGAGCAGGGCGTGTTCCTGCTGACGCGCGGGCAAGGGAAGTAGTTTCTTGTCATTGCGAGCGCAGCGAAGCAATCCAGAGTCTTTCCGCGGAGGGATTCTGGATTGCTTCGCTGCGCTCGCAATGACGGAGTATGTGGCAATGGCGTCCCGCGCTAATGCGCAGCCAGCGACCGCGGATCTCGCACCGGCCATCGCCCGGCTTCCACCAGCGTCATGAAACGCTCCACGCTTGCGTTGAACAGCGCCGGCTCCTCGAGATTGAGCACGTGGCCCGACTTCGGAAACATCGCGAGCCCCGCCGCAGGCAGATGCTTCTTCAGGAACAGGCTCGCCCCGATGCAGGGATCGTCCTCGTCGCCACAGATGATCAGCGCAGGCGTTGCCACACCTCTGATCGCGTCGGTCATCGTAAAGATCGACGGACGGCCGCCCTGGAAGCCGCGCATCGTGTTGGCCGAACCCTTCGCGTCATGCCGCGCCAGCGCGGCGTAGAAGTCCGCATGGCCGCGCGGGTCCTTGACCAGGAACGGAATCCGGCTTGGTGCCTCGCGCGTGACCTTTGCGACTTCCGCCGAGCCAAGCGTCTCCAATTGTTCGGCATTGGCGCGGCACTGCTTGCGCCAGGCGTCGAGATTCTCGATCTCCGAGCCGGAGCCGACGCCGGCCAGCGTCATGGACAGCGCGCGTTGCGGCGCGTTCAATCCGATCTGGAGCGACGAATAGGCGCCCATCGACAGGCCAACGAGATGCGCGCGCTCGATCTTGAGATGATCGAGCACGGCGAGCGCGTCGGTGTAGAAATGCTGATAGCTGTAGACCTCACCGTCAGGCACATCCGATGGGGTGTAGCCGCGAGCCGAATAGGTGATGCAGCGGTGGCCGCGCGAGAAATAGCGCATCTGCGGCTCCCAATTGGTGTAGTCGGCCGCGAACTCGTGCAGAAAAAGTATCGGCGTTCCCTGACCCGCTTCTTCGAAATAGATGCGGACGTCGTCCCTGGTCGTGGCGTGGGGCATTAACTGTTTCCCTCTCTTCAAGCCGCCTTTGCAGGATCGCAGTTAATGTTGTTGTCCGCAATGCGGCAGCATCGACCGAGCATCGGCGCAAAATCATCGCAGGTATTCGCTGCCGCGGCGTCTTTTTCTCGCCACATCGGGCGGCTTAACGGCCTCGTGGATGTCGGCCGTGCACGGGCCGATCGGGAACTGGGGGTGTCAACGAAGGATGAAGAATGTTCGAGTTGTTTGCGTCTCGCCTGTCGCGTTGTGTTGTCGCGCTGGCGCTCTTCTTCGCGGCGGTCGCCGCGTTTTCATCTCCGGCCTCAGCGCGGCCGCATCATCGTCATAGCGCAGAGCGGCACGCTTACGTGCACGCCAAAAGATATCATCACTACCGTCACCATGCGGGCAGAGCGCGCTTCGAGCGCAGCGAGGCACAATCGCAGATGACCGGGTTCATGAACGCTCAGGCCAGCTACGATCCGAATGCCAATAGCGGCAGCTTGGGTGGCGGCAGCTTTGGTGGCATGCGCTACGCCGGCGGTGCAGACATGGGCATCGGCGAAAACATGAGCCGCGCCGGCAGGATGAGCCGTACCGCGAGCAAGCGCTACGCCGTCAACAAGGCCGGCACGGGCGACATGGGCAATGCCGGCAACCCGGGCATGAGCAGCGGCTTCGGCGGCGGATCGGGTCTCGTGTCCGAGGCGCGCCGCTATGTCGGCGGCAATCCGACCGGGCGCGGCAGCCTGTGGTGCGCGCGCTTCATGAACATGGTGCTGGAGAAAACCGGCCATCGCGGCACCGGATCGGACATGGCGAATTCGTTCGCGCATTACGGCACGCGCGTCTCCGGCCCGCAGGTTGGCGCCATCGCGGTGATGTCGCGCGGCCGCCGCGGCGGGCATGTCGGCATCATCACCGGCGTCGATGCGCAGGGCAATCCGATCATGATCTCCGGCAACAACGGCAACCGCGTCCGCGAGGCGCCGGTCTCGCGCGGCCGGATCTATGCGTATGTGATGCCGAACTGACGTAGCTGCCTCGTCATTGCGAGCGAAGCGAAGCAATCCAGAATCCCTCCGCGGAAACAGTCTGGATTGCTTCGTCGCAAGGGCTCCTCGCAATGACGGAGTGTGTTGAGCCGACGTCGGCTCACACCAGCTTCGGCTCTTCCACCGCCACCGCATCCCCCAAGCCGATCTCGCCATCGACGATCACCTCGGCATAGATGCCGCAATCCATGTGGCCGAGATTGCGCGAGAGCGTCGGCGGAATCTCGAGATCGCGCACGGCGGTCTCGGGATCGACGTTGACGGCCGGGCAGCGGACGATGCGCTTGACCACTTTCAGCCGGGCCTGGCCGATTGCAAGCGTCTGGCCGACCAGGTCGAGCTCTGACCAGGCCGGCCAGCCCTTCACGTAGAGATTGCCGCGGAAGCGCAGCGGATGCACTTTGGTGCCCCCGAGCATGGTCTCTATGGCGCGGACGCTACCGATATTGATGATCGACACGACCTTGCGGGCGACGTCGGAAAAACTGTGGTCGCGTCCTGACAGGATTTTTGGCGGCCCCTTCAGCTCCGGCTGAAAATTCGCGCGGAAGTAATCCTCGATAGCGGCGCGCCCGGCTTCGGTCTCCAGATCGCCGCTGGCGACGATCTGGCCGTCCTTGCGGATGGTCAGGCGGTTGGTCGCGTCCTCGAACCGGCTGTCGAGGGACGCCAGCCGCTCATTGCGCGCCAGCATCAGGAACTGGATTTTCGGCTTCCACTGGGGCTGTTCGGGATCGAACCCGCTCGGGCCGTTCTCGATGGCGTAGCGGCGGTCGGCGGGCAAGGTCTGGCCGGCCCGCAACAGGACGCGGGGCAGAGGCTCCGGCGTCAGACCCTTGATCGGGTAGCGGTAAAGGCTGGTGATTTCGGCGGTCTGGCTGGCTGTCATGACGCTACTTAAGGGATTCGGCCCGGCAGCGCCAAGCACGCGAATCCGCCCACGAAATTGTGAACGCGCCTCTTCCGATCCAAGGCCACGCTTCCCACATCTCGGTCAGGCCGACGCCAGCGTCGGCTGATAACGACCGCTACCGGTTGACCGACGTCAACATGGCCGGCGGAAACCCAATGAAGATGCCGCTTGGAGTGCCTTAGAGGGCTTCGGGGGCAGGCCGAGGGAAAGACAACAAATGAATATCGACAAATATACCGAACGCTCCAGGGGCTTCATCCAGTCCGCGCAATCGCTTGCGGTGCGCGAGGGGCATCAGCAGTTTTCGACCCTGCATCTGCTGAAGGTGCTGCTGGACGACAATGAGGGGCTGGCTGCCGGTCTGATCGACCGCGCAGGTGGCAATTCCCGTGCAATCCTCAAGGCGACCGAGGACGCCCTTGGCAAAGTGCCGAAGGTGTCCGGTGGCGGGGCCGGCCAGATTTACCTGGCGCCCGATCTCGCCCGCACCTTCGACGCCGCCGAAAAGGCCGGCGAGAAGGCCGGCGACAGCTATGTCACGGTCGAGAGGCTGCTGCTCGGCCTCGCGCTGGAGAAGACCAGCGAAGCCGGCGTGATCCTCAACAAGGGCGGCGTCACCCCGCAAAACCTCAATGCGGCGATCGAGGCGCTGCGCAAGGGCCGCACCGCGGACTCGGCAACGGCCGAGAACGCCTATGATGCGCTGAAGAAATATGCCCGCGACCTGACCCAGGCTGCGCGCGACGGCAAGCTCGACCCGGTCATCGGCCGCGACGAGGAAATCCGCCGTACGATTCAGGTGCTCTCGCGCCGGACCAAGAACAATCCCGTCCTGATCGGCGAGCCCGGCGTCGGCAAGACCGCCATCGTCGAAGGCCTCGCGCTGCGCATCCTGAATGGCGACGTGCCGGAAGGCCTGAAGGACAAGAAGCTGCTGTCGCTCGACATGGGCTCGCTGATCGCGGGCGCCAAATATCGCGGCGAGTTCGAGGAGCGGTTGAAGGCCGTGCTGCAGGAGGTCACCTCGGCGGAGGGCTCGATCATCCTGTTCATCGACGAAATGCATACGCTGATCGGCGCCGGCAAGGGCGACGGCGCGATGGACGCGTCGAATTTGCTGAAGCCCGCACTGGCGCGCGGCGAACTGCATTGCATCGGTGCGACGACGCTGGATGAGTATCGCAAGCACGTCGAAAAGGACGCCGCGCTGGCGCGCCGGTTCCAGCCGATCTTCGTGCCGGAGCCGACGGTCGAGGACACCATTTCGATCCTGCGCGGTTTGAAGGACAAATACGAGCAGCATCACGGCGTGCGCATCACCGATTCCGCATTGGTGGCCGCGACCACGCTGTCGAACCGCTACATCACCGACCGCTTCCTGCCGGACAAGGCCATCGATTTGATGGACGAGGCGGCCGCGCGGCTGAAAATGCAGGTCGATTCCAAGCCGGAAGAGCTCGATTCGATGGATCGGGAAATCATCCGGCTGAAGATCGAGCAGGAAGCCTTGAAGAAGGAGAGCGATGCCGGTTCGAAGAGCCGGCTGCAGACGCTTGAAAAGGAACTGGCGGAGCTCGAGGAAAAATCGGCGGCTCTGACCGCGCGCTGGAGTGCGGAAAAGAACAAGCTGTCCAACGCCCAGAAGCTGAAGGCAGAGCTTGACGGCCTGCGCGTCGATCTTGCCGACGCGCAGCGGCGCGGCGAGTTCCAGAAGGCCGGCGAACTGGCCTATGGCCGCATTCCGCAGCTCGAGAAGCAGCTCGCCGATATCGAGGCCAAGGAGAACTCCGGCGAGATGATGGAGGAGGCGGTGACCGCCAACCACATCGCCCAGGTGGTCTCGCGCTGGACCGGCGTGCCCGTCGACAAGATGCTGGAGGGCGAGAAGGAGAAGCTCCTGAAGATGGAGGGGCAGCTCGGACAGCGCGTCGTCGGCCAGGCCGAGGCCGTGCGTGCGGTCGCAACCGCCGTGCGCCGCTCGCGTGCCGGCCTGCAGGACCCGAACCGGCCGATGGGCTCGTTCATGTTCCTGGGGCCCACCGGCGTCGGCAAGACCGAGCTGACCAAGGCGCTCGCGGAATATCTCTTCAACGACGAGACCGCGATGGTTCGCCTCGACATGTCCGAGTACATGGAGAAGCATTCGGTCTCGCGGCTGATCGGCGCACCTCCGGGCTATGTCGGTTACGACGAGGGCGGTGCGCTCACCGAAGCGGTGCGGCGCCGGCCCTATCAGGTGGTGCTGTTCGACGAGATCGAGAAGGCGCATCCTGACGTCTTCAACGTCCTGTTGCAGGTGCTTGACGACGGCCGACTGACCGACGGGCAGGGCCGTACCGTCGATTTCCGCAATACGCTGATCATCATGACGTCGAACCTCGGTTCGGAATTCCTGGTGAATCAACCGGAGGGCGAAGACACCTCGGCCGTGCGCGAGCACGTGATGGCGACGGTGCGGACGCATTTCAGGCCGGAGTTCCTGAATCGCGTCGACGAGATCATCCTGTTCCATCGCTTGCAGAAGAGCGAGATGGGCCGGATCGTCGAGATCCAGTTCAGCCGGCTCGAGAAGCTTCTGGTCGATCGCAAGATCGTGCTGACGCTCGATGGCAAGGCGCGCGACTGGCTCGCCGAGAAGGGCTGGGATCCCGCCTACGGCGCAAGGCCGCTGAAGCGGGTGGTCCAGCGCTACGTCCAGGATCCGCTCGCCGAGATGATCCTGGCCGGCGACATCAAGGACGGCGATACGGTCGCAATCTCGTCCGAAGGCAACGTGCTGACCTTCAACGGCAAGGCCCCGCAGACCGCGGAAATCGCCCAGTTTGAGGCACCGGTGTCGAAGCGCAAGCTGAACTAGGCGCAGCGAGCATTCGAATGTGACAAAGCCCTCTCCGCCTACGCGCAGAGGGCTTTTGCTTTGCAAAGGAGCTTGGGTATCAGCGTAGTGGTGTGTCGTTCGAAAGCCACACGCAGTGCGGTTGTTCGCTTGGGATGTAAATTGATGTTGAACAACCAAAGGCTTCGTTGTCATAGTTTCCGTCTGGGTCCGCGCGGCAGACCGGCGGCCACGACCTCAGGGATTTACGCGAGTCTTTGAGCAACCGACATTTTTAGACTGAGCTCGTAATTTCGAGCTGCGATGACTGAACGTCACAGGCTGTTTTGTTGTGTTTTGCGTGGAGGGGCGACGGTGTTAACCGTTAGTTTGCTGGGGGCAAGCCGAGTTACGCGCTGTAACGAGCGGATGTGGCTAGATCTCGGTCCAGCAGGACGAAGATTGGCCGGCTTCCTTTTCACCTTTCCAGACCGCCCGCACCGTCGCGAGCGACTTATTGACTTGTTTTGGCCGGAGCTGGACCCGGACAGAGGACGCCGGGCCGTGAACTCGGCGATCTGGCGTTTGCGAAAATTGCTCGCATCTGCTCCGGAGTACCGGGACGGCTATGGCCTGCGGACCGTTGGCTCGGAGACCATCCTCGAGAGGACGTCCTGGTTCGACGTCGACACCTGGGCGCTGCTTGAAGCGTCACAGGCGGCTCTCGCCGGTGCTGAGGCTCAGGTGGATACTTCCGGGATCAAACAGATTCTCGCCGTCCTTTACCGTTACGAGGGGCCATTCCTGGACGGGGAAGATGCCGACTGGATCTTGGAGGAACGCGAGCGGTTGCATTCCCTATTTGTGCAATCGGCAATGATCCTCGTTCGTCATCTGGGGCTCTGCGGCCAATATCATGATGCGATTCTGCTCGCACGTCATGCGCTGCGCTTCGATCCCTATCGGGAGGAGTTGGTCCGGCATCTGCTGACTTTGCTCGCGCTCGATGAGAGGCGGATCGACGCCATCAGGTACTACGATCACTGGATCGGCATGATCCAGCAGGAGCTGGGAATTTCTCCGCTCCCAGCGACGCGTGGGGTCATTGACGAGATCAGAAATCTGCATAACGCCGATGATGCCCAGCATTTGCGCGTGCGGCTGATGGGCCGCGATGAGAGGCGGCGAGCTACAAACTAGCGCCGCAGTCCCCGAATCCGTCCGATATCACACACTTGGCCATGGGTTGGCCGGGCAAGGCACTGCCTTGCCCGGCCGCATCGTGATTCTGCCGTGATCGCGACGCGATCGATGCGGAAGTACCCGCTTAAGCTGCCGTGACCCGTGCGCGAGCATCTCGCAATGATCGTGCGATCTCCACGAGTTCGCGCCATGCGACGCTCGACCAATGAGCTCACATCCGCCGTTGCTGGATCAGGTTTTCATTCTGCGCTTCTGGCGGGAGACCGCCGATGCCAGCGGAGATGGGCGTTGGCGTGTTCTCGTCCGCAACATCAATACGCGGCGGCGCGACGTGGTCGATGACGTGCAGCGCGCTTTTGCGATCGTTGCCGCCAATCTGAACGTGACGGCGGAGGCAAATCAACAGCAGGTGCCATGGGATGTCGACCCATCGACGCCCGAACAGTGAGAGACAGGCCGTGCGCAAGATCAATCACACAATGAGCCGCCAACTGCGATCGACGCGGTTCTTCCATGGTTACGGGCGCGTGAATCGTCTCGAGCCATTTGATCGAGGTTCGCCGAAGTTCCCATCTATTTTACGGGATTGCGTCGATGCGTAGCGTCAGTGGAATGTTGGCGTTGAAGTATTGCGCGGCATTCGTTCGGTCACGCCCGGATGGCAAAGCAAATCTGGGTTTTCCGCTGCGATCCACTTTGCTGCGACTTGTGGCGTGTGTCCTCGCGGCCCTGACCGTTGCGGCTTGTGACCCCGTGACTGAGCGGCGCTACATCACCGAAGGGGCAGGCGCCAATCTGTATTCGCCGGACGCAGCAAAGCAGGCACAACTCCTGAACGAATATATCCAATTCATCTGCAGTCAGGCCGGCCAGAATTGCGGGGAGACTGGAGAGGTTTCGTCCAAGCCGGCATGAACGACATCGATCAGCGCTGTGATGGCTTCCTGCTATGGATCGATGCCAAACGTCGCGACCGGGAGCCGATACTGGCCGAGATATCGGCGATCAACACGGCCGTGCATACGATCATGACGGTCACGGGTTCGAATCCAGACGCGCTCAATATCGTGACCGCGGCTTTCGGGCTTGCGAGCGCAACTTACGCGAATTGGAATTCGCGGCTGCTTATCGCAGTCAATCAGTCGACCATTCAGCAAGTCGTCTACGATTCCCAGGGATCATATCGGAGAAAAATCCAAGACTGGGCGGTGCCGGATCAGCCGACGGCGATCTATCTGCTGCGCAATTATCTCCGCCTCTGCATGCCCACCACGATCGAGGCAACGATCAACATTACGACGACGCTCGTTAGCAGCGACGCTCCGGCGGCGGCGAAGAAGGGCCTTGTCGTCAGCAACATGACGCCGCCGAACGCGACCGTTCCGAAAGTGACCCGAATTTCGTCGACCTTCGGGCCGACCGACGCGACCGCCACGCTGTTGAAATTCCTCGATCCCAACAATACGGGCGATCGTGACCCTAATCGGGTGGACGTGCTTGCCCCGTTCCTGACTAAAATCACGGATCCAGCGACAGGGCAGCCATTGCGTGTGCCGCGCGACCTCACGCGTTTCCTGCAGACGAAAGAATTCGCTACGCAGCGGCAGAACGTCGTGGAACAGCTTCGAGCTGCCGGAAAATTGTAATCGAATGTCATCGGGGGCGGCGAAATGACCATCGAAATCCAGGTGATCAACGAGGTTCTGGAAGACAGCCTGAAGACGATCGTGAAGAGCTTCGCCCAGGACGGTGCCAACATCGTCACGGCCATCAACGATACCAAAGGCAAATTTTCGGTCGAGGCCACCTTCATCGATCCGGGTCCGCAGACGAACGTCACGATCAGCGGCAAGATGTCGGTGTTCGGTGGACCGCAGGACATGGGGGTCGGCCCCAACGAGGATCTCGCGCTCTACGATGCCTCGAACGTCGGCACGGCACCGGCCGGACTCTTCCTCGCCGCACAGCCGCAAGGCACAACCGGGCTCGCGCGACGCCTCGACCCCGGCTTCAACTATCTCGCGTGCCGTTGGGATTATTCGGTGACACCGAAGAGTTTCCTCCGGGGCGCCTCGGTCACGGTATCGGCCAACGGCAAGTCGGTCACGGCAAATCCCGCGGATTGGGGGCCCAACGTCAAGACCGGCCGCATTGCGGATTTGTCGCCGGGCCTCGCGCACGCGCTTCATCTGGATACAGACGACACCTGCACCCTGCGGATTCCTTTGCCGGAGGGTACCCAGATGGAGGTGCCCGATACCGCGCCGGTGGTCGCTGTCGACATCCGGGCTGTCACCGCGGCGGCGCTGCCCCCAAATATGGCGCAGACTTTGATCGTGATCACCGTCTTCGGCGATAAGCTCTACATGGTGGTAAGTGTCGTCGGGTCACAGGATGGCGGTCAGACCCTGTTGCGAAGCGTCGCCGGCGGAGCGGCCGAGGCGCTTCTCAACGATACCATCGTCCTGCCGGTCACGCCGGGACCCGATATCCCGGAAACCGTGGCGGGCGAGCTGAACAAGGCGGTTCGCAAGGATCCGGCGATCATCTCGGGGCCTGCAGGGACGGCGCCTACCAGCACCAACAATGCCCGCGCCAAGATGTTCGCGGCGGCTCGCGCGTTTGTCGGCCATAGCACACGCAACGTGCCGGACACGCAAAACGGCAATTTAGCCTGCGCATGGGCCGTCAATGAGATCGCGCGCATCGCTCTCGGCAAGCCCATTTCGGAGCAGGGACACGGCGAAAACGGCCTGAGCACTGTCGGATTGTTCGACGCCCTGAGGGCGAATCATACCCAGCTCGCCTCGAAGAACGACGCCCGGCCCGGTGACGTGATCATCGCGCCCACGATCGGTGTGAACCACGGACATACCGGCATCGTCGGCGAGACCAACGGCGGTGTCGACGCCACCCAGATTTTTCGAACAGTTCGGGCGCCGCCGCCTTCGCGCAGAACTTCACGATCGGGTCGTTTCAGCAGCACTACCAGGCGAATGGGTTGCAGGTGCTCTATTTTTCGCTGAAGCCGACGGCGTTCGCCTGACAAATACCGTTGGCCGGCGCGAGAAAGCCCGGCGAACGCCGGGTTCGCGCAATCTTACCGGTTCGTCACCTGCAACGGTCCGCCCGTCGCATCCGACATCCGCGCGATGGCGCCGTTGCGGCCGCTCATCATGCCGTCGAGGCGGTCGCGCTCTTTCTCGAAGCCGGCGAGCATCGGGCCTTCCAGCGAACGGCCGCGCGGCAGCTTCACGCGCATCGGGTCGACGAAACGGCCGTTGACCAGGATTTCGTAATGGACGTGCGGGCCGGTCGACATGCCGCTGGAGCCGACGAAGCCGATGACCTGGCCCTGCCGCACCTTCTTGCCGGGCTCCATGCCCTTGGCGAAAGCCGACATGTGGCCGTAGGCGGTCTCGTAGCCGTTGGAATGCTTGATGCGGATATATTTGCCGTAGCCGCCCTCAGGGCCGGCCTTTTCGATCACGCCGTTGCCGGAGGCGAAGATCGGCGTGCCATAGGAGGTGGCCCAGTCGACGCCGGTGTGCATCTTCACGAAGCCCAGGATCGGATGGCGGCGGCCGCCGAATCCGGATCGCATGATGGCGTTGTTGACGGGCTTCCTGACCAGGAACTTCTTCGCGCTCTTGCCGGTCTCGTCATAGTAGTCGACGACGCCGTCGTCGGGGCTCTGGTAGCGGTAGTATTTCTTGGTCTCGCCGCCGATCGTGAGCGAGGCGAACAGCACGTCGTTCTTTTCGCTCGCCGTCACGCCTTCGTCCTCGCCGGCGTAGAACACGTCGAAGGAATCGCCGGGCTGTACCTTGCGCTGGAAATCGACGTCGTAGGAGTAGATCTTGATCATGTCCTCGATGACCGGCATCGGCACCTTGTTGCGCATCGCGGTCTCGTAGATGCTCTGGTAGAGCCGCACGCCGGTGCCGTCATCGTCGTCATCGTCGTCGCTGTTGGCGTTGGCCGCAGCGTCCGCGACGGTGTTCATGCTGGAAACGTCGACCGCGACGTATTTGCCGAGATCGGACAGCGCGGCGATCGCCTCGACCATGGTGTCGTTGGCGACGACGACGCGGTAGGGCTGCAGCCTCGCGCCGGGGCTTGCGGGCGCCATCAGGATGCGGAGTCTTTCGCCTTCCTTCAGGCCGCCGTCACGGCCGCGGGGGCCGAGCGTGGTGGTAATCGCCTTGATTTCCTCGGCCGTCGCGCCGAGATCGCGCAGGACGGCGGAAACGGTGTCGCCCTTCTTGACGACATGGACGCGCTCGCCCGTGGGGTTGCCGCCGGTGATCTGCTCCTTGGTCTTCGGCAGCAGCGTAACGTTTTCCGGCACCACGCGTGTCTCGAAGCCGGCATAGGGATCGGACGGCGACACTTCGGTGGCATAGGCCATCTTGATGTCGGACCCGCTGATGTCGGACCTGCCGGTCGCGCCGGAGACGTCGGCGGCGGCATTGGCGAGCGAGGCGTAACGTACCCCGCCATTGCCGCGCCAGTTGGCGGCGTCGCGCACCCGCATCAGGATGTCGTCGAGCGCCACCACCGCGGAAATCTTCGCCTTCGGCAGCACCGGCGACAGGTCCTTGGTGACGAAGGAGACCTCGGCGTCGGGCTCGACGGCTTCCGGATTGTTCGGATCGTCGGATGCGGTCTTCGGATCGGAGCCGACGTCGGTGAGCAGACGTTGCGCGTTGAACGGCGGGACTTTCGCCGACAGCTCGCTCGTCGTCATCGACAAATTGCCGGCGATCCGGATGAAGGGGCGCACGCGCATCACGTCGCGGTTGCCGACGCGGGCGACCGTCGAGACGCGCACGATGTTGCGCGAGGCGGAGGATTCGTTCGGCGGCGGAAGGCGGTCGCTCTTGTGCAGCGTGGCGGCACGATCGGCGGCGCCGAAGGCGCCACGCAGCGCACCTTCGACGCGCTCCGGCACCTTGGCGAAGGTCATTTCGCCGTCCAGAGACGCGAAAACGGCGCCGCCGATCAAGGCTGCGCCGCAGAGTCCGGTCAGGATTGTGCCGCTGAACCATTGCACCGAAACGCGACGGCGATCGATGACGGCAGCTTCGGAACCGTCGACGGACAGCGGCGGCTCGTGGCCGAGATCGATGATCCCGGTTTCACGCCCGTAAGCGCCGCGTGACGTCCTGTGGTTCAACTGAAGTCCCCCAATCAACGACCCAAGATGCCCGGTTTCGAACCTCGTCCTGGCCGCCCTCTTCAAGGGGGATCGCCGGATAAGGCAAGCCGCACAGGCGCCCGCGCTCAGAAAGCCCCAGCTCGGGGCCGGCCGAAATTACGAACAGCTGGACGGAAAAAGCGCTCTCGATGTCTTTCGAATGTCTGAAGAAGGCCGCGTCATCCGTAAGATCGCCTTCCTCGGACCCCATGAAAACCGCCGGCAGCCCCCACTGGCATCCCCGCGATTCAAGCTTGTCTCTTACCAGAACGCCGCGGGAATGTGGCTCAAGTACGGCGTCTGATATGGAAAAAGTTTCCTGAACGGCAGGGCACGGGCGGCCCGTCTGGGGGCGTTAGAAAGCCCCCTCCGGAGCCCGCCGGGAGGCAAACTTTTTTGAGATTTTTGGCGGGCAGTCGCCGTCGGCCCATTTCTGCTCGCGCTAATGGACTGGAATCACTAGATTTTTCGCGACGATCCACTGTGCGACGATTTGTTGACGATGGGCGTTGACAATCCCGGGCGGGGGGGCCTATAACCCGACCACTGAGCGCGGCGCCGCCGGGTCACTGACCAAGGCGAGCGGACGCGCCACTGATGCTCCTCACCTCGTTGAGTGCACAACAGCCGACACAAATCGGTTGGAGTTCATTCGTCGCTGGTAAGGGTGTCGGAACCCTTCTCTCGGGAAGGTTGAGACCTCAGAAGTCTCGGGCTGTTTGACAAGTGAAGATGAAGAAAGAGAAACGTGGACGGCGGAGTCCTTGCGCCTCTTGGACACTGAAGAGCTTCGGCTTTTGAGTACTGAGAGGGGACGAAAGACTTCGGCGGTACACGTTTTCAAGGAAACACCATCGTTGCCCGCGATGTGAATCGCAGGCAGCAAGTCGATCTCGGTCGACAATGGTGGGACCTCGTCAAACGTTGTGATCAGCCGGTTCAAAGTTCAAGTCCAACTTGAGAGTTTGATCCTGGCTCAGAGCGAACGCTGGCGGCAGGCTTAACACATGCAAGTCGAGCGGGCGTAGCAATACGTCAGCGGCAGACGGGTGAGTAACGCGTGGGAACATACCTTTTGGTTCGGAACAACACAGGGAAACTTGTGCTAATACCGGATAAGCCCTTACGGGGAAAGATTTATCGCCGAAAGATTGGCCCGCGTCTGATTAGCTAGTTGGTAGGGTAATGGCCTACCAAGGCGACGATCAGTAGCTGGTCTGAGAGGATGATCAGCCACATTGGGACTGAGACACGGCCCAAACTCCTACGGGAGGCAGCAGTGGGGAATATTGGACAATGGGGGCAACCCTGATCCAGCCATGCCGCGTGAGTGATGAAGGCCCTAGGGTTGTAAAGCTCTTTTGTGCGGGAAGATAATGACGGTACCGCAAGAATAAGCCCCGGCTAACTTCGTGCCAGCAGCCGCGGTAATACGAAGGGGGCTAGCGTTGCTCGGAATCACTGGGCGTAAAGGGTGCGTAGGCGGGTCTTTAAGTCAGGGGTGAAATCCTGGAGCTCAACTCCAGAACTGCCTTTGATACTGAAGATCTTGAGTTCGGGAGAGGTGAGTGGAACTGCGAGTGTAGAGGTGAAATTCGTAGATATTCGCAAGAACACCAGTGGCGAAGGCGGCTCACTGGCCCGATACTGACGCTGAGGCACGAAAGCGTGGGGAGCAAACAGGATTAGATACCCTGGTAGTCCACGCCGTAAACGATGAATGCCAGCCGTTAGTGGGTTTACTCACTAGTGGCGCAGCTAACGCTTTAAGCATTCCGCCTGGGGAGTACGGTCGCAAGATTAAAACTCAAAGGAATTGACGGGGGCCCGCACAAGCGGTGGAGCATGTGGTTTAATTCGACGCAACGCGCAGAACCTTACCAGCCCTTGACATGTCCAGGACCGGTCGCAGAGATGTGACCTTCTCTTCGGAGCCTGGAACACAGGTGCTGCATGGCTGTCGTCAGCTCGTGTCGTGAGATGTTGGGTTAAGTCCCGCAACGAGCGCAACCCCCGTCCTTAGTTGCTACCATTTAGTTGAGCACTCTAAGGAGACTGCCGGTGATAAGCCGCGAGGAAGGTGGGGATGACGTCAAGTCCTCATGGCCCTTACGGGCTGGGCTACACACGTGCTACAATGGCGGTGACAATGGGACGCTAAGGGGCAACCCTTCGCAAATCTCAAAAAGCCGTCTCAGTTCGGATTGGGCTCTGCAACTCGAGCCCATGAAGTTGGAATCGCTAGTAATCGTGGATCAGCACGCCACGGTGAATACGTTCCCGGGCCTTGTACACACCGCCCGTCACACCATGGGAGTTGGTTTTACCTGAAGGTAGTGCGCTAACCCGCAAGGGAGGCAGCTAACCACGGTAGGGTCAGCGACTGGGGTGAAGTCGTAACAAGGTAGCCGTAGGGGAACCTGCGGCTGGATCACCTCCTTTCTAAGGATGGCTCTTCAGAAGCTTGCTTCTATCGAGCTGTTTTAGAAACATCAGTGGCCAACGGTCGTCAGGATCGTTGAGCTGCATTGGCGGGATTTCGCCGTCTACGTTTCTCTTTCTTCGCGGACGAACACGCGCTGGGCCTGCATGCGCAGGATCCCTGGTCCTTGACGGGATATGCGTTAGGGGCTTGTAGCTCAGTTGGTTAGAGCGCGCGCTTGATAAGCGTGAGGTCGGAAGTTCAAGTCTTCCCAGGCCCACCACACTCATCGAGTGAGCATTCGTCTTCTGGTTACGGGGCCATAGCTCAGCTGGGAGAGCGCGTGCTTTGCAAGCATGAGGTCGTCGGTTCGATCCCGTCTGGCTCCACCAGATGGTTTGATCATCGACTGATCGTGTACCTGAATCGTCCGCGAAACATCACTTCGCACTTGTTAGTCCGGATGGACAGCAAGCTGCGTGATTTCTGACATCGTAAAGAGGAGATCGATCCGAGTTGGATCGTGCGGCAAGCAATTGCCACGCGAGACTTCATTATCTCCGGATCATTTCGGCGCTCGTGCGCCTTTCAGTGTGGCTCACAAGGCTGCATCTGGGAGATGCGCGAGTTGTAAATGATCCTTTTAGCGAAGCTTGACCGCCTCGCTATCGGAACGATCTTACGAAGCAAGCTGGTCTTTCTAATCATTGTCCGGCTGCAGATAGCGTTCATCGAGGGCGCGTGCCGCAAGGTAATTCTGCAGACAACATTCTGCCGAGTGTGTGGACATTGATAATGAGAGCAATCAAGTGCCTTAAGGGTGTTCGGTGGATGCCTTGGCGCTGAGAGGCGATGAAGGACGTGCTACGCTGCGATAAGCCGTGGGGAGCTGCGAAGAAGCTTTGATCCGCGGATTTCCGAATGGGGAAACCCACCTTCGATAGCCGGAACTCCAAGACCTCAGTCGAAAGACTGTGGTGTGGAGTTCGACCAGATAATGGAAGACGCCAGACCTTTAGATTTCGATCGAAGAGGTTTTGGATTTCCGGTTATCAAGAGAAGGTATGAGACTTCTGAATACATAGGAGGTTTCAAGCAAACCCAGGGAACTGAAACATCTAAGTACCTGGAGGAAAGGACATCAACAGAGACTCCGTTAGTAGTGGCGAGCGAACGCGGACCAGGCCAGTGATACATCAAAGACAATCGGAACCAGTCAGGAAAGCTGGGCCTCAGAGGGTGATAGCCCCGTACGAGTAATGCGATGATGTATCCACGAGTAAGGCGGGACACGTGAAATCCTGTCTGAACGCGGGGGGACCACCCTCCAAGCCTAAGTACTCCTCAGCGACCGATAGTGAACCAGTACCGTGAGGGAAAGGTGAAAAGCACCCCGACGAGGGGAGTGAAATAGACCTGAAACCGGACACCTACAAACAGATGGAGCCCAAGATACGTTCTGGGTGACATCGTACCTTTTGTATTATGGGCCAGCGACTTAATTTAACGAGCAAGCTTAAGCCGATAGGCGAAGGCGTAGCGAAAGCGAGTCTGAATAGGGCGTCAAGTTCGTTGTATTAGACCCGAAACCTAGTGATCTAGCCATGAGCAGGTTGAAGGTGAGGTAACACTCACTGGAGGACCGAACGGGTGTCTGTTGAAAAAGACTCCGATGACTTGTGGTTAGGGGTGAAAGGCCAATCAAACTGGGAAATAGCTGGTTCTCCGCGAAAGATATTTAGGTATCGCCTCGGACGAATACCTCAGGGGGTAGAGCACTGGATGGGCTAGGGGGACTTACCGTCTTACCAAACCCAACCAAACTCCGAATACCTGAGAGTACTATCCGGGAGTCACACAGCGGGTGCTAACGTCCGTTGTGGAGAGGGAAACAACCCGGACCTACAGCTAAGGCCCCTAATTCGTGGCTAAGTGGGA
>NZ_CP192576.1:3647500-7127334 GCF_050632175.1 Bradyrhizobium betae
GCGGGATCTGCATGGCGCCCGCCACGTACCAGTTGACCTCACCAGCGAAGCCGATTGCCGCCGTGCTGCGGCCGAGCTTGAGGGCACCACCCACCTGATCTACGCCGCGCTCTACGAAGCGCCGCAACTCGTCGACGGCTGGCGCAATCCGCAGCAGATCCGCACCAACGATGTGATGCTACGCAATCTGATGGGTGCGCTCGAGGCGGTTGCGCCGGATCTCAGGCATGTCGCGCTGCTGCAAGGCACCAAGGCCTATGGCGTCCACGTCCGCCCGCTGACGGTGCCGGCACGTGAAGGCCGTTCCGAAATGTACGAGCAGCCCAATTTCTACTGGGCGCAGGAAAACTTCCTGCGTGAACTGCAACGAGGCAAAAGCTGGCACTGGAGCATCTTGCGTCCCGTGCTGATCGTCGGTCTCGCCATGGGCGGTGCCATGGACCTGATCCCGCCGCTCGGCGTCTACGCGGCGATGCTGCGCGAGCAGGGCAGGCCGCTCGACTATCCCGGCGGCGCCGCGCGGGTGTCGCAGGCGGTCGATGTCGACCTGCTTGCCCGCGCGATCGCCTGGTCGGGCGAGGCCGGGGCCGCACAGAACGAAGCCTTCAACGTCACCAATGGCGATGTCTTCACCTGGGAAAACATCTGGCCGGCGGTGGCCCACGCGCTGGAGATGAAGCCCGGCAAGCCGGTGCCGCTCTCGCTTGCCGAGGAATCGTCGAACTGGGACGCCCCCTGGGAGGCCTTGCGGCGCAAGCATAACCTGGTGTCGCCCGGGCTGGCGGAGTTCGTCGGCTTGTCGTTCCAGTATGCCGACTACAGCCTGCGCCAAGGCCACACCGAGTCCGGTCCGCCCTCGATCGTCTCGACCGTGAAGATCAACCGCGCCGGCTTCACCGAGATGATGGACACAGAGGAGATGTTCAGGAAGTGGTTCAGGCAGGCAAAAGACGAGCGGCTGCTGCCTTGAAGCCGGATTTAGGTCGCCCGCCCGCACCAACCCGAATGACGCGCACATCATCGCCAGGATGATGTAAGTGGGAGCGTCTCCTGCTGCGGTGCAAGATCGGTGGCGCCGATGGCGGTATGTGATGCTCAAAGAGCCCGCGCGCCCCAAATTGAAAAATTCCAATGCTCAGGGCATGTTCATCCCATGATTTCGATTTTGATTCTTGTGGGGGTCATCGCCGCCGTTGCGATGACCGAACGAAGCGTTGCACATCTGCCGTTTGCGGTCGCAGCCCTTCTCTTCAACGCCGCTCTGCTGCTGATATTTCTTGCCGATGCAGACAGAGCGATCCTGCTGTCTGGTCTGCTGGCAGTCGCAATCGCCGGCATATCAATCGTTAAGTTCAATCACAGCGCGCTGAAATTGACCGTTTCCGATTTGCCTCTGGCGTTTGCGGGCACGGTCCCATTCTTTGTGCTGCAATACCCGCGCATGATGCTGGGTGTTCTGGCGGGAGGCGTGATATTCGCCTCCGCTTCGATCGCGGTTCTGTTCCATGCAGCAGGATCTCCCATCTCCATCGTATTCCGAATTCCTTTGTTCTGTCTGGCGCTCGCTGGCTTTGCGAAGGTTTCGACGTCAAAGGAGGCCGCTTCCTTGCGTCTTACCCTGACGCAAGGGCGGTGCTTCTTCTCCACCTTCATGGCGTCGCTGGGTGCCCCCGCTTCCTGGCGACAGTTCGGCGCGTTGGCGCTGAGCGATATCGCAAACGAACCGCTGCCATTGAGAGAGGCCACCCCTTCGCGTTCCGCATGTTCTCCCGACATTATCGTCATTCAGCACGAGTCTGTCTTCGATCCTCGTATTTTCGGACTGCCTGTCGAGCCGGGCGTCGAGGCCTTCCTGTCCCCGTCAGATGGGGAAGCCGGACGCCTGAACGTCGACATTTTTGGCGGAGGTTCGTGGCAATCCGAATTCAGCCTGCTGACCGGCCTTTCGAGTGCCAGCTTCGGTTCAAGCGCCTATTATCTCTTCCAGAAGGGGGCCGGCCGTTTTCATAGCAGCTTGCCCCGTTCGTTGGCATCGCTCGGCTACAAGACGACACTCATATCCAGCTGTCGCCGCGGGTTTCTCAGCTACGACAAATTCTACAGTTCAATCGGTATCGAGGAGCGGGTCTTCGTCGACGAACTTCCGCCACCGTTCGATGTCCGGCGTTTCGAGGCGACAAATTCCGACGCAGTGTTTCTGGATGCAGTCATCGATGCGCATACCAGGACGATCACCAGCGATCCGACACCGAGATTTCTGTATGTGCTGACCAACTTCAATCATGGTCCGCACAGCCGGCAGCTCGTGCCGCAAGGTCAATTCGAGAGCGAGCGCGCCTTTGCCGCGGCCAGCTGCCGCGATGCTGGATACGCGGAGTACTACACGCGACTGGCAGAGACCGCGACCACCTGGAAAAGGCTCAAAGACAAGCTGGCAAGCAGCGCCCCGGGGCGGCCTCTTCTCATTGTGCACTACGGAGACCATCAGCCGGTGCTGACGAAACAGATCGATCAACACCTGAAACGGCCGGAAGATGGCAGGTCTCGGTTTCGCACATTCTATGCGATAGAGGCCCTCAACATCCCTGATTTCACCGCGGGACCGGGCGCCGACCTCGATATCGCCTTCCTTGGCACTGTTGCCTTGCAACGGGCGGGCATTGCGCTCGACCCGATATTTGCCACGCGCGCGAGCTTGCTCGATGATTGTGGAGAAGCCTATTTCGCATCAGCTTCCGAACGGAAGCGTCGTTTCCATCGCACGCTGGTGGATCTGGGTTTGATAGACCTGATGCCAAGCGCGAAGCAGGCTCGCTAGCTCGGCGCGCTCTCACGCGACGCGGCTTCACGTGCAGTGTGAATGGCGCTCTGTCGCTAAGTCTTCGGCGCGGCAGCGCATTTCGCCCGCTCGGCCTTCAGCAATGCCCGCATTTTGGCAAAGTAAGTGTCGTCGAGAGCCGCCGGCATATCGGCGCAGATGTAAGGCAAATGAAACCTGACGTCTTCCTCGAAGCTGCGGCGCCACTCCGGCTCGTCATAGACGCCGAGAATCTCGTCATAGGCGAACAGCATGTGGGCGACGAAATTCTTGTAGCGCACCCATTCGGTGGGGTTCGACCGCAGCGTCGCTAGATCCGGCTCGACCAGATCAGAGTATCGCAGCTGGGACTCGCTGTAGGACATGTAAACCTGCCGGGCGGTCGCGATCCTCGCGTTGGCGCGGATGCTCCAGACCTGATAGGCCACAAAGACGAGGGCCGCAGCGGCCACCACCGCAGAGGCGATCTGTGCCGTATTGCCATGCCTGCTGGCGAACGAGGGTTTGGGCGGTTCCATGAATGCTCTGGTCCGAAGTCGTGTGAATGATCTGCTTGACCGGACCCTAGACCAGCATCGGTCGATAAAGTGTTGCCATGACTGGTCATCGGATCAGTCCGCGATTGCGCGCGTTCGCATGACCCCGCTCCGGAGCGCTCCCTCCCCCGCTTGAAGGGGGCGAGGAGAGGGCCTCTCCGCAACGAGACGATCCTCCGGAGAGGAGGACCCTCACCCGGCGCTAGGCGCCGACCTCTCCCGCAAGCGGGAGAGGTGCAGCGAGACCGTGGCCACACCAACTCAACCCAAGCACTACCCCTCCTTCGCGAACGCCGCTTCCATCGCCTTCCGCGTCCTGATCGTCTCGTTGTTCGCGTCGAACTCGACGTCGCTCCAGCGCACGATCTCGCCATGAGCAACGTCGTGCTTCAGCTTCAGCCGATGAGCGAGGCCAATCGGTAGCGCGCTTGCCTTCAGGCTCGCGGCCGCCGGCACCAGCTTGCCCCACACCGTGTAACCGCCTTCGCCGTCCAGCATCTCGCCGGCGCGCAGGTTGCGCTTGGCCACGGAGGCGACGTCGCCGCGGAAGCCGTAGGGCTGCCCGGTCGGCTCATTGCGCAGCGCGGCCGACAGGATCGAGATGTTCAGCTCGAGCCCGATCAGGTGATACGGCTTGTACATCGCGGCAAAGCGCCCGCTGCCGTCGGTCTTCAGGCCGTACTGCCGGAAGCAGTCGGCGGCGTAATCGTTCGGCGCCTCCAGCACGACATAGACGCCCCAGCGCAGATCGCGAAACACCGGCCGGCCATCGCGTTCGAGCGACGACACCACCTCCACCACGCCCGATCGCTCCAGCACGCCGCCGCGCGACCGCGGCCGCATGATGTGCGGCAGATCGTCGACGCCACAGGGCGGAAACAACAGCCCTTCTGAGGGGACGTCGAGCCCGCAGGCGTTCGCGATCGCGGCCATTTCGATCGCGGACTTGGTGCCGTCGAGGAAGGAATTGAACATCTGCGGATTCATGCCGGCCGACTGCGCTTCGCCCGCGGTCAGGCCGTAATGCTGCCAGACGCCGTCAGGCGTCACGTCATGATAGGCCGGCAGATATTTCGTGCCCTTGCCGGCGGCGACCACGCGAAAACCGGTGGCGCGGGCCCAGTCGACCATCTCGGCGGTCAGCGCCGGCTGGTCGCCATAGGCGAGCGAATAGACCACGCCGGCCTTGCGCGCTTCCTCGGCGAGCAGCGGGCCTGCCAGCACGTCAGCCTCGACATTGACCATCACGACATGCTTGCCCGCAGCGATTGCCGCGCGTGCGTGCCTGATGCCGACGGCGGGATTGCCGGTCGCTTCCACCACGACATCCATCGCCCCGCCGGCAATGGCGCGTGCGCCGTCATCGGTGAAGGTGGTCGCCGCGATCCGCTCGGCGCTCCACCCCACGGTGCGGCAGGCCTCGCGCGCACGGTCGCGGTCGAGGTCGACGATAACAGGCACCTCCAGCCCGGGCGTATGCGGCACCTGCGCCAGAAACATCGAGCCGAATTTGCCGGCGCCGATCAGCGCAACGCGGACAGGCTTGCCGGTGGCAGCGCGGGCCTGGAGGAGGCGGAAGAGGTTCATGGGGAATGTATCCGGTGCTGCAGAAATTCGTGAAAGGCCCGTCTTTATCCAGATCGTCATGGCCGGGCCTGACCCGGCCATCCCACGTCTTACGGCCGGCGACCGTGTCAAGACGTGATGCCCGGGGCAAGCCCGGGCATCACGGTTGAGGATGTTGCGCGAAGAGTTCTACTCCGCCGCCTGCCGCGGCGCACGCGCCAGCCGCACCAGCGCATCGTCATCCACCGTCTTGATCGGGGCGAAATCGCGGTGCGCGATGTACTCCGGCCGCGTCGGGGTGCGGATGTAGTTCGAGACCGCGTTCAGCGTCAGGTACACGATCTTGCGCGGGTAGGGCGTGATGTTGCCGGCCGAGCCATGCACGAGATTGCCGTGGAACATCAGCATGCCGCCGGGCTTGCCCGTGGGCGCCACGATGCCGCCCTGCTTGACGAGGCGCGTCACGGTCTCCTCGTCCAGCGTCCACAGCGGATAGGACGTGGTGGCGAGGTCATGCGAGGCCTGGAGATCGCCGGCGTTCTGGCTCTGCGGCACCAGCATCAAGGGCCCGTTGATCGGCATCACCTCGTCGAGGAAGATCGCGATGTTCATCGCGCGCGGTTCCGGCATGCCGTCGTCGCGCTTCCAGGTGCCGTAATCCTGGTGCCACTGCCAGACGTCGCCGGTGAAGGCCGATTTCGCGTTGATCTTGAACTGGTGCATGTAAACAGGCTCGCCGAACAATTGCTCGACCGGCTCGATCATGCGCGGATGCGCGCCCAGAAGACCGAAGGCCTCGTTGTAGAGATGCGCGGCAAAGGCCGTGCGCGGCGCGCCACTCTTCTCGCGCCAGACCTCGGGCCGGTTGGCATCGTAGATGCCAACCGCTTCCTGGGCGAGCAAATCGACCTCCTCCTGGCTGAACAGCTCGGGAAGGAACAGCCAGCCCTCGCGGTGGAAGAACTCTAATTGCTCCTGAGACAGTTTCATGGGTCGTCCTCCTTGGTTGTCTGTTTTTGTCGTATTTTTTCTGCCGTCATGGCCGGGCTTGACCCGGCCATCCACGTCTTTCGTTCCACGTCCGGAAGAACGTGGATGCCCGGGACAAGCCCGGGCATGACAGCGACGGAGATCGTTGGTTACGCCGCCGCCTCGTCCGTCGCCCTCAATCTCTCCTCAGTCATCCGTCCCGCCGTCTGCGCATGCGCGAGCGCCGCGCGCTCGGCCGCTGTCGCATCGCCTGCGAGAATGTGCCTTGCGATCTCGGCGTGCTCGGCCCAGGCGCTGCCGCGATAGTCCAGCTCCGACAGCACCGTCGCCATCGAGCGGCGCATATGCGGCCATTGCGGCGATATCGTCTGCTCGATCACGGGATTGCCGGCGAGATGATAGATTGCGCGGTGAAAATCGACGTCGAGCGTGATGAGCTCGCTGAGCGAGGTGTTGCGGTCGATGCCGCGCCCGGCGGCGAGTGCCGCATCCAGCCGCGCGCGTCCCGCTGCGTCGCTGGCGGCACGTGTCGCTGCGAGCCGCGCTGCGAGCGCGTCGATCGCGCCGCGCACCTCGTAGAGCTGGCGAATGCGCGAGGGGTCGAGCTGGGTGACTTCAAAGCCGCGCCGGCCGCTCTCGGCGACGAGCCCCTGCCGGTGCAGCAGATGCAGCGCGTGCGACACCGGCTGGCGTGACACGCCGAGCTTGTCGGCGAGCTCGTTCTGCCGGATGCGCTGGCCGGGCTGCAGCGTGCGGTCGGAGATCGCCTCGAGGATCCGGGCGTAAACCTGGTCGATCAGGTTCGGGAGCGGGTCGAGGGGAATCACGCCGGCAACTCCAAGGGCCAAAACAGAATACGGAATTCCGTATTCGAAGGTATCGCGGGAGGGGAGGCGGTCAAGACGGCCTGCAAGGCATCACTAAGTCATTGATATCGCTAGAGCCGTCTACTGTGCATGGGGTTGTTTTCGCGCGAATTGCGCCGCGAGGCGGCTATTCCGCCAGAAACGCATCCACCACCTCGCCGAACTCCAGCGGCGCCTGCTCGAACATCCAATGGCCGGCATTCGGGATCACCGCCGTTCTGGCGCCCGCGATGTGCCCGGCCAGCACGCGCCACATCACCGACAGGCTGCCGGTGGTCGCGCCGCCGCCGATCAAGAGTGTCGGCGTCCTGATCGCCTGAGCGTCGGCGAGCGTGTAGGGGCTGCGCTGTTCGTTGATCTGACCGAGGAAGGTCAGCGCATTGTCGCGCAATTGCTGCTTCGCCGCCGCGGGCACGCGCCGCCACGAGCCGTCGCCTTCGATGCCCTCGTAGAAGTTCTGCAGCGCGCCATCGAGGTCGCCGGCGCGGATCATCTCGACCGAGCGCGCCGTGCGCGCGGCGAGCGGCGGATGCGCCGGCGTGCCCTCCGGCACCGGCAGGCTGGAATCGAGATCGCCGCCCGGCTCGGCCAGCACCAGCTTGCGCAGCAGATCCGGCCGCGCCTGCGCCACGCGAAAGGCGATGTGACCGCCGCGCGAATGGCCCATCAGATCGACCGGGCCGGGCGTGACCTGCTCGATGAAGGCGATCGTGTCAGCGACGTGCTGCGCCATCTTGTAGTCGTCGCCGACGGCGTCCCAGTGCTCGGGAAAGAAATGCCGGAGGCTGACCGAGATCACGCGATGGCTTTTCGACAGTGGACCGAGCACGGCATACCAGGTGCGGAAATCCCCGAGCGTGCCGTGCACGCAGACCAGTGGCTGGCCCTCGCCGACTTCGAGATAGGCCATGTCGTAACCGTTGACGCGGAATGTCTGCATGTTCAGCTCGCCAGAAAGTCGAGGACGATTTCGGAGTATTTCTGCGGCGCCTGCTCGAACATCGGATGCGTCGCGTTCGGAATGATCGCCGTCTTCGAATAGCGCACATGCGCCGCCAGCGCATGCAGCACCTTCGGCAGCAGCCCCTTGGTCCGCGCGCCCAGGATGAACAGCGTCGGCATCCTGATCGCCTCCGCATCCGCCTTCGAGAAGGGCGGGCGATTGTCGCGGACCTGGCCGATCAGCGTCGCGGCATTGTCGCGCAGATTCTGCTTCACCATCGCCGGCAGACGCGCGAAGGCCCCAGGCCCTTCCAGCGCGTCGACGAACACCGCAAGGCCGCCATCGACATCGCCCGCCGCGATCTTCTCCGCCGAAGCCGTGAACCGCGCCAGCAGCGGCGAGGGGCCGCCGACGTAATCCGGATCGAGGCTTGCATCGAGCTCGCCCCCGGGCTCGGCCAGGATTAGCCGCCGCAACAGGTCGGGGCGCGCCTGCGCCGCGCGGAAGCAGATGTGCCCGCCGCGGGAATGGCCCATCAGGTCGACCGGGCCGAGGTCGAGCTTCTCGATGAAGGCAATGACGTCCTGGACGTGCTGCGCGATCGAATAGGTGTCGCCAACGCCGTCCCAGCGTTCGGGGAAAAAGTGCCGCAAACTGACGACGATCACCCGGTGCCGCTGCGTCAGCGGCCCGAGCACGCAGCCCCAGACGCGGAAGTCGTTGAGCGAGCCGTGCACGCAGACCAGCGGCGGTCGTCCCAGGTCTTCGCCCACGTCGAGATAAGGCATGTCGTATCCGTTGACGTGGAGGCTTTGCATTCGGGGCTCGCGGGAAGGGGGCGGAACTCCTGTGCAAGATCCCCGGAAACCGGGTGGATCGCAACTATTTCCAAGCCTAGATTTGGGCGCAGACCACAATAGGGCCATGCGACAAGGACGCATGCCAGGAACCAGGCCATGACCAATCAGCATTTTGCCCTGTTCGACACCAGGATCGGCCTCTGCGCCATCACGTGGGGTCCGCGCGGCATCAACGGCACGCAGCTGCCGATGGGTGGTGAGGACAAGATCCGCACCCGCATCAGCCAGCGCCACACTGAGGCCACCGAAGCCGAGCCGACCGCCGAGGTGCGAGAGGCGATCGACCGCATCGTCAAGCTGCTCGCGGGCGAGCCGGACGACCTCACCGATATCGAGCTCGATCTCGACGGCGTGCCCGACTTCAACCGCGGCGTCTACGAGATCGCCCGTGCCATCCCACCCGGCAAGACCCTCACCTATGGCGATATCGCCAAGCGCCTTGGCGGCGTCCAGCTGTCACGCGATGTCGGCCAGGCGCTCGGGCACAACCCGTGTCCGATCGTCGTGCCCTGCCATCGCGTGCTGGCGGCCGGCAACAAGCCCGGCGGCTTCTCGGCCAACGGCGGTGTGGTGACGAAGCTGAAGATGCTGGAGATCGAAGGCGCGCTGGTGAACCACACGCCGAGTTTGTTTGATTGAGATTTTGTAGGGTGGATTAGCCGAAGGCGTCATCCACCACTGTCTGTCTCTGCGGAAACAGAAGAGGTGGATTACGGTTCGCTAATCCACCCTACGAGTCCCCCTAAATCTTCGCGGCCGTCTTCGGCCAATATTTATCGCGCAAATGCCGCTTCACCAGCTTCCCCGTTGGCGTGCGCGGCAGCTCGGCTTCGAAATCGATCGAGCGCGGGCATTTGATCGCCGACAGGCGCGTCTTGCAGTAGGCGATCAGGTCGGCCTCGAGCTCCTTACCGGCGCGACTCATGTCGTGCGGCTGCACCACCGCCTTCACCTCTTCGCCCATCTCCTCGTTCGGTACGCCGAACACGGCGACGTCGGCGATATCAGGATGGGTGATCAGCACGTCCTCGGTCTCCTGCGGGTAGATGTTCACCCCGCCGGAGATGATCATGTAGGACTTGCGGTCGGTGAGGAACAGGAAGCCGTCCTTGTCGAGATAGCCGACGTCGCCGAGCGTCGACCAGCCTTTTGCGTTATAGGCCTTCTTCGTTTTCTCGGGGTCGTTGTGATAGGTGAACGCGGGCGCATCGGCGAAATAGACTGTGCCGATCTCGCCGGTAGGTTGCTCCTCGTCGTTCTCGTCCAGGATCTTGATCTTGCCGACCACCGCGCGGCCGACGCTGCCGCGGTGCTGCAGCCATTGTTGCGAGTTGCAGACGGTGACGCCGTTGCCTTCGGAGCCGGCGTAATATTCGATCAGGATCGGCCCCCACCATTCGATCATCCTGGCCTTGACGTCGACCGGGCAGGGCGCCGCGGCGTGGATCGCGCCCTTCAGCGTCGAGACGTTGTACCTGGCGCGGACCTCGTCCGGCAGCTTCAGCATGCGCACGAACATGGTCGGCACCAGCTGGGACTGCGTGACCTTGTATTGCTCGACCAGCTTCAGGAACTCTTCGGCGTCAAAATGCTCCATGATGATGGAGGTGCCGCCGAGCACGATCGCCATCATGTTGAAGCGCAACGGAGCCGCGTGATAGAGCGGCGCCGGCGACAGGTACGTGCTCTCGGCATTCATGCCGCACATGTCGGCGCAGAGCACGCGCAGGAACGCGTTCGGCATGTCGATCTTGTTGCCCTCGAAGGCTTTCTTGATGCCCTTGGGCCGGCCGGTCGTTCCCGACGAATACAGCATGTCGTAGCCGGCGACTTCGTCGGCGATGGGCGTGGTCGGCTGTGCTGCCGCTTCCTTGTCGTAGGAGCGGAAGCCGGGGAGCGGCTCGTCGACCATGTAGAAGATCGGCTCGCCGGACTTGCCTTTGATGAGGTCCTTGACCTGGTCGGCGCATTTCGGCGTGGTGATCACGACCTTGGCGCCGCAATCGGCGATGATGTAATCGATCTCGTCCTGCTTCAGATAGCGGCTGATCGCGGTGTAGTAGAGCCCGCTGCGCTGCGCGGCCCAGCAGATCTCCATGAAGGCGAGGCGGTTTTCCATCAGCAGCGCGATGTGGTCGCCCGCCTTCAGGCCCAGCGAACGGAATAGGTTTGCGCCCTGGTTCGAGAGCTCGTCGAGTTCGCGATAGGTGATCGCCTTGCCGGTCGACGCCATCCGGTAGGCGATCTTGTCGGGCGTGGTTCTGGCGTAAACGGACGGATGAGTCATGGCGTTTCCTCAAAACGCGAATGGCGAGCTGCGAATGGCGAATAGGGAAGAAGGGCAAATCGCTCTTCGCCTACTCACCATTCGCTACCCGCCATCCGCTACTCGCTTTTATTTTTCTTACAGCCGCTCGACGATCGTCACGTTGGCCATGCCGCCGCCTTCGCACATGGTCTGCAGGCCATAGCGCTTGCCGCGCTGATGCAGGGCGTGGACCAGGGTCGTCATCAGCTTGGTGCCGGAGCCGCCAAGGGGATGGCCGAGCGCGATGGCGCCGCCATTGACGTTGAGGCGCTCCGGATCGGCGCCGGTGGTCTTCAGCCACGCGGTCGGCACCGAGGCGAAGGCTTCATTGACTTCGAACAGGTCGATGTCGTCGATGGCCATGCCCGACCTTTCCAGCGCGCGCTTGGTAGCGTGCACGGGCGCGTCGAGCATGATCACAGGATCGCCGCCCATCATCGTCATGTGATGGATGCGCGCCAGCGGTGCGACCCCAAGCTGCTTCAGGCCGCGCTCGTTCACCACCATGACGCCGGAGGCGCCGTCGCAGATCTGGCTGGCGCTGGCCGCGGACAGCTTGCCGTTCTCTGCGATCAGCTTGACGCCCTTGATGCCGTCGAGCGTGGCGTCGAAACGGATGCCCTCGTCGGTATGGTGGGTGTCCTTGCTGCCGTCGGCGCGGGTGATCTCGAGCGGCACGATCTCCTTCTTGAAGTGACCGGCCTGGGTCGCCGCAATCGCGCGCTGATGGCTGTTGTAGGAGTACTCGTCGAGCTCGTTCTTCGACAGGCCGTACTTCTCGGCCATCATCTCGGCGCCGGTAAACTGGCTGAACACGATGTTCGGATAACGGTGCTCGATGCCCGGGCTCTTGTAATTGCCAAAGCCGTTCTTGGCCGGGAGCTGCGACGACAGCCCCATCGGCACGCGCGTCATCGATTCCACGCCGGCCGCGATCACCACGTCCATCGCGCCCGACATCACCGCCTGCGCCGCGAAGTGCAGCGCCTGCTGCGATGAACCGCACTGGCGGTCGATCGAGGTGCCAGGAACGCTCTCCGGCAGCTTCGAGGCCATGATGGCGTTGCGGGCGACGTTGTTCGACTGCTCGCCGACCTGCATGACGCAGCCCATGATCACGTCCTCGACCAGGGCCGGATCGACCTTGGTGCGGTCGACCAGCTCGTCCAGCACCTTGGCGGCGAGATCGGCCGGATGCCAGCCGGCGAGGCGGCCCCCTTGCGCCCGCCGGCGGTACGCGCAGCGGCGACGATGTATGCCTCGGCCATTTCGGTCTCTCCCTGAATTGTTCTGTGTCGCGTTGGGTTGTCGGGACGGATTTAAGGGGTGGGATATCGTTTAGTCAATCGATCAATTAACTCTTGTGATGGGGCGCTGCTTCGGCTTATCTGCGGCCGCTTCAGGTGGCGAGAACAGGGATCTCCGTGACGACCAGCGTACCGAACAGGCTCCCGAGCGGAAAGAATTCCACGGCAGAGAAATTGCTCGTGGCCGCGAGCGAGCTGATGATCGAGCGCTCCTCGATCGAGATCTCGCTCTCCGACATCGCGCAGAAGTCGGGCGCCAACGCCGCGCTGGTCAAATATCATTTCGGCAACAAGGACGGCCTGCTGCTGGCGCTGCTCGCGCGCGACGCGGGGACCGAGCTGTCCAATCTCGAATATCTGCTGGCCCAGCCGATCACGCCGACCGCAAAGCTGAAGCTGCATATCGGCGGGATCATTCGCGCCTATTACCGGTTCCCGTACATGAACCGGCTGATCCACTATCTCCTGCACGAGAGCGTTGCGGGCTCCGCCGATGAGGTCTCAAATTTCTTCGTCGCGCCGCTGCTCGACTTTCACCGCCGCCTGCTCGCCGAGGGCGTCAGCCGCGGCGAGTTTCGCGCGACCGATCCGGTGCTGTTCTACACCAGCCTGATCGGCGCCTGCGATCACCTGTTCTTCGGCCGGCACGCAATGTCTCGCGCGACCGGCGTCGGCCCGGTTACCGACGACGTCTGCCGGCAATATATCAAGCACATGGAAACGCTGATCTGCGGTGGCATCCTCACGCAAGCCGGGGAAGCCGCTGCGGCCGGATAATCCGGCCGAGACGTTCGAGTCTAGAGAAGAAACGCCCAAGGAAAGGTAGCCTGTCATGGAATTGAAAGACGTAGCCGTTCTCATCACCGGCGGCGGTTCGGGCCTCGGTGAAGCCACCGCCCGCGCCATGGCGGCCAAGGGCGCCAGGATCGGCGTGATCGATCAGAACAAGGACAACGCCGAGAAGGTCGCCGCCGAGGTGAAGGGCGTCGCGCTCCACGCCGACGTCACCAGCGAAGAGCAGATCAAGGCGGCGATCGCCAAGGCGGAGGCCGCGCATGGCGTCGCCCGCGTGCTGATGAACTGCGCCGGCATCGGCGGCTCGCAGCGCATCGTCGGCCGCGACGGCGTCTATCCCCTGGAAAAATTCGCGCGCATCATCAACGTCAATCTGATCGGCACTTTCAACTGCCTGCGGCTGTTCGCCGAACGTCTCGTCACGATCGAGCCGGTCGGTGAGGAGCGCGGCGTCATCATCAACACCGCTTCGGTAGCAGCATATGAAGGCCAGATCGGCCAGATCGCCTATTCGGCCTCGAAGGGAGGCGTCGTCGGCCTCACCCTGCCGGCCGCGCGCGACCTCGCCAGCCAGAAGATCCGCGTCAACACCATCGCGCCGGGCCTGTTCTTCACCCCGCTGCTGATGGGTCTGAACGAGGAAGCCCGCAAGAGCCTGGGCGCCCAGGTGCCGCATCCCTCGCGGCTCGGCGATGCCAAGGAGTACGGCTCGCTCGCGGTGCACATCGTCGAGAATCCGATGCTCAACGGCGAGACCATCCGTCTCGACGGCGCCATTCGTATGGCTCCGCGGTAGCATTCTTGCTTCTCCCTTCTCCCCTTGCGGGAGAAGGTGGCGCGAAGCGCCGGATGAGGGGTCTGTATCCGCGGAGACATACCCCTCACCCAAGAGAGTATGTCGCAACGATGTGCATGCCCTCTCCCGCAAGGGGAGAGGGCACAGTAACAACCATCTCTCGCGCGGATGTAGCAAGAGGCCCCCATGTCCCAACCGCTGCTGATCGAGCATGACCACGGCGTCGACCGGGTGACGCTCAACCGTCCTGACAGTCTCAATGCGCTCGATCCCGTGCTGATCGATGCGCTCAACACGTATTTCCAGGGCCTCCAGCGCAACCGCGACACCCGCGTCGTGGTGCTGAAGGGCGCCGGCAAGAACTTCTGCGCAGGGCTCGATCTCAAGGCCGCGATGGCGCGCCGTGCCGGGCAGCAGGAGCCGCCCGGCGTCACGGAGTCGCTGGATTCGCAGCGGCGCATCGCCGACATCGTGATGCTGATGCGGCGCTGCCCGCAGCCGATCCTGTCGCTGGTGCAGGGCGCGGCTGCCGGTGGCGGTTTTGCGCTTGCGCTCGCCTCCGACATCCGCATCGCGACGAAGTCGGCGCGCATGAACTGCGCCTTCATCAAGCTTGGCCTCGGCGGCTGCGACATCGGCACCAGCTATTTTCTGCCGCGGCTTGTCGGTGTCTCCGTGGCGTCCGAGCTGATCCTCACGGGGCGCTTCATCGGTGCCGAGCGGGCGCTTGCGGTCGGGCTGGTCTCCGAGGTCGTCGATGAAGACGGGCTCGATGCCGCCGCCGCGCCTTATGTCGATGCGATGATGACGGGCTCGCCGGTCGGACTGCGCCTGTCCAAGGAATGTCTCAACATGAGCGTGGACGCCGGATCGCTGGAAGCCGTGATCGCGATGGAGGACCGCAACCAGGTCCTGTGCAGCCGCTCCGAGGAGTTTTCGGAAGGCATCAGGGCCTTCCTTGAGAAGCGAAAGCCTGTCTATATCAAGCGCTGAAACGACGAAGATCCGCAAAGGACAGTAATTCCGGGAGACGCAAAATGAGTGGAAGCGCGGCGGCGATGATGACGAAGCCCGCCTTTCGCAAGGTGGAATGGCTTAAGCGCGACATCGATGTCGAGCGGCGCGCCGACGGCACGGTGGTGCTGAAGTCGCGCATTCCGCTGCAGGCTTACGAGAAGCATCTTCCAGCCTCGCTCGCGAAATGGGCCAGGCAAGCGCCTGAGCGCATCTGGCTGGCACAGCGCGGCGGTCCGAACCGCGAATGGCGCAAGGTGTCCTATGGCGAAGCCAAGCGCACCGTCGATGCGCTGACGCAGGCGCTGCTCAATCTCAGGCTCGACGGTCGCCCGGTCACGATCCTCTCGGGCAACTCGATTGAACACGCGCTGATGACGCAGGCGGCGATGCAGGCGCGCGTCCCGGCTGCACCGGTGTCGCCGGCCTACTCCCTGATGAGCCACGACCACGTCAAGCTGAAGTACCTGTTCGACCTGATCAAGCCGGCCGTGGTGATGGTGCAGGACGGCCCGACCTTCGAAAAGGCGCTGAAGGCGCTCGATCTCACCGGCGTCACCGTCGTTCACGTCGGACGTCCCTGCGACGGCATCAAGAGCGTCAGCTTTGCCGAGCTCGCGGCAACGCCGGTGACGGCCGATGTCGCGGCGTCGATCGCGAAGATTACACCCGATACCGTCGGCAAGCTGCTGTTCACCTCCGGCTCGACCGGCATGCCCAAGGCCGTCATCAACACGCAAGAGATGATGTGCGCCAATGCGGCGATGATGATGCAGGTGCGGCCGCGCTCGCCCGACGGTCCGATCGCGACCATGCTGGACTGGATGCCATGGAACCACACCATGGGCGGCAATGCGGCTTTCCATCCAATCCTGGTCGATGGCGGCACGCTCTATATCGACGATGGCCGGCCGATGCCGGGTCAGTTCGATGAGACGCTGAAAAACCTTCGCGAGATCTCGCCGACCTATTACGCCAACGTGCCGGCCGGCTATGCTGCGCTCGCGGCTGCGATGGAGAAGGACGATGCGCTGTGCCGCTCCTTCTTCAGGAACCTTTCGATCATGGCCTACGGTGGCGCGCGGCTGCCCGACGATCTCTACGAGCGCATGCAGGCCCTCGCGGTGAAGACCACAGGCGAGCGCATCGTGTTCTACACCGGCTGGGGCTCGACCGAGACGGCGCCGACCTCGACCGGCACCTATTGGAATACCGAGCGCGTCGGCCTGATCGGTCTGCCGTTCCCCGGCGTCGAGTTGAAGATGGTGCCGTGCGGCTCGAAATACGAGCTGCGCCTTCGCGGCGTCAATGTCACGCCCGGCTATTTCGGCCAGCCGGATCTGACCAGGAAGATGTTCGACGAGGAAGGCTTTTACTGCATCGGCGACGCCGGCATTTTCGTCGACGATACCGATCCGGTGAAGGGTATCATCTTCGCTGGCCGTGTCGTGGAGGATTTCAAGCTCACCACCGGCACTTTCGTCCATGTTGGCTCGCTCCGCACCGATGCGATCGCGGCCGCGACGCCCGTCGTGCATGACGCATTGGTCGCGGGGCAGGATCGCGCCTTCATCGGCCTGCTGGCCTGGCCGAACCTGCATGCCTGCCGGCAGCTCGCCGGCAATCCCGATTTGAGCTTCGAGGATGCCGTGAAGCATCCCGAGGTGATCGCCTGCTTCAAGCGCGGGCTGGAGGCGCACAACAGGGAGTGCGAAGGCGCCAGCAGCCGCATCATCGCCCGCGCCATGCTGATGGCCGAGCCGCCCTCGATCGACGGCAATGAGCTCACCGACAAGGGCTACATCAACCAGCGCGCCGGCCTCGAGCGCCGCGCCGCGCTGGTGGCGCGGCTCTATGCGGACAGGCCGGACCAGGACGTCATCATTCTCAAGTAGTCGACATCATCAAAACGGATACGCGCCATGAACTTTGATTTCTCCGACGACCAGAAGCAGCTCCGCGACCAGGCGCGCAAATTCCTCACCGAAAAATGCTCGCCCAAGGCCGTGCGCGTCGTGCTCGACGGCAAGGCGCCCTACGACAAGGAGTTGTGGAAGGGGCTTGCCGAGATGGGCTTTCTCGGCGTCGCAATTCCCGAGGAATTCGGCGGCGCGGGCGCGGGGCATCTGGAGCTCTGCGTGATTGCGGAAGAAATGGGCCGTGCCAATGCGCCGGTGCCGTTCTCCTCGACCGTCTATCTTGCCGCCGAAGCGCTGCTGATCGCGGGCAGCGACACGCAGAAGAAGAAGTGGCTGCCGGCGATTGCCTCGGGTGAGGCGATCGGCACGCTGGCGTTGTTCGAGGGCAAGGGCAATCCGTCGCCGAAGGCCATCAAGCTGACGGCGGCGAATGGTGTGCTCGACGGCGTCAAGAAGCCGGTGGCCGATGGCGCGATTGCCGATTTCGCGGTGGTTGCCGCGCGCACGGGATCGAGCGGTCGCGACGGCGACATCTCGCTGTTCCTGGTCGATCTCAAAGCCGGCGGCGTCGAGGTGAAAAGTCTCACCAACCTCGATCCTACCCGCGGACAGGCCGAGATCGCCTTCACGAACTGCAAGGCGGAGCCGCTGGGCGCCGCCGGCGAAGGCTGGAGCATCCTCACCCAGGTGCTCGACCGCGCCGCCGTGCTCTGCGCCTTCGAGCAGGTCGGTGGCTCCGACCGCGCGCTGGAGATGGGCCGCGACTACGCGCTCGACCGCATCGCGTTCGGCCGCCAGATCGGCTCGTTCCAAGCGGTCAAGCACATGCTGGCCGACATGTATGTGTCGGCGACGCTGGCGCGCTCCAACAGCTATTACGGCGCCTGGGCGCTCTCGACCAATGCGGCCGAACTGCCTGAAGCCGCCGCGGCCGCGCGCATCAGCGCGACGCAGGCGTTCCAGCATTGTGCCAAGAACAACATCCAGGTTCACGGCGGCATGGGGTTCACCTGGGAGTTCGACTGCCACATGTACTACCGCCGCGCCAACGCCATGGCGCTCGGGCTCGGCAGCCTCACTTATTGGGAAAACCAGTTGATCGACCGCATGCGCAAGAAGAACGCGGCTTGATGATGAAGGCGTAGGGTGGGTTAGCCGGACGGGTTGCGCAAAGCGCAAGCCGCTCGGCGTAACCCACCATCCAACCGCGAACGACACTCTGGAGAAGTGGTGGGTTACGCCTTCGGCTAACCCACCCTACGAAGGCAAGAGAACCGCCATGAATTTCGACGACACCCCGCAGGAAGCCGAATTCCGCGCAACCGCGCGCGCCTGGATCGGCGCAAACGCGCCCAAGCAATATGAGGAGGATCTGCGCAAATCCTCGCTCGGCCGCACCGTGCTCAAAGACGCCAACATTCTCGAGGTCGCAAAGGCCTGGCAGAAGAAGAAGGCCGATGCCGGCTGGGCTTGCCTGCACTGGCCGAAAGAGTATGGCGGGCGCGGCTCGTCGCCGATCGAGCGCGTGATCTGGTCGCAGGAAGAAGGGCCGTTCGGCCAGCTCTCGCGCATGTTCATCATCGGCCACGGCATGTGCGGGCCGACCATGATGGCGTTCGCGCGCGAAGAGCATAAGCGCACGTACCTCCCGCCGCTCGCCTCCGGTGAAAAGGTCTGGTGCCAGCTGTTCTCGGAACCTGCCGGCGGCTCCGACGTCGCGGGCCTGCGCACGCGCGCCGAGAAGGATGGCGACGATTGGGTCATCAACGGCCAGAAGATCTGGACCTCGGGCGCGCATTATTCCGACTACGGCATTTTGCTCACCCGCACCGATCCGACCGTGCCCAAGCACAAGGGCCTCACCATGTTCTTCCTCGACATGAAGAGCGAGGGGGTCGAGGTGCGACCGATCAAGCAGGCGAGCGGTGCCTCGGACTTCAACGAGGTCTATTTCACCAATGTCCGCATTCCCGATCACCAGCGCCTCGGCGAGGTCGGTGACGGCTGGAACGTCTCGCTGACCACACTGATGAACGAGCGCAGCGCGATCGGCGCGGCTGTCTCGACCGGTTTCCCGGAACTGTTCGACTACTGCTCCAGCCTGATGCTGGATGATGGTCCGGCGATCGAGGATCGCGCCGTGCGCTCGAAGCTGGCCAACTGGGCGGTGAAGGCGAGCGGGCTGAAATACACCAGCATGCGCGCGATCTCGGCGCTGTCCAAGGGTGAGCGGCCGGGCCCGGAAAACTCGATCGGCAAATTGGTCGCGGGCTCGATGATCCAGGACGTCGCGACCTACGCACTCGACTTGCAGGGTGCGAGCGGCGTGGTCAGCGGCGAGGACGCCGAACTCGCCGGCCGCTTCCAGGCCATGCTGCTGCGCGCGCCGGGTACGCGCGTCGAAGGCGGCACCGACGAGATCATGCGCAACATCATCGCCGAGCGGGTGCTGGGCCTGCCGGGTGACATCCGCGTCGACAAGGACGTGCCGTTCAACAAGATCCCGACGAAGGGAAGAGGGTAGAGGTTCGCCATGAATTTCGACGACACCCCGCAGGAAGCCGAATTCCGTGCCACCGCCCGCAAATGGGTCGCCGCCAACGCGCCGAAGGAGTTTGAGGAGGAGTTGTCAAAATCCTCGCTCGGCCGCATCCGGCTTGCCAAGCACGACATGGTCGAGGTCGGAAAGGCCTGGCAGAAGAAGAAGGCCGAAGGCGGCTGGGCCTGCCTGCACTGGCCGAAGGAGTATGGCGGTCGCGGCGCGACGCCGATCGAGAAGGTGATCTGGCAGCAGGAGGAGGGCGTCTACGGCAAGCTGACGCAGCCGTTCCAGATCGGCGAGGGCATGTGTGGCCCGACCGTGATGGCCTGGAGCAGCGAGGAGCACAAGCGCCGCTATCTGCCGAAACTTGCCTCCGGCGAGGAGATCTGGTGTCAGCTGTTCTCCGAGCCCGCCGGCGGCTCCGACGTCGCCGGACTGCGCACCCGCGCGGAAAAGCAGGGCGACAACTGGATCATCAACGGCCAGAAGATCTGGACCTCCGGCGCGCACTACTCCGACTACGGTCTCCTGATCACCCGTACCGATCCCAACGTTCCCAAGCACAAGGGCCTCACCATGTTCTTCCTCGACATGAAGAGCAAAGGCGTCGAAGTGCGGCCGATCAGGCAGGCTAACGGCATGCAGGAATTCAACGAAGTCTATTTCACCGACGTGGTGATCCCCGACAGCCAGCGACTTGGCGCCGTCGGTGAGGGCTGGAGCGTCTCGCTCACCACGCTGATGAACGAGCGCATGTCGATCGGTGCGCGGCTTGCGACCGGCGTCCCTGAGCTGTTCGACTTCTGCTCCAACCTGATGCTCGAGGACGGACTCGCCATTGACGATCCCGCCGTTCGCTCGAAACTCGCGAACTGGGCGGTGAAATCGAGCGGGCTGAAATACACCAGCTACCGCGCGATCTCGGCGCTGTCGAAGGGAGAGCGTCCCGGCCCCGAAAACTCCATCGGCAAGCTGGTGTCGGGCGTGATGCTGCAGGATATCGCGACTTACGCGATGGACCTCCAGGGTGCCGCCGGCGTGCTCACCGGGGATGCGGAGGAAACCGTCCAGGGCCAGTTCCAGCAGATGCTGCTCTCCTCTCCCGGGATGCGCATCGCGGGCGGCACCGACGAGATCCTGCGGAACATCATCGCCGAGCGGGTGCTGGGATTGCCCGGCGACATTCGCGTCGACAAGGATGTGCCGTATAACAAGATCCCGACCAAGGGGCGGTGATTTCAAATTGCGGAATCGTAGGGTGGATGAATTCATGGACGCAAAAGGGAACCAGGCCGACCGCATTGGCGTGCTTGAGGATCTCCTCAACGAGCGCTACTCCGTGCGCGCCTTTTTACCCAAGCAAGTCGACCGCGCGACGATCGAGCATGTGCTGACGACGGCGCAGCGTACGGCGTCCTGGTGCAACAGCCAGCCGTGGCAGGTCATCATCGCCAGCGGCGAGGCCAAGGAGCGCTTTCGCCAGCTGATCTACAAGGAAGCATCGAGCGGATTGGGCGACGATTACGACTTCACTCCGCCGCGCGAGTATGTCGGCGTCTATCTGGAACGTCGCCGTGAGAGTGGTTTTCAGCTCTACAATACGCTCGGGATCGCCCGCGGCGACAAAAGCGCCTACGCCAAGCAGGCGCTGGAGAATTACAATTTCTTCGGTGCGCCGCATGTCGCGATCATTCACACCGATGAACCGCTCGGCATCTACGGTGCGATCGATTGCGGCGCCTATGTCTCGAACTTCATGCTGGCGGCGCAGGCGCTCGGACTCGGCACCATTCCGCAGGCGGCGATTGCGCGCCATTCCGGCCTGATCCGCCGTCACTTCAATCTGCCCGACGACCGCAGAATCGTCTGCGGTATTTCGTTCGGCTACGCCGACACCACGCACAAGGTGAACAGCTACCGCACGTCACGAGCGAGCGTTGCCGACACCGCCACCTTCACGGACGAGTGATCGATTCGCGTGAAGGCGGCCGCGAGAACGGCCGCCTTCACTTCGAATCCGGGATCGTTTGACGCCGGCCGCTATCCGCCGCTGCCGCCGATCACGGCGCGGATGGTCTCGTCGGGCCCGAAGTCTTCGGCGCCGTCGACATAGAGCAGGGCGGCGAGCTTCGAGCGCGCGCGATTGACGCGACTCTTGATGGTGCCGACCGCACAGCCGCAGATCGCCGCGGCGTCCTCATAGGAGAAGCCGGACGCACCCACCAGGATGAGCGCTTCACGCTGGTCCTGCGGAAGCTTCTCGAGCGCGCCGCGAAACTCCTCGAACTCGAGATGGGCGTTCTGCGAGGGTTGCGTCTTCAGCGTCTTGGCATAGTTGCCTTCGGCATCCTCCACCTCCCGCCGCCGCTTGCGATAGTCGGAGCGGAACAGGTTACGCAAGATCGTGAACAGCCATGCCGGCAGGTTCGAGCCGGGCTGAAACGAATCGATGTTGGCGAGCGCACGCAACAGCGTTTCCTGCACCAGATCGTCGGCGCGGTCCGCATTGCCGCTGAGCGAAATCGCAAACGCGCGCAAACTTGGCACGGCCGCGAGGATGTCGTCACGCAGGGAGTCAGTGAGAGGCATTAATCCCTCCCATTGTTGTTGTCGTTGGAGCCCCCGTCGGTTTCCACTTGAGGTGCGCCTCCCGGCGCATCAAGCTTCTTGATCAGTTCCGCGAACCGGTCCGGAACCCCCTGCCGCACCACGTCGTCGTACATGGCGCGCAGCTGATGGCCGATCCGGGACTGAATTTCCGGAGTGAGGCCTCCCTTGCCGGGGGTCGTGCTTTTGCTGACTTGAGACTTGAGATCTTTCATGACCTGTTCCACGTTTCCCCGAGTTAAGTAACTGTAAAATCGAGACGTTCTCTCAACCGGGAGCCGTTCCCTGGACGAGTTCAATTCCAGGTTCGACAAAAAGTTCCCCGATCAAGGGAACTTTTCTTATTCTGGGGCGTCATAAGCCCCAGTAGGGAACCCGGGCCTCCCCTCGCAGTTCCAGATTTCAAGGTTGGCCCGAATGAATGGAGTGGGGATGTCCCGTTCGCAGCTTGTTGCTGAACACTTGCCGTTGTTGCGCCGGTATGCGCGCGCCCTGACGGGCAGCCAGGCCTCCGGTGACGCCTATGTCGCAGCCATGTTGGAAGCCATGCTTGGGGATCCGTCAGTGCTCGACGAGAGCCACGGGCCGCGAGCCGGCCTGTTCCGGCTGTTCACCCAGATCTGGAATTCGGTGTCGGTCAATGACGACGCCGAAGTGGCGACGCTGCCGATGCCGCCGGAGCGCCGGCTCTCGAACATCACGCCGCTGCCGCGGCAGGCGTTCCTGTTGCTCTCGCTCGAGGGATTTTCGGAAGAGGAAGTCGGCTACGTGCTCGGCACCGACGTCGCCGAGACCCGGCGGCTTGCCGACGCCGCGGGACGCGAGATGGCGGCCGAGATCGCCACCGACGTGCTGATCATCGAGGACGAGACGTTCATCGCCATGGACCTCGAGAGCCTGGTGAAGAACCTCGGCCACAATGTCGTCGGCGTCGCGCGCACCCATGCCGACGCGGTGGCGCTGGCCAAGAACAAGCGTCCGGGTCTGATCCTGGCCGATATCCAGCTCGCCGACGGCTCTTCCGGCCTCGACGCCGTCAACGAGCTGCTGAAGACGTTCGAGGTGCCGGTGGTGTTCATCACCGCCTATCCCGAGCGCTTCCTGACCGGCGAGCGACCGGAGCCGGCGTTCCTGATCTCAAAGCCGTTCCAGCCCGCGATGGTGTCGGCTGTGGCGAGCCAGGCCCTGTTCTTCCAGCGCAACTCGCGCAACCGCGCGCCCAAGGCGCCGGCGGCGTAAACAAGGCATTATTTGGCGAATGAGCCGATCCGGCGTGCTGCAAGGCACGCCGGATTTTTCTTGTCCGCTGGCCGCGCTTGACGGCCATCGAATTCGCCGCTCATACCTCGTGCATCGCCCAATCGGAGATGTGCCCATGGACCAAGCGCTGCTCGACCGCCTCGCGATCCGCGACCTCGTCGAAAACTGGGCGGTGTGGCGCGACGCCGGCGACTGGGAACGCTTTGCGACCGTCTGGCACGATGAGGGCTGGATGTCCGCCACCTGGTTTCAGGGGCCGGCGCGGGATTTCATGCGTGTCAGCCAGGAGGGGTTTGCCAAGGGGGTGCGTATCCTGCATTTCCTCGGTGGCACCAGCATCGACCTCGCCGGTGAGCGGGCCATCGCCCAAACCAAGATGACGATCTCGCAACGTGCCCCGGTGCATGACGTGGTTTGCGACGTCGTCTGCACCGGCCGCTTCTATGATTTCCTGGAGAAGCGGCATGACCAATCAGGTATTGGCCATTGGGGCATCGTCCGCCGCCAGCCGATCTACGAGAAGGACCGGATCGACCCGGTCGATCCCGCCGCGACTCTGCGCCTCGACCAGAATGCGCTCGCCGCGCTGCCTGAAGGCTACCGCCACCTCGCCTACATGCAGGAGTTGATCGGCTACAAGGTCAAGCGCGACATGCCGGGCCTGACCGGGCCGGAGGTCGAGAAGCTCTATGGCGAAGGGCGGGAGTGGCTGGCGGGGAAAGCAAAGTAGACGCCAGACAAAAGTAAGGCGCGACTGGCATCACCACAGTCGCGCCCTACGTCGCCGGCTTATGGGGCAGGGGGAATAGCCGGCTGTTGAGACGACTCGCAGCCCACGGAGTCGTTCCAGGTGGTTGCAAGATTTTTCATGGCCCTGAGATTTTTCGCACACGGTTAAGTGATCTTAACGGCTGAGAACTTGCGGTCGTCTCCTTGCGTTGTTCCCGCGATCGCCATGGGGCGAGGGATCGACAGCCATGTCACAGATTTACAAAGCATTTTTCGGTGCCGCCGCGATCACCTTCGCGCTTGGCGCCGCGCAGCTGGCCTCCGGCCATGATCTGGCCGACCACTGGCAGTCCCTGACCGACAAGGCCGACAAGCCCGGCCACAACGTCAATCGATCCGGCAAGTCCGACCGGCTCGCCGATCTCAAGCAGGGAGTTCCATCCCGCACCGTGTCGATGCGGCTGAACGATCTCCCCGATACGTCGGTGCTGCTGCGGGTCCCGGCGGTGATCGAAACCGGCAATGCCAAGTCGCCGGCGCTATTGAAGGATCAGAAGCTGGGCCGCAACAAGCCAACCATCGCCTGCGAGCCGATGGTCAGCTCCCTGACCGAAGTGGCAAAACTGCTGCAGCCGGGCCGCTGCGTGACCTGATCCGCGGCGTCCGTGGAAAAATCGCCCTCCGGTCGAGGGCGATCGTTCACGTCCACTTGATCCCCAATCCCCTCGCGTTATATCCCGGGTTTATTCCCCTTTTGATCGACCGGGTAAACGCATGACGACGTCCGATACCGCTGCGCATACGCAGCCATTCCAGGCCGAGGTTTCCGAGCTGCTGCACCTCATGGTGCACTCGGTCTATTCCGAAACCGATATTTTCCTGCGGGAGCTGGTCTCCAACGCCTCGGATGCCTGCGACAAGCTGCGCTACGAGGCCATCGCCAATCCGGCCCTGCTCGGCGAGGGCGACGCCCTCAAGATCCGCATCATTCCGAACAAGACGGCTGGAACGCTCACGATCGCCGACAACGGTATCGGTATGGAGCGGCAGGAGCTGATCGACCATCTGGGCACCATCGCGCGCTCCGGCACCAAGGCCTTCGTCTCGAAGCTGAAGGAGGCCAAGGAAGGCCTCGGCCTGATCGGCCAGTTCGGCGTCGGCTTCTATTCCGCCTTCATGGTCGCCGAGAAGATCGTGGTCGTCAGCCGCCGCGCCGGCGAAAGCGACGTCTGGACCTGGACGTCATCCGGCGGCTCCGGCTTCGAGATCGCACGGGCCAGCGAGGAGGACGCGGCGCGCGTGGCGCGCGGCACCGAGATCGTCCTGCACTTGAAGGACGACGCGAAGAAGTATCTCGAGGCCTACGAGATCGAACGCATCATCAGTGCCTATTCCGACAACATTCTCTTCCCGATCGAACTGGTGCCGGAAGAGGGCGAACCACGCCAGATCAATTCGGCGAGCGCGTTGTGGCAGCGCTCGAAATCCGAGTTGTCTCCGGAGGACTACAAAAAGGCCTATCAGCAGATCGCCTCCGCCTTCGACGATCCCGCAATGACGCTGCACTATCGCGCGGAGGGCCGTTACTCCTACGCAGTGCTGCTGTTTGCGCCGTCGACCAAGCCGTTCGACCTGTTCGAGCCCTCGCGCAAGGGGCGCGTCAAGCTCTATGTCCGCCGCGTCTTCATCACCGACGATGCCGATCTGCTACCGGGGTACTTGCGCTTCATCCGCGGCGTCGTCGACAGCGAGGACCTGCCGCTCAACATCTCGCGCGAGATGCTGCAGAACAATCCGCAACTCGCGCAGATCCGCAAAGCCGTGGCGACGCGTGTCGTGTCCGAGCTGGAAAGCCTCGCCGACAAGGACTCGGAGAATTTTACCAGGATATGGGACGCTTTTGGCGCGGTGCTGAAGGAAGGTATCTACGAGGATTTCGAACGCCGCGAAAAGCTGCTCGCGCTGTCGCGCTTCACCACCACCACGGGCGAGAAGCGCTCGCTGAAAGACGTCATCGCCGGGTTCAAGCCGAACCAGACCGAGATCTACTACCTCGTCGGCGACAGCATCGAGCGGCTGAAGTCCAATCCGCGGCTGGAGGCTGCGACCGCGCGCGGCATCGAGGTGCTGCTGCTGTCCGATCCCGTCGACGCCTTCTGGACTTCGATGCCGACGGAATTCGACGGCAAGCCGATGAAGTCGCTGAGCCAGGGCGATCTCAATCTCGACCTGATCCCGCGCACCGACGAGACGGAGGAGGCGAAGAAGGACGAGCCGGCGGCGGATGAGGCCGCCACCATCGCGGTGATCAAGGCCGCGCTCGGCGAGCGCGTGACCGACGTCAAGGCCTCAACGCGCCTCACCAGTTCGGCTTCCTGCCTCGTCGCCGACAGCCAGGGTCCGAGCCGCGAGCTCGAGCGCATCCTGTCGCAGCAGAACCGTGGCATGCGCACCAGGCCGATCCTCGAGATCAATCTGCGCCACCCGCTGGTCACGGCGATCACCAGGGCGCAGGCCGGCTCAAGGGACGTCGACGATCTCAGCCTGCTCCTGCTCGAACAGGCGCAGATCCTGGACGGCGAGCTGCCGGAAGATCCCGCCGCGTTTGCCTCACGGTTGAACCGGCTGGTCCTGCAGGGTCTCGGCGGATAACGCCAATTCATCGTTTCAGTGCGGTGCATCACGCACCGCACTCACCTTGCCGTCATATGGTTCCAGGAACAGTCGCCTCCGGCGTGGTGTTGTGCCATAGCAGGCGGTCGGCACCAGCTCCGCCGACGCCATCGATTCGAGGATGTTTCAATGCGCTTGCCGATCCTGACCCTCACCGCGATTGCCACGCTGTTCGTTGCGGCAGACGCCAGCGCCCAGACCTACGATCCGCGCTATCCGGTGTGCATGCACGTCTACACGCCCGGTGGCTGGGGCGGGGGCGGCGACTATTACGACTGCTCCTTCACCTCGATCCCGCAGTGCCGCGCCACGGCGTCGGGCCGCTCCGCCAGTTGCGACGTCAATCCCTATTACGCCTTCAACGAACCGCCGCCGCCCCCGCGCCGTCGTCACAAGAAAGAGCACTAGCGGTCGGCGATGCGGCGTCTCGGGATGTTTTTCATGCGTTGTTCCTTCAGCCTGGCCATGATCGCCGGTGTATTGCTCGCGGCTGCACCGTCGCATGCGCAGACCTTTGACCCCCGCTTTCCCGTCTGCATGCACGTCTATTCCGGGTCGAGCGGCGGCGGCGGCGAGTGGTACGACTGCTCCTTCACCTCGCTGCCGCAGTGCCGCGCCACGGCCGCAGGCCGCGCCGCGACCTGCGATCTCAATCCGTATTATCCGGTGAACGTGCCGCCGCCGCGCCAGCACCACAGGAGAAGCGGCTAGCGCCGGGCCACCGTCCGCAAGCTATTCCTTCCTGATGCCCGACAGCTCCACCACCTTGCGCCAGCGGTCGGTCTCCGCCGTCAGCATGCTGCCGAACTCGCCAGCATTGCCATGCAGCGGGATCGCGCCGAGTTCGGCGATGCGGGCCTTGATCCCGGCGTCGGACAGCGCAGTGTCGATCTCGCGATTGAGCAAGTCGACGATCTCGCGCGGCGTGTCGTGCGGCGCGCCGACGCCGTAGAATGAGCTCGTCTCGTAACCGGGTAGCGTCTCCGCGATCGGCGGCACGTCTGGCAGAATCTCCGAGCGGTCGTGCGTGGTCACGCCGAGTGCGCGGAGCTTGCCGGCGCGAACCAGCTCGAAGGACGAGGTGACGTTGTCGAACATGCCCTGGATCTGGCCGCTCACGACGTCGGTCAATCCCGGCGCCGAGCCGCGATAGGGTACGTGGGTGAACTGCACGCCGGCCATCGACTTGAACAGCTCGCCCGAGAGATGGAGCGAGGTGCCGATGCCGGAGGAGGCGATCGACATCTTGCCGGGATTGGCTTTGGCGTAGGCGACGAAATCGGCGACGGTTTTTACCGGCAGGTCATTGTTGACGACCAGCACCAGCGGAATCCGTGCGACACCGGCAACCGGCGCGATGCCCTTGGCGAAATCATACGGCAGCGCCGGATCGAACGAGGCGTTGATGGCATTGGCGGTCGAGGTCAGCAGCAGCGTGTAACCGTCGGGCGCGGACGTGATCACCGCTTGTGTCCCGATGTTGCTGCCGGCGCCAGGCTTGTTCTCGACCACGAAGGTCTGGCCGAGCCGGTCGGACAAGCGCTGGCACAGCAGCCGCGACAGCACGTCGGTCGCGCCGCCCGCCGCATAAGGCACCACCCACTTCACGCTGCGCGAGGGATAGGAAGGATTGCCGATCGCAAATGCGCGCGGCGCGGCGAAAGCCGCTGCGGCAAAAGCCGCGGTCTGAAGGAAATGGCGTTTGGTGATCATCCGCGTCTCCGCCCCCGCTGCACCGCTCGTACTGGGAATGGAGCGTGAGCGCAGCATTCGGCCTCGTCATCGCAAGAATCGCGGCAGACCGCACGCTGATCCCGTCGGCTTGGTAAAGGGTGACTGGAGTTAATCGTGCACTAACCGGCTTTTACCTTGTCTCTTAACACCTGGGCAGGGCGCGCGGACTAGACTACCGCAATCAGCAGTCACGTTCCGAAAGAATGAACGACATGACCACCGGCGTCATCGAGCAACCGAAAGCCGCGCGCGTTCCCTCGGCATCGAAGATCTGGCTGACGGCGATCGAGCTTACTGCGCGCATCGAAACGCTGCCGGGCCGCTTGTTCGCCGACGTCGTCGACGATTGGGCGCGGCGCCAGCCCGATCGCGTTGCGCTGGTCAAGGACGACGCAAGCCTTGACTATGACGGGCTCGCCAAACGCATCAACCGTTACGCGCGCTGGGCGCGCTCGGTCGGTGTAGCCAAGGGCGACACTGTCGGCCTGATCATGCCGAACGGCATCGACTATGTCGCCGCCTGGCTCGGCATCAGCCGGGTTGGCGGCGTGGTCGCGTTGCTCAACACGAAGCTGGTGGGAAAGTCGCTTGCGCATTGCATCGACGTTGCGGCGCCCCTGCATATCATCGTCGCACATGATCTGGTGGAGACGCTGCAGAGCGCGAAGCCGGATCTGAAGACCGAAGCAAAGATCTGGACCCATGGCGATGCCCGCAGCGAGCGGGCCATCGACGTTGCGCTCGCAGCGCTCGACGATGCTCCGCTGTCACCGGACGAGCATGGCGACGTCACGATCAACGACCGCGCCCTGCTGATCTATACGTCTGGAACCACCGGCCTGCCGAAAGCGGCCAGCATCAGCCATCGTCGCATTCTCAACTGGGGGTTCTGGTTCGCCGGCCTCACCGGAGCCACGCCGCAGGACCGGCTCTATGATTGCCTGCCGCTGTTCCACTCGGTCGGCGGGATCGTCGCGCCGTGCAGCATGCTGGCCGCCGGCGGCGCGGTGGTGATTGCAGAGAAATTCTCGGTCTCGAACTTCTGGCCGGATATCGTGCGGCATGACTGTACTCTGTTCCAGTACATCGGCGAGCTCTGCCGTTATCTGCTGAAGGCGCCGCCGTCGGAATACGAGAACCGGCATCGTCTGCGTCTCGTCTGTGGAAACGGCCTGCGCGGCGACATCTGGGAGGATTTCCAGACCCGTTTCGCCATTCCGCGCATCCTCGAATTCTACGCCGCAACCGAGGGCAATTTCTCGCTGTTCAACGTCGAGGGCCAGCCCGGGGCGATCGGCCGCATCCCGCCGCTGCTCGCGCATCGTTTTCCGGCGAGCCTCGTCAAGCTCGATCCCGACAGCGGCGCGCCGCTGCGCAATGAAGATGGCCTCTGCATCGCCTGCACCCGCGGCGAGGCGGGTGAAGCCGTTGGCCGCATCGGCTCCGCGGACCAGGGTGGTGGCCGCTTCGAGGGCTACACCGATGCGGGCGAGACAGAGAAGAAAATCCTGCGTCACGTCTTCGCCAAGGGCGATGCCTGGTTTCGCACCGGCGATCTGATGCGGATCGACGACAAGGGCTTCTTCCATTTCGTCGATCGCATCGGCGACACGTTCCGCTGGAAGGGTGAAAATGTCGCGACGTCCGAGGTCAACGACGCGGTGCGCGACTTCGCCGGCGTGATCGACGCCACCACCTATGGTGTCAGCATTCCCGGCACCGACGGCCGCGCCGGCATGAGCGCGATCGTGGTGAATGAAGGGTTCGATATCGCGGCGTTGCCTGTGCATCTTGCGCAGCGCCTTCCGGCCTATGCCCGTCCCGTCTTCGTCCGCCTTTCGCGCGAACTCGATGCGACCGAGACGTTCAAGCAGAAAAAGGCTGATCTCGCGCGCGAGGGATTTGATCCCGATGCGATCCCCGATCCGCTGTTCATGCTCGATCCGAAATCCGGCGCCTATGTCGCGCTGACGTCCGAGGCTTATGCTCAGGTCGTCGATGGCGCGATCCGGTTGTAGCCCCACGCGCAAAATCCGCAGATAGGTCCAATTTTATCCGAATTGTCCAAGAAGCCATTTACTTCTGTCCGGTAAACAGACGGGCATAGGGAGGCGGTCATCAAGAGCCGCCACAAGAGATACGACCATTAACAAAGCAAAAGTGAGCCAGCCATGTCGGTAAGGTCCAAGGTCATCGAGGCGATCCAGCAGATCGCCAAAGAGCAGCATGTCACGCTTCCCGCCCTCTCGGACGATCTGTCCCTGCATGAGACCGGGTTCGACTCGCTCGCCTTCGCCATCCTGGTGGCGCGCCTCGAGGACGAAACCGGCGTCGACCCTTTCACCATTTCCGAGGACGCAGCGTTCCCCGCCACCGTGGGCGATTTCGTGCGGGCCTACGAAAATGTCCCCGCGTGAGATCTTTGCGCTTCGCGACCATCTTGGCGCGGAACTGACGGGCCGCACGCTGTCGGACGCGCACGATTGCGTGTCGCTGACGGACATCCTCTCGCAGACGGTCCTGGGCGGTCGCCTGCGCGAGCTGTCCGGCCGCGCGGTGCTGCTCAAGCTGTCCGACCAGCTCCGTTCCGGGCTTGCCATGATCGAGCTCGACGGCATCGCTCGCCGTATGCTGCTCTGCCCGCCCGATCTCAATCTGGCGCATCTCGACGCGCTGATCGCCGATGCAGGAATCGATGCCGTCGTCACCGACGAGCCCGATCGCTGGGCCGCGTCCGGCGTGCCGCTGATCGTCACTGCGCAATTGCCGCTTCAAGCCACCGCGCCGGCCAGGAGCGAGCGTGCCACCGAATGGCTGATGCTGACGTCGGGCACGTCGGGCGTGCCGAAAATCGTCGGCCATACGCTGGACGCGCTCACCGGCGCGATCGTCGCCGAAGGGCCCGCGCGTGGACCTGCGCCGGTGTGGGCGACGTTCTACGACATCCGCCGCTATGGCGGCCTGCAGATATTCCTCCGCGCTGTTCTGTCCGGCGGCTCGATGGTGCTGTCCGACCCGCATGAAGCGCTCGCCGATCATGTCGCGCGGTTGAACGCGCGCGGCGTCTCGCACATCTCCGGAACCCCCTCGCACTGGCGAAAGCTTCTGATGAGCGGGTCGGCCGCGCACTTCAGGCCGGGCTATGTTCGCCTCTCCGGCGAAATCGCCGACCAGGCGGTGCTCGACGGCCTGAAGGCCGCATTCCCCAATTCCTCCGTCGGCCATGCTTATGCCTCGACCGAGGCCGGCGTCGGCTTCGCGGTCAATGACGGGCTGGAGGGCTTTCCAGCGAATTATCTCGGCAACCGCAATGGCGTGGAGATGAAGGTCGTCGACGGCTCGCTGCGCATCCGCTCGACGCGCACGGCGCACGCCTACATCGGCCGGAACGCCGCCGCGCTCACCGATGGTGACGGGTTCGTCGACAGCGGCGACATCGTCGAATTGCGCGGCGATCGCTATTATTTCGTCGGCCGCCGCGGCGGTATCATCAATATCGGTGGATTGAAGGTCCACCCCGAGGAGATCGAGGCGGTGATCAATCGCCATCCCGATGTGCGGATGTCACGGGCGAAATCACGGCGCAGCCCGATCACCGGCGGCATCGTCGTCGCCGACGTGATCCTTGCCGACGGCACCGAGCCGGCGCGGGCGAAGGACATCCGTGACCAGATCCTCGATCAGTGTCGCGCGCAGCTCGCCTCGCACAAGGTGCCGGCGGTGATCCGCTTCGTCGAGACGCTCGACGTCACTCCGGCCGGCAAACTGGCGCGCACCGATGCATAACGTTCTCGTCACCGGCGGCAGCCGCGGTATCGGGCTGGCAATCGGCAAGCGCCTCGTCGGTGCCGGCTACAATGTCATCGCGGCGGCGCGGCGCGAGAGCGACGAGCTCAAGGCCGCGATCGCCGAATCCGAGGGGCGGCTGCATTTCCGGGCCTGCGACCTTACGGTGATCGATGCGATCCCGGATTCGCAAAACTCGTGCGCGACGAGTTCGGCGCGATCTACGGCCTCATCAACAATGCGGGCCTCGGCACCGAAGGCCTGCTCGCCACCATGCACAATTCCGAGATCGAGGCGCTGGTGCAGCTCAACGTACTGTCGCCGATCATCCTCACGAAATACGTCGCGCGGCAGATGATGGCCGATAGTGCCGGCCGCATCATCAACATCTCGTCGATCATCGCGACCACCGGCTACAATGGCCTGTCCGTCTACGGCGCGACCAAGGCTGCCGCGACCGGCTTCACCCGCTCGCTCGCGCGCGAGGTTGGCAAGCTCGGCATCACCGTGAATGCGATCGCGCCGGGCTTCATCGACACCGAGCTGACACACAATCTGTCCGACGAGAGCCGCAAGCGCATCGCCGGCCGCAGCGCGCTACGCCGCCTGCCGGAGACCGACGACGTCGCACGCATGGTGGAATATCTGCTCGGCGAAGGCGGCCGCAACGTGACCGGTACGGTGTTCACGATCGATGCGGGGAATACGGCCTAATTGGAACTTGCGCCGCCACAATTGCGTTGATCGGGCGCAATGACATCAAGCCGGATTTGGTCGTAAGATATCCTGCAATCGATTGGGTTACGTCAATCGATCTGCCCTAATTGAGAGGGAGCAGTGCATGGCCACGCAACACATGACCGCTTCAAATGAACGCCGGACAGAGCAGGCTCGCACCAAGCCCAACGATGTTCGTTGCCCGCCGATGGCGCATCAGAACTCCGGCAGTCACGGCCATGAGATGTATCCGCAGCAATTCGTGCGCCTGGTCGGTTGTCATGACGCTTCCGTCGAGGCCTTGCGCAAGCGCGAGGACGAGAGGCTGCACTAAGGCTCACGTCCGCTGCTTTGGCAGGTCGATCCGTTCGTGCAGGAATTCCGGCGGGCCCTCGGTAAGGCGGCGGATGCGGCGTTCGCGCTCGTCCGTGGGCAATGCCGGATCGAGCAGGCCCTCGATTTCGTGCACCGCAATCTCCTCGATCCGGGTGGCCTCCGATGCGATGGGATGTGCCGATGCGGGGGAGCAGGCGAAATCTTCAGGCCCAGCTCGACCAGCTTGCAGATCGCTTCCGAGCGCGACAGCTGATGGGCTTCAGCCCAGCCATCGATCGCCGCGGTCAGTCCTTCGGGCATCTTCACCGCGCTGATCGGCTCATGCCCCGTGCGCCGGCGGAGCGGAGCTGTAGAGCCCTTGTTGCCAAAGTCGGGCACTTCGATCATCCCGCGCAACCCCTGGAGATCGTTCAACTCTAGTGGCTCCCGCGGCCGGCTCTTTGACGTCGATCAATGACAGGCTGCGGCATTGCGGCGCGCTGCGATCTTGTTGTCCGGGCCCGTTTCGGCCAATGATGACACGGCGGCCGGCGAACCCGGATCGATTCTGCCACGTATCTTGTTTCTCGCATCGATCTGGACGTGCTTTCCAACCATCCGGCATCACCCGATGACTTCAGGCGAATCCTTCTACGGCGGCATTCCCGTCTTCCGCGGCTTCACCAGCCTGATGGACCCCGCGCTCTATGCTCCGCTGCCGGACGACTGGAGCATCGGCGTGGCGGACATCGTCGATTCCACCAAGGCGATTGCGGCGCAGCGCTACAAGGCGGTCAACATGGCCGGCGCGGCCGTGATCGCGGCGGTGACCAATGCGCTGGAGGGGCGGGAATTCCCCTTCGTGTTCGGCGGCGACGGCGCGAGCTTCGCTGTCGCGCCTTCCGATATCGAGCCGGCCCGCGAGGCACTTGCCGCAACCGCGACCTGGGTGCGGGAGGATCTCGACCTGAAGATGCGGGTCGCGATGGTGCCGGTGGGAGCGATCCGCGCGCACGGCCTCGACGTGCGCGTCGCGCGCTTCGGTCCGTCGGCCAATTTGTCCTATGCGATGTTCTCCGGCGGCGGCCTCGCCTGGGCCGATGCCGCGATGAAGCGCGGCGAGTTCGCGGTCAACGAAGCGCCCGCCGGCACGCAGCCCGATCTCTCCGGCCTGTCCTGCCGCTTCGAGGTGATCCCGGCCGCGCGCGGCCTGATCCTGTCCGTGCTGGTGATGCCGGCGCGCGGCGCGGACCCTGCGGCCTTCCGCAAGGTGATCGAGGACATCATCCATCTGGTCGAGCGCAGCCCGGATGGCGGCCGCCCGGTGCCGGCGCTGGGGCCGCCGTTGAAATGGCCCCCGCAAGGGCTAGACTTCGAGGCCCGCACCAAGCGCGGCGGTTCGCTGCTCGCGCGTCGCGCCAGCGTGCTGGCCTACACGCTGTTCGTCTACCTGATCATGCGTTTCGACCTCAACGTCGGGGGCTTCGTGCCAAACGTCTACAAGCGCCAGGTGGTCGAGAATTCAGACTTCCGCAAATATGACGACGGCCTGCGCATGATCCTCGACTGCACGCCGCAGCTCGAGCGCGCGCTGAGCGACCGCCTTGCGGCGGCCGCGCGCGACGGCATCGTGCATTACGGACTCTACCAGCAGGACGCTGCGATGATGACCTGCTTCACGCCCTCGGTGCTGCGCAGCGACCACGTCCATTTCATCGACGGCGCGCGGGGCGGCTACGCCTCGGCCGCGACGGCGCTGAAGGCGATGATGGCTTGAGCTGTCAGCGTCCCGCGCGCGTCCAGGTCTCGCCGCCGCAGAGCGCGCCGACGCAGCCTTCGACCCGCAGTGCATCCGCCGATGTCACGCTGACGCTGCTCGCATAGGTGCTGCCGTCGTCCGCATTGTAGATCTGGCCGGACCATTTGTTCGGCCCCACAGGCTGCATGCCGCTGAACAGCGGCAAGCCGATCATCGGGCGCTTGGCGAGCGCGGGATTGGGATTCTTGCTGTCGGTGGCGAGCTGGCCGGTCGCGGTATCGTGGGGCTCGCGCAGCCAGACGATGTGGCCGCAGATGCCGCCGCCGCATTTGCTGACCTTGACGCGGGCATCGCCCGCCTGCGTCAGCCAGATCCCGTCAGCGCTCTGCGCATGGGCGGCCGTCGCGCCGAGCAGCGCGGCCAGAATGGCGGAGAAGATAGCGAATCTGCGGAGCATGGAGAGAGCCTCGAAAAATGGAGGCGCCTCCATAGCAGTCCGGCAGGATAGTGCAACGCTGGATGGAATCACATTGCCGCGCTTATTTGCCTGCGCTCATTTGCCCCAGCGTGCGAAGGCGACTGAAGCCGCGGTCGAGAGCCCGAACACGACCATGGCGCCGCCGACCAGCGCGAATAAGGTCCAGGCCGGCGCCTGCGCCGTCATGAGGCCGACGCCGCCGATCGCGACGATCAGGAGGCGCGCGGTGGATGCGAGCACGGGCCCGCCGACGCGCGCTGCGCCCTGCGACGAGAAATACAGCGACACGCCCATGCCGAAGAACACGAAGGCCGGCCCGGCCCAGTGGAAATAGCTGTGCGCGGCGGCGGCGACCCCCGGATCGTTCGTGAAGAGCGAGACCCATAACGCGGGATCGAGCGCGATCACGAGTCCGATCAGGCCGACAGTGAGCCCGGAGGCCGCGGCCGCGGTCCAGGCCACGCGCCGCGCGCGTTTGATCTGGCCCGCGCCCATCGCCATGCCGACCATCGGCACCGAGGCGATGCCGAAGGCGAAGGTGATCGGGATCAGCAGGAATTCCAGCCGCGAGCCGATGCCGTAGCCGGCCAGCGTCTCGATGCCGAAGGTCGCCAGGATCTTGGTGAAGATCAGGATGGTCAGCACGGTCTGCAGCGGCGACAGGCAGGCGACCGCGCCAACCTTGAGAATGTCCAGGAACATCGCGCGCTCGAAGTGGAAGGCGCGGACGTTGAGCGATAGCCGGCTGCGGCCGGACAGGAGATACCAGAGGAAGAAGACCGCGGCGCAACTGAACGCGATCAACTGGCCGGCGGCGACACCAGGCATGCCGAATTGCGGCACGCCGAACAGACCGAGCCCGAGCGTGCCGCCGAGCGCGATCTGGAGCGTGCTCGCCCCGATCAGGGTCATCGAGGGCAGTCGCATGTCGCCCGTGCCGCGGATCACCGAGGCCAGCGTGTTGACGAGCCAGATCGCGATCGCGCCGGAGAACAGCACCTGCGAATAGCCGCTGGCTTCCTCGAGCACGCGCTCGCGGCCGCCGAGCAGCGTGAAGAACGAGCGGCCGAAGACGAGCATCGTCACCGTGAAGAACAGGCCGCCGCAGAGGCCGATGATCGCGGCATGCAGCGCCAGCGTCGCGGCGCGGTCGCGGTCTCCGGCCCCGAGTGCCCGGCTGATCGCAGACGAGACCCCACCGCCCATCGCACCCGCGCTCATCATCTGCGTCAGCATCGCGAATGGGAACACCAGCGCGATGGCGGCCAGCGGGATGGTGCCGAGGCGGCCGATATAGGAGGTCTCGGCGATCGCGACCAACGTGCTGCCGACCATGGCGACCATGTTGGGGATCGCCAGCCGCAGCAGCGTCGGCAGGATCGGCGCCGTCAGAAGGCTGGCGATAGGGGAGGCGACCGGTGCGCGCGGCGGGACGGTGTCTGCGGAGGCGTCGATCGTCATGTTCACCGCGCGGAATATTAGATGATGATCGACATACTACAGGGCGTGGCGTGTCCATACCAGCCCTCCGGTCACGCAGGGCTCACCACGGCAGGCCGCATAGGTCGATGGTGCCCAGCGTCGGCGCGCGAACGATGTTGAAGACGTAGGGCGCCATATGGTCGAAGCGGATTCGCCCCTCCGGCTGCTCGCAATAGACCTCACCCTTGAAGGGCAGCCAGCTCCGGGTCTCGTAGAACGTAAAATTGTGTGGTTCGCAGAACAGCAGTGCGAAGCGCACCGCCTCGTTGGCCCGCATGGTATGCACCGCCGCGTCGATCGCCACGGTCGCATAGCCGCGACCGCGCTGGTCCTCGCGGGTGCAAACACCGCCGATGCCGCCGATATGGACCTTTTGCCCGTTCCAGGTGACGGTGCGGAAGTAGATGCCGACATGGCAGACGAGGCCGTTCTCGGGCGTCTCGATCAGCACGCGCAGATCGGCATTGGCCCATTTGATGTGAACCCACGGCTTGTCCGCAATCTCTTGCGGGCCCCAGACCGCCTGATGCAGAGGCTCGGCGATCCGCCACGAGGCGTCGCCGTTCAGAATGTCGATCTCGATACTCATTGTTCTGTCTTTCGCATCTGCGCGTGGTGCGTCCCTTCTGTCATAAGCGCCTCAAAGGCAATGATATTTTCCGGCCCCTCTTAAAGCGCCCCAAATACTTGCGCCGATTTTATGCAATCCGGCCCAGCCGCCGCATCACGTGTTTTCGCAAATTCGCGGTATTTAACGGCAGCGGAACCTTCTATAAGAGTCCCCGTTAAGCTAGTTCCCCATCAGTCGCGGACAACATCCCATGACCTTTACGCTGCCCCCCTCCCTTACGCCTATGACGCCCTCGGCCAGTTCATGTCGAAGGAGACGCTGGAATTCCACCACGACAAGCATCATCAGGCCTACGTCACCAACGGCAACAACGCGCTCAAGGGGACCGAATGGGAAGGCAAGTCCCTTGAGGAGATCGTCAAGGGCTCGTTCGGCAAGAACCCGGCCGTGTTCAACAACGCCGGCCAGCACTATAACCACATCCACTTCTGGAGCTGGATGAAGCCCAATGGCGGCGGCACCAAGCTGCCGGGCAAGCTCGAGAAGAAGATCAACGAAGACCTCGGTGGCTTCGAGAAGTTCAAGACTGACTTCCAGGCGGCCGGCGTCGGCCAGTTCGGCTCCGGCTGGGCCTGGCTCCAGGTCAAGAACGGGAAGCTCGAAATAGCCAAGACCCCGAACGGCGAGAATCCGCTGGTGCACGGCGCCACTCCGATCCTCGGCGTGGACGTCTGGGAGCACTCCTACTACATCGACTATCGCAATCGCCGTCCCGACTATCTCAAGGCATTCGTCGAGAACCTCGTGAACTGGGAATACGTCGAGTCCCTGTTCGACAAGGCGTAAGTTTACGCGTCATTCCGGGCTTGCCCGGATGAGCGGAAAAGGCGGTCGCATGCGCGGCCGCCTTTTTGCTGTGCGGAATTCGCCGCATGAGTCCTGCACAATCCGCGTATAGGCCTGTGATCGTTCCGTTTGCATCGCCTGGGCGCCAGCCTTAATCAGGATGGGCATCACACCCGGTCGACTCTCTCCCATTGTCAGAATCTTCCCCGAAAAATCCGGCGCCTGCCGAGGACGCGGAGTCCGAGCCGCGGCCAGGGCGGGTGCGCAAGCCGATCGGCTGGTCGACAATCATCATTGCGGCGCTGGTGGCGGTGAGCGCAGCTCTGGTCTGGCGGCGTGACGGCACTGATGGTGTCCTCGATATTCTGACCCACGACCTCTCGCTGTTCGGCGGAATCCTGCCACGCGTGCTGGCCGGCTGCCTGCTCGGCGCGTTCATCTCGGAAATCCTGCCACACGAAAAGTCTCGCGCTCGCTCGGGCCGAAGTCCGGGTTGAAGGGCCTTCTGATCGGCACCGCGTTCGGCGCGATCCTGCCCGGCGGGCCCTTCACCGCCTATCCGGTGGCGAGCGCGCTGCTGGCGGTCGGCGCCGATTTCGGCGCCACCATCGCCATGGTCGTGAGCTGGACCCTGATCGGCTATGGCCGGGCGGTGGCCTGGGAAATCCCGATCATGGGCACCGATTTCACGCTGTGGCGGATCGTCATCTCGCTGCCGCTGCCGGTGCTCGCCGGCGCGCTCGGCCGCTTCGTCTATGTCCGGCTCTATCCGAAGCGCGCCAGCGACGAGGATGCGGCATGAGCGCTGCGCTCCTGATCGACATTCTGCTGTGGGGCTCGGTGTTAGGCGTAGGCCTGATCGCATTTCGCCGCGGCCCTCCGGTGTTCAAGGCCTCGCTGCGCGAAGGCTCGATGGACTTCATCAACATCGTGCCCCGGATCGCGCTCGGCGTGATCGGCTCCGGCTATATCGCCGCCATCATCCCCCAGGAGGTGATCACCGGCTGGCTCGGGCCGGACAGCGGTTGGCTGGGTGTCGCAACCGCGGTGGTCGCCGGCGCCGCTACGCCCGGCGGGCCGGTGATCGGATTCTCCATCGGCACGGTGGCGTTGAAATCCGGCGGCGGGGTCCCCCAGGTGGTCGCCTATGTCGTGGCCTGGGCCCTGTTCGCTTTCCAGCGGGTGATTTTGTGGGAAATCCCGTTCATGCCGGCCCGGTTCGTCTGGTTTCGCTGCGCCGTGTCGGTGCCGTTCCCGTTTGTGGCGGCTGCCATCGCAATGGTGATCGGGAAGCCCTGAGCCAACCGTGGACAGGGGTAATGTTATATTATAACGTCCTTTGCATGGTTCCCGCCACCTCCCACGTCCATCCTCGCGACCATGCTCATGGCCATTCCCAGGGCCATTCCCATGACCACGGGCATTCGCACGGGCACGACCACAGCCACGCCCATGTTCACGATGCGGCCTCGCCGCATCCGGCCCAAGCTGCGCCATGGTCGATCCTGCGCATGACCGTGGCCGGGCGCCTTTCGGCTGCGCTGGCCGTCTGTGCCGTGCTCTGGGGCGTGGTCTTGCTGGCGATGAGGTGACCATGGCGGCGGTGCATTTCCACAACGTCACGCTCGGCTACGACCGGCATCCGGCCGTGCATCATCTCAACGGCGAGGTCGCTTCCGGCGCGCTGGTCGCCGTGATCGGTCCGAACGGGGCCGGCAAGTCGACGCTGCTGCGCGGTATCGTTGGCATCCTCCGGCCGCTCGACGGCAGCATCCATCTCGGCGGGCTCGACTCCCGCGACATCGCCTATCTGCCGCAGAGCGCGGACATCGACCGCAGCTTTCCTATCTCCGTGTTCGATTTCGTTTCGACCGGGCTGTGGCGGGCGACCGGCCTGTTCGGCGGCATCGGCAAGGCCGCGCGTGACAAGATCCTGCACGCGATCGCTTCCGTCGGCCTCAATGGCTTCGAGAACCGTCCCCTCGGCACGCTCTCGGGCGGGCAGATGCAGCGCGTGCTGTTCGCGCGCGTGCTGCTCCAGGACGCGCGGCTGATCGTGCTCGACGAGCCTTTCAACGCCATCGACAGCAAGACCACGACCGACCTGCTCGCGCTGGTTCGGCATTGGCACGGCGAAGGCCGCACGGTGCTCGCCGCCCTGCACGACATGGAGATGGTGCGCAACCATTTCAGCGAGACGCTGGTGCTGGCGCGCGGCCCCGTGGCCTGGGGGCCGACGGCTGAAGTGCTGACGCCGGAAAACCTGCTGGTCGCGATGCAGATGTGCGAGGCGTTCGACGACAGCGCAGCCGCCTGCGCGGCCGACGATGCCCGCTCGCGGGCGGCTTGATCTCCGATGGTCTATGACGCGCTGATCGGTCCCTTCGCCGAATTCGAGTTCATGCGGCGGGCGCTGGCCGCCGTCATCGCGCTGTCGCTCGCCGGCGCGCCGATCGGCGTATTCCTGATGCTGCGGCGGATGAGCCTCGTCGGCGACGCCATGGCGCATGCGATCCTGCCCGGCGCGGCCGTCGGCTTCCTGCTCTCCGGGCTCAATCTGTTCGCGATGACGGCCGGCGGCCTGATCGCCGGCTTTGCGGTCGCGATCCTCGCCGGCGTGGTCGCGCGCTCCACGGGGCTGAAGGAGGACGCGTCGCTTGCGACCTTCTATCTGGCCTCGCTGGCGCTCGGCGTGACCATCGTGTCGATCAAAGGCACCAATATCGACCTGTTGCACGTGCTGTTCGGCAACATCCTCGCCATGGACGACCAGACCCTGCTGGTGGTGGCCTTCAATGCCACCGTGACGCTGCTGGTGCTCGCGGTGATCTACCGTCCGCTCGTGATCGAGAGCGTGGATCCTCTGTTCCTGCGCACCGTGAGCCGCGCCGGCGGCCCTGCGCATCTCGCCTTCCTCGCGCTCGTCGTGATCAATCTCGTCAACGGCTTTCAGGCGCTCGGCACGTTGCTGGCGGTCGGCCTGATGATCCTGCCGGCCGGCATCGCGCGATTCTGGTCGCGCGATCTCACCATGATGATCTGCATCGCGGTGGTCGCTGCTGCAATCTCAGGCTATGCCGGTCTCGTGCTGTCATTCCAGACCCGCGTGCCCTCGGGCCCTGCGATCATTCTGGTCGCGACGGTGCTCTATATCGTCTCAGTCCTGTTCGGACGCGTCGGCGGCATCGTCCGCCAACTGTTTCCCGGCCGGCATCTGGAGGCCTGATAGCGATGCGCTTCCTCGTGCTCCTCGCCTTGCTGCTGGTCGCATCGCCGCTGCGCGCCGCGGAACGGCTCAACGTCGTCGCCAGCTTCTCAATCCTCGGCGATTTCGTCCGCACCGTTGGCGGAGACCGGGTCAACGTGACGACTCTGGTCGGCCCCGACAGCGACGTTCATGTCTACACGCCCGCGCCAAGCGATGCGAAACGGATCGCCGACGCCAAGCTCGTCATCGTCAATGGGCTTGGCCTTGAGGGCTGGCTGCCGCGGCTGGTGCAATCCTCCGGAGCCAAGGCGCAGGTGGTGACCGCGAGCGCCGGGATCACCCCCTGAAGCTCGGCTCGGCCGCGGATCCCCATGCTTGGCAGTCCGTCCCCAACGCTAAAGTTTACGTCACCGACATCGCCAATGCGCTGGTCGCAGCCGATCCCGACGATGCGGATTTCTTCCGCGCCCAAGCCAAGGCCTATCTGGAAAAGCTCGACGTGCTCGATCGTGAGGTCCGCGAGGCCGTGGCCAAAATCCCGCCGGAGCGCCGCAAGGTGATCTCCACCCACGACGCCTTCGGCTATTTCGCCGCCGAATACGGCGTCCAGTTCATCGCCCCCTGGGCGTTTCCACCGAAACAGAGCCCAGCGCGCGGGACATCGCGGCTATCATCGGCCAGATCAAGGCGGCTAGGATCCCGGCGGTATTTCTGGAAAACATCAGCGACGACCGGCTGATCCGGCGGATTGCGGCCGAGACCGGGGCAAAGGTCGGCGGGACCCTGATTTCGGACGGTTTGACGGGTGAAAAGGGGCTTGCACCCACTTACATTGATATGGTCAGGCACAATATAAAGGCCCTGACCAGCGCGCTTGACCACTAGGGCAGGGGCCACCCCGCCTTGCGTCGCGCGGAAGCCCTACGTCCGGAGTTGTTATGTCTGAAGCGTCCCCAAAAATTCCCGTGACCGTCTTGACCGGCTATCTCGGTGCCGGCAAGACCACGCTGCTCAACCGCATCCTGTCGGAAAACCACGGCAAGAAATACGCCGTCATCGTCAACGAATTCGGCGAGATCGGCATCGACAACGACCTCATCATCGGCGCCGATGAGGAAGTGTTCGAAATGAACAACGGCTGCATCTGCTGCACCGTGCGCGGCGACCTCGTGCGCATCATGGACGGCCTGATGAAGCGCAAGGGCAAGTTCGACGCGATCATCGTCGAGACCACGGGGCTCGCCGATCCGGCGCCGGTCGCCCAGACTTTCTTCGTCGACGAGGACGTGCAGAAGAACGCGCGCCTCGATGCGGTCGTCACGGTCGCGGACGCCAAATGGCTGTCCGACCGGCTCAAGGACGCGCCCGAAGCCAAGAACCAGATCGCCTTTGCCGACGTCATCGTGCTGAACAAGACCGATCTCGTCACCAAGCCGGAGCTGGCCGAGGTCGAGGCCCGCATCCGCGCCATCAACCCCTATGCCAAGCTGCATCGCACCGAGCGCTGCTCGGTGGCGCTGGCCGACGTGCTCGACCGCGGCGCGTTCGATCTCGATCGCATTCTGGAGATCGAGCCGGATTTCCTCGAGGCCGACGATCATGACCACGATCACGATCATCACGGCCACGACCATCATCACCACCATGACCACGGCCACGGCCTGAAGCACTATCACGACGAGGACATGCAGTCGCTGTCGCTCAAGACCGACAAGCCGCTCGATCCGAACGTGTTCATGCCCTGGCTGCAGAACCTGGTGCAGGTCGAGGGCGGCAAGATCCTGCGCTCCAAGGGCATTTTGTCCTTCCACGACGACGACGACCGCTACGTCTTTCAGGGCGTCCACATGATGCTGGAGGGCGACCATCAGCGGAAGTGGAAGGACGGCGAGCCGCGCCAGAGCCGCCTCGTCTTCATCGGCCGCGAACTGCCGGAAGAGACCATCCGCAAGGGTTTTGAGAGCTGCATCGTCTCGTGATGAAAGAGTTTACGCCGGATCCCGATTCCGCCTCGATCGTTTCCGTCACCGACCGCGTCAAGCCTGTGACGCTCGGTATGGGCGTCACGTCAGCACATTTCCTTGGGCCTCGCGCCGCCTTCGTCGGCGCCGAGGAGAACGTCGCATTCGTCGACGATCAGGGAGAGATCACCACGGTCGCCGTCCACAGCGGCGGCATTCTCTCCGCCGCCTCCGACGGCAAGCGCCTGATCATGGGCGGCGACGACGGCAAGGTCGTGTCGCTCGATGCCAAGGGTGAGGTGACGTTGCTTGCGACCGATCCAAAGCGGCGCTGGATCGACGCGGTCGCGCTGCATCCCGACGGAGCCTATGCCTGGTCGGCCGGGAAGTTCGCTTTCGTGAAGAGCGGCAAGAACGAAGAGAAGTCGCTCGAGGTGCCCTCCACCGTCGGCGGCCTTGCGTTCGCGCCCAAGGGATTGCGGCTCGCGATCGCCCATTACAACGGCGCGACGCTGTGGTTTCCCAACATGGCGGACTCGGCTGAATTCCTGCCCTGGGCCGGCTCGCATCTCGGCGTCACCTTCAGCCCCGACAACAAATTTCTGGTCACCACGATGCACGAGTCGGCGCTGCACGGCTGGCGGCTCGCCGACAACAGGCACATGCGGATGACCGGCTATCCCGGCCGCGTCCGTTCGATGTCGTGGAGCGCGGGCGGCAAGGGGCTCGCGACCTCGGGTGCCGACACCGTCATCGTCTGGCCGTTCGCCAGCAAGGACGGCCCGATGGGCAAGGAGCCCGCGATGCTCGCGCCGCTGCAGGCGCGCGTGTCCGTGGTCGCCTGCCATCCGAAGAACGACATCTTCGCCGCCGGCTACAGCGACGGCACCGTGCTGATGGTGCGTCTGGAAGACGGCGCGGAGATCCTGGTCCGCCGCAACGGCACCCCGCCGGTCGCCGCGCTGGCGTGGAATGCCAAGGGCACGCTGCTGGCCTTCGCCGACGAAAATGGGGATGGCGGCCTGCTGGAGCTTTAATCTGTCATCGTTCTGACCGTATAGGGGACCATGCGGTTTCTGACGACCTTCCAGATTGCTGACTTCGCCGACACCCTTGTCAGCCTGTTCACGGCCTTCGTGCTCGGCACGCTGATCGGCGCCGAGCGACAGTATCGCCAGCGCACCGCGGGCCTGCGCACCAACGTGCTGGTTGCGGTCGGCGCGGCCGCCTTCGTCGATCTCGCCATGCATCTGACCGGATCGGACGGCGCGGTGCGGGTGATCTCCTATGTCGTCTCCGGCATCGGCTTCCTCGGGGCCGGCGTCATCATGAAGCAGGGCATGGACGTGCGCGGGCTCAACACCGCGGCGACGCTGTGGGCCTCCGCTGCGGTCGGCTCCTGTGCGGGCGCCGACATGGTCGCACAGGCGGCGGCTCTGACCGTGTTCGTCATCGCCGGCAATACAATGCTCCGTCCGCTGGTCAATGCGATCAACCGGATCCCGCTGAACGAGAAGACCTCGGAAGCGACCTATTACTTCAAGCTCGCCGTCGCGACCGATGCGTTACCGGACATGCGCGACCGCCTCGTCGAGAAGCTCGAGTCTGCGAAATATTCGGTGGCCGATGTCGAGGTGGTGGAGATCAGCGAGGACGTCCTGGAGATCGTCGCGAGACTGGTCGCGACCGCGGTCGATCCGAACGAGTTGAACGCGGTGGCGACCGATCTCCAGCATTTGCCGGGCGTGCGTCACGCCACCTGGGAAGTGAGTACGACGGATTGAGCGCGCGGCATTTTGGCGCGCTGATGGACGGTTCCCCGATGGAGCGCCGCGGAACCCGGACCGGGCGATTTCGTTGATCCCGTGAACAGAAGCGGTGATCAACATGACCGGCAACGACAAGCGCAAACTGAAATTGGACTTCATCATTGCCTGCTCGCTGTTTGCGGCCGGTGTCGTGATCTCGGGGGTATCGATCGCGCAAATCCGCGCCGAAGGTCGCGTGGATCTGGCGCAGGCAACCCAGCCGCTCCAGGGCACCCCGTCCGACGATCAGAACAAGACGCCCGCGGAAGCCAAGCCAGGCGGCGACCGCCCGACCACGCCGGCCCCCGAGCCCGCGCGTCCTGATCCGCAGACGCAGGGCGCGGCCAAGCCGGCGTTGCCGCCGGCTCCGGCCGAGAAGATCGCGCCGCCGATTGAGAAAAAATAACGAATAGCCAGATGCGGCGTCATGGCCGGGCTTGTCCCGGCCATCCACGTTCTTGGCCGCTCGTGAAAGAAAGTGCGCAATCAACGCACCAGCACGTTCCGGAACTGCCAGGGATCGCTGGTGTCGATGTCTTCCGGGAACAGTCCCGGCCGATCCGTCAGCGGCGTCCAGTCGGTGTAGTAGCCCTTCACCGGTCCGAGATAGGGCAGCTGGATTTCCAGCAGCCGGTCGAAATCCATCTCGTCGGCCTCGACGATGCCTTCCCTGGGGTTCTCAAGCGCCCACACCATGCCGCCGAGCACGGCGGAGGTCACCTGCAGCCCAGTGGCGTTCTGATAGGGCGCGAGCGCGCGGGTCTCTTCGATGGAGAGCTGCGAGCCGTACCAGTAGGCGTTGTTGTCGTGGCCGAACAGCAGCACGCCGAGCTCGTCGATGCCGTCGACGATCTCGTTCTCGTCGAGGATGTGGTGCTTCTCCTGCATCTTGGCGGCGCGGCCGAACATTTCGTGCAGCGACAGCACTGCATCGTCCGCGGGATGATAGGCGTAGTGGCAGGTCGGCCGGTAGACCGCGGTACCCGACGCGTCGCGCACCGTGAAGTAATCGGCGATCGAGATCGACTCGTTGTGGGTAACGAGGAAGCCGTATTGCGCGCCGCGGGTCGGGCACCAGGTGCGCACGCGCGTGTTGGCGCCGGGCTGCATCAGATAGATGGCCGCACCGCAGCCGGCTTCGTGGGTCTTTGCATTCTCGGGCATCCACTTCTCATGGGTGCCCCAGCCGAGCTCGGACGGCTGCACGCCTTCCGACAGAAAACCTTCCACCGACCAGGTGTTGACGAAAACGTCAGGCTCTTTCGGCGTCTTGGAGCGCTGGGTGTCGCGTTCGGCGATATGAATGCCCTTGATGCCGGCCTGCCGCATCAGATCCGCCCATTCGGCCTTGGTCTTGGGCTTGGGGGCGTTGAGCTTGAGGTCGGCGGCGACGTTGAGGAGCGCCTGCTTGACGAAGAAGGAGACCATGCCGGGGTTGGCGCCGCAGCAGGAGACCGCCGTCGTCGAACCCGCGGGCCGTGCACGCTTGGCGGCCAGCGTCGCCTCCCGAAGCGCGTAGTTGGAGCGGGCTTCCGGCCCCTTCGAGGCATCGAAATAGAAGCCGAGCCAGGGCTCGTTGACGGTGTCGATATAGAGGGCGCCGAGCTCGTTGCAGAGCTCCATGATGTCGGTGGAGCCGGTGTCGACCGAGAGATTGACGCAAAAGCCCTGGCCGCCGCCTTCGGTGAGCAGCGGGGTCAGCAATTCGCGATAATTGTCCCTGGTCACGGCCTTCTGGATGAAGCGGACATTGTGCTTCTCGCAATGCGCCTTGCGTCCCTCGTCCTTGGGGTCGATCACGGTGACGCGCGACTTGTCGTAATCGAGATGCCGCTCGATCAGCGGCAACGTGCCTTTGCCGATGGAGCCGAAGCCGACCATGACGATGGGACCGGTGATCTTCGCGTAGATCTGCGAGGGGGGCTCATGGGATGGTTTCTCCGGAACGTGCTGGCAGACAATGGGTGAGGGGATCAGGCGCTGCGGCGCTTGTCAGATGCTGCGGCGCTTGGCGGTCGCTTCGATCTCGACCTTCATCTCGGGCTTGTAGAGCGCCGAGACGACGAGAAGCGTCGCGGCCGGGCGAATCTCGCCGAGGACTTCGCCGCATACCGCGAAGTGGGCGTCTGCATCCTTCGCGTCGGTGAGGTAGTAGGTCACGCGGACGATGTCGGCCATCTCGAATCCGCCCTCCTTCAAGGCCGCTTCGATGGTCTTGAAGCAGTTGCGTGACTGGCTGGTGACATCGGCCGGCATCGTCATCGTGGTGTAGTCGTAGCCGGTGGTTCCCGCGACAAAGGCGAACTCACCGTCGATCACGGCGCGGCTATAGCCGGCGGTCTTTTCGAAAGGGGAGCCGGTGGAAATCAGGCGGCGGGACATGGTCATGGGCCTCGACTGAAGGGGAATTTCGTGGGGTTTACGGGCAATTTGCGGGCCCGCGCAACCCCAAAGGAAAAGAGCTTAGCGCAGGCGTGGCCGGGCGCTGCCGCTCGATGCGGCTGCGGTCGTCGCCATCATGGCAATCCCTCAGGCCGCGTGCGCCTGGAGGGGACGAACTACCCTCCGTTTGGGCAGGGCCGCACCGGTCGGCACGATCATCCCCTCGGCGCCATCGAGCGTGCCGGCCTGGAATTCGATCGCCAGCAGGCGGTCGCGCTCGAACGGGCCGGGCAGCATCAATGCACCGGTTTTCTCGGGCGAGAACCCGAAGCGGGCGTAATAGGGGGCATCGCCGAGCAGGATCACGGCTTCATGCCCGCGCGCCCGGGCGGCGGCCAGCGCTTGTTGCATCAGCGCGGCGCCGATCCCGAGCTCGCGGCATGCAGGGTCCACCGCCAGCGGTCCAAGGACCAGAGCGGGCCTGCCTCCGGCGCTGACGTGCCAAAGCCGCACGGTTCCCACGAGCGTCCCCTCGCGCATAGCCGACAGCGCAAGGCCGGCGGCAGGTGCGCGTCCGTCGCGCAGGCGCTGGCAGGTGCGGTCATGGCGGGTCTCGCCAAAGCAGGCATCCAGCAGCGCTTCACGCATCGCAACGTCGGCAGCACGCTCCGCACGGATCGCGAACGGAGCGGCCTTCGAAGTGAGGGCAACCTGTGTCTTCCGAAAAGTAGTCATGGCGCGTCAGTCCCCGCTTGAGCCGACGTGCCAAAAGCACGCCGGTCCAAGGCGTCGTCAGATCGAAATGATGGGTAAGGAGCCGGCAAGCCGGCTCCCGGGTTCGTCTGGCCTCAGAACGAGAGGCGGATCAGATGTGGTAGGTCTTCAGCGGCGGGATGCCGTTGAACGCCACCGCCGAGTAGGTCGACGTATAGGCCCCGGTGCCTTCGATCAGCAGCTTGTCGCCGATCTCGAGCGTAACGGGGAGCGGATACGGGCTCTTCTCGTACAGCACGTCGGCGCTGTCGCAGGTCGGACCCGCGAGCACGCACGGCGTCATGTCCGCGCCGTCATGCGGAGTGCGGATGGCGTAGCGGATCGACTCGTCCATGGTCTCGGCGAGACCGCCGAACTTGCCGATGTCGAGATAAACCCAGCGCACCTCGTCCTCGTCGCTCTTCTTCGAGATCAGCACGACCTCGGATTCGATGATGCCGGCGTTACCCACCATGCCGCGGCCCGGCTCGATGATGGTCTCCGGAATCTGGTTGCCGAAGTGCTTGCGCAGCGCGCGGAAGATCGAGCGGCCGTAGGTCACCACCGGCGGCACGTCCTTCAGGTACTTGGTCGGGAAGCCGCCGCCCATGTTGACCATGGTCAGGTTGATGCCGCGCTCGGCGCAGTCGCGGAACACCTGCGAGGCCATCGCCAGCGCACGATCCCACGCCTTCACCTTGCGCTGCTGCGAGCCGACATGGAACGAGATGCCGCACGGCTCCAGGCCCAGGCGCTTGGCAGCGTCGAGCACATCGACGGCCATCTCGGGGTCGCAGCCGAACTTGCGCGACAGCGGCCACTCGGCGCCGGCGCAGTCATAGAGGATGCGGCAGAACACCTTCGCGCCGGGAGCGGCACGGGCAATCTTCTCGACTTCGGCGGTGCAGTCGACCGCGAACAGGCGAATGCCGTGCGCGAAGGCGCGCGCGATGTCGCGCTCCTTCTTGATCGTGTTGCCGAAGGAGATGCGGTCGGGCGTCGCACCCGCGGCCAGCGCCATCTCGATCTCGGCGACCGTCGCGGTGTCGAAGCAGGAACCCATGGAGGCGAGCAGGGACAGCACTTCCGGCGCCGGGTTCGCCTTGACGGCATAAAACACACGGCTGTCGGGCAGCGCCTTGGCAAAGGTCTGGTAATTGTCGCGCACGACTTCGAGGTCGACCACGAGGCAAGGCTCGGTGTCCTGGCCCTCGCTGCGGCGGTTGCGCAGGAATTCCTGAATACGTTCGGTCATAGCACTCTCCCAAACGGCCCAGCGACGGGGATCCGTTCAAAAAATGTCGTCGGATAAGCGCCCCGGCCAGATCGCGCGATGGAGGCGCGACGAGCCAAAGACTCAGATCAGACTGTGCTGCCGTGGATTGGTTGGGAATTTCCCGCCCGCACACCTGGCAATGAAGGACAAGCCTTTTCAGTAGCCCGCGCCGGCGTTGGACTGCCGGTAGAGACCAAAAAAGCCCGATCCGTCGTTGCTTTAAGTCGCGTCCCCCGTTGAGAGCGGGGTGCGCCGGTTCGCCTCCGGCTGCCAGTCACGGTTGCAAGAAGTGAAGTCACCTTCGACAAGGCATCTCTTTGAGAGAGATGCTGGACGCTTCGGAGTCTGCTTTGGCCTTTCGGCTTCCGCACTTCCGAAGAGCCCCTCGGCTTCTTCACCCCTTGGCGGCTGTCCGGCCTCTTGTCCGGATACCTACCGACTGACACACGACCACAGGCACGTGCGAAATTGGGCAAGAGCGCACATAAGGGTTTTGCCCCTGCTTCGCAAGATTTTTTTAGGCTGAGAACAGAATTGCCTAACATCTGCTTGCGCAGTGTTGCGCGAGCGCCGCGGAAGATGAACGCGCGTTAAGCTTTCAGCACTGTGCGCGCGTCTCTTGCGCGAGAAAGCGTCAGCCGCGTTTCGTGAAGGGCTCGATGCGCTGAGCCGCGCGAACGAAGGCCGTCATCACGAGCACGCCGAGCGCGAACAGCACCGCTTGCAGGATGTGCGTGCCCTGGTCGCCGAGCCCGAACAGGATCGCGAGCGCCCAGCCGCCGGCAAAGGCTGCGCCGAACACTTCGGCGCCGATCAGGATGGCGGCGCTGATGACGGTGATGACGCTCGGCCAGACGATCTGACGGGAGGACGAGGAGGGCGCGTTCATGGGCTCAGGGATCTCTCGGCTTCGAGGGCCGCAATCTCCCCGAAAAGGCGGGCGGGAGCAAGGCCAAATGGCCCAAAAAAGCCCCATCGCGTGCTATAGCTGGCCGCAACAAATCAGCTCGAAAACCGGGACTTGCAATGTCAGACCCCCGCCAAACTACGGACTCAGAGACCAATCCGCTGCTGAAGGCCTGGCTGACGCCATTCGCGACCCCGCCCTTCGACGAGATCGAGCCGGAGCATTTCCTCCCGGCCTTCGAGCAGGCCTTCGCCGATCATTCCGCCGAGATCGCGGCGATCACCAACGATCCCGCCGCGGCCGACTTCGCCAACACCATCACGGCGCTGGAGCGCTCGGGCAAGCTGCTCAGCAAGGTCGCGGCCGTGTTCTACGACCTCGTTTCGGCGCATTCCAATCCGGCCATCCTGGAAATCGACAAGGAGGTTTCCTTGCGGATGGCGCGGCACTGGAATCCGATCATGATGAACGCCGTGCTGTTTGGCCGCATCGCCCAGCTGCACGAGAACCGCGCCAATCTGGATCTGGCTCCCGAGCAGCTTCGCCTGCTGGAGCGCACCTACACCCGCTTCCACCGCTCGGGCGCCGGCCTCTCGGAGGAGGCCAAAAAGCGCATGGCGGAGATCAACGAGAAGCTCGCCCAGCTCGGCACCGGCTTCAGTCATCATCTGCTCGCCGACGAGCAGGACTGGTTCATGGAGCTTGGCGAGGCCGACCGCCAGGGTCTGCCCGAGAGCTTCGTCGCCGCAGCCAAGGCTGCGGCGGAAGAGCGCGGCATGGAAGGCAAGGCCATCGTGACGCTGTCGCGCTCCTCGAGCGAGCCGTTCCTGAAGAGCTCGGCGCGGCGTGACCTGCGCGAGAAGGTCTACAAGGCTTTCACGGCGCGCGGCGACAACGGCAATGCCAACGACAACAACACCACCATCGTCGAGATCCTGAAGCTGCGCGAGGAGAGCGCCAAGCTGCTGGGCTACCCCACTTTCGCGGCCTACCGGCTCGAGGATTCCATGGCCAAGACGCCGGATGCGGTGCGCGGCCTGCTCGAGCGGGTCTGGAAGCCGGCGCGGGCGCGTGCGCTCGCCGACCGCAACGAGATGCAGGCGCTGATCACGGCCGAGGGCGGCAATTTCAAGCTCGCCGCCTGGGACTGGCGCTTCTACGCCGAGAAGCTCCGCCTGCAGCGCGCCAATTTCGATGACGCCGCGATCAAGCCCTATTTGACCCTCGACAACATGATTGCGGCGGCCTTCGATTGTGCCACGCGCCTGTTCGGCATCACCTTCGCCGAGCGCAAGGACGTCCCGGTCTGGCACCCGGACGTCCGCGTCTGGGAAGTGACGGGGCCGGACGGAAAGCACAAGGCGCTGTTCTATGGCGACTACTATGCCCGGCCGTCAAAGCGCTCCGGCGCCTGGATGACCTCGCTGCGCGATCAGCAGAAGCTCGACGGCGAGATCGCGCCCTTGATCATCAATGTCTGCAATTTCGCCAAGGGTGCCGGCGGCGAGCCCTCGCTGCTGTCGCCGGACGATGCCCGCACCCTGTTCCACGAATTCGGTCACGGCCTGCATGGCATGCTCTCCAACGTGACCTATCCGTCGCTGTCAGGCACCTCCGTGTTCACCGATTTCGTCGAGCTGCCCTCCCAACTCTACGAGCACTGGCAGGAGCGACCCGAGGTGCTGCAACGGTTCGCCCGCCATTACCAGACCGGCGAGCCGCTGCCGGACGATCTGCTCCAGCGCTTCCTTGCGGCGCGGAAATTCAACCAGGGCTTTGCCACCGTCGAGTTCGTCTCCTCGGCGCTGGTCGATCTCGAATTCCACACCCAGCCGGCTTCGGCCGCGCAGGACGTGCGCGCGTTCGAGAAGAAGGAGCTGGAGAAGATCGGCATGCCCGAGGAGATATCGCTGCGCCACCGGCCGACGCAGTTCGGCCACATCTTCTCCGGCGACCATTATGCCGCCGGCTATTACAGCTACATGTGGTCGGAGGTGATGGACGCCGACGCGTTCGGCGCGTTCGAGGAGGCCGGCAACATATTCGATCCCGCTGTCGCCAAGCGCCTGCACGACGACATTTATTCGAGCGGCGGATCGGTCGATCCGGAAGCCGCCTATGAGGCCTTCCGCGGCCGTCCGCCGGAGCCGGACGCGCTGCTCCGCCGCCGCGGCCTGCTCGACACCGCGAATGCGGCCTGATGGGCATGCGCGCCCTGTTCGGCCTGTTGCTCGCCGCAGGCCTCACGCTCGCGGCGAGCGTGGCGCACGCGCATCCGCATGTCTGGATCACCGCGACCAGCGAGCTCGTCTATGCGCCCGACGGCAGCATCACCGGGGTGCGCCACGCCTGGACCTTCGACGACATGTTCTCGGCCTATGCGGTGCAGGGGCTTGAGAGCAAGACCAAGGGTGCCTACACGCGCGAGGAGCTGGCGCCGCTGGCGCAGACCAATGTCGAGTCGCTGAAGGAATACGCCTACTTCACCTTTGCGCGAGCCGACGGCAAGAAGGAGCGTTTTAACGAGCCGGTCGACTACTTCCTCGACTACAAGGATGCGGTGCTGACCCTGCACTTCACGCTGCCGCTGAAGAATCCGGTGAAGGCCAAGCAACTGGTGCTCGAAGTGTTCGACCGCTCCTATTTCATCGACTTCCAGATGGCCAAGGACAATCCGGTCAAGCTGGTCGGCGCGCCCGCAGGCTGCCAGATGAAGCTCGATCGGCCCAGCGACGGCTCCGCCACCGCCCAGAAGCTCAACGAGCAGACCTTCCTGAACGGCGAGAACTCGAATTTCGGCATGATGTTCGCCAACAAGATCACGGTGGATTGCCCTTGAAGCCGCAGCTCTCCCCGCTCGCGCGCTGGCTCGTCGTCTGCGCCGGCGTTCTTCTCGTCGTAGGCGTGGCCGATGCCGCGCTCCACGATCTCCTCGCGCAGAATCCGTTCGGCGCGCCGCGTCCCGCGCAGCCCGCCGAGCCCGCGGCCGGCGGCTTCATCGGCTGGCTGCTGGCAAAACAGTCTGAATTCTATCGCCAGATGTCCGCGACCATCCGCGCCGCCAAGACCGACGGCTCGGCGGTGTGGACGCTGCTGTTCATCTCGTTCGCCTATGGCATCTTCCACGCCGCAGGGCCCGGTCACGGCAAGGCGGTGATCGCCTCCTATCTCGTCGCCAACCGCGAGACCGCGCGGCGCGGCATCGCGCTCTCGTTTGCATCCGCCCTGATGCAGTCGCTGGTCGCAATTCTCATCGTCGGTATCTCGGCCTGGGTGCTGAACGCGACCGCAAAGACCATGTGCAAGGCGGAAGGCGCGATAGAGATCGCGAGCTATGGCCTGATCGCGCTGTTCGGCCTGCGTCTGGTCTGGGTCAAGGGACGTACTTTCATCCGTGCGCTCCAGGCCGCCCAGCCGGTGCCTGCGATCGCGGGCGTGCCACATGACCATCACGATCACGGTCATCACCATCATCACCATCATCATGATGCCCACGATCATCATGACCATGCTCACCATCACCACGATCACAGTCACGCCCATGCCGATCACCATCACGGGCACGACCACGTCCATGACGAGCATTGCGGCCATTCCCACGGCCCCACGCCGAGCGAGCTCGCCGGCCCTGGCGGCTGGCGGCGCGGCTTCGCTGCGATCCTGACCGTCGGCATCCGTCCCTGCTCGGGCGCAATCCTGGTGCTGGTGTTCGCGCTCGCCCAGGGCCTGTTCTGGGCCGGCATTGCCGCGACCTTCCTGATGGGGCTCGGCACCGCGATCACGGTTGCCGCGATTGCCCTCGTTGCCGTCTCCGCCAAGGACATCGCCGCCCGCCTGAGCGCGGGCCGCGACGGCGGCGGCGCGCTGTTCATGCGCGGCATCGAATTCGGTGCCGCCGCCCTCGTGCTGCTGTTCGGCACGGGCCTGCTGCTGGGCTACATCGCGGCCGAGCGGACCACGTGTTTCTGAGCCGACGCCTGCGTTCACGGTGCCGGCCTGGAAACAGCGGTCGCTCACCTTGCTCCGTCATTGCGAACGCGGCGAAGCAATCCAGAATCCCTCCGCGGCAGCAGCCTGGATTGCTTCGTCGCAAGAGTTCCTCGCAATGACGGCTTTGGGACAGCCTCGCCCCATCACACCGGCAAGAACCGCTTCAGCAGCGGCATCAGGAAGATCGCCAGATTGATCGCAAAGCCGATGCTCCAGAGGATCGAGCGCAGCGTCGGGCGGTTGCCGAGATAGGTCAGCACATAGGCGATCCGCACGATCAGAAACAGTGCCGCGAGTTCGTCGATCAGCCGCTGCGGCGAATCCCGGTATTCGGCGAGCAGGACGGCGAAGGCGAAGAACGGAAAGGTCTCGATGCCGTTTTGGTGGGCACCGAGGGTACGCTGCGCGAGGGCGTCTCCGTAGAAGGCTGGGTCACGCGGCCGGGAATTGTCGAATCCGCGAAACCTGATCCATTTGATCGATGCGATCGTTAGGAGATAGAGCAGCAGCGCCCCGAACACGCACCATTCTGCCAGCGTCATGGTTCCTCCCCTCGACGCGGACCCTAGCGAAACCGGCCCAATCTTGACAAGTTCGGTGCAACGCGCGACGCAACGGATCATGACGACCATAGCCCCCATCGAGACCGCGAAGCCGGCCCTCCAGACCAACCAGCCGCGCGTCGGCGTGCTCCTGGTCAACCTCGGCACGCCCGATACGGCCGACGCGCCCGGCGTGCGGGTCTATTTGAAGGAATTTCTGTCGGATGCCCGCGTCATCGAGGATCAGGGCCTGATCTGGAAAGTGGTGCTGAACGGGATCATCCTGCGCACCCGGCCTCGCGCCAAGGCGCGCGACTATCTGAAGATCTGGAATACTGAGAAGAACGAGTCGCCGCTGAAGACCATCACGCGCTCGCAGAGCGACAAGCTCGCGGCCGCGCTGTCGGACCGTGAGCACGTCGTGGTGGACTGGGCGATGCGCTACGGCAATCCGTCGATCAAGTCGGGCATCGACGGGCTGATCGCGAGGGGATGCGACCGCATCCTCGCCGTCCCGCTCTATCCGCAATATTCCGCACCGACTTCGGCCACCGTCTGCGACGAAGTGTTCCGCGTGCTCTCCCGGCTCCGCGCGCAGCCGACGCTGCGGGTGACGCCGCCTTACTACGAGGACGAGGCCTATATCGAGGCGCTGGCCACCTCGATCGAGACGCATCTGGCGAGCCTGTCGTTCAAGCCCGAGCTGATCGTCGCCTCCTTCCACGGCATGCCGAAATCCTATGTCGACAAGGGTGATCCCTATCAGGGACAGTGCGTTGCCACCACCGAGGCCCTGCGCCGTCGGCTCGGCATGGACGAGACGAAATTGCTGCTGACCTTCCAGTCCCGCTTCGGATCTCGACGAGTGGCTGCAGCCCTACACCGACAAGACGATGGAGCGCCTCGCCAAGGAAGGCGTGCGCAGCATCGCCGTGGTGACCCCTGGCTTTTCCGCCGACTGCCTGGAGACGCTGGAGGAAATCGCGCAGGAGAATGCCGAGATCTTCGAGCAGAACGGCGGCGAGCATTTCGCTGCCATCCCCTGCCTCAACGACAGCGAGCCCGGCATGGACGTGATCCGCACCCTGGTGCTGCGCGAGCTTCAGGGCTGGATTTGAAGGGCATCCCGACCAAACCGCGCGGTACGGCTCAAAATCTTAACGTTTGCCGCTAGGTTTGCGTCTGCACGCTTTCAAGAGCTTTTCGCAAATACATAATCGCGACCGTTCCCTGTCCCCACGTCTTGTGCAGAATCGCACCGATACCGACGTTACTGACAGCCGCTGAACCGGTAAGGTCGCGATCCCGACCAATGACAGCGCGGGAAACGGCTTTTCCTGCCTTGGAGGACATATGAGCGGCTTCGACATTTTCGCGATTGTGCTGGTTGCGCTCGTCATCGTCACGCTGGTCGCCGGCGTCAAGACGGTGCCGCAGGGCTATGACTGGACCATCGAGCGGTTTGGCAAATACACCCAGACCCTGAGCCCCGGGCTCAATCTGATCGTGCCCTATTTCGATCGCGTCGGGCGCAAGATCAACATGATGGAGCAGGTGATCGACATTCCCGAGCAGGAGGTCATTACCAAGGACAACGCCACCGTGACGGTGGACGGCGTCGCCTTCTACCAGGTGTTCGATGCCGCCAAGGCAAGCTACGAGGTCTCCAACCTGACCCAGGCCGTCACCGTCCTGACCATGACCAATATCCGTTCAGTGATGGGCGCGATGGACCTCGACCAGGTGCTGTCGCATCGCGACGAGATCAACGAGCGCCTGCTGCGCGTGGTCGATGCTGCGGTCTCGCCCTGGGGCCTCAAGGTCAACCGCATCGAGATCAAGGACATCGTGCCGCCCGCCGACCTCGTCGAGGCCATGGGCCGGCAGATGAAGGCCGAGCGCGTCAAGCGCGCGGACATTCTGGCCGCCGAAGGCCAGCGCCAGTCCGAGATCCTGCGCGCCGAAGGCGCCAAGCAGGGCCAGATCCTCCAGGCCGAGGGCCGCAAGGAAGCTGCGTTCCGCGACGCCGAAGCGCGCGAGCGCTCGGCCGAGGCCGAAGCCAAGGCAACGCAGATGGTCAGTGAGGCCATCAGCAAGGGCGACGTCGCGGCGCTGAACTATTTCATCGCCGACAAGTATATCAAGGCGTTCGGGCAATTGGCCGACTCGCCGAACCAGAAGGTCATCATGCTTCCGGTGGAGGCGATGAGCATGCTGGGCTCGCTCGCCGGCATCGGCGAGATCGCGAAGGCAACGTTCGGCGAGAGTGCGGCGTCCGCCGCCGGGCGTCGCGGTTCGGTGCCGACGACCGGCGGTACGCCACCGGTGGTGCCGCCACGGCAGGGATAGGAAAGAGGTCGCGTCATGACCGACATGTTCGTATCGCTCGGCACCTGGAACTGGCTGATCTTCGGCTTCATCCTGATGGGGCTGGAGGTGCTGGCGCCAGGCATCTTCCTGTTCTGGCTCGGGCTGGCCGCGCTTCTGGTCGGCCTGATCTCGTCCACGATCGTCATATCCTGGCAGATCCAGCTCGTGATGTTTGCGGTATTCGCCGCCGCCGCGGTGCCGGTGTGGCGCCGGCTCGCCCGGCCAAAGTCGGATGCAAGCGCGAGCCCTTTCCTCAACAAGCGCTCCGAGGCGCTGCTCGGCCGCGAGTTCACGCTGGAGAAACCGATCGTCGACGGCAACGGCACCATGCGCATCGGCGACACGGTGTGGCGTGTCGCAGGTCCCGATACGCCGGCCGGAACGCGGGTGAAGGTGGTGCAGGTGGACGGCGTCAATTTGACGGTGGCGGCAGCCTAGTCCGCCGTCATTGCGAGAAGCGAGCGCGTCTACGCCACACCCGCGCGCAGCAGATCGTGCAGGTGCACGATGCCGACCACCTTGTCCGCCTCGGTCACCACCAGCGTCGTGATCTTGCGCGTATTCAGTACCTCGATCATCTCGGTGGCGAGCATCGAGGGCGGCACGGTCTTCGGCTGCTTGGTCATGACGTCGTCGACCGCCACCGTCAGCAGATCGGGCCGCATGTGGCGGCGCAGATCGCCGTCGGTGATGATGCCCGCGACGCCGCCGGCATCATCGACGATGCAGACGCACCCCAGGCCCTTGGCCGACATCTCCATCACCGCGTCCGACATCTTGGTGCCGAGCGGCTTGAGCGGGATCTCCGCGCCGGTGCGCATGTAGTCGCGGACGAATTTCAGCATCGCGCCCAGCTTGCCGCCGGGGTGGAAATGCGCGAACTCCAGCGCGGTGAAGCCGCGGCCTTCGAGCAGCGCGATCGCGATGGCATCGCCGATCGCCACCTGCATCATGGTCGAGGTGGTCGGCGCCAGATTGTGCGGGCAGGCCTCGCGCGCCTTCGGCAGCTCGAGTACGAAGTCGGCGGCCTGTCCCAGCGAGGACGTCGCGCTGGACGTCACAGCGATCATGGGGATCGCGAAGCGCGCGGAATAGTTCACCAGGGTCTTCATCTCCGGCTGCTCGCCGGACCAGGACAGCGCCATGATGACGTCGTCGGCGGTGATCATGCCGAGGTCGCCATGCGCGGCCTCCGCGGTGTGGACGAAGAAGGCTGGCGTGCCGGTCGAAGCCAGCGTCGCCGCGATCTTGCGTGCCATGTGGCCGGACTTGCCGAGCCCGGTGACGATGACGCGGCCCTTGGCGTTGCGGATCAGGTCGACCGCCTTGGCAAAGGTCTCGCCCAGCGGACCGCGCAGGGCGGCGGCGAGGGCGTTGATGCCGCCGCTCTCCGTCTCCAGCGTGCGGAGCGCGGAGTCGACGCTGGCAGGGGTGGAGCCGGATGATGGGGTCATCAGCGGTTTCGATCTCGGCATGTTTTCGTCCAAGGGAAGGGTGGGGCGGTGCCCGTTGGCACCTGCTTAGCACGCCCGGGCGGGCGAGGCGACGCGACCTCAAGGGCCCTCAACCGGTCATTAACCATAATTGTTTTAACTCCATTAACGATGGTTTCCGCCAGCCGGCGGAGGTCATCGTAAAAGTATTTGATTTTGTTGGGGTAATTCCATCGTGGGGTCGTCTCCAGGCACCGGCCGGAGCAAGCGCGCGCATTTCCTGCGCGCGGCCTTGCCGTGCTTCGTGCTGACCGCCCTCGGAAACGCGCCGGCGGCGGCCCAGAGCCTCACCCCCGACCTCTTCAATCCCACCCGCGGCGGCTTCGCCTCGCCGGAGACGCTGCCGACGCGCCGCACCGCGGGCGTCCCGCAGGCCCCATCGGACACCCTGCCGACGCCGCCCGACCCCAACGCCGATCCGCGCAAGCGACAGCAGACCCCGGCGGGCTCACGTGTCGGCCAGACACCGACCAATCAGGTCCCGACCTACGGCCTGCCTGCCGCCAATGGCGCCAGCAGTTCCGGATACGACTCGCTCAACCGCAAGCGGCAGCAGCCCAAGCTCTATCCCGGCCAGCCGAAGCCGAAGCGCGCCGGCCCCGGCTCGCCTTTGCCGACCACGAAGCCGCAACCGTCCACGCTCGGCCTGCCGAAGATCGCGCCGCCGCCGTCCGCCTCCGCCAACAAGGCGCCGGTGCCGGCCGCGATGGCGGGCACCGTGCCCGGCCAGCCGCTGCGCCGCCGCCTCAAGGCGGATGACGATGCATTCGGCGCGGTCGGCGACTATGCCGGCAGCTTCCTGATCAAGGGCGGGCTCGAGCTCTCCGCAGGCTACGACACCAATCCGGCGCGCCTCAACAAGCCGATCGGCTCGCCGGTCTATGTCGTCGCGCCCGATCTGCTCGTGCAGTCCGATTGGGAGCGTCACGCGCTGGTCGCCGATCTGCGCGGCTCGTTCTCGGGCTACACCAACAACATGCCGGCGACGATCGACGGTTTTGCTTCGCCCTCGCCGGTCGAGATCAACCGCCCCGATTTCACCGGCCATGTCGACGGCCGCCTCGATGTCGACCGCGATCTCAAGCTGACCGGGCAGGCGCGCCTGCGGCTCGCCACTGACAATCCCGGCAGCCCGAACGTGCAGGCCGGCCTGCAAAAATATCCCATCTACGCCGCTTACGGCACCACAATCGGCTTCGACCAGACTTTCAACCGCTTCCAGGTGGCCGCCGGCGCCACGGTCGATCGCACCGCCTACACGGATTCGAAACTCACCGATGGCTCGGTCTTCGACAATCACGACCGCGACTTCAACCAGTATGGCGGCGTCGGACGTTTCTCCTACGATCTGAAGCCGGGCCTGAAGCCGTTCGTCGAGATCCAGGGCGACACCCGAATCCACGACGAGGCCGCCGACCGCAACGGCTACTTCCGCGATTCAAACGGCGGCTATGCCAAAATCGGCTCGTCCTTTGAGTTCTCGCGCATCCTGATCGGCGAAGTCTCGGTCGGCTATTCCGCGCGCAACTACACCGACCCGCGGCTGAGCCAGCTCGCGGGCTTCCTCACCTCGGGCTCGCTGATCTGGAACGCGAGCGGCCTCACCACGGTGAAATTTTTCACCGACACGCAGATCGCGGAGACCACCATTCCCGGCTCCTCCGGCGTGCTGGTGCACACCTACGCCGCCGAAGTTGATCACGACTTCCGCCGCTGGCTGACCGCGGTCGGCAAGTTCACCTACGGCACCTACGACTACCAGAACCAGGGCCGCAACGACAAAACCTACTCGCTCGAAGGCAATTTGATCTACAAGCTCAACCGCAACATCTGGATCAAGGGCACGCTGCGGCATGACATCCTGGATTCGAACCAGGCGGGATCGAGCTCGCAGGGGACGGTGGTGATGCTGGGCGTGAGGCTGCAGAATTAGCCCGGCGGTCGCGTATTCAGTGCGACAAGGAGCGAGAGTGCGGCTGTTCACGCCGGTCATTCCGGGGCGCGCGAAGCGCGAGCCCGGAATCCATTTATCCACGAACTCTGAGGCTCGATGGATTCCGGGCTCGCGCCAAGTGGCCCGCCCGGAATGACAGTGTAGCGGCTAATCTACCGAGGCAGATCCGTCTTCCCCATCAAGAAAGTATCGATCGACCGCGCGCACAGCCGCCCTTCGCGGATCGCCCACACCACCAGCGATTGGCCGCGGCGCATGTCACCGGCCGAGAACACGTTGGGGCGCGAGGTCTGGTAGTCCAGCGTGTTGGCCTTGACGTTGCCGCGCGGGTCGAGCTCGACCGAGAGCAGCTTCAAGAGGCCCTCATGCACAGGGTGCACGAAGCCCATCGCGAGCAGGACGAGGTCAGCATCCAGCTCGAACTCGGTGCCGGCGATCGGCTTGAACTTGTCGTCGACGCGGACGCAGTGCAGCTTCTTGACCTTGCCGTCTTCGCCGGTGAACTTCTGGGTCAGCACGGCGAATTCGCGGATCGCGCCTTCGGCCTGGCTGGACGATGTCCGCATCTTCAGCGGCCAGTTCGGCCAGGTCAGGCCCTTGTTCTCGTGCTCGGGCGGGGCCGGCATGATCTCGAGCTGGGTCACGGAGAGCGCACCCTGGCGCAGCGAGGTGCCGATGCAGTCGCTTCCGGTGTCGCCGCCGCCGATGACGACGACGTGCTTGCCGGCGGCCAGGATCTCCTGGACGCCGTTCAAGGGCTCGCTGGAGACGCGGCGATTTTGTTGCGGCAGGAAGTCCATCGCGTAATGGATCCCGGCGAGGTCGCGGCCGGGGATCGGCAGGTCGCGCGGGGCTTCTGCGCCGCCGGTCAGCGCCACGGCATCGTAGGCGTTGAGCATCTCGCGTGGATCGACGTTGCCGTCAGTGCCGACATGGCTGTTGTAGTGGAAGGTGACGCCTTCGCCTTCCATCTGCGTGATGCGTCGGTCGATGACGCCCTTTTCCATCTTGAAGTCGGGAATGCCGTAGCGCAGAAGGCCGCCGGCCTTGGCGTACTTCTCGAAGACATGCACGTCGTGGCCGGCGCGCGCGAGCTGCTGCGCGCAGGCCATGCCGGCCGGTCCCGCGCCGATCACGGCGACCTTCTTGCCGGTCTTGTGGGCGGCGATCTCAGGCTTCAGCCAGCCATTGTCCCAGGCGCGGTCGACGATCGCGCATTCGATGGTCTTGATGGTGACCGGGTTGTCGTCGATGTTGAGCGTGCAGGATGCCTCGCACGGCGCAGGACAAATGCGCCCGGTGAATTCCGGGAAATTGTTGGTCGAGTGCAGGTTGCGCGAGGCTTCTTCCCAGTTGCCCTGATAGACGAGGTCGTTGAAATCGGGGATCTGGTTGTTGACCGGGCAGCCGGGCGTGCCGGGCGAGACCGAGCCGGTGCCGTGGCAATAAGGAATGCCGCAGTTCATGCAGCGCGCGGCCTGGTCGCGCGTTTCCTTCTCGGAGAGGGGAACGACGAACTCGTTGTAATGCTTCACGCGCTCGGCGACCGGGGTGTACTTGCGGTCATGCCGTTCGATTTCGAGAAAACCCGTGATCTTGCCCATTAAACCCGAAGTCCCTGCCGCTTAATTCGTTTGTTGCTTCTTCAACCGTCATTGCGAGGAGCCCGTGACAAAACTGCGGAGCAATTTTGCACTGTAGCGACGAAGCAATCCAGTCTGTTGCTCAGGAAAAGTCTGGATTGCTTCGCTGCGCTCGCAATGACGGGCGCTGATAATCCTACGCTCCGATCGCGATTTTCGGCTCGGCGTCCGCGTTGGTGGCCAGTTCGCGCAGCGCGCGCCGGTACTCGACCGGCATCACCTTGCGGAATTTGGGCAGCCAGTCCTTCCAGTTGGCAAGGATGTCGGCGGCACGCTTGGAGCCGGTCGCTTTCGCATGGCGCGTGATCAGGACGTGCAGGCGCTCGACGTCCGAGGCCAGCAGGTTCTTGAACACGTCGACCCGGCCATGAGCCTCGAGATCGCCACTGGCGTGATAGCTGTCGGCGTTGATCATCTCTTCCGACAGCACCGGCTCGAGCTCGACCATCGCCATGTTGCAGAGCTTGTCGAAGGAGCCATCCTCGTCCAGCACATAGGCGATGCCGCCGGACATGCCGGCCGCGAAGTTGCGCCCGGTCTTGCCGAGCACGACCACGATGCCGCCGGTCATGTATTCGCAGCAATGATCGCCGGCGCCTTCGACCACGGCGACCGCGCCGGAGTTGCGCACGGCGAAGCGTTCGCCGGCGACGCCGCGGAAATAGCACTCGCCCTGGATCGCGCCGTACATCACGGTGTTGCCGACGATGATGCTCTCTTCCGGCACGATGCTGCTGTTGGCCGGCGGCTTGACGATGATCTTGCCGCCCGACAGGCCCTTGCCGACATAGTCGTTGCCTTCACCCTCGAGCTCGAACGTGACGCCGTTCGCGAGCCACGCACCGAAGGCCTGGCCGGCGGTGCCCTTGAGGCTGACATGGATCGTGTCCTGCGGCAGGCCCGCATGACCGTAGATCTTGGCGACCGCACCCGACAGCATCGCGCCGGCGGAACGGTTGGTGCTGTTGATGGTGGCCTCGATCTTCACCGGTGCGCCGCGATCGAGCGCGGGCTGCGCCTTCTCGATCAGCGTGCGGTCGAGCACGGCCTCCAGATGATGGTTCTGGCGCTCGGAGTGATAGATCTTCTGGCCCTTCTCTTCCTTCTGTTTGACGAACAGCTTGGAGAAATCGAGGCCCTTGGCCTTCCAGTGCGCGACCAGCTTGGTCTGGTCGAGCAGCTGAACCTGGCCGACCATCTCGTTGAAGGTGCGGAAGCCGAGCGAGGCCATGATCTCGCGGACTTCCTCCGCGACGAAGAAGAAGTAGTTGATGACGTGCTCGGGCTGGCCGGTGAAGCGCTTGCGCAGGACGGGGTCCTGGGTCGCGACGCCGACCGGGCAGGTGTTGAGATGGCACTTGCGCATCATGATGCAGCCGGCCGCGATCAGCGGCGCGGTGGCGAAGCCAAACTCGTCCGCGCCCAGCAGCGCGCCGATCACGACGTCACGGCCGGTGCGGAAGCCGCCGTCGACCTGGACCACGATGCGGCTGCGCAGCCGCTCGCGCACCAGCGTCTGGTGGGTTTCGGCGAGGCCGATTTCCCACGGCGAGCCGGCATGCTTGATCGAGGTCAGCGGCGAAGCGCCGGTGCCGCCCTCGAAGCCCGCGATGGTGACATGGTCCGCGCGCGCCTTGGCGACACCCGCGGCGACCGTGCCGACGCCGATCTCGGAGACGAGCTTGACCGAGACGTCGCCCGCCGGGTTGACGTTCTTGAGGTCGTAGATGAGCTGCGCCAGATCCTCGATCGAGTAGATGTCGTGGTGCGGCGGCGGCGAGATCAGGCCGACGCCCGGCGTCGAGTGGCGGACTTTTGCGATGGTCGCGTCGACCTTGTGGCCAGGCAGCTGGCCGCCTTCGCCGGGCTTGGCACCCTGCGCCATCTTGATCTGCATCATGTCGGAGTTGACGAGATACTCCGTGGTGACGCCGAAGCGGCCCGAGGCGACCTGCTTGATCGCCGAGCGCATGCTGTCGCCGTTCGGCATCGGCTTGAAGCGGTCCGATTCCTCGCCGCCTTCGCCGGTGTTCGACTTGCCGCCGATCCGGTTCATGGCGATCGCGAGCGTGGTGTGCGCCTCGCGCGAGATCGAGCCGAAGCTCATCGCGCCGGTGGCGAAACGCTTGACGATGTCCTTGGCCGACTCGACCTGGTCGAGCGGCACCGGCTTGCGCTTGTCTTCCTCGGCGTTCTTGATCCGGAACAGGCCGCGCAGCGTCAGCAGGCGCTCCGACTGCTCGTTGAGGATCTTTGCGAAGGCGCGGTAGCGCTCCAGCGAATTGCCGCGTGCGGCGTGCTGCAGCAGCCCGACCGATTCCGCGGTCCATGCATGGTCTTCGCCGCGGCTGCGATAGGCATATTCGCCGCCGACATCGAGCGAGGTCTTGTAGACGAGCGCCTCGCCGAACGCGTCGGCATGGCGGCGCACGGCTTCTTCCGCGATCTCGGCCAGGCCCACGCCCTCGACGCGGGTATGCGTGCCGGCGAAGAACTTTCCGACGAAGTCCGCCTTGAGGCCGACCGCGTCGAAGATCTGCGCGCCGCAATAGGACTGGTAGGTCGAGATGCCCATCTTGGACATCACCTTGAGGAGGCCCTTGCCGATCGACTTGATGTAGCGCTTGACGATCTCGTAATCGTCGAGCGAGCCGGGCAGGCGGTCCTTCATCGCGATGATGGTCTCGAACGCCAGGTAAGGATTGATCGCTTCGGCGCCATAGCCCGCGAGGCACGCGAAGTGATGCACTTCGCGCGGCTCGCCGGATTCGACCACGAGGCCGACCGAAGTGCGCAGGCCGGTGCGGATCAAGTGATGATGCACGGAGGCGCAGGCCAGCAGCGAGGGGATCGGCACGCGGTCGCTGCCGACCATGCGGTCGGACAGGATGATGATGTTGACGCCTTCGCGCACCGCGCTTTCCGCGCGTGCGCAGAGTTCGTCGAGCACCTGGTCCATCCCGGCCGCACCGAGGCCGGAGTGGAAGGTGGTGTCGAGCGTGCGCGACTTGAAGTGCGATTCAGCGACTTCCGAGATCGAGCGGATCTTTTCGAGATCGGCGTCGGTCAGGATCGGCTGGCGCGCTTCGAGACGCTTGGTGGTGGCGAGACCCTGCAGGTCGAACAGGTTCGGCCGCGGTCCGATGATCGAGACCAGGCTCATCACCAGCTCCTCGCGGATCGGGTCGATCGGCGGGTTGGTGACCTGCGCGAAGTTCTGCTTGAAATAGGTGAACAGCGGCTTGGCCTTGTCCGACAGCGCCGAGATCGGCGTGTCGTTGCCCATGGAGCCCGCTGCTTCCTCGCCGATGGAGGCCATCGGCGTCATCAGGATCGTGATGTCTTCCTGGCTGTAGCCGAAGGCCTGCTGGCGATCGAGCAGCGATAGGTTGGAGCGCACGCCGGTGGTCGGCACCTTCGGCAGCTCTTCCAGCACGATCTGGGTGCGCTCCAGCCATTTCTTGTAGGGATGGCTCCTGGCGAGATCGGCCTTGATCTCGTCGTCGGGGATCAGGCGGCCCTGCTCGAGGTCGACCAGCAGCATCTTGCCGGGCTGCAGCCGCCACTTGGTGATGATCTGGTCCTCGGGGATCGTCAGCACGCCCATCTCGGACGCCATCACGATGCGGTCGTCCTTGGTCACGAGGTAGCGCGCCGGCCGCAATCCGTTGCGGTCGAGCGTGGCGCCGATCTTGCGGCCGTCGGTGAAGGCGATCGCGGCGGGGCCATCCCACGGCTCCATCAGCGCGGCGTGATATTCGTAGAAGGCGCGGCGCGTCTCATCCATCAGGGGATTGCCGGCCCACGCCTCCGGAATCATCATCATGACCGCGTGCGGCAGCGAGTAGCCGCCCTGCACCAGGAATTCGAGCGCGTTGTCGAAGCAGGCGGTGTCCGACTGGCCTTCGTAGGAGATCGGCCAGAGCCTGTTGATGTCCTTGCCGTAGAGCTCGGAGCTCACCGAGGCCTGGCGCGCGGCCATCCAGTTGGTGTTGCCGCGCAGCGTGTTGATCTCGCCGTTGTGCGCGATCATGCGGTAGGGATGCGCCAGCGACCATGCCGGGAAGGTGTTGGTCGAGAACCGCTGATGCACCAGCGCCAGCGCGCTCTCGAAATCCTTCTCATGCAGGTCGGGATAGTACTTGCCGAGCTGGTCGGCGAGGAACATGCCCTTGTAGATCACGGTGCGGCAGGACATCGAGCAGGGGTAATAGCCCGCAAGCCCGCGGTCGCGGCGCTGATAGATCGCCTGCGAGATCGACTTGCGCAGGATGTAGAGCCGGCGCTCGAAATCGTCCTCGGTCTTGGCGGTGCCGTTGCGGCCGATGAACACCTGCATGCAGGCGGGCTCGGTCGGCTTCACGGTGACGCCGAGCGAGGAATTGTCGGTCGGCACGTCGCGCCAGCCGAGCAGGGTCAGGCCCTCTTCCTTGATCTGGTCGGCGATGATGCTCTTGATGACGTTGCGCCAGGCGGTGTCGCGCGGCATGAACAGCGCGCCGATGGCATATTCGCCGGGCTGAGGCAGCGCGAAGCCGAGCTCTCCGGCCTTGCGGCTGAAGAAGGCGTGCGGGATCTGCACCAGAATGCCGGCGCCGTCGCCGGCGCGCGGGTCAGCGCCGACAGCGCCGCGATGCTCGAGATTGCAGAGGATGCTGAGCGCGTCCGAGACGATCTCGTGGGACTTCTTGCCCTTGATGTTGGCAATGAAGCCGACGCCGCAGGAATCCTTCTCCAGGCTCGGATCGTAGAGGCCCACGGCCGGCGGACGCGAATTGTGTTCCTGAATCGGATCGGTCGTTTTCGAGGCGACCGTCGCCGACAGTTCTTCTGCCACGATGTTTGCGCGCTCGAATTGCGACCCGTTCATGTCCTCGTCCTCTCCATGCGGCAAGCTGCCTCACCGCTCTCTTCGGCGCACCTTGGGCGTTCCGCGGCACCCGCTTCTGGGTCACCGCTCGTCCGCTGCGAGCCGCATTTTCTTAGAGCCAGGCTAGGCGTTCTTCGTCCCCGAGAACGGCTTTGCCTGTTGCCTTCCCAGTGCTCGAGAGCACCGACTTTCGTTGCAATCCCTATGCCGGAACCGCAAGCAAAATTGAGACAGTCTTCCTGTCCTAACCATCACCTTGCCAAATTTTTGTCTATCACACAAGCGCGCGGAAGTCCCGATTCCCGATCTGTCAATCAATCGCTTTCCGAAAGTTGCGCGGCCCCCGTTTTGAAGCAAACGCGCCCCGATCCGGCCCAAGCGACGCCGGAATCCCCGGTGAAGCTTCGGATCACCCCTTCGAAAGGCGCGTCACGCCGCAAGAAGCGAAAGCGCGCGAGGCATTCGGGGGCCTGACAGGAGCGTGCCGACCATGAAGTTTTTCACAGGATGTGTAGTCGCCGCCGCGCTGGCGCTGGCTGAGACCGCGGCTCAAGCGCAGATTCCTCCGCAAGTCCCGGCGAACGGTATTTCAGTCGGGGCCGCAATCGCCGTGTCCGATTTCGACGGCCCCTATGCGCCGGGCGAAGCCGCGCCGCCACCGCCGCCGCGCTATGGCTATGGCTATGGCTACGAGGAGCGCGGCCCGGCACCGGCGCTGCTGCCTTCGACCGAGGTCTATGCGGTGCTGCGCGACAACGGCTTCTCGCCGCTCGGCATCCCGCGCCTGCGCGGCAGCGTCTATACCATCGCGGTGATCGACCGCCGCGGCGACGACGGCCGGCTGGTGGTCGACGCCCGCGACGGGAGAATTTTGCGCTTCATGCCGGCCGCCGACGCCTATGGCATGGCCCCCGCCTATGAGGAGCGCGCGGTCGCGCCTTACGGACCGCAAAGCGCGCTGCCGCCGCCCACCATGGTCCGCGGTGGCCCGCCACGTCCGCCAGCCCCGATCCCGCATGTCGCCAGCCGCGCCGTGCCGCTGCCCAAGGCCGCTCCGTCGCGCGGCGCGGCGCCTGTCGCAGCGGCGAAGCCGGCCGAGCCCGCGACGCAGACCGCCGCCGTGCAGGCAAAGCCCGCGGAAGCCCCATCGCAAGCCGCCGCGGCAACCGTCGGTCAGGCCAAGCCCGCTTCCACGATTTTGCCGACGCAGGAGATGCCGGCCGCGCAAGGGCTGGACTAGAGCTGAACAAACAAAAGCGCCCGACAATTTCGGGCGCTTTTTCACGAAGGCGACAGCGCTTCAGCTCCGCGGATAGCCCGCCGCTTCCAGGATCAGGTTCGCCACGTCCTTCGGATGCGACACCAGAGAGAGGTGGCCGGCATCGAGCTCGACCGTGGTCGCGTTCATGCGCTTGGCGAGGAAGCGTTCGAAGTCGGGATTGATGGTGTCGTCGTTCTTCGAGACCGCATACCAGCTCGGCTTGGCGTGCCACGCCGCTTCCGTGGTGCGTCCGGCGAAGATCGAGGCGGCCGTCGGCCATTGCACCGCATAGAGCTCCCTGGCCCGCTCCGGCTTCACGCCATTGGCGAAATACTTCAGGAACGCGTCTTCCGAGAGCTTGGTGTAGCCGTCGCGCTCGACGATGCCGGCGCGCACCGGGCCGGTCGGAAACTGCTTCGACAGCGCGACGAAATCCTCGTTCGCATCGGGGGCGCGGGCGGCGACATAGACGAGGCCGGTCACCTTCGGGTCGGTGCCGACCTGGCTGATCACGGTGCCGCCCCAGGAATGCGCGACCAGCACGGTCGGCCCGTCCTGCTCGGCCAGCGCGCGCCTGGTCGCCTCGACGGAATCGGCAAGCGACGACAGCGGATTCTGCACGGCGGTCACGTGCAGGCCCGCGGCCTGGAGGATCGGGATCACCTCGGACCAGCTCGAGCCGTCGGCCCAGGCGCCGTGCACCAGCACCACGTTCTTGGCCTTTACGGTCTGCGGGGCCTGTGCATGAGCGAGGCTGAGGGGGCCGCCAGCAGGCTCGCGGCGACGAAAAGGCTGCGCCAGAAAGTCATGATCATTCTCCGTCTTGTTTTGGTTGCGATGTCCAAATGACGGAGCACGGGGCTGCGGCGTTACGCGCGCTCACCGCTCTGTGATGCGGTGCAACACAAAAAAACGCCCCGGGGCACCGGGGCGTTTTCGCAACCTGGAAGTGGCGCGCGTGTTTTACGCGGCGACTTGCGCGGCCGAGTTCTCGATCACCTGCGCCTTCGGCGCGCCCACGTTGATGGCGATCTGGCGCGGCTTCTTGGCTTCGGGAATCTCGCGGACGAGGTCGACGTGAAGCAGCCCGTTCTCGAGCCGAAGCGTCCTTTACCTGCACGAAGTCGGCAAGCTGGAAGGCACGCTCGAAGGCACGCGCGGCGATGCCGCGATAGAGCACTTCGGCCTTGCTGTTCTCGTTGGCGACTTTCTCGCCCTTGATCGTCAGCGTGTTTTCCTTCGCGACGAGGGAGAGCTCATCCTTGGCGAAGCCCGAGACCGCAACGGTGATGCGGTAGGTGTTCTCGCCGGTACGCTCGATGTTGTAGGGGGATAACCGGGGCTGCCATCCGAACCGGCCTGGTCGAGCAGGTTGAAGAGACGGTCGAAACCGACGGTGGAACGGTAGAAGGGGGTGAGATCGTAGGTACGCATGGTCAAGTCCTCCATTGAGCGACTGTTGGCTAACCCGCCCGCCAATCGGGCCGGGCTTTCGTCTGTGTGCAGCCTGATGTTCCGGTTTCGAAACACTGGTAGCGGCCTGCACCATGGTGATATGGGTTCAGGGACACTGCGTTCAAGAGGGCGGCAATTTGCGCCTTTTCGGCGCTCCCGCCCCTTGATTTTCAGCACTTTGCGCCCAATGACGCTGGTCTCGATTCCGTCCAATCCCGTGCCCGAAAACGTCGTCAGCGGCACCATCAAGACGCCCGACGGCGTCGAGCTGCGCTTTGCGCGCTGGGCGCCGCCGGCGGGCCGCAAGGGCACGGTCTGCGTCTTCACCGGGCGCAGCGAGCAGATCGAGAAATATTTCGAGACCGTGCGCGACCTACGCGACCGCGGCTTTGCTGTGGCGATGATCGACTGGCGCGGGCAGGGCCATTCCTCGCGCCGCCTGCGCGATCCGCGCAAGGGCTATGTGCGCGACTTCTCCGATTTCGAGATCGACGTCGAGACCTTCGTGCAGCAGGTGGTGCTGCCGGATTGTCCGCCGCCCTTCTTCGCGCTTGCCCACTCCATGGGTGGCACGGTGATGCTGCGGGTGGCGCATGCCGGCAAGCGCTGGTTCGACCGCATGGTGCTGTCGGCACCGATGATCGACCTGCCCGGCCGCGCCACCTCGTTGCCGGCGCGGGCTCTGTTGAAGACGATGCGCCTGATGGGGATGGGCGGTCGCTACGTCCCCGGCGGCAGCGACCAGATCACCGGGCTCAATCCCTTCATCAATAATCCGCTGACCAGCGATCCCGTGCGCTATGCGCGCAACGCCGCGATCCTGGAGGAGGATCCGACGCTCGGGCTGGCGTCACCGACGGTCGCCTGGGCCGATACCGCCTTCCGTGCGATGCACACCTTCAAGGGCATGCACTACCCCTCCGAGATCCGTCAGCCGATCCTGATGCTGGCGGCGTCCAACGACACCGTGGTCTCGACCGCGGCGATCGAAGAGTTCGCCTATCACTTACGCGCCGGCTCCCATCTCGTGATCGCCGGCGCCAAGCACGAGATACTTCAGGAGCAGGACCGCTATCGCTCCCAGTTCTGGGCCGCCTTCGACGCCTTCGTGCCGGGCACGCCGCTGTTCAAGTGAGCGTTTGTATTGCGGACAGAGCCGCAAACTCGTCACGCCCGGGCTTGTCCCGGGCATCCACGTTCTTCGTGTCGCGCTAAAGGTCGTGGATGGCCGGGACAAGCCCGGCCATGACGATGAGGGCTTTGGCTATAGCGTCTTCAGATATTCGATCAGCTCGTAGCGCTCGTCGTCGCTCTTGAACTCGCGGCCGATCACGCCGGGACGCCGCGGTTCGCCCGGCTTGCGCTCGAAGGAATGGCCGAGCACGCTGTTGCCCTGGAGTGGCTTGCCGTCGGATCCCGTTGTCGAGAACTGCGTCTCGCCGGTCTTGCAGCGCTCGTCGGCGGTGACGGCAAAGCCGACGGTGACGGGATCATAGTCGCGGCGGCCCATGCAGAATTTCTGCGGGCGCTCGCTCGCGGGCTTCAGCAGCCAGTACAGCGACGGTACCGAGCCGTTGTGCAGATAGGGCGCCGTGGCCCAGATCCCGTTCAGCGGCCGCGCGCGATAGCGTGGCCCGGGCGCCGGGTTGGGGCAGTTCTTGCGCGCGAGATTCCAGATTTTCGCCCGCTCGGCGTCCGGGATCTTGTCGTCGTCCATCCACTTGCGGGCGACGAGATCGACCACCGTCATGAGGCCGAGCGCATATGACATCTCGGTCGGCGAGCTCGCCGTCGAGCTGTCGCATTGCCACCAGGTCTTGAGGTCGGCCGTGTTCACCTTCAGGAAGCCGGGCACGTCGACCGTCCGGTTGCCGAGCACGAGCGACTGCTCGGGATCCGTCTTGATCTCGTCGGTGGGGATCGTCACCGCGTTCAGCACCTTGCTGTCGCCGCTCGGCTCCCAATGCGTCGAGGACCAGAAGGCCGGCGTGTTGACGGCCGGCAGGTGACATCCGGCGCACATCTCCTCGTAGATCTTGCGCCCGTTCTCGGCTTTCTTCTGATCGATCCTCCAGGCGTCACCGAGAATCTGCGACGGCCATTTCGGCGACAGCAGGCCGCCGAACTCCGGCGCGGCCGCCTTGAACGGATCGGGGCCCCTCAGCATCTCCTCGATCCAGCCCAGCGTGGGCACATGAACCGAGGAGCGCCAGATCCTGTCCTCCGGATAGGCGTCGGACAAATTGAGCAGCGCCGTGACGCCGAGCGCTTCGCCGGCGTTGCGGATCAGCGGCTGCTCGATCGAGGCGTCGTACTGCGCGAATTTGAACCACGGCACGGTCCAGATCGCGGGGTAACTCACCGGCGCGTCCTGGGCATGCAGGTTCTTCTCGAAGCCCTTGACCCCGCTGAGCGCGAAGTCCTGCGAGAACACCTGGTTGCCGATGCGATTGAGGGCATCGAGGCGGCCGAAGCCTTCCTCGGTGTCCTGCTGCTGCTTGCCGTCCCAGGTCTTCTTGCCTTCGATTGTCTTGCCGTAGTTCTTCGCCCAATCGATCAGGAAATTGCCGATGGCGCTGAGCTGCTGCTTGAGCGCATCGCGGTCCGACTTGCTGGCCTCGGGGCCGAGCACGCGATCGGCAAAGCGCTGGAAGCGAAATGGCACGTAAAGCGTGTAGGCGATCGACAGGCCGGTCGAGAGCTCGAGCTTCTTCAGGTCGGTCATGGCAGCGCCGCCGTCGAAGCGGACGTCGATGCCCTTGTAATGGATCTGGCCGGTATGGCAGGCCGCGCAGGTCAGCCCGATCTTGTCCTGCTCGCGGCGGCCCGTCGCGGGATCGGTGACGCCGGTCATCCGAGCGAAGCCGACCGGCAGGCCGTCGACGTTCTCCGCGGGAGTCCATCGCGTCGACCAGTCCGATGGCTGCGTCGTCTCATAGACATTGGCGTAGCCATAGCGGCGCAGCGTCGTGGTATCGGTCTGGATCGATTGCGGGCTTGGAATGAAGCCGAAGCGCTCGAGATAGGTGCTGTCCTTCATCATGCCGGGTCGCGAGAACAGATGCAGCCGCGGCTGCTCCAGCGCCATGAACCAGTCATAGGGCACCGGGAAGGTCGCGGTGCCCTGGCTGGCATGATGGAACCAGTGCCGGTCCTTCAGCGACCAGTTCTGCTCGAGCTCAGAACGCGGCTGTCGTTTCCGGGAGCTTCGGCAAGGGCGGCGGTAGAAGGTTTACGAGGATGCCCTTCTGCGGCAGCATCGCGCGGACCTGGTTGGGGAATTCGGCGACCGCGACCAGGATGCCGAGACCGATGGCGACGAGCAGAGCCAGAAGCTTGGCGGCCCCCATGCCACGCGCTGGCAGGTGGACGGCACCGGTTGCGACACCAGCCGATGGTTGATGCGGGCGGGGAATTGGCGCGCGTTGAACAGCGTGCGCACGTCGGCGACGCCGAGATAGCGGTTCTCGCCCTCGCCCTTGCCGATGATCTTCAGAAGGATCGGCCATTCGAACTTCATCAGCAGCGGGTAGTACCAGCGCGCGGCACTGCCGGCGCGCTTCAGGTTCTCGCGCATGAAGGTCTGGATTTCCGAGGCGTTGAGGCCGGGCTCCGTCCCGCCGTTCGGATCGGTGTAGGTCCGGCCGAAGCTGGCGAACCGCTTGATCTCGTCCTCGTTGACCTTGCCGTCGACGCCGAGGATGCGCGAGCCGGCGCCCCGCTTGTCCAGCGGGCCGCCGCGCAGGGCATCGAGCTGCGCGCCCGAGAAGATGCTCTTGAGGATATGACCGAGACCGTTGGCGATGAGCGCCACGCCGCGGACCTGAAGGCGGGCGAATGCCTTCTTCAGGCCGGTCTCGCCGCTTGCATCCGCAATCGTCTCCGACAGCTTGCCGAGCGGGACGGTGCCGCCGTCGACGAAGCCTTCGCCGACGAGGCCGCGGAGGAACGGACAGGGATTATTCGGCGAGACCTGGATCGAGGGATCGAAAGGGGGCTTGGAGGCGGGGTCGTTCATGGCCCAAAATCCTGAAAGCGGCGAATCGTCAAATGCAGGCGCGCCGATCAAGCGCGGAAAGTCCTAACAAACCGGCATCAGGCCATACTACTTCAGCGTGTGGCGAAGTGTGGCCGAGTTCACTGTCCTGTCAACGAAGCAGGCAAGTGGGCGCCAACGCGCTGCCGTGCCGCCGGCCCGCCGGTCAGGACTCCGCCGCGCGTTTGACGTCGCTCTGGATCAAGGTCAGCCTGGCGAGCGGCACGCCTGCCTTCAGAAGCCCGTCGCGGTAATGGGCGAGGTCCTCGGGCCGCTTCCAGTGAAAATTGCGCAAGTGGCGATCGACGTTCAGGCTCGGGTGGTGGCCCATGAGCACGCCGGTGGCTTCGTTTGCCTCGCCGGTGCGGCCCAATTGCGCCAGCGCCGCGGCGCGGATCGCCAACGCCTGCATGTGGTTCGGGTTGATGTAGAGCTGCTCGCGGGCCCATGACAGGGTCGCGTCGTAATGCCCCAACAGATAATGGCTGAAAGCGTTCAGCGCGGCCCATTGGTAGCGCGGGTCGCTGTTGTCGCGCTGCGAGGCCATCGAGAACAGCTCGATCGCCTCGCGATGCTCGCCGACGATGAAATGGCAGATGCCGAGCACGCCGCGTGCGCCGTTGTCATAGGGGTTGAGCGCGACGGCGCGCTTGGCGGCGTCCATCGCAGCCTCGTAATGCCCTTCCATCCCGTGCGCCCAGGACAGGATCGAGAAGGCGAATGAGGAGCGCGGGTCGAGCCGCACGCTGGTCTCGGCAAGCTTCATCGCTTCCGCCCACATCTCGCGCGTGCCCTTGATCCATCCGAACTGAATGCTCTGGATCTGGATCGTGGCGAGATAAGCGTGCGCGATCGACAGCTTGGGGTCGACCCTGATGGCTTCCCGGAACAGGTCGATGGCGAGGTGCAGATCTTCCTTGGTCTGCCGGTAGTAATGCGACAGCCCCTTGAGGAAGCGGTCCCAGGCGGTCACGTCGGTCGAGATCCGCGCCGGCGCGGACGCTTCCGCCCGGACAATCTCGGTAGCGATGGCGGCTGACAAGTTGGTGGTGATCTCGTCCTGCATCGCGAAGAGGTCGCCGATGTCGCGGTCGTAGCGGCCGGTCCAGAGCTGCTCGCCGGTCTCGGGCGCAATCAGTTCGGCGGTGACGCGGATCTTGGCTCCCGCCCGCCGCACCGAACCCTGGATCAGATACGTGGCGTCGATCTCCCGCGCGATCAGCCGGGTGCTGACATTGTTGCCCTTGAAGGCGAAGGTCGAGTTGCGGCTCAGCACGCGATAGAAGGATTGGAGCGACAGCGCGTGGATCAGATCCTCGGTCAGTCCGTCGGAGAAATATTCGTCCTGGGCATCGCTGAGATTGGCGAAGGGCAGCACGCCGACGATGGCGGTGCGGTACTGTTGCGACAGCGCCGATGCTTCCCGCTGCTCGGGGGCCAGCGCCGGTGCGCCTTCCGGGGACCAGGTCCAGATCGCGACCGGGTCCTTGATGTTCTTGAAGCGATGGTTGCCGCCATCGACCAGCGGCACGGTCAGATGCCGGCTGGCCTCCTTGTAGGCCTTGGCCGAGATCGCGAAGCCGCCGGGGCTCGCCACGGATTCCAGGCGGACGGCAATGTTGACATCGTCACCGAACACCTCGTCCTCGTCGGCGATGACGTCGCCCATGTGGATGCCGAGTCGAAACTGCATGGCGCGGTCGGCGGGCAGATGGTGGTTGCGCTCCGCCATCAGCGTCTGCATCGCGATCGACGCTTCGGTGGCGCCGACGATAGAGGGGAACTCGAGCAGGAAGCCGTCGCCGGTGTTCTTGATGACGCGGCCGCCGTGATTGAGGATGATGGGATGGATCGCGCTGCGGTGGGCCTTGAAGGCGGCATGGGTGCCGGCCTCGTCGCTTCCCATCATGCGCGAATAGCCGGCGACATCGGCGCAGACGATGGCAGCCAGACGTCTTTCCATATTCCGGGGCTCCAAGGGACTCGCAAGGACTTGGAAGGGATCTGTGACCGGCCACGGCGTGGCAGCCGCCTCGAATCCCGCATTTCAAGAACCCTGCCTTTATAGAGCAGATGCGGACCAGTGATAGTACGATCCGTATTGCAAATTCGAGGTAAATCCTCAGCAATTCCGGCGGTGGACGGCGGCGGGTGAACCGACTAAGCCAGCCGCTTGAGAAGCGGAGCGGGGGCGGCGGGGGCACCTCACATGCTGGGCATTCACGAAATCTGGCTCTTCATCCTGTCGGGCGTGCTGCTCAACATCACGCCGGGGCCGGACTCCGTCTATGTGATCGGACGCAGCATGCAGATGGGCTGGCGAGGCGGCGCCGCCGCCGCGCTCGGCATCAGTTGCGGCTGCTTTTTCCACGTTGCGGGCGCGGCGATCGGCCTGTCGGCCCTGCTGATGGCCTCGTCGACTGCGTTCTCGATCCTGAAGCTGGTTGGCGCGGCCTATCTGGTCGTCACAGGTCTTCAGATGCTGTGGTCGCGCCCGGTGCTGGCTTCAAGCATCGATGAGCCGGTGCGGAGCTCGCTGCGGCGGGTCTTCCTGCAGGGCGTCTTCACCAACGCGCTCAATCCCAAGGTCGCGCTGTTCTTCCTGGCGTTCCTGCCGCAATTCGTCGCAGCCGATTCGCCGCACAAGCCGCTGGCCTTCCTGACGCTCGGCCTGATCTTCATCTCTACGGGGACGCTGTGGTGCCTGGTGCTGGCGGCGTTCGCGGCCAAGGCCGCGCACCGCCTGCGCAGTTCTGAGGGCGCAATCGCCTGGGTCAACCGCGCGCTCGGCGGCCTCTTCATCTATCTCGGCATCCGCGTCGCCATGCTGGAGACGCGGTAGCTCGTTCTAACGAATGAATGGTGCAGGTGGGCAAAGGCGCACTTGCGCCGTGCCCACCACTTCCCTCAGTCATAAAAGGCGTGGGCACGCTTCGCTTTGCCCACCCTACGATCCTGAGCGTCTCAGGCAAACTCTTTCAGCATCGCGCTGCCGGCGAGATAGAGGCCCAGCAAAATCATCGCGATCAGGAACCAGCGGCGGAAGGCTTCCGCCGGCATCCGCGCCCGCACGGACTGGCCGATGAACATGCCGGCAAAGGCCATGGCCATGCCCACGGCGCCCGGCACGGCGTTGGCCGGCGTCAGCAATCCGCCGGCGGTCAGGGTGAAGGCGAGCGCCAGCGTCGCGGTCGTGAAGAACACGCCGAGCGCCTGCACCAGCTCGTCCTTCTCCATCCCGATCGCCTGCATGAACGGCATCGAGGGGATCACCTGCACGCCTGTCGATGCCGAGATCATGCCTGTGATCACGCCGACCACGCCGCCGACCCATTTCTCGTTCTTTGGCGCGACGTGGAACTGGAACTTGTTCAGCCCGATCACCGCGTAGATCACCAGCAGGACGCCGAGCACGATCGTGCCGTAGCGCGCGTGCGGTCCGGTCAGTGCGCCGGCATTGAGCCAGCAGCCGATCACGGTGCCGATCATCAGCGGCCAAAGCCGCCGCAGGATATCCCGCAAATAGGGGCCGGCGAAGGTCTGCCAGATATTGGTGACGATGGCGGGCACGATCACGATGGCGATTGCGCGGCTTGGCGCCATGCTCACCGCGAGCAGGCCCATGGACACCGTCGGCAGGCCGAGTCCGACCACGCCCTTGACGAATCCGGCGATCAGGAAGACGGCGGCGATGACAATGAGAAGTGGGTCGATCATACCGGGCACATTGACCGAAGCCGCGTGCCGGCACAATCTGCAGGTTACGGAGGCAGCCTTCGTTGATGACGAAAGCTGCGGAGACCAGCCATGCGTTTTGACCTCGTCGACCTCCAACTCTTCATCGCGGTCGCCGACCAGCGCAGCATCACCCGCGGCGCCGAGCGGTCGCATCTCGCTTTGGCCTCGGCCAGCGCCCGTATCAAGGGGCTCGAGGATGCTCTAGGCGTCGCGCTGCTCAAGCGCGGGCGCCGCGGCGTCGAATTGACCGCGGCCGGCGAGAGCCTGCTTGAGCATGCCAGGCTCGTGATTCATCAGATCGACGCCATGCGCGGCGACCTCGCCGGCTTTGCCAGTGGCGTGCGCGCCAGCGTGCATTTACTCGCCAATACCTCGGGCCTGTCGGAGCATCTGCCGAAGGCGCTGGCCGGCTTCCTGCGCGAGCATCGCGACGTCGCCATCGACATCGAGGAGCGCGAGAGCACCGACATCGCAGCGGCAATCACCGCGGGCGCGGCCGATCTCGGCTTCGCCGCCGAGCACGCGCTGCCCGACCACATCGAGCGCTTTGCCTTCAGCGAGGACCGCCTGACCCTGGTCACGTCGCGCCGCGGCCCTTTCGCCGGCCGCCGCCAGATCGACTTCAAGGAGGCGGGCGCCTGCGACTTTGTCGGGCTGACCAGCGCCACCGCGCTTCAGGTCCACATTTCCAAGCATGCCGCGCGTCTCGGCATGCGTCCGCATTTCCGCGCGCGGTTGCGCGATTTCGACGCGATCTGCCAGATGGTTGCCGCCGACGTCGGCGTCGCGCTGGTGCCCGAAGCCGCCGCCCGCCGCTGCGCCAAGCTGATGCCGCTCGCCATGGTCCGCCTGCGCGACGCCTGGGCCAACCGTCGCCTCGTGATCTGCGCGCGGAGTTTTAAAGCGCTGCCAAGGCCGGCCAAGATGCTGGTGGAGCATTTGCGGGCAGAGGCGGTGTGAGAGGACGGCGATGTGAGTCCAGGCCTTCGCCGCGAACTCAACTGCGCTCCCTCCCCTTGCGGGCCCCGCAAGGGGGTAGGGAACGCACCTGTTGAGTTGTGAGTTGTCCGCTACTTCGTCGTCTCGACCCCGGCGTCCTTGATCACCTTGGTCCATTTCGCGGTCTCGTCCGCGATGAACTTGCGAAAATGCTCTGGCTCGTCACCGACGAGCGTCGCGCCCTGGGCGGCGAGCTTGTCCTTCACCGCGGGATCCGCCATCGCCTTGGTCGCCAGACCATGCAGCGCCGCGACGATCTCCTTCGGCGTGCCCTTTGGCGCGACCATGCCGTACCAGTTCTCGATGCGCAGGTCGGGAAAGCCCGCTTCTGCCGTCGTCGGCACATCAGGCGCAGTCGGTGAGCGCTGGGCCGAGCCGACCGCGATCGGCCGAAGCGCGCCCGCCTTGACCTGCGGCAGCAGTACGGGGAGATCCAGGAACGTCATCTGCACCTGCTGGCCCAAGAGATCGTTCACCGCAGGTGCCGCGCCACGGTAAGGCACGTGAACGATGTCGATCTTCGCGGTGAGCTTGAACAATTCGCCGGCCAAATGCGGCAGGCTGCCCGGGCCGGAGGAGGCGAAGTTGAGTTTCCCGGGCTGCGCCTTGGCCAGCGCGATCAATTCGCCGATGTCCTTGGCCGGCACGTTGGTGGCGACGACAAGCATTTCCGGCACGGTCGCAACCAGCGTCACAGGTGTGAGGTCGTTTAGGGTGTCGTAGGCGACCTTCTCCATGCTCGGGCTGATCGCGAGCGCGCCGGCCGAGGAGATCGCAATGGTGTAGCCGTCGGGCGCAGCCTTCGAGACCGCGTCGGTCCCGAGCACGCCGCCCTGGCCGCCGCGATTGTCGATCAGCACCGGCTGGCCCGACAGCTCCGACATGCGCTGGCCGATCACGCGGGCGATGATGTCGTTGGGGCCGCCGGCCGGGAACGGCACGATCAGCTTGATCGGCTTGACCGGGAAATTCTGCGCGGACGCCAGCGTCGGCAGCAGCAGCAGGATTGTGAGGAGCAGCGTGCGACGGATTTTCATGCGGGCTCCTTTAGGCTTCTTGGCGGCCTATTGGTTGAGCAGTTTCAGTGCTTCCTCGTGAACCCGGACGTCACCGGCGGCGATGATGCGGCCGCCGCCTTGCGCCGGCTTGCCTTCCCAGGTGGTGACGACGCCGCCGGCGCCGGTCACGATCGGGATCAGGGCCGCGATGTCGTAAGGCTTCAGTTCGGTCTCGATCACGAGGTCGACATGGCCGGCCGCGAGCATGCAATAGGAGTAGCAGTCGCCGCCATAGCGCGACAGCCGCACGCCCTTCTCGATCCGGCCGAAAATGGCGCGGTCGCGCTCGTTCATCAGCAACGGGCTGGTGGTGTAGGTCGTCGCTTCCGACAGCGAGGCGCAGCGGCGGACCTGGAGCCGGCGCTCGCCGGAGGGGCCATGATAGGTGGCCGAACCATTGTCGCCGGAGAAGCGTTCGCCGATGAAGGGCTGGTGCATCATGCCGTAGACCGGCGTGCCCTTGTGCAGCAATGCGATCAGCGTGCCCCAGATCGGAAACCCGCCGATGAAGGATTTCGTGCCGTCGATGGGATCGAGCACCCAGACATAGTCGGAATCCTCGCGCTCATTGCCGAATTCCTCGCCGACGATGCCGTGCTGGGGAAAGCTGGCCTTGATCAGCCGCCGCATCACCGCCTCGGCGGCGCGGTCGGCCTCCGTGACGGGGTCGAATTCCCGGGTCTTGCTCTTGTCGTCGATCGACAGCGAGGTGCGGAAGAACGGCAGGATGGTTTCGCCGGACGCGGTCGCGAGCCGTCCGATGAAGGCGGAGAAGTCGATCACCGTCACGGCGTATCCTCAAAACGAAAGTCGGGTGAAGCTCGCTCCTGCCTAGCTTAAATCGTCTCTCGCGTGCAGCGCTGTCTTGATTTGCTCCCTGGTATTTTGGATGCCGAGACCAGCTGCCTTGCGACTGTCATAGGGCGACCAAAAATCGATCATTGAGTTGAAAACTTAGTTCCGAACATGCCTCGTTCGTATGCAAATGACTATCAAGCCATTGAATTTCCTTATCAAAGAAACTGAATCTGGGTTACTCTGTAAGCAATTGAGCCATGTCCGTTTTGCATGGGAAACGGCTCAAAAGCTCTTGCACTTTGTGCGTCGCGGCCGCATATTGTTGCGGTGCGGTAGCGCTCTGCGTTACCGCTGCCCTCCTTGGGCGTTTCCTCCCTAGACTTGGGCCGCTTCATCATCTGAAGCGGCCCTTTTTTCTTTGAGCTTTCATCTTCACTTCAGCTGCGCGAAAACGCGAAGCGAAGATTTGGCGTCCGATATGCTTGCAGCTGTGTTGGGTTGATCTGCGACGTGGTCCCGCGGTGACGGCTTGCGCCTATTCCGCCGCGGCCTGGAACGGGCCGAGGTCGCCGAACGGGATCGTCGTCGCCAGCACGTCGGCGAGCACGCCGAAGTCGGATGCCACCTGCGCAAAGCGCGGACCGCGCTCGCGCCGCCGCTCGTCCATGTAGATCCCGCGGTTGAGCTCGAGCTGCACGGCGTGCAGTCCGCTTGCCGGGTTGCCGTAATGCTCGGTGATGAAGCCGCCGGCATAGGGCTTGTTGCGGCCGATCGAATAGCCGAGCCCGCCCATGGTCTCCTCGACCCTGTCGGCGAGCAGCGGCGTGCAGCTCGTGCCGTAGCGATCGCCGATCACGATGTCCGGCCGGCGCGGCTCGTCTCTGCTGACGCCGACCGACGGCATCGAATGGCAGTCGACCAGCACCACGGTGCCGAACATCTGGTGCACCTTGTTGATCAGCCGGCGCAGCGCGCGATGGTAGGGCTTGTAGAGCGTCTCGATCCGCGCCAGCGCCTCGTCGACCACGATGCGGTCGCGGTAGATCTCCTGGCCGTCGCCGACCACGCGCGGAATGGTGCCGAGCCCGCCCGCGACCCGCATCGAGCGTGTATTGGCAAAGCTCGGCAGGCGGCCGGTGAACATGCGGGGATCGAGCTCGTAGGGCTCGCGATTGACGTCGACATAGGAGCGCGGAAAATTGACCCGCACGGTCGGAAAGCCGCGATCGCTGAGATGGCCGATCAGCTCGTCCATGAAGGAATCTTCCGAGCGCCGCAGCGTCACCAGGTCGATCCGCGATGCGCTCAGGAATTCGTCCGGATAGGTCGAGCCCGAATGGGGCGAGTTGAAGATGACCGGCGCGCGCCATTGCGCGGGCTCCACGATCTCGAAGGCTGGCGACGTGTCGCCGTCAAACCGGGTCATCTTCTCAGGCTTCGTCCCTTATTCCAGGCTTGGTCCCTTGCGCCGAAGGATCCGCAAAGAGGCCCGGATCGAATGATCTCGGCCGGTCAAGCGGCTCTTATGTGTCCTCATTGTCCGGAATCGCAACCATTCTGCCAAGCGAAAAGATGTGATCGGAACTGGAACATGTCTTAACCGTGCGGGCAGCGAGGCGGGGACGGCAGCGGGCACCGCGATTGATTCGTGCCGCGTTCGGGTTCACAAGGGACCGCATCGGTCGGGCCAGGGTAAAGATTTTCACCCGAAATTTACCCTCTGTCGGGCTTAGTGAACTGCTGATGCCATGTCATTGGCCCTTGTAATTGTCTTGGGGATTCGACGTTCCAGCCATGCCAAAGATCCTGCTCGCCGAAGACGACAACGACATGCGACGTTTCCTGGTCAAGGCGCTAGAAAACGCCGGTTTTCAGGTTTCGTCCCATGACAACGGCATGGCCGCCTATCAACGGCTCCGCGAAGAGCCGTTCGAGATGCTGCTCACCGACATCGTGATGCCCGAGATGGATGGCATCGAGCTCGCTCGCCGGGCTTCGGAACTCGATCCGGACATCAAGATCATGTTCATCACCGGCTTCGCCGCGGTCGCCCTGAACTCGGATTCGGACGCCCCCAAGAACGCCAAGGTGCTGTCCAAGCCCGTGCATCTGCGCGAATTGGTCAGCGAAGTGAACAAGATGCTGGCGGCCTGAATCGGCCCCCTTCGGTCCTTGCACCGGCTCCCCTGAGCCGTTATAGGGACCCGACCCGAACGCAAGTGGACTTTTAGGGCGCGTAGCTCAGCGGGAGAGCACTACCTTGACATGGTAGGGGTCACAGGTTCGATCCCTGTCGCGCCCACCACGCTTCGCCTTCGGCTTCGCGTGGCACAGCCAAAATCTCATCGGGCGAAACGTGTCCGGCGTAGCCTGGAGAGCGTAGACGGACTGGCGCGTCATTCTCCTCTCGCTCGAACATGCCGGTCCCCCCAAAGGGCGCAGGCGGGCTGCCGCCGCGAGCTTCAACTCGGCAAGCCATGATTCCCCGGATTGCACTTCGCTCCATCCGGGCTAGGCTCATCCGTCCGACACGCGAGCCCGCCCATGAGCGCCATCCCGACGTCTGGCCTCGTTGCCGCAGCGACGTTGCTGCTGATTGCCTCACATGCCGACGCCGCCGTCCTCGACTTGCAGGCCGAGCTGCAGCGCTGCCGCGAGTTGCGCGCGACCATCGCGCCACTGCTTCAGGCCGGCGAGGGGATCTCCGCCGTCGGCCGCTCCAACAGGTCCGTCCGGCGTTGCATCTGGGTCCAGCGCATGGCGGTGCGCAGGAAAATCCCCGGCGCGGAGGTGTGGTAGCGGTCTCGCCTCAGCTGGACCTGTTCTTCGGCCCAAGCAGCACATCCTTCAATCCGGCCGGATAGAGGCTCGGCCCGCCCTCGACGTCGAGATCGGCAAGGTCGAACCAGCGCGCGACGATCTGCTCGCCGTTGTCCTCGCGGAAATCGATGCGCTTCTGGCCGCTGAACGCGCCGTCCGGGAGCGCGACCCCGGCGATAAACATCACCTCGTGTCCCGTCGATCCCTCATGCACAAAGATGTTCTCCATCATGATCGGCTCGCCGATGATGGCGACGTCGATGCCGAGCTCTTCGTTGAATTCGCGTATGAGCCCCGCCCGCCAGCTCTCGCCGAACTCGATCTCGCCGCCGAGCGGACGCACGCCCTTGAAGCGACCCGCATCGTCGCGCACTTCCGCCGCGAGCAGCCGCCCCTCGCGCCAGTGCAGGCCGATCGCGACCACGCGGATGTGCGGGTGGGGGCGCCATGTGGTCATGGGGGCATCGTTATCGCGCGCGCTGCGCCGGCGCAATCTGCGGAGGCGATATCGTGCCCGCCAGCTTGATCGATGACGAGCCGCCTGCCAAGGTCGCCGGACGTGAATGGAAGGCAGGTTATCCAGATGAGCAGCGTGAACAAGCCCGGCGGCAATTATCTGCCGGTGATCATCCACGGCGGAATTGCGTATGTCAGCGGTCAGCTGCCACGTCGCGGCGAAGATCTGCTGTACGCGGGCAAGGTCGGCGCGACTGTCGACATCGCGGCCGCGCAGGAAGCGGCGGCCCTCTGCGCCGATCTCTGCATTGCCGCTATCAACCACGCGACGGGTGGAGAGGACAGGATCACCCACGTGCTGCAGGTCGTCGGCTATGTCGCCTCAGCACCTGGATTTACCCAGCAGTCGCAAGTCATGAATGGTGCCTCCGACCGGCTGATCGAGCGCCTCGGCGATCGCGGCCGTCACGCGCGCACCTCCGTCGGTGTTGCCGAACTGCCCCGTGGGGCTCCGGTCGAGCTGAACATGATGGCCGCGGTGCGGCCGTAACCGGCTCTTCTACGTCACGAGATACTTCGTCACCGCCGCCTCGTCCCAAGCGATCCCGTTGCCGGGCTCTTCGCTCGGCAGTGCAAAGCCGTCCTTGATCGTCAATCGCGTCGACAGCACCGCGTCGGCCCAGTCGACATATTCCAGCCAGTGCGCGGTCGGCGTCACGCAGAGCAGGTGCGCGCTGACCTCCGAGAATAGATGCGTCGACATCTCGATGCCGGAGGCATGGGCGAGCGATGCGGCGCGGAGCCAGCCGGTGACGCCGCCGATGCGCTGCACGTCGGGCATCACGTAGTCGCAGGCCTCCGCGGACAGCGCTGCCTGCATCGAAAAGGCGCTGTCGAAATTCTCGCCGATCTGGACCGGCGTGCGCAGCGCATCCGCGATGCGGGCGCAGCCGTCGTAGTCGTCGTGGCGGATCGGTTCCTCGATCCAGGTCAGGCCCTCGTCGTCGAGCATCTCGCCGCGTCGGATCGCCTCGGTCACCGTCAGCGCCTGATTGTAGTCGCACATCAGCGTCACACGATCACCGACGGCCTTGCGCACCGCGCGCACGACGGCGAGGTCCTCGCGCGCATCGGGCCGGCCGACCCGGATTTTTGCCGCCTGAAATCCTTCGGCCAGCAGCTTGTGGGCCTCCTCCACCGCGGCGCCCGCCGGCATGATGCCGAGCCCTTTCGAGTTGTAGGCCTTGACCGGCTTTGGCGCGCCGCCGAGCAGGCGGGCGAGCGGCAGGCCCTTGCTGCGCGCCAGCGCATCCCATGCCGCCATGTCGATGCCGGACTGCGCCAGCCGCTGCAGTCCGGCGAGCCCGAGCAGGGTGAAGCGCTGGGTCAGCTTGCGCTCGATCTCGAACGGCAGCAGTTCGTCGCCGGCCAGCAGCTCCGACATTTCCGTGACCATTGCCGTCAGCGGCTTCAAGGCCGAGGGCGTGATCGAGAACAGATAGGCATGCCCCACGGCGCCCTGATCGGTCTCGCAGTCGATCAGCACCAGCGGCGCCCTGGCCACCGCGCCGGTCGAGGTCTGGAGCGGCAGATTCATCGGCACGATCACGGGGCGCGCGACGAAGCGTCTGATGCGGATGGTCTCGGTCATTTGGAGGGTCTCCCGGCGGCGTGAATGCAGGTCAATGCCGATCTTAAACATTCGTCATGAAACGAAAAGATGCATTCCCGCGACCACCATAAAAGGGGGTTGCACGGGCGCGCGTTTCTTGGCTCTGTGCCGCCGCATGCTGTGCCGCAAATCCCTGGACTTTGCGACAAAAACGCACACGACGGAGCCACAGAGTGAAACAAGAGATCGCCGAAGAGCAGCGCAAGAGCGGCCTCCTCACGGGAGCCGTGATCGTTTTCCTCCTGCTCGCTCTGCCGCTCGCGGTGTGGCTGGACCTGACCGAGCTCAGCAAGACGGCGCTGCGCCGGCAGGCGGTCGATCTCAATTCCGTCATCACCAGCGTGCGCAGCTATTACGCGTCCAACGTGGTCGGCCGCGTGCTCGCCAACCCTGGCGGCACCACAAAGGTCGTCCACAATTACGAATCCATCCCCGGCGCGATCCCGATCCCGGCGACGCTGTCGCTCGAGCTCGGGCGGGTGATCGGCGCGCAGCAGGAAAACATCACGTACCGCTTCGTCTCGGACTTCCCGTTCCAGAACCGCGCTCCGCACCAGCTCGACAAGTTCGAGAAGGACGCGCTCGAAGCGCTGCGCAAGGATCCGGATCAGAAAATAGTCGACACCGAGACCTCCCTGTTCAACGACAAGGTCCGGCTGGTCGCGCCCGTCACGATGGGCCCGGCCTGCGTCAGTTGCCACAACAGCCACCCCGAAAGCCCGAAGAGGGACTGGAAGGTCGGCGACGTCAGAGGCATCCAGGAGGTGATCATTGCGCAGCCGATCGCCGCCAACATCTTCTCCTTCAAGTTCCTGCTGGCCTATTTCCTGATCGCTGCCGGCAGCGGCCTGTCATTCCTCTCGCTGCAGCGCCGCCAGGCCAGCCGCATCAAGGGCATGAACAGGGAGCTGGAATCCGCCAACGACTTCCTGGCCTCGCTCTCGATGAAGATCTCGCGCTACATCCCGCCGCAGGTCTACAAGAGCATCTTCAGCGGCCAGAAGGACGTCACCATCCACACCGAGCGCAAGAAGCTCACCATCTTCTTCTCCGACATCCAGAACTTCACCGCGACGGCGGAGCGGCTTCAGCCCGAATTGCTGACCCAGTTGCTCAACGAGTATTTCACGGAGATGTCGGCGATCGCCCACGAATATGGCGGCACCATCGACAAGTTCATCGGCGACGCCATGCTGATCTTCTTCGGCGATCCCGAGACCAAGGGCGACCGCGCCGACGCGGAAGCCTGTCTCCAGATGGCCTGGCGCATGCAGCAGCGCCTCACCGAGCTCAATGCGAAGTGGCGCGCCTCCGGCATCGAGCTGCCGTTCAAGGCCCGCATCGGCATCAATTCCGGCTATTGCAATGTCGGCAATTTCGGCAGCAGCGACCGCATGGATTATACGATCATCGGCGCGGAAGCCAACCTCGCCGCGCGCCTGCAATCGATCGCCGAGCCCGGCGGCATCGTGATGAGCTACGAGACCTTTGCGCTGGTCAGCGACATCGTCCGCGCGCACGCGCTGCCCGCCATCACGATGAAAGGCATCAGCCGCGAGGTGATTCCTTATTCGGTCGATGCGCTGAACGATGACGCGACGGAACGAAGCGGCGTCATCACCGAACGCGCGCCGGGGCTCGAGCTGTATCTCGATCCCGCCGTGGTGAAGTCAGGCGACGCCGCGCGGGTGCGCTCGCTGCTGGAAAACGCACTGGCTTCGCTGAAGCCGGCGTGAGGGAAGTACTTTCGCAGCCGCTTTTTGATTGAGAGAGTCCCGTGTGGTACCCCTCTCCCTTGTGGGGGAGGGCGGGGGAGAGGGGTGGCCCAGCAAGCGGTGGAAGTTAGTCGCCGCACCGCCGCCAACAAACCGCTACGGCAATCCCCGCGCCTCCAGTTGCTTCACCAGCAGCATGGTCGGCTCTGCAAGACTGTCGCCGGAGCCGTCGAGCCCGAACGCGGCGGCGATGCCGTCGCGGCTGCGCAGCAGGGAGGCACGCGGGCAGTGGCCGGCGCCGCAGAGCGTCTTCTTCAAGGTCTCGCCCTGGGCCACGACGCCGGCTGAATCGTCGGCGGCCCACGCCAGCACGATCGGCACGTCGACATTGAGGATACCGGGAAACACCGAGCGCTTGTCATACTGGCCCGCATCGGCGCCGAGATAGGCTTTCACGCTGTCGCTGGCATCCTTGCCGGCGCGATAAAAGCCGGACACCAGCACCACGCCTGCGACGTCGGCACGGTCGGTCTGGAACTCGGGATGCGCGAGCAGGGTGGCGACATGGAAGGCGCCAGCGCCGTAGCCGATCGCAACGATCTCGCGGGCATCGCCGTTGAACAGGTCGATATTGCCGTGCACCCAGGACAGCGCCGCCGCCACGTCGGTCGCCCCGGTGGGCCAAGTCGCCGAGGGCGCAAGCCGGTAGTTGACGCGCACCCCGATCATGTCGTTGCGAGCGGCAAAGCACATGGCCTGATCCTGCATCTCGCGTGACAGGTCCGGCGCGCCGAGGTCGCCGGTGAAGGTGTCGCCGGCCACGAACAGCAGCACCGGGCGCGGGGTATCCGCCTTGGTCGCGCTGGCGGCGACGTCGAGCACGTTGGCTTCGCTCTCGCCATAGCGCAGGCCGCGCGAGAAGGTGACCTGCTCGCACAGCCGCGCCATGCCGCCGGCGGTCGTATCGGAATCGGTGAGGCCTGCCAGGACGAGACCTGAGGGCGCAGCCAGCCGCGTCGGCAACGGACCGTGCGCGGAGGCCGCCGTAATGGTGAGAACAAGGAAAAATGCGAGACAATTCTTCATGATGGAGCTGGCCTTGCGTGCCCTGATATTGGCTCGCGCCCTGGGCCTGTCTTTTCAATTCGCCTCATTACTTGGCTTGGGTTGAGGCGATTTCGCGGCATGCTCGACATTGCTCTGGCGCGGTTCAATTCCCCGGCTGGAACATGCAGTCCGCCCCGCTGCCGTCCTTCCGCCTGATGGCGTTGGGGTCGATCGTGCAGCTCAGCTTGCTCAGGCTCTCGAAATTCGATCCCGCCGCGCCGTCAGGCGGAACGCCGGCCAGTGCTTCGGTCGCAAAGATCTCGTTGGCCGTCGAGCCGTTCACGGTTCTGGTCTTCTTTCCAAAGGTCACTTCGCAGCTGCGCAACGTGATGTCGACATTGCCGCTGCGGCAGACGATCCTGTCGGCGGTCAACACGATCGGTTTCTTGTAGGGAATGTCGGCATTGGCGGCGAACAGCATCGCCACCGCTTTCTTCTCGGCGCCGGTCAGGTTCGGCGACAGCGGCGCGATCACGCCTGCCAGCGCCAGCGCCGTCGAGCCCGAGACCTTTCCGGGTGCGGGCCCGGAGGCGGCGGCGACGCTGGAGGCTACCCCGACAATGAGGGCGCAGGCGAGGATCGGTCGGACGGATTTCATTTTGCCTCCGCGGAGCTGCGAACTCAGGCCTTGGTCTTTTGCTTGGCGACCTTCCGGGTGGTCTTTTTGGCCTTCTTCTTCGCGGCCTTCTGCGCCGCGAGATAGGCTTCGACTTTTTCGAGGAATGGCCGGCCGCGGCGACGGCGGCCTTCAGCTTGGCCGGGGTGATCTTGAATTTCTTCGACCAGTAGCGGACCTCGTAGGCCTCGCTCAGCGCGATCCGGCTCTTGTCGGACGCGCGGTGCTTCTGGAGCTTGATGTAGTCCTCGACCTTCCTGGCGGAGCGGCCGACCTTCTTGACGGCGTATTTCAGCTTGGCCGGGGTCACCTTGAACTTCTTCGACCAGTAGGCGACTTCGTATTTTTCGGTCAGCGCAATCAGCGCCCGATCTGCTCCGCCCCGCTTTGCCTTGTCGTCGGCCATGCATCCCTCCCGCCCTGGTTTGTGTGCGTCAGTCTAGCATGCAACCGGATTCGGAAGGCAAGGTCCTAGCCGCGCGGTCATTGCGCGGTGCGGGCCGTTTTGCATCGGCAAGTCAGACATTTGCACGTCGTGACCTCGCTTCAGGCCGGACGAGGCGTTCTACTGTGCATGGGGTTGTTTTCGCATTTTTGTGGCCTCGCATGCCCGTGATGGAACCTTTCGCCGGCTGAAGCGACTTATCCATGACACGGGGAAACACGTGCGAGGCAGTCATGGCACACAAGCATACCGCCGATCCCGCCGAGATCATGCGGGCGACCGGACATCCTGAACTGGAATACGCCGCCGGCTGGACCATTGCCGGTCTGGTCACCATCGGCACCATCGTCGCCGCCTGGGTGTTCGCGATCTAGGCCGCCGGAAACTGCAGTTCGAAGGCTGCGCCCTCGTCGGTGGGCTTGAGCCTGATCGAGCCGCCATGGCTCGCCATCACCGCGCGCGCGATCGCGAGCCCCATCCCGGTGCCGCCCTGGTCGCGGCGGGTGGTGAAGAAGGCATCGAAAATCCTGTCACGGTTCGGTGCCGAGATCGGCTCGCCATCGTTGCTCACCGTCAGCAGCAGGGTTGTCCGCTCAAAGGCCGCCTCCAGCCGGATCGACCGCGCCTTGTGCCGCACCGCGTTGTCGGCGAGATGCGACAGCACGATCAGGGCCTTCTCGCCGGACATGCCGATGGCACGGTCGAGGTCGCCGCCGGCCACGATGGAGCTGTCCGGAAACCGGCTCCTGAGGTCGGCGATGACGGGTGCGAGCTCCGTGCGCTCGTTCTGCGGCAGGCTCTCGGCACGTGCCAGCTCGCGCAGCCGCTGCGCCATCGCTTCCAGCCGTTGCGTGTCCGACAGGATGTTGGCGATGAAGCTCTTCTGCTCGGCCGGTGTCAGGCCGTCCGGCTTGCCTTGAAACGAATCCTGCAGCAGCTCGGCCGCGCCCCTGATCGAGGTGAGCGGCGATTTCAGTTCGTGGGTGAGGTGGGCCGAGAACGTCGCGATGTAGTCGGAGCGCCGTGCCAGCTGCTCGGCCATGCCGAGGAAGCTGTGTGAGAGTTGGGCGAACTCACGCGTGCCGTAATGCCGGAGCGGCCGGAAGGCCTCTCGGTCGCCACGGCCGATACGGGCGGCGCGGTCGATCAGCTCGCGCATCGGCAGCGTGATGGTGCGCGAGAACACCAGCCCGATCGCGATGGTGCCGAGGATGACCGCGAGGCCCGCCAGCACGAACTTGGCCCGCTCCTGGTAGAGATGGTCGAAGATGTTGCTCGGCGTCCGCGTGGTGTAGATCACCCCCGCCACGCGATTGTTGACGATCACGGGCATCGCCGAGAACACGTGCACGCCGAGGCCGCGGCTGAAGGAATAGATCGGCGGCGGCGGCTTGTCCGGCACGCGGTTGCGCAAGGTGGCGCGGTATTGCCCGCGGAGTGCGTCCGCAACCTCCTCGATATGGGCGAGCGACTGCCCGAGCTCCTGGCGCCCGGCGATCACCACGCCCTGCGGATCAAGGATGCGAAAGCCGGCCAGCGTCACCTTCTGGGTCTCGCGGATGATCGGCGTCAGCCTTGCGCCGATCTCGACATAGGCCGGCTGCGCCGGCTTGGGCGCAGCTTGTGCATCCGGCCGGCGCCGCAACAGATCGTTGGCGGTGAGATCGAGCTCGGGCCGGATCGGCGTGACCTGGTCGCCGGGGTCAGGCAACACGTTCGGCGGCACCTCGGCACCGAGCGTCAGGCCGCTGTCGAGCCTTGCCGTGACCTCCTGCGCATAGATCGTCGCGAGCACGCGGCTCTGCGCGATCAGCTCGGCCTGGGTCTGGCGGATCAACTGGTTGTCGTAGAGGCGGAAGAAGAACAGCCCGACCAGCGGCAGCACGCCGACGGTGGTCAACACCGCAAAGATCACGAGCGTCAGCGACGGCCGCCATTTGTCGGGCGCCGCGCTCATGCCTCTTTCTCGCAGCGGCCGAGCTTGAAGCCGACGCCGTGAATGGTCTCGATCACGTTCTCGCAATTCAACGCCGCAAGCTTGGCGCGGATGTTGCGGATGTGGCTGTCGATGGTGCGATCGGAGACCTGGATGTTGAGCTGATAGGCCGCCCGCATCAGCTGCTCGCGGTTGAACACCGAGGTCGGCCGGGTCAGGAACGCGCGCAAGATGCCGAACTCAATCGCGGTCAGCTTCAGCGGCGTGCCGGCAAAGGTCGCGACGTGCTGGTCGGGGTCGATGAGGAGGCCACCTTGCGACAGCGCCGCCGGCCCCGCCGTGGCATCGCCGTTGCGCGGGCTGAGGCGGCGCAGGATGACGTTGACCCGCGCCACCAGCTCGCGCGGGCTGAACGGCTTCGTCACATAGTCGTCGCCGCCGATCTCGAGGCCGAGGATGCGGTCGATCTCCTCGTCGCGCGCCGACAGGAACAGGATCGGCACGTCGGAATTTCTGCGCACTTCGCGGCAGACGTCGAGGCCGTCGAACTCGGGCATGCCGATGTCGAGCACGATCAGATCGGGCCTGTCCGCGGCAAAGCGGACGAGCGCCTCCTTGCCGTCGCGCGCCTCGATTACGTCCATGCCGGCCTTCTTCAGGGCGACGCGGATGACCTCGCGGATGTGGCCTTCGTCGTCGACGATGAGAATGCGATGCGCCAAGGATATCTCCGCTTACCCGGCCGGCTGACTGTCGGGCGGGTTCTTGGCCTGCGCATCGAGCCTGTGTTGCAGCCGCCAGCTCCGAAAGCCCCAGGCACGCCAGGTCATGGCCAGCCGCTGAGCTTCTACAAGCCGATCGCGGCGCCGCGCAAGGCACTCGTCGCCCTGGCGATGGGCGATCACGCGGTCGAGCGCAGGCAGCGCCTGCGGTCCGAGTGTGATGAGATAGTCGGCATCGATCGTCACGCCCTTGCCCGACATTTCACTGCTGTGCGTCAGATTGTAGTCGGCAATGAAGGCATCGAAGTTCATGAGCGAGCAGCCATACAGCACGATCGTGAGCGCGATCAGGTTGGCGCCCACGAGCCACCGGTTGGAGCGGCTGAGCACGATGCGGGCCACGATCAGGATCAGCCCGAGAGCCACCAGCCCCATCCAGATGAAGGCCGCGATGCGCCAATAGGTCAGCATATAGATGTCGACGTAGAGATCGAGGCGGAGGATGGAGGAGGCGACGAGGAGGACGTTCTGCCCGACCCAGAGATAGACCAGCGGCCGGATCACCGTCGATTTCTCCGCCGGGCCGCCCGGACGCATCGCGACCAGCACGAAGGCCGCGGCGAGCAGCGCGGTCGCAATCAGCGGATAGGCGCCGCGATGGGCGTAGGACGCATAGGTGACTTTGGCAGGCAGCGCCACATGGCCCCAGAGATAGATGCCGTCGAGGATGGACTGCGCCGCGAACAGCAGGTTGAACAGGATCAGCGAGCGCAGAATGGTGGAGGGTCCCAGGAACTCGGCGGAGACGAAGGGCGCGAGCGGCTCCGACTCCAGGGCCTCGACGGGGAGCGCGGTGGGACTCTTCTTGCGCCGCCAGCGCACATGGATGAACGGCCACACGAGCGTCAGCATCACGGTCCAGAACAGCACGCGCCAGACGCTGACATATTCGAAGATCACCTTCGGATTGAGCAGGGACACCCATTCCTCGATCACCGGATTGGCCGCGGCGAACAGCGCGACGAACACAGTGCCGAGCACCGCCGGCAAGAGCCAGAGTGCAATGCCGCGGGTGAACGCCGACATGTTGAAGACCTGAAGCGCGTCGGGGAAGAACCGGAAGGGGCCGATCAGGACAAAATTTCGCAGCGCCCGGGCGCGGTCCGCGAGTCCCGTCGTTTCAGGACTGGTTGCCAGTAGCAGGGCGATGATCAGCGCTGCGACGAGGATCAGGAACGAGAGCGCGTTGAGCTCCTCCAAAGCCGGCACGAGACCGAGCGCAACGGCCACGCCGCCGATCGCAGCGCGTCGAAAATCCAGCGTGGCACGGTTGGCGAGCAGCGAAGCGCAGGCGATCGCGCCCGCGAAGATCGCCAGCGACAGTCCGATCCGCTGGCCGTAGAACAGCCAGTCTGCAAGCGCGGCAAGCAGCAGTGCCATCGCGATCCTGCCCGACAGCGCGGAAGGCCTGATCGGTTGGATGTCCGTCGTCGACGTCGTAGCCAGGCTCGTCATGTCCAGAAGACCTCTCCTGATGGATGGCATCACGAAGTCTGAACGTCGTTTGTGCAGAAGGCAGGATCACGCTCTGCACGGATTCAGGAATCTTTTGCAGTTTTCGTGCAGGGGCGTCTTTGCCTCTCGCGCGGCGCGGATCGGCTTGATAGGTGCGAAGCATCCGCCATTCTCCGGACCTGACGCATCATGCAATTGCTCCGTCGTATCGGCCTCATCCTGCTCTGGCTCGCCGCGCCCCTCGTCGCGTTCGCGGCCGCGAACAAGAACGATCCCTATCTGCTCGTGCTGCGCGGCGCCGGAAACATTGCGCTTGTCGTCGCAAGCATCGCGATCATCATCGTTCTGCTGCGCAGTGGGCGCTGGCGCACCATCGCGGGCAAGCTGCTCGTCATGCTCTGGTGCCTGCCGCTCGTCCTGATGTCCGCGGCGCATCTCGAGTTTGAACGGCGCAAGCACGATGTTCTCAGCGCGAGTGCGGTCGAGGCGCGTCAACTCGGGCCGCACTTCATGGTCGGCTATTCGTCGTTTGCCGAGGTCGCGCGCCTGGCCGAACGGGGGCTGATCGGCGGCATCTACGTCACCCGGCACAACATTCGGGGCCGGACCGTCGAGGCGCTCCGCGCCGAGATCACGGCGCTCCAGGACAAGCGGAGCGCAGCGGGCCTGCCGCCGCTGGTCGTCGCTGCCGATCAGGAAGGCGGCATCGTCGGGCATCTGGCGCCGCCGCTGACGAAGCTGCCGGCGCTGGCGACGCTCACCGGGCTCGCTCCCGACGTGCAGCAGGCCAGAGCGGAAGAGTTCGGTCGCATCCACGGCCGCGAACTCGCCGGACTCGGCGTCAACCTCAATCTCGCACCGGTGCTCGACCTCAAGCCGCCGGCCCGGCGCAACCGCCTCGATTTCCATACGCTGATCGGCTACCGGGCGATTGCGACAGACCCGGCCGTCGTCAGCGCGATCGCGAGCGCTTACGTCCGCGGGTTGGAAGAGACCGGCGTCGGCGCGACGCTGAAGCATTTCCCGGGTATTGGCCGCGTACGCACCGATACTCATCACTTCAGCGCCAATCTCGATACCTCGGTCAGGGAGCTGGAAGCGACCGACTGGCTCCCGTTCCGCGAGGTGCTGTCGCATTCCCGCAGCGCGTTGATGGTCGGCCATGTCACGCTCACGGCCGTTGATCCCGATCGCGCCGCGTCGCATTCGAAGCGCGTGATCGGAGGGATCATCCGCGACAAATGGGGTTACCAGGGTGTCGTCATGACCGATGACCTCGTGATGGGTGCGATCTACCAGAACGACGTCTGCAAGGCTGTGGTCGAGGCACTTAACGCCGGGGTCGACCGGCTGCTGGTGGCCTATGACGGCGCGCAGTTCTACCGGATCTTCCAATGCGCACTGGAAGGATCGCGGCAAGGCAAGCTCGACGCGGCGATGCTGCGCGCGAGCGAGGCGCGGCTGCAACGGGGCTCTCCGATCGAGCAGGCGCGAGCCACGTCCAGCGTCGTGCACGTCGTCGACAAGAATCAGCCCTTCGCGAATTGACGATAGTCCGGCTCGCGGTGAAACCAGAACTCGTAGCCGCTGACGGCCTTCTGCATGGCGACGTCGTGGATCGGCTGGTTGAGCGGAACGACGGGAACGTCCCGCATGCAGAGCGCGACGAAATCCTTCACGGACTTCTCGTACTCGCCCGCATCCGTCGTGAACCGGGCCTTGTCGATCAGAGCGTCCATCTCCTTGTTCTGGTAGGAGGAGATGTTGAAGATCGAATTGTTGCCGTGGAAATTCCAGTAGAAGTAATACTCGGGATAGTCGAGCCATCCGCTGAAGCGGTTGAGGGCGAGCGGCAGCTCTTTCTTGTTCAGCGTCGTGCGCCAGTTCGCGCCGGGGATCTTTTCGATCGACGCCTTGATCCCGATCTTGGCGAGGCTTTCCTGGATCAGGATCGCGGTCGGCTCGCCGACCGTGGCTGTGCCTGTGTCCAGTGACAGCGTCGTTTCCAGCCCGGACTCGAAGCCTGCCTCTTTCATCAGGGCTTTGGCCTTGTCGAGATCGGTGACATAGGGAGACGGCTGCGGCCAGACCGGCTTTGAAACCTCGGTCGATCCGCCATACATCGGAACGGCACGGCCAAAGAACGCGCTGCTCTGGATCTGCTCGTAGGGCATCGCCCATGCGATGGCCTGGCGCAGCTTCACATTGTCGAACGGGGGCTTCGCGGTATTCAGCGCCACGTACCAGAGCGCGTTCGGTATCGGCACGCCCGAGACCTTGACCTTGCCCTCTTTGATGATCTGCTCGAAGTCGCGCGGCGCAAAGCCGCTGGAGAGATCCGCATCGCCCCGCTCCAGCATGGCGCGACGCGTGCCGGCGGAGGGCACGTCGCGCGCGATCACGCGTTTGACCTTCGGCAGCGGTCCGCTCTTCCAGTCGTCGAAACGCGTCAGCACGGTCTCGCTGCCGGGCTTCCAGCTCTCGATCCTGTAGGCGCCGCCACCGGCCTCGTTGGTCCTGAGCCACGCCAGCGCCCACGGGTCTTCCGCGGTCGCATTCTTCCTGGCGAGTTCGGAGTTGATGATGAAGGGCACCACCACCGCGACGTTGAACAGCAGCATCTTGTCCTTGCGGACATAGTCGATGCGGAAGGTGTGGTCGTCGACAACGACGAACTGCTCGGGCTTTTCCAGCGATCCCGCCGACATCTGGAAGGTCGGAAAGCCACCGACCTTCACCGCGCGGTCGAACGACCATTTGACGTCCTTCGCGGTCACCGGCGCGCCGTCGTGGAATTTTGCGTCCTTCCGCAATTTGAAAGTGCATGACATGCCGTCGGCGGCGACCTCCCAGCTTTCGGCGAGTTCAGGCGCGAGCTTTTCCCGGTCGTAGGACACCGTGCCGTCGGGCAATGTCTTGGAAGCGTAGGAGAGCAGGCGGTCGTAGCAATTCCAGGACAGGCCGTTCACGGTCTGGTTGGAGCCGACGCCCTGCATGTCGAGCGAGTTCGGCCCCAGCTCCTGCACCACCAGCAGCGTCTCCGCGCGCCCCTGCGCAGAGGCGAAGCGCGGCGCGACCGCCGTCATTCCGGCGATGCCGAGGCCGCCGAGCATGACGTGGCGACGATTCATACCGGAAGATGATGCGCTCATCGCCGCCTCCTCAAGAGAAACCCGGGATACGAGGAGGCAAGGGGCATGCCACGACGAGCCGTGCAGCTAGCTCGGTTGCGCGATCAACCCGTCGATCATCGCGCGCACGAGGCCAGCGATTTCCTTTCGCAGCGCGGGCAGCGGAACGGCGACCAGTTTTTGTTCGAGTCCCAGCGCCACCATGCCATGCACAGCCGAGAACAGGCTGCGCGCGGTGATGCTGAGCTCCTCCGGGCTGCGCTGTGGAAACAGCGCGGCCAGCGGCTGGTAGATATGGCGGAACAGCCGCATCTGGTCGTCGACGGACCAATCGGGCACGGTTTTGTCAGTCGCCATGCGGTGCTCGAACAGCGCGCGCCAGAGCTGGAGATTTTCCGCGGCGAAATCGCAATAAGCAATCGCGATCCGGACCAGGGTCTGCTGCGGCGACGGTTCGCCCGCGCTTTCCGCCGCGCTGAGTGCCTCGTCGAGCCGAAGCAGCGTGCGTGAGCCGACCCGCAGGATCAACTCGTCCACATCAGCCACGAGATTGTAGACCGCTCCATTGGCGCAGCCGATCTCGCGGGCGAGATCGCGGGTCTTCAGGCCGGCCAATCCACGGCTCGTAATCATCCGCTCCGCCGCCAGGATCAGGTCGGATCGCAGTTTCTCTCGACGTTCCAAGGCTTTAGACATTTTCTTATGAAATTCTTGAGCGCCGCTCAAGCTTTTCTTGAACGATGTTCAAGATTGCTGCTACAAACCATCCGTGAGCAACGCTCATAACAAGGAGCAGCAGATGTTCAAGACCGTCATGACACTTTTCCGCGGCAGCGTTGCCGCCGCCGGCGAGGAGCTGGAGGACCGCACGGCTCTTCTGATCCTCGACCAGCAGTTGCGCGACGCGGCCGCCGCCGTCGAGCGCAGCAAGCGGACGCTGGCGCTGGCGATCGCGCAGGACCAGCAGGAAGGCCGCAAGCTCGAGGCGACCATCGCCCGCATCGCCGATCTCGAAACCCGCGCGGTTGCGGCGTTCGAGGGCGGCCGCGAGGATCTCGCCCGGGACGCGGCCGAAGCCATCGCAGGCCTGGAGGCCGACCGCGATGCGGCAATGACGGCGCGCGCGCTATTTGCGACCGAGATTGCCCGGTTGAAGCGGCATGTCGCAAACGCTCAAGCCCGCATCACCGAGCTCGACCGCGGTCGCCGCGTCGCCCGTGCCTCGGAAGCGGTGCGCTCGCTTCGCCGCAGCGGTATCGAAGCCGCACGTCCTTACGAATCCACGCTGCCCGAGGCGGAGAGCACCTTGAGGCGCCTGCGCGACCGCCAGGTGGAAGCCCAGGCCGCGGACGATGCGCTGGTCGAACTCGACGCGGCCACCGGCCCGCTCGCCACCGCCGAGAGACTGGCCGAGCAGGGCTTCGGCCCCCGGCTCAAGACGACCGCGGACGACGTGCTGGCGCGGTTGAAGTCCAAGCGCATGCCGATTGCCTGATCTCAAACCGCATCATCACTCGAACCAACAGGAGACCATCATGAACCAGAACGGACAGCCCCACAGCAGCGCCTGGGTGACCTTCACCTACGCGTCTTTCGCGGCCTCCGCCTTCCTCGTCGCCATCGGCATTTTCTTCCTACCGATCGACCTCTGGATGAAGGGTTATCTCACGATGGGGATCGTCATGCTGATCCAGACCTGCATCACCTTGACCAAGACGGTTCGCGACAACCACGAGAGCAGCCGGCTGGTGAACCGTATCGAGGATGCCAAGGCCGAGCGTCTGTTGATGGAAGTCTCCAAGGCAGCTTGAGAAGGCAGCTTGAGAAGCGGCTGGCACGAACGCGCCGGGGAACGAAGCCATGCACCATACAGGGCGGCGGATGCTGCTGCATCCGTCGCCCACATGACAGTTCCTGGGAACTGCAAAAGGCCAGCATGCCGCCGAGACGTTTCCCGATACACGTCGAGGCCAGCCATGGGATTGTCGAGGTCCGGACGGCCGTTTCGGATTGTGATTTCGACGCAGGTACGATAAGCCTCGCCCGCATTCATTGCGGAGATGAGCCTTGTCCAAACAATCCCTGCGAGAGGAGGCCGAGCGCCTGATCCGCGAATCGATGGAAAAGAAGACCATCGTCGTCAAGCAGGGCGATACCCGCATCGAGGCGGTCTGTGGCAAATGCGGCGCCCCGAACCGGGTGCAGGCGCCGAAGGGCCAGAACCGCGTCAAGTTCGCCTGCAAGCAATGCGGGCAGCAGCAGGAAACGCTGTAGGCTTCTCAACCTCGCCCGGAACGACGGGGTGAGGGAGCGGCGCAAACCTATTCCTCTTCCACAAATCTCTTGAACGCATCTGCATAATCCGGATGCCAGCGCGACAGCGGCGGACGGTTCTCGACGATATCGCCGGCGGCCCAGAGCATGCGCTTCTCGTCGAGCGCGCGCGGCACGTCGTTGTCCGGGCACAGGATGTAGAAGTCGCCGTGTTCCAGCCGCGCCAGCATGAAATCCACGGTCTGCTCCGGCGTCCATGCGCCGGCCGGCTTCTCGGTGCGGCCCTTCGCGGTCAGCCCGGTGAAGACGAAGCCGGGAATCAGCAGATGCGCGCTAATGCGGCAGTCTTTCGTGCTTCGCAACTCGTGCTGGAGGGCTTCCGTAAACGCCTTCACGCCAGCCTTGGAGACGTTGTAGGCGGGATCGCCGGGCGGCGTCGTAATGCCCTGCTTCGAGCCGGTGTTGATGATGAGGCCGGCCTTGCCGCGTGCGATCATGTGTGGCGCGAAGATGCGCGCGCCGTTGATGATGCCCCACATGTTGACGCCGATAATGCGCTGCCAATTGTCGGGTTCGGCGAACAGCGTGCTGCCGGGCTGGATGCCGGCATTGTTCATGAGGATATCGGTGCCGCCGAAATGCGCGCCGACGGCGCGTTCCAGGTCCTTGACGCTCTCCGCCTTGCTGACGTCGACCGCGACGGTCATCACGTGTGTGGCGGAAGCGACGGATGACAGTTTTGTTGCAGCCTCCGCCAGCCGCGACTCGTCGATATCGGCGATGCACACCTTCAAGCCGGCACCTGCGAAGGCAAGGGCGGCAGCCAATCCGATTCCGGATGCGCCGCCGGTGATCACGGCAACATTGTCTTTGACGATGGCGGGATGCGGCATGGTGTGTCTCCGGAGGAGGGCCTCGGTCGAACTATAACATGTCGCTCGCGCGACCCTGCACAAGTCGGCATGGGAGGTCTTCGTCCCGCGCCGCCTTTACGCTTCTCCGGCACCGCTGTATTCTCGTCGACCTAACGATCCCGCCCAGATCGAACTCAAGCAATCACCTGACAGGGAGTGCAGCCATGGCTGTGTCGCAGGCTATTCCGATCACGCGCCATCCATTCGCCAACGGGTCCTACAAGCAGATGCTGATCGATGGGAAGTGGGTCGATGCCGCTTCCGGGAAGCGCTTCGAGACCCACAATCCCGCCACCGGCGAATTGCTGGCAACCGTCGCCGAGGGCGACAAGGAAGACATCGACCGTGCGGTTGCCGCCGCTCGCCGCGCCTTTGAGGGACCATGGAGCAAGGTCAAGCCGTTCGAGCGGCAGAACCTGCTCTTGAAGCTCGCCGACCTCGTCGAGAAAAATTTTGACGAATTGTCGCAGCTCGACACCCTCGACATGGGCGCGCCGCTCAGCCGCACCCGCGCCTATCGCCTGCGCGCCGTCGGCATGCTGCGCTATTATGCCGGCCAGACCACCGCGATCCACGGCGAGACCATCCAGAACTCGCTGCCGGGCGAGATCTTCTCCTACACGCTGAAGGAGCCGATCGGCGTCGTCGGTGCCATCATTCCCTGGAACGGCCCGCTCACCGCGACGATCTGGAAGATCGGTCCGGCGATCGCCACGGGCTGCACCGTGGTGCTCAAGCCGGCCGAAGAAGCGCCGCTGACCTCGCTGCGCATCGCGGAGCTCGCGATGGAGGCGGGCGTTCCGCCCGGCGTCATCAACGTGGTGCCCGGCTACGGCGAGACCGCCGGCGCGGCGCTCGCTTCGCATCATGATGTCGACAAGGTCGCGTTCACTGGCTCCCACGTCACGGGCCAGTCGATCATCCGCGCCTCTGCGGGCAACCTCAAGCGCGTCTCGCTCGAGCTCGGCGGCAAGTCGCCGGACATCGTGTTTGCGGATGCCGACCTCGATGCCGCCGTGCCCGGTGCCGCAATGGCGGTGTTCGCCAACTCCGGTCAGATCTGCAGCGCCGGCACGCGCCTGTTCGTCGAGCAGTCGATCTACGAAGAGTTCGTCGGCCGTGTCGCCGAGTTCGGCAAGAAGCTGCAGGTCGGCAACGGCCTCGATCCCAACGTGCAGATCGGCCCGCTGGTCTCCGAGCAGCAGCTCGAACGCGTCACCAGCTATCTCGACATCGGCCAGAAGGAAGGCGCCCGCGCGCTCGTCGGTGGCGGTCGTGTCACAGAGGGTGCGCTGTCAAAGGGATTCTTCGTCTCGCCGACGGTGTTCGCGGGCGTCCAGGACAACATGCGCATCGCGCAGGAGGAGATTTTTGGTCCGGTCATCTCCGCGATCACCTTCAAGGACATGGACGAGCTGGTCAAGCGCGCCAACGCCACCACCTTCGGCCTCGGATCCGGCCTGTGGACGCGCGACGTCAGCAAGGCGCATGCGGTCGCAAAATCGCTGCGCGCCGGCTCGGTGTGGGTGAACTGCTACCAGGCGATGGACCCGGCCGTGCCGTTCGGCGGCTACAAGATGAGCGGTTACGGCCGCGAATCCGGCAAGCAGCACGTCGAGGAATATCTCAACGTGAAAGCCGTCTGGATCAAGACGGCGTAAGGCGTTTCTCTGTCGCGTCCGGGTTTCAGTGGCTGATCTTGCTTGCAGCGACAGGGACTGCTTGCGACGACTTGAAATTGTTGCCCGGACGCTACACGCGTTTTTGAAACGACTGACGCCTGCGATCTCGCAAGGATTGTTATCCCATTTCGAAGGTTGGCCCGTTACTGCTGGACAACGTCAATGTTCGGCTTCGGGATATCGAGAATGCTCCGTTTCGCTTCGATCGTGTTTGTCGCTTTGGGTGTCGCCGCGGCGCAGCCCGCGGCCGCAGCCGATATCGCCGCACGTGCGCCGCTTTACAAGGCGCCGCAATTGCCTGTCGCCTACAACTGGTCGGGCTTTTACGCCGGCGTAAACGTCGGATATGGCTGGAGCGATGATGCGATCCAGCTCGCGCCGCATGATCCGGTTTTCACGGCAGGCGTGCTCGACGCGGCTCTCGCCGGCGGCCTCGTCCCACCGTCACTGGCAACAAATCCGCGCGGTGCGCTGGGCGGCGTGCAGGCTGGTTACAATGTGCAGACCGGCTCCCTGGTGTGGGGCGTGGAAGCCGATATCGCGGCTGCCGGCATCAAGGGCAGCTCAACGGTTTCCCGGACTCTGCCGGTTTTCCCGGACATCACGACCACGCAGGAGCAGAAGGTCGACTGGTTGGGGACCGTGCGCGGCCGGATCGGCGCCACCGTCACACCCGATTTGATGCTCTACGCGACCGGCGGTCTCGCCTATGGGCACGTCAAGGCGTCGACGTCGATCACAGATCCCACACTCGCAGCCGGCACGCCCTGCCTCAACGTGATCTGTGGTGCGGCGACGTCGGAAAGCTGGCGCGTCGGCTGGGCCGTCGGCGGTGGCGGCGAGTACCGCTTTGCGTCGAACTGGAGCGTCAAGCTCGAATATCTTTATTATGATCTCGGCAGCGAGAAATACACTTTCTTCAATCCGCTGTTCCCGTTCACTCCGGGCCCCGCGCGCGGCTTCGACGCAACCGCGGATTTCACCGGCCACATCGCCCGGGTCGGACTGAACTACAAGTTCGGCGCGGGCCCGGTCGTCGCGAAATACTGATCCGACGTTCTGGACGGACAGCAAGCCCCGGGCCCGGCCCGGGGCTTTTGCTTCTGCAGCATCTTTCGGCTGGCCTGCCATCCACCCAAGTGGCTTCCGGGCTGCCACCCTTTCTCATATGATCCCCGTCCTCTCATCGATCATTCCGGGGACCACATGAAATTCGAGGCGTTGTTCAAACCGTTGCAGGTCGGTCCGTACAAGCTCGCGCACCGCGTCGCGCTGGCGCCGCTGACGCGCATGCGCGCCGAACGCGAGAGCTTCGCGCCGCGGCCGCTCAATGCCGAATATTACGGCCAGCGCGCGACGGAGGGCGGCCTGCTCATTGCCGAAGCCTCCCCCGTAGTCTCGCACGGCCGCGGTAATCCGGCGACGCCAGGCATCTATTCGGAGGCGCAGATCGCCGGCTGGCGCAAGGTGACGGATGCCGTGCACGCCAAGGGCGGCATCATCTTCCTCCAGCTCTGGCATGTCGGCCGCGTCTCGCATTCCTCCTTCCATGGCGGCGCATTGCCGGTCTCGGCCTCGGCGATCCCGATCAAGGCCGAAGGCGTGAAGGCGATGACCGCCGACGGCAAGATCGCCGACTACGAGACGCCGCGCGCGCTGGAGACCGAGGAGGTCAAAGACGTCGTCGAGGCGTTCCGGCAGGGTGCGAAGAACGCGCTTGCTGCCGGCTTCGACGGCGTCGAAATCCACGGTGCCAACGGTTATCTGCTCGAGCAATTCCTGCAATCGCGCAGCAACCAGCGCACTGATCAATATGGCGGTTCGATCGAGAACCGCGCGCGGTTGCTGCTGGAGGTCACGCAGGCCGCGATTGACGTCTGGGGCGCGGGGCGCGTGGGCGTGCGCCTGTCGCCTTACGGCGTTGCCAACGATTCCGGTGAAGCAGATCCGATGCCGCTCTATGCCCATGTCGTGAAGGCGCTCGACAAGCTCGGCCTTGCCTACTTGCATTTCATCGAGCCGCGGCTCGAGCGGCTCGGGCCGCGCCGAGGTCAACTGGCAGAACGTGCCTTCGGCGATGCTGCTGTTTCGCCCGCTCTACAGCGGCGTACTGATGACGGCCGGCGGTTTCACCGGCGAGACCGCGAACGCCGCGATCGCCGACGGCCACGCCGACATCATTGCCTTCGGCCGCATCTTCATCTCCAATCCCGATTTGCCGCGGCGGCTGGAGCACGACTATCCGATTACGCCCTACAATCGTGCGACGTTCTACGGCGGCGAGGAAAAGGGGTACACGGATTATCCCGTGTATGACGAGCTGACGCCGGCATAGGCCGGCTTCGTAGCCGGGATGGAGCGAAGCGAAATCCGGGATTCTTTCCGAAGCGAGATTCCCGGATTGCGCTTCGCTCCATCCGGGCTACGGGGTTATTATGGAGCTCCGACCGCACCACAAACTCCGTCATTGCGAGCGTAGCGAAGCAATCCAGACTGTCTCCGCGAAAAGATTCTGGATTGCTTCGCTGCGCTCGCAATGACGCCGGAGAGACGTCCATGGCCAAAGCCGCAGCCGCCGCAGGTATTGCCACCGGCCAGTGCCTCTGCGGCAAGGTTACCTTCGAGATCGACATTCCTGCGCGCTGGGCCTGGCATGATCACTCGGCCGCCAGCCGCCGCGCCCATGGCGCGGCTTACGCGACCTATGTCGGCAGTTGGAAGAAGCGCTTTCGCATCATTTCAGGCAAAGCCGCGCTCACGCGGTACGAGGACAAGGCGACCAAAACCGCGCGGAGCTTCTGCTCGCATTGCGGTACGCCGATCACCTATGAGCGTCCGCGGGGCCCGCACATGGTCAACATCCCGCGCGCACTCTTCAACGAGCGGACCGGCCGCCAGCCGCTCTATCACATCGCGATCGAAGAGCTGCAGGAATGGGCCTATACCGGCGAGCCGCTGGTGCCGCTGAAAGGCTTTCCCGGCGTGGTCTGGCAGCGCTCGAAAAAGAAGAAGCGGGTGGGCGGTGAGGATCCGTTCGAGCTGGGACGCGAAGAGATGTAGCGCGCATCCGCGCAACGCAGCCATGACGGCGCTTCCTTGCGCGGCTACCATCACTTCGTCCATCATGTGTCGCGTCCTCGCGGCAATGTCCGCCGGGCCTGGAGGAAACATGAAGAACAAGATCACCGGCCGCTCCGCCTTCCTCGCGCTGCTCAAGGACGAGGGCATCACGCACCTGTTCGGCAACCCCGGCACCACCGAGCTGCCGATCATGCATGCGCTGAAGGATCATCCTGATCTCACCTATGTGATGGCGATGCAGGAGAGTCTGGTGGTCGCGATCGCCGACGGCTACAGCCGCGCTTCCGGAAAACTCGTTGCCTGCAATGTCCATGTCGCACCCGGCCTTGGCAATGCGATGGGCTCGCTCTACAACGCCCAGTTCACGGGCACTCCGATGATCCTGACCGCGGGCCAGCAGGAGCAGGGCCATGGCCTGATGGAGCCGGTGCTGTACGGCCCGCTGGTGCGCATGGCCGAGCCGCTGGTGAAATGGGCAGTCGAGGTGACGCGGCTGGAGGATCTGCCGCGCATCGTGCGCCGCGCCGCCAAGGTCGCGATGACGCCGCCGACCGGGCCGGTGTTCATCTCGCTGCCCGGTGACATCCTCAACAGCGAGGCCGGCATCGATCTCGGCCGTTCCACCCGCATCGATGCGCGCGTAAAGCCGTCGGATGAGGCGCTGAAGGCATTTGCCGCGCGCCTGCTCAGGGCCGAACGCCCCGTGATCGTCACCATGGACGAGGTGGTCAAGAGCGATGCGCTGAAGGAGGCCGCCGAACTCGCCGAGCTGCTTGGCGCGGCGGCCTACCAATCCTCGACGCCCTATGGCTCGCATTTTCTGTCCGAAAGCCCGAGCTTCGTCGGCACGCTCGCGCGCGTACAGAAGGTCGCGCGCGATACGCTTGCGCCGTACGATCTGTTGATTGCGCTTGGCGGCGACCCCCTGCGAATGTCTGTCTATAGCGAGGTCGATGCGCTGCCTGACGGCCTCGGCATCGTGCAGATCGGCCTCGTCGATTGGGAAATCGCCAAGAACTACGGCGCCGAGATCGCGCTGAAGGCGGATTTGAAGGAAACGCTGCGCGCGCTGATCCCGGTGCTGAAGGAGATGGGCGGCGCGACGCTGGCGAGCCGTGCCAGGCAGCGCCTCGCCGAACTCGCTCCGCAGAACTGGACCGCGCGACGCACCGCGCTGATCGAGCAGATCGGCAAGAGCGCTGGCCGCAGCCCCATCGATCCCGACTATCTGGTGCTGCAAATGGTCGAGGCGATGCCTGACAACGCTATCCTGGTCGACGAAGGCCTGACCTCGAGCCGTCAGATCACGGCGCTGCGCCCGCATCGCGACCGCTACGGCTATCACGGCCTCGCCTCGGGCGGCATCGGATGGGGACTGCCGGCCTCGGTCGGCGCCAGCATTGCCAATCCGGATCGCCCCGTCGTGTGCTTCTCCGGCGATGGCAGCGCGATGTATTCGATTCAGTCGCTGTGGACCGCAGCGCATCACAAGCTGCCGCTCAACGTCGTCATCGCCAACAATGGCGGCTACCGCATCATCAAGCAGCGCCTGCTCGCCTTCCATGGCGATGATAATTACGTCGGCATGGATTTCGTCGATCCGCCGGTGGATTTCGCCGGTGTGGCCAAGGCGCTGGGCTGCGAGGCGATCAAGGTGAGCGATCCCCGCGAACTGAAGGCGACGTTGGCGTCGGCGTTCAGCCGGCCGGGAACGAAGCTGATCGAGGTGATGGTGGACGGGAAGGTATAGGTAAAAAGAATGGGGCGACGGCCCGGCTGCATCGGGGCCGCTCATCCTTCGAGGCGCGCGAAGGGCGCGCACCTCAGGATGACGGAGCTTACAGCGTGGGGCGTCAGTCTGCCTTCTTCCCCACCCGATACCCAGCCGCCGGATGCGGCGCATCCAGCCTCGCCCGCCCATCACCAAACAGCTTCTCGCGCAACGTGCCCTTTGCATATTCCGGCTTGTAGCGCCCGCGCTTCGTCAGCTCCGGCACCAGCATGTCGGCGATATCCTCGAAATCGCCGGGCGAGATCGCGAAGGCAACGTTGAGGCCGTCGACGTCGGTCTTCTCAAACCAGTCCTCGATCTTGTCTGCGACCGTCTCCGGTGTGCCGACAACGACCGGGCCGGCGCCGCCGATGCCGACATGCTCGATGACGTCGCGCACGGTCCAGACGCGATCGGGGTCGCCGCGGGTGACGTTGTCGAGGGCGCTGCGGCCGGCATCGTTCTGGACGTGACGCACCTGCTGGTCGAGCTCGTAGCCGGAGAAGTCGATACCGGTCCATCCCGACATCAGGGCAAGCGCGCCTTCCGGACTGATGTGCGACCGGTAATCAGCATATTTGGCGGCGGCTTCGGCCTCGGTATTGCCGAGGATGATCGTCATCATGTTGAACATCAGGATTTCCGCCGGGTTGCGCCCGATCGCGGCGGCTTCCTGGCGGATTGCGGCGACGCGCGGCCCGATGATCTTGGCCGACGGTCCCGACATGAACACGCACTCGGCGTGCTTGGCCGCGAACTGCCGGCCGCGCGGAGAGGTGCCGGCCTGGTACAGCACGGGCGTGCGCTGCGGCGACGGCTCGCTGAGATGAATGGTGTTGTTGATGCGATAGTTCGCACCCTCGTGGTTGACGCGATGAACCTTGCTGGGATCGGTGAAGATGCCGTGCGCCCGGTCGCGCAGCACCGCATCGTCTTCCCAGCTTCCTTCCCAGAGCTTGTAGACGACCTCCATGTATTCGTCGGCGACGTCGTAGCGGTCGTCATGCCCGGTCTGCTTGTCCTTGCCGGCGCCGCGCGCGGCGCTGTCGAGATAGCCGGTGACGACGTTCCAGCCGATCCGTCCCTCGGTGAGATGATCGAGCGTCGACATCCGCCGCGCGAACGGGTAGGGCGGCTCGAACGAGAGATTGCTGGTGACGCCGAAGCCGAGATTCTGCGTCACCGCCGCCATCGCCGAGAGCAGCAGCAGCGGGTCGTTCGATGGCGACTGCGCTGCATTGCGCAGGGCTGCGTCAGGGCTGTTGCCATAGACGTCGTAGACGCCGAGTACGTCGGCCAGGAACAGTCCGTCGAAACGGCCGCGCTCCAGCGTCTTGGCAAGGTCGATCCAGTAGGGCAGGCGGTTATAATTGGCGGTGCGGTCGCGCGGATGGGTCCACAGGCCTGGTGACTGGTGCGCGACGCAATTCATCGCAAAGGCGTTGAGCCTGATCTGCTTGGCCATAGAGTCCCCCGGCGCGCTGTACTGAGCGCCTTTCGAGTGATAGATGTGCGCCCCAACTTGGCGAAGTTCTTGCATATAGCTTGCGCTTGGCAAGGCCAAAATCAGCAGGACTGCTGTCCATGGCAAGCCAATCTCAAGCGAGCAAGAACGAAATCCCAAGAGAAGTACAAGAGAACTACAAGAACAATCCAGGTCCCCGCCACTTTCGAAGGCCCCCCTGTCTCGGGTAGGGTCCTTCGCCTCGAAGTCCGAAAAGCAAATCATGATCAGAGCCGACGCCATCTCCCGCGCCCGTGAGGATTTCAAATCCGGCGCGTTCCTCGCCGAACTCGACCGCCGCGTCGCTTATCGGACCGAGAGCCAGAATCCGGCGCGCGGGGCGGAGCTGCGCGGCTATCTGGAACAGGAGATGGTGCCTGCCTTCGCGGCGCTCGATTTTACCAGCCGCATCGTCGAATCTCCGAGCGGCAAGGCGCCATTCCTGTTCGCCGAGCATCTCGAGAGTGAGACGGCGCCGACCGTATTGATCTACGGTCATGGCGACGTCGTCGACGGCATGGAAGGCGAGTGGCGCGACGGCCGCGATCCCTGGCGCACCACAGTTGCGGGCTCGCGGCTTTACGGCCGCGGCACGGCCGACAACAAGGGCCAGCACAGCATCAACATGGCAGCGCTCCGCGCGGTGCGCGACGCCCGCGGCGGCAAGCTCGGCTTCAACGCCAAGTTCATCGTCGAGATGGGCGAGGAGATCGGCTCGCCCGATCTCGGCCAGGTCTGCGATCTCCATCGCGATGCGCTCAAGGCCGACCTGTTCATGGCCTCCGACGGCCCGCGTCTGTCGGCAGACCGTCCGACGCTGTTCCTCGGTTGCCGCGGCGGCATCCGCATCCATCTCGACGTCAATCTGCGCGATGGCGGCCATCATTCCGGAAATTGGGGCGGCGTGCTCGCCAACCCCGCGACCATTCTGGTCAACGCCATTTCCACGCTGGTCGACGGCCATGGCCGGCTCCAGCTCGACGCCCTGAAGCCGCCGCGCCTCACCAATCAGATCCGTAGTTATCTTGCCGATGTGCAGGTGGTCCCGACCGAGGACGAACCTGCGCTCGCGGAGAATTGGGGCGAGGAAGGGCTGTCGGCCGCCGAGCGGCTCTATGCCTGGAACACGCTCGAAGTGCTGGCGATGTCGTCAGGCAATATCGACAAGCCCGCCAACGCCATTCCCGGTCACGCCAATGCCGTGCTGCAGCTACGTTTCGTGGTCGGCACCAAGGTCGACGGCCTGGTCGATGCAGTCCGCGCGCATCTGGTCGGACGAGGTTTCCCGATGGTCGAAGTGCGGGCCGCGCAGAGCTTTGCGGCTTCACGCACCGATTTCAGCAGCCCGTGGATCAAATGGGCGGCCGACTCGGTGCAAGAGACCACCGGCAAGCCGCCGGCGGTGCTGCCGAATTTCGGCGGCTCGCTGCCCAACGACGTTTTCTCCGAAATCCTGGGGCTGCCCACAATCTGGGTCCCGCACTCCTATCCCGGCTGCTCCCAGCATGCGCCCAATGAGCACATCCTGCTGCCGTTGACCGAAGAGGCCTTGACGATCATGGCCGGGCTGTTCTGGGATCTCGGGGAATTGCCCAAGCCACTGACCTGAGCCGTGACCCAGCCAAAAGTCACATTCTAATCCGGCCCGATCTGTGCTTGCATCCGGGCCGCATCATCCTGAAAGGGGACTAAAAAAGTGAAACATTTCCGTAGTATCGGCCTCGCGCTCGCCGCGACCTTCGCCGTCAGCCAGGCCGGAGCGCAGGAGCTGACCGGTACGCTGAAGAACATCAAGGACACCGGCGCCATCACGCTGGGCTTCCGCGACTCCTCGATCCCGTTCTCCTATCTCGACGACAACCAGAAGCCCATCGGGTTCGCGATGGACATCTGCTACAAGATTGTCGATGCCGTGAAGAAGGAGCTCAAGCTCGACAAGCTCGAGGTCAAGCTCAACCCCGTGACCTCGGCGACCCGTATCCCGCTGATGGCCAACGGCACCATCGACCTCGAATGCGGCTCGACCACGAATAACGTCGAGCGTCAGAAGCAGGTCGCCTTCACCAATACCCACTTCCTGACCGCCAGCCGCTATGTCTTCAAGAAGTCGAGCGGCCTGAAGTCGATCGACGACCTCAAGGGCAAGTCGGTGGTCTCCACCGCCGGCACCACCAACATCAAGCAGCTGACCGAGGCCAACGTCGAGAAGAAGCTTGGCGCCAACATCATCCCGGCCAAGGACCATGCTGAGGCCTTCCTGATGGTCGAGACCGACCGTGCGGTTGCCTTCGTGATGGACGACATCCTGCTCGCGAGCCTCGTGGCCGGTTCGAAGTCGCCGGGCGACTATGTCATCTCCAAGGACGCCTTCTCGAAGCCCGAGCCCTACGGCATCATGCTGCGCAAGGACGACGCTCCGTTCAAGAAAGTGGTCGATGCAGCCACCGCTGCACTCTACACCTCCGGCGAAGGCCAGAAGATCTACGACAAGTGGTTCACCCAGAAGATCCCGCCGAAGGGCCTCAACCTCAACAGCCCGATCTCGGCCGAGCTGAAGAACGAGTTCGCGAAGCCCACGGATCTCGCCGAACCCGGACGACTACAAGTAAGATAGAACCTTGATCCCAGAGATCGAGGCGTGTCCGGCCACTCTTGACACCAGAGTGGCCGGACATTTGCATGGACGCCCGGGTAATCTCTGACGGGCGCGTTCGCGCGGGGGACACGTGAACTACCACTGGAACTGGGGAATTTTCTTCGAGCCGAACCCGATGGGGACCGGCACCTATCTCGACATGCTGTTGTCGGGACTGGTGCTGACCCTGAAGACGGCGGTGCTCGCCTGGATCATCGCGCTCATCTTCGGCTCGCTGGTCGGCGTCATGCGCACGCTGCCGTCCAGGGGCGCCACCTGGTTCGGCTTCTGCTGGGTCGAGTTCTTCCGCAACATGCCGCTGCTGGTGCAGCTGTTCCTGTGGTTCTTCGTGCTTCCGGAATTGCTGCCGAAAGCGGCCGGCACCTGGCTGAAGCAACTGCCGAACGCGCCGTTCTGGACCGCCGCGATCGGCATCGGCTTCTTCATGTCGGCGCGCGTCGCCGTGCAATTGCAGGCCGGCATCGGCTCGCTGCCGCGCGGGCAGAAGATGGCTGCGACCGCGCTTGGCCTGACGACGATACAAGGCTATCGCTACGTTCTGCTACCGATGGCGTTCCGCATCATTCTGCCGCCGCTGACCTCCGAGTTCCTCAACACCATCAAGAACACGGCGGTCGCCATCACCATCGGCCTGCTCGAGCTGACTGGACAGGCGCGCTCGATGCAGGAGTTCTCGTTCCAGGTGTTCGAGGCCTTCACCGCCGCCACCGTGCTCTATCTCCTCGTCAACGCTGTTGTGGTGACCGCGATGCGCTTCCTCGAGCGCTGGGTCGCGATCCCCGGCTACATCACGGGGAAATAGCACCATGTTCAGTAATCTCGATTTCGACGTCATCCGCCGCGCGCTGCCCTATCTGTTCTACGAGGGCATGACGTTCACGTTGACCCTGACCGCGCTCGCGGGCCTCGGCGGCCTGATCTTCGGCACGGCGATCGCGCTGATGCGGCTGTCCGGCTACAAGGTGCTCGGCCGCATCGCCGGCGTCTATGTCGACTTCATGCGCTCGCTGCCGCTGGTGCTGGTCATCTTCTGGTTCTACTTCCTGGTGCCCTATATCGGGCAGTGGGTGACCGGCGCGTCGCGTCCGATCAGCGTCGGCGCGTTCGCCTCCTCGCTCATCACCTTCATCCTGTTCGAGGCGGCGTATTTCTCCGAGATCATGCGCGCCGGCATCCAGTCGATCTCGCGCGGCCAGCCGGCCGCCGCCAACGCGCTCGGCCTGACCTACGCCCAGACCATGCGCTACGTCGTGCTGCCGCAGGCGTTCCGCAACATGCTGCCGGTGCTGCTGACGCAGACCATCGTTCTGTTCCAGGACACCTCACTGGTCTACGTGCTCTCGATCCCGGACTTTCTGGGCGCGGCGAGCAAGGTCGCTCAGCGCGACGGCCGTCTGGTCGAGATGTATCTGTTTGCGGCCGTCGTCTACTTCACCATTTCCTGTGTCGCGTCCTTTGGCGTGCGTCGCCTCCAGGCGCGCATCGCCATCATTCGATAGAGCGTGTCGGTCATGATCGAAATCAGCCACGTCAACAAATGGTACAGCCCGACCTTCCAGGTGCTGACCGACTGCACCACCAGCGTCACCAAGGGCGAGGTCGTCGTGGTCTGCGGCCCGTCGGGCTCGGGCAAGTCGACCCTGATCAAATGCGTCAACGCGCTGGAGCCGTTCCAGGAGGGAGACATCTCGGTCGACGGCACCAAGGTCAACGACCCAAAAACCAACCTGCCGAAACTGCGTTCGCGCGTCGGCATGGTGTTCCAGCATTTCGAGCTGTTCCCGCATCTGAAGATCATCGACAATCTCTGCCTCGCGCAGGAGAAGGTGCTGGGCCGGCCTCATGACAAGGCTGTGGCAAAAGGCAAGCAGCTGCTCGATCGTGTCGGGCTGAAGGAGCAGGCGGACAAGTTTCCGGCGCAGCTCTCCGGCGGTCAGCAGCAGCGCGTCGCCATTGCGCGCGCGCTTGCGATGGATCCGATCGTGATGCTGTTCGACGAGCCGACTTCGGCGCTCGACCCTGAAATGGTGAGCGAAGTGCTCGATGTCATGGTCGACCTCGCCCGCGAGGGCATGACCATGATGGTCGTGACCCACGAGATGGGCTTCGCCCGCAAGGTCGCCAATCGCGTCATCTTCATGGACCGCGGCGAGATCGTCGAGGACGCGGCGAAGGAAGATTTCTTCGGCAAGCCGCGCAGCGACCGCGCGCAGAAGTTCTTGTCGAAGATTCTGTCGCACTAACGTTCGCCGTCGTCATTCCGGGACGCGCAGCTTGGCGCGGGCTCGGAATCCATCGGGCGGCAATCCAAGAGGTAAAATGGATTCCGGGCTCATTCGCTTGGCGAATGCCCCGGAATGACAGATTGAGGGGTGATCGCCACTCCCAATTCGCGTATAAGCGCGCCAAATCCCCTTCCTCCCCAGGAGACCTGCCTTGGACCCGATCGCGTACGTCAACGGCTCATTCGTCCCGCTCTCGGAGGCCAAGATCTCGGTGCTCGATCGCGGCTTCCTGTTCGCTGACGGCATCTACGAGGTCTCGGCCGTGCTCGACGGCAAGCTGGTCGACAACGCCTCGCATCTGGCGCGGCTGGAACGTTCGGTCGGCGAGATCAAGCTGAAGTTGCCGGAGACGGTCGAGCGCATTACCGAGATCCAGAAAGAGCTGATCGCCCGCAACAAGGTGACAAGCGGCCTCGTCTATCTCCAGGTGACGCGCGGCGCCGACAAGGGGCGTGATTTCCCGTTCCCCAAGGCTGACGTCAAGTCGAGCCTCGTGATGTTCACCTCCGAGAAGGACATCATCAACGCGGCTTCGGCAAAGACCGGCATCAACGTCATCACGGTGCCCGACATCCGCTGGGAGCGCCGCGATATCAAGAGCGTGGCATTGCTGGCGCAGGTGCTGGCGAAGCAGGCCGCGGCCGAAGCCGGTGCCGGCGAGGCCTGGATGCTGCAGGATGGCTATGTGACGGAAGGCGGCTCGTCCACCGCGTTCATCCTCACCAAGGACGACGTCATCGTCACCCGCCAGAACTCCAACGCGATCCTGCCGGGCTGCACCCGCAAGGCCGTGATCGCGCTTGCCGAAGAACGTCAGCTCCGCGTCGAGGAGCGCTCCTTCACGGTCGCCGAGGCGCTCGCCGCCAAGGAGGCCTTCATCACCTCGGCATCTTCCTTCGTGCAGCCGGTGGTCGCACTCGATGGCAAGACGATCGGCGACGGCAAGCCCGGCCCCGTGGCGACGCGCCTCCGCGAGATCTATGTGGAGTTCGCCAAGGCGACGGCGGTTTAAGCTGAGTCCGCGGTTGTCATCGACCGTGGTACAACTCCGCTGTCATCGCCCGGCTTGACCGGGCGATCGAGTACGCCGAAGCGGTAATGGGAATCGAGAGGCTGGGGCGTACTGGATGCCCCGCTTTCGCGGGGCATGACAATTGAGAGCGTGGAGGCGATATTGCCCCCATCACTCATCACGCCACCGACGCCTTCACCTTCACCGGATGCACCGCACGGAAGGCGATCGCGAGCCTGTTCCACGCGTTGATCGCCCCGATCAGCGCGGTCAAATTCACCGTCTCCGCATCGGAGAACTGCGTGCGCACCTGCTCGTAGACGTCGTCGGGCGCGTGAGTCTCGGCGATCAGCGTCACTGATTCGGTCCAGGCCAAAGCGGCACGTTCGCGGTCGGTATAGAGCGGTGAATCACGCCAGGCATTCAGGAGATAGATGCGCTGCTCGGTCTCGCCGCGCTTGCGGGCGTCTTCGGTGTGCATGTTGATGCAGAAGGCGCAGCCGTTGATTTGCGAGGCGCGGATCTTGACGAGCTCGATCAGCGATTTCTCCAGTCCCGTCGACTGGATCTGCTCTTCCAGCGCCATCAGCGCTTTCATGGTGTCGGGGGCGGCCTGATAGAAGTTCATGCGAGGTTTCATGGTCGTTCTCCTTGCTTGCTGGGTTGACGTTAGTGGGCTCCACCGGCCGAGGTCTGGCCGGGCTTCTTCAGAAAGAGGACGGCGGCGAGCGCCACGATCAGGGCCACGCCGAGCAGATAAAAAGTGTCGCTGAAGGCCAGGATGTAGGCCTGCTTCTGCACGATATGACCGATCGCGACGTAGGCGCGATGCGCAGCATCCGCACGATCGAGGACGCCGTGATTGACGAAGTACTGCGTGAGCTGCTCCAGCCGCGTGCGCGTGGCTTGCTCGAACACCGAGACCGACTGCATCAGCACGTTGGAGTGATATTGCTCGCGCTTGGTCAGCACGGTCTGGAGCAGTGCGATGCCGACGGCGCCGCCGAGATTGCGCATCATGTTGAACAGGCCGGACGCCGAGCCCGCGTTCTCCGCCTCGATGCCGGCCGTGGCTACCGCCGACAGCGGCGCCATCACCAGCGCCTGGCCGATCGCGCGGACGACGTTCGGCCACAGCAGCTGGTCGGCGGCGTAGTCGTTGGTCATATAGATGTTCATGAAATTGGAGGCTGCGAACAGCACGAAGCCGATGCCGATGATGATCCGCGCGTCGAATTTTTGCATCAGGCGCGGCACCAGCGGGATCAGGACGAGCTGCGGCAGCCCGGTCCATGCCAGCACCATGCCGATCTGCTCGGAATTGTAGCCCTGGATGCGCGACAGATATTGCGGCAGGATGAACACCGAGCCGTACAGCGCGACACCGAGCAGGAAGTTCGCGAGCATTCCGAAGCCGAAATTGCGGCGCACGAGCAGGCGCAGGTTCAGCAGCGGCTTCTTCACGGTGAACTCGATGATCAGGAAGGTGGCCAGCGCCACGCCTGCGATCACCGAGAGTTTGACGATGAAAGGTGAACCGAACCAGTCGTCCTTGTTGCCCTCCTCCAGCACGGTCTGAAGCGCCGACAGGCCGATCGCCATGGTGATGATGCCGGCCCAATCGCCCTCTCGGAGCAACGAAAGTTTCATCGGCTTGGCGTCGAGGGCATACCAGAGCATGCCGACCATGATCGCACCGGGCACGAGGTTGACATAAAAGATGTACTGCCAGCCGAAATTCTCGGTGAGATAGCCGCCGATGGTCGGCCCGATCGCCGGCGCAAACGTCGCCGACAGCGCGAACAGCGCAAGGCCGACGGGCTGCTTGGCGCGCGGCAACAGCGTGATGATCAGCGTGAACGCCATCGGGATCAGCACGCCGCCGGTAAAGCCCTGGACGGCGCGCAGCACGATCATTTGCGGCAGGTCCTGCGCCAGCGCGCAGGCCGCGGACAGAAGCAGGAACAGGACTGCGTTGGTCAGCAGATAAAGGCGGATCGAGAACACCTGCGCGAGCCATCCCGACAGCGGGATCACCACGATCTCGGCGACCAGGTAGGAGGTCGAGATCCAGCCGCCGTCATCGATGCCGGCGCCGATCGCGCCCTGGATGTCGGCGAGCGAGGCGTTGACGATCTGGATGTTCAGCACCGCCATGAAGGCGCCGAGCGTCGCGCCGATGACCGCGATCCATGTCTTTGCTGAAACCGCCGGTGTCGCGGGAGCGACGGGAGCGGGGATGTCGGTGGCGGAAGCGGCGTTGACGGTCGGTTGAAGCGTGCTCATGGAAACCTCGTCTCGGGCATGGAGACAGGATGCGTCAGGCGGATGGTTTCAAAATCGGAGAAGCGAAGGAGGGATCATCCGGCAGGACTCGATCATCCTGCCGGCCCCTCCCGGCTTCAACCGCCGTTCGGGCGCGTCGTGTTGTCGGCGAGGCGCTTGGCCGTTTCGCGCTCGGCCAGCACAGCCGCCTTGGTGTCGATGGTCGGGACCGCAGACATGCCGGGCCGCAGCAGACCCGTGAGACTGTGGTCGTCGAGCACGATCTTCACCGGCACACGCTGCACGATCTTGGTGAAGTTGCCTGTGGCATTGTCGGGCGGCAGCAGTGCGAATTCAAGCCCGCTGGCCGGCGAAAGGCTATCGACGTGACCGTGTAGCGTGCGATTGCGAAAGCTGTCGACGTGCAACTCGACCGGCTGGCCCGGACGCACATGCGTGAGCTGCGTCTCCTTGAAATTTGCAACGACATAGACCGCATCGAGCGGCACCACCGCCATCAATTGCGTGCCGGCCTGTACGTACTGGCCGACGCGCAACGAGCGCGCGCCGACCGTGCCGTCGACCGGCGCGGTGATCTCGGTGTAGGACAGGTTCAGCGCAGCCTGCTGTGCGACCGCGCGGGCGTGGTCGAGCTGGGCTGTGGCTTGGGCGCGCTGGGTGGTGAGCACGTCGACCTTGCGTTGCGCGGCCACGAGGCCCGACTTTGCGTGCTGCAATTGCGCGTTGCTGGCGCGCAGCGCCGCGTCGGTCTGCTGCGCGCGCTGGATCGTGCCCGAGCCCGACTTCATGAGATCGTCGTAACGGGCGCGCTCTTCCTGCGCGAATTTCAGATTGGCGTCGGCTGCGGCGACGTCGGCCGTGCTCTGCGCGATGATCGGCTGCTGCAGTTCGAGCTGGGCATCGATGTTGCGCACCGAGGCTTCACCGGCGGCGACGTCGGCTTTAGCCTGGTCGAGCGCCGCCTTGAAGTCGCGGTCGTCGATCTTCGCCAGCGCCTGGCCCGCTCTGACTTTCTCGTTGTCGCCGACCAGCACCTTGGCGATGTAGCCGGAGACCTTTGGGGCGATGATGGTGGAATCGGCCTTCACATAGGCATCGTCGGTGGACTCGAGGTAGCGGCCGTGCCTGAGGTAGTCGTACCCGTAGTCGCTGGCGACCGCGATGCCGAGTGCCAGAGCAAGGCCGACGGCCGCGCGCTTGATCGCCTGACGGGACGGACGAAGGCGGAGTTTTTCATTTATTTCAGTGACATAAGAAGCGTTTGACATGACGTCCTCGGAGTTCCGAACCGCCCTGGTCGGCACGGTGCGCTGTCGGTGACGGTAAGATGCGCTGTCTACCCGCTTGTGATAATCCTCGAACAACCGGAAGCATTATCCAGCCACAGTGGATAATCGGAGCCTGACCCATGGACCGCTTCACCAGCCTCACCGCCTTCGTCCGGGTGGTCGAAAACGGCGGCTTTTCCGCCGCCGCCCGCCGGCTGAATATGTCGACGACGATGGTGAGCAACCACGTCCAGGCGCTGGAAGACCGGCTCGGCGTGCGGCTGCTCAACCGCACAACGCGAAAGGTGAGCCTCACCGAGATCGGTAGAGCCTATTACGACCGTTCGACCCAGATCCTTGCCGATCTCGAACAAGCCGACGACATCGCCGGCGCACTGCAGTCGACGCCGCGCGGCACGCTGCGTATCCACACCGCCACGCACATGGTGCCGTTCGTCGCGCCCGTGATGGCGGAATTCCTCGCGACCTATCCCGGGGTGAAGGTCGATCTACGCATGGGCGAGGCCAATGTCGATTTGATCGAGGAAGGCTTCGATCTTGCGTTGCGCATGACCGCACCGCCGGATTCGAGCCTGATCGTGCGCAGCCTTGCGACCTGGCGGCACGTGTTGTGCTGCTCGCACGCCTATATCGAGGCGCATGGGCGGGTGCAGACGCTCGAAGAGCTCGCCGGGCACAATTGCGTGCGACATCTCAACTATCCCTTCGACGAGTGGCGCTTCTTCGATCGCAAGGGCGCGCCGGCTTCGGTGCGCGTCTCCGGCAATCTCATCACCAACAGCGGCGAGGCTCTGCGCGAGGCCGCGCTGCAGGGCGCAGGCGTAAGTCTGGCGGCCGGCTTCCTGGTCGGCGACGATCTCGATGCCGGCCGGCTGGTGCGCCTGTTGCCGGAATACCGGCCGGTCGAGATGTCGATGAACGCGGTCTACCCGCACAAGCATCATTTATCGGCGAAGGTCAGGACCTTCATCGACATGCTGGTTCATCACAGCGCCGAGCAGCAGAAGCTGATCAATCCGTACTCGTGAGCGGCGGCGCGGCGGCGGTGCCGTAGGGTGGGCAAAGGCGCGAAGCGTCGTGCCCACCATTTCTCCGCGATTTCGCTAAGGCTGGTGGGCACGCTTCGCTTTGCCCACCCTAAGACAGCATCAGTGTGGCGCGGGCAGCCGTCCGAACACGGCGTCAAGCGCCATGCCGATCGCAAGCAGGCGGCGATCGCTGCCGGCGGGACCGTCGAGCTCGAGGCCGATCGGCAATTTGCTCGTGGCGCCAAGCGCGATCGGAATTTGCACGCCGGGAATGCCGGCATTGCTGCCGGGATCTGTGTTCTGAATGAACAGGCCGAAATTCTCGGGCGTGCTGGACTCCGGATTCGAGGGGATGGCAACGCGCGGCGTGGTCGGGAATGCGATGGCGTCGAGCCGATGATCGGCAAAGGTCTTGCTATAGAGCGCCTGGAGCGCAGGGCGTGCGATCTCGATCGCGGCGTCGTAGATCGGCTTGGCGTCAACCAGCGTGCCATCTGGGGCGGGTAATTTGCGCGGGATCACCAAATCATCATAGGTGCCCTTGACGTCGGCGCTCGAAATCTCCTGCGCCAGCGCCTCGACGCTGAGGCCGGTGCCGGTATGCGCGAGATAGGCGACCAGATCGTCATAGGCCTCGTAGAGCGCGACCGGAAAGCTGATCTGGCCATTCAGCTCGGCCAGTTGCGGCATCTCGATCTCGACGATCGTGACACCCTGCGCCTTCAATTTCGCCACGGCCGCCTGGAACGCCGCGTCGGTGTCGGCGTCGAGATTTGTCAGCATCGTCTTCACGATGCCGATCCGGACTCCCGCGAGATCGGCCGGCGTGATCTCGTCGCCCCCGGCGATGACGCGGTCGAGCAAAGCGACATCGGCCATCGTCGCGGCCATCGGGCCTGCCGTGTCGCGGGTGCGTGAGATCGGCGCGATGCCCCCTTGCGGATAACGCCCGAGGGTCGGGCGCAGCGAGGCGCAGCCGTTCAGCGCAGCCGGCACTCGGACCGATCCGCCGGTGTCCGTGCCGAGCCCGCCCGCGACGATCCGCGCGCCGAGCGCGGCGCCCGTGCCTGACGAGGAGCCGCCGGCGATCAGGGAGCGATCATAGGCGTTGCGGACGCCGAACGCCTCGCCGGTCTTGAACGCGGTGTTGTAGCCGGAAATGCCGAAGGCGAGCTCATGCATGCTGGTCTTGCCGATGATGATCGCGCCTGCGGCCCGCAGCTTCGCGACCACGGGCGCGTCGGCCCTCGGAATGTAATTCTTCAGCGCGGGCGTGCCGGCACTACAGGGCAGTCCCGCGACCTCGATATTGTCCTTGATAACGATGGGCACGCCGCCGAGCGGTATCGTCTTGTCGCCTGTCGCGTCGTACGCGGCTGCGGCCTTCAAGGCGCCGGCTTCGTCGAGGGTGACGAAGGCATTGAGGTCGGCCTTGGCTTTGGCGCGGGCGAGAGCTTCCGTCGTGAGCGCTGTGCTCGTGATCTTTCCGGCACGGAGGTCGGCGACGGCCTGGCTCAGGGTCAACTGGTCGAAATCCATGATGCGTCACCTGATTGCAGGGGCGCCAAAAGGGCGCGCCTCAATGCATGGAGGCTGGAGCCTCCTTGGCGCCGCGTCAACCGTGGGCGTGCATCTTTTGCGTTACCGACACCGTCAAATTCCCAAATAGCCGTTCGACCTCCGGCCTCACCTTGGCGATCGCCGCGTCCTTCACGGGTCCGTAGCCACGGATATCCATCGGCGCTTTTGCGATAGCTATGAGGTCAGGCAGACGCGCTGCGTCGAGCTGACCGAGCATCCGTTCGATCAGACCTTCATACCAGGTGATCAGCTCCCGTTCCGCGCGCCGTTCGGCCGTGTAACCGAACGGATCGAACGGAGTCCCGCGCAATCCCTTCAATCGCGCGAGCATGGCGAGCGGCAGCTGGATCCACTGGCCGAAAGCCTGCTTTCGGGGCGGCCGCGGGCGTCGCGTCTGGAGGCCAGGAAAGGCGGGGCGAGATGGTAATGCACGCTGAAGCCGTCCTCGAATTCCCCCTTCAGCTCGTCGATGAAGCCGCTCTGCATGTGCAATCGCGCCACCTCGTACTCGTCCTTGTAGGCCATCAGCTTGAACAGGCCGCGTGCGGCGGCTTCGGTCAGCGCTTCGCTGTTCAATGGAGCCTCGGTGCTGCGAATCGTCTCGATCTTCGACCGATAGCGCGCCGCATAAGCCTCGTCCTGATAATCCCGGAGGAAATCGGCGCGGCGGGCGATGAGCTGATCGAGCGTCTCGGCCGCGGGCGCATCATTCACTTTCGGCAGGGCGTCCGGATCGGTGGCAGCGATCCGGCCCCAGGCAAAAGCCTGCTTGTTGCGCTCGACCGCGACGCCGTTCAGCTCGATCGCGCGCAGCAGCGCTTGCAGTGAGACCGGCACCAGCCCTCGCTGCCAGGCGAAGCCCAGCATGATGATGTTGGCATAGACGGCATCGCCGAGCAGCCGTTCGGCCATTGCATTGGCGTTGATCGCATCGAGATTGTCGTTACCAATGACCTGCCGGATGGCGCGCAGACGGGCAGGCGAAGCGAGATCGGCGTCGCGGAAGCGGACGACATCGCCGGTCGGCATCTCCGCGGTGTTCACAGCCGCGCGCGTGCCGTGGCGATAGGTGCCGGATGCCTTGGGCGAGGAGCTGACGACGAGGTCGCAGCCGATCAGCGCATCGGCGGCGCCCTGGTCGATGCGGACCTGGTGCAAAGCCTCGGGGGATGCCGCGAGGCGGATGTAGCTCAGCACGGGTCCGAACTTTTGTGCAAAGCCGGTGAAGTCCAGCACCGAGACGCCGCGGCGTTCGAGATGCGCGGCCATGCCGATCAGCGCGCCCACCGTGATCACGCCGGTGCCGCCGACGCCGGTGATCATCAGGTCGTAAGGCCGGTCGAGCGATGCGAGGGTCGGCAGCACAAGCGTCGCGGCGCGGCTGATTGCGTCGATCTGGCTCGCACTCTTCTTCCGGCGCACGGCGCCCTCGACTGTGACAAAGCTCGGGCAGAACCCGTTGAGGCAGGAAAAATCCTTGTTGCAGGACGACAGGTTGATCTGACGCTTGCGGCCGAACGGCGTCTCCTTCGGCTCGACGCTGAGGCAGTTGGATTCAACCGAGCAGTCGCCACAGCCCTCGCAGACGAGGTCGTTGATATAGGCGAAGCGTTTCGGGTCGTCCATCTGGCCGCGCTTGCGCCGCCGCCGCTTTTCGGTGGCGCAGGTCTGTTGATAGATCAGCACCGAGACGCCGGAGACGTCACGCAGCTCGCGCTGCACGGCATCCATCTCCTCGCGCGGATGGATGCTGACGCCAACAGGAAAATCCGCCGGCGAAAATTGCGCGGGCTCATCCGACACCAGCGCGATGCGTTCGACGCCTTCGGCACGCACGCTGTGTGCGATCGCTTGCACGCTGACGGGGCCGTCGACCGGCTGGCCGCCGGTCATGGCGACGGCGTCGTTGAACAGGATCTTGTAGGTGATGTTGGCCCTGGCCGCGATGGCCTGGCGGATCGCCATCGAGCCCGAATGATAATAGGTGCCTTCGCCGAGATTCTGGAAGATGTGCTTGTGGCCGGTGAATCGCGACGAAGCGGCCCAGTTCACGCCTTCGCCGCCCATCTGGATCAGCGAGGAGGTCTCGCGGTCCATCCAGCTCGCCATGAAGTGGCAGCCGATGCCGGCCAGTGCCTTCGAGCCCTCAGGCACCTTCGTCGAAGTGTTGTGTGGACATCCCGAGCAGAAATAGGGCGTGCGCGTCGCGCCGGGGACGTTGATCGTGCGCGCCGCCTCCGGCAGCAGCGCTGCGGCCCGCGCGGCAAGATTGAGCCCCGGAAACATCGGATCGAGCCGGCGCGCGAGCACGCCTGCCAACGCGCGCGGGGACAATTCACCGATCCAGGAGATCAACCGTGCGCCGGTCTCGTCGTGCTTGCCGACCATGCGCTCCGGCTTGCTGCCGGGATAGTCGTAGAAATATTCCTTGAACTGGCTCTCGATGATGCCGCGCTTCTCCTCGACGACGAGAATCTCGCGCTTGCCCTTCACGAAGTCCATGGCGTCGTGCAGCGCCAACGGCCAGACCATGCCGACCTTGTAGACGTCGATGCCGATGCGGCGGCAGGCGACCTCGTCGAGACCCATCAGCCGCAACGCCTCCATCAAGTCGAGATGTGCCTTGCCGGTGGTGACGATGCCGTAGCTGGCGTTGGGAATGTCGTAGATGCGGCGGTCGATCGGATTGGCCTTGGCGAAGGCGTAGACCGCGTGCTTCTTCGCCTCCAGCCGTTCCTCGATCTGCGGACCCGGCAGGTCGGGCCAGCGATAGTGCAGCCCACCCGGCGGTGATGTGAAGTCGGGCGTGCGGAAGATTCGCGGCGGGCGCAGTTCGACGGAAGCGCCTGATTCCACGATCTCCGAGATTGCCTTGAAGCCGACCCACATGCCGGAGAAGCGGCTCAGCGCGTAGCCATATTCGCCGAATGCGAGATATTCGCCGACATCGGCCGGATGCAGCGTCGGCATGAACCAGCTCATGAAGGCGACGTCCGACTGGTGCGGCATCGAGGAGGACACGCAGCCATGGTCGTCGCCGGCGACCACCAGCACGCCGCCATGCGGGGAGGAGCCGTAGGCATTGCCGTGCTTGAGCGCATCGCCGGAGCGATCGACGCCAGGGCCCTTGCCGTACCAGAGGCCGAACACGCCATCGACCTCGCGGTCGCCTTGCGTCTCCACCTGCTGCGAGCCGAGCACAGCGGTTGCTGCAAGGTCTTCATTCACCGCCGGCAGGAATTCGATGCGGTCTTGCTTGAGCCGCTCCTGGATGCGCCAGAGTTCGAGATCGACGCCGCCGAGCGGCGAGCCGCGATAGCCGGAGATGAAGCCCGCGGTATTCAGCCCCGCGGCACGGTCGCGGCGCTTTTGGTCGAGCGCGATGCGGACGATCGCCTGCGTGCCCGTGAGGAAGACGCGGCCCTCGTCGCGATCGTAGCGGTCGGAGAGCTCGTAGGCATCGAGTGACGGAATGGCGTCCATGGCGGACCTCGCGCGGCATCCTTGCCGATGGTGGAAGGGTATGCCGCGGAGGCTGGTAAGTCTTACCTATCAATCCCCTGTAGACCTATTTCTTGGTAGAATTTTGCAATTCAAGCTGGGATTCGGTAGATTTGATCGAATTGAGGAGCCTTCATGATTGAAGAGCAGGACACGCGAATTCTCGCCCATCTTCAGAAGGATGGCCGTGCCACCAACCAGCAGCTCGCCGACGAGGTCGGCATGTCCACCTCGGCCTGCTGGCGCCGGGTGCGCGCGCTGGAGGAGAGCGGCGTGATCAAGGGCTATGCGGCGCTGATTGCGCGCGAGCAGGCGGGCTTTGTCATGTCCGCGATTCTCCATGTTTCGCTGGAGCGGCACGACGCCAAATTCGTCGACGAGTTCGTATCACGGGTCACGAAACGCCGCGAGGTGCTGGAGTGCTTCGCGACCACCGGAGACGCCGACTATCATCTGCGCGTCGTCGTGCAGGACATGGCCGCCTACAACAGGTTCCTCGACGAATTCATGTTCCGCATTCCCGGCATCCGTTATGTTCGCAGCAATGTGGTGTTGAAGGAGATCAAGACCAGCGTGGCCCTGCCGTTTTGAACTGCCTTGCTACCGCTGCTCCCGCACAAATCGGTTCCGCAGCGTGCCCACGCCGGTGATGTCGATCTCCACGACATCACCGTGCTTGATGTCGGGCGACGCGCCGTCGGTGCCCATCCAGATCACGTCGCCCGGCCATAGCGTGAAATACTTCGTCAACTCGACCAGGAACGGCACGACACCAAAGATCATGTCGGCGGTCGCGAAGCGGTTGGTCTCCTTGCCGTTGACCCGGACGACGGTCTCCATCTTCGCGAGATCGGCCTCGGTCTCGATCCACGGGCCCATCGGCTTGAACGTGTCGGCGTTCTTCGAGCGCCACAGGCTGCGGTCGGCCTTCTGCCAGCTGCGTTCACTGACGTCGTTTCCGATGGTATAGCCGAATACGCAGTCCATCGCGTTCTGCTTGGTGAGATGCTTCACCTTATTGCCGATGACGACGACGAGCTCGCCCTCATAGTGGATCTTATCCGTCGCAAAGGACGGGATCACGACGTCCTCGTCATGCGCGATCAGCGCGTTCTGGGCGCGGTAGCCGATCCCGGGTCGATCAGGCACGGCCGGCACGGTGCCCGCTTTGTCGGCGGCCTCCTTGAGATGCTTGAGGTAGTTCAAGCCGACGCAGTAGAACGTGCGCGGGATCAGCGGCAGCTCGATCTTGACGTTGCCAAGCGCATGCGTGCGTGAGGTGCGCTGCCATTCGCCGAAGGGATCGCCGTCCACCGCGATCACCCGGTCACCTTCAATGATCCCCCAGGACGTCCTGCCCGAGGCGGTGAATTTCAGCCAGCGCATGTCTTGTCCTCGTTGTTATTCTGCGGCATCGCGCGGCTGCACCTTCCAGGCGCCGGCGGCCGGCCGCTTCAGCCCGAGATTGTCCCGTAGCGTCTTGCCGCGGTAGTCCTTCTGGAACAGGCCGCGGCGCTGCAATTCCGGCACGACGTGCTGCACGAAATCCGCATAGGAGCCGGGCACGTACGTGGCCGCGATAACAAAGCCGTCGCAGCCGCGCTCGACGAACATCCCCTCTAACTTGTCGGCGATCTCCTTGGGCCCGCCGACCATTGCGTCATGGACCTGGCCGCGGCCGGAGAAGGTGACGAAGTCGCGTGCGCTCGGATTGCTCTTGCCCGAACTCTTCAGCACGCCATCGCGGATGCCAAGAATGCCCTGCATGCTTTTGAGATCATCCGTCGTCAGCGGTTCGTCGAGATCCTTGCTGGCAAAGTCGTAATTGAGCGCTTCGGCGAGCAGCGACAACGCGTCGATCTCGAGCGGCAGCTTGTTGATCAGCGCCATCTTGTCCTCCGCTTCAGCCTTGGTGGCGGCGCAGACCGGTGTCGTGAGATTGCAGAGAAACATCTGGTCGGGATCGCGGCCGGCCTTCGCAGCCTCGTTGCGCACGGCCGCATAGCCGTCCTTGGCGCCCGCGAGGTTGCGCGCGGCGGTAAAGATCACCTCGCCCCATCGTCCGGCAAAGCGCTGGCCGCGACCGGAGGCGCCGGCCTGGATGATGACGGGGTGACCCTGGTCCGAGCGTGGCACGGTGAAAGGTCCGCGGGACTTGAAGGCCGCTCCCTTGTGATCGAGCCGCTTCACCTTGGCCGGGTCGGCAAAGCGGCCGCTCTTTTTGTCCATGATGAGCGCGCCGTCTTCCCAGGTGTCCCAATGGCCGAGCACGACCTCCATGAACTCGTCGGCCTTGTCGTAGCGGGAATCATGTTCGGGATGGGAATCGCGCCCCATGTTGAGCGCCTCGCCGTCGTTGAGCGAGGTGACGACATTCCAGCCGGCGCGGCCGCCGGACATCAGGTCGAGCGTCGCGAAACGGCGGGCGACGTCGAAGGGTTCGTAATAAGTGGTCGAGCAGGTCGCCCCCAGTCCGAGCTTCTCGGTGACCAACCCCATCGCGGTCAGGACGATCAGCGGGTCCATCTTTACGCAGCGGATACCGTATTCGACGGTGTGGGCGTGGTCGTTGCCGTAGCGGTCCGGCATCGCAAGGCGGTCGTCGAAGAACGCCATGTGGAATTTGCCGGCCTCGAGGATCCTTGCGATCTCCTGGTAATAGTCCGCCGACATCGAATCGGCGCGCGAGTCCGGATGCCGCCAGGAGCTCGGCAGGTTGGTGCAGTTCTGCGCCTGGAGGAAGCCGACAAGTACCATCTGTCGCGTCATGCTTGTCTCCTGCTACCGTCAGGCCAGATCGAGCACTGCGTCGAGCCGGTATTCGCGCGCCAGCGCGCGTAGTTTTTCCCAGGTCGCATCCTCGACCTCGATGCCGTCGCGCAGGCGCTGCTGCTCGCGCAGCCCCTCGATCTCGCCGGGATAGTAGACACCCTTGCTGCCTTCGGACGGCGGCGTCGATTTCAGGTAGTGCGCGAACTCCGCGACCTCGCGCTTGAATTCCTTCAGCGGGCGGAACGCGGCGACGTTGAACACCGCCATGAAGCAGCCGTCATTGTGCCGGCCGGTGGGCTCGACGCCGAAACCGAGACCGGTGAGGAGGCCGCAGAGCACCTCGACCATCGCGGCGAGACCGCTGCCTTTGTAACCTTCAGTGCCTCCGAGCGGCAGCAGCGCGCCGCCCTTGCGGTATTGGGTCGGATCGGTGGTGTGCCGTCCCTCTGCGTCGATGATCCATCCGGTCGGTATCTCCTCGCCACGCGCAACCGCGAGCTGGATCTTGCCGGCCGCCACCGCCGAGGTCGCCATGTCGAGATAGAACGGTGCATCGAGATCGGACGGCACCGCAATCGAGATCGGGTTGGTGCCGAGCCGCGCTTCCTTGCCGCCGAACGGCGCCACGTGCTTCGGCGAGCGGCCCGAATCCGCGGTTGCAATCCCGATCATGCCTTCGCGCATCGCCATCAGCGGATAGGCGGCGAGGCGGCCAACATGGCTTTGCCGGAATACGGTGCAGGCGGCGACATTCGCCGTCCTGGCCTTCTCGATCGTCAGCGCCATCGCCTTGGCGTTGACGTGGAAGCCGAAGCCCCAATGGCCGTCGATTACGGTCGTGGTCGGCGATTCCTGGACGATGGACCATTTTGCGCCGGGAACGATGTGCCCGGCCTTGATACGGTCGATATAAGTGGGAACCGCGATCACGCCGTGGGAGTCGTGCCCCGCCAGATTGGCGTTGACGCATCCGATGGCAACGGCATCGGCTTCTTCTTCGGAGGCTCCGGCGGCGCCGAGCAGTGCGGCGCCGATGCGCGTGAGGCGGTCGGCCGTAACGGTCGGCATGGCGTTCCCTCTGTCGCCACCCTTGGTGGGCGGTTGTTGGAAGCCATCGTCTCAAAGCGGCGCTGCGATATCAATCTCTCGTAAACCAATACAGGGCTGCAAATTCGTAAAGAGACCGCTGCTTTGGTCGACGATTCCTCCCGTATGGCGGCATTCCAGACAGCTTGACGCCTGTCGTTCGCAGCTCGTTCACTTTGATCGACGGTTTGCGGCGCGCAATAACGACCATTTAGGCGATCGCCGTTCATAAAGTACCCGGGATAAAGAGGCAGAAATGCCCGGGAGTTGAGATCGTGCAGACGACCCTCGCGCGCACACTTGCTGCGTTGAGCGCCATCAACGAAGCGATTCTCTATGCGAGATCGCCGGACGAGCTGTACCAGAAGGTCTGCGACGCCGGGTTCTCGAGCGGGGATTTCATGGCCGTCGCCGTGTTCCTGGTGGAGCCGGACGGCGTTCGGCTGCGCTTTGCCGCAGGGTGTGGCGATGACGTGAAGCGGCTGAGCGCAATCGAGATCACGACGGTCGAGAGAACGCCGGAGGGCTCCGGTGTCGGCGGCGAGGCCTTTCGTACCCAGAAGCTCTGTATCAGCAACGACTATCTCAACGAGCCGCGCTCGTTTGCGTGGCGCGAGGGGGCGGCGAAGGCGGGTATCGGCGCCGCGGCAGCACTGCCGCTGCTCCGCAACGGCAAGAGCATCGGTATATTGCTCGTGACGCGCGGCGAGGCCGGCTCGCTCGACGCGCAAATGGTCTCGCTGTTCGAGCGCATGTCGGCCAACATCTCCTATGCGCTGGCGAATTTTGCGCGTGAAACTGCGCGGCAGACCAGCGAGCGGGCGACCCGGCGCCTCAACCGCATGTTCGGTGCGCTCAGCGCAACCAACGAAGCCATCCTGCGTGCCAGGACCGAGCAGGAATTGTATCAACGAGTGTGCGACGCCTCCGTTCATGGCGGCAAGTCGCTGGCGACCTTCGTCCTACTGAAGGAGCAGGACTCGCATTGGCTGAAGCCCGTCGCCGGCACCGGCGAGAATTTGGAGATCGTGGCCCGGGCCCGCTACTCCGTCGATCCCGGGAATCCCTATGGTCGCGGCATCTCTGGCGAGGTGTTCCGGACGCAGAAACCCATTGTCGAGGTCGATCTCGCGCAACGCACCAAGGGAACGCTTTGGGAGCAGGTCAATGTCAATTCTGGCGTTGCCGCCTGTATCGCGGCGCCCCTGATCCAGCATGGCGAGAGCATTGGCGTCATCTTGTCTTTCCTCAGCCAATCCTGGGCGAAGGACGAGGAAATCGTCGCGCTGATGCTGCGCATCGCCGAGAACGTCTGTTTTGCCCTCGACAATTTCGACCGTGAGGCCGAGAAGGCGCAGATCGCCGCCGAGGAAGAACGTCTGGCGCGCATGTATGCGGCACTGAGCGCCACCAACGAAGCAATTCTGCGAGCGCGCTCCCGCTCCGAGCTGTTCGATCTCGTCTGCGAGGCAACGGCGAAGGGGGCCAAGTTCACCTCGGCCAACATCGCGCTCGTCGATCACGATGCCGAGCTGCTTCGTGTCGTGGCCTGTTACGGGCCAAATGCGGATACGGTCCGCACCTTCAAGTTCTCCACGTCCGATCAGGTGCCTGAAGGCCGGGGGCTGACGGGAACCGCCTTCCGGACGGGCCAGCCCTGCGTCAGCAACGATGTGCTGGCCGACGACCGCATCAAGCCCTGGCACGCCAGCGCTCGCCGCAATGGCATCGGGTCCTCTGCAGCGTTGCCGCTGTTCAATGGCGGCCGTGTCGAGGGTGTGTTTCTGTTCAACTCGCCGGAACGCGGTACGTTTACGCCGGAATTCGTCGAATTGTTGCAGCGGCTCCAGGCCAATGTCGCCTTCGCGCTCGAGAATTTCGATCGCGCCGACGAGAAGGCCAAAGCGGAGATGCAGCGTAATCGCCTGCAGGGTATGCTGGAGGCGTTGAGCGCGACCAACGAAGCGATCATGCGCGTGAAGACCCGCGCCGAATTGTTCGAGGCCGTTTGCGAAGCCGCCGTGCTTGGCGGCACATTCACGTCCGCCACCATCGCGATGGTCGATCCCACGGGGCGTCATCTCGAAATCGCCGTCACCAAGGGCGAATGCCGCAGTCACGTCGAGACATGGCGTTTTGCGACGTCCGCCGACGAACCTGAGGGGCGAGGGCTTGCCGGGACCGCATTCCGCACCAGGGCGCCTTGCGTCTCGAACGAGCTCCTCACCGACGTTCGTGCGACGCATTGGCGCCGTATCGCGCGCGATCAGGGGACGAAGTCCGGCGGCTGCTTCCCCTTGATGAGGAACGGTGCCGACGCTGTCGGCATTCTCCTGTTTCTGTCGCCGGACGAGGGCACATTCACGCCCGATCTCATCCAGCTGCTGGGGCGGCTGGCCGAGAACGTGTCCTTTGCGCTCGACAATTTCGACCGGGCCGAGGAGCGGTCGCGGACCGAGGCGCAGAAGGAGCGCCTGACGCGCATGTTCGCGGCGCTGAGCGATACCAATGAGGCGATCGTCCGGGCCAAATCGCGCACCGAGCTGTTCGAGCTGGTGTGTCAGGCCGCATCGACCGGCGGCAAGTTTACTTCGACGACGATTGCCATGGCCAGGGCCGACAGCGATGAGCTCGCAATTGTCGCGACCGCGGGGCCGTCCGCCGAGACCACCCGCAACGTCCGCCTCTCCATCGATGCCGACAGGCCTGAGGGACGCGGCATGAGCGGCACGGCGTTCCGCACCCGGCAGCCTTGTGTCAGCAACGACTATGTCAATGACAGCCGTGTGAGCGCTTTCCATGCTGTCCTGCAAGGCGACGGCGCGCGCTCAGGCGCGGCGTTCCCGCTGATCACGCACGATCAGGCCGTCGGCGTCATGATCTACATGTCGACCGAGCAGGAGACCTTCACGGCCGAGTTCGTCGAGCTGCTGCAGCGCCTCGCCGACAACGTCTCCTTTGCGATCGAGAATTTCGATCGCGCCGACGCAAAGAACGAGGCGGACGAGAGGATCGAGTACCTCGCCTCCCACGACAGCCTGACCGATTTGCCGAACCGCGAGACTTTCAACGGGCTGCTCTGCAAGGCGATCGACGACGCCGAGCGCCACGACCACCGCTTCGCGGTGTTGTTCATCGATCTCGACCGCTTCAAGGTCATCAACGATCTCGCTGGGTCACGAGGCCGGCGACCTGCTTCTGCTCGAGGTAGCGAACCGGCTGCGCGGCGCGCTGCGGGCCAGCGACGCGGTGGCGCGCCTCGGCGGCGACGAGTTCGTGGTGATCCTCGACCAGTGCGGTGAGATCGACACCGTCCAGCGGATCGCGACCGGGCTGTTGACCGCGCTCGGCGAGCCCATGGAGCTTGCCGGCCACGAGTGTCACACCACCGCTTCGATCGGCATCGCGATGTATCCGGCCAACGGCTCCGACGCGCAGACGCTGACCAAGAACGCCGATATGGCGATGTATCTTGCCAAGGAAGACGGCAAGAACGGCTATCGTTTCTTCTCCAAGGAAGTGAAGACGCAGTCGATCGAGCGGCTGTCGCTGGAAAGCGCACTGCGCCGTGCGCTGGAGCGCGAGCAGTTCTCGCTGAACTACCAGCCCAAGGTCGACATGCAGACCGGTCAGATCACCGGCGTCGAAGCATTGTTGCGCTGGGCCCATCCGGATCTCGGCAACGTCCCCCTGCGCAGTTCATTCCGCTCGCTGAGGAAACCGGCCTGATCGTGCCGATCGGCCGCTGGGTCGTGAAGGAGGCGTGCGCGCAGGCGATGGCCTGGCAACGTCGCGGCTTGTTGCCGGTATCGATGGCGGTCAACCTCTCGCCGCGGCAGTTTGTCGACGAACATCTGTTGCAGGACGTCGACGAGGCGCTGGCGGCGTCCGGAATGTCGCCGGTGCTGCTCCAGCTGGAGGTCACCGAGAGCATGATGATGCGCAATGTCGGGCGCGCGCTCAAGGTGCTCGACGCCATCCAGAGCCGCGGCATCCGCCTTGCCATCGACGATTTCGGCACCGGCTATTCGTCGATGTCGCTGATGAAGCACTTCCCGATCGACACGATCAAGATCGACCGCTCCTTCGTGCGCGACCTGCCGCAGGATTCGGAGGACCAGGCGATCGCGCAGGCGATCATCAGCATGGGCAAGGCGCTCGGCATGACCGTCGTCGCCGAGGGAGTCGAGAATGCCGAGCAGGAGGCGTTCCTGCGCAGCCATGGCTGCGACGAGATGCAGGGCTTCCTGATCTCGAAGCCGCTCCCGGCCAGGCAGATGGCCGAGCTGCTGCGGCCGATGGTGCTGCCGGTCGCGCCACCGCTCCAGCCGGAGCCGGACCTGATGGCGCAGGAAGCGGCGGCGTCACGGTTGAAACGCGCCTTCAGCTAGCGCGTTCTAGCGTGACTTCAGCGGATGCGCCTTCTGGTGCCAGGCCCAGGCGGTCCGGATCACCGTGGCGAGGTCGGAATGGCGCGGCACGAAATTCAGCACTTTGCGCGCGGCGGAGGCATCGGCGACCAGATAGGTAGGATCGCCGGCGCGGCGCGGCTTCATGGTGTGCGGCACCTCGCGCCCGGTTTCCTGCCTGATGGCGTTCAGGATCTCGCGCACTGAGAAGCCGGAGCCGGTGCCGAGATTGAAGCTGCCGCCGGCATGCCCCGTCTCCAGCAGCTTCAGCGCGGCGACATGTGCTGCGGCGAGGTCCGTGACATGGATGTAGTCGCGGATCGCAGTGCCGTCGGGCGTGTCGTAGTCGTCGCCGAACACGGCGAAATCGACATGGCCCTGCAGCGCCATCATGGCGCGCGGAATGAGATGGGTCTCGTTGTCACGCAGCTCGCCGATGCCGCCGGCCGGATCGGCGCCGCTGGCGTTGAAATAGCGCAGGCAGAACGCGCCGAAGCCGTAGGCCGCGCGATAATCGGCCAGCATGCGCTCGATCATCCATTTCGACGCGCCGTAAGGGTTGATCGGCGCACAGGGAAAGTCTTCCGGCAGTTCCTTGGAATCGGCGTTGCCGTAGACGGCGCCGGTCGAGGAGAACACGATGCGATGGCAGCCCGCGTTGCGCATCGCCTGCAACAGCGACAGCGTGCCCTGCACATTGTTGATGTAATATTTCTGCGGGTCGGTCATGGACTCGCCGACGAGGCTGGCAGCCGCGAAATGCATCACGGCCGTGACCTTGTGGTCGGCGAAGGCGCGCGCCAGCGCGGCGCCGTCGAGCAGGTCGCCCGTCACGAGCGGGCCGGCGACGAAGCTGCGATGACCTGTCGAGAGATTGTCGTAGACGACGGGTTGATAGCCTGCGGCGGCCAATGCGCGGCAGGCGTGCGAGCCAATATAGCCCGCGCCACCTGTGACGAGGACAGTCGGTCGGTCGGTCATGTCGTCTTGTACTCTTCTCTCAGCGATTGAAAGGCCGGTTGCGGCTGAAGAGAAGATAGAGCGCGCGAGGGTTGGTGGTCAAATAGCGCCAGAGCAGGCGGCGCGGCTCGAGCCATGTGCGCCAGGCCCATTCGAGCCCGACCTTCTGCATCCATTGCGGCGCGCGGGACCGGCTGCCCGACAAAAAGTTGAACAACCCGCCGGATGTCTTGATAACGCCAACATTGGTCAACAGCGGGCTATATTCTTCGACGAATGCCTGCTCGTTGGGCACCCCGAGTGCGACCCAGAGATAATCCGGCGCGAGCGCGTTGATGTCCTCGACCTTCGCGCGGAGGGCGTCGCCGCGCAGATAGCCGTGGCTGTATCCGACGATCTTGAGGTTCGGATACAATCGCTGCACATTCTCGACCGCGGCGGCGTTCTCGTCTTCGCTGGCGCCGAACATGTAGAAGGTGCGGCCGAGCGCTTCGGCCTTGCGCGCGACGACGTGGAACAGGTCCGTCGTGGCGACGCGCTCCGGCAGCGGAAACCAGGATTGCAGCTTCGAGGCCGCGACCAGCGGCTGGCCGTCGGCGTTGATCAGGTCGGCGCCGCGAAACAGGCGTTCGGTCTCCGGCTCGGTCGAGCAGCGCGCCAGCACCTCGCCATTGGCCGAGGTCAGATGCAGCGGACGGCCGATGCGATTGTCAGGATCGGTGGCCTCGATCATGAAATCGGCGGTGGCCTCCAGGTCGAGCGCGGCCATGCGAAGGCCGCCGACGGTGATCCGCGGCACATCGGCAGTTGCGGCCCGGCCGTCCAGATTGACGCGACGCTCAAGCATATTGTCGGCCTCGTTGGCGCGCTTGGGTTGCGGGGGTGAGTTCGTCGAGCACGACGCCGACGAGCTTGTGCTCGGCGCGGCCGAGCATGCTCAAGATCTCTTCCAGGCTGTCGTTGATGTCGAGGCTGGTCGGCAGCACCGCCACCAGCGCGTCGGCGTCATCGAGCAGCTTGCGGCTGCCGGCCGAGAGCGGCATCGCGGGGCCGTCGAGGACCACGAGATCATAGCCGCCGGCGGCGCGCGCCTGCTCGATCGCCTTGCGGATGGCATCGGTCGCCTTGCCGGCATCACCTTCGGCGACCGGCAGCACCGAAATGCCGTTGACCGTCTTGATCTCGCGCGCGGCCTTGCTGCCGATCGAGAGCCAGCCGAGCCTGCTCGGCTCGCTCTTGCCGGGGCGGCTGATCTTGTTCGAGAGCGGGTGCGCCTGATGGTCGGCGTCGATTATCAGCACGCGCGCGCCGTCACGCGCGGCTGCGAGCGCGAAATTCAGCGCGGTCACGCTGCGTCCGGTCGCGTCTCCGGCACCGACGAGCGCGATGACCGGCATCACCTTGCCGTCGGCACGCCGCGCCAACGCGGCGCGCATGTCGCGCCAGGAATTGAGCAGCGTCGTCAGCGGGAAGCCGGGTCGCAGCGTCGGCCAGCCGAGCCGGGTCAGGTCGACACCGCCGTCGGTCGCGAGAATGGCGCCCAGCGTGTGGATGACGTCGGCCTCCTGGAAGCGCGCGATCAGCGGCTTCTCCATCAGGGAGTTTTCGATCATCGAGGGTTGCAGCGGTGGTGCGGCAAGTTGCGGTGGAGCCTGTGCCACTTCCGGAGCTCGCGCAGCCTGCTGGGGTCGAGCAGCCTCCGCAGCCCGCGTCGCTTCGGGAACTCCGGGAGCCTCCGGCGCCGGCGTGCGCTCGCGACGGGTCGGCGCGGGCGCGCCGGCGAGCAGCAGCTCTGCTGCGACGAACCATCCCGACGCCGCGATCGCGCCGAAGATGAAGCCGATCATGGCGAACAGGCTCATTGCCGGCGGGAACGACCGCCGCTGCGGCACTGTCGCTTCGCCGATGACGCGGGCGGCCGAGGTATTGAGCGTCTCCTGCTCCTCGGTCTCGCGCGAGCGCTTGAGGAAGGATTGATAGACGTCGCGGCTGGCATCGGCCTCGCGCTCGAGTTCGCGCAGGCGCACGGAGGCCTGGCTGAGCTGCACGCTCTGCCGCTTCTGCGCCTCAAGTGCGCGGTTGAGCGAGGCTTCGAAGTCGCGGGCTCGCGTCAAATCGTTCTTGGCGGACTGCGCGAAGCGATCGATCTCCTCGTTGATGGTGCGCTTGAGATCCTCGACCTGCTTCTCGGTCTGGCGCAGCGCAGGATGACGCGGGCCGAGCTCGCTGGTCTGTTCCGCATATTTCTTGCGCGCGTCGGCATATTGCGCGCGCAGATTCGCGATGGTCGGCGATTGCAACGCTTCCGAATTCGCGCCGGCATCAGCAGCCGTGCGGCGGCTGGCCTCGATCTGGTCGAGCCGCGCTTGCGCGTCCATTGTCGCGGCGCGGGCAGCGGAGAGCCGCTGGTTGCTGGCGGAGAGCTGCTGGTCGCTGATCAGCGCGTCCTGGGTGCCGACGAAGTTGTTCTGGGCCTTGTAGGTGGCGAGTGTCGTCTCGGCGTTGCGCAGCCGCTCGCGCAGCTCCTTGAGCCGGCCCGACAAGTCGCTGGTCGCACGCCGTGCGGCCGAAGCCTGCGAGTTGCGGGATTCAGCGAGGTAGGCGCTGGTCAGCGTGTTGGCAAGCATCGCCGCCTTGGCCGGATCGGTCGACCAGACCTCGATGTCGACGATGAAGCTTTTCTCGGTCTTGCGGATGGTGATGTGCCTGTTCAGCGCCTCGAGCCGCCGCAAGCTGCACTTCCTTCGTCTCCGCGGCGGAGGGCGCGCGCGGCTGCAGGCCAATCAGGCCGAGCAGCGACGACATCAGGCTCTTGCTGTCGCCGCCGCCGAATTCCGGATCCTTGTCCAGACCGGCCTGCTGGATCACCTGGAGCAGCACGCTGTTGGACGTGATCAGGCGCGCCTGGCTCTCCACCACCATGGACATGCCGGAGACGTCCTGCGCGCGCGGCGTGAGCTCGCGATCGACGAGCTGAAGCTCGCGCGGGTCGACATAGAGCTGGGCGGTCGCGGTGTAGCGGGGCGTCACGCTCTTGCCCACGGTGACGGCAAGCGTCGCGCCGAGGAGCGCGGCAGCCGCAATCGCGATCTTCCGCCGCCAGAGCAGATTGACGAGCTCCAGCACGTTGAAGCCGGCCTGAGACCTCTGTTGCGGGGCCTCTGGTGGTGCCCGATCGATCGGCTGGTTGTAGTCAAGCATGATCCCCAGCTTTCATTCCAATTGCGGCGGGCTGAGGGGTTACTCTTCGCTCTACGCCACGCACCCGGGATATAGGTGCCCTATCAACGCAACAGGGAAAATTAACCATACCCGTTGCGGGACTATTCACTGAAATGGCAAACAAAGCGTTTAAGCCCAAGCTGCCATTTGCCGCGTCGTTGTCCCGCTTTGGTGTCACCACGGCCCCCAGTGCTTAACGATTAGTTACCCATGCATGCCAAGCGGTGAGCCTGCTCGGACCTCGTAGCTTGATCGCCCGCCTGCGCGCATGCTCGTCAGCGCTTTCTCAGCAGGTCTTCCGCGTGGGTTCTGCCTCACGTGCTTCTGCGATGAAACCGCTTCGTCGCGAAGATACCATGGTTGTTGCCGGTCTCTCCGTTCCACGCAGCACATCAAGGGGATATTGAAGTGCATCGCGGCGATCCCGGACGGAGGATTCCGCGACGAAGTAAAATGGCCCTTAACGCGCGATTGGAATCCGGGTCCATCCGGCTGTGCATCGCGCGCAGAGCCCGCGTTCGTCCTTGTCGATTCGTGCCGGCCTATTCGTCGTCGCGGAACTGCTTGACGACAGCCGCCGGATTCCCGGCGACGACCACGCGCGGGGCGACGTTCTCACGCACCACTGTGCCGGCACCCACGACGGAATGGTCGCCGATCGTCACGCCCTTGAGCACGATCGAGCGCGCGCCCACCCACACGTTGTCCCCGATGTGCACCGGTGCGATGGCCCGGGCAACCGCAGGCTCGTGCCGAAGTCGCGGAGGAAGGTTGTGAAAGTCCGTGTCGACGACGTCGCAGTCGCTGATCAGGCAGAACGACCCGATGTCGACCTTCTGGTCGCAGCCGATCCAGCAGCCGTTGAGAAAGGTGTCGTGACCGATCGTGACCTGGCCACGCCCGGTGATGAGCACGCGCTTGCCGATCCGGCAGTTCGCTCCGATCGACACGCGGACCCCGCGACCGAGCACCAGCCGACCCTTGAACACGATCCCGGGCCCGAGCTGGAGCCGGCGCCCGTACCGCACCGTCAGCCAGGCGCGCCGGCAGGCGAACAACAGGAGCGCACCGGCCCGCAGCACCGGATTCTCGATCTTGCGCACCACGTTCGTTCCTGATCCTTGCGGCGCCCCGCGCCCCTCATGTCGTGCCGAGCCTGGCATCCGCGCGTAAATACCCGGTGAAGGCTGGGTTCATTCGAACATGCGTTAACCAAGGCATTGCGCATGTTGCGTCGTCGGTGGGTGATGGACTGCAAATTGCAGTACCATGCGTGCTGGAACTCGCAGCGAAAACGCGCGAAAGGGTTAAGCGCATGAGCGGATGCGTTCTAACGAGGGCATTGGCGTCGCGGTGCAGTGTTGAGCGCCGAGCCAGGCAGTTCATCTTGCGACGGATCTGTCCCGCGCGGACGTGTCGCCCTGGGACACTGGCGCAAGGCTTTCTCAATATGTCTCAGCCATCTAGAGGGCCATGACGCTGATCCCGACCGATTTGTCCGCCAGCCGGATCTTGGATGCCGTGCGCGACTCGAACCGGGAGATCGCGGCGAGTTCGCGCGTCATTGATCTCTCGGTCGGCATCGTCGTCTGCATTCCCTGCTTTCGCCGCCCCGATCATCTGCGGCTGACACTGGATTCGCTGGTCGGTCAGCGCACCACGCGCTCCTTTGCGGTGGTCATGGTCGAGAACGATGCGGCAGGGCGCGCGAGTGCGCCGGTCGCTGCGGAATATCTCGCCGCGGGCAAGCTCCAGGGCCTCTGCCTGGTCGAGAAGCGGCAGGGCAATTGCCAGGCGATCAACGCCGCGTTCGAGACGGCGCAGGCGGTGTTTCCCGCTGCGACCCGCTTCCTGATGATCGACGACGACGAGATCGCTTCGCCCGATTGGCTCGAGCTGATGATCCGTACTGCGGAGGCGACCGGTGCCGACGTGGTCGGCGGACCGGTGCTGCCGGTGTTCGACGACGACAGCCAACCCTGGCTCGCGCGTCATCCCGCGTTCTGCCCCACTTACGATTACACCGGTGCGGTGCCGCTGATCTATGGCTGCGGCAACTGCCTGATCACGCGCGCGACGTTCGAGAGGCTCGGCAGTCCGGCTTTCGATCTGCGCTTCAATTTCCTTGGCGGCGGAGATTGCGATTTCTTCTATCGTGGCCGCAACGCCGGCATGACCTTCCATTGGACCGCAGAAGCCGTCATCACCGAGACCGTGCCGCGGAACCGGACCAGCCTCGGATGGATTGCCAGACGGAGCCTCCGCATCGGGGTGATCAACTATCGCGTGCGGTCCAAGGCCGCGCAGAGCGCGGGCGCGCGGGCGCGCTTGTTTGCGATGACCTTGGGACGGCTGCCGCTATCGCTGATGCGCTCAGCTCGCCTGATGACGTCATCGAAAGGGGTCGTTGCGATGCACCCGATACTGGTGGCCGTCGGTTCTGCTCTCGCGGCATTCGGTTACGATCCGATGCCCTATGAGGCGTCGAAGATCGTTTCCTGACGCGTCAGCCTCTAGATTCCAAAATAGGAAAGAGCGACCTTGACCGCCGATCGCGGGATCGCCTTGAGGGAGCGACGCCCGACCATGCCGAGATAGCCAAGCGCCTCGCGATATCGCCCGAAGCGGACCGCCTGTGTTGCCGCATAGGTCACGAGATGGATTTCGGCTGCTCGCCGCAGTCCGGCCGCCGTGCCCTCGGGAAGTCGCGAGAGGATCAGCCCGTCGTCGAAGATCCGCGCAACCGCCGGGAAGAAGTCCTGCGGCTTCCGCACGGCCGCGTTCATGGTGTTGGCCGTGTGCAGGCGATAGTCGAGCAGAAGCTTCGGTGTGAACGCGAACTCGCCAATCGCGGCAAGACGGCACCAGCAATGCCAGTCCTCGCAATATCTGAGGGCCGTGTCGAAGCCGCCGATGGCGCGGAAAGCGTGCGCGCGTGCGAGCGCGATGCCGCCGTTGACTATGAAATTGCCGGCCGCGAGTCGCGTCAGCACGTCGCCGGACGGCTTGCGGCGACCTTTCAGTACGTCGCGCCGTCCGATCTGCCGTCCCTCGCTGTCGATCGTGTTGTAGTCGCCGTAGACGAGAATCGCGAGCGGAGACCGGCGCGCCGCCGCCAGCAGGGCCGCCACGGCGCCGGGACGCAGGCGGTCGTCGGCGTCGAGGAAGAGCAGCCATTCGCCTCTTGCATGTCGCGCACCGAGATTGCGCGCGGCCGATACGCCGGCGGAGTCGTTGGTCAGCAGCCGCAGTCGACGGTCAGCAATGGTGCGAACGATCGCGACGGTGTTGTCGGTCGATCCGTCGTCGACGACGATCACCTCGGTCACCTCGGCCTGCGCCAGTGCGCTGGCGAGGGTCTCGGCGACATAGGCCGCGGCGTTCTTGGCGGGAATGACGATCGACACCGGCGCGACCGGGTTCGCGGGCAGCGGGAGGCGCGCAGCCGTCGCGGCGCGCGAGGCGGTCGGCAGATCGAGGACGTCGTTGGCGGTGGTCAAGTTACGGCTCGCCTTTAAGGGTCTGTTAACCAGGGCGCATCTGTCGAGGGCGACGCGATCGATCGCAACCCTGGCCGCTGCGAATGATACTCGCATTACGGCCAAATCGTTGCCGCGAAGACCTGCGCGACCGCGGTTTCGCGCAATAGCGTTAAGCTGCTGGCATTAAGCCTGTCGTAGATTTGGAGCAGTGCGGCAGCCGGTCCCATGCGAGAATGCGGGCCTGATTGCCGCGGATGGATCCCGTGCCCGCAAAGACATTCGACTACGATCCCGATGCCATGGTCCTCAACCTGTTCTACGAGGACAAGGACGATCGCTGGTTTCCCGGCGACCGGCATCTGCGGCGCATGGCGCGCCGCATGCTGCTGGGCGAGCCGCGCATGAGCGGTCAGCTTCGCGTGTTCCTCAATCTCTGTGCGGGGCTCGACCGGCTCGGTATCCGCTACCGCGTCAACGACTACCGCTATATCGCGCAGCATCCCGAAGAGCTCGCCTGCATCGTCGGCCGCACTTTTCTGCTCGACAAGTTCGCGTGGAGGAACCCGATCCTGCTCGGGGTTGCCGCCCACAATCATCCGCTTGACGATCCCGACCTGTTCAAGCGTCTGCCGGTGAAGAAGGTCGTCGTGCCCGGCCCATGGTACGCCGACATGTACCGGCCGTACTGGCCCGACACGGAGGCGTGGCCGGTCGGTATCGACACGGATCTCTGGGCACCGCCGCGCACCTCGCACAAGACCGTCGACGTGCTGATCTACGACAAGGTCCATTGGGACCGCGAGCGCTATGCGCCGGAGCTGATCGAGCCCGTCCGCGCGCGACTCATCGCGGAGGGGCGCTCGTTCACGGAACTGCGTTACGGCAGCTACATGGAGGAAGACTATCAGGCCGCGCTGGCGGGCGCGCGTGCGATGATCTTCCTGTGCCAGAACGAGAGCCAGGGCATCGCCTACCAGCAGGCCTTGTCCTGCGGCGTGCCGGTGTTCGCCTGGGATCCCGGTGGACCGTGGCGGGACCCCGACTATTTCCCGCACCGCGTCCAGTTCGAGCCGGTGTCGTCGGTGCCGTATTGGGACGAGCGTTGCGGCGCCAGGTTCCTCGACATTGCGGGATTCGAGGCCGGTTGGACCGATTTTTGGGCCGGTTGCGCTGCCGGTACGTTCGATCCGCGCGGCTTCGTTCTCGACAATCTCACGCTGGAGCAACGAGCGCTGCAATATTACCAGATCGCGCAGAGCATCGTGCGGCAGCAGGCGGTGTCGCAGAGCTCCGGCATGCTGGTTGACGGATGCTTAACGGGGATGAGCTAGGAGTTGAAGCCTCCCCGGCTTCATCACTGCCTTGAACCATGGATCACAGCTCTGCTGACATGACCGACGTCGCGCCCCGATCGTTCGGCCACGTGCTGCACGTCGGGCTTGCGGGGCTGAACGCCGTGCAGGCGGCGCGGTGCCTCGTCGCGATTGCCGCGCTGCTCCTCGTGCTGGTGACGCTCGATCCGTTTCCCGACCTGCGCAGTGGGGATGTTGCCACCGTCGTCAGCGGACGAATGGCGACGGCCTATATCGCGTGGGGCCTGCTGGCGGCGGTCGCGATGCTGCTCGTCGCGGCCACGGATGCGCCTTTCCTGAAGACGCTGGTGACGCCGCTGCACGTCTGCCTCGTCGGCTGGCTGTTGATCAACATCGCTTTCTCGGAGAGCCGCGGCGTTTCGATGCAGCGCTTCGTGCTCGCGGTCAGTGTGACGTCGCTCGCCGTCTTGTTGCCATTGCTGCCGCCGACGCAGCGCGCCTTCAACCTGTGCCTGGGCGCGGCCGCGCTCGTGCTGCTCGCGCTTTGCTATCTCGGCGTCCTCCTCGCTCCGCAATATTCGATCCACACCGCACTCGACGTCACCGAGCCGCAGCTCGCCGGCGACTGGCGCGGCAGTTTTGGCCACAAGAACATCGCCTCGCCGGTGATGACGGTCCTGATCTATGTCGGCATCTATCTCTGCAGTGCCGGCTCGTTCGTGATGGGCCCGGCGATCGCCGCGCTGGCGGGCATCTTCCTGATCTTCACCGGCGGCAAGACCTCGTCGGTGCTGTGCCTTGCGATCTATGCGCTCGCCTCGCTGGTCTATGTGACGCCAAGCCTGTGGCTGAAGCGGATCTTGTGCTTCGCGCCGCTGATCGTGATGAACCTGCTGACGGTCGGAAGCGTCATGAGCCCGGCGCTCGGAGCCATGACGCGGCTGCTTCCTCTCGATCCCACCTTCACCGGCCGTTCCGACGTCTGGCAGTTCGCGCTGGCGGCCGTCGCCGAAAGGCCGATCATCGGCCACGGCTATGCGGCCTTCTGGGACAACGTCACCGCGCGGCAGACGGCCCAGGGCGCCGAATGGGCGACGAGCGCGGCACACAGCCATAACAGCTATCTCGAGCTGGCGGTCACCATCGGCCTGCCGGGGCTGCTGCTGGTGGTTCTCGTCTTCGTTCTCGCGCCGCTCCGCAACTTTCAGTCGGCCCAGGCTCGCAGCCGCAGTGGCGCGCTGGCCAAGTTGTTCCTGACCATATGGCTGTTCGGCCTGTACTACGGGGCCACCGAGACCTTCCTGCTCGAACGCCAGAATCCGATTTGGTTCATGTTCGCGCTGGCCGTGGCCGGCCTGCATTTCCTGGCGAGGTTCCAATGCGTCGAGCGGATCGCACCGGAGCGCTGACAACTTGTCGCAGCCGGGGCGGCGCTGGTGGCATCGGCTTAACGATAAGCCGTGACGTGACCTGTGGTCTGCGACAAAACATCTATCTGGAAACATTCAGTCGTTGTATGCCCCGCAGATGACGTGTCTCAGCGTCGAGCAACCAGATGATCTTGTGTCCAGCACCCCGGGAATCGCTGTCGATTTCGTGCGTGACTGGCGGCAGGCCGAATCGCGGCTGAGCGCAGGCCATCGCACCGCGTTCCAGCATGGCTACTGGCTCGGTGCCTGGTACGACGCGTTTGACGACGTCACGCCGCTGATCGGTGTGATCTCCGATGTTGCGACCGGCAAGGACATTGCCGTGGTGCCGATGATCAGCCATGTCAGGCGCGGCATTCGCATCGTCGAATTCGCCGACCTCGGCGTCTCGGACATCAACGCACCGATCCTGGCGCCCGATGCCGCGCTGGACGCTGCGACGACGGATGCGATCGGCAAGGCCCTGGTCGTTTCATTGCGCGCCTCGCCCGACCGCTTCGATCTGTTGCGTCTGAAGAAGATGCCGGCCCATGTCGGCGGCAAGCCGAATCCGCTGGTGTCGCTCGGTCGGGTCGGATCGTGCTCGCTCAACGGCAATCTCGTGCTGACTGGCGACGACTACGAGGATTATCAGGCGTCGCTCAAACGCCTGCAGCTGCCGCGATGCTGGCGCGTCTTCAGCCGTCTTGGCAACGCGCGGTTCGAGATCGCCGCCGACGTCGAGCGCGCGCGAGAGATCCTCGATGTGATGGACGTCCAGCAAGACGAACGGATGAGACAGCTCGGCTCTCCGTTCGTCCTTAACGACGACGCTCACGCCCGGTTCTATCGCGAGGTGGCGCGCCGGGGTGTTGCCGATGGCTATGCCGTCATCTCGGCGCTGGTTTGCGACAAGGGTATCGTTGCCACCACGCTCGGTGTCAGATACGGCGCCACGTATGTCCTGCTGCGCATCAGTCACACCGGCAAGACCTGGGCGAACTTCTCTCCCGGGTTGCTCGCAACCGAACGCACCATTGCGGCGCTGCATGCGCAGGGCCTGCGCCGCTTTGATCTCAGCATTGGAAATCAGGATTACAAGCGCCGACTCGGCGCCGAGCAGATGCCGTTGACCGATGTCAGCGTCGCGCTGTCCTGGCGCGGCATACCCTACGCCTGGCGCGACCATGCTGCGCAGGAGCTGCGTCGCCATCCGAAGCTTGCCGCGATTGCGGCGCGGGCGATGGGCAGATCGGCGCGTTAGACTCAGGACCCCGTGCATCCGGCGCAGTGCAGCCGTCCGCGCGAGGCGCGGAACAGGCTTCGGCAATACCAGCGCCGCGCCAGCGCCTGTGCGGGCTTGCGGATCATCTGCGCGATCAGGAAGATTTCGAAAGCCATATACGCCGCTCCTGCGGCGTAAAATGGGGCGGCACTCCCGGATGAGAATGCCGCCCGCGTCGCATCAGCCATGCGGCCGGCGTGAAGCCCGACCGTTCAGCCTAGCCATGCAGTTTCCTGGCTGTCTCCGCGATCTGGCGGCCCTGGTAGCGCGCGCCGGCGAGCTCATTGGCGCTGGGCTGGCGGCTGCCGTCGCCGCCGGTGATCGTGGTCGCGCCGTACGGCGCGCCGCCGGTGACTTCGTCGAGCTTCATCTGGCCGGCAAAGCCGTAGTTCATGCCGACGATCACCATGCCGAAGTGCAACAGGTTGGTGATGATCGAGAACAGCGTCGTCTCCTGGCCGCCATGCTGGGTCGCGGTCGCGGTGAAGGCGCCGCCGACCTTGCCGTGCAGAGCGCCCTTGGCCCAGAGCCCGCCGGCCTGGTCGAGGAAGTTCGCCATCTGCGAGGCCATCCGGCCGAAGCGGGTGCCGGTGCCGACGATGATCGCGTCGTAATTGGCGAGGTCTTCGATCTTGGCGACGGGCGCGGCCTGGTCGACCTTGTAGTACGAGGCTTTCGCGACCTCGGCAGGCACCAGCTCGGGCACGCGCTTGATGTCGACCGTTGCGCCGGCTTCGCGCGCGCCTTCGGCGACGGCGTTCGCCATCGCTTCGATGTGGCCATAGGCGGAATAATAGAGGACGAGAACTTTGGTCATCGGTAGTCTCCGTTGTGTTGGCTTGATTGCTGGTTGTTGGGTGTTACGCGGCGTCGACGAGCACGAGCTCGGTGTCTTCCAGCGCGGTGATCTTCAGCTTCTCCTCGTCGCGGATGGCGGCGCCGTCGCGGGCGTTGACGCGGACGCCGTTGATCTCGACTGCACCCGCCGCGGGCACCAGATAGAGGTGCCGCGACTTCTGCGGCTCGTACTCCGCGCTCTCGCCGGCCTTCAGCGTGGTGGCAAGCACCCGCGCATCGGCGCGGATCGGCAGCGCATCGGTGTCGCCTTCGAGGCCGCTCGCGATGGTGACGAGCTTGCCGGAGCGGTCGGCCTTCGGGAACGGCTTCGAGCCCCAGGTCGGCTGTCCGCCGCGCGCGGTCGGCTCGATCCAGATCTGGAAGATACGTGTCTGGGTCGGCTCCAGATTGTACTCGGAGTGACGGATGCCGCTGCCGGCACTCATCACCTGCACGTCGCCCGCTTCCGTGCGGCCCGCATTGCCGAGGCTGTCCTGATGGGTGATCGCGCCCTCGCGGACATAGGTGATGATTTCCATGTTGGCGTGGGGATGGGCGGGAAAGCCGGTGTTCGGCGCGATCTCGTCGTCGTTCCACACCCGCAAGGCGCCATGGCCCATGTTGTCGGGGTCATAGTGGCTCGCGAAGGAGAAATGATGTTTTGCTTTCAGCCAGCCGTGATCGGCGCCGCCGAGCTTGTCGAAAGGTCTGAGTTCGATCATTTGCGTATTCCTTGTTGGCGATTGACCCTTGGATAAGCCGCCGCCTGTGGTATAGAAATAGAAACTGTTGAAACCTATTGTTTCCTAAATAGACCTTTAGAGGCCGGCCAGCATGGCGAAACTCCCCGATTTCGAGGCGCTCGCGATTTTCGCAAAGGTCGTGGAATTACGGTCGTTTGCGGGGGCCGCGAGCGAGCTTGCGATGTCCAAGGCGACGGTGTCCAAGGCGGTGACGCGGCTGGAGGAGCGGCTCGGCGCCCGGCTGTTCAACCGCACCTCGCGCCGGCTTGCCCTGACCGATGCCGGACACAAGCTCGCCGAACGCGCCACGCGCCTGCTCGTCGACGGTGAGGCAGCGGAGAACGAGGCGCTGGCGCAATCGGTGGCCCCGCGCGGGCTGGTGCGGCTCGCCGTGCCCATGACGTTCGGGATCAAGGCGGTGGCGCCGCTGCTGCCGGAGTTTTTCGAGGCCTATCCGGAAGTTTCGGTCGACCTGCATTTGAGCGATGCGACCGTCGATCTGATCGGCGAGGGTTTTGACATGGCGGTGCGGATCGCGCGGCTGCCGGACTCCTCGCTGATCGCGCGGCGCCTCTTCACCATGCCGCGCTTCACGGTCGCCGCGCCATCTTATCTGAAGAAGCATGGCCGGCCGACGCATCCGATGCATCTGGCCGAACACAAATGCTTCGCTTACGCCTATCTCTCGACGCCCAACGTCTGGCACTACACCAATTCGGCCGGCGAGCAGGCCAGCGTGCGTCCGGGCGGCCAGCTTCGCGTCAACAATGGCGAAGCGGTGATGCCGGCGCTGATCGCCGGCCTCGGCATCGCCGAGCTTCCGGAATTCATCGTCGGCGAGGCCATCTCGTCCGGCGAGGTCGAAGTGATTCTCAAGGACTGGAAGCAGGCCGAAGGCGCCGTGCACCTCGTGACCCCGCCTGGCGGTCCGCGACCCGCACGCGTCGAAGCGCTCGGCGATTTTCTTGCGGCGAAGCTGCCGGGCACATGCAAGCGGCGGCCGAAGAAGGTCGCAAAGTAGTGTAACTCTTGTAGGGTGGGCAAAGCGAAGCGTGCCCACCAATATGCAAAGGGGCGCAAATGTCTCAGTATCGCCGAGCCCGTGGCAACATGTTCTTCTTCACCGTCGTGCTCGCCGATCGGTCAAGCGCCCTGCTCGTAGATCAGGTTGATCGCCTACGACAAATTTACCGAACGATCGTGCAGCGCCGACCGTTCGAGACAATCGCAATCTGCGTTTTGCCCGATCATCTGCACGCGATCTGGACGTTGCCGGAGAACGATTCCGATTTTTCGTCGCGATGGAATCTGATCAAAGGAGGTTTCTCGAGAGGATCGGAAGCGCAGGCGCGCTCGACAAGCAAATTGAAGAAGCGCGAGAAGGGCATTTGGCAACGCCGCTATTGGGAACATGCAATTCGCAATGACGCTGATTTGGAGCGTCATGTGGACTACATTCATTTCAACCCGGTAAAGCACGGGCTCGTCACGCATGTGCGCGATTGGCCGCACAGCAGCTTTCATCGCTACGTCGAGCAGGGCGCTCTTCCCGTGGATTGGGGAGGGGACATGCGGGATATCGCAGGGGAGTTTGGCGAATGATGGTGGGCACGCTTCGCTTTGCCCACCCTACGGCACTGCACTCGCAATGACGAAGGTGATCTACGACACTTTCACTCCATCTCTCGCGACAACCCGCAAGCTTGGTTTCAGCGTCTCTTCCAGTTGCAGTTTCAATTCGTGCACACGCGGATCGGTGGAGCGCGCTGCGCACACCGCGTATTGATGCACCGATTGCGCCAATGCGTTGCGCGCTTCCGGCGTTCGCGTGACATCCGGCTTCGACAGCCGCAGGACGATGGCCGCGAGATTCACCAGCATCTCGTCGAGGGCAACGTCGATGGTTGCGAGCTTTCCCATGGCACTCTCCCTGACACGCGGATCTGGGATGGCAACGGTGGCTTTGATGCGGCGTTCCTGGCTGCGGGCTGGACATGGTTAATGGTTCGTAAACGGCTTGTTCCTGTTGATCGCCAGGCTGGAGTCTCCGCGTTTCATCCCGGCCGACAGCCCGCGGCTGACCGCGGCGAGCGAGACGATCGGCAAGGTGGGTTAGGTTCCAGCCACGTTTCACGTTTTGTTGTAGACCTGAACCGGACCCCGCCACATTGATTGATGAAAATCGATGAGTCTCGGGAAGGATCTGGACATGCGAACAGAGCGGATTGCGCTGGGTGTCGCGCTCGCCATCGGCGGCATCGTTGCGCAGAGTGCTGCCTCCGCCGAAGAGTATCGCGGAACCATGGAACAGCAGATGGCCTGCACTCCGGATGTGTGGCGTCTGTGCAGCGACCAGATTCCGGATGTAAGCCGCATCACGGCCTGCCTGCGGCAGAACACGCCGCAGCTTTCGGGCGGCTGCCGTGCGGTGTTCGAGTCCAACAACCAGATGCCGCCGCAGCAGCAAGTTCCGCGCAATCGCGCGGCGCCGATGCCGCGCTACAATGCGCCGCCGCCTCCCGCGGCCCAGCCGCAGCCTTACGACGACGATGATTAGTATTTCTAGGGTCTGACCTCGCAGACGTCGACCCATTCGGCGCCGACGAGTTCGGCCATCCGGTCGGGCGCAATGCGCACGGCGCTGTGGGTCGAGCCCGCGGCGGGAACCACGATGTCAAACGCCTTCAGCGATACATCGCAGTAGATCGGCAGCGGCGATTTCAGCCCGAACGGGCAGACGCCGCCAACTTCATGGCCGGTGATCTCCGCGACCTCTTCCAATCCCAGCATCTTCGGCTTGCCGCCGAATTGCGCCTTCACCTTCTTGTTGTCCATCCGCGAGGTGCCCGCAGCGACGATCAGGATCACCCGCTCGCCAATGCGCAAGCTCAGCGTCTTCGCGATCCGGCCGGGCTCGACGCCGTAGGCCTCGGCGGCCAGCGGCACCGTGGCCGAGCTGATCGGCGATTCAATCACTGATATGTCGGGGGCTTTCTCGGCGAAGAAGGTGCGAACGGATTCCAGGCTCATTCCAGTCAACTCATTCCGGACTTACGGGCGGGCGGCGATCCCCGGGTCATCCACGGCGATGATCCCGGCCAGCTCCGAAAGCGAACGGACGCGATAATCCGGCGCAAAGCCGAGCTCGTCCATCTGGGTGCGGATCGCCTTGAACATCGTCAGCGGTGCCACGAGTTCGTTCTCGACGCAAGCCAGCGCCATCGCCTCCGGCGTCACCCGCTCGATCCAGGCGACGTTGAGGCCGAACGACTTTGCGCCGGCCACATCCCACGGATTGGAGGAGACGAACAAAACTTCGTCAGGCCTGGTGCCGAGCTGCTCGCCGATCAGCGTGTAGGCCTCGGGCGACGGCTTGAAGATCCTCTTGATATCGACGCTGATGGTGGCATCGAGCAGGCGATCGAGCCCGGAGTTGCGCACCAGCGCGTTCAGCATGTCCGGACTGCCATTGGAAAGGATGGCGAGTTTGCGCGGCCTTAAGGCCGCAAGCGTGGCGGCTGCGTCCGGATAGAGATCGAGATGCAGGTACTTCTCGATCACGCGCTCGAACGTCTCGCGCTCATAGGCAAGGCCAAGCAGGCGCAGCGTATAGGCAAGCGAATCCCGTGTGACCGCGCCAAAATCCTGGTAGCGCCGCATCAGCGAGCGCAACCAGGTGTATTCGAGCTGCTTGATCCGCCACACCTGCGTGATGATCTCGCCGTAACCCGGAAACGCATCCTCGGTGATCTCCGCGACCGACTGGATGTCGTAGAGCGTTCCGTAGGCGTCGAAGACGACGGCTTTGATGTTCAAGGGACTGGTCCTCCGAGATCGTTGCGGTCGCAAGGACTATATAGGCCCTGCGATTTCGATCCAAGGAGCGAAGTCGAACTGGGCGTCTTGGCTCCTAAAGCTCGACGACGACCTTGCCGAAATGTGAGCCGGTCCGGAGGTAAGCATACGCTTCGGGGACTTCGTCGAAGCCGTAGATCCGATCGACGATCGGGTGGATCGCGTGTTCGGTCAAGAAGCGGTTCATCGCGGTGAAATGTTCGACCGATCCGACGGTGACACCGATGATGTCGGCATTCTCCCACTGAAGGCGCGCGAGATCGGGCTTCGGGCCGAACCCCGTCAACACGCCAATTTGAACGATCTTGCCGCCCGACGCGACCGATCGCAGCGATCGGTCATAGGTGCCGGGACCGCCGAGTTCGAGGATATGGCTGACGCCTTCGCCATTCGTCGCTTTCATCAGCGCATCATCCCAGTCAGGCGTCTCGCGGTAGTTGATGAGGATCGAGCCGCCGAGCGCCTTGGCGCGCGCGAGCTTTTCATCCGAGGACGAGATCACGATCGCGCGCGCTCCCAGCGCCGCTGCGAATTGAAGTCCGAACAGCGCGACGCCACCCGTTCCCTGGACCAGCAGCGTATCGCCTTTGCCCATCCGGCCGCGTGCAATGAGGCCATGGAAAGCGGTGACACCGGCACAAGGCAAGGTCGCGGCTTCGACCGAGGACAAATGCGCCGGCACGGAAACGAGCGCATTTGCCGGGAGCACGACATACTCCGCCAGCATTCCGTCCATCGTGTTGCCACCAAGGGATGACGGGACATAGCTGGCCTTGAACGGCCCCGAGATCCAATCGCGAAAGAACGATGCCGCAACGCGGTCTCCGACCCGCCATTGCGTGACGCCGGCGCCGATGGCGTCAACGACGCCTGCACCGTCGGAGAGTGGCACGCGGCCGTTGAGCCCACCTTGGCCCACGCGGTCGAGGATCAGGAGGTCGCGGTAGTTCAGACTGACAGCTTCGACCCGGATGCGGACCTCGCCACTGGCGGGTTCGGGTTTGCTGACCTCGGCTCGCACAAGGCCAGCGCCACCAGCTTGGCCATTCAAATGGTAGGCTTTCATCGTTGCTCCCTCTCAAGCGGCATTCACTTGGATCAGCCGGGTCTGTAAGGTCTGACAGCGCTGTGAGGGTCAAGAGGTTCTCAGATGAAAATTGGCGAACTTGCCCGGAGGACGGGAGTGAGCATTCGAATGCTGCGCTACTACGAGGCCGAAGGGTTGCTGGCGCCGTTGCGGACCGCGGCTGGCTACCGCGATTATGGCCCGGCGGACGAGGAAACCGTGCGGCGGATCAAGATGCTTGGCGCCGCCGGCATGACGCTCGAAACGATCCAGCGATTGCTGCCGTGTGTGCGCAACAACGATCCGGCGTTCACGCCCTGCAACGAGTTGCGAAGAATACTCGCCCAGCAGGTCGGACTGATCGATGAGCGCATCGAGACGCTCAGCCAGAGCCGGACAATTCTGGCAGGCTTTCTGGCAAGTGTGAACTGATCGGCCGCAACGCGAGTGAGACTGTAGTCCACTCGCGGGCCGCCTCCTTGTAGTCAGTGCGCTTCACCAGACGGACTGCACCTCGTGTGCCGCTGACGAAGCGAACGACGCGCGTTGACTCACGTCAAGAAGGAGCCCGGCGCCGCGTGCTAGCCGAGACATTGGGGCGGTACCATTCGAACCATGGACATGAAACAATGGTTACGCAAAGCAACATCAACTTCTTCACGAATTGGGGAAAGGAGCGTCTCGGCGAAATGGAGGCAACGGTGACCTCATTCCAGGCCAAGGCCGCCGAGGTGCAGTCCGATCTCAGTGGGAAGGCCACCAAAGTCCTGGCCGATCTCTGCAAGCAGCGCGATGAATTCCGCGACACCCTGAAAAAACAGTCGGAGGCGGGCGAGGCGGCCTGGACCGAGGCGAAATCGAAGATGGAAGCCGACTGGCGCGTGTTCGAGACCGAGGCCGGAAAGTACGTCGAAAGCTTCGGCAAGCAGCTCGAGCAGCAACAGGCGACGTTCAAGCTTCAGGCGGATGCGCAGCTCAAGGCGTGGCGCGAAGTTGCCGACAAGCTCGGCAGCGATGCCGGGAAGTTCGCTTCCGAGCATCGGGCGGACATCGACGCCGCGCTGAAACGCATGAATGCCGATGCGGCCGAGGCGGAGAAGAAACTGGAGAAGCTGAAAGAGGCAGGGACCCACTCGTGGTCCGCACTCATGACCGCCTTGACCGAAACGCGCCTTGCCTTTGATCGCGCCAATGAGGCGGCGCGGGAGGCTTTCAAGCGAGCTGCCTGATCAGGCGCGGTGAACTTCCGGAGACCGCCGCCAGGCGGTCTCCTTGGCTTGCCGTCGGCGGCTCGAGCCGTTGCTCTGCCACGCCAGGGCCGCCTGAACGGCCGCGCTAGATCCCCAGCAATTTCCTTGCGTTCGCCTTCAGCACCTTCGGCCGGATCTCGTCGCGGATCTCGATCTTGGCGAAGTCCGACAGCCAGCGGTCCGGCGTGATCACCGGCCAGTCCGAGCCGAACAGCATCTTGTCCTGCAGGATCGAGTTGATGTAGCGCACCAGGATCGGCGGGAAATATTTCGGCGACCAGCCGGAGAGGTCGATGTAGACGTTCGGCTTGTGGGTCGCGACCGACAGCGCTTCTTCCTGCCACGGGAAGGAGGGGTGGGCGAGAATGATCTTCAGGTCGGGGAAGTCGGCCGCGACGTCGTCCATGTACATCGGGTTGGAATATTTCAGCCGCATGCCCATGCCGCCGGGCATGCCCGAGCCGACGCCGGTCTGGCCGGTGTGGAACAGCGCGATCGCGCCGCCATTGTTGATCTCTTCGTAGAGCGGATAGGCCATGCGGTCGTTGGCGTAGAAGCCCTGCATGGTCGGGTGGAATTTGAAGCCGCGGACGCCGTATTCCTCGATCAGCTTGCGCGCCTCGCGCACGCCGAGCTTGCCCTTGTGCGGGTCGATCGAGACGAAGGGGATGAGGACGTCGAGATGGTCGGAGGCGACCTCCAGCATCTCGTAATTGTTATAGCGGCGGAAGCCGGTCTCGCGCTCGGCATCGACCGGGAAGATCACCGCGGCGATGTTCTTGGAGCGGTAGTAGGCCGCGGTCTCCGGCACGGTCGGCGGATGCTTGTTCGGCGACTTGAAATAATCCGCCATCTGCGCCTGGAAATCGTCATAGCCGTCGTCGGGATGGCAGCCGCAGGGCTCCTCGGCATGGGTGTGGATGTCGATCGCGACGACATCGTCGATATTCGGCAGCTTGAGCTTCGGCATTGGTTTCCTCCCGACCGGTTGTAAATTGATTATATCATATAACGAATTTGGCAAGGCGTCGCCTACGCTGAAACCGCAGCTCGGCGAAGCATTTGCGGGGGCCGGCCGGGGAGGGCCGGATTGGGTCCGATCCGGCCTCTTCTACTGTGCATGGGGTTGTTTTCAGAAATTTGCCGGCCCTGAGCGGGGCAGTTAACATTGACATCACCTCCCGCCATGCCTTAAGAACCGCCCCGTCCCGGGCGGTTGTCCGCCAGCGGGTTAAATCTCATTTTGCCACATTCGCGCGTGCCGAAACGGGTGTGCCGAACACGGCCTTTCGAACGTTCAGGATTCTGCCATGAAGGTCCGTAACTCGTTGAAGTCGCTGCGCGGTCGCCATCGCGCCAACCGCCTGGTCCGCCGCAAGGGCCGGGTCTATGTGATCAACAAGGTGCAGCGCCGCTTCAAGGCTCGCCAGGGCTGATCTGAGATCGGCTGATCTCTGCCCCTGCCGGTCGCCTTCGCGCGCCCCGCAAGACCACGATCTCACACGAGTTTGACGCCGCCTTTGCTTTGCAAGGGCGGCTTTACGCGTTTAGACTTTGGCCATGGCAATGAGATTCCGTTTCGCGCGAACCCTCTATATGGCTCTTGGCCTGACCCTCGTGCTGGGGATCGCCGGCCTCGCTCCGGCTCTCGCGCAGACGGCTCAGCCGCCCCCGCCCGGCAAGGCGCAGAAGAAGCTCCCCGAACCGCCGGCCAAGCTGCCGAAGGTCGATCGCAACAAGAATATCGATTTCCTGTTCGGCGCGCTGAAGGCCGCCCCCGACGAGGCCAGCGCCAAGCACGTCGAGGCGCGGATCTGGGCGATCTGGATCCAGACCCCGAGCGACACCGCCTCGCTGCTGATGGCACGGGCCAAGACCGCGGTCGACGCGCAGAAGATCGACGTGGCGATCAAGTTGCTGGATTCGGTGATCAAGCTCAGGCCCGACTACATCGAGGCCTGGAACCGGCGCGCCACGCTCTATTACATGCAGAACGATTATGGCCGTTCGCTCGCCGACATCCGCGAGGTTCTGATCCGCGAGCCCCGCCATTTCGGCGCGCTCGCAGGGCTCGGCATGATCATGCAGGAAGTCGGCGACGAGAAGCGCGCGCTCGATGCCTACCGCAAGGCGCTCGCAATCAATCCGCATCTCGACAAGATCCCCGAGCAGGTCAAGTCCCTGACCGAGAAGGTCGAAGGCCGCGACATCTAGCCGAGAACTCGATCTTTTCTTGAGTGAACGCGGCGTCTCCGGATTAACCACGATCGCAGGCGCGGCGTCGCGAGGACTATTGCGAGGACTGCCGGGGGCCTACCTGCATTGCAGGAGCACAGCCATGAAGCGTTTGATCCTTGCGGGTAGCTTGCTGCTCGCGTCGGGGACGATGAGCCTCGCCGACGGACTGTTCTGGGTGGTCGGCAACCGCGCCACCGGCAAATGCAACATCGTGACCAGAAACCCCGTGATCATCGGCGACATCTGGTTCGGTGACGGCCCCTACAAGTCCATGGCCGATGCCAAGCTTGCCCGCTCGACGATTCGCGTCTGCCCCGCCGTCAGCCCCGACGAGGAAAAGGCCGAAGACAGCGCCAACTAGTCGTTGCCGTCAGGTCAATGCAGAACGCTGCCGCCGCGTTCGGCCAAGCCCTGATCGGCCGCCGCCGCGTAAGCCTTCGCAAGCTCCGTCTCGAGATGCTCGTTGATCAGGAGCAGCGCCCGGACGGCACCACGCAAGTCGCCGTTGCAGCTCGCCACGATCTCGTCGATCGCCGTATCTTTCGATCTCAAGCTCATCGAAATTCTCCGGTTCAAACCAGGATAAATCCTGCCGGCCTGTCCCGCATCCCCTGGGGTTGCGAGGAGGATCGGCGCCCATCCGCGTCTAAATGGCGGAACCGACCGTGGCGATTATAAGGAAACCGCGATGACGACTGCATGAAGCTGGCCCGGAGCTTGCGGGTCACTGACGACGGGCATTGATTCTATTGAGTTTTTAGTTCGGGAATTATGCACATATCCACAGCCCGGCCTGTTTTCAGCGGAAGTGCTAAGCCCCGCTTGCACGAAACTGCCTCTTGCGAGACCCGTAACTGCAATGTGCCCAGGATTTCCCGGACCCCCTGCATGATCGTGATCTCAGTCGTGACGGCGCTGGCCCTGCTGGCGCTGGTCACGCAGGCCGGAATCGTCGCCGTGCAACGCGCTCATCCGCCTCAGGGCCGCATGATCGAGGTCGATGGCGCGACGCTTCACGTCGTCGATATCGGCCCGCGCGATTCCGGCGTGCCGATCGTGATGCTGCATGGCGCGAGCTCCAATCTCGAAGCGATGCGGCGTCCTCTCGGCGACCTCCTCGCCAGCGACCATCGCATCATCCTGATCGACCGTCCCGGCCATGGCTGGAGCACGCGCGCACGGCGGCAGGATTCGACGCCGGAGATCCAGGCGCGGATGATCGACGAGGCGCTCGGAAAGTTGGGCATCGATCGCGCGGTCTTCGTGGTGCATTCCTGGAGCGGCGCGCTCGGGGCGCGGATGGCGCTCGATCATCCCGCCCGCGTCGCCGGCCTCGTGATGCTCGCGCCGGTTACCCATCCCTGGCGCGGCGGTGTCGGCCGTTACAACGAGATCATCGCAGCACCCGTGATCGGGCCGCTGCTCGCCTACACCGTCACGCTGCCGCTCGGCTATTTCGTTGTCGAAGCCGGCGCGCGCAGTGTCTTCCTGCCGCAAACCATGCCGGACGGTTTCGTGAAGGACTCCGCGACGCCGCTGCTGCTGCGCCCGCGCGAGTTCATCGCCAATGCCTATGATCTTGTGACGCTGAAGGAGGCGGTCGCCGAGCAGGCTCCGCGCTATGCCGAGATCGTGGCGCCGGTCACGATCATCGCCGGCGAGCCCGACAAGACGGTGTCCACCAACATCCACGCGCGCCCGTTCGCAGCCATGGTGCCGAACGCAAAGCTGATCGTGCTGCCCGATCTCGGCCACATGGTGCAGAATGCGGTGCCGGACCTCGTGAAGGCGGAGATCGAGACGATGCTCGGCGGGATCTAACAGGGCCGCGCAGGTCCAGGACCCAGCCGGTTCAGCTTCAACGAGAAATCCCTAGCCGCGGAATTTGCCGTCCTGATGGAGCAGCGGCAGGCTGTCGCTGCTGCCCGAGGCAACCACCCTTCCGATAAAGATCGAGTGCGTACCGAATCCGGTCTGCTGCTCGACCAGGCACGCGAGGTATGAGGTGCAGTGCTCGATGATCGGGCAGTGGTTGGAGCCGAGACTGTAAGGCACATCCGCGAACGGCTCGGCAGGCGTCGAGGCAAAGTGCGTCGCGAGCCGCTCCTGTTCGGCGGAGAGGACATTTACCGTATAGGCGCCGGATCGTTCGATCAGCGCGTGCGAGCGGTTGGCCCTGTTGACCACGATCAGCAGCGACGGCGGATCGGCGGACACGCTGCACACCGCGGTGGCGGTCATGCCGTTGAACACGCCGCCGCTGCCGCTGGTGACGACGCTGACCGTCGCCGCCATGCGCCGCATAGCCGCCTTGAACGCCGCTGGTGCGATACTGGCGAGTCGATCGACGCTGCTGCCCTGCGCAGGCATCTGCACCTCACGCTGCGCCATCGGCGATCCCGAGATGATCGCGCAAGGTGACGCCGGCATAGTCGCGGCGGAACAGGCCCTTGTCCTGGAGGATCGGCACCACACCATCGACGAAATCCTCGAACGTGTCGGGGAGGAACGCCGGCGACACCACAAAGCCGTCTGCGGCACCGGAAGCGACGATCTCGGCCATCTCGTCGGCGACGTCCTTGGCTGTACCGATCAGCCGGGGGCACATCACGCCGCGGCCGTAGATGCGCCCCGCCTCGGCGATGCTGATCGGCTCGCCCGCCGCGATGCTCTTCAATGCATTGATGTTGCCCTGACTGCCCGACGATGAGACCGACTCCACGGACTCATCGAGCGGCAGTGCGGAGAAATCGGCATTGGCGTGCGCGCCGAGTGTAGACAATCCGACCAAGGGATCGACCAGCGAATCGTGCAGGTCGCGCTTCTCCTCGGCCTCGGCGCGGCTCTCGCCGATGAAAGGCATGATCGCCATCAGAATCCGGCTGGCATCGGCCGGCCGGCCCTGCTGCGCCAGCGCGGCATGAACCTCGCCAGTGAACTTGTGCATTCGCTCCATGTTCGGCTGCAGTGCAAAGATCACCTCCGACCAGCGTGCGGCAAACGCCTTGCCGCGCCCGGACGAGCCAGCCTGGATCACAACCGGCCTGCCTTGCGGGCCGCGCGGGATGTTCAGCGGGCCGCGCGATTGGAACCATTTTCCGGAATGGTTGAGGTAGTGCACTTTGCCGGGATCGGCGTAGATGCCGCGGGCGCGGTCGAGGACCAGCGCGTCGGGCTCCCAACTGTCCCACAGCTTGAAAGCCACTTCCATGAACTCGTCGGCACGGTCGTAGCGCTCGTCATGGCCGAGATGCGGCACGTTGCCGTAATTGAGCGCCTCGCCGTCGTTCATCGACGTCACCACGTTCCAGGCGGCGCGCCCGGCGGAGATGTGATCGAGCGTAGCGAATTCGCGCGCGATATTGTAGGGCGCGTCGTAGGTGGTGGACCTCGTCGCGCCGAGGCCGATGCGGCTGGTCACCGCCGCCAGCGCCCCCAGGATCGGCATCGGGTCCATCCGTGTCGCGTCCTGGTCGCCATGGCGAATGCCGGTCACGTGGCTTGCGCCGTAGCGGTCGGCGATGGCCAGCCGGTCGGCGAAGAACATGAAGTCGAAGCGCCCGCGCTCCAGCACCTTGGCGATGCGCGTGTAGTGTTCGAGGCTGAGAAAATCCGTGGTGTGTTTCGGATTGCGCCAGATTGCGTGGCTGTGAACCACCGGGCCCGCGATCAGGAAGCCGCAGAGATGCATCATTTTCGATTTGGCCAATTTGTCCTCCCGCATAAGTTCGCGTGTGGCGCCGGCGGCAGCCGGCGCCTTGTTCTTCTTCCCAGTGTCTCGTCGTCTTCAGGTCACGACTTCGACGATCTTGTTCTTGCCCTTCTCGATGACCTGATGCAGGAACGAGCGGTTGAGCTGGTCGCCGCGTTCGTCGAAATCGACGGTGGCACCGGCGCCGACGAAGTTGATCTTCTTGCCGGCCCGCACCATCTCAAGCGCCTTCAGGATGTCGTCGACTTCCTCGCCCGGTGGATTGCACACCTCGCGGATCGATTTCACCCATACCGCAGCTTCCTGGGTCTTGGCGTGCTCCATCGCCAGCGCGGTGACGCAGACCTGGTCATGGGTGTTGCCGGCGAACAGGAACGCGGTGCCTTCGGGGGCGCCCATCAGCTTGACGAACTTCTTGTAGGCGGCCGAGTCCATCGGCGGCGCCGGCTGTAGATGGTGGATGCCTTCGGCCACTTCGGGCGTGACGCTCCTCAAGTAGGCGCCGTCGGCGTCGGCACCGGTGCCGAGCCCGAGGATCTTCGACTTGAAGCCGCCGCGATAGACTTCCTTGCTGATGGCGACGAAGTCGGTGAGCAGCGACAGGCAGAACACGCCGTCGGGCTCCGGGCCGAACGCCTTCTCGACTTCGGCGCGATACGAAGCCTGATCCGGATTGTACTGGACCACGTCGATGATCTGGCCGCCCAGCTTGGCCATCTCGGCCTTGAACGGCTCGATCATCGAGATCACGAACGGGTTCTGCTGGGCGAGAATCGTGACCTTCTTCAGTTTGAGGCTGGTCATCACCTTGGCGCCGGCGGGACCCCACTGGCTGCTCTTGGCCTGAAAGCGGTAGATCAGACCCTTGGTGTCGCCGTCGGTGATGCCGTTGGCCGAGGCCGAAACCATCTCCACCTTGTTGGCGGCGAGGATCAGCGGCTTGGCTGCCAGCGCGATCGGGCTGCCCCAGAAGCCGCCGACCAGTTCGACCTTGTTGACATCGAGCAGCTTGCGCGTCGCGGTGACGCCGACCGTCGGGTTGGTCTCGGAATCCTCGACGTACAGATGCAGCTTGCGCCCGCCCAGGATGCCGCCGCCATCGTTGATGATCTTGACGACGAGATCGGCGGCTTTCTTCATGTCGGGCCCATAGGGTCCGGTGGCGCCGGAGAACGGCAGCACCATTCCGATCGGGATTTCGGCGGCCTGTGCCAGCGCCGGCGCTCCGGTGAGGCCGGCCAGCGATGCCGCACCCAGTCCAGCGAGCAGATGTCGCCGATTGATCGTTGAATCCGTCATCGCAAGTCTCCGTTGTCGTCGGTTGAAGAAATCTGGGGCGGAAGGATCGGCGGCGAATCATCGGGCGCGAGGAAGGACGCGAGCCGGGCTGCGGCGCTGCCATCGTCGATCTGCAGCGCCTCGTTGAAGCGGTTGTAGAAACCGGCAAGTGCGATGCGCAGCGTCAGCTCGACGATTTCGGCCTCGGAGAAATGCCTGCGCAGCCGCTCGAAGACGTTGTCGCGGATCCGCCCGGGGTTCTGCGTCACCAGCGTCGCGTATTCGACGACAAGGCGGTCGACCTCGTCGAAGGCGGGATGTTCGGTGTTCGGAAGCGCCGCGATCGCGTCCGCCGGCAGCCCTTCGACCGCGAGCACCGGCGAGTGGCTGGCGACGCAATAGGTGCAGGCATTGAGCTGGGACACCACGACGATGGCGAGTTCGATGTAGCGCCAGTTCACCGCGCGCCGCGCCTTCAACTCCATCAGCATGCGACAGAGATGGTCGAGTGCCGGCGGCACATGCGCGAGCACAGCGGCCTGATCCTGGAACGGGCCGTAGGACACGAAGCGGTCGTAGACTTCGGCGATGTCTGACGGCAGCGCCGACGAAGGCAGCGGGGTGACGCGCGGCATCAGGACGTCCCTTCATGGTCGGGGAAGAAGTCGCGGACTTTCCGCTGTGGCTCCGGCAGCAGGCCTTGCGGGCGGAGGATCAGCAGCAGGACGATGCCGAGGCCGATCAACCCGAGCCGCAGCGCCGCCAACTGGGTGCCGTCGATGACGGCGAACGCATCCTTCAGAAACCGCGTGGCTTCCAGCAGCGCCATGATGGTGCCGGCGCCGAACAGCAAACCCAAATTGGAGCCCCGGCCGCCAGCGATCACCGCCATGAAGGCGTAGGCGGTGATGATCGAGGTGAACTGGCTCGGATCGATATAGGTCAGGTAGAAGGCGTGCAGCGCGCCGGCCACGCCCATCACCGCGCCGCCGGTTGCAAATGCTTTCACGCGCAGCAGCAGCACGGGCTTGCCGAGCGCAGCCGCCACGGTGGCATCGTCGCGGACCGCGCGCAGCGCGCGGCCGAACGGGGACCGCACCAGCGTTTCCAGCAATGCGAAGACGATCGCCACCAGCGCCAGCGCGAACGCGGCCAGCATCAGGTCGTATTGCTGCGGCGGCACCAGGTTGACGAAGGGACGGGGAATGTCGGCGATGCCGACGGCGCCGCCGGTCAGCCAGCTTTCGTTCAGCAGCAGGATGCGGACGACCTCGCCGAATCCGATGGTCACGATCGCGAGGTAATTCTCTTCGAGCCGGATCGACAGGAAGGCGAGCACCGTGCTGATCAGCGCACACAGCGCGGCGGCGGCGAGCATCGCGGGGAACCATCCCAGCGGCGGTGCCAGCAAAGCGGTGGTGTAAGCGCCGAGCGCGACGAAGCCGACCACGCCGAAATTGACCAGCCCGGCGACTCCCCATTGCACGTTCAGCGCCAGGCCGACGAGGGCGGAGACCGCGACCAGGACGATCAGGGTGGTGAGGTAGGCGATCATTTGCGCACCGCCTTCCCGCCGAACAGGCCGCGGTTGCGCACCAGCAGCAGCGCCAGGATCACCGCGAAGCTGACGATCTGCCGGTAGTTGGTCGGCAGCACCAGCGAGGACAATTCTTCAGCAAGCCCGATCACGATGGCGCCGACGATGGCGCCGGTCGGGCTTCCCAGTCCGCCGAGGATGGCCGCGGCGAAGATCGGGATCTGGTAGTTCCAGCCGAGCAGGGGATCGACGGCGCGGTCCAGTCCTGCGAGGACGCCCGACAAGGCGGTGAGGCACCCCGCGATACACCAGGTGATACGCGCGATGGTCTGGCGTTCGACGCCGCGTACCGCGGCGAGGGCCGGATTGTCGGCCACGGCGCGCATCGCCCGTCCGAGCGGCGAGGCATGAAGAAGCAACTGGATCAGGATCACGCAGGTGATCACGACGATGGCTGTGATCAACTGCTCCTGGTTGATGCGCAGACCATGCCATCGGATCGGCCGAGCCACTTCGAACGCGAAATTGCGGGTCGCGTTGCCGAACGCGAAGCGGCAGATGTTCTCCAGGACCAGCGATATTCCGAGCGAGGACACCAGCAGCGTGATCGATCCGCGGTCGCGCAGCCGGGAATAGACCAGCACGTCGCAAAGCATCGCGACCAGCGCCATGACGACCGCCGCGGCCACGGCGGCGACTGCGAGCGGCATGCCGAGCAGGCTGTTGGCGACCCAGGCGGCATAGGCGCCAAACGTCAGCATTGCGCCGATGGCGAAGTTCGGGAATTTCAGGATGCCGAAGGTCAGTGTCAAAGCCAAAGCCGGCAGCGCCAGGAGCAGGCCCGTGACAAAACCGTTGAGGACGAGTTGCGCGATCATCTCAGCCTGCCTTCGCAAAGAACAGGTCGGCAAGATCGGCGTTCGAGACGTCCTTGGCGGGGGACCGCAGGCTCTTGCGCCCGGCCACCAGCACCATGACCTCGTCGGCGATGCGAAGTGCGGCCGCGACGTTTTGCTCGACCAGCAGCACGGTGACGCCGCTCTCGCGCACCCGCACCACCGCCTCCATGGTCTCGCCGACGAATTTCGGCGACAGCCCCGCCGACGGCTCGTCGAGCAGCAGCACTTCGGGATTGGCGAGCAGTGCGCAGGCAAAGGCCAGCATCTGGCGCTGGCCGCCTGACAGATTGCCTGCCAACAGTTTCGGCCGCGCGGCGATCTCCGGAAACAGTCCCATCACCAGTTCCCGCTGCGCCGGGCCGACGCCGGGACGGCCGCGCAGGAATTCGGTGGCGAGCTTGAGATTCTCGCGGATGGTGAGGTTGCCGAACACATTGGCTTCCTGCGGCACATAGGCAAGCCCGGCCATGACGCGCCGGGCCGGCGACAGGGCCGTCACGTCGCGACCGGTCACCGCGATGCTGCCGGCACGGGGCCGCAGCAGGCCGGCGAGCGTCTTGACGAAGGTCGACTTGCCGGAGCCGTTCGGACCGATCACCGTCAAAATGGTTTCCGGCGCCTGATCGAGGTCGATGCCGCAGACGATGTCGCCGCCGTTGCCGTAACCGGCGCGTAAGCCCTGCACCGACAGCGCTGGGGTGACCGGGGCCACGCTCATACCGCCAATCCGAGATAGGCGTCGATGACCCGGGCATCCGCCGTGACCTCGGCAAAGCTGCCCGAGATCAGATTGGTGCCTTCCGCCAGCACGTGGACATGGTCGCAGATTGCGCCGATCAGGTGCATGTCATGTTCGACGATGCCGAACGAGATGCCGTCGGCCTTCAATTCGCGGATCAGCGCGATGATGTCCTTCAGCAATGGCGGCGCGACTCCGGCGGCAGGCTCGTCGAGCAGTACCAGCGTCGGCTCCAGCAGCAGCACGCGCGCCAGTTCCAGCAGCTTCTTCTGGCCGCCCGACAGCGCCGAGGCCGAATGATCGGCCAGCTTCCACAGGCCGATCCGCTTCAGCACGTCGCGGGCCTTGGCCGCGTGGCGGGCTTCCTGCTCGCGTACCGTGGCGCGGGCGAACAGCGCTCCCGAGATGACCTCGCCGCGCTGGTGGAACGGCGCCAGCAGCAGGTTTTCCAGAACCGTCAGCCCGCCGAGTTCGCGCACGATCTGGAATGTTCGGACCAGCCCGAGCGTGGCGACGCGGTGCATCGGTTGTCCGGTGACGTCGCGGCCGTCGAAATGCACCGTGCCGCTGTCCGGCTTGACAAGGCCCGAGATGACATTGAGCAGCGTGGTTTTGCCGGCGCCGTTCGGTCCGATCAGGCCGGTGACCTGGCCTTGTTCGAGCGACAGCGAGCAATGATCAAGGGCGGCGAGGCCGCCGAAATGCTTGCTGACATCCTTGACTTCGAGCAGTGCGGTCATGAGGGGGATTGCTCGCGTGGCGTTTCAGGGAAGCGCCGACAGGGACGACAGGATTGGCTACAAAATAGGCGCATGTGCTCGCTTATTGGGCGTAAGCTATTTACTTTGCTGAAGAATTTTGACGGTACTCAATGCCGAAGGCAAATTTATTGTGCTTCGCGAGAAGCCAAGTTTTGCTTATCAAGGGCGATGCGACGCCCGCTCGAAATTGCCCTGCTGCGGACCTTCGTCATGCTCGTCGAGGAGCGCGGCCTCACACGGGTGGCGCGACGGCAAAATCTCACGCAGCCGGCGGTCAGCCTGCAATTGGCGAGACTGGAAGAAGCCGCCGGGCAACGCATTTTCGAACGCGATCGCCGTCATCTGCGGCTGACCCGGCATGGGGAGATGTTGCTGCCCTACGCCCGGCTGATGCTCAAGCTGCACGACGATGCCCGCGCACGGCTGGCGGCGGAGGACGTCGCAGGCAGGGTTACGCTCGGATGTCCTGATCTCTATGCAGCGTTTCTGCTGCCGCAGACGCTTGCGCGATTTCGCGCCTCTTATCCCGGCGTGGAAGTGACGGTGCGGTGTGCGCTCAGCGCGCAACTTGCCGGAGAAATTTCAGATGGCCGGCTCGACGTCGCGTTGGCAACGCGGATGCCGCACGTCCATCCCAACGTGGGCAGCGTCACCTTGCTACGTCACGAACCACTGGTCTGGCTCGGCGCCGCCAACGGCGAGGCCTTCAAGGCTGAAACGATTCCGCTCGCGATGCTGCCGGATGGGAATCTCTATCGCGACTACGCCTTGGCAGCTCTCAACGAGATCGGCCGCGCGTGGCGAATTTCGTGCATCTCGGAGAGCATCGCCGGGATGGAGGCGATGGCCCTGGCCGATGCCGCCGTGATCGTGCTGGCGGAATCGGTCAAAGTGAACGGGCTGCGCAGGCTCGACGCCGAAGACGGCTTGCCGCCGTTGCCTGACGTCGATCTGATGTTGTGGCAACGCGAACCGGGGTTGATTCCGGCCGCGGACCATTTGGCAGCCTATATCATCAAGGATATTGCGAAACGGGAGTCCTGAGCGCCCGCCGCAATCAGGCTTACTGCTTGATCTTGCCGTCCTTGTCGAACTGCGAGACGAAGGCCCAGAGATTGTTGATCTCGTTCTCGTTCTTGATGCCGGCGAACGCCATCTTGGTGCCGGGAATCTTGGCCTTGGGGTCCTTGATGTATTCCTTGAACTGCGCCTCGTTCCAGGTGATGCCGGAATTCTTGTTCGCATCGGAATAGTTGTAGTCCGGCGCGGTGCCGGACTTGCGGCCGTCGAGGCCGTTGAGCTCGGGGCCGACCTTGTTCTTGGCGCCTTCGCCGATGGCGTGGCAGGCCAGGCACTTGTTGAACGACGTCTTGCCGGCGGCAACATCCTGCGCCATCGCGGCGGACGCTGTGGCAGTGACGGTGAGGATCATCAGCGCGCCAAAAGTCAGTTTTTTCATAGGGTGCTCTTCGTCTCTTTCCCGGTGGGGCGTTTATCTGGTCGGCAATCGTCGAACCTGCCGCTTTTGGCAGGCCCGCCCGGCTTGGACAAGCCACGAAACCATGACAGGTTTCACGATTTCCTACTTGTCCCAGAGTGAACTCGCCAGAGATCGTCGCTGCGACTTTCGGATGGCCTACCCAAACCATCGCGGACGTGGTTGATTTGCCGCGACAATTCGAGCGTTCGCCGCGAGTCGGAAGGATATTTCTATGGCCATCATGATGCCTGCGAGCGATCAGGCCGTACTAGCGCGCCGCGCGGAGATCATTGCTGCGTTGCGCGCAATCGTGCCCGGCGAAGGCGTGATCGACAGCGCCGCCGAGATGCGGGCTTATGAATCCGACGGCCTCACCGCCTATCGGCAGCCGCCGATGGTCGTGGTGCTGCCCGATACGACCGAGCAGGTCTCGCTTGTCCTGAAATATTGTGCAGCGCAGGGCATCAAGGTGGTGCCGCGCGGCTCGGGCACCTCGCTGTCGGGTGGCGCGCTGCCGCTTGAAGACGGCGTTCTGCTGGGGCTCGGCAAGTTCAAGCGCATCCGCGAAATCGATTTCGACAATCGCGTCGTCGTCACCGAACCCGGCGTCACCAATCTCGCCATCAGCCAGGCGGTCGCGCATGCCGGCTTCTACTATGCGCCCGATCCGTCCTCGCAGATCGCATGCTCGATCGGCGGCAATGTCGCGGAGAATTCCGGCGGCGTGCACTGCCTGAAGTATGGCATGACCACCAACAACGTGCTCGGTTGCGAGATTGTCCTGATGAGCGGAGAGATCCTGCGCATCGGCGGCAAGGGGTGTGAGAACTCCGGTTACGATTTGATGGGCGTCATCACCGGCTCCGAAGGCTTGCTCGGCGTCATCACCGAGATCACGGTGCGCATCCTGCAGAAGCCCGAGACGGCGCGCGCGCTGATGGTCGGTTTCGCAGAGGTCGAGGCAGCCGGTGAATGCGTCGCGCGCATCATCGGCGCCGGCATCATTCCCGGCGGCATGGAGATGATGGACAAGCCGGCGATCCATGCCGCCGAAGCCTTCGTCCATGCCGGCTATCCGCTCGACGTGGAAGCGCTGCTGATCATCGAACTCGACGGTCCCAAGATCGAGGTCGACGAGCTGATCACGCGCGTCGAGACCATTGCGAACGGTTGCGGCTCGACCACCTGCCAGATCTCGACCTCGGAGGCCGAGCGCAATCTGTTCTGGGCGGGCCGCAAGGCCGCGTTTCCGGCGGTGGGGCGCATCTCGCCCGACTATCTCTGCATGGACGGCACCATCCCGCGCGGCGCGCTGCCGAAGGCCTTGGCGCGTATCCGCGAGCTCGGTGAAAAATACCAGCTCGGCTGCGCCAACGTGTTCCATGCCGGCGACGGCAATCTGCATCCGCTGATCCTCTATGATGCCAACAAGCCCGGCGAGATCGAGCGCGCCGAGGCCTTCGGCGCCGACATCCTGCGCGCCTGCGTCGAGTTCGGCGGGGTGCTCACCGGCGAGCACGGCGTCGGCATCGAGAAGCGCGACCTGATGCCGGAGATGTTTTCGGAAATCGACCTCAACCAGCAGCAGCGGCTGAAATGCGCCTTCGACGCGCAGGGCCTGCTCAATCCCGGCAAGGTGTTTCCGACCTTGCACCGCTGCGCCGAGCTCGGCCGGATGCACGTGCATGCGGGCAAGCTGGCGTTTCCGGACATTCCGCGGTTCTAGCGCGCGATCGTTGCATCGTCGTTGTCATGTGCCAGATTTGCTTTCCCTTCTAAATTTGGATACCCGCTCAGTCGTGGATACGCTCAAGGTCAGAGACGTCAAAGACGTCGAAGAGGTGGTGCGCGCGGCGATTGCCAATGAGCAGCCGCTCGAGATCATTGGTCACGGCTCCAAGCGCGGCATCGGTCACGCGATGGCGACCAATGCCGTGCTCGACGTCTCCGCGCTGAATGCCGTCACCGCCTACGAGCCCAACGAGCTGATCGTTACGCTGCAGGCCGGCGCGCCGCTGGCCGACGTGCTGTCGCTGATCGATGCCAAGAACCAGCAATTCGCCTTTGAGCCGATGAACACGGCGCCGCTGCTCGGCACGCCCGCGCTCGGAACCATCGGCGGCATGATCGCGGCCGGGCTTGCCGGTCCGCGCCGGATCAAGGCGGGCGGGGCGCGCGATCATCTGCTCGGCGCACATGCCGTTTCCGGCTTCGGCGACAGCTTCAAGACCGGCGGCAAGGTGGTGAAGAACGTCACCGGCTACGACCTCTGCAAGCTTCTCGCCGGGTCTTGGGGCACGCTGTCGGTCATGACCGAGGTCACGCTGAAGGTGATGCCCAAGCCTGAAGCCGAGCGGACGCTGCTGCTGCGGGGGTTAGATGACGCCGCCGCCAACAAGGCGATGACCGTGGCGCTCGGGTCGCCCTTCGACGTCTCCGGCGCCGCGCACCTGCCGAAATCTGCATTCCGGGCGAACGCCGACGGGCTCGGCGAGGTCGCAGGCCATGGCGAAGCGCTGACCGTGCTGCGGCTGGAGGGCATCACGGCCTCCGCCGCGCACCGCGCCGGCTCGCTGCGCGAATTGCTGGCGCCGTTTGGAACCGCAACTTTGATCGAGGACACCGCGTCGTCGGTCCTGTGGGCCACCATCCGCGACGTGCTGCCGTTCGCGGCCAGCGGCGCGCTCGGCGCCTGGTCGGTGTGGCGGATTGTCTGTCCGCCGGCCTCGGGGGCGGCGCTCGGCACGCAATTGGTGCGCGAGACCGGCGGTGAGGTGATCTACGATTGGGGCGGCGGGCTGATCTGGGCCGCGCTGCCGCCGAAGGCTGATGCGCACGCCCCGGCCGTGCGCCAGCACGCCAACGCCTTCGGCGGGCACGCCACGCTGCTCCGCGCGGCCGAGGATGTCAGGCGCATTGTGGACGTGTTCCACCCGCAGGCGGTGGGCATTGCCGCGCTGAGCGAGCGGGTGCGCGCCAGTTTCGATCCGAAGACCATTCTCAACCGGGGACGGCTGACGCGGGGCGTTGCGGCATGAAGACCGAATTCTCTCTCGCGCAGCTCGCCGATCCCGACATTGCGGAAGCCGACAAGATCCTGCGCGCCTGCGTCCATTGCGGCTTCTGCACCGCAACCTGCCCGACCTATGTGCTGCTCGGCGACGAACTCGACAGCCCGCGCGGCCGCATCTACCTGATCAAGGAGATGCTGGAGAAGGACCAGACCCCTACGGCGGAGGTGGTCAAGCATGTCGACCGCTGCCTGTCCTGCCTTGCCTGCATGACGACCTGCCCCTCCGGGGTGAACTACATGCATCTCGTCGATCAGGCCCGGGTCAGGATCGAGCAGCGCTATCAGAGACCGCTGTCCGAGCGGCTGCTGCGCCAGGTGCTGGCCTTCGTCCTGCCTGACCCGCAGCGCTTTCGCGCCAGCATGTGGCTGGCGCGGCTCGCCCGTCCGCTCGCCGTGCTGCTGCCGACCCCGCGGCCCTCGGCCACGCCCGGCCTGATCCAGCGCCTCAAGGCGATGCTGGCGCTGGCCCCGAACCGGCTGCCGGCGCCCGGCCCGCTTCCGGGCAGCGTGTTCGCGGCATCAGGCAAGAAGCGCGGCCGTGTCGCGCTGCTCCAGGGTTGCGCCCAGCAAGTCCTGGCGCCACGCATCAACCAGGCCGCCATCAGTCTTCTCACCCGCCACGGCATCGAGGTCGTCCTGGTCAGGGACGAGCAGTGCTGCGGTGCGCTGACCCATCACCTCGGCAACGACCGGGATGCGTTGGGGCGGGCGCGCGCCAATGTCACGGCGTGGCAGAAGGAAGCGGCGAAGGAGGGGCTCGACGCCATCCTGGTGACGGCATCCGGCTGCGGCACCGTGATCAAGGACTACGGCTATCTGCTGCGCGAGGATGCCGCGTTCGCAGCCGATGCAACCAAGGTGTCCGCACTCGCCAAGGACATCACCGAATACGTCGCCGGTCTCGGACTCGAGTCGAAGACGCGACTGGACGACATCGTCGTCGCCTATCACTCCGCATGTTCGTTGCAGCACGGACAGAAAATCACGGGCCTTCCGAAAGAATTGCTTTCCAAGAATGGATTCGTGGTGAAAGATGTGCCGGAGAGCCATTTGTGTTGCGGTTCGGCGGGGACCTACAACATTCTCCAACCCGAGCTTGCGGGCCGGTTGCGCGATCGCAAGGTCGCCAACATCGCAAGCGTCCAGCCGGACATGATTGCCGCGGGCAATATCGGCTGCATGGTGCAGATCGCCAGTGGCACGTCAGTTCCGGTCGTACACACGATTGAGCTTCTCGATTGGGCTACGGGCGGGTCGCGGCCGGCATTGAACACGTCGAGCTGAGCGTCTCATTCCGGAGGACGGCTGAAGACGCCCGATCGACCATTGTTCGTCGGCAACAGGAGGACCACGATGGCGAAAGCGAAGAAGAAAAAAGCAAGAAGGCCAAAAAGGCCAAGAAGGCTGTAGCGGCGAAGAAGACCGCGAAGAAGGCAGCCAAGAAGTCCGCGAAGAAGTCTGCCAAGAAATCCCCGAAGAAGTCTGCCAAGAAGGCCGCGCCGAAGAAGTCGGCCAAGAAGGCTGTCAAGAAGGCCGCACCGAAGAAGGCCGCGAAGAAAGCGGCACCGAAGAAGGCGAAGGCAGCTCCCCCGCCGAAGCCGTCAGCACCGGCTGCTGCTCCGTCTCCGGAGCCCGCCGCCGAGACCAGCTGGGCGATGCCTTCGTCTTCTGCGGAACCGACACCGGCTGAAGGGCAGGGGTAGGTCCAGGTTTGGGCCCAAGGTCAGGCCAAGGTCAGGCCAACGGGCTTGGTCCATCTCAATGACTACGATCGACAACGGAAAGGCCGCGGCGGTGACGCTGCGGCCTTTTTGCATCGTCGCAAGCCCGCTGAGGGAATCGCGACCTCTGAGCCGGCCTGATTCGTATTTGGGCAACATGCCCCCAGGGTTCCGTACTAACCCGGGTCTTTCTGTGCACCTTGGAATGCAAATAATGTGATCTAGAAGCAACACAGGCTGACAACCTTTCGTGGAATCGTCAGAACGCCTAAAAAGTCGGCAGATGCCCGTGATTTTTGCTTCACGGTTCACATGCCCCAATCCACATTGTCGCAGTAACGAAATTTTGCAGACACGTCGTACGCCCGGGGGGCTTCCGGGGACCGACTGGGTAAAAACTGGTGATGGGGATTGAAATGAAAAAGTGACTTTGTTGGCAACGGCGCTGGCAATGGTGGCGGGCTCGGCGATGGCGGCGGACATGTCGGTCAAGGCCAAAAAGGCTCCCCGGTTGTTGCCTTTGACCCCTGGGATATCGCCTTCGGCGCCGCGATCATGAACGACTACATCTTCCGCGGTATCACCCAGTCGAACCACAAGGCGTCGGTCGCGGCCTATTTTGAGCCGCGCTACAACGTCACCAAGGACCTGCAGCTGTACGCCGGTGTGGCCGGAGAGAGCATCTCCTTCCCCAATCGCGCGGCCGCCGAGATCGACATTTACGGTGGTATTCGCCCGACCTTCGGTGCCTTCGCCTTCGACGTTGGTGTTTGGGGTTATCTGTATCCGGGCGGCACCTGCTACTATGGCGGTGGCGCTGTCACCGACACCGCAGGAAACCCGCTGAACGCAGAGTGTATCGCCAACACCCTGACCAACCTCAACGTCGCGAAGAGGGATGCGAGCTTCTACGAGGTCTACGGCAAGGTGACCTACACCGTGAACGACAGCTTCTCGTTCGGCCTCAACGAATTCTATTCGCCGAATTTCCTCAATACCGGCGCTTGGGGCAACTACCTGTCGATCACCGGCAAGTGGATCGCGCCGAGCACGACATTTGGTGCGAGCGGCGTCGGAATGTACGTTTCGGGTGAGTTCGGCCGCCAGTGGTTCGGAACTTCGGATTCCTTCTATGGCGTGGCTCAGCTTGCTGGCTTCCCGAACTACACGGGAGGTATTCCCGAGCCCAGCTATAACACCTGGAACATCGGCATCGGCTTCACCTATAAAGTGATGACGCTGGATCTGCGTTACTCCGACACCGACATGAGCAAGGGTGATTGCAACGCCTTCACCAGCGCGTTCAACGCCACCGGCACCACCAACGTCACCCCGATCAATCCGGGCGGTGCTAGCTCCAATTGGTGCGGCGCGGCCGGCGTTGCCAAGCTGTCCTTCGACCTGACGGCGATGAGCAACCTGAAGTAAGCTTCGTCCCGAGACGATTTCGAGGGCGGCAGGGCAACCTGCCGCCCTTTGCTTTGGGGAGAGGGACGTCTGTGAGAGCGCTCGGCCCGCATGGTTCGAGACGCGCCGCAAGGCGGCGCTCCTCACCATGAGGGTTGGGATCTTGTCGCGAGGACAGACCTCGTCCCGAGAAGCCCGCCGGAGGCGGGCGTCTCGAAGGATGGCCGCAACGAAGGTCCTATCGCGTTACGATAGGGAAGCTTGGTTGCACCGCCTTAGCGCGCGACGCTCGGCTCCGCCTCGGCCGGCTTGCTCGCGTCGCCCAGGACGTGGATCTCTCCGCGCTTCGTCATCGTCACCTTGCGGGTATGGAAGGCGTCGAGTGTCGAGCGGTGCCCGATCGAGACGATGGTGGCCTGCGGCAGCTTCTCAGCCAGCAACCGGTACAGCCGGGCCTCGGACGGCTCGTCCAGAGAGGCGGTGGCCTCGTCCAGGAAGAGATAATCCGGCACATGCAGCAGCGCCCGCGCGAGCCCGAGCCGCTGCTGCTCTCCGAGTGACAGCATCCGGTTCCAGTGACCGTCCTCGTCCAGCCGCTCGGCGAGGCTCGGCAGCCCGACCGCCATAAGCGCACCCCGAACATCGGCAGCCTCGAATGCGCCCGGGGCGGCGGGATAAACCACCGCATCGCGCAACCGGCCGACCGGGAAGTAGGGACGCTGCGGCAGCATCATCAGCTTCGCCCTCTCGGGAATGACGATGGTGCCGGTGCCGAACGGCCAGATGCCGGCGATGGCGCGGAACAGCGTCGACTTGCCCGAGCCCGACGGCCCGGTCACCAGCACGCGCTCCGGGGCCTGGACGGTGAAGGCGTCGGCGGCCACCAGCGGGGTGCCGTTGGGCAGGTTCACGCAGAGCTGCTCGAGCCCGACAGTGCGGCCGCCGTCAGCGGCTTTGAGGCTGATCGCCGGCTCATGCGCCGGCAGGTGAGCGGCGGACTCGACCGACATCTCGAAGCCGTCGAGACGCGCGACGATCGAGCGCCATTCCGCGAGAGACCGGTAGGCCGTGACGAAAAACGAGAGCGCGCCCTGCACGCTGGAGAAGGCGGAGGCGGTCTGCATCATGTCGCCGAGCTGGATCTTCTTGGCGAAGAACGCCGGTGCGACCAGCACGTAGGGGAAGATCACAGCGGCCTGCTGATAGCTCGCCGTGAACGCGGTGAGGCGCTTGGTCCGGCTCATGATGGCGTACCAGTTGCCGATCACGAAGCCGAAGCGATCCAGCAGGCGCGAGCGTTCCGCGCCCTCGCCCTTGAGCAGCGCGATCTGCTCGGAATTCTCGCGCACGCGGACGAGATTGAAGCGGAAATCGGCCTCATAGCGCTGCTGCTCGAAATTGAGGTTGACCAGCGGGGCGCCGATCCAGTGGGTCAGCGCGGTGCCGAAGATCGCGTAGATCAGCGCGCCCCAGCATAGATAGCCGGGGATCATCAGATCCTGGCCGAACAGGTGCAGCGGTGCAGCGTTGGACAGGCCCCAGAGGATGATGACGAAGGAGAACAGCGTGACGATCGACGAGAGCAGGCCCAGCCCGATCGTCAGCGTCTGCTCGACGAAATTCCTGACGTCCTCGGTGATGCGCTGGTCGGGGTTGTCGGCCGCATCGCCCTTGAGCTGCATACGGTAATGCGTGGCGTCTTGCAGCCATTCGCCCAAGTAGTGCCGGGTCAGCCATTGCCTCCAGCGGATCTGAAGCCATTGGTTCAGATAGAGCTTGTAGACGGCCAGCGCGATAAAGGTGGAAGCGAGGCCGACGAAGATCCAGATCTGCGTGACGAAGGCATCCCAGTCGCTGTTCTGGAGCGCACTGTAGAACCGGTTCTGCCACTGGTTCACCAGCACGTCGATTGCGACCAGCGCCAACTCCATCGCGATGACGGCGGCGAGCAGGCCGCGGCCGGCCCATTTGTCCTCCGACCGGAAATAGGGAACGGCGATTCGCCAGACGATCGCGAGGGTGGCGATGATGTTCTTCACAGAGCTGAATCTCCTGCGGGGATGTGCACAAATGCCCGGGGCCAAACGACTGAGGCAATGGCTGAAATCGGCGCGCTTAGACTAAAGTCGCAAGTCCTGCAATTTGCGTTGGCTTGTCGCAGCTTGCAACCCTAGCATGGGTCTCAACGGCGCGGGGTGGAGGCTCCGGGACTTCGCGGGCTTGTGAGCGGACGGGAACCGCTGCGTTCGCGAGGAATTCGCATCCAACCCGGGGGATCGCTTACAGCGTCAAGCAGGCTCGGCTGTCCACGCTGGCCGCCTGCCGCATACATGCGTGGGGGAGGAAGACCATGTGGAATCAAGTCTATGATCCGCTGCACAGCCCCGTGTTGTCCACGATGGCGGCGGCGGTGCCCGTCGTCACGCTGCTGGTTCTGATCGCGAGCGGCCGCGTCCAGGCTCATATTGCGGCGATCATCGCCGTGATCGTGGCCAATCTGATCACGATCTTCATCTTCACCATGCCGGCGAACATGTCGATCCGCGCCTCGGTGCTGGGCATCGTGACCGGCTTCTTCCCCATCGGCTGGATCGTTCTCAACGTCATCTTCCTCTATCAGGTGACGGTATCGACCGGGCGCTTCGAACTTCTCAAGCGCGCGATCGGTGGCGTCACCGAGGACCGGCGGCTGCAATTGCTGCTGATCGCATTCTCCTTCGGTGCCTTCTTCGAGGGCGCCTCTGGCTTCGGCACACCGGTGGCGATCACGGGCGCGGTGCTGATCGGCCTCGGCTTCTCGCCGCTTGCGGCAAGCGGCCTGTCGCTGATCGCCAACACCGCGCCGGTCGCCTATGGCGCGCTGGGCACGCCGATCCAGGGCCTCGCCTCGGTCACCGGGTTCGATCCCTATATCCTCGGCGCGATGGTCGGACGGCAGCTGCCGTTCTTCTCGCTGATCGTGCCGTTCTGGGTGATATGGGCGTTCGCCGGATGGAAAGGCATGAAGGACGTCTGGCCGGCGATCCTGGTCACCGGCGTATCGTTCGCGATTCCGCAATTCGTGATCTCGAACTACATCAATCCCTGGATCGTCGACATCGGCGCGTCGCTGATCTCGATGGGTGCGCTGATTCTGTTCCTGAAGGTCTGGCAGCCGAAGCAGCTCTGGCTGTCGCCGGCGCTCCGCGGCAATGATGAATCGGCCTCCACCATGGCCACTGCCAAGCCGCTCGACAAGACGCCGCTCACGCAGAGCGAGCTGTTCAGCGCGCTGCTGCCCTGGATCATCGTCTGTATCGTGATGCTGGTCTGGGGCAACGGCGGCTTCAAGACCTGGGCGAATTCGATCTTCACCTGGAACTATCCCGTTCCCGAACTGCACCAGATGATCAACAAGATGCCGCCGGTCGCGCCGGGGCCGACGAAAGAGAGTGCGGTGTTCGGCTTCACCTACCTCTCCTTCACCGGCACGGGCATGCTGATCGCCGCGATCATCTCCGGCTTCCTGATGGGCGTCGGTCCCGGCCAACTCGTCACCCAGTACGGCCGCACCATCCGGCTGTGCGCGATCTCGCTGATCACGATCTCGGCGATGCTCGCGATCGGCACGCTGACGCGGCTCTCCGGTGTCGACGCGACGCTCGGCCTCGCTTTCGCTGCAACCGGCGTGCTCTATCCCTTCTTCGGCACGCTGCTCGGCTGGCTTGGCGTGGCGCTGACGGGGTCGGATACGTCGTCGAACATCCTGTTCGGCAATTTGCAGAAGATCACCTCCGAACAGCTCGGCATATCGCCGATCTTGATGGCCGCCGCGAACTCCTCCGGCGGCGTGATGGGCAAGATGATCGACGCGCAGTCGATCGTGGTCGCCTCCACCGCGACCAACTGGTACGGCCACGAGGGCACCATCCTGCGCTTCGTGTTCTGGCACTCGATCGTGCTCGCCTGTCTCGTCGGCGTGCTCGTGACGCTGCAGGCCTATGTCTGGCCGTTCACGGCGATGGTCCTGAAGTAGCAGGCCGCGTCGCGGCTTCGACGCAAGTCAAATCTCCCCGCGGGTTGTCCTCGCGGGGATTTTTGCGCCCAAAGCCGGCGAACCTTCTCAATGACGCCGTCGTCTTATAGAAGGTGCCGCAAATCAGGTCGGTCGAGAGGTCTCATGGTTTCGCTCAAGCAGATGGTGTGGGTGGCGGTTGCAATGCTGGCGATGTCCCCTGTCGCGCGTGCAGAGGACGGTTTTCCGTTCGGCACCGAGATGACGATGGAAGCACAGCCGCAGCCTGGCTCGAAGCGGATTCCGAACATCGAGATCGGCGACAATGGCGAGGTGGTGCTGGAGCTCTGGTGCAAGGGTGGCAAGGGCCAGTTCTCGGTGGCCGGCAACACCGTGATCTTCGTCCCGGGCCAGATCCAGGACCGCTCCTGCCCGCCGGCAAGGGCGCAGGCCGACGACGAACTCGTCGCGGCGCTCGCCAGCGTCGAGACCTGGAAGCGCCAGGGTGACGTGCTGACCCTGATCGGCCCCAAGCCGCTGCGCTTTCGCTCGACCGGGAATTAGCTGCTCATTCGCTGTCATTCCCCGCGAAGGCGGGGAATCCAGTACGCCGCGGCTCATCGATTCAATCACTACGGTCTTCGAGTACTGGATCGCCCGCCTTCGCGTGCGATGACAGCGGAGTTGGTGGCTTCGTTACTTCCACACCGACTTGTCGGCATCCCAGCGCTGGCCCTTCAGCTCCTTCGTGAGCGCCTCGACCGAGCCGTTGTCGTCGGGCTGATCGCCTTCCTCGTCGGCCGCCGCGTCGTCGGACAGGTTGAGCTTGGCGCCGCTGCTCTCATCCGCCGTCGTGGTCGCGGGGCTGCCGATCCAGAGCATCAGCCTGTCGGTCGTGCCGGGCCTGTCGGGCGAGACGAGGCCAGTGACCTCGATCGTATCGGTGAGGTCGAGCGCCGAAAAATCCTGGTTCGGCCGCTTGAAGACCAGCTTGAGCTTGCCGGTGGCAGGATTGAAGCTTTGCGAGACCGGCTTTGCCGCCAGCGTCTTGCTCAGCACACCGACCACGGCTGACGCGAGCTTGTCGCGGTTGAGCTTGTCGCCGTCGCGCCAGTCGGCGGCGGCAAAGCGGATGGTGCGGTCCATCTCGGTCATGCCCGCGGTCCAGCCCGCCGCGGTGACGCCCGGCATCGCCTTGAATTTTGCCAGCAGCGCGCCTGCGCGTTCCGGATCGACCGACATGTTGATGGTCTGCTCGCCGGCGCGCAGCGCCTCGCAGCCGACCGAAAGGCTCGCAAGCGTGACCTCGACGTCCTGGCCCTTCAGACTCTTCAGGAACTCGGTTGCCGCATCCAGCTTGACCTTGACCGCGATCGCTTCCGGCGAGACGTCGGTGAAATCCTTCGGCTGCGCCGTGATGCCGTCGTCCGAGGTCTGGTTGTCCTGAAATTCCCTCTCGCTGAGATCGGAATTGTCGGGCGAGGCGACCTCGGTCACGGCCTGACCGATGCTGATCTGGCCGCGGAACTCGAAACTGTCGCCAGACTGCTTGCGCAGCAGCTTGACGCTCACGGGAGACTTTTCACCGATGCTCTGCGTCGTGCCGGTCAGGTTCTGGCCCGCGACCTGGAGATTGACGACGAAGCGGTCCTTGCGGTCGGAATTCTTCGCGACGGGATAGCAGACGTCGAGCACGGCCGCCGTGACGGTCTTGCCCTGGCGCGTCTCCTTCAGGATGACGTCGGCATTGCCGTCCATCAGCCCGTCGATCGAGGTGAAATAGCGTATCTCCGGCCCGCTTGGCGCCGTGGCCCTGGGCGACAGCTTCATCTGCGCGGAGGCGGGATGCGGCGAGGTAGCAAGCAGAGCGGCCAAAACAATTGTCGGGCAAACCAGAAGCGCGCGCATCGACGAAATCCTCGAGCAAAAGAATCGGCGCCACCGTAGTTGGTTTTGGCCGCCGGTTGAATCGGAAAGCGCGGGCGAACCTGGGCAAAAAGAAGGCCGCCCGGAGGCGGCCTTCGCAACACTGTCAGGTCACAGGACGGGCTCAGAAGCCGCCCATGCCGCCGCCGGCCGGCATGGCGGGCGCAGCTTCCTTCGGCATTTCGGCGACCATGGCCTCGGTGGTGACCAGGAGGCCGGCCACGGAGGAGGCGTCCTGCAGCGCGGTGCGAACCACCTTGGCGGGGTCGATGATGCCCTTCTCGACCATGTCGACATAGTCCTCGTTCTGGGCGTCGAAGCCGAAGGTCTCGGACTTGTTCTCCAGGATCTTGCCGACGACGATCGAGCCTTCCACGCCCGCGTTCTCGGAGATCTGGCGAATCGGAGCTTCCAGCGCCTTCAGCACGATGTTGATGCCGGCCTGCACGTCGGCATTGGCGTTGGTGAGACGGCCCACGGCCTTCTTGGCGCGGAGCAGCGCGACGCCGCCGCCGGGGACGATGCCTTCCTGTACCGCGGCGCGGGTGGCGTTGAGCGCGTCCTCGACGCGGTCCTTCTTCTCCTTGACCTCGATCTCGGTGGCGCCGCCGACGCGGATCACCGCGACGCCGCCGGCCAGCTTGGCGAGGCGCTCCTGGAGCTTCTCACGGTCGTAGTCCGAGGTGGTCTCCTCGATCTGGGCCTTGATCTGGCCGACGCGGGCCTCGATCTCCGGCTTCTTGCCGGCGCCCTTGACGATCGTGGTGTTCTCCTTGTCGATCACGACCTTGCCGGCGCGTCCGAGCATCTTCACCGTGACGTTCTCGAGCTTCATGCCGAGGTCTTCGGAGATCAGCTGGCCGCCGGTGAGGATCGCGAGGTCCTCGAGCATGGCCTTGCGGCGGTCGCCGAAGCCCGGCGCCTTGACGGCCGCGACCTTGAGGCCGCCGCGCAGGCGGTTGACGACCAGGGTCGCCAATGCCTCGCCCTCGACGTCTTCGGCGATGATGACGAGCGGCTTGCCCGACTGCACCACGGCTTCCAGCACCGGCAGCATGGCCTGCAGCCCCGAGAGCTTCTTCTCGTGCAGGAGGATGTAGGCGTCCTCCAGCTCGGCGGTCATCTTCTCGGGATTGGTGACGAAGTAGGGGCTGAGATAGCCGCGGTCGAACTTCATGCCCTCGACGATGTCGACTTCGGTGTCGAGCGACTTGTTTTCCTCGACGGTGATGACGCCCTCGTTGCCGACCTTCTGCATCGCCTGGGCGATCATCTTGCCGATGGCGGCATCGCCGTTGGCCGAGATGGTGCCGACCTGAGCGACCTCGGCAGAGGACGCAACCGGCTTGGCGCGCTTCTCGATGTCCTTGATCACGGCCGCAACCGCGATATCAATGCCGCGCTTGAGGTCCATCGGGTTCATGCCGGCGGCAACCGACTTGGCGCCTTCGCGCACAATGGCCTGAGCCAGCACGGTCGCGGTGGTGGTGCCGTCACCGGCGAGGTCATTGGTCTTGGAGGCGACCTCCCGCAGCATCTGGGCGCCCATGTTCTCGAACTTGTCCTCGAGCTCGATCTCCTTGGCGACGGTGACGCCGTCCTTGGTGATGCGGGGCGCGCCGAAGCTCTTCTCGATGACGACGTTGCGGCCCTTGGGGCCGAGCGTCACCTTGACGGCGTTGGCGAGAATGTCGACGCCGCGCAGCATGCGATCGCGCGCGTCTCCGGAAAACTTGACGTCTTTGGCAGCCATGTCTGCAGTCCCTCGTGTTTCGTGATGTGTCTTGTTTTATGCCGTGTCTGTTCCGCCCTCGCTTCGTCATTGCCGGGCTCGACCCGGCAATCCATCCTGGTGCAGAAATGATGGATGCCCGGGGCAGGCCCGGGCATGACAGTGAAGCATTCAGCGGCTGTTCAGGCGGGTGGCCTTAGGACAGAACGCCCATGATGTCCGACTCCTTCATGATCAGGAGATCTTCGTTGTCGATCTTGACCTCGGTGCCCGACCACTTGCCGAACAGCACGCGGTCGCCGACCTTGAGGTCGATCGGGGTCAGCTTGCCGGCTTCGTCGCGGCCGCCGGGGCCGACGGCGACGATTTCGCCCTGGGACGGCTTTTCCTTGGCGGAATCGGGAATGATGATGCCGCCCTTGGTCTTTTCCTCGGCGTCGATACGTTTGACCACGACACGGTCATGCAGCGGACGAAATTTGGATTTAGCCATGACGTTTCCCTTTGGAGGCGCTTCGATAGTAGTGGAAGTAGGTGGGGCGGCGCTGCCGTCCTTCCTCGTCCCGAGGATCGAACGGCGTGCTTAGCAATCGGGCTTTCCGAGTGCTAATAGTGCGCCCGGAAATATTGCTTGGCCGCGATCCTGTCAAGCAAAGGTGGTTAAGCGATTGGTGAGGCGGATATAGGATGGTGGCATTGGAAACTCGTTCGGGGTGCCGACGTATTAAAGGACGTCATTGCTCCGGCAGCGGTTTTACGCTTGGCTGCGGGAGGGGTGCGGCCGTCGTCTTGTTCGGGGAAATGCCATGATCAGTTCAGCTCACGCGCGCACGGTTGCCAATCTGGCGGTCGCCTCTTGCCTGGCGCTGCTGCTCGGCGCCTGCGGCGGTGGCATGAGCCTGCCGTCCTTCTCGTCGTCTTCGCCGCCGCCCGAGGCCGAGCCGGGGACCGCTCCGGAAATGCCGGCGAGCATCCGTGCCGACGAAATCGTCGGCCGTTGGGGCCTTGCTTCGTTCCAGAACCCGGCCGACCGCGCCCGAACCGAGGCCGCGGCGAGGGCGCAGTGCAAGAATCCCTACGTGATCACCGCCGGCTCCTCCGGTGGCGTGATCATGCATCTGGCCGACCAGGCGACGCCGCAGGAACTGCGGCTGAAAGGCTCGCCCAGCGGCAAGAATTATATCGGGCCGGCGGGGCCGACCCCTGGCGAGCAGGATCGCGAAATCGTCTCCTTCGACGGCCGCGTCCTGATCACCCGCTTCATCGACAAGGACGCCGCCACCCGCTACGGCAACATGGTCTACGTCCGCTGTGCGCCGCGGGCGTAAGGCGATCGCGAATCTAACCGTTCGTCATTGCGGGCGCAGCGAAGCAATCCAGAATCTTTCCGCGGAGACGGTCTGGATTGCTTCGTCGCCTCAGTCCTCGCAATGACGACTAAATAAAAAACGCCGGTTTTTGCCGGCGTTTTTGTTTTTCCGCAAAAGCTGCGTCCGATCAGTCGAACAGCGCGTCGATATCGTCCTGAGAGGCGTGGCCGACGTCGTCGTTGAGCTTCGGGCCGTTCAGGAGCTTGTCGTCTTCACTGCGGGTGTCGACGTGCGCCGGCACGTGAGCCTTGATCGCGTCGACGCCGCCCCAGATGTCCATCATCGCATTGATGTGCTGCTCGATGAACTTCATGGTGGTCATGACCTTGCTGATGCGCTGCCCGGTCAGGTCCTGGAAGTTGCAGGCCTCGAAGATCGAGATGACACGTTCCTGGATGTCGTCGGCGAGCCGCTTCTGCTGGTCGGCCGAGTCCACCTTGGCCATCGCGCTGGCCGCCTGGTCGATCGATTCGGCAGCTTCGAGAATTTGCTGTGTGGCCTGCTCGGTGCCGCCGACCACCGCGCCGAGCTCGCCATTGACCTTGGCCATCTCCGCGCCGTCAAAGCTCTTGCCATGCAGCACCGCGATCTCGCGCTTGGTGCGGTCGATCGCGTCATGGATCAGGTCGAGCTCGATCTTCAGCTTCTCGCACTGCTCGATCTGGGCCCGATAGGTCTCGAGCATCGTGCGTGCGTCGGAAAGCTCCTGCGCCGTGGAGGCGTCGATCGCCGCCATGGCCGCGCTACCGGACAAGGGCGCAGGCACGCTGCCCTTGGCCATCTGTGCGCGGATCGCGCGCAGCTCCGCCATGATCTCGCTATGCATCGGGATTGCCTCTTCAGTCACGTCAAGAAGGGGCATCTCGCCACCGACGATATCCTCGACACGAAAACGTTTGCGGTGAACAGCCATCAGATACTCCCCCCACCTCACTCACGCGTCTTTGTAGGCAGAAGCAATTTAACACGAGGTTCACAGCCGGAACTGTTGCGCGGTCGCGCGCGACGACGCAAAAAACCGCTGATTAACCATGGGACTGTGGCGTTCATCGAAAATAAACGCTGATTGCCAAATTGGGCCTTCGTTCGCGACGTGGTGAATCGAAACGTGGCTCTCGTTTACCAAACAAAACGGCTTTTGCTCTTTATTGACCACGTCGGGGACGCCGATCAGCCATCAGCTCCTGCATGACGCATGTGATCTAGACGAAACAGTACAGAGTACGTCGATGTTCAAGAAAATGTCTGTCGCGCTGCTTGGCAGCGCTTGCACCTTCATTGCCGGCGCAAACAGCGCGAATGCCTTCGACAATACGGTGCCGAACGATCCGCCGGCGGTGCTCTACCGGCCGCAGGTGCCGCCAGCGCCGGTGCGCGTCGCCTCCAATGCGAACATGGGCGGCGGCTTCATCGAGTTCCTGTTCGGCGACGGTCCGGGCCGCGGTCCCGCCTACGCGCCGCAACAGCCGGTCTACCAGCAGCAGCCGGGTTATCACGACCAGCGCCGCCTGCCGCCGATGGGCGAGCCGCAGATGCAGGGTGGATATCAGCAAGGCGCAGGTCTCCAGCAGGAGGCGGTCGATCCGCGCCAGCGTCAATTCGACCCGAGATTCGAGAAGCAATCTGTTGACTATAGCGGCAAGGAAAGTGCCGGCACGATCGTGGTCGATACGCCGAACAAGTTCCTCTATCTCGTCGAGGGCAACGGCCGGGCGATGCGTTACGGCATCGGCGTCGGACGCCCCGGCTTCACCTGGTCCGGTGTGAAGTCGATCACGGCCAAGCGCGAATGGCCGGATTGGACGCCGCCCGCGGAAATGATCGCGCGCCGCCCCGACCTGCCCCGGCACATGGAAGGCGGTCCGGAAAACCCGCTCGGCGCCCGCGCGATGTATCTGGGCTCGACGCTCTACCGTATCCACGGCTCCAACGAGCCCTGGACCATCGGCACCAACGTGTCCTCCGGCTGCATCCGCATGCGCAACGAGGACGTCATCGACCTCTACGGCCGCGTCAATGTCGGCACCAAGGTCGTGGTGATGTGAACCGGACCGGCGGGCAAGCAGCCTATTCGCAATAGGTCTTGCCGCCGAACGAGAAGCACTTGCCGCCGCCACCGCGGGGCGCCGGCGCACTGCGTGTCGCGGCGGGCTCCTGCCGCGTCACGGTCTTCGGCTTCGGCGCCGGCTCGGGCCGCTTCTCGCAGGCGCCGCTGGCGTTGAGGACATAGCCGCTCGAACAGCCGATCTGGACGCAGCGGTCGCCGTCGGCGCGCTGTCCCCGGGCGCATACCAGCGGACAGACGCGGTCGGTCTTGCCGCGCACCGAGTCCAGCGCGTCGAGACTGGCCAGCTTCACGTCGAAATGGGTGTCGGCGCTCTTGTTGAACAGCTCCAGCGCCTTGCGCGAGCCGTCATCCCACTTGCCGTCCATGCTGCCGGGATCGCAGCCGACGCGCTTCAGGTGGGCCTGCAGCAGCCGCGCGAGATCGGACGGATCCATCTTCGGTGCGGCAGGCGGCGGCGCCGGCGGGGGCGGCTGGTTGGGCGTGAGCGCGGCCAGCTTCTCGGCTTGAGCCTTGTCGGCCAGCGCCTTGTCTGCCTGGGCCTTGGCGTCGCGCCTGGCCTGCTCGACCTGAATTTGCGCATCGGCTGCCGCCTGGCGCCGGGCCTCGTCGACCTGCACCCGGGCTGTATCCGCCTGTTGCCGGGCCTGTTCGGCCTGACGCCGCGCCTCGTCCAGCTCCCTCTTGGCCTGCTCGGCGATCTGGGCGCGAGCCTCGTCGAGCTCGCGCTTGGCCTGCTCGGAGAGCTTCTGCTTGGCCTCCGCGGTCTGGCGCGCGCTCTGCTCCTCGAGCTGCCGGCGGAAGTCCGCGGCCTTCTGCGCCGCCAGCTCGTCGGCCTGCCGCTTGGCGTCGTCGGCCCGGACGCGGCCCTGCTGGGCGGCCTCGAGCTTGCTGTTCTGCCCGCGGGCGAGGTTGGCGAAGAAGCCGGCCGGGTGCTTGGCGAGGAAGGATCCCAGGCTTCCCTGGTGCCGACCTGCGCCGCCAGCTCGTAGTCGACGCGGGCTTCCGCCTCGGGATCGGCGGCGCGCGGGACCAGCGCCACGGTGTCGCCGCCAAGCGATCCGTACACGAACGGCTCCTGCCGGTTGCCGGTGGCCTTTAGCACCTCGTCGCGGACGCGGCCGAACGCGATGCGCAAATCGAGCCCGGGCTCGGCGATGTTCCGCGCCAGCGCCGTAGCGAAAGGGCTGTTCTGTCCGTCGCCGTCGCTCGCCACCGCGCCGGCCCTCGCGGCGAACGCGATCAGCGTGTCGGACATCGAAGGCTCGACCTTGGCAAGGCCCCGCCCGATCCCGCGGCTGGCGACGGTGCGTTTCATGCTGGCGGCGAAGGGATTGTCGCGGCAGGCATCGAGGATGACGAGCTTGAGTCGCCTGGCGCCGTCGAGCGCGCGCATCACGCGATCGAGCGAGATGGTCTCGTCCTCGATGTCGAAATCGCTCGCGAGCCGGGCATCGGCCGGCACCAGATAGTTGACGCCGTCGACCTCGATGCCGTGGCCGGCATAGTAAACCACCGCGACGTCCGCATCCTGCGATGCCGCGGAGAACTCGCGGATGGCCCGGCGCAGCTCGGCGATGCCGAGATCGCGCCTGCTCTCCACGGCGTCGAAACCCGCCTTCTTGAACAGGGCCGCCATCACCTCGGCATCGCGCGTGGGATTGGGCAGTCGCGGCACCTGCCGGTACTCCGAAACGCCGACGACCAGCGCGACGCGCTTGCCGGCCGAGGCCGTGTCGGCGGAGATTGAAAAAATCAGCGCGAGCAGAAACAAAAAGCGGGTCGCACGGAGGGCCTCCGCGGGTGCACTAAGGATTCCTGTCGAAGCCCGAATGGACGGACAACCGCCGTCCTGCCGGAAACCTTAACTTGCGAAGGCATTGCCGCTCTGGATCGAGCAGCTCGGCGACGTCGTGGTCACGCCGGAGAGTTCATACATGACGCCGTTGGGCGCCTTGCGGCGGATGATGCCGCCGGTATGACCCTCGATCACATTGACCGAGCAACTGGAGAAGCCGGGATCGAACGTCACGGTGACCTGGCGCGCGCCGACCTCAAAGGGAGCACGCCGACCAGTCGGTCGCCCTGAAAATTGAAGCTGCCTTTCCCCTGCCCCGGCGCAATCTCGCCGCTCCGGTCGCCGCCGCGGTTCGTCGCCCGGAAGCGGCTGAACAGGCGTCCGGCGCTGCTGACATAGACGATGCGCGACAACTTGGTGGTGAAGCCGTGCGATTTTCCGTCGGGCGCTTTGGCCATGCCGGTGGTGGCAAAGGAAATCGTGATGGTCTTGTTCAAGACGCCCGCGGGCGCGGCGAAGGCACTGCTCGTGTGCAACGCAAAAATAATGGAAGCCGTCAGGCAAATCAGCCGCATTGCAAAACTCCCCGTCTGAAAGCCTGCATCATAGCGGCGGTATGGCGCCTGTCCAAGACCGACCCGCATGGCGGGCCGGATTTGCGCAACGGATTGCAGCCGGGGACATGGGCACCGCCCAGACGGAAACGGCCGCCTGTTCGGCGGCCGTTCGTCTGGGGTCGCGAAGCTTGCCGCGATCAGGCGTAATCGCTGCCGCCGTCGTCTCCGCCGCCGAAATCGCTGTCGTCGGCCAGGTCCATATTGCCGTCGTCGCGATGGTCGTCGTCGTCACTCTGGTAGTTGTTGTTGTCGCGGTCGTTCGAAGCCTGATCGGAGAAGCTTTGGCGGGATTCGCGGTTCGATCCGATGTCGTCGAGACCGGCATCGCGTGCGAGCGAGCCGCCGGACTGATCGCCACCGCTCCACGGGCTGCGATCGCCGCCCAGGGAGTTGGTGTCGCCGAAGGCCTGCTGGTGCGATCCGCCCATCATGCCGCGGATGCTGGAGAGCAGGAGCGAGCCGCCGACGACGCCGGCCGCGGCAGCCGCCGCCGTACCGAGGAAGGAGCCGCCGCCACCGCCGACAGGCGGGGCGCCATAGCCCTGACCCGGGCCTTGAGCGTAGCCCTGCCCGTAAGGCGGCTGGCCGTAGCCCGGCTGGGGCTGCGGCATGGCCTGGCCGGTGTTCCAGACCGGCCGCGAGTCGCGCGGCGGCACGTTCGGAACCGAGCCGCGTGCGGGGCTGCCACCGAACAGCGTGTCGCGCATGGTATCGAGGAAGCCGCCCGACTGGGCCTGCTCCGGCGCACGCGCCGCCTCCAGCTCTTGGATGCGGTTATGCGCGCGCTTCAGCGCTTCGTCCTGCAACAGTGTCGTCTGCACCAGCGCGTATATCGCGCCGGGCGCCTTGCGCAGCCCGTCGGAGATTGCAGCGATCGCGTCGGGATCGCGCGGTGCGTTTTCCAATTTCGAAAGCCGGTCGAAAAGGTCGTCGACGAGCTGGCGTTCCTGCGGCGTCATGATCAATCTCCCTCGCGCAAAACAAGCGCGAGCCAGATGTAGGGTTCCATTGTGGCCCCAACAGTGCCGGCCGGATTAAATTTCGGTATGCGACAAGCTGCCTCAAAGCCTGCTTTCGGCGGGTTACCCCAGCGTGACGCCGCTGTCCGTCAGCAGGCGCGCGAAGGCATCGCCGGCGAGATAAGCGTGCTCGCGTTCGCGCACGTCCGTCATCGGGTCGAGGCCCGCGAGGATGTCGTCGACGAAGCCGGGGTGGCACATCACGAGGCCGTCGTCGGGCAGGCCTTCCAGGAATTGCCGCATCAGGGCGCCGAAATCGGCGGCCCGCGTGAAATCATAGGCTCCTGCAAAGCTGGGATTGAAGCTCAGGCCTGCGCTACCGGCGCGGCGGCGGAATTGCGCGCTGAGGATGTCGAGCACCATGGCCTTTGGCGAAGCCAGCCGCTGCGCCAAAGGCAGGTCGCGCCCGCCCTGGCGCACCCATGCGTTCGGGGCGACATCGGTGACGGCATCGACAAAACCGTCGCGCACCTGCGGATAGAGCTGCACGTGCTGGTGGCCGTCGACGAAGTCGGGCGCGCGCCCGAATGCTTCCATGAAGGCCACGAGTTGCGCTTTCACCTCGCTCCGAAAGAACTCGCGGTCGAGTTTTCGCGTGAGGCCCGCCCGCAGCAGCTTCGGAAATGCCAGGAACATGTCGCCGTTGAGGGGACGGAAATGCATGGTGAGCGGCCGGAACGGCGCCGAGAGCGTCACGTGCAATCCGATCGCGCAGCGCTGGCTTTGTTTTGCCGAGGCCTGAAGCGCCTCGATCTCGCTGCGCCCGATCGCCGGGCCGACCATCATCACCGACGTCGCGTTGAGGCGGCCGCGCTCGATCAGGTCGCGGACGGCACGGTTGACGCCCGGGCTGATGCCGTAATCGTCGGCGCACAGCCAGATCCGCCGCGGCGCCGCCGCGCTCATTCGGCCGCCGTCCGCTTCGCGGCGTCCTCGGTCTCGAAGCGCTTTTCGCTATGCTCGGCGACGAAGTAGATCGGGCGCGCCTTCAGTTCGGACAGGATCTTGCCGATATATTCGCCGACGATGCCGATCATGATGAGCTGCACGCCGCCGATCGTCATCAGGCCGATCACGAGCGAGGGATAGCCCGGCACCTGCTTGCCGGTAGTCAGGACCTCCCAGAGGATCGAGAGGCCGAACAGGAACGCGCCGCCGGCGAGGATCACGCCGGCCAGGCTGGCAAAGCGCAGCGGCGCCACCGAGAACGAGGTCACGCCCTCGATCGACAGACCGAGCAGGCGCGCGGCGCTGAACGTCGTTACGCCATGGATGCGCGGCGCCGGCTCGTAGTCGACGCGGATCTGGCGAAAGCCGATCCAGCTTGCGAGACCCTTGAAGAAGCGATTGCGCTCCGGAAGCTGCCTGAGCGCTGCGACCGCGCGCGGCGACAGCAGGCGGAAGTCGCCGGCGTCCTCCGGGATTTTCTGGCGGGCGCCCCAATTGATCAACGCGTAGAAACCGTGCACGGCGACGCGGCGCAGGAAGGGCTCGTTGTCGCGATGCGCCTTGGCGGTATAGACGACGTCATAGCCGTCCTCGATCCAGTGCCGCACCAGCTGCTCGACCATCGCCGGCGGGTGTTGGCCGTCGCCGTCCATGAACATGACCGCGCCGAGCCGGGCATGGTCGAGGCCGGCCATCAGCGCCGCCTCCTTGCCGAAATTGCGCGACAGCGACACCACCTGGACGTCGACCGCGTCGGCCGGCAGGCTGCGTGCGATCGACAGTGTCGCATCGGCGCTGCCGTCGTCGACATAGACGATCTCGCAGGCCAGCCGATAGCGCTGACGCAGGGTTTTCGCGAGATCGCAGATGCGCTGGTGCAGGGCGACGAGTCCTGCCGCCTCGTTGTAGACGGGGACGACAATCGACAGTCCCTTCGCCGCGGCGCCGGCAGCGGTGGTGGTCAGGCCGGAAACGTCAGAGCCCAGCGTCATCGATCAAGGTTCCAGAGGTAATCAAGGCTTCTTGCAAGTCGTCTTGCAACAAGTCGTCCTGCAACAAGTCGTCTCAACAGCATATGGTAGCTGTCGTTTGCTGTCGCTACGCTGAACGAAGTCGCTCAACAAAGCTTTGGGCTCACTGCCGCAGGAACGCCTCCAGCCTGGCGAACAGCGGGTTCTCCCGGTCGAACACGTAGTCGAGCGAGACCACCGAGACGGTCTCGGCGCCGTGCTCGCGCAGGAAGCTCGCCAGCGCATAGAGCTGCCCGGGCGGGCAGTGCAGCGTGAGCATGCCCGACGAGGTCGGCCCGCCGAACGGGGCTTCGACGCCGAAACGGCTGTGGGCCTCGCCGAGCAGGGCCGCGTCGCATTGCCGGAAGCGGGTGCGGACCTCGCGGTATTTGTTGGCCCGCGCCCGCGCTGCGATGTGATCGAGGATGACGCGCGCCGTCTCGCGTGCCTCCGGCGACCAGTTCGCATCTTTCGAGGCGACCAGATTGGCCTGGCTGCGCAGGATCACGCCGTCGTCGAGCACGCGCAGGCCGTTGGCGGCCAGGGTCGCGCCCGTGGTGGTGATGTCGACGATCAGCTCCGCGGCGCCGGCCGCCGGCGCACCTTCGGTCGCGCCGGTGCTTTCGACGATGCGGTAATCGGTAATGCCGTGGCCCTGGAAGAAGGCGCGGGTGAGGTTGATGAACTTGGTCGCGACCCGCATCCGCATGTGATGCTGCTCGCGGAAGCCGGTGGTGACGTCGTCGAGATCGGCCATGGTGCGGACGTCGATCCAGGCCTGCGGCACCGCGACGACGACGTCGGCATAACCGAAGCCGAGCCCGTCGATCAGCGACACGCGCCTGTCGGCGTCCGCGATGTTCTCGCGGACCAGATCCTCGCCGGTGACGCCGAGATGCGCGAAGCCGCGGGACAGTTGCGAGGCGATCTCGCTGGCCGAGAGATAGGCGACCTCGACATTGTCGAGCCCTGCGATGGTGCCGCGATAATCGCGGGCGCCGCCGGCCTTCGACAGCTTGAGCCCGGCACGGGCGAAGAAAGCCTCGGTGTTTTCCTGGAGACGGCCCTTGGAGGGAACGGCCAGAACGAATGGCGCGCTCATGACTTAAGCTCCCACCTTGCGGCCGATCCTGGTCAGCGCGTCCACCCAGACCGAGAAGCCGACCGCCGGAATCGGCTCTGCCGATCCAAGCTGGGTCATCAGCCCGTCATAGCGGCCGCCGGCAACCAGCGGCTCGGCGCCGTTGCCGCGATAGTGCAGCTCGAATTCGAAGCCGGTGTAATAGTCGAGGCCACGCCCGAACGCGGTGGAGAAACGCGTTTGTTTCACGTCGATGCCGCGCGCCGCCATGAAGCCGACCCGGCTTTCGAACTGGTCGATGGCAACAGCGAGATCGAGCTTCGCATCATTTGTCAGCGCGCGCAGTTCGGCGATGGCGTCGTCGGGATTGCCCGATATCGACAGGAAGCGCTTGAGCACGGTGATCGCCTCGCGCGGCAGCGCGCCGCCCTTCAGCGTGGATTGCTCGAGGAAGCGGTCCGCGATCTCGGCCGCGGTGCGGCCGCCGACATTGGTGGTGCCGGCGATCGACATCAGATCGGTGACGAAGGCGAGCGCCGCCTTGCGGTCGGAGCCGGCGAGCGCGGCCAGCACGCCCTCATATTCGCTGCGGGTCGCGGTGGTCGTGGCGGCCAGCTTCTCCAGATCCTGCTCCAGGCTGATCTTGCGGTTGAAATCCTTGACCAGGCGGCGGCGCCAGACCGGATAGAGGTCGAGCGCGTCGAGCAGGGCATTGAACAGTGCCACGTCTCCGGTGCGGATCTCGACGTCGCTGACACCGAAGGCAGCGGTCGCCTCCAGCGCCAGCGCCAGCATCTCGGCATCGGCTGCGGGGCGGTCCTGGCGGCCGAACGATTCGATGCCGGCCTGCATGAACTCGCTGGCCTGTCCGCTGCGGTAACGAAACACCGGGCCGAGATAGCTGAATCCGGCCGGCTGGCCAGCACGTCCCGAGGCGAGGTAGTCGCGGGCCACGGGAATCGTCAGATCCGGCCGCAGGCAGAGCTCCCCGCCGGACAGGTCCGTGGTCAAATAGAGGCTCTTGCGGATGTCCTCGCCGGAGAGGTCCAGGAACGGCTCGGCCGGCTGCAGGATCGCGGGCTCTGCCCTGACATAGCCGGCCTGCGCGAACGACAACAGCAGCGTATCCGCCCAGGCGGCGGAGCCGGCAGCATTTGAGGTGGCAGTCGTGGTCATCAAAGGGGTCCATCATCCCGGTGGAACCGGGCAGGGCAAGGCAAGGGGAGACAGGCGAATTGGCGCAGCCCTTAGCATGGCCCGGGAGCGGTTTCGACCTCCAAAGGATCAATCGCTTAACAGCCTCGGAGCGTCGCCGAACCCGCTGGCCGAATGTGCAGCTCGGATTTGTGTGCGAGTCGCATTAGGTATTTTAATACCATGGCCTCTCAGCATTCCATTGCGACGAGGCTGAGCTGACTCACAAGGGATGCTTCGCTCTCATTCATTCGGGGCCGGGATGTCTCGGGGCGCCAAGTCCCGCCGCTTCGTATGAAGCGTCATCCGCGAGCTGCTCCGCCAGTCTGAGAACCCTCTGCCGTTTACCCGGGTCGGTGATGCCGAGGAATGCTTTGATCAGTTGCAGCTCCTCGCGTCGCGGCCTGTCGAATATGGCATCGTCATCCATCGCCAAGTCTTCCCGTGCAATTGTCTGTTCTTCCCGTGCGATTGCCTGTGCGATCGATACGGCGCGAAATCGTCCGCCCGACGGGCCCCGATACAGCAAGGCCCAGCGTCACAATGAGAAATTGAAGATGGCTGACAAGTCATCGCATACTCATTTTGGGTATGGCGGATGATCCGTTCGCCGCGGCGTTCGTCTACAATGTGAATGTTGGTTTCGATTCATGCGCAATGCTTCAGATATCATCCGGACGGTCTCGCGACATACGCTGGCCTACATGCTGTTTTCGATCAGCGAGTTGTTCCGGCACTACGACGAATTCGATCCGCTAGACCTTCTGATCGTTCATGCGGTTCTGAATGCGAATGTTATTCATGTGATGAACGACCCATCGCTGGACGCGAGATTTTCCAGCATCGATGCGGTCGAACCGGATGTGATCAAGCAAGGAGTATCCCGAGCGGCACTCTCGCGCTTCCTCAGTCTGCCACTGGAGACGGTGCGTCGTCGCGTGACGGGACTGAAACGGCGCAAAATTCTTGCCGAGATCAAGGCCGGGCTCATCGTGACCGAACAGAACATGTTCAAGTTTGGAAACAATCATGAGCTGCAGAAGACCAACATGCTGCTGCTGACAAAGCTGCTTCGTGATCTCAAGCGCGCCGGCATCAACGGACCGGATGACCTGCGTGTCGCCAAGGGCGCCGCGTCGACAAGGAAGGCGAAGTAAGCGGCAGCATATGGATCAAAGCCATCTCAACGTGGTGCGCGACACAGCGCAAAGAGTAGCGACGGACCGCTTGTTGTCGTTCCAGGGGCTCAGGCCATCCTCGGCGCTCGAGCTCCAATCGTATGACGTCGATCATTTCGACGAAAGCGAGAGATACGCCGGCGCATCCAGCATGCCGTTGTCCGCCGGGACGACAGCGATCATGCGCGCCCGGCTCAGCTTGCCGACCCTCACGCTGTCTCTGGTGAAAACCTTCCCGCGGATCGTTCGCGGCTATCAGTTGACGAATGCCATCGCCGTGTCGGTGCCGATGGATCATGTGAACTCTGCCCGTATCAACGGGCAACCCATCGGAAGTTCCGTGGTCGTTCTAAAAGGCGATTCCGATTGCCTCGTGTACGAGCCGGAAGGCCGTCCGATCGGCATCGTCTATTTTAGTGCGCCTACGCACGAACCCTGGGCGCAACTGGGTGATGGCTATCATCTGCTGAACCCGGCGTCCGACGTACTCGTTTCCCTGCGCCGCTTGATCACCGTCACGCTCGAAACCGCTGCGTATGATCCGGACTTCCTGAACGATCCGACCTCGCAAGCCGTTGTCGAGCGATCCCTGCTCGACACGATGGAAGCCGCGATTCGCACCAATGTGGGTGGTGGGCCCGTGCCGTCCGCGACGGATGGCTATCGGCGGATCGTTGCGGACATGGAAAGATTGATCCGTCGCAATCTGACGATTTGGCCCAAGACGACTGAACTGGCAGAGCAGGTGGGCGTATCCGTCCGGACTCTCCAGAGTGCGACCCTCGCCATCTGCGGGATGAGCCCGCATCGCTACAGCCGGGTCTTGCGCCTCTGGTCGGTGCGCAGGCAGCTCCGCCTCGGTCCGGGGCGGCGGAGTGTGAAGTCCTGCGCCATTGCGCATGGCTTCTGGCATCTGAGCGAATTCGCGGCCAGCTACAGGGCGGCCTTCGGTGAGTTGCCATCCGAGACGCTGAACAGGTCTCTGCGAGGGACGATCTAACCGCCGCTCCAGTCGCCCAGCACAGCCTGGACCAGCGTCAGCGCCGCCACCGCGGCGGTATCGGCTCGCATGATCCGGGGTCCCAGCGCCAGCCGCAGGATCTCCGGCTGCCGCAGCAGCAGGGCGCGCTCTTCCTCGGCGAAACCGCCTTCGGGGCCTATCAGGACGTCGATACCCGGCGCGCCTTGGTCAAGGCCGGCCTCGCGGGCCTTTTTCAGGCTCTGAATGGGATCCTGGACCTCCGCCGCCTCATCACAGAAGATGAGCAGCCGGCCGGCGGGGCGCTGACTGAGATACCGGTCCAGCGCCAGGGGCTCGGCCACGGCGGCGATGCTCAGGATGCCGCATTGTTCGGCGGCCTCGATGACATTGGCGCGCATCCGCTCGGTGTTGACCCGGGAGGCCTGGGTGAACCGGGTCAGGACCGGCTGAAGCGTGGCGGCGCCCATCTCGATGGCCTTCTGCACCATGTAGTCCAGCCGGGCATGCTTGAGCGGGGCGAAGACGTAAGTGAGGTCGGCCAGGGCGTCCTGGGGCCTCGCCTGCTGCAGGATGACGAGGCCGTCCGGCCGCTTGCGGCCTTCGATCGCGGCCTGCCATTCGCCGTCGCGGCCGTTGAATGCCAGAACCTCGGCCCCGGCGGCGAGCCGCAGCACATTACCGAGATAATTTCCCTGCTCGCGGTCGAGCGGAACCCTGGCATCCTGGGCCAGGGGGCGTCGACGAACAGGCGGGGGGCGCGAAAATTGTAGGGGGGCATCGTTCAACGGGTCCAATTTGGTGCCGTTATTAACCGAAAGCCGCCATTTCGGGGGTAAATATTGCCAAACCGGTGCGTCGGCGCGCCGCGCTCTTGCCCTATTCGACGGGTTGTTAAGGGCCGGCGGGAATCGTAAAATCGCCAGCACGCTGGTTGCGCTTCAATTGGGAAAGCGCCGAACCCCGTAGGCTCCTGCCGGAGAGACTGCCTTGATGATCCGTCATTGGATGGTTCCGATCACTGTAGCCATGGTCACCATCGGTGCCTCGGATACCTATGCGCAAAGCGCTTTCCCGGCGCCGCTGCCGAACCAGGCCCCATCCAGTTCCGCGTTTCCGCCGGTCAACGGCTCCGCGCCGGTCGCTTCCGTCGGCACCGCGCCGCAATCGTCCTTTCCCGTAAATGGTGCAGCACCTGTGGGGGCGCCGGCGCTTTCAGCGCGGCGCCGCCGACGCAAGGCGGTCCCGGCGAGGACTGCATGAAAGCCTTCATTCCCCTGCGCGAGGATGCCGAGAAGCGCGGCAAGCTGATCAAGGCCGCGAGCGACCGTCACGCGCCGCCGGACGAGGCCTGCAAGCTGATCCGCAATTTCAGCCAGGCTGAGACCAAGATGATCAAGTACATCGAGACTCACGCCGCGAAGTGCGGAATTCCGCCCCAGGTCGGCGCGCAGATGAAGGACGGCCACAAGAACACCGAGGCGATGGCGACCAAGGTCTGCAACGTTGCGCAGCAGATGCAGCAGCAGCCGCGCGGTCCGGCCGGCCCGTCGCTGAGCGAGGTGCTGGGTTCGGGCTCGGCGCCTGAGGCCAATGCCGGCAAGAAGGGCGGCAGCACCTTCGACACGCTCAACGGCAACGTCCTCACCCGATGAGCGACACATCCGCCCGTGTTGCCGATTCCACCGGCAACTGGGTCGATACGCTCGCGCCGCAATGGGCGCGGCCTTATCTGCGACTATCGCGCTTCGATCGTCCGATCGGCTCCTGGCTCCTCCTGATGCCGTGCTGGTGGTCGGCGGCGCTCGCCGCCGGCATGGCGCATGACGCCAGCCGCCTGCCGCTCACCATCGTGCTGTTCTTCATCGGCGCCTTCGTGATGCGCGGGGCGGGCTGCACCTGGAACGACATCACCGACCGCGACCTCGACGACAAGGTCGAGCGCACCCGCTCGCGGCCGCTGCCGTCGGGCCAGGTGACGACGAAGCAGGCGCTGGCCTTTCTGGTCGCGCAGGCGCTGATCGGTCTCGTGGTGCTGCTGCAGTTCGACCGCTTCGCGGTCCTGACCGGCATCGCCTCGCTCCTGATCGTCGCGATCTATCCCTTCATGAAGCGGATCACCTGGTGGCCGCAGATCGTGCTCGGGCTCGCCTTCTCCTGGGGCGCCCTGATGGGATTTGCCGTCACCTTCGGGCGCATCGACGTCACCGCGCTGGTGCTCTACGCCGGCGCGATTTCCTGGGTGATCGGCTATGACACGATCTACGCGCATCAGGACGCCGAGGACGATGCGCTGATCGGCATCAAGTCCACCGCGCGCCTGTTCGGCGCCCATACGCACCAGGCGCTGATCCTGTTCTACGGGCTGGCCGTGATGCTGATCGGCGTGGCGCTGGCATCTGGCGATGCGCGCTGGCCGGCCTGGCTCGGGCTCGCGGCATTCGCCGTGCATCTGGCGTCGCAGATCGTGCGGCTCAGGATCGACGATCCCGTGCTCTGTCTGCACCTGTTCAAGTCGAACCGCGATGCAGGACTGTTGCTGTTTGCGGGATTGCTCGCCGACGCGGTGACGCGGGCCGCGTAGTTTCGTAGGTTGGGCAAAGGCGCCTTTGCGCCGTGCCCACCATCCATCCAGGACTGTGATTGAAGAGGTGGGCACGCTTTCGCTTTGCCCACCCTATGGCACCTTTAGTTTCTCGCGATGATCTCGCGTTCGCGATGAATCGACAGCTCGCGCGCCATGGCGACACGCCGGCGCATCAGGAATTTCGGACGGCGGGCGCGGATCGCGTTGCAGCGGCGACGGCGGGCTGCGGGCTTGCGGGCACCTTCGTCCAGTTGCGGAAGAGCGAGCAGCTCGCTCCAGATCGCCCAGGCCTCGGCCAGTTCGTCGCCATCGGCGCTGACCAGCAGCGGAATGGAGAGCGAGGGATCGCGATGCACGAGAACGAGTGTCTGCGCCTCGTCGTTGCCGCGGAGCGCGACGCCGGTGAAGTCGCTGACGCGGACGTTGATCGCCATCCGCATGCCGCGGACGGCACGGCGCAGCACGACGCGTTCGCGGTGAAGCTCGATCTGCCTTGTGTATCCGTCGGCGCGCGGATCATGCGCATCGAAGCGGACCGGAAGGGAAAGGGGTCGAGCCGCAGGCTGCGGCCCGACCCGGCGGGAGCGATCCCGCTTGTTGCTGTTTGACGCCTCACGGCTTTAATTCTCCCCGCCAGGATTATGTTCCCGGTCGATGGGTGGACCTTAGCGCGCGCCCTTCGGAAACCGCTTAAAAAGGCTGGTTAATCCAGCGTCACCGCCGCTCATGATTGACAAGACCTTGGCGCACATGATTGACGAGACGTTGCGCTGAAGTCGCGAATCTGAGCCTCTTTCGGGCTGAAAATGCTTGAAGTCCGCACCATCAGGGCACATCTGGTGCTCAGGGCCGCTCTCGCCCCGAAACCTCCCGCCGCAACAGGATTTCGTTTGTGAACCCTTCACCAAGCTCGACGCTTTCCAAAGCCAATCGCGACCTGTTCGACCAGTCCGCGCTCTCCGATCTCGCGCAGCGGCTGGTCGAGGCGGCCCGGCGCGCCGGCGCGGATGCAGCCGATGCGGTCGCGGTGCGCGGCATCTCGCAAGGCGTCGAAGTGCGCGACGGCCGCGTCGAGGAATCCGAACGCTCCGAGGGCGACGATGTCGGCCTGCGCGTGCTGGTCGGCCAGCGCCAGGCCGTGGTCTCGACCAACGACGCCAGCGGCGATGCGGTGACCAAGCTGGCCGAACGTGCGGTGGCGATGGCGCGCGTGGCGCCCGACGACAAATATGTCGGCCTTGCCGATCCCGCACTGCTGGCGCGCGACTTCCCCGATCTCGACCTGCTCGATCCCGACGTGCCCTCGACCTCGGAGCTCGAGCGCCGCGCGCTCGAGGCCGAGGCCGCCGCACTCGCCGTCAAGGGCGTGACCAAGTCCGGCGGCGCCTCGGCCTCTGCCGGTATGGGCGGCATGGTGCTGGTCACCAGCACCGGTTTCCACGGCTCCTATTTGCGTTCCAGCCAGGGCATCTCGGCGACCGCGATCGTCGGTGAGGGCACCGGCATGGAGCGCGATTACGACTTCACCTCGGCGCCGCATGGTGCCGATCTGCTGTCGCCGGACGTGGTCGGCCGCTCCGCCGGCGAGCGCACCGTGGCGCGCGCCAATCCGCGCAAGGTCGAGACCTGCAAGGTGCCGGTCGTGTTCGATCCGCGCGTTGCGGGCTCGCTGGTCGGCCACGTCGTCGGCGCCATCAACGGCGCCTCGATCGCGCGCAAGACCAGCTTCCTGAAGGACAAGCTCGGCCAGCAGCTGTTCGCGAAGAACATCCGCATCATCGACGATCCCCTGCGCAAGCGCGGCCTGCGCTCGCAGACGTTCGACGCCGAGGGCGTCGCCGTCAGGAAGACCGCGCTGATCGACGAGGGCGTGCTGACCACGTGGCTGCTCGACTGTGCCACCGCGCGCGAGCTCGGCCTCACCACCACCGGCCACGCCCATCGCGGCGTCTCGTCCTCGCCCTCGCCGGGGCCGTACAATCTGCATCTCGAACCCGGCATCCCGACGCCGGCCGAGCTGATCGCCGACATCAAGCAGGGCTTCTACATCACCGACCTGATCGGCTCCGGCGTCAACGGCGTCACCGGCGATTACAGCCGCGGTGCCTCCGGGTTCTGGATCGAGAACGGCGAACTCACCTATCCCGTCAGCGAGGTGACGATCGCGGGCCATCTGTTCGAGATCTTCAAGTCGATGCAGCCGGCGAACAATCTTGAGTTCCGCTACGGCGTCAATGCGCCGACGGTGCGCATCGAGGGTTTGACGCTTGGCGGACGTTGACGCGCACTCTCTCCAAACCATCCTGACGCGCGACGCGGCGCTGCTGCAACACACGGTGCGGGAAGCGGGCGCGCTCGCGCGGTCGATGTTCCGCACCGAGCTGAAGACATGGACCAAGGGCGCGTCCTCGCCGGTGTCGGAAGCCGATATCGCCGTCAATGATCTGCTCGAAGCGCGCCTGCGCTCGGCCACGCCGGATTATGGCTGGCTCTCCGAGGAGAGCGCCGATGATTCGAGCCGGCTGTCGCGGCGGCTGACATGGATCGTCGATCCCATCGACGGCACCCGCAATTATCTGGGCGGCCATGACGAATGGTGCGTCAGCGTCGCGCTGGTCGAGGATGCCGCGCCGGTGCTGGCCGCGGTGTTCGCACCTGCCAGCGACGAGTTCTTCTTCGCGGCGCGCGGCCAGGGCACGACGCTCAACGGTCGAGCCGTGCGGGCGGCGGGCGGATCCGCGCTCGACTTCTCCCGCGTCGCCGGCCCGAAGCCGATGGTGGAGCGGCTTCACAGCTCGGGCGGGGACATCAAGCTGCATCCGCGAATCGGTTCGCTGGCGCTGCGCCTCTGCCGGGTCGCCGATGGCGTGCTGGATGCGGCTTTTGCGGGCGGCAACAGCCATGATTGGGACCTTGCGGCGGCCGATTTGATCGTGCAGGAAGCGGATGGTAGGATGAGTGACCTCTCCGGAGACCCCATCCTCTATAACCGCAGGGAAGTTACGCACGGGGTGCTGGTGGCAGCGGGACGCGATCGTCATGCGAGCATTGTCGCGCATTTTCGAGATCGTCCCTTGCCCTGAAGCGCGTCGTGAAGTGCTTTTCGACCACTGCTTTGCCGGGCAGCCCGTTAGGAAGAGAACCCATGCCAGATAGTGCCCCGCAACAATTGCTGCATCTCGTCATCGGTGGTGAACTGCTCGATCTCGAGCACAACACCTTCAAGAATCTCGACGATGTCGAGGTCGTCGGCCTCTATCCGAATTATGCGGCGGCCCATGTCGCCTGGCGCGCCAAGGCGCAGAGCACGGTCGACAACGCGCAGATGCGCTATTTCATCGTCCATCTCCACCGGCTGCTCGACCCGAATCAAGAACCGGCGCGTTGAAAAAACTGCTTCGCAATACGCTGCGGAGCAGCTTCGTTCAACGCGCCGTGGGCATCCTGGCGGCCGAATATCTGCGTCTGGTCTGGCGGACCAACAGGTTCACGTTCGATCCGCCTGACGTCTACGACCGGGTCGAGCCGCAGATCCCGGCGATCTTCGCCTTTTGGCACGGCCAGCATTTCCTCACGCCCTTCATCAAGAACAAGGACTGGTATAAGGCCAGGGTCCTGATCTCCCGCCACCGCGACGGCGAGTTCAATGCGATCGCCGCAGAGCGGCTCGGCATCGGCACCATCCGAGGTTCCGGCGACCATGGCGGCGCCTTCCACCGCAAGGGAGGCGTCGGCGCCTTCAAGGAAATGGTGCGGACGCTCCAGGACGGTTGTAATGTCGCGCTGACCGCCGATGTCCCCAAGCGCTCGCGCGTGGCCGGGCTCGGCATCATCATGCTGGCACGGGAATCGGGGCGGCCGATCATGCCTTTCGCGATGGCGACCAGCCGCTTCATCCGGCTCGAGAACTGGGACCGCACCACCATCAACCTGCCGTTCGGGCGGGGCGCATTGGTCGGCATCAAGGAAATTCACGTTCCCGCGGATGCCGACGCCGCGACGATGGAAGCGCTGCGGCTGGAGCTGGAACAGACCTTGAACGAGGCGACCCGCCGCGCCTATGCGCAACTCGGCCGCCCGGGACCCGAAGATGGCTAATTCGCTGCCAGGATCGCTGCCACGAGCGCTGCCCATGACACTGCGGATGTATCGGCGCCTGGCATCAGGCCTGGTGCCGCTCGCGCCTGCGCTGATCAAGCGGCGGCTGAAGCAGGGCAAGGAAGATCCCGCGCGCGTCGGCGAGCGGCGGGGCCTGTCCCGGGACGTGCGGCCGCACGGCCCGCTGGTGTGGATCCACGGCGCCAGCGTCGGCGAGGTGCTGGCCGCGGCCGCGCTGATCGAGCGCCTGCGCGATCTCAACCTGCGCATCCTGCTCACCTCGGGAACCGTCACCTCGGCCGCGATCGCGGCGAAACGCTTTCCGCCCGACGTCATCCATCAATACGTGCCGTATGATTCCCCGCGCTACGTCGCGCGCTTCCTCGACCATTGGAAGCCGTCGCTGGCGCTGTTCATCGAATCCGATCTGTGGCCGAACCTGATCCTGGCGGGCGCGACGCGCCGCCTGCCGATGGTGCTGATCAACGGCCGGATGTCGCCGCGCTCCTTCCCGCGCTGGCGGCGGATGTACGGCACCATCTCGGCGCTGCTGTCGCGGTTCGACATCTGTCTTGCCCAGTCGAAGACCGATGCCGAACGCTTCTCCGCGCTCGGCGGCCGCGACGTCGTCACCACCGGCAATCTCAAGCTCGACGTATCAGCGCCGCCGGCCGATCCGGCCAAGCTCGAACGGCTGATGGCGATGACGCGGGGACGCCCGATCATCGTCGCCGCCTCGACCCATCCGGGCGAGGACGAGATGCTGGTCGCGGCGCATCGCAGCCTGGTCGGTTTCTTCCCGCAGCTTCTGACCGTGATCGTGCCGCGGCATCCGGATCGCGGGTCGTCGATCGGCGGCTTGATCACCGCCTCCGGCCTGAAGCCCGCCTTGCGCTCGCGCGACGAGCTTCCCGCCGCGACCACCGATGTCTACATCGCCGACACCATGGGCGAGCTCGGCCTGTTCTACCGGCTCTCGCCGGTCGTGTTCATGGGGGGATCGCTGATCCGCCACGGCGGACAGAATCCGATCGAGGCGATCAAGCTCGGTGCTGCGATCGTCCATGGTCCGCACGTCTTCAACTTCGCCGACGTCTACGAGGCGCTCGACACCAGGGGCGGTGCGCGCCAGGCCGACACGCAGGAGGCGCTGGTCAAGCAGCTCGGTCTGCTGCTGGCCGAGCCGACCATCCGCACCAAGATGCAACACGCCGGCGCGAGCGTGGTCGAGGAGCTCGGCGGCGCGCTCAATCGCACCATGAGCGCGCTCGAACCATATCTGCTGCAGTTGCGGATCGAGATGGGGGCCGCCAATGCGTGAGCCGGCCTTCTGGTACCGGCCGCGTTCCCTGCAATCCCTTCTCCTCAGCCCGCTCGGTGCGCTCTATGGCACCATCACCGCGCACCGCATGGCGCGCGAGGGCGTCGACGCCGGCATCCCCGTGATCTGCGTCGGCAACTATCATGTCGGCGGTGCCGGCAAGACGCCGACCGTGCTGGCGCTGACGAAGCTGCTCCGCGAGCTCGGTGAAACCCCGGTGGTGCTCAGCCGCGGCTATGGCGGGCGGTTGCAGGGTCCGGTCATGGTCGACCGCGAACGCCACCGCGCGGCCGATGTCGGCGACGAGCCGCTGATGATGGCGCGCGACGTCCCTGTCGCGGTCGCGCGCGATCGCCTCGAAGGTGTCGCGCTCGCGAAGTCACAGGGCGCCACATTGATCCTGATGGACGACGGCTTCCAGAATCCGCGTCTGTTGAAGGATGCTTCGCTGATCGTGATCGACAGCGAACGCGGCCTCGGCAACGGCAAGGTGTTTCCCGCAGGTCCCCTGCGCGCGCCGCTGAAGGCGCAGCTCGCGCGCACCGACGCATTGGTGCTGATCGGCGACGGCCATGCAGCCAGCGACGTCGCGGCCGAGATCGCCAAGCGCAACAAGCCGGAGCTGCGCGCGCGCCTGAAGGCGGATGCGGCCTCGGTCGCGCAGCTCTCGGGCAGGCGGGTCCTGGCCTTCGCCGGCATCGGCGATCCCGAGCGTTTCTTCCGCTCCTTGCGCGCCAGCGGCATCGATGTCGCGCGCACGCGTCCCTTCGCCGACCATCACATGTTCTCGCGCGAAGAGATCACCGCACTCGCAGCCGAGGCGCAAGCCGAGCAGCTCACGCTGGTGACGACGGAAAAGGATCTTGCGCGCCTGCGCGTCAGCGAGGTCGTGCCTGACGGCATCGTGCCGTTCGCGGTCCAGCTCGAATTCGACGACCCCGCCAAGCTGCGGCAGCTGATCGGCGATCATCTCTACAAGGCGCGCGAGCGGCGCTTCAGCAGGCGGTGATCGCGTAGCAGGCGGTGACGCACCTGCCATTCAGGCAACATTCATCGCCAGACTCCTATCGATCTCACGGGATCAGGAGACTTCGATGCAACAACCGCCTGCCGCGTTAAGCCTGCGGCTTCGGCGCGCCGGGGAAGTGCCGCTGCAGCACGGCGGCCGGCGTGGCGTAGGCCTCCTGCAGGTCCACGCTCCAGTACTTCAATTCGTCGAGCGGTATCCGCGTGTCGGTAATGGCGCAGCGCACATAGGTCCCCGGCGAAATCACGCGGAAGTCGCCGTCGAGATATTGCACCTGCGCCTCGCCGCTGCCCGAGGGGCCGAACTTGTTCAGCACGGTCGAAAGTCTCCGTGGAAGGCCGCGTCCAGGCAGACCCTGGAGGGCACGATGTGTTGGACGGAATGTAGCATAGATAGGGTGGCTTGTCCGCCCGGTAAACCCACCGGTTTGTGATGTTTTGCCGCCGTTTCCGCATGATAGTGCTTCGCGCGAAGGGGGCTTGTTCCGGCACCTCTTACGGCAGAGTCCGATGCGCCTTCGATTGACCGCCCTGTTCCTGATGCTGCTGATGTCGGCGGCGCGCGCAGCGCCTGCGCCGCAGCAGGTCGACATTCCGCTCTCATCGGGCGTGCTGCATGCGCAGCTCTACAAGCCTGACGGCGAGGGGCCGTTTCCGACCGTGATCGCGCTGCACGGCTGCGGCGGCCTCGGTGGCCATTCCGATTCCGTCCTGCCGCGCTATCGCGACTGGGCCGAGCGGCTGCTCAAGGCCGGCAACGCCGTGCTGCTGCCCGACAGCTACGGCTCGCGCGAGCTCGGGCCGCAATGCCGCGTCAAGGAGATGCACGTCAAGGCGCGGCGCGAGCGCGTCACCGACATCGCGGCCTCGCGCGCTTGGCTGATGAAGCAGGGCTGGGTGGCGCGCGACCGCGTCAGCCTGATCGGCTGGGCCAACGGCGCCAGCGCGCTGCTCTGGGCGGTGCGGCCGCAGAGCGCGGCGCGCGATGCGGGCCCGGATTTTCGCGCGGCGATCGCGTTCTATCCGGACTGCCGGATCTCCGCCGGTCTCGGCTGGAGCGCGCGGGTGCCGACGCTGGTGCTGATCGGTGCCGATGACGACGTGTCGTCGCCGCCGGCCTGCCGCCAGATGGTGGACGGCGCGCGCGGCCGCAGCGCGCTCGCGCGTATCGTGGTCTATCCCGGCGCCTGGCACGATTTCGACCGCGCCAACACGCCGCTGCACGTCGTCGCCGGCAGCAGCGATGCCGCGGCGCCCGAGCACGGCCATCTCGGCACCGATGCGGTCGCCCGTGCCGACGCGCAGAAGGAAGTTTCGCAATGGCTGGCGCGGTAGCGATGGTCCCGTAGCCCGGATGGAGCGCAGCGCAATCCGGGAATCGTGCCACGCGCTGCGACCGTCCCGGATTACGCTGCGCTCCATCCGGGCTACCGGCTACGGCGGGGCCGATCGCGCAGGAATGCGGTGTCGGCACGTGACAGCGCCTTAGTTCGACCACGATGTCGATTAAACGCAAGTCCCATGCGCAACCGCTTCGCCCTGTTCTCCTCCGCCCTGATGGTCTTCACCGTCGCAATCTTCCTGTTCGAAGCCCACGCCGGCGCGCCCATGCAGGCGCCCGAGCATTGCGGCTTCTGGACCACGATCGACGCGGGATTGTCCTGCCGGTAGGGCGGGCTGCCTCACACCGTCATTGCGAGCGCAGCGAAGCAATCCAGAGTCCCTCGGCGGAAAGATTCTGGATTGCTTCGCTGCGCTCGCAATGACGAGTTCGTGGAAGCACCTTCCCTCGCCCCTTAGAACAACGTCCCCTGATCCACCGGCTTGCCCACGCGCTTCGGCGCGGGTTTTGTCTCCTGCGCTGCGGACTTCGGCTGCGATGGTGCACGCTTGGCCGCCGGCGCCGGGCGATCCGCATCCGTCGTCGCCCCCACACGTCCATCCGCGAACTCGATCTCGACGCGCGCGCCGGGACCGATCGTATCGGCCGCATGCACGGGATGTCCCGCCTCATCGCGCACCAGCGCAAAGCCGCGCGCGAGCACGCCGCGATAGGACAGCGCGGACAGCAACTTGCCGCTGTTCTCCACGCGCGCATCGAGCCGCTGCAGCAGCGTCGCCAGCGCGCGGCCCGCGCGTTCGCCGAGCCTTTGCGTGCGCTCGCGCTGGCGGACGATCGCGCTCCGCTGCGCCTGCGCGTTGGCAAGCTTGGAGGCGCGCAGGCGCACTTCAAGCCCGGCAAAGCGATCGCGCCGCCGCCGCAGCAGCGAGCGCGCGGACAGACCAAGCCGCTCGCCGCATACGGTGAGGCGGTGATCGGCCTGCGAGATCTGCCCGTGCAGCACCCGCAGCGTCAGCTTTGAACTCGCCGTGGTGAACCGTCGGAAATGCGCATGCGTGTTGGCCTTCAGCCCGCGCGGCAGCGACGCGCCCGCCGAATCCAGCCGCTGCCGCGGGATCGCGAGCAGATCGCCTGCCGACGGCAGCGCGCGTGCGGCGGCCCGCAGCTCGTTGCGGCGGCTTTCGTGCGCGCGCAGCCAATAGGCGTGGGTGCGGCGGCCGAGATCGGCGACCTCGACGAACAGATCGCTGCGCACCGGCACCGCCATCTCGGCCGCGGCCGTCGGCGTCGGCGCGCGCTTGTCGGCGACGAAGTCGATCAGCGTGATGTCGGTCTCGTGCCCCACCGCCGAGATCAGCGGGATCATGCTCTCGCTTGCGGCGCGCACCACGATCTCCTCGTTGAACGACCAGAGGTCCTCCAGCGAGCCGCCGCCGCGCGCGACGATCAGCACGTCGGGCCGCGGAATCCTGCCGCCCTCGGGCAGCGCATTGAAGCCGCGGATCGCGGCCGCCACCTGCTCGGCTGAACCTTCGCCCTGCACCTTCACCGGCCACACCAGCACATGGCGCGGAAAGCGATCTTCCAATCGGTGCAGGATGTCGCGGATCACCGCGCCGGTCGGCGAGGTCACCACGCCGATCACCTCGGGCAGCCAGGGCAAGAGCTGCTTGCGCGCCTCGTCGAACAGGCCTTCGGCGGCGAGCTTCTTCTTGCGCTCCTCCATCAGCGCCATCAGCGCGCCGATGCCGGCCGGCTCCAGCGCCTCGATCACGATCTGGTATTTCGAGGAGCCCGGATAAGTCGTCAGCTTGCCGGTGGCGATGACTTCGAGCCCCTCCTGGGGCTTGAAGCGCATCCGGCCGTGCACGCCCTTCCAGATCACCGCCTCGATCTTGGCGCTCTCGTCCTTCAGCGCGAAATAGCAATGCCCGGAGGAATGCGCGCCGCGAAAGCCGGAAATCTCGCCGCGGACCCGGACATGGCCATAGGTGTCCTCGACCGTCCGCTTCAGGGACTGCGAGAGCTCGGACACGGTGAATTCGGGGGCGTTGTTCAGTTGTTCCGCAGGCGGCATCGGCAGACGATTCGGCATGTTGGGGTCAGACCCGCTGTTTAAGGATTTTCGCCGCGCGGCGCCAATCATTCCGGGCGCGCTCCCCGCTCTCCGCCGTCATCCCGGGCGCGTCTTGACTCACGTGTAATTTCATATATGCAATATGACAATCATATATGAAACTAAAGGGAGCCGAGCCCATGACCGATGCGATCACCGATCCCAACGATCCGCGTCGACGCATGTTCGGCGACTACCGGCTCAAGCCGGGCAGCGGGGTCAATCCGCCCTATTCGCCGGCCTATCCGGTGGAGTGGGGATGCACCTTGCGCACCGTCGAGGTCATGACTCGCGTCGCGCCGGGCAAGGTCGCAGCGCTGCTTGCCGACACGCCATTCGAGATCGCGAGCGATCGGGTCGCTTTTCGGTTCATGCGTTCGCCCGGGCATTCCCTGGCCGTGCACGCCGGCGAGATGTTCGATCTCATGATCTCCGTGCCGGTGCGCTACAAGGGGTTGTTCACCGAGACGCATATCTTCATGTATTGCAGCGATCCCATGGGGATCTGCGCGGGACGCGAGGTGTTCGGCTACACCAAGAAGGATACCCACTACGCCTTCGACGAACATCCGGACGGCTCGATCACCGGATGGGTCCGGCGCCGCGGCATTCCGCTCGCCGATTTCTCCTTCACGCCGGATCAGTCGGCACCGGTCGTTCGCGTCGTCGACGGCGATGAGCTGCCCGCCGGTGAGATCCACGTGCGCCGCTTGCCGCATCCTGAGCGGCTCGGGACGGCCTATTCAGACATCGTCTATCGCCGCACGCCTTTGAAATACTCCAGGCCGGTGCCGGGCCGCGCCACCATGACACTGCACGCGAGCCCCTACGATCCGATCGCCGAGCTCGATCCGGAAATCCTCGGCGCGCATTTCATGGTGTCGGACGTCTATGGCGGCGGCTTCGAGGTCGAGGACCGGCGCCTCATCGAACGGCTCGTTCCGTAACGACAGGATCGGCCTGCGCGCGATGGTCGCGCGGGTGAAAACATAAACAAGCGTGCAGAAGCACGTACCGGCAAGGGAGGTTTGGACATGGTGGGACGATATCGGGTGAGCCGCCGGCGGCTGCTGGCCGGGGCGGGTGGTCTTGCATTGGGCATGACCGGGCTCGGCGCGCAGGCGCAGGAGACAAAACCGCTTCGCATCGGTGTGCTGACGGACATGTCCAGCCTCTATGCCGACGTCACCGGTCCGGGCTCGCTGCTGGCAGCCAAAATGGCGGTCGAGGATTTCCAGGCGGCCCACAAGATGGCCCGTCCGATCGAGGTGATCAGCGGCGACCACATGAACAAGGCCGATGTGGGCGCCAACATCGCGCGCGAGTGGATCGATCGCCAGGGGGTCGATGTGATCGTCGACGCGCCGAATTCAGCCGTCGCACTCGCGGTCCGCAACATCGTGCAGCAGAACAACAAGACATTGCTGGTCTCGGGCGCGTCTTCGTCGGACCTGACCGGCAAGTCCTGCTCGCCCAATCTCGTGCACTGGACCTACGATACCTACGCGCTCTCGTCCGGTGTCGCGCGCGCTGTGGTCGAGAGCGGCGGCAAGAGCTGGTTCCTGCTCACCGCCGACTACGCCTTTGGCCATGCTATGGAAGGCGACATCAAGAACGTCGTGCAGAAATTCGGCGGCAAGGTCCTCGGCGGGGTTCGCACACCGATCAACACGCAGGACTTCTCCTCCTTCCTGTTGCAGGCCCAGTCTTCCAAGGCTGAGATCATCGCGTTGGTCAATGCCGGCGGCGATACCATCAATTCCATCAAGCAGGCGGTCGAATTCGGCATCCCGCAAGGTGGCCAGCGCGTGGTCGCAACCGTGCTCTATCTCAGCGATGTGCACTCGCTCGGTCTCAAGATCGCGCAGGGACTGCAGTTCACCGAATCCTTCTACTGGGACCTGAACGACGATACCCGTGCCTGGACCAAACGATTTGCACCGCGCAACAACGGCCGCTACCCGACCGCGTTGCATGCGGGTGCCTACGCAACGACGCTGCATTACCTCAAGGCGGTCGATGCGCTCGGCGCGTCCGGCGACGGCAAGGCCGTCGTGGAGCAGATGAAGAAGCTGCCGACCGATGATCCCCTGTTCGGCAAGGGCAGCGTGCGGGCTGACGGCCGCAAGCTGCACAACATGTATCTGTTCGAGGTGAAGACGCCTGCGGACTCCAAATATCCCTGGGATTATTACAAGCTGGTCAAGACCATTCCACCGTCCGAGGCTTGGCGGCCGCTGGAGGATGGTGGCTGCGAGTTCCTGAAATCATGACCGCAACAGACCGGCGACCGGTGGCGCTCGTCACCGGCGGCGGGGGCGATATCGGACGCGCCATTGCGCTGAGGCTGGCGCGGATGAGCGATGCGGTCGCGATCGTCGACCGCGATGAAGCGGCAGCCAACGCCGTTGCGCGGCTCGTCGAGGACGGCGGCGGCAAGGCGCTTGCCATCAGTGCCGATGTTGCCAGCGCGCGCGATACGGCCGCCTTCATCGAGACGGTCGAAGCACGGTTGGGGCCGATCGGCATATTTGCCAACAACGCGGGCATCGAAGGTGTCGTCGCTCCGTTGCACCAATATCCCGACGACACGTTCGATCGGGTGCTGCAGGTCAATGTGAAGGGGGTCTTTCTCGGCCTCAAGCACGTGCTTGCAAGAATGATCCCGCGCGGCGCGGGCACGATCGTCAACACCGCATCGACGTCGGCGATCCGTGGGCGGGCAGGGCTCGCCGGCTACGTCGCGTCCAAGCACGCCGTGCTCGGACTGACGCGTACCGCTGCGCTTGAGGTCGGTGGAACGAAGATCCGGGTCAATGCCGTTCTGCCCGGGCCGATCGAGTCGCGCATGATCCGGGAATTGGAGGGGCAGTCGCGCGACAACGCGGTAGCCTTGCGCCGAAACGGCGCGGCTGCGCATGGGCGGCCGCAAGACGTCGCCAACATCGTGGCCTTTCTTGCGTCCGACGAGGCCGCGCATGTCAATGGTGCGGCCTGGGTCGTCGATGGCGGAATGACCGTGGCTTAGCCGCCGATCTTCTCGGAGACGATTTTGGCGGCGCTTCGCAGCTCGGCAGCGATGATGCCGGCCTCGTTCGCGGGAATCTGATCCTGCCTGACCAGCGGCACGGTCAATGCAGCCACCGCGCGGCCGGAGGCTTCGACGATCGGGCAGCTATAGGCGAGAATGCGCGTATAGCCGTCGTCATTGGAGAAATTTCCCCTTCCGAGGAAATGCGGTCGAGCGCCGCCAGTGCCTTCCTGGCACTGATGCGATCGTGCGCAGCGATGACATGCGCAAGCTCCTGGCGCCGGCCCTCGAGCTCGAAAGGCCGCCAGCACTTTCGCGGAGGCGTATTGCTGCGTGAGCGGGAAGACCGCGCCGACCTTGACCGACCAGCCCATCAGCCATTCCGGCTCGATGCGGGCAATCACCATGAACTGCTCGCCGTGCAGCACCGTGAGGTGACAGGACAGCTGCACGCGGGAGGCAAGCTGCTCCATCACCGGCAGCGCGGCCTTCAACAGCCGCTCGGTCGGCGGGAATTGCGAGGCGATCCGGAACAGTTGCAGGGTCAGCGTATATTCCCCGGTCGCCGGGTCGCGCGCGACGTAGCCACGGCGTTCCAGCGCCACCAGCATCCGGAAAATCTCGCCGACGGAACGGCCGACGCGCTCGGCCAGCTGCTTCTGGCTGAGGCCGCGTGAGGCGCCCGCCAGCGCCTCCAGAAGGTCCAGCCCCTTCTCCAGGGCCGGCGCGCCCGGCTGCAGTTTCTCAGGGTTCGTCATCCATCAGGCCTTTAAGGGGCGCGTATCTCGATTCCATGTACCCGATCGCCGGCGCGGCGAAAAGTCGTCCGCCCGGGCCGGTACGCCGCGGAATGAGGGCATCGAATGACGGGCCTGTGGCTCGGCACCGCCTTCGTCGCGATCGGCGTCGTCATCACCGCACCGACGCTGATCGGCTTCTTCTTCGTCGGCGAGGCATTCCCGCTCTGGATGGCCTTCGTCAACGGCGGCGGCCTGATCCTCGGCGGCCTCTGGATGCGGCGGATCTGATGGCTGAGCTACGACATCATCCACCAGCCGCTACGCCTGAAGATCATGGCGGCGTTGAACGCGCTGCCGGCGACGGCCGGCCTGGAATTCGCGCGGCTGAAGAAACTGACGGGCGCCACCGACGGCAATCTCGGGGCGCATATCGAGACGCTGGCGAAGGCGGGCTACGTGTCGGTGGAGAAAGCGTTCGTGGGGAAGAAGCCGCAGACGACGGTGACGGCCACCGCGGCAGGGCGTGGCGCGTTTGCGCGGCATGTGGCGACGTTGCAGGAGATTATTGCGGGGAGGCAGGTTTGATCTTCCAATAGGTCCGATCTTCCGAAGCTGGCGCGAACTTCTTATCCTACCCTGGAGGGGGAGGGTCGATCGCGCGCAGCGCGAGCGGGGTGGGGTGATCTCTCCGCCCGGGCACGGTTGCGTGCCTGCACCGTCATCTTAGTTCCCGTTCATATGCCTCACGCATCTACGCTGTCTTGTGCTCGGACAACGCTGATATCCAGGAGCATAATGCGGCGGGTATAGCGCCCACTGACGCATCATGCATGGACGGGCGCTCCCCCAGATAGTGCGCCCAGACCAAAGCAAATACTCCAGTTGCACACGCCGTTATGACGAGACGCAGATAACGACGCTGCTTGCACAACACCCCGTCGACAGCGGCAGCAAAGCACGCTGGTATGAAGACGATGAAGTAAGCAAACTGTTCTGCGAATAGCCAGAAGCCAGCCTCCGGCAGACCCTTCTCCAGTATCGAAGGAGCCACGAACACAAGCAGCGCGAACTGCGGCATGAGAAGCGGGAAGACCAAAATACGCGTCATACGGACACCATAACCTAGATGTCGGCCCCGCTTTTGTGCAGATTTTCAGGAATCTTTGAGTGGTTCATGAGCTCGTAGGATGGGTTGAGCCCTTGCGAAACCCATCGCTTCTCTATCCCCGTTCTCCGTAGTCGCGGCCGTCATCCGACTGGTCGCCGGCCCAATCGGCCGGGTAATCGCCGAGCTTTACGTGGCGATGAAACGAGGATGGCGCCCAGTCACGGACTCGGTTGACGAGCCCGTGCTTGACCGGATTGATATGAACGTAGTCGACATGCCGCGCGAAATCGACGTCGTCGCGAATGGTGTGCTCCCAATATCTGCGTTGCCAGATGCCCCGCTCACCTCTGGCCGAGCGGCTTTGGGATATCCTTTCGTTGTGCGCCAGACCGCGCGAGAAGGTGGATTTGATCAACTGCCAGCGCATTGCAAAATCGGCATCACCTTCCGGTAACGTCCACACCGTGTGAAGGTGATCAGGCAGCACCACGATGGCATCGATCGTGAATGGATGGCGTCGGTGCGTTTCACGAAACGCGGTGCGCAACGACCCGATATGATCCGTCAGCAACGCCAGCTTCCGCTCCGCCAGATTGACGGTGAAGAAGAAGCACCCACCCGAAACGAAGTTGCGGCGGTACGAGGTCATGACGGGACGTTACCACGAAACAAGTGCGATGGGTTTCGCAAGGGCTCAACCCATCCTAAGGGCTGGAATTCGGGCGCCTGAAAAAGCTCACCGGCGCCACCGACAGCAATCTCGGGGCGCATATCGAGACGTTGGCGAAGGCGGGCTATGTGTCGGTGGAGAAGGCGTTCGTGGGCAAGAAGCCGCAGACGACGGTGACAGCCACAGCCGTGGGGCGCGGTGCGTTTGCAAGGCATGTACCGATCTTGCAGGAGATCATTGCCGGGAGGCAGATGTAGGCCATTGGCAAGATCGGTACAGTTGGGTGGGTACTGCCGTCCAGCCAATGTCTTATTGAAAAACCAGGAGAATTTGCACTCCTTAATCTCGGCTTTGACAGCCTGTTTTGCATTTCGGCGGGCGTATTGCACTTGCCGTACCCAGACGGGACTCTATGATATGAATTCCGTCTATGAGCACGAATCTGACTGTGAAACTGCAACCTGCTTCCGCCTGGATTTGTCGGGGGAAGTAGTGGCGCTTCGCGCATCGATTGATGCTTCCCGGCTAGGGAGCGGTGTGTTCGCGCTTGGCGGCGTGGCCTTCGGCTATGACCGCGCCGTTAAGGCGAATGCGGAGTGGAGTCGCCTTATGAATGGGCGAACTTTCCACATGACCGATTTAAATGCGCGAAGGGGGATTTCGAGGGAATAACCGATACCGAAAAAAACAAAATAATGGTCGGCATCGTCTCAATTCTGAAGACCTATGCTTCGAGTATCGTTGCCGTGTCTTGCAACGATAGCAACATTTCCGAAGTGTTTCCTTCGGTCACTAGCGGAGATCGAAATAGCGAGGAGATGAGAAACGCCTTCCGCTCACCCTATGGTGTGATGTGTAACCTATGCCTATTCGCCTTCGGCGCAATCCAGAAGGAGAGAAACTCAAAAGAGGAAAGCATATCTCGTACATCTTCGAGGCCGGCGATGGCGGTCAGCCGGGCATGTTGAGATTCCTCAATTTTATAATGGATCGACCTGCCGGTCAGTTGCTTGCTGAATCTTACTCAATGTCGAGGTTCACCGCCGCCACGAAGGGCCAGATGGAGGGCATTTTTCACGCGGCCGATTTTGTTGCTTGGGAGTGGTCCCGCCATGTCGAGCGACAGATAAAGGGCAAAGTGATGCGCAAATCTCTCTCTGTGCTTACGGGAGAGGATGCGGCAACCCCAGATTATTTTGGGTTGACTCTAGGTAGTAAAAGACACTCGCACCTGTTTCGGCATTACAACAACAGGCACATAGATAGGTTCGTCCGCTATTTCCGCGAAATTATCGAGGCGACTTCGCACGAAGCCATTGAATCTGCCAACCAACAATGGGTTGCGACGAGATTTTAGTTCGTAGAGCATGAGAGACAATTCGATTTATGCGAGCAAGCTAAGTCGTTGATTTGACTCACATCGAAATCGCAGAAAGTCGAAAGATTCACATCCTCGTAGGATGGGTTGAGCCCTTGCGAAACCCATCGCTTCTTTATCCCCTTCACCGGCCGTCGTCCGACCGATCGCCGGCCAATAGGCCGGATAATTGCCGAGCTTCACAGGGCGATGAACGATGAGGGCGCCGATTCACGTACTCGGTCGACGAGCCCGTGCTTGACCGGGTTGATATGAACGTAGTCGACATGCCGCGCGAAATCGACGTCGTCGCGAATGGTATGCTCCCAATATTGCGGCGGTACGCGGTCATGACGCGACGTTACCACGAAACAAGTGCGATGGGTTTCGCAAGGGCTCAACCCATCCTACGTGCTACCACTCGTCACCGAGTATCAGAGCCGTCGCGGAATACCCATTGACCGTTCTCAAAGCTGACGTTGGTTCGACGCTGCGCCTCGGGCGCAAGGTCTTCCTGCCAAATGATTGTCTTGCCAACAAATGTCTGCGAGTAGCCAATCGTTAGAAAGCTGTACGACAACGTCTTCTCATCCGCAGCGTCTACCTGCAAGAACCGCACGGATTTGATCTTCAGATAGCGGTCCACAAATTCCGGCCATATGACGACATTGTCCGCGAGCCCTCTCAACTTGACCGTTGGATATACCGTGCCGGCCACACGTTCACTTCGTAGGTCATCATTGCCTCCAGCGGCTATTGAGGAGGCCCGATCAAATAGAAGCTCGTTGATTGCGATTGTTTCTTTGTACCGATACTCCTCACCCTCCGGGACATCAGCTGTAAATGCTAAGGACATCCGCCTCCGAATGCGGCGATTATAATTTGTCTCATTGACGATGGGGCTAGCCAACGGCGAACGCTGCGAATTTTGGCTGGAAATAGGTGCGCCTAGTTTCTCAAGCGCATCGGGATGATATCCGAGGTTGTGCATCCAGAGCGGTTCTGTCACGGCCCATTCCGATAACGCAATCAAGTCTCCTTGCTTCGCATGTATTTCGAAGAATATAGGGAACTCTCCAGCGCACCCATAAAACATGGAGCGATGGTCACGATTGGCGCGACCTGGCTTCAAAACAAACTGCTGCGGCGGGTAGGAAATCCTGTCCACACTACTCGGGCGTTCGCCGCAGAATACTCCGCGGTAAAGTTTGTTCATCGTTCGCATGGGCTTTATTGCGACTGTATAACCGCCGATCCGTCGCCTCAGGTAGGCCTTCATGGCGTCGATGGTCATCGTCTTCAATTGCTCTAAGGTAAAAAACTCGCCTCCGCTTGTCTGCGGCAGGTTTGAATTGTGTACCCACGCTCCTCTATCCACAATTCTCATTGAAAACCTCTCCCCACTTCAGTTCACACACCCTTAGTTTTCGGCCACCAGTAGCTAACCGGTCCAAACCAAAGATCCTTAGGATCAAGCTCTGATGCGCAACCTTGGGAAGACAGGTCGCGCCACGTCTGTCGTGTCCCTTCTCTAGCCGCAACCGCGCTCAAGAGAGCGTCGCGCTCGTGCTCGCTTCTGTGGCTCGGGTCCGGGCCTTTGAGGTCAAACCGGTCTGCAATCGAGGCCCACGGCGCGTTATGAAGCTCAAGTGCTCTGAGTAAGGCCTTCGGATGTGCCTCGGTGATTGGAAGACTTGGAGAGAGTATGCGCAGACGCATCGCCAGCAAGACACCCTGAACCACTACCGCTCCTCGCAGGCTGTTTACAGATTGGACGGTGCCAGAAGGGATTCGGTAGGTCTTTCGGAGCCACTCATCGACTGATCGGCCTCCGCCCGCACCGGATGACCACCAAAGGGGCAGTCGATGCCTACCGCCTCCGGCCGCTCAATCCAACTGACGGCATCGTCAACTGAAGAGCAACGGTGGGTCTTGAAATGCCCGTCACTGTAAAGCGCGGCTAGTCCGAAACTATTGACGCCACCAGGATCAGCACCAAACCAAGCCATGAGCTTCCTCTTCCAGAGGGCCGCAAGCGTTCAGCCGCGGCAAATCGGAATCCCTGCGATTCTAAAAGGCTCTGCTCCTCTTTGTACTGCGGTGTTACAATTCGATCTAACGTTCGTTGCGGCGTTCGGTATCGGCAATGTTCGCCATTCCGTCGAAGGTGGAGATAGATTCCGGGTCGTCGCCGACCGTTTTGCGCATGGCGCGATCCGATGGATTCCGGGCTCGCGCTACGCGCGCCCCGGAATGACGGGTAGTGGAAGGCACCCCCCTTGAGCCCCACCCCGATTCGTGCGACCTCCGCCCCATCCAAACCCCTCAATTCTGAGCCCTCGATGCACATTCTCCTGCTTGGTTCCGGCGGCCGTGAACATGCCCTGGCGTGGAAGATCGCGGCTTCTCCCTCGTGACCAAACTCTGGTGCGCGCCCGGCAATGCCGGCATCGCGCGGGAGGCGGAATGCGTGGCGCTCGATGTGGCCGACCATGCCGCCGTGATCGCCTTCTGCAAGACCAACGCGGTGGAGCTCGTGGTGGTCGGGCCGGAGACGCCGCTGGCGGCCGGCATCGTCGATGATCTCACCGCCGCCGGCATCAAGGCGTTCGGGCCGGACAAAATCCCCGCCCAGCTCGAAAGCTCCAAGGGGTTCACCAAGGCGCTCTGCACCGAGTTCGGCATTCCCACCGGCGCCTACAAGCGTTTCACCAATGCCGATGACGCGCGCGCCTATGTGCAGAGCCAGGGCGCGCCGATCGTGGTGAAGGCCGATGGCCTCGCCGCCGGCAAGGGCGTCGTCGTCGCCAAGACCGTGCGCGAGGCCGAGGACGCCATCGCCATGATGTTCGAAGGCGCCTTTGGCGAGGCCGGCGCCGAGGTGGTGATCGAGGAGTTTCTGCCGGGCCGCGAGATCAGCTTCTTCGCGCTGTGCGACGGCGAGACAGCCATTCCGCTGGCCTCCGCGCAGGACCACAAGCGCGTGTTCGACCACGATCTCGGCCCGAACACCGGCGGCATGGGCGCCTATTCGCCGACGCCGCTGGTCACGCCCGCGGTCCACGACGCGATCATGGCGAAGATCATCCTGCCGACCGTCGCCGGCATGAAGCAGCGCGGCACGCCGTTCCGCGGCATTCTCTATGCCGGCATCATGCTGACGACGCAGGGCCCAAAGCTGTTCGAGTTCAACGTCCGCTTCGGCGATCCCGAGTGCCAGGTGCTGATGCTGCGCATGATGAGCGACATCGTGCCGGCCTTCCTCGCCGCATGCGACGGCCAGCTGAAGAATTTTGACATTCGCTGGTATCCGGAGTCCGCGCTGACGGTGGTGATGGCGGCGAAGGGTTATCCCGGCGACTATCAGAAGGGTACGCGCATCGAGGGGCTGGAGGAGGCCGGGAAGGTCGAGGGCGCCGAGATCTTTCATGCCGGCACCGTCGCCAAGGACGGCGCGATCCTCGCCAATGGCGGCCGCGTGCTCAATGTCTGCGCGCTCGGCAAAACCGTGACGGAAGCGCAGGCGCGCGCCTATCAGGCCGTCGACCGCATCCGCTGGCCGGACGGCTTTTGCCGCCGCGACATCGGCTGGCAGGCGGTGGAGGCCGAGAAGGCGCGGGGCTAACGGAAATTATGTAAGTAGATCAACGGGCGTTCTACTGTGCATGGGGTTGTTTTCGACGTTTGAGAGGTGGAACCATGTCCGATCTTGCCGACCTCTATCCCGGCTTCGCCTCCGAATGGATCAACACCTCCTTCGGCCGCATCTTCGCCCGCGTCGGCGGCAGCGGCCCGCCGCTGCTGCTGCTGCACGGCTTCTCCGAAACCAACGTGATGTGGCACCGCGTGGCGCCGCAGCTGGCCGACACCTTCACGCTGATCATCGCCGACCTGCCGGGCTATGGCTGGTCCGACATGCCCGAGAGCGACGCGCTGCACATCCCCTACAGCAAGCGCGCGATGGCCAAAGCGATGGTCGAGGCGATGGAGCAGCTCGGCCACGTCCACTTCGCGCTCGCCGGCCACGACCGCGGCGGCCGCGTGTCGTATCGCCTCGCGCTCGATCATCCCGGCCGGCTCTCGAAGCTCGCCGTGCTCGATATCCTGCCGACCTATGATTACTGGGAGCGGATGAACCGCGCCTATAGCCTGAAGATCTGGCACTGGACCTTCCTCGCCCAGCCCGCCCCGCTGCCGGAGACGCTGATCGCAGGGCAGGGCGAGTTCTTCCTCCGCTTCAAGATGGCGAGCCAGACCAAATCGAAGACGCTGGACGCGATCGACAAGCGCGCGCTCGATCACTACCTCGCCCCGTTCCGCGATCCCGCCCGCATCCACGCGATGTGCGAGGACTACCGCGCCGGCGCCTATTTCGACTACGATTTGGACAAGGCCGATTTCGAAGCCGGCAAGAAGATCACGGTGCCGATGCTGGCGCTGTGGGGCAACGCCGGCATCGCGCAAGCCGCCGCCACGCCGCTCGACACCTGGAAGCAATGGGCCACGAATGTGGAGGGCATGCCGGTGGATTCCGGCCACTTCCTCACCGAGGAAAACCCCGATGTCACCGCGAAGGCGCTGCGCGAGTTCTTCTCAGCTTGAGGATCTTGTAGCCCGGATGGAGCGCAGCGAAATCCGGGAGGCTGTCACCGCAGCGGCACGGCCCCGGATTGCGCTGCGCTCCATCCGGGCTACGCAGCTCGCCCTACCGCCGCTCCCGAAAGAAGTCCTTGAGCAGCCGCGCCGCCTCGCTCTCCCCGACCCCGGAATAGACGTCCGGCGTATGGTGGCAGGTCGGCGAGGTGAAAAACCGCACGCCGGATTCCACCGCGCCGCCCTTGGGGTCGGCCGCGCCGTAATAGAGCCGCCTCACCCTTGCAAAGGAGATCGCGCCCGCACACATGGTACACGGCTCCAGCGTCACGTAGAGGTCGCAGTCGACCAGGCGCTCGCTGCCGATCTTGCTGGCCGCCTCGCGCAGCGCAACGATCTCGGCATGGGCGGTCGGGTCATGGTCGGTCAGTGTCCGGTTGGCGGCGGTGGCGATGACCTCGTAATTGCGGACCACCACGCATCCGATCGGGACTTCGCCCGCCTTTCCGGCATTTTCGGCCGTTTTGAGCGCCAAATCCATGAAAGAGGGCGCTTTCAAGCCTCGTATCATCGCCTAAAACCTGCTAGTAGCTGCGCCTTCAGCAGAAGTGCTTATCGATTTTGCCTGAGCATGCGGCTCGCAACGAGCGCGCGCAATGCTTTCCGGCCACCCCCTGAGTGAGATCATTCATGCCTCGCGACAGCGACAAAGACAACGATTCCCGCGGCCGGCGAGGCCCAGCCAGAGGCGGCCCGCCCAAGGGACGCTCCGGCAAGCCGCGCGGCCCCGACAAGAAGTTCGCCAAGCGCGGCGGCGAAGGCCGGAGCGATGCCCGCCCGCCCCGTGGCGGCCGCGACAGCCGTCCGCCTCGTGCCGATCGCGGGGACCGTCCGTTCCGCCCTCGCGCGGACGGCGATGCGCCGCGCCGCGACTTCGGCGACCGGCCGAAATTCAATCGCGACGACCGGCCGCGCGAGGATCGCGGCGAGCGCAGCTTCAAGCCGCGTGGCGACCGCCCGTTTTCCGATCGCAACTCGCGCGACGGCGAGAAGCGCCCGTTCAAGCCTCGTGGCGATCGCCCGTCCTTTGGCGGCGGCGACCGTCCGCCGCGCAGCCGCGACCGCGACGACTCCCGCCCGGCGGGCCGGTCCGGCGACAGGAAGTTCGGCGACAAGAAGCCCTACGCACCGCGTGGCGATCGCCCCGAGCGCAAGTTCGACGGCGAGCGGAAATTCTCGCGGGGCGGACCGGATCGCGGGCCGCGCGAGGATCGTGGCGAGCGCAGCTTCAAGCCGCGCGGCGACCGCCCGAATTTCGACCGCGGCGATCGTGCGCCCCGTGGCGACCGCCCCGAGCGCAAGTTCGATGGCGAGCGGAAATTTTCGCGCGGCGCGCCGGATCGCGGGCCGCGCAAGGAATTTGGCAAGAATTTCGGCGGCAGTGATCGCGGCGCGGACAAGCCCTGGCAGAAGCGCGAAGGCGGCGATGAGCGTCCGCGTTTCCCGCGTTCGCGCGACGATCGCCCCTCGGGTGATCGTCCGTTCCGCGAGCGTCCCAAGTTCGATCGTCCGCATGGAGATCGTCCCAAATTTGATCGTCCGAAGTTCGATCGGCCCCGCCGCGACGGCGAGGGTGACCGCGGCGGCGACCGTCCGAAATTCAGCCGGCCGCGCGAGCGGTCCGAGGGGCGCTCCGACTGGCACGAGCATCCGCGCAACGAAGGTGGCTTCGGCGATCGTCCACGCCGTGAAAACGAGGACGAGAGCCGGATCTTCGAGAAGCGCCCGGCGTTCGGCGGCCGCGGCGCCTATCGCGAGCGCGACCGTGACGTCGATCGGCGGCCGCGCCGCGACGAAGAGCCGAAGCCGAAGAAGGCGGGCGAGCGCATCGCCAAGGTGCTGTCGCGCGCGGGCCTCGCCTCGCGCCGCGATGCCGAAGAGATGGTCACGCAGGGCCGCGTCACCGTCAACGGCCGCGTCATCAACTCACCGGCGCTCGACATCACGCCGAACGACGTCGTCACCATCGACGGCAAGCCGTTGCCGGAGCGCGAGCGCACGCGGCTGTTCCTCTATCACAAGCCGCGCGGCCTGATGACGACGCATGACGACCCGGAAGGGCGTCCGACCGTGTTCGACAATCTGCCCGAAGGCCTGCCGCGTCTGATCTCGATCGGCCGGCTCGACTTCAACACCGAGGGCCTGCTGCTGCTCACCAATGACGGCGGGCTCGCGCGCACGCTCGAATTGCCCGATACCGGCTGGCTGCGCCGCTACCGCGTCCGCGCCCATGGCGACGTCACCCAGGCGCAGCTCGACGAACTCAAGAACGGCGTCGAGATCGAGGGCGTCAAATACGGCCCGATCGACGCGACGCTGGAGCGCGACCAGGGCGCCAATGTCTGGCTGGTGTTCGCGATCCGCGAAGGCAAGAACCGCGAGGTGCGCAACGTCTGCGCCCATCTCGGGCTCGAGGTGAACCGGCTGATCCGCGTCTCCTACGGCCCGTTCCAGCTCGGCGAAGTCCCCGAGGGGCAGGTCGAGGAAATCAAGTCCCGCGTGCTGCGCGAGCAGCTCGGCGACAAGATCATCGAGAAGTCTGGCGCGCAGTTCGATGTGCCGAAGAAGGCATCGTCGGGCGAAGACGGCGCGCCGCGCGAAAAGAAGCCCGCCAGCAAGCGCGACGTGATCAACGACCGCAAGGGCCGCCGCGTGCTGGTGCAGCGCACCGGCAGCGAGGAAGCGCGCGAGCGCAACGAGGCCGAGGCGAGCGGCTACGGCCCGCCGCGCCGTCCCAAGCGCGGCTATCACGGCAAGCGCGACCTGACGCCGCGGGAGGACTGACTTGCGCGTCGTCGGCGGTCGTTTGAAGGGGCGCAATCTTGCCTCGCCGTCCTCGCGCGACATCCGCCCCACGGCGGACCGCCTGCGCGAGTCCGTGTTCAACATCCTCGTGCACGCCTATGACGATCCGATCCAGGACGCGCGCGTGCTCGATCTCTTTGCCGGCACCGGCGCGCTCGGCATCGAAGCGTCCTCGCGCGGCGCGAAGTTCGTGCTGTTCGTGGACAACGGCGCGGAGGCGCGCGCGCTGCTACGCAACAATGTGGAATCGCTCGGCCTCGGCGGGGTGACAAAAGTCTACCGCCGCGACGCGACCGATCTTGGCCCCGCGCATCCGGTCGAGCCGTTCTCGCTGGTGTTCCTCGATCCGCCCTACAGCAAGGGGCTTGCGGAGGAGGCGCTGGCGAGCTTGCGCGACGGCGGTTGGCTGACGCCGGGTGCGTTGCTCGTTGTGGAAGAGGCTAAGGTTGCGCAGTTCACGACGCCGGAAGGTTTCGAGGAGCTGGAGCGGCGGGCGTATGACGACACGGAGTTCGTGTTTTTGAAGCGCAACGCGTAAGTCACCTTCGCCCGAACAGCTTCTCCACATCGCTCAGCTTCAGCTCGACATAGGTCGGCCGGCCGTGATTGCACTGGCCGGAGTTCGGCGTCTCCTCCATCTCGCGGAGCAGTGCGTTCATCTCCTCCGGCCGCAGCCTGCGGCCGGCACGCACCGAGCCGTGGCAGGCCATGGTGGCGGCGACGTGCATCAGACGGCGCTCCAGCGGCAGCGCCTCGTCCCATTCGGCCATGTGCTCGGAGAGGTCGCGCAGCAGGCCGCCGGCATTGGTCTTGCCGAGCAGCGACGGCGTCTCGCGCACCGCGACCGCACCGGGGCCGAAGGATTCGATCGCCAGGCCGAATGAAGCGAGTTCCTCGCTGCGCTCCAGCAGGCGCTCCACCGTGGCCTCGTCCATCTCGACGATCTCGGGGATCAGGAGGATCTGCCGCTGCACGCCGTTCGCGGCCAGCGAAGCCTTCAGCCGCTCGTAGACGATGCGCTCATGTGCGGCGTGCTGATCGACGATGATCAGGCCGTCGCGGGTCTGCGAGACGATGTAGGTCTCGTGGATCTGGGTCCGCGCCGCGCCGAGCGGACGGTCGACGAGGTCCGTCACCGGCTGCGTGTCGAACCGCACGTCTGCGCTGGGCCCACCGACATCGAACGCAGCCTGCGTGCGCTCGGCAAAGGCGGGCGCGGCGCTGCCGTCAAATGACGGTATCGGTGCGACCGGGGCGGACGGCGAGGCCCGCCAGTCCCAGCTTGCGGGGCGCGGCGTGAAGGCAGGTCGGAACGAGGACAATGCGCTCTCGCCGCTGTTGGCGGCGGTGCGCCGCCCCTCGCGCGCGAGCGCCTCCTTCAATCCATGCACGATCAGCGCACGGACGAGGCCGGAATTGCGGAAGCGCACCTCGGTCTTGGCCGGATGCACGTTGGCATCGACCTCGCGCGGGTCGAGCGTGACGAACAGCGCCAGCACCGGATGGCGGTCGCGCGGCAGATAGTCGGCATAGGCGCCGCGCACCGCCCCCAGGATCAGCTTGTCGCGCACGGGGCGGCCGTTGACGAAGAGATATTGCCCCAGCGCATTGGCCTTGGTCAGTGCCGGCGCTGCGGCATAGCCGGCGACCACGACGCCCTCGCGCTCGGCATGGACCTCGATGGCGTGGCTGCGGAATTCCGCGCCGAGAATGTCGCCGAGCCGCGTCAGCCGCCCGGCGGCGCCGGGCAATGCAGCGGCCCAAGTCACCGGTGCGCGCTCCTCGCCCGCGAGCGTGAAGGCGACGTCCGGCCGCGCCATGGCGAGGCGCCGCACCACCTCACGGATGGCTTCCGCCTCGGTGCGGTCGGTCTTCAGGAATTTCAGCCGCGCCGGCGTCGCATAGAAGAGATCGTTGACCTCGACGCGGGTGCCATGGGCCAGCGCCGCCGGCATGATCTCGGACTTCTCGCCGCCCTCGACGGTAAGCGCCCAGGCATGCGGCTCGCTGGCATGCCGCGTCGTGATCGAGAGCCGCGCCACGGAGCCGATCGATGGCAGCGCCTCGCCGCGGAACCCGAGGGTGCGGATCTGGAGCAGGTCCTCGTCGTCGAGCTTGGACGTCGCATGGCGTTCGACTGCGAGCGCGAGGTCCTTCGCGGTCATGCCGCTGCCGTCGTCGGTGATGCCGATCCGGCGGCGCCCGCCACCGTCGGTGAAGACGTCGATCCGGCTCGCCCCGGCATCGATCGCGTTCTCGACCAGTTCCTTGACCACGCTCGCCGGACGCTCGACCACCTCGCCGGCGGCGATGCGGTTGACGACTTGCTCTGGAAGCTGACGGACGGGCATGGGCTCGGGAGTTGGATTCGTGAACGGCGCAATCTTATGCCGTGTTGCGTCAAAAGCATGCGTTGAGCAACAGGAACATGGCGGCCTGGGGATGGGAGATAACTATCACATTGAAGATACTGGACGTTCAGAAAAACCGTGAACCGGAGATCCTGTGACGGTCCCGATTGTGAGGCGCCGGACAGCGGTGTAGCATCGTGAAAAAACGGCAACAGGACGGGAGGACGCCATGTGCCATCTCTTCGCGCACCAGCCCCAACGCGACTACGAATCCCAGACCCGTTCGCTACGGATCGGCGGGCACTGCACCTCGATCCGGCTGGAAATGGCGTTCTGGGACACGCTGGAGGAGATCGCCGCCAAGGAGAACATGAGCGTCGGCAAGTTCCTGACCACGCTCTATAACGAAGTGCTCGACCATCACGGCGAGGTCAACAATTTCGCCTCGCTGCTGAGGTGCTCCTGCCTGATCTATCGGTCGAAGACGATGGCGTCGGTGCAGGAATTCAAGGCGCCCATTCTCGACGCGGCCGAATAGGGGCTACGAGGCCGTCGCCACCGTCATTGCGAGGAGCTCTTGCGACGAAGCAATCCAGACTGCCTTTGCGGTGGGATTCTGGATTGCTTCGCTTCGCTCGCAACGACGGGGAGAGAGCGGGACCTCAAATCTCCTTCTTCTGCATCGCGCCCGCAACGTAATCCGCCTGCCGGATTGCCAGCGCGACGATGGTCAGCGTCGGGTTGCAGGCTGCGCCGCTGGTGAACTGGCTGCCGTCGGAGACGAACAGGTTCTTGACGTCGTGGCTTTGCCCGAACTTGTTGACGACGCCGTCCCGCGGCTTCTCGCTCATCCTGTTGGTGCCGAGATTGTGCGTGCTCGGATAGGGCGGCGTCGGATAGGTCACGGTCGCGCCGACGGCGTCATAGAGCGCCGCACCCTGCTTGTAGGCGTGCGCACGCATCGCGAGGTCATTGGGATGATCGTCGAAATGCACGCTGGCGACCGGCTGTCCGAACTTGTCCTTGACGACGGGGTCGAGCGTGATGCGGTTGGTCTCCTGCGGCATGTCCTCGCCGACCAGCCACATGCCGGCCATCCGGGGATAGCCGTCGAGCGCCGCGGTGAACGGACGGCCCCAGGCACCCGGGTTGAGGAACGCGGCCATGAACGGCAGGCCGAGCGACAACGTCTCCATCTCGTAGCCACCGACGAAGCCACGCTTCGGGTTATTGGCGGCTTCATCACGGACGATCCCGGCCATGGTGGTGCCGCGATACATGTGCACCGACTTTTCGAACACGGCGTAGACGCTGCCGGTCATGTGCCGCATGTAGTTGCGGCCGACCTGGCCGGATGAATTGCCGAGGCCGTCGGGGAACATGCTCGAGGCGCTGTTGAGCAGCAGCCGCGGGCTTTCGATCGAATTGCCGGCCACCGCGACGATGCGTGCTTTCTGGCGCTGCATCGCCCCGTTTTCGTCGGCGTAGACGACCCCGGTGACCTTGCCGCTGGCGTCATGTTCGATCTTGATCGCCATGCTGCTCGGACGGATCTCGAGATTGCCGGTCGCCTCGCCCTTCGGGATCTCGGTGTAGAGCGTCGACCATTTCGCGCCGGATTTGCAGCCCTGGAAGCAGAAGCCGATCTGCTGGCAGGCGCCGCGGCCGTCGCGCGGCTGGCTGTTGATCGCCATGTTGCCGGTGTGCACGGTCTTGTAGCCGAGCTTCTTCGCGCCGGCCTCCAGCACCTTGAAATTATTGTTGCCGGGAAGTCCGGGAATGCCGTTGGTACGGGTCACGCCCATCTTGTTCTCGGCCTTGGCGTACCACGGCTCGATCTCCGCGAGCGTCACCGGCCAGTCCAGCAAGTTAGCGCCGGGAAGGCTGCCGTAAGTGCTCTTCACCTTGAACTCGTGCTCGTCGAAGCGCAGCGACGCGCCGGCCCAGTGCGTGGTCGAGCCGCCGACCGCCTTGACGATCCAGGCCGGAAGACCAGAGAAGTCTTTCGCGACGCGCCAGTTGCCCGACGTGGTGCGCGCATCGGTCCATGCGAGCTGGGAAAAACTCTCCCACTCGTCGTTGACGAAGTCCTGGTTCTCGATGCGCGGCCCGGCCTCGAGGATGACCACCTTGACGCCCTTCTGCGCGAGTTCGTTGCCCAACGTGCCGCCGCCGGCGCCGGAGCCGACGATCACCACAACGCTGGAGTCGTTCAGATCGAATTTTGCCATATGCGTTCTCCTGAACCGTTGGGGTGGCCTTAAGCCTTGGGCAGCCAGTCGATGTCGGCAAAGCCGCGGTTGATGTAGCCGCCGTGTTCGGCGGAGGAGCCCTCATAGCCGAACCGCGGCCAGACCTCTTTCTGGTTGTAGAGCGAGACGACGAGGTCGCCGCGGACCTTCTGGAAGAACTCGCTCTGCTCGATCTCCTTCAGCAGCACGACGCGGTCGGCTTCCCATGGCACCTCGGCGTACGGGACCTTGTGGCGATCCCGCGCGTTCTGATCGAGCCGCGTGATACCCTCGCTGATCAGCGACTTGACGGCGGGATCCTTGGCCGCCTTGCCGTCCCACGGCTTGATTGCGGTGATGTAGTAGCTGTCGCCGAGCACATCATGCGGATAGGTATCGCGCGCGACCTTCAGCAGCGTCTTCATCGTCGCGGGCGAGAGTGCGCTCGCATCTTCGGCCCAGGCGTCCTCGATGCTGACGGCGACACTGGTCGCGACAGCGGCGACCGGCACGGCCGTCGCTGCGCCCTTGAGAAAGACGCGGCGGCTGTGCTTGCTTCGACGATCGACTTCTCTCATGGTTTCCTCCGTTGATTTTGATTTTTTGATTTTGGCTAGTTGAAACGTCCGCCCCGCTGGATCACCTCGATCTTGTAGCCATCGGGATCGCTGACGAAGAAGAAGCGTGCCAGCGTCCTGCCGTCGTGCTTGAAGTCGCGCAACGGACCCGGCGCCAGCTTCTCGCGCTCGAAGCGGGCATGTTCCGCATCGAGATCCTCGACCACCACCGCGAGGTGGCCGTAGCCGTCACCGAGCGCGTAAGGCTCCTTGCGATCGAAATTGACCGTCAACTCCACCTCGAAAGGTGACGAGGGGTGACGCAGGTAGATCAGGGCAAAATCGGGGAACTTCAGATGGTCGGCGACCTCGAGGCCGAAGGCGCGTCTGTAAAAGTCGAGCGAGCGCGCCTCGTCGAACACGCGGATCATGGAATGAACAGGCTTTGCCATTCAGTTCTGCTCCTTCAGAAAGGCGATGATGGCGGCGCGCGTCTCCGGCTTGGCCTGCCGGTAGACCATCGCTACTCCGGGAATGACGGATTGCGGATTGGTCAGCCAGGCGTCGAGCTTCGCCTCGTCCCAGGCAAAGTCGGCTTTGGCGAGATTCTCGGAATAGCGGAAGCCCTCGACCTTGCCGGCGGGCCGCCCGACGACCTTAACCAGCGGCGGCCCTTGTCGCATCGGCTCGGACGAACTCAACGTGTGGCAGACCGCGCATTGCTGCTTGAACAGCGTTGCGCCATCCGGCGGCTTTGCGGCCGGCAACGGCATCTGCGCGTCGGCAACCCGCACCACCAGAATCACTGCAGTGCACAATCCCAGCACGACCGCGCGCATCGCCAAAAGCCCGCCCATCCACGTCAAATTCAGCGTGCATAAACTCTAGGCGCGGCCAAACATGCGGTGGTAGTAGCGGGCTGTTTCGGACGGGAACAAAACGTAAAGCGCGCGATGTGCCTCGCACCGATTTGCGGTGCGATCGACTGCCGCAATCAATCGTCGAAATGTCCGCCGCGCTTCGACTTGATATCGCTGCGGCGCTTCTTGCCCTCGAGCCGGCGTTGCTTGGAGCCGAAGGTCGGCTTTGTCGCGCGCCGCGGCTTCGGCCGTATCATCGCCTCGCTCAGGATCTCGATGAGGCGGTCGATCGCATCCTGCTTGTTGCGCTCCTGGGTGCGGAAGCGCTGAGCCTGGATCACGATGACGCCGTCCTTGGTCATGCGCTGGCCTGCGAGACGGGCAAGGCGCAGTGCGGCATCCTCCGGCAAGGTCAGCTTGCGGGTGTCGAAGCGCAATTGCGCCGAGGTCGCGACCTTGTTGACGTTCTGGCCGCCGGGGCCCGAGGCGCGAACAAAGCCGATCTCGATGTCGTCCTCGTCGATGACGAGATCGCGGGATATCCGCAGCATGGGGGCACCGTTCGTGATATCAGGACATATCCCGGACATCACCATTCGGCAATGGCGCCCATGCAAAACGCAAATGGCCGGGACGAGCCCGGCCATTCAGGAAACGTAAGGGACCGTCAGTTGGACTTCGTCGCCGGTGCTGCCGCGGGTTGCGCGGCGGCCTGCGGGGCGCGGCCGACGACGACGGTGAGAAGCCCCTGGCCCCACAGGCGCTTGGCGGCTGCCTTTGCATCGTCCATCGTCACCGCCTCGATGATGGCGTTGCGCTTCTCGATATAGTCGATCGGCATCTTGTCCTGCTGATATTGCAGCAGCGCCTGCGCCAGCTTGGAGGAGGTGTCGAGCGCCAGCATCTGCGAGCCCTTGAGGTAGGACTTGGCCTCGTCGAGCTCCTTCTGTGTCGGCCCCTCCTCGGCGATGCGGCGCACCTCCTTCTCGATGGCGTCGATAGTGTCGCTGGCGCGGTCGGCGCGCGTGCCGGTATTGCCGATGAAGATCGCCGAATGCTCCATCCAGAGCAGCGATTCGAAGACCGAATAGGCGAGCCCGCGCTTCTCGCGAACCTCGCGATAAAGCCGCGAGGACAGTCCGCCGCCGCCGAGAATGTGGTTGACGACATAGGCGGCCATGAAGTTCGGATCGCTGCGCTTCACGCCGGGGCCGCCGAAGGTGATGACGGTTTGCGGCACGTCGAGCGGCACGAAGGCGCGCTGCGGCGGCTTGGCGGCCTCGACGTCGGCGACCGGCGTGAGGTTGGCCTTGGCAGGCAGGCTGCCGAAGGTGTGGTCGAGCAGCTTGCCGAGCGTGGCCGGATCGACGTCGCCGACGACCGCGATCTTCAGGCCGTCCCTGGCGAGCACGCGGCCGACATAATCCTTCATGTCGGCGACCGTGATGGTCGGCACGCTGTCGAGCGTGCCGTTGGTCTGCCGTCCATAGGGATGATCGCCGAATGCGACCTCCAGGAACTTGCGGCTCGCCAGCGAGGTCGGGTTGGTGGTCTCGCGGCGCAGGCCCGAGATCACCTGCGAACGGATGCGCTCGACGTCGGCGGTGTCGAAATGCGGCGAGGTCAGCGCGCTCCGGAGCAGGTCGAAGGCCTCGTCCTTGTTGTCGCGCAGCATGCGCAAGCTGCCGCGGAAGGTATCGCGGGTGGCGCTGAAACTGAGCTCGATGGCGCGGCGGTCGAGCCGTTCGTGGAAGGTCTTGGAGTCCAGATCGCCGGAGCCTTCGTCGAGGAGGTCGCTGACCAGGTTGGCGACACCCGACTTGTCCTTGGGGTCCTGCGCCGAGCCGCCGGCAAAGGAATATTCCATGGCGATCAGCGGCACGGTCGCGTCTTGCACGAACCAGGCCTCGATGCCGCCGGGCGAGACCAGGCGCTGGATCTTCGCTGCGGCTTGCGATGGCGAGATGGTCGCGAGCGCGAACGCGGCGCCGGTGGCGATGGAGAACGCAACGCGTCGAAGGAAGGGATAGGTCACGAACGCTTCTCCTCGCGCTTGGCGGCGCTTGTGTCCTTGATCAGATAGCCCGTCACCGAGCGCTTCTTCTCGAGCCATTTCTGCGCAACCGTGCGAACCTGCTCGGCGGTGACCGCACGGATGCGGTCCGGCCAGCTTCGGATGTCCTCGATCGAGAGGCCCGTCGTCAGCGCGCCGCCATACCAGCGTGCCAGCACCGTCTGATTGTCCTGCGCGTAGATCGCTTCCGCGATGAGCTGCGTCTTCACCCGCTCCAGATCCTCGGCGCGGATCGGATTCTGCGCGACCTCGGCAATGACGCCGTCGATCACCTGCTCGATCTCGGCGAAACTGACGCCGGGTTTCGGCGAAGCCGACACGGCGAATTGGGTCGGATCGAGCGCGATGCTCGAATAGCTGGCGTTGGCCGAGACTGCGAGCGGCTTGTCGACCACTAGCGCGCGATAGAGATAGGAATTGCTGCCGCTGCCCATCAACTGCGCCAGCACATCGAGGGCCGCGCTTTCGCCGGCTGCGGCCGTGGTTGCGGAAGGAACGAGATAATAGCGGCGCAGGCTCGGCTGCTCGACGCGTGGATCGGCCAGCGTGACGGTGCGCGGTGCGGCCGGCTCCGGCTCCTGCGGGCGGACGCGGCGCGCCGGGATCGCGGGCTGGGCCGGGATCGAGCCGAAATTGCGTTCGACCAGCGGACGGATGTCCGCGGCCTCGACGTCGCCTGCGATGACGAGGATCGCGTTGTTCGGCGCGTAGAAGCGGCGGTAGAAGGCGAGCGCGTCCTCACGGTCGAGCTTCTCGATCTCCTGGTGCCAGCCGATCACGGGCCGGCCATAGGGATGATTGAGATAGAGCGCGGCCATGATTTGCTCGTTGAGCCGCGCGTCCGGATTGTTGGCGACGCGCATGTTGTATTCCTCAAGCACGACGTCGCGCTCGGGCAGCACGTTCTCGTCCTTGAGGATCAGGCCGGTCATGCGATCGGCCTCGAACTCCATCATGGTCGGCAGCTGCTCTTTCGGCACGCGCTGGTAGTAGTTGGTGTAGTCGACCGAGGTCGAGGCGTTCTCGTTGCCGCCGACGCGGAGCACGGTCTGGGAGAATTCGCCGACCGGGTGCTTCGAGGTGCCCTTGAACATCAGATGCTCGAGGAAGTGCGCGAGTCCGGATTTGCCCGGCGTCTCGTCGGCCGAGCCGACCTTGTACCAGATCATCTCGGTGACCACGGGCGTGCGGTGGTCCGGGATCACCACGACCTGCATGCCATTGCCGAGCGTGAAGCTGGCGGGCGGAGCCGATGTCACCGTGGTCTGGGCGAGGGCCGCGCCGGCCGTCAGGACACTCGTCGAAAGCAGCGCGGCAAGGAGGCAGGCAACCGATCGGTTTGCGGACATCATGATCCCTGGTGAAAGGCCGAGTCCGGATGTCCGGCTCGAAAGGCACGGCATGGTACACCGTGCGGCTGAGGCTTCGCGTCACGAAGCAGAGAACTCAACGTGGTGGCAAGTTACTGATAGGCAATTCTAGATCGCGCCCCGGCGTACATCCGCCGGCGGCGCCAGATTCGCTGCGGTCAGGATACCGCGGCAGGACGGGAACGCTATTGTTCCTTGTCCTTGCCCGACATGATGTCGAAATAGGTCCGGCGCGACTTGTCCTCTCCGGCGCCATAGGCATAGCCCGGGGACGGCGTCTGATAGCCCGGCGGCGGCTCGACCAGCGACTGGCGCGGGGGCTCGGTCGTGAATTGCTTGGTCTCGCCCTTGCCGCCGACGCCCCTCATCATATTCCACAGGCCGCCGGAAAAACCCAATTCGGCAGGGCTGAGCGACGGGTTGGCGTTGGTGCCCGGCTGGATCGGGTCGTTGCTTGTGCGAGGGGCCGCGGCGACTTCGCCGGCCTTCATCTCCGCGGGCGTCAGCGGCTGGGCGGCCTGCCAGTTCTCGGTGGCCTTGGTGGCCTTCTTGCGCGCGGCGATGGCTTCCTTGCGGCGCTTTTCCTCGGGGTCCTTGGGCCAGTTCGGCGCATTCTTGGCCTGGGTCGCGGGCGGCGGCAGGTCCAGCTTGGGCGGCACGACCAGCGGCGAGCGCTCGCGGTATTCGATGCCGGGTTTTTCCATGCTCTTGGCGCCGATGCCGGACATCAGATTGTCGATGATCCTCTCTTCGAAGGTCATCCCATCGTCGTCCTCGTCGTCGTCACCGGCGCGCGCCTGACCTGCCGACATGGCGAGACCGATGCCGAGCATGACAGCGGACAATTTCAACGCCCGCCAGAACCCCGCTTTGGGGTCTCGAACCATCGAACCGCTGGTCTTCGAGCTGCGCATTATTGTACCTGTTCCATATTGTGGCAGATAGCTGCTCTTTGCCGCTCAAACGCGGCCAATCCTCGCAAAAAGCAAGGTTCCGCCTGCCAGCCCGTATCGGCCGGGATCAGGGCGCTTTTGCGGCGGGTACCCCCAGGAAGGAATCATACAATAGCCCCGCCACCCCGACAACGATGGCCACGTCCGCGAGGTTGAACACGTACCAATTATAGGTATTTCCGCCGATCTCGATATGGAACAGGGCGAAATCGACCACCGCGCCATAGGCGAAGCGGTCGATGCCGTTGCCGATGGCGCCGCCGATGATCAGGCCGAGCGCGACCGTCGCCAGCAGGGTGTGCGAGCGGGCCATCCAGATGGCGAGGGCGACCACCGCAACGGCCTTGACCGCCATCAGCGCGATCTGGGCCGCCTGGCTGTCGTTCTGGAGCCAGCCGAAGCTGATGCCGATGTTCCAGGCCAGCACCAGGTCGAAGAACGGCGTCACCTTCACCACGCCCTTGCGTGCCAGGTCGAAACCGTTCAGCAGCCAGAGCTTTGAGGCCTGGTCGGCCACGAGCGTGACCGTTGCCGCGAGGATGCCGGCACGGAGCGGGGCCATGGCCGGGGCTCAGGCCACTACCCCGAGCGCCTTCCATTCGCGCAGCGCCTTGGCGTCGCGCGGGGTGACGTCGGGATATTCAGCGTCTTCGCCCACCGTCGGCGAAATCTTCCAGGAGCGGGCGCATTTGGTGCCGACCGCCTTCTCGACGACGACCGCGACACCGGGCACGGCGTCGAGACGGAATGCCGATGCCGGCGCCTCACCCTCACGCACCTCGTAGTTCGAGGTGATGCAGATTTCGGCGAGGTCGATGTCGAACAGCGTCGCCAGCATGTCGCGGTCGGCGACATAGATCACCGGCGAGGCCTCCAGCGACGAGCCGATGTTCTTGGCCGCACGCTCGAGTTCGAGCGCGCCCGTGACGACGCGGCGGACGTTGCGAATGATCTCCCATTTCGCGGCGAGCCTCGCGTCACGGAATTGTTCGAGGCCCTCGGGGAAGAGGGTCAAATGGACGGAAGGCGCCTCGTTCGGCCGGAACATCCGCCAGGCTTCGTCGGTCGTGAAGCTGAGGATCGGGGCGAGCCACTTCAGGATGGCGTCGCACAAGATGTCGATCGTGGTGAGCGCCGCCTTGCGCGCCAGCGAGGACGGCGGATCGCAATACAGGGTGTCCTTGCGGATGTCGAAATAGAACGCCGACAGGTCGGAGTTCATGAAGGCCGAGAGGCTTGCAACGACGGTCTTGTAATCGAACGCGGCATAGGCCTTGCGAATGGTTTCGGCATGGCCCGCCAGTTCATGCAGCATCAACCGCTCGAGCTCGGGCATCTCGGCATGGGCGACCTTCTCGCCCGGCTTGAAGTGATGCAGCGTTCCGAGCATCCAGCGCGCGGTGTTGCGCAGCTTGCGGTAGGTCTCGATGGTGTTCTTCAGGATCTCCGGGCCGATGCGCTGGTCGTCGGCATAGTCGGTGGCGCAGACCCACAGGCGCAGGATGTCCGCGCCCGAATCCTTGATCACCTTCTGCGGCTCGACGGTGTTGCCGATCGACTTCGACATCTTGCGGCCGTTCTCGTCCAGCGTGAAGCCGTGGGTCAGCACGATGTCGTAGGGCGCGCGGCCGCGCGTGCCCGCGCTTTCCAGCAGCGAGGAATGAAACCAGCCGCGATGCTGGTCGCTGCCTTCCAGATACATCACGGTGTCCTGGCCGCCATCGACCTTGCGGACGATGTTGCCGAGCTGCGGGAAGTTCTGGCGATCCTCGAGCACGAAGGCGTGGGTGGAGCCGGAATCGAACCAGACGTCGCAGATGTCGTCGATCTTCTTCCAGTCCTCAGCCGCACGGGGCCCAAGGAAGCGCTCGCGGGCGCCGTCCATGTACCAGGCATCGGCGCCTTCTTCCATGAAGGCCTCGGTGATGCGCTGGTTGACGATCTCGTCCTGCAGGATCTCGGCCGAGCCGTCGCTCTTCTCGCGCACGAACACGGCGATCGGCACGCCCCAGGCGCGCTGGCGCGAGATCACCCAGTCCGGACGATTGGCGATCATGCCGTTGATGCGGTTCTCGCCCGACGGCGGAACCCATTGCGTCACCGAGATGGCGCGCAGCGCGCGGGCGCGCAGTGTGTCGCCTTTCTTCGCCTGACCGTCCTCGCTGATGTCCTTGTCCATCGCGATGAACCATTGCGGCGTGTTGCGGAAGATCACCGGTTTCTTCGAGCGCCAGGAATGCGGATATTGGTGCTTGAGGCGGCCGCGCGCGAGCAGCTTGCCGGCCTCGATCAGCGCCTTGATCACGGCCTCGTTGGCATCGCCCTTCTCGCCCTTGTCGGTGAGCACGCGCTTGCCGGTGAAGCCCGGTGCGTGGTCGGTGAGGGCGCCATTTTCGTCGACAGTATAGGGGATGGTGGTGTTGATGCCGCGCGCATCCAGTTCGCGCGCATTGGCCATCCAGACGTCGAAGTCTTCGCGACCGTGACCGGGCGCGGTGTGCACGAAGCCGGTGCCGGTGTCGTCGGTGACGTGGTCGCCGGGAAGCAACGGGACCGTGAATTCGTAGCCGCCGCCGACGCCTTTCAGCGGATGAGCGCATTCCACCGCATCGAGCGTGTCGGCCGGGATGTCGCGCACCTTCTTGTAGGTATTGACGCGGGCCTGCTTGAACACGCTTTCGGCCAGCGCATCGGCCAGGATCAGCAGGTCGCCGTTTTTGGCCCAGTTATCCGCAGGCGCGTCGGTAACCTCATAGAGGCCGTAGGCGATCTTCGGCGAGAACGAGATCGCGCGGTTGCCCGGCAGCGTCCATGGCGTGGTGGTCCAGATCACGACGCTGGCGGAGGCAAGCGCGCCGTGGGCCGGAGACGTGACCGGAAACTTCACCCACACCGTGTCGGAGGTGTGGTCCTCATACTCGACCTCGGCCTCGGCCAGCGCGGTCTTCTCGACCACGCTCCACATCACCGGCTTGGAGCCGCGATACAGCGTGCCGTTGGCGGCGAACTTCATCAGTTCGCGGGCGATCTGCGCTTCGGCCGGATAGCTCATGGTCTGATAGGGATGGTCCCAGTCGCCGATGATGCCGAGCCGCTTGAATTCCTCGCGCTGCACGTTGATCCAGTGCGTCGCATAGGCGCGGCACTCCTTACGGAAAGCCACCATCGCGGCGGAGTCGCGGAAGTCCGGCTTCTGCTTGCCCTTGGAGCGGTAATTCTCCTCCTCGATCTTCCATTCGATCGGCAGGCCGTGGCAGTCCCAGCCGGGCACGTAATTGGAGTCGTAGCCGAGCATCTGCTGGCTCTTGGTCACGACGTCCTTGAGGATCTTGTTCAGGGCGTGCCCGATATGGATGTTGCCATTGGCGTAGGGCGGGCCGTCATGCAGCACGAACTTGGCGCGGCCGTCGGCTTCCTTGCGCAGCTTGTCGTAGAGGCCGATGTCGTTCCAGTATTTCAGGATCTCCGGCTCGCGCTGCGGCAGCCCCGCGCGCATCGGGAATTCGGTCTGCGGCAGGAACAGGGTCTTCGAATAGTCTTTGGCGTCGGACTTTGGGGCGTCGGACTTTTGCGGCTTTTCGGACATGATGCTGACTGGCTCGGAATGGCGCGGAAACGGATGGCGATGCGGAATCGCGGGGCGGAACGACGAAATCCCGGTCTTGCGCCGAGCCGAAAGCTCAGGCGGAAGCCGGGCCGCTAATCCCTATGATGCGCCGCGCAAACATGGCCCTCCATAGCAGCCGGCCGGGGGAAGCGCAAAGGCCCGGCGGGCCGGTCTTTCGGCCTCAATCAACGGCGCCAAGCCGCGGAAAGGCGTCCGGGGCGGCGGCCAGAATGGTGCGGGCGCGGATGGAATCGTCGTCCATCTGGCGGATCAGGGCCTCCAGGCTGTCGAATTTCAGCTCCTCGCGGATGAAGCCGACGAAGGCGCAGTCGAGTGCCTGCCCGTAGAGGTCGCCCTTGAAGTCGAACAGGAAGATTTCCAGCAGCGGGGCGCCATTATCAAAGGTCGGGCGGCGGCCGAAGCTCGCCACCCCGTCCAGCCGCTCGGCGCCGCGCCCGACCCGCACCGCGTAGATGCCGTGCTTGAGGCCGCAATTGGCATCGAGGCGGATGTTGGCGGTGGGATAGCCGAGGTCGCGGCCGCGCTTCTCGCCGTGGATCACCTCGCCGGTGATGAACCAGGGGGCGCCGAGCATGGTGGTGGCCTCGTCGATCTGGCCTTCGGCGAGTGCGATCCGGATGGCGCTGGAGGAGACCGGCCGCTCGTCGATATCGACATGCGGCTGCACGTCGACCTCGATGCCGAGCCGGGGGCCTCGTCGGCCAGCAGGCTCGGCGAGCCGACCCGTCCCTTGCCGAAATGGAAGTCGTAGCCGACCGCTATGCCGCTGACACCCAGCCGTCCGATCAGGTCATGGTGAATGAAATCTTGCGCGCTGGTGCCGGCCCGCGCCTTGTCGAAGGTCATGACCACGGCGCCGGCAAGTCCGGTGCCGGCCAGCAGTCGCAGCTTCGCCGGCTCGTCCGTCAGGCGGAATTGGGGGTGTTCGGGCTGAAAAACCGGCGAGGATGCGGCTCGAAGGTCAATGCCAGTGCAGGGCGGCCATGCGTTCGGCCCATTTCCAGGGCCGCCGCGATCACCGCGCGATGGCCGAGATGAACGCCGTCGAAATTGCCCATCGCGACCACGGCACCCTTTAAAATCGCGGAATCCGGCGTGGAGTCGCGAATAACGGTAAAATGCGGGGCCATCAGGGGAATTCTCGAAGCGGCAGGACCTGCGGACCGTGGCTTGACCGGCTGGATGAAGTCAAGCGGGAGGGGGCGGCTGCATTGAATGCGATTTCAGTCCTTCGAGGGCGCCCGCGATTAACGCGCTGTTTAACGCCTTGGTGCTAGTTCTTGAAACGTGGAACCGCGGGGCTAGAGCTGGCGGGTCCGATTGTAACATTCCTGGTTTGCGTTGGGGGAGTCGAGATGGCGGTTGATTTGTCGATGTCGGTTCTGGTGGTTGACGACTACAGCACCATGATCCGTATCATCAGGAATCTGCTGAAGCAGCTTGGCTTCGAGAATATCGATGATGCCAGCGATGGTTCGGCGGCGCTGAACAAGATGCGCGGCAAGAAGTACGGCCTCGTGATCTCCGACTGGAACATGGAGCCGATGACGGGCTACGATTTGCTGCGCGAAGTGCGCGCGGATCCGAACCTCGCCACCACGCCCTTCATCATGATCACGGCCGAATCGAAGACCGAGAACGTGATCGCGGCCAAGAAGGCCGGCGTGAACAACTACATCGTCAAGCCGTTCAACGCGGCGACGCTGAAGACCAAGATCGAGGCGGTCTTCCCGGACATGGCGAGCGCGTAAGCGCGATCGAAGCCATCGGTTGATTTCGGAAGGCCCGGGCATTTCTCCCGGGCTTTCTGTGTTGATGCGTCGTTCCTCGCGGAACGACAGAGGTCACCACTTCAATTCGCGCATCAGCGCTTTCGGCGGGTGGCCGAACAATTCCATCACCGATGTCGGGTCGAGCTGGTCGAGCCCCTCGAACTCCTCGGCATGGATGCCGCGGGTGACGAACAGGCAGTCGATGCCGAATTCGCGCGCCCCGGTCAGGTCGGTGCGGACGGAATCACCGATCGCCAGCACCTTTTTCCGGTCGATCGGGTGGCCCTGGCGCTCGCCGGCGAGCGCCATCGCGCGCTCGTAGATCGGCCGGTGCGGCTTGCCGTAGAAGATCACCTCGCCGCCGATCTCGCGATAGAGTTCGGCAATGGCGCCGGCGCAATAGATCAGCCGGTCGCCGCGCTCGACCACGATATCGGGGTTGGCGCAGACCAGCGTCAGCTTGCGCTCGCGCGCCTGCAGCATCATGCCGCGATAGTCTTCCGCGGTCTCGGTCTCGTCGTCGTAGAGCCCGGTGCAGACGATGTAGTCGGCCTCTTCCAGCGGCGCGGTCACCGCATCGAGGCCGCGATAGATCGAGTTGTCGCGCTCGGGGCCGAGCCAGAACATCTTGCTGCCGGGATGGTCGGCGACATAGAGCCGTGTCAGGTCGCCCGACGAGACGATGGCGTCGTAGGTCTCGTCCGCGACGCCGAGCTTGCGGAGCTGCCGCTGTACCGAATCCGCCGGGCGCGGCGCATTGGTGATCAGGATCACCGTACCGCCGCGGCTGCGATAGGTGTGCAGCGCCTCGCAGGCCTCCGGGAAGGATTCCAGGCCGTTATGGACCACGCCCCAGATGTCGCTGAGCACGACGTCCACACCGCCCACGAGCTCGCGCAGGCTTTCGGCAAAATGCAGCGTCGTCATGATGCGCGCGGCCGATCAAATACGCCGCGCGAGAGCGGCGCTGCCGGTGGTGATGCGTTGGGCTGGAGGTGCCGAAGACGTCGCACCAGTTGTCGTACCTTGGCTGGGGGGAGCGGAGCCATTGGATCCCTGGGTGTCCTGCGCCTGGTTCGGCGCGGCCCCGCCGGTAGCAGATGCCCCTTCCGGCCGCAATGGCCGGGGCGGCGCGAACAGGAAGCCCTGGCCGAACCGTACGTCATAGTCGAGCAGATCGACCACAGCGCGCTCGCCTTCGATGCGCTCGGCGATCAGGTCGATGCCGAACCGGCCGAGCAGATCGGAGAGGTCGGAGGGGTGGATGTCCGAGGTCGAGGCCTGCCGGGGATCGAGCAGGAGCGAGGCCGGCACCTTGATGAAGCGCACGCCGCGGTCGGCGAGCTCGCGCGGCTCGATCCGCAGATCCGTGACGTGGTCGATCGAGAATCGGAACCCGCGCTGGGCGAGCGCTGCGAGATTCTCGATTTCGGCCGGCCCGAGATTGCGGAAGGTCGATTGCTTGAATTCCAGCACCAGCGACGGCGCCAGTGCCCGGTTGGCTTCGAGGAAGTCGAGGCACTGCGCGAAGCTGGTCGAATTGCCGAGCGTGGAGGCCGCGACGTTGCAGAACACGCCGACATCCTTGTTGCGCACCATTAGGCGGCGCAGCACCTGCACGCAGCGCAGCATCACCATGTTGTCGATGCGCCCGATCAGCCCCGAGGCCTCGGCGATGCTGATGAACTCCTCGGCAGCAATCAACTGGTCGCGACCGTCACGTACCCGCGTCACTGCCTCGTAGAACCGCACCTTGCGCTGCGGCAGCGTCACCATCGGCTGCAGGAAGATGTCGATGCGGTTCTCGTCGATCGCGTTGCGCAGCGTCGCCAGCATCTGGGTCTGGTTGCGTCCGTCGACTGTCTGAACCGCGTTGGCAGTCTTGGCCTGAACCGCTGGCGGCGTCGGCCGCGGTGCCGCTGCCGGGAGCGGGGAGGCGCAACCGGAACCGGGCGCTCCTCGGGCATCGCAATCAGGTCGATCGGCGCCTCAGGTTCCGGCATCGCGACCGGAGCGGGAGCAGGAGAGGGGACCGGCGCGTTGCCAGCCAGCAGATCCTCATGGGCCGACACGGTGGTCGCGAGCTGCCTGACGAGTCCGCCGAGCTCGTTGATCTCGCCCGCCACCGACTGGATGCGGTCGGTGTTGGTCGAATTGGACGAGGCGATGCGCCCCTCGATCGCAGCCAGCCGTCGGCCGAACTCGGCGACCTGGCGGGCGAGGTCGGCGGTGCCGCGCGAGAGGTCGGCGATCTGACCGCCGACGTCGTTCCGATCGCGCAGCCGCATCGATACCGCGTTGTACAGGATCAGGAAGGTCAGCGCGGTCAGTGCCACGATCGCGGATTCGGTCCCGCTGATGCCGGCAACCGAGTAGAGGACAAGCCCGAGCGAGGCCGCGACCAGAACCATGCAGATGGCGATGAAGATCGTCGAAATGCGAATCATGCCGCGCGTTACGCCTCAAAGAGCTGACTGCCTCACCCCGGGAAAACACGGGCTGCTGTGCGAACCCGTCACGCCTCATGCTCCCCCAAGCGGCATGACCCTAACATCATTGTTGATTCGAGGGGATAGCTGCCTCTGTAAGGCTTATGTCAGTAAAGCCGGCGAAAGCAGCGCTCGCGGTCGGCAGCATCGCGATGGACGGACGAACGGACAGTGGCAATCTCGTTGGCGGCGGATCGCTTCCCCGGGCGCTTGAGGGCAATGGCTGCCGAGCACAATCCCGTGCCCTCCGCTCCCGCGGGGAAATCAAGGCAGTCTCAGCGTAAAATAACGCTGCTCTCAAGGCCAGCGGGCCGCATGCGCCCTATCGTCCCGGTGTTTTCAACCCCAGGAGAATTGCCATGTCGACATCCGCAGCGCTCAAGCCGGCTCCTTCTGAGCCCGATCTCGCCGCCGTCAAGCAGCGCCAGCAAGGCGCCTGGTCGTCCGGCGACTACGCCGTCGTCGGCACCACCTTGCAGATCGTCGGCGAGCAGCTCTGCGAGGCGCTGGACTTGCGCGCCGGCAGCAAGGTGCTGGACGTCGCCGCCGGCAACGGCAATGCGACGCTGGCGGCGGCGCGGCGCTGGTGTGATGTCACATCCACGGACTATGTGCCGGCGCTGCTCAGGCGCGGACAGGAGCGCGCGGCGGCGGATCATCTGACGGTCCAATTTCGCGAGGCGGATGCGGAGGCGCTGCCGTTCGCGGATGCCAGCTACGACGTCGTCGTCTCGACCTTCGGCGTGATGTTCACCCCCGACCAGGACAAGGCGGCCTCCGAGCTGGCGCGGGTCTGCAAATCCGGCGGCAAGATCGGCCTCGCCAACTGGACGCCGCAGGGGTTCATCGGCCAGCTCTTCAAGACCATCGGCAAGCATGTGGCGCCACCTGCAGGTGTCAAATCGCCGGCCTTGTGGGGGACGCAGGCACGGCTCGAGGAGATGTTCATCACCAAGGCCTCGGAGATATCCGCCGAACCGCGCATGTTCGTGTTCCGTTATCGCTCGCCGGAGCACTGGCTCGATGTCTTCAAATCGTACTACGGACCGATGCTGAAGGCCTTCGCCGCGCTCGACGAGACCGCTCAGGCGGCGTTGCGGCACGATCTCATGACATTGCTGGGCGAGTTCAACCATGCCGACGACGGCACGGTGGTCGTGCACAGCGAATATCTGGAAGCCGTCATCATCAGGCGCTGAGGGCGAATTCGGTCGGGCCGGAGTTCGGCCTGACCTCCGCGATCAGTTCGGAACGGCGGCGCCGACCGTGTCGGCCGAGACGGCTTCACGGCTGCCGAGCGGCTTCGGCTGCCCGGTGGTCGTGTCGTGCAGGGTCTGCCGCTCGATCTCCGAGTTCAGCTCGGCCCCGAACATAACGACGATCGCCGACATCCACATCCACATCATCAGGCCGATCGCGGCGCCGAGCGAGCCGTAGGTCGCGTTGTAGTTGGCGAAGGCCGACAGATACCAGGAGAGCAGCGCCGAGCCGGCGATCCAGAGCACGGCAGCGGTCACGGCGCCCACACTGAGCCACTGCCAGCGCGGTGCGTCCCGGCTGGGCGCGAGCCGGTAAAGCAGCGCCAGCGCAACAAGCAGGAACACGAGCAGGAGGGGCCAGCGCGCAATCGCGATGATCAGCTTGCTTTCGGGCGCGAGCCGGAGGTGATCGAGGGCGAGCGGGAAGGCGACGACGGCGCCGACCATCAGCAGCAGTGCCACGATGCCGCCGACGGTAAACGCCAGCGAGACCATATTGAGCCGGATGAAGCCGCGCTTCTCGCGTTCCTCGTAGGCAACGTTGAGGGCGTCGATGATGGCTTTGACGCCGGCATTGGCGCTCCAGATCGCGAGGACGAGGCCGAACAGGAAGGTCGTTCCCAACTCGGCGTTGCCCTTGGAGACGACGCGCGCCACCTGATCGCCGATGATCTGATATGTGCCTTCCGGCAGCATCACCGCGAGGGTCTGAAGATTGTCGCCGATGGTGACGGGGTCGGCGAACAGGCCGTAGAACGAGACCAGCGCGGTGACAGCCGGAAAGATCGCGAGCAGGCCGAAGAAGACAACACCCGCCGCTGTGGCGAGCAGGCGATCATCGTCGATCCGGGGATATGTCCGCAAAAGGATGTCCTTCCAGCCGGCCCAGGGGATCGTGAACGGGTTGTTCGAACGTCGGCCACGGCCTGGCTGCGCAGCCGCATGCGCCGGATTCGTTTCGGGGGCGCTGGCTTCGGTGTTGCGGCGAGTCTCAGCCGACTTTGGCTGACCGAAGCCCTGGAGATACCGTTCCGCGGTCAGCACGAAGATGGTCGTGGCGGCAACCAGGAGCCAACTGTCGAGCTGTCCTGATCGCGGCGTGGACATCAGGTGTCCAGGCGCTGGTGACGGTACTTCCGTCGGGCCACGGTCACGCCCAGCAATCCGGCGGCTGCGACCATCAAGCCAAGCTGCAGTGGCCGGTTGTTGCGAACAGGATTTGACCTGCCGCGACCTGTTGCGCCCGGGTTCTCGTCCGGTCCGAGCGGCACCAAGGGGATCGCGGCTGCGACCTCCTTAACCGCTTGCTGGACCGTTCCGCGCGGAATCCGAGGAGTGGCGATCGCAACGCGCAGACGGCTGGCGAGGGGGACGATGGGCCTGGTTTTGCGATTCATCTGCGCCACCGCCACGCCGGCACAGGCACACGCCAGCACCAGCAAGACGGAAGCAACAGCCCCAAAGCCCCAGAATTGCCCGTAGGCGAGGGCGACCCAGCGGTACAAGGCGATCACGCCGACAAAGAAGGTTGCAATCACGAACAGCCCGGCTGCGGCAAACAATCCCGCCGCGACTGCATAGGAGGTCACATGTCCTGTGGCCTGATTGGTGCGGTCACGCAGATAGGATTGCGTGGCGCGCTTGAGATGGTTGAGTTTCAGCGCCATGCCGGCGCGCAGCAATTCGCCCGATGGCGCGAGCATGCGGATATCCTCCGAAACGAGAACTTCGTCGGGGGATGAACGTGGCGGAATTTGACTTGTTCCGCGCGAAGCGTCGCTGTCGTGACGGATCAGATAAGGTCGGCGGCCGCGATCCAGAACACCTCGCCCTCGGACTCCTCGGTGTCGAGCCAGAGCAGCGGCAGTTCCGGAAATGCCTCGTCGACCAGTTCGCGGCCGCGGCCGATCTCGCAGAGCAGCCCGCCATCCGGCGTGAGGTGGTCGGGCGCGCCGTGCAGGATGCGGCGCACCACGTCGAGACCGTCGGCGCCGCCGTCGAAGGCGAGCTTCGGCTCGGCCCGGCATTCCGGCGGCAAGGCCGCCATGCCTTCGGCATCGACGTAAGGCGGGTTGGTGATGATCAGGTCGTATTTGTTGTCGCCCAGCGGGGCGAACAGATCGCCACGGTGGAGCGTGATCCGCTCGTCGAGCCCATGTTCGCTGACATTGCGTGCGGCGACTTCGAGCGCGCCCTTGGAGATATCAACGGCGTCGATCGTCGCGGTCGGGAAATGATGGGCGGCGAGGATCGCCAGGCACCCTGAGCCGGTGCAGAGATCGAGCACGCGCTCGACGGCCCTGGGATTGTCGATCAGGGAGCCAACTTCGCCGTCACCGCCGAAATGCGACTCCAGCAGCTCGCCGATGAAGGAGCGCGGGACGATGACGCGCTCGTCGACATAGAAGGGCAGGCCGCGCATGTAGATCTTGTTGACGAGATAGGCGGCCGGTTTCCGCGTGATGACGCGCTTATGGATGAGATCGAGGATGGTCTTGCCTTCCGCCGCCGTGACGCGCGCGTGCGCGAAGGTCTCGAACTGGTCGGGGTGCAGATGCAGGGACTCGCAGACCAGGAAGGCGGCTTCGGCGACCGGATCGGTCGTGCCGTGCGCAAAGGCGAGCTTGGCCTCGGTGAAGCGGCTGACCGCGTAACGGACGAAATCGATCAGGGTGAGCAGTTCGCCGCGGCCGACCTTCGCGAGTTTCGGCGCAGCGCGGCCGCGCGTTGTCTTTCTTGATGCTCTTGCCATCAGGATCGGGTCCAGCGTGCGGCGGCCTCGTCGTCACGGGCGTGGGCCTCGACCCAACCGGTGCCGGCGGCGCTCTCTTCCTTTTTCCAGAACGGCGCGCTGGTCTTGAGATAGTCCATCAGGAACTCGGCGGCCTGAAACGCCGCCTGGCGGTGCTGCGAGGCGGTGAGCACCAGCACGATGTTCTGGCCGGGCATGAACCGCCCGACGCGATGGATGACCGTGACGCCGTTGAGCGGCCAGCGCGAGGTGGCCTCGTCGGCATGGCGCTTGATCTCCTCCTCCGCCATGCCGGGGTAGTGTTCGAGCGTCAGCGCCGCGATCTTCGCGCTGTCCTCGTCGCCGCGGCAAATGCCGGAGAAGCTGACGACGGCACCGATGTCGGTGCGGCTTCTGGTCAGGACGGCGATCTCGCGCGCGATGTCGAAATCGTCCTCCTGGATGCGGATGGTGACGGGGCAGGTGGTGGCAGTGGATGTCATGAACTAGCCGCCGGTCATCGGCGGGAAGAACGCGATCTCGCGGGCGCCGGCGATGGCGGCGTCGGACTTGACGTGGGTGTGGTCGATCGCGGTGCGGATCACCTTCGGCTTCTCGAAGGCATAAGCATAAGCCTCGCTCCGGCCGGACAGCCAGGCGATCAGCTCCTCGACGGTGCGCACGGTCGCCGGCGGCTCGATCGTCTCCTCGGCCTTGCCGACGCGCTCGCGCACCCAGGCGAAGTACTTCACCTTCATGCCTCATCCTCCTTGATGAGGTGATGGATGCCGGAGCTGAAATAATCGTAGCCGGTGTACATTGTGAGGATCGCCGAGGCCCACAGCAGCACCAGCCCGATCATCGAGACGATCGGCACCACTTCGTCGCCGGCCGGGCCGGCGATCAGGAAGCCGATCGCGACGAGCTGGACGGTCGTCTTCCACTTCGCGAGCTTGGTCACGGGGACGCTGACGCGCAGCGCGGCGAGGTATTCTCGCAGGCCCGAAACCAGGATCTCACGGCACAATATCACGATGGCGGCCCACAGCGACCAGCCGTGGATGATGCCGTCCGCGGCCAGCATCAGCAGGCAGGAGGCGACCAGCAGCTTGTCGGCGATCGGATCGAGCATCCGGCCGAACGCCGATTGCTGATTCCAGATCCGGGCGTAATAGCCGTCGAGGTAATCGGTCACTGCTGCCGCGATGAAGATGGCGACCGCCACCCAGCGCAGCCACAGCGGCTGGTCTAGAATCGATTGCGCGTAGATGCACCCCACCACGACCGGGATCGCGGCGATCCGGCCATAGGTCAGGATGTTCGGGAGGGACATCGCGCGGCTGTTCGTCCCTCGTGTCGTGGCGATGTTCATCCGTCCTACCAATACCGCTGGTGCCTGAAGGTCAACCGTCCAGCTCCCAAATGGGGTGCGGGATGCGACGATCATATGACCGCGGCTCCCTTGAGTTCACCCCGGCTGGGGATGGAAATAGTCGAAAATCCTGCGCGCGCTCTCGGCGCTCACCCCCGGAACCTTGCCGAGATCGACGATCGAGGCCCGTTCGATCTCCTTCAGGGTTCCGAAATGATGCAGCAAGGCACGTTTGCGTGACGGGCCGATGCCCGGAATCTCCTGCAAACCGGCCTCGCGAATGTCCTTCTTGCGCAGCTTGCGATGCGAACCGATGACGAAGCGGTGGGCCTCGTCGCGCAGCCGCTGGATGAAATAGAGCACGGGGTCGCGTGGCTCCAGCTTGATCGCCTCGCGCTCCGGCATGAACAGGGTCTCGCGGCCGGCATCCCGGTCCGGTCCCTTGGCGACCGACATCAGCGACACCTGGGTCAGGCCGAGATTCGTGAAGATTTCCCGGACCGCGTTGAGCTGGCCGCGGCCGCCATCGATGATGACGAGGTCGGGCCATTGTGGGAAATCGTCATCCTTGGCTTTGGCCGCACCTTCCTCGGGCGGATTGATCAGGCGCTTGAAGCGGCGCTCCAGCACCTCGCGCATCATCGCGAAGTCGTCGCCTGGCGTGATCCCTTCGGACTTGATGTTGAACTTGCGGTACTGGTTTTTGACGAAGCCGTCAGGGCCGGCGACGATCATCGCGCCGACCGCATTGGTGCCCTGGATGTGGCTGTTGTCGTAGACCTCGATGCGCTTGGGCGCATGCGGCAGGCTCAGTGTCGCGGCCATGGCATCCAGCAGCCGGCTTTGCGTCGCGGTGTCCGCGAGCTTGCGGCCCAGCGCCTCGCGCGCATTGGTGAGCGCGTGGGTGACCAACTCCTTCTTCTCGCCGCGCTTGGGCGTCGTGACCTCGATCTTGTGGCCGGCCTTGATCGACAGCGCATTGGCCAGCAGCTCGCTCTCCTCGATCTCGTGCGAGAGCAGGATGTGCTTGGGCGGCGGCTTGTCGTCGTAGAATTGGGCAAGGAAGGACCCGAGCACCTCCTCCGGCGTGTAAGTCTTCTCCGCGCGCGGGAAATAGGCGCGGTTGCCCCAGTTCTGCCCGGTGCGGAAGAAGAACACTTCGACGCAGGAGAAGCCGCCCTCCTGGTGGATCGCGAATACGTCGGCTTCTTCCACCGTGCGCGGATTGATGCCCTGTTGCGACTGGATCGCCGACAGCGCGGCGAGGCGGTCGCGATAGAGCGCGGCGCTCTCGAATTCGAGCTCGCCGGAGGCCTTTTCCATTTCGCCCGCAAGCTCCTGCTTCACCGCCTGGCTCTTGCCGGACAGGAAGTCGGTCGCCTCGCGCACCAGCGTCGTGTAGCCGGGGAAGTCGATCTCGCGGGTGCACGGACCGGCGCAGCGGCGGATCTGGTAGAGCAGGCAGGGCCTGGTGCGGCTCTCGAAGAACGAGTCGGTGCAGGAGCGGATCAGAAACGCGCGCTGCAGGGCCGTGATGGTGCGGTTGACGGCGCCGGCGGAGGCGAACGGGCCGAAATAGCGGCCGGGCCGCGACTGGGCGCCGCGGTGCTTGAGGATCTGCGGCGCCCAGTGGTCGCCGGTGATCAGAATATAGGGAAACGACTTGTCGTCGCGCAGTTGCACGTTGAAGCGCGGCCGGAGTTGCTTGATGAGGTTGGCCTCGAGCAGCAGCGCTTCGGTCTCGGTCGTGGTCGAGATGATTTCCACGGTTACGGTGGCGGCGATCATGCGCAGGATGCGCGCCGGCTGCGGCGCACTTTGGCGCGCATAGTTCGACAGCCGCTTCTTGACGTTCTTGGCCTTGCCGACATAGAGCACGTCGGCATTCGCACTGAGCATGCGATAGACGCCGGGTGAGGTCGGGGCGAGCCGGACCGCGCGCTCGATCGCCTCATGGCCCGTCGCCAGCGGCTCCTCGCCGACCGCGCCGCTCTCCTCCAGGATGTCGGGCAGCCGCGCCTCGTCCTCGTCATCGCCGCCGGCCGCGGGATCGAGATCCGGCGGCGTCAGCGCCTCGGGCGGAGTGTCGGTCGCCGCGGTCCGCGGCGATTTGCGCGCGCGCGCCTCATCCGGATTGTCGGTGGAATCGTGAACCATGGGGCGAATTTAAGCGCTGGGGATGCCGATTTGAAGTTCCCGCGGTGCGGCACGCACAGGGATGGCGGGCGCGGTTCCCGGTAACGCTTCCTTAAGTCTGTTAACAGCGCGGTAACCCGCCTTAACAGCCCTTTAACTTAAAACTCTCGATAAATCTTACACGAAAAGGTCTTGGTTCCGTAACCATGCGGCTTTTGCCAGGCGCGGCGGCGCAGGGCATCGCACCTGGTGACGGCAGTTGCGTTGGAGAGTGTGATGAAGGGGTTCGTCGTGGGCGCAGCCGCATTGGCTGCAGCCGGCTGGACAGCTTCGGCAGAGGCCGCCGATCTCAGTTACGGGCAGCGTGCGCCCTACACGGTCAATCAGCCGCTCAACGCCTATAGCTGGGCGGGCCCCTATCTCGGCGCCAATCTCGGCTATGAGTGGGGCTCGGTGAGCAACAGTCCCGTGAAGCCCTCCGGCTTCGTCGGTGGCGCGCAGGCCGGCTACAATTTCCAGAACGGTCCGTGGGTGTTCGGTGTCGAGGGCGACATCCAGGCCGCCGGCGCCGACGACACCTTCGCGCCGTGGAAGTTCTCCAATCCCTGGTTCGGCACCCTGCGCGGCCGCGCTGGCTATGCGTTCAGCAACGTGCTGTTCTACGGCACTGCCGGCCTCGCCTTCGGCGAACTGCGCGCGCAGACGTTCGGCTGGACGGAGTCGCACACCAGCGCCGGCTGGACCATCGGTGCCGGCGCAGAGCTCGGCCTCGCGCAGAACTGGAGCGTGAAGCTCGAATATCTCTACATCGACCTGTCGACCAGCCAGTTCGGAATTACAGGCGTGTCAAACGGCTATAGCGCCAGCGTTGTACGCGCAGGCGTGAACTATCACTTCTGATAGCAACAAGAAAATACCGGACAACAACCTCCCGGCCGCTCGCGGCCGGGATTTTTGCGGCAGGTGGTTTGCGCCAGGCCCGCTAGGAGAGGATGACCAAATTGACCGCCTTCGGTCCCTTCCCCTTCTTGTCCGGTTCGACTTCGAAAGTAATGCGCTGTCCTTCGGCAAGGTCCTTCAGTCCCGCCCGCTCCACAGCGGTGATGTGAACGAAGACATCGCGACCGCCGTCGTCCGGCTTGATGAAACCGTAGCCGCGCTCGCCGTTGAAGAACTTAACCGTTCCCGTCATGGCCATCGGGAAACTCCCCCTCATTGCTCCTCCGTCGCGACGCAGACGCACGTCACGACATGACCGGGCCTTACGAAGCCCGGGAGAGCTGGCCATCCTTGGGCGGACCGTGTCGGTCCGGCCGGATCTTTCTTAGGCCTTCACTCCGCCGCAACCATTCGCGGAAGCGGAACGTAAAGCCAGTCACTGAAACAGCATAATACGGTTCTCTGCAGATTGACTACCGCTACTGCATATTTTTCCCAAGAATGCCGGCGCGTTATGGCCGCGGCACCTCTAATCGGAATCTGGCAGCTCCGCCCTGGCCGAGCGGCATTTCCAGCTCGGGGAGGATCGTCTTCAGCTCGCCATGCAGCGTGTAGGGCGGATTGACGATCAGCAGGCCGGTTGAGGTGAGGGCGCCGCCGTCGAGCTGCGGCGCGACACTGAATTCGAGGCGCAGACATTTTCCCGGTGGCTTTGCTGCGGCTGCGAGCTGCGCCACCAGCTGCGCGAGCGCGTCGGTGGCGCGCCTGCTCTTGGCCGGATACCAGATCACATAGATCCCGGTTGGCCATTTCGCGTAAGCCGCCGAGAAGGCTTCGCCGAGCTTCTCGAACTCGTCCTTTGCCTCGAACGGCGGATCGATCAGCACGAGGCCGCGCCGTTCCTTCGGCGGCACGAAGGCCGGCAGCGCGACCCAGCCGTCGAGATCGACCACCCGGGCCTGTTCGTCGCGGCGCAGCACGCCGATCAGCGCCTTGCGGGCCTTCGGCTCAAGCTCGCAGGCGACCAGGCTGTCCTGCGGCCGCATCAGGCCGCGGGCGATCAGCGGCGATCCGGGATAGGCCTTGAGCTCGGCCTTCGGATTGAAGGCGCGAACGATGTCGAGATAGGGCTTGATCAGCGCGACGGTGTCGTTCGACAGCCGCGCCTGCATCAGCCTTGCAATACCCGTCAGCCACTCGCCGCTGCGGCGCGCCTCGTCGCTGTCGAGATCGTAAAGGCCGGCGCCGGCGTGGGTGTCGATGACGCGGAACGCCCCCGGCTTGTCCTGCAGATAGGTGATGATGCGCGCCAGCACGATGTGCTTGATGACATCGGCGAAGCTGCCGGCGTGGAAGGCGTGACGGTAGTTCATGGGACGATCTGCGGCTCATGAGAGAAGATGCGCAGCATCTTCTACCCGTCATGGCCGGGCTTGTCCCGGCCATCCACGCGCGACCACCCGCAGGAAGGACGTGGATGCCCGGGACCAGCCCGGGCATGACGGAGGCCGTACTGTCCTCAACCACCCCTGATCGGCGGCATCGTAACCTGGTCGCGGCGGCAGGCGCGGCGGTCGGTTTCCTCGCAGGCGCGGAACTGCAAATCCTTGCTGAGGCAGATGCGGACTTCGGAGAGCCGGGTCCGGTTACAGGTGACCGACACAGCCGCATTGCTCAAGCCCGGATTGGCCTTGACGAAGGCCTCTTCCACCTCGCCCGGCGCCACGGTCTTGGCCTGCGACAGGTCGAGATACTCGGCCGGGATCTTCACCACGGCGCGCGCTTTGCGGATCGTCTCGAAATAATTGCGGCCGTCGAGTCCGGAGCAGGTGCCGTGCTTGTCCCACTCGTTGAAGATCAGGCCCGGCGCCGGCATGAGGTCGAGCATCGAGGAGACGATGTTGCGGTTCAGCCGCGGCGACGGCCGCTGGCAATATTCGGGGAAGCCGTTCTCGTATTGAGGCCATAGCCCGTGCACCACGAAGGCATAGGGCCGCCCGCCGCACTGCATCTGCGAGCGCCCGCCGCGCTCGGCGGCCTCCTCGCAGAACGAGGGCGACCACGACAGCGACAGCACATAGAAATCGAATTCGCCGGGCGCGTTCTGCCGCTTGTCCTGGGCCTTTGCACCGCTCGCGAAGACGACCAGCCCGGCCGCGAGGGGCAGGGCAAGCGTCAGCGAGATCATCAGGCGGGAGAAAGACTGCAATCTGGAATGAAACATGGCGACGCCCCTCAACTAGACTGTGCAATCGAGCCTAGCAGGCGAAAAGAACATTTCAAGAACAAATTTCGAGCGGCGCTCGCTTGGGCTCTGATCGGTCCGAATCAGGGCTGGTCGAATTACGGCTTGGCGGCGCGGCAGGCCGGATTGTAGGCCCAGTTGCGATCGACCCCGACCACGCACCATTCGACGCCGTTGCCGTAGCCGGCAAAGCCGCCGTCCTCGATGATCGAAAAATGCACCTTGCGTGCCTTGCCGTCATTGAGCATCGCCTCACCGGTGCAATAGCGGCGCGGAATGTTGTCGGACTGCCAGGGCCGGAAAGCGACCTCGTGAACAGCGGCGAAGCCGGTGATCTTCAACGAGGAATTCCAGAACGAGCTTTCCTTTTCCCAGAACTGGGTGGCGATGGTCGGCAGCGCCTTGTCGCAATCGGCGACGGCGCCGTCATAGCGCGGCCCGCTCAGCCAGAAGTTCAGCTCCAGCGGATTGGCGGCCCTGGCCTCGCCGAGCGACAGCGCTCCGAACATGAGGCCGAACACGGCGGCAAAGCGGAGCGATTTCAGGGAGGGGCGCGCATGGGCAATCCGGACAGCTGGGTCTTGAAGGCTGGACGGTGACGCGAAGGCCCGGGCAGGTCAAGTGCAGCGCGGCAACACTTACCCAAGAGTTGACCATAACGTCGCAGCTGGCGGGGCTTCAGTTCTTTTCACTTCCATTCCGGCACCGTAAACTGACGCCAACCAATTGGAGTAACGGGAATGCGAGATCATTGCGGCCGCGGCCATTCTTGCCTTGGGTATTATGGCGAGCCAGTCGGCGCGCGCCGATCTCCTTCCGGTGCCGCCGTTCAAGGGCAACGACACCGGCGGCATCATCGCCTATTCGATGGCGACCCAGACCGATGCACGGCAGGTCGCGGTCGACCACTGCGCGCGCTACGGCAAGGTCGTGAAGTTTCTCGCGGTGCAGGCCTATGAGGGCGGCTACATCTCGTTCTCCTGCCGCTGGGTGCCCTATGGCGCCGCTGAGCAGCCGATCCGCACGCTCTACTAAAGCGCGCTCGTAGCGCCGCAATCTCTCAGCCGGGAGCCTCGAAACATGACGCGCAAACTCGCTTTGCTCGGCTCGGCCGTTTGTGTCGTCCTGTCGGCAGGTGCGGCTCGTGCGGACGATCTGCCGGTACGCAAGGCCGGTCTCTGGGAAATCAAGATGGTCCGGGCCGGCTCGCCAGTGCCCGAGATGACCATGCAGCACTGCACCGACCAGACCGTCGACAAGGAGATGAACAACAACGTTTCTCCGATGGCCAAGCAGATCTGCGCCAAGCAGGAGATCAAGAAGACCGCGACCGGCTATGTCAGCGATTCCGAGTGCAGCGTCGCCGGCATCAGCACGACCTCGCATGCCGAGATCACTGGCGATTTCAACTCGGCCTATACGGTGAAGACCACCTCGCATGCGCAAGGCGGCGCTGTCGGCTCCGCGGGGCGCGACACCACCATGACCCTCGAAGCCAAGTGGCTCGGGGCCTGCAAGCCGGAGCAGAAGCCCGGCGACATCGTGATGCCCGGCGGTTTCAAGATGAACGTGCGCGACATCGACAAGCTGAAGAATTTGCTGCCGAAGTAGGGCGCCGCGTAACCGGTACGCTCCCTCGCCCCGTTCTTACGGGGAGAGGGTTGGGGTCAGGGCCTCTCTCCACACATGCGATCGTTGTGAGACCTGCACCCCTCACCCGAATTCGATCTGCGATCGAATCGACCTCTCCCCGCAAGCGGGGCGAGGTAAAGAACACCTACACCGGAATCCGAACGCTCGCCCTCAATCCCCCCATCGGGCTGTCGCCGAGGGTGATGTCGCCGCCATGTGAGCGGGCGATGTCGCGGGCGATGGCAAGGCCGAGGCCAGTGCCGCCTTCGTCCTGGTTGCGCGCATTGTCCAGCCGCAAGAACGGCTTGAACACTTCTTCGCGCAAATGCGCGGGAATGCCGGGGCCGTCATCGTCGACCGTGACGGTCAAATAACGGTGATCGCGATGACCGGTGATGGCGATGCTCCTGCCGTAGCGCGCCGCGTTGGTGACGAGATTGGCGAGGCAGCGTTTAAACGAGGCCGGCTTCACGGTGACGACGGGCAGGCCGTTGAAAGCCACGGTGGCGGTGTGGCCGTGGCGCTCGGCGTCGCTGCGCAGCTCTTCCAGCGCCTGCGCCATGTCGGTCGGCTGCGACTGCTCGCCGGAATCGCCGCGGGCGAACGCAAGATAATCCTCCAGCATCATGGACATCTCGTCGACGTCCTTGCGCATGCCCTCGAGCTCGGGGCTGTCGCCGATCAGCTCCAACTCCAGCTTGAAGCGGGTCAGGATAGTACGCAGATCGTGGCTGACGCCGGCGAGCATCGCGGTGCGCTGCTCCATCGTGCGCTCGATGCGCGATTTCATCTCGAGGAAGGCAATCGACGCGCGCCGCACCTCGCGCGCGCCGCGCGGCCTGAAGTTCGGCGCTTCGCGGCCCTTACCGAAACTTTCGGCGGCATCCGCAAGCCGCAGGATCGGCTTGATCTGGTTGCGCAGGAACAGCACCGCGACAATCAGCAGGATCGATGACGTGCCCACCATCCAGAACAGGAAGATCTCCGAGTTCGAGGCATAAGCGGCGCTGCGTTGCGCGAACACGCGCATCACGGCATCGTCGAGCTGGATGCGGATCTCGACGAGGTTGGAGCGGCCGACGGTGTCGATCCAGAACGAGCGCCCGATCTGGCGGCCGAGCTGCACCGACAGCGTCTGGTCGAGCAGCGAGAAGAACGGCTTGGGTCCCGGCGGTGGCATGTCGCCGGGGGGCAGAAAATCGACCACCAACTGTAGCCGCTGCCCGATGCTCTTGAGCTGGGCGCGGTCCTTGTCCTGCGGATAGCTCTTGTAGACGTCGATTAGCGCAGCGATGTCCTGCACTACCGCGGCTGAAAGCCGTCGCGTCACCGTGTTCCAGTGCCGCTCCATGAACACGAAGGCGACCACGGTCTGCAGGATCACCATCGGCACGATCATGATCAGCAGCGCGCGGGCATAGAGGCCGGTCGGCATCCAGCCCTTGAACGCATTGCCCATCCAGCCATTGGCGGCTGAAACGCGGCCGGCAGCGCTCTTGAGCAGCGTCAGGCCGGTATCGATCGTGCTCATCGGTTGCGCTTCACTGATCTATCTATGGCGAGGCCACCAGGCGATAGCCAATGCCGCGCACCGCCTGGAGGAAAAGCGGATTGGCGGGGTCGGTCTCGATCTTGCGGCGCAGGCGGTTGATCTGCACGTCGACGGCGCGCTCGTTGACGCTGCCATTGCCGGTCAGCGCGCTGCGCGGGATGGTCTCGCCCGGCGTCTCCGAGAGAATGCGCAGCATTTCGCGCTCGCGGTCGGTGAGGTGGATGACCTCCTCGCCCTGGCGCAATTCGCCGCGGTCGAGATGGTAGACGTAGGGACCGAACGCGATCTTCTCGACCGCTGCGGTTTGCGGCGGCGGCGCGGCGCGCTTGAGGATGTTGTTGATGCGCAGCGCCAGCTCGCGCGGCTCGAACGGTTTTGCCACGTAATCGTCGGCGCCGATCTGCAAGCCCTCGATGCGGGCTTCGGCTTCGTGCCTTGCCGTCAGCATCACGATCGGGACTGAGGAAGAGGTCCGGATGAAGCGGGCGAGATCGAAGCCGGTCTCGCCAGGCATCATCACGTCGAGGATCAGCAGATCGAAATGCAGGCCCAGCAGCTTCGAGCGCGCATCGCCGGCGCTCGCCGCGGTGGTGACGCGATAGCCTTCGCTGGCGAGGAAGCGCGACAGCAGATCGCGGATGCGGCGGTCGTCATCCACCAAAAGCAGATGAGGCGCGTCATCGGCCGGTTGCACCGGCGGGCGGGCGAGCGTGGCAGCGAGTGGCACGGTCACTCCTTTCCGTCTTGATTGACGTTGCCGAAGATCGTCTCCAGCACCTTGTCCGGATCGTCGCGGTCGATCATCGCGCGCAGGAAGCGCTTGACGGTCTCGGCGTCCTGCGGCGCCATCTCGGCCAGCGCCCTGGTGATCCGCGTGGTCTGCAGGCCGGCGAGCTTCTGCACCAGCGCCTCGCCCTTCGGCGTCGCGTAGAGCAGGCGCTGGCGGCGATCATTGTCGCCGGTCTTCTGCACGATATAGCCCTCGTCCAGCAGCTGCTTGAGCACCCGGCCGAGCGACTGTTTCGTGATGCGCAGGACGTCGAGCAGGTCGGCGACCTTGAGACCGGGATAGCGATAGACGAAATGCATGACCCGGTGATGGGCCCGGCCGAAGCCGAACGCCTCCAGCTCCTGGTCGGGATCGCCGACGAAATCGCGATAGGCGAAGAACAGCAGCTCGATGATATCCCAGCGCAAATTGCCTCCATCGCCTGCGGCCGGCCGAGGCTCGGCAGCGTCTTGAGGGGAGTCGCGAAATTTATGTCAGGCATATTGACGTATCTTGGGTTCAATGTTACAAAACGATCGACCCGCACGAAATTTTAGATCGTTCCGCGTCGGGCGGCATCGAAGCAGGGCGGCCGGAGTGAGCCGGACAGGCGGCGACGGCCGAAGCAGATCTACCGTGCGATTGTCGAGCGGCATTTCGGCAAAACATACTGGACTTCCGCCTTCCGCAAAAGCATGTCCTCGGCGACATGCTGGCCACGGAAACCGGCCTTAACAAGGCTGGTGGTGGTCCGGCCAGAAACCACATCAAGCCAGCCGGCCCCGAAATGGGGTAGGCAGGCGCCAGAACAGCGCCGCCACCGGCAGCGGGAGGCCTAAGGACATGAGCATGAAATTCGACATCCAGCCCGCATCCAATCCTACGCCAGAAAAGGACCGCGTCGCCAAGCTGGTGGACCCGGGCTTCGGGCGGGTCTTCACCGATCACATGGCGATCGTCCGCTACAACCAGGCCAAGGGCGGCTGGTACGAGGCCAAGATCGAGGCGCGCGCCAACTTCCAGCTCGATCCGGCCGGCGCCGTCCTGCATTACGCCCAGGAAATCTTCGAGGGCCTCAAGGCCTACAAGCGCGACGACGGCGGCGTGAACCTGTTCCGCCCCGACGCCAACGCGCACCGCTTCAAGGACTCCGCCGATCGCATGGCGATGGCCGAGATCCCCGAGGACGTCTTCATCGAGGCGGTCGAGCAGGTCGTGCGCATCGACCGCGCCTGGATGCCGGGCGGCGAGGGCAGCCTCTACTTGCGACCCTTCATGATCGCGAGCGAGACCTTCCTCGGCGTCAAGCCGTCGTCCGAATACATCTTCGCGGTGATCGCCTCGCCGGTCGGCTCCTATTTCAAGGGCGGACCCGCGCCCGTCTCGATCTGGGTGTCGGAGAACTACACGCGCGCTGCCGTCGGCGGCACCGGCGCCGTCAAATGCGGCGGCAATTACGCGGCCAGCCTGCGCGCGCAGGCCGAAGCGATCCAGCACGGCTGCGACCAGGTCGTCTTCCTCGACGCGATCGAGCGCCGCTACGTCGAGGAGCTCGGCGGGATGAACGTGTTCTTCGTGTTCGAGGACGGCTCGCTGTCGACGCCGCCGCTCGGCACCATCCTGCCCGGCATCACCCGAGACTCCATCATCACGCTCGCCCGCGATGCCGGCAAGACCGTGCGCGAGGAGCCCTACTCGCTCGACCAGTGGCGCAAGGACGCGGCCTCCGGCAAGCTGAAGGAAGCCTTCGCCTGCGGCACCGCCGCCGTGATCTCGCCGATCGGCAAGGTGCGCTCGGTGAGCGGCGACTTCGAGATCAGCGGCGGCGCCGCCGGCCCCGTCGCCATGGGCCTGCGCAAGCAACTCGTCGACATCCAGTACGGCCGCACCAACGATCCGCACAACTGGATCCGCAAGGTGTTTTGATTGCTTCTCCCTCTCCCCGCCTGCGGGGAGAGGGACGCCATGAACGCCCTGCCACGATCCCGCGACAAAGCCCGGAGATACTGACGCACCCGGACATCGCGATCATGGCACCCAAACTCTCCCAACTCCTGAAATGGGTCATTCTCGCCGCAATCACCGGCGTCTCCGTCTTCGGCCTCCTGACCATCGGCCCCGTGCCGGAGGTCGTCGCGGAGGACCGCTCGCCGATCGTCGACGTGCGCACCACCGATCCGGAGATGAACACCGCGATCGCGCGCGCCCGCAGCACGCTCCCGACCTTCTGGGCCTCCTACGACGCACCAAAGCCGTCTGAAACCGGGCACGCCCTGAAAGTGCGCTTCTCGACCCGCAGGGGTGGCGAGCACATCTGGATCGCCGAGGTGAAGAAGCTGCCGGGCGGGGCCTATTCCGGTCTCTTCGCCAACGAGCCGCGCGATCTGCCAGGCAAACGGGCCGGCGACGAAGTCAAGTTCAGCGACGCCGACATCTCGGACTGGATGTTCATGCGCAACGGCAAGATCGTCGGCGGCGAAACCATCAAGCCGACGCTGAAATCGCTGCCGAAGGCCGACGCCGATGCGCTCCGGGCGCGGATGGAGCAGCCGTAAGTGCAAGCCGGCGGTTGCCGCGTCCCGCGTCGGCTGGTAAACGCCGCGCATGGCCGAAAAACCCAAAAACCCCAGAAACTGAAGGCGCGCCTGCCGCGCGGGCTTGAGGATCGCGACCCCGCCGCGATCCGGGCGACCCGCGAGATGGTCGAGAAGATCCGCGCCGTCTACGAGCTCTACGGCTTCGAGCCGGTGGAGACGCCGGCGATGGAATATACCGACGCGCTCGGCAAGTTCCTGCCCGACCAGGACCGTCCGAACGAGGGCGTGTTCTCGTTCCAGGACGACGACGAGCAGTGGATCAGCCTGCGCTACGACCTGACGGCGCCGCTCGCGCGCTATGTCGGCGAGCGTTACGGCACCGACGGTCTGGTCCTGCCCTACCGCAGCTATCGCGTCGGCTACGTCTTCCGCAACGAAAAGCCCGGCCCGGGCCGCTTCCGCCAGTTCATGCAGTTCGACGCCGACACGGTCGGCTCGGCGACGCCGGCGGCGGACGCCGAGATCTGCATGATGGCGGCGGACACGATGGAAGCGCTGGGCGTGCAGCGTGGCTCCTATGTCGTGAAGGTGAACAATCGCAAAGTGCTCGATGGGGTTATGGAGAGCATCGGTCTTGGTGGTGACGAGAATGCCGCAAGGCGACTTACCGTACTTCGCGCGATCGACAAGCTCGATAAGTTTCCAGCCGCCGAAGTGCGCAAGCTCTTAGGTGCCGGGCGTTGGGATGGAGGAGAGGAAGGTAAGGGTGACTTTACGAAAGGCGCGGGCTTAGATGAAATCTACGCCAATCGTCTTCTGGAATTCGTCGCACCTGTCGAGCCAACCGAAAATCTGTCGCGTGATATTCTATTCACGATGCCCAAGCATTGGGATGAACTCGCGGTTAACGAGCGGTTCAAGGAAGGTGGTCAGGAACTTCTTGCGGTAAAAAATCTTTGCGAAGATTCTGGATACGGTCGGGATCGCATTAGGATCGATCAGACCATTGTTCGGGGTCTAGAGTACTATACTGGACCTGTGTTCGAGGTCGAGCTGCTGCTCGAGACCAAGGACGACAAAGGCCGCCCCGTGCGCTTCGGCTCGGTCGGCGGCGGCGGTCGTTACGACGGCCTCGTCTCGCGCTTCCGCGGCGAGCCGGTGCCGGCGACCGGTTTCTCCATTGGCGTGTCGCGGCTCCAGGCGGCGCTGACGCTGCTCGGCAAGCTCGACACGCGGCCTGAAGTCGGCCCCGTCGTCGTCACCGTGTTCGACCGCGATCGCGTCGCCGACTATCAGAAGATGGTGGCAAGCCTGCGCACCGCCGGCATCCGCGCCGAGCTCTATCTCGGCAATCCCAAGAACATGGGCAACCAGCTCAAATACGCCGATCGCCGCCATGCGCCCTGCGTCATCATCCAGGGCTCCGATGAAAAGGCGCGCGGCGAGGTGCAGATCAAGGATCTGATCGAAGGCGCCAAGGCCGCCGCGGCCATCGCCTCCAACCAGGAATGGCGCGAGAGCCGCCCGGCGCAGTTTTCATGCAGCGAAGCCGATCTCGTCGCCAAAGTGCGCGAGGTGCTGGCGCGCCATGACGTAAAGTGGGGATAGCCATTCACTGGCTTTGTCATGCCCGGGCTTGTCCCGGGCATCCACGTCTTGTTTGATAGCGACCGTCAATGGCCGGTGTTCGGCCGCAAGGGAGAAGACAATGCCTGAGATCACCGTCAGCATGGCCGAGGGCCGCACCGACGAACAGAAGGCCGGCATGATGCGCGACATCACCCAGGCGCTGGTGAAGAATCTCGGCGTCGATGCCGATGCCGTCGTCATCCAGATCAACGAAGCCCCGCTCCGGCACAAGATGAAGGGCGGCAAGACGTTCGTCGAGCGCGCGGCAGCGGCGAAGAAGTAACGCTGCTCTAGCGTCACTCACAGCTGTCGTCCCGGACAAGCGAAGCGCAGATCCGGGACCCATAACCACAGGGAGTGGTTACGGGGGCAAGCTGGTAATCCGAGTCTTCGCCAAACTCAATCCTGTGGTTGTGGGTCCCGGATCAGCGCTCGCTATGCTCGCTTGTCCGGGACGACAGCGGAGTTTGAGGCACCCATGGACGCACGCGACTTCATCACGACAGGCATGAGCGCCGAGCGGACGCTGGTGGTGCCGGCGGAGCGCACCGTCGGGCATTTCGTGCCGGGCATGCCGATGGTCTACGCGACGCCGATGATGATCCTGGAAATGGAAATGACCTCGGGCGACGCGATCCGTGCCGTGCTTCAGCCGGGCTGGGTCACGGTCGGCACCGAAGTCGACATCCGCCATCTTGCGGCAGCCCTGGTCGGGGCAACGGTACGAACCACCGCGAAGGTCGTCGCCGTCGAGCGCCGCGTCATCCGTTTCGAGGTCGAGGCCTTCGAAGGCCCGCGCAAGCTCGGCGAGGGCCGGCATGCCCGCGGGCTCGTCAATGTCGAGATGTTCAACAAGCGGTTGGGGGCTTGACGCGAATTTTGTAGGGTGGGCAAAGGCGCGAAGTGCCGTGCCCACCATCCGTCCTCGATCGCGAATGAAAGTGGTGGGCACGCTTCGCTTTGCCCACCCTACGGCACCTACACCGCCCGTTTACTTCGCCAATTCCTTCGACCGCTGCGTCGCGGCGGCGATCGCGCGGATCATCAGGTCGCGCAGGCCGGGCTCGCCCATCAGCACCCCGAGGGCTGCGGCGGTGGTGCCTCCGGGCGAGGTGACGTTCTGGCGCAGCGTGCTGGAGGAAAGCTCCGACTGGTGCAGCAGCTCGCCGGAGCCGGCGACCGTTTCGCGTGCGAGCTTCGTCGCCAGCGCCTCGGGCAATCCCGCCTCGACGCCGGCACGCGCGAGCTCTTCGGCGAGCAGGAACACATAGGCCGGGCCCGAGCCGGAGACGGCCGTTACCGCATCCATCAGGCCTTCATCCTCGACCCACTCGACCGAACCGGTGGCGCGCAGCAGCGCATCGGCCACCGCGCGCTGCTGTGTGCTGACGTCATTTGCCGCAACCGCAACGGTGATGCCGCGGCCGATTGCGGCCGGCGTGTTCGGCATGGCGCGCACGACGGCACCGCCGCAGACCTCGGCAAGCGAGGCGATCGTGGTTCCCGCCATGATCGAGACGACCGAGGTCTTCTCCGAAACGAACGATCTCAGCCTGGCGCCGGCCTCGCGGAACATCTGCGGCTTCACTGCGACGACCATCGTTTCGACGGCACCTGCCGCCTTCACGTCGGGATTGAGCGCGACGCCCTTGCCGGCAAGCGCGGTGATCTCGGGCGAGATGAACGGATCGACCACCGCGACGCGGCGCGGGTCGAGCCCGCCTGCCAGCCATCCGGTCAGCAGCGCGCCGCCCATCTTGCCGGCGCCGGCGAGCAGGATGGTGCCGGTGATGTTTTGGAGAGTGCTGTTTGCCATCGCTGCCGCCACATATTTGGTGTCGTCCCCGCGAACGCGGGGACCCCGCGCGAGCGCTTGCTCGTCGCGTAACCACGAGTGGTCTTAATGGATGGAGGTGTTGGCAACAAGCCGTGTGCCACAAGGGACATCACGCGGTATGGGTCCCAGATCAGCGCTAAGCTGCGCTTCGCTTGTCCGGGAGGACGACGGGGAGGGCGTTGTGACTCTCTGACCTCCAGAGGCTTACGCCTCTCCCACCGTGTCGAACATCGCGGCGTCCATGGCCTGGGCGGTGGTCTTGCCGGCCCACACCACGAACTGGAACGCGGGGAAGTAGCGCTCGCAGGCGTGGATGGCGCCGGCGAGCATGGCTTCGCATTGCGCGGTCGAGGCGGTGAGGCCGCCCGGCAGCACCAGGGCCTGGCGATGCATGATCATGCCGGTGTTGGTCCAGAGGTCGAAATGGCCGACCCACAATTGCTCGTTGACCGCGGCGACGAGTCGCTGCACCTCGCTCCGGCGCGCGACCGGAATCTTCATGTCGAAGGCGCAGGCCAGATGCAGCGCCTCGATCTCGCCCATCCAGGTGAAGGAGATCTGGTAGTCGGTCCATTGTCCCTTGGAGACGATCGTGAGTTCGTCTTCGCCGGAGCGTTCAAACGGCCAGTTGTTGCTGGCAGCAATATCTTCGACCACCGCGAGCGGGTGACTTCTGGAATCGAGTGTGCCTTCGAGCAGGGACATGCCGTCTCGACCTCTTGCCTTTTTGTTGTCTTTGATACGCACGCGGTTGGTCCGGCGCGCGCTCCCCCCAGTTATCGTTGGGGCGATCCCTCGGAGCCGCTGTTGCGGTCCCGGGATCAGCGCGGCTTGTCGCGGATCAACTGATGTGATTTGCGGAATCTGCGCAACTGGCTGCCGAGTCCGTCCACAAGTCAGGACTCGTTCGTCCACAGCTCATCTCCTCGGCCACAATTCTTAACGAAGAGAACAAACAGGAATCGGATTCGCCAAAGGCGCCAATCGTTAATTCCGCCGCGGGAGGCCCGGACCTTCAGGAGCACCCCCAGGCAGGCATGGGACCATGCGTTTTTCCATGCGGAACACGCTTGCTGCGGCCCCGAACCGGCGTCATATTTCCATCCAGGCCGTTCATTCCGGACGGCCGATGTTCTCAGGGCGGGGTGAAAGTCCCCACCGGCGGTAAGGGCCGAAAGGCCTAAGCCCGCGAGCGCCTTCTCCCAGGTTTCTTGCCAAGGGGAAGGGTCAGCAGATTCGGTGCGACTCCGAAGCCGACGGTTAAAGTCCGGATGAAAGAGAACGGTCGGTGGCAGACGCATCGCGAGGTGCGGCTGTTTGTCGTTCCGTGTGCCCTGATTCTGGTCCTTAAGAAGGAAAGCCATGAATCAGATGTTGCAAGATCCCCAAGCCGAAACGTCCCAACCCACCCAAGCGCCGCCTCCGGTTCCACAGGATCCGGCGCCCGAGCATCCGCGCTTTGCAAAACCGCAGCGAGTGGCCTTCGTGCAGGCCTGTTGGCACCGCGATGTCGTCGAGGAGGCCCGCATCGCCTTCGTCAGGGAGGCCGAGGCGCGGCATCTCACCCATGTCGACGTGTTCGAGGTGCCCGGCTCGTTCGAAATCCCGCTGCATGCGCAGGTCCTCGCCAAGACGCGGCGCTACACCGCGATCGTCGCCGCCGGCCTTGTCGTCGACGGCGGCATCTATCGCCACGAGTTCGTCGCCGACACCGTGATCAAGGCGCTGATGGACGTGCAGCTGCGCACCGAGGTGCCGGTGTTCTCGGCCGTGCTGACGCCGCAGCAATTCCACGAGACCGAGGTGCACTACGATTTCTTCCGCAGGCACTTTGCGATCAAGGGCGTCGAAGTTGCGGCAGCCTGTGCGGAGACGTTGCTTGGCCTCGAGCGCCTGCGTGGCCAGGTGGCGGCGGGAATTGTGTAGCCGTCCGCTCACACGCCCCTGATTGTCAATCCCGCCGCCGTCCCTATAAGGTCGGCGGCGGAGGAGGCCGTGCCGTGGAGACGGGGCGGCCGGCAAGATCATGTTCGAAGGACACGATCCCTATCTCGTCGCGCTCTCTGTGGCGATCGCGAGCCTGGGTGGCTATACCGGCTTTGCGCTTGCGGCTCGCATCCGCAATACGCCCGGCGTCAGTAACCGCGTTTTGCTCGCGGGTGCGGCCGCGTTTCTGGCCGTCGGCATCTGGACCATGCACTTCGTCGGCATGCTGGCCGCACCGCTGCCGCCCGACACGGCTTACCTCGTCCTGCCCACGATCATCTCATTCCTGATCTGCGCCTTGGTGGTCGGCATTTCACTGTTCTTTGTCTCGATCGGCGAGCCGTCCTTGAGAAGGGTGGCGTCCTCGGCCGTGCTGCTCGGCGTCGGCATCGCCAGCATGCATTATGTCGGGATCCACGGGCTCGCCGGCCCCTTTGCCATCGTGCACGACCGAGCCATGGTGATGCTGTCGGTGCTGGTTGCGATCGTCACCGCCTATGGCGGCCTGCGTGCCTTCCTGGCGCAGCAGGAGGGCGTTCGCCTGATCGTCAGCTCGGTCGTTTTCGGCGTGGCCGTCTCGGGAATGCACTACACGGCGATGCTGGGCATGCATTTCGAGCCGCTGACGGGCGCGGCGCACCACCATCTCGGCGGCCTTGCTGCGTCGCAGCAAATCCTCTCGATCGTGGTCGCCGTGCTGTGCTTCGTAATCGCGGCCGGCTTTTTGTTGTCTCTGGTCCCCGATTCACGGCGGCAGGCTCCGGCGTCAATTGCCGCCGACCCGGCTCCCCCGTCGGCTGAACCTGCCGCTGCGGAGCCGGCTGCCGCACCTGCGCGACCGCTGGGGCCGCTCGGTGGCCTTGGTCAACCGCCCCGCGCGCCCGCGCCGCGGCTTCCGGTCGAGAGCGCCGATGGCACGCACTTCATAGACACCGCCAATGTCCGCAGCGTTCGCGCCGACGCGCATTACACCCGCGTCCATGACGGCACCCGCGAGCGGATGTGCCCGTGGTCGATCTCGGAGGCCGAGGCGCAGCTCGATCCCTCGCTATTCCTCCGCGTGCACCGCAGCCATATCGTCGCCATCCCCCATGTCGCGCTGGTCCGGAAGGAGGGCGATGGCGCCGTGCTCGAACTCGACGGCCCGTCGCCGCACCGGGTTCCCGTGAGCCGGGCCAAGATCGCCGAAGTGAAGGCGCGGCTGGGGCTGGCGAACAGGCGGCAGGCGTAGAATCTCAGCCGAGCTGAAGGTGCGCTCCCTCGCCCGCTTGCGGGAGAGGGTTGGGGAGAGGGTGTCTCCGCAGAGAGACTCCCCAAGAAGAGAGAGCCCCCACCCGGCGCTTGGCGCCGACCTCTCCCGCACGCGGGAGAGGTTGCAGCGAGATCGCGGCTTATACGTCCCCATCCCTGACGCAATTCGTGCGTCTCCATCTGCAATTCGTGCAAAAAGCCCGCTCTTGTGCCCGAATGATTGCGGGCCGCCCCGCCGGGAGTGACCTTCCCCGTCAACGTCCGCGCCGTCACGCGCAAAGGACGACGAGGAGGAGACGATGATCCCAGGCTCATTCAGCTATCACCGGCCGGCGAGTGTCGCCGACGCCGTCAAACTCCTGGCGGACCTCGGCGAGGATGCGCGGCCACTGGCCGGCGGGCACAGTCTGGTGCCGATGATGAAGCTGCGGCTCGCCAGTCCCGCCCATCTGATCGACCTGCACGGCATCGCCGGGTTGAAGGGCATCAGCCGCAACGGCAATACTGTCGTGATCGGCGCGATGACCACCCAGCACGATCTGCTGGCCTCCGACGAGATCGCCAGATCGGCGCCGATCCTGCACGAGACGGCGCTTCTCATCGCCGACCCGCAGGTTCGCTACCGCGGCACGATCGGCGGCAATGTCGCCAATGGCGATCCCGGCAACGACATGCCGGCGCTGATGATGACGCTGGGCGCGAGCTACCGGCTCGAAGGTCCCGGCGGCGCCCGTGACCTGCCGGCTGCGGATTTCTACCAGGGTGCCTATTTCACGGCGCTCGAGCCCGGCGAAATCCTGACCTCCGTCTCGTTCCCGGCGCTCGCCGCCGGCCACGGCTACGCCTACGAAAAGCTCAAGCGCAAGGTCGGCGATTACGCGACCGCGGCCGCCGCTGTCGTGCTGACCATGGCCGGCGGCAAGGTCGCGAGCTGCACGATCGGGCTCACCAACGTCCACGAGACACCGCTGCTCGCCACCGACGCGGCCAAGGCCGTGATCGGCACAAGTCTCGATGCTGCCACGCTCAAGACAGCGGCCGCAGCCGCGGAAGCGATCATGGCGCCGGCCGCCGATGCCCGCGGTCCTGTCGAATACAGAAAACATGTCGGCGGCATCATGGTGACGCGTGCGCTGCAGCGCGCCGCCGCCAGGGCGAAATGAGGGAGAGGATCGATGGCAAAAACACACGTAACCATGAAGGTGAACGGCGCCGAGGTCGAAGGCCTCGTCGAACCGCGCACGCTGCTGGTGCATTTCATCCGCGAGAATCTGCAGTTGACCGGCACCCATATCGGCTGTGAGACCACCCATTGTGGTGCCTGCACCGTCGATATCGACGGCATGTCGGTGAAATCCTGCACCATGTTCGCCGTGCAGGCCGATGGCAGCGACATCATCACGGTCGAAGGCATCGCCAATGCCGACGGTACGCTGTCGGCGCTGCAGGAAGGCTTCCGCATGATGCACGGCCTGCAATGCGGCTTCTGTACGCCCGGCATGATCGTCCGCGCGCATCGGCTGCTGAAGGAGAATCCCTCGCCGAGCGAGCCGGAAATCCGCATGGGCATCTCCGGCAACATCTGCCGCTGCACCGGCTACCAGAACATCGTCAAGGCAATCCAGTACGCGAGCGCCAAGATCAACGGCGTGGAATTCCAGGAGGCCGCAGAATGAATGACCTCACTCCCACGCGGGAACAACGCACCGCCGCGCTCGAAGGCATGGGCTGCAAGCGCAAGCGCGTCGAGGATATCCGCTTCACGCAAGGCAGGGGTAACTACGTCGACGACGTCAAGCTGCCGGGCATGCTGCACGGCGACTTCGTCCGCTCGCCGCATCCGCATGCGCGCGTCAAGTCAATCGACGACAGCGCGGCGCTGAAGGTCCCCGGCGTGCTCGCGGTGATCACCGCGGAGACGCTGAAAACCGTCAATCTTGCCTGGATGCCGACACTCGCCGGCGACGTGCAGATGGTGCTGGCCGACGGCAAGGTGCTGTTCCAGAACCAGGAGGTTGCCTTCGTCGTCGCCACCGACCGCTATGCGGCGGACGACGGCATCAACGCGGTCATCGTCGAATACGAGCCGCTGCCGCCGCTGGTCGATCCGTTCAAGGCGATGGATGCCGGCGCCCCGGTATTGCGCGAGGACCTCGTCGGCAAGATGTCCGGCGCGCATGGTCCGCGCAAGCACGACAACCATATCTTTGAGTGGACCGTCGGCGACAAGGACCTCACAGATGCCGCCTTCAGGAAGGCGGAGGTCACGATCAAGGAGATGATCTCCTATCACCGCACCCATCCGTCGCCGCTCGAGACCTGCCAGTGCGTCTGTTCGTTCGACAAGATCAAGGGCGAGCTGACGATCTACGGCACCTTCCAGGCCCCGCATGTGATCCGCACGGTGGTGGCGCTGATCGCGAAGATTCCGGAGCACAAGATCCACGTGATCGCGCCCGATATCGGCGGCGGCTTCGGCAACAAGGTCGGCGCCTATCCCGGCTATATCTGTGCGGCGGTCGCCTCCATCGTCACCGGCAAGCCGGTGAAATGGGTCGAGGATCGCATCGAGAACCTCACCGCGACCTCGTTCGCGCGCGACTATCACATGACGACCGAGATCGCCGCGACGAAGGAGGGCAAGGTTACGGGGTTGCGCGTCCATGTGCTGGCCGATCACGGCGCGTTCGACGCCTGCGCCGACCCGTCGAAATGGCCGGCCGGGTTCTTCAACATCGTCACCGGCTCCTACGACTTCCCGACCGCGCATCTGGCTGTTGACGGCGTCTACACCAACAAGGCGCCGGGCGGCGTCGCCTACCGCTGCTCGTTCCGCGTCACGGAAGCGGCCTATTGCATCGAGCGCGCCATGGATATTCTGGCGCAGAAGCTCAAGATGGATCCGGCCGAACTGCGGCTGAAGAACTTCATCAAGCCGGAGCAATTCCCGTATCACTCGGCTTTGGGGTGGGAATACGATTCCGGCGACTACCACACCGCCATGCGCAAGATGATGGAGACGACCGGCTACGCAGCGCTTCGCAAGGAGCAGGCGGACAAGCGCGCCGCCTTCACGCGCGGCGAGACCCGCGAGATCATGGGCCTCGGCGTCTCCTTCTTCACCGAGATCGTCGGCGCCGGGCCGTCGAAGAACTGCGACATCCTCGGCATCGCCATGTTCGACTCCTGCGAAATCCGCATGCACCCGACGGGGGCCGGCATCGCGCGGGTCGGCTCCAAGAGCCAGGGCCAGGGCCACGAGACCACCTGGGCCCAGATCATCGCGACCGAAATCGGCATTCCCGCCGACAACATCATGGTCGAGGAAGGCAACACCGACACCGCACCTTACGGGCTCGGCACCTACGGCTCGCGCTCCACGCCGGTGGCGGGCGCCGCGATCGCCATGGCCGCGCGAAAGATCAAGGCCAAGGCGCAGATGATCGCGGCCTACAAGCTCGAGGTCCACGAGGATGACCTCGAGTTCGACATCGACGGCTTCCGCGTGCGGGGCCTGCCGGAGAAATCCATGTCGATGAAGGATATCTGCTGGGCAGCCTACAACTCGGTGCCCCCCGGCATGGAGCCGGGGCTGGAGGCGGTGAGCTACTACGATCCGCCCAACATGACCTATCCGTTCGGCTCCTATCTCTGCGTGATGGACATCGACGTCGACACCGGTGTGTACAAGGTCCGGCGCTTCTACGCGCTCGACGATTGCGGCACCCGTATCAACCCGATGATCATCGAGGGCCAGGTCCACGGCGGCCTCACCGAAGCCTTCGCCATCGCGATGGGCCAGGAGATCCGCTACGACGAGGTCGGCAATGTCGTCACCGGCTCGTTCATGGACTTCTTCATGCCGACCGCCGTCGAGACGCCGCATTGGGAGACCGATTTCACCGTTACCCCGTCACCGCATCACCCGATCGGTGCCAAGGGTGTCGGCGAAAGCCCGAATGTCGGCGGCGTGCCGGCCTTCTCCAACGCCGTCAACGACGCGTTCTCTTTCCTGGGCGCGACACACATCCAGATGCCGCACGACTTCTGGCGCAACTGGAAGGCCGCGAAGGATCTGGGCGCGGTGGCGTAATGTTGTCGTCATTGCGAGAAGCGAAGCGACGAAGCAATCCAGACTTTCTTTGCAGCGGCATTGCTGGATTGCTTCGCTTCGCTCGCAATGACGGAGGAGTATGGAGATGAAAGGCCGTGACGAGATCGCGCAAGCACTGTCCGCATCCGGCTACATCGCCGATGCGGACCTCGCGACCGCGATCTCGCTGATGCAATTGTTGCGGCGTCCGCTGCTGCTCGAAGGCGAGGCGGGCGTCGGCAAGACCGAAGTGGCAAAGGCGCTCGCCAAAGTGCATGCGACCGAGCTGATCCGGCTGCAATGCTATGAGGGGCTGGACCAGTCCTCCGCGTTGTACGAATGGAACTACCAGCGCCAATTGCTGGCGATCCAGGCGCATCGCGGTGCTGGCAGCATCGAGGACCAGGTGTTCTCGGAAAAATACCTGCTGGAGCGTCCCCTGCTCGCCGCGATCCGCCGGTCGAAAGCGCCGGTGTTGCTGATCGACGAGATCGACCGCGCCGACGACGAGTTCGAGGCGTTCCTGCTGGAGCTGTTGTCCGATTTCCAGGTCTCGATCCCCGAACTTGGCACCATCCCCGCAATCACCATCCCGCATGTGGTGCTGACCTCGAACGGCACGCGCGAGCTGTCCGACGCGTTGCGCCGGCGCTGCCTCTATCACTATGTCGACTATCCCGACGTCGACCGCGAGACCCGCATCATCCTGGCGCGGGTCTCCGGGGCGAGCCCGGCGCTTTCGCTCCAGATCGCCCGCATGGTCGAGGGCATCCGCAAGGAGGAGTTGCGAAAGGTCCCGGGCGTCGCAGAGACGCTGGATTGGGCGGCCGCGCTTGTCGGCCTCGACATTCGCGATCTCAACGACGCGCCCGAGACCGTGCATGAGACACTGATCTGTCTTTTGAAGACGCATGAAGATCGCGCGCGTGTCACGCCAGAGGTGACGCAGCGCCTGTTGGGGAAGGTCGCATGAGTTGCTGCGGATCCAGCCCCGGGTACGATGACCTCGACCAGGTCTCCCGCCTCGTCTCCGCAAGGCTTGCCGCCTTCCTGCGTACCTTGCGCGATGCCGGCTTTCGCGTGGGACTGGCCGAAGGGCAAGACGCGGCGACGCTGATGTCATCAGGCTATGCGGGGCGGCCCGGCCTCTTGCGCGCAGCGTTCAAGCACCTCTTCTCGGCGCGCAAATCCGACTGGGACAAGTTCGACGGTCTGTTCGACGCATTCTGGCTGGGCAAGCGTGTGCGCTCACGCTCCCGCACCATCGGCTCTGCGCCCGGCGCCAGCAGTCCCTCGCTGAAGAGCTTGCAGGATGCGGCAGCGGAGCAGGGTGGCAGCCAGTCGATCACCGACCAGCTTCCGTCTTCCGACGACGCGCCGGAAGGCCGTTCCGGCGAGGGTCGAATGGAAGGTACTTCGCCGGCAGAGAACATCGCCGAGGTCGATTTCAGAAAGCTCAGCGATCCCGATCAGGTCGCAGAGGCCCATGAGGCCGCAGCGCAGCTCGCACGGGTGATGCGCACACGGCTTACCCGGCGGGATCTGGCGCGCCGGCGCGGCTACCGGCTCGATCTCCGGCGGACGATTCATCGCAACATCAGCCATGGCGGCGTGCCGGTCAGCCTGGTCAAGCGCCTACGCAAGGACAAGCCGCTGCGGCTGATCGTGCTGCTCGATGCGTCCGGCTCGATGAGCATGTACACGTCCGTGTTCCTGCGCTTCATCCACGGCGTGCTCGACCAGTTTCGCGAGGCCGAGGCGTTCCTGTTCCACACCCGGCTCGCCTACGTCTCCGATGCGATGAAAGAGAAGGATGCCGCTCGCGCGCTCGACCGGCTCTCGATCATGGCGCAGGGCGCGGGCGGCGGCACGAAGATCGGCGAGAGCCTGCAGACCTTCAACCGCTGGCACGCTCCCCGAGTGATCCATTCGCGCAGCTGCGTGATGATCGTGTCCGATGGCTACGAGACCGGCGATGCCGCCTTGCTCGGCCGGGAGATGGCCGCTCTCTCGCGGCGCTGCCGTCGCATCGTCTGGCTCAATCCGATGATGGCCTGGGAAGGCTACACACCCGAGGCGAGGGGCATAAGAGCGGCGCTGCCGCATGTCGATCTCTACGCGCCCGCGAATTCACTGCAAAGCCTGCGCGCGCTCGAACCCTATCTGATGAAGCTCTGAGGAGGCACTGATGACCGCTCATGTCGAAGTGCTGGATCTCGTGGCGCAATTGAAGGCCGCCGAGCGCGCCTTCGTTCTTGCGACCGTCGTGCGCACCGTGTCGGTGACCGCGGCAAAGGCCGGCGCCAAGGCGATCATCGCCGCCGACGGCACCATTGTCGCGGGATGGATCGGCGGCGGCTGCGCCAAAGGAGCGGTGCTGAAGGCGGCGCGCGAGGCGCTCGCCGACGGCGAGTCGCGTATGGTCTCGGTGCAGCCGGAGAATCTTCTGGCCGAGCTCGGCGTCAGCGCCGGCGAGAGCCGCGACGGCATCCGCTTTGCCAGCAACATGTGCCCGAGCAAGGGCACCATGGACATTTTCGTCGAGCCGGTGCTGCCGCATCCTTCGCTGGTCATTCTCGGCGCGAGTCCGGTGGCCTTGTCGCTGGCGGTGCAGGCGCGCACCCTCGGCTATCACGTCACGCTCGCTGCGCCCGCCGCCGATCTGGCGGCGCAGCCGGATGCCGACACCCTCATCGATGGCTACCGGCTCGGCGAGCTCAACGACGCCAGGCGCTTCGTCGTGGTCTCGACACAAGGCAAGGGCGACGAAGCCGCCTTGCGCGCTGCGGTCGCGACCAAAGCCGACTATCACGCCTTCGTCGGCAGCCGCCGCAAGATGGCGTCGCTACGTGCAAAGCTGGTCGCGGAAGGCACCAGCGCCGCTGCGATCGACGATTTCAAGGCGCCCGCCGGGCTCGATCTCGGCGCCATCACGCCGGAGGAGATCGCAATGTCGATCCTCGCGGAGATCACCAGGGAACGGCGGCGCGGCCAGCGCGCTGCCGTTCAGCCAGCAAGCAGAGAGTGAGACACCCATCATGCAGATGAACGACAGCCAGCGCATCCCCGCCTCACGCGAGCAGGTCTGGGCGGCGCTGAACGATCCCGCCGTGCTGAAGCAGTGCATCCCCGGCTGCCAGGCGCTCGAGGTGACCGCGCCGAACGAGATGACGGCGACTGTGGTCTTCAAGGTCGGCCCGGTGAAGGCGACGTTCAGCGGCAAGGTCACGCTATCCGATCTCGATCCGCCGAACTCCTATCGCATCTCGGGCGAAGGCTCCGGCGGTGTCGCCGGCTTTGCCAAGGGCGGCGCTCTCGTGCGGCTGGAGTCCGAAAGCGCTGACGTGACGGTGCTGCATTACGAGGTGGATGCGCAGATCGGCGGCAAGCTCGCCCAGCTCGGCGCACGGCTGATCAATTCGACCGCGACGAAGCTGGCGGGCGAGTTCTTCAAATCATTCGCCGAGGTGGTGAGCGCGAAGGCTGAGGTGAGCTAGGTGCCGTAGGGTGGGCAAAGCGAAGCGTGCCCACCACCTTCATCTCAACGGAAAGACCGTGGGCACGGCGCGTTGCGCCTTTGCCCACCCTACGAGAGATGCGCAAGCCTATCCCTTACTCACCCCAGCGACACCCCCGCCTTGGCGCGGCTGATCCCCAGCGTCAGGATGCGCTGCAGGAGAGCCGGATATTTGAGCCCGGCGTGGAGAGCCGCCGTGGCGAACTCCTGGCTTTTGGCGATCTCGGGGTTGGGATTGGCTTCGATGAAATACGGCGTGCCGTCGGCGGCGAGACGAAAATCGATCCGCGCGTAGCCGTCGAGGCCAAGCGCCCGGTAGATGCGTTTCGCTGCCCGCTGGATGCGGGCGGTCACTTCGGGCGGGAGATCTTTTGCCGGCCCGTCGACGATGCCGAGCTTCTCCTGATAGTCGGTGTCGTGCTTGGCCTTCTCCGTGGCGATATGCCGTGACCTACGCCCGCCCATGCTGCCGAATTTCAACTCCCAGACCGGCAGCACGCGCAGGCGGTTGTTGCCGAGCACGCCGACGTACAGCTCGCGTCCCTCGATGAACTGCTCGGCGATGGCTGCGGTTTCGCTCCGATCGTGGATGAAGGCGACGCGCTCGGCGAGCTTTTCGTCGGTATCGACGATGGAGGCCTGAGAAATGCCGGCAGATCCATCCATGTTGAGGGCCTTGACGATCAGCGGCAGCGCAAGATGCTTTGGCCGCTTGACCTTGCGTCGCATCGGGAACACGGCGAAGGCCGGCACCGCAATGCGGCGGTGGTGCACCAGCGTCTTGGACAGATCCTTGCCACGCGCCAGGATCAGGCCGCGCGGGTTGCATCCCGTGTAGGGGACTTTCATCAATTCGAGATAGCTGGCGATGTGCTGGTCGTAAGCGACGTTGTTGTGGAATTCCTCCAGCAGCGTGAAAACCACGTGGGGCTTGAACTGCTCGATCGCTTCACGGACTGGCCTGATTTCCTCCTGAGCGCCGAGGACACGCACCTCGTGCTTGGCCGCGCGCAAGGTGCTCACGACGTCGTATTCCGTTTTCCAGGTGTTGATTTCCTGCGGGGTATATCCGTCGGAGGAGTCCGGCGGCAGGAAGTCAGGATGCATCAGGACCAGAATGCGAAGGCGTCTCATAGCGCGATCCATTTGCGCCGGGACGGGCCGAACATCGTGTGCATCGTCTTGGCGGTCACGAGGACGGTGAAATCGAGAACGAGCTTCTGTTCGGGGCCGACTGCGCGCAGGTCGAGCTCGCGGCAGCGAGAGATCATCTCGTCGAGCACGGCATCGAGCGTGAGCTGGTTCTCGCCCGTCCATCGCGCCACCAATTGCCTGATGTGGGCGCGGTGCCGCCTGATCAGGGCAGAAGCCGGCTTCGACCGGTGATGCCGCGGATCGGCTGAAAACAGCCGGGAGAGATCGCGGTCGTAGGTCTTCGGAGGCGTGAAGGCGTAGAACGCCTGCTTCTTCTTGTAGTGCTCTTCGAGCGTCTGGCTGAGCCGACCCAGCGGATCGACACGCTCTCGCGTCGTGATCAGCGGTCGCTTTCCCGCGATCTCGCTCATCAGCTCGTCGACATATTCGAGCTTCTTCAGCGCCGGCCAACCCTCATATCGCGTCCGCCAGTTCGAGCGCGGCCGCAGCCACACCGCGAAGGTTTCGGCGAAATCCTCATCAGGATGGCTCTGCGCATACCACAGCCGAAGATGCTGGACGTAACGCCGGCTGGCCGGATTGGGTCGGTAGTAGCGCGGATAGTGTTTCGACGACGGGCCGAACAGCTGCTGCCAGCGCCGCCGGCGTTGCAGCTGGTAGCCGTGCTGCACGGCATGCCCTGCCTCGTGACGGAGGATGGCCATGCATTCGCGCCAGGTCCCGCCCTCAACGTCGAACATCATCTTCTTCTCGAGTTTCATCAGGCGGGGATGAGCGAGATAGAACGGAATGGCGATGCCGGGCACCCCGCCCGGACTGAACCATTCGCTCGACATCCAGGCGTGGGGCCGCAGCCGGATGCCGCGCTCTTCCAGCTCCTCGTGGAGCGTGCTGACACAATCCTCGAGCCAGGTGCCTTCGACCGTCACCCTCAGGCTGGAGAGGCGTTGCTTGAGCAGTTGCTCGTCCGACAGCTTTTCCCAGGCGAATTTCCGGTGCGGCATCAGGGACCCAGGAGGTGACTCGGTGTCACGATGATGTCATGGGCGGCGGCAGGCAACAACCCGGGGGAACTGGGCCAAGTGGGGAACAGGAGATGCTCGCGCACCCTCGCCCCGCTTGCGGGGAGAGGGGAGCATCGACGGGGACGGTGAGAGTGCGACTCGTGGAGAGTTCCCTCACCCGGAATTCAAGCTTCGTTCGAATTCCGGCCTCTCCCCGCAGGCGGGGGAGAGGCGAAGAAGAAATCAGTCGAACAGGCTCGACACCGACTCTTCGGCTGCCGTGCGCGCGATCGCGTCGGAGATCAGGCTGGCGATCGGCAGCGTGCGGATGTTCGGCGCCTTGCTCACCGCGTCGGTCGGCATGATCGAGTCGGTGATCACAAGCTCCTTCAGCCTGGAGTTGGTGATGCGGGTGGCCGCGCCGCCGGAGAGCACGCCGTGGGTGATGTAGGCGTAGACGTCTTTGGCGCCCTTGGCGATCAGCGCATCGGCGGCGTTCACCAGCGTGCCGCCGGAATCGACGATATCGTCGACCAGAATACAGCTATAGCCGGAGACGTCGCCGATCACGTTCATGACCTCGGATTCACCGGCGCGTTCGCGGCGCTTGTCGACGATCGCGAGCGGGGTGTTGATGCGCTTGGCGAGGCCGCGGGCGCGGGCCACGCCGCCGACGTCGGGCGAGACCACCATCACCTTGCTGAGGTCGAAACGTTCGCGGATGTCGCGAACCATCACGGGGGCCGCGAACAAATTGTCCGTCGGGATATCGAAGAAACCTTGAATTTGGCCGGCGTGCAGGTCGAGCGTCATGACGCGGTCGACGCCGGCATGGGTGATCAGATTGGCAACCAGCTTGGCCGAGATCGGCGTACGCGAGCCAGAGCGGCGGTCCTGCCGAGCGTAGCCGAAATAGGGGATCACGGCGGTGATGCGGCGCGCCGATGAGCGGCGCAGCGCATCGGTGATGATCAGCAATTCCATCAGATTGTCGTTTGCCGGAAACGAGGTCGACTGGATGATGAAGGCATCCGAGCCGCGAATGTTCTCCTGAACCTCGACGAAGATCTCCATGTCCGCGAAGCGCCGGACCACCGCCTTGGTCAGCGGCATGTTCAGGCCTTCCGCGATCGCTTGCGCGAGGGCAGGATTGGAGTTGCCGGCGACGAGCTTGATGGAGCCGTTCTTGCCCGACATGGACGATTCCTCCCGCGCTTTGCTGGATACGACGTTCAACATCACAGAATACCCACTGGAAGCACGGTTACGACGGGCGAGCAAATATCAGGCCGGGGGCCGCAATGGCAACCCGGGATGCTACGTTTTCCCTTTGAAATCCTGAGTCTCGCCAACGGTTTGGCCGCAAGTTGGGGCTGTGGTTTAGCGGCAGTTATCGCTCGGCATAGCCGAGCGCGGAGGTCGGCAAATCCGGCCCATCGGGGATCACGCTTGCCACTGCCGGTCCGCGCAGGCCCGGAACGGCGTTCGGGGCGTCCGGCGTTCCGTTGATCATGTTGGAAAGTCCACTGAATCCGGCCTGGGCGATCTTCCGCAGCACGAGGTCGTCGGCGGCCGACCAGGGATCGCGCCCACCCTTGGCGGAGGTCGGTTCCTCGCCCGAGACCCGCAGGGCCCGCTGCTGGTTGGCGTCGTAGACGTCCCAGACCCAGGCGATCACGGTCTTGCCGCGCACCACCTGGGCGGAAAGGTAGCTGCGCACGCGGTAGGCAGCCGTCCCCTCGCGAGAGACCACGGACAGGCTGCGCAGCTTGGATTCGCTGTCGAGCACACCGACCATGCGGTCGAACACCTGCGGCGGCGGCCCGTCGATCGATTCGAAGGCAACCGTCGCTCCCGGGCCGGCGCTTGGTGCCATCGCATAGGAATTGGCAACACCTCCGCCGCCGGCACAGCCGCCCAGCGCGGTTGCTGCCGCCAGCAGCATGACCGCCAGCACGCGCGAACCCGCGCGGCTCAAGATGGATGACGCGTCCCTCATTATGGAGGGCAGCGATATCGTTAAAATCGATTAAGGTCTAGGGCAGAGGCGACACAGATCCGGGGCATTACGGGCGCGAATCCTGTGCATCGCTCCGGAATGACACGACGTTGCCCGTGTGTTCACCCTTCCAGCGCGATCGCGTGGACATGCCGGCCGTAGTCCGGCTCCTTGCGATGCACCGAACGGCGATAGCTGAAAAAGCGCTCGTCGGCGTAGGTGTCCAGACCAAGGTCGTCGATCATCAGGATGCCGGCCGCCTCCAGCCGCTTGCGGATGAAGCCGGCGAGATCGAACATCGCATGGCCCTCGCGGATCGACGGGATGAAGAACACCGCGTTGTCGGCATCCGCCTCGATGAAGCGCGCTACGAATTCGTTGCCGACCTCGTAGCTATCCTGGCGGATCAGCGGGCCGATCGCCGCGATGATGCCGCTGCGCGAAGCGCCGAGCTTTTCCATCGCCAGGATCGTCGATTCCAGCACACCGGTCAGCGCGCCCTTCCAGCCGGCATGTGCGCCGCCGATCACGCGGGCGTTGGGATCGACGAACAGCACCGGTCCGCAATCGGCTGTGGAGACGCCGAGCGCGATCCCCGGCGTCCTCGTCACCAGCGCATCGCCCTTCGGCCGCGGCCCGTTCGGCCACGGCGCGTCGGCGACGAGCACGTCGGGCGAATGAATCTGGTGCAGGCTGAGGAAGCGCTCCGGCGCGACGCCGACATGCTCGGCCATGCGGCGGCGGTTCTCCGCGACGAGGGTCTGATCGTCGTTGGAGCCGAGCCCGCCGTTCAGCGCGGAGTAGATGCCGCCGGAGACGCCGCCCTCGCGCGTGAAGAAGGAATGCCGCAGTCCGGGCACGGCCGACAGCAGCGACGAAGCAAGTGTCATGAACCGTCTCCGGCATGTTCGAGATCGCTGAGGCCCGCAAGGCCTGTCAGCCGCGGCTCGGAGATGCCGAGCACCTTGAACATCGAGCCCATGCCGCTGCGCCCCGTGTCGGTCAGGCGCTTGAGCGCGATCGAGATGTCGGTGGCGATCTCGGGCGAGGCCTTCTGCATCAGGGCGTTTGCGCGTGTTTCGATGCCGACGCGCTTGAGGAAATCGCCTTGCGTCACCGGGCCGTGCACGCGGGCGCCGACATCCTCGGCCGCGCGCGCCAGCGCCTGGAAGTCGACATGGGCGGTGACGTCGGCCTGTCCCGGCGCCTTCAGCGGATCGGTGAAGGTGTGGCGCGCGATGGCCTGGAAGGTATCTCCGGCATCGCTGCGCAGATGTCCGTAGTCGATAATCAGCGCCGCGCCGTCCTGGTCGCGCACGCGCGTGGCGAGCTTCATGATCTCGCTGTCGGGCCGCCATTCGAACACGGCGCCGACGGGCGCGGCGCGCACCAGAGGCGGCAGCAGCACGTCGAAACGCGGCGTCGGCTCGGCCGCCGCGCCGAATTGAAGCTTGCCGTTGGGGTCGACCTCGATCACGCGCTCGTGCCAGCCGTGTTCGCGCTTCACCATCTGGTGAATCGGCAGCACGTCGAAATATTCGTTGGCGAGGATGATGCTCGGTCCGTCCGGCACGTCGTCGATGCTGTCGTGCCAGGCGATGTTGCGCACGCCGGCAAGCGTCGCATTCTGCCGCTCGCGCAGGACGGGATTGACCTCGACCATGTGGATGTGAAGCGCCTGATAGAGCGGCGGCAGCACGCGGAGCGCGCGCAGCGCATCCGCCATCATGGTGCCGCGTCCGGGGCCGAGCTCGATCAGCCGCAGGAATTGCGGCGAGCCCATCTGCTTCCAGACCGAGGCGGTCCACAACCCCAGGAGCTCGCCGAACATCTGGCTGACCTCCGGCGAGGTGGTGAAGTCGCCCTCACGCCCGAGCGGATCGCGCGAGATGTAATAGCCATGGCGCGGGTGCATCAGGCACAGTTCCATGTACCGCCAGACCGGCATGGGGCCCGAGGATTTGATCAGCGCCTTGATCTCGTTGAGTAGCGGCTGTTCGGTCACGGTCTGTCTTCTCGAAAGAAATTAACGAATGGCCTTTGCGGGCTTCGGCGCACCGCGCCTCACAGCCAATACAATAAGTATGAGGCCGACAATAAGCATCGGGATCGACAACAGCATGCCCATGGTTAATCCGCCCCAGAGGAAGCCGAGCTGGGCGTCCGGTTCGCGGAAATGCTCGCCGGCGATCCGGGACAGGCCATAGATCAGGATGAAGGCGCCGAGGATCATGCCGGGCCGCTTCAGGGCGCCGAGGCGGATCATGATCGCGAGCACCGTGAACAGCAGGATGCCTTCCATGCCGGCCTCGTAGAGCTGGCTGGGATGACGCGGGAGCTGCGTCGGATCGTGGGGGAAGATCATCGCCCAGGGCAGGCTGGGGTCAGTGGCGCGACCCCACAATTCGCCATTGATGAAATTGGCAATGCGCCCGAGCAGGAGGCCGACCGGGGCGACAGCGGTGGTGATGTCGCCGAGCGACAGGATCGAGATGCCATTGCGCCAGGCAAAAAACATCACCGCGACGACGCAGCCGAGGAAGCCGCCATGGAAGGACATGCCGCCTTCCCACAATTTGAAGATCGCGGCGGGATGATCGATGAAGAAGGGCAGATTGTAGAACAGCACGTAGCCGGTGCGGCCGCCCAGGATGATGCCGAGCGTCACCCAGAGGATGAAATCGTCGATCTGCACCAGCGACATCGGCGCGGGGCCGCCCCATAGCCGTTCTTTTTTCAGCAGCGACCGCGCATAGAGCCATCCGAACACGATGCCGCTGATATAGGCCAGCGCATACCAGCGGATCGCGAACGGACCGATCTCGATCGCGATCGGCTTGAAGGCGGGAAAGTCGATGAGCAGAAAGGGCATCGGGCCTTCTATTATGACTGGACGAGATTGCGGCGATAGAGCGCCAGCAACCGCTCCCAGTGCCGCTCGGCGGCGTCGCGGTCGTAGACCGGGCGCTTGGGAAAGGCGAAGCCGTGATGCGTGCCGGGATAGATCTCGACCTCGGCCTTGGCGCCGCTCATGCCCTGCTTGACCTTCTCGATGATCTCCGTGGGCGCGTAGATGTCGGTCTCGGCACAGGCAAAATAGAGTTCGGCCCTGGTCTTGCCTCCGGCGAGATGCGGGCTGTCGTCCTGGTCGGTCGCGAGCTGCGTGCCATAGATCGATGCAGCGGCCTTGACGCGATCGGGGAAATGCGTGGCGGCGTTGACGGCATAGCGGCCGCTCATGCAGTAGCCGACGGTCCCGACGATCTTAGTGTTCGCGGCCGCCTGGCCGTCGGCATAGGTGAGCAGCGCCCTGGTGTCGTCCATGATCATCGGAATCGTGAGCGAGCCCATCAGCGCGAACATGCGCTTGCGCTCCGGCGCGTTCGGATCTGCAGGCAGCGCGCCGAGCTCCATCACGCCGGAGCGATAATAGAGGTTCGGTAGCATCACGTAATAGCCCGACGTCGCGAGCCGCCGCGCCATGTCGCGCAGCTCCTCGCGGATCGCCGGCGCGTCCATGTAGAACAGGATGACCGGAAACGGTCCGCCCCGTTCAGGATGGCTGATGAAGGTTGCGGTGTGGCCGTCCTTGGTGGGAATTGCGATCTGCTGGTCGATCATCTCGTGCGCCTTATGATTCTTCTTATGCAGGGACGTTGAATACGATTGCAAGGAAACCGGTTCATGACAAGGATACCGCCAATCGGCCCTTGAACCGTTCCGCTCGGATTGCCATTGTCTCCTGCAAGTTCGCGCAAAGTTTATCGGAGGCCGACATGACCCAGACCAACAACCGGTTTTTCGACGAGATCGGCCGGCTGATGAACGACGCCGCTGGTGCCGCCCAGGGCGTCAAGCGCGAGGTCGACACAGTCTTGCGCACCCAGGCCGAAAAATTCCTGCGCGACATGGATCTGGTCAAGCGTGAGGAGTTCGAGGCGGTCAAGGACATGGCCCGCCTGGCGCGTGAGGAGAACGAGACGCTAAAGGCGCGCATCGCAGCGCTGGAGGCGAAGCTCGGGGGAGCTGCTAGCTGATGTCGTCATGCCCGGGGCCTGTCCCGGGCATCCACGTTCTCACCTCCACCCCGCAAGACGTGGCTGGCCGGGACAAGCCCGGCCATGACGGTGTTCCGGGCCATGCCGGCTGCAAAAAATCCTCGCATTTCCTTGTCATTTCCGCGTCTTCCGGGTAAAAGCCCGCCACGTCCGCGGCCCCCGCACCCCTGGAGGCTTGCTGCGGCGAACGCGATGGGCCGCCTTGCGGCCCATTAACTTTGCAAAAACAAGGACTTAACGTTATGGCGACGACCGTCAAGGAATTGAAGGCGACCGCACGTCCGAAGAGCGGCAAGGGGGCCGCCCGGGCTGAGCGTCGCGCCGGCAGAGTGCCCGGAGTGATCTATGGTAACAACCAGCCCCCTCTGCCGATCTCGGTTGAAGACCGCGAATTGCGCGCGCGCATCCTCGCCGGCCGGTTCCTGACCACGCTCGTCGACGTCGAGCTCGACGGCAAGAAGCATCGCGTGATTCCGCGCGATTACCACCTCGATCCGGTCAGGGACTTCCCGATCCACGTCGACTTCATGCGTCTCGGCGAAGGCGCCACCATCCGCATCAGCGTTCCCCTGCATGTCGTGAAGGCGGAAGGCTCTCCCGGCGTGAAGCGCGGTGGCGCCGTCAACATCGTCGCGCACGCAATCGAGCTCGAGTGCGGTGTCGAGAACATCCCGCAGTACATCGAGGCGGATGTCGGCTCGCTCGAAATCGGTCACTCGCTGCATCTGTCCGACATCAAGCTGCCGGCCGGCGTCAAGGCGCTGACCTCCGAGGACGCAACCCTCGTTACCATCGTGCCGCCCTCCGGCTACGCCGAAGAGCAGAAGGCAGCGGCTGCTGCTACAGCTCCGGGTGCTGCTGCTCCGGCGGCTGGTGCTGCTCCGGCGGCTGGCGCCGCTGCTCCGACGGCTGGTGCGAAGGCTCCGGCGGCGGCTGCCAAGGCTCCCGCCGGCGACAAGAAGAAGTAATCTCTCGAAAGAGCTGGCACGCGGTCTCTGATCGCGCGCCAGCTGAGGAGCGCGCCGCGTCATGCGACTGTTTGTTGGGCTCGGCAATCCCGGCGCGAAATACGCACGTAACCGGCACAATATCGGCTTCATGGCAGTCGACGAGATCGCGCGGCGTCATGGTTTCGCACCGTGGCGCCGCAGGTTTCAGGGCGAGACCTCGGAAGGTGGGCTCGGCACTGAGCGCGTGATCCTGCTCAAGCCCACGACCTACATGAACGATTCCGGCCGCAGCGTTCAGGAGGCGGCAGGCTTCTTCAAGATCGCGCCCGGCGACGTCACCGTGTTCCACGACGAGCTCGAGCTGCCCCCGGGCAAGGTGCGGGTGAAGATCGGCGGCGGCATCGCCGGCCACAACGGCCTGCGCTCGATCTCGGCGCATATCGGCAACGACTACCGCCGGGTCCGACTCGGCATCGGTCATCCCGGCGTCAAGGAATTGGTGCACGGCCACGTGCTGTCGGATTTCGCCAAGGCGGACAACGACTGGGTCGCGACCCTCTGCGACGCGGTTGCCGAGCACGCCGCACTGATCGCCAGGGGCACCGACGCGACCTTCGCCAACAGGGTGCATCTCGCGATGCAGGCGAAGGGATTTTTGACCAAGGACGACAACGGCAAGGAATAACGCTCGTGGGATTCAAATGCGGGATCGTCGGATTGCCCAATGTCGGCAAGTCGACCTTGTTCAACGCGCTGACCGAGACGGCCGCGGCGCAGGCCGCGAACTATCCGTTCTGCACCATCGAGCCGAATGTCGGTGAGGTCGCCGTGCCGGATCCGCGGCTCGACAAGCTCGCGGCAATCGCCAAGTCCGGACAGATCATTCCGACCCGGCTGACCTTCGTCGACATCGCGGGCCTCGTGCGCGGCGCTTCCAAGGGTGAAGGCCTCGGCAACCAGTTCCTCGCCAACATCCGCGAGACCGACGCCATCGCGCATGTCGTGCGCTGCTTCGAAGATTCCGACATCACCCATGTCGAGGGCAAGATCGCCCCGCTCGCCGACATCGAGACCATCGAGACCGAACTGATGCTCGCCGATCTCGACAGCCTCGAGAAGCGCGTCGACAACCTCACCAAGAAGGCCAAGGGCAACGACAAGGACGCCAAGGAGCAGCTCGATCTCGTCAACCGCACCCTGGTGCTGCTGCGCGAGGGCAAGCCCGCGCGCCTCGTCGAACGCAAGGCGGAGGAGGAGCGCGCCTTCGGGATGCTGGGCTTGTTGTCGTCCAAGCCCGTGCTCTATGTCTGCAACGTCGAGGAAAGCTCGGCCGCAACGGGCAATTCGTTCTCGAAGGCGGTGCAGGAGCAGGCCGCCAAGGAAGGCGCCGTCGCCGTGGTCATCTCCGCCAAGATCGAATCCGAGATCGCGACCATTTCACGCGAGGAGCGTGCTGACTTCCTCGAGACGCTGGGTCTCGAAGAAGCCGGCCTCGATCGCCTGATCCGCGCCGGCTACACGCTGCTTGACCTCATCACCTATTTCACGGTGGGCCCGAAGGAAGCGCGCGCCTGGACCATCCATCGCGGCACCAAGGCGCCGGGCGCAGCCGGTGTGATCCACACCGATTTCGAGAAGGGCTTCATCCGTGCCGAGACCATCGCGTTTGAGGATTACGTGGCATTCAACGGCGAAGCCGGCGCCCGCGATGCCGGCAAGCTCCGCCTTGAAGGCAAGGAATACGTCGTCGCCGACGGCGACGTGATGCATTTCAGGTTCAATAATTAAGGTCTTTCCTCCCGTCATTGCGAGCGAAGCGAAGCAATCCAGACTGTGTCCGCTGAGACAGCCTGGATTGCTTCGTCGCAAGGGCTCCTCGCAATGACCGGCTACCGCATCCCGCCGCCCTGGTCCCTGATCGCGCCGAGATGCTCGTTGATGCGGAAGATGATCAGGATCAGTTCCGCGATGATGCGCGAGAACACGATGCCGACCACGACACTGGCGATCGACGACAGCAGCACAAGGAATCCGCCGAACGGGCTGATCGCCATCGCAGCCAGGCCGGAGAAGATGCCGGAGAGGCCGAACAGGCAGATCAGCGCGATCACCAGCCAGTAGAAGGTCTTGATGATCGTCGGCGTGATGAACCGGTCCCACTGAAACAGGTCGCTGAATGAAAACATTGCTATCCCCAGGCCAGATTGGCCTTGTCAAATCGGGTTTTCGGCCCTCGATCGATCCGACTCAAGGCCAAAGCCGCCGCATCGAATGTAGCACGAGCCATGCGGGCCGGCGGGTTGAGATTGCCGCAAACTGCGGCCACAATCTGTCCTTTCCTCCAGCAATCCAAAGATGACCCTGACCTTCGAAGACTTCCCGCCCGGCCGCTTCGGAACGTTCGGCCCGCGACATGTCACCCGCGACGAGATCCTGGCCTTTGCCGCCGAGTTCGATCCGCAGCCGATGCACCTCGACGAAGAGGCGGCGGCCACGAGCATGCTGCGCGGCCTGTCCGGCTCCGGCTGGCACCTCTGCTCGCTGATGATGCGGATGATGGCCGACGGCTTCATCACCCGTGCCGCATCGCTCGGCTCGCCCGGCGTTGACGAGGTGCGCTGGCTGTCGCCCTTGCGGCCCGGCGACGATCTCATGCTCGACGTCGACGTCGTGGAAGCCCGCGCCTCGAAGAGCCGCCCCGAGCTTGGCATCGTCAAGTTCAAATGCACCGTGCGCAACGCGACCGGGCAGGCGCTGTGCGAGATGACCTCGCCGATCCTGATCAAGCGGCGCGAGGGGGCGGTCTGATGCGGTTCTTCGACGACATCGAGATCGGCCATCGCCGCGAGATCGGCGCCTACCTTTTCACCGCGGACTCCATCAAGACCTTCGCCGCAAAGTTCGATCCGCAGCGCTTTCACCTCGACGAGGAGGAAGGCAAGAACTCGCTGTTCGGCGGGTTAGCTGCTTCGGGCTGGCATGTCGGCTCGGCCTGCATGAGCCTGCTCGTCGCGGACGGCCAGCGTCTGGCGCGTGAGGCCGCGGAACGCGGCGAGGAGGTCGCGGTGTGGGGTCCGTCGCCGGGCTTTCGCGATTTGCGCTGGATCAGGCCGGTGCTCGCCGGCGACACGATCAGCTATGTCAACGTCGTCGTCGACAAGCGCAGCTCCGCCTCACGTCCCGGCTGGGGCATTTTGACGGCCCGCACCACCGGCACCAACCAGCGCGGCGAGGAGGTCTATTCCATCACCGCCAGCGCCTTCGTGCCGATGCGCGCGAAGGACTGTTAGATTCGTTCCAGGATGAACGACTGAAAAGAGCGCGCGAGTGTTGCCCGCGCGCTATGGACGCGATTCGGGGCGGCTGGCATAAGCCTGCGCAACATGGTGACCCGCAAGCACTTGGCGGAACCATCGAGTTGCTAACCAATTATGAACCTGTCGCTGTCTATTTGAACGAACTGGGCAGAGTACAGGGGAACGAGGACCATGGCAGATCGCGGCGCACTCAAGCTGGTCGGATTTATCTTTGCTACCGCCACGCTGGCCGTGATGTTGATCGCCGGCATGGTGGTGAAGGGCTATGCCGATGGCGGCTACACGTTGGAAGCCTCGACCGTGGAAGCTGCCCGTTAAGAGTTCGTTAACTCCGCGGCGCCGCGAGGCGGCGTCCGCGCGGCGCCGCGAAGCGGCGTCCGCGCGGGGCCGCGAGCCGGCCTCCGTTCAGCGGCTATAGACGAACGCCAATATCGCGATCGCAACCGCCAGCAGTCCGACAAAGCGCAGCATGATCGTGCCGAACTGGTTCGGCGCCGGCCGCATCGGTATCGGGTCCGTGGTGTCGGGCCGTATGCTTTCCATCTGAAATGTCCCCAGGCCCGGCCGTCGGTGGCGCGGACGCTTGGCGTTAGTCGGTGGTGAGGAACGTACGGTTCAAACCGCACCCACTATTGTCATGCTCCGCGAAGGCGGGGCATCCAGTACGCTGCGGCCTCTCGGCTCAATCACTTCCGTCTCTGGAATACTGGATCGCCCGCCTTCGCGTGCGATGACACCTTTGATTGGGGAGGCAGCGTGCGGACACACCACGAATCAAAACCGCCGCGCCCCTGTCGGAACGCGGCGGCTGGTGATGCGTGACGCTTAAGCGATCAGCTGTTGCGCAGGCCGTCGGCGGCGCGCTTCCACTGCGCGACGTTGTCGGCGATCATGCGGGTCGACTTCATCGCGGCCTGGCTGAGCTGGGCGTAGCCGGAGATCTCGCGCTGGACGCGCTGGCCTTCGGCGTGGAGCAAATCGCGCAGGCTCTCGAGCTCGGAGATCAGGTTCTCGATCTCGGCGAGCGAGGTGCCGGCGACGCGCTGGATCAGCGAGTTGACGTTGGTGACGGTGGCCTCCGCGCTCGGATCGAGCGGCGGCGCGTCGGTGGTGGCGGTCGCCGCCGGCCGGCGCAGATAGGCAATGTCGTTGCGGACGAAGTCGCGGATGCCGGCTTCGACCTCGGTGACGGCGGCGAGGTTGGTGTCGACCGTCTCGGTCTCGGTGGTCTCGGTCTTTTCCGGACGCATGGCGTTCATCGTTGTTCCCCTGTTCGCGTTGAGCGCAGCGCGAGTGTCCCCCGCACGACGACGTCTGTAAGGCCGTAGCATCAGGGCGCCGGATTTTGGCCGCAACTTGGCCGAGGTGCGGCAAGGGCGGTCCATTCGGGGGCTTTGCCGTGGCGTATGGTTAGCAGAGCGTGAACGCCAGGCGCGTGGCGCGTTGAGCTACCAGCTCTTCTTGAATCCCGCCGACAGGCTCTTGCTGATCGCGCCCTGCGAGGTCTCGCCGACGGAGCCGGAGACGGTGACGTTGTCGAACAGCTTCTGCTCGGCGCCGACCTTGCGCAGCCATTTGTCGTCGGTGGTCGACAGCATTTGGCCGGCGGTGATGCTGGTACCGGTGTCGGTGATGGTGACCTTGGCGGATTGGTCGGTCTCGTAATTGCGCGTGATGTGCCCGCCGATGCCGGGCAAGGCCGTCGTGCCTTGCTGGTTGACGCTGTAGCCGTTCTGCAGCGTCAGCGCCGTGTCGCCCGACAGCGGCACCGATTTGGTCAGCGATGCCCCGATCTTGCTCTGCTCGGCGCCGGGATCGACGCGGGCTTCCACCGCGGTCTTGTCCCAGATTACGCCCGCCCCCGGCGCGGTCGCCGCCGCCCAGGCGCTGCCGGAGGATTGCGGCAGGTTGCCGCCATTGGTGGCCTTCTGTGCCAGCAACTCGGACATCGTTCGCGGCTCGCTCGTCACCGTCATGTCGGCACCGATGCGGGCGTCCCAGAACGAGGAGACCGACTGCTTCACCGTCACCGCCGACGAGCCGTTGGCATTGGCGTTCGACGACCAGTTCATGCCGTCCTTGGCGGCGGCCTGGGCGCGCTTCCTGGCGGCGGCGATTTCGTTGGCGGTGCCGGCATCGACCGCGAGCTGGCTCCAGTCGAGCTTGTCGACGTCGATGCCTTTCAGCACGTCGGGGTCGTTGACGTCAGGGGTCGCCTCGGCGGTCTCCGCGGTCTCGGCCTCGTCGTCAGGCGCGGCCGCTGCGGGGAGAAGGGCGGGATGATCTGCGCCGAGACCGTCAGCACCGAGCCCAAGATGAACACAGCCGCCAGCACCGGCAGCCTGGTCCAGCCAAAACCTGTCGTGAATTCCATCGTCCTGCCCGCAAGCCCGGTCCGCACCCAGGATGGGGAACCATCGTTGCAAAATTGTGGCGTGGTGCTGCTCTGCACAAGTACGCGGTGCCGCAGCCACCCCAAAAAATGACGAACCAACGGGCCGCGCGAAGGCGCGCGCCCGGTGACGAGCGTCTCCACGACGGCATCCGGCGGGGCTGGAGGCCAGGACGTCGCGGGCGCATCATCACCGGTCCCGAACTGCGGGGCCCGTTGGCGTCCCCCTCAGCCGACGCTGGTCATCTTTGGCAGATGAATGGCGCGGCCGAGTGCCTGTTCAACGAGGTCGAAGCTGTCGACCAGCACGCGCATGCTGACGAGCTTGCCGGCCCTGAACTGGGCGAACTGCGCCACGCGCAAGCTGATCGGCTTGTCGGAATCCAGCGCGGTCAGCGAATACCGCAGCATTGAGGCGGCGGAATCGACGCCGAGCATGATGCTCTCGCGGTCGAAGCGGCGGACACGGAAATTGTCGGCGAGCTGGTGGATGACGTCGAGCACGGCGTCCTTGCCCTGGCGCGCGCCGAGGAACGGAAACATGTCGATCGGGCCATAGATCGCCCATTCGACGTCCTCGTCGATCAGGGCCTCGATATCCTCGAAATGCCGGTCGTTGATCGCGCGGTGCAACGCGCGCGAGAAACGCCAGAGGCTGTGCTCTGTCATCTTGGGGCGTCCTGAAACTGGCTCGTAAAAACGAAAAACAACCCCATGCACAGTACGCGCCGCGGGGTTGCTCCAATCCGTTCGTATACAAACAAATAGGCTCGATTTGCGGAAATGCAAATCACGATATTGCAATGCACAATTGAGCGCTGTTTGTGAGATTTACAATAGAACCCCGTATTTTACCGGGCCCCACCGGGAACTGGTCACGCTGCGACGTTCCGGCGCGCTAGCTGCCGTCGACCGGCGCCCCCAGGATCAGCGGCCCGATTTCGCGCTCCAGCACCTGCTGCACGAGGTCGTAGGAATCGATGATTTCGCGGATCTGCGCCACCAGCCCGCCGCGGAAGCTGTAGAACACGGCCATGTCGAACTGCACGATGCGGTCGTTGCTGCGCTTCCTGAAATAGGTGTGCATGTAGGTCGCGACCTCGTCGCCGTCGGCGAGGATATGCGGCGCCTTGTAGCGGATGTCCGAATAGCGCGACCAGATCGTCTGCCAGAGCGCACGCAATTCGGCCTTGCCATGGCGCGGCACCATGTGCGGCAGCACGTCGATCGGCGCGTGGGTGAGGAAGTCCACGTCGTCGGTGCAGCACGACAGCGCGGCCTCGATATCGCCGCGCGCAAAGCTGTCGAGCAGGTGCAGAACGCGTTGCCTGTTCAGCGATTCAACCGTCATGCCGCTCCCGCCTCATTGGCCGTGGACTACAACGCTATCGTGCAGCTTGCGGGTCCAGCAATCCGCAAAAAGACAGAGCCCTGCCGCGATTGGTCATGTGTCGATGGACCGTGGTTCACGTGCTGCAAGGGCGGGTTGCGCGTGCATCCGCCTGCTGGAATTTGCAGGGACGCGATGACGCTGCGCGCACAGCGTCCGGCGCGATGCGCCATGCGGCGAGCGCTGGAACCGGAACCCGCTTGCGCTCGTTGAGATGCCGATTATTCAACCGGAGACACCGATCCATGAAATCCCCGCTTCTCGCCGTCGCTGCCGCGGTTCTCATGCTGGGCGCGACCTCCGCCGCCAATGCCAAGGGCTGCATCAAGGGCGCCATCGTCGGCGGCGTCGCCGGCCACTATGCCGGCCATCATGGCGTCCTCGGCGCCGCCGCCGGCTGCCTCTACGGCCGCCACCACGCCAAGGAACAGGAGCAGCAGGACCGGCAGCGGCAACAGCAGAGCCAGGCGAACGGCCAGGGCAAGCTGTAGGATCAAGCTGTCGCCCCGCCGACGGTGCACTCCCTCGCCGCGCTCTTGTCCGCCGAAGCCTTGGCGAAGGCGGATGCGGGGCCGCGACGAGCTTCGCTCGCGCTGAGAGGGTTGGGGTGAGGGGAGTCTCCCCGGGGACGGTGACAGTCGGACTCGCGGAGAGTCCCCCTCACGCGGAATCCGTGCTGCGCGCGTATTCCGGCCTCTCCCCGCAAGCGGGAAGAGGCGAAGCACCGCGTGACCCAGCTCACATCGCGCCGCTCCCGGCACCGCTACCGTCATCGGCATGTCATCAGGGAGACGTGCCATGGCTTCCATCGCCGCCGGAAGAAAGTCCCGACTTCATAACGCGATCGAAGGCCTCGCGCTGACCGCGACGCTGCAGAGCTTCCCGACCTTCGCCGCCGCCGCCTTCCTGCTCAAGCTCTGCGGCAACCACGACCTGGTCGGCGACCCCGGCGTCGCCATCTTCGTCGCCGTCGCCTCGCTCGCCCACGCGATGCTGGCCGTGACCCTCGGTCCGAGCTTCCCGCACCTGTTCAAGACCGTCTACGAACCGAAATTCTTCGAGGCGCACCTGTCTCTCGCCGACAAGATCACGGCATGGCGCACCCAGCCGGTCGCCTCGCTCCAGCTCGTGACCATCGTGCTGCTGCTGTCGGTGATGGCGGTAGTGACGGCGAGCGTGGGGTGAGGACGAAAGCAATTACGAAGTCCGCGGTCTGCCCCTTCTCGCTTTAGTTGAGCATACTTGTGTTGCACCTTCAAATGTGCACTTATTCGAAGCTGGGATTCCGCATATTTTGTCTAGCTGATTGTGGGAAACGCATTGCCCGTTGAGGTCCCGCCAGCCCGGGCCACCCTTGCAGCCGCAACCCTCGCAGTAGCAGTCCGCAATGGCGGCGCGAACAGAACAGCTCAATAGGAAGGCTGCACCTAGTAGTACCCGATCTATTTTGAACATTCACATGAGCCAAGCTTTGCCCGAAAAATCATTCGGTGGACGTCACTTGAAAGCGCTACCGGCTTTATTTCTTTTCGTGCTGGCGTCGTGCGGTCAGCACGTGCCGACCATAATGGGCAGATGGAATGCCGAAAAATCTCCGGCAATATCGCTATATTTCTATCCCGATGGGACAGCTTCGTTATCAGGAACGGGTCTACTCAGATTGGAATGGAAGGAATTGAGCAACGAGATTGTGCGGATAGATGTCCTGGAAAAGAAAATCATCTTTCATTTCAAACTCAAGAAAGATGCTCAGGGCACCTATGGAACACTTGAGTTAGCTGGGTACGATACGCTGGTGTTCCGCAAAGAATAACGAGCGCGCTCGTCAGCGATATCAAGGAGGTGATCGTTAACTGTCCATTTACCAATCTTCAATACTTAGAAGCGATGCTTCAGCCTAGAAAGCGTGACAACATCATCTCGTTTCCTGTGTCATCGCGAAACGAGGCAACGTGCTCAAGCGTGCCTAATGTGGTGCGGGGCCTGACTGCCGGTGAGTTGAAGGGACTTAGCTCCTTAGACAAGGCAATGGTAGGCTTGATCTTCTCAGTGCGAAATTTGGCCAGCGGTAGAATTGACCTCTTGCATGCTGAGAGAGATGTTCAAAATATTATCTCCATTCTCAAGAAGCGATTTGCGGGCGACGACTAATTCGTAAACGCCTTTAGGGTGTTCGCTAGGTTGGTCTTGTGATTATCGATAATCATGTTCATATCGTTGAGCGATTTGTTCATTGCCGACTCATAGCGTTCATAGGCCCGTGCTGAGCGCATGTCATGGATGCTTTGATCAATTCTGCCGGCTCCTAAATCTTTGCGCAGCTTATCTTTCGTGGCCATGTACTGATCAGTGAAGCCGTCTTCGAATTTATCAATTAGGTCGTTCAAGACGTGCTGCATCTTTGCTTCTTCCGTCACGAGAAACTGTTCGACCTTTGTGACTCGAACGGAGTGTGCAGCTTGATCAACCTTCTTATAGAAGTCCAAATCGAGTCGGGCTCGATGCAACATTAGTTCTGTTTGGGCGCGCAACTCGTTCTTTAGGACCTGCTTTATCTCTTCGCGCGCGATCCTCCGTTCGGCAGCACTGATTTGAAGTCTTCCCAGTACTCCTAGCCGCTCTTTCATCGTGCTGGCCAGGTTAAAGGAATCCGGGGCAAAAGGATGAGTTGCCATTGAGCTTTCGCCCTTGGGCACGAGGTCCTTCGGGCTCATTACCTCGACCTTTCCGGTAGTCCTGTTGCCGTCACTCATGGACAATCCTCCCTCGGAATGATGCCGACCTACTCTACTAAGCTGCAGCAGCGTCAGATGAATCCTTCAATCCAGTCGCTGCCGTTTCGCGAATCGCTATCTCAAGATCTTGCTCGGCTTCGATCTTTCTAGCGGCCTTGTCTTGCATCTCGACTTGATGGGATTCCTTGGTCTTCCTTAATTCCACCTGCGCTCTTATGACTTGGCCATACGCAGTCAGCGGAGAGAAAAATGCTTTTGCCAGAACCGGAACGACTTCCAGAAAGACAACAAATAATAGGGTCATTACAGCAAACAGCGAAACTGTAGTTCCGTGCTTTGGATCCCTCTTAAGCTCGGCAAATGCCGTCATTCGCGATAGCGGATCGTTCTTCTTTTGTTGAAATTCAGGGCTCGCGAAGGCTGCTCGTTGAAATTCATCGAGCTTTCGTGTTCGTGCGATCTCTAGTGCTGACAATTCAGCGCGTGCGCCGTCAATTCGGCGTCGCAACTCGTTTCGTTTGTCTTGAGAAGAACTCCTATCATCGTTGCGACGTACAAGCGCCTCTTGCGAGAGGGCCTTCTGCGCCTTCGCGAACTCTTCCCTCTTAGCAGGTATTGCGAGTATCTGGCCTTGAATGTCAGAAAGTCGAGCCTCGTAGAGTTCCTTTTGCTTTTTGCGAATTGGAATTGAGGGCCCATCCCCACCTTTCCGCTGCTGTTTGGTTTTATAGCGCGCCCCAATTCTTCCGCGTTCATTTCTTCCTGATATTCGAGGATTTTGTCGCGAAGTATTTGGGCTTGGGCGCGAAGGCCTTGTTCAACTTTCTCCAAATTCTTCTTCTGTTGTTCGTAGTCGTCGAATTGCACCTGTGCTGCGACATCCAATGGGGCGTCGTCTGTAAGTTCCCGTTGGTAGAGAGCCTCAAGGTTAGTCAGGTTCTTCCGCTGTAACTCAATCTCGTTATCAAGATCGCGCTTCTCTTTGTTTATCCGGTCGTAGGTAGGCTTGTTGATCGAGAGGTGATCAATTGTAATCTTCTCCGTGATGCTATCCGAAAATATCGCGAGCTCCAGGAATGTTGAGAGTACGAAAGCGATTCCAATAGAGATTGTAAGGCGAACTGCGATGCGGAAGATGTGCCATGCGGCCTTCTGATAATTCTCTGCGGAGGTTTGAAGAAACCAATCTGACTGAAAGAATGCTCGATCAAACATAAAAATCGTAAGAGCGACGACAGCGGAGACGATTACTCGATTTGCTGGCTCTACGACGACGTAGCCTGAAGAGTAATATGTGATCCCGAAAATCACAGTGAAGGACAGCGAAAGTGAAAAACCTAAATGCCCAGCCCAAATACGGTCGGTGCGGGGGCAGTCCACCACAGCCTCGTGATCTATTCCTGCTATAAAGCAGAACAGACGAAGGATGCGCGCTTGGACGTTTTCGAAGAATCGTGAAAACATCTAATGTATCAACAGTGGTCGAATTCTCGATCTGCGCACTTGGACCCCCATGGAATAAAACGAGGCGCGCGAGAAGGGCTAAAATACAGTTAAAGATTGTAGTGTGCCGGGCCCTGCCGTCAAGCGCGTTGGGTTGAAGCTAATGCCGTCCGAATCCAAGGGTTGTATGTTACCTCTTCTTCCACCCACCCCGTCGCCCGGGCATCCCACCCGTCGACTTCGGCGCCGGCCCGAACTCCGGCCCCGACTGCCGCGAATCCGTCGGCTGGATGATCCGGCTCTCGCCGCCGAAGGGCTTCGACGGCAGCGCGCGGTTTTCGCGGTAGGGCAGCGATTCCGGGCCGTGCATCTCGTCGAGATGCGGCTTGTGCACCTTCGAGCCGCTGCCGCCGCCGCTCGCCTTCAGCGCGGAGCTCACGGTCTTTTTCTTCATGGCGCTGACCGGCAGATTGGCGGAATCGCCGTACTTCTTCGTGCCGGCATAGGCGCCGGCCTTGCCCTGCACGGTGCGCTGCTTGGCGGTGGGATCGTCGACCACCGCGAGCTCGGTGGCGCGCAGGCGCTTGACTTCGTCGCGCAGGCGCGCGGCTTCCTCGAAGTTCAGATCGGCGGCGGCCTCGCGCATGCGGGTTTCGAGGTCGGCGAGCACGGCTTCGAAATTGTGGCCGATCGAGATGACGTCGTCGGTCATGTCGTGGCCGCCGATCTCGACCAGCACGTGGTCGCGCTCGTAGACGCTGTTCATGATGTCGCCGATCGACTTCTTGATGCTCTCCGGCGTGATGCCGTGCGCGGTGTTGTACTCGACCTGCTTCTCGCGGCGGCGGTCGGTTTCGGCGATGGCGCGCTGCATCGATCCGGTCATCTGGTCGGCATAGAGGATCACCTTGCCGTCGACGTTGCGCGCGGCGCGGCCGATGGTCTGGATCAGCGAGGTCTCGCTGCGCAGAAAACCTTCCTTGTCGGCGTCCAGGATCGCGACCAGCGCGCATTCGGGAATGTCGAGGCCTTCGCGCAAGAGGTTGATGCCGACCAGCGCGTCGAACGCGCCGAGACGCAAATCGCGGATGATCTCGATACGCTCGATGGTGTCGATGTCGCTGTGCATGTAGCGGACGCGAATGCCCTGCTCGTGCAGATATTCGGTCAGGTCCTCCGCCATCCGCTTGGTCAGCACCGTGATCAGCGAGCGATAGCCGGCCTGCGCGGTGGCGCGGACCTCGCCGACGAGATCGTCGACCTGGGTGCGGGCGGGGCGAATGTTCACCGGGGGATCGATCAGTCCGGTGGGGCGAATGACCTGCTCGACGAACACGCCGCCGCTCTCGTTCAGCTCCCAGCTGCTCGGCGTCGCCGACACCGCGACCGTCTGCGGCCGCATCATGTCCCATTCCTCGAAGCGCAGCGGGCGGTTGTCCATGCAGGACGGCAGGCGGAAGCCGTATTCGGCCAGCGTCGCCTTGCGGCGGAAGTCGCCTTTGAACATCGCGCCGATCTGCGGCACGGTGACGTGGCTCTCGTCGGCGAAAACCAGCGCGTTGTCGGGCACGTATTCGAACAGCGTCGGCGGCGGCTCGCCGGGTAGGCGACCGGTGAGATAGCGCGAATAGTTCTCGATGCCGGCGCAGCTCCCCGTCGCCTCCATCATCTCGATGTCGAAGGTGGTGCGCTGCTCCAGCCGCTGCGCTTCCAGCAGGCGGCCCTGGTTGTTGAGCTGGTCGAGCCGCATCTTCAGCTCGTATTTGATCGACTTGATGGCCTGCACCAGCGTCGGACGCGGCGTCACATAGTGCGAGTTGGCGTACATCTTGATGAATTCGAGCTCGTCCTGCTTGTGGCCGGTGAGCGGATCGAACTCCTCGATGGTCTCGATGGTGTCGCCGAACAGGTTCACGCGCCAGGCCCGGTCCTCATAGTGCGCCGGGAAAATGTCGATGACGTCGCCGCGCACGCGAAACGTGCCGCGGGTGAAATCGTGCTGGGTGCGCTTGTACTGGAGTGCGACGAGGTCCGCGATGAGCTGGCGCTGGTCGATGCGCTCGCCTTTCTTCAAGGCGAACGTCATCGCGGTGTAGGTCTCAACCGAGCCGATACCGTAGATGCAGGACACCGAGGCGACGATGATGACGTCGTCGCGTTCGAGCAGCGCGCGCGTCGCGGAGTGGCGCATGCGGTCGATCTGCTCGTTGATCGAGGAGTCTTTCTCGATATAGGTGTCGGTGCGCGGAACGTAGGCTTCCGGCTGGTAGTAGTCGTAGTACGAGACGAAATACTCGACCGCGTTGTCCGGGAAGAAGCTCTTGAACTCGCCGTAGAGCTGGGCGGCCAGCGTCTTGTTCGGGGCGAGGATGATGGCGGGGCGCTGCGTCGCCTCGATCACCTTGGCCATGGTGTAGGTCTTGCCCGAGCCGGTGACGCCGAGCAGCACCTGGGAGCGCTCGTTGCGCTGGATGCCTTCGACCAGTTCGGCGATCGCGGTCGGCTGGTCGCCGCGCGGCTCGTAGGACGACTTGATCTCGAAGCGCACGCCGCCTTCAGACTTCTCAGGCCGCGGCGGCCGGTGTGGCGTCCACACTTTCAGCGAGCCGTCGTTCTTGCGGAACTCGGGGCGGCCCTCGCGGATCAGCGATTCCAGCGCATCGGCAGTCGCCTTGACGCCGAGCGCCTCCATCTTGTTGCGCGGCGGCCGGGCGAGCGCCTCGGCGTCGTCCTCCTCGGTGGGAAAACCGAGCTGCCGCGCCAGTTCCGGATCGAGCGTCGGGATCGTGGCCGCCGTGCCGTAATTGGCCTGCGGCGCCTCGTCAAAACCGCTGCCTTCGCGGGCGCCGGGCGGTTGCGGATTGGGGCGCAGCGGCATCGGCTTCGCCAGATTCTTGGCCGCATCCTGCGGAAACGCCTTCGGCGTCGAGGCGCGCGCGCGGTGCGCGGCGGCCTCACCCCCGGAGCGGCGATCGCGCGAATTGTCCGGCGGCGGCTGCAGGCCGGTGCCCGAGCCAAGCCCGGCATCGCCGCGATTGATGGCGGGATTCAGCAGTTCGGCCAGCGCCGGCCCGATCGGCTGCACGTCAGGCCGATGTGCCTTGGAGTTTGGCGTCTTGGATTTAGGGGATTTTGGGGGAGCAGGTTTCTTCGCCATGAGGCGAATATGGGGCGAGTCCGCTCCTCAGAAAAGGGCGAATGCCCATCCGGGTGCAGGCTGCTGACAGCAGGTTGGCAGCAGTCGTTTCGGTCACGCCGCCGGCAGCGGTCCTCCGTCGTCCTCGGCCACCAGACGCGGCTCGAGGATGTCGAGATGGAGACCCCCGCAATCGGTGCAGCGCATGGCCCAGTACTCGCAGCCGGCGCGGCCGGGGATCACGCGCAGCACCGTGAGGTCGCCGTCGCATTCCGGACAATTCGACAGCACATTGCGGGCGTAAATCTTTGGCCGCGGGGTGTCTCCGCATTCGATGACTGACATGACCGGTTCCCCCTGTTGAGCTACGCCTGTCCCTGAGCCTGGCTGCAGTCGCGCTCGCTTATTCGTCGCTGTCGTCCGCGCGGCGGCGGAAGCGATCGATGTGGTGCTTGGCGTCGGCGATCGCCGCGTCGGGATCGGGCCAGGCGAAACCGACCTCCATGGCCGGAAACAGCACGCCGTCGATGGCAACCGGGCTGAAATCGGCGCGCCGGATACGGGCGTGCCACAGCCCCTTGCCAGCTTCGAAGGATCTCGATGTCAAAGCCGTCGTAAAGGGTCGTCATTGTAGTCCCCAAGAGTGTCTTGTCGGAGGGTTAGGGGACCACATTTGCCAGCTTCAGTATGTGAAGCCGTTCACAAGCGGCGGGCTTTTTTGTCCGGTATTGTCAGTTCCGTGTTGCAGCACGGCCGATCCGCCTGACGGGGCGGGCCGCGGGCCCCGACGCCGCGCGCATGATCCAGCGGCGGAACGCGGCAAAGTCGCGCTGCTCGGTCTGAAAGCTGCGATAGACCAGGTACCAGCGCATGCCCTTGGGCACCGAGAGGTCGAATGGCGCGACCAGCCGTCCGGCGGCAAGATCGTCGTCGATATAGGGCCGGATGCCCATGGCGATGCCGAGCCCGTCGGCGGCGGCCTGCAGCGCCTGGCCGTAGAACTGGAACTCCGGCCCGCGCGGATTGATACGGGGAGGTTCGCGGCCTTCAGCCAGATCGGCCAGTCTTCGGGCGAATGTTCGACGCGGATCAGGCTTGGGCCCTTCAGATCGGCCGGCCGCTTCAGCGATGTGGCCAGCCGGGGCACGCAGACCGGTGTGAGATCGCCGGCGAACAGCGGCTCGGCCACCAGCCCCGGCCAGTCGCCGGTGCCGAGCTTGATGCCGCAACTCCAGTCCTCGCCGAACGGCACCGACGCGCCGCCGGTGGTGAAGCGCACCTCGATGTCGGGCTCCTCGCTGCGAAACTCCGACAGCCGCGGGATCAGCCAGCGCATCGCAAACGTATGTCCGACGCCGATGGTGAGCACGCGGACGCTGGACGGCGCCGTCACCTGCGCGGTGAGGCTCGCCAGCGCATCGAAGATCGGCGTCAGCCCGCTCTGATAAGAGCGCCCGGCCTGCGTCAGCACCAGCTTGTTGGCCTTGCGCTCGAACAGCGCGACGCCGAGCCGGTCCTCGAGCAGATGCACCATGCGGCTGACGGCGGCTGCCGACACGCTGAGCTCGAGACCGGCCGCGGCAAAGCTGCCAGTCCGCGCCGCCGCCTCGAATGCCTTGATGCCGTTGAGAAACAGCAGCCGCCGCAAATGCCCCACCCTCAGGAAAGCTGATGCCAGGGCAAGATAACTCAGTTTGCGAAGAAGGAGCAAGGGAGGCACAAGAATGAAAGTAATTCCAAGGTTGTGTTTCAAGGGCAGCTGCCGCGTTCTTCGCCTCTCCCCGCGTGCGGGGAGAGGCCGGAATTTGCGACAGCAAATTCCGGGTGAGGGGGACTCCTCCGCGAGTCCAACTGCCCCCTCCCTTGCTGAGACTCCCCTCACCCCACCCTCTCCCCGCAAGCGGGGCGAGGGAGCGAAACAGCGCTACGTCCCTAACCTAACCCATCCACCAGGGGAGATTCCTCAGTGACGCCTATCATGATCGCTGCCCTTGGATTGCTGATGGTCGGCACCGCGTTTCTTTCGGGGTTGTTCGGCATGGCCGGCGGGCTGATCCTGATCGGCGTGCTGCTGGCCCTGATGCCGCTGCCGACCGCGATGGTGCTGCACGCGATCACGCAGATGGCCTCGAACGGCTGGCGCGCCTTTCTCTGGCGCGCGCATATCCGCTGGCGGCCTGTCGCGAACTACATGGTCGGCGCGGCGGTCGCGCTCGCGGCCTGGTCGCTGACCCGCTACGTGCCTGACAAGCCGATGGCGCTGCTGCTGCTCGGCGTCACCCCGTTCATGGCGCGGCTGCTGCCTTCGACCGTCAAGCCGGATCCCGACCGTCTCTGGCAGGGCACGGTCTACGGCACGATCTGCATGGGCCTGATGCTGATGACCGGCGTGTCGGGGCCGCTGCTCGACACCTTCTTCCTCGGAGGGGATTTCGGCCGGCGCGAGAAGGTGGCGACGAAGGCGATGTGCCAGCTCGTCAGCCACTTCACCAAGCTGATCTATTTCGGCGGCGTGATCGACCAGGCGGCGAGCCTCGATCCCGTGCTCGCCGGCGTCGCGATTCTCGCCTCGATGCTCGGCACCACGCTGGCGCGGCGCATCCTCGAAGCCATGACCGACCGGCAATTCATCGCCTGGTCGAACAAGCTGATCACCACCATCGCCTGCTATTACATCGCCTATGGCGGCTGGCTGCTGCTCCGAGCGCCGGTGCTGGCCGCTTTCGACAAGGGAGGTTTGCAATGAGCGAGACTGCAGATCCGCTGGTGCTGGACTTCGTCGAATGGGTCGCCCGCGAGCCGCGCGCCTATGCCGAGGTGATCGCAACCTGGAAGACCTCGTGCCCCCGCCTCACCATCTGGGAGGACGCCGCCGACCGCGGCTACGTCGCCCGCGAGACCCGGCCCGGCATCGGGCTGGTCATCGCGGTGACGGAAGGTGGCGAGCGGTTACTGTGCGCGAACGGGCGCTGACGCCTTCGCTCTTCCCACGCCCTCGCTGTCATCATCCGCGAAGGCGGATGATCCAGTAAACACCAGCAGTCATGTATCTCACGACCGCGGCGGCGTACTGGATGCCCCGCCTGCGCGGGGCATGACAGTGGAGTTTGCCGCGCATCTGCCTCCACATCGTCATTGCGAGCGCAAGCGAAGCAATCCAGAATGCGCCCGCGGCGGCAGTATGGATTGCTTCGCTGCGCTCGCAATGACGGAACACTTGGAGTTGCCTCTGCATGTCCCTCAAGCTCTTTGAACTCGTCGGCACCGACGCCTCGCGCCCGTTCAGCCCGTTTTGCTGGCGCACGCGGATGGCGCTCGCGCACAAGGGGTTGGCGGCGGAATCGCTGCCCTGGCGCTTCACCGAGAAAAGCGTGATCGCGCCGCACGGCTCGGAGAAGGTTCCGGTGCTGCTGCATCACGACAAGCCCGTCGTCGATTCCTGGGCGATCGCGAATTATCTCGAAGACAATTTTCCAAACCAGCCGTCGCTGTTCGGCGGCGAGGGCGGCCGCGCCATGGCGCGCATGATCAACGCCTGGGGCGACATCGCCATCGTCGGCGGCATCTTTCCGCTGATCGTCGCCGACATCCCGAACAACCTCGCTGAAGTCGATGCCGCCTATTTCCGCCAATCGCGCGAGGCGCGCTTCGGCGGAAAGACTCTCGAAGAGGTGATGGCGAGCCGCGATGCGGGGGTCGTTACGTTCCGCAAGTCGCTCGAGGTGATGCGGCAGACCCTGAAGAAGCAGCCCTTCATCGGCGGCAGCGCGCCGAACTATGCCGACTACATCGTGTTCGGCGGTTTTCAGTGGGCGCGCGTCACCAGCCCGTTCAAGCTGCTGGAAGCGGATGATCCGGTTTACGCGTGGCGCGAGAAGCTGCTCGATGCGTTCGACGGTATGGCGCGGAAGTCGCCGGGGCATCCAGTCCAAGCTTCGTAGCCCGGATGGAGCGCCAGCGAAATCCGGGGCCGGCGCTTGCGGATTGAGTCCCGGATTACGCTGGCGCTCCATCCGGGTTCCGTGCCGCCTCCGCTGCCGCCTTGCGTAAGCAGTCCCGGCACAGGCAGTCCTCGCCCTTGACCGGCATCGGCAGTCGCGCCGTCTCCTCCGCGCACCAGCACTTGCCCGAGAGGTCGCAGCCGAACGCGGTGCCGCAGCGGGAACAGGTGAGGCGGCGTGGTTCAGGCGCCGCGGATTCTTTCGGATTTGTCATGATTGCCGCAAAATCTTCGCCGTCATTTTCATGTCGGGTTCATCTCCCGCTGCGGTATATTAAGCGCTGCGCATGGACTCGCAAAGCGGTTGGCAGCGCGCGAAGGACAAATCGATGGCCCGCGATCTCGCAAGCCGCCCTGGTTGCGGTCAACCGTTTCGGCTTCGGCGCTCGCGGCGGGGCGTCCGGCGATCTCATCAACGCCGCCAGCGACCCGCGTGGCTTCGTGAAGGCGGAACTGGCGCGTCCGAATGGCGTGCTGCTGGAGGCGCCCGGCCTGCAATCGACGCCGCAGCTCGGCCAGGCCGTGTTTGCCTATCAGGATCAGGTCAAGCAGGCGCGCGAAGCCGCCAAAGAAACGGCCAAAGCCGCCGCGCCCGCCGAAGCGCCGCAGCAAGCGCCGGCCGATCAGAAGCCGGGCTTGCGCCGCAATCTCTCGCTGAACACCTTGGCGGCCGAGATGGCCGGCCAGATGGCCGAGGCGAAGTCCGCCGACGTCACGGCGAAGCCCGAGACCATGCAGCCGAATACGGCGGCGCCGCCCGCCGCAAAGCCGGCCCCGCAGCCGCTTAACGTGATCCAGAAGACCTTTCGCGCCGAGGCGCTGGCACGGCTGCAGCGCGCGACGCTGGTGGAGTGCGGCTTCACCGAGCGTCTCGTCGTGTTCTGGTCTAACCATTTCTGCATCTCCGCGAGCAAGGGCGAGCTGGCGCGGATGTGGGCCGGCGCATTCGAGCGCGAGGCGATCCGGCCGCACGTGCTCGGACGTTTCGCCGACATGCTGAAGGCCGTCGAGCAGCATCCGGCGATGCTGTTCTTCCTCGACAACCAGCAATCGCTCGGACCTGATTCTCGTGCAGGGCAGAACCGCAAGCGCGGGCTGAACGAGAATCTCGCGCGCGAGATCATGGAGCTGCATACGCTCGGCGTCGGCGGCGGCTACACGCAGGAGGACGTCACCTCGCTCGCGCGCATCATCACCGGCTGGACCTTTGCGGGACGGCAGGGCCAGTTAGGGGCGCCCGGCGCCTTCGCGTTCAACGCCAATGCGCACCAGCCGGGGACGCAAATGCTGCTCGGCAAGACCTACGAGGCGACGGAGCTGGCACAGGGCGAGGCCGCGCTCGCCGACATCGCACGCCATCCCTCCACCGCAAATTTCATTGCCACCAAGTTCGTCCGGCACTTCGTCGCCGACGATCCGCCGCCGGCGCTCGTGGCGCGCTTGCGCGACGTCTTCGTCAAGTCCGACGGCGATCTCAAGGCGATGGCGACGGCGCTGGTCGATTCCGACGAGGCTTGGAGGGCGCCGCTGACCAAGATGCGCTCGCCATATGACTTCCTGGTCGCGAGCGGCCGGCTGCTCGCGCGCGTGCCCGAGGATCCCGGCCCCTATCTCAACGGCCTCAATCTGCTCGGCCAGCCCTTGTGGACACCGGCGGGGCCGAATGGCTTCCCGGACACCAACGCGGCCTGGGCCGCGCCAGAGGGCCTCAAGCTACGGCTCGACATCGCGGCGCAACTGGGCGCGCGGCTCGGCAACAACATCGATCCGCTCGACCTGCTGGAGTTCGCCGCCGCGGATGCGGCCTCGATCGACACGCGCAAAACCATCGAGCGCGCGGAATCGCGGCAGCAGGCGCTGGCGCTGTTGCTGATGTCGCCGGAAATGCAGCGGAGATGACAATGATCGACTGCGTCGAGAACCGCCTCCTCACCTCGCGCCGCGGCCTCCTGCTCGGCGGCGCGTCCTTCGCGGCCTGGGCGTACCTGCCGAAATTCGCGCGCGCGGCCGACGGGCGCGATCCCAGGCTGGTCGTGGTGATCCTGCGCGGCGCGCTCGACGGCCTTTCGACCGTCGCGCCGGTCGGCGACCCCGACTATGCCGGCCTGCACGGCTCGATCGCGCTCGCCGCTGACGGCGCCCATCCCGCCCTCATGCTGGATTCCTTCTTCGCCCTGCATCCGGCGATGCCGGAGTTTGCGCGCATGTACCGCGACAAGCATGCCGCGGTGATCCATGCGGTTGCGACGCCGTATCGCGACCGCTCGCATTTCGACGGCCAGGATGTGCTCGAAAGCGGCTATGCCGGTCCCGGCCGCGTCCAGTCCGGCTGGCTCAACCGCGCGCTCGAAGCGCTGCCGCGCGGTGAGCGCGTGTCGAGCGGTCTTGCTGTCGGTCCGACCACGCCGCTGGTGCTGCGCGGCAATGCGCCGACCGTCGGCTGGGCGCCGGTCGCGCTGCCGCAAGCCGATGACGACACCGCGATGCGGCTGGTCGATCTCTACCGTCACCGCGATCCTGCGCTGGCTTCGGCGCTGTCGCAAGGCCTCCAGCTCGACAAGGTCGCAAGCGGCGACGACATGAAGCCCAAGCGCGGCAACCAGGTCGCGCAGATGCGCCAGGTGGCGCGCGGCGCGGCAAAGTTGATGGCCGCCGATGACGGCCCGCGCATTGCCGCGCTCGCCTTCGACGGCTGGGACACGCATGCCAATGAAGGCGGCCCGGTCGGGCGTCTCGCCTTCCTGCTCGGCGGGCTCGACGGTGCGCTCGCCGAATTCGAAAGCGGTTTGGGCGAACGCTGGCGCGACACCGCCGTCGTGGTCGCCACTGAATTTGGCCGCACCGCGCGCATCAACGGCACCGACGGGACCGATCACGGTACCGGCACCATCGCACTTCTGGCGGGCGGCGCCGTGAAGGGCGGCCGCGTCATCTCGGATTGGCCGGGCCTCAAGCTCGCCAATCTCCATGAGGGCCGAGATCTGAAGCCGACGACCGACTTGCGCTCGGTCATCAAGGGCGTGCTGCAAGGCCAGTTCGGGCTGTCGGATCGCGTACTGGCGGAAACGGTATTCCCGGACAGCACCGCAGCGCGGCCCATGAAGGGATTGGTTGCTTAATCTCTCCCCGCTCGTTGCGGGGATCCGGGTGAGGGGCAGGGCACACTGTTGCCAGAAGGGAAGTCTATCCAACTCGCACAACAGTCGTGCGCGCGGCACGCGCTTCGCCTACAATTCAGACCGAACTCGCGGAGGCGGCCCCTCACCCCACCCTCTCCCCGTAAGAACGGGGCGAGGGAGTGAGAGAGCGGTGCTTCGCTGACATCAGGAGATCGCACCCATGTACATCGCCATGAACCGCTTCCGCGTCGCCAAGGGCTCCGAGCCCGCCTTCGAGCAGGTCTGGCTTACGCGCGACACGCATCTGGACAAGGTGCCGGGCTTCGTCGAATTCCATCTGCTGCGCGGCCCCGAGCTCGAGGATCACACGCTTTATGCCTCGCACACGATCTGGGCGAACCATGCCGCGTTCGAGGCCTGGACCAAATCGGAAGCGTTCCGCGCGGCGCATGCGCGGGCCGGCGATAACAAGCCGACTTATCTCGGTCATCCCCAGTTCGAGGGCTTCGAGGTCATCCAGACGGTGGGCGGCGGGACATAGCCCGCCGCGCCGTCGAGATCAGCCCTGCGTGATCTTGTCGATCTCCGCCATCTCTTCCGCGCTCAGCTTCCACGCGATCGCCTTGACGTTCTGCTCGATCTGCTCGGCGCGGGTCGCGCCGGCGATGACGCTCGAGACCTGCGGGCGGCCGGCGAGCCAGGAGAAAGCGAGTTCGAGCATGGAGTGGCCGCGCGCCTGCGCGAAGGCCTGCAGCTTCTCGACGATGGCCTCGTTGCGCGGCGTGACGTAACGGTCGCGCAGCCGCGGCGTCTGGCCGAAGCGGGTGTCGCCGGGGGCGGCTTCGCCCCTCTTGTACTTGCCGGTCAGGAGTCCGCTGGCGAGCGGGAAGAACGGCAACAGGCCGAGCTTGTATTCTTGCGCAGCAGGCAACAGGTCCTTCTCGATGTCGCGTACGACCAGCGAATATTCGTCCTGGCAGGAGACGAAGCGGCTGACATTCATCGCGCGAGCAACGTACTCCGCCTCCGCGATGCGCCAGGCCGGAAAGTTCGAATTGCCGATATAGCGGACTTTGCCCTGACGGACGAGATCGTCGAGCGCGCGCAGGCTCTCCTCGATCGGCGTCAGCGGATCGTAATCGTGCTGCTGGTAGAGATCGATGTAGTCGGTCTTTAGCCGCTTCAGGCTCGCTTCCACGGCAGCCATGATGTAGCGGCGCGAGGCGCCCTGCTTGGTGCCGTCCTCGGCCATCGGCTTGGAATATTTCGTCGCGAGCACGATGTCCTTGCGGCGATCGCCGAGCACGGCGCCCAGCACGTTTTCCGAGCCGCCCATGTTCGAATAGATGTCGGCGGTGTCGAACAGCGTGATGCCGAGATCGAGCGCGCGATGGATCACCTTGCGCGAGGCTTCGAGGTCGATGCGCTGGCCGAAATTGTTGCAGCCGAGCCCGACCGCGGACACGCGCAGGCCGGAGGCGCCGAGATTACGAATTTCCATGGGAGGTCCTGTCAGGAGAAAGCGGCGCCCATTGTGACCGCGGTGCGCCGCAGCAGCAAGGCGCGCCGGCCGCGCTGCTGCCATGCTTGGCAATCGCGGGCAAAAAACGCGGCCCCTGTCAGACGCGGCGACTGACGGGGACCGCTTTGGGGCGCTTGATCGGTGACGGGGGCCTGATCAGACGCAGCTGCAACCTAGTCCCGGAGTGTTACGCGCCGGTGACAGGCAGAGTTATCCACAGGGCGTCTGGCTGGCGAAGATCAGAAGACCTTGCGATAGACGATGAAGCCCGAGCGCTCGGCAACCTTGTCGTACAGGCGCTGCGCCGTGACGTTGGTCTCGTGCGTCTGCCAATAGACCCGCGACGCGCCGGCGCTCTTTGCGCGCTCATACACACCATGGATCAACGCCGAGCCGACGCCCTTGCCGCGCGCGGCCTCGCTCGTGAACAAATCCTGCAAATAGCACGACGGCTCGATCGCGGTGGTGCTGCGATGAAACAGATAGTGCGTCAGCCCGAGCAGCTTGCCCTCGCTCTCGGCGACCAGCGCATGCACCGGCTCATAGGCATCGAAGAAGCGCTGCCACGTCATCCTCGTGATCTCGGGCGCGAGCGCGGTCGGGCCCGAGCGGCCGTAGAAGGCATTGTAGCCGTCCCACAGCGGCAGCCACTGATCGTAATCCTGCTTCGTGACGGAGCGAATGCTGAGCGACATCTGAAATTTCCCGCGGCCGATGGAGGCCCTTCATACGTGATGATGGGCGCGCCGATCAATCGTGCTCTCGCATCACTCCGCGACGCCCAGATGCCGGATCAGCCTGCGGCCGGTGGGATCGCGCAGCGAGCGGTAATAGTCGGCGCGCGAGGGCGCGTCGGTGTGGCGCACGAGGTCGGTCACCGGCGTATAGCTGAGCATGCGGCCGCCGTCGGGCAGCACGGCGCAGACGAAGCGCAACACCTCGCCACTGCGCAGATTGATGTTGATCGGCGTGGCGTCGCCGATCCGCACCGTCTCCATGCGTTGCGCGATGAAGGTGCCGAGCTCGTCTTCCGGCAGCTCGAACGTGCCGGTGTCGCGGCCGTGATACATCAGCGCGACGAACGGCGGCTTGCCGTCGGCGATTTCGTCCGGAAGCGCGAAATAGTCGCGAAAGGCGCGATTGATGAATTCGGCCCGCGTCTCCGCATCGAGCAGCACGATGCCGATGTCGACCTCGTCGAGCGCCGCCGACAGCCGCGCGGCAGTGGCGTGGCTCTTTCGCTCGGCGGCGAAGGTGCCGAGCAGCCGCTTACGCATCAGGCCGGTGATGCCGGCGGTGCCGAAGGCTGTGATGGCGAGCAGGCCAAGCCGGACCAGATCCGCTGCTGCGCCGAAGGATACGCCGTGACGGCTGAGGAAGAACAGCGCCGCGCCGATCACGGCGAGCGCCGCGCTGGTCATGGCCGGGGCGAAACCCGCCAGCGCTCCCGCCAGCGCGACGATGCCGACGAGCAGCGGCGCGGGCGAGGGGACGGGGACATGACGATCGAGCAGGATCGCCAGCAGCACGACCGCTGCCGTCAGCACGGGACCGGAGATCGCACGCCATCCGAATCGCATGGGCCTGACTCGTCCTTCCTGAACGAGATAAGGCCGCGACACTGACTGATCGTTGCGCGGTTGCAGTGCGAAATCGCGCGGAACGCTTAAGAAGCGGCTGTGAGAGCGCGCAAAGCTTTCGGAAGATTTTAGACCAGATGCGTGTGTCTGAGGCGCTGCTGCTGCGCAGGCGCATTCAGCGTCGAGGCCCCCGGGCTCTTGCGCATGCCGGTGAAGATCAGCAGCGATGCCGCGACCAGGATGGCCGCAGTCAGGGTGATTGCAACGACGACCACAGGTGATTTCATCGAAATCCTGTCGCGATACCGGTCGAGGCGGGCCAGATTGAAGGTTTCCTGGCGCCGTGAAGCATGATCCGGAATGAAACGGGGATCAGACCGGCAGACCGATCGCCATGGTCGCCTTGGCCATGGTCACCTTGGTCGACAGCACCGTCAGGGTGACGATCAGACACAGCGACAGCACGGCGACGGCGAGTGAGGCCGCAACCGCGTTGGTTAACCGGGAAGATGCGACGGTATCGGGACGGCCTTGAAAGCCTGCCGTGCCGGACGCCCGAATCATGGTCTAAATCCTTCAACGTGCGGACGAATCACCCGCGACGCCGAACAACTTCACAATTTCAACCGGCAATATTGCGGCGGCTCCTGCGATGAAAATGGCGGGATTGCGGCAAAGGTTAGCGATATGCCCGTAATTCTTGATGTTTGGGCGGATCAGCCGCGAACTCGGTGCACCTCGCCCGCTTGCGGGAGAGGTCGGCGCGAAGCGCCGGGTGAGGGTTCTCTCCGCACGGGGAGTGTCCCCATGCGGAAACACCCTCTCCCCAACCCTCTCCCGCAAGCGGGAGAGGGAGCTCACCTTCAGGCCCCCGCCGCGATGCTGGCGGGGTTGTCGATGTCGGCTGGCCGCCAGTCCATCGCCACGAAGCCGGGAGCGGCCTCGACGCGCTTCAGCCAGTCCCGGATCGCAGGGAAGGCCATGAGGTCGAAGTCGCAGCGGTCGGCAAGGTGGGTGTAGCCATACAGCGCGATGTCGGCGACCGTGAGCTGGCGGGCCGCGAAATAGGCGTTGGTCTTGAGATGGTTCTCCATCACCTGGAGCGCGCCATAGCCGCGCTCCATCCAGTCCTCCAGCGCGTGGACCTGCAGGTCGCGGCCACCCTTGACCAGCGACAGCCAGAAATAGGCCGCGCCGATGTTCGGTTCGAGCGCGTGCTGCTCGAAGAACATCCACTGCAGCGCCTCGGCACGGTCGATGCGGTTCTCCGGCGCCAGCGGCGTGCCGACGGCGACGTACCAGAGGATGGCGTTGGACTCGGCGAGATAGCGGTCGTCGCCGACCTCGAGCAGCGGCACCTGGCCCGACGGGTTCTTGGTCAGAAAGTCCGGCGTGCGGCTCTCGCCGCGCAGAATGTCCACCTCGACCGCTTCGTAAGGCAAATTCAACAGCGCCAGCGCAAGGCGGACCTTGTAGCTGTTGCCGGAGCGCTGCATCGAATAGAGCTTGTACATTCTGAAGATGATTCCGGGCACGGGAAGACGCTGCGCTTGTTGCCCCGCAACGCGGCTAAACAATGATGCCGATGCGAATCCGCTGCAAGGGCCAGCCCATAGAAAAACTCGAAAACCCTACCGCATTGCAATGCGGCGGAAGATCATTTCCGTGCGGACATGCAACTCAGTTCACGCTTGCGTCACCGCGCGGACGCATCGTGCCGTGCATTGGTGTGAGGGCAGGATGATCGCACGCACATTGGCTTCAGGGCGTTAACGTTTCCGCATCGTCATGGCCGGGCTGACCCGGCCATCCACGTCTTGGCGACGTGGCACGAAGAACGTGGCGCCCGGGACAAGCCCGGGCATGACGACCTGCTGTTTGATCGGGAACGGCGCAAAATTGCTCCGAGGACAGGCCTTGCGGGATATGAGCGTTTCCGGCGGCAAAGTTTCGGAAAATTGCGGCAAATCGCACCTTGAAACGCTCCAGATCCGCAAACTTTTGCGAGATTGGGCCGAAGTTTCTTGCGGTGCACCGGCACACGTTTTAGGGTGTCTGCATTCCCACAATCGGAGTCGTGAGGCCAAAGGGTTCACGACGCTTGTCAGGAGATGACGATGTCCTTCCTTGCCGCTGCGCTCGACCGTGTGAAGCCGTCCGCGACCATCGCGGTCACGGATAAAGCACGCGCGCTGAAAGCGGCGGGCCGCAACGTCATCGGCCTGGGTGCCGGCGAGCCCGACTTCGACACGCCGGCCAACATCAAGCTGGCGGCGATCCACGCCATCGAAGCGGGCAAGACCAAGTACACCGCGGTCGACGGCATTCCCGAGCTGAAGGAAGCCATCATCGACAAGTTTCAGCGCGAGAACGGCCTCACCTACAAGCCGAACCAGATCATCGTCGGCACCGGCGGCAAGCAGGTGCTTTACAACGCGCTGATGGCGACCATGAATCCGGGCGACGAGGTGATCATCCCCGCGCCGTACTGGGTCAGCTATCCCGAGATGGTGGCGCTCGCCGGCGGCGAGCCGGTGTCGGTGGTCTGCACCGCCGCGACCGGCTTCAAGCTTCAGGCCGACGCACTCGAGAAGGCGATTACGCCGAAGACCAAATGGGTCATCCTGTGCTCGCCGTCGAACCCGACCGGAGCTGCCTACACCAGGGCCGAGCTGAAGGCGCTCACCGACGTGCTGGTCAAGCATCCGCATGTGTGGGTGATGACCGACGACATGTACGAGCATCTCGTCTACGACGACTTCCAGTTCACCACCATCGCGCAGGTCGAGCCCAAACTGTACGACCGCACCCTCACCGTGAACGGCGTGTCGAAGGCCTATTGCATGACCGGCTGGCGGATCGGCTATGCCGGTGGTCCCGCCCAGTTGATCAAGGCGATGGCGACGATCCAGTCGCAGTCGACCTCGAACCCGTCGTCGATTGCCCAGTGGGCTGCGGTGGAAGCGCTGAACGGTCCGCAGGACTTCATCCCCGCCAACAACAAGGTGTTCAAGGAGCGCCGTGACCTCGTGGTCTCCATGCTCAACCAGGCCAAGGGCATCGAGTGCCCGCGTCCCGAAGGCGCCTTCTACGTCTATCCGTCCTGCGCCGGCACGATCGGCAAGACCGCGCCGTCGGGCAAGGTGATCGACAATGACGAGACCTTCGTGACCGAGCTGCTCGAGACCGAGGGCGTTGCGGTGGTGCAGGGTTCGGCGTTCGGCCTTGGACCTGCATTCCGCATCTCCTACGCGACCAAGACCTCGGACCTCGAAGATGCCTGCAAGCGTATCCAGCGCTTCTGCGGTAATCTGCGGTAAGATTGTCGCGACAACATTTGGAATGGGCCCGCTTCGGCGGGCCTTTTTATCTCATCACGAAATCTGGCACCGAGATCACTCTTGTGGCATAGAACCCCCGCGCGACTTGCATCGTCCCTTCCCATGCTCGCGTCACATTCATTGCCGGAGATATTTCATGCGCCGTTCACTCCTTCTAGCCGGGCTTGCCGCAGCCAGCCTCGTTGCTTCCGTCACGGGCGCCAGCGCGCAATCGCGGATGGTGAAGGTCGGTGTACTCGAATGCCGCGGCGGCGCTAGCGTTGGGTTCATCGTGGGTTCCGTGACCCATCTCGGATGCGTGCTCCGCGCAGACGGCCTGCCGGAGGACCGCTACGTCGCGACGATCCGCAAGGTGGGTCTCGACATCGGCATCACCCAGGAGACGGCACTGGCGTGGGGCGTGTTCGCACCGGTAAACCGGCTCGGTCCCGGTGATCTCGCCGGCAACTACGCGGGCGCGCAGGGCAGCGCGTCGGTTGGCGTCGGCCTCGGCGGCAACGTACTGGTCGGTGGCTCCAACAATTCGATCGCGCTTCAGCCGCTCAGCGTCCAAGGCCAGGTCGGCCTCAACGTTGCGGCCGGACTCGAGAGCCTGGAACTCCGTCCGGGCCGTTAAGCGCTCCTTACTGGAGGTGTTGATTCACCTCTCCCCGCTGGGGAGAGGTGAAACATCGACGACGCACCGCAGCGATTTTTGACGCTTGCCAAATCTCAGGGACGGGCAGAGCATCTGCGCTTGCCGACCCAATCATGGGCCGAGCTCCACACCAAGGAGGCGGCGAAATGGGACAAGACGTCAGAAGTCCCCCAATCAATAAACCTTTGGGTCCACGGTGCATCGCGCTGGTGGGCCCTTTCCAAAGCGGTAAAACCACACTTCTCGAAGCGATCCTGGCGCGAACGGGCGCCATCCCGCGCGCCGGCAGCGTCGACGCCGGAACATCGGTCGGCGACGCCACGCCGGAAGCCCGACATCACAAGATGACCGTCGGCCTCACTGCCGCCACCACGAGTTTCATGGGCGACAGCTACACCTTCCTCGATTGTCCCGGGTCCGTCGAGTTCGCACACGACATGCGCGCCGCGCTGCCCGCGGTCGACGCCGCCATCGTGGTCTGCGAGGCCGACGAGAAGAAGTTGCCGCAGCTTCAGATCATCCTGCGCGAGCTGGAGGAGCTGAAGATCCCGCGTTTCCTGTTTCTCAACAAGATCGACCGCGCCAACAAGCGCATCCGCGAGACGCTCGCGACGCTCCAGCCCGCCTCGCGCGTGCCGCTGGTGCTACGCCAGATCCCGATCTGGAAGGATGAGCTGATCGAAGGCTTTGTCGATCTCGCGCTGGAGCGCGCCTTCATCTATCGCGAGCACAAGGCCTCCGAAGTGGTCGCGCTCGCAGGCGGCGATCTCGATCGCGAAAAGGAGGCACGCTTCTCGATGCTTGAGAAGCTCGCCGATCACGACGACGCGCTGATGGAGCAGCTGCTCGAGGACATTCAGCCGCCGCGCGATGCCGTGTTCGACGACCTCGCCCGCGAATTGCGCGAGGGGCAGATCTGTCCCGTGCTGCTGGGCGCCGCCGCGCGCGAAAACGGCGTGCTGCGACTGATGAAGGCGCTGCGCCACGAGGCCCCGGGCATTGCGGAGACCGCGAAGCGTCTGGGTGTGCCCGCCGGCAAGGATGCGCTCGGCTTCGTCTTCAAGACGCTGCATTCGCAGCATGGCGGAAAGCTGTCGCTGACGCGGCTGCTCGCCGGCCATCTCGACGACGGTGCCACGCTGCAATCGGCCTCCGGCGGATTGAGCCGCATCTCCGGCATCCTTGCGGTCAACGGCGCCTACGACACCAAGCGTGCCGTGGCCGAAGCCGGCGACACGGTGGCGCTCGCCAAGCTCGATCCCGTCAAGACCGGCGACACGGTCTCGACCGGCAAGACTCCGCCGGATGCGCTGGCCGCAGCGGAGCCGACGCCGCCGGTGCTGGCGATCTCGATCGCCGCCACCGACCGCAAGGACGACGTCAAGCTCGGCCAGGCGCTGGCGCGGCTGCACGAGGAGGATCCCTCGCTCGTCGTCATGCAGAACGCCCAGACCCACGACACCGTGCTGTGGGGGCAGGGCGAGATGCACCTGCGCGTCGCCAGCGAGCGGCTTCGCGACCGCTTCGGTATCAAGCTCACCTCGCATCCGCCCGCGATCGGCTATCAGGAGACCATCCGCAAGCCGATCACCCAACGCGGCCGCCACAAGAAGCAGTCCGGCGGCCACGGCCAGTTCGGCGACGTCGTGCTCGACATCAGGCCGATGCCGCGCGGCGACGGCTTCAAGTTCACCGAGAAGGTGGTCGGCGGCGCGGTGCCGCGCAACTATATCGGCGCGGTGGAGGAGGGCGTTGTCGACGGATTGACGCGCGGTCCGCTCGGCTTCCCCGTCACCGATGTGCAGGTGACGTTGACCGACGGTTCCTATCACAGCGTCGATTCTTCCGACCTTGCCTTCCGCACTGCGGCGCGAGTCGGCCTCAACGAGGGCCTGCCGCTATGCCAGCCGGTGCTGCTGGAGCCGATCCACGTCGTCGAGATCGTCTGCCCGACCGAGGCCACCGCCAGGATCAATGCGATCCTGTCGGCGCGGCGCGGCCAGATCCTCGGCTTCGACACCCGCGACGGCTGGAGCGGCTGGGACTGCGTGCGCGCCATGATGCCGGAAGCCGAGATCGGCGAACTGATCGTCGAGCTGCGTTCGGCCACCGCCGGTGCCGGCAGCTTCACCCGCCAGTTCGACCACATGGCCGAGGTTACGGGCCGCGCCGCCGACCAGATCATCGCCGCGCATCAGCACGCGGCGTAAGCTGGTAGGGACGCACGGCTCGTTCACTCCCCTCGCCCCGCTCTTGCGGGGAGAGGGTGGGGTGAGGGCTCCGCGAGCGCGGCGATTCATGTGGCCCGCGCCCCCTCCACGCGTCATTGCGAGCGCAGCAAAGTAATCCAGCGTCTTTCCGCGGAGGGATTCTGGATTGTTTCGTCGCAAGGGCTCCTCGCAATGACGGAGGAGGGACCTTGCGCTTCCTGCCAAATGATGTATTTTACATCATTGTACATGCGTCAGATATCAATTATAAGCTTTGATACGTGAGGCCAAGGTGATCACGTCATTCCAGATGCGGGCAGCCCGCGCGCTGCTTGGCATTGACCAGAGGACCTTGGCGGAACTCGCAGGCGTGTCGCTGCCGACCATCCAACGGATGGAGGCGAGCACCGGCAACGTTCGCGGCGTGGTCGAGACCTTGATGAGAGTGGTCGATGCGTTCGAGCGGGCGGGCGTCGAGCTGATCGGCGAACAGGCACGCAGCGACGGCGGCGGACGCGGCGTTCGGCTGAAAGAGCCGGGGCCGCCACGCCGGGTGGGGGCGTGATCCCGCGATGATCATGCTCGGGAGCAAATTGGACTAACGCACCGGGCGCGCCGAAGCACGCGGCCGCACGATGCATCGGAGCATTGTGGGCAGCGGAGCAATTTGCTGAAATGAGCATCACGGGCGAACACGCAGGCAAGCTGCACCAGCTTCGTCGGCCGACCTTTACCGAACTCTATCTGCCAAAGGTCGTGACCGTATGGCGCGAGGGATATGGCCTTGCCGATCTCCGCGCCGATGTGTTCGCGGGTCTCACGGTCGCGATCGTCGCGCTGCCGTTGTCGATGGCGATCGCGATCGCCTCGGGCGTGACGCCGGACCGCGGTCTCTACACCGCCGTCGTCGGCGGCTTCATCGCATCGCTGCTCGGCGGCAGCCGGTTTCCAGATCGGCGGTCCCGCCGGGGCCTTCATCGTGCTGGTCGCGGCGACCGCCGACCGTCACGGCGTCGACGGCGTGATCCTCGCCACCCTGATGGCGGGACTTCTTCTGGTTGCTGCCGGCTTCCTGCGGATCGGCACCTACATCAAGTTCATTCCCTATCCGGTAACTGTCGGCTTCACCGCCGGTATCGCCGTGATCATCTTCGCCAGCCAGCTTCGCGATCTCGGAGGAATCACGCTCGCGGGGAAAGAGCCGAGCGAGTTCGTTCCGAAACTCGTCGCGCTCGCAGCGGGCCTGCCCACCATCAATCCGTCCGCCGTGGCCGTCGCGATCGTCAGCATCGCCATCATTGCCGGCCTGCGGCGCTGGCGGCCGTCTTGGCCCGGCATCCTGATCGCGGTCGTGCTTGCGGCGGTCGCGTGTACCGTGCTGTCGCTGCCGGTCGAGACCATCGGCTCGCGCTTCGGCGGCATTCCGCGCGAATTGCCGTCGCCGGCCTTGCCGGCGTTCTCGCTTGCGAAGGCGACGGCGGTGCTGCCGGATGCGATTGCGTTCGCGCTGCTGGCCGCGATTGAATCGTTGCTGTCCGCCGTGGTGGCGGACGGCATGACCGGGCGCCGTCACCGCTCCAATTGCGAATTGGTGGCGCAGGGCGCCGCCAATATCGGCTCGGCGCTGTTCGGCGGCATTTGTGTCACCGGCCTGATCGCGCGGACCGCCACCAACATCCGCGCCGGCGCGCGCGGGCCGCTCGCGGGCATGCTGCATTCGGTCTTCCTTCTTCTGTTCATGCTGATCGCGGCGCCGCTGGCGAGCTACATTCCGCTGGCCGCGCTCGCCTCCGTGCTCGTCGTCGTCGCCTGGACCATGGCCGAGAAGCACGAATTCGCCACGCTGCTGCGCTCATCCTGGGGCGATGCCATCGTGCTGCTCGCGACGTTCCTGCTCACCGTCTTTCGCGATCTCACCGAAGGCATCCTGGTCGGCTTCGCGCTCGGCGCAGTGTTGTTCATCCACCGCATGTCGGAGATGACCGCGATCGAGGAGCGGCCGCCGCTGGCGCCCGACGATCGTCCCGATGACGGCAATGGCGAGCGCGTACGCTACGATTCCGGGCTCGCGGTCGATCGCGACGTGCTGGTCTATCGCATCACCGGCGCGTTCTTCTTCGGCGCTGCATCGGCGATCGGCAGTGTGCTCGACGGCGTCGCCGACGGGCGCAAGGCCTTCGTGGTCGATTTTGCCGCGGTTCCGTTCCTGGATTCCACGGCCGCAAACGTGCTGGGGCGCGTCGCCGCAAAGGCGCACCGCCAGGGCATCAAGCTGTTCATCACCGGCGCATCGCCCGCGGTCCGGCGCGCGCTGCTCACGCACGGTGTGAGCCCGCGACACGCGCGTTATCGTCAGACCATCGAGCGAGCGGTCGCCGATATCAAGCAGGCCGCGGGCGCGACTGCTCCCGTCGCCGAGGATGCCGCCGCGAATTAGCGGCGCTCCCTTCTCAAGCCGGCCGAATTGACCGACACTGCCGCATCACGGCGGTGGTGGATCGGAATGCTCTATTCGACTCGCAATGTGGCGCTGGCCTGCGCGCTCAGCTTGCTCGCGGGCTTTGTCGACGGCATCGGCTTCCTGAAGCTTGGCGGCCTGTTCGTCTCCTTCATGAGCGGAAATTCGACGCGCCTCGGCGTCAGCATTGCGGACGCGCAATGGTGGCAGGCCGCCGGCGCTCTCGGTCTGATCGCGCTGTTCGTGGTCGGCGCGGCCGCCGGCAGCTTCGTGGTGCTCGGCGGCGGCGCCGAGCGTCAGCCTTGGCTGCTTCTGATCGAAGCGGCGCTGCTGGCCGGTGCCGGACTCTGCCATGCCTACGGCCTGCCGGATCTCGCGATCGCGGCGATCGTGCTCGCGATGGGCCTGGAGAATGCCGTGTTCCAGATCGACGGCGGCGCGGGCCTCGGCCTCACCTATGTCACGGGTGCGCTGGTCAAGGTCGGCCAGCTCCTTGCGGTGAGCCTCACCGGGGGACCGCGCTGGAGCTGGGCCCCGAATTGGTTCCTGTGGGCGGCGCTCGTCGCGGGCGCCGCGGCCGGCGCGCTGGCCTATGCCCGGATCAACCTCGCCGCGATCTGGTTCGCTGCAGGCGCGGCGCTGGCGCTGGCCGCAATCGTGGCCGCGGCGATGCGGCGCCCGCGCGCTTGACAGAGCCCGCGGGACGCGAAATGGATCGCGTCCGACACTCTCTCCCGGAGCGCAGGATTGATCGTGACCCAAACGCCTGCAGCCTGTTTGATAGGATGGCCGGCCGCGCATTCGCGCTCGCCGCTGATCCATCACTACTGGTTGCGCACGCTCGGGATCGAGGGCGGTTATGTCATCGAGGCGGTGCCGCCCGAAGACCTCCGCGACTTCGTGCTGCGGCTGTCGCTGCGTGGCTTCGTCGGCGCCAACGTCACCATCCCGCACAAGGAGGGCGTGCTTGAGCTGTCGACGCCCGATGCGCGCGCCAGGGCCGTGGGCGCGGCCAACACGCTGTGGTTCGAAGGCGGCGAGCTGCGCTCCACCAACACCGACGTCGAGGGCTTCATCAACAATCTCGATGCCGGCGCACCCGGCTGGGACAAGGCGGACGAGGCGCTGGTGTTAGGGGCCGGCGGCTCCTCGCGCGCCGTCATATTTGGCCTGCGCGAGCGCGGCATCAACCGCATCCATCTCGCCAACCGCACCATCGCGCGGGCCGAGACACTGGCAAACCAGTTCGGGCCGAACGTGCATCCGGTGACGTGGGACGCGATCGACGACGTGCTGCCGCGCGCAAGACTTCTCGTGAACACGACCTCGCTCGGCATGCATGGCCAGCCCTCGCTCGCTATCGACGTGGCTCGCCTGCCGCAGGCGGCCGTGGTCGCCGATCTGGTCTACGTCCCTCTGGTCACGCCGCTGCTGGCGGCCGCACAGGCGCGCGGCCTGAAAACTGCCGACGGGCTCGGCATGCTGCTGCACCAGGCGGTGCGCGGCTTCGAGCTGTGGTTCGGCCGGAGGCCGCAGGTCACGGCCGAACTGCGCGCGCTGGTCGAAGCCGATCTCACAAAGACTTGAGAGGTCAACAGCGAATAGCGCGCCATATCCGGAGTTCTACCCCGTGGGACAACCGGAGACCGTCATGACCATCCACCGTGCAAGTTTCACACGCCCGCTCATCGCCGTCGCGATGGTGGCCGCTTCCACCCTCTGTGCCGTCGCGCAAAAGGCGCCGGTACCGACGCGTGTGCGCGGTACGATCGAGAGTGTCAGCGGTGACACCATGCAGGTGAAGTCGCGCGGCGGCGAGGACGTCAAGCTGCATATTGCGCCTGACGTCCGCGTGGCCGGGGTCACCAAGATTTCGCTCGCGGACATCAAGGTCGGCTCCTTCGTCGGCGCCACCACCGTGCCGGGACCTGATGGCGGCAACAACGCCGTCGAGGTTCACGTGTTTCCTGAGAGCATGCGCGGCACCGGAGAAGGCTCGCGACCCTACGACCTCAAGCCGAACTCCAGCATGACCAATGCGACGGTGTCGGAGAGCGTGGTCGGCAATGACGGCCATACGCTGCTGGTCAAGTACAAGGACGGCGAGAAGAAGGTGTTCGTCCCCGACAACACGCCTGTCGTCACCTTCGTGCCCGGCGACAAGGCCGAGTTGAAGGCCGGCGCAAAAGTCGTCGCCTTCATGAAGCAATTGCCGGATGGCTCGTTCGAGACCAACCGCGTCAACGTCGGCATCAACGGACTTACACCGCCGATGTGACCGGGAGCACGATCCGTAAAACTGAGCAGCGGTTCTCCGAAAATCATGCTCAAAAGTTGAGAATAGCGGTGGCGGCGCGGGTTTGCCGTGATCGATCCACCGCAACGTCCTGAAGGGGGCAATCATGTCGAAGCTGAATAACTGGATGCCACGCGCCGTCGTGGCTGCATTTGCTGTCGTTTCCATCGTCTCGGCCTCGGCGCAGCAAACGCCGACGGTGCGCATCCGCGGAACCATCGAGGGCGTCGACGGCAACACGCTCGCCATCAAGACCCGCGAGGGTGCCGACGTGAAGGTGAAGATGACCGACAACGCCGCGGTCTTCGCCGTGGTCAAGACCTCGCTGTCGGAGATCAAGGACGGTTCCTACATCGGGGTCACCGGCTTGCCCGAGCCCGACGGAACGCAAAAGGCGATCGCGGTGCATATCTTCCCGGAGAACCAGCGCGGCGCCGCCGAGGGCTTCCGCCCCTGGGATGCGCGTGCCAACTCGACCATGACCAACGCCACCGTGGCGCAGACGGTGAAGGGAACCGACGGCCAGAACATCACGGTCAAGTACAAGGATGGCGAGAAGAAAGTGGTGGTGCCGCCGGACACGCCCATCGTCACCTTCATCGGCAGCGACAAGTCCGAGATCAAGCCGGGCGCCAAGCTGATCATCTTCGGCGCGGTGAAGAAGGACGACGGCTCGTTGGAAGCGAACCGGGTCAATGTCGGCAGGGACGGCATCACGCCGCCGATGTGAACGCGCGGAATTTGTAGGGTGGGTTAGGCGTAGCCGTAACCCACCATGCATCCGCGAATGCGGGCCGAAGTTGGTGGGTTACGCTGTGCGACTGCGCTTCGCGCAGCCGCAGAGCTAACTCACCCTGCTACACCGCTGCTGCGGCTACACCGCAATAATGTGATCGTCGATTTCGTCGATCCGGTTGACGCCGCACAGGCCCATGGTGGTGAGCAGCTCCTTCTGGATGATGTCGATCGCCTTGGCGACGCCGGCTTGGCCGCCGGCACCGAGGCCATAGGCATAGGCGCGGCCGATCATGCAGGATTTTGCGCCGAGCGCGAGCGCGCGCATCACGTCCTGGCCGGAGCGGATGCCGCCGTCGAACATGATTTCCATTCTGTCGCCGATGGCGTCGGCGATCTCCGGCAGCACCTCGATCGAGGACGGCGCGCCGTCGAGCTGACGGCCGCCATGGTTCGACACCACCAGCGCCTGCGCGCCGGTCTTGGCTGCTTCCTCGGCATCCTCGACGTCGAGAATGCCCTTGATGATGAGCTTGCCCGGCCAGATGCTGCGGACCCACTCGATGTCCTTCCAGTTCAATGACGTGTCGAACTGCGAGGCGGTCCATTCCGCGAGCCGGTTGAGGTCCTCGGTGTTCTTCACATGGCCTGCAATGTTGCCGAAGGTGCGGCGCTTGCCTTGCAGCACGCCGGAGACCCAGGCTGGCTTGGTCGCGAAATCGAGGAACTTCGACAGCGACCATTCGGGTGGGATCGTCATGCCGTTCTTGATGTCGGCGTGGCGCTGGCCGATCACCTGGAGATCGACGGTTAGCACCAGCGCGCTGCACTTGGCTGCCATCGCACGCTGGATCAATTCCTTGATGAAGCCGCGGTCCTTCATCACGTAGAGCTGGAACCAGAACGGCTTCTCGACATTGGCCGCGATGTCCTCGATCGAGCAGATCGACATCGTCGACTGCGTGAACGGGATGCCGGCGGCCTGCGCGGCGCGGCAGGCGTGGATCTCGCCGTCGCCATGCTGCATGCCGAGCAGGCCCACGGGCGCCAGCATCAGCGGCATGGTCGAGGGTTCGCCGAGGATGGTGGTCGAGGTGTCGCGTTTGGAGACGTCGACCAGGATGCGCTGGCGGAACTTGATGTGCTGCATGTCGTCGCGATTGGCGCGCAGCGTTTCCTCGGCGTAGGAGCCGCGGTCGCAATAGTCGAAGAACGCTTTCGGCACGCGACGCTGATGCAGGGTGCGAAGGTCGTCGATACAGGTGATGTGCTTCATGGATGTTTTCCCCGGCCCGTCTTGCATCAGAAGATCGAGGGGTCATCTAGCATGGTTGGATGCACAGCCAAATCGTTTGAAGAGAGGGCGCCATGAGCAAACCGCACAGCCAGCCCACGCCGGAAGAGATCAAGGAGAAGCAGGATCTCGAGGACGCGCTGGAAGAAGGCCTCGAGGAGACCTTCCCGGGCTCCGACCCCGTCAACGTCACCCAGCCGGCGCCCAGCCGCGGGGACGGCCATGTGAAGCGCTCGGGCTAGCCTCTGGTTCCCGTCCGTTCCGGCGCGCCAGTCGGAAATATAATGTTAACAATAAGTTACCGGGGCGCGTTGTCCCCGGTTCCGTAATGATTCATCATATTTTTTGAAGCCAAGTTAGCCGCGCAGGCATTATAAGACCCCAGCAAATCAGGGATGCGGGGCCCATTGTGGCACCCGGAGGTTGTCGCGGGGATTCCTGGTTGTTGCGTGGGGGACGATATGAGCCGCAAATATTTCGGGACGGACGGGATTCGGGGCCGCGCCAACGGACTGATCACGCCGGAGCTCGCGCTCAAGGTCGGCCAGGCCGCAGGCCTTGCGTTTCAGCGCGGCGACCACCGCCACCGGGTCGTGATCGGCAAGGATACCCGCCTGTCCGGCTACATGATCGAATACGCGATGGTCGCGGGCTTCACCTCGGTCGGCATGGACGTGCTGCTGGTCGGCCCGATGCCGACGCCGGCGGTCGCGATGCTGACCAAGTCGATGCGCGCCGATCTCGGCGTGATGATCTCGGCCTCTCACAATCTGTTCGAGGACAACGGCATCAAGCTGTTCGGCCCGCAGGGCTTCAAGCTGTCCGACGACGTCGAGAAGCAGATCGAGCTGCTGCTGGACGAGCCGATCGAGAAGAGGCTTGCACAAAGTGCGAGCCTCGGCCGCGCCCGCCGTATCGACGGCGTGCACGACCGCTACATCGAATTCGCCAAGCGCACGCTGCCGCGCGATCTGTCGCTCGACGGCCTGCGCGTCGTGATCGATTGCGCCAATGGCGCCGCCTACAAGGTGGTGCCGGAAGCGCTGTGGGAACTGGGCGCCGACGTGGTGCCGATCGGCGTCGAGCCCGACGGTTTCAACATCAACAAGGATTGCGGCTCGACCTCGCCGGAAGCGCTGTCGCGGAAGGTGCGCGAGATGCGCGCCGACATCGGCATTGCGCTGGACGGCGACGCCGATCGGGTCATCCTTGTCGACGAGCGCGGCCATGTCGTCGACGGCGACCAGCTGCTCGCGGTGATCGCGCAGAGCTGGAAGGAAGACGGACGGCTGTCGCGTCCGGGCATCGTCGCCACCGTGATGTCCAATCTCGGTCTCGAACGTTTCCTGAAGGGGCACGGCCTCGATCTCGTGCGGACGCCGGTCGGCGACCGTTACGTGCTCGAGCAGATGCTGAACGGCGGCTACAATCTCGGCGGCGAGCAGTCCGGCCACATCATCCTGTCCGACTACGCCACCACCGGCGACGGCTTCGTTGCCGCCTTGCAGGTGCTGGCCGTGGTGCAGAAGCTGCGCCGCCCGGTGTCGGAAGTCTGCCATCGTTTCGATCCGCTGCCGCAGATCCTCAAGAACGTCCGCCACAAGGGTGGCAAGCCGCTCGATGATTCCGACGTCAAGTCCGCGATCTCGGACGGCGAGAAACGCCTCAACGGCCACGGCCGCCTGCTGATCCGCTCCTCGGGCACCGAGCCCGTGATCCGCGTCATGGGCGAGGGCGAGGACCGTATCCTCGTCGAGGACGTCGTCGACACCATCGTCTCGGCACTGGGGCAGGCGGCTGCGGCCTGAGGTGCGATCGTAGCCCGGATGGAGCGAAGCGAAATCCGGGATTCTCGCAACGGCCGATAAGGCCCCGGATTGCGCTTCGCTCCATCCGGGCTACGAATCTCGCAGTGAACCAGGCGAGCGCATTCCAGCCATCGACGATTGGCGGTGGTTCAACCGCCGCTGTCATCGTACCCAGCAGGTCGCGGCGCTCCGCCGCGCATGCCGGGGTGCTCCCTTGAACAAGCCTGTCGTCGTCTCTGAGGAAACGCTGACCGAGCCTGTCGTCGTTGCCGACGTCACGCCCATCGCCAAGGCTGCGGGGCCGGCCTATGTCGTCCTCGCCGGCATCAGCTTCTCGCACTTCCTCAACGACACCATGCAGTCGCTGATCGCATCGGTGTATCCGATCCTGAAGGACACCTATGCGCTCGACTTTGCGCAGATCGGCATGATCACGCTGGCGTTCCAGTTCACGGCTTCGCTGCTCCAGCCGGTGGTCGGCCACTACACCGACAAGAAGGCGCAGCCTTACTCGCTGGCGATCGGCATGGCCTCGACCTTCTTCGGCCTGCTGCTGCTCAGCGCCGCGCACCAGTATCTCGTCATCCTCGTGGCTGCCGCTCTGGTCGGTCTCGGCTCTGCGGTGTTTCATCCGGAGTCCGCGCGCATCGCGCGGCTCGCCTCCGGCGGCCGCTACGGCTTTGCGCAATCGGTGTTCCAGCTCGGCGGCAGTTTCGGCACCTCGATGGGACCGGTGCTGGCCGCGCTGATCGTGGTGCCGTTCGGGCAGGGCAGCATCGCATGGTTCTCCTCGATCGCGTTCCTCGCCATCGTGATCCTCTGGCGCATCGGCCGCTGGTATGAACCGCAGATCAAGGCGAAGAAGACGGTCGCGGTTCAGGCCCATCCGGACGCGCCGAGTTCGCGCCGCGTCACGGTCGCGCTGCTGGTGCTGGTGGCGCTGCTGTTCTCGAAGCAGCTCTACGTCTCCAGCCTGTCGAGCTACTACATCTTTTATTTGATCGACCGTTTCGGCGTGTCGACACAGACCGCCCAGATCTACCTCTTCATCTTCCTCGCGGCGAACGCGGTCGGAGCGTTCTTCGGCGGTCCCCTGGGCGATCGCTTCGGCCGCAAGATCGTGATCTGGATCTCGATCCTGGGCGCGCTGCCGTTCACGCTGGCGCTGCCCTATGCCGGGCTTTATGCGAGCGCGGTGCTGAGCGTGATCATCGGCATCATCATTTCCTCGACGACGTCGTCGATCATCGTGTTCGCGCAGGAGCTGGTGCCGCACCGCTTCGGCATGATCTCCGGCGTGTTCTTCGGCGTCGCCTTCGGGATCGGTGGCCTCGGTGCCGCCGTGCTCGGCAAGCTCGCCGACCACACCTCGATCGAGTTCGTCTATCAGGTCTGCGCCTACCTGCCGGCGATCGGCCTGCTTGCGGTGTTCCTGCCCAGGCTGCCGCGCTACGCGCGTTAACAAATCCTCCTTCGCTGCATTGCGGCTTCATACATCGTTAGCGATTGCAACGCGCAGGCGCTGCATTTTTGCAACGCTTCGACGGCAAGCGCGCGAGTGGTGAGAAAAAATCAACCTTAAAAATTAGGGTTAAGTGGCGCTTAAGCATTTGGTGGCATCGTCCCGCCTGTGAGTTTCCAGAACGTGAGGCGCCCGTATTGAGCCTCACCGGCCATAAGGACGAAGCCAATGCGTAGCGTTAAGTCTCTCCTTGCCGCGGGTGCGGCAACCCTGATCTCGTCGATGGCGTTCGCCGCCGACATGCCGATCGCGGCGCCCCCTCCGATGTACGCGCCGGTGGCTCCGCCCGCCGATTTCGGCGGCTGGTATCTCCGCGGCGACATCGGCATGACCAACCAGCGCGCCAAGAGCATCGACAGCGCCTTGCCGGCTGGTTATTCGAAGTCGACGGAAGGCCTCGGCTTCGACTCAGCGACGCTGTTCGGTCTCGGCGCCGGCTATCGCTTCAACAACTGGTTTCGCGCGGACGTGATCGGCCAGTACCGTGGCAAAGCCAATCTGCACGGCAGCGACAACGTCGTTGGACCCGGCTTCGTCGGCGTCAACAACTACACCGGCAGCAAGTCCGAGTGGGTCGTGATGGCCAACGCCTACGTTGACCTCGGCACCTGGTGGTGCATCACCCCGTTCATCGGTGCCGGTGTCGGCGGCTCCTACAACAAGATCAGCGGCTTCCGCGACGACGGCGTGTCGTACAGCCCGGGGCTCAACAACAGCGTCGCCTACTTCGCCGACAACGGAAAGTGGAACCTGGCCTGGGCCGCTCATGCCGGTCTCGCCTACAAGGTCAATCCCGGCTTCACCGTCGAACTGGCCTACAGCTACATGAATCTCGGCGACGGTGCGCCCGGCAACTACCGCCTGTTCGACAACAGCGCGTCGGGTCCGACCTCGATCAAGATCAAGGACATCACCTCGCATGACGTCAAGCTCGGCGTGCGCTGGGAGCTCAACAGCCCGCAGCCGGCCTACATGCCGCCGCTCGTCACCAAGGGCTGATTGCAAGCCTGATCGGTTAAACTCTCTTAACGGCGCGGGATCATCCCGCGCCGTTTTGCTTTGCGTATTTTTCATGCGTGACGGCGACGAAAGCGTCCGGCGCAACCATTGGTTAAGGTTAACGAGCCATGATCACGAGTGAAAGTTCGAGTTCGATGGAGCGTTGCGATGCGTAGGCTTTTGTTGGCAGCGGTGATGTTGGGAACGGTGTCTGTCGCGCATGCGGCCGACCTCTCCGATCTGCCCATCCTGCGTGGCAGCTTCACCGACGGCCTGTCGAGATCCAGCGTCAACTGGCAGGGCGGCTACATCGGCGCCCAGGCCGGCTATGGATCCTCTGACGAGAACTTCAACGGTTCAACAAGCAACATGATGGCGGCACTGTTGGCCGATACGTTGATCGAGTCGGAAATGGGCGTCTCGCAGTGGAATCTGGGACTTGGCAAGGCCTCCCGTCGTAGCACTGGATACGGCGCCTTCGCCGGTTACAATGCCCAGTGGGAAGATGTCGTGTTGGGCGTGGAAGCAAGTTACCTACACGGCTCCTTCGGCGGATCAGCCACGGCCAGCGAATCCCGCAGCAACACGTTGTCCGATGGCAACGTGCACTCCGTTACCGCCAGCTCGACGTCATCGATCGCGATCAAGGATATGGCAACGTTTCGCGGCCGGGCCGGTTATGCGTGGGGATGTTTCCTGCCCTACATGTTCGCCGGACTCGCGCTCGGCAATGCCGACATTACCCAGTCGGTGAGTGCTCAGGATTATGTGACCCCCGCTGGCGTTCTACAGGGGCCAGTCTCCTCGACCGATACGCAGCACAACCATCTGATCTACGGCTACAGCGCCGGTCTCGGCGTCGACGTCAATCTCGTGGGCGGGCTCTTCATGCGCGCCGAGTGGGAATATATCCGCTTCACCGCCGCGGTCGACACCAACATCAACACCGTTCGCGCCGGGCTCGGCTACAAGTTCTGAGCCGCCCGCTGCCTGTTGACAGGTTCCTTCCGTCCTGATGCTCTGTCGCCCGTAAATGGGGTGGCAGCGATGCAGGTCTACGGCGATAGCAATTCCGGCAATTGTCTCAAGGTGAAGTGGGTCTGCGACAAGCTGGCGCTGCCTCACCAGTGGATCGAGATCGACACAAGCAAAGGCGAGACGCGCACGCCGCAATTTCTGAAGATGAACGGCGCCGGCCAGGTGCCGACCGTCGCATTCGATGACGGCCGTACGCTGGCGCAGTCCAACGCCATCATCCGCTATCTCGCCCGCGACAGCGCGCTGATCCCGCGCGATGCCTTCGCTGCGGCCAAGATGGATGAATGGCTGTTCTGGGAGCAGTACAGCCACGAGCCCTACATCGCGGTGTGCCGCTTCCAGCTGGTCTATCTCGGCAAGGATGCATCCGAGCTCGACCCCGAGAAGGTCAAGCGCGGCTATGCGGCGCTCGACCGCATGGAGCAGCATCTGGCGGCAAGCCGGTTCTTCGCCGGCGATGAGGTTTCGCTCGCCGATGTCTCGCTGCTTGCCTATACCCGCCTCGCGCATGAGGGCGGCTTCGATCTCGGCCGTTATCCGGCCGTTCGCCGCTGGATCGGCGAGGCCGAGGCCTCTCTCGGTCTGCCGCCGGCGCGCTGAGCCTCTCGCGCCGAGCCCGGAGTTTCCCCGATGAACGATAAGTCCGTCTCCATCCGTCCCGCACGTCGCGAGGACGTCCCTGCGATGATTGCAATGCTTGCCGACGATCATCTCGGGCGCGCCCGCGAGCGCATGGAGGACCCACTACCTGCCGTGTATTACGAGGCGTTCGCGCGGGTCGAGCGCGATCCGAACCTCACGCTCGTGGTTGCGGAGAGCGAGGGCAGGGTGGTCGGCTGTCTGCAACTGGCGGTGCTGCCGGGCATCAGCTCGCAAGGCGGTATCCGCGGCCTGCTCGAAGATGTTCGCGTCGCCTCCGATTGCCGCAGCCGCGGCATCGGCGAGCAATTGGTGCAATGGGCGGTGACCGAAGCAAAAGCGCGCGGCTGCATCCTGGTCGAATTGCTGACGCATGCGAGTCGCGTCGACGCACAGCGCTTCTACAAGCGACTCGGATTCACATCGAGTCACGTCGGCATGACTGTCCGCTTTTGAGGCAGCATCCAGCGGCCGTTGCGCGATCAGCGAAATCGGATCGCGCGTTCGTTCATCTTAACAGTGGGTAAACTACCCTTCAGTCGTTCACGTGGAACCAGGAACGAACGGTGCTACGCCAGCGTCTGGAAGCCGGGCTCGGTCGGTTCGGGAATTTTGATGACAAGCTATTCCATGATCAAGGTCGGCAACGACTACGTTGTGCAGGCCAATGACAAATGCATTTTGAAAGTCGGCAGTCGCCGCCGGGCCGCGCAATTGATCAGTGATGCCACCGGCTTGCTGAACGCGCTCGCCATGGTCGAATCCCCTGATGTCGCCCCGGATGAGCCATCACTCGCGCGTGAGGCCCCGGAACTTCCTTGACGACTCTTCCTGTTTCCCGTATCAGCCGCGGCGGGACACCTCCCCCAACGGGAGGCTTACTATCTGGAAGGGTAGAATATGACTGTAGCGAAGCCCGCTTCGCGGCCCAACGTGCCGCATTTTTCCTCCGGCCCCTGCGCCAAGCGCCCCGGATGGAACGCCCAAAATCTCAAGGACGCAGCACTCGGCCGTTCGCATCGCGCGAAGGTCGGCAAGACCAAGCTCAAGCTCGCGATCGATCTGACGCGTGAAGTGCTCGAGGTCCCCGCCGATTATCGCATCGGCATCGTGCCGGCGTCCGATACCGGGGCGGTCGAGATGGCGCTGTGGTCGCTGCTCGGTGCGCGGCCCGTCACCACGCTCGCGTGGGAATCCTTCGGCGAGGGCTGGGTCAGCGACATCGTCAAGGAATTGAAGCTCAAGGACGTCACCAAGCTCAACGCGGCCTATGGTGAAATCCCCGACCTCTCCAAGGTCGATCCCAACAGCGACGTCATCTTCACCTGGAACGGCACCACCTCCGGCGTGCGCGTGCCGAACGCGGACTGGATCAAGCCGGACCGCGAAGGTCTCACGATCTGCGACGCCACCTCTGCAGCCTTCGCGCAACCGCTCGATTTTGCAAAACTCGACGTCGTCACCTTCTCCTGGCAGAAGGCGCTCGGCGGCGAAGCCGCGCACGGCATGCTGATCCTGTCGCCCCGCGCTGTGGAGCGGCTCGGAGACCTACAAGCCGGCCTGGCCGCTGCCGAAGATCTTCCGCATGACCAAGGGCGGCAAGATCAACGAAGGCATCTTCGTCGGCGAGACCATCAACACGCCGTCGATGCTCTGCGTCGAAGATTACCTCGACGCGCTGAACTGGGCCAAGTCGATCGGCGGCCTCAAGGCCCTGATCGCGCGTGCCGACGCCAACACCAAGGTGCTGGCCGACTGGAAGGCGAAAACGCCCTGGATCGACTTCCTGGCCAAGGACGCCGCGATCCGCTCCAACACCTCGGTGTGCCTGAAGTTCACCGATCCCGCGCTCACCTCACTCTCGGACGACGCGCAAGCCGAGTTCTCCAAGAAGCTGGTCGCGCTGGTCGAGAAGGAAGGCGCCGGCTACGACTTCGCGTACTACCGCGATGCGCCGGCCGGCCTGCGCATCTGGTGTGGCGCCACCGTCGAGGCCAAGGACGTCGAAATCCTGACTCAGTGGATCGACTGGGCCTTCGCCGAGACCAAGGCTACGCTGGCGAAAGCCGCCTGACAACGCCGTGAGCTGACGCCGTGCGGACTTCTCCGCACGGCCTGATCTGCACAGGCCCGTCATGTTCGAACCCGAGAACGAGATCGAGCGCATGCTCGTGCGTGCCGCAAACGAGCCGTCCGAGCGCTCAACTTTCTTGAGCGTGTTGCTTGATGCCGCGTGCAGGCGGCGATCAGTCGTGCGGTCGCCGGCAACGTCTTGAAGGGGCGGCCGCTCGACGCCGTCCCGCTCGAAAGCAGCTCGCTCGCATCGACCTTGCGTACCGGAATTCCAATCCCCGCCGCCAAGCGCGGCTTCTTCCAGAAGCTCTTCAGCTAACAGCAGGCAGAACCCTCATGTCCAAACCGAAAGTTCTCATCTCCGACGCGCTCTCTCCCGCCGCCGTGCAGATCTTCAAGGATCGCGGCATCGAGGTCGACTTCCAGCCCAACCTCGGCAAGGACAAGGACAAGCTCGCCGAGATCATCGGCAATTACGACGGCCTTGCGATCCGCTCCGCGACCAAGGCGACCGCCAAGATTCTGGAGAAAGCGGCGAAACTGAAGGTGATCGGCCGCGCCGGCATCGGCGTCGACAATGTCGAGATACCCGCCGCGACGGCCAAGGGCATCATCGTGATGAACACGCCGTTCGGCAATTCGATCACGACCGCCGAGCACGCCATCACCCTGATGCTGGCGCTGGCCCGCGAGATCCCGCAGGCCGACGCCTCGACCCAGGCCGGCAAATGGGAGAAGAACCGCTTCATGGGCGTCGAGATCACCGGCAAGGTGCTCGGCGTCGTCGGCTGCGGCAATATCGGCTCGATCGTCGCCGACCGCGGGCTCGGCCTGCGCATGAAGGTGATCGCGTTCGATCCGTTCCTGTCGCCGGAGCGCGCCCGGGATATCGGCGTCGAGAAGGTCGAGCTCGATGATCTGCTCAAGCGCGCCGATTTCATCACGCTGCACACCCCGCTCACCGACAAGACCAGGAACATCATCGATGCGGCCGCCATCGCCAAGATGAAGAAGGGCGTGCGCCTGATCAACTGCGCCCGCGGCGGCCTCGTCGACGAGCAGGCGGTGGTCGATGCGCTCAACGCCAAGCACATCGCCGGCGCCGCCTTCGACGTCTTCGTCGAGGAGCCCGCCACCGCGAACGTGCTGTTCGGCCATCCCAACGTGATCTGCACGCCGCATCTCGGCGCGTCCACCACGGAGGCGCAGGAGAACGTCGCGCTGCAGGTCGCCGAGCAGATGTCGGACTATCTGCTGACCGGCGCGATCTCGAACGCCGTCAATTTCCCTTCGATCACGGCGGAGGAAGCGCCGAAATTGAAGCCGTTCATCGCGCTCGCCGAGAAGCTCGGCTCGTTCGCCGGCCAGCTCACCGAGAGCGGCATTCTCAAGGTGCAGATCACCTATGAGGGCCAGGTTGCCGAGATGAAGATCAAGGCGATCACCTCCGCCGTGCTGTCCGGCCTGCTGCGGCCGATGCTGGGCGAGATCAACGTGGTCTCGGCGCCGGTCGTCGCCAAGGAGCGCGGCATGGAGATCGACGAGATCGTGCGCGCCGCCCAGAGCGACTATGAGAGCCTGATCACCGTCACCGTCACCACCGAGCGGCAGGAACGGTCGGTCTCGGGCACCGTCTATGCCGACGGCAAGCCGCGCCTGGTCGACATCAAGGGCATCCGCGTCGATGCCGAGTTCGGCAAGTCGATGATCTACGTGACCAACGAGGACAAGCCGGGCTTCATCGGCAAGTTCGCCGGCCTTCTGGGCGACGCCAAAATCAACATCGCCACCTTCCATCTTGGCCGCGTCGCGCCGGGCTCCGATGCCATCGCGCTGGTCGAGGTCGACGGCGCGGTGCCGGCGGACCTGCTGACCAAGGTGCAGGCCCTGCCGCAGGTCAAGCAGGTCAAGGCGCTGACCTTCTGAGGCGCGTCAATCCGGTGCCCGCCCGCCCCGGAATGACGGTCGTCATATCATGAATTCCGACCTGCGGAACAATGGCGCCGCCCTCCCTCGAGGGCGGCGTTTTTGTTGACGCAGTGCCGCGCTTTATTCTTTCCGCCGCCGCCCAACTTTGTGTACCAATGGCGCCCGAGAACGCCTGTTACCGGGCCTCCGTACCACTGTTCGAAAGGGAGAAATCAATGCGTGAAGCCGTCATCGTTTCCTATGCGCGCACCGGCCTTGCCAAGTCCGGCCGCGGCGGGTTCAACATCACCCCGCCGATGTCGCTCGCGGCCCACGCGATCAAGCATGCGGTCGACCGCGCCGGTGTCGAGAAGGACTATGTCGAGGATTGCTACCTCGGCAATTGCGCCCATGGCGCGCCGAACATCGGCCGTCAGGCCGCGCTGCTGGCCGGCATGCCGAAATCGACCGGCGGCGTCTCGGTGAATCGCTTCTGCTCGTCGGGCCTGCAGACCATCGCGATGGCCGCCAATTCGATCCGTTCGGACGGTGCGGATTGCATCGTCGCCGGCGGCGTCGAGAGCATCTCGATGCCGGGCGGCGCGACGCCGAAGGAGACGGTCGATCCCGAGTTGCTCAAGACGGCGCCCGACATCTTCATGGCGATGATCGACACCGCCGACATCGTCGCAGAGCGCTACAAGCTCAGCCGCGAATACCAGGACGAATATTCGCTTGAATCGCAGCGCCGCATGGCCGCGGCGCAGCAGGCGGGCAAGTTCAAGGACGAGATCGTCCCGATGAAGACCAAGATGAAGGTCGTGGACAAGGCGACCAAGGCGGAATCGATCGTCGATTACGTCGTCGACCGCGACGAGTGCAACCGTCCGGAGACCACGCTGGAGGGCCTCGCCAAGCTCGAGCCGGTGCGGGGCGCGGGCAAGTTCGTCACCGCCGGCAATGCCAGCCAGCTCTCCGACGGCGCTGCCGCCGTGGTGCTGATGGAAGCCAAGGACGCCGAAAAGCGCGGCCTCAAGCCGCTCGGCCGCTTCGTCGCCTGGGCGGCGGCGGGCTGCGAGCCCGACGAGATGGGCATCGGCCCGATCTTCGCCGTGCCGAAGCTGCTCAAGCGTCACGGCCTCAAGATCGACGACATCGATCTGTGGGAGCTCAACGAAGCCTTTGCCAGCCAGTGCCTCTACTCGCGCGACAAGCTGGGCATCGATCCCGCCAAGTACAACGTCAACGGCGGCTCGATCGCGATCGGCCATCCCTTCGGCATGACCGGCGCGCGTCTCACCGGCCACATCCTCCAGGAAGGTGCGCGCCGCAAGGCGAAGTGGGGCGTGGTGACCATGTGCATCGGCGGCGGCCAGGGCGGCGCCGGCCTGTTCGAGATCTACAGCTAAGGCGATCGCATGAACGTGAAAGGCACGGCGCCGCAAGCGCCGTGCCTTTTTCATTGCGGTCCGACCGCCGCGAAACTATAAGCCTCGTGTCGGAAAAGGCAGATTTGGTCTGGTAAGCCCAAATCCTTTCGGTAACGAAAGCTCTGGTCTTTGGCCTTGTGGTCGAGATCCCCGCGACGAACATCGGACGCTCAGGCGTCCCATCGTTCGTCCGTGTGATTCTCGCATCTCTGGGAACGCTCCGGTCGAACATCGACCACAGGAGCGTCTCATGCAAAATCAATCCCCTGATCTATACGACGTCGTCATTGCCGGTGCCGGCCCCGTCGGCCTGTTTCTCGCGTGCGAGCTGCGGCTCGCGGGTCTCTCGGTGCTGGTGCTGGAGCAGGCACAAGACCCGCGTTCGCCGCTGAAACAACTCCCGTTCGGCCTGCGCGGTCTTTCGGTCCCGACTTGCGAGGCCTTTCACCGGCGCGGATTGCTGGAAGATATCGCGGCTGCACAGCGCGCGAGCTCAGATGCGATCAAGTCCGCGGCCCATTGGATGCAGCAGACACGGCGGCCGGCAGGTCATTTCGCCGGCATCCAGTTCTTTCAGGATGACGTCGATGTCGCCAAATGGCCCTGGCGCCTACCAACGCCGGCCGATGCTGCTGTCGCCGTCGATATGCAAACGCTCGAAACCGTCCTGGCCACGCGCGCCTGCAGCCTCGGCGCCGAGATCCGGCGCGGCGTGGGCCTCACGGTCATTGTCGCTGCAGACGACGACGTGACCGTGCAAGCAAGCAGCGAGACCTTCCGAGGACACTGGCTGGTCGGCTGCGACGGCGGCCGCAGCACGGTGCGCAAAGCCGCCGACTTTGACTTCGTCGGTACCGAGCCCGAGTTCACGGGCTATTCCGTCGAGGTCGAGCTGGCCGATCCCACAAAACTCCGTGCGGGCCGCAATTTCACGCAAGCAGGCATGTACACCTATGCGCCACCAGGGACCATCGCGATGGTCGACTTCGACGGCGGCGCGTTCCACCAGGCTGCGCCGCTCACACGCGAGCATGTGCAGAGCGTCCTGTGCCGTATCTCCTGCACCGACGTCACCGTCACGGCTCTCCGCCTTGCCGCGACGTGGACGGACCGCGCGCATCAGGCAACGACCTATCGCAACAGGCGCGTGCTGCTCGCGGGCGATGCCGCCCACATCCACTCGCCGCTGGGCGGGCAGGGCCTCAATCTCGGTCTCGGTGATGCGATGAACCTCGGCTGGAAGCTGGCGGCGACGATCCGCGGGGCAGCACCCGCCGACCTGCTCGATAGCTATTCGCGCGAGCGGCATCCTGTCGGCGCGCAGATCCTCGACTGGTCGCGCGCGCAGGTCGCGATCATGCGGCCGACGCCGGGCAGTCGCGCGCTCAAGGCCATCATGAGCGATCTCATCGAGACGCGTGATGGCGCGACGTATTTTGCGGAGCGCGTGCGCGGCGTGTCGCTCCGCTACGATCTCGGTGGCGGTCATCCGCTCGTCGGCCGCAGCGCTCCCGATTTCGAATGGCGCGATGGGACGACCGTCGGAGAACGCCTCAGGCGTGCGAAGGGGATATTGCTGGACTTCGATGCACGTGCGCCGCTTCAGGCGCTTGCGAGGAGTTGGGGCGATCGCATCGACTATGTCGCCGATGACGTGACGAACCGGTTGGGCCTCAACGCGGTGTTGCTGCGCCCTGATGGCATCGTCGCCTGGGCCAGTGACGGCATGGCCGATGAGGAGGAGGCGGCTCAGGCCGCGTCGCGATGGTTCGGTGCGCCAGGGGCCGATTGAGCGATTTTTGAGCAGAGTTGTGCATGCCGACGTGCACAACGCGAGCATTGTGACAAAATACACGTAATCCTACGTGCCCGGAAATTAACGGAAGATTTTGCGCATTAGCGCTTCATCAACCGTATCGGCCACAACCAGCTCCGGCAACACGATGCGGCTTTTCTCTCTCAGGCTCACGCACAAGATCACTGCGATCGGCATCATTGGCGTCATCGGCGTCGTCCTGATCGGCGGCATTCATCTCTACGGCGAGCGAACGATGGGTGTCTATCGCAACGCCGCCGAGGACGCACGCGCCGTGTTCGAGCTGAACAACAGGATCGCGGTCGAGCTGCTCGAGGCGCGCCGCGCGGAAAAGGATTTCCTCCTGCGCAGCGATCCGGGCAAGGCGCAGCGGCAGGCCGAGATCAGCAGGCAGGTGGCCCCCGATATCGAGACGTTGCGCAGCAAGGTGGTGGCGCTCGGCAAGCCGGAGCTGGCCCGGCAGATCGAGGCGATGAACGCGTCGCTGCAGACCTATCAGACGCGTTTCGCCGCGGTGGTCGAGGAGAGGCAACGTCTTGGCCTCGACGAGAAGTCAGGCCTCGAAGGCCGCCTGCGTGCTTCGGTCCATGGCATCGAGAGCCAGGTCGACCAGCTGCAGGACTCCTCTCTCAAGGTCATCATGCTGATGATGCGCCGGCACGAGAAGGATTTCATGCTGCGCCGCGACGCCAGATATGGCGACGCCATGAAGAAACGCGCGGCCGAATTCGCAGCCGCGCTCAGCGCCGCTTCCATTCCTGACACCGCGAAGGCCGAGCTGAAGCAGAAGCTCGCCGACTACCAGCGCGACTTCTCCGCCTGGATGGAGACCGCGCTGAAGCTGGCGGTCGAGCTGAAGGCCATGTCGGATGCCTTCTCCGCGGTCGAGCCTGTGATCGAGCAGGTCTCGAAATCGGTCGACAAGATCCGCGTCGAGGCCGATCGTCTCAACGACGCCGAGCGTGACGGTATCCAGTTCTGGATCGCGGTCGCGATCGCTTTGATCGCATCCGGCGTGCTCGGCCTCGGCATCTTCATCGGACGTTCGGTCTCGAAGCCGCTCTCCGCGATGCGTATCGCGATGATCGAGCTCGCCAACGGCAATTTCGCCATCGTGCTGCCCGGGCTCGGCCGTCCCGACGAGATCGGCGAGATCGCGCAGGCTGTCGAGACGTTCAAGATCAATGCCGAGCAGAAGGCGCGCGACGAGGCGGAAGAGAAGATCCGGCAGGACAAGCTCGCCGCCGAGCGCCGCCGCGCCGACATGATCAGGATGGCCGACACTTTCGAGCGTGCCGTCGGCCAGATCGTCGATGCGGTGTCGTCGGCGGCCACCGAGCTCGAAGCATCCGCGACCTCGCTGACCACGACCGCCGGCCGCTCGACCGAGCTCGCCACGCTGGTCGAGGCAGCTTCCGAGGAGGCGGCGACCAACGTGCAGTCGGTGGCCTCCGCCGCGGAGGAGCTGACTGCGTCCGTCAACGAGATCAGCCGCCAGGTGCAGGCCTCCGCGCGCATGGCCGGCGAAGCCGTCAGCCAGGCCGGGCAGACCAACGACCGCGTCAGCGAATTGTCGCAGGCGGCGGCGCGCATCGGCGACGTGGTCGAGCTCATCAACGCGATTGCAGGCCAGACCAACCTGCTGGCGCTGAACGCCACCATCGAGGCCGCGCGCGCGGGCGAAGCCGGGCGCGGCTTTGCAGTGGTGGCCTCCGAGGTCAAGGCGCTGGCCGAACAGACCGCGAAGGCGACCGGCGATATCGGTCAGCAGATCTCGAGCATCCAGGGCGCAACCAGCGAGTCGGTCGGTGCTATCAGGACCATCAGCGGCACGATCGAGCGCCTGTCCGAAATTTCGTCCACCATCGCGGCCGCGGTGGAAGAGCAGGGCGCCGCGACCAGCGAGATCTCGCGCAACGTCCAGAACGCGGCGGCCGGCACCACGCAGGTGAGTGCCAACATCAGCAGCGTGCGCCAGGGCGCGACCGAGACCGGTTCGGCCTCCTCGCAGGTGCTCTCGGCAGCGCAGTCGCTGTCGAACGACAGCAACCGGCTGAAGATCGAGGTCAGCAGGTTTCTGGACACCGTGCGGGCGGCGTGAAGGCAGGCAGCCGGGGCGAGGCGTACTTGGTTTAAGAAGCGCACCTGGGTTAAGAGGCGTACTTGGGTTAAGGCGCGCCGCGGGCTCGCTCAACCCCGCCTTCGCGGGGAAGGTCGGCGCGAGCGCCGGCCGGCGCTCTCCTGCCGCCGTATCGGAAACTTCGAGCCCGTGAAGCGCCATGCTCAGGCGCCGCCCGCCATGGCCGCAGCTTCCGCGGCGGCACGCTGCATGCTGGTGGACATCTCGTTGGTGACCGTACTCTGCTCCTCGATGGCGGCGGCCGTCGATGTCACGTATTCGCTGACATTGTTGATCGCCTGCTTGATGATGCTCAGCGCACCGACGACATCGCCGGAGATTCCATTCAGGTTGTCGATCTCCTGGGCGATCTTGTCGGTCGCCTGCTTGGCCTGGTTGGCGAGGCCCTTGACCTCCGAGGCGACCACGGCAAAGCCGCGGCCGGCTTCGCCGGCTCGCGCGGATCTCGATGGTGGCATTCAGCGCGAGCAGGTTGATCTGGCCGGTGATGTTGCTGATCAGCTCGACGATGCCGCTCATGGCCTGCGCGGCCTCGGTGAGGCGCTGCGCCTGAGCGTCGGCTGCCCCGACCTGCTCGACCGCGCCCATCGCGGTATCGCGTGATTTCGTCATGGCTTCCGAAATCTCGCGCACCGAGGCGTTGAGCTCCTCGGATCCGGCCGCGACCGATTCCATCATGCCGCGGACGCGCTCGTTGCCCATGCGGACCAGCACCTGCCTCGTGGTGTCGGTGGCATATTTGACCACCTTGAAGGGCTTGCCATTGAGATCGAGAATCGGATTGTAGGAGGCCTGGATGTAGACCTCCTTGCCGCCTTTGCCGATGCGCTTGTACTCGGCCGCCTGGTACTGCCCGCGGTTGAGCGCAGCCCAGAATTCGCGGTAGGCGGAGCCGTCGCGCTCGGACTGCTCGACGAACATGCTGTGATGCCTGCCCTTGATCTCCCCCAGCGCATAGCCGAGCGTATGCAGGAAATTCTCGTTGGCGGTGATGACCGTGCCGTCCATGTTGAACTCGATCACGGCCTGCGACTTGCCGATCGCCTCGATCTGCCCCGCCAGGTCGGCGTTGTGGATCTTGTCCGCGGTGACGTCGGTCGCGAACTTGACCACTCCGAACGGCTTGCCGTTGTCGTCCAGCACCGGGTTGTAGGATGCGAGGATCCAGACTTCCTTGCCGCCCTTGCCGATCCGCTTGAATTCGCCCGCCTGGTATTCGCCGCGGTTGAGCTTGCTCCAGAACTCGCGGTATGCCGCGCTGTCGCGGTCGGCTTGCGGAATGAACATGCTGTGGTGCTTGCCCTGGATCTCGGCGAGGGAATAACCGAGCGCATTCAGGAAGTTTTCGTTCGCCTCGACGATCGTGCCGTCCAGCTTGAACTCGATCACCGCCTGCGTCCTGTTGACGGCGGCGATCTTCGATGAATCCGCCATGCTGCGGAGCTTCTTGGCCGTAATATCGGTTGCGATCTTGACGACCTTGACCGGCTTTCCGTTGCCATCGAGCACCGGATTGTAGGAAGCTTCGATCCAGACCTCGCGACCGCCCTTGGCGATCCGCTTGAACTCGGCCGCCTGAAACTCGCCGCGGTTCAATGCCGCCCAGAATGCCTTGTATGCCGGGCCGTCGCGCTGATCGGCCGGCACGAACATGGAGTGGTGCTGGCCCCGGATTTCCTCGATCGAATAGCCGAGCGCATTGAGAAAATTCTGGTTGGCCGTGATGATCGTTCCGTCGGTGTCGAACTCGATCATGGCTTGCGAGCGGCCGATCGCATCGATCTGGGCCTTCGTGTCGCTACCGGTCTTGCGGCCAAACATGTCGTTGTCTCCCGACGCTCTATGGATATTGAAACACCTGGACGCCAAGCCGTTGCGAACCGTGGCTGCGTCTCCAAAGCTGTCGGATGGGATAACTGAACCGGATTATCAGAATGTTTGTCCGATCAAAGACACAATAGCCGGTTTCTGCCTTGGCGATTAACCTGACTCGAGGCTTCAATCCGTACGCCGGTGCTGGAGTAGTTTGCGCGGGGGCAAGTTTAAACGCCGCGCTAAAATGCCTATCGAAATCCAGCAACTCGTCGGTCGCAATGACGCCGACATTCCCCGGCGCGTCCGTAATTTTGTGGGCCGCTCCTTGAAAAAAAGATCATCCACATACCCATATTGGGTAGATGTTGCGGACCGTGCAATTCGCGGTCGGCAAGAGCGGCAATCCCGATGAGGTGACGAGCATCGCTCGCCGTCCCTGCAACTTCCAAATGGTGGCCGGCTAAACGACCCGTGTTAGACTCCGATCGCGGGGGGCTGATTTGCGTAACGTGTCATACCTTGATCGATATCCATTGTTTCGCACCTGCGACAGCGGGCTCGCGCGCGATTTCCTGTTCAGCGCCTATGGCGCCGATCGGTTCGACAGTCGCGACGTCGCCTTCGGCGTCCACGCCAACTTCGCACGGCTCAGCTCGATTGGACTGGCTTTCTGCTCCTACGCCGGTGCGGCGTCCCTCTCGTTTCCGGAGTCGGGAATCCTCCGGCAGTTCTTTTCCATCGCGGGGACGGCGAGCTTCCAGGCCAAGGCCGCGAGCCGGCCCATCGCGGGATGGAGCCCTATGATCGCGGGTGACTCGAGGCTGGATCTGGATTTTCCGGCCGGCTACCGGCAGTTGGTTGTCAGGATTGATACCTATGCCCTGGAGCGTCTGCTCAAGAGCGTGATCGGAGATCATGGCGACACGAGGTTGAGTTTCGTCGAAGACGATCCAGATCCGACGGTGATGACGCTGGTGCGGCAGGACGTTTTCAGGTTCGCCGAAGAACTGGAGAGGTTCGGGCAAGGTTACTTACCCATCGCGATGACCGAACTCGAGCGGAGCTTGATGATGCGAATGCTCCTGGCTCATCGGCATAATTTCAGCCAATGGCTGCACAAGGCGCCGTCGCGCGCCAATCGAACCGTCGTCGGTATCGTCGAATCCTACATCGAAACCCACTGGGATCAGCCGCTGGACCTCGAGAAGTTGGCGCGGATCGCAAACGTCAGCGTACGGACGGTATTCCGGGAGTTCGCAGAATCGGGACGTGGGTCGCCGGGCCTGTTTGCCAGGCAGGTTCGGCTCCGGAAGGCGGCAGAAATGCTGAGGCAGCCTGATGAGAACACCGGCGTGCTTGCGGTCGCGTTGAAGTGCGGCTTCCTGAACGCAGGTCGTTTTTCCGCCGAATACCAACGCGTCATCGGCGAGTTGCCGTCGGAGACTTTGGCGGCTGCGAAGCGGAGGTGGTAAACCGCCGGCCACCCTGCCTCACGCCCCCGCCACCACCGGTGCGAACACCACTTCGATCAGCGTGCCGGTGTTGGCCGTGCTCTTGATGTTGAACCGGGCGCGGTTGGCTTCGACCAGCGCTTTGGTCAGCGACAGGCTCAGCGCCGAGCTGTCCGAGGCGTCCCCGGGCGGCGGCGTGCGGAACGGCTCCATCGCGGCGGCGACCTCGCGCTCGGTGAGGCCATGGCCGGTGTCGCGGATGCGCAGGGCGATCTCGCCGCGGTCGGATAGCGCGGTCGAGACGATGACCTGCCCGCCGGCGCTGGCGAGCCGGATCGAGTTCGAGATCAGGTTCATGGTGATCTGCCGCATCGCGCGCGCGTCCGCCGTGACCTGCGGCAGCGCGTGCGCGAGCGAGGTGCGGATGATGATGCGCTCGCGATTGGCCTGGGGCTGCATCACCGTGACGCAGGCTTCGACCAGGTCGTTGAGGTTGAGGTTGGCGAAGTTGAGGTCGAGCTGGCCGGTCTCGATCCGCGACAGCTCCAGGAGATCGTCGATGATGGTGATGACGCGCTCGCCGGAGGCGCGGATGTCCTTCATGTATTCGCCGTAGCGCTCGTTGCCGAGCGTGCCGAAGCGTTCGGAGATCATCACCTCGGCAAAGCCGATGATGGCGTTGAGCGGCGTGCGGATCTCGTGGCTAATTCGCGCCAGCATGTCGGCCTTGGCGTTGGCGGCGCCGTCGGCGAGGCGCCGCGCGCTCTTCAGCTCGCTCTCGCCCTTCTTGCTCTGCGACAGGTCACGGAACACGGCGAAGAAGTTCGGGCCGTCGGGCCGCGTGCGGCCCATGATCATGGCGAGCGGAATCACGCCGCCCTTCTTCTCGCGGCCGAGCACCTCGCGGCCGTGGTCGAGCAGGCTCGCGATGTCCTGGCTCTTGAGGTTTTCCAGATAGTCGATGACGACATGCTGGCTCTCCGGCGCGAACAGCGTCACCAGATTGTGCTGCATCAGCGTTTCGCCGTCATAGCCGAACAGCGCTTCCGCGCTGCGGTTGCAGGCGTGGATGTTGCCTTCGGCATCGAACATCACGATGCCCTCGGCCGTGGTGTCGAGGATCGCGGCGAGATCTTCCGCATCGGCGTCGCCGGCCTCGGCCTGCGGCTCGAGCTCGGGCGCGTAAGGGAAGGATTCGGCGACGACGGGCTCGGGGGCGACGGGCGGCGCGACAACAGGTGCAGCCACGACAGGCGCGGCTTGCGGCAGCGCGCAGATCAGCGCATGCGCGCTCTCGCCATCCCAGTCGATCGTGTGCAGATGCGCTTCCGTTGTCGCCAGCGGCGCGTCGCCGGTGGCAAGCGTCGCGCTGATCGTCACCGGCGTGCCCGCCTGCGAGGTGCTGCTGGCCGACGAGACGCCCGGCTCGACATAGAGCGCATCGAGCCCGCCGGCATCCTCCAGCGCGTTGATGTCGGCATAGCCCATGCGCGCGAGGAAGGCGGGATTGGCGTAGAGCAGGCGGTCGAGCCGGTAGATCAGCATGCCCGTCGGCACCAGGTCGAGCAGCGCGCGGTCGCGCGTGCTGCCGTGCGCGGGCGGCGCGGGCTCGGTCAGCCACTGCGCCGGTGCGTGCGGCGGCTCGGGCTCCGGCGGCAGCGGTTCGGGTGGCACCTCCGCGGAGGGCGGCTCGAGGATGACAGAAGCGATCGTCTCGCGTTCGCGTTCGAGCCGTTCGGACAATTGCCGGGCGAGCTCGTTGAACGCGCTGTTCTCGACCGGCGTCAGCGTCGGCGATCTCGGATCACCGGCGGGACGGAACTGCACGACGTTGGGAGGCGGCGTTTCCACTGGCGTTTCCGGTTCGGTTGGGTGTGAAGTCGCTTTGAGGACGGGCTCGGGCAGTTCAGGCTCAGATGTCGGCGCAGGGGCTGCGGGCGGCTCGGCCGGCGGAGGCGGTGCCTCCGCGACAGGCTCGGGCTCCGGCGTTGGCTCTGGATCAGGCTCGACCACATCGGCCGACAGACCCTGCGGCGCCGGCGGTTCGACCAGCAGCTCATAGCGGCGGAGCGCTTCGAGCCGGTTGAGGCCGTCGAGATCGCGGCAGACGCCAAAGCCCCTGAAGCCCGCAAAATTGCGCGCGCTGTCGTAGACCGGCAGGCCGGCGAGCTCGACCGGCAGATGCTCGCCGCCGTCGGCCGGCCAGTTCACGGTGATCCCGGCCCAGGTGTCGTGGCTGCTGAGCGCCTGCGCGACGCGGCCCTCGGGATCGAGCGAAAATTCATCGGCGATCTCGTGCCAGGGGCGGCCGAAGCCGGCCGCCGTGTGCGCGCCCATCAGGCGGATGAACTCGTCCGAGCCGAGCACGAAGCGGCCGTCCGCATCCATCTGCCACAGGAAGCGCAGCGGATGCTGGCGCGGTGCAGGCGGCTCCGCGGGTGGCGGTTCGACCATGGCGGATGGGATCGGCGCGGCCTGCGGCGGCACAATGGCGTCCGGCGCGTTTTCAACCGGAGAGTCTGGCGCGGCCTCGCTGGCCTCGACAGCCTCTGCGGTATCAGGCGTCGTCTCCTGTGTCGCAGGCTCAGGCTCAGGCGCAGGCGCGATCGCCTCAGCGGGAGCGGGCGCTTCGACCGGCTCGGCGAACGCGTCGAACAGCGCGATCCCGCCGGCAGCATCAATCGAAGGCGGCGCCTCGACGCTGTCAGGCGCGTGGTGAACCTGCGCTTCAGGCGCGCTCTCCGCTGGGCTCTCGGAAGTCTCCGCGGCAGGCGCGGCATGCGTGGCCGCAGGCTCGATCAGCGCGATCAGTCCGACATCGGCGCCGGTGCCGACCCGTTGCAGCACCATCTGGCCGATGCCGATCGGCGTCTCGACGCGGCCTTCGCGCAGCGCATCGCTGCGCGCCTGTTCGAGCCCGGCCTCGCCGAGATCGCGAAAGCCGAGCAGGGCGCGCGCGGCTTCGCTGGCGCCGGCGAACATGCCGTCGGGCCCGAACGCCGCCATCGGCACCGTGGCGCCGTCGACCAGGCGATGCAGCCGCTCGATCAGCGGCATCGTGCGCAAGGCGGGATCCATCGCGGTGACCAGCACGCCATGGTGTCCGTCGGCAAACTCCAGCCGCGCGCAGCCGCAGGTCATCAGCGTGCCGAGCCGCGCGCCGAAGCCGCGCAGCCGTTCGAGTCTCATGGCACCGTTGGCGGGGAGCTGCAGGGCGAGCCGGACGATCTGGCGGCGATGGCTGTCGGCGGGGCCGAAGGTCTTGTTCGCCAGCACAGTCGCATTGGCTGCGCCGAACAGTTTTGCGCCGACCGGATTGGCCCAGAGCACGCGCGTGCCGTCGATCGACCAGAGCCAGGCGGGCAGGGATGAGGTCGCGTGCACCGCCAGCCTGGGATCGCCGACGCCTCGCAACTGGAAATCCGTTACTGTCATCCGACCGGCTTGTATCTCGCTGTCACGCCACAGACCATCAGACTGCCGGGAATGACAGCCTTAAGAAAGGGTTAGTATCGCCCGCGGGCGCGGGCAGGTCCACGGCCCCACCGTAACCAGGTAAGCCTAAAGCCGCGATAACCTTAATCCCTCCGCCCCCGCAACCCGCAGCCGGCCGGCATCCGCAGGATTCGGGCGGAAGGTTTCGCGATCAGACCCGACCAGCAACCTCAACGGAGGTGCGTTCCTCCCCCTTGCGGGGGAGGGCTAGGGAGAGGGGTAGCCCAGGAAAAGGTATGGGTTGTCACGGCGCGCGGCGGAAAGAGTCCCCGTGTGGCACCCCCTCCCTGCCCTCCCCCACAAGGCGGGAGGGAACGGAAAGACCGGCCCCTCAACCCCCGGTTCCCCACCTCGGGAACCTCACCCTCCCCGAGATTAAATTTTGCGCCGCACCCCCGCATCGCGTTGCGCTGCACAATGTTGACATGTTAGGCAGCGATACTACCCGGCGTTGGGCGAGCCGTTTTGTTTCGCGTATCCGGTTTCCGCACCGCTGAATGCAGGCCCGGATTGGGGGCCCGGCGGGCGCGCCAGTTGGCTCACCCCATATTTCATTATCGTGAGGGACAACCATGTCAGGTGCGACTGATCCATTCTCCGCCTCCGTCATCCCGTTCGAGGTTCCGGAGCAGGTGCGTGCGTTCGCCGAAAAGGGCGTTTCGCAGGCGCGCGAAAACTACGCCAAGTTCAAGGACGCCGCTGAAAGCCATAACGGCACCGTCGAGGCCGTGTTCTCCTCCGCCCACAAGGGCGCGAGCGAATACGCCGCCAAGGTGATGGAGTTCATGAAGGCCAACACCACCGCGCAGCTCGAGTTCACCCAGCAGCTCTTCAGCGTGAAGTCGCCGCAGGACGCGTTCGCGCTGTGGACCGGCCACTCCAAGACCCAGCTCGAGACCTTCCAGGCCCAGGCCAAGGAGCTCGCCGAGATCGCCCAGCGCACGGCCACCGCCGCCGCCGAGCCGATCAAGGCCAGCGCCGCCAAGCTCTACCCCGCCGCCTGAGCGGATCGGGTCTGAATGAGTTGAAAACCCGGGCCGCAACGCCCGGGTTTTTCTTCACCTCTCCCGCGCCTGTCCGCCGAAGCCTCTTGGCGAAGGCGGATGCGGGAGAGGCCGGGAGAGGGCTCTCTCCTCACCGGGAGTGCCGCCGCCAGGCGCGCGAGGGGAGCGCAACCTCGCTACGATCGCCATCAAGCCCGATTTCATTGTGCTGAGGGTGATTTACCCCGGTTTTTCGTCCGTTTGCGGCCTTGCCAAAAACGCCCGTTGCACCTAGTTTCCGCCCCGTCCAGCCCCCTTAGGTGACCGGCCCGTCAGGGCGCCCCAAGGCGCGGCTCGCAAGGATGCAGTTGTAGCTCAGTTGGTTAGAGCGCCTGTCTGTGGAACAGGAGGTCGGTGGTTCGAGCCCACCCAACTGTACCAGCGGGACACTTCTCGACCTATTTCGTTAGCCAGTTAGGAGCTTTGATTGGGTGGTTCGCGCTCTCGCGTGCGGCTATCCACCGAACTGCAATGCACAAGTTCATTTGGTGGCAAGCCCCGCCGTCTTCCGTTAAAGTTGCATTTTCGAGGTTCTTTTAAAGGGGCGCTACTCGATTGTCGCACGAAGCAATTTTGGACTCTCCGGCTGTGGAACGACTGAGTCAGCTCGTGGATGAATCAGTTCGCGCAAGCAGCGAGGGTGTAAGACATTTTGTGGAGCCGACGCCTGGTGTTCTCACAAAGGCGAAGAGCAAACGGCACAACATCATCTTCGGTCGACGCGGCTCTGGCAAATCAAGTCTCTTACAGAAGATACGCGCAGACTTGACGCTGGATCGAACTCCTATCGCGATGGTCGATCTTGAGACCTTCAAGCAGCACAGCTACCCAGACGTACTGTTGAGCATATTGATAAAGAGTTTCTCCGAGTTTCGGACTTGGCTCGATACTGCTGCAACAAACCCTTCAACCAAGACAAGCTTTTGGAAGAAACTTTTCGGCTCCGTTCCCAACCGACCCGGGTTCAATCGGGCCGAGACGAAAGCGCTGTCGATTGAATTCAGCAAAGTGATCAAGGGACTCGAAATTCTGCTGCATACCGCGGAGGAGGTGAAGTTCAAAGCTACGGAAGGAGCCGAAAGCTCAGATGAAGTGAAAGGCAGCGTCTCCGGAAAGCTCCCGTTCGTTGGATCGGAACTCTCAACTTCGCAAAGCGAGAGGACGCGATCGGAGGTGCAAAGCGAGTATTCGTCTAGGAAGATCGAAGTGCTTCACCGGCACATAATGAACTACCAGCAGCTCTTTGTGAGACTCTCCGCGCTGGCGGACGGCCCGTCCTATTTGCTTCTCGACGATCTGTATCACCTGAGGTTGGAAGATCAGGCCAATGTTGTCGACTATTTTCACAGAATTGCGAAGGGGACCAACCTCTGGCTCAAGGTTGGGACGATTAGGCACCGCTCGCGATGGTATGTGCATGGTCATCCACCGTTAGGCATGAAGTTGGGCGACGATGCAGATGAGGTCGATCTCGACGTTACCCTTGAGAGATATGAGGTGACGAAAGCTTTTTTGCTGAAGGTCCTCGGTCAGTTTGCGACCGAGGCATCCGTTTCACTATCAGATATAATGGCAGACGGAGCGCGTGATCGGTTAGTATTGGCTAGCGGCGGCGTGGCCCGCGACTTCCTTACAATGTTCAGCAAATCCATCCAAGTCGCGCGCGAGCGACTGCTCGGAGGTAAGGACGCGCGAGGGCCGAAAGTCGGCGTTGAGGATGTCAACCGTGCGGCGGGTCAGCAGGGAGCGTTCAAAGAGGAGGATTTCACAAGGGACACAGGCACAACTGAGGACCGCGATCGTTTGCAGGAGGTGTTCCGCAAGATTGTCGATTTTTGCATAGACAACAATGCAAATTGCATTTTAGTCGAGAAAGATCTGACAACATTTGAGACCGAGACGATCAACGAGCTCGTTGACCTAAAATATCTTCACCGTGCGAAGCTGCGCGTAACTGTTCGAGACCGCGGTCGGGCTGGTAGAGCGTTTGATGCCTACATGCTCGATCTGAGCATGTACACCGGTTCTCGCGCCCGAAGAGAATTCGAGATCATAAAATTTTGGGGCTCGGGCTCGGACGATGCGCTTCGTCGAGCAGGTTTGATATATATCGAAAGGCACGCTGCGTAGCTTGAGGCGAGCAACCGAGAACAGCCACAGCAGGTCGTTTTTGGGGGAAGAAATTGCACATCTTCATTGATGAAAGTGGATCGTTCTCCGGGTTTCATGCTGGGTCGATCAGCGTTGTCGGAGCGCTAATAATTCCTGACGTAATGATGAAGAAAGTCGCCTCGAAATACGAGAAGTTTCGGACGAGACTGCCCCAAGAGAAGGGGGAAGTGAAGGGACGGCTTCTCAACGAAAAGCAGGTTGATAAGGTTGTTACGCTCTTGGTTCGCAATGAAGCGCTCTTCGAGATAACAGCGTTGGATCTTGGACTGCACCAGGAGAATGCCGCCCGCGAGTATCAAAGGAAACTTGGTGAGCAAATGCTGGCAAAGGTCTCGATGTTTCGGGAGGACGTGCAGCCGGAAGTGAAAGGGGCTAGTGAGTATATTCAGAAGGTGCCTCTGAATTTGTTCCTCCAGGCGCTCACGACCTTTGATGTCCTGCATCACGTGATTACCAAGGCGACGACATTCTTCGCGCAGCGGAAGCCGTACGAGCTTGGGTCCTTCTCCTGGCGGGTTGACGGTAAAGAGAAAGCCAAGGTTACAAGGTGGGAGGAGTGGTGGGCGCATTACGCGCAGGGTGCTCTCGCGAACATGTCGCAGCGACGGCCCGCCATGATGCTCCCCGAGCAATTTAACGCGGATTACTCGCATTTTGAGAAGTTCGACGCGCAAGACGGGTCAAAAGAGAAGGGTACTTCAATGAAGCTATTGTTGAAGGACCTCCAGTTCTGCTCGGACGTGCAGTTTGGGCTTGAGTTTGTGGATATTTTAACAAACGCAGTTCGCCGCGCGCTCACCAATAATCTACAGAAGGAAGGGTGGCAGAATATCCATAGGCTAATGCTACACAATAACGACGGTCCGTATATCTCATTCGTCCTGTTCCAGGAGACTGGGGACATAGTTCATAACGCAACCTATGCGAACGTCGTGAATGAGGGTTTCAAAAATGATGGAAGATTGGTGCTGACTAAGCGAAATCTCGGACTTGCTTTAGACGATTTGCAGGGCGAAAAGCCGATAATTGCTGTATGAGGCCATCCCTGCGATTCCATTATTGTTACGGTGACAGTGCACCCTCTCGACGAAGAGAATGCCCCATCCGCAACGCTGCTTAAAGCCAGTTTTGTCCGCGGTCGCCGTAGCTCCCCGGTCCGCGATGCGCTATCGGTAGCTTGCCAAAGGCGTTCATCGACAAGCTACCCAGGCGAAAAACATCGTGACCTTCTTCGAGCGTCTCAAAACCGCAGCATCCGTCGAGTGGCTTGCCTACACCGAGCATCCCTTCACGAACGGCTTGGCGGACGGCTCGCTCCCTGAAGCTGCGTTTCGTCACTACCTCGTTCAGGACTATCTGTTCCTCATCGAGTTTGCGCGCGCCTATGCGCTCGCGGTCTACAAGTCGCCCCGGCTTGACGACATGCGTGAAGCAGCGAGCGGCCTCTCGGCGATCCTCGATGTTGAGATGAACCTGCATGTCAAACTCTGTGGCGAATGGGGTCTGTCCCCGGCCGATCTTGAACAGGCCCCGCCGGCGGCCGAGATGCTGGCCTATACGCGCTACGTGCTCGATGCCGGAATGCGCGGTGACCTGCTGGCGCTCAAGGTGGCGCTGGCGCCTTGCGTGATCGGCTACGCGGAGATCGCAACAAGGCTCGCCTCGCGCCCCCTCGCGGAGGCCGCGTCAAACGCCTATCGCGTCTGGATCGCCGAGTATGCCGGCGCGCCGTACCAGGAGGTCGCGGCCAAGGCGCAAGCGCACATGGAGCAGCTCGCCGATCGCTACGCCACGCCGGCCCGCGAGGCGGAACTGATTGCGATCTTCAGGGAAGCCACCCGGCTCGAGGCGGACTTCTGGGAGATGGCCTGGCGCGCGGGCCGTCCTGTTCAATAAGCCTTTCGGCCGTCGTCAGGCCATGACATGAAAGTTCTGCAGTGAGGGTGGATTCCGGCGACAATACTCGAAACGCCACGACACTACGGGGGATCGAAGCCGGATCGCTGGGAGTAATTCTATAGCCCGCTCTAGAGGGCCCGGGCTACCTGCAGTAGTTTAAGAGGTGTGTTGTAATTTAGATACAACTAAAGATTTTGAGCTTTGATGCGCTACTTGTGCTTGCATGGTACGCGTGGTCCGTGGCCTGATTGCACCTATTGCAAAGGAGACATACTCAGGAGAAGAACATGCCCCCTCATCCACCACCGTGTTTACCTGATGAAAGACAATGGGGAAATTTGTGTTACCCAAAGATCGATGCGCTCCGCATCATGAAGTCCGGCGACAATTTTGATTTTGTGCTTGGCGATGTGCCAAGCGAGCTGCTTCCTGAGCTCGCCAAGTCGGCCGGTGATCAGGGCGCACTGGTCGTAAAGAAGAACGATCCGGGCTTTGAAGTGACCATCAAGTCCTTGCCGCGAGGCGAAGCAACCGAACTGCTGAAGCAGCTCCAGCCCGATTCCGGCGTCAAGCTGCCCGATTGAGGCGTCGCAAAATGTCCAATCTCTCCTCAAGGACGACCGCAATAGCGCTCATCCTAACTATCCCGCTTGCCGGTTGTGGCTTTACGCCACCCAGGCTCACCGAGGGGTGGGAGGCCCAGGACATCGGCACCGACATGGTGTTCAACATCAAGCGCAACATTTTCTGCGAGACCATTAGGGCCATACGCGAGGTCAACAAGATTCCGACCAGCTTTGGGCCGGCGATACCGTCGGACTATGGTGTCCAACTGCAGATGACATTGACGATCGCGGAAAGCTCGGCCGTCACTCCTAACCTCACCTACAACCGCACGCTTACGGACGGAATGGAAGCCGGCAATTCGATCGGTCGCAGCTGGGGCGTCGGCCTTTCGGGCGAGCTGTCATCGACGGCGACGCGTACGGATACGACCTATTCTTATTGGGGCGTCGCCAACATCGCTGGTCCGGGCAAAAACAAGAAGATGTGCGATGTGGTTGATTGGCCAATCGATCAGAATATGAGCTCGCTGTTCGTGAAGTCAGATCTGGGAATCGAGAGGTTCTTGCGGGATCACGTAATGGCCGCGGATCTGCTTTATTCATCGAAGCCAATGGGCGACAAGAAGCCCGAAAAGGTCGATGTCTATAGCTACGATCTGAAGTTCGTAGTGGTATCGAGTGGTGGTGTCAGTCCTCAATTCAAGCTCATTCCGCTCTCTGGAGGAGGGACGCCGATACTTAATGTGAACCGAACGCGGACACATGAATTGCTGCTGACCTTTGGGCCGACTGGCCCCAACGGATATACGCCCTCGGACATCTCGTTCAGTCAGCACCTCACGAACCAGCTCAATTCCTCGCTCGGCAGAAGAAGGCTCTTGCCTTGATAAACCGACTTAACGATGGTTAGGAGGTGCGACCGCAGTCCGCGACTGCGAGGCGTACCCGACGCCTGCCTCCCGGATTGGATTAAGCCGCGCGGGTGCGAATTCCTGCTGCTCGCGCTGAGGGCTCAGCCGAGACAAGCCGGCCTCGATGATCTCGATGTCGTCCGCGAGCGTGGCAATCATACATACTGCTGGTGTCCATGTCGGCGACCGCCTTCGCCGAGTCCAGCATCGCGGCACGATGGGCTCGCAGCGTTTGTAGTGCCTCGCGATCTCCCAGGCGCACATAGCCGTCCACGATCAGCGATAGGGCAAGCGACATTCGCGTCCGGCTCAATGCGCGTGCAGCGCGCGATATCCCGCGTTTCGCAGCTTCAGGACTTGCAGGGTTGCGGATTCGGCCGCGGACGCGCGCGAGGTCACGTACATCTGCGACGCCATGAAGAGACAGATCGAAAATGCAATCGTCGTCGTCGCACTCGCGATCTGGTGCCAGGCCCGCATCGATGTCTCTCCCGCCAAATAGTTCCGGATTCAAAAGCGGCAGGGCGGCCATTCGTTCCTTCATTCGGGAAGAATCGGCAATTTGCGCGGCGGACCTTTTTGGCGTCCAGGGGGTTTGTCACTGCGGCAGGGACAGACAACGCTGAGGAGCTGAACAATGAACGGAATTATCTATATCGTCGGTCTCGTCGTCGTGGTTGGCGCAATTCTGTCGTTCCTGGGACTGCGTTGATCCCAGCGAGGACGCGCCTGGCGGCCTAGGTAAGACGTGCCACCACCATCACCACCACCGGCAACGTCACCGCCGCCAGCAGCGTCCCCAGCGCCACCGCGCCCGACACCGGGTTCACCAGCCGCTTGTACTGAACCGCGAAGATGTACGCGTTGGCGCCGGTCGGCATCGCCGCGAATAGCACGATCACGCCGGCCGCGACCGGCGGCAGGCCGAGCAGTTTTGCCAGCACGAACGCGGCCGCCGGCATCGCCAGCAGCTTGAGCGCGCACAGCACGACCACGCTCAACATCTCGCCCTTCACCTCGAACCGGAACAGATTGATGCCGAGCGCGATCAGCGCCGCCGGCGATCCCGCCTGCGCCAAGAGTTCGATGGTCCTGTCGACGACGGGATTGAGGCCGAGTCCGGTGAAGCGCCAGACGACGCCAAGGCCGATCCCCAGCATCAGCGGATTGCGCGCGAGATCCGCGAGCACGGGCCGGATCACCGACAGGGGCGAACCGCCGGGCTTGCGGCTGACGAGTTCCATCTGCAGGATGCCGCAGAGCCAGAGCAGCGGCGTGTTCACCGACAGGATCAGCGCCATCGGTCCCGCCGCCTCGTTGCCCAGCGCCGAGAGCACCAGCGGAATGCCGAGCATCACGATGTTGCCGTAGACCGAGCCGATCGCGAACACGACGCCGTCCTCGTGGTCCTCGCGGCGCGCGCGCAGCAATGTCGAGATCGCCAGCGCCGCGATCCAGATGATCGCGAGCGCGCCGTAATAGGCGCCCCACATTCGCCAGGGGCTGACGTCGGGGAATTCCGAGACGACGATGGTGCGGAACAGCAGCGCCGGGATCGCGATGCTGAAGGCGAATTCGGAGATGCCCTTGTGCGCGGTCTCCGAGACGAAGCGGAACAGCACCGCCGCATAGCCCGCCGCGATCAGGGCGAACACCGGCGCGACGATCAGAACGGTGGCCATGCGCCCCTCGCTTCACGGGGACTTGGACTGGCCACCCCTCACACTCTCGATGATCGCATTATGCCGCTGTTTTGCCCGACGTGTCAAAGCCAAATTCGTAAAATCCGTAAGTGCGTCCGGAATGCGCAGCATTCGTCCGGACTTGGCTACTGTGCATGGGGTTGTTTTCAGATTTTTGTTTTGGGCGTCCCCACACAGCTGTCATCCCCCGCGAAGGCGGGGATCCAGTACGCCGCGGCTTCTCGGGGGTACGTTTGACGTCTCTGGAATACTGGGTCACCCGCCTTCGCGGGTGACGACAGCTGAAAGTGCAGTCTGTCCCGCGCCCGCTCTCCCGCCTGTTGCCGAGAGCGCACACGTTGCGCCTTTCGCATTCCCGCGCGTTGCCAACGAACCGCCGTTCACCCACACTCCGCATCGACTCGACATGCAGGGGGTATCGATGCCGGCGTTCCGTTTTCAGAAGTTCGTTCTTGCTGCCGTCTCGGGGCTCGCCCTGGCCGTTCTGGTCCAGCCCGGTACGGGCTTCGCCTACACGCAGGAGGAACAGCAGGCCTGCTCGCCCGATGCGATGCGGCTGTGCGGCGAGTTCGTGCCGAATGTCGATGCCATCACCGCCTGCATGGTCAGGAAGAAGGCGCAGCTCTCGCCGCAGTGCAAGGTGTTCTTCCGCCCGGGACCCGAGCCGGCCGAAGTCCGCGCCGGCAAGCCGACCAATATCGCGCCGAAGGCGGCGAAGACGAGCACCAAGCCGAAGGCGACCAAGAAGAAGAAGACCGAGGGTTGAGCCCCGCCACCCGCGCGTTCCTTTCCTGAAACTCCGACCATGCCCGGGCTGCCGCGCGGTTTCGCGCTCGACGTCCCGGGCATTTGCGTGTCCGGCCGGGCCGCCGAGGACTCATCAGCCCCGCGCCAGCTACCGGACTCCTTTTGTTCGCCTGAGCATGCGGATGCCTGCGACAATTCCAGACGCGTGCGATGGAAGAGAGCCGCGGGCAGGTTTGCGCGGGGAGGTTGCGTTCCGGTTTTTCCTGCATGGCGGGCCCGGAAAACGCGTGACTGCCTGCAGGAAAGGCATTTCATTGCAATTCGTATCTGCGTCGCGGGCCGCAGTGTGACTCAAAAGCCAACACGTCTTGTTATTTCGTGGCCGTAACGCAACTCACGATAAATTTTTCTTTCACGAATCAGCGTGGTGATTCATTTTCAGACTACGGGGTCAATCTGGAGGCCAAGGGTATGAACGTTATTGTTTTCGCATCGCGTAAAGGCGGCTCGGGCAAAAGTACCCTCGCCGCGCATCTCGCCGCGCAGATCAAGGCGAGCAAGCAGGTGATGCTCGTGGACGCGGATCCGCAGGGTTCGCTCACGCTGTGGCACAAGCTGCGTGGCACCAACGAGCCGCCGATCAAGCCTGCCGTGAACTCGGTCAGCGGCATCGTCTCCGCTGCGAAGCGCGACGGATATGAATGGGTGTTGATCGATACGCCGCCGAACCTGTCGGCCGTGGTCGACGACGCCATCCGCAACGCCACCATGGTGGTGATCCCAGCCCGTCCCGGCGTGTTCGACGTCAACGCGGTGCAGGAAACGATTCAGATGTGCCGCGCGGCGCGCAAGCCCTACGCGGTCGTGCTCAACGGTGCCCCGGCGCGCCGCGACGAATCCGAAAGCCCGATTGTCACCATCGCCCGCGAGGCGCTTGCCAAATTCCGTGCACCGGTGTGGGGCGGCCAGATCACCAACCGTACCGACCTGCTGATGGCGCTGAGCCATGGCGAAGGCGCGCGGGAATATCAGGCCGAGAGCCGTGCGGCTCAGGAAATCGCAAGGCTGTGGGCAGCGATCGAGCGTTCGGTGAAAGCCATTCGCGGCACGGCGTCGGCATCCGGCGCGATGCACAAGCAGGCCGCCTGATTTCAACCAACAATCCCCGGACGAGAACGCGCGGCTCTCCGCGCGTTTTGCGTTTCGGGATGTTATGAAGTCAAGCTACCATCAGCATGTAGAACACGATCACCGGCGACAGCGTCAGGATCACCGACCAGATGCCGACGGCCCAGAGGATGTCCTCGGTGGTGAAGCTCTCTTCGGTGGTACAGGCCTGCTGTCCTGCGTCGTAATGCGACGCCACTTCGTTCCGACTATTCACTAAACGCCCCCGCGATTTCTTCGCTTATGAGCGTGGACGATACGCACGATGTTTTAAAATTCCGGGTCGCAATCCCCTGCGCATTTGGAGCGCATTTGTGACCTCCGTTTAACCATCGCGCGGGCTGGCGTCAGCCGACGAGCCAGACCCGAACCAGCAGCACCGGGATCAGGCCGAGCATCACCGCCCAGAACCCGAACGACGATACGACCAGAATTCCCTGCAAGAGATCGGCGGGCGCGAACTGGCTCGCGGCCGTAGGCCGGGTGCGATGCCCCATGATCATTCCCCCTTTGAAGGACTTTGAACGGGAACGATAGGCGCGGTCGCGTAAACGAGACGTGGACGCGCCATGCGGCGGCTGCGAAGGCCGTTGGGGCGGGGTTAACCAAGGTGACACTGCGCCATCCTTCCGCCGTCATTCCGGGGCGCGACGAGGTCGCGAGCCCGGAATGACGAAAACGAGCGCCTACGCCGCAACTCTCATCCGCCGCTCGATCTCGCGATCGATCGTGGCGGCAAGCTCGCTGCCGACCTCCACCATCGGCAGGCGCACTTCGGGGCTGTCGATCAGGCCGCTGCGCCACAGCCAATACTTCGCCGGCGCCGGGCTCGGCTCGGTGAACAACAGGCGCGTCAGCTCGGATACCTCGTGCCAGCGCGCCAGCGCCGCATCCTGGTTGCCGCGCGTCAGCTCGGCCTGCACGGCCGCAAACGTCGCGGTCTCGACATGGGCCGACAGCACGATGCCGCCGTCGGCGCCGTCGACCAGCGCCTCGAAGTAATTCGGATCCTCGCCGGTCAGTACACGGAATCCCTTCGGGCGGTCGCGCAGCAGTGCGATGGACTGCTCGCGGCTGGCGCCGCAATCCTTCAGCCCGACGATGTTCGGATGCTCGGCAAGCCGCAGCAAGGTCTGGTTGGTGATGTTGACCGAGGTCCGATAGGGGATGTTGTAGAGCGCCAGCGGCCATGCGGCATGATCGGCCAGCGCCTCGAAATGCGCCAGCAGGCCGCGCTGCGACGGCCGCACGTAATAGGGGCTCGCGATCAGATAACCGTCGATCGGCCAGTCCGCGGTTTCATCAAGCCGCTCCTTCAGCCGCGCGGTGTCGGCGCCCGACAATCCCAGGCAGAGCGGAACGGAGCGCCGCCCCGCCGCCATCTCGTCGCGCACCACGGCAACCAGGCGTTCGAGCTCGGCATCGCGCAGCGTCATGCCTTCACCCGAGGTTGCGCCGAGGATGAAACCGTCGACGGCTTGTGCGCTGTAGTGCCGCGTCAGCCGCCGCAGCGACGTCTCGTCGAGACGTCCGTCGCGAAACGGCGTCACCAGCGGCAGCCACAATCCGTGCAAATGATCTTCCAGACCGGTCATGTTCTTTTCTCCTTCTCGTAAAAACCTGAGACGGAGGGCACATGAAAAAACCCCGTCCAGGTGGCGGGGTTTTCGGGATTTGGCTCGCGATGACGAAGTCGATATTAGCGCGCGCAAAAATCCGAGGCCCCGGGATGGGGGCCTTTTTTCGAAACGATTGCGCACGACTTCGTGATCATTTGTAAATGATGCTGGCTACGTCAAAAACTGTCAATACACGCGGAAAGCGAAAGCCGGACTGGACAGAAAAAAGCCGGACCCAGAGGGCCCGGCTTGAGGTATTGGCCACGTGAGGCCGACACAATCACCTTCCAAGAGGGATTACTGAACTCCCGCGCCACTGGAGGAGGGGGACAAATGCGCAACGCGAAGGCTCAGCGTGCAAGCAGTATGGGCTTGACGTGCGCCATGCAGCAAGCGTCCAAGCCGCATGTCAGACATGCGGAAATCAGGAAGGCCAGCGCTGCGCCTTGCTCACCACGAAGTCGCGGAACACCTGCACGCGCGCGACCGTTTTCAACTCCTCGGGATAGACGAAGTACGTGTCGAGCTGGATCGAATCCGATTCGCCGAACAGTTGTACGAGCCGGCTCTGTTCTTCGATCAGGTAATCCGGGAGTGCCGCGATACCGAGTCCCTGCTGGCAGGCGCGCACGAGACCGAGGATGTTGTTGACCTTGAAATAGGCTTCGCGCGGACCCGAGCCGTTGCGGCCGGCTTCGACCAGCCAGTTGCGGTTCTGAAGATGCGGCGCGAAGCTGCCGTCCGAGAGCGTGATGATGCGGTGAGCGTCGAGCTCTTCCAGCGTGCGCGGCGTACCGAAGCGCTTGATGTAGTCCGGCGAGCAATAGGCGTGGAAGCCCATCGCGAACAGTTTTCGCTGGATGAGATCCGGCTGCGTCGGCTTGCGGGTGCGGATCGCGACATCGGCCTCGCGCATCGACAGGTCCAGCTCCTCGTCGGTGACGATCAGCGAGATCCGGATCTCGGGATAGAGCGCGGTGAACTCGCCGAGCCGCGGGATCAGCCAGTTGATGCCGACGCCGGGCGTGGTGGTGATCTTGAGGTCGCCGCTCGGCCGCTCCCGGCTGTCGGTCAGCTTGGCGCGCGCCGCCTGCAGCTGCATGAACACGTCATGTGCGGTGCGGAACAGCAGGTCGCCCTGCTCGGTGAGGATCAGGCCGCGGGCGTGGCGGTGGAACAGCGAGACCGAAAGCTCCTGCTCCAGCGCCGAGACCTGGCGTGACACCGCCGATTGCGACAGGCCGAGCTGCTCGCCCGCATGCGTGAAGCTGCCCGCTTCCGCCGCCGCGTGAAACACCTTCAGCTTGTCCCAATCCATATCCGTAAATCCGTCGCGTGTTCGAGGCATGATCTTTATTCCGCTGCCGCGCGCTCGCTGGCGCGCAGGGCCAAGAATCGTTCGGCCTCGAGGGCTGCCATGCAGCCGAGGCCGGCGGCCGTGACGGCCTGGCGATAGGTTTCGTCGGCGACGTCGCCGGCGGCGAACAGGCCGGGCACGGAGGTCGCGGTCGAGTTCGGGGCGACCTCGACATAGCCGGAGGGCTTGAGCTTGATCTGGTCCTTCACGAGCTCGGTCGCCGGCGCATGGCCGATGGCGATGAAGACGCCGTCGGTCTTCAGGTCGGTCAGCGCGCCGGTCTTGACGTTCTTCAGGCGGACATGGGTGACCTTGTTCGGGTTCTCGGTGCCGCAGATCTCGTCGACGGCGCAGTCCCAGACCACCTTGATCTTCGGGTGCTTGAACAGGCGCTCCTGCAGGATGCGTTCGGCGCGGAAGTGATCGCGACGATGGACGATGGTGACCTGCGAGGCATGATTGGTGAGGTACAGCGCTTCCTCGACCGCGGTATTGCCGCCGCCGACCACCACGACCTCCTTGCCGCGGTAGAAGAAGCCGTCGCAGGTGGCACAGGCCGAGACGCCGCCGCCCTGGAATTTCGCTTCGGACGGCAGCCCGAGCCAGCGCGCCTGCGCGCCGGTGGCGAGGATGACGGTGTCGGCGAGATAGACGTCGCCGCTGTCGCAGGTGAGGCGGAACGGCCGCTGCGTCGTGTCCAGCTTGATGACCAGGTCGGAGACGATTTTGGTCCCGACATGGACCGCCTGCTTCTCCATCTGCTCCATCAGCCATGGGCCCTGGATCACGTCGGCGAAGCCAGGATAGTTCTCGACGTCGGTGGTGATGGTGAGCTGGCCGCCGGCCTGCATGCCCTGGATCAGGATCGGCTCGAGCATTGCGCGCGCAGCGTAGATCGCGGCGGTATAGCCAGCGGGCCCGGAGCCAATAATGACGACCTTTGCATGTACGGTAGCGGACATTTCGACGGACGCCTTTGTCACGGGGAAACTGCAGCGCGGTTGCGGAAAGAGCCAGGAGGCCTCGCGGTAGCGCTGAAATATCAGAGCTAATCTAAGCCTTCTGGTGAGCTATGCAAGAATTGCATTCCCATTCGGCGGATTTTTCCAACGGGGAACAAAAGTCGATTGGAGTGAACGCGCAATAAAATTGCGCTGGCGAGCGCGACTGGGTATGAGGATTGCAGCAAATCCACCCGATACCGCCATAAAGGCCAGGAGTTCCAGTCACGTGTCGCGGAACCTAGACGAGATCGACCTGAAGATTCTCACCGAAATCCAGGCCGACGGTCGCATCACCAATGTTGAGCTAGCCAAGCGGGTCGGTATTTCGCCCCCACCGTGCCTGCGCCGCGTCCGCGCACTGGAGGAGGAGGGCTACATCCACGGCTATCGTGGGCTGCTGGACGCGCGAAAACTGGGCTTTGACGTCACCGTGTTCGCCGCTGTGCATTTGTCCAGCCAGGCCGAGGCGGATTTGCGCGCCTTCGAGAAGTTCGTCCGCGCTGAGCCCCTGGTGCGGGAATGCTGGATGCTGTCGGGCGAAGTCGATTTCATCCTGAAATGCGTAGCGCCCGACATGGCGACGTTCCAGGATTTCGTGACGCACCTGACCGCCGCGCCCCATGTGCGCAACGTCCGGACCTCACTGGTGCTGCATAATTCGAAGTACGAGGCGGCCGTGCCGCTGGACGTGAAGGCAAGACGGTAGGCGACACGCAGATACAAAAAGGCCGCGCGTCGCACGGCCTTTTCAAAACGTCACCACATCTGGCGGAAAATCTTTACCGCCACTCCACCTTGGTGATCTCATACGCCTTGGCGCCGCCGGGGGCGTTGACCTCGACGGTCGAGCCCTTCTTCTTGCCGATCAGCGCGCGCGCGAGCGGTGAGGTGATGGAAATGCGGCCCTTCTTGGCGTCGGCCTCGACCTCGCCGACGATCTGCCACACCGCCTTCTTCTCGGTGTCCTCGTCGACCAGCGTCACGGTGGCACCGAACTTGATGGTGTCGCCGGAGAGCTTCGAGATATCGATGATGTCGGCGCGCGCCAGCTTGTCCTCGAGCTCGGCGATGCGGCCCTCATTGTGGGACTGCTCTTCCTTCGCGGCATGATATTCCGCGTTCTCCGAGAGGTCGCCGTGCGAGCGGGCCTCCGCAATGTGCTCGATGATGCGCGGACGGTCCTCGGACTGGCGCTTCTTCAATTCTTCCCCGAGCGCGGCAAAGCCGCCCGCAGTCATCGGAACCTTTTCCATCTCTTCTCTCGTCCTTCGGCCGCGCGCCCGACCCAACAGAGGGCGCGGCAACCTTGATCTCGTCAGTGCTTCCGGGAGCGGAATACGCGCCCACCGGAGCCGTTATGTGGGCTGGCGCCGGAACAGAACAACCATATGGCCGGACAGTTCCTCCGGCCATTGTGGCTTCATTGCCAGTCACTTAGCGGAAGCTTCGCCGCCGCTAGCGATCAGGTTTCCGAAAAGTAGCTCTGCAGGGTCCGAACCTCAAGGTCCCCGCCCAGATAGGCGCGGATGCCCTGCGCGGCCGCCACGGCCCCGGAAAGAGTGGTGTAATACGGCACTTTATGCAAGAGGGCCGCGCGCCGCAGCGAACGGCTGTCGGCGAGCGCCTGCGGGCCCTCGGTGGTGTTGAAGACGAGCTGGACGTCGCCGTTGGTGATGGCATCGACGATGTGGGGCCGGCCTTCCAGCACCTTGTTCACCTTCTCGGTCGGGATGCCCTGGTCGGTCAGGAAGCGCTGAGTGCCCGATGTCGCCAGCACCTTGAAGCCGAGCGAATGCAGTTCGCGAACGGCCTCGGCGATGCGCGTCTTGTCGCTCTCGCGCACCGAGACGAACACCGTGCCCTTGCGCGGCACCCTCGTACCGCCGCCGAGCTGGCTCTTGGCGAAAGCGACCTCGAAATTGCGATCGATGCCCATGACCTCGCCGGTCGAGCGCATTTCCGGACCGAGCACTGTGTCGACGCCGGGGAAGCGCGCGAACGGGAAGACCGATTCCTTGACGCCGACATGCTTGAGCTGCGCCTTCTTCAACTTGAAGTCGGCGAGCTTCTCGCCGGCCATGATGCGCGCGGCGATCTTCGCCACCGGCGTGCCGACCACCTTGGCGACGAAAGGCACCGTGCGCGAGGCGCGCGGATTGACCTCGAGCACGTAGATATCGCCGTCCTTGATGGCGTATTGCACGTTCATCAGGCCGACGACGTCGAGGCCGAGCGCGAGCTCGCGGGTCTGGCGCTCCAGCTCCTCGATCATCCTGGCGTCGAGCGAATAGGGCGGCAGCGAGCAGGCGCTGTCGCCGGAGTGAATACCGGCTTCCTCGATGTGCTCCATGATGCCGACGATGAAGGTGTCCTTGCCGTCGGAGAGGCAATCGACATCGACTTCGGTGGCGTCCGAGAGATAGCGGTCGAACAGCAGCGGGTTCTTGCCGAGCACCGTGTTGATCTGCCCGGTCTTGTCGTTCGGATAGCGCGCCTTGACGTCGGCCGGCACCAGCTCCGGCAGCGTGCCGAGCAGGTAATCGCTGAGCTGGTTCTCCTCGCGGATGATCTGCATTGCGCGGCCGCCGAGCACGTAGGACGGGCGCACCACCAGCGGCAGGCCGAGATCGGTGGCGACCAGGCGGGCCTGCTCAACCGAATAGGCGATGCCGTTCTTGGGCTGCTTGAGGCGGAGCTTGTCGAGCACGCGCTTGAAGCGGTCGCGATCTTCGGCAAGGTCGATGGCATCGGGCGATGTGCCGAGGATCGGCACGTCGGCAGCTTCCAGCGCGCGCGCCAGCTTCAGCGGCGTCTGGCCGCCGAACTGCACGATCACGCCATGCAGCGTGCCGTTGGTACGCTCGGTCGCGATGATCTCCAGCACGTCCTCGCCCGTGAGCGGCTCGAAATAGAGCCGGTCGGCGGTGTCGTAGTCGGTCGACACCGTCTCCGGATTGCAGTTGACCATGATGGTCTCGTAGCCGGCATCGGCAAGTGCGAAGCAGGCGTGACAGCAGCAATAGTCGAACTCGATGCCCTGGCCGATGCGGTTCGGGCCGCCGCCGAGGATGATGACCTTCTTCCGGTCCGACGGCTGGCTCTCGTCGGCGACGCTGCCGGCGAAGGGCGACTCGTAGGTCGAGTACATGTAGGCCGTGGGCGAGGCGAATTCGGCCGCACAGGTATCGATACGCTTGAACGCCGGGCGAACGCCCAGCGCGTGACGCTTGGCCGTGACGTCGGCGTCGGCGAGCTGCGCGAGCACCGCGAGCCGCGCGTCCGAAAAGCCCATCGCCTTCAGCGTGCGCATGCCGAAAGCATTGGAGGGGAGGCCGCTCTTCTTGATCTTTTCTTCCATGTCGACGATGCCGCGCATCTCGCCAAGGAACCACGGGTCGATCTTGCAGGAGTTGAAGATCTCCTCGTTGGACCAGCCGAGCCGCATCGCCTGCGCGACCTGGAGCAGCCGGTTCGGCGTCGGCGTGCCGAGCGCGGCGCGGATCGCGTTCTTGTCGTCGCCCTGGCCGAGGCCGTCGATCTCGATTTCGTCGAGGCCGGTCAGGCCGGTCTCGAGCCCGCGCAGCGCTTTCTGCAGGCTTTCCTGGAAGGTGCGGCCGATCGCCATGACCTCGCCGACCGACTTCATCGACGTCGTCAGGGTGGTGGAGGCGCCGGGGAATTTCTCGAAGGCGAAACGCGGGATCTTGGTCACAACGTAGTCGATGGTCGGCTCGAACGAGGCCGGCGTCGCGCCGCCGGTGATGTCGTTGGCGATTTCGTCGAGCGTGTAGCCGATCGCGAGCTTGGCCGCGACTTTGGCGATCGGGAAGCCGGTCGCCTTCGAGGCGAGTGCCGAGGAACGGGAAACGCGCGGGTTCATCTCGATCACGACCATGCGGCCGTCCTCGGGATTGACGCCGAACTGCACGTTGGAGCCGCCGGTCTCGACCCCGATCTCGCGCAGCACCGCCAGCGAGGCATCGCGCATGATCTGGTATTCTTTGTCCGTCAGCGTCAGCGCCGGAGCCACCGTGATGGAGTCGCCGGTGTGCACGCCCATCGGATCGAAATTCTCGATCGAGCAGACGATGATGCAATTGTCCTTCTTGTCGCGCACCACCTCCATCTCGAACTCTTTCCAGCCGAGGACGGATTCCTCGATCAGGACTTCGTTGGTCGGGGACGCGTCGAGGCCGCGCTCGATGATGTCGAGGAATTCTTCCTTGTTGTAGGCGATGCCGCCGCCGGTGCCGCCCATGGTGAAGGAGGGGCGGATGATCGCGGGCAGGCCGATCTCGGACAGCGCCATCATCGCCTGGCCCAGCGCATATTCCTGGTAGCGCTTGCGGCGGTCGCCTTCGCCGAGCGTCCATTGCCGGTCGTGCTCTTCCAGAGCCGCGCCCGACAGCTTCTCGCGTTCAGCCTGACGCTTGTCGCGGAAGGATTTCTTCAGGGCGGAGGCGTTGGCGAGCCGCGACTTCGGCGTCTCGAGCCCGATCTTGGTCATGGCCTCGCGAAACAGCTGGCGGTCCTCGGCCTTGTCGATCGCATCCGCGGTCGCGCCGATCATCTCGACATCGAACTTGTCGAGCGTGCCTTGTTGGCGCAGCGACAGCGCGCAGTTCAGCGCGGTCTGGCCGCCCATGGTCGGCAGCAACGCGAAGCCGCCGGGAATGACGTGACGTTCCTTCTCGATGATCTTGGCGACGATCTCGGGCGTGATCGGCTCGATATAGGTCGCATCGGCCAATTCCGGATCGGTCATGATGGTGGCCGGATTGGAATTGACGAGGACGATGCGATAGCCCTCTTCCTTCAGCGTCTTCACCGCCTGCGTGCCCGAATAGTCGAACTCGCAGGCCTGGCCGATCACGATGGGGCCGGCGCCGATGATCAGGATGGTGGTGATGTCTGTACGTTTGGGCATCAACTCTCGCCGAAGTGGAATTTGGGCACAAAAAAGGGCGCGCTTGCTGCGCGTCCCCTGTGGCCGAGAGCGCGGGGGTCTGCCTCGCGCGCGGACGGGTCTTAGACCAGTTTTCGGGACGGCGAAACCCCGAAAAGCGCCCATCAACCGGCAATTTTGACGGGTTTTGGCCGCGCCTGCCAGCCGCGGGCGAGATGCACCAGAAGCGCCGCGGAAACGCTCAATCCGCCGACCCAGCCGAGATCGGTCGGGCTCCACCCCACAAGCACGGCGCCGCCAAGGGCCCCCCGATCGCAAAGCCGAGATACATGGCAGAGGCGTTGAGCGAGAGCGCGACCATCGAGGCCTGCGGGTCGATCCGGATGATGCTGGCGATCTGGGCCGGATAGAACGCCCAGCCCGAGACACCCTGGAGAAAGATCGGGCCCAGGATCGCATAATGCGCCTGGCCGGGGAGGAATTTCAGCACCAGTGAATGCAGGAAAAGCGCGCTGGCCATGCCGGTCAGGCCGAGCGCCGCCGTGGCAATGGCGCCGAGCCGGTCGGCCAACAGGCCGCCGAGCATGTTCCCGATCGCGGCGGCCGCGCCGAAAACCAGCAGCGCGAGGCTGATATGCGCGGCATCGAAGCCGAGCGCGCGCAGCGGAACGGCGAAATAGGTGAACATGGTGAAGCCGCCGAGCGCCCACAGGATCGTGATGAGCAGCGCGATCAGGACGTTGCCGTGGCGCGCCACGGCCAGCCGTTCGGCGAGCGATGCGGTATTTCGGGGCAGGCCGCGGGGCAGGCCAAAAAGCAGGCCCGCCATCGCGATTGCGCCGAGCAGGGCGACCATGGCGAACGTCGCGCGCCAGCCGAACAGGCTGCCGATCCAATTGCCGAGGGGGACACCGATCACGGTTGCGATGGTGAGGCCGGAGGTGACCAGCGCCACGGCGCGGCCGCGCCGTTCGGGGAGGAGACTGCCACGGAGACACCGAGCGCCGTCGGCATGCACAGGCCGGCGCCGAGTGCCATTAGCATCCGCGAAGCCATCAGCAGTGCAAACCCGGAGGCGGCCACCGCCAGCAGATTGCCGGCGATGAAGGCCGACAAGGCCAGCGTCAGCACGGTGCGGCGGTCGATATTGTTGAGGGTTACGGCAAGGATCGGCGACCCCACGGCATAGGTGAGCGCGTAGACGCTGACCAGCTGTCCGGCCGCGGGCACCGAAATCTGCAGATCGGCCGCGATGGTCGGCAGCAGGCCAGCGATGACGAAGGCCTCCGTTCCGATCGCAAACGCCGCCACCGCGAGCCAGAACACGCTCATGTCCGTCATCCTATGTTCAATAAGTATTGAACTATTGATCGGCGGTCCGCTAATGTCAATTGGTTCAAGAACTATTGAACATATGGCCAGCGTTGCTATGATTGGACCATGAGTCGTACGCCCCATCATCCCGCGCGCGAGCAGATCGAACTGCCGATGGTTCTGGATTGCCTGAGCGATCCGATCCGGCTCGCGATCGTCTACCAGCTCGCCCGGCAGGAACATGTGAGCAGCGAATTGTGCTGCGGCGACTTCTATGCGCTCAGCGGCAAGTCGAACCTCGCCTATCACTTCGCCAAACTGCGCGAATGCGGCGTGATGCAGACCCGTGTGGCCGGCACCAACCGCTTCATGCGGCTGCGCCGCGAGGATCTCGATGCGCGCTTCCCGGGCCTGCTCGACGCGGTGCTAAGTTCCGCGGCCAGGGACGCCGACCGGCTTCAGTTGTTGCCCGGGTGCGAAATGGTCGCTGCGGACCCAAACTGAGGCGATTGCGTGCCGGGCGGCGGATTTGCCCGCCGCATCAAGGCCTTCAGAAGATCCAGCGCGTAACACGCCGGCCACCGCCGGCTACTGTGCATGGGGTTGTTTTCGACATTTTTTGTTTCGGCGGCGTGGCTGCGCCACGCGTGGCCCGCAGGGGCGAAGCGTGGAGACCCGGCCTGGATTTGAACCAGGATGAAGAGCGATGCACTGCTCTCGCGTAGACGCTTCCGCCACCGGGCCGCGGAGATCATGTCCGATCGAGGTGCGACAAGCCACCTCAGGTGGTCGTTATGCTTAACGCACCAGCGGCGGCCGCGCGACGAATGTCATGCGCCAGCGATTATGGCCGATATTGGTGTGTGCGCGCTGGGCCGCGAAGCCGGCCGCTTTGAGCTTGGCGGTCATCTCGTCCTCGCTGTAGCGCTGCAGCCCGATGCGCGTGCGCAGATGACGGTAATCTGACAGGGCGGTGCTGATGAGCCCGATCAGCGCGTCCTTCAGGAAGCCGTGGCGCAGGCCGAAACCGAGCAGCGCCATCACGTCCCTGAACATGCCGACATTGGGCTGGAGAATATCGCCGAGCACCAGCTTGCCCGACGGGGTCAGCAATCGCCGGACGTTGAGGAGCGCGGCATCGAGCTCCTCCGGCGTCATGTATTGCGCGACCGAGTTCATCACCACGAGGTCGATGGACTGGTCCTGCATCTTGCGGACGTCGTCGAGCGAGCGGACGCGGATTTTCGTGTTCGGGGCAAACCGGGCGATCAGCCGGCCGCGCACGCCCGGCGCGGGTTCGGCGAGGATCAGCTTGCCGCAGGCCGCCGCCACCTGGCTCGCCGACAGCGCCTCGCCGCAGGCGTAGTCCAGCACGGTCGCCTCGGGCGAAGTGATGTAGCCGATGATGTCCCGCGCGATGATCTGGAAGTGCAAATCGCGATGCAGCTTGCTGACATAGATCGTATGCGTGGAGTCGTAGTAGTCGATCCAATCGTCCATGGTATCCGAGGGCCCCGGCCAAACGGTTCCTGCACGGGAACCGACGCTGCCCGTCTGCGTTAGGGGTGCGACGGCGTGCCGTCAATGTCTGCGTCCTAACAGGAAGGTTTCCCGTGAGCAAAGCCCCCAGCAAGGTCTCTCCCGACCTCGACACCCCCACCGATCTGTCGTCCCAGTCGGTCAAGAAGGTCTCCGAGGCGCTCAACGTGCTTCTGGCCGACGCCTTCGCGCTCTATCTGAAGACCAAGAATTTCCACTGGCACGTCAGCGGCCGGCATTTCCGGGACTATCACCTGCTGCTCGACGAGCAGTCCGACCAGATCTTCGCGACCACCGACCAGCTCGCCGAGCGCGTCCGCAAGATCGGCGGCGCGACGCTGAAATCCATCGGCCAGGTCGCAAAGCTCCAGACCATCAAGGACAACGACGAGGACTACGTCCCGCCGCGCGAGATGCTGCGCGAACTGATGCAGGACAACAAGCACGTCGCCGCGGCGATGCGGAAGGCTCACGAGGTCTGCGACGACGCCGGCGATGTCGCCAGCGCGAGCCTGCTCGAAAACTTCATCGACGAGACCGAGCGCCGCACCTGGTTCCTGTTCGAAGCCACCCGCCAGGAAGGCGGCAACGAGGCGTAGCGGACGTTGCTGTAGGGTGGATTACGCTTCGCCAATCCACCCGACGGCACCTGCGCTTTCAGCTACCGCCACAACCGCATCAGCGCCCCGTCCTTGCCCGTCACCGGATCGGTTGGCGGCAGCGCGACCTCCGGAATCGTCTTGAGCGCTTTGGCGTGGTTCTCCGGCGTCGCCCGCGTGATCTCCATCTTGCTGCCGGGCGGATAGGCGCCGATCACGCAGAAATCACCGCTCGCCTCGATGCACTGATGGCCCGTGCCCGCCGGCAATATCGCGACATCGCCGGCCATGATCTCCAGCTCCCGGCCTTGATCGCCGCCGAAGCGGACCCGCGCACTGCCGCGCGCGACGCCGAGCACCTCATGTACCGTCGCATGGTAGTGCAGATAGTCGTAGACGCCGTTGCGCCACGTGCCGCCCCAGCCGTTCGCTTCGAACAGGTTTTCGATGGTCTCTTCGGGGCGCTTCGGATCGAGCCTCACCGCATCCTGGTAGACCAGGAAGGGCAGAGCGTTGTTCGGCACGAGCCCGTCATCCTCAAACACGATGGCGAGCGGCTCGGCCTTGTCGCGGACGACCGACATGACAGGGCTCCGGTAGCAATTGACTGGGAATCAAGACGGCACGGAGGCTCTTGTTCCTGACAGCAGTCCACCCGCTGGCTTGACGGAGATCAAGGCGCAGGCGGCTGTTCATTGGCACTCAACCCTGAACGGAAGAGAGGGACCGCCATGTACGCATCCGACGTTGCGCAGCGTCATTTTTCGGCGGCCGTCGACGAAGCGGAGACGGCCGGCCTCGGACACGAAGCGGTCTGCCGCGCCCTGCTCAGCCTCGTGATCTCGAAATATCTCGAGACGCGGTCGGTTGCCGACATCCAGGCGGAGCTGCGCTTCATCGCCGAGAATTGCGATCCCGACACGGACTTCATGTTCATGCGTCCGTGACGCACAGCCGGCGGTCTCGTCCGCCGGCGTCGTCTGGACTCAAGCGCTCTTCTTCTGCCGCATCAGATCGGCAAAGCGCTGGAACAGATAGTGCGAGTCGCGCGGGCCGGGCGAAGCCTCGGGGTGGTACTGCACCGAGAACACCGGCTTGCCGTCGAGCTGGATGCCGCAATTGGATCCGTCGAACAGCGAGATGTGGGTCTGCGTCGCGCCCTTCGGCAGCGTGCTCTCGTCCACGGCAAAGCCGTGGTTCATCGAGGTGATCTCGACCTTGCCGGTGGTCTCGTCCTTCACGGGATGATTGGCGCCGTGATGGCCCTGATGCATCTTCTTCGTCTTCGCGCCGACGGCGAGGCCGAGCATCTGGTGGCCGAGGCAGATTCCGAATGTCGGCGTCCCCGACTTGATCACGTCCTGGATGACAGGCACGGCATATTTGCCGGTCGCGGCCGGATCGCCCGGGCCGTTCGACAGGAACACGCCGTCCGGCTTCATCGCCAGAATCTCCTCCGACGAGGTCGTCGCCGGCACCACCGTCACCTTGCAGCCGACGCCGGCGAGCAGGCGCAGAATGTTGCGCTTGATGCCGTAGTCGATGGCGACGACGTTGAACTCCGGCTTGTCCTGCCGGCCAAAACCCTCGTCCCACACCCAGGGCGTCTCGTCCCAGGTGAAGCGCTGGCCGGAGGTGACCATCGGCACGAGGTCCATGCCCTCGAGGCCCGGCCATTCGCGTGCTTCTTCCTTGAGGCCGTGCAGGTCAAACTCGCCGGTCTTCGAATGCACGATCACGGCGTTGGGCATGCCCTTGCTGCGGATCAGCGCGGTTAGAGCACGGGTGTCGATGCCGGAGAGGCCGATGATGCCGCGGGCCTTCAGCCAGGCGTCGAGATGCCTGGTTGAGCGGTAGTTCGAGGGATCGGTGATCGCGGTGCGCAGGATCACGCCGCGCGCACCAGGCGTCGCGGCCATGTTCACCGTCTCGATATCTTCGTCGTTGGTGCCGACATTGCCGATATGCGGGAAGGTGAAGGTGATGAGCTGCCCGGCATAGGAGGGATCGGTGAGAATCTCCTCATAGCCGGTCATCGCCGTGTTGAAGCAGACTTCACCCACGGCATGGCCTTCGGCGCCAAGACCGAAACCTTCGAGCACCGTGCCATCGGCGAGCACGAGGAGCGCGGTCGGTTTATGGTCCGGCCAAGCGGTATCGTTGTCATGTTGTGTCATGAGCCCGGTTCATAGTCCCGGCGGGCGCCGCCGTCAAAGCGCAGATGCGCCGATTCACATGCGTTTTTGCATATTTGACAGGTCCCTTCAGGGACTTAAGCTTGGCCGGAATAATTTCCGGCAAATCCCGGGGCTTGCGAGGCAATAATGGACCAGACCGTCCCCATCCTGCTGGTACCGGGGCTGGCCTCCTCGGCCCGGATTTATGCCCCGGTGATCCCGGCGCTGTGGCGGTTCGGCCCGGTGATGGTCGCCAACCATATCCGCGACGACAGCATGGCGGCGATCGCCCGCCGGGTCCTGAGCGAGGCGCCGCCGCGCTTCGCGCTCGCCGGCCATTCCATGGGCGGCTACATCGCGTTCGAGATCATGCGCCAGGCGCCCGAGCGTGTCGTCAAGCTCGCGCTCATCAACACCCAGGCGCGGCCTGATACGCCTGAGGCGACCGCGCGCCGCCGCGGCCTGATGGAGCGGGCGAGACGCGGCGAGCTGCGCGCGGCACGTGAGGAGATGTTTCCCGACCTGGTGCATCCCTCGCGCCGCGACGATTCCGGCATTCGCCGGCTCGTGGATGAGCAGGGCGAGGATGTCGGCGTGGAAGGCTATTTGCGCCAGCAGACCGCGATCATCGCGCGGGTGGATTCGCGGCCCACGCTGGCGACGATCAAATGCCCGACGCTTGTGCTGACGGGCGATCAGGACAACACCATTCCCAATGCGTTCTCGAAGGAGATGGCGGAGGGCATTGCCGGCGCGAGGCTGGTGATCCTCGAGCGTTGCGGGCATCTGCCGCAGCCGGAGCAGCCCGAGGCGACGGCGCGTGCGCTGGCCGAATGGCTTCAAACCCAGGTTGTCTCAGGGGCACGAACGGCCTAGATCAGGCGTCGGATAGGCGAAGGGATCACGATCATGCTGCGCGACGACATCAACAATGCGGTCAAGGAGGCCATGAAGGCCAAGGACGAGCGCAAGCTCTCCACGCTGCGCATGGTCAACTCGACCATCAAGAACGCCGACATCGAGGCCCGCGGCAACGGCAAGCCGCCGCTCTCGGATGCCGACCTGCTTGGCGTCTTCCAGAAGATGATCAAGCAGCGCCAGGAGTCGGTCGAGCTCTACGAAAAGGGCGGCCGCGCCGAGCTCGCCGCGCAGGAGCGCGAGGAGATCGCGGTGATCTCTGCGTATCTGCCGAAGCAGATGTCGGATGACGAGGTCAAGAAGGCGATCGCGGACGCCATCGCCGAGACCGGCGCCGCCGGCATGAAGGACATGGGCAAGGTGATCGCGGTGTTGAAGACGAAGTACGCGGGCCAGATGGATTTCGGCAAGGCCAGCGGATTGGTGAAGGCCGCGCTGACGGGCTAGGTCGTCATTCCGGGGCGACGCGAAGCGTCGGGCTATGATGCGTAATTGCGCATCTGAGAAACCATCGCGCCGCTGAATCCGTTGCTCAATGGATTCTCAGATGCGCAATTGCGCATCATAGCTCGCGCTTTGCGCGCCCCGGAATGACAAGAAGAACAAGGGAGGCAACCGATGACCGCCATCAAGCCATTCCGCATCGCCATCGGCGACGACATTCTCGTCGATCTCAAATCCCGCCTGGCTCGCACGCGCTGGCCCGAGGTCGAACTGGTCGACGACTGGAGCCAGGGCGCGCCGCTGAAGTGGATCAAGGAGATTTGCGGCTACTGGGCGAACGACTACGACTGGCGCGCCCGCGAAGCCAAGCTCAATCGCTTCGAACAGTTCACCACCGAGATCGACGGGCTCGACATCCACTTCCTGCATGCGCGCTCGAAGGAGCCTTCGGCGCTGCCGCTGATCATCACCCATGGCTGGCCCGGCTCGATCGTCGAGTTCCAGAAGGTGATCGCGCCGCTGGTCGATCCCGTCGCGCATGGCGGCAATTCAGCCGATGCCTTCCACGTGATCTGCCCCTCACTGCCGGGGTTTGGTTTCTCGGCGAAGCCCAAGACCACCGGTTGGGGCGTCGATCGCATCGCTGCAACCTGGGCCAAGCTGATGGATCGTCTCGGTTACGCGCGCTACGGCGCGCAAGGCGGCGACTGGGGCTCGGCGGTGACGACCGCGCTCGGCGGACAGGACGGCGCGCATTGCGCCGGCATCCACATCACGCTCGCCTTCAACGCCGCGCCCAAGGTCGAGGGCGAGCCGACGCCGGAGGAAAAGCGCGCGCTCGCCGGCCTCAAGCACTATGCCGATCTCGATTCCGGCTATTCAAAACAGCAATCGACGCGGCCGCAGACACTTGGCTATGGCCTGACGGATTCGCCGAGCGGACAGGCGGCCTGGATCCTGGAAAAATTCTGGGCCTGGACCGATTGCGACGGCCATCCCGAGAACATCTTCAGCAAGGACGAACTGCTCGACAACGTCATGCTCTATTGGGCGACGGAAACGGCGACGTCATCGGCGCGGCTGTATTGGGAAAGCTTCGGCAAGCGCCGGACGACGCCGAAGGTCCACGTGCCCACGGGCGTTGCGGTGTTCCCCAAGGAGATCATCACGCCGGTGCGGCGCTGGATGGAGCCGAACTTCTCCAGCATCACGCATTGGAGCGAGATGGAGAAGGGCGGCCATTTCGCCGCATTCGAGCAGCCGGAGCTGTTCGTGCGCGATGTCAGGAAGTTCTTCGCGACGGTGCGGTGAAGCGCACTCTCCGTCCTGCCCGGGCTTGTCCCGGGCATCCACGGCCTTAAACTCAGGCCAAACGAGAACGTGGATGGCTGGGACAAGCCCGGCCATGACGATGCTGCCGGGAAACGCCCATGCTCACCGAAGCTGCCACCTACGACGAGCTCCACCGCAAGTTCCGCTGGGACGTCCCGGCGCGCTTCAACATGGCGGAGGCGTGCTGCGACCGCCATGCCGACGGGACCGGCCGCCTCGCGCTGGTCTATGTCGACGAGAACGGCGCTACCACGCGCACTTCCTTCGACGAAGTTGCGGAGATGTCGCGCCGTTTCGCCAATGTGCTGAAGGCCGACGGCCTCGCGCGCGGCGACCGCGTTGCGGTGTTCCTGTCGCAATCGCTGGAATTGCCGGTCGCGCACATGGCGGCGTTCCGTTCGGCGATGATCTCGATCCCGCTGTTCGCATTGTTCGGTGAGGACGCGCTGGAATTCCGTCTGTCGAACTCGCAGGCCAAGGCGATCGTCACCGATGAAGCGGGCTGGGAGAAGCTGGCGAGGATCCGCGATCGCCTGCCGGATCTGAAGAACGTCTATGTCGTCGGTGAAAGCGCGCCGGCTGGTACGAAATCATTCTGGAATGCAGTCAAGGCCGCATCGCCCGACTTCGCGCGGATCAACACCTCGGCTGACGATCCCGCACTGATCATCTACACCTCGGGCACGACAGGCAATCCGAAGGGCGCGCTGCACGCGCACCGCGTCGTGCTCGGTCATCTGCCGAACGTCGAGATGTGTCACAACTTCCTGCCGCGGCCCGGCGATCTCATGTGGACGCCGGCGGACTGGGCCTGGATCGGCGGCCTCGTCAACGGGCTGTTCGCGTTCTGGTATCACGGCATTCCGCTGGTCGGTCATCGCGCCCGAAAGTTCGAACCGCAGGCGGCGATGCAGATGATGGCCGATCTCGGCGTCCGCAACGTCTTCCTGCCGCCGACCGCGCTCAAGCTGATGCGGCAGGCCTGCGTGAAGCATTCCGGCGTCAAGCTGCGCAGCATCTTTACCGGCGGCGAATCCCTCGGCGGCGAACTGCTCGGCTGGGTGCGCGAGACCTTCGGCATCGATGCGCATGAAGTGTTCGGCCAGACCGAGTGCAATCTCGTGATCGGCAGCAACTCGAACCTTTTTCCGATCCGCCCGGGCTCGATGGGCAAGGCGACGCCGGGCTTCGACGTCCGCATCGTCAACGACAAGGGCGAGGAGCAGCCGCGCGGCCAGCGCGGCATCATCGGCGTGCGCCAGCCGTGCCCGTGCACCATGCTCGAATACTGGCGCAATCCGGAGGCGACGGCGAAGAAATATGCCGGCGAGTTTCTGCTCACCGGCGACCTCGGCGTGCAGGATGAGGACGGCTATTTCTGGTACGTCAGCCGCGAAGACGACGTCATCACCACCGCCGGCTATCGTGTTGGCCCGTCCGAGATCGAGCACACGCTGATGAAGCATCCGTCGGTGGCGATGGCGGCGGTGGTCGGCATTCCCGATCCGATCCGCACCGAATCGATCAAGGCCTGGATCGTGCTGCGCCCGGGCTTTGCCCCGGGCGAGGCACTCGCGCGCGAGATCCAGGAGTTCGTCAAGGTACAACTCGCTGCGCACGAATATCCCCGCTTCGTGGAGTTCGCGGAGACACTGCCGATGACGGCGACGGGCAAGGTTCTGCGGCGCGAGCTGCGGGCCAAGGGGTAAGAAGGGGTAAGGTTCGCTGATCAGCGCGACGGCGCCGACAGGGCGGACCGCAGCATCGCGGCGAGATCCTGCCGCTTGAACGGCTTCGTCAGAATGCGGGCATCGATTCCGTCGGGCGTCTTGACGGGACTTTGGCTGTAGCCAGAGGTGAACAGCACCTTGAGGCTGGGCCGCAGGACGAGGGCCTGCCTTGCAAGCTCCGGCCCGAACATGCCGCCGGGCATCACGACGTCGGTGAACAGCAGATGGATATCTCCGGGCTGGCGCAGCACGTCCAGCGCCGCGGGCCCGTTCGATGTCGCGATGACGCTGTAGCCGAGCGTCTTCAGCTCGCTCTCGACATAGGCTCGGACCATGTCGTCGTCCTCGACCAGGAGAACGGTTTCGCTTCCATCGGGGATGGTGAGCCGCTCCACTTGTGGCGGATCCTCGCTCAGCGTGGCTGCAATGCGAGGAAAGAACAGCCTGACGACGCTGCCTTGCCCCGGTTCGGACTGCAACTGCACGAGCCCGCCGGATTGTTGCGCAAACCCGTAGACCATGCTCAAGCCGAGGCCGGTGCCCTTGCCGACCTCCTTGGTGGTGAAGAACGGCTCGAACGCGCGGCTTGCCACCTCGCCGGTCATGCCGCTGCCGGTATCGGTCACGGCCACCATGACGTAGTCGCCTGGCCGCGGCTCGCCGTTGACGTCGAGGTCGGATGCACTCAGCGAGTTGTTGCGGACCTCGACCGTCAGCTTGCCGCCGTCGGGCATCGCGTCGCGCGCGTTGAGCACGAGGTTGAGCAGGGCCGTTGCCAGCTGGCCGGGATCGACGCTGGTCAACCACAGATCTGGTCCGAAGACGAAGCTGCACTCGATGTGCTCGCCCAGCGACCGGCGCAACAACTGCTCCATGCCGACGACCTTCTCGGCGATGTCGATCTCTCGCGGTCGCAGCGGCTGCTTGCGTGCGAAGGCGAGCAGGCTCCGTGTCAGGTCGGCCCCGCGCTCGGCGGCGGTCGCGATGTCGCTGGCGATCCGGTGCAGTTCCTTGTTTCCCGCCAGCCTGTCGGCGAGATGCTCCGAATTACCGAGGATGACGGTCAGCAGATTGTTGAAATCGTGCGCCACGCCGCCGGTGAGCTGCCCCATCGCTTCCATCTTCTGGGACTGGCTGAGCTTGTGGCTGAGGTCGGCGATGGCGGCGCGCTGCTGCTCGAGCGACTCGGCGGTGCCGTTCAGCAGGGTCATCAATCCGCCGAGCTCACCGCGCGGATAAGGAGGCGGAATTCGTGCGTCGAGTTCGCCGAGCCCGAGCTTCTTCGCCATCGTGGCGAGCCGTCCGACCTGGCGCCCGACGCTCATGGTCGCAAGGACCCAGACGCCCGCCAAAAGCAGCAGCGAGGCCACGGCGAGGATCGCCATGTCCTCGTAGAGCCGGCGGCTGGCGGCCGCGACCAGTCCGTCCTTGGAGCGCCCGACCATGATGTAGAGGCCGGCGTTGCGGATCGAAGGCGAGCGGGCAACGGCCCATACCTGGGTGCGGCCTTCGCGATCAGTTACCTCCCGAAACGCGTCACGATCGGGGTTTGCAGCGAAGCGGAACAGGTCGGACCCTGCGATCGAGGCGCCGACGGGCGCACTCCGGCCGCCTTCCTTGGGGGCGACAAGAACGGTCCCCTTGCCGTCGGTGAAGAGGATCTCCTTCTCGGTGAGCAGCCGCTTGTGGTGGTATTCCGCGAACTTGTTGAGGTTGAAGGAGGCAAGCAGGATGAATTTCAGCGCGCCCGCCTCCGATCGCACGGGGTAGGCGATCTGGAGCACAGATAGTCCGGTCAGCCGGCCGAATACCGGCTCGAGCGCGACGCTGCCGTGCAAGCCCTGGACCTGCTTGAAATAGGCGCGATCCCTCAGATCGAGGGTGCGGTCGGTCCGCAGCGAGTCGCAGAACAGGCTGCCGTCCGGATTGATGGTCAATATCCCTGTGAACTGCGGGTATTCTTCGCGCACGTCCGACAGAAAGGCCGAGCACGCCGCCTTGTCGCGCGTATCGAGGTCGCGCGCACGGGCGAGGCCATAGTGAAGCTGGGCGGTGCCCTGGATCTTCTCGTCCAGATCGCTCGCGATGTCGTCGGCCGACGCAGCCAGATTGGCCAGGGCCGCATTGATCTCGCTGCTCCTGTTCTGCACGAAGCGCAGCCCGACCAGGCTCGCCGGCACCAGCATGGCCGCGATCACGAGTATCAGTAGCCGGGTACGCAAGCTCATCGGTCGGGTGGTCCGCTCTGGTGATCGCACGTGCTGGCCGGAAGGGGCAATCTGCGGCACCATCCTCTGCTCAGTCCATAGGCGTCGTGCCGAAAAGCTGCCTACGGGGAAAGATTCTGAAGTCGCGCGCGGCGCCCAATGGCGCTACTATCGAGGTCGATCCGCGTGCGACGAAGATCGCACCGGCAGAGGAGGAGGGTGCCGATGTCCATCTCGGGCAAGGTCGATCCGGTGGTGCGCTCCGTGGGGGCGACGGATATCGCCGAAGCGTTGGCAGAGGGCCTGCGCGATTTCCAGATGGTACCACTTTACGGGCTTTGCTTTGGTGCGCTCTACGCGGCCGGTGGCATCGCCATCATGCTCTGCCTCACGGCTTTCGGTATGGTCTATCTGGTCTATCCCCTCGCGGCCGGCTTCGCGCTGGTCGGCCCGTTCGTGGCGATCGGTCTTTACGAAGTCAGCCGCCGCCGCGAGCGCGGCGAACCGGTCTCGTTCGCTGCCATCTGGTCGGCGATACGCTCGCGCAGCGAGATCGGCTGGATGGCGTTCGTCACGCTGTTCGTGTTCGTGGTCTGGATGTACCAGGTGCGGCTCCTGATCGCGCTGCTGCTCGGCCTGCACGCCTCGTTCTCCGAGCCTCCAGGAATTCATGACGGTGGTTCTGACGACCAACGAGGGCCTGCTGTTCCTCGCGATCGGCAATGCGGTCGGCGCGGCGCTGTCGCTGATTTTGTTTTCGCTGACCGTGGTGTCGTTTCCGCTGCTGCTCGACCGCGAGGTCGATTTCGTCACCGCCATGGTTACGAGCGTGCGCGCGGTGGTGACGAGCCCGCTACCGATGATCGGCTGGGCCGCCGTGATCGTGATCCTGCTGATCGTCTCGGCGCTGCCGTATTTCCTGGGGTTGATCGTGACGCTGCCGGTGCTCGGGCATGCGACGTGGCATCTCTATCGGCGGCTGGTGGCGCCGATGGCCTAGAGGAGCCGGACGCATCGGCAGCGAGCTATTCGCCCTTGGACGAGAATTGGGCGAGAAAACGATAGCTAATTGCCGTGATTGCGCGCACGGTGCGCCAATGTCGGAAAGAGCGGTCGTCTCCGCGCCCACGTGGCGCCACGACTCCACGCGCGACGTGAAATGGCCGCAACCCCCGCACCTCTTGCCGCGGACATCCGAAAGATTCCACTGCGTTTCGATATGAGATCGAGCGCCAACCGAAAGCACCTGATGCAAGCTCAACCGATGCAGGCTCTCTCCCCACGGCACGTCAAGACAGACGAAGCGCTCCGGCTCGGCGTGGAGTCAGGCTGGTACGCGATCAAGGTCAGCGGGACCTTCGTCTCGGGCCCGCACGATTCGGAAGGGGATTGCCGCAGCAAGATCGACGAGATTCAGCCGCCGGTGAAGAAGAAGCGATGACAGCGCAGGTTCCAATCGCTACGGCGTCCTGATCCCCATCGCCTTCAACGCCGCCAGCATCTGCGCTGGCGGCGCCATCTTGATCTGCGGCGCCTTCCCCGTCTCGAGCAGGCTCTTGAGCCCGGACAGGATCGCCGGCCAGCCTGTGCGGCCGCCGGAAAGGATATCGTCGCTCAGCGGACGGTCGTGGCATTCGCTCATGGTGAGACGGACGGCTTCGCCGGCTTGCTCGATCTCGTAGGTGACGAGTGTGGTACCGAGTTTTGCGACGAGGTCGGGCCAGTTGACGTTCCACGTCACCGTCAGCTTCCTCGGCGGATCGTATTCGAACACCTCGCCGGAGATGTGCTCGGAACCGTCGGGCGCGCGCACGATTAAGCGGCCGCCGAGCTTCGGCTCCATCTCCACCGCAAAGCCGGAAAAGTATCTGCGGCTGAACTCGGCCGATGTCAGCGCCTCCCACACCTGTTCGGGCGTCGAGGCGATGTAGATGGTGTAGACCGTCAGCGGCTTGAACTGTTCCAGGTTCATTTTGCTTCGAATCCCTTGTTGAGGGCTGCTCGCGGGATGGCGAGCACTTGGCCCCTCTCCAGCAGGCTCTTGAGCCCGGACAGGATCGCCGGCCAGCCATTGGAGACGGCGCCGAGGTATTTGCCACCCTCGACAAGGCCGTCATGCAGCACGGTCAAACGCACGAGCGAGCCGAACGGTTCGATGGTGAAGACGACGCGCGAGATTGGCTCGCCGCGGAGCTCCTCGAACTTCCGGTGCTTGAAGCTGTAGGAAAGCCGTCGCGGCGGATCGGCCTCGAGGATTTCGCCGGAATCGGTGATCTCGCCATCGAGCGTCAGCGCGAAGGGGGAGCCAACCTTCCAGTCGGAGCGGACCTCGGCGCCGAACCAGTATTGCTTCGTGAACTCGCTCGACGTCAGCGCTTCCCACAGTTTTTCCGGCGTGGTTTCGATATAGCTCACATAGACGAACTGCGGCTTACTCATCGCGCTTCTCCAACTGGCGTTTCAACTCGCCGAGCGCGGCGAGCTTGCCGCGCTCGAATTTCCTGATCCAGCGTTCGCCGATCTGATGGATCGGCACCGGGTTGAGATAGTGCAGCTTCTCGCGGCCATGCCTGATCGTCGTGACGAGGTTGGCCTCTTCAAGAACGACAAGGTGTTTGGTCACCGCCTGACGCGTCATCGCGAGGCCCTCGCAGAGCTCGTTCAGTGTCTGGCCGTTCCTGGCGTGAAGCCTGTCGAGCAGCGACCGTCGTGACGCATCGGCGAGCGCTTTGAAGACCGCATCCATGGCAGCGATAATAGGCAACCAAAAGGTTGCATGTCAAGTGCGAGGACGTGACTTCCGTTCCCGCCGTCGCCATGCATTAATGTCTCCGAACCGCCCTCAGCGAGTCTCTCTCATGATGTCCATGCAAGCCTATCTCGCCTTCGTCGCCGCCTGCATTGCGCTGGCGCTGTTGCCGGGGCCGATCGTGACCCTCGTCATCGCCAACGGCCTGCGTCACGGTACGCGCGCGGCGCTCACCAACATTCTCGGCGTGCAGGTGGGGCTGTTGATCGTGATTGGTATCCTTGCGGTGGGCCTCACCTCGCTGATGGCGACGATGGGCTACTGGTTCAACTGGGTGCGCTTTGCAGGCGCGGCCTATCTGGTCTGGCTCGGCATCAAGCTGATCCGCTCGCCGGTCGAGGGCGTCGACACCGACGCGCCACCGCCTCCGCCTCGCGGTGGCTTCCTCTTGCAGGGCTTTGTCGTTGCGTTGTCCAATCCAAAACTGCTGGTGTTCTTCGGCGCGTTCATTCCGCAGTTCATGGACATGAGCAAGGATCACCTGTCGCAGGTCCTGGTGCTCGGAATGACCTTCATGGTGCTCGCCGGCCTGACGGACGGAATCTACGCACTGCTTGCCGGTCAGGCCCGCAACTTTTTCTCGGCGCGCCGCACCCGCATGATGTCCAGGGTGTCGGGCGGCTTCATGATCGGCGGCGGCATCTGGCTGGCGCTGACCAGGGCGAAGTAGTCCGCCTTCGCGCTTGTCCGGCTTGAACCATTGTCGGCGGCGATGCGTCCAATCGGGCATTGCCGTCGACGAAGGATCTTGCCGTGCCCGATCTGCCCTGGTTCGTCTACGCGATGCTGCTTGCACCGCTGGGAATGTTGCTGGTTGCGGCAATCGTCAAGACTTGGCAGGTGCGCGAGGCGCGAAGCTGGCTGCAGGCGCCGGGCAAAGTCGTCACCTCGGTCGCAGCGGTGCGCGAGGTCAAGGTTTTCGACGACGACCGCGAGGGCGGCTCACGCCTCGAGAGTCGCAATTTTGCGAATGTGACTTACGAGTATTCGGTGGGCGGCAGGAAGCTGCGCAACAACCGCATCTCGATCGGCGAAGACCTCGGCAACTTCCAGGTCGCCGAAAAGCTCGCGAAATATCCGGCCGGCAGCATCGTCACGGTCTACTACAATCCGCGCCATCCCGATCAGGCCGTGCTGGAACGCGACCTGCCCAAGGGCCTGTGGGGCTGCCTCGGCATCGGCACGGTGATCGTGCTTGCCATCGTGTTCGGCTCGGCGTTCGGGTTCAATCAGGGATATGCCTATCTCGCGCACCATATCGGACGGCCTGACCTCGCGGGCCTCGTCGTCGGCTTCGGCGCGTTCGGCCTCGTCATCGCGCTGATGGGGGTTGCCGTGCGAAAGCAGGCGTCGATGGCGACGCGCTGGCCGGTGGTGCCGGGCACGGTCAAGCTGTCGGGAATCGAGGAATATCGCACGGCCAGCGAGCCGGGCGAGACGCGCGGCGTCGAGATGTTCGGCAAACGCGTGACCTATACGTACGTTTATCAGAACGTCAGCTACACCAATGAATGCGCGCGTGTCGCAGCCGGAACGCCGTCGGCGTCCGACGAGATGCTGCGGAAGCTGATGTCGCGCTATCAGGACGGCGCGACCGTCGAGGTCCATGTCAATCCCGACAACCCGGCCGAGGCGACGCTGGATGCCCGCGGCGACGGCCGCATGGCCTGGGTGCTGTGGGGCATTGCCGCGACCTTCGCCGCGCTGGCGCTGTTCGTCGCGACGCGCGGCTAGTCGACCACTCTCTCCGCCCTCAACTCCACCTCGATCTCCGCGAAGATCCGCGCCAGCCGCTCGGCCCATTGCTGCTCGCCGGACTGATCCGCGATCAGATCCTGGCGGATCTCGATGCCGGTGTTGACGAGGCCGCGGGCTTCGCCGTGCACGGGGATGGTGTAGTCGGTGAGGTCGTTCACCGCATAAGGCTCGTTGTCGCCGACGACGAGATCGCTCTCGGCGCGGAGATGTTTCAGCAGAAGGTGCGGCAGCACCGTGTCGCGGTTGTAGAGCGTGCCGATATGCCAGGGCCGCTCAACCCCGGCATAAACCGGCGTGAAGCTGTGGAGCGACACCAGCACCGTCGGTCGCTTGTCGTGTAGCCGGCCGTCGATGACGGCGTTGATGCGGTGATGATAGGGCTCGAAAATCTCGCGCCGCCGCGCCCCGCGCTCGTGCTCCGAAATGCCCTCGTTGCGCGGGATGGCGGTTGCCTCCGAAATGACCGGTATCGAGCTCGCTGCGCCCGGCGGGCGGTTGCAGTCGATCACGAGCCGGGAATAGCGCTGCGCGATCAGGTGTGCGTCCAGCATCCTGGCCAGCCGCTCGGCGACACGGGCGATGCCGATATCCCAGGCGATGTGCCGCGTCAGCTCGGCCTCGGCGACGCCGAGATCGCCCAGCGCGCGCGGCAGAGCCCGCCCGTAATGATCCGAGGTGAGCAGGAAGGGCGATGTTCCCCCGGCGTTCACCTCATGCACCGGCGGAATGTCGCCCTCGTCCAGCAGTTGATCGGTCGCGCCAGCCGTGTCTAAAGCCATCCAGATTGCCTATGGAAAGAGCAGTCACCCGCACAATTGGGCAGAATCGCTGTAGATTGATCCCCCCAACATGATCATGATTGCCTCACGATGCCGCTGCTGACGATCCATCACAAGACCGAATATCGCTACAACCGCCCCGTGGCGTTCGGCGAACACAGGATCATGCTCCGTCCGCGCGACGGTCACGATTTGCGTGTGCTCGCCTCCAGACTCGATATCTCGCCCACGCCGATGTCGCTGCACTGGATTCACGATGTGTTCGGCAATTCGGTCGCGATCGCCAATTTCGACGAACGTGCGGAGACGCTGAGCTTCGACTGGCATGTCACCGTCGAGCACAATCCGGTCGAGGAATTCGCGCTGACGCCGGACGATACCGCCTATTTCTACCCCTTCGTCTACGACGACGAGGAATTCCCCGATCTCGTCCAGTACATCACGCCGCAATACACCGATCCGGGCGGTGAGATCGCTGAATGGGCGCGCGGCTTCCTCGACGAGGAGGCGCCGACGCCGACCGTCAAGATCCTGAGCGGCATGACGCACGGCATCCGCAAGCAGTTCAAGTACCGCAAGCGCCACGAGCTCGGCACGCAGCATCCGCTCGATACTTTGCAGTCGGGCACGGGAACTTGTCGGGACTATGCGCTGTTTATGATCGAAGCTTTGCGCCACCTCGGAATCGCAGCGCGATTTGTCTCCGGCTACATCTTCGTGCCGGAGGATATCGAGCAGCGTCACGTCGGTGGCGGATCGACCCACGCATGGGTGCAGGTCTATCTGCCGAGTGCGGGCTGGATCGAGTTCGATCCGACCAACGGCATCGTCGGCACCCGCGATCTCATTCGAGTCGCGGTCGCCCGCGATCCGCGCCAGGCGATCCCGTTGCACGGGGTCTATATCGGCGCCGGGAATGCTTTCGAGGCCATGGACGTGACCATCAGGGTGGTCTCGGACGACCAGCAGAGCGACGAAGAGATGGAGGCAGAGGTCTTATAGATGGAAATCAGGGTCGGCTTCGAGATCACCTACGCGGCAGAGCAGCCGACCCCGATGGTGATCATGCTCAATATCCACCCCTCGCGGCAGGCCGACATCATCGGCAAGGAGACGGTGGTCGCCGAGCCCGACGTTCCGATCCGCTTCTATCACGACAGCTTCGGCAACGTCTGCGGCCGGCTCGTCGCTCCCGCGGGCGGCGTGACCCTGAAGGGCCGCGCGCTGGTGCGTGACACCGGCCTGCCCGACGAGGTGATGCCGACGGCGCAGCAGCTCCCGATCGAGCAATTGCCGAACGAGCTGATGCTCTACCTGATGCCGAGCCGGTATTGCGAGACCGACAAGCTCACCGACATCGCCTGGTCGCTGTTCGCCAAGACGGAGCCAGGTTGGAAGCGCGTCGCCGCCATCACCGAGTTCGTCCACAAACATGTCACTTTCGGATACCAGCACGCCCATCACATGAAATCGGCGCACGACGTCTACGAGCAGAAGACCGGCGTCTGCCGCGACTTCGCGCATCTCGCGCTGGCCTTCTGCCGTTGCATGGGCATCCCCGCGCGCTACTGCACCGGCTACATGGGCGACATCGGCATTCCCAAGGATCCGGCCCCGATGGATTTTTCCGGCTGGTTTCAGGTCTGGCTGTCGGGAAAATGGTTCACCTTCGACGCCCGCCACAACATTCCCCGCAGGGGCCGCATCCTGATGGCCACGGGCCGCGACGCCGCCGACGTCGCGCTCTCGACCAGCTTTGGCCGGATGGAGTTGAAGACGTTCGTCGTCATCAGCGACGAGGTCGTGAAGGCCGGGTGAGCCGTTGCTGCAGGTTCGTCGCAACGCTTCCTCGCAATGACGGTGGCGAGCGGTTATAGAGCCTCATGACCTCCGATCGTCTCTTCGTCTACGGCACCCTGATGCGCGGTTTCGACCATCCGATGGCGCGGCTGCTCGCCGGCCACGCGGATTTCCTTGGCGAGGCGACCTGTCGCGGCCGGCTCGTTCTGGTCAAGCACTATCCGGGATTGCTGTTGTCGGACGCCAACTCCGACGTCGTCCATGGCGAGTTGTTTCGCCTTCATGTGCCGGACGAATTGCTGCGCGAGCTCGACATGTACGAAGCCTGCGGCGAGGGCTTTGCGGAGCCGACCGAATATCTGCGCGAGCTGATCGACGTGACAGGCGCGGACGGCGTCACGGAGAAGGCCTGGACCTATATCTACAACTGGCCCGTGACTGATCTGCCCCACATCGAGTCAGGCCGCTTCCTCGATCATTAGGCCGACAGCACTTCCTTGACCACGCGAACGTCGACCTCGCGCTCGACGTAGGTCCACTCCTCGGTCCGCCTGAGCATCCCCACCAGCTCCTCGAACAGCGAGGCCTGCGCGGGGGCGAACTCGAACCAGGTCAGGAAATCGAAGGGCTCACCGAGATCTCGGCAGTGATAGAGCTGGCGTGCGACCGCGGGCAGAAAGCGAAGACTGCTCGCAATGTGGTGCGACTTGTCCTCGAAGATCCTGCGCCGTTCTTCCTGGGTCAGCTCCCACCAGGCCTGCGATTTGCGGATTGGGATCAGCGCGGCGCTGGTTGCCTCCGGCCGGCCGAGTCCGGCCTGCACCGCGGTGAGCTGCTGCTTCTCAGGCCGCTCGGTATAGCGGAGCGAGCTCGGCGCGCCGACCAGCCGCCACGCATTGCGCGAGGGCACTAGCGGCAATGAGATGGCCCCGCTGTCGGTGACCGACAGCGCCGGCATGAAGGGCAGGGGCTCGCCCGTGACGGGCGATACCGAGGTCACGCGCCAGCCCCCGCTCTGGCCACCCCGAAACGTTCTGAACATGGCGGTATGGAAGCGTGGAACCGGGTTGGGTTCAAGGCCTTCCGTCATTCCGGGCTCGTGGCTTCGCCGCCCCAGAATGACAGGGGCTGTGCACAGGTCGAATAACTCGGACATTCCTGACTTTTAGGAGTGTCGTTCCTATATCCGTAGGCGTTCGCTCCGACTCAGCTGGCCCGTTAGTCTCCCCATGCGCTTCACGCCCCAATTCCTCGACGAGCTTCGTGCCCGGCTTTCGGTCTCCGAAGTCGTGGGAAAGCGCGTCAAGCTGAAGAAGGCGGGGCGGGAGTGGAAGGGGCTGTCGCCGTTCCAGCAGGAGAAGACGCCGTCCTTCTACGTCAACGACCAGAAGGGTTTTTACCACGACTTCTCCTCCGGCAAGCACGGCGACATCATCACCTTCGTGATGGAGACCGACGGCCTGCCGTTCGCCGAGGCGGTCGAGCGGCTCGCCAGCATCGCGGGCCTGCCGCTGCCGGCGGTGACGCCGGATGCGGCGCGGCATGAGCAGCGGCGCCGGACGCTGCACGACGTCATGGATCTCGCCGCGAAATATTTCGCGGAAACGCTGGCCTCGCGCCTCGGCGCGAAAGCGCGCGGCTACCTCGCCGACCGCGCGATCTCGCCGGCGACGCAAGTGCAGTTTCGCCTCGGCTATGCCTCGCCCGATCGCTTCGCGCTGAAGGAGCATCTCGGCAAGCTCGGCATCTCCGTCGAGGACATGGTCGAGACCGGCTTGCTGGTCGCCGGCGACGACATTCCCGTGCCTTATGACCGCTTCCGCGATCGCGTGATGTTTCCGATCACGGATCTTCGTGGCCGCGTCATCGCCTTCGGCGGACGCGCGCTGGAAAAGGACGTTCCGGCCAAATATCTGAATTCGCCGGAGACGCCGCTCTTCCACAAGGGCGACAATCTCTACAATTACCAGACCGCGCGCGCCGCCGCGCATAACGGTGCGTCGCTGATCGTGGTCGAAGGCTATGTCGACGTCATCGCCATGGTCACCGCGGGCTTTGCAGGTGCCGTGGCGCCGCTCGGCACTGCGCTCACCGAAAACCAGCTCCAACTGCTCTGGAAGATGGCGGACGAGCCGATCCTCTGCTTCGACGGCGACAAGGCCGGGCAGAAGGCGGCTTATCGCGCCGCTGATCTCGCGCTGCCCTTCCTCGCGCCGGGCAAGAGCCTGCGCTTTGCGTTGCTGCCGGAAGGGCAGGATCCCGACGATCTCGTGCGCTCCGGCGGCCGCGGCGCGGTCGAGGAGGTGATCGCGGCGGCGCGGCCGCTTGCCGACATGCTCTGGTCGCGCGAGCTGGAAGGCGGCAATTTTGCCACCCCCGAGCGGCGCGCCGCGCTGGAGGCACGCATCAAGGAGCTCTCGAACGGCATCCGGGACGAGGTGGTGCGGCGCTATTATCGCCAGGATCTCGCCGAGCGGCTTCAGCGCACCTTTGCTCCCGAAGGCGGTCGTGGCGGCTTTGCCGGCCGTGGCAATTTCCGCCCTGGGAGTGGCGGCCGCCCGTTCCAGCCCCGCGGCGGGGGGCAGGCGAATCGATTCGGCGGCCAGGGATTCGGCGGAGGACGTCGCGGCCCGCCCGGTCCCGTCATGCTGCCCTCCGGCCCCTACCAGGCGGCGAGCCCACAGCTGGCGGCCAGCCTGATCATGCAGGGGCAGCGCAGCGCCATTTCCCGCCGCGAAGCGCTGATTTTGCAAATTCTGATCAACCACCCCTGGCTGCTGCACGAGCATCTCGAGGAGGCTGCGGCCCTGGAGTTCATCCACTCCGATGTCCACAAGCTCCGGGCCGGCATCATCGCCGCCTTCGCCAACGACCATCACCACAGCCCGGATCCATCCGAGCAGGCCGAGAAGATGCGCGACGATCTCAAGAAAGGCGGATTTTCACAGCTTATTCAAAAGGTTGAGGGGCGAATTACGACAGGGGCGGTGTGGGGTGCGAAGGAGGGCGCGGCGCGGGACGACGTTCTCGCCACCTGGCACCAGCTCGTTGCCTTGCATCGGCAGTACCATTCACTACTTAGAGAACTGAAGGATGCCGAACTGGCCTTGGGGGACGATCCCAGCGAGGCCAACATGGCGTGGCTTCGTGATTTGAAGGCTCGGTTGGCCGAAGTTGACGGCACCGAGGCCCTGATCGAGGGTTTTGGCGAGCTGTCGGGCCGGTTCCAGAAGAGCGTGTGATGAAAGAATCATGCGGACGGCCAAGGCCGGAACCGCTAAAAGACTCGCCAAATCCAAGGTTTGGCGGCAAAAACAGGGTTAATCGAGGCTTAACGGTCTTGTAGCACTTTGGCCCCCAGGCGGCCGCAGGCAGAACAGACGCGTCAGGAATGAATCCGCGCAATAGCTGTTGGCACTTCACCTGCATCCGCTGTGACAAAGAGGCTCACGAAGCGTTAGGCAAATCCGGCGAGAGAAAGGTCGGGGTGGCGAGAGATATGCGCGCCGCCCTTTCCGTGTCGAGATCTGGCGAAGCGAGAGCGTCGAGCAACAGGTTCAGTGATTTCAGGCAGGCGGGGCGAGCCGTCTGTTTGAAACGCGTTTAGGAGCAATGGATGGCCACCAAGGCAAAGACGCTGCAGGCGAAGGACAAGGAAAAAGACGACAAGGCAGCGGACGCTCCCGAGAAGGATTCCCAGGACGCGCCGTCGCCGTTGCTCGATCTGTCCGACGCGGCAGTGAAGAAGATGATCAAGCAGGCCAAGAAGCGCGGCTTCGTGACCTTCGATCAGCTCAACGAAGTTTTGCCGTCCGACCAGACCTCCCCGAGCAGATCGAGGACATCATGTCCATGCTCTCGGACATGGGCATCAACGTCACCGAAGCCGACGATAGCGGCGACGAGGAGGAAAAGGACGAGGGCGGCGAGGACGAGACCGACAACGAACTCGTCGAGGTCACGCAAAAGGCCGTCACCGAGGTCAAGAAGAGCGAGCCGGGCGAGCGCACCGACGATCCCGTTCGCATGTATCTGCGCGAGATGGGCACGGTCGAGCTGTTGTCCCGCGAAGGCGAAATCGCGATCGCCAAGCGCATCGAGGCCGGCCGCGAGGCGATGATCGCCGGGCTGTGCGAAAGCCCGCTGACCTTCCAGGCCATCATTATCTGGCGCGACGAGCTCAACGAAGGCAAGATCTTCCTCCGCGACATCATCGATCTCGAAGCGACCTATGCCGGCCCCGATGCCAAGGCCGGCATGAACACCGCGATGATCGCCGGTCCCAACGGCGAAGCGTCGGCCGAAGGCGGCCAGGCCGCCGCGGCCGTGGGCGCGCATGTCGCGCCGCCCGCCGCACCGCCGGCGCCGACCCCGTTCCGCGCCGCGCCTGCGCCGGGCAATGCCGGCGAAGCCGAGAAGGATCCGGGCGAGGCCGCCGCCGAAGCCGACATGGACGATGACGACGAGTTCGAGAACCAGATGTCGCTTGCGGCAATCGAGGCCGAGCTCAAGCCGAAGGTCGTCGAGATCTTCGACAAGATCGCCGAGAGCTACAAGAAGCTGCGCAAGCTGCAAGAGCAGGACATCCAGAACCAGCTCGAGAGCACCTCGCATGGTCCCTCGCTCTCGCCGCACCAGGAGCGCAAGTACCGCAAGCTCAAGGACGAGATCATCGTCGAGGTGAAGTCGCTGCGCCTGAACCAGGCGCGTATCGACAGCCTCGTCGAGCAGCTCTACGACATCAACAAGCGCCTCGTCTCCCACGAGGGCCGTCTGATGCGCCTCGCCGACAGCCACGGCGTCGCGCGCGAGGACTTCCTGCGCAACTACACCGGCTCGGAGCTCGATCCGCGCTGGCTCAACCGTGTCTCGAAGCTTTCGGCCAAGGGCTGGAAGAATTTCGTCCACCACGAGAAGGACCGCATCAAGGACCTTCGCCACGAGGTGCATCAGCTCGCAGCCCTCACGGGCCTCGAGATCGTCGAGTTCCGCAAGATCGTGCACTCGGTGCAGAAGGGTGAGCGCGAAGCCCGTCAGGCCAAGAAGGAGATGGTGGAAGCCAACCTCCGTCTCGTGATCTCGATCGCCAAGAAGTACACCAACCGCGGCCTGCAGTTCCTCGACCTGATCCAGGAAGGCAACATCGGCCTGATGAAGGCGGTCGACAAGTTCGAGTACCGCCGCGGCTACAAGTTCTCGACCTACGCCACGTGGTGGATCCGGCAGGCGATCACCCGCAGCATTGCCGACCAGGCCCGCACCATCCGCATCCCCGTGCACATGATCGAGACGATCAACAAGATCGTGCGCACGAGCCGCCAGATGCTCAACGAGATCGGCCGCGAGCCGACCCCGGAAGAGCTCGCCGAAAAGCTCGGCATGCCGCTGGAGAAGGTCCGCAAGGTCCTCAAGATCGCGAAAGAGCCGCTCTCGCTCGAAACCCCCGTCGGTGACGAAGAGGATTCGCATCTCGGCGATTTCATCGAGGACAAGAACGCGATCCTCCCGATCGACGCCGCGATCCAGTCGAACCTGCGCGAGACCACCACGCGTGTGCTCGCCTCGCTCACCCCGCGCGAAGAGCGCGTGCTGCGCATGCGCTTCGGCATCGGCATGAACACCGACCACACGCTGGAAGAAGTGGGGCAGCAGTTCTCGGTGACGCGCGAACGTATTCGCCAGATCGAGGCGAAAGCGCTGCGGAAGCTGAAGCATCCGTCGAGGTCGCGGAAGCTGCGGTCGTTTTTGGATAATTAGCGATGCTGGCGCTTGGGGGAGCGCCGCTTTCGTCACCGAAGCAGACGACGACTGAGCGGCAATCTTCGCTGTTTCCTTACTACGCGGGCTTCTCGGAAGCTTTCGTGACAGATGTTTTGGATGCGTTGCAAGCATCGCCCAATGACGTGGTTTTGGATCCTTGGAACGGATCTGGGACAACGACAAGCATTGCCCGACGAAGTGGGGTGGCTTCGATCGGAATTGATATAAATCCTGCAATGGCGGTTGTCGCGATGGCCCGCCTTGCAACTCTAAAGAATTTGGCGTCTGCCCGTGCGCTACTGGCGAACTCCGGACGGTCGATCTCGCAGAAATTCTTGATCGAGAGTTGTAGCTCGCCCTACGATTCCTCTACACGTTCGTTGCTGCTTTTGGCGATATTTCGAATTGCACGGAGGAAGTTGCGAGATCGAGTCGCCACGAATCCGACATGGTGGCAGCTAGATCAGACCGAGGTACGAAAGGTCGTAACATCGATCACTAAAATTCAGGTCGACCATGAACTAAGCGAACTCGGTTCGAAGCTCACATCGTCTAGAGCGGCAGCTAAAGTTTCCTTGATTAGAGCAAATCTGCTCGGTCCGGCGTTGCCGCAAATTTCAGCTGATATCATTATCACGTCGCCGCCGTATTTGACACGAATCGACTATGTGAAGGCGACATTGCCGGAACTCTTGGTTCTCTCATTGGTCGAAGAACTGGCAATCGAAGAATTGCGTCGCGCGATGATCGGTTCCCCTGTGGTTGGACGAGGGCCAAGTTTTATGCCCACGGACATTGGGGACTATGGAAAGACCCTTCTAGCGAAAATTGCTGCACACGCTTCAAAGGCATCTGCAACGTACTATCTCTCTTTCTTTAGCTCTTATATCTCTATGATGTATTTCTCGTTCGAGAGGCTCAACGGCCTTTCTCGCCCTGGAGCACGGATGGTCGTTGTTGTGCAAGGATCTCACTATAAGGAAATCTTTGTAGACCTAGCCCGGCTTTCGGCGGACTTCGCAAGTGCAGCAGGATTTCAGTTGGTGAGCCGAGCGAATTTCAACTTTAAGCAGAGTTTTGCACAACTAAATCCGCGAGCGAACGGGTACAGTATGGATACTGCCCAAGAGACTGCATTACTTTTCAGGCGTGTTTAATCTGATCGAGTAACAACAGATGCTTGCCAATGCCTCACCAATGTCGGTCGGAGATTTTTGCAACGATCTGAAGGCAAATAAGATTACGATCAATGATGACTATCAGCGCAACTCAGGTCTTTGGTCGTCTCTGGCAAAATCTTACTTCATCGAATCGATTCTTTTGGAATTTCCGATTCCTAAGCTCTTCGTTTACGCTCGAATTGACCTGAAGACGAAGGGGACGATCAAAGAGATCGTCGATGGGCAGCAACGCAGCGGCGCGCTTCGGGAGTTTTTCAACAATAAACTTCGATTGTCGCAGAAGATCGATACAGATCGCTTTCGAGGAAAGCGTTACTCCGATCTAGAGGATGACGATAAATCAAAATTCCTGGGTTATTCTCTCCCCATAGATCAGTTCTCAGGTGTGCAGGAATCGGAAGTGCGTGAGGCATTCACTCGAATGAATGCCAACAACGTTCCATTGAACGAGGAGGAGCAGCGCAATGCTCGATTCCAAGGGCCGTTCAAGTGGTTTGTGAACAGCTTGTGCAAAGAGAAAAGAGAAAGATTTCTGCAGATAGGGCTCTTCTCCAAGCGAGATTTAATCCGCATGGGTGACTTCAAACTCCTCGCTGATCTCGCGTACTTATTTGATAATGGCATCCACACGACAAAGAGCACGCAATTGGATGCGATATATAAGAAGTACAACACGTCCTTCGATCGTGAGGAGGAATTCCACGAAAGGCTTGGCTGGGGCATAGACACTTATCTCTCGATGGATGCTTATCACGACGCGCGATTGACGAAGCCTTATATGGCTTATTCGATTATTTCAGCTCTCATCGATAGGAAATATCAACTCGCAATCCTCGACCAAGCTCGCAGCTTGGCTCCTGAGGTCGCTGCTAAAGTTGATGCGGCGCCTGTAAGTCTTAACGACTTGATCGTTGCGCTAGGCAGTCCAGACGATTCTCCACAACTCGCGGATTTCGTGCAGACTACTACGAAGACAAATGTGGATACTTCCCGCGCAGTCCGAATGTTGTATTTCGACTCTGCCTTAAAAAATTCAGACGCTTGACATGCGCGCCTCTCGTCGATTTGACGCGACGCAAGATGTACTAATGCGACGAATCTCTTTCTTTCGATCGTGTCAGACTTATTTCTCTGCGGGAAATGATCGTGCCGCGGCGACTTGGGGGGCTCACGTAGTTATCGAGTTAGACAACCTTATCATTTCGACTTTTAGAGAGTTCTTGGTCTCTTCGAATTTTGGAGTGAAGGGCCTGTCAGGACGATGGGCGCGAACCCAAGTCCCGCCATTTCCAACAGATGCTCACTTGGGCGCGCAAGCTTTATCGATTGTGAATTCTGTTCGGTATCAGAGAATGGGCTCACCCCCAGTTGTTGATCGCCGAGACGAACATAAGTTTCGTAACCCAAGAGAAGTACGCAATGTCTTGGCGGCCCTCGGTGGAAACAATTTGCCGGAGTTCGATGCCGCTCTCGCGCTCAACACCACACTATTCTCCGACATCGCTGTAATCAGGAATTTCTACGCTCATCGAAATCGCGATACCTGGCGCAAAGTTAGCAGCTATTTCCAAACTCAGCGTGGCTTTCCGCGCTTGCGAAAAGCTGCCGATCTGCTCAGTTATCAACGCCCAGGAGCGTCGGGTACCATGTTGGATGAATGGTTGATCGATGCAGAATTGTTCTTCGATTTTGCGATGCAGTAGGACGCAGTGAAGCGTCTTAACCCACGTCCCCGAAGGGCAGTGGAGGGCGTCCCAAGGCCAGCCGCTTCTGCTTGTGCTGCGAGTACCTCGCAGCGCCTATTTCTTCTTCGCGCCGACCCGCTCGAGATCCTTGATCTCCAGCGGCGGACGGCCGGACTTTTCGGCGATCTCGCGGTCCTGCTCCATGATGAAGGCGCGGGCTGGCTCGTCGCCGTCGAGGCCTCCGAGCAATTCCGCGGGCACGCGGCGGTTGGAGCGTTGGGAGCCGTCTTCATAGAAGACGTTGAAGAAGGCGAATTCGCCTTTTGGATTGGTTCCGGGTTTTTTGGCCATGGCGGGCTTGTCGTCGATCAGGGCGCCATAGTCAATTGACTTTGCCGGGTTTCCGGCGGTCAGCATGACTCTGTGGCGGCGGAACCGCGAGCCGATCGATCGGCAGGCCGCTGGCGAGATGCCGGGGAGGATGGAAGCGTCCGGCGCTTCGCAAAATCCGATGCATCCGATTGGTTGGCCCCGACCTCAATAAACGGCGGGCCGCAAAGCCCGCCGTTTATTTTTGGTCTTCAGCGTCGCCCGGGGCTGGCAGGGCAACAACCTAAAATAGAAGGCTAATACCATCGCCATGCCATGGCAAGGCAAATCATGACGGCGTTGGTGTCGCAGCGTGCGCATCAGATATGCGTCGATGGCGAGCGCCGCGTGCACGATTTTTCGAAGCAGATGATTGGATCGTCAAAGCACTTTGTTCGGTATCGTCGCTCTCGCAATGCAACGAGAGCTCGCGTGGGATGTATTGAATCGCGTAGAGCTGCATCTTTTCCGAATGAGCGCGGAGGGCTCTCATTCCCTGCACGCGAACGCATTCCAATTCGCGGGTGCATATCTCAACGCGTGTGCGTGCGCTGTGCCAGTTTCTGCACGGCGAGCCGCGATCCGTGTCCGCCGCCGCGCCGGCCGTCATCCTCTTTATCTTCCTTGCGTCCCTGCAGCATGATCGCGCTGCCCATCGCGGCGGAGCCGAACGTGATGAGGAAGGAGCCGAGCAGGACGAGAAGCGCAATGCCGGGGGCGCGGTCGGCGAAGATCAGCTCGCGCAGATGTCCGGGGTTGAGCCAGAGCAGCCCGCCGACGAGCAGCGCCGCGGCGCAGGCGCCGATCGCAAGGTTGATGGCGAGCAGGCGAAACAGGGGGATGCGGAGGAGGGTGGGGAGTGCCATGTCATTCGCTGCCAGCCGCGTGGTGGCGCCACGTGAGGAATCCCTGATGCTGGCACCATACACCTGTATTGCCCGACGGGTCAAGCAATTTCGGTAAAAGCGCATCGATGCCAGCTGAGCTCCTACTGTGCATGGGGTTGTTTTCTGATTTTTGGTTCGGCGCGGTGAAGGCGGGCCGATGGACAAGACCGGTCCCGATCGCTTTGACGCGAATCCTGTTCCCGGGCATGATCGCGCATCGCTTTCCACGCACATTGTTCAAGGATCTTCCCGCATGCTGAGACCGCTTCTCGCCGCCGCTTTCATCGTCTGTTGGGCCGGCGGCTCGGCCGGAGGCCGCGCGCTGCGGCGGCGACTTCAACAGCTTCGTCGCCAGCATGGCCTCGGAAGCGCAGGCGGCGGGCGTCTCGGCGAGCGTGACCAATGCGGCGCTCAGTGGCGTGCAGCAGGACGGCGCGGTGCTCGCCTTCGACAGGCGCCAGCGCCACACCTTCAACAAGAGTTTCGAGCAGTACGTCTCCACCCGCGTCGGCCCCGGCCGCATCAATGGCGGCAAGGCGCTGTTGCAGCGTCACGCCGCGCTGCTTTCGCGCATCGAGCAGCAGTTCGGCGTGCCTCGCACGATCCTGGTTGCGATCTGGGGCCTGGAGAGCGATTTCGGCAAGGGCGACATCGGCAAGATGCCGGTGGTCCGCACGCTGGCGACGCTCGCGCATGACTGCCGCCGCACCGAGCTGTTCCAGGGTGAGCTGCTCGCCGCCCTCAAGATCGTGCAGCGCGGTGATCTGCCGCTGCGCGACCTGATCGGCGCCTTCGCCGGCGAGATCGGCCAGACCCAGTTCCTGCCGTCGTCCTACATCAAGTACGGCGTCGATTTCGACGGCGACGGCCACGTCGACCTCCGCCACAGCGTCCCCGACGTGCTCGCCTCGACCGCGAACCTGCTCCACAGCAACGGCTTCAAGATGGGGCAGCCCTATGGCGAAGGCACCGCCAATTTCGAGGCGATGCGGGAATGGAACAGGGCAGTGGTCTATCGCAAGACGATCGGGTATTTTGCCGATCGGCTGGCGGGGCAGTAAGGGGCACATCGCTTGTAGGATGGGTAGAGCGCAGCGAACCCATCGCGCACCCTCCTCGCGGAAACATGATGGGTTTCGCTGCGCTCTACCCATCCTACGAATTCACGTCCCCTTCGCCATCTTCTCCAGCTTCCGCTGTAGCGGCGCCCAGTATGTTCCCGGGCGGAAGCGCTGCAGCAGGTCCATGAAGCGGGCGTCGTTGCCGATCAGGATGCGCGGCTCGTTCTTCTCGATGCCCCTGATGATGCGCAGCGCGGCATCTTTCGGCGTCGTCTTCGCCGCATGCTCGAACCGCTCGATCGATTGCGCGCGGCGGGCATTGTCGGTGACGCCGACCCCGGTGCGCGAGTTGCGCGCGATGGCGGTGGCGACGCCGCCGGGATGGACGACCGAGAGCCTCACCGGGCTGCCCGCGGCCGCAAGCTCATGGCGCACGCTCTCGGAAAAGCCACGCACCGCGAACTTGGCCGCCGCATAGGCCGACTGTCCCGGCGGCGCGATGATGCCGAAGATCGAGGAGAGGTTGACGATATGCGCCTCGCCTCGCGTCTTCAGATGCGGCAGGAACGCGCGCGTGCCGTGCACGACGCCCCAGAAATTGATGTCGAACAGCCACTCCATCTGCGCCTGGTCGATCTCCTCGAACGATCCCATCAGCGCCACCCCGGCATTGTTGACGACGATGCCGAGCGTGGGATGTGCCGCGATCGCATCGGCCGCGAACTGCGCGACATCGCCGGCTTCGGCGACATCGACGCGATGCACGCTGATGTTGCGATCCCGTCCGATCTCGGCGGCGAGCGTCTTCAGCCCCGCCTCGTCGCGATCGGCGAGCGCAAGGTCGCAGCCGCGGCTTGCGAGTTCGATCGCGAGGGCGCGGCCGATGCCGCTGGCCGCTCCCGTGATGGCGGCCGCGCCGCGAATCGTCGTCATGGATTCCCCCGTCAACCTTTGGGAGGGAACTATGATTTACATTTTTTAAGAATGGAACCGAACCGTATCGGATTTGACCCCTTAACCCACGCTACTTGAGCGGAGGCGAGCATTTTGGGAGCAGTCAAATGGGACAGGCGCAACCATATCAAGCGACCGCGTTGATCGTTGAGGACGATGCCATGCAGCGGGAGATGCTGAGTCTCCTGCTGGAAGAGAGCGGCTACCTGGTCATCCAGTGCGAAAGCGCGGAGGCTGCCGAACGCGTGCTGGACAAGAACGCCGGCGCGCTATGCCTGATGCTCACCGACGTGCAGCTTGCAGGCCGCATGACCGGGGTCGAGTTGGCGCACGTCGCCAAGGGCCGTAACCCCGGCCTCGACGTCGTCGTCACCTCGGGGCGGCCGCTGATGCAGCCATTGCCTGACGGCGCAAAATTCTGGGCCAAGCCATGGGCGCCGCTGGACGTCCTGCGCGAAGCCGAAATCGCGCAATTGTCCTGACGGCTCGGCAATCCTTTCGGACTGAGCGGCGCGGTGATACGATCCGCTCATGTCCTGGTCATTCCTCCTCACCTCTCTGATCGTCGTCGCTTCGCCCGGCACCGGCGTGCTCTACACGCTGGCCGCGGCGCTCACGCGTGGCTCGCGTGCCAGCGTCGCGGCGGCGTTCGGCTGTACTCTCCGGGATCGTCCCGCACATGATCGCGGCGATGCTGGGCCTCGCCGCCGTGCTGCACACCAGCGCGCTCGCCTTTGCCGCGTTGAAATGGGGCGGGGTGCTCTATCTGCTCTATATGTCCTGGCAGGCGCTGCGCCAGACCGGCGCGCTGTCGGTCGAGGGCGGGATCAAGGAGCGCTCCAGCGGCCGCATCGTCGTGACCGGCTTCCTGATCAACATCCTCAACCCGAAGCTCTCGATCTTCTTCCTCGCCTTCCTGCCGCAATTCGTCGCGGTGGACGAGGCCCATGTGCTGGCGCGGATGCTGGAATTGAGCGGCGCCTTCATGGCGATGACCTTCGCCGTGTTCGTCGTCTACGGCCTCTGCGCCGCCTCGGTGCGCGAGCGCGTCATCTCGCGGCCCCGCGTCATGGCCTGGCTGCGCCGCAGCTTTGCCGCCGGTTTTGCGCTGCTGGGTGCGAAGCTGGCGTTCGCCGAGCGGTAGGCTGTTGCGGGAGCGTCCGCTCCTCGAACATCTGCCAATAAAAAGCGGGCCTCGCGCCCGCCATCAACTCTCTTGGCCTTACCCGACGCCCGGGCGGAGCGAAACTCCACCCGGGCAAAGAACATGCTGGCTACTTCTTCTTCGCGGCCTTCTTGGCCTTCTTCTTCGTCGCCTTCTTCGCCTTCTTCGCTTTCTTAGCCATAGTATCCTCTTAGGGGTTCATGGTTAAACGCGACACGAGGGATGCTCGGCGGAGGGCCAGCCTCGCAACATCCTCGACGACAAACTCAACAGATTCGCAGGTCTCTGCCCTGCGCTGTCACATCTGTGTCATTGCGTTATCCACAGCTCAGATGCATTTTCTGGTGATTTTTGTCCGCGAGATCCGCCTAGCCGCGCGTTGCGACGCGACGGCGGAGACATGACTAACGCTCCGATAATCGCCGCGCGCCGTTCATGAATCCAAAACCAAGGGCGGACTTTCGCAGATCGCAGTGAGGTTCCGTTAAGTGCAACCCGCGCATTCTTCGCCGCAAGAAAACGGGGACGAGTCATGGACAAGCTGGTACCCTGCCGAGGGCGGGAGGAGAAGCTTGCAGCAGAGCACACACAGACTCACACAACACTCTGATGCTCCCCCCCCCCCCAGACTCACTTGGAAAGAAAAAGAAAAATTGGAGAGCATTCTTTTTTTTTTTTTTTTTTTTTTTTTTTTTTTTAAGACACTAAGAAAAAAAAAAAAATTTTTTTTTTTTTTCAAAAAAAACTTCCATTCACATTTTGCTTTTAACTGATCTGCTTCAACTGCAGCATTCTGGACTCCCACTTCCTTCAATGAGCCCCCCACCCCCCCCTGTGAATGACTTCCCAGATGCTGCTCTAAGAGAGAAACAGCTTGCCTAACACACCATGACATTAAACGCACTTCCCCTGCCATTTGCCATCTTGGTCTGCTTGGCAGAGTCCCCTGGCTTCTAACTGGGTACACCAGCTCTGCATCTGCAGGAGGGCCTGCATGGGAAATGGGCTGTTTTGAAGGAGACAGAAGCTTGCTGTTCATCCATAACCACTTCCGTTGTCGGGAAAAACACACATGAGTTTGGCTGCATTCTTTTGGCCCTCACTTCCTCAAAGAACATGAGCTCAGTTCCAGGAGACAGAACACTTGAACAAGCAGTCAACTGCTTCCAACAATGGAAAAAAAAAAAAAAAAAAAAAAAAAAAAAAAAAAAAAAAAAATTTGGAGTATGAGCCAGCTTTGGAAAGAAGAACTTCCATAGAAATCAGGTGACACAGAACGATCCAGAACACAAAAGCAGCAGACAGTGATGAGCTCTGCATTCTCCAAACTAGTTTTGGAAAACTTCCCCTTTTGGAAAAAAAAAACCCAGACTTGACTTTTTTTTTGTTTGAATTTCACCAATTTTAACTTTCAAAAAAAAAAAAAAAAAAAAAAAAAAAAACAGAAAAAAAAAAAAAAAAAAAAAAAAAAAAAAAAAAAAAAAAAAAAAAAAAAAAACAAAAAAAAAAAAAAAAAAAAAACCATTACTGGCACAGAACAAACTCATTTTTTTTTTTCAGAACACTCAACACATTTCCCCAGGAACCACTTTTAGAGGAAGCAGCCCCTCCAGGCAAAGAACAGACAGAAAAAAAAAAAAAAAAAAAAAAAAAAAATTTCACTCGCCCTTTTTTGTGTGGCTGGTTGCATCAGCGCGCAGCGTCATCGTCCCTGCGCGAAGGCCGCAATGATCGCCCGCCGCGTGCTCGAGGTCTGCCGTCAGGATGCCGTGGCGTGCGGCGGCAAGGACATCGCGATCGCGATCTCGATCGGCGCGGCCGAATGGGACCGCGGCATCGGCCAATTCCCGGACCGGCTGATCGCGCACGCCGATCATGCCCTCTATCGCCAAGAAGAACGGCAAGAACGACTTTGCCGTCTACGATCCGGCTCCGCCGCTTTCGCCCGAGCCGCTCGGGCTCGGCGAGGCCGCGCGCAAATTCGCGTAGAGACCGTGCTGAGAGCTCGGTCCGTGATTGGACCCGCATGATGATCTCTCGCCTGCGTCTGGCGGCTGTTCTCGCTGCATTCGCCCTGGTCGTTCCCGCCGCCGCAACCGACGCCGGGCTCGCAAAGCTCGCGCGCAGCCCCGGCACGCCCGATATTCCCGGGCTGAAAATCGTCTGGCTTGCGCCCTGGGGTGACGTCGAGAACGCGCACCCCTGGCGCAACATCATCGTGCACCAGACCGAGGGACCGGCAGGCTCAGCGCGCGGCGGCGCAGCAGCACGGTCCAGGAATCCGACGCGGCGCGGCGTCACGGTGTGGGTCGAGACCGACGGCACCGTCTATTGGGCGGTCGCGGAGAATCTGGTGCCGACCCCATGGCGACGGCGCCAATCGCAACGACAACAAATATATCGACAACAAGCCGACCTACCGTCAGGTCGTGCGCGGCAATTCGATCGGCGTCGAGTTCGCGGGCAACTATCCCGATGTCACGGCAGCTCCGACCGAGGCGCAGGTCGCGGCGTGGAAGATCCTCGTCCAGGTCCTGCGCGTGCGCTACGGCATCCCGCTCGACCACGTCTATGCGCACAACTGGATCGACTACAAGGACCGCGCTATTGCGAAGGCTGCTCGCTTGCGACCCTGGCGCGGACCTGGGGGAGTGAAGGTCAAACCGGCTCCGACATCCAGCTGAACAACCGCCGGATCAATCCCGGTCGCCGCGGTGCTTCCGGCGGTCCGTCCGCCGCCAGCACGCGCTGGAAGAAGTAGTCCAGGAACACCATGTCGTTCGGCTCGGTGACGGTGAATGTCTCCTCGCCGAAGAAGACGCCTGTAGTTGAAGAAGAACGGGCCAATGATCGTGGTACGCCGCGGTCGACGCATAGTCACTTGGAGATCACGAACTCCGCTGGGGTCGAGCCCGTGCTCGCGCATCGCCTGCTCGACCAGCGGCAGCTTGCGCATGAACTGGGCGGAGAAGCCGCCGACGGTGGATTGCAGGATGATCGCCACGGGTGGTGTCCGTTCAATGGATGCTGCCGGCCGATCCCAGTCGGTCGGTTGACCGGCAGCGCGGGTTCAAGGCAAGCTCGGTTGTAGGACAGGCAAGCGGAGGGGAATGTGATGGCCGTCTCAGTCTGCCGCGCAGACCAGCCCGAAATCGTCTCCGCCGACTAACAAGACTCAGGAAGGCGCGCTGCTCGACGAGACACCATCGCAGCAGGACTCGCTGGACGAGCCGGCCTCGCTCGCGAGGGTGGGCCGCGCGCTGCGCATCACTCAGGCAAAGTATCAGCTCAACAAAAAAGCCGGCGTCGCCGCCGGCTTTCCGTCTCTTTCGATCCGCCAATCTCCTGGCGCCGAAGCCTCGCTTAATGCGCGGCTTCCAGCGCGGCCTGTTCGGCCTTTGCGATCGATGCCCTTGACCGCGGCCTGCACCTTTTCGAAGGCGCGGACCTCGATCTGGCGGACGCGCTCGCGCGACACGCCGAACTCTGGCAGCAAGGTCTTCCAGCGTCATGGGATCATCGGCGAGGCGGCGGGCCTCGAAGATGCGGCGTTCGCGCGGGTTAAGAACGCTCATGGCGCCGTTGAGGGCGTCGCGGCGTTCGTCATATTCCTCGTGCTCCGCCAGCATGGCTTCCTGGTTGGGCGTATTGTCGACCAGCCAGTCCTGCCATTCGCCGGCTTCACCGTCGTCGCGGATCGGTGCGTTGAGCGACGCGTCGCCACCGAGGCGGCGGTTCATGTCGATCACGTCCTGATCGGTGACGCCGAGGCGCTTGGCGATGATCTTCACCTGGTCGGGGCGGAGATCGCCTTCGTCCAGCGCGTTGATCTTGCTCTTCGCCTTGCGCAGGTTGAAGAACAGCTTCTTCTGGTTCGCGGTGGTGCCCATCTTCACGAGCGACCAGGAACGCAGGATGTACTCTTGAATCGACGCCTTGATCCACCACATCGCGTAGGTGGCGAGACGGAACCCCTTCTCGGGTTCGAAACGCTTCACCGCCTGCATCAGGCCGACATTGCCTTCCGAGACGACCTCGGAGATCGGCAGGCCGTAGCCGCGATAGCCCATGGCGATCTTGGCCACGAGGCGGAGATGGCTGGTGACGAGTTGGTGTGCCGCGTCGCGATCGTCATGCTCGCGCCAACGCTTGGCGAGCATGTATTCCTGCTGGGGTTCCAGCATCGGGAATTTGCGGATCTCGGCGAGGTAGCGAGAGAGGCCGGATTCTCCGTTGAGCACCGGCAAAGCAGCGGTACGGGCCATGTGTTGAGCCCTCCAAGGTTCAGGCCCCCGATAGCGGCGGGCCAGGCAGACGACCGCTTTGTTAAAGCCGGCCGTAGCTGCGATGTTCCGCGTTGGTCCTTTCCAACGCAGGCGCAACTCTACCTCATCGGAGGGCAAAAAGGGAAGGATTGCTGACGTCACGTCCCCGTGTGGCTGCTATAACTTTTTGTAATGTAAAGGCTTTCTGAACCGACCTGCGTCATAGCGCCGCTTTCAGGGCGCCTTGCAGGAGAAGCAAATCCTCCGGCAGAGCCGCCTCCCAGTGAAGAAGTTCTCCGGTCCTCGGGTGCTCCAATACCAGGAGATAGGCGTGCAGGGCCTGCCGTCCCAGGCTGGCCAGGGCGGCCTGCGATTCCGGGCCGAGCTGGTTCGCCTTGGTTTTGAAATGCGGGCCATAGACCGCGTCGCCCATCAGGGGGTGCCCGATATGGGCGAGGTGGACGCGGATCTGGTGGGTGCGGCCGATCTCCGAGCTCGCAGGCGAGCAGCGTCGCGATCGGCTTTCCGTCGCGCCCGGCAAAGCTCTCGAGAATCTCCCAATGCGTCACCGCCTCGCGGCCGCTCTGGCGCACCGCCATCTTCTCGCGCGCATATGGGTGGCGGTCGATCGGTGCATCGACGGTGCCGCGTTGCCGGCCGGGCACGCCCCAGGCAAAGGCCATGTAGCCGCGCCGCATCGGCCCGGTGCGGCCGTGATCGGCGAATTGCGCGGTGAGCGAGGCATGGGCGAGGTCGTTCTTGGCGACCACCATCAGCCCCGTCGTGTCCTTGTCCAGCCGGTGTACGATGCCGGGCCGGCGCACCCCGCCGATGCCGGACAGCGACGTTCCGCAATGGGCGATCAGTGCATTCACCAGCGTGCCGGTCTCGTGGCCGGCCGCGGGGTGCACCACCAGCCCTTTCGGCTTGTTGAGGACCACGATGTCGTCGTCCTCGAACACGATATCGAGCGCGATATCCTCGCCCTTGGGCTCGGCGGGCACCGCCTCCGGCACGTCGATTGTGATCGTATCGCCGGAACTGACGTGATAAGCGGGGTCGCGGATCGCGGAGGCCTTGAGGGTCACCGCTCCCGCCAGAATCAGGGCTTTCAGCCGCGATCGCGACAGCTCGGTGAGGTGCGCCGCCAGCACGCGGTCGAGCCGGGCCGAGCCCTCGGAGCCTTCGACGACAACCTCCAACCTTTGCGCAGAGCCCGAGTTTTCCATGACGATTTCTGATACCGCTGTTCCCGAACCGAGCCCCGAGCAGGCCGCGCTGTTTGCGCGGGTTCGGCGGATGATGCTGATCGCGGGGTTGACCACGGCGCTGGCCATCTGCGCCGTCCTGATCGCGGTGGGCTACCGCCTTTTCAAGTCCGAGGGAAGGGCGCCCGGGCCAATGGCCGACGTCACCGCCACCCTGCCGAAGGGCGCCAGGATCGTCTCGACCGGGGTTGCCGGCGACCGCCTCGTCGTCACCCTCGACGTCGGCGGGGTCACCGAGATCCGCACCTTCGACGCCCACACCCTGAAGCCGGCTGGAAAGCTGAAATTTGCCAATGAGCCGTAAAGGGCCTCCCGGGTCCTTGCGGCGGACAAATTTCGAGGTTGATTAGCTAGCCCGCACGCTCCCTTCGTCTAGCGGTTAGGACGGTAAATACCCCCCTCCGACCATACCATGTATGTAGGTGATAGGGTTTTTGCCTCGGTATATGTACCGAAAGGGAGTGTAGCGAGCCTATTTTGGTAGGTTCGCAAAGACTAGTAGAAGGCCCGCTTCGCGGACCTTGCTCCGTTCGTCTATCGGTTAGGACAGGGCCCTCTCAAGGCTCAAAGAAGGGTTCGATTCCCTTACGGAGCGCCACCGTTCAGCATCATCTCATCCGGGCGCAAGAGCGCCTATGCCGCGCCAAGCGGATGCCGCACTGTTCAATGCAGTGATCCTCGAAGCTGCTTGATGATCTCCCGCAGGTCATCTGCGTACTCCTCGATCATGCGAAGCATCTCTGCCGTGCGCCGCGACGCCGGGACAGGGAGCCTTTTGCCAGGCTGGCTCTCACTGGGTGATTTCATTCTTAAAGCATCGGCCGACGCCCGTGTCTGTCTGTTGATTCAGATCAACGGTCCCACGCGAGCCGACGAAGTCCCGGACTGCTCATTCCGGCAGTTCGTAGCTTTTCGAGATCTTCCGGAGTGCCGAGAGGAAGCCCGGGTCCGCGACCGCCTGCCCATCGACGGTGTGAACGCCGTCGTCCTTAGAGGGCTTCAGGTGTTTCGCCTTCATCTTCTTGGGGTTGATGAAATCACGGACAGCGTCGAGTTCGGCTGAGGTAAGAACAAGGTCTTCTCCGCCGGTCAGGCTTCGATGCTCCGGCCCCTCCGAGAACCTGATTTCACGCTCCTTCAAGAGCTTTTTGAGGGTGTTAATCTCGTTGTACCGGCCCTTATTCTGAGCGAACACCAGCGTGATTTGGTGCCTCAGGACGGGGTCCTTGATGCTGTGGAGGTCGCTCTCGGTCAGTATCTGGACGCCCTTGCGCGGCGAGGGACGGTCGGCCGCGATAAAGGCATCGGCCACACGCTCCCATGCGCGAAATACGTGCATGTAGCGGTTGCCCGTTGGCGCCTCCGTTGCGGATCGTCTGCTCGCTCAGGTCGTTGTGACGACGAGCAACCTCGGCGATGGTGAGCGGCTTTTCGCCAGGCGTGGTCGCGAGCCTCTCGCAGATGCCCGACAGCACGTCGAGCTTCCGCTTGACGCTTTCGTTGGAAGTCGTGGCTTTCTGGTCGGCAAGGCAGGCCTTCGCTGCCTCGGTCAACTGCGCAATCAACTGCTTGCTCACGATGTCCTCCTCAAATTCTCGATTTCAGAAGAATTCCGCTCGGGCTCACCAGGGATCAATCGAAGGATCCCGTCCGCCCTCTCGCTCAAGACCCTGCCGCCGCCGTGCTCACCTGCAAGGGACGCTTCGCTCTCCGCCCTTGCGGTTTGCGCGCGTCGTCGCCGGACGGGTCGCGCGAGGGGCAGCTCCGGGGATCAATCGAACGAACGTCGGGAGCCCGGATGAATTCCTTGTTGTCACGGCCATTGCAGCCCCGTTTTCCTGAAGGTCGCAGCGGGAGGCTTCGCTACGGCGGTACCGAACACGTTCCTGTCGCCGATCAAGACGACCTGCTCCTCGGCGCGCGTGACCGCCGTGTAGAGCCAGGACCGGTCGAGCAGGCGGGTGCCGTAGATCGGAACGACGACGCGCCTGGCGCTCGATCCCTGACACTTGTGACAGGTGACCGCATAGGCCAGGTCGAGGTCGACGAGGTGTTCGTCCCCAAGCTTCTTCGGCTCGCCGTCGCCGTCGAACAGGACGCTGACAGCGCGACTCTCGAAGTCGAGCTCGATGACGTGCCCCAGCAGTCCGTTGAACAGGCCGGCGCGGTAGTCGTTGCGGCCGAAGATCACCGGCTCGCCTACCGAGAAACGCCGCCCGAAGAAGCCCCGAAGCTCCTCGCGACCAACAGCGACGTGGCGGGCGTGCCGGCGTTCGTTCACGGACTCCACGCCGGCCGCGCCGCCGATGGTGGCGGTCACCACGAGAACGTCGGCAGGACCGCCCAACCGCTCGATGACGTCGTCGAGGGCGCCAGCAAGGATTTCTGAAGCTACGTCGACGAACGAGATGCCGTGGGTCGGACCGGCAAGGGCGAGAAGTCGGGCAGACCGCCCGTCCGGATCGCCGAGGCGGCCGCGGGGATGCCGGTGGCGGCCGCTTGGCGATGAACCTGCGTCAGGCGGGAAGTGATAGAGGGGTCGCCGACGAGCTTGTGAAAAACCAAGCCAAAACCGATCGGCGGCAATTGAGCCTCGTCGCCGACGAGCAGCAGCCGGCTGCCGGGGCGGAGCCGCTTGGCCAGCTTGTCGAAAGTCGGGAGATCGACCATGGAAGCCTCGTCGACGACGACGAGCGTGCTGTCGGTGATCCGGCTGAGGCCGTCCAGCTTCAGCTTGGCCTTCTGCTTTTCGTCTTCGGACGCGTTTTTCGTCGACGAGAAGGGCTTCGAGGTCGTCGCGCTCGGCGAGCTCCGCCAATGTCCTGGACAGGGTTTTCGCCAAACGGCCGGTCGAACAGGACAGCCGCAGCGCCGCCTTGCCGGCGAGGGCGCACAAGGAGCACGTCTCCACCGAAGCGGATCCACAGGTCCACAGATCAGCTTGCAGGTGAACGTCTTGCCCGTCCCCGCGCCGCCGACCAGGCACGCCAGAGGGCGGGACATGATCTGGACCGCAGCGGCGTTCTGTTCGGGCTGGAGAGCCCGCCGGGACCCGCTAGGTCGGCCAGGATCTCGGCCCAGCGACTTGGCGCCATCGCCTTCAGGCGCGGCTCCAGCGGCCTGGAAGAGAGGGTCTTGAGGCGTTCGACGAGATCATCCTCGAGAGCCGCGGCCCCGGGAGCCCGCAGTTGGTCGCCGGCGCGCAGTGCCGCTCCGTTGCCGAGAGCGGCTTTCAGCGCCAAATCGCAGTCGGCCAGCGCCCCCAGCAGCGCGCCGAGTTCGGCAGTGAAGTCTGCGAGCGATGCGGCCGTATCGCCCCGACGGAGCATCCGTTTGACCGCCTCGTCGGCGGCGCCCACCCAGCGCCTGGCATTGCTTGAGGGTTCGCGCCCATCCTCGCGGAGAAGCCGCCTGCCTAGCTCGTCCATCTGCTTCCACGACAGCAGAGGGGTCATGACGTAGGGGTTCGCCGCGACAAGCTCCATGGCGGCATTTCCGAACACGCGATGGATTTGGCGGACCACCCGGAGGTCGTGTACTCAAGCCGGTCCAGCCAGGCGACGAGCGCTGCTTCGCTGCTCGCAGTGCGCCAGGCAGAGACGGCCAGCACGGCGAGGCGCTTTCCGAGAACCGGCTTCTCCGGCGACATGGCCGCAGCGATCGCGTCCAGCATGTCGTCGGTGGAAAGCACTTCGGGCAGGTTCTCGCCGAAGGCGTTCCACAGCCGATCAGCGCGCTCCAGTCCCGACGCCGGGCACGTGAGAGGCGAGAAATTGTTTGACCAGGCGGCCAGACGAGAGAAGACGACGACCCGTGCGGACCGACAGCTGGGGGCCGTAGGAAGTCTGCAGGACGTCTCCGTCGATCTCCCAGGTGTCCCCGACTGTCGGCACACCGAGCAGGTGCCGTAGCTCGGCCCGCACGCGCAGCCGCTGTCCATGCCGACGACTACCTTCCTCGGCCACCGTGGCGGAAAAAATTACCCCGTACGGCTTCTCCGAGACGATGCTGTCGACCATCACCCTCATGTGCGCACCGGTGCGGTCCTGAGCACCTGACCGGTCTCCTCGAAGATCCTGATCTGCTCACGCAAACCGTCGATGGTGCGGCGCTGCTTCTCGATGACGGAAGCCTGCTCCGCGACCGTCTTGGCCAGTTCGTTCGACCTAGCTTCCGTCCTTCGCATCCGGTCGGCGATGGCTTTCTCCAACATCGCTCCGCGATCCGATCGGCTTCAGCCCCTGCTCGATGGCCACAGCGTTGATGGCCGATTTGAGCTCGGGCTTGTTGAAGAGATGCTGCTCCTGCGACTGCGCACGGCCGAGCGCCAGGATGATGGCGCGCACGTTGACCTTGCTGTCAGGGTTGGCAGGCAGGGTGGGCACGCGGTCGTGCTCGGGCTGCCGCTGCCACTCGATAGCCTGGCGGTCGAGGTAGAGCTCCAGGTCGCGGAGCAGTTCGGGGAGGATGGAACGCGTCACGTGGCTTCCTCTGCCGTTGCGTCGATGGTGGCCGGCGTTCCCGGCGCGGCAGCGCCAGTCGTTCGATGGGGCGTCCGATCGCCTTTTGGGCGACGGCCTCCAGCCGCTCCCGTAAGCCGCCGTAGTCGGCAAGGCTCTTCCTGCCGTCGATCAGGTTCTGCGCCTCCGTTGCCTGCAGTTCGACGAGGATTAGGGCAGCAAGAGCATCCGCCGCCCGCCGGCGCTCCGCATCGCTCAGGGAGGAGAGGGTGATGGGAGCGTAACCATTCCGATAGAGTATCTTGTCGAGGGAGCTATCTCCGCTCCATCTCCGAGACCGTCGTCGGCGATCGAGGGAAACCAGCGGGAGGCCTGGACCACCGCGTCGACGAGCTCGAACCTGGTCGATTCCCGTCCGACGACCTCAGGCGACATGTCGTCGGCGAGCAACATGGGCAGCTTGCTGTCACCGTCGGCGGAGGCACCGTCGATCACCCGGATCTTCTCGATCAGGAGCATCGTCGCCTCGGCATCCGCCAGCGCCTGATCGCGCATGACCGCATCGGTCATCCAGGCCTCTTCAAGCTGCCGGATCCGCTGCCGCATGCTGCGCGGGGCCTGCTCGCCGGCGGCGTTCAGCCGCTTGCACTCGACCTTCAGCTTCTCGGTCTCCTTCTGGCAGGCGTCCATCTTCTTCGCGACGCGGTCGATCTTGGCGAAGATCGCGTTGGCGTGAGACCAGAGCGGGATGAGGAACGGCAGGCCGGTCACGAAGAACCGGCAGCGCACGCAATTGCGGTCCCCGCCGGGCACGCGGGCGTATTTAGACCTGTTCTTGCCCTTGTCGTTGCGCTGGACCACGACCGGACCGCCGACATGGCACTGAGTGCCCCCGTTCGGACAGATGCCGATGTCGAGCCTCGCCCAGATGCTGGCTTCGTCGTAGGGGCCCTTCATCTGCCGGACGCCGTCCTCGGTCAGTCGGGCCGTCATCTGCATGGCCTGCTCGAGCGAAGCGCTCTTGAGCAGGTCCGGGAATTCGTCCCGCGCGGTCGCGAGCGCCTGCATGCGGGCCTTGGTCAGGATCTCGTTGACGTGCACCGGCTCGAACTTGGTGTACTTCAGCGTCATCAGGATGGTCGCGTGTCCGGCGACGACCTTGCTCAAGATCTCGATCGGCACCCCCGCCATGTACAGCGAGGTCAGATTCGCCGAGCGCATGCCGTGGATGGTGAAGATGGCGGCCTTCGGAGAATCGCCCTCCCACTTGGTGATGATGTTGACCGGAAAGTCCGGATCTTCCTCCTTCAGGCGGCGGCTCGAGCTCCGCCAGCGCATCGTGGAAGAACTGATAGAAAAGCTTGTAGCCTACCGGCGCCTCGTTGCCGCGCGGTCCGGAGTTGTCCGGGTAGCGGAAGAGGTAGAAGCGCGCCGGCAGCATGGTCTTGACCAATTGCGACGGGTCGTCGTCAAAGGCGTTGGAAGGCAGATTCTCGTGCTCCAGCGGCCCCTCGACGGGATTATACTTTTCCTGCCAGGCGCGCATCTCGGCGAGGTTGCGTAGCGCCTCTTCGTGCTGCCACGGGATTTCGTACCCGCTGTTCTCGCCGAACAGGCCGCCGCCGTCCTGGGTCTTGTTGCTGTTGACCCAGAAGCCGGTGATCTGCCCGGTCAGGGTCTGGATTTCCCGGAAGACGCCGCGGCGAGGATTCTTTGCCCCGACGCCTTCCCAATAGCCCGCATGCGGGCCGGTCGCCGCCTTCCAGCGACCAGTTGCGGGGTCCCACGCGCGGGAGTCGCCTTCGCCGCTGTCGAGGCGGCGAACCTGCACGTTGCGTAGCGGCAGATCGAGATGGACGAGCAGCATGCGAGGTAGAACCTCGCAGAACACGGGTTCGGTGGTGCCCTTTTCGGGGTTGAACCAGGTTATCCAGTGGACGCGTTTTTCTTGCCGCGTGAACTCCTTCGCCCACTTGAAGTCCTGCTCCCGGATGATCTCCTTCAGCATCTGGTGGTAGCGGGGCGGCATGGGACGGGCCCGGACGTCGCTATGCGCCGAACTCGGGCCCTTAACCGCCTGGCTCGACTTGAAACGGTCGAGGTCGGCCTCACGGAAACCAAGTTCAATCTTCTTGCCGCCGGTCGCGGCAATTTCGTCGGAAAGATACCTGCAGAAGTGATGGATCTTGGCCACCGCATTGATGCGCGCGGACGCCGCCGACCACTTCTTCGCGTACTCGAGGAGCGGGCGCAGCACCGGCTCGGAAAGAAGCTCCAGATGGTCGCGCGCAGGCTCCGAGGGCAGCCCAGCCAGGTAGGTCAAAAGCAGCCGCAGGCCGTCCCTGTAGTTGTCCTTGGTGAGCACGTTCTGCTGGTCGATCCAGAGTTCGAACTGCTCCTCGATCCACTTCAGGTGTGGTGCGTGGCGTAGGATGTCGGTCAGCCGCGCCGCCGCCTTGGACTTGCGCAGGTCCTGCCGAACTGCGACTGCAAACAGCGGATCGCCGCGAAGGTCGCCGAGCAAGCCTGCGAGGTAGCGCAAATGCTTCCGGGTGGCAGACGGCACCCACGATTTCCAGCCACCGTCGACCCTGAAAGCTTCGGCCATCTTGACCAGGTGAACTTCCTGGATCATCTCGATGCCGTCGATGCCCTCGCCGGCAAAGTGCAAGGCCGCGGCAAATTTCCAGAACACGAAGCTGCGATTGGCCTTCTCTTTCTCGGACCACTTCGATTCCTGGAAGTGCTTCGTTTCCAGGATGACGTTCCTGACGTCATAGAGGCCCGGATCATGGTCGAGGACGCTGCGCGCGAAGCGCTGCTCATTTACTTCGCCCATGGCTGACCGGCCCCACAGCGCGCCCAGCGGCCACAGGATGAGGCCCTGACGATGCAGGTCCATGAGTTCGGAAACGACCTCGTTCTTGGTGTCGAGATCGTCGGTTTCCGCGTGTTTGCGGATGTGAGCTTCCACGATCTGCTGCAATTCGAGGGGCTCGTCGGCCCGGCTCGGAATGAGCGCAGATCGGTCCTCGCTCGAATTGAAGTAGCGCCCCTCGATCAGCTCGTTCGTCATGAAGGTCAAATCGCTGTCAGCCAAAGGGACCTCCCGACATGAACTCGCGGATCTTGAGCAGCGCCTCGGCAGTGGAGCTCGCGAGCGGCGCAACCGCGCGGATTTCTCCTTTCAGTATCTTGTCCTGGGCCTCCCGAAGCTTCTGGCTGATCTTGTTGTTGTCCGGCACGGTGTAGGGCACCTGCGACAAGTAGTTGCGATGATGGAGTCCCTTCTTGATGACCTGCGGAGGGAGCCCCTGCGCTTCGAGCGTCTGGCCGTACAGGTGGCGCAGCGCATGCGTCGTGGTGCCTGCGTATTTCTTGTGTTCGAGACCGATACGCTCGACCGCAGCCGCGTGGCTGCGTTCGTACGCGCCTTCCGAGTACGGTTCTCCGGGAAAGCTGACCCCTCGCCGTTCTCATCGCCCTTGATGGAGACAAACAGGAACGGATGGTCGCCGCCGCCGGCTTTGATCCGCTCCGCCATGATGGGCGTGCGCACGTAGTTGAGGTAGCCCCAGTAGAGCGCCCAGAACAGCCTGCCGGCGTCGGGGTCGATCCAGAAGACGCAGGACTGGTACCGCGGATCGAGGTCCATTCCCTTCCAACCGGCGTGGAAACCGCCCCGCGTAACGTCGTTGCGCGGCAGCAACCCATACTGCCGCTTCAGGAATTCGCGCCGCGTCATGGTCTCGACCCGGAGGCTGATCGGATCGGTGAATTCGACCTTGGACTCCGCGGGATGGTTGAGCACGACCAGCGCGTGGTCCAGGTTGTTGGGATCCTCGACGACGTCCTGAACCCAGAGATGCAGCCCCTCGGAGCGGCGGAGGCCGCCCCACCCGTCGAGGAGCGCGATCATCATGTTGCGCACGTTGTAGCGATGGAAGACGTTCGCCTCGAGCTCGGCCCCGGGGATCTTGTAGCCCTCCCAGATCAGGCGGGCGGCATGCTCCGGCGGGAAGAACTTGACCGGCTCGGCGCTTCGTCCGGCGGGCTCGCGCCCGTGCTCGACGATGCTCTTCGGCTGCGAGCGCGGAGCGTGAGCGATGTGCTTCAGCATCGATCCCTCGCGCAGCCGGCTCCAACGGATCATGGCAGCCACGTGCTCGCCCGTCTGCGGGATCAGCGGGACGTAGTCCGGAGCGAGCGGCGATCCGCTGCCGGCTTCGTAGTCGCACCAGCCGGCGAACTTCTCGATGGCCTTGATGAGCCCTTTGCAACGCGCGTACGGCGTCGAAGGCCAGTACAGTCCGGTGGGATCGGTGCAGTCGGTCGCGATGGTGCCTTTCGCCAGCGATAGCGCGAAATCGCGGAACAGGTCCCGCGCGCCGCGGTTCGGTCGAGTTTCCCGGGTCGCGACGCTGTAGTCCCAAAGGAGCCCGATGGCCTGCGCGGCAGTGTCTTGCCACGAACTGGACCGGGTCGGGTGCGCTTTGAAGTATTTCAGCAGCGGGCGGAAAACCTCGATCTCGCCGCCGGGATGCTGCAGACAAAGCACGCGTGCCGTCCAGCCTTCCATGCCTTCCACGGGCATTGGAACGGTGACGTGATAAAGCGGCTGCGGCGCCGTGGGGCACCGCACTGTGGCATTTCGAGCCATGTGACGGGCTGTACGGAACGACAAGGGCCGCTCCGCTCCTGATGAACTCTGAACTGCCGACAACATAAACGCACCGACTCTGAACAATACCTAAGCGCCCGCCACATCCTGAGGTGGCGGTAAACGAATCCTTGGAATAGAGATGCCGCTACAGTCTTGGCGGGGGCGGAAACTCCTCTCCCTCGAGAGCATCACGTAACGGCCCGAAGCCGTAGATTTCCTCGGAAAACGGCTCCGGCCAACGGTCCTGGATCATGCGCGCGGTCGTCGAGATGAGTTCGGTCGAAGTCTCGCGGCGGCCCACCGACATCTCGTCCATATCGAGCACGACACAGCGCAGGATCGCCCAGGCCCGCGGCTCCAGCACCGAGACGGAGGCGGCCCGTCCAGACCGGTCGATCACCACCGAGCGGATCGGCGTCTGCTCGGCAGCCCATCGCGGCGCCTGGCCGGCGGAATAGCTTTCGTAGTCGTCCACCATCCGATCGATCGAGGACGACGTGAACAGCCGGATCGTCAGGTTCTCCTCGGTCCGCAGTTCGGCGGCGTCCCGCCCCCGGGCGCGGCCCGGACGGACCGGGATCTTGGCCCGCCGCAGCACCGCGACGAGCTCGTCGATCGAGTCCACCGCGCGCACACCGGCGACCAGAAGGTCGAGACCCTCGTCCGGCAGAACCTCGCGGGGCAACTGGGATGTCATCTCGTTTTCGTAGGCGTAGACCGCAGCCTCGCCGACCAGCGTCACGTGGTCGATCAGGTCCGACGTGCCGATCGCCCGCAACACGCCGCCAACCTCGGAAGGAGCGCGCGACAGCCTGAGAGCTTTGGCCATCCTTGCCTGTTCGGCCATGGCAGGCCTGAGCTGGGCGATCCGGCCGTCGAGCTCGGCGCGCTCCTTCATGAACGCGTCGTGGATCTTCTCGGTCTCAGGGGTCCGACGGCCGAGCGAAACGGCCTTCTTGTCTCCGGAAACAGGGTCGTAGCGGTACCGCGTCAGGTATTCGCGGCCTTTCACCGTCAGCCACTGCATGCCGCCCGCGTACGCGTCCCGAGAGCGCAGCACGTCGCCGTAATCGCTCACGGTCGAGCGCATGGTCTCGACCAATCGACGCTGTTCTCGGCTCATCGCGGTATGCACGGCGGTTTATTCCCTTATTGGAAATGAACATCTGGTAGTATAAACTGCCAAATACAAGGCCGAGAGTCGAGGATCTTGTTCCACATGGTTAATTTGGACAGGCGGACCGGTGCCGTTGCGCCCGGCCGGGATGCGGCCGATATTGATGGAACGAGCGATTTCGCGATGGAGACGGTGATGGCTGCGCCGAGACGAAGTGCGGCAGTGATGACGGAGGTCGTTAGCGACCCGACGGTGATGAGCGGGGACCCCGTCGTTCGCGGCACACGTATCTTGGCAGAGACGATCCTGAGCTACCTGCGGGCGGACTGCTCGCCGGAAGAGATCTTCCGCGACTACCCCAGCCTTCCGGTGGACGGGATCGACGCAGTCGCGCGCTGGGCCGAGACCACCTACGGCCCCGGGTGGAGGTCCATGGACGCGCCGGCGCCCCAGCACTGATGGATCGCTTTCTGATCGACGAATGCCTGAACGCCGACCTCGTCGCCATCGCCAAGGCTCGGGGCTACGACGCTGACTACGTGCCGCACATCGGCAAGGCGGGCTGGCAGGACTGGAATCTGGTGCCTTTTGCGGTGGACAACGATTACATCGTCGTGACCCTGAACCGTCGCGATTTCCTGAAGCAGCACGCCGCGATCGAGATCCATCCCGGCCTGGTCATCTTGATCCCGCAAGCGCCGAACAACCGCGGACAGCACCACGCCGCCCTTTTCGAGAAAGCGCTCGACGCCTACGCCGCCATGAACGACGATCTGGTCAACAAGGTCATGGAAGTGTTAGCCGACGGCAGCGTGCATGTGCGCGACTGGGGCGCCGACGACCACGACATCGGCCATATCAACAATCCGAAGTGGCCTTGATGTTCACGGGAATTGCTCGCGCTGGCCTTTTGCACGGTGGCGATTCAAACTGCTGATCGAACACATTCGATCGCAGGTCGTCAGATGAGAGAGTTCGAGGCGAGACAAACAGCCATTACCGGGCTTCAGAAGGTGCGTCGGCTGGGCGGTAGCATCGTCGATGACATTCCGCCCGGCTCGTTGGCTGAAATCCTCGACGATGTTCGTCAAGGTCATCCCTACGAACATGCACTGGCCCGGTTTCTCGTTGAATTTCACACCGACCCCGACCCTGAAAGCCGGCGGCGCCGCATCGAGGACGAGCCGGATCTCGCACCCAATCCAGTGCTGAACGCGCTGCTCGGGGCCGCGGGAGAGCACCTCGCGAGGCGGTGGGATCTCGGCGAAGTGCCGGCCTGGACCAACCGGCCCGAACGCTATCTCGATCGGCCGTACTTCATGAACGTCGGCGTTCCGAAGAGCGAGCTCTTTCAGCAAAGCCCGCCCGCCTTCCGCCGCCGTCGGATCTACACGATCGCCGAACCGCTCCGCTGCTCCGACAGCAATCTCAGCCTCTGGACCTTCGATTACGTCGAGGCCGATCCAGAGATTGCGATGCAGCCGCGCTTCTGAACTACGGCGGTAAGCCTCGACCAGGCGCCGAACCGCTTCGATCATTCTAAAATTGGTATAGTAGATGAGGGGGTATATCAGAAGCCCTTCCCATCTTTCCGCCCTCGATTCAGGTCAAAACCGGCCCTTGTTGGTATAGTTTGGTAGATGTCGAGAGGGGGTATTTGGACGCGGCCCTCTCAAGGCTGAAACAGGGGTTCGATTCCCCTAGGGAGCGCCAGACGATGGTTTTGGGCGTACCACCTCTCTTTTTATCATTCTGATATTCCACAAGAATGCAAAGAGATCCATCTCTTTGAGCGTCCAACGCGCGCACCTAACAAAAAAGATCAAATAGGGATATTTTTCTGCTTCAAGGCACGTCGAACTTCTTTCCTTGGAATGGGCAGAATGATTTGATGGCGACGCTATGATCTCATGCTCGCCGCAGCCAGAGTTTATGAAAGTACTCAACAAGAAAGAGGGTCTGGCTTCACCGCTCTTGAGTAGCAATGTCCGCGGCGCAAATGTAGCCGAATGTAAGATCGATAAAGCCATTTGGCCTTCTTCATCCCAGAAGCGGCTTTGTCGACCTCGCCGTTAGAGCAAACGACCCACGATCGGGTTGTGTGCAAACGCATCTGAAAATTGAATCCGTGACTTCACACGCGCTCCCGACATTCGGGGCCACCACCGTGAATTGGCAGGTGGAAAGATTTCGGGCGAATTCAATGCGCGCTGCGGCAGCTTGTTGAGCCGCAACCGGAAACGCTGTTGCTGCGGCATCCCTAAGAGTCTCGTCCAAGGTAACGCCACCTCGTGCACCGCGAGGTCGGGAAATCTCTCTGCTTCGGGCGGATTGGGGTCAGTCGTTCTCAGCTCGCATATTTGCTGTATCTGTTTATTTTGAAATTGATCTCAGCGGTCGATCGATACCCCACATTGCAACCGCAACGAAAACTGAAATAGCTGCTATCAACAAAAAAACTCACTCTTGGCGAAGCTGCTCCAGAAACTACCAAGCCAGCCGGCCAAGACATTGCCCACGAAGCTGGTTGTCAACCATAGGCCCATCAGCATGGACCTCATCGAGGCCGGAGCTGCCTTCGCAAAGAATGCCAAGCCGATCGGCGAAACATAAAGCTCTCCGACGGTTAGGACGACGAAGAACAATACCAACCAGAGCCAACTCGCTTTCTCGACCGGCCCAGTTTGCCAAGCTACCGCGGACAAAATCAAATAACTCAATCCGACAAGCGCGCTACCAAGCGCCATTTTCCCAACGTCCGACGGTTCGCCTGATCGTTTTGCTTGCCATCCCCATAAAGCAATGATGAGTGGAGTAAAGGCGAAGATGAGAAGGGGATTCAAGGAAAGTATCCAGGTGACGGGAATTTGAGTTTGCCAAAAAAATAGCTTGATCGATCGATCAGTATGATCATTGAACCAAAGGACGACCGTATTGCCTGTCTGTTCGTAAACTGCCCAAAAAAGTGACTGCAATGAACCTAACCCAATCAGAGCAATTATGATCCGTTTTTTGCGTGGAGCGCGTGATTTCTCCTTACTTCGCCTTTCGTCAAGTTGGTCCGCCGGTAGTGCCGGCAGAGCAAACAGGTAGATGACCAGGCTGATTAGCATCCCAGCGCCTGCGGCAGCAAAACCAAAGCTCCAGCCAAAACCGTCGGCCAGCGAACCGCATATCAAGGGCGAAAGAAAAGCGCCGACATTGATGCCGACGTAAAAAATAGCATAAGCTCTGTCACGGCGGTCATCGTCGCGTGAATACAGGCCGCCGACTTGAGTTACGATATTAGGTTTGAAGGCGCCACTTCCCAGGATCAAGGCCGACAGTGCAAGAAAAAACAGAGACTCGAACGCCATTAGGAAATGGCCAAACATCATCAGAATAGCGCCGAGGAGAACCGCCCGGCGCCGCCCTATTGCGCGGTCGGCGAGAAGGCCGCCAAGCACAGGTGTTAGATACACCAAACCGCCGTAAAGCCCATAGATCAGCGATGCGAGTGGCTGCGCCTCAAGCTTCCCAAACACTGTCTCAAGCAATCGCTTTAAGATGCCATAGCCAGCGACGTTTTCGACTGTGCCCGCTTTGAAGAGATGGTTCACCATATAAAGTATGAGAAGAGACTTCATACCGTAATAGGAGAACCGCTCCCACATTTCTGTCGCAAACAGGAAAGTTAGTCCTGTCGGATGACCAAACAAGTCGCCCTTGGCTGATTGCGGCTTGGTGTCGGACACGAGCGATTCCCAGAAGTTACCTTGCGAGCAGCCTGATCGCCCTCATAGACAAAACGCGACGTGCCCTTATTCGAAGCCAACGCATAATTCTTCGAAGCCAACGCATAATTCGGAGAAAAAAATTAGAGCACCGGCTTGTAAGGCTCATTGGATAGCAATGCAGCCGCATCATTCAGGCTTTGAACTCGATTGCCCGTGTTAGGGCCTCGACGGCGTTGCTGGTTCGAGTCGCATCCGGGCCGCCGGCCTGTGCCAGGTCCGACCGCCCGCCACCACCCTTGCCGCCAAAAGCCTCGGCTGCGACCTTTGCAAGATGCACGGCATCAAGCTCGCCCACGAGGTCCGGAGTGACGCCGATGACGACGGACGCTTTACCTTCGGCCGTCGAAATCAGCGCCACTACGCCTGAACCGATCGACTTCTTCATTTCGTCTGCCATGCGCCTGAGATCAGGTACTGGCCAGTCTCCGACACGTACGTCGAACTTCACTCCACCGATATCGCGAATGCAGGGTGAGGCCGTTGAAGCCTTCAGGCTGTCAATGCGCAGCTGCCTGATCGTATTGTCCTTGCTCTTGATCTGCTCCTGAAGCTGAACGACATGCGTCAATATCTGCTCGTCCGTCGAGATACCGAGGTTGCTGCCGATGGCACGTACCAGCGAGATCAGCTTGTTCGCGTAGGTCAAGGCGCCTTCGCCTGTCAGCGCTTCGATGCGCCGCACGCCGGATCCGACCGAGCTTTCGCCTGTGACCTTCAGCAAGCCAATGTCGCCGGTACGACGTACATGGGTGCCCCCGCACAGCTCGACGGAATAGGCTGCATGATCGCTTCTGGTCGGCGTACCCATCGCCACCACACGAACTTCATCACCGTACTTTTCTCCGAACAATGCCCTGGCGCCACTTCCCTGCGCCTCGGCAAGCGACATGATCCGGGTTGTCACTTCGCTGTTCCCGCGAATCTGACGATTGACCTCTGCTTCGATCGTCGTGAGATCTTCGGACGTCAGCGGCATCGGATGACTGAAATCAAAGCGCAGCCGGTCCGGAGCCACTAGCGACCCCTTTTGAGCGATGTGATCGCCGAAACGTTCGCGCAAGGCCTCATGCAGCAGGTGTGTCGCGGAATGATTGGCGCGGATCGCTGCACGCCGCTTGGAGTCCACGATTGCCCGCACCTTGTCGCCTACCTTGACGTTGCCCTTCACCACCGTGCCGCGATGGACCCACAGCTGGCCCAGCTCCTTGACGGTGTTTGTGACATCGACAACCGAGCCATCCTCCAGTTTCAACTGCCCGCTATCACCGACTTGGCCACCGGATTCGGCGTAGAAGGGGGTCTGATTGAGCGTTATCTGGACGATGTCGCTCTCCCTCGCCTCGTTCGATCGTGCGCCGTCAACGACGATCCCCGTCACATTGGCGGAAGCCGCTTCCGTTTCGTAGCCCATGAATTCAGTCGAACCAAACTCATCGCGCAGATCGAACCAGACCTTCGACGTGGCAAGATCGCCCGACCCGACCCAGGACTCTCGCGCGAGCGCCTTCTGCTTGGCCATCGCATCGTTGAAGCCCACCAGGTCGACACTGATGTCGCGAGAGCGCAATGCGTCCTGAGTCAGGTCTATCGGGAAGCCGTAAGTGTCATAGAGCCTGAAAGCAACCTCACCCGGCAACGGAGCGCCGCTGGTCAATTTGCCGATTTCATCACCCAGCAATTTGAGACCGCGATCCAACGTCTGTCTGAACCGCGTCTCCTCGAGCCGAAGCGTTTCCATGATGAAGGGCTGGGCGCGTATCAACTCAGGGTAGGCTGCTCCCATGAGAGTAACGAGTTCAGGAACCAGCCGATACATCAACGGATCTTTCGCTCCGAGCAGGTGCGCATGCCGCATGGCCCGGCGCATGACGCGGCGAAGCACATAGCCACGTCCCTCGTTTCCCGGCGTCACGCCGTCGGCCAGCAGGAAGGCCGATGTGCGTACGTGATCGGCCACGACGCGATGCGACGACTTGAGAGCACCGTCCGGGTCCACTTTTGTCAGGTCGGCCGACGCGAGTATCAAGCTGCGCAACAGATCGGTATCGTAATTGTCCGACTTACCCTGCAGCGCAGCGGCAAGGCGCTCGATTCCGCTACCAGTGTCGATGCAGAACTTGGGCAGGGGCTGCATCTCATCTGGAGTAATCTGATTGTATTGCATAAACACGAGATTCCAGATCTCGACGAAGCGATCGCCGTCCTGGTCCGAAGAACCCGGCGGACCTCCCGCGATATGATCGCCGTGATCGAAAAAGATTTCCGACGATGGCCCGCATGGACCGAGATCACCCATGCGCCAGAAATTGTCGTCGTTATCGATGCGGATAATCTTGTTATCCGAAAGGCCGCCGATTTTCTTCCACAAGGCAGCGGCTTCGTCGTCGCTGGCATAAATCGTGACCAACAGCTTTTCGATCGGCAGGCCGAATTCTTTGGTCAACAGATTCCATGCCGCGTGGATCGCAAATTCCTTGAAATAGTCGCCAAAGGAAAAATTTCCCAGCATTTCGAAAAAGGTATGATGCCGCGCGGTAAAGCCTACGTTGTCCAAATCGTTGTGCTTGCCACCGAGGCGCACGCATTTTTGAGCTGTCGTCGCTCGCGTGTAGGGTCGAGTCTCGACACCCGTGAAAACGTCCTTGAAGGGCGCCATACCCGAATTGACGAACAGTAGCGTCGGATCGTTCACCGGTAAAAGCGAGGCCGACGGCACATGCGTGTGCCCCTGCTTTATGAAATAGTCCAGGAACGCGCTGCGCACGTCGTTGATCGTGTTGTTCATGAAACGTCCGTTTGTGGAGTTGTGATGTGCAATGGATTGCTAAGATATTGCAGGGCTAAGCGCGGTAAAAGCAAGCTCATAGTGACCCAAATAAGCCGCATTACCCCTAATGGCGAGGGTGGCCCGATAATCAGGGCCAAGGGGTATCGCGTGCAACGCCCAGTGCGACGAAGGCTGACCGCCGGGCGCGATGGCCAATCGTAACTCCCTCCGGAGTTGGAAATCTGGAACCCGCTCAGTGGGGAGCGCAGACCCTGACCCAATGCTTTGACCACGGCCTCCTTGGCGCACCACATCGTAAAAAAACCGTCTTCGCGCCGCGCGGGCGCCAGCGCCATCAACTCGGCCGCCTCGCCGGCGTGGAAGTAAAGCGGTATCATATCGGCAAGGTCCGAAAAATGACGGTGTTCCTCCACATCGATTCCGACTTGGGGACCTTGAGAAATGGCCAGGACAACCCGCCTCCCGCTGTGAGACAAACTGAATTCATAACCGCTCTGCGGCCAGATCGGCTTGCCGTCCGTTGTTCTGGTGATCGCCAATTGAGAGTTCGGCAGCCCAATCAATCTGGACAACAAAAGGCGCAGGGCAGCATGGGCGACAATCGAGCGCTTTCGGTCGATTGGCCGGAGAAGGCGGTCAATCCGAGCTGTTTCGTCCGACGGAAGAAGTCCGCGGAGCATTCGAGTCTGGTCTTCGGATATGGTGTCTAGATCGATCCACCAGACCGCGACTGAATTGGAATCGAGGTCGGAGCTACCAGAAATATTCACCGAGCAGCTCCCGCATTTCGGCATCGCCGAATTTGCGCAACTCGTCGGTCAGGGTGGCCGCGGGCTTCACGCCGCGTGCGACGTCAGGCCTGATCCACGACGGCGTGTACCCGAACAGCAAAAGTCTGCGCCGACCGGCGTTGCGTGTCGTGGGAACAGTGCTGTGCCAGGTGTTGGCGTGCATCAACAGACAGGTTCCGGCCTTCGGCAGCAAAGTGACCTGGGCCGTCCGGGGCTCCCCGTCCGTGTTCGAAATGTCGAGATGCGGCTGCATGTGGGACCCGGGCAGGATACGGATCGGCCCCGTGTCCTCGTTGACGTCGTCGAGATAGATCAGGCCGTGCACCGCGTGCGGATAGCAAAAGAAGGGAGGAAGGGGAGCGGGTATCACACGGTGATGAATATGCCAATTGACGCGCATTCCCGCTATACCGGCCGGGACGACACGCGCCTCGGCGTCGAACCACACCTGGGGACCGAGAACGGCCCTTGCAATCGACAAGGGCCTCTTCATGCGAATGAGCGAGTGGAAAGCACTGTGCTTGTCTAAAAGGCTCCGGATGTAATGACCGTTGCCGGGGATATGTTCGGTTGTCGGGTTATCGGTTTCCGCTGTCACGACCTCTTCAATGGCCTGCCGAAAACTCTGCAGTTCGACATCGGAAAACAATCCATCGATCTGCAGCCAACCTTCGCGCACCAGGTGTTCGACCTCGTCCACGGAGGCGAGAACATCGACCGACCGGATCCGTGCGGCCTTGTCTTTGGTATTGTCGTTGATGTCAAAAGCAATCTTGTACATCGCCTACCATCTCTAAGTGTCAATCACGAACTTCTGAAGGAGCTTTGCAACAGTGACCTGCAGGTCTGCAGTGCTGATATCGGCGACACAGGACACGAACATATCGCGCCAGAGGCATGCTTGCTGCGGCGTGAAGCGGCTGGCGCGGTACCATAGCTCGCCGTGCACACTACCGTCCTCGTCTTCGAGGACGATCTCAAACTCTCTCATCAGCTTATGGTGACCTGACGCTTCGAGATTCAAGCGACGGAAGCGCAAGACATCTTCCGGCGCTCGCCAATAGTTTTGATAGAGAAGATAGCAGTGGAAAGTCGAATTCAGGTCGCAATTCCGGAATGACGGGACATGCTTGAGAAGGTCTTCAAGCGGATAGTTCTGATTTTCGTGGAACCCCGTGAGCACCTGCTTGACGGTCTCCAGATACGATTCGAGGGATTGGTCGGCGCTGAATTTCAAGCGAAGCGGTAACGGATTTACGAAGACGCCGATGATCTCCTCCGACTGCGGCGTCGGCCGGGCTGCGGCGGTCGTACCGAAAATTAGATCGAAACTGCCGGTGAGCCTGCTGAGAACGAGCCCGTACGCAGCCGCGAAGAGCATAAAAGTCGTTGCATGCAAACCAAGGGCACGATGAGCGAGCAGTTCGACGACCTTTTGGTCCAGCAGGAACGGTAGCACATCGCCATTATCTTCCGCTGTCTCGACGTCGGCAAAGCCGCGCACGCGCGTGGGAACAGGCGCATCGGCAAAGTGTCGCTGCCAGTACTTGCGCACCGGCAGTATTGCAGGTCCGGCAAGATAGTTCTGTTGGGCAGTCGCGTAGTCGACATACTGAAAGGGTTGTCTACTCCCGCGGCCAGCCACTGCGTCTGCGATCTCCTTGAGGAAGATGCTGGATGACCAGCCATCAAAAATGACGTGATGGCCATGGATCACAAGCGCAAACTGACCGTCAGGTAGCGCGGCGACGACGATTTCGAACGGCGGCGAGATCGCCTCGGCCTCGTACCACCGTTCGGATTTTTCCTTCGCGATAGCGCGGAGAGTCGACTTCCAATAAACCTCCTGCCTGAGGTCCACTTCCTCCACGCAAATCGTCGATACGATATGCTGTAGCCACTTGCCGCCCCTGAACGTAAACGTCGTCCGTAGCCCCGAATGACGTTCGATCGTGGACCTTACGGCAGCCGTCAACGCTCCCAGCGTGACGTTGCCCGCCACATGGACAACAATGTCAAGTCCGCCGTATTTCTCAGGCATGAGTATCAGCCAGCGTCGCTGCGCGGAGGAGGTTGGATAACTGGCTGCCTCCGGTACCCGCACGATCTCGAATTCGCCGTCCCGAGGCACGGACCCGATGGCCGTTTCGACGAGATGACGCAGGCCGTTGACGGACAGGTTGCGCATTACATCCATCAACGAGAGCTCGATCTTCAAGCTCTTGCGCAGACGCGTCACGATCTGAAGGATCGTCAGCGACTCGATCGCTTCCTCGCGCAAGTCGCGTTCCGGATCATCGGGAATACGGCCGAGAACCGCCCGGAGCACGTTTTCCACGGCAACAGCTGGACTCGGCGACGCCGCGACCGCTCCCAAGATTTGCGAGGATGGTACGCTCGTCCGACCGACCTGCTCGCGGATTTCGTCGATACGCGCATCGATCGGCGCCGTCGAAATCAGCACAACCGGTCCCCGCACGCAAAGGCATCGCATGAAGGCGTGATAACCGTCCTCATCATCGAGCGCATAGCGTGCAGGTCCAATATCGGTACGCGCGTCTCCTTCCGTCCAGGCCTCCCAGCCGACGCTGATCCAGCGCTTGTCGCCTCGTTCCCAACGCGACTCGGCATATTCGTCCAATGTCGCGTTGGCTGCAATGTACGAGGCAAATCCGACGCCGCCGATCGCTGTCGAAAGGCTCGAACAAAGTAGAACGAAATCTGCTTCATCCGGCCGCAACGCCGCTGCGATCGCAGAGGTTCCGCGCAGCTTAGCGGCTGAAATCTCGGCCCAGGAGGATGCTTCCAGCGTTGCGAGCGTGGCAAAGCGACGCGTATCGGTCTCGCCGGCAGCGTGAATGACACCATTGATCCTGGCGTACTCGCTGCGCAGTTCCGTGAATAGTTCGGCCGTCCCCGCAGCGTCGGTGACGTCGAGTTGCCGATACACGACATTATTCGCAAGCGAGGTCAACCTTGGCTGGACGCTCTCGAAGGGTTGACGCCCCAAAAGAACGATCGGCGCGGCAACTTCGCGGCGAATTGCCTTCACCAGCGCACTCGCTACACGCCCCGCGCCACCCGTGATGATGTAGCATCCGTCATCGCGCAACGGGCGCGATCTCCAGTCGGGCCATGCATGCTCGGGCCTGACTGCGGCAAGCCCGTCCAACCCAGCCTTCAGAGTGGTCGGCGGATCCGCCAGGTCGATCGCCGCCGCAATGTCCGACGCCATATCGGACGAGCCCGCCACATCGACCACATGCCAGCTCGATTTCGGGTGCTCCAAGGCGCCTGCGCGCACGATCCCCAGCCCGATCGCGCGGTCGGTAGGCCGATCAAGACAGAGCGGCTCGGAACGCCCTGCTATGATCCAGACACGGAGTTCCTGCTCCGCTCGTTCGGCAATAGCCCGCAATTGAACCTGAAGTGCGCTCGGATCAAGGTGATCGATCCACCAAATGACATCCGTGGCCTCGGACAGATTTTCGACCGGCCGGAGCCCGGACAACGATCGTATCAGGCTCTCTACCATGCCATCGGGGTGATTCAGTAGCCGACATCTCACCTCTCGCGTCTGGCGGCTCGAACTCTTGACCGCCGTCGTTTTGGTTTGCCAAAGCCAGGCTCCAGAATCATCCTGGCGGGAAACTTGAAGCGACGTTGGGGCCTTGTTCGCAACTTCACGGAACGGCCACGAGAACCGATGATCGAACACGGTCGGCGGCAAGCTGACTTTCGCCGTCGCGGGGTTCTCCGTCGCAGCCCAGACGTTCACGTTTGCGCCCGCGCACCACAACGAGTTCAGGGTATCAAGCGCGTGCGGAGCATCGGTCGACAGCTCGACGACGTCGACAGCCCGTTCCTCCATCTCATGCGCAACCAGACGGCGCATCGTGTTTCCGGGGCCGACGATCAACCCCAGCACGCGCCCTGTTTCCGCGACACAGTTCAAAGATTCGACGAACCGTACGGGCATCTCGATATGGCGTGCCCAGTAATCGGCCGTCGCCATGCCTACATCGGCCCAACCTCCGGTCACATTGGAGACGATGGGGATCCGCGGCGGCGTAAGCTGTAATGTCGAAACGAAGCGCCCAAGTTCTCTTGCCGTCTCCTGCATCTGAGAGCAGTGTGCGGCACGTGGAATGGCCAGTGGCCTGACGCTGATTCCGTCGGCGATCAGCTTTGCCTCAAGCTCGGCGACGGGCTCGGACAAGCCTGAGATGGCGACCAGTTCGCGGCCATTGTAAGCGGCGATCGATGTTCCGGGCAAAAGATAGCGGGCCATCCGGCTGGGCGGTAGAGTTACCGAAATCATCGCGCCCGGCCTCGTCAGTTGCATCAACTGGCCGCGCTTGATCACAAACGCTACGGCATCCTCTAGCTTGAACACGCCAGCCCGCGTTGCGGCCACGACCTCGCCAAGGCTGTGGCCAATCAACGCGCCCGGTTGCACGCCCAAGCTTTCGCAAAAATCGGAAAGTGCGTATTGGACCGCGAACATGACCGGCTGAAAGCAGCCCATGTCCTCAAAGCGGCTGGCGTCGGGCTGCGCGCCAAATAGAAGATTGATGACGTCGATGTCGCTGTATTGACGGACCAGGTTAGCACATTCGTCGAGCGCTGCCCGATAGACCCGCTGGTTGTCGTACAGTGCTTTGAACCCGTCGACTGTGGCGTCACCCTGGCCTGGGAAGAGCCAGACGAGCGATGGCGAGACCGCAGCTTCAACGTGATTGGGTGCCTCGAACTGGAGCTGTCGACATAATTCCCCTGGGTCAGTCGCAACAAATGCCTGCCTGAACTTTTGGTGACGGCGCCCCTCGAACAAGCTCCGCGCTAGCCCGTTCAAGTTGCCCGGTGGCCCAGTCTCGATATGTTGAGCCAAGCGCAGGCGTGTGGTCTTTAGCGAGCCCGGCGAAGCGGCGGAAATCACGATGGGAACAGGTGTGAGGACGGGCCTAGCGGTCGGCAGCTCCGGCGCTTGCTCGACGATGACGTGGGCGTTCGTGCCTCCAACGCCGAAGGAGCTTACGCCGGCTCGGCGCGGATGGTTCTGCTCCGGCCAGCCCGTAGCTCTGGTCGGCACATAGAATCCGCGCGCGGCAAGAGCCAAGTCTTCATCAGGTTGCTCGAAGCCGGCCAGCGGAGGGATGACCCCGTGTTTCACGGCTTCAATGGCGCGCAGAAGACCCACGATTCCGGCGGCGCGATCGAGATGACCGTAGTTGGCTTTCACTGAGCCAAGCGCGATATCGTGCCCGTCGAGCGGCCTGATGGCGCGTCCCAGGCCTTCGATCTCCGCCTGGTCACCGAGTCGGGTTCCGGTGCCGTGAGTCTCGATATACCCCAGGCTATCGCCGCCGATGTTTGAGCGGCCAAGCGCCGCCGTGATTACGGCAGCCTGCCCCGAGGGCGATGGCGCCATGAATCCCACTTTAGACGCTCCGTCGTTGTTGATGGCTGAACCCAGAATCACCGCTTGGATCGGCGCGCCTTGATCTACGGCGTCGGCCAGGCGCATCATTGCAACCATTCCGACGGCGCTCCCCGGCACGGTGCCGTTGGCCCGGACGTCGAACGGACAACAGCGGCCCGTCGGAGATGTGATCATTCCATCTTCAACCGCGTACCCTAGTTGCTGGTTGGCCGCGATCGAAACTCCTCCGGCCAAGGCGACGTCCGACTTGCGCGATAACAGGCTCTCACACGCCATATGAACCGCTACCAGCGAGGACGAACAGCCGGTTTGCACGGTGACGCTCTCACCTCTGAGGTCGAATCGATAGGAAATCCGCGTTGCAGTGAAGTCCGGCGCGGTAGCCAGCGTTCGTTCATATTGAGCGGATAATGAGCCCGATTCCTCGATCTCACGTGCGGGACCGCATGCTGCGTACACCGATACGACCGCATTGCTCTGACGTGGATCGAACGCCGCGTCATCCAGCGCCTCTTGCGTCACTTCGAGGATGAAGCGCTGTTGCGGATCGAGCAGCCGCGCCTCGCCTTCAGGAACGCCGAAGAAGCCGGAATCGAAGCGATCGACGCCGTCCAACACGCCGCGGTATGGGAGCAATCCCTCGGGCTGTTCGTCGAGCGTGCGGATATCGATGACGCCCTCACTCGTGCGGCGCCAGAAATCGTCAACGCAGGCCGCATTCGGGAATCGGCCGGCTCGACCGATCACCGCAATGCGGTTGTCGGTAATTTTTTCGTTCGTAGGCCTTTGGCCATCCGATGCGTCGAGCACGACGCCCAAACGGGATTGCAGCAGTCGCGCGAGCCCATCGAGCGTCGGGTTATCCAGCACGTCGATCGGCGTAATCTCATGCTCGAACGACTGTGTCAGCTTTCCTGCTAGAATGATCAGCAGAAGCGAGTTGCCGCCAATCTCGAAAAAGCGATCTTGTGGACCGAACTGTCGGTGCTTGAGAACATCACTGAAAATCGAGGTCAAGCGATCCCGCAAGTGTCGTGCTGAAGGAGTCTCGCGCATTGTCGACACGGGCACCGCTCCAGCGGCCGCCCTCAGCACCATCCGATCCAGCTTGCCGCTCGAGGTGACCGGCAGCTTGTCGACGATGAAAATATCCGCAGGGAGCATATAGCTCGGCAGTTTTCCGGCTAGATGTTTCCGGATATCGGCCGCCGAGATTTGTGCCTCGACGTAGGCTTCCAGTCGTGGCCCATCGGGCGTGGCAGGTGCCAGAACGACAACGCCCTCCACGCCGGGACATCGCATGATGGCAACCTCGATCTCACCGATCTCGATGCGGAAACCCCGGATTTTGATCTGGTGATCGCGCCGCCCCATGCAAACGATGTCGCCGTTCGCCAACTTTCTGCCGAGATCGCCGGTCCGGTACCAGGTTTGAGCGCCGAACGGCTTGATGAAGCGGCGTTGAGTTTCCTCCGGGTTGCCGATGTACCCGCGTGCCAACCCCGCGCCCGACACGATGATTTCTCCGACGACGCCGACCGGGACCGGCGACATGTTCTCGTCGACCACGATTGCGGCCGAATTTGCGATGGCGCGGCCGATCGGAATGGGTTGTCCCAGGTGCGGCGGCGACGTCATCCTGTGGCAGCAGGAAAAGGTGGTGTTTTCCGTCGGTCCGTAGCCGTTCACAAGCGATCGATAATCGAGCGCACGCGCTGCCCTTACGAACAAGACCTCCGGAACGTTCTCGCCTCCCACTATGATCGAGTGCAGGCCGCGCAAGGCGGCGGCGTCGAGATGGATCATCCATCGGAAGGCGGTCGCGTTGAAAAATCCCGCCGTTACGCCGCTGTCGGCAATGAAGCGCAACAGCTTCTCCGGGTCGCTTATGAGCGCTTCGGACGGAATTGATATTCGACCCCCGTTCAGCAATGCGCCCCAGATCTCAAGTGTCGCCGCGTCGAACGACAGATTCGAGATCAGCGCAAAGACATCACTGGTGCCCAGCGAAATGAAATTCTGGTCACGAACCAGGCGCACGATGGCGCGATCAGGTACGGCGACGCCCTTGGGCGTGCCGGTTGATCCGGAGGTGAACATGACATAGGCAAGCGAATCCGGTTCGCGGGCGACTTCGATGCTGGCTCCGGATTGGCTCTGGAGCAGAGGACCTATTTCCAGGCCGCGCACTCCCGCCGGACAACGCTCGTCGACGCCCGGCATTATGATGGCATGGCGCGCCTCAACCGTCGAAACGATGAACTGAACACGTTCGCCCGGCATCGCCGCGTCAATCGGGATGTAGTATCCGCCCGCCCTTAAAATTCCGAGAATGCCGATAAGGAAGGCCGTGCTGCGATTCGTAAACACGAGCACTGGCGTCTCCCGGCCCACACCCTGCCGTCGCAATTCGGCTGCAACCGACAGTGAAGATGCGGCGAGCTCGCCATAGGTTAGACTTCCCCGGAATCAGTGACCGCTATTGCAACGGGATTGGCGCTTGCCTGCTCGTCAAACAAGCCAATCAAGTTGCCGTGGGCCGCCGTGCCGTGGATACTGAAATCGATGGAGTCGAGCAGTTCGGCTCGCTCGGCAGGCATCATCAGGTCAAGCCTGCCGACAGGACAACTTGGTGACTCCTCGGCCGAATTCAGCAGAACATCCAGAATGCCTTGGAAACGCTCGATCGAGCTCGAATCGAACAGATCACTGTCGAACTCCCAGGCAAGGGTGATGTCGCGCGCCGTCTCGGCCACGAAGATCGCGAGCTCGTAGATCGCCGCGCGGCGGGGCAGTTCGATTTCCTGAAGCTCGATTGCGCCCGCTCGTTGTGGCAGGCCAGTGAACAGCTTCTGCGCTACGACCAGCCTTGTGAGCGATTGTGCGACGTCGGTCTCGAGACCCCGGATCATGAGTTCGATGGGGAAGTCCGCGTGGACCTGGGCAGCCGTCACCTTTTCCTGGACCTGCTGCATCAGCAGGCTGAAAGTCAACGCTTCGTTGAACTCAAATCGGATCGGCAGGAAGTTCACGAAATAGCCGATCGCCGCATCAAGAGCGGATGGTTGGTGGCGCGAAGAGACGGGCGTGGCCACGATCACATCGCCCTGGCCCGAAAGTCGATGTGCAAGCAGGCCGATTAGACCGAGCAACACGCGGAATGGCGTCGTGCTGTTTGCTCGCGCGAGACGGTGAACCGTCGCGGTGCTTCGTGCTGAAAGCACTTGCTCGACTTGCATTCCTCGCCCGGATCGCCGCGACGGACGAGGCCGATCGATCGGCAGAGTCAAGGCGTCCGGCAATGAGCCGAGTTGAGAATCCCAATACGCCTTGTGAGAGTTCCAGATTGAGCGCTCGAAACAAGCCTGTTGCCAGCGCGCAAAGGAACGCACGGCACGCTCCCCGCCTTCGAGCGGCCGGCCTTCCAGGGCACGCACCAACTCGGACACGATCAGTGGCAGGGAGGATCCGTCCACCGCGATGTGATGGAACATGAAAAGCGCCACACCGTCGTTGCCTGACGTACTCAGCAAGTGTATTTCGATCGGAACTTCACGCAAGCGGATCAGAGAATTTGCCGATTTGGTTGCCAGACCGGCCAGGAATGCCCGGAGGTCAACCTCCGCGATCACCTGCTTCTCCACATTGATAATGGGCGGTTCGGCCTGGCACAGCCTTATGCGGCCTTCGACGAGGCGAACGGCCAGTGAAAAAGTATCGTGGTGTCGCAGCAGCTGCCGGATCGCGTCGGCAATCGCTTCCAGCGCGATGTCGCCCTTGAAGCGAATGACGAACGGTAGAACCAACGCCGGGTTGGCAATGTCGAGATGTTGTAGAGCCCACAAGCCCTGCTGTCCGAAAGTTGCCGGACAATCCGCCTCTTCCTCGTCGATGGAAACTTCTGGGTATTCGTCGGCTCCCGTCAGCGCCTCCGCTGCCTTGGCGATCGTAATGCAGGACAGGAGCTTGGGCGCAAGTCCGGGCTTGTTCACCAGCATTGCTGAACGCCGCGCCACTGCCAGCGCGAGCATGGAATCACCGCCGAGATCGAAGAAGTTGTCGTGGACGCCGACGCTGTCCAGATCTAAGGCTTCGCACCAGATTGCCGCCATTTGGCACTCGATCGGTGCTGCGGGGACGACCAGTTCACCGATCTCGGGCCGTCGACGCGCCGCTTCGGTAAGCCTGGAACGGTCGATTTTGCCGTTTTCGGTAACCGGGAACTCCGGCACAACGACCAGGCGGGAAGGCACCATGTGGCCCGCCAACAACTCTCCGATTTGCTTCCGCAGAGTTTCGGTGGCGGTTTTGCCCTCGACGTAGGCATATAACCGCCTGCCGTCGCGTCCTTTCGGCGCCAACACCAGGGCTCGGACCACTCCGGGCTGCTGTCGTAGCGCGATCTCGATTTCTGCAGGCTCGACCCGGAAGCCGCGAATCTTGATCTGGTCGTCACGCCGCCCCGCATATTCGAGCGCGCCGTCCGGCAGCTCGCGCACATAGTCACCCGAGCGATAGCATCGCCCAAGCAGGGCCGTATTGACGAAGCTGCGTTCCGTCATGTCAGAATCGTGGGCGTATCCCCGTGCGAGGCCGATGCCGCCGATCAGCAATTCGCCGATCTCACCCGGCGTAACCGGCACCAGTTCGTCGTCGACGACCGCCAGCGTCCAACCTTCCACGGCCCAGCCGATCGGCACCGGACGTTCGGGCTCCTGCGCCTGCCGGAACGGAAAAACGTCGAACAAATCGTCACCTCCGTCGGGCCGTAGCCGTTGATGATTTGCAGATGCGGAATTTTTTCGCGCAATTTTTGCAGCGTTCCCTGCGCAATCGCCTCAACGCCGACCAGCATCCTGCGTAGCGGCGAACTCGACCGGGATTCCTCGACAAACATATCCAGGGCGAGCGGCGGGACGTATGCGGTGTTGACCCCATGCTTGGCAATGTAACCGACGAGGCGGTTCGGCTGGCGCGCTGCTTCGCCGTCAAGGATGTGGACGGTTCCGCCATTGGTCAACGCCACGAACAGCTCCCATATCGACACGTCGAAGCTGAACGGACAAACCGCCGTGGATATCACGGGGCCATGAGCAGCGGCAACGCGTTCGAATCCATCAAGCAACGCGCATACCGATCGGTGCTCGATCATCACCAGCTTGGGGACGCCTGTAGAACCGGAGGTGAACAACTGATAGGCAAGGCTATTCGGCGTCGCCTCGTCGACGCAGCCGCACCCCGAGACGGGAGCCGTCAGGTCAATGAGGATGTTGGCGACAGCCGAATCGGCTGGGCCAACAATTTTTGACGCTCGAGAAATCGCGAGCAACTGGTCTCGGCGGGCCGGCGACAGATCCGGATCCACGGGCACGAAGCACGCACCTGCCAGCATGGTCCCGAGCGCGCCGATCACGAATTCCGGCCGCCGCGATGCAAGTACCGCCACCGGCTCCTCGCCTGCTACCCCCGCGGCGGAGAGGCGTAATGCCACGTCCGCGGCCAAGCCTAAAAGCGTTCGGTAGGTGAGCGCAACGTCACCACAGACGACGGCGACACGTTCGGGGTCGGGCGCTTCCAAAATCCGCGCAGTCAGTGTGAGCGCACGCATCGGCAGCCCCGAATTCAGATATTCTGAGAAATCGCCATGTCAAACGCAACTGGAAAGGTCGAAGCATCCTTGCTGAGTTTTTCGAACTGTCCCCGGGCAAATGAATCCAGATCACGGCGGCGCCTGAGCACGCGAAAGCCGAAGAAATCCTCCACTACGTCGAAGTAGGACATGCCCGCTTCGTACCGCTTTCGTCGGTAATCATGCACGATGACATGCCCATGGTCCGACTGCAGGATTGAAGCCATCATCAGGCATTCATTCCGGCGGCGCCCGTCGACAAAGATCAAATCGAAATGCTTTTCGAAATGCAATGGAAATGTCGCGTAATGGAACGCGGGGCTGCGTGAGTGGTCATCCGTTTCGCCGATTTCCTGCACGGCGTGCGCCTCGAACCGGTACGGACTCGGCGGCATGAACGCGATCACTTGGCTCAAATACTCCGCGTTGGTGTCCACGGTCACGAACAACTCGGCCTTGCGCTTCTCGGCGAGAGCGCACAGCCACCGGGTCGTAAATCCCGCACCCCACTCCAGCATATTCCTGGTTTTTTCGCTGCTGTACTTGTCGATCAGGAAAATGAATTCGCTCATGTATCGCAAGTCGGCCGTCGGAATCATGTGTCCCCAAGCGGCGTCCGTATATTCCGTCCACTCCTTGTCATGAGCGTCCGCATCGATGTTCTCGCTGCCGCGAATCGGAACCTTTGTCATGCTGAACCCCTGTTAGTGTCACAGATCAAGATACCGAGAAAGTTTTCTCCGATGCCGAAGCCGAAAAAAACGATGACATGACCCTGATGCCCTTGACCAGGGAATCGAGCTTCAGACTTTCATGGTTGGAATGCGCATCCTTCAGGTCACCACAGCCGAAGATCAGCGTCGGAATGCCCAGATGTTTGGCGTAGGTGCGCCCATCGCAACTCACGTTCCACGCATTCACGCTGCCGACCTCAACGCCGCTGTCGAGAAGCGCCCTGTTCATAGCATCGATCAAACGCGATTGGACCGGGTCGAGATAAGCGTCGTTCCTGATCCCGTCATAGACAACATCGATCGCCAGTCCACACTTCTCTCGGAGTTGACGAACGGCTTGCTCCACGATTGCCTTTGCTTTCTCAAGTCCACACGACGGCGGAAAGCCCATGTTCACCATGACGCGGCACCTGTCCACGATCGTACCGTGCCACTCTCCACCCTCGATGCGCCCGACATTGACTTGTATCGGGCGCGGCCACTCGTCGAAGGCAGGCTCCCTGCGTGCTTCGTGTATCAAACGCTCTTCGACACGGGTCATTTCCTCGACGAACAGAGCAGCGGCCTGGACGGGCCCGATAGCGTTTACGGAAGCCCCCATGTGGGCGGCAGCGCCGTGAACAGTAAGCGTAAAACCGAGACAACCGCGGTGTCCTCGATAGAGCCGCAGCGAAGTCGGCTCCAAAATCAATGCCGCTTGGGCTCGGGACCGCTCCTGCAGAACCATGGACAGCGCTCCATTGCCGCCGATCTCCTCTTCGATCACGCCTTGAAAGTCGATATTCTTGGTCAGGGCAACTTTCGACTCTCGCAAAAACCTGATCGCCTCGACGAGCATGACGAGGTTTCCCTTGGTATCGCACGCTCCACGGCCGTGGACGATGCCATCGACGACTCGCGGAGTGAACGCTTCGGGCCACGTCGGCGCAGGCACCACGTCGATGTGACAGCTTACGATCACCGTTTCGGTCGTATCATCCGCCCTGTAGTGTGCACAAAAATTCTTGCGACCGCCTGAATTGATGCGCGAGGGTGGGCTTGGGCAAGCATCGTTATGCTCAAGCGTTTCCGCGAAGATGGGGACCTCGCGCGTCGCGAAACCCGCCTCCTGCAGATATTCGTGTAGAAAATCGAACGCATCACCCTCGCGCGGCGATACGGTATCTATCGCGAGATAGGCGCTCAGACGCTCCGCAATGCGTTCCAAGTTGCCGTCGATCCAGGGGGCGAACTGCTCTACCATGATCATGATACATGTCCGGTTTCGGATGCACGGAACCTGGCGGGCGACCGTTTGGTCTCCGTTTCAAGCTGCTCGATCACTCGTTGCAAGGATAAGGCTTCTTCGTAGTCCACCAGAGGAACTTCGAGCGGTTCTCCGTTCGAGGCACCGAGACTGTGGCGCAAGAATTGACCAACCTTGTAGACATGACGCAACTCCGCCGGGAAGTTGGCAGTGCTAGTCTCCAACTTGAACACGGCCTGGTAGATGCCGGTAGTTTCGTCAATCGCATGGATTTCCAGACGATCGCAGTCCCAGCTCGGATGATCGAACTCGAGGGTGATACGAAAAAGATCGGTCTTTCCAGCAACGTAGGCGACGACCCGCCGGTCACGACCCGGCCATGCGAACGAGCTTTGACCGACGACCGGGCAAGTTCGGCCTTGGTACATGACGAACACGCTGTCGAGCACGGGAGCGGCCGTCACGTGAAGGTCACTCTCCACGCCGAATGCCGCCTGGAGCGTTAGAGTTTGCGGAAAAATCAATCTGACGAGATCCAATGGATGAATCACTTCGCTGCAAACGCCGATAGTGGGGCGCGCATCCTTGATGCGATGCTTGCCCCAGAAGAATTCCACACGGCGAACGGTCAAATCCGGCCGTTCGGCCAACCAGCGCATGCACGCCGGGACGACCGGGCTGAACCGTTCAACCATGTTCAGGCTGAGACGCTTGCCTCGCAACACTTCTTCGAGCTGCTCCGCTTGTCGCAGCGTTGCCGTCAGCGGCTTTTCACACAATATGACCTTGACCGGGCTGACGGCTAATGCTCGCAACACGTCGAAATGGGACTCTTCGCTGACACAAACAATGGCGGCGTCCGGCAAGGCGGCGTTCACGGCTTCATCGACCTCGGTAAATGCCGGCACATCCGGTGCATGAGCAAAAGCCCTGCGCGGATCGGCGTCGACTATTCCGGCCAGCACAAGCAAGGACGGGGTGCTGGACTGGATATAATCGAGCGCCCTCTTGAACCTTTGGCCGGCCCGACCAAGTCCTACGAGCAACACCCGCCGCGGGGCCGAAAAACCGTTACCATTTTCCACGCAGATTCCCCGACGTCTAATCCGGTTGGGCAGTTGGCCGCAGTATCATTTCGGTAATGTCGATATTGGCCGCACCCGCCAAAATCCATTCCATCACGCCGGCAACCTCTTCCGGGCTGAGCCCGCGAAACTTGCCGTAGAGATCGGTCTTCGCCGCAGGATCAGATTCATAATAGCGCCGACCGAAGTCAGTCGGCTCAATGAATCCGGGTGCCAGGTTGCAAATCTTCATGAGGCTGCCGCTCGCGCGCAGTTCGAGCCGGATATCGTCCAGTACGACGGCCAATGCCGCCTTGCTGGCCCGGTACATCTGGTTACCAGGCGTTCGAGAGGGTCTGCGCGCACCCACCGACCCCAGAACGATGACTTGACGGCACTCCGGCCGGAGGCGCATCACGGCCGACAGAATGTTGACGTTCCCGGTTACGTTGGTGCTCAGGATCTCTTCCCACCAGTGAGAGAAATCCCGGTTGTAAGGCGCATAGTAGCCAACTCCGACGCACGACACGACATAGTCGAGATGTTGTGGCGTGGCTTCGATGATGCGTGCCACGGCGCTGTAGTCTCGCACGTCGCATCCAACCGCACGGCCGGTCGCCCCTTCGGGAGCGATGCCCCGGCGTGACACGAAGGTGACGTCCTCCGTCTGCGATAACCGAACTCCCAGTGCAGCACCAACGCCGGCCGACGCTCCGAAAATGATGCCTTTTCGCGAGTGGGGGCGGGAAAGACCCTGCGCGTTCACCAAGCCGGCCGACTCCTTGCATGCCCTGGTTGCTTACTCCATTCTTGACACGCCTTAACGAGTAGGGCAACGATAATACTCGCGATAGAATAGGCGCGGACGCAGTCGGGCTGATCGACAAAACGGCAGATTGCGGTTCAAATTAAAGGCGGTTTGTTGTGCTGGAGCACGTCGTGCTCGCGCTGTACTGCGCGTTTTGATGATCAATATCACAATTCGAATTTAATGATGGAGAATCGAATGACTATTGAAAAATCAGCCACCTCTAGCGATGTGAGGCTGGCTTGGATCACGGCGATCACGTTGGCTGTTTCATTGAATTGTCTGCCGTCTTCCGACGCGGTGGCGCAGACGAAGCAGGAGCAAGCGCCCGCGACCTCGAACCCAGTCGTTTCCTATTTCAACAAGCACAAGACTCAATGGTCGATGTTCGTCAGTTCGCTGAAAAAGGGAAAGGTGGATGACGCCAAAAAAATCGGTAGCAAGGCGGGCATGAGATCGGACGAAGTCGAACGAATTGCGAGTGATACCGCCCGGGTGCAGCTGATCTCGTCGCCTGCGATGGCATGGTAGCGGGACGAGTATCCGCGATAGCGATTTTGACGCAGAGAAATCCCGGAATTGTTTCATCTTTGACGGCCGACGCCGTGGGGTCTGGCGGCGAACATGCAAGGCGTCGTCACGCCGCCCTCGGCATTCGCAAGCCATGTGGCATCCCATGTGGCATCCATCGAAGGTATCCATCCCTTCGAACAGATCATCTCGGGATATGACGCTCCGATGTTTTGGGGCTGACGGAGTTTTGCATGACGGCCAACGTCGCAAGCTATGGCGCGCACGAGTTGCGCCAGCTCTGCGAAACCTTGTTTCGCAGAGCCGGCCTCGATGACGACAAGTCGGCGGTCGTTGCGTCGCGTTTGGTGGACGCCGATTTGCTCGGTCACGATACGCACGGACTACAACTCTGTGGCGCATATCTGAAGGCGCTTTTCGACGGCCGGATGGCAAAGTCCGGATCGTATTCCACGGTTTCGGATTTGGGTCATTGCGCGGTGTGGGACGGCAATTGCCTGCCGGGGCCCTGGTTGGTGACCAAAGGCGTTCAACATGCAACCGAGCAGTCATTGTCGTGCGGAATCTGTACGATCATGATCCGGCGCAGCATGCACACTGCCTGCCTGGCGACCTATCTCGAATACGCCACCGACAGGTCGTGCATGGTGCTTGTCGCGAGCACCAGTCCTTCGGAGCAGCACGTCTCCGCTCATCACGGAGCTGATCCGCTTTTCAATCCGGCGCCCTTGGCCGTCGGTATTCCAACGTCAAAAGATGGGCCGATCCTTATCGATATGGCGCTTGCGAGCAGCACGGTGGGGCGTGCGTGGCGCCTGTCGAATGAACGAGAGTTGTTTCCCTATCCCATTGCCGTAGACCACGCTGGAAATCCGACGAATGATCCGGGCGTCGTATTTCAGGACGGGGACAACGTCGGTTCAATTCTGCCGTTGGGGGGATTTGAACAGGGCCACAAGGGGTTCGCCTTGCTGCTGTGGCTTGAGGCAGCGACGCAGGGGCTATCCGGATTTGGACGTGCAGATAAACCCAAGGGCTGGGAAAATACGGTTTTCATTCAAGCGATGTGCCCCGAGCGGCTCGCGGGGAAGGAGAGCTTCCTGCGGCAAACCGATCATCTGGTCGAAATTTGCAAAAACAGCCGGCCGGATTCCAGAAATATTGCTGTTCGCATGCCGGGCGCAACAGCGATCGAGGGTCGAAAGCGAAAGCTCGCGGAAGGAATTCAGCTGCATCCTTTCATTATGTCAGACCTCCGCTCATGGGCCGTCAAGCTCGGCGTGCAATTTCCAGATCCGATACAATAGAGGCACGACGACCTCGAGGCCGAAAAACGCGTCCAGTCAACGCTACGCGCAGTGAAGCGGCCGTCGCACAGAAGAAGGGTGCCCATTGACGACAGCGATCACCCCCGCGTAGCGGATACCCTTTTGCGTGCCGGCGGGCAAATCGGCCTCCATCGCCAATTCCAGCACCTCGCCATTCATGATTTCAAGATTCTGGATGGGTGACAGGCTCGGGTCAGCTAACCCCCAATGTTCGACGAATGCCCGCACTGCTAGCAGCACGGATCGATCTGACGGAGCCTCGATCTTTATTTTCGCAGTAAATTTGTTTGCGCCGATCGAGAACTGGGTGCTGAACGGTATGATCCCGTCATCCTCGGAAACAGGACCGCACAGCGGGCAAGTCAAGACTCGCCGCTTCAGATGCGGCGTAACCGCCAGTTCGAACCAGTTGGCGACGATCGACTGCCGGCCACAGGGGCACGGAACTTCGCTTGCACCCTCGTTCCGGACCGGGTGTGCGAAACTCTCCCAGGCAGCGAACGTTACTTCTCGGCGCTTTGGACCACGATCCAGCAAGAGAGACAAAAGCAAATTCTCTACCTGAAAGGCAGCTTGTTTCAGCACCGCTTCCAGCGCCTGGTCTATGTGGCCGGACGTTGAAAGGAATCGATGCAACAATCCAATCAGTCCGATCGTCTCCGCGATCGAATCGCTGGGCGCGTTGCCACCTGCGTCTAGAAGCCAGCCGGGCCAGGCCTCCACGATGTCCCTGATTGTTCGTTCGAGGCCGCCCGCCGCTCGGGTCAACCCCTGCTGCGCAGAAAGATTGCCGCCGGCCTCCGCCTGGCGATCAACCGCGTTTGCAATGCGCGTCAATGGATTTCCAAAAACGACAAAATGAGGCACCGCCGATGCCTCCTGTTTGTAGAAGGCTCGGACCCAGTGCGAGGCTTCTCGGGCAACCTTTTCCAGCGGCCAGCCCGCGGAGAGCGCCGCGCTCACGATGTAGATCAGTTCATCGGACAATGGTGTAATGCCCGTCGTCGCAATCGCGGCAATGGCATTTCCGGCAATGGAACGCATCACCATGGTCGATTCCAGGTTAAAGGTGCTGCCGGGAAGAGGCGCCGTTCCGCAGCCGAGAAATACAATGATACGGGAATTTATGACCTCCGGATCGATCAGGTTGCTTGTATCGGTCGGTGGCCGGCCAAAAGAAATTTGGCGGAGACACAATTTTCCGCGGATGCAGGGAAAGCTGCCGCGGGCAGGCGCTCTCGACGCCGAAGGTTGCTGCCCGCATATGATCCTGCCGGCGCCTAGACCAAGATCTATCGGATTGCCGTGACCGGCCATGATCATGGCCGTCGACGCTTTGACCAATTCGGCGCTATCGTTAGCGGCGGTCTCGGATCGGCGGATACAAACTACTTCAGGGGCGTGGGTATTGATGTTGGACAATGACAGGGCCTTGGCAAGACCCAGACGGGCAGTATCGCCATCCGCTGCCGGCACGAGGCCAGTGGGACGTTCTTCTTGCCAAAAACGTTGAGCGATCTCCAAAAGGAAATGACTTTGCGGGCCGCCGTCGTCCAGCAGCAAAGCTGAACCGGCGGGAAGCCCGTCAGCCCCGGGCCCGCTCGAAGACGTTTCGCTTAGCAGAATGGCGCCAGGGGCGACGACACGGAGAAACAGCGCAAGTCCGGCAAGGACATCCGCGCTCCCCGCAATGATCGCTATCGGACTGGCCTCCTGGGCATCCTGGGCCGAGAAGTCAGCCATGCGTAACGCATCGTCGACCGACGATACGAATGTCACGTCATATCCCGCGGCGCGAGCTGCCGTTTCGAAGCGGGTTGGCAGCGAAGAGCGATCAATCAGAGGAATGACATTGCGCGGCCGATGCTGTGATATGGCCTCACAAAAGGTCAGCTCTTCGAGGTCGGTTTCTGCGACTAAGACGATGAGAGATACCATCGCGTTTCCTTAGGATCGACCGCTGCCGTGCGCAAAGATCGAAACCCCAACGCGCGAGCGGTTCTGGGCCGTTCCGCATGCGGGTAGAAGCGCGAACTGGTGCGCGCTATACTCGGGGGCGGCTGTTCCATTTCCGTATCGTTTCATTCATATTGACACTTCCAATGCGTGTTGCAAACGAGCGAAGTTTCCAGGGGACTATGAGAGGACTCACATGAACAACAAGGCACGCAAAAGCGCACTCGATACGACCCGAGCGGAGAACTTCGCCGACTGGTATCAAGCCGTGATAACCGGTGCTGATATGGCCGAGCCATCCGGCGTGCGCGGATGCATGATCATCAAGCCTTGGGGGTTCGCGATTTGGGAGCGGATCAAGGGGCATCTCGATCGCGAAATCCGGGCTACCGGCCACGAGAACTGCTATTTTCCGATCTTCATTCCTATCGACCTGATCCAGAAGGAAGCGACCCACGTCGAGGGCTTCGCGAAGGAGATGGCGATCGTCACGCATCACCGCCTCGAAAGCCGGGACGGCAAACTCATCCCCGCCGCTCCGCTCGAGATACCGTTGGTGATTCGGCCAACGTCGGAAACCGTTATCGGAGAAGCCTTCGCCCGCTGGATCAAGTCGTACCGCGATTTGCCGGTGAAGATCAATCAGTGGGCAAACGTCGTTCGTTGGGAGTTGCGGCCGCGCATGTTTCTACGAACCACCGAATTCCTGTGGCAAGAAGGACATACGGCGCACGCAACAGCGGAGGAGGCCGTCGAACACACCAAAACCATGCTGGGCGTCTACCGCCACGTGGTCGAAAATTGCATGGCTATTCCAGTGATTGCAGGGACAAAAAGCCTCGGCGAACGCTTCCCGGGCGCGGTCGAGACTCACACGATCGAGGCGATGATGCAGGATGGCCGAGCGCTCCAGTCGGGCACCTCCCACTACCTCGGTCAAAACTTCTCCAAAGCGGCTAACATCACTTTCCAGGACCGAAACGGTGAAAGTCAACTGGCGTACACCACTTCATGGGGTGTATCGACCCGATTGATCGGTGCGCTCATCATGGTTCATTCGGATGATGATGGATTGCGCCTTCCGCCGAAAATCGCGCCGTATCACGTCGTTGTCATCCCGATCATCCGCAACGACACTCAGGGTGACGCGGTCATTCAAGCCTGTCAATCGCTCGCCCACCAACTCGGCGGGCAGTCGTTTGCAGATGAACCGGTTCGCGTATTCGTCGACCTTCGTGATGAAAGCGCGGCCGTAAAGCGCTGGAAATGGATCAAGAAAGGTATACCGTTTATCTGTGAAATTGGCCCTCGCGACAACGAGAAATCCGAGGTCTCTGTACACAAGCGTCTCGAAGTCGGCGCCAAGCCTACCGTTTATGGCGTCGGTTCCTTCGTATCGGGAATAACTAACGAGCTGGCGATGGTACAACAGCAGTTGACGGATAGTGCATTGGCGACTCAAGCCAGCATGACGCGAAATGACATCAAGAATGCCGCCGAACTGGAAGCCTTTTTCAATTCCGGCAACGGTTTCGTGCGCGGCAAACTGCGTGAGGGCCCTGAGGCAGACGAGGTGCTGCGCGGGCTTGGCGTTACAATTCGTTGCATCCCTTACGACCAGGCCGGCGACGAGGGGCGATGCATCATAACAGGCGAGCCGGCAGTGCTGGATGTCGTGCTCGCGAGAGCGTACTAAAGCGTGATGGGATTAGCTTCGATAGCCTGAGTTTTTGAGGTAGTTGGCGCATTCCTCGGCGGTGAAGGCGTCGAGTGCGTGGCCGATTGCGGCGCAGACCGCGTCGACAGTTCGCGCGGCAGCTTTGCGGACGAGGTGTTTGAGCTTGGCAAAGACCTGTTCGATCGGGTTCAGGTCGGGCGAGTATTTTGGCAGGAAGAACAGCTTGGCGCCGGCCGAACGGATGAGCTGGCGAACGGCTTTGCTCCTGTGGCTGCCGAGGTTATCCAAGACGACGATGTCGCCAGGCCGAAGGGTCGGCAGGAGAACCTTCTCGACATAGGTGCGGAAGCTCACGCCATCGATCGGCCCTTCGATGAACCATGGCGCATCGATCCGGTCATGGCGCAGGGCCGCCAGGAAGGTCATGGTCTTCCAGCGGCCGTGGGGAACCTTGGCGTGAAGCCGGCTCCCGCGCGGCGCCCATCCCCGCAAGGGGGCCATATCGGTCCTGGTCCGGGTCTCGTCGATGAAGACGAGCCGCTCAGCTTCGACGCGATCTTGATATTTTGCCCACTGGGCTCGCCGCCGCGCGACGTCGGGACGATCGCGTTCGCCAGCCACCACGCTTTTTTTGAAGCTGAGCTTCTCGGCATGCACGAAGTCCCATACCGAGTGATAATCGACTTTCAAGCCGCGCCCGGCGAGCTCAGCAACCAGACCACGTATGGTGAAATCGCCGTCCTTGATCCGCTGCGACAGCCAGACCGCGTGCTCACCCGAAATTGCCTTCGGCTTGTAGCCGCCGATCTGGCCAGGCTCGACACTGCCGGTCTCATCAACCCGCTTCATCCAGCCGATGGCTGTGCTGATTGCCACCCCAAACTGCTTGGCGGCCTGATTGCGGGACATCCCGCCCTCGATCGCGGCCACAACACGCTTGCGAAGATCAAGAGAGTACGGCTTGCCCATCCATGCTGGCCTCCGTCCAGCCAGCATGGTGAATCAGAAACCGACTGATTTGGGAATCCCAAATCGATTCAGTCTAAACCCATCCCGCTTTAGGCGCCGTGCTCGGGCATCCGGCGGCGTAGCCGGCGGCGCAACCATGACGGTTGCGTTGGATAGGTCGATCGGGTCATGCCCTCACGACATGAGGGGCATCTATGCCGGCGCGGCGGCAAGCGTTCCGCGTGTCAATGACAAGTCTACAGCTGTTCACGAGAGAGGCGTAGTCGATGCAGTCGTGGTCCGTAGCGATGACCGCAGCGTTATAGATCGAAAGCGCAGCAATATCCCACTTGAACGACGTTCGGCCGGCCAGAGACTTCCGCGTTACGGGAATCGTCGCTACAAACGGATCGAAGAAATCCGCCGTCGCTCCTCGAGCTTCGATCAGCTCAATGAGTCGCAAGGCCGGGCTTTCTCGGGTGTCATCGATGTTCTTCTTGTAACCGAGGCCGACCACCAAAATACGGGAGCCATTCAACCCGATCTTCTGCTGGCGATCCAGCGCAAGGGCCAGCTGGTTTACGACGTATTGCGGCATGCCCGTATTGATTTGGCCCGCCAGTTCGATGAGCTGGGTGACCAGGCCGTATTCCTGCGCTTTCCATGTCAGATAGTACGGATCAATTGGAACGCAGTGACCGCCAATGCCGGGCCCCGGATAGAACGGCATGAAACCGAACGGCTTGGTCTTGGCGGCCTCGATGACTTCCCACACATCCAGCCCCATGGCATCAAAAATCATTTTCAGTTCATTGACGAGCGCAATGTTGACGGCTCGAAAGACATTCTCGGCGAGCTTGACCGCTTCGGCAACAGCCACCGACGACACAGGCACAATCCTGGTGACGAAGCTCGAATAGAGGGCAACAGCGAGGTCGCGCCCCGCGTCAAGCCCGCCAATGATCTTGGGGATGTCGGCGGTGGTAAAACTGGGGTTTCCGGGATCCTCGCGTTCCGGCGAATAAGCGAGGAAAAAATCGCGCCCGCTTATCATACCGGTACTTTCCAGTATCGGACGGAGCACCTCTTCGGTCGTTCCGGGATAGGTCGTTGATTCCAGAACGATGAGTTGCCCCCTGCGCATATATTGCGCAATGGCACGGCCCGCCGAGATGATGAAGGACAGATCCGGTTCGCGGTGAGGCGTTAGCGGCGTAGGCACGCAGACCAGGATCGCGTCGGGTTCATTGAGACGGCGGAAATCGTCCGTTGCCTGAAAACGTCGGCTTGCCAATAGGCTCTCGATCGCCAGGTCGGGGATATGCTCGAAGTAGCTTCGGAGACTGATCAGTGAGCCTACTCTATGGCGATCGATATCGAAGCCGATCACCTGTAACCCAGCGGACGCGATCGCAAGGCAGAGCGGCAAACCGACATACCCGAGACCAACAATCCCGACGGTACATTCCTTGCGGCTAAGCTTCTCCAAAAGGTCGGGCACAGCGGATTTTGCTTGTTCCATCGACATTGTACCTTCCGAAAAGGGAGGGTCTCGGCCCGCCTAGATGGAATCGGGTGCTGGGGCATGGAAGGCGCGGCTGGTTCGTCACCTTAGCCCGATCAGATATGCGAGCAGAAACTTACCGACGGCCAGACCCCGAGCTCAGCTAGAGCAGAGCCCGCCGCCAAGCCCGATAATGCCAACGCGTTGTGCGGGCAGGATGATTTGCCCGGCATCTCCAAACAAGCTCGCCTGACGATCATATTTGCGCCAGGAGTTCAAGACCAAGAATGATGGGCAATCCGGAATTTGAGCATTCATACCTGTCGGAAGGGGTCCCACCAGCTATTCCTTCGATTTTCATCATAGTCCCTGAGCCGCAGTATCCATTCCTCAAGGTTTAATGGCATGTTAGCTTAATCTAAGATAGCACGAAACGCAAACACTCGGATCTGGTGCGCGGGTGGTAAGGGAGACCTGCAAAGGCAAGGTGGCGGCAAAGCTCCACCTGCTTCAATGAGTGATCTCTCAGTTCTCGACTGCAGCCCGTATCGGCGGCGCCATCGGGTTAGGTGGCATTCGTGCGTCGCATTTCGCGACAGCTGGGTTACGAGCATGTTTCAGGCGTCGGGGGCCGTCATCGTCCAGCGGATTTCGTCAATGGCCTCTACGGTGAGGCCCTTAAATTTCGTCCAACAAGACGTCCAACAAATGTGCCGCACCGGAAAATACTTCTGGAAGGAATTGTTCCGAGACTGGCGACAAATTATTGAAGTTGTGCATGAAAATCGATACTATCTCGATCACTGGACAATCAACCAGAGGCTCCTAGGGAGCGCCATCTGGCTCCATCGAGCGTTGATATATCCGCTTCTGCTCGGTCCCAGACTCGCGCCACACAACGTAACCTCGTCCTGAGGGCCCGCCGTAGCGGGCGTTTCGAAGGATGCCACAGGCGAGCCTCCGGCCACGCCTGTCTCTTCATGCCATAGCCCCGCCTCGCTGCCCCCGACTGAAGTGACAATTCATCGCTCGTCGCGACCGAGGTGATCATCGTCACAGCTCTCGCCGGGCATGTGCGCGCATCCTGCCCGTGCTTGCGGGATGGCCCGCATCACCAACTGGAGACGCCAATGAAGAATCCTGACCACGCCGGGTTTGAAAGCCGCGAACTGTCCATCGAAGAGCTCGACGTCATCGCCGGTGGCGGCGTCTGGGGCTGGATCAAGCATGAAGTTCATTCGGCTGCGAAGTGGGTCGGCGAACAATGGGGCAAAGGCATCGAGGCTCTCGGCAGTCTCGGCGGCGGTGGCCACATCAACATCACCATTCACCGGCAGAACTGAGCGAACGGCTTGTGCGACCTCCGGGCCTCCGGGTCCGGGGCGCGCAAAGCGCCTCGCGCAGGAATCCTTGACCACCCGTCGCCATGCGTTGCAACCTGATGTTGTTGTTCTGCGGGGCGGACATGGGGGCTACGCGTCGGCATCAGGCGACAACGTCGCGCCATTTGAGATCTGCCGCAGGATGGCGCCCTGACACGTTCACCGACGAGCTCACCTTCACCACGACGTTCGATGGAAGGGTCGGCGGTGCCGTGACGCTCGCGCCGGTGCCGAAGGAATTCCGGCTGGTGCATGCCAGCACGAACTTCACCGGATCGCGCCTGGACATGCACAAGGTGCAGATCAGCATGGCCTTCCCGAGAGCGAGAGTGAGAGAGTCAAGTTGGAGCCGCAACAGCGGGTCATGCAGGGGTGAAGGCGCCAGGCCCTGGCGGTGCGCCGGCTATGCCACAGGTTGAGTGAAAATCAGCCGACGATTTCGATCTCATTCAGCACGCACCATTCGCGCAACGCTTGCTCCGTGGCTTTCGCCTCGAACGCATGCCAGCGATCGATCGCGCCTCGTCTGGCGAGCAGCGCCTTGAATTTCGGATAAGCGCCCCGCTTGCTGAAGAAATAGCGGACCTCGTCGAAATCGTTCGGCAGGAACTCCCGGGCAAAGTCGAGCACCAGCGGCTTGCCCAGGCCGAGTTCACGCTTGTCCGGAAGCGCGATGTACTTGTCCTCGTCGTCGATGTCCTCGGGCAGTTCGTCGTTCAACTCGGCGGCGTCAATGAAATCGGTTTGATAATGGATGTTTCCGGTCTGCCTGCAGACGAACGCGCGAAATTCTCCCAGGTCGCCGTTGGTATTGGCGAACTCGAAGGCCTCCGTGATGTTCCCCATGGTTGCCGGCATGGTGTTCGCCTGCGTCGATGATGATGATGGATTGAAGCGCGCCGCGTCCGGAGGTGCAATGGTTTCGCGAGAGCTCAACCCGCGCTCCGGGCAGAGGTCACAGCCGGTCCGGCAGATCAAAGATGAGCCATCTTGTCCGTGACGCCATCCATCAGCCCGATCGTGTAGACGGCTTCGGCGAAGCGTCTGTCTTCGGCGACGCGACTGAGCTTGCTGTTGGCGATGTTCCGAGGCAGCAGCGCGCAAACCGCATCGAGCATCTCGATCTCGAACGGAACGTTGACGCCGGCGGTCATCGAGAAAGCCCCGGGGGTGATCAGCCTGGTTGCGATCAGCTCTCCCTCGTCCATCGAACTGTCGAGCCCAACGTCGAGCAGCCACACCTCGGAGTTGCGGAGAATATCGGTGGCGATCAGGCCTGCCGATTCGTGATGTCGCTCGATCAGAAGGATCGCAAACTGCGACGCGCACATCGCGTCCAACATCAACCTCTCGTCGGATTGCGGTTCGAACGCAGCCGACCTCGCGTAGCGGTCGATTGCTCGGGAGCGATCGGCCGGCGCGGTGTAAATGGCGAGGTCGTAGACGTAGTACATCTCGTCCTCATGATCGAGAACGAACGTCTTCCCCTTCGCCAATCCGAGCCGCCGTGCGCAATTCAGAATCGTGTCGGCAGAGATGGACCTCAGAACCTCGTGATGAAGTCTCTTGGAGATTTCGCGAAGATGAAGATACCTTTCGAGGAGATCGTCCCGTGCCGAACGCATATCTGGGCCCCATGGCAGGGTCAGCTGCTGCTGGACGGAGGGAAGGGCCATGGAACGTCTCCGAATTGGACCTGCAATTCTCCGCAATGATTAGCGCTTTGCACCGATTCGCGTAATAGCGACCGTTGCGAAGTCACAGCGGACCCGTCAACCCGAAACAGAATCTCAACCCAAACCGCTTAGGCCTATCACGTCTCATTCAACGGGTCTTTTGCATGAAATTGGTTCGGTGCTTCTCGCTGCTGCTTCTTATCCAGCTCTTCCCGGGATTTTCGGCCCGGGCGCAGGATAGCCAGGTCGTCAAATTGTCGGCAAATGTCGAATACCAGCGCATCGGTCGCTGGGATTCCGCCCAGCTGGACAAGATCCTGCAGGTCGATACGCCGGCCTTCGCCGGTATTACGGTAACCTATAGCCCGGCCCGCAATGCCGTCAGCCTCTATCGCGTGACGTATGCCTCCGTGGTGCCGGAGCGCGGCAACAAGCCGACGGTCGCGTCCGGACTGCTCGCCGTCCCCGACGTCGAGGGCACCTCGTTTCCAATGGTGACGTATCAGCACGGCACGGTTTACGGGAAGCAGGAGGTGCCGTCGTTTCCCGAACAGTCGCCCGAGACGCAACTGACGATCGCGCAGTTCGCAGGCCAGGGATATGTCGTCATCGGCGCCGATTATTTCGGGCTGGGCACGTCGTCCGAGCCGGAAGGCTACATGGTCAAGACGAGCCACCAGCAGGCGACCTACGACATGCTGATCGCAAGCCGCGCCGTGCTCGATCATCTCAAGCTCACCACGACGAAACTGTTTCTCGCCGGCTGGTCGCAAGGCGGGTTCGTGACCATGGCCATGCTCGAGAAGCTCGAGCAATCCGGCATCAAGGTCGACGCCGCCGCAACCGCGAGCGCGCCTGTCGACGCGTTCGTGGCGCTGAACGGGTTTCTCAGCTTCCCGCGCAAGAACGATGCGAGCTGGGTGAATTCGCTGTTGATCCTGACGGCGTTCTCCTTCGAGAATTATTACGGCGTGCCAGGTCTCGCGCGCTCGCTGATCGCGGATGCCTATTACGACGTGTCGCGCAAGGCCTACACGCGCGAGCCCTTCAATCCTGCGGACGTGCCGACCGATCTGCACAAGCTGATCCGTGCCGACTATTTCGATCCGCAGTTCTTCGCGGCATCGGCCTACGGGCGGCTCGTCGCGCAGACACAGGCGTATCGCTGGATCGTCAAGAGCCCGGTCCGCAACTATTACGGCGAGACCGACGAAGCGATCAGCGTCGGGCTCGGCCAGCTCGCCATGACCTACCAGCAGGCGATCGGCAGCGGAAATCCGGCAGTCGAAGCCGTATCCACCGGGAGCACGAGCCATCGTGGCACCTTCGCGACGGCGGTCCCGAAGTGGAAAGCGTGGTTTGACGGGCTCTGACCGCGCGCGATTCCGCATGATGCGTCGGCATCGGCGGCGGTAGTCGTTCCCCCGAAAATCTGCATTGATGCGCGCCGGGACGGTGCGCGATGTGGCCGGTCTCCGCCGCCAAAGCTGCTGCCGGGCCTTTGGAGGTTTGGGCAATGGCTTTTCGGAGTGACGATATGAGCGGTTTGGTGATCAGCGGCGGTCGGGTGGTGGATCCCGCGAGCGGGATGGACGCCGTTGGCGATGTGGCGGTCGTGGACGGCAAGATCGCTGCCGTCGGCACGGGCCTCGGCGGCGCCGAGCGGGTGATCGACGCGACCGGCCTCGTGGTCGCTCCCGGCTTCATCGATCTGCACGCGCATGGCCAGTCGGTCCCGGCTGACCGGATGCAGGCCTTCGACGGCGTGACGACGACGCTCGATCTCGAAGCCGGCGTGCTGCCGGTCGGGTCGTGGTATGAGCGGCAGGCCAGGGAAGGCCGCGTGCTGAACTATGGGGCCGCCACCAACTGGGCATTTGCGCGCATCGGCGCGATGACGGGTTCCAATGCGGAGAGCTCGCTGGAGGCGTTCGGCAACGCCATGCGCGACCGGCGCTGGATCGACAACGTGGCGAGCGATGCCGAGGTCGCCGGCATTCTCGAGCGTCTTTCGCGCGGCCTGAACGAGGGCGGCATCGGCATCGGCATCCTCAACGCCTACGCGCCCGGCGCCGGCGTGCAGGAATTGACCGCTGTCTGCCAACTTGCCGCAAAGCAGGACGTGCCGACCTTCACCCACGTCGCCTACATGTCGCGCGTCGACCCCGAGAGCGCGGCCGAAGCCTATGTTCGCCTGATCGGCTACGCCGGCGCCACCGGCGCGCACATGCACATCTGCCATTTCAATTCGTCGAGCAAGACCGACATCGAGCGCTGCCGCGTGCTGATCGAAAAGGCGCAGGCGCAGGGCCTGCCCATCACGGTCGAGGCTTATCCTTATGGCACCGGCTCGACCGTGCTGGCCGCCGCCTTCTTCAGCGATCCCGAATTCGTCGAACGCAACGGCACCGGCTATGATTCGGTGCAGCGCGTGACCGACGGCTACCGTTTCCACGACCGCGAAGAGCTGCTCAAGGCGCAGGCCGAGGAGCCGTCCTCGCTGGTGCTCTGGCACATCCTCGACACCGAGAACAACGCGCATCACCGCGACCTCCTCGACATGTCGGTGCTGTATCCCGGCGGCGCCATCGCCTCCGACGCGATGCCGTGGACCACGTCGGACGGCAAGACCTACACCGGCGACGCCTGGCCGCTGCCCGATGACGCCACCTCGCACCCGCGCTCGGCCGGCTGCTTCACGAAATTCATTCGCGAATGGGTGCGCGAGCGCAAGACCGTGTCGCTGCTGGAAGGCGTGCGCAAATGCGCGCTGATCCCGGCGGAGATCCTGTCGCAGAGCACGCCGGCGATGCGCGCCAAGGGAAGGCTCACGAAGGACGCCGATGCCGACATCGTCGTGTTCGACTACGAGAAGCTCAGCGACTGCGCGACCTTCACGGCGATGAACCGTCCGTCGGCGGGCGTGCGGCACCTGGTGGTCAGCGGCCAGCCGCTGATCAGCGACGGCATCCTCGATGTCGCGGCCCGGCCCGGCAAGCCGGTGCGCCGGCCCGTCGTCGAGAGCTGATCCATGCCGGTCCCCATTCTCCTGGTGACGGGCTTTCTGGGGGCCGGCAAGACCACGGTCGTGAACCATCTGCTGGCGCATGCGGAAGGCCGCCGCATCGCCGCGGTGGTCAATGATTTCGGTGCGATCAACATCGATGCGGAGCTGATCGCGGGCGCCAGCGATGGCGTGGTGAGCCTCGCCAATGGCTGCATCTGCTGCTCTCTCGAAGGCGATCTGCTCCGCACGCTCTCGACGCTGCTGCGGCGCGATCCGAAGCCGGAGTATATCGTCATCGAGACCAGTGGCGTCGCCGATCCCGCCGATATCGTTCGCAACCTGATGGACCCGGTGATCCTGCGCGAGGCACCGCTGGAAACCGTGCTCTGCGTGATGGACGCGAGCACGCCGCCGGCTGCCCTGGACGACGCGCTGATGCGCTCGCAATTGCGCGTTGCGGATATCGTGGCGCTGAGCAAGCTGGATCTGGCGGAGGCGGGCGCGGGTGAGCGGCTGCGTGAAGCCATCCGCGCGCTACGCGTCCCCGCCGTGGTGGTCGATGCGAAGCACGGCGAGATTCCATCCGCGCTGCTGTTCCCCACGACCGTCGATCGCGCGCCGGCGCCGCGGGAGCCGGGGCCGAAGCGCCCGGCGGAGGAACGCTTCGAGACGCTGAGCTGGACATCGGACCAGCCGCTCTCGTTGCCGCGCCTGCAGCAGGCGATCGGTCGCCTCGCGCCTAAGCTTGCGCGCGCAAAAGGCCTGTTCGAGACCGTCGAGCAGCCGGGACGCCTGATGGTGTTTCAATTCGCCGGCGGCCGCGCCACCCTCGCGCCCGGCGATGCGCCCGCCCCTGGCGTGCCGCGGGCGCGGATCGTCTTCATCGCTGAACTCGGCGTGCTTTCGAAAGCCGAGCTCGACGGTGTCATGGCTGCTTGCGTTGCGCCGTGAAGTGACGGCCGGCGCGGCTTCACGCAAACTGCGCGAGGCCGTGGCCGACGGACCAGTTCTCCGCGGGGGCATCGAGCACGTTCACGAACACGTCCTCGGGGCGGATGCCCGGGTCGTCGCCGAGCAGCTCTGCGATCCGGCGGTACAGCGCCTTCTTCTGTTCCGCGGTGCGCGTCGCAAACACGGTGATCTGGATCAGCACGGCGTCCTCGCTGCGTTTGACGCCATAGGCATCGCCGCAGCGGAAGTTTGCCGGCGAAAGCTCGCTAATCGTCATGAACTCGTCGCCTTCAGGCACGTTCAGCGCCTCGCGCATGGCGCGATAAAGGCCGTCGAGGATCGCCTGACGGTAGGCTTCCGGCTTTCCGGCGCGCATCGAGATGTGAAGGAGAGGCATCGCAAGACCCTTTGCATGCTGTCCGACCGGACAAGGCAAATCGCCCGCGCCGGCGGTTCAACCCATTGACGAAACGGGCTATCAATCCCAACTAGTTTTTAACACGATGTCCAGAAAACACGTTCTTGACGTCGTGTCAAATACTTTAGGCCAACATCCACTCTAGGAATCCACATTGAGACCGCGCGAGTTCGACCATGATGACGTCCTGCGCGTCGCGTTCGACCAGTTCTGGCGCAAGGGCGTACGCGGCAGCTCGCTGTCGGACATCGCGCGCGAAGCCGGTGTCCAGCGCGGCAGCCTCTACAATGCCTTCGGCAGCAAGGAGGCGCTGTTCCTCCAGGCCTATGAACGCTACGCGGAGGGATTATCTCCTCGCCCTGCAAAAAGCGCTGGGTGCCGGCAGCTTGCGCAAACGTCTCACCGCGTTCTTCGACCTGACCATCACCAATTTCCGCTCCGGCACGCCACCCCGGGGATGTCCGACCACGCGCGGCCTGATGGAGCTCGGTGCGGTCGAAGGCGAGGGGCTGGATGAAGAAGCGCGCCGGGCCTTCGCGGACCTGATCTCGCGCATCACCGCGCTGGTCCAGGATACGTTGTCGGCAGGCGCCGAGCGCGGCGAATTCAGCGGCAATTCTGCTGCCGCAGCGCTGCACATCATCACGGTGACGCGCGGCCTCGGGGTGCTCGAACGTGCCTATGGCGACGAGCCGCAACTGCGCAAGATCGCTGCGCACACGATCGATCTCGTGCTCGGCAAGAAGGGCGGCTAGCAGACTGCGAGCGCGTTGACCGCCCGCGTCGTCGCAACTTCGTTTTCGTTGCCGACGAATTGGCAGACGACAGATTCGAGTTCCCCCGGCCGCTTGCCGCGGGCGACCGCGAGCAGTCGCATCAGTTCCGCCTCGTCCTTCGACAGGCGCCGGCAGGACGGCGGCATGAAGCAGAGATCGCAGGGCCGGCCGCTGCGCAGGATCCTGACAAGCGCGGCCGCCCGCGCGACCAGTAGCGGGCTGTCGGCAATGCCGGGCGCCTCGTCGGCAAACCGATAGGCCGCTTCCCAACAATCGGAGGCGCCCGTCGCATAGGCGGCGGCGATGAAGCGGAACAGCGACAGCGCAACGCGGCAGAAATCATCGTAGTTCTCGACGCAGGGGCGCGTCGCAAGCACGGCCTGGAGCGGACAGAGCCGCGACTTGCCGTCGTCCGGGCCTGGCATAAAGCCGCACGCATCCTGCGTCATGAAGGATCTCGTCAGTGCAGGGTGGGGCTTCCGACCAGCCAGCTCTTCATCGCCATCGTCCGGCCATGGTCGAAAGACCGAACCTGCCGGTCGGGCAGGATGAGACCGGCCATGCGGAAGATCGTTGCAAGCCCCCGGACCGGCGCCAGCGCCCAGTCGGCGCCGACAGGTGGAAGCCAGCTCTCGAATTGCGCGCGCGCAACATCGATGCAGTCCTGCTGTGCCGCGGCGATGGCGTGCAGGATCCCGCGCTCGCTGTCCGACATCTTCGGACAGGTCGGGCAATGAACCTCGATGGCCGTATGCGCCGTGCAGGCAAAGATCTCGATGATGGAATCCAGCGAAGGCACGGCATCGCCGATGCGAAAATAGTCATACACCTCCTGGATATCGGCCGCCGTCGGTACGGCGCCCCCGCTGCGGGCCTTCGCCCGAAATCCCCAGATGAACAATCGCTCCGCAGCGCTCAGCGCGGGAAGATCGAGCGGTTTGGCGTATGTCGATTGATGCATGGAGCCTCGGGTTGCTGGCTGCGCTCATGCCCCGGCTGGCGCAAAATTTCTGCGCCGATCGTTCCGCCATGGGCTGGTGCAAGTCAACGTGGGGAAGGCCGATATCGAGGTCTTCTAGATTCGTAGAGATGTGAATGTCGACGAGTTCTAAAATGCGCTCACACGAACGCGACCTCGATTTCCTCGTAGGTCTGGGTAGGTTTCATGACCACGGTCCGTGCAGCTCGTCGCTGACGACCTCGCGAAAATGCGCCGCGATGTCGGTGCGCGCCGCGATCCAGACGCGGCCGTCGAGCCGCGCCAGCTCCGCGAGAATGGCCTTCACGGCGCGGAAGCGCGCGGGCCGGCCGCAGATGCGCAAGTGGAAGCCGATCGACAGCATCGAGGATCGGCCGCGCCCGGCCTCCTCGACCAGCGTCGCGAGCGCGGCACTGACATAGTTCGAAAAGTCTTCCGGCTGCACGAAGCCGTTGGGGTGGAAGAACTTCATGTCGTTGGTGTCGAAGCCGTAGGGCAGGATCAGCATCGATCCCTTCGGCGTTCGGCTCCAATAGGGCAGGTCGTCGTCCAGCGCGTTGGAATCGTAGGCGAAGCCTAGCTCGGCCAGCAGATCGCGGGTCCACGCGCTCTGGCTGCCGCGCGTCATGAAGCCGACAGGCGTGACGCCGGTTGCGAGGGTGATGACGTTGCGCGTCCTCTCGAGGTCGCGGCGCTCGGTCTCGGCATCGCCGTAGAGCGCGTGCGGCAGCCAGCGCCAGCCGTGCACGGCCGGCTCGTGTCCGGCCTCGGTGACGGCGCGGGCAAGGTCCGGCACGCGCTCGACCGCGCGGCCGCACATCATGAAGGTCGAACGCACATTGGCCTCGGTGAAAGCGTCGAGGAAGCGCCACAGCCCGGCCCGCATGCCGTAGTCGAACACTTGCTCCTGCACGAGATCGCGAACTCCCGGCGGGGATGTCGAAGCGACCTCGCCATAGCGCTCCGTCTCGGCATCGCCCTGCTCGACGGCGAGCTCCGCGCCCTCCTCGAAGTTCACCACCAGCGACACCGCGACGCGGGCGCCATTGGGCCAGACGATATCCGGGCGTGCCCGGCCGTATCCGCGCAGGTCGCGTTCGATCGGCATGATCAGCGCTTCCCGATCTGGCGGCTGACGCCGCCGAAGATCTCGGCACAAACGAGGCCGGCGAGTGTCACCAGTACGATCACGCCGGAGACGGCGGCAACGCGCACATCGAGGCTGCCTTCGAGGATCGCCCAGAGCTTGATCGGCAGCACCTCGGTGCGCGCATCCGCCAGGAACAGCGACACCGGAACATTGTCGAACGAGGTCAGGAATGCCACGAAGCAGCTCGCGACGATGCCGCGGCGGATCAGCGGCAGCGTGATCCGGCGGAAGGTGTACCAGCGGCTTGCGCCGAGGCTGAGCGAGCAGGTGATCAGCACCGGATTGAGCTGCTGCACCGACGCGCCGACCATCCGGATCACGAACGGCACGCAGATGATGGTGTGGCCGAGCACCAGCGTTGCCGCCGAGAGGCGGATGCCGAGCAGGTTGAAGACCAGCAGCAGCGACAGGCCGAAGGCCATCGCGGGCAGCACCATCGGCGACATGAACAGCGCATCCAGCGCCCGCGCCATCTTCAGCCGGCTGCGGGCGAGCCCAAGCGCCGCCGCGCCGCCCAGCACCGCGGAGAGTACCGTCGCGGCCGCCGCGACCTTGAGGCTGGTCAGCGCAGGTTCCACGATCTCCTGCGATTGCAGTAGCTCGACATACCAGCGCAGCGACCAGCTCGGCGGCGGGAACTTCAGCGTGATGCCTCCGGTGAAGGAAATGACAAGGACGACCAGCGTCGGTGCCAGCAGCAGCAGCATGCCGAAGCAGGTGATGGCGCCGATGACGGTCGAATAGGTCCGATCGATGAGGCTACGCTGCATCGACGCCTCGCACGAAGCGGCGCGACAGCGCGCCGATCGCAAACACGATGCCTGTCACGGCCAGCGTGAAGATCAGCGACAACGCCGCGGCGAACGGCCAATCCTGCACGCCGACGGCCTGCTGGTAGATGTAGGACGGCATTAGGATGATGCGCCCGCCGCCGACCAGCGTCTGGGTGATGAAAGCGGTCGCGGCCGCAGCAAAGACGAGCAGCCAGCCGGCGATGGCGCCCGGAAGTGTCAGCGGCAGGATGACGGTGAGGAAAATGCGCGCGCGGCTTGCACCCAATCCCTCCGCCGCCCGGGTCAGATTGCCGTCGAGCCGCAGCAGGCTGTTGATGACAGGCAGTGCCATCAAGGGGAGCTGGATCTGCGTCAGCGCCAGAACCATGCCCTCCCAGGTGTAGAGCAGCCGCGCCGGCGACTGCCAGAGCCCCAGCGACAGCATCGCCGAGTTGACGATGCCGTCGCGGCCGAGAATGACGATCCACGCAAAGGTACGCACCACCGTGCTGGTCAGGAGCGGCAGCATGATCAGGAAAGTGATCAGGGTGCGCATGAGCGGGCCGCTCGCGACATAGACCAGCGCGAGCGGATAGGAGAGGACCAGCGTTGCCAGAGCAACCTCCGCACCGAGCCACAGCGTATCCGACAGCACCTTGATGCTGAATGGGTCCGACAGGAATCGCAAATATTGCAGAAGCGACAACTCCGCGAACTGCGGGGTCCGGAACAGGCTGATTGCGACGAGCGCGGCCAGCGGCAGCACGAAGGCCGCAAGGAACACCACCGCCAGCGGAACCGCCGGCAGCAACTGTCTTGATGCATTCGTGCCGGCCGGAGTCATTTAGATCTTCACTTCCTTGCTGAAGCGGGTGATCCATTCGCCGCGCAGCGACTGGAATTTGGTCCAGTCGAGCAGCACATTGTTTGCGACGAGGTCGTCGACGCTCTTGGCGACGGTGAGGTTCGCACCGGTCAACGGCACCTTGGCGTTGGTCGGCATCATCACCCATGGCGCGGCTTCGATGCCCTTTTGCGTGTCGACTGACATCACCGTGTCGAGATAGTCGAGCACCAGCTTCGGGTCCTGGTTGTTCTTCACGATCTGCGCGCTGGTGCGGATCACGACGGCGCCGGACTTCGGCTTGGCGAAGGCGATGTCGACGCCCTTGGCAGCGAGCAACGCCACGTTGTTCCAGAAGTTGAAGGCGATATCGATCTCGCCCTGCTGGAACAGGGCAGCCAGCGCGCCGGGCGAAGCCGCGATCGCGCCGACATTCGGCAGCAGCTTCTTGATGGCCTCGAACGCCGGCTCGATGTTGGTCTCGGACCCGCCGTTGAGTTTGGCGATCTCGACCATGAAGGCAGTGCCGAGGCTGGAGCCAAGTCCGGTGATGCCGACGCGCCCCTTGTATTCCGGTTTCCACAGGTCCTCCCACGAGGTCGGCGGCGTCGTGATTTTCTTCGGATTGTACGCGATGCCGATCAACTGACAGGTGATGACAGGCGCGTAACCGTCAGGATGACGGAAGGCGCTTGGAATGTTGGTATAGGACTTCGACTGCTCGACGGGGAATTTCTCCAGCACGCCGCTCGCGATCGCCGGGATCAGAGGGCCCTCGTCGAACAGCACGACGTCGAACGGCGGCGCGTTGCGCGAGGCCTGGATCTTGCCGATCTGGTCGACGCCGAGCAGCGGGGTGAAGGTGACGCTGCTGTCGCTGGCCTTCTTGAAGGCCGGCCCGACCACCGAGCGGAAAGCTTCGTCGAAGCTTCCGGGATAAGTCGTCGCCACGATCGAGGTACCGGCGCGCGACGACCACGGCCAGCCGATCCCTGCCGTCACAAGTGCGGCCGAACCTGATGTGAGCAGCGATCTCCGGGATAGGCTCATGTCAAACACTCCTCTGCTGATGCTTTGAAAAATCGTCGATCGGCGTGCTGAAAACGCTGATGCGCGACGTATCGGAGATCGCGAGCCAGGCCGTTTCGCCCGTCTGCGCCTTCGCGATGCCGGCGGCGCGTGCCTGACTGATCTTCACGGCCTCGCCGCTCGCGGTGACGCCTTCGGTGACGCTGACGGCGCCGAGCGGCACCGTGGCGCGGATCGTGACGGGAATTGCGCCCGGTTGCTTTGCGGCGCCGAACGCGATGTTCTCCGGCCGCACCGAGATCGTCACGGGCGTACCGCGCCTGCGCTGCGCGGATCGTCCGAGGTCGATCTCTGGCCCGGAGTCCAGAAGCACGCGGTTCGCCTCGGTGACGGTGCCGCGCAGCAGATTGGTGTGGCCGATGAAGCTCGAGATGAAGAGGCTCGCCGGGCGATCGTAGAGCGCATCCGGGCTGTCGATCTGCTCGACGCGTCCCTTGTTGAGCACGACGATGCGGTCGGCCATCGACAGCGCCTCCTCCTGGTCGTGCGTGACGAGGATGGAGGTGACGCCGAACGTCTTCAGCAGGCTCTTGATCTCGATCTGCATGTCGAGGCGCAGATTCTTGTCGAGCGCGGAGAACGGCTCGTCGAGCAGGACGAGGCCCGGATCGATCGCGAGCGCGCGCGCCAGCGCCACGCGCTGTTGTTGTCCGCCCGAAAGCTCTCCGGGTAGCCGCTGTGCAAACGACGTCATCTGGGCGAGGCCGAGCATTTGCTCGACCTTTGTCGTGACCTCGGCGCCCGGCCTCTTGCGCGCGCGGAGCCCATAGGCGACGTTTTCGAACACGCTGAGATGGGGAAACAGCGCATAGTTCTGGAATACCATGCCGATGCGGCGTCGGTTGGCGGGGATGTGCTCCACCCGCGCGCCGTCAAAACGGACTTCACCCTTGGACGGGCGCAGGAAGCCCGCGATGATCTGGAGCATCGTGGTCTTGCCGCAGCCGGACGGCCCGAGCAGGGCGATCAGCTCGCCGGCCGCAACAGTGAGATCGATCTCGTCCAGCGCGACCGTCGCACCGAATGCGTGGCCGATGCCCTTCAGATCCAGCGAGTGTCCGCGTGCATCACTCAACGCCAGCTCCATCCTTCGCGTTGTCCTCCGTGAGGGGATAGCAATCGGCGTGCCAGCGTAGTTCGCCTGCTAAGGTGTTGCAGACGCTGCAATAATCGTTAGGCGCCAAAAGTTGGCGCCAATATATTGGCTATATTGTAAACATTATATCGGCTGGTTTGTGCAAAAAATGGGCTGCGGCTACATTCCGGAATCCTGTAAAAACGACGCATGAAGCGAACCCGCCCCTCAAGCGCAAGCCGAAGCGACCAGCGCCGAAACCCAGGGAGTCCGATGCCGTCGATCCGCGCAGCATCGACGACGATCCCGTGGTTCAGGGCATCCTGACCGCGATCAGCCAGAAGCGACTCAAGCCGGGCGCCAAGCTCGGCGAGGACAAGCTCGCGGCGGCGTTCGGCACCACGCGGATTCATATCCGGCAGGCGCTGGCGCATCTGGCGTCGCGCAAGGTCGTGATGCAGATTCCGAACCGCGGCGCGTTCGTGTACAGGCCGAGTTGGGAGGAAGCCCGGGACATCTTCGCGGCGCGACGTCTTATCGAGACAGCAACCGTCGCCGCGGCGATTGACCGGCTGGACAAATCAGGCAAGGCCGCGCTGAAGGCGCATATGGAGCTCGAAGCGCGTCACGACCGCAACGACCGCTGGGCCTCGCTGTCGCTCACGGCGGAATTCCACATCCTGGTCGCCAAGCTTGCCGGCAACCAGGTGCTGCTGGACATGTCGCGGGAACTGATGCTGCGGACGTCGCTGGCGATCGCGACATTCGAGCAGCCTGGCGAGCCGGATTGCTCGCCCGACGCGCACCCCGACATCGGCGCGCTGATCCTCGCGCGCGACAGGGCCGGCGCGGTCCACGCCATGCGCCATCACATCGAGGAGATGGAGCAGCGAATCAAGCCGACGGAGGGCGAGGACGAGGTCGACGAGCTCACCGCGATCTTCCAGGAAATCGGCGCGCGTGCGCGCGGGCGGATAGCATGGCCGGCCGCCGCATCCTCCTGATCAATCCGAACAGCAACGAGGCGACGACCGCGATGATGGTCGCCATCGCGAAGTCCGTCGCTGCGGACGGCTTCGACGTCGTCGGCGCAACGGCGACGCGCGCGCCGAAGATGATCGTGTCGGCAGAGGCGCTGGAGGCGGCTGCACCTGAGGTCGAAGAGATTGCGCTGGCCAGCAGTGCCGGCTGCGACGGCATCATCGTCTCGGCGTTCGGTGATCCCGGCCTCGCCGGGATCAAGGCGGCGATGAATTTGCCCGCAGTCGGCATCGGCGAGTCGTCCATGCTGGCGGCTGCGAAGAATGGCCGCCGCTTCGGCGTCGCGACCACGACGCCGAAGCTCAAATCAAAAATCGATGCGCTGCCGGAAGCGCTGGGATTGCGATCGCACTACACCGGCACCCGCTTTGCCGAGGGCGATGCGCAAGAGCTGATGCGCGATCCGGCGCGGCTGTGCGAAGCCCTTGCCGGTGCGGTCGAGGCCTGCATCGCGCAAGATGGCGCCGAGGCCGTCATTGTCGGCGGTGGGCCGCTCGGCGAGGCCGCGCGCGAGCTGCAGCCGATGTTCACCGTCCCCGTCATCGCGCCGATTCCGTCTGCCGTGGCGCGGATTATACGCCTCATCAGGGCGCACGGGGCCGACTGATATTCCGGCCGACGGGAGCGGTCATCGCCGCCGGCGTCCCTCCCTTGACGACCGCAGTCAAAGCGAAGATGCAGGATCATCGGACCTGCCGCCCCTGCGTCTCGCGGCGGGCATGGAGATCGCTGCATGTCGTTCAAGAAGCTCCTGATCGCCAATCGTGGCGAGATCGCCATCCGCATCGCACGCGCAGCGGCCGATGCAGGCATCGCTACGGTTGCCGTCCACCCCGCGGATGACGCGCTGTCGCTGCATGTTCGTGTTGCCGACGAGGCGGTCGAAATCCCCGGCCGCGGTGCGCGGGCCTATCTCGACATCGAGACGGTGGTGAAGGCGGCCGGGAGTGCCGGCTGCGATGCCGTGCATCCCGGCTACGGCTTTCTCAGCGAGAACGCGGCATTCGCCAAGGCTTGCGCGGAGGCAGGCATCGCCTTCGTCGGACCAAAGGTGACGGCGCTCGAGCTGTTCGGCGACAAGGTCGCGGCGCGGCAATTGGCAAAGCGCTGCGGCGTGCCGATCATCGCCGGCACCAGCGGCCCGTCGAGCCTCGAGGAGATCACCGCATTCTTCGAATCCCTGGACAAGGGCGCCGCGATCGTGATCAAGGCGATGGCCGGCGGCGGCGGCCGCGGCATGCGCGTGGTGGAGAACGCAGGCGATCTCGCCGAAGCCTATGCGCGCTGCCAGTCCGAAGCCAAGGCGGCATTCGGCTTCGACGGCGTCTATGCCGAGCGTCTGATCCGGCAGGCCCGCCACATCGAGGTGCAGATCATCGGCGACCGTCATGGTGCGATCTCGCATCTCTGGGAGCGTGAATGCACTATCCAGCGCCGGCACCAGAAGTTGGTCGAGGTGGCGCCGAGCCCGTCGCTGAGCGAGTCCTTGCGCGGCCGCATCATCGAGGCGGCGAAGCAACTCGCGGCTGCGGCGTCGTATGACAATCTCGGCACGTTCGAGTTCCTGGTCGACGGCACGGCCGAGGACAGCTTTGCGTTCATCGAGGCCAATCCGCGGCTCCAGGTCGAGCATACCGTGACGGAAGAAGTGCTTGGGCTCGATCTCGTCCGTGCCCAGCTCGCGGTCGCATCAGGCGCGACGTTGGCCTCGCTCGGCCTGGCGCAGGGCTCTATCCCAAAGCCGCGCGGCTATGCGATGCAGCTCCGCGTCAACATGGAGACGCTGGACGCCACAGGCGCGACGCATCCGACCGGCGGTGTGCTTGCTGTGTTCGAGCCGCCGTCAGGGCCCGGCGTCCGCGTCGATAGTTTTGGTTACGCCGGCTACAAGACCAGCGCGGCCTTCGACTCGCTGCTCGCAAAAGTCATCGTGCATACGCCCGGCGAGGCCTGGCATGATGTGGTCGCCAAAGCATCGCGCGCATTGCGAGAATTCCGGATCGACGGCGTCGTCACTAACGTTGCGTTCCTCCAGGCGGTGCTCGCGCATCCCGATTTCAGGACCAACCGCATCGCGACCGACTTCATCGATCGCAACATCGCAAAGCTCGTCGAGGCCGCCGATGGCGCGGCCAAGCCGTTGTATTTTGCCCCGACTGAGCGCAGCAGCGCTCACGTCACTGAGGCGCACATCGCGCAGGTGGTGCCTGAAGGCGCACTGATGGTCGCTGCGCCCTTGCAGGGAACCATCGTCACGGTCCAGGTGAAGGAGGGCGAGATTGTACGCCCCGGCCAGCAGCTCGCCGTGATCGAGTCCATGAAAATGGAGCATCTGGTCATGGCCGAGCAGGGCGGCCGCGTCATGAAGCTCGTCGCCGGCGACGGCGTCACCTTGATGCATGGCGAGCCGATCCTGTATCTGGAGCCGCTCGATGTCGCGGCCGACGCGTCGGCGGCGGAGGCAGAGATCGATCTCGACCACATCCGTCCTGATCTGGCCGAACTGATCGCGCGCCAGGCCAACACGCTCGATGCCAACCGGCCGGCCTCGGTCGCGCGCCGCCGCAACACCAACCAGCGCACCGCGCGCGAAAATGTCGCCCAGCTCGTCGACGATGGCTCGTTCATGGAATATGGCAGCCTCGCCATCGCGGCGCAACGCCGCCGGCGGAAGGTCGACGATCTCATCAAGAACACGCCCGCCGATGGTCTCGTGATGGGCGTTGCGACGGTGAATGCCGATAAGTTTGGCGCTGAAAGCGGCCGCTGCATCGTCGTGGCCTATGACTACACCGTGCTCGCAGGCACGCAAGGCCACATGAACCACAAGAAGATCGACCGCATGCTGACGCTGGCGGAAGACTGGCGCGTGCCGCTGGTGTTTTACGCCGAGGGCGGCGGCGGCCGGCCCGGCGACACCGACCGGCTCGGCATGACCGGCCTCGACGGTCCGTCCTTCGTGCAGTTCGCACGGCTCTCGGGCCTCGTGCCTGTGATCGGTGTGGTCTCCGGCTATTGCTTTGCCGGCAACGCCGCGATGCTCGGCTGCTGCGATGTCATCATCGCAACGAAGAACGCCTCGATCGGCATGGGCGGCCCGGCGATGATCGAGGGCGGCGGGCTCGGCGTCTACCATCCGGCCGAGGTCGGCCCGGTCTCCTTCCAGTCGCCCAACGGCGTCATCGACATCCTGGTCGAGGACGAGGAGGAGGCGACGGCCGTTGCGCAAAAATACCTGTCCTACTTCCAGGGCGCGGTGACGGAGTGGCAGGCCGCCGACCAGCGTCTGCTCCGCCGCGCGATCCCCGAGAACCGCCTGCGGGTCTACGACATCCGCCACGTGATCGACCTCGTCGCGGACAAGGACAGCGTGCTGGAGCTGCGCCGGGAGTTCGGCGTCGGCATGGTCACCGCGCTGATCCGGATCGAGGGCAAGCCGTTCGGCCTGATCGCCAACAATCCGCGACATCTCGGCGGTGCGATCGATGCCGACGCCGGCGACAAGGCCGCGCGCTTCCTGCAACTCTGCGACGCGTTCGACCTGCCCATCCTCTCGCTGTGCGACACGCCCGGCTTCATGGTCGGTCCCGAAGCCGAGAAGACCGCGATCGTGCGCCACGTCTCGCGCATGTTCGTCACCGGTGCGAGCCTCACTGTGCCGCTGTTCGGCATCGTGCTGCGCAAGGGCTATGGTCTCGGCGCGCAGTCGATGATCGGCGGCGGCTTTCACGCCTCGTTCTTCACCGCGGCCTGGCCGACCGGCGAGTTCGGCGGCATGGGCCTGGAGGGTTATGTCCGGCTCGGCTTCCGCAAGGAAATGGAGGCGATCGCCGACCCCGAGGAGCGCGAGACCTACTACCGCAACAAGGTCGCCGAGCTCTACGCCAACGGCAAGGCCGTCTCGATCGCCTCGGTGTTCGAGATCGACAACGTCATCGACCCCTCCGAGACACGGCGCTGGATCATGGCGGGCCTGCGCTCGGTGCCGAAGCCGGCGCCGAGGACGGAGAAGAAGCGGCCGTGCATCGACACGTGGTGAGCGCAGTGCAGCAATAGCTGCGTCCCGGTTCCCGATTGACATCCCCGCCTGTGGTGCCAGACTTTGCACAATAATACAGGGTGGAGACGTCCGCGATGGCCAGCCTTTCGGCCTCGAACCATGTCGCCCGTGTCTTGTCGGTCGCCAATCAGGTTACAGACCGCTTGGCCGACGTCGATGCCTCGTCGCGCATCGCCAGTTCCTGGCGGCGATGTGTCATCAGCCACAAGCTCGATCCGGCCCGCCAGGGCCCGCCGCAGACGCTGACCGAAGCAGAAATCCGCCACGTCGCCGAGCCCTTGGAGGAGACGATCAGGTTCGTCACGCCCGAGCTCGATGATCTCGCCCGCGTGCTGCGCGACGCCGGCTATTGCGTCAATCTGGCTGATGCGAACGCGACCATGCTGTTCAGCCGTCTGCCGGGCGAGGCCGACGCGAGACTGTTCATGGACTGGAAGATCTATACCGGCTCGAACTTCTCCGAGGCTTTCGAAGGCACCAACGGGCTAGGCACCGCGCTGGCCGAGCAAAAGCCGATCCTGGTGCATCGCGACGAGCATTTTCGCGCGCAGTGGCACATGTTCTCCTGCGCCGTGGCGCCGCTGTTCGACCAGGCCGGCCGGCTCGCCGGCGCCGTCAACATCACCTCATGCCGCGAGGATCTCGAACGTACCGCGCACCAGCTCGCGCTCGCGGTGACCATGGAGGCGACCCGGCGGATGGAGGGCGCTATCTTCCGCGGTCATTTCCGCAACGCCTGGATCGCCACCGTGCCGGGGGATGGCGGCAGCGGTCTGCTCGCCTATGACGACGACCGGCGCATCGTCGGCGCCTGCCGCTCAGCCCGGGCGCTCCTGGGCCTCACCGACGGCCTGATCGCATCCGGCATCGACCTGTCGCGCTATGTCAAGTTCGACCATCACGCCGTGCGTGGCGCGGACGAGACTGTTGAGCTGCGCCGTGCCGATGGCCGCGCATTGGGGCGGGGACACGTCGCGCCGCCGCTGCGCGCGAGATCGCCCGCGCCGCGTCGTGACGCGCCGATCGATCGCTACGACGCGATGCACCGGCTCGCCGGCCGCGACCCCGGCCTGATCAAAAGTGTCAAGCGGCTGCGGAGCATCGGCGATCACAATCTGCCGGTGCTGCTGCATGGCGAGACCGGCGTCGGCAAGGACGTATTCGCGCACGCCATTCACGCCGCCAGCAGCCGCGCCCGCAACAACTACGTCGCGCTGAACTGCGCGGCGATGCCGGAGAGCCTGATCGATGCCGAGCTGTTCGGCTACGAGGCCGGCGCCTTCACCGGCGCGCGGCGCGACGGTTCGAAGGGCCTGATCGTGCAGGCCGACGGCGGCACGCTGTTCCTCGACGAGATCGGCGACATGCCGATCGCGCTGCAGACGCGCTTGCTTCGCGTGCTCGAAAACCGCGAGGTCTGGCCGCTCGGTGCGCTGAAACCCGTGCCCGTCGATATTCGCCTGATCAGCGCCACCCATCGCGACCTCGGCCGCATGGCGGAGCAGGGCACCTTCCGCGCCGATCTCTACTTTCGCCTGCGCGGCATGGAGGTGCGATTGCCGGCTTTGCGCGATCGCGCCGATCGCGACGACATCATTCGCCAGATCGCGCGCGAGGAGGCGCCGGACTGCCGCTTGTCGGACGAGGCGTGGGGGTTGCTCTCGGCCTATCCCTATCCCGGCAACATGCGCCAGCTCCGCCACGTGCTGCGGCTTGCCGGCTGCACGGCGGAGGATGGTGTCATCACCGATGCCGATCTCGACCTGCCGCCGTTCGGCGGGCGGACGGCGGAGCCGGGTCTCGAGGCGGCTGAGCGGAGGACGATCGTCGAGGCATTGCGCAAGCATGGTGGCCGGGTGACGGAAGCGGCGCGTGCGCTGAAGCTGAGCCGCGCGACGCTGTATCGGAAGATCAAGCTGCTGAAGATCGAGACGGCACAGTAGGCGCTCTTTCTTCCCCTCTCCCCTTGTGGGAGAGGGGAGCTCGCTGCGTAGCGGCGAGACGGGTGAGGGTCTCTCTCCACGAGTCCAACTCTCACCTGAGCCTGCGGAGACATACCCCTCATCCGGCGCTTCGCGCCACCTTCTCCCACAAGGGGAGAAGGGAAGATAATGCGCCGCTTACGAAAAATCACTCCAGCTCAGATGCCGCGAGATCGCGGTCGCCGACCGTCACGGTGCCGCGGATTTCCTGAGGCACGTGGAAGCTGCTGCGCAGATAGACGAGCGGCGAAGCCCCGTCGAAATGCGACACGCCGCGAACCTCGCCCACGAAGATTGAATGCGTCTTCGTTTCGAACTCCTGCGCCAGCACGCAGTCGAACGCGGCGACCGCATCCGTCAGCACCGGTGCGCCGGTCGTGCCGCGCGTCCACTGGCCGAAGGCAAAACGGTCATCGCCGTTGACGCCTTTCTGGCCGCTGAAGGTCAGCGCCAACGCCGCGTGGTCCTCGTGCAGGAAGTTGATCGCAAACGCGCGTTCCTCGCGGATGCGCGCATGCGCGCTGGCGTTGCGATTGACACAGACGATCAGCGACGGCGGATTGTCCGACAGCGAGCAGGCCGACGTGACCGTCAGTCCCGTGCGCTTGCCGTGTTCGGCGCCTACCGTGACCAGCGCGACGGCACCGGCGCATTGGCGCATCGCCTGCTTGAAATCCTTCGCGTCCACGCTCACGCCAAAAATCTCCGAAATGAATGCGGGTGCGGCACGATCGCGCCGCACCCGTATCAGGTCAAGCCGCCTTCTTCGCGGAGCCGAGATGCTTCAGGCGCGGCATCACCTCGTTCTTGAGCAGCGAGAGCGAGTGGTGCCAGGCTTCCGGCTTGTGCTTGTAGTCGAAGCCGAACACGCAGAGCACGCCGAAGCCGCCGACCTCGTCGTAGATCTTCTCGATCTTCTCGGCGACGGTTGCCGGCGAGCCGACGATCCAGTTCCGCTTGGCGCAATATTCGACGGTGACGTCGCTATCGGGCACGTCGGGCGCGTGCTTCAGATAGTCTTTGAAGCCGAAATGGCCGAGCAGCGGCAGGAAGTACTCACCCATCATCCGGCCCATCATGTCGCCGGTCGAGAGCTTCCAGGCCTCCTCGTCGGTGTCGGCGACGAACACCTCGCGCACGAGGCGCCAATCCGCGCGGTTCGGCTTGCGCCCGGTCTTGGCGGCGCCGATCTCGACCGAGTCCCAATGGCTGCCGACATAGGCCGGGTTGAGGTTGAGGCTCATCGGGATGAAGCCGCGCTCGCCGGCAAGCTTCAGCGTGTCCGAGTTCTTCGACAGGCCGGCGACGCCGATCGGCGGATGCGGTGTCTGCAACGGCTTGATGTGCGGCTTGAGGAAGTCGAACATCGTGTCCGGCTTGGTCACCGTCCAGAACTTGCCCTTGTAGGTCCAGGGCGCGGGATCGCTCCACATCTTCAGGATGATCTCGAGCGCCTCGCGGGTCATGTCGCGGTTCTGCCCGCTCATGCCGTCGACGTTGAACATCGCCCAGTCGCTCGGCAGGCCGGATGCGGCGACGCCGAAATTGAGCCGGCCGCCGGAGAGATGGTCGAGCATGGCGACGCGGTTGGCGAGCTCGGCCGGGTGATGGTAGGGCAGCAGGAACCCGCCCGGTCCGATGCGGATATTCTTGGTCTGCATCAGCGCCTGCGCGATCAGCAGGTCGGGGGTAGGATTGGGTTCCCAGGGCGCGGTGTGGTGCTCGCCGATCCAGGCTTCCTGATAGCCGAGCTCGTCGAGCCAGCGCAGGACCTGCAGGTCCCAATCGTGTCCTTCCTTCAGGCCGCACTCCGGCGGATGCGAAGGCATCGTGAAATAGCCGATCTCCATGGGTTTCCTCATCTGATGTTGACGCGTCTTGCTGCGCGGTTCACGGACGTGAGCGGAAGGCAATTCAGCAAGCGCTGTGCCAGCGCGGCGGGCGGCTCAGACTTGCGAGAAAGCGCTGGTTTGCGGCGGCAATTGCCGATATTCCGGGGCGGATTTGCAAGCCGCCGTCTCATTGTCGCGAGACGCCGTCTTGCCGGTGAGACGAGGACACACGTCGAGATGACCGAACCCGCCTATGTCGCGGTGGACTGGGGCACCAGCAGCTTCCGGCTGTGGCTGGTCGATCGCGCCGGCCAGGTGCTGGCGGCGCGACGCAGCGACGAGGGCATGCTGGCCGCGGCGAAGGTGGGTTTTGCCGGCGTGCTGCAGTCGCATCTGGCGGCCGTCGAGGCTGCCGCAAAGCTGCCGGTTCTCATCTGCGGCATGGCCGGAGCCAAGACCGGCTGGGTCGAGGCCGGCTATGTCGACACGCCCGCGCCGCTCGCTGCCGTCCTGAAGCAGGCCGCGCGCGTGCCCGGCGAGGCGCGCGACATCCGCATCCTGCCCGGCATCGCGCAGCGCGACGCCAACGCACCTGACGTGATGCGCGGCGAGGAGACGCAATTGCTCGGCGCGCTCGGTCTCGATGCTGCCGGCGAAGCGCTGGTCTGCATGCCCGGCACGCATTCGAAATGGGTGCGGGTGAAGGACGGCACCGTCGCGCATTTCTCCACCTTCATGACCGGCGAACTCTTCAGCGTGGTCTCGCGCGAGACGATCCTGTCGCTCGCGGTCGCCGGCGCCGATGACGCCGAGGATGTCGCGAGCTTCAAGGCGGCGGTGAAGGCCGCGTATGACGCTCCGGCCTTCGCGGCCAACCTGCTGTTCGGCGCGCGGTCGCGGCAGCTCTTGTTCGGCGGCACCCCGGCCGCCGCGCGCGAAACGCTGTCAGGCACGCTGATCGGCGTCGAGCTGGCGGCGGGGCTTTCGGGCACGGTGCCCAAAGCCGGCATCACCCTGATTGCATCGGGGCGGCTTGCGGCGTTGTACGGGCTGGCCTTCGATGCGTTGTCGGTGGCCGTGAATCCGATCGATGCCGACGAAGCCGTCCGCCGCGGCCTGTCGATGGCGGCGGCCGCGATCTGGACGACATAGAAGGACACCGAGCATGAGCGTTCCCTTTCCGCCGATGAAGCGACCGCTGGTCGCGATCCTGCGCGGCATCAAGCCCGCGGAGACCGAGGCCATCGTCGGCGTACTGATCGAGGCCGGCATGACCGCGATCGAGATTCCCCTGAACTCGCCCGATCCGTTCCGCTCGATTGCCACCGCCGCGAAGCTGGCGCCATCAGGCGTGCTGATCGGCGCAGGCACCGTGTTGACCACCTCGGATGTCGATCGCCTCAACGACGTCGGTGGCAAGTTGATGGTCTCGCCGAATGTGGATACCCAGGTGCTCACGCGAGCGCATCAATACGCCATGGTGACGTTGCCGGGCGTGTTCTCGCCGACCGAAGCGCTGCTCGCGGTGCGCTCCGGCGCCTCGGGCCTGAAGTTCTTTCCGGCCAGCGTGCTCGGCGCCTCCGGCATCGCCGCGATCCGCGCCGTGCTGCCACCAGGCGTGCTGATCGCCGCCGTCGGCGGCGTCTCCGACCAGAATTTCGCGGAGTACATCAAGGGCGGCGTGACTGCGTTCGGGCTCGGCTCCAGCCTCTACAAGCCCGGCATGTCGGCCGCCGATGTCGCGGCGCGCGCCAGGTTGACGATCGCGGCCTACGATCGGGCGATTGCGAAAGACTGACGCAGCAATAAACAAGCCGTGATCTGGTCGCCGCCGCGCGTTATCCTATCTTGCGTGACTCGCGGAATCAGGAGACCGACATGGCGATCAACAACGTGGCCGAACTGTTCGTGGCAACGCTCGAACAGGCCGGCGTCAAGCGCATCTACGGCATCGTCGGTGACAGTCTGAACGCGTTCACCGAGGCGCTGCGCCGCCGCGGCACGATCGAATGGATCCATGTCCGGCACGAGGAGGTTGCGGCGTTCGCAGCCGCCGGCGAAGCCGAGATGACCGGAAGCCTCGCGGTTTGCGCGGGCTCGTGCGGCCCCGGCAATCTGCATCTGATCAACGGCCTGTTCGACGCGCATCGCAGCCGCGTTCCCGTGCTGGCGATCGCGGCACAGATCCCCTCGGCCGAGATCGGCGGCGGCTACTTCCAGGAAACCCATCCGCAGAACCTGTTTCGCGAATGCAGCCATTATTGCGAGATGGTTGGGGATCCGAGCCAGCTGCCTTACGTGCTCGAGAATGCGATCCGCGCCGCCGTGGGCCTGCGCGGCGTCGCGGTCGTTGTCATGCCCGGCGATGTCGCATTCCGCGATCCGCCGAAGCGTGCGCTGTCGACGGCGCGCGGACTGGCGCTGATGCCGCCGAAGGTGGTGCCGCAGGCCGACGAGTTGAAGGCGCTGGCGGATCTGCTGAACGGCGCCGAGCGCGTCACGCTGTTCTGCGGCCGCGGCTGTGCCGGCGCGCATGCGCCGCTGATGCAGCTGGCAGAAAGCCTGAAGAGTCCGATCGTGCATGCGCTTGGCGGCAAGGAGCATGTCGAGTACGACAACCCCTACGACGTCGGCATGACCGGCTTCATCGGCTTCTCCTCGGGCTATGCCGCCATGCACGCCTGCGACGCGCTGGTGATGCTCGGGACTGATTTTCCCTACAAGCAGTTCTTCCCGACCGACTGCCAGGTCGCGCAGATCGATATCCGCCCGGAGAACCTCGGACGGCGATGCAAGATCGATCTTGGCCTCGTCGGCGACGTCAAGCTCACCATCGAGGCGCTGCTGCCGCTGCTGAAGAACAAGACACAGCGCAAGCATCTCGACGACGCGATCGCGCACTACAAGAAGGCGCGCGAGGGACTCGACTCGCTCGCGAGGGGTACGCCGGGCTCCAAGCCGATCCATCCGCAATATCTCGCAAAGGTCGTCAGCGACCACGCCTCCGACGATGCCGTGTTCACTGCCGATGTCGGCACGCCGACCGTGTGGGCCGCGCGCTATCTCGACATGAACGGCCGCCGCCGGCTGATCGGCTCCTTCGTGCACGGTTCGATGGCGAATGCCATGCCGCAGGCGATCGGCGCGCAGGCCGCCCAGCCCGGCCGTCAGGTGATCTCGCTGTCGGGCGACGGCGGCTTCACCATGCTGATGGGCGACCTGATCACGCTGACGCAGATGAAGCTGCCGGTGAAGGTGGTGGTCTTCAACAATGGCGTGCTCGGCTTCGTCGCGCTGGAGATGAAGGCCGCGGGCTTCGTCGATACCAATGTCGACCTGGAGAATCCTGATTTCGCGGCGATGGCGCGCGCGATGGGCATTTTCGCCAGGCGCGTCGAGGACCCCGGCGAACTTCCGGGTGCGGTGAAGGAGATGCTGGCCCACGACGGACCCGCATTGCTCGACGTCGTCACCGCCAAGCAGGAGCTGTCGATGCCGCCGACCATCACGGCCGAGCAGGTCAAGGGCTTCAGCCTGTGGGTGCTGCGCGCCGTGATGAGCGGACGCGGCGACGAGGTCATCGATCTCGCCAAGACGAATCTGCTATCGCGCTAGCCACGCTTCACGGATGGCACCGTCAGTCGCTCATGGCGGCGCTGGAAGCGTTGCCAGTGCAGCACGATCCCGATCAGCAGCGCCGGCATGAAACCGAGCGCGATCAGGAAATGCGGCAGCGGCGCCCGCGAGATGAACGCGATGGCGATGTCGGATATCAGCCAGAGCGCTGCGAACATCACCGCAAAATCCAGTCGCGGGCAGCGCAGATAATAGAACACGGCGGTGATGACGATGGCGGGCCCGATCGCGATGCCGATCATCACCGCCGTCAATTCCTTGGGCGTCAGCGCATCGAGCACCATCGATGCCAGCAGCCAGAGCGCGGCGAACATGGCGATGATGTCGAGCGGATGCCGCAACCCAATACCTCTCGCAGAAAGCGCGCTATCGTTGTGGCCCGGTCCCCGGTCGTCAAGGGAAAATAGCCTATTCCTCGTCGTTTCCGGGCGTCGGCCGCAGCATGAAATGACCGAAGGCGGAGGCGATCGGCTTGTTCGCATCGTCCTGCCAGGCCCGCGCCTCGAAGGCGACGATGCGCCGGCCCTGCTTCACGATCGAGACGTTGGCGAAGGTGTCGAGCGCCCTGCCGGAGCGGAGATAGTTGACGGTGAGGCCGATCGGCTTGGGCAGCGCGGCGATGCCGAGCTCGCGCCTCACGCCGAAAATCGCGGTGGTTTCGAGGAAGGCACCGGTCATGCCGCCATGGATCGCGGGCAGGATCGGATTGCCGATGATCTGCGGCGAGAACGGCATCGTCAGCGTGCCGTCGTCGTTGACGCGAATGCCGAGGGCGCGCGCGAACGGGCTGCTCGCGAACGGACCGCCGGGATCGTCCGGCGCCTCCAGCGTCTGGATACTGCGCGAATCCATCCTACGGTCTGCCAGCATGTTGGTGCGGTTGGCGCCGATCATGAAGCAGGCGGTCGCGGTCGCGACCGGATCGTCCTCGGACTCCTGATAGGCGGTGGAGCGCACGAAGGCAATCGAGCGCGTGGTGCGGTAGCAGACCGAATGCGCCTTGATGTCGAGACCGGGCGTGGCCGGCTTCTGGTAGTCGATGCGCAGATCGAGGGTTGCGATCGCGCTCGTGCCGTCGAGCGCAAGTTGCACCGCCATGCCGCAGCTCTCGTCCAGCATCGCGGTGACGACGCCGCCATGCAGCACGCCGGTCTCGGTGTCGCCGACGAACACCGGGCGGTAGGGCAGGCTGGACCAGGCCTCGGCCGGTGCGAAACGGTCGAGCTGGAGCCCGCTGATATGGCCATAATCGGAGCGGCGGCCCTTGATGGCCTCGGCGAGTTCCTCGAAAGGAAGCGTGGCAGGCGGAATGGACATGATGACGTTCTAGACCAGCGGCCCGCGCGGTGCAAAACCCCGAATGCGCCTCGCACGGCCGGTTTTGCCTCGACACGGCGGGCCGAAGCAACGATGGTGGCGCCTGATTTGTTCGACTAGCCGCGAGGAGTGCCCATGGCCGACCCCGAAACGCCCGCCACCAGCCAGGGGCCCGTCATCATTTCGACCTCCAGCTCCGAGCGGGCGCCGATCATCTATTTCGACGGCGCCTCCTGCTTCGGCCATCACAACGGCGCGATCCAGATCGAGCTTGCCGCGAACCTGCTGATGCCGGTCGGCGCCGCCGTCAGGGTCGATGTGGTCCAGACTGCGCACTTACGTTGCAGCGTGGCCGCGGCGCTTGCCCTGCGCGAAGCGCTCGACAAGGCGCTGGCGATGTTCAAGATGGGACAGCAGCAGCCGACGGCGGAGGAAATTCCGACGGTGAAGAACTAGGTGAGAGGCGCGATCGCGTCTCAATGCGATCGCCGTTCCCTCAGCTCACATGCACCTTCGGCTTCCTGCCATCGTTCCACTTGCCGTCGAGCGCGCGCTCGATCTGGGCGGCGAGTTGCAGCAGGAGGCCGTCATTGGCCTGCTTGCCGATCGCCTGGATGCCGAGCGGCAGGCCGTGATCCTGTGTCGCCATCGGCATCGAGATCGCCGGCATGCCGCAGAGATTGGCGAGCGGGGTGAAGGCGAAGAAGCGCCAGAGATTGCCGAACCAGTCGAGCACATCAGGGTTGTCGGAAATGGTGAGATATTCCCTGGTGCCGACCTTCGGCGTCGGCAGCGCCGTGATCGGCGTCAGGATCACATCCCACTGCTCGAAGAACGCGCCGAAGCCGCGCGAGGTCGTGTTGAACACGCCCTGCATCTTTGCACGTTCCGCGAAGCTGGTGTGGCGGCCGGCTTCCCAGATCCGGATGTTCATGGGCTCGATCAGATCTTCCGGCGGTCTTTCCAGCCCGCGTGCGGCGAGCATGTTGGAGATCACCACCGCGAAATTCGAGATGTAGCACATCGTCTGAGCCTCGAACGCGGCGCGGAAGTCGAGTTCGGGCAGCGCGTAATCGACGTGATGGCCGAGACCTTCGAGGAAACGGCCGGTCTTCTCGAGCTCGGCGGCGATCTCAGGCGTCGCGGTGTAGTCGCCCCAGGTGTGCGACAGCGCGATTCGCAGCTTCGACGGATCGCGCTTGATCATCTCCGAATAGGGCTGCGCCGTGGTCCAGAACGGCATGAACTCGCCGGGCGCAGGTCCGCGGGCGTGATCGACGAAAGCAGCGGTGTCGCGCACCGAGCGCGACTGGCAGCCCTGGATCGAGACGAGGCCGGTGAGATCCGACATGTGCGGTGCCAGCGAGAACACGCCGCGCGACACTTTCAGGCCGATATTGCCGTTGACCCCGGCGGGAATGCGGATCGAGCCGCCGCCGTCGGTCGCATGCGCGATCGGCACCACGCCGGCCGCGACCATCGCGGCGCTGCCCGCCGACGAGCCGCAGGTGGTGTAGTCGGTATTCCAGGGATTGCGCGTGACGTACACGGCGGGATTGTCGGCCGAAGAGCACACGCCGAATTCCGGCGTCGTGGTCCGCCCGATCAGGTTCAGGCCGGCCTGACGGAGTTTTCCGGTCAGGAACGTGTCGGCGGCGGCGCGATTGCCGCGCATCAGCAGCGAGCCCATCTCCTGGAGGCGGCCCTTCATGGTCGGCCCGAGGTCCTTCATCAGGAAGGGCAGGCCGGCGAACGGGCCGCCGAGATTGGCGCCGTCCTTGGCCGGATCGGCGATCACGTCCTCGAACAGCTCGACCACGCCCGACAGCGCCGGATTGACCTTGGCCACGCCTGCGGCGGCCTGGCGCGCCAATTCCTTCGCCGTCAGCTCACCCTTGCGGACACGCGCCGCCAGCCCAACGCCATCGTGCTGCGCCCATTCGTTCCAGCTCATCGGCAAAGTCATGAAGTCATAATCCCTTGAGGTGCGGCATCACCTTTTTCGCAAGGGCCCGCGTGAATCAACTGAGCCGGCGCGAGGGGCAGGGTTGCGCCGGGCGGAGAGGTCTGCGTCAGTAAGCCAGTCGGGCGATCACTGCAACCGGCCCGCCGCCCGCCGGACCCTGATGTTCGGCGCCGCCGGAAACATAAATCGCGCCGGTGCCGGCGAGGCCCGCGATCAGGCCGCCGACCGCCGCGCGGGCATGGCGTGTCGAACTGATGTCGGTATCTTCCAGCATGGTGTGGCGGAAGCCGCGTACGCTGCCGTCAGGCGACGCTTCGGCCTTGGCGAAGATGTTGACGAGCTCGCGGCCCGGCTGCGGATTTGCACCGAGCCCGACGCTCTTCAATGCCGCCACCACCGCCGCGGCATCGATCGCATCGTCCATCACGGCATGCCCGATCTCGAACGCGCTCGCGGAAGATGAGGAGTTACCGAGCACGATGATGACGTTGTGCATCAGCTCGATCCCGGACGAGGTCGATGCGACCTTCGAGAAAAGATCATAACGGCGCAGCACGTCGGCGTCGCCAACGTCGGAGGCGATCTCGCCGAGCGCGACCGCAACCCCGAGCGCGGAAGCACCCCGCGAATAGGCCATCGAGCTGTAGGCGCTTGTGGTTGCGGTCTTGTTGCCGCGCGCGTTCGCCGCCGCGACGCGGTCGCTGGTGAGCAGCGGGCACTTGATCTGCACGAAATGGACGTCGGCCGGGTCGGAAATGCCGGCATCCGCCATGGCGGTCATCACGGCTTTCGCCGTCTCCGCGATCTGTGCCGCGCTGCCGAGCTCTTCGGGCAGGAAGTCGCGGGTGTGGGCCATGCCGATGCTCAGGCGCTTGCCGGACAGATCCGCTGGTGGCCGATCGATCTCTTGCCGCGTGAACACGGTGATATGCGGGCTGAGCACGCCCTCGGTGCCGCCCGACATCACGAAGGCAATGCGTTGCTCGACCTCGTGGGCGGAAAGGCCGAGTTGCGGCGCCAGCGCCGTGCACAGCGCGGCCACCGCATACTCCCGGGTAAAGTCGTTGACGCCGCCATTGCCTTCGGTCTTGCCGAGGATCGCCAGGATCGATGCCGCGTCGATCGCGCCGGAGCCGATCATGGCCATGAGGCCGGAAACGTCGCCGGGGCCGCTGGTGGCGATCTTGAAGACGCCGACCGATGTGGTGGGCATGATTGGTCCTCACGTCGAGTTCGGTGGTCCGGCAGATCAAACAGGCGTGGAACGGAGGCCCCTGTCAAGATGCAAGCAGAGACAGTGATCGCCGCCGCCCTGTTTCGCCGGCGTGTCAAGCCACGTTCACGAAAATATTCCACTTTACCGAAATTCGGAAACGGCGTATGTGTTGCGCATCCCGGCTCATCCTTGAGGGGCGATCGTACGTCGTCACGAGTTGCGAGCCGGGCCTGCGGTGGACGCGGCAGCGTCGTGCGCGAAAGGTGCGGGCAGGGCGGGTAGTCCCTGTGAGCCCGCGGCCACGTGCGGACGAGCGGCGCCAAAGTCCGGCGGAGCCTGCTGGCGAAGCCGGATGAGCTGCGTACGGCAAAACCGTGTGGTCCTGGCCGTCGTTGCTACGGTCAAGCCTTTGCGGAGATGTGCGCGAGCCCAACCGGGCAGATGGCATCGTCAATTCGCTGGGGTGAGGGAGGCCAGAAGGAAAGTTCGGCTCCCGGGAGATCACGGCATAAGTCGTCCGACCATCGCGCAGGGAAGGCCGAGTGATCGGCGACACCTGTATGCTGCTGTGCGGTTCTTTTGCGCTACATCTTCGCGCAGCGGACCGCGGGTGCCCGTCGGCACCCGGTCTTCCCTGCGCCCTCTTGGATTGGAGAGGGCGGCAAGACCAGGCAAAGCTCGGGCGAAACGCGTCGCGAGAATGAGAAGGCGTGTCTGCAACCACATACGAGCTGTCATCGTCCGGCCGGTGCGCTATTGCGCACCAGGACCGGACGATCCAGTACTCCGAGACAGTTGTGGTTCAACCGAGAGGCCGCAGCGTACTGGATTCCCCGCCGGAGCCTGTCATCGGGCTCGCCGAAGGCGAGACCCGGTGGCGGGGAATGACGGCGCTATTTGGAGACGCAGCTATTGCCTCAAACTCCGTCATTGCGAGCGCAGCAATCCAGGATCCCTCCGCAGAAAGACTCTGGATTGCTTCGCTGCGCTCGCAATGACGATTACGAAGCCGCGGGCAAGTCAGCGGAGCAAGAGGAAGAACCCGTCCATCCCCACGATTGTGGCGAGAACGCATCGCTCCACCAAAAAATCCCCTGTCGACGGTTGCGCGCCGCACCTTGATGAATCAACCTTGGTTGGTCCATAAGCGGCGTCCCGCAGCCGGTGGTTCGCTCCGCATGGCGTGGTTGGAATAGAGGGATTCTCGCGTGGCAAATATCAACCAGAAAATTGCGCAGGAGCTTGGGGTCCGGGCGGAGCAGGTCGAGGCGACGGTGACGCTGCTCGACGGTGGCGCCACGGTTCCCTTCATCGCGCGCTACCGCAAGGAAGCGACCGGTGCGCTCGACGACGCGCAATTGCGTACCCTGGAGGAGCGCCTGGGCTATTTGCGCGAGCTGGAAGACCGCCGCAAGGCCATCCTCGAATCAGTCCGCGAGCAGGGCAAGCTCGATGCCGCGCTGGAAGCCTCCATTCTTGCTGCCGACAGTAAGGCGCGTCTGGAAGACATTTATCTTCCGTTCAAGCCGAAGCGCCGCACCAAGGCCGAGATCGCCAAGGAAGCCGGCCTCGAGCCGCTCGCCAATCAGCTCATGGCGGAGCCCGGTAACGATCCGAAAGTCGTGGCCGAAACCTTCGTCAATGCCGAGAAGGGCGTCGCGGATGCCGCCGCCGCACTCGATGGCGCCCGTGCCATCCTGGTCGAGCGCTTCGACGAGGACGCCGACCTGATCGGCGCATTGCGCGAAGACGTCTGGACCAATGCGCGCATGGCCTCCAAGGTGCGCGACGGCAAGAAGACCGAGGGCGAGAAATTCGCCGACTATTTCGAGTTCTCCGAGCCGCTGACCAAGCTGCCATCGCACCGCATCCTTGCGATGTTCCGCGGCGAGAAGGAAGAAATTCTCGACCTGCAGATTCAGGCCGAAGAGCCGCCGCCGCCGGGCGTGCCTGGTATCTACGAGCTGAAGATCATGAAGCGCTTCGGCATCGCCGACCTCAAGCGCGCCGGCGACCGCTGGCTGGTCGACACCGTGCGCTGGGCCTGGCGCACCAAGATCCAGGTGCATCTGAACATCGACCTGCGCATGCGGCTGTGGAACGCGGCCGAGACCGAGGCGGTGCGCGTGTTCGCGTCGAATTTGCGCGACCTGCTGCTGGCCGCGCCGGCCGGCACCCGCGTCACCATGGGGCTCGATCCCGGCTTCCGCACCGGCGTCAAGGTCGCCGTCACCGACGCGACCGGCAAGGTGGTCGATACCGCCGTGATCTATCCGCACGAGCCGCAGCGGCAGTGGAACGAGGCGCTCGCGATCCTCGGCAAGCTGGCGCTGAAGCATCGCGTCGAGCTCATCGCGATCGGCAACGGCACGGCCTCGCGCGAGACCGACAAGCTCGCGGGCGATCTCGTCAAGGGTCTCGCCGAGCTGAAGATGACCAAGATCGTGGTGTCGGAGGCCGGTGCGTCGGTCTATTCGGCTTCGGCTTTCGCCTCGGAGGAGCTGCCCGGTCTCGACGTCACCCTGCGCGGCGCGGTCTCGATCGCGCGGCGCCTGCAGGATCCGCTCGCCGAGCTCGTCAAGATCGAGCCGAAGGCGATCGGCGTCGGCCAGTATCAGCACGACCTCGGCCAGGCCAAGCTTGCAAAATCGCTCGATGCGGTGGTGGAAGACTGCGTGAACGCGGTCGGCGTCGACGTCAACACCGCGTCCGCGCCGCTGCTCGCGCGCGTGTCGGGCGTCGGCTCGGGTCTCGCGCAGAGCATCGTGGCGCATCGTGACGCCAACGGCCCGTTCAAGTCGCGCAAGGCGCTGAAGGAGGTGCCGCGGCTCGGCCCGAAGGCGTTCGAGCAGTGCGCCGGCTTCCTGCGCATCCTCGGCGGCGAAGACCCGCTCGACGCCTCCGGCGTGCATCCGGAAGCCTATCCGGTGGTGCGCCGGATTCTCGCCGCCACCAAGAGCGACATCAAGGCATTGATTGGCAGCAGCGAGATCGTGCGCACGCTGAAGCCGAAGGATTTCGTCGACGAGACCTTCGGTCTGCCGACCGTCACCGATATCTTGAAGGAATTGGAAAAGCCGGGCCGCGATCCGCGCCCGGCGTTCAAGGCCGCGGTGTTCATGGAGGGCGTCGAGGAGATCAAGCACCTCAAGAAGGGCATGATCCTCGAGGGCACCGTGACCAACGTCGCGGCCTTCGGCGCCTTCGTCGACATCGGCGTGCACCAGGACGGCCTCGTGCACATCTCGGCGATGTCCAGGACCTACATCAAGGATCCGCGCGAGGTGGTGAAACCCGGCGACATTGTCAAGGTCAAGGTGCTGGACTTCGAGGTCGCCCGCAAGCGCATCTCGTTGACCTTGCGGCTCGACGACGAGGTCGGCGCCAAGAAGGACGCCCCCGGCATGCAGCGCGACAACAGCACACGCAACCCCGCCCGCATGACGTCGTCGGCGCCGCGCAAGCAGGAGGCCTCCTCCGGCGGCGGCGGCGCCCTCGCCGAAGCGATGCGCCGTGCGGCCGAGAAGAACGGCGGCAAGCGCGCGTGAGTGAGTTGTAGCCCGCATGCAGCGAAGCGGAATGCGGGGCGCATGCCCCGGATTGCGCTCCGCTCCATCCGGGCTACGCCAACGCGTTGAGGCGGACTGATCGCCGCCCGCTCATAGCTCTATCACGCCGCGGCGTGCCGCATGCGCCACCGCGTCGGTGCGGCCGGTCGCGTCCAGCTTGTCGAGCAGCGAGCCGACGTGGAATTTCACCGTGTGCACGGAGATGCCGAGCTGGCGCGCGATCATCTTGTTGGAGGCGCCCTCGGCCATCAGCGCCAGTACGTCGAGCTCGCGCTGCGTCAGCGCGATGTCGTCGGGCATGCTGCGCGGATCGCGGGCGACAACCGTCGCCGCGGCCTGCTCGCCGGGCGCGGCGAGGCGAAGCCCGGTCACGTTGCCGAGCAGCGCCGCCAGGCGATCGGCGAGAACGGGGTCGTCGATCTCCAGCGACAGCACGATCTCCGGCGTTGGGTCGACGCTCACGCCTCCGGCCTCTCGCCGACCGTGACCTTGAAGCTGACCGGCTCGCCGCCGCGGCGTGCGGAGACATCGACTACCGCGCCGACGCTTGCCGGGCCGAGCGTGCGTGACAGCGCGCGCACGCCTGAGAGCTTCTGCTCGTTGACTGCGATGATCACGTCACCCTGGCGAATGCCGGCGATGGCGGACGGCCCGGCCTGGTCGACATTCATCACCATCGCACCCATGCCGTCGTCGAGCCGCACGGGCTGCAGCCCGAGGCCGAGATAGCCGCGCGCGATACGGCCGCGCGTCTCGAGCTGCGCCGCAACCCGCGCGATCGTCGCCGTCGGAATGACGAGCACCCGCCGCGGTCCGAGCACGGCCATGCCGAACGCTTCGCCCGATGCGTCGAGCGCGAGCCCACCTTGCTGGCCGAAGCGCAGGCGCAGGTCGAGCTCGATCCGCGCATCGATGTCGCCGCCGCGCAGGGACCGCCAGCCTTTGCCTGATGCCGACACCATCCCGAGTGCCGCGCTCGGCGCGTCGCGATCGGTAGCGACGACGACCGACAGCGTGCCGAGCGCAGGAACGGTGGTGGCCAGCTTGACCGGCGCAAGACCTGTATCGGCGCGAAGCAGCGCGATATCGGTCGTATGGTCGCGGCCGGCGATTGAAGCGGCGACGGTGCTGCCGTCGGCGAGACCTATCCGGACCTCGCCCTCGTCGGCAAGCGCCTCGTCGGCGGTAACGATCAGGCCGGGCTTCCAGACGAAGCCGGTGGCGCGGCTACGATGCGAATGCACGGAGACGACGGACGGCGCGGCGTGCGCCACGACATCCGCGAGCGCGGACGACAGTGAAGACAGAGGCGTGGAATCGGTCATAGCGGGCTCCTGTAAGCTGCCTCCAATCTGGGATGTCGCGGTTGATTGCGAAACTGGCCGGGTGGCCAGTCCTCCTGCAGGACCACGGCCGACGAACATGTGATTGGGAGGGGCTCACGGGAACGTGTAGCAATCCCGGGATTGCACCAAATGGCCTCAAGCGTCTCCAGCGAGTCCTGACTGATGACCATCGAACTCACCCGCCGCACCTTGCTTCAACTTGCCGGCGCCAGCTCGCTTGCGATGGCCGCCGCGGCTGCGGCGCGCGCCGAGGGCAATCCGCAGGGCGGCGGGCCGACCTATGCGAGCCGCACGCCGATGCGGGTCGGCATGGTGACGCTGCAGGTGAAGGATCTCGACAAGGTCGCCGACTATTACCGCGACGTGATCGGGCTCACCGTGCTGGAGCGCTCGGCAAGCGCCGCCAGGCTCGGCACCGCCGGCATCACGCTGCTGGTGCTGGAAGCCCGCCCCGATGCGATGATCGAACCGCGCAACGCCGCCGGCCTCTATCACACCGCCTTCCTGATGCCGACGCGAAAGGACCTCGCGCGCTGGCTTGTCCATGCCGCCTCGCATCGCGTGAAGCTGTCTGGCTTTGCCGATCACCTCGTCAGCGAGTCCGTTTATCTCGACGATCCCGAGGGTAACGGCATCGAGGTCTATGCCGACCGCGATCCCTCGCAATGGCAGTGGAGCGAGGGCAGCGTGAAGATGGCGACCGACGAGCTCAACATTCCCGACCTGCTGTCGCTGACCAACACGCGCGTTGCCGACTACGCCAGGGCGCCGGACGGAATGCGCATCGGCCACATGCATCTGCGCGTCGGCGATCTCGCGCAGGCCGAGAACTTCTATCACGGCACGATCGGCCTCGACCCCACCCGCAAGCGCAACGGCGCCGCGTTCCTGTCGTCGGGCCGCTATCACCATCACCTCGGCATCAATGTCTGGCAGAGCCAGGGCGCCGGCCAGCGCGACGATGCCACCACCGGCCTTGCCTGGTTCTCGCTGGTGACGGCGAAGCAGGACATCCTCGCCGCGCAGGAGGAACGCCTGCGCAAGGGCGGTGCGCAGCTTACCAGGCTTGCGGATGGTATCGAGGCGATCGATCCATGGGGCACACGCCTGCGGCTGCTCAAGGCGTGATCGAACGCGGCAGCTTCAGCCTGCTGCGTGTTCGAGGCCGAAATCCTCATCCGCCCATGCGAAGCGGCTGCCTCCGGCGCGTTTCGCTGCGTAGAGGGCGCGGTCGACCTGCTCGAGCAGCTGCGCCGTCGCACCGGCGGTCGCAGCGCCAGCGCTGACGAGAATTCCCGCGCTTGCGCCAATGCGGACCGGGATGTCGGTCAGCAGGAACGGGATCGAGAGATCGAGAATGGCCCGGCGCGCCAAAGCGAGCGCTTCCTCGCGGCCTTCCTTGCCGGCGGCAACCGGCTTGAGCATCATGAATTCGTCGCCGCCGAAGCGCGCGGCAAGTCCGGTCGCGCCGACGCAGAACGACAGCCGCTCCGCCACCTGGCGCAGCAGATCGTCGCCGGCGTGATGGCCGTGACGGTCGTTGACCGGCTTGAAGCCGTCGAGATCGATGGCAATGATGGCGAAGTCGCCGCGCGTCTCCGCCAGCGCCTGGAGGAACGCGGCCCGGTTCGGCAGCCCTGTGAGGAAATCGTGGGTGGCCTGCCGCGCCAGCCGATGCTTGGCTTCGAGGCGTTCGACGAAGGCGGCGCTGAGGTGCTTGGAGGCTTCGCGCAGGGTCAGCCAGAAGAACACCAGCATCACCGCGCCGAGCTTGTAGGCCAGCTCGGGCCGGAGCAGGCCGGCCACGATGGTCGGCGTCAGCAGGATCGCGGCCGTGGTCAGGATGATCCAGGGACGGATCGCCGCGCGCGAAACCATGCCGACGCAGAACGACATCGAGAGCCCGAATGCGATCCAGGCGCCGGGGTCGTCGTCGATCTGGAGCGCGCGATACGATAGCATGCCGAGTGCAAGGCCGAAGGCGGATGCGCCTGCGCCGTAAAGCCGCTCCCAGCGGATCACGTCGGCGTCGGAGAATTGTGCCGCGCGCGACTTGTAGCGGAATAGCGAATAGATCCGGGCCGAGGCCGTGATGAAGATGAAACCCGAGATCACGGCATAGCCGATATCGCCGCTCATGATGGCCAGCGCCACGGCCCCCGTCACCGAGGTGACCCCGATGGCGAATACCTGCGGCAGCGACGTGTACAGCAGCTCGACGAGCTCGCGCCGGATGCGCGGATCGGGATGCAGATACCGGGACAACATTGTGACAGGCATGCCGGCACCATCACCGTCACTCCCTAAAATAGGGTAGGGGAGGCGCACGACACGGCGGCCGGCGTGTAACGTCCTTAAGAACTGGTCAATGCGCGAGCTTGCTGGCAATTTTGTTGCGTGTTAGCAGCGGACGAGGCGCGCGACGCCTGCTTGCCGGTATGCTCCAGCCTTCTGCATCGGACCCGCCATGACCGAATTTCGCGGTGTGTTTCCCTATCTGGTCTCGCCTGTCGATGCGGACGGCGCTGTCCGCACGAAGGTGCTGGCGAAACTCTGCGACGACCTGATCGGCGCCGGCGTGCACGGGCTGACGCCGCTGGGATCGACCGGCGAGTTCGCCTATCTCAACGCCGCGCAGCGCACGGCGGTCGTGCAGACCACGATCGAGGCCGCGAAGGGCCGCGTGCCCGTGGTGGCCGGCGTCGCTTCCACGTCGACAGCCGATGCGGTGGCGCAGGCGAAGGCGTATCAGAAGCTCGGGGCCGACGGCATTCTGGCGATCCTGGAGGCGTATTTTCCGCTCGCGGACGCGCAGGTGGAATCCTATTTCCGCAGCATCGCCGACGCGGTGGATATTCCCGTCGTCATCTACACCAATCCGCAATTCCAGCGTTCCGACCTGACTCTCGAAATCATCGCGCGCCTCGCTGCGCATCCGCGCATCGGCTACATCAAGGACGCCTCGACCAATACCGGCCGGCTGCTCTCGATCATGAACCGTTGCGGCGATGCCTTGCGCGTGTTTTCGGCCTCCGCCCATATCCCGGCCGCGGTGATGTTGATCGGCGGGCTCGGCTGGATGGCGGGTCCGGCCTGCATCATCCCGCGCCAGAGCGTCGCGCTCTACGACCTCTGCAAGGCCGGCCGCTGGGACGAGGCCATGGCTCTGCAGCGCAGGCTGTGGCGGATCAACGAGGCCTTCGCGCGCTTCAATCTCGCCGCCTGCATCAAGGCCGGGCTCGCGAGCCAGGGCTATGAGGTCGGCAATCCCGTCCCGCCGCAGGCCCCGCTGACGGACGACGCGCGCAAGGTCGTGGAGGCCGCGCTCAGGGAGCTAGGTTAGGTCCCTCCGTCGTCATGGCCGGGCTTGACCCGGCCATCCACGCCTATCCTACGCACAAAGAACGTGGATGCCCGGGACGAGCCCGGGCATGACGAAATCGTGGATATCCCGCCCAAAACCGCGGCTGGCCTCGCATGCCTCGATCCGCTAAAAGGCACCCCGCAGTTTTGACTTAAGGGACCCAGCGGAATGAACATTCTTCCCGGCAATTTGCGTTTCGGAGCGGGCCAGCCCGTCAAGCGTTTGGAAGACCAGCGGCTGCTCACCGGGAAGGGGCAGTTCATCGACGACAAACCGGAGGAGGGCGCGCTGTGGTTGCATGTGCTGCGCTCGCCGCACGCTCACGCGAAGATCGTCTCGATCGACACGGGCGCAGCCGCATCGATGCCCGGTGTCGCCGCGATCTACACCGGCGCGGACCTCGTCAAGGATGACATCGGAACCATCCCGACGCTGAGCATCTTCAAGCGTCCCGACGGCAAGCCGATGACGGTGCCGCCGCGTCGCCTGCTCGCCCATGAAATCGTGCGCTATGCCGGCGAAGCCGTGGCCGCCGTGGTCGCATCCTCGCGCAGCGAGGCGCAGAGCGCGGCTGAAGCCATCGTGGTCGAATATGACGTGCAGCCTGCGGTGGTCGATCCCGTCGAAGCCGTCAAGCCGGGCGCGCCCTTGGTGTGGCCGGAGGCGCCCGACAACATCGTCGGCGCGATGAGCTATGGCGACGCCGCCAAGGCGGATGAAGCCTTCGCCAAGGCCGCGCATACCGTCGAGCTGGATATCGTCAGCCAGCGTCTCGTGCCCTCCGCGATGGAGCCGCGCTCGACCATTGCCGAGATCGACAAGAAGACCGGCCGTCTCCTGCTGCACGTGCAGTCGCAGACTCCAGCCTCGACCCGCGACGTGCTGGCGGAAGCCGTGCTGAAGCGACCCAAGGACAGCGTCCGCGTGCTGGTCGGCGACATCGGCGGCGGGTTCGGCCAGAAGACCAATCTCTATCCCGAAGACGGCATCGTCGCCTACGCCGCGACCAAGCTGAACAAGAAGATCCGCTGGCGCGGCGACCGCACCGACGAATTCGTCGGCGGCACCCACGGCCGCGATCTGACCTCCACCGCGTCCTTCGCGCTGGACGAGAAGGGCAAGGTGCTGGCCTATCGCGTCAAGTCGATCGGCTGCACCGGCGCTTACTCGTCGGGAGCGGCGAACATCATTCCGCTGGTGCTCGGCCCGTTCGTGCAGACCGGCGTCTACGATCTGCCGCTGGTGCATTTCGAGGTAAAGTCGGTGATGACCCACACCGCACCGGTCGGCGCCTATCGCGGCGCGGGCCGTCCCGAGGCCGTCTTCATCGTCGAACGCCTGTTTGACGCTGCCGCGCGAAAAATCGGCATGGATCCGCGGGCGATCCGCAAGGCCAATTACATCAAGCCGGCGCAACTGCCCTACACCAATGCGGCCGGACAGGTCTACGATTCCGGCGCCTTCGCGCATATGCTCGACCGTGCCGTGAAGCTGGCCGACTGGGACGGCTTTGCCGCGCGCAAGAAGGCCGCGAAGAAGAAGGGTCTGCTCTACGGCCGCGGGCTCACCTCCTACATCGAATGGACCGGTGGCCGCGCCCACACCGAGAAGGTCAGCCTGCACGCGACCTCGCAAGGCCGCGTCATCCTGCATTCCGGCACCATGGCGATGGGGCAGGGCTTGCAGACCACCTACACCCAGATGATCTCCGATACGCTCGGCATCGCCATGGACAAGATCGAAATCGTGCAGGGCGACACCGATCTCGCGCAGGGGTTTGGCAGCGTCGGCTCGCGCTCGCTGTTCGTCGGCGGCACGGCGGTTGCGGTCTCATCGAACGACCTGATCCAGAAGGCGCGCGAGAAGGCGGCGAACGTACTGGAAACCTCGGTCGACGACATCGAGTACCAGGGCGGCATGCTCACCGTGGTCGGCACCGACCGTCGCATCAGCTTGTTCGATCTTGCCGAGAAGGAAGGCGGCGCCAAGCTCAGCGTCGATTCCGAAGGCGAGGTCGACGGTCCGAGCTGGCCGAACGGTACGCATATCTGCGAGGTCGAGATCGATCCGGAGACCGGCGTCTCCAAGGTCGTGCGCTACACCACCGTCGACGACGTCGGCGTAGCCGTGAACCCGATGCTGGTCACCGGCCAGATCCATGGCGGCGTTGCGCAGGGCATCGGCCAGGCGCTGTACGAGGGCGTGTCCTACGATGCCGACGGCCAGCTCCTCACCGCCAGCTACCAGGACTATTGCATCCCTCGTGCCGACGACGTTCCGCCGATCGTGGTGACGCTGGATGATTCCGCGCCCTGCCGCACCAATCCGCTCGGCGCCAAGGGCTGTGGCGAATCCGGCGCCATCGGCGGGCCGCCCTGCGTCACCAACGGCGTGATGGACGCGCTCGCCGAGCTCGGCATCACCCAGCTCAACACGCCCCTGACGCCGCAGAAGATCTGGAAGGCGATCCGGGACGCGAAGGCGGCGGGGTGAGAGCGACGGCGGACCGCGCTATTGCCACGACGTCATTGCGAGCGCAGCGAAGCAATCCAGTCCCCCGCGGAAGGATTCTGGATTGCTTCGTCGCAAGGGCTCCTCGCAATGACGAAAGAGAGAGTCTCGCTCTTCAAATCCCCAGCATCATCTTCGCGATGATGTCGCGCTGGATTTCCGAGGTGCCGCCGAAGATCGTATAGGCCCGGCCGTTGAGATATTCGGGCACCACCGTCAGCATGTCCTCGGGTGTCGGCGGCTCGTGGTTGAGCTTGTAGAGCGGGCGCATCGGCTCGACGGCGAGCGCGTCGTGGCCAATCACGTCGACCCCGAGCCGCGTCACGGCCTGGCGGATCTCGCTGTTGCGCAGCTTCAGGATCGACGACACCGCGCCGGGATTCTGACCGGTCTGGAGCGCCGAGAGAACGCGCAGCTCGGTCATCTCCAGCGCGTCGATATCGACCTCGACCTCCGAGATGCGCGCCGCGATATCGGGGCTGTCGATCGCGCGTCCCGTCAGGTCCGACTCGGCAAGATCCGCGATCGCCTTCAGCCCCTCGCGCAGCTTCGCCGAGGCAATCCCCGAGCCGCGCTCGAACTCAAGCAGATATTTGCCGTAGGTCCAGCCCTTGCCTTCCTCGCCGACGCGGTTGGCGACGGGCACGCGCACGTCGTCGAAGAACACCTGGTTGACCTCGTGATCGCCGCCGATGGTCAAGATCGGCCGCGTGGTGATGCCTGGCGTCGTCATGTCGATCAGGATGAAGCTGATGCCGTCCTGCTGCCGCGGCCCGTCGCTGGTGCGCACCAGCGCGAACATGCGGTTGGCGTGGTGGGCATGCGTGGTCCAGATCTTGGTGCCGTTGATGATGTAGTCGTCGCCGTCACGGATCGCGCGCGTCTTCAGCGAGGACAGATCGGAGCCGGAGCCCGGCTCGGAATAGCCCTGGCACCAATAATCCTCGCCGGAGAGAATTCGCGGCAGGTAGAAATTCTTCTGCTCAGGCGAGCCGAAGCCGATGATGACGGGGCCGACCATCTTCACGCCCATCACGTTGACGTTCGGCACACCGGCCCGCGCGCTTTCCGTCTCGAAGATCCAGCGCTGGGCCGGCGTCCAGTCCGGCCCGCCGTATTCGATCGGCCAGCCCGGCGCGCCCCAGCCGCGGCTGTGCAGTGTGCGCTGCCAGGCCATGCCGATGTCAGGGTCGGAGAATACCGACGGCGTCAGCGCCGTCGCGCGCTTCATCTCCTCGGTGAGATTTTTGGCGATGAAGTCGCGCACCTCGTCCTGGAAGGCGCGCTCCTCGGCATTGAACGACAGGTCCATGATGCGCTCCTGTTCAGGCGGGGATAGTGATGCGGCCAAGCTTGGCGTGGCGGGCATAATGATGCGCGGGGCCGCCGAATAGGGTGTCGAACGCGACCAGCCGCTTGAAATAGGCGCCGACCTCGAGCTCCTCGGTGACGCCCATGCCGCCGTGGAGCTGGATCGACTGTTCGCCGACGAAGCGCGCGCATTTGCCGATCTTCGCCTTCGCGCCTGAGGCAGCCCGTGCGCGCTCGACCGGTGGGCTGTCAACCTTCAGCGCGGCGCGCAATGCCATCGAGCGTGACTCGTCGACCTGCATTGCCATGTCGGCGAGCCGGTGACGGATCACCTGGTTGGCGGAGAGCGGCCGGCCGAACTGCTTGCGGATCTTTGTGTATTCCAGCGTGGTGTCGAGCAGCACCTGCATGATGCCGACGGCCTCTGCGCCGAGCGCGGCCATGGCGCGATCGACGGCCCATTCGATCGCCGGCAGTGCGTCGTGCCCATCGCCAAGCAGCGCATCCTCCGGCAGATGCACGTCGGACAGTTCGATGTTGCAGGCGCGCCCGCCGCCGAGGCGCTCATAGTCGCTGACGGCGACGCCCGGCGCCGTTGCCGTTACCAGGAACAGGCCGATCCGTCCGGATGGCCCCCTGTGATCGTGAATATGCGCGGAGACGATGATCTCGTCGGCGGCGTGGCCGTCGAGCACGGCGATCTTGCTGCCGGAAAGACGCCAGCCTTGCGCCGTCTTGCTGGCAGTGGTCGCGACCCTGGCGAGGTCGAACCGCGCCGCGCGCTCGGAATGGGCGAAGGCGAGCTTCAATGATCCGTCCGAGATCTCAGGCAGGATTGCCTGCTTCTGAGCCGCGCCGCCGCATCGGTCGATCAGTCCGGCTCCGAGCACCACCGTCGCGACATAAGGCTCGGACACCAGCCCGCGGCCGAAGGCTTCCATCAAGATGCCGATCTCGACCGCGCCGCCGCCGAGTCCGCCAAACTCCTCGGGGATCGGCAGCGCCAGCCAGCCGAGCTCGGCAAACTGCTTCCACACCGCAGGGCTGAAGCCGAGCGGATCGTTCGCCGTCTTGCGACGGTGATCGGCATCGTAGCTGTCGGCTACGAAGCGTTCCGCGCTTTCGCGCAACAGGCGTTGCTCGTCACTGAGATTGAGGTCCATGTCGCTACTCCGCGGCCGCCGGCGGCTTGCGCACGGAGGGATGCAGTCCGGCTGGATCGACCACCATGCCGAACTCCTGAAGATTGTGGGCGTGACAGAGCTGATGCAGCGCAAACGCCTGGTCGATCGCGGCCGGCTGACCCATTACATCGACCGAGCGGTTGACGGCTTCCTTGGTCAGCTTCAGTGCAAACGACGGCTTCGATGCGATCCGGCGCGCCAGATCCAGCACGCGCGACGACAACTCCGCGCGTGGCACGACTTGGTTCACCATACCGAGCTGATGCGCCACCTCGGCGCTCCAGCTGTCGGCGGTGAACAGGAATTCCTTGGCTTTGCGCGGGCCGAGCTCCCAGGGATGTACGAACCATTCGACGCCGCAGACGCCCATGGTGACGACGGGATCGCAGAACTGCGCATCGTCGCTGGCGACGATGAGGTCGCAGGCCCATGCCAGCATCAACCCGCCGGCGATGCACTTGCCGTGCACCTCGGCAATGGTCGGTTTGGCGAGGTTGCGCCAGCGCCGCGTGATCTGGAGATAAATTTCCTGCTCACGCGCGAAGCGGCCGTGGGCATTGGGCTCGGCAAAGCCGCCCCAATTTCCTACGGGTGGAAAATCGACGCCTGCGGCATTCTTGCCACCGGGGCGGAGGTCGTGCCCGGACGAGAAGTGCGGCCCGTTGCCGGCGAGGATGATGACCTTGACCGCGTCGTCCTGCACCGCTTCGTCGAAGGCGGCATTGAGGTCGTAGGTCATTTGCAGGTTCTGCGCGTTGCGCGCCTCGGGCCGGTTCATCACGATCCGGGCAATCGCCGGCTCCGGCCGCTCCACGAGGATGGTCTCGAACGAGGACATCGCGTTCCCCCTCAGCGTTTCCAGTCTGTCTTATTGTTCCGTCAAGTTGACTATGTCGGCCAGAGATAGGCAAGGGGATAGGCAAGAGGCTTGCGTAAATCGGCTGCTTTTCGTGTCCGATCTGCTAGGTTGCCCCCGATTCCACCGGGAGAAATTTGATGCGCAAGATCCTCACCGTGCTGGCGGCGCTCGCCTCACTCAGCCTCACCAATTGCGGCTACAACGCGATCCAGAGCGAGGACGAGCAGATCAAGGCCAACTGGTCCGAGGTCGTGAATCAGTATCAGCGCCGCGCCGATCTCGTGCCCAATCTCGTCAACTCGGTGAAGGGCTTTGCCCAGCAGGAGAAGGACGTGCTGCTCGGCGTCACCAATGCGCGTGCCAAGGTCGGCAGCATCCAGGCGACGCCTGAGGTGCTGAACGATCCCGCAGCCTTCCAGAAATTCCAGGCCGCGCAGGGCGAACTCTCCAGCGCGCTCTCGCGCCTGCTCGTCGTCACCGAGAATTATCCGCAGCTCAAATCGGATGCGCTGTTCAAGGACCTGATGTCGCAGCTCGAAGGCACCGAGAACCGGATCACGGTCGCCCGCAACCGCTATATCAAGGCGGTGCAGGAGTATAACGTCACCATTCGCTCAGTCCCGACCAATTTCACCGCGATGATCTTCGGCTACAAGGAGAAGCCGAATTTCACAGTTGAGAACGAAAAGGAAATCTCGACCGCGCCGAAGGTTGATTTCAACCCGGCGCCCGCGCCGTCGAAGTAGGTGCGTTTGATTTTGCGAATGCGCCCAGCCCCGCCCACCACTGTCATTCCCCGCGAAGGCGGGAATCCAGTACGCCGCGGCCTTTCCGTAGCTCTCTGGCGTCGCTGGAATACTGGATCGCCCGGTCAAGCCGGGCGATGACAGCGAGGGTGTGGCGGGTTAGTTCGGACGTGCTCGCTCCGATCGTCCTTGCCTTCGCCCTGGTCCTCGCTTTCGTCCTCCCCGCCGCAGCCGACGTCGCCGTCCCCGCGCTCACCGGCCGCGTCGTCGATCAGACCGGCACGCTCTCCAGCAGCGACGTCGCTGCGTTGTCGCAAAAGCTGCGTGACTTCGAGACGCGTAAGGGCAGCCAGGTCGCCGTCCTGATCGTGCCCACCACGCAGCCGGAGACGATCGAGCAATTCTCGATCCGCGTCGCGGAGGCATGGAAGATAGGCCGCAAGAAGATCGACGACGGCGCGATCCTGATCGTCGCCAAGAACGACCGGCATTTGCGCATCGAGGTCGGCTACGGCCTCGAAGGCGCGCTCACCGACGTCACCTCGCGGCGGATCATCGACGAGATCATCACGCCGAAATTCAGGACGGGTGATTTTAGCGGCGGCATCTCCGATGGCGTCGATCGGATGATCCGCGTCATCGACGGCGAGCCGTTGCCGGTGCCCTCGCCGACCGTGAATTTCGGCAATCTGGACGATCTCGCTCCGCTGTTCATCGTGACGCTGTTCGCCTCTCTGGGCGTGGGCGGGTTCTTCCGTGCCATGCTGGGGCGACTGGTCGGATCATTGGCGACCGGCGGCGTCATCGCAGTGCTGAGCTGGTTCATTCTCGGTTCCTTCTCGATTGCCCTCGCTCTCGGCGCGCTCGGTTTCGTCATCGGGTTCATTGCCGATCTGTTTGCAGCGATGGGCCCAAGCTCGGGATCCTCGCGCCGTGGCTCGTGGTCGAGCGGTTCTTCGGGAGGCGGCTGGAGCAGCGGCTCGTCGAGCAGCGGCGGCTTCAGCGGCGGCGGTGGCAGTTTTGGCGGCGGCGGCGCCTCGGGGAGCTGGTAGCGGTCATGAGCATCAAGCGTATTGCCAGACATCTGGTGCAGCATCATTGGCGAGCGAAGCAGATCTTTTCGCAGGCCGTGCTCGCCCGTATCGAGCAGGCGATCAGGCAGGGCGAGGCCACCCACTCCGGCCAGGTCCGCTTCGTCGTCGAAGGCGCGCTGGATGGCGCGCCACTGTTCCGCAATCAGCCGGCCCGCGCGCGTGCGCTCGACGTGTTCTCGCATTTGCGCATCTGGGACACCGCGCACAACAACGGCGTCCTCATCTATCTCCTGCTCGCCGACCGCGACGTCGAGATCGTGGCCGACCGCGGCATTCACGCAAAGGTCGGCGGCGAGGGTTGGGAGAGCATCTGCCGCGCGATGGAAGCCGAGTTCGTCTCCGGCCAGTTCGAGCGCGGCGTGATCGGCGGCATCGCAGCGGTATCGCGCGAGCTGGCGCGGCATTTCCCGCCGCAGGGGTCGCATGTGAACGAGCTTCCGGATGCGCCCGTCGTGATGTGACGGAGGAGAGAAGCTGCGCCTCGTCCCGTTGCGCGGCCGTTCATCTTGCCCCGGTTACAAACTGTTTCACGCCCGCCACACCGGTTCCACGTTCCCGGCCTAATTCGGCCCCGGAAGATTTCCTAAAATTTCGGTAAGCGGGTCCCGAGGTAAGGATTTCGCAAGCAATGAAAGTTACCAAAAGGTCAATCCAGAGTGGAGTATTTGAGCTGTGAGCGAACCAATGGCTGAGCAGGCTTCCCTAGAGACCGGTGAGCAGACGAGCGCCGACGAAGCTGCGAGCGCGCCGCAGGCTTTCGAAGCTGCCGGGGTCGAGGCTCCTCGATCGCCCCCGACCATGAGGCGCCGCCCAAGCCGGATCCCGTCAAGGTCGAGCCACCAAAGCTCGAGGCCAAGGTTGACGCCAAGGTTGAGGCAAAGGCTGAGACCAAGCCCGAACCGAAGCTCGGCAAGCTCATCGTCATGGCCTCGTCCGAGCGTTCCTGGGATCGCGAGGAGTTTGCCCCGCATGTGAAGGCGGACGCGCCGCGCGAGACCGGCGGCAAGCGCCGCCTGTCGGCGATGGCTGCGGTGGTGGCCATTGCGGCCAGCGTCGGCGCGATCAGCGGCGCGCTCGCGACCGCCGGCATGATGCACTTCGCAGCCCCCGCGCCGGCACAGGTTGCCGACACCAGCGCACTGGAATCTTCGGTCGCGCGGATTGATGCCGACGTGGTCGCGCTCAAGGCGAATGTCGAGCACACCTCCAAGACCGGCCTCGGTCAGTTCAACCGGACCAACGACCGCCTCGACAAGCTCGAGAAGGCTCAGGCCGAGCCGATGGCCAAAATCGCAAAGCTGTCCGAGACCGTCGACAAGCTGCGTGCCGCGCCGCCGGCCGCGGCTTCCGCGCAGGCCGCCGCATCAGTGCCCAGGGAAACGACCGGCTCCATCGCGCCGACCCAGCTTGCGACCGCCGCCGCTGCACCGGCGCCTGCCGCGCCCAAGGCCGAGGTCGGCCGTCTGCCGACGGTCGAAGGCTGGCGGTTGCGCAATGCGGCCAATGGCGGCGCGCTGATTGAGGGCCGCGACGGCCTCTACGAGGTCTATCCCGGCGATCCGATCCCAGGCGTCGGCCGCGTCGATGCGATCCGCCGCCAGGACGGCCGCTGGGTGGTCGTCACCAGCAAGGGCCTGATCGTCTCGCGCTGAACCTCCGATATTCGACTTTCGAAGAGGCGCTTCACCACCATGTGAAGCGCCTTTTTGCTTGAATAGGCCGGCTTGCGCGGTGTTACCTCAGGCATGAGCCGCGCTTTGCGAATTCTCCTTGCTGTCGTCGTGTTGCTCGGCGGCGCCATGTCGCTATCGGCCGCGGAGAACGCACAGCTGATGCGCGGTACCGCGATCACCGATCCCGACATTCTGCGAAAGCTCGACCAGAACGACACACTGACGATTTCGCGGCTACTTTGGCCGGAGCGTAACGCAAACTTTCCGCTGACGACCGACCTGCTGTTCTCCTCGTTACAGCAGCTGAAGGACATCCCACCCGCGCTCGACGCCGAGTTCGACCGTTACATCGCGCATCAGAAGGCGGCCTATCCGACCGAGACCATCGGCATCGGCGAAGGCTTTGACGTGCAGCTGTTCGATCGTGCCAACCTGAAATCCGCCGACACGCGCTTCGTGCTCGCCGGCATCGTCAACCGTATGGACCGCGCCTATGTGTCGGAAGAATCCTGCGGCGAGATCCGGCTGATCTACCGGCTGGCGCGTTTCGAGACCGGGCCCGATGGAGGCAAGACCGCAACGCGCCTGCCGATGACGTTCAATCTGGTGATGAAGGCGCGCGATGCCCGCCAGATCGCTTCGAACGGCAAGCCCGTGAGTTGCACCGAGGTCGCGCGGCGCTGGCTGGACAATGGCGACTGGCAGGGGCTGATCGGCAGCAGCTCGCATCCCGACGATGCCCTGCTCGACCGCATCGAGACCAACATCCAGATCTCGATCGCGCCGAAATCGGCGCTGCATGATTTCCGGTCGGACTATCTCCTGAAGGTCTTCAAGTACAACGCCGCCACGAAGACGTTCGAGGAATCGACGCTGGAAAACCAGATCGACCGCGACCGGATTCTTGCCGACAATGACCTCCGGCGCGACTTCAAAGACTGGCTGCTCGCGCCCGATCACTACCGCGAATTCGATCGCGGCACGGTGCTGATCCCGGAAAGATTCCTGGCCCGGGCTGCGGTGGTGCCGACGCCCGCCGGCCTCGATGCCTCCGCACTGCAGCCGGAGTTCGGCATGATGCAGGGGAGGGCAACGAAAATCCCGTCTTCACGGACAGCGACGTGGTCGGCGCGCTGAAGCAGGCCGCGGCGCGCGGGGACATGCAGAACATCCGCTCCGTCGCGGGCTTCCAGCGCCGACTCAACGACGTCACCTGCGCCGGCTGCCATCAGACCCGCGGCATCGGCGGCTTCCATTTTCCGGGCGTGGACTGGCTGGCGGACAAGCCGTCCAATTCCACCATCGTGCCGGCCTCGCCGCATTTTGTCGGCGACCAAGTCCGTCGCCGCGACATCCTGACAGCCTTCGCCGCGGGCAAACGCCCTGATTTCTCACGCGGATTTGCCAGCCGGCCGCAAACGCGCGGCAGCCGGGAACTCGCCGGCACCGAATATCAGGACGGCTGGGGTGCGCATTGTTCTTTGCCAGATGCGGGATCGGAAAGGGGCGACAGGAGTTTTACGTCATGGAGCTGTGCTAAAGGTCTCGCGTGTCAGGCTGCCGCGGCCTCAAGCCGCATCGGCATGTGCTTCATCAAGACGCGTTAGCAAAACACCGATTTGGATGACCCATGACGGATACCAGCGGCGCCAACAAGGAGCGCAATCTCGAGATTGCGCGAAATGAGGAAGCCAAGCAGGTCGCTGGCAGCGCTCGCGTCAGCATCTCGGCCATCGTGGCGGTCGTGATCGTCGGCGGGATCCTGTTCACGCTCGGCTGGCTGGCGCTGAGGTAAACCGTACTGTCTCGTCATGCCCGGGCTTGTCCCGAACATCCACGTTCTCGTATCAGCGTTTCAGACCGTGGATGGCCGGGACAAGCCCGGCCATGACGGCATCGAGAGTTTGGCGCGAGCACCATCACGTCGCGTAGTTCGTCATCCGCTTGCCGGGCAGCAGATCATAGGCCGGCTTCCAGCCGGGGAGTGCGGCCATGCGGCCGAGCCAGGCGTGGACGGCGGGATGGCTCGCCGCGAAATCAAAACCGTGCTCGTCGCTCGGATAGTGCAGATAGGCCATCATCGAGATGTCGGCGACCGTCGGCCGCGCGCCGATCGCGAAGGCATTGTGCTGCAGGTGCCCGTCGAGGATGCCGAGGAAGTCCTCGAGCCGCCGGCGGAAATGCTTCAGTACCTGCGGATCGTTTTTCTCGGTGAAGGCCCGCATGAAGCGGTACGTCGCCATGTAGCCGGTGAGCTTGTGGTTGTCCCAGAACAGCCAGCGCAGCAGCTCGAATTTTTCCTCCGCCGTCTCGGCGCCGAACTGCCCGTACTGCTCGGCGAGCTGCAGCAGAAGCGGCGCGGTCTGCGTCATCTTCAGGCCGTCGATCTCGAGCACGGGAATTTCGCCCATTTCGTTGACGGCCTTGCGCCACTCCGCCGTGCGCGTGACGCCGCCGCCGAAATCGGTCCACACCGGCTCGAACGTCTCGCCGCAAAGCGTCAGCATCAGCGCCAGCTTGTAGCTGTTGCCGGATTCGGGAAAGTAATGCAGGCGGTAGCTGGGCATGGGACCTCACGAGGCGGGAAGCAGGCGTGAGTTATAGCGAGATCGTTCGGCATCGTCATTGCGAGCGCAGCGAAGCAATCCAGCAATGCATCCGCGGAGGGATTCTGGATTGCTTCGCTGCGCTCGCAATGACGAGGTTAGGACGGTGTGCTCCTACCCTACCGCCCCCGAACCCCGCAGCTGCTTGATCGCGGCTTCGTCGTATCCCGCCCCGCGCAAAATCTCGTCACTGTGCTCGCCGACGCCGGGCGGCTTGCGCGGCTGGACCTTCCTGGTGCCGTCGATCCAGATCGGGCTGGAGATGGTGAGCATGGTGTCGTTCTCGAACGGCACCAGCACCTCGTTGTCGAGCATCTGCTTGTCGTTCGGGATGTCGTCCAAAATGCCGACGATGCCGAACACGAGGCCGTTGCCGTCGAGGAGCTTGCGCCATTCGGCGAGATCCCTGGTCGCAAAGGTCTCGTCGAAGATCTTGATCAGCTCGACCGAGCGGGCGTGACGATCGGCCTTGGTGGCGAAACGCGGATCGGTGATGAGGTCCTCGCGGCCAAGGCACCTGGCCAGCGTGGGAAACTGCTTCTCCTCGCTGAGCAGCGACAGGATCAGCCAGCGGCCATCCTTGCATTGATAGTGGTTGGCGACCGCGTTGAGCGCGCGCTCGCGCGGTCGTCGCTCGGCGAACTTGGCGCCGCATAGCTTTGCCTGCGCCAGCACGCTCGCGGCCCACACCCCGTTCGCCATCAGATTGGAAGCGACATGCGAGCCCTTGCCGGTCTTCTCGCGCTGATAGAGCGCGGTGACGATGGCCCCGTAGAACGCCATGGCGCAGGGATGGTCACCCATACCGGCAACCGAGCGGGCCGGCGTGGTGTCGGTGTCGGCGCGGACGAGGTCCATCAGGCCGGAGCGCGCCCAATAGGCGTTGCTGTCGAAGCCGGGCTTGTTGGCCTCCTCGCCCTTTTCGCCATAGCCGGTGAAGGAGGCGTAGATCAGCCGGTCGTTGAGATGGGCGAGGTGGTCATAGGTGATGCCGAGCTTGGCGCGCACCGGCGGCGGCATGTTGGTAATGAAGACGTCGGCCTCTTCCACCAGCTTGTAGAGCACGGCCTGCGCCTCGGGCTTCGCGAGGTCGAGCGCGATGCTCTTCTTGTTGCGGGCCTCGAGCAGCCAGGCGAAATTATGCTCGCTGCTCGGATAGCCCGGAATGTTGGGCAGATTGCGGTAGGGATCGCCGGCGCCGGGCGGCTCGATCTTGACGACGTCGGCGCCGAAATCCGACAGCACGGTCGCGGCCGCGGGCGCTGCGATGAAGCTCGCGCAGTCCAGAACCTTCAGGCCTGCAAAAATGCCCTTTTCCATCGCGGCGTCGCTCCCTCGCTCTTGTTGTTTCCCGCGCGCTGGAATTGGCGCGGGCCAGATCATGGGAGCATTAGACCGATGTTTTGCCGGGATGCAACGGCGTCAGGCGCAGGGCTTCACGCCTCCCCCGCAAGCAGGGCCGCGTTGCCGCCTGCGGCGGCGGTGTTGATCGTCACGGTCTGTTCCGTCGCGAAGCGCGACAGATAGTGTGGTCCGCCGGCCTTGGGACCGGTTCCCGACAGGCCGTTGCCGCCGAATGGCTGCACGCCGACCACGGCGCCGATCATGTTGCGGTTGACATAGATGTTGCCGACCTGGACCCGGTCGATGATCGCCTCGACCGTGTCGTCGATGCGGGAGTGGATGCCGAGCGTGAGCCCGTAGCCGGTGCGCTCGATCGCGGTCAGGACGCGCTCGAGGTTTTCGGCGCGGTAGCGCACGACATGCAGGATCGGGCCAAAGACTTCCTCGGTCAGCTGGCCGGCGTCCTTGAGTTCGAAGATGTGCGGCGCGACGAAGCAGCCTTCCGGCGCGGTGCCGGCAAAGTGCAGCTTCGCCTCGGCCGTCATTCGCGCGATATGCGTATCGAGCCGCTGCTTGGCCTCCATGTCGATGACAGGGCCGACATGGGTTGCGACATCGGAGGGATCGCCGATTTTCAGTTCGCGCGCAGCGCCGGCGATCATCTCGATCATGCGGTCGGCGACGTCTTCCTGCACGAAAAGCAGCCGCAGCGCCGAGCAGCGCTGACCAGCGGAACGGAACGCGGACGTCACGACATCGTCGGCGACCTGCTCGGGCAGAGCGGTGGCATCCGCGATCATGGCGTTGATGCCGCCGGTCTCCGCGATCAGCGGCACGATCGGCCCGTCCTTGGCGGCGAGCGTCCGGTTGATGGTGCGCGCCACCTCGGTCGAGCCGGTGAAGACAACACCGGCGATATTCCGGTGTGCGGTCAGCACCGCGCCGATGCTTCCGTCGCCGGTGATGAGATGCAGCGCGCTCGTGGGGATGCCGGCCTCGTGCAGCAGGGCGACGGCCTCGCGCGCGATGTGCGGGGTCTGCTCGGCGGGCTTTGCCACGACGCTGTTGCCGGCCATCAGCGCGGCTGTGACCTGGCCGAGGAAGATCGCCAGCGGGAAATTCCACGGCGAGATCGCCACGAAGACGCCGCGGCCGCGCAAGGCGAGCGCATTGCTTTCGCCGGTCGGCCCCGGCATCGCCGTCTCGCTGCCGAACAGCTTGCGGCCCTGCGCGGCATAGTAGCGGCAGAAATCGACGGCCTCGCGCAGCTCGGAGAGCGCGTCGTCGAGCGTCTTCCCGCCTTCGGCTTGCAGCAGCGCGATGAAATGCGCGCCGCGGCTCTCCAGGAAACGCGCAGCCTGCTCCAGCGCGGCCGCGCGCGTGCCCGCCGGCGTCCGGCTCCAGGCGGCAAAGCCCGCGCGCGCAGCAGCCACCGCTGCGCTGGCCTGATCCGGCGTTACGTCCGCGATCGGCTTGAGGTCGGCCGTCTCCGCCTTGACGTCCGTCAGCAACTGGTCGAGCGCGGCACGCGCGCCGAATTCGACACCGCGCGAATTGGCTCGCTCCGGCGCAAACAGATCGGACGGCAGCGGAATCTTCGGATGCGCCGCCGCTTGCGGCCGGACGATGGCATCCGCGGGACGCTGCAACAGCGCCGGTACAGGCACACGATCATCGGCCGCCTGCGCCACGAAGGACGAGTTGGCGCCGTTCTCCAAGAGCCGCCGCACCAGATAGGCGAGCAAATCGCGATGGCTGCCGACCGGCGCATAGGTACGGCAGGCAATGTCAGGGTGATCCTTGACAAGCTGCTCGTAGAGCGCTTCGCCCATGCCGTGCAGGCGCTGGAATTCGAAGCAGCCAATGTCCCCGGCGAGTTCCAGCACGGTCGCGACCGTCAGCGCGTTGTGGGTGGCGAATTGCGGGAAGATGCGCGGCCGCAGGGCGAGCAGTTTTGCTGCGCAGGCGACGTAGTTCAGATCCGTCATCGCCTTGCGCGTGAACACGGGATAGCCGTCCAGCCCGCGCTCCTGCGCGCGTTTGATCTCGGTGTCCCAATAGGCGCCCTTGACCAGCCGCACCATGAGCTTGCGATCGTGGACGCGGGCGAGCGCATCGACATGGTCGATCACGGCGCTGGCGCGCTTCTGATAGGCCTGGATCGCCAGCCCAAATCCGTCCCAGCCGGCAAGCGAAGAATCGGCGAGCGTCGCCGCGATCACGTCGAGCGACAGCTCCAGCCGGTCGGCTTCCTCGGCGTCGACGGTGAAGTTGAGGTCATGCGCCTTGGCGCGCTGCGCGAGGTCCAGCAGTTGCGGCACCAGCTCGCGCATCACGCGGGCGTGGCTGACCGCCTCGAAGCGCGGATGCAGCGCCGAGAGCTTGACGGAGATGCCGGGCCGCTCGGGCAGGGGCTGGCTGCCCGCCGCCTTTCCGATGGTTTCGATCGCGCTGGCATAAGCGTCGAAATAGCGCGTCGCGTCGGCCGCCGTGCGCGCGCCTTCGCCGAGCATGTCGAAGGAGTAGCGCGGCTTCTGGCCGGGGCGCGGTCGGCCCCGCTCCAGCGCCTGCGCGATGGTCTCGCCCAGCACGAAATGATTGCCCATCAGCCGCATCGCCTGGCGCGTGGCGGTGCGCACCGCCGGTGCGCCCAGCCGCTTCACCAGCCGGCCGATGGTGCCGTCCGGCGTCTCGCCGGGCTGGATCACCCGTGCCGACAGGCCGAGCGCCCAAGCCGAGGCGTTGACCAGGAAGGCGGTGGACCTGGTCTCGTGGTGGATGAAATCGCCCTCGCCGAGCTTGTCCTCGATGAACCGGTCGGCGGTGCGCGCGTCGGGCACGCGCAGCAGCGCCTCCGCCAGCACCATCAGGGCGAGGCCCTCCTTGGTCGAGAGCGCGAACTCCCGCAGCATGTCCTCGACGCCGCCGAACCGGTCCTCGCGCTCGCGGATCGCCTCGATCAGCCGCATCGCGGTGCGGTCGATCCGCGCCTCTTGCGGCGGGCTGAGATGCGACGCCGGCAAGAGGCGCGCGGCGATCTCGGAATCATCGGGTGCGTAGGGGGCCGTGAAGGGAGGCGGGATGTTCGGCATGGGGCGTGTCCTGTGACCTGAACTCAGGATAAAGCCGGTGTGACCGTAGTTCGATAGACAAGTTAGCCATATTGCCTTAGGAACTTAACCTCATGAGTCTAATCGCCGGATAAAATATGGAACTCGATCGAATCGACCGCAAGATCCTCGCGATTCTGCAGCAGGACGGGCGAATCGCCAATGTCGAGCTTGCCGAGCGCATCGGGCTGTCGCCGACGTCGATCGGCGAGCGGCTGAAGCGCCTGCAGCGTGAGGGCTTCGTCGAGGGTTATGGGGCGAGGCTAAATCCGCACCGGCTTGGCCTCGGTTTACTCGTGTTCGTCGAGGTGCTGCTCGACAAGACCACGCCCGACAATTTCGACCGGTTCGCGCGTGCGGTGAAACTCGCGCCCGAGGTGCTGGAGTGTCACATGGTTGCAGGCGGCTTCGACTATCTTGTGAAGGCACGGCTTGCGGACATGACCGCCTATCGACGCTTTCTCGGCGAGACCCTGCTGTCGATGCCGGGGGTGCGCGAGACGCGGACCTATGCGGTGATGGAAGAGATCAAGCGCGACGCACCGTTGCCGGTGGAGTAACGAAATGCTGTCGCGATTGTCATTGCTGCGGCGTTGAACGAGCGGTCTTCAAAGGCAAAATAGCTATCCTCGTGCAGTCGCAACGCCCGTCGTCGAATGCACTTGCCGTCTTCTGAAATTTTCTTGGCCCGCTCCCGGTTCAATGCGGGAGGCAGCATAGGCTGTCGGGCTTATACCTTGAGGTTCTCTGCGGAGGTCTTGCCCCGGTTTGCGATCTCTTCGTATTCCACCGTCTGTCCTTCGTTGAGCGAGGACAGGCCGGCTTTCTGCACTGCCGAGATATGCACGAACACATCCTTGCCACCCGACGCAGGCTGGATAAACCCATAACCCTTCGTCGGGTTGAACCACTTGACCGTACCTTTAGCCATCACGACTTCTCCGCGGGTCTTCCTCCGAGATCTCGAACCGCCAGTCCCCGCCAACCGGCCGGTTCGGTCCTAATAAGATACGCGGAATGTTGCGGCCTTCATAGATCAAACCACATTGGCCTTTCGCCGAATTCCGCTCAACTTCGCGGCGTTTTTGCCTATTTTGCCCGTTTCGCGGTCAATCGGCCCGCGCGCCGCAAGCCAGCCGTCAATACGTCGCGGCCAGATAATCGACGATCTTGCCGACATCGGCATCGTCGATCGGCGCGCCATAGACCTTGATCATCTTGGTCACCTCGGCTTGCCAGAATCCCTTCTTGTCTTTCATCGGCGGCTGCGTGGCGATGTAGTCGGCCGAGTGGCACGCCGTGCAATTGCCCTGCACGACTTCGAGATTGGGGCCGGGCTTGAAGGCTGCGACCTCGTTGGGGAGCTGGTAGTTGACGGGCGCCGCGGTCACGGCACTGATGCCGGCCGCAACTGCGATGGCGAGGAGAACGGTGCGCTGCATGATCATTCTCCTCAGGCCACGGTGACGCGCGTGGTTTCGACGACGTTGCGCAGATAACCCGCGGGATTCCAGCGAGGCGTATCCGGCTGCGTCTCGCCGCCATTGCCAGTGGCGCGGACCTTGAGCTCGTGGCTGCCTGCCGCGAGCTTCACCGGCAGCTTCCATTCGCGGAACGAGTATTTGCCGAGGTCCTTGCCGAGCCTGGCGCTGGTCCAGGTCTTGCCGCCGTCGGTGGAGACCGCGACGTCCTTGATGCCCTTGCCGCCGTCGAAGGCGATGCCGCGTAGCGTTGTTCGTCCCGCCTTCAGCTTCGCGCCGTCGGGAACGCTGGTGATGAAGGAGCGGATGGTGAAGCGGTTGATCGGGATGGTTGCCTTTGGCGCCGTGCCGGGCTCGATCGCATTGTTCGGCGTATCCGGAATGCGATAGGCTGATTTCATCCAGAAACCGTCGAAGACGTTGTCTATGACGGTGATCTCGTTGAGGTGCTTGACCCAGTAGGTGCCGTAATAGCCGGGTACGATCAGGCGCAGAGGGAAGCCGTTGAGGAACGGCAAATCCTCGCCGTTCATGCCATAGGCCAGCATGACCTCGCCGTCGGTGGCGTGCTCGAGATCGAGCGCCTTGACGAAATCAGGCGTCTTGTCGCTGACCGGGCCGTCCATGCCGTTGAAGGTGACCTGTTTGGCGCCGCTCTGCACGCCCGCCATCTCCAGCACCGCTTTCAGCGGCACGCCGCGCCAGCGTGCATTGCCCATGGCGCCGTTGGCGAGCTGGCCGCCGGCGACGCGCGGCTCGACGAGGCCGCGGCTGTTGCCGGAGCACTGGTTGACGGCGACGATCTCCGTCGCCTTCATCTTCTTGATGTCCTTCAGCGACAGCTTCAACGGCTTGTCGACCTTGCCCTTGACCTCGAGCATGAACTTGTCGGGGTCGAGATTGTAGGGGATGTCCGAGAGATGGTAGCGCACGAAGAACGCGTTGTTCGGCGTGATCGGGCCGTCGTCGAACACAGCGAACGGCGTCTCGAGCTGCGGTGGACGGCTGGTCAGGCCGATCATCGGCCGCTTCTGCGGATATTTCACCAGCGGCCGCTCGCCATTGGCAAACGGAAGCGTGACGGTGTCGAGGGCCAGCGCTTTGGTGGAATTCAGTGTGGCCGCAACGGCGGCCAAGCCCGCTCCTTTGAGCAGGTCGCGTCGATCGAACATTCTGGTCTCCTCCCGGAGCTTTTCGTTGGATCGCGGTCATCACCGCAACCCTGCGCTCATCTGCCGCAACGATCGGGATGAAGTCAATTCGTGCTTTCGCAGCAGCCCCATGCCGTTGCGTTGCAACAAGCCGGTGTTACGCGGCAGCGTGCGCCCCGCGATCGACCAGCCCCGACAACTCCCTCGCATCCGCAACCACGCGCACGGCCATCGGTTCGTCGCGGCCGCGGATCGCGACGTCCTGCTGCGGCAGCGAATCGTCGGCAAGGCCGGCGGTGCGGCGGACTTCCTCCGAGACGATGGCTTCACAGGCCAGCGTCTTGGTCATGTCCTGGAGGCGGGCGGCGACGTTGACGGCATCGCCGAGCGCGGTGAAGACGATGTGATCGCGATAGCCGATGTCGCCGACGATGACCTCGCCGCCGTGAATGCCGATGCCGAAACGGATCGGCTGGCGCAGATCATGACTGAGGAGCCGGTTCAGCTCGTCGATGTTCGCGGCGATGCTGCTGGCCGCCTTCAGCGCTTGCCGGCAGGCGTCTTGCGGATCGGCCGACAGCCCGAACAGCGCCAACATGCCGTCGCCGACGAACTGGTTCGGCTGGCCGCCGTGCTCGATGACGGCCTGCGACACCGCGCCGAGGAAGCGGTTGACGATGAAGACGGTGTCGAACGGCAGTCGTTTCTCGGCGAGCTGGGTCGAGCCGCGCATGTCCACGAACAGGCTGACGAGATAGCGCTCCTGGCCGATTCGGGTCGGCGCCGAGGCATGCGCGTCGGCCGACACTGCCTGCGGCATGAAGAGCTGGAAGAAGGAGAGGTCGGTCTCCGGCCGCAACTGGCAGGCGAGCCGGATCGAGGGATCGGCGGTGCCGACACGGGCGAGCACGAAAGCCTCGCGCTGCGTTGGCTCGGGCAGGGCGGCATGGTCGCCGATCACGCGGATGCGGCAGGTCGAGCAGCGGGCGCGGCCGCCGCAGACGCTGGCATGCGGCAGATTGTGGCGCAGGCTTGCTTCCAGCACGGAGAGGCCCTTGGGCACGCGCACCGTCTTGCCGTTGCCGTAGGACAGCGCGATCATGCCGGCGCGGCGTTCGCGCAAGGCGCGCACGCCGCGCGCCGCGAACGCCAGGGCGAGCAGGCCGAGATAACCGATGGTGAGGCCGCCGGCGATGCGGTCGAGCGTGTCGGCCTCGGCGACTGTGCCGACCTGGCGGCGCGCCAGGTTGTGCGTGCGCCACTCCCCATCGTCGGCCTCGATCGCGACGCTGCGGCCGCCCTGGTAGATGCCGAGCAGTGCCAATGTCGGGATCAGTACGGCGGCCGAGAGCAGATAAGGCGCGGCGCGCACGAAGAACGGCTTGAGACGGAGCCAGAAATAGACGCCGATGCAGCCATGGATCCAGGCGATGATGAGCAGGGTCGTCATCAGCCAGAGCCGGCCAGGCGCCGCGACGAAGAACAGATAGAGTTCCTGCGGATACAGCTTCTCGTGTCCGTACAGCGTCTGACCGAGCCGCACCCCGATCACATGCGCCATGACGAGGGCGGGTATGCTCAGCCCCAGCACGAGCTGGAGCGGCTCGATCGTCCGCCAGCGGAACTGGCGGCGCTGATACAGCGCGTAGATGCCCAGGCCCATATGGATGAGCGCGGCGGTGTAGAACACGAGTGCTACGGGGAGGAACTGCCAGAACAGGGTATGGTAGATGACCCCGACCTCCATGGCGTCGACCGAGATATTGCCGAGCGCATGGTTGAGGAAATGGCTGACCACGTAAGCGAACAGGATGATCCCGCAGACCAGCCGCACCTGGCGGGCGCTGGTCGCACGGAGGAGTTCGGACAATTGTGCGAGGGCGGTGGTGGCCATGATTCGGTTGTATCAGTTCATGAAGGAGAACAGCCAGCCCGGTGTTTCATTCCGGGTGGGTGAGCGCGGGCCCGATCACATGCGCGACAGCGGTATGCGCGGCTGCCCGCATTGACTCCCCTCCCAGGTTGGCGAAAAGCGCGGCCGTGACGACAGCTTCCGACATCACCACGCCCCCGGCGGCGCCGCGCGCCGTCTCCTCGTCATGGCTGCGCTCGTGATCGCGGCGATGACGCTGCTCCGCATCGTCTACGCCTCAGCGATCGAGCTGCGCACCGACGAGGCCTACTACTGGACCTGGTCGAAAGAGACAGCGCTCGGCTTCCTCGATCATCCTCCGATGATCGCATGGTTCATCCGAGTGGGCACCGCGATCTTCGGCGACACCACGCTCGGTGTGCGCTTTGGAGGCATCGTCGCGATGCTGGTGACGCAACTGTTGCTCGCCGACATCGTCCGCCGCCTCACCAATGATGCGCGCGCGGTCATGTTCGCGGTGCTGATGCCGGAGGCCGCGCTTTATTACGGCCTGCTGATGGCCAAGGTCGCGCCCGACGTCGCCATGATCCCGTTTGCGATGGCGATGATGTGGTCGCTGGTGCGGCTGGCGCAGAGTGGCGACGGCCGCTGGTGGCTGGCGGCCGGATTGTTCGCCGGCCTGTCGATGCTGTCGAAATTCACCGCGATCATGTTCGCGCCGGCGGTCGCTGCGTTCCTGCTGGTGCCGGATTGGCGCTGGCGCTGGCTGCGCAGCCCTTATCCTTACGTGGCCGTGCTGGTCGCCATCGCGGTGTTTTCGCCGGTGCTGATCTGGAACGCGCAGCACGATTGGGCCTCGTTCCGTTTCCAGGGCGTGCGCGCCACCGCCAATTACGGCATTTCGCTACGGACGATCGGCGATTACATCGGCCTGCAATTCGGACTGGTCGGTTTCGTGATGTTGCCGGTGGTGTTGACCGGGCTGGTCACGACAGCATGGCGCGGCTATCGCGCACGCGAGCCGGTCGCGATCCTGTTGTCCACCGCGGTGCTGGTGCCGTTCCTTTATTTCCTCGCGAAATCGACGACGTTGAGGGTCGGCGACACCTGGCCGATGTTCATGTGGCCGGTCGGCTTCGCCGCCGCGGCGGTGAACCTCGTGATGCTGTCGCGTGAAAAGCGGTCGGCGCGGTTGATCCGGTCGAGCCTGTTCTGGCTCAACACGGCCGTCGTCTCAGGTATCGCTTTCGTCGTTATCGTGTTCCTCTATTACGTCGCCGCGCCCTGGAATCTTCTCGGCAAGATCGATCCGATCGGCGCCGAAGCCGGCTACGAGCAGGTCGCGGCACGTGCGCAAGCCGCGCTCGACGAGACCGGCGCGACCTGGATCGCCACTACGGACTATCGCACTTACGCCATGATGCGCTGGCTGTTTCGGGGCCGCGTTCCCGTGATCGAGATCAACGAGCGCGGCCGCTTCCAGGAGTTTGCCGATCCCGGCATGGACAGGATCAGGGGCCACGCCGGCATTTATATCGGCCGAGAGCCGGACGATCGTGCTCCGGTCTGGGATGCGATCCCCGCCAAACGCGAGCATCTTGGCCAGGTCGAGCGCCGCTGGCGCGGTCTCGTGATCGACACCTATGCGATCGAAAAACTGAGCGGCTGGACCCCGGAGCTGTCGCCGCCAAAGGACTCGCCGTTGTTCTGGTGGAAGGTGCTGGCGGGGGAGTTCGAGAAACGAGAGCTCGCATAGCTCTACTCTCGACCACAGTATCGTAGGGTGGGCAAAGCGAAGCGTGCCCACGTCTTTTGTCGAGTATTGGAAAGATGGTGGGCATGGCGCTTTGCGCCTTTGCCCACCCTACGGCACCGAGGCCGCGGATAGCGCTACGCCTCATCCTCCTTCTTCCGCAACAGATCCGTCGCCAGATCCGACAGCTTCGGCGGCGGCAGCGCCGCGAAGGGCAGTGGCCTTGTGACGTCGATCGCTGCCAATCCCAGCCGTGCCGTCAATAACCCATTGAGGATTCCCTCACCAAGCCGCTGCGACAGCTTCGCCGCGATGCCGTGGCCGAGCATCTGCTGCACCAGGCTGTCGCTCGCGGCCATGCCGCCGGTGATGGCGAGATGGGCAATGACGTGGCGGAGCAGGCGGATCATGCCGAGCGCGCCGGGCCGGCCGCCATAGAGATAAGCGAGCTGGCGGATCAGCCGCAGCGCGGCGACGAACACGAACATCACGTCGATCGCCGCGCGCGGGCTCACGGCCGTGACGATCGAGACTTTCTGCGCGGCTGACGAGACCAGCCGCCGCGCCTCCGCATCCAGCGGCGACATCAATTCGCGTTCGGCGAGCCGGATCATGTCGGCGCCGTCGATGATCTCGTCGGTATGGCTCTCCAGCGTGGCGCGGGCGCGCGCAAGCTGCGGGTTCAGGTGCGCGAGCTTGAGCAGATCCTGCACGATGACGCGGCTCTCCTTGCGGTCGTCGCTGGCAAGCACTGCGGTGGCGCGCGCATGCAGCTTCTCGATGGTCGCAAGGCGTGCGAGCCCGACGGCCTCGCGCCCGATCACGACCGCAAGCGCCAGCGCAGTAACGAAGGCAAAGGCAATTCCGACGTAGCCGAGCGTTTCGCTGCGTGCGAACAGATCCTCGATCAGATGGACCACGCCGAGCCCGGTGCCGAGCAGCGTCAGTCCGGCGAGCCCGGACCAGAACAGTGCGCCCCAGGGAAAACCGCGCCGCGCCGGCAGCGTGGCCTCGATCGGCACCGGCAGCGCCTGAGGATCGTGCTCCGGCGTGATCTGGATCGTGGTGCGGCCGAGTCGCGCCGCCTCGTCGGCTTCGGTGACGACGACGCCGGGATCGTCGAGCCGGAACGTCGCCGGCCGCCGTGGCGTGGATCGGTCGTTCATGACAGTTTGTCTCCGATCAGGAACTGCAGGGCCCGGTCGAGGCGGATGTGAGGCAGCGTCGGTTGGTCCGCGCCCACGCGTTCGAGCCTGGGCGGACGGAAGCGCAGGAAGCGGAAGTCGCTCTTACCGGCGGTTTCAGTCGACAGACCGCGGAACGTATCCGTGCCGTTGAAGAGCGCCTCGGGATCCAGAGGCAAATCGCCCGGAAAGGTCGCGACCTCGGTGTTGCCGTCGAAGAACTCGCCGCCCGCGCTTTCGCCAGCGGCCGGCGTTCCGAGGATCGACGGCAATTTGTCGCGGCCATGCGCGACCTGCGCTTCGCGCGTGGCGCGCACAGCGGCGAGCGCGACGACGTCGATCTGCGCCCCGGTATCTTCCGCGCGCGTCACAGCACGGGTGACCGCACGGCGTAGCACGGCCTCGAGCCGGTCGTGGCTCGAATGATGCAGATGATCGGCCTTGGTCGCCGCGAACAGGATGCGGTCGATGCGCGGGCGGAACAGGCTGGAGAGGATCGTGCTGCGGCCGATGTTGAAGCAGTCGAGAATGCCGGCGAGCGCGGCTTCGAGATCGTGCAGCGCCTCGGGTCCCGCGTTGAACGCGGCGAGCGCATCGGCCAGCACGATCTGGCGATCCAGCCGGGCGAAGTGATCACGGAAGAACGGCCGCACCACGACGTCCTTGTAAGCCTCGTAGCGGCGCACCATCATCGCCCACAGCGAGCCTTCCGGTGCCTGCCCGTCGATCGGCACGTCGAGCGGCGCGAAGGTCAGCGCCGGCGAGCCTGCGAGATTGCCGGGCATCAGGAAGCGGCCGGGCGGCAGCAGGCTCATCGCGAAGCGCTCGTCGCGGCAGGCGCGCAGATAGTCGGTGAACAGCTTTGCCGCCGTGAGCGTGGCCTGTTCGTCCTCGCGGGCCTCGGGCTTGAGCGTTGCAAGATGCGCGTGCCACTCCGCGGCAACGTGCGCGCGCGGCGCCTCGCGTGACAGCGCCAGGCTCTCAGTGGACCATTGCTCAAAGCTCTTTTGCAGCAGCGGCAGGTCGAGCAGCCATTCGCCGGGATAGTCGACGATGTCGAGCGTCAGGGTGCGGTCGGCGCCATTCGGGCGCTGATAGTCGATCACGAGGCGCAACTCGCTGATGTCGACGGTCGAGCTCGGCCAGAGCCGTTCCTCGATCAGTGCGTGCAGATGGCTTTCATAGGCAAAGCGCGGCACGGCATCGTCGGGCTGCGGCGCCAGATTGGCCCGCGCGATCCGGCCCGAAGCATAGGCCTCGAACACCGGAAACCGGCCGCCGCGGGTGAGGCCATGGATCAGCGCGGTGATGAACACGGTTTTACCGGCCCGCGACAGGCCGGTGACGCCGAGCCGCACCGTGGGATTGAAGAAATGCTCGCCATAGTCGATCAGCGCCCGGGTCGACAGGCGTGCTTCCTCGACCATATCCTGAAAGGTGAATGCCATATGAACGCTGGAAATCCCGGGCGGGAACTGTGAGACTGTTCACAAAAGTGGCAATTGCATTGGGAAAATCAAGCTTCATACTTCCACCGCCATTGTCTGCAAATCAACCGATTGAACGACGCGCCGGTGCCGAAAGACCCATAAGAGAGGGCATTGTCTTTAGCCTTTACGGATTGTCATGACCGTCTTCCAACTGAAGCAGCTTGCCTCTGATTCCGTCCATGCCGCGGCCGACGCGATCGGCTGGCACTACGACCGCGCCGAACTGATCGCCGACGGCATCATCCACGCCATCGGTGTATTGTCGGGGATCATCGCCGCGACGGTCCTGGTGGTGCTTGCGGTGGTCTATGCCGACGCCACCAACATCGTCGGCGTCTCGATCTATGTCGCCGGCCTGCTCTCGATGCTGGTGCTGTCGGCGACCTATAATCTCTGGCCGGTTTCGCCGGTCAAATGGCTGCTGCGGCGGTTCGATCATTCCGCGATCTATCTTCTGATCGCCTCCACTTACACGCCGTTCATCCTGGAGTTGAAGGACAGCGTGTTTGCGCTGGTGCTGCTCGTCTGCGTCTGGTGTGTCGCGATATCGGGCATCGTGTTGAAGCTTCGCTTTCCCGGCCGGTTCGACCGCGTCGCGGTCGGCATCTATCTCGCGATGGGATGGAGCGGCATCATGCTGTACGACGCCGTGGTCAAGGCGCTGCCCGCGCTGGTGCTGGGCTTCATCCTTGCAGGCGGGCTGCTCTACAGCTTTGGCGTGATCTTCCACGCCTGGCGCCGGCTGCGCTTCCAGAATGCGATCTGGCACGCCTTTGTCTTGGCCGGCGCGGCATGCCATTATACCGCGGTGCTCGACCTCGTGTTGAGCTGATCCCATCCGCGAAGCGGTACAAGACAAATAAGAAGAGGAGACGTCGCATGCAGGTGACCGGCAAGGTCGTGGTCGTCACGGGCGGCGCCAACGGCATCGGCAAGGCGATGTGCGAGGCCTTCCACGCCGCCGGTGCGGCCAAGGTCGTGGTCGCCGACATGGACGCCGACAATGCAAGGGCGGTCGCGGCCACGGTGGACGGCGCAGCGTTCAAATGCGACGTCGCGCAGGAAAGGGACATTTCCCACGTCATCGAGGAGACCGAGCGGCAGTTCGGCCCGATCGCATTGTTCTGCTCCAACGCCGGCATCGGCGGCGGCTTCGATCCGATGTCCGTCAATGCCGGCGGCGCTTCGGATGAGCCGTGGCAGCGGAGCTGGGCGATCCACGTCATGGCTCATGTCTATGCCGCGCGGCATCTCATCCCCCGCATGAAGACGCGCGGCGGCGGCTATTTCCTCAACACGATCTCCGCCGCGGGCCTGCTCTCGCAGGTCGGCAGCCCGGCCTATTCCACCACCAAGCACGCCGCGGTGGGCTTTGCCGAAAATCTCGCGATCTCGCACCGGGCGGACAACATCAAGGTCTCGATCCTCTGTCCGCAGGGCGTCGACACCAACATGCTGCGCTCGATCCCCAAAGGCCCGCAATCCGGCGATGGCGACCTGACGCCCGAGCAGGTAGCGAAAGACGTGCTCGCCAGCCTCGAGCAGGAGACGTTCCTGATCCTGCCGCACCCGCAGGTGCTCGGCTACATGCGCAAGAAGACCGAGAACTACGACCGCTGGATCGGCGGCATGGCCAAGATCCAGGCCAGGATGCGGGAAGAGTTCGGGAAGTAGTGGTGAGTCCGTAGCCCGGATGGAGCGAAGCGCAATCCGGGGCCGACTCGCGTGTGGCAAGAACCCCGGATTGCGCTTCGCTCCATCCGGGCTACGGCACCTCACGCCGCGGACTCATTCTCCACCCGACTCTCCCTCAGCGCCCGCGCATAGAGCATCATCCCCTCGCGCACCGTGCGCTGCTCGGCCTCCGTCAGCACCGCCAGCGCGCCGCTCACCTGCTGTCGGCCGAAGGCGTGCAGCGCCTCCATGGTGTGCCGGCCCCTCGCCGTCAGCGACAGCCGCTTGCTGCGTGCATCGAGCTCGTCCGGCGTCTCCCGGAGCTCGCCGCAATCGATCAGCTTGCGCACCAGGCGACTGACGCTGGATTTCTCCAGCCGCAGGAAATCGCCGAGGTCGCCTGAAGTCATCGGCCCGCGGATTCCGATCTCCAGGATGGTGTGCACGGCCGAGGGCGGATAGTCCGACGCCGCCACCGTCGCATCCATGAAACCGAGCTCGCGCACCATCAGGCGCGAGGCGGCGCGGATGTCGTCGATCAGCGAAAGCCCGGCCATCTTGACTCCCTGAGCATAGTTGTATCATACAACTATATGCGCGCAACGGAGCGCGCAAGCGTTTTGGAGTGAGCCATGAGCGTGACCGAGTCGTCCGGAATGCGGATGAGAGGCAAGGTCTGCCTTGTCACGGGCGGCGGCAGCGGCATCGGCCGCGCCACGGCCCTGCGGATGGCGGCCGAAGGCGCGGAGGCGATCCTCGTTGCGGGCCGGCGCGAGGCCGAGATCGACGCCACCGCCGCGGCATGCCGTGAGCTCGGTGCGAACGCGATCGCGATCCAGACCGATATCACGCGAGAGGACGACGTGGCCCGCCTCGTCGGCACGGCGATCGAGCATTGCGGCCGGCTCGACGTCGCCTTCAACAATGCCGGCTTCCAGGAGCGTCGCGCGCCGCTGGAAGAGCAGGGCATGGAGATCTACGACAGCGTCTTCGACACCAATGTCCGCGCTCTGTTCCTGTGCCTGCGTCATCAACTGCCCGCGATGCTGGCGCAGGGGCGCGGCAGCATCGTCGTCAACGCCTCCGTCAGCGGCATGCGCAATCCCAATCCCGGCTTTTCGCTCTATTCGGCCTCGAAGGCCGCCGCGATCTCGCTGACCCGTTCGGCGGCAATGGAGAACGCCCCGCGCGGCATCCGCATCAACGCCATCGCACCCGGCCGCGTCGTCACCGACATGATGCTGCGCGCTGGCGTCGGCGATATCGCGACAGTGAGTGCAGGTCTGCCGTTGCGGCGGATGGGGAGCCCGGAGGAGGTGGCGGAGGCGGTGGTGTGGCTGTCGTCCGACGCGTCGTCATACGTCGTCGGGCATGTGCTGGCGGCAGATGGGGGCTTTCTGGCTTCGTAGCCCGGATGGAGCGAAGCGTAATCCGGGCCGACGCGCTTGCGGCACGATTCCCGGATTGCGCAGCGCTCCATCCGGGCTACGGCACCGTCAATGCTTCTGCCCGTACAACACCGGCACCGCCGAATCCACCACAACTTCCACCAGGCTCGTGCCCTCATGCGCCATCCCGCGCTTCAGCGCCTCGCCGAGCTCCGCCGCCTTGCTCACCCGCACCGCGTGGCAGCCCATGCCTTCGGCCAGCCGCACGAAATCGATCCCCGGCAGCTCCAGCCCCGGCACGTTCCGCACCTGCATCACCTGGCTGAACGAACGCATCGCGCCGTAGCCGGAATTGTTGATGACGACGATGGTCAGCGGCAGCTTGCGCTGCGCGGCGGTCCACAGCGCCTGGATCGAGTACATCGCCGAGCCGTCGCCGATCAGGCAGACGGTGCGGCTGTTTGGCTTGCCGAGCGCCATGCCGACGGCGGCGGGCAGCGAATAGCCGAGGCCGCCGCTGGACATGGTGTAAAAACTGTCCTGGCCGGGCATCGGCATGAACTTCTGCATCGCCGGCCGGTGCGAGGGCACTTCCTCCACCAGTGAGGCGCCATCGGGCATGGCCTGCGACAGCGTATGCAGCAGGAACTCCACTGGCAGCGGATCGCCGGCCTGCGGTGCTGGCGGCAGCGTGCGTCCCTTCGGCGCCGCGCGCTTGCTCTCCGGCAGCAGGTCGAGCAGCAGGCTCAGCGCGGGCTTCATCGTCGCGATGATGCTGGTGCCTGATGGCGTCACCGCCGCCGCATCCGGATCGTCCGTGATCTGGAAGATGGTCGTGCCGCCGTCGAAGATCGCGGCGTGGCCCTCGACATGGAAGGTGAACACCGGCGCGCCGACGACAACGACGAGATCGTGCTCGCGCAGCGCATCGGAGAGTTGCGCGGGCGAGGCGTGCAGGAAGCCCGCGAATTGCGGATGGCGTTCGGGGAACGAGCACCGCGCCGAGAACGGGCTGACCCAGACGCTGGCCCTGGCCTTCTCGGCCACGCGCACCATCAGATCGACCGCGCCGGCGCGATCGACGCCGGGGCCGACGACGAGAGCAGGGTGCTTGGCCGACCCGAGCGCTGCGACGAGCGCCTTCATCGCGTCAGGCTCGGGTCCGATCTCGCGGCTGACCTTGCGCGCCTCGATGGGCGCTGCGGCATGCGCCCAGTCGTCGACCGGGATCGACACGAAGGTCGGCCCGCATGGCGGTTGCATCGCCGTGTAATAGGCGCGCGCGATCGCGGCGGGCACGTCCTCGGGCCGCGCCGGCTCGACGCTGTACTTCACATAGGGCCGCGGAAACTCCGAGGCGCGTTCGGCATAGAGAAACGCCTGCAAGGGGAGGATCGAGCGCGCTTGCTGGCCGGCGGTGATCACCAGCGGCGTCTGGTTGCGATGCGCGGTATAGATGTTGCCGAGCGCGTTGCCGACGCCGGCCGCCGAATGCAGATTGACGAAGCCGGCATTGCGCGTCGCCTGCGCGTAGCCATCGGCCATGCCGACCGCGGAAGCTTCCTGCAGCGCCAGCACGTAGTCGATGTCGTCTGGCCAGTCGCTCAGGAACGGCAGCTCGGTCGAGCCGGGATTGCCGAACACCCTGTCGATGCCGAAGGAGCGCAGCAGGTCGAGGGTCGCCTGCTTGACGGTGACGGACTTGGTGCCGCTTTTGCCGTTCTTGGCCATGGTTTCCGTCCCAGTTGTTTATCGATGCTTTCTGCCTCACCCGTGATTGCGAGGAGTCCTTGCGACGAAGCAATCCAGAATATCTCCGCAGAGGGATTCTGGATTGCTTCGCTGCGCTCGCAATGGCGAGGAGAGAGCGGCGCCTCACCACACCGCCGTGCCCTTCATCGTCGGCTGCCCTTCCGCATTCGCGGTCCACAGCTCCATGCCATCAGCGGTCTCATTGGCGTTGATGGAGAACTCCGTTCCCTCGAACAGCGGCTGCAGGCCGCGATAAGTGAACTTCCTGGGCGCCTTGCCCCCGCGCAGTTTTGCCGCCAGCTCGATGATCAGCGCGGCCTGCAACGGTCCGTGGAAGATCAGGCCCGGATAGCCCTCGACCTTGGTGACGTAATCGCGGTCGTAATGGATGCGGTGGCCGTTGAAGGTGAGGGCGGAATAACGGAACAGCAGCACGGGATCGGACACATGCGTCTCGCGGTGCTGCGCCTGGGGCGGCGGAGGCGGTGCCTTTGCGGTCGCGGGCGCGCTGCTGGTCATCTCGCGATAGACGATGTCCTGGCGCTCGCGGATGGCGACGCCGCGTGGGCTGGAGATGCTGTGCTCGACCGAGACGAAGCACAGTGTGCCGGTCGAGCCCGTCTTCACCTGCACGTCGGCGATACGCGAGGTCCGCGTCGATTCATCGCCCACCTGCAGCGGCTGCAGGAACTCGATCTCGCCGCCGGCCCACATCCGGCGCGGCAACGGCACCGGCGGCAGGAAACCGCCGCGGGTCGGGTGGCCGTCGGGCCCGAGCATTGACATCGGAAACACCGGCTGCGCCAGACACCAATGCACCGTGAACGGCGCGGCGTCGCCCGTCTTGGGCTCGCCGACTTCCTGGAACAGCGTCGCGCGCAAACCCATGACGAGGTGCGCGGTGACGGTGTCGGTTGCCTCCTGGCTGCGGCCGATCCATTGCCGCAAGTGATCGATGTCGAGCTTTTCGGTCATGATGCCTCGCTCTTGTTATGATTTTTTGCCGGCTTTTCGCCGATCGCGGGCACGGCGCCGTAGCTGCGCGTCTCGCCGACGATGATCGGCGCCGGCGCGGGATAGCTGACAGGGCCGTTCGGCGTGTCGACCTCGATGCGGCGCAGATGCGGATGGTTGGTGAGGTCGGCCATGGTGTTGACCTCGGCAAAGGCGATGTCGGCATTCGACAGCCGCTTCAGCAGTTCGTCGCGCGTCATCTTGCGAAAGACATCGGCCACCGCCGTGTCGGTGAAGTCGCGGTTGCGCACGCGTTCGACCATGTTGGCGACGCGCGGATCGTTCGGCAGGTCGGGCTGATCCAGCACCTTGGCGCACAGCGTCTTCCACTCGCGCTCGCTCTGGATCGAGATCAGGATATCCTTGCCGTCCTTTGAGGTGAACACGCCATAGGGCGCGATCGAGGGATGGCGCAGGCCCATGCGCTTGGGCGGATTGCCGGCCTCGGAGTTGAGCAGCGGCACGGTGCACCAGTCCGCCATCACGTCGAACATGGAGATGCGGATGTCGGCGCCCTTGCCGGTGCGCCCGCGCCCGATCAGCGCCTCCAAAATCGCGGCATGCGCGGTCGCGCCGGTCGCGACGTCGACGATGGACATGCCGACGCGCGAGGCGCCATCGGGGTTGCCGGTGATTGAGGCAAGCCCGCTCTCGGCCTGGATCAAGAGGTCATAGGCCTTGCGCTGGGCGTAGGGGCCTTCGTCGCCATAGCCGGTGATGGTGCAGGAGATCAGCCTCGGGTAATCCTTCAGCAGCCGTTCGCGCGAAAAGCCGAGCTTGTCCATCGAGCCGGGCTTGAGGTTCTGGATCAGCACGTCCGCGCTCGCGATAAGTCTCTCGAGCTCGGCGCAGCCTTCTTTGGTGGCGAGATCGACCACCGCGGATTGCTTGCCGCGGTTGAGCCACACAAAGTAGCTGCTCTGGCCCTTGGCCGCCGCGTCATAACTGCGCGCGAAATCGCCCTCCGGTCGCTCGATCTTGATGACCTCCGCGCCGGCATCCGCCAACCGCGACGAGCAGAACGGCGCCGCCACCGCCTGTTCCACCGCAATCACCCTGATCCCGTCCAATGCTCCCATGATTGCTGCCTCAGTATGAGCGCGGCATGCCGAGCACGTGCTCGGCGATGAAGGAGAGCACGAGATTGGTCGAGATCGGCGCGACCTGATAGAGCCGCGTCTCGCGGAATTTGCGCTCGACGTCGTATTCCTCGGCGAAGCCGAAGCCGCCATGGGTCTGGACGCAGGCATTCGCCGCTTCCCACGACGCATCGGCCGCCAGCATCTTGGCCATGTTGGCTTCCGCGCCGCAATCGAGTCCGGCCTCGTATTTGCGCGTGGCCTCCTTCACCATCAGCTCGGCCGCACGCATCGCGGCGTAGGCCTTGGCGATCGGGAACTGGATGCCCTGGTTCTGGCCGATCGGCCGGCCGAACACGCTGCGCTCCTTGGCGTAGTTCGTCGCCTTGGCGATGAACCATTTGGCGTCGCCGATGCACTCGGCCGCGATCAGGATGCGCTCGGCATTCATCCCGGAGAGGATGTAGCGGAAACCCTTGCCTTCCTCGCCGATCAGATTCTCCGCCGGCACCTTCATGTCGGTGAAGAACACTTCGGTGGTGGCGTGGTTCATCATGGTGCGGATCGGGCGAATCTCGAGGCCCTTGTTCCTGGCCTCGCGCATGTCGACGATGAACACGGACAGACCGTCGGTGCGCTTCTTGACCTCGTCCTTCGGCGTGGTCCGCGCCAGCAGCAGCATCAGGTCGGAATGCTCGGCGCGGCTGGTCCAGATCTTCTGGCCGTTGACGATGTAGCCGGCATTGCCGTCCTTGCGCGCGAAGGTCTTCAGCGAGGTGGTGTCGGTGCCGCTGGTCGGCTCGGTGACGCCGAAAGCCTGCAGCCGCAATTCGCCGCTCGCGACCTTCGGCAGATATTTCGCCTTCTGCTCGTCGCTGCCGTGCCGCAGCACCGTGCCCATCGTGTACATCTGGGCATGGCAGCCGCCGCCGTTGCAGCCCGCGCGCTGGATCTCCTCGAGGATCGCCGCGGCCGCGGACAGCTTCAGCCCCGCGCCGCCATATTCCTCGGGGATCAGCACCGAGAGATAGCCGGCCTCCGTCAGCGCGTCGACGAAGGTCTTCGGATAGGCCATCTCGCGATCGAGCTTGCGCCAGTATTCGCCGGGAAACTGCGCGCACAGCTTTGCGACGGCCTCGCGGATGTCGGAATGATCTTCGGTGTGGTGGTCTTCACTCATGGCGTTTCCCAATGGTAGCGGCAGTCAAGATAACGCCGGCCGATCCCCTGGCGTTGTGAAAACAATGCCAGCCCCCTATGCTCATTTGCTATAGCGTATGGAGTAGCCTTCCAGGATTGGCAAGCATGGATTTCCGTCAGCTCAGGACCTTCAGTTGCGTGGCGGAGCTCGGCAGCCTCTCCAAGGCCTCCGACACGCTGCGCGTGGCGCAGCCCGCGCTGAGCCGCCAGATCAAGCTGCTGGAGCACGAGCTGCGCGTCGAACTGTTCACGCGCAACGGCCGCGGCATGGTGCTGACCGAGGCCGGCCGGCTGCTGCTGGCGCGCACCTCCGGCATCGTGCGCCAGATCGACCAGATCCGCGACGACATCCAGTCGGCCAAGGGGCCGCCGTCCGGCCAGGTCGTGCTCGGCCTCGTCCCGACCGTGAGCTGCGTGCTGTCGGCGCGCTTTGCGCGGCGCTGCGTCGAAAAATTTCCCGGCATTTCGCTGCGTATCGTCGAGAGCTACAGCGGCCACCTCGTCGAATGGCTTCACCGCGGCGAGATGGACCTCGCCATCCTCTACGGTCGCTCCGCCGATCTGCATCTCAACGTCGAGAGTCTTGGCCGCGACAACATCGTCGCAGTCGGCCCGCGCGGCTGCGGCCTCGCGCGCAAGAAGAGCGTCGAGATCGGCTGGCTGCTGCGGCAGCGGCTGGTGCTGCCCAGTCATTCCCACGGCCTGCGCGCGCTGATCGAGCACGCGGCGGCCCAGCGCAAGATCAAGCTCAACGTCCAGCTGGAAGCGGATTCGTTTCGCGTGCTGACCAGCCTGGTCGAGGAGGGCCTCGGCTTTGCGCTGCTGCCGCCGTCGTCGGTCCACGGCGAGGTCGCCGAGGGACGGCTGGAAACCGCCGTCGTCTCCAGGCCGATGACGCGCGAACTCATTTTCGCCTCTCCGATCGACCGTCCGGCCTCGACGGCCTCGCTCGCCATCACCGCCCTCCTGCGCGACGAGGTCGCCGCCTGTCGCAAGGAAGGCCTGTGGGACATCAAGCTGAGTTAGATGCTTTCAGTGTGGTAGAACAGCCGCACGCCCTCGTGCCTTCGCATCTGGCGCGACCTGTCATGCCGGAATTTTATAGCTGGTGAGGGGGCAGTGCGAGTTTGGCGCGCACGTGTCGCCAAAACCTCGTCATTGCGAGCGCAGCGAAGCAATCCAGGAATCTTTCCGCGGAGGCAGACTGGATTGCTTCGCTGCGCTCGCAATGACGGAGGATAGAGCCTACCCCGGAATCCTTACCGGCAGGCTTTCATACCCCTTGATGAAGCTCGAATAGATCCGCTTCGGCTCGCCGACCAACTCGATGCGGTCGAACCGCTTCAGCATCTCCTCCCAGACGATTCTGAGCTGCAGCTCGGCAAGGCGCATGCCGACGCAGCGGTGGATGCCGAAGCCGAAGGAGAGGTGGGTACGCGGTCGCGGGCGGTCGATGATGAACTCGTTCGGCTCTTCGAACATCTCCTCGTCGCGGTTGCCGGAGACGTACCACATCACGACGCGGTCGCCCTTCTTGATGTGCTTGCCGCCGACTTCGGTGTCGGCAAGCGCGGTGCGGCGCATATGCGCCAGTGGCGTCTGCCAGCGGATCACCTCCGGCACCATGGAGTCGATCAGTTCCGGATTGGCGCGGAGCTTGTCATACTGATCGGGATTCTCGTTCAGCGCCAGCACCGAGCCGGTCATGGTGTTGCGCGTGGTGTCGTTGCCGCCGACGATGAGCAGGATGATGTTGCCCATGAGGTTGTCGGGGTCCATGAAACGCGTGGCGTCATTGTGCGCCATCAGCGACAACAGGTCGTTGCGCGGCGCGGAGTTGACGCGTTCGTTCCAGAGCTTCGACATGTAGGCGTAGCACTCGTCCATCTCGCGGCGGCGCTCTTCGGCGGAGGCGACGATGCCGCTCTTGGGCAGCGCGGTCGCGACGTCAGACCAGCGCGTCAGCTTGCGCCGCTCTTCCCAGGGGAAGTCGAACAGGGTCGCCAGCATCTGCGTCGTCAGCTCGATCGAGACCCGCTCGACGAAGTTGAAGGTCTCGTTGCGCGGCAGATTGTCGAGCACGGTCTGCGAGCGCTGGCGAATCAGTTTTGCCAGCTCGTCCAGATGCGCCGGTGTGAACATCGGCGACACCGTCTTGCGTTGCGACGAATGACGCGGCTGGTCCATCGCGATGAAGCTCGGCCAGTCGTAGCCCTGCGGCACGTCGCGGATCCCGATGCCGCCGAGCGTCGAGTCGGATGAGAAGATGCCGTGATTGGTGTCGACATGCATGATGTCGTCGTACTTCACCACCGACCAGTACGGTTCGATCGGCGCGTTGGTGCAGTAATGCACCGGTTCTTCCTTGCGCAGCCGTTCGAACCACGGCCACAGCGTGTCGTCCTGGAACAGCCTGGGCGCGCCGGGGTGAAACTGCGCCAGCGGCGTCGCATAGGCCTCCTCGCGGGCCCTGCGCATGCGTTCGGCCTTGTCCACTTTAACCGGCGCTTGGATGTTCATGAGGGTAGCTCCAGTTGTTCTTGTCTCACGCCGCAATCTTAACCGGCAGGGTTTCAAGACCCTTTACGAAACTCGAATAGACCCGCTTGGGTTCACCGATCACGTCGATATGGTCGAAACGCCTCAGGATTTCTTCCCAGATAATCTTGAGCTGAAGCTCGGCAAGCCGCAAGCCGACGCAGCGGTGGATGCCGAAGCCGAAGGACAGATGCGTGCGCGGGCGGGCGCGATCGATGATGAAGTCGTAGGGCTTCTCGATCACCTCCTCGTCGCGGTTGCCCGAGACGTACCACATCACGACCTTGTCACCTTTCCTGATCTGCTTGCCGCGGAACTCGAAGTCGGCAAGCGCGGTTCGGCGCATATGCGCCAGCGGCGTCTGCCAGCGGATCACCTCCGGCACGAAACTGTCGAGCAGCGCCGGATTGTCGCGCAGCTTGCGATACTGCTCCGGATGCTGGCTCAGCGCGTGGAGCGAGCCTGACATGGTATTGCGGGTGGTGTCATTGCCGCCGACGATCAAAAGAATGAGATTGCCGAGAAAGTTCTTCGCATCCATGTCGCGCGTGGCGGCGCCATGCGCCATCATCGATAGCAGGTCGCTTTTCGGTGGCTGCGCGATGCGCTCCTTCCACAGCCGCGCGAAATAGCCGGCGCATTCCGCCAGCTCGGCCTGCCGCTCGTCTTCGGTAGCGACGAGGCCGTCGGGGCCGGGAATGGTGGTGGCGATATCGGACCAGCGCGTCAGCTTGCGGCGGTCCTCCCAAGGGAAATCGAACAGCACGGCGAGCATCTGGGTGGTGAGCTCGATCGAGACGCGATCGACCCAGTCGAACACCTCACCGCGCGGTAGATTGTCGAGGCACTCGGCCGAGCGCTTGCGGATGTTGAGGGCGAGATTGTCCAGATGCGTCGGCGTGAACATCGGCGCGACGGTCTTGCGCTGCGCGGCATGGCGCGGCGGGTCCATCGAGATGAAACTCTCGCGGCGCAAATCCGGGTCGATGTCGCGGATGGTGATGCCGCCGAGCGAGGAGGCCGAGGAGAACACCGAATGGTTGGTTTCGATCTCCATGATGTCGTTGTAGCGCGTGACCGACCAGTACGGCCCGAACATCGAGTCCTTGCAGTAGTGCACGGGATCTTCCCGGCGCAGGCGGTCGAAATACGGCCAGAACGTATCCGTCCTGAACAATTCGGGATCGCCCGGATCGAACTGCTCCAGCGGCAGTGATGACGCACGCTCGCGCAATGCGTCGAGCTTGGCCGCGTTCTCGATGGTCCCATGCATGACCGCTCTCCCTGATAGTCCTCCGCGCGCCGTTTTTATGAATTCTGCGCTGCGGTATTTGATTTGCAATTACAACCCGTTGTCGGCGCCGGAGCAAGGGAGAGTTTCGCCTCCTCCAACCTTTGCAAGAGGTGGATGTTGGTCCAGTAGCCCGGATGGAGCGAAGCGTAATCCGGGATTCGGCCGCAACTCGCACTGCCCCGGATTGCGCTGCGCTCCATCCGGGCTACAGGACATCCAACGTGATCCCGCGCACGCCATTTGTCTGAGAATCGTGCGAGAAACCAACGGAAATCGAGCCCAAATCGAACCGCCCCGTCCTAGGGCTCGACTAATGTCTGATCTATAGTTTGACCGCGACAGATCCGCACCCCGAGGTTGCCGCCGTGAACGACATGCAATGGACCCCGATCGGGTCCGAACCCTTGCCCCCGCCGTTGCCGCCGACGCGGGTCGATTTCACCGGTAACCGCACCGAGTTTCGCAAATTGGTCACCAAGGGGGCCATGCTGGAGCTCGTCACCTTCGGCTTCTACCGGTTCTGGCTGGTCACCGACATCCGCCGTCATTTGTGGTCGAACACCGCGATCGACGGCGACGCCGCCGAATATACCGGTCGGGCCAAGGAGCTTTTGATCGGCTTCCTGTTCGCGCTCGCGATCCTGGTGCCGATTTACCTCGCTTATTTTCTCGTCGGTATCGAGTTCGAGCGCTGGCAGGGCTTTGCCTCGACGCCGCTGTTCATCAGCTTCTACGCCTTCGGCCAGTTCGCGATCTTTCGCGCGCGGCGCTACCGCTTGACGCGCACGGTCTGGCGCGGCGTGCGGTTCTGGATGGACGGCTCGGGCTGGGCCTATTCGTTCCGCGCCATGGCGTGGGGCCTGCTGGTGTTCCTCACCCTCGGTCTGGCGCTGCCCTGGCGCGAAGCCTCGCTCGAACGCTACAAGATGCGGCACACCCATTACGGCGATCGCTCCGGCGATTTCGAGGGCGACGGCTGGACCTTCTTCAAGCGTGCGTGGTGGCTGTGGCTGCTCAGCCCGGTCGCGCTCCTCATCTTCCCGCTCGCGCCGTTTGTCTATGCCGAGTTCAAGGCGCGCGAATGGCGTTGGTGGCTCGACGGCATCCGCATCGGCGGCGTCAGCCTGTCCTCGCAGCTGCCGCATGACGCGTTCTATGGCCTGTACTGGAAAGTGATCGGCTGGTGGATGCTGCTCACGACCGTGTTCGCCGCCTATATGGGCGGCGCCGCGTTGCTCGTCGTCCAGCTGAGCGGCGTTCCGGCCGATCAAATGTTCGAAGCCGGCAATACCGCCAAAAGCATCCCGATGGTGGTGATGATGGTCATCGGCTATTTTGCGCTCGCGCTCGCGATCAACATCGTCATGCGGGTCTATCTGCAGCGTGATATCTGGGCCAAGGTGCTGGAGACCGTCGAGGTGCACAACATCGGCGCCGCGGCGGACGTGCGCGGCAGCGGCGAGCTTGCCAGCGCGCTCGGCGAAGGTTTTGCCGACGGGCTCGATGTCGCGGGATTTTGATCTGTGAGTGAGTTGTCACCTGAGTCCCCCACGCAGTCCGCCAAGCCGACGATCTTCTTCGACGGCGTGTCGAGCCGCAGGCGGCAGGTGACGCTGACACTCGGCGACGCGCTCGAGATTGTCGAGGAGGGCGGGGCGCCCGTTCGCTGGGCCTATGCAGATATCCGCCGCGCCGACAGCCCGGCCGGAGTGTTGCGTCTTGCCTGTACCTCCGCGCCGTCCCTGGCGCGCCTCGAAATCCGCGACGCCGCGCTGGCCGCCGATGTCACTGCCCGCTGCATGCGTCTCGACGAGCACCAGACCTCGCGCCGCGGCGTCGCAAAGATCGTCGGCTGGTCGGTAGCGGCCGCTGTCTCCATCGTCTGTGTCGTGCTGTTCGGCGTGCCGCTTGCCGCCGACCGTCTCGCACCGCTGGTGCCGAAACCGATCGAGCGGCGCATCGGCGATGCGTCGGAAGTCCAGGTCAAGACCATCTTCGGCGGCAAAGCATGCGACGATCCGGCCGGGAAAGCCGCCTTCGTCAAGCTCGTCAACCGCCTGCGCGACGCCGCCGGCCTCGACGACGACAGCATGACCGCCGGTGTCCTGCCGTCCTCGATACCGAACGCCTTCGCGCTGCCGGGCGGCAAGGTCTACGTATTGAAGGCCCTGATTGACAAGGCCCAAACCCCCGACGAGCTCGCCGGCATCCTCGCGCACGAGCTCGGCCATCTCAAGCATTACGACAACATGCGCGGCCTGATCTATAACGGCGGCACCTCGTTCCTGATTGGCCTCTTGTTCGGCGACGTCACCGGTTCCTCCGCCGTGATCTTCGCCTCGCGTAGTGTGGTCGAGGCCTCCTATTCGCGCGAGGCCGAGACCGCCGCCGATGCGTTCGCGATCGAGATCATGCACAAGCTCGGCCGATCGCCGAAGCCCGCGGCCGAATTGATGTTCCGCATCACCGGCAAGGAAGGCGGCGGCCTCACGTCGATTCTGGCGAGCCATCCGCTCACCGAGGACCGGCTCGCCCGCATGACGAAAGAAGACCGCCCCGCCAGCGGCCCGCCGCTGCTGACGGACAAGGAGTGGCAATCGTTGAAGCTGATTTGCGGCAGCGGGAAGATCTGAAAGTTACCGCGTCCCGTAAGCGCGGTCGCCGGCGTCGCCGAGACCCGGGAGAATAAAACCGTTCTTGTCGAGGCCTTCGTCGACCGCGGCCGTCCAGATCGGCACGTCGGGATGCAGGCCGCGAAGCCGCTCCAGCCCTTCCGGCGCGGCGATCAGGCAGGCGAGGCGGATGTCTTTCGCGCCGCGCTCCTTCAGCCGGTCGATGGCGGCCACGGCCGTGTTGGCGGTGGCGACCACCGGCGTCACCACGATGGCGAGGCGCTCGCTGAGATCGGACGGCGATTTGAAGAAATACTCGACCGCCGCAAAACTCTCCGGTTCACGATAGAGCCCGATATGCGCGACGCGCGCGGTCGGCACCAGATCCATCATGCCGTCGACGAAGGTGGTGCCGGCCCGGAGCATCGGCACGAACACCAGCTTCTTGCCGGCGATCTTGGCCGAATGCATCGTCGCCAGCGGCGTCTCGATGACGGTGTCCGCGAGCGGCAGGTCGCGCGTCACCTCGTAGCACAGCAGCATGCCGATCTCCTTGATCAGCTCGCGGAAGGACTTGGTCGAGATGGATTTGTCCCGCACCAGCGTCAGCTTGTGCTGCACCAGCGGATGATCGACGATCGTGACGCCTTCCATGATCGGATGCCTTTCTTCCTTCTCCCCTTGCGGGAGAAGGTGGCGCGAAGCGCCGGATGAGGGGTTTCTTTCCACTTGCAAGACCGTTGGTGAGGATAGAGACCCCTCACCCGGCTTCGCTTTCGCGAAGCCACCCTCTCCCGCAAGGGGAGAGGGTTTAGAAAACAGTGCCGTCGCTGATCACCTTGAGCGGCGGCGAACCATCGGGCCGGAGCGCAAACGCAATGGCGCGGCCAGCGGCCCAGGTGCCGCCTTCCAGGATGCTGGCGAGCGGCAATGTCTCGGGCGTGCGGCCGAGCTTGGCGCGAACCAGTCCGGCAAGCCGGTCCAGCAGCGCCACGGTCAGCGCACGCCATTCGACGACCAGCAATGAGTCCACCGCATGCGCGCGCCCGGCGTCCGCGGCATCGCGCAGGCGCAGCACGGCGTGATCGACGAACAGGCCACCGTTGCGATATTCGGCGAGCCCGGTGAGGCCGTCGATGTCGGTCACGTCAAAGCCGGCGCGCTGAAGCGGTTCGATCAACGAATAGCTCAGCCATTGCGACAGCTTGTGCAGCGGCACGAGGCCCGCGGTCGCGTCATTGGCCTTGAGCGCCGGATGGCGCCAGCAATCGCCGAGCGAAATCCCGGCGAGATCGAGTCGCGACGGCCAGATTGGCCCAAGCTGGTTCAGCACCGCGGAGAGGATCGCGGGCGCGGCGATGGTGCCCTCCTTGGCTTGCGCTGCGATGTGATCGAACAAGCCGCCCGGCCGTGGGCTATCGTGCAGGCCGAAAATCTCCGGACGCCCGGCGACCAGCTTGCCCAGGCGCTGCAGCAGATCCGTACGGCCTTCGAGGCCGAGCAAGGGATTGGCGTCCGTCACTTGAAACGCGGATGTCAGTGCAGCGAGCGGCAGCTTTGCGAGCACACCCGCGTCGACCCTGAAGGGCGCGCGCGGATCGCCGGAAAACAGGCCGCTTGCGAACATGTCGAGGCTCGCGATCGCGAGACCCTCGGACCGGCCGATGCCTTGTCCCGTCACCGCATCATGATAGCGCCACTCAGCGCCCGCGCCGGCATCGAGCAGCACGCTGACGATGGCGAGATCGAACTCGGCGCGCGCACGCGCGGCGCGGTCAGGCCACGATGCGGCATCCGCCAGCCGCGCCCAGCGGTCGATACCGCCGAGCACGAAATGCCGCCAACGCGCGTGGAACGGAATCTCCAGCGTCGGGTAGGCCTTTCGCGTCACCGCGAGCACGGCCTCCGCGACGGCGTCCATGTAATCGAGATCGACGGTGAAATGGCTGAGCCCGCCGTGCAGGCCGATCTCGAGCATTTGTTCGGCGCGCGCGCGAACCGCTGCTGCACTGAGCAGCGAGCGGGCCTGCAGTTCCAGAGCGTCGGTCATCGCCTGATCAGTATTTTTCCAGCGAACGCCCGACCACGCCGTTGACGTCCTTCTCGGGCGCGACGTCGGTCGAGTAGTAGCCGGCGGCCTTCTTCGCGGCCATCTCGACATAACCGTCGGCGGGAATCAGTTCCGGCGGAATCGGCACACGCTCGACAATGTCGATGCCTTGCGAGGTCAGTGCGTCATATTTCATGTCGCTCATCGACAGGAACCGGTCGATGCGCTTCAGGCCGAGCCAGTGAATGGTATCCGGCATCAATTGCTGGAAGCGCGCATCCTGCACGCCGGCGACGCATTCGGTGCGCTCGAAATAGGTGGCGGCCGCATCGCCGTCCTCCTGGCGCTTGCGTGCGTTGTAGACCAGAAATTTCGTGACCTCGCCGAGCGCGCGGCCTTCCTTGCGGTTGTAGATGACGAGTCCGAGCCCGCCTTCCTGCGCGCCGCGCGCGGATTCCTCGATGCCGTGGATGAGATAGGGACGGCAGGTGCAGATGTCGGAGCCAAACACGTCGGAGCCGTTGCACTCGTCATGCACGCGGCAGGTGATCCTGGTGCGATGGTCGGGCAACTTCGTCACGTCGCCGAACATGTAAACCGTGGTGCCGCCGATCGGCGGCAGGAACACTTTCATGTCCGGCCGCGTCACGAGCTCGGGGAACATGCCGGCGGTCTGCTCGAACAGCGTGCGGCGCAGTTCGGTCTCGTTGGTCTTGAACCGCTCGGCAAGGCCCGGCAGATACCACACCGGATCGATCGCGATCTTCACCACGGAGACGCTGCCATTGGCGTGCACGACCTCGCCGTCGGCGCGCAGCCGCTTTGCGGCCAGCGCCTCGCGGATCTCCGGCAGGTCAAGCCGCGCGCGCGTCACCGCGATGCTCGGACGGATGTCGGAGCCCTCGGCGATTTCCTTGCCGAAATTCTCGGCGACCAGATGTCCCCAGGGATCGAGCGCGACGATCGTGGCGGGATCGCGCCATTGCTCGAACGGGCCGATGGTCGCCGCCGGAAATGTGTTGGTGAGGTCAGGGCGCCGGATCGGATCGAGTGCGCCAGCGGACACCGCGAGCGCGCGGTACATCGCATAGGAGCCGCCATGGCTGCCGATCACGTTGCGATCCCCGGCGCGCGACACCGTGCCGATAATCGGCCCGCGGGCGCGCGCATCCGCGGCGCCCCAATGGATCGGGAAGGCGGCTGCCCGGCCCGGCTCCGGATGGGAGGTGAGGCGGATGTGGTCGGTACGGTTCGCGCGGCTCATGACCAAACTCCCAAAAAGCCAACGGCCCGCCGCTCGGACGGGCCTGGCTCGGTCGCGCCGCCACCGGCGGCGCAAGATCAATCCAAGATATTGTAGCGGCTCACGACGACAGACAAGTTAATCGTGCCGCATCAGGCAGATGATCATTGCCGAACGTCCCGTCATCGATGGGGCGATCCTGCCTTTAGGTCGCCTAAGGATATGAAATAATTACTGTTTTAACGCTTTCAAGAGCTGCCGTTGCGCTGTCCGAAAGGCCCGGGCTGGACCGAACCTGCATAATCGGACAAATCGTGCAGAACGCCTCTACCTTCCGGAGACCCCCATGCCCGCAGCCAGTTACATCGATCCCCGCAACGGACAGCTTTATCCGTTCGACCAGCCGCGCTGGTGCTCGGACGAGCGCACGCCGCTGCTGGTGACGCCGGGAACAGGCATTTCGCGCGACGACATCGAGCCCCGCACGCGCTCGCTCTGGCGCTACCGCGCGGCGCTGCCGGTCGCGATCGCAAAGCCGATCATGCTCGGCGAAGGCTGCACGCCGCTGGTGCAGCAGGATTGGGGTGACCTGCGCCCGTTCTTCAAGCTCGAATGGTTCAACCCGACCGGCTCCTTCAAGGATCGCGGCTCGGCGGTGATGCTGTCCTTCCTGCGGCAGATCGGCGTCGACGCGATTCTGGAGGACTCCTCCGGCAATGGCGGCTCGTCCATGGCCGGGTTAGGCGCCGCCGGCGGCATGCGCGTGAAGATTCTGGCGCCAGCCTCGACGTCGCTGGCCAAGATCGCGCAGGTGCGCGCCTACGGCGCCACGGTGCAACTCGTCGAAGGCCCGCGCGAGGAATCGGAAGCCGAGGCGATCCGCCAGTCGAGCCAGATGTTTTACGCTAGCCACAATTGGCAGCCGTTCTTCCTGGAAGGCACCAAATCGCTCGCCTACGAAATCTGGGAAGATTTCGGTTTTCGCGCGCCCGACAATGTCATCATGCCCGTCGGCGCCGGCAGCAGCCTTTTGGGTTGCGCGTTCGGCTTCCGCGAGTTGCTCAAGGCGGGCCAGATCGCGAAGCTGCCGCGCCTGTTCGCGGCGCAGCCGCTGAACTGCTCGCCGATCGATGCAAGCTTTCAGGCCGGCGCCGACACGCCTGTCGCGCGCGAGGTGCAGAAGACCATCGCCGAAGGCACCGCGATCAAGAACCCCCTGCGCTTGCGCGAGATCATTGCGGCCTTGCGCGAGAGCGGCGGCGGCACCATCGCGCTCACTGAGGACGAGATCGTCGCCGCGCTGCGGCGTTTGGCGCGTCAGGGCCTGTTCGCCGAGCCAACCTGCGCCAGCGCAGCCGCCGCGCTGGACAAGCTCTCGGCTGCGGGTGCGATCAAGGCCAGCGAGACCACGGTCGTGATCCTCACCGGCACCGGGCTGAAGGCCGCAACGACGGTCGCCGATCTCGTGCAGTAGGGCGCTACGCTTTCTCCGTCATTGCGAGCGGAGCGAAGCAATCCAGAGTCTTTCCGCAGAGGGATTCTGGATTGCTTCGCTGCGCTCGCAATGACGATGTGGGAGCAACGCGAAAATATATCACCGTCACCCTGAGGTGCTCGCCTCTTTGGCGAGCCTCGAAGGGCGACGGCCCGACTGCTGCATCTCGGCCGCTCATCCTTCGAGGCTCCCCATGGGACGCGTTGCGTCCCATGCCTCGCACCTCAGGATGACGGAACTACTCCTTCAGATCATTCACCCGCCTCACCCACAGCCGCACATCCTTGAGCACTTCGGGCAGCACCGCTTTCACCTCGGCGACGGTCATGCCGGGCTTGATGCGGGGATCGTAGAGCAGGTTCAGGATGTACTGGTCGTAGACGTCGAAATAGCCCATCGAGACGTTGTCGTTGAACATCGTCCACGGCACGCTCGCGGTGTCGTTGATGGGGCCGAGCGATTGCAGCAGCTCCTCATAGGCGCAGTCGAGGAAGGTGAAGTCGCCGTTGTCGACGGTGAGGATGACGTCGGAATGCTCGATCTCGAAATTGTCGTTCTTGCGGAAGCCGGACAGGCATTGCGGATCGAGCGAGGTGCGGATCTCGCGCGCCTTCTCGGCGCCGTAGAAGCTCGAGATGGTGCGGAACAGGTCGCGGTCGCGCACCAGCTTCACCCGGACGTTCGCCGCCTCGTTGGTCTCGATCATGGCGATGTCGAGATGCTGCACGCGCCTGCCGATGTCGGCCACGACCTTGGCCAGCTGCGCCTTGCGATCGGCGCGGTCGCTCTCGGCGAACACGCGCACCGGCGCGTCGAATTTGCGGATGCGGTCGACGCGGCCGGCGAGATGGTATTCGGCGCCGAATGCGGTCTTCAGAAAACCTTCGACGATCTCGCCGTCGGTGAAGCTCTTCTTCTCCGAACGCTGGCGTGCAGCAATCGCAGGCACTTCGCTCGCGACAGCCGTGGATGCGGTGTCAGGCACAGATGCGAACGTTGCGAGCGCCAGCAGGGCGATGCGGAGGGAAGCCGAGGGCGAGTTCAATGCGCTCATCGTGTTGCGACGCTGCCGCATTCGCGCCTTGCGCACAAGTCCACAAATTCACGTGCCCCGCGGGTTCCTAACCTCTCCCGCTTGCGGGAGAGGGAGCCCTCCGCTCGCGTGGCTCTAGTTGTTCAGGACGACCACGGTGGTGCCGACCCCGACGCGGCCGTAGAGGTCGCTGACGTCGTCATTGGTCATGCGGAAACAGCCCGAGGAGACTGCCTGACCGATCGTCTCCGGCTCGTTGGAGCCGTGGATGCGGTAGAGCGTCGAGCCCAGATACATGGCGCGCGCACCGAGCGGGTTGTCGACGCCGCCCTTCATGTGGCGCGGCAGGTCCGGCCGGCGGGCCAGCATCTGCGACGGCGGCGTCCAATCCGGCCACTCCTTCTTGGCGGTGATCTTGTGCACCCCGCCCCAGCGGAAGCCGTCGCGGCCGACGCCGATGCCGTAGCGCAGCGCCTGCCCGTTCTGCAGCACCAGATACAGCCGACGCTCGGACGTGTTCACCACGATCGTGCCGGGGGCGTAGTTGCCGTTATACATGACGGTGGTGCGGGGGACCGGATTGGCGCTGGAGCGGAAGAAGTTCGGGCCACCGCCCATGATGTCGCGCGAGTCGAACTCTTCAGCAAGCGCGCCGCCCGCAATGGCCGACAGCAATGCGATGGCGGCAATCGGCGCGGCAAAAAACCGGATCATTGTTTCCCCCAGCAAAAATCGATTCAACTAAGGCCACAGGCCATATTTGCGGGCTTTTCGCAAGCCACGGCCCCGTGAGGCAGGTCCCCTGCGAGGAGGCCATGCTTAACGATTGGCTTTACCAGATCGGCAACCGCGCCAATCTGCCGAAAATCATTAGCCAAACCCGCGCGTCGCCGCGCGGGGCAGGGCCGCAACGGCCGCTATTGCTTTGACGAGACCAGCGAACAATGATTGATCGGACGGATCATTTGAAAATTGCCGGTTGCAGGAGCTTTGGGATGAACGGTGCGGAAAGCCTGGTGCGGACGATGGTCAAGGGTGGGGTGGACATCTGCTTCTCCAACCCGGGGACCTCCGAGATGCATTTTGTCGCAGCGCTCGACCGTGTGCCGGGCATGCGCTGCGTGCTCGGCCTGTTCGAGGGCGTGGTGACCGGCGCTGCCGACGGCTATTACCGCATGAAGGGCACGCCTGCCTCGACGCTGCTGCATCTCGGCCCCGGCCTCGCCAATGGCCTTGCCAATCTGCACAATGCCAAGAAGGCGAATTCCGGCATCGTCAACATCGTCGGCCAGCATGCCGTCTACCACATCGGCTACAACGCGCCGCTCACCTCCGACATCGAGGGCCTTGCCCGCCCGATGTCGTCCTGGGTCCGTACCTCGCCGGATTCCAAATCGGTCGCCGCCGACGGGGCCGCGGCGATCGCCGCCGCCAAGAGCGCGCCGGGGCAGATCGCGACCCTCATTTTGCCCGCCGACACCGCCTGGAACGAGGCCGACGGTATCGCCGAGGTGCCGGCCGAGCAGCAGCGCGCGAGCTATTCGCCGCAGGCGGTCGAGCAGGCCGCGAAGATCCTGCACGGTGACGGCGAGGGCACGTTGCTGCTGATGACCGGCAGCGCGCTCTCCGAGCAGGGCCTGGCGCTGGCCGAGCGCATCGCAGCCAAGACCGGCTGCACCGTGATGGGCCCGACCTTCCGTCCCAGGATGGCGCGCGGCCGCGGCCGTTACTCGATCGACCGCATCCACTATGTCATCGATCAGGCGCTGCCGATGCTGGCGAAGTTCCGTCACATCGTCCTGGTCGAGTCCGACGATCCCGTGGCGTTCTTCGCCTATCCGAACAAGCCCAGCGTGTTGCGGCCCGAAGGCTGCGACGTGCATCGCATGACGTCGTGGGGGAGAATTCGGTCGCAGCGCTCGACGCGCTCGCCGGCGCCGTGAAGGCCAGCGCCAGCGATGTCAAGCCGCAGGCATTGCAGGAACTGGTCAAGCCGACCGGTGCGTTGACCCACGCCTCGATCGCGCAGGCGATTGCCTACGCGATCCCCGAGAACGCGATCATGGTCGACGAGTCCCTGACCACCGGCCGCGCCTTCTTCCCGCCGACCGCGGCCGCCGCACCGCACGACTGGCTCCAGAACATGGGCGGCTCGATCGGCTTCTCCACGCCGCTCTCGATCGGCGCCGCGATCGCCTGTCCGGACCGCAAGGTGATCTGCATGGTCGGCGACGGCAGCGCGATGTACACGATCCAGTCGCTGTGGACGCAGGCTAGAGAAAACCTCAATATCGTCACCATCGTGTTCGCCAATCGCATCTACCAGATTCTGCGCGGCGAGTTCGACAATGTCGGCGCCGGCGAGCCCGGCCAGCGCGCCAACGACATGCTCCGGCTCGACCGTCCGACGCTCGATTTCGTCGCGCTGGCAAAGGGCATGGGCGTGCCCGGCCGCGCCGTCACCAATGCGGACGAGTTCAACAAGGCGCTGGCCGAAGCCGTCGCCGAGCCGGGTCCGCGACTGATCGAAGTCCAGATGTAGGCGCGCTGCAAAAAGCGGAGTGCCGAAGGCCCGGAGGCGACATGCAGACCGAGCTGAACAAGGTGATCGCGGCGCTCCGGGAGTTCTACGCCCACGAAGGATTTCTGTTCGAGAAGGACATCGGCGAGCGTGCGATCACGCACCGCTTCGCCGTCCATCTCGAGCGGCAGTTTTCGGGCTGGGCGGTCGATTGCAACTACGACCGGCTCGGCGAGCGCACGCTGCATCTGCCGCACGGCACCATCATCTCGACCGACGATCATCTCGGCAAGTCGATCTACCCCGATGTCGTCGTGCATCAGCGCGAGATCCCGAACAATTTGCTCAGTGTCGAGATCCGCAAGGCGAGCAATCACACCTCGCTCGAGCACGACCAGCACAAGCTGCGCGCTCTGACCGATCCGGATGTCTGGTTCGCCTACTGGATCGGCGTGCTGCTGGTGCTGGACAGGCAGCATGTGACGATGTCGGAAGTCTATGTCAGCGGCAGCCTCGATCAGCCGCTGTCGCTGTGGTTCGCGGCGCGGCTCGCGGAGAACGGTCTCGCGGCCACGCGTTAGCGCGAAGCGCTCGCTGCCACTTGGCGTTAACCATCGCCAACGGTTCCAGTCCGAACCCATTCGCTTCGAAGTTTCTTAAATGTTGCTGGTTACCTCTTCAGGCATGGTGACCTGGGGAAACACATGAGCAAGCGGCCCAAGCGCGGAAAGGCAAAGGCAGACACGTTCGCGCTACCCATGGTCGCGAGAGTTGCGATCGGCGCCGTCGCCATCGCTGCATTGGGCTACGGCTTGCTGTCCGGACCGATGAGCGTGCAAACGACGCGAAAGCCGTCCGCGCGCGAAGCCCAGGCGTCGTCAACGCCGGTTTACGTGGCACCACCTGTCCGCGTCGCAGCGCCGGCTCCGGTTCCTGCCCCGGTTCCAGCCCCCGCGCCTCTGGTCGAACCGCCAAAAGCCGCCGATGGTCCCGGCGCATTGGTTCGGCAGGTGGTCGACTATGCCAGCCGCCAGACGCCGGGCACCGTGATCATCGATACCAAGAACACGTTTCTCTATTTCGTTCTGAACGACACGCAGGCCCTGCGCTACGGCATCGGTGTCGGCCGCGAAGGGTTCACATGGTCCGGTGAGCAGACCGTGGCCCGCAAGGCGGAATGGCCGGATTGGCATCCGCCCGTGGAGATGATTGGGCGTCAGCCTTATCTGCCGCGCTTCATGGCAGGCGGACCCGGCAATCCGCTCGGCGCCCGGGCAATGTATCTCGGCGACACCGAATATCGCATTCACGGCACCAACAACCCCGATACGATCGGGAAGAAGGTTTCGTCCGGCTGCATCCGGCTGACCAATGACGACGTCACGGACCTCTATGACCGGGTGAAAGTCGGAGCCAAAGTGATCGTGCTTCCGGCAACCGCCACCCGCCGGCCATTCCAGCCGGCGCCGGCCGACGCCGCTTTCCGATTGCCGGACCCGGCATCGCTGCCGAAACGGCTCTCGGCGGCTAACGCGCAGATGCCTTCAGCGGGAGCGAAGGTCGCCGAGGCGAGATAACTCAGCCCTCCGTCCTCGGCGTGCAGCCGAGGCGTCGGTTCCGAACAAGCGACGCTTTGCGCCTAACCCTTCGCGGCGGGTACGGGCGGGACCGGCAGGATGATTTCTGACGCGACTTTCCAGTCGCTCCCGACGCGAAGCCAATTGATGATCATCAGAAAAGGCTTCGCTGTCCCATCCTGCCCTGCATAAGAGACCGTGATGTTCATCGGGACGTAGGACTCGGCGACGTCGCGCGTCAGGCCGACAACCCTGAGCTTCGCATAATCCGGCTCGAGCACGACCGGACCGGAGCTGCCGATATCATGCAGCTTTTGATCGATCGCTTCGTTGCCCCAGAAGCCGGCCCAGTTTCCTTCGGACGGGATCGCGCTCTTGGCGACCAGCAGGGCCGAGGGTGATTGCCAGAACATCTCATGCAGGGCCTTGAAATCGTGCTTGTTGGCCAATTCCATCAGCCTGCCGAACTTCGATTTGATCGCGCCGAGTGTCGCAGCATCCAGCGGCTGTTTGCTGACGGCAGGAGCGGCCGCGACGGCCCCGGTGAAAAGAGTCGCGGCAGTGACGGTGGCGACAAGTGTCTTGTACATGCAGGAATTTCCGTTTCAATGGTCGGCTTGCGTCATGACGACGTCAGTCGCGACGTCGTGAGTTACCCACGTCAATCGGACAGAGACGTCATCACGACGTTTCAGTTTGCGCATTCGCTCAGCAAGGTCGTGATTTTCGTATCGAGCTTCCTGGCGACGGCAAGGGCTTCCGGGCTGCCATAATGCAGCAGATAACTCTCCATTTTGTCGTAGGAGACGTGCACGCCATCGGGACGCTCATCAATGAGCACCGTGACGGGAGCATAGGACCCAGCATCCGGCACGTGCTTGACCATCTCTTTCATGATGAGTGGATTGCCGACCACAAGCCGTATGATCCTGGGTGTGCTGGATCCGGCTTCGCGACGCAGAATGTCGCCCAGGTCGAATTCCGCGAAGAGCATGAGGTCCGTCCGGCCAAGGCCGCGTCGTACGACGCGCTCCAGGTCAGCGAAGGAATTCGTCGCCCGCGTCTCCTTGAAAAATTCGACCATGTTGGGTTGCCCGACCGCCGACTTCAACGCGGCGACGACAGCGTCGAATGGTTTCGAGCTGGTGAGGCTGAAACGCTCGACTTCGACTTGAGCGATTGTCATTTGTCCTCCGTAACAGCCGCCGGCTGTGCATCCAGGAAGGTCAGGACGTGGCTGACGAACGTCTCGTGGTACTGAAACAGAGCGCCGTGCCCTGAATCGGGATAGAGGATCAGCTGAGCGTTGCCGAGTTCCCTGGACATCGCGTAGGCGTTGTTCGCGGGCAGCATGGTGTCGTGGCTGCCGCTGACCACAAGAGCGGGTTGGCGGATGGCGTGCAGAATGGCGTGCGCGGGGTCGGGTGTGGCGCACCAGGTGATCAGCGCCTTGGCCTGCGGATCGGTGACCGCGCTGCCGTTATCGGTGTCCCGATCGTCCTTGCGCACCTTGGTCCGCTTCAGGAACGCCAGGCCGGACGATCGGCTGGCGGACGAATTCGTGAAGAACAGCGGCAGGCGCGGGTCCGGCACATCGGTCTGGGAGAACGCCTGCTGGAGAACCGCGAGCAGGTGTTCCTCTCCGCCTTTCGGCGCGGTGCCGACGAGGATGAGCTTGCGGACCAGCCGTTGGTGCTCGGCGGCGATCAGTTGGGCGACGCAGCCGCCGAGAGAAAAGCCCAGCAGGTCGACCTCGGAAAAGCCGAGCAGATTGATGAAGGCAACGGCATCTCTCGCCATCTCCGCGATGTTGTCAGGCGTTTGCCCCGTCGAGCGACCGACCCCGGCGTTGTCGAACGCGATGACGGGACGATCGGCGGCGAGGGCGTTGACGACGGCGGGATCCCAAGCATCGATATTGCCCGAGAAGTGCTGCAGCAGAACCAGCGGCGTTCCGTTGGCGGGGCCGAGGCGACGATAGGCGAAGCGGATTCCGTGGCCTTCGATGTATCGGGTTGGTGCCGTTTCGAGCGTGGCGACGTCCTCGCTCGCGATGTCGATTTGAGTCATGTCATCCTCCGGATGTCTGGCTTGAAATGGTCGAGCGGTGCGTGCTCCCGGTGCGCAAGCGCCGGGAGCGGTACCGTCACTTCGCGAGCGCGGCCTTCTCGATGACCTCGGCGACGTCCTTCGCGTGAACCACCAGCGAGGCATGGCTGCCGGCGACTTCCGTCGTCTGGGCCTTCATCCTCGTCGCGAAGAATTTCTGCGCATCGGGTGCGATGACCTTGTCCTTCGTGGTGACGACATAGAATGTCGGCTTGTCGCGCCAGGCCGCAATGCTGACGGGTGCCTCGAACGCCACGTGGTTGAGCGGCAGTTGCGAGTTGGCGAGGTGCTCGGCGATCTCCGGAGGAAGGTCAGCCGCCACCGCCGACGGAAACACTTTTGGGTCAATGTACAGATTGGCCTTCGCGTCGGGATGGATCGCGCTGCCGCCTTCGGTCGGCGGGCCGGCCTTGGCCAGCGACGCCAGGGATTCTCCGACCTCGGGCGCGAAGGCGGAGACATAGACCAGCGCCGAAACCTTGGGATCGTTGCCGGCTTGCGTGATCACCACGCCGCCCCAGGAGTGACCGACCAGAACGGTCCGGCCGTCCTGCTTGGCGAGCGCCTGTTTGGTCGCATCGACGTCGGCGTCGAGCGAGGTGAGCGGATTTTCCACGAGCGTGACGTTGTAGCCCTTCTTCGTGAGAATATCGGCAACCGGTTTCCAGCTCGTTTGGTCCACGAAAGCGCCGTGCACGAGCACGATGTTGTGGGCCGCGCCCTTGGGCAGTTCGGCGGAATTGGCGGAGCCGACCAAAGTCGTTCCGGCCAGGAGCACGGTGGCGGCTGAAAGGAGGATATTTCGCATCGATTATTCCTGTTGGCGTTTGGGACGAAATGAGGTCCGGGAGCGAATGGACGGGCGTTTTCAGGTCGCGGTTCTTCCACTCGCCGTGGGCGAATGGTTGCCGCACGTGACGTCGGCCCGCCGCGACCTGACGTAGGGCGCGGGCTTTTCGGTCAACAGGCATCAATCGTCCGGATGTTGTGTCCGATCGTCCACCGGACTAGCTTCGGCGGCATGGATATCCTCGCCCAGGTGCTCGATCGCGTTCGTCTCGGTGGGACGCTTCTGTTCCACTTCGAGCTCGGCCATCCCTGGAATCTGGCGCTGCCGGCGCGCCCCTATGCGCTGTTTCATTATCTCAGCCGGGGCACCGCGACGCTCGCGCTCGAACAGGGACAGGAAATCCAGATGACCGAGGGCGATTTCGTCGTGATCACACGCGGCGAGCCCCATGTGTTTTATTCGGATCGCCGGGCCAAGCCTTTGCAGATCAAGGATATCGATCGATCGTCGCCACGTCTGGGCGTCGTTCGTCACGGCGGCCGTGCAAAGCCGCTCTCGACGATGATCTGCGGCAATTTCACGGTGTCGCGGCCGCTGTTTGGCAGCGTGCTGGAGCTGCTTCCGCCCGTGCTCCTGCTCAAGCCGACGGCGGATGGTGGCTGGCTCGAAGCCATCCTGCGCCGCATGGTCAGCGAGTCAGCGCTCGAGCGTCCTGGCCAAAGCGTCGCGCTCTCACGATTGACGGAAGTGCTGTTTGTCGAGGTGCTCCGAAGCTGGATCGCGTCCCTCAGTCCCGGACAAGGCGGTTGGCTCGGGGCCATATCGGACCCGCATATCGGACCGGCGCTCAAGTTGATCCACGAAAACCCGGAACGGCCCTGGACGCTCAGCGATCTCGGCCAGCGCGTGGGGCTTGGCCGCTCGGTATTTTCCGCCCGTTTCACCAGGCTCGTTGGCCAGTCCATGCACCGCTATGTGATCGAACGCCGGATGGCGCAAGCGGCGTTCCTGCTCGAAACCAGCGATGAGCCGATCGCGCGGATTGCGAGCCAGGTCGGTTACGAGACGGCCGCGGCGTTTTCAAAACTGTTCCACCGGCATCATGGATCGTCGCCCGGCCGCTACCGGGCCGCGCGATATATGGAAGCAAGCCACCTGCAACCGGACGGTTCGGCAGCAACAGTTTCCGATTGATCTCGAGCGAGCGCGCTGCCGGCTCGCCGTCATGGCGAAGCGGGCCACAGGGCCGCTCGCACGACGCGAGCGGCCCTTGTCTCATCTCACATCACCCGTTCAGTGCAGCGGATCGCCTTGTCCCAGCGCGTAGGCGACGAGGTCCTTCAACGCGAAGTTCGCCCCGGTCACCGGCGCCCATTGAGGGTCGAGCGACAGCACGGAGGAATTATCGCCGAACATCATGCCGAGGAAGACTTCGGCGACGATGCGGCCGCCGACGGGGCCGAGTTGCGGTGTGTTGATTCCGCCGGCCGGCGCGCCGCTGGCCGGGATCGTCACCGCGATCTGGAACTGCCTGGCCTCCGCGAGGATGTAGGCCCAGAGCGGACAATTGCCGGCGAACACACCGTTGGCGATGTTTGCGATCTTGGTCTGTGGATCGCCCGCGCCGGGCTCGTCGACCGCCTTGCCGATGATGATCTGATCGTCAGTCAGTGGCGTCAGGTTCATCGCTCTCGCCACGGCCTGTCCGGACGGCAGGCCGAGCCGCCAGCTGCGTTCGAGGTTGCGCAGCGCCAGCGACGATGGATTGGACGCGACCTCCGGCGGCAGCTTGCGCAGCGGGTCGACCAGCGAGGCATCGATGCGATAGGCGAATTGCAGCCGCCGCTTGTTGTCGGGATTGGTGTCGTCGTCCTCGACGCCGTAGGCGCGCGAGTCGAGATCGATGAAGCGACCCCAATCCATGGCGCGTCCCGGACCCATGGCGCGGAAGCCGGTCAGCGCGTTGTGATCGGGGTTGTTCGGATCGGGGAAGATCTGCAGCAGCATGTTGTCCGCATCGTTCAGCCGGTAGCCGGGGCGGATCATGGAGTGACCGAGCCGGTAGGCCGCGACCGAGAACTCGACCGGCATGAACGGAAAGGTCTTCCAGTGGTAATAGGCGAGCTTGCCGCGGTCATACTGGCCCGCGGTCTTCAGCGCGTCCAGCACGCTGGCGTGGACGATGCGCGGCAGGAAATCGTTCAGCACGACGTATTGATAGTGGAAGCGGACGCGCTGCTGCACCTCCTCGAACGACAGGCTGTCATTGTCGTCGACCATTCGGTTGTGAAAGCGCAGCATCAGGGCTTGGAACTGCGACACGATGCTGTTCTCGTCGTTGCGGGGATCGCCGATCAGCGCGCGGCCCTTGAAGCGCGGCAGGTCGCTGGCATCGGCGACGCCCGCGCCGGTCAGCTTCTCGCCGAGCCGGAACTTGATGCCGTCATACATGTAAGGCTGGTCGTTCGGACCGCGGCCGTAGAGATTGTCGAGGTCGAGCGACGGGGTGCGGAAGTCGACGAGCCCGTCGGGATCCTGCTGCTTGGTCAGCGAGCTGACCGGATCGAACGTGATGTCGTGGTCGATGAACTGGCCGAAATAGGTGTAGAGCGAAGGAATGCCGCTCTCCTCCGCGTCCGGCCCGTCCTTCGGACCATCGAAGCCGGCGATCATCTTGTCGGCGAGCGCCGAAAGATTCGCGACGTTGTTGGCATCGTTCGAGCCGAATTTGGCCGGTGCGAGATTGCGGAACATGCGGCCGAAGCGGCCCTGGGAAAGAGACGAGCGCGTAGCGTTCAGACCGCGCGGAACGATGGCGTGGCGGCTGCTCATGAAGAACCTCCCTGAAAAAATCCAGATAAAAGAGATCGGGCTAAAGTTTCTTGCGCTGGCATTTGCAGCCTAGGCGCGATACCGGCTGCCACGCGCGAGATGGATCACAATTGCCCGGGATCAACGATTTTTCGGAGGAGGCGCTCTGCGAGCAAGCTACGGGGGGCTTTGCAAATTTTTCCCCGAAGCCATCATCGATAACATTCTCGTCATCGACCGGCGGAGGAATATTCACCAGGCTGTGCTCGCGGTAGATCGTCTTCCCGCAGGATCGTAGCGACGTGTGCGACGTGCACGGTGACGCATGTCGGGTTCGCCTACACGATCGGCGTGTTGCTGGTGCTGGATAGAGCCGGCGTCATGTTGGGGCGCCGGCCAACAGCGCGTGCTTGCGGGTGTCGGCGAGAGTCCAGGCTTGCCCGGTCAGAACTTGAAGCTGCTTTGGATGAAGGTGCCGTATCGGTCGACCTGATAGGTCTGGGCCTGGCCCGCTCCGCCGCCTGCAGGCTCGGTGAAGTCGTTGATTCCGGTGTGCCAGTACCGGGCGCCAATTCCGATATTTGCGTTGGGCGTAATGGCGTAGGACATCACCGTCTCGAGCTGAAAGCCATGGCCGTACCCGCGAGAGGGTTCAGTGCCGAAGGTAAAGAAGTGCGTGTCGAAAGCTCTCACGTCGGAATAGGTGTAGGCGGCGTCGACCGTCAGCTTGAGTGCCGGCGTAAACCAGAGATCGGCCACGGCGCCCGCGCGTGCGGTGTGCAGGATGTCGCGCTCGGTGATGACCTTGACGCTGCCGGCGAGGGCGCCGGCGCCTTCGCAGATCTGGCCGCCAGGCTCGGTCTGTCGACAGCCCCATGCATCGGCCAGTTCGGCGCGGTAATGGTAGCCGACGAAGCCACCCAGACGAAGGCGCGGCTGCGCATCGACGGGGTGGGACTCGTAGAATGAATAGCCGATATCGAGATTGGCGTAGGCCAGGGATCCGCGCGTCTGGCTCTCCGTCTTCGTGTACGGCCCGTTGAAGAACGGCGGAAAATCCTCGTCGTTCATGGTGCCGCCCGTGATGCCTCCATAGCCACCGTAGCCCTTCACGAAGAACTTCGTGGGGCTGTCGATCCGGAAGAAAACCTCTCCCGAATGCGTGCTCATGTTGTGATAGTCGAGCCTCGAGATAACAGGGGAAGATCTCGCGCCGGTGGTGTGCAAATCGTAAGCCGTGCGGCCGATGCTGTACCAGTACCGTGCGCCGACCTCGATCTGCCAAAGACTGGGCGGCTCGTAAGTGACGGCCTTGATCGGCAGATCGGCCGCGATTGCCGGAGCGGTGAGCAGGAAGAGCCCGGATGCGATGAATGCTGCCTTGTGCACGACGACGTCCTTGGCTTGCCTGTCATGATGCCCTGCGAATCGGAATGAGCATCCTGCTGCCAATTGTCATCACTCGCCGGAACGGGACAATCCACGGCCGCGAGCGCGCAGCCTGTTCGCGTCCAGTTGTGACAAGTTGGCACCACCCGGGAGGCGCTCACGCCGATGTGGCTTCACCTCCGGGCCCTGAGCCTTGGTCCGCCTCGCGAGCGGCGTGCGCTATCCCGCACGCCGCGTGTTCTCGGCCGGCGTCTCGTCAGTAGGCGCGCTGCGAATACGCGTAGCGCGGATTGACGCCGCAATAGGCCGACGTGCCCGAGGCCGTGGCCTGACACTGTTGGTAGCTCGCGAACTGGCAGTTGCCGGGATAGCCCCACATGCGGCCTTGCAGGCAGTACCTGTCGTTGGCGGCCTGGGCCTGGGTTGCCGGGAGCGTCGCGGCGATCAGGGCCGCGAACGATGCGAGGGTGAGGATGGTGCGACGCATGTCGGTCTCCTTCGGGAGTGTGTGCAAGAACGCTGGGGTACAAGAACGCTTGAGGACAAGAACGTTGAATGAGGAACATCAGCCCAGTCCGTGTGTTCCAGGGCGAGCCCGACACTTTGTCGTGCTTGTCTTGGTGTCTGCAGTGGGCGCGGGGTTCGACATGCGTCTATGATGACGCAAGCCGCGGGGAGCTATGTGATCTCGGCCACAGTTCTCGGCCGGCTTCCGCCCTATCGTGCTCGGACTTGAACAATTCGATCCCGGGGCCGACGCTTTGCCTCATTCGGGATCAGGTCATTTTGGAGGTTTTGATGCAAAAATCATACGTGCTGGCTGCGACCGCAGCGCTGGCGCTTCTCATGCAGACACCGTTCGCGCTGGCGCAGACCGCGCCGGCCGCCGGAGCAACGGCGGCGCCCGCGGCGACAAATTCTGCGCCGGCCGCGACGTCCACGCCGACAAATGCGGCGCCGGCCGCAACCACCGACACCTCGAGCCAGCCGACCGACTCCAAAAAGAGCGCGTCGAAGAAGCAGCCGAAGAAGAAGATGACCCGGCAGCAGGAGATCGATCATTCGGTCGACAGCGGCACCGTGCCGGCACGCTACCGCAGCTCGGTGCCCAAGCAGTACCAGCAATATATTCCGTTCGATAAGCAGTGACGGATTGCACGGCGGTGCGGTGTGACCAGACGCCGCGCCGTCGATGTCATTAAGGAGCCCAAAGACGGCTTGGCCAGGCGGGCGCTGACCACACATAGGTTGTGGCGGCCCGCCGGAGCGGTGCTAGAACAGGCCGAAGCTGGGGGAGATAATGAGTGACGACGTGAAGGATGCTGGCCTGGTGGCCATGATCAGCAGCATCCTGGGTGGCAACAAGCGCGCAGATACCATCGCACCGCCGCCGCTGACCGAGGTTCCACCGACGGCGCCGAGCAACGGCTTCGAGCAGGTCGCGGTCTCCATCCCCGATGAGGCCGAGTCTGAGGATACTGGTCCCCGAAATGCTTCCTCCGAGAACGTCCCCAGTGCCACGCCGGCCGCCGCGATGCCGGTTGAAAAGCCGGTCGAGCCTCCGCCTAAAATCGCCACGACCCCGGACGGCAGGCAATTGCTGCCCGCGGACGCGATTGCCGATCTCGTGCTCGGCGAGCTGCGCAAGCTGGAGGATTTTCCGGCGACCGGCGCGTCCGTCACGGTCTACGGTTACCGGCACTGGAACGCGATGATCACCTTCGCGCCGTTCTCGACCAGTTTCCCCAACGCGACCCGGTTCCGCCAAGCCCTGCCGGATATCGTGTTCAAGCTGCGCCGCTTCGTCGAACTTGAGGTATAGTCCGCACCTCCGAAACTGTTCGACGGGATTTTCGAGTTGAGCGTCGCCTTTACCAAGGAAGAGAGCGCCGAGACCGCGTCCGAGACGCTGTTGCCGGATCGGCCGATCTCGCCGCATCCGAACCTCGTGACGGAAACGGGCCTGCAGGCCTTGCAGGCGCAGCTCCAGGCGGCGCGCGAGGCTTATGAAGCCGCGCAGGCCATCGAGGACGTCAACGAGAAGCGCCGGCAGTCGGCGGTGCCGTTGCGTGATGTCCGCTATCTCGCCGAACGGCTGCGCACGGCGCAGCTCATGCCCACCCCGGCCTCGACCGATATCGTCGCCTTCGGCAGCACCGTCACCTTCAGCCGAGCCGACGGCCGCGTCCAGACCTATCGCATCGTCGGCGAGGACGAGGCCGATCCGAAAGAAGGATCGATCTCGTTCGTGGCGCCCGTCGCGAAGTCGCTGATGGGGAAGGCGGTCGGCGACGTCGTGGGCTCGGGCGCGCAGGAGATCGAGATCCTGTCGATCGGGCTTCCCGCGCAACGAAGCCCGATGGCTGAATGAGACGGTTTCTGTCGGGGGCGCTGCCGTTCTATGCGCTGGCTGGACTAGCCACCTGCATGTACCTCGTCCTGTACAGGACGAACCTGTTCGACCTGAACGCCATCGTCCAGGGCGCGACCGGTTCGTCATGGTTTCTGGTCTTCATGTTCGTCTGCGTGCTGCTGGAATCGGTGTTCCCGTATTTCGGCTATTTTCCCGGCACTGCACTGATCCTGATGTCCGTGGCGCTCAATCCGAAGCCCGCGGATACCTCCGTGTTCATCGTGGCGTGGCTCGCCATCATCGCGGGCGCCATTCTCAGCTACGGACAGGCGCGCTTCTTCAGGCCGCTGCTGCAGCGGGTGGCCTCGAAAGCGGCACTGCACCGCTGCGAGACTCTCCTCGACGCCTACGGCCGTTACGCGCGCGTCGCCCTGTTCGTTCATCCCAACGCCTGCGCGATGTACTTCACGGCACTCGGACTGCTCGGCCGCAGCCTGACGCGCGAGCTCGCCTATCTCAGCGTGGGCGCAGCAGCCGCCGTGGGCATCCTGTTCGTCGTCGTGACCAGACTGGTGTCGTCGGTCGGCACGACCGATGACGGCGAATTGCAGGTGCTGCTGGCGGCAGCGCTGGTGGCGATCGGGACGTTGGTCGGGCTCTACGCGGCGTTGCGGCCGGGGCAGGCTCGTTCGTAGCAGGGGCCGTGAGGTCCCTGATCGCGAGCCCGGGGTCGGAGACATGGTGCGCCCTCAGGCGCGCAGGAGATCGAGGTTTGTCGATCGGGAGGGGTGATCGTTACGCTAACCGAACCTTCGCCAGGCCCATCGCCTTCGCCGATCTGACGAAGCGTTGATCAAACGTCAGGAAGGCCTGGCAGGATTCTGCTCGTCCCAAATGGAGCGCATCGGCGAAATCCATGCCGTCGTTCATGCGATCCAGAGCAAACGCGACCAGCCCGGAATCCTCAAACACGACCGTGGAAAGGCCGCCGAAATCCCGGAGCGCCTTGCTCACGCGCTTGGCGTCGAAACCATACGCGCTGCGCAACACCCATTCGGTTTCCAGCATCACTGTCGTGCTGACGAAGACTTCCTCTTCGTTGATGATGGCTTTGGCTTTCGCCGATTGCTGGGGATGATCGCCCGTCAGGTAACGAACGACGACGTTTGTATCAACCGCGAACATGACGCCGTCGCGCTTCTGCGGCGATGCTCGCGTCCATATCCTCCACGCTCTTGGGCTTGCCCCGATGGGGTAACGACGCGAAGACGTCCGCCGGCTTGGTCGCAGGGAACGGTGAGGACGGCCTGAGAAGGACCCCGTCCGGTGTGCTTTCGATCGAGAGTCGCGTGCCTGCCAGCCAGCGGTGCTGCTCGCGGATCGCCTTCGGCAGGACGACCTGACCCTTGGTCGACACGGTCGTCGTCAGCTTGTCGGAAGCCATCAATGCATCCTCAGTAAGACGCAGGTAAGATAAGCTGGTCCCTTCCTCGGCGCAAGGTGACGCTGGGGGATGCTGCCATCATGCCGCTGTTTTGCCCGACGGCGCAAGCAAAATTCGGAAAACACGTAAGACCTTGATCCGGCTGGAGTCGGCTACTGTGCATGGGGTTGTTTTCGACATTTTCGACGGAGAGGCAGCAAGCGCCCCAGTCCGTCTACGTTCTTCGAGCGCGCTTAGCCATCATTGGACGTGGCTGCGCTACGCGAAGCTTTTGGGGGCGTGGCTGCGCCACGCGAAGCCGTTTGGCGAAGCGTGGTGGGCGCACAAGGGATCGAACCTTGGACCTCTCCCGTGTGAAGGGAACGCTCTCCCGCTGAGCTATGCGCCCGGGACCATCATGCAGGCGGCCGGACTTTGGCCCGGCCGGCGCATTGAGCCCGCGATTTAGAAGTGCGGGCCGAAGGTGTCAAGTTTCCAGGCCGCCCCAGGCCCTGAAAACCTTCCTGTAAATCACGCAAGCCAGCGGAGAGCCGGGTTTCGGCCGGCTCACGCGCCCTGCTGGCGGGCGCGGGAGGCGTGGGCCTGGAGGGCGCGGATGCGGTCGGCCAGCGTTCCGCCGCCTTCGGGCAGGCTGGGGGTGGCCGCGCCATTGGTCGTGGCGTCATTGGCCGGGCGCGGCGCCGGCCGCGGTGGCTGGCCGGCTTCGGCGGCGAGCAGCGCCTCGATCGGCGAGTTCGGGCCTTCGAGCTGCATCGCGAGCTTTGCGACCTCGGCGGCGATGTCGTTGATGCGCTCGCGCAGCAGCGCGTTCTCCATGCGCTCGGTCGCCCAGGAGCTTTCCGCCTGCTGCTGGATCGCATTGAGGTCGCGCTGGAGTTTGGCGCGCTCGTCTCTTGCGGTCCGCAGCTGCTCTTCCAGTGCGGTCTTCTCGGCGCGCAGCGTCTCGGCGGCTGCCGAGGACTTGCCGCCGCTGAGGCCTGCGATCTCGACGCGCAGGTCCTTGATGGTGCGCTCGGCGTTCTCGCCGGCCTGGCGGAGTTGGTTGTTCTCGTAGTCGCGCTCGGCGAGCAGCTTGCCTTGGGTGGCGAGGCGGCCTTCGAGGTCGGCGACGCGGCTCGACAGCATCTCCGCTTCCTTGACCTGCAGCATCAGCTGGCGGTCGAGCTCGGTGACGCGCTGGCTCAGATTCTCGACGCGGCCGCGGGCCTCGCTGAGCTCGCGCGAGGCGGTCTCGGATTCGGTGCGCTCCTGCGCGAGGCGGGCCTGCGTCGCGGTGAATTCCTTCTCGGCATCGCCGACGCGGTTCTTGAGCTCCTCGATCTGCGCACGCACGGCGACCAGCTCGACCTGGCGGGTCTCCGCCATCATCGAGCGGTCGGACAGTTCGGAGTTGATCTTGGCAAGCTCTCCCTGCTTGTCGGTCAGCGCGATCTCGGCGGCGCGCAGCGCTTCGGTCTTGGCGTTGAATTCTTCCTCGGTGGCGCGGAGCTGCTCCTTCACCGCCTTCTCGCGCGCCTCGAGCGCGAAGATCGTGGCGTTCTTCTCGCCGAGCTCGATCTTCATGCGGTTGATGGCGTCGCTCTTCTTGCCGAGCTCGGCGAGCTGGCTCGTGGTCTTGTTCTTGAGCTGGTCGACGCTCATCTCGAGCCGGCGCGCCGACATCGCGAATTCGGCGCGGAGCTGGTCCTTGTCGGCCTGGATCTCGGCCATCGACAGCGGCGTGGCGGCCTCGAGCCGGCGCGTGGTCAGGCGGACCGCGCGGTTATGCACCAGCGGCACGATGGCGAGCCCGCACAGCATCGAGAGCAGGAAACCGATCGCAAGGTACATGATCGGTTCGACCATGGGCCACAACTCCCAGACTTTAGGAAAAATTCACCAAGGACAATGCATGGCGGGCCGGCAAAAGCCAGCCCCGCCCTGTTGTTAACGTGAATCCGGAACTTGAGCGGAGGAGGAGCCTAGAACGGGTTCCAGGTCGCGCGCGGGGTGAATTTCAAATAGCCGATATTGGCGCCCAGCCGCAGGCCGAGGCCCGAGCGGATCGGCACCAGCACGATGTTGTTGGCGGTAAGCGCCGTCATGCCGAAGCCGCCGATGATGTAGGCGGAGCCGTCGAGGCCGGCGAAGCGCTGGTAGATCGCGTTGGTGGCGGGCAGGTTGTAGACCAGCGTCATGGTGCGCGCGCCGTCGCCGCCCCAGTCGAAGCCGAGCGAGGGGCCCTGCCAATAGACGCGCAGGTCGCCGGCGTTCTTGGTATAGAGCGTGCCTTCGCCGTAGCGCAGCCCGGCGACGAAGGCGCCGGAGCCTTCCTCACCCAGGATATAGCCGTTCGGCAGGCCCCACTGGCTCACCGCCTTCTCGATGACCGAGGCGAGCCCGCGCGAGACGTTGCCGAAGAAGCGGTGGCCGGCGTTGACGAGTTCGTCCGGCCCATAGGTGCTGGGCGTGGGGGTCCGCTGCGGCGGTGGCAGGTTGGGCGGCGGCTCGGCCGTCTGGGCGGAAGCCGGCACGATCCAGCCGGCCAGCGCGATGAGCGCCACTGCGGCAAGGCGTGATGCGAAAGTCATAAAAGAACCCCTGGTATCGAATCCCGTCGCTTCCTTAACCTGGCGCCAACAGGCACGGCCGTAGGTTGCGCCGGATGTCCCCTCGACTCGGATGTTATCCGCAGCAACTATGACGGCACAACGGCAGGAAGATAGCCCTTTGCGCCCCGGAATTGCCTTGATCGGCTTCCTGGTCTGCCTGCTGTCGGGCATTTGGCTCACCTGCGCGGGGTTGCCGGCTCAGGCCTCCACCACCGAACGGATCGTCGTCAACCGCTTCAGCGGCGTGGCCATCGAAGGCTTCGACCCGGTCGCCTATTTCGTCGACGGCGCGGCCGTGCAGGGGACGGCGGAGTTCGAGGCGAACCTCTGGGGCGCGGTCTGGCGCTTCCGGAACGAGGGCAATCGCGCGTCGTTCCTTGCCCATCCCGAGGTCTATGGTCCGCAGTTCGGCGGCTACGATCCGGCCGACATCGCCCGCGGCGTCGCCATCGCCGCCAATCCCCGCTTCTACGTGATCTCGGCGCAGCGGCTCTATCTGTTCAGCCGGGAGGCCAATCGCGACGCCTTCGCCGCCGATCCGGAGCGCTTCCTCTATGAAGTGCGCAAGCGCTGGCCGGCACTCCAGCAAGAGCTCAGTCAGTAGCAGCTCGGTCAGGAGCGACCCATCGCCTGCGGATCGCCCCAGGCGATGAAGTCCGGGATGATGAAGCCGGTATCGCCGCGCTGGCCGAACCGGAGCTCGCCGCCCTTGCCGTCGGTGACCCGGCCGCCGGCGGCGGTGACCACCGCGCAGCCGGCCCCGACGTCCCATTCGCAGGTGGGCCCGAAGCGGGGATAGATGTCGGCGCTGCCCTCCGCGATCCGGCCGAATTTCACGGCCGAGCCCACCGTCTTTCTGATCGCGTTGGGCCGGCCATCGATGAACGCCTCGGTCTTCGGGTCGCCATGCGAGCGGCTCACCGCCGCGATCCAGGGCTCGCCCGGCGCCGGCAGCCGGCGGGTGTGGATCGGCTCGGCGGCACCGATGGCCACGCCGTCGAACCTGACGCGCTCGGCGCCGCGGCCGACGATGCCGCGCCAGAGCAGCCCGAGCGCGGGCGCGCTGACGATGCCGAGCAGCGGCACGCCCCGGGTCACGAGAGCGAGGTTGACCGTGAACTCGTCGCGGCCGGCGACGAACTCCTTGGTGCCGTCGAGCGGATCGATCAGGAAGAAGCTGTCCAGAAATGGCGGCGAGGCGAGCTGGGTTCGCTCTTCCGACAGCATCGGCACGTCGCCCGCAAGATGCGTCAGGCCGTCCGCGATGATACGGTCGGCGGCAAGGTCGGCCTCGGTCACGGGCGAGCCATCCTGCTTGCCTTCGACCCGCATTGCGGAGCGGTTGACCGCGAGGATCGCTTCGCCCGCCTCCACCACCAGCGCGGTGAGCGGCTCCATCAGACCGGATGCGGCTTGGCCGTCGATGATCCGCTTCACCTGCATGCCTCATTCATCGGCAATTCCATCCCCACGCAACTGATTCGCCCGCGGCTTTAGGGCCGCTTCGAACCGATCGCAAGCTAGCTGCCACGGGCTTGCGAATGTTAGAACCTGCGGCATTCGTCAAGCATGCGTGATTCGCCGCGTCCGCGCAGTGCAATTCCAGGAACCCTTTATGTCTGACGTTTCGTCACCCGCTACCGCTACCGCCCCAGATGCGCTCGAACTCGCAGCGCTGCTGTGCTCGCGGGTCTGCCACGATCTCATCAGCCCGGTTGGCGCCATCGTCAATGGGCTCGAAGTGCTCGACGACGATCCCAAGCCCGAGGATCGCGAATTCGCCCTCGACCTGATTCGCAAGAGCGCCAAGACGGCGTCCGCCCGCCTCCAGTTCTGCCGCCTTGCCTTCGGCGCGGCCGGCTCGTCCGGCGCCCAGATCGACCTCGGGGATGCCCAGACCATGGCACGCGGCCACATCGAGGATGGCAAGTGCACGATCACGTGGAATCTGCCGCGGCTGCTGCTGCCGAAGAATCGCGTCAAGCTGCTGCTCAACATGCTAGTCGTCTCCCAGCACACGATCCCGCGCGGCGGCACGCTGACGGTCGATCCGATCGGCGACGGCGAGACCATGAGCTTTCGCATCACCGCGACCGGACATAATGCGCGCCTGCCGCAGAACATCTCCGAGCTCCTGAGCGGCGAGCGTGGGCCGGCTGCGGATGCGCACGCGATACAGCCTTATTATACGCGGCTGTTGGCACAGGCTTGCGGGGTCACCGTGAAGCTTGCGCATGAGGGCGAAGCCATCACTGTTACCGCTTCGTAAACGCGCCCGTCGCGCGCAAATCGTTAACCCATCCTTTACAAGGCGCTACGGCTTGTCCGGAGCGCCTTATCTCTTTGTTGGTTCCGTTCTTTTCCACATACTCAACCATTATTAAACGCTTTGCGGTGAAGCTGACCTCATTCCGAAATGGCGCATCACAAATCGTGCGCGCCCTCCCTGTATGAAGGCCTGTTTTCATGGATGATCTGTTGCGGGAGTTCTTGACGGAGACCAGTGAGAGCCTGGACACCGTCGACAATCAGCTGGTGAAGTTCGAGCAGGAGCCGAACAACGCCAAGATCCTGGATAACATCTTCCGCCTGGTCCACACCATCAAGGGCACCTGCGGCTTCCTCGGATTGCCGCGGCTGGAAGCGCTGGCGCATGCCGGCGAGACCCTGATGAGCAAATTCCGCGACGGCATGCCGGTGACGGCGGACGCGGTGTCGCTGATTCTGGCTTCGATCGACCGCATCAAGGAGATCCTGGCGGGTCTCGAGGCGACCGAAGCCGAGCCCGAGGGCACCGACCGCGATCTCATCGACCAGTTGGAGGCGATGGTCGAGCAGGGCATGGCGGCAATGGCTGCTGCAGCTGCCGCTCCCGTAGCTGAGGCGCCGCCGCTGGTGCCGGAAGCGCCGGCCGCCGCTGCGCCTGCGCCTGCAAAGGAAATGACGCAGGGTTCGCTGATCGACCAGACTTTGGAGCGTCCGCTGCGTCCAGGCGAAGTGTCGCTCGACGAGCTCGAGCGCGCCTTCCGCGAGACCCCGATCGAAGCGCCCGTTGCCGAGGTCAAGGCCGAGCCCGCCGCTGAAGCGCCGGCGCCGGTTGCCAAGGAAGTCACCAAGGACATCGTCAAGGAAGCCAAAGCTTCCAACGACAAGGCGCCGAAGGAGAAGGCCGCAAGAAAGCCGGTGGCCGACGAGGCCGCAGGCGAGGGCGACCGCGTCGCCAACCAGTCGATCCGCGTCAACGTGGATACGCTGGAGCATCTGATGACCATGGTCTCCGAGCTGGTGCTGACCCGCAACCAGCTCCTGGAGATCTCCCGCCGCAACGAGGACACCGAGTTCAAGGTGCCGTTGCAGCGCCTGTCCAACGTCACCGCCGAGCTGCAGGAGGGCGTCATGAAGACGCGCATGCAGCCGATCGGCAATGCCTGGCAGAAGCTGCCCCGCATCGTCCGCGACCTCTCGAGCGAACTCGGCAAGCAGATCGATCTGGAGATGCACGGCGCCGACACCGAGCTCGACCGCCAGGTGCTCGACCTGATCAAGGACCCGCTCACCCACATGGTGCGCAACTCCGCCGACCATGGCCTGGAGACCCCGGCCGAGCGGCTGGCGAGCGGCAAGGGCGAGCAGGGCACCATCCGCCTGTCCGCCTATCACGAGGGCGGCCACATCATCATCTGCATCGCTGACAACGGCCGCGGCCTCAACACCGACAAGATCAAGGCCAAGGCGATCTCTTCCGGTCTCGTCACCGAGGCCGAGCTCGAGAAGATGAGCGAAGCCCAGATCCACAAGTTCATCTTTGCGCCGGGCTTCTCGACCGCGGCCGCCATCACCTCGGTCTCCGGCCGCGGCGTCGGCATGGACGTGGTCCGCACCAATATCGACCAGATCGGCGGCACCATCGACATCAAGTCGGTGGCCGGCGAGGGCTCCTCGGTCACTATCAAGATCCCGCTGACGCTCGCCATCGTCTCCGCGCTGATCGTGGAAGCCGCCGGCGACCGCTTTGCGATCCCGCAGCTCTCGGTGGTCGAGCTCGTCCGTGCCCGCGCCAACTCGGAGCACCGCATCGAGCGCATCAAGGACACCGCGGTGCTTCGGCTGCGCAACAAGCTGCTGCCGCTGATCCACCTCAAGAAGCTGCTCAAGATCGACGACGGCGCCGCCTCAGATCCCGAGAACGGCTTCATCGTGGTGACGCAGGTCGGCAGCCAGACCTTCGGCATCGTCGTCGACGGCGTGTTCCACACCGAAGAGATCGTGGTCAAGCCGATGTCGACCAAGCTGCGTCACATCGACATGTTCTCGGGCAACACCATTCTGGGCGACGGCGCCGTGATCATGATCATCGATCCCAACGGCATCGCCAAGGCGCTCGGCGCCGCCGGCTCCTCGGCTCACGAGATGGGCGACGACGCCTCGGCCCACCACGCCTCCTCGGGCGAGCAGACCACCTCGCTGCTGGTGTTCCGCGCCGGCTCCAGCCAGCCCAAGGCGGTCCCGCTCGGACTCGTCACGCGCCTCGAAGAACTCCCCGCCGACAAGATCGAGTTCTCCAACGGCCGCTACATGGTGCAGTACCGCGAGCAGTTGATGCCGCTGGTTGCCATGGAAAGCGTCACCATCGCCTCGCAGGGCGCCCAGCCGATCCTGGTGTTCTCCGACGACGGCCGCTCGATGGGCCTGGTCGTCGACGAGATCATCGACATCGTCGAGGAGCGGCTGAACATCGAGGTCGGCGGCGCCAGCCAGGGCATCCTGGGCTCGGCCGTGATCAAGGGCCAGGCGACCGAAGTGATCGACGTCGGCCACTTCCTGCCGATGGCGTTCTCCGACTGGTTCACCCGCAAGGAGATGAAGCCGTCGCTGCACTCGCAGTCGGTGCTGCTGGTCGACGACAGCGCGTTCTTCCGCAACATGCTGGCACCGGTGCTCAAGGCCGCCGGCTACCGTGTCCGCACCGCGCCGACCGCGCAGGAGGGCCTGGCTGCGCTGCGTGCGCAGAGCTTCGACGTGGTCCTGACCGACATCGAGATGCCCGACATGAACGGGTTCGAGTTCGCCGAGACCATCCGCTCGGACAACAATCTGGGCTCGATGCCGATCATCGGCCTCTCCGCCCTGGTGTCGCCGGCGGCGATCGAGCGCGGCCGTCAGGCCGGCTTCCACGACTATGTCGCCAAGTTCGACCGTCCCGGTCTGATCGCGGCGCTGAAGGAACAGACCGCGAGCGCCGCCGGCGCCTCCGATCTGAGCCGGGCAGCAGCGTAAGAGCATGATCCGGAAAAGTGTGAAGCGGTTTTCCGGCGAGATCATGCTCCAACAAAAGAGACTTGGGGATCAGGAGATACGCACATGACCAACAAGACCCAGACCGGCGAAGGCGCGATGGTCGAATACGTCACCGCGATGATCGGCGGGCAGCTGTTCGGGCTGCCGATCTCCCGCGTCCAGGACGTGTTCATGCCCGAGCGCGTCACCCGCGTTCCGTTGTCCTCGCGCGAGATCGCGGGCGTGCTGAACCTGCGCGGCCGCATCGTCACCGTGGTCGACATGCGCGCCCGGCTCGGCCTGCCCAAGCCCGAGGACGGCAAGACCCCGATGGCGGTCGGCGTCGACCTCCGGGGTGAATCCTACGGACTGCTGATCGACCAGATCGGCGAAGTGCTGCGCCTGTCCGAGAGCGGCATGGAAGAGAACCCGGTCAACCTCGATCCCCGCATGGCGAAGCTTGCCGGCGGCGTCCACCGCCTCGACGGACAGCTCATGGTCGTTCTCGACGTCGATCGCGTCCTCGAGCTTGCACCCGAGATGATGGCGGCCTGATACGGCGGCGCCGCCGCCGACGTGCCAGTAATTGGAAGTGCCCCCGCCAAGGGGATAGGAAGCAGAGGTTCACATGCGAACTTGTCTCGTCGTTGATGATTCCAGCGTCATCCGCAAGGTTGCGCGCCGGATCCTGGAGGGCCTCGACTTCCAGATCCTCGAAGCCGAGGACGGTGAGAAGGCGCTGGAGGCCTGCAAGCGCGGGCTTCCCGACGCGGTGTTGCTCGACTGGAACATGCCGGTCATGGACGGCTACGAATTCCTCGGCCATCTGCGCCGCATGCCGGGCGGTGACCAGCCCAAGGTGGTGTTCTGCACCACCGAGAACGACGTCGCGCATATCGCGCGTGCGCTGCATGCCGGCGCCAACGAATACATCATGAAGCCCTTCGACAAGGACATCGTGACGGCGAAATTTCAGGAAGTCGGACTAATCTGAGCGAACATCCGGAGGCTGAACGGATCCTTCGGTGATTGTTTTCAACTAACCCGTTTCAGTCTGAGTTGGTGAGTAATGAGTGTTGCGTTCGCAGGTAATTCGACCACCAGCCCGTCGCGCGAAGCCGGGCCGCTGCGGGTGATGATCGTCGACGACTCCGTCGTCATACGCGGCCTGATTTCGCGCTGGGTCGGGGCCGAGCACGACATGGAGGTCGCAGCTTCGCTGCGCACCGGGCTCGAGGCGGTCAACCAGATCGAACGCATCAACCCCGACGTCGCCGTGCTCGACATCGAAATGCCCGAGCTCGACGGCATCTCGGCGCTGCCGCAACTGCTGGCGAAGAAGCGCGATCTCGTCATCATCATGGCCTCGACGCTGACGCGCCGAAACGCGGAGATCAGCTTCAAGGCGCTGTCGCTCGGCGCGGCCGATTACATTCCGAAGCCGGAGTCGACGCGCGAGGCGTCGGCCGCGGACATTTTCCACCACGACCTGATCCAGAAGATCCGTCACCTCGGTGCTCGGCTGCGCCGCAAGCCCGCCGTTGGGAGCCCGCCGCTGGCGCCCGCGAGCCCGAGCCCGGCTCCGGCCGCACGCGGACCGGTCGCGCGGCCCGCTGCGCCGGCTCCTGCCGTGCCTGCGCAGTCGTCGGGGATACTGTCCACGCGCCCGTTCTCGAGCCAGGCACCGAAGGTGCTGCTGATCGGCTCCTCGACCGGGGGCCCGCAGGCGCTGATGGCGCTCGTCACCGAGCTCGGCCCAGTGATCGACCGCTTCCCGGTGCTTATCACGCAGCACATGCCGCCGACCTTCACCACCATTCTTGCCGAGCATCTGGCGCGCTCCAGCCGCAAGCCGGCAGCAGAGGCGGTCGACGGCGAACTGGTCAAGCCGGGACGGATCTATCTGGCGCCCGGCGGCAAGCACATGCGCGTCGTACGCAACGGCGCGGACGCGGCGATCGCACTCGACGACGGCCCCGCCGTCAATTTCTGCAAGCCCGCGGTCGATCCGCTCTTCACGTCCGCCATCGACATCTGGCACGGCAACATCCTCTCCGTGATCCTGACGGGCATGGGCTCGGACGGCATGCGCGGCGGCAAGGACATCGTCGCGGCCGGCGGCAGTGTGATCGCGCAGGATGAAGCCTCCAGCGTCGTCTGGGGCATGCCGGGCGCGGCTGCCAATGCCGGCATCTGTTCGGCGATCCTGCCGCTCAACCAGATTGGTTCCAAGGTCAATCGCCTGTTCGCGGGGGACCGCACGTGACGCCCGCGGACTACGACTATCTGCGCAAGTTCCTGAAAGAGCGCTCCGGCCTCGATCTCTCCGCCGACAAGCAATATCTGGTCGAGAGCCGGCTCCTGCCGCTTGCCCGCAAGGCAAGTCTTCCCGGCATTCCCGATCTCGTGTTGAAGATCAGGAATGGCGATGGCCGGCTTGCGACCGACGTGGTCGAAGCGATGACCACCAACGAGACCTTCTTCTATCGCGACAAGATCCCGTTCGATCATATGCGCGAAACCATCCTGCCGGGCCTGCTCCAGGCCCGGGCGGCGCGCAAGTCGTTGCGGATCTGGTCGGCGGCGTCGTCGACGGGGCAGGAGCCTTATTCGATCGCGATGTGCGTGAAGGAGATGGGCGCCGCCTTCGCCGGCTGGCGCGTCGAGATCGTCGCCACCGATCTGTCGCAGGAGGTGCTGGAGAAATCCAGGGCGGGCGTCTACAGCCAGTTCGAGGTGCAGCGCGGCCTGCCGATCCAGCACCTGATGAAGTATTTCACGCAAGCTGGCGAAATCTGGCAGCTCAATGCCGATATCCGCGCGATGGTGCAGTTCCGCCAGCTCAATTTGCTGCAGGACTTCTCCCATCTCGGCACGTTCGACGTGATCTTCTGCCGCAACGTGCTGATCTATTTCGACCAGGACACCAAGGCGGTGATCTTCGAGCGCATGGCGAAGTGCCTGGAGGCCGACGGCACGCTGCTGCTCGGGGCCGCCGAATCCGTCGTCGGCATCACCGACGCATTCCGTCCCATCTCCGACCGCCGCGGTCTCTACCAGCTCAACCCCGCGCGATCCGGCCGTCCCATGGGCGGATTGATGCCGCAGCCGCTGAAGATTGCCGCGGCACGGTGATCTTCTCCTCGTCATTCCGGGCTCGCGACTTTGTCGCGCCCCGGAATGACCGAGCGCCTCACAAAATCGCGTGCGGCAGAAACCGCGAACCATTGCCCGTGATCGGGCTCTCGTCTTCGCGGATCGACAGTCCGCACGGCTCGTGGTTCACCAGCCAGCTTCCAACGACCGCATAGTTTCCGGAAAAATTCGGCAGCGGCGAGAGCGCCTGTCGCACGAAGCCCTCCGCGCCATAGGGACCTTCCTGTTCGTCGAGCGGCATGCCGCCGGACACCAGCGTGACATTGGCGCCTTCGCGCGACAGCAGCGGCTTGCGCACGTAGGATGCCCCGAGTTCAGCGGCGCGCGGATCGTCCTCGAAGAAGGCCGGCAGCAGATGGGGATGGTTCGGAAACATCTCCCAGAGCAGCGGCAGGATGCCCTTGTTGGAGAGCACCGCCTTCCACGGTGGCTCGATCCAGCGCGTCGGCGCGCCCGCAAGCTTTGCGCCGAAGGCATCGTGGAACATCCATTCCCATGGATAGAGCTTGAAGGCGAACGCGATGTCGCGATCGTCGAGATCGACGAAGCCGCCGGGCTCGTCGCGCCAGCCGACCTGGTCGATGTCGAGCAGGGTGGTCGAAAGCCCCGCCTGGCGCGCGGTGTCCTCGAGATAAGCCAGCGTGCCGGCGTCCTCCTCGTTGCCGGTGGTGCCGGTGAGATGGACATGGCGGCCGGCGGCAATCTCCTTCCAGGCCGCGATCAGCCGCTCGTGGATGGAGTTGAACTGGTCGGCTCGTGCCGGAATGATGCGGCGTTCGATCGCCTGTTCGAGCCAGGTCCATTGAAACACGGCGGCCTCGAAGATCGAGGTCGGTGTATCCGCATTGTATTCGAGCAGCTTGGCCGGCCCTTTGCCGTCGTACTTCAGGTCGAGCCGGCCATAGAGGCTGCGGTCGTCGCGCTTCCAGCTCGTGGCGATCAAGTCCCAGAACGCTTCAGGAATTTTCAGTCGCCGCAGATGGCGCTCATCGCCGATCACGCGGCCGGCAAGCTCAAGGCACATCGCGTCGATCTCGCCGGTCGGCGTCTCGATGCCGCGCTCGATCTCGTCGAGCGTGAAGCCGTAATAGGCACTCTCGTCCCAATAGCGTTCGCCGTCGATGGTGTGGAAGGCGAAGCCGCATTGCGCAGCGGTCTGCCGCCAATCGTCGCGTTCGGGACAGACGATGCGTCGCATGGATCAGCCGCCGCCCGAGAAGCCGTGACCGAACGAGCCGAAGCCGCCGCGGCTCACACTGCTGAGGCCGGAATCGGACGACGTTCCCGATGAGGAGTGGCTCGAGGAATCGCTGCTGAAGAAGCTCGATCGCGACGAGCCGCCGCTGGAGGAACTGCGGCTGCTGCTGTTGCAAGCGGTGCTCGTCTGCACCGCCGGGTCCGTTCCGGGAGGAGGCGGCTCGCAGCGCCGCTGCGGCATCAGCGTGTAGGCGGTGGTGCCGACCGCGATCGTGCCCATCACCAGCAGCGCGACATGGCCGGAGCGCTTCGCCGGAGGCCGCGGGGGCGGCGGCACGACGGGCCGGCGCTTGCCGAATTGCTTGCTGGAGGGCTTGTCCGTCATGTCAGTAGATCATGCAGGCGGCGTTCAACAGGCCGGCCGCGAGCGAGGACAGTCCGAGCCAGATGGCAGGCGCCAGCTCGCCTGTGGCGATCCGGGCCGGCAGGTTCGGCACCGGCACCCTCACGAGAAAGAGCACGATGACCTGCACGATCAGCGCGATGATCGCCCAGACCATGCAGTCCAGCACATTGGCCGAATGCGCGATCGCGCTGACCAGCGGCGCCACGAAGCCGAGCAGGCTGAGGCCGAGCGCGATTGCCGCGGCCGGCTCGTTGTCGCGGATGAGCTGGAACTCGTTGTAGGGGGTGATGCGGGTGTAGACGTACAGATACGCCACGATCGCGACCAGCCCGGTGCAGAAATAGACCAGGAAGGCGGGCAGGCCGGCCAGTGATTGCAGGATCATCGTTCCCCCATCGTGCAGCGACCATTCGTCGGCGGGGGAAGGATAGCGGTTCAAACATAAGCTTCGGGTGAAGCGATCCCCAAAAAACAAAACCCCGCCATTTGCGGCGGGGTCCAGGCTGGGAGGAGCGAGCCCCGACAGGGCTCGCGGGTAAACCCAGGGATCAGGCGGGAATGCGCTCTTCCTGCTCGTGCGGCTCGCGCAGCACGTAGCCGCGGCCCCACACGGTCTCGATGAAGTTGCGGCCTTCGGAGGCGTTGGCGAGCTTCTTGCGGAGCTTGCAGATGAAGACGTCGATGATCTTCAGCTCGGGCTCGTCCATGCCGCCATAGAGGTGGTTGAGGAACATTTCCTTGGTGAGGGTGGTGCCCTTGCGGAGCGAGAGCAGCTCCAGCATCTGGTATTCCTTGCCGGTCAGGTGCACGCGCTGGCCGCCGACTTCGACCGTCTTGGTGTCGAGGTTGACGACGAGGTCGCCGGTCTGGATGACCGACTGGGCGTGGCCCTTGGAGCGCCGCACGATGGCGTGGATGCGGGCAACCAGCTCGTCCTTGTGGAAGGGCTTGGTCATGTAGTCGTCGGCGCCGACGCCGAGACCCTTGACCTTGTCCTCGATGCCGGCGAGGCCGGAGAGGATCAGAATCGGTGTCTTGATCTTGGAGACCCGAAGCTGCTTGAGCACGTCGTAGCCGGACATGTCGGGCAGATTGAGGTCGAGAAGGATAATGTCGTAATCGTATAACTTACCGAGATCGACGCCTTCTTCCCCCAAATCGGTCGTGTAGACGTTGAAGCTCTCAGACTTCAGCATCAGCTCGATCGACTGCGCGACGGCGCTGTCATCTTCAATCAGCAAAACGCGCATGCCAGTTCCCCATAGTCGCCGCTCCTGGGCGTCAGGTCGGCCGCATTCGCGGCACTCACAAAACGCCTTTGAACAACTGATTCGGATCCTGACAACAGATGGTTAACAAATCCTGATTCTGGAACGCAAGTCCCCCCGGTGCAATTTTTATCGAATCGCCCTAAGGTCTTGCGCAGGAAGCAGCTTTCGTCACCCGGTTCCGTTCAAGTTCCACTTTAAGAGACGGGCCTAACCGACTCCCGCGACTCAGCCTTCTTCTGAAGGGGAGCCACGCTCAGTCACAAAGACAGTGACGCAATGATTAACGATGCGGGTAAACACGAAGTTAAGCGCCGTTCAGAAATATGGCGAAACTTAAGGTTTTCGCCTCGAAGGCCCTTGCGATGAAGGCGCGCACCTTAATGAAGACCCTCTCATGAAGGTTGCCCGATGAAGGCTCTTGCCGAACAGATCGGCGATATCGACGGCATCAACATGTACGGCCGCGTGGTCGGCGTTCGCGGCCTGATGGTCGAGGTGGCCGGGCCGATCCACGCGATGTCGGTCGGTGCGCGGCTGCTGATCGAGACCGGGCAGGGGCGCGACATTCCTTGCGAGGTGATCGGCTTCTCCGGCAACAACGCCGTGGTGATGCCGTTCGCCGGCCTCGATGGCGTGCGCCGCGGCTGCAAGGCGGTGATCGCCAACGCCGCCAACCAGGTGCGGCCCTGCGCGGCCTGGCTCGGCCGCGTCGTCAACGCGCTGGGCGAACCGATCGACGGCAAGGGGCCGTTGCCGCAGGGTCCGGCGCCGATGCCGTACCGCAATTCGCCGCCGCCGGCGCATTCGCGCAAGCGCGTCGGCGCGCCGCTCGATCTCGGCGTGCGCGCGATGAACACCTTCCTCACCTGCTGCCGCGGCCAGCGCATGGGCATCTTCGCAGGATCCGGCGTCGGCAAGTCGGTGCTGCTGTCGATGCTGGCGCGTAACGTCGATGCCGCGGTCAGCGTCATCGGGCTGATCGGCGAACGCGGCCGCGAGGTGCAGGAATTCCTCCAGGACGACCTCGGCGAGGAGGGCCTGGCGCGCTCCGTGGTCGTGGTCGCGACGTCGGACGAGCCGGCGCTGATGCGCCGCCAGGCCGCGTATCTCACGCTCGCGATCGCCGAGTATTTCCGCGACGAGGAGAAGGACGTCCTCTGCCTGATGGACTCGGTGACGCGCTTTGCCATGGCGCAGCGCGAGATCGGCCTGTCCGCCGGCGAGCCGCCGACGGCCAAGGGCTATACGCCGACCGTCTTCACCGAACTGCCGAAGCTGCTGGAGCGCGCCGGACCGGGTCTGGGGGAGGGCGCGATCACCGCGATCTTCACCGTGCTGGTCGACGGCGACGATCACAACGAGCCGATCGCGGACGCCGTCCGCGGCATCCTCGACGGCCATATCGTAATGCAGCGCTCGATCGCCGAGCGCGGCCGCTACCCCGCCATCAACATCCTCAAATCCGTCTCCCGCACCATGCCGAAATCGGCCGACCCGCAATTCTGGCCGACCATCCAGAAGGCGCGGGCGGTGATGGCGACCTATGCCGACATGGAGGAGTTGATCCGGCTGGGCGCCTACCGGGCCGGTTCGAGCCCCGAGGTGGACGAGGCGATCCGGCTGCACGAGCCGCTGGAAGCGTTCCTGAAGCAGCGCAAGGACGAAAATGTCTCGCTGGCGGACGGCTACCGCCAGTTGGCGCAAATCATCGGCAATTTGGAAACGGAACGCTAACTTTGTCCCGTCATCATCCGCTCTCACTGAGTAGCAGAGCCGGTCCTGGTCCTGTCAGGGCCAGTGGGGAGACCGGTGATGTCCCAATGTGCGTGTGTCCTGCAGCCAGGGGACTTCTGGGGAGTATGAGTCGATGAAGTCACGTGATACCCTCATCCGCCTGAAGAAATTTCAGGTCGACGAGAAGCGCCGCCGGGTCACCCAGATCGAGACCATGATCGCGGACTTCCAGCGGATGTCGACCGATCTCGAGCGCGAGATCACGACCGAGCAGGAGCGCGCCGGGATCAATGATCCCTCGCATTTCGCCTATCCCACCTATGCCAAGGCCGCGATCCAGCGCCGGGAGAACCTGACCCGTTCCGCCGACGAGCTGAAGGGCCAGCTCGATGAAGCCAAGGCCGCGCTGGCCGAGGCCTTCGAGGAACTGAAGAAGGTCGAACTCCTCGACGAGCGCGACCAGGCCCGCGAACGCGCCGAGGAAAACGCCCGCGAGCAGGCCGACCTCGACAGCATCGGCCTGATGCGCGCCCGGATCGGCGCCGTCGCCTGAGGCGCTGGCCGCCTGAACCTGCAAGAATCTGCAAAACCCGGACCCGCAAGGTCCGGGTTTTCGCATTTGCTATCCACAGTGTGGCCCCCCGCCCCTTGGTGAGGGGCTTTGCCGCGCGCTATGGTGGTGGATGGTTCGCCTCGCCCCGCTTGCGGGGAGAGGGAGAAAAAGGCGACGGGGCATTGGGGGCTGAATGCTGACGCCAGCAGAGCTGGTCGCGCTGATAGAGCAGGTAGCGAAGGGCGATCAGGCCGCGTTCGAGCGCCTTTACGTCGCCACGCGTGCGAAACTCTATGGCGTCGTGCTCCGTATCTTGCGCCGACAGGATCTCGCGGAGGAGGTCATTCAGGAGGCCTACGTCAAGATCTGGAACAGCGCCGGCCTGTTCAATCCGGCCCTGTCGTCGCCGATCACATGGATGGCGTCGATCGCGCGCAACCGCGCCATCGACATCGTCCGCAAGAAGACGGAAGTCTCCATCGAGGAAGAGCCGCAGGCGATGGAGGTTGCAAGCGACAGCCCCGATCCGCTGGCGCGGAGAGAGATGACCGAGGAGTTGAAGCGGCTCTTGGAATGCATCGGCCGGCTCGAGCCGGACCGTCAGAGGTTGGTGCTTCTCGCCTATTACAACGGCTGGAGCCGCGAGCAGTTGGCGGAGAAGTTTTCGGCGCCCGTCAACACGGTGAAGACGTGGCTCCGGCGCAGCATGTTGGATATTCGGGAGTGCCTCGGGCTATGAGGGTTTCATTGTGAGGGTGGTGCTGGACCGCAAGTGATGGCCTACACGGAGGACCATATCGCGCTCGCCGCGGAATATGCGCTCGGTACGCTCGACGCCGGCGAGCGCGCACAGGTCGAGACCATGATGGCGGTGGACAAGGCGTTCGCCGATGTCGTGCAGGGGTGGGCCTACCGTCTCGGCGTCCTCAACCAGATGGTCGGCTCGATCGAGCCGCGTCCGACCGTGTGGGAGAACATCCGCTCCGAGCTCGCGCGGACGGAGTTTGCGCAGGAGGCGCCTGCGCCGTCGGATGTCGCGCCGCCGCCACCTGTGCCGGAGTTTTCCTCGCTCGACACTGCGCCGCCGGACGTGCAGCCGGAGGACATTTCGCAACCGGAGCCGCAGCCTCCCGAAGCGGAGCAGCCCGGCACAGCGCGACCGGCGCCCGATGCAATTCCCGACATCGCGCCGATCTTCATGCCGCAGGTCCACGCGCCAGATCCTGAAGTCGTGCGCACGCCACCGCCGCCGGTCGTCGACAACAGCAACGTGATCCGGCTCGAGGGCCGCGTGAAACGCTGGCGCACCATCGCATCCGCCGTCGGCGCGCTCGCGGCCGCGCTGCTGGTGACGCTGTCGCTTCAGATCTTCCAGCCCGACGCGCTGCCCGGCAGCCTGCGCCCCGCACCACGCATCCAGACGGTCGAGGTGAAGACACCGGCGCCGCTCACCGCGTCGTCGCAATATGTCGCGCTGCTGCAGGGCCAGGGCGGCGGCCCCGCCTTCATCCTCACCGTCGACGGTGAGACCAGGAATTTTACCGTGCGCAAGGTCGGCGCGACGCCGGAGCCCGGCAAGAGTTTTGAGCTCTGGCTGATCTCCGACAAGCTGCCGCGCCCGCGTTCGCTCGGCGTGATCGGCGCGGGCGATTTCACCGCGCGCCCGGTGCTGGGTTCCTACGATGCCGATGTCGTCAATGGTGCGACCTACGCCGTCACCGTCGAGCAGGCCGGCGGCTCGCCCGATGGCAATCCGACCTCGGCGCCGGTGTTTTCCGGCAAGCTGATCGAGACCGTACCGCCGTCCCAGCCGCAGGTTCCGGCGAAGAAGTAGGTCCGTCGTAGCCCGGATGGAGCGCAGCGCAATCCGGGTCCTTCGCGCCAGGCGAGATCCCCGCATTCCGCTTCGCTGCATGCGGGCTACAGGCTCAAAGCTGTCGCCACGGTCCATCTCGCCGTCGCATCCCGACAAGGCTCACTGAATCCGCCCCGGATTTGAACCTCCATCCATTTCGCGGCGTCAAATCCCCGGAATTTGCAAGTCGGCGCCGTCGATCATGGTGCCGGAGAGGGGCTTAGAAATCAGATGGATGCAGCCAAAACGCCGGGCATCTTCGTCCACCAATATGCGGGTCTGCCGCAAGGTCCGGCTTTCGAACATTGGCGCGAGCGGGCCTTCGGGTCCTGTGGCCTCGACATCGGGCCAAGCCATGGCGACAGCATCGATTGCCGGCTCCAGGTCAGCGTGGTCGACAATATCGCGCTCGCCATTCCCGAAGGTGCCTCCGCGCAATATTCACGCACGCAAGGCGGGCTGGCGGACGGCAGCGACGATCTGGTCCTGATCGCGGCCCATGCAGGCCTCGTCCGCGTCAGGCAGAACGGCCATGCCGTCGAGCTTGCGCCCGCGCAGATGGTGCTCGCCGACATGAGCATCACCGGCTCCGTCGGCCATACCGCCGACGACCGCTTCACCACCATCCGCATGCCGCGCCGCGCGCTGCTCGACATCAATCCGCGCGCGGAAGAGAAGCTGTCGCAGGTGCTTTCCGATGGTGCGGTCGCCGAGACGATTTTTCGCTACCACGCGCTTGCCGCCAATCAGGCGCCACATCTGGACGCCGTCGGCCAGCGCCTGACCGCGCAGCACATGGTCGATCTCGTCGGTCTCCTGCTCGGCACCGATGCCGAGCATGCCAGCCTCGCACGTGGGCGCGGACACGCGGCGGCCCGTCTCGATCTGATGCGCGCCGACGTGATGGCCGCGCTCGGGCGTAACGATCTCTGCCTCTCCGAAGTCGCGACGCGTTCCGGGCTCAGCCCGCGCCAGGCCCAGCGCCTGTTCGAGCAGGCCGGTACGACCTTCACCGAATTCGTGCTCGAGCAGCGCCTTCTCCTGGCGCGAAAACTGCTCGGCGATCCCCGCGCGAGGGCGCGCAAGATCAGTGACATCGCGCATTCCTCCGGCTTCTCCGACCTGTCCTATTTCAATCGCGCCTTCCGCAAGCGCTTCGGTGCGACGCCATCGGACCTGCGCGAGGCCTGAGGCCGCGATTTTGTGCCGCGGCGCGGCGTGCGCGTCACCTCGGTCGAGGCCGCCGGCATCCGTCTGAGCTCGTGCGAGTTCATCCCGACGCAGACAGTGATCTGGTGTGCCGGCATGCGCGCGAGCGGTCTGACGGAAAATTTCACAGGTGCGCGCGATCGCCTCGGGCGCGCTTTACACCGAAGGCTGGGGCTGCGAGGTGCGCAGCACCGGCGCGGCCGCCAAGGCGACCAAACAGACCATCAACCGCAAGCGCATCTATCCGCCGCTCTCGGGGAGCAAGGACGAGCTGTTCGCAGCAGCCGCGCCGACGGTGCAGGCGCCACCGCCGACCTATGGAGCGCCGCGCCGTTGAGCCGGGCCATGCGTCCATTCGGCCCCACGAACCGGCCGACCAAGGCAAGGTGATCTGTCCGTCAGGCAAAGAAGCCGTAGTTGATCTTCCAACCGGTGTTCTTTTCCAGTTCCTCGTACGGGGCATCGAAGCCCTGCGTTCTGCCATAGCCGCTCGCACTGACATATCGAACGGGCTCGTTCGTCTCGAAATAGAATTCGATCGCGCCGCCGCCTAGATCCTCCGCACGCTCCCAGTAGCCCTTGCAACAGGGGTAGCCTCCGTCCGCTCCGAACAGTTTGAGCCAGCCCCACAGCGCGAAAGACATCTGTCCTCGAGCCTCAATCGCACCTGGCGGTTCTTCGGCCAAGTAGACGAATCGAACCCCGGGAAAGGCCTGGCTGAGCTGCAGTTGGACGTCGGCTACACTGCCCAGCTCAGTCCGGTCCGGTTTGCGGATCACGCCACGCAATGACATCTACGCCTCGGCTTTCGTGCACACACCGTTCACGACGATGATCGCGCAAGGACGCTCGTGACCAGAAGCAGGTCTCCAGCGCAGCCGGCTATTGAACTTCGACATAGCGAATGATGCTCTGGTTCTGAACGTTCGCGATCAATTCGTCCGCACGGGACAAAAGCCGGCGCAGCAGGGGCGACGAATTTGTCCTGTTATATCCCAGGGCCAATTCGACCGTCGGCGTGCTGCCTTCGAGTGCTCTGGCGACGACGTTCGGTGCCAGCATGTTCTGCGCATAAAGGGGTACGAGGCTGATTCCGCCCGTGGATGCCACGAGCGACATCGCCGACGATATATTCTCGCCTTCGTACTTCGCCTTGAGCGTAATGCCGACCCGGGATGCGTAGTTCTGGATGACCTCTTGCAGGACGGGAGAGGTTCTCGCGGAGCTGACATAGATCTCGCGGGCGAGATCCTGGGGACGGATCGTCTTGCGCGATGCCAGACGATGTTCGGCCGAAAGCACCGCTATCAAGGGCTCCTTCGCCAGCATCTTGAAGACGACGCCCTCGTTGTCCTTCTCGGGACGAAGGAAAGCGATATCCAGCTTTCCCCGCGTCAATGCGAGCGCGAGTTCTGGTGAGGATTGCGTGCTGAGCGTGACTTCCACGTCGGGGGCTTCCTCGCGGAGGATGCGCAGAAGCTGGGGGAGCCACATCACCTCCAATCCGACGAGAAAACCCATCGAGAGAACGGGCTTTTGCGGTTGCGCAGTCTGCCGGGCCCCTTCCGTTGCAGCTTCGACCTGCAGCAGCGCCAGCCGCGCATGATCAAGAAACACGCGTCCGGCGGCGGTCAGCGTCACGCCGCGCGCCTGGCGCTCCAATAATTGTACGCCGACTTCGTCTTCCAGATCGCGGATCTGCCGGCTCAGCGATGGCTGCGAGGTGTTGAGTCGCCGCTCGGCGGCATTCAGCAGGCTGCCTTCTTCGGCGACGGCAACGAAGTAGCGCAGGTGCCGGAGCTCCATCATCCCCTCGTATATCTTCCAGGCATAGCTTGAAGCCTACAAGGTCTTGGTCAGGAGCCAAAGAGGGATTTACCGTTTCGCAGTCTTCAACCAAGAAAAGGACAACGAACAATGTCTTCGCCGAAGCCTCGTGTCGTCTTCAGCAAAGTGATTCCAGCATTCCAGCCCGATAGGCACGGCGGAATCGCAATTCAGGACGGCTTCGACAATTCTGCCGCGCGATCGAGAGTGGCACCCCTCGTCTAGCGGGAAACGCGTGCGCATGCGCAGCAGCGACGAAAAGCGCCGCGCCGGCTGCGGCGATAGCGCGTCGGGGATGGGGTGTTGCCACGGCAAGGCTCGCCGGCGAGGCCGTTGAAAATCGTGTCTTCGGGAAAGCCAGGGGGCGCGATGTGTGGCCTGATCAACTTGGGCGTGCTTGCTCTTTCAAGATCCCCTTTCCGCAAACTCTTCAACAAATATCCAACAGCGCAGATGGAGCGATTCGATGTCCACGATCACGACGACAGACGGCGTAAGCATCTTCTACAAGGACTGGGGGCAGGCCAGCCGATCGTTTTCAGCCACGGTTGGCCACTGACCGCGGACGACTGGGATGCTCAGATGATGTTCTTCCTTCATCACGGGTATCGTGTGATCGCCCACGACCGGCGCGGCCACGGCCGGTCCGGCCAACCCGGCACCGGCAACGACATGGATCATTGGGTTGAAGACCTCGCGGCCCTGACCGAACACCTCGACCTGCGCGACGCGATCCATATCGGGCATTCGACAGGTTGCGGTGAGGTCGCTCGCTACGTTGCTCGCCACCCGGCGCGCGTCGCGAAGGCCGTGCTGGTCGCTTCACTGACGCCGAACATGTACCGCAGCGAGGACAATCCGTCCGGTCAAGCGCCGGAGTGGTTCGAAGCGATCCGGGCCGGTATGTTGGGCAACCGGTCGGAGTTCTACCGTTTCGTCCCCGAGAATCCGTTCTACGGCTACAATCGCGACGGGGCCAAGCCTTCCGAAGCCATCATCGCCAACTGGTGGCGCCAAGGCATGGCCGGTGGTGCCCTCGCTCACTATGCGACTGTCGACTCCTGGCTCGAAGATTATACCGAGGACCTCAAGAAGATCACCGTGCCGGTGCTGGTGATGCATGGCGAGGCGGATCAAATCGTCCCATTCGCAAGTACCGTGCCGCGTGCGGTCAACCTGCTTAAGAACGGGTCGCTGAAAACTTATCCAGGCTACCCCCATGGCATGCTCACCACACATGCCGATGTCCTCAACCCCGACCTGCTCTCGTTCATCAGGTCTTGACGACATCTCCATGGAGGCTGCTGACCGGGGCCTGTTCGGCGGCCGGGCCCGGCCACAAACCCTGGCGTTGCCCGACGGGCAAAACACGCCAGTGGTAGGGCAACCCGCGCTCGTTAAAATATTCCACTTTACCGAAATTCGGAAACAGCGTATGCAGATCGCACTCCGGCCCAACGAAGAGGGGCGTATCGCGATCGTCACGAACGCGGGCCGGACGGCGGTGGACGTGGGTCACGTCGGCGCGGAGGGTTTTGCAGGGCGGGCAACCGTGAGCGAAGCCGCCGCGCACACGATCGGTGTGATCGGCGTACGGCAAAATCGTGTGGTCCTGACGCCCGCAGGCTGGCGTCAAGCGTTGCGGTGATGTAGCGGCCCGACCGGGCACGCGCATCGTCAGCCGCAAGGCGACGGGGGCAAGAGTGCATCGCTCCCCGAGGAGAGCTCGACATAAGCCGTCAAACCACTGCGCAGGGAAGGCCGGATGTCTGGCTACACCTGTATGCCGCTGTGCAAATTCTTGTTGCCACCTTCCGCACAGTGGACCGTGGGTGCCCGGCCGGCACCCGGTCTTCCCTGCGCCCTTTCATTTGAGGGTGAAACGATGAAACAAAGCTCGGGCGAAATGAGCCGCGAGGATGCGAAACCGTGTCTGCGATTGAAAATGCAAGCTGAAGAAGCACGCTGCCGACCCACACTCCGTCATTGCGAGGAGCGAAGCGACGAAGCAATCCAGACTGCTTCCGCGGAGGGATTCTGGATTGCTCCGCTGCGCTAGGAATGACGAATCCGGGCGGGCTGCACGTGCCCGAAACATCACCCCAGACATGAGAAAGCGCCCGTGGGGGGCGGGCGCTTTCTGTAGTCGACTTGGGGTTGGGGTCGTCTACATATCCACGTGGCGACTTTGGGGGGCTGGTAAAGAGCCGCGTGAATTCCTGAAACTCATGTCTCCTTAGCGAACCAGCGAAACGTTGGAGCTGGTGATTGCCACCGGCTTGCCGGCCTTCATCACGCGAGCGGTCTGGGTCAAGCCTTCGTCTGAACTCGTACGCGCGGTGATTCCGAAGCCCGCCACCGTGATGCCGGCAACGAGCGCAACGATCACGATCTTCAGGTGGGTCGAGCGATCTGCGCTGTAAATCGAGTGGTTCATGGAAGGCTCCTGCCGCCATCTACCCGAAGTAGTCGCCGCCTTGTTGAGGCAGGTTCATACTTCCGATGCCCAACAACCTAGTATTGCGGGGATTCGTTCCCAAGATGCGATCACAAGAGCGTGACGCGGCGTGAAAAGCCGCGATCAAAAACTGACCCTATTCGTGCAATTTTGCAATTATTTCAAAGCTGTAATCTGCGTTCAAGGCGCCTCGCCGGCATTTGGTCGACAAGGCGCCGGGAACTCAAAAACCATTTGCCTGTTGCCGAAAAACACACGGCTTCTTAAGGCAAATCAGATGCTTCCGACCGTTTTCAACCGCGCCCGCGGATGGATCTCGGCCTGCGACAGCACCGTGGTCTGGGCCCGGAACCGCTCGACCAGGGAGCGGACGAAGGGACGAATTGCCGCAGAGGTCACCAGCACCGGCGACTCGCCTTCGCGGGCGGCGCGCTCGAACGCCTCGCGAACGCCGGTCATGAACTCCGACAGCTTCGACGGCTGCATCGCGAGGCTGCGCTCCTCGCCCTGCCCGATAATGGATTCGGCAAAGGCTTGTTCCCAGCGGGCCGACAGCGCGATCAGCGGCAGGTAACCGCTGTAGGAGGTGTTCTGTGCGCAGATCTGGCGGGCCAGGCGGGCGCGGACGTGCTCGACCATGGTGGCGGGATTGCGCGAGAAGGCGAGCGAGTCGGCGATTCCTTCGAGGATGGTCGAGAGGTCGCGGATCGAGATGCGTTCGGCGAGCAGCAGCTGCAACACACGCTGGATGCCGGAGACCGTGACCTGTCCGGGCACGATGTCCTTGACCAGTTCGCCCTGCTCCTTCGGCAGCTCCTTGAGCAGCTTCTGGACCTCGCCATAGGAGAGCAGGTCCGACATGTTGGCCTTGAGCAGCTCGGTGAGGTGGGTCGAGAGCACGGTCGCGGCGTCGACGACGGTGTAGCCCTTGAGCGATGCCTCCTCCTTGAGACTGGCGTCGACCCAGGTCGCGGGCAGGCCGAAGGTCGGCTCGGTGGTGTGGATGCCGGGCACCTGCACCTGGCTGCCGCCGGGGTCCATGACCATGAACTGATTCGGCCAGATCTTGCCGGTGCCGGCGTCGACCTCCTTGATCTTGATGATGTAGGTGTTGGCTTCGAGCTGGACGTTGTCGAGGATGCGCACGGCGGGCATCACGAATCCCATCTCGATCGCGAGCGAGCGGCGCAGCGCCTTGATCTGCTCGGTGAGACGGTCGGTGCCGTCGGGGCCATTGACCAGCGGTAGCAGCGCGTAGCCGAGCTCGATCTTGAGGTCGTCGATCTTGAGCGCGGCGGAGATCGGCTCCTCGGCCGCAGCGGAGCCCGGCGCGCCGGGTGTGCCGGCGGCGGGCGCGGTCTTCGCGACTTCGGTAGCCTTGGCGGTCGCCCGGTTGCGGTTGCGGGCGTTCCAGGCGAGGAAGCCGGCGCCGCCGCCGAGTATAAGGAAGGGGAGCGCAGGAATGCCCGGCAGCAGTCCCAGCACCAGCATGACCGCCGAGGACATTGCCAGCGCCTGCGGATAGCCGGAGAACTGCTTCATCAGCGCCTTGTCGGCGGCGCCGGACACGCCGGCCTTGGAGACCAGCAGGCCGGCCGCGGTCGAGACGATCAGCGCCGGCACCTGGGTGACGAGGCCGTCACCGACGGTCAGCAGCGTGCAGCTGCGCCCGGCGTCGGCAAAGGAGAGCCCCTGCTGCGCCACGCCGATGATCATACCGCCGACGACGTTGATGAAGACGATCAAGAGGCCCGCGATGGCGTCGCCGCGGACGAACTTGGAGGCACCGTCCATGGCGCCGAAGAAGCCGCTTTCGTCCTCCAGTTCCTTGCGGCGGTGCTTGGCAGTCGCCTCGTCGATCAGGCCGGCGCCGAGGTCGGCGTCGATCGCCATCTGCTTGCCGGGCATGGCGTCGAGGTGGAAGCGGGCGGCGACTTCGGCGATACGGCCCGAACCCTTGGTGATGACGATGAAATTGACGATGATCAGGATGGCGAAGACGATGATGCCGATGACGAAATTGCCGCCCATCACGAAGCTGCCGAAGGCCTCGATGACGTGACCGGCGGCCGCCGTGCCTTCGTGGCCGTGCGACAGGATCAGGCGGGTCGAGGCCATGTTCAGCGACAGGCGCAGCATGGTCGAGATCAGCAGGACGGTCGGGAAGGCGGAAAATTCCAGCGGCGCCTGGATGAACAGCGACGTCATCAGGATCAGGATCGAGAGCGTGATCGAGATCGCCAGGAACAGATCCAGCACGATCGCGGGCAGCGGAAGGATCAGCACCACCAGGATGGTGAGGACGCCCAGCGCCAGCGCGATATCGCCGCGCTTGAGGATGTTCACGACCTCGGCAAGGGTGGGGAAGCCGGCGTTCGTGCTGCCTACGCCCTGTCCGGCGGTGACGTCGACCATGCTAGCTGCTCCCCCGCGCGACTGCCGTCCGCGCGCCCCAATCGTCTGCGCGGCGGCCGAAGGACCGCCGTTCCGAAAGTGAGGCACCGCACTGGCGTCCACGGGGGACCTCCCGTTCTACGCGGCTGACGACACTCGACTTCACTCGGCAATTCTTGCCGGGTGTATGGTTAGCAAAGGGTTAACGGCGGGTGCGGCAGGAGGTCGGGCCCGGCTGTTTCGGGGCCTTCCCGGGCAGTCATTCCGGGGCGCCCGGAGGGCGAGCCCGGAATCCATCGTGCTGCAGCTGTTGTCGGGAAATAGATTCCGGGCTCGCGCCATGGGGCACGCCCTGGAATGACGATGGAGCCTACTTCGCCTTATCGATCCTGGTCACCGTATACCCCGAAGCCGCCTCCTCGGCCTCGAAGGTGACCTTGTCGCCGACCTTCAGCTGCTTGAGCAGAGCGGGATCCTTGACGCGGTAGACCATGGTCATGGGCTCCTCCATGCCGAGACTCTTGGCCGGGCCATGCTTGAGCGTGATCTTGCCGGTGCTCTCGTCGATTTTCCTGACCTCGCCGCTGATCGCGGCGCCTCCGGCCGCAAGGGCTCCAGCGGTAAGGCTCACGGTCAGCGCCAGTGCGGCTGCGAGGCGAATGATGCGGATCATGGGAAGCTCCATCGCTTACTTCACGGTGACGTGGCCGACCATGCCGTAGTCGCGATGGTCGGGGATCAGGCAGGAAAATTCGAAGGTGCCGGCCTTGGTGAATTTCCAGAGGATCTCGGCTGTCCTGCTGGGTGCGAGCCTGACCCCGTTGGGATCGTCGTGCTCCATGTGTGGATGCTTTTTCATGACCTCCGCATGTGCCAGATTTTCCTTGGGCGTCGCGAGCAGGAATTCATGATCCTCCTTGCCGACATTGCGCAGCACGAAGCGGATCTGCTCGCCGCGTTTGACCTCGATCCGCGCGGGCGTGTAGTCCATCTCGTTCATCACGATCTCGATGGTGCGGGCGGGCCTTTTGGGATTGCCGGGCTCGCCGGCTGAAAAGGTCTCGTGCGCATGATTTTCATGGGCGAGCGCGGGCGCGAGCGACAACGCCACCAGCGCCAAAGCGAGTCTGATCGTCTTCATCCTGGTCTCCAGTTCGTGGTTCATCACAACGTTCACATCTTCATTTTGTGCGAGGGCCTGCCCGGCTCCCGTGCCGGCGCCGCATCGGGCGCCTCGACCTCGTAGGCGACGGTGCCTTGCGGAAATTGATAGGGGCCGGGATCGCGATAATCGTCGCGCGGAAGGCCCTCGCGGATCTTCATCACCGTGAACATGCCGCCCATCTCGATCGGGCCGAACTGCCCGGTGCCGCTCATCATCGGTAGCGTGTTGTCGGGCGCGGGCATCTCCATGTTGCCCATCGACATGCCGGTCGAACCCATCGCCATGCCGTCGGGCGCGAGCTTGCCGACGGCCCTGGCGAGATCCTTGCGCGACACCCCGATCAGATTGCGCATGTCGTGGCCCATCGCATTCATGGTGTGGTGCGACTTGTGGCAGTGAAACGCCCAGTCGCCGGGATTGTCGGCGAGCACGTCGAACACACGCACCGCGCCGACCGGCACGTCGGTCGTCGTCTCCGGATATTGCGCGCTCTCCGGAATCCAGCCGCCATCGGTGCAGGTCACCGCAAAGCTGTGGCCGTGCAGATGGATCGGATGGTTGGTCATGCTGAGATTGCCGATGCGCACGCGCACCTTGTCGCCGAGCCGCACCGGCAGCGGATCGATGCCGGGAAACACCCGCGCATTCCAGGTCCACATGTTGAAATCGGTCATCTCGTTGACCTTCGGCAAATAGGTGCCGGGATCGACGCGGTAGGTGCTCATCACGAAGACGAAGTCGCGGTCGACGGGACGGAAGCCCGGGTCGCGCGGGTGCACCACGACCATGCCCATCATGCCCATCGCCATCTGCACCATCTCGTCGGAATGCGGGTGGTACATGAACGTCCCGCTCCTCTTCATCTCGAATTCATAGACGAAGGTCTTGCCGGGCTGGATGTGCGGCTGGGTCAGTCCGCCGACGCCGTCCATGCCGCTCGGGATGATCATGCCGTGCCAGTGCACGGTGGTGTACTCGGGCAGCTTGTTGGTGACGAAGATGCGGACCTTGTCCCCTTCCACCGCCTCGATGGTTGGGCCAGGCGACTGGCCGTTGTAGCCCCAGAGGTTCACCTTCATGCCCTCGGCGAACTCACGCACCACCGGTTCGGCGACGAGATGGAATTCCTTCCAGTCGCCGTTCATGCGGAACGGCAGCGACCAGCCGTTCAGCGTGACGACCGGGCGATAGTCGGGCCCGCTGATGGGGTGCAGCGGCGGCTGCATCACCACCTGGTCCATGACAGGCGCCTCCGGAATCGAAGCGGCCTGCACGCGGCCGCTGACGGCGGACGCACTGGCAAGTGCGGCGGTGCCCAAAAATCCTCGGCGGGAAAACATCCTGGTCTCCATGTCAGTGGCCGCCATCGGCAGACGCTGCCGCGGCGATGGTAGTTGAAGTGTCGCCGCCGGACGCGGGCGCGCCCCCGCCATTGACCGCGGTTTGCAGGTCGGACTGGGCGAGAAAGAATTTCTGCCTGGCGTCGATCGCGCCGCGCAGCGACGCAAGGCGCTGCCGTGCTTCGGTCAGCAGTGCGAAGATGTCGACCTGCATGCTGGAGAAGCGGAGCTGCATCTCCTCGGTGATGATCTTTCGCAAGGGAAGGATCTCGCGCTGGTAGTGGCTGGCGATGTCGTAGCTAGAGCGGTAGGTGCGATAGGCATCGCGCGCCTCGGACCGCACATTGACGGCGCGCTCGGTCAGGCGATTGAAGGCGAGATTGTAGGTCTCGGCCGCCTGCCGCACCCGTACCTCGCCGCCGTCGAAGATCGGAATCTGGAACTGCACGTCGAAGCCGCGCTCGCGGAACGGGGCGCCTTCCGGATCCTGGGTGCGACGGGAGATGCCGGCGAGATCGAGCAGCGTCACGAAGCGTGTCGTCTCGGTGAGGTTCAACGACTTCGCCAGCGCCGTCAGCTCCAGCCGCGCGATCTGCAAGTCGATGCGATGAGCAACCGCGTCGGCTTCGATCGACGGCAATGCCTGCGGCCGGCGCGGCAATGGCGGCAACTGGTTGGGCAGACGGAAGTCCAGGCCGTCGTCCCACAGCCCCATCAGGCGCGCGAGCCTCTCGCGGGCGCTCGCCGCGGTCTGCCGTGCGGCTGCGAGGTCGGCGGTGGTCTCGGCGTAGAACACCTGCTCGCGGGCCTGGTCGAGCTTGTTGAGCGCGCCGGTCTCGCCAAGCTTGACCGCAAGCTGGGCGGTCGATTCCGCCGTCGCCTTCGCGTCCGTCAGCAGCACCACCATCTCGTTGGCGGCAACGCTGCGAACGTAGGCGCGGCGCACATCGGCGGCGAGCCGCAGCGTCGCCAGCGCCGCGCGCAATTGCGCCTGGCGGAAGCGCTCGCGGGCGATGTCGGATCGGAATGGCAGTGTCGCCAGCGCCAGGATGTCGCCGACGACCTGACGCTCGATCTCGCTGGCGCCATTGCCCGAAATCCGCGAGATCGAGAAAACCGGATTGGGCGGCAGGCTCTGCTCGACGAGATCGGTCTCGGCGAGCGCGAGCTCGTTGTAGGCGGCTTGCAGCCCCTTGTTGTTGAGCAGCGCGATCTGGACCGCCCTCTCCGCGTTCAATGTCCGCGTGAGCAACTTGCGAACGCGCGCGTCGACCGCGCCGGCGCCCTCGGGCGTTCGCACGAAGGCGACGTCCTGGTTGATGGTCTGGCTCGTCAGGTCGGAGACCGCATTCATGCCGCTATCGGGCGAGAAGGCGGCGCAGCCAGAGAGGGCCAACGTCGCAACGAGGAGCAGGTTGCGCGCAAGATGGTGTGCCATGGCGCGCTCCTACCGGTCTTGCTTCGGCTGCGGCGCAACGGCGTCGTTGCGGTCGCGCCATGGCGCCGGCGCCGCAGGTCGCAGGCCGGTGTAGGGCGCGATCGTCGACCGATAGCCGGCAGCCGCGACCTTTGCCGCGGGATCGGCAGGATCAGCGCCGGCCACGTAGGTCGTTGCCGGCATGCAGCCGGTGAGCGCCAGCGCGGCCGAGGCCAGCAGGCAACAAGACAGGAAGTGTCGTCCACGCGCTGACGATGCAGCGGCGAACTTCGCCCCGAGAAGCGTAAGCATGATTCATCCCTGATCTGTCCGAAGACCAAAGGCGCACGCGCGCGGACGCGCGGAGCCTCAACTCGTCTTGTCAGGTCAGGCGATGGGAAGGGCGGTAGAGCAGGGGCGGCGCCTCGCTGTGGAGACTCACAACGATCTCCGGCGCGCAGGCGGAGATGGGCAGGACCGGCTTGGCGACGGCAGGCAGATCGGCCGGCAGCGCGCTGACGCACATCATCGCGCAGCATGGGCCGGCTTTGCCCTTGCCGTCATGATGATGCTGGACCGGTGCGTCCTGCGCGGCGGTCTGGTGATGCGTGTGCGGTCCCGAATGGTCATGCGAGGCGACACCAGACATGTGCTGGGCCGGCAACTGATGATGCGCAGGCACTTGGTCGACGCGGAGCACATCGTCGAGGCACGGCGCCGGACCGCTGCCCCAGGCGAGGCTGGCTGCCGGCGCGAGCACGCAGAACAGATAGGCGAGGGCGATGATCCGCCCCACCCTGATCCGCATCGATCGCGTCAATTGCAGCAACATACCGTCGATTGGCCCAATGCGCGGCACTGTTGCACACGCAGATTGCAAACTAATGGCAAACCGCCATTTCGCCAAGCTCTTCCTACCGCAGTGCACCGCGCATGCCCAATATCGCGGCACGATGCTTGACCACAGGGCGATCAGCGAACATGGTCCGCGCCGTGCACGCACCTAATCACCCCGGACAAATACCTGAAACATTCACCCCTGATTCGCGTCAGGCCTGGGTGCGCCTTGTCATTGCGCTTCTGATCGGCTCGATCGGTGGCGTCGGCATGTGGGCGGTGGTGGTCGTGATTCCCGTGGTGCAGACCGAATTCGCCGCCACGCGCGGCGCGGTGTCGCTGGCGTTCACGCTGATGATGTTCGGCTTCGGGCTCGGCGGCGTGATCGCGGGCAAGATCACCGACAAGTTCGGCATCGTGGCGGCGATGGCGATCAGCATTGCCTTCCTCGGCGTCGCCAATGTGCTGGCGGGACTCTCGACCCAGCTCTGGCAGTTCGTCGCGGCGTATTTCCTGATCGGGCTCGGCACGTCGGCGACCTTCGCGCCGCTGATGGCGGAGGCTTCGCACTGGTTCGAGCGCTATCGCGGGCTCGCCGTGACCATCGTCGCGAGCGGCAATTACGTCGCCGGCACGATGTGGCCGCCGCTCATCAGCACGGGCATGGCGACGATCGGCTGGCGCTATACCCATATCGGGATCGCCCTCGTCTGCGTCAGCCTGATGACGATCCTGGTGCTGGTTCTGCGCGCGCAGATGGGCGACGACAAGGTCCACGATCATGCCAATGCTCAGCCGCCGCGGGTCGATCTCAAGCTCTCGACCAACACGCTGACGGTGCTGCTCTCGATCGCCAGCATCTCCTGCTGCGTCGCCATGGCGATGCCGCAGGTGCATATCGTCGCCTATTGCGGCGATCTCGGCTATGGCGTGGCACGCGGCGCCGAGATGCTGTCGCTGATGATGGCCTGCGGCATCGTCAGCCGGATCGGCTCGGGCTATCTCGCCGACAAGATCGGCGGCATCCGCACGCTGCTGGTCGGGGCGCTGGCGCAGGGCTTTGCGCTGGTGTTCTATTTGTTCTTCGACAGCCTGACCTCGCTCTACATCATTTCCGCGATGTTCGGCCTGTTCCAGGGCGGCATCGTGCCGAGTTACGCCATCATCGTGCGCGAGGCGATGCCGGCCAGCGAGGCCGCGACCCGCGTCGGCATCGTGATCTTCGCCTCCGTGTTCGGCATGTCCTTCGGCGGCTGGGTATCGGGCATCATCTTCGATTCCACCGGCTCCTATGCGGCAGCGTTCACCAACGGCGTGGCGTGGAATGCGCTCAACATTGGCATCGTCGTGACGCTGCTGATCCGGTCGCGGATGAACGCGGTCAGGACCGGGCCGGGATTTGCGACCTAGGCTTCCCGTCCCACCTTCAAAAGCGAGCAGCCGGTGATCTTGTAGCTGCCGTCGGGTTGAAGCTCGAGCGTATAGAGCGCCTCCCAAGCCTCGCCATTGGAGTCGACTATATTGACCCGCTGGGAGACCGAGCTGCCTTCGCTCTTGCTGTCGCCGAACTCGAAGCTCTTGTGCCGGTAGACCGGCGCGTAACCGTTCTGCACCATCGACATGAAGATGTCCGGCGCGGCGAAGAGTTCGCGAATTGCCGGCGCAGCATGGGAATAGGCTCCGGCCGCATCATCGCGCGCAAAAGCCTGCTCCTGGGCGCGGATGACGCCCTGTGCTGCTGTGACGTCGTCGGCGTAGGCCGGGACGGAGCTGAAGATAACGCTGATGGCGACGAGCAAGGCGGCGATGCGCATGACAGGCTCCGCGTTGAAATCCCGGCGATGCTGATCCTAGCACGGCTTGAGGGAAATACGGTCCACTATCGCTTCCGTTTCACCGCCGGCTTCGCAGGCTTTGCGGCGCGCGGCCTGGCCTTGGTGCCGGGTTGCACCCGCAGCCCGTCCACGAACACGTCGAGCATCCGCAGCACCGAGGATTGCCAGCCGGGCTGGTCGTGCATGTAGCACATGCCGACCAGCGCCCGCAGCAGGTCCTCCGGGCTGACGTCGCCGCGCATCTGGCCGGCCGCGACCGCGCGGTCGAGCAGCGAGCCGATCGCCTTGGTCAGCCGGTCCATCGAGAATGCCGCAAGGTCCGAGGAACTCTGGAACGTCAGCGCCAGCGCCGCCGACATGCCTTTTTTCGTGGCAACGAATTCGACGTTGGAGCGCAGCCAGCGCCGCAGCGCGGCGACCGGATCCCTGGCATTCTTCAATTGCTCGGCAAGCTCGCTGAGCTGCTCGACCTCGCGTCTATACACTGCCTCGAACAGATCCTCGCGCGTCGGAAAATGCCGGTAGAGCGTGCCGATGCCGACCCCGGCGCGCTTTGCCACGGCTTCCAGGCTCGCCTCGGGACCGCCGGCATTGAACACGGCCTTGGCGGCTTCGAGCACGCGCTCGCGGTTGCGCACGGCGTCGGCGCGGGGCTTCCGGGTCTGGTCGGTGTGGTCGTCCATGCCGGCAATGTAGATCACGAATTGGTTAGATTGAACCCTTGGCTAGCTCCATCGCGTTGGTGGCGCACGGGCTTTTGACGAATTCCAGATATTTCTCGGCAGCCCTTGTTAAGCGGAGGGTGCCTCCGTATCTTCGCTGGGATGTTGGCCGGCTTTCGCCCGGCTGGCACATGTCGACGGCGGCCACGGAGGTGGCGCGCCGGCCGACGACCCATGTCCATATCTGATCGGAGCCTTATATGAACCACTCCATCAGCCTCACCGTGAACGGTGCGCGGCGCGATTTCGTCCTCGACGATCCGCGCGTCACGTTGCTCGATCTCCTGCGTGAGCGCCTCGATCTGACCGGAACCAAGAAGGGATGCGACCGCGGCCAGTGCGGCGCCTGTACCATTCTCGTCGACGGCAAGCGCATCAACTCCTGCCTCGCACTCGCCGTCAGCCACGACGGCGCCGACGTCCTGACCATCGAAGGTGTTGCGCGGGGCGACCAGCTTCATCCGGTGCAGGCAGCCTTCATCGTCCATGACGGATTCCAGTGCGGCTTCTGCACGCCCGGCCAGATCATGAGCGCGATCGGCATGATGCACGAAGCCCAGGCCGGCAACGATCCCGAGCGCATTCGCGAATGCATGAGCGGCAATCTCTGCCGCTGCGGCGCCTATGCCGGCATCGTCGATGCAGTGCTCGAAGCGCAGGCCGGCGCCGATGAATCCAACCAGAGGCGCTCCGCATGAAGCAGTTCGACTATGTCAGGCCAGCCACGGTTGCCGAAGCCGTTGCCGCCGCCACCCAGCCGGGCGCTGTCTATCTTGCCGCCGGCACCAATCTGCTTGATCTGATGAAGGGCGGCGTGAGCCGGCCGGACCGTCTGGTCGATGTCACTCATCTCGACGGGCTCGACGGAATCGAAACGCTCTCCGACGGGTCATTGCGCATCGGCGCGCTCGTCAGCAACGCCGATCTCGCGCATGATGCCGGCTTTGCAAGGTCCTATCCGGCCGTCGCCGAAGCGCTGCTCTCCGGTGCCTCCGCACAACTGCGCAATGCCGCTACCGTCGGCGGCAATCTCCTGCAACGGACACGCTGCGCGTATTTCTACGACACGGCCAGCCGTTGCAACAAGCGCGAGGCCGGCTCTGGCTGCGACGCCCGCGGCGGCGAGAACCGCACCCACGCCGTGCTCGGCTGGAGCGAGAGCTGCATCGCGACCAATCCGTCGGACTTCTGCGTTTCGCTGCTCGCGCTAGACGCCATCGTCGAGATCGAGGGAGGAACGGCCGCCGCGAGATCGCCCTCGACGCGCTGCATCGCCTGCCGGGCGATACGCCCGAGCGAGACTTCGCGCTGGAGCCCGGCGATCTCATCGTCGCGGTGCGCCTGCCGCCGGCCGCGCGCGGTTTCGCGGGGCATGCGCGCTACCTCAAGGTTCGCGAACGCACGTCCTATGCTTTCGCAATCGTCTCGGCTGCGGCCGCGTTGCGTATCGAGAACGGCAAGATCGCCGAGGCGCGGCTTGCGCTCGGCGGCCTCGCCGCAAAGCCCTGGCGTGCCCGCGCTGCGGAGGACGTGCTCAGGAATGTCGCGCCCACGGCCGATGCCTTCCAGGAAGCCGCTTGGCGCGCGCTCAGCGACGCAAAGCCGTCCGGCGACAACGCCTTCAAGATCGAGCTCGCGCGCCGCATCGTCGTGCGCGCGCTGACCCTTGCCGCCACCGGCACGCCCGCGCGCATTCCAGCGTTGCCGGCGTCTCCCTTTGCATCGACCTCCGGAGCCATCCATGCCTGAGCTCACTCTCACCAGCGCTCCCGCTCATCTGCGCCACGAGCTCGAGCATCGGCCAGCCGCTGACCCGCCGCGATGGCGTCCTCAAGGTCAGGGGGCAGGCGACCTATGCCGCCGACAATCACCCGCCCGGGATGCTGTTCGCCGTGATCGCGGCCTCCAGCATCGCGCACGGCCGCGTGACCTCGCTCGATGTCGCCGCGGCCAAGCGCCATCCCGGCGTCGTCGACGTCATGACGCCGGACTACAAGCCACAGCTCGCGATCGATCCTGAGATCAAGACCAATCCGTTCGTGTTCCGGATGGAGGTCTTGCAGAGCCATGAGGTCCGTTACGCCAACCAGCCCATCGCCGTCGTGATCGCCGACACGCTGGAGGCGGCGACGGAGGGCGCGTTGCTGCTGGCGCCGCGCTATGAGGTGCTGCCTGCGCTCGTCGGCCTCGACGCCGGCGAAAGCTTCGTGCCGCCGGTCGTCGGCGTCGGCAATCCCACGGAAAACCATCGCGGCGATGTCGAGGCGGGCCTCGCTGCGGCCGACAAGCAGATCGACGCAGTGTACGAGACGCCGCCGCAATATCACAACGCCATGGAGCCGCATGCGATCGTGGCCGCCTGGGACGGCGACAGTGTGCAGATCGACATGCCGACCCAGGGTCTCATGCTGTCGCTTGCGCGCGTTGCCGAGCTGTTCGGCATCCCGCATGACAAGATCCACATCCGCAGCCCCTTCCTCGGCGGCGGGTTCGGCTCCAAGGGATTGATGGCGGGCCCTCCCGTGCTCGGTCTGATGGCGGCAAAGCTGGTCGGCAAGCCGGTCAAGCTCGTCCTGCGCCGCGAGCAGATGTATGGCCCGGTCGGCCACCGCGCGCCGACGCGCCAGCGGCTGCGCATCGGCACCGACGGCGAGGGGCGCCTGACCGCGCTCGATCATCACGCCCGAACGGTGTCGAGCACGTTCGACGATTTCTACGAGCCGGCCGCTGACGCCTCGCACACGCTCTACGCGGCACCTGCGATCCGCACCTCGCACGACGCCGTGCGCGTCAACACCGGCACGCCGCTGTTCATGCGCGCGCCCGGCGAGGCGACCGGTTCGATTGCGCTTGAGAGCGCGATCGACGAGATGGCCTGGGCGTGCGGCATCGATCCGCTCGCCTTCCGCCTGAAGAACTACGCCGAGGTCGAGCCGATCACGGGCAAACCGTTCTCGTCGAAGGCGCTGCGCGCCTGCTACGAGCAGGGTGCGGCGCGGTTCGGCTGGTCGAAGCGGTCGCTCCAGCCGCGGCAGATGCGCGACGATGCCGGCCTCCTGGTCGGCTGGGGCATGGGTACCGCAACCTTCCCGGCGTTGATGTTCCAGGCCGAGGCGCGCGCGGTGATCCGGCGCGACGGTTCTGGTGCGATGGAGATCGGGGCGCATGACATGGGGCAGGGCGCCTGGACGGCGCTCGCCCAGATCGCGGCCGATGAACTCGGTCTCGATATCGACCGCGTCGCGTTCAAGGCCGGCACGTCCGACCTGCCCGATGCCGGCATTGCCGGCGGCTCCGCACACACCGCGACCGCGGGCGCGGCGATCCACAGCGCCGGTGCGGCCGTGGTCGCAAAGCTCGCCGATCTCGCGACCGGCGACGAGCGCTCGCCGCTGTTCGGCGCGGGGAATGCCGGCGTAATCGCGCGTGATGGAAGGTTGATCCGGCGTGACGACGAGAGCCGCGGCGAAAGCTATGTCGAGATTCTCGCGCGTGCCGGGGTCGCCGAGGTCGAGGCGCGCGGCACCGGTGCGCCGAACCCCGCGGCGATGGAGGAATATGCCATGCACGCGCATGGCGCGGTGTTCGCGGAGGTGAAGGTCGATCCCGAGCTCGGCCAGATTCGCGTCAGCCGCATGGTCGGCGCCTTCGCGGCGGGACGCATCGTCAATCCGCGCATGGTGCAGAGCCAGCTGTTCGGTGGCATGATCTGGGGCATGTCCTTCGCGCTGCATGAGGAGGCCATCACCGACCGCCGCAGCGGCCGGATCATGAACCCCAATCTCGGCGAGTACCACATCCCCGTGAATGCCGACGTGCCGCCGCTCGACGTGATCACGGTCGAGGAGCACGATCCGCATGTGAATGCGCTCGGCATCAAGGGCGTCGGCGAGATCGGCATCACCGGCAGCGCCGGCGCGGTCGCCAATGCGGTCTGGCATGCGACCGGTGTGCGGGTGCGCCGGTTCCCGATCCGGATCGAGGAGTTGCTGATGCAGCTTTGAGGCAGCGGGCGGGGCGAGACCGTCTCGCTCCGCCGCGTCCCGCTAATGCAGCTTCTTGCGGAGTGCCTTCAGCGCCTCACGCTGCGTCTCGATGTACGCGGCGATGGCCTTGCGCAGCTCCTGCGAATGGAGCTTGTCGGTGTCGCGCAGCACTTCGTCGAGCGCGGCGTCAGCATTGGCGAGCGTGATCTTCATCTGCGAGCCTCGTTACGAAGCGGCCCCGGAATGCCTCCCGGCTCCAGTTCGCAGCATATAAAGGTTTGGCGCGCGGAAATTGAGCTGGGTCAAGCTCCGTAAGATACCGGGGGACGCCGTAGGATCCCGGATAACGTCGAAGAGGTTTAGAATGTCGGCGGCGTGCAGGCCGAGATCACTTCGCACGGCTTGCCGCCGACGCAGCGGAAGCGATGCGGGCGCCGGCTCTCGAAATAATAGGCATCGCCGGGATTGAGGATACGGCGTTCGTCCTCGACGGTGACTTCGAGCTTGCCTGAGATGACGATGCCGCCTTCCTCGCCGTCATGGACGAGGTGAACGCGCCCGGTGTCGCTGCCCGGCTCGTAGCGCTCCTTCAGGATCTGCAGGCTGCGGCCGAACAGATTGTCACCGATCTGCCGATAGGAGATCGGCTTCTTGCCGACTTCGGTCAGCTCTTCCGAGCGGTAGAAGATCTTGCGGCGGCTCTCCGGCTCCAGCGCGAAGAACTCGGCGAGCCCCATCGGGATGCCGTCGAGGATGCGCTTGAGCGCGCCGACCGACGGGTTCATCTGGTTGGATTCGATCAGCGAGATCGTCGAATTGGTGACGCCGGCGCGCTTGGCGAGCTCCCGCTGCGACAGCTTGTGGTGCGCCCGGATGAATCGCAGCCGTCCACCGATGTCGACGCTCATGGTCTGTCCTTGCCCTGGTCCCTGTTGCAGGTGTTGCGGATCGCGCAAATATGGACCCGCAGCTCCAGTCAAATCAATGGCTTGCAGCTTACCAGAAAAGGACTTGTTGCGGTTCCGAAGCCGTGCCTCTGCTAGCGGGTCAGCAAAGGAGCGTGGCCCGTGACCCTTCATCAGATTCCGAACACCATCAAGACCGACTCGTTCTGGATGCCATTCACGGCCAACCGTCAGTTCAAGAAGGCGCCGCGCCTGTTCTCCTCTGCCGAGGGCATGCATTACACCACCGTCGACGGCCGCAAGGTGATCGACGGCTCCGCCGGCCTCTGGTGCGTCAATGCCGGCCACGGCCGCAAGCAGATCGCCGCCGCGGTCGAGCGGCAGCTGATGACGCTGGACTTCGCGCCGTCGTTCCAGATGGGCCACCCGCTGGCATTCGACTTTGCCGAGCGCCTCGCAGAGATCGCGCCGAAGGGCCTCGACCGCATCTTCTTCACCAACTCCGGCTCCGAGTCGGTCGATACCGCGCTGAAGATCGCGCTCGCCTATCACCGCGCCAATGGCCAGGCGAGCCGCACCCGTTTGATCGGCCGCGAGCGCGGCTATCACGGCGTCGGCTTCGGCGGCACCTCGGTCGGCGGCATGGTTGCCAACCGCCGCGCCTTCACGACCCTGCTGCCGGGCGTCGACCACATCCGCCACACCCATGATCTCACCCGCAACGCTTTCGCCAAGGACCAGCCGGAGCATGGCGCCGAGCTCGCCGACGATCTCGAGCGTCTGGTCGGCCTGCACGGCGCCGAGACGATCGCCGCCGTCATCGTCGAGCCGGTACCGGGCTCGACAGCGGTGCTGCCGCCGCCGAAGGGCTATCTCAACCGCCTGCGCGAAATCTGCGACAAGCACGGCATCCTGCTGATCTTCGACGAGGTCATCACCGGGTTCGGCCGCCTCGGCACGCCGTTCGCCGCCGATTTCTTCGGCGTCACGCCGGACCTGATGACGACGGCCAAGGGCATCACCAACGGCACCTTGCCCTGCGGAGCGGTGTTTGCGCACCGCAAGGTGCACGATGCCATGATGATCGGCCCGGAAAACGTCATGGAGCTGTTCCACGGCTACACCTATTCGGCGCACCCGACCGCCTGCGCCGCCGGCATCGCGACGCTCGACATCTACAAGGACGAAGGCCTGCTCACGCGCGGTGCGTCGATCGCCGAATACTGGCGCGATGCGCTGCACTCGCTTAAGGGCCTGCCCAATGTCATCGACATCCGCAATTGCGGCTTGATGGGCGCGGTGGAGCTGTCGCCGCGCGACGGCGCGGTGGGTGCGCGCGGTTACGACGTGATGGTCGACTGCTTCAATCGCGGGCTCTACTTCCGCATGAGCGGCGATAGCTTCGCGCTGTCGCCGCCGCTCATCGTCGAGAAGAGCCACATCGACGACATCGTGTCGATCCTGGGTGATGCCATCAAGCGGGTGGCCTGACAATTGCTCTCGCCGTTGCGAGTTGTTTCCTTGCAGCGGCGAGCGTGATGCCGCGGGAGTTTGACGAAGCGTGAAAGTTCTGATCCTCGGCAGCGGTGTCATCGGCGTCACCTCTGCCTACTACCTCGCGCGTGCCGGCCATGAAGTGACGGTGGTCGACCGTCAGCCCGAGCCGGCACTGGAGACCTCTTTCGCCAATGCCGGCGAGGTGTCGCCCGGTTATTCCTCACCCTGGGCCGGGCCCGGCGTGCCGGTGAAGGCGATCAAGTGGCTGCTGATGAAGCACGGCCCGCTGGTGATCCGGCCGAAGCTGGATCCCGTGATGTGGGTCTGGCTCACCAAGATGCTGCGCAACTGCACCAGCGCGCTACGCGGTCAACAAGAGCAGGATGATCCCGATCGCGGAATACAGCCGCGATTGCCTGCGCGATCTGCGCCGCGACATCGGCATCCAATATGACGAGCGCGCGCAGGGCACGCTGCAGCTGTTCCGCTATCAGGCCCAGCTCGACGGCACCGGCGAAGATGTCGCCGTGCTCAAGCAGTACGGCGTGCCCTACGAGACGCTGAGCCGCGAGGGCTGCATCGCGGTCGAGCCGGCGCTATCAGGCGTGAAGGAGAAGTTCGTCGGTGGCCTTCGGCTGCCGCAGGACGAGACCGGCGACTGTCACATGTTCACGCAGGCGCTGGCCAAGCACGCCGAAGCGCTGGGCGTGCGCTTCCTTCTCAACACCGGCATCGACCGCATCGTCACCGACGGCGCGCGTGTCACCGGTGTCGCGACCAGTGCGGGCGTGCTCCAGGCCGACGCTTACGTGCTCGCGCTCGGCAGCTATTCGTCGCAGATGGTCGCGCCGCTCGGCATCTCGCTGCCGGTCTATCCGGTGAAGGGCTATTCGATCACCGTGCCGATCAAGGACGCCTCGGGCGCGCCGGAATCGACCGTGATGGACGAGAGCTACAAGGTCGCGATCACCCGCTTGGGCGATCGCATCCGCGTCGGCGGCACCGCCGAAATCTCCGGCTTCTCGACCAAGCTCTATGATGCGCGCCGCGCCACGCTCGACCACTCGCTGACCGATCTGTTCCCGCGCGGCGGCGATCTCTCCAAGGCGACGTTCTGGAGCGGCCTGCGCCCGATGACGCCAGACGGCCCGCCCGTGATCGGCGCGACCAAGTACGCCAATCTCCACCTCAACACAGGCCACGGCACACTCGGCTGGACCATGTCCTGCGGCTCCGGCCGCGTGCTCGCGGATCTGCTGTCAGGCAAGAAGCCGGATGTCGATGTCAGTGCGCTGACGGTGGATCGGTACAATCACCGGTTCGGGTAAGACTCTATCCTTTCGTCATTGCGAGGAGCGCAGCGACGAAGCAATCCAGAATCTTTCCGCGGTGAGACTCTGGATTGCTTCGCTTCGCTCGCAATGACGAAAGAGGAGAATTTACCCCGCCCCCGTCACGCAATTCACCCACAGCACCACGGCCTTCGCATCCTCGGCCGGATTGGAAAACCGGTGCGGCCGCCGGCTCGCAAATCTAAAACTGTCGCCCGTCTTTAGCGACCACGTCTGGCTGTCCACCGTCAGCATCATCTCGCCCTCGAGCACGAGGCCGGCTTCTTCCCCGTCATGGGTGTAGAGTTCGTCGCCGGTTGAGCCGCCGGGCTCCAGATGCACAAGAAACAGATTGAGCTTGTTGTCGGCGCTGGCCGGGCTCAGCAATTGCTTGGAGACACCGGTGCGCCAAAGCTTCAACTCGGGGCGTTGCAGCCCGCGCGTCACCACCTGATCGGAGGCACCGTCGGCGCTCGGGCTCGCGCCGAACAGCGCGGCGATGCCGACGCCGAGCACATCGGCGAGCGTTGCCAGCACGCGCAACGACGGCGATGACAATCCGCGCTCGATCTGGCTGAGGAAGCCGATCGACAGCTCCGTGCGCGCGGCGACCGTCTCAAGCGAGAATTGCCTGACACGCCTGAGATCACGGATGCGGCGGCCGACCGCGACGTCCATTGCCGGCTCCGTCGGCGTCGCGCTAGCCTTCGGCTTCTTCACCGCTTTCGCAGCGGCCGGTTTGCGCATTCTTTTGCCACCGCTCACGTCAAACCGCTTCCTTCATGTGCATGAAAACCACTTGCATCACTCGCGAAAGTGTGACCAAATTTTCATATTGGTGAAAATAGGCCGAAACGGCTCGGCCCGCAATGTCTGCGAACACGACATTTGCGAGCGCCGCACCGGCCGGACCCAAAGGGGAATGCGATGAAGCGTTTTGGTCTGGCCGCGGTTGCGGCGCTCGCAATTTCGGCAGCTATGCCCGCTTCGGCGCAGCAGGTGCTGAAGGTCGGCTCGACGCCGACGGGCATTCCCTTCACCTTCCTCGACACCAAGACCAATACCATCCAGGGCATCATGGTCGATCTCGTGACCGAAGTGGGCAAGGATGCCGGCTTCAACGTTCAGATCGAGCCGATGCAGTTCTCGGCGCTGATCCCGTCACTGACCTCGAGCAAGATCGACATCATCGCCGCCGCGATGTTCATCACCGCGCCGCGCAAGGAAGTCGTCGACTTCTCCGACCCGATCTACACCTATGGCGAAGGCCTGGTGGTGCCGAAGACCGACACCAAGGCCTATGCGACGCAGGACGATCTGAAGGGCGAGACGGTCGGCGCCCAGGTCGGCACCGCCTTCGTCGATGCGCTGAAGAAGTCCGGCCTGTTCGCCGACGTCAAGGCCTACGACACCATCCCCGACATTCTGCGCGACGTGAACACCGGCCGCCTCAAGGCCGGCTACGCCGACTATCCGATCCTCGCCTACAATCTGAAGCAGGGCGGTTTCCCCGAGGTGCGTCTCGTCGACGGCTACAAGCCCGTCACCGTCGGCTCGGTCGGTATCGGCGTGCGCAAGGGCGAGGCCGCATTGCTCGGCAAGATCAACGCGTCGCTGGCCAAGCTGAAGGCCAACGGCACCATCGACAAGATCCTCGGCAAATGGGGCCTGAAGGCACAGGGCTGATCGTCAGGGGCCGATCGATGAAGGGGCTTTGAAGGCTTGCCGATGAAAGGCTTCTGGCACGACGCCTTCGAGTTCTTCCCGATCCTGATGAGCGGCGTCGTTTTGACGATCCTCGTCACCATCGGCTCGCTGCTGCTCTCGACGGTGTTGGGCCTGATCTGGGCGATGATGCGGGTCTCCGGCATCAAGGCGCTGTCGTTGCTCAGCGCCAGCCTGATCAACGTAATCCGCGGCATCCCGATCATCGTGCTGCTGTTCTATCTGTACTTCGTGATGCCCGATCTCGGCGTCACGCTGTCGGCCTTGCAGGCCGCGATCCTCGGACTCGGCATCGCCTATTCGGCCTACCAGGCCGAGAACTTCCGCGCCGGCATCGAGGCGATCGACAAGGGCCAGATCGAGGCGGCGCAGTCGATCGGCATGGGCTGGTGGCTGACCATGCGCCGCGTGGTGCTGCCGCAGGCGGTGCGGATCGTGCTGCCGCCCTATGGCAACGTCATGATCATGATGCTGAAGGATTCCTCGCAAGCCTCGACCATCACGGTGGCCGAACTCGCGCTGCAAGGCAAGCTGATCGCGTCATCGACCTTCAAGAACACCAACGTGTTCACGATGGTGGCGCTGATGTATCTCACCATGAGCATTCCGCTGATCCTGCTGGTTCGTCATTTCGAGAAGCGGGCCGGCAAGAAATGATCGAGCTCACCGACGTCCACAAGAGCTTTGGCCAGAACGAGGTGCTCAAGGGCATCACGGCATCGGTCCAGAAGGGCGAGGTGGTCTGCATCGTCGGGCCATCAGGCTCGGGCAAGTCGACGATCCTGCGCTGCATCAACGGGCTCGAAAGCTACGACCGCGGCGAGATCAGCATCGAAGGCCTCAAGGTCGATCGCGATGCCTCGTCGATCGTGAAGGTTCGCACCCAGGTCTCGATGGTGTTCCAGCGGTTTAATCTGTTCCCGCATCGCACGGCGCTCGAAAACGTCATCGAGGGACCGCTCTACGTCAAGAAGGAAGCGCGCGCTGTGGCGCTCGAGCGGGGCCGCGCGCTGCTTGCGCAGGTGGGTCTCGCCGAAAAGGCCGACGCGCATCCGCCGCAGCTCTCCGGCGGCCAGCAGCAGCGCGTCGCGATCGCGCGGGCGCTGGCGATGCAGCCCAAGGCGATCCTGTTCGACGAGCCGACCTCGGCGCTCGATCCCGAGCTCGTCGGCGACGTCCTCGGCGTCATGCGCAAGCTCGCCGACGACGGCATGACCATGGTGGTCGTCACCCACGAGATGGGCTTTGCCCGCGACGTCGCCGACCGTGTGCTGTTCATTGACGGCGGCGTCATCGTCGAGCAGGGGCCGGCCAAGGCGCTGCTCAATCAACCCCAGCATCCGCGCACGCAGGACTTTTTGCGTCGTGTGCTGCACCCGCTCTGATCGGTTCGCCATGACTGCGCGCCTGCCCCTGCCGCCCTCACTCTATGCCGACACCGCCGTTGCACCGGTTGCCACGCCGCCGCTCGACACGGACAAGAACGTTTCCGTTGCGATCATTGGCGGCGGCTACACAGGCCTGTCCACGGCGCTGCATCTGGCGGAGCAGGGTGTCGAGGCCCTGGTGCTGGAGGCGCAGGAGCCCGGCTGGGGTGCATCGGGCAACAATGGCGGCCACACCAATCCCGGCTTGAAGCACGATCCCGACCAGATCGAAGCAGATTTCGGCGTCGAGCTCGGCCGCCGCATGATCGACTTCGCCTACGGCACCACCAACTTCACGCACGATCTGATCCGCCGCTACCAGATCCCGTGCGAGGCGCGGCAGAACGGCACGCTGCGCACGGCGTATAACGAGGCCAGCGCCGCTGCGATCGAGGCGACCGCGCAGCAGTGCATCCGTCGCGGCATGCCCGTGACCTATCTGAACCGCGAGCAGCTGCGCGAGATGACCGGCACCGACCGCTATATCGGCGGCATGCTGGACAGCCGCGGCGGCGATCTGCATCCGCTCAGCTACGCGCGCGGCCTCGCGCGCGCCGCGATCTCGGCAGGGGCGAAGGTCCATGGCGAAACGCCGGCGCTGTCGCTCCGCCGCGACGGCCGCCGCTGGCGCATCGAGACGCCGCGCGCGATCGTGCATGCGGACAAGGTGTTGCTCGCCACCAACGGCTTTACGGATGATCTCTGGCCTGCGCTCCGCCGCACCATCGTGCCGGTGTTCTCCTCGATCGCCGCCACCGCGCCGCTGTCGGACGAGGTCGCCCGCTCGATCATGCCGACGCGTCCGGTGCTCTACGAAAGCGGTCACATCACGGTGTACTACCGCATCGACCAGAACAACCGTCTGTTGATGGGCGGCCGCGGCCCGATGCGCTGGATCAGCGCGCCGAACGATGTCGCCTATCTCATGCGTTATGCCGAGCGGCTCTGGCCGCAGCTCAAGGGTGCCACCTGGACGCATGGCTGGAACAGCCGCCTCGCCATCACCGGGGATCATTATCCGCATGTGCACGAGCCTGCGGAGGGCGTCCTGATCTCGCTCGGCTGCAACGGCCGCGGCGTCGCGCTCTCGACCGCGATGGGCGCCCAACTCGCCCGCCGCCTGATCGGCGGCGCCAGGGCCGGGATCGACATGCCCGTCACCGGCATCAAGCCGATCTCGATGCATGCATTCTGGCCCGTTGGCGTGACGACCGCCGTGATCGCGGGGCGTGTCAGGGACCGGCTGGGGATTTGAAGCACTGGTTGCTGCAACGCGAGTGCGCTCCCTCTCCCGCTTGCAGGAGAGGTTAAAGAGCCCGTTGCTGACCGAGTCTGCTCAGCCTTCCGCCACCGCATCGGCCCACGGCTGGAAGATTTCAACCGCGCCGGAGTTGATCTCGCCCTCGCGCATCACCACGCTCGGGCAGGCGAATTTCTGCGGCAAGGCCTGCACCTGGGTCTCCTCGTAATCGAAGCGCGCGGCGAGCGCCTTGCGGGCGTCCGCCGGCAGGCGGGCGTCGCCGATCACGATCGCGCCTTCGCTGGCGTCGATGCGTGGCTGGTGGATGGCGGCATCCAGGTCCATGCCGAAATCCATCACGAACGACGCGAGCTGCATCACCGACGGCAGGATGCGGCGGCCGCCGGACGCACCGATCGCGAGGCGTTTGCCATCCTTGGTCTCGGCGATGACAGGGGTGTAGTTGGTCAGGCAGCGCTTGCCGGGCGCGAGCGAGTTGGTGGTGCCGGGCGTCGGATCGAACCACATGATGCCGTTGTTCATGGCAATGCCGGTGTGCGGCGTCACGTATTTCGAGCCGAAGGACGAGAGTAGCGTCTGCGTCACCGCTGCGATGTTGCCGTCGCGGTCGACCACGGAGAAATGCGTGGTGCAGGCCGGTGCCAGATACTCCGCGCCGAGCGAGCGCTTGCCTGCGGCGTCGCCCATGTCCTTGAGCCGCTCGGCATAGGCAGCTTGCAGCGCGAGCGCATATTCGCCATAGGCGGCCGCATCGGGCGTGCCTGCCGGTTTCAGAGTCTCCTGCAGCAGGCGCAGCGCATGCGCCAGCGTCGGTCCGGCCGTGAGCTCCGGCGTCGCGATGACCTTGCCGCCACGATAGGGGATCGCCAGCGGCTCGCGCGGATGGGCGCGGAATGCGGCGAGATCCTCCACCGAGAGCGAGCCGCCGTCGGCCTTGATGTCCGAGGCGATGCTCCTGGCGAGATCGCCCTGGTAGAAATCGCGCGGGCCGGCTTCGGCAAGATGCGACAGCGTCGCCTTCAGATTGTCCAGCCGCAGCCGCGTCTCGGACTTGACGCCCCACGGCGCGCTCGGCGGCAGGCCGTCCTTCAGGAACGTGGCCGCGCTTCCGGGGTAGCGCCTGAGATCGGCGGCCGAGTTCGCGATCGTCAGCGTGGTCCACCAGTCGACCAGCATGCCTTCGCCCGCGAGCGCGACGGACGGCGCGACCAGATCCTTCCACGGCAGCTTCGCGTGGCGGCGATGCGCCTCCTCCATGCCGGCGACGACGCCGGGCACGGCGACCGCGCCGGGGCCGTGGATGTTGCGGTCGTCCTTCACCCGCGGCCACGGGAAGAGATCGGAGGCTGCGCCCGCGCCGCTGAGCGGATAGTCGGCGGTGCGCAGGCTTTGCGGCGCACACATGCCGTAGTCGATCACCTCGTAGCGATTTTCCTTGGCGCGGTAGAGCACCATCGCACCGCCGCCGCCGATACCGCTGTTCCAGGGCTCCAGCACGTTCAGCGCCATGGTGGTCGCGACGATCGCGTCCACGCAATCGCCGCCCGCCGCCAGCACCTGCGCCCCCACTTCGGCCGCCCGCCGCGATTGCGCGGCGACGATGCCGCCCTTGGTCTTGATGGCGGGTTTGCGGACGGATTGGGCGAGACTGAATTGATGAGGCATGATGTCGTCTTGTCTGTTGTCGTCGGTTGTCTTGGTTGGCGGAGCGCGCGGACAATGGCACATTGCGGCAAACGAGAACAATCCAAAGGGAGAACCGACATGGCAGGTGTGAAACAGGCGCGGGATGGCGCGGTCGGGATATTGACGCTGGACGAGCCGGCGAGCCTGAACGCGATGACACCGGACCTGCTCGGCGCGCTCGCCGCTGCGGTGGCCGAGATGACGCGGGACGAAAGCGTTCGCGCCCTGGTCCTCACTGGCGCCGGGCGCGGCTTCTGCTCAGGACAAAATCTGAAGGCATCCGAGGCGCTCGGCGAGGACATCGCCGCCGGCGTGATGCGGTTCTACTGGCCGGCCTTCAGGGCGCTGCGCGAATGCCGGGTGCCCGTCGTCGTCGCCGTCAACGGCGTCGCGGCTGGCGGCGGCTTCAGTCTTGCGATGGCCGGCGACATCATTGTTGCGGCGCGGTCGGCGAGCTTCATCCAGGTATTCAGCCGCATCGCGCTGGTGCCGGATCTCGGCTCGACCTGGCTGCTGCCGCGCCTGATCGGCCGGCAGCGGGCGATCGAGCTGATGCTTCTGAACGAGCCGCTGACGGCCGAGCGGGCCCAGGAGATCGGCCTGGTGCGGCAGGTCGTCGATGATACGAAGCTGATGGAGGAGGCGATGACGCTGGCGCGTCGCCTGGCGGAGGGGCCGACGCTCGCTCTGGTCGCAACCCGCGCGCTGATCGAGGAGAGCGAGCATGCGACCTATGAGGCGCAATTCCGCCGCGAGATCGAGCTTCAGGCCGCGATCCGCCGGAGCGCCGATGCGGTCGAAGGCCGCAACGCCTTCGTCGAGAAGCGCAAGGCGAAATTCATGGGCAAATAGCGGAGGGGTGGCGGACCGCGCTCAGCGCGTGCGGTCCAGCCGGCTGGCCTGATATTTGGCGTGCCATTTCGGCCCCGGGCCGCGCATGTAGTGAAGTTCGGGGCGGTAAGGTTTGCCGGCAATCCGCACCAGCTTCTGCCATTTGGCGGCGATGAAGCTCAGGGGCTGGCAGAGCAGGGTCAGTGAAGCGAGCAACATGGCATCACCTCAATGCGGCTTGCCGAGCATGGCGGTGAAGGGGAGATCGAAAATCTCCTCGCCGTCGGAGCCGCTGACATGAATCACCCAATCGCGCCAGTCCTCGGTGCCGGGCGTCTGGATCATCGAGCTCATGATCTGGGCGGCACGGTCGCGCGCCTCGGTCAGGCTGGTCACCGCGGTGCCGCTGCGATCGATCAGCGTGCCGTCGGTATTGGAGCAGTGAAAATAGACCTGAACCATATTCGTCTCCTATAGGGAGCGATCGGGATGGCAGACCGATACCATCCGAAGCATGCGCGAAACATTCGGGTCGAGCCCGGTAAGGGAAGTTACGGATATTGGTCGGCACCAAGGTCGTTACAGGTTTAATCACAGGCGGGTGATGACCAACTGGACGGCGTTCCCTCGACATGGAACAAGTCTGCGCGGAAAGTTTGGGGAGGCTGCCGTGCATCACCTCACATTCTGGCGCGAACGTCGCTACCGGCGCCTGTTTGTCGCTGCTGTTACTGGGGGGCTGCTCAGCCTTGCATCGGGAGCCTCCTCCGAACCGGTGAGGAAAAGCGGCTACGCGATCGGCGCGGAGCTCTGCGGCAGCGGCGATCTCGCCTTTCCCAGACTCCAGATCGACATGAAGGCGGGATTTTGCGTAGGCCTCGTCGCCAGCGAAGAGGATCACCTCAAGTTTCCGCGCTCGATCGTCCAGGTGCCGGGCCGTGAGCTGTTCGTCGTGGCCGACATGGGCGGCTGGGGCCACGCCGATGGCAGGCTGCTGCTGCTCGATCCGCATGCGCCCCAAGGGCAGAGATTCAAGGAACTGCTGACCGGCATCGAATATCCGTTCGGCCTCGTCATCGGACCGGACAGGAAGCTCTATGCCTCGACAGCCGAGACGATTTTCCGGTTCGACCCGATCGCGGACAATCCGCGCGGCACGGTCGAGACCATCATCCGTCACATGCCCGGGCGCCGGATCCGGTTGCCTGACGGCAGCAGGCTCGACGAGAGCGCGCATCCGCTGAAGCAGTTCGTTTTCGACAGGAACGGGCGGCTGTTCGTCAACATCGGCTCGCACAGCGACGATTGCATCACGCCGGCGCCGATCACGCGGCCTTGCGCGGCCGCCGAAGGCGGTGCCGCGATGGCGTCGATCTGGCTGTTCACGCCGCCCGCGGGCGGTGTCTTTCCGGCGTTGAAGCCGAACGATCCGGATCCGCCTCATCTGGTTTACGCGCGCGGCTTGCGTAATTCGATGGCGTTGGCGCTGCATCCGAACTTTCCCGATGCCGGCTATGCCTTCCTGCAAGGCGAGAACGGCCGCGACCTGCCGGATATCTTCAAGCCCAACGAGGAGCTCAACGCGATCGAGCAGGGCAAGCATTATGGCTGGCCCTATTGCTATGATTTGTCGACGCCGAGCCCCGAATTCAGAACCGTGCTGCAGTCCGGCGTCTACAAGTCGCTGTGCACGGCCAATGCGCTCTACAGGCGACCGCTCTCGCTGATGCCGCCGCACGGCGCCCGCTGGCGATGGTGTATTATCACGGCGCGAAATTCCCGGAGCTCGAAGGCAAGCTGCTGGTCGGCCTGCACGGCTATCGCCCGACCGGCAGCCGCGTGCTCGTCTACGACGTCGACGACCACGGCTTCCCCAGGCCGAGCCCTCCGCCGGTGCGCTATCGCGTCAGCTGCGCGGCCGATCCGACCCGCAGCTTCCAGACCGACGCGGGGGAGGTTGCCGCCGCGCCGTTCGAGGAGCTGATCGCCGGCTGGCACCGCGTCAACGGCGCGCGGCCGCAGGGCGCACCGGTCGGCATGACCGTCGCGGAGGACGGCGCGATCTGGCTGGTCGAGGACAAGAACCAGACCGTGATCCGGATCGATCGCGCAGCGGGCGATCCGCCGCCGCCGCTGCCCTGCGATACCCGCAGCCAGGCGGTGATCGACCAGCTCGCAGCCTTCGTCGCCAGGGACGCGCAGAACCGGGTTCGGCTGACCACGCTGCGCAAGGGGCTCGTCGAGAAGCACTGCGTCGGCTGCCATTCGGATTTTGGTCTGAAGCCGGGACAACCGGATGCGGAGAAGGACGCAACGGTGCTCCGCTTCATGCTGGCGCAGGACGGCTGGATCTATCCCGGCGATCCCAACGCGGGCAGGCTGCGCACGCGGCTACGCGGGATCGGCGCGGAGAAGCTGATGCCGCCGGGCGGCGAGACATTGCCGAAGACCGAGCCCGGCTATGCCGGTCTGCTCGATACCGCCGACATGCTCGTTGCGAGAATGGTCCCGGGCACGCGGATGTGGATCAAGGCGGGACCGCCGCAACGCAAGTTCTTCAGCAGAGCCAACAAGGAATGCGGCGAAATACCGGCCTCCAAGGTCGTCGTCGTGACACAAAGGAGCGCTGTAGACAAACCCGGCTTCAGCCGATTCTTCCGGCCGGCCGATCCCTATTTGAATGGCGAGTGCAGCGACGACGATGGCTATTACATCCGGCATGAATTTCTGGTGCCTGTGCAGTAGCGTTTGTCTCATTCTCGCGGTCTCGTCGGCCCGCGCGGAAACGAGACTGTTCGAAAGCGTGCAGGTCACGCCTGCCAGCGAATACACGTTCGGCATCGAAGGGCCCGCCGCCGATCTCGATGGCAATCTCTTCGTCGTGAACTTCGGCAAGCCCGGCACAATCGGCAAGCTGCCGGCGGGCGGCGCGGCCTCGGGGCCGTTCACGGCACTTCCCGAGGGCAGCGTCGGCAACGCGATCCGTTTCGATCGAAGCGGCGCGATGTTCATCGCCGACTACAAGAAGCACAACATCTTCATCATTCCCAAGGGCGCGACCGAGCCCTCGGTCTGGTTTCACTCCGACGAGATGAACCAGCCCAACGACATCACCATTGCGCGCGACGGCACGATCTATGCGAGCGATCCGAACTGGAAAGGTCGCGAGGGCCACATCTGGCGGATTGCGAGAGCCGCCGACGGTTCGGTGCAGGGGCGGGTGATGTCCGCGCCGCGCGCGATGGGCACCACCAACGGCATCGATCTCAGCCCGGACGGCAAGACGCTTTATGTCGGGGAATCCAGCAGCGGCCAGATCTGGTCGTATGCGATCAATGGCAACGAGCTCACGGACGCAAAGCTGATCAAGACGTTCCAGCCCGACACCGTCGACGGCCTGCGCACCGACGTCGCCGGCCGTCTCTATATCGCACGCATCCTCAAGGGCACCATCGCGCTGATGAAACCGAACGGCGCAGTCGAGCGCGAGATCACGCTGAAGGGCAAGGAGCCGACCAACCTCGCTTTCGGCGGCAGCGACGGCAAGACCGTTTTCGTCACCCAGCGCCAGGGCGGCTTCATCGAGTCTTTCCGCACCGATCAGCAGGGCCGCGAGCACTGCCTGCAGCGCGGGCGTTGCTGAGCATCAGAGGCGGTCTGCTTCCGGCGCAGGACGGCGCGACGGGGACGGCATTCTTCTTGCTTGCATCGAGCCGCCGCGGAGATTTAGACATCTGTGGGCACCGTTACAGAGCACGCGACCACGGAGTGTTTGAGTGAAAGCCGTCCATACCGAGCTGCATCGCAGCCACGATCCGCAATTCTTCCTGGTTCGCGGTGTCGTCAAGCGCACCACCGAACAACCCGAGCGCGCCGACCGGCTGCTGAAGGGGTTGAAGGACGGCAAGCATCAACTGGTCGAGCCGACCACATTCGGGCAGGGGCCGCGTGCGCGCATTCACAGCCCGGAATATCTGTCGTTCCTGAGCGAGGCCTGGGACGCCTGGACGGCGCTCGGCGATTCCGGCCCGGAGATGATCGGCAACATCCATCCCGTGCGCCACGCTGCGACCTACCCCACCCACATCGTCGGCAAGCTCGGCTGGCACACCGCCGACACCGCGGCACCGATCGGTCCCGGCACCTGGGCCGCAGCCTGTGCGGCAACCGATGTCGCGACCACGGCGGCGCAAATGGTGATGGACGGCGAAGACGCCGTCTATGCGCTCTGCCGTCCGCCCGGCCATCACGCCTATCGCGACATGGCCGGCGGCTTCTGCTTCCTCAACAACAGCGCGATCGCCGCCGCACATCTGCGGCTCAAGCACGAGCGCGTCGTCATCCTTGATGTCGACGTCCATCACGGCAACGGCACGCAGGGCATTTTCTACGCGCGCCCTGACGTCTATACCGTCTCGATCCACGCCGATCCCGTCGCGTATTACCCTTATGTGTGGGGCTACGCGCATGAGCGCGGCGAAGGCCCGGGCCTCGGCACCAATCTCAACATCCCGCTCGCCATCGGCACCGGCGATGACGGCTACATGCAGGCCATGGACGTCGCGCGCAAGGCGATCGAGATCCTTTGCGCCCGGCGCCCTCGTCATTGCGCTCGGCCTGGATGCCTCCGAGGACGATCCGCTCAAGGGACTGTCCGTCACCACGCCCGGCTTCCGCCGCATCGGCCAGGCCATCGCCAAGCTGGGCCTGCCGACCGTGTTCGTGCAGGAGGGTGGCTATCTCTCGGACATCCTTGGGGCGAACCTGACCTCGGTGCTGGCGGGATTCGAAGAGGCGCGGTGAACTTCGCCTCTCCCCGCAAGCGGGGAGAGGCGGGATAATTTCAGAACATCCCGCTGGCCGCGAGCGCCTTGCAGACATGCTGCATCTCGGTCTCGTCGGCGACCATGTCGAGCATGACCGTGGTGAGGCCCTTCGCTGCAAACTCCTTCAGCTTGACGCCGATTTCGGCATAGCTGCCGACCAGGTAGGGGCAGTCGGCCTGGAAGGTCAGGAACGGCAATAGCCAGTAGCCGTTGTCGGCGAGCTCGCCGCTCTGGCCGTCATAGAGGCGCCGTTTCCACACGGAGTCGCTGTTGTCCACGGTGAGCGCGAGCAGTTCGCGATCATCGGGGTTGTCGCGGAAGCGCGACTTGGCCGCCTGCCTCGCCTCCTCACGGCTCTCGCGTGCGAAGATGCCGAAATTCATTCCGGGCGCATCCAGCCCGCGGTCGAGATCGGGCGGCAGCATCTGCATCTTGATGCAGCCGGTCTCCTCGCCAAGCGCTGCGCTGCGTCCGACTGGCCGGCGATCAGGAATTCCGGCATCAGCTCCGCCGGCAGGCGCGGGCGAAGCTGCAGATGGTGTGCGCGGTAGAACCGGCCCTCGAAATTCACCGGCCGCGGGCTCGTCAGCAACTGGCGCATCAGCGCGACGAACTCGCCGAGCCGGACATAGCGGTCCGCATGCGATTGCTCGTCGCCCAAACCCTGCAAGTCACTGACCGCGGTCCCCGTGATCATGTTGAGATAGACCTTGCGGCCGTGGAGCTGGGCAAGCGACGAGACGAACTTTGCCGCTGTGAACGGGTGCATGTAGACCGGGTTGACCGCGATCAGCGGCGAGCTTCGCGTCGTCGCAGCCATGATGTGCTGAGCCATTGCCCAGGGCTCGACGAAGACGTCGTTGCCCTCGAACAGCAGGATGCCCTCGAAGCCGTTGCGGTCGACGAACTGCGCTACCCGCATCAGCTCTTCGACATATTTGCTGGCATCGCGGTTGCGCGAAATCGCGGGAAAGACGCGCAGCCGTGCCGGCTTCATTCAGCCGCTTCCTGGAGCGGCCAGGCATTGCGGTTGATGGGAAGGCCGCCGTCGGCGCGGGAGCCGTCGGCGATCGCGAGGCGATGCGACGGCGATGGCGAGCACAACGAAAAGCGCCACCCCTGCGGATCGTCGGCGATATCGGACTTGAAGCTGATCTCGATGGCCTCCTGCGATACCTGCATCGCGAAGGCGTCGAGCGGCAGATTGAGCCCAAAACCTCGGGCCTTCAGATAGGCCTCCTTGAGCGTCCAATAGTCGAAGAAGCGTTCGATTGCCGCGGGCTCCGGCAGGCCGCGCAAGGTCTCGACCTCCTCCGGGGCAAAGAAGCGAAGCGCCGTCGACAGCGGCGCGACCCGCCGTGACACGGTTTCGACGTCGATTCCGACGGCCTCATGCTGCGACACGACGCAGGCAACGCAGCCGTCGGCATGGGACAGGCTGAAATGCAGCGCCGTCGACGTCGCGGGCGCTGCGACAAACGGCCGCCCGTAGCGGCCGGCTGCAAAGGACCAGTCGGAGGGAGCGACGTTGGGCGCGGCCTTGGACAACGCCAGGCGCAACATTGCGTGGGCGAAGATATACTGCCGCCGATGCCGCTCGAACATGAAGCGGTCGGCGCGGACCCGTTCGTCGACCGAGAGCAGACGTCGGCACGCTTCGACTGCGCCCAGCGCGTCAAAGCTCTCGATCAGTCCGACAAACAGTTCAATCCTGTCGTCTGCCATCAATTTGGCCCATGGCGTCAGGCGGAGGCAAAACTCCGGCTCTGACAGAAGAATCAACTGAGCAAGAAGCAACTGAGCAAACCGCTTCTAGCGGTCCACCCGGGCAAATTCTTGTCGATTGCTGGACGGTTTACGGGCGCAAGCTTGTGCGAGCCCCCAGCTCGGCTGGCGTGCGACCGTTATCCGAAGCTTCGTCGGCGTCTCGCCAACGAGTCTTACTTTTTCTTCTTGGCCTTCTTCGACCCGCCCAGCACGGAAAGACTGGCGTCGACGTCCTTCAGCGCGGACTGCAGCTTCTTCTTCTCGGTGGTGAGCAGCTTCTGGAGCGCCTTGCGATCCTTGTCGCTCAACGAGGTGCCTTTGGCAAATTTGATGAAACCCATAACACTCCCCGGTTGAAAATAATCGTCCAAATCAAACGCGAGAATAATCTTGCGCGCTGGAGCTGAAGAATCAAGATGCAACTTGATCATGCACAGCTTTGGCGAGTGAACTCCTATTCGTCCGTCTTGTACAGATGGTCATGCTGCCCTGCGCACAAGCAATTGGCCGAGCGGTGTGCTGGGTCGGGCGACGGCCGCCTCCAGCAGCGCGACGAGATCCGCCATCCATTCGCCGACCATGCGGCCATCCAGCAGATCGTGCTTGTAGTTGCATGAGCCGGTGATTCCGGTCGGCCGCTCCTTGAGCATCAGCGACAGCCAGGTCTGGTCGATCGGCAGCACCGGCTGGCCCTCGCGCGCGATGTTTCCGATCGATTGCACCGCAATCTCCGGCAAATCCAATGGCTGGCGCAGGGGATTTTGCAGTGTGAAATAGACCTGGAGCAGCGAGGACGGGTCGATTCCCTCCTGCTCGAAATGGTCGGCCAGGATGTTGAAGGGTAGCTCCTGCCGCGCATGCGCGTCGAGTACGCTCTGGCGCACCCGGGCCAGGGCTTCCGCGAACGGCAGCTCCGGCGTGATTCGGGTGCGGACGATCACCGTGTTCTCGAACGGGCCGACGATCCGGTCGGTATCCGGCTGGCCGCGATTGGCCATGGCGGTGGCGATCGAGATGTCGTTACGGCCGGTTCGTAGCAGCAGCAGGGCCTTCAGGCCGGTGAGGAGGCACATGAAGAGCGTGCAATTGTGCTGGCCGGCAAAGGCCGTGACCCGGCCGATCAACTCGCCCTCGAGGTTGACCGGATGACGCCCGGTGGACGCACTCGGGCTCGCTTCGCCGTCAAATAGGGGGCGGCGCTGCGCAGATTCTCCGTCCACTCGGCGGCCTGGCGGCGAGCCGCGTCGGTACCGCACCACCAGCGTTGCCAGCGCGCGATGTCCGCATAGGCCAACGGCAGTTTCGGTAGCGGCACGGACGGACGTCCGGCCAGCGCCGCATAGCGGTTCGACAATTCCTCGAACAGCACGCCGATCGACCAGCCGTCTGCAATGGCATGATGCAGCGTCAGCAGCAGCACGTGGTCGTCGGCATGAAGGCGCAACAGCCGAGCCCGCAACAGCGGCGGCCGTGCGGTGTCGAACGGAGCATAGGTCTCCTGCTCGATCAGGAGCTTGATCTTCCTGAGTTCGAGAGCCCTGCGCCGCTTGTTATTGTGCGGATGCCCGTCGCCGATGACCTCGACGGTGAGGACCGGCCCGAACTCGCCGGGCGTGGCGATGCGGCTGACCGGCTCCTCGCCGCTCCAGCCGAATCCCGTCCGCAGCGATTCGTGGCGGCGGACGATGTCGTCGAACGCCTGCGCGAGGAAGGCCGGATCGAGCGGGCCTTCGAGCCGGAAGGCGAAAGGCAAGTTGAACAGCGGCAGCCCCGGCAGGTTCTGCTCGATCCGTATCATCTGGTCCTGCGAGATCGAGAGCGTCGGCTGCCCGCTTTCGGCCAGCCGCGGCGCGGTTGCCGCGAGCCCGCGCGGCTTCGCGGTCACGGCTTCGTCGACCCGTCGGGCCAGCTCTTCGATCGTCGGCGCCTCGAAGATGGTCTTGATCGGCAGCGACACGCCGAGTGCACGGGCGATGCGCGCCATCACCCGGCCCGCCAGCAGCGAATGGCCGCCGAGATCGAAGAAATTGTCGGTGACGCCAAGGCTCTCGACCTTCAGCAGGTCGATCCATATGTCGGAGAGCACCTTTTCGGTGAACCCTCGTGCCGAAACGGCGGTGTCCGGCGCGGAGGCTTCCTGCTGCGTCGGCGCGAGCAGCGCCGATCGGTCGATCTTGCCATGGGCATTGACCGGCATCTGATCCAGGAACAGGAATGCGGACGGGATGGCGTATCCCGGCAGCCGGCTCTTCAGGAATTCGCGCAGCTCGCTGGCGTTGCTCCGGCTGCCGGACCTTGCGACGATATGGGCGATCAGCCTGACATCGCCGCTCGCCTCGCGGCGCGGCTCGACGATGCCGGCCCGTACGCCCGGATGGTCGGCAAGCGCGTTCTCGATCTCCTTGAGCTCGATGCGGTAGCCGCGGATCTTGACCTGATGGTCGGCGCGGCCGAGGCATTCGATCGTGCCGTCGGCGCGGCGGCGGGCGAGGTCGCCGGTCCGATACAGGCGCGCGCCGGCCTTGCGCCCGAATGGATCCGGGATGAAGCGCTGCCGGCTCTGCGCGGGATCGTTGATATAGCCGCGACCGACGCCGGCGCCGCCGACGCAGAGCTCGCCGGTCACGTCGACCGGCAGCGGCTGAAGGTTCTGATCGAGCACGTAGAGCTGGGTGTTGGGCAGCGGCGCGCCGACCGCGACATTGGCCGTCGCCGACGCCGGGGCCTTGGTCAGGCGGTGCAGGGACACGTCGTCGGAACATTCCGATGCGCCATAGGCGTTGATCAACGGCACCTTGGCGCAGCGGGCGAACCATGCACGGCAGAGATCGACCGGCAGCGGCTCGCCGGTCGAGATCAGCAGCCGTAACCCTGCAAAGGCGCGCTGGACCTGCGCTTCGTCCATGCGATCGAGGATTACGCGCAACAGCGACGGGACGATCTCGAGCACGGTGATTCCTTCGCGCTCGATCTCGCGGGCAAGCAGGATCGGGTCCTGCACGGTCGCATTGCCACAGATATGGACGCGCGCACCGACCATGGGACCGGCGAGGAACTGCCAGACCGAAATCACGAAGCTCTGTGGCGCGGTCTGCGCGATCACGTCCCTGGCCGAGAGGCCAAGCTCGGCAATGAGCGAGGCCAGATGGTTCGACAGTCCGCGCTGCTCGATCATGACGCCCTTCGGCGCGCCGGAGGAGCCGGACGTATAGACGAGATAGGCAAGGCTCGAAGCCGCGCGCCGCGCCGCACGCGCCGGCTTGGCCGATTCGGGCGGCGTAACCGCATCGTCGATCTCGGCCACATGGATGCGCTCGACCAGCGGTTCGAGCAGCGCTTCGACCATGGCGGACTGCGCGCGTCCGGTCAGCAGCATGCGGGCGCAGCTCGATCCGAGGATGGTCGCGAGCCGTGCCAGCGGCTGGTCGGGATCGAGGTTCAGGAAGGCCGCGCCCACGCGCTGCACCCCGATCATCGTCGCGAGCAGATCGGGGCCGCGGTCCGCCAGCAGGGCGACGACGCTCTCGGCGCCGATGCCCTCGCGGGCCAGCCAGCGGGCCGCCGCCTGGCTGCGGCGGGCGAGCTCGCGATAGGTCAGGGTTGTGTGTCCGTCCGACACCGCGATCGCATTCGGTCTCTTCCTCGCCTGGCGGTCGAATCGTTCGCCGAGATTGCCGTCTTTGGTGAAATCGGCCGGAGCGCCATGGCCTTGCGCCAGCAGTTGCCGGCGTTCGGCCTCGGTCAGCAGCGGCAGGCGCGAGATGCGCTGCTCGGGATTGGCGATGACGGCCCTGAGCAGGGTCTTGAACTGAGCCGCCATGGCTTCGATCGTCACCGCGTCGAACAGATCGGTGGCGTATTCGAAGAAGCCGGTGAAGCGGCCGTCGGCCTCGACCAGTTCGAGCGTGATATCGAAGCGCGCAACCTTTGGGTCCACCTCCAGTCGCCGTGTCGACAGGCCGGGGAAACGGGCCGCCTCGATCGAGGCGTTCTGGAGAATGAACATGATCCGGAACAGCGGATTGCCGTCGCTCCGGCGCGCGACCTGCAACGCGCGCAGCACCTCCTCGATCGGCAGGTCCTGGTTGCGGTAAGCGTCCAGCGTCACCTGACGCACCCGCCGCAACACGTCGCCAAAGCCCGGATCGCCGCCAAAATCGTTGCGCAGGATCAGGGTGTTGGCGAACAGTCCGATCAGGCGCTCGCTCTCGATCTGGTTGCGGTTGGCGATCAGCGAACCGGTCGCGACGTCCTCGTGCCCGGTGTGCCGGAACAGCAGGCATTGGAAGGCTGCAAGCAGCGTCATGAAAGGCGTGACGCCCTGGTCCTGGCTCAGCGCGCGCAGATCGGCCGACAGTGCCTTGGAGAATTCGAGATAGTGACGGGCGCCGTGGCCGCTCCAGACCTCCGGTCGCGGCCGGTCGGTTCGCAGCGGCAGCGTGGTGACGCCGTCGAGCTGCGCCCGCCAGTAGTCGAGTTGTTGCTTCGCCGCTTCTGTCAGCGCCCAGCTCTGCTGCCAGAGCGCAAAGTCGCGATACTGGAAAGCGGGCGAGGGCAGCGCCGCCGCACCCGTCTTGCGCGCGGCGGCATAATGGGCGGCGAGTTCCTCCCAGAACAGGCGCTGCGACCAGCCGTCGGTGACGAGGTGGTGGATGTTGACCACCAGCACGTGGCTGGATTTGTCGAAGGAGAGCAGCGTCACCTTCAGCGGCGGCTCCTTCGCCAGATCGAACGGATATTGCGCAAGCTCGAGCCGCCGCGCGCCTGATCGCCGTTTTCCGCTTGTCCGCGGGGCAGGGCTTGAGCTTGATCCGCTCGAACTGCGGCGGCGACTGCAGCACACGCTGCGCCGGCTCGCCGTGGCGTTCGACGAAGACCGAACGCAGCGCCTCGTGGCGCGCGCAGACCGCGCTCAGGCCGGCCTGGAGCGCGGAGACGTCAACCAGGCCTTTGAGCACGGCGACTTCGACGACGTTGTAGTTGTAGCGGGTCTTGTCGAGCCGCGAGAGCAGGTACATTCGCTGCTGCTGGAACGACAGCGGCGCCTCCGGTGCCGCCGCCTGGCGCCAGGCCGGCAGTATCGTTTCGCGGTGCGTGGTCGCGGTCTCGATCCGGGCCGCAAGCGCGGAGACCGTGGCGCAATCAAAGATGTCTTCGAACGAGAAGTCGACGTTGAAGCGTTCGCGCAGGCGCGAGCGCATTTGTGTCGCCGCGAGCGAATCGGCGCCGAGCGCAAACACGTCCTGGTCGACACCGACCTGCGGCAGCTCCAGCAGGCCGGCCCAGATCTCCGCGAGCTGGGTCTCGAGCGTGGTACGTGGCAGCCGCGCCTCGTCGCCGTCCTCAGCCCTGGCGACCAGATCGACCAGCGCATTGCGCTTGACCTTGCCGCTGGCGCCTTTCGGCAGCGCCGCGACGCTGCGGATCAGGCTCGGCACCTTGTAGGCCGCAAGGCGCTTGCGCGCGAACTGGCGCAACTGGTCCGAGGTCGCCTCGGAATTCGGCCGCAGCACCACGACGGCGGCGACGTTCTCGCCGAGTTTTGGGTGCGGAACGGCGAATACGCCGGCCTCCAGCACCGCCGGATGGCTCAGCAGGACCTCTTCGACCTCCAGCGGCGAGATCTTCTGGCCGCCGCGGTTGATGACGTCCTTGATACGGCCCACGATGTAGAGATAGCCGTCGGCATCGAGGTAACCGAGATCGCCGGTCCGGAACCAGCCGCCGCGAAATGCGGCCTGCGTCGCCGCGTCGTCGTTGTAATAGCCGCGCGTCATGTTCGGTCCGCGCAGCATGATCTCGCCATGCTCGCCGCTCGCAAGTGCCCGGCCGGTCTCGTCCATGATCGCGATCTCGGGGCCCGCGGCGCGGCCGACCGATCCGACCTTGCGCAGCTCGAACGGATTGGCGGCGATCTGCGAGGCCGCCTCGGTCATGCCGTAGGTCTCAAGCACGGGGACGCCGAACATGGCCTCGAGCCCGCTCAGGATCGCAGGCGCGAGCGAGGACGAGGCCGAGCGGATCACGCGCAGCGACGAGGACCGGGCGCGATCCGGGTCGGCTTCCGCCGCCGTCAGCAGCGCGCGATGAATGGTCGGCACCGCCGTGTACCAGGTCGGTTGCAGTTCCCGCATCCATCCGAAGAAGGACGATGCGTCGAAGCCGTCGGTGCAGATCACGCTGGAGCCCGCGACCAGTGCCGTCAGCAGGCCGGAGATCAGGCCATGGGCGTGAAACAGCGGCAGCACGTTGAGCAGGCGATCATGGGAATCCAGCGACAGCACGCGGCCGGCATTGCGAGCGGACAGGCATACGTTGCGATGGGTCAGCGGCACCATTTTCGGCCGCGCCGCCGTGCCCGATGTCAGCAGGATGAAGGCGTCATCGTCCCCGCGCGAAGCGCCGCTGGCGTTTGCCGGACCAACCGCCGGTCCGATGAACCTGCAGCCGCCGAGACGATCGTCCGGCCCCGGCATGAAATCGATCACCGCGATATCCAGCGCCCTGGCGACGTCGCGACTGGCCGAGTTCATATCGGCGCGGGTCACCAGCCCCCTCAGCTTCAACTCGCTGAAATAGCGTTGCAGCTCGTCTGCGGTCAGATCGGGATTGACGGGGACGCAGGCACAGGCCGAGGCAACCGCGATCAGCGCGAGCGCACTGTCGGCGCCGCGCGGGAGCGCGACTGCCATCCGGTCGGCCGGAGTGATGCCGAGCCCGCGCAGGGTGCGGACCAATTGCCGGATCAGCTTGTCCAGCTCGCCGTAGCTGAGCGCCGGCCGGCCCGGTGCAAGGAGCGCGGGTGCCGCCGGCGTCTTGCGCGCATGAAAGTCGAGAAAGCCGCTGATATTGGCAAAAGCCCCGGTTTCGGCGGCTCTGCCGTCCGATCCCTCTCCCGCTCCGGATGCAATGTCCGACAATGCCATTCCCTTTTGATCTGATTGGGCTATTCTTCCCAAGAGTTAGGGAACGCGTCCAGTCTGAGGTGAAGTTCGGGCCCCAAAATCTGTGGTTGAGGGGCCTAAAGCGCTTCGACGGAGTGATGGTCGGGCAAAATCACCATGCTGGAGAATGAACCGGGCACGGGGACGGAAAGCGGGCTGAATAGCTGGCTCGACGGCATCGGTCTTGGTCACTACACCGATCTCTTCGCGCAGCACCGCGTCGATCTCGATGTCATGGGTGACCTGACCGAATCCGATCTGGTCGAGCTCGGATTGCCGCTGGGCGATCGCAAGCGGCTGCAGCGGGCCATGGCCGGGCTGTTCCAGGCCGAGACCGCGGCAAAGCCTGAAACTGCGGCATCCCCGCAAACGCGGACGGAGGTCGGCGCCGAACGGCGTCAGCTCACCACCATGTTCTGCGACATGGTCGATTCCACCTCGCTCTCCGTGCAGTTCGATCCGGAGGATGTGCGCGACATGATCGCGAGCTTTCGCGAGACCTGCGTCCGTGTGGTGAAGCACTACGAAGGATTTGCCGCGCGTTTCGTCGGCGACGGCATTCTCGTCTATTTCGGCTATCCGACCGCGCATGAGGACGACGCCGAGCGCGCGGTGCGCGCCGGGCTCGAGATCGTGCGGGTGCTGTCGACCGCGCGCGCGATCGAGCCGCGCGGCGCGCTGAGCCACGCTCCGGCCGTCCGCATCGGCATCGCGACCGGCCTCGTCGTGGTCGGGGACCTCGTCGGACAGGGTACCGAGGAGCGCGATTCCGCGGTCGGAGAAACCGTCAATCTGGCCGCGCGCCTTCAGAGCCTGGCGCCGCCCAATGGCGTCGTGATCTCCGCATCGACGCAGTCGCTGCTGAAGGGGAAGTTCGACTATCGCAACCTCGGCACCCATGCGCTGAAGGGAATCTCGGAGAAGGCGCAGGCGTGGCACGTGATGCGGGCATCGCGGGTGGAGACCCGCTTCGCCGCCGCCATGGGCGGGCGGTTGACGCCGCTGGTCAATCGTGAGGAAGAGATCGCACTGCTGATGGGGCGCTGGCAGCAGGTCAAGGACGGCGACGGCCAGGTCGTGGTCAAGTTCGGCGAGCCCGGCATCGGCAAGTCGCGCATCATCCAGGAGGTCTTCGAGCGGATCTCTGGCGATCGGCACGGACAGATCTCGTTCCAGTGCTCGCCCTACTACACCTCCACGGCGTTCTATCCGTTTTCCGAGCAGCTCAAATTTTCGCTCGGCCTCGATCGCGAGGACCCGTCCGCGCTGGCGCTGGCCGGCCTGGAGACTGCAATCGCCGCCGCCCATGGTAATATCGAGCAGGTCACGCCGCTGTTCGCCGCGCTGCTGTCGATTCCGACCGGAGATCGCTATCCACCGCTCGACATGTCGCCGCAGCAGCAGAAGGATGCGACCGTCGTGGCGCTGGTCGATCACTTCCTCGGCCTTGCGCGCGAGATGCCGCTGGTGATCGCGTTCGAGGATCTGCACTGGATCGACCCGACCTCCCGCGAGGTGATCGATCTCCTGGTCGACCGGGTGCAGAACCGGCCGATCCTGGTCGTCATGACCGCGCGATCCGAGTTCCAGCCGAGCTGGAGCGCGCACTCGCATATCACCACGCTGGTGCTGAACCGCCTGAGCCGGCAATTGCGCACGACGCTGGTCGAACGCGTCGCGGGCCGCGAGCTTCCCAAGGAGGTCGTGGAGGAGATCATCGTCAAGACCGACGGGGTGCCGCTGTTCCTGGAGGAACTGACCAAGACCGTTCTCGAATCCAACCTGCTGACCGAGCGGCACGGGCGCTACGTGCTGTCGGGCCCGTGGCGGCAACTCGCCATCCCGGCGACGCTGACGGATTCCCTGATGGCGCGGCTGGACCGGATGGGACCGTTCAAGCGCATCGCGCAGATCGGCGCCACCATCGGCCGCGAGTTCTCCTACGAGACGCTGCATGCCGTCGCCAACATGCCGGCGGAGCAGATCGAGGCCGCGCTCGATCACCTCGAAGAGGCGGGGCTGATCATGCGGCGCGGCCATCCGCCCGACGCGCTGTACTCCTTCAAGCACGTGATGATCCAGAACGCCGCGCATGACAGCCTGCTGCACAGCGAGCGGCGCAAGCTGCATTCGAGGATCGCGCAGGTGCTCGCGGAGATGTATCCGGAGAAGACCGAGCGCGAACCGGAGCTGCTCGCCCATCACCTCACCGAATCCGGCCAGAGCGAGGGCGCCGCGAGCTTCTGGCTCAAGGCCGGCAAGCAGGCGGCCAGGAGCGGTGCCAATCTGGAGGCGATCGGCCATCTGCACCGCGGCCTCGGCGTGGTGCAGGCCAATGCGCGCATGCAGGGCGCTGACGAGATCGAGCTCGAGCTGCGCATCGCGCTCGGCAACGCGCTGATCGCAGCCAAGGGCTATGCGGTGCAGGAGGTCGAGGAGAACTACATGCGCGCGCTCGAGCTGGGCCAGCAGCTCGACGACGACGAAAAGGCCTTCGCCGCCACCCGCGGGCTCTGGGTCTGCCATTTCATCCGCGCCGACCTGACCCGCGCGCACGATCTCAGCGTCGAACTGTTGAAGTTCGCCAAGCGCGAGCGGCTGAACGAACGGACGCAGCCGGCGCAGCAGACCGGCTACCTGATCGAGGCGCACCGCTCGATCGCGATGACCATGCTCTATCGCGGGCGCTTTGCTGCCTCACAACATCACCTCCACCGCTGCATCAATCTCTACAGCCCCGATTTGCACTCCGATCTGATGGAGCGGCACGGCACCGATCCCGGTGTCGTCTCGCTGTCCTATCTCGGCTACCTCCTGTGGTTCCTCGGCCGGCCCGACGCGGCGCGCCAGCACAGCGAGCAGGCGATCCTGCATGCGGAGAAGATACGCCATCCCTTCTCACTCGCTTTCGCGCTGGTGTTCGGCGCCTATCTCTGCCAGCACCTGCGCGATATCGAGGGCACGCGGGACTATGCCAATCGCGCCATGATCATCGCCACCGAGCACAATTTCCTGCACTGGAAGCAGCAGGCCGCGATCCTGCGCGGCTGGGCGCTGACGCAATTGGGCGAGGCCGATGAAGGCATCGGCCAGATGCGCCTGGGCCTCGACGAATACGAGGCGATGGATTCCTGGCTTGCCGGCTGCTGGTTCCGCTGCCTGCTCGCGGAAGCCTATGCCAAGGTCGGGATGCGCGATGCCGCCTTGCGCGCGCTGGACGGCGCGCTCGCGACCGCGAGAAGGACCGGCGATCATTCCTATCTCGCCGAAGTGTACCGTCTGCAGGGCGAGATCACGCTGTCGGACGGCGATCCCGCATCCGCGCAGGAAGCCGAGGACCTGTTCGCGCTTTCGCTCGAGACAGCGCGCAAGCAGGGCGCATTGTCCTGGGAGCTTCGCACCGCCGTCAGCCTCGCGCGCCTGTCGCACGAGACAGGCAAGCGCGAGCACGCAAGTCTCCTGCTCGCGCCGATCGTCGCCAAGTTCAACGAAGGCTTCTACACGCCGGACCTGAGACAGGCGATGGAGCTGGTCAACGACCTCGGTGCGGCCGGCCCGGTTCGCGAACGGGCCGCTCCCTGACATGAGCGATGTTGCCGCCGCGCGTGCGCGCTACGTCGCGCTGATTGCCAGGCGGGAGCGGATTTCCTCACCGCGCCTGCTCGCGGCGCTCGGTGCCGTGCCGCGCGAGGATTTTCTGGCGAAAGGTCCCTGGCGCATCAAGAGCGAGGCGGCGCGCAGCTACCGCCTGACGCCTGACGCCGATCCCGTTCATCTCTACGACAACGTACTGGTCGCGATCGACGCGCGCCGCAAGCTCGACACCGGACTGCCGAGCCTGTGGACGCATTTCGTCGATCTGCTCGACGTCGGGGAGAAGGACCGCGTGGTCCAGATCGGCTGCGGGCTCGGCTATTTCTCGGCGGTGCTGTCGAAAATCGTGGGTCCCAGGGGCAGGGTGCACGCCATCGAATGCGATGAGCGGCTCGCCGCTCGCGCCGCGACCAACCTTCGCGCCTATGGCAATGTCGAGGTCGTGCACGGTGACGGATGCAGGCATCTCGGCGCACCGGCCGACGTGATCATCGTGCACGCCGGATTCTCGCAGCCGCATCCGCTCTGGCTCCAGTCGCTCCGCCCGCGCGGGCGCCTTCTGGTGCCGCTGACCCAGCGCGACCGCGAAGGTGCCGCGCTCAAGATCACACGCAAGGGCAAGGGGTTCGAGGCCGAAGCGGTGCAGCAGATCCGGATCTTTCCCGGCCGGGGCCGCGGTACGACCGCGCTGGATGACCGCGTCGCCGACTGGTGGCAGCGCGCCTCCGCCCTGGCGCCGCTGCGTTTTCGGGGAATAGAGCAGGGGCTGCCGTCGGATGGCTAATGCTTCGATTCATTTTACCTTGATTCAGATTGTGAGTTTCCGGCGTCACCATGCGCCTGTATGAGTGCGGGGTCATGGCCATTTGAGCACGCATTATGCATTCCGTTGCCCTGCTGACAGCCAGCTACGCCAAGGATATCGAACGGTTTTCGCTGCTCGTCGAGAGCATCGACACCTGGCTGACGGGATATACGCGGCATTATGTTCTCGTTAACGATGAGGACGTGCCGCTGTTTGCGCCGTTTGCTTCCGACAAGCGCGTCATCGTTCCGGCCTCGCATTATCTGCCGAAATGGCTGTTCGCGCTGCCGCCGGCGCTCCAGTTCATGAGCAGCCGCCGGGTCTGGCTGTCGCTGCTCTCGTTACCCGTCCACGGCTGGCACATCCAGCAGATCCTCAAGATCGCCGGCGTCCTCAATGCGCCGGAGCAGCGTGTCTGCATCCTGGACTCCGACAATCTGTTCTTCCGCGAATTCGACGTGAGCCGATATGCCGGTGCCGAGAAGACGCCGCTGTTCGTCACCCGCAAGGACATCGACGCCGATCACCCCTTGCATGTCCTGTGGCTCCGCACCGTCGATCAGCTTCTGGGGATCAAGGATCGCTCCTTCCCCGCTGACGACTATGTCGGCAACGCGCTGGTCTGGGACAAGGACACCGCGCGCGCCATGACCGATGCCATCAAGTCGGCGACGGGATTGAACTGGGTTCTGGCGCTGTGCCGCAAGAAGAAGTTTTCCGAATATCTGCTCTACGGTCACTTCGTCGCCAATTCGCCGAAGCAGCTGGCCGCCCATCGGGTGACGGAAGACAGCATCGCGGTCTCGCACTGGGACGATACGCGTCTCGACCGTCCTGCGATCGAGGCGATGATGCGTGCCGCTTCGCCCGAGCAGGTCGCGCTCTGCATCCAGTCCTATTCGTCGACCTCGATCGACGACATCCGCGACGTCTTCCGGCTGAATTCGCGCGACCGGCGCGGCCCGAGCCTGTCTCCCGATCACATCGGGGACGTCGCCGAGTTCGAGGCGCCGAAGACGCGCTAGGGCTGGGCTAAAGCCGCAGCTCAAGCATCCTTCGTGAACTTGCTGATGACGTCCATGAACGGCTTCGGCTTGAATTCGCCGTCGAGCGGCAGCGGGCGGTTCGGCTGCTTGTCCGCGCGGGCGAAGGTGCCGTTGATCCAGCTGTAGCGATCCGAAAGGCCCCAGGTCAGGATCGAGCGTGCCGGTCCGCTGGTCGAAATCGCCGTCAGCAAATCGTTGACGCGCCTGGCGACGATGGCGTCGCGCTCCGCCGGACTGCCCGCCAGCTTCTGGTCGTCGACGTCGAGCTCGGTGACGAGGACGTCGAGGCCCCAGGAGCGCAGCTCGGTGACGAACTCGGCCAGCCCATGCGTGTCGATATCGAGCTCGGCGTGCAGATGCGATTGCAGTCCCACGGCGTGCAATGGCACGCCCCGGTCGAGCAGGTCCATGATGAGATTGCGGTAGGCCGCGCGCTTGGCGATGAACGAGTCCTTTGCCGACTCGATGTCGTATTCATTGATCGCGAGCTTGACGAAGGGATCGGCCGCGGCCGCCGTGCGGAAGGCGAGCGGAATCCAGTTGCTGCCCAGGTGCTGGGTCCAGAACGTGTCGCGCCGGTCGGTGATCTTCTTGGGATTGTCCGGGATCGGCTCGTTGACGACGTCCCACGACGTCAGCTTGTCCTTGTAATAGGAGACGACGGTGCCGATGTGGTCGACATAGGCGCGCTCCACGCCCTTGGTATCCTTGATCTGCTTGGTCCAGTCCGGAATGTCGTGATACCAGGCGAGCGTGTGGCCGCGCATCGTCAGATCGTTATCGCGTGCGAAATCCAGGATGGCGTCGGCGCGCTCGAAGTTGAATGTGTGCGCGTTCGGCCGCAGCATCGGCCATTTCAGCTCGAGCACCGGCACCACCTGCGTGCAATAGGTGCTGATGGCTTCACCGAGTCTGGGATCGGCCTGCAGGTCCCAGAGCGTGGCCGCGGCACCGAAGCCCGGACGGCGCTGGGCAAGTTTCGACGCTGGCACCACTGGCACCGCAGACGCCGATGCGCCCGCCGCAAGCGCAGCGGCACCGCCGATCAGAAATTCGCGTCTGTCGAGCTTGACCAATTTGGGACGTTCCTTTGGGGAGCAACGCGCCAATGTACCAAGCGTCGCGTCGCGACGCCGGGGTTTCCCGTGGTTGGGTTAACCGTTGCCCGGGGCGTCGCGCATCAACGCGCGTGACGCTGCATCGCGGCTTCCGCAATCCCGCAATAGTGAAGCGCGCCCTTTTCCAGCGTCAGATTGTCCATCACATAATCGCGAGGTGCGAAGCCGCCGGCGCCGACATGCGACCAGAAGTCGTTCCAGGCGGCGGTGAAGCCATCCGCATCGGTGAAGGTCATGCCGCAACGGGCGTCGAAATAGGGTACCGATGACACGCCGCCTTCATATACCACCTTGTTCGGAAAATACTGGGGGTCTTGCCATGGCCCGCCGCGGTCCCAGGCGAACACGGGGACGCCGCTCGACAATGCCTGCTGGCAGGCGATGCCCTGGCTCTCATGCTCGCAGAGGAAGATCATGCTGCGGCTGCGCGCCAGCGCCGCCTTGTAATCGTCTTCCTTATAGTGGCCGTAGCGGATCACCTCGACCGTGCGGCCGCTTGCTGCAAGGTGTCTGCGGATCGGCTCGATCAGCTCGGTCTCGTAGCGCGCGTGGTCCCAGCGCACCTTGTCGTAGAGCAGCACGTCGACGCTCTTTTGTTCGGCAGGCGCGGGCGGCCACGAATCCGTCTCGATGCCGACCGGCCAGACGTCGACACGCGGCCAAAAGGGCCGGAACATGTCGGCATACCAGGCGCAGGGCACCAGGATGGCCTTGACGTCCAGATCCTTCAGGCTGTCCGGTGCGTCGATCGGATGGTCGTACATGGCCACTCCGAGCAGGAGCGGGTTCTTCCATGCGAACCAGTCGAGCACGAAGGGCCGCCCGATGATGCAGGCGAGTTCCTCAGGATGCTTGCGGATATGGCCGTAGTCGTTGACGCGATAGCGGACGCCGATCCTGTCGAGTCCGGCGCAGAGATTGAGGAACACGCGCCTCTGGCCGCTGATCCAGGACCTGCCGAGCAGCAGGCGTCGCAGCAACGGCCGGATGTGGCGGTCGCCCGGAAACCAGCGGTCGTCCCGCTCTTCGAAAAACAGGTTGAGCGTCATCCGCTCGCCGCCGTCTAGGGCCGCCGGCACCAGGGGAGCTTCGATGCCGCCGTGCGGCAGCGAGACCGGGTTTGCCTCAATTCGCTCTGCAACGTCCATGTCAGTCAGGTCCAGGCACTGGGAAACGTCGGACGACGTTTAAAAATCATGGTTTCTTTTCTGTGATCGCGCCATGCCCTGCAAGGAAAGGGCAAATTTAACGCTAACGCGCGAAATCCCCCGGCTGGTCGCGTTCGCGGCCCGATTTGCAGACTTATGTGACACTCTTCGGGGATGCTGCGCCGCAGTCCGATTGCCAAGCCCCTGATCGTCAAGGCCTCCGATCGTCAAGCCTCCAACTGATGAACGGCCGCGACAGTCGCGCCGCCGGTGCCGTGTCCGCATGCTGAACCGACATTTCTCGATCTATCTCGTCGCTTATATCCTGCCTGCGGCGGTGGGTTTCTTCGCGGTCACGGCCTACACGCGGCTGCTGACGCCGGCGGAGTACGGCGTCTATGTCGTCGGCATCAGCCTTGCCGGCATTCTGGGCGCGATCTTCTTCGCCTGGATCAAGCTGTCGGTGTCGCGCTATCAGGCGATGTCGGCGGAGGTGGATTTTCGCGGTACGGCAATGGTCGCCTTCGGGCTCACGGCCGCGGTCCTCTGTGCCACCACGCCGCTGGTCTTCCTGTTCCGCAGCGATGTCAGCGTCGAGCTGCTGTTTGCCAGCATGTTCGTCGCGATCATGGCCAATGCGGTCGATGTCGGTCAGGAGTTCGAGCGCGCCAAATTGCGGCCTTATCGGTTTGCCGCGATCTCGATCGTGCGCAGCGTGGCGAGCGTCGGCTTCGGCCTGCTCGGCATCTGGCTCGGCTGGGGTGGATTGGGGTTGCTCGCTGCGTTCGGTCTCGGTTCGCTCACCGGCATCGTGCTCAACCTCGTCGGCGATCGCACCAGGATCGCGCGCTTCCAGCGCAGCCAGTTCATGCAGCTGGCGCGCTACGGCCTGCCGCTGACGCTGGCCGGATTGTCCGTTGCGGTCTATTCGGCCTGCGACCGGCTCATCGTCGCGTATCTGCTCGGCAAAGACGCCGCCGGCATCTTTGGCGTCGCCGCCGATCTGCCGCGCCAGTTCATGGTCATGATCGCGTCAAGCGTCGCCGCGGCCACCGTGCCCCTGGTGTTCCGGTCATTGTCGGAGAAGAACGACGAGACGACGCGGCAGCGGCTGAGTGAAAGCCTCGAGCTGCTGCTCGTCGTCGTTGCGCCGGTCGCGGTGTGGCTCGCGCTTGCGGCGGACCAGGTCGCGGGCACCCTCGTCGGTATCGACTTCCGCGTCGGCGTGGCGGCGCTGCTGCCGACCCTGGTACTGGCCCGGCTGTTCGGCATCGCCAATCAGTTCTATGTGCAGATCAGCTTCCAGCTCGCCGAACGGCCCTTCATGCTGGCGGCGCAATCCTTCCTCACGCTGGTCGTCAGCGTGGCCCTGATGTTCGCACTGGTCGCCGGCTACGACCTCTACGGCGCGGCGCTTGCGACGCTCGCGACCGAGGCGATCGGCTTCGTCGTGGCCGTCGTCCTGATGAGGCGCGCCCATCCCGTGCCGTTCGACTTCAATCGCCTCGCCGGCGTGGTGGTATCGGCTGCAGCGATGGCAGGCGCCATCCTCGTTGCGCGATCGCAGGTCGGCGGCACCGGCATCGTCTCGCTCATCGTCGTGAGCTTGGTGGGCGGACTCGCTTATGTCGCCGCGGCGTGGCTCCTCAACGTCGCGAATGTGCGAACGCTCTCGCTCCGTTTCCTGCGGACGTTCAACCGCAAGGCACTGGGCGTCTAGCTAGATGCACTTGGCCGGGAACTATTGCAGCGGGGATCTCGTCCTGGTCGCAGCATCGTAGATCAGGACCTGCAACATGGGAAACCAGCCCAACAGCTCGGCGCCGGCTTTCTGAGCGGCATCTGCGTCGTCGTAATGCGTTTTGAAGTGACCATCGACCACCAGCGAGAAGCCCTCAGTCGGCGCGATGTCAGCCCTTTGCACGATTCTCGGCTCAATCTCGTCCGCAATTATGATCGGCTTTTTCATTGACTGTCCTGGATCCTTTCGCGCGAATACCTTAGTCGTCGTCCCTCACGGTCCCGGGCTTGTCATGCAGGTCCACGCCTGATCGAGGATCCCCTCAGCTTAGCAGGGCCGGCGCCGGGCGCGTTAGGCAAATCTTGCTCCCCGACGCGTTGTCACGCCGCGGCCATCGGCGCTTTTGTCTTCCTGCGACCTCATGGCGGCCTGGATCTGCCTGAATTCGTGACGCGCCGTGCGGTTTAGGGGTACTGTTGGACTCCGAACTGTGCAATATGGCCCGGCGATTCATCCACGCACGGACCACTATAGGACTGCGTGGGGAACACCCACCCTAAAGCCTCTGCCGAAGTCGTGCGCGAGAAGCGTGCCTTCCTGGGCGGGCATGTTCGGAAATAGACCAGATATGCCTCAAAGTATGCCGGACATCCGCGCGTTGGCGCAGCTGCTCGCCCGCTATCGCGAGCCCGATAGCGCTCGCGGCGTCCTCGAACTCATAATCACCGCAGTGCCCTTCCTGGCCATCTGGATTCTGGCCTGGCATGCTTTTGACAACGGCTATTGGCTCGGCCTGCTGCTCGAGGTCCCGGCAGCCGGCTTGCTCGTCCGCCTCTTCATGATCCAGCACGATTGCGGACACGGCTCGTTCTTCCGCAGCCGGGTCGTGAATGACTGGGTCGGCCGAGCCATCGGCGTCGTGACGCTGACGCCCTATGATTACTGGCGGCACAACCATGCACACCATCATGCGGGCTCCGGCAATCTCGATCACAGGGGCCTTGGCGACATCGATACATTGACCCTGCGCGAGTTTCACACACAGTCGCGATGGCGCCGGCTGCTCTATCGTCTCTATCGGCATCCCCTGGTCATGTTTGGCGTCGGTCCCACCTATCTGTTCATCCTGAAGCATCGATTGCCGGTGGGGATGATGCGTGGCGGCTGGAAGCCCTGGCTGAGCACGATGGGCACCAATGCCGCAATCGCGGTTTTCGTCGCCGCGGCGATGTGGCTGGTCGGATACGGTCCGTTCCTGCTGGTGCATCTGCCGATCGTGGTTCTGGCGGCGTCGATCGGTGTCTGGCTGTTCTATGTCCAGCATCAGTTCGAGGACACGTACTGGTCCCACGGCGAAGACTGGAGCTTCCACGAAGCTGCGCTGCATGGCAGTTCCCACTACCATTTACCGGGCGTGTTGCGATGGTTCACGGCGAATATCGGCATCCACCACATCCATCATTTATCCAGCCGAATTCCCTGCTATCGATTGCCGGATGTGTTGCGTGACCATCCGCAGCTTGCGAACATCGGACGGATGACGCTGTTGCAGAGTTTGAAGTCCGTACCGCTGGTTTTGTGGGATGAGGAGCGGCTGCAGCTCGTCTCCTTTGCCGAAGCACGCGCTCGGGTCCACGCCCGATCTGTCGGGACCTGACGCCCGCCCGTATCATGTTAAGAGACCAGCGCGATCCGGCCTGCGATCTATTTCTCAATGCGGAAATTCCTGCAAAAGAAAATTCTTGCAAAAGGCTTGCAAAAGAGATGGGCAATCGCCTTTACATTTTGCCGTAGCGGCGGCTGGAGCCATGTCATGTTGAGCTTGTCAATCAAAGCTCGTTCTGCTCATTAGGGGTCTGAAATTGCGCAGTAATATGCGCATGCACTATCGACTAAAGTCGAAATCCAGCGAGGAAACAAAAACAATGCGCAAGCTCACTTTGGCCATTGCCGTGATCGCCCCGATGCTCGGTCAAGCCGCCTCGGCCGAGGATACCATCAAGATCGGCTATATCGATCCGCTCTCCGGCGGCGGCGCCAGCGTCGGCGAAGGTGGCCTGAAGACATTCCAGTATCTGGCCGACGAGCTCAACGCCAAGGGCGGCATCCTCGGCAAGAAGATCGAGATCATCGGTCTCGACAACAAGACCAATCCGCAGGAGAGCCTGGTGCAGGCCCAGAAGGCGATCGACGCCGGGGTCCACTACATCACGCAAGGCAACGGTTCGTCCGTCGGCGCCGCGCTCTCGGATTTCGTCACCAAGAACAATTCGCGCAATCCCGGCAAAGAAGTGCTGTACTTCAACTATGCCGCGGTCGATCCGAGCCTGACCAACGACAAGTGCAGCTATTGGCATTTCCGCTGGGATGCGAGCTCCGACATCAAGATGGAAGCGCTCACCAATTACGTGAAGGACACGCCTTCGGTCAAAAAGGTGTACCTGATCAACCAGGACTATTCGTTCGGCCAGTCGGTACGCACCGATGCGCGCAAGATGCTGGGTGCCAAGCGGCCCGACATCCAGATCGTCGGCGACGAGCTGCATCCGCTGCTGAAGGTCACCGACTTCTCGCCCTACATCGCCAAGATCAAGGCGTCCGGCGCCGACAGCGTCATCACCGGCAATTGGGGCCAGGACATCGCGCTGCTGCTCAAGGCCGCCGCCGATGCCGGGCTGAAGGTCAACTGGTACACCTATTATGCCGGCGGCGCCGGCGGTCCGACCGCGATCAAGCAGACCGGCCTCGACCATCAGGTCTTCCAGATCACCGAAGGTTTTGCCAATTCCGGTAACCAGACTGCGATGGACTTCGAGAAGGCGTTCCGCGCCAAGGTCGGTATCTCGCTGTGGTATCCGCGTGCAGTCAACGAGATGCGGATGTTCAAGGCGGCGGCCGAGAAGGCCAACTCGATCGAGCCGCTGAAGGTCGCCGCGGCGCTCGAGGATTTGAAGTTCGAAGTGCTGGACGGTGGCCAGGGCTTCATGCGCAAGGACGACCACCAGTTCTTCCAGCCGATCTACATCTCCTCCTTCGGCAAGCTCGCCGCCAACGAGCCGTTCGACGAGGAGGGCACCGGTTGGGGCTGGCATCTGGTCTCCAGGGTCGACACGCCGCAGGCCATGGTGTCCACGACCTGCAAGATGGCGCGGCCGTAATCGCTGGGATCGTCGTTCTCCCGCAGCCGTCATGGGCTGCGGGAGGACGACGGCCGGACGACGTTTGATCGGATTCACCGGGACCGCCGGGCCCCGGCCAGAGACGAGTGCACTGTGCTTGAACTGATTGTCATTTCGACCCTGAACGGCGTGCTGTTCGGCATGCTGCTCTTTCTGTTGTCGAGCGGGCTCACCGTCATCTTCAGCATGATGGGCGTGCTCAACTTCGCCCATGCCAGCTTCTACATGCTCGGCGCCTTTTTCGGCTTCCAGCTCACCAAATGGATCGGTTTCTGGCCCGCGCTGGTGCTGGCGCCGCTGCTGGTCGGCGCCATCGGCATGGCGGTTGAGCGCTACGGGCTGCGCAACACCCACAAGCACGGCCATGTCGCGGAGTTGCTGCTGACCTTTGGTCTTGCCTTTGCGATCGAAGAGATCGTGTCGATGATCTGGGGCAAGAGCCCGGTCGACTATCGCGTGCCGGCGCTGCTCGACTTCCCGGCCTTCACGATCTTCTCGACCAACTATCCCGCCTACAAGATCTTCATGCTGGCCGTGTCGGTCGTGATCTTCGTGGCGCTGCTGCTCGTGCTCAAGCGCACCCGCGTCGGCCTGATCGTACAGGCGGCGCTGACGCATCCCCACATGGTCGGGCATCTCGGCCACAATGTCGGGCGCGTCTTCATGGCGGTGTTCGGCGTCGGCAGTGCGCTGGCCGGCCTGGCCGGCGTCATTGCCGGTCCTGCTCTGGTGACGCAGTCCGACATGGCCGCTTCGCTTGGGCCTATTCTGTTCGTCGTCATCGTGTTCGGCGGCCTCGGCTCCTTGCCCGGTGCCTTCATCGCCTCGCTCGTCATCGGGCTGGTGCAGACGTTCGCGGTGGCGCTCGATGGCTCGCTGGCCAGCGCGTTCGGCCCGCTCGATCCGTCGTCGGGACCGTCCGTCCTCACCGACATCTGGAACGTCACGATCGCACAGGTCGCGCCGATCGTTCCCTATATGCTGCTGGTGCTCATTCTGATCGTTCGCCCCCTGGGCCTGATGGGGACGCGCGAGTCATGACGACTGCAACGACTTCGACCTCGAACATGACGGGCAAGCCCGCCGGCGACGGCCTGCGTTTCTACGGCGTCTGGCTGATCGGCATCGCCATGCTGATCGTCCTGCCGATGATCTTCTCCTCAGGCGGTTCGCTGACGTCCTTCAGCCTGATCGGCATCGCGATCGTCTTCGCGCTGTCCTACAACATCCTGCTTGGCCAGACCGGCCTCTTGTCGTTCGGTCACGCCGTCCACTACGGGCTGGGCGGCTTCGCGGCCTGCCACATGATGAATGCGGTGGTGTCGCACGGCTGGCCGATCCCGCTGCCGTTCATTCCGCTGTTCGGCGGCCTTGGCGGCCTGATCTTCGCTGTCATCATCGGCTGGGTCATGACCAAGCGCGCCGGCACCGTGTTCGCGATGATCTCGCTCGGCATCGGCGAGCTGGTAGCGTCGTCCTCTCTGATCCTGCGCTCGGTGTTCGGCGGCGAATCCGGCATCACCACGGACCGCACCGCGCTGCCGAAGATGTTCGGCTGGTCGTTCGGGCCGCAGCTCCAGGTGTACTATCTGATTGCGTTCTGGCTGGTGCTGGCGGCGATCGCGATGTACGCGCTCACCCGCACGCCGCTCGGGCGCATCAGCAACGCGGTCCGCGACAATCCGGAGCGCGTCCAGTTCATCGGCTACGATCCCCATGTGGTCCGCTATCTCGCCTTCTGCTTCGCCGGCTTCTTTGCCGGCATTGCCGGCGGTTTGGCCGCGATCAATTTCGAGATCGCCAACTCCGCCTATCTCGGCGCGATCCAGTCCGGCCTCGTGCTGTTCTCCACCTTCATTGGCGGCACCGCCTATTTCTTCGGCCCCATTCTCGGTGCGATCCTCGTCACCTATCTCCAGCTTGGCCTGACCAGCGTCACCAGCGTCTGGCAGCTCTATTTCGGCATCATCTTCATCGGCATTGTGATGTTCTCGCCCGGCGGCATCGCGGGCCTGTTGATGATGCACCGGCCGCTGGTTCGTGCCGGAACGCTGTGGACGGTGATCCCGTCCTATCTCGTCGCAATCGTGCCGACCCTGGCGCTTGCCTGCGGCGTCATCCTGACCATCGAGACGGTTGCGCGCTATTCCGGCGGGGAGGCCATCAACCTGTTCGGCATTGCCTTCAATCCGAAGTCACCGATGACGTGGCTCAGTGCTGCGGTTCTGGTCTTCGGCGGCGCGTTCCTCGCGCGGCTCACCTGGCGGCGGATCGCCGATGCGTGGGACAGGGCTGCGACGGTCGCTCGTGACCGGGGGTATCTGGCATGAGCGGAGCGGTATCAGCGATCGAAGTCCGCGCCGTCGAAAAGCGTTTCGGCAATGTCAGCATCATTCGCGATCTCAATCTCAGCGTCGCCAAAGGCGAACGGCACGCCATCATCGGTCCGAACGGCGCGGGAAAATCCACGACGTTCAATCTGATCAGCGGCCATATCAAGCCGACCTCGGGTGAGGTGAAGCTCAACGGCGACGTCATCTCCGGCCTCCAGCCGTTCGAGATCAACCGGCGCGGACTGTCGCGCTCGTTCCAGGTCACCAACGTGTTTGCCCGCATGTCGGTGTGGGAGAACGTGCGCTGCGCCGTGCTCTGGGCCACCGGACATCGCTATGCCTTCTGGAAGAACGTCGACAGCCTGCCCGAGGTGCGCGAGCGCACCGCGCAGATCCTGGACGACATCCATCTGACGCACCGGCGCGATGTCCCGGCCGGTCTCTTGACCTACGCCGAGCAGCGCGAGCTCGAGATCGGCATCACCATCGCCAGCGGCGCCACCGTCGTCCTGCTGGACGAGCCGACCGCCGGCATGAGCAATGCGGAGACCGAGCGCGCCATGGCGCTGATCCGGCGGCTGACCGAGGGCAAGACCCTCGTCATCGTCGAGCACGACATGAGCGTCGTGTTCGGCCTTGCCGACCGCATTTCGGTGCTGGTCTACGGCCACATCATCGCCTCGGGCACGCCGGAAGAGATCCGGCGCGACCCGAAGGTCAAGGAAGCCTATCTCGGCGAGGAGGCGCACTGATGCTCGAGGTCAGGGATCTCCACGCCTATTACGGCAAGAGCCACATCCTTCAGGGCGTCGATCTCGACGTCGCCGCCGGCGAGGTCGTGAGCCTGCTCGGCCGCAACGGCGTCGGCCGCTCCACCACGGTCAAGGCGATCATGGGCGAGGTCGCGCCGCAGGGCACGATCCGCTTCAAGGGCAAGGACATCGTCGGCCTGCCCAGCTACAAGATCGCGCGCCTCGGGCTCGGCTATGTGCCGGAGCATCGCGACATCTTCCCGAGCCTGACGGTTCGCCAAAATCTTCTGCTCGGCGTCAAGGACACAAGCCGTCCCGGCAAATGGCGGCTTCAGGACATGCTCGACATGTTCCCAAATCTCGCCGCGCGTGCCGACACCGCGGCGGGCGTCCTGTCAGGCGGTGAGAAGCAGATGCTCACCACCTGCCGAACGCTGATGGGCGATCCTGACCTGATCATGATCGACGAGCCGACCGAAGGTCTGGCGCCGTTGATCGTGCAGCAGGTCGGCGATCTCATCGCGCGCATCGCTCAGGCGGGCGTCGCGATTCTGCTGGTGGAGCAAAAGCTGTCGATCGCGATGCGCATTTCCAAGCGCGTCTACATCATGGGCCACGGCCGCGTCGTGTTCGAGGGAACGCCGGACGAGCTCAAGGCGAATGCCGCCGTGCGGCAGGAATGGCTCGAGGTCTGACCTTACCCTCAGGCGGCAGGCTCGCAGAATAGAACGGCTGCAAGCTGCGCATACGCATCTGAATTCTTCGCTACATCTCCCGCGCCCTATTCAGGCTATCGTCGCAATTGCCGACATCGCGATCGATGCGGCCGACGATAACCAAGAACAGAAGTGGAGGACGTTGGCGACGGCCTTTCGGCCCGCGTCGATGCGCTCTGCCAGGGAAGGAGATGCCGGGCATGCCTGGAAAACAACTGATACGTGGAGCTATTGCTCTCATCGCAGTCTTGGCCGCTGCGACGGCCGCTACGGCCGGAAACTACGACACCGGAGCCACCGACACGACGATCAAGCTCGGGCAGACCATGCCATATTCGGGGCCCGCCTCGGCCTATTCGGCGATCGGCCGCGCCGAGATCGCCTATTTCAAGATGCTCAACGACAAGGGCGGCATCAACGGCCGCAAGGTCGAGCTGCTCAGCATGGACGACGCCTATTCGCCGGCAAAGACGGTCGAGCAGGTGCGGCGCCTTGCCGAGAGCGATGAGGTGTTCGCGATGTTCTCGATGCTCGGCACCGGCCCGAACATCGCGGCACAAAAATACCTCAACGCCAAGAAGATCCCGCAACTGTTCCCGTCGAGTGGCGCCAGCCGCTGGAACGATCCGCAGCATTTCCCGTGGACCACCGGCTCGCAGCCGACCTACCGGACCGAAGGCCGCATCTACGCCAAGTGGATTCTGGCGAACAAGCCCGGCGCGAAGATCGCGGTCATCACCCCGAACGAGGATCCCGGGCGCGACTATCTCGCTGGCTTCAAGGAAGGTTTGGGGGAGCACGTCAACCAGATCGTTGCGGAGGCCACCTACGAGACCTCCGATCCGACAGTCGACTCCCAGATCGTCAAGTTCAAGGCCGCCGGCGCCGATGTTGTCTTTAACGAGTGCACGCCGAAATTCGCGGCGCAAGCCATCAAGAAGATCGCGGAGCTCGGCTGGAAGCCGCAGATCATTCTTCCGGCGGTCTCCAACTCCGTCGGCTCCGTGTTGACGCCTGCCGGCCTCGACAATGCCGTCGGCATCGTCACCGGCGCCTTCCAGAAGGATCCCGGTGATCCGCGCTGGGAGAATGACGCCGGGATGAAGGCCTGGCGCGAATGGATGAAGACGTACAATTCGGGCGCCGACCCCGCCGACATCTTCAACGTCACCGGCTACACCATGGCGCAGATGATGGAGCTGGTGCTGCAGCGCGCCGGCAACGATCTGACGCGCGCCAATCTGATGAAGCAGACGCAGTCCTTCAAGGACGTCGAGCTGCCGATGCTGCTGCCGGGCATCAGGCTCAACACCTCGGCCGAGCAGGTCACGCCGATCCGGCAGTTGCAGATGGCGCGCTTCAACGGCAAGTCATGGGAGCTGTTCGGCGACGTTCTCGGCGAATAGGATTGACACATCGTGACAGGCGGGCAGGGCGCGTCCCTGCCCGCTTGGAAGTGCCCGCATTGCTTGCTCCAGCCCGAGTGAAGACATGACGACACCGACAGGTCCCCTCAGCGGCATCCGCGTTCTCGATCTGACCAGCGTGCTGTTCGGTCCCTATGCCGCGCAAATGCTCGGCGATTGGGGCGCTGACGTCATCAAGGTCGAACCGCCCGCGGGCGACACCTGGCGCTACACCGGCGTGTTCCGAAACCGCGGCATGAGCGGGCAGTTCATGGCGGTCAACCGCAACAAGCGCAGCCTCGCGCTCGATCTGAAACATCCTGACGGCAAGGCGGCGCTGGCGAGGCTGATCCCGACGGTCGATGCCCTCGTTACCAATGTGCGCCCCGCGGCGATGGCCCGGCTGGGCTTCGGTTATGAGGCCTGTGCAAAGCTCAATCCGCGGCTGATCTATGCGGCTGCCACCGGCTTCGGCCAGGACGGCCCGTGGGCCGCGCGCCCCGCCTTCGACGAGATCATCCAGGCCGCTTCGGGCCTCGCGTCGTCGATCGGATCTGACGAGGAACCGGCGTTCGTGCCGAGCCTCATCGGCGACAAGATCTGCGCGATGGCAATGGTCGGCGCAGTCTCCGCGGCCTTGTTCCGACGCGAGCGCACCGGGCAGGGCCAGATGGTGGAAGTGCCGATGCTGGAAACCATTGCCGGCTTCAACAGCATCGAGATGCTGGGCGGGCACGCGTTCGATCCGCCGATCGGCCCCACCGGCTACAAGCGGATGAAGAACCGGCGCCCGGTGCGGACCAAGGATGGCTGGCTGACGATGCTGCCCTATTCCGGGGACAATTGGTGCGCCTTCTTCGAAGCCGTCGGCCGCCCTGAGCTAAGCGACGAACTCGGCGTGCGCGATCCCGTGCTGCGCTCGCAAAACATCGACAAGATCTACGACCGCATGAGCGAGATCGGGCCGACCCGCACCACCGCTGAGTGGGAGGAATTGCTGCTGCGGCTGGATGTGCCGCACACAGCGTTCGCCAGGCTCACCGAGATCGGCGAGCAACCGCATCTCGCCGCCGTCGGCTTGTTTGCGGATATCGATCATCCCACTGAGGGGCGGATCCGGCAGGCGCGTCCCGCGACGAAATTCTCAGAAAGCCCGGCCAGCCTCCATCGTATGGCTCCGCGCCTCGGCGAGCACTCGCGCGAGGTCCTCCGCGAGGCGGGTTTGAGCGATGCGGAAATCCAGGCGGCGGTCGACAGCAAGGCGGTCGGTACATCGTGATGAGCCGGGGACGGCAATGAGCCATCCCGGCAGGATCGTCTCAGGTGTTGCTTGGGTATTTGAACTCTTGCGCCGCTTTCAATTGATCGGCGGTCGCGTCCATCGAAGCATGCCAGCGATTGTCGCCGCGGTCATAGCTGATCTTGACGGCTGACGGACGAACCGCGACGTAGTGATCGCCGATCCCGAGAAAGCCACCGACGGAAAGAATGTATCCGTCGACGCCGTTCTCGTTGAACGCGACGTCCTTGATGGTGCCGATATTCTGCTTGTTGTTGTTATAGACCTCGAGGCCGATCACCTTCGAGCCCAGACTGTCCTTGGCCGGGACTGCCGTGAAAGCGCCACCGGGCGTGGCAGTGGCGTGCGCCGTCTGGGTCGTTGATCCCGCGCTTGCGCCCACGGTCATCCTGCCCTGCGCCCCGTTGACGATCAACATGACCGGATTTCCGGACTTGTCCTTGGCTTGAATGAGCACCGAGCCGGTGGCCGCCTGGACATCGGTGTACCCGGCTTGCCGGAGACTCGAGATCGCCGACTGCTGTCCGCTGGCCTGGTCGTTGCCGGACTGCGGCAGCGCGGTTTCGCCAAAGGCAGGGGCGGATGCAAGGGCGATTGCAGCCAATGCGGCCGCTGTGATTTGTGTTCTCATGAAAAGAAACTCCTTCTGACTGGATCGCCGCTCGTGCGGCTGTTCTGGACTCGCGCGCGCAGTTCAGGGACAGGGATGCCGTTGCCCGTCATATCCGAGATACGTGCCGGAACCCGGGTCATAGGACTTGAAGCGCTGTGAGCAGTAGGCGTCGTTCTCGGCTGCCTGGGCGCGACTGTTGGCGATCGCTCCTCCGATGATGGCGCCGGCCGCGAGTCCACCAAGCGCCGGTCCCACGCCGTAGGGACGTCGATAGCCGTGGCGCCATCCATGATGATGCCGATGGTGCCAGCCGCCGCGCCACTGAACGTTGACGACGTCGGAGCGAACATGGGAGCCGCCCTGAACGAGGTTGGGGGCGGCAACGGCTCCGCTTGCACCGGCCGAAATTGCAATGAACGCCGCAGCGGCAAACGGTAGTATGCGTGAGTGTATCAATTCTGGTCTCCATTCCTCTTTGCTTCGTGGGAGGCTAATTCGCGGCCTCGTGCGAGGTTCAACCAGGGTTGGTACAGAGGCGTACGGAGCAGGCAGACGGGCCTGTTCGTTCTGCGACGCTTTGCAGCATCTCGGCGAGGCGGAGAATTGCGCTTTGAACGTTTCGCCGTGCTCGCATTATTCGGGCACGGCAGCGTACCGTCGTCCATTGCAGCGCGCGGTTAGGGAGAGCAGGATCGTGTCGATGCTGGCCCCCGTTCCGGTGTCGTCGTTATCCGCAGGACCCCGGCTCGGCCCCCGAGTCGGGGTCTTTCGCGTCTGTGCTACTCTTTGGAGATGTGATCGAGCCAGCCTTGCGAGACGCCGTAGCGCACGATGTCGGCACGCGTGTAGAGACCCAATTTCTCGATTCCTCTCGACTTGTGTGTCTCGACCGTTTTGATGCTGACATCCAGCCGGTTGGCGATTTCCTTGTTGCTGAAGCCCTGAGCGATGAAGCGGAGCACCTCGGCCTCGCGTGGCGTCAGGTCGAGATGGGATGCCTTCCCGGACGGCGCGTGGTCGCCGGAGGGCGTTGGCAGGATCTTCTCGGCGATTGCAGGGTCGAGATACACGCCTCCCTCGGCGACGGCCCGGATCGCCCGCACGAGTTCGTCGGCCGCGGATCGCTTGAGCAGATATCCGCGCGCACCGGCCCGCATCATGGGCTGAACGTAGGCGCGATCTTCATGCACGGTGAGCGCCAGTAGTCGAACGTTGGGAAAATCGACGGCGATGCGTTGTGCCAGCTCGATGCCACCGATGATCGGTAGCGAGATGTCCAGAATTGCGATGTCCGGCCGTTCCTTGCCGATGATGTCGATCGCATTCTGTCCGTCGGTTGCTTCTCCCACGATGGAGATGTCCTTAACCGGTTCGAGCAGGGCTTTCATTCCCGCCAGTACGAGCGGATGATCGTCTGCCAGTGTGATTCTGATCGGCTTCACGCGCCGGCATCCTTTCCGGCCAATGGGACCGTCATGAACAGCGTCGTTCCGACGTTGTGCTCGGATTCGATGGTAAGCGCACCTCCGAGCAGCGCCAGGCGTTCTTCCATGACGGAGAGGCCAAGACGCGACGCATTGAGACCGGAGCGAGACAATTTCGTCGGGTCGAACCCCGTTCCGTCGTCTTCGACGATGACGCGCAGTTCGTCCCTTCGACGGTCGAACACGAGGCTCACGGTCCGCGCGTTCGCATGCTTCACGACGTTGTTGAGCGCTTCCTGGATGGCGCGGTACAGGGCAATCTCGATCTCCAGCGGGAGCCGGTCGACCGGGCCGAGCAACTGGACGTCGGTATTGATTCCGAAACGCCGGGTCCACTCGGCACAGAATGCTTCAATGGCTCTGTGAAGTCCCATGTCGTCGAGCGCGGTGGGACGGAGGTCCGCCGCGATCTGGTGGATGTCCCGCCCAATTCCGCTGGCAAGTCCCTGCAACCAGTGCAGCTTGTCGATCTGGGACGAGTAGAAAGGCGTCGCCTCGATCGATTGCTCGAGCTTCTTCAGGCCGAGCAGCAGGCCGGTGACCGTCTGCCCGATCTGATCGTGCAATTCGCGCGAAATTCGTCTGCGTTCATTTTCCTCGGCTTCTCCAAGTCGCCGCAGCAAACGTTGCCGATCGAACTCCGCGCGCTTCATCACGTCGACATCCAGAAGCACGCCGATGACGACGTCGGCGCTGTGTCCGTCTAAACGCGAACTGCGTGCACTGACCCGCAACCAGCGCTCGTTCGGCAGGGCGGTGCGAAATTCGGTGGCAACGGCATCGCTTCTTTCGCATTGGGATAATGTCTTCTCGAACGACGACCGGTCCGCGGGATCAATGCTGTTGAGAAGCGTCTCGAAAGGCATGCTTGCGTCTCCGGCATCGGTGCTTCGGCTGATCCTGAGCATCTCCAGCGCTCGCCGCGAGGCAACGACCTCGCCGGTGGGTACGTTCCAGCTGAAGACTCCGAGGTCCGCGGCGTCGACCATGAGACGCCGGCGCTCCTCGCTTGCCTTGAGGGCGAGCGCGGCCTGGGCTTCCTGCTCTGCACGGCGTTGGGATATGTCGCGCGCAGTGAACCAGACCAGCGCGAGCGCCAAAGCCAGGCTGACGGCTCCGCCACCGGCGAGAAAGATTGCAGAACGGCGCACTGGTGCGTCGGAGTTCATCCGTGGGAATGCCGAAATGCACGGACCAGCCGCTCGTGCCCGGCAGTTCCTTGTAGATGGAATCGACCTCTGCTCCCTCCAGTGACGTGCCGACATAGCTGCCCTCAGACCCCCGTGAGATGGCCTCGCGCACCGACGCGCTGGCGGGGCGGCCGAGTTCGAACTGCTCGGCGACGGTCCGTGCGACGATGTTGCCTCTGCCGTCCACGACGAGGCCCACCCATCCGGGCGGCGCTCCTGCGCTCTTCAGGATCTGGCTGACAGCATCTGGCACCAAGGCAACCGTCAGGACGAATTTGAGTTCGTTCTTGCGCTCGACGGGTGCCCTGAGCGCGACGAGGCGTTTGCCCGAGATCGGACCGAGAGGGCCAATTCCGCCGATGGCCGCCTTGCGGGTCGTGAGGATCCTCTCGAAATTCTCGCGATCCGCGGTCGCGCCGAGATCGGCGCCGATGGGACGCAGAAGATTGAGCACCTGGGTTCCCTTTGGGTCGACCAGTTCGATTGTTTCCCAGAGGGGCCGGGTCTCCTTCACGCGCAGGGCTTCGACGTAGAACGAGGACAGATCCGGCGTATCCAGACTCGCAGATGCCGCGAGCGTTTCAGCGATCTGGACCTGGAGAGTCAGATCCGAAGAGATGCGGGTCACGACGCGATCAAGCGTTTCGAGGGCAGCAAGACGCGAGTCGGTCCGGTCCTGGCGGGCGTTCAGAAAGACCACCCAGCCGGCGAACAGGATGAGAGGAATGGCCGCCGCCATGACGAGCAGGATCAGCGGACGCTGCGCAGCGCTCTTCGAACCAGTTGCGGCAACCGGTCTCGATCTCGGAGTATCGCGCGCGACGTGTCTGCTGATTGAAGCACTTGGAAGTGGCACGACCAATCCTTGCGTGTCAGGTTTTTCCTGACGGAACCATCCTTCAGCCCGACTGGGACGAAGGTGGTCCGACGATCATGAATAGTCAAACGTCAATCACCAGGCGACGGACATGCTCAAACTCGACCTCGTCAAGGAAGAAATGCGAAACCCGGTGGCGGCAGCCGAAGCGGTGGGCCGCATGCCCGGTCGCGCCGACTTATCGCCGTCGCCGACGGTCGCCAACGAACTCGTGGCACATCTCTGCGCTATCGCGCGCCAGGTTGCTGGACCGTTGCGAGTCGATCCGGATGTCGGCGCGACAAGTGCTGCAGGAGCGGGGCCTTCCGCTCCAACATGCGTATTTCATTGAATCCGGTGCCGCGTCCCTGACGACCCGCGCCGGCGATAGTCCGCCAGTCGAGATCCATACGCTCGGGAGGAAGGACTTCGTGGGCATTCCGCTGGTGCTTGGGATGCGTGTGTCGCCCCACCGGTGTACGGTCAACGTTCCCGGCAGAGCGCTGCGCATTGGCACGGAAGCGCTGATCGACCTGATCAAGACGGATTCCGAGATCGAGAAGCTGATGCTGCGATACGTACAGGCCTCGTTGATCCACAGCTCGCAGCTCGTCGCATGCAATTCGAGGCACAATCTGTCCCAACGCTTGGCCAGGTGGCTACTGGTCGCTCGCGACCGGATCGGGACCAACGAGATCGCGCTCACCCATCGTTGCATGGCCCAGGCCCTCGGTGTGCGGCGCGCGGGTATCACGACGGCGATCGGCGAGATGAAGGAGGCCGGACTCATCAGCCGTAGCCGCGGATGCATCGTCATCGTCGACGAGCCGAAGCTGGAGGCGGCATCCTGCAACTGTTTTCATGTCATCCGGTCTGCTCATGAGAACACCGTGTCGGGCCCGGTAGCGCTCCGCGTCGTCCATGCTTGACCTGGTGCCGGGCGTGGTGGCGAATGGCCCGACGTTTCCCTGACGGGACCGGCGCCATTTGGTGACGCTCTCTGCAGGTCCCGGGGCTCGATCGCAAGCACATGATGCTGCAGCACATGATGCTGCGTCCTTAAGACGGCGAATTAGCTTCGCGAGATTCTGTTGTGCGGGTCGAAGAATGCATCGACAGCATGCGCCAGGAGTATCCCGGCACTGAAGAGCATCATTCCAGCCAGGATATACCCGTTCATGGCTTCGTCTTCGATTCGGGAAAACATACGTAGTTGGCCAGGACCTTCCGCCATACCAGCCCGAGGAGCGACTGGACGCCGGCGTCGATCCGGCTTTTGGATCTCGAGATCGAAGCGGAGGTGTCGAGAGCAGACGGATCAGGTGCCAATCTGCGCAGGATGGCGGAAACGGTGCCATCGATCGCACGGGTGAGTTTGCTCTGCGTCGTTGATCGCACGAGCACCGGCATCTTGAATCTCCCGATGATGAGAGTGCTCCTCCAATGTGGAGGATGATGGCCTCGGGTAACAGTCGGGCTGAGTCCGCATGCGTCGTCAGGAAAATCCCGACGCCGGCGCCAGCCAATGGGCATCAGGCGATGGTGCGGTGCCGGACCTGAATTTGCGACGATCTGTCCCGTTGGCGCATGGATCGTCGAAGCGCATCGTCGGGCAATGTCACGCCATGATAGCAGAGCACTGTCGGATGCGGAGATCGTCGTGGAGGCCCTCGACGAGGTCAAGCGAATGGTCGCGCTTTGCGAAAATGCCGGGCCGAGATGCAATCAGGAGGAAATCCTGCGCATGCTCGAGTTTGTGGTCGACGATCCGGCTTTGACGCGAGCGGTCCAGCGCCTCAGATTGCGCGCGAGGCTGAGGTTGGTGGGCTGACCTGTCGAGCGTCGACGCCGAAGAGATGATTCGCCCCGGTCGACCATTGGAGCCTACGTTCAGGAACCGGAGTTAGGGACCGCAGCGATCCCTTTCGCCAGCTCCCGCCGCTGGTTTGCCGGAACGACGATGAAGCCAATGGCAAGCTGCGCCGGTCCGGCCACGACCGAGACAATCCGGGCAAGGGTTGGCCAGGATGCGAGGCGCGGCGCAACTCTTTGTGATGAGGGTCACATCCTAATGTCCGCGCCTGGACCTGACCTGCGATTCGGTCGCGGCGAGCGTTCCGCCGCAGCGACCGGCCAGCTTCAGGTCAGCCACGGTCCCGGGCCATCTTCCGCGTGCGCGATCCCTCGTATATGAAGATTTGCCCGCGAGCGGACCGAATATCGCCGGATACGGAACGCAAGGTGGCTGCGATTTCTTAATCCAATGATCGCAATCTGATCGATATGGCGCGGACTGGTACTGGACCGGGGTATGGCATGAAAGACCTGATGACGACGGCGCAATCCAATACGGCGATGCGGCGTTGGCGGCCTCCCGGACTTGTCGCGCTCGCCGCGGTCGCCGTCCTGACGGCGCTGACTGCTAGCGCCGAGGCGGCCAAGCAGGCGCGCCAGCCGGCCGAGGCGGTGGCGCCGCGTGAGGCGGGCGAACCGATCATGGCGATCGTGTCGATCAAGAGCCAGCAGGTCACCTTCTACGACGCCGACGGCTGGATCCTGCGCGCGCCGGTGTCGACCGGCACCACGGGGCGCGAGACGCCGGCCGGCGTCTTCGCCATCGTCGAGAAGGACAAGGACCACCGCTCGACCATGTATGACGATGCCTGGATGCCGAACATGCAGCGCATCACCTGGAACGGCATCGCGCTGCATGGCGGCCCGCTGCCCGGCTATGCCGCCTCGCACGGCTGCGTGCGCATGCCCTTCGGCTTCGCCGAGGGCCTGTTCGACAAGACCAACATCGGGATGCGCGTGATCATCTCGCCGAACGACGCGGCCCCGATCGAATTCTCTCACCCCTCGCTGTTCGTGCCGAAGCGGGAGGCCATCGCGGCTGTGCCGGGCCGGGCCGACAAGCTCTCCGCTGAAGCCGAGCTGGCGACCCAGGCTGCCGCCGAGGCCAAGAAGGCTGCGGCCGCGGCCGCGAAGGAGGCGGCGTCGCTTCCTGCGTCCCTGCGCAAGCTGGAACAGCAGAAGGCCAAGGCTGACGCCGAACTCGCCTTCGCCGACAGGAAGATCGCTGCCGCCAAAACCGATCAGGCGCGTGCGCAGGCCGAAGAACTGAAGCAGAAGGTCGCCACCAAGGCTGCCGATGCTGCGTCGGCGCTCGATGCCGCCAAGGCCGCCGCGCAGTCGAAGCGCGATGCCGTGGCAGCGACGAAGGAAGCCGCCAAGGTCGCGGCGACCAGGAAGGCCGAGGCCGTGACGGCTGCGACCGACGCCAGGCTCGCTCTCGAGCCGGTCTCGGTCTACATCAGCCGCGCGACACAGAAGCTCTACGTGCGGCGAAACACGCACAAGCCTGCGCCGGACGGCGGCGGCGAGGTGTTCGACACCAGCATCGAGGTTCCCGTCACCATCCGCAATCCCGACCAGCCGCTCGGCACGCATATCTTCACCGCGATGGCGAAGAGCGATACCGGCCTGCGCTGGAGCGTGGTCACGATCGAAAGCGGCGACGACGCCAAGGACGCGCTCGACCGCATCACCATTCCGCAGGACGTCTGGGATCGCATCGGGCCGACCGCGTTGCCGCGCTCGTCGATCGTCATCTCGGACGAGCCGCTGAGCGCCGAAACCAACTACCGCACCGAGTTCGTGGCGGTGCTGAGCAACCAGCCGCAGGGCGGCTTCATCACCCGCAAGCCCACCGCGCCGCCGCCGATGGAAATGGCGAGCGACGATGGCTGGGGCGGCAACGGTTTTGGTGGTTTTTTCTTCCAGCAGCGCGAGCCGAACCCGCAGCCGGTCAATCCGCGCCGCCGCGGCCAGTATCAATATTACCAGCCGGCGCAGCCGATGCAGCGGAGCTTCTGGTAAGTTGCGCGGGAGCTGAAGCTCTCCGCAACGCCTACCGCGCCTCGATCACGACAGCCTGGATCTTGCCCTCGACCGGTCCGGACCCATGGCGTGTCCGGATCGCGTCGGCAACGATGTTGGTTGCTGCCTGCAGCTTGCTGGCATCCCTTGCCTCGATCTCGTTGCGCAGCGGCGTGCCCTGGCAGAGGGCGGTCGCGACAGACTCGGCCGACGGCGCGTGGCTGATCTCGGATCGCGTTTCGATCGCGATGTCGCGGAAGCCGGCACGTTCAAGATCGGATCTGATCACGTCCCTGTCGTAATAGCCGTGCGGTGTCCGGATCATGAAACGCGGCGGATCGTCGGGAAACATCGTGCCGAGCGCAATAGTCGCCTCCTGCGTCAGCACATTGTCCTCGATCCGGTCCCAGACATTGAACACGAATGTGCCGCCCGGCTTCAGGACGCGCTTCACCTCGCCATAGGCCTTGACGCGGTCCGGAAAGAACATCGCGCCGAACTGGCAGCAGACCACGTCGAATTCGGCGTCGGCGAATGGCAGCGCCATGCCATCCGCCTGGCGCCAGGTGATGCGGTCGTCGTCCGCCTGACGTTGGGCTGCAATCGCGAGCATCGGCTCGTTGAGGTCGGTCGCGACATAGCGGATGCCGCACGGCAGCACCGCCGCCACGGCGCGCGTCACTGCACCGGTGCCCGCGGCGATCTCGAGCAGCGCCGACGGCGAGAGCGCGGCGACACGTCTTGCGATGTCGTCCGCGTAGACGGCGAAGATCATCGGGACCAGATGTTCGTCGTAAAGCTTTGGGATCGAGCCGGCGAAAACCTTGTCAGTGCTGGACATGCTTGCCTCGCTGAAGGTTCGGACGCGAGGCTCACGCTAGCATGGATCGCCGTCCAGCGTGCAGAGGTGATCCCTCCTACGATTTCGCGCCGACGACCTCGCGGATCGGCCGCGTGCCGTCCCAGTTCAACGCCGCCTGCCTGACTTTCTCGAAGAACGGCCCCTTGGTGCCGCTGATGTCGGAGATCTCGATGATGGTTCCCGGATGCGCCTGCGTGTCGAAATAGGCAAAGCGCCCCTTGTCGCCGCCGATCTGGCCCTCATGGCCGATCCTGTAGCCGAGCCCCAGCGCCTTGTCGTACAGCGCCTGGTAGTCGTGGCTCCAGTAGGACATGTGCTGCAGGCCTTCGTGGCCGGCGTCCAGAAACTCCTTGTACAGCGAGGGCGCGTCGTTGCGCTGCTGGATCAGCTCGATCTGGAGATCGCCGGAGTTCGCCAGCGCGATGCTCATCTCGACGGCGGAGTTTTGGCCGCGATGGCGGAACCAGTCGGTTCTGACGCGGTCCATGTAATACCACGGGCCGACGCCCATCACCTCGATCCAGTGCTTCATCGCGGCGTGGATGTCCCGCACCACATATCCGTTCTGGCGCACCGCGCCGAAGATGCGGCTCATGCCCGCGCTCCTCTTCTCGACTTGCTCACTTGACCTCGATCACTTGACTTCAATATTTGCGTCCTTGGCAACCTGCTTCCAGGCCGCGATATCGCGGGCATTGATGTCGCGCTGCTCGTCACCCGGCACGAATTGCGGCGTGATGCCCAGCGCCAGCAGCTTGTCTTTCACCACGGCGTCGCCGAGCGCGTCCTTCAGCGCCGCCTGCAATTTCTGTGCGATCGGCGGAGCGAGGCCGGCCGGCGCATACATCGCCCAGGACAGGCTGCGGTCGAACGGCACGCCCTGTTCCTTGTAGCTGGCGATATCCGGCAGGCTCGGCGAGCGCTCGCCGCAGGCGGCCAGCGCCTTGATCGAGCCGTCCTTCACCAGCGGCGTCGCGGTTGCCACGTCGAGCGTCGCCAGCGAGATGTGGCCGCCGAGCAGGTCGCCGGCAAGCTTGGCGATGCCGTTGAACGGTACGTGCTCGATCTTGATGCCGGTCTGCTGCATCAGGATTTCCGCGCAGAATTGTCCGGTCGAGCCGATGCCCCAACTGCCGTATTGGATCGGTTGCCCCTTCTTGGCGAGCGCAATGAGTTCCTTGATGTCATTTGCGGCAAAATCCTTGGTCGCCACCAGCATGATCGCGGAGACGCCGACGCGCCCGAGCGTCGTAAAATCCTTGATCGAATCGTAGGGCAGCTTCGGATAGATCGCTGGGGCCAGCACATGCGTGGTCATGCCGCCGACGGTGATGGTGTAGCCGTCGTTCGGCGAGGTCGCGACCATCTGCGTGCCGAGCGTGCCGGCAGCTCCCGTGTGGTTCTCGATATAGATGCTTTGCCCCAGCGTCCTGCCCATCTTGTCCGCCAGCAGCCGGCCGACCACGTCGCCGCCGCCGCCGGCGGCATAGGGCAGCAGCATCCTGATTTTGTGCGTGGGATAGGCGGCAGGATCCTCGGCGCGCGACGGCAATGTCGCCGACAGCAATGCGAGCAATGAGAGTGTGACGGTGCGCAGTATCATGATGGCATTCCCCTATTCCCAAAAACGAAATCGATAGGCCTCGCCGTGCCTGACGACGCGGCCCGCGGTCGGTGCCGGAAAGTGGCCCGTGAGCAGATAGCTCGGTGTATCCGCGAGCTCTTCCAGCAGCGCCATCCGGGTCGCGAGCGCTGCGGCCGGATCGACGTCAGCGGCATTCGACAGCCAGGGCGCGGCGCACTGGATCGGATGGTGGATGACGTCGCCGGACATCACCGCATGATCGTGGCCGCCATTGAGATGGATCTGCATGTTGCCTGCGGTGTGGCCCGGCGCCGGCGCGAAGCGCAGGGCCGCGTCGCGATCATCGAACAGGCGATGATCGGTCTCGACCAGCTCGGCAAGGCCCGCCGCGACCACCGGCAGCACGGAATCCTCGAACGAGCCGTGGTTCACCGGGCTTTTCGGTGCCGCATTGTGCATGGCCTCGAAGTTGCGGTACTCGTCGCGGCCCATCAGATAGCGCGCATTGGGGAAGGTCGGCACCCAGCTTCCGTCGAGGAGCCGCGTGTTCCAGCCGACGTGATCGACATGCAGATGCGTGCACATCACGAAGTCGACCTCTTCGGGCTTGACGCCCAGCGCCTGCAGGTTTGCGAGATAAGGCTGGTCGAGATCGTTCCACACCGGCACGCGCGGCCTTGGCTTGTGATTGCCGCAGCAGGTGTCGACGATGGCGGTCCAGCGCGGTGTGCGCACGAGGTAGGAGTGATGGCTGAGGATGAAGCGGCCGGTCTCCGGCTCGATGTAGCGATGATCGAGCCAGTTGCGGTTCTCCGCGATCACGGCGTCGGTGACGTTGGCGAACAGCCAGGTCTTGTCGAAGGCAAGCGAAGGAATCTCGCTGACGAGATCGATCCGCATGCTGCCGATTTGGACCTGCCGCATGCGTCAGTTCTTCAGGAGATCGCCGAACGGCACCCAGCGCGTGCCGTCGAAACGGATCAGCTGGAGGCTCGTCATCGGCGTATAGTGCTCGGGCGAGTTGTTCACCGCGGTGCCGTTGATCAGCATCGGCAGCTTGACGTCCTTGAGCGTCGTCGCCTGCTTCATCACATTGGCGCGGGTGAGGTCGTTGCCGGAGGCCTTCAGCACCGTCACCAGCGTCTGCGCGATGGTGTAGCCATAGACGTTGAGCCAGTCGCTCTTGTTGGCGTCCGGCATGTACTTGTCCATGAACGCCAGCCATTCCTTGTATCCGGCGTCGTCCTTGTTGGCCGGGTCGGTCGCGTCCTTCAGATACTGGCTGGAGATGACCCCGGTGGAATTGTCTTTGCCGGCCGGCACCAGCACGCCGCTGATCGAGGCCGAGACGTTGGAGATGATGGTCACGGGCTTCCAGCCGATCTCGCCGATCTTGCGGATGGCTTGTGCTGCGAATTTCGGCGTCGCCGCCACCAGTACCACGTCGGCGCCCGCGGTCTTGAGCTGGAGGATCTGGGTGTCGACCGTCGGCGCCGAGGTCTTGTAGGCCGCGCGCGCGACGATGGCTTCGCCGCTGCCGAGCCCTTCCTCCAGCGCCTTCAGATAGTCCTTGCCGAGATCGTCGTTCTGGTAGAGCACGCCGATCTTTGCGTTGGCGTGGTTCGCCTTGATGTACCTGGCGTAGGCGATGGCCTCGTCGCGGTAGGTCGGCTGCCAGCCGACGGTCCAGGGAAAGCCCTTGGGATCGTCCCACTTCGCTGCGCCCGAGCCCAGGAACAGCTGCGGCACCTTGCGGTCGTTGAGATATTTGTGCACGGCGCTGTTGGTCGGCGTGCCGACGCCGCCGAAGATCAGCAGCACCTCGTCGCTCTCGACCAGCTTGCGCGTCTGCTCGACCGTCTTCGGCGGGCTGTAGGCATCGTCCGCGATGATCATCTGGATACGTCGGCCGTTGACGCCGCCGTCGTCGTTGACCTTGCGGAAATAGGCTTCGGCGGATTTCGCGATCTGGGCGAAGGCCGACACCGGCCCGCTCAGCGGCGCGGTGGTGCCGATCCTGATGGTCTTGTCGTCGGCGCCGGGATCGTACTTGCTTTGGGCGGAGGCGGTGCCGGCCGCGAGCAGCGGCAACAGGATGCAGGCCGCACGCAGGTGAAGGCGGGCAAAGCGCGCCATGACGTCATCTCCCAAAATTGCTCCCCGCCTCTCGAATGAGCGGAGTTGAAACGCGAGAACCTGGCCCTTGCGGGCCGCGACGCTTGTCGCCACACTGGCAAACGAACGATCGTTCGTACGGTTGACTAGCGAACGATCGTTCGTTAGTCAAGCCGTCATGGCTGTCCACACCTCCAGCGCGGCGGAAGCGGCTGCGCCCACCACCCGCGAGCGCATCCTCACCGAGGCGCTCGATCTGTTCGCGCAGAGCGGCTATGGCGGCGCCTCGATGCGCGAGTTGGCGCGGCGCGTCGGTATCCGCGAGAGCAGCCTCTACAACCACTTCTCCGGCAAGGCCGCCATCCTGGAGGCGATCGTCAGCGAGCACGGCCCGGCGAGTTCTGCGAGCCGGCTGGAAGAGCCGCGTTACAGGCAGCTCGCGCGCCAGCCCGCCGCGTTCTGCAGGCAATTTGCATTGGACCTCGTCGAGCAATGGTCCGATCCGCGCGAGCACCAGTTCCAGAAGGTGATCACCGCCGAGCGCAACCGCGTGCCCGGCATCCGCGCCAAGTTCGCCGATCATTTCTATGCGCGCGAGCAGAGCATGATGACAGACTATTTCCGCGGCTTTGCGCTCGCGGGCCTCGTCTCGACGCCCGACCCGCGCGAGACCGCGCGGCTGTTCGCCGCCGGCCTGATCTACATCCGTCTCGAACATTACGTGATGGGCGCGGCGCCGTCGCCGCGGGCCAAGGTGATCGAGGCGATCGACCGCTACCTCGCCTTCTTCCTGTCGCTGATCGCGGCGGGCATCGACGACGCCAACAAGAAACGAAAACCCAAGGGAGAAACGCGTGGCAAGGCTGCCCCTGATTGATCCGGAGACGACGAGCGGCGACATCCGCGCGTCGTTCGACCGCATGCCGGTCAAGCTCAACATTTTCCGCATGATGGCACACGCCGAGGCCAACATGATCCCGGCGATGCGGCTCGGCAATTCGATCCTGCACAAGCAGAAGCTTTCTGCCGTCAACCGCGAGCTTTTGATCCTCCAGGCGGCGCAGTTGGAAGGCGGCGCCTACGAATGGCGCCAGCACGTGCCGATCGCGCTCGGCGTCGGCTGCACGCAAGCGCAGATCGATGCGGTGGAGCGCGGCGACTACGACGCCGCCGGACTGAGCGAGGCCGAGCGCGCGCTGCTGAAGTTCGGCCGCGAGGTCGTGCAGAACGTCCGTGTGCCCGACGCGACCTTTACCGCTGCGCGTAAACATTTCAGCGACCAGGAGATCGTCGAATCCATCGTGGCGCTCGGCTTCTACATGATGATGGCGCGCCTGACCGAGGCGACCGAGACCGATCTCGATCCCGCCGCGGGGATGAAGGTTTATGACGGCGGCAAGAAGTAGGCGGCTGAGATGACGGATACCGAGACCAAGCCGGACCGCTACGTCCGTCCACCCAGCGCGGAGTCACTGGGCGAAGCACCGGGCAGGGGGCGCCTGAAGGGCCGCCGCATCCTGATCGTCGGCGGCGGCCAGCGCGTGTTCGATGCCGTCACCGATCCGATCGGCAACGGCCGCGCCATGAGCATCCTTTGCGCGCGTGAGGGCGCGAAGGTCGCGGTGGCCGACCTCAACCGCACCTCCGCACAGCAGACTGTCAAGCACATCACGGACGAAGGCGGCGAGGGTTTTGCGATTGCCGCCGACGTGACATCGGAAACCGACGTCGTCCGCATGATCGAGGAGGCGCACCGCGCCATGGGCGGTCTCGACGGCATGGTGCTGAACATCGGCACTTTCGGCAAAGTTGGCCTCGATGCGGTCAGTCCCGAGGAGTGGAACAGGATCTACGACGTCAACGTCCGCGGGCCCATGCTGTGCTGCCGCGCCGCGCTGCCGAGCTTCGACAATGGCGGCTCGGTCGTCTTCATCTCCTCGATCGCCGCGCTGAAGGCAGGTTCGCAAATGGCGGTGTATGATTCCTCCAAGGCCGCGCTCGGCGGCCTGATGCGCAACATCGCCCATCTCGGAGCGCGCCGCGGCATCCGTGCCAACCTCGTCTATCCCGGCATGGTCGATACCCCCAACGGCCGCGAAGCCGGCGCCGGCCGTCCCAACCGCGGCAAGGGCCACGCCCCCTTCGGCCGCCAGGCCACCGCGTGGGAGATCGCCTACGCCGTGCTGTTCTTCCTCTCGGACGAAAGCGTCTATGTCACCGCACAGACGCTCGCGGTCGATAGCGGCCTCAGCGGGATGTAGCTCCGATCCCGCTCTATCGGTGCGCCGATCGCAGGCGGCAGAGGAGATGATCGAGGGAGATTCGCCCTGGCCCGTAGGCCATGATGCCGAGCGCCATCGCCGCCCAGGTGAGATGGATCGGCCAGCCATCGGGCACCGTCAGCTCGACGATCAGGGTCATGAACAGCAATCCGAGTGCCGCGAACCGCGTGCCGAGCCCGAGGATCAGCAGGACCGGAAACATGATCTCGCCGCATCCCGACAGGAACGCCATCACCGCCGGGGCAGGGAAGTGATAGGGCCCACCCGGAAGATGCAGCATGAACTCGTCGCTGAACAGCGTGACCGCGGTGTCATTGAGCTGGAGAAAGCCGGCCCATTTCAGTACGCCTGAGCGCCAGAACGGCACCGCAAGCGCGATGCGCAACGCGAGTTGAACGAGCGACGGTACGGCAACGCTCCGCACGAGATGATTGGCTCTGTCGACGAGTGGCCCGAGCGGCGGAAAGCTGCTGCCTGCCGGCATGCGATCGTCTGTGATCATGATACCTCTCCGGACACCAGCGCGGTGAATGCGCCGGCTTCGATCAGGCCTGCGATATTCGCGGCGATGTCGAACGCGGGTGATGCGTCGAGCGCGGCGGCGGCCGCCGCGCCGAGTGGTGCGCCGGTCAGGAGGCAGTCAGCAAAGACGGCGCCGCCGGGCGGAAGGTGCCGGACCACGACGTCGTAGGCAGGGCGGGTGATCAGGGCGTCCTCCGGCAGGGAGGCGTCGATGCGCGCTGCCGGCACGTTGTCGCGGTTGGCGGCGAAGATCGTCAGGGCCGAATAGTGCGACCGGACAATTTGCGTTGCTGGGTGCGGCGTGAAAACGAGGCCGGCGGTTCGCTCCGGCGCAATGCCCGCAAGCGTTGCCGGCAACAGCGCCGCTGCGTCGGCGGCGTGATAGGCATCGAGCCAGGCTCGTTCGATGCGGGCGACGTCGCCGAGCCAGGGCATGTCCTGCGCATGCTCGTAAGCGTCGATTAAGTCCGGAAAGTCGCGTCCGTATTCGAACAGCAGCGGCGAGGCCGGCGGCGTGCTGCGAACGTGGAAACGTGCCATGGCGCGGAAGAAGTCGGTGCCGGTGATGCGTTGCACCGCCGGATAAATTGCCGCCAGCGCGTCGATCAAACTGACGGTGACGTTGTTGCGGTAGACGTCGTAGCGCCGGCCCGCTGGCGCGCCGTTGCGGCCGGCCACCAGAGATGGTGCGTCCCGGGTGGGATCCAGCAGCGCCGGCGCGAAGGCCGCGGCAAAGCCCAAGTCAGCTTCAAAGCTGATGTCAGCTTCAGGCCGCACGGCGATCCTCCGCCGTTGCGGCCTTGCAGCGATCGAGGATTGCCTGCGCGGCCGCGGCCTCGGCTTGCAGGATCGGCCAGTCCGGAATCCTGCTGTCCCATTCGATCAGCGTGGGCACCGGGCCGCGCCGCGCGACGATGATCTCGAAAAGTTTCCACACGGAGTCGGCGACCGGGCCGTCGTGGCTGTCGATGAGCAGGAGATTGCCGTCATCGTCGGTCTGCTCGGCGTGGCCGGCGAGATGAATCTCTCCGACATGAGCCAGCGGAAAATCGGCGAGATAGTCGAGCGCGGAGAATCCGTGATTGGTCGCGGACACGAACACGTTGTTGATGTCGAGCAGCAAGCCGCAGCCGGTGCGCTCGACGATGCCGCGAATGAAATCGGTCTCGCTCATCGAGGATTCCCGGAAGGTCACGTAGGTCGACGGGTTCTCCAGCAGCAGCGGGCGGCGGATCGCCTCCTGCACCTGATCGACGTGATCGCAGACGCAAGCCAGCGTCGCTTCGGTATAGGGCAGCGGCAGCAGATCGTTGAAGAAGCTGGTGTCGTGCGTCGACCAGGCCAGATGTTCCGAGACCAGCGCCGGCTGATAGCGCGCGACAAGGCCGCGGAAGCGGGCCAGATGCGCTTTGTCCAGCGGCTGCGGTCCGCCGATCGACATACAGACGCCGTGCAGCGACAGCGGATGGTCGCGTCGGATCGCTTCGAGCGCGCGATGCGTCGGACCGCCGGCGCCCATGTAGTTCTCGGCGTGGACCTCGAAGAATCCGGCCTGAGGGCCGGCTTCCAGGATCGCGGAAAGGTGCTCCGGCTTGAAGCTGGTCCCGGCAACGCCGCCGATCGGAAGTGAAAAGCGGAGCGGCAGGGCCGATACGGTGGTTGGCTTGATTGCCGTCATCATGATGACGCTCCGCTTTGTCGCGATTACGGGGTGCGGCTGGCCGTGTCAGACCGGCTTCAGCGAGCCCTTCTTGCCGTTCGGCAGTTCGATGCTGGCGCAGGTGCCACCCTGCACGAATTTCCATGCATTGCCCTGGAAGTCGGTGGTCGATGTGCCCTGGCAGGTCGTGCCCGGTCCGGCGGCGCAATCGTTCTGACCCTTCAGTGCGACGCCGAAGCACTTCTCCTTCTTGGCGGCAATGGCGGCCTCACCCTCGGCCTTGGTCAGGGGCCGGCGGCGGCGAGAGTCGCGAGCGCGGTCGACATGGCGCCGGCGAGAGCGAGCGTGGTGATGGCGTGTTTGGCAGACATCGGAGTTCTCCTTTTTCAGATGCATCGCCTGACGGGTGACTGGCGCATGGTGTGGTTCGTTTGGTTCGCAGGCCGGGTTACCGCGATGTTGGTCACAAATCCGTGAGACCCGTTAGAGGCGGCCCATGTGGTGCGCCTGGACCGGGACTAGCGGCAATCGGCTGCACAAATCCAATGCCTTGGCTCTATCGAGACGTTAGCCGGAGAGCATTGGATGCAAGGGCCGGCATCTGCGAGCGGTAACGAACGAGCCTGCGCGGCGTAAAGGGTATCAAGCGACCAGCCAGAAAGACGGAAACGGCGATGAAGGTCTTCCCCAAGCACCGGCGTGACGTGATCGCCGGGCTGACGGTCAGCATCCGCCTCGCCGTGTCCGCGCTGGTCCTGGCTGCGATCCTGCTGACGGCGGCGCTGTCCAGTCTGCTGTGGTGGCGAACGGCGGAGGCGACCAGCCGGCAACTCGCCGCCACCATCAACGAGCAGATCGTGGCGGCGGTGCGCAAGGAGGTCGCGGCCATCGTCGACGAGGCGCGCGCCGCACACACCGCGATCCGCACGCTTTTCCTTCAGAACGTGCTCGACACCCGCGAGGCCGACAAGCGCGAATTCGTCTTCCTGTCGCAGTTGCAGTCGCAGGCGACGATCTCCTGGGTCGCGTTCGGCTGGCCCGACGGTTCGTTTTTTGCGGCACACAAGCTTGGGGATCGTCGTCTGGAAATGATGGAGATCTCGCTGACCGATCATCCCGGCCAGCGACGCATCGACGAATATGACGTGGTGCCCGGCGACATCGAGTTCGCCAATCGCCGCTTCGAGCCGACCGATTTTCGGGTCGCCGGTCAGGCCTGGTTCAAGGCCGGGCTCACGGCCGAGGAGCCTCAATGGTTCAGGGTGACGGAGCATCCGACAGGCGAACGGCCGTCGATCGCCTTTGCCGGCCCGATCGACGTCTACCAGGAGCGGCAGGGCGTTCTGGCCGTCATCATCGAATATACGAGACTGGCGCGCTTCCTGTCGCAGCTCGAGGTCGGACGCACCGGGACCGCCTTCATCGTCGACGGCAGCGGCGAACTCGTCGCCGCACCGGACAAGGATGCTGACGAACTGCATCCCGCGCGTGGCGACACCGCGCTGCTGCCGCTGGCGCGCGCCGCGCTCGAAAAGGCCGGCGAGGCAGGCCGCAAGACGGCCTGGCGCAGCCGGCTCATGTCAGGCGGCGCGGCCTACGAGGTTGCGCTGACGCCGTTGCCGTTTCCCGGCTGGTCGCTCGCAACCGTGATTCCCGAGGCCGAGTTTCTCGGCCCGGTCGAGACCACGCTGCGGCGCCTGATCCTCGGCCTTGCGGTCGGCGCAGTGCTCGCGGCACTGGCCTCGGCGATGCTGGCGCGCTTCGTCATTGCCGCGCCACTGTCGCGCGTCGTCGGCGAGATCCGCCACGTCGAGACCTTTGCGCTGGAGCGTGTCCGCCGGCATCCGTCGCGGGTCAAGGAGATCGCCAGCCTGTCGGGGGCGATCGCCGAAATGGCGTCCGGACTATCCGCCTTTCGCAAGTTCATCCCGGCCGATCTCGTTCGCGCATTGCTGCGCCAGGGCGTCGAGGCGAAGCCCGGCGGCAGCATCCAGGAGCTCAGCGTGATGTTCATCGACATCGCCGGCTTCACCGGGCTGTCCGAACGGCTCGGCGACCGCGTCGTGCCGCTGCTGTCGCGCTATCTCGACCTCTGCTCGGAAGCCGTCGTGGCCAATGGCGGGACCATCGACAAGTTCATCGGCGATGCCGTGATGGCGTTCTGGGGCGCACCGCAGCCGCAGCAGGATCACGCCGCGCGCTGCTGCCGCGCGGCGCTGGCCTGCCGCAGGGCGATCGAAGAGTCCGGTCTCGCCGACGATCTCGGCCAGCCGCTCCAGATCCGGATCGGAATCAATTCCGGTCGCATGCTGGTCGGCAATATCGGCTCGGAGCTGCGGCTGAACTACACCGTGATCGGCGATGCCGTGAACGTCGCAAGCCGGCTCGAGGGCGCCAACAAGGCCTATGGAACGCACATCCTGATCGGTGAGACCACCGAACGGCTCGCGCGGGGCACGGTCGTCACGCGTGAGGTGGACAGCATTGCGGTCTATGGGCGCGAGGAGGGGGTCGCCGTCTACGAACTGATCGGGATCGCCGGGGAAGACGCGAGTGCGACCGGCTGGATCGCACGCTACGAACAGGGACTGTCGAGCTATCGCGCGCGGCGCTTTGCCGCCGCACTCGTCGATTTCGAAGCGGTCCTCGCCGAGCGCGGCCACGACCGCCCGGCCGAACTCATGGGCGAGCGCTGCCGGGAGTTCGCGGCGGCGATGCCGGATGCCGCCTGGCAGCCGGTCGCGGCGCTCAGGACGAAATGACGCATCGATTTGCCGGCAATGTCTGCCGTGCTACATCCGGCGCGATCGCGTGCGGGATTCGTGGTGCGCTGGATCGGTTGGCAAGGTCCCCGATCACACGCATGATGCGCCGACGATCGCGACACTCGTGCGTTTGCCGGACGGTTCGAAGACATGAAGACCACGCTGCTGACATCCGAAGACTACACCCGCTCGCCCTGGAAGAACGGCGGCGGCATCTTCACCGATATCGCGGGCGCCTGGCGGGCCGACGCGCCGGTGAAGGACTGGAACAGCCTGCTGTGGCGTTTTGCCTCGACGCCGATCGTGGCGCCGGGCCCGTTCTCCCACATGCCGGGCATCGATCGCCTGCAGATGGTCGTCGGTGGGCGCGGATTGGTGCTGAAATCGCCGACGCAGGAGTTCGACGAGCGTGAACCGTTTAGGGCCGTGCGCTTCAACGGCGAGATGGAAATCGTCACCGTGCTCGAGGCCGGCCCGGTCGAGGTCGTCAATCTGATGGCCCGGCGCGGTGCGGCGGAGATCGAGCTTGCGGCGATGGAGCAGCCCGGCGAGCGGTCTCTCGCCGCCGGCACGCATCTCGTCTACGCGGCGCGCGGCGATTGCCGCATCCGCCTCGGGGCCGAGGATTTTGCGATTTCGCACGAAAACACGCTGAAGGTCGAACTGACCGCGGAATCGAAGCTCATGCTCGTTTCGGGCCTGGTCGTGCTGGGATCCATCCGGCTGGTCGGTTGACGCGACAAGTCGCTGCGTACAATCCGGGCAATTGGTCAGGTTGACGCCGCGCCGCCGGGGCACGATATCTGCTGCCATGCAGACCGCCGTCGAAGGCCAGGACATGAACGCGCCGCCAATCAACAATGCCTCCACGCTGTCCGACGGCGTCGTCGACTGGCTGACCAACGGCACGCGCGACGAGCGCTTCATCGACAACATCTTCGCCGAGATGTGCATCCGGCTGCAGCAGGCCGGCATTCCGCTGCAGCGGTCGACGTTTCACGTGCTGATCCAGCACCCGCAATGGCTGGGGGCGCGCTTCATGTGGTCCGACGGCATGCGGGAGGCGGAGATCGCCCTGGTCGATTTCGACGTGCGGGGCCGCTCCGAATACATCGGCAGTCCCGCCAACGAGATCCAGAACGGCGCAACCGAATTACGCGAGAATCTGGAGCGCGACGTCGCGCTCGGCCGCAAGCACGCGCTCTATGACGAGATGCGGGCGAAGGGCCTGACCGACTACGTCGCCTGGCCGCTCTACCACACCCTCGGCAAGCAGCATCTCATCACCTTCGCAACCGACCGCCCCGGCGGTTTCGAGGATTCGCACATCGCGGCGCTGAAGCGCGTGCTGCCGGCGCTGGCGCTGGTCAGCGAAATCCGCATCAAGAATCGCCTGGCGCGGACGCTGCTGGAGACCTATGTCGGCTCCCATGCCAGCGAGCTGATCCTGGCGGGCGCCACACGGCGCGGCACCGGTACGACCGTGCGCGCCGCGATCATGATCTGCGACCTGCGCGACTTCACCAGGATCTCCGACAACTGGCCGCGCGACGACGTCATCGATCTGCTCAACGATTATTTCGACGCGATGTCGGAGCCGATCGCAAAGCACGGCGGCGAGATCCTGAAGTTCATCGGCGACGGCCTGCTCGCGATCTTCCCGCTTCACGACCCCCATGCCTGCGCCAATCTGCTGCGCGCCGTGACCGAAGCCCGCCAGGCCATGACGGCCCTGAACGAGCGAAACAGCGGGACCGGCCGCGCGCCGCTCAACTACGGCATCGGCGTCCATGTCGGCGACGTCATGTACGGCAATATCGGGTCACGCTCCCGGCTCGATTTCACCGTGATCGGCCCCGCCGTCAACATGGCCTCGCGTCTCGAGACGCTCACCAAGAAATTGGGGCGGCCGGTGTTGCTGTCGCGCGAGTTCGCCGAACTCGTCGAGCGCGAGTTCGAGCTGGAGCATGTCGGCAAACACGACGTGCGCGGCTTCAGCGAACCGATCGAGCTGTTCGCATATCAGCCGTAACGGCTGTTTCCGCGCGATGTGACGGCGCTTCGCCTGACAAAGCCTCTGACGACATCGAGTCGCTGCTTGCGACATTCGAATGCATGATGTGCCGCTTCGCGGCGCGTCATGCATTCGGGTGACGCCGGTCGCATGCTTGCCAAATCCTGATGTGTCCTTCGAACTACAGCATGAGCGATGAGCAGCGACTATGAATCGATCATCATTTGAATCGAACCGCTGGGATATCGAGACATGAAAAAACTCCTGATCGCATTCGCTGCAACCACCGCTCTGACCTCCGCCGCATCCGCGGCCGACCTCGCGGCGCACTACACCAAGGCTCCCGTGGCCGCTCCGATCACGGACTGGACCGGCGTCTATCTCGGCGTATCGGCCGGCGGCATGTGGGGTACGAACGAGTGGTCTTCCGACGAAACCAATCCTCTTCGGCCGGGCTCCTACGACAATTCGGGCTGGACGGCGGGCGGCCTGGTCGGCGCCAACATCCAGGTCCGCAACACGGTCATCGGCGTGGAGTTCGACGGCAACTGGGCGGACGTGACCGGTTCGAAGACGATCGGGACGCCCTACAACGGGATCGCCAATAATGTTTCGTCGATCAACAACAGGATCGACTGGACGGCGCATGCGCGTGCGCGTCTCGGCTACTCGTTCGGCAACTGGCTGCCGTTCATTGCGGGTGGTGCTGCGATTGCCGGCGTTCGCGACAACCTCAACTTCATCGTGCCTCAGACTTTCAACGGCGCGATCTATCCCGGCTACAGCAACAGCGCGACGCGCGTCGGCTTCACGGTCGGCGGCGGCATCGACTTCAAGGTCACGCCGAACTGGATCGTGCGCGGTGAATATCTCTACGACAATTTCGGAACGGCGACCGGCCGCTCGAGCCCGGCCACCTTCAACACGGAACAGTTCACGCTCGATACGCATACGGTCCGTGCGGCGATCATGTACAAATTCGACTGACGCCTGCGACCCGTTTCCAGTCAACTCGAGCCCGGTCTCCTCGCGAGGCCGGGCTTTTTTCGTGCGGATCGCGCATTGAGGCGGCCCCGGACTCCGCAGGGGTGGCTCGGAGCCGGAGCCGCCAGAGTGCCGGTGTTGTGGGACCCGGCAATGACCAATGGCTGGCCGATGCGCCGGTTCCTAACGTGCATGGACGGCGGCCCCATCGTGGGCGCGACCATGATGGTCCGGTGGGACCGCCGGTCGGCTTCGCGCTGAGGAGAGCTCGCTCACCGACATCCAAGATACGTTTCAGCGCGTGCCGGGATTTCAGAAAGCCATCTTAAATTCCTGTCATGTGAGCCGAGCTCTCGTACGTACGGATGCATCCGGAGTTTCATGTTCCCGAGGAGATTGTTTTGCCGGTTCCTCGGCGCTTTTTGGAACGAGGCAACTTTGCGCGACGTTGTCCCCGCACAAATGAACCAGGAGTTTCCCATGAAGAAGATCATCATCGCCTCCGCCGCCCTCGCTCTGATGTCCGGCTCTGCTTTCGCCCAGACCGGTCCCGCGCCGCAGGCCGACAACATGCAGAAGCCCGGCATGCACAACAGCGAGAAGGGCTCCATGACGAAGGGCTCCATGAACAAGGGCACCACCGGCATGAGCAATGACGGGATGAGCAAGGACGGAATGGCCAAGGGCGGCATGATGAAGCCCGACGCATCCGGCCAGGGCGGTTCCGGCCCCGGCAGCGACCAGGGCGGCACCAAGGCCGGCAACATGAAGTAAGTCGGTCGACCCGACGCAGATCCAGGGCTCCGCAGGTTGCGGGGCCCTTTTGCTTTCCCGCTTCGCGTCTCGCTCATGCCGCGATTGAATGGCCCGGCGCTGACGCGAGTGCGGTATTCTGAAGCGCTGGAGAAGCCACGGCGATGATGTCCCCATTTCTGCAATGGTTCTTTCGAAGCCGCACGACCGGCGAGATCACCATCGCCCAGGCGCCCAATCTCGTGCTCTGGGTCGTCATCGTGGCCGGTGCCCTGCGCTGGGTCTGGCCTTCGCCTGGGACCGTCGCCACCGCTCTGGACATCGTGTTCAGAGGCGGCCTCGTCGTGTGGGCGCTCGACGAGATCTTTCGCGGCGTCAATCCATGGCGGCGCTGTCTCGGGGCGGGCGTCCTGATCTATGAGCTCACGACCATGCTGTGATCGGCGGCCCCGAGCTCGTCATCTCACTGCTTCGCGCCGGTCCAGCTTCCGATGCACCCGTCGGATCGCCGGAATGTGCCGGAGCCGCTGCGGCCCGCGAGGCGGCCGGACATGGTCCAGCTCAGGCTGCCGGCGGCTCCGGTTCCGGACACGGCGCCATTCGGACGGACCTGCCCTGTGCCGTATTTCCCCACCATCGTGCCGCTGGTGATGACCACCGTGTCGGTGGAGCCGTCGCAGGTCTGGCCGACGCTGGTCAGAACCCAGGCGCCGTCGTAATTGCCGCCTCCGCCGCTCCGTTGCGGCGCGCGGCTCGGCGCATCGTCCGCGGGCCTGCTGCGTCGCGCGGGCTTCGAAGGCTCGGCGGCGCGAGGGCTCTCGCGCGAACCCGACAGCGACTTCTCGTCATTGCCGATGCTGCCGCCGGCGCTGCCCGATTGCGCACGCGCCATGTCGGGCGAGGCGATGATGGCGAGCGTGGCGGACAACAGGGCGGCTTCACAAAAATTGCGAAATGGGTTTTGCATATGGCACGGTTTTCAAATGAACTTGTCATGACGGAGGACGTATTGCCAATGCCGGAGTGTATCACTACGCTCGACGCTGGGTAGCCCCAAGGTTACTTTGAAGGTTGCTTCGAAGGTTGCGTCGACTGGCCGCGCGTTCATGCCGAAATTTCTCCGTATCGGAATCCATTGGTCGAACGTCTCCGGATACACGTCGAAGGCGTGGTGTATCAGGCGCGTCGGCCCGGTGGTTCATCTGAAGTGGGGCGCCGTCGAGGTCCATGGCGCCGGCGACGGCCGCAAGGTCAACTGGTCGCGCCTGCCGCAGGAAAAGACCATTCGTTGCGGCACCGCGCAGCGCGCCCAGAACTACACCAGGGCCGCGATCGCGCGGCGGCGCAATCATCGCTATGAGCCGCTGGCCGGCCCCATCGCGAACCGCCGCCCCTCGGCCGGGCGCAGCCCCGAGCCCAAACAGGCGCTCGCCACCATTTTGATCGTCGACATCGTCGGCTCCACCGCGAAGGCGGCCAAGCTCGGCGATGCGCGCTGGACCAGGATCATCGGCCATTATTACGCCGCCGTCCGCAAGGAGCTGAAGACCGCGCGCGGCAAGGAGGTCGTCACGACCGGCGATGGCGTGCTGGCGACATTCAAGGCGCCGGCAGCCGGCATCAACTGCGCCACCGCGATCCAGAAGGCCATGCGCACGCTCGGCCTCGAGATCAGGGTGGGCCTGCATGCCGGCGAATACACGATGAGCGGCGGCGAGATGGTCGGCCTCGCCTTCCACATCGGCACCCGCATCGCCGCCAAGGCGCGCGCCGGCGAAGTGCTGGTGTCGAGCGCGGTGAAGGATCTCCTGAAGGCGCAACCTGCGATCAGCCTGCGGGATCACGGCATGCATCAGCTCAAGGGCGTGCCGGAGCGGTGGCGGCTGTATCGGGTGGAGGGTTGAGGGGATTTCGGTTCGTCCCCGGTATCACGCACCTAACCGGCCGCTGGAATTTGCGCCACGAGCGAGCGAACGGTTTCGAGACAAGTTTCCTTCTCGCGCTCCCATCCAGGCTGGATGTCCAGTTCGGTAAGATCGGCTTTGAGGTATTCGACACGAATGCTGGCGAGGCGGCGAACGAGGTCGTCCTTCCTGGAAGCGATCTTGCCCAGGTTTGCGATGAGAGAGCCACCCGCGACCTTCATGATGACTGCGATGTCGAAGATGTCGCGAGGCTTCAGCATCGTCGCTCGATGGTACATCTTCTTGAGGGCGATCTCTGCTGGAGGCTCCACCATGATCGCCGGCGTCCACCCCGCCCGAACTGAGGTCAGGTCGATCTCCTTCTCGACAGGATCGAGATCCGAGATTGTGCCGCTGACGATGAAATCAATCTCGCCCTCGGGATATCTGAGTTTGAGGTAATGGGCCGCCTTGTCCCAATCTTCGCAGTTCCATACGTCCGTTGTCTCCGGCGACAAGAAGCCGAGATATTGGGGATCGTCGATGAACGCATCGATGTCCCGGCTAAATCGATGGTTGGCGTAGAGCATCAGGGCGGTGCCACCGCCCAGTACCCAGTCAGGCACCGGCTGGCCCAGTTGCTCCAGGCTCGAGAGCCCATCGAGCGTTCGGCCAAGTAAGCTAAGCCAGCCGCTCAAGCGCGCGCTCCAATGCAGGGTTGGTTTCGCCGGTGGCCGACTTCATCGATCGATAAGCGGCGGTCAGATCTCGCGAGGAAATGGCGTGACGCCGGGCGAACTGCAAGACGAGTTCAGGTCGTACTTCCGTGAAGAATGTGACGACATGCGCGATCCAGTTCTGCCAATCTTGCGATGTGAGGCGAGCCACAAGATCAGTCGAGCTGATCGTCCGGCGGTAGGGAGCATTGGTTGTGCCAAGAACGATTTGATCGACGTTCTTCCGCGCAGCGCCGCGGTTGGAACCGCCTCCAACGCTCTTCGATGTCTTAGCCTGGCCTGCGCCATCGCGCCGCTTCGGGTTTTCGGCGCTCTCCACGAGTGCCTCCATCGCGGCTTGCCGGGCGTCCATCTGCGACTTCAGCGCCAATACATCCCTGAGCTTCGTGCGGCGATGCTTGCCGACATACCGGAATGGCAGGTCGCGAGAGTCCATCCGCTGCACGACCAGCGGTCGGGAGATGCCGAGAATGTCTGCCGCGTCGTTCGGACTGAGTTCCTGATCCTCTGCGAGAACAGCGACGCGCTCTCCCTGGAGAAGACGGCAGAGCGCCGTTTCGATTAGCGCCGCAGCTTTGGGCGGCAATCTGACGACCTGATCTTCACCCGACTTGCGGCGGATCCGGACCTCGACATGATCGCCCTTGCCTGGCTTGGCGAGGTCCTTGGCCGCCTTGCGGTCCCGGTCCGAGAGTTCGACGAATTGCGGCAAGTGGGTGGTCATGGCGCAGGCCCTTCTGAGGGTCCGAAGATAGAGGCTAACCTATCTAACTGCAATAACTGAAACGATGGAAGGGCGTAGTGAAGATGCGTCTCACCCATGTGATTGTGCAGGCGGGATGGTCTAGCCTTGGTCTTGCGGAGGCCATCACCGCGACATCACCGCACCCCCGTGCCCTTGCAGCGCTGGCACTTCACCACCTTGTCGCCCTTCTTCAGCAGGCCCTTGCCTTCGCAGTTCTTGCATTTCTGCTTCTTCTTGATGTTCGGGCCTTTTTCACTGGTCATGATGGTCTCCTGGCGCCAGAGGGCGGTCGTAGGCGCACAATGCCGAAACGCCGGCGGACCGGCGCCTTCCCCAATCGAATGGGGGCATCGCGCCCGCAACCTTCCGCAGTCTGCCTGTACGGAGTCAATGGGGCGCGCGCCATTTGACTCGGGGCACCCGGGGTGCACGACGATCTAAGGAAGGTCAAGCTGTGGATTTTTCCGCAGAGGTCGTGCCGGCGCCGCTGGAAGCTGGCTTGAGGGGAGACATCCTGGATTGGCAGCCCGCATGCCGATGTTCGCCGATTTTCCAATCGTCAGCGGCGAGCACCGGGGAAGCCGGGCAATGCCGCGAGCAGGATCCGGTCGTTACGCCGATAGATCGACGAGACTGCCGGCTTTCTGGCCCTGCTTTTCGAGCTGCTTTTCAATGGCATCTCTGATCTTCTCCTCGACGGCTTTTCGCTGGTCCGGAGACATTTTGGCGAGATCGTCCTCGGTGAGATTCATGCTCTTCAAGATGCCGGCCCGCATACGGTCGAAAGGAGTCATCTTGGCGTACTTCAGGAAGTCCGCCTCGACGCTGCTCTTCGTCGATGCGCTGTCCTCGTGCGCTTGCGCGATCCCGCCATCGTTCACCGCCGGCGTCTTCGTGCCGCTGGTGGATGAGGCGGCCTTGGTGGCCTGGTAGCCGAGGATTGATGTTCCGCTTCCGACTTGCATGTTCGGTCCTCAAGACGATCCCCGATAAGCAACGCGCATGCCAAAGCGTTTCCCATGATTTCCCGGTGTTTCCGGTTCGAGCTGTCCTGACGGGCGTGAAAAAAGTGCCGATGTCCCCTCGCGGTGCAGGCAAAGTTTGCCCGGTTGGTTGCGCTATTCGCGGGGTGGTGTCCGAGCCCGTGAATGAAGTGCACCGTCATCAATATGCGCGGAGCGGCGCGACGGCGCGATACCGGTTGAGCTTGACCCCGTCACGCCCCCGGCACGCCTTGCGTCACATCGATCACGTGGCGGTCCGATCCTACGGTGATCACCACGGTATGGGTCCTCTCCGCAGGCGCGATCGGGCCGTCGAGGTGACCTTAGTGCTAGTCTGTCGCGCCAAACTCAATACTTCCAATCTCGCATTGCGGTCGAGGCGAAGATTACGGTGACAGTGCTGGACTGCACCCCTGAAGGGGGGCAGTCCAGTGCACTTAATTAGTAAGGCCGTAATCCCCCGCGCTTTTCCGCAACGAATGCTGCTAGCTTTCTCTTAGCGTCGATCTCCATGTTTCCTCTTTCGATTGGCGCTAAAACAAAATTGATAGCCCTCGGTCCTGACGCCAAACGCGATACTCATTGATATCCTTCGCATGCTTTTCTTGGTTGCAAGGCATGCACGCCAGAGCGAAGTTCGCCAGAGCGTGTTGCCCGCCCTTCGCGATTGGAATTTTGTGATCAATGTGGAAGTCGGCACCGAGCTCTTCTTTGCAATAGAAGCAGATATAGCCGCCATCTCTTCGCGCAAGCTGGGCACCGTAGCGAGCTCTATCAGCCTGGGTTAATCTCGTGTCGTTGCGGAGTTGGGTCCGCTCGTAAGCGCGGCCACTGTGGACCTTGTTGTACTCCCTGACGGCCTGACGCACGCAAGCGCGACACTTCCATCGAAAACCACCCTGCGGGTTATGCCCGAAATTGTCTTTGTTCAGCTGATACGTTCGCCGACAGTATCTGCAGGTTCGCTGCGCCATTTTGCGCCCACCGGTCTGATTAAGCCTTGGTCAAAATGGTATGTCATCATCCAAGTCGTTCGAAGCGCGGCGTCTCGGAATTGGCTTTCTCTCCCCTTCCGGCGCTCGTGGTGGTGCAATTGCCTTGGGCGGTTCGACGGGAATGAGCCGCTTGCGGGCCTCGTCGTCAGCATTCTTGGCTTCGCCGACCACTTTGAAGATGCTGGCAACCAGCCTTTGAGCAGCCTCGCCGGTCGACCAGAGTCCGCCCGGCGCGCTCGCCAAAGCGATAACCATCAGCGTCACCGTCATCAAAGGGAGTCGGCGCTTTTCCAGTTCGGCTTCAAAGGCGTCTAATTGATCAAGTAATTTGCCTCGCTTATCCTCGTCGAGATCGGACTTTTCGATCGCATCGCGCAGATGATGCAAGTAGGTGCGGATCTTCGCTTTGAGATCCGAAGAGACAGAGACTGAGTCGCGTTTCGCTCTCGCGCTATTCTCTAGGACGAGTTGGGTTACGAAAAAATCGAGGTCCGATTGAAACTGACGAAAGGTCTGATCGTCGTACTCTTGATTGCGAGGCATCATAAGAGAAGCGATCGGCTCGATCTCGAATTTTTTGGCCGCGGCCACTACGATGTTCATGAAGCCGTGACGCGCGTCGTTTATTTGCTGCCAGGATTGCTGATCGTCGTGTTTGGAGAGGGCTTCGATTCTTTCGCTCAGCCTTGTCTGAGCAATACGGACGAATTGAGCGAACGCCTCGTGGGCGTCATCATCCGGCAGCGCCTCGAGTTCGTCCGCTTTAATGAATTCATGCAACTGCATTTATGGGCCCCCAACCAAAAGTAGCGCAGGCAAGCCGGATTCGAAAGGCAGGCCGAGCGCCCAGGAGGTGGATTTTTGGGAAGTTGATCCTATATGTCGGCGGCCAGTTAGCTCAAATGAGAGCGGCCTTGGGTCCGGGTAATCCGGGGTAGATGAAGGCCGACACCTTCACTGGCGCAAGCCGAAGGGTCCTCGCGACATGTGCGAACGACTGTCTGAAAAGCGCTGATCACTCTTTACGTGGTCGCGCCCAATTGCAGTAACGGTGTGTAAGACGTGCATTCTGAGGGATGGTTTTGCCTCCGGTCCAATACTGCTCGATGTGATCAACGGCGGCATCGTCTACTTGCTGAATCCGATTGTTACAAATGGCGCAGGTAGGATCACTCGTAAAAAGCGCCTCCTTGAGTTGGCTAGAAAAACATCTCGGCTCTTTCTGCTGTATTCCTAGGATCGCCTGTAACGCAATGCGCCAAATATCGAAGCGCGTTGTTATTGCTTTGACGGAACTTGTCGACAACTCGATCGCACCGATAAAGTGCTCGTTCGTCGTCATCAGTGAGATTAGCGCCTCCCTGATCGAATCGAGGTTTTGGAAGACCTTGTTCTTGTCCTCTTTGGCGAATGTGTACATAAGTACATCGTAGAGTGAGGCATTGAACTTCTTCGTTTCCCAATAGCCATTTGGCGACTTTTCGTTGCCCCGATAGTATCGTTTGAACGCATGCTTTCCAAAGAGTGAGCGATTGATTTGGCATGAGTTCTTGAAGGCTGCGCGCAACTCTCGTTCGTCCGACGCTGATATATCTCGAAACGTTTCCGCCTCCTTATTCAGAAATGACTTCATGGGAGGCTTATAGTTTAGATACGTCGCGTGGTAGAACGCGCAAAAACGAAGAACCAATTCGATATCTCGCATGCGGCTGTCTGGCTTTGCGATATCGAGCAAATAAACGAAATCTGGATCTTCGGACATCTCCTGAGTCAAGCTATTGAAGCGGCCGCGATAGATGCAGTTACGCAACTCCTGGTCATTCAGAGGTACTGAGCCCGTATTAAGGCGCTCAAAAATCTCGAACTTTAAGTTCTCGTCTGACCCCTTTTTGAAAGTAACCGTTCGTAGAAGGTAGTAGCGGATTGCGTCCTGAAGCTTCTCGTCGAGTGCATCGTATGCCTTACCGTTGAGCTCTGGATAAACCTTCAGGCCTGTCAACGTGAATTTACTGCCGTCAGGGAAGTTTCCGTCGAGAAACGAGAAAAATGCGGTCAGTCGCTGTTGTCCGTCGATGACATACTCTCGTCCATCAGGCTCCTCCGAGATATAAATTGTGGGAATCGGAATCTGTAGCAATGCAGATTCAATGAGCCTGCTTGCCCGCTTTACATCCCATACAAAATCTCTCTGAAAATCAGGTTGAACGAGCAGCTTTCCGCGCTTTTGCTTATTATAGAGAGAGTCGACTTCAACATCGCCAGGCTTGGCGTGGATCGTGCGTTTGTCGGGCTGGACGCCGATTGCCTCCTGGTCCAAGTCACTGCTATCGTCCAAGTGAAGATCTTCGAAATCCTGCATTTTTCCCGCCGCGATCTTTGGACATCGACTAGAGCCATGTAAGCTCGATCGTCATGCTGTTCCCTCCGTGCGATCGTATCATTCTGCAACCAAAAAGATAGTTCGCGCCGAAAGAGGTGTTCGTGTCAGCGGTTCCTTGAGTACGCGGTTGCTAAGGGCGCCGGCAGCAAATCTTCGACATGCTCCCACAAATGCAACGGCGTTCCTTGTACTTTTCAAATTGGGGTGGACAGTGCACTCAACTATGACGGTTCGCTCTTCCGAGGCAAACCGACGTGTGGTGCAGGCCTCTTTCCTGGGCTTGTGGGTCAGGACTAGTCGTCGGGTAGCTTGTCAAATGCGAGCCCGCCTTTGCCCCCTGGGCTCAGGTGCTGCAGCCTTCGCCCGCCTCTCGGCTTCGCCGGGCACCCGCTTCCCCCTTCGGTCTCCCCGTGGCCGCGCCACGCGTAGCCTGTGACCAGTCCGCCTACGCCCTACGGGCTTCGGCGCGACAGCCTTCACCCGTTTCGCTTCGCATTTGTGGCTCCGGCTTGCCGAGTCGAAGCTCGCGAAGCGAGCGAAGGCTGGTGGGCCCGGAGCCCAACCATCTTGCCCTGCTGTTCTGCGCATTTGGCGTCAAACCCCAGCGTAATCCTGTATTTACCCCGTGAGCCTCGCGGAAACGGGCCGGGAAAGGCTGGCAGACGCCTGTAGGAGCAGGCAATGAACCACAAGACTGAGAAGGCGAAGCCCTTTTCCCTTAGACTGACTCAGCAAGAAAAGGACCGTCTGCAAGCCGACGCAGGCGGCACCCCGTTGGGGATATACATCCGGGCTCGTCTCCTCGAAGGAGACGCGGCCCCACGAGATGAAAGCAGGCAATATCCGATCAAGGATGCGGAACCTCTGGGGCGCCTGCTCGGGCTACTTGGACAGTCCCGTATTACGAACAACCTCAATCAGCTGGCCAAGGCGTCCAATCAAGGCAGTCTTCCGGTCACGAAAGAGGTCGAGTCCGAGCTGCAACAGGCTTGCGTGCACGTTTCAGAGATGAGGATGTTGCTCCTGAAGGCACTGGGGATCCGGGTGCTGGATCAGGTGCGGACCACGCTGCCCGTAGTGGATTATTTCAATCCAGCCGCGCGAGGTGAGCCATGATCCTCAAAGGCTCCCAACGGGGCGGGCCGAGGCAGCTCGCCGCCCATTTGCTGAACCAGAAGGACAATGACCACATCACGGTCTTCGACGTACGCGGGTTTGTCTCCGGTGATCTGTACGGAGCCATGGCGGAGGCCATCGCCGTCGCGAAAGGAACCCGCTGCCGCCAGCCGATCTTCTCGCTCAGCCTCAATCCGCCCAAAGAGGCGGACGTGCCGCTCTCAGCATTTATCGACGCCGCAGACCGGGCGGAAGCGGCACTCGGTCTCCAGGAGCAGCCTCGCGCGATCGTCATCCATGAAAAGGAAGGCCGTCGCCACGCGCATGTAGTCTGGTCGCGCATTGATGCCGACCAGATGAAGGCGATCAACCTCCCGCACTACAAGAACAAGCTGAGCGCCCTTTCGAAGGAGCTCTATCTCGAACACGAATGGAAGTTGCCGGAGGGTCACCGCGAGAACGGCTGGAAGAACCCGCTCAATTTCACGCTGGCCGAGTGGCAACAGGCCAAGCGCCTTGGTCTGGATCCGCGAGAGATCAAGCAGGTTTTCCGGGACGCCTGGGACCGGTCGGACAACCTGGCGAGCTTCAGGCAAGCGCTGGAAGAGCGCGGGTATTACCTCGCCAGAGGTGACCGGCGCGGCATCGTCGCAACGGATATGAGCGGTCAAGTCTATGCCGTTTCCCGCTGGTCCGGGATCAAAACCAAAGAGCTAAAGGAGCGGTTGGGCGACGGCGGGCAATTGCCATCTGTGGCGGAGGCGCAAGCGAGTATTGGCAAGCAATTGTCGGCGGGGCTGCGCAAGCAGCTGGAAGCCGACAAGAACGAACAAAAGGCACAGCTCGACGCCGCGAAGAATGATCTGCGCAAGGTAGTCATGAAGCAGCGCGCCGAGCGCGCGCAGCTCGCTTCGCGACAAAAGCAACGCCAAGTCACCGAAGCCAAAGAGCGTGCTGGCAAATTCCGGCGCGGGCTCGGGATCGTCCTCGATGTGCTGAGTGGCCGTCTCTTCAAGTTGCGTAAGCAGAACGAAGCTGAGGCCTACGCGTCGTTCGTCCGCGACCGCCGGGAAACCGACCAACTGCACGACGCGCAAGCTAAAGAGCGCGCGCCGTATCAGGAGCGGATCGACTTGTTGCGAACCCAGCAGAAGGCCCACCGCGCGACCCTCGCCAGGCAAGTGGCGGTCCTCCTCGACGTGACACGGACGCAGAACGGTAGAAATCGCGAACGCGAAGCCGATCAAGAATTGCAGCTCGGGATGTAGGGAGGACGGTGATGCCAGAAACCATTGATAATCACACTGGTCTGCCCGTCCTGCTTCAGCCGGACAACAGGCAGTTAGGGACGGCTGATTGGTACCGCGGCGGCGGAAGCGCCGTCGGGCCGTTCGAGATTGGGAACTTCTACCTTGGCAGATCGGAAGACGGTCGGCACGTCGGTGTGACCGATAACCGCCACGCTCTGATCGTATGCAATACGCGCGGCGGCAAAGGCGTCTCCGTGATTGTACCCAATCTTTGCCTGTGGCCGGGCTCGGTGGTCGTGATCGACCCCAAGGGTGAGAATGCCATGGTCACCGCGCGACGGCGCGGTGGCGGGTCAATCTTCTGCGATGGCCTCGGCCAGACCGTTCGGTTGCTCGATCCATTCGATGTCATGGGGATGGACGATAGCGAGAAGGCGAGTTTTAACCCGCTCGACGCCCTGCATCCGGACAAAGAAGAATCGGTCGACGAAGCGGCGCGCATTGCGGATTCGATCATCGTCTCGGAGCGTTCGAGCGATCCGTTCTTCGATGAATCCGCTCGCGCGTACTGGAAGTTCGTGCTGCTGCACCTGCGGACATCGCCGGATTTTTCGCCCGAAGAACGCAATCTTATCACTGCCCGGACGCTCATCATGGCGGGGGACGAAAAGGCCGCTCGCCTGGCAGCTTTCGCGACCGATAAGCCACCCCCGTCGGCGTTCTCCCTTCTCTTTGCAGCAATGAAGCGCAACCCGGCGTTCAACGGCGTTGTTGCTCGCGGTGGCGCCATGCTCGCCCACATGGAAGAGTCCTCGCCCAGGCTCTTTGGCTCGGTCGTTCAGGTTGCGACCACGCATTCCGATTTTCTGGACAGTCCTGCGATGGCAAGGGTGGTCTCCAAATCCACCTTTCAGCTCGCCGAGCTCAAGACGAATCCCAGGGGGACCAGCCTTTATATCAGCCTGCCGCAGCGATACATGGAGACCCATAGCCGTTGGCTGCGCATGATGACGACGCTCGTCGTTACTGAGATGGAGCGGGTCAAAGGTCAACCGGCCTGCGGCCATCCGGTGATGATGGTGCTCGATGAGTTTCCGGCGCTCAAGCGCATGCGTGTCCTGGAAAACGCCGCTGCGCAGATTGCAGGCTTTGGAGTGAAGCTCGTTTTCGTCGCGCAGACCCTCGGGCAGCTCCAGGAGAACTACGACAAGAACTGGGAAACGCTCATCGCCAATGCCGGTGTGAAGCTATTCTTTTGCAACGACGATTATTTCACCAGGGAATACGTGTCGAAATCGATCGGTGAGCGGGAAATCGTGCGCACGCTGGCCAGCGCAAGCAAATCGACTGGCAACAGTTACTCTTTCACAATGGGTGTCAGCCAGTCCTATTCTTCTTCCGCGTCGCAAAGCGGTGGAAGCGCCAGCAGCTCGACCGCCTATTCGTCGTCTTTCACGACGGGTCACAGTCAAACCGAAACCTCTGGACTGTCCCAAAGCCTGCACAAGCGCTTCCTGGTCACGCCCGATGAAGTGGGCCGATTGTTCGGCAATCCCGAGGATATGAAAGCGATTGCTCTGATTTCCGGCCATCAACCGATGGCGCTGCGACGGACACCGTACTTTAAGGAAGAGTATTTTGAGGGCACGTTCGACCGCCATTGCGATCATCCGGCTCCCCCTGACAGCGACACTCTTTGGCTCCGACGTGGCATTCGAAGCCTGGTGAGAGAATATGTCGGAGAGTGTGATTACCAGCGTGCGCAGGAAAAAAGAAAAAAGGAGGAAGCTGAAGCACACGCCCGCAAAGAGCACGAGAAAGCCCGAACGATTCTTGCAGAAGCAGCACGGATCAAAGCCGAGCGCCGGGCTGAGTACTGGGCCTGTTTCAAGATGACGGTCGGCACGGTTCTCATCATCACCGCGATGTGGGGGTGGACATGGATGCACCGGTAAAGCCCTGGATCAGGCTGGAATTCAAACGTGCAGCGGCGGATTTCGGCGTGCTCGTTGCGAAGGCACGGCCTGACAGCAACATGCTGAAGGCTATCGTTGTCTTGTCAGTTGCGCCGATCAATGAGGATTTCGCGGATGTCGTCATTCTTGTCAACCCTGACCTTGTCGACGAATGGCGGGCTGTGGCAACCGATGTCGATATGAAGCACCTCGCGCATTTCGAGTGCCTTCAGGAAGCGGTCAATATTTGCGAAGATCGCGAGAAACGACGGGGCCAGTTGCGCCCCCGGCTTTAAGGGTTCGTCTCGTCGCGTGGATCAACGTGCGGCTGATGCTTAAGCGCCTATGGATAAGAATGGGCAAGAAATGCCGCGCAACCAAACGGGAGCCATGGCGGAGGTAGGATTTTCAGGGCTATGATAGGCCCGCAAGGAGCGCTTATGGACGTAACTAAGGATTGGTTTTGGGAAGGCAACGTCGTCGACGCACTGGCGAAGCAGCTGGACCGGGACGGTTGGACCATTATCACCAAGGCCAACACACATTCAAAGGAGCGCGGCGTCGATATCCATGCGGAGCGAGCTGGCCGGGCCTTGCTGATCGAGGCAAAAGGGTTTCCGTCAAAATTCTACCGCAATCCGGAACGTGCGAGCGAGACCAAGCCGACCAATCCGACGAACCAGGCGCAACAATGGTACTCACACGCTCTCCTTAAAGCGATGCGATTACAAACAAAACATCCGGACGCATTGGTGGCTCTGGCGTTTCCGGATTTCCCGCGCTACCGGACGCTATACGACGAAACACAAGGCGGATTGGACAAGCTGGGCGTGGCCCGTTTTCTTGTCAAAGAAGATGGCCAGGTTGACTCCTTCGGTTTCTGAACGCGTCGTCGAAACAGTGAGTTATTGCCACATCCGCTCGGCGATCTCGCGCTCTTCTGCGCCAATGACTTGCAGGTAAATCGCCGTCGTTGTCATGCTCGCATGACCCATCCAGCGCTGAACGAGGTTTAACGGAATGCCGCTGCGGATGGCGTGGACGCCAAATCCGTGACGCAACCCTTTTGGGGTGGCATGCAAACCCGGGCAGATCCCGGCCTGCGCCATGATGGCTTTCACCAGTTGCCAGGCTCTGCTTCTCGACCAGGTCCACAGTCGCCGGCCCGGGACCGAGAGATCATGGACGATCTTTACCTCGTCGATCAGCGCGGCCGGGACCGGCACCTGCCGAACGATTCCTACCTTCTTTCGCTTCTTTAGGCTGCGCAGCGCGATCGATGTTTCGGTTGTTTCGATGTTCGCCGCGACCAACTTAAGCGCCTCGCTAATCCTGCATCCGGTGTAGGCGAGCACCAGGCAAAAGCTCCTCAACTCCGGTCGTGGACAGCTCATAGCCGCTGCAATGAAAAGGGTTCGCTCCGGCCCGGTCAGGTACTTCCGCTGCCCCTGCAAGGAATAGAGGCTGACTACGTAGGGCTGGGAAATTGCGTACATGTTCGCTCCTTTCGACGGCGGTGCCGACGAAAGTGCGACAGTCTTGCCAATTCTGTTGAATGACCCGGAAGCGCCGAAAAACCGGCAGTTTAGTCGCTTCCAATGGATCCAACTTTATCAGCCCGCAGAATTCGGATCAAGAATCCCCCGGTTAAAATTCGTGATGCGACAGAATTGGCAATTCTGTCGAGCGGCTCCCGTTCAACGCGCGCCATCGGCCAACGCAGAAGTATGGGGGTTTTTGATGGATCAGAACGAAGCGCGAGCAATTGTCGGGGGCGTCTTCAGTCGCGGCATGGGGACATGGGTGCTGGGCATACTTATTGCGCTCTTCATCTTCTTCCACATCTTCGTGGCTGGCTTTGGAATGGTCGATCTAGCCTACTGCAATGTGCGACCTGGCTGGCTTCAGCTCTTCGAAATATTCGGGCCGCTCCTGGCCTTCGGATTATTCATCGCCTTACGCGCCCTCATTCCTGGCGACACCCAAATCCCGGGCATTGTTGCGTGGAGTCTGGTGGCGATAATCATTTCCATCAATGCATGGTTCTTCTTCACCCGCGAAAGCGTCTTGAACGCGTCGGACCTTTATGACACCAGATTTTGCAAGGTCGCTCAGGCAATCCTGCCGTTTCAGCAGATGCCGTGGGGGAAACACTAGCGAACGGCGAGACCGGCTAAGGCCCCGCCGTTCGCTCCGGTTATTCGGACGATGGTTGCGCAGCCTCTTCGTTCTGCTCGTGCTCGCGCAGCACGACGCGGCCATCCAGGGGGAGAGCATCGAATTTCAGGCTGATGCCTTTGCCGTCGCGGTTTGGCCAGCCAGCGCCGATGCGGTTCCAGCGGGCTTTGTCGCCTTCGCCAACCACCTGCCAGACGATGTGGCTCGGACGTTTGTTGTTGGATGCGGTCATATTCATCTCCATTTGTGAAGACCGGACCTGATTGCCCGGCCTTATGGGGACGAAAAAAGCGGAGCCATCAGTCCGCGCGGTCATACAGGACAACACGGGAGCGCATGCGAATGGAGCGGGCAGCCTGTTGAACCGTCGCGGCGGACCCGCTTAGAACCCAAAGTTCAAGGACGGCATAGAAGGATCCGTCACGTCATGGAGACAGACCCGCCTTCTTTCAAACGTGCCGGCATACAAGCTGGCGTAGATGATGCATTGCGCGTTGCAGCGAAACATTTCGGGGTGAGCGTGACGGACCTGGGTTCGGCGCGCCGGACCTCCTTGATCCACCCAGCACGAGTATGGGCTGCGTATCTTGCGAGCAGGACGAACGACGAAAATCTGGCTTCGATTGCAAGGAACCTCAACCGCGACGTCACAATCATCGCCATGTATGTGCGGGCACAAGCCCGGCTTATCGCAGCAAATGAAGAGAACTTCAGGCTCTGCTGCAAGCTAATGCGTCAGACATGCAAGGCCCGTCGTCGTTTGGAATGACGTTTGGATCAGGCATCGACAACCAAGTCACCGCTCGAAATCATGTCGGCCACATTGGTCCAGGTCGTGTTCTTCACGACCGCGACATCCTGCATGGAATACGCGCTGCCCGTGCCATCCAGATCGACCTTGATCGTCGTGTGGCCGCTACTGACAGACGTCGCAATGAAATCCGTGATCGCATCGGTCAGCGGGTTATAGGTTTCCAGCAGGTCAGCGATATTGATCGTATCGCCCGACGTCTTGCTGAAGTCCTCAATGCCGTCCACGCCGGTGCCGAGATCTGTAGAGAAAAAGAAGAATTGATCGGCGCCGGCGTCGCCATATAGCGTGTCGGCGCCATCAAAGCCTAACAGCGCATCGTTCCCATTCCCACCATGCAGAATGTCATCTCCCGCTCGGCCACGAACAGAGTCGGCGCCATCGTTACCGTAGATGGTATCGTTTCCGACGCCACCATCAAGGACGTCATCACCCGTGCCGCTATTGATGGTATCGTTCCCACCGCGTCCATATATGACTTTGTCACCCGTGTAAGTGGTTACCCCTGGGTTGACGCTATCAGATCCCTCGCCACCCAAAATAATATCGGTGCCGTTGTTGGTAACAATTGTGCTGGATGCATTAGCAAAAATAACGTCATTGCTGGTCGTGCCAGTAACAGTGCCGCCAGAAGTCGCACCAATAATGGTCGGGAAGGCAATTTCGCCGTTACCTTCAAAAGCAAGTTTTTCTATGAAATAAGCGCTACCCAATCTTTGAGTATCGAGGGTCAGCGTATCGCCTGGAGAATTCAGTAAACTGATCTCGACGCCGTAGGAGCCGACGTTCTTGAGTACCACGTCGGTAAGAGCAATACCTGGGCCAAGCAGCACTTTGTCATTATTCGTGCCACCGCTGTCGCTCAGGATATCGACACCATCGCCCATGTGGAAGATATAAGTGTCGTCTCCACCGCCGCCCCACATGTCGTCGGTCCCTGTTCCGCCGTGCATTGTATCATTGCCTGCGTAACCAAGGAGTGAGTCATTGCCGCTGCCACCGTAAAGCCACTTTGTGCCAGGCGCATGCGCACCATAGGTGCTGGTCAGCCCAGATATCCCATCTTCACGTCCTGCCCACAGCTCATCATTGCCATCTTCACCATAGAGAACATCATTACCGATCTCGCCTCTCAGGACGTCATTACCGGCTCCTCCATAGATTTCATCGTTACCGGCGCCGCCACTGATCGAGTCAGCACCCCCTTGCCAATCATCAGGTCGGCATTGGACGTGCCGGTCAGCGTATCGTTGCCAGCGGTTCCGCTGACGACGTTCAAGGAAGTCGTCACGCTGATCGAGAAGGATGCAGGAGACAGATTTGCGATACCATCACTTGCGACGAAATCGAAATCGTCTGTCCCTAAGAAACCCGGGGTCGGCGTATAGGTTACGAGACCACTCACTATGTCTAGCTTGGTAAAGCTGTCACTGGCATTCAAAGCAGTTCCATTGAGCTTTAACACCCCGCCAGCGGGCAGATCTGAGATCGTGAAATGAAGCTCGCTCGCCGTATTGTCACTATCCGTAAGGCTGAGCATCGCGGTTGTTAAAGTCAGCGCCGTCGCATGCGTTGTGCTCCCACCGTTGTTTGTGAGTGCCGGAACATTGTTGAGCGAGTTGATAGTGAGATTGAAATTTGCAGAGGGCAAAGTCGCAACGCCGTCGCTGACGGTGAAGCCAAATACATCACTGCCGTGGTAGCCAGCAGTCGGCACGAAGGTAACATGGCCGTCAATGATGTCCTGCTTGGTGAAGGTATCGTTGAGTCCCAAGGTCGTGCCGTTTAACTTGACGGCTCCATGAGCTGCCGCTGTCGCGATGGCGAAGACAAGCTGCGAAGCCGTGTTGTCACCATCCGATGCTGTGAGCATCGACGTTGTCAGCGTAAGCGTGGCGTCCTGATCGACGGATGCCCCGTTATTGGTCGCCACGGGCGCGTCGTTCACGGCATTGATCGTTAAAGTCACTGTTGCGGTATCGGTCCCGCCGTTTCCGTCAGAGACTTCGTAAGCGAAGCTATCTGTCCCGTTGTAATTGGCGACTGGAGTGTAGGTAAAGCTTCCATTCGCGAGAATGGAGACGCTACCATGGGCCGTCGCAAATGATGCTACCGTGACCGTCAAAGTATCGGAGTCGGGATCCGAGTCCGCGCCGCTGCCATTGTCGGAGAGCACGTTGCCGGTGATGATCGTGTCCTCGTTGCCGGTCGCGGCATCACCTATTGCGTTTGGAATATTGTTGACACCAATCATCGCGGTAAGCAGGTCGACGCTATCGAAGGTTTCGACAGCTTGCGTGTAGGTTGTGCCGTCGTTGATGTATTGACCGCCCAGGGTCACCGTGCGCCCGTCGTTTACGTGAATGAGCAGATTGTTTCCGTCGCGATGGAGTGTAACGTCGCCTATGCCGATCCCGGACCCTAAAAACAGTTCGTCCGTTCCGGCACCGCCTCTTACGAGATCGTTTCCAGCCTCGGCATGGATTTCATCGTCACCGTCATCGCCCTCGATAACGTCATTTCCAGAGTCGCCGTACAGGATGTCGTTCCCAGCACCGCCATGAATCTCATCGTCACCGTCGCCGGCGCGGACTTCGTCGTTGCCGCCAGCCGCGGTAATGATGTCGTTGAAGGAAATGCCATATACTTTCTCATCAGAATTATTGCCGTCGTAAGCAACGCTGGCTGCCTGAGAGGTGAAGGTATACTCGGTTTCGATGCCGACATAATCCTTCAATAGAAGGCTACCGCCATTCGTGAATATGATTTTGTAGTCATTCGTGTTTTCCACGATCGTGCGGCTGCTCGCAACGGCACCGGTGGCAAAGTCGATATGGAGAGTCCATCCTCCGGATTTGTAGATCGTATCGGCACCGTCGCCGGTCGTAACTGAAGCGCTGCGGATATCATTGCTAAACAAGAAATGGAGGACATCGTTGCCCGTGCCACCATTGACGGTGCTATTGCTACCAAGAACGCTGATGACGTCATCATCGGCGCCCCCGTCGATCACACTATCGTCTCCGTAAGACAGGATCGCATCGTTCCCAGAACCGCCTAGAATGTTGATGTCGTAGGTGAAGCCAAAGCTCTCGATCGTGTCGTTACCCGTTCCACCATCTATGTCAGTGGTGTACCCGCCCGCCGCGATGAAATCGTCGCCGTCATTACCCTCCATGAGGACGCCGTTAATCAGGCTATCGTCTCCATCTCCTCCGGAGGCGAAATATCCGCCAGCAATCTTGTCAGCCCCAGCGCCGCCGTATGAAGAGTCACCACTCCCAGCGTAAATATTGTCGGCGCCTCCTAAGCCGTTTAGTGTTTGGAACGCGCCGGCGCTTCCATCGATGTAATCATTCGCACTCGTGCCATTCAGAACGGTCGCCGAGCCGTTCACCGTATTCGTCGTTGAAGGGGTAAAGTCGACAACCGTCGGAGCAAGACCGGTCACATGGCTGGACAGAAAAGTACCACTGTTTGCAGCTTGATTCTTGATCGTGATCAGGGCCGGATAGCCGGGGTCGCTGATGTTAGGATAGACCCCGTTACTGATTGTAAGACGCAAATCGGCACCGGATGTCGTGACGCTGACCATATTGCGCGATATGCCCGAACCAAGAACGATGAGATCGCCGTCGGCCCAATCATCGTCAATGATGTCAGCACCATCGCCAAGGCTCCAAAAATACTTGTCCTGACCGTCCCCGCCTTCAAGCGTATCGGCACCGCGATTGCCGGTGATCTCATTGGCGCTGGCATTGCCAATGATGTAATCGTCCATATTGCCGCCGATGGCGTTTTCAATGATCGTCCCGTAGGCGATCGCGACGTTTTGGATTTCGCGATTGGCGGGGATCCCGCCGGGGCCATTAGGTTCGCCAACAGTGGACCCATAGCCTTGCTTACCAAGGCCGTTTCCGCCTATGGAGCTGAATTGGCCTTCGTTCAAATTGATCTTCGCCCGGTAGCCTACGAAGTCCGATGCATCGAGTGCATCGTGATCGCCGCCGCCATCCCAAATCGTATAGATGAATGCTTTATCAGGGCCGCTGTCGCGACCTAGACCTTGACCCAATTTGTAGGTTGTATCGCCAGCACGTACAGAAGCATTGGCGCCATACATATCTTGTAGAGCTTTGACATCATAGAGTTGCAAGCCATACGGACGAAGAGCCGTTGTGGAGTCGTAATAGAGCGCGTTATCGCTTGCGCCTGTGTTATTACCCGACCAACCCAGCGTGTTATACGACATGATTGTAAATTGCTGGCTATCCAGTGCCGGGTTGATGCTATACAAATCATTCATACCATCGGAGTGCGAATGCACGAGCCCCATTGCATGCCCGAGTTCATGAAGGATCGTGTACAGGCCAACCTGGCCCTTTTCTAAAAGAAGATTGAATGCGACCTGTTCATTATTGTCGAACCAAATATCACCGGCATAGCCTTCACTGGACGGCTCTTTAAGGGTTGCGGCAACTGGAGAAATACCCTTGATCGTTTCTAGGAACGTTGTGTTCAGATCGGCGGCTCCGAAGGTGATCGTTCCCAATCCGGAAGTTGTAACGTTGGAGAACTCAACAGCGATAATGTCGGGAAACGAGACTTGGTAGACGTCTGAGGTCGAAAGCACAGTATTGATAGAGGTTTGTTGACCATTCACGAGCCCTGAAAAGCCGGGATTGCTTTCAAAGAACGGATCAACCTCGTCAACGAAGTCAGTGGTGCCTATCTCGTAGTAATCGGAGCCAGTCGGCGGCGCGCTAACGAAACTGTAGGATATGTTTGTGATAGCACCCCAGCTCGTACCCTCAATCTTCCACCAACTCATAGTGCCCCGCTCAAAAATGTTGTGTTAATGCTTCATTTGCTGATGATCCTGTGCCACCACCGGATAAGCGCCCAAACGTGCGAGTCTAATCCGCTGCGGCAAATTGAAAAGAATAGCGAGAAGAATAGCTAAGAGAGTGATTCCGAGAACGGCTAGCCCTGCAGACCTTCTAGACGTTGTCACTATGCCCTCGTACGCAAACTGGCCGTCCGTTCAATTTCGATAAAGACAAACGACCTCCACTAGTTGCTGCTGTTTGATGAGGGCGCTTCGACCGGGAACGAGTCCATCGAGCCCCCACCTCGGAGCACCGACGATCGTTGATGTTCTTGGTAAGCGATGGCAACAACAGCGATTATGATAAGTAATCCCACTGCTGCAACTAGAATAGACGTCTTACTCATGCTCGTTACCCCTCCGCAATGTTAGTCAATTCAAGCAGGGGGAAAATAACGGAGTCAAGGAACGAGTCCGCTTCACTCTCATCTTGTTAGCAAGTCTATGCTTTGGCGCTGATGCTATGTAAAAGCGCGCCGTCAAGTCGCTACGATTTCCGCTTGTGATCGTGTAAATCGGAAGTCACTCAACCAATGCAGATCAGCCCTTTGACGGTTTCACGCCAGGCCTTTTCCTTCCTTCGGTTTCCATGCGGGGCCTGTCGATCAGCTCCTCGACAAGGTTCTTAAAATCTTTGCAGTCGCGAAGCTGCGATTGAACGTCCTTCAGCTCTCGGTCTTTGAGCGTCTTGCACCTGGTCCGTGTTGCAACGTCGTAAATGTCACCCGTGAGCGCATCGAGTTTAAGGCCCTTCTCGTAATCATGGCCGTGCAGGCGAGAAGGCCATGGGTCGGCATCCGTTTTGTGAAAATCCCACACATGCCCCTTACGTTTGATGAGCTTCTCGACCAGGAGCTGGGGAACGTCGAACTCTTGGTCGATTGCGTCGTCGGTTGTCGCAACGGTCAGCGCTGGCTTGGCGGGTTGGTTCTCCGGCAATTGCAAAAGACCTACAGCGAGACCGCTCAGCGGGAGGATCCATTCCCCCGTAGTCGTGTATTCGAGGCTGAACCGAACTATCGATTGGCCATCCTTAAATGTATGCTCGCCAATCTTCGTGCCGTTGTAGGTGATCGCTCCCGTTTGCGGGTCGAATTGCAATGACATGATTGTTTGGCTCCCTTCGTAATCGGCTGTGCGAACTGTAGTCACCAATCTGCAGCAGGATCGCGTTATCAAAAAGCCCCTGAATCAAAGAAAGGGCGTCTCCTGACGCCCTTTCTCTTAAACTCGCTTCCGTTCAGTATTCGCTCGGCAGCAGGATGACTTTATCAGTGAACCAAAGCGTGATGCCCGGCTCCGGGAAATTCGTGAAGCTGATATCCTTAGTGAAAACAACGGCGTCATTGCCATCCTCGCAAAACAGCGTTGCCCGGCTCCCCATCACATCGAGCTTCCAGACCTGGAAGGGCTGCGCCCGGACTACCGCTACGGCGAGCTGCGCCAGCGCGATCTCATCAAGAAGCCAGTAAGCGCCGACCTGCTCGGCGACATACCGCGCTCCTTGCGTGTACGTGACGCTCCGGTTAAGTGCGTGGCGAAACCACTCTTCCGAGCCCGTGAATTGTTTCAGATCAGCAAGTCTTGGATCAGTCATCTTGTCCTCTCTTGTTTGGCTTTGGTTGCATCGGCTGATGCAGCCTTGGCCCTCGCCGAGAGCGGGGTGTGCAAGCCGCTAAGAAGAATCTGCGGGGTTTGGTGCGGGCGCAGGCAAAGCCGAGCCACGGCGAGCAGATTGTTCTTGCGGCGCGCCGAGGGGCGGCGCCCCTAAGCAGCGACCGCGACGAGCGGTCTCAAGAGAAGGCACCCGCAGGAGCGTCAGCATAGCGCCGCCTTCAGGCGGGACGCGGGACCGAGTGCAGCCGCGAGACCGGTTAATAAGGCACCCGTCGTTCGGGGCAGTGATAGCGACGCCGGAACAGCGTGAAGGCGGGACCCTAATGCGAGTGCCTCCGGCGAGCGGCTCAGTATCGTCTTGCGCGAGGGATCGTTACCGGATGGACGAGACAAACGTTCCGCCTCTTCGCGGCAACGGCTTGGCTTGGTGAAGCGAAGCGGAATAGAGCCCGGTCGGCCATGCCGACGCGCCAACGACCTTCAGAGTACTAAAAATCCTCAGTTCTTTGCATTTGAGGAGCAAGCGGTTAGATTGGCCGCACACAAAAGAGCGGTGACAAACTTGGGGCGGATTCGAAGTTGCTACATCTCTAGTATTGCTGGCGCGGACCTTTCTTATCTTCGCGGCGCACTCATGCGGCGTGGAATCCAGGTCGCTGTACCGGACGAGTTACAACCGGGATCGAACTGGTCCGAATCTATCTCTCACAAGATCGCCGATGTCGACCTTGTTATCGGCGTTCTGACATCTGAGCGTCGGTCTCAATGGGTATTGTTTGAGCTTGGACAGGCGTCGGCGCTTGGCCGCCAGATCGTTCTTATTGCACCTCCGAAGCTGGCAACCGTCCCGTCTCATCTGAAGCGTTTCCTCGTGATCCGGGCTGGCCTAAAAAATCGCGATGCGATTGATTTCGCGCTGGATCAGATCGTTGCCTCTCCCGAACGCTCTGTCAGGTCCTCCCCCCGAGCGCACCATCCCGCGCGGCTCTCGGCCCGACCGCCGAGGCTATTCAAGAAAGCCTGCGCGGAGCCTTGGAGGCGAATGATTTTCGCGGCGTGGAGCGTGTTGTCGTTCAGGCGTTACGTGGCTCCGGAGTCGACATCGTGTCGGAAGCGCCTAATCAGGGCTTAGGAGCGGATATTGCTGTCTGGTCCGATGCGCTTCAGCCCTTCGTCGGCAATCCTCTTTTGATCGAAGTGAAGAGCCGCTTTCGCGGCGTGGACGAGGTAAAGCGCGCAGCCAATCAATTGTTTGAGGCGGTGTCGTCGCGGGGCGGAAGCTGGGGGCTCCTTCTTTACGGACAAGGCCCGCAGGTCATCGAGACAAATCCGAAAGGATTGCCGCCAACGATCCTCGTCTATTCGATCGTCGACCTGATTGACGAGCTTCGGACGCGCCCGTTTGCTGAAGTCATTCGTGATCTGCGCAATCGCCGCGTTCACGGTGGGGCGCGCTGATGCCGGCGATCCAGACCGCGACGCTGCAGGGCTATATCGCGACAGGAACGGGAGCCGGGACTACGGCTGTGCGCGGTAGAGCCCTTGAAGACATGATCTGCTACTTGTTCGGGTTGGTCCCCGGCGTATCGATCACGCACCGGAACGACATGAACCCGTTCAACACGGAGGAAATCGACGTCGCGCTTTGGAATGAACAAGACGCGACGGGGTTACACTTTCTCCCTAACGTCGTGCTGATCGAGGCAAAAAACTGGTCCAATCCGGTTAGCAGTATCGAAGTGAATTGGTTCGATAGTAAGCTTCGTAATCGTGGACTCGATTTCGGCGTGCTGATCTCACCGCGCGGCATCACCGGGGACGCCAACGATCTGACCGCCGCTCATCATATTGTCGCAACGGCGCTTAAGGAGCGTCGGAAGCTTGTCGTATTGACTACGGCAGAGTTGCTCGCTCTTGCGGACACCGATGCGCTTGGCCACCTTATCAAGAGGAAACTTTGCGATCTCGCCGTTAAAGGCACGATCTCTTAGCCCACTCGCAAAGCGTTCCTAAAACGGAACGTCGTTGAAGTCCTTCCCTGCCGTATTGGTCGCCGAGACCAGCTCAGCCGCGATATCAGCTGGCTGGGTGCCAAAATGGTTGCGGGTGTCCAAGCCAACCAGGCGATAGGCATTTGCAACGCCGCCTTCTCGTACATAGCTGCGCTGACGCTCGACGTAGATAAGCCCATTGTGCAGGAGGATGCTGATGGCGCGCTTGATAGCGTGTTGTTCAACTCCGGAATACTCGGTGATCTTGTTGAAGCTAATGTTCGCGAAGTTGGTAGACCGATCACGCCGAGACGCAAACAGGAAGTAAAGCTTCAGCGCATGAAGTTCGGCAGGACTGCGCAGCTTGAAGTCATCGAAGGCCGCGATGCGGCCATCGGCGGCGTAAAGCAGTCGCGCCGGGATCTTCGCCCAGTTGGCCGTCGGATCATAGTCACTGAGGATATAACCGCTTCTACGCCCGTCGCGTGAGATCAATCCCATCTGTTCGATAACACTCAGCCCGGCGGCGACTTTCGCGCGGCTCAAGCTCGTGCAGTGCGTGAGCGCATCGTAGGTGACAATCGAACGTCCTTCCTCGTCGGCGTGATGCACGAGGACAAGCAAGGTCATCAGACCCGCTAAGTTGTCAGCGCCTGCGCCCTTCAACCATCGCAACTCGCGCAGTCTTTTCTGCTCGATCCAGCGGGAGGGCAACTTGGTCCATTCCTTAAGCGCCATCAGGTCCGCCCCTTGGTCACCGCGAGCACCGCGTAGATCGCGTATGCCGCCAGGGCGAACGCGGCCAGCACAATCCCGGCGACGAGAACCCAAAAAGGCATCCCTCCCACCAAGCGAGTGAATTCGAGAAAATCGGTCATTGAAGTCTCCTTCGTTAATTCGAGACTTTCATTTTTTTATAGATAACAGGTTCTTTCTAGAGACAATGGAACAGCAACGGCAAGCGATAAGTTGAAAAAGCCATTATTAGTCAATGCGATGAGACTATAAAATCTGGTTCTTAAAGCCTTCTGAAACAGTTCACGAAGACGGGCCGGTGAACTGTTCGAGCGTCCCTTAAGCTTTCTGTGGGTTTCGGGGGTATTGAAACATAACGTGAACATTTTGCTATTGGAATCAGAGAGAATCCTTATGCTGGTTGCATGTCCAAACATGTCACCGATAGCCAGGTCCTTGGGGAGCTGGGCGAGACTGCCGTCAAGAAAATCGTCCTTGAGACGGGCTTCATTTACGAGCAGCGAGGGCGCCTAGAGGCGGGTGTCGATGGCCTCATTGAGCTTCGCGATCGGAAGACGGGTGCCGCCCTGGGCAAACTCTTAGGCGTTCAAGTCAAAGCGACCGAAAGCGGAAGCTACATTCGCGAGACCGACAAAACCTTCGAGTACACGATTAAACCCAAAGACCTCGAATATTGGCGCAAATACAATATCCCCGTCATCATCGTTCTCTGGCGTCAGTCCGATGGCTCGGCTTACTGGCAGGATGTAACCAATGGATTGCGGGGTGATGAACGACGCCTCAAGTTCGACAAAGCCGCTGATGTTTTCGATCCAAGCTGTGCTGATAGATTGGCAGCACTTACTATCGACCGACGCACACCGGGCGTCCACATTCCGCCGCTGAACTTTGGCGAGAGCGCTATCGTCAACATGATGCGCGTGCGCCTTCCGGATGAGATTTTCATCTCCACCTCGCCATTTGGTTTTCGTGGAGATGCCATCCCAGACCTTTTGAAGCAGCGCAATCCAAGGTTCGACTGGGTTATTCAAAAGCGACGTTTCGTATCGTTTTTCGATCCGCGTGAATTCGGAACGCGGGCGATCGTCGATCTGGATCAGGTTGAAGCGATCGATACGAAGCTATTCACGTTAAATGACGATCTCGACGACATGAATTGCACGATCGATCTGTTGCGCAGGACATTGTCGCGGCAAACCCGCGACCAGCTCAGCTTCCTCAAAGATGAGCGCTTGTTTCATTTTCATGCACTCGGCGAGAACAAGTCTCGCAGTTACAAATATGCTTCAGCGGTAAAAGACGCATCGGCTCGCGTGGTCAGCTATTACCCGAACAAGAAATATCCTGACAAACCGGGATATGTTCGTCACCACGCCGCGTCGTTCCGATTTGAACGGCTTGGCGATGAATGGTTTGTCGTTATTGACCCGACGTTTTATTTCACGCGGAACGGCTTCGTCCCACATCCGTTTCCCGGCGCACTGCTGGCAGGCAAAAAGCGTCTCGAGCGCAATGCCGCTGTACGCGGCCAAGTTATTATGTGGCAAAGCTTGCTGGCCGAGAGCTGCAAACAGAAAAACGATTTGTTCGAAAAAACCAATGCCAGCGATGTCTTGGTGGGATTTGAACATCTGCCGCCTATTGAACTTGAAAAGGCTGTGCCTGAAGACACATGGGAGCGAACTGATCCCCGCGCGGATGAGATGAAGCCCGCCGATCTCTTTGATGAGGGGTTGCCAGCATGACCTTCAAAGCACGCGTTTTCGATGAGCCGGTATTGGAGTTTGGCGACGGCGGTCAGCATTGCGATCCGCGCCAAGGTTTGCGTGAGTTCGGGCCGCTTCAGCCGCGCTCGGGCGATGTGGTGAACGTGGGCGTCATAGGCACGGATGACACTGTGTCAGGTTTCACGGAGTTCTTGAACGAGACGGCGCGCGGGATTGAAAGCGAAAACAAGCAACTCATCAATCTTAATCCCGATTTTCCGGGATTGGGGAATCAGAACCCGTTTCGTTGCAAATTCGTGGTCCCGGACGGTGCGACCGTCACGGTGTCACGCAGCCAGGTCAATGAGATTCGAGCGATCGGCAGGCACGATGAAGCTGTGCGGCAGGCGGTCGAAATGGTCTCACAGCAGCTCTGGGCGTTGAACGAAAGTAGCGTCAAGCCTGATGTCATCGTGCTTGCGCTCCCCATTCCGCTGATCGAGAAGCTCGTCAATGCCAAGAGCGAAGATGCGGAGCCGAAGGAGGAGGATCAGGAGGAAGAGGATAGCGATATCCTGCTCGATTTCCGAGATCTTCTGAAGGCCAAGACGCTTCATCTCGATGTGCCGACGCAAATCGTCTGGCCTGACACATGGGATGATGCCGCTAAAATCCCACGCAAGGTGAAGCGCGAAAGCAACCGTCAGGTACAGCTGAAAGCAACGCGCGCGTGGAATCTGCTGAATGCGTTGTTCTATAAGGCTGGAAAGGTACCTTGGCGCTTGCTGCCGCAAGCCGATGGCCTGCGCACTAGCTACCTCGGCATCGGCTTCTATAGAGACGTCGATGGGCAGCAACTTTGGACCAGCACCGCGCAAATGTTCGACGAGCGGGGGCGCGGTCTGATTTTGCGTGGTGCTCGGGCGCAAACCGAAACCAAAGGCCGCCATCCCTATCTGACCGAGCAGGATGCCGACGACCTCGTAACACAATCAATCGCGACTTATAAAACCCATCACCGTCACGTCCCGGCGCGCCTCGTCATCCTCAAAACCTCAAGGTTTAGACCTGAGGAAGCGAAAGGCATCGATGCAGCTTTGCGGCGGGCGGGTATCGACCTGAGCGATCTGGTTTGGGTGCAAGAAAGCTCGCCCATCGCCGTCTTTCGCGATGGAAACTACCCGGTACTACGTGGAACGTTCATTGATTTGCGCGGTAAAGGGCTTCTGTATACGCGGGGATCCGTGCCGTATTACGGGACCTTCCCAGGCCTTCGTGTGCCGCGTCCTTTGCTGCTCGTGCCGCACGAAAATTGCGATACGGCGATTTCAAAGCTGGCCGAAGAGATTTTGGCGCTGACCAAGGTTAATTGGAACACCACTCAATTCGACCTGAAGCTGCCAGCGCCCATCATGGCCGCGCGCGAAGTCGGGCATATCCTGAAACACATTGATTTCGGGACGCCCATCTCGCCTGACTTCCGGAAGTACACCTGAAGCAGGCCTACTGGGGCCGCTTTCGAGTTTACATATTTCTCTTGCGGTGCGTGATTCGGTTGCGTGCCAGCCCCACGCCGCTATCATCGGGCGGCGCTCCCGCAAACTGGACGGATGACCTGGGCCTGAGGCCAAGGAATTGGAATGAACGCAGTAGAAATTGAAGAGGCAGTATCGGCGTTGGCAGCGCGTCCTTTCGACGCTGCCGAGTTTCCCTACGCCTTTCTGACCGCTTTCGGAAACAAAGACACGACCATCAAGCGGCTGCGGTCGGGAAACACGAATGCCTCCGACATTCCGGGGGCGTGCTCCAACGCAATCACATCCATATTGCTATTTGCGATGACGGCATGGTCAGCAAGACCATGATGCTGTTACGCGAGAGCCCGAAGACAGCTGCTGCGAAGGCCAAGTTCATCCTTGCCACCGACGGCGTCTCGCTCGAAGCCGAGGACCTGATCAGCGGCGAACCGCTTGCTTGTCCGTACGAGGATTTCGCAAAGCACTTCGGTATCTTTCTCCCCTGGCTGGCATTTCGACCGTCAAGGAAATCAAGAACAACCCGTTTGATATCAAAGCCACGGGTAAGCTGAACAAGCTCTACGTTGAGCTGCTGCGTGACAACCCTGATTGGGCCACAGAGGCAAAGCGTCCGGCACTCAACCAATTTATCGCGCGCCTCATCTTCTGTTTCTTCGCCGAAGACACTGGAATTTTTCTGCCGAAGCAATTCACGAAAATGCTTGAGCTGATGTCCGATGGCCAATCGGGTAACACGCACGAAATATTGTGCGAGCTGTTCCGCGCGATGGATTTGAAACCGCAAGATCGTGAAGCCGCTAAGGTAAAGAGCTGGGCAGATAAATTTCCCTACGTGAATGGCGGCATGTTCGCCGGCGGCGGTGATTGCCCGAAGTTCAGCAAAGTCGCGCGCTCGTACTTGCTGGCAGTCGGTGGTCTGGAGTGGGACAAGATCAATCCGGACATCTTCGGGTCGATGATTCAAGCTGTAGCAGACGATGACGAGCGCGGCGAACTCGGCATGCACTACACCAGCGTGCCCAATATTCTGAAGGTCCTGAATCCTCTTTTCCTTGATGATCTTCGTGAGCACCTGCAGAGCGCCGAAGACAATCTTCGCAAACTGCGAAACCTGCGCAAGCGCCTCGCTTCAATTCGCGTCTTTGATCCTGCCTGCGGCTCCGGCAATTTCCTTGTCATTGCCTACAAGGAGATGCGTTCAATTGAGCATGAAATTGTTCGCCGCACGGGCGATGAGCCCAGGAGTTGGATCAAGCTGGAGAATTTCTATGGGATCGAGATCAAGAACTTCGCGGTAGAGATTGCACGATTGGCGCTGCTCATTGCCGAGTTTCAATCTGACGTCCAATACATTAGCCAACAAGAAGCAAGGGCGATGGTCCTCCCCTTGCACAAGACAGGGCAAATTCGCGTTGGGAACGCGCTTCGGCAACCCTGGAACGAGGTCTGTCCTCCGGCGATAAGATTTGATGGAGCCGACCGAGATTCTATGGACTCTACTGGACGCTTGGCCTCGGACGACGACACCGGTGATAAGTTCGAGATTGAGACGTACGTCTGTGGAAATCCGCCATATAAGGGTAGCCAAAGCCAAACTGATGCACAGAAGGACGATCTAGAGTCGGTGTTCGAAGGCACTGACATCCCGTTTGGATCTGCAGATTACGTCGTGGGGTGGTTTGTTCGAGCTGCCCAGTTCGTGAAGCAGACGGCAGCAATGTTTGCATTTGTCACCACAAACAGCATTCACCAAGGAAGGCAAGTCGCTCGATTCTGGCCATTCATTCTGGGAAGCGATTTGGAAATCTTCTTCGCGGAGCCCTCATTCAAATGGCACAACCTGGCAACGAAGAAAGCTGTAGTGATGGTTTCGGTGATTGGCGTCCGTCACAGGTCCCCAGGTCCCAAAAGGATTTTTGATGGCGGGTTAGAGCGACAGGTGCAAAAGATTGGTCCTTATCTTGTTCCGGACACCGAAATAGTCGTTGCAGAAAGCAAGGTTCCATTATCGGCACTGCCGCAAATGAACTTCGGAAGCATGCCGAACGATGGAGGCGCATTGCTTCTAAACATGTCAGAGGCAAGAGACGCGCTGGCGTGTGGTGTCGATCGGCAATTTATTCGGCGCGCCTGTGGCACAGAGGAATTTATCAATGGGATCGAGAGGAGGTGCATCTGGGTTACTGATCGGATGCATGAACTCGCATCCAAAAACGCATTCTTAAAGCGTCGATTCGATGCGGTCGAAGCGAAGCGCCGCAACAGTACTCGTGCGGCGACTGCAAAACTCGCATCTGTGCCCTATCGTTTTGGCGAAGTGCGGCAGACTGGGCGTGAAGAGATAATCATCGTCGCCAAGACCTCTTCTGAAACGAGAGATTACCTACCTGTCAGCGTTCTATCGACCGGAGCAATCGTGACGGAAGCGTTCGGCATTTTCGACAGCCCGCTATGGAATTTGTCTCTAATAGCTTCGCGCCTGCATCTGGTCTGGATTGCGACCGTGTGCGGGAAGATGAAGCGCGATTTCCGATACTCAAACACGCTTGGCTGGAACACGTTCCCGGTCCCGCCTCTTACCGACCATAACAAGGAAGAGCTGAATCGTTGCGCCGAAGAGATATTGCTTGCGAGGGAATCTCATTTTCCGTCTACGATTGCTGATCTCTATGATCCCGAAGAAGAGATGCCCGATGACCTCCGAAGGGCCCACGAGCGAAACGATGAAGTGGTGGAACGTATCTATATTGGCCGCCGCTTCAGGAATGATACCGAGCGGCTTGTGAAGTTGTTCGATCTCTACTCAAAGATGACGACGGAGAAACCTCAGACGAAGAAGAAAGCGAAGCGTGCCGCATGACGCAGGACAATCCGACAAACAAACGTACCCTGCCATCCGTGTCAATTACTACTGCACGAACCGGCGCGTCGACAAAGCAGAACGAGATGGGGATGCGCGTCATGCAGGAGCGCGCCTACGCCCGTCGTGGTGAGCAGTACTTGCTGATAAAATCTCCGCCTGCATCGGGAAAGTCGCGCGCGCTCATGTTTATAGCGCTCGATAAATTGCATAAGCAGGGTTTGAAGCAGGCAATCATTGTTGTTCCAGAGAAATCCATTGGCGGAAGCTTTGCCGACGAGAAGCTAACGGCAAATGGGTTCTGGTCGGACTGGACTGTTAAGCCGCAATGGAATCTTTGCAATGCCCCCGGCATCGACGAGCCAAAGGTTGCGAAGTCGAAAGTGAAAGCGGTCGGCGAATTCTTGGCGAGCGACGACAGGGTGCTCGTCTGCACCCATGCCACTTTCCGTTTTGCCGTCGAAGAGCTTGGCATTGAAGCGTTCGATGACCGGTTGGTCGCTGTGGACGAGTTTCATCATGTCAGCAGCAACCCCGACAATAAACTCGGCAGTCAGCTGGAGCAATTTATTGCCCGCGACAAAGTTCACATTGTCGCTATGACTGGGTCGTATTTTCGGGGTGATGCGGAGCCGGTCTTGGCGCCGGGGGATGAAGCGAAGTTCGAAACCGTCACCTACACCTACTACGAACAGCTGAATGGTTACGAGCATCTGAAGTCCCTTGATATCGGCTACTTCTTCTATACGCAGCGTTATCTAGACGCGATTATGAAGGTGCTCGATCCGTCCTTCAAAACGATCGTGCATATTCCTAACGTGAATTCGCGTGAGAGCACCAAGGATAAACACAAAGAAGTCGAAGAAATCATGGACGCCCTCGGCGTCTGGAAGGGAGTCGACCCCGATACCGGCTTCCATATGATCGAGCTACCGGGCGGCAAGGTGATCAAAGTCGCAGACCTGGTTGATGATGACCCTTCGAAACGAGAGAAGGTGTCCGCCGCACTCAAGGATCCGAAGCAGCGCGACAATCGGGATCACGTCGACATCATTATCGCTCTTGGCATGGCCAAAGAGGGATTCGACTGGATTTGGTGCGAACATGCGCTGACGGTTGGCTATCGCAGCAGCTTGACAGAAATCATACAGATCATCGGTCGGGCGACCCGGGATGCTCCCGGCAAAGAGAGGTCGCGCTTCACCAACCTGATCGCCGAGGTAGATGCCGCGCAGCCTCTCGTCGTCGACGCGATCAACGACACGCTGAAGGCCATCGCCGCTAGTCTGCTTATGGAGCAAGTTCTTGCGCCGCGATTCGAGTTCACGCCCAAAAATGCAGGCAAGAAAGATGGCTTCGACTACGGTCCTAACGGTTATTCCGAGGACAACCCACGCAACGTCGGCTACAACGAAGCGACTGGGCAGTTCCACTTTGAGATCAAGGGGCTGGTGACTCCGGAGAGCCCTGAAGCCACAAGAATCTGCCGTGAAGACCTGAACGAGGTCATCACGGCCTTCGTGCAAGACAAGACGGCACTCGAACGTGGCATCTTTGATCGCGAGAACACGGTGCCTGAGGAACTGACGGTGACCCGCATGGGCAAGATCGTCCGTGACCGGTACCCGGAGCTGAGCGAGGCAGACCAAGAGGCTATCCGGCAGCATGCCATCGCAGCGCTTAACTTGACGCAGGAAGCCAAGCGGCTTGTCAGCGGCGACAATGCTGATCCGACTGCGAACACCGCGCTGCTGGACGGCGTTCGCAAAATTGCGATGGATGTCCGGGAACTCGACATCGACCTGATCGACCACATCAACCCGTTCGAAGCCGCATACGCTGTCCTAGCAAAAGCGATGGACGAAAACGTCCTAAAACAGGTGAAGGCAGTCATAGAAGCGAAGCGGGTGAACCTGAGCTATGAAGAAGCCCGGGACCTTGCCGTGCGGGCGCTCAAGTTCAAGCAGGAACGTGGACGAGCCCCCGAGATCACGTCGCAGGATGCTTGGGAAAAGAAACTTGCCGAGGGTGTCGCCGCTCTCGCTCGCTATAGATCGCAGGCCGCAAATGGCTGAGCTTTCAGATGACGAACTGCTTGCAGAGCTTGGTGTTTCAATTGCACCAACGAAGGCCGTCGGACGGACTCCGCGCCAGGAGCGCATCCTTGCGGGATTCGAGGATATTGTTAGGTTCCGAGAGGAGCATGGCCGTCCTCCCCAACATGGGGAAACGCGCGATATCTTTGAACGCCTTTATGCCGTTCGCCTGGACCGTCTTCGGGCTCTGACGGAATGCCGTGAATTGCTCGCGCCTTTTGATCGGTACGGGTTGCTGGCTGTGCCCGAGAGAGCTGAGGCAGTACCGGCGGAAGCGCTGGATGATGAAGCCTTGTTGGCCGAACTCGGTGTCGACGTTGCTAAAGCGGACGATATCTCCGTGCTCAGGCACGTAGTCTCGCGTGAGGAGAAGCGCGCAGCCGAGGAAATCGCCAATAGGACGCCATGCGAGGACTTCGACACGTTCAGGCCACTGTTCGACCAGGTCCGGAAGGAGCTAGACACAGGCGCAAGGATGACGCGAACGCTAGACAAGGCGGAAATGCAGCTTGCCGATATTCGGCCCGGTGAATGGTTCGTCGTTGGCGGGCAGATGGCGTACATCGCGACTGCGGGTGATGAATTCGTCACCGAATATGACCGCAAGGATCGCCGCCTTCGCGTCATCTACGACAATGCAACCGAAAGCAACGTTTTGGCGCGGTCATTCCAGAAGGCATTGTATCGAGACGATGCGGGCCGCCGTATTACGAACCCCTCGGCTGGTCCGCTGTTCGGCGACCAAGCCGAGGGCGATGATCTTGAAAGCGGCACCATTTATGTGCTTCGGAGCAAATCGAATTTGCCTGAGGTCGCCAAACACCGCGAGCTAATTCACAAAATCGGTGTTACAGGTGGCTCGGTCGAGGCGCGTATTACGCAGGCTGCCCAGGATCCGACCTATCTCCTGGCAGATGTTGAAATCGTTGCAACGTACAAACTATTCAACATCAACCGAACCCGGCTGGAGAACATCTTTCATCGCCTGTTCGGTGCGGTGCGGCTCGACTTGTCAATCGACGATCGTTTCGGGCAACCGGTGAAGCCAAGGGAATGGTTCCTGGTGCCGCTCCACGTCATTGACCAAGCGGTCCGGAAGATCAGGGACGGTAGCATCACAGACTTTGTCTACGATCCGGCGACCGCTTCTCTCAAGTCTACCGCCCGATCGACAGCGCCATGATCCCAGGTTCGGTGCAGGTGGAGTAGTAGAAGGCTCCTTGCCCTGCTCGTGGGGTGCCCAGGGGCGGCGAAACGCCCCGTGGTCGATGGGTGCAGCGGAGAGTGAAATCTCCATGCGCGTCGTTCAGCGGCAAGACGTTGACAGCATCCAACCGGCGGACGGTTGGCCATGGGGTCTCGGGGAGCACGGAGGCTCGGTTCCGAGTGGCGCTGGACCGGCCATAACGGTCCTCCATGGTTCGGTGCCGGTGGAGCGGGAAAGCTCCAGGTCTGGCGAGTGATAGACCGGCGATACGGTCTGGTGACGCGGGGAGGCTCGATGCCTCGTGACCGCGTCATTGGCCGGAGGGATGCAACGGGGCGCGCAGCGGGCCCCTTGCCAAGATTGTGCGGTAATACCGCACACATCTTGCGGACCTTAGCCCGGTACGGGCTTTCGTTCTTCAGGCTCGTCCAGATCACGTACCATTACGTTCATTCGAAAAATCCGGCAGGCGTCAGGGGGAAGCGGTGAGAGCTTCGCGGCCAATCGGTCGAGAACGTCAGGCGGCACGCGGTTTTCGTTGCTCGCGTTAATTCTAATATCGCTAGCGTCGCGGAGTATTGGAAAAACGATCATATGAAGTCCTGGCTCCTCCGAGGCCCTTAACAGGAACTGGGGGGCCGAACGGTCTTCGTCATCGGGATCGTACGGCCACCAAGACTTTCCAGCACTGATCGATGGCCACTTCTTATGGAGAGTGCGGCCCAAGGGTATGGGCCACCAGACACCTCCCGTCCGTTGAAACCCGAGGACTTGGCCATCGAACGGGCTCTCCACCCGAAATGAGAAGCGTTGGTAAAGCTTCACGGTTCGTTGGATGGGTGTAGAGCTGCTACGCTCCTCGGTAATTTTTGAGCGGGGACCGTCGTACACATACCGAGGCAGTGCGACCTCTGAGAGCTCCAGGTTAGAGAATTCGCCGCGCTCTTCGATCAAACGTTCCCATGGATTGTTGGGATCCAGTGACGCAAGCGCGTCTTCCAATATGCTTTCAAGATGCGCCGCCGTTTCGGGGTAGTTGTCTTGTACCCATTTAAAAATTTGAACCGCGCGTGACGTTGAAATTTCGCCGCGCCGGAAATTGCGCTCGTACTCCATACCGACTTCGAATTTCATCTCCTTCCAGAGCGTTTTCCACTCCCAGTTCTTCTTCTTCAAAAGCGAACGCACGATCTCATAGAGCGCAATTTTGTCTCGGGCTGTTCCCCGCTCCCATCGAAAGCCCATGGCGTCCCCCATTGCCACCCGTCGATTCACCCATCCAATTTTCCATATGTTCAGCTGAAGAGGTACTGAGGAAAAAATTCCTAAAAAACTTGCGCTTCGTTTCCGCCTTCATGCAAGATTGTTCTTGTTATGTTCCGGATTGAGCGGAGGACGAAAGGAAGGAAGACGTTGACCGAAGAGCCCAGCACCCCCGAGAATCGAGGGCATCAAGCGCACTCGCTAATGCCGGGACTGGAGTCGGGTTTCGATACCCGCCTTGTGGCTCTCGTTCAGTTACTCGCTCGTAAGGCAGCTGAACGCGACTATGATTCGTATTCGCAACGGCAAGCACGCGCCAACGATAAGCAAAAGGAAGAGCAATGATGCGTGCTGCCGCCTACGGTCGCCATTCGGGCGATCTGCAAAATCCTCTCTCAACGGAAGATCAGATACGGTCTTGCAAAGAGTTTGCCGAGCGCGAAGGGTTCGGTCTCGTAAAGGTCTACACCGACCCCGCTATCTCCGGCTTCACCATCTTGCAAAGGCCCGGCATCAACCAACTGATGCAGGATGCGCGTAACGGCGCATTTGATGTCGTAATCGCGGAAGGCCTCGATCGAATTTCTCGCGATCCGGAAGATACGGCGGGCTTATTCAAACGTCTTCGCTTTCTGGGCATCAAGATCGTCACTATCCAAGAGGGTGAAATCAGTAGCCTCCATGTCGGCTTCAAGGGGACAATGAATGCGGTCTTCCTGGACGATCTCAAGATCAAAGTGAAACGCGGCCTTCGTGGACGCGTTGAGAGCGGAAGAAGTGGCGGCGGCAATTGCTATGGATATGACGTTGTACGGAACATCGACTCGCGCGGAGAACTTATCCGTGGCGAGCGAGTGATCAACGCCGCCGAGGCGAAGATTGTCGTGCGAATTTTTGAAGAATACGTTGCCGGAAAATCGCCGAAGGCGATTGCCTCCAAACTAAATAAGGAAGGCGTACCAGCACCAACTGCCAGCAAGTGGGCGGCAACCACGATCTATGGGAACTGGCAGCGCGGCACCGGTATTCTCAACAACGAAATGTATGTGGGGCTGCGCGTTTGGAATAAGGTCAGCTATCCGAAGTCACCGGACACGGGACGTCATACTGCGCGCATCAACCCTGAGTCTCAGCACGTTCGTGCGGAAGTACCCGAGTTGCGGATCGTCCCGCAGGAACTCTGGGATCGCGTCAAGATGCGCCAACAGGCATCTCGCAAGGTGCATAAGCCGTTCTGGAAGCAGCAGCGTCCCCGCTACATATTTTCTTACTTGCTCAAATGCGGCTGCTGCGGCAGCGGCATGGCGAAGATTTCTAAAACGCATTACGGTTGCTCGGCAGTGCGCAACAAAGGTGATGCGGTTTGCACTAACCGGCGCGGAGTTCGGCAGGATGAGCTTGAAAATACGGTGCTCGCTCTTCTGAAAGAACGCCTGATGGATCCGGCACTTCTCGACGTATTCTGCAAAGAGTACGCCGCTCACCTTAACCGCCTGCGCATAGCGCAGAACTCGTCGCTGGCAAGCTACAAGGCGGAGCTGGCTAAGCTTCAGGGACGACAGAAGCGAATTATCAAAGCGGTTATGGATGGGTATGACACGCCTGGCATGAAAGACGAGTCAAACGCCATACATGCGAGAGAACAAGAACTCACGAAACTTTTGAGCGTTCAAAAGGAAACGCCTGTATTACTCCATCCCAACATGGCGCAGCGCTACCGCGAAGAAATCACGGCGCTGACCAAAGCACTTCGAGACGAGAAGTTCGGCCAAGAGGCAGTCGATCTCGTCCGTAGCTTGATCGACAAAATCGTCCTAACGCCTGATGAGGATGGAGATGGGTTGCTAATCAATCTATATGGCGACCTCGCAGGTATTGCGAAGATCGCTTCGGGCAAAACACAATTCAGAGAGGAGGAAGAACAATCACTCAGACACATCCGGCTTATCGCCGGCCTGCCTGAGGTCTCGGAACCTCTTTTTTCATCTGTACCATCATTGCAGGGCAAGATGGTTGCGGGAGTGCGCAGCCACCTCGACCTGCATTCCATAAAAACATCAACCCCAAGCAGAACGGGTTCTGCCCGAAAGGGTAGACTTCCCATAATGCAGGGCAAGATGGTGGGCCCGGCAGGACTCGAACCTGCAACCAGACCGTTATGAGCGGCCGGCTCTAACCATTGAGCTACAGGCCCCGCCGCGGGGCGGCTCGCGGGAACGCGCGGCCGGCAACGGTGCGCGGTTCGTTTACAGGGATGGAGGCGGGGGTGCAATGCTGGGGCGGGTGGACGGAAGCCTCCGGAGCAGCGTCGCTGGAAATTTTCGAATACCCGAAATCTCCGATAATGCCCTTATGCTCCTGTTTTGCCCGACGGGTCAACCGATTTTTGCCGGGGCGGCGCGCCTTTGTCGCTAACTCCTTGTAATCATTGGTCTCGTCTACTGTGCATGGGGTTGTTTTTGCGTTTTGATCGGAGGGGGTCGTTTGATCCCCTCCGATGTCTCGCTGGTGAGCTGCAGGCGCGCGGCGGCGACGGTCTCAGTCCACCGACACCCCGGCGAACTCCACGACCTTCTTCCACTTCGCGGTCTCGCTCTCGACCAGCTTGCCGAACTCGGCCGGCGTCATCGGCTTGGGGATGCCGCCGGTCTCGGCCAGGCGCGCCACCAGCTTCGGGTCCATCAGCGCCTCGTTGACGGCCTTGTTGAGGACCTCGATCACCTCGGGCGGCGTGCCCTTCGGCGCGGAGATGCCGTAGAAGCCGACCGATTCGAAGCCCGGCACGGTCTCGGCGATCGCGGGCACGTCGGGCACGATCGGCCAGCGCTTCGGCGAGGTGACGCCGAGCGCGCGCACATTGCCACCCTTGGCCTGCTCCAGCGCGCTAGGCAAATTGTCGAAGATCAGCTGCACCTTGTTGGAGATGATGTCGGGGAAGGCGATCGCCGAGCCGCGATAGGGCACGTGCACCATGTCGCACTTGGTCATCGCCTTGAACAGCTCGGCCGACATGTGCACCGAGGTGCCGTTGCCGGACGAGGCATACGAGATCTTGCCGGGATTGGCCTTGCAGTAGTCGATGAACTCGGCAACCGTCTTCGCCGGCACCGCGTTGGAGACGACCAGCATGTTGGTGAGCTGCATGATGCTCGCGACCGGCGCGGTGTCGCGCAGGAAGTCGAACGGCAGCTTCTTGTAGAGCGAGGTCGAGATCGCGTTGTTGGGCGCGACGAACAGCAGCGTGTAGCCGTCCGGCGGCGAATTGATCGCCGCGGCCGCGGCGATGTTGCCGCCGGAGCCGGTGCGGTTCTCGACGATGAACTGCTGGCCGAGTTTGTCCGACAGCCACTGCGCCATGATCCGCGCCACGATGTCGACCGGGCCGCCGGCGGCGAAGCCGATCAGCCAGTGCACGGGGCGGTCGGGATAGCCGGCGGCGGAGGCGCGAGGCGCGGCGCCGAAAAGCGTTGAAAGCAGAACCAGCCCGAAAACAGCGCGCCGCAAAATTCGCAACATGAAGCCTCCCATTGTTCTATTGTCGTTGGGGCGCATGCTTTCACAAAATCGGGCCGCTGCCTACATCGCCGCAAGTCGGTGTTGACGCAGCTCCGCCGGGACTCATCATGAGATTCGCTTCGATCGTCCTTCTCGCCGCGGCACTCCTTGCGAGCCCCGCTGCTGCTCAAACCGGAGGCAACGCCATTTCGGCCACGACACTCAGCGTTACGCTCAGCTTGGGCACCGCAACGCCCGGCGGCGGCTTTCCGCTCTATGGCAACGCCTTCGCGCAGACGATGAACGCGGCCGATCCGTCGCTGACCATCGCCCCGCGCAACACCAAGGGCAGCAACGAGAACATTCCCCTGCTGGAGAAGGGCGAGCTCGATCTCGCGCTGGTCGCGGGCGAGCCGGCCTACGAGGCCTTCGCCGGCATCGGCCGCGCGAAGGTAGCGCTGAAGATCCTCACGGCGATCTATTCCAACCCCGGCATGTTCGTGGTGCGGGCCGACAGTCCCTACCGGACCATTCGCGATCTCGTCGGCCAGCCCGTCGCGTTCGGCGCCAAAGGCTCGGGCCTGCCGATCCTGGCGCGCTATGTGCTGGACGGTCTCGGCCTCAAGCAGGATGAGGACTTCAAGGCTGTCTATCTCGACCGCGCCGGCGATGGCCCCGCGATGGTCGAGGACGGCCGCGTCGCAGCCCTCTGGGGCGCCGGCATCGGCTGGCCCGGCTTCAAGGCCGTCGCCTCGAGCGCGTCAGGCGCGCGCTTCATCGCGCCTGATGCCGAGGAGATCGCGCGCATTCGCGCCAAGCACGCGTTCCTCAAACCGCTGCTCGTTCCGGCCGGCTCCTATCCCAAACAGTCCGAACCGATCGCCTCGCTCGGCTCTTGGAGTTTTGTGCTGACCCGCGAGGATCTGCCCGACGACGTCGCCTATCGCCTCGCGAAGACGCTGCACGGCGTCGAGGCCAGCTTCTGCAAGCAGCTCGCTCAGGCCTGCGAGACCACCGCGTCGAACACCGTCGCGGCGGCGCCGAGGCCGGAGCTGATCCATCCCGGCGTGCTGAAATATTTCCGCGAGATCGGCGTGGTGAAGTAGTTGGCTTGCTGCGTCCCTTCTCCCCTTGCGGGAGAAGGTGGCGCGAAGCGCCGGATGAGGGGTTCTTTCCACGCGTAATGCCGCTCGTGAGGATAGAACCCCTCACCCGGCTTCGCTTCGCAAATCCACCCTCTCCCGCAAAGGGGAGAGGGTCCACTGTGAGCGCGGCCTCACTTCTTCACCATCGCGCAGGCCGGGTCCGGCGGCCCGAACGCCTTGTCGCCCGAGATGGTGGCGAGGATCTTGTAATAGTCCCACGGATATTTGCTCTCCTCCGGCGTCTTCACCTGTACCAGCCAGAGATCGTGCACCATCAGATTGTCCTCGCGAAGCTTGCCGTTGCGGGCGAAGAAATCCTCGACCGGCTTCTCGCGCATCTTGGCCGCGACCTTGAGCGGATCGTCGGTGCCGGCCTCCTTGATGGCGTTGAGATAGTGCATCACGCTGGAGTAGACGCCGGCCTGCCACATCGACGGCATCTTGTTCAGCTTGGCGAAATAGCGCTTCGACCAGGCGCGGGTCTTGTCGTCCATGTCCCAGTAGAACGACGTCGTCAGCAACAGGCCCTGGGCTGCCTGCAATCCGAGGCCGTGGATGTCGGTGATCAGCGCCAGCAGCGCCGCCATCTGCTGGCCGCCCTTGAACACGCCGAACTCCGAGCCGGTCTTGATCTCGTTCATGTTGTTGGGGGGACCGGCGGCAATGCCGATGATCTTGGCCTTGGAGGCCTGCGCCTGCAGGACGAAGGAGGACAAGTCGGGTGTCGCCAGCGGCGGCTTCACCGAGCCCAGCACCTTGCCGCCATTGGCGGTGATGACGGTCGAGGCGTCGCGTTCGAGCGAGTGGCCGAAGGCGTAGTCGTCGGTGATGAAGAACCAGCTGTCGCCGCCGCGCTTGACGACCGCGTCCGCAGTCCCGACCGCAAGCGCGCGGGTGTCGAACACCCACTGCATGGCGTAGGGCGAGCAGAACTTGCCGTGGAAATCCGCGGTGCCGGTGGAGTGGGTGATGAACAGCCGCTTCTTCTCGTTGGCGATGTTCTGCACCGCGAGCCCGACCGCCGAGACCGGCACGTCGACGATCAGATCGACCTGCTCGACGTCGTACCAGCGCCGCGCCAGCGAGGCGCCGATGTCGGCCTTGAGCTGGTGGTCGCCGACCACGATGCTGATCGGCTTGCCGAGCACGGTGCCGCCGAAATCGTCGATTGCCATCTGCGCCGCCGTCACCGAACCCTGGCCGGTCGGCGCGGAGGCGGGACCGTTCATGTCGGTGAGCACGCCGATCTTGACGACGTCGTCGGAAACCTGCGCCATCGCGGCATCCGGCAGCAGCGATGCCGCCAGGATCGTCGCGGCAAAGCCGGCCGCGACCGGCAGTCCAAATCTCGTTGGGTTCACGCTTGTCCTCCCCTGATCCGGCTCGTTGGCCGAAGTTGCTTGTCCCCGGGTACGGCCCGGCTGAATTGGTTTCTTTTGCAACTATTGAGGGGTGGGCGTCAATGTCAGGCCGCGAAGCGGATCTGCCCCGCGGGCGAGGGATCGTAGCCGGTCAGCTCCTCGGCGCGCTGCCGCAGCCGTCTTTCGCTAAGGAACCGGATCAAGGCCTGCATCGGCGGGCGGAAATAGCTGCGCTGCCGCATCGCAAGGTCCAGATTCTCCCAGACCAGCGGCACGAAATCGAGCCCGGCCGAGCGCGCCGCCGCGCGCGTGGCGACGCCGCAATCGGCCTGTCCGGCGCGGACGATCTCGGCGAGATCGGGCCCGGTCAGGGCCGGCGTCTCGATCCGGCGCAGATCGCGCGTCGAGGCGCCGGCGCGCTTCAAGAGCACGTCGAGCAGCATCTGCGCCCCCGTGCCCTGCTGCCGCATCGCCATCCGTGCGCCGAGTGAGAGCACGTCGGCGAGGCCGCGCAGCCGTTTCGGATTGCCCGGCGGCAACACCAGACCCTGCTCGCGGCGCACGAACGCGACCAGCACCGCGTCATGCAGGTCCGGCGCGTCACGCAGCGCTGTCGCACTGGCGTCGGAGGCGAGATTGCCCTCGGCATCGAGGCTGTGGAAGTGGATCGCGACGGCCATCACCTCGTTGCGCTGCAGGCGCTCGAGCTCCGCGCGCGCTGCCTTCGCTCATCGATCCCAGCCCCGAGCCGGATCTCGCGCAGGCTCCAGTCCAGCAACTCGTCCTGGCTGCCGCCGACGACCGGCGGCGGCTCCGCGGCCAGCATGCCGGCCGGACGCGCCAGGCCCGACAGCACCCAGAGGTCGAGTTCGTGCCTTGGAAACAGCCACTTGCCGGTCACCTTGGTGCAAGGGATCGCACCGGTCGTCACGAGTTCGTAGAGCTTGCGTTCGCCCAACCGGAGATAGTCAGCCGCTTCACTCGTCGTCAGGAATTCCATCCTGCATTCCTATGCAAATTCTTGCTTCTTTTTGGACGTTCGTCGCAGGTGGAATTCTGCAGTTTCATTTCAGTCCGCGCGGACCATGCCCGATCATCTCGCTGCTTTGCAACACATGCTGACCTGCGATTTCGCATTGGGTTTACAATCTGCGACGATCCAATGGTGCGAGCCTTGCGATCGCGATCGACATCAGCGCCGATGCGTTGCCGAACTTTCCCGAGTCCGGCACTCGACACGATGCGTGCGACGCCTCGCGAAGCCCGCGATTGGTGGTGGTTCTGTTCCCACTCTATCTCTTGTTGCTTCCATCGCGCTGCCGGTGGGCAACGCGTCACGAGTGCGGCGCAATCGATCGTCATGATCGCATCAGATTCAGGGGAACCCGATCATGGCTGTACGCCGCCTGACCGTTGCATTGGCGATTCTCTGCGGCCTCGCCGCCGGCGCTGTTGCGTCGTCCGCGCAGGACCGCGCGATCGTCCTGGCATCGACCACGTCGACGCAGGAATCCGGTTTGCTCGATTATCTCCTGCCGATCTTCCGGGACAAGACCGGCATCGATGTGAAGGTGATCGCGCGGCGCGCCGACGAGGTGTTTGACGGGGCGCGCAAGGGTGAAGCCGATGTCGTGCTGACGCACGCGCGGCCGCAGGAGGAGAAATTCGTCGCCGAGGGTTTCGGCGTGAAACGTCTCGACGTGATGTACAACGACTATGTGCTGATCGGACCAAAGAGCGATCCTGTCGGCGTCAAGGGCAAGGACATCGCGACCGCGCTGAAGACGATCGAGGCCAAGGATGCGCCGTTCGTGACGCGCGGCGATCGCTCGGGCACCCATGCTGCGGAGCTCGCGCTCTGGATCGTCGCCGGCATCGACATCGCCGCCGCCAAGGGCGCCTGGTATCGCGACGCCAAGGAGGGCATGCCCGCCGCGCTCGAGGCGGCGCGCAAGGCGAACGCCTATGTGCTGTCCGACCGCGGCAGCTGGATCACCTTCAGGGAGCGCGGCGATCTCGACATTGTCGTCGAAGGCGACAAGCGGCTGCTCAACCAATACGGCGTGATGCTGGTGAACCCGGAAAAATTTGCGAACGTGAAGAAGGAGCTGGGGCAGATTTTCGTCGACTGGCTGACCTCGCCGGAGGGACAGATGGCGATCGCCGGATACAAGGTCGACGGACAGCAATTGTTCTTCCCCAATGCGGGCAAGTCGGGCGGTTGAAACCGGCGTCCCCCGCGGTTGCCAAACCGCGCGATGCATGATCCATCTTGGCGCATGACCCAGCGTCTGCCCCCTCGCTCGCGCCGCTCGACGCCGCACTCGCCGCGTTGCTGCGAGACGTTGAACCGGTCGCACCGGTGGAGCTCTCGCTGGCCGAGGCTGCCGGCTGCATTGCTGCGGGCGCGCCACTGATGGAGGCCTGTCCGCCTCGTGACATTGCTGCCGCCGACGGCTGGGCATTGCGCGCCACCGATCTCGTCGGCGCCTCTGCCTATTCGCCGGTGGCGCTGACGGAGCCTCCGGCATGGGTCGAGGCTGGCGACGCCATGCCGGCCGGATGTGATTGTGTCCTAGATGCCGACGCAGTGGATGCATCGGGGCCGCTGATGCAGGTGCTGGCGGAGGGCGGGCCGGGGCAGGGCGTCAAGCGCGCCCGCAGCGATATCGGAGAACGGGCGTCTGCTGCGGCAGAGGGGCATCCGGTCGGTCCGGCAGCTCTGCTGCTGGCCCGTGTGGCTAGTGTCGAAAAGCTCGGCGTGCGGCGTCCCCGGCTGCGCATCATCAACGTGCCGGGGGCGACGGCGACCATGCATCTGATCGCGGAGACCGCGCGCGCTGCAGGGCTGGAAGTGCAGATGCGCGAAGCCGCCGCGCGCGACGTGGCATCGATCGCAGAGGCGTTCGGCGATTCCGCCTGCGATCTCGTCGTGACGATCGGCGGCAGCGGCGTCGGCCGCCGGGACCATGCTGTCGCCGCGCTGGCTCAGCACGGCGCTGTGCTCGCCCACGGCCTTGCGCTCCTGCCAGGACGCACCGCCGCTGTGGCGCGGGTCGGAAGAGTTCCCGTCATCGCCTTGCCCGGCTCGCCGGATCATGCGCTCGCGGCCTGGTTTGTGCTCGTGCTTCCCCTCGTCGATCGTCTGTCGGCACGGCGCCCGCGCCGGCAAATGATCCTGCCGCTCGCGCGAAAAATCGCATCCAGTGTCGGCATCGCCGAAATCGCTCTGCTGGTCAGGGAACATCAGGCATGGCTGCCGCTTGCGGTCGGCGAATGGTCGCTTCAGGCGATCGCCCGTGCGGATGCATGGCTGCTCATTCCCGCCAGCCACGAGGGGTTTGCGGCGGGCGCGCCGGTCGATGCTTATCTCATGCCGGAATGATATGGGTTCCGGCATGACGATGATCCCGCAAACGCCAGACAGCAGCAGGCTGGAGCAGGAGCAGTTCCTCAAGATCCTCTCGCGCGAGGAGGCGCTGGCGCGTTTTGAAACTGCGCTGTTCCCGCGCGCGATCCCCCGCGAAGCGCGCAAGCTGGCTGATGCACTCGGCGCGGCGCTCGCCGAAGACATCACAGCGCCGCTCGACGTCCCCCGTTCGACCGTTCCAATGTCGATGGTTTTGCCGTCCGCTCGGCCGACCTTGCGGCGGCTGGCGAAGGCACGCCGGTGCGTCTCGCAGTGAACGGTGAGACCATCCACTGCGGCGTCGCCCCAACGTTGCAAGTCGCGGCAGGAACCGCGACGCCGATCGCCACCGGCGGCCCTTGCCGCGCGGCGCGGATGTCGTGGTCATGGTCGAGCACACCCAGCCGGCCGGCCCGGATGCGATCGACGTCCGTCGCGCCCCGTCTCCCGGGCAGTTCGTCTCCTATGCAGGCTCCGACATCGCGCGCGGCGAGGCGCTGCTCCGCGCCGGCACGATCATCGGCTCGCGCGAGATCGGCATGCTGGCGGCCTGCGGTATTGCCGAGGTGATTGTTGCGCGCAAGCCGCGGGTTGCGGTGATCTCCACCGGCGACGAATTGGTTCAGCCGGGTCAGGCGCTCGCGCCTGCCGCCATCTACGACACCAACGGTGCGATCGTCGCAGCGGCCATCGACGAGAACGGCGGCGACGCGATCTTCCTCGGCGCCATTCCCGACGATGAAGCAAAGCTCGAAGCCGCCATGCGGCGTGCATTGTCGGACGCCGACATGCTGGTGCTGTCGGGCGGCACCTCGAAAGGCGCCGGCGACCTGTCCCATCGCATCATCGGCCGGCTCGGCCAACCCGGCATCATCGCGCATGGCGTTGCGCTCAAGCCGGGCAAGCCGCTATGCCTTGCCGTGTGCAACGGCAAGCCGGTGGTGATCCTGCCGGGCTTTCCGACCTCGGCGATGTTCACCTTCCACGACATGATCGTGCCGGTGCTGCGCAGGATGGCCGGACTGCCGCCGCGCTCCGATGCCAGGGTGAACGTGACAGTGCCGGTGCGCATTTCTTCCGAGCTAGGCCGCACCGAGTTCGTCATGGTCTCGCTGGTTGAGGGCAAGGACGGCCTGATCGCCTATCCCACCGGCAAAGGGTCCGGCGCGATCACGTCCTTTGCGCAGGCCGACGGCTTTCTGCGCATCGATGCGCTGGCCGACCAGATGCCGGCTGGGACCGCAGCCGAGGTGACGCTGTTCACGCCGCATGTGCGGGTCCCCGATCTCGTCATCGTCGGCAGCCACTGCACTGGCCTTGATCTGGTGACTGCACAGCTCGCGCGTGCGGGCCTCTCCGTGCGTTCGATCGCGGTCGGCAGCCTCGGCGGACTTGCGGCGGCCAAGCGCGGCGAATGCGACCTCGCGCCGATCCATCTGTTCGACGACAAGAGCGAGACCTACAACACGCCTTACCTCGTCGACGGTATCGAGCTCGTCCCGGGCTGGCGGCGGATGCAGGGCATCGTCTTCCGCAAAGGCGACATGCGTTTTGAGGGGCTTGGCGCGAAGGAAGCGGTCGCCGGCGCGCTCGCGGATCCCGCCTGCATCATGGTCAACCGCAACCAAGGCGCCGGCACGCGCATCCTGATCGACCGGCTGCTCGGCGGTGCGCGCCCGGAGGGCTACTGGAACCAGCCGCGTTCGCACAACGCGGTGGCCGCGGCCGTCGCGCAACACCGCGCCGACTGGGGCATGACCATTGCGCCGGTCGCCGATGCGGTCGGCCTCTGTTTCATTCCGTTCGCGGAAGAGCATTATGATTTCGCGCTTGTGACGGCACGCAAGCAGCGGCCGGCGGTGCAATCTTTCCTCGATGCGCTGCGTTCGGAGGAGGCCCGTACGGCACTGGAACATGCCGGATTTCGTCCGGCCTAGCCGCTTGCGGACGGAGCGGCTGTCTCTCGGCTGCGTTCACGTGCTTCGGCGAGCGCCCGCCGCGCGGGGGTGCGGTGTCCCGTTCCCTATGGTCGCCGCCGACCCCTGACCCGGTTCAAACCAGCGGTCAGTCAATGAACTGACGCAGTGGCCATTGCGACAAAGGAGCATGAGAAGCCCCACGCCCACTTTGAATTCCATGAATTTTCGAAGAATCGCCGCCTTCGTGGCGGCCACCGGCACGTTGTTCTGGCTCTACACTTTCTATTTCATCGCTCATGTCCCACAGGGCGACGGCAGCGGGTTTCAATGGCTCGCGGTTTTCCCGCTCGGAATGATCTTCGCGTTATTTTTCCTGCCGGCGTGGCTACTCGTCTCGATCGGGCGGCTGCCGCGATTCACCATCGTCTTCGGCCTCTGTGGCCTCATCGCCTTCGCGATTATTTGGGCGCAGCTCTTAGGCGAATTTCCAAGAGCGCAGCTTCATTGAGAAGCGGCATCCAGCGCCGCTAGCCTTTCAGCCTCGGCGATATCCTCGACCGTGTTGGCATTGAAGAACGGATCGAGCGGCTCGGTCGGCCATGTCACGGTCGCGAGCGGGTAGCGTGCAGTCCAGCGGTCGATCTTGCGGATGTCCTCGACCACCAGCGCGTGGCGCAGCTCATTGCGCAAGGCGACGCGCCACAGCCCGATCACCGGATGCGTCTGGTCGCCGGATGCGGCGACCGCAAGCTGCGCGTTCTCTCGTTCCCGTGCTTCATGCAGGCGCGCAACGAGATCGCGCGGCAGGAAAGGGCAGTCGCCGGCCGCACTGAGCACCCATTCGATCTCCGGCCGGTTTGCCGCGGTCCAGTCGAGCGCGGCGAGGATGCCGGCGAGCGGGCCGGGAAAGCCGGGAACGTCGTCGGCGATGACTTGCAAGCCGAACGCGGCGAAGCGCGCGGGATCACCGTTGGCGTTGAGGATCATTCCGCTGCACTGGGGCGAAAGGCGCGCGATCACGCGCTCCAGAATGGTGCGGCCGCCAATGGTGCGCATTGGCTTGTCGCCGCCGCCCATGCGGCGCGCGAGGCCGCCGGCGAGCAGCACGCCAAGAGTTGACGGCATGCTCGTTGCCGGAATGCTAGTCGTCACCACCTTCACCCTTGCGCTTGTGTTTCGCCGACTCCTCCTCGACATAAGCGAGGTTCTGGTCGTAGACGATGCGTTCTTCGCCCGCGAGCGCGATGAAGCGCTTGCCGCGCGCGCGACCGACCAATGTCAGGCCGACCTGCCGCGCCAGATCGACGCCCCAGGCGGTGAAGCCGGAGCGCGACACCAGGATCGGAATGCCCATGCGTACCGTCTTGATCACCATCTCTGAGGTGAGTCGCCCTGTCGTGTAGAGAATTTTGTCGGACGGATCGACGCCGTGGCGGTACATCCAGCCCGCGATCTTGTCGACGGCGTTGTGGCGGCCGACATCCTCGGTGTAGCAGAGCGGCTCGCCCTCCTTGCACAGTACGCAGCCATGGATCGCGCCGGCCTCCAGATAGAGCGACGGCATGGTGTTGATGGTCTGTGTCATCTGGTAGAGCCAGGAGGTGCGCAGCTCGGCCTTCGGCAACGCGACGCTCTCGACCGCCTCTAACAGGTCGCCGAACGCGGTGCCCTGAGCGCAGCCCGAGGTCTGCGTGCGCTTCTTCAGCTTGGCTTCGAAATTGGTGTGGTGCTCGGTGCGCACCACGACCACCTGGAGATCGTCGTCGTATTCGACCTCGGTGACCGCGTCGTTATATTTCAGCATATTCTGGTTCAGCAGATAGCCGAGCGCTAGATATTCGGGATAGTCGCCGATCGTCATCATGGTGACGATCTCCTGGGCGTTCAGGTAAAGCGTCAGCGGGCGCTCCATCGGCACCTTGATCTCGACCCTGGCGCCGGACTGATCGGTCCCGGTCACGCTCTGGGTCAAGCGCGGGTCGCCAGGATTCGGGAGGATCAGGGGCACCGGGGCTTTGTCGATCTTCATCATGGCCGCGACGTTAGCATGACATTCGGTTCAAGCCGATATAAGCATGGCGGGAATGAGTGAAACGCCTCGGTTCGTCATTGCGAGCGCCGCGAAGCAATCCAGAATTATATCTGCGCTGGCTGTCTGGATTGCTTCGCTGCGCTCGGAATGACGGGGGTAGCGGTTCCATCGGCCGGCGAGCCGTTGGCGGAGAACGAACGGTCATGAAAGTCATCGGCCTTGCGGGCTGGAGCGGTGCGGGCAAGACCACGTTGTTGACGCGGCTGATCCCGCATTTCAAGGCGCAGGGCTTGCGCGTCTCCGTCATCAAGCATGCGCATCACCAGTTCGACGTCGACGTGCCCGGCAAGGATTCCTGGCGCCATCGCGAGGCGGGAGCTGCCGAGGTGCTGGTCGCTTCGTCAAACCGCTGGGCGCTGATGCACGAATTGCGCGGAGCTGCGGAGCCGCGGCTGCCGGAACTCCTGAGCAAGCTGTCCGCCGTCGATCTCGTCGTGGTCGAAGGTTTCAAGCGCGAGCCGCATCGCAAGATCGAGGTGCATCGCGCTGGCAACGACAAGCCGCTGCTGTTTCCCGACGATCCCGGGATTGTCGGAATCGCGACCGACACCGCCATTGAAACGCGGCTGCCGACGGTCCATCTCGATGACATCGAGGCTGCTGCGGCATTGCTGCTGCGCGCGGCCATGCCGGCCGAGGAAGCGGTCGCGAAAAGCGCCGCAACGCGCTGACGAGGCACCATGGCGCAACTGTCGGACGATTGCTTTGCCTTCGGCGGACCGATGATGTCGGTCGACGAGGCCGTTGGCCTCATCACGGCGCGCGTCAATGCGATCGCCGATATCGAGACCGTGGCGCTGGTCGATGCCGACGGACGCGTGCTGGCGCGCGATATCGCGGCGCCGCTGCCGCTGCCGCCCTTCACCAACTCCGCTGTCGACGGCTATGCCGTGCGCGACGCGGACCTTCCGCAACAGGAGGAGCGGGCGCTCCCGCTCGACGGTCGCATCCAGGCCGGCGGCTCTGCGCAAGCGCCGATCAAGGCCGGTCACACCGCGCGCATCTTCACGGGCGCGCCGATGCCCCCGGAAGCCGAAACCGTCTTCATGCAGGAGGATGTCCGCATCGACGACGCCGGCAACATCGTCCTGCCGGCGGGGCTGAAGCGGGGTGCCAATGTCCGTCCTGCCGGCGAGGACATTCCGGAAGGTCACGTGGCGCTGCGCGCGGGCCAGCGCTTGCTGCCGCAGCATGTTGCGCTCACGGCGGCGTTCGGCCTGACCAGGCTCGACGTCGTCAGGCGCACCCGCGTTGCGGTGTTCTCGACCGGCGACGAACTGGCGTCGCCCGGCGAGCCGCGCGCGCCGTCCCAGCTCTACGATTCCAACCGCTTCATGCTGATGGCGATGCTGCGCCGGCTCGGCTGCGAGGTGAGCGATCTCGGCATTTTGCGTGACGAGCGGGCCTCGCTTGCGGACGGCTTGAAGCAGGTTGCCGGCAGTCATGACCTGATCCTCACCTCCGGCGGCGTCTCGACCGGCGAGGAGGACCACGTCAAGGCGGCGGTGGAGAGCATCGGATCGCTGGTGCTGTGGCGGATGGCGATCAAGCCCGGCCGCCCGGTGGCGATGGGCATCATCGACGGCACGCCGCTGATCGGCCTGCCCGGCAATCCCGTCGCCAGCTTTGTGACCTTCGTCCACGTGGTGCGACCGACCGTGCTGGCGCTTGCGGGTGGTCTGCCCGAGCCGCTGTTGCCGATCCCGATCCGCGCGGCCTTCGCCTACGGCAAGAAGATTGGCCGCCGCGAATATGTTCGCGCCACCTTGCGACGTGGTGAGGACGGCGCCCTGGAGGCGGTCAAGTTCCCGCGCGAAGGGGCCGGGCTGTTGTCATCGCTGATCGAGACTGATGGCCTTGTCGAGCTCGGCGAGGACATCACGCGCGTCGAGCCCGGACAGAGTGTAGGTTTCTTGTCCTATGCGGACCTGCTCTGAAGCCCCCTGCGTTGACGCCGTCGACCCAGCCCGCCATGTTGCGCCCATGACCAGGACAACGCTTGATCTCACCGGGCTCAAGTGCCCGCTTCCGGCCTTGAAGACGCGCAAGGCGCTGAAACCATTGCAGCCCGGCGACCAGCTCGAAGTGCACTGCACGGATCCCTTGTCGGTGATCGACATTCCGAACCTGATCCTGGAGACGGGCGATACGGTGGAGATCACCGAGCGCAACGACGCGCGCATCGTGTTCTTGATAGAAAAAGCGAATGACTCGATAGAGCGAGCCAATGGTGCGCTGCGTCCGTGAACGCGTTACCTTGCTGATACCGACCTTTTGTCTATCGACATCGAACACAGCTTCTGCCCAGATTGACTTTCTCCGTGCAGGCGCGGAGTTTGAGTCTTGTCTGCGTTACGCGGAACAACGGGCCACGCATGAAGCCTGCGCGTCGTATCGGGCATAGAGCCCCGATCGAGGGGTTAACGTTTCGAACGCGCGTGGTGTCCTGGCGTGCGTCGGGTGACTGTGCGGAGCAGCAGGGACAACGGCTGCGCTGCAAGGGCTGAGGACCAGGATAGTCGTGGCAGGCTGCTCAGAAGGGCGGCTGCAGGGGAGGAATGCATGGCTACAATTGAGAGCGCTGGAGCACTTTCGGGTGCTGGCGCAGGTTTCCTTGATCGCGAACGGACCATCGCGACCGCCGGCTTCAATCGCTGGCTGGTGCCGCCGGCGGCGTTGTGTATCCATCTCTGCATCGGCATGGCCTATGGCTTTTCGGTGTTCTGGCTGCCGCTGTCGCGCGCGGTCGGTCTGACCGCGCCGAAGGCGTGCGCAGACATGACGCTATTCCAGGAGCTGTTCACGACCAGCTGCGATTGGAAAGTCGCGAGCATGGGCTGGATGTACACGCTGTTCTTCGTGCTGCTCGGGGTCTCGGCTGCGATCTGGGGAGGCTGGCTCGAACGCGTCGGACCGCGCAAGGCTGGCTTCGTCTCGGCACTGTGCTGGTGCGGCGGACTCTTTCTCGGCGCGGTCGGCATCTACACGCATCAACTCTGGCTGATGTGGCTCGGCTCCGGCGTGATCGGCGGTATCGGTCTTGGCCTTGGCTACATCTCGCCGGTGTCGACGCTGGTGAAGTGGTTTCCGGACCGCCGCGGCATGGCGACCGGCATGGCCATCATGGGCTTCGGTGGCGGCGCCATGATCGGCGCGCCACTGGCGAACCTGCTGATGAACTACTTCAAGACCCCGACCTCCGTCGGAGTCTGGGAGACATTCGTCGCGATGGGCGTCATCTACTTCGTGTTCATGATGATCGGCGCGTTCCGCTATCGCATTCCGCCGGCCGGCTGGCAGCCCGAGGGCTGGACACCGCCGGTCAAGGCCAATGCGATGATCTCAAAGAACAACGTCCATCTCAACGACGCGCACAAGACGCCGCAGTTCTGGCTGATCTGGTGGGTGCTCTGCCTGAACGTGTCGGCGGGAATCGGTGTGATCGGCATGGCCTCGCCGATGCTGCAAGAGATCTTCGCAGGCAAGCTGATCGGCCTGCCTGACGTGGGCTTCAACGCGCTCGATGCCGGGCAGAAGGCGCAGATCGCGGGAATTGCCGCAGGCTTCGCCGGATTGCTTTCGCTGTTCAACATCGGCGGCCGCTTCGTCTGGGCCTCGCTGTCGGACAAGATCGGGCGCAAGAACACCTACTACACCTTCTTCATCCTCGGCATTGTGCTCTACGCCTTGGCGCCGACCTTTGCGGCGATGGGCTCGAAGCTGCTGTTCGTGCTCGGCTTTGGCATCATCCTGTCGATGTATGGCGGCGGCTTCGCGACCGTGCCGGCCTATCTTGCCGATATGTTCGGGACGCAGTTCGTCGGCGCCATCCACGGAAGGCTGCTGACGGCGTGGGCCACCGCGGGCATCATCGGCCCCGTCGTGGTGAACTACATCCGCGAGTTCCAGCTCGCGGCCGGCGTGCCGCGCGACCAGCTTTACAACACCACCATGTACATCCTGTGCGCGATGCTGATCGCGGGCCTGATCTGCAACTACTTGATCAAGCCGGTCGATCCGAAGTGGCACATGAAGGACGCCGATGTCGCCAAGCTGCAGGCGGCGAGCGCCAGTGCAGCCGCGTCGGGGCCGCACGGCTCCTACGGCATCGGATTCGGCGGGCTTGACGCCAAGGCGGCGTTGTTCTGGGCGTTTGTCGGCATTCCGTTGCTGTGGGGCATCTGGAAGACTGGGGAGAGTGCGCTCAAGATATTCTGACCCAAGTCCACAAGTGCCGCGGGATGTTAATAACCGACGTCCCGCGGCGTTCGTCCTTCAAAATAAACCAAGAATGGATCGAGGGGGATCTCATGGTTCGCACACGAATTTGTCTTGCTGCCGTGCTGCTCGTGGCTGGCCTTCATGCTGTCTCCGCGCAAACAGCGACGACTCCGGCGGCACCTGCCGCGACGACCGAAGCCAAGCCGGGCAAGATGAAGCTCACGATGCAGAAGCTGAAGGACATGAAAGCGAAATGGTCGGCCAACAAGCCGAAGCTGAAAGCCTGCCGCGCCGACGTGAAATCCAAGGGCCTCGCTGGCGACGACCGCTGGTTCTACATCGAAGACTGCATGAACAAGACCTGAGATCGGTTCCATTTGTTTTTGCGTGAAAGGGCAGGTGGTTCGGCTCCCTGCCCTAAATCGCCATAGAGACGTTCTAAATTTTCTTGCATCTGGCATACCAGAGACTAGAGTCGCGTCGATCGAGAGTTGATCTGAGGGACAGAGGCAATGCGGTTCCCCATGATCAGGCTTGGAAGTGCGCCCCGGAAGATGAGGGCGGTTCCGCTGGACTTCATCGGTTTTGAGGAGAACGCGACGTTTCCATGAGCAGCAACGACGACGTTCACAAGGTCAGGGAATTCGAACATCCGGGCGAAGGGCGCCGACGCGCCAAGGCCACGCCCAAGGGGCGGCAGGTCGACCCGACCGCGGCCCACGAGATCGCGCAGCTACTCGGCGACAAACCGCGGCGGCGCGACCTGCTGATCGAATATCTGCACCTGATCCAGGACAAGTATCACCAGATCTCGGCCGCGCATCTCGCTGCGCTCGCCGACGAGATGAAGCTCGCTTTCGCCGAGGTGTTCGAGACTGCGACCTTCTACGCGCATTTCGATGTGGTGAAGGAAGGCGAGCCAAGCATCCCGCCCCTGACGATCCGCGTCTGCGATTCCCTCACCTGTGCGATGCTGGGCGGCGAGCAACTGCTGCAGGATCTGCAGAGCAGCGCCGGTCCCGGCATTCGCGTGGTGCGCGCGCCCTGTGTCGGACTGTGCGATGCCGCGCCGGTCGCGGAAGTCGGCCACCATTTCGTGCATCAGGCGACTGCCGCCGAAGTGCTGGCTACGGCAGGGCGCGGCGACGTCCACGCGCATCTTCCTGCTTATGTCGACTACGACGCCTATGTGAAGGACGGCGGATACAAGCTACTTGCGCGGCTGCGCTCGGGGCAGATCACCCGGGACGAGATCCTCAAGCTTCTCGAGGATTCCAGCCTGCGCGGTCTCGGCGGCGCAGGCTTTCCGACGGGGCGCAAATGGCGAGCGGTGCTTGGCGAACCCGGTCCGCGGCTTATGGCGGTCAACGGCGACGAGGGCGAGCCGGGCACCTTCAAGGACCGCCTCTACCTCAACAGCGACCCGCACCGTTTTCTCGAAGGCACGCTGATCGGCGCGCATATCGTGGAGGCGTCCGACGTCTACATCTACATCCGCGACGAATATCCGGCGGCACGCGCGATCCTCGAACGCGAGATCGCAAAGTTGCCGGCGGGCGGACCGACGCTGCACATGCGTCGCGGCGCCGGCGCCTATATCTGCGGCGAGGAATCCTCGCTGCTCGAGAGCATCGAGGGCAAGCGCGGCCTGCCCCGGCACAAGCCGCCTTATCCGTTCCAGTCCGGCTTGTTCGGTCTGCCGACGCTGATCAACAACATCGAGACGCTGTGGTGGGTGCGCGACATCGTCGAGAAGGGTGCCGACTGGTGGAACAGCCACGGTCGCCATGAGCGCCACGGACTGCGCAGCTTCTCCGTGTCTGGCCGCGTGAAAAATCCCGGCATGAAGCTGGCTCCCGCCGGCATCACGGTACGCGAGCTGATCGACGAATATTGCGACGGCATGGCCGACGGCCATCAGTTCTACGCGTATCTTCCGGGCGGCGCGTCGGGGGGCATCCTGCCGGCGTCGATGGACGACATCCCGCTCGATTTCGGTACGCTGGAAAAATACGGCTGCTTCATCGGTTCCGCGGCGATCGTGATCCTGTCGCAGAAGGACAGCGTGCGCGCGGCGGCGCTGAACCTGATGAAGTTCTTCGAGGACGAGAGTTGCGGTCAGTGCACGCCGTGCCGCGTCGGAACCCAGAAGGCGGCGCTGCTGATGCAGAAGCCGGTCTGGAACCGCGCGCTTCTGGAAGAATTGAGCCAGGCGATGCGCGACGCCTCGATCTGCGGGCTCGGTCAGGCGGCATCGAATCCGCTGGCCACCGTGATCAAATATTTCCCTGACGAGTTCAAGGAAGCGGCCGAATGACCAAGGTTACGTTCGAACTCGACGGCAAGCAGGTCGAAGCCAATCCCGGCGAGACGATCTGGCAGGTCGCCAAACGTCAGGGCCGGGAAATTCCGCATCTGTGCTATTCGCCCGCGCCCGATTATCGCCCCGACGGCAATTGCCGCGCCTGCATGGTCGAGATCGAGGGTGAGCGCGTGCTGGCGGCGTCGTGCAAGCGCACGCCGTCGGTCGGCATGAAGGTGAAAACCGAGAGCGCGCGCGCCGTGTCCGCGCAAAAGATGGTGATGGAGCTGCTCGTCGCCGACCAGCCGGCGCGCGAGACCTCGCACGATCCCGACTCGAAATTCTGGCATTGGGCCGAGACGACTGGCGTCACTGAGAGCCGTTTCCCCGCCGCCGAGCGCTGGGCGACCGACGCCAGCCATCCGGCGATGCGCGTCAATCTCGATGCCTGCATCCAGTGCGGCCTCTGCGTGCGCGCCTGCCGCGAGGTTCAGGTCAACGACGTCATCGGCATGGCCTATCGCAACCACGGCTCGAAGATCGTGTTCGACTTCGACGATCCCATGGGCGAGTCCACCTGCGTCGCCTGCGGTGAATGCGTGCAGGCCTGCCCGACCGGCGCGTTGATGCCGGCCGTGATGCTCGACGAGAAGCAAACGCGTGTCACCTATGCCGACCGGAAGGTCGACTCGCTCTGCCCGTTCTGCGGCGTCGGCTGCCAGGTCACCTACGAGGTCAAGGACGAAAAGGTGATCTATGCCGAGGGCCGGGACGGTCCGGCCAATCACAATCGTCTCTGCGTCAAGGGCCGCTTCGGCTTCGACTACATCCACCATCCGCATCGGCTGACCAAGCCGCTGGTGCGGCTGCCGAATGCGAAGAAGGATTCCAACGACCAGGTCGATCCGGCTAACCCTTTCACGCATTTCCGCGAAGCGAGCTGGGAAGAAGCGCTGGACATCGCCGCAAAGGGTCTGGTCAAGATCCGCGACGAGAAGGGCGTGAAGGCGCTGGCCGGCTTCGGTTCGGCCAAGGGCTCCAATGAAGAGGCCTATCTGTTCCAGAAGCTGGTGCGGACCGGCTTCGGCTCCAACAATGTCGACCACTGCACCCGGCTGTGTCACGCCTCCTCCGTGGCGGCGCTGTTCGAGGGGCTGAGCTCGGGCGCGGTGTCGGCGCCGTTCGCTGCCGCGATGGACGCCGAGGTCATCATCGTGATCGGCGCCAACCCGACCGTGAACCATCCCGTCGCCGCGACCTTCATCAAGAACGCCGTCAAGCAGAACGGTGCAAAACTGTTCGTGATGGATCCGCGCCGGCAGACGCTGTCGCGGCACGCAACCAAGCATCTGCAGTTCAAGCCCGGCTCCGACGTCGCCATGCTGAACGCGATGATCAACACGATCATCACCGAAGGCCTGACCGACGATCAGTACATCGCCGGCTACACCGAAGGGTTCGAGGACCTCAAGGAGAAGATCAAGGAGTTCACGCCGGAGAAGATGGAGGCGATCTGCGGCATCCCGGCGCAGACCCTGCGCGAGGTCGCGCGGATCTATGCGCGCGCAAAGTCGTCGATCATCTTCTGGGGCATGGGCATCAGCCAGCATGTCCACGGTACCGACAATGCGCGCTGCCTCATTGCGCTGGCGCTGATCACCGGCCAGGTCGGCCGTCCCGGCACCGGCCTGCATCCGCTGCGCGGCCAGAACAACGTGCAAGGCGCCTCCGACGCCGGCTTGATCCCGATGTTCCTGCCGGACTATCAGCCGGTCAGCCGCGACGATTTGCGCGGGGCGTTTGAAAAGATGTGGGACCAGGATCTCGATCCCGTTCGGGGCCTGACCGTGGTCGAGATCATGAACGCGATCCACGCCGGCGAGATCAAGGGCATGTATATCGAGGGCGAGAACCCCGCGATGTCCGACCCCGATCTCCAGCATGCGCGCCAGGCGCTCGCCATGCTCGATCATCTCGTTGTGCAGGATCTCTTCGTCACCGAGACAGCGTTCCACGCCGATGTCATTTTGCCGGCCTCGGCCTTCGCGGAGAAGGAAGGCTCGTTCACCAACACCGATCGCCGCGTGCAACTGGCGCGTCAGGTCGTCAAGCCGCCGGGCGATGCGCGCCAGGATCTCTGGATCATCCAGGAGATCGGCAAGCGCATGGGGCTGCCGTGGAATTATGCCGGCCCCGGTGAGGTCTTCACCGAGATGGCGGAGCTGATGCCGTCGCTGAAGAACATCACCTGGGAGCGGCTGGTCCGCGAGGGCGCGGTCACCTATCCCGTCGACGGTCCCGACGTGCCCGGCAACGAGATCATCTTCACCACGGGCTTCCCGACCGCCAGCGGCCGCGGCAAGATCGTGCCGGCTCACGTCATCCCGCCGGACGAGATCCCCGACGCTGAATATCCGATGGTGCTGTCGACCGGTCGCGTGCTGGAGCATTGGCACACCGGCTCGATGACGCGCCGTGCCCAGGTGCTCGACCAGATCGAGCCCGAGGCGGTCGCCTTCATGTCGCCGAAGGACATGCACAGGAAGAAGCTCGCGCCCGGCGATTTCATCCGGCTCGAGACCCGCCGCGGCGCGGTGGAGGTCAAGGTCCGCTCCGACCGCGACGTGCCGGAGAATATGGTGTTCATGCCGTTCTGCTACGCGGAGGCGGCGGCGAACCTGCTCACGAACCCGGCGCTCGATCCATTCGGCAAAATCCCGGAATTCAAGTTCTGCGCGGCAAGGGCCGAGCGCGCGGAGATGCGGGACGCGGCGGAGTAGCACTCCGTCGTCATTGCGAGCGAAGCGAAGCAATCCAGACTGTTTCCTCGGTGGGATTCTGGATTGCTTCGTCGCTTCGCTCCTCGCAATGACGGTGATAGATGTGACATATGTCCAAGGTCACCCCCGCCACGCGCGCGCTCGAAGCGGCCGGAGTTGCGTTCTCCGTCCAAACATACGACTACGACCCTGATGCCGAGAGCATCGGGCTCCAGGCGGCAGCCGCGCTCGGCGAGGACCCGGCGCGCGTTCTGAAGACGCTGATGGCGCTGGTGGACGGCAAGCCGGTCTGCGTCGTCGTTCCGTCGGACCAGGAAGTCTCGATGAAGAAGCTCGCCGCTGCCTCCGGCGGGAAGTCCGCACAGATGATGAAGCCGCCCGAAGCCGAGCGCGTCACCGGCTACAAGGTTGGCGGCATCAGCCCGTTCGGGCAGCGCAAGCTTGTGCGCACGGTGATCGAGCAGAGCGCGCTCGCGCATGACCGGGTCTTTCTCAACGGTGGCCAGCGCGGCTTGCAGGTGCGGCTCAAGCCCACCGACGTGCGGGATGTCCTGAAAGCGGTCGTGGCGGATGTGCTCGCCTGAAGAAGCTTGATGGTGAGGTTGCGATTGTCTCGATCGCGCTCTCGGTGCCCGGTCTGACGATCGGCTGATTTCCTAGCCAAGTCACTCAGATCGGCAAGCGCGGTGCGTCCGTCGCTCGATCCCTCGAACATCGGCCCGTGCCTACCGCCGTCGCACCGTACCACAACATCGGTCGGGACTTGAGTTCACGCACAGGGTCTGTATAGAACCAGCATAGAAATAGAATAATGTTCTGTCTAGCAGAACAAGAAAGTCAAAGGGAAGAAACGATGGAGCACCAGCGCGTCCACCCAGACGCCGATCCGCCGGTGACGTACACACAAGAGGCGATCTTCGAAGGCTTCAAGGCCATCCCGGAACTGCTGGCGCGCGACACGGCGCTGACAGCGCGCGGCCGCTGGCTCGACGTCGATTGCCTGCTCGGGCCGACCACGCAGCCGTTTCATGTCGCGATCCGCGCCGGGCAGATAGTCGACATGACGCCTGCGCCGGTCCTGATGCGATCCTGGCGTTTCGCCTATCGCGCGACGCCGGCCGCGTTCCCCGCCTATTGGCAGGCAATGCCGCCGGCCGGCTGGCATGACGTTCTGGCGTTGACCAAGCGCGGGCAGGCGAGCCTCGAAGGCGATCTGCATCCCTTCATGGCGCATCTGCAATACTTCAAGGATTTGCTCGCCTTGCCCCGCCAAAGCGGCTTCGGGGGCGCCTCATGAGCGGCTTCATCGAACCGATCCTCGGCCGCTACGTGCATGTCGAGATCGGCGGCGAGATCAACCGGATCTACTTCGAGGAGAATGGCAGCGGCATTCCGCTGGTCTGCCTGCACACGGCGGGTTCCGACGCCCGGCAGTGGCGCCATCTGCTCGCGGACGAGGAGTTCACAAAAACTTCCGCGTCATCGCCTTCGACATGCCTTGGCACGGCAAGTCCAACCCGCCCGATAGCCAGTATGGCAGCGAATACAGGCTCACCACCGCGAGTTACACGGCGGCCATCCGGGCCTTCTGCAAGGCGCTCAAGCTGGATCGGCCGGTGGTGATGGGCTGCTCGATCGGTGGCCGCATCGTGCTCAATCTTGCGATCGAACACGCCCACGAATTCCGAGCGCTGATCGGGCTCGAGGCCGCTGACTTCCAGCAGCCCTGGTATGACACGAACTGGCTCAACCGACCCGACGTCCATGGCGGCGAAGTCTGTGCCGCGCTGGTGTCGGGCCTGATAGCACTCAATGGTCCCGAAGCTGCGCGCAACGAAACGCTATGGGGCTACAAGCAGGGCGGACCCGGCATCTTCAAGGGCGACCTCTATTTCTACCGGGTCGATGGCGATCTGCGCGGACGCACTAGCGCCATCGATGTCGACCAGTGCCCGCTCTATCTCCTGACCGGCGAATACGATTTCTCCTGCACGCCGGAGGATACGCTGCGGACCGCGGCCGGCATCCCCGGCGCGAAGGCGACCGTGATGGAGCGGCTCGGCCATTTTCCGATGAGTGAGAACCCGGCCCAGTTCCGCCGCTACATCGCGCCGGTGCTGCAAGACATCCTCGACAAGCAAAATTCGTAAAAGGGAGGCGTATGTTATGAAGTTGCGTTGGATTTTGGCGGCCGTCGTTGCCGCACAAGCGGGCGTCGCATTCGCGGCCGACAATGTGATCAGGATCGGGGTGCTCAACGACCAGTCCGGCGTGTTCGCCGACAATGGCGGGCGCGGCTCGGTCGCAGCCGCAAAGCTCGCCGCCGAGGATTTCGGCAACGAACTGCTCGGCAAGAAGATCGAGATCGTCTCGGCCGACCACCAGAACAAGCCGGATATCGCATCCGCCACCGCGCGAAAATGGTTCGACAATGAAGGCGTCGACATGATCGCGGATGGTGCGGCGTCTTCCGCCGGCTTCGCCATCCTCGAAGTCGCCAAGCAGAAGAACAAGATCTTCGTGATCTCGGGGCCCGGATCGTCCGATTTCACCGGAAAATCCTGCTCGCCAGTCAGCTTTCACTTCAACTACGACACCTATGCGCTGTCAAAGCTCACCAGCGACGCGATCACGCGCGCCGGCGGCAAGAGCTGGTACTTTGTGACAGCCGACTACGCGTTCGGCCACGCGCTCCAGCGTGACGCCACGAAATTCATCGAAGCGGCGGGTGGCAAGGTGATCGGCTCGGCCGCGCATCCGCTCGGCACCGCCGACTTCGCCTCGTTCCTGTTGCAGGCCCAGGGATCGAAGGCCGACGTGGTCGGGCTTGCGACGTCGGGGGCGGACGTGCAGACCGCGATCAAGCAGGCCGGCGAGTTCGGTGTCGTCGAAGGCGGGCAGAAGCTTGCCGGTCTCCTCGTCTTCATCACAGATGTCGATCTCGCTCGGATTGAAGGTCACGCAAGGCCTGCAGGTGACGACCTCATTCTATTGGGATCTCAGCGAGCAGACCCGCGCCTGGTCGAAGCGCTATGCGGCACTGATGAACGGCAAGGTCGCGAGCATGGTGCAGGCTGGCGTCTATAGCGGCGTCCATCACTATCTCGCCGCCGTGAAGGCCGCGGGTACGACCGATGCAACCGTCGTTGCCGCAAAAATGCACGAGATGAAAGTCAATGACGCCTACAACAAGGACGTTACGATCCGTACCGACGGGCGCGTGCTGCACACGATGTACCTGGTGCAGGTGAAGAAGCCGGAGGAGTCCAAATACAAGTATGACTACTACAAGGTCGTCAGCTCCAAGCCAGGCGAGGATGTGTTCCGGCCGATGAGCGAAGGCGGTTGTCCGCTTGTGAAGTAAACAGCGTCGACCGGGCGGGCACGCGCGCCCGTCCGGCGGCGAGATTTTTCGAGGAGAATACGGAATGTCTGGTGTGATCGGGTTCATCGGTCTCGGCGTCATGGGCGAGCCGATCTGCCGCAATCTCTTGCGCAAGAGCGGACGGGCGATGCTTGCGTTCGATCTCGCCGCGGAGCCCTTGGCGCGGATCGTGGCCGATGGTGCGACGGCGGCGAAGTCGGTTGAAGATCTGGTCGGCGGCAGCGAAACAATTTTCCTGTGCCTGCCCAGCGCCAAACACGTGATGTCGGTATTCTCGGGCATCCTGCCGGCGATCAGGAGCGGCCAGACCGTGATCGATCTCGGCACCTCCGACGTCGGCCTGACGCGGTCCTTCGCCAAGCAGCTCGCGGACAAGGGCGCGCTCTGGATCGATGCGCCGATCGCGCGCACCCGTCAGGCAGCGCAGGACGGCACGCTCAGCGTCATGGTCGGCGCCACGCCTGAGCAATTTTCGAAGGTGGAGCCGCTGATCCGGCATTTCGCCACCGACGTCACCCTTTGCGGCGGCACCGGGGCGGGGCAGGTGACGAAAATCCTCAACAACATGGTGCTGTTCGAGACGGTGAACGCGCTGGCCGAGGCCGTCGCGATCGCCAAGCACAGCGGCGTCGAGCCGAAGCTGTTGCTGGAGACGCTGTCCAAGGGCTCGGCGGACAGTTTTGCTCTCCGCAACCACGGCATGAAGGCGATCGTCGCCCAGCAGTTTCCGCTGCGTGCCTTCTCGACCGAATATGCAATGAAGGATCTGTCCTACGCACTGGAGCTGGGTGCCCAAGCCGGGCTGAATTTGCGCGGCGCAGCGCTGATGCGCGAGATTTTCGAGGAGACGATCGACAAGGGCATGGGCGACGCGTACTTTCCGATCATCGCCAAACTGATCGATCCCTCCGGATTCCCAGAGTAGGAGACTGAATGCCTTCGCCCGGTGTCGCCGCCGTCGATCGTGCTTTGACCATCCTCGCGGCCTTCGAGGATGCGCCGGAGCCGATGACGCTGGCCGAGCTCGCGCGTCGAACCAAGATGTACAAGAGCACGCTGCTGCGGCTGATGACCTCGCTCCAGGAGTTCGGCTATCTCGTTCAGTTCGCCGACGGCCGTTACCATCTCGGCCCGACGCCGTTCCGGCTCGGCGCGATCTACCAGCGCGGCAACAATTTGCATGATCGCGTCATGCCGCTGCTGCGCCAGCTCGTGGCCGACGGGACCGAAAGCCCGTCGTACCACGTGCGGCACGACGCCAGGCGCAGGCTCTGTGTCTTTCGCGTCGATTCCCAGCATTCGACGCTCGACCGGGTCGAGGCGGGCGCTCTGCTGCCGCTCGACCGGGGAGCCGCAGGCCGGGTCATTCTGGCCTTCGACGGCGAAAAGGGCGAGGCCTATGACGAGATCCGCGAGGGGGCATCGCCGTGTCGTTCGGCGAGCGCGATCCGGATTGCGCCGGGCTGGCCTGTCCAGTGTTCGGTCCCGGCGGAAAATGTGTTGGTGCGCTGTCGCTCTCGGGGCCGAAGCCGCGCTTCACGCGCGACACGATCAAGACGATGACATCGCGGCTGCTGAAGGCGGCCATCCGCCTGACGCGTGCGCTGGGCGGGCCGACCGACCTGCTCGACGCTGCCCTCGCAGCCTCGGTCGATGATGCGCTTCCTGCGCGGCGGGCGCGGCGATAGGCGGTCTACTGCTTCTGCAGCAGCTTCAGCCGGCAGCGCAGCGCTTCGCGGATATGCGCGCGCGCGAGTTGTTCGGCCTTGTCGCCATCGTGCGCGGCGATGGCGTCGATGATGGCCTCATGCTCGCCATGGCTGGTAGAGGGGCGACCGGTCACGGTGAAGGTGGTCGGGCCGAGCAGGGCGATCCAATCCTGTAATTCGCGAGAGGCGTTGTCGAGATAGCGGTTGCGCGCCGCGCGGCAGATGGCCTCGTGGAAGACGCGGTTGAGCCTCGCCATCTCGGCCGCATCGGTCTCTGAGGCCTCGACAAAAGTCTGCTCGATATCCCTGAACGCGTCGATCTCCGTTGCCGAGGCGTGTTCGGCGGCGAGGCGCGCAGCGGCGCCCTCCATGATTTCGCGCATGGCGTAAAGCTCGAGCACCTCGGAAATATCGAGGTTGCGCACGATCACCCCGCGGCCACCGGCGGGCTCCACGAAGCCGCGGGCCGCGAGCCGGCCCAAGGCTTCTCGAACCGGCGTGCGGCTGACCTTCAGCCGCTGCGCGACCTCTTCCTCGCGCAGGCGGTCGCCGGCGCGGTAACTGCCGGCCTGAAGCGCCTCGCAGAGGGAGCGGAACACTGCTTCTCCCAGCGCCACGCCGCCGCCACGTGCGATCGATCCGCCTGCCTTTGCCGGGCGTCTGGCCATGCGTCCTCTTGGGCTGCCAAGTGCATCCTGCCCATGCACAGATTGCTGCTTGCGCGAGATCTGTATATCTTTGTATACAAACGTGCGCAATGGCGGTCCGGTTGACCGGGGCTGTCGGCGGGCAGAATGTCTCTAACTTCGTCGCAGCGGGCAGACGGCATGAGCGGCAAATACGACGTGCTGGTGATCGGCGGCGGGAACGCGGCGTTGTGCGCGGCGATTTCGGCGCGCCGCGGCGGCGCCTCGGTTCTCGTGCTCGAAGGCGCGCCGAAGTTCTATCGTGGCGGCAACACCCGCCATACCCGCAACATGCGCTGCGCCCACGACGCCGCGACCGAAATCCTGACCGGCCCCTATACCGAGGAGGAGTTTTGGGAGGATCTGCTGCGCGTCACTGGCGGGCAAACCGACGAAGTGCTCGCCCGCCACATGATCCGGGAGTCCAAGGACATCCTGAACTGGATAGTGGAGCAGGGCGTGCGTTGGCAGCCCTCGCTCGGGGGCACACTCAGCCTCGGCCGCACCAACTCCTTCTTCCTCGGCGGTGGCCGCGCGATGCTGAACGCGCTCTATCTGACCGCAGAGCAGCTCGGCGTTGACGTTGAGTACGACGCCGAGGTCACGGATCTCGTGATCGAAGACGGCATGTTCCTCGCCGCGCGCCTCAAGCGGCCGATCAAGGGTGAGACCGAAATCCGTGCGACCTCGCTGGTCGCCGCGGCCGGGGGTTCGAGGCGAACATCGAATGGCTGAAGCAATATTGGGGAGAGGCCGCCGACAATTTCCTGATCCGCGGCACGCCCTATAACCGCGGCTCGATCCTGAAAATGTTGCTCGACAAGGGTGTGCAGGAGGTCGGCGACCCCACGCAGTGCCATGCGGTGGCGATCGACGCTCGCGCGCCGAAATTCGACGGCGGCATCATCACGCGGCACGACTCGGTCGTGTTCGGTATCGTCGTCAACAAGCACTCCCAGCGCTTCTATGACGAGGGCGAGGACATCTGGCCGAAGCGCTACGCGATCTGGGGCCGGCTGGTCGCCGCGCAGCCCGATCAGATCGCCTACATCATCTTCGATTCCACCGTCGTCACCAGCTTCATGCCGACGCTGTTCCCGCCGATCGCCGGGCAGACGATTGCCGAACTCGCCGGCAAGCTCGAGCTCGACCCGGTTGCGCTGGAAAAGACCATCACCGAATTCAACGCCGCCGTGCGGCCGGGCACTTTCGACCACACCATTCTCGATGACTGCCGTACCGAAGGCGTCACGCCGGCCAAGACCCACTGGGCGCGGCGAATCGAGACGCCGCCCTATCTCGCTTATCCGGTGCGGCCCGGCATCACCTTCACCTATCTCGGCACGCGCGTGAACAAGGAATCGCGCATGCTGATGGCTGACGGCAGGCCGTCGGCCAACATGTTCGCAGCCGGCGAGATCATGGCGGGCAACGTGCTCGGCAAGGGTTATGCGGCCGGCATGGGCATGACCATCGGCAGCGTGTTCGGGCGGATCGCAGGACGGGAAGCGGCGAAACATGCACGGAACTAGGATTCTGGACGAAGCCGACCGTCTGATGACCGTCTGCAATTCCTGCCGCTACTGCGAGGGATTGTGTGCGGTGTTTCCGGCCATGGAGATGCGCCGCGCCTTCTCCGACGGCGACCTCAATTATCTCGCCAATCTCTGCCATTCCTGTGGCGCCTGCTACGTCGACTGCCAATTCTCGCCGCCGCACGAATTCAACGTCAACGTCCCGCAGACGCTGGCCATCGCCCGCGCCGAGTCCTACGCGGCCTATGCCTGGCCGCGGGCGCTCTCAGGCGCATTCGCGCGCAACGGCCTTGTCATCAGCGTCATCGCCGCGCTCAGCATGGCGGCCTTCATCCTCGGCTTTGCCGCCTTGAACGACCGCGCTGTGCTGTTTGGCGTGCATACCGGCCCCGGTGCGTTCTACAGGCTGATGCCGCATAACGCGATGGCTGCCTTGTTCAGCGCAGCCTTCCTTTACGCGATCCTCGCGCTGGTCATGAGCGTGCGGGCGTTCTGGCGCGATATCGGCACCCCGATCGGCGGCCGCGCCGACGGTGGCTCGATCTTTCAGGCGATTCGAGATGCCGGCGAGCTACGCTATCTCCACGGCCGGGGCGTCGGCTGCTACAACGAGGACGAGAAGCCGACCGACCGGCGCAAGCTGTATCATCACCTGACGTTCTACGGCTTCCTGCTGTGCTTCGCCGCGACCTCCGTCGCCACGCTGTATCACTATCTGCTCGCCCGCGAGGCGCCCTATCCCTGGTGGGACCTGCCCGTTGTGTTGGGTACGCTCGGCGGCATTGGCCTTATCGTCGGCCCGACCGGCCTGTTCATCGCAAAGTCACGCCGCGCGCCGGAACTGCTCGACCAGCAGCGCTACGGCATGGATGTCGGCTTCATCGCCATGCTGTTCCTGACCGGTCTCACCGGCATGCTGCTTCTGATCCTGCGCGAGACCGCGGCCATGGGGCCGTTGCTGGCGCTGCATCTCGGCGCCGTATTCGCGCTGTTCATCACCATGCCCTATGGCAAGTTCGTCCACGGCATCTATCGCTTCGCGGCGCTGGTACGTTACGCGCAGGAACGGCGGGGCGAAGCCGGCTCTTGAGGGGCGTGCGGGGCTGACGTATCTCTTGGGCCGTTCGCGCGATGAGCGAATCGCTTGAGGACCCCGCGCTCATGTACATGTTTCTGCCTTTTCTGCTGGCGCTCGCAGGCTGCGGCTGCGTCTGGCTTTCTCGCGCGGGGCTGAGCTACGCGCTCTGGAGCGTAACGATCGTCGTCACGGTCGCATGGTTCTTCCACCACGCTACCGATTCCCTGAAGTTCTCGTTCTGACAGCGTCGAGATGGGCACTGGAAACATGAACGAGCAAAGATCGGTCGGCATGACCTTGAATATGCTTGGGGTGCTCGGCATCTCACTGGTCCTGACCGTCGCATTCTACTATCAGCTCGCGCTCGGCGAGTTGCCTTGTCCGCTTTGCCTGCTGCAGCGCGCCGGCTTCATCGCGATCGGCATGGGGTTTCTATTCAACCTGCGCATTGGTGAGCGCGGGTCGCACTATGCGATGATCCTCATCGCCAGTCTCGTCACCGGCTTCATCTCGATCCGGCAAGTGGCGCTGCATCTCGCGCCCGGTGATCCCGGATACGGCACGACGCTGTTGGGTCTGCATTTCTACACCTGGGCGCTGATCGCGGCGGTTGGAATCGTGTGTTACGTCGCGCTTGCGTTTGTGCTGAAGGATGTAACCGGTAGCCGAGACTGGGATCCGCCTCTGAACGGGCCGGCATCGAACGCGGTGTTCGCAATCTTCGCGTTGCTGGTTGCCGCAAATCTGCTGTCCACCGTGCTGGAGTGCGGCGCGGGTCAATGCGACGACAATCCGGTTCACTATCTCCTGCTCAGGTGACGGAAGCCGCTCGAAAGCGTCCATCGCGCAGGAAGGCGATCGTCTGTTCGATCGCTACCGGGTGACGTGGAAGTCCGGTGTGGGAGACCTTCACGACGATATGGTCAGTCATGCCGGCAAGCAACGCGCTTTGGACGGAGACGCGGCCGTCGTTCGGCTTCGGGAGAATAAGGAGGCCGGCGACGGGATCGATGAACCGATTTCCTGCGATCACGCCGACGGGATAGTCCACCGGGGAAGAGGCGTTTAATCGGCTTGCTGTGGTGAGTTCGCGCCCGGCTGGTCCATAGAATGAATGATAGAGCCAAGATCCGCCCAGAAAGTCGGCGACCTCGCTGCCGCTATTCGGTGTGCCGAGCATCACGACGCGGGCAAGCTTGCTCGGCCGGTATTTCGCGATATAGGCGCGCGTCACCAGACCACCCATCGAATGCGCCACGAAATGCAATGGCGCATCGCGTTCGGCGAAGCGGGCGATCGCCGGTTGGATATCGTCGGCAAGCTCCGCGATCGGCTTGGTGCGACTGGCGTAGTCGATGTTGAGCGTGGCGAAGCCGCTCGCCTTGAGCGACCGTTCGAGGCCTTTCAGGGATGCCGAGGTGCGCGCGATGCCATGGAGCAGAACCACACCAGGGCATCGCGCGCCGACCGAATTCAGCGCCGCGTACATCGCACCTACGCCACCTCGCGCTCCGGCGCCGACGCCTGCTCGCGGGCCATCGTGGTTGCGGTGACGTAGTCGGTCTTGCCGGTGCCGAGCAGCGGTACCTTGTCGACCACCATGATGGCCGCGGGCACGGTCAGCTCGGATGCGCCGATCGCCTTGGCCTGGCCTTGCATAGCGCTGCGCTCGGCATTCTTCTCCGTCGTCAGCAGCACGATGCGCTCGCCCTTGCGCTGGTCGGGGATCGATACGGCGACCGATGCGGCCTGCGGCCACAGCGTCGTCGCGATGTTCTCGACCGCGGACAGCGAGACCATTTCGCCCGCAATCTTGGCAAAGCGCTTGGCACGGCCCTTGATGGTGATGAAGCCGGCCGGGTCGATTGCGACGATGTCGCCGGTGTCGTGCCAGCCCTCGGGGAGCACTTCGAGCACGCCGGGATTTTCGGCCCGCAGATATCCGAGCATCACGTTCGGCCCGCGTACCGAGAGGCGTCCACCCTCCTCGATGCCGGGGACCGGATCGAGCTTACTTTCCATCAGCGGCGAGAGGCGGCCGACGGTGCCGGGACGATTGGCCATCGGCGTGTTCATCGCCAGTACCGGCGCGGTCTCGGTGACGCCATAGCCTTCGAGGATGCGGATGCCGTAGCGCTCCATGAAAACCTGGCGTGTCCGATCTTTCACCGCCTCCGCGCCGGCGATTACCAGGCGCAAGGTGCGGAAGTCGTAGGCATGCGCCGAGCGTGCGTAGCCGGTGAGGAACGTGTCGGTGCCGAACAGGATGGTTGCGCCGGTCTGGTAGATCAGCTCGGGCACGATCCGGTAGTGCAGCGGTGAGGGGTACATGTAGATCGGAATGCCCGCGAGCATCGGCATCATCATTCCGCCGGTCAGACCGAAGGAGTGGAACACCGGCAGTACGTTGAACACCTTGTCATTGGCGTTGGCATCGACCCGCGCCAGTGCCTGTGCGGCGTTGGCGAGGATGTTGCGGTGGGACAGCACCACACCCTTGGGCGTGCCTTCCGAGCCCGACGTGAACAGCACGACGGCCGGATCGTTGGGCTGGCGGACGACGCGCGGCGTGGTGCCGGCGAGCAGGCCCTTGATCTTGTCGGCCGTGCCGATCGAGGCGCGGACATCCTCGAGATAGACGACGCGGGCTTCCGCGGAGATCGCGGCCATCAGCTTGTCGAGCTTGCCCTTCTCGATGAAGGCCTTCGACGTCAGCACGGTCTTGACCTGTGCCGCCTTCATGGCGGCGAGGACGTTGACCGGGCCGGCCGAGAAATTGAGCATCGCCGGGACGCGCCCGATGTTCTGCAGCGCCATGAAGACGACGGCGACACCGGCGGAGTTCGGCAGCAGCACGCCGACATTCTCGCCGGCCGACGTCCCGATTTCGAGCTTGCGGCTCAGGACCTGTGCGCCGAGGATCAGCTTGCGATAGGTCAGCTTGGTGCCGAGCGCGTCCTCGACGATGACCTTGCCGGTATCGCGGTCGCGGTAGGCGTGTCCGAGCGCTTCGAACAGCGTGTGATCGAGCATGGCGTTCTTCACCATGGCGTCAATCATCACGTCCTGAAGCGCGGCGCCCGCGGCATTGCGGCGCGCCTTGCCCTTCAATGCCGGATCGACCGGCAGCTTGACCGGCGGCAGGATCGTGACCGTCACCCGCGGAAACCAAGAGCGCTTGATCTGGCTGGAGTTGAGGTAGCTGAGATGCGAGCGCTGCGCGCCTTCGATGCGAACCGGCACGACGACGGCGTCGGCCTTGTCGGCGATCATCGCGGTGCCGTCATAGACCTTCATCAGCGAGCCGGAGACGGTGATGCGTCCTTCCGGGAAGATCACTACGGGCTCGCCGGCTGCGACGAGCTTGATCAGGTCGCGCGCAGCCAGCGGCTTGGTCGGGTCCATGGTGTAGTGCTTGACCACGCGCAGGAACGGCCTGGCCCACCAGGCCTTGGCGATGCCGGTATCCACCGCGAAGCTGGCATCGATCGGCAGTACGGCGTGCAGCAGCGGGCCGTCGATCAGGCTGACATGGTTGGGGGCGATCAGCATGCGCGTGCCCGGAGGCGGGAGGTTCTCGAGGCCGCGAACCTCGGTGCGGAACAGGGCGCGGAACAGCAGTCCGCCGAAATCGCGCACGCCTTCCTTGCCCCACTTCGTCAGCACGAACCACACCGCGCCGAAGCTGGCGACGCCGAGGCCGAAGAAGATCCAGCCGATGTGAAGGCCAGCTGCCTGCAACAGCGCCACGAACAGCGAGCCGACCACCATGAAGGCGGCCTGCAGCACGTTGCCGGCGGCGATGATGCGGGCGCGCTCGGTCGGTTCCGACCAGGCCTGCACGGCGGCGAAAGAGGGAACGACGAACAAGCCGCCACCGAACGCGAAGGCGACGAAGTCGATCAGCATGCGCAGGCCGGCGAACGAGGTTGCGAAGTCGACCGCAGCGATGTTCTGGCCCTTGGCGGTCACACCGATGGCCCAGGCGAGATCGAGGCCGGCAAACCCCATGATGATGGCGCCGATCGGCACCAGCGCGAGGTTCGGGCGAACGTGACTGAGGCTGGCCGCGAACAGCGAACCGATGGCAATGCCGATCGCGAAGACCGCAAGACACAGCGTCACCACGCCCTCGGTGCCGCCAACGACGTCCTTGACCAGCGCCGGCAGCAGCGACAGTACGACGGCGCCGACCAGCCAGAACCAGGAGACGATCACGGTGCCGTCCCACAGCCGGTGGTCTGCATGCAGCGTCTTCAACAGGCCGAGCGTCGAGGTCCAGGGATTGGCGTTGACTGGCAGATCGGGGGCGGATGGCGTTGTCTGCGGAATGCGGGACGCGAAGGCCCAGGACAGCAGGGCCAGCACGACCACGGCCGATGCGACCCAGCCCATATGCGCGGAGCCGGCCACGAACTGGCCGCCGGCGACAGTCCCGAGCAGGATGGCCATGAAGGTCGCGCCTTCGACCAGCGCGTTACCGGTCGCGAGCTCACCGAGCTCCAGCTGGTCCGGCAGCATGGCGTATTTCACGGGACCGAACAGGGCAGCGATGACGCCGAACAGCGCCAGCGCTGCGAACAGCAGCGGTACCGAGTGCAGGAAGAAGCCGGCGGCGGCAAAACCCGCGGCGAATATCTCGGCAAATTTGAGCCGCCGTGCGACGACGGATTTGACGTATTTGTCGGCGAGCTGCCCGCCGAGCCCAGACAGGATGAAATAGGGGAAGATGAAGACGGCGCCAGCCACCGTCACCAGGGCATCGCCGTGACCGGTCGCGGCACTGTAAAGCAGGATGATGACGAGTGCGTTCTTGAGCACGTTGTCATTGAGCGCCGAGAAGAACTGCGCCCAAAACAGCGGCGCAAAGCGGCGTGACGACATCAATTCCCTGATCATGACGAGTCCTGTTTTGGAAAAACGGCCTGAAGTTGCAGTGCTGTCGGTGAAACGTCACGACCGGAATTGCGTGGGACGAACGATGGCTGGGTGGCGACGCCCGCCGGCCTGTTCTGTCCCCTCGAGCCTTCCGATCCTGTTGGTCTCCTAATGGTCTCGTTAGGTTCGCTAATTTCTGCTCGCGGCCATCATGCTCGGGCGGAAGGGGCCGCGCTTACCGGGATATCGCGCTGGGCGGTGAGGGAAAGTTGAACCGCATCGCCCAATGCCGTGAAATTCGTTGCGAATGTCGGAAAATGGTAAGTCCTTCCTTGCAACCAGGTCTTGCATTCGAGCCGACCGAAACGTGCCGGCTGCGCCCGCCTCAGGTGAGGTGGGCGAGGTGGCGAAAGGGCGAGAGGCGGCCGAGCAGACTGAAGCGGTGGCCGGTACGGGCGCGGTTCGCCCGCCACATCCGGAAGGTCGCGCGGCGCGCGGTGAGCACGCCGGCAATGTCGCAGGCATTTGCAATGCGATCGACCGGTGCCATGGCGGCCCGCCAGATGGTTCGGCCAAATCCGGTCACGAGAGCCGCGGCGTCGTCGACGAAGGTGGTGGCGATATCAAAAGCGAGGGTTTGCATCTTGCAGGTCTCCGGGTTAAATTGAACATTGTTCACATGAGTAGCTTGAAAATGAACAATGTTCAAGAAGAATCGCTGCGAGACCGAAAAAGTTTCGGAGACGGCACCAGATCCTGGAGATCGCCCGCAGCATCATTGCGACCAAGAGCTTGAGATCGTTGAAGGTTCGGGATGTCGCGGAAGCTGCCGGTTGCTCGGTTGGGAGTGTCTATAACGAGTTCGGCGACTTCGACGGGGTGATCCTGACCGTCAATCGGGAGACCGTGCAGGCGCTCACAATGCGGCTCAAGGGAGTTCCAACCAAAGATCCCATCCGCCAGCTCTATGGGCTTGCGGCGACATATCTCGAATTCTCCTCCGAGCACGCCAATTTACTGCGCTCGCTGTTCGAGCATCGGATGGAGGACGATCGTCCTTACCCCGATGACATCCTTCAGATGGTGATGGATGCTTTCGCGCTGATGCATCCGCCTCTGCTACGTCTGTTACCGGATGCGGATGACGTGAAGATCGCGCTGCTGTCGCGCACCCTCTTCTCCGCGGTGCACGGCATCATCTCGCTCGGTCTCGAGGAGCGCATGATCGCCGTGCCGCCGCAGATGCTGCGCCAGCAGCTCGACCAGTTTCTCGACGCGCATCTGGCAGGTCTCGGGATTCTGCCCGTGCAATAACGCTGTCGGGGCGCGTCATCGACCAGCGCTAGACCAGCACCGGTTTGCGCACGCGACCGGCATCGCCGAAGACGCGCAAATAGCGCTCGATCTCGGAGGGCAGGCCGGTTGCCTTTTCCGGATTGTCCGAGAGCTTGACGGCCGGGTGGCCGTCAACCGACGTCACCTTGCAGACAATCGAGATCGGATCGAGATTGACCGAGCCGTCCGGCGGACAGCCGACGAAATCATTGGTGAGATTGGTGCCCCAGCCGAACGAGAGGCGCGAGCGTCCGGCGAAGTGGTGATAGGTCTCCTCGATTGAGCCGACGTCCATCGCGTCGGAGAACACGAGCAGCTTGTCCCTGGGGTTGCGGCCTTTCTTCTCCCACCAGGCGATGATCTCCTCGCCGGCCTGAATCGGCGGCGCGCTGTCGGGACGGAAGCCGGTCCAGTCGGCTACCCATTCCGGCGCATCGCGCAAAAAGGCTTTCGTGCCGAATGCATCGGGCAGCGCGATCAGGAGGTTGCCGCCATAGGTCTGCCGCCACTGGTCGAGAATCCGATAGGGGGCCCAGCGCAATTCCTCGTCGTCCCTGGCGAGCGCGGCCGCCACCATCGGCAGCTCATGCGCGTTGGTGCCGATGGCTTCGAGGTCATTGTCCATCGCGAGCAGCACATTCGAGGTGCCGATGAAGGACGGGCCCAGGCCTTCCTTCACAGCCTCGACGCACCAGCGCTGCCACAGGAAGCCGTGGCGGCGGCGCGTGCCGAAGTCGGAGAGTTTCAGATTCTCCAGCTTGCGCAGACGCTCGACCTTGCTCCACAGCTTGGCCTTGGCACGGGCATACAGCACGTCGAGCTCGAAGCGTCCGCGACCCTTCATCGCCGCGCGCGAGCGCAATTCGTTGAGGATGGCAAGCGCCGGAATTTCCCACATCGTGGTGTGGCTCCACGGTCCGTGGAAATGCAATTCGTATTGCCCCTCGACCTTGTGCAACTCGTATTCGGGCAGACGGAATTCGGCGAGCCAGCGGATGAAGTCCGCCGAGAACATGTGGGTCTTGCCGTAGAAGGTGTTGCCGGCAAGCCAGATCAGCTCCTTCTTGGCGAAGCGGATGGTGCGGGCGTGGTCGAGCTGGGCGCGCAGTTCGTCCTCGTCGATGATCTCGGCGAGCCGCACATGGCGCGAGCGGTTGATGACCGAGAAGGTCACCTGCTGACTCGGGTAAGATTCCCGAATCATCTGTAACATCAATAACTTGTAGAAGTCGGTATCCAGCAGGCTACGGACGATGGGATCCAGCCGCCAGCTGTGATTGTAGGTCCGGCTCGCAATGTCGGTCACTGTCATGGGGCAATTCTAGCGTGACCGACCCTGCGCAACCAGTGGGTTTGGCGTGGAGCTGGCCACCGCCTGGCAACCGGCGAGCATTGCCGTCACCGGCGCTGAAACAATTCCCTGGTCCAGCGCAGCGGCGCGGTCACCCGCCAGGAGGTGGAGCCCAGGACCGCCGCCAGTTGCGCTCGCGCCTGATCCCTCTCCGAGAGGATTTCATACCGTCCGGCCAGCGCGAAGTCCCGCTCTCCTGTGACCCAGTCGCGCATGGCCGCGTCCTCGCGCCACAGGCCGAACTGACGAGCGATGGCCTCACGAACATCGGTGTCGAGTCGTTCGCGCATGGACGCCGTCAGCGCATCCGCCTCGACCAACCTGAGCCGCGTCGACGGATTACTGATCCCGGCATAGTGGTGCACGATCGGATCCGGTGCGATGGCCAGGCCAGGGATTGAATTCCAGGCGGTGTCGAGACGCGCGAGACGCGACCGGTTCGGTTCATTGGGGCGATCCGGGCCAAGCCCCAGACAGTCGTCATATCCAAGGGCGTGGAGTATGGTAGCCTGGTCGAACCAGGGATGCCGCAATTGGCCGGTGTCCCAAACCTGCTTGAAAAACGCACGCGACCAGTCGTTGACGCGGATCAGCATGACGCCCGAGTTGAAGTGCGGGACGAAATCGGCGGCCATGATCTCGGAGGTCTCCGGCCCGTGCCAGGCGAGGTGCAGATCGGCATCATTCACCGCCGCCGTCCTGACATCGATGTCGTTGCGAAGCACAACGGCATCGACGTCCATCCACAGCACGAAGTCGAAATTGTCCTCGATAGCCGCCCGGATCACCTCGATCTTCATCCATCCGCGCGGACGCTTCCAACTGTCGCCGTGAATGGAGCGCCGTTGATAACCGTGCGCGTCGGCGAGAGCCTGCATGCGCGGGACGGTGAAGGCTGCGAGCGGTTGCTGAATGGAGTCATAGGCCGTCAGAAGACAGACGCTTTGCCGCACAGGACTTCTCCGAACGCCTTTGGCTGGCGTTCTCTTGCACAGCGCTGGAAATGTAGCGCAGGACTGACAGCACGGCAAATAGGCTCGAAATGAACCGGCATTTGCAATCCTGCATTGGTTCTCAGCCGTCCGCGGCTGTCGCCGCCATGATCTCGAGCTGGTTCCTGATCCAGCGATGCGCCGGATCTTTCTGGTAGCGCTGGTGCCAGACCATGAACATCGGCAGCTCGGCCAGCGTGCGGGTGCGCGAGGCCAGCGGAATGCGGGTTTGCGCGAAGCCGCGCATGACGCCCGATGCGAGCAGGCTCGGCATGCTCGCAAGCATCTGCGAGCCGCGCAGGAATGACGGGACCCCGGAGAAGCTCGGCACGGAGATTGCGATGTCACGGTGAAAGCCGTTTGCCGCCAGCCGCCGATCGAAGTCGAGCCGCTCATTGTCCGTATAGACCACGGTCACGTGGCGCGCCGCGAGATAGGCGCTGCGGCCGGATGGTGCCGCACGCGCCCTGGGATCGAAGTAGCAGACGTAGTGATCGCTGAGCAGGCGCTTCTGAACGATGTCGGCGCCGGATGGCGGCAGCGGCGTGATCAGGAGATCGCCAGCGGTCTTCGCGCAGCATCGCCGGCGAGGGCGACTGCGAGGGGATCACCCGCAGGTTCAGGCTCTTCACCTGTGTGGCGACATGCGCGAAGAACCGCGGCAGCAAGAGATCGCGTTGGAAGTCATTGGCGGCGATCGTGAGCGAGAGCTGCGCTCCGGCCGGCTCGAACGTGACGCCGCCGGCAAAGCTCCGCATCTCGTCGATCAGCGCGCGCGCTTTCGCGGCCAGTGCCTGGGCATGGGCGGTTGCGACGATGCCGCGGCCGGACTTGGCGAACAGCGGGTCGCCGGAGATCCGCCGCAGCTTGTTCAGCCCGTGGCTGACTGCCGATTGCGTCAGGCCGAGCCGCGTTGCGGCCGCCGTGACCGAGCCTTCCTCCAGCACGGCCAGGAACAGCTCCAGCGCGTGACCGTCGAGAGCCAAATGATCGATTTTCTTCATGCAATGTATTATAATCAATCTATTTATCTGTGGAATAGGCCGGCCCATGATCTCTCGATAAGCCGCGCGCCCGGACCAGGGCTCCAAGGGAGAGACAACGCCGATGAACGCCCAGGCGCCAGCCTTGCAGGATCCCCGCCTCAACCGCCCAGAGCCCCTGACGCCGCCGCTCGGTGATGGCGGCTTCTTTCAGCGCGACCGCTCCATCCATCCGCCGGCGCATGCGCCGGGTTACAAATCCTCGGTCCTGCGGTCGCCGCGCCAGTCCCTGTTGTCGCTGGAGAACTCGATCTCGGAAATCACCGGTCCGGTGTTCGGCCACAACGATCTCGGCCCGCTCGACAACGACCTGATTCTGCAACTACGCCAAGGACGGCGATCCCGTCGGCGAGCGCATCATCGTCCATGGCCGTGTGCTGGATGAGACCGGCCGCGGCGTGCCGAACACGCTGGTCGAGTTCTGGCAGGCCAATGCCGGCGGTCGTTACCGGCACAAGAAGGATACCTATCTGGCGCCGATCGATCCGAATTTCGGCGGCTGTGGCCGTGCGCTGACCGACGACACCGGCTACTATTATTTCCGCACGGTCAAGCCGGGCCCCTATCCCTGGCGCAACTTCGTCAATAGCTGGCGTCCGGCCCATATCCACTTCTCGGTGTTCGGCTCGGGTTTTGCGCAGCGTCTGATCACGCAGATGTATTTTGAGGGCGATCCCCTGATTCCGGTCTGCCCGATCCTGACGACGATCCCGGACAAGGACGCGCTCGACCGTCTCGTCGCGCCGCTCGACCTCAACGCATCGACGCCGTTCGACTCGCTCGCCTATCGCTTCGACATCGTACTGCGCGGACAGCGCTCCACCTATTTTGAAAATCGCACCGCGGGGAACTGAAATCCATGCCGCAGCCGCTCAACTATCTCAAGGAAACCGCTTCGCAGACCGCCGGCCCCTATGTCCACATCGGCCTGATCCCGGCCATGGCCGGATTCGACATCTTCGAGAAGAACTTTTCCAACGTGCTGGTGACGCCGAACACCCAAGGCGAGCGCATTACGCTGGAAGGCAAGGTGCTCGACGGAACCGGCTCGCCGCTGCGCGACGTGCTGCTCGAAATCTGGCAGGCCAATGCCAGCGGCCGCTACAACCATCCGGCCGATCGTTCGGCTGGCACTCTGGATGGGGATTTCCGCGGCTGGGGCCGCGCAGGATCGGATTTCGACAGCGGTCTTGTCACCTTTGACACCGTCAAGCCCGGCGCGATCGTTGATAAGGCCGGCCGCAAATGCGCGCCGCATGTCAACGTCTGGATCGTCGCGCGCGGCATCAACATCGGCCTCAACACGCGGCTCTATTTCTCGGATGAGGAGGCCGCAAACGCCGCAGATCCCGTGCTCAACCTCGTCGAACCGGCGGTGCGCCGCAAGACCCTGATCGCGACCCGCGGCGAACGTGCCGGCAAGGTCGTGTATTCCTTCACGATCAATTTGCAGGGCGCGGACGAGACGGTGTTCTTCGACGTCTGAGCCCTGCGATCGGCCTCACCGAAAGATGACGCCGATCCTGGCGTCGCGATCAGGCGGATGCCGCAGGCTAGAATCCGGTTGGTCCCACTGCTCCAATCCAGTGCCTGACCTTGGTGGGATCCCTTTCGTCCATATAGAAGAAATGGACCATCGTCGGCCGCACAGGCGCGACGTTGGGATCGTCGAAACGCATCGAGACCTCGCCGCGAAAGATCTTGAGCAGCGGGCTGTCCCAATACTCGATGACATCGTGGAGCGCGGTGAAGCCACGGTCGATGAACTGCCGCAGATTGTTTCGGATCGTCTCCCGGCCGTGCCAGTCGGCGACGCCGAGATTGCAGATTGCATCCTCGGCGAAGCAGTCGAACCCCTTGCCGAAGGTCTTGTCGTCGATTTCTCTCCACATTGCGAGCAGCCAGTCTGGCGGCGCGGTTTTGGTGAAGGTCTTCGTGCTCATTGCTTCCTCCCTCGGATGTGAGGCCTTGCGAAATCAGTCCGTGGTGTTGGTGATCCCGAGCCGCGCGGCGATGCGCCGGGCCGTGGCCTCGCGCTGTGCGGTGATGTCGGCGACCGCGCGCCTTGCCTGGTCGAGAATCGCGACGGGCGCGCGCTCCGGCGTGCCGCTGTCGAACGGCGGCTCCGGCGCATACTGCATGTAGAGCTGGATCGCGCGCGCGGCGTCGTCGCCGCGCAGCTCGGCCGCGAGCCGTAGCGCGCCGTCAATTCCGGCGGTGACGCCGGCTGCGAAGATCCAGGTCCCGTCCACGACGACGCGCTCGTTGACCGGAATGGCGCCGAGCAATGGCAGCAGATGGAACGAGGCCCAATGCGTCGTTGCCCGCCGTCCCCTCAGTAATCCGGCGGCGCCGAGTAGCAAGGCGCCGGTGCAGACCGAGAATACGCTGCGCGCGCCCGCCGCCTGCTGCGTGATCCAGGCGAGAATCTCCTCGTTCTCCATCAGGGCCTCCTGACCAAAGCCGCCCGGTACATGCAGCACGTCGAGCTTGGGCGCTGCTGCGAGCGTTGCATCTGGAGTCAATCGCAGACCCTTGACGTCGCGGACGGGGTCGGTCGTCTTGGCGTAGACGCGATAGGTCGCGTTCGGAATGCGCGACAGCACTTCGAAGGGTCCTGTCAGATCGATTTGGTCGAGACCGTCGAACAGCAGGGATCCGATTTGCAGGTGCGTCTCTGGCGAAATCATGGGCTCACTCTCAATTCGAGGCTGGACAGTGACAATGTAACGGGTCACGCTGTGGCTGAGATGCCAAAGTCCCCTCGTTTCCCGCCAACGTCCCGCTCGCGTGCCGTGCGCTCCGCCGGGGCCCACGCCCCTCGCGTCATCGAAGTGCTGGCCTATCCGGCGGTGCAGTTGCTCGATGTGACGGGGCCGCTCCAGGTGTTCGCGACCGCCAACGAGCAGGTCGTGCAGGCAGGTGAACCCGCGCCTTACGTCCTGCGTGTCGTGGCAAAGGATCGCTCGCGCGTGGCGGCTTCATCGGGGCTGGAGATCGTCACCGATGCGCTGCCGCGCAGCGCCGGCACGCTGGACACGCTGGTGGTCGCGGGCGGCCCGGGCGTTGACCTTGCTTGTGCCGATCCGGCGCTGCTGGCTTGGCTGCGCCAGCGTGTGAAGAAGGCGCGCAGGGTGGCGTCGGTCTGCACCGGAGCGTTTCTGCTCGGTGCATCGGGAGTGCTCGACGGCCGGCGTGCAGTGACGCATTGGTCATACTGCGCCGAGCTAGCACGGCGCTTCCCCGCCGTGCGCGTCGAATCGGATCCGATCTTCGTGCGCGACGGCACGATCTGGACGTCGGCAGGCGTGACGGCTGGTATCGATCTGGCGCTGGCCCTTGTGGAGGAGGATCTCGGCCGCACGACGGCGCTGGCTGTGGCGCGCTATCTCGTCGTCTTCCTCAAGCGGCCAGGCGGGCAGGCGCAGTTCAGCGAGACGCTGTCTTTGCAGTCGGCCGAGGACGAGTTTGGCGCGCTGCACGACTGGATCGGCAAGCATCTCGCCGGCGATCTTTCGCTGTCCAGACTGGCCAGTCAGGCCGGCATGAGCGAGCGCAGTTTCAGCCGGCATTATGCCAGAGCCACTGGACAGACGCCGTTGCGCGCAATCGAACGGCTGAGGGTGGAAGCCGCCCGACGGATGCTGTCGGAGACGCGCCTGCCGGTGAAGCGGATATTCCAGCGCTGCGGTTTCGGGTCGGAGGAGACCATGCGCCGCAGTTTTCTGCGTGTGCTGGCCACGGCGCCGCAGGACTATCGCCGCCGGTTCGGCGCCTGAGCCGATCGGTCGAGGCTTCTATTCGCGGCCGTGGAGCTGGGCGCGGAAGGCGCGCGGCGATAGTCCCGTGGCCGCGGCATAGACCCGGCTGAAATAGGCGGGGTCCTCGAAGCCGAGCGTGTAGGCGATGGTCGAAACAGGCAGGTTGGTATAGACGAGGTTGCGGCGCGCCTCGCGGATCAACCGGTTGAGGATCAGGTGCGAGGCGGTGTCGCCGGTCGCCGTACGCGTGATCCGGTTGAGATGAGTCGGTGTGATCGACAGCGCGCTTGCGTAGTCGGCAACGCTCCAGCGTCGCAGATGATGCTGTTCGAGCAGCGCTTCGAAGCGGCGAAACAGTCCGCTTTCCGCTGTGCCATTGCCGCTGCTCTCGCCGGTGAGCGCACGCGCCACCAGCCCGATCATGGCCGCCGACAAGGCGCGCAGCACGTGCGCGCGGCCGAAATCGCGCGCGGCATGCTCGGCAAAGATCTGCTTCATGGTGGTGCGGATCTGCGGCGTGCCGCGCACCACGGCCGATCGCGACAGGGCCCCGCGCAACCCTTCCGAGGCAAGCAGCGCCTCGTCCAGGATTTCCGCAGCCATGGTCAGCACCCAGCCCTGGGTGTCAGGCACAAAGCGGAAGCCGTGGACGTGGCCGACCGGCACGTTGACGATTTGCATCGGCCTCAGCGGCACCACGCGCCCGTCGAGCGTTGCCTCGCCGCCGCCGCGCTCGATCAGCAAGACCTGGTGGAGCCGCGCGTGGCGGTGCACGGCCAGCGTCCAGTCGTGCAGCACCGAGCGTGACGCGATCGTCTCGCAATGCACGACGTCGGGCAGGTCGCCGGATTCGCCGAATAGATTGTAGACCCGGATCGCCGGGGCAGGGGCTGCGGTTCTCATGTTCGAATTGTACAAGATAATGGTGAAAGCCTCCATCGGTTTGCGCGGTTGCATCTGCAAAATAGTACTCAACGGGAGGACGCAAAAATGAAAGTTCAGGTCTGCATCATCGGCGGTGGACCGTCCGGGTTGCTACTGTCGCAGCTCCTGCACCTGAAGGGCATCGACACTGTCGTGCTGGAGAAATACAGCCGCGACCACGTCCTGGCCCGCATCCGCGCCGGCGTGCTCGAGCACGGTTTTGCCAAGCTGATGCGCGAGGCGCAATGTGGCGAGCGGATGGACCGCGAAGGCGAGATCCACAACGGATTCGAGATCGCCCATGACGGCGTGCTGTCCCACATCGATCTGCACAGGCATTCCAGCGGCAACTCGGTGCTGGTCTACGGCCAGACCGAGCTGACGCGCGATCTCTACGAGGCGCGGGATCGGTTCGGCGGCAAGGTCGTGCACAACGCGGAAGACGTGATGCCGCATGATCTGACGTCGGATCGGCCGTATGTAACTTATCGCTCCAACGGGGAAATCATCCGCGTCGATTGCGACTACATCGTCGGCGCCGACGGCTTTCACGGCGTCAGCCGCAGGTCAATCCCGAAGGACGTGCTGCGCGAATACGAGAAGGTCTATCCGTTCGGGTGGCTTGGCGTGTTGTCGCGCACAAAACCGGTTTCCCCGGAACTGATCTACGCGAAGCACGAACGTGGTTTTGCACTGTGTTCACTGCGTTCGCAGGTGTTGAGCCGCTACTACGTCCAGGTGCCGCTGACCGACAAGGTGGAGGACTGGAGCGACGATGCGTTCTGGGCCGAATTGAGGCGCCGCCTGCCGGAGGAGGTCGCCGGTCGCCTGGTCACGGGGCCGTCGATCGAGAAGAGCATCGCGCCCCTGCGCAGCTTCGTCGCCGAGCCGATGAGCTATGGCCGCCTGTTCCTCGCCGGCGATGCCGCCCACATCGTGCCGCCAACCGGGGCGCGCGGGCTCAACAGCGCGGCGTCCGACATCTACTATCTCTATCACGCCATGCTCGCGCATTATCAGGACGGCGACGATTCCGGTCTTGCGGGCTATTCGGCCAAGGCGCTCGCGCGCATCTGGAAGGCACAACGTTTCTCCTGGTGGATGACGATGCTGCTGCACCGCTTCCCCGACCGCTCCGAGTATGAAGACAGGCTTCAACAGACCGAGCTGGACTATCTGCTCTCGTCCGAGACAGCGCAGCGGCTGCTCGCGGAGAATTACGTGGGGCTGCCGTTCTAGCGCGAGAGGAAAGGGAAGTTACTTGCCTTCGAGCGTGTTGACCGGTGTCCAATCCGGCGGTGGCGGGTTGATGGAATACGCCTTGGCGCGTCTGGCGAACAGACGCGACGCCGGATCGTTCATTGCCGCGCCTTCAAACGCATCGGCCGCCTTCGCGAACTCCCGCGCGCGCCAGCATGCCAGTCCTTCCGCATATGCTGTGACCATCGTCTTCTGCTCCGCGCTCTCCGCGCCTGTCTCGGCGAGCGGCTCGAACACCTTGATCGCTTCGCCGCGCCCCAAGACCCGGATCGCGTCGAGCTCGCGCCATGCGAAGCTGTCGCCGGTCTGCGCGACCGTCGCCGCCGAAGCCATGATCGCCGTGCCGTAATATTTGTTGGCGCCTTCGAGCCGCGAGGCGACGTTCACGGTATCGCTCATGACGGTGTAATTGAATCGGCGTCGCGAGCCGATATTGCCGACCACGGCCTCGCCGCTGTTGAGCCCGATACGATGTGACAGGCCGTGGCCGGCGAAGGCGGGATTGTTGGCATTCAGCTCCGCGAGCTTTTCGTGGCACTTCAGCGCCGCGCGGACGGCGCTACGCGCGTGCGCGGGGTCGTCAGCGGGTGCGCCGAACATGGCGACGATGGAATCGCCGATATATTTGTCGACATAGCCGCCATGGCCTTCGATGATATCGGTCATGGCCGATAGATATTCGTTCATGAGGGTCACCAGCTCGCCCGGTGTCATCGTCTCCGCGATGGAGGAGAAACCGCTGAGGTCGGAAAAGAACATGGTGACGTTGCGCATTTCGCCGCCGAGCGCCGGCATCTTGCCAGAGGCCACCATGGTGTCGATCACTTCCGGAGCGAGATAGAAGGCAAAGCTTCTGCGCAGGAAACGTTCGTCGCGATCGGCCAGCACGAAACGGTAGCCGATCATCATCGCGAGCGCGGCCAGGCTCGCGAGTGCGGGCTCAGTCAGCGGCAGTGCAAGGGCTTGAACGAAGACGCCGACGGCCATGGCGGTGTACACGGCAGTGAAGGCGAGCCAGGCGCTCAGTGCGCCGCCAGGGGCGAGCATGCAGGCCGCAACGGCGATGATCGCTGCAAACACGATCGTGACAACGGCCCGCATGGGAAAGCCGAGCTCGGTCACGACGTCGCGCTCGATCAGATTTCGCACGGCGGTGGCGTGCACGAAGACGCCTGCGATGTCGCTGCGGGCCTTTGGCGCGGCGCTTGCCGGGGCGGGCAAGACGCATCGTGCGGCTGGTGTTCCGTCGTAACCGCCTGCAAGGCGCATCGACGTGAGCTTGCGATCTTCGAAATTCAGCACGCTGCCGAGCAGCACCACCTTGCCGGCGAAGGTGCGGCGGAAGAACTCACGGTCGCCTTTTTCGACGCAGGCTCGCAGGTCAGCGAAAGAAAAGGTCGGAACGTCGCGGCCAAGCGCTCGAAAGTTGAGCGTCAGCGTATTCGGCACCGCGCTCGGGATCGCATATCCAGACAGCTTGGCCGCACCGGACGACGCGATCTCGGGCGTTGCGTCGAGCGCGCGTGCGGCGAGCTCGACGGCCATGGCGGGCACCGGCTTGCCGTCGATGGAGAAACCGAGCGGCATCCGCCGGATGACGTCGTCCGCATCAGTATGGACATTGAGCGCACGGATGTTGGTTCGCACCGCCAGTTGCTGCGCGCGGTAGGGCCTGTCGGGGTGGTCGTTGCTGAGGATTTCGCCGAGCACGAGCTTGCCGCTGTCGGAGATCTGACGCAGCGCGATCAGATAGTCCCGGTCAAATCCCTTCAAGCGGCTACCGAACGGCGCGTCTCCGAAAGGAATTTCCGATTGCTCGATCGAGCTTGGAAAGATGACGTCGAAGCCGATCACCTTGGCGCCGCCGTCGGCGATGCTGGTGAGCACCCGGCCGATCTCGCGCGTCCAGGTCTGGGTCGGCGATCCCTTGAAGGGCAGGGTGTCGTAGGTCTCCCCGTCGATCGCGACGACGACGACCGGCGACGTCGCGGGATCGCGGCGGTCGCCGACAAGCTTGCCGCGCAGCGCCGTGAGGATGTCGAGCGAGAGGCCTTGCAGCACCTGCAGCGGCGGAGACGTGAAGACGGCGCCCGCCAGGAGCGCAATCAGGATCGCTGCAACGATGTCCCGCCTGCCGATCCGCCGCATCGCCCCGTCGCTGGCCGCCTATTCGAGTCGGAGCAGCCGGCCGACGATCGGCGTCGGCGATGACGTGGCGCTGGCGTCGACCTGGAAGGCGTAGCGCTTGGCGCCGAGAATGGCGAGATAGCTGCCGCCGGGGGTCAGTGCCTTCCCGGCCTTGGCAAAGTCGTAGAACTTGCCGCCGGTCATGACGTCATTCCTGAGCGGGATGCTGATCGTCGGCTCCTTGCCGTCGGTGCGCTCGATCACCAGCGTGCTGCCGCTTCTGGCTTGCACCAGCGGTGCGACGCCGTACAGCGTGGGCAGCCTGGCCGGCGCGCCCTTGGCGTCCGATCGCATCGTGCGGAACGTCGTCGCGGCGCTCTGGTTCGCCTCGCGCTCCGACAGTTTTGCTGCGTTGGTATCGCAGGGCACCTTTTCCCGTTTGACTTCGCCGAGTTGCACCGTGCTCTGCTCCGTGCCGACCAGGACGACGCCTTCGCTGATGGTCTCGCGCTGGCAGGATTTGAGATAGCTGAGCGTGATGCTGGCCTTGGGTCCGAGCTTGATGATCTTGCCCGGCGCCACGTAATCCATGAACGCGATGCCGTCGACCTTGCCCTGGACGTCCTCGACGATCGCGGCCGGGGTCTCCGCCAGGGCGGGGGCGGCAAGACAGAACGCGCCGACAACGGTGCCGATCAGGCTTTTCATGGGAGTTCTCATCCAATTCGACCGATGCTCTGCCGGTCTCCGTCCTGGTTCGATGCTTAGCAGCGCATCGCCCAGGCAAGTGTGACCAGAATCACTCTTAGATATTGGTGTACTCTATCAGGAACAGGTTCAAACCGACGACCGGAGAAAACAGAGCCACGGCAAGCCGTTGCGCGGATGGGCCATATCAGGTGGCTGGGGCCGGCTCAGGCGAGCGGTCCGCGGCCGGACGGCTCTCAGCCCCACTCTCTATAGCAGGAGCCAGAGCAGCTTCTGTCTTGTGATAGGGCGTCGCCTGCTGTCCGGCGGCGATTTCCACCACCTCGTCCCAGCGTGACAGAAACGCCTCGACACAGGTCGGGTCGAATTGTCTGCCCTGGTTCTCGACCAGATAGTTGCGCGCCATGTCCAGCGGCATCGGCTCTTTATATGGCCGCCGCGTGGTCAGGGCGTCGAAGACATCGGCGACGGCGACCACGCGCGCTGCGACCGGGATTTCGTCTGCCTTGAGGCCGTTCGGATAGCCTGCGCCATCCCAGCGCTCGTGATGGCCTGCCGCAATCTGCGCACCGAGCTGGATCAGCTCGCAACCGGAGTCCGCCAGGATTTTCTCGCCGATCGCGGCATGGGTGCGGATCACCGCCATCTCCTCGTCGGTCAGCTTGCCCGGCTTGAGCAGGATGTTGTCGGGGATCGCGACCTTGCCGACGTCGTGCAGGGGGCGGCGAGATAGATGTCACGGCAGAGCCGGGCCGGCAGGCCGAGCTGCTCGGCAATGATACGGCTGTAGCGGGCGACCCGCAGCGTGTGCTCGCCGGTGTCGTTGTCGCGGTACTCGACGGCAAGCGCGAGCCGCAGGATGATTTCCTCCTCGCGCTCGCCGAGTTTCTGGGTCGCGGCGGCAACTGCGCTCGCCAGGTCGGCAGCCCGGTCGTTTTGCTTGCGCACGGCTGCACCTAGCCGCACCAAATTACGCAAGCGGACTTTCATCTCGAGGCTTTGTGGTTGTTTCGGTAAGAAATCGGTTGCACCAGCCTGCAGCGCTTCCATCTTGACGTCATCGGTCTGTCGCGACGTGATCATCGCGATCGGGACGTCGGCGCAGCCGGGCAGGGTGCGGAAGGCGCGGATGAAGCTGATGCCGTCCATATGGGGCATCTCGTAGTCGACAAGTACGATGTCGAAGACACGCTCGCGCGCGCAAGCGATCGCCTCGACGGGATCGAGGAACGTCGTAGCCTCGACCTGTCCCTCGGCCTCGATGTGCCGTTGCAGGAATTTCAGGACAGAGCGGCTGTCGTCAACCAGAAGCGCTTGGGTCAGCATCGGCGGCTGGGCTCGTTCGGACGGCGAAGCATGACCTCAACCAGTAGCCTTTGCGGTTTAACGCGGAGCAAACGTCCAGCTACCCCGAACTGCCCGAACACTGCGCGCAACGCATGAGAATTGAGCGGGCCATGCACGCCTGCATGCAAACGCGAAGTTATTCGGTATGTGACCCGTAGTTGTACGGGGATGCCCATTAGGGGTTTGCATACTCTCCGTTGCGAATAGTCATCGTGCGGGATTCGCGCCATGCGTGCAGCGAATCCCGAGGGAATTTGGGGGACGAATGTCGTCAGATGTGACTGAGCCGAAGTGGTCCCTGCGGCTGCCGGCGGATTGCAGCATCGCCGCAATCCGCAGCGTCTACGACCTGATCCGGGAAGCTTTCGGCCGGCAGGACCGGCTCGAGATTGACTGTTCGCGCGTCGACAAGGCCGACGTGACGTCGATCCAGCTTCTGCTGTCGACCGCCAAGACAGGTGAGGCCCAGGGGCGCCCGGTGGTGCTCACCTCATTCTCCCAGTCTCTGCGCAACACCCTTCGCCGCGCTGGCTTCGCCAGCGATGCGATGATCGATCAGCATTTCCCGCAAAAGAAAGATGGCATCTGATGGCCACGATTCTCACGGTCGACGACTCCCCCAGCATCCGGCAGATGATCAAGGTCGTGCTCGAGCTCGGCCGGTCACAACGTGATCGAGGCCGGGGACGGCGCACAAGGGCTCGCCAAGGCGCAGGCTGGCAAGCTCGACCTCGTGATCACCGACCTTAATATGCCTGTCATGAACGGGCTGGAGCTGATCCGGGCGCTGCGCAAGCTGCCGAGCGTGGTCGGCATGCCCATCGTGTTCCTGACCACCGAGTCCAACGAGACCGTCAAGCAGGAAGCCAAGAGCGCTGGCGCAACCGGTTGGATCACCAAGCCCTTCAAGCCCGAGCAATTGCTCTCGGTTGTCGCCAAGCTGGTGCGTGCATGAGTACGATGGACCCGACCGAGGTCTTTCGTCAGGAAGCCAGCGAGCTGTTCGAGGTCTTGGAAGGGGCCCTGCTTGATCTCGGCCAGCGTCCCGACGACCGCGAGCTGGTCGATTCCGCCTTCCGCGCCCTGCACACGATCAAGGGCTCAGGCGCCATGTTCGGCTTCGACAAGGTCGCATCCTTTACCCATGAATTCGAAACCGCGTTCGACCGCGTCCGCAAGGGCGAGATCAAGCCGACGCAGGAGTTGATCTCGGTCGCGCTTGCAGCCAAGGACTATATTCGCGCGCTGATCGAGGATCCGCAATCGACCGACGACGTCATCGGCGACGCCATCCTCGCCGATCTCAAGCGCTTCGTGTTTCCCGACCAGCCTGCCACTCCCGTCGCGGAGATTACCGAGGCGCCGCCGCTGGCCCCGGCCGGGAGCACGCCGGCCGGCTGGCACCTCTATCTGGAATTCGAGTCCCACATCCTGCGCAACGGCTCGAACCCGCTGGATCTGCTCGAAGACCTGTGCAAGCTCGGCCCCTGCTTCGTCGTGCCCGTGACCGACGGCATTCCGTTCCTCGACGAGATGGATCCGGAAGACTGCTATCTGAAGTGGGACGTCAAGCTGCATGCGGCCTGCGACAAGGATGCGATCGACGATGTCTTCATGTTCGTCTCGGACGAGATGAAGCTGACGCTCTCGCCGCTCGAGCAGGTCGAAGCGCCCGCGCCGATGCCGCTGTTCCAGTTGCTCGACGAGGAGCCGGCCCCGGTGGTCGAGATGCCCGCGCCTGTGGTTCAGGTCGCTCCCGCGCCGGTTGCCGCCCAGCCCGTCGCGAAGGCGGAGCCCAAAGCTGAATCGAACCCGAAGCCCGAGGCCAAGCGCGACGACCGCGGCATCGCCACCGTTCGCGTCCAGGCGGAGCGCCTCGACGAGCTGATGGACCGGGTCGGCGAACTCGTCATCGCCCAGGCTCGGCTGACCCAGCTTGCTTCGTCCGGCTCGGATCTCTCGATCAAGATGATCGCCGAGGAAATCGAGCGTCTCGCCTCCAGTCTGCGCGACACCACGATGGGCGCCCGCATGGTGCCGATCGGCTCGCTGTTCGGCCGCTTCCGCCGCCTGATCCACGACCTGTCGCGGGACCTGTCGAAGCCCGTCGAATTCGTCACCACGGGCGAGGACACCGAGCTCGACAAGACCATGATCGAGTGCCTCGCCGATCCCCTGGTGCATCTGATCCGCAACGCCATCGATCACGGCATTGAGGACACCGCGACCCGCTCCGCCAACGGCAAGACCGAGCCGGGTCGCATCGAGCTCGCCGCCGTTCATTCCGGCGCGCAAGTGCTCGTCACCGTGAAGGACAATGGCGGCGGACTTAACACCGCGCGCATCCGTGCGAAGGCGGAAGAGCAGGGGCTGATTGCTGCAGGCGCCGTTCTCACCGACCACGAGATCCACCAGTTCCTGTTCCATCCGGGCTTCTCGACCGCGCAGACCATCTCGGCATTGTCCGGCCGCGGCGTCGGCATGGACGTGGTCAAGCGCACCATCGAGAACATGCGCGGCACGATCGATCTGTCGACCAAACCGGGCCAGGGCACCACGGTGACGCTGCGCCTGCCGCTGACGCTCGCGATCATCGAAGGTCTGCTGATCCGCGTCGGTGAGGGTCGCTACATCATTCCGCTGTCGGCAGTGGAGGAATGCATCGAGCTGACGGCCGAGGACGAGCGTTCGCGCGGCCGGAACTTCCTCAACGTGCGCGGCAACCTCGTGCCCTTCCTCAGGCTGCGCGAGATCATGGACGCGTCGGGCACGCCGGACCGCCACCAGAAGACGATCATCATCTCGACCGGCGAGACCCACGTAGGTCTTGTCGCGGACCAGATCATCGGCAACCACCAGACGGTGATCAAGTCGCTTTCCAAGCTGCACTCCGACGTCACGATCTTCTCCGGTGCGACGATCCTGGGCGACGGCACGGCGGCGCTGATCCTCGACGTCGCGCAGCTCGTCGCTCTGGCGCAGTCGAAGGTCGAGAAGCAGCATATCAGCGAGGCGGCGTGATGAACGAAGGTTTGGCTGACGGGCATCAAGCCGGCGCAATGCAGGTCGTGATGATCGGTCTCGGCGAGGAGAAATTCGCGCTCGACGCCGGCCTCGTGCGCGAGATCATCGATCCCGTGCCGGTGACTAAGGTCGCTGGCGCGCGGGCCTTCGTTCCCAGCGTGATCAACGTGCGCGGCAACGTCATTCCGCTCGCGGACCTGCGCATCCGCTTCGGCATGCCGCAGCCCGACAACTCGGCCGATACGCGCATCGTCGTCATCGAACTCGAGCTCGACGGCGAACCGGTTCTGGTCGGCGTCACCGCCGACAAGGTCTACGAGGTCACGGAGATCTCACAGACCGACGTGCAGCAGACGCCGCGCGTCGGCATGCACTGGAAGCCGGAGTTCATTCGTTTCATCGCCAAATGGCGCGAAGAGTTCGTCATCGTTCCCAATATGGAACGCATCCTGAATTGAAATGAGGTCTCGGGACGAGATCGGTAGGGGCTGGAAATGAGATTTACGGTCAAGGCAAAGCTTGCCATCGCGTTCGGTGTGGTCCTGTTGCTCTCGATGGCGGCGGGTGGTCTCGCTTATGTCAAGCTGAGCGAGATGATCGACACCGCGGACAGCCTGGTGTCGCGCGCCGGCCGGATGGACCGGGCGGCGGAAATCGAGAAGGGCATCCTGCTTCAGGTTCGCGCCGAGAAGAACTTCATTCTCGCGCCCGAGAACGAAGCGGATCGCTTCATCGCGGACATCGCCAAGCAGCGGGAAGCGCTTCTGAAGCTGAAGGAAGAGATTCACGCGGTGGCCTCTCCCGAGGGCAAGAAGCTTATCGAGAATTTCGGCGCCGCCTATGCGCGAATGAATGCCGTTCAGGATGACGCCCTCAAGGTCGCGCGGACCGACAAGGCAAAAGGTGCTGAACGATCCATGGCGGAGGTCCGTAAGGCCGTAGCCGAGGCGATGGAAGCCGCCAATATTTACGTCACCAACGTCAAGAAGAACATGGCTGACCAGGCCGCCATGGCTCATGAGGATGGCAATCGGGCCCACATGATGCTGATCTCGGCCGTGATGGCGTCGCTCGCGATAGGCCTGATTGCCGCGATCTGGATTTCCATCAGCATTGCCCGTGGTCTCGGCCGAGCGGTCGGCCTTGCCGGTGCGGTGGCGAGCGGCGACCTCACCCAGACGATCAGCATCTCCAGCAATGACGAGATCGGCGACCTCGTCAAATCGTTGAACATGATGGTCGAAAAGCTTCGGCAAGTCGTCGAGGAGGCTCTCACCGCGTCACACAACGTCTCCGCCGGAAGCCAGGAACTCTCTGCGAGCGCCGAGCAGCTGTCGCAGGGAGCCACCGAGCAGGCCTCATCAGCAGAAGAGGCATCTTCGTCGATGGAGGAAATGGCCTCCAACGTGAAGCAGAATGCGGACAACGCCAATCAGACCGAGAAGATCGCGGCAAAGTCCGCCGTGGACGCGGAAGCCTCTGGCGCGGCGGTCGGTCGCGCGGTGAATGCAATGCAGACGATCGCCGAGAAGATCACCATTGTGCAGGAAATTGCCCGCCAGACGGATCTTCTCGCCCTGAACGCCGCGGTCGAGGCGGCGCGCGCCGGCGAGCATGGCAAGGGCTTCGCCGTGGTCGCCTCCGAAGTGCGCAAGCTTGCGGAGCGGAGCCAGGCCGCCGCCGCCGAGATCGGAACGTTGTCGACAGAAACGGTCAAGACCGCGCAGGAAGCGGGCGAGATGCTCGGCCGGCTCGTGCCCGACATCAAGAAGACGGCCGAACTGGTGCAGGAGATCACCGCGGCTTGCCGCGAGCAGGACGTCGGCTCCGCGCAGATCAACCAGGCGATCCAGCAACTCGACAAGGTCGGTCAGCAGAACGCCAGCGCGTCCGAGCAGGTCTCCTCGACCTCCGAGGAACTCGCCTCGCAGGCCGAACAGCTCCAGTCGACCATCTCGTTCTTCCGGATCGAGCAATCCGGCCGCGGCGAGAGCGCTGCAACGGCACCGATCGATCGCGCCGTCACCCAGCTCCGTGCCAAGGCCGCCCACATGGCCGCGGCGGACCGGGGAACGAAAAAGCCGACCGCTGTTCGCAAGCCGGCGCGTGCGACGAAGGTCGCCAATGGCGGAGGCTTCGCCTTCGACATGCATGACGGCGACGACGACCGCGACGCAGACTTCCAGCGCTGACACCGATTTGAAACCGATCTGACCCGGATCCCACCCTGGACTTCATCATGGCCGCAACCTCGCAATATCTGACGCTCGGGCTCGCCGGCGAGACGTTCGGCATCAGCATCCGGAATGTCCGTGAGATCCTGGACATGAGGCCGATCTCGCGCCTTCCGCACGCGCCGAACTTCCTGCTGGGCATGATCGACGTGCGCGGCAGCGGCTATCCGATCGTCGACCTCAGGACAAAGCTCGGCCTGCCGGCCGTGGCGGCCACCGAGGCGACCCGCATCATCATTCTCGACGTGCCGATGAAGGACCGCCTGGTCGGCGTCGGCTTCGTCGCCGACTGCGTGTTCGAGGTCACCGACATCGACGAGCAGGCGATCGAGCCCATCCCTGAAGTCGGCGGCAAGTGGCAGTCGGACTATGCGGCCGGTATCGGTCGCAAGGGCGAGAAATTCGTCGTGATCTTCGATCTCGCCAAGCTGATGGCGCATGACGAGATCCCGGACGGACGTAACGCGGCCGCGGATACGTCCCGGGCCGCCTGAGTTTGCACGTGCGTTGCCGAGCGTAAGCACCCCAATTTAAAACAACGAGAATGACATGAGATTCACCGTCAAAGCCAAGCTTGCCAGCGCCTTCGGCGTCGTCATCCTGCTGTCCATGATCGCCGGCGGTGTCGCCTACATGAAGTTGAACGACATGGTCACGACGGCCGAGCACCTATCGGCCAGGGCCAGTCGGTTGGCAAAGGTCGGTGAGCTTCAGGAAGCCGTGTTGCTTCAGGTGCGAGCGGAAAAGAACACCATCCTGGCGGCCGATGCCGATCAGGCCAAGTTCATCAGCCAGATATCCCAGCTCCGCGAGCGTGCTCTCAAGCTGAGGGACGAGGTCCATTCCACCGCAAGTGAAGCCGGCAAAAAGATTCTAGAGACGTTTGCCGTCGCCTATGCGAACTCGAACATCGTGCAGGATCAAACGCTTGCACTTGCCAAGCAGGACAAGAGCAAGGCAGCCGAGAGGTCCATGACGGAGGGACTCAAGGCCTCGACGCCGGCGCTCAACGCGGCTAGCGATTACATCACTTATGTCAAGAAGCAGATGGCTGAGGAGAGCGATCAAGCCAAAGCCGAAGGCAGCCGTGCGACCATCATTCTGCTGTCCCTGGTCCTCACCTCGCTGGTCATTGCCGCCGGTGCCGCCTTCTGGATCGCGCTGAACATCAGTCGGTCTCTTTCCAGCGCGGTGAGCCTCGCAGACGCTGTGGCCATCGGCGACCTCAGCCAGAAAATCGAATCCTCCAGCAACGACGAGATCGGGGATCTCATCAAATCGCTGAATGCGATGACGGTTAATTTGAACCAGACCGCGGCTCTGGCCAACGAGATCGCACATGGCAACCTCACGGTGGAGGCAAAGCCGCTGTCGGACAAGGATACGCTCGGCCTTGCGCTCGAGCGGATGGTGGAAAAGCTCCGGCAGATCGTGTCCGAAGCGCTCACCGCTGCTCAGAACGTCTCTGCCGGCAGCCAGGAGCTCTCGGCGAGCGCCGAACAGCTGTCGCAGGGTGCGACCGAGCAGGCATCGTCCGCGGAAGAAGCCTCGTCCTCGATGGAGGAGATGGCCTCGAACGTGAAGCAGAACGCGGACAACGCCAACCAGACCGAGAAGATCGCCGGGCAGTCGGCCAAGGACGCCGAGGCCAGTGGCGCCGCGGTCGGCCGTGCCGTCAACGCGATGCAGACCATCGCCGAGAAGATCACGATCGTGCAGGAGATCGCGCGCCAAACAGACCTGCTCGCCCTCAACGCCGCGGTCGAGGCCGCGCGCGCCGGCGAACATGGCAAGGGCTTCGCCGTGGTGGCTTCCGAAGTGCGAAAGCTCGCCGAGCGCAGCCAGGCGGCCGCGGCCGAGATCGGTACGCTGTCGACCGAAACCGTCAAGGTCGCGCAGGAGGCAGGCAATATGCTGTCCAAGCTCGTCCCTGACATCAAGAGGACGGCAGAGCTCGTCGAGGAAATCACCGCCGCCTGCCGCGAGCAGGACGTCGGCTCGGCCCAGATCAATCAGGCGATCCAGCAGCTCGACAAGGTCGGTCAGCAGAACGCCAGCGCGTCCGAGCAGGTGTCGTCGACCTCGGAGGAACTCGCCTCGCAGGCCGAGCAGCTCCAGTCGACCATCGCCTATTTCCGGATCGAGCAGGGACGCAGCCAGGCATCCGCGCCGATCGATAAGGCGGTGAACCAGCTTCGCGCCAAGGCGGCGACCATGGCGGCCGTCGAGCGGCCGGCCAAGAAGCCGCAGGCCAGACCGGCGCGTGCGATGAAGGCTGCTGGTGGCGGCGGCTTCGCTTTCGACATGAACGACGCCGAGGACGATCGGGACGCCGAGTTCCAGCGCTAGGGCTCCTTCATGGATTGGCCCACCCTTGCAGGTGGGCCAATCCGTCTTCGGCAACTCGCGTAAACGCGCAGGATTCAAGATGGCCCGTTCGGCCCGACAGTCAGTGCAGACGGCCATCGCGGATCGGGGCATTCAGCCATGATGCCCGCCGTGCAGGATTCGGCCGTCCATCTGTCGGACCGCCACTTCCGGACCATTGCCGAGTTGATCGAGGGGCAGGTCGGCATCAAGCTGCCGCAGGGCAAGCGGCTGATGCTGGAGGGGCGGCTGCACAAGCGCGTGCGCGCGCTGAACTTCTCCGATCTCAACGAATATGTCGACAACCTGTTCGAAGCCGAACATTTCGACACCGAGCTCACTCATCTCATCGATGTGGTGACGACCAACAAGACCGACTTCTTCCGCGAGCCGCAGCACTTCACTTTCATGCGCGACGTCGCGATCCCGGCCCTCCTCAAACTGCACGGACGCAAGAATGCGAACCTGAAGGTCTGGAGCTCGGCGAGCTCGACCGGCATGGAGGCCTACACCACCGCCATGGTGCTGGACGACATGACGCGGAACGGCTCGCGGTTCCAGTACCGTATTCTCGGACGGATATTTCAACGGCGGTGCTGCGCCTCGCCAAGACCGCGATCTACACCCGTGACGTGCTCGCGCCGGTGCCCGAGCCGTTCCTGAAGAGATATTTCCTGTCATCGCGGGACAGGTCGCGCGGCGAGGTGCGGGTGGTGCCGGAGTTGCGGCGCATGACCCATTTCATGCGGATGAACCTCATGGATGCGTCCTATCCCGTCGACCGCGACGTCGACATCATCTTCTGCCGCAACGTTCTTATTTATTTCGAGCGCGAGACGCAGCGCAAGGTGATCGAGCAATTGTGCAGCCATTTGCGGCCCGGCGGCTATTTGCTGGTCGGGCATTCGGAATCGATGATTCACAGTGCAGTGCCGGGTTTGAAGCAAGTTCAGCCAACCATTTTCCAGGTCTAGTCGGAGCGCAATCAACATGCCGAGGGAGAAAGTTCGCGTGCTGATCGTGGACGATTCGGCGTCGGTTCGCCAAATCCTTCTGACGATCCTGTCCGAAGATCCTGATATCGAGGTGATGGGAACGGCTTCCGATCCGTTCGTGGCGGCAAAGCGTCTCCAGGAGGAAATCCCCGACGTCATGATCCTGGACCTGGAAATGCCGCGCATGGACGGCATGACGTTTCTGCGCAAGATCATGTCGCAACGTCCGATCCCGGTGATCATCTGCTCCTCGCTGACCGAAGAGGGCTCGAGCGTGATGTTCGAGGCGTTCGAGGCCGGCGCCGTGGATATCGTGCCTAAGCCGAAGATCGACACGCGGCAGGCCTTGCTGGAATGCTCCACGCGGCTGCGCGAGGCCGTGAAGTCGGCCGCTCGCGCGCGGGTGCGTCCGCGTGCTGAGCGCCGGGCGATCGAGAAGAAGCTGACGGCTGACGCAATCATCCCGCCTCCCGTACAGGGCAAGGTCCGGCCGACGACCGAGCGTATCGTGTGCATCGGCGCATCGACCGGGGGCACTGAAGCACTCAACGATGTCCTCGAGATGCTGCCGCCGCACTGCCCGCCGATCGTCATCGTCCAGCACATGCCGGCGGGCTTCACCGCGGCCTTTGCCAGGCGCCTCGACAGCGTCTGCCAGATTCGGGTCAAGGAAGCCGAGGACGGCGAGCCGGTGTTGCCGGGCTGCGCCTATATCGCTCCGGGGGCCCGGCACATGCTGCTCCAGCGCATCGGCCTGCGCTACCAGATCGCGATCAAGGACGGTCCGCCGGTATCGCGACATCGTCCTTCGGTCGACGTGCTGTTTCGCTCGGCCGCCCAGCATGCCGGCGCCAATGCGCTCGGCGTCATCATGACCGGCATGGGCGACGACGGCGCGCGCGGAATGCTGGAGATGCGCAAGCTCGGCGCCTCCACGCGCGCGCAGGACGAGGAAAGCTGCGTGGTGTTCGGCATGCCCAAGGAAGCCATCGCCCATGGCGGCGTCGAGAAGGTCGTCTCGCTGCAACATATCCCGCGCGAGATCATGCTCTGGTACCAGGCCGGGCACGCGGCACTGACGGGTTGATCGCGATGTCCGCCGTTCCGGCCAATACGTTGACTGAGGCGACCGCCGCGATCGAGGATGTCTCGTCGCGGATCGAGGACGTTTTCGCGCGGGTTGGTCAAGAGCTGGGCCGCGGCCACCTCATCTTTGGGGAGTTGAATCAGGGCCTCGCGACGCTATCGCAGGAACTCTCCGGTGCTGAGATCGAGGGCGCCGCCACGGCGTTGCAGGAGATTTCGGCGCGTCTCGGCGAATTGGCGCAGGCGCTGCCGGCCGAGAGCGCTTTGCTGGCGACGATCGGCACGAGCACGGCAGAGGCGTCGTCGCTGCTCAAGCCGTTGTTCAAGCACATCGGGATGATCACCATTATCGCGCGCAGCGCGCGGATCGAGGCGGCCTCGCTCGACGGCGATCGGGAGGGCTTTCTCGCCTTCACGCAGGAGGCCTACGATCTGGGCAAGGCCGTGCAGGCCTCGATCGAGGGCTGCGCGAAGGACCAGCAGCGTCTTTCCGAGGCGGTTGCAACGGCCTCCGGCCGCCAGAAGGAATTCGAGAGCCGTTACCGCAACCAGCTGGTGTCGGAGAGCGCCGAACTCGGCGCAGCCTATTCCGGCCTGCACGACCAGCGCCGCAACGGCAGCCAGCTCGCCGACCACGCGAGTGCCAGCACCAGGAAGATCGCCGAAGCGGTCGGCAGCGCGATCATTTCGCTGCAGGCCGGCGACAGCACGCGCCAGCGCCTCGAGCATGTCTGTCACGGCCTCGGCCTGGCCTCGGGATCTTCGCCGAGCCTCGTTTCGGAACCGGGTGCGAGCGACGACGGCGCGCGCGCGATCTGTCAGTTGCAGGCGGCGCTGCTCAGGGATGCCCAGCGCGAGTTCGGCGGCGACATCGGCCAGATCGTTCGCACGCTGGCCGCTATCCTGCACGATGCGGGCAATGTCGTCGGCCATGGCCGCACGCTGTTCGGCGGCGAGGACGGCGGCTCGTCCTCGTTCCTGTCGCGCATCAAGCAGACGCTGGCGCATGCCTCGACCCTGATCGCCACCTGCGAGAGCGCGGGGCGTTCCGTCGACGAGGCGCTCGCGGTCGTCGAGGATACGCTGACGAAATTCCGCCAGGCGATCGCAGGGCTCGCCGAGGCGACCGTCGACATCACGCTGATCGGCATGAATGCAGGCCTCAAGGCAAGCCACCTCGGCAGCCGAGGCAGCGCTTTCGTCGTGATCGCCAACGAGCTCAAGGCGACCGCCGATCAGGTGGCGGCGGGCGCGGGACGCTTGCGGCCCGTGCTCGACGGCATCGAACGGTCGGCCAACGAACTGAAGGCGCTGCGCGTGCAGGGTGACCCGACCCAACTCGCCAAGCTCGAGCCGCAGATCCTCCAGGCGCTGCGCGAGGTCGAGGTCGGCAATGAGCGTCTCGGCAAGCTGATGAGCCGGCTCGTCGACGAAGGGGCGGAGTTCGAGAGCCTGATGAATTCGGCCCAGGGCCTGATGAACTCGCTTGGCGAAAGCTCCGCAGCCTTGCCTGCGGTCGCCGCGCGTCTCGAGACCGCGAGTGGCGGCGCTCAGCGGCCGCAGCCTGAGCCACAGGATCAGGCGATGCTCGACGGTCTCTTCGCGCGCTACACGATGGAGCGCGAGCGGGAGGTCCACCGAGAATTTTTGCAGACGCTTGGTCTGGCTTCGATCGCCGCCGCGCGCCGCGTCGAGGCGGTCGAGACCGCGGATGACGGCATAGAATTATTCTGACTCTTTCGTCGCCGGCGTCAGGCGTCGGCGGCAATTCGATGGATTGGGTTTTCGGGGCGTTAACCTTGCCCAAAGGGTTCGCAGGTCGGTCATTGCCGCGCCCCAGAGTTGGTCGCAAATACAAGTCAATTTCCGCGTCGAGAAATGATCCATGTTGAAGGACGGCAAATACGCTGCATGGTTCAGGACCCCGCGTGGTCAAGGCACCGGCATGGTGGATCTGATCGAGGGGCGGATCTCGGGCAACGACAGCTTCTTTACCTATGGTGGCTCCTACCGTGTCGATGAGCAGCATTTCTCTGCCGTCCTGACCGTCAATAGGCACGCTGACGGTCCGCCGAGTGTGTTTGGGCCGGACGAGGTCGAGGTCAGGCTCACGGGGGTGTGCAACGGCCTGGTGGCGAACTGTTCCGGCACGGCCAGGGAAGTGCCCGACATCAAGTTCGAGGCGACGCTGATCTACATCCAGGACGACGCGCCGGCGGCCGACGCCCGATGCGCGGTCGTGAAGCTCAATGTCGACAGGCTGCCCAAGGTCCTCGACGGCCGTTCCCGGCCACGTCATCCCTTCACGCCGCCCAAAGCCCCGATGTCTTAGCGTTGCATTGACGCTGTTGTCGCCAAAACGCGCCGCACGCGCACCGCGGCAAGAGTGCGTTTAGACGTGAAATCTAGGTTGAGGCCCATAACAAAAAGGCGGACAGGGACATGCCTCAGATCTGGATGACATATGACGAACTCGCGGCACTCAGCGGCTGTAGCGCTACCGAGGCCAGGATGCAGGCGCTGCATCTTTCGCTTGACCGCCGCAAGAGCCGCGACGGAAACACTCGCGTCAAGCTGAACCTCGCCTTGATGGCGCGGTTTTTCGAGACCGTTCGTGAAGCCGATTTCGACCTCGACGATGCGATCACGGCATTGCGCGATGCCCATCGGCAGATGGCGGGAGTCCTCTCGGCCGATCAGCCGGGATCGCGACGCGGAGTTGCCTGATCCTGCCGTGTCGTCGGCCGCCTCAGGACGGTGGCCTCGGCAGGAAGGCCAGGATGGTTTGGGCCAGAAGGACGCCGACGGTGCCGCCGGCGGCCTTTTGCAGGACATCGATGAACTCTGGATGACGATCCGGCGTCATCGCCTGCAAGACCTCTAACCCGACTGCGACGGCCACCACGAACGCGCAAGCCAGTTTGAACCGCCCCGGTAGCAGGAAGGACAGCAGGAAACCCAACAGGCCGTAGGCGCTGAAGCGTTCAATGACGACCACCCAATAGGCCTCCGCATGGCCCATGAGTGCTGGCCTGCCCGCAAGCTTTGCGAGCGTGGCATAGATGATGAGTGCGAGGCAGATCCTGCAGCTGCGATGAGATGGTTGCGGCGCATGGCGCCAACATAACCGGTCGGGCGGCTACTCGCTTTCGAAAGCCAAGAATATCGTTAAGGTTCACAAGCTTTCGGGGGACGAACCGAGGTTCACGGGCGCGCCGCAGGTTGGTTACAACGACCATCCCATGGCCGTACAACGTCAGGCGCGGCGGCGGAGTTGCGATTTCACGCAGACGGCGCCGAGTGCGCGCGAACGGACATCAATTTGCCAGTTCTTCGGCCCTGTCACCCACAGCCGCACCGCCACGAACACGATGTTGATGCCGACCCAAGTCGACACCACGATTAGGAACGTGCTGGCCATGATGGCTCCGCCTCTCGCATCTCTTTAGCGAACAATGCAGAGTGCGGCCGCAAGTTCCACCTTCAGCGGGCAGGCGATCGTCGTTGCCCAAATTCCAGTCATCGACGAGGCATGCTGGCCCGTTCGGGCGCGAAGCACGGCCAGCGCGACGGGATGCTAACTTTTCTTGGAGCCCCTGGATTTTAGCGTCAGGCCGAGGCGCAAGGCCATGCGCTTGACGGCATCGGGCGAGCGCCCGAGAGTTTTCGCCGCCTCTTCCAGCGAAGCAGAGGACTTGGCCAACTCCATCAGCCGGCGGTCTTCCTTGAACGACCAGGGCCTGCGCGCCATAACTGAATTCATCCTCTCGTCGACACAACGGCAAGCCGCCAAGCGGACCCACGTTCGCTCGACGGCTTTGCCTGGGTGGGGGCCGGGCCTGGGGTAGCCGGTGAGGAGATGGATATGCGATCTCGCGACGTTCGCAACAAACAACGCGGATTAAGCTAACTGCTCAACCTTACCGGGACAAAATAGCTGCGCGGCGCTCCGTAGTACCACGGGGATCCGCTAGCCAAGACCGATGCGTGCGCATCGATGGCCGCGATCGAGCATGTTCCGATGCCACGTCCGGTTGTCGCAGAACCAGCGCACGGTCGCGCAATCCAGGCGTGCGGCTGCGACGCTTCTCCGCGATGGACCATGCGCGTCCGGTCGCATCGGGTTCGACCACGCATATTGCCCAGAGTGTTGATCGCAGAGACTCGAACGAGAATAGATCCAACGCAATGCATGCGTGCACTGTTGATTCCGACGAGCAACATTGCGCGTCTCTGAGACAACGCGTCACGAGATCGTCGAATTTGTTCGGCTATGGTCGCGCCTACGGTGACAAAGAAATCAGAAGACCGAGATGCTTCACAAGGCGCGCGCGGCACTTCCTCTCACGAAGATCAGAGAGCGGGCGTTGGAAGGCGCCTTTTTCAGCGTTGCGCTGATCGCGATGGCGGGCTGGATGTATTTCATCACGTTGTTGCTGGTGAGGATGTTCTTCTGGTTGGTCGGTTGACGCGCGTGAGGTCACTTCGCGTGCAAGGTGCTGCCCAAAAAATCCTGGCATGACGAGAAAATCAGCGGCGCTCATCATGATCTCGACACAACTCGAAGATGAGACTGTCACGGCTTGAGACAAGTCGCTCGATCACTGGGGCGAATCCCGAATGATGCCGGTTGCGATCCTGATTTCGCCCTTGGTCGCGGCGTGCATTCTGATGATTTGCAACCGGAATGTCGGCGTTCCGTTGCGGTGAGAATGACGGTAAAGGGGAGCGGATCATGACAAGGCTGCGGGTCACCACGACGAGCCAGACGAACAACGCGCCGCGACGGTATTTCGTCGATGGGGGAGGCCGCCGCGTCCTGATCGGCCTCACGCCCGAGGAGACGTTCGAATTCGAGCGGCTCGATAGTGAGCAGGTATCCGACCAGGGGCAGGCTGCCACCGACAGCCGCGATGTGTGGCCGAATGCCGGCGAGCAGCGCCGGCAGGAGCTTTATGAGAAGCACGAGGGCGCCTGGAAGTCCTGGATGGCGCAAAGCCGCACCGGGCGGCGCGAAGGCTTCAACCTTTATTAACCATCCCGGGCCCATTTTCCGGTCTGGCGCCTCCAACCGGAAAACGCACGCATGTTTCAGCTCTTCCTGCGGGCCCGCACCCATAATTTTCTGAAGGACCGTTTCAGGGGAGAACAGACGTTCCGCGCGCGTTCGCCCGAACGCGACGCTGAAACCGATCGCACGCGCATCGAGGCCATCATGGTCGCGATCGATGACGCCCTGCATGCGGCGGAGCACGAGCAGTCGGGCTTGAACCGCCGGGTCGAGGACGTGCTGGCGCGTGCGGCCGTGACCTTCGGCAACGGCGACGACGAATATCTGGAGCGCGAGCCGCTCGACAATCACCACCAGGATCTGTTCGACAAGGAAATCCTGAACGGCCAGCGCCGGCTCAAGGAACTCGGCGCCTCCGTCGCGCATTTCAAGTTCTTGAAGGCGGCGATGCTGAGCCGCTTTCCGGAATATCGGTCCGGCCAAGCGACCAATTGAATGACCGGGTGCAACCGGCAGCCAATCGATCAGGTCAGCATCTCAAGTCGGATGAACGGCCACCGCGAGTCTTGCTGAAGGTCGTGCCGGGTCCAATTTGCGGCTGCGCGCCCGCATCGCCAATTGTCAGTAGGCCGAGACCCGCTCGGGAAACACCGGGTCGACGAACTCCACGTAGGTTCGGACCGGCCCGTAGAAGTAATGCGGCTCACCCCGGGTGCGGGGATCGAAGCTCGAGGGATAACCCATGCCGAGGCTGCGGTGCCGGACTCGAACCACGATCGGACAGCCGTATTTGGGTCCGCAATAGGGATTCGGTCCGCGGTCGATCGTGGTGATCTGCGCGACACGCCGCTCGGTGGGAACCGGATAATCTGCAGCAAGCGCGGAGCCCGCGCACGCCGTCAGAGCCGACACCAAGCACAACCCCAACCCCAATCCCAATCCCAATCGCATTGCCAATTTCCTGTCTGATCTGACACGACCTTAGTCTGTGGGCAGGGCAGGATCAATATCCTCCTGGGCGTGCAGGCAGGGCGTCTTGATGAGAGGCTCTAACCGCGCAGCAGCCTCAGAAATGACGGGTCAGTGGCCCGCACAGCGTCTTTTAGCAATGCCTTTCCCTGGTTTGATGCCTGTCGGTAGGCTGAAACCACGGCCGCACGCTGGTCGGGTTGACGCGTCAGCATCAGCCGAACATCCCCTCGGCAAGCTGTTTGAGTTGCAGATCGATGGGGCGGCTTATTCGCGTTGTGATCTCAAGTCTCATCGCCATCAATCGGGCGTCGTTCGGGGCCGTGAAATAGGCCATTTTTAACGGCTCCGCGCCGGCCGAGCTGTTGGGGACGCGATCGGTCTCCAATGCGGCCAGGCCGAGCCAGAGAAGTGCGTCATGGGGCGCGCGAGCCAGTGCCTGGCGGAGCGCGTCTCCTACGCGATCGGCGTCCTCGCGTTGGAGCGAACCGTTGGCCGGCCAGCGCAGCATTTCCAGGGCGTCGGCGACGGCGCGATCCGTATCGCGGTCATATCCGGAACGCGCCGCGAGCCCGTCAGGCTGCGCCTGTGCAACTGCACTGGTCTTGGCTGCAACCGACGCGCGCATGTTGGCGACATCGGAAATCATCGCGCTGATTCCGTAGTAGCCGATCGTGGCGGCCAGAATGATCAGCGTCGCGCGGAACAGGGGGTGTGAAACCATTCGGGACAACAGGTCGCATTAGAGGGCCAGCAACTGGTGGCCCTGGATGGTCAGGAGCGTCAGATTACCGGTAGCGTAGGCGCCCGTGTCGATGTTGGCGCGGTTTGGCCGAATGTCCGGCTCACGGACCGGAGTATGACCGTGGATAATGTATTTCTCATGCTTCCTCTCGCTGAGCAGGAATTCGTCTCGAATCCAGAGAAGATCTTCCTCGCGTTGACTGGCCAGGGGCAGTCCAGGCTTGATACCCGCATGGACGAAGAAAAAGTCCCCGCATACGAAACGCGTGCGGAGCCTTTCGAAGAACATCCGGTGATGCATCGGGATCGCCAATGCAAGCCGATCTATCAGCTCTTTCTGTTCCTCGCCGGTCGGATTCAGCGGAGGCTGAATGCCATACGAGCTCAGGGTTTGGAGGCCGCCATACTGTCTCCAGTTCTGCAGCATCTCTGGATTTCTCAGCACCTCGAACAGGAACTCTTCATGATTGCCCTTGAGGAAGATCGATTCGTGCCTCCGAGCGCGATCAATCAGAAGGTCGATCGTCCCCGAGGAGTCCGGCCCGCGGTCGATATAGTCGCCAAGGAAGACGTGAAGCGCCCGCCGTCGGCCGATGGTCATCAGATCGCGGTCGATCACCTCAAACATGGTTCTGAGCAGATCGGAGCAGCCATGGATGTCGCTGATCGCATAAATACGAATACCGTCCGGCAACTGGGGTTTGGGTGCCGAATTTTTGGCGCGGGACGATCTTAACATCTGCGAGCCCGAGGCTCCTTACCGTCCGGAGGGGAGGAACCATTAAGAGCGGATCTTAGTTGTAAACGTTGTCGGATACTTATAGTTAATAAATCCGCAATAAAACGTGAGTTTCTTGAACCAATTTGGACGTTTCGAGCGCGCAGAATCTCAATGTCTCCGGCTTAGCTTCTCCCGAAAGCGGGGAGCAAAGACATGCGCAGAATATCGGCAAGCCTGGCTGTTGCAATCGCCACTTGGGGCCTTGCAGTAGCACCTGCGGCCGCAGGCCTGCTGGGATCAAGTATGGGCTTGCGGCCCCTGATCCAGCGCATCAAATTCGATGCGCCCGCATTGCCCCCCATGGCTTTCAACCGCTTTTGCCACCGGTACGAGGCGGAATGCCGCAAGCGGCCCCTGTTTCGCGGAGGTCCGGTCCAGCTCACGCCTGAACGGCTCAAGGATCTGAAGCAGGTCAACGAAGCGGTCAATCGCGACATCGTCGCGGCTCGGCTCGACAACGAGGCCGAGGAAGCCTGGGTTCTCAATCCGGCGCGGGGTGATTGCAACGACTATGCGGTCACCAAGCGCCATGAGTTGCTGAAGCGTGGCTGGCCGGCCCGGGTGCTGTTGCTGAGCGAAGTGGTCGTGCCCAGCGGCGAACATCACCTCGTGCTGGTGGTCCGAACCAACGAGGGCGACGTTGTCCTTGACAATCTCAACGCGCAGGTCAGGCCGTGGTCTCGGGCCCCCTATCGATGGGTCCGCATGCAATTGCCAAACAGCAGCAAACTGTGGACGACGATAGCGGACCGCAGGGTCTAGGATCAGTCCGCGCCGGAACGGCGGCCTTCGCCCACTTTTTGGGACAAGCCAAGCCCGATCGCTATGGCGATGGTCGTCTGAACGACGCTGCTCCGAAGGCTCGGGTCGAGGAAGGCTTGGCATAGCGTCACGAGCAGGACTGTTGCGGCGAACAGGGGAAAATGGGTGTCGCGGGACCGTCGCAAGGTCGCCCAGAACAGCGCAAGGCAGAGCAATGTCACCGAGGCGGTCATGAGCCACAATGCGGCGCGCCCCCATTCCGCCGAGACCGCGATGACTGTTGAGGGTGCGATCAACATGGGCGGCAGGCCGAAGCTTCGGTACATCTGCATGACATAGCCGAATGTGCCGGCTCCCGAGCCAGGCCATGGGGCCTCGGAAAGGGCTCTTTGAACGTCTGCAAGGTCTTCCGGTCGAGCGCGGTCTGCAAAATCGATCAGGCTCGGATTTCGGGCGGCCACGACACTGGTCGCGAGAGCAGCCAGCACCAGAAATAGCGAAAAGGCCTGCCAGGACCGAAGTTTCAAGCGACGTACAAGCACGACAAAGCCTTGGACGGCGATTCCGGCCAGCGTCGCAGCCGACAGGGCGAAGCACCCGGCGGCCTTCAGCGCGACGAATGAAATCGCGATTCCAAAGGCGGCGAACGCGGTAAATCCCAGGCGGTCGAACGACCAGCCGGCGTCAGTCTGACCCGTGGTCATGACGAGGATGCAGCCGTTCGCGATGATCGCCATTGCGGTGATCGCGGTCATGGCGTTTCCGCCGGTGCTGTCCGGCGTCGGCAGTCCGATATTGGGATTGGACCGAGCGATCAATAGCAGGATCGCTGTGAGGGTCGATCCGACACTGAGGGCGGTCAGAAGATCTTTGGCGTGGGCACGATCGCGCCCGATGACGGCCGCGGCAATCGTCAGCGCCAGCACGCCGAGATAGGAGATCATGCTGCGAAACGTGGCGTCGATGTCTATCGTAACGTGCCCGCTGGTCCAATGCTCGGCCAGTGCCGTCGATGCAGCCGACCATAAGGAGTTGGTCAGCGATCCCTCGGGAAGGGGAAGGAGTTGAAACGCCAGCCACGCCAGGGGCACGGCGGCCGCAAGCCAGAACACTTTCAGCCGCTGTAAGACGAAGCTGAGTTTTTCCGGCGTTTCGCGCGCGACCAGGAGCAGAATGATCGCAGCGGCGGTCAGGCTGATATCCCTGCCGAGAGCTTGATTGCTTATCGCAAAGGCAGGCGTCGCGGTTATCAGCAGAATCAAGCAGATCAGTGGTGCCGACAATCCTGCCAACCTCTCGCGGGCGACACATCGACTGCAGTGGTGTTCGCCGATCTGCAGCGTATGCCGTGAACTATCGCTCAGTGGAGCAGCCTACAGGGTGTCGGAGCCACGACGTACTTTGGCCACACTGTATGAATCGGAGTTCTGCTTGTAAAGTTTTGCGATCGTGCTCTGCGGATGTCCAGAGGGCAAGGGCGCGCGCATGGCGAACAGGAGGTAGCGCGTAAACAAGCCCAGCACAAAGCCGAGTTGCGGGACGAACGCCATGACGAACGCAGACCCCAGCATCGTTCCGATGCTTGCTCCTCCGATCAGATCAGAGATCAACTGCGTGGTTACAGCGAGTCCAGAGATCGGAATGAGTATCCAGACCCGAAAGCTCCACGCCAACACCGCGCAGACCAGAAACAAGAAGATGGCAATCGCAAACATGAGCAAGCTCCCCGATTGCACCTTCTTTTCTGCCACTTAAGAGACGGTGAATTCCCCTTCAGACCTCCGTCGAATCGCGCGTCGCGGCGTCGCTACTTTCCTGAACAGTGTATAGATAGTGAATTCAAAGCACTCAACAGACCGGCAAGCGGTACGATTCCGTTAATCGTCTGAGGTCGCGTGTTGACGGTTATGGAAACCTCGGCGGTGCCTCTTTTGGCGGCGTTCGAGACGGCCGTTACAGCGAGGGGCAGCAGGATCGCGCGTCCGTCCTGCAGCACCGATGCCTCGAATTGTGTATTTATCGAACCGGTCTTCAGGGTCACCGAGAGGCGTCCCGTCGATTGAACGCGATCCAGTAAAATCAGGATCACTTCGGGGCCGATTGCGCCACATCGCAGGCTCATGCCCGCAAGTCCAACGTCGGACTTCGCGGTATCGACGGCGTGCATGACCGAGACGATTTCTCCTCCTCCGCTCGGATCGCGGCTCTTCACCAGCCGCCATCCGTCCGTGAGGGTGGTGCTCTCGCTGAATTGGGGTTGCGCAAGCGGATTGCCGCAATTTGGACAATCTTGAGCGGCGGCTATGTTCGCTTGGACCAACCAAACAATGAATATCGCGAGGAGAACAATTCTGCATTGCATTGTCGCTGCCTTGTCATTGCAAATTGCGCGCATTTCGTCTTGACGACATGATTAATTCTTTGGCATTAGCTGCCATAAAATTTGATCTGTTGCGATGCGCAAATTTATTGTAATGCAGTGCGAGATCGTATTTTAGTACCCATTAAGTTTGTTGCTTTGCCGAACATACGAGGTGATTCATGGTACCTCAGGAGTCGATCACCGACGCCTTGGTTGTGCCGGACAAAGGTCTTCGTGGTTCGCAAATCCATGAAACGCCCAAGAACGGATCCTGGCTCTTGCCGGCGTTAGGGCGGAAATTCCCCTACGCAGCGCTCCAGTACCTGCTGATGTCCGTGGATGCAGCGGTGATCGCGTTCTCCAGCGTTGCTGGAGGCGCTCTATATCAGATTGCCGCGAACGGTGATTTCAAGAGCCCGGAGCAGTTGTTAGGCGCCGGCATCATGTCTGCGCTGATCTATGTGTTGCTGGGACATTCCAGCGGCTTCTACGATCTGCGAGCGGTCTTCTCGAGGCGCAAGGATGCTGCCCGGATCTTCCTGCAGTGGTCGCTCGTCATTCTTCTGCTGTCTCAACTCGCCTTCCTGATGAAGGTGGGGGCATCTTTCTCGCGCGGGTCGGTGCTGTGCTATGGAACGCTCGCATTTTGCCTGCTGATCGTCTCTCGTCGTTTCTCCAAGCGGCTGGTGCTGAGCGCTGTCAGCGAGGGGCGCGTCCAAGGTCGGGCGACGGTGCTGCTCGGCACGCGTTCTGAACTTGCTGCATTGGGGCAGGATGAGCTGCTCGAGCGTTTCGGCCTTGCCGAGGTTGATCGTGTGACGTTGTCCTCTGAAGGCGTCGGCGGTTTTTCGATGACCGAGGACGAGGAGAGCGCCCTGGAAAATGCGCTGTCGATAGCGCGCGATCGCGGGGTCGATGAAATCGTGCTGGCTCTGCCTTGGAATGATACGCGCAAGCTGGAGTTGATCCGGGATCGCCTCAGGGTCTCTCCATTACCCGTTCGTCTCTTGCCGGACCGGCGCATCCGCTCTGTCGCTTCGAACCCGTCCTACCGTTTGGGGAAGTCTCTGTCCGTCGAAGTTCAGAGAGGGCCTCTCTCGCAATGGGAGCAGTTCGCCAAGCGCGTCGTGGACGTCATCGGAGCCAGCATCGGCCTGCTCATTCTGGCTCCGCTGATGATTCTCACCGCGGTGGCCGTCAAGCTCGACTCGCCGGGGCCGGTTTTCTTCCGTCAGAAGAGAAACGGTTTCAATGCAAAGCAGTTCTCGATCTTCAAGTTCCGCTCCATGACCGTCATGGAGGATGGTGCAGTGGTCACCCAGGCGCAGCGGTTCGATCCGCGCGTGACGCGGGTCGGCAAAGTTCTTCGTCGGTCCAGCATTGACGAGATTCCCCAGCTCTTGAACGTGCTTTTGGGCGATATGTCGCTTGTCGGCCCGCGTCCCCACGCTCTTGCGCACGACGATCACTACGGTGACCTGCTTTCCGAGTATGCGTTCCGGCATCATGTGAAGCCCGGAATCACGGGGTGGGCCCAAGTCAGGGGATATCGAGGTGAGACGGCCAAGGTCGAGCAGATGAAGGGCAGAGTCGATTGCGACATCTGGTACATCAATAATTGGACGCTAACCCTGGATATCAAGATCATCATAATGACGTGCTTCGAGGTCCTTCATAACCGGAACGTTTACTAACGTACGTTCACAATTGAAAAGGCATCGGCCACCGCATGCGGTGGCCGATGCCTTTTATTTTGTCATGTAGCCGCCGGCGTGTAGCGGGCGCGCAACATGCTTCGCAAAATGGCGCGAAGATCTCGAGACTGATTGACTCAGCTACGGTTTTCCCACAATCGTGCATCGTCAATTGGGGATGGTAAGCTTGAAGTTTGAGTATTTTCAGCGCGCCGCGCTAGCGGGTCTCCTGCTGCTTTGCGCAGGTTGCTCGATTATGCCGAGTTCTGGTCCCCAAGATTTCCAGGTCAAGTCGGAACAGACCAGCTCCGGTCCTCGCTATGCCGTGGTGAAGTTGACGCCGGAAGTTGTCGGCATCCTTCAGGAATACGGCCCAGGCGCTTTGGCGGGATCGTTCCCCGACAAGAGGCGGCCTGACAGCATCAAGTTCGGCATCGGCGACGTCGTGTCCGTGACTATTTTCGAAGCGGCTGCGGGCGGCTTGTTTATCCCAGCCGAGGCGGGCGTGCGCCCCGGTAACTTCGTGTCGCTGCCGAACCAGAATGTCGATTCCGCCGGCAACATCACCGTGCCCTATGCCGGCGCGGTGCGCGCGGTCGGCCGTACGCCGGCCGAGGTGCAGCAGGATATCGTCAAGTCGATCGGAAATCGTGCCATCGAACCGCAGGTTGTGGTGGCGCTGATCACTCAGAATACGTCTCTGATCAGCGTTCTGGGCGAGGTCAATCAGCCGAACCGCTTCCCGGCGAATGCCGCGGGCGAGCGTGTTCTGGATGCGATCACACGCGCAGGTGGTCCGAAGGGGCCAGGCTGGGAAACGTGGGTCACACTCGAGCGAAACGGCAGACGTGCGACCGTGCCATTTGGTTCGGTGGTGTTCTCGCCTCTGAACAATGTGTGGGTGCATCCTGGCGACTCGATCTATGTCTACCGCGAGCCTCAGGTGTTCCTGGCTTTCGGTGCCTCGGGCCAGCAGGGACAATTCCCGTTCGATATGTGGAAAATCACCATGGCACAGGCGATGGCCAAGGCGGGCGGTCTGCTCGACGCGCAGGCCGAGCCGGCCGGCGTCTATGTCTACCGCCGTGAACCGCGCGAGCTCGCCGAGCGTCTTGGTGTTGACGGTTCGAAGTACGTCGGACCTCTCGTCCCGGTTGTCTACAACGTGGACTTCCGCGATCCGGCCGGATATTTCCTCGCGACCAAATTCGACATGCGCGACAAGGACGTGCTCTTCGCGGCCAACGCAGCGACGGTGGAAACGGCGAAATTCCTGCAGTTCGTCCGAACTGTGGTCGCCACGGCCGACGATACCATCGTCACGGCCAACAACGCCCATATCCTGAGGCTTAACCTCAAGAACGGCACCGCCCTGAACACCAACTAAATCGCGGGGACCGAGCACGGTTTGACCGTGCTCGGTCGTCCGGGTTGATCGACGGAGGGCAAGGTCCATGCTCAGCGCTCGCTGCGAGATTCGAACCGTGCGGCCGACGAGCGCGCTCTTGGCGGACGGTGATATGCGCGGTGCGCGCGATTTCGTCGTCTTTCAGGCGTGCGGGATTCGGTATCAGCGAGAAAAACTGCTCCGGTTTCGGAAGCTCAGCCTGAGGCGGCGGAGCTGCCCGGAGTGGCGGTACGACGCGCCAAGCCAAGACCTTCCCTTGGCCGGACGTGTCCTCTATCGGCGGAATTGCCTCCGGCTGGGCTTATCGGCAGTCAGGCTGTTCCAGCAGCCTGGACCGCCCCATCGGTTCGCGTGGTCGTCTAGACCACCAGGTCATGCCAGACCGTCAGGTTCAGCGCGGCCGACACTGCGCTGTGATTGCCGGCGGCGTCCACTGCATCGCCGGTAATCACGTGATTGCCGTCGGCGAGGGCGGCGGTCGTAAACGACCAGGCGCCGCTGCTGTTGGTCGTCGTCGTGCCGATCCGGGTCGAGCCATCGAATATCTCGATCGTCATATTGGCCGCAGCACCGCCCTTCAGGGTGAACTGATCGACGCTGGTTGACGCACTATTGCTCATCGCATGACCGCTTGCGTCATAGGCCGTGAAGTTGGGTGCATTTGGCGCGACCGTGTCGACGGTTACCTTCAGGGCAGAGGAGACCGCACTGACATTGCCGGCCGTGTCTATCGCCTTGCTCGTGAAGCTGTGGTTGCCGTCGGACAGTGCCGCGGTGGCAAAGGACCAAGTGCCGTCGCTTCCTGCGGTCGTGCTGCCGATCTGCGTGGTGCCGTCATAGATCTTGACAGTCAGGCCGGCTGCCGCCGCGCCCGCCAGCGTGATCTTGCTGGCATTCGTGATGCCGTCGCCGACGACATTGCTGTCAGGAGAGAACGACAACACGGCCGGTGCATCGGGCGCCACGGTATCGACCGCGACGTTCAGCGCCGTCGTGGCTGCGCTGAGGTTGCCGGCTGCATCCATGGCCTTGGCGGTGAGCGTGTGACTGCCGTCGGTCAATGCCGCGGTTGTGAACGACCATACACCGTTGCCATCGACCGATGCCGTGCCGATCTGCGTTGCGCCGTCGTAAATCTTGACAGTGCTATTGGCCGCAGCGCCCCCATTGAGCGTGAGGTGGTTGGCATTGGTGTCCCCGCTGGTGATCAGGTGGCCGTCGGGCGCAAAGGCGGAGAAACCCGGCTTGTTGGGAGCCACCGTGTCGACGGTAACCTTCAAGGCCGAGGACGCGGTGCTGTAATTGCCAGCCGTATCGACTGCCTTGCTGGTGAAGGTGTGCGTTCCGTCCGACAGCGCGGCCGTCGCGTATGACCAGAGCCCGCTACCGTTCGCGACGGCGGTGCCGATCAGAATACTGCCGTCGTAGATCTTAATGGTCGCGCCGGGCGCTGCCGCGCCATTCAGCGTAATCTGGTTTGCACTCGTGATGCCGTCGCCGACGATATTGCTGTCGGGAGAGAACGACTGCAGGGCGGGTGCAGCGGGCGCAACGGTATCCACCGTGATACTCAGGGCAGTCGATGCCGCGCTGAGATTGCCGGCCGCATCCATGGTTTTGGCGGTGAGCGTGTGACTGCCGTCGGCCAGCGCGGCGGTGGTAAAGGACCACACGCCGCTGCTATCGACCGATGCAGTTCCGATCTGCGTGGTTCCGTCGAAAATCTTAATGGTGGTGTTGGCCGCGGCGCCGCCGTTCAGTGTGATGTGGTTGGCGTTGACAGCACCACCGGTGACGAGATGGCCATCGGGAACGAATGCGGAGAAGCCGGGCTTGTTCGGCGCCACCGTATCGATCGTCACTTTCATGGCAGAGGATGCCGCGCTGAGATTGCCGCCCGCATCGATCACCCGGCTCGTGAAGGCATGAGTGCCGTCCGACAGCGTGGCGGTCGCATATGACCAGAGCCCGCTGCTGTTGGCGACGGCCGTACCGATCAGGGTACCCCCATCGTAGATCTTGATGGTGCTGCCGACCGCTGCTGCGCCGTTTAGCGTGATGTGGTTTGCGTTGGTGATACCGTCGCCGGCGATATTGCTATCGGGGGAGAATGACAGCAGGACGGGTGCATCGGGCGCGACGGTGTCCACCGTGATGGCCAGAGCCGTCGAAGCCGCGCTGAGATTGCCCGCAGCGTCCATGGTCTTGGCGGTGAGCGTGTGATTGCCGTCGGCCAGTGCTGCTGTCACAAAAGTCCAGATACCGTTTCCGTCGACGGAAGCGGTTCCGATCTGCGTGCTGCCGTCGAAGATCTTGATCGTGCTGTTTGGCAGCGCGGCTCCGTTCAGCGTGATATGATTGGCGTTGGTGGCCCCATTGACCACGACATGTCCGTCGGGTGCGGTTCCGGAGAACGCGGGCTTGTTTGGTGCGACGGTATCGATTGTCACGCCGAATGAGGCGGAAGCCGTGCTTGCATTGCCCGCGGCGTCGATCGCCTTGCTGCTGAAGCTGTACTTGCCGTCCGACAGAGTCGCCGTCGCGAAGGACCACAGACCGTCGCTGCCGGTCACGGCGGTACCGATCAGGTTGCCGCTCTCGTATATTTCCACGGTGATACCGGCGGCGGCCGCGCCGTGCAGGGTGATCTGATTGGCGTTGGTGATGCCGTCGCCAGCGATGTTGCTGTCCGGAGTAATCGAAAGAAAGGTCGGCGCATTTGGCACGGTCGTGTCGACCGTCACGTTCAGCGCCGCCGAGGAAGCGCTGGCATTGCCGGCGGAGTCGATCATCTTGCTCGTGAAAACGTGCGTACCATCCGACAGCGTCGACGTCGTGAATGACCAGGAATTATCGGCCCCTGTGATCGCTGTTCCTATCTTGGTGCCGCCATCATAGATCACGATGGTGCTGCCGACGACCGCTGCGCCGCCGTTCAATGTGATCTTGTTGGCGCTGGTGAGGCCGTCCCCGACTACATTGGTGTCGGGTGAGAATGAGCCGATAACCGGCACCGAGGTCGTGCCAGGTATCGTCACGGTGCTCGATACGTCGGTGCCGGTAATCGTGGTCGACGTTACGGCACCGAGCGCGTCTTTGGTTTTGACGGCGAAATTGAGATCGTTGATGGTCAGCGAGCCCGCTCCGGAAACCACCTCGGCACCAAGTTCGATCGACGCCAGATATTCGCTGGAGGATACAATGCCGAGGCTTTGGAGCTTGTTCAGTATTCCACTGAAGTCGATGCTGCCCGCGGGCAAGTCGGTATCGAGGACGACGGCGGTGTAGGGGCGGCCATTGTTGTCGCCGTGATATATCTTGGCGGAGATGGTGCCGTCCTGATAGGTGCCGATCAGATCGCCGTACGGCTTGACGTCTCCCTTGTGCAGCCAGACCATTATTTCGTTTGTGATGGTCGATGCTCCACCATTGGGTACGCTGGTCAGCCAGACGTCGAAGGCGACGTCAAAGCCATCCATGTTTCCCTGATAGGAGAGGTCGAAACTGGCGGTGAGACCCGACAAGGCGCTCAACTGGACGGGGAAGGCGGCGCCGGGTGCGGGGGTCTGAACATCGCTGAGCGGATTCGGACCGAAGCTGATTTCGGGATAGGCGCGAACGGTGGAGATGGCCTCCGTAACGAGTGGAAACGACCAAGTGAACGTCGTGTGATCGGTGAGGTCGGAAGCCTTGTACGAGCCGGTGATCGAATAGTCGGTGGATCCGAGGTTTCCCGGATTCCACACATTGTTGAAGACCACCCAGCCGTTCGCGACGGCGATCTCGCCGGATCCGACCAACTGGCTATAACCGGGCTGTATCGCCGAGACTGCAGCGGGGAGGCCGAAGTCGTAGGCGGTCAGATCGGAAAGGTTCACGTCGCGCAGGACCAGCTTCTCGCCATTGGCGAAGGTGAACTGAACGTCGGAACCATTCTGGGTTCCGAGCGACATCAATTGATCGAAGCTCGATATGCCGTAGCCGGTCAGTTTGACGACGTCGCTACTCGGCTTGAAATTCACGATCGCATCCGAGCCGTTGCCCGCCGTGACCTTGAAGATATCGGCTCCTACGCCGCCGATCAGAACATCATCGCCGCCCCCGCCGTTGAGCGTTGCGCCGATCGCGCCGGCCACGATGATGTTGTTCAATGCGTTGCCTGTCGCCGAAGTCGAGCCGTCGGACATCAAGAGCAGGTTTTCCACATTGTCACCGAGGGTCACCGCACCCCAATATTCAGAGTAGACGGTGTCGATCCCTTGGTCAGCCTGCTCGGTGATCGAGGATGCCGAATCCCAGAGAAAATACGTATCGTCGCCGGCTCCGCCGATCAGAACATCGCCGCCTGCACCCTGGAACTGATCATTCCCGGAAGTGCCAATCTGAGTTTCCGAAGCTGTCGTGCCTGCGGGCCAGTTGTCTGGCGTTTGAGAGATAGGAAGCACCAATCCGTTCGCAGTAACGTAGGTAGCCATGCGCCTCTCCTTGAATTACTCGGCGCAAAAAGCCACTCATTTGCAAATTTCAGCTTGGTGTGACCCTCAAGATTTACAACAAATAGTCCAAATATGAATCGTCGCGCTCAACCTTGGTAGGCGCTACTTCGGTCAATAATCTGTTCAGAGTTTGGCGCTGGCGGTTCTTGCGGGCGCAAATAATGAGCACGCTCTTGCTCAGACACGATCCGCGAATGGAAACATTTTGTCACGAAATTGTCGCGCGAATAGTATGCGATTCCGTCTTTCGTTGGTGTGAGTGCAAATAATGCCGCGTGCTTTCCCGGAAATGGAGATTTTCGCGGGTAGATGGATCAACTGATCGTAAATGTGTTCCGCAACTGTCTCGTTCGTTTGAATGAGACGATTGAGAACCGCGACACGAAGGCGCGTGCGCTGCCCGCCGAAAAATTGAGCAGTGAGTCCGCTGTCGAACTGCGCTTTCTTTCGATGAGCTGCTTCACGTTTCATCGAACGAGGTGAAGAATTTACGAGTGAGCCGGGCTGGTTCTGATTTCGATTTCCGTAACATTACGGATCGCATCCGTGAGATGCTGTTCGAGGTGCGTTAGGAGCAGCGCGGGCAGGGCACTGATGATTATTTGCAATCACCGAAGCTGCGGCGAGATTTTCTCCGCGATCAGCGCTGCTCCGGTGTCCGTGACATGGTCGCTGTCGAACAGTAGCGGCACGCCCGGGGCTGCGTAGGTCATGCAGCTTTTATCGAGGCCGGAACAAATGGCTCCAGCAAGAGATACGTAGTCGATCCCATGCTTGCGGGTGAAGTCGGCCATCTGGCGATCCAGAGCGAGCGAATCCGTCGTCAGGGAACGTGATGCAAGCCCGGGGTCGTGGGTCTCGATGGACTTCGCCAGCAACCTCGGCAAGCGCGACCCATATTCGGGCATCGGACCGATCACGATGGACTCGATTCCATGCCGCCGCAGCTCTTCCACTGTCTGCTGCAAATCCGCCAGCCAATCCTTGTTCCAGCCGGGCCCTTGGCCGAGGCGTCCGACGTTCCATCGCGCCACCAGCCAGGCCTTGGTGATCTTGCGCGTCTTCGGGATTTCTTCGAAAGCAAGACGGTTCAGTCCGCTGCATGCCTCGCTCGCAGCAGGCTGAAGTGCGATCGTCGGCGGACAGCCGACGCCCGAGAGCTGAAGGACATTCGCGTCGGGAAAAGCCTGACGCAGTCCGGAGGAGAGGGCGGCCGCGTGACTGTCGCCGATCAGGAGATAGTTCGGTCGGCCCGGAATGTCCGGCAGGCAGGCAGTCTGGTCGAAGCGCTGAAATGGCGTCTCGCGGTCGAGAAAACAGCTGCCTTCGCGAAACTGCTTCTTTTCATCGTAGTCGAGATATCGAGCGACCGCCAAAGCTTCGGGCGAAAAACGTTGCTGGAAGCCGCCGGTATAGGCCAGCACGCCGGCGGCGAGCAGCAGTGCCAACGCTGCGACAATGGAACCCAGGACGATGGTTTTGGAAGACACGAGCCGGCGATTTCGCGTCGTCCGCTCGACGATCCACCAGGACAGAAACGCGCAGACAAACGATGCGACGAAGACAGCTCCGCGCGTTACGAGGCGGGAATCGCTATGCACCAGCAGGAAGTCGGTGCGTTGAAGCACCATAAGAGGCCAGTGCCAGAGATAGAGCGAATATGATATCAGCCCCACGAACACGACAGGGCGCATCGACAACAGCCGTCCGACCAGGCTGCCGCCGGTCTCGCCAGCCAGCATGATGAGGGCGGCGCCCAGACAAGGGGAACGGCCGCCAGTCCCGGAAAGCGCGTGTACGGCCAATAGAGAATCATGGGGAGTGCGATCAGCGCGAGCCCAGCGCCCGCCGTCAGGTTTCTCTCCAGTTCGGTTCGCGGCAATGGTCCGATCTTGAGCGCAAGCAACGTCCCCAGAAGGAGCTCCCAGGCGCGCGTCGGAAGAAGATAGAAGGTGGCGATCGGAGCAGCATACGCGCCCCATATGCTTACGGCCAATGAGACAAGGAAGATCGCGAGCACGGCCACGGCGTGCCGTCCGGGAAACCATCGATGGATGGCAACAACTAGAAACGGAAACAGAAGATAGAACTGCTCCTCGACGGCAAGCGACCACGTGTGCAGCAGGGGCAGCTCTTCAGCTGCGACCGCGAAATAGTCCGATGTGGCCCAGAAGTAGATATTCGTGACGGATGCGATCGCTGCTCCAAGCGCCTTCGCATAGGCGTTGATCTCGCTCGGGACGAATTTCCAGACGACGGCCGCCGTGGTGAAAGCCAGCACGACGGCATAGGCCGGAAATATCCGTCGCAGCCGGTGCTCGTAGAATCGTGCGATGCTGAACTTTCGCTGCTCAGCCTGCGCAAGGATGTTCGAGCTGATCAAGTAGCCGGAAATCACGAAAAAGACGTCGACGCCAACATAGCCTCCGCGAAGAAACGATTGGGCAACGTGAAAAATCAGCACCCCAACGACGGCGACGGCCCGCAGGCCGTCGATGTCGGGCCGGTACCGGACTTCGGACGACGACATCAACAGACCGAGCGCAGGTTGTCGACGATCCGGTCCCAGCGAAGCCGTGTGTCGGTGGTGTGGCGCGCTCCCGCCTTCAAACGCTGCCGAAGTTCCCTGTCGGATGCGGCAAGCTTCAGGGCGTCCGCCAGTGCGCGAGGATCGTTCGGCGGCACGAGAATGCCGTCCTCCATGTGCGTGACGATGTCCGGAATACCGCCAACCCGACTTGCAATCACGAAGCGGCCGTTGGCGAAGGCCCCTGCGAGAACTCCGCTCTGCGTCGCGCTCAAATACGGCAGGACGACGCAATCGGCATCCACGATCGATTCGACCAGCCCCTTTGCCGGAACGAACGTGTTGAGCACCTCGACGCCCGGAATGCGCTCGTAGCGTTGCTGGAAGCGATCGATCTCGGGTCCGCGTCCGGCGATACGGAGCCTGAAGTCGATGTTCTCGTCCTTCAGGATCTCGGTCGCCTCGCACAGCACATCCACGCCCTTGTATTCCTCCATGCGGCCAAAGAACAGTACGCTGAACGGAGCGGCAGGGGTTTCGGTAGCGTCCCCGTCGGACAGGATGACGCCATGTTCGATGATGTGCACCTTCTGTCCTGGAAAATTGTGGTTCGCGACATACTCGTCGTAGCAATGTCGTCCGTGAACCAGAATGACGTGAGCCCGCCCGCGAACATAGCGACGAAAGCGATCGAGCCGGCCAGCGATCGCCGCATCGCGTCCCGAATGCGGCACCGGATCGTGTACGGTTAGAACAATCTTGCAGAACGGCCGGGCGACGGTGACCACGCAGGCGCAGATGATCGACTTGAGCAGGCCGGAAGCTTCTTGAACGAAGAGTTCGTTAGGGCGCGATTGAAGCATCCCGAAAAAATTCGGAATACATCGAGGATAGAATTGAGCCCGACATGCTGTATGGTGACATTGGCGGCGACAGGCATCTGGCGGCCGCTGAACTCGCTCTTCAGTCGCTTCAGATCGATGAACAGCCTGACGGGACCATGACGCGACAGCGCGTTGGCGAAAAGCAGCGAGTACTCCTGGAAATGCGGTGCAATCACCGAGATGCGGTTCATCGAGTTACTCTGCTGGAAATCATCTGCAAGCGTAAGAAGTGCGTTGTCATTGGCGATGTGAGGCCTGCATCCTCTCGGGAAGTTGAGCGGCGAGCTCGACCGAATCGATCTTCCGTTCAGGTGGCTTGCGGGAGCTGAACAGCCCGGTAAGAAGCCCCCAGGCATAAGTGTTCCACATCGTGAAGGAATAGAGACCTAGCCGAAGCGACTTTCTGCGCACAACCAGCAGCAGCAAGGGCAGAGCGAGGAGGGTCAGGGCCGTTAGCGGATACAGGAAGCCGAGTACGATCAACGCGGCCCACCAGGCGATCACGGCAACGCTGTTCCTGATATGACTGAGGTGCCGGACGACCAGGGACAGATGCGGCCTGCCGATCGCGCCGCGAAGGACCTCGCCATGCGCCGCGGCGTAGCCGGACTTCAACCGTCGCCACAGCAGCTTGAAGCTTCCGGTCGTATGACCGTGGTGATCGACGGCCGGAACGTCGATTCGGGCAAGTTGCCAGCCCCGTTCGCGTAGTCGTGCGCCGAGCTCGAATTCTTCGAAGGCGTGAAGATTGCGGTCGGCGAAGTAGCCGAGCTCCTTGAGCGCGGACATGCGGTAAAGGCCACCGCAATCCAATCGATCGACCGTACCCGGCCGCCAGTTGGCCTCAGCCTGCACCGTGTTGGCGCGGATCCTGTACTCCTCGGTATCGGTGTTGACCTCGCGAACGCGGCCACCTACCGCGGCGAACCCGGAATTGGATTCAAGAAACGAGATTCCGGCCGGGAGGAATGCGGGGTCGAGCACCATGTCTCCGTCCAGCAGGTAGAAATAGTCACCTTCGGCATGCTGGAAGGCGAGCTGTGCGCCGGTGCCGCAGGAGCGCTCCGAAGGCGTTGCGAGCTGATAGATCTTCACGGGAAACTGTCTTGCGATCTCGATCGTGCGGTCAGTCGAGCAACTGTCGGCGAGGATGACCTCGCCGCCGAAAGGTCGAACGGCTTCAACGGCGCTCCCTAGAGATGCGGCGATGTGGCTTTCCTCATTCAGGGCCTTGATGCCAACCGAGACCTTCATGAAGCCTGCTCCTCGTCGACGCGCTCGCGTGGTTGCGCTCGCGCGGCTTCCGGCGAAGCTGCGGTCGGCCCGGCGCCATCAGAGCCGGCGGCCGACTGGCGATGCCGCCAGCGCGCCGCCTCGCGCCAGATCCAGGCTGCATAGACGGCCTCGCCAACCAGAATTCCTGCAATGGACCAGAGCGGGCCGCCCCAGACGAGCAGTGCGATGACTGCCAGTACCGAAACCCCCGACGAAATCATGCTGGCATAGGCAAGCTCGCGAAACACGCCGCCCGCCTGAAGCAGAACGCTGTCGGCGGTTCGCAGCGATCGCATTCCAGCAACTGCCATCCACAACGCGGCCGCAACGGCCAGGTAGTTGATCGCATATCTCTCGGGAAAGATCAGGCGCGGAGCGAATATGATGAGAGCGGTCGCGGCCAGCACGGTCAAAGCCCAAATTCCGATCATGGCGATACGGAATGTGCGCTGGGAATGCAGCGCGCCGCCGAAATTGCCGGCGTCGAGCTGGCGCGCCATCTGCGGACGTTCGAAGTCGGTCAGCGCGTTCATGACGACGCTGATCGGACGGATCAGCAACGCGCTCGCCGACAAGGGCGCGAACGCAGTCGGGCCAAGAAAGAAGGTGACAATGTAGGCGTGGGCGTTGGCTGTCGCCTCTGTGGTCACCACGCCGGTCAGCGACCAGCTCGAATGCCGGCGCCAAACTTGCCGATAGCGAGGAATGTCGCGGAAGGAAAGTCTGACGAATTGCTGCAGGAGATAGGAGCCTCCGAAGGGAAGCAGACTCAGTATGGCGCTCGCCATCAGCGCTGCGTTCGGTAGATAAAGGTCGGAGGATTTCGTAAGGTAGATGGTCGCGAGTCCTGCGAGCAGTGCGAGGCTGTACAGCAGATCGGACATGGTTGCCCTGATCTGATGTCCGGTGACGTAGGCATAGGCCCGGCCAAACCAGCGCAGCAGCGCGAAAGCGCCGTATCCCGCGAACAGCGCGGCCGCGCCATGGGCTACGCCAAGCGCCTCTCCCAAGGCCCAGAAGACGAAGAACGCCGCCGTGGCGAGCACGAGGTTGGTCGCGAAAAGGCAGCGCAGCATCGTTTGCCGCTGCTCGGCGGATCCTTGAGTGACCAGGACGGGAAGCGGTGCGCAGAACAATGCGCTCCAGACCCCGCTGCTGAACTGGGAGGTGACCAGCAGGAAGGCGAAGCTGCCGAACGACTTTATGTCGAGGAAGTGCAGAAGCTGCAGCGAAAGAACGAACTGGCTGCCCGCAGTTGCGATCGGTCCGATCGCTGCCAGGCCGTACCGAAACGCCTTTTCAAGGCCGGAGTTCTGTTTGCTGTCCTCGTTCAAGAGTCAGTCAACCATGCAGGCTGGGCACGCCGCCCGTGGGCGCGGATTGCGCCGAGCGTGCAGACGCCAAAATCAATGCGATTGTGAACATCAGGAGGATTCCGACGATGGAGTCACGATCCAGCACGCTCGTTTCCGTGAGATTGTGTCCGATGCAGAAGATCAGGAAGGATGCCAGTAGCCCACGCTGACTGCGGGGGATCGATCCGGAGCCCAGGTTCGCGAGCGGAATGATGACGGTCGACAAGATCACCAGGACGAGCCCCGGAAGCCCGGTCTGACAGAGCAGGTCGATGTAGCCGTTGTGTCCGATCGCGACGAGGGCGACCCAGTCCGTCTCTCTGACGTAATGGTACAGAGGGCTTTTGTTGCCGCCGATATTCCAGAACGATCCGTAGCCCGAGCCGAGGAGCCAATGGTCCTTCCAATAGGACAGCAGCGTCGACCAGATATGCACGCGTCCGGTAAATGCGTCCGGTCGGCTGAATATCGCCTGGATGTCGCTCCAATAAGCGATCGTCGCACCAACGATCACCAGAATCGTACCCAGCAGGGCCGGAAGGAGCAGCGGTCGAAATCTCGGATTGTAGGCCTGGAACACCCATCCGGCCGACAAGGACAATGCGATCATGCCGATCGACGTCTTTGCATGCGTCTTGTACAGGAAAAACGCGCTGCCGAGGATGACCGCCCAGCGAATCCAGGTCTTGATCGAACGAGCGTCAAACAGAAATACGGAAATGGTAAGCGCGCAGACGGCGCCGGCGAAGTTCTTCTGCGTCAGAACTCCCTTCCAGTTTCCAACCAGTTCGGGATCGAGGCCAAATCCCTCGACATCCAGCTGCTGGTGGATGCCGACCGACGGCAACAGAACGACGGACAGGAAATTGATCGCGAGGATCACGATCATCATCTCGCGGAAGATGAGAATAGTCCTCGCATAACCCAAAATGTCCACCATGCTGAACACGGTGAGCACGATCATCGTCGTCAGCAGGAGACGGCGCATGGCGATGTCGGGATCGACCGCCCAAGTGAGGCTCAGCCAGAACCACAGCAGCGTGACTCCGAGGCTTAACGGGAGCGGGAAGAGGCCGCGGGGATTGGCCGCAACACGCGCTGCAGTCATCGCCGCGATATAGACACCCGTGAAGGCGAATTGCCTGAGAACGCTTCCTTCACCTGTGTAGGGCAGGGTCTTCAGCGTCAGGTACGGGCCGGCCACCATCAAGCCGAGCAATGCGTACATCGTCAGGCTGGCGACGGGCACAGAAGGCGGCGCAGGTCTGCGGTGAAGAGCAATCGAAGCGCTTCGTTCGGATTGAATGGTCATTCCTGCCGGACGTCGGTTGGCGTGTGAATCAGCAATACTTAAGGCAAAGGCCGCCTGATCGTCGTAACCATGTTGCGTTAGGCAAGCGGCTCTACTCGATATTACCGGGATGTTTGTTGCGGTGCAATGTCGGCGCCAATATGGTTGCCACTACAGTTTATGCGCCCCTTTGGAAGATCCACGGAGTGGTCCTTACCATGCCCAGCTACTCCATCCGCATCGCCTTTCCGGTCATCACGTTCCTGATAGCTGCCTGCCAGACGCCCGCGCGGGCCGGCGGAACGTGCATTCTTCGACCAGAACCAATCCGGCTTCGCTCGGAAATTGTAAACTGGAACATCGATCTCCGCCAGGGCGAGGAGTGCGTGCAGGGGCTCCGTTGGTCCACCCTTCTGATTGATCAAGTTCTCGTCTTGAATCAGCCGAAGTTTGGCCGCATCGCGATCAACGGTCCGTCGTTCCGCTACATCGCCGGCTCGTCGAACGAGTCCGACACCTTCCGGTTGCTGGTGAAGGGGAGTGCGCTTCGCGTTCAGGGAGAAACGACGATCGAGGCAACGATCAATATCAGCGATGCTCCGTCTCGAACGCGACGCTGGGAGCCAGCAGCGCACTGATGCTTTCTACTTTGAGGGTTCTGCGTTGGCGCTCTGGGTAGAGCCCATCAGGGCAAGCGTGTTCTTGGAGAAGTTTCCATACAACAAGTCGTTGCCGAAACCGCTGAGATGATCAGCATCGAAGAATAGCGGCTTTCCGTCGCGGAACGGTGTGCAAGTCTGATCAGGACAAAGTACCGGGAAGGGGTCCCAGATAGATATCTTGGAATTCTTGGCGGCGAGCTCGGTCATCGCGGCCAGAACCGGTGTCCGCAGCCTCTCGAGATCGTCGCGGCTCATGCTGAAGCCGGGGGCGCAAACGGCATTGCCCCGATTGAACCAATCGGAACAACGAAACGGAGGACTCCGGAATAATGGTTTGGGCGCCTCGAATTCGACGCGCACGCCGAACTGAGTCATCGGAGCGAGAAGCTGTATCGCTTCCGCCACGACGGCCGCCTGGTTCGAAGCAGCCGGGCTGGATGCCTTGCTCTCACCATCAACATCGCCCCACTGATTGCCGAACCGGGGAGGCGCAGGCTCGGAAGGAAAACGATGTCGTGCGGTTTGACGGTGTCCCTGAGATACTGCGCTATTTCCTGATGAGCTTTCCGGCAATTGCTGTCGTGCTCGGCAATCGGCCGGTCCAGCGGAATGAAGGCGCAACCCTCGTGAGAGTAGACCTTGACGGTGGTCCCGGTATCGAGCGCGAACTGACGTACCATTGTCGTGTAGGCGCTCGCATGGGAGTCGCCGACGACATACACCGTGCCGTTCGCAAGCGCTCCCTGACACTGGGTTGGTTTCCAAACCGTCAGCGGAACGCCTCCCTCCACAACGTCAGATCGCACGATCTTACAGCCTTTTGCAGAGACCGCGCTCTTGCGGGCCAGCGGATACCAGACGTCGGTATTGCCGGTGACGCTGAGCGTCAGGTTCGATTTGTATTTGAAAACAGCGGCTGTTGCGCCCGAGATCATCAGAACGACGGCAAGCGACGCAGGGATGAATTTCGCGACGGACAGGCGCCTTTGCCACTGAAAGCCCCGTGCGGGCTGTTCAATGATCACATAGGAGGCGATCGCCAGCAGGAATGCGATGGCGACTGCCGCAAGGCAGGTCTGGATCTGGTCCAGGCCGACCGTCCAGCGAAACACGACGAAGGTCGGCCAGTGCCAGAGATAGAGTGAATAGGAGATCTTTCCGATGAAGACGGGAGCCGGTTTCGCAAAAACGTTCGCAAGGGCACGCTCGGGTTGCGCCACGATGAACGCAATCAGGCAGGCTGTGCCTGCAACGGGAACGAGGGCCGCAGGGAACGGAGAGAAGATCGTCGCGGGAATTGCGAAGGAAGCCGCGACCAGCAGCAATCCGGTCACGAATCCGAGGTTGTACTTCTGCGGGCTCAGAGCCGTGACGTGGGGGGCCCATGCGTTGATCGACAAATACAGCACGACGCCGGCGCCCAGTTCCCAGAATCGCGCCGGGATAAGATAGAATGCGTACTCCCAGCGATACCAGGTCAGCAATCCGCACAACGCGAACGAGAGGATTGAAAGAGCCGAAATGACCGCGACGGCGCGTGTTGTCTTGGCGCCCGGCCGCTCGTGATGGAAGAAATAGATCAGGATCGGAAACAGGAGATAGAACTGCTCCTCGACGCCGAGCGACCATGTGTGCACGAAGGGGTTAAAGGCCGCTCTGGGTGAGAAATACTCGTCGTTGTTGAGCGCCAGAATGATGTTGCTGCCGCCAAAGAAGGCCGCGAGGCCCGTCTTCGCCAGCATGTTGCTCAGCCATGACGAGGGAATGAACAGCGTTCCGACAACGGCGGTGACCACGAGGCAGAACACCAGCGCCGGCATGATGCGCACGATGCGCCGCGCATAGAAATGCCCCTGGAACTGGAACAGGTTGTCGAACCGCGCACCGGCGACCGATCCGGTGACAACGAAGCCCGAGATGACGAAGAAAATGTCTACGCCAAAATATCCGCCCGGCAGAAAGCTGTCGCGCAGGTGATAGAGTAGGACCGACAGGACCGCGACGGCCCGCAGCCCGTCGATGCCGGGAAAGTATTTTGTCTTAGCGCTCATGATTCTACTCTGCGGCCTGGCTCACGGCGCGACGACCAGCGCGGAGGTCCCGCAGAGCACGAAGCACCGGCTTCTCGACGAAAATGTGGGCGAGTACGCCGGCGACAACTGCGATGATTGCTGTCGACAGGAAGAGGGGAATTGGCGGTATAAGATGTGACGCAAGGCGAGCATTGAGCAGCGCGACCACTGTGATGACGGGTGAGTGTACAAGATAAATGGAATAGGTCGCGTCGCCGATCTTGAGCAATATCGGTGAAAAGCTCCAGTTGTGCTGCCGTTCGCCCAAGGCGCCGCCCAGCAGGATCAGCGCGAAGGGCACCGCGAGCGCCAGCAGGACGAGCGGATCCTTCTGGGTCACTCCGATCCGGCCGCTGGCAAGGGCCGATGCGGTCAGGACCAGGAGCGCCAGACCCAGGGCCAGCAGTGCGACACCCCATCGTTCGTCGACGACGGTAAAAGCGAAATACGTGCAGACGCCGATGAGAAAATAGGCGCACCACATGTCGTTCCACATCTGGAGCAATCCCGGCTCGTGACCAAAAACGAGACTGTTGACCAGAATCGAAACGGCCCAGGCAGCAATAACGAAAATGCCCAGGAGCCTGTTCAGGATCAGGGTGCAGAAAACGGCATAAAACGCCATTTCATAGAAGAGCGTCCATGCCACCTGGAGCGGCAGGCTCAGTGGCTCGGCGAGTTTGACAAGAGCGTAGGCCGAAAGCAGGTTTTCCGTATTCCACGAAAAATTGGGGTGCCCGATGCCGCGGTATGCGGCGATCAAAAACAAGGTGAGGAATATCCAGTAAACTGGATAAACCCGCACAAATCTCTTCCAAAGATAGTTTCCGAGTCTGGCGGGTTTACCCACGTCCTTGACGTGAGCAAACATGATGATGAAGCCGCTCAGAACGAAGAAGAAGTTGACGCCCAGCCAGCCCTTCGAAGCCACGCCACTGAATACACTGACGCCGCCGTCCTCGGGCTGGGCCAGGATCAGGTGCGTGTGGTAGATGGCGACGGCGACGGCCGCCAGTCCACGCATGACCTGCACGGACTGGAGCGCCTTCTTTGCCGGCCGAGGCGGTTGGCCACTTCCGGCGGAAACTTCTGGCGTCAACATTCCACTCCTATCACGCCGGCTTAATCACGTCGGTACGGGATATGCCCGAGGTTCCAAGTCCGGCATGATGTCCGCGTACCGGCGCATAGCGGCTCTGCGCGAGGCCTCGAGCGGACTGGACGGCCGTTGCGCCCAGCCATCTGCCCAAGATTGCAACCTTCGTGCCGATGCCGCGCTGTTCAAGGCTCTTCAGGAACCCGAGAACCGGACGTTCCACAAAGACATGGGCCAGAACGCCGGCAGCAATGGAACCCACGCATGTGATTGCAAACAGAGCCATCGGCGGTAGCACTCCTGCTGCGAACTTGGTGTTCAGCAATGCGATCATCGTGATAGTGGGAGAATGTACCAAATAGATGGCATAGGTTGCGTCTCCGAGATTAAGCAGCACGCTCGGGGGCTTCCAGCCATAGCGCCGCTCCGTCAAGACGCACCCCAGAAGGATCATCGCGAACGGCAGCGCAATCGAGATCATCATCCACGGATGTGTCTGTGCGTACTCCATTTCCTTGATATAGCCGCGAAGCATCACGACCAGCAACAGCGTGCCGCTAATCAGAAACGGTATCGCCAAGCGCCCGTCCATCTTCCGGTAAAGCAGGTAAATGAGCATGCCGACCACAAAATAGGCATTCCAGATGTTCAGAAGTCCCCACTCGACATTTCCGAGAACCAGGCTGCTGAATGCGACGCATAGCATCCATGCCGACAGCACGGCGATGCCGATCGTGCGGTTCACCAGCAACACGATGAACACCGCATAGAACGTCACCTCGTAGAACAGCGTCCATGCGACCTGGAGCGGAAGGCTGAACTGATCGCAAAGTTTGACGAGCGCAAACGCTGTCAAAATGTTGGCGTTATCCCATGAGAAATTGGGGTGACCTATTCCGCGATAGGCGGCGGCCAGGAAGAAGATCAGGAATATCCAATAGACCGGATAGACTCGAGAAAACCTCTTCCAGACGTAATTGGCGATGCGATCCGGCCGGCCAACGTCGTTTACGTGCGCAAACATGATGATGAAGCCGCTGAGCACGAAGAAAAAATTCACACCGAGCCAGCCCTTGGTGGCGATGCTCGGCAGGATCGTGAAGCCGCCGTATTCGGGTCGCGCTAGAATGACGTGTGCGTGAAATACCGCAACTGCTACCGCGGCGAGGCCGCGCATGACTTGAACCGAAAGAATTGTCGTTCTGGGCTTGGACGCGGCGGCGTCAGCCGGTCTCACTCCCCTGAGTGCTATCGTCATGTACTAACTCCTCGTACTTTAAAATCATGCCTTCATAAGTGATCGCGTTTGCGAGGTGGCGCGCGCGATCCGTCCACGTCAAATAATGAGCCGGGTCGTCGAGTAGCCGCAGGATCTCCCGGGCGAGCGCCTTGTCGTCGCTGGGATCGACGGCGATGCCGCATGCCGTACCGTCCGTTGCGGTGATGCCCTCGATCTGAACGGGAACGTTGGAAACAACCAGTGGCAATTGCAGCTTCGCAGCCTCGATCAATCCGAGGCTGTGTCCTTCAAACCAGCTCGGCTGCACGAAGACATCGCCTTCCGAGAGCAGCTCGAGCGCTTCCTTCCGGGAGCGATGCCCGACAAAATCGATGCGGTCCGTCACGCCGAGCTCGGCAGCAAGCGCCTTCAGCATGGCCTCCTCGGGGCCGATGCCGACGATGATGATCTTGACGTCCGGCATGTGCACGGCTGCGCGCACCAGAACGGGATAATTCTTTTGTGGGAACAGGCGCCCCGTTGCCACGACGCGCCGTCCGTGCGTCGCCTTGCGCTCGCGCTCGGCGGAAAGCGTGGTCAGCAGCGCCTCGATCTCCGGCGGGAGCGCGTTGTGGATGGTCCGCCGCTTGGCCACATAGGCGTTCGGCTTGCCGTGCAGCGATTCACCGACAGCGTCCGAGACTGTCACGACCGTCTGCACATTCGGCCACGATCCAACCCAACCGTCGATTTTGTTGAGGATCCGGCTGTGGGTGCTCACGGGAGAATGATGCGAGATGACTATTCGCGTCGATGCGCCTGCGAGCCTTGCAGCGATCGGAGCGAGGACATTGGCCGCCGGCATCGCCGTGAAAATCATGTCAGGCGCGTTCTTGCGCAGCAGACTCACGAGTGACATCAGCATTTTGATCTGGGCGCCAATCGCTGTCGGCCGACGAGAGATGACGTATTGCCAAGGCAGATCAGGAGAGGTCTCGCGGACTTGCGCGCGATAGGGGTAGAGCGCCATCAATCGTACGTCGAAACCGCGGATTCGAAAACCTTCGGCCAGATTGGCCCAGATTTCCTGAACGCCTCCCGCGGACGAGTGAGAGAGGAGAAAAACGATCGACTGGTGGTTCATTTGGCAAACCGTCGGCTAGGTGTCGAAGCCTCGTCGGATCACCTGCAAAAGCCGCTACGAGTCCGCGCCACGCATATTCTCGAAGAATTTGAGTGGCTTGATCCGTAACATGGTCTGTCAGAAAGAAAAAGAGACTCTCGGCCCCGTTTCCGCCTGGCTTTAGCGCACCATGGCACGGGAATGGCATCTTCGGCGGGAACGACGGAGATATTTCCGTTCACATCGGTCTCTATTTTCCCGGTTTGGATTAAACCGACTGGCCAAGGTGTCATATAGGTGCAAACCAGTGGTCGAATGTTGTTCGAGAGTTCTTTGTTGATGAAGGTTCTTATTCTTGGAGGAACTCCCGCGCGCCCAGGTGGCGTAGAGGCATTTTGCAATCGTGCTCATGATGCGGTGAACCTGGAGGGGCGGCTCCAGATCGATTGGCTGCCGACAAATACCGCCTATCTGAGGCCCGGGACTGCTCCCAAGGTCTGGCGGTCGCTGCTCACCTTCTGGCGACGGCACAACGAGGGTTGGAGCGCGGTATGGCTCCAATATGTGAACCTGGCTGATTTGGCTTTTCTGCTCGCCGCGAGGGCTGCGGGTTTAAAGGTCGTGGTGACGCCGCATCTCGGGGCCAATTGGAAATCCACTCGGATTGCCGCCCTTCGCGCGTTGAGCCGTTTCTTGCTCGGTTTTTCCAGCAAATTTGCCTATTTGTCCGAAATCCAGCTTCAGGAATTGGCATTGCCGACGAGCGTGCCACGATGCCGCATTCACACTTTTCTGCCACGTTCGATCGGCACACGAGGACTGGTCGTTGAGGGTAGGGCAGGCAGTCGGGATGTCAAACTGATCCATGCAGGCCGACTTTCGCAAGAAAAGGGCACCTTTCTATTTCTCGATGTCTGCGCAGCGATGAAACAACGTAACGTAGCTTTCTCTGCGGAAGTCATCGGAGGTTGCGACAACGAGACGCGGATCGCGCTGAACGAACGGATCGCGAAGTATGGCCTCGATGAGAATGTTACGCTTTTTCCCGCGATGGAAGAAGAAGCGCTCATGAAAAAGCTCGCGGCTGCCGATTTTCTGGTCCACCTCTCTGTGTTGGATTCATTCCCTTTGATCGTTCTCGAGGCGCTTGCGGCGGGTGTCTATCCGATTTGCATAGATTTGCCCGGCGCGAGAAAGATGACGCAAGATTATTGTGGGCGGGTCGTCTCCCAGAAAAACGCAGTACAGGCAACTGTTGACATTCTTTGTCAACACGACTTGGAAGTCACAAGGGGCGAGGCAAACACCGCCAGAAACAAAGTCCTGAACGACTATGACTGGAGCACCTGCGTCCGCATGCTCGAAAACTGTATCGAGCAAGATTGAGACCGGACAGGCCCTTGCTGTTTATGACTATTTGCGAAACCATTTAATGCCCCACCGTGTAGGACAGTTGGTCGACATCGGCGGCATCAGCGTGCTTTCCTCGAACGTTGGGGAGTTCGTGGCGCGATTTGACGCGTCGATGATGGCTGAGCAGCCGATGAAGGTCGCGTTCCTGAACGCCAACCTGTTCAATTATACGCGCTCCGATCCGTTCGTTCTCGACATCCTCAAGGAGTTCACCGTCCTCAATGACGGAGTTGGATTGAATCTTGCTAGCTTGATCCTCAAAGGAACGGTTTTCCCTGCGAACATGAATGGAACGGATCTAATCCCGGTGGTTCTTTCCAAGACGGCGCACCGGTTGCGGATATTCCTCGTGGGATCTAGGCCGGCCTCCGTCCAACGGGCGTCGGAGGTCATTGCAACTTTGTGGCCTCAGCACACGGTGGTCGGGTGTCAGGATGGTTATTATGAACAGGGCGAGGAAGACGAAATCGTCGAACGGATCAAATCATCAAACCCTGATCTTGTGCTGGTAGGACTTGGAAATCCAAGGCAGGAACTCTGGATTGCCAAGCACATCCCTTATGCATGCCCTCGCGCGTTCGCCGTTGGGGGACTGTTCGACTTCGTCTCGGGCGAGGTTCCTCGCGCGCCGGCCGTGCTGCGGGCACTCAGCCTGGAGTGGTTGTTTAGGTTACTCTATGAGCCCCTTCGTCTGTGGCGTCGGTACTTGCTAGGGATACCTGTGTTTATCGCTCGTGTGACCGGGGAAGCGCTCGGCAGCGCAACCCGGTGGGGAAAACGTATATGGCCGTAAAACGACTGATGCTGGTTGCGTCTGGCGGGGGGCATTGGGTCCAACTATCGCGCCTTAGTCCCGCCTTCGAGGGACACAAGGCCCTGTATGTGACCACAATGGAGGGGGCCGAGGCTCCGTCCGGTGCGACCCCTGTGGCCGTCGTGACCGACGCCTCGCGGAGCCATCCTGCGAGCTTTGCGGTGCTGTTTGCCCAGATGATCTGGATAATTGCAAAATTTCGTCCCGACGTGATCGTGACGACGGGCGCGGCGCCCGGATTGGTTGCAATTCAGGTGGGCAAAGTGCTAGGGGCGCGAACCGTCTGGATCGACAGCCTGGCGAATTCAGAACGTATGTCGCTATCGGGAAAGCTCGCCAGACGCTATGCAGATCTGTGGCTTACGCAATGGCCTCATCTCGTGGAAAAATACCCCAACCTTTCTTCCTTCGGGGCGGTACTGTGATTCTGGTTTCTGTCGGCACCCAATTTCCTTTCGATCGCCTGATTAGTACCGTGGATATGTGGGCGGTCGAGAACGGAAGAACCGACGTAATGGCGCAGACCGGACCGTCGGGCTACACGCCTCAGGCGGCTCGAGTGCTTTGCCATGATGAGTCCGGACAAGTTTCGCAAGCTCCAGGCCGAGGCCGAGCTGATTGTTGCCCATGCGGGCATGGGCTCCATCTTGACGGCACTTGAGTTCAGGAAGCCGATCATCATCATGCCGCGTGATCACACGCGCGGCGAACACAGGAACGAGCATCAGTCTGCAACCGCTGCGCGTTTCGCGAATACACCAGGTCTCTACGTGGTGAGGGACGAAGCTGAACTCCTCGACCGGTTGAACCATCTCAGCGATATGGTTGCATCCCAGGGCGTTTCCCGGAAAGCGCCAGAGGAATTCGTGTCGCAGCTTCGCGCCTTCATCGAAAAAGAGAGACCAAGCTCTAGGGTCTGGACACTGCCATGGCGCCGGAACGAGTCGAGCGCGGCCAAGCGGTAAGAAATCTCAAGAGGGAGCGTCGCGGTGTTGTGCGCCTGGTCGCCGCTCAGGCGGCATTCGCTTGCGTCGCCGCCGTCGTATGTCTTGCGCCGTTTCCGCTTGGCTCGACGGCTGCGAGTTTTGTGGCGGCATGGAGCTTGTTGCTGGGCCTAGCCGCGATCTGCAGCGTGCCGGCGAGGCTTTCCGGCAAATCGATAGCCTTTCTATTGGCGGCCTTCGTGTGCGTTGGTGCTTATCTGGTCGTGGTTCATGAGCAGATATCGGTACGGCCATGGTTTTCCAGCGGACTGGTTCATCCGATCTGGGCCCGTGCTGGTGCCGTGCTGGGAGAAGACTTTCCTCCCATCGTTTCAGTCGTGAGGGATGTCCCGCTCATCGCGATCGGAGCAGAGCTGGCCTTCGTGCTCATGCTGCTTGTGTCTTTCGCGATCGCGTCAGACCGGCGCGACGGCCTCAGGCTGCTTCGTGTTGTCGCTTTCGCCGGTGCGGCCTACGCTTTGCTCGGGATCGTCACCTTTGCGGTCGATCCCGGCAAGATCCTTTCTGGAAGAATAAGACAGATCATCTCGCCAATCTCACGGGAACGTTTACCAATCGGAACACAGCGGCGGTCTTTTTCGGCCAGGCATCGGTGCTATGGTTCCTCTTCTGGTGCGAGGAACTGCGCGACATGCGGGAGCGGAGCTTGTTGACCCTTCGTGGTGCGTTCCAGCGGCTCGTCGCGCATCCAACGAATCGCAGCCTGTTCGCTCTTGCGATTCTCGTCACCACGCTATGTGCGGTCTTCATGACTGGATCTCGAGCCGGTTCCGTTCTTACGCTGATCGTGCTGCTGGTTGCGTTTCTAGCGTACTTCCGGCGCGAGTTTGCCCACTGGAAAGCCATAGTCGCCGTGGGCGCGATCGGCTCATTGGTGGCGACCGGTCTTATGCTGACTGTCGGGGGCAATGTCGGGCATCGCTTCAGTATCCAGGGGTTCAGCGACGAGGGGCGCTGGCCAGTTTACCGGACGACCATGCAGATTGCGCATGACTTCCCTGAACTTGGAACGGGTCTGGGAAGCTTTGTCGCGATTTTCCAGGCGTACCGCCCAGGCGATATATCGATCTCGGGCACTTGGAATCGAGCACATGACGTTCTGCTGGAGATTGCGTCGGAAACCGGTGTTTTCGTCGCGGGCGGAGTCTTGGCTTGGTACTTGGCGATCGTCGTTCTGCTGATCTGGGCGATCCTGCGTCGCCCGACCCGCGACCCTCTGCCCATTTCGGCGGCACTGGCGGTTTGGCTCCTCGCAGGACTGCACTCTCTGGTTGATTTCTCGTTGCAGATCCCCGGATACGCGCTAACGGCGGCCGCGATAGTTGGCACAGGACTTGCTCAAGCGCTGGCTCAACCGTCTGCGTCGAGTCACGTCAGGCGCAGCGCGGCTAACCCGGATCGCGGGACGGCGTAGATGAACGCAGCCGTTAAACTTACTGTCATTCAAACGTGTATGTTTGCCTTTAAGTTGCAGGAGCATGCTATAGGAGGACTGCGTTAACTACCTCGGTTGGTGGGAGAAAACAGTGTTTAGAGAATACATGGGCTCGGTGCTTGGACGTCTTGTTATCGCCGTCGGAACGATCTCTCTCGTTTCCGTTCAGGCTGCCTCAGCCACGTGTCTGTCCGGCGATCAGAAGTTGCCAGCTGCGACCATTAACAACTTCGTTGCAAATCCAAGTTCGATCCTGGGAGCGGCCGATCTTGCGCAGACCGTCAGGGATCTGGTGGCGTCGGATTCCTCGACGCTCTCTCCGGTTCTCGGCCTGCTTCAAGGCGCTTCGGGAGATCAGCAAAGTGCGATCGGGTCTGGTCTCGGTCAGGCTGCATCTGTGCTTTGTTTGCGTACGGACCCTAATTTCGCCGCAGAGATTCAGGATCGAGTGGACAAGAGCCAGTCTGTCTCGGCAAAGACTGCCTACGCGGCGATCACCGGCGACGACAAGAACAGAACACTGGCGACGAACGCTTCTGGCGCAGGAATTTCGCCGGGAGGCGTCGGGGGCGGAACCAACCCAGCGGCGACTACGGGCAACGGCACGGGAGCAGCGTTCACGTTCTCGGCAGAGAGCGTTCGCGGCAACGGGCTTAATTACTTCAGCGGCGGAGTGACGGGAATTTCAGGCGTCTCTTCGACGACGACGGCGGCGCAGACGACGAGCCCGTAGGGCCGGCGCTCGCCGCCAAAGCAAAAGATGGACGAGTTGGATTGATGCTCAATATTACCAAGCCTACCACCGCCATTTCGTCCGTTACCCAAGAGTACACATCGGCAGAAGAGACCCTTCAGTCATTGAAGGGTTTGATTTCGCGGCACGTGGCCCTCCTTGTCACGGTGGTGCTGGTGTGCGTTCTTCTGGGCGGTGTCATCATGCTGACGACCCCGGCGCGCTTCACTGCCACTGGTCTGCTCATCATCGATACGAAGAAGGTGCAGACCATTCAGCAGCAGGCTCCGCTCGGGACCGAATCGCCGCTGGATACCGGAACGGTGGACAGCCAGGTCGAAATTCTTCAGTCCGAGACGATCGCGCTCAATGTCATCAAGCAGCTTCGACTGACGGAACTCGACGAGTTCGTTGGTCCCGGCGGTGGTATTCCCGGTGCAATCCTCGGTGGCATCAGGTCGCTGCTCTCCGATGGTCCGCGGTCGGATTTCGAGTTGACCCGCAAGGCGCTTGAAAAGTTTCACAAGCGTCTCTCCGTCAAGCGATTGGGACTCTCGTATGTCATTCAAATCGACTACCAGTCCGAAAATCCCGACCGCGCGGCAAAGATCGCCAATGCGGTGGCTGAGGCCTATATCAACGATCAGCTCGAATCGAAGTATCAGGCGTCCCGCCGGGCCGCAATCTGGTTGCAGGACCGGCTGAAGGATCTCCGTACCCAGGCCTCAGCGGCCGAGCGCGCCGTGGTGCAGTACAAGGCGAACAACAACATCGTCGATACTGGCGGTCGCCTTCTCAACGAGCAGCAACTCGCTGAAATCAACAGCGCCCTGACGATCGCGCGCGCTCAAAAGGCTGAAGCCCAAGCGCGCCTGGATCGTATCAACGGCATTCTTCAGAAGGACAATGGCGACGGCACGATCATCACCGAAGTAGGAGCCGTTGCCGACTCTCTTCACAACGACGTGATCACGCGGCTTCGCCAGCAATATCTCGATCTCTCGAACCGTGAAGCCGATTGGTCCAACCGCTATGGCCCCCAGCATCTCGCGGTGAAGAATCTGCGCGATCAGATGCGGGAGATCCGCCGGTCGATCGGGGACGAACTCAAGCGCATTGCCGAATCGTACAAGAGCGACCTCGAGATCGCGTCCTCCAAGGAGGATAGCACGCAGAAGACCCTGGATCAGACGGTCAAGGCGTCGAACGACACGAGCCAGGCCCAGATCGCGCTGCGAGAGCTTGAAAGCAACGCGCAGAGCTATCGCGCGCTCGCCGACAACTTCCTGCAACTCTACATGGTCTCCGTGCAGCAGCAGTCTTTCCCCATCACTGAATCCCGCCTGATCACGCAAGCAACGCCGCCGCTGAAACCGTCGTTTCCGAACATGCTGATCGTGATGCCGGGCGCCCTCGTCGGGGGAATTGCGCTGGCATTCGGCCTCGCGGTTTTCAGGGATATGTCGGACCGCGCATTCCGGACTGCATCGAGGGTGCAGCACGAGCTCGGGCTCGATTGCATCGCCGTGCTGCCGAAACTGTCGTTTGACGGCGCAAAATCTTCCCGCGGCGTGCGTGGCATGGTTGCCCGCGCCTTGGGTAAGCAAACAGCGGATGGCGCGGTCCGCTCGCCGCCGCCGCAACGGCCCGCAGGTCGTCCGCCGCGCGAAGACGAGCGGCTGGCGGCGATCGACCGTCCGCTGGTGTTCCGTCCGAGCCCGATGCGCTACGTGATGGAAGCGCCGTTCTCGCGGTTTGCCGAGGGATTGCGGGCAATCAAGCTTGCCGCCGACCTGCATGGTTCGAGCAGGACCAACAACGTCCTCGGCATCACGTCAGCGCTTCCCAACGAGGGAAAATCCAGCACGGCAGCTTCGCTCGCCCGCGTCATCGCGCATGGCGGTACGCGCACGCTGCTCATTGACGGCGATCTGCGCAATCCGTCGTTGACCAAGCAGCTTACGCCGGGTGCCAAGGCCGGACTGGTGGACGTCATCTCCGGCGATGTGGCTTTGCAGGACGCGCTCTGGACCGATCCCGAGACCGGACTCGATTTCCTTCCGGTCGTGATCGATCAGTGGCTGCCCCACAGCCATGAGATCATGCTTTGGCAGTCGACCGAGAAGCTGTTCGCGGGTCTGCGCGCTTCCTACGACAGGATCATCGTGGATCTGCCGCCGATGGCTCCGATCGTCGACGTGCGCGCAACCAATCGGCTCGTCGATTCCTATCTGCTGATCGTCGAGTGGGGTAAGACCAAGATCGACGTCGTGCAGATGGCGTTGAACGACGCCCCGAACGTCACCGAAAGGACGATCGGTTGTGTGCTCAACAAGGCCAACATGAAGGCCGTGAGCCGCTACGATTTGCGGCACTCCGAATATTACGGGAATTCCTATTATTCGAGATACGGCTACGTGGATTGAGGCGTGGCGATACCGTGTGGATAGCCCGCGTCTTTCTGAAGCTGCTGTTCGTTGCGGCCGGCGTGTTCACGATCTCGTGGAGCGTGAGCACGTATCAGCGCATCTTTCCTTTCAGGGATCTCGAAGCCGTCGGGTCCCGTATCTCGCTCGGTGAGACTTTCCAGCCTAGCGTACTGGAAGGGGTTGAGCCTGACGCGGATCGCGCGATCGCTGCTGCGGACTGCAACACTCCTGCAATCCGCAGCGCCGTGTTCGTGAAGGTGCAGTTGTACGAGATCAAGGGTGGCGAAACGGATCGGCTCGCGTTGAACAAGCTCTCCAGCGATCTGCGCGGTGCGATCCGCAAGTCCATCAGTTGCTCTCCGTACGACCCGTTCTTCTGGTTTGTGCGGTACTGGATCGAAGTATCCAGCTCCGGGGTGTCCGAGAAGGCTCTCCGCTATTTGGAGATGTCCTACGAGACAGGACCGAATGAGGGCTGGATCGCTCTTCGTCGGAACCGGTTTGCGCTTGCCGTGTTTTCGTCGCTTGGTAATGAACTACAGAAAAAGGTGCTCACCGAATTTTCAGAGTTAGTGGATGCCGGCTTCGTCGATCTGGCCGCTGCCAACCTTGCGGGTCCGGGGTGGCCGGTGCGGGAACAGTTGCTCGCTCGACTTGCGAACGTCGGGCGGTACAATCGCGAACAATTCGCGAGACTCCTCGAGGACCAGGGAATTCGAGTCGATATTCCCAATGCGGAGCCGCGCCCGCAGCGATACTGGAATTGAGCGGAGCTGGAGTTTGGAATGTCGAAGATTCGATCATTCGCTAGTGCGGTGGCTATCGGCCTTGCCGCCGTGCTGGTCGCTCATGATGGGGCGCTTGCACAGGTCGACAAGCCCGGACTGACCGGGGGCTCGGTCGTCGGCTCGACGCCTGGCCTCAGCGTGGATACCATCTCATCGTCCATGAGGTTCGGTTCGTCCCGGACACCGCAGCGGCATATGGATTCCTCGGGCCGCCCCTGCGTCTACGTGCTCGGGGAGGCCAAGTCGCAGGTCGTCAATCCGAAGCTTTACGACCACATCCTGATCGTCAACAATTCATGCAGCGTTCCGGTCAAGCTGCGGGCCTGCTATCTGGGTACCGACAAGTGCAATGACATCGCCGTCGGAGCCTACACCAAGCGCCGCGAGATCTTTGGCATCATGCCGGATGCGAAGGATTTCAGGTTCGAGTTTCGCGAGTATTTCAACTAGCCGCTGTGTCGCAAGATGTCCGCATCTTCGTTACGAGAACGTAATGTCGTGAGACGTTTGGAGGCAGGACGGTTGGCTTGCTTCCTTCGGCCGTTTTCGTGCAAGATTCGGCGGGTATCGCAACGAGGTCACTGAGGCTCTGGATGAATTTTCATATTGGAAGTCTGGTGAGAACCGCCTGGCTGATCGGTTCTATCGCAATCGGAGCGATGCCATCCGCGGCATGGGCCGGATGCTTTTGCCAATGCGTCGATGGTGCCTTCCGCGCCATCTGCAGCGGTCCGTATGACATTGCTCCGATTTGCCCCGCTCGTTCGTGCTCGACGACACTCCGTCAGACGCCGATGCGCATCGGCGAGGGTGGGCGCTCGCAATGCGCTCCGATCAAGGATTGTGACATCTACGGGCACTGCCAATGGAAGAGCAGCTGCGACAAGTAGTCGTCCGTTAATCGATCTCGGTTGCCGAGTGGTGTTCGGACATTATTCTCGCAAACCTGCTTCGCTGAGTCGGCATTTTGAGGTCGGGGGCGACGATCGCGACTCCATATCCTGGATCGAGAAGGAAGTGATATGCGTCTAGTCCCGCGAGCTTTCATCCTCGCTTCCGCCTTGCTGCTGACCGCGGATTGGGCCGGCGCGGCTGAACTGCGCCGCTTCGGCGATCATCAATTATTCACCAAGGGTCCATTTTCGGCATTCATGGACCCCTTCAACAAGCGGGAATACGTCGCCGGCAAGGACTTCGATCAGAGTTTCACCGTGGATCCCGAGAATTTTCCGGTGGGGACGACGATCACCTGGAACTGGCCGATCCGCGATCCGAAATTCATCGTGGGCTTCCTCCAGGCTGCGGCCTATGGCGACTATTTCAACACCGTGCCGCAACGGCAAATTCGGCCCTCGCGGATCAACGAAATCCAGCAATTGTCGGTCTCACACGATCTAAGCTTTTCCGGGACACACAACGGTTTCGACGTCATCTATGATTACTTTCTCACCAAGGCTCCCCGTGGCTGGACATCGCGCCTGTTCGAGATCGAGGTGTTTCTCCGTACGCCCGAATATTCGGTGAAATACTTCAACACGGCTACGCCGATCGGAACGTTCAGCCATGACGGGGTGCAATGGAAGGTCGCGATCGATAGAAGGCCGAAGGTGCCCGATATCCTGTTCATTCCCGTCGACCACGCCGATCATGCCAAGGGCTCGATCGATCTTCAGGCGATGCATCTCTTCCTGAAATCCAAGGGAATCCTGACCGGCGATGAATACTACAATGGCCATTCGCTCGGTGTTGAGCCGGCGCAGGGAACAGGCTCGTTCCTGGTGAACTCGGTCTCCGTGGATTACCGGTGAGCCCTGTCTCCTGCTATTGCATGGCAGTGCGCGGCTGAGTAACTGAGCTCTTGCCGTTCTGGTTCTTTGATGCAGAAGTGGAGCCTGCTTCTGCGCGGTTCGAGATGATTGCCTGTGTCTTCCTGACCTTCGCAAGATCGTGACTGACCGCCGCATCCCTCAGCGGCGTCGAGAATAGCCGTTCGGCCGCGCTCGGTCCGGAGCTGAAAAAGGCTAACAAGACGATAATCGCTGCGCTTCTCATTGACGGCCTCGGACATGGATTAGTTGGTCTTCTCGCCAAGGCCTGCTTCTCAGCGGAATATGGCAGTTGAAGGGCCTGCAACGACCTATGAGATCTTTGTTCATTTTCTGAAAAACTTACTCAAATCTCAATCGGATCCGAACAATCAGCTACAATTCCGCCCCCGGATATTTGGGAATGACTGTTTTCATACGCCTAGGGGGACGGGCGTATGACGATCTACAGCAGTGCGAACGGGCTTGCTCTGTCGACATCGGGGAACACGACCCGATGGGCGATCAATACGTCGGGAGCAGAGACGCAAGTCGGTACGTCCGGCAATGATGCGTTCAGCGGCGCCGGCGGCGATGTTCTCATCGGAAGTCTCGGCGACGACACCTACTACCTCTGGGACAATCGCGAGACCGTCATCGAGCAGGCCGGACAGGGCACCGATACAATCGTCGTGAACTATTGGGGCGCCGCGACGCTTCCCGAAGGCGTGGAAAATCTCATTCTCAATACGCCCGGCGCAAATTCCGGAACGGGAAACGCCCTTGACAACATCATAATTGCCGGCTCGGTCGGCGCTGCGCTCGACGGCGATGCAGGCAACGACATCCTGGTCGGCGGGGCCGGGGCCGATTTGTTCATTCTCAAGGCGGGAAATGGCTCAGATGCCATCGTCAACTTCGCGCCGAGCGCCGACATCATAAAGCTGCAGGGCTACGGGATCACAAGGTTCGATCAGCTCACGGCATTGGCCACGCAAAATGGCGCGGACGTGAAGTTCGCATTCGCAAATGGTGAGAGCCTCGTGCTGCGGAATGTGAGTCTGTCGACCCTGAGCGCATATGATTTTAGTATGCAGCCAAGTTCGCCCGCATCCTTGACCGGACTGTCTCAAATGGTCGGTCCGGCCAAGGCGTTCACCGCAAATGGCTGGACGATCGTCAACAATGTCTGGAATCCAGGTCGCCTCGTTTACGGCACGGACTATTCCGTTTCCACCGCATATGCAGCGGCCGACCTGACCAAGCAGACGACCTTTAGCTGGTCGTTTCCGATTGTCATCGATCCCAATCCCGTCATCAGAGCTTATCAAGAGATTTCGTACGGTCTCAATCCATATGCGGCCACGTCAAGCTCGCCCGTCAATTCGTTTGCTATTCAGCTTTCCAGCCTTTCCAATCTCGACGTCACATATGACGTCGAGTATCACGGCAATCTTGCCGGCTTCGATGTTGCGTTCGATCTCTGGCTGACGAGCCGCCCGAACGGGGATGCGAGCACAATCACCAATGAGGTGATGATCTGGCTGCACAAGGGCGGTATCAGCCCCTTCGGTACTCAGATCGGCACCTACAGTGACGCAGGAGTCTCCGCCAAGATCTACTATCAGCCTGGCTTCCGGCCCTACACGGCGGTCATCCTCGATACGGATTCGACAACCGGCGTGATCGATATCGATTCGATCCTGGCGAAGCTCGAAAGTCTTGGCGTGGTCTCGACCAGCGAGTACCTGGCCTCGCTGGAGTTCGGCGCCGAGATCGGCTCCGGGGCGGGCACGCTGGCAATCCACAGTCTCGATCTGACTGTCGCGAAAAATCCATCCAGTTCGAGCGACGCGGCGCCCCTCGCGCCAACAATCACGGCTTCATCGCCGGACAGTGCCGGCCTCGCGAGCGGGTTGACCAACGTCAATCATGTCACTCTGATTGGAACGGCCCAGGTGGGGACCACCGTGCAAATCTTCGACGGTACCCGCCAGATCGGCACCGCTGTCGTGGGAGGTTCCGGAACCTGGAGCTTTGCGACTGCGGCTCTGGCGGACGGCACTCACGCCCTCAACGCCAAAGTGGTCAATGGCGCCGGTGGGGTCAGCGCAGCGTCTTCGGCCATCAATCTAATCGTGGATACGACGCCCCCGAATGTGCCCGCAATCATCGCTTTCTCGCCGAACAGCAACGTCTCCCACGAGGGCAGCACCAATGCCAACCATGTCACGCTGAACGGAACAGCAGAGGCGGGCAGTAATGTGAGAATATTCGACGGCTCCGCACAAGTCGGCACACTGACTGCCAGTGCAAGCGGCGTGTGGTCCTTCACCACCGGGCTTCTGACGGACGGAACTCATTCGTTTACCAGTGCCGCGATGGATGCCGCAGGCAACGTTAGCGCGTTATCAGCTCCGCTCAACGCCGTGGTTGATACGATTGTGCCTTCTGCGCCCGTTATCAAGTCCTTTTCGCCAGACAGCGACACGACGGGCGACGGGATCACGAACGTCAACCAAATCATTTTGACGGGGACGGCGGAAGCTGGAAGCAGCGTTCAGGTGTTCGACGGCTCTACTCAGGTTGGGGCGGCGACGGCGAACGCCAGTGGCGCATGGTCTTTTGCAACCGCGAAGCTGGCGAATGGCAGCCACAATTTCGCCGCCAAGGCAGTTGATGCGGCGACGAATACCAGCGCGCTGTCAACGGTGCTCGAGGTTGTCGTCGATACCATCGCGCCTGCGGCACCGGTTGTCGTCTCGGACACCGCAGCAACCGGGACGTCGATGAATGTGAGCGGCACCGCCGAGGCCGGGGCGCTGGTTCGGCTTTACGAAGGGGCGAAGCTTCTCGGCACCAGCACGGCTGCGCTAAATGGCACATGGACGATTAACAGCGGCAACCTGTCGGCGGGGGCCCATGCGTTTTCTGCGACGGCAACAGACGCGGCAGGCAACGTCAGTGCGTTGTCCAACATCCTGGATCCGATCATTGGTACAGCAATCGAATCGGCGGGCACGACAACGCTGATGCAGGCTGGCAACAATTATTACTTGTCTGGCATTGGGGCGGATGTACTTCTAAAATATTCGGGGGCGGCTGTGCAATCGGGGCAATTTGACAACTTTGCTCCTGTCGCAGCGGAGCAGATTAGTACGGGCTACGAGGTGGCCTGGAAGAATGCCGTCACTAATCAGTACTCGGTGTGGAGCACGGACGCGAACGGAAGCTATACCGGAAACCTCTATATGCCCGGTCCAGGCACTAGCGCGGACTTCCAAAGATTAGAGACGAGCTTCCACCAAGACCTCAACGGTGACGGAAAGATTGGCGTTGTGCAGTCGGCGTCGTCGAGCGTCATCGAGGCGATTGGAGCGACCACTCTGGCCGTCTCTGGCAGCAACTATTTACTCAATTCAGTTAACGGCGGCACCGGACCCACATTGAAATATCAGGGCGCGGTGGTCACCATCGGCCAGTTCGACGGATACACGTCGATCGGCGTGGAAGCAATTCCGAATGGCTACGAAGTGGCCTGGAAGAACGCATCAACAGGTAACTACTCAGTGTGGAGCACGGACGCGAACGGCAACTACACCGGCAATTTGTATATGCCAGGTTCAGGTACCAGTGCGGCTTTCCAAACGTTAGAGACGAGTTTCCAGCAAGACCTCAATGGGGACGGTAAAATCGGCGCCGGGCAATCCGCGTCGTCGAGCGTCATCGAGGCGATTGGAGCGACCGCTCTGGCCGTCTCTGGTAGCAACTATCTACTCAATTCAGTTAACGGCGGCACCGGACCCACATTGAAATATCAGGGCGCGGTGGTCACCATCGGCCAGTTCGACGGATACGCGTCGATCGGCGTGGAAGCAATTCCGAACGGCTACGAAGTGGCCTGGAAGAACGCATCAACAGGTAACTACTCAGTGTGGAGCACGGACGCGAACGGCAACTACACCGGCAATTTGTATATGCCAGGTTCAGGTACCAGTGCGGCTTTCCAAACGTTAGAGACGAGTTTCCAGCAAGACCTCAATGGGGACGGTAAAATCGGCGCCGGGCAATCCGCGTCGTCGAGCGTCATCGAGGCGATTGGAGCGACCGCTCTGGCCGTCTATGGTAGCAACTATCTACTCAATTCAGTTAACGGCGGCACCGGACCCACATTGAAATATCAGGGCGCAGCGGTCGCGATCGGCCAGTTTGACGACTATACGCCGATCGGAGTGGAGGCCGTCTCGAACGGCTACGAGGTCGCCTGGAAGAACACGACCACTGGCAATTATTCGGTCTGGAGCACGGACACCAGCGGTAACTACACAGGCAATTTTTATATGCCGGGGTCAGGAACCGACGGGGCCTTCAAGGCGCTCGAAACGAGCTTTCAGCAAGATCTCAACGGCGACGGTGTTATCAATAGTATCTCGACGGTGATTGATGTAGTGGGGAAGGCCACACTAAATCTTGCGAAAATGATTCAAGAGGTAATTATCGAAAGTGGAGCGTCCGTGGAGATCACCGGAGCGGCTTCCGGCTCCTTCACTTTCAAGGCCGTGACCGGCACTCTTGTGCTCGACCATGCCTCTCAATTTATAGGCAAGATTTTCGGCCTCTCGGGGAACGGCGATGAGAATGCTTCTGATCTGCTTGATTTGAAAGATATTTCGTATGGCTCGGGAACAACGATGTCCTACTCCGGTGACCATTCGGGCGGCATGTTAACAGTCAAAGACGCTCAAAACCACACCGCAAACATTGCGCTGATCGGCGATTACACGCATTCGACATTTAATCTCCTGAGCGACGGAGGCGGCGGCACATTGGTAATTGATCCGCCTGTCGATCAATTCCAGTTTGCGCGACCGGCTGTAATGACGCCGCTGGCGGGTGCAGTTGTCGGGCATCCCTCCGATAGCCTTAGCGTCTTCCAAGCTGGTGGTCCGCAGGAGCTCTACGAAGGCGCAGTTGGGCCGTTTGATTTTAGCGCGTACGTCGTTGCTCAAACCCAAATTGGCTTCGTCAATAGTGCTCATGCGCTGCAGAATCACACCGAAATTCTCGACGTGATGAGGATGGCTCAGGACCACAAGATTTGGACGGACGGTGTACTATTGCACGCGTGATTGTGAGCGCTATTCCTAAACGCAAGACTAGGAAAATGATTGTGACCTTTGTGGAGCGCATCCATCATGCGTCACTGGATTGTTTGCGTTTTCTTCCCGTTGGATGCAGTTGTACGGCGTGGCGGTATTCATTTCGTTGTTTTTGGTCTTTTTGCAACGCTCCGTTTTATTCCTCTTTGTGCAGCCTGCTTGGGCGGGGCACCTGTATCCTGCATCCAAGGGCTTTCACATTGCGATCAGATGCGGGACTCTGGGAGAGTGGGTTAGAAAGGGGCAGGGCTTCTTGAAGTCGGTATAAAACGTGCCGCTGGCGGTCATGATCCGTTCGATGCATTGGCGCGGGTCGGTGATGTGGCCCGTTGATGCTGAAATGGTATTACTGCGCCTTCAGGATGAGTGCGTAGCGGCCCGGGGCAGCTCCAGCGACGGGGCCTCGCCGTGCAGCTCGGTGAGGCCCGGAACGGTCGTCCACCTACGGCTTGTTGCCGCTGGCTCCGCTCGAGAATTCCCAGATTTTCGCAAGAGCGCGCACTCGGTGCGTTCGAGGATGTTGGTCATGATGTCGTGCCGGAACACGATGAATTTCGGATGGCCGTTCGGCCGATCGGCCTGGTAGGCACCTTGAACGCGGCCGAGACCGCGACCCCGATTTCCGGCGGCCAGCCAGGTGCCAAGGTACCAAGCGCGGCTCAGTCAGCGAGTTGTCGTCGACCACGGCATAGGTCGTAGCCCGTCGGCGGCAGCGGGTTCGGCCTCGGTGGAGCTGCGGGCGGCACTGTTGTCGGTGGCACGGCGGTCACAGGCGGCGCAGCGGCGATCTGTCGCTGCTGGACTTGGCGCTGAAGATAGCCTGTCAGCGACGCCAGTCGCTGCTGCTGCTGGACGGCGACGACCGCGAGACCGGCAACGGTCAGCAGCGCAGCCGTTCGCCTGATGACCCACTATAGCGGATGACGGGCCGCGGCTAGGCTGCGGTCGATCTCGACCCGGGGGCGGGGCCGACGGGAACTCCAGGATCGGGATCGGGCGCATGTTATCCGAAGCCGGGAGTGCGGACGGGGCGGGCGCACCCGGTGGCGAAAGGCTGACCTGTTGCTGCGAAAACTCCTCGAAGCCGCGAATGGCGGTCCCCAGCGAATGCTGCTGCGCCCGCTTCACTTCCTCGACGTCCGCGTGAGTGAACTGCTCCTGGAGCTTGTAGAGGGCTAGGTCTTAGACGACCTGCCGCATATGCTCGACAGGATTCTTGACCGCGAGATCACGAGGGCGAACTGGACTTCGTTTGAAGCCTGTGGCGCCTCGTCCTCGTCATTGGATCGCAGGTCTCTTGAGCTAATGGATGTCCAGGTTGCTCCGGAGGAGTCGGAGCCGTCGATCCGCTTGATCTCCAACGATAGTCGGGAGATCACTGAATGGGAGCTTGCCGGATCCCTTCGATAGAGGATATCGGAGGGTTGATATGGTCGGCGCAGTCACATGCGAGGAGGAGCAACCATGGTTTTCAGATGCAAGGTCGGCGCTGTCGCAGTCGGATTCATTTGCTTCGCCGGCACCGCAATGCCCGAGCACGCATCGGCAATTACGGCCGACCTGGCCAAGACCTGCAGAGCGCTCACCGCGAAGCAATTCCCGCCCCGCGAACCTGCCAATCCTGCGGCCGGGAGCGCCAAGGGATCGGGGCGCGATCAGACCGCCTATTTCAACAAATGCGTTGCCAATAACGGCAAGATGGACGATGGCGGCAAATGATCTGAACCGATGGTCTGTCACTGCTCCTTGACGGCGGCAGGCTCCGGTACATTGCCATCCTTGGCAACGCAATCCTTGAAATAGGCTTGCCGGTCTCCGCTCATCAGCACAGCGCCGGGCCGCTTGTACGGAAACGCAATATAGGAATAATGCATGCATTTTCTGGCGGTTTCGGCACTTGGGCTGGCCGAGACCTCGATTGAGCTTGCGAATATGACGAGAGCGGCGATTCCCGCAGCTTTGTACATTTCCTCGTGACGCCTCAACGCGCAGATCTCGCCGTCAGATTGCGATCTCGCAGGAGGAAGGCGGGGGTTGCCTTAGCTCGGCTGGAGGCAAATAGGGTCTGAATCTGATCGATCTTTCCCTCCGCCGGCGCGAGATGAATTCTCTGGTTGTATAACCGGCGGCGAACGAAAGCCCGGCGACTGCCGAAATCAAGATCAGGACTGCCACTCGTTACTCCACGTTAACGATAACATCCCCCTTGTCTCAAAAGAGGGACGAACCCGCAAGATGCCGTCGCCTCTTGGGTGACAAGTTTGCCGAAGCCTAGCGTCGGCCGGACCGTCTGACGGAACCGCAGCAGCCCGTGGCGTTGGGCCCGACGAAAGACGGATCGGCCGGCGAGAAATAATTCGTGGGCCGGTTCGGAGTGCGCTCGGGCCTGGTCGATACGGTCGGCCCCGGCACGACCACATAGCCGTTGGGCGCGCCGCTATATGGTGGTTGTTGTGTGCCCTGAGCCTCCACTGGACTAAAAGTTAATATTAGGCAGGCGCAGGCCAACAGCATGTGCGTCGTATATCTCATGCTTTTGGACATGGATATCCGTTTCCGGACGTCAATGGCTGACGGCCCGGAACCGAGTGGATATTACGTTTCGGCAAATGCACCGGTCGCCTTCGAACAGGACAGCGGAGCCGTCATGCATCTCGCGGGCGCCGATGGGGCGCCATGTACCTCGAACCGTTTAGTGCGGTGTTAAGCACAGCGCTCAGGTGATGCCATCTTTTACAATTTGTCAGTCTGCTGCTTGCATTGTCGCTCCCGTCGACCATGAGAAGGGGACCGTCATGTCGAACACCGGCCGCTTAGCATCTATAGCTGCGCTGATGATCCTGGCATCAGCCCTTGAAGCCCATGCCACGCCAAACTGCATGCGCGACATCAAGCCCTACAAGCTTGCGAGCGACACGATGGAATGGTCAATGACCATCGCGCCGGGCGCGGACTGCATCCAGGGGCTGCGCTGGTCGACGATGCAGATTTACAGCGTCTCCATTTCCGAGAAACCGAGCAGCGGAGAGTTGGTTTTGGTCGGCCCGGGCTTCCGTTATTTCGCGAAAACCGATTTTTCTGGCACTGACAAGTTCACCCTCGTCGTCGTCGGCAAGAACCGCCACGACAAAGGAATCTCCACGGTCCAGGTCACGATCTCGAAGCCGGATTCATCGATGGTAGCGAGCTCGGTCGGCTATCCGCAGTAAAGGCGGCCACATCCGTGACGTCAGTCGCCGCCGGCGGATTTGCACGCCCGGGGCTACTTCGGCAGGCCTTTTCATTTCGGGGTTGTTGTCGCGGTGCCGATCCGCCGCTTCCACGAGGTAAACCTCGTGGGTGCGAAAATGTCGTCGTCTGGGGCACCGGCGCGCCGCGACGCGAGTTCCTTTATGTCGACGACATCGCGGATGCCTGCGTGCATCTGATGAAGACCTATCCAAGCGCTGAGCTGCCCAACATCGGCACCGGCGAGTACCTCACAATCGCCGGCGTCGTCGCCGACATCCTCGGTTACAGCGGCGAGATCTCTTTCGACACCTCCGCGAGCGGATGGCAGACCGCGCACGCCCGACGTCAGCTGTCTCGACAATCCGGCTGGCGCGATACTACTCCGCTGTCCACGGCTTGAGGCGCGCATATGCGGCGTATCGCGCGCATACGTAGAATGCAACAATCGCATGTCGCGTAATTCACGAACTGTTTGAGGTTCTTGTCATGTCGAGCGACTAAGGTTTATTCAGTTTACGCAGCAGCTTGCCCTAATGTTGGGCGAGCGGTCGGATAGAGAAATCGTCTAGGGTGTTCGGTGGAACATCCGTCTACAACGGAAAGAGCTTTTCATGCGCATCGCGATGATCGGAACGGGCTATGTGGGACTGGTGTCCGGAGCCTGCTTTGCGGATTTCGGTCACGACGTCACCTGCGTCGACAAGGACGAGAAGAAGATCGCTGCGCTTCATCGCGGCGAGATCCCGATCTATGAGCCCGGCCTCGACGAACTGGTCGCGACCAACGTCAAGGCCAGGCGTCTGGACTTCACCACCGATCTGTCGAAGCCGGTGGCGGATGCCGACGCGGTGTTCATCGCGGTTGGTACGCCCTCGCGCCGCGGCGATGGTCACGCCGATCTGTCCTATGTCTACGCCGCCGCGAAAGAGATCGCGCAGTCGCTGTCCGGCTTCACCGTGGTGGTGACGAAGTCGACTGTGCCTGTGGGCACCGGCGACGAGGTCGAGCGCATCATCCGCGAAACCAATCCCAAGGCTGACGTCGTCGTCGCCTCCAATCCCGAATTCCTGCGCGAAGGCGCCGCGATCCGCGACTTCAAATTCCCCGACCGCGTCGTGGTCGGCACTTCCGACGAGCGCGGCCGCAAGGTGATGGGCGACATCTACCGCCCGCTGTCGCTGAACCAGGCGCCGCTGATGTTCACGGAGCGCCGCACCGCCGAGATGATCAAATACGCCGCGAACGCGTTTCTCGCGACCAAGATCACCTTCATCAACGAGATCGCAGACTTGTCGGAAAAGGTCGGCGCCAACGTCCAGGAGGTCGCACGCGGCATTGGCCTGGACAACCGCATCGGCACCAAGTTCCTGCACGCGGGTCCCGGCTTCGGCGGCTCCTGCTTCCCGAAGGACACCAAGGCGCTGATCAAGATCGCGCAGGATTACGACGTCTCCCTGCGCATCGTCGAATCCGTGCTAGCGGTCAACGAGAACCGCAAGCGTGCGATGGCGCGGAAAGTGAGCCAGGCGCTCGGCGGTAGCTTGCGCGGCAAGACCATCGCCGTGCTCGGCCTCACCTTCAAGCCCGACACCGACGACATGCGCGACGCGCCGTCGATCCCGCTGGTCACCGGCCTGATCGACATGGGCGCGAAGGTCAGGGCGTTCGACCCCGTCGGCATGGAGCAGGCCAAGGGTGAACTCCCCAGCATCACCTATTGCGAGGATGCCTATTCCTGCGCGCAAGGCGCCGATGCGATCGTCATCGTCACCGAATGGGTGCAGTTCCGCGCGCTCGATCTCGACCGGCTGAAGGCGACCATGGCCCAGCCCGTCGTCGTCGACCTTCGCAACATCTACCGTCCCGAAGAGATGGCCGCGGCCGGCTTCGTCTATGAGAGCGTCGGGCGGTCGTCGTCTCAAGCCTAGTAGACCTCCAACGGAGCGACGGGCTTTCGCGGCTCTGCGTCGCCCCGTCGCGAGGCGGGCGGAATGGCCTGCGTTGCGATATGATCCGATCGCACGCCTCGTCGCCGCCATGGAGACCGTCATGACTGACGACACGCACACGATCCGCAGCGGCTCACTCACGGCGACCATCAAGGCGCACGGCGCCGAGCTGTGCTCGCTGAAGGACGGCAGCGGCACCGAATTCGTCTGGCAGGCCGGGCCGGCGTGGCAGCGCCATGCGCCGCTGCTGTTTCCGATCGTCGGGCGCCTCGCCAATGACGAGATGCGGCACCTTGGCAAGACCTACCGGATGACCCAGCACGGCTTTGCGCGTGACAGCCGCTTTGCGTGGGTGGAGCGCAGCGAGAACCGTTGCACGCTGGCGCTCGAAGACAGCGAAGCGACGCGCGCGCTCTATCCGTTCGCATTCCGCCTGACGGCCGGCTATGCGATCGACGATCAAGGTCTCGATCTCTCACTCTCGGTCATCAACACCGGCGACGACACATTGCCTGTGTCGCTCGGTGGTCATCCCGCCTTCAATTGGCCGCTTCAGGCTGGCGTACCGAAGGAGAGCTACGCGTTGACGTTCACGACCGAGGAGCCGTCTCCAGTCCGCCGGGTCGAGGGCGGCCTCCTGCTCGCGGCAACGGATCCGAGCCCCGTCCAAGGCACGGTGCTTCCCCTGTCGGAATCCCTGTTCGTCAACGATGCGGTGATCCTCGATCCCGTCAACAGCCATGCGGTCCGCTATGCGGCGGGGACGGGCGCTGGTCCCTGGCTCAAAATGTCCTGGCGCGGTTTTCGCGAGCTCGGCGTCTGGTCCAAACCAACAGGCGCGCCGTTCCTCTGCATCGAGCCCTGGCGCGGTTATGCCAGCCCCGCCGGCTTCGAGGGCGAGTTCAGCGACAAGCCGGGCCTGATGCATATCGCGGCCGGCGCCAGGGAAGAGCTGTCGTACCGGATCGAGGTGGGATCGTCCTGAGACGGCTCACGCGCCGGCGCTGCGGCCGTTCAGGGCGATGCCTGGTGCCGTGACCGGCTCCGCGCGTGTGGTCGTGGCCGTCGAAGTTGTCAGGCGGTGCGCGAGATCCTGCGCATGCCGCTCGACCAGGTGCCATGTCGCGCGCGCCACGAGATAGCTGAGCGCCGCCGTGACGGCATAAACGATCAGCAGCGAGAGCAGTCCGTCGGCAAGCGGCCAGATCTGGCGCAGGCCAAGGATCACCGCGAAGTGCGACAGATACATCGAATAGGAATTGCGGCCGAGCGCCTCGATCGGCTGCCAGCGGATCGCGAAGCGGATGCTGCCGGCCACACCCGCGCCGAGCGCGAGGTTGATCAACAGATAGTTGAATTCATGCGCGCCGGACGTGCGATTGGCCATGAAAGACAGCGCGATGAAGGCGGCGTAGATTGCGGCATCCGACTTCGCAAAGCCGTCGCGCAGCGAGAAGAACAGCGCGCAGCCGACGAGGAAGACCGGCAACTGGTTCAGGAAGCTGATGTGCAGCGTGCTCCAGACGAAGGATTCGCTGCCCGGTCCGTAATAGGCCGAGAACAGCTCGAAAGCCCACGGCTTGAACAGGCTGACATTGACGAGATGCAGCCCGATCGCCAGCGCAAGATAGAGATGGCGGCGCGATCCGAATGCCGTGATCACGAAGGGGAAGACGAGATAGAAAGTCATCTCCGCGGCGATCGACCAATCGCCCGGCACGACGCTGTTGACGCTGTCAGGCCAGAAGCCGTGCAGGAAAGTCGCGGTCAGGATCACCTGCAGCGGGCCGATTCCGTTGGGAGCGTTGGCGCTGGGCCCCGTGCCGTTGACGACGAGGTAGAGCGGGATCGCGAGCCAGAACAGCGGTGCGATCCGCAAGACACGGCGGATATAGAATTTGCGCGTGGGGTTCGCCTCGACGCGCCGCGTCCACATGAGGCACATCGTGATGGCGCTGACGAAATAGAACACGTTGACGCCGGTCCAGCCGCACATGAAGGCGTAGTCGACGGCGTGGATGTTCGAAGGAAAAGATTGCGAAACGTGGATCGCCAACACGCCGAGGATGGCGAGACCGCGCAGGAAGTCGAGGCTGTGCGAACGACTGAGGCGCGTTGCCCCGTCCTCGATTTGACCGGCCAACCGGGCCTGCCCCTGCATCACGCCTGCTCCTGATTTCGGGCCTGCGGGGACAATAGAGGTGCGGCCTGCCTTTCCGAAGCCAAACGCGTTCTTTACGTTAACCGTCGGTTGCGTCCGGGGGCGAATGTAAGGAATTGGCGGGGTCGAGGTGGCTTCACGGCACTCGTGCGAGCCAGGCCCGCATGATGATGCGCGGGATGAGAATTGTGGGCCAATTCATACTTAATGCGCCCAAGCCGTGACCAATATTGTTTGGCCAGCACAACACGCCTAGTATTCTGGCAGGCAATTTCGGGGGCTCGAATAAGTCGTGAATGTTCGTTCACAGGACAGCGCGCTGCGCGGCGACTTGAATTTCGGGTCGCAAGCACACAGGACATCCAACAACGTGACTAATTCCGCACTTCAGGAATTGCGTCCTGCTGGCCGCGAGCGGCTGATCGTCGTCGAAGACGATCCGGTGACGCGCACGATGCTGGTTGGTTATTTCAGCGAGAACAATTTCGACGTGGTCGGCGCCGGCTCATGCGCGGAATGCCGCCAGGCGTTGCGCGCGCGCACCGATCTCGTCTTCCTCGACGTGCAGTTGCCCGACGGCGACGGTTTCGAGCTCGCCAAGGAGATCCAGGCGACCAGCAACGCGGGGATCATCTTCGTGACCCGCCGCGACACCGACGTCGATCGCATCCTCGGCCTCGAGATCGCCGGCGACCATTACGTCACCAAGCCGATCAATCTGCGCGACCTGCTCGCGCGCGCACGCAGCGTGCTGCGGCGCCGCTCGATCGACCGCAAGGCGGCGCGCAATCACAATTCGATCGCCTTCGGCGACTGGATCATCGACCTGACCCGGCGCGAGCTGCTCGGCAGCGACGGCAAGCCGGTGGCGCTGACGCGCGCCGAATTCGACCTGCTGGCCGCGCTGGTCGGTGCCGACGGCAGGCCGCTCAGCCGCGACTACCTGATCGAGGTCGTCAGCAACCGCCAGGCCGAGGTCGACATCCGCACCGTGGATGCGCTGGTGGCGCGGCTGCGCCGCAAGCTCGTCGGCAGCGGCACGCCCGTGATCGCGACCGTCACCGGCGTCGGCTACAAACTCGCGCTCAGCGAACGGCTCTAGGCCCGGGCGCGACACCACATCGCGGCGACCGCGCCATCTGTCTCAGCCGCTGAAGCCGACGACGAACCGAATGGCCAGAAAGGCAGACAGGGCCACGGCGCCTGTTGCGAAGATTGCGAACAAAACTCTCAAACTATTGTGCATGATCTCAATTCGGGCTCTGTTCAAAATTGTCGGTCGTTCAATTGCTGCCAGCTCAATACCGAGCGGATTGTATCAGCGAGATGCGAATCTTTTCCACCTCGCTTCGATGCGAGCCTTAATGAGGCTGACCCGGGCTTCCTGTGCTGCCCAATACGCGCGGCTTGCCGCTGCCGTGCCTTGGCGATAGCGCGTATAAACCTCCCGCGGCTGAGCCGGCACTTTTGGGTTACGCGCTGATTTTGTCGTCGTCGCCGTCGTTATCGGTGCAGGTGCTGCGGTTGGTGCCGCATCCGGGACAATCGTGGTTTGGACGCCTGCTGCTGCCGCTGAGTTCATCGCGACAAGACGGTTGCGGGCGCGATTGCAATAGACCCGCGAACGGGGAGTCATCGACTCCTCGCCATGGCCTGCCCGATATTTCATCAGGGCGCGGCAAAGGTCTCCACCTGCCAGACGCCATGCGCGGCTGAGATAGAGCACTCCGTAATGGATGTTGACATCGGGTTCCGCGAGCTCGGCGTTGTTACCCTTGAATCCGAGCATCGCGGCTGTCTCGGGCCGCACCTGCATGAGGCCAATCTCGCCAACACTGCCAATGGTGGCCGTGTTGTATCCGCTCTCAACGAAGACGACGGCCTCGGCAATGTCCGCAGGAAGACTGGTCTTCGCAGTTTCCCGTTCGATGATCTTTCGGATCATGACCCGGGACGTCGGCGTCTCCCCTGCGCCAAGGTCGGCATTGCTGCTGGCTATGGCTGATGTCGTGTTCACCTCGTCCGAAGCGCCATCTGCCGCATGGACGCAGGTCGATGTCAGCAAAAGCACGGCGATCGCGACGTGTTTCCACGTTGCGCTGCATCTGAGGTGTGCCGGATCCCACAGCATGGCGCACGTCATATATCTTTCGAGTTAACAACCGATTTGCCCCGGGTGATGGTGCGGGCCGCGGACGCCGGAAGGTCGACGGGCCACTGGCGTCTAGCGCGCGCGGGCACTCTGGTCCGTTGAGGTCCTCTGCGCAGCCCCCGTTAGTTGGTCATCGACCGCATAGAGCGTGCAGGTCGCTGCCCATTTCATGCAGGCTGCGAGCGAATCGCGCTGTGCGTCGTCGGCTGTCATACGTCCCGACCGCCATCCGTACCCACCTTTCGGCGAGACGGCAAACGCCTTGTGCGGCATCGTGCTCGCAAGATAGCGCGCGAACTCGGCGCGCGCGGATACGTTGAGCTGGTAGGGCGGCGGCAGCGGATCGGGTGCGCTCAGGATGTCATGGCCAAGCCCGCGCTCGCGCAGAAAGGCGTCGACATACGGCGTCCATTGCGGGCGGCCTGCGACCGAATAGAGATAATGGCCGTCGTCGCCGTAAGGCGCGGCCGCAATGAATTTTGCGTTGCCGCCGCCGCCGCGAAACCCGTCATGGAGACGGCGTGCGAGATCGGGCCCGAAGAACGAATCGTTGCTCGCATAGACCCACAACGTGGGCACGCGCGATGTTTTTCCGAACGTGGCGAAGGCTTGCACCAGACCAGCCGGATTGCAGACATCGTCGTCATCCCGCGAGCCGCGGCCGCCGGCGAAGTTGATCGCGGCGATGAGCCCGGGCGGCGCCTGCGCGGTCAGCGCGACGGTGGCAAGGCCGCCGGCGGAATGGCCGGCCGCGATCATGCCCGTCGTCGTCACGTCGGACCTGCGTCCCATCGCATCGATCGCGGCGCGCAAATCCGCGACCGCAACTGCGGCCGCCGGCAGGTAAGCGGCATTGGCACAGCCGCCGATGCTGTCCACGCGCCCGCCCGGCGAGGTGCCGTAGCCGCGCCGCATCACGATCAGCGCGGCAAAGCCGCGCCGGGCATATTCGAGCGCGATGCCGTAATATCTGTGCGCCGACATGGTCGCGCGGTCTTCGAACTTGCGCGGCGAGCCGTGGCTGAGCAGCGCCAGCGGATAGCGCTTGGCGCCTGCTGGGCGGACCAGGAACGCCTCCAGGCCCTGCGGCCCGGCCTCCGCCATCGGAATGCGAAGGTCCTCGGTGTAGAACTCCGCGGCGCGCGCCGGCGTGCTCGCCACTACGAGGCCGGCGATCAGCAGAAGCAGTTTTCGCGGGAGGATCATGGGACGATTCGAAGGGCCTCGATGGTCGCGAAGCATAGCATGATCGCCGGACCTGTTCTCGCCACTCTCCTAGGGAACGCCGTCCCGTCACCGATGTTGTGCCCTTGGCGGTGGCCCGGCCGATGCTATGCTGCTCCGCAATCTCTTTAGGCAGGACGAGGATATTTCAGTGACTGATGTTCATCCCGCGGCGGGCAAGCTGGTCTCGCCTGATGCGCTCACCAACGTTCCGCGGCTGGTGACGGCCTATTTCGCCGGCAAACCCGATGTCGCCGACCCCGCGCAGCGGGTCGCGTTCGGCACCTCCGGCCATCGCGGCACCTCGTTCAAGAACACGTTCAACGAAGGGCACATCCTCGCCACCACGCAGGCGATTTGCGACTACCGAAAGGAAAAGGGGCTGACCGGTCCGCTGTTCATCGGCATCGATACCCACGCGCTGGCAGAGCCCGCGCTGGTCAGCGCGGTCGAGGTGTTCGCGGCCAATGGCGTCGACATCATGATCGACAAGGACGGCGGCTACACGCCGACGCCTGTCATCTCGCACGCGATCCTCACCTACAACAAGGCCCGCACGTCGGGCCTTGCCGACGGTGTCGTCGTCACGCCCTCGCACAATCCGCCGGAGGATGGGGGCTACAAATACAATCCGCCGCATGGCGGGCCCGCCGACACCGATGCGACCTCCGTGGTCGAGAAACGCGCCAACGCCTATCTCGCCGACGGTCTCAAGGGCGTCGCGCGCATGGATTATGCGAAGGCGAAAAAGTCCGGGAACGTCCACGCCTACGACTTCGTCACGCCCTACGTTGCCGATCTCGGCGAGGTCGTCGACCTCGATCTGGTCAAATCCGCCGGCATCAATATCGGCATCGATCCGCTCGGCGGCGCCGCCGTGCATTACTGGCACCCGATCATCGAACGCTACGGCCTGAAAGCCACCGTCGTGAACGAGGCGATCGATCCGACCTTCCGTTTTATGACGGTGGACTGGGACGGCAAGATCCGCATGGACTGCTCCTCGCCTTACGCGATGGCGAGCCTGATCGCGATGCGCGACCGCTTCGACGTCGCCTTTGCCAACGACACCGATGCCGACCGCCACGGCATCGTCACGCGCACCGGCGGTCTGATGAACCCCAACCATTATCTGGCGACCGCGATCTCCTATCTGTTCGCGCACCGCCCGAACTGGGGCAAGGACGCCGCGATCGGCAAGACCGTGGTGTCGAGCTCGATCATCGACCGTGTTGCCAAAAAACTCGGCCGCAAGCTGGTCGAGACGCCGGTCGGCTTCAAATGGTTCGTCGACGGCCTCCTCACGGGCGGCTTCGGCTTCGGCGGCGAGGAGAGTGCAGGGGCCTCGTTCCTGCGCCGCGACGGCGGGGTCTGGACCACCGACAAGGACGGCATCATCCTCGGCCTGCTCGCCGCCGAGATCATGGCCAAGACCGGCCGCGACCCAAGTCAGTTGTTCGGCGATCTCACCGCCGAGCTCGGCGTGCCCCATTACGCGCGCATCGACGTTGCCGCCACCACGCCGCAGAAGAACATCCTGAAGTCCGTCACGCCCGAGCAGCTCGGCCTGAAGGATCTCGCCGGCGATCCGGTCCGCGCCACGCTGAGCAAGGCGCCCGGCAACGGCCAACCCTTCGGCGGCATCAAGGTCGAAACCGATTTCGGCTGGTTCGCGGCAAGGCCTTCGGGGACGGAGGACGTCTACAAGATCTACGCGGAAAGCTTCCGCAGCACCGAGCACCTGAAGCGGATCCAGGAAGAAGCGCAGGCCGGGCTGAAGAAGGTGTTCGGGGCGTAGCTGCCGAGCCAAAGCGCCGCTCTCGCTGCCCTCCGAGGGGACGTACTCGCAGTATCAACAGGTGTCATTACCCGCTTTCGCGGAGAATGACAGCGATGGCTAATTATGTATACATATCACCAGTCTTAGGTATTATATTACTCCAAATTTGGCCTTGAACGATTCTTTCCCCGCGATATTGTATACATAACGCATACATAAGCCTTGGGAGATCGCCGGTGACAAAACCCTTCCCCATGAACGCCTGGTACGCCGCGGCCTGGGACGCGGAGGTGAAGCCGGCGCTGTTGCCGCGGACGATCTGCGGCAAGCACGTCGTGATGTACCGCAAGGCCGATGGTGCGGTGGCCGCCCTGGAGGATGCCTGCTGGCATCGGCTGGTGCCGCTCTCCAAGGGCCGGCTGGAAGGCGACACCGTCGTCTGCGGCTATCACGGCCTCAAATACAATGCGCAGGGCCGCTGCACCTTCATGCCCTCGCAGGAGACCATCAACCCGTCGGCCTGCGTCCGCGCCTATCCCGTGGTCGAGCGCCACCGCTACGTCTGGCTCTGGATGGGCGATCCCGCGCTGGCCGATCCCGCGCTCGTCCCTGACATGCACTGGAACCACGATCCGGCCTGGGCCGGCGACGGCAAGACTATTCGCGTCAATTGCGACTACCGCCTCGTGCTCGACAACCTCATGGACCTCACCCACGAGACCTTCGTGCACGGCTCCTCTATCGGCAACGACGCGGTCGCCGAAGCGCCGTTCGACGTCACCCATGGCGAGAAGACGGTCACGGTGACGCGCTGGATGCGCGGAATCGAGGCGCCGCCGTTCTGGGCGAAACAGCTCGGCAAGTCCGGTCTCGTCGATCGCTGGCAGATCATCCGTTTCGAAGCGCCGTGCACCATCGCCATCGACGTCGGCGTGGCGCCAACAGGCACCGGCGCGCCAGAAGGCGACCGCTCGCAGGGCGTCAACGGCTTCGTGCTCAACACTATCACGCCGGAAACCGAGAAGACCTGTCACTATTTCTGGGCCTTCGTCCGCAACTACCGGATCGGCGAGCAGCGCATCACCACCGAGATCCGCGAGGGCGTCTCCAGCATCTTCCGCGAGGACGAGCTGATCCTGGAAGCGCAGCAGCGCGCGATGGACGAGAACCCCGATCGCATCTTTTACAATCTCAACATCGACGCCGGCGCGATGTGGTCGCGCAAGCTGATCGACAAGATGATCGCGAAGGAAACCGCGCCGCAGCGCCTCCAGGCCGCGGAGTAAGTCATGGCCGAGCGTGAGGTCGACCGCTCCGTCTCGCAGACCGTGAAGGCGCAGCTCGCGCTGCGCGACCAGATCCTGTCCGGCGCGTTGCGCGCCGGCGAGCGCATCTCCGAGCTCCAGGCGGTGGAGACCACCGGCGCCTCGCGCACGCCGGTGCGCATGGCGCTGGTTCGGCTGGAGGAGGAAGGGCTGCTGGAGGCGATCCCTTCCGGCGGTTTCATGGTGAAGGCGTTTTCGGAGCGCGACATCTCCGATTCCATCGAGCTGCGCGGCACGCTGGAAGGCCTCGCCGCGCGCTTCGCCGCCGAGCGCGGTGTCTCCGCGCGCGAGCTCGAGCCGTTGAAGGAATGTCTTGCGGCGATCGACGAACTGCTGCGGCAGATGCCGATCTCTGTCGATGCCTTCTCCTCCTATGTCACGCTGAACGCGCGCTTTCACGCGCTGCTCACCGAATTGTCGCGCAGCCCGCCCTTGATCCGCCAGATCGACCGCGCCTCGGCGCTGCCATTCGCCTCGCCAAGCGGTTTCGTGATGGCGCAGTCGGCGCTGCCCGAGGCACAGCAGATCCTGATCATCGGGCAGGAGCACCACCGCGTCGTGATCGACGCCATCGAGAACCGCGAAGGCGCGCGCGCCGAGGCTGTGATGCGCGAGCACGCCCGGCTCGCGGTGCGCAATCTGCGGCTGGCATTGCGCAACCGGACCCATCTCGACCTCCTGCCGGCGCTCGCGCTGATCAGGACCGCAACCGACTAGGGCAGGCACCATGCGCTTCATCGAAACCTGGATTCCGGCCACGCTCGTCTCGACGCGCGAACTCGCGCCCGGTATCCGCGAATTCCTGATCCTGCCGGATCAGTTTGACGGCGCCGCCTATCCGGTCGGCAGCCATATCAATGTCAGCGTCACCATCGACGGCCTGCCGGAGACGCGATCCTATTCGCTCGTCGGTGAGGCCACCTCGCGTGGCTTGCGGATCGCGGTGCGCCGCACTGATGATTCCCGCGGCGGCTCGCGCTACATGTGGTCTCTGCAGCCGGGCGCGCGGCTCGACATCACCCAGCCCGCCTCGCTGCTCGCGGTCGACTGGACCCGCCAAAGCTATTGCCTGATCGCCGGTGGCATCGGCATCACCCCGATCCTCGGCGCCGCGCAGGCGCTGGCGCGGCGCGGGGCCGAGGTCACGTTGCACTATGCCGTTCGCTCGCGCGGCGAGGCTGCCTATCTCGATGATCTCTCAGGGATGCTCGGTGACCGCCTGATCGTCCATGCCAGCGACGAGGGCCACCGGCTCGATCTCGACGCCCTGTTCGCCTCGCTTCCGCAAGGTGCACTGGCGCTGTTCTGCGGCCCGATGCGAATGCTCGATGCGGCGCGCCACGCCTGGATCGGCGCCGGCCATCCGCTCCCCGATCTCCGCTACGAGACGTTCGGGTCCAGCGGTACGCTGCCGACCGAGACGTTCCGCGTGCGCCTGAAGGACTCCAATATCGAGCTGGAAATCCCCCGTGAGCGCTCGATGCTGGACGTGCTCAATGCCAGCGGTCACGACGTGATGTACGATTGCAAGCGCGGCGAATGCGGCCTCTGCGCTATCGACGTGGTCGCTGTCGACGGCGAGATCGACCATCGCGACGTCTTCTTCAGCGATCACCAGAAGGAGGGCAACCAGAAGATCTGCGCTTGCGTCTCCCGTGCCCGCGGCACCATCACCGTGGACACGCTGCTGCGGGCTGATGCGGTCTGAGACGGGAAGCGTAGCCCGGATGGAGCGGAGCGAAATCCGGGGCGGTCTCGCTCCGGCGCACGCTCGTCCCGGATTGCGCTCCGCTCCATCCGGGCTACGAAGGAGCCTATGCTGCGAAATTCGCCCGCAATTTCGTCGTATCCAGCAGCGCCAGCACGGCGTCGGCCGGCACCGGCCGGCTGATCAGATAGCCCTGCACTTCGTCGCAACTGAACTGGCGCAGAAACTCGAGCTGGTCGGCGGTTTCGACGCCTTCCGCCACCACGCCGATCCGTAGGTCGCGTGCCAGCGAGATCACTGACTTCACGATCGCCGCGCAGTCCGGCTGCACCAGCATGTCGCGGATGAAGGACTGGTCGATCTTGATGCGGCTGAACGGCAGCTTGCGCAAATAAGTCAGTGACGAAAACCCGGTGCCGAAATCGTCGAGCGCCACGGTGACGCCGAGTTGCAGCAGCGCGTTGAGGATCGACGCAGCCGAGCCCTATTTCGACAGCAGCATCGATTCCGTGATTTCGATCTCGAGCCGGTGCGGGGCGATCTGCGCATCCGCAAGCGCCTGCACGATGGTCTGCAGAATGCCTGCGTTGTGAAACTGCGCCGCGGAAAAGTTCACGGCGATCCTGATCTCCTCCGGCCAGTCGGCCAGCGTCATACAGGCGCGCCGGATTACCCATTCGCCGATCTCGTGGATCAGCCCGGTCTCCTCGGCGATCCCAATGAATTCGCTCGGCGGAATCAATCCGCGCTGCGGATGCTGCCAGCGCAGCAGTGCCTCGAAGCCGGTGACGCGATTTTCGCCCAGATCCAGGAATGGCTGGAAGACGAGGAACAGCTCGTCGCGCGCAACCGCGCCTTCGAGGTCCGCTTGCAGCGCCTTGCGGTCGCGCGAGGCCTTGTCGTCGGCTTGCTCGAAAAAGCACACCGTCCCCGGTCCGGCCTTCTTGGCGCGATAGAGCGCGGTGTCGGCGTTCTTCATGATGTCGAGTTGAGTCTCGCCGTCGCGCGGCGCCAGCACGATTCCGACGTTGGTCGCCCCAACGATCTCGCGGCCATCGATGAGGAAAGGTTCGGTGAAGGCGGCAACGAAGCGTTCGGCGATATCGAGGGCATCTTCGGGCCGCGCCAGGTTCGCCATCACCAGTGCGAACTCGTCGCCACCGATGCGCGCGACGTGCTCGGCTGCGCGCGTGCAGCGCTGCAGGCGGCTTGCGACCTGGACCAGGAATTCGTCGCCGGCGGGATGGCCGAACTTGTCGTTGATCTCCTTGAAGCGATCGAGGTCGAGCAGCAGCACCGCGAATTCCTCGCCGGACAGGCTGAGGCGTTTCAGCGCGGCATCGAGCGTCTCGTTGAAGGCGAAGCGGTTGGGCAGGAGCGTCAGCGGATCCTGCCGCACCGTGCGCTCGGCCTCGACTTGCCGGATCACGCGCCGCGCGAATCCAATGGAATTGACGAACACCGCGCGCAGCAGCACCGAGCCGTAGACCACCACGAGGATGGCCATCAGAACATAGGCGGGGTCGCCGTCCCGGCTGAGGCAGATCGCGATGCCGATGAAGATGGGCGTCGTAAAGGCAATCGCCGCGATCGGGATCGTCGCGAAGGCGAGTGCGCCGCCGGCCAGCATGCCAGAGCAGAGGCAGGTGATGACGAGCTGGCCGCCGGTTGCGGCATTCGCAAAGAAGGCGACCGGAACGATGCCCCAGGCGGCACCGAGGACGAAGGCGTTGCGCACCAGCCTTTGCATCGCCCGGCGCGAGACGAATTGCGGCTTGGTGATGCGGCGCGAGGCGTGGGATTGCAGGCCGAACGCGATCGCGGCACCGGCCACGATCACTGCCCAACCCAGCGCGAATTTCCAGTCCGGCGAATGCCACAGCGCGATGGCAAGCACGGCCGCGTTGCAGGCATTGGCGAGCATGATGCCGACCGAATAGCCGAGCACCAGCGACATCTGTTCGGCGCGGATATGGCCGGCGACGGCTTCGTCGGTTGCAGGACCGCCAAAGGCCGACAGATCGCCGGCGAACAGCCGTGCGAAATAGCTGGTCAATTGAGTCCGCATTCCAGAGCCTGCAGCAGCGTGGGCCGTTTGTCCGGCTCGGTCCGGAGAATTCGCCGCAAACATTTGACGAACTATGAATTATCTCATCCGGCCGGCATTGCCGCGACCACTTCTGCGTGTTGGTCACGGAGTATCGATAACAAATCGATACAAATGTGGCGCCCGGCGTTACGGTTGTAACGCGCGGAAACATGATCGCCACTCGCTCCGTTGTCATGCCCTGGCTTGGCCGGGGCATCCAGTACGCCGCGGCTTATCGATTGAATGACAATCGTCTCGGAGTACTGGATCGTCCGGTCGAGCCGGGCGATGACACCGGTGTCCGGAATGCGATCACCGCCCCAACTGCTTCGGATCGTAATAGAACCGCTCTTCGACAATCTGGTCGCCCAGCCACGTCTGCCACGCGATCTCATCCAACGTTCGGATGATGCCATCTGCATTGATGAAGCTGAAATTCCAGCGCGTCGCGACGTGATCGCCCTCGATCAGGCTCGGCCCGACCCGGACCGCCCTGACCTCCCTGGAGGCTGCCAGCACGCCGCGCTCCTTGGCGACGAGCTTGTCGCGGCCAACCGTCGGCGCGGCGTTGTTCTCGTAAGTCACGGCATCAGGCGTGCAGAACCGCTCGATGGCTCCGATGAAGTCCCCGGCCTCCAGCCGCTGCGCAAACGCTTCAACGATCTCACGACTCGGCATAATGCACCTCACGATTAAACCGACTGATAGTCGGTAAATACCGACCGATAGTCGAAAGGTCAACTGGTTGTCTGGGGCGAATTGGGCTAGACGGCATCCATGGCCAAGCAGGCGGAGCGGCGGGCCGCGACATCCGAGGCGATCCTGACGGCGGCGCGCCGCCTGTTCGGGGCGCGGGGCTTTGCTGCCACCACGATGGACGAAATCGCGGAAGCTGCCGGCGTCGCAAAGGGCGCGGTCTATCATCACTTCAAGACCAAGGAGGTCGTGTTCGAGGCCGTGTTCGATGCCGTTTCGCGCGACCTCGTGATCGAGATCGATAGCGCCGCGCGCGCCGAGAAGGATGTGCTCGCCGCGATGGTCGCCGGCACCCAGCATTACTTTGCTGCGACCGCCAAAGGGCCGACCGGTCAGATCATTTTGCGCGACGGCCCCGCGGTGCTCGGCTGGGAACGCTGGCGCGAGATCGACGCGCAGCACTTCGGCGGCAAGATGCCGCGCGCGATCGCTGCCGCCATGGAGGCCGGCCTGATCCCAAAGCAGCCGGTCGAGCCGCTGGCGCGGCTGCTGCTCGGCGCGGTGACGGAGGCCGCGGTCGCCTGCGCCGGGCGCGCCGATATCGCAAGAGCGGGTGCGGAATATGCCCGTGCGTTCAAATCGCTGGTCGAGGCGCTGCGCGTGCGCGCATGATTGTGCTAATCACAAAACGGAAACGCCCCACCAACAAGAAGACCAGTAGCGCATGAACGCAACTTCCGCCCTCATACCGTCCGATCCCGAATTCGACTACATCATCGTCGGCGCCGGCTCAGCCGGCTGCGTGCTCGCCAATCGCCTGTCGGCGAACGGAAAGCACAGCGTGCTGCTGCTCGAGGCTGGCCCCAAGGATTCCAACATCTGGATTCACGTGCCGCTCGGCTACGGCAAGCTGTTCAAGGAAAAGACCGTCAACTGGATGTACCAGACCGAGCCGGAGCCCGAGTTGAAGGGGCGCCAGGTATTCCAGCCGCGCGGCAAGACGCTGGGCGGATCGAGCTCGATCAACGGGCTGCTCTATGTCCGCGGCCAGCACGAGGACTACGACCGCTGGCGTCAGCACGGCAACACCGGTTGGGGCTATGACGACGTGCTGCCTTATTTCAAGAAGGCCGAGAACCAGACGCGCGGCGCCGACCAATATCACGGCACCGGCGGTCCGCTGCCGGTCTCCAACATGGTCGTCACCGATCCGCTGTCGAAGGCCTTCATCGATGCCGCCGTCGCGAACGGCTTGCCCTATAACCCGGATTTCAACGGTGCCACGCAGGAAGGCGTCGGCCTGTTCCAGACCACGACGCGCAACGGCCGCCGCGCCTCGACGGCGGTGGCCTATCTCGGTCCCGCCAGGACACGCAGCAATCTTAAGGTCGAGACCGAGGCGCTCGGCCAGCGCGTGCTGTTCGAGGGCCGCCGCGCGGTCGGCGTCGAATATCGGCAGGGCGCAACGGTGCGCCGCGCGCGTGCCCGGAAAGAAGTCGTGCTGTCGAGCGGCGCCTACAACTCGCCGCAACTGCTTCAGCTCTCCGGCGTCGGGCCTGCCGATCTCCTGCGCCAGCACGGCATCGAAATCGTGCTGGATGCGCCAGGCGTCGGCCACGATCTTCAGGATCACATGCAGGTCCGCATCGTGATGCGCTGCTCGCAGAAGATCACGCTGAACGATACCGTCAACAATCCGATCCGCCGCACGCTCGCCGGCGCACGCTACGCGCTGTTCCGGAAAGGTTGGCTGACGATCGCGGCAGGCACCGCCGGCGCGTTCTTCAAGACCAATCCGCGCCTCGCTTCGCCCGACATCCAGGTGCACTTCCTGCCGTTCTCGACCGACAAGATGGGCGAGAGGCTGCATGATTTCTCCGGCTTCACGGCGTCGGTGTGCCAGCTCCGGCCCGAGAGCCGCGGCTCCTTGCGCATCAGGAGCGCGGACCCGACCGTGCCGCCGGAAATCCGCATCAACTACATGTCGACCGAGACGGACCGCACCACCAACGTCGAAGGCCTCAAGATCCTGCGCAGGATACTGAATGCGCCGGCGATGCAGCCGTTTGTGGCTGGCGAGTACGATCCCGGGGCGAAAGTATCTACGGATGCCGAGTTGCTCGATTATTGCCGCGAGCGCGGCAGCACCATCTACCATCCGACTTCGACCTGTCGTATGGGCAACGACGCGCTTTCGGTCGTGGACCAGCGGTTGAGGGTGAGGGGCCTCGAAGGCCTTCGAATCGTCGACGGCTCGATCATGCCGGACCTCGTGTCGGGGAACACCAACGCGCCGATCATCATGATCGCCGAAAAGGCCTCGGACATGATATTGGAGGATGCGCGGTAAACCCGCGCGAGAAGGAGCAGGCGGTTTGGCTACGCGACTGAGGATCGGCACACGCAAGAGCGCGATGGCGCTGGCACAGACGGAAGAGATCGCGCGCCGCCTGACCGCCGCCATGCCCGATCTCGATGTCGAGATCGTCAAGTTCGACACCACCGGCGATCTCGACCAGACCGGCAAGCTGCTGCCGCACGGCGGCAAGGGCGGCGCCTTCGTGGCGCAGATCCGCGCCGCGGTCCTGTCGGGCGAGTTGCAGGCGGCGATGCATTCGCTGAAGGACATGCCGGGTAACGAGGACACGCCCGGCCTCGTCATCGGCGCCACGCTGTCGCGTGATCCCGCCAGCGACGCGCTGGTGCTGCGCGAGGGCGTGACGCTGGAGGCGCTGCGCCGGTCCGGTGGCAAGGGGTTCAAGATCGGCACCAACGCCGTCCGGCGCGCGGCCTATGCACGAAGGCTGTTCCCGGACGTCGAAGTGATCCACTTCCGCGGCGCCGCCGACACGCGCGTGCGAAAACTCGACAATGGCGAGAAACAGCGCCTGCCGGATGGCGGCGCGGTGGGACCGGCGGACGCGCTGATCATGGCGCGCTCGGGCCTCGATCGCGTCGGTCTTTCCCATCGCATCGCCTATGAGTTCACCACGGCGGAAATGCTGCCGGCGGCGGGGCAGGGCATCGTTGCGGTCGAGTGCGCGGCGCAGGATTGGCAGACGCGGCGCATTCTTGCGTCGATCGACGATCTTGCGGCGCGCGCCTGCGCCGATGCCGAGCGCGAGGTGTTGTGGGTGCTCAACGGTCACTGCAATTCGCCGGTGGCGGGTTTTTCGACCATCACGGGCGATCAGATGTCGCTCACCGCATCCGTGCTCGACCTCTCCGGCAACACCATCATCGAAGCCTCGCGCACAGGGGCTGCCAACCGCCCTCGTGAGCTCGGCCGTGCGGTGGGGCTGGATCTGTTGGGCAAGGGCGCCGCCGAGATCATCGAGCGCAGCCGGCCGCGGTAAGCCGCTTGCGAGATTACGGTCGGCGCGATGGTGTCATCGTGCTCCTGTTTTGCCCGACGTGTCAAATTTCGCCGCGGGCGGAGGTCGATGGGTGCCGGCCGAAATTTTTCAATGATTTCGAGAGATTTCTACTTTGCATGGGGTTGTTTTCGCTCTTTTTTTGGTGAAGCGAGCCGGGACTTCGGAGGAGGGACTTTAATTTCAGCCTAATGCCATGGGCGCTTGGACAGGCTCGCGATTATCTGATGGAAAACTGTGCCTGCATCTTCTGCTTTTCCCGGCGACCTGATCGGCGCATAGCGATGCCGGTTACAGTGCAGGGACAGGAACGATGAGCACCAACGACGTCTTCATTCTCGAAGATGATTTGACGATGCGTATGATGCTGAAGGCCCTTCTGGAGAAGGCCGGATATCGATCCGTCTTCTTCGCCGACGGCGAGGCGCTTCAGGTCGAGGCCCGGCAGAACTCGCCGGCCTGCATTCTTCTGGATGTGTGCGTGCCCGGCAAATCGGGCCTTGAGACATTGAGCGAGCTCCGCGATCAGGATTATCCGGCGCCGATCCTGATGATGTCCGGTTACGGCGACATTCCCACAGCCGTGCGTTCGCTTCGGTCCGGAGCCGCCGACTTCATCGAGAAGCCGTTCCGGCCGGATACGCTGGTTGCACGGATCGAGACGGCCTGTTCAGGCGCACGTTCCGCAGCGAGTCCGGTCGCGCATTTCAAGCACGCCAAACGGCTCACGCGGCGTGAACGGGAAGTCCTGGATCACATGCTCGCGGGCATGTCGACGAAGGTGATGGCGAGACAATTGGGCCTCAGCCCGCGCACGGTCGAGGATCATCGGGCCAACATCCTGCGAAAGGCCGGCGTCAAGACCAGCGCCCAGCTCCTGCTGGGGGTGTTCGGCGCAAGACAGGCGCCGGGGGAGCGAGCCGCGGCGGCTTAGCCGCGATAACTCCGGACCCGCTTCAGCATCTGCTCGACATGGGCGATCGGCGTCTCAGGCTGGATGCCGTGGCCGAGATTGAAGATGAAGCGGCCTTGCGCAAAACTCGCCAGCACGTCGTCCACGGCGCGGTCGAGCGCGGCGCCGCCGGTGATCAGCGCCAGCGGATCGAGATTGCCCTGCACCGCGACGCGGCTCTGCACGCGCTCGCGGATGAAGGCCGGCTCGGCGGTCCAGTCGATGCTGACGGCGTTGACGCCGGTCGCCTCGACGTAACCAGGCAATTGCGCGCCGGCTCCGCGGGGAAAGCCGATGATCTTCGCATCCGGCACCTTGGCGCGCACGCCCTCCACGATCCGCCGGGTCGGCTCGACGGACCAGCGCGCGAATTCGGCCGGCGGCAGCACGCCGGCCCAGGTATCGAAGATCTGCAAGGCATTGGCGCCGGCGGCGAGCTGCGCCAGCAGATACTGAATCGAATTTTCGACCAGCACGTCGATGATCTCCGCGAACGCCTCCGGATGCCGGTAGGCCATCATCCGCGCCGGTGCCTGGTCGGGCGTGCCGTGACCGGCGACCATGTAGGTCGCGACCGTCCATGGCGCGCCGCAGAAGCCGATCAGCGCGGTCCTGGGGTCGAGCGCGCTGCGCACGATCTTGAGCGCATCGAATACCGGCTGGAGCTTGCCGAAGTCGGCAAGCGGCGCCAGCGTCGCGACCTTGGCGGGATCATCCAGCGGCTCGAGCCGAGGGCCTTCGCCGACCTCGAAGCGCACGGAGCGGCCGAGCGCATAGGGGATGACCAGGATGTCGGAGAAGATGATCGCGGCATCGAAGCCGAATCTCCGGATTGGTTGCAGCGTGACTTCGGCGGCGAGCTCCGGGTCGAAGCAGAGATCGAGGAAGCCGCCGGCCCTGGCGCGAACCTCGCGATATTCAGGCAGGTAGCGGCCGGCCTGCCGCATCATCCACACTGGCGGGACGGCCTGGCGCTGGCCGGAGAGCACGTCGATGAAGGGCTTTGTCGCAGACTGGGGCACGGACTGTCCTGATGCAGGTTGAGGTTCCTGATACACCGCCAAGGGCCGGAGCGGAACAGTGGAACCAGTGCAAATGCGCCGCGTTGATCCTGCCAATGGAGGAGGAATTCCATGGCTGAGACCTTCAATCCCGCGCCGCACGACAAGCACGCCGATGATCTGCACAAGGCGCTGGCCGCCGATCGCCACGCCAAGCTTGAAACCGGGCTGGAAGATTCCTTTCCGGCGTCAGACCCCGTGAGCGCTGCCCAGCCGACGCCATCGAAGGCCGACGCGGACGCCGACAGTCCCTCGCTTTGGGACAAGGTTAAGGCGATGTTCAGCTGAGGAGGTCCCAGCCAAGATCCGTCGCCGGTTTCCGATAGGGTCGCTAACGCCTCGTTAGCGATCCAGCGATGCTTCGGTCCGTAGGAGTACGGGGAAACTCGCAGATCCCTGCGAATGCGCGTGAGTCCTTCAAGGTTCAATAACAGAAGCGGCAGAGTTTCCGACGATCGGAGAAGTCTGCCGGATGAACCTTGCTGTCCACAGAGCCGGATGGAGTCGCTTGCCGCTGCGCGCAGCGGCTTTCGTCGTGTTGACTTGCGCGACGATCCTCGGCGTCAGCGGCTGGCGCGAATGGGCTGCCCGCGATGCGGTGCTCAAGGGTGCCGAAACCGAGATGGCGAACGTCGCCCGCTCGCTGACTCAGCATGCCGAAGACAGTCTCGACCTGCTCGATTCCGGCGTCGTCGGCACCGTCAGCCGGCTGGAGATGGACGGCACCGATCCCGTAACGATCACGAAGCTGCGCAACCTCCTGGACGTGCGTAAGAAGTCGATGCAGCGCGTCCACAGCTTCGCCGTCATTGACGACCAGGGCAATTGGCTGACCTCGCCGGGGACGATCGCCTCGACGCTCAGCGACGACGCGTTCTTCCGCTATCATCAGCTATCCCCGAAGCGGGAGGCCTATGTCGGCCGTCCCGTGAAGAGCCTGCTTGACGGCGAATGGGTCGTCACCCTGTCGCGCCGCTTCAACAAGCCGGATGGCAGTTTCGCTGGTGTGGTGCTCGCGACCATCAGCTCCAGATATCTCTCGCACTTCTACGAGCAGTTCGAGATCGGCCGCAACAGCACGGTGTCGCTGATGCATGGCGACGGCGCCATCATCGCGCGCAACCCGAACAACGAGAAGTTCGTCGGGCGCAGCGTCGCGGACACGTCATTGTTCCGCGACGCGAGCCTGCAAGGGCCGAGCGGCACCTATCATTTCAAGTCGTCGCTGGACGGTGTCGAACGGGTCAGCTTCTTCAAGCGCAGCAGCCGCTACCCGCTCGTCCTGCTCGCCACCGTCGACAAGGACGAGCTGCTGGCACCGTGGCGCGCCGCGGCAATCTCACGCATGCTCTTCGTGCTCGCACTGGTCATGCTGATTGCCATCATCGGCGCGGTTCTGGTGGGGCATCTGCGACGGGGCCAACGCATGGCCGCGGCGCTGGTGGAGAAGGAAGCCCATTTCCGCCTGCTTGCGGAGGGCTCCAGCGACATGGTCACGCGTATCGGGCTGGACGAGCGGCTGCGCTATGTCTCCCCTCGTCGGTCCGCGTCCTCGGCTGGCGCGCCGCTCAACTGATCGGAACCCCTGCGCTCGCCGGCGTCCATGCTGAGGACCTGCCCCAGGTCCGGGCCATCGTCGACGCCATGAAGCGCGGCGAGAACGAGGAGGCGCGTGTCACCTACCGCAACACGCACCGCAAAAATGGCGAGGTCTGGCTCGAATCGAACATGCGGGTGACGCGCAAGGACAACGGCTTGGTCGACGGCATGGTCGCGATCTCGCGCGATATTACCGAGCAGAAGAAGCTGGAGACCCGGCTCGAGACGCTCGCGATCGAGGATAGTCTCACCGGGCTTGCTAACCGCCGCTGTTTCGACGAACGGCTCAGGGAAGAATGGGCGCGCGCCTATCGCGAACGTTCCAGCCTCGCTCTGCTGATGATCGACGTCGATCACTTCAAGTCCTACAACGACGAGTACGGCCATCCCGCAGGCGATGCCTGTCTGCGCGTTGTGGCGCAGGCCATCGCGGCCGAGATGCATCGCGCTGGCGACCTCGCTGCGCGCTATGGTGGCGAGGAATTCGCCGTGCTGCTGCCGAACACCGACGCCGCGGGCTGCGCCCGCATCGGCGAGCGGGTCCGGAAGGCCATCCGCGAGGCGGGCCTCGTCCACAGCACCAATGGTCTGACGGGCTGCGTCACTGCGTCGTTCGGCGGCGCGGCCTGCCGGCCGGCGCTGGAGCGCACCGCAGGCGTAGGCACGCTCGTGGAGGCCGCGGATCAGGCGCTCTATGCCGCCAAGGATGCCGGCCGCGACCGCCTGATGATGGCGGGTGAGGTCGCCCGCCTGCTGCCGAAGGCGTCCGGCCAGTAGATTCGTTCAATAATGCGGCGGGCGCTCGTTGGCCGCTCCCGGCGCGTTCGCCTCGGCGTCCTGCAGTCGCTCGCCGAGCTCTGCGATCTTCCGCGTCAGCACGTCGATCTGCTTCCACTGGGCGGTGATGGTCTGGTTCAGCGTCTCGATGGTGTCGTCCTGATAGGCAATGCGCATCTCCAGCGCATCGACGCGCTCGCTGAGCGTCTTGGTGTCATTCGTCACGTGCGGCGTCCCTGTCCCGTTCGCGAAGCCCAATTTCTCGTAGGCCATGGCCGAGCGCGACGCGCTCGTCGAACACGAAGCATTCGCCGCGCCAGCGGCTCTCCGCCTCCGGCACCTCTTCGAGATATTTCAAGATGCCGCCCTTGAGGTGATAGACCTCGGCAAAGCCGCGTGCGAGCAGATGTGCGCTCGCCTTCTCGCAGCGGATGCCGCCGGTGCAGAACATGGCTATCCTGCGGTGCCTTGCCGGATCGAGCTGCTCGGCGGCAAAATCCTTGAACTGGCCAAAGCTCTTGATGTCAGGGTCGACCGCGCCCTCGAACGTTCCCATCGCCACCTCGAAGGCGTTGCGGGTGTCGAGCAGCAACGTATCGGGCGCCGAGATCAGCGCGTTCCATTCGCTCGCATCGACATAGGTGCCGACCTGCCGCGTCGGATCGGCGGCGACGTCGCCGAGCGTGACGATTTCCTTCTTCAGCCGCACCTTGAGCCGGCCGAACGGCATGGCTTCCGCAGTCGAGAACTTCAACTCGAGATTGTTCAGTCGGCCGCCGAACATTTCGCCGTGTGCGAGCTCGTGGACGAAGGCGTCGATCGCCTCAGCCACTCCGGCGATCGTGCCGTTGATGCCTTCTTGAGCCAGCAGCACGCTGCCCTTCAGCGCCAGCCCGGCGCAGAACGCGCGCAGCGGCTCGCGCAGCTCGCGGTAATCGGGCAGGGCGGCGAATTGGTAGAAGGCGGCGACCTTGTGGATCATGCCGGCTCGTTTAGCAGGCGTCTGCCGCCCGGAAAACCCGCATCGCACGGGGGCCCGACAGGTCCATACGCCCAGCGGATGGCAGCCATTTCTCTGGTATGCCAGCATTGCCCGGACGGGCCGGAATGTGTCATGTAAGCCCGGTTTTTCCGAGGTAGCGCGACCCGCGCGCCTCAAGATTGAGCCCGGGCCCAACAGAGCCTTACAAGAGCGCCTTGAGAGAGCAGAATTCGATGAGAAATTTCCACTTCCCCGGCAGGTCCACGGTCCACGCCACCAACGCAATGGTGGCGACCTCGCACCCGCAGGCGTCGCTCGCCGCGATCGAGGTATTGCGCGAGGGCGGCACGGCGGTGGACGCAGCGGTGGCGGGTTCTGCCGTACTCGGGGTGATCGAGCCGCAATCGACCGGCATCGGCGGCGACTGCTTTGCGCTGATCCAGCCGCGCGGCGAGGGCAAGATCATCGCCTATAACGGCTCCGGCCGGGCGCCGAAGGCGGCCAACGCCGACTGGTACCTCGAGCGCAAGATTACCTCCGTGCCGCTGACCTCGGCGCACGCGGTCTCGATCCCCGGCGTGATCGACGCCTTCGCCACCGTGCTGCGCGACCACGGCAAGTTCGGCTTCGACCGCCTGCTGCAGCCCGCGATCAAGGCGGCGGAAGAGGGCTATGTCGTTGCCCCCCGCATCGCCTTCGACTGGAAGAACCAGTTCGAGAAGCTCAAGAACGGCACCAACACCGCGCGCTATCTGTTGCCGGGCGGCAAGCCACCGGTGGCCGGCGACGTCATCCGCCAGGCTGAGCTCGGCAAGACGCTGCGCGCGATCGCCAAGGACGGCCGCGACGCTTTCTACAAGGGCGCAATCGCGGAAGACATGGTCGAGACCCTGCGGGGCATCGGCGGCCTGCACACGCTCGACGATTTCGCCGCGCACACCACCGAGACGACGACGCCTATCGGCACCATGTACAAGGGCCATGACGTCTGGCAGTGCCCGCCGAACGGCCCGGGCGTCACCGCGCTCCTGATGCTCAACATCCTGTCGCGCTTCGACCTGACCAAGTATGCACCCGTCAGCGTCGAGCGCTTCCATCTCGAGGCGGAAGCTGCGCGCATCGCCTACATGAACCGCGAGATGCATGTCGCCTCTCCCGAACACATGAAGATCAACGTCGCCGAAATGCTCGAAAAGAGCTTTGCCGACGAGTACATCAGCAAGATCCGCATGGATGGCATGCTCGACCTGCCGAACGTCGCGCCGCCGATGAACCCCTCGACCATCTACATCACGGTGGTGGACAAGGACCGCAACGTCTGCTCGTTCATCAACTCTGTCGCGCATTCCTTCGGCTCGGCGATCGTCTCGAACAAGACCGGCGTGCTGTTGCAGAACCGCGCCGGTGGCTTCCGCATCCAGCCGGGCCATCCCAACTGTATCGAAGGCGGCAAGCGCCCGCTGCACACGATCATGCCGGGTCTGCTCACCAAGGGCGGTCGCTCCGTGATGCCGTTCGCCGTGATGGGCGGCCAGTACCAGCCGACCGGTCAGACCCATGTCCTGACCAATATCCTCGACTACGGCTGCGACGTGCAGGAAGCGATCGACATGCCGCGCGGCCTGCACTACGAAGGCCAGTACCAGCTTGAGGACAGCGTGCCGGCTGACATCGTCGAGGGCCTGAAGAAGATCGGCCACAAGACCGCCAGCGTGGTCGGGCCGCTCGGCGGCGCCCAGGCGATCTGGATCGACTGGGACAAGGGCACACTCACCGGCGGTTCCGACCCGCGCAAGGACGGCTGCGCGCTCGGCTATTGATGGGCGCGGGGCTGGAAACGGTTTCCTTGTTGGGCTAGACACCTCCCGCCTCAAACGGAAGGTGCCTCATGCCGCGTTTCCAGCGCGCACTCCTCGCCATCATGTCGGCCCTCGCGATCACTGTGATCGCCGGCGTGTCCGACTTCGTTTCCACCACGGCCTCGGCCCAGACCGCAGGAAAGACCATGACCACAGCTTCAGGCTTGCAGACCATCGACAGCGTTGTCGGCACCGGCGCCTCGCCGAAGCCCGGACAGATCTGCGTGATGCACTACACCGGCTGGCTCTATGAGAACGGCCAGAAGGGCAAGAAATTCGATTCATCCGTCGATCGCAATGAGCCGTTCGAGTTTCCGATCGGCAAGGGCCGCGTCATCGCCGGATGGGACGAGGGCGTTAGCACGATGAAGGTCGGCGGCAAGCGCACGCTGATCATCCCGCCGCAGCTCGGCTACGGCGCCCGCGGCGCCGGCGGCGTGATTCCACCGAATGCGACCTTGATGTTCGACGTCGAATTGCTCGCGGTGAAATAATCGTACAAACAAAAAGACCGGCCCCGCGGCCGGTCTTTTCGCTTCAAGTCTTGTAGCTCTTCTATTGCGCGCGCGTCACTCCGCCGCGCGCTTTGCCGCCGCTGCGGCGCGATCGATCGCGTCCTTCGCAGCGTCCTTGGCGTCGCCCATGGCCTGCTGGCCCTTGCCCTTCACTTCCTGGACCACGCCTTCGCCCTTGAGGCGGTCGGAACCGGTGGCTTCGCCGATACCCTGCTTGGCCTTGCCGATCGCCTCGTTGGCGGTGCCCTTGATCTTGTCGCTGGTGCTACCCATGGAATTCTCCTTCCGGTTTGCTCGCCAGGACAACACCTGACGGCCGTCTGGGTTCCGTTTTTGCTATGGCTTGATGTCGCAGCTTTGGCTAGCTTGCCGCGCACCGAAGGAACAGAAAGCAAGCCCCATGACCGGCCATGACCACACCCATTCCCACCATGACCACGATCACGAGGATCGCTGGAAACATGACGGTGTGCGCGTCATTCCCGGCAATCAGCTCGATACCAACGTGCCGTCGACGGCCGGTATGGACCGCGCGGCCGCGATTAATTTCGCACGTGTCGGCGCGCAGAAATTGTGGGCGGGCACCGTCAGCATCAAGCCTGACGCCAAGACCGGCGCGCATCACCACGGCCATCTCGAAAGCGTGATCTATGTCGTGAAGGGCAAGGCGCGCATGCGCTGGGGCGAGAGCCTGCAGTTCACCGCAGAGGCCGGCCCCGGCGATTTCATCTTTGTGCCGCCCTACGTGCCGCATCAGGAGATCAACGCAAGCCCGGACGAGGTGCTGGAATGCGTGCTGGTGCGCAGCGACGGCGAGGCGGTCGCGATCAACCTCGACATCGAGCCGGTCGAAAAGCCCGAGACCGTGCTGTGGATCGACCCGGTGCATCGGGACCCCAACGAGAAGAAGTAAGCTGCATAAGAGCCGCGGGGGACACCCCTCGCGGCCCCAGAAAAATATCCCGAAGCCGTGTAGGATCGTCGCCAGGCCGTCCGTCCTTGGGCAGAACCCGCCCAAGGAGCTTTCCATGCCGAGGATGATCTTCCTCAATCTGCCGGTGACCGACCTCAAGCGCGCAACTGCTTTTTACGAGGCAATTGGCGCGGTCAGGAACCCTCAATTCAGCGACGACACGGCGAGTTGCATGGTCTTCTCCGAGACCATCTACGTGATGCTGACGACCCACGACAAATTCCGTCAGTTCACGCCGAAGCCAATCGCAGATGCAAAGACATCGAACCAGGCATTGTTCTGCCTGTCCGCGGACACCCGCAAGGAGGTCGATGACATCGTCGACAAGGCCGGGGCCGCGGGCGGGGTAGCCGATCCCGGACCGAAGGACGAATACAGCTTCATGTACGGTCGCAGCTTCGAGGATCCGGATGGTCACATGTGGGGTGTGAACTGGATGGACATGGCAGCCTTTGCTGCGCAATCCGAGACGACGAACGCCTGATCGAAGTTCACGTCATTCGAAACGCCAGAGAGGAGCGCTCACGATGTCCAAACTCGTGCCCTGCATGTGGTTTAACGGCGATGCCGAAGAAGCCGCGAAGTTCTATGTCTTGCTGGTCCCGAATTCGGAGATCACGCACATCCAGCGCAACGTTTCGGACGGCCCGTCCGGCAAAACAGGTTCCGTGCTCGTCGTCGAGTTCACGGTGGCTGGACAGCCGTTGGTCGCGCTCAACGGCGGCATGAAGGTGGAATACACCCACGCCATCTCGCTGATGATCCATTGCGACGATCAGGCCCAGGTCGACAGCGTGTGGGATGCCTTCCTCGCTCATGGCGGCAAGGAGCAGCAGTGCGGCTGGATCAGCGATCGCTGGGGCGTCTCATGGCAGGTGGTGCCGAAGGTGATGTTCGACTTCCTGTCGAGCCCCGACAAGGCAGCGGCTGCGCGTGCGATGCAGGCCATGATGAAGATGGTGAAGTTGGATGTCGAGACCTTGCGCCGCGCGTTCGAGGGCAAGTCGGCGGCGTGAGGCGGCACGCTCGCGCCTCACACGCTTCGTCATCGTCCGCGAAGGCGGACGATCCAGTACTCCGGGACGGTATTGATTGAGCCGAAGGCCGCGGCGTACTGGATGCCCCGCCTGCGCGGGGCATGACAGCGGAGCTTGGTACCTCAGTAATTGATCCTCAGCCCCACGCCGCCATGGATCGTATTCCCTACCGGCTGCGGGCCGAGCGTGCCATTGGCGAAGAGATCCACGATCCAGCCCTTCTGCACGCGGAAGCCGAGGCGGCCGCCATATTCGAACCAGCCCTGGTTGCCCATGGTCGGCACCACTGTGCCGTCGCCGGTTACGGTGGCGACGATGCCGCTATGGCTGGCGAAGGACTGCACCCAGCCGCCGTTGATGTTGGCCTCGATGTTGCCGCCGAAGAGATGGGTCCACTGGCCGCCGATCTTGACCAGGCTGGTGCGATCGGTGCCGGTCGCGATGGTGGCATCGAACGGATTGAACGCCACGGCGCTGTCGCTGTAGCCGGACACGCGTTGCCAGAGCTGCCAGACTTCGATGGAAGCCGCGACCTCGTCGCGTGGCGACACCCGGCTCATCCAGCCGGCGCGGCCGTAGACCGCGTAGTTCGAGGCGTTGGTCGAGCCCGTGACGCTCACCGGGCCAAGGCTGGTGTTGTAGCTCCGCGTGTAGCGCGCCTTCTCCCACGGCGTCAGAATCGTGCCGACGTCGAAGAACGGGCGTGACGAACCCCAGTCCGTAAAATCATAGCGCAGCGCGAAGGCGCCGATCGGGGCGCTGGTGATCTTGTAGCCGCCCTCGTTGTATTGCGTGTAGGCGATGCCGGCGAGCAGCGAGAGATTTTTGGTCAGCTCCTTGCGACCGTGGATGCCGGCCGAGAACGAACCGGCGGAGCCGAACGCGCTGATGCAGTCGCTGCAATTGACCTGCTCGTTGACCCCGAGCAACACCGTGCCGAGCACCCGGTTGGTGATCATCTGGTTGAAGCGCTGGTCGGCGAGGCCGCCGATCGAATTGCCGCTGGAGTCCGCACCGGTCGGACCCGAGGGGGCGGATAGGGGCTCGGCGAGGGCGACGGATAAGGGCTCGGCGACGGTGAGGGGGTCGGCGACGGGTAAGGCGATGGTGAATAGGTCGGCGTGGGAGTCGGATTGCAATAGCCGCCATCGCATTCGTCGGCCGAGGCCGGCCGCACATCGAGCGGGAGAGAACAGACGATGACGGTCGCCGCGAGCGCCGCCCAGGCCGTGAGGCGTTTTGCCATTGTTGCCATCGTCACCGCCCGCACAGCATGCCGTCGTCATTGACGGCGGGCGTGATGGTCGGCGAGGCGCCGGCATATTGGTTGACCGAGCACAGCCCGGCACTCGCGGCGCAGTTGGCGGCAAAGGTCCAGGGCGGCGTATTGGTCTTGGTGATGCTGACTTTGCCGCCGGCCGAAACGATGACTGCAGTATCGCCCGGCTGGGTGAGCTGCACGCATTGGAGGCTGGTCGTGCAGACGCTGGCCGCACCGTCCTGAAGCACGACGACGGAGCGCCCGCGCTGGGACAGGATGTCGAGCGTGGTGCCGCGCACGCCGATGGTCGCAAGCGGCGTCGTGATCTTGTAGGCAGTCTTTTCCGAATGTCCGGTGACGAAACGGAAGGCGCCCGTGGTCATGCGGATCGCGACGTCGCGATAGCTGTGCTCGTCGTTGAAGACGGTGCGGTCGAGCTTGAGCGTCGCGCTCGGCCCCAGCGACAGGTTGGTGCTGTCGGCCATGACGAAGCGTGCCGCGCTGTCGGCACCGGTGCGCACGGTCTCGTCGCGCAGCATGCTGTCGCCGACATTGATCGGCGTCGTGCTTGCGGCGACGCGCACGACTTCGTTCTGGATCACAACGGCTTCGCCGACGCGCGTCTGCGCCTGCGCGCAAGGCGACGCGCCTACAACGGCCGCCAACAGTGTAGGGAAGAGCCAGAAACGCAAATTCATTTCACAACCGATCGTTGGTCCCTGATCGTACCGGACCGCGCGCGCTTCGTGGCGGAATTATCACAAAGGGCGCGGGACGAGCGTTATCCTTAGTGACAGTTGCGGCAGAATGCGTTCAATGAAAAGTGCCAGCCAGATTTTTCTCCACGGTGAAGCAGATTTGCCACGCAAAACGTCCCCCCCATGTCGCTCGATCTGCCTGCGGTTCCGAGGATGTCGCGGAGCGCAGTGTATGCTGTCGCGATTTTCCTGGTTGCCCATCTTGCACTGTTGATCGGCCTGACGACGCCGGAGAAGTTCGTTTTCGACGAGGTGCATTACGTGCCCGCTGCACGGCAGATGCTTGCACCGGCGATGTCGCAGCCGATGCTCAATCCGATGCATCCGCCGCTGGCCAAGGAGCTGATGGCGGCGTCGATCGCGGCCTTCGGCGACAATGCGCTCGGCTGGCGCTATCCGGCGGCGTTGTTCGGCGCGCTCGCGATCGTCGCGATTTATCTGTGCGGGCTGGCGCTGTTCTCGGCACAAGGACCGGCGATCGCAGCAACGCTGATCGCGGCCTTCAACCAGATGCTCTACGTGCAGGCGCGTATCGCGATGCTCGACATCTTTGCGCTCGGCTTCAGCCTGCTGGCGGTCGCAGCCTTCAAGCATGGCTTTCGAAGGCAGCGCCCGCATGCGTCGTTCGCGCTGGCGGGTGCGTTGTTCGGTCTTGCCGCGGCCTGCAAATGGAGCGGGCTGTTCCCGCTCGGAATCTGCATCGTCATCGTTGCGGTGATCCGCCTGATGCAGGGCTGGCGCACGCTGTTCGCCGACGCGAGGCCGGGCGATTGGTATCGCCCCGATCTCTGGCCCGATTTTCGGGTGCAGCATGCCGCGCTCTGCTTCGCCGTCCTGCCGGCGATGACATATCTTGCCACGTTCGTTCCACTCTATGGGTTGTCGCTAACGGACCTGATCGAGGCGCAGCGCCGGATCTTTGCAGACAACACCACCACCGCGATCGCCGGCCATACCTATATGAGCTCTTGGCCATCCTGGCCGCTGCTCGCCCGCCCGGTGTGGTTTCTGTTCGACAAGACGACGGAAGACAATGTCTCGGCGATCGTCTTTCTCGGCAACCCGCTGGTGCTGTGGCCGGCGCTGGTCGCGCTCGCGATCGTGCTGCGCGATTTCATCGTGACGCGCCGCTGGGATGCGTTCCTGATTGCGGTGTTCTATTTCGGCTGCTGGCTCGCCTGGGCCTTGCTGCCGCGTACGCTGGGCTTCATCTACTACTATCTGCCGGCCGCAACGGTCGCGTCGCTCGCGCTGGTCTATGTGTTGCGTCGGGAGGGCCTGCCGCGCTGGCTGCTATGGGCCTATGTCGGCCTCGCCGCCATCGGCTTTGCGGTGATGCTGCCGATCTCGGCGGCCTTCGTCGGCACGTCGATGCAGACCTTCAACCGGCTCATGCTGTTCCAGAGCTGGATCTAATGCCTGCCATCGTGCACAGAGCCGGTAGAATTCGCTTGCCGGAATCAATCAAGGCGTGTGGACTGGCGGGCGTCGGTCGGAGCCGGAGAGACTCGCCAGGTGAGCATGGAAGACGGCATCGCTGGACCTGACCGTTCCAATTCCGACTGGCTGCGCGCCGTCGTCGACACCGCGGTCGACGGCGTGATCCTGATCGATGCGCGCGGTCGCGTCCTGATGTTCAATCCAGCCTGCGAAAAGCTGTTCGGCTATCCCGCGAGCGAGGTCATCGGCGAGAACGTCAAGGTTCTGATGCCGCCCTCCTATCGCGACGCCCATGATGGGTATCTGCACAACTATCATTCCAGCGGTGTCCGCCAGATTATCGGGATCGGCCGCGAGGTGGTGGGGCGGCGCAAGGACGGCTCGACCTTCCTGATGCATCTCTCGGTCGGCGAGACTGCACAGGCGGTTGGCGAGCCGATCTTCGTCGGCATCATTCACGACCTCACCGAGCGGGAGAGAGTCGAGCGAGAGCTGCGTGAGAGCGCGGCCCGGCTGCGCGCGGTCGTCGACACCGCCGTCGATGGTGTGATCCTGATCGATTCCGACGGCAACATCCTGAAGTTCAATCCGGCCTGCGAAAGGCTTTTCAAATATCGCGACGACGAAGTCCTCGGGCAGAACGTTCGGATGCTGATGCCGGAGCCGTACCGCTCCGGGCATGACGGTTATATTCGCAATTTCCTCGCTACGGGCGAGAAGAAGATCATCGGCATCGGTCGCGAGGTGATCGGCCAGCGCAAGGACGGCTCCACCTTCCCGATGGATCTTTCGGTCGGCGAGGCCAAGCAGGACGGCTCGTCCATCTTCGTCGGCATGATCCATGACCTGACCGATCGCAAGCGCACGGAGGCCCAACTGATGCAGGCCCAAAAGATGGAGGCGGTCGGGCAGCTCTCTGGCGGCATCGCCCATGATTTCAACAACCTCCTCACCGTGATCGTTGGCAATGCCGAACATCTGGCCGAGCAGTTGGTGTCGCGGGGGGATTTGAAGCGGCTGGCCGACGACATCTGTAGCGCCGGCGAGCGCGGTGCCGAATTGACGCAGCGCCTGCTGGCCTTCAGCCGCAAGCAGTTGCTGAGGCCGGTGGAGACCGAATGCGACAAGCTCATCGAGTCCATGTACAAGCTGCTGCGACGAACGCTCCGCGAGGATATCGAGATTTCCACGCTGTCCGATCCCGCACTCCGGCATGCCTTCGCCGATCCCGTGCAGCTCGAATCGGCGATTCTCAACCTCGCCCTGAACGCCCAGGACGCGATGGCATCAGGCGGGCGCCTGACCATCTCGGCGGCGAATGCATCGCTCGATACAGGCGATCACAACGTACATCCCGAGGTCGGGCCCGGCGAGTATGTCGTGATCGCCGTGACCGACACCGGTTCCGGCATGCCGAAGCGTGTGCTGGAACGCGCATTCGAGCCGTTCTTCACCACCAAGGAGGTCGGCAAGGGCAGTGGGCTGGGGCTCAGCATGGTCTACGGCTTTGCCAAGCAGTCCAACGGGCACGTCACGATCTACAGCGAACCGGGCCTGGGGACGACCGTGCGGATCTATCTTCCGGCCGTGATGACGAAGACGCAGAGCGTGCCGCTGGCGATCGAGAAGGAGATGGCACAGAGCGGCTCCGAAATCGTGCTGGTGGTCGAGGACGATCCGTTCGTTCGATCCTACGCGGTGATGAGTCTGGAGAGCCTCGGCTACAGGGTGATCTCCGCTATCGATGGCAGGGAGGCCTTGCAGATGCTCGCGGCTGCGCCCCATGTCGATTTGCTGTTCACCGATGTTGTGATGCCCGGGGGCGTGAATGGATGGGAGCTTGCGGGTCTCGCACGCAAGGCAAATCCCGAGCTGCGCGTGCTACTGACGTCAGGATATGCCCTAGAGACGCTGGCGGCGAACGGTCACGTCCGGCAGGGTGCCCTGATTTTGGAAAAGCCCTACCGCAAGGCGGAGCTTGCCCGGCTGGTGCGGGAGGCGCTCGGCGTACCGACGCCAGTATGAGCGACGGTTACCCGACTGCCTGCCGCGATGCGACAGGCAGGGTTCGTCACTAAATCACTTCGACGCCGTCGTCTTGGCTTCCATGTTCACCACCTGGACGCGGCGGTTGATCGGGTCGGCGCCGTTGGCGGTGTCTTTCAGCTTGGTCTTGCCGTAGCCGACCGTGACGAGATCGGTGCCGTTGAGGCCGTAGTTCTGCACCAGGTATTTCTTGATGGTGTCGGCCCGACGTTCGGACAGCCCTTGATTGTACTCTTCGGTGCCGACCGCATCGGTGTGGCCGGCGACCACGAAGGTCGAGCCCTTCAGCGACGGGTCGGCCAGGGCCTTGCCGAGCGCCTGCACCGACGGCACCGAGGTCTTGGCGATGTCGGCCGAGTTGTAATCGAACTGGATCTCCAGATCGATCTTCGGCTTGGTCGCAGCCAGCTCGGCGATCTGCTCACGCTCGCCCGTGGAGAGCGACCGGGTGGAGCGGTTGCGCACGGTGTTCAGGAAGGTCGATTCCTTGGCCTGCACCGCCGGATCGGCCTGCGGCCCGACGGACAGGCCGCGCGTCGCCGGCTTCGGCTTCAACGCATCCAGGATCTTGTCCGACGAGACATTGTCGCCGGCCAGGGCCAGGCCCGCCGTCATCGACAGCGCGGCGGTGAGAGTAATCGCCTTCAGTGCAAAGAACTTATCAAAACGGGTCATCGTGGTATCCTCGCTGTTACGCCTGATGGCGATTTGATGCTGCGAGCATAGGGAAGGTTCAAAGGCCTTGATGTGATCCTGGTCACGCTGGCCGAAAGGCCTCCGAATTCATTCTAACTCATTTGGCGGCGTTCGGGCGCACGACCGGGGTGTTTTGCTTCCAAAAGGACTGCGGGGGCTACGGCGCCAACAGGGATTGTCGCGTTTTTTTGAGGCCCGTTCGAGCCGTTGCGGTACCAACGTGATCTAAATCACATTCGACTTCCGTGGAAGAGATCACACTGCGGCCATCGGTGGTTCTTGATCTGGGGAGAAAGACCATGCGTTTCCTGCTCGCGGCAATGTCTCTGGCGGCTTTCGTGTTCACTGGTAACGCGGCGTACGCCGACAAACGCGTCGCCTTTGTTGTCGGCAACGCCGCGTACAAGAATGTCCCGCAGCTCCCGAATCCGGCGATCGACGCCAAGTCGATGGCCCGGGTGCTGCGCAATGTCGGCTTCGACGTGGTCGAGGGTGCCAATCTCACCCGCGACGCCATGACGGCAAAGCTGCTCGAATTCGGCAAGAAGAGCGAAGGCGCCGATGTGGCGCTGTTCTTTTATGCCGGCCACGGCATCGCGGTGAACGGCACCAATTATCTGCTGCCTGTCGATGCCGACCTCAAATCCGAGATGGACGTCAAGCTCGGCGCTGCCATCAATGTCGATCTCACGCTCGAGCAGACCATGGCGGATGCCAAGGTGAAGTTGGTGTTCCTCGACGCCTGCCGCGACAATCCCTTCGCCGCAAAGATCCGCTCGGCCAAGGCAACGCGATCCGTCAACGTGGCCAGCGGCCTTGCCGAGATGAAGTCCGGCGAGGGCACGCTGATCGCGTTCGCCACCGGTCCCGGCCAGACTGCCCTCGACGGCGAGGCCGGCACCAACAGCCCCTTTACCCGCGCGCTCATTGCGAACATCGCGTCTCCCGGCCTCGAGATCCAGCAGGCCATGACCAAGGTTCGCGCCCAGGTCAACGACGAGACGGGCAAGGCGCAGCTGCCCTGGGGCCACACCAATCTCACCGGCACGGTTTTTCTCAACCCGGCCGCGGCCACCGCGTCGGACGCTGCCGCGCCAGCGACCGTCGCCCAGGCCGGCGAAGTCGAGCTCGAGTTCTGGCGCTCGATCAAGGACACCAACAAGGTCGAGGAGCTCAACGCCTATCTCACCAACTATCCGAACGGCACCTTCAAGCCGCTGGCGCTCGCCCGCATCGCCGCGCTGCAGGACGGTCCGTCCACGACGACGCGCAACCTCACCGTAGGAATCGATCCCGCGACCTTCACGGATACGGCTGACCAGATCGCCGAAGACCAGGTTGGTCTCGACAAGAACCAGCGCCGCGACGTGCAGCGCCGCCTCACCGGTCTCGGCTTCGACGTCAAGGCAACCGGCAAGTTCGACGAGGAGACCCGGTCCGTGATCAGGCGCTGGCAGGCCGCGCGCGGCTACCCCACGACCGGCTATCTCAACAAGCTCCAGCACAAGGCGATGCAGTCCGAGATCGTCTCCAGCCGTGTGGCCTCTGACGACTCCACCGACGAGCCCGCGCGCCGCCGCTCCTCCGGCGGTGGTCGTCGCTCTCACGGCGGCGGAGGCGGCGGCCCGGGCAATCTGTTCGGCCACATGATGGGTGGCTTGTTCCATCGCTGATTTGGCCACCACAAGGCGCGGAGCGGCCCCAAACGGGCCGCTTCTGCTTTGGAAACCTGTTCACCTCGATCGTCGCAAAGCCGTCGCGGCATGGCCCGCCTGCGAACAAGCTTTCGGCCCGATGCAGGCCTAGCAGGGGTTATCGAAGCTGTGAATCGGGGGAGGCGAGTTCCGTCCAGTGCCGAGGCCAAGTGACTACCAGTTCTATCGCAGTGGCCCGCCGGATCGGACCGACTCCTTGACCTCCATGCCCGTCTATATCGGTGCGGCGATGATCGCGGTGGCGATCCTGCTCTCGACTCTGATCACGGGGCTGACCAGTCGCTATGTCGGACTCGACGGGCCGAACGACGAGAATATGTGGCTGGTCGACCGCCTCACCGGCAGCGTCTATCGCTGCCAGGCGGAAGGGCGGGGCAAGGCCATCTGCGAGCCGGACGTTGCCACAGGCAGCGTTGGCGACCGCTCCAAAACGCCGAACGGCGTGCGCTGATCGCTCTTCCCCTTCGCACTGCAGCGAGGGAAGTTCTGTTCTCCACGAAACGTTCTTTCTCGAGAAACGTACTAACGCATACCGGCATGGCGCCGGTCTGGCTTTTACGGAGACGTTTCGATGAAGATCTTGCTTGCCGCCGCAGCCCTTGGTGCTCTCGCTCTTTCCCTGTCGCCCGCATCCGCCGCGATGATGGCATGCACCAAGGACAACATGATGAAGTCTGCCGCCATGATGGGCGGCACACCCGACACGCCGGCCAAGATGGCGGCGAACAAGGAAATGGCGATGGCCAACACCGACATGAGCAATGGCAAGATGAAGAGCGCCTGCATGCACTACATGAAGTCGCAGAAGGCGATGTCGATGAAATAGGCGCGGGTCGCGCGCATGATCCAGCCGCGCTGGCAGCAGTTGGCAGCGCGGCTTTTCTTGGGTCGCCTCCTTGGTCCCTCCTTTTCCGTCGCGCGAATCCAGCTACATTGCTGTCTGCAATGTCACGCGCGCTCAAACCGATCCCGCTCACCACGACACAGGCCCGGCAGATCTGGCTGCATGCCCAGCGGCTGGATGCGCGCGCTCCGTTTGGGGAGGGCGCGGCAGCCGTGACGGATGCAGTTGCCCATCTCGGCTATGTGCAGATCGACACCATCAACGTGATCGAGCGCTGTCATCACCACATCCTGTTCAGCCGCATTCCGTCCTACCGTCGCGCCGACCTGCGCCAGGCCCAGAGCGTCGACAGGAGTGTGTTCGAATACTGGACGCATGCGCTCTCCTACGTTCCCTCGAACGATTTTCGCTTCTTCCTGCCGGCGATGCGCGAGCACCGGCGCGAGGGCCACAGATGGTACGCCTCAGTGACGCCGGCGGACACGCGCAAGGTGATGCGGCTGCTGCGCGCCGGCCCGCTGACGATCCGCGACATCGAGGACGACGTGCTCACCGAGAAGGAGCACCTCTGGCAGAGCCGAAAGCCCTCGAAGCGCGCGTTGCAGCTCGCCTTCTATACCGGCGTCGCGACCGTCAGCGAGCGCCAGGGCATGCTCAAGACCTACGAGCTGATGACGCGTCATTTCGGCTGGGACAGGCTGCCGAAGCCGGCGTCGGCGCGGGAGATCACGGCCTATCTGCTCGATCGCGCGCTGCGGTCACAGGGCGTGGTCAGCCTGGATTCGATCTGCCACCTCGATGCGCTCAGCAAGCAGGCGGTGGCGGGCCTGATCGCCTCACGTGTCCGCCGCGGCGAGCTCGTGCCTGTCGCGATCGACGGCGCCGGCAAGCAGGAGCATTGGGCAGCGCCCGCGGCGCTGGAGCCCGGCGAAGTGTCGCCGGATCTCGTTCATATCCTCTCGCCGTTCGATCCCCTGATCATCCAGCGCAAGCGCACCAATCTCATCTTCGGCTACAATCATCTTTTCGAAGCCTATGTGCCGAAGGCAAGGCGCAAGCTCGGCTATTTCGCGCTGCCCGTGCTGGTCGGCGACGAGATCGTCGCCGCGCTCGACCTCAAGACCGACCGGCAGGGCAAGAAGCTGCTGATGCAGAAATGGACCTGGGTCGGGCAGGGGAAGAAGACGGCGCGGCGCAAGGAATTCAAGCAAGTGATCGAGGAAGAGCTCGATCGGTTCGAGCGGTTTCAATTGGACGAGTGAAACTCGTTGCTGTCGGCACCGGGATCATCCGGCCGCGCCTTGCATTGCTCGCTCCATTGACTCTTTTGCGGCGATGCTCAAAACCCCGGATCAGCCCATAAAAGCAACAACCCTTGGGGGAAAAGTCATGAGCCAGACCACGATCGATGCCGGTTCCGGTGCCGCGAAGTCGGAGATCGAGACCTCGACCATCCGCGCCATCTCCTGGCGCCTGATACCGTTCCTGGTGCTGGCCTACTTTTTCTCCTATCTCGACCGCGTCAATCTCGGCTTCGCCGCGCTGACCATGAATGCCGAGCTGAAGTTCACGCCGCTGATCTTCTCCTGGGGCGCCGGCATCTTCTTCATCGGCTATTTCATCTTCGAGGTGCCGAGTAACCTGGCGCTGGAGAAGTTCGGCGCCAGCCGCTGGATCGCCCGCATCATGGTGACCTGGGGCATCATCTCGGCGTTGATGGCGCTCACGAGCGGTGTCACCAGCTTCTACGTCCTGCGCTTTTTGCTCGGCGTCGCCGAAGCCGGTTTCTTCCCCGGCATCATCCTCTATCTCACCTACTGGTACCCGGCCGAATATCGCGCGCGCTTCCTCGCGGCCTTCGCCATCGCCGTGCCGGTCTCGACCCTGATCGGCGCGCCGGTCTCGGGCCTGCTGCTCGGGCTCGACGGGGCGATGGGCCTGAAGGGCTGGCAGTGGCTGTTCATCATCGAGGGTATCCCCTCGGTGCTGCTCGGCATCGTCACCTGGTTCTACCTCACCGACAAGCCGGAGAAGGCGGATTGGCTCTCCGCCGAGCAGAAGACCTGGCTCCAGACCAGGCTCGATTCCGAGATTGCCGCCAAGCAGGCGGTAAAGCATCTGTCGCTCGGCGAGGCGCTGTCCTCGCCGAAGGTGATCATGCTGAGCCTGGTCTATTTTGGCTTCGTCGGCGCGCTCTATGGCATGCAGTTCTGGCTGCCGCAGATCGTCAAGGCGTTCGGCCTCACCAACGCGCAGACCGGCTTCGTGACCGCGATCCCGTATCTGTTCGGCACGGTTGCAATGATCCTGTGGGCGCGGCATTCAGATGCGACGCGCGAGCGCGTGATGCATGTCGGCGCGCCGCTGTTGCTCACCGCCGTCGCGCTCGGCGTGTCCTCCTATCTCACCGATCCCACCATGACGATGGTTGTGCTGACCGTGGCTGCGATCGGCGTGTTCTGCTGCTTCGGTGTGTTCTGGACGCTGCCGACCGCCTGGCTCTCCGGTACTGCCGCCGCCGGCGGCATTGCGCTGATCAACTCGATCGGCAACCTCGCCGGCTTCGGCGGTCCCTATCTGATCGGCTGGGTCAAGGAAGCCACCGGCCAGACCTCGACCGGCTTGCTCGTGCTCGCCGTGCTGCCTCTGCTGGCCGGCATTTTGGTTTTCATCGGCGGCCACGAGAGCAAGCACGAGTTCGCGGAGCAGGGGCGATAGAGCGGAGCCTGGTAGAACTTGCCCAAAGGCGCACATTTCTGAGCGCACAATTTTCCCAGCTTCATCGAGTGCAACGGTGGGCACGCTTCGCGGGCCCACCGTACGATGGCACCGTCTTGGCGTTGATCATCCCAATCCTTACCACCCCTTAACGATCACGCTTTCCTGATGACTGACGATTATTGACTTTCGTCAGTAGTTAGTCGACATTCCCTGCATTGCAGCCGCAGGAGTGTCCTCCGATGTTCGTTCGGTCAGTTTTATTCAGCTACTCCAAGCTCTTGGCGGGTGTGTCGCTGGCCCTGATGGCCGCCGCGCTGGCCGGGTGCAATGACACCGTCGCTGAAAAGGCGGAGCCGCCGCGGCCGGTTCTGGTCGCGACCGCGCATTATGATGCCGAGACACCGGAGCGCAGCTTCGTCGGCACCATCAGGCCGCGGATCGAGAGCGACCTCGGTTTCCGTGTTGCCGGCAAGGTCGCCAAGCGCTTGGTGGAGGTCGGTCAGACCGTCGAGATCGGCCAGCCGCTCGCGACCCTCGACGAGGTCGATTTGAAGCTCCAGGCCGAGCAGTCCGTCGCCGAGCAGACTGCCGCGACCGGCGTGCTGGCCCAGGCCGCCGCTGCCGAGCAGCGCGCCAAGGATCTGAAGGCCAAGGGCTGGACCACCGATGCCCAGCTGGATTCGAGTCGCGCCGCGGCCGACGAGGCCCGGGCGCGCCTGAACCGGGCCGAGCGCTCGGTCGAGCTGACCAAGAATTCCCTTTCCTACGCGACGCTCAACGCCGACGCCCGTGGCGTCGTCACCGCAACGCTGATCGAACCCGGCCAGGTGGTTGCCGCAGGCCAGACTTCGATCCGCGTCGCCCGCTTTGCCGAAAAGGAAGCGGTCGTCGCGATCCCTGAGACGCTGGTCGGACGTGCCAAGTCGGGCGCCGCCAGCGTCACTCTTTGGTCGGAGCCGGGCAAGAAGTACGCGGCCAAGCTGCGCGAGATCGCGCCCACCGCGGATTCCGCTACGCGCACCTATCTCGCGAAATTTTCACTGCCCGAGGCCGACGACAAGGTGTCGCTCGGCATGACCGCGACGCTGACGCTGTCGGATGCCGCCACCGAGCGCGTTGCACGGCTGCCGCTGTCGGCGTTGTTCAACGAAGGCGGCAAGCCTTCCTTCTACGTCGTCGACGACAACGGCGCCGTCACGCTGAAGCCCGTCGTGGTGAAGTCCTACGAGAGCAACGACGTCATCATCACCAGCGGTGTGGACGAGGGCGCCAAGATCGTGGCCCTCGGCGTACAGAAGCTCGATCCGGGCCAGAAGGTGCGGATCGTGTCGTCGTTGTCTTTCTAGATATTTCTTACGAGTTTCGTCGTGCGAGGTGAGTTTCGGCCCGAGCGCAAATGCGAAGGCTGAAGCGGCGAAGCGATCCAGAACCTGCCCAGCCCCCTGGATTGCTTCGCTGCCTCGCGACGACGGTTTGAACAGAGTGGCTGTCGTTTTCTGCAACTGGACCGTCTTTCGGAGAGTGCGATGAAGCGCTTCAACCTTTCGGCCTGGGCCGTCAGCCACCAGACGCTGGTTCTCTTCCTGATGCTGGTGCTCGGCGTCGCCGGCTTCTTCTCCTATCAGAAGCTCGGACGTGCCGAAGACCCGTTCTTCACGGTGAAGGTGGTCAACGTCTCCGTACTCTGGCCGGGCGCGACCGCCCAGGAGATGCAGGCGCAGGTCGCCGATCCCATCGAGAAGAAAATCCAGGAACTGCCTTACTTCGAGAAGGTGCAGACGTATTCCAAACCCGGCTTCACGGCGCTTCAGGTGACCTTCCGCGACTCCACGCCGCCGAAGGACGTGCCGTATCTCTTCTATCTTCTGCGCAAGAAGCTCGCCGACGTGCAAGGCCAGTTGCCCTCGGGCATCCTCGGCCCGGTCGTCAACGACGAGTTCTCCGACGTCGATTCCATTCTCTACATGATGACCGGCGACGGCGCCGACTACGCCCAGCTCAAGAAGGTCTCCGAAGGCTTCCGCCAGCGCCTGCTGAAGGTGCCGGGCGTGACCAAGGTCGACGTCTACGGCAATCAGGACGAGCGCATCTTCGTCGAGTTCAGCCACGCAAAGCTCGCGACCCTCGGCATCACGCCGCAGGCGCTGTTCGATTCTGCTCGCCAAGCAGAATAACGTGACGCCTGCCGGCACGGTCGAGACCTCGTCGCAGCGCGTGCCGCTGCGCGTCACCGGCGCGCTCGACGGTGCCAAGGCTGTCGCCGAAACGCCGGTCGAAAGCAACGGCCGCGTGTTTCGTCTGGGCGATATTGCGACCGTCACCCATGGCTATGTTGATCCGCCGAGCTTCATCGTCCGTCAGGAGGGGAAGGCTGCGATCGGCATCGGCGTCGTCACCGCCAAGGGCGCCAACATCCTCGAGCTCGGCAAGGAGGTCGAAAAGGCCACCGCCGAGTTCATGAAGGCCGTGCCGCAGGGCATCGACGTCAAGCTGATCGCCGACCAGCCCAAGGTGGTCGAGCACGCGGTCGGCGAGTTCGTGCACTCCTTCATGGAAGCGCTCGTCATCGTGCTGTTCGTCTCGTTCCTGGCGCTGGGCTGGCGTACCGGCATCGTGGTGGCGCTGTCGGTGCCGCTGGTGCTGGGCATCGTCTTCATCGTCATGAACACGATGTCGCTCGATCTGCACCGCATCACGCTCGGCGCGCTGATCATCGCGCTCGGCCTGCTGGTGGATGATGCCATCATCGCGGTCGAGATGATGGTGGTGAAGATGGAGCAGGGCTGGGACCGCTTCCGGGCTGCGTCATTTGCCTGGGAATCAACGGCGTTTCCGATGCTGACGGGAACGCTGGTCACGGCCGCCGGCTTCCTCCCCATCGGCTTTGCCAATTCCGCGGTCGGCGAATATGCCGGCAGCATCTTCTGGATCGTGGCGATCGCGCTGGTCGCCTCCTGGTTCGTGGCGGTGATCTTCACGCCCTATATCGGCGTCATGCTGCTGCCCAACATCAAGGTCCACCAGAATCACGACCCGCACGCGGTCTACGAGACCCGGATGTATCGGGGGCTGCGCGCCATCGTGCAGTGGTGCGTCAACCACCGCATCACCGTCGTGGTCGCGACCGTCGGCATCTTCATCGCCTCGATCGTCGGCTTCGGCCATGTCCAGCAGCAGTTCTTCCCGCTGTCGGAGCGGCCCGAGCTGTTCCTCCAGCTGCGCCTGCCGGAGGGCACCGCCTTCAACGTCACCGAGAAGTCGGTGAAGCAGGCCGAGACGCTGCTGAAGGACGACAAGGACATCGAGACCTATACGTCCTATGTCGGCCAGGGCTCGCCGCGCTTCTGGCTCGGCCTCAACCCGCAACTGCCGAACGAGGCCTTCGCCGAGATCGTCATCGTCGCCAAGGGCGTCGAGGCGCGTGAACGCATCAAGGCCAAGATCGAGAAGGCCGCCGCCGACGGCATGTTGAGCGAGGCGCGCGTGCGTGTCGACCGCTTCAATTTTGGTCCGCCGGTCGGCTTCCCTGTCCAGTTCCGCGTGATCGGGCCCGATGCCAACAAGGTGCGCGAGATCGCCTACCAGGTTCGCGACGTCATGCGGCAGAACAAGAACGTCAAGGACGTCCAGCTCGACTGGAACGAGCAGTCGCCCTACCTCAAGCTGGTCGTCGACCAGGACCGCGCCCGCGCCATGGGCCTGACCCCGCAGGACGTGTCGCAGGCGCTTGCGATGCTGATCTCGGGTGCGCAGGTCACGACCATCCGCGACGGCATCGAGAAGGTCGCCGTGGTGGCCCGCGCGATCCCGTCCGAACGTCTCGATCTCGGCGGCGTCGGTGATCTCACCATCACCTCCCGCAACGGCGTCGCCGTGCCGCTGCAGCAGATCGCCAAGATCGAGTATGCCCACGAGGAGCCGATCCTGTGGCGGCGCAACCGCGACATGGCGATCACCGTGCGCTCCGACGTCGTCGACGGCGTGCAGGCTCCCGACGTCACCAGTCAGATCACGCCGAAGCTGAAGGCGATCCAGGATCACCTCGAGCCGGCCTACCGGATCGAGCCGGGTGGCGCGTTCGAGGAGTCCGCCAAGGGCAACGCCTCGATCTTCGTCCTCTTCCCGCTGATGGTCATGGTGATGCTGACGTTGCTCATGATCCAGCTGCAAAGCTTCTCGCGCCTGATCCTGGTGTTCCTGACCGCGCCGCTCGGCATCGTCGGCGCCTCGTTCGGCCTCAATCTCGCCAATGCCCCGTTCGGCTTCGTGGCGTTGCTTGGCCTGATCGCGCTCGCCGGCATGATCATGCGCAACACGGTCATCCTGGTCGATCAGATCGAGACCGACGTCTCGCACGGCCTGACCCGGCGCGAGGCGATCGTGGAGGCAACCGTTCGCCGCGCCCGGCCGGTGGTGCTGACGGCGCTCGCCGCGATCCTCGCCATGATCCCGCTGTCGCGCTCGGCCTTCTGGGGCCCGATGGCGATCACGATCATGGGAGGCCTGTTCGTCGCAACATTCTTGACGCTGCTGTACCTGCCGGGCCTCTATGCCCTGTGGTTCAGGAAGAGCCTGGATGAGGCGGGGACTCCCGATCAATCCGCTGCGTCGCAGCATGGCAGCGATGAGCATCCCGCAATTCCGCTTGCTGAAGCGGCTGAATAAATGAGAAGACTGCTGGCAAACGAGTCCTGATTGATGGCCCTTATTTCGGAACATATCGAAGGCGACACCCGGGATCGTATTCTCGAGGTGGCCGAGCGGCTGTTCCGTCAGATCGGCTATCAGAAGACCACGGTCGGGGACATCGCCAAGGAGCTCAGGATGAGCCCCGCCAATGTCTATCGCTTCTTCGAATCGAAGAAGGCGATCCATCAGGCGGTGGCCCGTTCGCTGATGGGCGAGGTCGAGCTGGAGGCGCAGCGGATCGTGGCGCGGCCGGGGCCCGTCCTCCCGCGCTTCCGCGAGTTGCTCACCACCATCCATCGCATGAACACCGAGCGCTATGTCGGTGACAACAAGCTGCATGAGATGGTCGAGATCGCGATGCAGGAAGACTGGGACGTCTGCGTGAACCATATGGAGTGCATTGGCGGGGTTGTCGGCCAGGTGATCGCGCAGGGAGTTGCCACCGGCGAATTCGAGGCGCCGGACCTGCAACTGGCCGCACTCTGCGCCTGCACCGCGATGATGCGCTTCTTCCACCCCCAGATGATCGCCCAGTGCACCACCAAGCCCGGCCCGACCATCGACCAGATGATCGATTTCGTCATCGCGGGTCTGTCCCCGCGCCCCTGACGGGCGGGGAATTTCTCCTGTAAGCAGGCTCAACGCCCCAGACCGACCGGCTGGTGGCAGGCAATGACGGGCAGGGGAAAGCCAGCGTGACCGACAAAGACCTGTACTTCTACGAGCCCTCCAAAGGCCACGGCCTCAAGCACGATCCCTTCAACGCCATCATCGCGCCGCGGCCGATCGGCTGGATCTCCTCACGCGACACCAAGGGCCACGTCAATCTAGCGCCCTACAGCTTCTTCAACGCCTTCTGCTACGTGCCGCCGATCATCGGTTTCTCTTCCACCAACTGGAAGGACACCGTCGAGAATATGCAGCAGACCGGCGAGTTCGTCTGGAATCTGGCCACGATGGACCTCGCCAGGCACATGAACGCGACCGCCGCACATGTCGGACCCGAGGTCGACGAGTTCGAACTCGCGGGCCTCACCGCCGTACCCGGCAAGCTCGTCAACGTGCCGCGTGTCGGCGAGAGCCCGGTCGCCTTCGAGTGCAAGGTGTCCGACATCGTCCGCCTCAAGGGTGCCGACGGCAAGGAGGCCGATGCCTGGCTGACGCTCGGCGAGGTCGTCGCCGTCCACATCGACAAGGCCATGATCAAGGACGGCGTCTACCAGACCGCCGCCGCTCGCCCGATCGTGCGCGCGGGACGCCGCGGCGACTATTTCGAGATCAAGCCGGAAAACATGTTCGAGATGGTCCGGCCGGATTAAGGCCGGCGCTTCTCTCTCCACCGTCATTCCGGGGCGCGCCGTCAGGCGCGAGCCCGGAATCCATACTCCCGATCGTGGTTATGGATTCTCAGGTGCGCAATTGCGCACCGTAGCTCACGCTTCGCGTGCCCCGGAATAACAGCTGGGCATCCCATCCCCTCCCCGGAACTGCCCCCACGCCCCGGCCGTTAGGTCTTCGGGGCGGCCGCCCGGCCGCGTCAATTCGCTTCTTTTTGCCGGCGAAGTGTTCACTTACCCCCGTCACTTTCCGCTAAAATGCCCGACAACCGCGCCGTTGCATGAGGTCCGCCATGAGCTTCCGCCGCGACACCATCACCAAGCCGATCTTCTCCTGGGCCCGCGGCGTGCTGCCGGCGATGTCCGACACCGAGCGCGAGGCGCTGGAGGCCGGTGACGTCTGGTGGGACGCCGATCTCTTCACCGGCAATCCCGATTGGTCGAAGCTGCTCAAAATCGCTCCGGCCCAATTGACCGACGAGGAGCGGGCCTTCCTCAACGGCCCCGTCAACGAACTCTGCGCCACGCTCGACGAGTGGAAGATCTTCTGGGAATGGCGCGACCTGCCCCAGGAGGTCTGGGCCTTCATCAAGCGCGAGAAGTTCTTCGGCATGATCATCCCGAAGGAGTTCGGCGGCCTCGGCTTCTCGCCCTACGCGCATTCGGAGGTCGTGCGCAAGATCTCCACTCGCTCGATCGCGGCGGCCGTCACCGTGATGGTGCCGAATTCGCTTGGACCCGGCGAGCTTCTGATGCGCTTCGGCACCAAGGAGCAGCAGGAGCGCTGGTTGCCGCGCCTCGCCGATGGCCGTGACATTCCTTGCTTCGGCCTCACCAGCCCCGAGGCCGGCTCCGATGCAGCCTCGATGGTCGATACCGGCATCATCTGCAAGGGCGTGTTCGAGGGCCGCGAGGTCGTCGGCCTCAGGCTGAACTGGCATAAGCGCTACATCACGCTCGGTCCCGTCGCGACGTTGTTGGGGCTGGCGTTCAAGGCCTACGATCCCGATCATCTCGTGGGCAGCCGGGAAGAGCTTGGCATCACCGTGGCGTTGATCCCGACTCATCTGCCCGGCGTCGAGATCGGCCACCGCCATCTGCCGTCGATGCAGGTGTTTCAGAACGGCCCGAACCGGGGCCGCGACGTCTTCATTCCGCTCGACTATGTCATTGGCGGCCAGGAACGCCTTGGGCAAGGCTGGAAGATGCTGATGACGGCGCTCGCTGCCGGCCGTGGCATCTCGCTGCCGTCGCTGTCGGCGGCCGGCGCTGCCTATGCCGCCCGAACCACCGGCGCCTATGCCCGCATCCGCGAACAGTTCGGCATCTCCATCTCCAAGTTCGAAGGCGTCGAGGAGCCGCTGGCGCGCATCGTCGCCACCGCCTATCAGCTCGACGCGGCGCGGCGGCTCACCTGCGCGGCGCTGAACGCCGGCGTTCATCCGGCTGTCATCTCCGGCATCATGAAGCTGCATGCGACCGAGCGAATGCGCACCGCGGTCGACGACGCCATGGACATCCATGGCGGCAAGGCCGTGATCGACGGACCGCAAAACTATCTCGGCAATCTCCACCGCGCCGTTCCTGTCGGCATCACGGTGGAGGGCGCCAACATCCTGACCCGCAACCTCATCGTGTTCGGGCAGGGCGCGATCCGCGCGCATCCCTATCTGCTCGCCGAGATGACCGCGCTTGCCGACACCGACCGCGACCGCGGGCTCACAGCGTTCGACAAGGCGTTCTGGAAGCATGTCGGCCATAGCTTCGAGACGCTGTTGCGCGCCTTCGGACGGAGCTGGACGTTTGGCGCCTTCGCGCCGGCACCGAACGCAGGCGACGCCACGCCGTTCTATCGTCAGCTCTCGCGCTACTCCGCGGCGTTTGCGCTCTGCGCCGACATGGCGCTGCTCACGCTCGGCGGTGCACTCAAGCGCAAGGAGATGCTGTCGGCGCGCTTCGGCGACATCCTGTCCGAGCTGTACCTGTTATCGGCGGCGCTGAAACGCTGGCAGGACGAGGGCCGGCAGAAGGAAGACTTTGCCGCGCTGGAATGGTGCATGGCGACCGGCTTCAAGACGATCGAAAACAGGCTTGCGGAAATCCTCGCCAACCTGCCCAACCGTTTCGTCGCCGGCTTCCTCAAGCTTGTGGTGCAGCCGTTCGGCGCTCGCGTGCTCGGCCCGTCCGATCGCGTCGTGCACCAATGCGCAAGTCTCGTGCTGGAGCCCTCGGCCGCGCGCGAGCGCCTGACGGCGGATCTCGCTTATGTCGATGACGACGGCGGCTTCGCCCGGCTGGAGCGCGCGTTCACGCTGGTCACGGGCACCGACGCCATCGCCAAGCGCATGCGCGCCGCGCACATCCGTGACTGGAAGGACGCCGTGGCCAAGGGCGTGATCACGCAGGCCGAAGGCGAGCAGCTTGCCGCCGCCCGCGAAGCTGTCACAAAAGTGATCGAAGTCGACGATTTCGCGCCGGAGGCGCTGTCGCCGATTTACAAGAAAACCGGAGATGTGCATCAGTTCTTCCAGGAACTCGGTGAACAGAGGGCGGCGAGCTGATGGCACGACCGGTTTTCATCGTCGACGGCAGCCGGACGCCGTTCTTGAAGGCGCGCTCGGGGCCGGGGCCGTTTACGCCGGTCGATCTCGCCGTGCAATGCGGCCGGCCGCTGCTGGCGCGCCAGCCGTTTTCGCCGGATGATTTCGACCAGGTCATCCTGGGCTGCGTCAACGTGATCGCGGACGAGATGAACCCGGCTCGCGTCGCCGCGCTCCGGCTCGGTATGGGCGAGGACATGGTCGCCTTCACCGTGCAGATCAACTGTGGCTCCGGCATGCAGTCGATCGACACCGCCTACCGCTACATTCGCGAGGGCCACGCCGACATGATCCTCGCCGGCGGTACCGAGGCCCTGAGCCACGCACCGCTGGTCTGGCCGAATTCGGGCGTGCGCTGGTTTGCCGGCCTTGCCACGGCCAAGGGCATCGCCGCGAAGGCGGCCGCCGCCTTCAAGCTGCGGCCGCGCGATCTCAAGCCCATCATTGGCCTGGAGCGCGGGCTGACCGACCCCATCACCGATCTGAACATGGGCCAGACTGCTGAAGTCGTCGGCCATCTCTTCGGCATCACGCGCGCACAGTCCGACGCTTACGCCGCCGAGAGCCATCGCCGGCTCGCGCATGCGCAGACGGAGGGCTATCTCAAAGGGGAGGTCGAGACCGCGTTCTCCCGTAATGGAAAATTCTTCGACCACGACGACGGCGTACGTCCGGACTCGACGGCCGAGACGCTGGCAAAGCTGAAGCCGGTGTTCGAGCGCCCTTGGGGGCAGGTCACCGCCGGCAATTCCTCGCAGATCACCGACGGCGCCTCCTGGGTGATCCTCGCCTCCGACGCGGCGGTGGCGAAGCACCGACTGACGCCGAAGGCCGCCATCGTCGACAGCAACTGGGCCGCGCTCGATCCCAGCATCATGGGGCTCGGTCCGGTGATGTCGGCAACGCCGCTGCTTGCGCGCAACGGCCTCACAATTCAGGACGTCGAGACCTGGGAGCTGAACGAGGCTTTTGCGACCCAGGTGCTCGGCTGCCTCGCCGCCTGGAACGACGACACATTCTGCCGCGAGATTCTCGGACTCGACGGCGCCGCCGGCGAGATCGACCGCGACAAGCTCAATGTCGATGGCGGCGCGATCTCGCTCGGTCATCCCGTCGGCACTTCCGGCAACCGCATCGTGCTGCACCTCGTCAACGCGATGAAGCGGCTCGGTACGCGGCGCGGTGTCGCCACCGAATGCATCGGCGGCGGGCTCGGCGGCGCCATGCTGATCGAGGCGGTGTGACCATGGATTCGAAGATCATGACCGCGCTCGGCGACCGCGTGCTGGAGCTCGGGCCCAAGCCCGCCACTGACAGCCCCTACAAGCATTTCAAGTTGACGCGCGATGCCGACGGTGTCGCCTGGCTGCTGTTCGATCGCGCCGATGCAAGCGCCAACACGCTCTCTTCGGATTTGATGGAGGAATTCGACGCCGTGCTCGCGGCGATCGAGACCGAGCGCCCGGCCGGCCTCGTGATCCGCTCGGCCAAACCTTCCGGCTTCATTGCCGGCGCGGACGTCAACGAATTCCGTGGCGCCAGCGATCCTGCGATAGTGGAGACACGTATCCGCGCCGCGCATGCCGTGGTCGATCATCTGGAGGCGCTGAAGCTGCCGACGGTTGCGGTGATCCACGGCTTCTGTCTCGGCGGCGGCCTCGAGGTCGCGCTCGCCTGCCAGTCGCGCATCGCCATCGACGGCGCGCGCTTCGGCTTCCCCGAGGTGATGCTCGGCCTGCATCCCGGTCTCGGCGGCACCGCGCGCTTCACCGCGCTGGTCAATCCGACCCAGTCGATGACGCTGATGCTGACCGGCCGCGCCATCGATGCGCGCCGCGCCAAATCGCTGGGCCTCGTCGATACCGTGACGCAGGAGCGCCATGTCCGGGGCGCGGTGAAAGACGTCCTGTTCGGCCGGCTGAAGCGGGCCAAGCCCGGCCTGCTCACGCGCGCGGCCAATCTCGGGCCGGTGCGTGGCTTGCTGGCCAAGCGGATGCGCTCGGAGGCGGCAAAGGCCGCACCCCGGGAGCATTATCCCGCGCCTTACGCGCTGATCGATCTCTGGGAGAGCCATGGCGGCAGCAAGGCCGCGATGCTGAAGGCCGAGCAGGCTTCCTTCGCCAGATTGATGGTGACGCCGACCGCGCAGAATTTGATCCGCGTGTTCTTCCTGCGCGAGCAGATGAAGAAGACGACGGGCGGCGGGAATACGATCAAGCACGTCCACGTCATCGGTGCCGGCGCCATGGGCGGCGACATCGCCGCTTGGGTAGCCGGGCAGGGGATACGCGTCTCGCTCGCCGACATGAAGGCGGAGCCGATCGCCGGCGCGGTGAAGCGCGCTGCCGAGCTCTACGGCAAGATCATCCGCAAACCGACCGAGGTGCGTGACGCGCTCGATCGGCTGATCCCCGACATGGACGGAGAGGGCGTCCGCAACGCGGATCTCATCATCGAGGCGGTGCCGGAAAAGCTGGAACTGAAGCAGAAGGTCTATGCCGGCCTCGAGCCGAAGATGAAGCCGGGCGCGATCCTCGCCACCAATACGTCGAGCATTCCGCTGCAGGACCTGCGCACCACGCTGGCGCGGCCGGAGCGGCTCGTCGGCCTTCACTTCTTCAACCCGGTGTCGCGGCTGCAACTGGTCGAAATTGTCAGCCATGACGGCAACGATGCACAGGTCCTGAAACAGGCGCTCGCCTTCGTCGGCGCGATCGACCGTTTGCCGCTGCCCGTGAAGAGCTCGCCCGGCTTCCTCGTCAACCGCGCGCTGACGCCGTACATGCTGGAAGCGATGGTGATGCTGGACGAGAAGACCGACCAGCGCCTGATCGACGCCGCCGCCGAGCAATTCGGCATGCCGATGGGGCCGATCGAGCTGGCCGACCAGGTCGGGCTCGACATCTGCCTCGACGTCGGCGACATGCTGCGCACCAGGTTCGGCGATCTCTTGCCGCCGACACCGGCCTGGCTGCGCGAGAAAGTCGCCAGGGGCGAGCTCGGCCGCAAGACCGGCAAGGGCTTCTACACCTGGAAGGACGGCAAGGCGGAGAAGGCACCGCTGGCCGAGACCGGTCCGCGTGTCACCGACCAGATGATCGACCGGCTGGTGCTGCCGATGTCCAATGTCTGCGTCGCGGCCCTTCGCGAAGGCATCGTCGATGATCCCGACGCCGTCGACGGCGCGATGATCTTTGGCACCGGCTACGCGCCTTTCCGCGGCGGGCCGCTGAATTATGCGCGCACGCGCGGGGTGGAGAATGTCGTATCCACCATGCGCGCGCTGGCCGAGCGATTCGGCGCGCGCTTTGCGCCCGATCCGGGCTGGGACAATTTCAAGTGAGAGCCATATGACCGACGAGTCCGACACCGAACCGAGCGGCGATCTCTGCATCCGCACGCTAGCGATGCCCGCGGATACCAACGCCAATGGCGATATCTTTGGCGGCTGGCTGCTCAGCCAGATGGACGTCGGCGGCGGTGTGTTCGCATCGAAGGTGGCGAGATCTCGCACCGTAACGGTGGCGATCGAGGCGATGAATTTTCGCAAAGCGGTCTATGTCGGCGATCTCGTTTCCGTCTACGCCAATCTCGTGCGCGTCGGTCGCACCTCGATGACCGTGCACCTCGAAGCCTGGGCGCTGCGGCGCAGGGAGCTTCGGCCGATCCTGGTGACCGACGGTAATTTCACCTATGTCTCGATCGACGACGAGGGACGTCCGCAGGCGATCAGTCGGGATGATCCGCCGATCGCGACGTAACCGCGCGCGGCGCTCTGTCCATCTCACGAACATGTGCAGGCGGCCAAACGCGGCGTGACTGAGTCAACGCGTCGCGGCTTCGCCAACAACCAGTCATAAAACGGATGAGGTCCCCAAGTACTTAATTGCACGTCGATTCGGGGTGGAAACCGGCTGATTTGCCTGAGGAACTTTTGGGCAGAGATCCGGTTATTTGCCCGCATTGAGGAATCTACGGGCCATGCCGGACAGCTACATCATCGAAGTCAATTCACAGACCGCGGGTATCGTCGTTCGCGGCCAGGGCGGATACTGTTTCTTCGCCTCGTCCCACCAGTTCAACCGCCTCGAAGGCCAGCTCTTCCGCAACGCCCGCGAAGCCGAGCGCGCTGCGCGCAAGCTGGTTAACGGCGATGTGAGGGAAGCGGCGTAGGTGCTGCACTTGTCATTCCGGAGCGCGCGAAGCGCGAGCCCGGAATCCATTTTGCCTCAGAAGACGTTGATCAATGGATTCCGGGCCCGCGCCTTTCGGCGCGTCCCGGATGACGCCGGTGATCACAGCTTCGTCGCGGAGCGCGACAACAGCCTCCAATCGTCGCCCTGCTTCAGCCAGTTCATCAGGATATGAAGGCTGTTTGCCACTTTCTGTCCGCCGGTCGTCATCTCGGCCAGCCAGTGGAAGCGCACGATCGCGGCGGGGCCGACGATCTTGATGGTCGGGTCCTTGTACGTGATAGACAGGAATTCGGTCTTCCCGTCGGTGGCGTTGGCGATGAAGGCCGCCTTGTCCTCTAGGAAGCCGCTCGAATGGCTGTAGCTCAAATCGTCCGCGCAAAGCGCGCTGAGCGCCTTCGGGTCGGCCGCGATCTGGGCAAGACGAAAGGCCTCGACGTTCTTTGCCACCGCTTCGTGGTCCCTCGTGGCAGCATGATCGCGATTCAGTGTCATCGTATCCTCCGTTCTTGCCGCCATGCGGCGAGCTACACCCTCCCGCAACAGGAGGGGCAGAATCGTCATCACAATTTCGTCGCAGCCCGCGACAACAGCTTCCAGTCGTCGCCCTGCTTCTGCCAGTTCATCAGGATGTGAAGGTTGGTCGGCACTTTTTCCCATCGGCCGCCATCTCCTGTTCCGCGACCCAGTGGAAGCGCACGATCGCGGCGGGACCGACGACCTTGATGGTCGGCTCCTTGTATTCAATCGACAGGAACTTCGATTTGCCGTCGGTGGCATTGGTGATGAAAGTCGCCTTGTCCTCGACCTTGCCGCTGGAATGGCTGTAGCTGAGATCGTCCCAGCACAGTGCGCCGAGCGCCTTTGGGTCTGCCGCGATCTGGGCGAGGCGGAAGGCCTCGACCTTCTTTGCAACGGCGTCCTCGTCGGCCGAAGCCGCCAGCGCGGGTGTCGTGACACCGGGCGCTGAGAGGACAAGCGCCGAGACGGCAAGAGTCGAGAGAGCCAGATCGCGTCGGTTGATCGTCATCGTTTCCTCCTTTTTTGATCTTGCGCCGAGTGTTGCAGCCGTGCGCGGCTTTGTCGAGTGTCGCGTGACGGTCACGTCGATGCGTCATTGCGCGATGAAGGCTGTATTGATACGTCTTTCGCATTGATGCGCCGCGCATCGGGGAAAGTACGGAAATGATCGAGGCTCTCGACAAGAACTTGGGCAAGGACTTGAGCAAGGACTTGGGCAAGGCATTACTGTTCGACATCGACGGTACGCTCGCCAATACCGACCCGCTGCACCTGAAGGCCTTCAACCAGGTGCTCGGGCCGCGTGGCCATGTGTTCGATCACGCGCGCTTCTCCAGGGAGCTGCAAGGTTTTTCCAATGTGTCGATCGGCGAGCGCTTCCTGCCCGATGAAGCGCTGGACAAGCGCGCCGAGATCCTCGGCGAGAAGGAGCAGGTCTTCCGCACGCTCGTCGCCGGGCAGATCGAGCCGCTGCCTGGTCTGATGGCGCTGCTCGACCTGGCGGATGGCGCGGGCATTCCCATGGCCGCGGTGACCAACGCGCCGCGCCTCAATGCCGAACTGCTGCTTTCCGGTCTCGGCATCACGCATCGCTTCAAGGCGATCGTGATCGGTGACGAGCTGCCGCACGGCAAGCCGCATCCGCTGCCCTATCAGGAGGGACTGCGCTTCGTCGGCGCCAGCGCGGCGGCCTCCGTTGCGTTCGAGGATTCCCGCTCCGGCGTGCAATCGGCGGCCGCCGCCGGCATTCCGACCATCGGAATCCGCACCAGCCTCAGCCATGCTGACCTTGTTGGATCAGGCGCAGTCGCGTCCGCCAGCGCCTTCGACGATCCGGATCTGCTCGCGCGTCTCGCCGCCGCGATGGCGTGGTGAGAGGCTTCGGCCGTTAACCGTGATCGGCGTCCGCATTGACCGCAGCTGCGAACCGCCGCACCATGCGGCATCCTGATTTGAGGCCATCGCCGTGACCGGATTGACCCATCGCCAAGCCGAAATCCTCAACATCGCGCGTGCTTCGGGCCGCGTCATGGTGGAGGAGCTGGCGCGCAAGTTCGAGGTCTCGGCGCAGACCATTCGCAAGGATCTCAACGATCTCTGCGAGCGCCGCTCGCTGACCCGCATCCATGGCGGCGCGATCATCGCGTCCGGCGTCGAGAACCTCGCTTACGAAGCGCGGCGCTTCGTCGCCGCCGACGAGAAGAAGGCGATCGGGATTGCGGCCGCTTCGCTGATCCCGAACGGCTGCTCGCTCTTCATCAACATCGGCACCACGACCGAGGAGGTCGCGAGCGCGCTGACCTCCCACGAGGACCTCCTCGTCATCACCAACAACCTCAACGTCGCGATGCTGCTCTACCGACATCCCCGCATCGAGGTGGTGGTCGCCGGCGGCACTGTGCGGCGTGCCGACGGCGCCGTGGTCGGTTCGACCGCAACGCAGCTGATCGGACAGTTCAAGGTCGATTACGCCATCATCGGGGCGTCCGCGATCGACGAGGAGGGTGCGCTGCTCGACTTCGACTATCGCGAGGTGCAGGTGGCGCAAGCCATCATCGCCAACGCCCGCAGCGTCATGCTGGTTGCCGATTCCACAAAACTCCGTCGCAGCGCGCCGGTGCGCATCGCCCATATCAGCCAGATCCAGACCTTCGTGACCGATCAGGAACTGCCCGAGCGCCTGGCTACGATCTGCCATAGCAAGGGCATCGAGGTAATGGCGGCGTTGCCGAAGGGGGCAGGGGATAACGACGACGCTCCCGCGGAGACGCAGGACGCTGTGCCCGAAGCATCGCCGGTGGTGCGGTTGAGATAGCGGCCTAGTCGCTGTCCCACGGATTGAGCAGCGTTACGCCGAATGCCGTAAAATCTTTCACGTTGCGCGTGACGAGCGTGAGATTGTGGGTGAGCGCGGTAGCCGCGAAAAATCCATCCATCACAGACAGCGCAATGCCACTGCGGCGGCCCTGCGCCATCAGGTCGCCCCATCGCTCGGCCACCGCCTGGTCGATCGGCAGGATGCGCTCGGCAAACCGCATGGGCAGGTCATGGGCAAGCCAGGCGGCCAGCGCCGCGCGCCGACGGCCGTCATCTAGCAATGCGATGCCGCGGCGAAGCTCGGCGATCGAGGCAACGCTGATGAACGCGCGGTCCTCGTCGACCGTATCCAGCCACGCCAGGACTTTCGGGGAAGGCGCTGGCCGCTGAACCTCCGACAGCACGTTGGTGTCGAGCAGCAGGTTCACGTCAACGCGTCGCGAGGTTCGTCCTGCATGCGTTCGAGTTCGAGATCGGCACCGCGCAGCGGCGAGGCCAGCAGGAATTCGGCCAGCGTACCTTTGCGCGCGGTCTTTCGCGCCCACTCTTCGGCGGAGACGACCACTGCATTAGGCCTGCCATGACGGGTGATGGTCTGGGGGCCCGCTTGGGCGCGGTCGATCACCTCGGACAGGCGCGCCTTGGCGTTAGCTAGTGTCCAAGTGTCATTGGGTGCGTCAGCCGGTGGCGAATCGGGAGTGGTGGTTTTGCCTGTCATGTCGAATGAACCAATCTGACTATTATGACTATATAAGATCGCACTGACCGTTCAAGCTGCTGCGTATTGGATCGCGACAAAAGTGCCTGTTTTGGCACCGGATTGCTCCTCAGAAAGTTCGAGTTTCACTTATTGTCCCCTCTCTTTCGTCTTGCTTTCGTTTTTCGGTGTGATCTAATCAAAAACGAAAGTAACTGCTCGAAGGAACGAGCGGTCGCCGGGGGATGCGTCTGTTGGAGCGGATATTCGACCTCGCCATCATCGGAGGCGGCGTTAACGGCTGTGGCATCGCGCGCGACGCCGTGGGCCGCGGCAACACCGTTTTCCTGTGCGAAATGAACGATCTGGCGAGCGGGACGTCGTCCTGGTCGACCAAGCTGGTGCATGGCGGACTGCGCTATCTGGAATATTACGAGTTTCGCCTGGTGCGCGAGGCGCTGATCGAGCGCGAGATTCTCTGGGGCATCGCGCCCCACATCATCCGTCCGCTGCGTTTCGTTCTGCCGCATCACGCCGGGCTCCGTCCCGCGTGGCTGCTGCGCCTCGGCCTCTTCCTCTATGACCACATCGGCGGCCGGCATCTGTTGCCGGCGACGCGATCGGTCGATCTGCGGTGCGATGAAGTCGGAAAACCGCTGATCCCGAATCGCTACAGCCGCGCATTCGAATATTCCGACTGCTTCGTCGATGACGCGCGCCTCGTGGTGCTCAACGCACGCGACGCCGCCGACAAGGGCGCCGAAATCCGCACCCGCACCCGCGCCACCGAAATTCGCCAGGCCGACGGTATCTGGACCGTCAGCATGATCGATACGCTGACCGGCGCGCGTTCGCAGGTCCAGGCCCGCGCGCTGGTCAACGCCGGCGGTCCCTGGGTCGAGGACGTGCTCGGCCGCGGCGCCGGTGTGAATGCGAAGGCCAAGGTGCGCCTGGTGCAGGGCTCGCACATCGTCGTGAAGAAACTCTACGACCACGACCGCGCCTACATGTTCCAGAACGCAGACGGCCGCATCATCTTCGTGATCCCGTACCAGGACGATTTCACGCTGATCGGCACCACAGACCGCGACTATGACGGCGATCCGTCCAAGGTGAAGGCGACGGCTGAGGAGATCGAGTATCTCTGCAAGGCCGCCAGCGAATATCTCGCCAAGCCTGTGACCTCAGAGGACGTGGTCTGGACCTATTCCGGCGTGCGTCCGCTCTATGACGACGGCGCCAGCGAAGCCAAGGCTGCAACCCGCGACTACGTGTTCGAGCTCGACATGCCCGGCAACGCGCCGCTGCTGTCGATCTATGGCGGCAAGATCACGACCTACCGCCGCCTCGCCGAAGAGGCGCTGGAACGGCTCGCGCCCTATCTTCGCAGTGCAAAAGCGCGCGAGGGCTGGACCGGCAAGGTGTCGCTGCCCGGCGGCGACATGGGTGTGTCCGACGTCGACGGCCTGATCGCCGAGCTCCAGCGCGGCTATCCCTTCCTCAGCCATGCGCATGCGCGGCGCCTCGCGCGCGCCTATGGCACAAGGGCGGCGAAGCTGCTCGGCGACGCGAAATCCGCCGCCGATCTCGGCCAGGCCTTTGGCGCGACGCTGACCGAGCGCGAGGTCCGCTACCTCATGGCCAACGAATGGGCCGTCACCGCCGAAGACATCGTCTGGCGCCGTTCCAAGCTCGGCCTGCGACTATCTGCCGACGAGATCGCGACGTTGAGTGACTGGATTGCAGCTCATGGTGTGCGGCAAAGTCCCCTGCTGGAAGCAGGAGGTCGCTCATGACCGTGACACTCGATCACGTGACCCGGACCGTCGACGGTATCGAACATATCCGCGACGTCTCGTTGACGGCTCGAGAGCGGCACGCTCAACGTGCTGCTCGGGCCGACGCTGTCGGGCAAGACCTCGATCATGCGGCTGCTCGCGGGTCTCGACAAGCCGACCACGGGCAAGGTGCTGGTCAACGGCAAGGACGTCACCGGCGTCGATGTGCGCAAGCGTTCGGTCGCGATGGTCTATCAGCAGTTCATCAATTATCCCTCGCTCTCGGTCTACGAGAACATCGCCTCGCCGCTGCGTGTGCAGGGCAAGCCGCGTGACGAGATCGAGACGCGCGTGGCAGAAGCCGCAAGGCTGCTGCGGCTCGAGCCGTTCCTGAAGCGCACGCCGCTTCAGCTCTCCGGCGGTCAGCAGCAGCGTACCGCGATGGCGCGCGCGCTGGTCAAGGGCGCCGATCTCGTGCTGCTCGACGAGCCGCTCGCCAATCTCGACTACAAGCTCCGCGAAGAGCTGCGCGCCGAATTGCCGCGCATCTTCGAGGCCTCGGGCGCGATCTTCGTCTATGCCACCACCGAGCCGACCGAAGCGTTGCTGCTCGGTGGCAACACGGTCTGCATGTGGGAAGGCCAGGCGCTTCAGATCGGCGAGACGCCGAGCGTCTACCGCCGGCCGCAGACGCTCCGCGTGGCGCAGGTGTTCTCCGATCCGCCGCTCAACCTCGTCGGCATCGAGAAGAAGAACGGCGCCGTGCAATATGCCGGCGGCGCCGCGTCGCCGGCCTCCGGGCTCTATTCGTCGCTCGCCGACGGCTCCTATCGCGTCGGCTTTCGCGCCCATCAGTTGGCGCTCGCCAACGGCGAGGCCGACCGCCACGCCTTCCACGCCACGGTGACGGTGACCGAAATCACCGGTTCGGAGAGCTTCGTGCACTTGACCCGCGACGGATCGAACTGGGTTGCGGTGTTGCATGGCGTGCACGAATTCGAGCCCGGCCAGACGCTGGATGCCGTGCTCGATCCCAATGATGTCTTTGTGTTTGATGCCGCCGACCGGTTGGTCGCGGCACCAGGCTCTTGAGGGAGATGCGACATGGCCCGCATTGACCTCGTCGATCTCGCCCACTCCTACGGCGGCAATGACGCGCCGCAGGACAGCTTTGCGCTCAAGCCGGTGACCATGACTTGGCGGCAGGGCGGTGCCTATGCGCTGCTCGGCCCAAGCGGCTGCGGCAAGACCACGCTGCTCAACGTCATTTCCGGCATCATCACGCCGTCGCGGGGAAAAATCCTGTTCGATGGTCTGGACATCACGCCGCTGTCAACCCAGAGGCGCAACATCGCCCAGGTGTTCCAGTTTCCGGTGATCTACGACACCATGACGGTGGGGCAGAACCTGGCGTTTCCTCTGAAGAACCGCGGCGTGCCGAAGGCGGAGATCGACAAGCGCGTCGCCGAGATCGCCCGCCTGCTCGATCTCGAACCCTATCTGAACCGCAAGGCGACGCGGCTCACCGCCGATGCCAAGCAGAAGATTTCGCTCGGCCGCGGCCTGGTCCGCTCCGACGTGGCCGCCGTGCTGTTCGACGAGCCGCTGACGGTGATCGACCCCGAGCTGAAATGGCAGCTGCGTTCCAAGCTGAAGGCGCTGCATCGCGAGCTCGACCTCACGATGATCTACGTCACCCACGACCAGACCGAGGCGCTGACCTTCGCCGACACCGTCGTCGTCATGCATGACGGCCGCGTGGTGCAGAGTGGCACGCCGGCCGAACTGTTCGACAAGCCGGCGCATACATTCGTGGGCTATTTCATCGGCTCGCCCGGCATGAACATCATTCCGGCCGAGGTGAGGGGCCGCGAGGCCAGGATCGGCGGCCACGTCATTGGGCTGGGCCGGAGCTATGACAAGCTTCCGGCCGGCGCGAAGATCGAAATCGGCGTGCGCCCGGAATTCGTTGATGTGGTCGCACCGGCGCCGGGCTCGCTCACCGCGAAAATCGAGCGCATCGACGATCTCGGCCGCATCCGTTTCGCCCGCACCCGCCTCGGCGACGCAAAGCTCGCGGCGCGCGCGCCTGCGGGATTCACCAGTTCGGACGGCACCGCCGGGCTGAAATTCGACCCGTCGCATATCCACGTCTATGCCGACAGCCTTCTGGTGGAGGGAGCCGCCTGATGGACAAGACCGTCAACCAAAAAGCCTGGTTCCTGGTGCTGCCGGTATTCCTGGTCGTCGCCTTCTCCGCGGTGCTGCCGCTGATGACGGTGGTGAACTATTCGATGCAGGACACGTTCGGCAACAACCAGTTCTTCTGGAACGGTGTCGGCTGGTTCAAGGAATTGCTCGATCCCTCGACCGACCTCGGCGGCCGCTTCCTCGCCTCGCTCGGCCGCAATCTTTTCTTCTCGCTGGTGATCCTCGCCATCGAGGTGCCGCTCGGCATCGTCGTCGCGCTGTCGATGCCGCGCCAGGGCTGGACGGTGGCGGCCTGTCTCGTCATCCTCGCGCTGCCGCTGCTGATTCCGTGGAACGTGGTCGGCACGATCTGGCAGATCTTTGGCCGGCCCGACATCGGACTGCTCGGTTACGTGCTCAACGCCATCGGCATCGATTACAATTACGTCTCCAACGAAATCGACGCCTGGATCACCGTCATCGTGATGGACGTCTGGCACTGGACCAGCCTCGTCGCGCTGCTCTGCTATGCCGGCCTGAAGTCGATCCCGGAGGCCTATTACCAGGCCGCCCAGATCGACGGTGCCTCGCGCTGGGCCGTGTTCAAGGCGATCCAGCTGCCCAAGATGAACCGCGTGCTGCTGATCGCGGTGCTGCTGCGCTTCATGGACAGCTTCATGATCTACACCGAGCCGTTCGTCGTCACCGGGGGCGGTCCCGGCAACTCCACGACCTTCGTGTCGATCGAGCTCGTCAAGATCGCGCTTGGCCAGTTCGACCTCGGCAAGGCCGCCGCGCTCTCGCTGGTCTACAACCTCATCATCCTGATCGTCTGCTGGATCTTCTACACCGTCATGACCAATGCCAGCGCCGAGCGTAAGCACCAGGAAGGAGCCGCGTGATGCATTCGATTCCCGGCCGTCGCCTCATCATGGGGCTGTTCCTGGTCTTCCTCATGTTGCCGATCTACTGGCTCGTCAACATGAGCTTCAAGACAAATGCCGAAATCGTCTCGACGATGACGCTGTGGCCGCATACCCCGACGCTGCAGCACTACAAGCGCATCTTCACCGACGAGAGCTGGTATTCCGGCTACATCAACTCGCTGGAATACGTCGTCCTCAACACCATCATCTCGATCTCGGTGGCGCTGCCGGCAGCCTACGCCTTCTCGCGCTACCGTTTCCTCGGCGACAAGCATCTGTTCTTCTGGCTGCTGTCGAACCGCATGGCGCCGGCGGCGGTCTATGCGCTTCCGTTCTTCAACTTGTATTCGGCGATCGGCCTGTTCGATACGCCCTGGGCGGTCGCGCTCGCGCATTGCATCTTCAACGTGCCCTTGGCGGTCTGGATTCTCGAGGGCTTCGTCTCCGGCGTGCCGCGCGAGATCGACGAGACCGCTTTTCTCGACGGCTACTCGTTCCCGCGCTTCTTCATCAAGATTCTGGTGCCGCTGATCGCGAGCGGCATCGGCGTCGCTGCCTTCTTCTGCTTCATGTTCTCCTGGGTCGAACTGCTGCTTGCGCGAACGCTGACCTCGGTCTCCGCCAAGCCGATCGCGGCGATCATGACGCGGACGGTGTCTGCGGCGGGCATGGATTGGGGGCTGCTGGCCGCGGCCGGCGTGCTCACCATCATTCCGGGGGCGCTCGTGATCTGGTTCGTCCGCAACTACATCGCGCGCGGTTTCGCGCTCGGTCGGGTCTAGGGAGGCATCATTGGACTCCATTGCATGGATGGCCTGGACGCTGCCGACGGCGATCTTCTTCGTCGCGCTCGCCAGCACGCTGGCCGTAATGACATGGCTCGCCGCGGTCTATCCCGAAGCCGAGCGCGTCGGCGTGCTCCGCATTCCGACCACGCGCGGCGACCGCCTGTTCATCTCGCTGATCACGGCGGCCGTCATCCACCTGTTGTGGATCGCTTTCATGGGCACCGATGCGCTTGCCACGCTGCCGATCGGCGAGGAAGGTTTTGAAATCTCGAGCCTGTGGCTCGCATCAGGAATTTCGCTGGTCACGGCCGCGCTCATCTTCCGCACGGTCTGAAACTCGCGAAGGGACGGCCAGATCCGGGACCAACCCGGGCCTGTACAAAAGTTTGTCGCTGCAACGGAGGAAACAACATGCGACGGTCTAGAAGCAAAGGTCCGCTGACCAAGGTCAGCTTGCTGAGCGTATCGAGTGCGGCAGCCATCATTGCGGTAGCGTTCGCTGTCTCGGCGCCGGTCCGCGCCGCCGACGAGGCCGTGATCCAGAAGTGGATCGCGGAATTCCAGCCCTCGACGTTGTCGAAGGACGACCAGAAGAAGGAGTTGGAGTGGTTCGCCAAGGCGGCCGAACCGTTCAAGGGCATGGAGATCAACGTCGTCTCCGAGACCATCACGACCCACGAATACGAAGCTCAGACGCTGGCCAAGGCGTTCTCCGAGCTCACCGGCATCAAGCTCAAGCACGACCTCATCCAGGAAGGTGACGTCGTCGAGAAGCTGCAGACCCAGATGCAGTCCGGCAAGAACGTCTATGACGGCTGGATCAACGATAGCGACCTGATCGGCACCCACTTCCGTTACGGCCAGACCATCGCGCTGTCGGATTACATGACCGGCGAGGGCAAGGACGTCACCGATCCCCAGCTCGACGTCAACGACTTCATCGGCAAGTCGTTCGGCACCGCGCCGGACGGCAAGCTCTATCAGCTGCCTGACCAGCAGTTCGCCAACCTCTATTGGTTCCGCTACGACTGGTTCACCAACCCCGACTACAAGGCCAAGTTCAAGGCCAAGTACGGCTACGAGCTCGGCGTTCCCGTGAACTGGTCGGCCTACGAGGACATCGCCGAGTTCTTCACCAACGACATCAAGGAGATCAACGGCGTCAAGGTCTACGGCCATATGGACTATGGCAAGAAGGACCCGTCGCTCGGCTGGCGTTTCACCGACGCCTGGCTGTCGATGGCCGGCAACGGCGACAAGGGCATTCCGAACGGTCTGCCGGTCGACGAGTGGGGCATCCGCATGGAAGGCTGCCGTCCGGTCGGTTCGTCGATCGAGCGCGGTGGTGACACCAACGGTCCAGCTGCGGTCTACTCGATCACGAAATACCTCGAGTGGATGAAGAAGTATGCTCCGCCTCAGGCTCAGGGCATGACCTTCTCCGAGTCCGGTCCCGTGCCGGCGCAGGGCAACATCGCCCAGCAGATGTTCTGGTACACCGCCTTTACCGCCGACATGGTGAAGCCGGGCATCGCCGTGATGAACGCGGACGGTACGCCGAAATGGCGTATGGCTCCGTCGCCGCACGGCGCCTACTGGAAGGAAGGCATGAAGCTCGGTTACCAGGACGCCGGCTCCGTGACGCTCTTGAAGTCGACCCCGGCGGATCGCCGCAAGGCAGCCTGGCTCTATCTGCAGTTCATCGTCTCCAAGACGGTGTCGCTGAAGAAGAGCCATGTCGGTCTCACCTTCATTCGTGAGTCCGACATCTGGGACAAGTCGTTCACCGAGCGTGCGCCGAAGCTCGGCGGCCTGATCGAGTTCTACCGCTCGCCCGCGCGCGTGCAGTGGACTCCGACCGGCAACAACGTGCCCGACTATCCGAAGCTTGCGCAGCTGTGGTGGCAGAACATCGGCGATGCGTCATCCGGTGCGAAGACGCCGCAGGCCGCGATGGACTCGCTCGCCGCGGCCCAGGACTCCGTCATGGAGCGTCTGGAGAAATCGGGCGTGCAGAAGGAGTGCGGTCCGAAGCTGCACAAGAAGGAGTCGGCCGAGTACTGGTACGCCAAGGCCCAGAAGGACGGCACCCTCGCCCCGCAGCGCAAGCTCGCCAACGAGAAGCCGAAGGGCGAGACGGTCGACTACGACACGCTGATCAAGTCGTGGCCGGCCCAGCCCCCGAAGCGTGCGGAAGCGAAGTAAGCGAAGCGTAACGTCATCAAATGCGAAAGGCCGGGAGCGATCCCGGCCTTTTTCTTGTAATTTTTCGCACTGCTACCACACCGTCATTGCGAGCGAAGCGAAGCAATCCAGAGTCTTTCCACAGAGGCAGTCTGGATTGCTTCGTCGCTTCGCTCCTCGCAATGACGGAGGAGGCAGCCTTACTTCGCCGCCGCCAGCGTCGGGTAATCCGTGTACCCCTTCGCGCCGCCGCCGTAGAACGTGTTCTTGTCCCAGTCGTTCAGCGCAGCACCCTTCTTCAGCCGCTCGACCAAATCGGGGTTCGAGATGAACGGCTTGCCGAAGGCGATGAGGTCGGCGGCGTTCGCATCCAGCACCTTGGTCGCCAGATCGAAATCGTAGCCGTTGTTGGCCATATAGGCGCCGGAGAAGCGCTTGCGCAGGCTGGCATAGTCGAACGGCGCGATGTCGCGCGGCCCGCCGGTGGCGCCTTCGACGACGTGGAGATAGACCAGCTTGAGCGCACTCAGGCCATCGACGATATGGTCGTACAAGGCTTGCGGGTTCGAGTCCGAGATGTCGTTGGCCGGCGTCACTGGCGAGATGCGGATGCCGGTGCGGTCGGCGCCGGCCTCGGCCACCACGGCCTTGGACACTTCCAGCATCATCCGCGCGCGGTTCTCGATGGAGCCGCCATAGGCATCGGTGCGCTTGTTGGCACCGTCCTTGGCGAACTGCTCGAGCAGATAGCCGTTGGCGCCATGGATCTCGACGCCGTCGAAGCCCGCTTCCAGCGCGTTCTTCGTGGCGCGCTTGAAGTCGTCGATGATGCCCGGAATTTCGGAGAGCTCGAGTGCGCGGGGCTCGGAGACATCGGCGAAGCCGCCGTTCACGAAAGTCTTGCCCTTGGCGCGGATCGCGCTCGGCGCCACCGGAGCTGCGCCATTGGCCTGGAGGTCGACATGCGAGATGCGGCCGACGTGCCAGAGCTGGATGAAGATCTTGCCGCCGCGCTGATGGACACCGTCGGTGACCTTGCGCCAGCCTGCGACCTGGTCCTTGGTGTAGATGCCGGGTGTATCCTGGTAGCCCTGGCCCTGCTGCGAGACCTGGCTCGCCTCGGTGATCAGAAGCCCCGCGGAAGCGCGCTGGGCGTAATAGTCGGCGGCGAGTGCGCCCGGCACGAAAGTGCGGGGAACGGCGCGGTTGCGCGTCAGTGGCGCCATCACGAGGCGGTTGGCCAGCGTGATCGGGCCGAGTTTGTAAGTCTCAAACAATTTGGTCGGACGGCTCATGGGAATGCTTTCGGGCGGTGAGAGGTTCGGAACACTTGTGCATCGCGGTAATCAGCGCAAGGGATCAGCTATTCGGAAAGTGCAGGCGAGCTGCGCGGCAGGGCCCGCGCAGCACAATTCATGTGCAATTTTGGCCACGACAGCAGAATTCTGCTGTCGTGGCCGGGCGATTGCGCAAATCAGTTCAGACCCATGAAATCGCGCTTGCCGATCTCGACGCCGTTGTGACGCAGGATGCCATGAGCAGTCGCGCAGTGGAAATAGAAGTTCGGCAGTGAGAACGCGCTCAGGAACTGCTGGCCCTTCAGCGTCGTGATCTTGTCTGGCCCGGACGGGAAGCTGACGTCCTTGGTCTCGGCGCCCTCGAACTGCTCGGGCTTGAACGACTTCACATAGTCGATGGTCCTGGCGAGCCGCTGCTTCAGCTCCTCGAACGTCTTTTCCGTGTCGGGCGTGGAAGGCACCTCGCTGTGGGTCAGCCGGGCACAGCCCTTGGCGGCGAAATCGCTGACGAGCTGGATCTGCTTCGACAGCGGCAGCATGTCCGGGAACAGGCGGGAGCCGAGCAGGACGCCCGGGTCGACCTTTTTCGCCGCGCAATGCGCCTCGGCTTTGGTGAGCAGGCCGGTGAGGCTGTTCAGCATTTGCAGATAGGCGGGGACGACGGCGTCGTAGAAGGACATGTGATGCTCGCTTCGATGGGGGAATCTCAGGAGAAAACCTGAGTCACTCACATGGGAACCTCATGGAAAAATACAATCATGGAAGCGGCTTGTGCGATGCGAAAATTCTATTGTGCCGGCTTGTGGTACTATCGGCGCGGCAGTCGTGATGAATCTCGCCGCCTCTGGAATACTGGATGCCCCGCCTTCGCGGGGCATGACTGAGACGGCACTGCCGCGAGTAAGGCCGTTTATCGCACCGTCCCCGCCGGCTGCGCCTGAGCGGTGCCGCCGCGCATGCGGGCCAGAAGCTCGGCGGTCGGCCATGAATCCGCAGGCAGGCCGAACTTGATCTGCATCGCCTTCACGGCGGCTCGGCTTTGCTGACCCAGCACGCCGTCGACCTTGCCGACATTGAAGCCGGCCTGGACCAGCAATTGCTGCAATTGCTTGAGCTCGTTGAACGGCAGTTGTGCGACCGGTTGGCTCGGCTTGCGCATCGGTGCAGCGCCCGCGATGCGCGAGGCGAGGTAGCCCGCGGTGGTCGAATAGATCAGCGAGTTATTCCATTCGGTGTAGGCCGCGAAATTCGGGTAGGCCATGAAGGCCGGCCCAAAGCGTCCCATCGGCAGCAGTACCGAGCCTGCGAGATTGTCGCTCGGCAGCGGCCTTCCGTCGGGATAGGTGACGCCAAGCTGCGCCCATTTCGAGCGCGGCTGCTGCACGGTGAGATCGGTCTGATCCCACGGCAGGCTCGATGGCACCTTGATCTCTTCCAGCCACGGCTCGCCGCGCCGCCACTTCAGTCCGTTGGCGATGTAGTTCGCGGTCGAGCCGATCACGTCGTCCTCGCTGCGGAGCAGGTCGCGCCGCCCGTCGCCGTCATAGTCGACGGCATAATTGACGTAATGGACCGGCAAAAATTGCGTCTGGCCGAGCTCGCCGGCCCAGGAGCCGATCATCTCGTCCGGATGCAAATCGCCGCGGTCGATGATCTTCAGCGCGGCGATGGTCTCGCCCACGAACATCTCCGAGCGCCGGCAATCATAGGCCAGCGACACCAGCGATTTCAGTGTCGGCAGATTGCCCATGTTGACGCCGAAATCGCTTTCGAGGCCCCAGAACGCCGCGATCACCGCCGGCGGCACGCCATATTCTTTTTCCGCGCGCGCGAACGCGGCCGCGTGTGTCTTGATGTGCTGCTGGCCGTTCTGCATGCGATAGGGCGCGGCCATGCGGCCGGCAAACTCCGTGAAGAGCTGGCCGAACACGCGCTGGCCGCGGTCGCGGTTGACGATGCCCTGGTCGTAGACGAGGTAGGGCGAGGCCTCCGCGATCGTCCGCTGTGACACGCCGGCAGCAACCGCCTGCTGCTTCACGTCGGCGAGGAAGCGATCGAAGCTCGCCCCGTTGTGGCACGACGCCGCGCGCGGCGAGAGGGCGGTGGCCTTGGGGGCGGTGGTCTTGGGAGCGTTCGTCTTGGGGGCCGTCGTTTTGGGAACGGCGGGCTTGGCGGACGGCGGCGCGAGCTGGGCGGAGGCGGGAAGGGCGAATAAGATCGCGAAGGTTGCGACCGCAAGGCGATAACCAAGGCAGCTCATCGGCATCGATATCTCTGGTGCTGGGCGGATGAGCGCTAGGCCGCCAATACGGCGCGCTTCACGGCGAGTGGCAATGCGATGGAACGGAACAACGACTTTGGATACAAGTAATCTTCGCCGGACTCGTCGACGATCCGCAGCATGTCGAGTTTTTCGGCCGCTGCATCGCGCAACGTTACGTAGATCTTGCGCTTCTCGAGAGAGGCAGCATAGCCCTCGTTGTCAACGCAGATCACCAGTTGCTTGCTTCGCGATTTCGTCATGATTGTCAGAGCAGGTTCTTGATCTTGAATTCCTTGCGGCCGATGCCGGCAGCTTCATACCAATGTATCTCAGCGAGGTGGGTTGAGCCATCGGATAATCGGACCCGGGCGATGCCTTTGCGCTTCCGCCAGCGCCCTTTTCCATAGATTCGTCGCAGCCGGGCGATCTCGCGGATGCCCGAGCCGCTGGCGAAGGTTTCGACCTCGGTGATTTCGCCGAGAATCTCGAAATGCATAGCCTTGATGGTGCCCGGCCGTACCGGGCTGGGTCAAGTGCCGCGGCTCCGCGACGCACCCTGAAACCTTGCGCCCGGGCCGGGGTCATCCCTACCTCAAGTGTGCTGGCCGAGGCTCGCCCGCGGCCGCCCAGGAGACGGCCATGAACTATCTTCGTACCGCAATGCTGCTTGCAGGCCTCACCGCCCTGTTCATGGGCGTGGGCTATCTGATCGGCGGCGCTTCCGGCGCCATGATCGCGCTCGCCGTTGCTGCCGCGACCAATCTCTTCACCTACTGGAACTCCGATCGCATGGTGCTCTCGATGTACGGCGCCCATGAGGTCGACCGTAACAGCGCGCCCGAACTGGTGCGTCTCGTCGCAGAGCTTGCGGGCCGCGCGGGGCTGCCGATGCCACGCGTGTTCCTGATGGACGAGGCACAGCCCAATGCGTTCGCAACCGGCCGCAATCCCGAGAACGCGGCCGTCGCCGTCACCACCGGCCTGATGCGGCAGCTCAGCCGCGAGGAGCTTGCCGGCGTGATCGCGCATGAGCTTGCCCACGTCAAGAATCACGACACGCTGCTGATGACGATCACCGCCACCATCGCCGGTGCGATCTCGATGCTGGCGCAGTTCGGCATGTTCTTCGGCGGCCACCGCGACAACAATAACGGCCCGGGAATCGTCGGCTCGATCCTGATGATGATCCTCGCTCCGCTCGGGGCCATGCTGGTGCAGATGGCGATCAGCCGCACGCGCGAATACGCCGCGGACGATCTCGGCGCGCGCATCGTGGGACAGCCGATGTGGCTGGCGTCGGCGCTGGTGAAGATCGAAGGCGCCGCGCATCAGGTGCCAAACTATGATGCGGAGCGGAATCCTGCGACCGCGCACATGTTCATCATCAATCCGCTGTCGGGCCATGGCGTGGACAATCTGTTCGCCACCCATCCTTCGACGCAGAATCGCGTCGCGGCGCTCCGGCAGCTCGCGGGCGAGCTAGGCGCGCGGGCCGCGCCGTCGGTCGGGGCCAACGAAAACTATCCGCCGCGGGGCCCGTGGGGCCGCTCGTCGTCGCGTGGTCCTGCTCGTGGTCCCTGGGGCTGATGCAACAGGCCGGAAATTGCGCCCGCTTTGTGACTTGGCGCACACAGAATCGGCCCCACCGGTGTTAACAGCACGGCGAGACTGTTTCTTCGAAAGGGGATGCGTGGCCGGCCCAATGCCGGTCGCCGTCGAAGATGACCAAAGCTGCGGTACCATTGCTGATCGTCCTGGGCGTGCTCGTCGGCCTGTCCACGCATACCGTCGTCAATTGCGGGGACGAGGACGAGCCCGACATCTGTTCGGCCGTGATCGGGTTCTCGCCGCTGCGTGGCTCGCTGATTGCTTTCGCCTACGAGGGACGCGGCCGGATCGCGCTCCGCCACGGCGACTGGCGGCGGGCGATCGCGGATTTCGACGAGGCCATCCACCTCAATCCCAACCGCGCCACGCTCTATCGCGACCGGGCGCAGGCACGCCGGCAGAATGGCGACCTCGCGCTCGCGATCGAGGATTACGATGAGGCGATTGCGCACAATCCAAAGCTCGCTGCGCCGTATCACGAGCGCGGTCTGGCGCTTGCCGGCAGCGGCGATCTCGATCGCGCGATCCTGAGCTACAACACGGCGATCCGCCTCGATCCGTCGGTTGCCCAGGCCCGCCTCGACCGGGGTCTTGCCTTCCTCGCCCGCGGCCAGGCCGATGATGCCCGCGCCGATTTCGAAGCCGCGCTTGCGCTGCCGGCCGGCAAGGACGTCCGCACCCACGATGCGGCGCGTGCCAAACTCGCCGAACTCGCGAGCGCCGAGCCGACCCAGGGGGCCGCGCCGCGTCGGTGAGAGTAGCTTCTCTCCTCTCTCCGCAAATCGGCGAGGGAAAGCATGCGAGCCGCGACTACTTCGCCTTCTTCGCTTTGGCCTTCTTCGCCTTGCCGGCCTTCTCAGGCTTGTCCTTCGCCTTCTTTTCTGCCTTCACCGAAACAGGCGTGCTGGCGGCGAGGCGCATCGCGCGGGCGTAGCTGTCGGCGACGTTGTCGGCGGACATCTGCAGGCGTTTGGCGGCGGCGGTGGCCTGCTCCATGCTGGCCTTGGCCAGCATCTTGAAGCGCTCGCCCGTTTCCTTGCCCTTGGCCTTGGCCGCAAGGCCGTTGAAGCGATCCCGCCGCTCCTTGGCGCGGGTCATCAGGCCCGTATGCAGCTGTCTGGCCAGTTGCCGGATCACGACATCCAGGTCGGCGTCCGCCATGTTCTTGTATCCTCTTGAAAACGGTATCGATGCGGGCGGGACTATGCAGATCGGGCCCCGCCTTGGCAATTCCCGGCGAGGCGTCATCCGCAGCTTCCGGTTGGCAAAACAAAAAAGCCGCGCATTTTCGCGCGGCTTTCGGGGTGAGTTGGCGCAGTCGCCTCACTTCAGTGAGGCAACCGGGCCGTTGGACGCCGCCGGCTCGGGGTCGAAGCCGAACACGCCGACCAGATATTTGTAATAGTCCGGCATCTTCTCCTTGAGTGCCTCGCGCGACTTCGGGTCGTGGAATTCGCTTTTTCCCGCCAGGAAGATGCTGGAGGTCACGGCAAAGAATTCCATGGGATTCTTCATCGCATAAGAGTCCTTGGGCAGCATGTCCTTGGACTTGGCCAGGGCGTAATAGCCGATCACACCCTTGTTGGCGTAGCCGTCCGGCAGCAGCCGCGCGTGAAAGGCGTGCAGCATCTCGTGCAGCAGCACGGCTTCCTTCTCGTAGCGCATCATGTCCGGGCGCAGCATGATCACGCCGAGGCCCGAATCGACCGCGAGGTCGACGGCATTGGGATTGCTCCAGCGCTGCTTGGCGGGGTCCCAGACCGTCAGCGTCCGCGGCGCGGTGCGCTGGATGTCCGGTGTGACCCGGCCGTAGCACGCGGTCGCGGCGCCTTCGTCGAGACACGCGAGCTCGCTCGCGACGATCGGAACGGTATGGAAGAAGCGCAGCACGCGCGGCGAGAGGCCGGCGCCTTCGACGACGTCGATCTGGCTCTTCAGATTGTCCATGAGCTTGTCGACGTCCTTGCGGTCGCGGTTCTCGGAAACGTCGAACATGTAGCCGCGATAGCTCTGGAAGCCAGGCGGCAGCGCCTGCGATGCGTCGCCATCGAGCGTTCCGGCCCTGGATGGACTGGTGAAGAGCGCGCCGACGATGGTTGCGGTCAGCAGCAACGCAATGCGCATGATGAACCCCCTGATGTCACGTCGCCCGGCAGAATAGGCCACCGTTATTTGCGAAAAGTGAGTGGGGCGAGACTATGGCAGCGATGTTGAGGCGTGCTTAATCCTTGGTTGCAGATCGCGCAGGCGGATTAGTGCGAGGTTAACCAAAGAGCGCCGCGAGGGCGTCAGCTGCCGCCAAGGCTGTGGCTGACCCTGGTCACGACGGCGTCCCACTGGCGCTTCTCGGCCGCGGGATAGTTGATCAGCACGCAGTGGACGTAGCGTGCCGAAAAATTGCAGCGATCGTACCAGATGGTGTCGCGCTTGACGCTGGACACGACGAAGAAGTGCGGCGTGATCCGCTTGTAGACGATGCCGGACGGTGGATTCTTCCGGGCCAGGAAGGCGGCGGGAGATTCGCCCGTCCGGGGCACCGCCTGCACGGTCAGATCGGCTCTGCCGTCCGCCGAGCGAAACCGCTGGCCCTGGCCGTCCGGCTTGCCGGCGTCCTCGGTGAAGATCGAGACGGGGATGTCCACCGTGGTCCCGGTTTCAGGAATGCGGTAGGCGGCCCAGCTCTCCGCGTGCGCAACCGCAGAACCGCAAAGCACCAACACGGCTGCAACAACGCCTGCCTCAATTCGCATGATTCACCTCGTCACATCCGCGGTGCAAGGCTGAGCTCCATCAGCGCAATCCTCTGCAGCACGACGATGTTGCGCTCGCCGGTTTGGGCCGTCCGGAGGATGGATTGAGCTATCGCGTCAACATGCGACGAGTGCACCGGCTCGGGCAGCGTTGCGACCGCTGCGCCGAGCGCCTCGGTCATCACCTCGATCATGTCAGGCGGGAAGGCCGCATTTGAGAAGTTCTTCATGTCTCGACCTGCGGCAAGTGCACACGAGCGCACCAAGCCGCCCCTTCAGCCAAGGCAACGTTGGGGCAAAACGGAAGTTCCTTGCCATCTGGGAGAGTCGCCAGGACCACGGCGCCAATGGCAGCTCTCAGAGCTCCCGCGCATTCGAGAACGCGAACGAACTCACCCGCCGCGTGGTCTCGTCCAGGATCAGCGTGCGCGTGATCGGCGGTTCGGCGCGCTGGGCGCAGTTCTCGCGCTCGCAGAGGCGGCAGTTGACGCCGATCGGCGTGCCCTCGGCCTTCTCCAGGTCCATGCCGGCGGCGTAGACGAGGCGTGAGGCGTGGCGGATCTCGCAGCCGAGGCCGATGGCGAAGCGCGGCTGCGGCAGCGGGTGCGGCGCCACGGGCCGGCGCACCATCTGCGCGATCGAGAAATAGCGCGTGCCGTCGGACAGCTCGATCACCTGCTTGAGCAGGCGATCCGGCGTGTCGAAGGTCGAGTGCACGTTCCACAACGGGCAGGTGCCGCCGAATTTCGAGAACGGGAATGTGCCCGAGGAAAAGCGCTTCGAGACATTGCCGGCATTGTCGACGCGCAGCAGGAAGAACGGAATTCCGCGCGCATTCGGCCGCTGCAGCGTGGTGAGGCGATGGCAGACCTGCTCGAAACCGGAATTGAAGCGCTGCGCCAGCAGATGGATGTCGTAGCTCAAGGCTTCGGCCGCAGCCAGGAACACCGGATAGGGCATCATCACGGCCGCCGCAAAATAGTTGGCGAGCGTAATGCGGAACAGCCGCCGCGGCGCGTCGTCGAGCGGGCCGGCGCGGCCGATGATGGTCTCCAGATGCTGCGCGCATTCGCCGAGGCCTAGCTGGAAGGCGAGCTGGAAGGCACGGCCGGACGAGTCGACCAGCTCCGAGATCAGCAACTGGCGGCGGTGACGGTCGAAACGACGCAGCGTCTCGCGCATCACGTCCACGGGCATGATGCGGGTCTGGATCGAGTGCCTTTCGCGCAGCCGCGCAGCGAGCGCGGCATAGAGCCCTTCGGCCGGCACGTTCAGCTCGTCGCGCAAGGTTTCTGCGGCCTGTTCGAGCTCCGGAAAATAGTTGCGGTTGGCCTCGATCAGCTCGCGCACGCGCTCGACCGGATTGGCCTCGTAGCGCGTGCCGACATCGCGGTCGGCCATCTGCGCCGCGGCCAGCGTCTCGCCCTGGCGGGCCTCGGTGTAGGCCGCGTAGAGCCGTTGCAGTGCGTGAGTCACGCCGGGGCAGAGCTCGGCGAGGTCGCGCAGCTCCTGTTTGGGCACGTCGATCTGGCGGAACAGCGGATCGGAGAAGATCTCGTTCAGTTCGGCGAAGAAGCGGTCCTCGTCCGCGGTGGCGAGGTCGCGCAGGTCGAGGTCGTAGGTCTCGGCCAGCCGGAGCAGGATCTGCGCGGTCACCGGGCGCTGGTTGCGCTCGATCAGATTGACGTAGCTCGGCGAGATCCCGAGCCCCTCGGCCATCTGGGTCTGCGACAGCCCCAATTGCTGCCGAATCCTCCGGAAGCGCGGGCCGACGAACAGTTTCTTCCCGGGCTCGGCGGGCATTTTCAGGGCTCCAGGCGCGCAAAGGACAAAATGCTGTCCTAGTTTTGTTACAAGATTTACAACATAACATCTATTACATGTTCTGATGTTACATGACATCACCATTCAAATACAAGGCCTCTATACGAACTTCTTTTTCTCGCGTTTAGCTCAAGGCACGCATTTCGCAATGCACTGTCAAAAATGTCGATGGCAACGCAAACGCTTTGTCATCAGCGAAAGGATCGAGCAGATGAACTACCAGCCCCGTGGCATCAATGCCCTCCAGAGCCCGGCCTCGTATCAGAGCGAGATCGAGGCCGCCCAGGCGCTCCTTGAGACCAAGCCGACCTGGAACGGGGTGACGGCCGAGGCCGTGGCGCGCATGCGTCTGCAGAACCGCTTCAAGACCGGCCTCGACATCGCCCGCTACACCGCGGCGCTGATGCGGGCCGATATGGCGGCCTATGATGCCGATCCCACCAAGTACACCCAGTCGCTCGGCTGCTGGCACGGCTTCATCGCGCAGCAGAAGCTGATCTCGATCAAGAAGCACTTCGGCGGCAAGACCGATCGCCGTTACCTTTATCTCTCGGGCTGGATGATCGCGGCGCTGCGCTCCGAGTTCGGACCGCTGCCCGACCAGTCGATGCACGAGAAGACCTCGGTGCCGGCCCTGATCGAGGAACTCTACACCTTCCTGCGTCAGGCCGACTCGCGCGAGCTCAACGACATCTTCCGCAACCTCGACAAGGCGCGGAAGGAAGGCGACAAAACCCGCGAGAAGGAGCTGATCGAAAAGATCGACAACTTCCAGACCCACGTCGTCCCCGTCATCGCCGACATCGACGCGGGCTTCGGCAACGCTGAGGCGACCTATCTGCTCGCCAAGAAGATGATCGAGGCGGGTGCCTGCGCACTCCAGATCGAGAACCAGGTCTCGGACGAGAAGCAGTGCGGGCACCAGGACGGCAAGGTCACCGTGCCGCACGAGGTGTTCTTGGCGAAGATCCGCGCCTGCCGCCATGCGTTCCTCGAGCTGGGCGTCGAAGACGGCGTCGTCGTGACCCGTACCGACTCGCTCGGCGCCGGCCTCACGCAGCAGATCGCCGTCAGCCACAAGCCGGGCGATATCGGCGATCAGTACAACAGCTTCCTGGATTGCGAGGAAGTGACGCCGGAGAACGCCCGCAACGGCGACGTCATCATCAATCGCAACGGCAAGATGCTGCGTCCGAAGCGCCTGCCCAGCAATCTCTACCAGTTCCGCGCCGGAACGGGCGAAGATCGCTGCGTGCTCGACAGCATCACCTCGCTGCAGAACGGTGCGGACCTGCTCTGGATCGAAACCGAGAAGCCGCATATCGAACAGATCGCCAAGATGGTCGATCGGATCCGCAAGGTGGTTCCGAACGCCAAGCTCGCCTACAACAACTCGCCGTCGTTCAACTGGACCCTCAACTTCCGTTGGCAGGTCTACGACGCGATGAAGGAAGCGGGCAAGGACGTCAGCAAGTACAACCGGGCCGAGCTGATGAAGCCGGAATACGACGATACGCCGCTGGCGATCGAAGCCGACGAGCGCATCCGTACCTTCCAGGCCGACTCGGCGAAGCGCGCCGGCATCTTCCACCACCTGATCACGTTGCCGACCTATCACACGGCAGCGCTCTCGACCGACAATCTCGCACGCGAGTATTTCGGCGAGCAGGGCATGCTGGGCTACGTCAAGAACGTCCAGCGCGCGGAAATCCGTCAGGGCATCGCCTGCGCCAAGCATCAGAACATGGCCGGCTCCGACATCGGCGACGACCACAAGGAATACTTCGCCGGCGAGGCTGCCCTGAAGGCGGGCGGCGCCCACAACACCATGAACCAGTTCGGCTAACGCATCACGCTACGAAACAGGAGACTGACAATGACCAAAGGCAGCAATTTCTGGGTGATCGGCGGCGAGTTCGGTTCGATGAATTTCCACAAGCTCGTGGAAGGCTCGGCCCAGGTGCAGGGTCCGTTCAAGACCCGAACGGAGGCCGAGGACGCCTGGCGCACCGTCTCGGAAGAGAACCGCCACAAGGCCGGCGTCCGCTTCTCGATCGTGGAAGAGCCGTCGCGCGTCTCGGCCTGACGGTCCGAATTCAAGAAGACGCCCAAGGACGGATGGTCCCATCCAGGCTCTGCCTGGGTGGGATCGTCTGTTTTTGGCACAGGTGAGCCGTCTGTGGGCGCGGTAAGTCTCTGGAATTGTGAGGCCTTTGCGGAGGGATTGGTTGCTGATAGGTTAACGGAGGATAGTCGAGGACGAGGCCGACAATGTCAGAGCCCGAGACCAGCGGGACCCATCCCAGCCAGCCGCGCCCGGTGCGGCTGCGCGACGCGCTGCTGCGCGCACGGATCGAGGCCGCCGACCGGACCGGCGTGGTCGTCGACCTCCGCGACGCCGAGGTGGCGCGGCTCGAGATCCTCAACGACGCGCTCGATCCCCTGTTCGCCCAGGTGCCTGACAAGATCGATCTGTTCGACCGCGGCGTCAGCCAGGGCGATACGCCGCGGCTCTGGATCGACGTCGTCGCGCACATCCTGATGGGGCGCGACAAGCGGATGTACCGCTTCGTCCAGGACACCCGCTTCGGCCGCATCGTGCTCGCCGAATCGCACGACATTCCGGTGATCGTCGAAGCCGTCACCGATTATGTCGCCCGCCGCATCATCGAACGCGAGCGTGCGATGGTGGTGCCGTCGGAGCCGAAGTCCGAGGCCGCGCCGCCGCCGCGCCGCTCGCGCATTTGGCCGTTCGTGTTCGGATTCGTGCTCGGTGCCGCCGCCTTGTTCGGGGTTGCCGTGCTGGCGGCCCTGCGGAGCTGGTGACCTCTCGTAGCCCGGATGGAGCGCAGCGCAATCCGGGACACCTCTCGCTCCAGACGCACCGCCCCGGATTACGCTGCGCTCTATCCGGGCTACGGATCACGCCCGCAATGACGGCGAACTAAACTAGATCAGCCTCACATGCTTGATCTGCCGGATCTGAAATCCGGACTCCAGGCTCCGCACCGTCTGCTCGCAGCGCCAGCCGGCATTGTCCTTCTCGATCGTGAACAGATTATACGCCGCGGCCGGGTAGCGCCCGTGTGCGAGCGCGGAGGCCGACGGCACGCCGACCGCGGGGATGTTGCCGTGGGGGCCCTCGAACCACATCGTCGAATGAATGTGGTCGTGCCCGTGCAGGATCAGCTCGACGCCGTGGCGTTTCAACAGGGCCAGCAGTTCGGCGGAATCCGTCATCCGCTTCTGGCGCGCGTCCGACTTCAGCGGATGATGCACCAGCAGCACCCGGAAGACATCCTCGGCCGAAAGCCGCATCAGCACCTGTTCGAGGGCCGCGAGTTGCTCGCGGCCGAGCGTGCCCGTGGCCATCAGCGGCAAGGTCGGCACCGCCGTGGACAGGCTGATCAGCGCGAGCGGCCCGCGCCGGCGCAGGCTCGGAAACCCGATGCTGCCGTCGTCGCCGGCAAGATAGGGCGCAAAGGTCTCGCCGAAGCGATGAAAGGTGGCGCGGACATAGGCGTCGTGATTGCCGGGTATCGTGGTGACCCGGTCGGGCGGGCCGACATCGTCGAGCCAGGCCCGCGCGGGCGCGAACTCCGCCTCGAGCGCCAGATTGACGAGGTCGCCCGTGACGGCGATGTGGTCGGGTGCCTGCGCCTTGACGTCGGCGACGAGTACGTCGAGCACCTCGCGGCGCTGGTACTTGTGGCGGTTGCGGCTCCAGTTGACGTAGCCGAGCGCGCGCTTGCCCGCGAGTTCGATCAGCCGCGGCTTCGGCAAGGGCGGCAGATGCGGGTCGGACAGATGGGCGAGCGTGAAGGGGGCCAACGTAGGGTAAGTCATGGCGCGCGATTGCCTCGCTATTCGTTTGCTGTAATGGCAAGGTCGCGGGCAACGTGCAAGCGGGGTCCGGGCAGGGCCTGTTGGGAGTTTTCTTGAAAGTTTTCTTGAAAGTTTTCTTGCGAAGTTTCTTGCGAAGGTTCTTGGGAGCCTGATGGGAGATCGTCTGAACCGCGTCCGACGGAGATTCGAGCCGCTGCTGCGGCGAATCTTCCACGCTTATTTCCTGCTGGTCCGCGGCATGACGCTCGGCGTCCGCGCCGTGGTGCTGGACGACGAGAACAGGGTGTTCCTGGTCAGGCACAGCTACATCAGCGGCTGGTATCTGCCCGGCGGCGGCGTCGATCTCGGCGAGACCATGGAGCAGGCGATGCGGCGCGAGCTCAAGGAGGAGGGCGATATCGATCTCACCGGGGAGGCCGTGCTGCACGGCATCTTTCTCAACAGCCACGTCTCCCGCCGCGACCATGTCGCGGTCTACGTGGTCAGGCAGTTTACGCAGGATCGTTTGCCCGAACCGAACCACGAGATCGTCGAGTGTGGCTTCTTCGCGATCACGGCGCTGCCGGAGGGGACCACGCATGGCACGCGGCAAAGGCTCGCGGAGGTGCTGGACGGCAAGCCGCTGATGGCGACGTGGCGTTGAGCATTCAACCGCCCGGCCGGCCGTTTTCCTTCGCCTTCAGTTCCAGCGCCAGCAGGCTCTGCTCCTGGATCAGCGCGCAGTTCTGCCGCTCCAGCCGGTGCAGCCGCGCCGTCATGTTGTGCATGAACGCGAACACCACCAGGAACAGCGTGCCGAACATCACAACGAACGGAAACACGACGCCGGTCAAATGGCTGACCAGATAGGCCAGGTTTGGAAACAGCGCGAAGCCCGCCGGGATGATCGCCACCATGGACAGCATCATGAAGTCATAGAGATCGAACTTCCCCTGCAGCGTCTTGCGCAGCAGCACCAGCATGTAGATCAACGCGAAGGCGGAAATGACGACGACCGTTTCGGGGCTCGGAAGGACACTTGTCACGGCTGCCTCCTCGGAAGGTTCGATGGAATGATGGGATTGCGGATCATCGCTGCAAGTCTCGGCGTCATGGCGCTCTCACCAGACGCGCGAGCAGGATGTAGCCGAGGACGCGGATCATGTAGCTCGCCGACTTGATTCCGTCGATCGAGCTGACACCGGCCTTCCGCGCCCGCATCTCGACCGGGACCTCGCTGACGGTCAGGCCCGCGCGCATCGCCCAGGCGAGCGAGATTGGCTCCGGAAAATCAGCAGGATAAGATCTGGCGAAGAAGGCGATGGCCGAGCGGTCGAGCAGCCGCATGCCGCTGGTCGGATCGGTAATGCGGCCGCCGGTGAAGAGCCCGTTGAGCGCAAGCACGATCAGCCTGATGCCGGCGCGGCGCATCGGCGTCGAGCAGAAGCCGGAATGGTCGATGAAGCGGCTTCCGATGGTGATGTTGGTCGGGTGGCTGCGATAGGCATCGAGCAGAGTCTCGATCGCGCGCGGATCATGCTGTCCGTCGCCGTCGATCTGGATGCAGAAATCGAAATCCTGACGCGCCGCGTATTTGAAACCGGTCTGCACGGCGCCGCCGATGCCGAGATTCTGCGCGAGGCGGGCGACGGGCGAGCGACAGCTTGCCACCGCGCACGTCGCGTCCGACGAGCCGTCGTCGACGACCAGGGTGTGGTAACCGCGGCCGATCGCGGCGATCTCGCTGAGGAGACCGCCGATCGAAGCCTCCTCGTTGAAGCAGGGAATGACGAGAAGGACCCGCGGCGCGCCGGCCTGCCTTGCGGCGCTGCGGCACGTGTCGCTTGAACCCAAGCCCGGACCCAAACTCATGTCGGCCACGGCCGCCTCACCTCCAAAGTCCCCACCTTGCTATACTTGCCGGTGTTTTTCCTGTACAGGCGGACCATTTCCAGGCTAGGCCGGCAGGCCCGGCGAGAGCCCATGAGAGCCGTCAAAGTATTTTTTTCAATTGTGTTTCTGGCAATTCTGGCCAGCAACGTCAGGCTGATCTCGCATTGGAGCGAGAGCCGCGGCGTCTATGACGACATCTGCTATCTCAGGCAGGCGCATCTGTTCCAGCGTTTCGGATGGCAAGGGCTCGACACCAGCCTCGCCCGTGAAACCGACGGTTATCTCGCCGGCAAGTTGCGCAGCATCGATTTTCCGAACTGGCGCGATCCGACGCGGGCGCCTTGCCACACCCAGACCGCCGACGGCAGCAAATGGGTGATGACGCCGCCGCCGGGCACGGGCTTCGCGCTGGCGCTTTTCCCGGAGGGATTCCAGGTCGTTCCGCTATATGCGCTGGCGAACATGATCATCGCCGGTTTTGCGCTATACGGTCTGTGGCGGGCGCGGGAGCCGGTGTCCCTGGCAGCAGCGGCAGTGTTGGGCGTCCTCTCGATCCTCTTCATGATCAATCCGACCAAGGCGAGCTATTCGATGGCGCCGACCGTTGTCGTGTGCGCGCTGGCGGGCCTGTTCACCGCGAGGCTGTTCGTCGATGACGGCCGGCGCCGCCTGCTGGTGGTCGCGGCCGTCGGCCTTCTGCTCGGCCTGTCCGCGAGCTTCAGGATCGCGAACGTGGTTCTGTCGGCCGGCTATTTCCTGTTCTTCGGGCTGTCGTTCCTGATCTGGCGTAGCCGCGAGACCTACGCGACCGGTCTTACGCTCGGCCTCTCGATTCTCGTCGGCCTGTTGCCGGTATTCGCGGCCAACTTCGTCAATTCGGGTAACCCGCTGCTCTCGGCCTATGGCGGCCAGGATACGGCTCCGCGGAGCCTCGATCCTGCCGTGCTGCGGGCCTATCTCGGCGACACTCAATTTCCGTTGATCGTGATCGCCTGTGTCTGGACCGCGCTGCTGTGGCGTTTCGCAGGCCATGCCGGCGTCAGGAAACTCACGCTGCTGGTCGCCGTCAATCTCGTGCTGAATCTCGCGTTCTTTGCTACGCATCCCGTCTTCACGCCGTACTACATCATTCCCATCCTGATGCTGTCGTTCTGGACGCTGCTGTTCGCGGCCGTCTTTACCCGCGGCACGTCACAGGGTTCGATCGCGCAAGAGCCCGGTGGACCACGGCCCGGCGAGATGTTATCCCGCCGATCAACATGACCGATCTCTCCCTGACCATCCTTCCCGAAGCCGCCGGCGACGCCCAGGCGATCGAACGGCTGCACGAACGTACCTTCGGCCCCGGCCGCTTCGTGCTCAGCGCCTATCGCATCCGCGAGCATGTCGATCATGTGCTCGAATTGTCGTTCACGGCGCGCATCGGCACGCTGCTGGTCGGCTCGGTCAGGCAATTGCCGATCCTGATCGGCGAGACGCCGGCGCTGATGCTCGGGCCGCTCACCGTCGAGCCGCCGTTCCGCAGCCGCGGGGTCGGCCGTCTGTTGATGGAGCGCGCGCTGAAGGACGCCAGGGAAAAGGGGCACCGCCTCGTGCTGCTGGTCGGCGACGAGCCTTATTACAGCCGCGTCGGCTTCAAGCGGGTCGACAAGGGCCGCATCACCATGCCGGGCCCGGTCGATGCCGCCCGCATCCTGGTGTTCGAGCTGGTCGACGGCGCCTTCGCGGGCGTATCGGGACCGGTCGGGCCCGACTGGAGCAAGGCGCGGGTGGGGTAGGGCGTGTCGCTCGTAGCCCGGATGGAGCGCAGCGCAATCCGGGAAGGTCTTTCGGTGAGGTGAAAACCCCGGATTACGCTGCGCTCCATCCGGGCTACAACCCATGCCTTACGGAGGAGTATCGAAAATGCAGGTACGCCCCGCTGACCCCGCCGAGACCGATCATCTCGCGCAACTTTGGCACGACGCCTGGCATGGGTCGCATGCGCATCTGGCGCCGCCAGAGCTGGTCCGGCTCCGGACCGTCCCAAGCTTTCGCGACCGGCTCGCGGTCATGCTTTCCGATGTCTGTGTCGCCGGCCCGGCCGGCGCGCCGCTCGGTTTCTGCGCCCTCAAGGGTGACGAACTGTATCAGCTCTTCGTGTCGGCCGAAGCGCACGGCTCGGGCGTGGCTGCGGCGTTGATTGCCGATGCCGAAGCGCGGCTCACCGCGCGTGGCGTGGAGCTTGCGTGGCTGGCATGCGCCGTCGGCAACGCGCGGGCCGCGCGGTTCTACGAGAAGAGCGGCTGGCGCAATGCCGGCACCTTCATGATGTCGGCGGAGACGTCGAAGGGGCTGTTCCCGGTCGAGCAGTGGCGTTTCGAGAAGCGGCTTACGCCTTCCGCGTGAGCCTTTCGGTCCGCAGCCCGGATTTCGCTCCACGCCATCCGGGCTACGCGGTTACGACGCGCGCCTGCGTTCCGCTATTCCGGCTTCATGTCCAGTGCCGCCCAGTCGATGTAATAGCCATTGGGCGCCGAGAAGCCGGTGATGCGAGGCGACAGCACTCTTGGTGCCACCTCGTGCACGAAGAAGATGAACATCGCCTCGTCCACGAGCCGTTCATGCACCTTCGAGAGGGCGATATCGCGCGCCTCGGGCTCGAACGTCGTCCGTGCGGCCCTGGACAGACGATCGAGCTCGGGATCGTTGATGGAGCCCCAGTTGTTCGACACCGGGGGCGCCATCCGTGAATCCGCAAAGCGCGCCAGCGCGAAGAACGGATCGATGGTCGCGATCGACACGTTGGTCGTGTTGGCGCCGCGCGCCGAGGCGGCCGTCGGTCCTTCGCGCCAGTTCGTGAACAGGGTGCCCCATTCGAGAACCTCGATCTTGACGTCGATGTAGCACTTCCGGAACGCTTCCTGGATCAGCTCGTTCATCGGCAGTGGCTGCATCATCGCAGAACCGGAGATCGCCGTGATGACCTTGACGCTCGCGAGCTTGCTGTCCGAATAGCCGGCGTCCTTCATGAGACGGCGGCCTTCGTCGGGATCGTAGCGCAGCTTGAAGGTCGGCTTGCCGAACCAGGGATGTCCGCTGCGCATCATGCCGAGCGCCGGCTCCGCAATGCCCCCGTTCAGCGCGACGAGATCGTTACGGTCGATACACAGATTGGCCGCTTGCCGCACGCGCTTGTCCTGCCAGGGCGAGCCGGGCAGCAGAGACGGCTGCCAGGGCCACACATGAGCGCTCTGGCTGGTCGCGATGTTGAAGCCGCGGGCGCGGATCGACGCCACGGCATCAGGTGCCGGTGCTTCCACGAAATCGACCTGGCCGGCGAGCAGGGCGGCCGTCCGCGACGTGACATCCGGCAGCGGGATCATGACGATGCGATCGATCTTGGGCACGCGGCTCTTGTCCCAATATTTGTCATTGCGGACGAGCTCGAGCCGTTCCCGCGGCACGAAGCGCGCGAGGGTGAACGCACCGGTGCCTGACGGATCCTTGGCAAATTCCTCCCAGGCTTTCGCGGAGCGCTGCGCCGGGTCGGTGACCTCAGCCGGCACCGCGGCCAGCTTGGCGCGCCAATGGGCAGGCGAGGCCATGAACAGATTGGCGAGGTTGAGCGGCAGGAAGGAGTCCGGCTCGGAGGTCGTGAATTCGACCGTCGTGTCGTCGATCTTGCGAGCGGATCGCAGCGTCGGCATGCGCGGAACGGTCCAGCCGACCTGGCTCTGGTCGAAATGCTGCGCGGTCTTGTCCAGAACCTTCTGGACGTTCCACACCACGGCGTCGGCGTTGAAGGGAGAACCGTCCTTGAACGTCACGTCGGACCGCAGCTTGAAGGTCCATTTCGTCTTGTCGTCCGGGCTCACCGCCCATTCGGTGGCAAGAACCGGCATGATCTTGGTGCCGGTCTTGTAGTCCCAGGCGGTGAGGGCGTCGTACATCGTGAGACCGGTCAGGCGGTTGCCCTCGAAGGCCTGGTCCGGCTGGCCATGAGTCTTTGGAATGTCGCTGGCCGTCATTCCGATCCGGAGAGTCTTGCCCTGTGCAAAAGCCGACGTGGATGTAGCAAGCGCGACCGCCATGGCGGCGAGGACGGAAATGGTGCGACGGGAACTCATGTGGCCGACTCCAAATTCTGGTTTCAGAGATCTGCGAAGATGCGCCGGCGCCGCATCACGACGCCGGGAACTTGACGACTAGTCCTCGAGGACGGTGACCGTGCAATCTTCACCGCCCTCGCGCCACGTGCGCAGGCCGACCTCTTCCAGGAACGGCCATTGGCTCTGATCGACGCGGGCAAACAGGTTGACGCGCGACTCGCCGCGCCAGTCGCGCACCGTCTCGGTCCCGTAGAACCAGCCGATGGCCTCGAAGCCGGTCACGTCGCGATCGGACCACTCGCACGCGTAGATGACGTCGCCGAGCCCCGCGTTGAGGATCTGGTTTTCGCGCGGCGGCTTGTTGGGCACGTCGAGCTTGATGTGGGTCTCCCGCCCCGTCCATCGCGCGTTGTACGCCTTGACGGTGACGGGGAGGTGGGCGCGCAGCGTCGCCCAGGTCTTGGGAGCCTTGTCGGCCATCACGTTCGCCGTGAAGCTGCCCCCGCGGGCAAAACTGAATAATAGCTTGGGCATTTCCGTTCGCGCTCCCCCAGACCATCGACGGGAGCCAGTCTCTCGCAATGAACCGTACTCACAAGATCAATCTTACGAATGCATTGTTGCCGCCTGCGCAACGCACATGCCGCGGGCAATTGATGCCCTGAGGACTTCCAGAGTGCTCGAAATAACTGCAGCCATTAGGTTTTTATTGGCTACGTCGCCGCAGCGGCGATTTTTGAGTTGCCCGCATTGTCGACTTCCTCTGATAATGTTCCTCTGGAGGCAACTCTCTTGCAGCTAGAGTCAACGCTCATACGCTATTTCCGGGAGGTGTATAGGCTGAAGTCGATACGGCACGCATCGTCCTCCCTGAATGTCGCACCCTCGGCCGTCAGCAGGCAGATCTCGCGGCTTGAGCAAATGGTCGGCGTGCCACTGTTCGAGCGGCTGCCGCGCGGCGTGGCCCCGACCGAGGCGGCTGACACGCTGGCGCGTTTCTCCCGCAATTTCCTGCTGGATGTCGAGCGGCTGCGCGGCGAGATCGACTCGCTGCGCGGTCTGCAGCGCGGCCATATTCGCATCATGGCGAACGAGGGACTCGTCGACTATTTGCTGACCCGGACTGTCGTTTCGTTTCACAAGCGGTTTCCGGGCATCACTTACGAGCTGGAGGTCGCCGGAACCTCCGCCATCACGCGCAGCCTGCACGACGGCACCGGCGACATCGGCCTCGTCTTCAATGCGGAGGCCGACGAGCTCCTGAGCTTCGCCGCGCACATTCACGACCCGCTCTGTGCCGTGATGGCGCCGGGCCATCCCCTCGCGCGGGCGCAATCGCTCGACCTGTCGGAAGTGGTCGGTCACACCCTGGCCGTACCGGAAAAGACCTTCGGGATTCGCCGGCTGATCGACTCCGCCGTCAGCGCAAGACGGCTGCATTTGTCGCCGACGCTGGAAACAAATTCCATCGCGGCGTTGAAGGGCTTTGCCCGCTACGGCGGCGGCGTCACTTTCCTGCCGACATTGCCGACCCTGCAGGAGCTCGAAAGCTGCGCCCTCGTCAGCATTCCGATCGTCGAGGACTCCTTCCAGCGCGCCTCGCACGACGTCTGCGTCATGGCCGGCAGGAGGCTGCCTCTGGCGGTCAGTGCGTTCGTTGACATGCTGAAGGTGGAAGCCGATCGTGCTTCGGCGTCGGATCGACCGCACTAATTACATGTAGGCGCCGCCGTTGATCGCCAGCGTCTGTCCGGTGATGAAGCTTGCTTCGCTTGAGGCCAGGAACAGCGCCGCGCCGTTGACCTCGTCTGTCGTTCCGAACCGGCCGAGCGGTGTCATGGCATTCAGCCTGTCGCGCAACGCGGGCGGCCAGCTGGCGGTCATGTCGGTTTCGATGTCGGCGGGCGCGATGCAATTGACGCGAATGCCATGGGGCGCGAACCGCCGCGCCAGCGACTTGGTCAGGCCGATCACGGCGGCCTTGGACGAGGCGTAGGCCGGGCTGCCTGCGACTCCTCCATGTTGTCCGGCAATCGACGACACGTTGATGATGCTTCCGCCGCCGTTGTCGCGCATCGACCGCGCGGCGTGCTGTGCCACGAAGAACGTGGCGCGCAAATTGACGGCGTGAACGCGATCCCATTCCGCGGGCGTGATCTCCCACTCGTTCAGGATGCTGCCGACGCCCGCGTTGTTGATGATGATGTCGATCCTGCCGAACCGATCGAGTACCGCCTGCACGAGCTCCGCGCCCGCATCCGGATGCACGAGATCGGCGACGATCCCATGTGTCGCCTCCGGAGCACCGAATTTCGACCGCGCTTCGGCAACACCGGCCTTGCTCGTGCCGGAAAAGCCGACCGCTGCGCCTTCTTTCAGGAACGCGCCGACGAGGCCTGCGCCTATCCCGCGCGTGCCGCCGGTGACGAGGACGACCTTTCCGCGAAAACGTTCCATGATCTTTCCTGACGCTCAGGCACCGGTCTGTTCGACCAGCGGCGCGACTTGCACGATCTTCGAATGACTTCCGCTGCGATGGGCGATCCCTTCGGTCTGCACCCGCGCGCGCCGGTCGGGGAGGGCACCGAGCACCGTCGCCCGGGGCACATAGGGTTTGGCCACGTTGGGGCCGTAACCGCGGTTGAAGCCCTGGAAGTCGCGCCAGTCGGTCAGCACGTTGTTGGTGCGCAGCAGGGAATCCCTTGGAAATCCTGCGGCCTCGATCAGCGCATGTAGCCGCTTCCAGATCGCTCTGGCCTGTTGCTCCACGCTCAGATCGGCATCGTCAGGCGTGCCCTGTCCGCTCAGGAACAGCGTATCGCCTGCCAGCATGGCCGACGCGGGGCGTCCGGGCAGATGCGGCGAGAGTTCGCTCGAAATCACCTGTCCGCCACCCCTGATGGCCACCGACTCGATGCCGATACAATACTCCGGCCGTTCGAGCGGAGCGCCGACCACGGTCCATGTCGGGAAGCGGTCGCCGAACAACCGCGTGAATGCGTCCACGACGAGGTCGTAGTCGCGAATGTCCGCGATGGTGACGTGGAGATTGCAGACATCGCCAAGGCCAAAGCCTGCATCCTCGAGCATCGTTTTGAGGCTCTGCAAGGTGGCCGCGACCTGCCGGTCGGCGCCGCCATTGCTACCGATGGGCAGCGCCGTGGCGTGGTGCCACTCTCCCGCGACCATGGCGCCCGCAGGTATCGCGCGGGCCTGACCGCCGACGATCGCGGTGGTATCGATTTCCACGGCCGCCTGCGGCAGCGGAAAATCCCAGGAGCCGACCACGCTGTGCGCCGGCCGCAAGCCGGGGAACTCCTCGGCGTAGATATCGAGATACTTTGGAATATCCCTGGTGTCGGCGACGTAGGCCTTGAGCCGAACGACGTCCGACATTTGTCCACCGAGCAGGTCAAGCGTTGTCTTCAGATTGGCGAACATGCGGCGCGTCTGCGCCTCCATGTCGACCCGGCCCGGAGCCTCGCCGGCGAGGCGCAGATCCGGAAAGACACCCGCCGATGCTCCCACGTGGATCAGATTGTCGATGCGCGAGGCATGCGAGAAATGCGCGATCGGGCGCATCAATTGATCGGTGTAGATGACTTCGCGCGGCATGTGCGTCGACCTTCAGGAGCAACTCGTTAGATCACGACCTCCGCGGAGACGCCACGAACGTCCATCTCGTAATCGAGGCCTTGCACGGGCGGCCTTGCGAAATGCCAGCTGAGGCCGTTCGCCGCGGCCCCGCGCGGGGCGATCTCGCGCTTCATCAATGCCCGAAGTTCGTATGCGGTGTAAACATGCGCGCCGGTCGCATCTGCCCATCCGGCGCCCAGCGCACTCATGCGCCGTTCCATCTCGCCGAGCACAAAGCGGCATTTCTCGAGCATGCCCTCGGTCGACTGGTCCCCGGGCCTGATCGCGAAATCCCGGTAGCTCGCCTTGCCTTCCGGAGCCTCGCCGCTGCCCGCGACGACAAAACCACCGCCGTCTTTCGACGATGTCGGGCGCGTATAGCAGAAGGCATACATGCTCACCGTCTTCGGAGGATCGACCTCGGGGCACACGTTGGTGCGTGCGACCGGATTGATGCCATCCTTCGTCAGCCCCCATGTGTCGAGCCAGCCGACATATTCCTTGTTGAAGTCGAGGAAACCCTGCTCGGTGAAAGGCGCCGGCGACCTCAGCTCGCAGGCACAGAACGCCTCGACGCCGCGATTGATCGACTTCAAATGATCAGCCGCTGCGGAAAATCCCTCCGAGAGGGCCGGTGGACGGCGGAATCGAACGCGGACGATCTCGAAGCCATCGTCGGGCTTCACTCCGGCGGAATACTGGAACACGCCCGGAATGAATTGATACGATCCCGCGCGAAACGATCCCAGCTCTGTCATTGCCCACTCGCCATTCGAGGTCTGCATCGCGAGCAACGCAACATCGTGCTCACACCACCGGCGAGAGTGAAGAGGCGGGCCGGATCTCACAAGATCATTCTTGGCACCTGATTGTTGCCGATGAGGCAACGGGCGGTGAGCCGGGGCCCTTTGGCCCCGGCTCGAGCAAGCTATTAGAACTTGAAGTTGGCGAACGCCCGCACGCCGATGCCGGGCATCAGGACTTCGTCCTTGGTGTAGGACACCGAGTTGCGGATGTTTTCGTTGAGCAGGTTGTTGCCGACGATGCCTGCCGTCATCTCGCGCGCGCCGAACCAGTTGCGGTCGAGTTTTGTCTTGTAGCTGACCTCGGCCTTCAACAAATTGTAGCCCGGTGTCGGCGTCTCCGCGATCACGGCGACATTGTTCTGGGCGAAGGCGTGCAACAGGTTGACGCGCATCAGCCAGTTGTCGTCGCGCCAGAACACGCCGCCGCCCATCCGCAGCGGCGGAATGCGCGGCACGTTGGTGCCGTCGGCGAAGGTGGCGCGGACCATGTCGAGCTGGTTCTCGATGCCCCAGATGCCGCCCTGGAACGCACCGACATCGAGTTGCGACTGGAATTCGCCGCCGCGGAAGTTGGCGTTGCGTTGCGAATAGACCGCCTGGTTCAGTTCGGCGCCCGGCGTACCGCACGAAGCGAAGTCGTCATCGCACATCACGCCGGTGAGCCGGCGATAGATGAAGTTGTCGAAATGCGTGTAGTAGACGGTCGCCTCGAACCGGAACGGCCCCGTCGCCCTGCGCACGCCGAGCTCGACCGACTTGGCGGTCTCGATGGTGAGGTTGGGATTGCCGATGTCGAATGTCGCGGTCGCATCGTGGCCGCCGCGGGAAAACAGCTCGGCCGCCTTCGGCGCGCGCTCGACATATTGCGCGGTGATGCTGCCGACCATGCCGCCCGGCAAGTCCTGCAACAAGCCGATGCTGCCGCTCTTCGGCGTGAACGACGGACTGCGCGCGATGCCTGCCTGCGGCGTGCCGTCGGGCAGATAGTCCGTCGGGAAGTCCGGCGTGGTGCCGTGCAGCTCGACATGCTCGATGCGGCCGGCGATCTGCGCCTTTGTCTGTTCGGTGAACTTGAACTCGTTGAAGGCGTAAGCAGCAACGCGCGTGCTGTTGTTGGGGTCCCACAGCCCATTGAACAGCGTGCCGGGATTGTCCGGGCTCGGCGCGCTCAGCTCCTGATGGCCGACCTGGAAGCCCAGCGCCGTCGTCACCTCGGCGAAGTGCGCGTTGAACGGCATCAGCTGCACCTCGGTGCGGATCTCCTGCTCCTTGTTGGTGAAGGTCTGCCGCACGCCGTCGCTGGTGGGGTCAGTGGGATCGGCAAGCCCGGTCTCGTTGTGCCGGTAGTCGGTCGCGCCGGCCCAGAAGCGGACAGCGTCGATCGCGGCGGCGTCGGGATGATACTCGCCCTTGACGTTGATCTTGGTCTGGTGGCCGTCGATCCGCGTGTTGTGGTCGGCACCGTCGATGCCGGGAATATGGTAGAGCGCGTCGTTCTGCGTGATCGACGCGCCGATATAGCCGCCCTGGAAGAAGTAGGAGCCGCCGATCGAGGCGCCGTCCGAGCGTGTCGCCGAGTTCGGCTGGCGGCCGTTCACGGCTCGCGACTGATCATTCAGGTAGGGATAGCTCGGAATAGAATAGTCCGAGGTGGTGCGGCCATAGACGTCGGCATGGAAGGCAAAATTGCCGCCGCCGGTGTCGAGCAGCACGCCGCTCTCGACGCCGCGATCGACCGAAGAGAACGCGGTGCGCGTCTCGGCCGTCACGCAGGGCGACGTCGCGGCCGCTGCGAGCGGCGCCTTGGCCGGCAGGCCGTAAGCCTGGAAAGACGGCGCGCAAGCAGGCAGCGCATCGGGAATGCGGTTGTTGGTGGCGCTGACGACGCCGCCGATCGAGGTCGAGCCGTAACGCAGTGCCGCCGGGCCGCGCACAACTTCGATCTGGTTGGTGGCGAGCGGATCGATCGGGACGAAGTGATCCTCGCCGAGGTCGGACGCACCGCCCGCGTTGGTGCCGTTTTCGACGATACCGACACGGTTGACGTCGAGACCCCGGATGATCGGCCGGCTGGAGGCGCCGGGCGCAAAGCCCGAGCCGGTGATGCCGGGCTTGGAGAACAGGAGATCGCCGAGCTGCCCGCCGCCCTGACGGCGGATCTCCTCGTTCGGTATCACCGTGACGGTGGCGAACTGGCTGGTCACGACAGGCAGCACGCCCGGCTGCGGCGCGGCGGGGGCCGGCGCTGCCGGCGCGGCTTCGGCGGTGCGCTCGCGGCTCCGCGCCGGCGCAGGACGCGTGGCGCGGCTCGCCGTGCGCGAGGGTACGATAGCCCGCCGCACGATGGGGCTGGGCGCCGTCACGGTGACGGCGGGAAGCTCGGTGGCCGCGGGCTTGTCCTGAGCCAGTGCCGGAGTGGCGGCTGCGCCGAGCAGGAGCAGGCTCGCTCCACCCAGACGCTGCGCGCGTCGCAATTGAAATGACATGGTCCTGATTCCACTCAGGCGCCGTCCGCAGATGTGGTTGTTGCTGATCGGAGGCGGCCTGCCGTCGCGGTGCGACGGAATTCGACTTCAACGGTCCCCGGCATTCACCGACGTGCGGCGAGCCAAGGCATGATCAAGCGTTGGAGATCAGGACGCGGGAGGAGCGCGCGGCTGGAACGCCGCGGCGGCCGATTTCAGATGGACGAATTCGGCGTCAGTGGTGAGATAGAGCAGTTCGATCGCCTGCGGCAGCAGCAGCAGGGGCGGCGTTGCGGAGACGATGGTGCCCGCCATCGCGACGACGGCGCAGATCGCGCAATTGTCGTCGCCCGGCTGCTCGCGGTCGGGTCCCGCGGGTGATTGCTTCTCGACCGTCGCGCGGTCGATTGCGGCGATGCCTTTGGTGCTGTCAGTCTGCTGGTGCGAGGGCTGCGCGAGCGTCGTTGCCTGGGCGAACCAATGGCTGTGGCCGAACGTCAGCGCGAGCTGCACCAGCATCGCGAACAACGCGAGCCGGGCGCCGTGCCTGATATTCGACCGGAACCACTTCATCTGGAAACGCCACCCCGCATCGCGAGGCACCGATCCCCTCGGGCTTTCACGATGTTATATTGTAACATCGCCCGATCGAAGAGCTGATGTCAACCTGCACCGAGCCCTTGCGCGCAGGCTAGCCAGGCAATGTGTCGTTCCTGCAACTGGATGATCAGCGCCCCTCGCGCACCCACGTCGCCGCGAAGGCGCCGAGCAGCAGCAGCAGGCCGATCAGGCCGGCAAAGATCGGCAGCACGCCGACGCCCTTGACGACGCTGGCGTCGCGCATCCGCACCCCCATCCAGCCGTCGCCGGCGAACATGCCGGCCGAGCGTACCGGCACGATGCGCGGCAGCTCGACGCTGGCGCCGTCGACGACGCGCACGGCGTTGCCGCCGGTCGCCTGCGTCAGCGGCTTCAAGGTGTCGATCGTGGAGGTGACCTCCGAAAACTCCTTCGGATTGGTCGGGCCGACATTGATCAGCGCCTTCAGCGTGCCGTCGGTGGCCTGCCACAGGCCGAGCTCGTTCGCGGGAAGGCTGGCGCGCCACTCGCCGGGATCGCCGGCGCTCAGCGTCAGATCGTGCGCCACGCCCGAGGGCGAGGTCACGCTCACCGGCTGGACGCTGTCCGCCATGGTCTGGCGCACCACCACGAGGTCCTTGCCCTGCACCTGCAGGCGCAGCGCCTCTTCGTCGAGATCCGGCTGCTTCATCAGCCAGTGCGACATCCGCCTGAGCAGATCGAGATGCGGGCCGCCGCCCTCATAGCCGCGCGCCCACAGCCAGATGTGGTCGGACAGCAGCAGCGCGACGCGGCCCTCACCGAAGCGCGACAGGAACAGCAGCGGCTTGCCGTCAGCGCCCGTCATCACCGGCGGGTTGACGGCATTGCGGGTGTCGACGGTGCGGAAGAACCTGCTCCAGCGCGGCGGCTCGGAGGCGGAGCCTTCGAGGCCGCGCGTGACCGGATGGCGTTTGCCGACGTCGGACAGATGCGCATAGAACGGCTTTTCGGTCACGCCGACAGGTTCGGCCGGCAGCACCGAATCCAGCGGCGTGCGCCAGATGCTGGTATTGGAAGCATAGTCGGGGCCGGCCGAGACCAGCACCGCGCCGCCCGCCCGGACATAGCGCGCGATGTTGTCGAAATAGGCGATCGGCAGCACGCCCTGGCGGGCGTAGCGGTCGAAGATGATCAGCTGGAATTCGTGGATCTTCTGCTGGAACAGCTCGCGGGTCGGAAACGCGATCAGCGACAATTCGTTGATCGGCGTGCCGTCCTGCTTCTCCGGCGGACGCAGAATGGTGAAGTGCACGAGATCGACGCTGGCGTCGGACTTCAGCAGGTTACGCCAGGTGCGCTCGCCCGAATGCGGCTCGCCCGAGACCAGCAGCACGCGCAGCTTGTCGCGCACGCCGTCGATGGCGACGACGGCGCGGTTGTTCACCGGCGTCAGCTCCCGCTCGAGCGGAGAGGCTTCGATCTCGACGATGTTCGGCCCGGCATGCTTGATGTCGACGTCGACGCTCGCGGTCTGGCCGCTTCCCAGCGTGCGCTCGCTGAGGACTTCGCCGTCACGGCGGATCGTGACCTTGGCCCGCTCGCCGGTGACGCCCTGGTCGTCGAGCCGGTAGGTAATCGTCTGGTTCTGCCCGACGATGCCGAAGCGCGGCGCGGCCGTGATCGCGATGCGGCGGTCGCGCTCGTCCTTCTGCCCGGTGATCAGCGCGTGCACCGGCGCCTGGAAACCGAGCGCGGCGGCGCTCGCCGGGATGTCGTGGACGCGGCCGTCGGTGATCAGGAACGCGCCGGCGACGCGGTCGACCGGCACGTCGGCCAATGCCGAGGCCAGCGCGCCGAACAGTTTGGTGCCGTCGGTCTCGCCGTCGGCCTGGCCGGCGTCGACGATTCGGACTTCCAGCCCCTTGATCTTCTTCAGGCCGTCGACCAGCGCCTCCTGCGCCTTCGCGGCCTCCTCGTTACGCTTGCCGAAATTCTGGCTCGGGCTCTTGTCGACGACCACGGCGGCGACCGAAGTGAGGGGATCGCGGTCCTCGCGGGTGAAGGAGGGATTGGCCAGCGCCAGCAGGAACAGCGCCAGCGCGGCCACGCGCACGGCGGCGCCGCGCGCACGCGCCACCAGCAGCACGATCGCAATGACCACGATCGCGGCGAGCGCGAGCCACAGGACGATCGCAGGGACGAGCGGCGTGAACGCGATGCCGTAATTCATGGCGATCCTATTGCCCCAGCCGTTCGATCAGCGCCGGTGCGTGCACCTGGTCGGCCTTGTAATTGCCGGTCAGCGTGTACATCACGATGTTGGCGCCGGCCCGGTAGGCGAATTCGCGCTGGCGGGCGTCGCCGCCGGCCACCGGCAGCGTGTACTGACCGTCCGGCCGGACCGCCCAGGCGCCGGCAAGATCGTTCGAGGTGATGATGATCGGCGAAACGCCGTCGCCGCCGCGGGCGGGCCGCTGCGCGCTGTCCTCGTCCTCGTCGCGCGGCAGCGCCTCGACCCAGGTCTGGCCGGTGCTGAAGCGGCCGGGAAAGTCGCGCAGCAGATAGAAGGTCTTGGTCAGCACGTGCTCGCGCGGCACCGGCTCGAGCTCGGGAACGTCGAGCGACGACAGGATCTCGCGCAGCGTCTGCATGCCCGGGGTCTGCGCCGCGCCGTTGTCGCCGGGCGGTGCTTCGATCGCGTCGCGGGTGTCGAACAGCACGGTGCCGCCCTGCTTCATGTAGGCGTCGATCTTGTTGATGGCATCCTGCGGCGGCTTGGGCGCGCCCGGCACGATCGGCCAGTAGATCAGCGGGAAGAAGGCGAGCTCGTCGCGGCCGGGATCGATGCCGACGGGATCGCCGGCCTCGAGCGCGGTGCGCTGCGCGAGGAATTGCGTCAGGCCTGACAGCCCGGACTTGACGATGGAATCGACGTCGGCATTGCCTGTCACGACATAGGCAAGGCGGGTCTGCGACACCGCCTTCATGGCGAACTCGTCCGAGGCGCTGTCGGCGCGCGACGGCGTCGGCGAGAATGACGCAAGGCCCGCGAGCAGCCCGAGCACGATCATGGCGGGCGCGGCACGCCGGCGCAGCAGCGCGGCGATGCCGCCGCCGAGCACCGCGACGATGATGGCGTCGATCAGGAACAGCGCGAGCGCCGTCGACAGCAGCCAGCCGCGCAGGTCGCGCGGTTCGGCATTGGTGTAGGTGGCGTGCCGGGCGCGCAGGCTCGCGGTGTTCAGCGCGGCGATGCGGTCGGCGCTGGCAAGGGTATTCACGGCGAGCGGTCCTTCTGCCGGACCGTAGAAGCCGGGCGGATGATCGGGTGTGGCGCGGTCGCGGTAATCCGCGGGCAGCGGCTTTGCTGTGGCCGGCGGCGGGCCGAAGGCACCAAAGCCGTCGAGGATGTGAAGCGGCGCCACCGTCTCGGCGGTTGCCTCGCCCGCGACCCCGGGGCCGGGCTTGGCGGTATAGCCGGACATGTCGACGATCCGCCGCAGCATTTCGACGAAGGTGCCCGACATCGGCAGATCGGACCAGCGCATGTCGGCGCTGACGTGGAACAGGCTGACCAGCCCCTTGCCGCGATGCTCGCCGGTGACGAGCGGCGTGCCGTCTTCCAGCGAGGCCCAGCTTTTGGTGGCCAGCACGGCGTCGGGCTCGGCCAGCACCTGCCGGTTCACGGTGATGTCCTTGGGGACTGTGACGCCGGCAAAGGGCCCGTCGGCGGCAAAGGAAGCGAGATGTTGCGGCTTCTCCCAGGTCAGGCTGCCGCCGAGGGTGCGGCCGCCCTTGCGCAGCTTGACCGGAACGAGATCGTCCTCGGCCTGCGCCAGGCGGGGACCTGCGAACCGCACCAGCACGCCGCCCTGGTCGATCCAGGCGTTGAGACGCTCGCGGATTTCGGGGGCGACGGTGCCGACATCGGCGAGGATGATCATCGGCAGCTTCTGGTCGAGGAATTGCGTGATGCCCTGCTGCGGCGAGCCCTTGTCGGCCAGCCTGACGTCGGCGAACGGCGCCAGCGCGCGGGTGAGGTAGAAGGTCGGAGCCAGCAGCGGCTGCGCGGTCTCGCTGCTCGTGCCGGTGACGATGCCGATGGCGCGGCGGCGCCAGCGCTTGTCGAGCAGCTGCACCGCGCCGGCCGAACGCTCGCCCGTGATCTCGAGCCGCGTGATGTCGTTGCGCAGCTCGACCGGCAGGTCGAACGCGGCTTCGGTCTCCTTGTCCTGCGGGCCGAACGAATAGCGCGCTTCGCCGATCGGCGAGGCCTTCTGGTCCAGTGCGCGCACGGTGCCGATGGCGATGCCGCTGTCGGTGCGCAGCACCTTCACGGTCATCTTGGCGGCGGCGTTTTCGGCCGCGACCAGCGCCAGCGGCGACGACGTGCCGCCTTCGAACACGGTCAGGCTGCGATCGCCGACGGTCTTGCCGAGTGCCTGCACGAAGTCCTCGCCGCGCCCGGTGTCGATGCCGTCCGACAGCCAGGCGATATCGCAGTCGCCGGTGGCCTTCAGGAAGCGGTCGACGGCGGTCAGCGTGTCGACGCGATCGATCGAATAGGGCTTTGGCGCGAGCTGCCGCAGCGCCACGCGCGCCGCGCCCGCAGGCATGAGGGTGATGTCGCGGTTCGGCTCGGACAGCGGCACCAGCGCGATCGCGCGGCGGTCGGTGTCGGCGCTGGCGATCAGTTCGTCGGCGGCCCTGATTCTGACGTCCCAGTGCGATGCCGCGCTCCAGCCGTCGTCGAGCATGATCATCAGCGGCGCCTTGCTGCCCGCGGCGCCTGTTGGCGGATTCCAGATCGGGCCGGCGGCGGCAAAGATCACGAGCGCCGCGGCCAGCAGGCGCAGCGCGGTCAGCCACCACGGCGTACGCGAAGGCGTCTCTTCCCTTGGCGCGATGTCGAACAGCAGGCGCGTCGGCGGAAATTCGATGCGGCGCGGCCGCGGCGGCATCACGCGGAGCAGCCACCACAGCACCGGCAGGCTCACGAGGCCGAGCAGGAGCAGCGGTTCGGTGAAGGCGAGCGGCAATCCCATCATGCGGCCGGCCCCGCCTTGATGGTGGTGGTGCGGGCGCCGGATTTGCTCACCTGCATGCCGGCGTGCAGGAACAGCAGCAGCTCGGCGGCGGAGCGGTCGGTCGCATGCGTCGTGAACAACCAGTCCAGCTTGCGCGTCTCGGCGCGGATCTGGTCGCGGTGCAGCGCGAGCCGCGCGGTGTAATCCTGCGCCCAGCTCTCGGCGCGGCCGGCGGTGATCACGCCGAAGCCCTCCGGCTCGACGAACTCGACGCGTCCGGAATAGGGGAACGATTCCTCGGCGGGATCGACGATTTGCACCAGCGTGCCATGCGCGCCGGAGCCGGAGAGCCCCGCGAGCGTCGTTCTGATCTCCGAGATCGGCGACCAGAAGTCCGACAGCACGATCGTCTCGGCCAGCGCGGCGGGCACGAAGGACGGCGGCAGGCTCAACCGGTCGGCATCGTCATGCAGCATCGCCTGCGCCATCTTGTCGATGATGCTGCGGCTCGTGGTCGGCGCCATCAGCCCTGGAATGCCGACCCGCTCGCCGCCCGCGACCAGCAGCTCCGCCAGCGCGAAGGCGACGATCAGGGTGCGTTCGAGCTTGGATTCACGCGCGGTTTTCGAAGCGAACGCCATCGACGGCGAGCGGTCGGGCCAGATCCAGACCGTGTGCGACGCCTCCCATTCGAGCTCGCGGACATAGAGATGATCGTCACGCGCGGAGCGCCGCCAGTCGACGTTCTGCGACGGCTCGCCGGAGACGAAGCGGCGGTATTGCCAGAAGTTCTCTCCCGAGCCGGCCCTGCGCCGTCCGTGCAGGCCGTGGATGACGTTGGCGGCGATACGGCGGGCCTCGAGCACCAGGCGCGGCAACGAAGCGGCGAGCGTACGGCTTTCGCCATCGGCACGTCGGATCGCAACTGTCTCCTTTGCTGCGTGCCCGGTCTCTGCGGCCATCAACCGATCCGCGTCTTGAGTTGCTTGATCACGTCCGGAATCGTGCGGCCTTCGGCGCGCGCCTGGAACGTCAGCGCCATGCGGTGCTTCAGCACGGGCTCGGCGAGATCGAGCACGTCGTCGATCGACGGCGCGAGGCGGCCATCGATCAGCGCGCGTGCGCGCACGGCAAGCATCAGGGATTGGCTGGCGCGCGGGCCGGGGCCCCAGGCGATGAACCTGCCGGTTTCGCCGCTCTCTTCGCCCGGACGGGCCGAGCGGACCAGCGACAGGATCGCCTCGACCACGGAATCGCCGACCGGCAGCCGCCGCACCAGTCGCTGCGCGGTGATCAGCGCGTCCGCCGTCATTGACCCCTTGGCCAGCGTTTCGTCCGCGCCGGTGGTCTCGAACAGGATGCGGCGCTCGGCGTCACGATCGGGATAGTCGACGTCGATCTCCATCAGGAAGCGGTCGAGCTGTGCTTCGGGCAGCGGATAGGTGCCTTCCTGCTCCAGCGGGTTTTGCGTGGCGAGCACGTGGAACGGCTTCGGCAGGTCATGGCGCGCGCCCGCAACGGTGATGTGCTGCTCCTGCATCGCCTGCAGCAGCGCCGATTGCGTGCGCGGGCTGGCGCGGTTGATCTCGTCGGCCATCAGGAGTTGCGCGAACACGGGGCCGGAGATGAAGCGGAAGGCGCGCTTGCCCGCGGTGCTCTCGTCCAGCACTTCGGCGCCGAGAATGTCCGACGGCATCAGATCGGGCGTGAACTGGATGCGCTTGGCGTCGAGGCCGAGCGTGACGCCGAGCGTCTCGACCAGCTTGGTCTTGGCAAGACCCGGCACGCCGATCAACAGCGCATGGCCACCGGAGAGGATGGTGACCAGCGTATTCTCGATCACGCGATCCTGACCGAAGATCACCGACGCGATCGCGTCTTTCGCTGCGCGCACCTGGGCCGACACCTGCTCGGCCGAACGGACGATGCCGTCTTCGAGCTTCTCGACACTCTCCGCCATCCGTCAGCTCCTTCAGCCTGCCGCGCTATCCTGCGTCGTCATTCACATGGGCCTTATGCTAGACTTGCAGGAAGGCCATGTATTCGTTGAATTAACCTATCCCCACCTTATCGGCTTAGGCATATGTAGGGCATCACGAAGTGGCGACCTCCACACCGGATGAATCCGGGGGTGGAACTCTTCACCCGAGCACAACGTCAACGTACAAATCAGACTTGCACCAATCGTGCCAGAGACAAAGTCAGGGCAAACCATGGCGAACCAAGGGCAGAGCGCCGATCGTGGACTTGAGGGGCTGACTGCCGCCGCCAAAAGTGCTGCCAGTGCCGAGGGCGCCAAAAAGGGCCTGCCTCCGGTGCATCTGTGGAATCCGCCGTTTTGCGGCGATCTGGACATGCGAATCGCTCCTGATGGTACTTGGTTCTACTTGGGGACGCCAATCGGCCGTCCTGCGCTGGTGCGCCTGTTCTCGACCGTCCTGAAGCGCGAAGGCGACAAGTATTTCCTCGTCACGCCCGTGGAGAAGGTCGGCATTCGCGTCGACGACGCGCCGTTCATGGCGGTCGAGATGCAGAAGGACGGCGAGGGCAGCCATCGCGTGTTGAGTTTCCGCACCAATGTCGACGACTGGGTCACCTGCGATGCCGCGCACCGGCTGCGCTTCGAGCAGGCCAAAGACGGCGGGCTGACACCCTATCTGCATGTCCGTGCCGATCTCTGGGCCAAGGTCACCCGCGCGCTCTATTACGATCTGGTTGACATGGGCGAGGAGCGGATGGTCGATGGCCAGCCGATGTTCGGCGTCGAGTCGGCCGGCGAGTTCTTCGCCATGGCCGACGCGGAACAGGTGAGGGCCGCGCTTTGAACAAGCCTATCTCCAGGAGCGAGCCTGATCGCGAGCCTGGTCACGAGCCTGTCGTGCTTGGCGCTGCGGATTTCTTCGCCCGCTCCAGGGCGAAGCTCGGCTTCGACGTTCCACTCGGACTGTACGATCCGAACATCGTTCCGGCCTCGGGAGATCCGGGCACCGACAAGATGCTCGCGATCGTCGCGCGCGAGCAGCCGGTGCGGCCGGCGGCGGTGCTGATCGCGGTGGTCGATCATCCCGAGCCGACCATTCTGCTGACGCAGCGTTCGGCGCATCTCAACGACCATGCCGGCCAGATCGCCTTTCCCGGCGGCAAGATCGACGCGACCGACACCTCGCCGCTCGATGCGGCGCTGCGCGAGGCCGAGGAGGAGGTCGGGCTGTCCAGAGACTTCGTCGAGCCGCTCGGCTATCTCGATCTCTACGGCACCGCGTTCGGCTTCCGCATCCTGCCGACGGTGGCCAGGGTGCGTCCCGGCTTCGAGCTCACCATCAACCATTCCGAAGTTGATGACGCCTTCGAGGTGCCGCTATCCTTCCTGATGAACCCGGCCAACCACCAGGTGCACAGCAAGGAATTCCGCGGCATGGAGCGGTCCTATTACGCGATGCCGTTCGCGGAACGCTACATCTGGGGTGCGACGGCCGGAATGCTGCGTGTGCTCTATGAGCGGATCTATTCATCATGATCCGGCCGGTTCTGACCGAGATCGGAATTTTCCTCGTCCCGTTTGCCGTCTATGCGTTGTTCCTGGCAGCCACCCGATCCGGCCTGTTCGTGCAATCGTCATGGCCGGTCACGGTCGTCGCGCGCCTTGTCCTGGTCGCGCTCGTGCTGGTCATCGCGGGGCTGATAGGCTTTGCGCATTTCTCCGGCGCCGCGCCGGATTCGACCTACGTTCCAGCCCATGTCGAGAACGGCAAGCTCGTGCCGGGCGTGGAAAAATAGGGGCGGCATGGTGAGCGCGAAGCCTTTACTCGCCGACGCGCCCTGGCTGACCGCAGGCGGGACCGCGCGCGTGCTGGAGCTGCTCAACGCCAATGGCGAGGAGGGGCGGGTGGTCGGCGGCGCCGTGCGCAACGCGCTGCTCGGCCTGACGCCCGGCGATATCGACATCGCAACGACAGCGTTGCCGGACGAAGTGGTGCGGCGCGCCAAGGCTGCCGGCATCAAGAGCGTGCCGACCGGCATCGACCACGGCACCATCACGCTGGTCATCGACGGCCAGCCCTACGAAGTCACGACGCTGCGCGAGGACACCGAAACCTTCGGCCGCAAGGCCAAGGTCGCGTTCGGCCGCGACTGGGTGAGGGATGCCGAGCGGCGCGACTTCACCATGAACGGCCTGTCGGTCGACGCGTCAGGTGTCGTCTACGACTATGTCGGCGGCATCGCCGATGCCGCGGCGCGCCGCGTGCGCTTCATCGGCGATCCCGACAAGCGCATAGCCGAGGATTTCCTGCGGATCCTGCGCTTCTTTCGCATCCACGCCGCCTTCGGTGCCGGCGAGCCCGATCGCGACGGATATCTGGCCTGCATCCGGGGACGTGCGGGGCTTGCCAGCCTGTCGGCCGAACGCGTGCGCATGGAGATGCTGAAGCTGCTGGTGGCCGGCGGCGCATCTGACGCGGCGCGGGCCATGGCCGAGGGCGGATTGCTGCAGGCGCTGATCGGCGGCGTCGCCTATACCGGGCCGCTCGCGACCATGATCGCGATCGAGCGCGAGCTCGGCCTGCCGCCGAGTCCCACGCGGCGCCTCGCAGCCCTGACGGTCGCCGTGACCGAAGATGCCAAGCGCGTCGCGACGCGCCTGCGGCTGTCCAATGTCGAAGCCAAGGCGCTGGATTCGATGGGGCATCGCTGGTGGCGCTTCGTCACCAAGGACGAGGCCGGCGCGCGGCGGCTGCTCTACCGGCTCGGCGCCGAGCGCTATCACGATCGCGTGTTGCTCGCCTGGGCGCGCGCCGGCGGCGACGTGGATTCGTCGTACTGGCGCGCGCTCGCCGAGTTGCCGCAGCGCTGGACCGCGCCGAAATTTCCGCTTCGCGCCGCCGACTTCATCGCGCGCGGCATGGCGGAAGGGCCTGCGCTCGGACATGTGTTGACGCTCGCCGAGGACGCTTGGCTTGCGGCGGATTTTCCACTAGAGGAAGCGGCGCTCGCTTCCATCGCAGATCAAGCTGCGGCACGCATCAGCCGCGACCAGAAACATTGACCATCGTCTCAGGCTTCGCCGACATCTCGATTTTCCAGCTCCTGCTGGTCGCGTTGATGGCGTTGTTTGCTTCGATCATCGGTGGTCTCGCCGGCTACGGCACCGGCGCGCTGATGCCGCTGGTGCTGGTGCCGCTGGTCGGCGCCGAGCCCGTGGTGCCGATCATCGCGATCTCCGCGATTTTCACCAATTCCAGCCGTGCGCTCGCTTATCTGCGTCATGCCGATCGCCGCCGCGCAGCTATCGTGCTCGCCTGCGCCGCGCTGACGACTGCGCTCGGTGCCTACGGCTACACGCGCCTCACAAATGCCGGCGCCGCGCTCGTGATCGGCTCGATGCTGATCCTGAGCGTGCCGCTGCGCCGCGTGCTTCGCCGCCGAAGGGTGCGGATCGGCGACGCGGGCCTTGCGGCAGGCTCGGTCGGCTACGGCGTGCTGGTCGGCGGCACCTCGGGCTCGGGCGTGATCCTGCTGTCGCTGCTGATGGCCGCGGGCCTCGAGGGCGCCGCCGTGATCGCGACCGACGCGATGATCTCGCTCGGCACCGGCCTCATCAAGATCTCGGTGTTCGGCCTCGCCGGCGCGGTGACGGCGCAGGTGCTGGCCTTTGCGCTCTTGATCGGCGGCATCGCGATTCCCGGCGCGTTCCTCGCCAAGGCCTTTGTCGAGCGGATGCCGGTGCACATTCACACCGCGATCCTCGACGTCGCCGTGATCACCGGCGGCCTGGTGATGATTTCGGCTGCGGCGCGGCAGCTGATCGCGTAGATGCCCCGGCTCAGCGCACAGTCGCGTCGGGCGCCACGTTCAGCGGCGCTCCTCCGACCGATATCGGACCCGTCGGGGTCGTTGCGCGCGGTGGCTTCTTTTGCTTCGGGACGACGCGCGCTGCCGGAGCTGGCGCGACGGGAGGCACTGAAGCCGACGGCCTCGCGACAGTGGGCTCAGGAAAAGCAGACGGTGCGACCGGTGCCTGCGGGGCCGGGCTCTTCAGGGCTTCGATTTTCGAACTGAGCTCGGCAAGTTGACTGACGATCGCCTTGAGCTGCTCCTGTTGGCTGGCGATGGTCCTGTCGATCGCCGCCAGGTCGTCGGCCGTCTTCTGTTGCGCGGCGAGCAGGTCGGTCATGACCGCGCTGTCATTGGCGCCGGCGTCAGCTTCCGCGGCGTCGCGCCCCGCGGGCTGCATGAACAATCCCGGGTTCAGCCAGGCATAAGCCGCCCCTGCGCCTGCGAGTGCAAGGACGACGGCCACGAAGAGCGCAAACGGCCATCGGCGACGAGGCGCGGGAACAAAAGGCGGTGGGTCCACGACCGGCCAACTCGGAGGCGATTCGATGCTCATCCAAACGTCCTAGTCAGCCTTTTGGTCCAACGCAATTGGCGCGTCGTCGTTTCATGCCTCGCTGCGGGCCGCGCTGCGCAGCAGCTTGACGAATGCCTCCGCGGGCGGCGAGAGCACGAGTCCCCGCCGTTGATAGATATAGTAGCGGCGGCGGATGTCCGGCGCGCGCAGCTTGATGAAACGCACGTCGAAATTCGGCGCGAACAGCCGTCCGTAGTCGGGAACGGCGGCAAGGCCGGTCCCGACGCCCACCAGCGCCAGAGCGGTGGTCAGATATTTGACCTCGACGGCGGTCTGCATGGACAGCGAGCTGTCATGCGCATGCAGCAGGCTCTCAAGGTGCCGGTTGAACTCGCTGGAATAGATCACCCAGCGCTCGTCGCGCAGTTTCTTCCACGACACGGCGCGTTGCTGCGCCAGCGGGTGCTTCGCCGAGCAGACCACGCGGATCGGCACATCCATCAGGAACGTGCTGGTGACATCCTCGCCGGTGGCGCGCTCGGGGCCGACGCCCAGTTCCGCCTCGCCCCGGCGCACGATGCTCACCACCTCGTCCGCCATCGCGTCGGTGACGCGCAGGCCGACATCCGGATGGGCCCGCTCGAATTCGCCCAGCACCGCCGCGACCCAGGTGCAGGCCAGCATCTGCGGCGCGACCACACGGAGCAGGCCAGTGCGAAGCGAGCGAAGGTCCGAAGCGCCCTCCGCGATCTGTTGCAAATCGTCCAGGATGCGGCGCGCCAGCGGCAGCAATTGCTCGCCGGCCGCCGTCAACAACACGGCCGCGCCGCGGTCGAACAGCTTCAGCCCGAGGGTTTCCTCAAGCTGCTGAACCAGCATGCTGACGGCCGACTGCGTCAGGTTGATCTGCCGCGCCGCCGCGGTGAAGCTGCCCGCGCGAGCGACCGCGGCAAAGGCGCGCATCTGACGCAGGCTGAGAGTGGAGAGAACGGGGGCCGCATCATAGATCCTCGCGCGAATGGACCGATTATCAGAAAACCTGATGATCGTATGAAAAGAATTGGCTTGTGTGATGGGGGAATTATTTTTCACAATTCCTCCCATGCACATTGTGGTCATAGGAACCGGAATCGTCGGCGCGTGCACCGCGGCCTGGCTGCAGCGCGACGGCCATGCGGTGACGTTCGTCGATCCGCTGGACGCGGGCGAAGCCTGCTCGTTCGGCAATGCCGGCTCGCTGTCGCCCAGCGCCTGCCTGCCGGTGGGCATGCCGGGCATGTGGAAGAAGGTCCCGCGCTGGCTGCTCGACCCGTTGGGGCCGTTGACGGTGCGCTGGCCGTATGCGCCGCTGGTGGCGCCTTGGCTGCTGCGCATGCTGCGTCATTCGTCGCGCGAAGAGGTGACGCGTATCGCCACCGCGCTGCGTTCGCTGCTGGCGCCGATCTTCGATTGCTACGATCCGCTGCTCGCCCATGCCGATGCGCGCGAGTTGGTGCGGCGGAGCGGCTGCCTGTATGTCTTTTCCTCGCGCGAGACGGCGGCCCAGTGGGCCTGGGGCATGAACCTTCGGCGATCGCTCGGCGTGCGGATGCTGGACGTGGAGCAGGACGAGCTGGAAAGCCTCGAGCCGGACCTGAAGGGGCGTTTTCGCTTCGGCATTCTGGCGCCCGACAACGGTTCGACGTCCGACCCGTCCGCCCTCGTCAAGGCGATCTACAATCGCTGCATTGCCGACGGAGCGCGTCACGTCGGCGACCGCGTCCGCGGGTTCGAGCGTCAGGGCCGGCGCGTCACGGCGGTGAAATTGGAGCGCGGCGAGCCGCTGGCGGCGGACGGCGTGGTGGTCGCGGCCGGGGCCTGGTCGGGGCCGTTGGCAGCAATGCTAGGCAGCCCGGTGATGCTGGAGACCCAGCGCGGTTACCACGTCACCGTGCAGAGCTCGAACCTGGCCCTGCGCCACACCGTGATGGCGGTGGAGCACAATCTGATGGTCAACCCGATGGCCATGGGCCTTCGGCTCGCCGGCACGGTTGAATTCGCCGGCCTGAAAGCGCCGCCGAACATGGCGCGCGCCGACGCTCTGCTGCGCCAGGGACAGCAACTGTTCCCGCACCTCGATACATCGTCCGTCACGCGCTGGATGGGCCATCGTCCCTGTCATCCGGACAGCCTTCCCGTGGTCGGTCCGGTCCGCGCGGCCGACAACGCCTGGCTCGCCTTCGGCCACGGCCACATGGGCATGTGCATGGGTGCGGCGACCGGCCGCGAGATCGCGCACCTGGTGGCCGGACGCCCGACGCAGGTGGATTTGACGCCGTTTTCGCCGGAGCGATTCCGTTGAACGCGTCCTGGTCGCTCGCCTTGGACATGGGTGGCACCTTCATCGATGCGGTGGCCTTGCGCAGCGACGGGCACATCACGGCGCTCAAACATCCGCGCGCCGGACGGAGGCTGGCGGAGCCGGTCGTCGAGGCGCTCGATCAATTGTGTGCGCAGCCCGGCATCGGGCCCGGCGACATCGACCGCGTGGTGCACGGCTCCACCGTGATCACCAATCTGCTGCTGGAGTTGAACGAGCCGCCGGTGGCCCTCGTGCTGACGCGCGGCATGCGCGACGTGCCGGTCCTGGCGCGCCAGAACCGCAAGGAGCTGTATCAGCCGGTGATCGCGCCGGCCTTGCCGGAAGCCAAGCTGTTTCCGGAGCCGTTGCGTTTCGAGATCGGCGGGCGGATCGATGCCGAAGGGCGCGAGGTCGAGCCGCTTGATCTCGCGGCCGTGGACGCCATTGCGGATGGGGTGCGCGCGGCCAGCGTGCGCACGCTGGCGATCGGCTTGTTGTTCTCGCACCGCAATCCGGCGCATGAGCGCGCGCTATGCGCTGCGTTGCGGGCGCGCCTCCCGGGTCTGTACGTCTCCCTGTCCAGCGACGTCGACCCGCAGCCGCGGGAGTTCGAACGCTGGCTGACCACGGCGCTGGACGCCTATGCCAAGCCGTTGGCCGCGGATTATCTGCACGCGTTGGCTGAGGCGCTGAAAGTGCGCGGTCTGCCGGCGCTGCGCCTGATGCGATCGGCCGGCGGCACTGCCCCTTGGCGCGATCTCGCCGAGCAGCCGATCGGCCTTGCCATGTCCGGTCCCTGCGCGGCGCTGCAGGGCGTGGCGGCCTGCCTCGGAACCTCCGGTCCTGCGATCGTTCTGGATATCGGCGGCACCAGCGCCGACATCAGCATCCTCCTCGACGGCAGGCCGACCTTTACCGATGCGCTGGAATGCGGCGGCCTGCCGGTCCGCCAGCGCTGCGCGGACATCACGTCCATCGGCATCGGCGGCGGCAGCGTCGTGTCGGTGCTGCCGGGCGGCGCGCTGCGCCTCGGTCCGCGCTCGCAAGGCGCCTGGCCCGGGCCCGCCGCCTTTGGTCTGGGCGGTGACTTGCCGACGCTGAGCGATGCGCTGTGCGTGCTGGACCGACTGCCGGCCCGATTGGCCGGCGGGATGGCGCTGGACCGTGCCGCCGCGCAAGCCGCGCTCGGCGATGTCGCCGCTGCGCTCAGTCTGTCGGTGGCTCGCACAGCCGAGGCCGTCGTGAGCGCGGCTGCCGCCGGCATGGCGGAGGCGCTCAAGACTCATGCCTTCCAGCGCAACCTCGATCCGGCGGACGCGGTGCTCGTCGCCATCGGCGGCGGTGGTGCGCAGCATGCGGCCGAGATCGCCGAACTCGCTGGCATGCGCCGCGTGCTGGTGATGCCGCACGCAGGCGTGATGGCGGCGCTGGGCATGCTCTGCAGTCCGGACGAGGGCGACGTCCGCCTTGCCGCGAGCGGAAGCCCGTGGGGTTCGCTGCCGCCGCAAGGCGAGGGGCCGTATTCACTGTTCACGCCGATGACCACCGCCTTTGTGCCGGCGGGCTGGTCGTGGCGGATCACGCCGGATCAGACGCTGACGCTGGAGGCGAGGGCTTGATGTCGCGCGCGGGCGACCTTGCACCCGATCAGGCCATCGCGCTCCGGATGGAGCCGCTGCGCTTGGCGCTACAGGGCACGGCCGACCGCATGCAGGACGGCATGATGCGCGCCGCCGTGTCGTCCATCGCCCGCGAGAGCGGCGACTGTGCCGCGGCGCTGTTCCTGCCGGACGGACGGTTGCTGGCTCAGGCGCGCTCGCTGCCGCTGTTGCTGGGATCGCTGATCCCGGCCGTTTCAGGCGTGCTCGCGCGCTTTCCGCTTCACACCATGTCGGAGGGCGACGCCTATCTGCTTAACGACCCCTGGTCCGGCGGCACGCATTTGCCGGATCTCGCTTTGGTCCACCCGATTTTCCACGACGGCCACGTGATCGCGTTGGCGGCGGCCAATCTGCACCATCAGGATGTCGGCGGCATGGCCGCCGGCTCGATCCCGCCGGATGCGACCGACGTGTATCAGGAGGGCCTGCGCCTGCCGCCGGTACGGTGGCGTAGCGCCGAGGGTATTCTGCCAGACATCGACGCCATCCTGGCCGCCAATTCGCGCACGCCCGACAATTTGCGCGGCGATCTGCACGCGCAGTGGACGGCGCTGACGCAAGGCGCGCGCGAGTTGAAACAGATCGCGCGTCACACCGGCCCCCGTTTCCCCGAGGTGTGCGATGCCCTGATCGCGCAGACCGAACGCATGACCCGCGCGGCCCTGAGTGCCGCACCCGACGGCGAATGGAGCTGGCGCGATCAACTCGACGGCGACGGCGTGGACACCGCGCCTGTCGCCATCGCGGTGAGCTTGCGCAAGCAGGGTGATGCGCTGGTGATCGACTTCGATGGAACCGCGCCGCAGGTGCGGGGACCGCTCAACGCCTCGCCGGCGGCGATGCTGTCGGCGGCCCTGTTTTTCATGCGCACGCTGGCGCCGGAAGCACCGAACAATGCCGGTTGCCTCGCCCCGCTCACGCTGAAGCTGCCGGCCGGCAGCCTGGTCAATCCGGCGCTGCCGGCGGCGGTCAATGCGCGCACCGCAACCGTGAAGCTTGCGTGCAACGCCATTCTGGGTGCCTGGTCGCAGGCGGCCAGCGGGACCGGCGTGGCGCCGCATGCCGGCGTTGCCACCGTGCTCGCGCTCAGCGGCACGCGGACGGACGGGCGGCGCTGGATGTTCACCGAGATCATTGCCAGCGGCGCCGGCGCCAGCGTCGACGCGCCCGGCCGCGCCGGGGTTTCCACCGACGTCGGCAATGCGCGCAACACGCCCGTGGAAGTGATCGAGGCCGAAGCGCCGTTGCGTGTCGAATGCTACGAGATCCGCCGCGGCAGCGGCGGCGCCGGCCGGCAGTGCGGCGGCGACGGCGTGCGACGCGCCTATCGCTTGCTCGAAGGGCAAGGCTGGATCGCCTATCGCGGCGAGCGCCACGTCGGCCGTGCGCGGGGCGCCCAGGGTGGCGAGGCCGGTGCAAATTCGGTGGCCCGGGTCTTGCGTGTGGACGGGGCGATCGAGCTCCTGCCTGCGCGCGCCCGCATCGCGTGGTCCGCCGGCGATCTGCTGATCATCGAAACCGCCGGCGGAGGCGGCTGGGGGCATCTCGCTCCCGCCGACTCCGCCATCCCACCCGCAAGGAGTTGCCCATGATCCGTTTCCCGATTTCGCGCCGTGCGACGCTGGCGCTCGCCAGCCTCGCGATGCTGCTGCCTGCGCCGGGTCACGCGCAGGCAACCTACCCGAACAAGGCGATCCACATCGTCGTGCCGTTCGCGCCCGGCGGCAGCACCGACGTGCTGGCGCGGCGTCTGGGAGACAAGCTCGCCGCCGCCTGGGGCCAGCCGGTCGTGGTCGACAATCGCCCCGGCGCCGGCGGTGCCATAGGCGCCGACTTCGTCGCCAAATCCGCACCCGACGGCTACACCCTGCTGGCGGGCGTCACCGGCAGCAACGCCATCGCGCAGTCGCTGTACCCCAAATTGCCCTACGACGTGATCAAGGACTTCGCGCCGCTGACGATGATGGTGAGTGCGCCGCTGGTGCTGGCCGTCAACCCCGAGGTGAAGGCGAACAATGCGGCCGAGTTTCTCGCTTTGGCGAAGTCGAAACCGGATGCGCTGAGTTTCGGCTCGGCCGGCAACGGCACGTCGATGCATCTCACCGGCGAGATGTACAAGCAGGTGACTGGTGTCTCGATGGTGCACGTTCCCTACCGCGGCAGCGCCGCCATGCTCACCGACCTCATGGGCGGTCAGATCCAGGTCACGTTCGGCGACGTCCTGGTGCTGATGCCGCAGATCCAGGCCGGAAAAATTCGCGCGCTGGCCGTGACCTCGAAAACGAGGCACCCGCTGCTGCCTGATGTGCCGACGCTGGATGAAACCGGACTGAAGGGTTTCGAGGCGCTGTCCTGGCAAGGCTTGTTCGCGCCGGCCGGCACGCCGCCCGAGGTGGTCGAGAAGCTGAGCGCGGAAGTGAACAAGGCCATGCAGTCGCCCGACATCAAGGACTACTTTGCCGCGCAGGGCTTCATCATCCAGGGCTCGACGCCCGAGGCCTTCAAGGCCTTCGTCGCGAGCGAAGTGGAGAAGTGGACGCCGATCGTGAAGAACTCGGGCGCGCAGGTGAATTGAGCCAGCGCCGGCGCGGCGCGGTCCCGTCTGAAATAACGAGTTGAGGTGGCATTGCCGGACTGTCACCTCGGCTTTCCCTATCAGGTCATCGATGCCAGATATCCGCCGGCGAGCAGGTGCTCACGCACCAATGAACGCGCCCTGTGCAGGCGGCTCTTGACGGCCTCGATCGAAATGCCGAGTTGTTCGGCCGTTTCCGGCGCCGTCAACTCGTCGACGTCGCGCATGATCAGTATCTTGCGATACGGTTCCGGGAGCGCCGCAATGGCCGTCACGAGGTCCTTGCGAAGCGCCAGCGGCAGCGGCTCCTGCCGCAGCACCGCGTCCATCGTCTCATCGAGCGCCTGCAGTTTGTCGCGCGCATGATACAACCGATAGCATTCACGCTCGATGATCCGGAACAGCCACGACGCGAACGTGGCTGCCGTTCTCAACGCCCCGATCTTGCGGTAGAGCTGCCACAACGCAATCTGCACCGCGTCTTCAGCATCCTCGCGGGTTGAGCACGTCCGCCGCGCGAAGCGACGCAGGTCCGGCTGGCACACGACGAGCAGTTCCTCGACGGCCGCGGAATCGCCGCCGCACGCTGCCTCGACGAGCTTGGGCTCGGCGATCACGTATCGGTCCCAATGTATCTTCGGCCCACCATGGCGCACATCGGACAAAACCCGACGAAACCGGTGACGGCGAACACGATGCCCATGGCGACACCGATCCAGGTCATCAGGAGGCTCGGCCCGTAGAGATAGGCCAGGCCGGCCACCATGATACCCATGGCGATGCGGATCGCGCGTTCCGGTCCGGGAAGATTGGTCTTGAAGTACATCATTTGATCGCCCTCTTGGTCAGGTTCAGACATCAAGAGGGGCAAAATTCGCAAAAGGGTTCGCTGCCCAAAATATAAATCATCGCCGCCTGGCAAGCTGCGACGGAAGCGCCGGCATGATTCGGGCCGAGACCCAGTCGAGTGCGGTCAGGCCAAACGCGCTCGCCAGGCCGGCGATCAAGGCGGCCATGCCGAGATTCCAGATGAGGATCATGATCGTTGCATCGAGATCATGGAGCAGCGCCAGCGCAAACGACGTCATGGCGGCAATCGCCAGCCCTCCGGCCGCGCTCACGGCCATCGGCCGCAGCGGGGCTGCGTGGCGAAGCATGACCAGCATCGCAAGTGAAATCGGTATGCTGTTCAGCAGCAGGGTGGCGAAACAGCGCACGGCTTCGCCCATGCGAACGCCGTCGGCGCTCATGCTGACCCAGTCCGTCAGGCATCCGTAGCCGATCGTCGACACCCACACCGCGAGCGCCGGCAGCGGAAGCAGGAGCCATCGGCGCGAACTACCGGGCACACCGAGCTTGAACGCCGCCAGTGCGGCAAGGGCGGCGGTCGAGAGCGTACCGATCATGCCGACGACAAAAACAGGTTGCTGCAATCGGCCCGCCAGGTCCGGCCGCACGCCGTGAGCAAGGCAAAGCAGTCCCAGCAGTGCGGCGGCGAGCGCGAGCCAGATGCCGGCGCGAACCGATGGCGGACGCAGGCGGCGAACCGGGGTTGCCGAATCCGCGAGCACCGCGATGAGGTCGGATGTCTTCCTCATGTGGACTCGCCTTTCAGCAGTTTGCGCAGGTTCTTGATGGCGCGATGGGTCGCGACCTTCAACGCCGCGATAGACCGGCCGCTGGCCAATGAGGCTTCCTTGAGCGACATTTCGTTGAGCTTCAGCATTCTGATCGCGTCGCGTTGATCCGGCGGCAGCTTGTCGATGGCGCTTACGAGGGTGCGGTCGGGCGCCTTGTCACCGAACAGGTTCGCCGGCGCCGCGGTCGAGGTTTCATGCTCCGCCGACAATTCGACCTCGCGGCTCCGGTGTCGCATCGTGCGGCGAAGCCGATCGATGATGCGCCGGTTGGCGATGGCGACCAGCCAAGGTCCGAACGGACGTTTCGGATCGTAAGTCTGCCTGATGGAATGGACGGTGATCAGGACGTCCTGAACCGCATCCTCCATGTCGGCCGAATGGCTCAGATATCGGATCGCGATCGATCGAATGTACGGCTCGATTTCCGTCAGCAGGGCCCGATAGGAATCGCGGTCACCGTCCTGGGCGCAGGCCATGAGCTTCGACCAGTCGGACTGGCCGCGCGAGCTCCGATGTCTGTCGGTGCTGACCAGAGTGAGCCTCGGGGCACCCGGGTACGGGGGATCTTCCTTGATGCAGCCCGGCATGTTTCGGCAGTCCAGCCCGATGTGTCCCCGGTTGGATACACCTCTCCGGCCGGGCGGTGATAGGAAAGAATTTTTTAGACCGCCGCTAACCTTTTCCGGTCGGCGATCGAACCGGTTGGAGCGAAAATGAATACCGGGCTTTCCCGTAATATTCGCGGTCTTCGGGACGTACCTCCCGGGTCACCAAGGAGAACACCATGCTGAACCGCCGATCGATCCTGATTGCCTCGCTTGTCGCCGGAGCGCTGACCCTGTCGCCGGCACTGGCGGAGACCGCTCCCACATTCGACGCCAAGGCCTTCGCAGATGCCCAAAAGGCCGGAAAACCGATCCTCATCGCGATCCATGCGTCCTGGTGCCCGACCTGCAAGGCGCAGGCGCCGATCCTGAGTGAGCTCAGGGCCGATCCCAAGTTCAAGAATCTCGTCTATTTCGTGATCGACTTCGACAGCCAGAAGGATCTCGTCAACCGCTTCGGCGCCCGCATGCAATCGACCTTGATCGCCTTCAAGGGCGAAAAGGAGGAAGGCCGTTCCGTGGGCGACACCAAGCGGGACTCCATCTTCGGCTTGGCCGCCAAGTCGATCTGATCCCTCAGCTTCGCTGACGCGGTCGCGCAGCGGCTTCGAGTTGTCAACATGACGATCAGCAGCCCGATCCTGGCCTTTCTGGCCGGGATCCTTTCGATCCTGTCGCCATGCGTGCTGCCGATCCTGCCGATCGTGCTCGGCACGGCTGCCTCCGCACATCGCTGGGGACCGCTGGCACTTGCCATCGGGCTGTCCCTGTCGTTCGTCGCGATCGGATTGTTCCTGGCAACGGCCGGCCATGCGATCGGGCTCGATGCGGACCGATTGCGTTACGTTGCTGCTGCGCTGGTGATGATTGTGGGGACCGTACTGCTGGTGCCGCCTCTTCAGGCCAGGCTTGCGGCCGCGGCCGGTCCGCTCGGAAACTGGGCCGACGGCAGGCTCACACCTGAACGAACCAGCGGCCTCGCAGGGCAGTTCTGGATCGGCGCGCTTTTGGGGGCGGTTTGGAGCCCCTGCGTCGGACCCACGCTTGGCGCAGCTTCGCTGCTCGCGGCACAGGGGCAGGACCTCATTCAGGTCGCGGTGACCATGCTCGCGTTCGGCATCGGAGCGGCGCTTCCACTGCTGGGTCTGGGCTGGCTATCGAGGGAAACGATGTTGCGTTGGCGCGGCACGCTCCTGTCGGCCGGCAGCGGCATGAAATCCGCACTCGGACTCCTCTTCGTGGTCATCGGCTTTCTGATCGTGACGGGTGCCGACAAGATGCTGGAAGCGGTTCTCGTCGACGCATCGCCGGCGTGGCTGACCAACCTGACGACCACGTTCTGAACCGCCGAGAGGCTGAGCGGACGGCCCCGGTGCCCCCGTCTCGCATGCGGCTCATCCCTCGTCGCGGTTCGGAAGGGTTGTTCGTGTCCGATAGCAGTTCACCCTTGTTGCGAATGATCGAACGGACCGACCTCCCGAATAACCTTGCAAACTTCCAGGAATCCACTGACGTAAAACTCCGCGTGCCCGCGCTTCATCGTTTCGACATGCTCGGGATGGGTCCGCCAGGCCTCCAGTGCGTCCTCCGACGCAAAGCGGAAAACGGTCAATTCCTCGCCGTCATCCGATCTGAACGATTTGACAGACAGGAAGCCAGGCAGCTGGTTTACGATGCCAAACATGCGTTCTCCGAGCTTGTCGTGCTCGTCGATAGACGCATCGTGACGCAATTTCAGGTCGCCAATAACGATCACTTCTCCGATCATGCTGTCCAAGCCTCCTTTGTGAATGGATTCATCGTTCGAGCGCGAAGCCGTTGTTGTGGCCGCGGCGCGTTTAAGCGCGGCCTCGCCGGCTTTGAATGGAAAAACGACTTCAGCAAGAAGCCTGAGGCGGAGCGTTGGTGCGCAACCACAGTCCCGTTCGCGGCAACGACGCGAGAAACAGCACGACGCAGACGCACAGCAGAACGATGTCCTTGAACAGGAATTCACCTGCCAGATTCCAGGCCATCGGATCGGCCGACAAGCTCCACGTCACGACACCGGGTGTCGTGAAGAAAAAGGACCATGTGATCGCGAAAGTCATCACGCCGAGAAACGAGCCCAGGGCTGAAAGCAGTGGGTTGAACGCGCCCGCCACAAGCAGCGCGGCAATGACGAACTCTGCAACTCCCAGGAAATAGGCCTCGCCTCTCAAGCCGAATATCGACAGCCAGGAAATGAAAGGGCTGTTGGTGATGAACTGCGCGATGCCTTGCGCCGATTGCGGGGTAAATTTCTGCATTCCGAACGACACGAATATGACGACCATGACCCATCTCAAGATCGCCAGCATCCGGTAAGACCCCGCGCCGTGCTCGGCGATATTGAACGCTTCCTTCATGAGACCCCTCGCATTCTGTTGGCGCGCAGCGATCTTCTCGTTCGCAGGCCGCAGATTTCGATACGGGGGATTCCGCGTAGTGTTACGCGTCGCGCTTTCGTGGGGCGTCACGATTTTGTGTTGCGGCCACGGGAATATTGCGTGCCTCTGCTGCACGACGGCTTTGCGCGATATCCTGGACCATCGGCGAACCAGCAGCGCGCTCCCGAGGGCAAGGCGCGCTGACTGTGCTCGCCCTCACAGAGGACAAATCGTCAGATGCCGCGATGCGGCTGGGTTATCGCCCGGTCTTGTATGGGGGCCGAAGCCGCTTCCGGGCAACGAAAAGGCGAACGATGAAGGTGTCCCCTTTCGGCCCTTCGTGCCCTTGCAGCGATGCCCGCAATCGCGCCGCGACTGGCGGAATGGCGGACATCGGGTGCGCAGGAGTCGAGCACTCCGATCCAACGAGGATGCGGCCTTCAGGCCGGCCTACTCCTCGTCTTCGTCGTCTTCTTCATCCTCGTCGTCCTCGTCCAACTCTTCCAGCTGCTCGAGCACGGCGAGCGGCAGGGTCTCGCGAAACAGATCGCCTTCCACGCCCATCCAGAGACAGAGCACGTCGTCGCCCTTCACTTCGGCGACTGTGAGCGGCTGGCCGCCGGATTTCAGCATGACGATATCGCCGGCTTTTAGTTCCATGGATGGTCCTTTCAGGTTGATTGACGAGAGAAGCTAGCAGGCCGGCATGACACGCCGATCACGACTTGCGGGATCAGTGGATGTGCTGCGGCAGCGCGCATCCGCAGCCAGACTGTTGAAACATCGATAACAGAGCTTCAGGCCGGGAGCGGGACCATGACGGAGGCGATGGCGCCTGCGTGATGGGTTGCGCAGGGGCTTATCCGTCCCATGCGCCGCGATGATGACATCATGCACCTGTTTTGCCCGACGCGTCAAATGATTTCGTAAAATCAGCATCCGCGTCTGCGCTCGCGGCAACCCATTGATTTTGCGGCAGCCGGCTACTGTGCATGGGGTTGTTTTCGATGTTTGTGTCGGGCCGTGGCTAGACCTGGCTTGGCACCAGTTCGGTCAGCGAGCGGATGATGCGGTCGGGCTTGACCGTGGAGCCCGCTGGCAGGCCGTCGCCATGCACATCGATCCAGATCGAATAGATGCCGAGGCGTTGCGGCGTCACGACTTCCCATTCCAGATTGTCGCCGATCATCCAGGTGTCCGCAGGCGTGACGCCGAGCGTGTCCATCGCGTGCAGATAGGCGCGCTCCTCCGGCTTGCCGAAGCCGTGCTCGCCCTCGATCTGGATGTGGTCGAAGCGATGCGCCAGTTCGAAGCGCTCGACCTTGGCGCGCTGCATGTCGGCGGCGCCGTTGGTGACCAGAGCGAGCTTGACGCCGTGCGCCTTGAAGGCGTCGATCGCATCATGCGCGCCGGGGAAGACGAAGATCGCTTCTTCGCGGTAGGTGGTGAAGCGGTTGGCGAGGCGATCGGCGAGTTCGTCGGGGAGGGCGCGGTGGCCATTGGCGGCGAGCGCGGCGAAACCGCCGCGCACCGTGAGCCTCCGCGCCTCGCCAAGCTTCATCCGCCACGCAGCCCCCGCATTCGCCCAGAAGCCTCGCGCATAGGCGAGCACCGCGGTCGCAACCTCGCGCGGCGGCAGTGGGGCGAGTTCCTCGGCAAATTCCTCCGCGATCGTGTTCCAGGCGATCTCGGGCCGGCCATAGGCCGACAGGATGGTGTCGTCCATGTCGATCAGCATGGCGCGGGGGAGCGGCCTCTGTGCAGGCTTCATCGTCGTCATGGCCATTTCACCTCCGGCGGCAGCGACGAAAGGATCGAATCCACATTGCCGCCGGTCTTCAGCCCGAAGATGGTGCCGCGGTCGTAGAGCAGGTTGAATTCGACATAGCGGCCGCGGCGGATCAATTGCTCCTCGCGATCCTCGGCGGTCCAGGCGCTTGCGAAATTGCGCCTGACGATGTCGGGGTAGATCTTCAGGAAAGCGCGGCCGACATCCTGCGTGAAGGCGAGGTCGGCGTCCCAGTCGCCGCTGTCGTGCCAGTCGTAAAAGATCCCGCCAATGCCGCGCGCCTCTTTCCGGTGCGGCAGATAGAAATACTCGTCGCACCACTTCTTGTATTTGTCGTAGTCGGCGATGCCGTTCGGCTGGTCGCAGGCCGCTTTCATCGCGGCGTGGAAGGCGAGCGTGTCGGCATCGTCCTGGGTGCGCCGGCGGTCCAGCACCGGCGTCAGGTCAGCGCCGCCACCGAACCAGGCCTTGGTGGTGACGACGAAGCGCGTGTTCATGTGCACGGCGGGCACGTGCGGATTGCGCATGTGCGCGATCAGCGAGATGCCGGAGGCCCAGAAGCGCGGGTCTTCGGCAGCGCCCGGGATCTGCGCGCGAAACTCGGGCGCGAATTCGCCGTGCACGGTCGAGCAGTGCACGCCGACCTTCTCGAACAGGCGGCCCGACATCATCGACATCACGCCGCCGCCGCCGGCCGCGCCGCTGTGATCGGTGCGTTGCCAGGGCGCGCGTTTGAAGCGGCCGGCTTCACCGGGATAGAGACCTTGCGGTGCGTCGTCCTCGAGCCGCTCGAAACTCGCGCAGATGTCGTCGCGCAAGGATTCGAACCAGGCGCGGGCGCGGGTCTTGCGGTCTTCGATCAAGCTCGGGTCCATCGTCGATACCATGCCGTCAGCCCTGCGGACCGTAATAGGTGCAGCTCTCGTTGCAACTGTCGCGGTGGATGCTGACGCGGGTCAGGTTGCCGATATGCGCCAGCCGCTCCCAGACGAAGCGCGACAGGTTCTCCAGAGTCGGCTTGCCGAGCGCCTCGATCTTGTTGAGGAACTTGTGGTCGAGCGAAAGCCTGACGTCCTCGATCGCGCGCTGGACGAGGCCGAGATCGACCACCATGCCGGTCGCGGGGTCCGGCGTGCCGCGCACCGTCACCTCGGCGCGGAAGGAGTGGCCGTGGATCTCTTCGCTGGCGGCCCCGAACGTCGTGCCCGACAGTGAATGCGCCGCCTCGAAGCGAAACGATTTCGTCAATTCCCACATCTGTCCGTCGATGTCCTATCTGATGCCGAGCGATTTATGTGTCTGCACGCTCAGCCGCCATTGCGGATGGCGCAGGCAATAGTCGATCGCCCGCGCGGTATGTTCTGCGGCCTCCGGCCCGTCCATCGGCTGCAGCGAGAAGCGCTCGAAGGCGAAGTCTTCGAACGCTTCGGGTGCGGCGAGCGTCTGCGGATAGACCAGCTTGAGCTCGTGACCGCGGCGCACGACGAGTTCGCTGCCGCCCTTGGGGCTGACGCAGATCCAGTCGAGGCCCTCCGGCGGAGTGATGGTGCCATTGGTCTCGACGCCGATCTCGAAGCCGCGCGCGTGCAGCGCATCGACCAGCGCGGCGTCGACCTGCAGCAGCGGCTCGCCGCCGGTCAGCACAACGTAGCGGTTGCCGCCCCCGGCCGTCCATTGCGCGGCGATCGTATCGGCGAGTTCCGCGGCGGAGGCATAGCGGCCGCCGAGCGTGCCGTCGGTACCGACGAAATCCGTGTCGCAGAACTTGCAGATCGCATCCACGCGGTCGGCCTCGCGGCCGCTCCAGAGATTGCAGCCGGCGAAACGGCAGAATACCGACGCGCGTCCGGCGTGGGCGCCTTCGCCTTGCAGGGTCAGGAAGATTTCCTTGACCGCGTAACTCACTCGTCTCTCCTCAATTCGTCGCGCCCGAGGGGTTCCGGAGCTGCCGCAGCGCCTCGCCTGCGGCCATCGCCGCGGTCATGGCGACATTGAGCGACCGCAGCCCCGGCGTGATCGGAATCACCAGCCGCGCATCCGCGGCCTCGACCACAGCCTCGGTGACGCCGGCGCTCTCGCGTCCGAATAGCAGGATGTCCGACGTCTGGTAATGAAAATCGCGGTAATCGGTGGCCGCCTTGGTGGTGAACAGCAGCAACCGGGCGCCCTGTGCCGCGCGCCAGTCTTCGAATTTCGGCCAGGAATCGTGGCGGGTCACGCTGACATGGTCGAGGTAATCCATTCCCGCCCGGCGGAACAGGCGGTCGGAGAAGGGGAAGCCCGCCGGTTCGATGATATGGGCGGCCATACCCAGGCAGGCGCAAAGCCTGAGAATCGTGCCGGTGTTCTGGGCGATGTCGGGTTGGAAAAGTGCGATCTGCATGGGGAGCGGGCGGGTTGTTGAGCGCGGGAAATGTCTCAATAAAACATCGCCGGCGCGGGAATTCGTGCATTGCACGCCTCCCCGCCGTTAGCGGGCTTGCGCTCGCCCGGCAAGGGTGCCAATAGAACGATTCTGGACTGCTGTTTTCGCCTTGTTTTGGTGGGGACACGTGAAGTTCTGCCGCCGCGGGGGCCGCGGGCGCCGGCAGCCTGTTCTGGGGACCTTGGGGGCCTCCGGAGCGGTTCCACCGGTAGCATAAGAAGAAAGGGTTGGAATCGTGACGACAGCGTCTTCGGCGGACCATCCGACACGCCGTGATTTCTTATTCGTTGCAACCGGGGCAGCTGCAGCAGTAGGGCGCGGCTGCGCTCTGGCCCTTCATCTCTCAAATGAATCCCGATGCGTCGACCATCGCGGCCGGTGCCCCGATCGAGGTCGATCTCAGCCCGGTCGCCGAGGGGCAGGACATCAAGGTGTTCTGGCGCGGCAAGCCGATCTACATCAGCCACCGCACCAAGAAGCAGATCGACGAGGCGCGCGCCGTCAACGTGGCGAGCCTGCCCGATCCGCAGACCGACGAGGCCCGGGTCAAGTCCGGCCACGAGCAGTGGCTGGTCGTGATCGGCATCTGCACCCATCTCGGCTGCATCCCGATCGCTCATGAGGGCAATTACGACGGGTTCTTCTGCCCCTGCCATGGTTCGCAGTACGATTCGTCCGGCCGTATCCGTCAGGGGCCCGCGCCCGCGAACCTGCCGGTGCCGCCGTACACTTTCGTTTCCGACACCAAAATCCAGATCGGCTGAGCTTCGGACCCACGTCCGAAGCTTCGCGCCGTCTCGTCGTATTATTTCCTCAGGATCGCATCATGAGCGGACCATCCGACTACCAGCCGAGCAATCCGGCCCTGCAATGGCTCGAACGGCGCCTGCCGATCCTCGGCCTCATGCACTCTTCCTTCGTCGTCTATCCCACCCCGCGCAACCTGAACTACTGGTGGACCTTCGGCGCCATCCTCTCCTTCATGCTGGGGATGCAGATCCTGACCGGCGTGATCCTGGCGATGCACTATACGCCGCATGCCGATCTCGCCTTCAAGTCGGTCGAGCTGCTCGTCCGTGACGTCAATTACGGCTGGCTGCTGCGCAACATGCACGCCTGCGGCGCGTCGATGTTCTTCTTCGCGGTCTACATCCACATGCTGCGCGGCCTCTATTACGGCTCCTACAAGGAGCCGCGCGAGGTGTTGTGGATTCTCGGCGTCATTATCTACCTCCTGATGATGGCGACGGGCTTCATGGGCTACGTGCTGCCGTGGGGCCAGATGAGCTTCTGGGGCGCCACCGTCATCACCAATTTGTTCTCCGCCATCCCCTATGTCGGCGAGAGCATCGTGACGCTGCTGTGGGGCGGCTATTCGGTCGGCAACCCGACGCTGAACCGCTTCTTCTCGCTGCACTACCTGCTGCCGTTCCTGATCGCGGGCGTTGTCGTGCTCCACGTCTGGGCGCTGCACGTTGCCGGCCAGAACAACCCTGACGGCGTCGAGCCGAAGACGGAAAAGGACACGGTGCCGTTCACGCCGCATGCCACCATCAAGGACGGCTTCGGCGTCGCCTGCTTCCTGCTGCTCTACGCCTGGTTCATCTTCTACATGCCGAACTATCTCGGCGACGCCGACAACTACATTCCGGCAAACCCGGGCGTGACGCCGCCGCACATCGTGCCGGAATGGTATTACCTGCCGTTCTACGCGATCCTGCGCTCGATCCCGAACAAGCTCGCGGGCGTGATCGGGATGTTCTCGGCGATCATCGTGCTGGTTTTCCTGCCCTGGCTCGATGCCGCCAAGACACGGTCGTCGAAGTACCGTCCGCTTGCCAAGCAGTTCTTCTGGATCTTCGTCGCGGTCTGCATCCTGCTCGGCTATCTCGGTGCGCAGCCGCCGGAAGGCATCTACGTGATCGCCGGCCGGGTCCTGACGATCTGCTACTTTGCCTACTTCCTGATCGTGCTGCCGCTGCTCTCGCGCATCGAGACGCCGCGACCGGTGCCGAACTCGATCTCGGAGGCGATCCTCGCCAACAGCGGCAAGGCCGTCGCGTCCGTCGCGGTCATGCTCGTTGCCGCCGGCGCGCTATTGCTCGGCAGCCTCGGGGATGCCCGCGCCTCCGAAGGCAGCGACAAGCCGCCAGGCAACAAATGGTCGTTTGCCGGTCCCTTCGGCCACTACGACCGCGGTGCGCTCCAGCGCGGCCTGAAGGTCTACAAAGAAGTCTGCTCCAGCTGCCATGGCCTGTCCTACATCGCCTTCCGCAACCTGGCGGAAGCCGGCGGGCCCGGCTATTCGGTCGCGCAGGCGGCGGCCTTCGCCTCCGAGTACAAGGTCAAGGACGGCCCGAACGATTCCGGTGACATGTTCGAGCGTCCGGGCCGGCCTGCGGACTATTTCCCCTCGCCATTCCCGAACGAGCAGGCGGCCCGTGCGGCCAACGGCGGAGCGGCGCCGCCCGATTTGTCGCTGATCACCAAGGCGCGGTCTTACGGCCGCGGCTTCCCCTGGTTCATCTTCGACTTCTTCACCCAGTACCAGGAGCAGGGCCCGGACTACGTCTCGGCGGTGCTGCAGGGCTTTGACGATCACGTGCCGGAGGGTGTGACCATTCCGGAGGGGTCCTACTACAACAAGTACTTCCCGGGCCACGCCATCAAGATGCCGAAGCCGCTCAGCGACGGCCAGGTGACTTATGACGATGGGTCTCCGACCACGGTCGCGCAATACTCGAAGGACGTTACCACGTTCCTGATGTGGACCGCCGAACCGCACATGGAAGCGCGCAAGCGCCTCGGCTTCCAGGTCTTCATCTTCCTGCTCATCTTCGCCGGCCTGATGTACTTCACCAAGAAGAAGGTCTGGGCCAGCTCGCACTGAGCGGCGCGCGACGAGAACCGGAAAAGCCCCCGCGAGGGGGCTTTTTTGTTGCACACGCGCGTGTGTTGTCCGGCGCGATTGCCTATCGTGCTTGCAACAGCCAAAATAGCTGCAACTGCTCCCCACCAATCGTCGGAGGACACCATGGGAACCGCGATCACCTTCAAGCGCCCGGACGGCAAGGACGCGTCGGGCTATCTCGCCAACGCCGCTCGCGGCAATGCGCCGGGCGTCGTCGTGATCCAGGAATGGTGGGGCCTGTCGGACCAGATCAAGGGTCTGTGCGATCGCTTTGCGCTGGCCGGTTTCGATGCGCTGGCGCCCGATCTCTACAAGGGCAAGGTGGTGCCGTATCACGACACGGACGCCGCCGGCAAAGAGATGAACTCGCTCGACTTCATGGACGCCACCATGCAGACCGTGCGCGGCGCCACGCAATACCTGTCGCGCAACGGCGCCAAGGTCGGGCTGACTGGCTTCTGCCTCGGCGGCGCCGTCACGATCATCGGCTCGGTGCATGTGCCGGAGCTGTCAGCCGGTGTCGTGTTCTACGGCATCCCGCCGGAGCAGGCGGCCAAGCCCGCCGACGTCAAGATCCCGCTCCAGGCCCATTTCGCCAACAAGGACGACTGGTGCACGCCGGAGCTGGTCAACGGCTTCGAAAAGGCGATGAAGGCCGCCGGCAAGTCACTGGAGCTGTTCCGCTATGACGCCGAACACGCCTTCGTCAACGAGCAGCGCCAGTCCGTGCACGACCGCGAAGCCGCCGAACTCGCCTGGGGCAGGGCGACGGAGTTTTTCCGGAAACATCTGGGGTAGGGGAGCTTTGTCGCCAGGATGGAGCGAAGTGTAATTCGGCGTTGTCTCGTCGTCGCACGAACCCCGGATTGCGCTTCGCTCCATCCGGCCTACGGCACCGGCTCCCCACCCTTGACGCCGCTCCCGCGCCATGGTGAGTATCCGGCCATGAGCACCGTCGTCCGCCCAACCCGTCTTTGGTGGCGCACCTCCTGAAGAGGTGGCCGGTGCGATTTTCCTTTCCCAAATCGTCTGAGGTCGCCTGCACAGCGCGGCGGCCTTCTCGTTTGTCCTGTGTGGCGTTCCCTCGGCAAGTTTCGTAAGAGGACGACATGAACAGGACAGTCTTTGCTCTTCCGGCCCGAAGCGATTACGTGACCCGCGCAGGTCTCGCGATCACGCGCGTGGCGGAGCAGTTCACCGGCGGCGCCAACCGGCTCGACGACCTCGTCAGTCTGCTCGATCGCCGCCGCGGCGTGGTGCTGTCCTCGGGCACGACCGTGCCCGGCCGCTACGAGAGCTTCGACCTCGGCTTCTCCGACCCGCCTCTCAAGCTGGAGACCGTTGGCTTCGATTTCAGGCTGGAAGCGTTGAATGAGCGCGGGCAGGTGCTGATCGCCTTCCTGGCGGATGTCCTGCGCGAGCCCTGCGTGGTGATCTCCGAGAAGACCGCATCGCGGCTCGCAGGCCACATCATTCGCGGCGATGCGCCGGTCGAAGAAGACCAGCGTACCCGGCGCGCCAGCGTGATGTCGCTGGTGCGCGACATCGTCGCCGCCTTCTCCGCCAGTGACGACGGGCTGCTCGGGCTGTTCGGCGCCTTCGCCTACGACCTCGTGTTCCAGATCGAGGATCTCGTGCAGAAGCGCCCGCGCGAACAGGACCAGCGCGACATCGTGCTCTACGTGCCCGATCGGCTGCTCGCCTACGACCGTGCCACCGGTCGCGGCGTGGTGCTGACCTACGATTTCGCCTGGAAGGGCAAATCCACCGCAGGCCTGCCGCACGAAACGGCCGAAAGCCCGTACCAGAAGACGCCGCGCCAAGGCTTTGCCGATCACGCGCCCGGCGAATATCAAGCGACGGTCGAGACCGCACGCGCGGCCTTCGCGCGCGGCGATCTGTTCGAGGCCGTGCCCGGCCAGCTTTTCGCCGAGCCCTGCGACCGCTCGCCGGCGGAAGTGTTCCAGCGGCTTTGCATCATCAACCCGTCGCCCTACGGCGCGCTGATGAATCTCGGCGAGGGCGAGTTTCTCGTCTCGGCTTCGCCCGAAATGTTCGTGCGGTCCGACGGCCGCCGCGTCGAGACCTGCCCGATCTCGGGCACCATCGCGCGCGGCAGTGATGCGATCGGCGACGCCGAGCAGATCCGCCAGCTCCTGAACTCGGAGAAGGACGAGTTCGAGCTGAACATGTGCACCGACGTCGACCGCAACGACAAGGCGCGCGTCTGCGTGCCCGGCACGATCAAGGTGCTGGCGCGGCGCCAGATCGAGACCTACTCGAAACTGTTCCACACCGTCGATCATGTCGAGGGCATGCTGCGTCCCGGCTTCGACGCGCTCGATGCCTTCCTCACCCATGCCTGGGCCGTCACCGTCACAGGCGCGCCAAAACTCTGGGCGATGCAGTTCGTCGAGGATCACGAACGTTCGCCGCGGCGCTGGTATGCCGGTGCGATCGGCGCGGTGAATTTCGACGGCAGCATCAACACCGGTCTCACCATCCGCACCATCCGTATGAAAGACGGTCTCGCCGAAGTCCGCGTCGGCGCCACGTGCCTGTTCGACTCCGATCCCGCGGCGGAAGACCGCGAATGCCAGGTCAAGGCTGCGGCGCTGTTCCAGGCGCTACGCGGCGATCCGCCGAAGCCGCTGTCGGCTTTTGCGCCTGACGCCACGGGTTCGGGCAAGCGGGTGCTGCTGATCGACCACGACGACAGTTTCGTGCACATGCTTGCCGATTATTTCCGTCAGGTCGGCGCGGAGGTCACCGTGGTCCGGCATGTGCATGCGCTGGACATGCTCAGGCAGAAGAGGTGGGACTTGCTGGTGCTGTCGCCGGGCCCGGGGCGTCCGGAAGATTTCGGGATCAAGAAGACCATCGATGCGGCGCTGGAGAACAAGCTGCCGGTGTTCGGCGTCTGCCTCGGCGTGCAGGCGATCGGCGAATATTTCGGCGGCGAGCTCGGGCAGCTCACCCATCCCGCCCATGGCCGGCCCTCGCGGGTGCAGGTACGCGGCGGGCGCCTGATGCGCAATCTGCCGAACGAGATCGTCATCGGCCGCTACCACTCGCTCTTTGTCGAGCGCGACAGCATGCCGGAGGTGTTGAGCGTCACTGCCAGCACCGAGGACGGCGTCGCCATGGCGCTCGAGCACAAGACCCTGCCGGTCGCGGGCGTGCAATTCCACCCGGAATCGCTGATGTCGCTCGGCAACGAGGTGGGCTTGCGTATCGTTGAGAATGCGTTCCGGCTCGATGCGCCGGCCAATTGAGAGGCACGAATGACCTTTGATCTGAAGGCGAGCGTCCGCACCATCCCCGACTATCCCAAGCCGGGGATCCAGTTCCGCGATATCACCACACTGCTTGCGGACGCGCGCGCGTTCCGCCGCGCGGTGGACGAACTCGTCAATCCCTGGGCCGGCAACAAGATCGACAAGGTCGCCGGCATGGAAGCGCGCGGCTTCATCATCGGCGGCGCGGTGGCGCACCAGCTCTCGGCCGGCTTCGTGCCGATCCGCAAGAAAGGCAAGCTGCCGCACACCACCGTGCGGATCGCCTATTCGTTGGAATATGGCATCGACGAGATGGAGATGCATGTCGACGCCATCTCGCCCGGCGAGCGCGTGATCCTGGTCGACGACCTCGTCGCCACCGGCGGCACCGCGGAAGGCGCGGTGAAGCTGTTGCGGCAGATCGGCGCCAACGTCGTCGCGGCCTGCTTCATCATCGACCTGCCCGAGCTCGGCGGCGCCGCGAAGCTGCGCGCCATGGACGTGCCGGTGCGTACGCTGATGACGTTCGAGGGGCACTGAGAGCGTCAGATCGCCTCGGCCTCCAGTTCGGCCCGCCAATGCAGCATGCGCTCCTTCAGGAGCGCATGCCTGACATAGGCGCTCTCCTCATCCTCCAGCCGTTCACATTCGCCAAACGTCAGTCCCGCCTCGCCATGCGCGTCCCAGGCGGCCTGAAGGCTGCGGCTGGTGTGATTACCCTGGCGCAGGGAAAACCAGATGCGATTCTGGATGGTTTCGAGGTTCGGCGCCTGGCCGATCCAGGCCTGGCCTGAAGCAGCGCAGCGAACGACGAAGATGCCCGCAATGGTCTTCCGCTCCTTGTAGGCGGCGATGGCTGCTTTCCGGTCGATGCTCACGGGGAGGACCTCGTTGGAGGACGCGATAGGCGTTCTCCATAAACGCGGTCCGGCAAACAGTCAATAAAATCCGGGTAAAATGATCGCCTAGGACCGCTGCAGGATCAGGCTGAGCTCGAGCTCGCGGAAGGCGAGGTAATTGCGCCGGATCCACTGGTGCAGCTCGGTGGAGGAGTCCTTCTCCTGGCGCAGATAGCCGGTGAAGGAGAAGTTCAGCCGGTCGATATAGGTCTTGAGGAAGCCGGGCAGCGCGGGCAGGCGGAACACCCGTCCGGCTGCCATCGCCGCCGGCAGCTCGCCGCGCACGATGTGCTCGTTGTCCACCGTGATCAGGTTCATCCGCGGTATCCGGTCCCGCAGCATCTCATGGGCCCGAGCCGAGGCGCGGTCGGTGTCCGCCATGAACAGGATCATCGGCGCGACGTGGCGGCGTGCCGCCTCCTTGAGCAGGCCGATCTCCTCGGTCATCTTGAAGAACTCGTCGAAGGCGTGGAAGCCGAGGTCGATCACCTTGGCCATGCCATCATCGACGATGACGCGGTCCATCAGCTGCATCTTGCCGAACGTGTCGATCACATCGGCCGTTTCGGTGACCTTCGGAAGGAAGTCGAGCAGCGACGGCTCCTTCAGATTGACATCGAAGGCCGCGACGTCGCCGTTCTTGAGCAGCAGAAACTCGGTCAGAAGCCGCGCCAGCAGCGTCTTGCCGACCTGCGGGCGGGGCGAACAGATGATGTAGAGGGGCGTCGCGGGCATCGACAGCTATATCTGCGCGGATTCACCGCTCAATCCAGCCGCATCCGCCCGGCTTGCGCAACTATTTTTCGCTGTTGCGGCCGGGCTTCGCACCGACGATGTCGGTCAGGTGGATGCGGTCGAACTCGCTCCAGACGTTCGCGAGCCAATGCCGGACATAACCGCGCAGCACGAACGAATAGTTCGCGGCCTCGTCGTGGATGCCCTTGTTGGCGACGAATTTCAGGAACGGGACGGAGGACACCTCGACCTGCTCATAGGCCATTTCGTTGAGCTTGGGGATGGTCAGCTCGGTCGCGTCCTTGATGCGGTTGAAATACGATTGGTAGGTCGCCTGGTCCCACTGGAAGAACTGGGTGTCGTTGATGAAGTTCTTCACCAGGAAATATTTCGCGCCACCCATGAAGCCCGCGGTCTCGGCGATCTCGTCCAGCGAAGCGATCGAGGGGCCAAGGATGTGGAACACCGCGAAGGTAATCTGGCCGGCCTTGGCGGCATCGAGGAAACCGATGTCGCGCAGCGAGGCCAGCGCCGGCGAGAGCAGGCCGGCGCGGACGTCGATCACGGTGACCGACGGACTCGTCGCGTTGAGCGTGTCGAAGATCTTCATCTGGTCGGCCGTGGTCGTCATGTCGACGATCTCGGTGATGTCAGGGTGGAAGCGCTTCAGCGTTCCGCGCGGCGACTCGGTGTCGAACGCCCGCGTCGGCACGTTGTTGGCGGAAAAATAATCGAGCAGGGTGCGCGATACCGTCGTCTTGCCGACCCCGCCTTTGTCCGCGCCCACCACAACCACTGCCGGCTTTGCCATTGCTGTCCCCTAACGCGCCCTCCGATCGCAGCTGCAATCGGCCGGGCCCCAAATCGATGTCCCGAGTCTGCTGTTGGGCGCGAACATGGCAGAAACAAGGGAGAATTCAAATCTCTGGCACCCGCCTCCGGCAATTCCCGGAGTTTTTCCCTGCCGCCGCGAAACCCGCCGTGCGGGGCGGTAAATCACGCGCTCAATGGCGGCCCCAGGGGCCCATCGGATTAATCGGGCTTCCCCCTGCGGTTCCGGCGGGGCTGGGTGCTGGCACGGGCGGCGGACTGACCGAGCCGCCAGCATCGTTCCACGGTCCCTTCGCCACCGGCGGGGCGTCAGGCTGGTCGGCTTGCGGCTCCGGCTCGTCGGGTTCGTCCCCGGGCGGCGGCAGCGGACCTGGATCGCGGCCCCCGGCGAACTTGACCAGCGCGTCGACGCGGGATTGCACCGACGGATGAGTCGCGAACAAATCGGCAAAGCCCTCGCGCGGATTGTCGACGCACAGCTCCATCACCGCCGAGGTCGCGCCCGGCAGCTCGCCTCGGTTCTCGATCTTGCGCAGTGCCGAGATCATGGCGTCGGGATCTTTCGTCAGCTCGACCGAGCCGGCGTCGGCGAGATATTCGCGCGACCGCGACAGCGCGAGCTTGACCACCTGCGACATCAGCCAGGCCACCACGATCAGCACGACCGCGATGATGATCACGATCACCGCGCCGCCGCCGGAGTTCTTGCTGTCACTCGACGACGAGGACGACCGTGACGACGAGGAGGAGCCCGACGACCACGATCCGCCGCTCCAGCTGAAATTGGTGAACAGGCGGAAGAACAACTCGCCGAAAAACCCGACCACGCCCGCAATGATGACCGCGACGACCATGAGCTGCACGTCGCCGTTCTTGATGTGGGTCAGCTCATGGCCCAGCACCGCCTCGATCTCCCTGTCGTTCAGCGTGTGAAGGAGGCCGGTGGTGACGGTGATCGAATATTGCCGCGGGTTGAGCCCGGTCGCGAACGCGTTCAGCGCCGGGCTCTCCATAATCTTCAGCTTCGGCATCGTAATGCCGCGCGAGATGCAGAGATTTTCAAGCAGATTGTAGAGCCGCGGCTGCTCCTGCCGGGTGACGTCGTGGCCGCCGGTGACGGCATCGATCATCGACTGGTGGAAGAAATAGGCGATCACGATCCAGACCGCCGTCACGACCGTCGCAACGGGGGCTGCGACTTTCAGATCATAGAAGGCATGGCTCAGATAATAAGCGACGGTTTCATTGCTGTTGATGACGACTTCAGCGACCAGCGCGCCGGCATAGACCAGCACGTAGACCAGTGCGAACAGGCCGGCGAGCAACAGCATCGAACGAAACTTGTTCGAAGCGATATGCGTGTAGAGACCATACGCGGCCATGACGCGATGCCCTGCCGGCCTGGCGGCTCAAATCAGAACTTCACCTGCGGCGTCGCCTCGACCTCGGTGCGGCTGGCGCCGAGATCGAAGAAATCCTTCTTGGTGAATCCGAACATGCCGGCGAACAACGCGGCGGGCATCTGCTGGATGCCGGTGTTGTACTCCTGGACCGCGCTGTTGAAAAAGCGGCGGCTCGCCGCGATCTTGTTCTCGAGGTCCGAGAGCTCGCTGGCGAGTTGCTGGAAGTTGGTGTTGGCCTTGAGGTCGGGATAGGCCTCCGACAGCGCGATCAGCCGGCCGAGCGCGCCTGAGAGCTGGTTCTCGGCGGCGGAGACCTGCGCCGGGCCCTGCGCCGACATCGCCGAATTGCGCGCCTTGATCACGTCGTCGAGCGTGCCGCGCTCGTGCGAGGCATAACCCTTCACGGTCTCGACCAGGTTCGGGATCAGGTCGTGGCGCTGCTTGAGCTGCACGTCGATATCGGCAAAGGCCTGGCCCACGCGCTGGCCGAGCGCCACCAGGCGATTGTAGGCGCTGAACGCAAGGAACACGAGAACGACGATGACGCCGAGAACGATCCAGCCGGTCGACATGGAGAACTCCTGAAGGGGGACGAAGGCGGGCGCAGCCTAGACCAAATTGGGGCGGAGCGAGAGCCCCGGCGCATAGGAGAGGTAAGACTTGGTCGGACTGGAAGCCATCCGAGTTCAAGGCAAAAGCGCCGGGCGAGGTTAACTTTCGGCAATGACGGCATCGCCCCAGCGCCAGCGGCGGGCACTGGCATAGGCGGCCTTGTCGCGTCGCGGAATCTTGGCGAGCTCAACGCCGTGTTCGGTGCAGAGCTTGGCCGTGATCTCGGCCTTGCCGATATCCGGCGGTGCCAGCACGCGCGAGGCGCGGCTCGCAGGCGCTGCGCGGGTCAGGGCGACATAGATGAAGCGCTCGTCCTCGAACGGCACGTCGGCGCCCTTGATCTGGCGATGAGCCTGGGAGCGCGGCAGGCGCTGGCTGAAATGGCACCAGTCAGGCGCGGTGAGCGGGCAGGGCTTGTCGTGTGGGCACGGCGCGGCGACGTGGGCGCCAGCTGCGATCAGTTGCTGGCGCAGCGCGAGCATGCGGGCGTAGCCTGCGGGCGTGCCGGGCTCGATCACGATCAGCGCGTGGCGCGCCTTGGCCCACATGGCCTCCGTGAGCTTGCGCTGATCAGCTTCACTGAGTTCGCCGATGATGTAGCTGGCCACGACCAGATCGGCCTGCAAGACCTCGGCGAGGTTGCCGCCGGCATCGCCCGGCAGGTAGCGGCACTCTGCCAGCCGCGTGCTGTCACGGGCAAGTTCGAGCGCGAGCCGGCTCAGCGTGGCATTGGCATCGAGCAGCGTGAAATCTTGCAGCGACGGAAAGGCCTCAGCGGCAGCCCAGCTTGCCGTGCCGGGGCCTGCGCCGACGTCGAGCATTGTTTCCGGGGCAAGGTCCGGTGCAATCTTAGTCAGTGCATTGAGGCTTGCGGCGACCGCCGCGTAGGTCGCAGGCATCCGTGCGAGCGCATAGGCCAGCGCATCGGCGTCCGACTTGATCGTGCCGGAGCCGCCGCCAGCGCGATAAGTGGTCGAGATCTTCTGCGAGCGCAGTGCGGCGTCGGTGCGCGAAAAGCCCTGGAGCTTGCCATCGAGGGCCGCCTTCAGTTCAGGTGGCAGTGTGGGCGAGATCATCATTCGCTGTCATGGCCCGCGAAGGCGGGGCATCCAGTACTCCGAGATAGCGCCGTCAAACCGAGAGGGCGCGGCATACTGGATCATCCGCCTTCGCGGATGATGACGTCGATGGTTTCGGGACGACCTCAGCCTCACGCCACGTTCTGGTCGAGAATGTCCACGGCCTCTGACAGGCTCACCGACACGAGCTGCGAGACGCCGCGTTCGGCCATGGTGACGCCGAACAGCCGGTTCATCCGCGCCATCGTGATCGGGTTGTGCGTGATGATGATGAAGCGCGTGTCGGTCGAGCTGGTCATCTCGTGCAGCAGGTTGCAGTACCGTTCGACGTTGTGGTCGTCGAGCGGCGCGTCGACTTCGTCCAGCACGCAGATCGGCGAAGGGTTGGTGAGGAACACCGCGAAGATCAGCGCCATCGCGGTCAGCGCCTGCTCGCCGCCCGAGAGCAGCGACAGCGTCTGCGGCTTCTTGCCGGGCGGCTTGGCGATGATCTCGAGACCGGCTTCCAGCGGGTCGTCGCTCTCAATCAAATGCAGCGCCGCCTCGCCGCCGCCGAACAGCTCGACGAACAGCCGCTTGAAATGGTTGTTGACGACCTCGAACGAGGTCAGCAGGCGCTCGCGCGCCTCCTTGTTGAGGCTCTGGATACCCTGGCGCAGCCGCTTGATGGCTTCGACCAGATCGTCACGTTCGGTGACCAGGCTGGTGTGCTGGGTCTCGACCTCGCGCAGCTCTTCCTCGGCGCGCAGGTTGACGGCACCGAGGCGCTCGCGGTCGCGGCGCATCTTTTCGAGGTCTTCCTCGATGTCGTGCAGCGGGGGCAATTCGGTGCCGGGCTCGATCTCGGCAAGGCCGGCGACGGCCTGCGGCTCGACTTCGAGCATGTCGCGGATTTCGCGCTCGATGTCCTCGAGCCGGCGCCGCGCGCCTTCCATGCGCTCCTCGGCGCGGGCAGTGGCCTCGCGGGAGCTGGAGAGTGCTTCCAGCGTCAGCTTGGCGACGCGATCGGTTTCCGCCATCGCGGCTTCCGCGGTGGCGAGCGCGTCGGCGGCCATGCGGCGGTCGTTCTCGGCGTATTCGATCTCGGTGATCAGCGCGCTGCGCTTCTCGGCAAACACTTGCGGCGCGTTTTCGAGATCGCTGCGCTCGATCGAGACCTCGGTGATGCGGGTCTGGATGGTGTCGATGTGGGAGGCCGCGCTCTCCTTGCGGTTCTGCCACTCGGTGCGCTCGGCGAGGATCGCCTGCACGCGGCGGTCGGCAAGCTCGGCCTCGCGCGCCAGCGCCTGCGCCTCGGCGCGGACCTGGGCGGCCATGCGGCGGTGGCCTTCGATGTCGCTGCGGACGGCGGCGAGACGGGTCTCGGTGTCCTCGCTCGACGGCAGCTCGGTGATGCCGGCCTCGGCGTATTCGTACGCGGCCTCCGCTTCGGCGCGGTCGGCGGCGAGACGGCTGTGCGCTTCCGACAGCGTCGCCTTGCGTGCGGCGTGACGGCTGATCTCGCGCTCGGCGGTGGCATGGCGCTCACGTGCGACGTTCAGCTCGCGCTGCGCGGCGCGCCAGGCTTCACGCGAGGCGCCTTCCGTGCTGGCCGCCATCTGCAGCTCGGCTTCGGCATTCTCCAGCGCCTGACGCTTGATCTGCGCGTCGATGCGGGCCTGCTCCAGCTCGTTCTCGATGTCGACGAGGCGGGCGCGCTCGGCAAGCCGTCGTGCGGCGCCGGTCGGGGCGTGGGCGGCGGCGACAAAGCCGTCCCAGCGCCAGACGTCGCCCTCGGGCGAGACCAGCCGCTGGCCGGTCTTGAGCTGCGAGACCAGCTCGGCACCGCGCTCGCGCGGCACCACGCCGATCTGCGCCAGGCGGCGGGCGAGTTCCGTCGGCGCCTGCACGTGGTTGGCGAGCGGCACGGCGCCTTCGGGAAGCTCCGGATCGCCCTCGGTGACGCCGGCATTGGTCCAGCGCATCGGCGCCGACGGATCGACGGGCGCGTCGAGATCGTCGCCGAGCGCGGCGCCAATCGCCTTCTCAAAACCCTTGTCGACAGTGATGCCGTCGATGATCGGCGGCCACAGGTTCTTGGTCTCGCCGTTGACGATCTTGGAGATCGTGCGCGCCTCGGTGTCGAGCCGCTGCACGCGCTTGTCGGCTTCGACAAGTGGCGAGCGCGAGGATTCCAGGGTCTGGCGGGCGGCGAGATGCGCCGCTTCGCTCGCCTGCGCGGCGGCTTCCGAAGCGGCCAGCGTCTGCTCAGCGGTCTCAACCGTCGCGGTCAGCTCGTCGAGATCCCCGAACCCGCCGGTTTCATCCGCGAGCTTCTGCTCTTCGGCCGCGACGTTCGAAATTTCCTGGTCGAGACGGGCGAGCTTGTCGCGGTGGGTGCGGACATTGGCCTCGAGCTGGTTGCGCTTGGCGGTGAGGTCGGCGAGCGCGGTGGTGAGCTCGGCGAACTGCTGCTCGGTTTCGGTCAGCACCGCCTCGGCTTCGCCGACGCGCTCGTCGACGCCGGAACGCTTCTCGACGCGTGACTTGATCTCTTCCTTCAGCTCGGCGTCTTCGGCGTCGAGCCGCTGCAGAGCGACATCGGCGTCCATCGTTTGTTGCTGGGCGCGCGAGATGTCGCCTTCGAATTGCGCCAGGCGCCGCTCGAGCTCGGCCACGCGCTCCTTGGCGCGCTCTTCCTCGCGGTCGAGCAGCTCGCGGGCGTTGGTCAGGCGCTGAAGTCCGGCCGCGGCGCGCGCCTCGGCATCGCGCAGCGCCGGCATCTCGGTGGCGCGGATCGCCTGGATGCGGGCCGCCTCGGCCTGGTGCTGGGTGCGCTCGGCCATTTCGCGGACGGCGAGATCATGCGTCTGGCCGGATTCGCTGACGTCGGCATGGGCACCGATCCAGCGCAGGTGGAACAGGGTTGCTTCGGCCTTGCGGACCTTGGCCGCGACCTCGCGATAGCGCACGGCCTGACGGGCCTGCTTCTTCAGGCCTTCCATTTGCCCTCCGAGCTGGCCGATCACATCCTCGACGCGGGTGAGGTTGGTTTCGGCGGCCTTGAGCCGCAGCTCGGCCTCGTGGCGGCGGGCGTGCAGGCCGGCGACGCCAGCGGCGTCTTCCAGCACGCGGCGGCGCTGCTCGGGCTTGGCCTGGATGATCTCGCCGATCTTGCCCTGGTGGACGAGGGCGGGCGAGCGCGCACCGGTGGCGGCGTCGGCGAAAAGGATCTGCACGTCACGGGCGCGGACGTCACGGCCGTTGATGCGATAGACCGAGCCGGCCTCGCGCTCGATGCGGCGGGAGATTTCGAGAAGCTGGCTGTCGTTCATCGCCGCCGGGGCGGTGCGATCGGAATTGTCGATCGTCATCGTCACTTCGGCGTGGTTGCGCGCCGGACGGTTGCCGGAGCCGGCAAAGATCACCGCGTCCATGTCGGCGGCACGCAAGCTCTTGTACGAGGTCTCGCCCATCGCCCAGCGCAGCGCTTCGACGAGATTCGACTTGCCGCAACCGTTGGGTCCGACCACGCCGGTCAGGCCGGGCTCGATGACGAAGTCCGTGGCCTCAACGAAGGACTTGAAGCCGTGAAGGCGCAGGCGGGTGATTTTCATAAGCACGCATCTCTGTTGGCAGGTGCGAATTCCCCTGCCGGGACACTGCCATGGAGGGCAATGTCGGTATCCGGGCGAGTCGCGCGAGGCGCCTCATGCGGCTGGACAATGGCCGCGGTGCGCCGCGAGGGCAACCGGCGAAAGCCGCTTTTCCCAAGGGATTTATGACGGGAAAGATACGGCTTTCGAGATGCGAATCAGAGTCTTGACGAACGAATCAGCTCTTCAGCAGCGGATTGATCTTCTTGGCGAATTCCTCGAACGAGGTCTCGCCCTTGATCTTCTCGCCATTGATGAAGAAGGTCGGCGTCGAATCCACCTTCAGAACGTCGCTGGCATATTTCTGGTCGGCGGCGATCTTGTCGAGCAGCGCCTGATCCTTCAGGCAGGCTTCGACCTGGCTCTGGGTCAGGCCGGCCTGCTTGCCGATCCGCGTCAGCGTCTCGGTCGTGTTCTTCAGCACCCAGTCGTTCTGCTGGCGGAACAGCATGTCGGTGACGGCAAAGTATTTCGCCGCGTCGTCCTTGGCGATGCAGCGCGACAGCATCGAGCCGGCGGCGGCTTTGATGTCGAGCGGAAACTCGCGGAAGATGTAACGCACCTTGCCGGTGTCGATGTATTCCGACTTGATCTTGGGGAACACCTGCTCGTTGAAGGCCGCGCAGTGCGGGCAGGTCATCGAGGCGTATTCGGTGATGGTGACCGCGGCGTCCTTCGGGCCGAGCGCCATGTCGGGCAGCGAGACGGGCTTCGCCACATCACCGGCGGCCTGCGCCATCGCCTCGGAGATGAATTGCAGTGGTGAGAGCCCGGCGAGCGCGGCAAGCCCGGTCAGCGACAGCATCGTGTTGAAGGCGCGGCGGGTGATGATCAAGGTCGGCTCCCGGATTGGCGTGGTCTCGCCCGAAGTTCCCGTTCAGGCGGCCTGTCGCTAGCTTGAAACGTCGTTTGTGGCAATGGCGCGCCGCAAGGACGGATCCAGATTGATCGCGAAATAAGGCTCAATTTCGCTTGATGGCGGCCCCGAGACGGGCAAGCGCCGTCTTCAGGTCTTCATCTTCGATGTCCGCGAGGCTCTCCGCCACCTTGGCGATGGTCTGAGGGTCCGGCGGCCCGGGCCGCTTCCGGGCCCGAGGCCGCGACAGGGGGCCTGGCGGAAGGCCAGCTTGCCGACCGCGCTCCAGCCGAAGAAGCGGTTGACCCGCTCCAGGATCACGTCGGCCGAGTGCTGGATCTCCAGCGCCATCGGCCCCTCGACCCGCAGTACCAGGGTGGCCGGCTCCTGCGGCTGGCCTTCGACCGGCCGCGGCCATTGCATCTTCAAGGGCTCGGAATGGGCTGCGATCTCCGGCCCGGCAATCTGCGCCCACCGCGTCACCAACTCGCGCGAGGCAAAGCCCTGCTTGGCGTAGGCCTCGGCAAAGACGTCGTTGAGCAGGATCGCGAGCGGCTTGGCGCTGATGGGGCCGGGCTTCGGAGGAAATTTGGACATGGGCCCTTATAGCACGCCGGAGCATGGGCCACAGGCGCGTGGCCGGGGCTTTGTCCCGGCCTTCCACGGTCTTCAGTGAAGAAAGACGTGGATGCCCGCGACGCGCGCGAGCAGGACGTGGAGAGAACAGCGCAACGCCGCTACAGTGAGTGCATGAGCTCCAAATCCGCCCTGAGAGCGAAGTCGGAACCCAATCCGGTGGCGACCGCGTCGCGCCCGATTGCACTTCTGCAATGGTACGACCGCCACCGCCGCCGTCTGCCCTGGCGCGCGTTGCCGGGCGAGACGTCGGATCCCTACCGCGTCTGGCTGTCGGAGATCATGCTGCAGCAGACTACGGTGAAGGCGGTCGGTCCCTACTTCGAAAAATTCATTGCGCGCTGGCCTGACGTCACGGCGCTGGGAGAGGCCTCGCAGGACGACGTGCTGCGGATGTGGGCCGGCCTCGGCTATTACTCGCGTGCGCGCAATCTGTACGCCTGCGCAGTCGCGGTGACGCGCGAGCATGGCGGCGTGTTTCCGGACACGGAGGAGGGCCTGCGCGCGCTACCCGGCATCGGACCTTATACGGCGGCGGCAATTGCGGCGATCGCCTTCGATCGTCACACCATGCCGGTCGACGGCAATATCGAGCGCGTGGTGTCGCGGCTCTTTGCAATCGAAGACGAACTTCCGCAGGCAAAGCCTCTGATCCAGCAATTGGCCCGGACGTTGCTCGCGAATTCTCGCGCCGGCGATAGCGCACAGGCGCTGATGGATCTGGGCTCGTCGATCTGCACGCCGAAGAAGCCGGCCTGCGCGCTGTGCCCGCTGAACGAGGATTGCACCGCGCGGGCGCAGGGTGCGCAGGAAACGTTTCCGCGCAAGGCGCCGAAGAAGAGCGGAACGCTGCGGCGCGGCGCGGCCTTCGTCGTCACGCGCGGTGACGAACTGCTGGTTCGATCCCGTCCCGAGAAGGGCCTGCTCGGCGGCATGACGGAAGTGCCGGGCTCGGACTGGCTTGCCGGCCACGACGACGCGACGGCGAAGAAGCAGGCGCCGGAACTGAAAGGGCTGTCGCGCTGGCAGCGCAAGTTGGGCGTCGTCACCCACGTTTTCACGCATTTTCCGCTGGAGCTGGTGGTCTACACGGCGAAGGCCGAAGCGCGCAGCCGCGCACCCGCGGGCATGCGCTGGGTGCCGATCGCAACCCTTGCCGGCGAAGCGCTGCCGAACGTCATGCGCAAGGTGATCGCGCACGCGCTCGACTGAATTCAGGCGGCGCGCGCGGCGCGCTCGTCCTCCGCCGGCATCAGGAAGGTACGATTACGCCCGGTTGTCTTTGCGACATAGAGGCCCTGGTCGGCCCGCTCGATCACATCCTGCACGTCGCGATCGCTCTCGTCGAACAGTGCGAGGCCGACCGAGACGGTAATGGGAATGGTGACATTGCCATGCGTCACTTTTGCGCTCTCAATCGACGTTCGGATGCGGTCGGCAAGCAAGATGGCGGTCTCCTGATCGATCTCACGCAGCAGCACCACGAACTCCTCGCCACCGAACCGGCCGGCCTTGTCAGTGGTTCGGATCGACTGGCTGACGATCTCGGCAACGCGCTTGATGGCGTCGTCGCCGGCAGCGTGGCCATGCGTATCGTTGATCTTCTTGAAATGATCGATGTCGATCATCACCGTCGCCATGTTGCGCTTGTAGCGGCGGCAGAACGCCATGGCGTCGTCGGCGACAGCGAGGAAAGAGCGGCGGTTCATCAGGCCGGTCATGAAATCGGTGTCGGCGAGCTGGCGCAGCTTCAGCATGTCTTCCTGGAGCTGCATTGCGTTCTCGGTCGCGCGCAACTCGGCTTCCTTGGTGCGCTCCTCGGCAAGGCCGATGCGGCGGAGCAGCGAACGCAACGCGCGTGAGAGCTGCACCACCTCGGCCGAGCCGCTTTGCCGGGCCAGCATGGTCGGGCCGTGGACGCGCCCGATGCGGTCGGCCTCCCGCGTCAGGGCGATGATCGGGGCCGCGATCCGGCGCGAGACTAGAACGGCCAGCGACAGCGCGATCAGCGCGGTCGCGGCGCCGATCGCCAAAATCATCTGCGCCGAGGAGATCGCGGCCTTGAGCGCCACGCTCGCCGGCTGGGTCGCGGTGACGATCCAGTTCAGGCCCTGATAGTCGCGATGTCCCTTGCCGACATGGAACGCCGTCAGCATTTGCTCGCCATTCTCTGTTTCCCTGAATGTGCCGGCGCCGGCTTTCACGATGCGGGCGAGCTCGTCGCGGCCGTAGCGGATGGTCTCCTTCTGTGGGCCCAGCAGGACCATGCCGCCCTTGCTGAGGATCGACAGGGTCGCGTCAGCGTTGCCATCATTCGCCTCGACGTCTTTGATCAAGTTGCTCGCCCAGTCCCAGTTCAGGTGACCGCCGAGTACGCCGAGCAGATCGCCATTGGTGTCACGTACGGGGACGGCGATGTCGACGAAGCGGTAGGGTTCGTTATTGGCGCGCTGCGTCAGCAGCGAGGACAGCAGCACCGCCTCATGCACGTCGCCGACAGCCACCCTTTCGAGCCCCTGCTTGAACCAGGGGCGCTCGGCCACGGACTTCCCCTGGAGGAGGCCGCCGGTGGCGGCGACAACGTTGCCATTTACGCCGGCATAACCAATCCAGGCGAAATCAGAGAACGAGCGCTGGAGGTTCTCCAGCGAACTGCGCAAAGCGGCCGGATCCCCCTGCCACTGCGTTTGCATCGGCTGCATCTCCGCGAACAGCTTCATCTCCTGTTGGCGCGTTGCCATAAACCGGTCGAGCCGGCCTGAAGCCGTAGAAGCAGTCGCTGTCAGGCTGCTCTCGATGAGAGCGGCAGTGTTTCTGTAGCTGATGAATGCGGCGCCGGCGGCGAGCGTGCCTACGAGCAGGACGGACATGACAGCCACGGCCGCGGCGATCTGCGTCCTTACGGTTAAGTGGTCTTCAATCGCGTGCAGGCGGTTTCCGACCTGCTGCAAGAGGGCTCGCATGGATAGGCTCCGGTTTCACCGTCGCTCATGCCATGTGGTACCTGCTAACCGCTTACCGGCAGATTGCCCAATTGGATCGTATTGAATCGGTCGTAAATTCACTTGGTTGAGAAGACCTAAAGAGCCGCCTTGCTCGTGATGTTCCGTTGTTCCCGGCATGTTGCGCTGCGGTCTGTCGTCTGCTGACACCAGGCTGTCAGCAGGCCTGAGCTATGAATAGCCGGCAACGGAGGCGTGAATGGTCAAGACCGCGCTCGACAATTTTCGCAGGCCGCCTTGCGCCGAACTGCTCGGATGGCGCCTGCTGGACGCCCGTCCGGAAGAAGGCTGGATCAGGATCGCCTTCGAGGGCAAGCCGGAGTTCTGCAACCCGGCTGGTTTCATCCAGGGCGGCATGCTCTCGGCCATGCTCGACGACACGATGGGGCCGGCGGTGCTGGTGATGAGCGAGGGCCGGCTTTACACCACCACCATCAGCATGACCGTGAATTTCCTCAGCCCCGCCAAGCCCGGCCCGATCATCGGCGAAGCGAAGGTGACGCAGCTCGGCAAGACCATCGCGTTCGTCGAGGCCAAGCTCATGGCGGAAGACGGCACGGTGCTGGCCACGGCCAGCGCGAGCGAGCGGCTGCTAGAGGCGGCGAGGGTGGTGCGGTAGCCTTTATCTGCCCGCGCGCGCGCCCGCGCTCACGATCGGCGGCTTCGCATTCAGCGCTTCGACCTGGAATCCCGCGACGCGCTTGTAGTTCGCGGCGATGTCTTCCAGCTCCTTCTGCGACAGCACGTCGGTGACGACGTTGTAGCCATCGGGCGCGCGCTCCTCGACCATCTGCATCACCTGCTCGGGTCCGTTCTTGCGGTTGAGCAGGACGAGGTCGGTGGTCGCCGGCCGCCGCTCGGCCTCATAGGCCAGTAGCGCCGCTTGCGTCGGCCCGTGCGCCAGGATCTCGCGCGTGATGGTGCGGGCATCGAGGATCGCCTGCGATGCGCCGTTCGAGCCGATCGGGTACATCGGATGCGCGGCGTCGCCCATCAGCGTGACGCGGCCGAAGGTCCATTGCGACACCGGATCGCGATCGACCAGCGGATATTCATAGGCGTGCGGGCAGTTCCTGATCAGGCCGGGCACGTCGAGCCAGTCGAACTGCCAGCTCTCGAACCAGGGCAGAAACTCTTCCAGCCGCGCGGTGCGGTTGTAGTCCTCGCGCCGCCACTGATAGGTCGGCGGCATATGGCGCTCGGCGACCCAGTTGATGAGCAGGTTCCCGTTCGCGTCCGGCGCCTTGCTGATGGGATAGCAGACGAATTTCAGGATCTCGTGGCCGGCCATGATCATGGTGCGGCCGGTGAGGAACGCCTTTGACGCCGTGACGCCGCGCCAGAGGATGCGGCCGTTCCAGATCGGCGGCCCCTCGTTGGGATAGAGCTTTTCTCGTACGGCGGAATGAATGCCGTCGGCAGCGATCAGGATTTTGCCTTCGTAGGTGCCGGCGGCCTTGCCGGTCGCCTTGTCGATGAAGTCCGCGCGCACGCCGTTGTCCGTGTCGCTCCATCCGCTCAGATGATGGCTGGTCAGAATGTTCTTGCGCCCGAGCCGCTCGACCGCAGTATCGAGCAGGATCTGCTGCAGCGTGCCGCGATGGATCGAGAATTGCGGCCATTTGTAGCCGGCTTCGAGCCCGCGCGGCTCGCTCCAGATCGGCTTGCCATGCTTGGAGAAATAGGCAAGCTCGCGGGTACGCACACCGGCGGCATCGAGCTTGTCCGTCAGTCCGAGCTCGATCAGCTCGCGCACCGCGTGCGGCAGAACGTTGATGCCGACGCCGAGCGGCTTCAGCTCGGCCACGCTCTCGAACACCTTTACGGGAACGCCGATGCCGTGCAGGCTGAGTGCAAGCGTCAGCCCGCCGATGCCGCCGCCGGCGATGAGTACGGTCATGACAATCCCCTCCAATTCCGGGCGTCTTGGCACAGGCGGGCGGCAGTGGGCAACTGCGAAGGAGAAAGTCGTGCTATGGACCTGGGCGGCGACAGTCGTTAATTTCCAGCTTTCTCATGAGGTCCGACATGCTCAAGCTCTACTACGCCACCGGCACCTGTGCGCTTGCCACCTACATTACCCTGGAAGAGGCCGGCGCCGACTACGCGGCCGAGCGGCTGAGCTTCAAGGACAACCAGCAGAACAGCCCGGATTATCTCGCTATCAACCCGAAGGGCCGCGTGCCCGCGCTGGTGACCGATCGCGGCGTCCTGACCGAGACTCCGGCGATGCTGGCCTATGTTGCGCAGACGTTCCCCAAGGCGAAGCTGGCACCGCTCGACGATCCCTTCGACTTCGCCCAGGTGCAGTCGTTCAACTCCTATCTGTGCTCGACCGTGCACATCAACCATGCCCACAAGATGCGCGGGGCGCGCTGGGCGACGGAGGCAAGCTCGTTCGCCGACATGAAGGCGATGATCCCGAAGACGATGGGTGCCTGCTTCGCCCTGATGGAGCAGAAGATGTATCGGGGGCCCTGGGTGATGGGCGAGCAGTTCACGATCTGCGACCCCTATCTCTACACGCTCTCGACCTGGCTTGAAGGCGACAGCGTCGACATCAACGCCACGCCGAAGATCGCCGACCACTTCAAGCGCATGTCGGACCGCCCCGCTGTGCGCAAGGTGATGGACGCGCAGAGGGCGTAACAAACTCGGTGTCGTCCCGGGCAAGCGTAAGCGCAGACCCGGGACCCATACCGCGGAATCTGTCGATCGTGTCCGGTAGACGTACCGAACGACAAGTCTTCGTCAAACTAGGCCCTGGGGCTATGGGTCCCGGATCAGCGCTCCGCTTCGCTGCGCTTGTCCGGGACGATACCGAGATTGGTGAAGTCGCCTCCTACGAAGCTTTCTTCTCCAGTTCCCGGCCCGTCTCCAGCATCAGCCGCCGCAGCCAGATCGAGCCGGGGTCCATCTGCGCGCGGGTCGGATGGAACATGAACTGCTCGTCGATCCCAGGATCGAGCGGTGGCGTCACCGCAACGAGGCCGAACTGTTTTGATAGCGCCGCGATCAGCCGGCGCGGCACGAAGGCGACGAGATCGGTGCGGGCGGCGACGTGCAGCGCTTCCAGATAGCCCGACACCACCAGCGAAATATGCCGCTCGATGCCCTTGGTGCGCAGCCAGGTGTCGATCAGATCCTCGGGCTGGCCACGTATGATCACGCCGACATGGCGCGCGGCCAGGAAGGTCTCGCGCCGCTTTAGTTTCGCGGCATGCGGATGGCCGCGCCGCACCGCCAATGCGTCGCTGTCGGTGTAGAGCAGCTGGCGGTGAAAGCCTTTGAAGGCGTTGCCGATCGAGATCACGAGGTCGATGGTGCGGGCGAACTCGGCGTGGAAGATCGCAGGCCCCCGCCACGGCACGACGTCGATGCGAACATTGGGCGCGGCCCGCGTCACCTTCTCCATCAGCGGCGGCATCAGCAGTTCGACTGCGAGATCCGGCATCATCAGGCGGAACTGCCGCTCGCTGCGCGCGGCATCGAACGCCTCCGGCACGAACAGCCCGCGCACCTGGTCGAGTGCCTGGGCCAGCGGTGCGCGCAAGGCCTGTGCTCGCGGCGTCATCTCCATCCGCGCGCCGGTGCGCACCAGGAGCGGGTCGCCAAAGATGTCGCGCAGGCGCTGGAGCGCGTGGCTCGTCGCCGGCTGCGACAGGCCGATCCTCATGGCGGCGCGGCTGACGTTGGCCTCGCGCAGCAGCGCATCGAGTGCAGTCAGCAGGTTCAGGTCGAGCGAATGCAAATTCATAGGGTGAATAGATATCATATTCGCTATCGATTTGAAGAATGCTCGTCGGCCCGCGATGATCTCCGTGTGCCACCAAACGGAGATGCCGCCATGAGCGCGAGCGCCAACAAGAAACTGATGCAGGATATCTTTGCCGCCGCCGCCGATCCCGATCCGGCCGCGCGCGACCGCGCTTTGTTCACCGCAAGCCTTGCCGACGACGCCAGATGGGTCGTGACCGGCCAGTATTCCTGGTCGAGGACCTTTTTGGGCAAGCAGTCGATCCTCAACGATCTGCACGCCTATGTGCGCACCCGCCTGGCCGACCGGACCCGGACGGTCGCCCACCGCTTCATCGCCGACGGCGACGTCGTCGTGGTGGAGGCCAAGGGCGATAACGTCACGCCGGAGGGCGTCCGCTACGACAACGACTATTGCCTGGTGTTTCGTTTCGAGGACGGCAGGATCAAGGAGATCAGGGAATACTGCGACTCGATCCTGACCGAGAAGGCGCTGGGGCCTTTTCCGCAGACGCCCGTGAGGCCCGCGGGCTGACCGGATTGACCCGTGTTGCGTCCGCCGGCCGGGCCTGTTCGCCGCCGCCGGCGATGGTCAGACGCGCCTGGCGGACGTTTGTGGACATCATGCGGGTCCGGCGGGAGCGGTCCCGGACCCGCTATCAGCTCGCAGCCATGACCGAACGGGAGCTGCTGGACTGCGGGATGACCTGGTCCGAGATTGAGTACGAGCTGAGGAGGCCCCGTCGGCGGCGATAGGGACACGCCGTTCCCATTTTTCGATGCCGAGCGGGAACCTTTGGGTTTGCGCCGGCGTTTGGTGGGTTCCGGGGCAATAGCGCCCCCGGCATTGCGCGCGTCGGGAATTTCATGCTGGCTGGGGCTTCGGACGTTTCGACACATGTGGGCCGCAGCTTCCCCGGACTCCGCGAAAGACTAAGAGACGCCACTGCGGCTGCGCACCGGGACCTCGATGCGCAGCTGACGTCGTTCGATCTTGCCGCCTTGTCCGGCTATCGGCGTTTTCTGCAAGCCAGTGCCGGCGCGCTTTTGCCGCTCGAGGCGGCGCTCGTCGACGCTGGCGTTGCCAGGATGTTTCCGGACTGGTCGGAACGGTCGCGTAGCGCCGCGATTGCGGACGATCTCGGACGGCTCGGCAGCGCCGCGCAGTCCACGGTGTCGGTGCGGCCTCTGACACGAAGCGGTGTGCTCGGCACGATGTATGTGCTGGAGGGCTCCCGGCTCGGCGCCAAATTCCTGCTGAAGGCGGTCGCTGACGCTACAGATCCGCGCATCGGTGCGGCCACGGCCTATCTCAGCCATGGTGCCGGCCAGCGGCTCTGGCAGAGCTTCCTGGCGAAGCTTGGAGCCGAAGGTGCCTGCGACGAGGACGAAGCGATCGAGGCGGCAGGCGCAGCCTTCGCCGCGTTCGAGCAGGCGGCGGACCGCGCATGAACGAGGCGGTCAATCTCACCAATTGCGATCGCGAGCCGATCCACATCCCCGGCAGCGTGCAGCCGTTCGGATTCCTGCTGACGCTGCTATCCGATTTCACCATCTGCATGGCGTCGGACAATGCCGACAGCTTTCTTGGCGTCGAACTTTCCGATCTTTTGCGGCGACCGATCGCCGACGTCTTTTCGCCAGCCGCGATCGAGACGATCCGCAACCGTGTCGACCAGCTCAGCGGCCCTGATGCAACCGAGCGCGTGTTCGGCGTCGAGATCCAGTCCGGCAAGCCGCTCTACGATCTCTCGATCCATTTCTCCGGCGTCTATCTCGTCGTCGAGGCCGAGCCGAGCGTCATCGAGCCCGGCGTCAATTCCGGCGAGCTCGTGCGCCTGATGCTCGAACGTGTCCGCAAGACCCGGGGCATGACGGAGCTTGCCCGCGAGGCGGCGCGCCAGCTCAAGGTGCTCACGGGCTTCGACCGCGTCATGGTCTACCAGTTTCACCCGGACGGATCGGGCGAGGTGATCGCGGAAGCCGCGGGAGCCGGGCTCGAACGTTTTCTCGGGTTGCACTATCCGGCTTCCGACATTCCCAGGCAGGCGCGCATCCTCTATGAGCGCAACTGGCTCCGCATCATCGCCGACATCAACGCAAAGCCGGCCGCGCTGTCCTCGGTCGCCACGCACAATGCGGGTCTGCTCGATCTCTCCATGAGCGTGCTACGCTCGGTCTCGCCAATCCACATCGAATATCTGCGCAATATGGGCGTCGGCGCCTCGATGTCGGTGTCGATCCTGCGGGACGGCAAGCTCTGGGGCCTGTTTGCCTGCCATCATTACTCGCCGCGCTACATCTCCTTCGAAAAGCGCACGGCCTCCGAGCTGTTTGGGCAAATGTTTTCCTGGATCGTCGAGGGAAGGGAGCGCGAAAGCGGTGTCGCCTACGAGGCCCGCGCCCACAAGGTCCAGGAGCGGTTGATCGAAACCGCAGCAGCCCACGAACATAGTCGGCGCGCGATCGTCGATTTCGTCGGCGACTATCGCAAGATGATCGAATGTGACGGAGTCGCGGTCTGGTCCGACAACGAGATCACGCTCGACGGCGAGACGCCGACCGAGGAGGAAGTGAAGGAGCTCGTCACTTTCCTCAACCGGACCTCGCCAGGACGGATCTCTGCCAGCGCCGAGATTGCCAAGGTCTACGCGGCCGGCGAGTCCTTCCGGGACCGTGCCGCGGGCTTCCTCGCCATCCCGATTTCGCGGACCCCCGCGATTGCCTGATCTTCTTCCGGCGCGAGGTGCTGCGTTCCGTCAATTGGGCTGGCGCCCCTGAGAAGGTCTACGAGGAGGGCCCGAACGGCCCGCGCCTGACGCCGCGCAAGAGCTTCGAGCTGTGGCAGGAGACGGTGGCGGGCCAGTCGAAACCATGGTCCGCGGCCGATATCCGTATCGCCGAGGGCCTGCGTGTCACGCTGCTCGAGGTGATCCTGCAGATGTCCGATCTGGCGGCGCGCGAGCGTCGCGGCGCGCAGGAGCGGCAGGAGTTGATGATTGCCGAGCTCAACCATCGCGTCCGCAACATCCTCAGTCTGGTCCGGGCGCTGGTGGCGCAGAGCAAGGATACTGCCAAGAACGTCGAGGAATTCGCCAGTGTGCTTGGCGGCCGCATTCAAGCCCTGGCGCGCGCCCACGACCAGATCACAAACCTGAACTGGGCGCCGGTGGCGCTCCGCGCGCTGATCGAGATCCGAGGCCGGTGCCTATCTTGGCGCGCGCGCGGACCGCGTGAAGATCGACGGACCTGACGTGTCGCTCGATCCCCGGGCGTTCGCGACGCTGGCGCTCGTCGTCCACGAGATGATGACCAATTCCGCCAAATATGGCGCGCTCGCCGATTCCACCGGTCAGGTCGAGGTGGTGTGGCGTATCGACCCCAATTCGAGCCTCGAGATCGAGTGGAAGGAAAGCGGCGGTCCGCCCGTGCAGCCGCCGTCGCGGCGCGGCTTCGGGACCACCATCATCGAGCGCTCCGTTCCATTCGATCTCAAGGGCGAGGCCGAGATCCGTTTCGATCTGCTCGGCGTGCAGGCGAAGTTCGTCGTTCCACCAAACTTCGTCGCGTTGGTGACAGCAATCGCAGGAGCCGCAATGCGCGTCCAGGAACAGAAATCCACCCGTCCCCGCATTTCCGACACGGCGCTGATCGTCGAGGACAATCTCATCATCGCCATGGCGGCCGAGGTCATCCTGCTCGATCTCGGTGCCCGCCAGGTCGAAACGGCGGCGAGCGTCGACCAGGCGCTGCGCGCGATCGAGCGCGCGCGGCCGAGCTTCGCATTGCTCGATCTCAATCTCGGCAACGAGAACAGCATCAAGGTGGCGCAGAAGCTGAAGGAGATCGGCGTGCCCTTCATCTTCGCGACCGGCTATGGCGAGCGCGCGCCGATCCCGGCGGATCTGGCCTCGGCGCCGGTGGTTCAGAAGCCCTACACGCTGGAAGTGGTCGAGCATGCGCTCGGCAAATTGATGCCGGCGGGCGGCTAGCAAACGTTCAACCGGACGGGGTTTGCAGCGGGCTGCATAGACATGCGACGTACGCCGCATTCCTGCGCAACTGTCCATAAAATCAGCAAACATTGCGCGCTTCGTTGCGAGTCTGCGCGAAAATTTGGAAGGTTCAATTAACGAGTGTCCCGCATTGTGTCGCAGTGCAGCGTGGGTCGCCGAAAGTGACTCGCGGCTGCCAGGGGGGCCGTGACGATCGCCTGACGCGTTCGGCCGCTCGAATTCACATGCTTTTGGGTGGACAGTGGGAATGCCGAACTTTCGTTTGCGTATCAGGGGACGCCTGTACGCAGGTTTCATGGCCTTGGTGGCGGTTGGTCTCGTAATGGCGGTGGTCGCCATCTGGAATTTGAAGGCGGTCCAGGACCAGGTCGCAAGACAATCGGCGCTCTCTGACAGCACGGCGCGCGTACTGGAAATCTCGACCCATCTCCAGGCGATCCAGCGGGCCAATCTGAATTACGTCTACAACGGCAACGAAACCGCGATGAGAGAGGCGCAAGAGCGGGAGACCGCCGCGACCGAGCTGTTGTTGACCGGGGCCAAGGGCACGCTCTCGGAGGAGCGGAAGAATCTCTATGGCGGCCTGATCGACGACATCGCCAAGATGCGGCGCCTGCGTGACAATCTCGGCGATGCCGTCAACGAGGCGCGGACCGGCAAGGCGACGCTGCTGCCGAGCGGCGAGGACCTGGCCACCAAGATGGCCAAGCTGGTCGATGTCGCGCGCGCGGCCGTCGACGAAGACACCGCGTCTCTGGTCGCGGACCTCGAATCCAGGATCCTGCTCGTTCGGATTGCAAACTGGCGTTTCCTGGCCCTGCGCGATACGCAGGGCCCGGCAAATTTCCGCGCCAGCGTGGACAGGGCGGCGCAGCGGCTCACGGCGATCGAGAAAAGCCCGCAAGCGACGGAATTGCGCGCCACGCTCGCGCCTGTGAAGACCTCGCTCGGCGTCTATAAATCCGCATTCGAGACCACGTCTGCGGCGATGCTTCAGGCCGACGAGATCTACCAGAAGAGCCTCGCGCCGCTGATCGTCGAGAGCATCGCCAAGCTCAAGGTCGCGGAAACCGCCTTGAAGAAGGACTACAAGGATTCCCGTGCCAACGCCGAGGCGGTGATCGACGGGACGACGACCATCCAGGAGATCGCGGGCGGGCTCGCCATTCTGTTCGGGGTGATCGTCGCCTTTCTGATCGCCCGCAGCATCGTGGGGCCGCTGACCGCGATGACGCGCGCGATGGGACTGCTCGCCGGCGGCAATCTCGAGGTCGAGATCCCCGGGCGCGGCAAGGCCGACGAGATCGGCGACATGGCCAAGGCGATCGAGGTGTTCAAGACCAACATGATCGACACGGAGCGCATGCGCGCCGAGCAGGTGGAGGTCGAGGCGCGCCAGGCGGAAAGCCGCAAGGCCGACATGGTCCGGCTCGCCGATCAGTTCGAGCAGGCGGTCGGCGAGATCGTCAACACCGTATCGTCGGCGTCGCACCAGCTCGAGGCGTCTGCCGGGACGCTCACATCGACCGCGACGCGTGCGCAGGATCTGTCCACCGAAGTGGCGTCCGCCTCGCAGGAAGCCTCGGCAAACGTGCAGGCCGTCGCCTCGGCGACGGAAGAGCTGTCGTCCTCGGTCTCCGAGATTGCCCGTCAGGTGCAGGAATCCGCCCGTATCGCCGGCGAGGCCGTCGGGCAGGTGAGCAAGACCAACAACCGCGTCGGGGAGCTCTCCAAGGCGGCCGCCCGCATCGGCGACGTGGTCGAGCTGATCAGCACCATTGCCGGCCAGACCAATCTGCTGGCGCTGAACGCCACCATCGAGGCCGCGCGCGCCGGCGAAGCCGGCCGCGGCTTTGCCGTGGTCGCGTCCGAGGTCAAGGCTCTGGCCGAGCAGACCGCGAAGGCGACCGGCGAGATCGCCCAGCAGGTCTCCGGCATCCAGGCCGCGACCGAGGAGTCGGTCGGCTCGATCCGGGAAATCAGCGGCACCATCTCGCGGCTGTCGGAAATCTCCTCGACGGTTGCCGCCGCCGTGGAAGAGCAGGGCGCCGCCACGCAGGAAATCTCCCGCAACGTCCAGCAGGCCGCTCACGGCACGCAGCGGGTGTCGACCAATATCGGCGACGTGCAGCGCGGCGCGTCCGAGACCGGCTCGGCCTCCTCGCAAGTGCTCTCGGCGGCGCGCTCGCTGTCGTCGGACAGCAATCGCTTGAAGCAGGAAGTCGCAAGATTCCTGGAATCGGTCCACGCCGCCTGAGGTGAAAAGCAAAAGGCCACGCGCATGCGCGTGGCCTTGAACGGCAGCTTGTCGCGATCAGGCGACCTTGGTCGCCAAGTGCCTGAACATGTTGGCGCGCGCCTCCTCGTCCATCTCGGCCTTGAAGGTGAACTTGTCCTTCAGCGCGATTGCGCGGCTAGCTGCTGGCCGCGCCGAGATCTCGTCGACCAGCCGCTTCACGTTCGGGTATCGCGCAAAGGCGTCGTCGCCGAGCTTGAAGCGGCACCATCCGCGCCCAGCCCCACAGCGCCATGTCGACGATCGAATAGCTGTCGCCGACCATATAGCGGCGGCCTTCGAGGTGACCGTCGAGAATCTTGTAATGGCGATCGGTCTCGTACTGATAGCGGTTATGGGCGTAGTCGTGGTTCTGGTCCTTCGGCGCAAAGTGCTTGAAGTGCACGGCCTGGCCTGAATAGGGCCCGACGCCGGTGGCGATGAACATCAGCCATGACAGCGTCTCGCCGCGCACGCTGGCGGCGGGCAGGAATTTGCCGGTCTTCTCGGCGAGGTAGAGCAGGATGGCGTTGCTGTCGAACACGATCGTGCCGCTGTCGTCGATCGCGGGCACCTTGCCGTTCGGATTGACCTTCAGGTAGTCCGGCGCGAATTGGTCGCCCTTGCGGGTGTCGACCGCCACCGGCTCGAAGGGCAAGCCTGCCTCTTCGAGATAAAGCGCGACCTTGGTCGGGTTCGGCGATCCGTTGAAATAGAATTTGAGCATGTTTGTCTCCCCAATTCCCTTTTTAGAGAATGAACGCAGCGTCGTGTCCTCTCTGCCTGAACATGGGCTGCGGGCGCAACCGGCGAGTTTGCCGTGTGGTATCTGCGCGCGGCGCAGATCAGCCGGCGTAACAAAGGCCGATTGCCGCCGTAATGGCATGGCGCGCCGAACGACGACCACCGTCATTCGGGGGCGCGCCTCTTGGCGCGAGCCCGGAATCCATTGGGCCGCATCTGCTGTGGTTGGATGGATTCCGGGCTCTCGCTTCGCGAGCCCCGGAATGACGAGGGCGGGGGAACTATTCCGCGCCCATGCCGGCGCGGATCTCGGCGCGGAGCTCGTCGATCAGCTTGAGACCCTTCTTGGTCTCGACATGCCAGAAGGTCCAGCCGTTGCAGGCTTGCGCGCCTTGCGCCACGGCGCCCATGCGGTGGATCGAGCCGACCTTGTCGCCGAACATGATGGCGCCGTCGGCACGGACCAGTGCGCCGAACTTCTTCTTGGCGTCGAACAGCTTTGCGCCGGGCATGATCATGCCGCGTTCGATCAGTTCGGAGAAGGCCACGCGGGGGCTTCGCGCGCTGTCATGAACGGGGCGAGGCTTGCCTCCGGCAGCGGCTCGACCTTGGCGATGCGCGCTTCCGCCGCCTTCGCATAGGTCTTGTCGCGCTCGAAGCCGATATAGGAGCGGCCGAGGCGTTTTGCGACCGCGCCGGTCGTGCCGGTGCCGTTGAAGGGATCGATCACGAGGTCGCCGGGCTTCGACGACGACAGCAGCACACGGGCGAGCAGGCCTTCCGGCTTCTGCGTCGGATGCACCTTCTTGCCGTCGGCGCCCTTGAGGCGCTCCTCGCCGGTGCAGAGCGGGATCAGCCAGTCGGAGCGTGCCTGCACGTCCTCGTTCGCTGCCTTTAGCGCCTCGTAATTGAACGTGTAGCCCTTGGCCTTCTCGTCGCGCGCGGCCCAGATCATGGTCTCGTGCGCATTGGTGAAGCGGCGGCCGCGGAAATTCGGCATCGGATTCGATTTGCGCCAGACGATGTCGTTCAGGAGCCAGAAGCCGAGGTCCTGCATGATCGCGCCGACGCGGAAGATGTTGTGATAGGAGCCGATCACCCAGATCGTCGCCGACGGCTTCATCGCGCGGCGGGCGGCAAGCAGCCAGGCGCGGGTGAAATCGTCATAGGCGGAGAATGAATCGAACTTGTCCCAGTCGTCGTTGACGGCATCGACGTGCGATTCGTCGGGGCGCTTGAGATCGCCCTTGAGCTGGAGGTTATACGGCGGATCTGCGAACACCAGATCGACCGAACCAGCCTGAAGCTTCGACATCTCGGCGACGCAATCACCGAGGATGATGCGATGCGACGAAGACTCGAAATTTGTGCGGGGCGCCCTTGCAGACGCCCCGCGACGCGACTCTACCATGACTCAAGAACTCTGACTCAGGCGACGCTGTCGGCGACGCGGGACCAAACAACCGACTGACCGTTACAATGAAGCGGCAAAGTAAAAATCGACTTAACCCGCCGCTTTCGTGAGCAGGCCTCGTGTCGCGCGTTGTACGTGGTTCGTCGCGCGCATTCGCCGTGTTTTACAGTGTGTTTCGTGCGTCCTCGCGCTGCGGGAGTGGTCGGAGCGCTGGAAGACTTCAAATTACTCTCGGAAAAAAATGCACGACCCTCGGAAAAAATTGCTGGCATCGGCACGCTGCCGCACTAGGCAATAATTGCCGAGCGGGATATTGATTAACGCAATGGAAATTTTACGTGTCTGGCGCGTTGAGCTTTCGCTCTCCTGCGCCCAGGTGACGCCATCAAGGACTTAAGGGAAGCCCGCCATGCGCTACGATGATTTCCGCCGCAGCGACGACATCGAGGATCGTCGCGATGATGGCGGCGGCGGTGGTGGCGGAGGCGGGTTCGGCCTGCCGATGGGCGGCGGCGGGCTCGGCATCGGCACCATTATCGTGCTCGGGCTGGTCGGCTATGCTTTCGGCATCGATCCGCGCATCCTGATCGGCGGCGCCGAGATCCTCACCGGCGGCGGCCAGGCGCCCTCCTACCAGACCGATCGCCAGTCGACCTCCGCAAAGCGCGGCGCGCCGACCGACGAGATGGGCAGCATGATCTCCGGCATCCTCGGCGAGATCGACGACCGCTGGAGCGAGATCTTCCAGGCCAGCGGCCAGAACTACACCGGTCCAAAGATCGTCCTGTTCCGCAACGCCACCAATGGCGGCCGCTGCGGCCGGGCAGAGTCGGCGATGGGCCCGTTCTATTGTCCGCCGGATCGCACGATCTTCCTCGATACCAATTTCTTCCGCGAGGTCGAGACACGCTTCCGCGGCTGCTCCGGCAAGTCCGCCTGTAACTTCACCACGGCCTACATCATTGCGCACGAGGCCGGACATCACATCCAGAACCTGCTCGGCATCATTCCGCGCGTGACGCGGATGCAGCAGCAGGCCGGCAGCAAGGCCGAGGCCAACGCGCTCCAGGTCAAGGTGGAGCTGCAGGCCGACTGCCTCTCCGGCGTCTGGGTCAACCGCGAGGCGAAGAAGCGGCCGAACTTCCTCGAGCCGGGCGACATCGACGCCGCGCTGACCACGGCCAGTGCGATCGGCGACGACACGCTGCAGCGCCAGTCCACGGGACGCGTCGTGCCCGATTCCTTCACCCACGGCTCGGCGGCGCAACGCAAGCAGTGGTTCATGACCGGCTACCAGCAGGGCACGGTGCAGGCCTGCAACACGTTCGGCGGCGGCTCGTAGGAGTTATCCGTCATCCTGAGGTGCTCGCCTCTTGACGAGCCTCGAAGGATGACGAGCCCGTAGCCCATCCTTCGAGGCGCGCTTGCGCGCGCTCCTCAGGGATGACGGCGTGGGCTGGGGAAGCAGGAGTGAAGTCGCGATGTCCATCGACGAAACGAAGCAGTTCATCCCGCTCAACATCGCGGTGCTCACCGTCTCCGACACGCGCGCGCTTGCCGATGACAAGTCCGGTCAGACGCTGGCCGATCGCCTCACCGAGGCGGGCCATCATCTTGCCGCGCGCGAGATCGTCACCGACGATGTCGAGGCGATCCGGGCCGTGATCCGCCGCTGGATCGCGGATGCCGGCATCGACGTCGTCATCACCACCGGCGGCACCGGCTTCACCGGGCGCGATGTCACGCCGGAGGCGATCGAGCCCTTGTTCGAGAAGCGCATGGACGGCTTTTCAATCGCCTTCCACATGATGAGCCACGCCAAGATCGGAACGTCGACGATCCAGAGCCGCGCGACCGCGGGCGTTGCGGGCGCGACCTACATCTTCTGCCTGCCCGGTTCGCCCGGCGCCTGTCGCGACGGCTGGGACGGCATCCTCAAACCCCAGCTCGACTACCGCACGCGTCCCTGCAATTTCGTCGAGATCATGCCGCGGCTGGACGAACATCTGCGCAGGCCCAAGGCACAGGGCGCGACGGTGTAGTTGCTTGCTTACTTCCCTTCCCCCTTGCAGGGGAAGGTGGCGCGAAGCGCCGGATGAGGGGTATCTATCCACTTGCACGGATGTTCGCGGAGACATACCCCTCACCCAACTGAACCCGCGTCGACCAGCTTCGCTGCCCTCTCCCGCAAGGGGCGAGGGCACATTCATGCGCATCGCGCCCGCTGCGAGATCATCACAGATCCCGCTCCCAGGTCTCGCCCACCAAATCTTGCCCGAAGCTGTGATGCGGCTCAGTGGCGACCAGCCTGAAGCCCGCTCTTTGATAGATGCCGCGTGCGGCGACCAGGATGCTCTGGGTCCACAGCGTCATCCTGCTGTAGCCTCGTTCGCGAGCGCCCTGGATGCATTGCTCGACCAGCGCGCGGCCGACACCGAGCCCGCGCGCTTTCTTCTCGACCTGCAGCAGGCGGAGCTTGGCGATCTCGTCCGTGGCCTTGACCAGAAAGATCGAGCCGATCGGCTCGCCGCCGGCTTCCGCGATCCAGCAGTGCTCACGCGCAGGGTCGTAGTTCCTGATGAAATGTGCGCAGATTTCGGCGACGAGCGACTCGTAGCTGATGTCCCAGTTGTAATCCGCGGCATAGGCGGAGGCCTGCCGCGAGATGACCCAGCCCATGTCGCCGATGCGGTGGCTGCGCAGCATGAACGCTGCGGGCTGGCTCCGACGCGGCTCCAGCACGTCCTCGATGGTTGCCATGGCTTGCGTGAGCCGCGTTGCATCTCCGGCCGAAAGCGGAGCCAGCATTGCGGCGACCTCGTTTTGCGAGCCGAGGTTCAGCTTGGCGAAGGTCTGGCGCCCCTTGGCGGTGAGGCTGAGCTGGTATTGCCGGCGGTCTGCGGGCAGCGGCCTTCGCGTGATCAGTCCCTTCTCGTCGAAGCTTTGGACGATGCGGCTGAGATAGCCGGGATCAAGACCAAGCTCGTTTCCGATCTCTTTTGCCGCAAGGTCGTCGCGATGCGCGAGTTCGTAGAGCACGCGGGCTTCGCTGAGCGAAAACGGACTCTTGCCGAGATGCTGGTCGAGCACGCCAAGCTTGCGGGTATAAAAGCGGTTGAAGGCGCGCACCGCTGCGATGTGGTCGTCGGTCCCGTTGGTCGGCATGCTTCACCTCGATATTTGCCATAGTCAAATAATTATTTGACGTTGGCAAGTATCGTGTGGCCTCACCCGACCATGACGATCCGGCTGCGGAGCATGGTGCGGGAGGAGCGGCCGAGCCGCCGCAGCAGCCGTGCCTCGGAACGGCGGGCCTGGGGCGGGTAGCCGCCGATCCGGTCGTAATGGTCACGCGCGATCAAAAGTCCCTGATCGCCCAGCGGACCAACCAGCTTGCGCACGACGGCGCGGAGCATGTCGCGGAATCCGGTATCGGCGTAAGGAGAGCGCGCATAGCGGAACACCGCGGCACGGTCCCGGCCACTGGTGGAGACCGCCTGGATGAACTGTGTGGTCTCCTCGATCCAGCCGGTTTCCAGCACCGCGCCGGCGGGCAGGAACATCAGCCAGGGCGAGCGGGCCTGGAGCGCGCCGGCGGCCAGCGCCGCGCCCTGCGAGGAGCCCTCGAAGCCGACGAAACGGCAGCCCGCGACGTCGGCAACGCGCTCGATGACGCCGTTGCGGGTGCCGTCGATCAAAAGCACTTCCCGGATGATGCCGGCCGCGGCACCGGGGACCAGCGCCGCCAGGGTGGCGACCGCCGTTTGCTCGACGCCTTCGGTCGGTATGATGACGCTCAGCATATTTGAGGCTTCGGTGTCTGCACTTCGGGAGAAGCGTAGCTTGTTATGATGTTGTCATAAACCCGCGGCTTGGCCGAGTGCAACTTTTCGGCCGCGCTTCGGGGAGCAATGGTAAACTGCCGGAGCAATCGCATCCGAATATGTCCCGCGCGGGGTGGCAATGTTGCCGAATATTTCGGCGTAAGCCCCGCCTTAATGATCTTAACCCGGAATTTCGTTCCTATATTGCGCGACATGCAGGCAGATCGCAATCCTGCAAGAAGAGCATGCGAGCGGGACGAAGGCCGGAAATGGGAAAATCCTGCAATGCGTGTTGCTGACGAGAGCTTCGCATGAACGCCGATCGACTTGCTGTCAGCCTGACGTCGACGCCCCCGAAGCCGGATGCCGCGCCGACGTTGCGGATCCGCGCCGTGATGCTGGGTGAACGCATCAATCCCTCCGGGCTCGAGATCGGTGCGCCTGTCTCCTCGACGCCCGCCGCCTTTCGCGTCCATGCCGGACTCGCCGTCATCTTCCGCTACGGCGTCGTGGTGCTGATCGGCCTGCTTCCTTCCGAAGAGAAGGTTCTGGTCGACAGCCTGAAGTCCCGCGTGACCGGCGAACTCAGCCCCTATGAGGAAGAGATCGCCCAGGCGCAGCTCTGCAAGGATGAAAGCGCCGAGGTGATCCAGCCGGGCGGGCCGATCTGCCTTGCCAAATTTTCCGACGATCGGCTGCTGATCGTTGCGGACGCGCTCGCCAAGAGCACCTCGCTCGCCCGCGACGAGCGGCGCGTCGCCGCGGTCTTCGACGTGATCGAGCCCTTTGCCCGCGAACTCGCGGAGCACGGCCGCACGCCGCGCCGCCGCAAGGGAATCCTGCAACTGATCGGCAACGCGCTTCTGGTGCAGCAGCGCGTCGCGGGCCGCGTTGCGGTGGCCGAGAAACCCGACGTGCTCTGGGAGAAGCCCGAGCTCGACCGGCTCTATGCCCGTCTCGAAGACGAGTACGAACTGAAAGAGCGTCTCGACACGGCTCGAGCGCAAGCTCACCGCGGTGTCGGAGACCGCCAACGCACTGACCGACATCATCGACACCCAGCGCTCGCTGCGCCTCGAGATCGCGGTGGTGGTTCTGATCGTGATCGAGGTGGCGATCGGCTGTTTTCAGATTCTTGCGGGGATGCATTAAGAGCGGGCTGCGCATTGCAGTGCGGCCGCCCATTTCATTCTGCGTTCAGCACCGTCTTGCAATGCCGCGCGATCGTCAGTTCCTCATTCGTCGGAATGACGAACGTCTCCACAGAGCTGTCGCTGCTGTTGATGCGCTCGCGCGCCGTGTCGTTGGCGACGGGATCGATGCGCACGCCGAGCCAGGCGAGCCGCTCGCCGATCGCGCTGCGGATCTCCTTCGCATGCTCGCCGATGCCGCCGGTGAACACGAGGCAGTCCAGCCCCTGGAGCGTGTTCGCCATCACCGCGACCTCCTGCGCCGCGCGGAAGGTGAAGAGATCGATCGCCTCGTGCGCGGCGGGATCGCGGCTTGCGAGTAGCGTGCGCATGTCGGAGGAGAGCCCGGATACGCCGAGCAGGCCGGACTCGTGATAGAGCAGGTGCTGCACCGCCTCGACGGACATCTTTTCGTGCTGTTGCAGATAGAGCAACACGCCGGGATCGATCGCGCCGCAGCGGGTGCCCATCACGAGGCCGTCGAGCGGCGTCAATCCCATCGTGGTGTCGACGCTGCGGCCATCGCGCAGCGCGCACAGGCTCGCGCCATTGCCGAGATGCGCGACGACCGTGCGCCTGGCTGCGAGGTTCGGCGCGATTTCGGCGAGACGGCCCGCGACATATTCGAACGACAGCCCATGAAAGCCGTAGCGCCGGACGCCGCGCGCCTCGAAGCGCCGCGGGATGGCAAAGCTGCTCGCGGGCGGCGCGAGGCCGTGGTGAAAGGCGGTATCGAAACAGGCGATCTGCGTCAGAGCGGGTTGGATCGCCCTGATGGTGCGGACCGGCGCGAGGCAGCGGGGCTGATGCAACGGCGCCAACGGCGTCAGCGCCTCCAGCTTCGCGGTGACCTCTTCCGTCAATTCGACCGGACCGGAATAATCCGGCCCGCCATGAACGATGCGATGGCCGACGGCACCCAACCGGCCTTTGCCGAAATGGTCCTCGATGAAACCTAGCACGTCGGCGAACAGATGACCGCTGTCCGCATCCGACGCCTCTCTCCGCGTCTCGAACAGGTCTTCGCCGGCGGGGTCTTTCACGACGAGCCGGGGCCTGGCCTCGTGCTCGTCGAGCAGGCCGCTGCAGAGCAGGACAGGCTCGGCCGCCGAGATGTCGAACAGGCCGAACTTGATGCTCGACGATCCCGAATTGAGGACGAGGACTGAGGCCGATGCCGGCATGATGTCAGCCCGTCTTGCCCGGCCAGGCCCAGTCGCGGATCTCAGGCATGTCCTCGCCATGCTCGCGAATGTAGCGCGAATGTTCGATCAGCGCGTCGCGGAACTGCTGCTTCACAGCCGCGGCTTTGACCGCAAGGCCCGGCACGCGTTCGATCGCCTCGATCGCGAGGTGATAGCGGTCGAGCTCGTTGAGCACCACCATGTCGAACGGCGTGGTCGTGGTGCCTTCTTCGATGAAGCCGCGCACGTGCAGGCCGGCATGGTTGGTTCGATTATAGGTCAACCGGTGAATCAGATGGGGATAGCCGTGATAGGCGAAGATCACCGGCTTGTCTGACGTGAACAGGCCGTCGAAGTCGCGATCGCTGAGCCCATGCGGATGCTGCTCCTTCGGCTGCAGCGTCGTGAGGTCGACGACGTTGACGACGCGGATTTTCAGATCGGGCAACGCCTTGCGCAAGAGATCGACGGCGGCGAGCGTCTCCAGTGTCGGCACGTCGCCGGCGCAGGCCATCACCACATCGGGTTCGCTGCCCGCGTCCTCGTTGCCGGCCCAGCTCCAGATGCCGATGCCGGCATCGCAATGCGTGGAGGCGTCCTGCATCGACAGCCATTGCGGCGCCGGCTGCTTGCCGGCGACGATCACGTTGATGCGGTTGTAGGTGCGCAGGCAGTGATCGGCGATCCAGAGCAGCGTGTTGGCATCCGGCGGGAAATAGATGCGGACGATATCGGCCTTCTTGTTGGCGACGAGATCGACGAAGCCGGGGTCCTGATGGCTGAAGCCGTTGTGGTCCTGTCGCCAGACATGCGAGGTCAGGAGATAGTTCAGTGAGGCGATCGGGCGCCGCCAAGGCAGATGCCGCGTCACCTTGAGCCATTTGGCGTGCTGGTTGAACATGGAATCCACGATGTGGATGAACGCCTCGTAGCACGAGAAGAAGCCGTGGCGACCGGTGAGGAGGTAGCCTTCGAGCCAGCCCTGGCAGAGATGCTCGCTGAGGACCTCCATCACGCGGCCGTCCTGCGCGAGGTGCACGTCGTAGGGTTCGATCGGCTCCATCCAGACCCGCTCGGTTTCCTCGAACACCGCGTCGAGCCGGTTTGACGCCGTCTCGTCCGGACCCACGATGCGGAAATTGCGCTCGGCGGCATTGAGGCGAATGACGTCGCGCAGGAATTTGCCGAGCTCGCGCGTTGCTTCTCCCGTGACACTGCCGGGCTGCGGCACCTCGACCGCGAAGCTGCGGAAATCCGGCAGCTTCAGTTCCTTCTTCAACAGCCCGCCATTGGCGTGCGGATTGGCGCCCATGCGGCGATTGCCCTCGGGCGCCAGCGCCTGAAGCTCGGGGATCAGTGCGCCGCTCGCGTCGAACAGCTTTTCGGGCTCGTAGCTGCGCATCCAGTCTTCGAGAATCTTCAGATGCGCCGGATTCTCGCGACAGCTTGCAACCGGCACCTGATGCGCCCGCCAGAAGCCCTCGACCTTCTTGCCGTCGACCTCTTTCGGACCTGTCCAGCCCTTCGGGCTGCGCAGCACGATCATCGGCCAGCGTGGTCGCTCGACGCTCTTGCGGCCGTCGCGGGCGTGCTGCTGGATCGAGCGGATGCTGGCGAACGCGACGTCGAACGCATCCGCCATGGCCTGGTGCATTACCTTGGGATCGTCGCCCTCGACGAACAGTGGCTCGTGGCCGAATCCGCGGAAGAGATCGCGGATCTCCTCGTCGCGCATCCGCCCGAGCACGGTCGGGTTGGCGATCTTGTAGCCGTTGAGGTGCAGGATCGGCAGCACCGCGCCGTCGTGCACGGGATTGAGGAACTTGTTGGAGTGCCAGGACGCCGCCAGCGGGCCGGTCTCGGCCTCGCCGTCGCCGACGACGCAGGCGACGATCAGGTCGGGATTGTCGAACGCGGCGCCATAGGCGTGCACCAGCGCATAGCCGAGCTCGCCGCCCTCGTGGATCGAGCCCGGCGTTTCCGGCGCTGCATGGCTCGGAATGCCGCCGGGGAAGGAAAACTGCCTGAACAGCTTGCGCAATCCGTCCGTATCGCGCGCGATGTTCGGGTAGATCTCGCTGTAGCTGCCTTCGAGATAGGTGTTGGCGACCATGCCGGGGCCGCCATGGCCGGGACCGCAGACATAGAGCACGCTCAGATCCAGCGCGCGGATGACGCGGTTGAGATGGGCGTAGATGAAATTCAGACCGGGGGTCGTGCCCCAATGGCCGAGCAAACGCGGCTTGATATGCTCGGGCCGCAAGGGCTCGCGCAGCAGAGGGTTATCGAGCAGATAGATCTGCCCGACGGAGAGGTAGTTGGCGGCGCGCCAGTAGCGATCGAGCAGATCGAGGTCGCTGTGCGCCAAGCCCGATTGTTGTTGATTTTTCATATTCTGCCGACTTTCACCCCAGCGACCGTCACCAACTTTGTTCCGGCACGATTGATCCCTGTCCGCCATCAAACGGGATGGCCGTGACGGGCGTGTTGCGTGATGTCAAAAGACCGAGCCCGAAATTTAGGCGGCTACTGTGCATGGGGTTGTTTTCCAGCTTTTCGTTCTTGTTCTTGATTTGTTCCAGTTGCGTGCTATCTTGGCTTCATGAGTCGAGCATCCTCTCGTGCCCTCAAGCACCCGCCGGTCACGGCGCCCTCCGAGCCGGCGGGTGCGCCTTCCGATTTTCCCGCCGCTTTCCCCGAACTGGCTGTCGCCATCGACAGCCAGCGCAGGCGCGGGCGGGGCGCGCAATCCAACGCCAGCGGCCGCTATGAGGCCGAGGCGCGGGTCGCCTTCGACGATGGCTGGCAGAGCCTGGAAGAGCTGCCGCCGTTCAAGACCTCGGTGGCCGTCGACACCTCGCGCAAGGTGATCACCCGCAACGAGTCGCCCGACATCGGCTTCGACCGCTCGATCAATCCCTATCGCGGCTGTGAGCACGGCTGCGTCTACTGCTTCGCGCGTCCGACTCATGCCTATCTCGGCCTGTCGCCGGGGCTCGACTTCGAGTCGAAACTGTTCGTCAAGCCGGAGGCGCCGGCGCTGCTCGAAAAGGAGCTGGCCGCACCCGGCTACGAGCCGCGGATGATCGCGATCGGCACCAACACCGATCCCTATCAGCCGATCGAGCGCGAGCGAAAGATCATGCGCGGCATTCTGGAGGTGCTGGAGCGCGCCGGCCATCCCGTCGGCATCGTCACCAAATCGGCGTTGGTGACGCGCGACATCGACATTTTGTCGCGTATGGCCAAGCGCAACCTGGCCAAGGTCGCTATATCGGTGACCTCACTCGATCCGAAATTGGCGCGCACGATGGAGCCGCGGGCGTCGACGCCGTCGAAGCGGCTGGAAGCACTGAAGCAGCTCTCGGAAGCCGGCATTCCCACCACCGTCATGGTCGCGCCCGTGATCCCAGCGCTGAACGATTCCGAGATGGAGCGCATTCTGGATGCGGCGGCCCACGCCGGCGTCAAGCAAGCCTCTTACATACTGCTGCGGCTGCCGCTGGAGGTGCGCGATCTCTTCCGCGAATGGCTGATGGCGAACTATCCGGACCGCTACCGCCACGTCTTCACGCTGATCCGCGACATGCGTGGCGGCCGCGACTACGACGCAAAATGGGGCGAGCGGATGAAGGGCACCGGCCCGATGGCCTGGACCATCGGCCGCCGCTTCGAGATCGCCTGCGACAGGCTCGGACTCAACAAGCGCCGTGCGAAGCTGACGACGGATCACTTTGCGAGGCCGAAGCCTGACGGCGCTCAGCTCAGCCTGTTCTAGTACGAATGCAAACGAGGCGTAACATGAGTAAGGACGTTCCGGGCCCGGTTCCGCGGCTCACAGTCATCACGCTGGGCGTGAGCGACATCAGCGCCAGCATCGCCTTTTACGACGGGCTCGGTTTCTCGCGCCGCCTGAAGGCGACCGGCGAGGCCGTTGCCTTCTTCGACACCGGCGGTCCGGTGCTCGCACTGTTTCCCTGGGATCAGCTCGCGGCGGACGCCGTCTCGCCGGACGAGCCGAGGCCAACGACCTTCCGCGGCATGACGCTGGCCTGGAACTGTGCCACGCGCGAGGAGGTCGACACGGTGCTCGCCTTCGCCGTTGGCAAGGGCGCTGCGCTGCTGAAGCCCGCGCACGAGACCGACTATGGCGGCTATTCCGGTTATTTTGCCGATCCCGACGGCCATCCCTGGGAAGTCGTGGTCGCGCCGGGTATCGAGGTGGGAGAGGATCGCCGGGTGCATCTGGCGGAGTAGGCTGGCCTGAATAGCGGGAATTGTCCGGGGTTCCCGGTTGCGCAAGCAACGCCTCTTGCGCACGATCCCGGCCATGATTCGGGACAAGTCCGCCGGGAAGCCAGCCAAAGACGCGCCAAAGAAGGACGCCGGCAAGAGGGCCGCGCCCGCGAAGGCGAGCTTTCGCCGCGAGCGCGCGCTGATCAAGCGCGGCGTGTGGCCGATTGCGGGCTGCGACGAGGCCGGCCGCGGGCCGCTGGCAGGTCCCGTGGTGGCGGCGGCCGTCATCCTCGACCCCGACCGCATCCCCCGCGGTATCGACGATTCCAAGCGGCTCTCGGCCGAGGAGCGCGAAAAGCTGTTCGACAGGATCTGCGCGACCGCGCAGGTCTCGGTCGCCGTCGCTTCGCGCGCCCGGATCGACCGCGACAACATCCTGCGCGCCTCGCTATGGGCCCTGAAGCGCGCCGTGGTGGCGCTGCCCGAGCAGCCCAGGCATGTCTTCGTCGACGGCCGCGACCGGCTCGACACCGAATGCGATTGCGAGGCCGTGATCGGCGGCGATGGTATCGTGCTGTCGATCGCCGCGGCCTCAATCGTCGCCAAGGTGACCCGCGACCGGCTGATGTGTGCGCTGGCGCAGGACTGCCCGGGCTACGGTTTCGAGCAGCACAAGGGTTACGGCGTTCCCGACCATCTCGACGCGCTGAACCGCCTCGGCCCGACCGTCCACCACCGCAGCTTCTTTGCTCCCGTCGCCGCCGCGCGCGCCAAGCACATGCCCTGGACCGTCCAGCCGGTGCGGGACCTGTTTGCCGTCACCGAGGTCGAACTGCAGGTGGAAGCAGCCACCGAAATCGATGCGTCCCTCGGGCTCTAGAGCAGACTGGCGTTGCCACGACGCGTCACGCCCTTTATCAAAACAGGCGTGAGCGAATAGGGCCGGCTGGACGGGTTGGCTGCATCTTTCAGGCGTTGCATGCGGTTTACCTCCCTGGTCATCGAGCTCATTCGCGCCCGGCCGCGGCTGATCGTGTGGATCGCCGTGCTGCTGCAGGCAGCGATGTGGCTGTTCGTGGCGCTGGTGTTTTATCGCAGCCCGCCCGGCAGCCTCGCGACGCTGCTGGCGTTCGGTCGCGAGTACCAGGTCGGCACGGATCTTGGGCCTCCCTTGCCGGTCTGGCTGGCCGACATCGCCTATCGCGCCGCCGGCGGCCACATGTTCGGTGTCTATCTGCTGGCCGAGCTCTGCGAGGTCGCGACCTTCATCGCGCTCTATCATCTCTCCCGCGCCGTGGTCGGCTCGCAGCAGGCGGTGCTCGCCGTGCTCTTGACCATGACGGTGCTGGCCTTCTCTTCGTCCGCACTCGACTTCGGCCCGCTGGTGCTGGCGCGGCCGCTGTGGGCGCTGCTGCTGCTGCATTCCTGGCAGATCATCGGCCAGCGCCGCGGCAATGCCTGGTTTGCCTGGTCGATCGAGGCCGGCCTCCTGCTGCTCACCAGCGCCTGCGGCGATCTACCTTCTCTTGTTGATTGTCGTCTTCGCGCTTGCGACCGCCGGCGGCCGTCGCACGCTGCGCGCGCTCGATCCGCTGTTTGCCCTGATCGTCGTCGCCGTGCTGGCGCTGCCCTATGCGGTCTGGCTGATGCGGGCCGAGACGCTCGTCCTGCCGGCCCTGCCTGAGGTCGCAGAGCTGAACGCCCGCGCGATCCATGTGGCATGGTTGCTCGGTGGCCTCGTGCTCGGGGCCGCTGCGATCCCGGCGCTGACCTTCCTCAACACCGGCCTGTTCGTCGCCAAGGGCGAGGAGGCGCCGATCATCTATCGCCCGCCGGTCGAACCGCTCGCGCGCAACTTCGTCTACTTCTTCGCGCTGGCGCCAGCGCTCGGCGCGGTGCTGATCTCGGGCCTGCTCGGGCTCGATTCCGTCGTCGGCGGCGCCGGTGTCGTGCTGGTCATGTCCGGGCTGGCGGTGGTCGTGGCGGCCGGCGACCTCATCGCGATGCGCCGCGCGCGGATGCTGCGCATGGTGTGGGCCGCCGCCGTCGCGGCGCCCGCCGCCGGTGTCGTGCTTGCCGTGCTGTTCCTGCCATGGACCGGCGCAGGCGAGATCGCGACCTCGATGCCGGCCCGCGCGATCTCGGATTTCTTCGACGAGAGCTTTGCCCGCCGCACTAACCATCGCCTGCGCGCGGTCGCCGGCGAGACCCAGCTTGCGAGCCTGATCACGCTGCATTCCGGCCGCCCGCATCTCTTCATCGATGCCCAGCCCGCGCGCACGCCGTGGATCAACCAGGCCAAGTTCAGCGAGACCGGCGGCGTCGTGGTCTGGCGCGCCTCCGATACAGCCGGCACGCCGCCGCTGGACATCCTCGCGCGCTTCCCCGGCATCGTGCCCGAGGTGCCGCGCGCCTTCGAATGGCTGGTGACCGGCCGCCAGCAACTCTTGCGCGTCGGCTGGGCCATCGTGCGGCCGAAGGGGAGCTGACACTCTTTCCGTCGTCATTGCGAGCGTAGCGAAGCAATCCAGAATCTTTCCACGGAAATAGTCTGGATTGCTTCGTCGCTGCGCTCCTCGCAATGACGGGGAGGGAGCATTCTGCCCCTTACGACCCCGCCAGCACCTTCGCGATCGCCCGCAGATCCTGCCAGGCCAGCCGCTTGTAGGATGGCGAGCGCAACAGATAGGCCGGGTGGAACGTCGGCAGTGCGCGGATCGTGCGCCCGCCCGTCTCGTAGTCGAACCAGCGGCCGCGGGTGCGCATGATGCCTTCGCGGGTCGAGAGCAATGTCTGCGTCGAGGGATTGCCCAGCGTCACCAGCACATCCGGGTTCACCAGTTCGATCTGACGCTGGATGAAGGGCAGGCAGATTTGCGTTTCCTGCGGCGTCGGTGTGCGATTGCCCGGTGGCCGCCATGGAATCACGTTGGCGATGTAGGCCGTGGAGCGGTTGAGGCCGATCGCACCGATCATGAGGTCGAGCAGCTTGCCGCTGCGCCCGACGAAGGGCAGCCCTTCGATGTCTTCATCGCGGCCCGGCGCCTCGCCGACGAACATGATGCGCGCCTGCGGATTGCCGTCGGCGAACACCAGCCGCGTCGCGGTGTGTTTCAGCGCGCAGCCCTCGAAACCCTGCATCAGCTCGCGCAGCGCCTCCAGAGTCGGCGCGGTCCGCGCAGCCTCGCGTGCCGAAGCAATCGCGACGTCGGGCGCGGGTGTGGCCTCGCCGCGCATCACCGCAGGCGCGGCAACAGGCCGTGGCGCCTCGACCGGCGGTGCCGCGCGCGGGACGGGAGGCGGAGCGTCCAATTCCGCCAGGCGGTCGATCGGTTCCTCCGCGAGCGCGCAATCGACTCCAGCCTCCAGATAGAAGGCGAGCAGCTCGCGGACGGTGGGTGCGGGTTCGGGCATCATGGGAAAGTCTGACTATTAGTTCAGTTTAAGGGGTCTTGCATCCCAGCGAAATGCATTTCCGTGGTTGTCCTACCCGGAAAAATCGGAAACAAGAGGGCGCAATCGACCCAAGGACCGTCTCAAGGGCTGAGATCAGATGAGCACCGAAGAACTTCCCCCGCGCGAATCCATGGAATTCGACGTCGTCATCGTCGGCGCCGGCCCCTCGGGCCTGGCCGCGGCGATCCGGCTGAAGCAGATCAATGCCGATCTCAACGTCGTCGTCGTGGAAAAGGGCTCCGAGGTCGGCGCGCACATTCTCTCCGGCGCCGTGATCGATCCGGTCGGGCTCGACAAGCTGATCCCGGACTGGCGCGAGGATTCCGACTGCCCGCTGAAGACTGAGGTCAAGGACGACCGCTTCTACTGGATGACCGCCGGCGGCGCGATCAAGCTGCCGGGCTTCATGATGCCGCCGCTGATGGACAACCATCACTGCTACATCGGCTCACTCGGCATGGTCTGCCGTTGGCTTGCCACCAAAGCCGAAGCGCTTGGCGTCGAGATCTATCCGGGCTTTGCCGCGGCCGAAGTGCTCTATGACGAGCAGGGCGCGGTGAAGGGCATTGCCACTGGCGACATGGGCGTCGGCCGCGACGGCAAGCCGAAGGACTCCTTTACCCGTGGCATGGAACTGCTCGGCAAATACACGCTGTTCGCGGAAGGCGCCCGCGGCAGCCTGACCAAGCTGCTCATCAACAAATTCGCGCTGGATTCCAACCGGGAGCCGCCGAAGTTCGGCATCGGCCTGAAGGAAGTCTGGCAGATCGATCCCGCCAAGCATCAGAAGGGCATGATTCAGCATTCGTTCGGCTGGCCGCTCGATCTGAAGACCGGCGGCGGCTCGTTCCTCTATCATTACGACGACAATCTCGTCGCGGTCGGCTTCGTCGTGCACTTGAACTACGACGACCCGTATCTGTCGCCGTTCGACGAGTTCCAGCGCTTCAAGACCCACCCCTCGATCCGCGGCACGTTTGAGGGCGCCAAGCGGCTCGCTTATGGTGCGCGCGCCATCACCGAAGGCGGTTACCAGTCCGTGCCGAAGCTGACGTTCCCCGGCGGCGCGCTGGTCGGCTGCGCGGCCGGCTTCGTCAACGTGCCCCGCATCAAGGGCGTGCACAACGCGATGGGCACCGGCATGCTCGCGGCAGAACATGTCGCAGCGGCGCTTAAAGCCGATCGCGCCAATGACGAGATCGTCGACTACGAGAACGCCTGGCGCTCCTCGTCCGTCGGCAAGGATCTGTTCCTGGTTCGCAACGTCAAGCCGTTGTGGTCGAAGTTCGGCACCGTGCTCGGCGTCGCACTTGGCGGCATCGACATGTGGTGCAACACGCTGTTCGGCGGCTCGCTGTTCGGCACGCAGTCGCATGCCAAGCCTGACCGCGCCACGCTCGATCCGGCCAAGCAGCACGCGCCGAAGAACTACCCGAAGCCGGACGGCAAGATCTCCTTCGACAAGCTGTCCTCGGTGTTCATGTCCAACACCAATCATGAAGAGGATCAGCCGGTCCATCTCCGGGTTGCAGACATGAACCTGCAGAAGACATCCGAGCACGACGTCTTCGCCGGTCCCTCGAATCGCTATTGCCCGGCCGGCGTCTATGAGTGGGTCGAGGAGGGCGCGAGCCCGCGCTACCAGATCAACGCCCAGAATTGCGTCCACTGCAAAACCTGCGACGTGAAGGACCCCAACGGTAACATCACCTGGGTTCCCCCGGAGGGTGGCGGCGGTCCAAACTACGAGGCGATGTAAGAACGAGCAGATCGGAGCGACGTCAGAGCGGACCCGGTCACAAAAGGTGATCTGACGCACGTTCGCGTGAGGACCCGGCTGCGGCTACCCGTCGCGGCCACGATACGGCCATACTGGCGGCGTCTTGGGGCTCTGTTGGCGGATTTGGGGCGTGCGGAGGGGATCGCCCGGCCCGAATCCTTGCGGCGAAGCGCCAAAAGCGGCATTGTCGGCCCGACGGTTCCGGGTCCGATGCCACCGGCCGCGTTCGCATGCGATACGGCCTTCTGCTGCAAACCCAGGCACTACCAACTCAAGGCGAGCCCTGATGTTCTCAAATCGTTTCAACCGCTGGACTGTTGCCGCCATCGCCCTGATGGGCACAGCGATCGCGACGGTCCCCGGCGCGGTCCTGGCGCAGACGCCGGACCACCCGTCCGACACGGCGGCGCAATTCCCGAGCCGAAACGATCTGAAATCGCTCACCACCGCCGGCAGCTATCTCGCCGCCCGCCACGCCAGCGTCGAGCGCGACGCGACATCGGCCGCTGCCTTCTACCGCTCGGCGCTTCGCACCGACCCGAAGAACAACGAGCTGCTCGACCGCGCCTTCATCTCGTCGGTCGCGGACGGTGACATCGACGAAGCCGTCAAGCTCGCCGAGCGCATCCTCACCATTGACAAGACCAACCGTGTCGCGCGCCTCGTCGTCGGCGTGCATGATCTCAAGGTCAAGAAGTACGCGGCCGCGCAGACCAACATCAACCAGTCGATCCGCGGTCCGATCACCGATCTCGTCGCCACGCTGCTGTCCGGCTGGGCCGCCTATGGCGCGGGCGATGCCAAGGGCGGTGTCGCTACCATCGACAAGCTCGCCGGTCCGGAATGGTATCCGCTGTTCAAGGATCTCCACGCCGGCCTGATCCTCGAGCTTGCCGGCAAGGAGAAAGACGCGGGCACCCGCTTCGAGCGCGCCTACAAGCTCGACGATTCCATGCTGCGCGTCACCGAGGCCTATGCGCGCTGGCTGTCGCGCAATAAGGACTCGGCTGCCGCGACCACCGTCTATCAGGCGTTCGACAAGAAGCTCGCCCGTCATCCGCTGATCGTGGAGGGCTTGCGCGAAACCAAGGCCGGCAAGAAGATGCCGCCGCTGGTCGATTCCGCGCAAGCGGGCGCCGCCGAGGCGCTCTACGGCATCGGCGCGACGCTGACCCGCCGCGGCGGGGAGGATCTGGCGCTGGTCTATCTCCAGCTCTCGCTCTACCTCCAGCCGACCCATCCGCTGGCGCTGCTCTCGCTCGCCGATCTCTATGAATCGGTGAAACGGCCGCAGATGGCGATCAAGGTCTACGAGCGCGTGCCATCGACCTCGCCGCTCAAGCGCAACGCGCAGATCCAGCTCGCCATCGATCTCGACTCCGCCGATCGTACCGACGAGGCGATCAAGATTCTCAAGGGCGTCACGACAGAAGATGCCAAGGATCTCGAAGCCATCATGGCGCTCGGCAACATCGAGCGCGGCCGCAAGCGGTTCGGCGACTGCGGCGCGACCTATTCGCGCGGCATCGACGTGCTGCCGCCCGGCGCCGACAAGGCCAACAGCGTCTGGTACTATTATCGCGGCATCTGCGAGGAGCGTTCCAAGGAATGGGCCAAGGCCGAAGCCGACATGAAGAAGGCGGCTCGAGCTGCAGCCCGACCAGCCGCATGTCCTCAACTATCTCGGCTATTCCTGGATCGACCAGGGCGTCAATCTCGACGAGGGCATGAAGATGATCAAGCGCGCCGTCGAGCAGCGTCCCGACGACGGCTACATCGTCGACTCGCTCGGCTGGGCTTACTACCGCATCGGCAATTACGAAGAGGCGGTGAAGAACCTCGAGCGCGCGATCGACCTCAAGCCCGAGGATCCCACCATCAACGATCACCTCGGCGATGCCTATTGGCGTGTCGGCCGCACGCTGGAAGCCAAATTCCAGTGGGCCCACGCCCGCGATCTCAAGCCCGAGCCGGAGGAGCTTCCGAAGATCGAGGCCAAGATCGCCAACGGCCTCGCCGCCGAGGACAATTCGAACTCTTCAGCCGCGCAGGCGGACAAGAAGAAAGACGACGACAAGGGCGGCTAGTCTGAGTGAGTTCTGGGGGCTGATCGCCGATGCCGGCGTTGATTGAAGAAGGGCGGGCGAAGGTCAATTTGAGCCTTCGCGTCGTCGGCCGTCGTACGGACGGCTATCACGATCTCCAAAGCGTGGTCGCCTTCGCCGACTGCGCCGATCGTTTGACGCTGGATCCGGGCGCCGAGTTGAAGCTCGCCACGACCGGACCGCTGGCTGCGGCCTGCGGCGAGACCTCCGACAATCTCGTGCTCAAGGCCGCCAGGCTTCTGGCCGCAGCCGTGCCGAACCTGAAGCTCGGGGCCTTCGCGCTCGACAAGGTGCTGCCTGTTGCGGCCGGTATCGGCGGCGGCTCGGCCGACGCCGCGGCGGCGCTGCGGCTGCTGGTGCGTCTCAACGATCTGTCGCTCGATGATATCAGGCTCCAGAAGGTCGCGCTCGCGACCGGCGCCGACGTGCCGGTGTGCCTGTTCTCGCGCGCCTGCGACATGACCGGCGTCGGCGAGCAGTTGTTGCCTTTGGCGCTGCCGAGCATGCCCTGCGTGATGGTCAATCCGCGCGTGCCTGTTGCCACCAAGGATGTGTTCAGGGAGTTGGGCCTGCGCAACGGCGAGCTCCTGGTGGGCGCCACATCCGTTCTCGCCGCTCCGGCCTGGCCGGAGGAGGGCGCGTCGATTGCCGATTGGGTCGGCGTCCTCGAAGCCGTCCCCAACGATCTGGAAGCTCCTGCGCTGCGGATCGAGCCCGCGATCGGTGAGGTGCTGGAAGCCTTGCGCGACACCGCCGGCGTCAAGCTCGCCCGCATGTCCGGCTCGGGTGCGACCTGCTTTGCGATCTATGGCGCGCCCACGGATGCGCACGCCGCCGCCGAAAAAATCCGGCGTGATCATCCCGGCTGGTGGGTGCATGCGGGGACGTTGAGCTAAGTATCTCCCGGAAGACGATCCGTAGCCCGGATGAGCGAAGCGACATCCGGGATTCTTGCTCGCAGTTTCCCGTATGTCGCTTCGCTCATACGGGCTACGAGTCCTCAGCAAGCCCAAGAAATCCCCGGATCTCGCCCAACACCTCTTGCGGCTTGTCGTGCTGCAGCCAGTGCCCGGCCCCGGCGATGGTCTCGATGCGCGCCTGCGGGAAGTAGCGCTCCAGGCCCGCTGCCCTGGCGCCGGCCAGAAAGCTCTCGTCCGCATTGAGCAGCAGCGTCGGGCAGGCGATGCGCGACCACAGCGCGACGTGATCGTCCGGCCAGAGCCGATGTGGCGCGCTGGCGCGCTGGTAGGGATCGAACTTCCAGCTATAGGTGCCGTCCTCGTTCCGCCGCGCGCCGTGAGTGGCAAGATGCAGCGCGAGCTCGCGGGACAGCCGCTTGTTGTGAAGCACCATCTGCGCGGCCGCATCTTCGAGGGTCGAATAGCGGCGCGGCGTGCGGTCGTGCAGTCTGTCGAGCTGGCCAACCCATTTACCTATGCGCTCATGCGCCGGCGGTTTGGGCGCGTCCGGCAGCATGGTCACGCCGTCGAGCACGACGAGCTTTGCGACCTGCTCGGGGAATGATCCCGAAAAGATCAGGCTCACCATGCCGCCCATCGAATGGCCGATGAGAGTTACCCGGGATGCGGCGATGGTGCCGACGAGCCGGGTGAGATCGTAGACATATTCGGTCAGCGCGTAGCTGCCGCCCTTGGTCCAGTCGGAATCGCCGTGACCGCGCAAATCGGGCGCGACCACGTGAAAATGCGGTTGCAGCGATTTGGCGATGACATCCCAGCTGCGGCAATGATCGCGGCCGCCGTGGACCAGGATGAGCGGCGGCGCGCCCTCGTTGCCCCAATCGGCATAATGTAGCCGCAGGCCGTGCGATTCATAGAAGCGGCTATGCGGGGCAGGCATCGTGCGGCGATCCTCTCGTATCGGGATAAGGCGACAGCAGCAATGACGTAGCCTGCTGCGAGTCCTCGCGTCTAGCTCATCCTCCGAAAGATCACGCTGGCATTCACCCCGCCGAAGCCGAATCCGTTGGAGATGGCGTGCCGCATCGGCATCGGCCGCGCGCTGCCGGAGACGATGTCGATACCGTCAGCGCTCGCGTCGGGGTTTTCGAAATTGAGCGTCGGCGGCGCAATCTGGTCGCGCAAGGCGAGGATGGTGAAGATCGCCTCGAGCCCGCCGGCGGCGCCGAGCAGATGGCCGGTGGCCGATTTGGTTGCGCTCACCGCAACATTCCGATTGCGGCCGAACAGCGCAGCGATGGCGCCAAGCTCGCTCTCGTCGCCGGCTGGCGTCGAGGTCGCATGTGCGTTGAGGTGCTGCAGATCCCCGGGCGCAAGGTTGGCCTGCCGAAGCGCGATCTCCATGGCGCGGCGGGCGCCGTCGCCATCAGGCGGACCCGACGTCATGTGATAGGCATCCGCCGTGGTGCCGTAGCCGACGATCTCCGCGATCGGCGTGGCGCCGCGCGCGAGCGCATGCTCCAGCTCCTCGATCACCAGGATGCCGGCGCCTTCGCCCATGACAAAGCCGTCGCGGTCACGATCGAACGGCCGCGAAGCGCGTGCGGGCTCGCCGTTGAAGGAGCTCGATAGCGCACGCGCCGCCGCAAAGCCGCCGAGGCTGACGATGTCGATGCAGGCCTCGGCACCGCCGCAGATCGCGACATCGGCTTCGCCCGCGCGGATCATACGCGCGGCATCGCCGATCGCCTGGACGCCGGCGGCACACGCCGTGACCGGCGTTCCCAGCGCACCCTTGTAGCCGTATCTGATCGAGACATGGCCGGCGGCGAGATTGGCGAGAAACGAGGGGATCGTGAACGGCGAGAGCCGGCGCGGCCCGCGCTGTTCGGTGATGCGAACCGCCTCCGCCATCGCCGGGAAGCCGCCGACGCCGGAGGCGATGATCGTCGCGGTCCGCTTCCAGCGCCGCCGCATCCTGCGGCGTCCATCCGGCCTGCGCGACCGCCTCCGCGGTGGCGAGCAGGGCGAACAGAATGAAGCGGTCCATCTTGCGCTGGTCTTTTGGCGCGGCGGCCTGCGCCGGGTCAAAGCCGCCTTCGGCATCGTCGGCCTTGTCGGGCACGAGGCCTGCGATGCGCGCGGGCAGCGCCTGCGACCATTCGGGCAGAGGACGCAGTCCGCTTTGACCGGCGAGCAGCCGGCGCCACGACAGTTCGACACCGCAGCCGAGCGGCGACACCGCGCCCATGCCTGTTACGACGATACGACGCATGTCAGTCTCCGGCCGGCGCGACCGCCGGGTTCATGGCCTTGAGCGAGGCGAGCCGCGCGCGCATCCCGCGGCTTGCGCGCGGCCCCGCGATGACGACCGCATCGGCAAGTGTAATGGGGTGCATGTCGGTGGCATCGACGACCACCGGATCGAGCGGGCGACGATCGCTGCGATTCGCCAGCACGATGGATTCGCCCTTCGGCGCCAGATGCCTGTTGCCCCAGGCAAGCAGCGTAGCGATCACGGGAAAGAAATCCCGCGCCTTGTCCGTCAGCACATATTCGTAGCGCGGCGGCCGCTCATGATAGCGGCGTCGCACGAACATGCCGTTCGCGGTGAGATGGGCAAGTCGCCGCGACAGGATGTTCGGCGCGATCCCGAGGCTCTGCGAGAACTCGTCGAACTTCGTGGCGCCCTGGAACGCATCCCGCAGAATCAAGATGCTCCACCACTCGCCGACCGTCTCCACGGCGCGGCCGACCGGGCATTCCAGGATCGAGGGGGATTTGGGCTGCATGGCAGCAAGGTAAGGTAGTAACTTGCAAAATGCAAGTCACCTGTGAAGCTTGCGCGGAGCGCGAGAGTGAACTGCGAGACCGTGAGGCTGGCGTCGTTATTTGAGCTATCGCTGCGATTAGAAGCGCGAATTTGGCGAGTGACGGCCGAGCGTCATACTCCGTCATTGCGAGCGCAGCGACGCAATCCAGAGTCTTGCCGCGGAGGCAGACTGGATTGCTTCGCTGCGCTCGCAATGACGGAGATCTAGCAGCGAGCACCCCTCCATCGCCGTCACCCTGAGGCGCTCGTCTGGCGACGCGATAGCGTCGCTGGGCGAGCCTCGAAGGGCGACGGCCCGGCTGTATCTCGGCCGTGCATCCTTCGAGGCTCGCTACGCGAGCGCCTCAGGATGACGGGGCTGATGGCAGTGCAAAGCGATAAGCGTGTCGGGCCTACCGCCGACCTTAGTGTGACCGTGCCAGGCAGAACGCCACGACCTGCTCCAGCGCGCTCTTCATCGGCGACGACGGGAACAGCGCCAGCGCATCGACCGCCATGGCGCCGTAGTGGTGGGCGCGGCTGATTGTGTCCTCGAGCGCGCGGTGCTTGTTCATCAGGCCGATGGCGTGGTCGAGGTCGGTGTCGCCGATCTCGCCGCGCTCCAGCGCCTTGATCCAGAAGGCGCGCTCGGTGTCGTTGCCGCGGCGGAAGGCGAGCACCACCGGCAGCGTGATCTTGCCCTCGCGGAAATCGTCGCCGGTGTTCTTGCCGAGTTTTGCGCTCTTGCCGCCATAGTCGAGCACGTCGTCGACGAGCTGGAAGGCGATGCCGAGATTCATGCCGACTGAGCGGCAGGCGGTCTGCTCGGCCTTCGGCCGGTTGGCGATCACGGGGCCGACCTCGCAGGCGGCCGCGAACAGCTCGGCGGTCTTGCCGCGGATCACGGCGAGATATTCGTCCTCGGTGGTCGCGGTGTTCTTGGCAGCCGCAAGCTGCATCACCTCGCCCTCGGCGATGGTGGCGGCGGCCGCCGAAAGAATATCGAGCGCGCGGAGCGAGCCGACCTCGACCATCATGCGAAACGCCTGGCCCAGCAGGAAGTCGCCGACCAGCACGCTCGCCTCGTTGCCCCAGAGCATGCGCGCCGACAGCTTGCCGCGGCGCATCTCGCTCTCGTCGACGACGTCGTCGTGGAGCAGGGTCGCGGTGTGCATGAACTCGACGGATGCCGCGAGCTTGATGTGGCCGTCGCCGGTGTAGCCGGCGAGGTTGGCCATGGCGAGCGTCAGCATCGGGCGCAGGCGCTTGCCGCCGGAGGAGATCAGATGGTTGGCGACCTCCGGGATCATGGTCACGTCAGAACCGGTCCGCGACAGGATCGTGGCGTTGACGCGCTCCATGTCACCGGCGACAAGGGCAACCAGCTCTTCGATCGACGCGCCGGGAGTTTCGAAAGGTACGATGACGGCCACGCCGGTCTCCAATATTTGCCCCGGAGGGGCTATTCTGATGGAAATACAATAGAAACTGCAGGCTGATGCGGCAAGTGCTGCGGAACCATTGACATTTGCCGCTTTACCCCCTCCAGGCAGGAGACCTGTTTTGCGTGAACTGGTTCGGACCAACGATATGGTGCTGGTGTCGGCGATCGGAGCGCTGCTCGACGGCGCCAATATCCATCATCTGGTGCTGGACCAGAACATGAGCATCATCGAGGGCTCGCTCGGCATCCTGCCGCGGCGGATCCTGGTCCATGAGGACGACGCCCTCGAGGCGCGGGCGCTCCTCACCGAGGCCGGCCTCAGCCACGAATTGCGCGGCGATGATTGAGGCGCCGGCAGACATCACCGAGGACGCCTTTCTCGGCGGCCAGTTGCGGCTGAAGCAGAAGCGGTCCGGCCACCGCGCCGGCCATGACGCCATCCTGCTCGCGGCGGCGACGGAGGCGAGGGCAGGCGACCGCGTGGTCGATCTCGGCGCCGGCGTCGGCACGGCCGGGCTGGCGCTCGCCCGCCGCGTGGCGGGAATAAGTCTCAGCCTGGTCGAGATCGATCCGGAACTTGCGCAGCTTGCGCGGGCCAATGCGGCGGCGAATGCGATTGCCGCCGAGACGATAGTGCTCGATGTCACGGCCGATGCGTCGGCGTTTGCGGAGCACGGGCTTTTGCCCGACAGCGTCGATGCGGTGCTGATGAACCCGCCCTTCAACGATCCCGCGCGTCACCGCGGCTCGCCGGATCAGGCCCGCCATGTCGCGCATGTAGCGACGAGCGAGACGCTGGATGGCTGGGTGCATGCGGCGCGGCGCATCCTCCGATCGAATGGCGCGCTGACATTGATCTGGCGTGCAGATGGGATCGCCGAGGTCCTGACAGCGTTGTCACGCGGCTTCGGCAGCCTGTCGATCCTTCCGATTCATGGCGAGGCGGGACGGCCGGCGATCCGCGTGCTGGTGCGCGCAGTCAAGGGCGGCCGGGCCCCGGCGCGATTGCTGCCGGGCCTCATGCTCAACGAAGAGGCGCGCGTGCCTAAGAAAGAGGTCGGGGAAGTTCTGGAAGGGAGAGCGGTTTTGCCGCTGGCGGAGCCGTGGAGCTTACTGCGGAAGCGATTCCGGCTGCTGTTCCTGCGCTGACGTCATGCGAATCGCCGTGAAAAGCGCACCGACCAGGAGCATCAGCAGATAGATCTTCATGGCGTTCCTCCACTGCTTTATTGCAGCTTTCCTACGGACAAACTGCAAAACACGTTCCAGGCACTTCCAATGACAGTCGCGTGATAAGAAATGGTTAACCAGAGGTAGTGGCATGGCCGAACATTTGAACGATCGTGAGAGTTCCGGCCTGGCCGACAAGCTCATGCAATACCTCCCGGCGCGTTTCCGCCCGGGGACGGCGGTGGTGCCGGTGGTGCGGCTGTCCGGTGTGATCGGCGCGGTGACGCCGCTGCGCCCGGGCATGTCGCTGGCGGGAGTCGCGCGGGTGCTGGAGCGGGCCTTCTCGATGCGGAACGCCAAGGCAGTGGCGCTGGTGATCAACTCGCCCGGCGGCTCGCCGGTGCAGTCGCGCCAGATCTATCTGCGCATCAAGCAACTCGCGGCGGAGAAGAAGCTGCCGGTGCTGGTGTTCGTGGAGGACGTCGCAGCCTCCGGCGGCTACATGATCGCCTGCGCCGGCGACGAGATCATTTGCGATCCGTCCTCGATCCTCGGCTCGATCGGCGTGGTCGGCGGTAGCTTTGGTTTCCAGGAAGCGATCAGGCGGCTCGGTATCGAGCGGCGCCTCTACACGGCCGGCACCCACAAGGCCATGCTCGATCCGTTCCTGCCCGAAAATCCGGACGACGTCGCCAAGCTGAAGGCGATCCAGCGCGAGATCCACCAGATCTTCATTTCGCTGGTGAAGGACAGCCGCGGCGCCCGGCTGAAGGGGGCGGACGATACCCTGTTCACGGGCGAATACTGGGCCGGCGAGAGTGCAGTCGCGCTGGGGCTCGCCGACAGCATCGGCGATCTCCGCTCAACTCTTCGTGCCCGCTATGGCGAGAAGGTTCTCACCCCCGTGATTGCGCAGCCGAGCGGGCTCTTGTCCGGCCTTTTCGGACGAAAACCGGCCGGCGCGGGCCAGCTTTCGGCCATGGAATCAATGGCCGGGCTGCCGGACGAGTTGATCTCGGCGGTCGAAACGCGTGCGATTTGGGCGAAATTCGGGTTCTAGGCGGAGCCCACCCGCGCCATTTGGTCCGTGCCGAGCCAATTGCGGCGCGGCCCGGTCTGCGCAAGAATGTCCGTGGGGGTTGAGTATTGAACAAGGAACGACCGATGCCGCCGTTCGTCGCATTCGCGGGCGTCCTGGGCGGGCTTGCCGTGGTCCGCTGGGCCTACAAGACCGCTGTCCGGATCAACCATGAGCTGGAGGAGATGCGCCTCTCACGCGTCGCCGAGGCCGCCCACGCCGGGAATATTCAGACGCTGAAGCGTGACCCTGTGACCGGGGCTTACCGGCCGGGTTAGCGGCCACAGGCGTCATGCCCGGGCTTGTCCCGGGCATCCACGTTCTTCGTACCGCGACCCAAGTCGTGGATGGCCGGGACAAGCCCGGCCATGACGGGGTTAGGCTGCTTTCCGGCCCTTTGCCTTGATTCCCACCCCCGCCGTCGATACGGTCCCGCGCGATTCAAAACCCCCGCGAGAGCCTGATCTGACGATGGACGCCTCCTTGCCCGCCCATATGCGCCCGGAACGCTCGTTCCAGGGCTTCATCCTCGCGCTCCAGACCTTCTGGGCCGAGCAGGGCTGCGTGATCCTGCAGCCCTACGACATGGAGATGGGCGCGGGCACCTTCCATCCGGCGACCACGCTGCGCGCGCTCGGGCCGAAGCCCTGGAACGCCGCCTATGTGCAGCCGTCGCGCCGGCCCAAGGACGGCCGCTACGGCGAGAATCCGAACCGGATGCAGCACTACTACCAGTTCCAGGTGATCATGAAGCCGTCGCCGCCGAACCTTCAGGAGCTGTACCTGAAGTCGCTCGCCGCGATCGGCATCGATTCCGCCGTGCACGACATCCGCTTCGTCGAGGACGATTGGGAGAGCCCGACGCTGGGCGCCTGGGGTTTGGGGTGGGAATGCTGGTGCGACGGCATGGAAGTCAGCCAGTTCACCTACTTCCAGCAGGTTGCCGGCGTCGAATGCGCGCCGGTCGCGGGCGAACTCACCTATGGCCTCGAACGCCTCGCGATGTATGTGCAGGGCGTCGATCGCGTCTACGACCTCAACTTCAATGGCCGCGACGGCGATGCCAAGGTCACCTATGGCGACGTCTTTCTGCAGGCCGAGCGGGAATACTCGAAGCACAACTTTGAAGTCGCGGACACCGCGATGCTGTTCGAGCTATTCAAGATGGCGGAAGCCGCGTGCCGCAAATACCTCGACGCCGGTTGGAAAGATGGCAAGCGCGAGGCGCATCTGATGGCGCTGCCGGCCTATGACCAGTGCATCAAGGCGAGCCACGTCTTCAACCTGCTCGACGCCCGCGGCGTGATCTCCGTGACCGAGCGGCAGAGCTACATTCTTCGCGTGCGTGAGCTGGCAAAAGCCTGCGGCGAGGCCTGGATTCATACTGAAGCGGGCGGAGCGGCCTGATGCCTGATCTCCTGCTTGAACTGTTCTCGGAAGAAATCCCCGCGCGCATGCAGGCCAAGGCGGCCGACGATCTGCGCCGCATGGTCACCGACAAGCTCGTCGCCGAAGGTCTCGTCTACGAAGGCGCCAAGGCGTTCGCGACGCCGCGCCGCCTCGCGCTGACCGTGCACGGTATCCCCGCGCGCCAGCCTGATCTCAAGACCGAACGCCGCGGACCGAAAATCGGTGCGCCCGATGCGGCTGTGCAAGGCTTTCTGAAAGCGACGGGACTGAAATCGCTGGATGAGGCCAAGATCCAGCGCGACCCCAAGGGTGACTTCTACATCGGACTGATCGAGAAGCCCGGACGTCCGGCAATCGACGTGCTCGCGGAAATCCTGCCCGTTATCATCCGCACCTTCCCTTGGCCGAAGTCGATGCGCTGGGGCGCGCGTTCGGGCAAGCCGGGCGCGCTCAACTGGGTGCGTCCGCTGCATGCGATCACCGCCACTTTCGGCATCGAGACCGAAGAGCCTGACGTCGTGAAGTTCGAGGTCGACGGCATCGAGAGCGGCCAGACCACCTACGGCCATCGCTTCCTCGCGCCGGCTGCGATCAACGTGCGCCGCTTCGAGGATTACGACGCCAAGCTGCTCGCCGCGAAGGTCGTGCTCGACCCCCAGCGGCGCAAGGACGCGATCCTCACCGACGCCAAGCAGCTTGCGTTCGCGCAAGGCTTCGACCTCGTCGAGGACCAGAACCTGCTCGACGAGGTCGCCGGCCTCGTCGAATGGCCGGTCGTGCTGATGGGCTCGTTCGAACCGGAGTTTCTGGCGACACCCGCCGAAGTGATCCGCGCCACCATCCGCAACAACCAGAAGTGCTTCGTCGTCAGCGATCCCAAGACCGGCAAACTCGCCAACAAGTTCATCCTGGTCGCCAATATCGAGGCCACCGACGGCGGCAAGACCATCATCGCCGGCAACGAGCGCGTCATCCGTGCACGGCTGAGCGATGCGAAGTTCTTTTACGAGACGGACCTGAAGACGAAGCTCGAGGATCGACTGCCGAAGTTCGAGCAGATCGTATTCCATGAGAAGCTTGGTACGCAGTCGGAGCGCATCAAGCGGATCGAACTGTTAGCAGGATATTTCGCCCCGCGAGTAGATGCGGATGTAAAGATGGCGAAACGAGCCGCATCTCTTGCAAAGGCCGACCTATTAACTGAAGTCGTCGGTGAATTCCCTGAGGTGCAGGGCCTAATGGGCAAGTACTATGCGCTGGCTCAAGGCGAGGACGCTTCCGTCGCCGCGGCTTGCGAGGAGCACTACAAACCCCAGGGACCTGCCGATCGCGTGCCGACCGATCCGGTCAGCGTCGCGGTGGCGCTGGCCGACAAGATTGATACGCTGGTTGGCTTCTGGGCGATCGACGAGAAACCGACAGGATCAAAAGATCCTTACGCGTTACGGCGTGCGGCGCTTGGCGTGATCCGAATATTGCTTGACCGCGACATTAAGCTTAGCCTCACGGACGCAATAACGAGCGCTGCGATTTCAATTCGTACCCAATTCATCAACCGCGAGACACTGAAACTTGGTGGGATGGCCCAAGTCTCGTTCAATCGAGATAACTTCATCGAGGGTGGGTTTCCGATTATCTCGTCTAACGTGACGACCGCAATTTCCAATACTGTCGATGCGGATGAAAATTGGCGGCGGCTAGGCGATTTGAGCTTGGGCGTGCTGATCAGCTTCTTGAGGGAAGAAGAAGATCCAGAGGGCAGACTCTACTACGTCCCCTCAACCGAAAATTCGGTGAGTATCAGGCCTTGGGCTTTCTTGCCTGATCTGCTCGCCTTCTTCGCCGACCGCCTGAAAGTCCAGCTCCGCGAGCAGGGCGCGCGGCACGATCTCGTCGATGCCGTATTCGCGCTCGGCGGCCAGGACGATCTCCTGATGATCGTTCGCCGCGTCGAGGCGCTCGGCAAATTCCTCGAGACCGATGACGGCAAGAATTTGCTGGCCGGCATCAAGCGCGCCAGCAATATTCTCGGCATCGAGGAGAAGAAGGACAAGCGCAGCTTCGACGGCGCGCCCGATGCTGCGCTCTACGGCCTCGATGAGGAGAAGGCGCTGGCGAAGGCGATCGGCGAGGTGACGGCGGAAGCGAGTGCCGCGGTCGCCAAGGAAGACTTCGCCGCCGCGATGACCGCGATGGCCAAGCTGCGTCCGCCGGTGGATGCGTTCTTCGACAAGGTTCGCGTCAACGACGACGATCCGAAGGTGCGTGAGAACCGCCTGAAGCTGCTCAACGAGATCCGCAGCGCCACGCGTGCGGTGGCGGATTTCTCGAAGATCGAACGCTGATCGCTCTCGCCCAGCTTTGGGCGCTCCCGGTTAACACCAGGGAACGCTAGATCCAGAAACATCCGGTAACATACGGAAACATTCATACTTGGTTAACCATGCTCTGAAATGGTGCATGTGGGGATAACGCTTCGTTAACCCCAACGTGCAGCAGCGGGGAGCTGAGTGACCTCGATCAACAACAATCCCTATTCGTATCTTGGCTCGGCCTATGCGCGGGCCGGTTCGCCACAGGCGTCTTCAGCCGGTATTCTGCTGAACGATGCGGATTCTTCCGGCGCGTCCCAAGGCAATGGGGCGACCAATCTGACGCTGTCGGAGGCCGCCCGCGCGCGGCTCACTGACGCCTCGGCGCAGCCCGACTTCGCGACGCTGACCGGAGACATGCGGGCGGCACTCGACAAGGCCTATGTCGCCGCCAAGGTGACCGGGCCGATCGGGGCCGACGGCAAGACCACGGTGGACCTGTCGTCGTTCGATCGCCGCTCGCTGTTTGCGGTGTCAACCAACAATGGCGGCAAATTCAGTCCCGACGAACAGAAAGCAGCCAGCACCGAACTCTCCAACCGCTTCAACGACGCGCTGGCCCCTGCGGTAGCCACGTCGAAGCTGACGGGCAATATCAACGCGGTCTACAACGCGGCGCTGGATTATTTCGATGGTGCGAGTGGAGAGGAAAAGGCGACCGCTGCCTGGTCAGCGCTGCATACCGCGGTGACGAAGGGCGTCCAGGCGACCCGTCAGGATCCCAGCAAAGCGCCGACCTCCATCGCCAACGATCCGGTCGCCGCCTACCTCTCTGGCAATGGCGACGGCGGTACGTCGACGCCGGCGGATTTTTCGACCGTCGCCAAACGCGTCCGCGCGACTCTCGATGCCCAGGCAAAGGCTGCTGCCACCGCCGCCAAGAACCAGGTGTTCGACCCGTTGCGAAAGACCGGGCAACAGGCCGATCTCACCGGATTGGACAACCGTTCCCTTGCGGCGGTCTCGCTCAATCAGGACGGACTGTTCTCGAAGCAAGAGAGCTTCGCCGCCAAGCAGGCGCTCGATGCACGCAACCGCGCCAGCATTCTCACGGCGCTCAATCGAAGTCAGTCCACCGGCGACCCGACGCAGCTCAGCCTGGGGATTCTCAACACCTATTCGTCGATGAGCGCCGAAGAGCGCCAGGCGTCCAACTGGACGCCGACGTTCCGCGATCATGCGTTGGCGAACTATAAATCCAGCAGCCACATCATGGCGATGCTGAGAGGACACTAGGCGCGGTTGTTCGGAAGCGCGCGCGAAAAGCCCCGCCCGGCGGGGGAAGACCGGGCAGGGCCTGATGTCCGCTACTCAGCTCTACGCGTCAGCCTGATTTTTTGACGCGCCGGACATCGAGTTGAACTAGTCCATCACCTCGACGATGCGCCGCGAGCGCGGCTCGACCAGCACGGTTGCGCCGTTCACGACGGTGTAGCGGTAGGTGGTGGCGCCGAAACGTTGCGGTACGTCATAATAGGTGACGCCGCTCTCGGGTAAGGTGCTGCCGACCACCACGCGATCTGGAATGCTGAAGGCCGGTACACGTTGCTCGACGACATAGTCCCGGAAGGCGGGCCGCTGTTCGACCGCAATCGTCGGGCCACTATCGACCACGACGGGCGCGCGTCCCACTGTGATTCCGGTTTGCGCCTGCGCCGCGACGGGCGAACCGATCGCGGCCGCGAGCGCTGCAAGAGCAAGAATCCTGTTCCGCATGCAAAACTCCTTTGACATGAGTCAGCCGGCGCCAGCGGCGCGACCGGTTGGCCAATGCATGCCCCCTTCGCAATGTTCCGGGAAAGCCTTGCCGCATCAGCGGCAATTTCGGGCAGTTTTCGCGAAGTCGGGAACCCGCTCGCGTCTTGCGCGTCTCTACCCGCGGAACCCGGTCCGCTATGATCCGCCGGCGATTCGCCTCACCTTACGGAAAGACAATTCATGCACATCACCGTCGCCCACATTTCGCCGATCCTGTCGCTGCTTGCGGGCGTGCTGATCCTGATCATGCCGCGCCTGCTCAACCTGATCGTCGCGATCTTTCTGATCATAAATGGCGCGATCGGGCTTGGATTGTTGAAGTGGCTCCATCTCTAGGCCTTCATTTTCCGGAACTCTTCGACTTGCGCGACCCTGCCCAAAGTGGTGTAAGGCGCGCGATTTCCCATTCCTCTCGCAGGTTGTGTGCAAGCTATGGCCAAAGCCGCCTCGAAGCCCAATAAAACTGCAGCGAAATCAAAGGCCTCTGCCAAGGCGAAAGCCGCGCCGGCGGCCCGCAAGGCGCTGGCCAAGAGCGCCTCCAAGCCTGTCCCCAAGCCGGCTGCGAAGCCCTCAGCTAAGCCCGCTGCGAAAGCTGCGGCCAAGCCGGTTGCTCCGAAGGTCGCTGCCAAGCCAGCACCGAAGAAGGTGGCCACCGCCAAGGCGGTGCCGGGCGTCGCCAAGGCCGGTAAGTGGGTCTTCACATTCGGCGATGGCAAGGCCGAAGGCCGTACGGAAATGCGCGACCTGCTGGGTGGCAAGGGCGCCAATCTCGCCGAGATGGCCAATCTCGGCCTGCCGGTGCCCCCGGCTTCACCATCCCCACCTCGGTCTGCACCTATTTCTACGCACACGACAAATCCTATCCCAAGGAATTGCAGTCGCAGGTTGAGAAGGCGCTCGACCATGTCGGCAAATTAACCGGCAAGATCTTCGGCGACACCAGGAACCCGCTGCTCGTCTCCGTGCGCTCCGGTGCACGCGCCTCGATGCCGGGCATGATGGACACCGTGCTCAACCTCGGCCTCAACGACCAGACCGTGGAAGCGCTGTCGGAGCTGTCGGGTGACCGCCGCTTCGCCTATGACAGCTATCGCCGCTTCATCACCATGTATTCGGACGTGGTGCTCGGCTTCGAGCATCATCACTTCGAGGAAATCCTCGACACCTTCAAGGACAGCCAGGGCTATACGCTCGACACCGATCTCTCCGCCGAGGACTGGGTCGATCTGGTCGGCAAGTACAAGGACGCGGTCGCGCGCGAGACCGGCAAGGACTTCCCGCAGGATCCGCACGACCAGCTCTGGGGCGCGATCGGCGCGGTGTTCTCATCCTGGATGAACGCGCGCGCGGTGACCTACCGCAAGCTGCACGACATTCCGGAATCCTGGGGCACCGCGGTCAACGTGCAGGCCATGGTGTTCGGAAACATGGGCGAGACCTCGGCCACCGGCGTCGCCTTCACGCGCAATCCCTCGACCGGCGAGAGCAAGCTGTACGGCGAGTTCCTGATCAACGCGCAAGGCGAGGACGTGGTGGCGGGCATCCGCACGCCGCAGGACATCACCGAAGAAGCGCGCAGGGAATCCGGCTCCGACAAGGCGTCGATGGAAGCGGCGATGCCGGAGGCCTTCAAGGAGTTGACGCGGATCTACACGCTGCTCGAGAAGCACTACCGCGACATGCAGGACATGGAGTTCACGGTCGAGCAGGGCAAGCTGTGGATGCTGCAGACCCGCGGCGGCAAGCGCACCGCGAAAGCGGCGCTGCGCATCGCGGTCGAGCTCGCCAATGAGGGCCTGATCACCAAGAACGAAGCGGTGATGCGGATCGATCCCGCCTCGCTCGACCAATTGCTGCATCCGGCCATTGATCCCGGCGCCAAGCGCGACGTGATCGCAACCGGACTGCCCGCCTCGCCTGGTGCGGCTTCCGGCGAGATCGTGTTCTCCTCGGACGAGGCGGCCAAGCTTCAGGCCGATGGACGCAAGGTCATCCTGGTCCGCATCGAGACCAGCCCCGAAGACATCCACGGCATGCACGCCGCCGAAGGCATCCTGACCACACGCGGCGGCATGACCTCGCACGCCGCCGTGGTCGCGCGCGGCATGGGCAAACCCTGCGTCTCCGGCTGCGGCACCATCCGCGTCGATTACGGTCGCGGCACCATGAGCATCGGCTCGCGCAGCTTCAAGACCGGCGACGTCATCACCATCGACGGCTCGCTCGGCCAGGTGCTCGGCGGTCGCATGCCGATGATCGAGCCCGAGCTGTCCGGTGAGTTCGGTACGCTGATGAAGTGGGCCGACCAGGTCCGCAAGATCGGCGTTCGCGTCAATGGCGATACGCCGGACGACGCCCGCACCGCGATCAAGTTCGGCGCCGAAGGCATCGGCCTCTGCCGCACCGAGCACATGTTCTTCGAGGAGACGCGCATCCGCACGGTGCGCGAGATGATCCTCTCCGAGGACGAGCAGTCGCGCCGTGCCGCGCTCGCCAAGCTGCTGCCGATGCAGCGTGCCGACTTCGTCGAGCTGTTCGAGATCATGAAGGGCCTGCCCGTCACGATCCGGCTTTTGGATCCTCCCCTCCATGAGTTCCTGCCGCACACCCATGCCGAGGTCGAGGAAGTGGCGCGTGCCATGAACACCGACCCGCGGCGCCTCGCTGACCGCGCGCGCGAGCTCTCGGAGTTCAATCCGATGCTCGGATTCCGCGGTTGCCGTATCGCGATCGCCTATCCGGAGATCGCGGAGATGCAGGCGCGTGCGATCTTCGAGGCGGCGGTCGAGGCCGAGAAGCGCACCGGAAAGGCCGTCGGCCTCGAGGTGATGGTGCCGCTGATCGCGACCAAGATGGAGCTCGACCTCGTCAAGGCGCGCATCGATGCCACCGCGAAAGCCGTGATGCGCGACGCCAACACCAAGCTGACCTATCAGGTCGGCACCATGATCGAACTGCCGCGCGCCTGCCTGCTCGCGGCCGAGATCGCGGAGAGCGCGGAGTTCTTCTCCTTCGGCACCAACGACCTGACGCAGACCACCTACGGCATCAGCCGCGACGACGCAGCGAGCTTCCTCGGGACTTACGTGTCCAAGGGGATCCTGCCGATTGATCCGTTCGTCGCGCTCGACCAGGAAGGCGTCGGCGAGCTCGTCAAGATCGGCGTCGCACGTGGCCGCAAGACACGCCCGAAGCTCAAGGTCGGCATCTGCGGCGAGCACGGCGGCGATCCCGCCTCCGTCGCCTTCTGCCACAACATCGGTCTCGACTACGTGTCCTGCTCGCCCTATCGCGTGCCGATCGCGCGCCTCGCCGCGGCGCAGGCTGCACTCGGCAAGGCAGTCGCGAGCCAGGCGTAAACCGATTTGACAAGTTGAATGCGAAGAGGCGGGGCCAGACCCCGCCTCTTTTCGTTTGCGCTCCGCTCTCTCCCCACAGTCATTGCGAAGCAATCCAGACTCTGTCCTCGGAGGGATTCTGGATTGCTTCGTCGCAAGAGCTCCTCGCAATGACGCGGATGGAACCAGACCCGCGTCCCGTCCCGTAATGATACGCGCGCGCAGAGTTCCTTCACCATTTGCGTTGACCGATTGTTTACCGCTCGACGTCAGCCCGCATTTACCACGCCCGCAATGTCTCCGTGAAAACACCTGGAAAACACCTGCGACCGCTTGCGTGTGCCACGCGCGCAACGTCGATTAATTCTTCGGCAACCTAAATTAGATACTCACGAGAAAGATCGAATTGCACGGATGTACTGCATCTCGATTTTTGTAAGCGTAGCGTGAGCGTATCGATGTCTGTGTTGCGTAACCATCCGAAGGGCGCGCGGTTCGCGTCCTTCGGCATCGGTCTCTGCATCTTCGCATTGATGCCGAGAGAGACCGGCTATCAGGATATTGCCTCCCTACTTGCGCGCCAGCCTGGCGTTGCCGAGCGTTGGCAGAAGCAGGTGTTCTCTGCGGCATCCTCGATTCAGCTCGCCACCTACAGTTTTTCCCGTCCCATCGGCACGTCGGTTCCGCAGAGCGCGATGGTTCGCCTCGCGAGCCTCGACGGTCGCGACGTCACCGGCGCGCTCGGCCGCAATCCGGCGCTGCAGGCAGCGCCGCGCTACCAGGCCGCCGATTTTCCCAAGGTCGATCGCTCCATGAAGGGTGATCGCCTCACGACCGTGACGCCGACGCAAGCGCCTGAGACGGCTGTGCCGGCCGCAGCCCCCGCTGGCCAGGATCCCGCGACCTCGAACAGTTCGGTGTTCGGCGCCAAGACCGCCGCGTTGCCACAGGCGGTGTCTCAGGCAATGTCGCCAGAGTCCGCAGCCGCACTCGATCCCGAACTCGCGGAAGCGCTCCGCGCGCCGCCGCTGTCGCAATACACCAATGCGCCACAGGCCAGCGACCTCGCGCGTTCATTCGCGGTGCAGCCGCTGGAGGCGCTGAAGCGAGCCACCGCGCCGACCACGCCCGTGCGCGATCCCTTCAGCGTCAAGACCTCCAACCTGTTCTTCGGCAGTTCCTCGCTCGGCGGCAGCGCCGAGAGCATCGAGAGCTGGCAGCCCGGCGCCGAGCCGCTGATCGTGATGCCTGATCCCGACATGAAGGTGACGGCCTCGCTGTCGCCGCCGACGGCGGAGATCGCTGGGGACATCGAGAGCGGCGAGAGCGTCGCCCCCAAGGGCGAGGTCAACGCCGACAACCAGCGTGCCAGATCGCCGGCCGAGCGGTTGGCACTCGACGACAAGTCGCGCGCGAAATCCGAGAAGTGTCTCGCCGAAGCCGTCTATTTCGAGTCCCGCGGCGAGGCGGTGCGCGGCCAGATCGCGGTGGCGCAGGTGGTCTTGAACCGCGTGTTCTCCGGCAAATATCCCGACTCCGTGTGCGGCGCGGTCTATCAGAACAAGCACCGCCATCTCGCCTGCCAGTTCACCTTTGCTTGCGACAACAATGCCGACGTGATCCGCGAGCCCGAGATGTGGGAGCGCGCGAAGAAGATCTCGAAGGCGATGCTCGACGGCCAGATCTGGCTGCCCGAGGTCGGCAAGTCGACGCATTACCACGCCTATTGGGTGCGCCCGTCCTGGGTCGCCGAGATGAAGAAGATGTACAAGACCGGCGTGCACACCTTCTACCGTCCGCGCGCCTGGGGCGACGGCAGCGAGGAACCGAGCTGGGGCACCCCGGCGCAAACCGCCGCACTTTCCGCCGAGCTCGCGCAGGAAGCCAAGAGTTCTGCGGAGATGGGCGTGAGCGAGCGGCGCTAGTCGTTCACAAGAGATCGCCATGCCCGGGCTTGTCCCGGGCATTCACGTTCTTTGTATCGAGTTGCAAGGCGTGGATGGCCGGGACAAGCCCGGCCATGACGGAGAGGATAGTCCGCCTCACGCCGCGATATCCAGCGCACAGTCGAAATTCGGCGCCGAATGCGTCAGCGCGCCGGATGACGCGTAGTCGACGCCGGTGGCTGCGATCGCCGCGATTGACTCCAGTGTGACCCCGCCCGACGCCTCCAGCTCGAGACGGCCTTCGTTCATCCGCACCGCTTCGCGCAGCGTCGCGAGATCCATGTTGTCGAGCAACACGGCGTCAGCCATTGCGCTGTCGAGCACCTCGCGCAGTTGTGCAAGCGTATCTACCTCGATCTCGATCTTGACGAGGTGTCCGGCATGGGTGCGGGCGCGCTCCAGCACCGGGCGGATGCCGCCGGCGACCGCGATGTGGTTGTCCTTGATCAGGATCGCGTCGTCGAGGCCGAAACGGTGGTTGAAGCCGCCGCCGCAGCGCACGGCGTATTTCTCCAGCGCACGCAACCCCGGCGTGGTCTTTCGCGTGCAGCAGATGCGCATCCTGGTGCCTTCGGTGCGCGCGACGTAATCGGCCGTGAGCGTCGCGATGCCCGACAGGCGGCCGACGAAATTCAGCGCGGTCCGCTCCGCCGCCAGAATGGCACGTGCCGGGCCGATGATCGTCAGCACCTGCTGCCCGCGGGCAACGCGGGCGGCATCGCGGACATGCGCGCGCACCTCGATGTCGGGCGAGAGCTTTTGCAGCGTCGCCAACGCCGCCGGCAAGCCGGCGAGCACGCCGGACTGGCGCGCGACGAGGACGGCTTGCGCCTTGCTCGCTTCCGGAATCGTCGCGAGCGAGGTGATGTCGCCGGCGCGGCCGAGATCCTCGTCGAGTGCGCGCCGCACGGCCTCGTCGATCGCGAGCGGCGAGAGGAAGGCATCGGGACAGAGCAGTGAGGTCGGGTTGATCATGGGGGCCTCCTTCAGGCGATCATGGGTTGCGCGGTGCGCGGCTGGAGATGCTCGTTCAAACTCTCGGCGACCGCGCGCGCTGCGGCGAGCGTGGTCATCGTTCGCTGCGCCAATGCGGGGACATCCGCTGGATGATCGATGCGGAAATGCGCGCCGCGGCTCTCGCGCCGGCTCCACGCCGAGACGGCGACGAGCAGGGCCGATGTCGCCATGTTGCGGACAGCGATGCTTGTGCCTTCGCGTTCGAGCGCGGCGAAGCTGCGCACCGCCTCAGCAAGTCCGTCGTCGTCGCGGATCACACCGACGCGCGCGCTCATCATCGCCCGCAGCCGCTTCACGGCCGCAGCATCCGGCGCCTCGCCGCGCGGCGTCATCAGCACGTCGGGGAGGCGGGCGGACGAGGGGATGGCGCGACCGGCGATGTCGTCGGCGATGCGTGCGGCGTAGACCACGGCTTCCAGCAGCGAGTTCGATGCAAGCCGGTTGGCGCCGTGGGCGCCGGTCGACGCCACTTCGCCGCCGGCCCAGAGTCCGTCGATCGAGCTGCGGCCGCGCGCATCCACCGCGATGCCGCCCATATGGTAGTGCGCGGCCGGCGCGATCGGGATGGCCTGCGTCGCGGGATCGATGCCGGCGGCGATGCAACTCGCATGCACCGTCGGAAATCTGTCGGCGAAGCGCCTGCCCAGCGCCGCCCGCGCATCGAGGAATGCTCCCCGTCCGGCCGCTATCTCCGCGAACACGCCGCGGGCCACGATGTCGCGCGGGGCGAGCTCGTCGAGCGGGTGGAGTGCGGACATGAAGCGCTTGCCATGGCTGTTGACCAGCGTCGCGCCTTCGCCGCGCAGCGCTTCGGTCGCGAGCGGCGCCGGATCGCGCCCGGCCATGATGGCGGTCGGGTGGAACTGCACGAATTCGGGGTCGGCGATGACAGCACCGGCGCGCGCCGCGATCGCAAGCCCCGATCCGCTGGCCTCGTCAGGATTTGTGGTGACGGCATAGAGATGGCCGATGCCGCCGGTCGCGAGCACCACCGCGCGGGAAGCGATCATGGTCGGCCTCGCCGAAAAATTGCCGGCCTCGCGCAGTTGCAGGCCGGTGACCGCGCCGTCCTCGGTCAGCAATGCTTCGGCGACCAGGCCTTCGATCAGGCGGATCGACGGCGTGCGGCGCACGGCTTCGCTCAATGCTGCGATGATCGCCGCGCCCGCCCCGTCGCCGCGCACATGCACGATGCGCCGCGCCGAATGCGCGGCCTCACGCCCGACAGCGAGCCGGCCTTCGAGATCGCGGTCGAACGGCACGCCATGGGCGAGCAGATCATGGATCCGCGCTGCGGCCTCGCGCGCGAGGCCGAGCGCGACCGCCTCATCGACGATGCCGCCGCCGACCGCGATGGTGTCGGCGGCATGCGCTTCGGGCGTATCGCCTTCGGCCATTGCGGCGGCGATGCCGCCTTGCGCCCAGGCGGAGGATGCGCCCTGTCCGAGCGGAGCCGCCGAGATCAGCGTCACTGGCCGCGGTGCGAGTTTCAGCGCGCAGAACAATCCGGCAAGGCCACCGCCGACGATGACGACGTCATCGGTGCTGCGGGTGAGGTTGTTCGTCATTGTTCTCTCCTTTCAGTGTACTGTCGCCCCTGCGAAAACAGGGACCCTTGCGCCGCGGCGGAAGTTGTTTGCGCGAAGCTGTCCGCGCCGTTCGTCGCCAAGCGTTTCAGTTCTTCAGATTGATCATCCGCTCGACCGAGCGCCGCGCACGCTCCGCAAGCGCCGGATCGATCGTCACTTCCTCGCGCAGCGTGAGCAGGCTCTCCAGGATATTGGCGAGGGTGATGCGCTTCATGTGCGGGCAGAGATTGCAGGGGCGCAGCATCTCCACATCAGGCAGCTCGGCGCGCACATTGTCCGCCATCGAGCATTCGGTGATCATCACGAGCCGCCGCGGCCGCTTTTCGCGCACCCAGTTGATCATGTGCGCGGTCGAGCCGGTGAAGTCGGCCTCGGCCAGCACGTCCGGCGGGCATTCGGGATGCGCGATGATCTGCACCGACGGATCGGCCTCGCGATAGGCGCGCAGCTCCTCGCCGGTAAAACGTTCGTGCACCTCGCAGGCACCCTTCCAGGCGATGATCTTCACGTCGGTCTTCGAGGCGACGTAGGTCGCAAGATAGCGATCGGGCAGGAAGATCACGCTCGGCGCGTTCAGGCTCTCGACCACTTGCACCGCGTTCGACGAGGTGCAGCAGATGTCGACCTCGGCTTTCACCTCCGCAGAGGTGTTGACATAGGCGACCACAGGCACGCCCGGAAATCTTTCGCGGAGCAGGCGGACGTCCGCACCCGTGATGCTGGCGGCGAGCGAGCATCCGGCGCGCGAATCCGGGATCAGCACCGTCTTGTCCGGATTGAGCAGCTTCGAGGTCTCCGCCATAAAGTGCACGCCGCACTGGACGATGATGCCGGCCTTCACCTTGGTTGCTTCGACGGCGAGCTGGAGCGAGTCGCCGCCGATGTCGGCAACGCCGTGAAAGATCTCCGGCGCCTGGTAGTTGTGCGCGAGGATCACCGCGCCGCGCGCCTGCTTCAGCTCGTTGATCGCCTTGATGGTCGGCGCCATCAGCGGCCATTCGATCGATGGGATCACGTGCTTGATGCGCTCGTAGAGCGGCGCGGTGGCCCGTTCGACCTCCGGCGTCCATTCCAGCGAAGGCATCGGCAGTGCCGGGCCCGACCGTGCCGGCGCGGGGCGGGGTGGGATGGTGGATTGGCCCTGAGGCCGGTTGGCAAAGTCGTCCGGACCGTAAATTCCAGTGATCGGCATCAAAGCCTCCCGTGTTCATCAATTATACTCATATCGAGCATATATGGAGCCTGAGAAATCCGGCCGAGACGCCGGTTGGATTTCAGTCAGACTTAAATATGCTCAATCTGAGTATATAAGAGATAACATGCCGCCGGCGCGGCTGCTAGGCGCTGCCGCACACATTCTCGTCAAAGCGCGATCGGCGTCGTGGAACGAGGTCTCGAAGAAACGCAATGCTCCGGCAACAGCTCTTCGCAGGATGCAATCATTTTTGACTTGGGATCTCCATGCATCTGCATTAAACGGCTGACTTGCGGCTGCTATTCCGGGCCCGCCTGCGACAGATGAGGAAGCGCATGTCGACACAAGCGGGCGAGTTCGGTCCGGTTTCCAGGCCTTCCTCCTGGCGCACGCCGGCGATCATCATTCTCTGCGGCTGCGCCATCGGCATGCTCGGCTTCGGACCGCGTTCGGCACTCGGCTTCTTCGTGCAGCCGATGAGCCATGAATTCGCCTGGGGCCGCGACGTGTTTGGCCTCGCCATTGCCTTTCAGAATCTGTTGTGGGGATTGGGCCAGCCGATCGCCGGAGCGGTCGCTGACCGCTTCGGCCTGTTCCGGGTGATGTCCGTCGGCGCTCTGCTTTATGCCGGCGGCCTGCTCTTGATGCGCTACTCCTCGACGCCACTGTCGCTCAACATCGGTGCGGGCGTGATGGTTGGCTTTGGCTTGGCCGGCTGCTCGTTCAATCTGGTGCTGTCGGCGTTCAGCAAGCTGTTGCCGGCCGAGAAGCGCGGCCTCGCGCTTGGCGCCGGCACCGCGGCGGGCTCGTTCGGCCAGTTCCTGTTCGCGCCGATCGGCGTGGCGCTGATCGACAATTTCGGCTGGCAGCAGGCGCTCACCGTGTTCGGCTTCCTGATGCTGCTGATCATCCCGCTGTCGTTCGCGCTCTCCACGCCGCCGGTCGCAAGCGCGGCCAACGCTGCGCCCGCGGAGGAACAATCGTTCACCAAGGCGCTTGCTGAAGCCTTCGGGCATCGCTCCTATGTGCTGCTGGTGCTCGGCTTCTTCACCTGCGGCTTCCAGCTCGCTTTCATCACCGTGCATCTGCCGGCCTTCCTGGTCGATCGCGGAATCTCGACGCAAACCGGCGGCTGGGTGATCGCGGCGATCGGCCTGTTCAACATCATCGGCTCGCTCAGCGTCGGCTATCTCCAGAATTCGCTGCCCAAGCGCTACATCCTCTCCGTCATCTATTTCACCCGCGCGCTTGCGACGCTGGCCTTCATCTCGTTCCCGATCACGCCGTTCTCGGCAATTGCGTTCGGCGCGATCTCCGGACTGACCTGGCTGTCGACGGTGCCGCCGACCTCTGCGCTGGTGGCGCTGATGTTCGGCACCCGCTGGCTCGCCACGCTTTACGGCTTCGCCTTCGTCAGCCATCAGGTCGGCGGCTTCCTCGGCGTCTGGCTCGGCGGCATCGTGTTCGAGAAGTTCGGTTCCTATACGCCGATCTGGTGGCTCTCGATCCTGTTCGGCGTGCTCTCGGCGCTGATCAATCTTCCGATCGTGGAAAAGCCGATTCAGCGAGCGGTTGCGCAGCCTGCCTGATCGGCTAAACATCGCCTGAAACAAGTCAGGGAGTTTGCTGTGGCCACGTTCAAGGCGATCCGGATCGACAAGGCGGACAAGGGCACCACCGCGCAACTGGCGCAGTTCGACGAGAACGAGCTGATGGACGGCGACGTCACCGTCCGCGTGGAATGGTCGACGCTGAACTACAAGGACGGCCTCGCGCTGACCGGCAAGGCGCCGGTGGTGCGCCGCTTCCCGATGATTGCCGGCATCGATTTCGCCGGCACCGTCGAAGCGTCCTCGCATCCGCGATGGAAGGCCGGCGATCAGGTCGTCTGCACCGGTTGGGGCATGGGTGAGACCCATCTCGGCGCCTATGCGCAGAAGGCGCGGGTGAAAGGCGACTGGCTGGTCGCTCTTCCGCAGGGTCTGTCGGCGCGCGACGCCATGGCGATCGGCACCGCCGGCTTCACGGCGATGCTGTCCGTGCTGGCGCTGGAGAAGCACGGCCTCTCACCGAAGGCCGGCCCCGTGGTGGTCACGGGCGCGGCGGGCGGCGTTGGCTCGGTCGCCATCGCCGTTCTGTCGAAGCTCGGCTACCACGTCGTCGCCTCGACCGGCCGTGCCGCGGAAGCGGAGTATCTGAAGGGGATCGGCGCGGCCGAGATCATCGACCGCAATGAACTGTCGGGGCCGGCCAAGCCCCTGGCCAAGGAGCGCTGGGCGGGCGGCGTGGACAGCGTCGGCTCGACCACGCTGGCGAATCTCCTGTCGATGACGAAATACGGCGGTGCGATCGCGGCCTGCGGCCTTGCGGCCGGCATGGACCTGCCGTCTTCTGTCGCACCCTTCATTTTGCGCGGGGTGTGCCTTCTCGGCATCGATTCCGTGATGTGCCCGATCGAGCCGCGCAAAGCCGCCTGGCAGCGCCTGGCGTCCGATCTGGATCGGACGAAACTATCTGAAATTACTCACGAAATCTCGCTCGACCAGGTTTCGGAATGGGGCGCGAAAATCCTGGCCGGCCAGGTCCGCGGCCGCATCGTGGTAAAAATTGTCTAACGACGTTCAGACTTTACCAACCAAGCTGCTTCAATGTCGCCATGGTTAGTATGGTAAGCAGCGGGTAAAGAGATAAGGCATCGCCCGCTGCAAGGGTTGGTTCGGAGTAGAGCATGCTTGCGCGTATTGTGTTGGGGGCTGTCACGGCGGCAGTGACGATTGCGCCGGCCATTGCCGGAGGCATGAACGCCGACGAGGCGCGCCGCTTCGTGGCCGGCAAGGTGTTCGCCTTCACCTGTTTCGACGGCACCCGCGGCGCAGGACGCATCCTGGACGACCTCGGCGCCGCCGGCGCGGTGCAGTTTTCGGGCGCAGGCCCGGTGAAACACCTCCGCCTGCCCGGCAACACGCTCCAGATCCGCGGCCAGAACGTCTGCGCCTCGATCAAGGGCATTCCGTTCGAGCCCTGCTTCAACCTTGAGAAGACCGACGATCGCAGTTTCCGCGGCTCGGTGTCGGGCATGGGCTTTGCCTATTGCGACTTCCACCATCAGGGCGGCAATCAGATGCTGATGGCGCGTGCCGTGGCGCGTCCGCGCTCGCTGCGCTCGTCGGAGCACACCGGCTCCGTCGGCACGCCCAACACCGAAGTCGCCGCGCGCGTCGAGACACCGCGTGTCGAGAGCAGCCGGCTCGAGCCGGTGAAGTCGGACGTCAAATCCGAGCCTGCCAGAAACGACGCTCCCCTGGAATTGCGCCGTTCGACCCAGTGAGTCGGCCCGTGCGGCGCTTTTCGCACACCTCTTTGAAAACCTTTATCCTTCGTGAAGCTGCCGCGCCGTAGTCGTACGGACGGCGGCTTTCATGCGTTGGTAGCGACTCGCGCCCCAGTTTGCGTACGGGCGGGGGGCACAAGGTTTCGACGATGTCGCTGTATTTCTTTCGCATCAGTAGTGGTCGCTATTCCGGCGCCGCCGATCACCCATACGAGTTCGAGGATCGCGCAGCGGCGTGGACCGAGATGACCGAAGTTTGCGCCAATCTGCTCGGCAGCATCGCGCGCGGCCTCAAGCGGGATGCCGAGTGGCGGATGGAGCTGCTCGACGAGGACAGGAAACCGGTGTTTCGCATCAGCCTCGTCGGAGAAACGATGGGCTGAGGCGCGAGAACGGAGTGAGGGGCGTCGACGGGCCGAAAGGCCTGCAAATTCACGAAGCACCTGCACTCTGCACGTGAAAGCTGCGCAAGCTCGACAATTTGAGCCGCGATTTCCGTATTTCTACCCGGCGCGCGGGGTCGGCACTTAACGTTAACGAGTGGCCTGCCGGTTAGCCTTCCCGGGCTGTTCACGCGCTTCGTCGCGGCAATGCGTATCCCGGGAATACTTAAATGATGTTCATTCAGAACCTGCGAATTGGCACCAAGCTCGCCATCACCTCCGCGCTGACCATCGGCCTGGTCGCGCTGATGATTTTTCTCCAGATGAGCGGAGACGCGGACGTCCAGAAGCTCGGCGCGGCCGCATCGCAGCAGCAGACGATCGCGCAAAACGCCGCGGAAGCCAAGGCTTCGGTCCGCGGGATGCAGATCGGCATTCGCGACATCCTGACGTCGTCCTCGCTCGCCGAATTGCAGAAGACTGTCGCCTATTTCAACGATCGACAGAGGTCAGCCCTGCAGTACGCGGGCGAGATGGCGAAGCTCTCCCGGTCACCTGAGAACCGCAAGCGGATCGACCGCCTGACCGAGCTGGTCGGCAATTTCAGCAAAGGCCAGCAGCAGATCGAGGCGATCCGCAGGCAGGAGCTCGCGCTCGAAGAAAAAAGGACGGCGAATCTGCGGCGCAATTCGCGAAGCTGGTGGCCGAGGTCGATCGCATCCGTAAGGGGACTCTGGCGCCGATCAATCAAGAGATATCGGAGCTGACCGACCAGATCACTGGTTTCTCCAGGAAGAGGAGTGCCGATGCTCGCGCCGAAGCGGAAGCAGAAGCTGAATCGGTTGCTCGGACATCCTTCATCACCGGCGTGCTGGTTGCGCTCGTCCTGATCGGCGCGTGCATCTTCTCCGTCTCCAGCATCGCGCGTCCGATGCGCGCGCTGACGTTGGCGATGGAGAAGCTTGCCGGCGGCGATTTCTCGGTCGTGCTGCCGGGTCTCGGCCGCAAGGACGAGGTCGGCGAAGTTGCCGGCGCCGTCGAGAAATTCAAGATCGTGTCCGAGCAGAAGGCACGCGAGGAAGCGGAAGCCAAGATGCGACAGGATCAGATCGCAGCCGAGCAGCGCAAGTCGGAGATGCGCAGGCTCGCCGACAGTTTCAGAATCCGCGGTCGGCGAGATCGTCCACACGGTGTCGTCGGCATCGAACGAGCTCGAAGCGTCGGCCACCACGCTCACCTCGACGGCTGAGCGCGCGCAGGGGTTGACGGCCGTGGTTGCTGCGGCCTCCGAGGAGGCGTCCACCAACGTTCAGTCGGTCGCATCGGCGACAGAAGAATTGTCGTCCTCGATCACCGAGATCAGCCGGCAGGTGCAGGAATCTGCCCGCGTCGCCAGCGAGGCCGTCGGCCAGGCCCGCACCACGACCGACCGCGTCAGTGAGCTGTCGCAGGCTGCGACGCGGATCGGCGATGTCGTCGAGCTGATCAACACCATCGCAGGCCAGACCAACCTGCTGGCGCTCAATGCCACGATCGAGGCGGCGCGCGCAGGTGAAGCCGGCCGCGGTTTGCGGTCGTCGCTTCCGAGGTCAAGGCGCTCGCCGAGCAGACGGCGAAGGCCACCGGCGAGATCGGGCAGCAGATTGCGGGCATTCAGACCGCAACCGAGCATTCGGTCGGCGCCATCAAGGCCATCAGCGACACTATCGAAAGGTTGTCGGAAATCTCCTCGGCGATTGCGGCGGCGGTGGAAGAGCAGGGCGCGGCGACGCAGGAGATCTCCCGCAACGTCGCGCAGGCCGCGCAAGGCACCCAGCAGGTCTCGTCCAACATCGCCGACGTGCAGCGCGGCGCAAGCGAAACCGGATCGGCGTCCTCACAGGTCCTGTCCGCGGCGCAGATGCTGTCCGGCGACAGCGATCGCCTCAAGCTCGAGGTCGGCAAGTTCCTGGAGACGGTCCGCGCGGCCTGACGCGTCCACGCTCAGTTCCAAATTGACCCAGCGACCGTCGCGCCTGAAGCGCGGCGGTCGTTTGCTCTCGTATTTCAGCGTGGCGACGAGTAGCGCGCCCTCCGTGAAGGCGGGCGTGACGCGCCGTGTGTAAATGCTGCAAGGCGGCATCCGTCAACCCGCATTGCAGCACGGGATTTCGGTCTCCCTGCAACGCATGATTGCGGAACATCCAACGCCGGCGATAGTGAAGCCGTAATTTTACGGAGGCCTTTGTTAACGGCTGTTTGCGATTATTCACGTAATTCTCCCGGATAAGAACCAGCCAGCATTGTTGGAATGACTTCCGTTCATCGCTCGTCGTAGCGATCGCGGCGCAGGTGACTTGCGCGAGCCAGGTGTCATCGGGATTTGTCGTGATGTCGAAATTATCGATCGTCTTCAAGCTTCTGACCGTGTTGTCGGTCCTCGTGCTCTCGCTCGCCGGCGTCGGCGTGACCGCCATCGGCACCATGCAGAACATCAATACCCATACCGTTGAGATCGCGGAGAGCTGGCTGCCGAGCGTGCGCGCGCTCGGCTCGCTTCGCGCCGACATCAACGAGCTGCGCGTCGCGCTTCGCCTGCACCTGATGCAGGACACCGCCGAGGGCAAGGAAGCCGCCGAGAAGCGCCTCGCCTCGTTGCGCGACCGTATCGAGAAGACGCGTAAGGTCTACGAGCCCCTGATAACCTTGCCCGAAGAGCGCGCGGTCTACCAACAGTGGACGAAAGCTTGGGCGGAATATCTGAACGGTGTGCAGGATGCGATGGCGCTGTCGCGCAAGAGCACCGGCCGCTTCCCGACGGAGGCCAACGAACTGCTGCAGACCAAGGTCGCGAAGATGGCGCAGGCGGCTGACCCGTTGCTTCTCAAGGGCATCGAAATGAACAACCGCGGTGCTGAGCTGGAAACCAAGCAGGCGGCTGAAAGCTACGCTCTGATTTTCCGCGTGCTGGTCGGCATCATCGTGTTTTCGGTCGTGATTGCGATCGGTGCTGCCTATTATCTTGTGCGAGACGTCTCGCGCGGTATCGCATCCATCATCACGCCGATGCAGTCGCTCGGTGAGGGTGACCTCTCGGCCGAGGTGCCGCATCGCGGCGAGAAGACCGAAATCGGCTCGATGGCCGATGCGCTCCAGATCTTCAAGGAGGCGCTGATCGCCAAGCGGGCCGCCGACGAGGCCGCCGCGGCTGATGCCGAAGCCAAGATCGAACGCGGCCGCCGTGTCGATGCCATTACCCGCAGGTTCGAGGCGATGATCGGCGAGGTCGTCGGTACCGTGTCGTCGGCATCGACCGAGCTGGAGGCATCGGCATCGACGCTGACCAGCACCGCGCAGCGCGGGCAGGAACTCGCGACCGTCGTCGCGGCTGCGTCCGAGGAAGCCTCCACAAACGTCCAGGCCGTGGCCTCGGCCTCGGAGGAGCTGTCCTCCTCCATCACCGAGATCAGCCGTCGTGTGCAGGATTCGGCGCGCATGGCGGCGGAAGCCGTCGAGCAGGCGGCGCGGACCAACGACCGCGTCAACGCGCTGTCACAGGCGGCCTCCCGCATCGGCGACGTCGTTGAGCTGATCAACACCATCGCGGGCCAGACCAACCTGCTGGCCCTGAACGCGACCATCGAGGCGGCGCGCGCCGGTGAAGCCGGCCGCGGCTTCGCCGTCGTCGCTTCCGAGGTCAAGGCATTGGCCGAGCAGACCGCGAAGGCGACCGGAGAGATCGGCGCGCAGGTGTCGGGCATCCAATCCGCAACGCAGGAATCCGTCAGCGCCATCCAGGAGATCGGCGGCACCATCGAGCGGCTGTCCGAGGTCGCTGCGGCCATCGCCGCCGCCGTCGAGGAGCAGGGCGCGGCGACGCAGGAGATCTCGCGCAACGTCCAGCAGGCCTCGGTCGGCACGCAGGAGGTCTCGTCGAACATCACCGACGTTCAGCGCGGTGCGATCGAGACCGGCGAGGCCTCGACCGAGGTGCTGTCGGCGGCGAAATCGCTGGCGACCGACAGCACGCGACTCAAGGTCGAGGTCGCGCAGTTCCTGGAGTCGGTCCGCGCGGCCTGATCATCCAACGCTGGTCTGCGGTGCCGGCGGCGGAGCCTGCCGCCGGAACAGGATACGCTGGTAGAGCCAGCCGATCGCGACCAGCACGACGCCGAGGCACATGAAGGACAGCGCCCGGTAGACCCCTGTCAGCGTCGACATGTCGATCACGAACGCTTTGAGGATCGTCAGCGCGATCACTGCTGCGGATGCCAGCCGCGCCCGCTCGGAATTGACGAGAATGCCGACACCGAGCAATAGCACGCCGAAGCCGAGCCAGCCGATCGAATAGGTGTATTGCTCCGCGCCCGTGGTCGGTCCGGTCGAGAGGATCGGGCCGTGATAGAAGCGGCGGATCTCCAGCGTGACATAAGCGAGCGCAAACAGCAGCGCGCCGCCCGCGATCGTGTTGGCGTAGACCTTGCCGCGCTGGCCGACCACAGCGTAGGAGAGCAGCAGCAGCAGCACCGCCGGCAGCGCGTAGCCGAGCAACAGCAGGTTGAAGACCGCGCCGCCGACATCGACGCGCCAGATCAGCGGGTTCTCCGCGATCAAGAGGCCGAACACGCTGATCACCCCCGCGATTGCCGTGAGCACGACCGCGCCGACATTGTGCACGACGCTATGGCTGCGCAGCCGCAGGCGCTCCAGCCCGATCGCCATGGCGAGCGATACGCAGACTTGCAGCGCGCATTCGAGCAGCGACGGGGCGTCGGCCATATGGCCGCCGGTTGCGAAGTGACGGATCTCCGTGAAGGCAAGCAGCGCCGTGAAAAGGATCGCAGCAGTCTCGACCACACGCAGCGGCGCGTCGTCACCGCGGCGGCGCAGGAGGATGCTTGCGCCCCAGAATGAGGCCGCCGGCAGGCCGTAGCCCCACAGCAGCCAGTTCAGAACCGGCGTGGTGCCGACGGCATCGCCGACGATGCGCGGGTCATAGCCGATGCGCGCGGTGACGATTGCGGCGAAGACGGCGGAGAGCCGCCGCAGCACCGGGATCGGCCGCTGCATCGAGATCCAGGCGGTGCCGAGCGACATCAGCGCCAGCGCGATGGTGAGCCAGCCCTTTTCCAGCGCGAATGTCAGCGCCAGCGCCAGCGCACCGAGCGTGCCGGTCGCGAACAGCGCGGTCGAGGTCGCAAGGCCCGGCCGGGTCTCGCGGCGCGTCAGCGCTTCGGTCGCTGCGCCAAAGACGGCCGCGAGCAGGACGGCGAGGATCGCAAACGGGATCGAGCGGTCGAGATGGGCGATGCGCGCGTAGAGCGCAACCAGTATCGCGATCGGCGTCGTGACCGCCGCCGCCGACCACACCACCGGAATGATTGCCGAGTTCGAGCGGCCCTGTGCGAGGAAGCCCGCGATACCGAAGCCGGCGGCAAGGATCGCGGCCATCACCAGATGCAGCGTCACCGCGCTGTCGGTCGCGACCGGTCCCACCCCGGGCAACGGGCCGCCCGGCAGCACCAGCATGTCCGGATTGGCGCGGACCGCCCATTCGGCGAACACGATGAAGACGGTCGCAGCCGCCGCGCCGAGCGCGCCGGTGGCGGCCGGTGCGCGCCAGGCCACGAACAGCGTCCCGCCAACCAGGAGCGTGAAGGCGATCAGCGCCAGATCGGCATGCGCGCTCGACAGCACGATCAGCATTGCACCGAACAGATAGGCGCCGAGCGAGCTCGACGACACCGGCTCGATCTCGCCGTCCGCGATGGTCGGGCCGAACATGAAGCCGCAGACGACCAACAGCGCGGCGAGCACGAAGCCCGCGATCGCATGGAAGGCGTGCGGCGCCACCTGCATGTCGCCGCCGTCAAGGCCCGGGAAGATCCAGAACACGGCGAAGGCGATGGTGGTCACGGCAAGCCAGCGCCACAGCCGGATGCGGGCGAGGCCGAAGCTCGCGGCAGTCACGATGGCCAGATAGATGTAGAGCGCCCAATAGTCCGGCTTACCGCTGGTGACGAGGATCGGCGTCACGAACGCGCCGACCACGCCGAGACCGGCGAGCGCAGGTCCGTGCAGGAGCGCCGCGGCCAGCGTCCCCATCGCGACGATGCCGAGCAGCACGAAGGCGGTGGCGGGCACGAGGAAACCATAGAGCGCATAGGCCGCATAGATGGTCGCGAACGCCACGGCCGTTCCGGCCGCGGTGAGGATCGCGGGGATATTGGCGATCGGCAGCGCCGCGATGTTGGAGATGCTCTCCTTGCGCCGTGACCATTCGCCCGCACCCAGCAGCGCGGCTGCGAACAGGCCGCCGAGGAACACGCGCACGGCGGGACCGACGAGGCCGGCCTCGATCGAATAGCGCACCATGAAGAAACCGCCGAGCGCGAGCGCGAGGCCGCCGATCCACACCACCCAGCGCGTGCCGAGCCGCTCCTCGAAGCCAGGCTCTCTGGTACCAGGCGTCCGCGCGGGGAGCGGCGGCGGTGCGGCGGCCTCCGCGCTCGCTGCGGGCGGCGGCGGTAAAACGTCCTTGGTGACGGGCGGGGGCGGCGCTGTCTCGGTCTCCGGCGCAAGCGGCGGTGGCTCTGTGGCCGTTGCCACGGGCGCCTCGGGCTGTATCTGCGCGGGCACCAGCGGCGGCGGCTGAATCACACGCCGCTGCGCGTAAAACATCTCTTCGAGCGTGTTCAGCTTTCGGCGCAGTTCGGCCGCCTGGCTGGAAGCCTTGATCGCGATCAGGACAGCGATGATCGCAATGATCAGCGCAAAGACGTCAAACGGGCCGTCGAACATGAAGCCTCCAGGCAACCGGCGGGCAGGGGCCGGTCACGCATATCTTTCGGGTTAGCGCCGGGAGCGCACGCGCAAGCCCGGCGCGGGGCGCTCCTGGAGCACGTCGCGGCGGAAGCGGTAGAGCGCAGCCGGCCGTCCGCCGGTCTGTGTCGACATCACCCCGGTCGGTTCGACCAGGGCTTCCATTTCGACCAGGCGGCGGAAGTTCTGCTTGTGCAGGTGCCGGCCGGAGATCGCCTCCACCGTATACTGCAACTCAGTGAGTGTGAATTCGGCGGGCAAAAGTTCAAACACGACAGGACGATACTTCAGTTTTGCGCGCAGCCGCGCGATCGCGGTGGCGAGAATCCGGCGGTGATCGAAGCGCATGGAAGCGCCAAGGTGCGGAAGCGCCTTGCGCGCTAATGCCGCAGGACGGCCGTCGCGCCGCGCCTCCTCGATCAGGCCTGCCTCGTAGAGCAGCTCGTAGCGGTCGAGCACGCGCTCCTCGTCCCAGGGGGCGCCGTCGAGTCCGAAGTAGAAGCGCATGCGATCCCTGCGCGGCAGCGCGCGCGTGGTCTCGGGCGTCTCCTGCTCGGCCCAATCGGTCAGCGCCGGGATGATGTCGCGCGCGATGATCGCGGGTGGCTCCTCGCGCCAGTCTTCCCAGGGCAGGAAACGATACCACGGCTCGAAGCTTGCCCCTGTCGCCGCCAGCTCGCCGCCGACCGCGCGCGTCAGCGCGAGATAGCCGATCGACACCATATGCGCGCCGGTGTCGCCGGCCTCCGCGTGCCGGCCACGATCGCCGAAGGTGTAGAGCTGCTCGACATAGCCGAGCCGCAAGCCTGCCTGCGCCTCGACCCAGGCGCGCAGGCCGATCTCGAAGGTGCGGTGTGTCAGCGCGTCGAACGGACCGAACGGCAGGCCGGCCAGCCCGTCGCTGCCGCGCGCCGTGAGGATCAGCGGCTCATGATCCTCGATCGCAACGATCGCGGCGGTCAGGCCGATCTCGATCGGCGTGAGGAGCTTGTCGCTCATGCGATGATGGTCGCAGATGTTACCACAAACTCGTCAATCCCGGGCTTGTCCCGGGCATCCACGTTCTTCGTGCAGCAAGAAAGGTCGTGGATGGCCGGGACATAAGCGAGCGAAGCGACGCCGTCCTTCGGACGGCTATGCCCGGCCATGACGGCAGCACCTGCGTTGTCGCGCGCCGCTGTCATTCGAGCTCGATCACGAAGGGGCGGCCCTCGACCATCATCGCGCCCGGGCCCATCTCGTCGAGTGCGCGCAGCATGCGGCCGTTGCGTCCCAGCGCGCGGTCGGCGAGGCCGACGATGCGCCGGTTCGGCGAGGCGATCGGAGACGCTGCACGGATTTTCTTCGCGATCTCGAGTTCGTCGCGATCCGGATTGAGCGCGCAGACGGCCGCGAACGCGCTCGCGGTGGAGCGGCTGATGCCGGCATAGCAATGCACCACCAGCGGCGCGCCGCGGTCCCATCCGCGCACGAAGTTCAGGACCTGCTCGACATGCGTCTCCGACGGCGCGGTGAAGCCGTCCATCTCCTCGGTGATGTCGTCCATCGACACCTTGAGATGGTTGGCCGGCAGCACCGACACCGGCCGCGCCACCTGTTCGACATTGGCCATCACGGTCAGCACATGGCTGGCCCCGGTAAGGCGAACGGTTTCGGGCAGGGCGGCAAGGGAGCAGACATGGATCATTGGGGGGACCTTTTTGGCGATTATAACGATCGCCGTAGGGTGGGCAAAGGTGCATCGCGCCGTGCCCACCATATCGCAACCGCGCAATCTCGACGTGGTTGGTGGGCACGCTGCGCTCTGCCCACCCTACGAGATCTACGCGAACACCGCGCCGAACCGCTCCAGAAACTGCTTCTCGGCCCGCGCCGCCGTCCACGGCGTGAGGTAGTCGCGCCGGACGCTGTCGGAAAGGCCGGGATCCCTGCCGAACAGGCGCTTGGCCTCGGCATCGCTGAAGCCGGCAAGCTCGGTCGCCTCCAGATAAGCCGCGCCGCGATCGGCGGCCTTGATGGCTTGCGTGATCTCGTCCGGCAACTCCGGTTGCAGGCCGAAGCGGATGTGGATGGCGCCGAGCAGGCGCTTCTCGACCGCCTTGTAGTGGCCGTCCAGCACGGCCTTGAACGGCGAAATCATGTCGCCGATCACGTATTCGGGCGCATCGTGCAGCAGCGCGGCGAGCCGCAGGCGCTGGTCGGCACGCGGCATCTCGTGCCGTAGCACGGTCTCCACCAGCAGCGTGTGCTGCGCGACCGAGAAGATGTGTGCGCCGGTGGTCTGCCCGTTCCAGCGCGCGACGCGCGCCAGCCCATGCGCGATGTCGGCGATCTCGACATCGAGCGGCGAGGGATCGAGCAGGTCGAGCCGCCGGCCCGACAGCATGCGCTGCCAGGCGCGGGCGTCCGTGCTGCGTGCCGTCTTCTTCGCGCTCATTTGACCTTGAGGCGCGGCTTGCGCTGCGTCCTGCCGCAGCTCGCGTGACAATGGCAGTCGACCAGATGGTCATTGACCATGCCGGTCGCCTCCATGAAGGCATAGACGATGGTCGGCCCGACGAATTTGAAGCCGCGCGACGACAGTTCCTTGGAGATCTGGACCGACAAGGGCGTCGAGGTCGGCACGCTCGCGGTGGTCTTGAACTGGTTGACCTTGGGCTTTCCGCCCATGAAGTCCCACAGCAGTTTCGAGAAGCCCGGCCCCTTCTCCATGATGTCGAGATACGATTTCGCGCTGAGGATCGCGCCGTCGATCTTGGCGCGGTTGCGCACGATGCCGGCATCGTTCATCAGCGCGTGCACCTTCTTGTCGTTAAAGCGCGCGATCTTCTCCGGCTGGAAATCATCGAAGGCTTTGCGGAAATTGTCGCGCTTGCGCAAGATCGTGATCCAGGAGAGGCCGGCCTGAAAGCCGTCGAGGATCAGCTTTTCGTAGAGCGCGCGGTCGTCATATTCCGGCACGCCCCATTCGGTGTCGTGATAGGCGACGTAGAGCGGATCATCGCCCGGCCATGGGCAGCGCGTCTTTCCGTCGGGATGCAGGCGCGGGGCACGGCTCATGCGATGGGTTGCTTCGTTGGAATACGCACGACCTCGGGTTCGGCGAGCGTCAACGCAAGGCCGCCGGCGGTGAGCGGCTGTCCGGCATCGAGCGCGTCGGCGACGCGGTCGATGCGCACCAGCGCGATGCCCTTGCCCTGCGCCGACGAGCCCATCGTGCCGACCGACTTGTCGCCGGCCATGACGCTGATGCCGGGCTCGGGCGAGGAGTCATCGAGCAGCACCTTGACGCTGCGGGTCCGTGCCGTGCCGCGATGCTGCATGCGCGAGACGACCTCCTGGCCGACATAGCAGCCCTTGTCGAAATCGACGCCGGCCAGACGATCCATGTTGGTCTCGTGCGGGAAGGCATCGCTGTACATGAAATCGAGACCGCCACGCGGCACACCCAGCGCGATGCGGTGCGCCTCATAGGCGGCCGCATCGACCAGCTCCGCGCCAATGAGGTCGGAGAGCTTCTGCTTGAGATCTTCGGGGATCAGGATGCGAGTGCCGAGCTCCGCATGGCGTGGATCGGCGAAGGCCAGATCCGGCTGGGCCGCAGGCGTGCCGTCCCAGGCCGCGAGCACGCCGAGATCGTCGGAAAGGTTTTCCACCGTGACCTTGGCGCGCAGCTTGTAGAATTTCAGCTTGGTGGCGAGGCCGTCTGCCAGCGCCTTCGGGCAGTCGATCAGGAACCCGCCGCCATGGCCGGCGGGCGCTTCCGTGATCAGGAAGTCCACGACGATCTTGCCCTGCGGCGTCAGCAGCGCACCGAATCGGCCCAGGCCCGGCTTGAGCCTGTCGAGATCGGTCGTGATCAGGCCGTTGAGGAAGTTGCGCGCATCCTCGCCCGCGACCTTGACCACGCCCCGGTCGGGAAGAAACGCTGATTTCATGCGAAAATCTCTTGCGACATGGTGCTCCGGAACGTAAGCCCGCGAGGCATAAACGACAAGACCTCAAGCCCTGCGCTTGGGGACGAGAGAGGCCCTCAGCCATGACCCAGCGCTTCGATGTGATCCTCAAGGGCGGCACCGTCGTCAACCAGGACGGCGAGGGTCTGCGTGACATCGGTATCGCAGGCGGCCGTATCGCCGAACTGGGCCCGCTGTCGCAGGCCTCCGCCGCCGAAGTGATCGACTGCAAGGGCCTCCACATCCTGCCCGGCGTGATGGACACGCAGGTGCATTTCCGCGAGCCCGGGCTGGAGCAGAAGGAAGATCTCGAAACCGGCTCGCGCAGCGCCGTGATGGGCGGCGTCACCGCCGTGTTCGAGATGCCCAACACCTCGCCGCTCACGGTGACGGAGGCGACCTTCACCGACAAGGTCAAGCGCGCCCATCACCGCATGCACTGCGATTTCGCCTTCTTCATCGGCGGCACCCGCGAGAACGTGCAGGACCTGCCCGTGCTCGAGCGGGCGCCGGGTTGCGCCGGCGTCAAGGTGTTCATCGGCTCCTCGACCGGCGCGCTGCTGGTGGAGGACGACGAGAGCCTGCGCCGCATCTTCCAGGTGATCCGCCGCCGTGCGGCGTTCCATGCCGAGGACGAGTATCGCCTCAACGAGCGCAAGCCGCTGCGCATCGAGGGCGATCCGCGTTCGCATCCGGTCTGGCGCGACGAGACGGCGGCGCTGATGGCGACGCAGCGCCTGGTCAAGCTCGCGCACGAGACCGGCAAGCGCATCCATGTGCTGCATATTTCTACCAAGGAAGAAATCGAATTCCTGCGCGACCACAAAGACGTCGCCTCCTGCGAGGCGACGCCGCATCATCTCACGCTGGTGGCGCCCGAATGCTACGAGCGGCTCGGCACGCTGGCGCAGATGAACCCGCCGGTGCGCGGCGCCGATCACCGCGCCGGCATCTGGCGCGGCATCGAGCAGGGCATCATCGACGTGCTCGGCTCCGACCACGCCCCGCATACGCTGGAAGAAAAGAAAAAGACCTATCCGGCTTCGCCGTCGGGCATGACAGGCGTCCAGACGCTGGTGCCGCTCATGCTCGACCACGTCAATGCCGGCCGCCTGTCGCTGGCAAGGTTCGTCGACCTCACCAGCGCCGGTCCTGCGCGTCTCTACAACATGGCCTGCAAGGGTCGCATCGCCGCGGGCTACGACGCCGATTTCACGATCGTCGATCTCAAGCGCAGCGAGACCATCACCAACAAATGGGTCGCGTCCAAGGCCGGCTGGACCCCCTACGATGGTGTCCGCGTCACCGGTTGGCCCGTCGGCACCTTCATCCGCGGCCGCCGCGTGATGTGGCAGGGTGAGCTCGTGACGCCGTCGCAGGGCGAGCCGGTGCGGTTTCTGGAGACGCTGAAGCAGTAGGGGGCTTCTGTCAGGGACGAACACACCATCCCCCGTCATTGCGAGGAGCCCTTGCGACGAAGCAATCCAGAATCTTTCCTCTGAGGGATTCTGGATTGCTTCGCTGCGCTCGCAATGACGAGGGAAAGAGCTACACTCCCTCGACAGGGAGAGTAGTCCATGACCCAACCCCTCATCACCACAGCGCAACTCGCCGCCATTCTCGGCGATCCCAGCCTTCGCCTCTACGACTGCACGACCTACAACGAACCGGTGCCAGCAGGCAGCGACGTGCCGTATCGCGCGGTCCCCGGCGACAAGACCTTTGCGGCCGGCCACATCCCGGGCGCGGACTTCCTCGACCTGCAAGGCGAGTTCTCCGACGCCTCGGCGGAGCAGTTCTTCATGATGCCCGGCGTGGCGCAACTCGAAGCCGCCTTCGGCCGCCACGGCCTCGATGCAGGCAAGACCGTCGTGCTTTACAGCATCGGCACGATGATGTGGTCGACGCGGTTCTGGTGGACGCTGCGCTCGCTCGGGATCGACGCGCGTGTGCTCGACGGTGGTTTCGACAAATGGAAGGAAGAGGGGCGGCCGATCGAGACGGGCGCACCGAAGGGCTATCCGGCCACGACCTTCAAGGCTGCGCCGCGCGCGGGCTTGTTCGTCGACAAGAGCCTCGTGAAGGCCCGCATCGGCGATCCCTCGACCGTGACCGTCAACGCGCTTGGGCCGCAGTTTCATCGCGGCCTCGAGCCGAGCCGCTATGGCCGGCCAGGCCGCGTTCCCGGCAGCGTCAACGTACCAGCGGCATCGCTCACCAATGCCGACAAGACGCTGACGAATCTCGCCGACGCCGAAGCGAAATTCGCGGCGCAAGGCGTCACGCGGGACAAGAATGTGATCCTGTATTGCGGCGGCGGCATCTCGGCGACGATCGACCTGCTGCTGCTGACGCAGCTCGGCTACGACAAGCTCACGCTCTACGATGCCTCGATGGGAGAGTGGGCAAGAGATCCGGCGCTGCCGATCGAGACGGATTAGAGCATGATCCGGAAAAGTGTGACGCGGTTTTCCGAAAGATCATGCTCAAGAAATAAAGTCGCGCGTTCCCGATCGTTCTGGGAAAATGTCCCGGTCGCCGCCGGACTAATGCTTGTCTACGGCGAAATGCTTCCGTGCGATAAATCCGGTAGACTTCGCGAACGCATTCGCAAAATTCTGTTCGCAAAGTCATTCATCCGTAGACTGGCCCCGCCCGCGTGGCGGGGTCATTTTCGGAAGATGCTTACTGGCGGGAGATATCGACGGAGAATTCGCCGTTGCGGATGCGACCCGGAAAACCCTCGACGAACTTCGCCACCGCGTCCTCGCCATAGGTGCCAACGAGCTCGGCGAGCGCCGCGAACAGGCTAGCCTGCGCCAGGCAGTCGCCGTCGACGCCGTCGTGGCGCGCTTCGGCCCAGGCTTCGTTGAGATAGTTCAGAGCGGCCTGTTTCTGCTCGTGGTCGGGCAGCGGCGCGCGGGCGGGGGCGTAGGAAATCGGCTGGCTCATGAAACTCGATCAGGGCTGGGGCGCGATCCACGGCGATGCGCTGTTCCAGAGGTGTAGCACGCGCATTAACGACCGCTAGGCCACATCTTTAAGAACGGTTAATGGCAGTGGACAAACACGATGACAGGGTTCCCGTCGCGCGTCCGCGTCGACCAGCTCACGTCATTCCGGGCTCGCGCTGCGCGCCCCGGAATGACAGAGGGACAATCAATTCGCGTAACGCGCCGTGAGATCCCGCGAGATCTTCGAGCCTTCCTCGATGTAGCGGCGGATCGCCACCGTCGCTGCCGGCGTGCAGTTCCGGTAGGTCTGCTGAAAGCCGTTATAGCCGCGGTTGAAGCCGGCGATCATGCGGGTGCGGCGCTCGCCCGAGGGGTTTCGGCATCGATCAGCGCCTGCATCTCGTTGCGCCATTTGTTGCCCTCGTTGGCCCCGCAGATGCCGCGCAGATAGTGCAGTCCCCCGAGGATCTCCGCCAGCCGCTGCAAATCGGCATCAAACGGCGCCGCCACGCTCTGGGCCCTCGCGGGCGCGGAGGCGCAGGCGAGAATCAGGACAAAAATGGCCAGAAATCGCGTGGACATCGGCGGGCTGTATGCCCCCTCGGGGCTGATGACGCAAGGCGGGCCCTCAGGGGCCGATCAACCGGTGGGCGGACTGGATGACCTCCTCCAGCCCCCGGTGAGCTTGAGATCGCCGAGGTCCGCCAGAGCGTCCGGGGCGATCCAGCGGTGGTCGTCGAGCTCGTCGTTGAGAGCCGGCTCCCCGGCCACCCAGCGGGCGGCAAAGGACATGATCAGATAATGGCCGGCGCCGGCCGTGGCCGGCAGCACTTCGCGCCAGCCGGCAAGGCCGATGATCTCGATTTTCAGCCCGGTCTCCTCGTCGATCTCGCGTGCCAGTGCCTGGTGCAGCGATTCGCCGAATTCGACCCGGCCGCCCGGCAGCGAATAGAACCCCTTGGCGGGCGAGCGGGCGCGGCGGGTCAGCAGCACCTTGCCGTCGCGAAAAATCGCGGCGCTGACCGCGATCTGGGGATGGGTGGGCTGGGCGGCCGCTGACATATCTCGGCTACCCCGGCTCAATTCGCCATGATGGTGTCGACGTCGGCGTCCGCGCCGCCATGGATGACGCCGCCGCAGGCCGCGATCAGGGGCTGGACCCAAAGGGTAGCCTGCTCGGCGAGCTTGACGCGAGTCTCGTCCTTCTCGACCTCGCGCATGGCTGTGCCGACAGCGGTCAGGATCGAGTGCAGCGTCTGGGTGATGTTGTCGAACTGGGCCCGCACGGACGGTTCGGCCTTCTCATAGGCTTCGATGGCCAGATCCCGTGCCTTGAAATTCGAAGCCGTGAAATGCTCGGCATAGGACAGCGGCGTCCAGGTGAGGAAATCTTCGGCGCATTCCGGCATGTCCGGGATCATTTCGAGCAGCATCACGGCTTCGTTGAAATGATTGAGATAGTCAGTCGCAAGCCCGGTCCGCGGGTTGATGTTGGCCACGCGCAGCCGCTCGGCCCAGGCCATGGCCTCGGGGCCCGTCCTTGCATGCGTCGCGGGTTGGGAGGCCGGTGAACTCATCCGGTGCAGTCTTAACGTTCGGGGTTAAAAGGACCTGAACGGACCCTATATTGGCCTCAAGATGTGTGGACGCTTTGTCATAACTTCGGCCCCCGCGGCTTTACGGCAACTGTTCGGCTATATCGAGCAGCCGAACTTCCCACCCCGGTACAATGTCGCCCCGACACAACCTGTTCCGGTCGTTCTGGTCGAGAACGGCAACCGCCATTTCCGGCTGATGCGCTGGGGCCTGTTGCCGAGCTGGGTCAAGGACCCCCGCGGATTCACGCTGCTGATCAACGCCCGTTCCGAGACGGTGCTGGAGAAGCCGGCGTTCAAAAACGCGATTCTCCGGCGCCGTGGCCTGATCCCGGCCGACGGCTATTACGAATGGAAGGCAGAAGGCGGCCGCAAGCAACCTTATTTCATCCATCGTGCCGATGGGTCGCCGCTCGGTTTCGCCGCCTTGTTCGAGACCTGGGCCGGGCCGAACGGCGAGGAAGTCGATACAGTCGCGATCGTCACGGCGGCGGCGAGCGAGGATCTCGCCGCGTTGCATGACCGCGTGCCCGTGACCATCAGCCCGCGCGATTTCGAGCGCTGGCTCGACAGTCGCGGCGACGAGATCGATGCGATCCTGCCGCTGATGACCGCCCCGCGCATCGGTGAATTCGCCTGGCACCCCGTCTCCACCCGCGTCAACCGCGTGGCCAACGACGACGACCAGCTGCTGTTGGCGATCACCGAGGAGGAGATGGAGGCTGAGGCGGTGAAGCCGAAGAAGGCGGCGCGGAAGGCGCCGGCCGGATCGGCCGATGACGGGCAGGGGTCGTTGTTTTAGCTGCGGCTACAAACTCCGCTGTCATCCCGGACAAGCGAAGCGCAGGTCGGGGATGACGGCTGAATGCGAGGCGCGGCCTCAAACGATCTCCCTTGCCCTCAGCGCTGCGATCTCCTTCGCATCGAATCCCAATTCTCCCAGCACCGCATCCGTATCCGCGCCCAGTTCCGGCGCCATCCGGTCGAGTTTGCCGCCGCCATGCGCGAGCTTGAAGCCGCTGCCGGCGAAGCGCAGGCGGCCGTAGGGCGTATCCAGTTCCTGGATCGCGCCACGCGACTTGATCTGGGGATGATCGATGACCTCCTCGACCTTCCAGATGCTGGCGCAGGGCGCGCCGGCGTCTTCCAGAATCGTCTCCCATTCGCGCGCGGGCCTGGCCGCGAGCGCCGTCTCGATGATGGCGCGCAAGCTCGGCTCGTTCTCGTTGCGCGCGAACCAGTCGGCGAAGCGCGGATCGGACAGCGTGTCCTCGCGGCCGAGCGCGAACATCAGCGCGCGGTATTGCTTTTCGTTGTTGACCGCGAGCAGGATGTGGCCGTCGCCGCACTTGAACAGGTTCGCCGTGGTCCGCCGGCTCACCGCCTGGTTGCCCGACAATTGCTGGCGGTGACCGGCGACCGACCAGTCCGCGATCTGCCCGGAGAGAAACGCCATCGTCGCCTCCAGCATGGAGACATCGACTAACTGGCCTTGGCCGGTACGGTCGCGCTGGTACAGTGCGCTCGACACGCCGAACGCGGCCGTGGCGCCCGAGAGGACGTCGCACACCGCAAAGCCCGCGCGCGTCGGGCCCGTTTCGGGATGGCCTGATATCGCCATGATGCCCGACAGCGCCTGCATCTTGCCGTCGTAGCCGGGCCGCAGCCGGTCCGGACCGGTCTGGCCGAAGCCCGACACCGCGCAATAGATCAGCTTGGGATTGATCGCCGAGAGCGCCTCGTAGCCGATGCCGAGCTTGTCCATCACGCCCGGGCGGAAGTTCTCCATGACGACGTCGACCTGGCTCGCGAGCTTCTTCACGATCGCGATCGCATCCGGCTTTTGCAGGTCGAGCGTCAGGCTGCGCTTGTTGCCGTTGACGGCCTGAAACGCCGGCGCCAGCCCGCGCTCGGCCCATTCGCGGCTGAGCGGCGTGCGGCGCATGTCCTCGCCTTCGCGCCGCTCGACCTTGATGACATCCGCCCCCAGCAGCGCGAGCTGGTAGCTTGCGTAGGGGCCGGCCAGCACTTGCGTGAAGTCCAGGATCTTCACGCCCTCGAACGGTCGCGTCACGTCGTTCTCCCCATTTTTGTTTTCGTTATCGGAGGACGTCAGGCGGCGCGGTTGCCGCGCGCGATCTCCTTCTGCTTGTCGAATTCGGCGCGGCGTCGCGCCAGCTCTTCCGGCGAAAGCTGCGCGACGTTGTTGTAGTCGAGCTTCCAGGAGGCGTCCTCGCTCCAGCGCAGCGGCGACTGCATCGTGGTCTGCGGACCGCTGGCGCTTTCCAGCAGTTTGAGCGCCAGCTCCATCGTCTGCGCCTGCGAGGCGACGTCATGCGGTTTGCCGGCGGAATTGCCGAGCGGGAAATCCGAGAACAAAAAGCGCGGCACGGCGGCGTGCTCGATGATGTCCTTGGCGCAGCCCATCACCACGGTCGGGATGCCATTGGCTTCGAGATGCCGCGCCACCAGCGCCGTGGTCTGGTGGCAGACGGGGCAGTTCGGCACCAGTACGGCGACGTCGACCTTGTCGGCAAGACAGCGCGCCAGAATATCCGGCGCGTCGGTGTCGAGTGTGACGCGATGGCTGCGGTTGGTCGGCGCGCCGAAGAAGCGCGGGGCGACTTCGCCGATCCGTCCCGCGGCGCTCGCCTTCAGGAGCTGCGGCAGCGGAAACCAGGTGCCGTTGTCGGTCGCCGTGGTGTGCTTGCGGTCGTAACCGATGTGCGAGATTCGCAGATCGTGCTGTTGCGACGTGTCGCCGTCATAGACCTGGTAGAATTTCGCGCCGCCGTTATACGCCGCGCCCGGCCCCTGGTCGCCCTTGGCCGGATCGAACGGCGCGGCGGTCGTGATGATGGTGACCCGCGACTGCGCCAGCGGCTTCTTCAGCGGCTGGAATGGCGCCTCGACATGATGCGCCCAGCGATAGGCCGTGGTGTAGCCGATCGCGGCGTAATAATCGCGCGTGCGCTGCATATAGGGAACGGGGGTATCATAGTCGGGCGCAAAGCCGAATTCGTCGTCGCGCGGAGCGGACATGGGCGCGTCTCCTTGGTTCTTGTTCACATCAGACTAGAGGTAGTCCGCCATTTGCTCAACACTCGGCGGGTAAATGAACACCAGCATTGCATTCTGCGTGGAGCAGCGCAGCAACACTAGGTGGATTTCGGCTTGGCGTGCGCCTGTCCCGCCGGCCGCGGCCTTGTCCCCTATTGCCGCGCTATGCATGATCTGAGTCGCCAAAACAATTAGCGGCGCAGCTAAGACCTTAATTCATACGATTTCGGGTGTTCGCCACATGTCATCTCGTCCCTTTGCAATATTCGCAAGCGCGGCTGCCGCGAGCCTGCTTGCTCTGGCCTTGCCCCAATATGCCAATGCTGCGGCTCTAACCGCCGTGCCGGTTGGTTTTGGTCCCGCCAGCAGCACAAGCTGGCTGGCTGGAGCGGTCGCCGGTTACAATTGGCAGCGGGGCGGCGTCGTCTTTGGTTTTGAAGGCGACCTGTCCTGGACAGGGCTCAAGAGTGAGACGACCGGCACGTTTTCCAACACGGCGCTTCCAGCCTTCGTCTATCCTTCGCAAGACACGATTGCGCGGATCGATTGGTACGGGACGGTGCGTGCGCGGGTTGGCTGGGCCGTCGGATCGTTTCTGTTCTACGGGACGGGCGGTCTCGCCTACGGCAATGTCAGCCTGAGCAACCGTTACGATCTGGGCACCCTCGGCACCACGTCCTCGATCGCGCCTCTGAGCTCGCAGAGTTCTGGCGTCAGGCCGGGCTGGGTCGCCGGCTTCGGTGCGGACTACATGCTGAAGCACAACCTCATTCTCAACTTCCAGTACCAGTATGTCGATCTCGGAACGGTCAATCTCCCCGTGATGACGGGGCCCGCGCCCCTTGCCGCGTTGAGTTCGTCCGCAGCGAGCGTGCATGCGCAGTTTCAGGCGGTGACGATCGGCCTGAGCTACAAGTTCGGACCCCCGTCCGGCCCGTCCGCCGCCTATGCGAGCACGCGGGTCACGGCACCGCCGCCCCCGCCGTCGAACCCCTGGGAGGGTCTTTTCGTTGGCGGGCGCACCGGCGGTGCCTGGGGCAATGATCTGAACGTCACCACGCCAAGGGCATTCGTGCCGGTGACGTGATCGAGGCCGGTCTTTCGGTGCGACGAATCCGGCAGCCGCGCGGAAGCGCGACTGTTCAACGGAAAATATGCAGCGCTGCGTATTGCAGCAGCATGATCGCCTTGGCGTCAATGATCCGGCCGTCGGCGATCATCGCCAGCGCCTCGTCGATGGAAAGCTCGAGCACCTCGATATCCTCGCCCTCATGCGCGAGGCCGCCGCCGGCGCTGACGCGCATCGAAGGCTCGTATTCGGCGACGAAGAAATGCAGCTTCTCGGTCACGGAGCCCGGGCTCATGAAGGCCTCGAACACCTTCTGGACGTGGTGCAGGCGGTAGCCGGTCTCTTCCTCGGCCTCGGCGCGGATGCGCACCTCCGGTGAGGCATCGTCGAGCACGCCGGCGGCGGCCTCGATCAGCAGTTCGTCGTTGCCGCGGATGAACGCCGCCAGGCGAAATTGCTTCACCAGGATCACCGTGCGCCGCGCGCGATTGTACGGCAGCACGGCGGCGGCGTTGTCGCGCTCATAGGTTTCGCGATGCTGCGTCTGCCATTCGCCATTGGCGCGCCGATACTCGAACGTCGTGTTCTTCAGCGTGGTCCAGCCGTCCGAGAGCACGCGGACGTCCTTGATGCGGACACGGTCGGAAATGGACATTGCTGTCTCTCGCTAACGGGGCTGCGCGCGGCCGTCGAGCCACTTCTGGAACATCACCGACGTCGATTCCTCGAAGCCGAGCGAGGCGTAGAACGCATTGGCCTGCGCGTTCTCGCGCCTGACCAGCAGCTGCAGCTTTGCGATTCCCGCCGTGCGCAGCCAGTCCTCCGCCGCCGCCATGATCAGGCGGCCGAAGCCGCGCTTGCGGCCATCGGGATCGACGGCGACGTAATAGACCCAGCCGCGATGGCCGTCATGGCCGACCATGACGGTGGCGACGATGGCGCCGTCGTCGCGGCCGACCAGCACGGTGGAGTTCTCCCGCCGCCGTGCCAGGGCGATGTCGGCATGCGGGTCGTTCCACGGACGCGTCAGGCCGCAGCGCTGCCACAGCGCGACGACCGGCTCGACATCGGCATCGCCGATCGCATCGATCGTGAGGGGGCGCTCACAGCACCTTCCCGGGATTCATGATGCCGAGCGGATCGAGCATCGCCTTGATCGCGCGCATCAGCTCGATCGCGGTCTTGTCCTTGACGTCGGGCAGCTCGTCGCGCTTGAGCACGCCGATGCCATGCTCGGCCGAGATCGAGCCGCCCATGCGCAGCACGATCGCGAACACCACCGCGTTCATCTCGTGCCAGCGGGCGAGGTAATCTGCGGTGTCGGCGCCGACCGGCTGGCTGACATTGTAGTGCAGGTTGCCGTCGCCGAGATGGCCGAACGGCACCGGCCGCGCGCCGGGGATGAGCTTCACTACGGCCGCGTTGGCTTCCTCGATGAATTCAGGCACGGCGGCGATCGGCACGGAGATGTCGTGCTTGATCGAGCCGCCTTCCGGCTTCTGCGCCCACGACATCTCCTCGCGCAGCTTCCAGAAATTGTTACGCTGGGCGAGGTTGGCCGCGATCACCGCGTCGTCGACGATCTCCTCCTCCATGGCGCGGGCCAGGATCGTCTCCAGCGGCGTGCGGGCGTCGTCGCCGGGCGAGGACAATTCCATCAGCACGTACCAGGGATGCTTCTGGCTAAGCGGGTCGCGCACGTCGATGGCGTGGCGGACCGAGAAATCGACCGCCATCTCCGACAGCAGCTCGAAGCTCGTCAGCAAATTGGCGGCCTCGCTCTGTGCGATCGTCAGCAGCTTCAGCGCCGCTTGCGGTGACTTCAGCCCGACATAGGCGGTCTCGACCGCTCGCGGCTTCGGAAACAGTTTTAGCGTCGCCGCCGTGATGATGCCGAGCGTGCCTTCCGCGCCGATGAAGAGGTTGTGCAGATTGTAGCCGGTGTTGTCCTTCTTCAGCTTCGACAGCGTGTTGAGCACGCGCCCGTCGGCAAGCACCACTTCGAGCCCCAGCGCCATCTCGCGCGCGACGCCATAGGCGAGCGCGGCGGTGCCGCCGGCATTGGTCGAGAGGTTGCCGCCGATGGTGCAGCTGCCTTCGGCGCCCAGCGACAGCGGAAACAGCCGGTCGACGTCGGAGGCCTTCGCTTGCGCGACCTGCAGCACCACCCCGGCTTCGACCGTCATGGTGTTTGACGCCGTGTCGACCTCGCGGATCTTGTCGAGCCGGCGCAGCGACACCACCACCTCGCCATTGTGCGGCGTCTGGCCGCCGACGAGGCCGGTATTGCCGCCCTGCGGCACCAGCGCGATGTGATGCGCGGAGGCGAGCTTGCAGATGTCGGCGACCTCCGCGGTGGTGCCCGGGCGCAGCACCAGCGGCGAGCGGCCGTGGAACAGATTTCGCTCCTCGGTGACGTAGGCCTCGATGTCGGCCGCTTCGGTGATCGCGTGGCGCTCGCCGACGATCTTGCGGAATTGGTCGATCAGCTCGGGCGCAAGCGGAGGGGTGGCAGGCTTGTTGATGTTCATGTCTCGTCTCTTGCTTGCTCTTATCTCGCCACGGCCGCCCGGCGCAGCCGGTCGTTGATCGCCTCGCCAAGTCCCTCGCCGGGGATCGTCATCACCGCGATCGTCGGTGCTCCCTTGGCATCGAGGCTGCGAAGATGGCCGAACAGGTTCGCGGCCGCCTCATCGAGATCACCGGCGGGCGACAAATTCATGACCGCCGACGCGGCGTCAAGGCCGGGCAGACGCGCAGGGCCAAATGCCAGCAGCGCTTCGCCGGGGGCGACATCGCGCGCGTCGAGCCGCACCTGGGCGCGCGGCGCGTAATGCGAGGCCAGCATGCCCGGCGCCAGCGGCTGGCTGTCGTCGCTGCCGGCCTCCACGGGTGGCCGCGCCAGCGGCGCGCCGAGCACCGCCTCGATCCGTTCGCGCGAGAGCCCGCCGGGCCGCAGCAGCATCGGCGCGTCGAAGCAGCCGAGAATCGTCGATTCGACGCCGACCGCGACCGGCCCGCCGTCGACGATCAGGTCGATCCGCCCCGCAAGGTCGCTTGCGACATGGGCGGCCAGCGTCGGCGAGACATGGCCGGAGATGTTTGCGGACGGCGCTACCACGGCCCCGCCGAAGGCCCGCAGGATGGCCTCCGCCACCTTGTGGGCGGGAATGCGGATCGCGACCGTGTCGAGGCCGGCGGTGGCGAGATCGGCCACCGGGCAGCCCTCTGTCTTCGGCACCACCAGCGTCAGCGGCCCCGGCCAGAACGCCTCCGCCAGCCGCAGCGCGCGGGCGTCGAACCGGCCGATGGCCTGCGCGGCTGCGAGGTCGGCGACGTGCGCGATCAACGGATTGAACGCCGGCCGGCCCTTGGCGGCGTAGAGATGGGCGATGGCGGTCGCATTGGCGGCGTCCGCGCCGAGCCCGTAGACCGTCTCGGTCGGGAACGCGACCAGCCCGCCGGCGGCCAGCCGCCGGGCCGCAGCTTCGGCAGCGGCCTCGCCGGCCGGTAAAATCATCGTTTCAAGACCCGTTTTCACTGGGACGAAATTCCTCAAACCGGCAGCTTGCAGTGCGCCACACCCGACGCTATAAGCCGGCCTCTTGTCGGAGTGTGGCTCAGCCCGGTAGAGCACTGCGTTCGGGACGCAGGGGTCGCAGGTTCGAATCCTGCCACTCCGACCAAGATTTCAAAAGTTGACGTTTTCCAGAGGCTTGGCGGACCGGCCGCCGTCGCCTCGGGAGCGCCCTTTCTGCAACGATTTTCCGGACGGGTCCACGGCCGATTTGGCCGGGCAGGGCGGCTTGTGCGCGTGGCATGGCTTCGTAGTCCTTCATGATCACTTGCTCACCGACGCGATCTCGCTAGGTTGCGGTGATGGGGCAGGACACCAAAAGCCATCAATCCGTCGAAACTTTCATCGCTCGCTGGCAGGGACAAGAGGGGGGACAGGAACGCGCAAACTACGCGCTCTTTCTGACCGAGCTCTGCGATCTTATCGGCGTGGAGCATCCGACCCCGGCGGGAGCGACCCACGAGCGTAACGATTACGTCTTCGAGCGGGTCGTCACCCGGCACAAGGACGACGGTGACGCGCTCGGTCGCATCGATCTCTACAAGAAGGGCAGTTTCGTCCTCGAAGCCAAGCAGAGCCGGGCCAAGGGCGGCGCCAAGGAGATCAAGGGCCAGAACGACCTGTTCGCGGCCGAAGGTCCAAATGTTTCGCGCGGACGGCGCGGAGCCGATCGGGCTTGGGACGTTCTCATGATGAATGCCAAGCGGCAGGCGGAGGAATACGCCCGTGCGCTGCCGACGTCCCATGGCTGGCCGCCCTTCATTCTCGTCTGCGACGTCGGCCACTGCATCGAGGTCTATGCCGATTTCTCCGGCCAGGGCAAGAATTACACCCAGTTTCCGGACCGCCAGGGTTTTCGTGTCTACCTCGAAGATTTGCGCAGCGAGGACGTTCGCAAACGGCTGCACGCCATCTGGTGCGCCCCGACCTCGCTGGACCCGGCGCAGGCTTCGGCGAAGGTCACGCGCGACATTGCGCGCCGGCTGGCGCAGGTCTCGCGAGCGCTGGAGAAGAAGGACTACGCCGCGCAGGACGTGGCGATGTTCCTGATGCGCTGCCTGTTCACGATGTTCGCCGAGGATGTCGGGCTTCTGCCGGAAAAATCCTTCAAGAAGGTTCTGGAGGATTGCGAAGCCAATCCGGTCGCCTTCGTGCCTAAGGTTACCCAACTCTGGGAAGCGATGAACACCGGCGGCTGGGCGCATGCGCTCGAAGTCGAAGTCAAGAAGTTCAACGGCGAGTTCTTCAGGAGCAAGGCTGCGCTGCCGATCGGCCGTGAGGAGATCGGGGAACTGCGCCAGGCGGCGAGCTACAATTGGAAGGAGGTCGATCCGTCGATCTTCGGCACATTGCTGGAGCAGGCCCTTGATCCGGACGAGCGCAAGAAGCTCGGAGCGCACTACACGCCGCGTGCCTACGTCGAGCGTCTCGTCATCGCGACCGTGATCGAACCGCTGCGCGAGGACTGGCGCAACGTCCAAGCGACTGCGGAGACGAAGCGTGCGGCTGGAGACCTTAAAGGTGCAGCTGGCGAGGTCAGTACGTTCCACGACAAGCTCTGCGAAACCCGCATTCTCGACCCCGCGTGCGGCACCGGCAACTTCCTCTACGTTTCGCTGGAACTGATGAAGCGCCTCGAAGGCGAGGTGCTCGAGGCGATGGCGGATCTGGGCGGGCAGGAAGCGCTGCATGGCCTCGGATCGCACGCGGTCGATCCGCATCAGTTCCTCGGACTCGAGATCAACCCGCGCGCGGTGGCGATTGCCGAGTTGGTGTTGTGGATCGGCTATCTCCAGTGGCACTTCCGGACCAAGGGAGGACCGCCGGACGAGCCAATCCTGCGTGCGTTCAGAAATATCGAGGTGAAGAACGCGGTTCTGACATGGGACGGTGAGCCAGTTCCAAGAATTGTCGACGGGAAGGATAGCTATCCAAACGCGCGGCGGCCCGAGTGGCCCAAGGCGGAATTCATCGTTGGCAATCCGCCGTTTATTGGCGGCAAGGACATTCGGGCGCGGCTTGGGGGCCGCTCGCCGAGGCGCTTTGGGCTGCGCATCCGCACATGAACGAGTCCGCTGATTTCGTCATGTATTGGTGGGATCGTGCTGCGGAGATTTTGACCCGTAAAGGGACGTTGCTGCGTCGTTTCGGCTTCGTCACTACAAACTCGATCTCGCAAGTGTTTCAGCGCCGCGTAATGGAAAAGCACCTGAACGCAAAGAAACCTATCTCCTTGGTGATGGCAATTAATGATCACCCGTGGACTAAAGCTAGCGAAGAGGCAGCCCAAGTTCGCATTGCGATGACGGTTGGCGAAGCCGGAATGCAAGATGGTGTGCTACGTGAAGTCATCTCAGAAGCAGCGCTCGACACTGATGCGCCTGACATAGAGCTTCGTGAAATAGCGGGCCGGGTCAATTCCGATTTGACCGTGGGTATAGATATCACGTCGGCCAAAGCGCTCCTCTCAAACGAGGGAGTATGCTCGCCGGGCGTGAAGCTTCATGGTCCTGGTTTCATCGTGACGTCAAATGAGGCGTCGCTTCTGGGTCTTGGTAAGCGCCCGGGCCTCGAGAAACATATTCGCCCCTACCGTAACGGACGAGACCTAGCAGCACGCCCGCGCGACGTGATGGTAATCGATCTCTATGGTCTTAATTCCGACCAGACACGTGCGTCGTTCCCTGAAGTTTATCAGCATTTGCTATCAACCGTTAAAATCCAGCGTGAGAAAGAGGCCATTCGATCCGGCAGCAAAGACTCGCAAGCTTACGCCAAACTCTGGTGGATATTTGGAAAGCCGCGGCAAGAGTTGCGCCCTGCGCTTGATGGCCTTGAGCGCTATATAGTGACTGCGGAAACGACCAAACATCGCGTTTTTCAGTTTCTCGATGCATCGATTCTTCCTGATAATATGCTCTTAGCGATTGCCTCCGATGACGCTCACAATCTTGGTGTTTTATCGTCGCGCGTGCATGTGACATGGGCGCTACGGGCAGGTGGATGGTTGGGTGTCGGCAATGATCCGCGTTATTCAAAGTCCCGTTGCTTCGATCCATTTCCGTTCCCCAGGGCGAACAACATTCAGAAGCAAGAGATTCGCTTAATTGCGGAAGAAATCGACACTCATCGCAAGCGGGTTCTGGCGGAGCATCAACACCTCACGCTGACGGGCCTCTACAACGTGCTCGAAAGTTTGCGGGCTGGCACTACACTTGACACTCTCGCAAACGAGCAGCGAACAATATTCGAGGATGGTTTTGTGCTAATACTTGAGGAGCTTCACGATCGACTCGATGCAGCCGTTGCACAGGCTTACGGCTGGCAGGTCGATTTGTCTGACGAAGAAATTCTCGCTCGGCTGGTCGCGCTCAACAAGGAGCGCGCGGCCGAGGAGAGGCGTGGCCTCGTCCGCTGGCTGCGACCGGATTATCAGATCCCGCGCTTTGCCAAGGGGCTCGACAAGCAGGCGGCGGAAGAGGCGGGCATGCAGGTCGCGGCGCAGCTCGATGTGACTGCCAAGGAACAGAAGCCGTCGTTTCCGGCCAACGCGGTCGAGCAGACGGCCGCCGTGTTCGCCGCGCTGGCGCAGGCGTCAGTGCCGTTGGATGCCGCCGCGATTGCCGCGCAATTCCGCAAGGCCAAGGCCAGCGAGACCAAGATTGCTGGCGTATTGGCGTCGCTCGCCCGGCTTGGCCACGTGACCACCGACGGCAAGGAATTTGCCTTGCGTCGTGTTGCGTGAACCAGGCGCTATCGCATTTCGGTCCCGCCGCTTCAGTCCCCTCCGCGTCGATAACCGGTTGCCAGCTGGTCTTGCTGACGGCTAGATGAGCGGACAGTCGATGGTCCATTCGACGGCGCGATCGGCCAAGAACAAAAAACAGGGCTGGAAATCATGACCAGGAAAATCATCGCGCTCGCCACTGCCTTTGGCTTCGCGGCCTGCGGGCCATCATGGGCCGCGTGGCCGGAGGACAAGCCGATCGAAGTCGTTGTCGGCTTTGCGCCCGGCGGCGGGACCGATGTGATGGCGCGCAAGCTGCTTCCCTTCGTCGAGCGCGCGCTGGGCGGCAAGGCGAAGTTCGTCGTCCTGAACAAGCCCGGCGCCGGCGGAGAGATCGCGTTTGCAGCGATCGCGCGCGCGGCGCCGGATGCCTATGCGATCGGCGTCGTCAACGTGCCCGGCTACAACTTCCTGCCGATGACGCGCAAAACCCAATACACCACGGACGACATCCGGCTGGTCGCACGAGTCGTCGAGGATCCGAACGTGATCGTGGTGCCCGCCGACAGCAAGTTCAACACTCTGCCGGATGTCATCGCCGCACTGCGCAGCAAGCCGGGCTCGGTGACGTTCGGTCATAATGGCGCCGGCACCAACGGACATCTGGCCATTCGCATGCTCGCGGCAGCCGCGAAGGTCGAGCCCAACGAGATCTCCTACCGGGGAACGGCGGCACAGCGGACCGATCTGCTCGGCGGGCATCTGCAAGTCGGGATGGTCAGTCTCAGCGAGATCCCCGAATTGCATGGCAACGCCAAGGGGCCGCTTCGCGTCCTCGCGATCCTGTCGAAGAAACGCTTTGCATCGCTATCAGATGTTCCCACGGCAGAGGAAGTCGGCTTTCCGGTCACGTCGACGGCAGAACGCGGCTTCGCTGTCACGAAGGCCGTGCCGGATGACATCGTCAGGAAGCTCGAAGCCGGGATCGCCGAAGGCCTGCGCAATCCCGAATACCTGGCGGGCTCGCCGGGCGATGAACCGGTGATAGCCTTTCTGCCGGGCGCCGAGTGGCAAAAACGCCTCGACGCCATGTCCGAGGCTTTGCGTCCCTATGCCGAGGACATGAAAGCGAACGAGCAGAAGTGATCGGTCCTGCTGGAGCCGGCGGTTATCGCGAGACTACCGCCGCGTCACCACCACGCCGATCATGAACGCGACCAGCAGCGCCGACAGCGGCGCCTCGCGCACCATGCCGCGAACCACGTGCGTCCAATGCTGCTCGGGTGCGAGTTTCGGCGACCTGATCTCGGGCGACGGCGTGATGCCCCATTCCGAGGCGAGTTCGGCAATTTCGCTCGAGGCAAGTCGCACGTCGTCGCGGACGCGGAAGATGGCGGCGTCGGGGCGTTCGCGCGGCGCAAGCAGCATCAAGGTCGTGACGGCCGTGCGCAACGTCATCTCGCCGTAGCCTTGCAGCCGCACCAACTCCTCGGGATCCGTCATGTCGAACTCCTCACAGCGCAAAGTGGCGCGCGATGGTGAAGGCCATCGTCGCGCACAGGACCAGCGTGGACACCGCGCCGGCCACTCCGCGCGCGAGATGGGCTCGCGTCAGGTGTCTGGTCATGATCCGCTCCATGCTCAGCATGGCAATGGCGGCGAGTGGGGTTGGTTCCAGGCGCGGCGGGCCGTCGACCCGGCTATTTCCGCAACAGCTCGCTCAATGCCGCCGTCGCCTCGGCGCAGCGGATGTCGTCGATCTCCCGCGACAGGCTGAGCGCGCTCGATCTCAGTTCTTCAACCTTCCAGCTGTCCGGATGCTGGTTCTCAAGCTGGCTGAGGCGCTTGTTGAGGTCGTCCAGTCTCGATTGAAGGTGCCCGATATTGGCGGCCCCATTCACTTTCCAAACGCGTTGTGCACGCATCGTCGTTCCCCTGATAGTCTCACGGCGTTGTGAGCAGGGTTCGTGGCCGGAATGGGAGTTTGTTTTGTCCGGCTTCAGGCCGCAGGGAACCGTTGCAGATTGGCAACGATGGTTCCCTGATTCGAACTGCAGGTCGACTCGCCCTTGCGCCGTGAGCTCCACAGGCGCGGAATCTGCATGTAGCGCGCCGCGACGGTGCGCCGCGCGAAAGCGCGCTTGCCGTCGCAACTCCGGGAAAGAACGAAGGAAAGACGCGTGGCGAGATTTGTGAATGTTGCGGCTGGCCAGCTCGGCCCGGTTGCAAGACGCGAAACGAGAACCGAAGTCGTGACGCGGCTGATGGCCTTGATGCGTCAGGCCCACGCAAACGGCTGCGACCTGATCGTCTATCCCGAGCTCGCGCTGACCACCTTCTTTCCGCGCTGGTATTTCGAGGATCAGGCCGAGATCGACAGCTTCTTCGAGCGCGAGATGCCGGGGCCGGCGACGCAGGCTCTGTTCGACCTTGCGCGCCAGCTCGGCATCGGCTTCTGCCTCGGCTACGCCGAGCTGACGGTCGAAGCCGGCATTGTCAGGCGCTACAACACCTCCATCCTCGTCGAGAAAAGCGGTGCCATCGTCCTGAAGTACCGCAAGGTCCATCTGCCCGGCCATGCCGAACACGAGCCGTGGCGTGAATTCCAGCATCTGGAAAAGCGCTATTTCGAACCCGGCAGCGGCTTTGGCGTGACCGAGGCGTTCGGCGGCGTGATGGGGATGGCGATCTGCAACGATCGCCGTTGGAGCGAGACCTACCGGGTGATGGGCCTGCAGGGCGTCGAGATGGTGATGATCGGCTACAATACGCCGGTGCACAATCCGCCCGCGCCCGAGCACGACGATCTCTCGCTGTTTCACAATCATCTGGTGATGCAGTCCGGCGCCTACCAGAACGGCACCTTCGTGGTCGGCGTCGCCAAGGCCGGCGTCGAGGAGGGCGTCGATCACATCGGCGGCAGTTGCATCGTCGCGCCATCAGGCGAGATCATCGCGCGGTGCACGACCAAGGGCGACGAGATCGCGCTCGCCCGCTGCGACCTCGATCTCTGCAACTCCTACAAGCGCACGACGTTCAATTTCGACATTCACCGCCAGCCGAAGGCCTATGGGATGATCGTCGAGCGCAAGGGCGTGGCGACGATGGCGGACGGCACGCCGGTGCGGAAGGGGTGAGGCGCTCTCTCCCGTAGCCCGGATGGAGCGCAGCGGAATCCGGGGCGGCTCTCGCGTGTGGCAAGATCCCCGGATTGCGCTGCGCTCCATCCGGGCTACGAGATCTTGCCCGTCGGGCAAAACACCGGCGGGGCCGTCAATCTCTTCTCACAAAATATTCCACTTTACCGAAATTCGGAAATAGCGTATGTGTCGGCCATCCCGTCTCTTCCTTGAGGGGCGATCGTACGTCGTCAGGAGTTGCGAGCCGGGCCTGCGGTGGACGCGGCAGCGTCGTGCGCGAGAGGTCATGGGCCATTGCCTCATACCTCCGTCATTGCGAGCGCAGCGAAGCAATCCAGAATCCCTCCGCGGAAAGACGCTGGATTGCTTCGCTACGCTCGCAATGACGAGGAGTATGTGCGACCCACTCCGCTCCCGTACCCCGGCTCTGCGCTGCAGCGCGTCCGGGACGCGAGACCCGGCAATTTTGCCCATCCATCCCCCATCACAACCACGTGTCTTTATTCGGAAACGATCATTCCCTATTATCCCGCAATGCAAAAAGCCGCCCGCCGATCGCAATCATCTGCCCGTCCTCCGGGCCGTCCCCGAGAGTTCGACATGGACATCGCGCTGGACCGCGCGGTGCGGGTGTTTCGCGAGCGCGGCTATCACGCCACGTCCATCGGCGACCTCACCGCGGCGATGCGGCTCGCCACCGGCAGCATCTACAAGGCGTTTCGTGACAAGCATGCGGTGTTTCTCGCCGCCTTCGAGCGCTACACGGCGCGGCGCCAGGAGCAGACCCGCAGTGCTGCCGCGCGCGGCGCAAATGGGCGCGAGCGGCTGCGCCACGTGCTGCTCTCCTATGTCGAGCAGTCCCAGGGCAGCGAAGGCCGGCGCGGCTGTCTCGTGGTCGGCAGCGCGGTCGAGTTGTCGGCGGTCGATTCCGTCGTCGGTGCCCGCGTCAGCGCGCAGCTCCAGACCAACGAGAGTTTCATCGCCGGCCTCATTCGCGAGGGGCAGGCCGACGGCTCGATTCCCCGCCACGTCGTGGTCGACGACACCGCGCGGCTGATGATCTGCATCACGCAGGGGCTGCGCGTCGTCGGCAAGGCCCGCCTGCCGCTCGACGGCGACCGCCTCGTCGGCGCCGCGATGAAGCTGCTTGCCTGAATTCCTGTCTTGTTGGGGAACGATTGTTCCCTATTGTTTGGAGACCATGTGAATGACGATGAATGCCACGATCGAGACCGCGCCGGGGCCGGCTGCGGTGTCGCAGCGACTGACCTTCGTGCTGGCCGCGGCCTGTGGCATGATCGCCGCCAACATCTATTACGCCCAGCCGCTGATCGCGCCGATCAGCGCCGCGCTGGGCCTGTCGCACGCCGCGGCCGGGCTGATCGTCACCATGACGCAGATCGGCTACGGCACCGGATTGCTGTTCATCGTGCCGCTCGGCGATCTCGTCGAGAACCGCGCCCTGATCTGCTCGATCATCATGCTCGGCGCTGCGGCGTTGCTGGCGGCGGCCTTCGCCACCCATGCGCTGCCGTTCCTGGTCGCGGCGCTGTTCATCGGCGTCGGCTCAGTCGCGGTGCAGGTGATCATTCCCTATGCGGCGCATCTGGCGCCGGAGGCGATCCGGGGCCGCGTCGTCGGCAACGTCTCGACCGGCCTGATGCTCGGCATCATGCTGGCGCGCCCGGTGTCGAGCTTCGTCACCGCGGCGCTGTCGTGGCATGCGGTGTTCTTCGCCTCCGCCGCGTTGATGATCGGGCTCGCTGCGGTGCTGTGGATGACGCTACCCAAGCGCAAGCCGGTTGCGCGCATGCATTACGGCACGCTGCTGCTGTCGATGCCGCATCTGGTGCGCACCACGCCGCTGCTCCGGCGCCGCGCGCTGTACCAGGCGAGCCTGTTTAGTTGCTTCACGCTGTTCTGGACGGTCGCGCCGCTCCAGCTCGCGCGCGAATTCGGCTTCACCCAGAGCGGCATCGCGCTGTTCGCGCTCGCCGGCGTCGCCGGCGTGTTCTCGGCGCCGATCGCAGGACGGCTCGCGGACCGTGGTCACAGCCGCGTTGCAACCCTCGTCGCGATGCTGCTGGCGGCCCTTGGCTTCCTCGTCAGCTATATCGGCGCGGCCGGATCGGCGCTGAACCTCGCCTGCCTGATCGTGGCCGCGATCGCCATCGATCTCGGCGCCCAGGGCAATGTCGTGCTCGGCTTCCGTGCCATCTTCCTGCTCGGGCACGAGAACCGCAGCCGCCTCAACGGCCTCTATATGGCGACGTTCTTTGCGGCCGGCGCCGCCGGCTCCGCGGTCGGCGCCTGGGCCTTCGCGCAAGGCGGCTGGACGCTGGCCGCCGGAATCGGCCTGGCGCTGCCCGTTGCCGGTCTGCTCTATGCGGCAACCGAGTAACGGTACGATTGTGCGCTCCGACGGCCGTTCACCAAGCCGGCCGTGGCGCAATTTCCGCCTCGCGGTTTCCCTGCGGCTGTAGTACTTTGGTCGCAAGCGGGCCTGGTTAACAGGTGGCAGGGGGAGGCTGATGAGGCGTGCGGAACTGTTCGGCGTACCGCGAGTACGGCCATGGTCGTGGCAGGCATTTCTGCTCGGGTTCGTCGTCGTCGCGGCATCGGCCGTGCTCCAGGGGGCTGTGTCGCACTCGGTGTGAAACTCTATTTCGCGGCATTTTTGCCCAGCGTCTTCGTGGTCGGGCTCGTCGCCGGTGCTCCGGCCGCGACATTCGCAGCGCTGCTCACCATTCCGCTGGTGTGGTGGGCGTTCGTGCCGCCGTTCTTCCAGTTCAGTTCGCTGACCAGTGCCGATGCGGATTCCATCAATCTGTTCTTCCTGCTTGCGGTGTTCCTGATCGGCCTTGCCGATCTCTGCCGCCAGACGGCGGCGATCGTCAGCCGCGGCGGGCTGAAGTCTTCGGGCGACAGCGCGGCAACGAATCCGCAATAAACGGGCTGCGCGCGTTGCGCCCGCGCAACAGTCCGGCAACCATCAGCGCATCTGCTGCGCGCCGCTAACTTTTCGAAAAAGATTTGGCCGCAATTTCTCCCCCGGGAATGACGAGGGAGTTTTCGACATGAACGGCCAGATCAACGGTCACGCCATCTTTGAGAACGTGCGCCGCTACCGCGGCATCGCATCGCTCTATCGCCAGACCGCTGCATTCCGCCCGGGCCAGCGCGGGTCGCTGCTGGAGCAGGCCAGGGAATGGGAAGAGCGGGCGCTGTCGGAGCTGGAGACCTATTTCGCGACGCGCGCGGACTACACCACCTCGCTCGCTGCCTGATCGTTAACCATCAGGACACGATCGAAAGAACCGGCGCGGGCACCACGAACTGTCCGCCCCAGGCGCGAACCTCCGGCAATTGGGCGATGATCTCGTCCTTCAGATTCCAGGGCAGGATGAAGACGTAATCGGGCCTGGCCGCGAGCAAGGCCGCGGGATCGCGGATCGGCAGGTGCGTTCCCGGCAGCAGCAGGCCCTGCTTGTGCGGATTGCGATCCACGGTGAACGGAATCAGCTCGCGCGTGATGCCGCAATAATTGAGCAGCGTGTTGCCCTTCGCGGGCGCGCCATAGGCGAGTACAGCCTTCCCCGCGCGCCGCGCCGTGACGAGAAAGTCGCGGATCGCCGCGCGCTTGGCCGCAACCCGCTCGCGAAAACCACGATAGGTCTCAGGCTGGTGCAGCCGCGCCGCAGCCTCGCGCCGGCGCAGCCTGTCGAGGGCCGGCGAGGACCCATGAGATGCCGCTTCGTGGCAAACGTGCAGACGCAGCGAGCCGCCATGTGTCGGCAGCTCGTCCGCATCGAAGACCCGCAAGGCATGCGCGCGAAAAATCGTCTCGGCCGTCGCGAGCGAGAAATACGACAGATGCTCGTGATAGATCGTGTCGAACTGGATCTGCTCGATCAGGTGCAGGAGAGAGGGCTGCTCGAGCGTGATGCACCCGGTCTCGGGCAGCAGGACGCGCAGGCCCGCGACGAAGTCGTTGAGATCGGGCACGTGCGGCAGCACGTTGTTGGCGACGATCAGGTCGGGCCTGTGGCCCTCGGCACGGAGCATCGTGGCGGTGTCGCGGCCGAAATAGCAGGTCCTGGTCGCAATGCCCTTGGCGCGCGCGACCGACGCGGGTCCGCCGGCCGGCTCGACGCCGAGCACGCGGATGCCGGCGCGCCGAAAATACTGCAGGAGATAGCCGTCGTTGCTGGCGATCTCGATCACTTCCGATGTTGCTCCAAGAGCGGTGCGCGCAATCATCTCCGCGGCGTAGGCCTCGGCGTGCCGTAGCCAGCTCTCGGAATAAGAGGAGTAGTAGAGATACTGGTCGAAGATGCTCGCTGCGGGCTCGAACTGCGGAAGCTGGACCAGGCCGCAGCCGTGGCAGACATAGGCCTGCAGCGGGTAGACCGGCTCGTCGATGTCCGCCCGCCCGGGCGGCACGAAGGAATTCGCCAGAGGCGACCGGCCGAGATCGACGAAGGTGTCGTCGATGACCTCGGCGCAGAAGCGGCATGGATGCCCGGTCATGGCAAGCGCCCTTGTTGTGCCGCTCTGCGTCGGCTGCTAGTGAGTCCTCCGGAGCCAGAGAAGGTCCGACATCGCTGCGCGCGATGCAACGAAAAAGCGAAATTCGCCATGGGTGTTCGGGAGGGAGCGCCTGACATGAAGTTCACGCCATTGGCCCTGCCAGGCGTCCTGGAAATCGGGATCGAACCTGAGACCGACGCGCGCGGATTCTTCGCCCGGCTGTTCGACAGCGAGACCTTCGCGGCGCAGGGCCTGCCCACGCATTTCGTCCAGCACAGCCTGTCCCACAACGAGCGTGCCGGTACCTTGCGAGGCCTGCACTACCAGGCGGGACGGTTGGAGGCCAAGCTGGTGCGGTGCATCGCCGGCCGCGCGTTCGACGTGATCGTCGATCTGCGCCGATCGCTGCCGACTTATGGCCAATGGTGCTCGGTCGAGCTCGCCGCCGATCGCCACAACGCCGTATTCGTTCCCGCCGGATGTGCCCATGGCTTCCAGACGATCGTGGACGGGACCGCGTTGATGTACTTCATCGACGTGCCCTATGACGCGCAAGGGGCGGCCGGAATTCGCTGGGACGATCCGTCGCTTGCGATCGCGTGGCCGCTTGCCAATCCGATCCTGTCCGCGCGCGATCGCGCGCTGCCTTATCTGTCATGAAGCGGGCACTGGTCACGGGTGCGTCCGGATTCATCGGCCGCGCGCTGGTGCCTGTGTTGCTCGATCGCGGCTTCGAGGTGCATGGCGTCGCGCGGATGCCGCAGACGGTGACGGCCGGCGTGACCTGGCACATGGCCGATCTGCTGTCCGGTGCCGGTCGTGCGGACGTGCTGTCCGCGTCGCGCCCGACGCATCTGGTGCACCTTGCCTGGGAGGCGCGGCCGGGCCGCTATCGTGAGGATCCCGTCAACCGGCTCTGGGCGGACGCGAGCATCGATCTGCTTGCGGGCGCGACGGCGTGCGGCACAAAGCGGATCCTCGGCATCGGCAGTTGCCTCGAATACGGCCCGCAAGCCGGTCTGTGCGACGAACTCAGCCCATGCCGCCCGACGACGCGGTACGGGCAGGCCAAGCTCCGCGCAGCCGAGGCCTACATCGCCGCAGGCGCCGCCTGGGGCCGCGTGTACTTCCCGTTCGGCCCGCACGAGCCGGAGCAGCGCCTCATCCCGTCGCTGATCAGGAGCCTGAGAGCAGGGGAAGCCTTCGATTGTTCGCATGGCGCACAGCTTCGCGACTTCGTCTATGTCGATGACCTCGCCCACATGATCGCCGCCGTGCTCGACAGCGATCTGACGGGCGCGATCAATCTTGCCAGTGGCACGCCGCGCAGCCTGCGCAGCGTGATCGAGCATTTCGCCGATCGTCTCGACGCGCGGCACCTGGTCAGGTTCGGCGCCATCGCCGCAACGGGCGTCGATGCCGAGCCGATCATTGCCGCCGACATCGGCCGTCTCCGCACGGTGATTGCAGGCGTTCCGGTCGTCGGCTTCGCCGCCGGGGCGGACCGCGATCTTGCGTGGTGGGGCGATCTTCTTGCGGGGAAAGCGTAAGCACGCCACACGGAACCCGTGGCGCTATGGAGTTGTCCAGGTCCGCACCTATGCTAACAATGTGCGGATCGAAATCTCCTTCACGCCGGCCGGGGCGAGCAATGACCACCTTCAACCGCATCTTCACGACGGAGCGCCTGCTCCAGATCGTCGTCGTATTGGCGGCAACCGTCGCGATGAAGCTGATGGGGTGAAGTTCGGCGGGCTATTGTCCACCGAATTCGGGCACCTCGGGCAGGTAATTCGAGCCTTCCGAGCCGAGAAAATCGAACATCGCCTGCGCCGGCGGCAGCAGCACCTTGTCGCTGCGGCGGATCACGTACCATTGCCGGACGATCGGAAGGCCCGCGACATCGAGCACGATGAGGCGGCCTTCGGCGAGTTCATGTGCCACCGTGTGGGCCGAGATGAAGGCGATGCCGAGCCCGGCAATCACCGCCTGCTTGATGGTCTCGTTGCTGCTCATCTCCATGCCGACGATCGGCTCGAGATCGGACTTCTGGAACATGCCCTCCATCAGCGTGCGCGTGCCCGATCCCCGCTCGCGGGTGAGGAAGGTCTCGTGCACGAGATCGGTGAGGCTGAGGCCTGAATCCGTCTCCAGCCAGTGCCCCTTGCGCGCAACGATGATGTGCGGATTGCGCCCGAGCTGACGGACGTCGACGCTGACGTCGGCCGGTGGCCGACCCATCACGGCGAAGTCGAGGTCGTAGCCGTGCATGGCCTCGCGGATCTCCTCGCGATTGCCGATGGTCAGCTTGATCTCGATCTTCGGATGCCGCTTGGAGAAGGCCGCGATCGCATGCGGGACGAAGTATTTCGCAGTCGAGACCGCGCCGAGATGCACCGTGCCGCCCGTGCGCCCCGCAAGCAGATCGAGCGCGCCCTGGCAGTCCATGATTGCGGCTTCGACGCGCTCGGCGAGCGTCAGCACCTCCCTGCCGGCCTCCGTCAACAGCATGCCGTCACCGGTCCGCTGCACCAGCGGCAGTCCTGCAAGGTCCTGAAGCTGACGGAGTTGCTGGGTGACGGCCGGCTGGGTCAGGCCGAGCTGGCTTGAGGCCGCCGTGACGCTGCCCTTGGCCGAGACAGCCGCGAGCGAGCGGAGCTGCCGGATCGTGACATGCCGGAGCTGGACCGCTGCGTGGCCGGGACTATTATAAGAAAATTCTTTGGCGCTCATTATGAATAGAAATTTTCCTTATTAAACTCCCCCTGTCAATCTCCTCGTGCCGGGACCGACCGCACTGACCTCCACCAAGGAGGGAACTGGATGCGGCGCCCGCTAGGGGATGGACGCCGATGACCGGGCAACTCAGGCTGGACGAGCACCTTCAGCGGTATTCCGAGACTGCACCGCATGCGCTGGCGGTGGCGGCAGCGGTCGACGCCATCGCGGCAGCCGCGATCGAGATCGCCGAGCTCATTGCCACCGGAGATATTGCGGACGCCTCGGGCTTGACCACCGGCCGCAACAGCGACGGCGATCTCCAGCGTGATCTCGACGTCCAGGCGGACATGATCCTGCGCCGCTGCCTCGGCAAATTGCCGATCGCGGCGCTGGCGTCGGAGGAGATGCGCGAGCCGCAGATCGCCGATCGCGAAGCAAAAATCTGTATCGCGATCGATCCTCTCGACGGCTCCTCCAACATCGACATCAACATGACTGTCGGCACGATCTTCTCGATCCTGCCGGCGCCGGACGACCTCGATCTCGCCTTCCACCAGCGCGGCTCGGCGCAGCTTGCGGCGGGCTTCGTCACCTACGGTCCGCAGACTTCGTTGGTGCTGACCCTCGGCGACGGCGTCGATATCTTCACCCTCGATCGCAGGTCCGGTTGTTTCCGCCTCGCGCGCAGCGGCGTTCAGGTCGCCGAGGCGTGCGACGAGTTCTCGATCAATGCATCGAACCGCCGGCATTGGGATCCGCCGGTGCGCGCCTTCGTCGACGAATGTCTTGCCGGCGTCGACGGGCCCGCCAACCGCAATTTCAACATGCGCTGGATCGGATCGCTGGTCGCCGAGGCCTATCGCATTCTCACCCGCGGCGGCGTGTTCCTCTATCCCTCCGACGCGCGCCCCGGCTATGGCGACGGCCGCCTGCGGCTCACCTACGAAGCGCATCCGATGGCGATGATCATCGAGCAGGCCGGCGGCTCTGCCTCGACAGGGCGCGAGCGCATCCTCGACCTCGCAGCGCAAAGTCTGCACCAGCGCGTGCCCCTCGTCATGGGTTCCAGCAGCGAGGTGCGCCGCGTCGAGGAACTGCACTGCGATCCGCTGCTGGTGGCGAGCGGCTCCGCGCCGCTGTTCGCGCGTCGCGGCTTCTTCCGCGTGTGAGAGGGCGGCGCATGTCCAGGAAGCATCCGATCATTTCCATCACCGGGTCGTCCGGCGCCGGCACGACCTCGGTGAAGAAGACCTTCGAGCAGATATTCTTCCGCGAGAAGGTCAACGCCGCCTACATCGAAGGCGACGCCTTTCACCGCTATGACCGCACCGAGATGCGTACGCAGATGGCCACGGAGGCCGAGCGTGGCAACAAGCATTTCAGCCATTTCAGCCCCGAGACCAATCTGTTCGAGGAGCTCGAGCGGGCGTTCCGCGATTATGGCGAGACCGGCACTGCGACGACGCGGCATTACGTCCACGACGTCGAGGAGTCCGCGCTGCACGGCGCGGCTCCCGGCACCTTCACCGAATGGGAACGGCTGCCGGAGAATTCGGACCTGCTGTTCTACGAGGGCCTGCACGGTGCCGTCGTCACCGACAAGGTCAATGTCGCGCGCTATGCCGATCTCAAGATCGGTGTCGTGCCCGTCATCAATCTCGAATGGATCCAGAAGCTGCATCGCGACCGCAGCGCGCGCGGCTATTCGACCGAGGCCGTCACCGACACCATTCTGCGGCGGATGCCCGACTACATCCACTACATCTGCCCGCAATTTTCCGAGACCGACATCAACTTCCAGCGGGTGCCGACGGTGGATACCTCCAATCCCTTCGTCGCGCGCTGGATCCCGACGCCGGATGAATCGATGGTCGTGATCCGCTTCAAGAATCCGCGCGGCATCGACTTTCCATATCTGCTCTCGATGCTTCCGCAAAGCTGGATGTCCCGTGCGAACTCCATCGTGTGTCCCGGCGCAAAGCTTGATCTGGCGATGCAGCTCATCCTGACGCCGCTGATCATGCAGCTGATCGAGCGCAAGCGAAACCTGAAGTGAACGAGGAGAGCGAGATGAATATCTCCGTCCACGCCGAAGCCGACCTCACTACGGTCGCGCACAGCGATCTCGCCAACGCCGTCCGCTTCCTCGCGGTCGATGCCATAGAGAAATCTCAGTCCGGCCATCCCGGCCTTCCCATGGGCATGGCCGATGTCGCGACCGTGCTGTTCTCGCGCTTCCTGAAATTCGACTCGGCGCATCCCAACTGGCCGGATCGCGACCGCTTCGTCCTCTCGGCCGGCCACGGCTCGATGCTGCTCTACGCGCTGCTGCACCTGACCGGCGGCGACGTCAGCCTCGACGACATCAAGGCCTTCCGGCAATGGGGCTCGAAGACGCCAGGCCATCCCGAATATGGACATACGCCGGGCGTGGAGACCACGACGGGACCGCTGGGGCAGGGGATAGCCACCGCGGTCGGCATGGCGCTCGCCGAGCGCATGGCCAATGCGCGGCATGGCGACGGCCTGGTCGATCACTTCACCTATGTGATCGCCGGTGACGGCTGCCTGATGGAAGGCATCAGCCAGGAGGCGATCTCGCTGGCCGGACATCTCCAACTCGGCCGGCTGATCGTGCTGTTCGACGACAACGGCATCTCCATCGACGGGCCGACGTCGCTTGCGACGTCCGATGACCAGCTCGCGCGCTTCGCCGCATCCGGCTGGTCGGTGCGCCGTGTCGACGGGCACGATCCCGAGGCGGTTGCGCAAGCGATCGCCGAAGAGCGGGAGACGACAAAACCGTCGCTGATCGCCTGCCGCACCATCATCGGCTATGGCGCGCCGGACCGGCAGGGGACCGAGAAGGCGCATGGCGCCCCGCTCGGCACCGAGCAGACGGCGGCGGCGCGCCGGACGCTCGGCTGGGACTATCAGCCCTTCGTGGTGCCGATTCCCGTCGCGAAGGCATGGCGGATGATCGGTCAGCGCGGACAGGTCGAACGTCTCGCCTGGCTCGATCGCTACGAAGGCGCGTCACCTGAGCAGCGCGACCTGTTCGTCGAGGGCAAGGCTGTTGCCTTGCCTGCCGCCTATGCGCTGGCGGCGGCGAAGCTGCGCGAACGCTTTGCCAGCGACCGCCCGAAGCTCGCGACGCGGCAGGCCTCGCAACAGGTGCTCGACGCCATCGCCGGAACGATTCCCGGGCTTGTCGGCGGCTCGGCGGACCTGACGCATTCGAACCTCACGCACGCCAAGGCGCAGGCGCCCGTGAAGCGAGAGGCATTCGCCGGCGACTACATCCATTATGGCATTCGCGAGCACGGCATGGCCGCTGCGATGAACGGCCTGGCGCTGCATGGCGGCTTCATTCCCTATGGCGGCACGTTCCTCGCCTTCTCCGACTACAGCCGGCCGGCGATCCGCCTTGCGGCCCTGATGCGGTTGCGCGTCATCCACGTGATGACCCACGATTCCATCGGGCTCGGCGAAGACGGCCCGACGCACCAGCCGGTCGAACATCTCGCAGCGCTTCGGGTCATTCCGAACCTGCTCGTATTCCGTCCCGCAGACGCGGTGGAGACGCTGGAAGCCTGGGATTGCGCGCTCGCGAGCGAAGATCGCCCGTCCGTGCTGTGCCTGTCGCGGCAAGCCTTGCCGACCTTTCGCAGCGACGCACGCGGCAAAAATCGTGTGACGCGCGGTGCCTATCTCGTCGTTTCGCCGGATGGCGGTCGTGACGTGACCTTGATGGCGACCGGCTCGGAAGTGTCGATCGCGCTGGAAGCCGCCCGGTTGTTGGCGACCGAGCACATCCGTGCGGCCGTGGTTTCCGCGCCTTGCTTCGCACTGTTCGAGGAGCAGCCGGAGGATTATCGCGGCTCCGTGCTCGGCGCCGCGCCGCGCGTCGGCGTCGAGGCGGCCATCGTCGGCGATTGGCATCGCTGGATCGGCGCCGACGGCGAATTCGTCGGGATGCGCGGCTTCGGGGCCTCGGCGCCGGCGCCGGTGCTCTACCGCGAATTCGGCATCACGCCGCAAAGCATTGCGGAAGCCGCCCGACGGGCGATCGCCCGCGCCCGCAAGCAATAACAGGAGGACAGTCCGTGGCACGTATCACCCTTCGCCAACTGCTCGACCACGCCGCCGGTCACGGTTACGCGGTACCGGCGTTCAACATCAACAACATGGAGCAGGGCATCGCGATCATGCAGGCGGCGGCTGAGGTCGATGCGCCCGTCATCATGCAGGCCTCGCGCGGCGCCCGCAGCTACGCCGGTGACATCATGCTCTCGCACATGATCGACGCGCTGGAGCGGACCTATCCGGACATCCCACTGTGCATGCACCAGGACCACGGCAATGACGAGGCGACCTGTGCATCCGCTATCGCCCACGGCTTCACCTCCGTGATGATGGATGGCTCGCTGAAGGCCGATGCCAAGACTGCTGCCGACTATGACTACAACGTCGCCATCACCCGTCGGGTCGTCGATCTCGCCCACTGGGTCGGAGCATCCGTCGAAGGCGAACTCGGCGTGCTCGGCTCGGCTCGAGCACGGCGGCGGCGAGCAGGAAGACGGTCACGGCGTCGAGGGCAAGGTCGGCCACGACCAACTGCTGACTGATCCCGATCAGGCCGTCGATTTCGTTCGCGCCACCAAGGTCGATGCGCTCGCCATCGCGATGGGCACTTCGCACGGCGCCTACAAGTTCAGCCGCAAGCCGGATGGCGACATCCTGGCGATGCGGGTGGTCGAGGAGATCCACCGCCGGCTGCCGAACACGCATCTCGTGATGCACGGCTCCTCCTCGGTGCCGCAGCCGCTCCAGGACATGTTCAACCAGTTCGGCGGCGAGATGCCGCAGACATGGGGCGTGCCGGTGGAGGAGATCGTCCGCGGCATCAAGAGCGGCGTGCGCAAGGTCAACATCGACACCGATTGCCGCCTGGCGATGACCGCGGTGTTCCGAAAAATCGCCGCGCAGTCGCCCTCCGAGTTCGATCCGCGCAAGTTCCTCAAGCCGGCGATGGACGCGATGCGCGACCTCTGCCGTGAACGGTTCGAGCAATTCGGTACTGCCGGCCACGCAAGCAGGATCAAGGTGGTGCCGATGAGCGAGATGGCGCGGCGCTACCGTGGTGGCGACCTCGACCCGCGGATCGATGCCCGCGCGTCGGTTGCGGCCTGAGCAAAATACACAGAGCAGCGAAGCGAGAAAGCGCCTTAAGGAGGCTGATATGAATCTACACACCGGCACGGTCCGCGGCAAAGAGCGCTATCGCTCGGGCACTATGGAATACGCACGCATGGGCTATTGGGAGCCCGACTATGTCCCGAAGGACACCGACGTCATCGCGCTTTTCCGTGTGACGCCGCAGGAAGGCGTTGACCCGATCGAGGCATCCGCAGCCGTCGCCGGCGAGTCCTCGACTGCGACCTGGACCGTGGTGTGGACCGACCGTCTGACTGCTGCGGAGAAATATCGCGCCAAGTGCTATCGCGTCGATCCGGTGCCTAACACGCCGGGCTCCTATTTCGCTTATATCGCCTACGATCTCGACCTGTTCGAGCCGGGCTCGATCGCCAACCTCTCGGCCTCGATCATCGGCAATGTATTCGGCTTCAAGCCGCTCAAGGCGTTGCGGCTCGAGGACATGCGCTTCCCCGTCGCCTATGTGAAGACCTTCCAGGGGCCGGCGACCGGCATCGTGGTCGAGCGCGAGCGCCTCGACAAGTTCGGTCGGCCGTTGCTCGGCGCAACGGTCAAGCCGAAGCTGGGGCTTTCCGGCCGCAACTACGGCCGCGTCGTCTACGAGGCGCTGAAGGGCGGGCTCGACTTCACCAAGGACGACGAGAACATCAACTCGCAGCCCTTCATGCATTGGCGCGACCGCTTCCTCTACTGCATGGAGGCGGTGAACCGCGCGCAGGCGGCTTCTGGCGAGGTGAAGGGCACCTATCTGAACGTCACCGCCGGGACGATGGAGGACATGTACGAGCGCGCGGAATTCGCCAAGGAACTCGGCTCGGTCATCGTCATGATCGACCTCGTGATCGGCTACACCGCGATCCAGTCCATGGCGAAGTGGGCGCGCCGCAACGACATGATCCTGCATCTGCATCGCGCCGGCCACTCGACCTATACGCGGCAGAAGAGCCACGGCGTGTCGTTCCGTGTCATCGCGAAATGGATGCGTCTGGCGGGCGTCGACCACATCCACGCCGGCACGGTGGTCGGCAAGCTCGAAGGCGATCCCAACACCACGCGCGGTTACTACGACGTCTGCCGCGAGGACTTCAACCCGACCATGCTCGAGCACGGCCTGTTCTTCGACCAGTCCTGGGCGAGCCTGAACAAGATGATGCCGGTCGCCTCCGGTGGCATCCATGCCGGCCAGATGCATCAGTTGCTCAATTTGCTTGGCGAGGACGTCGTGCTGCAATTCGGCGGCGGCACGATCGGCCATCCCATGGGCATTGCGGCTGGCGCGATCGCCAACCGCGTGGCGCTGGAGGCGATGATCCTCGCCCGCAACGAGGGGCGCGATTACGTCCATGAAGGCCCGGAAATCCTGGCGAGGGCGGCCGAGACCTGCACGCCGCTGAAGGCCGCGCTGGAGGTCTGGAAGGACGTCAGCTTCAATTACCAATCCACCGACACGCCGGACTTCGTGCCGACCGCGCTGGAAACCGTTTGAGGAGACAGAACATGAAACTGACCCAGGGCTGCTTCTCGTTCCTGCCTGATCTGACCGACGACCAGATCACCAAGCAGGTGCAATACTGCCTCGCCAACGGCTGGGCGGTGAATATCGAGTTCACCGACGATCCGCATCCCCGCAACACTTATTGGGAGATGTGGGGCCTGCCGATGTTCGATCTCCAGGACGCCGCCGGCGTGATGATGGAACTCGCCGAATGCCGCAGGGTGTACGGCGATCGTTACATCCGCATCAGCGGGTTCGATTCCAGCCATGGCTGGGAATCGGTGCGGATTTCGTTCCTGGTCAACCGGCCACCGCAGGAGGCCGAGTTCGAGCTGGTGCGGCAGGAGGTTGGCGGCCGTGCGATCCGCTACAGCACCGTCAGAAAGACCATCGCGCACGCGCCGCGATAGCCATTCGTCTCCGCGCGGAGCCTTGTTGCTCCAGATCCTTGGCGGACAACTGCTTCGCCGCCGCCCCGCGGCGAAGCTATTTTATTCGAGGCGACGATGCTTGATTTGCCGACCACCGAAACCGCGTTCGATCTTCGCAAGGAGGCCGAAGCTGCCGGGATCACCGACACGTTGCAACAGCTCGAGCAGGAGCTGATCGGCCTCCGGCCGGTCAAGAGCCGCGTGCGCCAGATCGCGTCGTTGCTGCTGATCGAGCGTATCCGGCAGCGTGCGGGCCTCGCCTCCGCGCCGCCGACGCTACACATGTCGTTCACGGGCAATCCCGGCACCGGCAAGACCACGGTAGCGCTGCGCATGGCCAAGATCCTGCACGGGCTCGGCTTCGTCCGGCGCGGGCAGGTGATCTCGGTGACGCGCGACGATCTCGTCGGGCAATATATCGGGCACACCGCGCCGAAGACCAAGGAGATCCTGAAGAAGGCGATGGGCGGCGTTCTCTTCATCGACGAGGCCTATTACCTGCACCGCCCTGACAACGAGCGCGACTACGGCCAGGAGGCGATCGAGATCCTGCTCCAGGTGATGGAGAACCAGCGCGAGGATCTCGTCGTCATCCTGGCCGGCTATGGCGAGCGGATGACGAGCTTCTTCGCGTCAAATCCAGGATTCCGCTCGCGGATCGCCCACCACATCGACTTCCCGGACTATGCGGAAGCCGAGTTGCTGGTCATCGCCGAGCTGATGCTCAGGGAGCGCGGCTATCGCTTCTCGGCGTCTGCGCGCGAGGCCTTCGAAAGGTACATCGCACTGCGACGGACCCAGCCGTTCTTCTCCAACGCGCGCTCGATCCGCAACGCGGTCGATCGCATCCGCCTGCGGCAGGCCGATCGACTGGTGTCCGATCTCGATCGCATGCTCGATGTCGCCGATCTGGAAACGATCGACCCGGCGGACGTGCTGGCGAGCCGCGTCTTCAGCGGCGGCGCCGACGCGCGAAGTGCCAAGTCATGACCAGGGAGATCATCATTGCCCCGTCGATCCTGGCCGCCGATTTCGCGCGCCTCGGCGAGGAAATCGCGGCGATCGACGCGGCCGGCGCCGACTGGATCCATTGTGACGTCATGGACGGCCATTTCGTTCCGAACATCAGCTTCGGCGCCGACATCATCAAGGCGATCCGGCCGGTGACGTCGAAGATATTGGACGTCCATTTGATGATTGCGCCTGTCGATCCCTATCTGGATGCCTTAGCAAAGGCGGGTGCCGACGTCATCACGGTCCATGCCGAGGCCGGGCCGCATCTCGACCGCTCGCTGCAGGCGATCCGTGCGCTCGGCAAGAAAGCCGGCGTCAGCCTGTGTCCGGCAACGCCCGAGGGTACGATCGAGTATGTGCTCGATCGTCTCGATCTCGTGCTGGTCATGACCGTCAATCCCGGCTTTGGCGGCCAATCCTTCCTCGACTCCCAGATCGAGAAGATCAGGCGCATTCGACAGATGATCGGCGAACGGCCGATCCGGCTGGAGGTCGACGGCGGCATCACGCGGGACAATGCCGCTGCTGTCGCCGCCGCGGGCGCCGATACGCTCGTGGCAGGCTCCGCCGTGTTTCGTGGCAAGAGCAGCGCCGATTATACCGGCAACATCGCGGCCATTCGGGTCGCGGCAGAGGCCGCACGGGCGTCCATCCTGCGGGATAGTCCCGCGCGACCGATGCAGCACCGAGAGGGCGCGCTCATCCGGTAGACTACGGATGGGGCGCATGAAGAGGATGTCCCGGCACTGGTTGTACCAAGGCGTGCCACTTTTCTCCGGGGTTCTACGGAGGATGCCGCGCAAGTCGATCAACTCCTTCAGGCCGGGGTAACCAACGCGCCTGGCACGAGAATTCGATTAACGCCCGCGCAATGCTAACCGCCGCAATCTGCGGTTTAGGAATGCAAGAGAGCGCGGGGATGCGGATCGCAGAGAATTGCAGGCACGTCGCCTGCACGCGGCGGGGAGCGACGGCATGAGCATGCATCGCTTGTTCGCCGAGCAGCTTCGCTGCGCCACCGACGCGAACGGACAGGTCCAGCTCGCCAAGCTGGGCGAACTCGTCAGCGCCGCCTATGAGGCGAGCGACCGTGATCGCCAGCGGATGACCGAGGCGCGCGCGAACACGCACGGGCAGGTGGAAGAAGATCTGCTGCGAACGCGCGAGTTCCTCGACACCATCGTGGACAACATCCCGATCGCCGTGTTCGCAAAGTGCGCGAAGGATTCGCGCTACATCCTGCTCAACCGCGCCGGCGAGGATTATTACGGCCTGCCGCGCGAGCAGATGCTGGGCAGGACGCCCGAGGAAGTCTTTCCGGCGGATGTCGCCCGCATGGTCAACGAACAGGACCGACGGGTCGTTGCCAGCGGTATGCCGATGTTCCTCGAGGAGCATCTGCTTGAAGTCGGCGTCAAGGGGCATGACCGCGTCATCAACTCACGCAAGATGCTGATCACGGACGCCGCGGGCGAGCCGCAATATCTGGTCGGCGTGATCGAGGACGTCACCGAGCGCATCACCACCCAGGAACGCATCAGCCACCTCGCACATCACGATGCGCTGACCGACCTGCCCAACCGAAGCGCGTTCAATGCGGCACTGAGCGAGCGGCTGGAGCGCGCCCAGAAGGCATCGACCAGCTTTGCTGTGCTCAGTCTCGATCTCGATCGCTTCAAGGAAGTGAACGATGTGTTCGGCCACCCCGTCGGCGACATGTTGATGCGGGCGGCGGCCGGGCGCCTTGCCGCGGAATCCGACGGCGGCTTCGTCGCCCGTATCGGCGGCGATGAGTTCATGATACTCATGCCGGACGATGTCTGCCGTGAAGATGTGCTGGCGCTCGGCGAACGTCTGGTCGAGGCGATCGGCAACGAGACTCGAGGTCGACGATTATCTCTCCCATGTCGGCTTGAGCGTAGGTATCGCGATCTATCCGGATGACGGCGTGGATGCGGCAACGCTGCTCGCCAATGCCGATTCAGCGCTCTATCGCGCCAAGCGCGAGGGCCGGGGCCGGGTCTGCTTCTTCGAATCCGAGATGGACCGCGAGCTGCGCGATCGCAGGCTGCTTTTGCACGATCTGCGGCAGGCGGTGGAGCAGAACCAGCTTCTGGTCTACTTCCAGCCGCAGGCGCGGATCGACGGTGAGATCATCGGTTTCGAGGCGCTGGTGCGCTGGAACCACCCGACCCGCGGCTTCGTGCCGCCGGACCAGTTCATTCCTCTCGCCGAGGAGAACGGACTGATCATCCAGATCGGTGAATGGGTCTTGCGCGAGGCATGCCGCGAGGCTGCGTCCTGGCCACGGCCGCTGCAGGTGGCGGTCAATCTGTCGCCGGTCCAGTTCCAGGCCGGCGACCTCGAACGTTCGATTCACCAGATCCTGCTGGAGACGGGGCTGGCGCCGACGCGGCTCGAGGTCGAGATCACCGAGGGCGTTCTGATCGGCGATTTCACCCGCGCGCTCACCCTGCTGCGCCGGTTGAAGGCGCTGGGCATCCGCATCGCGATGGACGATTTCGGCACCGGCTATTCCTCGCTGTCCTATCTCCAGTCGTTCCCGTTCGACAAGATCAAGATCGACCGCAGCTTCATCTCCGATCTCGAAGCGACGCCGCAATCGGCGGAGATCGTCCGCGCGGTCTTGAGCCTTGCGCACGCCCTGAAGATTCCGGTGGTCGCGGAAGGGGTGGAGACCGAAGCGCAGCGGGTGTTCCTCGCGCGCGAGGCCTGCGAGGAGATGCAGGGCTATCTCATTGGCCGGCCTGAACCGATCGAACGGTATCTCGATCTGATCGGGGTGACCGTGGAACAACGCCTTTCCGCTTAGCCAGCAGCTTGCCGGACAAGACCGGTTCCACGCGCCTTCGGTGGCGATAGGAACCAATACCCGCCTGCGCATTTTTCAAATTGGCCGCGGTCAGGCGCGCGGTGCATGCAGCAAATGTTTTGCACAACCGCCATCCGCCTGACGCAAATAAGGGCGATAAGCCTGTGAATGCGAGGGAGGCTCTCATGGAGAACGTACGTCGCTACCGGGCGCTGGCGTCCCTCTGTCGTCAGCAGGCGGCCTACCGGCCGCTCCAGAACTGGCAACTCCTTGGCCAAGCCGAACATTTCGAACATCTCGCCGAAATTGCGCTGAAGGCGCATTTCGTCGCGTGCAATGCCCACTGCAAAGACGACGCCGCAGCAGCCGCGGTTTGGGAGACGCCCGCCGCCGCGTGAAGGCGTCGATGTGGAGATAATCAGAGCAGGCCGCGGCTTTCGGCGCTCTCGAGTTCGCCCATGAGCGTCCTGTTCTCGTACCGCGCCAGCGAGAGCGCCTCCGCGAAAGAGGGCGAGGCCGCGCCGACCACGGCACGCGCGCAGAGATCGCCCGCGGCACAGGTCGACATGGTTCCATAGCCCGACAAGGCAGCCGTCAGGAACACGCCCGGGGTCTTCGCCGCGCCGATCAGCGGCCAGTTTTCCCTGGTCATGGGATAGAAACCGCCGTAATGCACCCGATCCCGCGGAAGGGCACCGAGATATTGCCCGAGTGCGGGCTGGAGCCTGCTTGCGGCGCGAAGCACGACCTCTGGAAAATGAGGCGTGAGTTCGGGGTCGCGCGAAGGCTCTGACGGCTCCGAGTTGAAGGCCCAGCCAAGCTTGATCCATTGCCCGTGATCGCCGCCGTCGGGCCGGCGGTGAATGCTGCCCGGCATCGGTTCCAGCAGGCGTGCCAACTCGGGAGCGGCGGCCAGCGCCTCCCGCTCCTCGGGAGACCACGCGAGCGTCTGGCCGTCGAGATCGATGGCAAACGGCATCTTGCGGTCCACCGCACGATTGCGATCGACGAAGGCGATTTTCTGCTGAAGTACGTTCAGCATCGGCAGCTTTTCGCCATGCATCGCCGCGATGTGCGCCGCAAAGGGGCCCGCCGCATTGACGATGATATCGGCCTTGATCGTCTGGCGCTCGCCGTCAGCGACGACGTCAACCTGGAATCGGTCAGCCCTGGCGATTCCGACCACCCGCGCTTGCCGAAACTGCGCACCGAGCGGGCGCATCATTTCCAGCATGTACTGGCCGAGTTGCTGACCGCTGATGTCGCCGGCCCTGCGGATGTGAAGCGCGGTGGCGACCTCCTTGTCGAAAGCTGGATAAGTGCGCTGAATCAAGTCTCGGCCAAGCAGCACATCGACGCCATCGGGCGCAATTTGCCAGTCCGCCGACAGCGGGGCGAATAGTTCAGGCTCGTGCCCTCGTGCTGGCGGATCAGCCTCGAGGCCGAGGCGCCGTAGCCGGCATGCAACTGCCGCAGCAACTCTTCCGGTTTCTCCTCGCGCGTCACGAGCAGGTATCCGCGCCGCGTCATGTGGATGCGGTTGTCCGTGCGGCGTGCGATGTCCTCCATCAGGTCCGTGCTGTGATCGGTGAAGGCCGCCATGGTCGGATGCGGCCACCAGTTGCGATAGTTCTCGCCCGACTGCGCCGATGTCAGCGTCATCGGCTGCCCCTCATCCACGATCAGCAGGCGCGAGCGCCTGTGCTCGACGGCAAGGTAATAGGCCGTGGCGAGGCCTGCGATGCCCGCGCCGATAACAAGGATTTCAACATCGTTCGTCTTCAAACGCACTCTCCTCGACACAATGGCGGCGATCGGTTCCCAGATCAGCCTGTCCCATCCCGCGATGCATGACGTTGAGCAGATCGCAGCGTTTTCTGGGTCTGCACGATGTGCTCCCGTAGCAAGCGCACGGCCTTCTCCACCTCGCCATCGCGGCAATATTCGAGCAACTGGTAATGCTCTCGCTGCGGCCGATCCTTGCCGGTCGCGCGCGACACGAGGGCACGGGTGAAGCGACCGACGTGACCATAATTCGCCTCGATCATCGCAAGCAGGCGCGGGCGATTGCAGGGCGCGTAGAGCGCCTTGTGGAATCGCCAATTGAACGCGCCCCATTTTTCCGGATCCGGCTCCTCGTCGTAGGAGCGGAGGATCGCCCTGGCATCATCGATATCGATGTCGCCCATAGCGGGAATCGCGAGGCGCAGCGCGTGGCATTCGAGCGCGATGCGAATCTCGAGCAGCTCGACGACCTCGTCGATTGAGAGATCCGAGACGACCGCCCCGCGGTTGGGCAGGAACGTCACGAAGCCCTCGGCCTCCAACTGCCGGAGCGCCTCTCTGACAGGAATGCGGCTGGTCCCGAATTTTTCGGCGAGTTCGTCCTGCCGGAGCTGAATGCCGGGCGCCAGCTCGCCCGCGCTGATCGCGCGCCGCAGCGCCTCGCGAACGGCGTCAGGCGCGGAGCCGTGAACGCCGCCACTCCGTTGCTTTGCTGTTGCTCCCGATTTCATGAGGCATCCGTCGCGGTTGGGCCGATGCAGATTGTATAAAATCAGTTTGTGAATTATGCAATCGTGTGTATAAAATATTGAGTGATTGTATCCAAACTGGAGTAGGGACCATGAAGGCGCTGTTGTATTTGCTCGCGTTTTTGATTGCAGTCGCGGCGCCTGCACAGGCTCAAACCCCGGGCGGGACGTTGGCCAAGATCAAGGATGCCGGCGAGATACGCCTCGGTCATCGCGATGTCTCGGTGCCGTTTTCTTATCTCGATGGCAGTCAGAAGCCGGTCGGTTTCGCGATGGATCTCTGCGCGCGCATCGCCGATGCGGTGAAGGACGAGTTGAAACTCCCGGCGCTTCAGACCAAGCTCCAGCCGATCCAGCTCAGCACGCAAATCCCACTGATCGAGAACGGCACCATCGACATCGTCTGCGGTCCCGCCACCAACACGCTGGAGCGCCAGAAGGTGGTGGCGTTCAGCAACACCATCTTCGTGTCGAGCATTCGCGCGGTGGTCCGAAAGGATGCGCCTATCAAGACGTTCGAGGATCTGAAGGACAAGCCGGTCGCGCTGACCACTGGCTCGACGTCAATCACCCTGCTGCTGGCGCGCAGCCAGGAGAAGAAGTTCGAGGTCAAGCAGGTGCTGTCGCCGGATCACGCCGCGTCGTTCCTTGCGCTCACGACCGGCCGCAGCGACGCCTTCGTCATGGACGACATCCTGCTCGCCGGCCTCATCGCCAACAGCCAGACGCCGGATAGCTGGCGGATCATCGACGACAGCCTGCGGACCGAGCCTTACGGGCTGATCATCCGGAAGGGCGATCCGGAGTTCAAAGCTCTGGTCGACAAGACGCTGGTCGCCGCGATGAAGAGCGGCCTGTTCGCAGAACTCTACGCGAAATGGTTCACAAAGCCCATTCCGCCCAAGAACGTAAACCTGAACTTCCCGATGCCTGTGCCGCTGAAGGACGTGATTGCCAATCCGAACGACAAGGGCGTGTGATCGGATTTCCGCGGTTGATCCGTGATCAATGCGACATCAGCGTCGGGACGGTCATCGCTTCGAGCATGGCGCGGGTGACGCCGCCGAGCAGGCGTTCCTGCAGTCGCGAATGGCCGTAACCGCCCATCACGAGGAGATCGAGATTCTCGTCGGCCGCCAGTGACAGGATGGTCGGCTGAATGTCGGCGCGCGCGGCCGACAGGCTGGCCGTACGGGTCGACAATCCGCGTCGGCCGAGATGCTTTGCCAAATTGCGCGCCGAGACGTCGTCGGGAACCGCGTCGGCCTCGTTGATGGTGATGATCACGATCTCCTCGGCGCGAGCCAGGAACGGGGCGGCATCGCGCATCGCGCGGGCGGCGAGGCGGCTGCCGTCCCAGCAGATGCCGATCCGTTTCGGCTTGAATGCGCCACGGAAATTGTACGGCAGGAACAGCACCGGGCCGCCCGCCTGGAACAGGATCTCGCTGGGCACGTCGTTGTCGAATGAGCCTTGCGCTGGTTCGGGCTGCAGCACGATGCTGAGATCGTGCAGCCGCGCCATCTCACCCAGCGAGCCGGCTGCGTCCGCCGGGATCGCGCCGAGTGGGTGGCATGCAAAGGAAACGCCGGCGTTTGTCGCCTCGCTCTTGAACACCGTCAGCGCCGCTTCGGCCCGCTCCACCGCGCGCTCACGTTCCATCTCGAACACGGCCGCCACTGCGGCGCCGCCTTCCATCACGTAAGCCGCGCTCGTTGCGACATAGCCGACGGCGACCGCGTCGACGTGGGCGTTGAGCTGCGCAGCCAGCGAAATCGATCCGTCGATCACAGGGCGCATCGGGCGTTCGGTTGGGACGTGAACGAGAATATCTTTGTACATGGCTCGCCTCCGATGGACATCATCCGGTCGCAATGTTTCACGTCGCGCGGGGCCTGTGTTGAGCTGCATCAAATGTGCATCTACGATTTCTGGCCGTGCCACTGGTCGCAGCAACTTTGCCAAGATTTAATCGGATGGACGGAGCCCCGTAAGGTGACGACGTCCATGTTGGGGGCAAGGCGACTTACCCCACAGCATGGACATTTCGACATGAACGACCACGCCAATTCCGACACCACCTCGTCCCGAAGGATTCTGAAGCCGCGCAGGCTTGCGCTGCTCGGCACCGTCGCCGCGTTTGGCCTGGCCGTGCTTGCCAGTTCTCCCGGTTCCTCGCCGCTTGGGATGGCACCCTTCATCGCGCCGGCCCACGCCGCGGAGGCGCCCGCGACGCTGCCGGGCTTCGGCGATCTCGTCAGCAAGGTGAAACCCGCCGTCATCTCGGTGCGGGTCAAGATCGACGAGGACAACGACAAGAGCGCAATGCTGCAACAGAACCGGATGGACTCCGACGAGGATTCGCCGTTCGACCAGTTCTCGCGGCAGTTCGGCTTCCGCGGTCCGGGCGGCATGAACGGCATGCCACGTCAGCGCCACCAGACGATCACGGGTGAGGGCTCCGGCTTCTTCATCTCAGCCGACGGCTATGCCGTGACCAACAATCATGTCGTCGATCACGCTACGTCGGTGCAGGTGACGATGGATGACGGCACTGTCTACACCGCGAAGGTGGTCGGCACCGATCCCAAGACCGATCTCGCGCTGATCAAGGTCGATGGCAAGAAGGACTTTCCGTTCGTCAAATTCTCCGACCAGAAGCCGCGGATCGGCGACTGGGTGGTCGCGGTCGGCAATCCCTTCGGCCTTGGCGGCACTGTGACGGCCGGCATTGTCTCGGCCAGCGGCCGCGACATCGGCAACGGTCCCTATGACGATTTCATCCAGATCGACGCGCCGATCAACAAGGGTAATTCCGGCGGTCCGGCCTTCGACATGAACGGCAACGTGATCGGCGTGAACACCGCGATCTATTCGCCCTCCGGCGGATCGGTCGGTATCGGCTTCGACATTCCAGCGTCAACCGCAAAGCTCGTCGTCGCGCAGCTGAAGGACAAGGGTGCGGTCACCCGCGGCTGGCTCGGCGTGCAGGTGCAGCCGGTGACCGCCGACATCGCCGACAGCCTTGGCCTGAAGGAGGCGCGCGGCGCGATTGTCGACACTCCGCAGGATGGAAGTCCGGCGGCGAAGGCCGGCATCGAGGCGGGTGATGTCATCACCGCCGTCAACGGCACCTCCGTCAAGGATTCCCGTGACCTAGCCCGCACCATCGCCACCCTGGCGCCGGGGAGCTCGGTGAAGCTCGATGTCTTCCACAAGGGCGACAGCAAGACCATGACGCTGGCGCTTGGCGAGTTGCCAAATGAGCAGCATGCGAAGGCCGGTGAGGGTAAGGCGCAGCCAGGCGCCGGAACGCCACGCCTCGGGCTCAGCCTGGCTCCGGCCGGCGACGTTCAGGGCGCAGGCCAGAAGGGCGTTGTCGTCACCGAGATCGATCCGGAGGGGCCGGCCGCGCAACGTGGCATCCAGACCGGTGACGTCATCCTCAATGTCGGCGGCAAGCCGGTCGCCAATGTCGGCGAAGTCCGCTCCGAACTGGCGCAGGCCAAATCGTCCGGCAAGAAAAGCGTGTTGCTGCAGGTGAAGAGTGCGGAGGCGACCCGGTTCGTCGCGGTGCCGCTCGCCTAAGTCGAGCCGTTCCGGGCGAATTCAAAAAGGCGGCCTTCGGGCCGCCTTTTCTCGTTCGCATCCGAGATACCCACAGGCCGCCGATAACATTCGCGTTAACGGCAGCGATGATGACGGGTTCGTCCGAAAAAGCCGCGTTCGCTCGTCACTGTCCGGAAGTGCGTGTTGCGCTTCGGCGCCAATGACGGCGCCAAGGCAAAGGCCAGGAGCGGAACTCCAAACGTCGGGCCGTCTTGTGGGACCTGACGTTTGCATTGATCGGTGCCGACATGGATCGATTGAAGCTCTCGCTGAGGTGTGCGCTGCTCGCAGCGCCAATCGTGGTGACAACTGGAAGCGCCCTCGGGCGCGACGACGGCCGCTACGCCAATTCAGCCCTAAAACCCTGGTTCGACAGCCTTCGCAGCCATCTCGGCCCCTGTTGCTCGGATGCGGACGGATTTGCGGTGTCAGATCCCGATTGGGAATCGCATGACGGGCACTATCGCGTGCGGCTCGACGGGCAGTGGATCGACGTGCCGGACGAGGCCGTCATCACCGAGCCGAACCGTGCCGGCCGCACCATGGTGTGGCCGGTCAAAACCGCGTTCGGGATATCGATCCGCTGCTTCATGCCGGGCAGCATGATCTGACGCCGCGTCACCGCTTGCTGGGTTTGCGCGTCGAGCTCTTCTTCGTCTTCTTGGTTGTCTTCTTTTTGGTTGTTTTCTTCTTGGCCGTTTTCCTGGTCGTCTTTCGCTTCGACGCCTTCTTCGGGACTTTCTTGCCCTTCGCGCGCGCTTCCGACAGGGCGATTGCGATCGCCTGCTTGCGGCTCTTCACCCGTCCACCACGGCCGCCCGGGCCGCTTTTCGCGGTGCCCTTCTTGTAACGACGCATCTCGCGCTCGACATCATCGCCGGCGCTGCGGGAATAACGGCGTTTCGTTGCCTTGCGTGCCATCGACTCTCTCCCTTGGCATCGGGAAAGAACCGTAGCGCTGACGCAACGTTCCAGGCGCGGGTGCGTGCGTCAGAACGAGTTCGCCAGTTCGATCTCCGCCTCCAGCACCTGGATGCGGCGCGCGGCCTCGGCGGAGGACAGATCCCGATTGTATTGCGCGGGCTGATAAGCCTCCTCGCTCAGCCGCTTCAGCCTCAGGCCTTGCGCCCGCGTCATCTGCTCCGCGAGGAAAGCCCTAGCGTCATATTTACCCTGAACCTGCATCTGACCTCTCCGTTCTGGAATCGCCGCTTGACTATATGTTCTTATTTTGTTCTAACAAGCCATGGACAACAGAATTAATGAAACTCGACGCAAAATCAGTGCCTTGAGGCTGGAAATGGCCGATATCGAGGCGTCTGTGCGCGACCTCGTCGATCGCGATCGTGACTGCACCGAAAAGGCCCTGGCGCAGATGGATCTGCGCCGGAAGGTCAGCCTGTTGATCGGCGAATGGAAGGCTGCCGGCGGCGGTGATGTCCTGCCTGACGTCCGCGACCGGGTTCGCCTTCGTCCCGTCAAGACAGCCAGCAATCCCCTTCGTGTGATCGCGCGCCGCTGAGACCTTTGAAGGCGTGCGGAGGAAGACCCGGACACGTACCGGATTCTAAAACTGCGCCCATACGCTTCACGCGTGCTTCAAAATTCGTTGTCCTCGGCGATCATGAACACGATCCCCGTGAGCGTCGCGCCGATCGCGAAGGTGGTCACCAGCGTGACGACGAAGACGACGGCCGCGGATCTCCCGCCGTGGCTCAACAAGTTCCCGACCGCCGCATTGGACAGGATGAGAGCAAGACCGAAGGCGAGGCCGAGCGCGGCGCCCATGAGCGCATGCGTCATCAGCCTGATGATGCAAGTGGAAGAGATGAGCCTCGGCGACTTCCTCGGGCGCATGGACCGCCTCTGAATATGGCGAGAAACGCGAGCTATGATTGCGGGTTCCATCTTCATCAAAAATTTGTCACTCGCGGCTTCATCCGACGTTCATGCCGCTCTTGCGAGGATGAACGGCATCAACACGGGAACTCCGATATGGGTAAGGTCGTCTTTCTCTATCGCTCGCTCGCCTATCGCAACGCGGCCGCGGACATGCTGCGCAAGGCACGCAAGCTGCCGCGCGGCGCCGAGCGGAGCGCAGCCCGACGCTACGCGCGGGCGCTGCGCGATCTCTCGCAAACGGAAGCATGGCTGGAAGGACGTTTGGCTGACGAATCTCGGCCGATGACGCGTATCAGGGTCGTCGCGTCGCGCTAACCTGAAGCCCGCTGAAGAGCCTCGGAGGGAACCGGGTCGAACTTTCCCGCGCTGGTCGGCGCTGCGCCCTTTGGCGTCAGCGGCACCGCAAGACGGCACAACAGGCCTTCGGGCCGCCAGTTGAACTCCGCCTGTCCGCCGAGCTGGGATTCGACGCTGGCAAGAAGGCTCCGTGTGCCGAAGCCGCGGGACTTCGGCGGCCCGACCAGCGGACCACCGGTTTCGTCCCAGGTCAATGTGAGGTGGTCGTCCTCGACCTGCCAGTCGATCGCAAGCCGACCCGACCGCGCCGACAACGCGCCATACTTCGCCGAGTTGGTGAAAAGCTCGTGCAGCGCCAGCGCCAGCGTCTGCGCGGTCGCCGGCAGCAACTGAACCTCGGGACCCGCCAGCTTGATCTGGCCTCCGAGCGAATAGGGTGCAACTTCCTCCTCGATCAGCCTGGAGAGCTCCGCGCCTTGCCAGCTCGACAGCGACAGGATCGTGTGGACGCGCGCCAGCGCATTGATGCGTCCTTCGACGGCGTTGACGTAAGCCTTGACCTCGTCGGCACGGGTGAGGCGCACGATCGACTGCGCCAGCGCCAACGCATTTTTGGCGCGGTGGTCGACCTCGCGCGCCAGCAGATTCTGTCTCTCCTCCGCGCGCTTGCGTTCGGTGATGTCCACGGTCACGCCGCTCACTCGCACGACGCGGCCGCTGGGGTCCAGCGTGGCGGCCGCCGTGCCGACGCACCAGCGCACCTCGCCGTCGGGACGGCTGACGCGAAACTCGCCTTCATGGGCGTGCACCCCCGTATTGAACGCCGCGATGGCCTGGCTGAACTGGTCGGCATCATCGGGGTGCAGCAGTGCCTGGATGTTCGCCGAGGTGACGTTGAAGGTTTCGGGCGTCACGCCAAAAATGCGATACTGGCCATCGTCCCACATCCAGTCGCCGTTGACCCAGTCCCAGTCCCAGGACCCCATCTTGCCGGCGGCAATCGCCATGCTGCGCCGCTCTTCGCTTTCACGCAGCTTTGCAGTGGAGTTCTCCAGCTCCGCCGTGCGGGCGCGCACGCGGTCCTCGAGATCCTGGTTCAACCGTTCGAGCTCGCGGGTCTTGCGATAGAGCTCGGCGAATACCTTGACCTTGGCGCGCAGCACCTCCGGCACGACCGGGACCGGAACGTAGTCGACCGCGCCCATTTCGTAGCCGCGCAACCGATCGATGTCGCTGACCTGGATGGCCGAGATGAAGATCATCGCGGTCTTCTGGAAGCGCGGATGCTCGCGGATCATCGCGGCGAGCTCGAAGCCGTCGAGCTCAGGCATGCAGACGTCGACCAGAATCACCGCGATCTCGGTCTTGAGCAGCACCTCGAGCGCCTCGCGGCCCGACGAGGCGGTCACGAGATTCTCGCCGAGCTCCTTCAGGATCACCTCATAGGCGAGCAGCTTGGCCGGCTGGTCGTCGACGAGGAGGATGTTGACCTTTTCGTGGTCCATTCGCAGATCCAAACTCAACGGTGCAGCCACATGCGGATCGCAAGCAGCAATTGATCGGTGTTGACGGGTTTGGCGAGGTAGTCGGACGCGCCGGCCTCCAGGCATTTCTCGCGGTCGCCCTTCATCGCCTTGGCGGTCAGCGCAATGATCGGCAGGCGGGCGAAGGCCGGGTTTTCGCGAATGACGCCGATGGTCTGGTAGCCATCCATCTGCGGCATCATGATGTCCATCAGCACGATCGCGATCTCCGGATTGGACTCCACCAGTGTGACCGCTTCGCGGCCGGTCGTGGCGGTGAGCACCTTCATGCCGCGCCGTTCCAGCACGCTCGACAGCGCGAAGATGTTGCGGGCGTCGTCGTCGACGAGCAGGGCGGTCTTGCCGACCAGATCCTCGTCGGAACTGTTCAGCTTTTCCAGCATGCGCTGCTTCTCGACCGGCAGTTCCGTGATCACGCGATGCAGGAACAGCGCGGTCTCGTCGAGTAGGCGCTCCGGCGATTCCACGCCCTTGACCACGATGCTGCGCGCCATGGTGTGGAGTTCCGCGTCTTCCTCCGCCGAAAGCTCGCGGCCGGTGAAGACAACGACCGGAACATTCGAGAGCGCCTCGTCGTTGCGGATCTGGTCGAGCACCTCGAAGCCGCTCATATCCGGAAGCCGCAGGTCGAGCACGACGCAATCGCAAGGAACCTCGCGCAGCGTCGATAGCGCGCCGGCGCCGGTATCGCTCGTCACGATCTCGATGTCGTCGTGATGCAGCAGCTCGCGGATCGACATCCGTTCGGCCTCGTTGTCCTCGACGATCAAGAGCCGCTTGCGCCGCGGCCGCGCATATTCTTTGATCTGCGACAGTGCGGCGGAGACCCCTTCGGTCGTGGTGGGCTTGTTGACGAAGGAGAAGGCGCCGCGCGCCAGGGCGTGCTGGCGGTCCTCGTCGAGCGTGATGATCTGCACGGGAATGTGGCGGGTCAGCGGATTGTGCTTGAGCTGGCTCAGCACCGTCCAGCCAAGCATGTCCGGCAGGAACACGTCGAGCGAGACGGCACGCGGCTGGTACTGCTTGGCAAGCTCCAGCGCTTCCGCGCCCCGCGCGGCGACCAGAACCTTGAATCCCTTGTCGCGGGCGAGGTCGACCAGAATGCGCGCATAGTGCGGATCATCCTCGACGATGAGCAGGATGCTGTCGCCGGGCTCGAGGTTGAGTCGATCGTCGGGTAATTGCTCGATCACGCGCGGCAGGTCTTGCGCGGCCGGCTGCAATGCCGGTGGTTGAATGTGCTGCTGCTGCGCAGTCGGACGCGGCGCCTGCGTCGGGCCGGAATATTTCAACGGCAGATACAGCGTAAAGGACGAGCCCTTGCCGGGCGCGCTGCGCAGATGGATTTCGCCGCCGAGCAGGCCTGCGAGCTCGCGGCTGATGGCAAGACCGAGGCCGGTGCCGCCGTATTTGCGGCTGGTGCCGGCGTCGGCCTGCTGGAACGCCTCGAAGATCAGCTTCTGCTTCTCCAGGGGAATACCGATGCCGGTGTCGGACACTTCGAACGCGATCACGGCCGGGGCCGAGTTCAGCACCGGATGATCCGTGCCCCAGCCGCCGACCGCGGCGGCGACCTTGAGGCGCACCTCGCCCTCGGCGGTGAACTTGAAGGCGTTGGAGAGCAGGTTCTTCAGGACCTGCTGCAACCGCTTGGAGTCGGTGACGATGCTGCGCGCGAGGTTCGGATCGACGTCGATCTTGAACGACAGACTGCGATTTTCCGCCTCGTGCCGGAATGGCCGTCCGACGGTTTCGAGCAGGTTCGCGGTCAAAATCTCCTCGGCGTCGACAGTCACCGTGCCTGACTCGATCTTGGAGAGATCGAGAATGTCGCTGATGAGGTTGAGCAGGTCGGTGCCGGCGCCGTGGATGGTGCGGGCGAATTCGACCTGCTTGCCGGTGAGGTTGCCGTCCGGGTTATCGGTGAGCTGCTGACCCAGGATCAGGATCGAGTTCAGCGGCGTGCGCAGCTCGTGGCTCATATTGGCGAGGAATTCGGACTTGTATTTCGAGGTCAGTGCGAGCTCGGTCGCCTTTTCCTCCAGCGCGCGCCGGGCCTGCTCGATCTCCTGGTTCTTGCGCTCGACCTCGACGTTGCGCTCGGCGAGCTGCTGCGCTTTCTGTTCGAGCTGGTCGTTGGTCTGCTGCAATTCGCGCTGCTGGGTCTGAAGCTCGCCGGCGAGCTGCTGCGACTGCTTGAGCAGGCCTTCGGTCTGCATCGTCGCCTCGATCGAGTTCAGCACGATGCCGATGGAATCGGTGAGCTGCTCGAGGAAGGTCATCTGCGAGGTCGTGAACGAGGTGAGCGAGGCAAGCTCGATCACGGCCTTGACCTGGCCTTCGAACAGCACCGGCAGCACGACGAGGTTCTTCGGCGCGACGCGGAGCAGCGCCGAGTTGATCGGCACCACGTCGGGCGGAATGTCGGCGATGACGCGCGGCCGCTTGTCGAGCGCGCACTGGCCGATCAGGCCGTCGCCGAATGGCAGCACGCGCTGGTACGGGTAGACGCCGTCGCCGGCATAGGAGGCCAGCAGCAGGAGCTGCGGATTGTCCTCGTTCTCGACCTGGTAGATCACGCCGGTATGAGCGTTCACCAGCGGCGACAGTTCAGTGAGCAGCAGCCGGCCGACGGTGGCGAGGTCGCGCTGGCCCTGAAGCATGTTGGTGAATTTCGCAAGGTTGGTCTTCAGCCAGTCCTGCTCGGTGTTCACGTCCGTCGTGAGACGGAGGTTCGTGATCATCGTGTTGATGTTGTCCTTCAACTCGGCGACCTCGCCGCGGGCATCGACCTGGATCGACCGTGTCAAATCGCCCTTGGTCACGGCGGTTGCCACTTCGGCGATCGCGCGCACCTGCGAGGTGAGGTTGGCCGCCAGCAGGTTGACGTTGCCGGTGAGGTCCTTCCAGGTGCCTGCCGCGCCCGGCACGTCGGCTTGGCCGCCGAGCCGTCCCTCGACGCCGACCTCGCGTGCCACCGACGTCACCTGGTCGGCGAAGGTCGCAAGCGTCTCGGTCATGTTGTTGATGGTGTCGGCGAGCGCCGCGACCTCACCCTTCGATTTCACGGTGAGATTCTGCTTCAAATCGCCGTTCGCAACAGCGGTCACCACCTTGACGATGCCGCGGACCTGCTCGGTCAGGTTCGCCGCCATGAAGTTGACGGTGTCGGTGAGGTCCTTCCAGGTGCCGGCCACGCCTGGCACCTGGGCCTGGCCGCCGAGCTCGCCTTCGGTCCCGACCTCGCGCGCCACGCGCGTCACCTCGCCGGCGAAGGCGTTGAGCTGGTCCACCATGGTGTTGATGGTGTTCTTCAGCTCGAGGATTTCGCCCTTCACGTCGACGGTGATCTTGCGGGACAAGTCGCCGCGCGCGACGGCGGTGGTGACCTCGGCGATGTTGCGGACCTGCGTGGTGAGGTTCGCGGCCAGCAGGTTGACGTTGTCGGTGAGGTCCTTCCAGGTGCCGCCGACGCCGGGCACGACGGCCTGACCGCCGAGGCGGCCTTCGGTGCCGACCTCGCGGGCCACGCGAGTCACTTCGGCGGCGAATGAGCGCAACTGCTCGACCATGGTGTTCAGGGTGTCCTTGAGCAGCAGGATCTCGCCGCGCACGTCCACCGTGATCTTCTTCGAGAGGTCGCCGCCTGCGATCGCGGTGGCGACCTCGGCAATGTTGCGGACCTGAGCCGTGAGGTTCGAGGCCATGAAGTTGACGTTGTCGGTGAGGTCTTTCCAGGTGCCGGCCACGCCGGACACCTCGGCCTGGCCGCCGAGCTTGCCTTCGGTGCCGACCTCGCGCGCCACGCGCGTGACTTCGCCGGCGAAGGCGTTGAGCTGGTCCACCATGGTGTTGATGGTGTTCTTCAGCTCGAGGATTTCGCCCTTCACGTCGACGGTGATCTTGCGGGACAAGTCGCCGCGTGCGACGGCGGTGGTCACTTCGGCGATGTTGCGGACCTGGGCGGTGAGGTTGCCCGCCATCGAGTTCACGCTGTCGGTGAGGTCCTTCCAGGTGCCGGCGACGCCGGGCACGTTGGCCTGGCCGCCCAGCCGTCCTTCGGTGCCGACCTCGCGCGCGACGCGCGTCACCTCGCCCGCGAAGCGGTTGAGCTGGTCGACCATCGTGTTCAGCGTGTCCTTGAGCTGAAGAATCTCGCCGCGCACGTCCACCGTGATCTTGCGCGACAGGTCGCCGCCGGCGATCGCGGTCGCGACCTCGGCGATGTTGCGGACCTGGGCGGTGAGGTTGCCGGCCATCGAGTTGACGGAGTCGGTCAAGTCCTTCCAGGTGCCGGCGACGCCGGGCACGTCGGCCTGGCCGCCGAGCTTGCCGTCGGTGCCGACCTCGCGCGCGACGCGCGTGACTTCGCCGGCAAACGCATTGAGCTGGTCGACCATGGTGTTGAGCGTTTCCTTCAGTTGAAGGATTTCGCCCGAGACGTTCACTGTGATCTTCTTGGACAGGTCGCCCTTGGCGACCGCGGTCGCGACTTCGGCGATGTTGCGGACCTGGCCGGTCAGGTTCGAGGCCATCGAGTTGACGGAGTCGGTCAGATCCTTCCACGTTCCGCCGACGCCGCGCACGACGGCCTGACCGCCCAGCTTGCCTTCGGTGCCGACCTCGCGCGCGACGCGCGTGACTTCGCCGGCGAAGGCGTTGAGCTGATCCACCATGGTGTTGATGGTGTCCTTCAGCTCCAGGATCTCGCCGCGCGTGTCCACGGTGATCTTCTTGGAGAGGTCGCCGCCGGCAACGGCGGTCGTCACTTCGGCGATGTTGCGGACCTGCGCGGTCAGGTTCGACGCCATCGAGTTGACGCTTTCCGTGAGATCCTTCCAGGTGCCGGCGACGCCGAGCACGTTGGCCTGGCCGCCGAGTCGGCCCTCCGTGCCGACCTCGCGCGCCACGCGCGTCACTTCGCCGGCGAACGCATTGAGCTGGTCCACGCAGGTGTTGAGCGTTTCCTTGAGCTGAAGGATTTCGCCCGAGACGTTCACCGTGATCTTCTTCGAGAGGTCGCCGCCTGCGATCGCGGTGGCGACGTCCGCGATGTTGCGGACTTGCGCGGTCAGGTTCGACGCCATGAAGTTGACGTTGTCGGTGAGGTCCTTCCAGGTGCCTGCGACACCCGGCACCTGGGCCTGGCCGCCGAGCTTGCCTTCGGTGCCGACCTCGCGCGCGACGCGCGTCACTTCCGAGGCGAACGAGTTGAGCTGGTCCACCATCGTGTTGATGGTGTCCTTCAGCTCCAGGATTTCGCCGCGCACGTCCACCGTGATCTTGCGCGACAGGTCGCCGCGCGCCACGGCGGTGGTCACGTTGGCGATGTTGCGCACCTGGGCGGTGAGGTTGCCGCACATCGCGTTGACGGAGTCCGTGAGGTCCTTCCAGGTACCGGCCACGCCGGGCACGATCGCCTGGCCGCCGAGCTTGCCGTCGGTGCCGACTTCGCGCGCCACGCGCGTCACTTCGGAGGCAAAGGAGCGCAGCTGGTCCACCATCGTGTTGATGGCTTCCTTGAGCTGGAGAATTTCGCCGCGAACGTCCACGGTGATCTTCTTGGACAAGTCGCCGTTCGCGACCGCGATCGTCACCTCGGCGATGTTGCGAACCTGGTTGGTCAGATTGTTCGCCATCGAGTTGACGCTCTCGGTGAGGTCCTTCCAGACGCCGGTCACTTCCGGCACCTGGGCCTGGCCGCCGAGCTTGCCCTCGGTGCCGACCTCGCGCGCCACGCGCGTCACCTCGGAGGTGAACACGCCGAGCTGCTTGATCATGGTGTTGACGATGGTCGCCGACTGCAGGAATTCGCCGCGCAGCGGACGACCGTCGACGTCGAGCTTGACGGTCTGGAGCAGGTCGCCTTGCGCCACGGCGGCGACCGCACGCGTGACCTCGCGCGTCGGCCACAACAGATCGTCGATCAGCGTGTTCACCGAGCCTTCCATGTCGGCCCACGAGCCGCTGGCGAGGCCGAACTTGACGCGCTGGCGCGTCTTGCCCTCGCGTCCGACGACCTGGCCGACCAGTTCGAGCTGCTGCGCCATGCGCTGGTTGGCGGCTATGATTTCGTTCAGCGTGTCGGCGATCTTGCCGTCGATGCCGAGATGGTCGCCGCTCATCCGCACCGAGAAATCGCCGCTGCGCATCGCCTGCAAGGCGAGCAGCAATTCCGGCCGGGAATCCGGCTCCGACGTACCGTTATTTTTTGGCTTTGGGACGCGACGACCGGAGCGTGATGCAGTTCCGGGATCGAGGTCGCTCATATTAATTCCCCCGCGGCGTCGGCCGAATCCACGGCGTGACGCGATTGATCAAACTAGAGCGGTAGCCAAATTCGAAATCAAGCACCAAGGCGGCGGCGCGAGAAATTGGAACCTGCTTTGCTCAGCCCGGTCAAAACAACCAGGGGGACTATGATTGGTTCCATCCAATTCCAGAAAAAATTCCGGCCCTTAGCAGGGTTCCCGGACTGCCGATTACTTGTCGGCCATCGTACGCTCGGCGTCCTTCACTTGCGATCGCAGCATCGGCAGTTGCTCGCGAGCGAAGGCGGCAAGCGCCGCATTGTCGGGCGCCTTCAGATAGCGGCTCGAGCAGGCCGATCGCGGTCTCGTATTCCGGAATTTGCGCGGCGAAGAAGGTGCGAACGTACGCAGGTCCTTCCGAATCGTCGGGCTCAGCGAGGCTTGTGCCAGCCGTGGTCTTGCCGAATTGTGGCTCGGCACCGATCGTCGACTGAATGTCCTTCAGAGCCTTGTCGCGCCTGGCTGCCTCGTCGGCGCGCAGGGCGGCGAGGTTCTTCACCTCCGCATTGCCCTTCAGGTCGGCACTCTCCAGCAGGCCTTGCTGGAAGCGGCCGAACGTATAGAGGCCGACGATGACATCCGTTGCGGTCGGCGGGCGCTGGCCATCTGTTGGCTCACCGGAGCTGTCCGCGAACGCCGCGGTGCTGACGAATAGCAGGATGACTGCGACAAAAATCCTCATCGATATGCAATGATCGAAGGCCCGCGAGGTTCCCTTTACGTTACGATGCGGTAAGGGCGGTTGCGACGCGAGGGTTCCGTCCCCAATTGTTCATCATGAAACAGTCTGACATCTTCAGAGACAACGCCGACAACTGCCTGCATCTCGCCGAGCGAGCCGAGGGCCAGCCCACCCACAAGCGCTATTCGCGGATGGCGGAGGCGTGGATGGCGCTTGCCAACGAGCAGGACTGGCTCGACGGCGAAATCCCGCCCGTCAAGGTTCGCGTCCTCCAAATGCAGGGTACCTGATCTCGTCCTCGTGACTCTGCGTGTGAGACTGCTCACGGACTGCAATCGAGCAACTTAGGATCATCCGGGAATAGTCGATCTCATTGCTTTTCCAGAAGGAGGTTTGCAATGGCTCCACGTTTGGCTGTTCTCTCTTTTATTCTCGCCTTTGGCGTCTCGGTCGCGTTCGCGACGGTGACAACGGTCCGTCAGGTGCATCAGGAAAATGCATCTGCAACGACCCACGCCGTGCACAGCTAACGAAGCTTCTCCCGCGTCCGGAACATTCGACGCGTCCGCGCGTAAGCACTTGGACGCAATCCATAGACGCGAGAGGACACCATGGCCCATTCCGACCACGGCATCGTCAGTGACAAGCGGGCGGAAGATCAGCCGCGCGACAAGCAGCGTGCGCAGACCGTGCACAAGACTGACGACAAGAGCTCGCCGTCGCGTGAAGCGACGCGCGATCCCAAGCTGAACGACGACAGCAAGACGCCGGGCTCCGGCATGACGCCGGATGATTCCGGCGCCGCGCCGAGCGGCTAGAGCATGATCCGGGAAGCGTGAAGCGGCTTTCTCACAAATAGCGCGGGGAACGAATCCTCACGCGAAGAGTCGACAGATTGCTTGCGGTTATCATGCCCCCGGTGAGCCGGAAGCAATCTCCAAGGACGGCCCTGGCACTCACCGTGCCGGGGCCGTTTGCTTATGAGAGAACAATCAGTCCTCGGCGTCGGGCTTTCCCGGCGCGTGTCCCTCCGGACCTCGGCCAAACACACCGAACTCGCTGGATTTGATACCCGTTGACGAGCCGATGTCGGTCTCGATGCCCACGGATGCGAGTCCGAATTTGAGCAGCTCGCGAACCGCAGCGGCGCGCGTCGGCATGCGGTGCTTGAACCGGAAATCATCAACCGCGGCCAGCTCGTCCGGGGAAAGCATCACTTGAAGCCGCTCGGCGCGGAGGTCGTTCATGGTCGATCACGCAGGGTGAGTAAGTTGAGCAATTTGCTAAACGCGCTCATTTGCTGCGAGTTCCCTCGGAGTCCGAAAAGGTGTCGATTGAGTAAAATACTATAATAAAATCAATAAGTTATACCTTGAAATGGGGTGGGCTCAAGCGCATATTTGGAAAAAGGGAGACAGCCCGTGACAGACGAAGTCAGGATACCCCGCAAGCTTTCCGAACAGCCCGAACCGCCGCAGCCGGTGCGTCCGAGCCATCAGAAGGTGATCGAACAAGTCGAGCGCTGGGTCAACAGCCCGGGCCTGCAACCCCCGAGGATTGACGATGCGAAGACGTTCTGAGCCCCACACATTCGAACAACGTATCGACGCGCAGCGGCTGCGACTGGAGCAGGAGATGGCGAACCTGCCCAGCGGAAAGCAGCGGGACGCCATCAGCGTGCGCATTGATCAGCTACAGGCCGCCGCCGAGATGCACGATTTTCTCAGGCAACGTGAAGAAGCTTCTGGGCTTCGTTGATTAATAGACGCCGTGCTTACGGCTGACCGGATCCGCCCGCGGCACCATATACCTGGCCGGTCGAGTAGCTTGCGTCCGCTGCTGCGAGCTGCACGTAGATCGAGGCGAGCTCAACGGGCTGGCCGGGACGGCCGAACGGTGTCATGCCGCCGAACTTCTCCAGCTTCTCCATCGTCGCGCCGCCGGAGACCTGAAGTGGCGTCCAGATCGGACCGGGGGCGACGCCGTTGACGCGGATGCCCTTCGAGGCGAGCTGCTTGGCCAGCGACTTCACATAGTTCATCGTTGCAGCCTTGGTCTGCGCATAGTCGTAGAGATCGGGGGAAGGATCGTAAGCCTGCTCGGAGGTCGTGCCGATGATGCAGGAGCCCGGCTTCAAGTGCGGCAACGCAGCCTTGATGGTCCAGAACGGCGCATAGACGTTGGTCTTCATCGTCGCGTCGAAGTCCTCCGACGAGACATCGAGGATGGACGCACGGGTCTGCTGCCGTGCCGCATTGTTGATGAGGATGTCGAGACCACCGAGGCCTTGCACGGCCTGCTCCACCAGTTTTCTGCAAAAGGCTTCGTCCTTGAGGTCGCCGGGAATGGCGAGGCCGGTGCGCCCTTCCTTCTTGATGAGCGCGATCACCTCCTGGGCGTCCGGCTCCTCCGCGGGCAGATAATTGATGGCGACGTCGGCGCCTTCGCGCGCATAGGCGATCGCGGCGGCGCGACCCATCCCGGAATCGCCGCCGGTGATCAGCGCCTTGCGACCAGCGAGGCGTCCGGAACCCCTGTAGCTGGTCTCGCCATGGTCCGGCCGCGGCTCCATCTTGCCGGCAAGGCCCGGCCAGGGCTGCGACTGCTTCTTGAACGGCGGCTTCGGATATCGGTTGACGGGATCGATCAGCTCATCGGCCACTGTCGTATCTCCTTTCGCCGTTGAAGACGCCAGCGACGACGCAGCGAGCGTCGCGCTTGCTGCGTGAATAACGTGGCGGCGGGATAGCGGGGTGTCGGTTCGATGCGTCATGGCTGGCTCCGCAATTTGCGGATCAACGCGCGCAGATGGGCTTCGTTGCTAGGAGGCGAGAGACGCCGGACGGGCCGGCGCCCCCAGGCGAATGCTACTTCGACTGGCCGACGCTCGGCGCCTTGCCAAGCTCCTTGGCCATGTCGAGATGATGCTTCAGCGCAGGCAGCGTCTTGCCGGCCCAGTCCTTCAGCGTGGAATTGTCCCCGCCCTTGGAATAGCGCTCGAACAGCGAGACCGCATCCTCATGCGCACTGACCTGATAGGAGTTGTAGTCCGAGCTGAAGTCCTTGCCTGAGGCGTTCTTCAGCTTGTCGAGCTTGCTCTGATGCGAGCTGTCGAGCGCGGTCGGCAGAGTTGCCTCGACCTTGCCGCCGCTGACGAGTTCCTTCAGTTCGCTGCTGGTCTTGGTATGATCGGTGACCATCTGCTGCCCGAAGGTCTTTTCCTGCGCATTGCCCTTCTGTACCGCCAGCTTGCTCGATTCGATCTCGAACATGTCGCTGACGGCAACTTCCTTGACGAAGTCGGCGGTGGTCGGCGCCACTCCAAGTGTGGAGTTGATGCCGGTCTTCTCGCCGAGCGACTGGGCGAGTGCGGGGCCTGCGAGAAGCACGCAGCTTAAGGCAATGATGGTTCGTTTCATGACTGGTCCCTCCGAAGTGGCGCGGCCGACGGGCCCGCGCGTTCGAGCCGACCAACACGGCCCCAATGTCCTTGTTCCAAACCGTCCTGCGTGCGTTTCGAGCAGCAACAAGGAACGATCGCTTCGTCAGTCGGTTGATTTGGGCATGAGCTGATCGGAGAATTCAGATGATGAACCAAGGTGAGCTGGACCGGAACGAGATGGGTCGGTTGATCGGCAGCGACAAGGTCGAGGGAACATCGGTCTTTGGTGCCGATCGCAACAAGATTGGTTCGATCGAGCGCGTGATGATCGACAAGGTCAGCGGCAAGGTGTCCTACGCTGTGCTCGGCTTTGGAGGCTTCCTGGGCCTCGGAAACGATCACTATCCTCTGCCTTGGCAGTCCCTCAAATATGACACCGAGCTTGGCGGCTACCTGACTGGCATCACGGCCAAGTCGTTGGAAGGTGCACCGAAATACGGAGACCGCAGCGAATGGAACTGGGGCGATGATGCCGCCGTTCGCGGTATCAACTCCTACTATGGCGTTCCTTTCGCGTAGGCATTGTTTCAACCCAACGGAGATCTGATGAGCAAGGAACGGCCGACCGACGATCCCAGGCATCAGACGGACTGGGGATCGCATAAGCAGACCGACGAGCCCTGGAAGGGCAATCCGGAGAAAGAGCAGAAGTCCGGCGAGACAAAGCCGGATCTCGAAAAATGGCATGAAACCAAGACGCATTGAATAAGGTGCGCTGACAGCGAACAATCAGGCGCGACACTATCGGTGTCGCGCCTGTTTTTTGGGTTGTGCTTACCGAATGACAGCGGTGCACGGACGGGCCGGAACCATGTTTTGGCGTTGCGGTTGGGAGTCCGGCGTGGCGGGATGGCCCGACTTGACGCCATCTCAGTCCCGATCGAGGTAGTCACGTGGATGCTCAAACCCGGGAGCGTGGGCCGTCCGCGGAGCAACCGCAGAAGGCGAAAGAAGCTCCAAGACCTTCTCCTGATCAGAATCAGAACCGAGACACCAAGGAGCCGACGCCGGCGCAAACGCCCTCGTTGCGCGATCGACTTCGCGAGCATTGGCTGATTGCGACCGTCGGCGCCGTGGTGCTCATCGCGGCGCTGGTCGGAGGTCTGCTCTACTGGCTGGAGGTCCGCCACTACGAATCCACCGATGACGCCTTCATTGCCGCACGCAGCTTCTCCGTGGCCTCGAAGGTGGGTGGATACGTGACCGACATTCCGGTCACCGACAATCAGCATGTCAATGCCGGCGACATCCTGGCGAAGATCGACGACCGCGACTACCGGATCGCCATCGAGCAGGCGGCTGCGCAGGTGGCGGTGTCGAAGGCCAACATCGCCAATGTCGAGGCGCAGATCGTGTCCCAGCAGGAACAGATCAAGCAGGCCCAGGCGCAGCTCGAGCAGGCCCAGGCGCAACTTCAGTTTGCGCAAGAGGAGTTCAAGCGCGCGGAAGATCTCGTCGAGAAGGGCGCCGGCACCGTGCAGCGGCAGCAGCAGACGCGCTCCGATCTGCAGGCGCAGCAAGCCAACACTGAACGTGCGAAGACCGCGGTGACGGCGGCCCAGGTCGGCATCAAGACGCTTCAGGCCCAGCTCGAAGGCGCCCGGGCGCAACTCGATCAATCGCAATCGCAGCTCGATCAGGCGAACTTGAACCTGCAATACACCAGCGTCGTCGCCGCGCAGTCCGGTCGCGTCACCAAGCTCTCGGGCGCAAAGGGCACTTTCGTCACGGCAGGACAGAGCCTGATGATGTTCGTGCCGGACGAGGCCTGGATCGTCGCGAACTACAAGGAAACCCAGCTCAACGATGTGCGTCCGGGCCAGCCCGTCGAGATCTGTATCGATGCCTATCCCGGCCGCAAGCTGACCGGCCACGTCGATTCCGTGCAGCGAGGCTCGGGCACCGCATTCAGCCTGCTGCCGGCGGAGAACGCCACCGGCAATTACGTCAAGGTGGTTCAGCGCGTGCCGGTGAAGATCGTGGTCGACAACTGGCCGGCGGATCTGCCGGTTGGCCCCGGCATGTCGGTCGTGCCGTGGATCAGGGTGCGATGACGGACGCGGCGCAAAGAAGCGCGTCCGGCTGGTCGCCGGAGCGCTCGGCGGCCGGCGGGCACAATCCCTATCTGATCGCTTTCGTGGTCTCGATTGCGACCTTCATGGAAGTGCTCGATACCACCATCGCCAACGTCGCGCTGCGTCACATCGCGGGCGGGCTGGCGGTCGGCATCGACGAGAGCACCTACGTCATCACCAGCTACCTCGTCGCCAATGCGATCGTGCTGTCGATCTCCGGATGGCTCTCGACCGTGATAGGGCGTAAGCGCTTCTACATGATCTGCGTCGGGATCTTCACGATCTCGTCGCTGTTGTGCGGTTTCGCCTGGAATCTGCAGTCGCTGGTACTGTTTCGCATTCTGCAAGGCCTCGGTGGCGGCGGCATGGCGACCAGCGAGCAGGCGATCCTCGCCGATTCCTTCCCGCCGGAGAAGCGCGGACAGGCCTTTGCGATCTACGGCGTCGCCGTCGTCGTCGCGCCGGTGATCGGCCCCACGCTCGGCGGCTGGATCACCGACACCTATACGTGGCACTGGGTGTTCCTGATCAACGTTCCCATGGGACTGCTGTCGCTGTTTCTGGTCGGTACGCTGGTCAAGGAGCCGTCGGGAGCGGAGGAGGAGAGGGCGAGGCTGCTGAGCAAGGGCCTGCGCGTCGACTACATCGGCTTCCTTCTCGTCGCGATCGGACTCGGCTCTCTGGAGTATGTGCTCGACGAAGGCCAGCGCAACGACTGGTTCGGCTCGAACATGATCGTCTTCTTCGCGGTGCTCGCGGCCGCTTCCCTGCTCGCGCTGATTCCGTGGGAGCTGACGCGGGAAGACCCGATCGTCGACCTGCGCCTGCTCGGCCGCAGGCAATTCGCCGCCTGCTTCCTGGTCATGCTCGGCACGGGCGCGGTGCTGATCTCGACGACACAGCTCCTGCCGCAACTGCTCCAGACCGAATTGAACTACACGGCACTGCTGGCGGGACTTGCATTGTCCCCGGGGGCATCGCGACGCTGATCCTGATGCCGGTGGTCGGAAAGCTCGTCAGCACGGTGCAGCCGAAATACCTCATCATGTTCGGCGCTGCCATCGTCGCTTTCTCGATGTGGCATCTGACAGGGATCAACGCTGACATCACCTATGGCTATGCGGCGCTGTCGCGCATCTTCCTCGCGCTCGGCCTGCCATTCCTGTTCCTGCCGGTGACGACCGCGTCCTATGACGGCGTGCCGCCGGACAAGACCAACCAAGCGTCCGCGCTGATCAACGTTGCGCGCAACATCGGGGGATCCATGGGCGTCGCGCTCGCGCAGACGGTTCTGGCGCAGCGGCAGCAATTCCACCAGAGCCGCCTGATCGAGCATGCTGCGCCGTCCGATGTCGGCTATCGGCAGACCATCGATGCCCTGACGCGCTACTTTCAGGGCCAGGGCTCGAACGCAAGCGATGCGGCGTCACAAGCGGTTGCCTGGGTCGGCCGGACCTTGCAGCAGCAGATCGATTTCCTCGCCTATATCGATGTGTTCTGGACGCTCGCGATCGTCGCAATGCTGATGATCCCGACGGCCGCTGTGTTGCGTCCGATCAATCTCGGTGCGCCGGCGCGAGGGCATTAGGGCCCGGCGGCTTCTCTCCGCCCCGGCCCTGCATGCACATGCACCTGCTTGGCGTGCAGCGGCTCGCCGCATTCGGAGCACACCATCACGGGATCGAACAGCTTGCCGCAGCTCTTGTGCTCGTGCAGCAGCGGGCGGCCGCGCTCGTCGCCCATGTGGGCGTCGCCCCAATGCACCATCGCCATGATGATCGGGTAGAGGTCGAGCCCCTTCTGCGTCAGGATGTATTCGTAGCGCTTGGGCGCCTCGGAATAGGGCACGCGGCGCAGGATGCCGAAGCGGACCAGCTTCTTCAGCCGCTCCGAGAGCAGATGCCGGGTGATCTGGAGCGAGGACTGAAATTGTTCGAACCGGCGCACGCGCAAGAAGCATTCACGCAGGATCAGCAGCGTCCAGCGATCGCCGATCACAGCGACGGCGCGGGAAAGCGAGCAGGGTTCTTCGTCCAGTGTGTCCCACTTCATGGTCCAATCTCCGGCCTCGTAGTAAGTCAGAAAAAGGAACTGACTTGAACGGTCAGCGATATTCCAGCCGGAATTTAGCGGACGGCCTCCAGATTTGACAGTTCTAATTTAGAACTATAGCCTCTTTCTCAATCAATACTCTCTCCGGAGGAGGCGTCCTTGCCCAAACGAAACGCGACAGCCGCCGTGATCGGGGCCGGCGATTTCATCGGCTCCGAGATCGCCAGGAAATTCGCCGCCGAAGGTTTTTCGATCTTCGCCGGCCGCCGCAACGGCGACAAGCTGGCGCCGCTGGTGAAGGACATCGAGGCCGCCGGCGGCGAGATCCACGCCCGCTCGCTTGATGCGCGCAAGGAAGACGAGGTCATCTCCTTCCTGAACGACGCCGACGCGCATGCACCGCTGGAGGTCTGCATCTTCAACGTCGGTGCCAACGTCAATTTCCCGATCCTCGACACCACCGAGCGCGTCTTCCGCAAGGTGTGGGAGATGGCGTGCTATTCCGGCTTCCTGGCGGGACGTGAGGCTGCGCGGCTGATGCTGGCGCGCGGCGGCGGCAAGATCTTCTTCACCGGTGCGACCGCAAGTTTGCGCGGCGGCAGCGGGTTTGCCGCCTTTGCCAGTGCCAAGTTCGGGCTCCGCGCGGTGGCGCAGGCGATGGCGCGCGAACTCGGTCCGAAGAACATCCACGTCGCCCATCTCATCATCGATTCCGGCGTCGATACCGAATGGGTGCGGCAGCGCCGAGCTCGAGGCGCTCGGGCCGAATGCGCTCGACAACCCCGACCTGCTGATGCCGCCGTCGGCGGTGGCGGACTCCTATTGGCAGCTCTATCAGCAGCCGAAGAGCGCCTGGACTTTCGAGATGGAGATCCGCCCCTTCGGCGAGAAGTGGTGACCGCGGCACAAAAGTCCGGCTAGAGTGATCCCAACCTGAGCAAAATTCCGGGAGGTATTGAAGTGAAGACCGCGATCACCGAACTGTTCGGCATCGAGCATCCCATCATCCAGGGCGGCATGCATTTCGTCGGCTTTGCGGAGCTGGCCGCTGCCGTCTCCAATGCCGGAGGGCTCGGCATCATCACCGGCCTCACGCAGAAGACGCCGGAGCTGCTTGCCAAGGAAATCGCGCGCTGCCGCGACATGACCGACAAGCCTTTCGGCGTGAACCTCACGTTCCTGCCGACCTTCGCGGCGCCGCCCTATCCGGAATACATCGCGGCCATCGTCGAAGGTGGCGTCAAATCGGTGGAGACCGCCGGCCGCAGTCCGGAAGCTTACATGCCCGCGCTGAAGGCGGCCGGCATCAAGGTGATCCATAAGTGCACTTCGGTCCGGCATTCGCTGAAGGCCGAGCGGATCGGCTGTGACGCCGTCAGCGTCGATGGCTTTGAATGCGGCGGTCATCCGGGCGAAGACGATATTCCCAACATGATCCTGCTGCCGCGCGCGGCGGAGGAATTGAAGATCCCGTTCGTCGCCTCCGGCGGTATGGTCGACGGACGCAGCCTCGTCGCCGCGCTCTCGCTCGGTGCGGCCGGCATGAACATGGGCACGCGCTTCATCGCCACCAGGGAAGCGCCCGTGCATCAGAACGTGAAGAATGCGCTGGTCGCCGCGACCGAGCTCGACACCCGTCTGATCATGCGGAGCTTGCGCAACACCGAGCGCGTGCTGAAGAACGCCAATGTCGATCGCCTCATCGAGATCGAGCGCGAGAAGGGCGACAAGCTGAAGATCGACGACATTCACGACCAGGTCGCGGGCGTCTATCCAAAAATCATGCTGGACGGCCAGATGGACGCGGGCGCCTGGAGCTGCGGCATGGTCGCCGGCCTCATCCACGACATCCCCTCCTGCAAGGAACTCGTCGACCGCATCATGGCAGAGGCGGAACAGATCATCCGCAGCCGCCTGATGGGGTTCCTGGACGGGACAGGGGCCACGCGAAAGGTCGCCTGACACCGTCAAACTTCTTAACCACGGCGGCACTTGACCGCTGGAATTGCGCGCGACGCATCCTAAATAGGGGTAAATTGAGCCGTTCATAAATCAATTTCAGGAGGCGTCCGTGGTCCTGAAGAGCGTTTATCTTGCTGCTGCCGTTGCCCTCGTCCTCGCGGGCAGCGGCGTCGCGCGTGCAGACGACTACAAGCCCAATGAATATCTCGGCCTCGATCTCTCCAGGGCGGTGCTGTCGCCGAAGCGGCTCGGGCCCGAGACGCAATTCGCACCGGTCGCACTCGAGGCGCGCGGCGGCAACGACGCGCAAGCGCGCGCCGAGCCGGTCGACGTGCCGAAGAAGGTTGCCGCCGAGCGCGTGCGTGTGTCCCAGCCGAAGGTCGCGCATGCCAGAACCGCCCAGCCGCGCGGCGCAGCGCGCGCCAGGCTCGCGCGTCGCCATGGCAATCCGCTCGACGCGCAGGCGATGGACACCCGGATCCAGACCTGGCCGTGTCGTTCCGGCGGCATCTGCAGCTGGAAGCGCTAGTCGGGCCTGAGGCCGTCATCCCCGCGTCGCAAAACCGTAGGCCCGGGGTCAAAAAACCGTAAGCTGGGAGTCAAGGAGCGCAGGCACCTTCCGTCACGATCTCGACGAAGGTTCCCTGAATGGCAACGCTCCGCGCACCGCGCGCCTGGACCCGGCGGCAGTTCCTGGTCCGCTCCACCTCGAGCCTCGCCATCGCTGCGCTTGCGAAACCCTCGATCAGTCGAGCCGCCGACCGTCCGCAGATCGCCGGCGGCATCCAGTCCGGCGACGTTTCGAACGGCTCAGCGGTGATCTGGGCACGCGCCGATCGGCCGGCGCGCATGCAGGTGGAATGCTCGACCGTCGAGAGTTTCAGGACCATCATTGCCTCAGCGTCGCGCGATGCGTTGCCGGATGCTGATTTCACGTCAAAGCTGCTGCTGAGCGACCTGCCGCCCGGGCAGGACATCTTCTACCGCGTGCGCTTCGACGACATCGCCACCGGCATCACCGGCGAAAGCCGCGTCGGCCATTTCCGGACTGCACCGGCCGCGGGGCAATCGATTTCTTTCGTTTGGTCCGGTGATGTCGCAGGGCAGGGCTGGGGCATCGATATCGCGCGTGGCGGCTATCGCAGCTATCGCACCATGCTCGACAACCGCCCGGATTTCTTCATTCACTCCGGCGATCACATCTACGCCGACTGCACGATTCCTTCCGAGCAGAAACTGCCGAACGGCGAGGTTTGGCGCAACATCGTCACCGAGGAAAAGGCGGAGGTCGCGCATACGCTGGCGCAGTTCCGCGGCAACTACAAATACAACCATCTCGACGAGCATTTTCGCGCCTTCCACGCGGAAGTCCCGATGTTCGCGCAATGGGACGACCACGAGGTCACCAACGACTGGTCGCCGACGGCCAGTTATGACGCCGCCGGTTATGAGGACGACGGCACGCCCCGTCTGGTCGCGCGCGCCCGCCGGGCATTCTTCGACTTCATGCCGATCCGCGACATCGGCCCGCAACAGGGCCGGGTCTATCGCAAGATCGCTTACGGTCCGCTGCTCGACGTCTTCCTGATCGACATGCGCAGCTATCGCGATGACCGCTGGAACAAGGGAGATGACCATCGCGGCTGGATCCTGGGCGATGCGCAGCTTGCCTGGCTGAAGCGGGAGCTTGCCGCCTCGCGCGCGACCTGGAAGGTGATCGCGGCCGATCTGCCGATCGGCCTCGTCAGCATGGATGCGGTGGCGCTCGGCGATGGGCCGCCCGACCGGCGCGAGCATGAGATCGCCGATCTGCTCAGCTCCATCAAGCGAGCCGGCATCCGCAACATCGTCTGGCTCACCGCTGACATGCATTACACCGCGGCGCATTACTACGATCCGAACAAGGCGCAATTCCAGGATTTCGAACCGTTCTGGGAGTTCGTCTCCGGGCCCCTGCATGCCGGCACCTGGGGACCGGGCGAGCTCGACGATACCTTCGGCCCGGTCGCGATGTACCAGAATGGATGCAGCCGAGCGCAGGGCGAGAACCTCGCACCCTGCTTCGGCCTGCAGTTCTTCGGCCGCGTCGATATCGACGGCACCAGCGGCGTCATGACCGTCACCTTGAAGGACGTCGACAATCGCGACCTCTGGTCGGTCGATATCGAGCCGCAACAGCAGCCGCGCCCGGCGGTCGTGGCGCAGCATTCTTGATGGCCGATGGTCCTTACAACAATCGTCATGGCCGGGCTTGTCCGGGGACGGCCGGGACAAGCCCGGCCATGACGTCGGTAGCCATCGTCGTGGCATGAATCTAACCCGATCTTGATTGGCCTCCGCGCGCCCGGCGCGATATGTTTTCCTCCCGCCACGTTATTTCCATCACCGAAGCGTTCCCGCGCCACCGCGCATCCAGGGACTGAAATACGTCAGGAGCTCCTCATGGACGATCTGAAGACACAGGGCATCAGCATGCCCAGGCTCGGCCTCGGCACCTTCCGCATGCAAGGCGATGCCTGCCGCGCCGCCGTCGAGAGCGCGCTGTCGATCGGCTATCGCCACATCGACACGGCCGAGATGTATGCCAATGAAGAATCGATCGGCGCAGCGCTGGCAGCGGCGCGGCTGCCGCGCGGCGAACTGCACGTCACGACCAAGGTCTGGCACGAGAACCTGGCGCCCGAGGCGATCCGCCGCGCTTTCGATGCCAGTCTGCAGAAGCTGCGGCTCGACCATGTCGATCTCTATCTCGTGCATTGGCCCTCGAAGTCCGCGAACTGGGGCGCTGTCTTCGAGACTCTGATGAAGCTGAAAGAGGAGGGGCGCACGCGGGCGATTGGCGTTGCCAATTTCACCACCGAGCTGCTGAGGATCGCGGTCGAGGAGATCCAGGCGCCGATCGCCTGCAACCAGATCGAATATCACGCCATGCTCGATCAGTCGAAGGTGCTGGCCTATCTCAATGCGAAGTCGATTCCACTGGTTGCCTATTGTCCGCTCGCGCAGGGGCGAGTTGCCTCGGATCCGGTGCTGGCCGAGATCGGCGCCAGGCACAACGCGACTGCTGCCCAGGTTGCGCTGAAATGGCTGCTTGACCAGGACGGAGTGGCTGCGATCCCCAAAGCCTCGCGCCGCGAGAGCCAGCAGGCCAATCTCGATGCACTGAAGATCACGCTCGACGACGCCGATCGCCGCAAGATCGCAGCGCTGCCCAAGGATATGCGCTGCGTCAATCCGGCTTTGCGCCGGCGTGGGATTAGGGCGTAAACTCATCAAATTGGGGGATCATCCATTCGTGCGAGCCGCGCCGTCAGCTTTGCCCCCGCAAGCTGACGTTCCTCGGGGCCGTCGGCAGGTCAGCTAAGGGCCAGATGCGGAAGTGATGTTCTTAGATTGGATAGCGCCATTTCAACGCGCGCCGTACAAACAGGAGCGCCACGAGCACGATGACCAAGACGACGAGATAAACGGCAGCCGCCCACTGCTCGTGCGGCAGGTAACCCGGCGCTAACATGAGCAGCAAGAGCACGCAGAGAAGAACCCCTTGCGCGTAGAATAGCGGCGACCGAAGCATTCCCGTTGGCTTCAGTTCCGCGAGCCGGTCGCCAGCGCGCGTCGTGCGACGGTATAGAAAAGCTAGAGCTGCGAAGGCGAAAAACCATGCCATGCGATTGAGCTACCATTACAGGATTTAGGATTTCTCAACGCGCGATGGAAAATGCATCGCAGTTCTCCCGATGTCGCCTATGGGCCAACAACAGACCTGCCTCTCGACGGGTTTGGGATTATTCGAGGCGGGTGGTTTTGTGGAGCGTTCAAGCGCTGCTTACCGCTCAATCGCCATCCAGCGTCCGAGACTTTTCATTTCAAGCGGCACCCAGCGCGACTTCGTCTCACTGGCGCGAGCGATTTCGAACCAGATGCGCGGCGTCTTCCTGGCGATAGAGATCGCGTTGGGAAGCTTCTGATGTGGCCTGACGGGCCGCGGACGCGGAATGGCTACGTCGCCGGCCATGAAACCGCATGCCAAGAGCACGCGATCCGCTTCGGGTTTGTCGATTACAGCCGCTTGCAACTGTTCCCTAAGATGATCGAATGTGATTGCGGTGAGGCGGATATCGGCGAAGACGGGGGTATGGCTCGAATAATGCTGCATTCCAAGCTCTCGGGCCTCGTTGAGCTCGCAGAGATCGAAGGCGCTGCCTTCCAACTCGGCATTTCCCCCACGTCGCTGGATTACGATGTTGTCCAGGTCCCTCAATCTATACTCGTCTTCATTGGCACAGAAATCAGCGGCCTGCGTGACGAAATCGAGCCGATTCTGCCAATGGGGCATCCAGAACTCTTCGACGAGCGGTCCACACCAGGCATCCTCCTTGATCGACGGTTCAAACAGCAGCGTCAACCGGCGTTCCTGCCGCCAATCAGCGTGCCAATGGTCTTCCGAAACGATTTCCACGTCTTTCATGCGGCGACGATCCCAGAGTTCTGTTTATCGCATCCACACAGCCGGTCAGGCAACTCTCTACCTACGAAGAGCTTGCAACAAGTCGGCCCGTCGATTTGCCGGTACAAAACGAGGCGAGTCCGCTCCGGTCAAAAGCTGAAATACTCGCTATGAGCCCATCTGGTCCGCGTTGCCCCGGAAAGCGGACCTCCAATCCAGCCTTTTATGAGTACACGCCCTGGTTTCCCCGGCTGCTGTTCCGCGCAAAGAAATGGCCCCGCGAGGGGCCATTTCCACGATGCGTTGTGTATTCATCACCAGTGGTGACGGTGACCGCGCTTGACCACCACGACCCGGTCGCGATGGTGCCAGCCGCGATGCCAGCCGTGATCGCGATGCTCGCGCATTTCTGCGCGGGCACCGTAGCCGTGATGACCGCGCTTGATGACGATCGTCTCGGCACTCGCCATCGTCGGCGCAACGATCGCGAGCGCGCCGAGAGCCGCAACCACATAAGCAAGCTTCTTCATGATGTCCTCCTCCAATTCAATGCCAATGAGAACCGCGCATCGGCGGGAACGTTCCGGAGGAATGGAAAGAGAATTCTGAACGCTTGTTCAGGGTGGTTAATCGCAACGTTGCTGCGCCGGCGTCGGCGCGCCGGTGGCGACGTATTTGCCGTCCTTGATCGTGTACTCGCCGCGCTCGCTGCGATTGTAGATCGCGCGCAGGCTACCTTGCTTCGAGAGCAGCAGGCCGAACTCACGCGTCTGCTTCAGCGAGGGGAAGTACACCATCACATTGAGCACGCCTTCGGCATTGACCGTGGCGGACACCACTTCGCTCTCGTCCCTGGCGTCGCCGAAATTGCGCCGGTACATCACCCTGCCGTCCTTCCGGATTTCGTAAGTCAGGAGAGCGCCCTTGTCGCGGTCGGGCCTGACGGCACAATCGACCGCCCATGAGCCGAGCAGACCCCATTGCTCGACCGTCGCGACAAGCGTCTCGGCGCCGGCCGCAGGCGTGAACGCGACCCACAGCAGCGCCGCTGTCGTGCAGCGGCTCAAACAACGTGTCATGGCTTGCAAAACCCCGCCTCGAACCATTTCAAACTGTAGCATTCCGCACGCCGCCGTCCACGCCAGGTGCCAATCGCGCGCGAATTTGATCCGCGTCAATGAGGCCGGTCGTAGCAAGGGTAGGATGGCGCTCCCGAAGGCTATGCGTGGATGGACCGATGCTGAATCAAGTCATGGATTTTGCGGGTGAAGTGCTGCCGGGGAGCCGTGCCCTGCCGCCTCATTCCGAGACCGCGTTTCTGGCCGAGCTGGGCGAGCGCTTGAAATCGTCGCGCGCCCGCTGCGAGCTGTCGCGCCGGGAACTGGCCCGCCGCTCCGGGATTTCCGAGCGCTACATCGCGCAGATCGAGGCCGGCAAGGGCAACGTCTCGATCGTGCTGTTGCTGCGGCTGGCGTCCGCCATTCACGGCAGCCAGCCCCGGGCGGCGTGATAACCGCTAGACCTGCTTCTCGACATTGGCGCTGCGGGCCGGCACGCCGAACTCCTTTCGGCACACCTCGGCCAGCACGGCGACACCCTCGCGGATTTGCTGATGCGACGGGCTCGCGAAGCAGAGCCTGAGGCGCGAGCGGGAATGGCTCTTGTCGGTGGACCATTCCGGCCCCGGATTGATCGAGACGCCGGCGGCGAGCGCATTCTGATACAGCTTGAGCGTATCGACCTGGTCGGGCAGCTTGACCCAGAGGAAGATGCCGCCCTTGGGTTCCTCGAATTCCGCCGCGGTGCCAAACTGCTCGTTGAGAGCCTCCATCAGCGTATCGAGCTTGGTGCGTAGCGCCTTGGTCAGCGCTGGCACATGGCTTGCGAAATGCGGCTTGCAATAGGCGGCAAGCACCATCTGCTCCAGCGCGCCGGAGCCGGCATCCGTCTTCAGCGCCAGCATCCGCGACATCACATCCCAGGGCGCGACGATGAAGCCGACGCGCAGCGCCGGCGCGATCGACTTCGAGAACGAGCCGATATGGATCACGCCGCCGCTCGGGCTCATCGCGTAAATCGCGGGCGGCCGGTGACCGGACCAGACCAGGTCGGCATAGCAATCGTCCTCGAAGATGGGCACGCCGTATTCGGACGCGAGCCGCACCAGCTCAGTGCGGCGGCTCTCCGGCATGATGCTGCCGGTCGGGTTCTGCACGGTCGGGATGGTGTAGATGTATTTCGGCCGGATGCCGCGGCCTTTCAGGTCGGCCAGCGTCGAGGCAAGCACGTCCATGCGCATGCCGTCCTCGTCGAGGGGGATACCGACGACGTTGACGCCCAGCCGCGCCAGGCGGGTCAGGGAGCCCTGATAGCTGTCCTGCTCGAAGATCACGGTATCGCCGCGCGTCAGCAGCGTCGCGTTGACGAGGTCGAGCGCCTGCAGTGATCCCGAGACGATCATGAGATCGTCGACCGTGCAATTGATGCCGGCATCGCGCTTCAATTTTGTCACCAGGAATTCGCGCAGTGGCAGATAGCCCTGCGGACCATGCGCCAGCCCGTAAGTGGCGAGCGATCGACCTTCCTTTTGCAGGGCGGAGTTGGTCGCCTCGATCAGGCCTTCGAGCGGCAATTGCTCGGAATCGTTATTGCCGCCCACGAAGCTGTATTTGGCGAGGCCCGTCCAGCGTGCGGAGGGGCCGGCAGCCCTGCGGGAAACAGGGGCCCGAAATCGAAGCTGGACGTCATGGGAGCGTTCCTCGTTTTTTATTCAGCGGCCGGCTTGCTGCCGACCGGGTTACCGCAATGTCGATGATGTCATCATGCCAGTGTTTTGCCCGACGGGTCAAACGAAATTCGTAAAATCAGCATTTTCATGATGCGCGCTGGCAAGGCCTTGATTTCGCTGGGGCCCGCTACTGTGCATGGGGTTGTTTTCATGATTTCGATCTGCGGTCGCAGCAGCCCTCGCGCCAAGCAGCTTCCGATCGCCGTCCTTGATCCGGACCGCTTGAACCGGCCTTACTTCTTGCCGGCCGTCCGGGTCGGGCGGCCCTGGCTGATGAAAGCGTAATGCGCATTGGCGACGCCGCCAACCATCAAGGCTTCCACCACCGGCTCGGCGATCTCGCCGGTTGAGGCCCAGTCGACGAGGAAATTGGCTCCGGTCCCGCCGCGCACGTCGTCGGTCGGAACGAAGATCGAGACGGTGGCCAGCGGCTTCAAGGCGACCGGCGCCTTCAGATAGGTCTCGACCTGCTTGCCTGCGGTGTCGAAATAGGCGATGCGTTTGACCACCAGCGGCAGGGTCTCGGAGGCGTTGTGCACGCTCAAGGTCACCGAGAAGTCGACGCGCAACTTGCCCTGGCTCATCGCAACACTGGAATAGGCGGGCACGTAGAACCCCCGGAGACGGCGAGTTCCTCCTTCGGCAGAGCGGCGAGCGAATCGGCAAAGTTCTGTTCGATATTGACCTTGGATTGCGCGACTGCGGGCACGGCAGAGGCGATGGGGCATAGCAGCATTGCTGCGAAAAGCGCCGTTCGCATGTGACGAATTGCTCGCTTGCCGCGCCGCAACCTGTCTCTAGGGTGCGGCAAAACGGACCAATTTGGTATGCACGAGCTCATTCGCGACATCACTCTCTGTATTCTGTTTGCCTGGATGCTGGGCCTGCTCGCCCATTTCTCCCGGCAACCGCTGATCCTGGCCTATCTTATCGCCGGCTTCTGCATAGGTCCATTCGGCGCCGGCTGGGTCCATTCGCAGGAATCGATCAGCGTCATCTCCGAGCTCGGGCTGATCTTCATGCTGTTCATGATCGGGCTCGAGATCGACCTGAAGAAAATCGTGCGGGCGGGAAAGGTGATCCTGTTCGCCGCCGGCGCCCAGCTGATCGGGGGCTGCCTGCTCGGGGTGCTGTTCTTCATCGGAATCGGCCTGTCGCTCGGCGGCGGGCACTTCGATGCGGTCTATCTCTGCGTCGCCTGCGCGTTGTCGAGCACGGTCATCATCGTCAAGGTGCTCTACGAGAAGCGCGAGCTCGACACGCTGCCTGGCCGCGTCACCCTCGGCGTGCTGGTGCTCCAGGACATCTTCGCCATCCTGTTCCTGGCGGTGCAGCCCAGCCTCGCCAATCTGGAAGTCAGCGTCATCCTGCTCTCGATCGGCCGCGTCGCGGTGCTGGTCGCCGCGGCGCTGCTGGTCAGCCGCTACGTGCTGCCGCGCGTGTTTCACCAGATCGCCCGCCGCCCCGAGCTGATCCTGCTCGGCGCGCTCGCCTGGTGCTTCCTCGTCGCCGAGACCGCCGAGCGACTGTCGCTGTCGCGCGAGATGGGCGCGCTGATTGCCGGCGTCTCGCTCTCGACCTTTCCTTACGCGCTCGACGTCACCGCCAAGGTCACCACGCTCCGCGACTTCTTCATCACGCTGTTCTTCGTCGCGCTCGGCATGACCATTCCCGTGCCAGGCCTGTCCGTGATCGGGCTGGCGCTGATGATCGCGGCCTTCACGGTGGTGAGCCGTCTCGTCACGACCTTCACCCCGCTCTATCTGATGAAGCAGGGCCTGCGCGCCAGCCTGTTGCCGGCCCTCAACCTCGCGCAGATCTCCGAGTTCTCGCTGGTGGTGATCCAGACCGGAGTCTCCGACCACCACATCGCGGCCGAGACGGCCAATGCGGCCTCCTTTGCCTTCGTGGTGCTCGCCGTGCTCTCGACCTTCGCGATGAGCCGCAGCGACGAGATCACCCGCTGGGCGATCGGCCCGCTGAAGCGGATCGGCCTGCGCGATCTCGACCATGGCAACGGCCACGGCGAGGAAAGGCACGGAGGCGACCATGGCGAGGCCCGCCGCATCGTCATTCTCGGCTTTTTCCGCGCGGCGAGCGCACTGCTCGCGGAGATCGAGCGGCAAGCCCCGGTACTGCTCGAGCAGATCACCGTGATCGACTTCAATCCCCATGTGTACCAGACGTTGCTGTCGCGCGGCTTGCACGTCATCTATGGCGACATCAGCAGCGCCGATACGCTGCTCCATGCCGGTGTCGGCAAGTCCGAGATGATCATCCTCAGCGTGCCCGACGCGCTGCTGAAGGGTGCCAGCAACGAGAAGCTGGTCCGCCACGTCCGCACCCTCAACCCGACCGCCATGATCGTTGCCACGGCCGATCTTTTGTCGGATGTGAGCGAGCTCTATGCGGCCGGCGCCAGCTACGTCACGGTGACCCGGCTCAGCGACGCTCATGAGCTGTTTACCGTGATCGAGGCCGCCCAGGCCGGTCTGCTGCCCGACAAGCGCGCTGAACTCGATCGGCGGCTTGGCGAGCGGCGCGAAGTGCTGCCCTGACGGCACCCGGTGGCCTTCTTCCAGAACCCATCCGCGCCTATATCCCTGGTATGCCCGGTGCAAGCCTGATCCCCACGGGCAGGCCGGCGGTCCGGCATATGTGGTTGCGCCGGGGAGACTAGCGCTTGGCCCCAAGTCCGGCTAAGCCTCCCGCTCATAACCGATAGAGATTGGGAAATGCCCGATAGCGTTCAGGAAGTCTTGCAGGCCTTTGCCCGGGGTGAGCTCGTCGTCGTCACCGACGACGACGATCGCGAGGGCGAGGGCGATCTGATCGTCGCCGCCTCGCTCTGCACCGCGGAGAAGATGGCGTTCATCATCCGCCATACCTCCGGAATCGTCTGTGCCCCGATCACGACTGAGGATGCGCGCCGGCTGCGGCTCGACCCGATGGTCGCCCACAATGATTCCGCGCACACCACCGCGTTCACGGTCTCGATCGACTACAAGCCCGATGGCGGCACCGGCATCTCGGCCGAGGAACGCGCCTCGTGCTGCCGCGCGCTGTCCAATCCCAATGCCGGCGCCAACGACTTCGCCCGTCCGGGCCACATCTTCCCGCTGATCGCCAAGGACGGCGGCGTGCTGCTGCGCTCCGGCCACACGGAAGCCGCGGTCGACCTCTGCAAGCTCTCCGGCCTGCCGCCGGTCGGCGTCATCAGCGAGTTGATGAACGACGATGGCAGCGTGATGAAGGGCGAGCAGGTCGCCCGCTTCGCGGCCCAGCACAAGCTGAAGCATGTCACGATTGCAGACATGATCGCCTATCGCCAGGCGCGGGAAAAGCTGATCGAGCGTGTTTCGACCTTCGTCACCGAGAGCCCGATCGGCCCCTTGCAGGGCTATGCGTATCGCTCGCCGTTCGATTCCATCGCCCACGTCGCCTTCGTCTACAATGGGGTCGGCGACGGCAAGAACGTGTTGACGCGCTTTCACAAGCCGAACATCGTCAAGGACATCTTCACCGGCCACAAGCGGATGGCGGCCGTGCTCGAACATTTCAAGAAATCCGGCCGCGGCGTTCTGGTTTACCTGCGCGACGGCGCGGCTGGTGTGCCTGTTGCGGCACTGCCTGATGAGAGCGCGACGGAGGCTGACCGCAACCGCCAGTGGCGCGAGGTCGGTGTCGGGGCGCAGATCCTGCGCGATCTCGGCGTGACCTCGATCCGCCATCTCACCTCGTCGGTGCACGATTACAAGGGCCTGTCGGGCTTCGGCATCGAGATCGTCGCCAACGAGCAGCTTGAGAGCTAGCGCTGTCATTCGGGGTGCGCGAAGCGCATCCCCGGGATTCACGCAGACCCGTACATCTGCAACGCAATTGCACTTGTTGCCGCGGCGCTTTAGTTTGTCGGGCAATTCTTGACGGAACCAGATGCGAAAGGACGTTTCATGAGCGCGCGCCCCCAGGCCAAGGACAAGCCGGCTGCGGCTTCTTTCCAGTGGGACGATCCGTTCCTGCTCGACGAGCAACTCACCGAAGACGAGCGCATGGTGCGTGACACCGCCCGCGCCTACGCCCAGGACAAGCTGCTGCCGCGCGTCACCAAGGCCTATCTCGAAGAGAAGACCGACCGCGAGATATTCAACGAGATGGGCGAACTCGGCCTGATCGGCATCACGCTGCCGGAAGAATATGGCTGCGCCAATGCGAGCTACGTCGCCTATGGCCTCGTGGCGCGCGAGATCGAGCGGGTCGATTCCGGCTACCGCTCGATGAACTCGGTGCAGTCCTCGCTGGTGATGTACCCGATCTACGCCTATGGCGACGAGAACCAGCGCAAGAAGTACCTGCCCAAGCTCGCCAGCGGCGAGTGGGTCGGCTGTTTCGGCCTGACCGAGCCGGACGCCGGCTCCGATCCGGCCGGCATGAAGACCCGCGCCGAGAAGGTCTCGGACGGTTACCGCCTGACCGGCAGCAAGATGTGGATCTCGAATGCGCCGATCGCGGACGTGTTCGTGGTCTGGGCCAAGTCGGCCGAGCACGACAACCAGATCCGCGGCTTCGTGCTGGAGAAGGGCATGAAGGGCCTGTCCGCGCCGAAGATCGGCGGCAAGCTCTCGCTTCGTGCCTCCATCACCGGCGAAGTCGTGATGGACGGCGTTGTGGTTCCGGAAAGCGCGCTGCTGCCGAACGTCTCCGGCCTGAAGGGCCCGTTCGGCTGCCTCAACCGTGCGCGCTACGGCATCTCGTGGGGCGTGCTCGGCGCCGCCGAGGACTGCATGCACCGGGCCCGCCAGTACACGCTCGACCGCAAGCAGTTCGGCAGGCCGCTCGCCGCGACCCAGCTGGTACAGAAGAAGCTCGCCGACATGCAGACCGAGATCGCGCTCGGCCTTCAGGGCTCGCTTCGCGTCGGCCGATTGATGGACGAGGGCAAGTTCGCCCCCGAGATGATCTCGATCATGAAGCGCAACAATTGCGGCAAGGCCCTCGACATCGCCCGCGTCTCGCGCGACATGCATGGCGGCAACGGCATCTCGGCCGAGTACCACGTGATGCGCCACGTCCATAACCTCGAGACGGTCAACACCTACGAGGGCACCCACGACGTCCACGCCCTGATCCTCGGCCGCGCGATCACGGGCATTCAGGCGTTCTTCTGAGCGCGCACGGGTACGAGGCGACAGAACTCTCCAACTCCGTCATGGCCGGGCTCGTCCCGGCCATCCACGTTCTAGCTCCAGCGAAGAACGTGGATGCCCGGCACAAGGCCGGGCATGACGAAGTCAGCAAGGTATGAGCAAGCCATGTCCGACAACGACGACGTCCCGTTCAACCGCAATTTTCCGCTTCAGCCCGGCCTCGTCGAGGAAGTCCGCCCCGGCGTGCGGCGCGTGCTGTGTAACAATCCGAGCCCCTTCACCTTCACCGGCACCGTCAGCTACATCGTAGGCACCGGCAACGTCGCGATCATCGATCCCGGCCCGGACGATGCGGCGCATGCCGCTGCTCTGCTCGATGCCGTGCGCGGCGAGACGGTGAGCCATATCTTCGTCACCCACACCCACCGCGACCATTCGCCGAACACCGCGCGGATCAAGCAGGCGACCGGCGCGCCGGTGTATGCCGAGGGCCCGCACCGGGCCTCGCGACCGCGCTTCGAGAGCGAGAAGCACAATCCGGAATCCGGTTCTGACCGCGACTTCGTGCCCGATGTCAGAATCGCCCATGGCGATATCGTCGAGGGTGACGGCTGGCGTCTGGAGGCCGTGGCGACGCCCGGCCACACCGCCAATCATCTCGCGTTCGCCTGGCCCGAACGGAAGGTCAACTTCGTCGGTGATCACGTGATGGGCTGGTCGACCTCGATCGTGGCGCCGCCCGACGGCTCGATGATCGACTACATGGAGTCGCTCGATCGATTGGCGGGGCGCGAGGAGGATCTGTATTTCTCAGGCCACGGTCCCGAGATTCCGGACGGTCCGCGCTTCGTGCGCTTCCTGATCCGTCACCGCAAGGCGCGCGAGGCCTCGATCCTGCACCGTCTCGCCAAGGGCGAGACTGACATTCCGACCATGGTGCGCGCGATCTATATCGGCATCGATCCGAGGCTGGCGACGGCGGCGGGCTATTCCGTGCTGGCGCATCTGGAAGACCTTGTCGGGCGCGGCGTGGTGGCGACGGACGGCGATCCCGTGATCGGCGGGACGTACCGGATGGCGGGCTAACCTCTCGTCATTCCGGGGCGCGCGTAGCGCGAACCCGGAATCCATCGGGCGGCGGCGTTAATGGATCAATGGATTCCGGGCTCGCCCTGTGGGCGCCCCGGAATGACAGTCGGGCTACTTCTTCACCGTCTTCGCCGGGGCCTTCGGCGGCGTCACCGGAGTCTTCTTCACCGGCTTCAGCGCATCGGCGTCCGCGGCGGTGTTGAGATCGTCGATGAATTTGGTCACGCGCGCGGCGTTGCTGCCGAGGTCGCTGTCGAAATAGCGCGAGGCCGAGCGGATATCGACGCGGGAATCCTCGCCATCGGGTGCAATCCTGATGGAAACGTCTTCACGCAACCCCATGATCGGCGAGCGCGCCACCGCCTCGATGCGGCCGATGCGGCGCGGCGGCTGCGGCGCGCGCTCGTCGATGACGAGCCATTTGCGCTTGTTGACGAGCCGGAGCGCGATCGCATAGGCGCGGTCGACCGGAATCTCGAGCTCGATCGGCTCGATATCAGGATAGAACTGGCGCTGCTGTTCGGCCGAATAGAGGCCGGCATAGACCGCGCTGTTGGCGCCGTCGCCGGTGCGCAGACGCGCCAGCGCGTCGAAGCGGGGTGGGTCGATCGGGTCGGTGGTGATGTCGTGGATCGCCGGCAGCTTGCGATATTGCAGGCCGAGATAGGCGGGGTAGGCGAGGATCGTCCCGTCGATCAGGAAGGCGAGCAGGATGCGCGCCATGCCACGCGAGCCGTTCTGCCAGATCGCCGCAAAGCCAGCGAGCCCGAACAGGATCGAGAGTGCGGCGATTGCGAGACCCCCGAAGAAGGTGACGAGCGCCGGCTTCGGCTCCAGGAAGCCGAAGCGGACGATGAGGATCGACACCACCACCGCCACCACCGCGAACACGGCGAGGTTGCGTGCCCAGCTCGCGAGGCTGGACACGGGCTCCGTCTGATAGGGAGCGGAAAACCTGCGGGCCATCGGGTGGAGCTCTGGTTTTGAGACGGTGCCGCGCGAAACGGCGCGACGAAGGGCCGTTGAGACCACGGCCCGGAGGCAAATTCAAGAGTTCCGCAGTGCCCAGTTCGTCATGCCCGGGCTTGTCCCGGGCATCCACGTTCTCTGTGCCGCGGAGCAAGGCGTGGATGGCCGGGACAAGCCCGGCCATGACGGTGTGGAGGCTTCAGTGCATTCGACGCTCGCGGCCCCCTGGGGAGGCACGGAGCCCTACGCCGCCGCGTTCGGGAAGCGATAGTCCTTGAACTGGTCGCGGAGTGCCGTCTTCAGGATCTTGCCGGTCGCCGTGTGCGGGATGCCCTCGACGAAGGCGACGTCGTCGGGCATCCACCATTTGGCGATCTTGCCGTCCATGTATTTGAGGATGTCCTCGCGCGTGGTCTGCTGGCCCTGCTTGAGCTGCACGATCAGCAGCGGACGCTCGTCCCATTTGGGATGATAGACCCCGATCACGGCAGCCTCGGCCACCGCCGGATGGCCCACAGCGAGGTTTTCGAGGTCGATCGAGGAGATCCACTCGCCGCCGGACTTGATCACGTCCTTGGAGCGGTCGGTGATCCGCATGTAGCCGGCCTCGTCGATGGTCGCGACGTCGCCGGTGTCGAAGAAGCCGTCCTCGTCGAGGATGTTGCTGTCGACCCGGTAATAGGCCTTGGCGACTGCTGGGCCCGAGACCTTGAGGCGACCGAAGGTCTTGCCGTCCCAGGGCAGCTCCTTGCCGGCATCGTCGGTGATCTTCATCTCCACCGCGAAGGGCGCATAGCCCTGCATCTGCAGCACGTCGAGCCGCGCCTCGCCGGTCGCGTCGGTGAATGGCGGCTTCAACGCCGCGACGCTGCCGATCGGGCTCATCTCGGTCATGCCCCAGGCATGGCGCACGTTCGAGCCCATGTCGAGGAAGGCCTTGATCATCGAGCGCGGCATCGCAGAGCCGCCGCAGATCACCATCTTCAGGTCCGGCAGCTTCAGATTGTTGGCGGCCATGTGCTGCAGCAACATCAGCCACACCGTTGGCACGCCCGCGGTATGCGTCACCTTCTCGGTCGAGAGCAGTTCGTAGACCGAGGCGCCGTCAAGCTTGGCGCCGGGCATCACGAGCTTGGTACCCTGCGAGGGTGCGGAGAAGGCGATGCCCCAGCTATTGGCATGGAACAACGGAACCACCGGAAGCATTGTCTCGGAGGCGCTGGTGCCGAGCGCATCGACATTGTTGGCCATCAGCGCGTGCAGCACGTTGGAGCGATGCGAGTACAGCACACCCTTCGGATCGCCCGTGGTGCCGGACGTGTAGCACATCGCGGCTGCCGTGTTCTCGTCAAAGTCCTTCCATTTGAATTGGCCGTCGGCCTCCGCGATCCAGTCTTCGTAGGCGACGACGTTCTTGAGCGTGGTCTTGGGCATATGCGCCTTGTCGGTGAGCACGACGTAGCGCTCCACGCTCGGGAGCTTGTCGGCGATCTTCTCCAGGATCGGAACGAAGGTGATGTCGGTCATCACGATGCGGTCCTGAGCATGGTTGACGATCCAGGCGATCTGCTCGGGGAAAAGGCGGGGATTGACGGTATGGCAGATGGCGCCGATCCCCATGATGCCGTACCAGACTTCGAGATGGCGCCAGGTGTTCCAGGCGATCGTTGCGACGCGGTCGCCGAACTTGATGCCGTCGCGGTCCAGCATCTGCGAGACCTTGAGGGCACGCTGGTGGATTTCGCCATAGGTGGTGCGATGGATCGGTCCCTCGACCGATCGCGTGACGACCTCCTGCTTGCCATGAATTTTGGCTGCGTGCTCGATGATCCGGTGGCAGAGCAGGGGCCAATCTTGCATCAAACCAAGCATTCCGTCGTTCCTCCGAGATGGGCTGGACTTGTTATCGCTCTCAGCGCTGGGCCAAAGAATTGTCATGGGTTTTAGCCTGCTGGACTTTCGCCGCAAATGGTCTTGTCGCGGCTATATGTCCGCCGGCGCGGCAATGGTTACCGCTGCGATCGGGCTGTCGATCGTGCTGCCGGAGCGGGCAGAGGCGCGGAAATATGCTGCGCCGCTGGATATCTTCGGCCTTGGTACACCACGACCGCGCCCGACGATTCATTCCTCCAGGATCCCGCTACCGAAACCCCGTCCTGCAGAGGCCCCCAAGGCATCGGACGAGCCTGCTCCGGAGGCCGAAGGGACACCTGCCCCCGACAAGTCCAACGCCAGCAAGCCCGCGGAGGCCGCGCCGCCGCCCGAGAAGCAGGCTTCGGCCTGCCGCCTCGCGCTGACCGAGGAGATCGCGGTGGCCCCGTCCATTCCGGATATCCGCGGCCCCGGCGCCTGCGGCGGCGAGGATCTGGTGCGGCTGGAGGCCATCGTGCTGCCGGACAGGCGCACGGTGGCGGTCAAGCCCGCGGCGATCCTCCGCTGCACCATGGCTTCAGCGATCGCCGACTGGATCCGCAAGGACATGGTGCCGCTGGCCGGCAGCCTCGGCTCGGCGATCAGCGATCTCGACAATTTCGATAGCTTCGAGTGCCGCGGCCGCAACCGCGTCGCCGGTGCGCGGCTGTCCGAGCACGGCAAGGCCAACGCGCTCGACGTCCGTGCCATCAAGCTTGCCAATGGACAGTCGATCGGCCTCACCGACCGCGCGATGTCCCGCGACATCCGCGAACGTGTGCTGCATTCGGTTTGCGCGCGCTTTTCCACCGTGCTCGGGCCGGGCTCGGACTGGTACCACGAGGACCATATCCACCTCGACCTCGCGCAGCGGCGCAACGACTACCGGATCTGCCAGTGGAACGTCTGGGATCCCCTGCCGCAGGTCGCTCCGCTGCTGCCGGCGGAACGGCCGGAAGAAGCTCCCCGCGCGTGGTCGCGGCCAAGCCGCAGGCGACGGAGGAGTCCGACGATCAGGCACTTCCGAAGCCCGCTGCGCCCGCCGACGAGCCGGCGGCTGCGGGCGGCAAAGGCAAGCCCGCCACAAAAAGCGCCGGTGAAACCGGCGCTTTGAATGTCAGGTATCAGGGAGCGATCAGAAGCTGCCCGCTTGGCCAGTTTGGCTGCTGCCGAGCGCAAGGCGCGAATTGTAGGGCGAGTCGCCATGCTTCGGCTCGAGCACCACGACGAGGGTGCCGACCTTGACGCGGTCATAGAGATCGATCGCGTCCTCGTTGGTCAGGCGGATGCAGCCCGACGAGATCGAGGCTCCGATATATTCCGGCTGGTTGGTGCCGTGGATACGGAACAGCGTGTCCTTGCCGCCGGAGTAGAGATACATCGCGCGGGAGCCCATCGGATTGTCCGGGCCGGGGGCGACATAGGTCGGTACGCCCAGGCGCGAAATTTCGCCGGGGGTGGGGTGCCAGGCCGGCCACTCGGTCTTGCTGCCCACCTTGGCGATACCCGACCAGGCCATGGCCTCTTCGCCGACGGTGATGCCGTAGCGGATCGCCTTGCCGCCATCCAGAACGTAATAGAGGTAGTGGTTGTCGGAATCGACCACGATCGAGCCCGGCGATTCCTTGCGGTGGTAGTCGACAATGGCGCGGCGGAACGGCTCTGCGACCGCAGTATTCTCGTACCTGACCTTGGCGAGGAGTTCCTTGTCCTTCGGCTTGAACGCCTTGGTGTCGGTCGCTTCGTAACGCGTGGCCTGCATGCAGCCCGACAGCATCAGGCCAGCGGCCAAAACACCCAGCATAACTTTCAGCGACGACATGATTTGGTTCCAATCGACAATAACAAGCTTTCGCGGAGCTTGAGCCAAGCCCAAGCCACGACTCCGTTGGTCCCTATTATCGTTGAAATCTGCCACAATTCCAGCGTCTCGGACCTTTTCCCGCGCTGCGAGGTCCCAGCTGTGGCTTTTATGCCGCAAGTTTCGCGGCCTTGGGCCGGTTTTCGAGCGGACTGTCGATTTCGTGCCACGGTGCGGCCACAAATGCCAACGCTCCGTTAATGTGCTTGTCATCATGAACTTGTCAGAATCGCGCTAAGGGCTGTCGTCCGGTCGCGGGCCCCTGCTGGAGTTGTGCATGTTTTCTGTGTTCGTTCCCTCCGACACCTCCCTCAAGAAGGCCGTCATCGATGATCTCGCGGCGATGCCGGAGCACGCGGTGTGGATCGACCTGTTCAACCCGACTGCGGCCGAGGACAAGGCGGTGGAGCGGCTCTCGGGCATCGCGATCCCGACCCGGGAGGACATGCAGGAGATCGAGATCTCCAGCCGTCTCTATATCGAGAACGGCGCGCGCTACATGACGGCGACGCTGATGTGCCACTCCGATACCGACATGCCCCGGACCACGCCGGTCACCTTCATTCTCGGCGACCACCGACTGGTCACGGTGCGCTACGATCAGCCTAAACCGTTCGCCCTGGTCGAGGCCAAGCTCGCCCGCGCCTGCACGCCGGCGATCACCGGCGAGATGGTGCTGATGGAGCTGCTGGACGCGGTGATCGACCGCTGCGCCGACATTCTGGAGAAATGCGGCGCCGAGATCGACCAGGTCTCGCACGACATCTTCGAGCCGGAGCAGGATCGCCACGGCCACGCCAAGTTGTACGCGCAGATCCTGGCCGCGATCGGCCGCAAGGGCGACCTGACCTCGAAGGTGCGCGAGAGCCTGGTTTCGATCGGCCGCGTCGTGGCCTTCCTGTCGGCGGTCGTGGAGGGGGTGAAGTGGTCGAAGGACATGCGCGAGCAGCTCAAGACCATGCAGCGCGACGTCTCCTCGCTGACCGACCACGCCTCCTATCTCTCCAGCAAGATCACCTTCGTGCTCGACGCCATGCTGGGCGTCGTCAATCTCGAGCAGAACAACATCATCAAGCTGTTTTCGGTCATGGCCGTTGTCCTGATGCCGCCGACGCTGATCGCCTCGATCTACGGCATGAACTTCAGGGCGATGCCCGAGCTCGAATGGGCCCACGGCTATCCGTACGCGCTGGTGCTGATGTTGATCGCGGCGATCGTCCCGTACTGGATCTTCAAGTGGAAGAAGTGGCTGTGATCTCATCGCGCTCTCGGGAAATAGTGACCGAGACCTTACGGCGTTCACAGAGACACGGTGTTTGGTGTCGCAGAATAGAGCGGGATTGCGGCGGCGCGGTGATGCGTGCCCGCCGCCCCAATTCCTCCGGTAAAATTTGAGCGGTGGGCTGAACGTTTACGCGAAGCTTGTCTGCGATAAGCAGTGGGTTAGCCGCGAGGAACAGCCATGGTTGAGAAACACATAACGTCGCTCCGCAACGTCATCGATCTGGCGAACTATCGTCAGGTCCTGGCGAGCGGCAAGGCGGCGTCGATGTCGGCGCGGATGTGCCGGCACTGTGGTGCTCCGCTGCTCGACGGCGAGAACGACGACGACTGCTCGACAGCAATCAATGCCGCAGCTCCCAATGCCGCAGCTCAAAGACTGCGCGATCAGCCGCGTCGGTTTCGCGCCGATTGAGAACGGAAGGTAAGGGCGATCCAGGTCTTGCGGCGGCTTTGTCTGGATCGCCTTGCTTCCCCAGAAACATCGAATTCAGTCATTGCGAGGAGACCGTGACAGAATTGCAAAGCAATTTTGCGCTTGCGCTCGTAATGACGTCAGCACCTACACGTGCTGGCCGCCGTTGATGTGGATCTCGGCGCCGTTGACGTAGGAGCTGGTGTCCGTGCACAGCACGTAGATGATCTTGGCGACCTCGTCGGGTGTGCCGAGGCGGTGCAGCGGGATCTGCTGCTCGACGATCTTGTCGGTGCCGGGCGACAGGATCGAGGTGTCGATCTCGCCCGGCGCGATCGCGTTGACGCGAACGCCGACGCGGCCGAAATCGGAGGCCATCTCGCGCGTCAGGGAGGCCAGCGCGGCTTTCGAGGTGGCGTAGGCCGCGCCCGCAAACGGATGCACGCGCGAGCCCGCGATCGAGGTGACGTTCACGACCGAGCCCTTGGCCGCCTTCAACTCCTCGATCAGGCCGCGCGCGATCATGATCGGCGCGAAGAAGTTGACGTGGAACACGTGCGTCCAGGTGTCGAGGTCGGTGTCAACCGAGCCGAGGCGCGAGCCGCCCGGGCCCTTCGGCGAGATCGCGGCGTTGTTGACCAGCGCATGCAGCATGCCGCCTTCGAGGCGGTCGCGGATGTCGGAGATCGCGCGCGTCGTGTCCTGGGGATTGCCGAGGTCGACCTGGATGTGATCCTCGGGGCCGGCATCCCACGGACAGTCCTCCGGGAACGGATGCCGCGAGCAGGTGATGACACGCCAACCCGCCGACGAGAAGCGGATCACGGTGGCGTGGCCGATACCGCGGCTCGCTCCGGTCAGGAGCAACGTGCGGCGCGGCGCATTCGACGAATTCGACATGGACATCTTTCAGGTCGGCCCAAAGCTCGAGGTAAGGCTCACGGGTACATCCGCGTCTTGGACCACGGTTGGCCGGCCGCGTCACGGCGAAATTCGATGCGGTCGTGCAGGCGGAACGGGCGGTCGTGCCAGAACTCGATCCGCGAGGGGGTGATGCGCCAGCCGCTCCAGCCCGGCGGCCGCGGTACTTCGCCGATGACATGCCTTGCAGCGACTTTCGCGATGGCCTGCTCGAAGGCGAAGCGGCTCTCCAACTCCTGCGACTGCTTGCTGGCCCAGGCGCCGATCTGCGCCTGCTTGGGGCGGCTGGCGAAATAGGCGTCGGCCTCGGCGTCGGTCACCGGTGTCACGTTGCCGCGGATGCGGACCTGACGACGCAGCGACTTCCAGTGAAAAGTAAAGCCGCCTTAGGATTTGCGGCGAGTTCGCGGCCCTTCTGGCTCGCGATGTGGCTGTAGAAGACGAAACCCTCGGTATCGAAGCCTTTCATCAGCACCATGCGCACATCGGGCAGCCCGTCGGGATCGACGGTTGCGAGCGCCATGGCGTTCGGATCGTTCGGTTCGCTCTTGATGGCCTCGTTCAGCCAAGCGTCGAACAGCGCAAATGGTTCGTCGGCGGCGGTAAAATCACCGGATGTTAAGGGTGTCTGGTGTTTCATCGAGGTCGTGTCGGTCATGTCTGGAGTCCGAGTTGCGTCCCGCGGCCCAAAACGCGTTGTTGTCCGCTGCCGCCCTATATAGGGCATGGGGATGCGTTGGCCTATCGGCGATCCGGCCGTCCAGCTTTGTCATGACGATGATTTTGATCGGGCTCGGCTCCGGCGGCTGCAGCTTTTCCCGCAATGACACCAGTGCCTATGCCAAGGCCGACGACAGCGACCTCACGGGTTCGATCGCGCGGCCGGCAAAGGACGCCCCGCCGACCGAGACCGATCTTGCCTTCGCCCGCAACGCGGCCTCCGACGTCCTCAGCAAGGGCGACAGGGATTCGAGCCAGCACTGGGAAAATCCGGAAACCGGGGCGCGGGGCTCGGTGACGCCGATCGCGCAATCCTATGCCGCCGAAGATGGGCGCAAGTGCCGCGATTTTCTGGCCAGCTACGTCAACGGCAGCACCGAGAGCTGGCTCCAGGGCGCCGGCTGCCAAAGCAGCCGTGGCCGTTGGGAGATTCATACGCTAAAGCCATGGCGGAGCTGAGCATGATCCGGAGCTGTGGGAACCGGTTTTCCGATAAGATCGTGCTCGAATCTGTACGGATCGCTTCGCCCGACTAGTTGCAAAAATGCCACTCGCCCCCACATGAGGCTCAGGTGGGCGGGGAGCCCTTTGAACATATCGATATTCCAAGAGGAGACGTGACGGATGCGCGACCCCTATGAGGTCTTGGGGGTGCAGCGGAGCGCTAGCGCTGCCGCGATCAAGAGCGCCTATCGCAAGCTTGCCAAGAAGCATCATCCCGACAGCAACAAGGACGACCCGAAGGCCGCCGAGCGCTTCTCCGAGATCAACTCGGCGAACGAGATCCTCGGCGACGAGGACAAGCGCAAGCAGTTCGACCGCGGCGAGATCGACGCCGAGGGCAAGCCGCGCTTCCAGGGTTTTCCGGGCGGTGGCGGCGGGCCGCGCGGACGCGCGGGTCCTGGCGGATTCGAGTATTCGTTCCGCGGCGGCGGCGCAGGCCCCGGTCAGGGCGCGGGCGGGTTCGAGGATATTCTCAACAGCATGTTCGGCGGCGGGGTTCGCGGCGCGCGGCCCGGAGCTGGCGGCGGTGCCCAGTTCGAATTCGACACAGGCGGGATCGGGCTTGATCTCGACGTCAACGTCGCCATGTCGGTCTCGCTGGAAGAGTCGGTCAAGGGTGGGGAAAAGCGCGTCCGGCTGCCGAACGGCAAGGAATTGAACGTCAAGATTCCGGCCGGCGTCACCGAGGGCCAGCAGATCCGCCTGCGCGGTCAGGGCGAGAGCGCCCAGGGCCATCCGCCGGGCGATCTCCTGATCACCATCAACGTCGCGCCGCACGCGTTCTTCAAGATCGACGGCGCCGACCTCAGGATCGATCTGCCGGTCACGCTCTATGAGGCGGTGCTCGGCGGCAAGGTCCGCGTGCCCACTCTCGGCAATGCCGTCGAGCTTTCGGTCCCGAAAAACACCTCCAGCGGCCGGACCTTCCGCCTCAAGGGCAAGGGCTTGCCGAAAGCCGGGGGAACCGGGGACCTCTTCGTCACCATCAGGATTATGCTACCGGACGGGAACGACGCCGAGCTTGAGGCATTGATGGAGAAGTGGCGGGACCATCACCCTTACAATCCACGTAGCGGGCTGGGCTAATTACGATCCGGGCCCGAAGGGCCACGTTAGCTCGCGCTTTAGGGTGCGATCGAACTGAAGGGGTTTCTCCTAAAGGCCTAGGCATCGTCGAGGAGATGATGCTCATCATATGCCAGAAGCGTGGTAGCGCTTCATGTGCTCGACGTGTCGGCTGTCCGGCGGGGCGGCCGATAATAAGGTGCGGCCTCGAGAGGGGGACCAGCGCGGTACCAAAAACCCCAATCGAGGCCGCCCGCGTCGATCGGCGGATCGAACGCCGCTCATAATCGCGTGAACACTCGGTGCGATAATGAGACGGGCCGATGTTTTGATTCCAGATTTTCAATGACGGAATCGAGGCACCGCGCTTGCGCGGTTGTCTAGCCGCCGCTTTTCTCGGCCTGGTCGTACACGGCCTGCGCCACCTTCGTCAGCCGATCGCGGTCGGTACCGCCTCCGCTGACGACGTAGCCGACGCCGCGCTCGGCCCAGAACAGCGCTCCGTCCTTGTCCGTTTTGGCGTAGCGCATCTGCGTCGCACCATTCTCGGTCTTGGAGGTGTAGATCGTGTAGCGCTCGCCCGAGGCGCCCTCATACATCAGGAACGACGCCGGACCGTTCGGTCCCGGCAAGAGTCGGCCGCCGACGAGCTTCAGCCCGCTCGCTTCCAAGTTCGGCGCGAACACGGTCCAGCCGCAGCGCCGGGTCAGCCAGGCCTGCAGGTGGTCCCGCTCGTTGCCGCCGACCTCGACGGGGTGGCGAACCTCGACGACATAGAGGCGGTGGGCATCGAGCGCGTCCGCCGTCAAGCTCTGGAAGGTCGAGGGCGCATTGGCGGCGCCATGCGCCACCCAGCCTGCCGAGCCGCCGGCGACGAAGGCAACCAGCACAGCCGCGGCGGCGCCATAGAGCCACTGCCGGGGACGACGTTCCAGCCGTTCAAGCTCCAGCCGGGCCGGCACCGGCTCCTGGGCGACGGAATCGTAGCGGGCGTGCAGCATCTCGGCCATGGCGCGCCAGGACTGCACGCGCTCGGCATCGTCAGGGTGCGCGTCAAGCCAGGCCTCGACGTCGGCGCGGCGCTCAGCCGGCAGCTCGCCGTCGACATGGGCGTGCAGCTCGTCCTCGGTCACTGAAATCCTGTGGTCGTTCATATCGATCGTCTCTGGCTCTGCGGCCCCAAAAATCTGACGCGGTTCAACTGCACTGCTTCTCTTTCCGTGCAAGGAACGCGGGTCGCGCGATGCATCAATCCTGCCATCATTTCACCCGCCTGAGCGCGGGGCGCTCGCCCTCCAGCGAGGCCTTGACGTGGGCACGGGCGCGGGCCAGGCGGGACATCACGGTGCCGATCGGCACGCCCTGGATGTCGGCGACCTCGCGGTAGCTCATGCCTTCCAGCATCACCAGCAGCAGCACCGAGCGCTGCTCCTCGACCAGCGTTGCCAGTGCCCTTTCGATGTCGCGCCCCTCGGCTTCGGTCCCGCTGGCATCCGGGTTGTTCTCCGTCAGTTGCGTGAATTGCGGGCGCCTTGCCAGCGAGCGCCGCCGGTTCTTGTTGAGGTTGGTCAGGATCGTGTAGAGCCAGCTCCTGACGTCACCTCCGAGGAACAGGCGCTCTGAACGCAGCGCCCGCACCAGCGTATCCTGCACCAGATCGTCGGCCGCATCCGCATCGCGCGTCAGCGCGCGTGCGTAACGGCGCAACGCCGGGATCATGGCTTCCACACTCTGGCGAAATGCGCTCATGCCGTCTTGATGTCCTGCCGTTCGGCGCAAGCGCCACAATCATCATAACACCCGAACGGAACGGCTATTCCGTCGCTCGAAACAGCGTTAACGCCGCGTATTAGGACTGTACCGCAGGGAAGGGCTGGTGTACCTCCAGACCTCAACGAAAGCTCGACGGGACGTTCGGAAATGGCGCAGGATTCAGGTCTGATGCAAGGACTGATGCAGGGCAAGCGCGGGGTGATCCTCGGCCTCGCCAACAACCGTTCGATCGCCTGGGGCATCGCCAAGGCATGCCACGCGGCCGGTGCCGAACTCGCCTTCACCTATCAGGGCGATGCGCTGAAGAAGCGCGTCGAGCCGCTCGCCGCCGAGATCGGCGGGCTCCTGCTCGGCCATTGCGACGTCACGGACGCCGCGACCATCGACGCCGCGTTCGCGGTGCTGCAGGAGAAGTGGGGCAAGATCGACTTCCTGGTGCACGCGATCGCCTATGGCGAGCAGCTCGACGGCCGCTACGTCGACACCACGCCGGAGAATTTTTCCAAGTCGATGCTGATCTCCTGCTACTCGTTCACGGCGGTGACGCAGCGCGCCGAGAAGCTGATGACCGACGGCGGCTCGCTCATCACGCTGTCCTATTACGGCGCCGAGAAGTGGATGCCGCATTACAACGTGATGGGCGTGGCGAAGGCGGCGCTGGAGGCCAGCGTGCGCTATCTCGCCGCCGATCTCGGCGAGAAGAACATCCGCGTCAACGCGATTTCGGCAGGTCCGATCAAGACGCTGGCCGCATCCGGCATCGGCGACTTCCGTTATATCCTGAAGTGGAACGAGTACAACGCGCCGCTGCGGCGCAACGTGTCGACCGAGGACGTCGGCGGCAGCGCGCTGTATCTCCTCTCCGATCTGTCGCGCGGCGTCACCGGCGAGGTGCACCACGTCGATTCCGGCTATCACGTGCTCGGCATGAAGCGTCCGGACGCGCCGGACATCTCGTTCGGTGGAAAAGACTAGCTTCGATTCCGGAATGCCCGTGCCCACAATCTATTACCTTCGCCACGGCGAGACCGAGTGGAATGCGCTCGGGAGGCTTCAGGGCACCAAGGATATTCCGCTCAACGCGCGCGGTCGTGATCAGGCCATGCAGGCCGGCGGCGTTCTCGCCGATCTCTTCAAGCGCGACGGCCGCGACAGGGCGGCGCTGCCCTACGTGTCGAGCCCGCTTGGTCGCGCGCGCCAGACCATGGAACTCGTGCGCGGGAAGCTTGAGTTGCCGGTGGTGGACTATGCGCTCGACGATCGGCTGCGCGAGATCGGTTACGGCGCCTGGGAAGGGCTGACGCTGGCCGAAAGCGAGGCGAAAGATCCTGATGTCTATGCAAGGCGCCTTGTCGACAAATGGACGGTGGGACCCGCGGGTGCAGAGACTTACGCCGACGTACAGGTCCGCGTGCGCGACTGGTACGATCAGCTCCGGACCGACACCGTCGCGGTTGCCCATGGCGGCACCTGCCGGGCCCTGATGGTGTCGCTGGGTATCGAGACCCCCGCCAGCGCCGCCGAACTCTATATCGAGCAGGGGGCCGTCTACGTATTCCGCGACGGCCGGCTGGAGAAGTTTAGTTAAGCCCGGCGTGTTGCCCCATCCTCGGCCGTCATGCCCGGGCTTGTCCCGGGCATCCACGCACTTACTCGCTCGCGGCGGCCCAGAACGTGGATGGCCGGGACAAGCCCGGCCATGACGACTGGGGGCATATTTGACGCATATTTCGGGGCGAGCTAAGTCAGCACTGACTTACTAGCCAGCGAGCAGCGATGTCCTTCAACACCTTCGGCCACATGTTCCGCGTCACCACCTTCGGCGAGAGCCACGGGGTGGCGATCGGCTGCGTGGTCGACGGCTGTCCGCCGATGATCCCGCTCACCGAGGCGGACATCCAGCAGGACCTCGATCGCCGCCGTCCCGGCCAGTCGCGCTTCACCACCCAGCGCCAGGAGCCGGACCAGGTTAAAATCCTCTCCGGCGTGATGGCGCATCCGGAGACCGGCGTGCAGGTCACGACAGGCACGCCGATCGGACTCCTGATCGAGAACACCGACCAGCGCTCCAAGGACTATTCGGAGATCAAGGACAAGTTTCGCCCGGGCCACGCCGACTTCACCTACGAAGCCAAGTACGGCCTGCGCGACTATCGCGGCGGCGGCCGCTCCTCGGCGCGCGAGACCGCGACGCGCGTTGCCGCCGGCGCGATCGCGCGAAAAGTGCTGCCCGACGTCAAGGTGCGCGGCGCGCTGGTTCAGATGGGGCCGCACAAGATCGACCGTGCCAAATGGGACTGGGACGAGATCGCGAGAAATCCGTTCTTCTGCCCGGACGGGGACAAGGCCGCGTTCTTCGAGACTTATCTCGACGGCATCCGCAAGAGCGGCTCATCGATCGGCGCGGTGCTGGAGATCGTCGCCGAAGGCGTGCCGGCCGGCCTCGGCGCCCCGATCTACGCAAAACTCGATTCCGATCTGGCGGGCGCAATGATGACCATCAACGCGGTGAAGGGCGTCGAGATCGGTGCCGGCTTCGGCGCGGCCGAATTGACCGGCGAGGAGAACGCCGACGAGATGCGCACCGGGAATGACGGCACGCGCTTCTTGTCCAATCACGCGGGCGGCGTGCTGGGCGGCATCTCTACGGGGCAGCCGATCGTGGTGCGCTTCGCGGTGAAGCCGACCTCGTCGATCCTGCAGCCGCGCCTGACTGTCGATCGCAACGGCGCCGACACCGAAATCCTGACCAAGGGCCGCCATGATCCCTGCGTCGGTATCCGCGCCGTCCCCGTCGGTGAGGCCATGATGGCCTGCGTGCTGGCGGACCATTTCCTGCGCCACCGCGGTCAGGTCGGCTGACCGCTGCATCTTGACGCTGGCGGGACTGCCGGCAATCCGGCACGATGTCTCGATGACCACCGTTGCCTATCAGAATGTCGTCGACTGGCTGATCTCCGCCCGTCATCCCTTGGATGATCCCGACTCCTGGATGATCGAGTGCTGCGAGCGCATGGTCGCAGCCGGCCTGCCGCTCTGGCGTGTCGGCGTTTTCATCCGAACACTGCACCCGGAAGTCTTCGGTCGCAATTTCATCTGGACGCGGGGCGCCACCAAAATTCAAATAGGCTCGGTCGATTTCGACATCCAGAACTCGCCCGAATTCCAGGCGAGCCCCCTGAACATCCTGTTCCGCGACGCCGTTGAGGTGAGGGGCGATCCGAATGGTCCCGAGGCCGAGCGCTTTCCCCTTCTGCTCGATCTCAGGAGTGAAGGCGCGACCGACTATCTGGCGCTGCCGCTCGGCTTTCTCGACGGCACCGATCATGCAATGAGCGTAAGCACGCGGCAGCCCGGTGGCTTCAGTCCAGACCACGTCGCCGCGCTGCGGGTGATCATCGAACCTCTGGCGCGCATCATCGAGATCATCTCGCTGCGCCGCACGGCGGAGATGCTGCTTGACACCTATGTCGGCAACCGTGCGGGTGCGCGCATCCTCGGCGGCCAGATCCGCCGCGGCCACAACGACACCATGCAGGCCGCGATCTGGCTCTCCGATCTGCGCGGCTTCACCGCGCTGTCGGACCGGCTGCCGGCCGAGACCGTGGTCGAAATCCTCAACCAGTATTTCGACTGCCAGGTCGCCGCGATCCGGGGGCATGGCGGCGAGGTGCTGAAATTCATGGGCGACGGCCTGCTCGCGGTGTTTCCGATCGATGAATATGTCGGCGATGCCGCGCATGTCTGCGTGCGTGTGCTGGAAGCGGCTCGTGAGTGCCGCGCGAGCGTCGAGGCGCTCGCTTTTCCGATCGGCGACGTCGTCGAGCGCTTTCGCTTCGGCGTCGCGCTGCACGTCGGCAACATCCTCTACGGCAACATCGGCGGCGGCAACCGGCTCGACTTCACCTGCATCGGTCCCGCCGTCAATCTGGCGGCACGGCTGGAGAAGATCGCAGGCAGGCTCGGCCGCACCGTCGTCGTCTCGGAAGTCTTTGCGAACGCCTGCCGCCACGATTGGCGCGAGCTCGGCGAGTTTCCGATCGCAGGGTTTTCCAGGGCGCAGCGCGTGTACGGGCTGGCGGAGGAGACGCCGGTGGTGATGGCCTAGCGCATGCTGCCGTCGGCGGACCTAGTCAGCGCGAATATATGACTGCCTCAGCCCCAGCGTCAGGATCGTCAGGGTGATCCACAGCCGCAGCGTGGCGAAACTGAAGATGAAGCAGAAATAGATCAGGTTCTTGGTGAATGGGGTCGCCGACGAGGTCTGCCAGAAATTCCAGATTGCGCTCCGCACGGCTTCTTGTCCGTAGGCGAGGGCGATGTTGACGAGACCGAGAACGATCACGGCGGCGCCGAGCCACAGCCCGCGCCGCGCGAACTCGCCGATCGCGGCCAACAGCGCGATCTTGCCGTCGTCGCGCTCGGCGCGGATGATCATGAGCAGCACGAGGGCGGCGATCCAGGCACTCCAGAATCGTCCGGGATGAGTGAACTGGTCAAACGCCATGCCGTCGAGACCGGCCATGAGATGATGAGCAGCCCCATAGCCGATTGCCTCGGTGCCGAGCGCGGCCACGATCATCACGAGAGCGATCCGCCAAAGGATGGCGAACGAAAGCCTCAGCTGTTCACCGAACGTCAACTCGCCGAGTGAGGATTGGCCGCCGGCGGCCTCGATCGATTGTCGTGCCGTCGCGAAGAAGGCCAGCAGCACCGAGACGTCGGCGACGATGATCGCCGGCAGTGCCACGGCACCGCCGCCGAACGCGATCACCCGCATTGCCGCCGCCAGGATCAGCCAGGGCAACGCATGCAGGAGCCTAAACGGACCGAACGAGGTCTCGTGGCGGGCCGGCTTGAACTCGAGCTGTTTGCGCAGGGCGACTGACATCGCATCGTCGTGACACAGGATATTGAACCCGTGGTAGCGCTGATCGGTAAAATTGAGACGACCGGCGCCCTTACTCCTCCGGTTCCGTCGTGAACAGCAGCGGATAGCCCTTGGTGCGGGCGGCGTCGGTGGCGCGGGTGGCCTTGGTCTCTGCGACGTCCTTGGTGAACACGGCGACCACACAGGCGCCCAGCTTGTGCGCCGTGATCATCACCTTGTAGGCCCGATCCTCGGTCATGCGGAACTCGGCCTTCAGGATCATCGTGACGAACTCACGCGGCGTGAAGTCGTCGTTGATCAGGATGACCTTGTGCAGCTTCGGACGCTCGACCTTGGTTTTGGTCCGCGTCTTGGGTGTGGTGACGGTGTCGTTCATGGTGTCCTGAAACGCCCCGGCCCTGACGAGCACCGCTCTATCATATTGCAGGACCCGGGGCCTCTCCAAGATGGTCAGCCCCTCGTCATCATGCCCAAGGGAATGGCAGGAATGCGCCGGTTGGGCATGTGCCTTCACGGCAGCGCGCGCACCAATTGCATCGCGGCAATGAGCGCACCCACGGACAGCGCGACCGAGCCGATCATATAGGCCGCGGAGGCCCATGTTTGACCGCGCTCGATCAGGTACCAGGCATCCAGCGAAAACGTGGAGAATGTCGTGTAGCCGCCGCAGATCCCGACCGTCAGGAAAATTCGGGCTGCCTGCGGCAGGTTCCATCTGGTCGCAAACAGCGCGGCCAAAAGGCCGATCAGAAACGATCCCGTCACGTTGATGATCAAGGTGCCCCAGGGAAAGTCGGTGCCGAACAGCCGGCCGGAGCCGATCGCAACGAGATAGCGTACAACCGCACCGAGCCCACCGCCCGCTGCGACCGCCAGGATGTATTGAATGTTCAACGTCTCGTCCCCCAATTTGCGGCGTGCATGATCATTTGTCCTCCGCTGTCAGCCCATTGCCGACGGTGAGCAGCCCCACCAGCGAGACCAGCGCGAAGCCAAGCCCTGCAAAGAACGTCACGGCAGGGCCATAGGCGTCCCACAGCGCTCCGGCGATCACGCTCGCGGCCAGCAAGGCGAGGCCGGTGAACAGGTTGAAATAGCCGAATGCCGTGCCGCGCAGATTTGGCGGCGCAGTGTCTGCGACGAGGGCCGAGAGCAGGCCTTGCGTCAATCCCATGTGCAGCCCCCAGAGCACCACGCCGAGCGCGAGGCCCGCCAAATTCGGCAGCAGCGCGAGGACGAGATCGGCGCCGGCGAGAAAGACCAGGCCGAGCGCGAGCAGGCCGGTGCGGTTGATGCGGTCCGACAACACGCCGGCCGGGTAGGCGGACAGCGCGTAGGTGATGTTCATCAGCACCAGCACCGCCGGCACCCACATCGCGTTGAGCCCGATGTTCTGGGCGCGCAGGATCAGGAAGGCCTCGCTGAAGCGCGCCAGCGTGAAGACGATTCCAACCGCCACGACGCGCCAGTAGACCGCTCCAAGCTGCCGCATCGCGGCGAGATTGAGCGGATTTTTCGCGGGCTCCCGGCTCGGGTCCGGCTCCGGCTCGCTCACCGCGAACGCGATCAATCCGAACGACAGAAATGCCGGCAGCACCGCCACCCAGAACACCGCGGCAAAATTGTCCGCGGTCCACCACATCAGGCCGATCGCCGCGAGCGGCCCGACGAAGGCGCCGATGGTGTCGAGCGATTGCCGCAGGCCAAAGCTCGCGCCGCGCACGCCGACAGGCGCGATATCGGCGATCAGCGCATCGCGCGGCGCACCACGAATGCCCTTGCCGACGCGATCGATGAAGCGCGCCGCCACCAGCCATCCGATACTGGGGGCGAGCGGGAATAGCGGCTTGGTGAAAGCGGCGAGCCCGTAGCCGAGCGCGGCGAGCAGCTTGCGGCGGCCGAGCCAGTCCGACAGCGCGCCGGAGAAGATTTTCGTGATCGAGGCCGTCGCCTCGGCGAAGCCTTCGATGAAGCCGACGGTGAGCGTGGAGGCTCCGAGCGCGGTGACGAGATAGACCGGCAGCAGCGCGTGGATCATCTCGGAGGAGATGTCCATCAGCATCGACACGAAGCCGAGCACCCAGATCCCTCTGGGCAGCGCGGTGCGTGCAGCATTCGGTGTCGTCGTCGTCACGTCCTCGCCTTCGTCCATGGCCATCGCCTGGCCTTCGCTCTCGGGCAACAAAAAACCCGCCATCGGCGGGTTTGTCCATGCTCCCGCCAAAGGCAGAGGCTCAAAGATTGCCTCACCTCAAGCAGGAGTCATCAGCCCACTACGGTCCAAGGATACGTACGGTCCAAGCATACGCCCCAAGGCCGCCGGGCGGTTATCGGGGGACTCCATCCCCATCTGTGTGTCCAGCCTAGCATGGAAATCGCGCCGGACAAGTAGGTGGGGAGTTCTGTCCGTGAGCTGTCATTGGCGACTCGATGCGGCAGGAACTTCCGAAGGACGCTGCAAGTGATCGGACGTATTCCGGCGGCGCGAAAGAGGCGAGACGACGGCAGCTTTGCGTAAGGCGCGTCAATCCCTGACCTGAATGTGAAGTGCAATCGATCTTGGCGCTTTGCGGCAAGGCGATTGCATGTCACCATCGCGTCATACGACGGGAGACTGCGATGCGCATGCTGTTCTCGATCGGGGCTGTGCTGGTGGCCGGCATGTTCGCCGGAGGGGATGTTGCGGGCATCGCGGCACCTGGGCCTAAATTTGAGCCGCCTAAAAATCAACCGCAGCGGCTGGCAGCCGACAAGGACGCGCCGACGGTCGATGTCGAGCTGATCCTCGCGGTCGACGTCTCCTACTCCATGGACATGGACGAGCTCGCGATCCAGCGCGAGGGCTACGCGCAGGCGATCCAGTCGAAGGAATTCCTCCAGGCCTTGAAGCTCGGACCGAACGGCCGGATCGCGGTGACCTATTTCGAATGGGCCGCCTCCAGCGACCAGAAGATCATCATCCCCTGGCGGCTGGTGGACGGGCCCGAGACCGCGGATGCGGTCGCTGCCGAGATCATGAAGACGCCGATCCGGCGCGCCTCGCGCACCTCGATCTCGGGCGCGATCAATTTCGCGATGCCGTTGTTCGACGAGGATCCCTATCGCGGCCTGCGCCGCGTCATCGACATTTCCGGCGACGGTCCCAACAACAATGGCGGGCCCGTCGCGGCGGCGCGCGACGCCGCGCTCGAGAAGGGCATCGTCATCAACGGCCTGCCGATCATGGTCAAGGAGCCATCCTACTCGACCATGGATATCGACAATCTCGATTCCTACTACGAGGACTGCGTCATCGGCGGCCCCGGCTCCTTCGTCATCTCGATCAAGGACCGCGACAAGTTCAAGGAGGCGATCCGCACCAAGCTGCTGATGGAAGTTGCAGGCCGCACGCCGGAGCGTCCGGTGGTGCCGGTTGCGGACAAGGAGCCGCGGGTCAATTGCCTGATCGGCGAGAAGATCTGGTCGGACCGCTGGGGGCGGTGAGGCGGCAGGAGCCGAATGAGGCGGTCTGCCATATCCAGCTGCCCGTTGAGTTTAACCATGCATTAACCATCTCGTGCTCCTAATCGAATTGTTTCCCGTTGTTTCCAAATAGTGTCCTGACATTGCTGTCCTGGGCGCGCATGACCGCGGGCCTTTCAGACAGCTCCGCCGAGCAATCCGATGGCTATCGTCACATCGAGCACCAGCCAGATTTCGCCGGCCAACGAGCGGGTCTATCACCAGAGCAGCCTGCTCGGTGATTGGAAGGGCGCGTGGACGGGCAACAACCAGGCGGTTGGCTTCAAGGTGGTGAATATCCGAGGCGCCCGAGCCCAGATCGAGTACACTCATAACGGACATACCGAGCGGGGCTTCGGCGAGGTCAATGGTGCCACCATCACCTACGGGAACGTCACGGTCGGTACCAAGGACGGCAAGAATCTCGTGCTCCTGTTTTCGTCCGGCGTAGGCAAGCAGAGTGCGGCTCTCCAGAAGCAGGCGCCGCCGGCCTCCGACAGCCGCCTGATGGGCAGCTGGGGCGGCTATTCCGGCGACAACGGCAAGAGTGCGAGCTTTCGGGTGCTGTCCGTCAATGGAAAGGAAGCGCAAGTCAGCGTCACCACCGACGGCGTTACCCGGCAGGGTACTGGCATCGTCTACAACAACGTCATCATGTTCGGGCAGACGCAGATCTCGACCAAGGACGGACAGAACGGTACGATCATCTACCAGGTCGGGAGCAAATCGTTCACGGTGCCCGTGACGAAATATCCGCCGGCGGACTCGTCGTCTTCGGTGGACAGGACAGCCTGAATTCCGGGATGACGTCGCACCGGGCAGCGGAACCGGTGACGCGCTGTCGTTCTGCACAGGAGTCGGCCTCGGGGGACGCGGGAACTCGACGACGGGGCCGGCCCGCTGGCATTCACGGCAGCCGTCGCATATAATTCCAGGACTTTTCTGACGGTTACCCGAATGCACGGACTTGCACGTTTCTGCGCTCTTGCGCTTCTCTTCACAGTGCTCAGCCTCGGCGGAGCGCCGGCTCATGCGCAAGTCGCGCCCCTGAGGTATTGGATCCCGGGCGGGGCTTTCGGCCTTGGCGACAGCACCGTTCAGAGTGCCGACGGCTACGGCAACTTTCCGAGCTTCAATGGCGGCGATGCCGGTGCGAGCGCCAATTTTGCAAACGGCTTCTTTGTCGGCAGCCGGCGGGGCAACCTGAATTGGAGCGGCCTCAGCCAGACGGGACTGACCGGCAATTTCGGCGCCCTCTCCTATGACAGCACGCAGTTCGGCTACAACACCAAGACCGCGGGCGGCATGCCCGTCACGTTCTTTGCCGGTTTCAACTCGCAGAAATTCGGCGACGGCATCGGCAGCTCGCTGGCGCCGCTCACCTCCGGCGTTTCGCCCGGTTACGGCGCGTTCGCGGGAGTCGAGTTCAAGCCGACCTCCAATCTCAGCCTGTCGTTCGGTGCCGGCTTCGCCCAGCAGGGCGCGGGCCGCATGGACAGCGATATCAGATCGAACATGCTGCCCGGCGAGTCGCCTGCGTTGAGCGGCCTGCGTCGCTAGCGCTTCATCACCAGTTCCGGGGGACGCCGCAGCGATTTCGGCAGCGTCGGGCCGGTGCCGAACCGCATCACGATATCGGGGCGCCGGTCGCCGAGTCCGAGTGAGGTCGCGAATTGCGGCCTCAGTGCCGCCACCTCGACCGGTTGGTTGACGAAGGCATATTTGAGTCCGAGCGCAGTCGCCTGCAAACCAAAACGCTGGCAGGCCCGGCCGACCGAGATCCAGTGCGATGTGTCGCTTCGATCGGCCGCGAGCACGACAACCCCCGCAGAGCTGTCGAGCTCCTCGCGGTACTTTTTGTTTTCTCCGCTTTCGGTGAGGACGAATTTCAGGAGCGGGCGCGCGAGCCATGCGGGCAGGGTCGGATTCCCCGAGGCACCCGAGAACAGCCCGTCCATGGTCGCGAGCGCATCGGTCTCGTTGAAACGAAGCCAGCTCACGAGCTCGCGCATGAAGGTCTTGTCGCGCATTTGCGCTGAATTTCCCTCGAGCACATAGTTGGTGACGTTGGCGATCGCGCTACGTTCGGTCATCAGGATCGCCGTGACGTCAGGTTCGCGGCAGGCGTTATCGAGCTGGCGCAAGATGTCGGGTGCAACTGTCCTGCCGTCGAAAGCCGCGCGGGTGCTTTGCCTGATGGGGATCGCGTCGGCCAGCGCCGATATTGCCGGCGGGGCCCCCTCGAGTGCGATCACGATCCGGTCGCCGTCGATTGTGGGATGGGCACGCCAGCCCAGTATCGACGCAGCGAGAATGAGATTTTCGGCGGCGCAGCCGAGGCTGACGAAGAGGTGATGATCGTCCGGATCGACGGCCGGACAGCGCCGCGCGAAGTCCGGTGCAATCGCGATTTCGTTGCCGCGGGCGGTGAAGATCCACGGCTGGGTGTTGTGGCTGTTGGCCGCCAGCGTCGCAAAGCGCACCAACTCGCGATCCCTCGGCGCGGCCTGTAGCGGGGCCCGTGACGTGTTCACCGCCTCGTCATAGGTCATCGTCGCAGCCGGGGCAGGCAGACCGCTGAAAGCGGTCGCGGACAATCCGAGCGCCGACGTGATGAACTGCCGCCGGTCAACCACAGACGTCCACTCCACATTGCACATGACGCTTGTAGCGCCGACGGGCGTCGCGGCGATTGACCGGAATCAAGGTTGGTGACGGTGCGCTGCAGGTCTACCGCGTGAACTTCGTCACCAGCTCCACATGCGGCGTGTGGCGGAACTGGTCGACCGGCACCACGGTCTCGATCCTGTAGCCGCCATCGATCAGCAGCCGTGCGTCGCGGGAAAACGTCGCGACATTGCAGGACACTGCGATCACGACGGGCACCTTGCTCGCGGCAAGTTTCAGTGCCTGCGCCTGTGCGCCCTGGCGCGGCGGATCGAACACCACGGCGTCGACGTCGCGCAGCTCCGGCGGCACCAGCGGGCGGCGGAACAGGTCGCGCGGCTCGGCCTTGATCGGCTTCAGGCCAGGCGTGCGCGCGGCTTTCGCGAGCGCGTCGACCGCGCCGGCGTCGTTGTCATAGGCGGTGACGCGGGCCTTCTCGGCGAGCCTTAGCGCAAACGGCCCGACGCCGCAGAAGAGGTCGAGAACTTCCTTTGCCTTGCCCACGCGTTCTGCGACGAGCGCGGCCAGCGTCTCTTCGCCCGCGACCGTCGCCTGCAGGAACGAGCCCGGCGGCAGCGTGACCTCGGCGCGGCCCATCCTGACCGTCGGCGGCAGGCGTTGCAGCACCAGCTCGCCGTGCCGCGTCAGCCGCGCCAGCCGATGTTGTTCGGCGACGCGCGACAGCGCCGTGACCAGCGGTGTCGGCAGCGGGCCAGAGCCGCGCACATCGACATCGAGGCCGTTGGCGGTGGCGGTGACCTGGATGTCCAGCGGTTTCGTCACCGGCATTCTGGACGTCAGCGGTTCGGCAAGTGCCCAGGCGGCCTCGAGCGCGCCGTTGAGCGCCGGATCGAGAATGGGGCAGCGGTCGATCGGAATGACGTCGTGCGAGCTCGTCGCGGAGAAGCCGACCTTGAGGACGCTATGCGTGCCGAACCGCCCGTGCAGCGTGACGCGCCTGCGGCCCGCACCATGGGCATCGACCAGCGGCGCCACCTCGCAATCGACACCGGCCTGCGCCAGCGTCTCGACCACGATGCCGCGCTTCCAGGCGCGATATGGCGCGGCCGCCCAGTGCTGGATCGCGCAGCCGCCGCAGATGCCGAAATGCGGACAGAACGGTGCGATGCGCTCGGGGCTCGCGATATCGACCGCCAGCAACTTGCGGCGGTCGGGGTGGTTGCCGGGGACATGATCGACCTCGACGGTCTCGCCGCCGAGCGTATAGGGCACGTAGACCGCGTCGCGGCCGGTGAGGCTGACGCCATCGCCGCGGTGGCCGACGTGATCGATGGTCAGGCGCTCAACCACGGCGGGCGCCCAGGAAGAATTCGATGTTGCCGTCGCCGCCCGTGATCGGGGAGGGAAACACCTCGATGTCGGAGCAGCCGAGCGAAGCGGCAAAGGCCGCGATGTCGTCGCAGATCTCCTGGTGCACGGCGGCGTCGCGGATGATGCCCTTCTTGTTGTGTTTCCGGTCGGCCTCGAATTGCGGCTTGATCAGCGCCAGCAGGCTCATCGGCGCGGCCGCCAGCGACAGCGCTACCGGCAGCACTGACTTCAGCGAGATGAAGCTGACGTCGATGACGACGACATCGGGCCGTGCCGGCAGCCGCTTGCCGTCATAGCTGCGGATGTCGGTCTCCTCCATCGACACGATCTTGGGGTGCCCCCGCAGTGAGGGATGCAACTGGCTGGTGCCGACATCGATGGCGAATACCAGGCTGGCGCCGTTCGCCAGCAGCACCTCGGTGAAACCGCCGGTGGAAGCGCCGACGTCGAGGCAGACATGGTCCTCGATCTCGATCGGATAGCGCTCCAGCGCGCCGGCGAGCTTGACGCCGCCGCGCGAGACATAGGGGTGCGCTGGCTCCGCCTTGATCACCGCGTCCTCCGCGATCGTCTCCGACGGCTTTCCGACCTGCTTGTCGTTTGCGGTGACGAGGCCGGCCTCGATAGCCGCGCGCGCCCGCGCCCGGCTCTCGAACAAGCCACGCTCGACCAGCAAGACATCCGCACGTTTGCGGGCAGGGGACATCGGGTCTCCGACAGAGAACGAGTGCTCAGGATGCGATCAATCGCGCGGCGGCCATCCCGACGCAAGCCTCGAATGCAGCAAGATCGTGCCAGACGTCGACAGGCATTTCCGCCGGCGTCACCAGCGGGCAGCCGTGCAGCTCCAGCGCATGAATCATCATGAGATTGTCGGAGTGGCCGAAATCCTCGACCGTCAGCCCGTGCGGATCGACCAGCCGCCCGTCCTCGGAGGTGACGGTCAGGAATCGGCCGACGCGGTCGGCATAGACGGCGCCGTCGTTGGAATAGGCGAGGCAGAACTTGCGGCGGCCGGCCATGTAGCCGAGTTCGTAGACGGTGCCGGGATCGGCGCCGGCGCCGCGGAACGGGGTGAGGTTGGCGATGATGGCGTCGGCCTGGTCCATCATTGCCTCATTGCCGCAAAAGATCTGCCGCGAGGCGTCGGGGGCGGCAAGGTCGACGATGTTGTCGAGCGGATAGAGGCCGGTGAGGCCGTGAGCCACGCAGATATCGACCTTGCGCCGGCCGATCTCGACCGCATCCGGCAGGAACACGTCGGGGCCTGCCAGATAGATTTTCATGAGAAGAGAACCGAGAAAATTTGGATCGAGGTGCGAGCCGCGGCATATGCTCTGCTCCCTCCCCCGCCTGCGGGGGAGGGCTGGGGAGAGGGTGTCTCCGCATCGAGATACTCTCCCAGAGGAGAGAACCCTCAGCCGGATCGCAAGGGCGATCCGACCTCTCCCGCGAGCGGGAGAGGTCGAGGAATCGGCCTCAAGCCAGCTTGACCGTCTCGGCCTTGACGTCCTTGCCGAGCGCTTCGAACACCTTGGCGACGATGCCCTTGGCGTCGAGGCCGGCGCGGCCGTACATCGCGGCGGGAGTGTCGTGGTCCTGGAACACGTCGGGCAGCACCATGGAGCGGAAGCGCACCATGCCGGTGTCGAGCGCGCCCTGATCGGTCAGGTACTGCGCGACATGCGAGCCGAAACCGCCGATCGAGCCTTCCTCGATCGTGATCAGGACGTCATGGTCGCGAGCCAGCTTGAGCACCAGTTCGGTGTCGAGCGGCTTCATGAAGCGCGCATCGGCGATCGTGGTGGAGAGCCCATGAGCGGCGAGCTCGTCGGCCGCCTTCTCGCATTCGGCCAGACGCGTCCCGAAGGAGAGCAGGGCGATCTTGTTGCCCTGGCGGATGATGCGGCCCTTGCCGATCTCCAGGGGAACGCCGACGTCGGGCATCTCGATGCCGCGGCCTTCGCCGCGCGGATAGCGCAGAGAGCTCGGACGGTCGTTGATCGCAACCTGGGTCGCCACCATGTGCACGAGCTCGGCTTCGTCGGCCGCGGCCATGATCACCATGTTCGGCAGGCAGCCGAGATAGGCGTTGTCGAACGAGCCGGCATGCGTCGCACCGTCGGCGCCGACGAGGCCGGCGCGGTCGATGGCGAAGCGCACGGGCAGGCACTGGATCGCGACGTCATGCACGATCTGGTCGTAGCCGCGCTGCAGGAAGGTCGAATAGATCGCGCAGAACGGCTTGTAGCCTTCGGTCGCGAGACCGGCGGCGAACGTCACCGCGTGCTGTTCGGCGATGCCGACGTCGAAGGTGCGGTCCGGGAACGCCTTGTTGAAGATGTCGACGCCGGTGCCCGACGGCATCGCCGCGGTGATGGCGACGATCTTGTCGTCCTTCTCCGCTTCCTTGACGAGGCTCTGGCCGAACACGTTCTGGTAGGCCGGCGCGTTCGGCTTGGCCTTCGCCTGGGTGCCGGTGGCGACGTCGAACTTGACGACGGCATGGTACTTGTCGGCGGAGGCTTCCGCCGGGCCGTAGCCCTTGCCCTTCTGGGTCACGACATGGACCAGGATCGGGCCGGTCTCCATGTCGCGCACGTTCTTCAGCACGGGCAGCAGATGGTCGAGGTTGTGGCCGTCGATCGGGCCGACATAATAGAAGCCGAGTTCTTCGAACAGCGTGCCGCCGTCCATCATGAAGCCGCGGGAATATTCCTCGACGCGATTGGCGCGGCTGGCGATGACCTTGGGCAGGCGCTGGTTGATCTGCTTGGCCGCCTCGCGCAGCGTGCGATAGGTCTTGCCCGAGTAGAGGCGCGACAGATAGGCGCTCATCGCACCCACCGGCGGCGCAATCGACATGTCGTTGTCGTTGAGGATGACGATCAGGCGGGAGTTCATCGCGCCCGCATTGTTCATGGCTTCATAGGCCATGCCCGCCGACATCGAGCCGTCACCGATCACGGCGATAACGTTGTTGTTGCCGCCGGAGAGGTCTCGCGCGACGGCCATGCCGAGGCCGGCCGAGATCGAGGTCGAGGAATGTGCCGCGCCGAACGGATCGTAATCGCTCTCGCTGCGCTTGGTGAAGCCGGAAAGACCGCCGCCGGTGCGCAAGGTGCGGATGCGGTCGCGCCGGCCGGTGAGGATCTTGTGCGGATAGGCCTGGTGGCCGACGTCCCAGATCAGCCGGTCGCGCGGCGTGTCGAAGACATAATGGATCGCGGTGGTGAGCTCGACCACGCCGAGACCAGCGCCGAAGTGACCGCCGGTCACCGAAACGGCATCGATGGTCTCCTGCCGCAGCTCGTCGGCAACCTGGCGAACCTGCTCGATCTTGAGCTTGCGCAGGTCGTCCGGCGTCCGGATGGTGTCGAGAAGCGGCGTCTTGCTGTATGCGTTCACGGCGATTTCCAATTTGTCAGCGCCGGAAGGTCATTCCGGTGCGCGATGGGTTTGCACAATATCGGCGCAGCGCGAGTCCTAAAACCGTCGGAGCCACCTGCATGGGGCCAAGCCCCGTCTTCAAGCTTAGGTGAGCTTAAGTGCGCTCCGGTTCAGTCTCTGTGATCCCTGTCACTTAGATCGGCTTCGTCCGTCCCAGCCAATTTCATCAGCAGTTTGAAGCGCTTGTCGTCGGTAATTGGTGCCCACGCAAGGCTAACAAAAAGCCACACTGCGCGCAGCTTTACACCAAAGCTTGGGCCAAAGCCAACCCACCGGGCTGACTGCGGGTATGCACGTGCAACCCGTGGGCCAGATTGGTTAACTGGGGCGACTTGCGGGAGGTTCCGGCTCTGCCCGGTTCCGTGGCAGGTTTTTGGGCGAGACCGAGGCTCTTTTGGACGGATTCAGAGAGCTGGAATGCCTTGGCGGCACCAATCGTGACCACGTAAGACCTGAGCTCCACGGCGTTCCTGCCGGCGGAACCCGTGCAATCATGAAAAAAGCTGGCGGCCACCGCTCCAAATGGGCGGCTCGGTTGAGGTCCTTACTGCACGTCGAGCGGCGCGGTGCCGGTGGCTTGGCCGCTGGCATCGGTGGTGATCTTGTCGACGCGCGCCTCGGCCTGGCGCAGCAATTCCTCGCAGCGGCGCTTCAACGCTTCGCCGCGCTCGTAGATCGTCACGGATTCCTCGAGCGGCACCTTGCCGTCCTCGAGCCGCTTCACGATCGTTTCGAGCTCCTCGATCGCGCGCTCGAAGGTCAGCCTGGAGACGTCGACTTGGGTATTTTCGGCCATATCCGTTTCCGATTGCCCGATTCGCTTCACCTGAAGAGAAGCCGAGTTTTGCGGGCTTAATGTGGCGTGTGCGTCAAGCGCCCATCAGGGCGCCGACATGCGCCGTAACAGATTCTTTCAGTCCCTGCAGGTCATAGCCGCCCTCGAGCACCGAAACAATGCGGCCCCCCGCGGTCTTGTCGGCGAGGTCCATCAGCTTGCGCGTGACCCAGGTGTAATCCTCGGCACGCAGGTTCAGCGAGGCCAGCGGATCGCGGAAATGCGCGTCGAAGCCGGCGGAGATGATGATCAGCTCGGGGCTGAACTTCGTCAGTTGCGGCAGGATCAAATTCTCGAACGCGGAGCGGAATTCGGGGCCGCCGTCCTCGGAGGCGAGCGGCGCGTTGACGATGGTGTCGTGGTCGCCGCGCTCGCCCTTTGCGCCGGTGCCCGGAAACAGCGGCATCTGGTGCGTCGAGCAATACATCACGGTCGGGTCCGACCAGAAGATGTCCTGCGTGCCGTTGCCGTGATGCACGTCGAAATCGACGATGGCGGCGCGCGTGATGCCGTATTTGCGCTGGGCGTGGCGCGCGGCGATCGCGACATTGTCGAAGAAGCAGAAGCCCATCGGCTTGCCGATCTCGGCATGATGTCCGGGCGGGCGCACGGCGACGAAGGCGTTGCGGTGCTCGCCATTCATCACGGCTTCGGTTGCGGCCACCGCGCCGCCGACGCCGCGCATCACCGCTTCCCACGTGCCTGGCGACATCGAGGTGTCGCCGTCGATATAGATCAGGCCGCTGGTCGGCGCCATGTGGCGCAGCTCGGTCACGTAATGCTCGTTGTGGCAGAGCGTGACGAGGTCGAGATCGCCTTCCGGTGCCTGGTCGCGTACCAGGAACTGGAAGCGCTCGTGGGACAGCGCTTCCTCCACCGCGCGCAGGCGGTCGGGCCTTTCAGGATGACCCGGGGGCGTGTCGTGGTCGAGGCAGGCCTTGTGGGAGAGGAGAAGCGTGCTCATCAGGTCGGCCTCACGGGATACGGGCTCTCGACGTCGCTTGGCGCATCCGGCGCCAAAACGCAATGCAAAACCAATCTAGGCGCTTGGCCGAAAATGGCAAAGGGTGGTCCCGTTCCGGTCCGTTTGATCCGGATCAATTCACGCGCAGGATGCGGCTGAGCGGCAGCGGTCCGATCGGCCCGTGCGCCCGAAAGAACGCGAACAGGGCATCCGCATCGTAGCTGCCATATTGCGCCGCCGTCCCCTGTTTGGCGACCGTGAAGCCGTCGCCGCCGACGGCGAGGTAATCGTTGAGGGTGACGCGGTAGCCGCCTCCAGGCTCGATTGGCCGGCCGTTCAGCGTCATCTTTTCAATCATGACGCGCTCGCCGAATGGCTTTGTTGCGTCCCAGGTATAGCTGAATCCGTTCGAGACCTGGAGGATTCGCGGGCGCTTCGGATCGAGCCATTGCTGCTCCAGCATGTCCTTGAGCTGGCTACCGGTCAGCGTCATGGTGACGAGGCGGTTGCGGAACGGCTGGCTCGCGAACAACTCGCCGAACGACACCGCGCCGTTCTCCTTCGGGACGATGTCGGTGCGGATGCCGCCGGGATTGGTGAGCGCGATGACAGCGCTGCCATCCTGAGCCGCTTTGGTCGCGGCGAGTTGCGCGTCGGCGATAACGTCGCCGAGCGCGCTCTCGCCGGCCTCGTTCGGAACGCGCGACAGCGTCTGCGTTACCGATCCCGCCGGGCGGTTGGCAATGGGCGCCGAGAGCCTGTCATAGGCGTCAATCAATGCAGTCTGCTCGGGATCCTTGGCCAGCGAGGCATTGGCGACGATGACGTTCTCGGCCTTGGCTTTGACGATGTCTCGCGTTGCCGGATCGAGCGTGAGGTCGATCGCGGTGACCAGCGTGCCGTATTTGTCGCCGCTGGTGACCAGCCGCCCGTCGATATTGCAGATATAGGCGCGGTGGGTATGGCCGCTGACGACGACGTCGACGGCGCGGTCGAATTTCTTGACGATATCGACGATCGGGCCTGTGATAGCAGGGCATTCATTGTAGTCGCCCGAGGGCTCGCCGCCCTGGTGGATCAGCACCACGATTGCCTCGACGCCGCGCGCCTTCAACTGCGGCACGAGTGCGTTCACCGTCTCGGCTTCGTCGCGGAATTCGAGCCCGGCGATGCCGGATGGCGAGACGATGCCCGCGGTCTCCTTCAAGGTCAGTCCGATGAAGGCGACGGGGATGCCCTCGAACTCCCTGATCTCATACGGCGGCAGCACGCTCTTGCCGGTCGCGGTTTCCACGGTGGAGGCGGCGAGATAGTGGAATTTGGCGCCCGTAAACGGACGCGGTCCCTGGCAGCCGTCGACGGGATGGCAGCCGCCGTTCTGCATCCGCAACAGCTCTGTCTTGCCTTCGTCGAATTCGTGATTGCCGACCGAGGTGATCGCAAGCCCCATCATCGACAGCGACTCGATCGACGGCTCGTCGTGAAACATCGCCGACAGGAACGGGCTCGCGCCGATCAGATCGCCGGCGGCGACGAAGATCGTGTTCTTGTGCCCCTCGCGAAGCTGTTTCACCAGCGTCGCCATGTACTCGGCGCCGCCGGCGGCCACCATCACCTTCCCTGCCTTGTCCTCGGGATCATTGATGCGGATGCCGCCCGGCGGCGGCCGCAGATTGCCGTGGAAATCGTTGATCGCGAGCATCGCGCAGCTGCACCGGCAAGGCGGTCTGGGCCGAGGCGGGGAGGGCGGAGGTCAGCGCGAGTGCGAAGACGGCTGGGCGCAGAAAATGTTGCATGGAACCAAGATTAGTCGTTCCGCGCGAAGATTTCACGAAAGTTCTCGCTGCCTCCGTCATTCCGGGGCGCGCGCAGCGCGAGCCCGGAATCCATCGTGCGGCAGAGTTGGTGGATGAATGGATTCCGTGTTCGCGACTTCGTCGCGCCCCGGAATGACAGCCATTGGCCGAACCGGCCGCAATTTATCTTTTCTTCCTATTCACGAAAGTATTGAACGCGGCCATCGCGTCATCCGATTTCAGCCGCTCGCCGAACAGATGGGCTTCCTGATCGATGCGGCGGGTGAGCTCTTCGGGCGCGGCGCGCAGCAATTTGCGCGAGGTCGCGACCGCCTCGGCGGGCAGCCGGCAGATCTCGCGCGCCACCTTGCGCGCCTCGACTTCGGTATGTCCCGGCGAGACCACGGTGTTGACGAAGCCGGCATGATGCGCCTCCGCCGCGGTGAAGGTCCGCCCCATCACCAGCATCGCAAAGGCGCGCTGATATCCCATCGTGTTCGGCATCAGGAGGCTGGCGGCGCCGACCGGCACGAGCCCGAGAGGGATATAGGGCGCGGAGAAGGTCGCAGCGTTCGAGGCGAGCACGTAGTCGCAGTGGAACAGCATCACTGTACCCATGCCGATCGACGCGCCGTCCACGGCGGCAATGATCGGCTTGACGTTGAGGGCCAGCGAATAGAGGAATTTCGCGCCGTCCGACAGGGTATCCGGGCGCGAGGCGTCGGCCTTGAGAAAATCATCGATGTCGTCGCCGGCGGTGAACACTCCGGAGCCGCCGGTAACGATCATGCAGCGGATGTCGGGATTGTTCTGCGCGGTGTCGATCGCGCGGCTCATCTCGCGATACATGTCCTGCGTGATGGCGTTCTTCTTGCCCGGGCGGCGCAGGGTGATGACGCGCGTTCCGCGCTCCTCGGTGACGATGATGTTGCCGTTCGGCATGTAGCCCCCTGCGGTCGCCGCGATGCTTGCATTTGGCGAGTCCCGTAAGCGTCAGCCTACATGATCTTGCAGACGTGCCAATCCGCCCACGCGACCTTTTCGAGGAGGGCCCCCGGCGCATGACGCCTGCGAACCGTACGGCTTCGGATCCCGCCGGCCGCACCATTTCCACATGCAATTGCGCGCTGCAACAATTGGCTACAATGTTTCATTTGAAAAACCAGTGGTTGTGAGGCACGATTGCCCCATGCCGTTCCCTTTGGCCGATTGCTCGATTGATGATTGCCGCAACGGGCGTTGACGAATCCTCGCTGCACTACCGCGGCTGGCGGGTCGTGCTGGCCTGCTTCCTGATGGCCTTCTTCATGTTCGGCTTCGGCCTCTACGGGCAGGGGGTCTATCTCGCCGAGCTTCAGCGCGCCCACGGCTGGCCGGGCACGCTGGTCTCCGCGGCCAGCACCTTCTCGTTTCTGCTCACCGCCGTCCTCGTCATCTTCACCGACGATCTGCTGGCCCGCATCGGGCTGCGGTCGCTGATCCTGTGCGGCCTGGCCGCGCTCGCCGCTTCGACCGTGCTGCTGGCGCTGATGCAGACGTCCTGGCAACTCTATCTGGCCTATGCGCTGATGTCAGTCGGCTGGACCGGCATGGGGACCGTGGTGATCGCGACCGTGCTGAACTCCTGGTTCGAACGGCGCCGCGGGCTCGCGCTGAGCCTCGCCTTCAACGGCGCGACCTGCGGCGGCATCGTCCTTGTTCCGCTGCTGCTGTCGCTGACCGGCAGCATCGGCTTTCGCTCGGCCATGCTGGTGGCTACGATCGTGATGGTGGTGCTGGTGCTGCCGGTGGTGGTTGGCTTCATCGGTTGGCCGGCCGAGAGCGTGCGGATAACGGGCGGGCGCACCGGTGGGGCCGCGGCCGCACCGGCTCATTCCCGCAAGACGCTGCTCGCCAGCGCCGCGTTCTGGACCATGGTGCTCCCCATCGCGATCGCGTTGCTGGCGCAGATGGGATTCATCATCCACCAGGTGACGTTTCTGGAGCCGCTGATCGGCCGTGCCAGCGCCGGTCTTGCCGTCACCATCATGGCGGCGATGGCAGTGGTCGGCCGCCTGTCGCTCGGCCTGTTCGTCGACCGGCTCGATCCGCGGCTTGCCTGCGCAGCGTCGATGACGAGCCAGGCGGCGGCGCTGTTCGTGCTGCTGCAAAGCACGAGTCCTGCGGTGCTGCTGGCGTGCTGTGCGGTCTACGGCTTCTCGATCGGCAACATGATCACGTTCCCGCCCTTGATCATCCAGCGCGAGATCGGTTCTGCCGCCTTCGCCGCGGCGATGGGATTGGGCACCTCGATCAGCGGCATCGTCAGCGCCTTCGGCCCCGGCATCGTCGGCCTCGCGCGGAGCTTCACCGGCAACTACACGACGGCGTTCGCGATGTGCGTAGTGCTCGATCTCGTGGCTGCGGGGATCGTGCTGTGGCGGCCGGGGGCAAGGGCGAAGCTCGCGGCGTTGTAGCGGCTGTAGCCCGGATTACGCTTCGCTCCATCCGGGCTACGAACCGCGCTGGTGGTAAGCAGCCTATCCCAGCAACACCGCATCCGCGGCCGCGACCGACTCCGCGCTCTCCGTCACGGTACGCTCCAGCGCGCCGGCCTGCACCGTGATGTTCTCGGCGAAGAAGCGCGCGAGCGAGACGTAGCGCGCAGCGTCCGCAATGCCCTCGGCCTTCGCCGCGAGCGCCTCGGAGGCCAGCATGCAGCCGCCGAGCGTCGCGCCGAACTGCTGCAGATACGGCGTCGCACCGGCGAGCGCGTCGTTCGGCGCGGACGCAATGCGCTCCAGCAGCCATTTGCTGGTGCGCGTCAGGGCCTCGAGCCGCCTCGCGCAGCTTTGTCCCCGTGGTACCGAAGGCGGGATCGTTGGACGCCTCGACCTGGCTGACTGTTGCGGCGAGCTCGTCGAGCAGTGCCCAGACGGCCGCGCCGCCATTGGCCGCCAGCTTGCGTGTGACGAGGTCGATCGCCTGGATGCCGTTGGTGCCCTCGTAGATCGCGGTGATGCGCGCATCGCGATAGTGCTGCGCGGCGCCGGTCTCCTCGATGAAGCCCATGCCGCCATGCACCTGCACGCCGAGATAGGCGACCTCGTTGCCGATATCGGTGGAATAGCCCTTTGCCATTGGCGTCAGCAGTGCCGCGCGCGCGGCGGCATCAGCCCTGACCTTCGGATCCTTGGCGCGGGTCGAGACGTCGAGCGCAACCGCGGTGGCATAGCAGATGGTGCGCGCGGCCGCGGTCTGCGCCCGCATCCGCATCAGCATGCGCTTGACGTCGGGATGCACGAAGATCGCGTCCGAGCCCTCGCCCTTCTTGCCGATCGAACGGCCCTGCTTGCGCTCCTGTGCATAAGACAGCGCCTGCTGATAGGCGCGATCGGCGACGCCGACGCCTTCGAGGCCGACGCCGAGCCGGGCCTGGTTCATCATCGTGAACATGCAGCGCATGCCCTGGTTCTCTTCGCCGATCAAAAAGCCGATTGCGCCGCCATGGTCGCCCATGGTCATGGTGCAGGTCGGCGAGGCATGCATGCCGAGCTTGTGCTCGACGCCGCTGGCGAAGATGTCGTTGCGCTGCCCCAGCGAGCCGTCGGCCTTGACCATGAACTTCGGCACGAGAAAGAGCGAGATCCCCTTGGTGCCGGCGGGCGCGTCGGGCAGGCGCGCCAGCACGAAATGCACGATGTTGTCGGTCATGTCGTGCTCGCCATAGGTGATGAAGATCTTCGTCCCCTTGATGCGATAGGTGCCGTCGGCCTGCTTGTCGGCGCGGGTGCGCAGCGCGCCGACGTCGGAGCCGGCCTGCGGCTCGGTCAGCTGCATCGTGCCGGTCCATTCGCCGGAGACGAGCTTTTCGAGATAAATCTTCTTCAGTTCGTCGCTGCCATGAGCATCGAGCGCCTCGATCGCCGAGGCCGTCAGCAGCGGGCAGAGACCGAAGGCGACGTTGGCGGCGCTCCAGATCTCGGTGCAGGCGGCGTTGATCGCGATCGGCAGGCCCTGGCCGCCGAAATCCTCCGGCCCGGAGACGGCGTTCCAGCCGCCCTCGGTCCAGCGCTTGTAGGCATCGGGCCAGCCCGGCGCGGTCGTGACCTTGCCGGCATCGAGCTTGATGCCGTGCTGGTCGCCGACCTTGTTGAGCGGTGCCAGCACGTCGGTTGCGAACTTGCCGGCTTCCTCCAGCACGGCGGCCGCGATGTCGGCGTCGAAATCGCCGTAATGGCCGGCCTCCACGGCGGCCTTGAGGCCGGCACCATGATTGAGCGACAGCAGCATGTCAGAGATCGGCGCGCGGTAGGTCATGACTCACTCCCGGGGACGGATATTGGCGCCGTATTCCCATGAAACGGCGGAGGTCTCAATGGGCGGGATGCCGGTCCGGCGCCGGTCCGGAACAGCCTGTTGCACGGCCTATAATAGAGCATGGCGGACGCCAGGCCGGGGGCTGTGGTATTTTGCCCCTTCAGGCGGTTGAAATGCCGCTTCTCTCCCTATAGACCGGCTGCGACCGAAGGGAATCCGCGGGTGCCGGTTCTTCCGCCCCGTTCCGTTCGTCGCCTGTTGGGGCGTAGCCAAGCGGTAAGGCAGCGGATTTTGATTCCGCCATTCGGAGGTTCGATCCCTCCCGCCCCAGCCAAGAGCTCTGCTCCCGCTGAAATTGCGTGCAAAACCGATCTGGCTGGCTGCACGGCTCTGCGACAGGCTGGACCAGGCCCTTCGATGGCGTCATCGAATGATGAGATCGAGCGCAAGAAGCATAACACTGGAGATCAGGCCCGCGAACGGCACCCAGTGCGGGCAGATGAATGCACCCGGCGGCGGCACGTCGTTGCCGCTTTTGATCTTGATGAGCGCGAGATTGATGGTGGCGAAGACCACGAGCGTGAAGCGCGCCGTCAGATCCGCAAGGCCAGCAAGAGGAACCGCCAGCGCGAGCGATAAAATAGCCGCGACGCCAATCGCGGTCGCCAGAAGAGGCGTGTGCGTGACCGGGTTCAGTCTTGCGAGGACCCTCGGCAGGTTGCCCTGATCGGCAAGACCGTAGATCACCCGGCCAATCATGATCATATGAACAATGATGCCGTTGAGTGTCGCCACCACGGCAATTGCACTCATGGTGATGAGTGGCATGCCGGTGAGACGTTCGAAGACGAGAGCAAGGGGCGCTGAGGACTGCGAGAGTTCCTGTGGAGGCACTGCCGTCACGGCGATCCATACGACCATGGCGTAGATGAGGGCGGTCAGACCCAGGGTCAGGAACAGCGCGCGGGGCAGGGTCCGACTGGGATCCTTCAGCTCCTCTGCAACGTTGACGACATGCTCGAACCCGATGAAGGCAAACACCGCGATGAGTGATGTCCCGGCGATTCCGGTCCAGGCTGCGGCATCACCGACCGAAGGCCAGAGCTCTGGAAGGCGGGCGACAACGTCGGTGCCGTGGCCGAGGCCGGCAACAATGATCAGCCCCAGGCCGCCGACTTCGACAAGCGTCATGGCACCCGCGAAAGTGACCGATTGGACAGTAGCGAGGCACGCCAAGCCGCCCATCGCCAGGACAACCGCAGCAATGATCCAGGACGCCGGTGCAGAGACAAAGACCGCAACATAACCCGAACTGCCAACGCTGATCGTGGCGGCCGATACCGATGCGGTCGCGACCACGAGAAGCCCGACGGCCAAACTGAGCCAGTTGCGCTTGAATGCAGCCTGTACATAAGCCGCCTCGCTGGCGCTCACCGGCATGCGCGTACCCAATTCCGCGAATGATGCCGCGCTAAAGGCCATGACGAGTGCTGCGCCAACGAAGGCAAGAGGCGCGTGCATGCCACTGCGTCCGGCAGCAATGCCGACGAGAACGTAGATGCCGGCTCCGATGGTGACGCCCATCCCGTACAGAACCGCGTGTGGCAGTGTCAGCGCCCGGACAAGGCGTGGTGAGGCCTCTTGTGCTGGCGCAGGCAGGGCAGACATTCAAAGTTCTCCTCAGCGAAATAGCCGCCCTGGGTTCTGCAGCGGTCGTTGGCAGCTCGGACGTTTTCACGCTCAGAAGCGCCAATGCAGCGGTGCCTCGCTTGTGGCATCGCGCGTGCTCCGCGGGTTGATCCAGCGCAATCCATCGCGTCCAGTCGTCCCATGGGGCATTCTGTCCGTCCCGGCCGCCAACCGGGCCCGGCGGGATCGAAGCGTTCGGTCTGAACGGCTTCGTCATCGGCCCTGTCATCGCGGCCATATTCATCGCGCTGTGGGACATATTTTCGGCAACCGGACAGACGAATGACCCTGCCGCCACAATAGCCCCGTGAGATCCTTCGGATCGCAGCGACAAAAACACCGCCGATGACGACCGGGTGACCGGGATCACAGCAGCTTCGGCGGCGCGCCGACATGCTGTCCGCGGTTGCGGGATGGACTCGCAGCGTCAGCGGGAGACACACGATGAGCATTCCCAAGAACAACGACTTTGCAAATTGCGAACTGTCCCTCGAAGAGCTCGATGCCGTCGCGGGTGGCGGCCTGTGGGGCTGGATCAAGCACGAAGCGTCCTCAGCCTGGGACTGGCTCAAGCACGATGGGTTGAAAGTCGCGGAAGCCATCATCAAGGTGATTACGCATCCCCCAACGGGTCCGGGCCCGGGCCCGACCGTGCCGCACAGAATGTCTTGACGGCCAGCCAGGTCCACAGCTGTTCAACCTGCGTATCCCGGGCCTTCGGCCCGGGATGTTCAATTGAAGGATGCGCGTCGCCCAATGTGACGACGATCACCGCGCAACCGGGCCGGTCATGGAATATTTTGCCGGACAGGCCCGTCAATAATTCGCAGCGCATCATCCGATCGAATGACTTCTTTCAGATCACGATCCGGCAAGGTCCGACCCTATGCGACACGCCCGTCAGCCGTCACCGCCATCGGCGGTCTCCATTCCGTCGTCGCGCGCGGCGATCGGGCGGCTCAAAGCCGGGAGCGAATAGAACCGAGAATCCCGGCTGTGGTGTCCACGACTTGAAGCGCCTGTTGGGACTTGGCCAGCGCCAGCGCGGATCTCGTACATTGATCGGGAAGCTGCGCAATCTTCTTACGCTGGCTTGCAAGGATGCTGGTCGATTGATCGATGGCAAATCTCACGACATCGCGGGTCGGATCGTTCTCGCCGACGTTGGTCAGCTCCTTCTCGATCGTGATCAGATACTCGTAACTGGACAGCTCTTGCGAAATCTCGACAAGGTTCTGCATCGTGGACTTGACGCAATCTGCATCGACGGCGGTGATGTCGGGCCGCTTCGCGGTCTGGACGAGATCGCCCATCAGGCCCGCGAACATCGGCCGGAGATCCTCGACCTTCTTCAGATCGGCCTGGCTGAGAACGCCGGCCAGGCACGCGTTCACGCACACATTGGTGGCGAGCAGAACGCCAAGGCATCGCCCTGCGCACCGTGCGGCGAACACGCGTGCCGTTGCGACAGGTGTGATGCGATCCGTTTGCCGTCTCATCAGCTGCGTCCGATCTCTTTCGCCTCGACAGGTTCGATCCGGTCTCGTCGCGAGCTTAACGCCGCAGGGCAGATCGCTCAATCGCATTCTCGGACGGCGACGGGGGATTGAACTGTGACCATCGCTGCCGAACAGATTTTTCGCGCCAGCGCGTTGCAGCGTGCGGCATCGCCCGACGAGCTCGACCATCTCGTCGCGATCACCAGGCCGGCCGACTGGATCTTCGCCGCCGTCGTCACGGCTTCGCTGATCGCGGCGATCGTCTGGGGCATTTTCGGCCGGATCCCGTCGCGCGTCTCGGGGCAGGGAATCCTGGTCGGCAGCGGCCGCGTCGTCGATGCGGTCTCCGCCGCGGAAGGACGGCTCGCGTCGCTCGGCGTGTCGGTCGGCGACCATGTCGAGCGCGGGCAGGTGATCGCGCAGATCTCGCAAACCGAGATCGAGCAAAAATACGGCAACGCCGCGGAAACGTATAGGGAGCGTCAGCGCGAGCACGATGACATGGCCGCGAAGGTCGCGGCCGAGCTTGCCGTCAAGGCTTCCAACTTCGAGAAGCTTGAGGCCGCCTTCAACAAGGTGATCGAGGCGACGGGCCAGCGCGTTCAGTCGCTCGATATCGACGTGAAGAACCTCGAGCAGCTGATGGCAAAGGGCCTGACCACGCGCAAGACGCTGGAGGACCGCCGCCTCGAACTGACCGAAGCCCAGCAGCGGCGGACCGATTCGCAGAACGAAATCCTCAAGCTTCACGCGCAAAAGACTGACCTCGAAACCCAGCGCGCGCGCGAACTGCAGCAGGCCGAGTTCGCGGCCAACAATGCGCGCCGGGAAATGCAGGCGCTGGCGGGAACCCTGGGACGTAATTCGCAGGTCTTGAGTCCGATTGCCGGGCGCGTGCTGGAGATCAAGACGTCGACCGGCTCGGTCCTTGGCGTCGGCACGCCGGTCGTTCTGATCGAGGACGAGGGCGCGAAGCTCGAGGCGGTCGTCTATATCCCCGCGGATCGGGGCAAGAGCGTCAAGCCAGGCTTCCAGGTGCGCGTGGCGCCGAGCACCGTCAAGCGCGAGGAATTCGGCACGATGATCGGGGTCGTCTCCAGCGTCTCCGAATTTCCCGTGACCCCCCAGGGTATGACGGCCGTCCTTCACAACGATCAGCTCGTCAAGGTGTTCTCGCATGACGGCGCGCCTTACGCGGTCGCCGTGTCGCTGAATCCCGATGCGTCGACGGTGAGCGGATATCGATGGGCGGTCGGACGGGGGCCGCAGGTTCACCTGACCAGCGGCACCCTAGCCCAGGCCGAAATCACCACCCGAAACCGGCGCCCGCTGGATCTCGTCGTCCCCCTCCTCAGGAAGCTGACCGGGGTCGATGGATAGTCAGGCTTCACCGACCCCTGCAATCAAGAAGACGCCGACGATTCTGCAGATGGAAGCGGCGGAATGCGGCGCGGCCTGCCTCGCCATGGTGCTGGCGTTTCATGGCCGGTGGGTGCCGCTCGAACAATTGCGCGTCGAATGCGGCGTCTCGCGCGACGGCAGCAAGGCGAGCAACGTCGTCAGGGCGGCGCGCCGCTTCGGCCTGTCCGCCAAGGGATTCCGGCAGGAGCTCGCGACACTGCGCTCGGCGCCGACGCCGTGCATCATTCACTGGAACTTCAACCATTTCGTCGTCCTCGACGGGATCGAGGAAAAGTACGCCTACATCAACGACCCCGCTTTCGGGCGCCGCCGGATCGGCATCGACGAACTCGACAGGAGTTTTACCGGCGTCGTGCTCACCATGGAGCCGGACGCCGGCTTCGTTCCGCAAGGCAGCAAGCCCGGCGGGCTGCGCCTGCTGGTCCGCGAGCTGCGCGGCTCGAAGGCAGCGGTCGGACTGCTTGTCCTGCTCAGCTTCGTCATGGTCATTCCCGGCCTCGTCGCCGCGAGCTTCTCGAAGATCTTCATCGACGACATCCTGATCCAGCATCTGACGGGGTGGCTGCGGCCGCTGCTGGTCGGCATGGCCATCACCGCTTTGATCCGCACGATTCTGACGCTGCTGCAGCAATCGCTGCTGCTGAGGCTGCAGACGAAGCTCTCGGTGGTGATGATCAGCCGGTTTCTCTGGCGGGTGATGGCACTGCCGATGGAGTTCTTCACCCAGCGTCACGCCGGCGACATCGCGACGCGCGTCGCCGCCAACGAGCAGATCGCGCGGCTGCTGGCAGGGGGCATCGCCGCGAATGTGCTCAATCTCACCTCCGTCGTATTCTTTGCCGCCGCAATGGCGATCTACGATGTGTGGCTGGCCGCGATCTGCATCGGCCTGTCGCTGCTCAACGTCCTGTCCCTGCGGCTCTCACACCGGCGCCGGGAGGATCTCAGCCGCGGACTGTCGCAGGAGCGCGGCAAGTCGCTGGGAGCGGTCGTCAGCATAGTCAGGTCGATCGAGACGATCAAGGCGAGCGGTCTCGAAGACGAGGCGTTCGGACAATGGTCCGGCATCCAGGCCAAGGTTCTGAATGCCGAGCGCGATCTGGCCTCGTCCTCGATCATGCTCGATATGATCCCGACATTGATCTCCGGAATGACCATGACGGCGATCCTGATCCTCGGGGGTCTGCGGGTCATCGAGGGATCGCTGACGCTCGGCAGCCTCGTCGCCTTCCAGTCGCTGATGGCGAGCTTCTCCGAGCCGGTGGCGACGCTCGTCAATCAGGCCGGCGGATTTCAATTGATCCGAGGGGCGCTCGACCGCCTCGAAGACGTCTACAACTATCCGCTCGGCGACACGGCGAAGGACGATGCATCGGGCCAGCGCTTCCCTGCCAAGCTCGCCGGACGCATCGAGCTCCGGAACGTGCAGTTCGGCTATTCGCTGCTCGAGCCGCCTCTGATCGCCGATCTCTCGATCGCGGTCAGTCCGGGATCGCGCGTGGCGCTCGTCGGCGCGTCCGGCAGCGGAAAGTCGACGCTGGGCCGCCTGATCTGCGGCCTCAACAAGCCGTGGGCGGGTGAAATCCTGATTGACGGTGCTCCGCTCCAGGATGTCCCGCCAAACATCCTGGCGAACTCCATCGCCTATGTGGACCAGGACATCTTCCTGTTCGAGGGAACGGTGCGCGACAATCTCACGCTGTGGGACCGGACCGTTGCGGATGTCGACCTGACCCGGGCGCTGAAGGACGGCGAGATCCAGGACGAGATCGCCATCAGGGCCGGCAATTACGAATCCTATGTCAACGAGGGCGGAACGAATTTCAGCGGCGGGCAGCGTCAGCGCATCGAGATCGCCCGCGCTCTCGTCGGCCGTCCCTCCATCGTGGTTCTCGACGAGGCGACCGCCGCGCTCGATCCGGTCACGGAGAAGGCGATCGACGACAATCTGCGCCGCTCCGGCTGCACCTGCATCATCATCGCGCATCGGCTGAGCACGATCAGGGATTGCGACGAGATCGTCGTGTTGCGTCAGGGCAAGGTCGCCGAGCGCGGAACGCACGAGGCGCTGCTGGCGCTCGGCGGCGAGTATGCGCGACTGGTGTCGCAGGAATGACGGGTCACGTCGAAAGCATTGTGTCGGGTGCGAGCCTAGTCGCGTCGGCGGAATTGCCGATCGCGCTGGCGCTGGATAGCCGCCGTCCCATCCTGCTCGATCACCATGGCTGGGTGCTCGAGATTGTCGCCGGCCATGTCGACATTTTTGCCGTTGATGTCGGCGACGGAGGATACGGCGGCAGACATCATCTGTTTCGGGTCGAGAGCGGAGACATCGTTTCCGATTTGCGGTCCGCCGGCGGCTTGAGTTTCATTGCGGTCGGAACCGACGGCTCGCGCGCCTCGGCACGTTGCAGAGCCGAGCTGTCATCAGAGGCCCAGGCAACGCGCTGGATCGAGCGGCTCGCGCGCTTCGTTGCGGGACCGGCGCCGCTGTGGCAGTTGGCCGAAGTGGCGGAAGGGGAGGCGGCATTGCCGCCAGGCGCGTGCGGCCGCGGTCCGATGCGGGCCTGCTCTGGCTGACCGTGGAGCGCGGCCAGCTCAGGCTGATGGGAGCAGGGACGGCTTACGCGGCTGGAAGCCATCCGCTGCCTTTGACGTCCGGCCTGTGGGTCGAGGCGGGCGAGGAGGGGTGTGCCGCGATCGCCACCAGCGCAGGACCGGCCGTCGGCGCGATCTGGCCGGCGATCGATCGGTTTCACCAGAGCTTCGTTGCATGCGTGCAGGGCAGGCTGGCCCGTGAGCGGCTGGACGAAAGCGAGCGTCTGGCGAACCGGAACGCGCTCGCGGCCGCGCAATCGATCGAAGCCTTCGATCGCCTGTCCGGCATCATCGTGCGGCGCTTCGATCGCGACACGGACGATGCATCCAGATCGGACCGGCTGGCCGGCGTCTGCCAGATCGTCGGCAGCGCGATGCGCACGCCGATTGCGATCTCCGGACGGATCGACGGCGCCCGGCAGGATTTTACCGGCCTTGCCCAGATCGCGCAGGATGCCCGCCTGCGGCTGCGACAGGTGTTGCTCCGGTCGGATTGGTGGCGAACCGATGCCGGCCCGCTGGTCGGCTGGCTTGGCGAGCAGCGCGAGCCCGTCGCTCTGGTCTACGAGACGGGCCGTGGATACGTCATGATCGATCCGCTGACGAAAGTTCGTCGTCGGGTCGATCGCTCCGTGGCGATGCAGATCGCCCCGGAAGCTGCGATGTTTTATCCGCCGCTGCCGTCGCGATCCCTGGGGTTCACCGACCTTCTTCAATTCGCGCTGCGCTACGCGCGGGGCAGCGGCATGCGGATCGCGCTGGCGGTCGCCGTGATCGGGCTGCTGTCACTGGTGACGCCCTTCGTCACCAATCTGCTGATCAGCTCGATCATCCCGAGGTCGGAGCTCGACCAGCTGGTGTTCTGCGCGCTGGCGCTGGGTCTGACGGCGCTGTCGGTGGCCGGTGTGCAGGTCATGCAAGGCCTCGTCATGCTCCGGATGGAAGCGACGATCGACTGGCGATTGCAGGCCGCGATGATCGATCGTCTGCTCAGGCTGCCGACCGCCATCTTCCGGGAGTTCACGGCCGGCGAGCTGGTCGACCGCGCGATGGGCATCGACGCAGCGCGCCGTGCCCTGACCGGCCACGCGCTGCGCGGGATGATCGCCGGCCTGTTCTGCGTGTTCAGCCTTGGCTTGATGCTCTATTACAGTCCCGGACTGGCGCTGATCGCGCTTGCGCTGACGTCAGTCAGGGCGGCTGCGATCGTCAGCACCAACCTGATCCGGCTGCATTTCGAGACGAAGCACTTCAATCAGCAGGGCAAGGTCAGCGGATTTGTCCTTCAATTACTCACGGGCGTCGGCAAGCTGCGGGTATCGGGGGCGACGCAGCGCGCGCTCGGAATCTGGTCGAGGCAGTTCGCGGCCCAGAAGCAGTATTTCGTGTCGTCGCAGGTCGCGGGCAACGGCCTCGGTGCGTTCGAAACGGCGTTTCCCACCATCGCGACGCTGATCATCTTCGCCTATGCGGCTTATTCCGACAGCAATCTGTTGAAGGACATCGGCACCTTCTTTGCGTTCTTTTCCGCCTTCGGCCAGGCGATGGGCGCCATCGGCGCCTGGGCCGGCGGCTTGAGCGAGGCGCTCATCGCGATACCGCCGCTGGTCCGGCTGCGGCCTCTCATCGCCAGCCCCACGGAAATTTCCGACGACCGGACATCGCCGGGAGAGCTGTCCGGATCGATCGAGCTTGCGCGCGTCTCGTTCCGGTATCTTTCGAGCGGCCCCATGGTGCTCGACAACGTCACACTGAAGATTGCGCCGGGCGAATACGTCGCGATCGTCGGTCCGTCCGGAAGCGGCAAATCGTCCTTATTCCGGCTTCTCCTCGGGTTCGAGCACCCGGAATCGGGCGCGGTGTTCTACGACGGAAAATCGATCGGGACGCTGGATGCCGGCGCCGTGCGACGCCAGCTTGGCGTCGTGCTGCAGAGCGCGAAGCTGGCGAACGGAACCATCTACGAGAACATCTGCGGCGGGCTCCGGCTGCCGCTCGACCAGGCCTGGGAAGCTGCGCGCCTTGCTGGAATCGAAGACGACATCAAGGCGATGCCGATGGGCATGCTGACCCAGGTGTCGGAAGGTGTCAGCACGCTCTCCGGAGGACAGCGGCAGCGCATCATGATCGCGCGCGCCATCGCGCGGCGTCCGCGCGTCTTGCTGTTCGACGAGGCGACGAGTTCGCTGGACAATCGGTCCCAGGCCATCGTCAGCGATGCACTGGAAAACCTCAACGTCACCCGGATCGTGATCGCGCACCGGCTCAGCACCGTGCAGCGCGCCGACCGGATCATCGTGCTGGTCGACGGCAAGATCGTCGAGACCGGGACGTTCGAGGAGCTGAGCGCCGCCGGAGGGACCTTCTCGCAATTCGCGCGGCGACAGATGCTGTGAGATGCGCCGGCGATGATACCGAGGTGACCGGTGGCAGCGATGACAGCAAAAAACTCCCGGACTGCGGTCCGGGAGTTTCGTCGTTGTGAATTGAATCAGGCGTCTTGCCTCGCGCTTCAGGCTCAGTTCTGCTTCGTCGCGGCCTGACCACCGACGACAATCGCGCCGCCGCCGACGAAGATGCCGGCAATCACGGCAACCGGCGTGCTCGAGAGGAATTTGCCGATGGCCTGGCCTGCGTCGTGGAGTTGGTTGCCGAGCCAGTGCGTGGCGCTGCTGAACCAGCCGCCGCCGGCGACTTCATCGAGCTGTTCGATCGAGAGTTCAAAGTTCGCGCCGTCGTTGTTGATCTGATGGGCCATGTTATCTCACCTGTCTTGACGCTGCGGGATCATCCTCGCAACTGTGGACAGGATGCCGCACGCGTCCGCTGCTCGCCGTGACTGGAATCACGCTGGTGCGGGCGGCCGTGATTTTGTCGCTGGGGTGCTGGTCTTGTCAGGAATGTCCAGGTAACTCGCATCCCTCGTGCGGGTTCATTCCCATCGCCGAGCAGCACAATGTCCGCCGGCCGAAACCGGCCGCCGATCACATCTCGAGCGCAGGCCAATGTCCGTTGCCGGCTTGCCGTGCCAGCCAGTCCCTGTAATCTGGCAGGAACATGGAAGGGATGGGATCGATGGGAGGAGTTCTGGAGGGCGTGCGCGTCCTCGATTTCGGGCGCTATATCGCCGGGCCCTATTGCGCGACCATGCTGGCCGAATTCGGCGCCGAGGTCATTCGCGTGGAGAAGCGCGACGGCAGCGAGGATCGCTTCGTGGCGCCGGTCGGCGAAGGCGGCGAAGGCGCGCTGTTCCTTCAGGTCAACCGCAACAAGAAGTGCATCACGCTCGACCCGATGAAGCCGGAAGGGCAGGAGGTGATGCGCCGGCTGATCAAGACCGCCGATGTCGTCGTCGCCAACCTGCCTCCGCAGACGCTGCAGGCGATGAGGCTCGACTACGATTCCCTGAAGGCGATCAAGCCGGACATCATCCTGACGACGGCGACCGCGTTCGGCGGACCGGGGCCATGGTCCGACCGCGTCGGCTTCGACGGGGTCGGCCAAGTCATGTCGGGCTCGGTCTACATGACCGGCGCCGGCGACCCGCCGTATCGGGCCGCGGTGAACTGGGTCGATTTCGGCACCGCGCTGCATTGCGCGTTCGGCACGCTCGCCGCGCTGATGGAGCGGGCAAAATCAGGCCGCGGGCAGGTCGTCGAGGGCGCGCTGCTCGCAACCGCGCTGTCCTTCACCAATGCCACGCTGATCGAGCAGGCCGTCATCAAAGTCAACCGCGTGCCGACGGGGAATCTCGGCCAGACCGCAGCACCCGCCGACATCTACCGCACCAAAGACGGCTGGGTGCTGTGCCAGGTCACGGGGCATCCGCTGTTCAAGCGCTGGGCGAAGCTGATGGGCGAGGAGGAGCAGTGGCTGAACGATCCGCGCTTTGCCGATGACATCAGCCGTGGCAACAATGGCCCCGTCATCAGCGAGCGCATGGCGCGCTGGTGCGCCGAACGCACCACGCAGGAGGCCGTCGACACGCTGGGCAAGGCGATGATTCCGACCGGGCCCGTGCTGAGCCCGCAACAGGCGCTGGATCATCCCCACATCCGCGCCGCCGGCTTCCTGCAGGACGTCGATTATCCCGGCTTGCCGAAGCCCGCGCCGGTCGCCCGCGCCGCGGTCCGACTGTCGGAGACGCCGGGTGAAATCGCAAGCCGCCCGCCGACGCTCGGCGAGCATACCGATCTGGTGCTGGCCGAGCTCGGCTATGACCCAGCGGCGATCGCGGCGCTTCGGAAGGGCGGGATCATCTAGCGCAGTTGACCGTGGTTTTGGGATGCGCCGCTTTGCAGTGCGAACACGACCTAGATTTCGAGACGGGTGTCCAGCGTCCTCGCGTGAGGCAGAACCTGCCGCAATTCCTTATCGACGAGAGCATGTCCGCGGGCGCAGGCCTGGTCCATGTTGTAATATTGGTAGTCACCCAATCTGCCCGCAAACCATAGTTTTCCGCGTAACCGCCTGGCTGCATTGAAATACTTGTCCGCGATATCCTTCGTCGACCGCATTGGAATGGGGTAGTGCGGATCGGTCTTCCCCCATTCGTGAGGTCTCGGACTTTCCCGGACGATCACCGAGCTGCCATTCGCTTCACCGGTGAGCCATGCATATTCCGTACTTCGAATGTGCGATGGGCTGGAAGGAAGATTGATCGTCGGAAAAGGTTGGGCGAACGGCCTGTCGAAATGGACGTACTCAAAGTCCATGCTCCGGTAGGGCAGCATTCCAAATTCGAAGTCGTGGAAGTCATCGATCGCCCCTGTGTGGACCGTCGGCAATGCTTTCTGCGTCGGCGCTAAAGTTTCGTACTTCGTGCTCAGCTGGACGGAGATGTTGGGATGATCGAGCATTCGCCTGAAGAGTTCCGTGTATCCCTCGCTCGGAATTCCCTGGAAGCTATCCGCGAAGTAGCGCTCGTCATATGAAATTGCGACGGGCACCCGAGCCGCAACGGAGGCATCGAGCTCATCCAGTTCGCGTCCCCATTGTCGCCGTGAATAATTCCGGAATACGTTTTCCAGGATGAACTCAGCCAATTCCTGAAGCTGTCGATCCGATGAGGTCGCAAGACGACCAATCGGGACACGCGCGTCGATTCCGTACGTTTCGCTCAAGGCGTTCTTCAGTCGCTCCGCTCTTTCCGGAAGAAGCGTGTCGATGGCTCCGAACCCGAACGGCAGGGGTACGAGCGTTCCATCGATCATGGCTCCAACTCTATGCTGATATGAGCGCCAACTCGTGAAGCGAGAGAGAAAGCCGAAGACCGCAGGGCTGTTGGTATGAAAGATATGCGGGCCGTACCGGTGAACGAGTTCTCCGGTCGGTTCCCGGCTGTCGTAGGCATTGCCCGCCAGATGAGGTCGCTGGTCGATCAGCAGAACCTTGACGTCGAAATCCTCGGCCAGGCGCCGCGCGACTGTTGCTCCAGTAAATCCGGCACCGACAACAAGCCATTCGCGGAGTACTGACATTTCGAAGACTTATTGCTTATTTCTTAGGCGATGATGGCCTGTGTTCTAGTACTGTCATCGACAATTGAGAAAATGACGGTAGACAAAGGCCCGCTCATTCTTGAGAACGTAGGCACACAATGCTGTTTTAGTGGTTCGGCCGTCTTCATTGACATCCCGTTTCCGCACAGTCAATTTGTACAGGTAAATGAGGCTCTGTCGCCTGGCGGCGTAGCCGAAAATTGAGAATATTGAGAATTGAGTATGGGAATGCAGAAGGACGGCTATTGGGACCGTCGAAAGGTATTGGTAGTCGCGACGATTTCCGGCGTCACCGCTGCGATCTCATTGCCCGATAAATGGGTCAAGCCAGCGATAGAGTTGATTGCTTCCCCTGCTCACGCTCAAGCTTCTCCGCCCGGGAATACCAAGCCAACGCCGACCCCAACCGGCACGGGCACGCCAACCCCGACGGGAACCGCGACGCCTACAGGGACGCCAACTCCCACGGGAACGCCGACAGGAACCCCGACCCCCACCGGGACGCCAACAGGAACCCCGACTCCGACCGGAACGCCGACGGGAACACCAACGCCTACTGCCACGGTAACGCCAACTCCGACGCCGTAGTTTGAGGGCGTGAGGTCGATCCATAATGTCGGGGGACGCACTGGCGCTTTGGCTGATTTATGGTTCTGATCCCGAGCGGTCCCGGCAAGCTCCCCCTCCAAAGCTGTCACTTTCGGCCTCGCGATATCTCATCGATCTAGCCTGCGCGCACGGGGTGCTGCCGGCTGTACTGCGCAAGTTCGCGGAGTCTCACCCGGACGACCAGTTTTCTGAAGTTCGTCGGTACGCGCAGACACGAAGAGATATGGCGGCGGCCCATTCACTGGTGCTCCGGGCTCACGCGGACCTGCTGGAAACTTCCATGCAGGGCGTGCCAGGAGTCATGGTAAAGGGCCCGACCTTCGCGCGAGCGCTCTACCCAGCCCCGTTCCTGCGAACGTTTACTGATATCGATCTGCTGATATCGATCGACGCCAACAGCCGGGTCGCATCCATTCTCGAGTCTCTCGGATTCTGGCTGGCGCAGGAGTCGTCCGACGGAAGCGAACGAAAGTGGTTATCCCGGAACAACACAGGCGTGATGGTCGAGGTGCATACCAACTTGGTTCATGATCCCCGGATGAGACGCAAATGCTCGCTGGCCTATGAAGATATTGCAAGTGTGCCGCCGGCCGTTGGCTATCTGGTCACGGCTGCGCTTCACGGAGCCATCGATGGCTTTCGGCACTTGCGCCAGATCGTCGATGTTTGCCAGGCGGCGCGGCGCCTGCCACGTGGGGACGAGGGCGCGTTGGAAACGCTTCTCCTGCGCTCTCGGGCGCATTTGGCTCTTGCAGTCGGCCTTGAGATGGCATTCAGGCTTTTCAGGGAAGAGCGTTGCCGTGAACTCGCAGGAGCAGTTCCGGTGCCGGTGCGCAGGAGACGTGCGGTCGCCCTGATGCAGCGCGTGATAGGTGCCTCACCCTACAGCGACACTTCGTCGTCCTCGGCCGTGTGGAGACGCCGGGCATGTCGCGCCTTGTTGAGGAGTGCCTAAATGCCCGCCGGCGACAAGGGACAAGGTGCCGCCATCGTTTGGCAGAAGCGCAACGATTTCATTTCAGATGAAATTGATGGCGAGGCTCTGCTGTATTGCACGACGCAGCATGAGGTCATTCATCTGAACGAAACCGCGACGGTAATATGGAAGCTCTGCGACGGAACGCGCACGTCTGCGGACATCACCGATGTGCTGTCGGTTCATTATCCGGAGGCACGAGCCGAGATCGCTGCGGACGTTTCCGAAGCAATTTCATTCCTGTTGAAGCGTGGAACGATCGAACCTCTGCCACCGCTGCCCTGAGGTTTCCTGCCGCTCACAGCGAAGCAAATAATTTTCCGTAGCTTTCGGGCGCATACTGCTTTTCGAGAGATTTCCGCAGCAGGGGACCTAGTCGATCGGCGAGTTGATCGAAATGTCCGTAGGTCAGGAAGATTCCGGGAATGCGCCTCGCTAAGGCGGTGAGTGAAACAAAGCCGCCATCGGCAAAGTTGCGCGCGTTGAGGTTCGCCTCGACCAGGGCGGACGCGACCCCGGCGCGGCTCCCGAGCCTGAGCTCAAGGTCGCTTCCAGCGCTGAACTTGACGAACAGCAGCAGTGCACACCGAAGCCCGTGAGCCTGATCTGGGCTCGGGGGCCGAACGAGGTGATTGCTGCCCGCGGGGATGACCTTGGCGCCGGCGAGGTTGGGCAGCCGCCTTACGAACTCGTAGCTACCCGGTTTCATCACGAGCGCCCGGGAAAATCCCGATATCGCGGTGTCGTCCGATGCGAGCACGATCTCATCGGTAAGGTACTGAAAGCCCCGATCGACAAGCCAAGCGACCAGTGACGATTTTCCAGCGCCTGTCGGCCCAACGATGACGGCCGCGTTGGTCTGGAGCGCCACGGCTCCCGCATGTAGTACGATCGAACTCGAAACGTCCTCGATGAGGGCGGTTATGACCGCGTCCATGACAAGGCTCGTCACGTCCGCTCTGGGCACACCTTCAGAGCTGCCGTGAGCATCCGCCACCGTGAAGAAATTGTCCCTGTCCGACGTCACCAGGACCTGCTTCGAGAGCGGCTCTGACGATGCATCTTGAAGGTGATTGCCGAAGCTGATCTTGATGTCTTCCCAGAGAAGATCGGGGACGTCGATTGCGATCCGTTGGTCGCCGAGTTGGATGATGGCTCTGGGCACAATGCTCCACAAACGTTCGCTGTTGTTTCTGCTGGGTGCGATGCTAAAAGCCGGAGGGCAGTACCGCAAGCGTGCCGGAGCCCAAGGGATCGCGCTGCACAGGGGCTGCAGGCGAGGCTAGGGAATGATCTGGAATGGACGGCTCAGGCGTCAAACTCAGCATCGTAATGCCGGCTTATAACGAGGAAAGGACGATCGGGGCGGCACTCGACGAGGTTGTTGCGCAGGTTGTACCGGTCGTTCCAAGTGCGGAGATCATTGTCGTCGATGACGGCAGCGTGGATGCGACCGCAAGGATCGTGGCCGATCGAGCCGCGACCGACCCCAGGATCCGATACATTCACCAGGAGAATGCCGGGCACGGGCCGGCGGTTCATACGGGGCTTGGCGCAGCGCGCGGTGAGTCTGTTCTTCTGCTCGATAGCGACTGCCAGGTCGCGCTGAACGATTTCAGCGCTCACTGGCGCGAATTCGAGGGCAGGCAAGCAGTCTTGGGAGTTCGTGTGCCCCGGTACGATGGCTGGCACCGCACCGTTCTGTCGATGATGATGAAGGGCCTGGTCAGCGTCCTGTTTCGCGTGTCTCCGGTCGACGCGGGAACGCCGTTCAAGCTTGTGAGGATGCGGCATTGGATCGTCGCGAAGCAGTGGATAGATCCATCCAATCCGATACCTGCAGTTCTGCTTGCGATCTATCTGGTTAACAACGGCGGCGACGTCGTCCAAAGGCGTGTCGTGCATCGCCCGCGGCTTGGTTCGGCCTCTACTCTGAAGCCGATTCGCCTCTTCAAATTCTGCTCCAAGGGAGTTGCCGCCATTGCACGATTCAGACTTGCTGCATCGTGGAAATGAATTGAGCTTTCTGATGGGGACGTCCGCAAAATGCTGAGCCGGTCCCGACATTGCGGAGCAGGATAGTTTCCATGCTGGACCTCGTTCCGGTCGTGCAATGGTACGCGATGATCGGCGTGCTCACGCTCCTTGTATGGCCGATCAGCCGGAGCTTGTTTCCTCGGGGGCCGGCTGCGCATGGGCTTTTGCCCGGTGTGTCGCAGGGCCGCTCCTTGTCTACATTGCCTGGCTGATCTCGTCCTTCGGGGTTCTGAGCTGGGGCCTGCCGGCTCTTGCCGCTTCGCTGCTTTCTCTCGTCCTCGTCGCCGTGGCTCTGGTCTGGCCGCGCGGGCAGCTTCCGCGCGCGACTCTGCACTGGAAAAAGATCGTCGCCGGAGAGTCCGTCTATCTGCTGTTCTTTGCGGCGACCCTCCTGATCCGCAGTCTCAGGCCCGACATATTCGGGCTTGAGAAATTCACGAACTGGGCATTCGTCAATTCTCTCCTGCTCAGCCCGACGCTGCCTCCTCCGGACCCCTGGTTCGCAGGTGCAACTCTGAACTATTACTATTTCGGACACGCCGTTTCTGCCGGGCTGATCAAGCTTGCCCACATTCCCTCGGCGTTCGGTTACAATATCGCTTTTGCCCACATATTCGCGGCTCTCGGCATCGGAGCGTTTGAGCTGATCCGCTGGCTGGCGCGGCATCTTCCGCGACTAAGTCGGGGGCAGATCCATTTCATCGCATTCGCAGGCGCCTCTGCGCTGGTCTTTGGTGGAAATTCTCACTCGCTGATCTATGGCTGGATGCGGCCGCGGCTTCAAATGCTGGGCTGGATGTCGCCGCCCACCATGCCCTACCGCTTCACAAATTCCGTCAGGTTCATCGGTTATGATCCGCCGACCCTGGACAAGACGATCACGGAGTTTCCGGCCTACAGCGTCTATGTCGGCGATCTCCACGCGCACGTGCTGAATCTGCCGATCGTGATGTCGATGCTGCTGCTTGGTGCAGGTGTCTTGATGCACCGGCTTGCGCCCTCTCGCTCGCTGAAGGGGCCGGGCCGCTTTCGACGGGGGTGTGCTTACCTGGTTGCGTTCTGTCTGCTGCTGGCCTGGTCCGGCATGGGCAACACCTGGGACCTGCCGATCTATCTGGCCGTGCTCGGACTTGCGGTATCGGTGGCGGAACTGACCGAGGGGACCGGTCGTGCCAGAGCGATTGCGATTGGTGCGATCGTGGGCCTTGCATGCGCGATCTCTGCCATGTTGCTGGCATCACCGTTCTGGATTGACTTCCACTCCTTCTCTCGTGGTCTGACGCTGCCGCGCCATGCCTCACCCTTTTGGCAACTCCTTGCCCTCTACGGCGTGCAATATCTCGTAGGAGGTGCCGGTGCTCTCGCGGTGCAGGGCGCCTTCAGGGGCATTCCGCCCGAAGCGCGGCGCGCGCTCGTCTTCGCCGGCCTGCTGTTCGGGATGTCGCTGATGCTGCTGGCGGTACCTGAACTCGTTGCCGTGAAGGATATCTACGGCGACGAGTACCAGCGCGCCAACACGATGTTCAAGACGACCTATCAGGCCTATGTCATGCTGGGTATTGCAGCGCCGGTGGCGATTGCGGCGGTCCTCGCATACGGCCGCTCCGACACCGTGCGCCTGGCCTGGGGGATGCTGGGATGCGTCATCTTCGCGTTCTCGATCTCATACGGCTGGTTTTGTTACGATCAGGAATTGCGGCCGCGGCCGGGAAGATCGCTCTCGTTGAACGGTGACAGGTTTCTGGACGAACTCGCTCCCGGCGACGCGCAAGCTGTTCGCTATCTGCGCAATCATCCACCGAAGCCGGGCGAGTCCGTTCTTGAAGCCGCCTCCGACAGCTTCACCTATGGAGCCCGCATCTCAACGGCAACGGGCATTCCTACCGTGATCGGTTGGAAAGTCCATGAATGGCTGTGGCGGGGACTTGAAAAGGGCGTCGCGTCCCGCGGCGATGAAGTGGATCGCTTCTTCACTGGCGGCGATGATGCCTTTCGACGGCAATTTCTTCAACGCTACCATGTGCGATACGTCATCGTGGGAAAGTTCGAGCGCGAACGGTATCCGGCGCTCGATGAGGCGAAGCTGCTGAGTCTCGGCTCGGTTGTGCAGGATAGCAACAGCGGAACCGCAATCGTGGAAATCGATCGAGCCTCCCGCTAGATCGCGAGGTCTGATTTCCGCTTGGTGCGGCTCCACGAGCCTGCAGAGCCGCACCGGCGACGACATCCGTTTAAGCTGCGTTCGACGCCTTGGCGTTGACGCCCTTGCGCAAGGCCACCGTGTTCAGCTTGGTGTTGGCGGCCTTCTCTTCATTCAGGTTCGTGGTCAGGAAGCGCACGATTTCGTCGTGTCCGAGCTCTTCGGCCCAGGCGATCAGCGTGCCGTAGCGGCACATCTCGTAGTGCTCGACGGCCTGCGCGTTGGCGACGATGGCGGCGTCCAGCACGGCCTTGTCCTCGATCTCGCTCGCGGTCTCGTTGGCCTCCTTGATGATGCCGTCGATGGCCGGGCACTGCGTCCCGCTCGGCTCCTTGCCGAGCTTCGCGAAGGCCTTCTGGAGCCGTTCGACCTGCTTGTTGGTCTCCTCCAGATGGTTGGTGAGGCCGGCCACGAGGTCCCGGTTGGTGGCCTTGTCGATCATCGTCGGCAGCGCCTTCAGGATCTGCTGCTCCGCATAGTAGATGTCCTGCAGACCGTGGATCAGCAGGTCGTCCATCGATTTGATGTCCTTGGTGAAGAGTCCCATATCAATCATCTCCGTTTCGCAATGAAGGGAGTGGAACGTCGGCGGGCGGCTGTCGTTCCTATCCCGAAGCCGAACAGGGAGTAGCGACATGGCCGACGCACGTTTTGCCGAATTGCTGGGCCAGGCCGCCATGGACGTCTGGGGCGATATGCCGCGGGACATCCAGGAGGCGCTGTTCGAGACGGCGATGAAAGGCCATGCGGGGGAACGCGAGGCCCTCGCGCGGCTGCTGCACGATCGCCACCCGCGAACCGCCCATCCCGCCAAGCCGGCTTGACCTAGTTCGCGCTGAGCGCCGTCCTGGCGACTTCCGCCATCCAGCTGGACGCAACGGGCAGGATTGCGTCGTTGAAATCGTAGCGCGGGCCGTGCAGCTCGGCGCCGTCGCGCAATCCGCCGTTGCCGATCCAGACGAAGGCGCCGGGGCGCTTTTGAAGATAGAAGGCGAAATCCTCGCCGGCCATGCTGGGCGCGAGATCGCGCCGCACCTCGGCCTGCATCTTCTCGGCGGCGAGGCGCGCGAGGCCGGCTTCGTCAGGTGTATTGACCACCACGCCGACGCCCATGACAATCTCGGGCGTGACCTTGACGTCGAAGCTGGTGGCGATGCCGGCGCAGATCTGTTCGATCCGCGCCACCATGATGTCCTTCACGGCGTCGCGGTGATAGCGCAGGGTGCCGCCGATTTCGACGCGTCCTGCGATCTGGTTGCGCGCCTTGCCGCCTTCCAGCGTGCAGAGCGAGAGCACGGCGGTATCGAGCGGATCGACGCCGCGCGCCACGATCGATTGCAGCGCCACGATCAGATGGCCCGCCGCCATCACGGGATCGCGGGTCAGATGCGGCATGCCGGCATGTCCGGCGTGGCCCTCGATGGCGATGCTGACGCGTCCGCCGGAGGCCATGACGACGCCGTCATGCACCGCGATGGTGCCGGCAGGAAGCCCCGGCCAGTTGTGGAAGCCGAACACCCGCGTCATCGGAAAGCGCTCGAACAGGCCCGCGCCGACCATCGCGCGCGCGCCGCCGAGTCCTTCCTCGGCGGGCTGAAAGATGAAGTCGACGGTGCCGCTCCAACTGGTGTCGGCGGCCAGCAGCGCGGCCGCGCCGAGCAGCGAGGCGGTGTGCCCGTCATGTCCGCAGGCATGCATCACGCCGGGATTTTTCGAGGCGTAGCCAAGCCCGGTATCCTCGGTGATCGGCAGCGCATCCATGTCGGCGCGCAGGCCGACGCGGCCCTGCGCATGCCCGCGTGTCAAGGTCGCAACGACACCATGGCCGCCGATATCGGCCTCGAAGGGAATGCCGAGCTCGGTGAGCCTGTCCTGCACGAAGGCGGCAGTGGCCTTCTCGTGGAGGCCCAGTTCCGGATGGGCATGCAGGTGCCGGCGCCATTGGGTCAGTTTCTGATGCAGTTCGGGGGTCAAGGCGGGGGTCTTTCGCAAGGAGGGCCAGCTGCTGTCACCATAACCGATTGTATGGCCGCCGCACCCGGCGCCTTGGAATGCCTCGCGTGCAGCCACGCTGTCATGGCCGGGCTTGACCGGCCATCCACGTCTTGGTTTGCCGCATGAAGAAGAACGTGGATGCCCGGGACAAGCCCGGGCATGACGGAGTCCTACGGCGAAAGCTTCGCCAGCCCCTTCCAGTCGAAGCCGATGCCGTGGCCCGGGCGGCCCGGCGCCAGCGCCTTGCCCTCCTCGAGCACCAGCGGATGCTCGATATATGTGTCCAGCCCGAAGCCATGGGCCTCCAGATACGACCGGTTCGGGCAGGCCGCGAGCAGGTGCACGGTGATGTCGTGCGCGCCGTGGCTGGTCACCGGCAGGTTGAAGGCTTCGGCGAGCCGCGCGATCTTCATGAACGCGGTGACGCCGCCGCAATTGGTGACGTCGGGTTCGGGATAGGACACCGCGCCATTGGCGATGTAATTCTTGAACTCCCACAACGAGCGCAAGTTTTCGCCGGCCGCGATCGGCACGCCGCCGGCCTGCATGATGCGGGTGTGACCCGCGACGTCGTCCGGGATGATCGGCTCCTCCAGCCAGGTGAGGTCGTAAGGTACGAACGCGCGGGCGGCGCGGATGGCTTCCTCCACGGTCCACTTCATGTTGGCGTCCGCCATCAGCGGAAAGCCGTCGCCGAGATGCCGGCGCATGGCCGCGACGCGCGCGACGTCGGATTTGAGATCGGGCCGACCGACCTTCATCTTGATGGCGCGAAAGCCCTTGGCGAGATTGTCGTCGGTCTGCGCCAGCAGCGCCTCGACCGAGAGATCGAGGTCGATGCCGCCGGCATAACAGGGAACGCGGGCGTCGAAGCCGCCGAGCAGGCGGAACAGCGGCAGCCTGGCGCGCCGCGCCTTCAGGTCCCACAGCGCGATGTCGAGCGCGGAGAGCGCCAGCACGGCCGGCCCGCCGCGGCCGCCATAATGCAGACCCCACCAGACGTGATGCCAGATCGCCTCGGTGTCGTCGGCCTCGCGCCCCTCGACCAGCGGCGGAATCTCGCGCCTGAGGATATCAGCGGTCGCGCCGCCATTGCGCCCCACGGTGTAGGTATAGCCGACGCCTTCCGCACCATCCGCGTCGCGTACGCGGCAGGTGATCAGTTCGAACGCCGCGATCTCGCCATGCGTGGAGTCCGACAGCGTGACGGGGAGGGGGATCCGGTAGAGTCCGGACTCGATTGTCGCGATGCGTGCCATGTTTCCTCGCTGTTTTTCTTTTTTTCGTAGGGTGGGGGTTAGTCCTGTAGATGTGCGAAGCGCATCTGCAGGGCGTAACCCACCTCTTCTGTCGCCGCGGCAAGTAAAGAGGTGGATTACGCCTTCGGCTAACCCACCCTACAGCTTATCTCACCGCATCGTCGCCAGTTGCACGGCAAGCGCACACGCGCGGTCGTATTCGTCGAGATTGATCCACTCGTCGATCGTGTGCGCCTCGTTCTGGCCGGCACCGAAGGTCACGGTTGGAATGCCGTGGCGGACCATCCAGTTGGCGTCGAGTCCGCCATTCGCCGTGCGGACGTTCGGCGTGCCGCCGACCGCAGCCACCGCCTCGACCGCGCGCTTGATGACGGGCTGGCTGTCCTTCATGCGGAACGGAAAATAGTCTGTCTCGGCCTTGAACTTGACCTTGCCGGACTTGCCTTGCGCGTTGGTCACGCGTCTGGCAGCCTTCTCGAACGCGGCCTTGTAGGCCTTGGTGATCTCCTTGAAGAACTTGCCGTCATGGCTGCGGCTCTCGCCGCGCACATGGACGTAATCGGTGACGACGTTGGTGGCATCGCCCGCCGGGCGGCCTTCGCCGCCGGTGACGGGGCCGACATTGCTGGTGCCCTGCCGCGCGCTCGCGCCCTTGCCCTTCACGACCTTGCCGAACCAGCCGCCGGCCTGCACGTCGGCAAGCGCGAGCGACATGATCATGGTCGACGAGATGCCGCGCTCGGGCGCGACGCCGGCATGCGAGGCGCGGCCGAAGATTTCGACGCTCCAGCGGTCGGCGCCGACCGCGCCGATCACGACGTTGGAGGCCGAGCCGCCGTCATAGTTGAACGCCATCACCGGCGAGCCGAGTTCGTCGAGCTTGACGTGGCGCGCGCCGTAGAGCCCGCTCTCCTCGCGCACACAGAACAAAAGCGTGATCGGCGGATGATCGAGCTTCTGCTTTTCGAGCTCGGCCGCCAGCGTCACCAGCACGCCACAGCCGCAGCGGTTGTCGCCACCGAGCGCGGTCTTGGCTTCGTTCACGATCTTGCGGCCGGACTTCTTCGGCTTGGCGCCGGCGCACAGCGGCACGGTGTCCATGTGGGTCATGAACATGATGCGCGGCTGGTTATGCAGCGCGCCGCGGCCGGGCAGGTCGACGATGAGGTTGCCGGTCTCGGTCGGCACGGGAATGCGCGTGTTGGCGTCGTCGAGCCGGATCGCCTTGGCCGGCACGCCGCTCTCCTTCAGCGCGGCGGTGAGCTCCCGCCCGATCGCCGCCTCCTGTCCGGTCACGCCCTCGACGGCGAGAAAGCGCATGAGGCGGTCGGTGGCGGCTTTGGTGTCGACAGGCATGGCAGAGGTCCCTTGGATGCTGGTACGCCGCAGCATCCTTCGTGGAACAATCTTGTGCAAGTCTTCCGAGTGCTTCAAGAGCATGGCGGCCAGCCGTTGAGCGCAGTCGTCAACAGGAACAACGGAGGCCGGCCAGGCCGTCTCTACCAGACGCCGACGGTTTGCAGGAGCTGGGATTGGCTGAAGGGCTTGGGCATGAAGCGGGCATGTGGCGGGAATTCGTCGTCGGCTGGGCGTCGCTTTCCCGACATGAGCACGATCTTCACCGGCGGCCAGCCGTCGCACACTGCGGCAGCCAGCGCGAGTCCATCCATGGAACCCGGCATATCGATGTCGGTCAGGACGAGGTCCACGGCGTGTGCCCGCAAGATGGAGATTGCCCTGTCCGCATTGCAGACCGAGATCACCGTATGATCCGCCTGCTGCAACCCGAGCTCGACGTCCAGAAGGATCAGCGGCTCGTCTTCCACAAGTAGTATTTTCAACACAGGGCTCCCATCTGCTGTGGACCCAAGTGATGAAGACCAGGCTTGTTCCCTGGCCATTCAATGATGAACACCGACTTTGAGTTTGCCTGCGCGATTAAGTCATTGACCGCGCCCGGCTGGTGCGCAATGGAGCTTTATGGACCACGACTTCAGAGCCGATATCGACGCCATCGATGCCATTGCGGCGGTCCCGACGATTCTCGCGGTCGTGTCTCAAGTCACGGGGCTGGGATTCTCGGCCGTGGCTCGCGTCACAGGGGATCGCTGGGTCTGTCTTGCGGCCAACGACCAGGTCGGGCTCGGCCTTGGCGCCGGCGGCGAGCTCAAGGTCGAAACGACGATCTGTCACGAGGTACACCAGGCCCGTGAGGCTGTTGTGATCGATCACGTCGCCCAGGATGCGTGCTACGCGAACCATCATACGCCGGCGATGTACGGTTTCCAGTCCTACATCTCGATGCCGATCTTCCTTGCGGACGGAAGCTTTTTCGGAACGCTCTGCGCCCTCGATCCGGAGCCGGCGAAGCTGAAAAATCCCGGCGTCATCGGCATGTTCCGGCTGTTCGCCGACCTGATCGGCGTTCATCTCGATGCCGCAAGGCGCGTCGCGACGGCCGAGGCAAATCTGTTGGACGCCAAGGCCGCCGCAGAATTGCAGGAGCAGTTCATGGCGGTGCTGGGTCATGACCTGCGCAATCCGCTTGCCGCGATCGCGGCCGGCTCGCGCCTCCTCGCAAGGACGCCGCTCGACGAAAAGGCGAAGTCCCTCGTCGCCATGATGGAAACCAGCACCATCCGCATGTCTTCGCTGATCGAAGATGTCATCGATCTCGCGCGCAGTCGCCTCGGCGGTCGAATGTCGTTCGCACCGTCGATGGAGCCGCTGGAACCCTTGCTCAAGCAGATCGTCGACGAGATGCGCGCCACGCATCCCCAGCGGCGGATCGAAGCCGAGTTTGCCATCACGAAGCCGGTCTTCGCCGACCGCCAGCGGATTGCCCGTCTGCTTTCGAATCTTCTCGGCAACGCCCTCAGCTACAGCGCAGCTGAGACCCCCGTGTTCGTGCGTGCGCAAACCTACGGTAGTTTTTCTCTTTCGGTCATCAATCGGGGACCGGCCATTCCCGCGGCCACGCTGGGCAAGCTGTTCATGCCATATGTGCGCGGGCGGGATGCCGGTAATCAGCAAGGACTGGGGCTAGGGCTCTTCATCGTGTCGCAGATTGCTTCGGCCCACGGCGGCACCATCGATGTGACCTCGACGGACGATGAGACCCGCTTTACTTTTCAAATGCCGCTTTTGATCGACGAGCGAGCCTTGGGCGCCGCTGCTCCCTCAGCCTCGTAGAGCTGTCGGTCCGCAAAGGCTGTCGGTCCCTCACATTCGCCGCGCGGAAGGCTTAATTCCGGCCATCCGAGGGGGTCTTGCCGGGCTGGGTACTGCTCGGCGGGTCGGATGCCGGAAAACTGTCCTTCAACCCCTTATCGAGAGCGTCGTCGGCCTTGTCGACGCGCGGGTCCTTCCGGGCCGGATCAGCGTGCTTGTCAGCAGGCGCAGGATCGAATTTTTCGGCCATTTGGCGCTCCTCGGTTGCACGCCAACGCAAGGGTCCCAACTGCGTTCCAAATCATTGCTGATCGCCCGAGCTTTCAAGCGCTTAAGGTGGACGACCCAATCGCCCGCGTCGGCGACGTGTAAGCCAGGAAGATCAGCACGCCGACGAAAAGCGCCGCGGCCATGAACAGCAGCACCGCCGGCAGCCCCGCGAACGCGGCCACCGCGCCCGTGGTCGACTGCATCAGCGCGGTGCCGAGAAAGAAGGCGAGGTTCACCGCGGCCAGCGCCTTGCCCGCGGTCTGCGCGTCGACCAGTTGCCGGCACATGCCGAACAGCAGCGGCTGCGCCGAGGTCGCCAAGCCGATCAGCACGAACAGGACGAGATCGTATTGCGGCGGCATGACCGGCAGGCCGAACAGCCATGCAACCGCATAATGCGGCGCGCCGAGCGCCAGCAACGCCACCAGCAGGGCCGCGATCGTGTGCGTGCCGGCCACCAGCTCGCGGCGGCGGCCGATTTTGCGGTCGATCATGCCCATGCACAGCGGGCCCGCGATCATCGCCAGCGTGTACGCGCCGAGCAAATTGCCGGCCTCGACCCGCGTCAGGCCCTTGACCTGCATCAGCCACGGCCCGCCCCACAGGCCCCGCAGCACCAGCGAGGTCGCAAGCGACACCAGCGCGAGCGCGATCAGCCCGCGCAGCGGGCGCGACAGGCCGAGGCGCAGCACCTCGATCATCTGCGACAACGGCGAGGACTCGTCCTTGTGCTCGGCCTGCTGGTTCGGCACCAGCGCGAACACCGCGAGCGCCACCGCGACGCCGCCGAGCGCGGCGATCCAGAACCCGGCGCGCCAGCCGTAATGATCGACCACGAAGGCGAGCGGGCTCGACGACAGCAGCATACCGATATTGCCGATCGAGAGGATCGCGCCCGACCACAGCCCGAACCGCGCCGCCGACAATTGCTTGGCCGCCAGCGTCATCGGGCACATCAGCATGCCCGAGGTGGCGATGCCCAGCAACAATTGCCCGACCGCAAAGCTCTCGGGCCCCGTCGCAAAGCCCGACGCGATGGCGCCGGCCACGGTTCCCGCGAGCAGGCTCAGCGACACCGGCCGCACGCCAAAGCGATCCATCGCTGCCCCGACCGGGATCTGCGACGCTGCAAAGGCGAAATGATAGACCGAGGTCAGGCTCGCCAGCGCCTGCGGCTCCATGTGGAAATCCGCCGCCATCAGGTCGAGGCTGAGCGCCGGGATGGTGCGCAGCAAGGTCGAGAGCATGTGCCCGCAGGCCAGCGCAACGAGCGCAAGGATCAGCGCGCGGGTGGCATCGCCCGCGTCGTCGGTGGTGGCAGTCATGAGCGGCCCGTCCCGGGAAGGTTTCGGGTGGGGTACATGATTGCGGCGGGCGTGCCAACCTCGATAGCTGTTGGCCGAATGCAGGGCCGCGTTGCTGCGCAGAGCCGGGACCCAGGATGCGAACAGACCGGGAGAAGCCAAATGGATCATTGATGGCTCACAACCGGCAGCGTAATCACCACTCCATCCTTCCTGGCAATAAACCGGCTTCTTTTCGTTCAGCAGCCTCCGCGTCTCGCCGATCTACTTCAGCTCCAACAGCAGGCTTTCAGCTCGATCCAACAGCGAATGAATCTGCCTCCGCTCGTCGATCGCCTCGCTGGAGAAGAAGCCGTGCTTGAGCGCATTCCGGTTTCCGAATGGTGCTCCGGATCCCGCCGTTCCACCATGCATGCGGCAGCGCGTCTTGCCGAGCAACGCCGGCGCACGGCAATGGCCGCTGCTGCGTGTTCGCGCGCCGCAGCGCGGACTCGCCTGCATCGCCGCGGTGTTGCGGGCGTGGCTCATGCGGTGATGGCCTCCGCATCCGTCAGGCCGGGCTGCGCGGCGACCAGGCTCGCATGTTGTGTGAAATGGCCGACGACGGCCCGGCCACCATCCTGCACCGACAGATTCTGCACCGTGATCGCACACGCGCCGTTGCTGCGATGACGGTTCAGGGCCTCCATCTGGGCTGCGAAGGTACGCGACAATCGAGTCATTGCGCGCGTGAGGCTCTCCTGCTGCTGCACGTCGTCGGTGCAGGCGAGGCGACAGGCGCAGCGCATCGCCGCGACGTGGATGCTCACCATCTGCGCCGCCAGCATGGACTCGAGCGAGTCCTTCGGCGCGATGCTTTTCAGCGTCGAGACCATGAAGGCGAGGTTGCCCTGGTCTGGCCTCCGCGCAACCGCACTGGCTTTCGTCAACTGGCTCAGCAGTCCGTGCAGCGCGTCGCGATCGACGGCGCCCAATGCCTCGGCCAGCAGCGATTCGCCGGCTCGCGGATCCGGATGCTCGATCACGATGCGCCTGCGGCGCAGCTTGACCTTTGGGCTTGCGATGATCGGGGCGCGATCGCTCGTCGCGATTGCCGTTTCGCCATGTGTCGGTAGTGTCGTCATGCGATGTGTCCTTTGCCGGCGCAGGCGCGCTAAGCCTCGCGGCGAGCGAAGCCAGTCGTGCGCCTGCCGTCGCGGCGGTTGCGTTTCTTTGGATGTCGATGAGGGGCTTACGCGCACAGCCGGGTCGAGGCCCCCTTGACCGGGACGGCATCCCACACCGGCGATTGTTGCGATGATGCCATTCTGCTCCTGTTTTGCCCGACGTGTCAATGCAGTTTCGGGATACACGAAGTCACTGCCACGCAACTCATTGTTTCGACTGGCCTCGGCTACTGTGCATGGGGTTGTTTTCGCGCTTTGTCTGGATACCGGCGCTCGCGTACCGCGCGACGGAATGCGGGACACTCCGCAGCCGGAAATGCGATTGCCAAAATCGGCGCGGTCGCTATTCATGATCGGCGAACGCGCCGCATAACAACAAGCACGGGTGGCGCGGAGGTCTGGGGAGAGAACCAATGCAACGAACGGTCCGCCTGCTGGCAGTCATCGCAGGATTATGCGCTTGCGCGCCGTCGACACAGGCCCTCGCGCAAAAATATCCGACGCGGCCGGTCAAGATCATGGTCGGCTTCAGCGCGGGCGGTCCGGTCGATGTCGTCGCACGTATCGTCGCCGACCGCTTGAGCAACAAGCTCGGGCAGGCCTTCGTGGTCGAGAACCGCGCTGGCGCCAACGGCATGATCGCGGCCGAAGGCGTGGCGCGCGCGGACGCGGATGGCTACACCATCCTGGCCTGCAACTCGTCCACCATCACGCTCAACAAGACGCTGTTCAAGGACGCCCGCTACGACCCGATAGGCGATTTCGCGCCGCTGACCACCGTCGTGTCGGCGCCGCTCGTCCTCGTGGTCAACCCCGAGAATCCCAAGACCGCCGACATCAAGACCGTGGCCGATCTCGTCGCCGCCGCCAAAGCCAGGCCAGGCGAACTCGCCTACGGCTCCGGCGGCAACGGCAACCTCGCGCATCTCGCCATGGAGCTGCTTAGCCAGAAGGCCGGCATCAAGCTGATCCACGTGCCCTATCGTGGCGGCGCGGCCTCCGAGGTCGGCCTCCTCGCGCAGGAGGTGCTGGCGGTGTTCGATCCGCTCTCCGCCGTGCCGCTGGTGAAGGCCGGCAAGCTGCGTGCGCTCGCGGTGTCCTCCGCCGAGCGGCTGCCGTCGCTGCCTGACGTGCCGACCGTCGCGGAAGCCGGCTATCCCGGCTTCGACCTGTCGTTCTGGGTCGGCTTCTTCATGCCGAAGGCGACGCCGGCGCCGATCCTGGAGACGCTGCATCGTGAGATCGTCGCCGCCGCCAAGGATCCGACGATGCAGGAGCGGCTGGAGACGCAGGGCGTCGTCAGCGTGCTCAGTCCAACCGAGTACGCCGCCAAGATCGCAAAGGAGACCAGGGAGCTTGCCGAGGTGGTGACGGCCGCGAACATCAAGGTGGAGTAGGCGGATGGCGGCGTCACGACGGGCGGACGGCGTTACGCCTTGGGAAAATCCCTGCGCATCGCAATCTCGGCGGCATCGCCCGGCGACAGCACGGTCTGCTCGAACGCGGCTTGCGGCCCCGTCATGATGTCGTACAGCGAAATGCCCTTGATCGGCTTGTCCATGAGTTCGCGGACGCAGTCGGCGAGCGTGCCGTTGTAGACGAGGTAGGGCGGACCCCGGTCCTTCTGTCTCTCGCCCTTCAGCGACGGCCACTTCTTCAGTTCGGCCGGCGCGTCATAGGCGATTGGCGATCCCTCTTTGAACATGTGCTTGATCCCGCAGCTAGGATGGCCGGGAATCCTAGGGCCGACGGGTAAACACACGTTAAAGAATTAGTTAGAATCAGCCGGCAACGAAGGCGAGCAGGGTGCCATTGGCCTTGGCCGGCGGCACGCAGATCGCAGCGCCGCTACGCAACGAAGCCGAGCCCAGCGCCTTTTCGGTCGCTGCGAGATCGCCGCTCACCAGCACCAGCGCCGCGCCGCCGCGCTCGGAGAGACCAGCGAGCGGAACGCCGGGATAGCGTTTGCCGAGCTGGTCCAGCGTCAGATAGACGAAGTCGGCACGATCTCCGCCGGAGGGAACGGTGACCGCGCCGTCGGCCTCGTTGTTCGGCTCGCGGTCGATCAGCCGGCCGAGATGCGCGGCTTCGTTCGCGGGCTCCGGCGTTGCGATCAGCGCCTGCTTGATCCGCTTCGCCGCATTGGCATGCGTCATCAGTTCGGGGATCCACACGGTGTCGCGGGTCTTGTGCTGGCAGGCGAAGATGCGCACGCCGCCGGGGGCCTCCGCGGTCGGCCACATGAAAGTGCGGAACTTGGCTGCCGACACCGTGCCATCGGGCAACGTAACGGGACGTTCGAAATCGGTGGGGCCGATGGGCGCAAGGCCGCGTGCGCGGATCTCTTCGGCGCCGGCAGCGGAATCGACCGCGGTGAAGGCGATGCGTTCGATGCCTTCGCCGCGCTTGTCGAGGAAGGCGCGTGCCGGCGCATTGTGCTCGGTCGCGGCCAGTACGCCGAGCAGCTCCATATAGTCGGGGTTGAACATGATGGTGTAGTTGCCGGTGCCCATATGCGCGCTGTGGGTGCCGCGCGGGGATAGGGTGAAGCCGAGCTGGCGATAATTCTCGGCGGCCTTGTCGAGGTCCCGAACCATGACCACGGCGTGGTCGATACCGATGATGTTCTTGAGGGCCACTGTGATTTCCCCGGATGCAAACTGACTCATAGAGACTGACTTGGTCCGCATGAGCGGACGCTGGCCCTGTGTACGCCGGATAGGCGGTCAAGTCATTTTCAAATCGTCGGCAAATGCGGAATTTCATTCCGCCAAACTTTCCACCGAGGCGGGATGGCGTCAGCGTGCCTGCTCGATATAGGCGGCGAGGATGGCGCGCTCCTCGCTGGTCATTTCGGTGATATTGCCGGGTGGCATTGCGTTGGACCAGGCGGCCACACGCCCGATCAGGCGGATGTTGCGATGGATGTGCTCGGGCGCATCGAGCAGGATGCCCTTCGGCGCGGTCACGATGCCGGCCCAGACCGGCTCGGCCGCGTGGCACATGCTGCAGCGGGACATCACGATGTCCTCGACATTCGCGGCCGTGACCGGCGCCGACAGCGTACCCGTCTTTACATCGCGCGGCCCGGTGGCGGAAAGAAAGAGGATCGCGATGGCCCCGGCTGCGGCGACGCCCCACACCCACCACGGCGATTTGCGCCCGGCATGCCGCTCGTTGAAGAAGTGGCGGATCACCGGACCGAGGGCCAGGATGATCGCGACGATGATCCAGTTGAACCGTGTCGCGTAGAGCAGGGGATAGTGGTTGCTGATCATCAGCACGACCACGGGCAGCGTCAGGTAGTTGTTGTGGACCGAGCGCTCCTTGCTGGTCTTCCCGAGCTTTGGATCGGGGGCTCGTCCCGCGACCAGGGCCGCCACGATCTTCTTCTGGTTCGGGATGATCAGCGCAAAGACGTTGGCGACCATGATGGTGCCGATGATCGCGGCGATCTGGTTGAAGGCGCCGCGGCCGCTCAGGACATGGGTAAAGGCGTAGGTCAGTCCGACCAGGAACAGGTAGCCGCCGACGGCAAAGGACAGCTCGCGCTGCGCGAGCCCGGTGCGGCAGGCGGCCTCGTAGAGCAGCCACGCCAAGGCGAGGCTGCAGAAGCTGAACAGTCCGGCCTGGAACGGCGTCAGGTCGAGGATCGATTTGTCGACCAGGAACAGATCGGCCTCGAGATAATACACCACGACCATCAGGGCGAAGCCGGACAGCCAGGTGGTGTAGGCCTCCCATTTGAACCAGGTGAGCTCGTCCGGCATCTGGGTGGGTGCGACCAGATACTTCATGATCCGGTAGAAGCCGCCGCCGTGGACCTGCCAGGCCTCGCCCTGCACACCATCAGGCAGGTCGGACTTCGGCTTCAGGCTGAGGTCGAGGGCGATGAAATAGAAGGAACTGCCGATCCAGGCGATCGCCGCCACGACGTGCAGCCAGCGGAGCAGCAGGCTCGCCCATTCCGATACGATGGATCCCCACATGATCACCCCATCAATTGCGACACCGATGCCGCAGCCTTGATGACCGCAACCGGCGGCCGTGCCTTTCCAATGTGTCGCACCGATCAACCGTATTTTCCAGTACGATGGGCCGCGGCTCATGCACATCGTGCGGGCATGAGCTGATGTGGGATTCGGCAAGCGTCTTGCCTGTCGTAGAACGTTTGTGGTCAATCGGCGTTGACGCTTCAGACGTGCAGGCCGGGAGGGAGACGACGTGAAAAGCAGGATTTCGTCCGTTGCGATAGCCGTGGGATTGCTGATTGAGGCTGCGACCTTTGCGCAGGCCGAGCCGGTGCTGCAGGGCAAGGACGCCTATGGCGATTGGCAGGCCGACAAGCCCGGCACGGTCAGATTGATCCGGCCGCAGGATCTGGTCAGGCCCGGTGCCACGAAGTCGGTTGCGAGCTCGTCGCGGGTTGTGCCGCGTCCGCCGGACGCCGCGCTCCAGGTGCCGGCCGGTTTCAAGATCGAGCTGTTCGCCGAAGGGCTGCGCGCGCCGCGCATCATCAGGGTTGCACCGAACGGCGATGTGTTCGTCGCGGAGACGCGGGGCGGCACCATCCGCGTGCTCCGCGCAGGGGAAGGCGGCAAGGTTGCGGCCAACGAGCTGTTCGCCAGCGGCCTGCGGCAACCCTTCGGCATGGCCTTCTCCCCGAACGGCGACAATCCGCAATGGGTCTATGTCGCCAACACCGACAGCGTCGTCCGCTTTCCCTATCAGGCCGGCGATCTCAAGGCGCGTGGCAAGGCGGAGACGATCGTGGCGAGCCTGCCGCATGACGGCGGCCATTCCACCCGCGACATCGTCTTCACGCCCGACAACAGGCGCATGCTGATCTCCGTCGGCTCGCTCAGCAACGTCGCCGAGGGCATGGGCACGCCGCCGGGCGGTTTGGAAGCCTGGTCGAAGGCGCAGCCGCTTGGCGCGGCTTGGGCCAGCGAACTCGAGCGCGCCGCCGTGCTGGCTTTCACGCCTGACGGCAAGGAGCGGAAAATCTACGCCACCGGGATCCGCAATTGCGTCGGCCTCGCGATCCAGCCGCAGACCGGTCTGCCCTGGTGTTCGACCAACGAGCGCGACGGTCTCGGCGACGATCTTGTGCCGGATTATGTGACCGGCGTGAAGGAGGGCGCGTTCTACGGCTGGCCGTGGTTCTACATCGGTGGCAATGAAGACCCGCGCCATGCCGGCGCACGGCCTGACCTCAAGGACAAGGTGACGGTGCCTGATGTGCTGGTGCAGCCGCACTCGGCGTCGCTCGGCATGACCTTCTACCAGGGCACGCAGTTTCCAGCCGAATACCAGGGCGATGCCTTCGCCGCCGAGCACGGCTCCTGGAACCGTTCCAAGCGCACCGGCTACAAGCTGATCCGCATCCGGATGAAGGACGGCAAGCCGACCGGGGAGTACGAGGATTTCGTCACGGGCTTTGTGGTGAACGACACGGAGGTGTGGGGCCGGCCGGTGGGCGTCGCGATGGCGAAGGATGGATCGCTGCTGATCTCGGAGGATGGCAACGGCACGATCTGGCGGGTGACGCATTCGCGTTGAGCGAGCGCTCTTCGCCTCTCCCTCAAGAACGGGGCGAGGGAGAGGACCTACCCTCGTCTCACGCTCGCCCCGCCGTCGACCGGCAGCGTCACGCCGGTGATGAAGTTCGCTTCATCCGACGCCAAGAACAGTGCTGCGTTCGCGACGTCCCATCCGGTGCCCATCTTCCTGCGCAGCGGTACCTTGCTGTCGCGTTCGGCTTCGACTTCGGCGCGGGTCTTGTGCCATTCGCGGGCGCGGGTATCGACGGCCATCGGGGTGTTCATGAGGCCGGGCAGGATGACGTTGGCACGGATGCCGTATTCGGCGTTCTGATAGGCCAGCTGCTCGGTGAAAGCGATCATCGCCGACTTGGTCGCCTTGTAGGCGACGTAAGGATAGGTGGTGATCGCGGCCATCGAGGAGATGTTGATGATGGCGCCGCTGGTCTGCGCGCGCATGATCGGGATCACTTCTTTCGCGGCAAGAATGCAGCTCTTCAGATTGATGGCGACGACGCGGTCGAACGCCTCTTCGGTGATCTGCAGCAGCTCGGCGTCGCCGCCGGACAGGCTGACGCCGACATTGTTGTGCAGCACGTCGATCCGGCCCCAGCGCACCTGCGCTTCCGCCACCATCGCCTTGATGTCTGCGGAGTTGGTGACGTCGGCCCTGAAGGCCACGGCGGTGCCTTGCCTGGCTGCGATCATGGCTGCGGTTTCCCGCGCGGATTCCAGATGATGGTCGACGCACAGCACCTTGGCGCCCTCGCGCGCGAAGGTCAGCGCCGTCGCACGGCCATTGCCCATGCCTTCGCCGGGGCTCTGGCCGGCGCCGACGATGATCGCAATCTTGTCCTTCAAGCGCATCAGTTCACTCCCGGGATCGGGTACTGCTGGAGTACCTCTTTGTACATGGGTTCGTTGTCGATCTTCATGGTGGCGAGCACGCGCACTACGCCGCAATAGAAGGCGATGGTCAGGACGAGGTCGACCATATGCTCGTCGGTGAGGTGCTGCCTGATCTCGGCGAAGGTCGTATCCGACATCGCCAGCTCCCGCACCATCTCGCGGGCGCCTCTCAGGATCGCTTTCGCCAGCGGCTCCAGCTTCGAGGACTTTCCGTCGGTCTCCGCCATCAGGCCGGCGATGTCTTGGTCGGTGACGCCGAATTCTTTGCCGATCTTCACGTGATGCGTGAATTCGTATTCCGACTTCTCCATCCAGCCGACCTGGAGGATCGCGAGCTCCCGTAGGCGCGGGTCGAGCTTGCTCTTGAAGCGGATGTAACCGCCGATGCCATTGAAGGCGCGCGCCATCTCCGGCGAGTTGACCAGCAGCTTGTGCAGATTGGTGTTGCGCTTGAGCATGTCGCGATATTCGGGTGCGACCTGGTCGGCCTCGAGATAGGGCAGGCGGGCCATTATTCTGTTTCCTCTAGTGTTCTTGTGACTCGCGTTCGGGCGCTTGCAGCGTGACGCCACCGTCCACCACGAGCACCTGGCCGGTGATGTAGCGGGCAAAGTTGCTCAGCAGGAACTTGACGGCGTGGCCGACGTCCCAGCCGGTGCCTTCGGTCTTGAGAACGGACGCCTTGGCCCGCTGCGCGCGAGCCTGCTCGCTCATGCCGCGGGCATAGACCATCGGCGTATACATCGGTCCCGGGCAGATGCAGTTGACGCGGATATTGTCGCGGCCGTGATCGACCGCCATCGCGCGGGTCAGACCGATGATCGCGGCCTTCGAGGTCGTGTAGGTCGTGAGCCCGCGCGGCCGCAAGGCCGAGATCGAGGAGATGTTGACGATCGCGCCGCCCTTCGCCGTCCTGATCATCGCGGGTATCGCGTGCTTCGAGAGCAGGAACATGGTCTCGACATTGACCTGCATGACGCGGCGATATTGCTCGGGCGCCTCGTCGACCACGCTGCCGCGGCTGCCGATGCCGACATTGTTGTCGAGGAAGTCGAGCCGGCCCCAGCGATCGAGCGCGGCCTCCACCAACTTCTTGCAGTCAGCTTCGCTGGTGACGTCGCCGCCATGGCCGGCAGCTGTCCCGCCTTCGGCTGCGATCATCTCAACGGTGCGTTCGGCCAGCTTGAACTCGCGGTCGGCTACCAGCACGTTTGCGCCGGCGCGGGCGAGCAGAATTGCTGCAGCGCGGCCGTTGCCGATGCCGTCGCCCACTGCGCCGCCCCCGCTGATCAGCGCCACCTTGCCGGCGAGGCCGGCATCGTCCTCAGGGCCCTGCATATCGTTCCATCCCGATTATTTGCGTGCAGATTAGCAATCGCCCCGACGAGAGAGAAGGCCGACGGTCCCGCGCCGATGTCATTGACGTCGCATGGAATTGCATGCCGCAGGGCGGCACGGCGCGCGATTGCGCGGGCACATTGGGAACCGTGCTCTCGTGCTTGCGTTTGTTGCGGGAGCTTTTCCACGCTAGGCTCTCGCCCGGGGTTTCCCAATCGCCAGCGGTGTATCGATGAATCTGCTCGATCCACAAGGGCCGGTGGCTGCCGCTAACAGCACCATCCTGGTCGATTCCGTCTTCATCATGCTCGCGATCGTGGTGCCGACCATTTTCGCAATCCTGGCTTTTGCGTTCTGGTTTCGCGCCTCAAATCCGAAGGCGCGGTACCAACCGCACTTTGTCTATTCCGGTCGCGTCGAAATGGTCGTCTGGGCGATCCCAGCGCTCACCGTGATCCTGCTCGGCGGCGTCGCCTGGATCGGCTCGCATCAGCTCGATCCCGCAGCGCCCGTGCCGGGCACCGGCAGCTCGGTTCGCATTCAGGCGGTCTCGCTCGACTGGAAATGGCTGTTCATCTATCCGGACCAGCGCATTGCCACGATCAACACACTGACCGTGCCAGCCGGCGCCGAGCTGAATTTCCAGCTGACCTCCGCGAGCGTGATGAACACGTTCTTCATCCCGCAACTTGGCAGCATGATCTACACCATGAACGGCATGGTGACGAAGTTGAACCTGCGCGCCGATACCGAGGGCAAGCTCAAGGGCCTGTCGGCGCATTTCTCCGGCGATGGCTTCCCCGATATGATGTTCGACGTCAACGTGATCTCGCCTCTCGCCTTTCCGGACTGGGTGGCGGCGACGGCGAAGTCAGGCGCCGTGCTGAACGAGGACAGCTACAGGAAGTTGATGCAGCAGGGCATCGAGAAGGCCAGGCCGAGTTACCGTCTCGAAGATCCACGGCTGTTCGATCTGATCGCGACCCAGCACATTCCGCCGGGACCAGGACCGGAACTGCTCTCCGATGCCGGCCGTCCCCGCAGTGGAGGCCACGATGCTCGGTAAGCTCGATTGGTCGGCTATTCCGTTCGATCAGCCGATACCTCTGATTGCGGGCGCGGTGGTGCTGGTTGCGATCCTCGTCGTACTGATATGGGTCGTGGTGAAGGGGCATCTGCCTTATCTCTGGCATGAATGGATCACCAGTGTCGACCACAAGCGCATCGGCGTCATGTACATCCTGCTGGCCTCCGTGATGCTGCTGCGCGGCGGCAGCGATGCCATCATGATGCGGATCCAGCAGGCTGTCGCTTTCCAGTCGCAGGGCTATCTCCCGCCGGAGCACTACAACCAGATCTTTTCGGCCCACGGCACCATCATGATCTTCTTCGTGGCGATGCCGTTCGTGATCGGGCTGATGAACTTAATCGTGCCGCTGCAGCTCGGGGTGCGCGACGTCGCATTCCCGACACTGAATTCCGTCGGCTTCTGGCTGACCGCGACTGGTGCGTTGCTCGTCAATCTCTCGCTCGTGATCGGCGAGTTCGCGCGCACGGGCTGGCTCGCCTTTCCGCCGCTGTCGGAACTGTCATATTCGCCGGGTGTCGGCGTCGATTACTACGCGTGGTCGCTGCAAATCTCAGGCGTCGGCACGCTGGTGGCCGGCATAAATCTCGTCACCACCGTGCTGAAGCTGCGCACCAGGGGCATGAACTACCTGCGCATGCCGATGTTCTGCTGGACCACGCTGGCCTCGAACCTCCTCATCGTCGCGGCGTTCCCGATCCTCACCGCCACGCTCGCAATGCTGCTGCTTGACCGCTACCTCGGCTTTCATTTCTTCACCAACGAGGCTGGCGGCAATGTCATGATGTTCATGAACCTGATCTGGGCTTGGGGACATCCGGAGGTCTACATCCTCGTGCTGCCCGCCTTCGGCATCTTTTCCGAGGTGGTCTCGACCTTTTCCGGCAAGGCGCTGTTCGGCTACCGCTCCATGGTGCTCGCGACCATGGCGATCTGCGTCATCTCCTTCATGGTCTGGCTGCACCATTTCTTCACGATGGGAGCGGGCCCGGACGTCAATGCCATCTTCGGCATCGCCAGCATGATCATCGCGGTGCCGACGGGGGTGAAGATCTACAACTGGCTGTTCACGATGTATGGCGGCCGCGTCCGCTTCACGACCCCGATGCTGTGGGCGGTCGGATTCATGGTGACTTTCATCATCGGCGGACTGACCGGCGTACTCCTCGCGGTGCCTCCTGCCGATTTCATGCTCCACAACAGCATGTTCCTGGTGGCGCATTTCCACAACGTCATCATCGGCGGGGTGCTGTTCGGCGCCTTCGCGGGCTTCGAATACTGGTTCCCGAAGGCGTTTGGCTTCCGCCTCGACGAGCGCTGGGGCAAGGCCGCGTTCTGGTTCACCTTGACGGGTTTCTACGTCACCTTCGTTCCGCTCTATGTTGCCGGCATGCTCGGCATGACGAGGCGCATGCAGCACTATGACGTCGCGGCGTGGCGGCCCTGGATGTTGGTGGCGGCCGCGGGCATGGCCGTGCTGACGATCGGGGTGATCTGTCAGATCGTCCAGATCGTGGTCAGCGTCCGAAACCGCGAGGCCCTGCGAGACAGCACCGGCGATCCCTGGGACGGGCGCTCGCTGGAATGGGCGACCTCGTCACCGCCGCCGGTTTTCAATTTCGCCTTCAATCCCGACGTGTGCGGCGAGGACGCCTATTGGGATATGAAGGCCCATGCCCAGCAGCAATCGCTGGAGCACGAACAGCCAGAGTATCACGACATCGAGATGCCCCGGAATTCGCCGACCGGGTTCGTCTGCGCGTTCTTCGCCACCATCGTGGGTTTCGCGCTGATCTGGCACATCTGGTGGATGGTGATTTTGGGTGGCATAGGTGCGTTCGCGACTTTCGTCGTGTTCGCCTGGCGCGACCATGACGAATACGTCATTCCGGCCGACGAGGTCGCGGAGATCGATCGCGTCAATCGCGAGGAACGGCGCAGCCTCGTCAGCATGGCGGGGGCGGTCTGATGTCGATGACCGCAACCGCCGGCCGCGCTCACTCCGATCCCCACCACATCGGGACCGTCATCGAGCATCCGGGACCTGCGCCGAAGCGGACCGTCACTGCCTATGGCTTCTGGGTGTTCCTGCTCTCCGACATCGTGATGTTTTCCTGCTTCTTCGCGGCTTACGCGGTGCTGGCCGATCAGACCGCGGGCGGCCCCAAGGGCTCGGAGATCTTCGAGCAGAGGAATGTCGCGATCGAGACGGTTTGCCTGCTGTTGTCGAGCTTCACTTGCGGCATGGCCAGCATCGCCGCCGACGTGCGCAACCGGTTCTGGTTCTATCTCGGCATGACTGTAACCTGCCTGCTGGGGCTGATCTTCCTCGCCATCGAGTTCCGTGAATTTGCCGACCTCGTCGCGCGCGGCTATGGCCCGTCACGAAGCGCCTTCCTGACGTCGTTCTTTTCGCTGGTCGGATGCCATGGCCTGCACGTCTCGGCTGGCGTGCTCTGGCTTCTCACCATGATGGCGCAGGTCTTTGCAAAGGGCTTTCGTGCCGACGTCCTGCGCCGGATGATGTGCTTTGCGCTGTTCTGGCACGCGCTCGACATTGTGTGGGTCGGGGTCTTCTCCGTCGTCTATTTGCTTGGGAGTGGCGTATGAGCGATCAGACGCATGCAAGAACCGAACACGACATCGCACCGGGTGATGAAGATCAACACGGCGTCGGCCAGCGTATCCTCGGCTATGTCGTCGGCCTCGCGCTTGCGCTGCTGCTCACGGCGACGTCGTTCTTCATCGCCGGCACCGATCTGGTCTGGCAGCCGTCCATCCCTGTCGCATTGATCGTGCTCGCGATCGCGCAGATGGGGGTTCATTTGGTGTTCTTTCTGCACATCACGACGGGGCCCGACAATACCAACAACGTGCTGGCTCTGGCGTTCGGCCTTCTGGTTGTGTTCCTCGTGGTCGGCGGGACCGTCTGGATCATGGGGCATCTCAGCCAGAACATGCTGCCGATGGACCAGATCGTGCCGACGCGCCGCTAGTATGAACAAAAAGAAGAGCCGCTTGTTGTGACAAGCGGCCCAAGTCTAGGGAGGAAACGCCCGAGCAAAGCAATCGGACCGAAGCCGGATTGCTGCCAAGGAGGCGATAGCGAAAAGCGCTACCGCACGGTCCTAGAGATGCAGCAACTACCGATAGAGATCAATTCCGGATCAATACTGTCTCGGCTCTCTTGCGGATGGTTGACGTTTCCTTCATTTCGGCCGGCGGCAATTATAGGCCTTGCGGAAGCCGGCGGCCTGCGCGTCGTCCTCCGAGCAGAACCAGCGGTCCGGCTTGGTGGTCGCGGGATAGCTCGGGCAGCCCCTTAAGTGATAGATGCCGACATTGCCGGTGACGCGCGCGCGCACCGCGAGCTTGCCCTTGATGCTGCAGCTCGGCGGCATGGTCAGCTCTTCCGGAAACAGCACCGCGCGAATCTCCTTGTCGCGGTCCGGGCGGCAGGCTGCGCCCAGCAACGCGCCGTCCTTCTTGCCCATGCGGAATTCTTGCGGTGCAACAAAGCAGCCTTTCCAGAGACCGGCCGACGCCGCCTTGGCTTCGGCGGCCGCCGGCTTGACGTTGGCCTTGATCGGCTCGCGGGCGATGGCGTAGCCGAGCTTGATCAGTTGCTCGTTCAGGGTGACCTTGTCGCCCTCAGCCGTGCAGATGGCGCGATGCCGCTTGCCAAAGCTCTTCTCTGGTCCGACGTCGTCGCAGCGCACGGAGCGCTTGTTGATCAGCTTCGCCAGCTGGTCGCGGGCCTCGATGCCGCAGGTCCAGGGATCGGCGTGATCGTCGATGCAGACCTGGTCCAGTTCGGGCGCGTCGACGCCGTCCAGCCGGTAGGTGACGTCGCCGAGCTGGATGGAATTGGCATCCCGCACGGTCGCGGCCGCGGTCAGGGCGGAGGCCGGTCCGGAGGTACCCAAAAACCCGAACAGAGCGAGAAACAGAACCAGCGCGAAAGCGTGGGTCAGGGAAAAGGAATTTCGGAAGGACATACTGTCTCGCTATCGATGGCTCTTGCGCCCCGTTCCTAGCATCCGGGCGTGGCAACACCAATGGTCTGCGCCCTGCGAAGTGCGACATTCCCCGCCTGTGGCTTTACTCAGCCGTGGCTCTGATCCTATCGTTTGCGCAAGCCTTGCGAGCCGTGATGGCCGAATCGCCCGGGAAGCGGCGAGGGCGGGAGGACGATGTTTCGATGAATGACCCCGTGGACGTCCTGATCATCGGCGCCGGCGCTTCAGGCGCGGCAGTGGCGTGGTCGCTGGCCGAGACCAAGATGCACATTCTCTGCCTGGAGCAGGGTGGCTGGATGAACCCGGCGGAATATCCGAGCACTGGCCGCGACTGGGAGGCCAAGTTCTACGGGGAGTGGGCGACCAGCCCGAACATCCGCGGCCGGCCCGAGGACTATCCGATCAACGACGACGATTCGCCGATCAAGGTCGTCAACTACAATGCCGTCGGCGGTTCGACCGTGATGTACACCGCGCACTGGCCGCGGCTGCATCCGTCCGATTTCAAGGTGAAGACGCTCGACGGCGTCGCCGACGACTGGCCGATCGACTATGACGCGCTGACCCCGTTCTTCGAAGAGAACGACCGCATCATGGGGACATCGGGATTGTCGGGCGACCCGCTGTCGCCGCTGACGCATCCGCAGATGCCGCAGCAGCCGCTCGGATTGTCCGGTGCCATCCTCGGCAAGGCCATGAACAAGCTCGGCTGGCACTGGTGGCCGTCGGACACCACGGTTGCGACGATGGACTACGAAGGCCGGGCCCGCTGCATCAACCTCGGCCATTGCACGCCGGCATGTGCGCAAGGCGCAAAGTCCTCCACCGACATCACCTATTGGCCGCAAGCCGTGCGCGCCGGCGTCGAGCTGCGCACGCATTGCCGGGTACGCGAGATCACCACCGACGAGAACGGCATGGCCTCGGGCGTGGTCTATTACGACAAGGACGGCGTCGAGCAGTTTCAGCCCGCGCATGTCGTCATCATCGCCTGCAATGGTGTCGGCACGCCGCGCCTGTTGCTGAACTCGGCGTCGAGCCGCTTTCCGAATGGCCTCGCCAATTCGTCGGGCCTCGTCGGCAAGAACCTGATGTTCCATCCCTATGCGCAGATCTACGGCTATGTGAAGGAGCCAACCGACAGCAACCGCGCGCCGCCGACCTGCCTGTGGAGCAAGGAGTGGTACGACACGGACCTGTCGCGCGGCTTCGTGCGCGGCTACGGCGTCCAGTTCGTGCGCGGGGCCGGGCCGGTGTTCGAGGCCGTCGTCAGCGAGCAGAAGGGCATTTTGCCGTGGGGCGCCGATCATCACCGCGTGTTCCGCAAGCTCAACGGCCACCGGCTGGGCTTCTCCGCGATCTGCGAGGATTTGCCGGAGGAGCACAATTGCGTCACGCTCGATCCGGTGCTGAAGGACAGCCATGGCATTCCCGCGCCGAAGATCAACTACACGATCAGCGAGAACAGCCAGAAGATGATGGACCACGCGCTCGCGCGCGGCCGCGAGGTGCTGGAAATGGCGGGCGCGACCGACCTCTGCGTCAACTCGCCGATCCCGTGGGGCGGCTGGCACCTGCTCGGCACCGCGCGCATGGGCACCGATCCCAAGCGCTCCGTCGTCAACGAATGGGGCCGCTCGCATGACGTGAAGAACCTCTTCATCGTCGACGGCAGCATCTTCGTCACCTCGGGCGGCGTGAACCCGACGTCCACCATCCAGGCCCTCGCGCTCTACATCGCCGACCAGATGAAGCAGCGCCTCGCCAATCTGTTCGATTGAGGCCGTCATGTCCGAAAGCCATCAACTCACGCGCGTCCAACGCGACGACCTCCGCACCATCGCCGCGATGATCGTCCCCGCCAGCGACGAGTACAAGGTGCCGGGCGCCGACGATCCCGCGATCCAGGCCGACATGCTGGCGACGCTCGGCCGCGACACCAAGTTGGTAGTCGCGGCGCTGGATCATCTGGCCCGGCTGGCAGGTCAGCCGCTCGCCGAGCTCGATGCCGCCAGGCGCGATGCGGTGGCGCAGGAGTTTCGCAAGAACGGCGGCGCGGCGGCTGCAACGCTCGTCCGCGTCGTCCTGCAATGCTATTACCGCGACGACCGCGTGCTGCGCTCGCTCGGGCTCGAGCTGCGCGCACCGTTCCCGAATGGCTATGTCCTCCCCGACGGCGATTGGTCGCTGCTCGACCCGGTCAAGGCGAAGGCGGGCACGCTGCGGCGGGCGCCCTAGCCATCCGGGTAGCCCAGCCTTGTGCCCGGGTGGGCCCACTTGCGCAGGCAGGAGCAGGCCACCATCTGTGTGAGCCTCAAGGACTCTATCATGCTGGATTTCACCTCAGACATCGTCGATGACGCCTCGTCATCGCGGGCGGCGACGGCTGCCCCGGACAATGACCGGGCTTTGCTGGACGCCTATTCCAATGCCGTGATCGACGTCACTGACCGTGTCGGCCCTGCGGTCGTGCGCGTCGAGACCGGACCGAAGGTGCCGAACGGCCGCGAACGCGGTGGGCTCGGCTCCGGCATCGTGATCTCGCCGGACGGGCTCGTGCTCACCAACAGCCACGTGGTCGGCGCCTCCCGGGAGATCCGGCTGCGTGACGTCGAAGGGAATGTCGGCGATGCCCGGGTGCTGGGCGTCGATCCCGATACGGATCTGGCGCTGCTGCGTGCCAACGGCGTGCGCGACTTGCCTTATGCCGCGCTCGGGAATTCACAGAGCCTGAAGCGCGGCCAGCTTGTGATTGCGATCGGCAATCCGCTCGGTTTCGAATCGACAGTGACCGCCGGCGTGGTCTCGGCGCTCGGACGTTCGATCCGCTCGGTGAGCGGGCGCACCATCGAGGACGTGATCCAGACCGATGCCGCGCTCAATCCCGGCAATTCCGGTGGCCCGCTGGTGTCGTCGAATGCCGAGGTGATCGGCATCAACACCGCGATCATCAATGGCGCGCAGGGCATCTGCTTCGCGGTTGCCAGCAACACCGCGCAATTCGTGCTGTCGGAGATCATCCGTCACGGCTATGTCCGCCGTGCCTATATCGGTGTCGCCGGACAAACGGCGCCGATTCCGCGGCGGCATGCGGTGCTGGCCGGTGTCGACAATAATATGGGGGCGCTCCTGGCGCAGATCGAGCCGGACGGGCCGGCGGCGAAGGCGGGCCTGTTGCCCGGTGACGTCGTGATCAGGCTCGATGGCGTCGCGATCAACGGCGTCGACGATCTGATCCGCGTGCTCGACCGTGACCGGATCGGCCGGCGGCTCGCCATGGACGTGCTGCGGCTCGGCCGTCTGCGGGCGATCGACATCGATCCGATCGAGCGCAAGCCGGCCCGCTAGCGCCGGGCAGGCGGGGCGAGGTATGACGGTGTCATGCCTTGTTCCGGGAAACCCGCCGCGTGATGCCGGCGCATGAGACCTACGACGTCATTGTCATCGGTGCGGGTGCCGGTGGCATGACGGCGGCATCGGTGGCCGCCGCCGAAGGGCTGCGCGTGCTGGTGATCGAGAAGACCGCCTTCGTCGGCGGGACCACCGCCTTGTCGGGCGGCATGATCTGGATCCCCGCCAATACGAAGATGAAAGAGGCGGGACTTTCGGACAGCGTCACGGATGCCGTCCAGTACCTCGCGAGCACCGTGCCGGAGCCCGCCAATGCCGGCTTGCGCGCTGCCTTTCTGGCGCGCGGGCCGGAGGCGGTCGCCTATCTCGAAGCCAACACGGAGGTCCGCCTTCAGCCGGTCAAGGCCTATCCGGACTATTATCCGGAGCGGCTCGGCGCGACATCAGGCGGGCGCGTGCTGGAGCCGGTCGCGTTCGACGGCTCCCGGCTCGGCGCGCATTTCGTGCGGCTGCGCGCTCCGCTGCCGGAGTTCACGCTGTTCGGCGGCATGATGGTCGCCCGTCACGATATCCCGCATCTGGGCCGGATCGGAAAGTCAGTGCGTTCGACCTTGCGCGCGGCGCGTCTGGTCTCTGAATACGCGTTGCAACGGCTCAGCAGTCCGCGCGGGACCACGTTGCATCTCGGCAATGCGCTTGTGGCGCGGCTCTATGCGTCGCTGTTGGCGCGGCATGTCGAGATCCTGTTCGGCGCCGACGTCGAGGATCTGTCGATGCAGGGCGATCGCGTCGCTGGCATCGTGATCCGCCATGGCTCCCGCGATCGCCTGATTGTCGCGCGCCGCGGCGTGGTGGTCGCGACCGGCGGCTTTTCGCACGATGCCGCTCTGCGCAAGCGCTTTTTCCCCGCGGCAGCCGGTTTCGTCTCGGCGACCAGCGCGTCCGGTACAGGCGACGGACTTCGGCTGGCGACAACAGCCGGTGCCGCCCTCAATACGGACGCGACGAGCCCGGCCTATTGGGTGCCGGCCTCGCTGTTCCGCCGTGCCGACGGCAGTCGCGGTGTCTTCCCGCACACAGTGACGGACCGCGCCAAGCCCGGCGTGATCGCCGTCAATGCCGCGGGCCGGCGCTTCGTCAACGAGGCGCTGTCTCACCACGAATTCGTGCTTGCCATGCTGCGTGACGGCAAAGGCGAGCCGGACCGTCCGTTCTATCTGGTCTGCGACCGCCAATTTCTATGGAGCTACGGCCTCGGCCGCATCAAGCCGTTCACGCTTGGCATTCGGCGCCATGTGGCGCGCGGCGAGTTGATCGAGGCTCCGGATATCGCGCGGCTCGCGACGCAGATCGGCATCAAGCCCGCCGTGCTTGCCGCGACGATCGCGACCTACAACGGCGACGCGAAGGAGGGCCGTGATCCCGAATTCGGCCGTGGCAGCACCATCTATCAGCGCCATCTCGGCGATATCAGCCACAAGCCCAACCCTTGCGTCGCGCCGATCGTGCGTGCGCCGTTCTTCGCGATGCGCATCTATCCAGCCGACCTTGGCACGGCCATTGGCATGAAGGTCGACGCTCAGGCCCGCGTGCTGCGCGAGGACGGCACGCCGATCGCGGGTCTGTACGCCTGCGGCAACGACATGGGCTCGATCATGAACGGCAATTATCCGGGGCCGGGGATCACGCTCGGGCCGGCGCTGACGTTCGGGTATCTCGCGGGGCGGCATCTGGCGGAGGGGGCGACCACATCGTTGAATGCCACGAAGGCGTCTGCCGAGTTGTAGTCTCCGCCGTATCTGCGATTTCCGTCATTGCGAGCGTAGCGAAGCAATCCAGAGTCTTTCCGGAGGCAGTCTGGATTGCTTCGTCGCTTCGCTCCTCGCAATGACGCGGAGAGCGCGCGGGCTCTCACCTCTACTCCGCCGCGGCCGCAAAGCGGCTGTTCTCCAGCTCCGCTTCCAGCCGCGCTTTCTCGGCCCCCGCCAGCTTGATGTTGGCTTCCTTGACGTGCCCGAAGCCGCGAATGGTCTCTGGCACACGGGCGAGCCGCGTCAGCAGCGGAATCTGCTCCGCCTTCAGCCCGGAGATTCGCTGATCGATCATGCCGAGATAGTCCGAAACCAGCTTCCGCTCGGTCCTGCGTTCCTCGCTGCGGCCGAACAAGTCGAGCGCACCGCCCCGCAGGAATTTCAGCTTGGCCAGCAACCGGAAGGCGTGGATCATCCAGCCGCCGAATTCCTTCTTCTGGAGATGCCCGGTCGTCTTGTCGCGCCGCGCGAAGATCGGCGGTGCGAGGTGGAACTTCAGCGAGAAATCGCCGTCGAACTTCTCCGAGACTTTCCTGGCAAAGCTGCCGTCGGTATAGAGCCGCGCGACCTCGTACTCGTCCTTGTAGGACATCAGCTTGAAAAGGTTTTTCGCGACAGCTTCGGTCAGCTCCGTGGACGCGGGCGAAGCGGCGCTCTCCGCCTTGCGCACCTTGGCAACGGCTGCGCGGTAGCGATCCGCGTAGACTTTGTCCTGATAGCCGGTCAGGAACTCCGCGCGGGTGGCGATGATGTCGTCGAGGGACTTCGTCGGCGCACTCGCCCGGCTCTTGAACTGAACCACGCTGCGCACCCGCGACATGTCGTGGGCTGCCAGGCGCCCCCAGGTGAAGGCGAGCTTGTTCATCTCGATCGCGGCGCCGTTGATCTCGATGGCGCGGAGCAGGGCCTCCAGCGACAGCGGAATCGCGCCCTTCTGGAAGGCGAAGCCGAGCATGAAGGGATTGGTCGCGATGCTGTCGCCCATCAGCGCTGAGGCAATGCCTGTCGCGTCGATGATGTCGAGGTTCTTCTCGCCGATCGCGTCGCGCAGCACGGTCTGCATCGTGCCCATCTCGAAATCGAGATCGGGGTTTTGCACGAAGCTCGCGGTCGGCTGCAGGTCGGCATTGATGTAGGCTTTGGTGACCCCGCGTTCGGCGCGGCTGAGCGCGCTCGGACCTGCCGACACGATCATGTCGCATCCGAGAATGACGTCAGCGCCGCCGGTGGTGATGCGGACGGCGGAGATATCCTCGGGCTTCGGCGCGATGCGGACATGGCTCATCACCGCGCCGTTCTTCTGCGACAGGCCGGTGAAGTCCAGCGCCGAACAGCCGCGGCCGTCGACATGGGCGGCCATGCCGAGCAGGGCGCCGATGGTGATGACGCCGGTGCCGCCGATGCCGGTGACGAGGATGTTGTAGGGACCGTCCAGCTCGCGCGCCGGCGGCAGCGGCAGGTCGGCGAACAGCTGCCCTGAATCGACTGACGAGGTCTTGATGCGCTTGAGCGTGCCGCCATGCACGGTGACGAAGCTCGGGCAGAAGCCTTCGACGCAGGAAAAGTCCTTGTTGCAGTTCGACTGGTCGATCTGCCGCTTGCGGCCGAATTCGGTCTCGAGCGGCTGCACCGAGACGCAGTTGGAAGCCTGCGAGCAATCGCCGCAGCCTTCGCAGACGAGCTCGTTGATGAAGGCGCGCTTGGCGGGATCGGGATAGAGCCCGCGCTTGCGGCGGCGGCGCTTTTCTGCGGCGCAGGTCTGGTCGTAGATGAGGACGGTGAGACCCTTGATGTCGCGCAGCTCGCGCTGGACGGCGTCGAGTTCGCGGCGGTGATGTATGGTGGCACCCTGCGGGAAGTAATTGCCATCAGGGTATTTCGTAGGATCGTCGGAGACGATCGCGAGGCGCTTGACGCCCTCGGCCCAGACCTGATGCGCGATCTGCGCGACGTTGAAGGCGCCTTCGGCCGGCTGGCCGCCGGTCATTGCCACGGCGTCGTTGTAGAGGATCTTGTAGGTTATGTTGATGCCCGCGGCAGAGGCGGCGCGCAGCGCGAGCAGCCCGGAATGCGTGTAGGTGCCATCGCCGAGATTCTGGAAGATGTGCTGCTCGGTGGTGAAGGGCGACTGGCCGATCCAGTTCACGCCCTCGGCGCCCATGTGCGAGATCAGATCGGTTCGGCGGGTCGGTATGCTCAGGGCCATGCCGTGGCAGCCGATGCCGGCCATGGCGCGGCTGCCTTCGGGCACTTTCGTCGAAGAGTTGTGAGGGCAGCCCGAGCAGAAGAACGGCGTACGCGCGAGCTTGATCTGCGTCGTGGTGGTGACGGGGTGGTCGAACGCCTCGAGCCGGGCGAGCCGCTGCTCCAGCACCGGGCTGTGATGGCCGAGCTTGCGAAGTCGTGCCACCAGCGCGCCCGCGACGATGGTCGGCGTCAGTTCGCCTTCGCTCGGCAGCAGCGGCGCGCCGCTCTCGTCGCGCTTGCCGGTGACGGTCGGGCGCCGGGACGCATCGATGTTATAGAGGATGCGCATCAGCTGGTCTTCGATGAAGCCGCGCTTCTCCTCGACCACCAGCACGTCCTGCAGACCTTCGGCAAAACGCTTCGCGCCGCTTTCCTCCAGCGGCCAGGTCAGCGCGACCTTGTAGATCCGCAAGCCCAGATCCTGCGCGTCCTTGTCGGTAATGCCGAGATCGGCGAGCGCCTGGCGCAAATCGAGATAGGCCTTGCCGGTCGCGACGATGCCGAGCCGCGCCGGCTTGGAATCGAGCACGATGCGGTCGAGCTGGTTGGCGCGCGCAAAGGCCTGCACCGCGGCCATCTTCGGGCCGAACAGGCGCCGCTCGGCGTCCAGCGGCGGATCGGGCCAGCGGATATTGAGGCCGCCGGGCGGCATCTCGAAATCGTCGGGCAGCTTGATCTGAATTCGCTCGGGGTCGCTGTCAATCGACGCCGAGCTTTCGACGGTCTCGCTGATCGCCTTGAAGCCGACCCAGCAGCCGGAGAAGCGCGACAGCGCGAAGCCGTAGAGGCCGAGGTCGAGATAGTCCTGCAGCGTCGCCGGATTGATCACCGGGATCAGCGCCGCCGCGAACACCTGCTCGCTTTGATGCGCCAGCGTCGAGGACTGGCAGCCATGGTCGTCGCCCGCGAGCGCCAGCACGCCGCCATTGAGCGAGGTGCCGGCCGCATTGGCGTGCTTGAGCGCATCGACCGAGCGGTCGACGCCGGGGCCCTTGCCGTACCAGATGCCGAACACACCATCGACCTTGGCACCGGGAAACAGCCCGACCTGCTGGCTGCCCCAGACCGCGGTCGCGGCGAGATCCTCGTTCAGGCCTGGGACGAAAGCGATGTCGTGCTGCTGGAGGTGTGACTTCGCGCGCCACAACGCGTGGTCGTACATGCCGAGCGGGGAACCGCGATAGCCGGAGATGAAGCCGCCGGTGTTGAGCCCCTGGAGCCGATCGCGTTCGCGCTGCAACATGGGCAATCGAACCAGCGCCTGCGTGCCGGACAGGAAGATCCGCTTCGATTCGAGCCGGTATTTGTCGTCCAGCTCGACCTGCATCAGCGTCATGTCGGAAGTCCTTGTCTTCGTTCGGCTTCAAGTTGGCTTGGGGTTTGCGCTGCGGGAGGGATTGCGGCTGCGCGACGCGAATTATGACAGTCAAGTGCATGGGCCAGCGAAGTCAATACGGCTGGCCGCATCCGTGGCGCTACCGCCAGTCATGGCTGCTTGTGGAGGACGCTCGTATTCGACAAGGCGACGCTAAGGGCTTCGCACGCGCCGTATGAGGAAGTGTATCGGCAACTGGATGGGGCGGGGCGGTAGAGGCAAGGCGTCACAGCGCACCCTCCTCGTCATTCCGTGGCGCGCACGGCGCGGGCCCGGAATCCATCGGGCCGCGAGCCATGACGTGAAATGGATTCCGGGCCCGACACCTGCGGGTCGCCCCGGAATGACGGCGAGTGACCCGCCGCCTCGCCGCTCATCCTTTAAGCAAATGCACGTCGCAAAGCCGTCGCACAGGGAATAAGCAGCGCCCGGTTACTGGCGTAAGTTTCTGACTACGCGACGAATTCTCTCGCGCCGCATGCTCCAAAGCCATTGTACACAATGGCACGGCGTTTGCAGAACTCCTGGCAAAGCGAGTTCTCGCGGGGGCCTTGAGTCATGTTGAACTCAACCAAGCCGACACTGGGCGTCATCAGCGCCGAGCCCGAGCCGATCAAGCTCGATTGGGCGAGTACTGCGCTTCTCATCATCGACATGCAGCGCGATTTCATGGAGCCCGGCGGGTTCGGTGAGACCCTCGGCAATGACGTCAGCCAGCTTGCGCGCGCCGTGAAGCCGATCGGTGCGCTGCTGAACGCGGCGCGCGACAGCGGCATGCTGGTCGTCCACACTCGCGAGGGGCATCTGCCTGATCTTTCCGATGCGCCGCCGGCAAAGGTCGAGCGCGGCGCGCCGAGCCTTCGCATCGGAGATCCCGGCCCGATGGGGCGCATTCTCATTCGCGGCGAGGCCGGTCACGACATCATTCCAGAACTCTATCCGCTCGACAGCGAGGTCGTGATCGACAAGCCGGGCAAGGGCGCGTTCTACGCTACCGAACTCACCGACGTGCTGGAGAAATACGGCATCGAGAATCTCCTCGTGTGCGGCGTCACCACGGAAGTCTGCGTCAACACCACCGTGCGCGAGGCCAACGACCGCGGCTACCGTTGCGTCGTCGTCTCGGACGGCTGCGCATCCTACTTTCCCGAGTTTCACGAGATGGGCCTGAAAATGATCAAGGCCCAGGGCGGCATCTTCGGCTGGGTCGCGGACTCAGCCGCAGTACTGGAGGCGATGAAGATTTCGACCACATAGGGGTATGACCATGAGCACAGTGACGGGGACGGCCGGCAAATCCGAGAGCAATACGTCCGAGTTCAAGCCGGCACTATGGACACCGGGCGACTGGAACGCGTTTTTCGGCTTCGGCACCAACATCCTCGTCAACATGCTGGTGCTCACGGGCCTGTTGCGCTTCGTCTTGAAGATGCCTGACAGTCTCGTGTTCGGCCGCATCCTGCCTGCGCTCGGGCTGATGATGTGCCTGTCGACCTTCTACTACGCGTATCTCGCCTATCGCCTCGCGCAGAAGACCGGCCGCACCGACGTCTGTGCGCTGCCATCGGGCGTCAGCGTGCCGCACATGTTCATCGTCACCTTCGTGATCATGCTGCCGATCACCATCAAGACCGGCGATCCGCTGAAGGGCTGGTCGGCAGGTCTCGTCTGGGTGTTTTTCCAGAGCTTCATTCTCATGATCGGTGGCTTCATCGCGCCGTTCATTCGCAGGATCACGCCGCGTGCGGCGCTGCTCGGTACGCTTGCCGGCGTCTCCGTCACCTTCATCTCGATGCGTCCGGCGCTCGAAATGTACATGACGCCGCAGATCGGCCTGGTCTGCTTCGCCATCATCCTGGTGAGCTGGTTCGGCGGGGTGAAATACTGGCGCGGCATTCCCGCCGGACTCGTCGCGATCGCGGTCGGCATGGTCATCGCCTGGGGCTCGAACCTGTTCGGCCTCGGTCTTGGCGGCTTGAGCGTCAAGGGCGTCGGTGACGCCTTCGCAAACTTCGGCTTCTCGGTGCCGATCCCGGCGGTGGGCTACGTCTTCTCCGGTTTCGAATTCCTCGGCGTCATCCTGGTCACCGCCATTCCGTTCGGCATCTACGACCTCGTCGAGGCCATGGACAATGTCGAGAGCGCGGAAGCGGCCGGCGACGAATATCCGACCACGCGCGTGCTGACCGCCGACGGCGTCGTCAGCCTGATCGGCTGCCTGATGGGCAACCCCTTCATCAACGCCGTCTATATCGGTCATCCCGGCTGGAAAGCGATGGGTGGCCGCATCGGCTATTCGGCTGCGACCGGCATCATGGTGGTCGTGCTGGCGTGGTTCGGCATCATCTCGGTCCTGCTGGCACTCGTGCCCGTCGTCGCGATCTCGCCGATCCTGCTCTATATCGGCATGCTGATCGGCGCGCAGGCGTTCCAGACGACACCGGTCAAGCACGCGCCGGCGATCGTGCTGGCCCTGACGCCGCATCTGGCCGCCTGGGCCAAGCTCCAGATTGATACGATGCTGGGCTCGACCATGATGGCGGCGACCTCGGTCGGTGGTCTCGCCGCCGACAAGGCCGACGCGGTCAAGGCCGCGGCGATCGCAGCGCTGCCGCAGCAGGGCGTGTTCTATCACGGACTCGAAGTCATGGGCGGCGGCTCCATCCTCGGCGGCCTCATCCTCGGCGCGATCGGAGTGTTCATCATCGAGCGCGACTTCGAGAAGGCATCAAGCTTCGCCCTGGTCGGCGCCGTTCTCACCTACTTCGGCTTCATGCACGGTGAAGCCGTCGGCATCGGTGGCGGCTTCGGCGTCACGCCCGCGGTGGCACTCGCCTATGCGGTGATGGCAGCCGGTCTGTTCGCGGCCAGCAAGCTCGGCGCCACCGAGCACTATGCCGCGCATCCGGAGCTGCACGCCGCACCGGCGGAGTAGGCGCGACCTGGGTGCTTGCGAGACGGCCGGGAAATATCCCCGGCCGTTTTCCTCTCAGGGCCGAATGGCCGGCGTTTCCATCGGCAGGCCGCGCGCCCGCGACATCAGATAAAGCTCGAGGGCGACCAGTTCAGGCGAGCCATAATCAAAGGCCTGGGCGCGAACGCCGGTCATGCAGCTGCGCAAGCGCCGCTCCTGTGATCCCAGCGTCTGCCATTCCAGCCGATAGAGCGGATAGCCGGTCGGCTGCGCCTGCGTGATCGGTGCGCCGGCGAGGCGCTTGTCGAAATTGTCGTCGTGGCAATTGGCGCAGGCGAGGTTGAGCTGGCCCTCGCGCTGCATGAAGAGGTCGCGGCCCTGTTTGACGAAGGGCTTCAGCTCCGGATCGTCGCCAGCCGTGATCGCGACGCCGCGCGACTGGTGAGCGACGAAGGCGGACAGTGCCAGGAGGTCGCGGCTCTCGTAAGGCAGTGGCGCTGCCTGCTGATGATCAGCGCGGCAGAGATTGATGCGCTGGTCGAGCGTGACGGGGCGGCTGAGCGGTTTGTCGAAGGCGGGGTAGCGCGCCGCGACGCCCTTCATGCTGGTGCGCGCGTCGCCATGGCAGTCGGCACAGGATTTGTCGGCTCCGCCAGTCTTCCTTCCCCACAGAGCTTCGCCGTCGAGCACGAACAGCATGCCCGGATTGGACGTGTCGTCGTCCTGCATGGCGCGCGTCTCGGGCCCCATGAAGGAATAGCCGGAGCGGCGCGCCTCGGGCGCAATTTCGCCGGCGAGCAGGGCGGGGGTCACGGTCAGCAGCGCCGCTGCCGCTATCGCGCGCCAAAAATCATTCGACCGTGATCGATGCCGACGCGGTGGATGAATAGCCGTTGTCGCCGATCCATTCGAACTCGAACTTGCCGCTCTCCTGCACGACTGTGAAGAAGGACAAATACGGGTTGGCAGCGATCGCCGGAAACAAATCCGCGCGGAAGACCTCGGTGCCGTTGTAGCGGCAGGTAAAGCTGGTGATGATGTCGCGCGGGACCAGCGCGCCGTCCATGGTGTGGCGAAAGCCGGTTTCCATGATGTGCGAGGTCAGCGTGCGGATCTCGATGACGTCGCCGCGTCTGGCCCTGGCGGGGACGTTGATGAGGGCGGCCATCAGTTCACCTCCTCGGTGCAGGCGGCCAGGGTCACGACCACGTCGGCGGCAACCTGCCAGAACGTGTCGTCGGAAAGCCGCGCGATTGCCACCACCTTCTGGGTGTCGGCGAGCCGGATCCGGGTCGAGACCTGGGCACGTCCGGAGGAGGGGGTGAGATAGAAATTGGCGATGTTCGGCTGCGGGTTCTTCTCGTTGAAGACGTGGATGCTCTTGACGTAGTCGGTCGCCGTCATGGGGCTCGCGACGCTCACCGTCATCGGCACCGTGTTGCCGTTCTCGACCAGCGGTGGAATGTCGAGCTTCATCTTGCCGTTGCGGATCGACGCTTCACCGACGACATTGCGGATCGCGGTGCTGAGCATTGCCGGTGTCGCCTCGAGCGGCCGCAGCGTGAAGATCGGGATCGTCCCGGCCACCGTCACGCTCCCGGCAAGGCTCAAGAATTGTCGTCGCGTGGCTGGCATGAACAGTCCTAGTCCCGAAGCGTTGCAAGAAAGGCCACGATGTCCTCGATTTCCGCAGCCGATAATATCGGCTTGCCGTCGAAATTGCGTCCGACGCGGACGAGGCCCGCGTTGCGATAATAGGACGGCATGATCGTCTCCGCGTTGAAGCGTGAGGCGTCAACCAGCCGAAGCCGCAACTGGCTCGCCGTCCAGCGGTTTCCGGTGCCGGCAAGATCGGGCGCGAGGTCGCCCTGGAACCGCGCTTCCGGAAACGGGCCGGAATGGCAGAGGATACAGGTCGTCGTGCGCGCCAGCACCAATGCGCGGCCGCGTGCGGCATCACCGGTCGAGCCTGTGAGCGATTCTGCGATGCCGTCGCCGGCGATCTTGTAAGGCACAAGCTCGTCCGCGTTGGCAGCGCAGGCAACGCTGATGGCGATCAGCGCTGCGATATGGACGGGTGCTCTAGCCAAAAGTGTCCGCCGTGATGGTTTGAAACCAGCGCTCCGCCTCGGCGGCCTCGCGAGTGCGCGTCTCGCGCGGCGCATCGACCGGGCTGGTCGCGCCGCCCTCGACCTCGGCAAAGATATCGCCCTTCGGCTGGTAGTTCCCGGCAAGCGAGAAGCCGTAACCGGGTGCGACGGTGTTGTAGCAGACGCCGTTCAGGCGCGGCGTTTCCGGCGCACGGCCCGCGAGGAGGTTGACGATGGTGGCCGCGCAGGCCTTGCCTTGCGCGCTCGCGGCGGAGGCCGATTTGGGGATGCCGCCGCCGAGACAGGCGTCGCCGATGACGTGGATGTTGGGGACGAGCTTTGACTCGAAGGTCACAGGATCGATCGGGCACCAGCCGGTCGCATCCGCAGCGCCCGCGACCTCGGCGATGTGCCCGGCCCGCTGCGGCGGGATGACATTGGCGACGTCGGGCGTGTAGTTGCCGAACTCGGTGACGATGGTCCGGGTCGAAGGATCGACCGATGTGACGCGACCGCCCTGCGACAGTCCCACGCGCTCGATCATGTCGCCGTAGAGCTCTTTCCAGGCCTGCTCGAACAGCCGCTGCTGCGAAAAATTGTCCTTGGCATCGAGGATAAGCACTTTTGAGCGCGGCTTCTTCGTCTTCAGGTAGTGGGCGATCAGGCTGGCGCGCTCGTAAGGTGCCGGCGGACAGCGTGAGGGATTGGCGGGGATGGCGATGGCGACCGTACCGCCATCGTCCATCGCCTCCAGTTGCCGGCGGAGCAGCAGTGTCTGAGGGCCGGCCTTCCAGGCGTGCGGCATCTTCTCCGAGGTGGTCCCGTCGTAGCCGGGCAGGGCTTCGAAGTTGAAGTCGATGCCGGGAGAGAGCACGAGACGGTCGTAGGGCAGAGCAACGCCATCAGCCGTCATGACGCTGCGTAGCTGCGGTTCGATCGTGGTCACGGCCTCGCCGATCACGATGATGCCCTCCGCGGCGAGCCTGTCATAGTCAAACTGTTGGGCGTGAATATCGCGCAAGCCCGCGACCACCTCGTTGCTGAAAGGGCAGGAGGTGAAGACCGCGTTGGGTTCGATCAGGATGACCTGCAAGTTGGCCTGCGCACGCTTGAGCGCACGCGCACAGGCTGCGCCGCCAAAGCCGCCGCCGACCACGACGATGCGCCCCGCCGATTGTGCACGCAGGATCGAGGGTGTGGCGAGCGATGTGGCTACAGCGGTGATGCCGAGGAGGGCATTCCGCCGTGTCACCGGCACATTCATGGGTCTTGTCCAGAAAATAATGCGGCGGCCGATGTGGCCGCCGCAGTGTCTCCTACGCGAAAGTGATGTTCTGGTCGCGCAGTGGCACCGAACGGATGCGCTTGCCCGTCGCCGCGAAATAGGCGTTGAGCACCGCCGGTGCCGCAACCCCGATGGTCGGCTCGCCGACGCCGCCCCAGAATCCGCCGCTCGGCACCATCACCGATTCCACCTTCGGCATCTCGTTGATGCGCATTGAGTTGTAGGTGTCGAAGTTGGTTTGCTCGATCTTGCCGTCCTTGACGGTGCAGCCGCCGTAGAACAGCGCGGACAGGCCGTAGACGAAGGAGCCGGCGATTTGCCGCTCCACCTGTGCCGGGTTCACGACATAGCCGGGATCAGTGGAGGCGACGATGCGATGCACCTTGATCTTGTTGCCATCGGTCACCGAGATCTCGGCGGCGCCGGCAACATAGCTGCCATAGCCCATGACCTGCGCAATACCGCGATAGACGCCTTTCGGCGCCGGCGTGGTCCAGCCGATTTTCTCGGCCACGGCATTGAGCACCGCCAGATGCTTGGGATGCTTGCCCATCAGCTTGCGGCGGAATTCGAGCGGGTCCTGGCCTGCGGCCTGGGCCAGCTCGTCCATGAAGCACTCCATGTAGATCGCGTTGTGATTGACGTTCACGCCGCGCCAGAAGCCGGGCGGAACGTGCGGGTTGCGCATCGCATGCTCGACCAGGAGATTGGGCACCGAGTAACCGAACGCGGCCTCGCCGGACTGGGCGACGCCCTGGAATGCGGCCGGATCCATGCCGTTCTGTAGCGCTTCGGGACGCAGCGAGAACAGGATCGACTGCCCGGACAGGCGGTAGTGCAAAGCGACCAGATTGTTGTCGGCGTCGAACGCGCCGGTCATCTTACACTGGGTGATCGGATGATACCGGCCGTGCGCCATGTCCTCTTCACGCGACCACACCAGCTTGATCGGCGTGCCCGGCATCTGCTTGGCGATCATGACCGCCTGGCGGACATAGTCGGTCTGGCCGCGCCGGCCAAAGCCGCCGCCGGGCATCACCTTGTGTACGTCGCACTTGTCCGCCGGCAGGCCGAGGCTTCGAGCGTGGCCGCGAAGGCCGCCTCGCCATTCTGCGTGCCGCACCAGACCTCGCATTTGTCCGTCGTGTAGATCGCGGTGGCGTTCATCGGCTCCATGGTGGCGTGGTTCTGGTAGGGATAGCTGTAGACGGCCTCGACCTTCTTGGCGGCGCCGGCGATCGCCGCTTTCGCGTCACCGTTCTTGTTGCCGACATAGGCGGGCTGGTCGTTGTCGAGGCCCTCGGCCAGCCACTTTGCGATCGACTCGCTGGAAACCTTGGCGTTGTCGCCTTCGTCCCAGACGATCGGCAGCGCATCGAGCGCGGTCTTGGCGTGCCACCAGGTGTCGGCAACGACCGCGACCGCGGTATCGCCGACCTTGACGACCTTCTTGACGCCTTTCATGTTGGCGACCTTGGCTTCGTCATAGCTCTTCAGCTTGCCGCCGAACACCGGGCAGTCCTTGATCGCGGCGTTCAGCATGCCCGGCAGCTTGACGTCGATGCCGTAGACCATCGTGCCGGTGGTCTTGTCGGCAGTGTCGAGCCGCAGCAGGCCCTTGCCGATGATCGTCCAGTCCTTGGGATCCTTGAGCTTGACCTCGGCCGGCGGTGTCAGCTTGGCCGCGGCTTCGGCGACCTTGCCGTAAGTCGTCGTCTTGCCCGATGCCTTGTGCGTGATGACGCCCCTGGCGACGGTGCATTCGGAAGCCGGCACCTTCCATTCGTCGGCCGCGGCCTGGATCAGCATCACGCGGGCGGTGGCCCCGCCTTTTCGGACATAGTCCTGCGACGAGCGGATGCCGCGGCTGCCGCCGGTCGAGAAATCACCCCAGACGCGCTTGCGGGCGACGCTCTGGCCAGGGGTCGGATATTCTGTCGTCACCTTCGACCAGTCGCATTCGAGTTCCTCGGCGACGAGCTGGGCGAGGCCGGTGAGCGAGCCCTGGCCCATCTCGGAGCGGGCAATGCGGATCACCACGGTGTCGTCGGGCCGGACCACGACCCAGGCGTTGACCTCGGGTGAGCCGTCGGCGGCGCGCACCACGGCGGGGCCGCCGAAGGGGATGTCGAGGCCGATTGCGAGGCCGGTGCCAACAGCGGCGGTGCCGACGACGAAGGCGCGGCGGTTCATCCTGGGAGAGATATGCGTGTTCATGTGACGGCTCCTTAGGCGCTGGCGATCGTGTGGATCGCTTCGCGCACCTGCTGGAAGGTGCCGCAGCGGCAGATATTGGTGATGGCCTCGTCGATGTCGGCGTCGGTCGGCTTCGGCTTCTCATTGAGGAGCGCCGCCACGGCCATGATCATGCCGCTCTGGCAATAGCCGCATTGCGGAACGTCCTTGGCGATCCAGGCTGCCTGTACCTTGTGCAGCGTGTCGCCGGATGCGAGCCCCTCGATCGTGGTGATCTTCTTGCCCTCGGCCTCACCGACCGAAATGCCGCAGGAGCGGGTGGCGACGCCGTCCATGTGAACGGTGCAGGCGCCGCACTGTGCAATGCCGCAGCCATATTTGGTTCCGGTCAGGCCGGCATTCTCACGGATCGCCCAGAGCAGCGGCGTATCCGGCTCGACGTCGAGCGTGAAGGTTTTTCCGTTGATTGTTAGGTTTGCCATCGCAAGTCCCCTGATTGGCCCAATCCACCGAATGGACTCAGGGGCGCAATGTGTCCGGCATATTGGAACTGTTCAAATCAATAGTCCGCGGGGTGGCTATCGAAGATTCGCGTGGCTGAGGGAAGATCATGGGAACTGCGGTGTTTGGCCTCGCCCGGGGCGCGAAGGCTGTGAGATCTCTCTCCGGGCGCCAATGCCCGGCTTGGGACGACGGTCCGGGGTGTTCCGCTGCGTTGCGGCGACAGTTTGTCCGCATTGCCGGGGTGCAAGACCGAAACGCTTTGCTACACTGCAGCCGAGTCAGAAGGAGTTCCATAAACTTGGCAAGCCCCTGCAATGTGCTGATGCTCTATCCGCTGTTTACGGCGGAGTCTTTCTGGAGCTTTGGCGAGTCCTGCAAATTGATGGGCGTGAAGCGCCCCGCCGCGCCCCTCGGCCTGATCACGGTCGCCGCGATGTTGCCCGAGGACTGGACTGTCCGGCTGATCGATTGCAACACGGCGTCCTTCGGTGAGGACGATCTCGCGTGGGCCGATGTCGTCTTCACCGGCGGAATGATGCCGCAGCAAGCCGACACGCTGCGCCTGATCGACGTGTGCCGCGCCGCGGGCAAGCCGGTGGTGGTCGGCGGCCCCGATCCCACCTCCAGCCCGCACGTCTACGAGAAGGCCGACTTCCGGGTGCTCGGCGAGGCCGAAAGCGTCATCGACGAGTTCATCGCGGCCTGGGAGGGCGGTGCACGCTCCGGCCTTTTCATTGCGCCGAAATTCCAGGCCGACGTCACCAGGACGCCGGTGCCGCGGTTCGACCTGCTCAAGTTCGAGGACTATCTCTATCTCGGTGTGCAGTATTCGCGCGGCTGCCCGTTCACCTGCGAGTTCTGCGACATCATCGAGCTCTACGGACGCGTGCCGCGGACCAAGACGGGCGAGCAGATGCTGGTCGAGCTCGAGAGACTCTACCAGATGGGCTATCGCGGCCATCTCGACTTCGTCGACGACAATTTCATCGGCAACAAGAAGTCGCTGCGGCTTTTCCTGCCGCAACTGGCCGAATGGCAGCGCGCGCACGGCTACCCCTTCGAATTGTCGACTGAAGCCTCGGTCAATCTCGCCGACGATCCTGAATTGCTCGACCTGATGGGGGCCGCCAATTTCTTTGCCGTCTTTGTCGGCATCGAAAGTCCGGATCCCGCAACCCTGGTCGCGATGCGGAAGAAGCAGAACACACGGCGCAACATCGCCGACAGCATCCACAAGATCTACGCCGCGGGCATGCTCGTCACCGCGGGCTTCATCGTCGGTTTCGACAACGAGAAGGTCGCGATGGCCGATGCCATGATCGACTTCATCGAGGAGGCCGCGATCCCGGTCGCGATGGTCGGCCTGCTCTATGCGTTGCCGAACACGCAGCTCACGCGGCGTCTCGCCAAGGAAGGCCGGCTACACGCAGGCCACGATATTGCCCCGGCCACGGGCGGCGATCAGTGCACCGGCGGTATCAATTTCGATCCGGTCCGGCCGTTGCGCGATATCCTGACCGACTACAAGACGGTGCTGGAGCGTATCTACAGCCCCGCGGCTTATGCGGGCCGTGTCGACAAGTTGATGACGCTGCTTGATCGCTCCAGGCAGCGCGACGAACTCGTCGAGGGTGATATTCGCTCCCAGATCGGCGCGATGGAGACCGTGCACCGCGTGGTCACCGCGCTTCCCGAGGCGCGCGGGCCGCTCTGGCAGACCTTCATGAACTGCGCCAAGCGCGACACGTCATCGGCGCGCATCGCGGTGCAGATGATCGCCGCCTATGCGCATCTCGGGCCGTTCTCGCGCAAGGTCATCGAGGCCATCGACGTGCGTTTGGCCGAGTTGGACGATCCGGCCGTGATCCCGATGGCGACGATCGAAGCGCCGGCAGCCCGGCATCTGGCCTGAGAGCCTCATTTCACGGCCAGCCGCAGGAAGCTCATCACGCTGCCGAGCGCGGCAAAGCCGGCGCCGAGCGCGAGCGCCACTGTTGCTCCCTCGTGGCCGGCGAGGCCGAAGCAGGCCGCGGCGAGTGCCGCACCCGTCGTCTGTCCCGTCAGGCGCGCGGTGGCGACGATGCCGGAAGCGCTGCCGCTGCGGTGGGGCGGTGCGCTCGACATGACCGCCTTCATGTTGGGCGCCTGGAAGAAGCCGAACCCCATGCCGCAGATCACCATCCGCCAGATGATGTCGGCGATGGCAGGATTGGCCGGGAGCATCGCAAGCAGCGCCATGCCGAGGCCGAGCAGCACGAGGCCGATGCCGCCGAGCAGGCCGACGGCATAGCGATCCGAGAGGCGCCCGGCGATCGGCGCCATGATGCCCACCACCAGCGGCCATGGCGTCATGAAGAAACCGGTCTCGACCTGCGAGCGGCCCAGCACGTCCTCGAAGTAGAACGGCAGCGAGACGAAGGCGAGGCCCTGCACGGCGAAGGAGCACACCGCGGTTGCTGCCGACAGCGCGAACATCGGCCGGGCGAACAGATCGATCGGCAGCATCGGCGCGGGATGGTCGGCATGGCGGCGCATCAGGATGAAGCCGAGCACGAGGGCCGCGACCAACTCGATGCCCACGATGACAGGCGACAGATTGTGCGCGGCGCTGCCGATGCCGGTGATGAACAGGCCGAGGCAGGCTGACGCCAGCGCCGCGCCGAGAAAATCAAAGCCGTGATCGGCGCGCGGCGTCTTCGGCAGCATCGCAAAGCCGATGCCGGTGGCGACGAGACCGAACGGGATGTTGACGGCGAACAGCCATGGCCACGGGCCGAGTGCGAGAATGGCCGAGGCGACCGAAGGCCCGAAGGTGAACGCGGTCGCGACCACCAGTGCGTTGTGGCCGAAGCCGCGGCCGAGCATCCGGCCGGGATAGACGAAGCGCACCAGCGCCGTGTTGACGCTCATGATGCCGCTGGCCCCGAGGCCCTGCAGCGTGCGCGCCACCAGCAGGCTGTCGAGCGACCATGCCACCGCGCAGAACAGCGAGGCGATGGTGAACAGGATCAGGCCGCCGAGATAGATGCGCTGGTGCCCGACGATCTCGCCGAGCGCCCCGAGCGGCAGCAGCGTCGCCACCAGTGCGATCTGGTAGACGTTGACCACCCAGACCGACTGCTCCGGCGAGACATGCAGGTCGGCGGCAATGGCGGGCAGCGCGATGTTGGCGATCGCGGTGTCGAGCGAGGCCATCGCCAGCGCGGTGAAGATGGCCGCGATCGCCCAGCGCCGCTGCGCGGGCGGCAGGCCATCGGCAACGGTGTGGTCGGGCTCGCGCGCGGCGGCAGGTAACGTGATTGTCATTGCGTTCGCGCGTTGCTCCGGCGGCGTGGCGATAGCGGACTTTGGCATGTACTACGGCGGGGCCTGCTTCCACAGGCATACGCTTGCATGCTGTGTATGCGCGAAGGTGAGGCGATGATTCCGGGCGCCGGCGTATGATCGCGCCAACTCTGCAATTTTGGGGAAACGCCATGCAACTCGTCGTTCTGCCCGGTGACGGCATCGGACCGGAGATCACGACCGCGACATCGGGCGTGCTGCGCGCGGCCTCCGAGCGCTTCCAGCTCAACCTGCGGCTGGAGGAGCATGCGGTCGGGCATGCGAGCCTGAAACAGTTTGGCACCACCGTGCGCCCCGAGTTGCTCGACATCGTTCGCGCCGCCGACGGCCTGATCCTCGGGCCGACCGCGACCTTCGACTTCAAGGACGAGGCGCATGGCGAGATCAATCCGTCGAGGCATTTCCGCAAGAACCTCGACCTCTACGCCAATGTCCGGCCCGCGCGCACCTATGCCGGGCGGCCCGGCCGATTCGGCGATTTCGACCTCGTCGTGGTGCGCGAGAACACGGAGGGGTTTTACGCCGACCGCAACATGGAGCAGGGCAACGGCGAGATGCTGGTCACGCCCGACGTCGTGATCTCGCTGCGCCGGATCACCCGTCTGTGCTGCGAGCGCATTGCGCACGCCGCCTGCCGTCTGGCGATGAAGCGGCGCAAGCATCTCACCATCGTGCACAAGGCCAATGTGCTCAGGATCGGTGACGGCATGTTCCTCGACATCTGCCGCGCCGCCGCCAAGGACTATCCCGGCCTCAGCGTCGACGACATCCTCGTCGACGCCATGATGGCGCATGTGGTGCGCAGCCCCGATCGGTTCGACGTCATCGTCGCCACCAACATGTTCGGCGACATCCTGTCCGATCTCACCGCGGAGCTGTCAGGCAGCCTCGGCCTCGGCGGCTCGCTCAATGTCGGCGACCGCTATGCCATGGCGCAGGCCGCGCACGGCTCGGCGCCCGACATTGCCGGCCAGGACGTCGCCAATCCGGTCTCGCTGATCCTGTCGACGGCGCTGCTGCTGGCCTGGCACGGCGAGACAACCGGCGCGGTGCGTTACGAGGAGGCGGCGCGTGCGATCGAGGCGGCGGTGGCGAAGGCGCTTCGCGAGGGCAGGGCGACGCGCGATGTCGGCGGCAAGCTCGGCACGAGCGCGGCGGGGGCCGCGATCGCGGAGATCCTGCAGACGGAGTGAGGCGGTCTCGCGAATTTTTTCGCGGGCCCATGATTTTTTTCGTTGGCCCAGGACAAAGCGTCGAAAACAACCCCATGCACAGTAGATGGCCCCTTGATCGATAAGGGATTTTCGAACGGCGTCCGCGACCGCGTGCGTGACCGTGATCACGTTGACCCGTCGGGCAAAACACTGGCATGATGTGATCGTGGCGGAGATCGGGACGTGAGCGCATGAGTGCGTGGTGTCCTGCGGCGAGACACGCTGCTGACCGCGAACATCTTCAGTGAGTTGACCTATGAAGTCTGAGAGCGATGGCATCAACCTCGCGGCCACGCCAACCGGAACGGGTTGCGTGGAATGCTCGGCCGCGGGCGGGTGGTGGTTTCATCTTCGCAGATGCGTCGAATGCGGTCACATCGGCTGCTGCGATACGTCGCCCAATCAGCACGCAACGAAGCACAACGCGGCGACGGGTCACCCTGTTATCACCAGCTTCGAGCCGGGCGAACGATGGTTTTACGACTATCGCACAGGAGAGGCCTTCGCCGGGCCGAAGCTGCAAGGCCCTCAATCGCATCCGCTGGATCAACCGGTGCCCGGACCGGCCGGGGCGGTGCCTCCGGACTGGCAAACACTGCTGCATGAATAGGCGGTAGCGAAAGGCCTCTAGAGGGCCGGGCGTCGGCGTTGCAGCCCGATCTTCGCAGCGTCATGGGGATGGGTAGAGCGCTTGCGAAACCCATAACGTGCCACGCTTGATACTGTCGATGGGCTTCGCTGCGCTCTACCCATCCTGCGAGTTAGTCGATGATGTTGTTTCCCTCCGCCTTCAGGCGGGCGACATTGTCTTTCATCTGTTGCAGCCGTTCAGGAGCGTGGCCTTGCCACTGGGTAACCTCGGCGATGACGCGCAACGGATCGCGGGTGCGATATGACAATGTCGGATTGCCCGGAAATTTCTTATCTGTCACGTTCGGATCGTCCATGATCGGTCCGGTCGGCTCCACGACGTAGATCTCGTCCTGGTGCGGTGCCTGCGGCCAGCTCGGCGCCCCAGATCGCCGCGTCCAGTGTCGCCGCGAAATAGACCCAGGACAGCGGTTGGACGTCTGTGAAGTTCGATGGGTGACCAACGACGATCAGATCGCCGGTTTTCAGATCGGCGCGCGTGCCGTGGAAGAACGATTGCGCGAACATGGTTGCGGCAGATGACATGAGACGATCCAGGTATTGTTAGCAGCGGCAAGGAAGTCGCGTCCGTCATTGCGAGCGCAGCGAAGCTGCGCTCCACCCATCCTATGGGCTGCGGCGACCAGCGTTGGGGGATCGGAGTTCACTTAAAGCGGCGATCCTTTGTAGTGGAGAAAAGTCGACTTTCCAGACATCGAGCTCAAACAGCATTCCATGCTGATCGGCGTTCAACGCGACCGACACTGGCACGCCATCCGCATCGTCAAATTCGGCCTCGCCGATACATCGGCCGAAACGCCGGTCTGCCGTGCCGACAAAGCGAAGGCTCCCCATCCCGCCGTCGTTCATTTCCTCGACGAGGTCAAGATCAACCTGCAAAGGTGAATGCTGACCCAGAATAAAGGCAATTAGATCGCGCTCGTTGGAAGTAAGTGGACGTGGCATCTTGTTTAGTCAGAGCGCAAAATAGACCGTTATCGTTGTAACGATCAGGCCCAGCACAACGGCGAGTACCAGTTCCGTCTTGATGCCGCCGGCGGAATGGGATTGTGCGTCGTCAATCATTCGGCCCGTCCTGATGAAGCGAAAGAGCGAAATCACGATGATTCCGATTCCGATCAGGATCAGGGCGAGGCCGTCATAGTGACTGAACGCTCCCGTGAAGCGGTCGAATTGCAGTCTTGACCCGATCTCCATCCTGCTCGCTTCGGCGATTGTCCGGACGAAGAGGTTGAACTTCTCGACGACAAAGCCAAACGCGATGATTGCTATGCCCGTTCTGACCCAGGCGAGGAAAGTCCGCTCGTTTGCCGCGTGGTCTGAGTATCGCTCGATCATCGAGGCCTCTTCGGATGTTTTGGATGGCGTTCGTCGCGCTATTCCCGCAATTGCGGGTTGACGGGCAAACTCTATGCGAAACCAGGACAAGGCCTCAAAACTGATACCGCCTCAGCCCCCCATCCACCGGGATCACCGTCCCCGTGATGTACCGCGCCACCGGCGAGGCCAGAAACACCGCCAGCGCAGCCAGGTCCTCCGGCTCGCCCCAGTACCCGACCGGAATCTCTTCCTCGGCAAAACGCTCGCGATAATCCGGCGCATAGTTGCGGCGGATCTGCTCGCTCATGATGCGGCCGGGCGGGATGCAGTTGATGGTGATGCCGTGCTCGCCGATCTCGCGCGACAGGCCCTTGGCCCAGGCGTGCACGGCGGCCTTGGCGGCGAAGGCGGCGTTGAGGCCTTCCGGCTCGGACTTACCGGTGATATTGACGATGCGGCCCCATTTGCGTGCGATCATCTGCGGCAGCAGCGCGTGCGCGATGCGGCGGTAGCTGGTGAAATTCAGCGCAATCGCATCGTCCCATTGACTGTCGGGCGCGTCGACCGGCAGCGGGCGGCTGCCGCCGGCATTGTTGACGAGGATGTCGACATGGCCGAGCTGATTCAGCGCGAAGGCCGCGATGTTCTCCGCGGCATCCCTGGCCATCACGTCCTGCTCGAACGGCGTGATCAGGCCGCCGCCAACCTCCTTCGCCAGCTCGGCAAGCAGGTCAGTGCGCCGCGCCACGCCGACGACGCGCACGCCTTCGGCGGCCAGCCCCTTGGCGATGGCACGGCCGATGCCGATGCTCGCGCCTGTCACGACGGCGGTTTTCGATTTGAGCCCGAGGTCCATGGTCACACGCTCCCTTGTTTCGGGTTTTGATTTTGGTGTTCGTTTGCTGTTCGTTTGCTGTTCGTTTCCTGCCTGCCCAGGTGCGGCGATTTGCCCGACCGGGACGAGCAGTGGTAACCAAGAGCCAGGTTGAAGGAAACACGAAAAAGAAAAGGCGCCTCTCGATGGTCTGGGACCCGCAGCAATATCTGAAATTCTCCGGCCACCGGCTCCGGCCCGCTGTCGACCTGTTGATGCGGATTCCGGATTTCGGCCCGCGCACGATCGCAGACCTCGGCGCCGGCGCCGGCAATGTCACCAAGCTGATCAAGGAACGCTGGCCGGATGCGACCGTTACCGGTGTCGAGGGCTCGGCCGAGATGGTCGCTGCCGGCCGCAAGGCGGCGCCCGACGTGGAATGGTCACATGAAGACCTCGGCCATTGGCGTCCCGCGCAGCAATACGACGTCGTCTATTCCAATGCCGCACTGCACTGGCTGCCCAATCATGCGGCACTCTTCCCGTCGGTGATGGAGAAGGTGAAGCCCGGCGGCATGCTCGCGGTGCAGATGCCGCGCAATTTTCTGGCGCCCTCGCATGTGCTGATCGGCGAGACCGCGCTTGATGGTCCGTGGCGGTCCAAGGTCGAACATCTCGTCACCCCGCCGCCGGTCGAGGGGCCGGCCTTCTATCATGATCTGCTTTTGCCCTTGTCCCAGAATATCGACATCTGGGAGACCGAGTATCTGCAAGTGCTCGAAGGCGAGAACCCGGTGAAGGAATGGACCAAGGGGACCTGGCTGACGCGCTACCTCGATGTGCTGCAAGGCGACGAGAAGGCCGCCTTCGAAGCCGCTTATGGAGTGCGGGTCGCCGAGGCTTACCCGAAGAACGTGGCGGGACAGACGCTGTTCCCGTTCCGGCGGCTGTTCATGGTCGCCCAGCGCAAGGGCTGAGCGCGCGACCGCAATGCGACATAAGCGCTCGCTCCTCGGGCTGGGCGCGGGGGCCGCCTTGCGTCACCAACCGGCGTCGAGATAGCTTGCCTGCGACAAATTGGGCTTAGGTCTAGTTGTTCAACTGGTGGATTGCTGCCACTACTGACGGCGTAGAATAAAAAACCCGGTTTTCAGGGGTATTGGGGAGGTCCTTCATGCACAAACTGCTTCTTGCGGTCGCTGCGGCCGCTTTCGCTCTCGCCCCTTCGATTGCCCAGGCTCAGAGCCCGATTGTCATCAAGTTCAGCCACGTCGTCGCCAACGACACGCCGAAGGGCAAGGGCGCACTGAAATTCAAGGAACTCGCCGAGAAGTACACCGACGGCAAGGTCAAGGTCGAGATCTATCCGAACTCCACGCTCTACAAGGACAAGGAGGAGATCGAGGCGCTCCAGCTCGGCTCGGTGCAGATGCTGGCGCCGTCAACGGCAAAATTCGCGCCGCTTGGTGTCAAGGAGTTCGAGGCGCTCGACCTTCCCTGGCTGTTCAAGGACGATGCGACCTATTCCAGCGCGATGAAGGGTACGGTCGGCAAGTGGCTGTTCCAGAAGCTCGAGACGAAGGGCATCACCGGGCTCGCCTATTGGGACAACGGTTTCCACATGGTCTCGTCGAATCGTCCGCTGATGAAGCCGACGGACTTCCAGGGCCAGAAATTCCGCATCTCCGGATCGAAGGTCGCCGACCAGTATTTTCGCCTGATGGGTTCGATCCCGCAGATCATGGCGTTCTCCGAAGTCTACCAGGCGCTCCAGACCGGCGTGGTCGACGGCTGCGAGAACACGGCGTCCAATTATCTGACCCAGAAGTTCTACGAGGTGCAGAAGGACATCACCGTGTCCTACCACGCGCATCTGCAATATGCCGTCATCGTCAACTCGAAATTCTGGTCGGGCCTGCCGCCGGACATCCGCACGCAACTCGACAAGGCGATGAACGACGCGACCGACTACACCAATTCGATCGCGCGCAAGGAGAACGAGGACGCGCTGGCGGAGATCAAGAAGACGGGCAAGACCACGCTGCATTATCTGAGCGACGCCGATCGCAAGGCATGGCAGGAAGCGATGCAACCGACGTATAAGTGGGCAAAGGGGCGGGTTGGGCAGGAGGTGCTCGACCTCATCTCCAAGGAACTCGACGTCAAGATGAACTGACGACAGCGTTTCCGTAACGACAATCCGAACGGTCGGGGGTGAACGCGCTCCCGGCCGTTTCGCTCTTGAAGACAGACTGATTCCGGGGGCCAAGTTGCTGCGTGTGCTGAATCGTTTTCTCGATCACCTCGAGGAATGGCTGATTGCAACTCTGATTGCGGCGGCCACGCTGCTCATCTTCGTCGCGGTGCTGCACCGCTACGGGGCGGGGCTGTCGATTGACATCGCCAAATGGGCGGAGGCGCGCAGCCTGACCTTCATCGCGGTGCCTGCGCGCGCCGCGTTCGCCTGGCTCGCCGCGCTCGACCTGTCGTGGGCGCAGGAACTCTGCATCTACATGTTCATCTGGATGGCGAAGTTCGGAGCGGCCTACGGCGTCCGCACCGGCATCCATGTCGGCGTCGACGTGCTGGTCAACGTGCTGCCCGGCGGGTCGCGCCGCCGCGTCATCACCTTCGGTCTGCTGTGCGGCGCGCTGTTCACCTCCATCGTATGCTATTTCGGGGCCGCGTTCGTCGGACAGATGTGGCAGACCGGCCAGCAGTCGAACGATTTGGAAGCGCCGATGTGGCTGGTGTATCTCACCATCCCCCTCGGCTCCGGCCTGATGTGCTTCCGTTTCCTGCAGGTTGCCTGGTCGTTCTACCATACCGGTGAGCTGCCGCATCACGATATGGCGGGGGTCGAGGGTGTCGAGCCGGATCCGGTTCATCCGGCTCCGGTCACGCGGAGCCAGGTCGTCCGGGACGAGCGCAGCCCGCTCGGCTGGATCCTGATGCTGCTGCCGGTCCTGATCGTCGCCATCTGCTTCGCCCATGCCGCACACATCATCACGCTGCCGCAAGGCCTGCGTGTCGCGATCGTGTTCGGGCTCCTGCTCTCGTTGATGCTCACGGGCATGCCGATCTCGATCGCGCTTGGTCTCACCGTGCTCAGCTTCATGTTCACGCTGACCGACGTGCGAACGGAGTCGGTCGCGCTGAAGCTGTTTACCGGCATCGAGAGCTTCGAGATCATGGCGATCCCGTTCTTCATCCTCGCCGGCAACTTCCTGACGCATGGCGGCGTGGCGCGACGGATGATCGCGTTCGCAACCGCTTTGGTCGGCCATTGGTACGGCGGTCTTGCGCTCTCGGGCGTGGTCGCCTGCGCGTTGTTCGCCGCGATTTCCGGCTCCTCGCCGGCCACGGTGGTGGCAATCGGCTCGGTGATCCTGCCCGCCATGATCGCGCAGGGCTTTCCGAAGCGGTTCGGCGCGGGTGTCATCACGACCTCAGGCTCGCTCGGAATTCTCGTTCCTCCGTCGATCCCGATGGTGCTTTTCGCCGTGTCCACCAACACCTCGGTGGGCAAGCTCTTCATTGCCGGCATCGTGCCGGGGCTCGTGCTGGCCTTCCTGCTTGGGGCGACGACCTTCTATCGCGCCTGGAAGAATGACTATCCGCGGATGCCGAGGGCGACGTTCAGGGAGCGCTTCGATGCGTTCCGCAAGTCGATCTGGGGCATCCTGCTGATCGTGATCGTGATCGGCGGCATCTACAGCGGCCTGTTCACGCCGACGGAGGCCGCCGCGGTCAGCGCGGTCTACGCCTTCATCGTCGCCGTGTTCATCTACAAGGACCTGAAGCTGCGCGACGTGCCGCGCGTGCTGCTGTCGTCGGCGAATCTTTCGGCGATGCTGCTCTACATCATCACCAACGCGGTGCTGTTCTCATTCCTGATGACCTACGAGAACGTGCCGCAACAGCTGGCGCAATGGATGATCGACCAGGGGCTCGGCTGGGTCGGCTTCCTGCTCGTCGTCAACCTGCTGCTGCTGCTGGCCGGCAACGTGATGGAGCCGTCCTCCATCATCCTGATCATGGCGCCGATCCTGTTTCCGGTCGCGATGAAACTCGGCATCGACCCCATCCACTTCGGCATCCTGATGACGGTCAATATGGAGGTGGGGCTGTGCCATCCACCTGTCGGGCTCAACCTCTATGTCGCGTCCGGTATCGCCAAGATGGGCATCACGGAGCTGACAGTCGCGGTGTGGCCGTGGCTGTTGACGATGCTGGGATTCCTGGTGGTCGTGACATACTGGCCGGGTCTGTCGCTGTGGCTGCCGAGGCTGCTCGGCATGTAGGACCCAAGAAGCGGCCCCATGGCTAACGCGGGGTAAACCCGACCGTTCAATTGCCGTCGCCGTGAGTTGCACGCATTTTACGGATGCACGGTACGACCATGCCAGCGGAACGGGCTGGCATGTTGTTCAAAAGAATGGAAACCGGAGCGGCGTCGATTTCCGACGCCGTCTATCTGGAAGTCATCACGACCCTTCACGGCACGACGATGCCGAACATCCTCGCAGCCGCCTGCCTTGCGATGGTCGGGGCCATCACGACCTACGAGACCGGCGACGCCGTGACTGCGACGCTGACGGTTATCGGAATCGCCGTCGCCATCGTCCGCCTGTTCGAGATTGTCGCATTCCGCCGCCGCCTCGTGCATCCGCCGCAGCCCGGCCGGGCCGAAGCCGCGCGCTGGGAGCGGCGCTACATTGCCGGCACGGTCGCGACGGCCTTGGTGCTTGGCGTGTTTGCCGCGCGCAGCATCGTGCTGGGCGATGCGCTGTGCTGCGTCATGGCGATCGGCATCGGCTTCGGTTTTGGCGCCGGTGTGGTGGCGCGGCTGGCGCTACGTCCCGTCGCGGCGCTGCTCGATCTCGTCGCGATCGCAGCGCCAGCCGCGATCGTGACGTTCATGCAGCCCGACCTCCGCCATGTCGGGCTCGGGCTCCTCATCCTGATGTATGTGGGGGCGAGCTTCGAGATGGTGCGGCTGAGCTTCAACGCCTCGATCAGCCAGATCACGCTCAAGCGGCAGTTCGAGCAGCTGGCGCGCATCGACCCGATGACCGGCCTGTCCAATCGTTCGGTGCTGGCCGCGGACCTGCCGCCGCTGCTCGCGGACGGCATGGTTGCCGTCCATACGCTCGATCTCGACTTGTTCAAGGAAGCCAACGACCGGTTCGGCCATCCCGTGGGCGATGCGCTGCTCAAGCAGGTCGCCGGCCGACTCAGAGCGATCGCCGCGACCGGCGACCTCGTGATCCGCATGGGTGGCGACGAGTTCGTGCTCGTGCAGCGCGCGGCCGAAGATGCGGAAGCGGCGGCCCATCGCATCGTGCAGTCGATCGGCGCTCCGTATGAGGTCGAGGGGCAGGTGATCGAGCTCGGCGTCAGCGTCGGCGTTGCCGTTGCGCCGGACGACGGGCGCACCGCCGAAGCGCTGCTGGCGCGCTCGGACAAGGCGCTTTACCGGGCCAAGCAGGAACGCGGCGGTTATGTGCTTGCGCGGGACCTGCGAACGCCGGGCGCGAACGCGGCGGGCCAGCCGGTTGCGAAAGGAATCGCTGCGTAAGCGGTTGGAACCGCAATCGAGATGCGGTTAGATGCCTCCCCAATTAGGACGAGCCGGGGAGGGCCTTATGAGCAGCATCGAAGCCGACACGCCGAAGGACGCAACACCGTCCGTCATCGCGCAGCAAGCGGCGATGCTGATTGCGCTGCCGTTTTCCGACACGCGGGATTTCGATGACGCCGCGCGCGGCTTCCTCGGCACGATCGAGAACGCGGAGATCACGGGCCCGCAGGGGCGGACGGTCTGGAGCCTGAAGCCCTACGGCTTCCTGTCCACTGAAGAGGCGCCGCCGACGGTCAATCCGAGCCTGTGGCGGCAGTCGCGGCTCAACATGCAGCACGGGCTGTTCGAGGTCGTGCCCGGCGTCTACCAGGTGCGCGGGTTCGACATCGCCAACATGACGCTGATCGAGGGCGACAGCGGCGTCATCGTCGTGGACACGCTGACCTCGATCGAGGGGCGCGCGCCGCGCTCGATCTCTATTTCAGGCACCGGGGCCTGCGGCCGGTCGCGGCCGTGATCTTCACCCATACCCACACCGACCATTGGGGCGGTGCGCGCGGCGTGCTGGAGGAGGATGCGCTCGCGACTGGACGCGTGCCGATCATCGCGCCGAACCTGTTCATGGAGCACGCGGTGTCCGAGAACATCATCGCGGGACCGGCGATGCTGCGCCGGGCGCAATACCAATTCGGCCCGTTCCTGGCAAAGGGCGTGCGAGGGCAGGTCGATTGCGGCCTCGGCAAGTCGATGGCGGCGGGCTCTGTCGCGCTGCTGCGACCGACCGACCTGATCATGGCGACCGGCGACCGGCGCGTGATCGACGGCGTCGAGTTCGAATTCCAGATGGCGCCGAACAGCGAAGCACCGGCGGAGATGCATTTCTTCATCCCGCGCTACAAGCTGCTGAACCTCGCCGAGAACTGCACCCACAATTTCCACAATCTGCTGCCGTTCCGCGGCGCCGACGTGCGCGACGCGCTGGCCTGGTCGAAGTACCTCAACGAGGCCCTCCAGCTCTGGGACGGCAAGGCGGAGGCGATGTGCGGCCAGCATCACTGGCCGGTGTGGGGACGCGAGCGCATCGGCACCATGATCCGGCAGCAGCGCGACCTCTACAAGTTTGCGCACGACCAGACCATCCGCCTGATGAACCACGGCCTCACCGCCACCGAGATCGCCGAGACGATCCAACTGCCGAAGAGCCTCGAGGGCGCCTGGCATGGCCGCGGCTATTACGGCCACATCCGCCATAACGTGAAGGCGATCTACCAGAAATATCTCGGGTGGTACGACGCCAATCCGGTCAATCTCGATCCGCTGCCGCCGGTCGAATCGGGCCGGAAATATGTCGAGTACATGGGCGGCGCCGACGCCATTCTCGCACGCGCGCGTGTCGACTTCGACAAGGGCGAGTTTCGTTTCGTCGCGCAGGCACTCGGTCATCTCGTTTTCGCCGAGCCGGACAATGCGGCAGCACGCGCGCTGCTCGCGGACACGCTGGAGCAGCTCGGCTATGCCGCCGAGAGCGCGACCTGGCGCAATGCCTATCTGTTCGGCGCGCAGGAATTGCGTCAGGGCATGCCGAAGACGCCGGCGCGTCCGCCGATGCCGCGCGAGACGCTGGCTGCACTGCGTACCTCACAGCTATGGGACGTGCTCGGCATTCGCCTCAACGGGCCGAAGGCGGAAGGAAAGCACATCGTGCTGAACTGGAGCTTTTCGGATACGGGCGAGACGTTCGTGCTCAATCTGGAGAATTGCGCACTGACCTACACCGAAGGCGTGCAGGTGGAGGGCGCGGACGCCAGCTTCACGCTCGCGCGCGCGACACTCGATGAGGTGATCGGGAAGCTGACGAGCTTTCCGGAGGCGGTGGCTGCCGGAAAGGTCAAGCTCGCGGGAAACCCGATGAAGCTGGCAGAGCTGATGGGCCTGATGGACGAGTTTCCGCGGATGTTCGAGATCGTGGAGCCGAAGCGAGCGGTGGTGGTCTAGCCACCGCTGTCTCCGTCATTGCGAGCGCAGCGAAGCAATCCAGAGCCGCGGCGGGCGTTGTGTGAACCAAATCCGGCCGCGGCGTACTGGATGCCCCGCTTTCGCGGGGCATGACAGCGCATTTTGAGGCGACAGTGCCCGCTATTCCGCGCTGCTCACCAGCTTGATCCGAGGCGCTTGCGCCTCGATCAGGCTTCGGTAGGCTGCGAGATAGTCCAGTGCCATGCGCCGCGCGGTGAAGCGCGTTTCGAACTGCTTGCGGATCGCGGTGCGGTCCAGTTGCGGCAGCCGTTTGACGACGCCGGCCGCGCTGAGGATGTCCTCGACCACGAAGCCGGTGAGGCCCTCGTCGATGATTTCAGGCACCGAGCCGCGGTTGAAGGCGACCACCGGCGTGCCGCAGGCCATGGACTCGATCATTACCAGACCAAACGGCTCCGGCCAATCGATCGGAAGCAAGAGGCCGAGCGCACCGCTGAGAAAATCCGACTTCTCGTGATCGCCGATCTCGCCGATGAACTCGACCAGCGGATTGTTCGTGATCATCGGCTTGATCAGCTCGTCGTAATAATCCTGATCGGCGCGATCGACCTTGGCCGCGATCTTCAGCGGGATGCCACACTGCATCGCGATTTTGATGGCGCGATCGACGCCTTTCTCGGGCGCGATGCGGCCGAGCACTGCGAGATATTCTTGCTTCGCCGGCTTCGGCGTCAACAAATTTTCCGGCAGGCCGTGATGGATGGTCCTCACCCAGTTCGCCTGCGGCACCGGGCGCCGCTGCGCATTCGAGATTGAGATGACGGGGACCTTGGAGAAGGTGTTGAACACGGGCTGATGCTCGGGAAGATCGAGTCGGCCGTGCAACGTGGTGAGGAATGGCGTCGGCTGCCGGTAGAACAGCGACCACGGATAATAATCGAGATGGAAGTGGAGGAAGTCGAACTCCTCGTCGTCACATTTCTGCCGCACGCGCTCCAGCATGACCATATGCAGCGCATTGGGATCGCGCACGGACCCGTCGAGGCGAAGCGCCCGCGGCCAGGTTGCGTCCAGCTTCGCCGACGTCTGTGAATCGCCGCTGGCAAACAGCGTCACGTCGTGTCCAAGGGCGACCAACTCTTCCGTCAACCAGTGCACCACCCGCTCGGTGCCGCCATACAGCTTGGGTGGAACAGCCTCCGTCAACGGAGCTACCTGCGCAATGCGCATCTCACCATCTCCTCTGTGCGATCATGGAAGTCTAAGCCCCCACCGTGTGTCGGCACCGGCATGCCAGTCGGGGGAACGTTCTCGCAATTGCGAAGTTCCTCTCTCGAACGTTACTTCTTCGACACACCGCAACGTGGTCGCGATGATGCCATCAGCTCTTCTCACATCGTCCGCATCCGCATGTCGTGATGGTTTGGCCCGGGAACCGAGGCGAAGCGGTCGATGTTCAGTCGATCACCAAGAAAATTAGAAACATCACGACGGGGTCGCAGTCACATGGATCATCTTTCTGGATACGCGCGCAGGCCATTTGCCTTTGTCTTGCGCTATCTGCGGCGACATCTGGCCACGCACCTGGTGATCCTGACCGCTGTCGTTGCAGCCGTTGCCTGCTCAGTGGGCACGCAATACGGCGTCAAATCCCTGGTCGATGCTCTGTCGGCGGGACCGTCGCACGGTGGAAGCGTATGGCTGGCATTCATTCTGCTCATGTCACTGATCGCTGCGGACAACTTCCTGTGGCGGATCGCGAGCTGGACAGCGAGCTTCACCTTCGTTCGTGTCACGGGCGATTTGCGCCGTGACATATTTCGTCATCTGACCGGGCATTCACCGAGCTATTTCTCCGACCGGATGCCGGGCATGCTGACCAGCCGTATTACGGCCACGTCGAATGCCGTGTTCACGGTGGAGAACATGTTCGTCTGGAATGTGTTGCCGCCGTGCATCGCCACAATTGCGGCGATCGCCCTGATTGGAACCGTCAGCCCCTATATGGCGCTCGGACTGATCGTGATCGCAGGCGGCATGGTGGCCGCCATGTTCCGTCTCGCCGCAGCCGGCAAGCCGCTCCATGACGACTTCGCCGACAAGGCCGCCGTCGTCGACGGCGAAATGATCGACGTCATCAGCAACATGCCCCTGGTCCGCGCCTTCTGCGGCATCGGCCATGAGCACGAGCGGTTCGACGCGACAGTGAACCGGGAGCTCACGGCGCGAAGCCGCAGCCTGCGCTACCTGGAGAAACTGCGCCTGTTGCATGCCGCCGTGACCGTGCTGCTGACGATCGCCTTGATGGCCTGGGCGGTCACGCTCTGGCAGAAAGGCGAGGCGACCACCGGCGACGTCGTGTTGGTCTGTACGCTCGGCATCTCGATCCTGAGCGCGACGCGCGACCTTGCCGTTGCGCTGGTCGATGTCACCCAGCATGTCGCGCGCCTGACCGAGGCGATCGCGACGCTGCTGGTGCCGCATGAGCTGCGCGATCATCCGGAGGCGGAGCCCCTGGTCAAGAGCGGCGCGGCGATTGCATTCAACAACGTCACTTTCGGTTATCCCGGCAGCGAGAAGATCTTCGAGCGGTTCAGCCTGCGGCTGCAGCCCGGCCAGCGCGTCGGCCTGGTCGGCCAGTCCGGCGGCGGCAAGTCCACATTGTTCACGCTGCTCCAGCGGTTCTACGACGTCGACGAGGGCAGCGTCACCGTCGACGGCCAGGACATCTCCATGGTCACCCAGCTCAGCCTGCGCGAAGCCATCTCCGTCGTGCCGCAGGACATCTCGCTGTTCCATCGCTCCATTCGCGAGAACATCCGCTATGGCAGGCCCAATGCGACCGACGACGAGGTGCTGCGCGCGGCGATTGCGGCGCGTTGCGACTTCATCGACGGCCTGCCGGACGGCCTCGACACCATGGTCGGCGACCGCGGTGTCAAGATGTCCGGCGGCCAGCGCCAGCGCATCGCGATCGCGCGCGCCTTCCTCAAGGACGCGCCGATCCTGCTGCTGGACGAGGCGACCGCCGCGCTCGACAGCGAGATCCGAGGAGGCGATCCGCGAGGCGCTATCGCGCCTGATGCGTGGCCGCACCGTGATAGCGATTGCTCATCGCCTGGCAACGCTGCGGAATTTCGACCGCGTAGTGGTGCTCAAGGGTGGTAAGATCATCGAGGACGGCTCGCCCGAGCGCCTGATGCAGGGCCACGGGCCCTATCGTGAGCTGGTCACGCAGGAAATGAGCCGGCTCGCGCAAGCAGCCGCGTAACAGTCGCGTTCGAGTCGTTTGCGTCTTGACACCAGCGCAGGGGAGCAGCCGATGGCGGCCGAAGCCGTAACACAACTCGTCTCCGTGACCCGGACCCTGGAACAGGTCGCCGAGCAGCCGTTCTACATTCCGATGACAGGGCCATCGGCGCGGCCGCGGCGCTCGCTCAAGCACGACGATACCTTCATCGTGCTCGACAGCCACGGCGACATCGGCGCGTCCGCGGGCGGGCCCGACGGTCTGTTCAACCATGACACGCGCTATCTGGCGCGGCTCGAGCTCGTACTCGACGATCTCCAGCCGCTGTTGCTCGGCTCGAACCTGCGAGACGACAATTCGGCGTTGACCGTCGATCTCACCAATCCCGACATCTACCGCAGTGGCAGCCTGGTGCTGCAGAAGGACCTGCTGCATATCGTGCGCACGATCTTTCTGTGGCGCGGCACAGCCTATCAGCGCATTGGCGTGCAGAACCATGGCGACCGCCGCGCCATCTTCGAGCTGACGCTGCTGTTCGGCAACGACTTTGCCGATCTGTTCGAGGTCCGCGGCGAACGGCGCGCGCGCCGGGGACCGGCACGAGCAAATTGCTCGGGCCCACCGACGTGCTGTTCGAATACCGCGGCCTCGACGATGCCGCGCGCACCACCGGGCTGCATTTCGACCCGCGGCCGACGAAGTTGTCGGTGAATGCCGCGACCTGGCAGCTCGAGCTCGATCCGCACGAGTCGAGATCGCTGTTCGTGGCGGCGTCCTGCAACCGGCCGATCGCGGAGAAGCCGGCGCGCTTTTTCAGGGGCCTGCTGGCCCATCGCCGCGAGATGCGGCAATCGACGATGGGGGCGGCCAGCATCGAGACCTCCAACAACATCTTCAACGAGGTGCTGTGCCAGGCCATGGCCGACCTCAACATGCTGATGACGGAGACGCCGCAGGGCCGCTATCCCTATGCCGGCATCCCCTGGTATTCGACGACGTTCGGCCGTGACGGCCTCATCACCGCGCTGCAGATGCTGTGGGTCGACCCGCGCATCGCCAAGGGCGTGTTGCGACGGTTGGCGCATTTCCAGGCCAAGGCGGTCGATCCACTGGCCGATGCCGCGCCCGGAAAGATCCTGCACGAGATGCGCGGCGGCGAGATGGCCGCACTGCGCGAGGTGCCGTTCGCGCAATATTACGGCAGCGTGGACTCGACCGCCCTGTTCGTCATGCTGGCGGGGCGCTATTTCGAGCGCACCGGCGACGAGAAAACGCTCGCCGAGCTGTGGCCGGCGATCGAGGCAGGGCTTGCCTGGATCGACGGTCCCGGCGACCCCGATCAGGACGGCTTTGTCGAATATCAGCGCGCGACCGAAAAGGGGTTGGCCAACCAAGGCTGGAAAGATTCCTACGACGCGATCTTTCATGCCGACGGTCAACTCGCAGAAGGTAATCTCGCGCTGGCGGAGGTGCAAGGCTACGTCTTCGCCGCAAAACAGCTCGCCGCGCGCTGTGCGTTGCGGCTCGGCAAGCCGGAGCTTGCCAGAAAGCTGGAGGCTGAAGCCAAGGCGCTGGCCGAGCGGTTCGAGAAGGCATTCTGGTGCGAGGAGCTCGGCACCTATGCGCTCGCGCTCGATGGCAGGAAGCGGCCCTGCAAGGTGCGGACCTCGAATGCCGGGCAGGTGCTGTTCAGCGGCATGATCCGCGAGGATCGCGCGCGTCTGGTCGCCGCCGATCTGATGGGGCCGCATTTCTTCTCGGGCTGGGGCATCCGCACCGTCGCGCAGGGCGAGGTGCGCTACAATCCGATGTCCTATCATGACGGGTCGATCTGGCCGCATGACAACGCGCTGATTGCGCTCGGGCTCGCGCGCTACGGGCTGAAGCATTCGGTCGCGCATGTCTTCAAGGGCCTGTTCGACGCGGCCACTTACATGGACCTGCGGCGGCTGCCGGAATTGTTCTGCGGCTTCCGGCGCGAGAAGCGGCGCGGACCGACGCTCTATCCGGTCGCCTGCGCGCCGCAGGCCTGGGCCAGCGCGACGCCGTTCACGCTGCTGGAGGCGGCGCTCGGCATCGAGTTCGACGTCGGCCGCGGCGAGATCCGGTTGCGCAATCCGCATCTGCCGCCGTTCCTGAACGAGGTGATCTTGCGCGATCTGCGCCTCGGCGAGTCCAGCGTGGATCTGCGCGTCAGCCGCCACGGCGACGACGTGGCGCTGGAGGTCTTGCGCACGCGCGGCCAGATCCAGGTGTCGATCGTGCTGGCGCGCTAGCGGCGTCGGCGAGGAGGGTTCATGCGTAGCGCCGGATGGTTGTCCCTGAGCGTCGCGATCGTCGCGGGATTGACGGTCGCGATGTCGCGTGCCGCCGAGGCGCCGCCCGCGGCCTCGAGCGAGAATGCGTCGGCGACGGCAGCGCCGCCGGCCTCGACGGTTCCGGTCACGCCGAAGGACGCCGCGCCGCCGCCGTCGGTGACGATCATCGGCGCCAGCGATGCGCATGGCGTGCTCGGCCGCGACGTGCTCAGCGCAGCGAACGAGGGCATGGGCCGGATCGTCGACGTCATCGTCGATCGGAGTGGCCGAGTTCGCGCTGCTGTCATCGATTTTGGCGGCTTCCTCGGCGTTGGCAGCCGCAAGATCGTGGTGGATTGGAACGCTCTGCGGTTCGGCAAGATCGCAAACAAGAAGGACAGCATCACGCTGGAACTGACCAAGGCGCAGGTCGCGGCCGCGCCGGAGTACAAGGAAGACACGCCGATGGTCGTGCTCGGGGCGTCCGGGAGCCTGCAGCCGCTGCAAGCTGTTCAGTGAGGCGCGGGGAGGAATGGCTGCCGGTGATGCTGTCGAGAAAGCCGAACCATGCAGATCGCGAGAGTCGCGTTGAACAGGGCACTTCAGCCGCGCCATCGCCCGCGGGTATTCCGGCCCCGTCGCGCCAGAGCCTGCGCGGTCTCGACTGGTTCATTTTCTTCCTCGCCGACGTGCAGACCGGCTTCGGCCCCTTCATCGCGGTCTATCTCACGACGCAGAAATGGACCCAGGTCGAGATCGGCCTCGTGCTGTCCATCGGCGGCATCGTCGCCCTGATCGGGCAGATGCCGGGCGGTGCGATTATCGACGCCGCGAAATCCGAGCGGCTGGTCGCCGGACTTGCGATCGCCGCCATCGGCTGCTGCGCGCTGGCCTATGCGGCGATGCCGATCTTCCCGGTGGTGATGGCCGCGGCCACGCTGCATGCGGCGGCGAGTTGCGTGCTCGGGCCGGCGATCGCGGCGATCAGTCTCGGCCTCGTCGGGCCGCTGGCGATCGGCGAGCGGCTCGGCCGCAACGCGCGGTTCGCCTCGCTCGGAAACGGCGTTGCGGCGGCGGTGATGGGCACGGCCGGATACCTGCTGTCGAGCCGCTCGGTGTTCCTTGTCACCTTCCTGCTGGCGATCCCGACCCTGATCGCGCTGTCACGTATTCGCGAGGAGGAGGTCGATATCGCGCGTTGTCATGGCGAGATGCCGCGCGAGGCCAGGGATCGCGGCGACACCAATATCTGGCACCTGATCCGGCAGAAGCCGCTGATCGTCTTTGCCCTGAGCGTGCTGCTGTTGCAGCTCGCGAACGCCGCGATGATGCCGCTGATGGCGAGCGCGGTGACGGCGCGATCGAGCCAATGGGCGACGGTCCTCGTCGCCTTCTGCATTGTCGTGCCGCAGGCGATCGTGGCGCTGCTGTCGCCGACCGTCGGACGCAAGGCGCAGGCATGGGGCAGGCGGCCATTGCTGTTGATCGGGTTCGCCGCGCTGACGATCCGTGGCCTGCTGTTCGCGACGGTGCGGGATCCCTATCTGCTGGTCGCGGTGCAAGTGTTCGACGGCATCACGGCGGCGGTGTTCGCGGTGATGATTCCGCTGATCGTGGCCGACGTCGCCTTTGGCAGCGGGCACTTCAACCTTGCACAGGGCATCGTCGGCACCGCGACCGGCATCGGTGCGTCGCTGAGCACGGCGCTTGGTGGCTATGTCAGCGACAGGTTCGGCAATGCCACGGCGTTCATCGGACTTTCCGGCGTCGCCGCGACCGGGCTTTTGCTGATCCTGCTGGTGATGCCGGAGACCCGGCGCACCGGCATGATCGCCGCAAAGAAATGGCCGGCTGAACGAATTCAGCCGGCCACAACTGGGGGAGGAAAGATCAGGCGTCGAGATTGTGCAGGCGCGCGCGGTTGCGCAGCACGATCTGGCGGGCGCCGGAGAAGCCGAGAATGCCCTGGGCGTGAAGCTGCGACAGCGCGCGCGACACGGTTTCGAGCGTCAGGCCGAGATAGTCGCCGATGTCGCGGCGGCACATCGGCAGCGCCATCATGCCGGCAACGGCGAGGCGGCGGTCCATTTCGAGCAGGAAGGTGGCGACGCGCTCCATCGCGGTCTTGCGGCCCAGCAGCAGCATGTGGTCTTCGGCGTGGCGAAGCTCGCCTGCGGTCATGGCCCAGAGCTTGCGGGCGACCTGCACGTCGGTGCCGGCGGCCTTTTCGAGGCTGGCGCGCTTCACCAGGCGCACGGTGGTGTCGATGATGGCTTCCGCGGCAAGCCGGTGGGTGGGGCCGGACTCCAGGCCGAACACGTCGCCGGGAAGATGGAAGGAACCGATCTGGCGGCGGCCGTCGGAGAGGAGCTTGTAGCTGCGCACCGCACCGGTGACGACCTGGTAGACGTACTCAGACGGCTCGTCCTCGCCGTAGATCTCCTCTTCCTTGCGGTAGGAGAACTCGGTTGCGACCACGCCGATGTGGCCCGCGATTGCGCCGAACTGGTCGGAGACGGGATGGGCGGGAGCAATCCTGCCACCGATCTGGGTGTTGATCGCCTGGGTGTTGAGGGTCTGGGTCAGCATCTGCGCCATCTCCGTTGTGATGACGCTTTGGTACGCGGTATCGGGTGCTTCGAAAATTTCGCGAGATATCTTAAGGAGGTCTACCTACGTAGAACCCCGTAGGTCAGTTTCCGGTCCTGTCCTGGATGACGTTCCGGATGAGCTTGACCAGGTTTTCGTCGAGAAGCGGCTTCAAAATCACGTCGTTAACGCCTGCGGCCGCTGCTCGAGCCGAGATATTTCCGTCGGGATAGCCGGTGATCAGGATCACCGGGGTCTCACCGTCGGACTGGCGCAGGCGGCCTGCGAGCTCGAGGCCGTTGATGCCGGGCATCTTGTAGTCGATGACGTAGCAGTCCGCGCCGTGCCCGCCGCTCGCATTGAGCAGCGCCGTGGCATTCCTGAAGGTCCGCACGGCAAAGCCGTCGGTTTCCAGCAGGAAGCGCAGAGATCCCAGGACGGCATCATCGTCATCGACCACGTAGATCGTGGGCTTGGTGGATGGCGCCATCGGGAGCTGCCCAGGATAAGAGCTGATCTCAATCATGCTTGATCAGCTAGCACGGGCAGCGAGACCGCATCTTGACTTGCCTCAATCCTTCAGCATGCCGGCGCGCATCGCCAGCCGCACCAGCTCCGAGAGGCTGTTGGCCTGCATCTTGGTCATCACATTGGCCCGGTAGACCTCGATGGTGCGCGGGCTGATGTCGTATTCCCTGGCGATCAGCTTGTTCGAGAGGCCCGCGATCAGCCCCTCCATCACCTGGCGCTCCCTGGGGCTCAAGGAGGCGACCCGCGCTGCGATGTCCTGGGCGATGGATTCGCTCTTGGCGGCCGGCTCGGCCTGGCGAATCGCGGATTCGATCATGGTGACGAGTCGGTCGTCCTCGAAAGGCTTTTCCAGGAAGTCGAGGGCGCCCAGCTTCATGGCCTCGACCGCGAGCGGCACGTCGCCATGACCGGTCATGATCAGGATCGGAAACGGGCTGTGCTGCGTCTTCATGCGCTTCAGCAGCTCGATCCCGTCGATGCCCGGCATGCGTACGTCGGAGACAACGCAGCCGAAGGCGAGGCCGGGCAGGGCGTCGAGGAAGCTCTGCGCATTGTCGAACAGCGTGACGCCGAATCCGGAGGAATCCAGCAGGAAGTTGAGCGAGTCCCGCATCGCCTCGTCGTCGTCGATGACGTAGATATGTCCCTTGGTCGTCATGGATCAGGTCTCGTCGGCTGCCGGCAGGGTGAAGCGGAATGTCGCACCGCCCGACGCGTTGCTCTCGGCCCACATCCGGCCGCCGTGAGCTTCGATGATCGAGCGGCTGATGGACAGTCCCACGCCCATGCCGGTGTCCTTGGTGGTGAAGAAAGTCTGAAACAGGTTTGGAATGACGTCGTCCTGGAAGCCGGAACCGGTGTCGGACACCTCCACCTCGATCATGTCGTCCCCGACGCGGGTGTTGGCGACGACGAGCTCGCGCTGCTGCGATTGCGCCATCGCTTCCAGCGCATTGCGGAACAGATTGACCAGCACCTGCTGGATCTGGACCCGGTCGGCAAGCACCAGTTCGGCATTTGGATCGAGGTTGAAGCGGAGCTGCACGTTCTGCTCGCGCGCGCCGGCAAGGCCGAGGGCGCCGGCTTCCTCGATCAGCTTCGACAGGCTCTCGACGCGCTTCTCGGACTCCCCGCGCGCGACGAAGTCGCGCAGCCGCCGGATGATCTGGCCGGCGCGCACCGCCTGCTCGGCGGCGCGATCCATGGCGCTCTCGATCTTGGCGATATTCGGATCGGTGCTGCCCGACAGCAGCCGCCGTGACCCCTTCATATAGTTGCTTATCGCGGCAAGCGGCTGGTTGAGCTCGTGGGCGAGCGCGGAGGCCATCTCGCCCATGGCGCTCAGCCTGGAGACGTGGACCAGCTCGGATTGCAGCTCCTGGAGCCGCGCCTGGGTCTGCTGGTGCTCGGTCAGATCGCGGACGAAGCCGGTGAAATAGGGCTCGCCGCCGGACTGCATCTCGCCGATCGACAGATGCATCGGAAAGGTGGTGCCGTCGCGGCGCTTGCCGGTCACGATGCGGCCGATGCCGATGATGTGCGGATCGTGGGTGACGCGGTAGCGCGCGATGTAGCCGTCGTGACGGGCGCGGTCGGGCTCCGGCATCAGAATGCTGACGTTCTGGCCGATCGCCTCCTGCTCGGGCCAGCCGAACAGTCGCTCGGCCGCCGTGCTGAACAGCTGGATCACGCCATGGCCATCGATGACGATCATGGCGTCCGGAATGGTCTGGAGGATCGAGCGCAGGTGCGATTCGCGGGTGCGCAGCGCCTCCTCGACCTGCTTCTCCTCGTCGACGTCGAGGAAAATGCCGCTGAGGTGACAGGCGGTGCCGGCCTCGTCCCGAATGAGACCAGCCCGGGCGCGAATCCACTTTCCCCTGCCGTGGTCGCCTGCGACCCTGAAGGACACGTCAAAACTGCCGCCGTGCTCGCAGACGCGCTTGATCGCGCGCTCGACCCACGCGCGGTCGCTGGAGCTCGAGGCGAGCCAGGAACAGCTCGTAGCTGTCCGGCTGATCCGGCTCGACGCCAAACAGGGCCCTGGACGTGTCCGACCATTCCAATTCCATCGTCCTGAGATCGAGATCCCAGGTGCCGACGCCAAACCCCTCGATTCGAACGCGGAAATGCTCGCCCCGACCGTCATCATTCGGATGTGTAACGCGGGTCGGCGACAAGTGGTGACTCCATCTTCATGCGGTTCGCCCGGATGCCGTTACCGCCGACGCAATGTCGCCCAAGGCCGGGCCTGAGGCAAGTTCGGATGTCTTAGTCCATCGGCGGAGGCCCGCCGCACGGTGCCCGGGGCGTTTGATCTATCTCATCCTGCGGAGCATCGGCTGGGCTACAGTTTGATGAAAGCGTAATGCCCCGGAGGGTTTTCAATGACATATGCGACCGTGATGGTCAGCCTGGCGCTCGATCAGCCCAACGATTCGCGTCTGCAGGTCGCAGGCGAGCTTGCCGAGCGATTCGAGGCGGCCATCGTCGGAGTCGCCGCGGCGCAATTCGCGCCGCCGCTGTATTTCACCGATGGTGCCGCGGCTCGGGGACTGATCGACCAGGAAGAAGTCTCCATCAAGCGGCGCCTGGCCGAACTGGAAGCGCAATTCCGTGCCGCGATCAAAAATCGCGGCGGCCATGTGGAATGGCGCAGTGCCATGGATTTCCCGGAACGGTTTACGCTCACCCAGGCACGTTGCGCCGACATCATCGTCAGCGGCGGGCAGAGCCCGGCCTTCTCCGACGCATTCGCGCTCGCAAGCCCCAAGGATCTGGTGATGCAGTCCGGCCGGCCGATCCTGGTCGTGCCCGACGGAGTCAACTGGCTCGATCTGCGCAGCGCCCTCGTGGCGTGGAAGGATACGCCGGAGGCGCGGCGGGCACTCGCCGACGCGCTGCCGATGCTGCGCAAGGCAAGGGATGTCGCCGTCGTCGCGATTCCCGAGGGCGACGACGACCGTCCCGTCGCCGTCGCCGGTGTGACCGACGTGACGGCCTGGCTTGCCCGCCACGGCGTTACCGCGACCGCGCGCGTTTGCGAGGCGGCCCGGAACGAAACCGTCGCCGGGCAATTGGAGAAAGTTGCCGGCGATGTCGGCGCAAGCCTGATCGTTGCCGGTGCCTATGGTCATTCGCGCTTCCGCGAAATGATTCTCGGCGGTGTTACCCAATATCTGGTCACGCAATCCGCCCGCTGCGTGCTGCTGTCGCACTGACGGCCGGCTGGAAGCAGATCGAAGAGGACGCGCCGTGTACAAGTTTCTCGAGCAGACCGTCGACGGTTACATGACGCACAACGTCAAGACGGTTCAGCGCGACCTCGATATGCTCGCGCTCAGCGAGATGTTCGAGGACGACGATTTCAACAGCTACCCGGTCGAAGACGACGGGCAGGTGGTCGGCATCGTCACCAAATTCGACATCCTGAAGTGCTTCGCCTTCACGCCGAGCCAGATGCTGCCGCGCTATCCCGACCTGATGAGCCGCAAGGTCGGGGACGTCATGACGCCGGAGTTCATCTATGTCAGCCCCGACACGAGGTTGACGCGGGTGCTCCAGATCATGGTCGAGCACCGCATCAGGAGCATCATCGTGCTCGACGGCGCGCAGAAGCTGGTCGGGATCATCGCCCGCGAGGACGTCATCAAGGCGCTCAAGGCGACCGCGCGCGACTGAACAGAATCGTCCATGGATCCCGCGACCGGGGCCTCCGTGTTTCCACGGAGGCGACGCCTTGCCGTGCGCGGTGCGCGGTGCAAGCAATTGACATCGTTTTCCGATTTTTCTCGCGCTCACATTAACAGAAATCCATCTGTCTTGATTTCAATCAATTCCCCGCGAGGGTGAATGTGGTTTCTGGCCCCGTGTTCTTCAGAGAGAATCCGCATGAGCCAGCCCTCCATCTCCAAATCCATGACCATCGGTGAAAGCGGCCTGGCTGTCGTGTTCGCAGTCACCGCCTTCCTTTGCGTGATCGCCGCAGCCAAGGCGCTGGACGCGCCCTTCGCCTTCCACGCCGCGCTCGGCGCGGCGGCAAGCATCGCTGCGGTGTTCTTCGTCATCAATAATTACTACGACCGCCCGGCGGTGCTGCCGCCCGCGGAGATCAATGGCCGGCCCAACTACAACATGGGGCCGATCAAGTTTTCGTCCTTCATGGCGATGTTCTGGGGCATTGCCGGCTTCCTGGTCGGCCTCATCATCGCCTCGCAGCTGGCCTGGCCCGCGCTGAACTTCGATCTACCCTGGATCCAGTTCGGCCGGTTGCGGCCGCTGCACACGTCGGCGGTGATCTTCGCCTTTGGCGGCAACGTCCTGATCGCGACATCCTTCTACGTGGTGCAGAAGAGCTGCCATGTGCGGATGGCGGGCTATCTGGCACCCTGGTTCGTCGTGCTCGGCTACAATTTCTTCATCCTGATCGCCGGCACCGGCTATCTGCTCGGCGTGACGCAGTCCAAGGAATATGCCGAGCCGGAATGGTATGCCGACCTCTGGCTGACCATCGTCTGGGTGACCTATCTGCTCGTATTCCTTGCGACCATCATCAAGCGCAAGGAACCGCACATCTTCGTCGCGAACTGGTTCTATCTCGCCTTCATCGTGACGATCGCGGTCCTGCATCTCGGCAACAATCCGGCGCTTCCCGTTTCGGTGTTCGGCTCGAAGTCCTACATCGCCTGGGGCGGCATCCAGGACGCCATGTTCCAGTGGTGGTACGGCCACAACGCGGTGGGTTTCTTCCTGACCGCCGGCTTCCTCGCCATCATGTACTACTTCATCCCCAAGCGCGCCGAGCGGCCGATCTATTCCTACCGGCTTTCGATCATTCATTTCTGGGCGCTGATCTTCCTCTACATCTGGGCAGGTCCGCATCATCTGCACTACACGGCGCTGCCTGACTGGACGCAGACACTCGGCATGACTTTCTCGATCATGCTGTGGATGCCCTCCTGGGGCGGCATGATCAACGGCCTGATGACGCTGTCGGGCGCCTGGGACAAGCTGCGCACCGACCCCGTGCTGCGCATGCTGGTCGTCTCCGTCGCCTTCTACGGCATGTCGACCTTCGAAGGCCCGATGATGTCGATCAAGGTGGTCAACTCGCTCAGCCACTACACCGACTGGACCATCGGCCACGTGCATTCCGGCGCGCTCGGCTGGGTCGGCTTCGTCTCCTTTGGTGCGCTGTACTGCCTGGTGCCGTGGGTCTGGAATCGCAAGGGGCTCTACAGCCTCAAGCTCGTCAACTGGCACTTCTGGATCGCCACCCTCGGCATCGTTCTCTACATCTCGGCGATGTGGGTGTCCGGCATCCTCCAGGGCCTGATGTGGCGCGCCTATACCTCGCTCGGCTTCCTCGAATATTCCTTCATCGAGACCGTCGAGGCGATGCACCCCTTCTACATCATCCGCGCCGCCGGCGGCGGGCTGTTCCTGATCGGCGCGCTGATCATGGCCTATAATCTCTGGATGACCGTTCGCGTCGGCGAAGCGGAAGTCCAGATGCCCGTCGCTCTTCAGCCGGCGGAATGAGGAGCTCCACAATGTCGTTCTGGACACGCCACCAAATCTTCGAAAAGAACTCGATCATCCTGGTCGTCGGCATCCTGCTGGTGGTCGCGATCGGCGGTCTCGTCGAAATCACCCCGCTGTTCTATCTCAAGAGCACGATCGAGGTGGTCGACGGGGTCAGGCCCTACACGCCGCTGGAACTCGCCGGACGCAACGTCTACGTCCGCGAGGGCTGCTATCTCTGCCATTCGCAGATGATCCGGCCGCTGCGCGACGAGGTCGAGCGCTACGGCCACTTCTCGCTCGCCGCCGAGAGCATGTTCGACCACCCGTTCCAGTGGGGCTCGAAGCGCACCGGTCCCGACCTTGCCCGCGTCGGCGCCAAATATTCCGACGACTGGCACGTCACCCATCTGACCAACCCGCGCGCGATCGTGCCGCAATCGGTGATGCCGGGCTATCCCTTCCTGGCTCAGACGGAAGTCGATCCGGATACGATCGCCGATCACATGCGGACGCTGCGGACGGTCGGCGTGCCCTATACCGACGACCAGATCGCCAACGCGGGCGCCGACATGAAGGCCCAGGCCGATCCGGACAACGCCGGCTCCGACGCCTTCACCAAGCGCTACGCCAAGGCCGTCGTGCGCAACTTTGACGGCAAGACCGGGACGCCGACCGAGATGGATGCGCTGATCGCGTACCTGCAGATGCTCGGCACGCTGGTCGACTTCAAGATCTACAACGAGAAAGCCAATCTTCGCTGAGAAGGCACGAACGATGAAAGCCATCCTGACACTCGACAATCTCGCGTCCGGTCTCGTGACCACGATCTGGACGCCGGTGTTCGTCGCGATCTTTCTCGCGATCATCGCCTACGCATTCTGGCCCCGTAACAAGGCTGCGTTCGACGAAGCGGCGCACCTGCCGTTGCGGGAGGAGTAAAAGACATGACCGATCATCATAGTGAAGTCGATTCCGTCACCGGCAGGTCTACGACCGGGCACGAGTGGGACGGCATCAAGGAGCTCAACACGCCGCTGCCGCGCTGGTGGGTCATCACTTTCTACCTCACCATCGTCTGGGCGATCGGTTACTGGATCGTCTATCCGGCCTGGCCGCTGGTCGCCAGCAACACCACCGGCCTGTTCGGCTATTCGTCGCGCGCAGACGTTGCGGTCGAGCTCGCCAACCTCGACAAGATCAGGGGCGACAAGATGGTGGCCCTCGGTGCGGCTTCGCTCGCCGACATCGAGAAGGACCCGGCCTTGCTGGCGCTTGCCCGGGCCAAGGGCAAGACCGTGTTCGGCGACAATTGCGCACCGTGCCACGGCTCCGGCGCCGCCGGTGCCAAGGGCTACCCGAACCTGAACGATGACGACTGGCTGTGGGGCGGCACGCTCGACCAGATCATGCAGACCATCCAGTTCGGCGCGCGCTCGGGCCACGCCAAGGCGCATGAGGGGCAGATGCTCGCCTTCGGCAAGGACGGCGTTCTGAAGCCGGACGAGATCGTCACGGTCGCCAACTATGTCCGCGCCTTGTCGGGCCTTCCGACCCGCAAGGGCTATGACGCGGCCAAGGGCGAGAAGATCTTCGCGGAGAATTGCGTCGCCTGCCACGGCGACGGCGGCAAGGGCAACCAGGAGATGGGCGCACCGAACCTGACCGACAAGATCTGGCTCTACGGCTCGGACGAGGCAACCCTGATCGAGACCATCAGCCAGGGCCGCGCCGGCGTCATGCCGGCCTGGGAAGGCCGGCTCGATCCCGCCACGATCAAGGCGATGGCGGTCTACGTCCACTCGCTGGGCGGCGGAAAATAGCCGATTGACCAAAAGCGGGGGCGAACAAAATCGCCCTCGTTTGCGCTGGATCAACTGACACGGCGGTGTCGGGTCTAGGTTTAATCGCACCTTTTCGAGAAGTTCCTGGCGATGAACAAGACCGTGAACCCCAAAGACCTCACATCCGACGACGACAACGGGCCGCTCTACGTAGCCCAGAAGAAGGTCTATCCCCAGAGCGTCTCGGGGACCTTCCGCCGGATCAAATGGGGCCTGATGGCGGTCTGCCTCGGCATCTACTACTTCCTGCCCTTCGTGCGCTGGAACCGCGGCCTCGGTGCTCCCGACCAAGCCGTGCTGATCGATCTTCCCAACAGCCGCTTCTACTTCTTCTTCATCGAGCTATGGCCGCAGGAGGTCTACTACTTCACCGGCCTGCTGATCGTCGCGGCGATCGCGCTGTTCCTGATGAACTCGGTCGGCGGCCGCATCTGGTGCGGCTATCTCTGCCCGCAGACGGTGTGGACCGATTTGTTCTACGCGGTCGAGCGCCTGATCGAAGGCGACCGGCGCGAGCGGATGAAGAAGGACAAGTCGTCCGACCCGATGAAGCTCGAGCGGATCTCCGAGATCGTGCTCAAGCACTCGATCTGGCTCATGATCGCCTGGTGGACCGGCGGCGCCTGGGTGCTCTATTTCTACGACGCGCCGACGCTGGTGAAGGACCTCGTCACCTTCCAGGGGCCGATGATCGCCTATATCTGGATCGGCATCCTCACCGCGACGACCTATCTGCTGGCCGGCTACATGCGCGAGCAGGTCTGCACCTACATGTGTCCCTGGCCGCGGATCCAGGCCGCGCTCACCGACGAATGGGCGCTCAACGTCACCTACCGCTACGATCGCGGCGAGAAGCGCACTTCGGTCAAGAAGGCGGCCGAGCTGCGCGCCCGGGGCGAGCAGGTCGGCGATTGCGTCGACTGCTATCAATGCGTCGCGGTCTGCCCGACCGGCATCGACATCCGCAACGGGCCGCAGCTCGAATGCATCCAGTGCGGGCTCTGCATCGACGCCTGCGACAACGTGATGACGAAGATCGGCCGGCCGAAGCGACTGATCGGCTACGACAACGACATCAACATCCACCGCCGCCAGGAAGGCAAGGCACCGGTCTACAAGATCGTGCGCGCTCGAACCGTGGTCTACAGCGCGATCATTGCGGCCGTCGGCGGTTTCATGATCTATACGCTCGCAACCCGCAGCCTGCTCGACGTCAACGTGCTGCACGACCGCAACCCGGTCGCGGTCAAGCTCAGCGACGGCTCGATCCGCAACGCCTATACGGTGCGGCTGCTCAACAAGAGCGGCTACGACCGCGTCATCGCGATCGACGCCAGCGGTCCCGCCAACTTGACCATCCACGTCGTCGGCGCCGATTCGGTGACGCCGGATCGGCCGATGATCGTCATTCCCCGCGATTCCACCAGCGAACTGCGCCTGCTCATCACCGCGCCGGCGGAGAGCAATCCGGAGAAGTCGATTCCGGTTCGCTTCCACGTTACCGATATCGGCCTTGGCGAAGCTGCCAGCGCCACCGACAATTTCGTCGCGCCGTAGGACCAGGAGACTGCTATGGCAACCAAGCCGCTGACCGGAACCAAGGTGTTCCTGATGCTGGTCGCCTTCTTCGGCGTCGTGATCGGCGTCAATGTGACCATGATGAAGCTCGCGATCGCGACGCTGCCCGGCACCGATGTCGACAGCCCCTATGCCGCGGGCCTCACCTACGACCGCGAGATCTCGGCGGCGCAGGACCAGGCCGCGCGCAAATGGCAGGTCGACGCTCACATCGAGCGCCACGCCGATGGCGGCGCCGCGCTTCGGATCGATGCGCGTGACGCCAGCGGTCGGCCACTGACCGGCTTGAAATTCGGCGGACGCCTCGAGCGACCGACCGACAAGCGCGCCGATCTCCAGGTCGAACTCACCGAAGCCGGCATCGGCATCTATCGCGGCAATGCCGCCGCCGTCGCGCCAGGGCAGTGGGAGCTGGTGATCGAGGGCGAGTCGCGCGGCACGCGCGTGTTCATGTCGCGCAATCGCGTGATCCTGAACTGAAGGACATCGTTATGCACGTCACGCGGGATTTTTCGCATTACGTCCGCGCCGCGGGCGAGGGCGTCCAGCACATCGATCTCGCGGTCGAGGGCGTTCACTGCGCCGGCTGCATGGCCAAGATCGAGCGCGGGCTGTCGGCGATGCCCGACGTCACGCTGGCGCGCGTGAACCTCACCGACCGCCGCGTCGCGCTGGAATGGAAGGCGGGCACGCTCGATCCGGCCCGCTTCATCGACCGCCTCGAGGAGCTCGGCTACAAGGCCTATCCCTACGAGACCGAAAGCGCGGAAGTGGCCGAGGTCGCCGAATCCCGCTTTCTGCTGCGCTGCCTCGGCGTCGCCGCTTTCGCCACCATGAACGTGATGATGCTGTCGATCCCGGTATGGTCGGGCAACGTCTCGGACATGCTTCCCGAGCAGCGCGACTTCTTCCACTGGCTCTCGGCGCTGATTGCGCTGCCGGCGGCGGCCTATGCCGGCCAGCCGTTCTTCCGTTCGGCCTGGCGCGCACTGTCGGCCAAGACGACCAACATGGACGTGCCGATCTCGATCGGCGTGATCCTCGCGCTCGGCATGTCGGTGGTCGAGACCATCCACCATGCCGAGCATGCGTATTTCGATGCGGCGATCATGCTGCTGACGTTCCTGCTGGTCGGCCGCTTCCTCGACCAGAACATGCGGCGGCGGACGCGGGCTGTTGCCGGCAATCTCGCCGCGCTCAAGGCGGAGACCGCGGCCAAGTTCGTCGGGCCTGACGAGATCTCCCAGGTCCCGGTCGCCGCGATCCATCCCGGCGACATCGTTCTGCTGCGGCCCGGCGAGCGCTGCGCCGTCGACGGCAGCGTGATCGAGGGGCGTTCCGAGATCGACCAGAGCCTGATCACCGGCGAGACGCTCTATGTCACCGCGGAGCAGGGCACGCCGGTCTATGCCGGATCGATGAACATCTCCGGCACGCTGCGGGTGCGGGTCTCAGCGGCGTCGGAGGCAACGCTGCTCGCCGAGATCACGCGGCTGCTCGACAATGCGCTGCAGGCGCGCTCGCGCTACATGCGGCTCGCCGACCGCGCTTCGCGGCTCTACGCGCCGGTGGTGCATGCGACCGCGCTCATCACCATTCTGGGCTGGGTGATCGCCGGTGCGTCCTGGCACGATGCGATCGTGACCGGCGTTGCCGTGCTGATCATCACCTGTCCCTGCGCGCTCGGCCTTGCCATCCCGACCGTGCAGACGATCGCCTCGGGCGCGATGTTCAAGTCCGGCGTGCTGCTCAATTCGGGCGATGCCATCGAGCGCCTCGCCGAGGCCGATCACGTCATCTTCGACAAGACCGGCACGCTGACGCTGCCGAATCTCGAAGTCACGAACGCGGCCGGCATTCCCGCCGGCATCTTCGATCTCGCCGGCCGGCTCGCGCTGTCGAGCCATCATCCGGTGGCCGCCGCGGTCGCGAAGGCCGCCGGCGCGAAATCGCCTGTTGTCGGTGCAGTCGAAGAGGCCGGGCAAGGCGTGCGCGCAACTCTGGACGGCGTCGAGATCCGTCTCGGTCGGCCGTCCTTCTGCGGCGCGGAAGCGTTGGTCGGCGGCGCCGATCTCGATCCCGAAGCCTCGATCGTCGCCTTCAGCAAGGGGCCCGAAAAATTCATCCTGTCGGTGCGTCAGGGCCTGCGGCCGGACGCGCAGGCCGTGATTGCGGCGCTGAAGGCGCGCAACATCGGCATTGAGATTCTCTCCGGAGACCGCGAGCCGGCGGTGAAGGCGGCAGCGCATGCGCTCGGCGTTCCCGAATGGCGCGCAGGTGTGACGCCCGCCGACAAGATTGCGCGGATCGAGGAGTTGAAGCGGCGCGGCGCGAAGGTGCTGATGGTCGGAGACGGCATGAACGACGCGCCTTCGCTGGCGGCGGCCCATGTCTCGATGTCGCCGATCTCGGCCGCTCATCTCAGTCAGGCCACCGCCGATCTGGTCTTCCTCGGCCGGCCGCTGGCCCCTGTCGTCGCCGCCATCGACGCTTCGCGCAAGGCGCTGCATCTGATGCGGCAGAATCTCTGGCTCGCGATCGGCTATAATGTCCTCGCCGTGCCGGTCGCGATCAGCGGCGTAGTGACGCCCCTGATCGCCGCGGCCGCGATGAGCGGATCCTCGATCCTGGTCATGTTGAATTCGCTGCGGGCTCGCAGCCGCACGCGAGAGATCGTGTAATGGAGATCCTGGTCATCCTGGTTCCGCTCGCGCTGATGCTCGGTCTCGCCGGCCTCGCCGCCTTCCTCTGGTCGTTGCGAAGCGGCCAGTACGACGATCTCGACGGCGCCGCCTGGCGTGCCATCGCCGACGACGAGCCGCCGCAGGAAGCGCCGGTCAAGCGTTAACGCTTCAATTTGAGCGTGAGCAGGGCTGCGGCCGCGAGGGCTGCGCCGATGCCGGCGATGCAGACGGACCAGCCGAAGGCATCGAACAGACGTCCGAGCACGGCCGTGCCGACGAGCCCACCACAGAAATAGCAGGCGAGATAGATGCCGCTGGCGGTGCCGCGGTTTCCGGCGGCGGCCTGTCCGACGAAGCCCGTGGCCGCGGCCTGTGCGAAGAAAGTCCCGACACCGACCAGGACCATGCCAATGAGTACCTCGCCGAGATGCGATGCCAGCAACAGCGGCAGGCCGAGGCCAGCGACAGCGAGCGAGCCCCAGATCGTCGGCCGCGTTCCGAGGCGTGAGGCCACCTTGCCGGCCAGCAAGGTCGTGACCACCGACGGCAGGAAAACGAAATAGACAAGGCCGAGGTCCATCATGCCGAGCGACAGCGGCGGCCGGACCAGCACGAAATTAACGAATGTGAAGGTGCCGATGAAGGCGAACAGGATGCAGAAGCCGATGCCGAAGGCGGCGCAGAGCTGCGGATCGCGCCAGTGCGTGATCGTGTCGGTCAGCGGCGATTCCGCCGGAATCACCGTATGCATCGGCGGCACGCGCTTGACGGTGACATAGACCAGTGCCGCGCCGGCCAGATTGAGGCCCGCAAATGCATAGAAATTCCAGGCGAGGCCAAGGCTGTCGGTAACTGCCGCCGAGACCAAGCGGCCGACGAGGTTGCTGGCGACATTGCCGGTGATATAGGCCGCAAACGCGCCGCCTGCATCCATGGCGCTGCATTGCTCGCCGAGATAGGCGAGGGTGAGCGCGAAGGCGGACGCCATGCACAGGCCCTGCGCCACCCGCAAGGCGGTGAAGACCGCCAGGTCCGGCGCCGACGCCAGCAGGCTGGTGGGGATCGCCAGAAGCGTGAGGCTGAGCAGGATGCCGGTCCGCCGGTTGATGCGCGGGCTGAAGAAGCCGACGACGAGGCTGGCTGTCGCCATGCCGAAGGTGCTGGCGTTGACGGCAAACCCCATAGCTGCAGGCGTGACGCCATAGTGGCGCGTCAGCGAAGGCAGGATCGCCTGCGTCGCGAACAGGTCGACGACGGTCAGGAATGCGGTGAGGCCGATCACGAGCGAGCGCCGCGCGACTCCCGCGGAATGCCCGTCCGTCGTCATCGCGCCCTGCCTGACGATTGCGGATAGATCGGTCATGGCGTGCTTCTCCTGTGAGATGTGGCGCCCGGCATGCGGGCGGCATGGGGATCCCGGGCACCACATTCAGTCACGCGTGCACTGGGGCCACGTGCGCGCGTCACATGTGGTGGTCGTTGGGGTCCTTGCGGACGTCGCCGACATAGAGAATGACCGTTTCCTTGCCGAGGTTCTTCCACCAGTGCGCAGTGCCGAACGTTTCGGAACGGAGGTCGCCGGCCTTGTGCACGATCGGGTCGACGCAGTTGGAGGCGTATTCGACGATCTCGCCCTGCTGCACGAAGATCAGCGCCGGGCGGTCGTCATGGCTGTGCCAGGGCACGATGCCGCCGGGCTCGATGGTCAGCTTGCGGAAGCGCAGCTCGCGGCCTTCGATATGCGCCGGCTGCTTGCCGAGGTCGATCGCGCCGAGCGTGGTGTCGGTAACGCCGACAGGCTTGGTATCCACCATCTGCCGCGCGTTCGACTTGATCTTGTCGGCCGGGCATTCGCCCGCGAAGACCGGCGTTGCGAATGTCAGCCCGCCGAGAACCGCAAGGCCCGTCCAAACCACGCGCGACAATGTGTGATGCCTAGACATGGAAGTCTCCTCTGTTGGCCGCAACCTCGCTGGTCGCCGGCTATGGCAGGAGCTTCGTCGAGAGCGCGCCCGTGCTGAAATGCCGTTTCGCTTTCGGTGCGATAGCGCCATGCTATGGCGGCGCGATAGGCGGCGGCTATCGAACCGATTGGGGATCGGCATTTCCTCATCGGCAATTTCCGATGCTCGATGTCGGGGCGCGCCCGATTGGCGGGCGTTCACGTCAATTCGGAGGAGCATCTCATGACGAAAGTGTCCAGGACCTTGCTTGCCACCGCCGCGTTCGCGGTCATCGCGACATCCGCTTTCTCGGAAGCGACCTGGGACTTCAAGGCCGGCATGGCCTATGTCTATGGCGGCCCCGGCAAGATGTCGGCGATGGCCATGGCCCCCGCCGAGAAGAACCACGAGGCCATGATGAAGAACGCGAAGAAGGTGCCTGACAATACCGTCTTCTTCATGGACAACGGATCGCTGTACTCCACTTCCGGGCGGCTCGATCCGACCGGCAATTTCTACGTGAACTGAGCGCGTCCCGGCCTGGTGGCCGCCCTTGCGGGCGGCCGAGCCGCGAAACTAGTATTCGTCTCAAGAATGCCGGAGCGGAAGATGACGTCACTCTCGCCAGCCGACGCCGAGCGGCTCAGGTCTGCCTTCCAGCGCTGCCGGGACATGGAGGGCACGCTGAACGAACAGCTCCGTGCCTATGCCGACGCCAGCCGCGAGGTCTTCCCGGCCTATGGCGAGGCGGTTGATCGCCTGGTGGCGCGATTGGGCGGGAACGGCGGTGGCGAGACCGCGCCGCGCCAGGGCGATGCGATGCCGCCCTTCATGCTGCCGGACGAAAGCGGCCGTCTCGTCGCGCTGACTGCGCTGCTCGAGACCGGTCCGGTCGCGGTGATGTTCTTCCGCGGTCACTGGTGCCCCTATTGCCGGCTGAATGTCCGTGCCGTGGTCCATGCGTTGGACCGCATCGCGGCGATGGGCGGGCGGGTCGTCGCGATCATGCCTGAGACGCAGGAATATACGAGGCAGATCAAGGCCGATTCCGGCGCGCCGTTTCCGATCCTGACCGACCTCGACAATGGCTATGCGCTGTCGCTCAATCTCGCAATCTGGCTGGGCACCGAAATCCAGAGCCTGTTGTCCTACCAGGACATGGCGAGATTCCACGGCAATGACGGCTGGATGCTGCCGATCCCGGCCGTGTTCGTGGTCGGCCGCGACGGCATCGTAAAAGCCCGCTTCGTCGATCCTGATTTCCGCAAGCGCATGGAGATCGACGACCTGCTTGCCGCGTTGGACAGCGCCGGCAGGGAGAACTAGCCGCAGGCCGTCCTCGGATCACCCGGCGATCGCCCGCCAGTCCGCGCCGCGCAGCATCCGCATCACCGCGTTGGCGACCGCCGTGCGTTGCCGGCCGGCCACGCCGTAGAGGCTGACGGTGCGGCGGGCGTCCAGCCCGGCGACCGCCGCGCGCGTCAGCTTCTCCGGCACGGGTGACGTGTGCGGCACCATGGCGACGCCGATATCGGCCTCGACCAGCTCGATCAGATCGTGCTCGCTGGACACTTCGTGGCCAAGCTCGACGTCGATGCCGTGCTCGCGCAGGCTCGCCGAGATGCGTCCGGCGTGCTCGCAGAACGTCCGGCCCAGCAGTTGCTCTGCGCGCAGATCGTCCAGTTCGATCGAGTTGCGGCCGGCAAGCCGATGTCCGTTGCTGACGACGAGCTCGAAACCCTCGGTGAAGAGCGGCCAGACGTCGAGGCGGTCCCAGGCCTCGTCGATCTCGGCGGCGATGCCGAGTTCGGCTTCGCCCTTCTTCAGGAATTCCGCGACCTCGCGGCTGGAGCCGCGCAGGAAGCGCAGCTCGAGCCGGTTGAACTGCCGCCTGATCTCGTTGAGATGCGGAATGAGCAGAGCGAGGTCGATCGAATGCGTCAGCGCGATACGCAGCGCGCCGATCTCGCCGCTCTTGAACGAGGACGCCAGCGATCGCGCTCCGGCGGCGGCGTCATGGCATTGTTTCAGCAATGGGTGCATGCGTTGGCCGAGTTCGGTCAGCTGCGCCGCCGGCCGTTCGCGGCGGAACAGATCGCCACCGAGCTCGGCTTCGAGCTGCTTGATCGCTCGCGTCAGCGAGGGCTGTGTTACGTTGCACTCCTCGGCCGCGCGCGTGAAATTGAGCAGCTGCGCGACCGCGAGGAAATAGCGGACCTGATGCATTTCCATGGTTCGGCTCCCGGCAGGATCGGCGGGACCTTATTCGATCCGGCCAGGAAATGACATCCTGGCCGCGATAGCGCGGGCGTATGGACTCGGAAGCCAACCGGCATTTCCGGAAGATTGGATGATCCCGCACATTTGCTCCAGCAACGGCGCGGCGTCGCGCCGGCCATTTGCCCAGAGGGTTGGATCATGAATATCCCGATCAAGACGCAATCGTCCGCCTCGTCTAGCGTGCTGGCCGGCAAAGTGGCCCTCGTCACCGGATCGACCAGCGGCATCGGCCTCGGCATCGCGCGCGCGCTCGCGGCGTCCGGCGCCGACATCGTGCTGAACGGCCTTGGCGTCGCCAGCGAGATCGGCCGGACGCGTGAGCAGATCGCCGCCGAGTTCGGTATCAAGGCGGGCTATTCGCCGGCCAACATGACGAGGCCGAAATCGATCGCCGAAATGATTGCGGCGATCGTGGCGCAATCCGGCCGGCTCGACATTCTCGTCAACAATGCCGGCATTCAGCACGTTGCGCCGCTCGACCAGTTTCCGGTCGACAAATGGGACCAGATCCTTGCGATCAACCTCTCATCGGCGTTTCACACCACGCGCCTTGCGCTGCCCGCGATGCGCCAGAACGGCTTTGGACGGATCGTCAATATTGCCTCGGCGCACGGCCTCGTCGGTTCGCCGTTCAAGGCGGCCTATGTCGCCGCCAAACACGGCATCGTCGGCTTGACCAGGGTGACGGCGCTGGAGACTGCGGAGGAGGGGATCACCTGCAACGCCATTTGCCCCGGCTATGTCTATACTCCGCTGGTCGAGGCGCAAATCGATGGGCAAGCCAAGGCGCACGGCATCTCGCGCGATCAGGTGATCCGTGACGTGCTGCTGGCACAGCAGCCGAACAAGCGTTTTGCCACGGTCGAGGAACTCGGCGCGCTCACGGTATTCCTCTCGACGGATGCGGCAGCTTCGATCACCGGAGCAGCGCTGCCGGTCGACGGCGGCTGGACCGCGCATTAACATGGGCCGGCGTAACAAGTCGCTGCCAGCAGCGAAGATCTGGGCAGTGCAGGCTGATCAGGAGCGAACCATGAACGGCACGCAGAATAACATGCAGGGCAGGGACCTGCCGGGTCAGGTCGTCCTCGTGCTTCAGGGAGGCGGCGCGCTCGGCTCGTATCAGGCCGGGGTCTACCAGGCGCTGCACGAGGCCGGCATCGAGCCGGACTGGATCATCGGCACCTCGATCGGTGCGATCAATGCCAGCCTGATCGCGGGTAACACCCCGGAGCGCCGCCTCGCGCGCTTGAAGGAGTTTTGGAAGCGGATGGAGCAGAAGCCGGCCTGGGATTGGCGTGCCGCATTTCCCGGCTTCAACGAAAAGCTTGCGTATTGGTCGGCCGTGACTCACGGCATTCCCGGTTTCTTCCGCCCCAATCCGCTCGCGCATGCCGGGGATTCCTATCCGCTGGGTGCCGATCACGCCGGTTACTATTCGACCACGCCGCTGGAGAAGACGCTGAGCGAACTGGTCGATTTCGACCTGGCCAATCGCTGCGCGCCGCGCCTGACGGTCGGTGCGGCTCACGTCGGCACCAGCGAAATGCGCTATTTCGACAGCCGCGACGGCGAACTCACGGTGAAGCATGTGATGGCCTCGGGCGCATTGCCGCCGGCCTTTCCGGCGGTGCGCATCGACGGCGAGCTCTATTGGGACGGCGGCATTCTCTCGAATACGCCGACGGAGGCGGTATTCGACGACAATCCGCGCAGGGATTCGCTGATCTTCTCCGTGCATCTGTGGAATCCCGTCGGCGCCGAGCCGACCACGATGGCGGAGGTGCTGAACAGGCACAAGGACGTGATGTACTCCAGCCGGATCGCGAGCCAGATCACGCGCCAGCAGCAAGCCCATCGCCTGCGCCATGTCATCAACCAGCTCGCGGCGCGGCTGCCCGAGAGCGAGCGCAGCGATGCCGCGGTGAGGGAGCTGATCAGCTACGGCTGTCCGACCCGCATGCACGTCGTGCGGCTGCTGGCGCCGCAGCTCGACCGCGAGACCCATACCAAGGACATCGACTTCAGTCCGTCGGGGATCACGCGGCGCTGGAATGCGGGCTACGTCCACACGAAGTCGGTGCTCGCGCGAAAACCGTGGATCGGCGAATTCGATCCGCTCGCAGGCGTCGTGCTGCACGAGCATATGGACGAGATGCCGATGGCCGCGGAATAGGGCTGCGTCTGCGAGGCGCCCCTATACGGACGCCAGCTTCCGGTACAGCGCGTTGTAGCTGCCGGCGGAGATGCTCCAGGAGAACGAGCGTCCCATCGCGCTGCGGCGCATGGTGTCGAGCTGGTCTTGCGCCATGAAGGCCTCGAAGGCGCGGCGCACGCCGCCGAGGAAGGAATCGTGCGAGGGCTTCGAGAACAGGAAGCCGGTCTCGCCGTCGGTGATGGTCTCGGCGAGGCCGCCGGTCTGGTGGCCGATCGGCAGCGAGCCGAACCGCTGGGCGTACATCTGGCTGAGCCCGCAGGGCTCGAAGCGCGACGGCATCAATGTGAAATCGCTGCCCGCAAAGATGCGCCGCGCCTGGGCATCGTTGAAGCCGATCGTGACCCCGATCGCATCGGGGCGGCGGCGATGCGCATCGACCAGAGCCTGCTCGAGCGCGGGTTCGCCGGAGCCGGTGACTACGATCTGCCCGCCGGCATCGACGATCTCGTCGGCCGCCGCCAGCACGAGGTCGATGCCTTTCTGATGCACGAGGCGCGCGACGATGCCGAACATCGGGCCGCGCGATACCGCCAGCCCGAACTGCTTGCGCACGTAATCCGCATTGGCCTTCTTGCCGACCCAGTCGCCGGCGCCGAACTGCTGGGCGAGCTGGGCGCAGGAGCGCGGGTCCCAGCTCTCGTCGATGCCGTTGAGGATGCCGGTCAGCTCGGCCGCGTCGGAGCGCAGCTGCAACAGGCCTTCGAGGCCGCAGCCGAACTCGGTGGTGGTGATTTCCCGCGCGTAGGTGCCGCTGACGGTGGTGAGATGAGAGGCGTAGACCAGTCCGGCCTTGAGGAACGACATCTGATCGTAGAACTCGACGCCGTCGATGTGGAAAGAGCTCTCGGGTACGCCAATTCGCCGCAGCGAGTCCCTCGGGAAGAGGCCCTGATAGGCGAGGTTATGGATAGTCAGGATCGACGGGACCTTGGCCCCGCGCCAGGCAAGGTACGCTGGCACGAGCGATGCCTGCCAGTCGTTGGCATGGACGAGGTCCGCTGCCCAATTCTTGTCCAGCTTGCCCATGGCAAGCTCAGCGGCTGCCGAGGCGAAGCGTGCGAAGCGGATGTCGTTATCCGGCCAGTCGCGCCCGGACTCATCGCCATAGGGATTGCCGGGCCGGTCGTAGAGTTGTGAGCACAACAGCACATAGACCGGCAGCCCGTCCTTGGTCGCGGCCCGGCCGAGCGAGCAGGCCGGCATCTCTGCAAACGCAGGGCAGCGGCCAACGATCTGTATGTGCGTGAGTTGCTCGATGATGTCGCGATAGCCGGGGAGCATGATCCGTATATCGGCGAAGGGGCGAAGGGCTCTGGGAAGAGCGGCTGAAACGGCACCGAGTCCGCCAACGCGGACGAAGTCGTCCATCTCGGTTGTAACGAACAAGACCCTCAAGAACTGCTGCTCCTCTTCCGATCCCGCTTGCTGTTATGCAAGAACGGGTCCAGTTGCCCCTGGAATTCCCAGGTCACCCGCAAGACGCGTCCGTTCGGTAAAGACTTTCCTACTCAGCCGCCGCCCTCTAGGCTCGCCGCACCAACGAAAGACAATATCGATTGTTCCTAAGGGACCGCCGGGGATGCAGCTATCAGATAAGCACGAAGAGACGACGACAAAGGCCTTCGCCGGTCTCAGGGTGCTGGATTTTTCGACCACCATCGCAGGCCCCCATTGCGCGCGAATGCTGGCGGACATGGGCGCCGAGGTCATCAAGATCGAGACCGACGCGGCGAGACGATGCGGACCCGGCCACCGCTGCGCAACGGCTGCAGCACCGTGTTCGGCCAGCTCAATGCCGGCAAGAAGAGCGTGGTGCTCGACCTCAAGTCCGAGGACGGCAAGGAGGCGGTGCGGCGGCTGGTCGCCACCGCGGACATCCTGGTCGAGAACTTTCGTCCCGGTGTGATGCGCCGCTTGCGGCTGGACTACGACAGCCTGCGCCCGGTCAATCCCAAGCTGATCTACTGCTCGATCTCCGGCTATGGCCAGAGCGGTCCCTCGGCCGAACTGCCGGCCTACGCGCCGGTGATCCATGCCGCCTCCGGCTATGACATGGCGCATCTCGCCTACCAGCCCGGCCGCAACCGCCCGGACTATTGCGGCATCTATCATGCCGACGTCGTCACCGGCACCTACGGTTTCGGCGCGATCGCGTCTGCGCTCTATCAGCGCACCTCGACCGGGCGGGGCCAGCACATCGACGTCTCCATGCTGGAGACGATGCTGACCTTGACGGTGCTTGAGGTGCAGAACTCGCAATTCGCGGTGAAGCCGCCGCCGCGCCCGATGTTCGGCCCGACCGAGACCGCGAGCGGCTATGTCATGATCACGGTCGCCAGCGAGAAGACGTTTCAGGGATTGATGGGGGTGATCGGACGTCCCGAATGGATCTCCGATGCGCGCTTCTCCACCTATGCCGCACGCCGCGACAACTGGGCCGAGTTGATGGACGGCGTCGAAGCCTGGTCGAGGCAGCACCCGACGGACGCATGTCTGGTCGCATTGGGCGCTGCCGGCGTGCCGGCTTCGGCCTATCGCACCGTGTCCGAGGCGCTGGCCGATCCGCAGCTCGCGCACCGGCAGGCGCTCTCGCCGGTGCAGGACGGTGGCGGCTCGTTTCAGGTGCTCAATCTGCCATTCCGGATGTCGGGCGCCGACACGACGCCGGGCAAGACGATGGCCGTGCTCGGCGAGCATACCGACGAATTGCGCGAGGAGATCGGACTTGGCGGCGATGCATCAATTCCGTCAGACAAGACGGCTGCTCAAGGATGATCGAAGGCGCGGTACGGCCTTGCGCCCGGCCGGCTTGCAATCATCGGCCGACGTGAACTAGACAGGTGCGAATTTGTTTCGCCCCGCCGGCCATGGCATGGTGGCGGCGAGAACGACAAATATGCCGGGAGGACGCCGATGAAGAGTTTCAAGGTCGCCGATTTCAAGGCGCCGCTGCAGGAGTTTGACGAGGCGACGCCGCAGCCGTCGGGCACGCAGGTGCTGATCAAGGTCAAGGCCGCCGGCGTCTGCCATAGCGACCTTCACATCTGGGAAGGCGGGTATGATCTCGGCCACGGCCGCAAGCCGTTGTCGCTGAAGGACCGCGGCATCAACCTGCCGTTGACGATGGGCCATGAGACCGTGGGCGAAGTCCTGGCCTTCGGTCCCGACGTGAAGCCGGCTGACCAGGGCGATCTGAAGCTTGGCGACATCGGCCTCGTCTATCCCTGGATCGGCTGCGGCAAATGCGCCGTTTGTCTGGCTGGTGACGAGAACATGTGCGCGACGCCGCGCTCGCTCGGCGTCTATTGCGACGGCGGCTATTCCGACCACATGCTGGTGCCGCATCCCCGCTATCTGCTCAACCTCAAAGGCCTCGATCCTGCCACGACCGCGCCCTACGCCTGCTCGGGTGTCACCACTTACAGCGCGCTGAAGAAGGTCGAGCAGCATTTCGACACGCCGATCGTGATGTTCGGCGCCGGCGGCCTCGGCCTGATGGCGCTGTCGCTGCTGAAAGCCATGGGCGGCAAGGGTGCGATCATGCTCGATATCGACGCCAGGAAGCGCGAGGCGGCGGAGAAGGCCGGCGCGCTCGCCACCGTCGATCCCAAGGCGCCGGATGCGCTGGAGCAGCTCGCCATGAAAGCGGGCGGGCCGATCCGCGCCGTGATCGACCTCGTCGGCAACGCCGCCACCACGCAGCTCGGCTTCGACTGTCTCGCCAAGGGCGGCAAGCTCGTCATCGTCGGCCTGTTCGGCGGCGGTGCGACCTGGGCACTGCCGCTGATTCCGATCAAGGCGGTGACGATCCAGGGCAGTTACGTCGGCAATCTGCGCGAGACGCAGGAGCTGCTCGATCTCGTCCGCACCAAGAAGGTGCCGCCGATCCCGGTGACGACGGCACCGCTTGCCAAGGCCAACGATGCATTGGTGCAGTTGCAGCAGGGCGCGGTGGTCGGGCGCACGGTGCTGACGCCGTAGTTACTTTCTCTCCTCCGTCATTGCGAGCGAAGCGAAGCTATCCAGACGTCCCCCGCGGAAACAGTCTGGATCACTTCGTCGCTTCGCTCCTCGCAATGACGAGCCTCTTCGTCCTACGCGCAGGAAACCTCAATGTCCGCAAACAACGCCTTCCACATTGCCGTGCTCGGTGGCGACGGCATCGGCCCCGAGGTCATGGCGCCGGCGATCGAAGTGCTGCGCAAGATCGAGGCGAAGTCGGACTTGCGCTTCCGCTTCACCGAGGCGCCGGCCGGCGCCAACAATTACCTCGCGACCGGCAAGTCGATGCCTGACAGCACCATCAAGCTGTGCGAGGAGGCGGATGCGATCCTGCTCGGCGCCTGCGGCCTGCCGTCGGTGCGCTACCCCGACAACACCGAGATCGCGCCGCAGATCGAGCTGCGCTTCATTTTCGATCTCTATGCCGGCGTGCGGCCGGCGCGGCTGATTCCGGGCGTGCCGAGCCCGATCGTCGGCGCGGACCAGCGCGGCATCGATCTCGTCGTGATCCGTGAGTCCACTGAAGGCCTGTTCGCCTCGATGGGCAAGGGCGTCGTCACGCATGAGGACGCACGCGAGACGCTGGTGATCACGCGCAAGACCTCCGAGCGCCTGTTCGAGTTCTCGTTTCGCCTCGCCGAGCGGCGCAAGGCGCGCGGCAAGCCGGGGATGCTGACCTGCGTCGACAAGGCGAACGTATTCAAGGCCTTTGCGTTCTTCCGCGGCATCTTCGACGAGATCGAGAAGAAGCATCCCGACGTGAAGACCGACCGGCTCTATGTCGATGCCTGCTCGGCGATGCTGGTCAAGCGGCCCTGGGATTTCGACGTGATGGTGATGGAGAACATGTTCGGCGACATCGTCTCCGATATCACCGCGAGCCTGATCGGCGGTCTCGGCATGGCGCCGTCGGCCGACATCGGCGACAAATACGCCGTGTTCCAGCCCTGCCACGGCACCGCCCCCGATATCATGGGCCAAGGCAAGGCCAATCCCACCGGCATGATCCTGTCGGCTGCGATGATGCTGGACTGGCTCGCCGACAAGCATGGCGTCGAGAGTGCGGCCGAGGCCGGCGAGCAAATCGAGCGGGCGGTGGACCATATCTACGCGGGCGGTATCAAGCCGATGGAATTCGGCGGCAGCAACGGCACGGCGGATATCACGAAGGCGGTGCTGGCGGCGCTGCAGGTGCCGCAGGCGGTCGATGTCGAAGGAGCTGGACGTTGATGACCAAGCCTGTCCCCGAACACTATCGACACCTCCGGACCTTCGCCTTCGGCGACAGTCCCGCGCTTGCCGATGAATTGCTCGGATGCTCGTCGTCAAGGGCGTCAAGACCGCGACGTGCAGCACGGAAGACGAACCCAACACGTCGACGCCCGGCGAGCGCTGGGTCGTGCTCGACGGACGTGGAGAACCACGCTGCGTCATCGAAACCGTCGAGATTTCGTACCGGCGTTACGACGAAGTCGACGCCGCCTTTGCCTATGATGAGGGTGAGGGCGATCGAAGCCTCGCCTATTGGCGCAATGCGCATCGCACCTATTTCGGCCGACCTCGGACGCTTCGGCGAAGACATGATGCTGATGTGCGAACGCTTTCGTTTGATCGAGGTGCTCGGCGATTGACCGCTCGCGGGACCTCCGCGCGGCTCGTTCAAGCACGCATCCCGATCGCAGGCCGGAATGGTGGATCATTCTCGGGCGAGGGGGCTGGGGCATAGTGATCGAACTGCATCGTGAAGGTTGCGCGCCCTTGGCTCATCGAGCGCAGGTCATTCTCGTAACCGAACATGTTCACGAGCGGCACCATGGCTTGGACGATGTTGAATTTGCCGCGCGTGTCCTGACCCTGGATCTGCCCGCGTCGCGAATTTACGTCTCCCACGATGGAGCCGGTACAGTTCTCCGGAGTGACCACCTCCACCTTCATGATCGGCTCGAGCAACATCGGCCCCGCCTTCTGGAGTGCTTCGCGGAATCCCGCACGCGCGGCGATCTCGAAGGCCAGCGGCGAAGAATCGATGTCGTGATACTTGCCATCGATCAGCTCGACCTTGATGTCGACCACCGGGAAGCCGGCGACCACTCCCGAGGGGAGCACGCTCTCGATGCCCTTTGCGACGCCGGAGATATACTGTGCTGGCATCGCGCCGTTGGCGATCTTCGACTCGAACACGGAGCTCCTCATCGGGCCCGTTCGGCGCAACGCGCAGCCTGACCGCCGCGAACTGGCCTGAAGTGCCCGACTGTTTCTTGTAGATATATTCTACCTCGGCTGGCCAAGCGATGCGCTCACGGAACGCCACCTGGGGCGCCCCGACCCTGAGATCGATGTTGTAGGTGTGTCTGAGGAGATCGAGCTTGGTGTCGAGATGAAATTCGCTCACACCCTTCACGATGATCTGTCCGGACTCGTGATCGATCGATCTGTCGAAAGCAGGGTCTTCCGCCGCGAGCTTTGCCAGCGCTCCACCGAGTTTCTCGGCATCGACTTTCGACTGCGGCTCGATTGCGATCTCGACCAGCCTCGGCTGCGAGGACATGTCATTCGCTGCGACATGCAGATTGGTTCTGGGAATACCGGACTTCCAGTTCACCCATTCCTCAGCATCGCGGCACGAAACAAAGTCGGCAATCGGCAGATCGGTGAGGTCAGCCCGGCGCTGAATGACGCGCCAGCCGCCTTCTTGAAGGCGACTGATAATGAAGGATTCAACTGGCAAGTCGGTCATTTGACTAATTGCTGCGCTCGATCGGTCCTATCGCAGACTCCTATGCCGCAGGCCTCGCGTGCTCGGCAAAGAACGTTGTCTGACGCGTGATCCCGGTCTCGTGTCCAGTATGCCGCCGCAAGATCGCTGTCAGCGCAAACCACCGGTCAGACGGCGCGCATGTCGTGTTCTCGGCAGTCAGTTTCACAAAGCTGACGCCTGCGGCTTCTCGGGCCAACTCGCCTGTCGTGAGAATACGACGCGGAACGGTCCGGAACATCAGCCACCACACGTGAACAAATCCGAAGTAGAGCGCAGTCGCCAAAAGCAGCACGAGCCGATAGTCCAGCGTGATTCCAAATGCGGGCCACAGGCACCCGAGCAGCCCCAATACAACTGCAACCGCCCAACGGGAAGGTCTCGGCCATCTCCCTGACATCAGGTAAGAAGTCTCCAGGCCCGGAAGATCAAGGCCTGAGCATTGCGCGAGCCGTCGCCATTTAGCAGCCCTCGAAGGAGGCTCGATTTGCTCAAGAACTGAAATGGGCGTCTGAGGTGTGATCTCGCCCTCAATTCCCATGGTCTTGAGTGCCCGACGCAGGCGGTAAAATGCCATTTGAGAAAGGCATGCCTCTGTCCTGCTTTCAGCGTTCGAACGCTTCAATTCGATCAGGTCGTAAAGCTGGCCGACAGTTCGTGTCTGCTCTGCTTCGGCGTCGGTCAGTTTGATCCCAAAGGTTCGTTCGACGTCGAAGATGACGTCTACATCATCGCCGTCGCCGACGAAGTTCAGTGTGTCTTTCATGATCTGGCCAACTGACGGGTAACCCTGATTGTAGCACTGCCGCGACCTGATGCCAGAGGCTACTTCCCCTGAAACTGCGGCTTGCGCTTTTCCATGAAGGCTTGCCGGCCCTCGCGGAAATCAGCCGAGTCCATGCAAGCCGTGCCGATCGCCTTGATCGCGCCCATGTCGCGTGCGCTTTCGTCCTTCAGCACCTCTGCGATGGTGATCTTGGCGGCCTTGATCGCGAGCGGGGCGTTTTGCGAGATCGTCTCGGCAATCGCCATGGTCTCGCCCCAGAGCTGATCGTCCGGGATCAGGCGCTCGACAAGGCCGATGCGCAGCGCTTCCGTCGCATCGATGCGCATGCCCGTGTACATCAAGAGCCGCGCCCAGGATGGGCCGACCAGCGACACCAGATGCTTCAGGCCCTCATAGCCATAGGCAATGCCGAGCCTGGCCGCGGGAATACCGAACTGGCTGTCGTGGGAAGCGATGCGGATGTCGGTGAGCATCGCGACCTGCATGCCGCCGCCGAGACAAAAGCCCTGGATGCAGGCAATCGTCGGCTTCGGGTAGTCGGCGAGCAGCGCGCGCTGGGCGGCGCTGCGCTTGGCATATTCTTCGGAGGCCGCCGCGTTGTGGCGGGTCTTCTCGAACTGGCTGATGTCGGCGCCCGAGACGAACGCCTTGCCGCCGGCGCCGCGCAGGATCACGACGCGCACTGAATCGTCATCGCGTAAGGCCGTCAGCGCCTCGCCAAATCCCTCCCACATTTCCAGCGACATCGCATTGCGCTTGTCGGGATTGTTGAAGGTGATCACACCGACGCCGCTGGCCACATGCTTGAGGATCTTGCCTTGGGCGTAGGGTGTTTCGGCCGTGCTGGAAATGTCTGACATTGCGCGCTCGCTGGTCGTTGGCGAGCGCAATGTGCTGTCAGGTCGCGTGCGGGGTCAACCGTGGCAAGCGATGAGCTCTGCATTCGCCCGTGCCGCGATTGCATGGGCCGGACATCGGCAAGAAAAGGGCGGCAAAGAAAAGGGCCGCCAGGCCGCCCCTCTGAAGCAGAGGCTGCGCGCGCGGCGCGCAGGCTCAACTGGTCCAATCCGGCCGCGTCCCTTGACGCGGCGGATTGAAGATCGGCCATGAAGGCCAGACCGTCGATCGATCAGGCTTCGTTCGCCGCGATCGATTCCATCAGCGAGACGAGCTGACGCTGCACCGTCTGATCCTTGATCTTGCTGTAGGCGCGCAGCAGGCGGAGGCTGAACGCAGAGTCGAGGAACAGCAGGCTCTCGACTTCGCGCGCCTTGTTGTCGCCGTCATAGAAGAAGGTCACGGGCACATCGAGGGCGGTGGCGATCTGCTGAAGCCGAGCTGCGCCGACGCGATTGACGCCCTTCTCGTATTTCTGGACCTGCTGGAAGCTGACGCCGAGCTTTTCGCCGAGCTCAGCCTGCGAGATCTTCATCTCGACGCGCCGCAGACGGATCCGCTTGCCAAGCTCAATGTCCGGCTTGCCGGCACTGCGCTGCTTCATTCTTTTCGCCGCTGTCTTCATACTTTTTCTCATCGTTCTTCGGTTGAAAACCCCCGAAGAGCTGGGTCAGGGGTTCGCCCATATACGAGTCCTTGAATTCGTGCGGGTGCACGAATTCTTCCTTAAACCACGGGAAGCGCGCCGGATTGAAAGCATCGATCAGCCAGTCAATCATGTGCCGCACGCGCGGAATCCGGCCGCTACCAGGATGGTAGGACAACCAGATATCAAGCGGTCGGTTCAGCTCGACCTCCAGTGGAATCAACTTCCCGCCAAGCGCAATGGCATAGCTCGGGAATACGCCGATGCCGGCTCCATTCGCGACAGCCCAGTAGTTGGCGCTTGAGACGTTGGTCTTCATGACCAGAAGGTCACGTTCCGGGACGCCCGGGAAGAAGCTCTCGAAGGTTTCCTTGGCGGCGATCTGGTCGGCGAATTGCAGCACCAGGCGGTGCTTGATCAACTCCGCCGCGGAGCGCGGCGCGCCATGTTTCTCGACGTAACCCCTGGAGGCCCAGAACATCAGATGCATGCGGCCGAGCCGCACCAGCTTGACGTCGAGCGCCGAAGGCCGCGACAGGTGGATGGCGACGTCGGCCTCGTGGCGGGAGACGTCGGCCGAGCGCATCGCGCAATGCAGGTCGACCAGGATTTTCGGATAGGCTTGCTGGAATTCGACCAGCCGCGGGGCAAGCCAGAACGTACCAAGTCCCTCGGTCACGGCGACGCGGACCTCGCCGGACAGGGCATTGGCCGTCGAATCGCTGGCGCGCAGGACGTCGAAGGCCGCGGCCTCCATGCGTTCCACGGCTGACACCACCAGGGCCCCTCATCGGTCAGATGGGTGCCATGGACGTCGCGGGTGAACAGGGTGGTGCCGGTCTGGCGCTCGAAATCGTCGATCCGGCGGCGGACGGCGTTGATCGATAGAGACAGGCGCTCGGCCGCCGAGCGGAAACTGCCGCATCGAACGACTTCCAAGAAGATGCGAGCCGCATCCCAATCAGAGAGGCCGCTGATATTTATCTTTGGGCGTTCCTCCAGTGGAACGCCCCTTTCCGCCAAGGAGTGCATACAAGTCCCTTCGGGTCGCTAAACTGGCAGAATCTGGGGCAAACCACAACCACGACGGGTTGGGGATCGGCGAGTTTTGAACGCCATCCTTACTACCTCGTTGGCGGTATCTGGGTGCTGCCAGCGGCTGGGAATCGGGCAAGCTATCGTCCGGGTGAGGGGTGTCGCGTGAGTTCCGTTGCGAGCCTTGAAATGGCTACGGGATTGTCGGCGTCGTCGATGACGGGCGTCCGCGCCCGAGTACCTCTGATGCGCGCGCTTCGGATTTGCGCGATGGATCAATCGCATCTCTCCAGGCGTTGTTCCCCTGACACTCATGATGATCGCCAACCGCGCGGCGGGGCTATGTCAGCTGGAAGTCCGCAGACACACTTCGAAATCATGTTCGGAGGCGCAGACGCCTCATGCTATCCTCACTGCTCCATGGGGGCCGAGGGGATCGCCACGACTATATCTCGCAGGCCGAGCTAACGGAAAGAACGCCGGTGTCGCATTCAGACGAACAGTTGCAGTCGGTGCTGGAAACGCTTGAGGAATGCCGCAAGGTCCTCAACGAGATCAACAGCCGTGAGTCGGCCGAATTGCTGTCCGTCGTCATTCTCGACGTGCGGATGAAGCTCAAAGGAATTGACGGTGCCGATCTCAAGGCATTGTGCGACGAAATGCTGCGGAGCGCTGTCAGCGAACCGCAGTCCCCTTCCAAGCAGACGCAGGACCAGCCCCGGCGTCCGCTGCTCCGCGTGGTGAAGTAGCCACGCCGCCAAATCTCGCTTTTTGGCGAGATTTGTGCGCGTCCCGATGCCGCATCTGTGATCGCAGGCGGCATCGGGAGGAGCCCTGGTTTTGTGCGCCTCTGTTGCGCATTTTCCGGCATCGGCTACACCAGAGCCGGTTCGGCTCCGGTGTGCGCACTCTCCCCGTGCGCGTCCAAAGAGCCTGAGATGGCTCCGACTTCATCATGCAAAATGTTTCGATCCCGGCGGCTCTGATTGCCGGCCTCGTCAGCTTCCTCTCCCCTGCGTCCTGCCTCTCGTTCCGCCCTATCTGATCTATCTGACGGGCGCGACGATCGAGCATGTCGAGAGCGACGAGCCGGCCTCGGCCTCCAAGCGCGCCATCATGATGTCGGCGCTCTTGTTCGTGCTCGGCTTTTCAACGGTGTTCGTGGCACTCGGCGCCAGCGCCTCACTGGTCGGCGGATTGATCCGCGCCTGGTCGGCAGAGCTGTCGATCCTTGCCGGCATCGTCATCATTATCATGGGCCTGCATTTTCTTGGACTGACGCGTATCGGCCTGCTGATGCGCGAGGGACGGCTGCCGATTCCCAAACCCGTGGGCCTCTGGGGCGCCTATCTCATGGGGCTCGCCTTTGCCTTCGGCTGGACTCCGTGCATCGGCCCGATCCTCGCCGCGATCCTCTCGATCGCCGCAGCCGAAGCGACGGTGACGAAAGGCGCGGGGTTGCTCGCGGTCTATTCGGCCGGCCTCGGCATTCCCTTCCTGATCGCGGCGCTGATGATCGAGCAGTTCTCGAGCCTGTTCGCGCGCATGAAGGGCCATCTCGTCAATGTCGAGCGCGCCATGGGCGTGTTGATGGTGATCACCGGCATCGGCTTCCTCACCGGCGCAGTCTCTAATGTGAGTATCTGGCTGCTGGAGACGTTCCCGGCACTGCAGACGATCGGGTAGTGCGGAACGATCGCGACGGCCAAAACCGGGTTTTCACGGATGGAACCCGAAAGGAACCGTTGAGGTTCTCCGTTCATGCTCGAACTGCAGAACCGCAGCATCAAACTTTTCCGATCCCGGAACGTTGCAGCAGCACAACCGCGTGGTGGAGATCTCGTGACGAAGACACTGTTCCTAGAACCCTTGTCGAACAACGCGGCTCTGGTTGCCTGGCAATTCGTGGGGCAACCGTTGCAGGAGTGGCCGAGTTGGGTCCAGTCAACCTGCTCGCTTCAGAGGGATGCCGAGGGAAAGTTCGAGCTTCGGCACGAACGGCGCAGCGGCACGCAGATTGTCTATCTCGGCGAGTGGCTGGTGAGAGATCTGGACGGCGGCATCGACTTCTACACGGACGCCGAGATCTGGGCGCGGTTCGCCGCGAAGCGCTAGTGATCTATCGCACAGGCCGGGTGGGGCAAAACGCCTCGCCCGTTCAGACACACTTCGGATGCAATCTGAGGTAATATTTCATCCTACTGCACCCAGAGGGGCAATTTTCAAAAACCTATACTGAAGCGAGTATTTGCACCAATCGACCAACCCGGCGCCCCTCTCCCTTACAGCATTTTGCGCAGGAGCAAGCGATGGGAACCGACGTAAACGTTCAGCCCGGTCATGGCAAAGCCGGCCGTCATCCGACGCGACAATTTCTCGATACGCTTTCCGGACATGACGATCCCGGCATGTTCGGTCGGATGTTTCCGACACTCGAACCGCTGGCCGTCGACGACGGTCCGCTTCATGATCTCGCCAATGCAATGAAGGATCCCGCTCCGGGCGACGCGGCGGGAAACAATACCAAAGTGCCCGCCGGGTTCACTTATCTCGGACAATTCGTCGATCATGACATCACTCTGGATCTGACGTCCTTCGGCGACAAGGAAGCCGATCCGATGGCCGTGCAGAACTTTCGCACGCCGGCGCTCGATCTGGACAGCATCTATGGTCTGGGTCCGGACGGAAGCCGCCACTTGTACGCGCGCAATTCCGCGGGCGACAACGGCAAGACCCCGGGCCCCAAGCTGCTGATCGGCAAGACGGTCAACGTTCCGCTCGGCAACGTCACGGGAGATCACCGCAATGATCTTCCGCGCAGTCCCGAGGGGTTTGCCCTGATCGGAGATCATCGCAACGACGAGAACCTGCTCGTCGCGCAAACCCACCTTGCGATGCTCAAGTTTCACAACAGGGTTTGCGACCAGCTCGCGGCGTCGGGCAAGCCGCCGGGCGAGATCTTCGAGGAAGCACGCCGGATCGTGACGTGGCATTACCAATGGATGGTTCTGCACGATTTCGTGGAGAGGATCACCGAAAAAGGACTGGTGGCGAAGATCCTCGAACAGGGACGGCGCTTCTACCGCTTCAAGAAGATTCCCTACATGCCGGTCGAGTTCTCCGCCGCGGTCTATCGTCTCGGCCACAGCATGGTTCGCGAGGTCTACAGCCACAACAGGATCTTCACGCCGGGCGGCGTCGTTCCTGGGACGCTCGACCTGCTGTTCCAGTTTACCGGGCTTTCGGGAGGCATCATCGGAGATCTCGCGCCTAATCCGATCCAGCCGCCGCTCCCGCTTCCGGTGCTTTCAAGCAACTGGATCATCGACTGGCGCCGCTTCCATGAGATACTGCCGTCCAATCCGCCGGGAGTCGCGTTCAACCCGTCGCGCAAGCTCGACCCGTTTGTCGTGCCGCAGCTCCACACTCTGCCTGGTGACGGCAGCAGCCTGCCGTTCCGCAATCTCAAGCGCGGCGTACTATTGGGGTTGCCGTCCGGGCAGGACGTTGCGAAGGCCATGAAGATCAAGAATCCGCTGACGCCAGCCGAGATATCGAAGGGGACCGACGGCGCCGTGGCGAAGAAGCATGGTCTGCACGAGCACACCCCGCTCTGGTACTACATCCTCAAGGAGGCGGAGCAACGGGGGGCGGTGAAAAGCTCGGACCGGTGGGGGCGACGCTTCTTGCCGAGGTCTTCGTCGGTCTCGTCCATGGCGATCACCAGTCGTACCTCTGGCTCAAGGGGAAGCGCTGGAAGCCAACGCTGCCTTCGCAAGTGCCGGGTGAGTTCACGATGGCCGACCTGCTGCGCTTTGTCGGAGACATCAGCCCGATCGACGGCATCTCGACGGTCTAGTTGCCTGACGATCTGCCGGCTGCACAAATGAGGCTGGGCCCGCGAAGTGGCCCAGCCCGTGTTTGGCTGCAGCGTCCCGGTGATTGCGAAATATTGAAGCGGCGCGCGCGCTCGCCGACGCCACGAATACGCGCGCCGGTTCGGCGTCGATTCAGCGTCCAGTCGCATGCGTCCGGCGGCAGGGACCTGTCGTGAAAGGGACCTGTCGTGAAGCCAGGCCGCCCGGATGCGGGTACGAACCCTGGTGATCTTCCTCGCCGATGTCCTTCGTTCACCGGGCCTCGTCCAGCGCGCAGATGACCGTGCAGACCACGCCGCGCGGCAGAAAATCCACCGTCGCCTCGCCGCCGAGCTGGTCGCGCGCGCTGCGCTCGATCAGGCGCGAACCGAAGCCGCGTTGTACCGGAGCCGTCACTGGCGGGCCGCCGGTCTCGGTCCAGATCAGCCGCAGCCGCGGTTTTGGCGTATCCGCGATGACATCCCATTCAAGCGTGACCCGGCCGGTCTCGTTGGAGAGCGCGCCATATTTCGCAGCGTTGGTGGCGATCTCGTGCACGATCATCGACAGCACGACAGCGAGCCGCGGCGACAGCGGCACCGCAGGGCCGGTCATGCGGATGCGATCGGGGCCCGGGATCAGGAATGGCCGGAGCGCCCGCTCGATCACGTCCTTCAGCTCGGAGCCCTGCCATTTCTCCTGGCTGAGCAGATTGTGCGCCTCGGCGAGCGCGCCGAGCCGTCCCTCGAACTTGGCGCGCTCGTCGCGGCTCGAGCTGCGGAAGGTCTGCACCGCGATCGCCTGCATCAGGGCCAGCGTGTTCTTGACGCGATGATTGAGCTCGTCGATCAGCAGGGTGTGCAGCATCTCGCCGCGCGCGATCGTGGTGGCCATCCTGACCGCAAAGGTCAGGCCGACCAGCAGCAGCACGCCGCCGATCAGGCTGGTGATCGCAATGTTCCGCCAGAGCGGTGCGATCAGTGAGCTCTCGGCGACACCGGCTGCGACGGTCCAGCCGGTCACGGTTGACTTTGCATAGGCCGAGCTCAAGGCAACGCCTTCGAGCGACACGGTGGGCAGGGCGGCTTCGGGCGCTCGGAACATCGCGCTGTACAGTGAGGGAGACGCCTGCTTCCCGAAGGTGACGTCCGGATTGGGGGCGCGCGCGAACACGATCGCTTTGCTGTCCAGCAGGGAAACTGTCCATTGCTCGTCGGGCCGTTGCCGATCGACCAGACGTTGGAAGATGTCGAGCGGAGGGCTGAAGGAAAGCGTGTAGACGACCTCGCCGTCGCGCAACACGGGGACCTCGACCGTCACGATCGGGCGTTTCTTGGTCGACCCGGTGAACAGATCGGAATATTGCGGCGTCTTGGTCGCAAAGACCCGCTCGACGATCTCGCGATTGTTGCGCGGCGGCAGGCTGGCCGTGTCGGTCGTTACTGTCGAAAAGAGCTGACGCCCGGACCTGTCGGCGAGCAGCAGAATGCTGTCCTCGCCATATTGGTTGATGAAGCCGGCCGCGGAGCGCCGGAAGCTGTCGAAATCGCTACGGCGCAAGGACTCGCTGAGCGCAAGCACCTGCAAACCGCCCGTCATCCGCTGCACTTCGGCATCGAGGACGAGGCGCATGCTGCGGACAGTTTCCAGCACCCGGCGCGTCGCATCGGCCCGATCCTGTCGGTAGTTGGCAAAAGCGAGGCCGACCGCGAAGACGATCAGCGGCAGCATCGTCCCCGCGACCAAGAGTGCGAGCCGGACCGGCAGGGTTAGTTTTGACAAACGCGAATGCCCCTGTTCCGGCGCGGCGCCGCCGGCGCTGTGAAGCATAAAGCAGCGCGCCGATTGCGCCACTGCGCTTTTGGGATGCTGCGTGCCGGTTCCGTGCCGGCACGCGAGGTGCGGTGCATCAGCGCTTACACATTGCTCTCGGTGATGGCGGCGTAGACCATGCTGCGCAGCTCACGCCGGATCGGGTAGGCGTTCGACGGCAGCACCTGCGTCATGAAGATGGTGACGAGTTCCTCGGCCGGATCGATCCAGAACGAGGTCGTGGCCGCGCCGCCCCAATTGTATTCGCCGGAGCTGCCTGCGACCAGCGTCTCAGCCGGGCGCATGGTCACGGCGAAGCCGAGACCGAAGCCGATACCGTTATAGGCGGCTTCCGCGAACATCGAGCGCGACACTTCGGGGAGCGCGCGTCCGCCCGGAATGTGGTTGCTCGTCATCAGCGCCAGCGTCTTCGGGCCAAGCAGCCTGACGCCGCCGAGCTCGCCGCCATTGAGCAGCGCGCGGCAGAAGGTGAGATAGTCGGCCATGGTCGAGCACAGCCCGCCGCCGCCGGAGATGAGCGAGGGCGGGACGAGGAACGAGCTCTTGGTCGGGTCGTCCTGCAGCGTCAGGCCCTCGCGGCGCTGGCCGGCGTGGAAGGTCAATCCGCCGCCGGGGTCCGCGGAATAGCAGGCCGCGAAACGATGCGCCTTAGAAGCCGGCACGTGGAAATCGGTGTCGGTCATGCCGAGCGGATCGAGTATCCGCTGCTTCAAGAACTGCTCGAACGGCATGCCCGAAATCTTGCCGACGAGATATCCGAGCACGTCGGTCGACACCGAGTAGTTCCAGGCCTCGCCCGGCGAGAACTCCAGCGGGATCTTCGCGAGACTCTCGATCATTGTCTGGAGCGTGCCTGACTTCTCGACCTCGCCGATCTTCTCGGCGCGATAGGCCGCATCGACGTTGGAGCGCTGCTGGAAGCCGTAAGTCAGCCCGGAGGTGTGGCGGAGCAGGTCGACGATCAGCATCGGCCGGGTCGGCGGCCGGGTCAGAAAGGCCGGCGCGGTGCCGGCGACGAACACGCCGAGATCCTTCCATTCCGGAATGTACTTGGCGACGGGCTCGTCGATCGCAACGAGGCCTTGCTCGACCAGCATCATGAAGGCAACGCTGGTGAGCGGCTTGGTCATGGAATAGATGCGGTAGATGGTGTCGTCCTTGACCGGCGCCTTGCGTTCGATGTCCGCAAAGCCCTGCACCGAGCTGTGGGCGATCTTGCCGCGACGGTAGACCAGCAGATGCGTGCCCGGAAAACGGCCGGCATCGATGTACCGGTTCTTCAGATGCGCATCAACGCGCTCGAGCGCGGCCTTGGACATGCCCACGGATTCGGGCGAGGCGGGGGTAGGGGCGAGCATCGGTTTCCTCCGGGGCGTTTTGCCGGAAAGTTGATACCGAAATGGCGGCCGCATTCCAAGCCGGTTGCGCTTAACGCGGCCCCGCCGACTGGTGTAGGCTCCAGCCTGGAACGCCTCCAGGGAGCCCATCCGGGCCAACGAGAAAAACGCGAGGGCAAACGCATATGACCCAGTTCAACGAGACCGAACTCACCAAAGCCGTCGTCCAGAGCTTCGACAACACGCCGGACCCGCGGGCCAAGTTCCTGCTCCAGGAATTGGTGAAGTCGCTGCACGATTACGTGAGCAAGACCGGTCTCACCTTCGAGGAATGGGAATACGCCATCGATTTCCTGACCCGCACCGGCCACAAATGCACGGATACCCGCCAGGAATTCATCCTGCTGTCGGACGTGCTCGGTGTCTCCATGCTGGTCGACGCGGTCAACCATCGCGAGCGTGAGGGAGCCACCCAGACCACGGTGCTCGGCCCGTTCTATGTCGGCGAGCATAAGGTCACGGCTCACGGCACCGATATCTCGCCGAACAACCAGACCGGCGATCGGATGTTCGTGCAGAGCCGCGTCACCGACCTCAAGGGCAAGCCCCTCGCCGGTGTCCCGGTCGACGTCTGGCATGCCGACGATGACGGCTTCTACGATTCCCAGAAGCCGAATTACGACGAGGTCGGCGCCTCGGCGCGGGCGCGTTTCATCACCGACAGCGACGGCCGCTTCTTCTTCCGCACCATTCTGCCGTGCAGCTATCCGATTCCGACCGATGGCCCGGTCGGCGAGATGATCGTGCAGACCAAACGGCATCCGATGCGCCCCGCGCATGTGCACTTCCTGGTCAATGCCAAGGGCTACGAGCCGCTGATCACCCACGTCTTCATGGACGGCGACAAATATCTGGATTCCGACGTCGTGTTCGGCGTCAAGGACGACCTCATCGCCAAGGTCGAGCCGCGCAACGATGCGGCGATGCCAGACGGCACCAAGGCGAACGGTCCGTGGCACCTGATGACCTACGAATTCCACCTCAAGCCCGGTGGCGGCATGGCGCCGAAACCGCTCGGGACGAAGGCGTCGGAGCCGGCGTGAGGGCCGCCGTCTCCGAACGTACGTTCATCCTTCGATATAGGCCGCCAGCTCGTCAGGCGTGCCCTTCGGAAAGGCTTCCTTCAGATAATCGAGGAAGGCGGACACGCGCGCGCTCAGCAGTCGCCGCGATGGATAGAGCGTCCACAGGGCAATGTCGGGTCCGGCGACATCGCCCCAACGCACCAGCCTGCCGGCGGCCAGATCGTGACTGACGAGCGACACGGGAAGACGTGCGGCGCCGACGCCGGCTCGTGCTGCGTCGCGAACCATCACCAGCGATGACAGGCGAAGCACGGGATCGACGGCGATACGCGATGTGCCGCCTGGTCGCCTGACGTCCCACGCCACAGCCTCGTCGGCCGTTCCGCGCACGATAGCCGGAACGGTGAATTGGCCCTTCGGCCGTTTCAGATCAGGGCTGGCCACGACGACCATTCGGTCGCGCAGAAAGATGCGTCCGACGAGGCTTTCATCCGGATTTGGATTGACCCGGATCACGAGGTCAAATCCTTCCTCGATCATGTCGACGGGCCGATCTTCCGTGGTGACCTCGAGCCGGACTTGCGGATGTCTGAGCGCAAAGCCGGCTGCGAGCCTGCCCATCGCCGTTTGCGAGAACAGCAGAGGCGCGCTGATCCGCAACCTGCCTCGCGGCTTGTCGCCGCCCGAGGCAATCGCCGCGGCTGTTTCGTCGAGCTCGGTGAGCAGCGCCCCTGTCCGCTCGTAGAGCGCCCGCCCTTCCTGGGTGAGCTTGAGCGTGCGCCCGCCGCGCTCGAAGAGGCGCAGGTTGAGGCCACTCTCCAGTTCGGCAACCCGCCGGGACAAGGTCGCTTTCGGTCGTCCCGCGGCGCGCGCGGCCTTCCCGAACCCTCCGTGGCGGGCGACCAGATTGAAGTCGGCGAGGGCAAGCAAATCCATCTGTTCCACCAGTGAGACGGTATGTCCAAATATAGCGTCTATCGGCTCGCATGTGGATCACTAATTTCGGGGTGTCGTTAGATCCAACCCGGAGTGATCCCCATGACCATCCTCGTTACCGGCGCAACCGGCACAGTCGGCCGCCAAGTCGTCGAACAGCTCGTCAGGCGTGGCGCCGATGTGCGCGCGCTCGTCCGCGATCCGGCGAAGGCCAGCTTTCCTGCGGGCGTTGCCGTCGTCCAGGGTGACCTGCTCGATGTCGACTCGTTGCGCAACGCGCTTTCCGGCGTTTCAACGGTGTTCCTGCTCAATGCCGTGGTGCCGGATGAATTCACCCAGGCACTGACGGTGCTCAACCTTGCTCGCGAGGCCGGCATCGAGCGGTTCGTCTATCTGTCGGTGATCCACAGCGATCTCTATGTGAATGTGCCGCACTTCGCGGGCAAGTACGGTGTCGAGCGCATGATCGAGCAGATGGGCTTCAAGGCCACCATCCTGCGCCCGGCGTACTTCATGAACAACGAGCTCACGATCAAGGACGTGGTGACCGGATTCGGCGTCTATCCCATGCCGATCGGCAGCAAGGGGCTCGCGATGATCGATGCACGTGACATCGGCGAGATCGGAGCCATCGAGCTGATCCGCCGCGAGACGTCCGCTACGCCGCTTCCGCTCGACCGAATCAACCTCGTTGGTCCCGATACGCTGACCGGCGCAATGGCCGCCGCGATCTGGTCGGAGGTGCTTGGGCGCACAATTGCCTATCCCGGCGATGACACCGCAGGTTTCGAGAAGAACCTCAGGCAGTTCATGCCCGGCTGGATGGCCTTCGACATGCGCGTGATGAGCGAGCGCTTTCTCACGGAGGGCATGATTCCCGAGTCAGGCGACGTCAAGCGCCTTACCGATCTCCTCGGCCGTCCCCTGCGCTCCTATCGCGACTTCGTCGCCGAGATCACGGCCGCAGCCTGACGGCAGCGGCCATGCTCAAAGCAACTCCGTCAACCCACATCAATCAAGGGACGCCATCTTGCGAGGCGTCCCGCTTTCCCCGGTGCTCCATGCAGAATTCTGAAGGCCATGATTTCCAGGCCGTCCAACCGAAAATACTGGTTCTTGGCGCGACCGGCGCCACCGGCCGCCTCATCGTCAGCCAGGCCCTGGCGCGCGGCTATGACGTTACAGCGCTGGTGCGCTCCACAGGCAAGGCGCGCGATCTCGAGGGAGCGAAGCTCATCACCGGAGATGCGCGCGACGCGACCGCGCTACGTGAAGCGCTTAGGGGCCGGGATGCCGTCGTCAGTGCGCTCGGCACAGCGGCGAGCCCGTTCCACGAGGTGACGCTGCTGTCGACCGCCACACGCTCGCTCGTGAGCGCGATGAAGGCCGAGCAGGTCTCTCGCCTGGTTTGCATCACAGGAATGGGCGCCGGTGACAGCGCCGGGCACGGCGGCTTCCTGTTCGACAAGCTGATCTTCCCGCTTCTGCTGCGCAAGGTGTACGCCGACAAGGACCAGCAGGAGACGATCGTCAGGAACAGCGGGCTCGACTGGGTTCTGGTCCGCCCCTCCGTCCTCAGCAACAAACCAGGGCGCGGCACAATCCGGGCACTGACGGAGCTCTCCGGCTTTCATGGCGGCAGCATCTCGCGCGACGACGTGGCGCGGTTCGTTCTGGATCAAGTGCGTGACGATGCCTGGCTGCATCGGTCGCCATTGATCACGTGGTGACGCCTGCACCACATGATCTCACGTCCTACCGCGCGTGCAGCAGCGCCAGCAGCACGACAACGATGCAGGCGAGCGCCGCCGAGGTCAGCTTCCAGAACATTAGCGGGCTGCGCTCCAAGAGCGGCGTGATCCGCGTGTCGAGATAGGCCGGATTGGGCGAGCGAAGCTCGAAGACGAATTCGGAGAGATCCTCATGCCGCTTGGTGGGGTCTGGATGCAGCGCGCGCCGGAGCGCGCCATCGACCCAGGCGGGCACGTTGCGGTCGTCGTCGGCCGGGCGGTACTGCAGCCTCCGCACGTCTGCCTTGCGCCGGATCTTCGCGACCTGGGCGCCATAGGGAAGCTTGCCCGTGAGCATCTGGTAGCAAATCACCGCCAGCGAAAACATGTCGGAGCGCGGCGAGCCGCCTTGCCCGAGAAAATACTCCGGCGCCGTGTATTGGACCGTCCCCAGGATGTCGCCGGACTCGTCCTGTGGCGCGGCCTCGGTGACGCCGGCCACCCTGACCGACCCGAAGTCGATGATCTTCGCGGTGCCGGTCTTGTCGATCATGATGTTGTCGGGCCGCAGATCCTGATGCAGCATCTCCATGCGGTGGAAGGCGCGCAGGCCCGCGGCGATCTGCTCGATCAGTCCACGGACGGTTTCGAGGTTGGGCCGGGGATTGTCCGTCATCCACTGCCGCAGCGTCTGTCCTTCGATGAATTCGGTCGCGACGTAGAGGTAGCCGCGCCGCCGCGACTGTGACAGCGGTTTGAGCACGTGCGGGCTGTCGATCCGGCGCGCGATCCATTCCTCCATCAGGAACCGCTTGAGATAGGCGGCGTTGTCGCGCAGATCGATCGACGGCAGCTTGAGCACGACCGGCGCGTCGGTCTCCACATCGACGGCGAGATAGATGTGGCTGCGGCTGCTGGCGTGGATCTCCCTGACGATCCTGTAGCCGTCGAGGATCGCGCGCGGCTCCGGCAGCGGAGGCAGCGGCAATTCGGCGGTCTGATTGACGATGCCGGCCGGCTCGCGCTGCGGCACCGTTTCGATGCGTAGGATCTGCACCGTGATGTTGTCGTCGCTGCCGCGCCGGTAGGCCTCTTCGACGATCGCCTTCGCCGCGCCGTCGAGCTCGGCGGCATGTTCGTTGATGGTGCTGGTGATGAAGCGATGGTCGACGAATTCGTAGGCGCCGTCGGTGGCGAGCAGGAAGGTGTCGCCGGCTTCGATCTCGACGGTCTGGTAGTCGATCTCGAGCTGCGGATTGATGCCGAGCGCGCGCCCGAGATAGGTCTGCTCGGACGACACGATGATCCGGTGATCGTCGGTCAGCTGCTCGAGCGCCTTGCCGGCGACGCGGTAAATGCGGCAGTCGCCAACGTGGAAGATGTGCGCGGTGGTCGCCTTGATGACCATGGCGCTGAGCGTGCAGACATAGCCCTTGTCGCGGTCATAGGCATACTGGCTCTTCCGCGTTTGGGCGTAGAGCCAGGAATTGGTCGCATCCAGCACGCGGCGGGCGGAGGTCTTCACCGTCCAGGATTCCGACGTGCAGTAATAGTCCATCAGGAAGCTCTTTACCGCCGACTCGCTGGCGATCTGGCTTACCGTGCTGCTCGAGATACCGTCGGCCAGAACGGCCGCGATCCCCTTCAGGCTGAGCTGAGGCTCCTCCGGAATCAGGACGCCGTGAAAATCCTGGTTGATTGGCTTGCGACCCTTGTCGGAATGCTGGCCGACCGAGATCTGGAGTCCGCGAGTCATGGTCATCACCAGGAGGGGAGCCTCACCCTGATCGGGCGAGGCTCCCCTGTCGAGACGGATTCGATCAGGCTGCGACGCGGGTCGGGGCAGCCTTGGCCACCTGGCGCTTCGGCTTCGTCAGCACATGCGTCGTGTAGAGGGTCATGCCGGTGAAGGCGAGGCCGCCCACGAGGTTGCCCAGCACGGTCGGGATCTCGTTCCAGATGAAGTAGTCCATGATCGAGAACTTGGCATGCAGCATCAGTCCCGACGGGAACAGGAACATGTTCACGACGGAATGCTCGAACACCATGTAGAAGAACACCAGGATCGGCATCCACATCGCGATGACCTTGCCGGGCACCGAGGTCGAGATCATGGCGCCGACGACACCGGTCGAGACCATCCAGTTGCAAAGCATGCCGCGAAAGAACAGTGTCGCCATGCCGGCCGCTCCATGCGCGGCGTAGCCCAACGTGCGGCCTTCGCCGATATTGCCGATGGCTGCGCCCACCTTGTCCGGCGCCTGCGTGAAGCCGAAAGTCGTGACGAAGGCCATCATGAACGCCACTGTAAGAGCGCCCGCGAAATTGCCGATGAAGACGAGGCCCCAGTTGCGCAACACGCCGCCGATGGTCACGCCCGGGCGCTTGTCGATCAGAGCCAGCGGCGCCAGCACGAACACGCCCGTCAAGAGGTCGAACCCCAACAAATAGAGCATGGAGAATCCGACCGGGAACAGCAATGCGCCGATGAGCGGCTGGCCGGTATTCACGTTGATGGTGATGGCGAACCAGGCTGCGAGCGCGAGGATGGCTCCCGCCATGTATGCGCGGATGATCGTATCCCTGGTGGACATGAAAATCTTTGATTCACCCGCGTCCACCATCTTGGTGACGAATTCCGAAGGTGCGAGATACGACATCACGTTTCCTTTTGCTCGTGTGAAAGACAGCGCGTTTGTTTCGGACGGTAGCCGTTGTCAGGACACTGCCTCCGCACGTGCCGGGCGAACCGGGACCTGCGGATCAAAGGATTTCGAAATCTCGCGTGGGATTGCATAACGACGACTGCGCCCGATGGGCTCAGCAAAGCTGTCAGGCTCTCCCCGAGTTTCGGCCTTTGGAAGCCTCAACATGGCGGCGGACCGCAGTCGTCGTTGACTGAGTGATAAATCTGGAAGCAATCCATGTGCCAGACGTTCAGGAAGGCCTCGCGAGCATCTTGCGGCATGATCGGAGCCGCATCTGGCGCGCTTGCGGATCCTCACAGATGAGGTATTCGGCATAACGGAAGTGGCTCTGCCTAATTGTTGTGCGACGCACAAGGACTGGGCGGCTCGCCAAATTTGGCAGCGGTCTCGGCTTCACCGCAAAATGCCGCTTTGGCCTAATGCCATGTTTTTGCGGCGCATTATGGAAATCGACGTTCTGGCACGGTTCTTGTTTGAGAAGGGCTGACGCCATCGACGCCGTCCCTCGCAGACCTCCATCCGAATTGTGCCTTCCGCCATCCGGGGACCTCCCCGGAGACACGCCGCCATGCGCGTGGTGTGGTCGGCATGCGCGGATGGATGCTCCGGTCACAAAGGATCATCACATCCAATGACGAAACCAACTGATCAGTCCTCGCGCAACGGCCGGCACTCCGACGGCGTCAGTGCAAATGCGCTTATGCGCTTCGATCGCCGCACGTTCCTCGCTGCAGGCACCGCCGCTGCGGCGCTGGCGCTCGCTCCCGGGCACCTCCGCGCCGCCGCACTCAAGCCCGAGAAGGAAGAGTTGAAGTTCGGCTTCATCAAGCTCACCGACATGGCGCCGCTCGCAGTCGCCAAGGAGAACGGGTACTTCGAGGACGAAGGTCTGTTCGTCACGCTGGAGGCGCAGGCCAACTGGAAGGTTCTGCTGGACCGAGTCATCAGCGGTGAGCTCGATGGCGCGCACATGCTTGCCGGCCAGCCGCTCGCAGCGACGATCGGCTTCGGCACCAAGGCGCATATCATCACGCCGTTTTCGATGGACTTGAACGGCAACGCCATCACGGTCTCGAACGAGATCTTCGCGATGATGAAGCCGAACATCCCGAAGGATGCGAGTGGCAAGCTCGTGCATCCGATCAAGGCCGATACTTTGCGTCCGGCGATCGAGAAGCTGAAGGCCGACGGCAAGTCCTTCAAGATGGGCATGGTCTTCCCGGTCTCGACCCACAATTACGAGCTGCGCTACTGGCTCGCGTCGGGAGGCATCAACCCCGGCTATTATTCGTCCGGCGACGTGAGTGGGACGGTTGCCGCCGAAGCGCTGCTGTCGGTGACGCCGCCGCCGCAGATGCCGTCGACGCTCGAAGCGGGCACCATCAACGGCTACTGCGTCGGCGAGCCTTGGAACCAGGCCGCCGTGTTCAAGGGCATCGGCGTGCCCGTGATCACGGACTACGAAATCTGGAAGAACAATCCGGAGAAGGTGTTCGGCGTCACCGCAGCTTTCGCGGAGAAGAATCCGAACACGGTGCTCGCGCTGACCAAGGCGCTGATCCGCGCTGCGATGTGGCTGGACGAGAACGCCAACGCCAACCGCGCCAAGGCGGTTGATCTATTGTCGAAACCCGAATATGTCGGCGCCGACAAGGCGGTCATCGCCAACTCGATGACCGGCACTTTCGAGTACGAGAAGGGCGACAAGCGCTCCATTCCCGACTTTAACGTCTTCTTCCGCTACTTCGCGACCTATCCCTACTATTCCGACGCCGTCTGGTATCTGACGCAGATGCGCCGCTGGGGGCAGATCGGGGAGGCCAGGGACGACGCTTGGTACGAAGCAACCGCCAAGAGCGTGTACCGTCCGGACATCTATCTCTCCGCAGCCAAGCTCTTGATAGCCGACGGCAAGGCGAAGAAGGAAGACTTCCCCTGGGAGACCGACGGCTACCGCGCGCCGACGTCCGAATTCATCGACGGCATCACGTACGACGGCCGCAAACCCAACGCCTACATCGACAGCCTGAAGATCGGCCTGAAAGGCAAGCAGAAGATCGACGGGGCCAAGGTCGTCGACGGCTGACGCGCACGCGCCGGGCCGCCGTGAGGCTGGCCCGGCCTCCTTCCTCGAAGCGGGGCGATGAACGCCAAGGAACAAGGTTATGGCAGTGGTTACCGACTACATCGACCTCAGCGCGGAAGACCGCAAGCGTGCCCTCCGGGAGCGTGTGTTCGCGCGCATCAACGGAGCGGCGATCTATCTCAACATCCTTGGACTGGGCTGGCTTGCGCCGCTGGCCCGCATCGCAGCCGGCGACAGCGTCAAGCCGCAGCTGAAGGAGCTACGCCAGGGATTGCTGGTGCCGCTGATCGGCATCGGCGTTTTCCTGCTGGCGTGGGCCTGGGCCGCGCCGCGGGTCAAGACGTCGCTCGGCGCCATCCCCGGTCCGGCCGAAGTCTGGACCCAGGCCGGAAACCTGTACGCAGACCATGTCGCCGAACGGGCCAAGCAGGCTGCCTTCTATGAGCGGCAGGACGCGCGCAACGCCAAGGTGACAGCCGACGGTCATCCCGAGGATGTCCGGCATCGCGGCTATGCCGGCAAGCCGACATATTTCGACCAGATCCTGACCAGTCTCATGACGGTCGCGCTCGGCTTCTTCGTGGCGACACTCGCTGCTGTGCCGCTCGGTATCCTCTGTGGCCTCTCCCGGACCATGAACGGTGCTCTCAATCCGCTGATCCAGATATTCAAGCCGGTGTCGCCGCTGGCGTGGTTGCCGATCGTGACCATGGTGGTGTCTGCGCTCTATGTGAATCCGTCGGAATTGCTGCCGAAGTCGCTGGTCATCTCCGCCATTACGGTGACGCTGTGCTCGCTGTGGCCGACGCTGATAAATACGGCGCTGGGTGTGGCCTCGATCGACAAGGACCTGCTCAATGTCGGACGCGTGCTGCAACTGCCGACATGGCGCACCATCACCAAACTGGTTCTGCCGAGTTCGCTGCCGCTGATCTTCACTGGACTGCGGCTGTCCCTCGGTGTCGGCTGGATGGTGCTGATCGCAGCCGAGATGCTGGCGCAGAATCCGGGCCTCGGAAAATTCGTCTGGGATGAGTTTCAGAACGGCTCGTCTCAGTCGCTGGCCAGGATCATCGTGGCCGTGCTGACCATCGGTATCATCGGCTTCCTGCTCGATCGCGTGATGTATGCGCTGCAGTCAGCCTTCACCTTCTCCAGCCAGCGTTGAGGAGCCCGATGTCTTTCCTGTCGCTGAAGGGAATAAGCAAGAGTTACGGGGCCGGGGCCAAGCGCACCAACGTGCTGTCGAACGTCAATCTGGAGGTCGCGGAGGGCGAGTTCATCGCCATCGTGGGCTTTTCCGGCAGCGGCAAGACGACGCTGATTTCGGCGATCGCCGGGCTGGTGCAGCCGGATGCCGGCGACATCACGCTCAAGGGCAAGCCGGTCGTGGGCCCCGGGCCGGACCGTGGCATCGTGTTTCAGTCATATTCCCTGATGCCTTGGCTTACGGTACGCGGCAACGTTGCCCTGGCAGTCGATCAGGTGTTTGCCAGTGAAAGCAGAGCTCAGCGCGCCAGCCGCGTCGATCGCTACATCGACATGGTCGGGTTATCGCACGCGGCGACGCGTCTGCCGGCCGAATTGTCCGGCGGCATGCGCCAGCGCGTTGCCGTTGCCCGTGCACTTGCAACCAGCCCGGAGATATTGCTGCTCGACGAGCCGCTGTCGGCACTCGACGCGTTGACCCGCGCCAAGCTCCAGGACGAGATCGTGGACATCTGGTCGCGCGACAAGCGCACCGTGGTACTGATCACCAACGATGTCGACGAGGCGATCCTGCTCGCCGATCGCATCATTCCGCTTTTGCCCGGCCCGGATGCGACGCTGGGCCAGCAGTTCGAGGTCGACATCCCGCGTCCGCGTGACCGCTCCATGATCAACGAGGATCCGCATTTCATGCAGTTGCGGCAGGCCGTTACCGGCTATCTCCTGGACGTGGTGAACAAGCGTTCGGCTCGCACGGACGTGACGGTTCGCACGCTGCCCAACGTGGTGTCCATCACGCAAATGGAAAAGCCGCCGGCGGCCTATCAGAAGGCGGCCGCTGCCGTCACTTTCAACACGGACCGCTATCTCGAGTTCTCCCAGCTCTCGAAGGTCTACCCCACGCCGACGGGACCGCTGACCATCGTGGAGAACTTCGATCTCAAGGTTCGCAAGGGCGAGTTCATCTCGGTGATCGGTCATTCCGGCTGCGGGAAATCGACGGTCCTGTCGATGACCGCGGGTCTCAATGAGGTCTCGCTTGGGGAATCATCCTCGATGGCCGCGAGGTCACGGGCGCCGGTCCGGATCGCGCAGTCGTATTCCAGGCACCTTCGCTGTTTCCCTGGCTCACGGCACGCGAGAACGTTGCGCTCGGTGTCGATCGTGTCTACCCGCACGCCACCCGGCGGCAGCGCGACGAAATCGTTGACTATTACCTCGAGCGGGTCGGGCTTGCGGACTCGTTCGATAAGCAGGCCGCGGCGATGTCGAACGGCATGCGCCAGCGGGTCGGCATCGCGCGCGCCTTTGCACTGTCGCCGAAATTGCTCTTGCTGGACGAGCCGTTCGGCATGCTCGATAGCCTCACCCGCTGGGACCTCCAGGAGGTGCTGATGGAGGTCTGGAAGCGAACGCAGGTGACGGCGATGTGCGTGACCCACGACGTCGACGAGGCAATCCTGCTCGCCGATCGGGTGGTGATGATGACCAACGGACCCAACGCCCGGATCGGCCATATCATGGAGGTCGACATTCCGCGGCCGCGCACGCGAAAGGCTCTGCTCGAGCATCCCAATTACTACCGCTATCGTCGCGAGCTGCTCGATTTCCTCGAAGCCTACGAGCATGGCGCCGCGCCCAAGGTGCCCGCAGCATCCGCCGCGGTCAGTCCGGAAGCCGCTTGAGCGACCTTCGGGACTGCGCCTCCCGCCGGACTGATGGCGCGCCAAGCCTGGCTGGGGCGCGCGTCCGAGTTTGGCATGATTGTCGCTTCTCCCCGTATGCGGGGAGAAGTCCCGCTGATGACGTTTGACCCATGAACCTTGTTCGCAACGGCGCGCACCAAGGCAAACCGAAACAGACAGGATCACATCATGACGCCCGAACAGATCACCCTCGTCCAGCAGAGCTTTTCCAAGGTCGCGCCGATTTCCGAAGCGGCTTCCGTGTTGTTCTACGACCGCCTGTTCGAGGTGGCGCCGTCGGTGCGCGCGATGTTTCCCGAGGACATGACCGAGCAGCGCAAGAAGCTGATGGGCATGCTCGCCGCGGTCGTCAGCGGCCTGTCGAACCTCGAGACGATTCTTCCCGCGGCCTCCGCGCTCGCCAAGCGTCATGTCGCCTACGGCGCCAAGGCCGAGCACTATCCCGTGGTCGGGGCGACCTTGCTGTGGACCCTGGAGAAGGGCCTTGGCGAAGCCTGGACGCCCGAACTTGCCACGGCCTGGACCGACGCCTACGGCGTGCTGTCGGGATTCATGATTTCCGAGGCGTATGGCGCGCAGCCGCAGGCCGCTGAATAGGAGGTGCCTTGTGAGTGAACCGCTCATCATCGTCGGTAATGGTATGGCGGCCGCACGTCTGGTCGACGAGCTCGCCAAGGCCGCGCTCGGCCGCTATGCGGTCGCGGTGATCGGCGAAGAACCGCGGCTCGCTTACAATCGCGTGCTGCTCTCCTCCGTGCTCGCTGGTGAGACCGGCTCGCACGAGATCGAGCTTCGGCCGGCGGACTGGTGGCGCCATCGCGGCGTCACCGTCCGCTATGGCTACCGCGTCACCGAGATCGACACCGGCCGCCGCGAGCTCAAGATCGAGGGCGAAGAGAGCATGCAATATTCCAAGCTCGTGCTCGCCACTGGCTCGATACCGTTGCGGCTCAGTGTACCCGGCGCCGATCTCACCGGCGTCCATACTTTCCGCGACACCCGCGACGTCGATTTGCTGCTGGCGCTCGCCGCCGGCAGGAAGCGCGTCGTGGTGGTTGGCGGCGGCCTGCTCGGGCTCGAAGCGGCCTACGGCCTCGCCAAGGCCGGCGCGCCCGTCACGCTGCTGCACTTGATGGACCGGCTGATGGAGCGCCAGCTCGATCTGCCGGCAGCCGATCTGCTCAAGACGCTGGTCGAGCGCAAGGGCATCCGTATCCTGCTCAATGCCAGCACGAAATGCATTCATGGCGATGGTCATGTCGAAGCCGTCGAACTCGCCGACGGCAGCCGCATCGAGGCAGATGCGGTGATCTTCGCTGCCGGCATCCGTCCCAATATCGCGCTGGCCAGGGACGCCGGCATCGCGGTCAATCGCGGCATCGTCGTCGACGACGAGATGCAGACGGCGTCGCCCGGAATCTACGCGCTCGGCGAATGCGCCGAGCATCGCGGCACCTGCTATGGCCTGGTCGAGCCGGCCTACGAGCAGGCGCGCGTGCTGGCGCGGCATCTCGCCGGCCGTCCCGTCGCCTATCAGGGCAGCGTGGTCTCGACCAATCTGAAAGTGTCCGGCGTCAGCGTGTTCTCCGCCGGGGACTTCATAGGCGGGGACGGCAGCGAGAGCCTCGTGCTCACCGATCGCCGGCGCGGCACCTACAAGAAGCTCGTCATCGCCGACGGCCGGCTCACCGGCGCGGTGCTGATCGGCGATACCGCCGACGCGCTCTGGTATCTCGAGCTGATCCGCAATCGCGACAAGGTCACCGCGATCCGTAGCGACATGATGTTCGGTCGCGCGCTTGCGCTGCCGCCAAAGGCCGCTTGATATGACGGTGATCGATCCCTCGTTCCGCGCCACCAGGACGACCTGCCCCTATTGCGGCGTCGGCTGCGGCATGCTCGCAACACCCGACGGCAAGGGCGGGGCAGCGATCGCGGGCGATCCCGATCATCCCGCCAATTTCGGCCGGCTGTGCTCGAAGGGCTCGGCGCTCGGCGAGACTGTCGGGCTGGAAAGCCGGCTGCTCTATCCGATGATCCGCTGCAAGGGCGTGCTGGAGCGCGTGGCCTGGAGCGATGCGCTCGATCACGTCGCCCACCGCATGCAGCACATCATCGCGCGCGACGGCGCCGATGCGGTCGCGTTCTATCTCTCCGGCCAGCTTCTCACCGAGGATTACTACGTCGCCAACAAGCTGATGAAGGGCTTTGTCGGCACCGCCAATGTCGACACCAATTCGCGGCTCTGCATGTCGTCCTCGGTCGCCGGCCACCGCCGCGCCTTCGGCGCCGATACCGTGCCCGGCTGTTACGAGGATCTCGACCAGGCCGATTTACTCGTCTTCGTCGGCTCGAACGCCGCCTGGTGCCACCCCGTGTTGTTCCAGCGCATGCTCAGGAATCGGCAGGAGCGCGGCGCGCGCATGATCGTGATCGATCCGCGCCGCACCGACACCGCCAGCGATGTCGATCTGTTCCTCGGACTTAAGCCCGGCACCGACACGGCGCTGTTCTCCGGCCTGTTCGTTCACCTCGCCGACAATGGCGCGCTGGACAAGGACTACATTGCGCAAAACACGTCGGGCTTCGACGACGCGCTGGCACGGGCGCGGAACATGGCCGGCAGCGTTGCCGCGACCGCGCTCGCGACGGGTCTCTCCGAACAGGACGTTGCGGCCTTCTTCAAGATGTTCCGCGATACCGAGCGTGTCGTCACGCTCTATTCGCAGGGCGTCAACCAGTCGGCGCAAGGCACGGACAAGGTCAACGCGATCCTGAACTGCCATCTCGCCACCGGGCGCATCGGCAAGCCGGGCGCCTCGCCGTTCTCGCTCACCGGCCAGCCCAATGCGATGGGCGGCCGGGAGGTCGGCGGCCTTGCCAACCAGCTCGCCGCGCACATGAACTTCACGCCGCCGGACATCGATCGCGTGCGACGGTTCTGGAAGGCGCCGCGCATCGCCACCCACGAAGGGCTGAAGGCGGTGCAGCTGTTCGAGGCCATCAGCCGCGGCGAGGTCAAGGCGCTGTGGGTGATGGGCACCAACCCCGCGGTGTCGCTGCCCGATGCCGACGTCGTGCGCGAGGCCCTGAAGAAGCTCGAGCTTTTCGTGGTCTCCGAGAACGTCCTCTCCAACGACACCGTCGAGGCCGGCCCGCATGTGCTGCTGCCCGCGCTGGCCTGGGGCGAGAAGTCGGGCACCGTCACCAATTCCGAACGCCGCATCTCGCGCCAGCGCTCGTTCCTGCCGGCGCCGGGCGAGGCACGGCCGGATTGGTGGATCCTGAGCGAGACCGCAAAGCGTCTAGGCTTCGGCGACAGCTTCAATTACAGATCCGCTGCCGACATCTTCCGCGAGCACGCTGCACTCTCGGCGTTCGAGAATAATGGCAGTCGCGATTTCGACATCGGTTCGCTGACCTCACTGTCCGACGACGCCTTCGATGCCTTGAAGCCGGTGCAATGGCCGGCGCGCGAAGGCGAAGTGCCCGGCGAGCGCTTCTTCGCAGCCGGCGGCTTCTTCACCAATGACGGCAAGGGTCGCTTCGTCGCGCCCGAGGTGCCGTCGCTGCGCGGCGAGACCGGGCCGTCGCGGCCCCTGCGGCTCAACACCGGGCGCATCCGCGATCAGTGGCACACCATGACGCGCACCGGTCTCAGCCCGCGGCTGGGCGCTCACATGCCCGAGCCGTTCGTCGAGATCCACCCTGATGATGCCAACAAGTACAACATCGCCCACGACGGCTACGCCCGCATCACCACCGACTACGGCCAGTGCATCCTGAAGGTCGTCGTCAGCGATCGGCAGCAGCGCGGCACGTTGTTCGCGCCCATCCACTGGAGCGCGACGAACGCCTCGCATGGCCGCGTCGGTGCACTGGTTGCACCGTTCACCGATCCGTTCTCGGGGCAGCCAGAGGCCAAGGCGACGCCGGTTGCGATTGCGCCGTATGAATACGTCTTCCGCGGCTTTGCGCTGTCGCGAAGGGAGCTGGAGCTGCCACCCAGTCTGCTGTGGACGCGTGTCACGGTCGCAGGCGGCTTTGGTTATCTCTTCGCCGACAATGCCGATCTGTCGCGCTGGCCGGCCTGAGCTCGAGAGCGTTGCCGGCGAAGACGTTGCCGACTATCGCGACTTTGGCGGCGGGGTTTATCGCGCAGCCTCGTTTGGGGGCGACCGCATCGAGACCTGTCTGTTCGTCGGCCCCGCCCATGACGCCGGCGACTGGGAGGTGGTGAAGAGCCTGTTCGTGGCCGATCGCGTCACCGACGACCAGCGCCGCATGCTGCTGTCGGGCAAGTCCAGCGATGGCTTGGCCTCGACCGGCCCCGTCGTCTGCGCCTGCTTCGGCGTCGGCCGCGGCACCATCTGCGACACCATCGCAGCCGGCGCGCGCACGGCCGCCGAGATCGGCACCAAGCTCAAGGCGGGGACCAATTGCGGCTCCTGTATCCCCGAGCTGAAGCGGCTCATCGCGACGACGGACGTGGCGCCGGCAAAGCAGGTGAAGGTCGCGAGCGCGGCGGGGTAGGGCGACTTTCTCGGTCGTCGCCTCGTGCTCCGCCGTCATCGCCCGGCTTGACCGGGCGATCCAGTACGCCGAGGCATCTGTGATCAAACGGTGAGCCACGGCGTACTGGATTCCCCGCTTTCGCGGGGAATGACAGCGAGGGCGGGGCGCCATGCCTCAGCCCATCGACGCCCCCTTCATTGTGCCCTATGGTGCCGCGCACTCTCCATCAACAGCCACAAAAACAAAAATGATGTACCTGGAAACGCCGCCGCGCCTGATCGAAACAAAAATCTTCTCCGCCATGCCCGACAAGTTCCGCCGCAAGAGCGAGCGGACGGATTGGGCCGATGCGAACCGTCCGGGTGTGCCGACCGACAGCTTCATCGAGGGGCCGTCATTCGACAAGGATGGCCATCTCTACGTCGTCGATATTCCCTTTGGCCGGATCTTTCGCATCGCGCCCGACGGCGAATGGTCGCTGGTGATTGAATACGAGGGCTGGCCGAACGGGCTGAAGATCGCGGCCGACGGCCGCATCCTGGTCGCCGACTACATGCACGGCATCATGGAGCTCGACGCCAAAGCCGGTCGCATCAAGCCGATCCTGACCGCGCGCAATTCGGAATCGTTCCGCGGCTGCAATGACCTGCATCTCGCCTCCAACGGCGACATCTTTTTCACCGATCAGGGCCAGACCGGCCTGCATGATCCCAGCGGGCGGGTTTATCGGCTGACGCCTGGTGGCCGGCTCGATTGCCTGATCAATACCGGCATCAGCCCGAACGGCCTGGTGCTCGATCCCGGCGAAACCGTGCTGTTCGTCGCCATGACACGCGACAATTCGGTGTGGCGGCTGCCGTTCATGCAGGACGGCAGCGTGTCGAAGGTCGGGCGCTTCTGCTCGCTGTTCGGCACCAGTGGCCCCGATGGCATGACGATGGATGCGGCCGGCCGCCTGTTCGTCGGCCACGCCTCGCTCGGCCACGTCTTCGTGTTCGCGCCGAATGGCGAACTGATCGCGCGGGTCAAGTCGTGCACCGGACCGAGCTGCACCAATGTCGCGATTGGTGGCGCGAAGAAGGACCGGCTCTACATCACGGAGTCCGGGACCGGCAGCGTGCTGGTCGCGGACATCAGCGGATTGTGAGCTTGATATGAAATCAAACCCCTTCGGCCAAACCGGCGCCAGCGTTTCCGTCATCGGGCAGGGCACTTGGTATCTCGACCACGGCGATCGCAACCGCGCGGTCGCGGCGCTTCAGCGCGGGCTGGACGTCGGCATGACGCACATCGACACCGCTGAAATGTACGGCGACGCCGAGCTGGTCATCGCGGATGCGATTGCGGGACGTCGCGACCAAGTGTTCCTCGTCTCGAAGGTGCTGCCGAGCAATGCGTCGCGTCGCGGCACCATCGCGGCCTGCGAACGCTCGCTGAGGCGGCTGAAGACCGATCGCCTCGATTGCTATCTGCTGCACTGGCGCGGCTCCTATCCGCTGGAAGATACCGTCGCTGCATTCGAGGAGTTGGTGAAGGCGGGCAAGATCAAATCCTGGGGCGTTTCGAATTTCGATGCTGACGATCTCGACGAAGTTCTCGATGCCGCGGGCGAGGGCCGCATCGCCTGCAATCAGGTGCTCTACCATCTGAAGGAGCGCGCGATCGAGCATGCGGTGATCCCGTGGTGCGAGACGCATGGTGTCGCCGTCGTCGCCTATTCGCCGTTCGGTCACGACGATTTTCCAGCAAGCAACAGCAAGGGCGGCGCCGTGCTTGCGCGCATTGCGGAGGCACGTCGTGCGACGCCGCGTCAGGTCGCGCTGAGCTTCCTCACCCGGGCGACTACGGTGTTTGCGATCCCGAAGGCGTCGTCGGCGGAACATGCCGGCGAGAATGCCGCGGCCGGCGATCTCGTGCTGACGAAGGATGAGATTTCGACGCTCGATGCGGCGTTTCCGCGCGGTCCGAAACCGCGCGGTTTGCCCATGCTGTAGTGCAGCAAAGCGCGTGCTGCTCGCATTCTTAATGAAACATTGACGCACGCGGCGATCGGCGCATATCGGCATCCTGTTTTCGGAAGTTGTGAAAGCGGCACATTTGTCGTTTTTTACGACCGTTCCCGAATCGACTTTTCCCAGGTTCCAGCCGTGACACCGCCGCCCGCTGCAGCCGCAAGGCTCGACAGTATTCCCATGCCCGTTCCGGAGAAAAAGCACGAAGTTCGCCGTGCCCCCGCGCGCGTCGATCATCCTTTCAAGGGCATCGCGCTGGTGCTGCTGTCGACGGTGTTCCTCGGCTGCTCCGACACGACCGCGAAATACCTCTCGTCGAGCCTGCCCTCGATCGAGATCACCTGGATCCGCTTCGTCACCTTCGCGCTAATGTTCACGCCGGTGATGCTGCCGGTTTCTCCGATCTATGCGATGCGCACCGAGCGACTTGGTCTGCAACTGATGCGCGGCGCGGCGCTCCTCGGTTCGTCACTGTTCTTCATCACCGGCCTGAGCTTCCTGCCGATCGCGGAAGCCTCCGCCACGGGCTTCGTCTCGCCGCTGTTCGTCACCGCGCTGTCGATCGTCTTCCTGAGCGAGAAGGTGGGTATGCGCCGCTGGATCGCCACCGCAATTGGCCTGACGGGCGTGATGATCATTTTGCGCCCGGGCTCGAGCGCGTTCCACGCCGCCGCGTTCTTCCCGATCATCTCCGCGTTCTGCTGGGCCGCCGCGCTGATCCTGACGCGCATGATGAGCGGGCGCGAAGCCGTGGTCACGACCATGGCCTATTCGGCGCTGACGGGCGTTGTGATCCTCAGCCTGATGGTGCCGTTCGTCTGGGTGACGCCGAGCTGGAGCGCGATCGGCTTCGGCATCCTGATCGGTGTCTTCTCCACCGTCGGCCAGTGGATCGTCGTGCTGGCCTATCGCTACGGCGATGCTTCGGTGCTGGCGCCGTTCTCCTACACCCAATTGCTGTGGGTCAGCATTTTGGGTTTCTTCATCTTTGGCGAAGTGCCTGACGTCTGGACCATCACCGGCGCGGCCTTCATCGTCGCCAGCGGTCTCTACATCGCCCATCGCGAGCGCGTGCGCCGCTCGCAATTGCTGGCGACGGCCGGCGAGCCTTCGCCCAACGCCTGACGGAATCCGCGACCGACGCGTTTGCGGTGCTGCGGCTGCCTCGGCGGAGATGAACTGGATGAACGGATGGTCCACGGCAGTGACCTTCGAGGGGCAGTTCTCGGACGTGACGAAGTCCTATGCCGGCAAGGGTTTGATGCGCTACGCTTGGTAGCGTCACGTGACCCCCACAAGAACAATCCCGAGGAAACTCCCGATGCGCGCCGCAATCTTCAGGAACGGTGAGATCGTCGTCGACCGGATCGTCGAGCCGAAGCCGGGCCCCGGCCAGGTAATGGTTAGGACGCTCGCCTGCGGCATCTGCGGCTCCGACCTGCACGCGCGCCAGCACGCCCAACGCATGGCGGAGATGTCGAAGAAGGTCGGACGCAAGCCGATGGACCTCGCCCGTGATGTCGTGTTCGGCCACGAGTTCTGCTGCGAGATCGTCGATTACGGCCCGGGCACGGTGCGCAAGCTCAAGCCCCGCACCCGCGTCTGCTCGCTGCCGGCGCTGCTGACACCGCAGGGCATCGAGGGCATCGGCTATTCCAACGAGAATCTCGGCGGCTACGCCGAAGCGATGCTGCTGAGCGAGCCGCTGCTGCTGGAAGTGCCCAATGGTCTGGCGCCCGACCACGCCGCGTTGACCGAGCCGCTGGCGGTCGGCGTTCATGCCGTGGCCAAGGCCGACATCCGGGGCGGCGAGGTGCCGCTTGTCATCGGTTGCGGGCCGGTCGGGCTTGCTGTCATCGCTGCGCTGAAGCTGAGGGGGCTGCATCCGATCGTCGCCGCCGACTATTCGCCGGCGCGGCGCGCGCTCGCGGCAAAGCTCGGCGCCGACATCGTCGTCGATCCCAGGTTGTCGCAGCCCTATGCGACCTGGGCCGAGCACGCGCAGATGTCGGAGGCGGAGAAGGCGGCGCGGCCTCCGTTGCAGGCGATGTTGCCGGCGCTCAAGCCTGCGATCATCTTCGAATGCGTCGGCGTGCCTGGCCTGTTGCAGCAGGTGTTCGAGGGCGCGCCGCGCGATGCCAGGATCGTCGTGGTCGGCGTCTGCATGGAGACCGACAGAAGCGAGCCCATGCTCGGCATCATGAAGGAGCTCAACGTCCAGTACGTGCTCGGCTACACGCCGGACGAGTTCGCAGCGTCGCTGCGCCTGATCGCGGAAGGGCAGGTGGATGCGGCCGCGATGGTCACCGCCGAGGTCGGTCTCGACGGCGTCGCAAAAGCCTTTGCCGACCTCGTCAATCCCGAGGCGCACACCAAGATCATCGTGCAGCCGTGGCGATGACGGTCTCGTAGGGTAGGCAAAGGCGCACAGCGCCATGCCCACCATCCAACGCAACGCTTGTGGGCACGCCACGCTTTGCCCACCTTACGAGACCTTTCAATATTTCGACGGCACGTACATCTCCGGCGGGATCGGGCCGCGGTGATAGTCGGGATTGCGGACGCGCGGCGGCAGCACCACCGGCACGCGGGCGACCTCCTGGTACGGCATCTGGGTCAAGAGATGCGCGATGCAATTGAGCCGGGCGCGCTTCTTGTCCACGGCGTCGACGATCCACCACGGCGAGTCCGGCAGGTGGGTGTGCTCCAGCATCGTCTCCTTGGCCTTGGTGTACGCCTCCCATCGGCTGCGCGACTCGACGTCCATCGGGCTCAGCTTCCATTGCTTGAGCGGGTCCCTGATGCGCATGCTGAAGCGGAACTGCTGCTCGTCGTCCGTGATCGAGAACCAGTATTTGACCAGGATGATGCCGGAGCGGATCAGCATCCGCTCGAACTCCGGCACCGTCTTGAAGAATTCCTGATACTCGTCCTCCGAGCAGAAACCCATCACCCGCTCGACGCCGGCGCGGTTGTACCAGCTGCGGTCGAACAACACGATCTCGCCGCCGGCCGGCAGGTGCGAGACGTAGCGCTGGAAATACCATTGCGTGCGCTCGCGCTCGCTCGGCGCCGGAAGTGCGGCGACGCGGCAGATGCGGGGATTGAGCCGCTGGGTGATGCGCTTGATGACGCCGCCCTTGCCGGCGGAGTCGCGCCCCTCGAACAGCACGACGACCTTCTTCTTCTCGCTCTGCACCCAGTCCTGGAGTTTCACCAATTCGCCCTGGAGCCGGAGCAGTTCCCGGAAATAGAGTTTTCGGTCGACCGTCGGGCCCAGCGTGCCGCATTCGTCCAGCAACTCGTCGAGCCTGCTGTCGTCGAACTCCATCTCCAGTTCTTCGTCGAGATCGTCGGTCATTTCCCGGATGATGCGCTCGCGCTCGGCCATTTCAGGGGTGCGATTGGATGCGGTCATGGGTCCTTCTCTCACGCTGATATGCCTGTCGCTCATGACCATTGACGGGGTTTATTGCGTCCATGTGACACCGGGCGTCCGGCAGGCCATCACACCGGAAGGGCGATCGAGTATTTGACCTGACTGAGCGCAAAGCTCGACTCGATCGAGGCGATGCCGTCGAGCCGGGTCAGCTTGGTCTTCAGGAAGGTCTCGTAGGAGGCGAGGTCGGCCGCGACGACGCGCAACAGATAATCGCGGTTGCCGGTCATCAGATAGCATTCCAGCACTTCGTCCCATTTCGAGATCGCGCGGGCGAAGCGGTTGAGATCCTCCTCCTTCTGCCGCGCCAGCTTGATCGAGATGAAGACACTGACATGCAGCCCCAGCGCTTTCTGGTCGACGGTCGCGATGTAGCGCGAGATGACACCACGCTGTTCCAGCAGCTTGACCCGGCGGTGGCAGGGCGAGACCGAAAGCCCGACCTTGTCGGCAAGCTCCTGCATGGTCAGCCGGCTGTCGTTCTGGAGCAAAGCAAGAATCTTGCGGTCGATGGCGTCGAGTTCGGGCATTGGGACGGAACCTCCCTTATTAGGGACTTCCTTGGTATGATATCCCAATATCTGAGGGTATGACGCGAAAAATTGAGAAATCTGGCGCAACCCGCAGGGGTATGATTGGCCATATTTTTTCCGGAGCATCGCCATGCCCGTCGAGTCCGCCCGCCTCGAAACCCTGACCGCCCTCAGCCGCAAGGCACTGTGGCTGTCGTCATGGACCATCCACCACGCCAACCACATCCGCCCGAGCACGGACGGCCTGAAGGTCGGCGGCCACCAAGCCTCGTCGGCCTCGCTCGCGACAATCATGTCGGCGCTGTATTTCCACGTCCTGCGGCCTGAAGATCGCGTCGCCGTGAAGCCGCATGCGAGCCCGGTGTTTCACGCCATCCAATATCTGTTCGGCCGGCAGAGCCGCGAGAAACTGGAGAACTTTCGCGGCTTCAAGGGCGCGCAGTCCTATCCCTCGCGCACCAAGGACGTCGATGACGTCGATTTCTCGACCGGCTCGGTCGGCCTCGGCGTCGCGCAGACGCTGTTCGCCTCGCTGGTGCAGGACTACGTCAAGGCGCATGGCTGGATGAAGGATCGCCGCGAGGGGCGGATGATCGCGCTGGTCGGCGACGCCGAGATGGACGAGGGCAACATCTGGGAGGCGCTGGCCGAAGGTTGGAAGCACGGCCTGCGCAACACCTGGTGGGTGGTGGACTATAACCGCCAGTCGCTCGACGCCGTCGTGCGCGAAGGCCTCTGGGAAAAGTTCGAGACCATGTTCCGTAATTTCGGCTGGGACGTGGTCATCGTGAAATACGGCCGCCTAATGCGCGAAGCGTTCGCCGAACCCGGCGGCGACGCGCTGAAGCGCTGGATCGACAATTGCCCGAACGCGCTCTACGCGGCGCTGTGCTTCCAGGGCGGAGCGGCCTTCCGCAAATATCTGCACGACGAGATCGGCGACCAGGGACCGATCACGAAACTGATCGACAAGCGCAGCGACGAGGAGTTGCTGGCGCTGATGTCGAACCTCGGCGGCCACGACATGGCGAGCATGCTGGACGCCTTCGAGTCCATCGATCACGATCGCCCGGTCTGCTTCATCGCTTACACCATCAAGGGTGTCGGCCTGCCGTTCCAGGGCCACAAGGACAACCATGCCGGCCTGATGACGGTCGCGCAGATGGAAAAATATCGCGAGAGCCAGAACATCCGCCCCGGCCACGAATGGGACAGATACGAGGGCCTCGCGCAGGATGCCGCCGAACTTGATGCCTTCCTCGCGCGTGTGCCTTTCAATCAGGATGGCCGCCGGCTCACTGCACCGGTGGTCGAGGTGCCCTCGCAACTCGCCTTCAAGCCTTCGCCGCAGATGTCGACCCAGCAGGGCTTCGGTCTCGTGCTGAACGAGATCGCGCGCGGCGACAGCGAGCTTGCGCAGCGCATCGTCACGACGTCGCCCGACGTCACCGTGTCGACCAATCTCGGTCCCTGGGTGAACCGGCGCGGCCTGTTTGCCCGCGGCGAGAAGGCGGATTTATTCCGCAGCGAGAAAATTCCGTCCACGTTCAACTGGGACTTCTCGCCCAAGGGCCAGCATCTCGAGCTCGGCATTGCCGAGATGAACCTGTTCATCATGCTCTCGGCGCTCGGCCTGTCGCACCAGATCAACGGCGAGCGGCTGCTGCCGGTCGGCACGCTCTATGATCCCTTCATCGAGCGCGGGCTCGATGCGCTGAACTATGCCTGTTACCAGGACGCCCGGTTCATGGTGGCGGCGACGCCGTCCGGCATCACGCTTGCGCCCGAAGGCGGAGCGCATCAGTCGATCGCAACGCCGCTGATCGGCATGGCGCAGGACGGGCTCGCCTCGTTCGAGCCGGCCTTCGTCGACGAACTCGCCGTGATCATGGGCTGGGGCTTTGAGCACATGCAGCGAGATCCGGGCGAGGGCGGTTCCGTGTACCTTCGTCTGTCGACGCGCAGCATCGAGCAGGCGCAGCGTATCATGACGCCGGAACTGGTGCAGGGCATTACCGACGGCGCCTACTGGCTGCGCAAGCCGGGCCCGAATGCCGAACTCGTGATCGCCTATACCGGCGCGGTCGCGCCCGAAGCGATCGAGGCGACCGGCTTCATCGGCGAGAGCCGCCGCGACATAGGCCTGCTCGCGATCACCTCGGCCGACCGCCTGCATGCGGGCTGGACCGCCGCGCGAAAATTGCGGCGCGATCGTCGAGGCGTGCAGCATCTCAGCCATATCGAAAAACTGCTGGCGCCCTTGCCGCGCGACTGCGGCATCGTGACCGTGATCGACGGCCATCCGTCCGCGCTGGGCTGGCTCGGCAGCGTCCGCGGCCATCGCGTCGAGGCACTCGGCGTCGAGCAGTTCGGCCAGACCGGCACCATTGCCGACCTTTATCGCCACTACGGCATCGACGCCAACGCGATCATCGATGCGGCGGAAAGCCTCACCGCCGGCGCGCCGATCGTGCATCGCAAGATGGCGGTCTAGCTGAGGTAACCGCCATTCATTCCGGGCTCGCGACTTTGTCGCGCCCCGGAATGACGGCTGGGGGAGCCTTGCCTCGCTCCCGCCATCGGCTCATATAAGCCCCGTCCGCCGCAACGCTGGCCCCGCATATGGCGGGTTCAATTGCTGGCGCTTTCGTGCAAGGATGCCTGCCGAAACGCCCCCACCATACCCCCAAGAAGAGGTTAACGATGGTCAATCGCATGCAATTCTACATCGACGGCGCCTGGGTCGATCCCGCCGTCAAGAAGTCCACCGCCGTGGTGAACCCCGCGACGGAAGAGGCGATGTACGAGGTTGCGCTGGGCTCCAAGGCTGACGTGGACAAGGCCGTCGCCGCCGCCAAGCGCGCCTTTGCAACGTTCTCCCAGACCAGCCGTGACGAGCGCGTCGCGCTGCTCACCAAGGTCATCGAGGTCTACAAGGGCCGTCTCAAGGAAATCGGTGCCGCCGTCTCCGACGAGATGGGCGCCCCGCTGCCGATGGCCGAAAAGCTCCAGGCCGGCGCTGGCCTCGGCCATCTCATGACCACGCTGGACGTGCTCAAGAACTATCATTTCGAGGAGCCCGTCGGCACCGCCATGGTGCTGCGCGAGCCGATCGGCGTGGTCGGCATGATCACGCCCTGGAACTGGCCGCTCAACCAGATCGCCTGCAAGGTCGCGCCGGCGCTCGCCGCCGGCTGCACCATGATCCTGAAGCCCAGCGAGTTCACCCCGACCTCGGCTTTGATCTTTGCGGAAATCCTCCATGAAGCCGGCGTGCCGAAGGGCGTGTTCAACCTCGTCAACGGTCTCGGCCCCGAGGTCGGCGCCGCCATGAGCGAGCACCCCGATATCGACATGATCTCGTTCACCGGCTCGACCCGCGCCGGAATCGACGTTGCCAAGCGCGCGGCGCCGACCGTCAAGCGCGTCAGCCAGGAGCTGGGCGGCAAGTCGCCGAACGTCATCCTCGAAGGCGCCGACCTCACGAAGGCCGTGACTGGCGGCGTGATGCACATGTTCAACAACTCCGGCCAGTCCTGCAACGCGCCCTCGCGCATGATCGTGCCGCTGTCCAAGATGAAGGAAGTCGCCGCGATCGCGAAGGCCGTCGCCGACAAGACCAAGGCGGGCGATCCGCGCGCCGAAGGCACCACCATCGGCCCGGTCGTCAACCGCGGCCAGTGGGACAAGATCCAGGGCTTGATCAAGAAGGGTATCGACGAGGGCGCAACGCTCGTGTCGGGTGGCCCGGGCCTGCCCGAAGGCGTCAACAAGGGCTTCTATGTCCGTCCGACCATCTTCGCCGACGTCACCCCCGACATGACGATCGCCCGCGAGGAAATCTTCGGACCGGTGCTGACCATCATCGGCGCCAAGGACGAGGCCGAAGCCGTGCACATCGCCAACGACACGCCCTATGGTCTCGCCGGCTATGTCACGGGCGCTTCCGTCGAGGACGCCAAGCGCGTCGGCCGGCAGATCCGCGCGGGCAACGTCAACCTCCAGGGCGTTCCCAACGATCGCACCGCGCCGTTCGGCGGCTACAAGCAGTCGGGCAACGGCCGCGAGTGGGGCAAGTACGGCCTTGAGGATTTCCTCGAAGTGAAGGCCGTCGCGGGCTTCAACGCCGCGTAAGCTTTAGCGATTGAGTGAACATGACGCCGGAGCGGGAAACCGCTCCGGCTTTTTCTTGTAGCCCGCATGGAGCGCAGCGGAATGCGGGACCGGACCCCGGATTACGCTTCGCTCCATCCGGGCTACGGGCCGGCGCGGAGAAACTATCCCCCACCGCGCCCTGCGTGTTCACATACAGCGCGTAGATCGACTGGCTCGCCGCCATGAACAGGCGGTTGCGCTTGACGCCGCCGAAGCAGAGATTGGCGCAGCGTTCGGGCAGCGCGATGCGGCCGATCATGACGCCGTCGGGCGCGAATACCACGACGCCGTCGAGCTCGGGATCGCCCATGCCCCAGCCGCACCAGAGATTGCCGTCGATGTCGCAGCGCATGCCGTCCGGCGTGCCGGGGCCGGCGTCGATGTGGACGCGCTTGTTGGAGATCGTGGTGCCGTCAGGCGAAACGTCATAGGCGAGGATTTTCCGGTTCGGCACGCCGCGGGATTCCACGACGTACAGAATTTTTCATCGGGTGAGAAGCACAGCCCGTTGGGACCGAGCACGCCTTCGGCGACGATGCTCGCCTTGCCGGTCGCGGGATCGAACCGGTAGACGTTCGGCTCGATCTCGGATTCGGCCTTGTAGCCCTCGTAATTGCCGAGCAGGCCGAAGGTCGGATCGGTGAACCAGATCGTGCCGTCGGATTTCACCACGACGTCGTTCGGTGAGTTGAGCTTCTTGCCGCCGAAGGAGTCCATCAGCACGGTGATGCTGCCGTCATATTCGGTGCGGGTCACGCAGCGCCCGCCATGCTCGCAGGTGACGAGACGGCCCTGCCGATCGCGCGTGTTGCCATTGGCGAAATTGGAGGGCTTGCGGAACACCGAGACCGCGCCGGTCTCCTCCTCCCATTTGATGATGCGCTGGTTCGGGATGTCGCTGCACAAGAGATAGCGCCCGTCGCCGAACCACACAGGACCCTCGGCCCAGCGCAGGCCGGTGGTCAGTCGCTCCACCGCCGACAGTTTCAGCCAGTATCTTTCGAAGCGGGGATCGAGCGCGTGAATGGCTGGATCGGGATAGTAGCTCGCCGGCCGCCAGCCTGACGGCTCCTGGGTGTGGGACGATGCCTCATTCATGTCGGTTCTCTCGTTTCGTTCCCTCTGGACAATGCTGCTATCATTAGAGACACGTGACGGCAAATCGGTCACCAGCGACGAGGGAAGACATGCCGCGCATCTTGATGACGGGAGCTTCGGGCGGAATCGGAACGCGCCTGCGCAAATTGCTGCCGCCGATTTATCCCGACCTGCTCCTCTCCGACATCCGCGAGCCCAAGGACCTCGGCCCCAAAGAGCAGTTCAAGGCGGCGGACCTGTCCGACCTCGCGCAGTGCGAAGCCCTCTGCGAGGGCGTCGACGGTATCCTGCATTTCGGCGGCTATTCGGTCGAAGGCCCGTGGGACGACATCCTCCAGGCCAACATCATCGGCGGCTACAATCTGTTCGAGGCCGCCTACCGCAAGGGCGTCAAGCGCGTGGTGTTCGCGTCGTCCAATCACGTCGTCGGCTTCTATCCGCGCCACCACAAGATCGGCACCGACGTCACCGTGCGCCCCGACGGGCGCTACGGCGTCAGCAAGGTGTTCGGCGAAGCGGTCGGTTCGCTCTATGCCGACAAGCACGGGCTGAAGGTCACCTGCATCCGCATCGGCAATTGCGACGAGCGTCCGCTCGATCACCGCCGCATCGCGATGTGGCTGAAGCCGGAAGATCTGGTGCAGCTCTGCCAGATCGGCCTCGAGCATCCCGACATTCATTTCGAGGTGTTCTACGGCGTGTCCCTGAACGAGCGCGCCTGGTGGGACAACAGTCGCGCCTACGCGTTCGGTTATCGCCCGACGGGCCGCTCCGAGGATCACGTCGCGCATGCGATGGCCGAGCAGGCCAAGCTGAAGCCGGATCCGATCGGCGATCACTACCAGGGCGGCTCGTTCGCCAGCCTCGAGTTCGATGGTGATGCGAGCCGGATTATCGACTGGACCAAGCGGTAGCGTTTGCCGTCATGGCGGCCATTCATGATTTTGTCGCGCCACAAACAACGTGGCCGCCAGCCCGAGCCGCAACGGGGCCCGACATCAAAAATGCAGGTTGAGGCGCAGCAGAGCCTGGTGGCGTTCGAACTGGTCGAGGTTGAGGCTTCGGTTGTCTCCGACGGCGCTGCCCGCAACCTGCATCTGCCAGGTGCCGGAGATGCCGATCTCTTTTGAGATGGCGTAAGAGAAGGTCGGCCCGGCGAAGATCGCGTCGCCTGCAAAGCGGTTGAGCGCGCCACCGTCATAGGCCCGCGCGTAGCGAACGCCGAGGCCGAACACGAGCTCAGGCCGGACGGCATATGAGAGCGCTGCCTGCAACTGCATCTCGGAATCGTGTCGCCACAGATCGGTCGCGACCTCGCGCGTTCCGCCGGTCCCGTACCAGACGTTGAAGGCCGCAAACAGCCTGTCCTTGATCAACTCACGATCGAACAGCGCGGCAAACTCTGCGCCATATTGCGCGATAGGCATCCCACTGGCGTCGTCGATCCGGCTCCAGCCGGGCTGCGCGTGGAGGGTCAGCCCGAACGGGGCGACGGCGCGGTCAACCAGCTTGTAGCGCAGTTCAAGTGCAGCGCCGCTGAACGCGACGTCCTGATGATCCGCAAGTCCGGGGACGCCTCGAATGCGCTGTCCGCTCAACGAAAATCCAGGCGCGATCCGGAAATTGTCCGAGACCGTGTACTTGACCTGATTGAGATTGGCCAAGGCTGCGTAGCTGCCGGAGCGCTTGCCGAACGCGCCGACATTCTCGAACTCGACCTCGATTTCACCGGGCTTGCCGATGTCGGAGCCCATGCTGAAACCAAAAATGTGCTCTGTGTCGATGTCGGCGTGATCCGCCGGCAGCCCAAGCGGTGGCTTGGAGATGCCGGGGCTCAACACGGTCCGGGAGGGGGCGTATGCCGACCCCCTTGGCTTGTCGCCGGCGAAGGCCGAGACGCAGCCCGCCAAATGACCGGCCGCGATCGTTACCGCCACCGCGGCACGCGAGAAACGCCATTTTCCGGACTCGAACAAATCCATGAGCACGAATCGAGACACCTTCTGAAGACGGTGGACTAAAGTGCGACTGCAAGTCATTCGCAAAATGATCCCATGGAACTTCAAGGGCTGCAATTGTTGCTAGTCATTCTTAGTTGCGTTCTAATGTCGCGGGGGGAACCCCATACCGAGGGGGCCGGCTGGAACGGCAGATGTTCGCTCGCGCCAACCCGCCGGCGGTCTAAGGGACTGACTGGCGCTCCGCCTCATCACCCGCTATCCGCGCCAGATAGTCCTTCTTGCTGAACTGCATGTGGTCCACACACAGCTGCGCCAGCGCCCAGCTGTCGCGGCCCTTCAACAGCTCGATCATCAGTCCATGCTGGCGTCGCGATTGCGCGAGCCCATCGCGGTCGGCGAGGTTCTTGGCGCGCATCGGCAGTGTCAGGTTCATGTAGTCCTGCAGCGAGCGCACCAGATAGGGATTGCCGCAGGCGGCGAACAGCGCGACGTGGAAAGCGTCGTTGGTCTCGTGAATGCCGCGCAGGTCTCGCACATCCGCCTTCGCGCAATACTGCGACTGAAGAGCGGTCAGCTCGTCGATCAAGGCTTGCGGTGCGGGCAGGGGGACCATCAGCGCAGCCTGCCGGGTCAACATCTCGCGGACCTCGTAGATCTGCCGGACCTCATCGGCCGAGTAGAACCGCACCGTGGCGCCGACGTTCTTCTCGCGGCGGACGATGCCGCGGCGCTCGGCGTCCACCAGCGCCTGCCGCACGAAATGGCGCGAGGTGCCGTAAGCCGACATCAGCGCGTCCTCGGTCAGGCGCGCGCCCGGCGCGAGGCGGCCGAAGATGATGTCTTCTTCCAGCCGCGCGACGACGTCGTCCGGATCATCGCGCCGGACCGGCATTGCCTCAGCGGTGCGAATGTCCGACATGCCCTCAGCCTCCGGCTTCGGCCGGTCCCTCCTGTGGAGCAGGGAAGGGACGGATTGTCAATAATTCATGGCGCCGGCGGGCCTGTGAGCGCCAGCCGCGACAATATGGTCCAATCTTATTGACAATCGAGGGGCAGGCTGTACCACAATGGCAAGCAAGGAGTGGCATGATGACGAGTGGTTTGCGCAAGGGTCTGACGAGCTATGGCGATGCCGGCTTCTCGCTGTTCCTGCGCAAGGCGTTCATCAAGGCCATGGGCTATTCCGACGACGCGCTGGAGCGCCCGATCGTCGGCATCACCAACACCTATAGCGATTACAATCCCTGTCACGGCAACGTCCCGCAGATCATCGAAGCCGCCAAGCGCGGCGTGATGCTGTCGGGCGCGATGCCGTTCGTGTTCCCGACCATCTCGATCGCCGAGAGCTTTGCGCATCCGACCTCGATGTATCTGCGCAATCTCATGGCGATGGACACCGAGGAGATGATCCGGGCGCAGCCGATGGATTCGGTGATCGTGATCGGCGGCTGCGACAAGACGCTTCCTGCGCAAGTCATGGCCGCGATCAGCGCCGATTTGCCGACCGTGGTCATCCCCGTGGGTCCCATGGTGGTCGGCCATCACAAGGGCGAGGTGCTGGGCGCCTGCACCGATTGCCGTCGTCTCTGGGGCAAGTACCGCGCCGGCGAAATGGACGATACCGAGATCGAAGCGGTGAACGGCCGTCTTGCGCCGTCGGTCGGCACCTGCATGGTGATGGGCACGGCCTCGACCATGGCCTGCATGATCGAAGCCATGGGCCTGTCGCTGCCGATGAGCGCGACGATCCCGGCGCCGCATGCCGAACGCTTCCGCCTCGCCGAGGCAAGCGGCCGGGTCGCGGCCGAGATGGCCAAGACCAAGGGGCCGAAGCCGAGTGAGGTGCTGACGCCGGCCTCCTTCAAAAATGCGCAGGTCGTGCTGCAGGCGATCGGTGGCTCGACCAACGGCCTGATCCATTTGACGGCGATGGCGCATCGCTCGCCCCACCGGCTCGATCTCGGCGTGTTCGATCATATCGGCCGCGAAGTGCCGGTGCTGGTCGATCTGAAGCCGTCCGGCGAACATTACATGGAGCACTTCCACCACGCTGGCGGCGTGCCGAAATTGCTGGCACAGCTCGGCGATCTCGTCGATCTCGATGCGAAAACCATTTCAGGCCAAACGCTGCGCGATGTCGTCGCCAACGCAGAAGATGTGCCTGGCCAGGACGCGATTCGCCCGCGCGACAATCCGATCAAGAAGGAGGGCGGCCTTGCCGTCCTGCACGGCAACCTCGCGCCGCGCGGCGCGGTCATCAAGCAATCCGCCGCGAGCCCGAAGCTGCTGAACCACACCGGCCGGGCCGTGGTGTTCGAATCCGTCGAGGACATGACCTTGCGGGTCGACGATCCCGATCTCGACGTCACCGCCGACGACGTGCTGGTGCTGCGCAATGCCGGCCCAAAGGGCGCGCCGGGCATGCCCGAGGCGGGCTATCTGCCGATCCCGAAGAAGCTCGCGCGCGGCGGCACCAAGGACATGGTGCGCATTTCCGATGCGCGCATGAGCGGCACCGCGTTCGGCACCATCGTTCTGCACATCACCCCGGAATCCGCCGTTGGCGGGCCGCTGGCGCTGGTGAAGAACGGCGACATGATTCAGCTCGACGTTGCCAGGCGCAGTATCGAGCTTCTGGTCGATGCTGCCGAGCTCGAACGGCGCCGCGCCGCCTTGAAGCCGGCCGCCGCGCCCGACGAGGCGCGTCGCGGCTACGCCTGGCTGTTCAATGAGACCATCATGCAGGCCGACGAGGGCTGCGATTTCGATTTCATGCAGAGAACTGGGAAGAAGACCGAAACGGGCTGATCAACGCGCGAACGAGCGCCGAGACCGCACAAGCGGCCGGCGATAAAACAGGGGGAAACGATGATTGCACGATCCATGCGTGGGTTGGTGGCTGTTGCCGCCGTACTTTTCGTCACGGGAGCCGGGGCACAGGAGGTGAAGCATTATCGCTTCGCCTATGACCAGCCGCGCAACACCGGCTATTCCATCGCGGGTGACCTCTTTGCCGACAAGCTCAAGGAATTGAGCAAAGGCACCATGATCATCGACCAATATCCCGGCGCGCAGCTCGGGCAGGAGCCGCAGGTGCTCCAGCTCGTCAAGGCCGGTGACGTCGAGTTCTCGATCATCTCCTCGGCCAATACCGCGACGATCTCGCCGCAGGCCGGCGTGATGTCGCTGCATTATCTGTTCCGCGACGAAAATCACGTGGTCAAGGGCCTCGCCGATCCCAAAGTGTTCGAAGCACTCAAGACCATGATCGACGAGACGACGCAGGGCCTGCATGTGATCGCGACGGGCTCGCAGGGCGTGCGCCACATGTACTCCAAGCGCGAGATCCACAATGTCGGCGACATCAAGGGCCTGAAGATCCGCGTGCAGGCGACCGCGACGGAGGACACCATGTTCCCGGCCTATGGCGCCCAGACCGTGCACATGCCGTTCGGCAGCGTCTACACGTCACTGCAAACCGGCGTCGTCGACGTCGCCGAGAACAGCATCAACGTCTACCTCGTCAACAAGCACTACGAGGTTGCCCCGGTCCTGAACATCACCGAGCACGAAGCCAACAACGCGCTGGTGTTTATTTCCGACAAGCTCTGGCAGAGTCTCTCGGCCGAGCAGAAGGGCTGGGTGCAGACCGCGGCCAACGAGATCAGCACGAAGGAACCGGCGAAGGCGTTCGACCTGGAGCGGGCCGCGGCCGAGAAGCTGAAGAAGATGGGCGTCAAGGTCGTCGACAACGTCGACAAGAAGAGTTTTGCGGCCGTCGCCGATCCCTATCTCGACAAGCTCGCCAAGGAGCTCGGCCCGCACGCCGAGAAGATCAAGAACCTGATCCGGTCGATCAATTGATGTGAGACGGGACGGCGGTGCGCTCCCTCTCCCGCCTGCGGGAGAGGGGTGGGGAGTGGGTGTCTCCGCAATGGGACATTGCCCCAAAGGAAAGAACCCTCACCCGCGTCGCTTCGCTCCGCGACCTCTCCCGCAAGCGGGAGAGGTGAAGCCAACTCGCAGCTGGGAGCAACAATGCCGATCGCCGACAAACTGCTCGTTCAGCGCCAGCGGCACCTGAAATGGCGCTGGCTCGACTGGCTCGAGGTTGCGCTGATGATCCTGTGCGGCGTGCTCTGCTTCGGCTTCTCGCTGTCGGTGGCCGCTGACATCGTCACCCGCACCATCGGCCATCCCTGGCTGTGGCTGCAGGAGGTCACCTCGACGCTGTTCATCTATGCGATCTTCGTCGGAACGGCGGCTGCAACCCGGCGCAACGATCATCTCTACCTCACTGCGATCTCCGAGGCGATGCATGGCACGCCGCGGCTGATCGTCGAAATGATCATCCGCCTCGTGGTCCTCGGCGTCGCCTTCTGCCTGATCTGGTATGGCTACCAGAACTATCTGCGCGGCTTCGGCAGTTTCCGCCTGCCGTCGGGCACGCCGATCGCCTCGCTCTACGCAATCATCCCGCTGTCGGGCGTGCTGGTTGGCCTCTTCACCATCGAGCAGCTCGTCAACGGCCTGCGCAACGGTTTTGACCATCCCGAGCCGCCGGAAGTGGACGACGCGCCGGTCGTCACCGAAGCACAGTTGAGGGCGCAGCCGTGAGTGCACCCGTTGTCCTGACACTGATGACGATCTGCTTCCTGTCGTTCGGCTATCTCGGCGTGCCCGTGCCGTTCTCGCTGATGGCCGGCGTGTTCATCGGCGCCCTTCTGTCCGATGTCTCGCTGGCCGCCATCATCCAGAAAATTTTTGACGGCGTCGATTCCGAGGCGCTGCTGGCGATCCCGTTCTTCCTGCTGGTCGGAGAGCTGATGAGCTCGGCCAATGTGGTGGTGCGAATAGCCAATCTGTCGGTGTCGCTGGTTGGACACATCAGGGGCGGGCTGTCGCAGGTCGTCGTCGTCTTCAGCATGTTCTTCTCGGAGATGTCCGGCTCGACCACGGCCGACGTCGCCGTGATGAGCCGCGCGCTCGGCGGCCCGATGAAGCGGGAGGGCTATGAGCCCGCCTTCATCGCCGCCATCATCGCATCGGCCTCGACCATCGCGGCGCTTGTGCCGCCCAGCATCACGGCTGTGGTCTATGGCGCCGTCGGCAACGTCTCGATCGCCGGCCTGTTCATGGCCGGCGTGGTGCCGGGCCTGATGATCGGCTTCGGCCTGATGATCTACTGTTACTTCTTCGGCCCCTCTGGACTGCGCAAGCCGCGCGCGCCGCTGCGGCAGGTGGTGTTCGCCGCGGGCGATGCCGCCCTGCCGCTGATGATCCCCGTGATCCTGCTCGGCGGCATTCTGACCGGCTGGTTCACGCCGACGGAAGCCGGCGTCGTCGCCGTGGTCTGGATCATCCTGGTGGTGATCCCCGCGCTCAACCGGGGGCATATCAGGAAAATCCCGTACGACTTCTGCCTCGCCGGGCTGATCTTCTCGCTGCCCCTGATCACGATTGGCGCCGCCAATGCGTTCGGCTGGATGCTCGCTTATCTGCGCGGCGCCAGTTACATCGCCGATGTGATCACTTCGATGGCCGGCAACGATCCGCATCTGATCATGCTGCTGATGGTGCTGCTGTTCACCGTGGTCGGCGACTTCATCGAACCGGTGCCGACCATCATCATCTTCATGCCGCTGGTGAATACGCTCACCGAGGCCGGGGACATCAACGCCGTGCACATGGGCGTCGTGCTGATCGCGACGCTCGCCTTCGGTCTGATCACGCCGCCTTACGGCCTGGTGCTGCTGATGGCCTCGAAATTCGTCGGCGTCAGTTTTGCCAAGGCGCTACGCGCGGCGTTGCCGATCTATCTGGTATTCCTTGGGACGATCGCGTTCGCAATATACTTCCCGAGCGTGGTGCTGTGGCTGCCGCAGAAAGTGCTTCCGGAATCGGTCGGTTGCTTCAAGTCGCCGGCGGGAACGGGCTACATCTGTCCCAAATGATCTTGATCAAGTGATCTCGATCGAGTGATCGTCTCAAGTGACGAGCTGCTCGACGCGCCATTGCGCATCTTCGCGGGTGTAGCGAAACGGGGTTCCGTGGCTGTTCTTGAAATAGCTGCCGCACAGCGCGTTCGCCATCCCCTGCATCACGGCGTCGTGGCAGACGAACAGGACCTCGTCGTCAGGATGACGGTCGAGCCAGTTGGAGACGCAAGCCAGCGACCGCTCGGTCATGGCGCCCCAGTTCTCGCCATCGGCGGGCAGGATCGAGACGAGGCCCGTCGCCGATTTGACGCCGTGCTGGATCATGAGGTCGTGGACGGGAAGACCCTCGAAGCTGCCGAAATCGAACTCGATGATTCTGCTCATCGATCGTGAGCGGCACCGATATCGCGTCCGCGATGATCTCTGCCGTTCGCGCAGCGCGCATCAGCGGGCTTGAGACGATCCGGCTGATGCCGGTCCCGCGCAATGCCTCCGCGGCCTCGCGCGCTTGCCTCAAACCGTCCGCGTTCAGCGGGTTGTCGGTCCGGCCCTGGAAGCGCCCCTCGCGATTCCAGTCGGTCGCTCCGTGGCGCAGGCCGCAGAACGAGCGCGAGGGCGCGATCGCGTTCACTTGCCCTTGCTCGTGAACTTCTTCACGGCGACGCGAAATTCCTCCGTGTTCATCGCCATGATGATCTTGTGCTCCTCCGCGTCGAGCTGCTGCTTTACCGGCGTCGTGGCGGCCGCATAGACCAGCGACTTGGTGCCGGCGATCGCCGCCGGCGGATTCTGCGCCAGCCGCTCGGCGAGTTTTCGCGTGGCCGCCTTCAATTCGGTCGCGGGAACGATCTTCGCGACCAGTCCCCATTCATGGGCCTGCTGCGCGGTAAAATTGTCCTCGGCCAGAAAGATATGCAGCGCGCGGCGGGAGCCGACCGTGCTCACGATGCCGACGGTGGAGCCGCCATCCGGTGACACGCCGATCTTGGCATAGGCCGGCGTGAATCTGGCATCTTCCGCGGCGATGCAGAGATCGGTGACGAAGGCGAGGCCCATGCCGGCGCCGGCCGCCGAACCGTGCACGCTCGACAAGGAGATCTTCGGCATGCGCCGGATGATCTCGATGAAGGCATGATAGTGCTTCAAGAGCTCGCCGACCACCGGCGTCACCGTATTGGCTTCGGCGGCAGCGCCGATCGTCTGCAGATCGCCGCCGGCCGAGAAGGCGCGGCCCTCGCCCTCGATGATGACGACCCTGATGGCGTCGTCGCCTTCGATATAGGCCGCGAGTTGCTCGAGTTTCTGCGCGATGTCCAGGTTGATCGAGTTGAACGCCGCGGGGCGGTTGAGGGTGATGGTCGCGATCAGCCCCTCGATCCGGAGCAGGGCGGGATCATCGGGTTGGGAAACGGGAGCAGTCATTCTGGAATCCCCGGCATGAGGTCGTTGCTGCAACTAAATCGCAGATGGCGAGGGGTGACAATCCCCGGCCGACAGTGCCCTGGCCGCCGGTGCCCCGCGCACCACTCTTGCGCAGGGCGGAACGATGGGCTCAAATAGCACGCCTTCGCCAAGGGACGGACACGAGCGCCGGCTCCTCTTGGGCAAGCAAGCCGAAATCAGTACGAGAGGAGACGACATGGGTCACGCTCGTGTCTCCAGAAGTGGGCTGTTCCGATGACGGACAGTCCGGTGATCATTGTCGGTGCCGGCCATGGTGGCTACCAGGTCGCTGCATCGCTGCGCCAGGCAGGTTTTTCGGAGCGCATCTGCCTGATCAACGACGAGGCGCATCTGCCGTATCAACGGCCGCCGCTGTCCAAGGCTTACATCAAGGGCTCGGCCGGGCCTGAGAGCCTGATGTTCCGGCCGGAGAAATTCTACCACGACCAGGCCATCGAGCTGATCGCGGGCCGTGCCGTGTCGATTGACCGTTCGGCGCGCAAGGTGCTGCTCGCCTCGGGCGAGGCGCTGCCCTACGGCCACCTGATCCTGGCGACGGGCGCGCGCAACCGGCTGCTGGACCTGCCCAACGCCAATCTGCCCGACGTGAAATACTTACGCATTCTCGACGAGAGCGAGGCGCTGCGCCAGATCATGCCGTCGAAGACCCGGGTGGTGGTGATCGGCGCCGGTTTCATCGGCCTCGAATTCGCCGCCACCGCGCGCATCAAGGGGCTCGAGGTCGACGTGCTCGAGCTCGCCCCGCGCGTGATGGCGCGCGCGGTGACGGCGGAGGTCTCGGAATACTTCCAGCAACGGCATCGCGAAGCCGGCATCCGCATCCACCTCGGCGTGCAGGCGACCTCCATCGAGGCCGAAGGTGAAAAAGTCACCGGCGTCTCCCTGAGCGACGGCCGGCATCTGCCCGCCGATCTCGTCGTGGTCGGGGTCGGCGTGCTGCCGAACATCGAGCTTGCGGCCGAGGCGGGGCTTGCCGTCGCGGCCGGCATCATCGTCGACGAATATCTTGCGACGGCTGATCCCGACATTTCCGCGATCGGCGATTGCGCGCTGTTCGCCAGCCCGCGCTTCGGCGGATCGCTGCGGTTGGAATCGGTGCAGAACGCCACCGACCACGCCCGGTGCCTCGCGGCGCGGCTGACGGGCGACAAGAAGCCCTATGACGGCCATCCCTGGTTCTGGAGCGACCAGGGCGACGACAAGCTCCAGATGGCAGGCCTCACCACCGGCTACGACCGCGTCGTGCTGCGCGGCGATCCGGCCAAAAAGGCGTTCTCGGCGTTCTGCTACAAGGGCGACAAGTTGCTCGGCATCGAGTCCGTCAACCGTGCCGGCGAGCACATGTTCGGCCGCCGGTTGCAGGCCATGGACCGCTCGATCACGCCGGAGCAGGCCGCGGACGAAAGCTTCGACCTGAAGAGCGCGCTGGCGTGATCAGCCTGCGTTGAGAACCGCCGCCACTTCCGCAGCCGTCGGCATCGACGGCCCCGCGCCCATCCGCTGCACCGAGATCGAGGCGGCGGCATTGGCGAAGGCGAGGGCAGCGCGCAAGGCAACTCCATCAGCCAGCTGCGCCGCGAGCGCGCCGACGAAACAATCGCCGGCGCCGGTGGTATCGACCGCCTTCACCGCGCGGCCGGGCACGGCAAATTCCTCGCTGGCAGCCAGCGCCAGCACCCCGCGCTTGCCGAGCGTGATGCAGAGGGTCTGGTCCGCGCGCGCCCGAAGCTGTCGCGCCACCTCGATGATACGCGCAGCGCTATCGTCCTCCGAAAGCTCCACACCGGCGAGGAAGCCGAGTTCGGTCTCGTTCAGCACGAGGACGTCGACGAGCGCGAGCATCTCGCGCGACATTGTCTGCGCCGGTGCCGGATTGAGCAACGTGGTGGCGCCCGCCTCGCGCGCCCGCTGGAAGAACGCGGCAATCGTCGGCAGCGGAATTTCGAACTGGCTGACCGCAACGTCGCCCTTCAGCAGCGGGACGACACGGACGTCGTCGGCGCTGACCAGCGCATTGCTGCCGGGAATGACGACGATGGTGTTGTCGGAGGCGGCCACCGTAATGATGGCGGTCCCGGTATGCGCCTCGGCCGTCTCCTGGAGATAGCCGAGATCGATGCCCTGATCGCCAAGGAAGGCTTTCAGTTCAGCGCCGAGCGAATCCTTGCCCAGCCGGCCGATCAGCGTGGTCTGCGCGCCGAGTCGCGACGCGGCCACGGCCTGGTTCGCTCCCTTGCCGCCCGGAAAATACAGCACCTGCTTGCCTGCGACGGTCTCGCCGACTTTCGGGTGGCGATCGGCGGTCGCCACCACATCCATGTTGATGCTGCCGGCGACGAAGACGCGCCCCATGACCCACCCTTGCGAAGCCTAGACCCTGACTTCGAACTCGTGCCTGACTTTGGCGATGTCCACAAGGGTCGGCAGGCCGGCCTCGTTGCCAAGCCGCTGGATCTTGAAGGTCGAGGCGGCGCGGGCGAAATCAAAATGCTCACGCCAGCTTTTGCCGGGATGGGCGAGGTAGGAATAGACATAGGCGCCGTGGAAGACGTCGCCGGCGCCGTTGGTGTCGATCACGCGCTCGCGCGGGATCGGCATCGCCGGCATGGTCTCGACCGCGCCGGTTTCGTTGTACCAGAGCAGGCCCTTCTCCCCCATGGTGATGCCGCCGATCTTGCAGCCGCGGCCCTTGAGATAGTCGAGCATCTTCTCCGGCGTCAGGTCCATCTGCTCGCACAGCCGCTCGGCGACGATGGCAACGTCGATGAATTCAAGCAGCTCATGCGTGTTGGTGCGGAGGCCGCCGCCGTCGAGCGAAGTCAAAATGCCGGCCTCGCGGCAGACCTTGGCATAGTGGAGCGCGGCATCCGGCTGATGGCCGTCGACATGCAGCACGCGGCAGCCGCCGAGATTGAGCATCGGGAAGGGGTGAATGTGATCGTCGTCGCGGCAGCGGACGATGGCCCGCTTGCCGTCCTTGGGCATGATGAAGGACAGCGACGACTGATTCACCTTCCGCCCATGCAGCGAGATTCCGTACTTCGCGCACATGTCCATGAACATGCGTCCCAGCCAGTCATTGGCCGCCGTGGCGATCAGGTCGGGCACGATCCCGAGCTTGGCGCAGCAGAACGCCGCCGTAACCGCATTGCCTCCGAAAGAGACCGCGTAGTCGGTCGCCACGTGCTTCTCGTCGCCGCTCGGCATGTGGTCGGTGATGAAGACGACGTCGATATAGGTCTGTCCGATAAAGAGAGCCTGCATTGGTTGTCCGTGATGCGCTGGGTGGTCCCGGCCGGCCACTTACCTTAGCACCGCTTCGGCAGGAGGAACGCCAAAAATATTCGCGATCCCATGACGATAGGCGCTTGAGGTCGATCAGGGGCCGGAATACGACCGTGGCTGGGCCAGCGTTGCGCCCTGGGGGAGCCAGCGACCCCTAGAGTTTTTCAAGGGCGTTTCGGTTCCGGCCCTTTGGATGGAGGGGAACATGATCACCGGCCTCGATCACGTCGTCGCTCTGGTCAGGGATATCGGTGCGGCCAGGGCGGCCTATCAGACGCTGCTTGGGCGCGCGCCCGCATGGCAGAATTCCGGCGAGGGCGCCGACCGCGTGCTGTTCACCCTCGAGAACACGACGATCGAGTTGATGGCGCCGAGCGGCTTCAGCGTCACCGCCGACCGCATGCGCGCGCTGCTCGACGACCAGGAAGGCGTGCTCGCGAGCCTGTGCTTTCGTGTCGCGGACATGGGCAGGATGCACCGGCGCCTGGACCGGGTGGCCTTGAAGCCGGACCCGGTCACCGAGGTCGAAAGCAGCGATGCCGAATCCGGCGCGGTGCTCCACTGGAAGCGCACGCGTGCTGCCACCGAGCTGACGCGCGGCGTGCGCATGTTCTTCCTCGAACTTGCCGACGAGCGCCCCAAGTCGGCCGTAACCGACATCGCGCCGATCGACGCGCTCGATCACGTCGTGATCACCACCGAGGATTCCGATCGCGCCGCCGCGCTCTATGGCGCGCGGCTCGGGCTCGATCTCGCGCTCGACCGCTCCCACCATGACTGGGGCCAGCTGATGTTCTTCCGCTGCGGCGACCTCATCGTCGAGGTGGTGCGCCGTCCGGTGGCAGGCGGCGATTCCCTGCATGACCGCCTCTGGGGCCTGAGCTGGCGCGTCGCGGACATCGACGCCACCCGTGCCCGCCTGATCGCCGCAGGCCTCGACGTCACCGAGGTACGCAACGGCCGCAAGCCGGGCACGCGGATCATGACGGTGCGGAGCGGCACCTGCGGCATCCAGACCGTGCTGCTGGAGCGCTCGCCGAAGCCGGTGGATTAAACGCAAGTCCCTCCACCCGTCATTGCGAGCACAGCGAAGCAATCCAGGGTCTTTTCCGCGGTGGCAGACTGGATTGCTTCGTCGCAAGGGCTCCTCGCAATGACAGCGCCCGCGTGATAGATGCTTGTTACCAGCACCCAGCGAGCGCTCGATTGGCAAAGGCAACGGCAAAGCGAACTCTGAAATGGCAGCGTGACCCCGAGGGGATGCGGCTGCGGATTCTCGAAGCCGCCAAGCAGGAGTTTTCGACCCACGGGCTCGCGGGCGCGCGGGTCGATCGCATCGCCGCCAAGGCCGGCGCCAACAAGCGCATGCTGTATTATCACGTCGGCAACAAGGACGAACTCTATCTCGCCGTGCTCGAAGGCGCCTACGACAAGATCCGCAGCGAGGAGCGGGGGCTCGACCTCGAGCATCTCGATCCGCCCGAGGCGATCCGCCGGCTGATCGAGTTCACCTGGGGCTACTTTCTTCGCAACCCGGAATTCCTGTCGCTGCTCCAGACCGAGAATCTCGTGCGCGCAAAGCATTTGAAGCGCTCGACCAAGGTCAAGTCGATGCACTCGCCCTTCGTCGAGATGATCCGCGCCGTGGTACGACGCGGCGTCGAGAGCGGCGACTTCCAGGTCGCGGTCGATCCGGTCCAGCTCTACATCTCGATCGCGGCGCTCAGCTTCTTCTACCTGTCCAACTCGGCCACGCTCAGCGTGATCTTCGGCCGCGACCTCCTGGATAAGAAAGCCAAGGACGAGCGTCTGGCGCACATGGCCGGCCTGGTGCTGGCTGCGTTGACGGGGCGGTCGGCGGCGCTGCTGGAGATCGCGAAGCTGCCCAAGTCGCGCAGCGCGGTGGCGCAGACGGTCTAGGGCGAGATATTTCCCATCGTCGTCCCGGCGAACGCCGGGACCCATACCGCGTGATCCATCGATTGTCCGCGGCGCTAGTCCCGAACGACCAGCCTTCGCCAAACTCCTCCCTGGGGTGATGGGTCCTGGCGTTCGCCAGGACGACACCGATTGTGAGGACGAGTAGTGCAATTCATCACCATCACCCGGAACTCTCTGGAACCGGCACAAAACGTCACAGGGAAACCACTAGACAGTATTTATCCAACGGGTTAATTTCTCTCCCGAAGAACAAGAATGCCGGGAGTGAGACGTGGCTGAAGTGAAGCCGCAAGGTGCGGTATCCAGGATGCTGAATGCGGCATGGATCCGGCCGTTTTTGTTCCTGGTCTTCATCGTCGTGGCCTGGGATCTCGCGATCCGGCTGTTCAAAATTCCCGCCTACCAGATCCCGGCGCCGGCCGACGTCGTCGCGGTGCTGTGGACCGACTGGCCGGAACTGCTGCGCCAGTCCTGGCCGACGACCTATGCGACCGTCTGCGGCTTCGCGCTCTCCGCGCTGTTCGGCATTCCCGTCGCCATGCTGATCGCGGGGTCGAGGACAGTGGAGAGCTATGTCTATCCGCTGCTGGTGTTTTCCCAATCGGTGCCGAAGATCGCGATCGCACCGTTGTTCGTGGTCTGGTTCGGCTTCGGCATCATTCCAAAGGTGATTTCGGCGTTCCTGCTCGGCTTCTTCCCGGTGGTGGTCTCGGCCGTGCAGGGCTTCAAGTCCGTTGACCCCGATATGGTCGATCTCGCCCGCGCCATGCAGGGCAGCCGCTTCCAGGTGTTTTGTGCGGTGAACCTGCCGCATGCGCTGCCCGCGATCTTCTCCGGCCTCAAGGTGTCGGTGACGCTCGCCGTGGTCGGCGCCGTCGTCGGCGAGTTCGTCGGCTCCAATTCCGGCATCGGCTATGTGATGCAGCGCTCGATCGGAACTTTTGATCTGCCGACAATGTTCGCAGCGCTGGTGATCCTGGCGCTGCTCGGCGTGATCCTGTTCTGGATCGTGGACCGGATCGAGAAGCTGGTCATTCCCTGGCACGTCAGCCAGCGTGAAGACGTGATTTTCGCCTCTTAACGAACGAACGGCCACCAACGGCCGACGCAACAAGGGCAAGGGAGAGAAACGATGAAGCGATTGATTGGAGCTGTCGCAGCGGCACTGCTGGTGTTTGCGGCCATGCCGACGCAGGCGGCCGACAAGGTCGTGTTGATGCTGAACTGGTACGTCTATGGCGAGCACGCGCCGTTCTACTACGGCAAGGCCAAGGGCATTTATGCAGCCGAAGGCATCGACCTCGAGATACAGGAAGGCCGCGGCTCGGCTGCGACCACGCAGGCCGTCGCCGCCAAGACCGCCGATTTCGGCTATGTCGACGTTCCCACCATGATGCGCGCCGCGATCAAGGGTGCGCCCGTGGTCGCGACCGGCGTGCTGCTGCAGACCAGCCCGATGTCCGCGATGGGCTTTGCCGACAAGAACATCAGGAAGCCGGAGGACATCAAGGGCAAGACGGTGGCGATCACGCCTGCGGACTCCATGACACAGATCTGGCCGCTGTTCCTGAAGAAGACCGGACTGAAGGAAAGTGATTTCCAGACCGTCGCCGGTGATGGCCAGACCAAGCTCAACGCGGTCATCAATGGCCAGGCCGATCTCCTGCTCGGCTACGTCATGGACCAGTCGATGAAGATCAAGGACGCCACCGGCAAGGACGTGTTCCCGATCAAGTTCGCCGACTACGGCATCAACATGGTCTCCTCGGGCATCATCGCCAATACCGACTATGTGAAGGCCAACGCCGACCTCGTCCGCCGCTTCATGTCGGCGACGACCAAAGCGGTCGAAGCCGCCGAGAAGGAGCCGAAGGCGGCGGCGCAGTCGATCCTCGATGCCAATCCCAAGGGAGGCAAGATCGACACGCTGACGCAGGGCTTTGAGCTGACCATTCCGCTGTACCGGACGCCCGAGACCAAGGGGAAGCGGCCGTTCCAGGTCACCGACCAGAACATGACCGACAGCGTCAATCTGATGGTCGAATATGGCGGGCTGGACGCCAAGGCCAAGGCCGACCCGAAGGCGTTCTATACCAACGACTATCTGCCCAAGAGTGGCTCGTGAGCGTCTCCGTCATTGCGAGCGAAGCGAAGCAATCCAGGCTGCTTCTGCGGAAAGAGGCTTCGTCGCTTCGCTCCTCGCAATGACGGTGCGGACCATCTGAGTTCGATTGGATGTGACTGAATGATTCCGAAGAAGGCCAATCCAGAAGAACAGTCCGCCGCGCATCTGCGACTGGTGAGCGACCGGGCTGCTGGCGATGCGTCGGGCATCAAGCTATCCGGCGTGTCGAAGACCTACAGGACGCGCGACGGCGATGTGCCGTCGCTGCGGCCGCTGGATTTTCACATCAACGACGGCGAGTTCTTCGTCGTGGTCGGCCCAAGCGGCTGCGGCAAGTCAACCCTGCTCAAGCTGATCTCGGGTTGTTGCCGCCGACCGCCGGTGAAATTTTGGTCGAGGGCGAGAAGGTGACGACGCCGCACGGCAATGTCGGCATCGTGTTCCAGAACGCATTGCTGCTGCCTTGGCGCAACATTCTGTCCAATGTCATGCTGCCGATCGATATGAAGCGGCTGCCGCGGCAGACATATCTCGAACGCGCCAAGGCGCTGTTGAAGATGGTCGGGCTCGAAGGCTTCGAGAAGAAGCTGCCCTGGCAGCTCTCCGGCGGCATGCAGCAGCGCGCCTCGATCTGCCGCGCGCTGGTGCATGATCCCAGGATCATGCTGATGGACGAGCCGTTCGGCGCGCTCGACGCGCTGACGCGCGAGCGCATGAATGTCGAGCTGATGCGGATCCAGCGCGAAACGAAGAAGACCGTGCTCCTGATCACGCATTCGATTCCCGAGGCTGTGTTCCTCGCCGACCGCGTGCTGGTCATGACCGAGCGTCCCGGTGCGGTCGCAGCGATCTACGACGTGCCGCTGCCACGCCCGCGTTCGCTCGACGTCATGGCCGATCCCATCTTCACCGAGCTCGTGCAACGCATCCGCAAGCACTTCTTCTCGCAAGGGGCACTGGACTAGAGGCGATGGGATACGTTTCTCGCGACCACCAAGCTGGTGCGCTCCCTCCCCCGCTTGCGGGGAGGGTTGGGGAGAGGGTGTCTCCACTCGCGAGAACCCCCAAGAGGAGAAAACCCTCACCCGGCGCTACGCGCCGACCTCTCCCGCAAGCGGGAGAGGCGAGTCGCCCGCGGCCATACCGGTCGCATCAAATTTAGCTCGTGTTGTTGTAGCACCATGCCGCCCCGCCTGAAGCTGCGAGACATTGCCTTCTTCGAACGGCCCGTGCAGTTCGCGCGGCCGTTCCGCTTTGGCGCCGTCACCATCAACGCGACGCCGCAACTGTTCGTGCGGGTCGAGATCGAGGTGGAGGGCAGAGGACTTGTGGTCGGCGCCAGCGCCGAGTTGCTGGTGCCGAAATGGTTCGACAAACGACCAGAATTGTCGCCGGCCCAGACGGTCGACGGGTTGCGGCGGTCGCTTGAGATCGCGCGCGGGCTCTATCTGGCGCGGACCGGGTTCCTGACGGCGTTTGATTTGCATGCGTCGTGTATCGGCGCTCAGGTCGCGACCTGCGCGAAGAAGAATATTCCGGCGCTTGCCGCGGCTTACGGTCCGGCCGAGATCGACAAGGCGATCCTGGACGCGTTGCTGCGAGCAACCGAGACCAGCTTCTTCGACGGCATGGCCGGGAATGTCGCCGGCATCGATGCCCGGCTGTCGCCCGATCTGAAGGACGCGGACATCGCGCAGTTTCTGGCCGATCGAAGGCCGCTGTCGCGCGTTGCGATCAGGCATACGGTCGGCCTCGACGATACCGTCGAAGGCGAGGGCGGTGTTGCAGATGCGCGTGAGAACGCCGGTGCGAATTATTTCAAGCTGAAGCTTTCGGGCGATCCGGCCGCCGACGCTGCACGGCTGGCGCGCATCGGCAAGGAGCTCGATAGGCTCGGACGCGACACCCAGGTGACGCTCGATGCGAACGAGCAGTACGCCGATCTTGCCGCTCTGCAAGCTCTGATGGATCGGCTCGACCGTGATTCCGCGCTGCAACCAATCTCATCACGTCTGCTCTATGTCGAGCAGCCGATGCCGCGCGACATCACCCGGCAATCCCCGCTCGGCTCGCTGGCTGCGCGCGGCTTCATCATCGACGAAGCCGACGACTCCTACGATGCGTTCCCGGCGGCGCGGGCGCTTGGCTATCACGGTATCTCCTCGAAGTCGTGCAAAGGGCTCTACAAGTCCATCGTCAACGCGACGCGGGCGGCGAAATGGAGCGCGGGCGGCGCGCGGTTCTTCGTCACCGGCGAGGACCTGACCTGCCAGGCCGGCCTTGCCGTACAGCAGGATCTCGCGCTCGGCGCCTTCATCGGCATCACCCACGCTGAACGGAACGGCCATCACTATGTCGACGGTTTCGGCGAGACGCCCGCCGCCGAGGCGCAGGCCTTCGCGGCCGCGCATCCCGATCTCTATGCCGATGCGGGGCAGGGCATCCGCCTCTCCATTCACAACGGCGATCTCCTGACGGGATCGCTTTACGCTGCGGGCTTTGCGACGTCTGTCCATCCGGACTGGTCGGCATTGCGCCCGCTCGAACAGCCAACATCACTTTGGGAGTAATTGGCATGACCACGCAACGCCTCGGCCTCATCATGAACGGCGTCACCGGCCGCATGGGGCTCAACCAGCATCTGATCCGCTCGATCGTCGCGATCCGCGAGCAGGGCGGCGTCCGCCTGAAGAACGGCGACCGTGTGATGCCCGATCCGATCCTGGTCGGCCGCAGCGCCGAGAAGGTCGAGGCGCTCGCCAAGCGCTACAACATCACGCGCTGGACCACCGATCTCGACGCCGCGCTCGCCGACAAAAACGACACCATGTTCTTCGACGCCGCGACCACGCAAGCTCGCCCCGGCCTGCTGACCCAGGCCATCAATGCCGGTAAGCACGTCTATTGCGAGAAGCCGATCGCGACGAACTTCGAAGAAGCGCTCGAAGTCGTCAAGCTTGCGAATGCCAAGGGCGTCAAGCACGGCACGGTGCAGGACAAGCTGTTTCTGCCCGGCCTGAAGAAGATCGCCTTCCTGCGCGACTCCGGCTTCTTCGGACGCATCCTCTCGGTGCGCGGCGAATTCGGCTATTGGGTGTTCGAGGGCGGCTGGCAGGAGGCGCAGCGGCCGTCCTGGAATTATCGCGACGAGGATGGCGGCGGCATCATCCTCGACATGGTCTGCCACTGGCGCTACGTGCTCGACAACCTGTTCGGTAACGTCCAGAGCGTGGTCTGCATCGGCAACACCGACATCCCCGAGCGCTTCGACGAGCAGGGCAAGAAGTACAAGGCGACCGCTGACGATTCCGCCTATGCGACCTTCCAGCTCGAAGGTGGCGTCATCGCCCACATCAACATGTCCTGGGTCACCCGCGTCTATCGCGACGACCTCGTCACCTTCCAGGTCGATGGCACCCACGGCTCGGCGGTCGCAGGCCTGTCGGACTGCATGATCCAGGCGCGGCAGGCGACGCCCCGGCCGGTGTGGAATCCGGACGAGAAGCGGCTGCATGACTTTTACGGTGACTGGCAGAAGCTGCCTGACAACGTCACCTACGACAACGGCTTTAAGGAGCAATGGGAGATGTTCATCCGGCACGTCTACGAGGATGCGCCCTACAAGTTCACGCTGCTCGAAGGCGTCAAGGGCGTGCAGCTCGCCGAATGCGCGCTGAAGAGCTGGAAGGAGCGGCGCTGGATCGACGTCGCCCCGATCAAGGTCTGAGGTCAATTGGATAAGTCGCGATGTTTATCAAATCGTCATTGCGAGCGAAGCGAAGCAATCCAGCGTCCCTCCGCGGCGACGGTCTGGATTGCTTCGTCGCTTCGCTCCTCGCAATGACGGGAAGAGGTTCGAAATCATGAACAAACCCGTCCTGCCCAAGCCCGTTCCTTCGATGTCCTCCTTGTCGCTCAAGCTGCCGAAGGTCGATCGCTCGATCGAGACCTACCGGCTCGCTGCGTCGCGCACTTTTCCGGCCAGGCTCGAAGGCCCGCTGAACCGCATCGCATTCTCCGCTGTGCACACGGTTGTCGATCCCTTCGCCGATAACGATCCCTGGCTCTCCGCCGCCGTCGACTGGGACAAGACCATCGCCTTCCGTGAGCACGTCTGGGACCTCGGCCTCGGCGTTGCCGAAGCCATGGACACCGCGCAGCGCGGCATGGGGCTGGACTGGCCGACTTCGCTGGAGCTGATCACGCGCTCGGTCGGCGCCGCCAAGCGTCGCAACGCGTTGGTGTTCTCCGGCGCGGGCACGGACCATCTCGCGGTCGAGGACGCCAGGAGCCTCGACGACGTGATCCGCGCCTATGAGGAACAGATCTCGGCGGTCGAAAAGGTCGGCGGCCGCATCATCCTGATGGCATCGCGCGCTCTCGCAAAACTCGGCCGCAATGCGGACGACTACGCCAAGGTCTATGACCGCGTGCTCTCGCAGGTCCGCGAGCCCGTGATCATTCATTGGCTCGGCGACATGTTCGATCCTGCCTTGACGGGCTATTGGGGCAGCAAAGACCTCGACAAGGCGATGGACATTGCGGTTGCCATCATCAACGGCAACGCCGCCAAGGTCGACGGCGTCAAGGTCTCGCTGCTCGACAAGCAGCGCGAGATCGACATGCGCCGTCGTCTCGACAAGCGCATCAAGATGTACACCGGGGACGATTTTAACTACGCGGAGCTGATTGCCGGCGACAGCGAAGGCTTCTCGCACGCGCTGCTCGGCATCTTCGATGCCATCGCGCCTGCGGCGTCCTACGCGCTGTCGCGGCTGGCGGCCGGCGATGAAGCCGGCTTCCACGACGTGCTGGGGCCGACCGTGCCGCTGTCGCGCCACATCTTCAAGGCGCCGACGCGCTTCTACAAGACAGGCGTCGTGTTCATGGCATACCTCAACGGCCACCAGGATCATTTCACCATGGTCGGCGGCCAGGAGAGCACACGCTCGATGCTGCATCTGGCCGAACTGTTTCGCCTCGCCGATCAGGCCGGTCTGCTGGCCAATCCGGAACTGGCGACGCGACGGATGAAGACGGTACTGGCCTCGCACGGGATCGAATCCTGATGCGCGACTTCTCGTCTGATCATCGCTGGCTATCGCTGAACACGGCGACGGTGCGCAAGCAGGGCGATCTCATCGAGATCATCGACGCCTGCGCGCGTCACGGCATCCGCGCCATCGATCCCTGGCGGGATCAGGTTGCTGCGGTCGGGATCGACCGCGCCGTGCGCGCAGTTCGCGACGCCGGCCTCGATCTCTCCGGCTATTGCCGCGGCGGCATGTTCACCTCGGACGCATCGCGCCGGGGCGAGGTGCGTGACGACAACCGGCGCTGTGTGGACGAAGCCAAGGCGTTGGGCGCGTCCTGCATCGTGCTGGTCGCCGGCGGCCTGCCGCAATATTCGCGCCCCGGCAGCGAAGCGTCGAAGGACATCGCCGCCGCGCGAATGCAAGTCGAGGAAGCATTGGCCGAGATGCTCGATTACGCCAGGCAGGCAAAATTGCCGCTGGCCATCGAGCCCTTGCATCCGGCTTACGCGGCCGACCGCGCCTGCGTGAACACCACGAAGCAGGCGCTCGACATCTGCGACCGGCTCGATCCAGATCGTACCGGCATGCTTGGCGTCGCGCTCGACGTCTATCACATCTGGTGGGACCCGGAGTTGATGGACCAGATCGCGCGGGCCGGCCGAGAGCGCCTGCTGGCGTTCCATGTCTGCGACTGGCTGGTGCCGACCAGGGACATCCTCAACGACCGCGGCATGATGGGCGACGGCATCATCGATATCAAATCGGTGCGTGCTGCAGTCGAAGCACAGGGCTTTGCCGGCTATTCGGAGATCGAGATTTTCTCCAACGACTGGTGGGGTCAGCCGATGGACGAGGTGCTGCGCACCTGTATCGAACGGCACAGGACGGTGGTGTAGGCCGGGAGCGCGGCTATCGCGGGATCTCACTGCAGGGCAGGCCGCCCGTTGCAGCATTGGCCAATCTTCGCTTCAATCGTCCCTCACACTCTGCTGGCGTCATAGCCAGAAACCAGTCATTGAGGATCCATGCCATCAATCGTCATCGCCCAGGGTGGCGGCCCCACCGCCGTGATCAATCAGACCTTGTGTGGCGCCATCCTTGCCGCGCGCAGGCATGATCCGTCCTTGCGCATTCTGGGCGCGCGCTATGGTGTGCGAGGCCTGACGCAGGGGAACGTCGTCGACCTCTCCACCTTGCCCGAGGCCGAACTCCGCCGCCTCGGCAACACGCCCAATTCGGCGCTCGGATCGACCCGCGACAAGCCGGATTCTGGCGCGTGCTCTGATATCCTCGCGGCTCTGGACCGGCTAGGCGCCCGCGCCTTTGTCTATATTGGAGGCAACGATACCGCCGGAACGCTCGAACTGCTGCGGCAGAGGTCGAGTGGCCCCTGCCATTTCGTGCATGCCCCCAAGACCATTGATAACGACCTGATGGAGAACGATCATGTTCCCGGCTTCATCTCGGCAGCCACCTTCGTCGCCAATGCCCTTGTCAGCATCGATCTCGATTTTCGCGCCATGCCCGGCATCTATGTGGCCATCGTCATGGGCCGCCATGCCGGTTTCCTCTCGGCTGCTGCCGCAGGCTGGCAACAATCGCCCGACGATGCTCCGCATCTGATCTATACGCCGGAAAGACCGTTCTCGGTTGTCCAGTTCCTCCACGACGTCGATGCGGTGTACACGCGGCTGGGCCGCTGTATCGTCTCGATGTCCGAGGGCGTGCAGGACGAAGCCGGCCGGCCTCTCGCCGAGGCGCTGGCGGGCGAGGCGGTCGAGCGCGACGCCCATGGAAATCTACAGCTGACGGGCGGTGATCTCGGCATCGAGATTCAGAAAGCGCTGAAATCGCGTTTTCCCAAGGCAAGGTCGCGTGTCGACACGCTGGGCTATCTGCCACGCGGATATATCGGTGTGATCGACGAAACCGACCGCAAGGAGGCTTTCGACGCCGGCGTGTTTGCCGCGCAAAGCGCCCTGACCGGCAGCGGCTCGGTGGTGCTGCATTATGACGGCGAGCGTATCGAACCTCGGCTCGCGCCGCTCGATCGCGTGGCTGGCAAGACACGCCATATGCCCGACGATTTCCTTGTCGGCAGCAATGCCGTTTCGGACGAAGGGCGGCGCTATTTTGGGCGGTTGCTACCCAAGCGGCCCGATATCTTCCTGCCGTTCGTGTGAATTTGCCTGGAAGTCGCCGGCCCTGATCGCGCGCTGCCGATTTGCCCCGCGTATCAAAGGGTTGTGCGGATCCACCGGGCAATTTCGACCAACCCCTCCGCTACTGTGCATGGGGTTGTTTTCGACATTTTTGTCTTGGACGATCAGCCAATCGCGCAGGGCACGCTCGAAAACCCGCGAAACCGTACCCGCCCGCCGCGCACCGGCTTGTCCCTCACGGCATAGTTCGGAAAGCGCGCGAGGAAGCGTGAGATCGCGATCGCGCCTTCCAGCCGCGCCAGCGCCATGCCGGCGCATTGGTGCGCGCCGGTGGCGAAGGCGAGATGTCGGTTCGGCGTGCGCGCGATGTCGAAGCGTTCGGGATCCGGAAACTGCGCGGGGTCGCGGTTGGCGGCGCCGATGCACAGCGTCACCGACGTGCCGGCATCGAGCATCACGCCGCCGAGCTCGACGGCTTCGGTGGTCATGCGGTTGCCGAGCTGGTTCGAGCTCTCGTAGCGCAGTATCTCCTCGACGGCGGTCTTGATCATGTCGGGATTGTCGATCAGCCGCTGCTTCTGGTCCGGGTTTCGGTCGAGCGCGACGAGGCCGTTTCCGATCAAATTGGTCGTGGTTTCGTGGCCGGCATTGAGCAGGAAGATGCAGTTGTGCAGCAGTTCCTTCTCGGTCAGTCGTTCGCCATTTTCCTCGCCCTGGATCAGGCGCGTGAGTACGTCGCGCTCAGGATTGCCCGGCTTCTCGCGCCGGCGCGCCACCAGCGTCTGGAGGTAGGCGAGGAAGTCAGTCACCGCCGTGTTGCCGCGCGCCGCAACCTCGGGCGATACAACAGGCTCGAGCGCGCCGAGGATCGCCAGCGACCAGTCGCGCAGCGGTCCGCGCGCATCGTGGGGGACATCGAGCAGATTGCCGATCACCTCGATGGGAATGGAAGCCGCGAAATCCTCGATCAGCTCGCAAGCGCCCTTGGCGGCGATGGCGTCGAGCAGGCCGTCGACCAGCCTGACGATATCAGGCTCCATGCCTGCGATCGCGCGCGGCGACAGCGCGCCCATGATCAGGCGGCGCACGCGGGTGTGCGAAGGCGGATCGTTGAACACGAGGCTGGTTGTGTGATGCTCAAAGAGCGGCGTGTCGCCGTATTTCGGCGCGAACTCGCGCTTCTTGTCCGAGCTGAAGGACTTCGTGTTCTTGTAGGTGGTGACGAGGTCGTCATAACGGGTCAGGAACACGGTGCCGTTCGGCAGGCGCTTGACCGGCTCGTTCTCCCGCAGTGCACGATAGGTCGAGTAGGGGTCGTCGTAGAATTCCGCCGTCAGCCTCGTTAGATCGAACTTGGCCGCCAATTCCTTCGCACTTGCGTTCATCCGCCATACTCGCCGGTTGAGACCGATATGCCGTTTTCGCTCTATCGAGCAGTGCGGGTCACCGTCTACAGTCGTACCGTGATTTGCAAGCCGACCGGACGGGAAAATGCACGATCGCACTGACGCAGCCGACACGGCCCTCAATTGGCCCGACGATATTTTCGCGACCTTGCAACGCTTCGACGTCCGGCAGGTGCCTTACGTCCCTGACGCCGGCCATTCGAAGCTGATCCAGCGCGTGCTCGGCTCGTCCACCATGCGTGGCATTCCGCTGACGACGGAGGAGGAGGGCGTGGCTTTGCTCGCCGGCGCCTGGACCGGCGGACAGCGCGGCGTGCTGCTGATGCAGTCGAGCGGCGTCGGCAATTGCATCAACATGCTGTCGCTGATCCCGATCCTGCGCTTTCCGTTTCTGACATTGGTGACGATGCGCGGCGAATGGGGCGAGTTCAATCCGTGGCAGGTGCCCATGGGGTCGACCACCCAAGGCGTGTTCGAGCTCTCCGGCGTCCAGGTGCTGCGCGCTTCGAACGCGGCCGAGGTGCCGGCCGTCCTGGAGGCGGCTGCGGCCCAGGCCTACAACGCGCTCACGCCGACCGCCGTCCTTCTGTCGCAGCGCCTGATCGGCGCCAAGGTTTTCACCAAATGAGCAAGGCCAATCTCCTCGACCGCCGTCAGGTGGTTTCCACACTGCTTGCGAACCGCAAGGACGTCGTCGCGATCGGCGGCCTTGGTGCCTCCACCAACGATATGTGCGCAGCAGGCGACCATGCCCGCAATTTCTATCTCTGGGGTGGCATGGGCGGCGCCGCGATGATCGGGCTGGGCTTGGCGCTGGCGCAGCCGAAGCTGCCGGTGCTGGTCATCACCGGCGACGGGGAGATGCTGATGGGCCTGGGGAGCCTTGCCACCATCGGGCTGCAGAAGCCGTCCAACCTCTCGATCGCAGTGCTCGACAACGAGGCCTATGGCGAGACCGGCGGCCAGACCAGTCACACCTCGGCCGCCGCCGACCTCGTCGGCATCGCCAAAGCCTGCGGCATCGCGGATGCCCGCGCGATCTCGACCATGGCCGAGGTCGAGGCCTTCGCCAAAGCCGTCCATGACGTTTCGGCGGGGCCGCGCTTTGCCAATGTGAAGATCGACAGCGGCAGCGTCGAGCGGATACTGCCCACCCGGGACGGGACTTACATCGTCAACCGGATCCGCGGCGATCTCGGCTTCCAGCCGATCTAGATTACTGGCCGATTTGGGAGCGCGCCTTGCAGGTTGCATCGCACCATTCGGCTTGACTTTTGCGTGGGTGAGTGCTTACTCACTAACATGAGCTCATTGCGAATGACGAGCGACCTGAGGCGTCAATTGATCCTCGGCGCCGCAAAGCGCTGCTTTGCCCGACACGGCTATACCGGCACCACGACGAAGAGCGTGGCGGCCGCCGCTGCCATTTCCGAAGCGCTGCTGTTCAAGCATTTCCCGTCCAAGGCGGCGCTCTATGCCGAAATCCTCAGCGACGAGTGCGAGGCAGACCCGGCGTTGATGGACCTGCTGGAGCGGGAGCCCTCGACCGCCACCCTGGTTGAAGTCCTCCGCGGCATGGTCGGGCATTACCTCCACATCGCCGATGGTCCCGATCAGGAAGAGGCCCAGCGCCTGCGACTGATGGCCACCAGCCATTTGGATGACGGCGAGTTCGCCCGTTTGCTATATGCCAAGATCGAGAAGCTGATCGGCGCGGTCTTCCTCGCCTCGCTCGAGCGGGCGGTCGCGGCCGGGGACGCGCGGCCGTTCAGCGGCGATCCGCTCAACCTGTTCTGGTTTGCGCATCACACGGTGATGACCGCTGCACTGACCAGGCTGCCGGCTACGCCCTGCCTCGCTTACGGCAAGGCTGACGACCTCGAGCGGCAGCTGTGTGAGTTTCTCTTGAGGGGTATCGGACTTAACGACGCCGCAATTGCTTCGCATTTGGGCCACGATCAGGCCGCTCGTGCGGACAAGACGGCGATTGCAGAAAGCGCATGACAATGAACATCGTCACCGAACACAAGATTTCGGGCGAACCGATCGACACCAAGGCTCCCAAGCGTCCGGTCCGGCCGGTGCTGTGGTTCATCATCGTCGGCGCGCTGCTGGCCGCGCTCGTCGGTGGCCTCGTCTGGTTCAATTTTTCCGCGGCCAGATGATCAAGCAGTTCTTCGCCAACAACAAGCCGCCGCCGACCGCGGTCACCGCCGCCGAGGCGAAGTCCGAGGTGGTGCCGAACCTTCTGACCGCCGTCGGCAGTCTCGTCGCCGTGCACCAGGTCGACGTCAGCGCCGACGTCAACGGTCGCGTCACTGAGATCAAGTTCCAGCCGGGCACCCGCGTCGAGGCGGGAATGCCGCTGGTGCAATTGTTCGACGCGCCCGAGCAGGGCGACCTTGCCAACTACAAGGCCCAGTCGACCGTCGCGCAGCTTTCGCTCGACCGCGCCAAGCAGCTGGCATCGCGCCAGTTCGGTCCGCAGGCGACCGTCGATACCGCGCAGGCCGCCTACGACCAGGCGCAGGCCGGCATCGCCAAGACCGAGGCGCTGATCTCGCAGAAGCTGGTGCGCGCGCCGTTCGCCGGCGATCTCGGCGTCCGCAAGGTCGAGGTCGGCCAGTATCTGACGGCAGGCACGGCGATCGTCTCGCTGACCGATCTGTCGCAGCTGTGGGCCAACTTCACCGTGACGGAAAAGGACTCGGGCAACCTCAAGGTCGGCCAGACGGTCCGGCTCAAGGTCGACGCCTATCCGGGCCGTACCTTCGAAGGCAAGATCACCACGATCGAGCCGCAAATCTCGACCGATACCCGCAACATCCGCGTGCAGGCGACGATCGCCAATCCGGAAAAGATCCTCAAGCCCGGCATGTTCGTGACCACCACGGTGGTGCTGCCGGACAAGCCGGCCGTGATCACCGTGCCCGAGACGGCTGTCGACTACACGCTGTACGGCGACTCGGTGTTCGTGATCACCGAGAAGAAGGAGGAAGACGGCAAGACCAGCCTCTCCGCCGTGCGCACTTTCGTGCAGACCGGCAGCCGGGTCGACGGCCGTGTCGAGATCATCAAGGGCGTGAAGGCCGGCGACAAGGTCGTCGCGGTCGGTCAGCTCAAGCTGCAATCGGGCGCCGCAGTTGCGATTTCGTCAGACCCGGGCCCGCAAATCCCGGCGCAGCCGCCGCGCTACTGACACTACACGCGCGTGATCCGGCTCGGCCGGATCACGTCTGTCGAGACATAGAATCGAGATCGCCGCGATGCGCTTTACCGACATTTTCATCAAACGACCGGTGCTGTCGGTCGTCGTCAGCCTGTTGATCCTGCTGATCGGCCTGCGCGCCGCGATGGTGCTGCCGATCCGGCAATACCCGAAGCTGTCGAACACGGTCATCAACATCACGACGGTGTATCCCGGCGCGTCCGCGGACCTGATCCAGGGCTTCATCACGACGCCGATCGAGCAGGCGGTCGCCTCGGCCGAAGGCGTCGACTACATGACCTCGTCATCGGTGCTCGGCACCTCGACGATCCAGGTCTACATCAAGCTGAACTTCGATCCGAACCAGGCGCTCACCGAGGTGCTCGCCAAGACGAATTCGGTCAAATACCTGATCCCGAAGGAATCCAACGACCCGATCGTTACCAAGACGACGGGCCAGACCACGGCCGTGATGTATCTCGGCTTCTCCTCCGAGGAACTGTCGGGCTCTGCAATATCGGATTATCTGACGCGCGTGGTGCAGCCGGTGCTGTCGACTGTCGACGGCGTCGCCTCGGCCGACATTCTGGGCGGCCAGACCTTTGCGATGCGGCTGTGGCTCGATCCGATGAAGATGGCCGGCCGTAACGTCTCGTCGGCGGACGTTGCCGCGGCGATCCAGGCCAACAACTTCCAGTCGGCGGCGGGCCAGACCAAGGGCTATCTGATCGTTTCGAACATCTCGACGAACACCAGCCTGACCGACGTCAACCAGTTCCGGAAGATGATCGTCAAGGCCAAGGACGGCGGCTTCGTGCGGATGGAGGACATCGCCACCGTCGAGCTTGCCGCGCAAAGCACGGATGCGAGCGTCGCCTTCAACGGCGAGCATGCGATCTTCATCGGTGTGAACGCGACGCCGCAAGGCAACCCGCTGACGCTGGTCAAGGGCGTGCGCGCGCTGTTCCCGGAGCTCGAGCGTAACCTGCCGCCGTCGATGAAGATGAAGGTCGCCTACGACTCGACCAAGTTCATCCAATCCTCGATCGACGAAGTGGAGAAGACGCTGGGCGAAGCCGTGATCATCGTGATCGTGGTCATCTTCCTGTTCCTGGCCTCGCTCCGCTCGGTCATCATTCCGGTCGTCACGATTCCGTTGTCGATGATCGGCGTCTGCACCCTGATGCTGTCGCTGGGCTTCAGCTTCAATCTGCTGACGCTGCTGGCGATGGTGCTCGCGATCGGCCTTGTGGTCGACGACGCCATCGTCGTGGTGGAGAACATCCATCGACATCTGGAGGAGGGTAAAACGCCCGTCCAGGCGGCGGTGGAGGGCGCGCGCGAAATCGTCGGTCCCGTCATCTCCATGACCATCACGCTCGCCGCGGTGTATGCGCCGATCGGCTTCCTTGGCGGTCTCACCGGCTCGCTGTTCCGCGAGTTCGCCTTTACGCTTGCGGGCTCGGTGATCGTGTCGGGCGTGATCGCGCTGACGCTGTCACCGATGATGTGCTCGGTGCTGCTCAAGAACACCGAAGAGGGCCGCTTCGCCAAGCTCGTGAACCGCGTGTTCGGCGCGCTGACGCGGTGGTATGGACGCAGGCTCGACCGTTCGCTGGATTACAAGGCGATTACCGGCCTGTTCGCGATCACGATCCTCGGGCTCGTCGGCTTCCTCTATATGCACACCTCGAAGGAGCTGGCGCCGGAGGAGGACCAGGGCATCGTGTTCGCGGTGACCAAGGCGCCGAAATACGCCAACATCGACTATGTCGATTTTTACGGCGAGAAGCTGGACAAGGAATTCCAGAAATTCCCGGAGACCGATCTGCGCTTCGTGCTGAACGGCATCAACGGTCCGCAGGGCGGCATCGCCGGCATGTTGCTGAAGCCGTGGGATGAGCGCAAGCGGTCGGCGATCCAGTTGAAGCCGCTGGTGCAGGCCGAGCTTTCGAAGATCGAGGGCGTGCAAGCCTTCGCTTTCAACCTGCCGCCGTTGCCGGGCGGTCCGGGCGGCCTGCCCGTGCAGATGGTGATCAATTCCACCGCTGGCTTCCAGACGGTCTTTGAGCAGATGGAGAAGCTGAAGGACGCTGCACGCAAGAGCGGCATGTTCATCGTCTCCGACAGCGACCTCGCCTACAACCAGCCGAACGTCGAGGTCACGATCGATCGCACCAAGGCGCAGGATCTCGGCGTCAACATGCAGAACCTCGGCAGCACGCTCGCGGTTCTTCTGGGCGGCAACTATATCAACCGCTTCAATCTCGAGGGCCGTTCCTACCAGGTGATACCGCAGGTGCCGCGCACCAACCGGCTGTCGCCCGAATCGCTCGGCGGCTATTACGTGACGACCAATACGGGCCAGCAGCTTCCGCTGTCGACCGTGGTCTCGGTCAGGACCAAGACCGCTCCGAATTCGCTGACACACTACAACCAGCTCAATTCGGCGACGTTCTCGGCCGTGCCGATGCCAGGCGTGACCGTCGGTGCGGCGGTGGACTTCCTCGAGGGCGAGGCCAAGAAGCTGCCGGCGGGCTTCAGTCACGACTATCTGGCGGATAGCAGGCAATACGTGCAGGAAGGCAATCAGCTCGCGATCACCTTCGGCTTTGCGCTGATCATCATCTTCCTGGTGCTGGCCGCGCAGTTCGAGAGCTTGCGTGATCCTCTGGTGATCATGATCTCGGTGCCGATGGCGATCGTCGGTGCGATGATCCCGCTGTTCTTCGGCATGGCGACGATGAACATCTATACCCAGGTCGGTCTGCTCACCCTGGTCGGCCTGATCACCAAGCACGGCATCCTGATGGTGGAGTTCGCCAACGAGCTCCAGGTCAACGAGCGGCTCGATCGCCGTTCGGCCATCGAGATGTCGGCCCGCATTCGTCTTCGTCCGATCCTGATGACCACGGCTGCGATGGTGACCGGCCTGATCCCGCTCTTGACGGCAACCGGCGCCGGCGCGGCCAGCCGCTTCTCGATCGGCCTGGTCGTCGTGGCCGGCATGTCGATCGGCACGCTGTTCACGCTGTTCGTGCTACCGGCGGTCTATGTCGTGCTGGCAACCGACCATCGCAAGGCGGCCGATTCCGAGCGGAACAAGCAGGTCAACGAGTTCGACCTCAACGCCAAGGCGCTGCGGCCGACCTGAGAACGCATTCAATCCCGGCCGGGAGGCGGCAACAGCGATAGCTGTTGCCGCCTTTTTGTTGTCTCATGCTAGTCTCTCCCAGGCGCCAGGGGCGTCGACATGCAATGGGAATGAGGGGCTGGACATGACGCGAGAATTTTCGGCCGGCAATTATCGTTTCATCCCGGCCGTGTTCCAGTATTCATCGGGTGCGGCCGCGGACGACGGCTACGAGGTCGAGCGTGTCAGGTTCGATCGCCTGGTGCCGCTTGCCGAGGGCTTTGCGCTGGCGGCGAAGTTCATCCAGGAGGCGGGGCGTCCGCTGACCGCGTTCTGTGCCTGCGAATTGCGGTCGCCGGCGGCCTTCAGCGAGGAAGGCTTTCGCGCCTTCAACCTGCACTACGTCAAGACGCTGTCCGAATGGGGCATCTTCGACGGCACCACAAATCCGGTGGCGCGCAGCAATGTCTGTCCCGAGGTCGATCCGCCGTCCGAGCCGTCTTTCTATGCGTTCTGCTTCACGCGCCCCACGCGCGCGAAGACGCCGACGTTCGTGATCGCGGGCGGCGCGGAAGCGCGCGAAGGCAGTGGCACCTATCCCGAGCGCATTGTGCGCTATCGCGAGCTCGGACCTGACGCGTTGCAGGAGAAGGTGCGCATGACCACGTCGCACATGGAAAAGCGCATGGCGGAGTTCGGCTTCGGCTGGCAGGACACCACGGGTGTGCAGGCCTATTCGATCCGCGACTTCCACCCTGTTTTGGCGGACGAGCTGGTCCGTCGCGGCGCGTTGCGCTCCGGCCTGACCTGGCATTTCGCGCGGCCCCCGGTGGTCGACCTCGAATACGAGATGGATTGCCGCCGGGTGATCCGCGAGGTGGTGATCTGAGGTCCTCGACAGGACCGCTCTCTCCGTTCCCTCCCCCTTGTGCGGGAGGGGCAGGGAGGGGGTGCCACCCGGGGATTCCATCCATTGTGCACCGGCTCTCGGCGCATCATCAACAACGGGTACCATTTGCTTGGCTACCCCTCTCCCTGCCCCTCCCGCACAAGGGGGAGGGAACGCACCTCCGTCTCGGCGCCAGCGAAGTCTCGTTCCGCAGACTCTAACGCTGCCTCGGGTCGAGCGCGTCGCGCAGGCCGTCGCCGAGCAGGTTCAGCGATAGCACCACGAGGAAGATCGCAAACCCCGGCCAGATCGCCATCCAGGGTGCCTGGGTCAGGAAGCGCTGCGCCGCGTTGAGCATGCTGCCCCAGGACGGCGCCGGCGGCTGCTGGCCGAGGCCGAGAAAGGACAGCGCCGCTTCGGCGATGATGGCCGCGGCGATCGAGAGCGTCGCCTGCACCAGAAGCGACGGCAGGATGTTCGGCAGGATGTGCGAGAATGCGATCCGCCAGGGCGGATTGCCGAGCGCGCGGGCGGCTTCGACATAGTCTTCGGCCTTGACGACCAGCACCTGGCCGCGGGTCAGGCGGATGAAGATCGGGGTGGCCGAGATGCCGATCGCGATCATGGCGTTGCCGAGGCTCGGGCCGAGGAATGCGGCGAGTGCGATCGCCAGGATCAGGAACGGGCAGGCCAGCATCGCATCCGTGATCCGGCTGATCAGCGCATCGGTGAAACCGCCGCGATAGCCGGCGAGCAGGCCGAGCGGCACGCCGATCCCGAGCGCGATCACGACCGAAATCAGGCCCGCCATCAGGGAGGCCCTCGCGCCATAGACGACGCGGCTCAGGATGTCGCGGCCGAGATCGTCGGTGCCGAACCAGTGCGCTGCGGTCGGCGGCTTGCGCACCAGGCTCCAGCTCGTCGCGATGGGGTCATAGGGCACGACGAGCGGCGCAAGGGCCGCAAGGATGATGAAGGCCGTGATCACGACGAGCCCGAACACGGCCGCTTTGCGCTTGAACAGCCGCCGACGGGCGCGGCGTGCCGGGCTGTCGAGCTCGTCAGCGCGGGTTGCGGGACTGGCTGGCAATGCGGCATCGGTCATCGCCTAGCCCCTTAGCCGCGGATTGACGAGGACATAGGCGACGTCGGCAACCAGGTTGAGCGTGATGTAGACCGTGGCCGTCACCAGCACCACGCCCTGCACCACGGCGTAGTCACGGTTGAACACGGCGTCCACGATCAGCTTGCCGAAGCCGGGAATGGAGAAGATCTGCTCGGTCAGCACCGCGCCCGAGAGCAGCGTGCCGAGCTCGAGCGCGCCGAGGGTAATGATCGGCGTCAGCGCATTGCGCATGGCATGCTTGAGGATCACGGAGCGCTCCGACAATCCCTTCGCGCGCGCGGTGCGCACATAGTCGCTCTCCAGCACCTGAAGCATGGCGCTGCGGGTGTGCCGCATCAGGATCGCGGAAATCGCGTTGCCGAGCACGAAGGCGGGCATGATGGTCGCAGCCAGGCTCGCGCGCCAGTTCTCGGTGAGTGGCACGTAGCCCGAGGCCGGCAACCAGCCCAGCTTGATCGAAAACAGGAAGATGAGGAGAATCCCGAGCCAGAAATTCGGCGTCGAGATGCCCCACAGCGCGAACAGATTGGCGCCGTAGTCCCAGGCCGTGCCTTTTTTGACCGCGGAGATGATGCCGGCGGGAATGCCGATGCAAAACGCGATCACGATGGCCATCGAGCCGAGCTGGAGCGTCACAGGCAGCTTCTGCGCGATCAGCTCGCGAACCGGCATCTTGTTGCGCAGCGACTCGCCGAAGTCTCCGGTCAGGACGCCCTTGAGCCAATAGACGTACTGAACCGGGATCGGCTGATCGAGCTTGTACTGCTGGCGGATCTGCTCGATCACGGCGGGATCGCGTTCCTCGCCGGCCATCACCAGCGCGGGATCGCCCGGCAGCAATTGCTGGAGCGAGAAGATCAGCACCGACACGAAGAACAGTGTCGGCACGATCTGCGCAATCCGGCGGGCGAGGAAGTTCAGCATTTTGCTACGCCCGACCCGGGCGTTGACGCGATCACTTGAACTTCAGCCCGACCACGCGCACGAGCCCGTCGGGCATCTGCTTGTAGCCCTGCAGCTTGGTCGTGTGGGCGATCAGGAGCGTGCGGTGATAGATGTAGATGATCGGCAGATCGTCGAGCAGGATCTTGGTCAGCTTTTCATAGATCGCCTTGCGCTCGGCGACATTGGACGTTGCCCGTCCATCTTCCATCAGCTTGTCGGCATCGGGGTTGGCGTAGCCGCCGTCGTTCTGTGGCGCCTTGCTGCGCATGAAGATGTAGGAATTGCCGTCAGGATCGATGCGGCCGCTCCAGTTGATCTGGAAGATCTGGAACTCGCCGGCCTGGGCCTGCTTGAAGGTCGTCGCGAATTCGACCGCGCGGATCTTGATGTCGAAGCCCGCTTCGGCGGCCATCGACTGGATCACCTGGGCCACGGCCTCGTTCTCCGCGCCCTTGGGGATCATGTAGTCGACGGTTACCGGTGTGGTGACGCCGGCCTCCTTCAACAGCGCCTTCGCCTTGGCGATGTCGCGGCCGTGGACCGGGAAGGCCTTCTGATAATAGGGATGCGTCGGGCTGACCCATTGATTGCCGGGCGTGAATTCGCCGTTGAAGACCACCTGGTTGAGGGCTTCGCGATCGATCGACAGGTCGAGCGCCTGGCGCACCTTCGCCGACTGGCTCAGCGGGCCCTTGTTCTTGTCGTTTCCGATATTGACGGTCAGGCCGAGATAGCCGAGCTCCGGCGCGGTCGACAGCACGAGGCGGGAATCGGCGCGCACGTCCTTGATGTCGGTGGCGAGCACGCGCTCGATTAGATCGAGACCGCCTGACTTCAGGTTGGCGAGCCGCACCGTCGCGTCGACGATCGGCAGGAACACCACGCGATCGATATGGATATTGTCCTTGTTCCAGTAGTCGGCAAATTTCTCGAACACCATGCGGTCCTGCTGGACGCGCTCGACGAATTTGTAGGGGCCAGCGCAGACCGGATGCAGGCCGAACTTGTCGCCGGCCTCCTTCGCCGCCTTCGGCGAGACCATCATGCCTGAGCGGTCGGTGAGCTGGGCGATCAGCGGCGAGTAGGGCGTTTTCAGCACCAGCTTGATGGTGAGGGGATCGACCACCTCGACATGATCGACGCTGGCAAGCTCCGACTTGCGGAACGAGGTCGGCAGCGTCATGTGACGCTCGATCGAAAACTTTGCCGCTTCCGCGTTGAAGGGTTCGCCGTCGTGGAATTTGACGCCCGGCCGGAGCTTGATCGTCATCTCCTTGCCGTCGGCCGAGGTCTCGTGGGACAGCGCAAGCTGCGGCACGATGTTGAGCTTCTCGTCGATGTCGAACAGCTTGTCGCAGAAGGCGGAGAACACGATGCGGCCGACATAGGTGCGGCCGATGCTGGGATCGAGGATGTCAGGGTCTTCGGCGATGCCGATGCGAAGGGTGGTCTGGGCCTGAACTTGGGTTTGGGCGCCGCCCACGAGCGACGTCAGCAAAGCCGACGCCAGGATTGCCAAACGCATGTAACTCATCGCTCTCAACCTCTGTTTTGCGGTCAGGCCGGGTCCGTTCCCAATGAACTAACCCCACCGCCGCGGACTGCTTCCGGGCCGCAGCTGAAGGCTGCGACCAATTTTTCAAGGACCGGCGAAAAGCCGCCGTCGGACGGGACGATCGCCGCGGAGGACGGCAGTTCCGACGTTCTGTGGCAGGCCGTTGCATGTCCGATGCCATCCGCGACGAGCTCGGGCATTTCGCTGCGGCAGCGCTCGATCACGTAGGGGCAGCGGGTGTGGAAGCGGCATCCCGACGGCGGATTGAGCGCGCTGGGGATCTCTCCCTGCAGCACAATCCGGCTGCGCTTTGCCCGCGGTTTAGGCACAGGGATGGCGGACAAGAGTGCCCGGCTATAGGGGTGGCTTGGTGCTGCGAACAGCGTGTCCGCCTCGGCCGTTTCGACGATCTGGCCGAGATTCATCACCGCCACGTGGTCGGCGATGTGCTTGACCACGGCGAGGTCATGCGAGACGAAGATGTAGGCGAGGCCGAGCCGGTCCTGAAGCTCGCGCAGCAGATTGAGGATCTGCGAGCGGATCGAGACGTCCAGCGCCGAGACCGGCTCGTCGCAGATGATCAGCTTCGGTTCGACCGCGAGCGCGCGGGCGATGGCGATACGCTGGCGCTGGCCGCCCGAAAACTCGTGCGGGTAGCGCCGTGCCAGCCGCGGCTCCAGGCCGACCAGCCGCAGGATCTCCTCGACACGCTCGCGCCGCCGCGCCGGTGGTACGAGATCGTGCAACGCCAGAGGCTCGGTCAGGATCTGGCCGACCGTCATGCGCGGATTGAGTGAGGCGTAGGGGTCCTGGAAGATGATCTGTGCCTCGCGGCGGAAGGCGCGCAGCGCATTGGCATCGAGCGAGAGCAGATCGCGGCCGTCAAAGCGAACGGAGCCCGCGTCTGGCTCGATCAGCCGCAGCACCAGCCGGCTGACGGTGGATTTGCCGCAACCGGATTCGCCGACGAGGGCGAGCGTCTTGCCGGCTTCGAGAGAGAAGCTGACGCCGTCGACTGCTTTGACATGGGCCAGCGGGCGGCCGAACAGCGAGCGCTCCGCGACGAAATGCTTGACCAGCCCTTCGACCTCGAGCAGCGCCATCACGACACCAGCAGTTCGAGTGGTGCGCGGATGCAGCGCGAGAGGTGGCTGGGGCTGAGCTCGACCAAGGGCGGTGGCGCCTCGGTGCAGGCGTCCAGCACGAACGGGCAGCGTGCTGCAAAGCGGCAGCCGGCGGGCGGCTGCGCCATGTTCGGGACCATGCCTTCGATCGTCGCCAGCTGCTCGGCGCGATGGTCGAGCCGCGGGATCGAGCCGAGCAGGCCGACCGTGTAGGGATGCTGGGGTGCGGCGAACAATTCATCGACCGGCGCGCGTTCGACGATCTCGCCGGCATACATCACCGCGACCTCGTCGCAGACTTCCGCGACCACGCCGAGATCGTGGGTGATCAGGATGATCGCGGCGCCGCTTGCGGCTTTCAGCTCGCGCATCAGCTCCAGGATCTGGGCCTGCAAGGTGACGTCGAGCGCAGTGGTGGGCTCGTCCGCGATCAGCAGCCGCGGGTCGCAGGCCAGCGCCATCGCGATCATGACACGCTGGCGCATGCCGCCGGACAGCTTGTGCGGATAGTCGTCGATGCGCCGCTCGGGCGAGGGGATGTGGACGCGGCGCAGCAGTTCGATGGCCCGCTCACGTGCGCTCCGGCGCGATCCGCCGCGGTGGCGCAGGATGGTCTCGGTGATCTGGTCGCCGATGGTGAGGCTCGGATTGAGCGACGTCATCGGCTCCTGGAAGATCATTGCGAGCCGGTTGCCGCGCAGATCGCGCAAAGTCTGGTCCGAGGTCTTCAGCAGGTCGAAGCCGTCGAAACGGATCGCGCCGTATATTTCCGCGCTTTGTTTCGGCAGCAATCCCATGATCGCCAGCGACGTCACGCTCTTGCCGCAGCCGGATTCCCCGACGAGGCCGAGCGTGGCGCCATTGGCGACGCTGAGATCGACGCTGTCGACCGCGTGGGTGACGCGGCCGTCGTCGCCGTGAAAGCGGATGCGCAGGTCCTTGATCTCGATGAGGGGAGTCGCACTCATGTGCTGCCTTCAGCGTCCCGCAGCGTAACCCTGCATGCCGCGCGGATTGGCGGCGGCGCGGCGGCGGACACCGACGCGCGAGGCCGCGGTGAGGCGGCCTTCGGACCAGTCGGGACCGACTTCCACGATATGCCCTCGCTCCCTGAGGTTCTCGATCGTTGCCTTCGGCACGCGGTTCTCGACCACGAGCACGCCAGGGCGCGCGGTGCGCGGCCAGAACGAGATCGGGAAATGCTCGGAATGCCAGGCCGGTGCGTCGATGGCTTCCTGGAGATTGAGGTTGCAATGGACGTGGCGCAGGAAGAATTGCGTGATCCATTGGTCCTGCTGGTCGCCGCCGGGCGAACCCCAGGCCAGATATGGCTCGCCGTCGCGCAGTGCCATGGTGGGCGACAGCGTGGTGCGCGGCCGCTTGCCGGGCGCCAGCGAGCTTGGTTGGTTCTCCTCCAGATCGAACATCTGCGCGCGGCTGCCGAGGCAGAAACCGAGCTCGGGAATGACAGGCGAGGATTGCAACCAGCCGCCTGATGGTGTCGACGACACCATGTTGCCGGCCTTGTCGATGATGTCGAAATGCACGGTGTCGCCGCGCACTTCGCCGAAGCGGCCCACCGTCGGTTCACCGGCGCCGAGCGCGCCAACAGCCTCGCGCTGTCCCTCGGCACGGCGCAGCTTGACCACGCCGCCAAGGCCCTCGACCGCGCCGGGCCGGAGGTCGAGCGAGGCCTTGTCGGTGACGAGCTTGCGGCGCTCGTCGTTGTAGGCATCCGACAGCAGCGTTCCGATCGGGATCTCGCTGAATTTGGGATCGCCGTAGAATTTCTCGCGGTCGGCGAAGGCAAGTTTGGCGCATTCGATCTGGAGATGGATGAACTCAGGCCCGGTCGGGTCGAGCCCGTCGAGCGCAAAGCCCTTCAGCAAAGCGAGCTGTTGCAGCGTCACCGGGCCCTGGCTCCAGACACCGGCCTTGCAGACGGTGTAGCGGCCGTAGTCATAAGTCAGCGGCGCTTCAATGGTCGGCTGCCAGCGCGCCACGTCGTCGGCGGAGAGCACGCCGCGATGCGGCGAGCCGCTGACGTCCATCACCTCTTGCGTCCGGCAGAACTTGTCGATGGCTTCCGCGACGAAGCCCTGCGACCAGGCCTTTCGCGCGCGCTCGATCTCGGCGTCGCGGCCGCCGCCGCCGCTCTCGGCTTCGCTGAGAATGCGGGCGTAGGTCGCGGCCAGCGTCGTGTTGGTGAAAAGCGTGCCGGGCCTCGGCACTTCGCCATTCGGAAGATAGACCGCGGCCGAGGTCGGCCAGTGCTTGCGGAACAATTGCTCCACGGTCTGGATGGTGGCGCAGGCGCGCTCGACCAGTGGATAGCCGTCGCGCGCGTAGGCGATCGCGGGCTCCAGCACGTCGCGGACGCGCATCGTGCCGTAGTCGCGCAGCAGCATCATCCAGGATTCGAAGGTGCCGGGAACGCAGGCCGCGAGCAGGCCGGTGCCGGGCACCATGTCGAGGCCTTCGCTCTTGTAATGTGCGATGGTGGCGCGCGCCGGCGCCGGACCCTGGCCGCAGATCACTTCGGTGCGGCCGCGCTTGACGTCATGGACGATGACGGGCACGTCGCCGCCGGGGCCATTCAAATGCGGCTCGACCACCTGCAGCGTGAAGGCGGTGGCGACGCCGGCGTCGAAGGCATTGCCGCCCTTTTCCAGCATGGCCATGCCGACGGCGGTCGCGATCCAGTGCGTGGTGGCGACGACCCCGAACGTGCCCTCGATTTCGGGACGCGTCGTGAACGGATCGGGATTGATGTTGGACATGGGAGTTCGTTACCTTATGTGTCGCGCGCGCAATTGATCACAGGCGATGCCGTGCCGCCAATGCGCGGGCCGCATGGCACGCGCGCGTCACGCCGGGACCGGCGTGGTGTTTACCGCGTGGCAGGCGACGCCGTCGATCAGGTCAGGTGCTTGCTTGCGGCAGAGATCGAACGCCAGCGGGCAGCGCGGATTGAAGGCGCAGCCGGGGGTGGATTGATCGGGTTGGGGATCTCGCCTTTCACCGGAATGCGCTGGCGGCCGCTCATGGCCAGATCAGGCACGGCGCCGAGCAGCATTTTGGTGTAGGGCATGCGCGGACGGGAGAACAATTCCTTGCCCTCTGCGATCTCGACGATGCGGCCGAGATACATCACGCCGACACGGCTCGCCATGTGCCTGACAACGGCGAGGTTGTGGCTGATGAACATGTAGGTCAGGCCGAACTTGTCCTGGAGGTCGCGCATCAGGTTGAGGATCTGCGCTTGCACGGAGACGTCGAGCGCCGAGGTCGGCTCGTCGCAGACGATGAACTCCGCGTCGGAGGCGAGCGCTCGCGCAATCGCGATGCGCTGGCGCTGGCCGCCGGAGAATTCGTGCGGAAACTTCAGCCGGTCGTCGGGATGCAGGCCGACGAGGCTGAGCAGCTCGCCGACGCGCGCCTGGATGTCGCGCTCGCCCTGGATCAGGTCGAAGGCGCGGATCGGCTCGGCGATGATGGCATCGACGCGGAAGCGCGGGTTCAGGCTCGCATAGGGATCCTGGAAGATCATCTGGATGCGGCGGCGCAGTTTGCGCCGCGCCTGGGCCTGCCGCGGATCGGTCATCGAGACGCCGTCGATCAGCACGTTGCCGGAACTCGGCGGCAACAGGCCGACCACCATCCGCGCCACCGTGGTCTTGCCGGAGCCGGATTCGCCGACCAGCGCAAAGGTCTCGCCCTTCCTGATGTCGAAGCTGACGCCGTCGACGGCCTTGAGGTATTCGAGCTGCCCGCCCTCGAGCACGCGGTTGAGCCACGGCTTGGAGACGTCGAACACGCGGCGCAGATTTGTCGCCTGGACGAAGGGAACGCTCATGCCGCGCTCTCCGCCGGCGCGCTGTCATAGAGATGGCAAGCGACCGATTGCGTGCCGCGCGCCAGCGGCTCGGGCCGGTCGACCCGGCAGCGATCGAACGCGGACTCGCAGCGCGGATTGAACGAGCAGCCGCGCGGGATCGCCGACAACCGCGGCATCGAGCCCGGGATCTGCACCAGGCGCTTGTCCTCGCCGGCAAGCGTCGGGATCGCGCCCATCAGGCCCTTGGCATAGGGGTGCAGCGGGCTCCTGACGACGTCCTGCACCGGGCCGATTTCGGCGACGCGGCCGGCATACATCACCGCGACGCGGTCGGACGTCTCCGCGATCACGCCCATGTCGTGCGTCACCAGCATCACGGCGGTGCCGTGGTCCCGGCCGAGCCGCTTGATCAGCGAGATGATCTGCGCCTGCACGGAGACGTCGAGCGCGGTGGTCGGCTCGTCCGCGATGATCAACTCCGGCTCGGCGCAGATCGCGAGCGCAATGACGACGCGCTGGCGCATGCCGCCGGAGAACTCGTGCGGATAGCCGTCGATGCGCTTGTCCGGCGCGGGAATGCCGACCTCGGCGAGCAGGTCGATGGCGCGGCGGCGGGCGGCCGTCTCGGACAGGTTGAGATGGGTGCGGATCGTCTCCACGATCTGATCGCCGACCTTGTACAGCGGATTGAGCGAGGTGAGCGGATCCTGGAAGATCATGCCGATACGCTTGCCGCGGACGCGGCGCAGCTCCTCCGGCGGCAGATTGTCGATCCGCAGGCCCGACAGGCGAATCTCGCCGCCGGAGATGCGGCCGGGCGGATCGATCAGGCCGATCACCGCAAGCCCGGTGACGGACTTGCCGGCGCCGGATTCTCCGACCACGCCCAGCACCTCGCCCTTGGCGATGTCGAAGGAGACGCCGTCGATGGCGCGCAGCGTGCCGCGGCGGGAGGCGAACTCGACCTGGAGATTGCGGACGGAGAGAACGGGTTCGGTCATGAACGCTGCATGCTCATCGAAGCTTGGGGTTGAGGGCGTCACGCAGCCAGTCGCCGAGCAGGTTGATCGACAGGATGAGCGCCGCCAGTGCGATGCCTGGAAATGCGACGATCCACCATTCGCCTGCGAACAGATAGCCGTTGCCGATGCGGATCAACGTGCCGAGCGACGGCATCGTCTCGGGCATGCCCGAGCCGAGGAACGATAGTGTCGCCTCGGTGATGATGGCGAGCGCGAGGTTGATGGTGGCGATCACGAGGATCGGTCCCGTCGTGTTCGGCAATACATGGCGCAGCATGATCACCGGGGCAGGAAGGCCGATCAATTGCGCGGCCGCGACATAGTCCTTGTTCTTCTCGACCAGGACCGAGCCGCGCACCGTGCGCGCGTACTGCACCCAGAAGCTCAGGCCGATGGCGAAGACAAGCACGGCCAGCATGCTCATCTCGTCGAGCTTGTTGCCGAATACCGATTTGGCAATGCCGTTGATCAGCAGTGCGATCAGGATCGCCGGGAAGGAGAGCTGCACGTCGGCGATGCGCATGATCAGCCCGTCGACGGCGCCCCCGAAATAACCGGCCGTCAGCCCGAGCATGATGCCGAGCGCGCCGGACAGGACGACTCCGAGGACGCCGACGAGAAGCGAGATGCGCAAGCCATAGAGGATCGCGGACAGCACGTCGCGCCCCTGCTCGTCGGTGCCGAGCAGGAACGGGCTCTGACCGTCGGCGGTCCAGAGCGGCGAGATGCGCGAATTCATCAGCTGGAGCTGTGCCGGATCGAACGGATTTTGCACCGACAGCACCGAGGCGAAGATCGCGATCAGGAAGAACAGCAGCGTCACGGCTGCCGCGATCATGGTGATCCTGGAGCGGCGGAACGAATAGAACAGGTCGCTGTGCAGCGCGCGCCTGAACCAGCCAGGTGCGGCCGCTGCGCGCTTCTCGATCTCGTGCGGAACGACGGCCTCGCTCATTTCAATGCGCCCGGCTGACCGTCGAGCGCAGCCGCGGATCGACGATGGTGTAGAGGATATCAACCACGAGATTGATGGTGACGAAGATCAGCGACACCATCATCAAATAGGCCGCCATGATCGGGATATCGACGTTCTGGACGGCCTGCACGAACAGGAGCCCCATGCCCGGCCACTGGAACACGGTCTCGGTAATGATCGCAAAGGCAATGACCGAGCCAAACTGCAGGCCCGCGACGGTGATGACGGGAATCAGCGTGTTGCGCAGCGCGTGGCCGAAATGGATCGCCCGCGTGGTGAGCCCACGGGCGCGGGCGAAGCGGATGTAGTCGGTGCGCATGACTTCCAGCATCTCCGCGCGAACGAGGCGCATGATCAGCGTCATCTGGAAAAGGCCGAGCGTGATCGACGGCATGATCAGCGCTTTCAAACCGGACAGCGTCAGGAGGCCTGTCGTCCACCAGCCGATATGCACGACGTCGCCGCGGCCGAACGAGGGCAGCCAGCCCAGCGTCACCGAGAACAGGTAGATCATGAGAATGCCGATCAGGAAGGTCGGCAGCGAAATGCCGATCAGCGAGACGGCCTGGAAGACATGCGTGAGCCAGCTGTCTCGGCGAAGCGCGGAATAGACACCCATCAGGATGCCGCTGACCATGGCGAAGATCGTGGCAACGACGGCCAGCTCCAGCGTCGCCGGCATCCGCTCCATCAGCAGATTGGTGACGGGAAGTCGGAACTGGTAAGACACGCCGAATTTGAACTGGGCGGCGTTGCCGAGATAACGGCCGAATTGCACGATCACGGGATCGTCGAGACCGAGTGATTTGCGGATCGCGGCGCGCTCCGCGCCCGATGTATCCATCCCCACCATTTGGTTCACGGGATCGCCGGCGAAACGGAACATCGAGAACGAGATGATCCCGACGGCGATCATGACACCGATGGCCTGGATGGCCCGGCGCAGTGTGAAAGCGAGCATCTGTTCCTTTCACATCTCTTCTTCAGCAGCACGCAGCATCGCGTTAGCCCGAAACAGCAAGTCCCGGAAGCCAAATCCGCAAGTCATGGCTTCCGGGACTTCACAACTTGTCTACACCTACTCTTCTTGCTTGGTCGCCCAGTAGAGCATCACCATGTTGTCCGCGCGCTGGGTCAGCTTCACCTTCTTCGACACGCCCCAGGCGAGCGCCTGCTGGTGCAAGGGGATATAGCCCCAGTCCTTCATCGAAATCTCGAACGCCTGCTTGATCAGGAGATCGCGCTTGGCCGTATCGGATTCGACGAGAACCTTGTCGGCGAGCTCGTCGAACTGCTTGTTGCAATAGCCGGCGAGATTGGCTTCGCCGCGGTTGGGGTCCTTGGGATCATCCCGGCAGCCCATGATGTCGTGCAGCACGTTCTGGGAGTCGAGTGTATCCGGGGTCCAGCCCAGCATGTATAGCGAAGTCTTGTAGCCGCCGGGTTTCAGCACCTTGGCGAAATACTGAGCCTTGGGCTGGGCCAGCAGGTCCACCTTGATGTTGATGCGGGCGAGCATGCCCACGATCGCCTGGCAGATCGCGGCGTCATTGACGTAGCGATCGTTCGGGCAGTCCATCGTCACTTCGAAACCGCCGGCATAGCCCGCGTCGGCGAGGAGCTTCTTGGCGGCGTCGGGGTCGAACTTCGGGCGGATGAGGTCCTTCGCGGAAAAGATCTCCGGTGCGACCATCAACGCGGACGGCGTGGAAAGGCCGCGCATCACGCGATTCTTGATCAGGTCGACGTCGATCGCCCTGTAGACGGCTTCGCGGACGCGAACGTCCTTGAACGGGTTCTTGCCCTTGATGTTGGAGTACAGGAGCTCGTCGCGCGCCTGATCCATGCCGACGAAGATGGTGCGGAGTTCAGGTCCCGTCAGCACGGTGGCGTTCGGGCTCGCCTTGACGCGCTCGATGTCCTGCACCGGAACCGGCTCGATGACGTCGACCTCGCCCGACAACAGGGCCGCGACACGCGTGGCGGGGTTGGCGATCGGCGTGAAGACGATCTCCTTCAGATTATGTTCCGGTTTGCGCCACCAGTTCGGATTGGCCTTGAAGACGGTCTTCACGCCGGGCTGGTGGCTCTCGATCATGAAGGGACCGGTGCCGTTTTCATGAAGCGAGGCGTAGCTCGGAGTGGTCGCGGCAGCGGGCGTCGGTGCTACCGCATCGTTCGCCTCTGCCCATTTCTTGTCCATGATGTACCAGGTCGCCCACAGCGCCGTCAGGATGGGATTGGGCGATGTGAGGATGAAATCGACGGTGTAATCGTCGATCTTGACGGCCTTGGCGTCCGCGGGAACGCGGCTCTGGAAGTTCGAGCCCTTTGCCCGCACGCGCTCGGCGGAGAACACCACGTCGTCGGCGGTGAAGGGGTCGCCGTTGTGGAACTTCACGCCCTTGCGCAGGTGAAAGCGCCAGCGTGTCGGCTCCGGCGTTTCCCAGCTTTCGGCGAGAGCCGGGATGATCTTCAGGTCCTTGTCCCGGGCGACCAGGCCTTCATAGACATGGCCGAGATGCGCACTGGTGGTCGACTCGTTCAGCGTGTAGGGGTCGAGCGACTTCAGCTCACCCTGGTTGGCGTAGCGCAGCGTCTGGCTCGACGCCGGCGAGACCGCCATCGCAACCACACCGGCGAGCGTCGCCGCAAAGAGACTTCGTCCGACTGACATTCTTGACCCTCTCCACTCGCCCGCGCCGTCATTCTTGATTGTTCGGCGGGGCCGATCGATCCATGTTGCCCAGAGTTCTCGACCCGTGCAAGCGCCATTCCAGCAAGGAACGCGCCAGTTTGCACCGCTGTGCAGCAATGCTGATCAACAATTTAGTGGCGAGAGGCTCATGGACGACATTCGACTTTCGACCGGCGGAGGGAATAAAGAGGAAAGGCCGATTTGATTGACCATGTCCGCCGAATGCGGAGGCCGGTGTCCAGGCCCGGTGTCAGGTCGCTTGCGTCGCACACCATGTCGCGGCGATACTGTGTGACGCCGCTCGAATCTCATCCGGAGGGGACATGAAAGTTAACATCGAAATCGACTGCACCCCCTCGAAGCCCGCCAGTTCTTCGGATTGCCCGACGTGATGCCGATGCAGACCGCGGTGATGGACAAGCTGCAACAGCAGATGATGTCCAACATCGACAAGGTCTCGCCCGAATCCCTGATCCAGAGCTGGTTCACCTTCGATCCCAAGATTGCAGAGCGGTTTCAGGACATGTTCGTGACGATGGCCGGCCTCGGCGGCACGCGCACCGGCGACAAGAAGAAATAATGCCGCGCGGGCCGGAAGGGCCGCAGACGTCAGGCCGGCTTCGTCCGCCGGGCCTCGCTCTGCTGCTTGCCGAGGCCCGTGGCCTGTTCGAGTTCAACGCCAGCCTGTTGCTGTCACCAGTCCTGATGCGCGCGCCCAGAGGCGACGGCCATCCGGTTCTGGCGTTGCCGGGCTTTCTCGCCAGCGACCTCTCGATGGCACCGATGCGGCGCTATCTCAGCGAACTAGGCTATGACGCGCATGCCTGGCGGATGGGCCGCAATCTGGGTGGGCTGGGGCGGATGCGCCAGGCCTTGCAGGCCCGTCTCGCCGAGATCTATGCCGCGAGCGGCCGCAAGGTCAGCCTGGTCGGCTGGAGCCTCGGCGGCGTCTATGCCCGCGATCTCGCGCTTCAGGCGCCCGAGATGGTCCGCTGCGTCGTCACGCTCGGCAGTCCGTTTGCCAATGACGTGCGGGCCACCAATGCGACGCGGCTTTACGAGATGATGTCCGGCGAGCGTGTCGAGGATTTTGCGGAAGCGCGCGAGGCGATCGCCGGCGATCTCCCGGTGCCTGCGACGTCGATCTATTCGCGTGCCGACGGCATCGTGAACTGGCGCACCTGTCTGTTGCGGCCCTCCGACCGCGCCGAGAACATCGAGGTGCGCCTGGCGAGCCATATCGGGCTCGGCGTGAACCCCGCGGCGCTGTGGGCCGTGGCGGACCGCCTGGCGCAACCGGAGGGGGAGTTCTCCCCATTTGACCGGGCCGGGCCGTTTGCCATTGCATATGCCCCGCCGGAACAGGCAATATCGGCCTGACGAGAAGCGCCCTAAGGCGCCCGTCGCTATGCGTGGGAGGGAATTATGGCTGACGGTAAGAAGCTGTCGTCGCTGGACGCATCGTTTCTGTATCTGGAAACGCCGGAAATGCCGATGCATGTCGGCAGCATGGCGATCTTTCGCCTGCCCGACGACTACAAGGGCGATTTCTTCGAAGACTTCAAGGCGATGATCGTCTCGCGCCTGCACATCGCGCCGATCCTGAAAGCGCGGCTGGAGAAGGCGCCGCTCGACATCGACCATCCCTCCTGGGTCGAGGACGACCAGTTCGACATCGACCGTCACATTTTCCGCGCCAGCCTGCCGGCGCCGCACGACCGCGCCACGCTCGAGCGCATCGTTGGCTGGATGCACGCCAAGCTCCTGAACCGCGCCCGCCCGCTGTGGGAGTTCTACGTGTTCGAGGGCATGAAGGACAACGAGGTCGGGCTCTATTCCAAGATGCACCATGCCGCGATCGACGGCGGGGCCGGCGCGGCGCTCACCAACATGATCTACGACATCTCGCCGATCCCGCGGCAGGTCGATCCGCCGGCGGCAGGAGCCAGGCCCGGGCAGGAGCCGCGCGACATCGCGGCGAACCTGCTCGATTCCTACCAGCTACTCTTCACCCAGCCGCTCGACGCCTCGGCGGCCGCCAAGAACCTGCAACTGCCGCGCACCGGCAAGAGCGACATCGGCTCGATCCTGTTCGACAACGCGATGTACCAGATCGAGAGCGCGGTGCGCTTCGCGGGCAACATCCCGACCATGGTCAAGAGCGTCTCCGACGTGCTCGGCAAGATCTCCGATCCCAAATCGCGCGAGAGCCTTGCCAGCATGGTGTCGCCGCCGACCATGCTCAACAAGACGATCTCGTCGGAGCGGAGTTTTGCCGGCGTCTCGATCTCGTTGTCGCGGGCGAAGGCGCTGGCCAAACAGGCCGGCGGCAAGCTCAACGACGTCGTGCTTGCGCTCGCATCAGGCGTGGTCCGGCGCTACCTCCAGCAATACGGTACGCTGCCGGCGAAATCCCTGACGGCGGCCGTGCCGATCTCGCTCCGCGAGGAGGGCAACACCGAGGCCAACAACCAGGTGTTCGGCATGATCTGCTCGATCGCGACCAATATCGAGGATCCCAAGGCACGGCTGGAAGCGATCATCGCACAGTCGACCAAGTCCAAGGAGATGTCGCACCCGCTGCGCGCGCTGATGCCGCAGGTCTCCAACATCTCGATGCTCGGTGCGCCGATGATGGTGCAGATTCTGGCGTTGCTCTACAGCCGCTCGAATCTGTCCGACGTGCTGCCCCCGGCCGCCAATATCACGGTGTCCAACGTGCCGGGGCCGCGGCAGACGCTTTATGCCGCGGGCGCCGAGCTGCTGCACATCTTCCCGGTATCGATCTCCACCCACGGGCAGGCGCTCAACATCACGGTGCAGAGCTATCGCGACCAGCTCGATTTCGGCTTCATTGTTGGCGCCAACATCATTCCGCATGTGCAGGTGATGTGCGACATGCTGCCGGCGGAGTTTGCCGCGCTCGAAGGGGCCTACGCCCCGCCTGCGGCCGACATCAAGGGCGCAGCAGAATAGGACTTTGCCAGGAATCTCATGATGATTGAAATGCCGCCGCTCAAATTCGCGCAGACGAATGGAATCCGCATGGGCTATTACGAGGCGGGTCCGGTCACGGACACGCCGCCGGTCGTGCTGTGTCACGGCTGGCCCGAGCTGGCCTTTTCCTGGCGTCACCAGATCAAGGCGCTGAGCGAGGCCGGCATCCGCGTGATCGCGCCCGACCAGCGCGGCTATGGCGCGACCGACAGGCCGGAACCGGTCGAAGCCTATGACATGGAGCATCTGACCGGCGACCTCGTCGGGCTGCTCGATCATCTCGGGATCGACAAGGCGATCTTCGTCGGTCACGACTGGGGTGGCTTCGTCGTCTGGCAGATGCCGCTGCGCCATCCTGCGCGGGTCGCCGGCGTCGTCGGCGTCAACACCCCGCATTGGGACCGCGCGCCGATCGATCCGATCGCACTGTTCCGCCAGCGTTTCGGCGACCAGATGTACATCGTCCAGTTCCAGGATCCCGCGCGCGAGCCGGACCGGATTTTTGGCAGCCGGGTCGAGCAGACATTCGATGCTTTCATGCGCAAGCCGCTCGCCCGGCCCGATGCAAAGCCGACCGAACCTCCCGTAGCGGGCGTCGGCGCTTCGTCGAAGACCAATCTTGCGTTTCCGCAGATGATTGCGGCCTACGACGCCCGGCACGATCCGCGGACGCCGATCCTGTCGGCCGACGAGAAGAAGGTGTTCGTCGACGCCTTTACGAAAACCGGCTTCACCGGCGGCATCAACTGGTATCGCAATTTCACGCGCAATTGGGAGCGCGCGAAGGGGCTCGACCACCACATCAGCGTGCCGTCATTGATGATCATGGCGGAAAACGACGCGGTGCTGCCGCCGTCGGCGGCGGACGGCATGGAGAAGCTCGTGAGCGACCTCGAAAAGTATCTGGTCAAGGACAGTGGCCATTGGACGCAGCAGGAGAAGCCGGAGGAGGTCAGCGCCAAGCTGATCGAATGGCGTAGAAGGCGGTTTGGCTAATTCGTCATTGCGAGGAGCGAAGCGACGAAGCAATCCAGACTGTCTCCGCGGATGTGTTTCTGGATTGCTTCGCTTCGCTCGCAATGACGACAGTGAGGCAGGGGGACTACATTTCAATGTCATCCAAGAACCGACTGGACCCGATCCCGCAGCCGCCGACCAAGCCGGTGGTGGGCAACATGCTGTCGCTGGACTCAGCCGCTCCGGTGCAGCACCTGACGCGGCTTGCCAAAGAGCTGGGCCCGATCTTCTGGCTCGACATGATGGGCTCGCCGATCGTCGTCGTCTCCGGCCACGATCTCGTCGACGAGCTGTCCGACGAGAAACGCTTTGACAAGACGGTGCGCGGCGCGCTGCGGCGCGTGCGCGCGGTCGGCGGCGACGGCCTGTTCACGGCCGACACACGCGAACCGAACTGGAGCAAGGCGCACAACATCCTGCTTCAGCCCTTCGGCAACCGCGCCATGCAGTCCTACCATCCGAACATGGTCGACATTGCCGAGCAACTCGTCAACAAATGGGAGCGGCTCAACGCCGACGACGAGATCGACGTCGTCCACGATATGACCGCGCTGACGCTGGACACGATCGGTCTGTGCGGGTTCGAGTATCGATTCAATTCGTTCTACCGGCGCGACTATCATCCTTTCGTCGAGTCTCTGGTGCGATCGCTCGAAACCATCATGATGACGCGGGGCCTGCCGTTCGAGCAGCTCTGGATGCAGAAGCGGCGCAAGACGCTCGCCGAAGACGTCGCCTTCATGAATAGGATGGTCGACGAGATCATCGCCGAGCGCCGCAAGAGCGCTGAGGGTATCGACGACAAGAAGGACATGCTCGCCGCCATGATGACCGGCGTCGACCGCGCGACCGGCGAGCAGCTCGACGACGTCAACATCCGCTACCAGATCAACACATTCCTGATCGCCGGGCACGAGACCACCAGCGGCCTGCTGTCCTGCACGATCTATGCGCTGCTCAAACACCCCGATATCCTCAAGAAAGCCTATGACGAGGTCGACCGCGTCTTCGGCCCCGACGTCAATGCGAAGCCGACCTATCAGCAGGTAACGCAGCTCACCTACATCACGCAGGTCCTGAAGGAGGCGCTGCGGCTGTGGCCGCCGGCACCCGCCTATGGCATCTCCCCGCTGAAGGATGAGACCATCGGCGGCGGCAAGTACAAGCTCAGGAAGGGCACCTTCACCACCATCCTGGTGACGGCCTTGCATCGCGACCCCTCTGTTTGGGGACCCAGTCCCGACGCCTTCGACCCCGAGAATTTCAGCCGCGAGGCCGAGGCGAAACGGCCGATCAACGCCTGGAAGCCGTTCGGCAACGGCCAGCGCGCCTGTATCGGCCGCGGTTTTGCCATGCACGAGGCCGCGCTTGCGCTTGGCATGATCCTGCAGCGCTTCAAGCTGATCGACCATCAGCGCTATCAGATGCATCTGAAGGAAACCCTGACGATGAAGCCCGAGGGCTTCAAGATCAAGGTGCGCCCGCGCGCCGATCGCGAGCGAGGCGCCTACGGTGGACCGGTGGCGGCGTCCGCAGCGCCGAAGGCGCCGCGGCAGCCGACGGCGCGGCCTGGCCACAACACGCCGATGCTGGTGCTCTACGGCTCCAATCTCGGCACCGCAGAGGAGCTGGCAACGCGGATGGCCGACCTTGCCGAGATCAACGGCTTCGCCGTGCATCTCGGGGCACTCGACGATTACGTCGGCAAGCTGCCGCAGGAAGGCGGCGTGCTGATCATCTGTGCCTCCTACAATGGCGCGCCGCCGGATAACGCGACGCAGTTCGTCAAATGGCTCGGCGACGATCTGCCGAAGGATGCCTTTGCAAATGTGCGCTACGCCGTGTTCGGCTGCGGTAACAGCGACTGGGCCGCGACGTATCAATCGGTGCCGCGCTTCATCGACGAGCAATTGTCGAAGCACGGCGCACGTGCGGTCTATCCGCGCGGCGAAGGAGATGCGCGCAGCGATCTCGATGGCCAGTTCCAGAAATGGTTCCCGGCGGCCGCCCAGGTCGCGACCAAGGAATTCGGCATCGACTGGAATTTCACCCGCACTGCGGAGGACGATCCGCTCTACGCGATCGAGCCGGTGGCGGTAACGGCCATCAACACCATCGTGGCGCAGGGTGGCGCGGTGGCGATGAAGGTGCTGGTCAATGACGAGCTCCAGAACAAGACCGGGTCAAATCCGTCGGAGCGTTCGACGCGCCATATCGAGGTGCAGTTGCCGGCCAACATCAGCTATCGCGTCGGCGATCACTTGAGCGTCGTCCCGCGCAACGATCCGACGCTGGTGGATTCGGTTGCCCGCCGTTTCGGCTTTCTGCCCGCCGACCAGATCAGGCTTCAGGTCGCCGAGGGCCGCCGCGCGCAATTGCCGGTCGGCGATGCCGTGTCGGTCGGCCGCCTGCTCAGCGAGTTCGTCGAGCTGCAGCAGGTGGCGACGCGGAAGCAGATCCAGATCATGGCTGAGCATACCCGCTGTCCGGTGACCAAACCGAAGCTGCTGGCCTTCGTCGGCGAGGAGGCGGAGCCGGCTCGAGCGTTACCGCTCCGGGATTCTGGCCAGGCGCAAATCGGTGTTCGACCTGCTGCTCGAATATCCGGCCTGCGAATTGCCGTTCCACGTCTACCTGGAAATGCTCTCGCTGCTGGCGCCGCGTTACTACTCGATCTCGTCGTCGCCGTCGGTGGATCCAACACGTTGCAGCATCACGGTCGGTGTGGTCGAGGGGCCGGCCGCTTCCGGGCGCGGCACCTACAAGGGCGTCTGCTCGAACTATCTCGCCAATCGGCGGGCGGGCGATGCGATCTACGCCACGGTGCGCGAGACCAAGGCCGGCTTCCGGCTGCCCGATGATCCCGCCGTGCCGATCATCATGATCGGGCCTGGCACGGGACTGGCCCCGTTCCGTGGCTTCCTTCAAGAGCGCGCCGCGCGGAAGGCGAAGGGCGCCGCCCTCGGCCCGGCCATGCTGTTCTTCGGCTGCCGCCATCCGGATCAGGATTTTCTCTACAGGGACGAGCTGAAGGCGCTGGCCGCGAGCGGCATCGCCGAGCTGTTCACCGCCTTCTCGCGTGGGGAAGGACCGAAGACCTATGTGCAGCACGTCCTCGCCGCGCAGATGGACAAGGTCTGGCCGTTGATCGAGCAGGGCGCGATCATCTATGTCTGCGGTGACGGCGGCAAGATGGAGCCCGACGTGAAGGCGGCCCTCGTCGCGATCCACCGCGAGAAGAGCGGCAGCGATGCCGCCGCTGGTGCGCGCTGGATCGAGGAGATGGGCGCGAAGAATCGGTATGTGCTGGACGTCTGGGCGGGCGGGTAGCCGCAGCTTGTAGCCCGGATGGAGCGAAGCGAAATCCGGGGCGGTATTTCCTCAGGCTAGGGTTTCCCGGATTGCGCTGCGCTTCATCCGGGCTACCAGGCAAATCGTGCTAAAGCTCTGCCATGATTCCCTGGGAAAAACTCGACACCGCCAAGATCCCCGGCTCCGATGAGGAGCTTCGCCTGATGCGGCGGGGCAAGGAGTTTTCCATCAAGCTCGGCACCAACGAGCTGATGAACAACCGCCTGTCGGGGTCGGAGGCCGCACTCGCGACGCTGGCGGCGAAGCGGATCGAAAAGGTCGCAAGACCCGTCGTCCTCATCGGTGGCCTCGGCATGGGCTTTACGCTGCGCGCCGCGCTCACCGTGCTCGGAAGCAAGGCGAAGATCGTGGTGTCCGAGCTGGTGCCGGCGGTGGTCGCCTGGGCGCGCGGCCCGATGGCCGAGGTGTTCGGCGACAGCCTCGACGATGAAAGAGTGAAGATCCGCGAGATCGACGTCGGCGAAATCATCCGGGCGAAGAGCGCAGCCTACGACGCCATTCTCCTCGACGTCGACAATGGGCCGGAGGGGCTGACCCGGAAGGGCAACGACGCGCTCTACAGTGCGAGCGGGCTGACGGCGGCGAAGACGGCGCTGCGGCCGGGCGGCGTGCTGGCGGTCTGGTCGTCGGGGCCCAACCCCGCCTTCACCAAGCGTCTCAAGCGCGCCGGCTTCGACGTCAACGAAGTCGCTGTCCGCGCCACCGGCAGAGGCGGCGGTGCGCGCCACGTGATCTGGATGGCGACGAAGGCTTAAGCTGCGTTGGCCACCGCGCCGTGCGCATGCTTGTCGATGGCCCCGATGATATCGGGCCAGAAACGCATGGACAGCGCGTGCCCCATGCCGTCGATCATCAGCAGCTTTGCGCCCGGAATTGACTCCGCAGTATCCTTGCCGCCTTCGGGTCGCACCAGCGGATCGACGGTGCCGTGAATGACGAGCGTCGGCGTCTTCAAATGATGCAACCGCTCCTTGCGGCTGCCGGATGCGAGCACGGCGCGGAGCTGCCGGCCGACGCCGGCCGGATTGAGCCCGCGTGCGAACACGCGTTCGGCCCGATCCAGATCGAGCGCTTCCTCTTCCGGAAAGGAACCGGCGCGCAACACCTTCCAGGTCTGGCCGAAGCGGGCGATGAACTCCTCCTTGCTGCGCGGCGGCGGCGCCATCAGCATCGCTGCGGCCTCGCGTGTCGGCGGCGGGACGCGTGGATTGCCTGTCGTCGACATGATCGAGGTCAGCGAGCGCACGCGCTGCGGAAACGACAGCGCCACCTCCTGCGCGATCATGCCGCCCATGGACGCGCCGACCAGATGAGCCGACTTGATGCCGAGCGCATCCATCAGTCCGACCGTGTCCTTTGCCATGTCGATCAGCTTGTAGGTTGCCGCGACGGGAATCCTGAGGAAGCGCAGCTTCAGCAGCTCGAGCGGCGTCAGGCGCTTGCCGCCGGTCAGATGGCTCGACTTGCCGATGTCACGATTGTCGAAGCGGATCACGCGAAAGCCGTGCACGGCGAGCTGTTCGCAGAACGCATCGTCCCAATGGATCATCTGCGCGCCGAGCCCCATGATCAGCAGCAGCGGCTCGGCATTGTCGCCGCCGAAGATCTCGTAGCAGATGTCGATGCCGTTGGCGCGGACGGTCTGGGGCGGCTGATGAGTGGTCACGGCTGCGTTCCCTCTGCTTTGACCCCCGCTGTATCGCACGGTTTGCCGTCGCAATGAAGCCGCGCACGCCTGCGCCTTGCCGGTTGACCGGCACCTCGCAACGGTGTGGTATGGCGAAAAAGAAGGGCATCGCAGCTCTCGATCACAGGAGGACGCCGATGACCGACAAGACCCATGACCCCGTCGCCATGTGGCAGAAGATGGTTGGCGAGATGGAAAAGGGGTTCAACTCCTTTGCCAATCAGGCCATGGCCTCGCCCGAGTTTTCGCAAGTCGTGAACCGGGCCGGCGGCGTTGCTGCAGGTGCACAGAAGCAGCTCGGCGAACTCATGGAGAAATATCTGGTCACGATGAACCTGCCGAGCCGCGAGCAGGTCACCGGCCTTGCCGAACGGTTGCAGGCGATCGAGGGCCAGATCGGCGAGATCAAATCGATGCTGAACCAGATGGCGGCAAGTGCGGGCGTATCCCAAGGCTCCGATACCGCATTGCGGCCGCCGCGCACCAAGCGCCCGCCATCCGAAGGCGGAGAGCAGGCATGAATGCTCCCGCCGGACTCGATCTCGCGGGGATCCCGGAGCGCATTCAGTCCGAGGTGCAGCGCGCCATCCAGCGCAGCATCAAGGGCGTCGAGTATTTCTCGACCTCGGGCCCGACGCTCGGCGCGACTCCGAAGGACGTGATGCATTCGCGCGGCACGATGAGCCTGTATCACTACCGGCCGATGTCGGACGAGATCTACCGCGTGCCGGTGTTGATCGTGATGGCGACCACCAACCGCGGCTACATTCTCGACCTCGTGCCCGGACAGAGCTTCATCGAGTTCCTCCTGAAGCGCGGATACGATGTCTACATGCTCGACTGGAGCGCGCCGCGACCGGAGGAGAAGAGCCTGCGGATGGAGGACTACGTCCTCGACTTCATCCCGGATTGTGTGCGCCGCGTGCGAGCCGATTCCGGCGAGCAGGACGTCTCCGTGATCGGCTATTGCTTCGGCGGCGTGCTGTCGCTGCTTTACGGCGCGATCCACAACGACGGGCCGATGAAGAATCTGATCTGCTTCACCACGCCGATCGATTTCCGCGAGATGAAGCTGTTTTCGAACTTCTCCGACCGCCGCTATTTCGACGTCGACCGTCTCGTCGACAGCGTCGGCAACGTGCCCCCGGAGATGATCCTCTCCTCGTTCGAGATGCTGCGCCCGGCCTCGCGCGCGGCGAGCCAGATCCAGCTCTGGGAGAACATCTGGAACGACGAATTCGTGAAGTCGTATCGCATGTTCGACCGCTGGGCGACCGACACGCTGCCGCTGGCGGGCGAATATTTCCGCGGTATCACCAAGGATCTGATGTGGGACAACAAGCTCTACAACGACACCATGTCGGTCGGCGGCCGCGCGGCGAAGCTCGAAGACATCAAGGTGCCGTTCCTCCATGCGGTCGCCGAGCACGATCACATCGTGCCCTATGATGCCGCAAAGCATCTGATTGCGAAGATCGGGTCCGAGGACAAGGAAGAGGTGATGCTGAAGGGCGGTCACGTCTCGCTCGTCGCGGGCGCCAACGCAGTGAAGCGGTTGTGGCCCAAACTTGATTCCTGGCTGGGGAAGAGATCGACATGAGCGAGCAGCGTTGCTATCCGCGTCACATCAAGACAGACGCCGGCGATATCGAGATCCGCCTGATGTCGCCTGCGGACGAGGCTGCTGTGCTTGCCTTCGGCAAGGGCCTGCCAACGCACGACCTGCTGTTCCTGCCTCGCAATATCAGTGAACCGAAGGTGCTGTCGGCCTGGGTCAAGGAGATCGAGCGAGGCGCGATCACCAGCCTGCTCGCGGTGAAGGACGGAAGGGTCGTCGGCTGCGGCACGCTGGTGCGCGATCCGCATTCCTGGTCGCCCCATGTCGGCGAGATCCGGATGGTGGTCTCCCTCGACGTGCGCGGGAAGGGCGTGGGGCGGGTGCTGTCGCAGGAGACCTTTACGCTCGCGCTCGGCGCCGGCCTCGAGAAGCTTTCAGTTCAGATGACGGTCGACCAGCAGGCGGCGATCGCGCTGTTCGAAAGCCTCGGCTTCAAGGCCGAGGCGCTGCTGCGCGATCATGTCCGCGACATTGACGGCAAGACCCATGACATCGTCGTGCTCGGCCACAACGTCGCACAGGTCCAGGCCCAGATGGAGGCCTATGGCCTGCCAGGAGCCGTCCAGCACTAGGCTCGAAGGATCGGGCTGGTCACAGAGGCACCATGATGCCTCCAATTAAGGCTGTTCACGGATTCGTGATATCGCACTGCAATATGAATATTGCAGTGCACCATTAACTATGCCATATAGGGAGTGCCCCGGGTCAACAAGGACGGGGTGAGCCCATAGCTCAGCCCAATGAGGATGGAGAGAACCCCATGACCACCGAAACCAACACCGCTTTCGAAGGCTTCAAGGACGCTTTCAAGAACATCCAGAACCTGGAAGTTCCCGAGGCTGCCCGCGAGTTCGTCAAGAAGACCGCCAGCACCGCCAAGGATCGTGCCGCCGAGGCTTTCGCCGGCTCCGAGCGGGTGACCGCTGCCGTCGAGAACGCGGTGACCGAGTCCGTCACTGAAGCCGGCAAGATCAGCCGCAACATCCAGCAGGCGATCTACGAGGACGCCGAGGCCTTCTTCTCGGGTATCGATAAGCTGGCGTCGGCCAAGTCGTTCAGCGAAGCCGTCGAGATCCAGTCGAGCCTGCTCCGCGCCCGCGGCGAAGCGTTCGTCTCGCGCGCCAAGGCGACCACCGACTATCTCGGCAAGCTCGCCGCCAACGGAGCGAAGTCCGCTCAGGACAATTTTGCCAAGGTCTACAACAAGACCGCCTGATCCGGCGCCTTTAGACCAAACTGAATTTGAGGCCCGCTTCGGCGGGCCTTTTGTTTTTGTTGCCACAGCCGTCATTGCGAGGAGCGAAGCGACGAAGCAATCCAGAGTCTTTCCGCGGAGGCAGTCTGGATTGCTTCGCTTCGCTCGCAATGACGAGTAGGGTGATGCGGCGATGACTCCACTGGCCACCTTCTCCTTCGATACTCCGGGCGACGCCGAACGCGCGGCCGAGTTGCGGCGCGTGAAAGCAATGGCGACGCTGGTGCTGGCCTCGACGCTCGCGCTGTTCGTGGTTGCGAAATGGCTGCTGCCCGTGCATCCCGTGTTCGGCTTCATCGCGGCATTCGCGGAAGCCGCGACCATCGGCGGGCTCGCCGACTGGTATGCCGTGGTCGCGCTGTTCAAGCGGCCGCTCGGCCTGCCGATCCCGCACACCGCGATCATCCAAAGCAACCAGGCCCGCATCGCCGACAAGCTCGGCGAGTTCATCCAGGTGCATTTCCTCGATTCAGGCCCCGTCGAGGCCAAGCTGAACGAGATCGATTTCGGCTCCTTCGTCGCCGACTGGCTGCGTGACCGCAAGCGCAGCGATGACCTCGCGCGCTTCGCGCTACGTCTGTTGCCGGAGGCCGTCTCCGCGACCGAGAGCTCGGGCCTGATGACCTTCATCATCCGCCGCATGTCCTCGCAGCTCCAGGCGATCGACCTTGCGCCGCTTGCCGCCGGAACGCTGCGCGGCTTCGTGGCGGAGGGGCGGCACCAGATCCTGTTCGACGATCTCCTGGGCGTGATGCACGAGACGCTCAATCAGAAAGACACGATGGCGATGATCCGCGAGAAGGTGCGCGCGGAGTTGCCGACCCTGCTGCGGCTCTACCGCGCCGACAAATTTCTGGTGAACAAGATCGTAGCGTCCGCCACCGCCTTCTTCGATGAAGTGCGCGCCGATCCCAGGCATCCGTTCCGCGGCGAGTTCGACCGCATGGTGCTGGGCTTCGTCGACCGGCTGGGCACGGATCAGGCCTATGTCGATCGCATCAACGGCCTCAAACGCGAACTGCTGGCACGGCCCGAGCTTGCCGATCTCGCCCGCACCGTCTGGACCAATACGCGCTCCTTCATCGAGCGCAGCGCGAGTGGTGAGACGCAGGTGCTGCAGCATCATCTTGCCGGCATGTTCGTCGCTGCCGGCGAAGCGCTCGCGGGGGATGCCGAGCTGCGCCGCGAGATCAACAAGGGGCTGGTGGCGGTGCTGCGCAGCTTCGTCGCGGACCAGAAGAGCGGCGTCTCGACCTTCATCTCCGATCAGGTCAAGGCGTGGGACATGGCGCAGCTGATTTCGCTGATCGAGATTAACATCGGGCGCGACCTGCAATACATCCGTTTCAACGGCTCGCTGATCGGCGGCCTCGCCGGACTTGCGCTCTACTCCGTAGAATTCCTGGTCCGATTGTTGTGACTTTTGCGTCACGGCCGTGAGCATAAGCCCCGGGGCCTATTGTCGCCCCGCGTTCCACCGGCTTGAATGACTGGAACCGGCCGCCCGGCTGATTCATGCTGCGCTGCGGAACGTTCGAGATGCCGGCGTATTGGAATTCATACCGATTTGCCGGCATCGCTGCCGGCCTCTTTCCAGGGGTTCATTGATGACCGCTACCGCTCAGACGCTCCGCCCGCCGTCACGTACTCTGATGTTTCTGGAAGGGCGCGCGATCCACGAGTTCGGCGCATTCCTCGGCGCGCTGCCGCTGCTGAGCCTCGCGCCGCGCGGCGACGGGCATCCGGTACTGGTGCTGCCCGGCCTTGTGGCCTCGGATGAATCCACACGCGCGCTGCGCACCTTTCTATTGAGCAAGGGCTACGCGGTGAGCGGCTGGCGCCAGGGCCGCAATTACGGCCTGCGCGAGGGCGTTCAGCACGCGATGCTGGATCTGATCGAGGAACTCAGCGACACCCATGGCCGCAAAATAAGCCTGGTGGGCTGGAGCCTCGGCGGTCTCTATGCGCGCCAGCTCGCCAAGATGATGCCCGAGCGCGTGCGTCAGGTGATCACGCTCGGCAGTCCTTTCGCGGGCGATCCCAAATCGACCAATGCCTGGCGCGTCTACGAATGGGCAAGTGGACAACGTGCCGATCAGGCCGATCCGCAGTTCGGCGGCGAACTGGCTGTCCCGCCGCCGGTGCCGACCACCGCCATCTTCAGCCGCACCGACGGCGTCTGCGCCTGGCAAGGCTGCATGGAGAAGACGGGAGCTGAAACCGAGAGCATCGAGGTCGACAGCAGCCATTGCGGCATGGGTCACCACCCCGCCGTCGTCTACGCGGTGGCCGATCGGCTCGCGCAGAAGGAAGGCCAGTGGCGGCCGTTCGACCGCAGCGGTTGGCGGAGCCTCGCGTATCCCGATCCGCACAGGTAGGGTACTCTTTCTTCGCCTCTCCCCGCCTGCGGGGAGAGGCCGGAATTTGCGATAGCAAATTCCGGGTGAGGGGGACTCTCCACGCGTCCAACTCTCACCGACCCTGCGGAGACTCCACCTCATCCCGACCTTCTCCCCGCAAGCGGGGAGAAGGAGAAGAGCCGTCGTTCCCGTCCATTGTCGCGCCCGCACCAAACGCGCTATGCCTCACGCATGGCGCATCCGCTCTCCCGCATCGTCGACCAGCTCAAGCGCGAACCGTCGCGCACCGGCTCCATCGTCATCACCGTGTTCGGCGACGCCATCGTGCCGCGTGGCGGTGTGGTGTGGCTCGGTACGCTGCTGGAATTCTTCGCAAGCCTTGATATCGACAGCGGCGTCGTGCGTACCGCGATGTCGCGCCTTGCCGCCGATGGCTGGTTGACGCGTGAAAAGGTCGGCCGCAACAGCTTTTATCGGCTGGCCGACAAGGGCCGCCAGACCTTTGAAGCAGCGACACGCCACATCTATGATCCGCCGCCATCGGATTGGACCGGCCGTTTTGAACTCCTGCTGATAGGCAATGGCGAGGATCGCGACGCCTCGCGCGAGGCGCTGCGCAATGCCGGCTTCGGCAGCCCGCTGCCGGGCGTGTGGGTCGCGCCGTCAGGCGTGCCGGTGCCCGACGAAGCCGCGGGTGCGATCCGCCTCGAAGTCTCGGCCGAGGATGACAGTGGCCGCCGTCTTCTCAGTGCGAGCTGGCCGCTGAAGCGTACCGCGGATGCCTATCTGAAGTTCATGAAGACGTTCGAGCCGCTGCGCGCCGCACTCGCGCGCGGCACGGATCTGTCCGAGGCCGACGCCTTCACCGCACGCATTCTCCTGATCCACCATTATCGCCGCGTCGTGCTGCGCGATCCGCTGCTGCCGGATAGCCTGCTGCCGGCAGACTGGCCGGGCAGGGCCGCCCGCGAGCTCTGCGGCGAGATCTATCGGGCGTTGCTCGCGCCGTCGGAACAATGGCTTGATGGCCACGGAACGAACGAAAAAGGCCCGCTGCCGCCGGCGCGGAAGCTCCTGGAACGGAGGTTCGAGGCCTGAGGTATATGTTACAGAAATATCTTGCATGACGTAATTTCTGTTATATATTGTCCCCCAATAAAACGGGAGGATGCGCATGTACACTCAGGCGCTGAACACGGCCGAGACCGACGATCGCGGTCTCGAGGACGCGGGCAAGGCTGCGCAGTTCCAGGCGCGCATCGATGCGGAGGAACGTATCGAGCCGAACGACTGGATGCCGGCGGCCTATCGCAAGACGCTCACGCGCCAGATCTCCCAGCATGCGCATTCCGAAATCGTGGGCATGCTACCCGAAGGCAACTGGATCACGCGCGCGCCGACCTTGCGCCGCAAGGCCGCGCTGCTGGCCAAAGTGCAGGACGAGTGCGGCCACGGGCTCTATCTCTATGCCGCCGCCGAGACGCTCGGCACATCACGCGAGGAGCTGGTCGACGCCATGCTCGCGGGAAAGGCCAAATATTCCTCGATCTTCAACTATCCGACGCTGACCTGGGCCGATATCGGGACCATCGGCTGGCTGGTCGACGGCGCCGCGATCATGAACCAGATTCCGCTGTGCCGCTGCTCCTACGGTCCCTATGCGCGCGCGATGATCCGCGTCTGCAAGGAAGAATCGTTTCACCAGCGCCAAGGCTACGAGATCATGGTGACGCTGTGCCGCGGCTCGGATGAGCAGAAGGCGATGGCTCAGGATGCGCTGAATCGCTGGTGGTGGCCGGTGCTGATGATGTTCGGGCCGCCCGATGCCACGAGCCAGCACAGCGACACCTCGACGAAGTGGAAAATCAAGCGCTTCTCGAATGACGAGCTGCGCCAGAAGTTCGTCGATGCGACCGTGCCGCAGGCGCAGTATCTCGGCCTTACCATTCCCGATCCCGGCATGGTTCAGGATGCCGACGGACACTGGCGCTACAGCGAGATCGACTGGACCGAATTCAAGCAGGTGCTCGCGGGCAACGGCCCCTGCAACCGCGACCGTATGGCCGCGCGCCGCAAGGCGCATGACGAGGGCGCCTGGGTGCGCGAGGCGGCAGCCGCCTATGCCGCAAAGCGCGCGCGTCGCCCGACCGCGCAGGCAGCAGAATAAGGAGATCACGATGGCCACGCCGAACACGCCGCTGTGGGAGGTCTTCATTCGCAGCCGCAACGGGCTTGCGCACAAGCACGTCGGCTCGCTGCACGCCAGCGACGCCACCATGGCCCTGCAAGCCGCACGCGACATCTACACCCGCCGCGGTGAGGGTCTGTCGATCTGGGTCGTGCCATCAAGCGCGATCACCGCGAGCGATCCCGCCGAGAAGGGCATGATGTTCGAGCCGGCGGAATCGAAGATCTACCGGCACCCGACCTTCTATGAGGTGCCGGAAGAAGTGGGGCACATGTGATGGGGTGCGCCAATACTGAGATCTCCGAAACGCCGCTTGTGCTCTATGCGCTGCGCCGGGCCGACGATGCGCTGATCCTCGGACATCGGCTGTCGGAATGGTGCGGGCATGCGCCGATGCTGGAAGAGGACATGGCACTCTCCAACATCGCGCTCGATCTCATTGGCCAGGCCCGGGAACTCTACACCTACGCAGCCAAATCCGAAGGCAAGGGCAATGACGAGGATAAGCTCGCTTACATGCGCGACGTGCGGCAGTACCGCAATCTGCTGCTGGTCGAGCAGCCGAACGGCGACTTCGCCCAGACGCTGGTGCGGCAGTTCTTCTATTCCGCTTTCGCCGATCTGTATTGGCGCGCGATGATGCATTCGCGCGATGCGACTCTTGCCGCGATTGCCGCCAAGTCGGAGAAGGAGAGCGGCTATCATCTGCGCCACGCCTCGGAATGGATCATCCGGCTCGGTGACGGAACTGAGGAGAGTCACAGCCGTGTGCAAGCCGCGATCGATCATCTCTGGGCCTTCACCGGTGAGATGTTCGCGGTCGATGATGGCGAGCGCGCCCTGATCCATGCCGGTATCGCCATCGATCCCGGGACCCTGCGCGGCCGCTGGCTGACCACGCTCTCCGATGTCGTCAGCGAGGCAACGCTGGTGCTGCCGCAGAATGACTGGATGCAGCAGGGCGGCCGCTCCGGCCGACACAGCGAGCATCTCGGCCATCTCCTGTCCGAGCTGCAATCGATGCAGCGGACTTTTCCGGGGCTGACATGGTGATAGCGGCTCGAGGGCGACGCAGAGCTACGCCAGCGCGCCTGGGATGCGGCTGCGAGCGTGGTCGATCCTGAAATTCCAGTGCTGACGATCGCCGATCTCGGTGTGCTCCGCGATGTCGCTTTCGCCGGCGATGTTGTGGAGGTCGCGATCACGCCGACATATTCCGGCTGCCCGGCTATGAACATGATCGCACTCGAGATCGAGGTCGCGCTGGAGCGCGCCGGATTCCATCATCCAAAGGTCCGCACCGTGCTGTCGCCGGCCTGGACGACCGATTGGATGAGCGAGGAGGGCCGCGAGAAGCTGCGCGCCTACGGCATCGCGCCGCCGCAAGCGTCGAGCTCGCGCCGCGCGCTGTTCGGCGATCAGGTCGTCGTCTGCCCGCAATGCGGCTCGGAGAAGACCGAACTGTTGTCCGAGTTCGGCTCGACCTCCTGCAAGGCGCTCTGGCGCTGCAAGGCCTGCCGCGAGCCCTTCGATTATTTCAAGTGTCATTGAGTGCCAGAATGCCAACCCCATCGTCATTGCGAGCGAAGCGAAGCAATCCAGAACCGTTCCGTGGAGACGGTCTGGACTGCTTCGTCGCTTCGCTCCTCGCAATGACGAGCTTCTAGAGCAATCCCGATGTCCGCAGCCGCACCGCGCTTTCATCGCCTCGCCGTCAACGACCTCCGCCGCGAGGCGTCGGATGCCGTCTCCATGACCTTCGCCATCCCCGGCGAACTCGTCCGGGACTACGCCTTCACGCCCGGCCAGTATCTCACGCTGCGAACCATGCTCGACGGCGAGGAAGTGCGCCGCTCCTATTCCATCTGCTCCGGCCCTGACGACGGCGAGATTCGCATCGCCGTGAAGAAGGTCGATGGAGGCGCGTTTTCGAGCTGGGCCGCGGAGGAGCTGAAATGCGGCGACGAGCTCGACGTGATGACGCCGACCGGACGCTTCGGCGTGGTCGCGCTGGCCGATATCGGGCGCGTCCATGTCGGCTTTGCCGCCGGCTCCGGCATCACGCCGATCCTGTCGATCGTGAAGGGCGTGCTGGCGCGCGAGCCGCATAGCCGCTTCTTCCTCTTCTATGGAAACCGGTCGACCGACAACATCATGTTCCTCGAAGCGCTCGTGGAACTGAAGGACCGCTTCATCGATCGTCTCTCGATCTTCCACGTCATTTCCGGCGAGGAACAGGACATCCCGATCCTGCATGGCCGGCTCGACGGTGACAAGGTGAGGGTGCTGCTGCGCTCGCTGGTGCCGGCCGCAAGCGTCGATCATGTCTTCATCTGCGGTCCCTTGGGCATGAGCGAGGAGATCGAGGCAACCTGCCGCGATCTCGGCATCGCGGACGAGCGTATTCATGTCGAACGCTTCGTCTCCGAATTCGGCGGCAAGCCGCGACCGAAGAAGGCCGTTGCGCCCAACACGCCGCCGAAGGCGATCGCCTCGCTGATCATCGACGGCAAGCGCCGCGACGTGCCGGTCGCCGAGGACGAGGCGATCCTCGATGCTGCGCTGCGCGCCGGCGTCGATCTGCCCTTCGCCTGCAAGGGGGCATGTGCTCGACCTGCCGCGCCAAATTGGTCGAGGGGAGGCGCCGATGGACATCAATTATTCGCTGGAGCCCTGGGAACTGAAGGCCGGCTTCGTTCTGACTTGTCAGGCCAAGCCATCGTCGGAACGGGTCGTGGTCGATTATGACCATGTCTGAGCGGACGTATCAGGGCCCGGCAATGCGAATGCGTCGCATTATTTGACAGCTTGAACTAACCAGCAGAACATCCTGAGCAAACATGTGGCCGGAGGAAGCGCGTGAACGTCAAGGCCGTCTTGTCGCCTGAAGATATTGCTCGCGCCTGCGCCGATGCGATGTGGGCCGAGGACGATGCTTCCAAGGGTCTCGGGATGGAGATCGTCGAGATCGGCCCAGGCTTTGCAACGCTTGCAATGACGGTGCGGCCGGACATGGTCAACGGCCAGCGCATCGCCCATGGTGGCTTCATCTTCACGCTGGCTGATTCAGCTTTTGCGTTTGCCTGCAACTCGCACAATGAACGCGTGGTCGCGGCACAAGGCCAGATCACGTTCATCAAACCGGGCAAGCTTGGCGACCGCCTCGTCGCAACGGCACGGGAGGTCACCCGCGGCGGCCGCTCCGGCATTTACGACGTGCGCGTCACCGCAGGAGATGCCGTTATCGCGGAGTTCCGCGGGCATTCGCGTGTCATTCCCGGCGCATGGTTGCCGGCGCAAGATCAATAAGACGACCAATCAAAAAGAACGAACCAAGGGTATGGGGAAACGAGGGATGGCTCAGACGAGGCTCAGGGAAGGCGGTGGCAGCTATCGTGCCGAGATGGATGCGCATGAGCGCGCCTCCCGCGACGAGATCATGGCGCTGCAGACGCAGCGGCTCGCCTGGTCGCTGAAGCACGCCTACGACAACGTCGCGCATTACCGCAAGGCCTTCGACAAGGCCGGCGTACATCCGTCCGACTTTCGCGAGCTCTCCGATCTTGCCAAATTTCCGTTCACGGTGAAGACGGACCTTCGCGACAACTATCCCTTCAACATGTTCGCCGTGCCGCGCGAAAAGCTGGTGCGTGTGCATGCCTCCTCCGGCACGACGGGTAAGCCGATTGTGGTCGGGTACACCCAAGCCGATATCGACACATGGTCGGACGTCATGGCGCGTTCGATCCGTGCTGCCGGCGGCCGCACCGGCATGATCATCCACAACGCCTATGGCTACGGCCTCTTCACCGGCGGGTTAGGGGTGCATTATGGCGCCGAGAAACTCGGCTGCACCGTGGTTCCGATCTCCGGCGGCATGACCGAGCGACAGGTGCAACTCATCAACGATTTCCGGCCTGATATCATCACGGTGACCCCGAGCTACATGCTGGCGATCCTCGACGAGTTCAAGCGTCAGAAGCTCGACCCGCGCCAGTGCTCTCTCAAGGTCGGCATCTTCGGCGCCGAACCCTGGACCAACGCGATGCGCGGCGAGATCGAGGACGCCTTCGATATGGACGCGACCGACATCTACGGCCTGTCGGAGGTGATCGGCCCCGGCGTTGCGCAGGAATGCATCGAGACCAAGGACGGCCTGCACATCTGGGAAGATCATTTCTATCCCGAAGTGATCGACCCCGAGACCGGCGCGGTGCTGCCGGATGGCGAGAAGGGCGAACTGGTGTTCACCTCGCTCACCAAGGAAGCCTTTCCGGTGATCCGCTATCGCACCCGCGACCTGACGCGGCTGCTGCCGGGCACGGCGCGGCCAGGCATGCGGCGGATGGAGAAGGTGACGGGCCGCTCGGACGACATGATCATCCTGCGCGGCGTCAATCTATTCCCCACCCAGATCGAGGAAGTGTTGCTCGCGACCGACTGGTGCGGCGGGCACTTCATCCTGGAGCTCACCCGCGAGGGGCGCATGGACGAGCTGACCATCATCGCCGAGGCGCGGTCGGAAAGCTGGGACGGCCGGGGGCTGGTCGACCATGCCGACCGGGTTTCGACCCACATCAAGAACACGATCGGGATCAGTTCCAAGGTTCAGATCGTTCCCCCCGACACGCTGGAGCGCTCGCTCGGCAAGGCCAGGCGGCTCTACGACAAGCGGCCCAAGGACTGACTTGACGGATTGACTTGATCCCCTGCAAGGGCGACAAGGCCCGCGATCAATCGCGGGTCATTCGATGTCAGCCACCGATACCAAAACCGTCGAGGCGCGCTGTGTGCGTCTCAATGCCAAGGCCGAGAACGCGGCGGCGATTGCGCCTGATGTCGAGCGTCATACGCTGTCGCGCGGTCCCGACGCTCTCCTGATCGAAGTCAAGGCCGCGGCCGTCAATCCATCCGACGTGAAGGCCGCGACCGGGCTGATGCCCTACGCCGTGTTCCCGCGCACACCCGGCCGCGACTATGCGGGGCTGGTGATCGACGGTCCGGCCGGCACGGTCGGAAACGAGGTGTTCGGCTCCTCCGGCGATCTCGGCATTCGCCGTGACGGCACCCATGCCAGCCATCTCGTCGTCGAAGCCGATGCCGTCGTCGAGAAGCCCAAGACCGTGTCGTGGGACGAGGCCGCCGGCATCGGCGTGCCCTTCGTCACCGCGATGGAAGGCTTTCGCCGCGCCGGCGTGCCGAAGAGCGGCGAGACCGTTCTGGTGTTCGGCGTCAACGGCAAGGTCGGTCAGGCCGCGGTGCAGATCGCGACCTGGCAAGGCGCGCGCGTCATCGGCGTGGTGCGCAAGGCGGAGGCCTATGAGGGCCACGCCAACGCACCGATAGAGGTGATTGACTCCTCTACAACCGACGTCGCCATGCGCGTGCGCGAATTGGCCGGGGGCAAGGGCGCCGACATCGTCTTCAACACGGTGGGCGATCCCTACTTCCAGGCTGCGCACAAGTCGCTCGCACTTCGTGGCCGCCAGATCCTGATCGCTGCGATCGATCGCATCGTGCAGTTCAACATTCTCGAATTCTACCGGGGGCAGCACACCTATGTCGGCATCGATACGCTGGGCCTGTCCTCGGCCGCGACGGGCGCGGTGCTGCGCGACCTTGGCACCGGTTTCGTGAGCGGGCACCTGAAGCCGTTTCCGATCAAGGCGAGCGCCGTCTATCCGCTGGAGCGCGCCAGGGAGGCTTATGCCGCTGTTGCTAGCTCGTCCCGCGATCGGGTTATCCTGAAGCCGTAACACACCGTCATTGCTAGCGCAGCGAAGCAATCCAGAAATGCATCTGCGGAGACAGTCTGGATTGTTTCGCTGCGCTCGCAATGACGGAGAGCGGCGAGAGGTCTGAGAACAATCGATGGAATCGTCCACTCAACTCGTCATTCTTGCCGGCCTCATCGGTCTGATTTACGGTGCCGTCGGCCTGCTCAGCGGCTTCTGCCTGATGAACAGCATGCGGGGCTGGCTCGCAGGGGGAGACGGACGCCTGGTGCGGACTTATGCGCTGGCGATTGCCGTTGCGATCGCAGCCAGTCAGTTCCTCGCCGGCAGCGGAATCGTCGATCTCGGCAAGTCGATCTATCTGCAACAATCGTTTTCGGCGCCTGTGCTGTTCCTCGGCGGCCTGCTGTTCGGCTACGGCATGGTGCTATCGAACGGCTGCGGCTCGCGTGCGCTGGTGCTGCTGGGCCGCGGCAATCTGCGCTCGTTCGTCGTCGTGATCGTGCTTGGCATCGCGGCGCAGATGACGCTCAAGGGCCTGATTGCGCCGGCGCGCATTGCGCTGGTTCAAGCTTCGCAGGCTACGGTGAACACCAACTCGCTGCCGTCCTTGCTGGCGATGGTTGGTCTCGGCGATGCGGTCTCGCGTGCGCTGGCTGCTGCCGCAATCGTCGTTGCGCTGATCCTGTTCGCATTCGCGCATCCGGCGTTCCGTCGCTCACCGGGCCAGATCGTGGCGGGCGTCGTCATCGGTCTGCTGGTTGCGGGCGGATGGTTCGTCAGCGGCTATCTCGGTGCCGATGACTTCAATCCGGTTCCGGTGACCTCGCTGACCTTCATCGCGCCGATTGCGGACGCCCTGCAATACGCCATGCTCTCGACCGGTCTGACGCTGAACTTCGGCATCGCGACGGTCGCCGGCGTCTTCGCCGGGAGTCTGGTCACCGCACTCGCCACGGGCCGCTTCCATCTCGAAGGTTATTCCTCACCGCGCCACATGCTGCGTTCGGCCGGCGGCGCCGCGCTGATGGGAATCGGCGGCGTGATGGCGTTCGGCTGCTCGATCGGGCAGGGGCTCACCGGCGTATCGACGCTGGCGCTGGGTTCGTTCGTCGCGCTCGCCGGCATCCTGCTCGGCACCACGGCCGGCCTGCGCGGCAGCTTGCGCGTTCAGCCCCTCGCGGTGGCCTGACTGCGCAGCAGGCGATCTCCCAGCGTCGCAAGGCCGATGCCGGCGACGATCAGCGCAGCCGCGATGACGAGGCTCTTGTCGATCGGTTCACCGAGCAGGATGGCCGCGCTGGCGATTCCGACGAGCGGCGTCCCGGTGGTACCGAGCGATGTCGTCAGCGCCGAGATGCTCTTGTTGACCATCGACATCGCCCAATAGGCCAGCGCCGTTCCGATCAGGCCGGAATACAGGAAGAGCAGGATGAGCTTCCACGACCACTCGGCGTGCGGAAGACCATCGGTGATTGCCGCTGATGCCGTCAGCACGATCGTTGCGACCAGCACTTGCCAGATCAGCAACTGGAGTGGGGAGGCGATCCAGCGATGTGCGCGGATATAGATGATGTTCGCGGCCCAGGAGATCGCGGCCAGAACGACCATGCCGGCGCCGAGCACGACGTTGGAATTGGTCCAGTCGATCGAGGCCGGGTTCAGAATGACGGCAAGGCCGATCAATCCGAGCAGCGCACCGGCAAGCTTCGGCGCGGTCAGCGTGTCCTGTCCGAGCAGGGGCGCCGCGATCGCGACCCAGAGCGGCGTGGTGTAGCCGAGCACGATGGCCTTGCTCGCGGGCAGAAAGCGTACACCGGCCGCAACCAGCACCGAGAATATCGTCATGTGCAGCAGAGCAACGCTGAGAACCACTGGAATGTCGCGCCGCTCCGGGATCATCAGATTGTTGCTCAGTCCGAGGATCACGAACAATCCGGCCAGCGCGATCCAACTCCGGATCGCCGAAGCCCACAGCGGCGGAAGGAACTGGACGAGCTGCTTCGTGACCGACCAGTTCACGCCCCAGGCCAGCACGACGATCAGAAACAAGCCGATGGCCGCGCGGGGTGAGAGGGAGTTCATCGCAAAATCCTTGAAGCAGTCTTATCAGGCGGATAGCATTCGAATTGGCACCTGAAAAAGGGCCAGATCAGAAAGGAATAAGGTGCCAGTTTCGGAAGGTGTGATCTCCGCCCTGATCGAGCTGAAGCGGACCGACGACGAGGGGCTGGTGGCTCAACTGACAAGCCAGCTCCGGCGCCTGATCGCGAGCGGCCGTCTCGGCAAGGGTCGGGCACTGCCGTCGAGCCGCCGGCTCGCGAGCGATCTCGGCGTCTCGCGCAACACCGTTACCTATGCCTTCGAGCAGCTTGCCGCCGAGGGATATCTCGAGGCGTCGCACGGTCGTCGTCCCGTGGTCACGGTCGACGGCGGCGCACGTGTCGACGGGGCCGGCGCCGCCGCGTCCGGCGCGCGCTCGCGCAAGCTGAGGCTTTCGCCCTGGGCCTCAAAGCTCAAGCAGGCCGATTGGCCGATGTCCTATCAGGCTCCGTTCAAGCCGCTGCGTCCGGGGCACGGCGACGTCAGGGAATTTCCGAACGAGGTCTGGGCGCGTTGCCTCCGCCGCAGCGCAGTGCAGGCGGTGAAGCGCGAACTCGGGTCGGTCAACCGGTCCCGCCTGCGCGAGGCGCTGGCCCACTACCTCGCGACCAGCAGAGGCGTCCGCGCGACGGCGGAGCAGATCATGATCTTGCCGAGCGCACAGGCCGCGCTGACCCTGGTTGCGGCTGCCGTCATCATCCCCGGCGACGAGGTCTGGGTCGAGGACCCCGGCTATCCCGGCGCAGCAGCCGCTTTCCGCGCGTCCGGGGCGCGGCTCACCGGCATCGCGCTGGACGAGCAGGGCATGCAGCGGATGCCGGGCCTCGGCGCTCCAACGTTGATCTTCATGACGCCATCGCACCAGCATCCAACCGGGCGGTTGATGTCGCTGGCCCGCCGCACCGAACTTCTCAGGCTGAGCAGGCCCGGCAAGACCTGGATCGTGGAGGACGATTACGATGGTGAATTCCATTATGACAGCCGGCCGGTGCCCGCGCTGCAGGGCCTCGATACCCATGGCCGCGTGTTCTATGTCGGTACCTTTTCGAAGGCGATGACGTCGGACATCCGGCTCGGCTATCTCGTCGTGCCGCCGGCACTGGTCGGCATGTTCGAGATCGCGCAGCGGCATATCGGGCTGATCGCCGCCAGCCACATTCAGGAGGCGCTGGCCGAATTCATTGCCGACGGACACTTCCTGGCGCATCTGCGCCGGGTTCGCCGGCTTTATCACGCGCGCCGCGATCACCTCGCCGAGGGACTGGAGCGCCATCTCGGTGAGGTGCTTTCGGTCGAGGTTCCCTCGGGCGGCATCCAGCTCGTCGCCCGTCTCAGGCGTAGTCGCACGGATCAGGCGGCGGTGAAGCGGCTGGGCGCGGCCGGAGTCGTGACCCGTGCCCTGTCCAGCCTGGCGCTGGACCGGCCGCGCGATCACGGCCTGCTGCTCGGCTTTGCGGCGTGGCGCGAGAGCGAAATCAGCGCCGCATTGCGGACGATGGCGTCGTGCTTCTAGCTTAGCTTGCTAGTCCACGGCCTTCGTCACGATCCGGATTTCAGATGTCAGCGTCCGGTGCACCGGGCACTTGTCCGCGATCTCCATCAGCTTCTTGCGCTGCTCGGCATCGAGCGCGCCGTCGATCGCGATGTCGCGCTCGATCTGGTCGAGCATGCCTTCGCGGGTCTCGCACTCCTCGCAGTCTTTGGCGTAGATCTTGGAGTGCTTCAGCGTGACCGTGACGCGGTCGAGCGGCAGCGACTTCCGGTCGGCATAGAGCCGCATGGTCATGGAAGTGCAGGCGCCGAGACCGGCGAGCAGGTAGTCGTAGGGGCCAGGGCCGGCATCCTCGCCGCCGGCTGCAACCGGCTCGTCCGCCACCAGACGATGTGGACCGACGGTGATTGTCTGGTTGAACTTGCTCTTGCGGGTCTCCTGCACGATGACCTTTCGCGGTTCGGCGAGATCGATCGGTTTCGCGGGCTTTGCGGCGTCGATGTAGCGGCTCGCCCAGGCGGCGATCACATCGGCCGCGTAGAGCGCATCAGCCGGCTTGCTCAGGAGATGGTCGGCATGGTCGAGCGAGACGAAGCTCTTGGGATGCTTTGCCGCCACGAAAATCCGCGTCGCGTTGTCGATGCCGACGGTGTCGTCGACTGGCGACTGCATCACCAGCAGCGCCTTGTGCAGGCCGGTGACGTCCTTCATCAGCTCCTGCTCGGCGATGTCGTCGAGGAACTCGCGCTTGATCCGGAATGGACGTCCCGCGAGGGACACTTCGACCTCGCCCTGGGCGCGGATATTGTCGACTTGCTCACTGAAAAGGCCGGTGACGTGAGCCGGATCGGACGGCGCCGCAATGGTCGCGACCGCCCTGGCCTCCGGGATTTTTCCGGCTGCGGCAAGGATCGCGGCGCCGCCGAGGCTGTGGCCAATCAGGATCGAAGGCGCCTTGCGTGTCGAACGCAGGTGATCGGCGGCGCGCACGAGATCGGCAACGTTGGAGGAGAACGTCGAATTGGCGAACTCGCCTTCACTGGAGCCGAGCCCGGTGAAGTCGAAGCGCAGCACCGCGATGCCCTTGGCGGCGAGCGCGACCGAGATGCGCTTGGCCGCCAGCGTGTCCTTGCCGCAGGTGAAGCAGTGCGCGAACAGCGCGTAGGCCCCGGGCTCGCCATCCGGCAACTCCAGCGCGGCCGAAAGTTGATGGCCGCCTTCACCGGTGAATTGGAAGCGTTCCGTCGGCATGGGCTCCCCCTCGTGTTTGCCTGATCTAGTCGCCTGAATAACGCTGCTCGGCCCAGGGATCGCCGCGGTTATGATAACCGCGGACTTCCCAGAAGCCCGGCTTGTCGTCGGTGACGAATTCGATCGCCTGAAGCCACTTCGCGCTCTTCCAGAAATACAGATGCGGCACGACGAGCCGCACCGGCCCGCCATGCTCCTTGGTCAGCGGCTCTCCCGACCAGCTATGCGCCAGCAGCGCGTCCTCGGCGGCGAAGTCTTCCAGAGCGAGATTGGTGGTGTAGCCGTCAGAAGAATGCAGCACGACGAAGCGGGCATCTTCGCGCGGCTGACAGGCCGCCAGCAATTCGCGCGTGGCGAGACCTTCCCAAAGATTGTCGTAGCGCGACCACGTCGTCACGCAGTGGATGTCGGAGACGAACTGCTCCTGCTTCTGCGCGGTGAACTCGGCGAAGGTCCAGAACACGGGATTCTCGATCGCACCATAGACATCGAGCCGCCAGCGCTCGCGGGACACCGGGGGCATGACGCCGAGATCGAGCACCGGCCAGTCCTTGGTGAGGTGCTGGCCGGGCGGCAGGCGTTGGTCCTCCGGGCGCGTGATCTTGCCCGTAAGAAAGCGGCCTTCGCGCGCCCATTTCTCCTTGGTGCGCGTCAGCTTGCTGTCGGTTGGTTCGTTGTCGTTGGCCATGACCTGCTCGTGAATGGGCTACTCGTGGCGATGCATCGCAGAGGCGTGCTTGGTGTCGCGCATAGTGGAATAGATGATCAGCGACAGGAAGATAATGCTGGCAAGGTAATAGTAGAACCACTCCTCGTGCCCGATGCTCTTGAAATAGAGCGCAATGGCCGGCGCCGTGCCGCCGAAAACCGAGACTGTGATCGCATAGGGCAGGCCGACGCCGAGGGCGCGGACATTGGTCGGGAACAATTCGGCCTTTACCACCGCGTTGATCGAGGTGTAGCCGGCGACGAACAGCCAGGCGCAGCAGATCAGGATGAACGCTATCAACGGCGACTTCGTCTCCTTCAGCGTCATCAGCAGCGGTACGGTCGCGAGCGTGCCGGCGACGCCGAAGAAGATCAGCAGCGGCTTGCGGCCGATCTTGTCGGAGAGCGCGCCGTAGATAGGCTGGAGAATGGTCGCGAAGATCAAGGTGCCGAAGATCACGAATGTGGTCTGGTCCTCGGTCAGGCCCACCGAGAGCTTGACGAAGGTCTGCATGTAGGTGGTGAAGGTGTAGAACGCTGCGGTGCCGCCGGCGGTGAGGCCGACCACGAGCAAAAGCTCCCGCGGATATTTCAGCAGATTGGTGATCGAGCCGGTCGGCTTGACGACCTTCTTGGCTTCCTCGAAGGCTTCAGTCTCATGCAGATTGCGCCGCATCACCGCGGCAAAGATCGCGAGCCCCGCACCGATTGCAAACGGGATGCGCCAGCCCCAGGCCTTCAATTCCTCTGGAGTCAGGAAGACCTTTTGCAGGAGCAGTAGCACGATGATCGCGGTGAGCTGGCCGCCGATCAGCGTAACGTACTGGAAGCTCGAATAGAAACCGCGGTGCTTGGGATCGGCGACTTCGCTGAGATAGGTGGCGCTGGCGCCATATTCGCCGCCGAGGCTGAGGCCCTCGATGACGCGGGCGAGCGCCAGGATCACCGGTGCGGCGAAGCCGATCGTGGCATAGGTCGGCGTCAGCGCGATGATCAGCGATCCGAAGCACATGAAGACGACCGACAGGGTCAGCGAGATCCGCCGTCCGTAATGATCGGCGATATAGCCGAACAGCCAGCCGCCCAGCGGGCGCATCAGGAAGGTCGCAGCGAACACCACGGCGACGTTCAATTGCTGCACGACGGGGTCGTTGCCGGGGAAGAAGGCAGGCGCGAAGTAGAGCGCGAACGCCGTGTAGGCGTAGAAGTCGTACCATTCGACCAGATTGCCGATCGAGCCGATGAAGATCGCTTTGATCCGGCGCCGGGCGTCGGCGATGTCGATGTGGTCGGAGGCCGGTTTGGTAGCTTGCTCAGTCACGTCCGGCCTTTCCGTATCGCTGTTTGGAAAGGCCTACATCGCCTTTCCCAACAGAAATGGCAACTGGCGGGGGCCTCTCACCGTGCCCTGCGACCAGGTCACGGTGCCTGCCGGATCGAGCCGGAAGTCGGGAATCCGCTTCAGCCATTCCTCCAGCGCGACCTGCATCTCCATCCGCGCCAGGTTGGAACCGACGCATCTGTGGATGCCAAGGCCGAAAGCGGCGTGGCGATTCTCGCGGCGGTCGATCACGACTTTGTCAGCGTCCGGGAACACCTGGGGATCGCGGTTCGCGGCCGGGAACGACAGCAGAACCATGTTGCCCGCCTTGACGGGGCATCCCGAGATCGTGGTCTCCTTGACCACCTCGCGCGCCATCGTCACTGGCGAATAGGCCCGCAGCAGTTCCTCCACCGCGTTCGGAATCAATCCGGGCTCGGCGATCAGGCGCTCGCGGTCGGCCGGCGTCCGGGCGAGATGCCAGAGCGAGGATCCGATCGCGCTCCAGGTGGTGTCGATGCCGGCGATCAGCAGCAGCCGCAAGGAGCCGAGCACGTGGGACTCTTCCAGCGGCTGGCCTTCCTTGTCCTTGGCATTCATCAGATAGGAGATGAGATCGTCGGTCGGCTTGGATCTGCGCTCCTCGATATGCGTCCTAAAATAGGCGCTCATCTCCTGCACGGCCTGGAGCAGCTTGCTCTCGTCCTTGATGCCGAGCTCCAGGATCATGTGGATCCAGTTGATGAAGAGATCGCTGTCGGACTCGGGAATGCCGAGCATATGGGCGATGGCCCGGACCGGGATGTATTTGGCGTAGCGCGCCGCTGCGTCGACCTTGCCGTCGGCGAGGAAGCCGTCGATCAACTCGTTGCAGATCGCGCGCATCCGCGGTTCCAGCTTCTTCATCGCATCGGGCGTGAACGGCGGCAGCAGCAATTGCTTGGCCGGCTTGTGCACGGGCGGATCGGAGGTGATCGGCGGCGCCGCGTTCCTGGCGACCTCCGGCCGCACGTCGCGGACGATGATCCGCCGCGAGGAGAAATGCTCGGTGTCGTTGGCGATCTCGCGCACCGCCTCGTAGGTTGTCGGCATGTAGCAGCCGAGGAAACGCTCGGTATGCACGACCGGGCTCGCGGCGCGCAGCTCGTCCCAGATCGGGAAGGGATCTTCCGTCCACTGCGGATCGGTGTGGTCGAAATCATGAACCCAGTCGGTCACGGGCGGATGGGCGGCGGGCTGGCTGACGTCGGACATATCAGGAAAATCCCTTGGGGCTCGTGTTCGCTGACGGCGTGCAAGCGGGCGCAGGTCGCGCTACTCCTCGATCACATCGATTGCGATTTCCGGACAGTTCGATTTGGCAAGCCAGGCCTTGTCTTCAAGGCCCGGAGGAACGATGCCGTCCCCGGCCTCATGGGCGTTGCCATATTCGTCGAGCTCGAACAGCTCCGGCGCGAGCGCCTTGCAGCGGGCATGGCCCTGGCATTTGTCGGGATCGACGTGAACCCTCAGTCGCTCGGTCATGGCGGCTTCCTCGGCGTATCGCGCGGACCCGAAGGCGCGGCGCGTTCCTCATTTGGGTTATATTCTAAGTTATATCCTATTACATTCGCGGCAGGCTTCCCCTGTCAAGCGCAAACTTATAGGCTTGGCGCAACATGCGTTCACAACCTGCTCGCAAGCCCCTCAACACCTACCACCACGGCGATCTTCGCGACGCCCTGATCAAGGCCGCGCTGCGCGAAGCCGAGCAGGGCGGCGCGGAAGCTATCAGCATCAAGGCGTTGGCCAAACAGCTCGGAGTGTCGCAGCCGGCGCCGTATCGGCATTTTGCCGATCGTGAAGCGCTGCTAACGGCGGTGACGGCGGAGGCGTTCCGGCAGTTGAGTGCACTTCTGCGCGAGGCGATGGCGAAGCCGTCGAAGCAATCGAAACTATCACGGCTGGCTCAGGCAACGCTCGATTTCGGCCTGCGCCGCAACGGCATCTATCGCCTGATGTTTGCGTCCCGCACCGTGTCATGCGCGGCCAAGGGCAGCGAACTGCACGAGGCCACGCGCGAGACGTTTGGGCTCGTGATCGAAGCCTTGGAGGCGCCGGCAGTCGGCCTCTTGCGCGAGCGGCAGGCGCTGAAGATCTGGGCGGCGTTGCACGGCGTCGTGATGCTCGCCGAGCAGGGCCTGTTCACCGGCGAGGCCGCACATGCCACGCGCGAGGAACTGGTCGAGGATTTCGTCAACGAGACGAAGGCTGCTCTCGCGGTTGCGATCAAGGACGCGCGGCGTCAGAAGAAGATCGGCGCTTAAGCTTTCGCTTTCAACAGTTTCATCAGCTTGTCGACCGCACTATCCGGGGTCGTCACAACGGGGCGTCCGGTCGCCTCCGCGACCAGCGACGCCGTCGACGCGATGCTGAACTGCGCGAGCGCAATGACGTCGCAGTTTCGCAAATCCTTCGACGCTTCGACGATCAGCCGGTCGTGCGTGGCGCGGTCGCCGCGGTCGAGTGCCGCCAGAGCGCCCTCGGCAAGCTTTGGTACCACCTGGACAGAGGTCGGAAACTCCGGCGGCATCGAGGCCAGCGTCGGCGGGAACGTCGAGAGCAAGCCGATTCTCTTGCCCATCGTCACGGCACGCTCGATCATGGCCTCGTTCGGCTTGAGCACCGGCATCGGCGCGTGTGCGCGCGAGACAGCTTCGATACAGGGGCCGAAGGCCGAGCAGGTGAACAGGATTCCATCCGCGCCTGTCGCTGCCGCATAGTCGCCGAGCGCAAGGAAGCGCCCGGTCATGGCGTCGTTGAGCACGCTGTCGCGCGCCAGATCCGCCGAGAGACTGTCGTCGAGCAGGTTCATCAGCCGCGCCGCCGGCCACGCCTTTGCGAACGCCGCCTCGATGGGGGCGATGGAATGTCTGAGGGCGTGGATCAGGGCGATGCGCATGGGACGTCTCTTCTCCCTCGCCCCGCTTGCGGGGAGAGGGGCGGGGTGAGGGGAGTGTCCGCGAGGACGGTGAGAGTGGATTCGCGGAGAGTCCCCTCACCCGACCGCTGCGCGGTCGACCTCTCCCCGCAAGCGAAGAGAGGTGAAAGCACCTTTTACTTGAACGGCACCGCGTACATCAAGCCGCCCTTGCTCCAGAGCCCGTTGAGGCCGCGCTCGAGCTTGAGCGGGCTTGCCTTGCCGACATTGCGTTCGAAGATCTCGCCATAATTGCCGCCTGCCTTGATCGCCGTCACCAGCCATTTGTTGTCCAGCCCGAGCCGCGAGCCGAGATCGCCGGAGGCCCCTAACAGCCGCTGGATCGCCGGCGTCTGCGACTTCGCCATCTCGTCGACATTGGCTTGAGTGACGCCGAGCTCTTCGGCTTCGATCAGGCCGTAATGTAGCCAGGTGATGATATCGCTCCAGACTTCGTCACCGTTGCGAGTGAAGGGTCCGAGCGGTTCCTTGCTGATGGTCTGCGGCAGCACGACATAGTCGGCCGCGTTCGGCGCCGCAGTCGTCACCGCACCTGCGAGCGCGGAGGCGTCCTGGGTCATGGCATCGCAGCGGCCGCCGAAGAAGGTCTGGTACATGGTGTCGATGCGGTCGAACACCAGCGGCTTCCAGTCGATGCCATTGGCGCGGCCGTAATCGCCGAGCGTGACTTCATGTGTGGTGCCCTGCGCGACGCAGACGGTGGCGCCCTTGAGATCCTTGATCTCCTTCACGCCAAGGTCCTTCTTCACGACAAAGCCCTGGCCATCGTAGAAGTTGACCGGGCCCTGCCGCAGGCCCAGCGTGACACCGCGCAGATAGGTCTGTGTCGAGTTGCGGTAGAGCACGTCGATCTCGCCGGATTGCAGCGCGGTGAAGCGGTTCTGCGCGGTCAGCGAGACGTACTTTACCTTCGTCGCATCGCCGAGCACTCCGGCCGCAAGTGCGCGGCAATAATCGACGTCGAGTCCCTTGTAATTGCCTTGCGAGTCCGGTGCCGAGAAACCGGCAAAGCCGGCGCTCACGCCGCACACCAGCGTGCCGCGGCTCTTGACCGTGTCGAGCGTCGCCGCCGACGCTGCAACCGTCGATGCGGCGAACACGCCTGCCGCGATAACCACTTTCCTCATCGTGATACTCCCCTCAGTGATTGACACTACGCAATACATTGTCGACGGCCGTGCCGAGCTTGTCGACGATCAGGTCGATCTCCTCCGTGGAGACGATATAGGGCGGCGCCAGCAAGACGTGGTCGCCGCGCACGCCATCCACGGTGCCGCCGCCGGGATAACAGCCGAGCCCGTTGGCGAATGCCTCCGCCTTGATCTTCTGGTTCAGCTTGAGCGCCGGATCGAACGAGGTGCGACTGGCGCGATCGGCGACGAGCTCGATCGCCCAGAACAGCCCGCGCCCCCTGATATCGCCGATGTGGCGGTGGTTGCCGAAGCGCTCGGTCAGCCGCTGCTCGAGCTGCCTGCCGCGCTCCTTGACCCGATCGAGCAGGCCGTCCTCACGGATCACATCCTGCACCGCGAGCGCGGCCGCGCAGGCGAGAGGATGCGCGAGATAGGTATGGCCGTGCTGGAAGGCACCCGAACCGGCGCGGATCGCGTCGATGATCCTGCCGCTCGCGAGCATCGCGCCAATCGGCTGATAGCCGCCGCCAAGCCCTTTTGCGATCGCCTGGATATCAGGGGCAACGCCTTCCTGCTCCCAGGCATGCGTGGTGCCGGTGCGGCCCATGCCGCACATGACCTCGTCGAGAATGAGCAGCGCTCCATGACGGTCGCAGATCTCGCGCATCGCCTTGAAGTAACCGTCCGGAGCGGTCACGGCGCCGGCGGTCGCGCCGACCACGGGCTCGGCGAGTAGCGCTGCGACGGTGTCCGGGCCAAGGCGCTGAAATTCGGCTTCGAGCTCGGCCGCGAGCCGCGCCACGAACTGCGCGTCCGACTCGCCCTCGTGCTTCTCGTGGTAGGCAAAGGCCGGCGTCACGTGACTGAAGGCGTCCGAGAGCAGCGGCGCATAGGGCGCGCGGCGCCAGGCATTGCCGCCGGCGGCGAGCGCGCCGAGCGTGTTGCCGTGATAGCTTTGCCGCCGCGCGATGAAATGCTGCCGCTGCGGTTCGCCGCGCTCGATGAAATATTGCCGCGCGAGCTTGATGCTGGCCTCGATCGCTTCCGATCCGCCACTGACGAAATAGGCGTAAGCGAGACCGCCGGGCTCATGGCCGACCAGCGTTTCGGCCAGTGCCTCGGCCGGCTCGGACGAGAAGAAGGCGGTGTGCGCATAGGCCAGCGTCGAGGCCTGCTTCGCCATCGCCGCGATCACGCGCGGATGCTGGTGGCCGAGGCAGGAGACCGCCGCGCCGCCTGAGGCGTCGATCACACGCCGGCCGTCCTCGGCGAAGAGATAGATTCCTTCGCCGCCGATCGCCTTGGGCGGCGTTTCGCGCAGGGAGCGGTGCAGCACGCGGCTGGTGCGAGTGCTCATGGGTCAACCTTTCTCTGAGACGTAGGTGGAGGCTGCAGCGAGCCGCGCCTCGGTATTCTCCAGGCGCTTCTTTGCGGCTGTGCCGCCGAGCGAGAACGTCACAGCGGCCAGCGATTGCGCGATCGCGATGGCGCCGGTGAGGCTGGGGAAGAAGCCGGGGAGGAGGCTGCTTCGAACAGCAGCACGTGGTCGGCGCCTTCGGCCATCGGCGCCGAGAGGCTGTCGGCGATTGCGATCAGCGTCGCGCCGGCCCGATAGGCGGCTTGTGCCGCGCGGACGCTCGCATGCGTGTAGGGCACGAAGCCGATGACGATGACGGCTTCGCCGGGCCTGAAAGCGCCGAGATCAAGATCGTCAGGGCCGGACGCGCCGACGAGCTGCACCTGTTCGGGACGGAAAAGCCGCAGTTCGTAGTTCAGCAGCTCCGCGACGCTGCGGCAGCTTCGATAGCCGGTGATCCAGATCCGTTTGGCATCGTGCAACGCGCGGGCAGCCTCCACGATCGGTTGGGCCGGGATGCGCGGAAGCCCGGCGGCTTCGGCCGCGAGCTTGTCGGTGACGAGTGCGACATCGGCGTGCGGCCCGTTGCGGCGGCCCTTGGTGCGGCCGGAGAACGGGGAGATCTGCGACGGCCGCCGCGCCTCGGTCAGCGCGGCGCGCAATTCGTCCCAGCCGGAATAGCCGATCGCTTTCGCGAGGCGCGTGAATGCAGCCGGGTCGGCGCCGGCAACGGCGGCGAGATCGCGCATCGAACGGGTGGTGGCATCGTAATCGTTGGCGGCAACGAAGCGGCCGACCTCCTGCAAGCGCAGCGGGAGCGACGGCAGAGCAATGCGCAGTTCGCTCAACGGGGAGGATTTCGCAGGTTCAGCCATGAAACATTTGTTGCATGGAATAATATTTGGTGCAACAGTTGACGTGCGCCGCCGGAAATCGCTGTTTTCAAGAAGGATTTTTGTGCTGTGAGATCAGATGATCCGAGGCCGCCGCCGCGCCGTCGCCTCTTCGCTGCGCTCGGGCCGAACGCGTTGATGGGCCTTTTCTGGCAGGTGCTGGTGGTCGGGATCGCAGTCGCGGTCATCGCATTCCTCTGGTCCAACACCGTCACCAACCTCTCGGCGCGCCGCATCACGACCGGCTTTGCGTTCCTCGGCCGTGAGGCCGGCATGCCGATCGCCGACAGCCTGCTCGCGTACAATCCGAGGGACAGCTATCTTTGGGCCTTCGTCGTCGGCATCGCCAATACTTTGCGCGTCGCCGTGATCGGCATCGTGCTCGCGAGCATTCTCGGCACGCTGATCGGCATCTCGCGGCTGTCGGCCAATTGGCTGCTGTCGCGACTTGCCGCGGTCTATGTCGAAACACTGCGCGACATCCCGCTGCTGCTCCAGCTCCTGTTCTGGTACGTGCTGATGCAGGCACTACCGGCCGCGCGTGCGGCGTGGCGACCGGTCGAGGGCGTATTCCTGTCAAATCGCGGCCTGATCCTGCCCGCGATCCCGGTCGGCTCGCCGCAGCTCTGTGTGATTGGAACGGCGGTGCTCGGGCTTGCCGTGTTCTATCTCATCCGGCGCTGGCAGATCGCGCAGCAGATAAGTGACGGCAAGCCGCGGCCGGCCTGGCCGTTTGCGGTCGGCCTGATCGTTGCACTGCCGGTGCTGGTGTCCGTGCTGCTCGGTGTGTCCTGGACGATCGAGTGGCCTGCGTTGCGCGGCTTCAACTTCGTCGGCGGGCTGACACTCGCGCCGGAATATTTCGCGCTGGTGATCGCGCTCGTCACCTACACATCGGCCTTCATCGCCGAGATCGTGCGCAGCGGTATTCAGTCGGTGCCGCGCGGGCAATGGGACGCGGCCAAAGCGCTCGGCCTGCGCCGCAGCTTCATGCTGCGGCAGATCATCCTGCCGCAGGCCTTGCGTGTCATCGTGCCGCCTATGACGAGCCAGTATCTCAACCTGACCAAGAACTCCTCGCTCGCTGTCGCGATCGGCTACCAGGACGTGGTCTCGATCGCCAACACCACGCTGAACCAGACCGGTCAGGCCATCGAGGCGATCGCACTCATCATGGCGGTATTCCTGACCATCAGCCTCTCGATCAGCTTCTTCATGAACTGGTACAATTCGCGCATCGCGCTGGTGGAGCGCTGATCATGACTGGGATCACCGACATTCCGGACGCACCGCGTGCGGCCCGCCGTCCCCAGATCGGCAACCCGGTGCTGCGTTGGCTCCGCACCAATTTGTTCTCGTCGATCCCGAACGGCATCCTCTCGGTGGTGCTGCTGGCGGTGCTTGGGAAAGGCATCTTCAGTTTCGTGCAGTGGGGTATTGCCAACGCGGTCTGGTTGACGCCGGCCAACGATTCCAGTGCCTGCAAGGCGGTGCGCGGCGTCGGCGCCTGCTGGGCGATCATTCCCGAGAAATATCGCTTCATCCTGTTCGGCACTTATCCGTTCGACGAGCAGTGGCGTCCGGCGCTGTCGGTGCTGGTTTTCATCGCGCTGTTCTATCTCTCGACCCGACGCGCCCTGTGGCGGCGCGAACTGGCCTATCTCTGGATCGGCGCCCTGGCGCTGATCAGCGTGCTGATGTGGGGCGGCGTGTTCGACCTGAGCTTCGTCTCGCAGGACCGCTGGGGCGGATTACCGGTGACGCTGATGCTGGCGACGTCAGGATTGGCATTCGGTTTCCCGCTCGGCATCCTCGTTGCGCTTGGCCGTCGCTCGAAACTGCCGGCGATCCGTTCCGTCAGCGTGCTCTATGTCGAACTGATCCGCGGTGTGCCGCTGGTGAGCCTGTTGTTCATGGCGAGCGTGATGTTTCCGCTGTTCATGCCCAACGGCTTCAACATCGACAAGCTCTTGCGTGCGCAGGTCGCGATCATCCTGTTCGCGGGGGCCTATCTGGCGGAAGTCATCCGCGGCGGGCTGCAGGCCGTGCCCCGCGGGCAATATGAGGCCGCCGATGCGTTGGGGTTGTCCTATTGGCGCAAGCACCGGCTGATCGTCCTGCCGCAGGCCATCCGCCACGTCATCCCGCCGCTGGTCAACACCTTCATCGCCTTTTTCAAGGACACCAGCCTCGTGCTGATCATCGGCATCTTCGATCTGCTGACGACGGCCAAGACCGCGATCATCGATCCCGCTTGGCAGCAATTCTCGGTCGAGGTCTACATCTTCGTTGCCGCGATCTACTTCGTCTTTTGCTTTGCGATGTCGCGCTACAGCCGGAGCCTGGAAGCGACGAGCGGCAGGTGAATTTCTTTGCCTCTCCCCGCGTGCGGGGAGAGGCAGCGTAGTGTGCGTAGGGCGAGCAGCTCTCCTTACTTCTTCACCCGCGGATCGATCGGCGTTGTCCCGCGCACGCCTAGAATGTCCTCCAGCACCTTCGCGCCGGCTATGACCTGCGCGTCCGCGCGGGGCGCGCCGACCACCTGCATGCCGACCGGCAGGCCCGAGGCGGTGAAACCGCAGGGCAGCGACAGCGCGGGGCAACAGGCAAGGGTAATGGCGTAGACGATGCCGAGCCACTCGACGTAATTGTCGAACCGCTTGCCGGCGCATTCGGCGACGTAGCGGTGCTCGATCGGGAAGGGCGGCACGATCGTCGTCGGCACCAGCAACAGATCGTAGGTCTTGAAGAACTCGACCGCGCGCGCGGTCATGTCGACGCGCTGGGCTTCGGCGCGCGTGAGTTGCTCGACCGTGAGCTTGAGGCCCTCTTCGATATTCCAGATCACCTCGGGCTTGAGCAGATCGCGCTTGGTGCGCAGCAGATTCGCCTTGGTCATCGCGAAATCGAAGGCGCGCAGCACGTGGAAGCATTCATGCGCCTCGCGCCAGTCCGGATGTGCCTCCTCGACGATGGCGCCGGCCTCCGCGAAGCGTTCGGCGGCCTTGCGCGTGATCGCCTTCACCTCGGGATCAACAGGCGTGATGCCGAGATCCGGCGAATAGGCGATGCGCTTGGGCTTCTTCGCCGTTCGTGCCGCCGACAGGAACGAGGTCGCTGGCGCCGGCAGCGACAGCGGATCGGCCGCGTAGTCGCCGCTCATGGCATCCAGCAGCAGTGCGAGATCTTCGACGTTGCGCGCCATCGGGCCGAGGACGCCGAGATTGCGGTCGACGGCCGCTTTCGGCGTATGTGCGACGCGGCCGATGCTCGGCCGCATGCCGGCGATGCCGCAGAAGGCCGCCGGGCTGCGCAAGCTGCCGCCCATGTCCGAACCCTGCGCGAGCCAGGCCATGCCGGTGGCCAGCGCGACCGCCGCGCCACCGGAGGAGCCCGCCGCTGATTTGGAAGTGTCCCAAGGATTGAGCGTCGCGCCGAACACTTCGTTGAAAGTGTTGGCGCCGGCGCCAAATTCCGGCGTGTTGGATTTTGCGTAGACGACCGCGCCGTTGGCCTCGAGGTTCTCGACCACGATGTCGGAGGTCGCAGCGATGCTGTCCTTGAAGATCGGCGAGCCCTGCGTGGTCAGCACGCCCGCAACGTCGGTCAGGTCCTTGATCGGCACCGGCAGGCCCGCGAGCAGCCCGCGCGCGCCGGCCGGCTTTTGCATCAATGCCTTGGCGCTATCCCGCGCGCGATCGAAGCACAGCGTCGGCAGCGCATTGACCTTGCCGTCGACCTCACCGATGCGCTTCTCCAGCGCATCCAGGAGCTCGAGCGGCGAGACGTCGCCGGAGCGCAGCTTGTCGACGACGGTGCAGGCCGTTTCGCGGATCAGGTCTTGAGACAACGATCTTACTCCTACTCTTGCAAAATGCCGGTATGTGTGGCGCGTGGTGTGGTCAAATCAGCGCGGCGAGTTAACCCCAGCCTGCGCTGATGCCGCCATCGACCGTGTAGATGACCCCGGACGTGTACCCGGCGCGATCCGACGCCAGGAATGCCATCAGGTCGCCGATCTCGCGCGCATGCGCGGGGCGGCCGAGCGGCAGGCTCTTCTGGAATTCCTTGTAGCGGCTCTCGTCGCCGAACTGGTGTTTTGCCCGCGTCTTGAGCAGGGTGACGTGGCGGTCGGTACCGACAGGGCCGGGATTGATGCCGACCACGCGAATGTTGTCGGCAAGGCTCTTGCCGCCGAGGGCGCGGGTGAAGGCCATCAGCGCGGCATTGCCGGCGCTGCCGCAGATGTAGTTGGCGTCGAATTTCTCGCCGGCTGCCCCGATGTCGTTGACGATCACGCCGCCGCCCTTGGCCTTCATCTGCGCGTAGATGTGCCGTGTGAGGTTGATATAGCCGAACACCTTCAATTCCCAAGCGTGCCGCCAGGCCTCCTCGTCGATCTTGTCGATGGAGCCGCCGGGGATGTCGCCGGCGTTGTTGACGAGCACGTCGATGTCGGCGGCCTCCTTGGCGAGCCGGGTCACGTCCTCAGGCTTGCGCAAGTCCACGACACTCGTCGCGGCATCGATCTGGTGTGCCGAGCGCAAGCTGTCGGCCAGGGCCTTGAGCGCGTCGCCGCTGCGAGCGGCAAGCAGGAGATGAGCGCCTTCCTCGGCGAAAGCCTCGGCGGCGGCTGCGCCAATGCCTTTGGACGCACCCGTGATCAGGACGCGCTTGCCACGCAGATGCAGATCCATGAGGGGTACTCGCTTGGTGGGAACAGGATGAAATCAGTAGGCGCTCGGCCGCGCCACGGTCAACATTGCAGTGCAGCGTTGCACCGTCGGCGACTTTGGTCCATTGCATTGCGGTCAAAAAGGCGGCGGCTGCCGACCAACCAGGGACGTTCTCGATGAGCAAGAAACAATACCGGATCGCAGTCATTCCCGGCGACGGCATCGGCAAGGAAGTGATGCCGGAAGGCCTGCGCGTTTTGGAGGCGGCGGCCAAGAAGCATGGGGTGTCCCTGCATTTCGACCATTTCGACTTCTCGTCCTGGGACTATTACGAGAAGCACGGCCAGATGATGCCGGACGACTGGAAGGACCAGATCGGCAAGCACGATGCGATCTATTTCGGCGCGGTCGGCTGGCCGGCGAAAATCCCGGATCACATCTCGCTCTGGGGCTCGTTGATCAAATTCCGCCGCGAGTTCGATCAGTACGTGAATTTGCGCCCGGTGCGGCTGATGCCCGGCGTGCCTTGCCCTCTGGCCAACCGCAAGCCCGGTGACATCGACTTCTGGGTGGTGCGTGAGAACACCGAAGGTGAATACTCCTCCGTCGGCGGCCGCATGTTCCCGGATACTGATCGCGAGTTTGTGACGCAGCAGACGGTGATGACCCGCGTCGGCGTCGACCGCATCCTGAAGTTTGCCTTCGATCTCGCGCAGTCGCGGCCGAAGAAGCACCTGACCTCGGCGACCAAGTCGAACGGCATCTCCATCACCATGCCCTATTGGGACGAGCGCGTGGAGGCGATGGCCAAGAAATTCCCGGGCGTGAAGTGGGACAAGTACCACATCGACATTCTGACTGCGAACTTCGTGCTGCATCCGGACTGGTTCGACGTCGTGGTCGGCTCGAACCTGTTCGGCGACATCCTCTCCGATCTCGGCCCGGCCTGCACCGGCACCATCGGCATTGCGCCGTCAGGCAACATCAACCCCGAAGGCGATTTCCCCTCGGTGTTCGAGCCGGTGCACGGTTCGGCGCCCGATATCGCTGGGCAGGGGATCGCCAACCCGATCGGTGCGATCTGGTCGGGCGCGATGATGCTCGAACATCTCGGCGAGAAGGTCGCCGGCAGATCGATCGTCGACGCGATCGAGCGCACGCTGGCAGAGCGCACGCTTCGCACCAAGGATCTCGGCGGTAACGCCGACACGACCGCTTGCGGCAAGGCGGTTGCGGACATGGTGGACTAAGCTGAGCTGCTAACCAATGGTCGTCCCGGCCTTACGCCGGGGCGACGCAGAGAGTGGCTGCCTACCCCGCGATCTTCTCGATCGCAGCCTGATCCAGCCCGAACTTCTTCCCGGCCTCCAGAATTTCCTGCCAGGTGGTCGGGTCGACCGGAATGCCTTCGGCCAGGCGCCTCTTCTTGGTCTCGCGCTCGGGCTCGCCGGCGATCTTGACCCTGTCGACGCCGGCGGCGGGCGGCGAGCCGGTGTGCCAGGCAACGAAGCCTTCGACCTCGCGCGCCAGGTTTTCACCGGTGCCGAGCTTGTCCGGGTCGATGACGATCGAGAGCATGCCGTTGAGGACGTTGTGCTTGCCGTCGGATGGGCCCTTGACCGCCTGCCCGCCGGAGAGCGCGCCGCCGAGGATTTCGCACACCAGCGCCAGTCCCGAGCCCTTGTGCTCGCCGAAAGGCAGGATGGCGCCGTGCGGCGGGATCACCGTGTAGCGCGGATTGACCGTGGGTTTGCCTTCGTTGTCGATGATGGTGCCGGGCTCGAGTTCGACGCCCTTGTTGTGGGCGACGCGGGTCTTGCCCTGCGCGATCCTGCTGGTGGCGAAGTCGAGCACGATGGGGTCCTTGCCCTTGCGCGGGATGCCGACACAGAACGGGTTGGTGCCGTGGCGCGCATCGCTGCCGCCCCAGGGCGCCACGATCGGGCGCGAGATCACGTTGACGAAGTGGATCGAGACCAGCCCGTGGTCGATGCACTGCTCGGCCCAGTGGCCGATGCGACCGATGTGGTGCGAATTGGAGAGGCCGACGAGGCACACGCCGTTGCGCTTGGCGCGCTCTGCCGCCAACTCCATCGCCTCATGACCGATCACCTGGCCGTAGCCGGTGAGGCCGTCGAGCGTGAGAAGCGGACCGGTGTCGAGCACAGTCTTGACGTGCGCGTTCACGGCGAGGCCGCCGTTGACGACGCTCTGGACATAGCGCGGCATCATGCCGACGCCGTGCGAGTCGTGCCCCTTGAGGTTCGCTTCCACCAGATTGGTGGAGACGAGTTCGGCTTCGCGGTCCGAGGAGCCGCCGGCCTTGACGATGGCGCGGATGGCGTTGGTGAGCGGCTCAGCCTTGATGGTGCGATAGTCAGCCATTTTTTTGCTCTTATCCTTTCACAATCCGGCGGCAATGCTCCCACGCCGCATGAATGAGGTTCTCGCTGGCTTCCGGCGTGCGGAAGGCGGAATGCGCCGACAGCGTCACGTTCGGCAGCTTCGTCAGCGGATGATCGCCGGGCAGGGGCTCGGTGTTGAAGACGTCGAGCCCGGCATGGCGGATGTGGCCCGACTTCAGCGCGTCGATCATCGCCTGCTCGTCGACCACTGCGGCACGCGCCGTGTTGATGAGGATGACGCCCGGTTTCATCGCAAAGATCTTCTCGCGCGTGATCATGCCGCGCGTCTCGTCGTTGAGCAGCAGATGCAGCGACACGACGTCGCTCGTCGCAAGTACCGTATCGAGATCGGTGAACGTGACGCCCGGATGGCTCTTCGGCGAACGGTTCCAGGCGATCACCTTCATGCCGCTGCCGGACGCGATCCGCGCAACTTCAGCGGCGATGCCCCCGAAGCCGATCAGGCCGAGCGTCTTGCCGGTGAGCTGCATGCCGTCCTCGCGCAGCCAGTTGCCGGCGCGCATCTCGCGGTCCATCATCGCGATGACGCGGGCCGAGGCCCACATCAGCGCGATCGCGGATTCCGCGACGGCCGTGTCGCCATAGCCCTTGATCAGATGCACGGAGATGCCGAGCTCGGCGAGCTCCTCCGGGTTCATGTAGCTGCGCGCGCCAGTGCCGAGGAACACGACGTGCTTGAGGCCCGTGCATGTCTTCGCAACCTCGGTCGGCAGCGCGGTGTGGTCGACGATCGCAATCTCGGCACCGCCCAGGATCTCGGGATATTGCTCGGGCTTGATGTCGGGATCCCGGTGGATCCGCACCTTGGGATCGCCTGATATCTCCAGCCGCTCCATGATCACGGCGAGGGCTTCGTTGGCGTCGACGAAAACTCCGCGCATGGCTCTCTCCGGTCAGGATGCCACGCCGGCGATTGCCAGCACGGTGTGCATGAGGACGTTGGTGCCCGCGGCACAGTCGGGCTGCGTGGCGTCTTCCAGCTCGTTGTGGCTGATGCCGTCCTTGCAGGGCACGAACACCATCGCCGCCGGCATGATCGTGTTGAGATTGCAGGCGTCGTGGCCGGCGCCGGAGGTGATGCGGCGAGAGGAATAGCCCAGCGTCTTCGCCGCGTTCTCGACCGCCGCGATCAGCTTGGGATCGAAATGCGTCGGCGGCTTGCGCCAGACCAGATCGATCTTCACCTCGACCTTGCGGCGCGCGGCGATCTCGGCGATTGCCGCACGAAGATCACGATCGAGCGCATCCATGATGGCGCCATCCGCGCTGCGGCAATCCATGGTGAAGGCGATCTCGCCGGGAATGACGTTGCGCGAGGGGTTTGCGATCACCGCCTCGCCGATGGTGCCGACCGCCTTGGGTCCGTGCTTGCTGGCGATGGCTTCCATCGCCAGCACGATCTCCGACAGGGTTGCCAGCGCATCGCGCCGCAGCGGCATCGGGGTCGAACCCGCGTGGCTCTCGAAGCCGGAAATCTTGCCGTCGTACCAGAGCACACCCTGTCCGGAATCGACCACGCCGATGGTCTTGCCTTCGGCCTCCAGGATCGGGCCTTGCTCGATGTGCAGCTCGACGAAGCAGCCGAGCTTCTGGAAGCCGACCGGCTTCTCGCCACGATAGCCGATGCTGTCGAGCGCCTGGCCGACGGTCGTGCCCTCGACGTCCTTGCGCGAAAGTATATCGTCGGTGGTGAAGTCGCCGACGTAAGCCGCGGATGCCATCATGGCCGGCGCGAAGCGCGAGCCTTCCTCGTTGGTCCAGTTGACGATGCAGATCGGCGCGTCGGTCTCGATGCCGGCATCGTTGAGCGTGCGGATCACTTCCAGCGCGCCGAGCGTTCCCAGGATGCCGTCATACTTGCCGCCGGTCGGCTGCGTGTCGAGATGCGAGCCGATGCCGACGGGCAGCTTCGACATGTCGCGGCCCTTGCGCAGGCCGAACTGCGAGCCGAGCGCGTCGACATGCACTTCGAGCCCGGCGTCCTCACAGGCCTTGCGGAACCAGTCGCGCACCTGCTTGTCTTCGCTGCTCAGCGTCAGCCGCCGCACGCCGCCCTTGGCCGTCCCGCCGAACTGCGCGGTCTCGTGGATGGAGCCCCAGAGGCGGGCGGAATCGATTTGCAGGTTGGTGGCGGCTCGGCTCATGCGGTCGGTCTCTCGATTATCCGGCGCCTTTTTCAATGACGCGCCAGCGCGGGCTCGTCAACCGCGAGGCTGCTCTGCGCAATCTGCCGTGCGAGTTCGGCGACCCGCTCTACCGCAACGACGTCGGGCGAGGCGAGCCAGCTTGCGGTGAATGTCAGCGGTGCGATTGCGAGATCCGTGTCGAGCAGTTGCAGCCGCCCGTCGGCGAGCTCGTTCTCGACGATGGCGTCGGGGATCACGGCGATGCCGAGCCCTTCGACGGCCATGTGGATGACGGTGGCGAGCGACGCCGAGGCGTGTAGACGGATCGGTGGCAGCTCCGGCCGGTCGAACACCTCGCGCACGACCTCATAGGGCTTGGTCTTGCGCGGAAAGGTGATGATCGGAAACCGCGCGAGCTCCGCCGGCGTGACCCGGCCCTTGCCGAGCCCGAGCGAGGGGCTTGCGAGAAAGCCGATCGGATAATCGGCGAGCACGCGGTTGTGCACGCCGGAGGCCGACAGCGGTCCGACCACGAAAGCCAGCTCGATCTCCTGCGCAAGCAGGCGTGCGGTGAGGTTGGGCGTGATGTCGACCTCGATCTCCAGCGACAGGTTCGGGTAGACCTCGTTCATGCTCTTCACCAGCCGCGGCAGCCAAGTGTGCACGATTGTCTCGGCGACGCCGAGTCGCATCACGCCGCGCATTGCGGAGCGGTCGCCGACCTCGGCCATCATCTGGGCGCGCAGGCCGATCAGCTTCTCCGCATAGACCATCATCTGCCGGCCGCTCGGCGTCGGCGAGGCCACGCGATGGTCGCGGTTGAGAAGCTTGACGCCCATCTCGCGTTCGAGCTGGGCGATGCGCTGGGAAATCGCCGGCTGAGTGGTGTTGAGCCGTGCTGCAGCGCCGCGAAAGCTGCCGAGCTTCACAACCCAGAGGAATGTCTCGATCGACCTGAAGTCCAGCATTGGAGGGATTTTTCCCGACCGATAAATTAGATTTATCGATATCCATTAGAAAGGAAGATTAGACTTTATAGCACGCTTGGTGTTGGCTGTCTTTGTCGAGTTTATAGGCAGGTCGATCAAATGACTGTTTTGGTGGCAACGCAGCAAACTGAAACACCCGACACCCTCCCGAGCCGCCAGGCCCGGCTCGCCTATCGCGGCGGCCAGGTTGGTTCCACGGCCGGTGTCGCTCCCGGCTTCGTCCAGGGCAATCTGGCGATCCTGCCCGCGGAATATGCCAGCGCCTTTCACCGCTTCTGTCAGCTCAATCCCAAGCCGTGCCCGATCATCGGCATGTCCGACGTCGGCAGCCCGCACATCCCGGCGCTTGGCGCCGATCTGGACATCCGTACCGACGTGCCGCGCTACCGCGTCTGGCGCGACGGCGAGGTGGTCGAGGAGCCGACCGACGTCAACAAATACTGGCGCGACGACCTCGTCACCTTCGTGCTCGGCTGCTCGTTCTCGTTCGAGGAGGCGCTGCTCGACGAGGGCATGCCGATCCGCCATATCGAGCAGAACGTGCGGGTGCCGATGTATCGCACCAACATCGCCTGCGGCGAGGCAGGTCCGTTCGCCGGCCCCATGGTGGTGTCGATGCGTCCGTTCAAGCCGGCCGATGCGATCCGTGCGGTGCAGATCACATCGCGCTATCCCGCCGTGCACGGCGCGCCCGTGCATCTCGGCCATCCGCACCTGATCGGCATCAAGGATATCGCCAAGCCCGATTACGGTGATCCCGTCACCATCGCCGATGACGAGATCCCGGTATTCTGGGCCTGCGGAGTGACACCGCAATCGGTCATCAATGCCGCCAAATTGCCGTTCGCGATCACGCATTCGCCCGGCCTCATGCTGGTGACGGATCTGAAGAACAAGACCATGGCCGTGATTTAGTAGGCAGCTTCTGCTGCTTCTTCGGGCTTTACCGCATCCGTCAATCGCTTCATTCGATCAACCGAAATTCAGTAACAGAGGACTTTGCCATGACGATCTCTCGCCGCGACGTGCTGCTTGGTGCAACAGCCACGGCTGCGCTGGTGCCGCTAGCTGCACGCGCCCAGACCACGGAAGTCGTGATCGGCGTCATCTATCCGTTCTCCGGCGGCAGCGCCCAGCAGGGTGTCGACGCGCAGAAGGCCTATGAGACTGCGCTCGAAGTCATCAACAAGAAAACCGATTTCGACCTGCCGCTGGCGAAGGGCGAGGGCCTGCCGGGTCTCGGCGGCGCCAAAATCCGCCTCGTGTTCGCCGACCATCAGGCTGATCCGCAGAAGGGCCGCGCCGAAGCCGAGCGTCTGATCACGCAGGAGAAGGTCTCCGCCATCATCGGAACTTATCAGAGTGCGGTTGCCGTCACCGTCAGCCAGATCTGCGAACGCTACCAGATCCCGTTCGTCTCGGCTGATAACTCCTCGCCGAGCCTGCATCGCCGCGGACTCAAATATTACTTCCGCGCTTCGCCGCATGACGAGATGTACTCGGCCGCGATGTTCGACTTCTTCGACGCCATGAAGAAGAAGGGCACCAAGATCGAGACGCTGTCGCTGTTCCACGAAGACACCATCTTCGGCACGGACTCCGGCAACGCCCAGGCCAAGATCGCCGGCGAGCGCGGCTACAAGATCGTCACCGACATCAAGTACCGCGCCAACTCGCCCTCGCTCTCGGCCGAGGTGCAGCAGCTCAAGACGGCGAATGCCGACGTGCTGATGCCCTCGAGCTACACCACAGACGGCATCCTGCTGGTCAAGACCATGGGCGAGCTCGGTTACAAGCCGAATGCGATCGTGGCGCAAGACGCAGGCTTCTCCGAGAAGGCGCTCTATGACGCCGTCGGCGACAAGCTCGAAGGCGTGATCTCGCGCGGCACCTTCTCGCTCGACCTCGCGCAGAAGCGTCCGATGGTCGGCAAGATCAACGAGATGTTCAAGGCGCGCTCGGGCAAGGACTTCAACGACCTCACATCGCGCCAGTTCATGGGTCTGATCATCCTCGCTGACGCCATCAACCGCGCCAAGTCGGCCGACGGTGAGAAGATCCGCGACGCGCTGGCCGCGACCGACATCCCGGGCGAACAGACCATCATGCCCTGGAAGCGCGTCAAGTTCGACGAGATGGGCCAGAACAACGATGCCGACCCGGTGCTGCTGCAATATATCGGCGGCAAGTTCGTCACCATCTTCCCGCCGCAGGCCGCGATCGCCGAAGCGACCTGGCCGATGAAGTAAGCGCTGCGGGAGCAGGGAGTAAATCGAGATCGACGCGCGAGCCTCGTCATTGCGAGGAGCGAAGCGACGAAGCAATCCAGGGCGTCTCCATGGTGAGATTCTGGATTGCTTCGCTTCGCTCGCAATGACGGAGCAAACGATGACGTTTCGAACGGGGGACCAGAGTTGACAGCCCAAGCCATTATCCAGAGTCTCGCGAGCGGCCTGCTCATGGGCCTGCTCTACGGACTGATTGCCGTCGGCCTCGCGCTGATCTTCGGCCTGATGGACGTCACGAACTTCGCCCATGGCGAGTTCCTGATGATCGCAATGTACCTGTCCTTCTTTCTGTTCGCGTTCTTCGCGATCGACCCCCTGTTGTCGGCGCCATTGGTGGCCGCGGCCATGTTCGTGTTCGGAGCGGTGGTCTATCTCCTCGTTGTACGCTTCGCCATGCGGGCCAAGGCCAATGCTGGCATGGTGCAGATCTTCACCACCTTCGGCCTTGCCATCCTCATGCGCGGCCTCGCGCAGTTCTTCTTCACACCGGACTATCGCAGCATTCCGCAGTCCTGGGTTGGCGGCAAGACGGTCTCGATCGCCGGCATCTTCCTGCCGGAGCCGCAACTGATCGGCGCAGCGGTCTCGATCGCAGCTTTTGGCGGTCTGTATTTCTTCATCCACCGCACCGATTTCGGCCGCGCGCTGGAAGCGACCCGCGAGGATCCCGGTGCGGTTGCGCTGGTCGGCATCGACAAGAACCGCGTGTTCGCATTCGGCTGGGGCCTCGGCGCCGCGCTGGTCGGCCTCGCCGGCGCGATCATGGCGGTGTTCTTCTATATCTATCCCGACGTCGGCGCGTCCTTTGCCTTGATCGCCTATGTCACCGTGGCACTCGGCGGCTTCGGCAGCGTGTTCGGCGCCTTCGCCGGCGGCATCATCGTCGGCCTCGTCGAAGCCACCACCGCGCTGGTGCTGCCGCCCTCGCTGAAATCGGTCGGCATCTACGCCGTCTATCTGCTGGTCGTCTTCATTCGCCCGCGCGGCCTGTTCGGACAGATGTGATGGACAAGACCTTTGCCGCGCGGCGCCGCCGCGACCTCATCATCGCCGCGGTGCTGGCCGGGCTCGCCGCGCTCGCGCCGCTGGTCATCAAGGACGTCTACGTCCAGAACATCCTGATCCTGACCTTGATGTATGCCGCGCTGTCGCAGAGCTGGAACATCCTGTCCGGCTATTGCGGACAGATCTCGCTGGGACACGCGCTCTATTTCGGCATCGGCGCCTACACCACCGAGCTCTTGTTCACGAAGTTCGGCGTGTTGCCCTGGTTCGGCATGCTGGCCGGCGGCGTGATTGCGGCCGTGATCGCGATGGGGCTCGGCTATCCCTTCTTCCGCCTGCGCGGTCATTACTTCGTGATCGCGACGATCGTCATCGCCGAGATCGGGCTGCTGCTGTTCCAGAACTGGGAGTGGGCGGGAGCCGCGATGGGCATCACCATTCCCGTGCGCGGCGATAGCTGGCTGAAATTTCAGTTCATGCGCAGCAAGCTGCCGTACTTCTATTTCGCGCTGGTGCTCTGCTGCCTCGCCTGGTTCGTCACCTGGTGGCTGGAAGATTCCAAATGGGGTTTCTGGTGGCGTGCAGTGAAGGACAATCCGGAAGCCGCCGAAAGCCTCGGCGTGGTCGTGTTCAACTCCAAGATGGGTGCGGCCGCCGTCTCCGCCTTCCTCGTTGCCCTCGGTGGCGCGTTCTATGCGCAATTCCTTGCCTATATTGATCCCGAGAGTGTCATGGGCTTCCAGTTCTCGCTCCTGATGGCGCTGCCGGCCGTGCTCGGCGGCATTGGCACCCTCTGGGGTCCCGTTCTGGGCGCGGCCATCCTGATCCCGATGACGGAGCTGACGCGCTCCTACATCGGCGGCTCCGGCCGCGGCGTCGATCTCATCGTGTATGGTGCACTGATCGTGGCGATCTCGCTGGCCTTGCCGCAGGGTCTGGTGAGCCTGTTCTCCCGTTCAAAAGCAAAGGGGGCCACGCGATGACAGCGCTCCTCGAAACCCGCGGCGTCTGGCAGCGGTTCGGCGGCCTCGTCGCCAACAGCGACGTCTCGATCTCGGTCGGCCGCGGCGAGATCGTCGGCCTGATCGGCCCCAATGGCGCCGGCAAGTCGACGCTGTTCAATCTGATCGCTGGCGTGTTGCCGCCGACGCAAGGCTCGATCTGGTTCGACGGCGAGGATGTTACGGCCTTGCCCGCGGCGGAGCGCTGCCAGCGCGGCGTCGGTCGTACCTTCCAGGTGGTCAAGAGCTTCGAGACCATGACTGTCATCGACAACGTCATCGTCGGTGCCCTCGTGCGCAACACGGTCATGCGCGTGGCACGCCGCAAGGCGCATGAGGTGCTGGAGTTCACCGGCCTTGCCGCGCGCGCCGACGTGCTGGCGAGCGACCTGGTGCCGGCCGAAAAGCGTCGCCTCGAAGTCGCGCGTGCGCTTGCGACCGAACCGAAACTGTTGCTGCTCGACGAAGTCCTCACCGGCCTCACGCCGACGGAAGCGCAGACTGGTGTCGCGCTGGTGCGCAAGGTGCGCGATACCGGCATTACCGTGCTGATGGTCGAGCATGTCATGGAGATCGTGATGCCGCTGGTCGACCGCGCCATCGTGCTCGACCTCGGCAAGGTGCTGGTCGAGGGTAAACCCGCCGATGTCGTCCGCGATCCCAAGGTGATCAGCGCATATCTGGGAGATCGTCATGCTGTCAGTGCATGAAGTCACGACCGCCTATCAGGGCCTGGTCGCGATCTCCGCGGTCTCGATCGAGGTCCAGAAGGGCGAAATCGTTTGCGTGGCCGGCGCCAACGGCGCGGGCAAGTCGACGCTGCTCAAATCCATCGCCGGCGCCGAGCGCCCGCGTTCGGGCACCGTGACCTTCGACGGCAAGCGCCTCGACGGCATGGCGCAGCATCACATCACCGCCACCGGCATCGCCTATGTGCCGGAGAACCGCCGTCTGTTCCCACGCCTGTCGGTGCGCGACAACCTTCGCCTCGGCAGTTATCTCTACCGCGGTGAGGCGGATCGCGAGAGCCCGCTTGATCTCGTCTTTACGCTGTTCCCGCGCCTCTCCGAGCGTCTCGATCAGCGCGCCGAAACGCTCTCCGGCGGCGAGCAGCAGATGCTGGCGATCGGCCGCGCGCTGATGACGCGCCCGCGGCTCTTGATGCTGGACGAGCCGTCGCAAGGCATCATGCCGAAGCTGGTCGACGAGATCTTCCAGGCGGTGCTGCGCATCCGCGACGCCGGCATGACCGTGCTGATCGTCGAGCAGCGCATGGCCGAGTGCCTCGAAATCGCCGACCGCGCCTACATCCTGCAAACCGGCCGCGTGCTGATGCAGGGCCCGGCGGCCGAGATCAGGGGCAATCCGGATGTGCGCAAGGCGTATCTGGGGCTGTAGCTGAGAAGTGTTGGGCACGCTCGCGCAACACACTCGGTGTCATCGCCCGACTTGATCGGGCGATCCAGTACTCCGAGACGTCAGAGAGATACGGAAAGGCCGCAGCGTACTGGATTCCCCGCCTTCGCGGGGAATGACAGCGGTGCGCGGGCTTAGTGTTCGTGCCCATGCTCCGGCAGCGTCACCCCGAACACCTTCACCAGATCCTTCACCTGCTCCGGCGACAGATGTCGCGGGTTCATCCCGCGCAGCAGCAGATAGAGCTTCGCCGTTTCCTCCAGCTCCTCGGTCGCAAACACCGCCGCCTCCAGCGTGTCGCCGGCGACCACCGGTCCGTGATTGGCGAGCAGCACGGATGAATATTTCCCGGCCAGCCCCTTGATCGCATCGGCGACCGCGGGATCGCCGGGGCGGTAATAGGGCACGAGCGCGGTGGCGCCGCATTTCATCAGATAATAGGCCGTCATCGGCGGCAGTGCGGCGCGCGGGTCGATCTCCGGCAGCATCGAGACCGCAACCGAATGGGTCGAGTGCAGATGCACGATCGCGCGTGCGCTTTCGCGTGTGTCATAAAGCGCGGCGTGCAGTGGAACTTCCTTGGTCGGTGCGTCGCCCGACAGCAGGCGCCCCCGTCCATCCAGCCGCGACAGCCGCGCCGGGTCGAGGAAACCGAGCGAGGCGTTGGTGGGGGTGACCAGCCATCCGCCGTCGTGCATCCTGACGCTGATGTTGCCAGAAGATCCGGGCGTCAGCCCGCGCTCGAACAGGGAGCGTCCGAAGCGGCAGATATCCTCGCGAAGCCGTGTCTCGCTCATGGCCGTCATGCCTGCTTGTCTCACGCTTTGGCAGCGCGGCCAAGCCGTGTTATTCGAGACGAGAGCCGCCGTAAAAGCCGGCCGCCCGGGAAACGTTCGCAAGGATCAATTGCATGGCCGCCTCCACGTCACCAAATCAGCGCATCGCCGTCATCGGGCTCGGCTCGATGGGGTTCGGCATGGCGACCTCGCTGAAGCGGGCCGGCCATGCCGTCACCGGATGCGATGTTTCGGCCGATACCGTGGCGCGCTTCGTGACGGATGGCGGCACGGGCGCCAAGACGCCGGCTGAGGCGGCCAAGGGCGCCGACATCGTCGTGAGCGTGGTCGTCAATGCCGCGCAGACCGAGGCGATCCTGTTCGGCAAGGACGGTGTCGCCGAGACGATGCCCAAGGACAGCGTCTTCGTCTCCTCAGCCACCATGGACCCGGATGTGGCCCGTCGCCTCGCGAAACAATTGGAGGCCACCGGCCGGCACTATCTGGATGCGCCGATTTCCGGGGGTGCTCAGCGCGCCGCGCAAGGCGAGCTGACGATCCTTGCCTCCGGCAGTCCCGCATCCTTTGCGAAGGCGCGGCCGGCGCTCGATGCCATGGCCGCAAAGCTCTACGAGCTCGGCGATGCCGCAGGGCAGGGCGCGGCCTTCAAGATGATCAACCAGTTGCTCGCCGGCGTGCACATCGCCGCGGCCTCGGAAGCGATCGCGTTCGCCGCCAAGCAGGGCCTCGACATCCGCAAGGTCTATGAGGTGATCACCGCGTCTGCCGGCAATTCCTGGATGTTCGAGAACCGCATGCCGCATGTGCTCGATGGCGACTACACGCCGCGCAGTGCAGTCGAGATCTTCGTCAAGGATCTCGGCATCATCCAGGATATGGCGCGCAGCGCCCGATTCCCGGTGCCGGTCTCCGCCGCGGCTCTTCAGATGTTTCTGATGACGTCGGCTGCCGGCATGGGACGCGACGACGATGCCTCGGTGGCGCGGATGTATGCGCAGGTCACCGGCGTAAAGCTGCCTGGCGACAAGTAGAGAAGAGGATTCCCATGCCCCGTTTTGCCGCCAACCTCTCGATGATGTTCACCGAGGTGCCGTTCCTCGATCGCTTCGACGCCGCTGCGAAGGCCGGCTTCACCGCGGTCGAATTCCTCTTTCCCTATGAGCATCCGGCGGAGGCGGTCGGCGAGCGAGCTCGAGCCGCAACGGCCTGACGCAGGCGCTGTTCAACCTGCCGCCGGGCGACTGGAATGCCGGCGAAAAAGGCTTTGCGTCGTTGCCGGCGCGGTTCTCCGACCTCAAGGCGAGCCTGGAGACGGCGCTGCCTTATGCCAAGGCGACCGGAGTGAAGCGGCTGCATCTGATGGCCGGCATCGCCAATCGCGGCGAGCGCGTCGCGATCGAGGCATTTTACAAATCGGTGGCGTGGGCCGCCGAGTTCTTCGCACCGCACGGCATCGACATCGTGCTCGAGCCGATCAATGCGCGCAACGTGCCTGGCTACTTCCTCAACGATTTCGGCTTCGCGCGCGATCTGATCCAGGAGCTGCGGCTTCCGAACCTGAAGCTGCAGTTCGACATCTATCACTGCCAGATCATCCATGGCGACGTCACCATGCGCCTGCGCGAGATGATGCCGATCATCGGCCACATCCAGATCGCCAGCATTCCCTCGCGAAACGAGCCCGACGGCGAGGAGCTGAACTATCCGTTCCTGTTCGCCGAGCTCGACCGGCTCGGCTATGCCGGCTTCGTCGGCTGCGAATACAATCCGCGCGGCAAGACCATTGATGGCCTCGCCTGGTTCAAGCCTTACGCGGGAGTGAAGCCGTGACGCTCGCATTGGGCTGCATCGCCGACGACTACACCGGCGCCTCCGATCTCGCCAACACGCTGACGCGCGCGGGCTTGCGCACGGTGCAGACCATCGGCGTGCCGGCGGACGATCTCGCGCTGCCCGAGGTCGACGCCGTCGTCGTGTCGCTGAAGAGCCGCTCGATCGAGGCGGGGCTTGCCGTAGTGCGCTCGCGCGCGGCGGAGAAATGGCTGCGTGGCCGCGGCGCAGGCCATGTGCTGTTCAAGATCTGCTCGACCTTCGATTCCACCGACGCCGGCAACATCGGCCCGGTCATGGACGCCCTGCGCGCCGATTGCGGCGAGGCCGTCGTGCTGGTGACGCCGGCCTTCCCGGAGACCGGCCGCACCGTCTATCAGGGCAATCTCTTCGTCGGCGCCGTGCCGCTGAACGAGAGTCCGCTGAAGGACCACCCGCTCAACCCGATGCACGATTCCAACCTGGTGCGGGTGCTGGCGCGCCAGAGCAGGACGCAGGTGGGGCTGGTCGATCTGGCGACCGTCACGCGCGGCGCGGAAGCCGTGCGCACGCGGCTGGCTGAACTCGCCGGCGATGGCATCGGCGCCGCCGTCATCGACGCGGTGTTCGACCGCAACCTCGAAACCATCGGTCTTGTTGCGGCCCGGCACCGGCTGTCGGTCGGCGCCTCCGGCATGGGCCTTGGCCTGGCGCGCGCGCTGGTCGCGACGGGCAAGGTCAGGTCGGCCTCGGCGAGCAGCGCGCAGGGCACCGCCGTCGGCGGTGCGGCGGGGTGTCTCGCCGGAAGCTGCTCGCAGGCGACGTTGCAGCAGATTGCCAAGGCGGAAGCCGTCATGCCGGTGCTCCGTCTTGATCCGGACCGTATTCTTACGGACAAGGGCGAAGTGGAGCGCGCGCTGGCCTGGGCGAGGCCCCGACTCGCTGACGGTCCGGTGCTGATCGCGTCGAGCTCGACGCCGGATCAGGTCGCCGCACTGCAGGCGCGCCACGGCCGCGACGCGGCCGGTCATGCGATCGAGCAGGCGATGGCGGACATTGCGGAAAACCTAGTGAAATCAGGCGTCCGGCGCCTGATTGTCGCTGGCGGCGAGACCTCCGGCGCGGTCATCGACCGCCTCGGGATTCCCGGCTTTCTGGTCGGTGCGGAGATCGCCGCCGGTGTCCCGGTGCTGCGCGCCATCGGTGCCGAAGCAGGCGACATGCTGCTCGCGCTGAAGTCCGGAAACTTCGGCGGCCCTGAGTTTTTCGCCGATGCGCTTGGGCTCATGCGCTGAGCGCGGGGCGTTTTTAGTCGCTCCTTCATTTTTTAAGGTTCCGTACTCGTACGGAGTCGTAGTTAACAACTGCTCAGTCGCTTTGTTGTTGGATATCGGCGCCGCGCCTTTTGGTTGATTCCGATTTGAGTCGCGCGCCTGCGCCAACGCAAAGAGACCCATTATTATGCTCGCCACCATCTCCATCCGCGCCAAGATCATCAGTGTCGTGGCGTTCCTGCTGGTCGCCATGACCGGTATGGGCCTGCTCGCCGTCATGAAGATGCGGACGATCAACGCCAGCACCGTCGACATCTCCACCAACTGGATGCCCAGCGTCCGCACGATCGGCGACCTGCGCGCCAGCGTCATCACCTACCGTAACGTGGTCCGCCAGCACATGCTCGCCGAGACCCTCGAGGACAAGCTCGCGACGGAAAAGACTGCGGCGACCGTGATCGATGCGCTCGCCAAGACTCGTGCGAAATACGAGGCGATGATCTCGTCAGCGGAGGAGCGGAAGCTTTACGACGAATGGTCGAAGCTCTGGGAAGACTACAAGAAGGGCACCCAAGAGGTGTTCGCGCTGTCCCGCAAGGAGGTCGGCAAGGTCCCGCACGACGCGCAGGAGCTGAACTCCAAGACGGTCAACAAGATCGGTCTTGCGGCGGATGAGGTCCTGACCAGGGACATCGAACTCAACACCAAGGGCGGCGATCAGGCCGCCGTCGATGCCGCCGATACCTTCTACTACGCCTTCATGCTGGTCGCGATCATCCTCGGTGCTGCGGTCATTGCCGGCCTCGGCGTCGGTTTCTATCTCGTCCAGGACGTCTCGCGCGGCATCAACTCCATCATCGAGCCGATGCAGGCGCTGGGCCGCGGCGATCTCTCCGCAGAGGTCCCGCATCGCGGCGAGAAGACCGAGATCGGCGCGATGGCCGACGTGCTTCAGGTCTTCAAGGAGGCGCTGGTCGCCAAGAAGGCCGCGGACGAGGCTGCCGCGGCGGATGCCGAAGCCAAGATCGAGCGCGGCCGCCGCGTCGACAACATCACCCGCGAATTCGAATCGATGATCGGCGAGATCGTCCAGACCGTGTCGTCGGCCTCGACCCAGTTAGAGGCCTCCGCCTCGACGCTGACCTCGACCGCCGACCGCTCGCAGCGGCTGGCGACCACGGTTGCCGGCGCTTCGGAGGAAGCCTCGACCAACGTGCAGTCGGTGGCCTCGGCGACCGAGGAGATGGCCTCGTCAGTCGGCGAGATCAGCCGTCAGGTGCAGGAATCGGCGCGGATGGCGGGCGACGCCGTCAGCCAGGCCCGGACCACCACCGAGCGCGTCAGCGAGCTCTCCAAGGCAGCCGCCCGCATCGGCGACGTCGTCGAGCTGATCAACACCATCGCCGGCCAGACCAACCTGCTGGCGCTGAATGCCACCATCGAGGCGGCGCGTGCCGGCGAAGCCGGCCGCGGCTTCGCGGTGGTTGCTTCCGAGGTGAAGGCCCTCGCCGAGCAGACGGCAAAGGCGACCGGCGAGATCGGCCAGCAGATCTCCGGCATCCAGGCGGCGACCAACGACTCGGTCGGTGCCATCAAGGAGATCTCCTCCACCATCGAGCGCCTGTCGGAAATCTCCTCGGCCATTGCCGCTGCGGTGGAAGAGCAGGGCGCCGCGACCCAGGAAATCTCCCGCAACGTGCAGCAGGCGGCCCAGGGCACCCAGCAGGTTTCGTCGAACATCACCGACGTGCAGCGCGGCGCGACCGAGACCGGCACAGCCTCCTCGCAGGTGCTGTCGGCGGCGCAGATGCTGTCGAACGACTCGACCCGGCTGAAGACTGAGGTCAGCAAGTTCCTGACCAACGTTCGCGCGGCCTGATTTCAGTTACAAGTGACTCTTTGCACAAGAGCGGCGCCGTTGGCGCCGCTCTTTACGTTTTGCGGCACGAATATGATTCCGATGTCCCTCCTGCCCGCTGCCAGTCTGCGACATCCCGGTAAAAATGCGGGGCCTTGTCATCCGTTACCTCAGTAGTAGTGCGGAGCGTCGTTACCCATTCAATCATGCGCCGATTGTATGAAGATGGAGCCGAATTCAGCCCGCGACCGGGCAAGCTGTTAAAATTGATGTGCAATCGGTGTGCCGGTCACTTCTGGGGAATTAGATGTCTTGGATCAATAATATTCGCGTCTCTGCCAAAATTTCTGCGGTGTTCGCCGCGATCTGTCTCGTCGTCGCCATCAGCACAGGGGCGATCTACAATTCGCTGAGCGTGATGAACTCGACGGCGAAAATGACGGTTCATACCTATCAGGTGCTGGAGCAACTGGCCGAGGTCGTCAGCGCCATGGTCAATTCCGAAACCGGCGTGCGCGGCTACCTTGTGTCGGCGGATACCGGCTTTCTCGCTCCCTACGAGGCAGGCCAAAAGCAGTTTCAGGCGGCAACGGCCAAGGTCGGCAGCCTGACCTCCGACAACGCGGCTCAGCAGAAACGCCTCGAACGTGTCAAGGCGCTCGCGAGCGACTGGATGACCAATGTCGCACAGCGCGAAATCGCGCTGATGAAGGAGCCCGCAACGCAGGCGAAGGCGCGTGAGCTCGAGGCATCCGGTGCCGGCAAGAAGTCCATGGACGGTCTGCGTGCCGTGGTGCAGGAGATGGATGCGGAAGAGCGTTCGCTGCTGACGGTCCGGGCCGTGGCCTCCGACGCCGCGTCCGCCAATGCGACGCTTGCGATGGCGATCGGTGGCATTGTCACGCTACTGCTTTCGCTGCTGGGTGCTCTCGGCGTCGCAGTCGTTGTCACTCGCCCGATCCAGCGCATTACCACCGAGATGGGCGTCCTCGCCAAGGGCGATACGTCGGTGGCCATATCGGGCACCGAGCGCAAGGACGAGATCGGCCAGATGGCCGGAGCAGTCCAGGTGTTCAAGACCAACGCGATCGAGGTCGAGCGGTTGAAGGCTGAACAGGTTGAAGTCGAACGTCGCAACGCGGAACAGCGCAAGGCCGACATGCTTCGACTCGCCAACGAATTCGAAGGCGCGGTCGGCGAAATCATCCAGACGGTATCGTCGGCCTCGACCCAGCTCGAGTCCTCCGCCTCGACGCTGACTTCGACCGCCGACCGCTCGCAGCGGCTGGCGACCACGGTTGCCGGCGCTTCGGAGGAAGCCTCGACCAACGTGCAGTCGGTGGCCTCGGCCACCGAGGAGATGGCTTCGTCAGTCGGCGAAATCAGCCGTCAGGTGCAGGAATCGGCGCGGATGGCAGGCGATGCCGTCAGCCAGGCCCGGACCACCACCGAGCGCGTCAGCGAGCTCTCCAAGGCAGCCGCCCGCATCGGCGACGTCGTCGAGCTGATCAACACCATCGCCGGCCAGACCAATCTGCTGGCGCTGAACGCCACCATCGAGGCGGCGCGCGCTGGCGAAGCGGGCCGCGGCTTCGCGGTGGTTGCTTCCGAGGTGAAGGCCCTCGCCGAGCAGACGGCGAAAGCGACCGGCGAGATCGGCCAGCAGATCTCGGGCATCCAGGCGGCGACCAACGACTCGGTCGGCGCCATCAAGGAGATCTCGTCCACCATCGAGCGCCTGTCGGAAATCTCCTCGGCCATCGCGGCCGCGGTGGAAGAGCAGGGCGCTGCGACCCAGGAGATCTCCCGCAACGTGCAGCAGGCCGCCCAGGGCACCCAGCAGGTCTCCTCCAACATCACCGACGTGCAGCGCGGTGCCACCGAGACCGGCACGGCCTCCTCGCAGGTGCTGTCGGCGGCGCAGATGCTCTCGAACGACTCGACCCGGCTGAAGACCGAGGTCGACAAGTTCCTGACCAACGTTCGCGCGGCGTAGGCTTCGCAAGAATTGTCGATACGACCTGTCGACGACATCCGACGATCTGGCAACGGGCGGCGCAGGAAGCGCCGCCCGCTTTCTGCCGCCGGCAGCTTGATATGTCCTATGGGTGGTATCGTGCATAATTACCCGTAGTCGTACGGGAAGAGGATTTCATCGATAGTTAAATTCGCTTGATCAGAATTGCTAAGGACGTTTTGAACAGCGCAGTCCGGATGGGATTGACCGCATCGCGTTTCATTTTGGGGGGCTTTGATGCGCAAGAATTTTCCGATCACCGAAATCGAATATCCCGTCAGTGACGAGACGCTGATCGTCTCCAGGACGGATCTCAAGGGCAAGATTGCCTATTTCAACGAGGACTTCGTTGCCGCGGCGGGTTTCACCTCCGAAGAGCTGATGGGGCAGCCGCACAACATGATCCGTCATCCGGACATGCCGCCGGAAGCCTTCCAGAACCTTTGGGACACGCTTAAAGCCGGCAAGCCATGGCTTGGTGCGGTGAAGAATCGCCGCAAGAACGGCGACTATTACTGGGTGCTGGCGACGGCCTCGCCGATCCGTCAGAACGGCCAGGTCACGGGCTTCACCTCGATCCGCACCAAGCTGCCGGCTGATCAGCGCAAGCTCGCCGAAGAGGTCTACGCCGCGATCCGCGAGAAGAAGCCGCACGGCTATCGCATCGACGCCGGCATCATCCGCCGCCGTTCGCTGCTTGACCGCTTCGCGATCTTCACGCGCACGCTGAAGGCGCGCCTCGTCACGATGATGGCTGTGCAGCTGTTGTTCATGCTCGCACTCGGTATCGGCGGTGCGCTCGCGACCGGCGGTTCGACCAGCGTGGTTCTGGTGCTGCTCGCCGTCGTCGGCGCAGCGCTCGGCGGCTTCTTCGGCGTTGCAACCATGCGTGCGATCCGCGGGCCGATGCAGCAACTCAACGACACCATGCTCAATCTCGTGCAGGACAAGCTCGACAACCGTATCGTGATCGACCGCGACGACGAGATCGGCGAGGCCCTGCGCAACCTCCAGACGGTGCAGACCATCATCCGCTTCAGCCGTGACGAGGTGCAGGCGGTACAGCGCCGCGCCGAGGCGCAGCGCAAGACCGACATGACGAAGCTCGCCGATGGCTTCGAGGCTGCGATCGGCGAGATCGTCGAGACCGTATCGTCGGCTGCGACCGAGCTCGAGGCCTCGGCCTCCACGTTGTCCTCGACCGCTGGCCGGGCCCAGGAATTGGCGACGGTCGTCGCGGGCGGTTCCGAGGAAGCTTCCGCCAACGTTCATTCGGTGGCATCTGCCGCCGAAGAGATGTCGTCGTCGGTCCGGGAGATCAGCCGGCAGGTGCAGGACTCCTCCAGGATCGCCGGCGAGGCGGTCAGCCAGGCCCAGGCCACCACCGAGCGCGTCGGCGAACTGTCGCGGGCGGCGTCGCGGATCGGCGATGTCGTCGAGCTCATCAACGCCATAGCCGGCCAGACCAACCTGCTGGCGCTGAATGCCACGATCGAGGCGGCGCGAGCCGGCGAGGCCGGCCGCGGCTTCGCCGTGGTGGCATCCGAGGTGAAGGCACTGGCCGAGCAGACCGCGAAGGCAACCGGTGACATCGGTCAGCAGATCGGCGGCATCCAGGCCGCAACTCAGGAGTCGGTCAGCGCCATCAGCGGGATCAGCGGCACCATTGCACGCCTCTCCGAAATTTCGTCGGCGATCGCCGCGGCTGTAGAGCAGCAGGGCGCCGCGACGCAGGAGATCGCCCGCAACGTGCAGCAGGCCGCCCAAGGCACCCAGGAGGTCTCGTCCAACGTCGGTGAAGTCCAGCGCGGCGCTGTCGAGACCGGCTCGGCCTCCACGCAGGTGCTGTCGGCCGCGCAGATGCTGTCGCGCGATCTCGAACCGGCTGAGGCTCGAGGTCAGCAAGTTCCTGGGCTCGGTCCGCGCAGCCTAGCCAATCAATCAGACCACCAGTTCTGAAAGCGGCGCCACTCGGGCGCCGTTTTGACGTGCCGGCCTATCCTCTGGCGCAGACGCTGCATATCTGGAATGCGATTTCGCTGTGCGATAGCAGGGAAGTGACTGCCTGTGACGCGCTGCCGTTGGCCATTTCAGCGGTGTTCGGGTAAATCAACAGGGGAACCCGCGGGGGCGTGTTCCCTGTCCCCAGATCTGGAATTACCCGACGAATGATTGCTCTGGTTCGTATCGCCCTGAGCCGACCCTACACGTTTGTCGTGCTCGCGCTCCTGCTCCTCATCATTGGACCGCTGGCGGCACTGCGGACGCCGACCGATATCTTTCCGGACATCCGCATCCCCGTGATCGGCGTCGTCTGGCAGTACACCGGGCTGCCGCCGGACCAGATGTCCGGCCGTATCACGACGCCATTCCAGCGCGCGCTCACCACCACCGTCAACGACATCGAGCACATCACCGCCAACTCCTATAACGGCTTTGGCATCATCAAAATCTTCTTCCAGCCCAATGTCGACATCCGCACCGCCAATGCCCAGGTCACCGCGATTTCGCAGACGCTGATCAAGCAGATGCCGCCCGGCGCGACGCCGCCCTTGATCCTGAATTACTCCGCCTCGACCGTGCCGATCCTCCAGGTGGCGCTGTCCGGCGACGGACTGACCGAGCAGAACCTCGCCGATATCGGTATCAACCAGCTCCGTACGCCGCTGGTCACCGTGCCTGGAGCCGCTATCCCGTATCCGTTCGGCGGCAAGCAGCGCCAGGTCCAGATCGACCTCGACCCGACCGCGCTCCAGGCCCGCGGCCTGTCCGGTCAGGATGTCGCCAATGCGTTGGCCGCGCAAAATCTGATCACGCCGGTTGGTACCCAGAAGATCGGCCAGTTTGAATACAACATCCAGCTCAACAACTCGCCGCTCAAGATCGACGAACTCGGCAATCTGCCGATCAAGACCGTCAACGGCGCCATGGTTTACGTGCGTAATGTCGCGACCGTTCGCGACGGCAATCCGCCGCAGACCAACATCGTCCATGTCGACGGCAACCGCTCGGTGCTGATGATGGTGCTGAAGGCGGGCGCGACCTCGACGCTCGACATCATCGCGGGCATCAAGCAGAAAGTGATCGACGTCAAGGACCAACTGCCGGACGCGTTGAAGATCGGTTTCATCGGCGACCAGTCGGTGTTCGTCCGCGGCGCGATCCAGGGCGTCGCGTTCGAGGGCGTGATCGCCGCGCTGCTGACCAGCGTCATGATCCTCCTGTTCCTCGGCAGCTGGCGCTCGACCGTCATCATCGCAGTCTCGATCCCGCTCTCCGTGCTCGGCGCCATCATCATGCTGTCGGCGATCGGTGAGACGCTGAACATCATGACGCTCGGCGGCCTTGCGCTCGCGGTCGGCATCCTGGTCGACGACGCCACGGTCACCATCGAGAACATCAACTACCATCTGGAGCAGGGCAAGCCGGTCGAGCAGTCGATCCTCGACGGCGCCAACCAGATCGTGACGCCGGCCTTCGTCTCGCTGCTCTGCATCTGCATCGTGTTCGTGCCGATGTTCTTCCTCACTGGCGTCGCGCGCTTCCTGTTCGTGCCGATGGCGGAAGCGGTGATGTTCGCGATGATGTGGTCGTTCATCCTGTCGCGCACTCTGGTGCCGACCATGGCCAATTATCTGTTGCAACCACATGTGCATCACGAGGGCGAACCGCCAAAATCGCACAATCCTCTGGTCTTGTTCCAGCGCGGCTTCGAGGCGCGGTTCGAACGCATCCGCGGCGGCTACCATGGCTTCCTCGGGCTCGCGCTGGCGCATCGCGCCGTGTTCGTGATCGGCTTCCTCTGCGTGGTCGGCGCGTCGTTTGCGCTGGTGCCGTTCCTCGGGCGCAACTTCTTCCCCTCGGTCGATGCCGGCAATATCCTGATGCATGTCCGCACCCAGGTCGGAACGCGCGTGGAAGAGACGGCCAACCAGCTCGCAGACGTGCAGAAGGCGATCCGCAAGCTGATCCCCGGCGAAATCGAGACGCTGGCCGACAACATCGGGATGCCGATCTCCGGCATCAATATGACCTACAACAACACCGGCGTGATCGGCCCGCAGGACGGCGACATCCAGATCAAGCTTAGGGAAGGCCACAAGCCGACCGAGGAACACGTGAAGGTGCTGCGTGAGCAGTTGCCGCGGCTATTCCCTGGCGTCAGCTTCTCGTTCCTGCCGGCCGACATCGTCAGCCAGATCCTGAATTTCGGCGCGCCGGCGCCGATCGATCTGCAGATCCGCGGCGCCAATGTCGCCGCCAACTTCGCCTACGCCAACAATCTGCTGGCCAGGGTCCGCAAGATTCCCGGCGTCGCCGATGCGCGCATCCAGCAGTCACCGAACAACCCGACCTTCAACATCGATGTCGATCGCACCCGCGCGCAATATGTCGGCCTGACCGAGCGCGACGTCACGAACAGCCTCGTGGTCAATCTCGCCGGCTCCTCGCAGGTGGCGCCGACCTACTACCTCAACCCCGACAACGGGGTGTCCTATTCCATCGTGATGCAAACGCCGCAATACCAGATGGATTCCCTCAGCGCGCTCCAGACGCTACCGATCACTGCGGCCGGCAATGCGCAGTCGCCGATACTCGGTGGCATTGCCGACATCAAGCGCTCGACGTCGAGCGCGGTGGTGTCGCAATACGACATCCAGTCGATGGTGCAGATTTTTGCGACGACCTCGGGCCGTGATCTCGGCGCGGTTGCCAATGATATTCGCCAGGTCATCGCCGACACTGCCAAGGAGGTGCCGAAGGGTTCTTCCGTCGTGCTGCTCGGTCAGGTGCAGACCATGAATAGCGCCTTCACTGGCCTGCTGTTCGGCCTGCTGGGGGCGGTCGTGCTGATCTACCTGCTGATCGTCGTGAACTTCCAGTCATGGTCCGATCCGTTCGTGATCATCAGCGCGTTACCGGCTGCACTTGCCGGCATCGTCTGGATGCTGTTCACGACGCAGACCACGCTGTCGGTCCCGGCACTGACCGGCGCCATCATGTGCATGGGCGTCGCCACCGCCAACAGCGTGCTCGTGATCTCCTTCGCCCGCGAGCGCTACGCGGAGCTCGGCGATCCTATCGCAGCTGCGCTGGAAGCCGGTTTCGTCCGGTTCCGCCCGGTGCTGATGACCGCGCTCGCCATGATCATCGGCATGGCGCCGATGGCGCTGGGGCTGGGCGAGGGCGGCGAGCAGAACGCCCCGCTTGGCCGGGCGGTGATCGGCGGCCTGATCTTTGCAACCTTCGCCACGCTGATGTTTGTTCCCGTGGTGTTCAGTATGGTCCACAAGAAACAAGGCGCCAAAGCCGCCGCCCCATTGGAGTCTCCGCATGTCGCCCACTGAACCCCGCTCCCCGGTGTCGCACCGGAAACTGGGCATCGTCGGCGTGGTGGCGCTGATTGCGGCGGGCCTCGTCGTCGGCACCGGCATCCGCGCCCGCGAGGAGCAGGGCTCCAGGCTGAAGGAATGGACCGACGATCAGGCTGTTCCCAGCGTCGCTGTGGCGCTGCCCAATGCCAAGGCCCGAAGCGCCACTATCGATCTGCCGGGCCGGCTCGAAGCCTATTATCGCGCGCCGATCTTCGCCCGCGTCTCCGGTTACCTGAAGAGCTGGAGCGCCGACATCGGCGCCCGGGTCAAGGCGGGGCAGGTGATCGCCGAAATCGAGGCGCCGGACCTCGACCAGCAACTCCTGCAGGCCCGCGCCGACCTCGCCAGCCAGCAGGCCAGCGCCAGGCTGTCGGAAGCCACGCTGAACCGGCGCAAGACGCTGGTCGCCTCGAATTTCGTCTCGGCGCAGGAGATCGACGAGCGAACCGCCGATCTCTCCAACAAGAACGCCGCCGTTCATTCCGGCCAAGCCAATGTCGAGCGGCTTGAGGCGCTCGCTGGCTACAAGAAGATCACCGTGCCGTTCGACGGCGTGGTCACGGCGCGTGACACCGACGTCGGCGCGCTCATCAATGCCGGCGGCGGCTCGGGTCCGGCGATGTTCGTGGTCTCCGACATCACCAAGCTGCGCGTCTATGTCAACGTTCCTCAGAACTACGTGCCGGCCATCAAGATTGGCGCGAAGGCGACCCTTGTGATGCCGGATTACCCGAATAAGACATTTCAGGCGACCGTGGAAGCCTCCTCCCAGTCGGTCGATGTCGCCTCGGGCACCACGCGCATGCAGCTCGGGCTCGACAATTCCGGCGGCGAGCTGATGCCCGGCGGCTATGCCAGCGTGAAACTCAACTTGCAGCGCGACAGCGCGCCGCTCAGCATTCCCGCCAGCGCCTTGATCTTCAACGGCAGCGGCTTGCGTGTCGCCACCGTCGGTGCCGACGACAAGGTGCTGTTCAAGCCGGTGACGATTGCCCGCGACCTTGGCCGCGAGATCGAGCTCGCCTCGGGAATCGCCGCGGATGACCGCGTCATCACCGCCCCGCCGGACGGCCTCTCCGACGGTGATGCGGTGCGTGTGGTCGGCGCCGGCGGCAAGCCGGCAACGGCATCGGAGAAGCAGCCGCCGAAGAGCTAGGTTTTCTTGACCTCTCCCCGCTTGCGGGAGAGGTCGCATTGCATCGAAGATGCGATCCGGGTGAGGGGGACTCTCCGCGAGTCCAATTCTCACCGTCTTTGTGGAGACTGCCCCTTTCCCCGCAAGCGGGGAGAGGGAGACAATTACGCCACCCGCCACTCCGGCACACCATCCGCGGCCATCGAGATCTCGCCGAGCGAACCCACCGGCGTGCGGTCCATGTTGAGCAGATGCGCCAATGTCGCGCGATCGCCCGCGGGAATCCGCGCCAGCGTGCGCCGGTCGTCTTGCGTCCGCAGCATGACCACGCCGTGCTCGACATCGGCGCCGCGGCCGTAGAGCACCGTGAAGCTTTCCACTTTGCCCTTGCCTGAAACGTCCGTGACGAACTCCGGCACCGCCCGCTTGTTGCGATCGGCTTCGGCCTGCACGCTGGTGTCCTGTGCCAGCGCCTCGCGTGGCGGGGCCGTCGACACCACCAGGGCATGATGCTTGGTGACGAAACCGCCTTGTCCATAGAGCAGTCCGAGCCTGGCGCCTTCGCGCACCCGCCGCACCATCGCGCAAGCCGCATGCGTCATGTAGGTGTTGAGAGGCGCGCCGAAGAAGGTGAGGCCGCCGGTCACGGTCGGTTGCACGTCGGCGCCCAGGCCCAGCGTCCGCCGCGCCATCTTCGGCACGCAGGGGAAACAGCTGTAAAGCTCGATCGCATCGAACTTCCTGCCGTCGCCGCCGGCGAGGTCCATCACGGCCTTCAGCACCGCGTTCTGCGGATGGCTCTCGTAGAACTGGTCGCGCAACAGATAGTCGCGCGGCTCCTCCGCGGAGGCGCCGCCGAGCGGATAGACAAGCTTGTCCTCGGGAATCCCGGCTGAACGCGCCTTGGCGAGGCTGGTGAGCAGCAGCGCGCCGCCCATGTTGACGCTGGGATTGGCGACCATGAGCTTGTTGTAGGGCCAGGCGATCAGGCGGTTGTCCGCCGTCGGCGTCGTGATCTCGTCGGGTGCATAGCGCCGCTTCAGCCAGGCGTTGGGATTTTGCGCGGCAGCCTCGGAGTATCGCGACCACAGCGTGCCTGACTCCGCCATCGCCTCGCGTGGTGTCTGGCCCCAATGCGCCGACGAGGCTGCCTCGTAGAACGGATAGACGGTAACGGGACGGAATACGCCGAGCGTCACCGCCAGCGGCTTCTGGAACGCCGCGCCGCGCTTGGGCTCTTCGACGTCGTGGGCGAACGGCGTCCATGGCAGCTTCGCTCCGGCGCGCTCGGCCTTGGTCGCGGTCGACTGCGCCTCCGCGCCGCAGACCGCCGCGACGGTGCATTCGCCGCGCGCGATGCGCTTGGCAGCTTCATGGATGTAGCGGATCGGACTCTCGCCCCCGACCGGGCCGTAATAGCAATGCGCGGGCGTGATCCCGAGCCGCTGTGCCAGCAGCTTCTCCGGATCGCGATAGCGCCAGCTCAGGAAATTGACGACGTCGAGCGATTGCACTTCGCCAAGCAGCTTTGCCCCGGCATCGTCCTCGGCGCGCCGCAACGCCTGCTCCAGCAGATCGAGCGGTTCGAGGCCCGCGGTGATCTCCTTGGGACGGTCGACGATCTCGCCGATGCCGACGATGACGGGGATAAGATCTTCGGGGATATTGGTCTTGTCGGTCATGGCCTCAATTCACGGTACTACTTGTTTTCGTCATTGCGAGCGCAGCGAAGCAATCTAGAATCTTTCCGGGGAGGCAGTCTGGATTGCTTCGCTGCGCTCGCAATGACGGTGGTTGCACCTACTCCGCCACCAGCGCATTCATGTGCTCGACGGCTTCGGCAAAGTCTTCCTTGAACTCCTGCACCACGGCGCCCGCCGACTTGACGCTGTCGATCAGCCCGACACCCTGGCCGACGAAATAGCTGACGAGATCCCGCGCTCTGGCGTTGCCGCCTGCGGCCGCACGGTCGATCGAGTTGAAGGCGTCGCGGCTGATGATGCTCTGCAGCGGCATCGGCAGTGCGCCCGGGCTTTCCGGCGCGCGGTCCCAGGCATCGGTCCAGACCGAGCGGAGCTGACGCGCAGGCTTTCCGGTGCGGCCCTTCGAGCGGATCGCATCGCGCGAGGAGGCCGCGATCATCTTTTCGCGAAAGATCTCCGAGGTCTCTGCCTCGACGGTGGCAAGCCACACCGAGCCGGTCCAGGCGCCGGCCGCGCCCATCGCCATGCAGGCCGCCATCTGCCGTCCTGTCATGATGCCGCCCGCTGCGAGCACCGGCACGTCGCGGATCGGCTTGATCGCCTTGATCACCTCCGGCACCAGCACCAGGGTCGAGACCTCGCCGCAATGGCCGCCGGCCTCGGTGCCCTGCACCACGAGGATGTCGACACCGGCCGCGACCTGGCGCAGCGCATGCTCCTTCGCACCGACGAGCGCCGCAACCGGTACGCCGTGCGTCTTGCCCATCTCGATCATCGCCTTCGGCGGCACGCCGAGCGCATTGGCGATCAGGCGGATCGGATGATCGAACGAGACTTCGAGCAGCTGAAGTGCCGTCTTCGCGTCGAACGGTTGCGGCTGGTTGTCGGCCACATCAGTCGTCGTCAGCTCGATGTCGTATTTCTTCAGGAGATCGCGCGTGTACTTGCGATGCTCTTGCGGCACGCGAGCTTCCAGGCTCTTCCAGGTGACGTCCTTCTCGCCAGCGGTCGAGATGTTTTCGGGGATCAGAACGTCGATGCCGTAGGGCTTGCCGTCGACGTGCGCGTCGATCCATTTCAGCTCGCGTTCGAGCGTGTCGGGTGTGTGCACCGTCGCACCCAGCACGCCAAAACCGCCGGCGCGGCTGACGGCGGCCACCACATCGCGGCAATGGCTGAAAGCGAGCAGCGGGAACTCTACCCCCAGCATGTCGCAGATCGGCGATTTCATGGCTCTCTCCCGGCTGTCGCGTCTGTTTTGCCGCGCGAGGGCCGTCCACGCTAGCCCCTCATCGTCGGCGATGCCACGCTGGATTTGAGCGCGCATCTTGCGCGGAGGCGTTGCTCCCGGGCGAACCATTCCAGGGCGCAGCCTGGTCACAGGCCGGACGCATGACGCGGCCGCGAGGCCCGCGCCGGACGCAGGGCCGGCAGGGCTTGCCATCGGCCGTTCGTGGGCTAATTAATGCAGGCGCATCTTTCCGCCGGAGCCCCAGCATGACCGACGCCCCCGCCTACGTGCCGCCCAAAGTCTGGACCTGGAACAAGGAGAATGGCGGGCAGTTCGCCAGCATCAACCGCCCGATTGCGGGCGCGACCCACGACAAGGAGCTGCCGGTCGGCAAGCATCCGCTTCAGCTGTATTCGCTGGCGACGCCGAACGGTGTGAAGGTCACCGTGATGCTGGAGGAGCTCCTGGCGCTCGGTCACAAGGGTGCCGAATACGACGCCTGGCTGATCAAGATCGGCAATGGCGACCAGTTCGGCAGCGGCTTTGTCGACATCAATCCGAACTCGAAAATCCCGGCGCTGATGGATCGCTCGGGCCCGGAGCCGATCAGGGTGTTCGAATCGGGTTCGATCCTGTTCTACCTCGCCGAGAAGTTCGGCGCCTTCCTGCCAAAGGAGATCAAGGCCCGCACCGATGCCATGTCGTGGCTTTTCTGGCAGATGGGCAGCGCGCCTTATCTCGGCGGCGGCTTTGGCCATTTCTACGCCTATGCGCCGTTCAAGATCGAGTACGCCATCGATCGGTTCGCGATGGAGGTCAAGCGCCAGCTCGATGTGCTCGACCGTCGCCTCGCCGACAACGAGTATCTCGCGGGCAAGGACTACACCATCGCCGATATGGCGGTGTGGCCCTGGTACGGTGCGCTTGCCAAGGGTCTGGTCTACGGGGCCGGCGAATTCCTGTCCGTGCAGGACTACAAGAACGTGCAGCGCTGGACCGACCAGATCGCGCAGCGTCCGGCCGTGAAGCGCGGCCGCATGGTCAACCGCATCTCCGGCGATCCCGCCAGCCAGCTCCACGAACGCCACGACGCCGGCGATTTCGACACGAAGACGCAGGACAAGGTCGCGCCCGCGACGTAGCTGGGTAGGGTGGATTAGCCGAAGGCGTAATCCACCATCTTCGCAAGCGTTCGGCGGATTACGCTGCAACTGATCCGCCCTACTTCCGTTTCACACCCTCCGCCGCTGGAAACACCACGCGGTCGTCCGTGCGGCAATAGCGATCCGCGAACATGCGCCCGATCGGGTGATAGCGGTCCATGTGTACCCGCATCGCCTTGTCGTCCCAGAGCTCGTCGCGGATGTAGAAGTGCAGGCCTTCGCCCATGATCAGGCGGCGATCGTCGTTGACGTCGATCATCTTCCAGAGCTTGCACTCCATCGCCCAGGGCGTGTCGGCCAGTCGCGGCACCGCGACCGTCTTCGAGGCCGCGAGCTTCAGTCCGAGAAAGTCGGGCTCGCCGATATCAGGGGAAAATCGCCGCTGCTCTCGTGCATGGCCTCCGCCAAGGGTTCGTCGGCGATGTTGACCACGAATTCGCCGGTGCGCTGGATGTTGAGGAACGTGTCCTTGTCCTGGCCATCAGGCTTGCGGTTCGCCGCGAACATGCATAGCGGCGGATCCTCGCAGAAGGCGTTGAAGAAACTGAACGGGGCGGCGTTGACCACGCCGGTCGGCCCAACCGTCGTCACCCACGCGATCGGCCGCGGCAGGATGAACGATGTCAGCACCTTGTAGCGCTCGCGTGGCGTGAGGTCGCTGGCGGCGTAGTCCATGGCGGCTCCGGGGGAGGTGCATTTCGTAGGGTGGGCAAAGCGAAGCGTGCCCACCATTTCTTGCGATGCCGTGATGGTGGGCACGGCGCGCGAAGAGCGCGCCTTTGCCCACCCTACTGCTCTCCCCGCAAGCGGGGAGAGGGGAAAGAGGGAGCCAAGGTTCACGCCATGCTCAGCTCGTGACGTCCCACCACCATCCAGTGCACCTCGTCCGGACCATCGGCGAAGCGCAGGTGACGGACGTCCTGGTACATTTCGGCGAGCGGGGTCCAGTGCGAGATGCCGGTGGCGCCGTGCATCTGGATCGACTGGTCGATGATCTTGCAGGCGCGCTCCGGCACCATGGCCTTGACCATGGAGACCCAGACGCGGGCCTCCTTGTTGCCGAGCACGTCCATGGCCTTGGCGGCCTTCAGCACCATCAGCCGCATCGCCTCGATTTCGCAACGCGCCTGCGCGATGATCTGCATGTTGCCGCCGAGATGGGCGATCTTCTTGCCGAAGGCTTCGCGGGTGAGGCCACGCTGCACCATCAGGTCGAGCGCCTTCTCGGCCTTGCCGATGGTGCGCATGCAGTGATGGATGCGGCCGGGTCCAAGCCGGAGCTGCGAGATCTCGAAGCCGCGGCCTTCGCCGAGCAGGATGTTCTCCTTCGGCACGCGCACGTTGTTGAAGCGCATATGCATGTGGCCGCGCGGGGCGTGATCCTGGCCGAACACGTACATGGGCCCGAGCACCTCGACGCCGGGCGTGTCGCGCGGCACCAGGATCTGCGACTGCTGCTTGCTCGGTGCCGCATCCGGATTGGTCTTCACCATCACGATGAGAATCTTGCAGCGGGGATCGCCGACGCCGGAGATGTAATATTTCTCGCCGTTGATGACCCACTCGTCGCCGACGAGTTTTGCGGTCGTCGAAATGTTCTTGGCGTCGGAGGAGGCGACATTCGGTTCGGTCATGACGTAGGCCGAGCGGATCTCGCCGTTCATCAGCGGCTTCAGCCACTTCTCCTTCTGCTCCTTGGTGCCGACGCGCTCCAGCACTTCCATGTTGCCGGTATCAGGCGCCGAGCAGTTCATGCTCTCGGAGGCGAGCGGGCTCTTGCCGAGCTCGGAGGCGATATAGGCGTAGTCGAGGTTCTTCAGGCCCTGGCCGGTCTCGTCATCGGGCAGGAAGAAGTTCCAAAGGCCTTCCTTCTTGGCCTTGTTCTTGGCGACCTCAAGCACCTCGAGCTGCTTCGGCGTGAAGCTCCAGCGATCCTCCTTGCCTTCGCCGGCCTTGGCAAACTCGATCGACATCGGCTCGACGGTGTCGCGGATGAACTTCCTGACGTGATCGTAGAGCGGCCGGACCTGGTCCGACATGCGCAGGTCGTTGAGCTCGTCGCCGGGGTTGAGAGTGTAGTTGGTGGTGCGGGGTATGTAGGCGTGTTTTGTCATTGTTCCTCCCGGGGGCGATGAGATCATGTTGGCCGCAAGAATAGTCGCAGCGCGGCCAAAGCGCGAGCGCGTAATTTTTTCACGCGAACCATGCCATACGATGGAATATCGCGAGGGCGTTTGAAATGTTGTTTGAATGGGGCCGCGAGTTCGGGACGCTGTGCGCCAATCTCCGCTGTCATCGCCCGATTTAATCGGGCGATCCAGTATTCCACCGGCGGCAGTGCTTGAACGGAAACGTCTCGGCGTACTGGATGCCCCGGTCAAGCCGGGGCATGACATAGCGGTGGATGTAGCCCTAGTTCGGCATCCGGTGCATCGCGCAGATCTTGTTGCCGTCGAGGTCGCGCAAGTAAGCGAGATAGAGCTTGCCGCCCGGGCCCTGGCGCACGCCGGGTGGATCCTCGATCGAGGCGCCGCCGGCGGCGAGGCCGGCCGCGTGCCAGGCATCGACCTGCTCGGGCGAAGCGCAGGCAAAGCCGATGGTGCCGCCGTTCGCGCAGGTTGCGGGCTCGCCGTTGATCGGCTTCGACACCGAGAACACGCCGGTCTTGGTGATGTAGAAGATGCGATGGCCGTCGACCCTGGCCGGCCGCACTTCGAGCGTGCTGAGCAGATTGTCGTAGAACGTCTTGGCCTTGTCGAGGTCGTTGGTGCCGATCATGATGTGCGAGAACATCTGCTGTTTCCCCTCAGTTTGATGTGTAGGACCGTAGGGTGGGTTAGCGAAGCGTAACCCACCGACTTCGTTTCCCGGATGAATGGTGGGTTACGCCTTCGGCTAACCCACCCTACGAGACTCAATACGCCGTATAGCCGCCGTCGATCACGAACGTGTCCGCGGTGTGATACGACGACGCCTTGCTCATCAGATACACCGCGATGCCGCCGAAATCGCTGGCCTCGCCGAAGCGTCGCATCGGGATGCGCGGCATCACGTTGGCGACGAATTTCTCGTTGGCCATGAGACCCGCGGTCATGTCGCTCTTGATCCAGCCGGGCAGGATCGCATTCGCGGTGACGCCGTGGCGGGCGAGCTCGACCCCGAGCGCGCGCACCAGCGCGTTGATCGCGGCCTTGGTCGCCGCGTAGTGCTCGTTGCGCGCGGTGCCGAAGATCGAGGCGAGGCTGGAGGTCGCAACGAGCCGACCGAAGGGGTCGCCGGCATTGGCGCGGTCGGTCATGTGCCTGGCGGCAGCCTGGAACGCGTGGAAAACGCCGTCGAGATTGGTCGCAAACATCGTGCGCCATTCCTCCTCGGTGCGCTCGATGAAGGAGCGCCTTCCGCCGCCGCCGATGCCGGCATTGGCAAAGCACCCGTCGACCCGGCCGAAAATGTCGAGCGTCGCCTTCATTGCAGCATTGACGGAGGCCGGATCGGTGACGTCGCAGACGCGGCTGTCGACCTTGCCCGATAGCCCCGCCATGCTCGCGGCAGCAGCCTTGTTCTTGTCGGCATTGCGGCCCCAGATCGAGACGTTACAGCCCTGGCCGGCAAGCGCCTGCGCGATTCCGAGCCCTATACCGCCATTGCCGCCGGTGATCACGGCCACGCGGCCGGAGAGGTCGAAGATGCTCATGGGGCGTTTCCTGTTATTCAGTCCGGTTATTGGCACGGCCGCGCGCCAGCCAGTGCGCGCAAGATTGTGCGATACGACGACAAGGTATGTTCGGACCACCATGGACAAGGCCGCGACAAAAATCAAATATGCGCCGGACAAAACCAATTCCGGCCTGCGAAACATCGCCGCCCGCAACTGACGAGGAAACCATGCAGTTCAAACACGTCACACTCGATTTCGATGGTTCGGTCGCGATCCTCAAGCTCGACCATCAGGAGGTGATGAACGCGGTTTCCGTGGACATGCTGGGCGGTCTTTCCGACGCGCTCGACGCGATCGAGGAGAAGAAGGACGAGGTGCGCTGCGTCGTGCTGACCGGCGCCGGGCGGGCGTTCTGCACCGGGGCCAATCTCCAGGGCCGCAACAACCAGGCGAAAAAGACCAAGGCCGGCATGACGCTTGAGACCGGTTTCCATCCGTTCCTGCGCCGGATCCGCAACCTGCATTGCCCGATCGTCACCGCAGTGAACGGTCCGGCCGCCGGCGCCGGCATGAGCTTCGCGCTGCTCGGTGACATGATCCTGTGCGCGCGGTCCTCCTACTTTCTGCAAGCGTTCCGGCGCATCGGCCTCGTGCCGGATTGCGGTTCGACCTGGCTGCTGCCGCGCCTGATCGGCAAGGCGCGCTCGGTCGAATTGTCGCTGATGGGCGAGCGCCTGCCGGCCGAGAAGGCGCTGGAATGGGGCCTCGTCAACCGCGTCCATGATGACGGCGTGCTGATGGAGGAGGCGATGAAGCTCGCACGTGACCTCGCCAGCGGGCCGACGATCGCGCTCTCGTTGATCCGCAAACTCTATTGGGACAGCCCGGAAAACTCCTTCGAGGACCAGCTCAATCTCGAGTTCCAGTGCCAGCTCCGCGCCGGCGACACGGATGATTTCCGTGAAGGCGTCGGCGCCTTTCTGGAGAAGCGCCCGGCCAAATTCACCGGCAAATGAACAAAGGCAAATGATCGAGGCCGAGCTTTCGCGCAGCGTCCAGCGCTGGTGTCCGGGCGCAACCGGCGTCACCGACGCGGCCAAGTTGTCGGGCGGCGCCAGTCAGGAGACCTGGCGCTTCGACATCGTGCATCCCGATGGACCGATCGGTGCGATCCTGCGGCGCTCGCCGAAAGGCTATGGCGCCGCGCCGACGCGCGCGGCAGGTCTTGCCGCCGAGGCGCAGCTGATGCAGCTCGCCTATGAGGCCGGCGTGCCGTCGCCGCGCGTGATGCACGTGCTGACGCCGGATGAAGAGCTCGGCACAGGCTTCATCATGCAGCGGGTCGAAGGCGAAACCATCGCCCGCAAGATTCTGCGCGATGAGGAGTACGCATCGGCGCGGCCGCAGCTCGCGCGGCAGATCGGCGGCGTGCTCGCCGGGCTGCACAGATTGCCGCTGGACAAGCTGCCCGAGCTGCGCAGCCGTGGCGCGACGCAGGAGATTGACGAGTTCGAGCGCGATTATCGCAGCCTGAACTGGCCCAAACCCGTATTCGAGCTGGCGCTGCGCTGGCTGCGCGACCACGATCCTGGTCCTTCCGCCGAAACGACGCTGGTGCACGGCGATTTCCGCAACGGAAATCTCATCATCGGCGCCGACGGCGTCCGCGCCGTACTCGACTGGGAGCTCGCACATCTCGGCGATCCCATGGAGGATCTCGGCTGGGTCTGCGTCAACTCCTGGCGCTTCGGCGAGATCGACAAGCCCGTTGGCGGCTTTGGCGCGCGCGAGGAGCTGTTCGCGGGCTATGAGGCCGCGGGGCGCACATGCGATCCGGCGCGCGTCAAGTTCTGGGAAGTGATGGGGACGCTGCGCTGGGGCATCATGTGCGGCGGCATGATGCAGCGGTTCCGCGAAGGCCCTGACCATTCCATGGAGCGCGGCATGATCGGCCGCCGCGCCTCCGAGACCGAAATCGATCTGTTGCGGCTGCTGTCGCCCCGGGGGAGTTGACCATGCAGGACGAGCCGACGCCGATCGAGCTGACCACGGCGGTCGCCGATTTCCTCCGCAGCGACATCACGCCGCTGATCTCCGGCCACCAGGCGTTCAAGCTGCGGGTCGCGATCAACATCCTCGATCTCGTCGCGCGGCAGTTGACGCGGGAGGAGGCGAGCGACGCCGCGGAAGTGGAACGGTTGCGTGCGTTGCTTGGCATGGATGGCTCGGTCGCCGACCTCAACCGCGCGCTTGCCGAGCGCATCGCGAAGGGCGAGGTCGACCTCGCGACGCCGGGGTTAGCCGAGCATCTTTGGGCGACCACGATGGATAAGCTCGCGGTCGATCAGCCGAACTATGCGTCCTACAAGCGCGAGCTATCGAGAGGAGGGTAGACCTCCCCCGTCATTGCGAGGAGCCCTTGCGACGAAGCAATCCAGGCCGTTTCCGCAGAGACAGTCTGGATTGCTTCGCTGCGCTCGCAATGACGCTGTTGAGACGGCTGCGCCAATCTCTCCGCTTCGTCATGCCCGGGCTCGTCCCGGGCATCCACGTTCTTCATACCGCGCGTCGAGACGTGGATGGCCGGGACAAGCCCGGCCATGACGGAGGCCGAAGATACCTACTTCCCCACCCATTTCGGCGGCCGCTTCTCGGAAAACGCCTTCGGGCCCTCGATGTAGTCCTGCGAGGCCACCATCGCCTTCACCGCCGGATATTCGCGCTGCTCCTCGATCGCCTGCTCCAGCGACACGCCGAGCCCCTTCCGGATCGTCTGTATCGAGGCGCGGATCGACATCGGCGAGTTCTTGGTGATCATCTCGGCCCAGCGCAGCGCGCCCTTGAGCGACTCGCCCTGGGGCACCACCTCGTTGACGAAACCGAGCTCATAACCTTCCTTGGCGCCGACATGGCGCGCGGTGAGGATCATGCCCATGGCGCGCTTGAGCCCGATCTGCCGCGGTAGCCTGTGCAGGCCGCCCGCGAGGGCGGCAAGGCCGACGCGCGGCTCGGGCAGGGCGAAGGTCGCATTCTCCGAGGCGATGATCAGGTCGCAGGCGAGCGCGATCTCGAAGCCGCCGCCCATGGCGACGCCGTTCACCGCGGCAATGATCGGCTTGTCGCAGTCGAAGCGTGCCGTGAGGCCGGCAAAGCCGCCCTTGTCCCAGCCTCGCTTGCCGCCCGCCGCCTGCCACTTCAGATCGTTGCCGGCGCAGAATGCCTTGTCGCCGGCGCCGGTAACGATGGCGACCCATTGCTCGGGATCACCAGAGAAATCATCGAACACCTTTTGCAGCTCGAAATGCGCGTCGGTGTGCAACGCGTTGTAGACCTCGGGCCGCGACAGCGTGACGATCGTGATCGGCCCCTTGCGTTCCACCTTTGAAAACTTCAGCTCCATGATCGCTCCGGCATTGTTTCGTGAAGGACTATTGCCGTCATACTAGCGCGCACCGGCGCTGCGAGACCATCGAATTGCGCGGGCACGCCTTGCGCATCTGGAACGTCTCGCGTTGCTTGACTTGTCCGCGCTCTTCTCAGCTTAATCGCGCGAAGCAGAAACGGGCCTAGCGCCTTAACGCAAAACGATAAGATCATCCGGGAGAGAACCGTGGATTTTTCACTGCCAGCCGATCTCGTCGCCTATCTCGGAGAGCTCGATCGTTTCATCGAACGCGAGATCAAGCCGCTGGAAGCGGCAGACGACAACATCCGTTTCTTCGATCATCGCCGCGAATGGGCGCGCACCGATTTCGACAACGGCGGCCTGCCGCGCCATGAATGGGAGGCGTTGCTGCGGAAGGCAAAGGATCTCGCCGATGCGGCGGGCCATTTGCGCTTTGCGGTGTCGAAGCAATATGGCGGCAAGGACGGCTCCAACCTCTGGATGGCGGTGATCCGCGAGCATTTTGCCGCCAAGGGTCTCGGCTTGCACAACGATCTTCAGAACGAACACTCCATCGTCGGAAATTTCCCCGTCGCCACCATGCTCGACCGCTACGGCCGCGACGACCAGAAAGAGATGATCGACGGCTCGATCAAGGGCAAGTACCGCATCACGTTCGGTCTGACCGAGCCTAATCACGGCTCGGACGCCACCCACATGGAGACGCGCGCGGTGCCCGCGACCCGCGATAACGTCAAAGGCTGGATCATCAAAGGCGAGAAGATGTGGACCACGGGCATGCACGTCGCCACGCATTGCGCGCTGTTCGCGCGCACGTCCGGCAACGACGGCGACGCCCGCGGCATCACCTGCTTCCTGGTGCCGGCCAAGAGCCACGGCGTCAAGGTCGAGGAGTATATGTGGACGTTCAACATGCCGACCGACCATCCTCGCGTCAGTTTTACCGACGTGTTCGTGCCTGACGACGCGCTGTTCGGCGAGGTCGGCCGCGGCCTCTCGCTGGCGCAGTGCTTCGTGCACCAGAACCGCATCCGCCAGGCGGCGAGTTCGCTGGGGGCCGCCGTCTACTGCATCAACGAAAGCGTCAAATATGCGCGGGAGCGGAAGCCGTTCGGCAAGGCGCTCGCGGAGAACCAGGCGATCCAGTTCCCCTGGTGGAACTCGCGACGCAAGCCGAGATGCTCCGCCTCCTGATCCGCAAGACCGCCTGGGAGATGGACAAGCTCACCGAGGAACAGATCGAGCGGACGCTCTCCGATCGCGTCTCGATGTGCAACTATTGGGCAAATCGCCTCTGCTGCGAGTCCGCCGACCGGGCCATGCAGGTTCACGGCGGCATGGGCTACTCACGCCACAAGCCGTTCGAGCACATCTACCGCCACCACCGCCGCTACCGCATCACGGAAGGCAGCGAGGAGATCCAGATCCGGAAGGTGGCGGGGTTTCTGTTCGGGTATATGGGGCCGGGGATGCATTGATCGTCGCGCGCGACGAAGCAATCGCGGCCTTTCCGAGTAGACAGTCTGGATTGCTTCGTCGCAAGGGCTCCTCGCAATGACGGGGAGAGAGCCACGCCTCTGCCTCTACAGCGTCATTGCGAGCGAAGCGAAGCAATCCAGAATCTTTCCACGGAGCTAGTCTGGATTGCTCGGTCGCCTCGCGATCAATTCACCCTTCGATCCTTCCCCGCCCAATACGGCTCGCGCAACTGCCGCCGCAGGATCTTACCTGACGGATTCCTCGGCAACGCCGGCAGAAACTCAACGCTCTTCGGCGTCTTGAATCCGGCGATACGCTCGCGGGTGAAGTTGATGATGTCGGTGGCGGTCGCCTGCTTGCCGGGCTTCATCACCACCACGGCTTTGACCGCTTCGCCCCATTTCTCGTCGGGAATGCCGATCACGGCGGCCTCGGCGACATCAGGATGATCGCACAGCGCGCTCTCGACCTCGGCGGGATAGATGTTCTCGCCTCCGGAGATGATCATGTCCTTGATGCGGTCGTGGATGTAGAGATAGCCATCCTCGTCCACGTAGCCGGCATCGCCCGTGCGCAGCCAGCCATCGCCGCGCAGCGTCGAGGCGGTCGCTTCAGGCAAATTCCAGTAGCCGGCCATGTTCGAGCCCGAGCGCGTCGCGATCTCGCCGACCTGTCGCGGCGGCAGCGGTTTGCCGTCGATATCGAGGATCGCGATCTCGACGCCCGGCAGCGCCTTGCCGGCCGAGCGCATCCGCTCCAGCCCCTCGACGTGGTCCTCCGGCGGCAACGCGACGATGGTGCCCGTCGTTTCAGTCATGCCGTACATCTGCACGAAGCCGCATTTGAAGACCTCGATGCACTCCTTGAGCAGTGCTGCCGGGATAGGTGAGGCGCCGTAGAGCATGTATTTCAATCGCGAGAAATCGACCGTCCTGGCGCGCGGCTGCCGCACCACGAACTGCATCGCCGCGGGCACCATGAACAGTTTAGTGATGCCGGATTGCTCGAAGAAACCCAGCACCTTGGTCGGATCGAATTCGCGCGCGATGACGCCGCGGGCGCCGTGATAGAGGCCCATCACGCCCCAGCCGGAGCCGCCGATATGGAAGATCGGCATCGCGACCAGCGACACGTCCTCGGTCGACCACCGGTTCCACTCCGGCTTGTCCGCGGCGTTGCCGGTCTGCACGAGGTTGAGGAAGTTCGCGTGGCTCAGCATCGCGCCCTTTGGCTTGCCGGTGGTGCCGGACGTGTAGAGCTGGATCGCGATGTCTCTTGTGTCGATCGGCACCTTCGGATCATCGCCGCTCTGCGCATCGCGCCAGGCCGTGAAATCCTGCCATTCCGGCGCGCCGCCCTCGGCGGTGATGATCGTGCGCACGCTCGGCAGCTGATCCTTGATCTGGCGGACCTGCGTGATGAATTCCGGCCCGACAAAGAGCACCGGCGCCTTGCAGTCGCCCACGATGAAGGCGACCTCGGGCCCCGCGAGCCGCCAGTTCACCGGCGCCATCACGACGCCGGCCTTCATCGCGCCCATCAGCAATTCGAAATAGAGGTCGCTGTTCTTGCCGAGATAGGCGATGCGGTCGCCCTTTTTCACGCCCATCGCGAGGAGCGCGTTCGCGACCTTGTTGGTGTTGACGTCGAACGCGGCAAAGCTGGTGACGCGGCCCTCGAACTCGTAGGCCGTGGCGCTGCCGCGGTTCCTGGCGCGCTCGCGCACCATGTCGGCGAGATTCGCTAATGGCTGTGTGGTGGACATGTTTCTCCCGTGGCTTATGTTTTTATGACGCGAAGTGTGGCGTCATCCGCGCCTAAAAACAATACGGGAGAGAGCGAGCTACCCCCGCTTCGCCCGGTCCTTTTCGTTCTGCGCCATGATGCTTTCGCGGGCGGTCTTCCAGTCGTCGTCGCTCCAGTCGCGGAGCTGATAGAAATTGCCGCCCATCGCGAGCGCCTGCGCGCCGTCCATGGCGATGGTCTCGCCATTGATCCAGTTGCAGCCGCCGGAGATCAGGAACACTGCGAGGTTCTGCAACTCCTCCATGGTGCCGACGCGGCCCATCGGGTTCATCGCCTTGGTGCGCGCGCCGGCCTCGTCGCCCGGCTTGATGCGCTTGCTCATGCCCTCGGTCGGAATCTCGCCCGGCGCGATGGTGTTCAGCCGAATGCCGTAGCGGCCCCATTCGGTGGCGAGCGACATCGTCATGGCGTGGATCGCCGACTTGCTCATCGCCGACGGCACCACGTAGGGCGAGCCGTTGCGGACCCAGGTCACGGTGATCGAGACGACGTTGCCGGGTTGCTTCAGCGCGATCCAGCGCTTGCCGATCGCCTGCGTCACGTAGAACGTCCCGTGCATGACGATGTTGGCGACCGCGTCGAAACCCCTCGGCGACAGCTCCTCGCTGCGCGAGATGAAATTGCCGGCCGCGTTGTTGATGAGGTCGGTGAGGGGCGCATCGCGAAAGATGGCCTCGACCATCTCCTCGACCGCGAGCGCGTTGCGGATGTCGACGCCGTGGCTGGTGACGCGGCCGCCGTACTCGGCCATCAGCTCGTTCGCGGTCTCGTCGCAGACGACCTTGCGCCGGCCGCAGATATGCACCTCGGCGCCGAGCTGGAGGAAGCGTGCCGCCATCGACTTGCCGAGCCCGGTCCCGCCGCCGGTGACGAGGATGTTCCTGCCGGCCAGAAGATTTTCCTTGAACATCGCCGTTTCTCCCGTACGGATTGTCAGTTAATTGGTCGATTGACTAAACTCGGCCGCCGTCTTTTTGTAAAGCGGCGCCGAACAAGAATAGGCAAGAACAGGGGAGAATTGATCCATGGAAGAGCGCGTCTCGATTTCGATCTCGGAAGGGGTCGCCGACGTGCGTCTGGTGCGCGCGGACAAGATGAATGCGCTGGATCAGGCGATGTTCGAGGCCCTCGTCGCCGCAACCGAGCGGCTTTCGAAGGAAAAAGGCGTGCGCGCCGTCGTGCTCTCCGGCGAGGGCCGCGCCTTCTGCGCCGGTCTCGACATGGGGCGTTTTGCCGCCATGAAGGAAGGCGGCGGCAACGGAATTCCGGGTGGCGAAAATCGCGACCTCACCAAGCGCACGCATGGCCAGGCAAACTTTCCACAACAGGCGGTGTGGGGCTGGCGCCAGCTCCCCGTGCCGGTGATCGCGGCGATCCAGGGCGTCGCCTTCGGCGGCGGCTTCCAGCTCGCGCTCGGCGCCGACATGCGTTTCCTCACGCCGGATGCGCGGATGTCGGTGATGGAAATCAAATGGGGCCTCGTCCCTGACATGGCGGGCACGCCGATCCTGGCCTCGCTCGTGCGCGACGACATCCTGCGCGATCTCACCTATACGGGGCGAATCTTCTCCGCGCAGGAGGCGATGAGTTACGGTCTTGCCACGCGCATCTGCGACGACCCGCGCGCCACCGCGCTCGAAGTCGCGCGCGAGATCGCCGGCAAGAGCCCGGATGCGATCCGCGCCGCCAAGCGCCTGCTCAACAATCTCTCGGTCGATCCCGGTCCCGCATTGCTGGCCGAATCCGTCGAGCAGCAGAAGCTGATCGGCAGCGCCAACCAGACCGAAGCGGTGCGCTCCAATCTGGAGAAGCGTGCGGCGAAGTATGTGGATTAATCTTCCGTCATTCCGGGATGCGCCGTAGGCGCGGGCCCGGAATCCATCGAGCCTCATCGTACGCTGTTAAATGGATTCCGGGTTCGATGCTTCGCATCGCCCCGGAATGACAAACACAACAACAAAGAAAAACAAAATGAGCGAAACGCCCCAATTCCTCGGCATCGTCTCCGGCCAGCGCCGCCGTTCCCATGCGGAAGTCGCCACCCGCGCCGACCGCATCGCCTCCGGCCTCGCCAAAATCGGCGTCAAGCAGGGTGACTGCGTCTGCATGCTGATGCGCAACGACATCGCCTTCCTCGAAGCCGCCTTCGCCGCGATGCGGCTCGGGGCCTATGGCGTGCCGATCAACTGGCACTTCAAGCCGGAGGAGATCAATTACATCCTCGGCGACACCGGCACCTCCGTGCTGATCGGACATGCCGACATGCTGCACGCCTTGCGCGACGTGATTCCGAACGGCGTCACCGTGCTGAGCGTGCCGACGCCGCCGGAGATCCTGCCCAGCTACAAGATCGATCCCGATCATCTGATGACGCCGGATTTCGCGATCGATTTCGAATCCTGGCTTGCGCAACTCCAGCCCTATGACGGTCCTGTCGTGCCGCAGCCGATGAACATGATCTACACGTCGGGTACGACCGGCCATCCCAAGGGCGTGCGCCGCAATGCGCCGACGCCGGACCAGCAGGCGGCCGGCGAGCGCATGCGCGCGATGATCTACGGGCTGAAACCCGGCGCTCGCGCGATCCTGCCGGGGCCGCTCTATCATTCTGCGCCGAACTCGTTCGGCATCCGCGCCGGAAAGCTCGGCGGCGTCCTGGTGCTGATGCCGCGTTTCGAGCCCGAAGAATTTCTTGAACTGATCGAGCGATACAAGATCGACACCATCTTCATGGTGCCGACCATGTTCATTCGCCTGATGAAGCTGCCGGAGGCGGTGCGCAGGACATACGACGTCTCCTCGCTCCGCCACATCATCCATGCCGCGGCACCGTGCCCGGCGGACGTCAAGCGCGCCATGATCGAGTGGTGGGGGCCGGTGATCTACGAGTTCTACGGTTCGACTGAATCCAGCGCGGTCACCTTCGCGACCTCCGAGGACGCGTTGAGGAAGCCCGGCACGGTCGGCAGGATTTCGCCCGGCGCCGAGCTGCGCTTCGTCGGCGAGGACGGAGGCTTGTTAGGCGTCGGAGAGATCGGCGAGATCTATTCCCGCATGGCCGGGATGGCGGACTTCACCTATCACAACAAGCCGGAGAAGCGTGCCGAGATCGACCGCGACGGTTTCATCACCTCAGGTGATGTCGGTTACATCGACGCGGACGGCTATGTCTTCATCTGCGACCGCAAGCGCGACATGGTGATCTCGGGCGGCGTCAACATCTATCCGGTCGAGATCGAATCCGTGCTGCACGCCGTTCCCGGCGTGCATGATTGCGCCGTGTTCGGCATCCCCGATGCCGAGTTCGGCGAGGCGCTGATGGCCGTGGTCGAGCCGCAGCCAGGCGTCACGCTCGATGCCGCCGATGTCCGTGCGCGGTTGAAGACTTCGCTGGCCGACTACAAGGTGCCCAAGCATATCGAGATCCGCAACGGTTTGCCGCGCGAAGACTCAGGCAAGATCTTCAAGCGCCGCCTGCGCGATCCCTATTGGGAGCAGGCGGGACGGAAGATCTGACGAACGTGTAGGGTGGGCAAAGCGAAAGCGTGCCCACCATGACGATCGAGGTATTGATGGTGGGCACGGCGCAAGCGCGCCTTTGCCCCACCCTACCAAGGGGAAACATTCATATGAGCGACACAACCAACGAAGTCCTCTACACCGTCGCCGACCACATCGCGACCATCACGCTGAACGCGCCGGAGCGCATGAACACGATCTCCGGGCCGATGCTGAACGATCTGGCGCGGCTGTTGACAGAGGCCAACGAGGACAAGAACGTCCGCGTCGTCATCCTCACCGGCAAGGGGCGGGCGTTCTGCGCCGGTCTCGACCTGCGCAAGGAGCGCGACGGCAACGGTCTCAGCGCGGCGTCGTCACCGACCACGATCAATTTGCGCAACACGCCGCCGACGGTGTTGCAGGCGATGGACAAGCCGACCATCTGCGCCGTCAATGGCGGCGCGGCCGGCTACGGCATGGATACCGCGCTCGGCTGCGACATCCGCATCATGGCGGAATCCTCGAAGCTCGCCGCCGCCTTCGTCAAGCGCGGTGTCGTGCCGGAATCCGGTGGCACCTGGCTGCTGCCGCGCATGCTCGGCTGGGCCAAGGCCTCCGAGCTGATCTTCACCGGCCGGACGCTGAGCGCGCGCGAATGCCTCGACTGGGGTCTCGCCAACGAGGTCGTGCCGGATACCGAGTTGATGACCCGCGCCACCGCGATCGCCCGCGAGATAGCGGCGAACGCGCCGCTCGCGGTGCAGGCCTCCAAGCGCATGATGCGGATGGGCCTCAACGAGAACTTCTCGGACCACGTCCACCACGTCTATCTCCAGCTCCTGCCGTTGTTCAAGACGCAGGACATGGCAGAAGGCATGAAGGCCTTCATGGAGAAGCGCGAGGCGAAGTTCGAGGGGAAGTAGGTCTGGATGGTCACGGCGAGATCCGGCTTGGTCTCGGGTTCCAACGGAGATCCTAGATTGCGCCATGCGTGATCCAGGCTACGCTCCTGACATCCGATTCTGATTGTCAGTCTGGAATGTCATTGTCCGTATTCTCGAAGAGCCAATTGCTTGGGCTGATCCTTGCTGCCTGCGCGGCGACGTTCAGCTCCACCGCGTTCGCCGCCACCGCCGTCCAGAAGCAGTCGGGGGCGCAGTGCCTTCAGGCACCCACCAACGAGCTCCGCATCTCTGCGTGCGGCGTGTTCCTGTCGACCAATCCGCCCGGGGAACCGAAGGCATCTGCCCTGTTCATGCGCGCCGTGGCCTACCTGGGGCAGGGTAAGCTCGATCTCGCGATGGCAGATGTTCAGCAGGCCATCGCGCTGACGAAGAACCCGCAGGCGCGAAGTGCCTTGCTCAACACGCGGGGCAATATCAGGATCGAGCAGGGGGACTTCTCGGGCGCCATCGAGGATTTCAACCTTTCGCTGGGGGCCGGATCGAGCGACCGAACCATACCTCTGAGGAACCGCGCGCGCGCCTTCGAGCGCAGCGGACAGTTCGAGTTGGCGCGCAAGGACCATGACGAGGTCATCCGGATCCGTGTGGCGTCCGGCGACAAGGTTCGCATCGCGGAGGCCTACAACAGCAGGGCGGTCGCGTTCATCACGATGGAGGAGATCGACCTCGCGTCAGCTGATCTGGCCAAGGTGCTCGAGCTCAATCCCAAATCCTCCAACGCCTATATCAATCTCGGCCTGATCCACAGGCACAGGGGTGACTATGCTGCGGCGATCGAGAACTATGACAGCGCCATCCGGTTCGATCTCGAAGAACGCGACGGCTTATACCGGGCGCGGAGAGACCAATCGACTGAAGGGCGATCTGGAAGCCGCGATCATCGATTTCAACCGGGCGATCGAGATCAATCCCGGTGCTGCGCTGGCGCTGGTCTATCGCGCCGATGCCCGGCGGTATGTCGGCGAGCTCGACCGCGCCATCGTCGATTACAATGCCGCTCTCGCCGCGCGCCCCGATTTCCCGCTCGCTTTCGTCGGACGCGGCCTTGCTCACGAGAAGCTCGGCCATATCGAGCAGGCGCGCCAGGATTTCGAGAAGGTCACCGGCCTCAATCCCTATCAATACGACACCAGCGCCGGCGCGCTGCGAACGGCAAGGGCGCGACTTGCCGCCCTCGATTCCGGGGCGCCTCAGCCCGTCATTCCGCCCGCGCCCAAGAAGGCCGTGAACCAGTATTCGATCCCGACGCCGGACGTCGTCTCCACACCCGCCGCGCCGCCTTCACCTCCGCAAAAGACCGTGCAGGCGGAGAAACCAAGGCCGAAAGCGAGTGCGAGCCCGGGTCGGCGGATTGCGCTGGTCATCGGCAATTCCGCCTATCGTAACGTCGGCGCGCTGGCCAATCCGCAAAAGGATGCGGAAGGCATTGCCAGTTCGCTGCGCCGGATCGGGTTCGACGACGTCGTGCTTGCGGTGGATCTGTCCCGCGAGAAGCTGCTCGAAGCGCTGCGCAGCTTTGCCGATCGCGCGGAGAAATCCGATTGGGCCATGGTGTACTATGCGGGCCACGGCATCGAGGTGAACGGGCAGAACTATCTGATCCCGGTCGATGCGAGACTCGCGGCGGACCGCGATGTCCAGTTCGAGGCCATTCCGACCGATCAGGTCATGGCCGCGCTCGAAGGCGCGCGAAAGCTCCGCCTGATTGTGCTCGATGCCTGCCGGGACAACCCGTTCGCCCCGCAGATGCGCAAAACGACGGTTCCAGTCGTGGAAGCGTCCGGGCGATCTGCAGCGGGCGACAGGGCCGCGACGCGCTCGATCGGGCGCGGGCTTGGCGAGGTCCGCGTATCAGGCGCCTCACTGGTCGTGTTCGCCGCCAAGCATGGCCAGGTCGCGCTCGACGGCGAGGGCGGCAATTCGCCCTTTGCGGTCGCGATGATTCAACGGATCGCCACGCCCGGCGTCGAGATCAACAAGCTGTTTCGCCTCGTCCGCGACGATGTGATGGAGGCAACGGCGGGTCGGCAGGAGCCGTATACCTACGGCTCGTTGCCGGGTGAAGATCTCTTTTTCGTCGCGTCGAACTGATCCGCGCTCTACGCCAGCTCGCCACCGACGAACAGCAGGAACGACCGGCCCGGCACCTTGTAAATGCTGTCGAACTCGAAACGATCGCCGGACGCTCCGTCGGCGATCGTCGTGTCGAGCAGCAGCGACCAGCACGGCCCTGCTGTCGTGTGCGGCAGCTTGAAATCGACCTCGCCCTCGTAGCTGTTGAGGATGATCAGCACGCTGTCGTCCTCGCCATGGCGTGCGATCGCGGTCTTGCGCGCGCGGCCGTCGAGCACGACGCCGAAGCACTTCTGCCAGCCATTCTCCCAGTCGGCGCTCGTCATCTCGCCGCCGGTGGCGTTGACCCAGACGACATCGCGGATGTCGAGCTGCGTGTCGTGCGCGCCGGTGAGGAAGCGGCTGCGGCGCAGGATCGGATAGTCGCGGCGGAGCTGGATCACGCGCTTGGTGAAGGCGAGCAGCGCCTGTGCATCCTCGCCCAAGGTCCAGTCGAACCAGGAAATGTCGCTGTCCTGGCAATAGGCGTTGTTGTTGCCCTGCTGGGTTCGGCCGAACTCGTCGCCGCCGAGCAGCATCGGCGTGCCCTGCGAGAGCAGCAGCGTCGCCAGCATGTTGCGCTTCTGCCGTTCGCGCAGCGCAATGATCTCCTTGTCGTCGGTCGGGCCTTCGACGCCGCAATTCCAGGACAGATTGTTCGAATTGCCGTCCTTGTTGTTTTCGCCATTGGCGTCGTTGTGCTTGTCGTTGTAGCTCGCCCAGTCGTTCAGCGTGAAACCGTCGTGCGCGGTGACGAAGTTGACGCTGGCCCATGAGCGCCGGCCGCCCCAGCGGTTGAAGATGTCGGGTGAGCCGAGTAGCCGGGCGGCGAGCGCCGAGGGCGAGGCCTCTCCGCGCCAGAAGTCGCGCACGATGTCGCGATATTTGTCGTTCCACTCGGCCCAGCCCGGCGGGAAGCCCCCGACCTGATAGCCGCCGGGGCCGCAATCCCAGGGCTCGGCAATCAGCTTGACGGTTGCCAGCAATGGATCCTGGTCCATCGCCTTCAGGAATCCGCTCTGCTCGTCGAAGCCGTAGACTTCGCGGGCGAGGATGGTGCCGAGGTCGAAGCGGAAGCCGTCGATATGCATGTGGCCGGCCCAATAGCGCAAGCTGTCCATCACCATCTGGATCACGCGCGGATGCGACAGGTTGACCGTGTTTCCGGTGCCGGTGTCGTTGATGTAGTAGCGCTTCCTGTCCGGCAGCAGGCGGTAGTAGCTGGCGTTGTCGATGCCCTTGAACGACAGGGTCGGCCCGAGCTCGTTGCCTTCCGCGGTGTGGTTGTAGACGACGTCGAGGATCACCTCGAGCCCGGCGCCGTGCAGCTTCGACACCATCTCCTTGAATTCGCGAAGACTGTTCGGCACGTCGGAGGCGTAGCGCGGGTCTGGCGCGAAGAAGCCGATCGAGTTGTAGCCCCAGTAATTGACCAGATCCTTCTTCAGCAGATAGTCGTCATTGATGAACGAATGCACCGGCAGCAGCTCGACCGAGGTGACGCCGAGCGATGTCAGGTGTCCGATCATCTCGGGCGCGGCGAAGCCCGCATAGGTGCCGCGGAGGTGCTCGGGCACGGCAGGATGCTTCTTCGTAAACCCCTTGACGTGTGTCTCGTAGACGATCGTCTCGTCCCAATGGACGTTCTGCCGCGCGGCCTCCGCCTGCCAGTCGAAATCCGGATCGACCACGACGCATTTCGGCATGAACGGCGCGCTGTCGCGCTCGTCGAAGGTGGTGTCGTCGCCGGTCTCCATCTTGTAGCCGAACACCGCCGGGTCCCATGTCAGGGTGCCGGCATGGGCGCGCGCATAGGGATCGAGCAGCAGCTTGTTCGGGTTGAAGCGATGGCCGGCCTCGGGCTGGTAGGGGCCGTGGACGCGGAGGCCGTAAAATGTGCCGGGCCCGACGCCGGCGATGTAGCCGTGGAAGACCTGGTCGGTGTATTCCGGCAGCTCGAAACGGTGCGTTTCGCGGTCGCCGTCGAACAGGCAGACCTCCACCTTGGTGGCGTTGGCTGAAAACACCGCAAAATTCGTGCCCTTGCCGCTCCAATGGGCACCCAGCGGATAGGGCAGGCCTTCCTCGATGACGAAATCGGACATGTAAATCCCCCAGGGCCCCATTGGCCGCGACAGCAACGCCACGGCGTCCCGATTGTTTCAATCGCCCTGCCATTCTGGTCGTCGCGTGCGTCAATTAAATGAAGCGACGGGACTCCGTGTCTCGTCGGGGGAGCTGTCTTCGCAACGACGATATTCGCGCCTATATAAGCAGCATCATTGATCGCGGATAATCCCATGACCCCCGTTTCCATCCTGCTCAACCTGCTCTGGATCCTCATCGGCGGCGCCTGGATGGCGGCCGGCTGGCTGATCGCTGCGGTCATCATGGCCGTCACCATCATCGGCCTGCCCTGGGCGCGGGCGGCGTTCAACATCGCCGTCTATACGCTGCTGCCGTTCGGCTCGAAGGCGGTCAACCGCTACGACGTCACCGGCATGAGCGATATCGGCACCGGCCCGCTCGGGGTGATCGGCAACATCATCTGGTTCGTGCTGGCCGGCTGGTGGCTCGCGCTCGGCCATCTCGTGACCGCGCTGGTGCTGGCCGTGACCATCGTCGGCATTCCCTTCGCCTGGGCCCATCTGAAGCTCGCCGGCATCGCGCTGTGGCCGATCGGCAAGGTGATCGTGCCGGCGTAGGGCCGAAAAGCGGGATGGTTGGCCTTTCTGGTTGCAACCCGACACACTTCGCGATTGTTTACGGACACAATGCGTTTGATACTGCATCTGTTCGGTGGCTTGATCTGCGCGCTGGGCGTGATTGCGATAGGTGTTTCGAGCCACGGAACAATTGAGCCCGTATTCAAAGCCGTTTGGATGCCGGCGATCTGGCTGGTTCGGCTATCGGACGAGCTATGTCCGCCAGCAGGCGTGAGATGCGCTATGGGATCGGTTAGCCAGGGCTCACATCACCTTTGGTTCGGGCTGTGCCTCATCGGCTTTTGGTGGATCGTCACGTCGCTCGCGATCTGGCTCGTCGTCCGCCGACGTCGATCATCTTCGAAACCTTAGTTACTCTCTCTCCACCATCCCTCGCGCTGCCTGACGGGCAAAACACCCTACATGCGGGTCAAGCGGCCCGCCTCAAAATATTCCGATTGACCGAATTGGTGACTTCGGCTAAACCGTATTCCATCCCGGCCCGCCAAAGGGGCGTTTCGCGATCGTCACGATACGTGAGGCCGGGATGCGATGGACGCGGCAGCGCCGGCGCGTGACGGGATGGCAGGGCGGGTCAATCCCGTGAGCCATCGCGATCCGCGGGATCGACACGGCGTGGTCACAGCGTTTCCTTTCGGCTTCGGGGGCGAGCACGCGCGAGCTTCCGGATGATCGGGGCGGGACGTCCGCGGACGGCAAAAGCGTGTGGTCCTGACGCCCGCAGGCTGGCGTCAAGGCTTGCGGTGGTGTGGCGGCCGACCGGCGCGCGCATCGATCATCCGCAAGGCGACGGGGGCAATAGTGCATCGCTCCCCGAGGAGAGCGCGCCATAAGCCGTAAAACCATTGCGCAGGGAAGGCCGGGCGACCGGCAACACCTGTGGTCACCCCGCGTGCGTCTTGCGTATGCGGATCTCGGGTGCCAGCCGGTGCCCGGCCTTCCCTGCGCCCTTTGTTCTCGACGAGGGCGAAACGGACAGCAAAACTCGGGCAGACTATGCCGCGAGACCGCGAAGGCGTGGCTCGAATGTGCGTCGCCCCCAAACTCATCTTGCGCTGCGGCAAAAAACTTGCACACTCGAACGGGCCGGGGAGCCATAGGGAGCTCTAGAAGGAGCGCGCGCCGATGTCCCTCCAAACCGTATCATCCGATGCCAGCGAGCAACGCCCCAACCGGCCCGAAGACGTCCAGGCGCTGGACGCGGATGCGCGGCTGCGGGACGACATCCGCCTGCTCGGGCGTATTCTGGGCGACACGGTGCGCGACCAGGAGGGTGCCGATGTGTTCGACCTGGTCGAGCGCATCCGCCAGACCTCGATCCGGTTCCACCGCGACGAGGACCGGCTCGCCCGCCGCGAGCTCGAGCAGATCCTCGACAGCATGTCGACCTCCGAGACGGTGCGGATCGTCCGCGCCTTCAGCTATTTCTCCCACCTCGCCAACATCGCCGAGGACCAGAACAACATCCGCCAGATGCGCGCCCGCAGTGCCGCCAGTGGCTCCGGCGTGCTGGCGGAAACGCTGGCCCATGCCAAAGCCGCTGGGATCGATGCGGATGCGCTGCGGAGTTTCTTCAAGACCGCGCTGGTCAGCCCGGTCCTGACCGCGCACCCGACCGAGGTCCGCCGCAAGAGCACGATGGACCGCGAGATGGAGGTGGCCAGCCTGCTCGACCGCCGCGAGCGCGTCGCGCTGACCGCGGACGAGGTCGCGGCCTCCGACGAGCAGCTTCGCCGCGAGGTGCTGACGCTGTGGCAGACCAATCTGCTCCGCCGCACCAAGCTCACCGTGCTCGACGAGGTCGCCAACGGGCTGTCGTTCTACGATTACACATTTCTTCGCGAGGTTCCGCGGCTGGTCAATAAGCTGGAGGACCGGCTGGAGGAGGGCGGCGAGCAGGCCGCGGGCGAACTCGCCTCGTTCCTGCGCATGGGAAGCTGGATCGGCGGCGACCGCGACGGCAATCCGTTCGTTACCGCCGACGTGATGCGCGGCACGCTGCGGCTGCAGTCGAGCCGGGTGATGCAGTTCTATCTGGAAGAGCTGCACGTGCTCGGCTCCGAGCTGTCGATCGCGGCGCATCTGGCCGACATCTCCGAGGAGTTGCGCACCCTGGCGGAGCGTTCGCCCGACACCTCGCCGCACCGGATCGGCGAGCCCTATCGTCTCGCGGTCTCCGGCATCTATGCCCGCCTGACCGCGACGGCCGAAAAGCTCCAGGTCGAGATCACCCGCCGGCCGGTCGGCAAGGGCGCGCCCTATGGCAGCGTCAGGGAGTTCCAGGCCGATCTCGACGTGCTGCATCGTTCCTTGATCGCCAACAACGCCGGCGTCATCGCGCGCGGCAGGCTGCGGCTGCTGCGGCGCGCGGTGGACTGCTTCGGATTCCATCTGGCGCGGCTCGACATCCGCCAGAATTCCGCCGTGCACGAGCGCACCATCGCCGAGCTGATGGACGCCGCCAACCCCGGCATGTCCTATCTCGCGCTCGGCGAGGACGCACGCATCTCGCTGCTGACCAACGAGTTGCGCAGCCCGCGTGCGCTGGTGTCGCCATTCGTCAAGTACAGCGACGAGACCATGGGCGAGCTCAACGTCTTCCATGGCGCCGCGGAGGCGCATGCGAAGTTCGGCTCGGACGCCATTCCCCAATGCATCATCTCGATGTGCAAGAGCATGTCCGACATGCTCGAGGTCGCCGTGCTCCTGAAGGAGGTCGGCCTCGTTCATCCCTCCGGGCGCAGCGCCATCAACATCGTGCCGCTGTTCGAGACCATCGAGGATTTGCAGGCCTCATCCGTCATCATGGATCGGATGCTGTCGCTGCATGATTACCGTCGCCTCGTCGATAGCTGTGGCGGGGTGCAGGAGGTCATGCTCGGCTATTCCGACAGCAACAAGGATGGCGGCTTCGTCACCTCGGGCTGGGAGCTCTACAAGGCCGAGATCGGTCTCGTCGAGGTGTTCGAGCGGCATCACGTGCGCCTGCGCCTGTTCCATGGCCGCGGCGGCTCGGTCGGCCGCGGCGGTGGCCCCAGCTACGACGCCATCATCGCGCAGCCCGGCGGCGCGGTGAACGGCCAGATCCGCATCACCGAGCAAGGCGAGATCATCTCGTCGAAATATTCCAACGCCGAGGTCGGCCGCAGCAATCTGGAGGTTCTCGCGGCCGCGACGCTGGAGGCGAGCCTGCTGCATCCGCGCCAGAGCGCGCCGCGCCGTGAATATCTCACCACGATGGACGAACTGTCGGGCCTCGCCTTCAAGGCCTATCGCGGTCTCGTCTACGAGACAGAAGGCTTCGTCGACTATTTCTGGGCCTCGACCGTGATCAACGAGATCGCGACGCTCAACATCGGCAGCCGTCCGGCTTCGCGCAAGAAGACCCGCGCGATCGAGGATTTGCGCGCCATTCCCTGGGTGTTCTCGTGGGCGCAGTGCCGCCTGATGCTGCCGGGCTGGTACGGCTTCGGAAGCGCGGTCGAACAGTGGATCGCGGCGCATCCCGACAAGGGCATGCCGTTCCTCAAAGAACTCTACAAGGAATGGCCGTTCTTCCGCATGCTGCTCTCGAACATGGACATGGTGCTCGCCAAGAGCTCGATCGCGATCGCCTCGCGCTATGCCGAGCTCGTCCCGGACGAGGCATTGCGTGAAAAAATCTTCGGCCGCATCCGCCGCGAATGGCATTCTTGCATCGAAACGCTGCTCGACATCATGGGCCAGGACCGCCTGCTGCAAGGCAACCCGCTGCTGGAGCGCTCCGTGCGCCACCGCTTCCCCTATCTCGATCCGCTCAACCACGTGCAGGTCGAGCTGCTGAAAGAGCACCGCGCGCAGAACCCGGACGAGCAGGTGCTGCGCGGGATTCAGCTCACGATCAACGGGATTTCGGCGGGGCTGCGGAATACGGGGTAATTTCAAGAGCGACGTCGCCGCTCCGCATTCAGTCGTCATGCCCGGGCTTGTCCCGGGCATCCACGTTCTTCGTGCCGTGCGTCAAGGCGTGGATGGCCGGGACAAGCCCGGCCATGACGGAGAGAGTTCGCTCTTTAAACCGGATCCCACGGGAAAATATCCGCGGACCGGTCGAGCTTGTAGAACGAGCCCTTCAGCGCCGGCATGCCGTGTTCGGCGATCGACTGCGGCGTCCAGCCTTCGCTCCGGTGCACCGAGCGCAGCGGGCGGTTCTGGCTGAACAGGAACAGCTCGTTCATGCGCGCGCCGAAGATCTGCCCGGTGACATCCTTGGCGGCATCGGAGAGCAAATAGGCGCAGATCGGCGCGATCTTCTCCGGGCCCATCTGCTTGATCTTCTCGACCCGCGCCTTCTCGGCGTCGGTCTCGGTCGGGATGGTGCCGATCATCCGGGTCCAGGCGAACGGCGAGACGCAGTTCGAGCGGACGTTGAAGCGGCCCATGTCGAGTGCGATGGATTTGGAGAGCCCGACGATGCCGAGCTTGGCGGCGGCGTAGTTGGCCTGGCCGAAATTGCCGATCAGGCCCGAGGTCGAGGTGAAGTGCACGAAGGAGCCGGATTCCTGCTCGCGGAAGATGCGCGCGGCGGCGTGGCTGACATAGAACGAGCCCATCAGATGAACCTTGATGACGGCCTCGAAGGCTTCCACGCTCATCTTGTGGAAGATCATGTCGCGCAGGATGCCGGCATTGTTGACGACACCGTCGAGCCGGCCGAAATGGTCGGTCGCGGCCTTCACGATCTTGCTGGCGGGGATCGCCTCCGCCACCGACTCGAAATTGGCAATGGCGGTGCCGCCGCGCTTTTGATCTCCTCGACCACTTCCTCGGCCGGCGCGGCGCTGGTGCCGGCGCCGTCGGCGGCCACGCCGGGATCGTTGACGACGACCTTGGCGCCTTCCGCCGCGCACAGCAGCGCGATCTCGCGTCCGATGCCGCGGCCCGCGCCGGTGACGATGATGACCTTGTCGTTCAGTGATTTGCTCATGTGGTTACCTCTCGTTCGTAAATACGATCGTGCCACTGGCGGCGAACATGCCGCCGACGCCGTGGCACACCGAAATCTTCGCGTTCGGCACCTGCGCCGGCGCGATGCCGCGCATCTGCCGCACGCTCTCCTGCAGTGCGTACATGCCGTACATGCCCGAATGCATGTAGCTCAATCCGCCGCCATTGGTGTTGAGCGGCAGTTTGCCGCCGGGGCGGGTGTTGCCGTCCGCGATGAACTTGCCGGTCTCCTCATGCGGCATGAAGCCGAGATCGCCGAGGCCGAACAGCGGCAGATGCGCAAACGCGTCGTAGATCATGAGATGATCGACGTCCTTGTGCGCGATGCCGGCCTCCCTGAACGCCAGCGGACCGGCGGTCGTGAAGGCGCGCGAGGAGTTGAACGTCTCCATCTGGCTGACCATCGGCGTCTCCACGCTCTCGCCGGTGCCCATGATGTAGACCGGCTTGCGCGGAAAGTCCTTGGCGCGGTCGGCCGAGGTCAGGATCAGCGCGCCGCCGCCGTCGGTGACGAGGCAGCACTGCAGCAGGCGGAACGGATAGGCGATCATGCGCGAGTTGAGGACATCGGCGACCGTGATCGGGTCCTTCATCATCGCGCGCGGATTCTTCGCCGCCCATTCCCGCTGCACCACGGCCACCGACGCGAGCTGTTCATGCGTGATGCCGTGGGTCTTCATGAAGCGCAGCACGGGGATCGGGAACATGCTGGGCGGTCCGTAGACGCCGTAAGGCGCCTCGAACTGGCCTTGCAGGCTGTCGGCGGGGATCGAGCGCGGCGCCTTGCCGATCATCGACTTGCCGCTCTCGGCATGCGTGATCAGCACGGTCTTGCACAGACCTGCCTCGATTGCCGCGGCGGCATGGCGAACATGCAGCATGAACGAGCAACCGCCGACCGAGGTCCCGTCGACCCAGGTCGGCTTGATGCCGAGATAGTGGCAGACCTGCTGCGGCGTCTCGACCGCGGTGGCAAAGCCGTCGATGTCGGAGAGCTTCAGCCCTGCATCGGCAATGGCGTTGAGCGCCGCGTCCGCGTGAAGCTGCAGCTGCGAGGCGTTGGGAATGACGCCGAGTTCGGTGGTCTCGGCCGCGCCGACGACGGCAACCTGGTTGCTGCGCATGGTCTATCCCTTCGCCGGACGGAAGACGGGGAGGGTGATCTTGTCGTCGAGCGCCTCGAAGGCCACTTCGAGCTTCATGTCGAGTTCGAGCGCCTCCGGGGTCTGCGGGCAGTCGATGATGTTGCTCATCATCCGCGGCCCCTCGGCCAACTCGACCACCGCGATCGCGTAAGGCGGCGTGAAGCCGGGTGCCGCGGGGCGGTGGTTGATCACGTAGCTGTAGAGGAAGCCCTTGCCGCTCGCCTTGAAGATGCTGACCTTGCGCGAGGCGCAGGACGGGCAGAACGGGCGCGGCGGGAAATAGACATGCGCGCAGGCGTCGCAGCGCTGCAGGCGCAGTTCGCCCGCCTTGGCGCCCTCCCAGAAATGCTGGGTCTCCGGCGTCGGTTTCGGTCGCGCGCGCTGCGGTTCGGCCATGTCGGCAGCTCCTCCCAAAAAGGCTCAGGTTTCAGACCTGCCTGTTCCACTCTTGATGCGACAATCGACCATGGCGCGTCAACGGTCCAGCAATGCGCATGCATGCCATCATGCGCACAATGCTTGTGTCGAACCGAGCCGGCGCTATAGATTGCGCGCGCAATATTCCGTGAGACAGACATGACCGATTTTCCGACACTGGCGAAGCTCGCCGACGACCTCGAAAGCGGCCGCACCACCTCCCGCAAGCTGGTCGAGGCCTGCATCGCCAGGATCGCCGATCCCGCCGGCGAGGGCCAGCGCACCTTCATCCACGTCGACAAGGACGCTGCGCTTGCCGCTGCGGACGCCATGGACGGCTTGCGCAAGGCGAAAGCCGCGCCGTCGCGCTATGCCGGGATCCCGGTTTCGATCAAGGATCTGTTCGACATCAGGGGTCAGGTGACGCGCGCCGGCTCTCGTGCGCTCGATGATTCCCCGGCGGCCGAGCAGGACGCCGCGACGGTGGCGCGGCTGCGCAAGGCCGGCTTCGTCGTGATCGGGCGCACCAACATGACCGAGTTCGCCTATTCCGGCATCGGCATCAATCCGCATTACGGCACGCCGAAAGGAGCCTGGAACCGGGCCGAGGGACATGTGCCCGGCGGCTCGTCGTCCGGTGCCGCGGTCTCCGTGCTCGACGGCATGGCGCACGGCGCGCTCGGCACCGACACCGGCGGCTCCTGCCGCATTCCCGCCGCCTATAACGGCATCGTCGGCTACAAGCCGACCCAGCGCCGCGTGCCGCTCGATGGCGCCGTGCCGCTGTCGTTCTCGCTTGACAGCATCGGGCCGCTGGCACGATCGGTCAGCTGCTGTGCCATTCTGGACGCGGTGCTCGCGAACGAACCGATCATCGCGCTGAAGCCGCGTCCCGCGAAGGGCATGCGGCTGGCAGTGCCGACCACGATCGCGCTCGACGACCTCGATGCAGAGGTCTCAGCGACGTTCGAGCGCGCCCTGAAATCACTCGCCGACCACGGCGCCATCATCGAGCGGATCGAGATGGCCGAATTCCACGACATCGGCCCGATGAATGCCAAGGGCGGCTTTGCCGCCTCCGAAAGCTATGCCTGGCATCGCTACCTCCTCACCTCGAAGGGAGACGTCTATGATCCTCGCGTCTCCGTGCGAATCCTGCGCGGCGAGGCACAGAGCGCGGCCGACTATATCGATCTCCTCAACGAGCGCCGCTCGCTGATCGCCCGCGTCAACGCCCGCATCGCGCCCTATGACGCCCTGGTGCTTCCGACCACCGCCAACACGCCGCCGAAGATCGCGGATCTCGCCGACGACAAGGCGTTCACCACGCAGAACCTGCGCGCTCTACGCAATTGTACTCTGATCAACATGATCGACGGCTGCGCTATCTCGCTGCCCGCACATCGTGACGGCGAAATTCCCGTCGGCCTGATGCTGGCGGGGGCGGGCGGCTCGGACCGTCGCATCTTTGAACTTGCTGCCGGCATGGAGGCCGTCATTCGTGTTTGACCTGACTTTCACCGTCGACGCCCAGGACACCACCACGCCGCTAACGCTGGCGATCGACCAGATGGTCATCGCCGGCTGGACCGGCCGCGATCCGGTCGCGCGCGACAAGCACATCAAAGAGCTGCAGGAGATGGGCATCGCCCCGCCGGCCTCGACGCCGATCTACTATCGTGGCGCGGCGCGACGGCTGACCCAGGAAGATAGCATCGAGTGCACCGGTGGAGATTCCTCCGGCGAAGTCGAGTTCGTGCTGGTCGGCTGGCAGGGCCGCATCTTCGTCGGCTGCGGCTCGGACCATACCGACCGCAAGGTCGAGGCCTACAATGTCACCGTGTCCAAGCAGATGTGCGACAAGCCGATCGCATCGACGCTGTGGGAGCTCGAGGACGTCATCGGCCACTGGGACAGGATGATACTGCGCTCCTGGGCCACCATCAAGGGCGAGCGCGTGCTCTATCAGGAGGGCACGCTCGACGCGATGCTGCCGGTCGCCGACCTCATCGCGCGCGGTTTCGATGGCGCGAAATTCCCCGACGGCTGCGCCATGTTCGGCGGCACCTTTGCGGCCAAAGGCGGCATCCGCCCCGCCGACCGCTTCGATTTTGAGCTGGAAGACCCCGTGCTGAAGCGAACGATCAGGCACGGCTATGATGTGGTGATGTTGCCGGTGCGGGGCTAATCTGCCTCCGCACCGTCATTGCGAGGAGCACTTGCGACGAAGCAATCCAGGCTTGTTCCGCGGAGGGACTCTGAATGGTTTCGCTTCGCTCGCAATGACGGGGAGGTAGTCATCGGAAATCGGGTGGCGTTGGGCGTGCCGGACCTGAGAAAGTGATCGCCATGACAGCAACAGCGCGCAAATCGCCTCCTTCGCCCCACACCGACCTCGCCTCCCACGTCGACACCCTCGACTGGCCCCAGATCACCGGCGAGCTCGAAACCCAGGGCTGCGCCGTCCTCAAGAGCCTGCTGACGCCGGACCAATGCCGCGCCATCGCCGAACTCTACCCCAACGACACAGGCTTCCGCAGCCGCATCGTCATGGGTCGCCATGGCTTTGGCCGCGGCGAGTACAAATATTTCTCCTATCCGCTCCCCGACCTGATCGCGCAATTGCGCCCGGCGCTCTATGCGCATCTGCAGGCCGTCGCGAACCGCTGGAACGAGGCGATGGGGATCGACATTCGCTATCCCGCCGCGCACGCGGCCTTCCTCAGGCGCTGCCACGACGCGGGCCAGGCACGCCCAACGCCGCTGCTGCTGCAATACGAAGCCGGCGACTTCAATTGCCTGCATCAGGACCTCTATGGCGAGCACGTATTCCCGCTCCAGGTCGCGATCCTGCTCTCCGAGCCCGGTCGGGATTTCACCGGCGGCGAGTTCGTGCTGACCGAGCAGCGCCCGCGCATGCAGTCCCGCGCTGAAGTGGTTCCGCTGGCGCAGGGCGATGCAGTCGCCTTCGCTGTGCATCACCGCCCGGTGCAGGGGACACGCGGCACCTACCGCGTTAACCTCCGCCATGGCGTCAGCCGTATCAGATCCGGCCAGCGCCACACCTTGGGTGTGATTTTTCACGATGCCAAATGAGCGCTGCGATTGACGGCTGATTTGTTCGACACCGTCGCCGAAGCCCAGCCGTCGCGCGAGGAGATCGCCGACGGCGCCATTCTGCTGCGCGGATTCGTCAAGCCGATCGAGAGCGAGCTGATCGAAGCCGTGCGTGCCATCGTCGGGCAGTCGCCGTTCCGGCGCATGACCACGCCCGGCGGCCATCTGATGTCGGTAGCCATGACCAATTGCGGCGAGCGCGGCTGGATCACGGATCACACCGGCTATCGCTACGACCCGATCGATCCGAAAACCGGCGCGCCGTGGCCGGCGATGCCGCTCGTGCTCTGCGATCTCGCCCGGCGCGTGGCAGAGCAGGGCGGTTTCACGGGCTTCGCGCCCGATGCCTGCCTCGTCAATCGCTACGAGCCCGGCACGCGGTTGTCGCTGCATCAGGACAAGGACGAGCTGGACTTTTCGGCGCCGATCGTCTCGGTCTCGCTCGGGTTGCCCGCGACATTCCTGTTCGGCGGCCTGGCGCGCAACGACAAGCCGCGCCGCTTCAGGCTGGTCCATGGCGACGTCGTAGTTTGGGGCGGGGCGAGCAGGCTCGCCTATCATGGCGTGGCGCCCCTCGCCGACGGCGAGCACCCGCTGCTCGGGCGCAAGCGGATCAATTTGACGTTCCGAAAGGTCCGCTGACACGTTTCCTCGCAGCCCTCGCTCGTCTAAGGTTCCGGTGGGGGAAAAGGCGACATGGCGACGACACAACTCTCGGCCGGGACTGCGACGGCCAATCGGACCGGCCTTTATCTGGCCGTGCTGCAACTGGCGTTTACGTTGGGCTGGACCACCTACGTCATCTATCTGCCGAAGCTCGCCGCCGAAGTCGGCATCGCGCCGTCCGCCGTCATCCTCATCCTGATGCTGGACCAGGCGATCTTCACCATCGCCGACACAGCGATGGGGATCGCCGCCGACAAGCTGGCGCCCCATGTCGGCCGGCTTGGCCTGTTCGTCGGGCTCGTGGCCGCGATCTCCTGCGGCGCGTTCGTTGCAATGCCATTCGTGGCCGGTGTCGGCGCGGCCGCGCAGGTCTGGTTCATTGCGCTGATCGTGGTTTGGTCGATCACCTCGTCCGCCTTGCGCGCGCCGCCGCTGACCCTGCTTGGCAAATACCGTGCCCGGCCGCAGGTGCCGTTCCTCGCCGCGCTGGCGATGCTGGGCTATGGCCTCGCCGGCGCGGTCTCGCCCTATCTCGGCGTGCTGATGCGCGAGCATGACGCGCGGCTGCCGTTCGTGATCTCCAGCGTCGTGCTGCTGCTCACGGCGTTGGGGCTGTCGCGGATCGAGCACGATGTCGCGCGCGACACGTCGCCGCCGACACCGGCCGAGGCGGCAAGGCCGCTGGGTCTGGTGCCGATCATCTTCATCGTCGCGATGGTGGCGCTGGCACTCGGCTTTCAGTTGCACTTTGCCATGAACAGTGCGCCGTCCTATCTGCGCTTTGCGAGGCCCGACGAGCTGCCATGGCTGATGCCGGTGTTCTGGATCGGCTTCAACATCGCGATGTTTCCGGCAAGCCTCGTCGTCAAACATCGCGGCGGCCTCATCGTGATGGGCGCTGCCGGCTTGCTTGGAGCCGTGGCAATCGCGGCGGCCGAATTTGCCGGCAGCCTCAACGCGCTGATTGTGGCGCAGTTTCTTGCAGGAGCTGCCTGGGGCTGCATGCTGATGAGCGCGGTCTCGGCTGCGCTGGCGATCGGCTCGACCGGTGCGGAAGGCAAGGTCACTGGCCTCGTCTTCTCGGCACTGGCGCTCGGCACCTTCGCGCGCATGGCGGCGGTCGCCGGCGGCTTGCAGAAGATGCCGGACTACGCACCCCTGCTGCATTGGGCGCCGGTCGCCTGCTGGTCGGTCGCAGGCGCCGGCCTGCTGGTGATCGCCGCGGCGCGGCTCCAGGGTGGTGTTCCCCTCAAGGCTTCGGCGGGTGGATGAACGCCCACGGGCTCACCTCGGAATCGCGCGTCACTTCGACCGAAATCAGGTACGGCCCGCCATGCGCCAGCGCCTTCTCCATCGCCGCCTTGAACTGATCCGGCGCGGTGACGCGCGCAGCCGCGACGCCGAACGATTCCGCCAGCTTGACGAAATCCGGGTTGACGAGGTCCGACGCGACCACGCGGCCGTCGAACCGTTCGCGCTGGTCGCGGCGGACGTTACCATAGGCGTTGTTGTTGAACACCAGCGTCACCACGCCGATGTTGAACTGCACGGCGGTGGCAAGCTCCTGCACGCCGAACATGAACCCGCCATCGCCGGTGATTGCCACCACAGGCTTGTCGGGATTGGCGACCTTGGCGCCAAGCGCGGTCGGGAAGCCCGAGCCGAGCGTGCCCTGATAGCCTGACGTAATGAAGGTGCGCGGCTCGTAGACCGGGAAGCCGTACCAGGAGGCAAAGCCGAACTGCGAGAGTTCGTCGGTCACGATCGCGTTTGCCGGCAGCACCTCGCGCAGGATGTTGAGATACGCCATCTGCGGCTGGATGCGCTGGATCTCTGCCAACGCGGTCGCGGTTGCCTCGCGGATCGCGGCACGACGTCCGGCGGTCCTGCTGTAGCCGGTCTTGCTGACGGCGGCGGCGAGGTCGGCGGTCGCGGCTTTGGCATCGGCGACGATGGCGGTGTCGCAGACAACACGGCGCATTTCGGCGGGATCGATATCGATGCGAACCGACTTCAAGCCAGGCGGTTGATAGGGCCAGCGGAAGCCCGATACCGGCAGCTCCGCGCGGGTCCCGATGGCGATCATCAAGTCGGTCGTCGCCCACAGCTTGTAGGCGGCCGCCATGGTCAGCCCGAGTTCGTGCGCATTGGAGACGATGCCGCGCCCGCTGCGGAAGGCGACCACGGGCGCATCGATCATCTCGGCGAGCGCGAGGATCTCCTCGCCGGCCTCGATCGCGCCGCTGCCGACGAAGATCATCGGCGCCTTGCTGTCCTTGATCAGCCTGGCGGCCTGCTTGATCATATCGGGGTCGGGCCGAGGCGAAGGCAGCGGCGCCAGCACCTGCGCTGCCGCGGTGTCCGCGCGCTGGGTGAAGACATCCCAGGGCATCTCGACGGAGGCGGGGCCGCGGCGGCCCGAATTCATCTCCTGGAAGGCACGTGCGACCACCGTCGGGGCGTATCCGGGATGCTCGATCCGCTCGGCCCATTTCACATAGGTTCGCAGGGTCGCGAGCTGGTCCGGCATCTCGTGGAGATGGCCGCGGCCCTTGCCCAGGAACTGCGTCGGCACCTGGCCGGTGACGCAGAGCACCGGCTCGTTGCATCCGAACGCGGTGAGCAGTGCTGCGCTGGCGTTGAGCACGCCGGGGCCGGGCACCACGCTGAACACGCCGGGCCTGCCGCTGGAGCGTGCATAGCCGAACGCCATGTAGCCGCAGGCCTGCTCGTGCCGCGCGCCGATCACCTTGAGCTGAGCCTGGTGGAAGGCATCGAACAGGCCGTAGACCTGCGCGCCGGGCAGGCCGAACACGGTGTCGACGCCATGGGCGACGAGGCCGCTTACGATCGCTTCGCCGCCGGTGAGGGTGGTCATTGCATCATTCCACTTCAATTATTGATCAGGCTTCGTCGACGACGCCGTTGCGCAAGCTTCCGATCCCCTCGGCCGCGATCTCGACGACATCGCCGGGCTTCAAATAGCGCGGCGGATCGAACCGTGCACCGGCTCCGGTCGGTGTGCCCGTCACGATGATGTCACCCGGGACCAGCGTTGCGAAGGTTGAGATATAGCTGATGAGGGTGCGGAACGGAAACATCAGCCGGCTGGTACGGTCATCCTGCCGCAGTTCACCATTGACGTGTGTGGTCAGGCGGATATCGGCGATCTGCGCTTCCCTGGTGTAGGGCACCAGCCATGGGCCGAGACTGCCGCTGGAATCGAAGTTCTTGCCCTGCGTGACATTGAACTTGCCATGGCGCAGCCAGTCGCGCACCGAGCCTTCGTTGCAGAGCGTGAGTGCGGCGATGTGGTCGAGCGCGGTGCTTTCTGGAATGTGCCGGCCGGCCTTGCCGATCACCAGAACGATCTCGCCCTCATAGTCGAGCTGCGCAGAGGCACGTGGGCGCACCAGCGGGGTGTCGTGACCGACGAATGACCGTGGCGAGCGCATGAACATGCTCGGATATTTCGGCGCGTCCTGACCGTCCTTGTATTCGGCGTTACGGTCGGGATAGTTGACGCCGATGCAGATGATCTTTTCCGGTGCGGGCACCGGCTGCAGCCAGGTGATGTCGGCGAGCGCATGGTCCGGCGTGCGGCCGGCTGCCTCTTCGGCGAGGCTCGCGAGCCTTCCTGCGGCGATCACCTCGCGCAGCGTCGGATAATCCTTGCCGTGATGTGGCGAGAGATTGACGATGCCTCCCTCCAGGACGGCGCCGTAGCGGGTTTCACCCTTGACGGAGTAGGTGGCGAGGCGAGGAAGTCTCATCGTCAATCCGCCACCAGCACGTCGGCCACAAACCTGGGTTCTCGGACGGCCTGCCCTGTGAAGGGCGAGCCCTGCTCGAACCAGGAGCGCGGCGCCGGTGCGCCCCACAGCGTCTGGCGGCGCGGATCGCGCAGCGACCAGCGCAGCGGTTCGTGGTCGTGATCCCCGGTAAAGTAATCGCTGGTATAGAGCTCCAGCCGGTGTCCATCAGGATCGCGGACGTAGAGGAAGAACGCATTGGAGATGCCGTGGCGCCCGGGCCCGCGCTCGATGTTCTTCACGTAGCCGGAGGAGGCCATCACGTCACAGAGATGGATGATGTTCATCGCCGTCGGTGTCCAATAGGCAAAGTGGTGCAGGCGAGGGCCTTTGCCGTTGGTGAAAGCGAAGTCGTGGACATTGCCCTTGCGATGCATCCAGGCCGCGGCGATGCGGCCGTTCGGTCCGTCCTCCTCGGCATATTCGCTGAGGCGGAAGCCGAGCCGCGCATAGAATTCGACCGTGTCCTGCACCTCAGCGGCGAAGACGTTGAAATGGTCGAGCCGCTGCGGATGGCAGCCCTTGTAGAGGTCGAAGCGGCGGAGCAGGTGCGGACGTTTGTCCATCGACGCATAGAGTTCGATCTGGAAACCGAAGGGATCGGTGAATTGCAGCGTGCGGCCCTGGAAGGGCTGGTCGACGAAGGCGTAGTTGAGGCCATTCTCGGAGAGGAAGGCCGCGGCCTTGTCGAGATCCCCGTCGTTGCCGACCTTGAAGCCGAGCCGGGCGCAGGCGGGCGCCGCCGCCTTGCGCAGCACCAGCGAGTGATGCTGGTGCTCCTCGGCAGCGCGCAGGTACACGACCTTGTCGTCGGCATCCTCGACATGCAGGCCGACGGTGGTCTCGTAGAACGCGCGGCTGAGCTTCAGATCGGTTACGTCGAGCACGACGTGGCTGGAGCGGATGATGTCGAAGGGCGGTTCGAAGACGTGTTGCGGTACCGGCATGGTGTTTCCCCCGGAATGAAGAGTCCTACATTCCCAGTTTCTGAATTTTGTGCGTGCCCCGCGCCAGCGAGAGCATGCTTGGTCTCCATGTAGAAGTCGAACGAGTAGTCGCCGCCGTCGCGGCCGATGCCGGAGGCCTTCATGCCGCCGAACGGCGTCGGCAGGTGGCGGACGTTCTCCGAGTTGAGCCAGATCATGCCGGCCTCCAGCGCATCGGCGACGCGCAAGGCGCGGCCGACGTCGTTGGTCCAGACGTAGCCGGTCAGGCCATAGCGGATGTCGTTGGCAATTTCGATCGCATCCGTCTCGTCCTTGAAGGGCAGTACGGTGAGGAAGGGGCCGAACACTTCCTCCTGCGCCACCCGCATCTTGCCGCTCGCGCCGGTCACCAGCGTGGGCTCGACATAATGTCCGCCGCCGGGTCCGTCATAAGCCTTGCCGCCGACCGCGATCACAGCGCCATCCTGGCGTGCGACGTCGAAATAGGAGCAGACCTTGGCGAGATGCCGTTCGTGGATGAGTGGCCCGATCTCGGTGACGGGATCGAGGGGGTGGCCGACCTTCAACGCCTCCACGCGTGCGGTCAGCTTCTCGATGAATTTGTCTGCGATGCTGGTCTGGATCAGCAGGCGGCTGGAGGACGTGCAGCGCTCGCCATTGAGCGAGTAGATCATGAACACGACCGCATCGAGCGCGCGGTCGAGATCCGCGTCGTCGAACACGATCACGGGGTTCTTGCCGCCGAGCTCGAAATGCACCCGCTTCAGCGTCGGCGCACCTTGAATCATGATCGCGGAGCCCGTAGCGCTCTCGCCGACGAAGCCGATCGCCTTGATGGCGGGATGCTCGGTCAGCGCCTTGCCGGCCTCTTCGCCAAAGCCGTGGACGGTATTGAGCACGCCGTCGGGCACGCCGGCCTCCTTGACGAGCCTTGCAAGAATAGCCGCCGTCACCGGCGACCACTCTGCGGGCTTGTGCACGACGGTGCAGCCCGCCGCGAGGGCAGGGGCGATCTTCCAGGTCGATAGCATGAACGGCGTGTTCCACGGCGTGATCACGCCGACCGGACCGATCGGCACGCGGGTGGAAATATTCCAGTGCTCGTCGCTCGGCGTATTCTGGCCGTCGCGCGCCTCCGCGCATTTGTCGGCGAAGAAGCGGAAATTCTCGGCGGCCCGGACCGCGGCCTTGGCCATGAAGCGATAGGCCTGGCCGGTGTCGATGCATTCGAGCACCGCGATGTCCTCGGCATTGTCCTCGATGGCGTCGGCCACGCGATGCAGCAGCTTCTTCCGCATCGCCGGTCCCATGTCACGCCAGGACCTGAAGGCGAGGGCGGCAGCCGTGGCCGCGGCGTCGATGTCCTCGGCGTTGCCACGGGCGACGCTTGCAAGCACCGCGCCGTCGACCGGTGACTTCGTCTCAAAGGTCTCGCCGGATATGGACGGAACGATCTTGCCGTCAATCATGTGGCCGATGCCGTCGGCGCGGAGTTTTTCAGCAGCGGCGCGACGCGGTCGCGGTTGGCCTGAAACACATCGGCTTTCGGCGTGGGCTTATCCATGGGCGGCCTCCACTTTCAGGGCGTCGTGGATGTTGTTGCGCTTCCAGCTGGTGTCCTTGTCGTTGATCTGCATGTCGAACGACAAGGCGAACCTGCTGGCGGCGAAGACGGGATCCAGATGCCTGGAAAGCGCCTGGAAGACATGCTCGCCGGCTTTCTGACGCGTCGGAAGATCGCGGCCCTCGCCGATGCGCAGCACCATGTCGAGAAAGCCGTAATCGTTGCGCGCGTCCGCGATCGCGTAATGCTCGCACCTGACGGCGCGCACGCGGATGCCGCCGAGCGGGAAGATGCCGGTCTCGACGGCGGCTTTGCGCACGACTTCGCAGACGACGCCGATGTCGAAGCGGCCATCGAGGTTGGCCGAATATTCGATGGTGAAATGCGGCATCCCGGTTTCACTCCCTGTCTTTTTTGGTCGCCTAGGCGAAGTAGCAGCTCACCGAGCCGTAGACGCCATAATCGGCCTGAATTGTGTCGCCCTTGCGGGTCTCGATCGGACGGATGAAGGAGCCGGCGAGCACGACCTGCCCGGGTTCAACCGCAAGGCCGAGCGGCGCGATCTTGTTCGCAAGCCACGCCACTGATGTCGCGGGATGATTGAGCACGCCGGCGGCAAGGCCGGTTTCCTCGAGCTGGCCGTTCCTGAAGCAGAGCGCGCCGATCCAGCGCAGGTCTGCGTCGAGCGGGCGGATCGGCCGGCCGCCGAGCACGATGCCGGCATTCGCGGCGTTGTCGGCGATGGTGTCGTAGATTTTCCGCGTCGCCTTGGTGCTGGGATCGACGCGCTCGATGCGCGTATCCAGAATCTCCAGCGCGGGTACGACGAAGTCGGTGGCATTGAGCACGTCGAACATCGTGCAGTCGGGTCCGGCAAGACGCTTGCTCATGACGAAGGCGAGCTCGGCCTCGACGCGCGTGGCGATGAAGCGCTCGGTCGGAATGATCCCGCCATCGGCGAAGAACATGTCGTCCAGCAGCACGCCGGAATCCGGCTCATTGATATTGAGCGCGCTCTGCATCGCCTTCGAGGTCAGGCCGATCTTGTGGCCCTTGACGACGAGCCCCTCGGCAATCTTGACGTCGACCCAGGCCTTCTGAATCGCGTAGGCATCGGCGATGGTGATGCCGGGGAAGTCCTGCGAGAGCTGCCGGATCTGCGTGCGAGTCTTCTCCGCCTGATGCAGACGCCGTGCGCAAGCCTGGATATCGTCGCTGGAAAGCGCCATCAGTGATCTTACTATTCGTGGTGCCGAAAGATACTTAACATGTTAAGTGAATGCGTCAAACGCAAATTGAGATTGCTGCGCTGCAAACGTTTTGCGGCTTGAAGGGGCGATATGGCGAAGAGACCGGCTGATCCCGCAAACGCAGATGCGCCGTCCGCGCGGCAGGTGCCGATGCGCGACTTCTCGCGGTCGCTGCCGATGTCGCTGCTGCGGGCGCGCGAGGCCGTGATGCGGCAGTTCCGCCCCAAGCTGCGTGAACATGGCCTCACCGAGCAGCAATGGCGCATCCTCCGTGCGCTGGCGTCCATTGAGGCCGCGGAAGTTACGGAACTCGCGCGCACCGCGTTCCTCCTCGGGCCGAGCCTGTCGCGTATCCTGCGCGATCTCGAAGCGCGCAATTTGATCGAGCGCAAGACCGCGAAGGCTGACCAGCGCCGCACAATGGTGTCGATCTCAAAAGAGGGCGTGAAGCTGATGGCTGCGGTCGCGCCGTCCTCGGAAGCGATCTACGCCGAGATCACACAGCGCTTCGGCGCGCGCGAGCTCGCCGAGTTGCAGGAGATGCTCGGGCAGCTGGAGTTGTGCCTCGCCTCCACCGGCGCGAGTGATGAAGTCACGGATGAAGCGTAACGGCAAATTTGCATGATCGCTTTCCCACGACGCATGACTGTCGTCATTGCATAACGCGCGAGCAGCGTCATTGCCGCGAAAACCACTGAGAATAGACTGCCGTGGCGGGTGTTGATCACTATTGGGTGCGTGCTCTGCGCATTTAGTCGATGTTGTCGCAATATCAATTTACTCGTATCGGCAGAATTCGTAACTAGCATCGCGATCTGCATTCAGCGATAGAGCCAAGACAAAGAAGGGCCGACAAGGATGCCCGGCCCCAGGGAGGAATGAATGAGACTGACGAGACGCGACTTCGCGGCCGGAATTGCTGCCGGCATTGCCGCGCCCTACCTCATCAGGAGCGCGAACGCGCAAGGCGCCACCATCAAGATCGGCATGTGTGCGCCGGTCACGGGTCCCGCCGCCGAGTCCGGCGGCTATGCCATCAAGGGCGCCAAACTCGCGCTCGAAGCCGTCAACAAGGCGGGCGGCATCCTTGGCAAGCAGGGCGAGTTGATCGTCGAGGACGATCAGACCACCAATCCCGGCATCGTGCTCGCGTTCTCCAAGCTCGCAGCGCAATCCGACATCGTCGGGTTCCTTGGTTCGATTCGTTCGACCCAGGTGCACGCGATGGCGCCCGACGTCATCAAGCTCGGCAAGCCGGTGATGATCGGCGGTACCGATCCGAACCTGACGCATATGGGCAATCAATGGCTGTTCCGCTTCCGGCCCAATGACAGCTATTCCGGCCGCGTCATCGCGGAATACGGCGTCAGCACGCTGGGCAAGAAGAAATGGGCGGTGTTGCACTCGACCGATGCGTTCGGTACCGCGGGCGGCAAGGCGTTGACCGGCGCGCTCGAAAAGCTCGGCGCTCCGCCGGTGCTCGACCAGGGCTACGCCAACCAGAGCCAGGACTTCACTCCGGTCGTGCTCGCCATCAAGCAGTCGGGCGCGGATATCCTCGGCTCCTACTTCACCTTCGAGAACGATCTCGGCATCTTTGCCCGCCAGTTGCGCCAGCTCGGCGTGAACATTCCGTGGGTCGGCTCGCCCTCGATCGTCAACATCACCGCGCTGAAGCTTGCGGGACCGGCGCTGTACAACACCTACGGTGTGGCCGATTACGCCGAGGATTCCAGCGAAGGCTCGAAGGCGTTCGGCAAGCTCTACCGCGACGCGGTCAAGGTCGCGCCCGACAACCAGAGCTCATGGACCTATGACGCCGTGACCGTCCTGGCGGCGGCGATCAACAAGGCCGGCTCCACCGATCCCGGCAAGATTCGCGAATCCATCCTCGCGATCAAGAAGTTCCCGGGCGCCGAGGGCGAATACAATTTCGACCAGAACGGCGACGGTCTCCACGGCTACAACATCGTGAAGAACGAGAAGGGCAAAATCGTCTTCGACAAGCACATCGAGTTCAACGACTGACCGGGCAGGGACGCACGAACGGTTAGGTTCCCTCCCCCTTGTGGGGGAGGGTTAGGGAGAGGGGCAAACCGCACGGGCGGTATTTGTGGCTTACCGCTCTCTCCAACTCTCCCCCACAAGGGGGAGAGAGCCCTGCCACCTCCCGTGCGGCCTGCGACGAGAGGCAGTGAACACGACAGCCACTCAGCTCCCGCTGGCACCGAAATATTCTCTCCAACAGAAGCTTGTCATGGATCTCGCCCTACAGCTCCTTTTTACCGGCATCGGGATCGGCGCCGTCTACGCGCTCGTCGCGCTCGGCTTCGTGCTGATCTTCCGTGCCACCAACGTGGTGAACTTCGCCCAGGGCGAATTCTCCATGGTCGCGGCCTATCTGATGGTGGTCGCGATCGAAGCCGGTCTGCCCTATTGGGCGGCCTTCATCGTCGCGCTGCTCGGCATGGCGCTGCTTGGCGTTGTCTTTAATCTCGGTGTCTATTATCCGCTGCGTCACCGCACCTATCTGCCCGTGATCATCGCCACCATCGGCGCCTCGATCCTGCTCGCCAATTCCGTGCTCGCGATCTATGGCCCGCAGCCGCAGGTGCTGGAAGGCTGGTTTGAAACGCCCGGTATTCAAGTCGGCCCGGTCTATCTCGACAGCCAGTATCTCCTGATCATCGGCGTCACCATCTGCCTCGTGATCTTCAATTTCTGGTTCTTCGAGAAGACCCTGCTCGGCAAGAAGCTGCAGGCGACCTCGCAGGACAAGGAGATGGCCTCGCTGCTCGGCATTTCCGTCTCGACCATGATCATGATCACCTTCATCTATTCGGCCGTGCTCGGCGGCCTCGCCGGCATCCTGGTCGCACCAGTGCTGTTCGTCTCGATCCAGATGGGTTCGACCATCGCGCTGAAGGCGTTCGCCGCGACCATCATCGGCGGCTTCGGCGACGTCGCCGGTGCCATCATCGGCGGTCTCGCGCTCGGCGTGATCGAGACCTTTGGCGCGGCGTATATCTCGGTGCCCTACAAGGACGGCTTTGCCTTCCTGGTTCTGATCGCTTTCCTGATCTTCCGGCCGCAGGGCATCTTCGGCGAACGCGTGGCGGAAAAGGCATGAGCGCACCCAGCGACAACATGCCGATTCCGGCACCCGCCATCCGTTCGAAACCGCTCGTGGTCCGGCACCTGCCGTACTTCATCGGCGCGGCGATCCTGGTCGTGCTCGCGGCCAACATGCGCTTCGACGGTTACATCCACAACATCCTGCTGCAGGCCACGACGTTCGCGATCGCCGTGTTCGGACTCTCCGTCGTGCTCGGCCTGTGCGGCCAGATCAATCTGGCACAGGCTGCGTTCTTCGGGCTCGGCGCCTATGCGGTCGGTATCGGCACCACGGATCTCAATGTCAGCTTCTGGCTGTGCCTGGTCGGCGGCTGCGTGATCTCGCTGCTCGCCGGTGCCTTGCTGGGCATGTCGACCTTGCGGCTTGGCGGTCATTACCTTGCGATGGTGACGATCTCGTTCCAGCAGATCGTCACGCTGGTGATGATCAACGCGATCTGGCTGACGCACGGCCCCGACGGCGTCTCCAACATCAAGCGGCCCGACCTGTTCCAGACCTCGCAGAGCTATCTCGCCTTCTGCGTGGCGATGCTGGCGATCGTCGGCTATCTGGTCTGGCATCTCTCCGACACCAAGCTCGGCCGGGCCATGCGGGCGGTGCGGGACAACGAACTCGCGGCCGGGGTCAACGGCATCGACGTCTTCCGCACCAAGATCTATGCCTTCGCGCTTTGCGCGTTGCTCGGCGGTCTCGCGGGCGGACTTTTCGCGGGCGGATTCGCTTATGTCAGCCCCGATCAGTTCTCCTTCGCGGAATCGATCGTGTTCCTGACCATGTCGCTGCTCGGCGGCGTGGCCTCGCCGATCGGCTCGGCGATCGGCACGGGTCTCTTGATCCTGATCCCGGAATGGCTGCGCTTTCTCAAGAGCGTGCCGGGCCTGTACCTCGCGATCTACGGCCTGTTCGTGATCCTGATCATCCGCTTCATGCCCGACGGCATCTGGGGCTTCGTCGCGGACGCGTTTGCGCGCTGGCGCGCCAAGAGCGCAGCGCCTCCGGTGGCGGGCGCCTTGCATCTGAAGCCGGCGACGATTGGCGGCGACATCGTGCTGGAGGTCACCGGCCTGTCGAAGCACTTCGGCGGCCTCAAGGCCGTCGACGGCGTCGATATCGCGGTGAAGCGCGGCGGCGTGCATGCGCTGATCGGGCCGAACGGCTCGGGCAAGACCACGACGCTCAACGTGCTCTCGGGCCTGTACGTCGCGACGTCGGGCAGGATTGTGCTCGACGGTACCGACATCACTCACATGCCGCCGCATCAGCGCACGGCTGCGGGCCTCGGCCGTACCTTCCAGAACATCCGCCTGTTCCGTTCGATGACGGCGCTGGAGAACGTCGAGATCGGTGCGGAGCGGCCCGGCAACACCATGGTCGGAAAGGGCGACGACGCCCTGACCGAACGCGCGATGGAGGCGCTGACCTTCGTCGGCCTCGGCAGCCGCGCCAACGAGCTGATCTCGAGCTTCTCCTACGGCCATCAGCGGCTGATCGAGATCGCGCGTGCATTGGCCTCGAACCCGACGCTGCTGCTGCTCGACGAGCCCGCGGCCGGCCTGAACTCGACCGAAAAGCTCGAACTGCACGAGCTGCTCAAGCGCATCGCGGCGCAGGGCCTGACCATCCTGATCATCGATCACGACATGACGCTGGTCTCGGAAGCCGCCCAGCATATCACCGTGCTCAACTTCGGACGCCGCATCGCGGACGGCGAATCCATGGCCGTGCTGCGTCATCCCGACGTCGTCTCCGCCTATCTCGGGAGCGAATGATGCCGTTGCTCGAAATCCGCAATCTGGTGGTGCGCTACGGCGAGATCGAAGCACTGCGCGGCGTCACCTGCGCCGTGGAGGAGGGACAGGTCGTGACCTTGCTCGGCGCCAACGGCGCCGGCAAGTCGACGACGCTGCGCGCGATCTCCGGCCTTGCCAAGCCGACCTCGGGCGAGATCCTGTTCGACGGCAAGTCGATCGCGGGCCTTGGCCCGGAAGCGATCGTCCGCATGGGCATCAGCCACGTGCCCGAAGGCCGCCGCGTCTTTCCGGGGCTGACGGTGAAAGAGAACATCATGCTCGGCGCGTCCAATCGCCGGGCTTCGACCTCCGAGATTTCGCGCGAGGCCGATGCGATGTTCGATTTGTTCCCCGACATCCGCAAGTTCACCGACGCGCTCGGCTGGACCCTGTCCGGCGGCCAGCTGCAGATGGTGGCGGTGGCGCGCGGACTGATGGCCAAGCCGCGGCTGCTGCTATTGGACGAGCCGTCACTCGGCCTTGCGCCTGTCATCGTGCAGGCCGTGTTCAAGATCATCTCCGAGATCCGGCGCAACACGACGGTCCTGCTGGTCGAGCAGAATGCACGCATGGGCCTGTCGGTCGCCGATTACGGCTATGTGCTGGAGACCGGCCGCATCGTGCTCGGGGGCAAGCCCGACGAGCTCTGGGGCAACGAAGCCATCCGCGCCGCCTATCTCGGCGGCCATGCCAAGGTGAGTGCGTAACCGGAGGGGGCCGTCCGGGGTCACAATCCGGGTTGGCATCCCCTTGCCGGATCAACCCCGGCGGCGATACTGTCGCCGCCCTCGAGGTCCGCACCCGGTGGGCGAGCGCATAGGTCTTGCGTCATTGCGAGCGTAGCGCGGCGGTCAGGTTGGCGCTAACAACAGGGTCGTGCTGTCGCGGCGTTCGGCGTGGTGCCGAAGACCCCAACAACAAAGAAGGAAGGCAACGTGGCGAACAAGGTCAAGGAAATCTGGAAGTCGGGCAAGGCCGTGGTCAACGCATGGCTGGCGATTCCCTCCGGCTTCTCGGCCGAGATGGTCGCGCAATGCGGCTTCGACAGCGTCACCGTCGACATGCAGCATGGCGTGCAGGACTATCTGTCGATGGTGCAGTGCTTCCAGGCGATGGACAAGCATCCGGTCACGCCGATGGTCCGCGTGCCCTGGAACGAGCCCGGCATCATCGGCAAGGTGCTCGACGGCGGCGCCTATGGCGTGATCTGCCCGATGGTCAACACGCCGCAGGAGGCCAGGAACCTCGTCTCCTATTCCAAATATCCGCCGAAGGGCGTGCGCTCCAACGGTCCGATCCGCGCCGGCATGTACGGCACCGCGGGCTCCTACCAGAAGACGGCGAACGACGATATCGTGCTGCTTCCGATGATGGAGACCCGGACCGCGGTCGAGAACATGGAAGCGATCCTCGACGTCGAGGGCATCGACGGCGTCTATATCGGCCCGTCCGACCTCGGCTTCTCCTACGGCCTCGAGCCGAAGCTCGACCGCACCGAGCCCGAGATCCTCGCGATCTACGACAAGATCATCAAGGAATGCGGCAAGCGCGGCCTCAACCCGGGCATCCATTGCAGCGGCGCCGAAGGCGCGGCGCGCGCCATCAACATGGGCTTCAAGCTGGTGACGCTCTCGAACGAGGTCGGCCTGATGGCGACCTACGCCAAGATGCAGGTCAACGCGACCCGCAAGGATTCCGGCGGCAAGGCCTAAAACTTCGCGAATGGCGAATGGGGAGTAGCGAATAGGGCTATTCCCCTTTTTCCATTCGCCTCTCACCACTCGCTATTCGCCTCCGAAGGAGATACCCATGACCATCAGCCCCGTCATTCGCCTGCATCCCGATGACGGCGTGCTGATTGCGCGCGCGAGCCTGCCGCCGGGCACATTAGTGGCTGACGGCGTGACGACGGTCGAGCGCATTCCCTCCGGCCACAAGGTTGCGATCAAGCCGATCGCGGTAGGCGAACCCGTCAAGCGCTACGGCCAGATCATCGGATTCGCGACCATTCCGATCGCACCGGGCCAGCACGTGCACGTGCAGAACTGCGGCATGGGTGACTTCGCCAAGGACTACGCCTATTGCGTCGACGTCAAGCCGACGCCGAACTTCGACCTGCCGGCGACCTTCGAGGGCATTCGCCGCCCGGACGGCCGTGTCGCCACGCGCAACTATATCGGTATCCTCACCTCGGTGAACTGCAGCGCGCATGTCGCGAGCCTCGTCGCCGACGTCTTCAAGAAGAATCCCTTCACCGGCGACAATCCGCTGGCCGAATTCCCCAATGTCGACGGCGTGGTCGCGCTGACCCACAAGACCGGTTGCGGCATGACGCAGAACGAGCCGCTCGCGCTGCTTCGCCGCACGCTCGGCGGTTATGCGCGGCACGTCAATTTCTCCCACGTCATCGTGCTCGGTCTCGGCTGCGAGGTGAACCAGATCGGCGGCCTGATGGAAGAGCAGAAGCTCGCCGGCCGTCTGCGCGCGATGGACATCCAGGAGGTCGGCGGCACCCGCAAGACGGTTGAAGCCGGCATCGCCTTCGTGCGCGAGGCCCTCGCTGACTCCAACAAGGTGAAGCGCGAGTCCGTGCCGGTGAGCGAATTGACCGTGGCGCTGCAATGCGGCGGCTCCGACGGCTATTCCGGCGTATCGGCCAACCCTGCGCTGGGTGCGGCGAGCGATCTGATCGTGCGCCACGGCGGCACCGTGATCCTGTCGGAGACGCCGGAGACCTACGGCGCCGAGCACCTGCTCACCCGCCGCGCCGTCAGCCGCGAGGTCGGCGAGAAGCTGGTCGATCTCATGCGCTGGTGGGACGAATACACGGCGCGCGAAGGCGCCGAGATGAACGCCAATCCGAGCCCCGGCAACAAGGCCGGCGGCCTCACCACCATCCTGGAGAAATCGCTCGGCGCAATGGCCAAGGCCGGCACCACCAATCTCGTCGACGTGCTGCGCTATGCCGAACCCGTGACCAAGCGCGGTTTCGTGTTCATGGATACGCCCGGCTACGATCCCGTCGCAGCCACGGGGCAGGTCGCCGGCGGCGCCAATCTGGTCTGTTTCACCACCGGCCGCGGTAGCGTGTTCGGCTGCAAGCCGGCGCCGTCGATCAAGCTCGCCACCAACACGCCCATGTACAAGCGCATGGAAGACGACATGGACGTCAATTGCGGCACCATCCTCGAAGGCGAGGAGACGGTCGAGCAATGTGGCCAGCGCATCTTCGAGCTGATTTTGAAGACCGCCTCCGGCCAGCCGACCAAGAGCGAGAGCTTCGATTTCGGCGGCGCCGAGTTCGCGCCCTGGGTGCTCGGCGCGACGATGTAGCTGCGTCCCGCGCAACTCTTTGCGGAAATATGCAGGACGAGCGGCGCCCGTCCCGTAAATCTACGGAGATGACAGTAGCCGCACGGGTTCCCGCGCTCACCTATGATTAATGGTTCCCGTCGTAATCCTGAACGGTGATGCGGGCCGCTTCTTGCGAGGACGCTGCCCCTCGTGAGGATTGGTCACCAATGACGCGCACGATACGTCCGACCGGCGTGGAAAATTTCCTCGGCGAGGAAGAGTTGATCGTGTCGAAGACCGATCTCAAGGGCCGCATCACCTACGCCAACGACGTCTTCATTCGCATGGCGAAATACTCCTATGCGGAGCTGATGGGCGCGCCCCACAGCATGATCCGCCATCCCGACATGCCGCGCTCTGTCTTCAAGCTGCTGTGGGACACGCTGCAGTCCAGGCAGGAGATCTTCGCCTACGTCGTCAATCTTGCCGGGGACGGCAGCCATTACTGGGTGTTCGCCCACGTCACGCCGACCTTCGACGAGCACGGTAACATCGTCGGCTATCACTCCAACCGCCGCAAGCCGGATCCGGCGCAGATCGAACGCATCAAGCCGATCTACAAGACGCTGTGCGCCGAAGAGGCGCGGCATGCCAATGCCAAGGAGGGCATGCATGCCAGCTTCGATGCGATGGTCGGACTGCTCAAGCAACAGGGTGTCGGTTACGATGAATTTGTGCTCTCTCTCTAAGGCGCAGGGAGCGACCGCGCTCGCGTGTGTTCTTGCCGTCGTTGCATTCGCCGTTTCGCTGCTCGGCGTGACCGGCATCGCCGGCGCGGCATTGGCGGGCGCGATAGTCGCGTTGCTCGGCTACGCCGTCTGGTGCCAGCAACGCACGGCGGTGGCCGTCGATGAGGTCGCTGACGTCTGCCGCAAGGCGGCGCGCGGCGATCTCGAGGCGCGCATTCTCAGCAACCGGCAGGCCGGGCGGATCGGGGCGATCCAGAAGTCGGTCAACGACATGCTCGACATCACCGACGCCTTCCAGCGCGAGGCTTCCGCGTCGATGGACTATGCCAGCCGCGGCAAGTATTTCCGCAAGATCCTGGCACGGGGTCTGCCCGGCTCGTTCCGACGTTCGGCGATCGTGATCAATTCCGGCACTGACAGCCTCGGCCGTCGCGTGGTCGAGATCGCGGACCTCGCGAAGCAGTTCGGCACGCATCTCGACCAGGTCGCGGGCAGGCTCATGGGCGCCGCGACCGATCTCGAATCCGACGCCGGCCAGATGGCTGCGGCGGCCGAGAAGACCAGCCGGCAGACCTCCGGCGTGCTCAGCGCCTCCGACCAGGCCTCGCGCAATGTCGCGACGGTCGCGAGCGCGGCCGAGCAACTCGCATCCTCGATTGCCGATATCGGGCGCCAGGTGGCCGGCTCGACCACGAGCACAGGGCGCGCGGTGAACGAAGCCAATCGTGCCGGCAGCGAGATCCGCGCGCTTGCCGATGCGGCGCTCCGGATCGGCGACGTCGTCAAGCTGATCAGCGAGATCGCCGAGCAGACCAACCTGCTGGCGCTCAACGCCACCATCGAGGCCGCGCGCGCCGGGGAAGCCGGCCGCGGCTTTGCGGTCGTGGCCTCCGAGGTCAAGAGTCTCGCCAACCAGACCGCGAAGGCGACCGAGGAGATCAGCGCCAAGGTCGGCGAGATGCAGCAATCGACCACCAATTCGGTCGCGGCCGTCGAGGCGATCGCGCAGACCATCACCGAGATCAACGGCATCACCGCCGCGATCGCGACCTCGATCGAGCAGCAGGGCTTGGCGACCCGCGAGATCGCCCGCAACGTTCACGAGGCCTCGTCCGGCACGTCGCAGGTCTCGACCAACGTCACCGGCATCAGCGAGGCCGCCGCCGACACGGGGCGCGTCGCCAGCCGCGTCAACAGCGCCTCCGAACGGGTCCATGGCGAGGTCGAGACGCTCCGGCGCGAAGTGAACCAGTTCCTGCAGCGGCTGACATCGGCAGCGTAAGGCGCCCGGCGTCCAGGATAACGACACGCAAACGGTCGGCCCGCACCTTGCTTAGGCACGGTCTGCCCGTTGTTAGTGCTTGATCGCACCGACCTCAGGTGTTCTGCTCAAAAAAGCTGCTGGAGCATCGCATCCTGTGTCGATCTACGTCGCGTTACACCACGTCACCCACTACAAATACGACCGCCCGATCGATCTCGGTCCGCAGACCATCCGGTTGCGGCCGGCGCCACACACGCGCACGCCGATCCTGAGCTATTCGCTCAAGGTCACTCCGGCCAACCATTTCGTGAACTGGCAGCAGGATCCGCAAGGCAACTGGCTGGCGCGTTACGTCTTTCCGGAAAAGGCGACCGAGCTGAAATTCGAGGTCGATTTCACGGCGCAGATGACCGTGGTCAATCCGTTCGACTTTTTCGTCGAGCCCTACGCCGACAGTTTTCCGTTCGAATATCCGAAGGACTTGAAGACGGAGCTGGCTCCGTATCTGGAGACCATCAAGCCCGATCGCCAGTTCGCGAAATACCTCGACACGATTCCGCACGAGGCCCCGAACACGGTCAATTTCCTGGTCGACGTGAACAGGGAGCTGCAGAAGAAGATCAGCTACATCATCCGGATGGAGCCGGGCGTGCAGACGCCGGAGGAAACGCTCACCTCCTGCGCCGGATCCTGCCGTGACTCCGCCTGGCTCCTGATCCAGACCTTCCGTCATCTCGGTCTCGCCGCGCGTTTCGTCTCCGGCTATCTGATCCAGATTCGTCCCGACATCGATCCGATCGAGGGACCGCCGGAGGTGGAGAACGACTTCACCGACCTGCACGCCTGGGCCGAGGTCTATCTGCCGGGCGCGGGCTGGATCGGGTTCGACGCGACCTCGGGCATGCTCGCGGGCGAGGGGCACATTCCTGTCGCCGCCACGCCGCATTATCGCTCGGCGGCGCCGATCTCCGGCGGCGCGGGCTTTGCGGAAGTCGAGTTCGCCTTCGACATGAGCGTCAAGCGCATCCGTGAGGCGCCGCGCATCACCAAGCCGTTCTCCGACGAAGCCTGGGCTCGGCTCAACGATCTCGGCGAGCAGGTCGACGGCGATCTCGCCGCCGATGACGTGCGGCTGACGATGGGCGGCGAACCGACCTTCGTCTCGGTCGACGATCTCGAAGCGGCGGAGTGGAATACGGAGGCGGTCGGCCCGACCAAGCGCGCGCTTGGCGACGATCTGATCCGCCGCCTGCGCACGCGCTTCGCGCCGGGCGGCCTTCTGCATTACGGCCAGGGCAAATGGTATCCGGGCGAGAGCCTGCCGCGCTGGGCTTTCGGCCTCTACTGGCGCAAAGACGGCGTGCCGATCTGGAAGAACGCCGATCTCATCGCGAAGATCGAAAATCCGCGCCGCGCCGAGGCAAAGGATGCCGAGGCCTTCATGGAGGGCGCGGCGCTGCGGCTCGGGCTCGACCCCGGCTACATCATGCCGGCCTATGAGGACACCGCGCTCTGGCTCCAGAAGGAAGCCGAGCTTCCCGTCAACGTCGATCCGTCCGACTCCAAATTGGCCAATCCGGAGGATCGCGCGCGCATGGCGCGCGTGTTCGAGCAGGGCCTCAACACGCCGCGCGGCTTCGTACTGCCGGTGCAGCGCTGGAACGCGCCGCCGCGCTGGCGCAGCGAGCGCTGGCAGCTCCGGCGCAATCATCTGTTCCTGATGCCCGGTGATTCACCGCTGGGCCTGCGCCTGCCGATCGGGTCGCTCGGCTACGTCCCACCCGATCAATATCCCTACATCGTCGAGCGCGATCCGATGGAGCCGCGCGGCAAGTTGCCCGTGTTCACCCTCGCAGCGCGCCCGGAGGCGCCGCCGCGGGTCGCGCCCGAGCAACTCAACACATCCGTTCCGGTCCGCACCGCGCTGTCGGTCGAAGTCCGCGACGGCGTGCTCTGCGCGTTCATGCCACCGGTCGAGCAAATCGAGGATTATCTCGAAATGGTCGCGGCGCTCGAAGCCACCGCCGAGGAGATGCAGATCCAGGTCCATGTCGAGGGCTATTCGCCGCCGTTCGACCCGCGCATCGAGGTGATCAAGGTGACGCCAGATCCCGGCGTGATCGAGGTCAACGTCCAGCCGGCAAAGAATTGGCACGAGGCGGTCGATATCACGGTCGGGCTCTATGAGGACGCCGGCAAGACGCGCCTCGGCGCCAACCGCTTCCTGGTCGACGGCCGCCACACCGGCACCGGCGGCGGCAATCACGTCGTGATCGGCGGCTCCAGCCCAGAGGACTCGCCGTTCCTGCGCCGTCCCGATCTGCTCAAGAGCCTGGTCCTGTACTGGCAGCGGCATCCGTCGCTGTCCTACTTCTTCTCCGGCCTGTTCATCGGCCCGACCAGCCAGGCGCCGCGCATCGACGAGGCCCGGCACGACAGCATCTACGAGCTCGAGATCGCGCTTTCCCACGTGCCGCCGCCGGGCTACCAGGCCCCGCTATGGCTGGTGGACCGCCTGTTCCGGCACCTGCTCGTCGACATCACCGGCAACACCCATCGCGCCGAGATCTGCATCGACAAGCTGTATTCGCCGGACGGGACCACGGGGCGGCTCGGCCTCGTCGAATTCCGCGCGCTCGAGATGCCGCCCGATCCGCGCATGTCGCTGGCGCAGCAGCTGCTGATCCGCGCGCTGATCGCAAAATTCTGGCGCGAGCCGCAATCCGGCAAGTTCGTGCGCTGGGGCACGGCGCTGCATGACCGCTACATGCTGCCCCATTTCATCTGGGAAGATTTTCAGGACGTGTTGTCCGAACTGAAGCAGTCCGGCTATCCGTTCGAGGCGGAATGGTATCTGGCCCAGCTCGAATTCCGCTTCCCCGCCTTCGGCCGTATCCATCATGGCGGCGTCACGCTGGAGCTGCGGCAGGCGCTGGAGCCCTGGCACGTGCTGGGCGAGGAAGGGTCGGCCGGCGGAACGGTGCGCTATGTCGACAGCTCGGTGGAACGGCTCCAGGTCAAGGCCGAGGGCTTCATCGAGGGGCGCCACATCGTCACCTGCAACGGTCGCCGCCTGCCGATGACCTCGACCGGCCGCTCCGGGGAAGCCGTGGCCGGTGTCCGTTTCAAGGCCTGGCAGCCGGCCTCAGGCCTGCATCCGACCATTCCCGTTCACGCGCCCCTGACGTTTGACCTGATCGACACCTGGAACGGCCGCTCGCTCGGCGGCTGCGTCTATCACGTCGCCCATCCCGGCGGGCGCAGCTACGACACCAAGCCGGTCAACACCTACGAGGCCGAGGCGCGGCGGCTGGCGCGCTTCCAGGACCACGGCCATACGCCGGGCCCGATGCAGCCGCCGCCCGAGGAACGCACAAATGAGTTTCCGCTGACCCTCGACTTGCGGACCCCGCTCCTGCAATGAGTATGAGGGCGGGGCAGGGAGAGGCGCATGGGCGAGGGCGCAGCCGAAGAGGACGACAGGGCGGGTAAGGCGCCAACACAACGTGAGAGTCAGCGCGAAGGCCAGCGCCGCTTCGCGCAATGGGTCCGCGACTATCGCCGCCTGCCCGGCATCCCCGACGAGTTTTTGGGGCCCGACGGCGCCCCGCGCGCGGTCTGGGGCCGCTTTTTCGACGCCTTCGGCGCGCTTGCGCCCGACGAGATCGAGCGGCGGTTTGGCATGGCTGACCGCCACCTCCGCGAGGCCGGCGTCACCTACCGTGCCCCCGGCGACGGCGCCGACCGGCCCTGGTCGCTCAGCCACCTGCCGCTGCTGATCGACGAGGCCGACTGGAAGCAGCTATCCGCCGGCATCACCCAGCGCGCCGAGCTGCTCGAGCTCGTCTTGCGTGACATCTATGGCGAGGGCCGGCTGGTCGCGGACGGCGCGCTGCCGGCGGCCGCGATCGCCGGCAGTCCCGAATATCTGCGTCCCGTCTGCGGCGTGCCGCCGCCGGGCGGTCGCTACCTCTCGCTCTACGCCGCCGATGTCGGCCGCGGTCCCGACGGCCGCTGGTGGGTGCTCGGCGACCGCACCCAGGCGCCGTCGGGCGCGGGCTACGCGCTGGAGAACCGCCTGGTGCTCTCGCGCGCCTTCTCCGATCTCTACAAGTCGATGAACGTGCCGCGCGTCGCGCCGTTCTTCGAGGCGTTCCGCGACAGCCTGCGCGCGCGCGCCGACCGCGACGAACCGCGGATCGGCGTGCTCACGCCCGGCAGCTTCAGCGAGACCTATTTCGAGCATGCGACGCTGGCGCGCTATCTCGGCTTCCTGCTGGTCGAGGGCGACGATCTCGCCGTCAGCGACGACCGCGTTCACATCCGCACCGTCGCCGGCCTGAAGCGGCTCGATGTGCTACTCCGCCGTGTCGATTCCAACTCGCTCGATCCGCTCGAGCTCGATGCGTCCTCGCATCTCGGCGTGCCCGGTCTGATCGACGTGTTGCGCAAGGATGGCGTCGTCGTCGCCAACATGCCGGGCTCCGGCGTGCTGGAGGCGCGCGCGATGCTTGGCTTCCTGCCGGCGCTGAGCCGCCGTCTGCTCGGCGAAGAGCTGAAGATGCCGCATATCGCGACCTGGTGGTGCGGCCAGCGCATCGCGCGCGACGAGGTGCTGTCGCGGCTCGACGAGGTCGCGATCGAAGGCGCCTATGGGCGCGGCGTTCCCGGGTTCGACAGCAACGGCCCGGTGCTCGCGAGCGAACTCGACGCGGCCGGACGCCAGCGCCTGATCGATTCCATCAGCGCGCGCGGCATGGACTATGTCGGCCAGGAGGTGGTGCGGCTTTCGACCATGCCGGTGTGGGAGCAGGGCCAGATCACGCCGCGCCCCTTCGTGCTGCGTGTGTTCGCGGCCGCGACTCCCGACGGCTGGGCCATCATGCCCGGCGGCTTCTGCCGCATCGCCGAGCAGGCCGACGCGCGTGCGGTCTCGATGGGCGACGGCGCCCGCGCCGCCGACGTCTGGGTCGTCTCGGAGAAGAAGGTCGCCACCGCGACGCTGCTGCCGGCGACCGACAAGGTGCGCATCCGCCGCATTGCCGGCGTGCTGCCGAGCCGCGCCGCCGACAACCTGTTCTGGCTCGGCCGCTATCTCGAGCGCGCCGAAGCGACGTTGCGGCTGGTGCGGGCGCTGGGCTCGCCGAGCGGGCCCAACAAGGGCACCGCGGCCTCGCTGCAATCGGCGGAGCGCATCCAGCGACTGCTGGTGGCCTGGGGCGCGATCTCGCAAGCCTCGCGCGCGACGCCGGGACGCGTCACCGCCGAAGCGCTGCAGAACGCCGAGCGTTTCGGCTCGGCGTTGTCGCTGGTGCGCGCGGCGCAGCGCACGGCGACGTCCTTGCGCGAGCGGCTGTCGCCCGATGCCTGGCAGGTCATCACCGAGATGGCCGAGCGGCTCGCCGTCGAGGTCGAGGACGACGACAGCGTGCTGAGCGCGGCCGAGCTGACCCTGCAGGAGCTTGCGAGCTTTGCCGGCCTTGCCCAGGAGAACATGAATCGCGCCGCCGGCTGGCGCTTCCTCGATGTCGGCCGCCGCACCGAGCGCGCCATCAACACCGCGCGCTTCGCGCGCCAGTTCGCCTATGACGAGGCCGGTGACGAGGATCTCGACATCCTGCTGACGCTGGTGGATTCCCAGATCACCTACCGCTCGCGCTATCTGCTGGCGCCGATCCTGGCCCCGGTGCGGGACCTCGCCGTGCTCGACAGCTACAATCCGCGGTCGGTGGCGTTCCAGGTTGCGACCCTGAACGAGCACATCGCCGCGCTGCCGAGCCTGAAGGAGCACGGCCTGATCGAGCGGCCGCAGCGGCTGGCGCTTGCCGTGCAGGCGATGCTGACCACGGCTGAAGCCGAGAAGCTCGAGGTCAAGTCGCTGTTCTCGCTGGAGCAGGATCTGCTCAGCCTCGCCGAGGCGATCGGGCTGCATTACTTCCCGCATGGCCCGAATGCCAGCCGGCCGGAAAAGCTGACGGGGCTGGCGTGATCTACGACATCCGGCACGTCACCACCTACGAATATGAGAGCGCGGTCAGCTTCGCCCGCTGCACGCTGCGGCTGGAGCCGAAGAACGGAGACGGCCAGGAACTGATCTCGCACCGCGTCGAGATCCGTCCGCGGCCCGCCGAGCGGCATGTCCGTCGCGATTTCTTCGGCACCCTGACCGAGAGCATCGTGATCGAGACGGCGCATCGCAATCTGCGCATCGACTCGCGCTCGCGCGTGTCGGTCTCGCGCAAGCCGCCGGCGCGCGATGCCGCGAGCCCGGCCTGGGAGAGCATCCGCGACCTCGCGTTTGAGGCGACCAGCCTCGGGCCGTCATCGCCGGTCGGCTATGTCTTTGCAAGCCCGCTGGTGCCGGTGCTGCGCCCGGTCAGCGCCTATGCCGCATTGAGCTTCGCGCCCGGCGCGGGAATCCTCGCCGGCGCCGCCGATCTCATGCATCGCATCCGCACCGAGTTTCGCTACGACCCCAAGGCGACGGTGATCTCGACGCCGCTCGACGAGGTGTTCGACAAGCGCCATGGCGTCTGCCAGGATTTCGCCCATGTGATGATCGCGGGCCTGCGCGGGCTCGGTCTGCCCGCCGCCTATGTCAGCGGATATTTGCGCACCATTCCGCCGGCGGGCCAGCCGCGTTTGCAGGGCGCCGACGCCACCCACGCCTGGGTGTCGCTGTGGTGTGGAGCGGAACTTGGCTGGGTCGATTTCGATCCGACCAACGATCTCCTGGCCGCAAACGACCATATCGTGCTCGCGGTCGCCCGCGACTTTTCCGACGTCTCGCCGGTCGACGGCATCATCGTCGGCTCGCCGAAGCAGAAGCTCGGCGTCGCCGTGGATGTGCTGCTGGTGGAGTAGCGGGTGGTCGGCGCCCGCCGATCATCGCACCATGGTTTCGCGATCCCAGGCCTGGTAGTCGGGCGAACCTTCGACGCGGATGGCACCGTCGTAGCCGAATTCCACCATGTGCACGGTCACGTAGTCGTCCCCGAAAAAGACGACGCCATAGGCTTGCGGCAGGTCGGACGCGCTCAGCAGCCGGGTCTCGGAGAACAGCGGGAAACTTGCATGGTTGGTGCCGCGCAGCGAGGACGCGGGAATTCCTGCCACCGAACCGGCAAGCGGCAAATGACAGTGCCCGAAGAAGACGTGACGGATTTTGCTGCGATGGCGGGCGACAAGCTGGCGAAAAGCCGCGTCGTCGAGCAGCCGTATCTGGTCGAATGGCACCATATGCACCGGCATCGGATTGTGGTGCATGAACAGAAGAAACGGTCCGTCATGTTCCGTCAGCCGCGCGTCGAGCCAGCCGAGACGGTCCTCGCAGTAGCGCCCGGCATGCGTCTCGGGGTGGGCGGTGTCGAGGAACAGGCAGCGGCCCGGGGCCGTATCGTGAATGCCCTGGACAAAGCCGTTCTCGTCGGCGAGATCGGGGAAGACGCTCAGGAAGGCGGCACGGCGGTCGTGGTTGCCGATGCACAGCCGGACCGGCAGCGGATATTCGTCAAGGCGCTGCTTGAGCCATTGATAGTCGGCAAGATCGCCCCAGTCCGAGAGGTCACCGGTGATGACCATCAGCTCGGCGTCGGGATGATCTCGCAGGGCATGTGTTAGCGCCCGTTCGAAATTGGCGCGCGGATCGCGGCCGCCGATGGTGGCGCCCGGTGCGGTCAGGTGGATGTCGCTCAGATGAAGCAGCTTCATCGTCATCTCCGGTTGTCGAGGCACAGGGCGCCGGTGGCGCCCTGTGTTGTCGGATGTCAGGACGCTCAGCGGGCCGCGCCGGTGGTCTTCGGCAGCAGCTTCTGCACGTCCGCCGCCATGTCGGAGAGGACTGCTTCGGGCTCCTTCGCACGAGCGCCGGAGACGATCGAGTTCAAGTGATCCTTGATCACGTCGGTGATCTTCAGGCCGTTGTCGCCGGGGAAGGCGTACCATTTCGTGAGCAGCGCGAGCTGGCCGACGGCGGTGAAGTTGTTGGGGTTCTTGACATAGAAGTCCTTCAGATAGACGTCGTTGGCGACCTTGTTGGGCGGCATGTAGCCGGTGGTTTCAGCCATGATCGCAGCGCCCTTGGGACCGGTCCAGAATTTCACCGCTTCCCACGCCGCATCGCGCTTGGCCTTGTCCTTGGCGAGGATCAGCACGACATTTCCGCCGGCCGGCAGCCGGCCGGTGGAGGGGGCGACGTCGGGGAAGGGGATCGTCTTGAGCGCGAACTTGCCGCCGATCATCTGCGTGACCTTGTTGAGGTCCGAGGTCGAGGTGATGTGAAAGCCGGTCTTGCCGGCCGCGAAAGCCGCGCGCATCGACGGCTGGTCGAGATTGGGCATGCCGCCCTCATTGACGAGCCGTGCAATCATGTTGATTGCGAACTTGCCTTCCGGTCCGTCGAACGCGACCTTGGTCTCGTCGGCGTTGAGCATGGTGCCGCCGCGCGCGAACACCGGCGCTTGCCACAACCAGTTGCCGGTGATGTCCCAGGCATAAGTGACGCCGTTGGTGTCATTGCCCAGTGCCTTGACCTTTTTCGCCAGCGCCAGCAGATCATCCCAGCTCTTCGGCAGGTTGTTGACGTCGCCGCCGGCCTGCTTCACCAGGTCGAGATTGACGTAGACGATGGGCAGGGAGATCGCGAAGGGCAGGGCGTAGACCTTGCCGCCGGCGGTGCCGATGTCATACATCGCCTGGTGGAAGCCTTGCTTGTCGAAATCCTTTTCGGCGGCGATGTAGCCGCCGAGCTCGGCCGGGATATTCTTGTCGACCAGGACGCGGATGCGGTTCAGTCCCTGGAAGGACACGTCGGGCATCTGGTTGGTCACCGCTTCACGCAGCACCTTCTGGGTGGCGTCCTCGTAGGATTCATAAGGCGCACGCATGGTGACCTTGATCTCCGGGTGCACCTTGGCGAACTCGTCGGCAATGCGCTTGTGGGTCTCGGTGAACAGCTCCGGATAGGGATACTGCATCACGATCTCGGTCTGGGTCTGCGCGAGCGCAGAGCCGGCCGCAAGCGACAGAGCCGCGGCGGCGATGAAGGACTTCAGCATGGATAGTCTCCCTGGTTGAGGTAACGTGGTCACTTGATCCCGGTGAGGGTGATGCCCTCGATGAAGCGGCGCTGGGCGAAGAGGAACGCGATGACGAGCGGCGCGATGATCACCATCGCGGCGGCCATCAGCGGGCCGTAGCTGGTGCCGGCCTCGTTGTTGCGGAAATGCGCCACGGCAAGCGGCGGCGTACGCAGTTGTTCGCTGTTGAGCACGATCAACGGCCAGAAATAGTCGTTCCAATGCGCGACCACCGAGAAGATGCCGAAGGCGGTGACGGCCGGGATCGCGGCCGGCAGCATCACCCGCCAGACGATGCCGAACTCGGAGATGCCGTCCATCCGCGCGGCATCGACCAGATCGTCCGGAACGGTCTTGAAGAATTGGCGCATCAGGAAGATGCCGAACACGGAGATCGTGAAAGGCAGGACGAGCGCGGCATAGCTGTCGAGCAGGCCGAGCTTGTGCAGCAACAGGAAGATCGGGATCGCGGTCGCCTGCGGCGGGATCAGGATCCCGAACAGCACGAGTGCGAACAGCGTCTCGCGGCCGACGAAGCGAAGTTTCGCCAGCGCATAGGCTGCCGGCAGCGCCACCATGATCTGCAGCACGAAGATCGAGACCGTGACAATGACGCCGTTCACCAGGAAGCGCAGGAGATTGGCCTTGGCGAAGGCCTCGCGCAGATTGTCCCACAGCGCGAACTGGTGCGGGATCAGATGCAGCTCGCTGGAAAAGACCTCGGTCTGCGGCTTGGATGCGGTCGAGATCATCCAGATGAACGGCGCCAGCATGATCGCGGCGCCCGCGATCAGGAGTCCATGGCGGAGTATCGCCCGGTACGGGATGGGATGCGAATGGCTCATGTGTAATGCACGCCGCGATCGGCGAGCCTCGATTTGACGAGCGTGAGGGCGAGAACGAAGACCAGGAAAACCACGGTGATTGCCGCGGCGTAACCTGAGCGGAAGAACTCGAAGCCTTCCGTGTACATGGTGTGGATCAGCACCTCGGTGGATTTCGACGGGCCGCCCTTGGTCAGCACGTGCACGGTGTCGAACACCTGGAAGGAGCGGATGCCGGAGATCACCACGACGAAGGTCGTGATCGGCCCGAGCATCGGCCAGGTCACGAGGCGGAAGCGGGCCCAGCCGCTCGATGCGCCGTCGATCTCGGCCGCTTCGTAGAGCTGCTTGGGGATGGAGACGAGGCCGGCGAGAAACAGCACCATGTTGAATCCGACCGCCTGCCAGATACCGATCGCGCACAGTGCGTAGAGGGCGGTGCTGCGGTCCTGCAGCCAGGCGAAGGCGGGCAGGCCCGCGCTGCGCAGCAGCCCGTTCACCAGGCCGAATTGCGGATGCAGCATGAACTCCCACACCACCGCCATGGCGATCAGCGTCGCCATGACAGGCAGAAAGTAGATCGTCCGATAGAGGCTGCGCAGACTCGTGCCGCTCTGGATCAGCAGCGCGATCGCAAGGCCGGCGATCACGGCGCCGGGCACAACGATCACGACATAGGTCAGCGTGTTGCGCAGTGCGATCCAGAACACCCTGTCGGCGAACAGGTCCTGGTAATTGGCCAGCCCGATCCATGAGAAATGCGGCGCGCCGAGCTGATAGTCGGTGAAGGAGAGGGCGATCACGCCGGCGAGCGGACCAAGCAGCATCGCCAGCATGAGCGTGACGGCCGGCGTCACCAGGGCGTAGGCAGCGTAGGTGCGCCGGCTGCCGTGAGCTTGCAGCGCCCGCCTTGGCGCAGTGGTGGAGACGACGGCCGCATCAATCGTCATGGAGCCGTCAGACATGGGCGGGCTCACGGATGCGCTCGGGCTGCTCCAGCCTGAGCTCGATCCGCTGTCCAGCGGGATCGAAAACCCGCACTGCGTCGGGGGCAAAGCCAAAGGCCACACGACTGCCCATCGCGGGCATGTGCCTGACATCCGCGAGCCGCGCGATCAGACGCAAGGCGGCGCCTTCGATCGCGAGATGGACGAATGCTTCCGCGCCGAGGTTTTCCAGATGGACGACCGTTCCGGAGAATGGCCCTGTGCCGAGCTCGATCCGCTCCGGACGCACGCCGACGCGGCAGTCGCCGGTCGTCGCGCCGCACGCAAGCTTGAGGGCCGTCCCCAGCACGTCGATGCCGCCGTCCTTCCGGATCCGGCCGGGGAAAATGTTGATCTTGGGGCTGCCGATGAACTCGGCCACACGAATATCGCCGGGGTCGTTGTAGATCTCTGCGGGCGTTCCGGCCTGGATCAATTCACCCGCCATCATGACGGCGATCCGGCTCGACATGGTCATCGCCTCGGCCTGGTCGTGCGTGACATAGACGAACGTTGCGTTGAGACGGCGGTGCAGTTCGGCGAGCTCTGCGCGCATGTGGACGCGCAGTTTCGCGTCGAGATTGGAGAGCGGTTCATCGAACAGGAACGCCCGGGGCTCGCGCACCATGGCGCGTCCGACCGCGACGCGTTGCCGCTGTCCGCCGGACAATTGCCCGGGCTTGCGCCGCAGCAGCGGAGCGATGTCGAGTTGCTCGGCGATCCCCGCAATGTCGGCACTGATGAGCCGTTCCTTGGCGCGCCGGCTCGGCAGCAGCGCGCCCAGGAGCGGCAGCCGTTCGATCGCGGAGAGGCGCCGCATCCGCAACGGCACCGCGATGTTGTCGAAGGTACTCAAATGCGGATAGAGCGCGTAGGACTGGAAGACCATCGCGAGGTTACGCGCGCTCGGGCGAATGCCGTCCACAGTCACGCCGTCGATGTGAATCTGACCGGAATTCTGCGGCTCCAGCCCGGCAATGATGCGCAGCAGGGTCGATTTCCCGCAGCCGGAAGGACCGACCAGGGAGATGAACTCGCCGTCCTCGATGCGGAAATCGATGCCCTTCAGGACGTCGGTACCGTCAAAGGATTTGCGGATTGCGGAAAGCTCGATTTGCGCCATTCGCGCTGGTCCCCTGCTGCCTGTTGCGGCGCACGGAGCAGTAGGGAGCGCATGCGACATTCACATAACGGTCAATGGCCCTGCTTATGGGTATCCCAGGTTTTGCTTTCGTGTGGTCCTGAGCGGGGGATATCGGCCTTGGGATGTTTGTCGTGGCGCTGACGTCGTCGCGCGTCAGAGCGGTCAATGCGGTGTTCGAGACCGGCAGCTTTGCGGCCGCAGCCAGGCGACTGGGCGTGTCGCAGCCGGCGGTTGCGCAGCTTGTGCGCGACCTGGAGGCCGAATTCGCCGTTGCGCTGTTCGATCGGCACGGCCAGAACCTGGTCGCGACGTCGCTGTGCCGACGGCTCTATGCCTCGACAAACCGCATGCAGGCGATCGAGGCGGACGCGCTGGCCATCCTGGAGCAGCGCGATGAGCTGACGGGGGAGAGCTTCGGATCGGGCTCGGCAACGCCATGCCGGGCATGGCGCTGATCGCGGCCTTTCGCAATCTGTATCCGAAGATTCAGATCAACATCGAGATCGGAAGCTGGTCGGCGATCATGGCGGCCGTGGTCGACCAGCGTGTCGACGTCGCTGTGCTGCCGGAGGTGCCGCAGGACAATCGCTTCCGTCGCGAACCCTGCGTGCAGCAGCGCGTCGTCGCGATCTGCCATCCCGTTCACGACCTGAGCCGTGAATCGCGCGTGTCGGTCGCCAGCCTGATGCAGTATCCGCTGGTCTTTCGCACCCGGGATTCGTCGACCCAGCGTGCCGTGGACAGGGCGTTTCGCGCCGTCAATCTGCGCGCAAGTCCAGCGATCATCGTCAACACGCGGGAGGGCATGCTGGAGGCGGTCGCCAATCGGCTCGGTGTCGGGTTTGTCTGGGAGCACGGCTCGAGCCGCGTCGATCGCATCGCCAAGGTGGCGATCGCGGAAATCAAGGCGGAGTCGCCTGAATACATCTTCTCGTTGGCCGGTAGACGCGGCAAGCTGGTCGAATTGTTCTATCTGGCCAGAAGTCTGTCGCGCTCGGCCGACGCGGCCGACATCCTGGCTGCGCCTTGAAGGGGCGGTCGGACCGGGACCGTTCCTGCCCACCCTCAAGGTGTGACGAAATGTGACCTCAACCGGGATGTTGCGCAGCGGGATTGTAACATATTGCCAAATTTGGGTTCCCGGGATTTGGTCAGGCGGCCCAAGATGGGCTATGCTGGCCCCTGCGTCGAGGACAAGAGCGGGGCGTCGGGAGAACGCGTGGGACACCACCGACAAACGGGGCTGAATCCATGATCACGTTGCCAAGACTGGCGGCCGAATCCCTGGAGAAGTTGCTGGGCACGTTCATGCGTCGGCGCTACGACGAGCACTCTGCCAGGATCGTAGAGGGGGCGACGCGCACGGCACTGGAGTGCATCGGCAACAGCGATGCGCTCTACCACAATATCGAGCATACCATGCTGGTGACGCTGGCGGGCCAGGCGATCCTCCAGGGCCGCCATCTGCATGGACACCTCTCGGCGGAGGATTACACCCACATCCTCGTCGCCTGCCTCGCCCACGACATCGGCTACGTCCGTGGCCTGTTCGAGGACGACGACGAGGACGGCTTCGTGATCGACGCGGCGGGCAACAAGGTCTCTCTGCCGCGGGGTGCATCGGATGCCAGTCTGATGATGTATCATGTCGACCGATCGAAGCTATACGTGGAGCAGCGGCTGCGGCCGGTCGAGGGTCTCGACAGCGAGCGCATTGCCCGCGCCATCGAGGGCACGCGTTTTCCGGCCCGCGAGGGTCAGGATTACGACGAGGACGCCTCGATCCTGCGCGCCGCCGATTTCATCGGTCAGCTCGGCGATCCCAACTATCTGCGCAAGGCCAATGCCCTCTATTACGAGTTCGAGGAGGTCGGCATGAACCGGCAGCTCGGCTACGACTCGCCCGCAGACATCGTGAACCGCTATCCACAGTTCTACTGGAACAGCGTCGCACCGCACATCCAGACCGAGATCGGCTATCTCAACAAGACCGAGATCGGCCGGCAGTGGATCGCCAACCTCTACAGCAACGTCTTCCGCGCTGAACGCGAGATCTCGCTGTCAGGACCTCAGAAATAAAGGGCGGGCGGAGCGACGTCGGTTCGTGTCCCCCAGGTGATCCAATCCTGCCGCTGCAGCGTTGAAGGGATGACCCCTGTCTTGATCACGCGCGGCGTTGGCTGATGGTAACCTATGCAAGAGCGGCTCTGTTCGTCCTGGTCGTGTTCGGGATCGGCTTTGCCATCGGCAGCACGAACCTGCCCGGGGGCTGGTATGCCGGGCTGACCAAGCCGCCCTTCAACCCGCCGAACTGGATTTTTGCGCCGGCCTGGTCCGTGATCTACCTGCTCATCGCGCTCGCCGGCGCGCGGACCTGGGAGCGGGCGCCGCGCGGCGCGGGCATGCTGCTCTGGACCGCGCAGATGCTGCTCAATTTCACCTGGTCGCCGGTCTTCTTCACGTGGCATCGAACCGGCGTCGCGCTGGCCGTGATTGTCGCGATGCTGCTGGCGATCATCGGATTCATCGTCGAGCGCTGGCGGGCGGATCGCGTGGCCGCGGCGCTGTTCGTGCCCTACCTCGCCTGGGTGGCATTTGCCACCCTGCTCAACGCCAGCATTTTCTTGCTCAACTGAGCCGCGGCTCGGGTTATCCGGCCGTCGGCGGCGAGGCGATCGGATGAGGCGCGGCCGCGCCCGACGCACAAGCCAGGCAATCGGCGCGGACCGAGGCAAGCGTCCGATGCAGCCAGGTCTTGATCGTGCCGACGGGCACGCCAAAGCGCCGCGACAGGCTCAGCCGGCTTTCACCCTCGAGATAGGCAAGCGAAAGCAGATGCCGGCGATCCCGTGGAAGTCTGTCGAGAACACCAGCCGCGATCGGCTGAACAAGATCGTAGTCGAACGGATCGGCATCCCGCCCTCCGGCGTCGGGCACGAACAAGGCTTCGTCCAGATCGGCGGTTGCCACCTGCTTGAGCCGAAGCGCGTCGATCGTGGTGTTGCGCATGATCGTGCACATCCACGTGATCGGCGAAGCGCGCTGGGAATCAAAACTCGCGGCGTTTTTCCAGATCTTGAGATAGGCTTCCTGAAGCAGGTCGTCGAGATCGACGATCGACGGTGACACCGACAGCGCGGTTTTCCGCAGCCTGTTCCGTGTCGACGCATGCAATTCCGCGAAGGCCTGCTGGTCGCCGCTTCCGGCGCGCCGAAGCAGGACGCTCAACCGCTCGATGCTTGCATCCCTTTGAACGGCGCGGCCGCAGCTCATACTTCGTCTCCCGCATCAGTCAGCAAGGAAACGATCGTTGCGCGGCGCTGGATCACCTCCGCGACCGGAGGTCGCGCTCAAAGCCGGACGAAAGGTGAAATCAGCCGGCCAAGCAGTCCATGCAGTTCCAGGTCTCCGGTCATGGCGACCAGGCACAGGCAAGGCTCTTCCGGTCCCACGACCGGCTGATGATCGACGTCGCCGTCACCGAAGTCGAAATCGCCGGGGCCGTAGCGGCCGGCTTCGTGACTGAAGCTGCCCTTCAGCACGCAGGTCAGCTCCGTTCCCGAGTGCGAGTGTTGCAGCATGCGAGCGCCCGGCGCAGACCACAGCAGGAACGCGCGCGATTGTTTCGCGCTCGGCAGAATGATCGGTTGAAGCTTGAGGCCGGGTGCCACGCGGCGCTGCTTGCCGAAGCGGCAGCGGCGCAAGATCTCCGGCAAATCCTCGTCCGGAAGCCCGGCGGGGAGCGGGACATCGGCGCGCGGCGCCGGCTGCGGCTCGTCGAGCTTCGCCATGATCGCCGCGAACGCATCGGCCTTCATCGCAACCGGTGCGGTCTCCTCGAGCCGCGGCGCCGGCCAGATGCTCCATCGCCCCGGCAAAGCGGCGGCACGCCGGGCACTGCGCGACGTGTACGGCGACAACGAGATGATCAGCCTCGTCGAGCCGGCCCGTTGCGAAATCGGCAAGCAGTTCATCCGGTGGGTGGTGGCTGATCGTCATGTGGATTCGTCCAGCAGGTCTCGAAGGCGGCTCATGGCCAGTCGGATGCGTGATTTCACGGTTCCCAGGGGAATGCCGAGACTCTCGGCAATCTCGGCATGTGGGCGCTCCTCGATGAACGACATCCGGACCACCCTGGATTGCTCCTCCGACAGGCGAAGCAGCGCTGCCGCGACGCGCGACACGTCCTCGCCCCGGGTCATGAGGATCTCCGGCGAGTCCGCGATGTCGTCGGCGTCATCGATCAGGCCGGGCTGGTCGGCACGCGCCTGTCGCACCGCGCGCCGGGCCGCGTCGATGCGCAGATTCCGCGCGATGGTGAAGATCCACGCGGCCGCGCCGCCGGACGACGGATCGAATTGAGCCGCCTTGCGCCAGACGACAAGCAGCGTGCTCTGCGCAATTTCCTCCGCGGTGTCGGCGTCCGTCCCGATCTTCATCAGGAGGCCCTTCACGCGAGGAGCAAAATGCTCGAACAGAAGCTTGAAGGCATCGCGATCGCCATGGGCCGCGACACGTCCGATCAATTCAGCCCATTCCACCGTCGCCTTGGGCCTTTCCAATGGTGTCCGTTGCAACCGGATCCAGCGACGAGCGGGCACGGAGGGCCTGCTCCGTACGAACCTGCTCAGGGCTGGAAGACCGGCGTTCATGAAGCCTCGGTTGGTGTATCCGCTCGGAAACGATGGACGCCGCCGTTTGGATCACCTGCCGGGTGGTCATGTCTTAGGCGTTCGCCCGGCCTGCGACAAGCGGGGTTCCGGTTGCCGTCGGTGACGCGGCGGCCGCTCACCTCTTCTTCATCCTGCTTCCGGTTTATTCCCTTTGAAGCCGGGACCAGAGCGGCGTCCTAACCGGCACTTAAGGGCCGCTGTGGCTCGATCTCCCGCCTGCGCTTCATGCTCCGGGCCGCCATTCGTACTTTTCTAACCAACAATTGACCCACCCTGATCCGTTCTCACGCCAAGCCCGTTTCTCGCATTCGGGAGAAATCATTCGATGTGGCAAGCCCTGACCTGTCTGCCTGCGGAGCATGACCTCAGCTACGTCTTGGCTGCGGCGCTCGTCTGTGTGCTGGGCTCGCTGCTGTCGATGCGGTTGTTGGCACGGGTTCGCCGCAATACCGGCATGCGGCGGCTGCACCTGCTGTTCCTGTCCGGACTGGTTGCGGGCGGCACCGTCTGGACCACCCATTTTGCGGCCATGCTCGGCTACAACGCGCCGGTCGCGCGTGCCTTTGAGCCGGCGCTGTCGTTTGCTTCGCTGATGATTGCCGTGATCCTGGCCTGGATGGGGTTCTTCATGACGACCCGCACCCGGCTCGGGCCCGCGGTCGAGGGCGGCGGCGCGATCTTCGGTCTCGGCATCGCCGCAATGCACTACACCGGGATGGCGGGGTTCGAGATTCCAGGTGTGCTCGGCTGGAACTACCCGCTCGTTGCATTGTCTGTCGTGTTCGCGGCGGGCTTTGGCGCTGTGGCCGCCAACCGCATTGCGCGGCCGATCACGCGCTTCTGCAAATATGGAGGCACGCTCGCGATGATCCTGGCGATCGTCTCGCTGCATTTCACCGGTATGGCTGCCGTGACGATATACCCGGTCTTCGACATCGCCGTGCCGCTGCAGACCCTGTCCGACACCTTCATGATCACCAGCGTCATCGTCGGCGTCAGCCTGATCATGGCGATGGGGGCGTCGGCGTATGCGATCGACCTGCAGGCCGCCAATGAGGCGACCGAGAGCTACAAGCATCAGGCGATGCATGATCCGCTGACCGGACTGCCGAACCGCAACGGGCTGGCGCAGCGGTTGACTGATCTGCTGTCCGGCCGCGTCGACGACACCGCGCGCGTCGTCGTGCTGGCGATCGATCTCGACCGCTTCAAGGACATCAATGACGTGCATGGCCATGTCGGCGGTGATCATCTGCTACGTCAGGTCGCCCGGCGTATCTCGGCCGAGTTGCAGCAGGGGAGTTCCTGGCCCGGATCGGCGGTGACGAATTCGTCGTCGTCAAGAGCGAGATCTTCGCGCGCGGCGAGGCGGTGAAGTTCGCCGAGCGGCTGCGCAAGGTCGTGCTCGAGCCGGTCGAGTGGCAGCATCAGACCCTTGCGGTCGGTTGCAGCATCGGCGTTGCCCTGTTTCCCGAGCACGGGCAGACGAGCGAGTGTCTCACCCAGCGCGCCGATCTTGCGATGTATCGCGCTAAGAGCCTCGGCCGCGGCAAGATCTGCACCTATGAGCCGTCGATGGACGAGGCCAGCCGCGCCCGCGCCGAGCTTGCGATCGATCTCAAGCGCGCATTGATCGGCAACGAGCTGGAGCTGTACTATCAGGTCCAGAACGATACGCAGACCGGAGGGATCGTCGGTTTCGAAGCCTTGATCCGCTGGAACCACCCGCAGAAGGGGCGCATCCCGCCGGATGCCTTCATTCCGATCGCGGAAGAGACCGGCCTGATCATCGAGATAGGCGACTGGGTGATGCGGACGGCCTGCCAGACCGCCGCGCGTTGGCGCCTGCCGTACAGGGTCGCGGTGAACGTGGCCCCGATGCAGCTCAACCACGATTTGTCGCGGCGGGTCGCGGAAATTCTGAAGGAGACCGGGCTGCCGCCGGCGCGGCTGGAGATCGAGCTGACCGAGAGTGGTATCATCGCCGACCGCCAGCATGCGCTGCAGGTGGTGCTCGCCCTGAAGAGGATCGGCGTGACCGTCGCCATGGATGATTTCGGCACCGGCTATTCCTCGCTGTCGACGCTCCAGGCCTTCCCGTTCGACAAGATCAAGGTCGACAAGAGCTTCGTCCAGGCGGTCGAGACCAGCGTGCATGCGGCCGCGATCGTCAAGGCGACGCTGCTGCTCGGGCGCAGTCTCAACATCCCCGTGCTGGCCGAGGGTGTCGAGACCACGCGTCATCTCGATTTCCTGCGCGAGGAGGGCTGTGACAGCGTGCAGGGCTATCTGTTCGGCAAGCCGATGCCGGTTGATGTCGTGAATCGCATGATCGACGACCAGAAGATCCTGGAACCTGCTGAAGCGCAGCACGCGCAGGCCATACGCAGGCCGGTCGCTGCGGCCTGAACTCTCGCCGGCACTTGAGTGCCATCGTCTTGAAGGCCTAAGCTGCGACCTCGCATCCCCTCCGGAAAATGTCGCATGCAACACAAATCCGTCACCACCGATGTGCTTGAGATCGCCTATCTCGACTACGGCACACCCGACGGCTGGCCCTGTATCATGGGCCACGGCTTTCCCTATGACGTGAATGCCTATGCGGAGGCCGCTCCGATCCTCGCGCTATCAGGCGCGCGGGTGCTGGTGCCCTGGCTGCGCGGCTACGGTCCGACGCGGTTTCGTTCAACTTCGACGCTGCGCTCCGGCGAGCAGGCGGCGCTGGGCGCCGATCTGCTCGCCTTCATGGACGCGCTCGGCATCGAACGTGCGGTCCTCGGCGGCTATGACTGGGGTGGACGCGCGGCCTGCGTCGTCTCGGTGCTGCATCCCGAGCGCGTGATCGGACTCGTCACCGGCAATTCCTACAACATCCAGAACATCGCCCGTGCGATGGAGCCGGCCTCGCCGCCGGAGGAAGCCGCGCTCTGGTATCAATATCTCTTCCACAACGAGCGCGGCCGCCGCGCGCTCGAGCCGCAACCGCCGCGGTTTCGCCCGCCAGCTCTGGGCGATGTGGTCGCCGACCTGGGCCTTCGACGACGCGACCTTCGACAAGAGCGCGGCGTCGTTCGACAATCCCGACTTCGTCGACGTCGTGATCCATTCCTACCGCCACCGCTACGCGCTGGTGGCGGGGGATCCCGCCTATGCCGCGATCGAGGCAAAGCTCGCCGCGCAGCCGCCGATGCGCGTGCCGACCATTGCGATCGACGGCGACAGCGACGGTGTCAATCCGGGCACCGCGCACCATGCGAAGAAATTCGAGGGCTTCTTCGAGCGGCGCGTGTTCGCCGGGGCCGGCCATAACCTGCCGCAGGAACGGCCCGCCGAATGGGCGCAGGCTGTGCTGGATGTGCGCGAGGCGGCGGAGCGCGGCTGAGTTTCCTAAGAAACGCCGCGCCTGAACCGCCGCATTCGATCTTGATTTGCGTCAATGTTGCTATCGGTGAGGGCTGCTCTGCTGCCTGTCGTCCCGGTCCGGTTCATGCTATCCTGAAGTGTGCCCCCGGGCTTCGCATGCAGGAGTGGCGTCATGACAAGTGCTTCGGATACATCTCATCATTCAAGCCTCGGCTCCGGCATTGCGGTGCTGCGTGCCAAATGGGGCTGGATCGTCGCGCTCGGTGTCGTTTATCTCATCGCCGGCTTCGTCGCGCTCGGCAGCGTGGTGATGGCGACGGCGGCGAGCGTGATCGTGGTCGGCGCCATGATGATCGTCGCCGGCGCGGCCGAGATCATCGGCGCATTTCAGATGAAGAGCTGGGGCAAGTTCCTGATCTGGGCCTTGCTCGGCGTGCTCTATGTGGTCGCGGGCTTCCTGACCTTCGAGAACCCGCTGTTCGCGGCAGTGCTGCTGACGTTCTTCCTCGGCGCATCGCTGATCGCCTCGGGCGCGGTGCGGCTGTTCCTCGCCTTCAGCATGAAGCGCGAAAGCCCGTGGGTCTGGGTGGCGCTCTCGGGCGCCATCACGCTGCTGCTTGGATTGCTGATCGTGGCGCGCTGGCCTGTCAACAGCGTCTACATCCTCGGCCTGTTCCTCGGCATCGACCTGATCATGGCCGGCGCGGGCTGGATCAGCCTCGGCTTCAGCCTGAAGCAGCGGCACTAACCAGCAACTCGACGCAAGACCATCTTGCAGAACTCCGCTGATCTGACGCGCTGACAAAAAGCAGCGCGTCGCGCCGTCGCTTCGCCGCGCGGCGAAAATCACCGGGGAGAAACCATGAGAGCCGCTTTGGCCCTGGCTGCAGCGCTGGCTGCCGCCTGCTTGTCGACATCCGCTTCTGCGCAAAAATCCTACGGACCCGGTGTCAGCGACACCGAGATCAAGATCGGCAACACCATGCCCTATAGCGGCCCGGCATCGCCGCTCGGCATCACCGGCCGGGTGATCTCGGCCTATTTCGACGAGGTCAACGAGAAGGGCGGGGTCAACGGCCGCAAGCTCAATCTCATGTCGCTCGACGACGCGTTCTCGCCGCCCAAGACCATGGAAGCCGCGCGGCGTCTGGTCGAGGGCGATGGCGTCGCCTTCATCTTCGCCACCATGGGCACCGCGCCGAGCTCGGCGATCGCCAAGTACCTCAATAGCAACAAGGTGCCGCAACTGTTCCTGATCAGCTCGGCCTCGAAATGGAACGACCCGGCCAACATGCCGTGGTCGATGGCGCTGCCCTGGGCGCCGAACTACACCAGCGAGGCCGCGATCGACGTCGCCTATGCCCGCGCCAAGAACCCGAATGCGCGCTTCGCGGTGCTCTACCAGAACGACGACGCCGGCAAGGAATATCTTCGCGGCGTCAAGGAAGCGCTTGGTGCGGATGCAGACAAGGCGATCGCGATGGCTTCGAGCTTCGAGGTCACCGATCCCACCGTCGATTCCCAGGTGCTGACGCTGGCGAGCACCAAGGCCGACGTCTTCATGATCTATTCCGTGACGCCGCGCGCCTGCGCGCAGGCCATTCGCAAAGCGCATGAGGTCGGCTGGCAGGCGACGCGCTTCCTCGCTTCGGGCTGCGCCAACAAGGCGACCGTGATGGTGCCGGCCGGGCTCGATGCCGGCAAGGGCGTGCTGTCGCTCGGCTCGCTGAAGCCGTTCGTCGAGCAGCCGAAGGACGATCCGGCGATGTCGGCCTATATCGACTTCGTGAAGAGGCGGCTGCCCAATGCCGACATCAACAACGTCGCCGCGCTCTACGGCTACACGGTTGCCGAGGCGCTGGTGGTGGTGCTGAAGCAGTGCAAGGACAATCTGACGCGCGAGAACATCATGGCGCAGGCGGCAAACCTGAAGAAAGTGCCGCTGTCGCTGCTGCTGCCGGGCATCACGCTCAACACCACGCCGCAGGATTTTCGCCCGATCAAGGACGGCTATATGCTTCAATTCGACGGCAACGACTGGGTCGTGGCGAGCGAACTGCTGCGGGGGACGTGAGGCACTGTGAGTGGCGAGCGGCCGCAGAGACGATTAACCCTCTCCCCTTGTGGGAGAGGGTGGATCGCCGCAAAGCGGCGAGCCGGGTGAGGGGTCTCTCTCCGCGCGTCGTCTCTACATTTGAACTCGCGGATACAACCCCTCATCCGGCGCTTCGCGCCACCTTGTCCCACAAGGGGAGAAGGGAAGAGGAGAACACCATGGACTTTCAACACTCCGCACGATCGCTAGAGCTTCAGGAGCGCGTTCGCCATTTCATGCGGACGCATGTCGAGCCGGTCGAGGAGCTCTATTACGAGCAGGTGAAGCCGGAAGCGACGCGCTACAGGACGCCGCAGGTTCTTCAGGACCTGAAGCGGCTGGCGCGGGAGCAGGGGCTCTGGAACCTGTTCCTGTCAGGAGAACACGGTCCCGGGCTGACCAATCTCGACTACGCGCCTATGAAGGAGATCATGGGCCGCATCCTTTGGGCACCCGAAGTATTCAACTGCTCGGCGCCCGATGTCGGCAACATGGAGGTGCTGGCGAACTACGGCACGCCCGCGCAGCAGGAGCGCTGGCTGAAGCCGCTCCTGGACGGGCGCATCCGCTCCGGCTTCTCGATGACCGAGCCACAGGTCGCCTCCAGCGATGCCACCAACATCCAGTGCGAGATCAAGCGCGACGGAGACAGCTACGTCATCAACGGACGAAAATGGTTCACCTCGGGCGCGATGAACGAGGATTGCGAGATCCTGATCGTGATGGGCAAGACCGCGCCTGACGATCCCGACCGCCATCGCCAGCAGTCCATGATCCTGGTGCCCAGAAAAACGCCGGGCGTGCGCATCGTTCGCGACATGCTCACCTACGGCTACGACGACGCGCCGGTCGGCCACCCCGAGATCGTCTACGAGAACGTGCGTGTGCCCGCCGACAACATCCTGCTCGGCGAAGGCCGCGGCTTCGAGATCGCGCAGGGCAGGCTCGGGCCTGGGCGCATCCATCACTGCATGCGCCTGATCGGCTGCGCCCAGCGCGCGCTGGAATTGATGTGCCAGCGCGCGGTCTCGCGCGTTGCTTTCGGCAAGCCGCTCGCCGAGCAGGGCTCGGTCAAGGAGGACATCGCAAATTCGTTCTGCGAGATCGCGCAGGCCCGGCTGTTGACCTTGCAAGCCGCCGACAGGATGGACCGCGAAGGCAACAAGGCCGCGCGCGACCTGATCGCCGCGGCCAAGATCGTGGTCCCCAGCATGGCCGCCCGTGTCATCGATCGCGCCATCCAGATCCACGGCGCCGCCGGTGTCTCGCAGGATACGTTCCTGGCCCGCGCCTATGTCTACGCACGTTTCATCCGCATCGGCGACGGACCGGATCAGGTGCATCTCGCCGCCGTGGGCAAGGCGCTGATCAAGCGCGGCGGTGTGATGGCGTAGGCAGACAGCTTTCTGGGCGTTCGCGCAAAAATCGGGGCTCGCATCTAGCCGCAAGGTAGCATGGTATGCTTTGATGCACCGGATTCTTAGGTGCGTCACTGCCGACGTTGTTGCGCTCGGCACATCAGCGGCAGGTCAACAATGTACAGTTTTGTCTCGGGCAGCCGGACCTCCGGCACGCGGTCCATCGCGGCCATTTTCGCCTCCATCCTGACGATTCTGATCGTCTGGAGCGGCCGATCCGCCCTTGCGGCAGTCGAGCCGTTTCCTGCGGATTTCAGAATCGAGCGTATTTCGGTCAACGGCGTCACCCTGCATGTCCGCATTGGCGGAAAGGGACCGGCGGTCGTGCTCCTGCACGGCTTTGCCGACACCGGCGACATGTGGGCGCCGCTCGCCAAGGCGCTCTACAAGGACCACACCGTGATCGTTCCGGACCTGCGCGGGATGGGGCTGTCGTCGCAAGCCGCAGGCGGCTACGACAAGAAAAACCAGGGCGTCGACATCGCCATGGTCATGGACAAGCTCAACGTCCAGAAGGCCGATCTGGTGACTCACGACATCGGCAACATGGTGGGCTATGCGCTGGCGGCGCAATATTCCGATCGCATCACCAAATGGGTCGTCATCGACGCGCCGCTGCCTGGTATCGGTCCCTGGGACGAAATCCTGAAGAGCCCCATGCTGTGGCACTTCAATTTTCGCGGGCCTGACGTCGATCGCCTGGTCAAGGGCCGCGAACGCATCTATCTCGACCGGTTCTACAACGAGCTGTCGGCTGATCCCAAGGCCATCGACGAGGCGACGCGCAACCATTATGCGAAGCTGTACGCCCGGCCCGGCAACATGCATTACGCCTTCGAGCAATTCGCCGCGTTCGGGAAGGACGCCGCCGACAACAAGGTCTTTGCCGGAACCAAGCTGAACATGCCGATCCTTGCCCTTGGCGCCGAAAAGTCCTTTGGCAATCAGCAAGCTGCGATCATGCGCGACGTCGGCACCAAGGTCGACGGCGGCATCATCACCGGCTCCGGGCATTGGATCATGGAAGAGCAGCCGGCGCAGACCGTGAGCAAGGTGCGCGCTTTCCTCGACGGGAAATGACGGGCAGGCCGCTCGGCTTTTCCCAATAGCATGTCAAGGCTCGTCCTTGGCGGCCCTCGCGAAACCGCAACACTTCGACCATCGCTTCGAATGCAACCAGGGCGATGGTTCAACGCCGCGCGAAACAAATGCTGATTGCGTGGTGACGGGCAAGGCGCTGATCAAGCGCGGCGCGTCAGGCTTCCTTTGCCCAGCAACGATCATCGACGTGCCCGCTGTCGCGCGCGATTGCGGTTTTCGCGGATGTCGGCGCAGCGCGCTTTTGCCGCCGGCACGTAAGACTCCGGACGTGGCGCCAGGAGTCATGCTGCTGACTCATTCCCTGTCTTAGACAGCGGCAACGAAAACACCGTGCGGAGCCGCTCTGGTTCCCACGACGGTTCCGCAGCCAAGGGGTTGGCTCAGAATCTGCAAACGACTGGCGCAAGTTCGATACGCTTCCGCGTTCGCTTGGCCAGGTCTGCAGCGTCGGGAACCGGACGATCGAAAAAATCAAAGGAGATATGATGGTGTTCCGGCTCGAGCGCCGCATTTTGCGGCGCCCTTGTTGTGCTTGTCGTGACCGTGCCCGTTGCTCGCAGTGAAGCAACCGAGGTTCGTTCCAGTGCCGTGGTCGATGCCGCCTCCGGAGATGCGGTCGTTGGCGCAGCATCCACGTATAATCCGTTCAAGCCCGGCAAAGAGGAGGGCGGCCCGACCACGGCGTCCGGGGAGCGTTACGATCCCGAGGTCTGGACGGCTGCAATCAAGACGAGCCTGCGTCAGAAATTCGGCGGGGTCCAGTTCGGGGCGCGACCGACATTTGCCCTCGTCGAGGCGGTCGGCAAGAAAGTCATCGTCAAGATCAACGACGTGGGGCCGCTCAAGCCCGGCCGAATCATCGACCTCAACGAACGGACGATGCGCCATTTCGATCCGGGCATGGAGCTCGGCGTCATTCCTGACGTCACGGTCAAGCCGCTCTCCGGCGACGATTGGACGCCCGGGCCGATCGGCTGAAACTCAGCCGCGTTTCCGGCGCGGCGCGTGATGGCGTAGCGCATCGACGGTCACCTTGAACGCCGCTGAGTTCTGCCGCGCGGTCGGATAATAGATATAATGGCCATCGAACTTCGGCGACCAGTCGTCGAGCACGATGACGAGTTCGCCGGCCCGGATTTGCCGCTGCCATCGCGACATCATGTCGACTCGCTCCCGTCATCATCCATTCAAATTCCGTTGCTAGTTTCCCACGTGACGATTGGTTCGCCGGATGTACGCGGGCCACATCGCAAGCCCCGGCATCTTTGCTGGGGTTTCTCGTTTGGCATTGCGGGATGAGCCGCAATGCCAAACGAGGAAGTTCAACCCGCCGGGATCTCGTCGAGCGGCCAGATCGGCCGGCGGACTTTTCGGTAGGTCAGCTTGTTGTTGTCGAAGGTGGCGAGGCCGCCGCTGTCGGCCAGGATCACCTCCTTGGCCATCGGCCCGAAGCCGGCGCGGAAGTGGTGCGCGGACTTGACCACGACGATCCGGAATTGAGCCGGCTCCGCGCCGAGAATGCGGAACATTTCCTGATCGTAGGTCTGCAGCGTGTTGGTCGAAATCGCGATGGAGATGCCGTTGACCTCGAGCAGGGCCGCGGGCCCGAGCGTCATGGGCTGGCCGGCATTCATCGGGCCCTCGCAGACGAAGGCGCCGTCCGAAAGGCCGGTCACCCGCCCGGTCAGCGTGAGCGGAGGTCCGTAGCTGGCGGGATGGCGCTTGGCGCCGACGACGACATCCAGGCTGGCACCAAGGCCTGCTTCGTGGCAGCGGGCGGCGGCTTCGGGATCGCCTAGGACGCCGAACAGCACGCCTTCGACCTCGGCGTGCAGCAGCGCCTCCAGCAGGCGGACGCCATCGCCATAGGCGCCCGAGCCCGGGTTGTCGCTGAAGTCGGCGATCACGAGCGGACGGGTATCCGCGTCGTCCGTTGCGGCTGCGACGGCAAGCCTCGTTGCGGCCGGCAGATCGAGTGCCGTGACGGTGACTTCGGCGCGCCGGCGGACCATCTCGTCGTTGAGCGCGGTCGCGGCCTGCCGCGCGGCCGCCTCGGCGGCGTTGTGGGAGGCATCATAGGTGACCTGGACGCTGGGGCCGACCTCGGCAATGTCCGAGCGGCTGAAGCCCGCGCAGACATCGACGGACAGCAGGCCGGGCGTTTGCGCCTGCATGTCCGCTGCGCGCGCCAGCAGGTCGCTCATCACGCCGCCCTGGGTGCGGCCGTGATTGCAGCCGTCGAGCAGAGGTCCCTGCAGGCGGAACACCTTTGGGCGGGTCTTGCCGTCCATCGCCGATTGCAGCAGTTCGGCGGCGCGGAACGCCGTCTCATATTGGTCGATATGTGGATAGGTGCGATAGGGCAGCATGATGCTGGCGAGCCGGCCCATGCGTTCGGTGACGTTGGCATGCAGATCGAGCGTCACCGCGATCGGGATCGTGTCGCCGAGACGCTTGCGCAGGCCTTCCAGCAGCGCCCCCTCGGCGTCGTCGTCGGTCTCGGTCACCATCGCGCCGTGCAATGCGAGGATGACGCCGTCGAACGGTCCCGCTTCGCAGGCCTCGTAGACCAGGCGCTGCAGCTCGTCCCAGCACTCGGCTGTCGTCTTCCCGGATGGGGTCGCCGCGGCGGCGATCGGCTGCACCAGGGTCCAGCCGAAACGCTTGGCCGCGGCCAGATGCGCGGCGATCTCCATCCTGGTGTCGGCCAGCGCCGCGGCGATCTCGCCGTCCAGCAGAAATAGCCGCTTGCGATAGTCCTCGAGCGTGGTCGGAACGATCGAGAAAGTGTTGGTCTCGTGGGCAATCTGCGCCGAGAGAACGCGCCGCGTCTGGCTCATGGGATTCCTTCTTGGTCTTGCTTTTACAGTTTGACGAAAGCTCAGTCGCGCCGGCGCACGTTGATCTCTTGCCGCGATGGATCAGTATCGCGGGACGGGGAAAAACGCCAATGAGGATGAAGTGCGTGGCTGCTATGTCCGCAGTTGCCTCGTCCTTCGAAAAGACGCGCTTCGCGGTATCCTCACAGGATGAGGCTGAGCAGCAGCGGCGGACGTGGCGCTACCCCGCCTTGGCGCGACGTCCATCCGCCGCGCCCGACCGCAGGTTCTGGAAGAACTTCTCCACCTCGCGCGACAGCGTGTCCGCCGTCGTCGTCAGGCTGCTCGCCGCGGTCAACACGGATGCTGCCGCCGTGTCGGTCTCGCCGATGGCGTCGCGGAGCGAGGTGATGTTGGCCACAAGCGTCTCATTGCCCTGGGCCGCCGATTGCGCATTGGAAGAGATCTCGCGGGTTGCCTGGTCCTGCTGGCTGACGGCGCCGGCGATGGCTGTCGTGACCTCGTTGATCTCGTGGACCGCGCCGCCGATCTCGCGGACGGCATCGACCGCGTTTCGGGTGGAGACCTGGATCATCGCGACGTTCTCGCTGATGTCGGCGGTCGCCTTCGCGGTCTGTCCCGCCAGCGCCTTGACCTCGTGCGCGACGACGGCAAAGCCGCGGCCGGCGTCACCGGCGCGCGCGGCCTCGATGGTGGCGTTGAGCGCGAGCAGGTTGGTCTGCTCGGCGATCGCCTGGATCAGGCTGAGCACGCCGTCGATGCGCTGCGTGGCGGCGGCAAGACTCTCGATCTCGGCGATCGATTTCTCGGTGCGCTGGCCGGTCTGCTCGACCGCGCCGGCGCTCTGCCGGACCTGACGGCCGATCTCCTCGACGGAGGCCGACAGCTCTTCGGCCGCGCCCGCCACTGCGGTGACGTTGTGGGAGGCCTGCTCGGTCGCGTTCGCCGCCGTGCCGGCGCGGCTGCTCGCATCCGCGGTGACGCGGGTGATGGTCTGCGCGGTCTCGCGCATGACCGAGGCGTTGTCGCTGAGGCCGCGCATGATCGCGCCGATCGCCTCGCGGAACTCTTCGACGGATTGCTCGATATGGCGCGCGCGCTGCTCGCGCGCGGCCGAGTCCTGCGACACCTGCGAAGCCAGATTGCGGTTGCGGCCCATCGCGTCCTGGAAGATCTGGATGGCGCTTGCCAGCGCGCCGATCTCGTCGGCGCGGTCGGCGTATGGCACCACGACATCATCGGCGCCGTCCGCGACCCGCTTGATGGTCGCCGTGATGGCGGAAAGGGGGCGGGCGATCGAGCGGGCGATGATGACGATGCCGATCACGACCAGCGCCAGCGCCACGCCGCCGAGGCAGGTCAGCACGAAGGACAGCGTGCGATTGGTCTCGGTCTGCTGCGCGATCTGTCTGGCGCGCTCGGCGTAGACCTTGGACAGCGCCTCGAGATCCTTGTTCAGCGCCGAGCGCACGGCGCGGTTGGCGTCGTTGTCGCCCCATTCGCGGCCCGCGGCCGCGTTGATTTCGACGCCGCGGCGCACCAGCTCCTTGCGGAAGTCGACGAACTGCTCGATGCGCTTTTTGAAGGTGGCGAACTGTTCGGCGTCGTCGGCTTTGACGATGCCCTCCCAGCCTTTCACGACGTTCAGGATCTGCGCGTTGAACTTGAGCAGGCCCTCGCCGTATTTCTTCACCACGGCCGGTTCGGCCGACATGTAGACGCCGCGCGATTCCATCACGACGGCATAGACCAGCGAGTTGACCCGCTCGACGTTCAGCGCCGCGGCGTTCGCCGTCTCGATCGCGCTCGTCAGCTCGGCGTTGCGGCGGCTGTTGGTGTCGGACAGCAGCGCGATCGCGGCGGTGAGCAGCGCGAACAACGCGAAGATCGCGTAGAGCTTGGTCGCGAGCGTGAAGCGGCCTGCCAGGCGAGTGGCATTCCCAGATCGGTCTGATGTCATGGTGTCCTGGGACCCGAATGGCCGTGAGCGGCCGGAAAGCGCGATGGTGAGAAATGCTGCAGAACTATGCAGAACGAAGGTGGACACGGCGTTAACGCGGCGGCCTGGCCCCTCGTCTTTGGTCCAAAGAAAGGTAAGTTATTTCAGTGTCTTGGCTCCCTCGTATCGATTTCCGGCAGGCCCGCCCGGGAATGGCCCGGAGTGCCCCGAATTTCGGCGTGCGCACCGGCCGTCAAGCGCGTATTCGATTCCAGGTCGGTCACTGGCCGACGAACTCCGGAGGGGCCTTTGGTCTACCGCCACACCATCGACGCCACGATCTATACATTCCCTGATATGCGCGACCTCCTCGCCAAGGCCACGCCGCCGCGCTCGGGCGACCGGCTGGCCGGGGTTGCCGCAGGGAGCGCCGAGCAGATGATCGCGGCACGGATGGCGCTTGCCGATGTTCCGCTTGGGCAGTTCCTGCAGGAAGCCGTTATTCCCTACGAAGCCGACGAGGTCACGCGCCTCGTGATCGACAGCCATGACGCAGAAGCCTTCGCGCCCGTGGCCTCGCTCACGGTCGGCAGCTTCCGCGACTGGCTGTTGTCGGATGCCGCCACGCCCGAGATCCTGCGCAAGCTGGCGCCCGGCGTCACCCCGGAGATGGCCGCCGCGGTCTCCAAGTTGATGCGCAACCAGGATTTGATCCTCGCCGCGCGGAAATGCGAGGTCACCACCGCCTTCCGCAACACCATCGGCCTGAAGGGGCGGATGAGCACGCGGCTCCAGCCCAATCATCCCTTCGACGATGCCAGGGGCATCACCGCCTCGATCCTCGACGGCCTTTTGCTCGGTGCGGGTGATGCCTGCATCGGTATCAACCCCGCCAGCGACGACCCGGCCGTGATCGCTCAATTGCTGCGGCTGCTGGACGAGATCATCGCACGGCTGAAGATCCCGACCCAGGCTTGCGTGCTGACCCACGTCACGACGACGCTGTCGCTGATCGGCCAAGGCGTGCCGGTCGACCTCGTCTTCCAGTCGGTCGCCGGCACCGAGGCCGCCAACCGCAGCTTTGGCATCGACCTGGCGCTTCTGAAGGAAGGGCAGGAGGCCGGGCTGTCGCAGAAGCGCGGCACGGTCGGCCAGAACGTGATGTATTTCGAGACCGGGCAGGGCTCGGCGCTTTCGGCCAACGCTCACCATGGCGTCGACCAGCAGACCTGCGAGGCGCGCGCCTATGCCGTTGCACGGGCCTTTGCGCCCCTGCTGGTCAACAGCGTAGTCGGCTTCATCGGCCCGGAATATCTCTACGACGGCAAGGAGATCATCCGGGCAGGGCTGGAGGATCATTTCTGCGGCAAATTGCTCGGTCTGCCGCTCGGGACCGACATCTGCTACACCAACCATGCCGAGGCGGACCAGGACGACATGGACAATCTGCTGACGCTGCTGGCGGCTGCCGGCGTCACCTTCATCATGGGGGTGCCGGGCGCGGACGACGTCATGCTGAACTATCAATCGACGTCGTTTCACGACGCGCTCTATGTCCGCGACGTCTTCGGCCTGCGCCGCGCGCCGGAATTCGACGACTGGATGGTGCAGGCGGGCCTGGCGGGCGCCGATTTCCGGCTCGCCGGCGATGCAGGCCTGCTGCCCGATTTTGCCTCGCGGCTCATCGCGTGACGTGGCGGCAGCAACTGACCCTGAGGGAAACCATTGGTCGCTTTCGGAATTAAGCTCTTGCCACAATATTGAGAAATTCCGGCGACAGCATTACGCTATGCGTATGGCTGGCAATTTCCGCAGCTATGTGGGCGTGGCGGGGGAGCTTTAATGCGAGCTGAAAGTAACGGTACGACCCGGCGGATTCTATGCGTGTTCCCGCGGTATACCTCATCGTTCGGAACGTTCGAGCACTCCTATCCGCTCACCGACGGCGTCAGCGCCTTCATGCCGCCGCAGGGGCTTTTGCTGCTCGCAGCCTACCTGCCCGAGGAGTGGCAGGTTAAATTCGTCGACGAGAACCTCCGCCTCGCGACCAGGGACGAATTCGACTGGGCCGAGGCCGTCTTCGTCAGCGGCATGCACATCCAGCGCCAGCAGATGAACGACATCTGCCGCCGCGCCCATGCGTTCGACCTCCCGGTCGCGCTCGGCGGGCCCTCCGTCAGCGCCTGCCCGGATTATTATCCGTCGTTCGACTATCTCCATGTCGGCGAGCTCGGCGACGCCACCAACCAGCTCATCGAGATCCTGTCGCGCGACACCTCGCGCCCCGAACAGCAGGTCGTCCTCACGACCAAAGACCGGGTGCCGATGACGGAGTTTCCGATCCCGGCCTACGAGCTTGCCGACGTGAAGAAATACATGCTCGGCAGCATCCAGTATTCCAGCGGCTGCCCTTATCAGTGCGAGTTCTGCGATATCCCGGGCCTCTACGGCCGCAATCCGCGCCTCAAGTCGCCGGAGCAGATCATCGCCGAGCTCGACCGCCTGCGCGAATGCGGCATGACCGACACGGTCTATTTCGTCGACGACAATTTCATCGGCAACCGCAAGGCGGCGATGGATCTGTTGCCGCATCTGATCGAATGGCAGAAGCGGACCGGCTACGTAGTGCGGCTCGCCTGCGAAGCGACGCTCAACATCGCCAAGCGGCCCGAGATCCTCGAGAAGATGCGCGAGGCCTATTTCATCACCATCTTCTGCGGCATCGAGACGCCGGATCCCGACGCCTTGAAGGCGATGCAGAAGGATCACAACATGATGGTCCCGATCCTGGAGGGCGTGCGCACCATCAACTCCTACGGCATGGAGGTGGTGTCCGGCATCATCATGGGGCTCGACACCGACAAGCCGAAGACCTCCGATGCGCTGCTGGCTTTCGTCGAGGAATCCCAGATTCCGTTGCTCACCATCAACCTGCTCCAGGCGCTGCCGAAGACGCCGCTGTGGGACCGGCTGGAGCGGGAAGGGCGTCTGATCGAGGACGACGGCCGCGATTCCAACGTCGATTTCCTGCTGCCCTATGACGACGTCGTCGCGTCGTGGAAGCACTGCATGGGCGTCGCCTACGAGCCCGAGAAGGTCTTTGCGCGCTTCCAGTATCAATGCGACCACACCTATCCCCACCGGTTGAAGATGCCGGTTTCGGACGAAATGAAGACATGGCGCAACATCAGGCGCGGCCTCGTCATGCTGCGTAACATCTTCTGGAAAGTCGGTGTGCTCGGCGACTACAAGCGCGTGTTCTGGAAGTTTGCGCTGGGACGGATCAAGCGCGGCGACCTCGAAGGCCTGATCGGCTGCACCCTGATCGCGCATCACCTCATCACCTTTGCGCGCGCGGCCTCCAGCGGCAAGCAGAACGCATCGAACTATTCGATCCGGCTGCGCGAGGCCTCCGTTCCCGCCGAATGATGCGACATGTCTGATCCGGCCGTCCCCCGCCGCCCGACCCTCGATCTGCGGTCGCTCACGCCCGCGCGCGTCGCGCTCGGACGCAACGGCGCGAGCGTGCCGACGCGCGCGCTGCTCGATTTCACACTGGACCATGCCCGTGCCCGCGACGCCGTGCATGCGGCGTTCGATGCGCCGCGACTGGTATCCGATCTCCGCGCGCTTGGCCTCGTCGTCACCGAGGCGCGGAGCCAGGCGTCCGACCGCAGGGACTATCTGCGGCGGCCTGATCTTGGACGACAGCTCGATGCCGATTCGGCGCAGCTTCTGGCGCGAGGTGCCTCGCAGCCGTGTCGGCTCGCGGTCGTGATCGGCGACGGCCTGTCGGCGGCGGCGGTCCATGCCCATGCGGTCGAGCTAGTGAAGCACCTGCTGCCGCTGCTCGCAGAAGCCGATGGCGTCGCGATCGGCAATGTCGTCGTCGCCTCAGGCGCGCGCGTCGCGCTCGGCGACGAGATCGGCGCGATTCTCGGCGCGCAGATGGTGGTGACGCTGATCGGCGAGCGGCCGGGCCTGTCCGCACCGGACAGTCTCGGCGCCTATCTGACTTTCGCGCCGAGGCCCGCCCGCACCGATGCCGAGCGCAATTGCGTGTCGAACATCCACAAGGCCGGGTTGAGCTATGACGAGGCGGCGTTCAAGATCGCCTGGCTCGTGCGCGAGGGGCTGGCGCGGGAAGCAACCGGCGTGGCGCTGAAAGACGAGAGCGCGGACCGGGCGCCGCGTCGAATTGGCACGGCTTTGCCCGAATGACGGGCATTCCGGCAAAATCGCCGCATCTTGATCGGTTGGGCCACCCTTCGCCTGCTTGCGAGAAGAGTGATTGACCTGCTAAACCCCTTCCGGCGATTTTCCGCGCATTTTCAACGGGCAAGACCCCCATTGGTATGGCATTTTCAAGCCGTTCGCGGGGCGCAACAAGCTCACAGACCGAGCCGATTTAGGAACTGGACAAGGCATGCTCGAAAAGCACAGCGAGAGTGAGGTTCATGTCGAGAAGGTCGAGCAGGGACCTGCGTCCTCGATCGCCTTCGGGCTTGAGCGCATCGGGCTGATCGCCGTCCGGGCGCCGATCGTTTCCTGCATCGTCCTGCTCGTGCTGATCGTCGGCGCCGTGTTCGGTATCCACCGGATCAAGATCGACGATTCGCTGTCGCAGCTGTTCCGCTCCGACACCCGCGAATTCCGCCAGTACGAAGAGGTGACGAAGAAGTTCCCGGCCGAGGAATTCGACGTGCTCGTGGTGGTCGAGGGTAAGACCCTGCTGGCGCGGAACAACCTAGAGAAGCTGCGCGACTTCGTCACCGACCTGCAGCTCGTCGAAGGCACGCGCGGCCTGGTCTCGCTGTTCTCGGCGCGCCAGGCGCCGGCGCCTGGCAAGTTGCCGGCGGCGCTATTCCCGTCCGAGCTGCCCGAGGGCGCGGCCTATGACAAGTTCATCGAGACCGTCAAAAACAACGAGATCATCCGCGGCAAGCTGTTGTCCGAGGACGGCACGCTGGCGCTGATCGTGCTCTCGCTCGATCCGGAGGTGGTCGCTTCCAACAAGCTGACCAAGACCGTCGGCGACATCCGCGCGCTGATGAAGGAAGACCTCGGCGATACCGGGCTCAACGTGCAGCTCTCCGGCGTCCCGGTGATGCAGCTCGAGATCCGCAACGCGGTCGAGCGTGACGGGCTCACCTACAATATCCTCGGCATCCTCGCCGGTTGCGTCATCGCCATCATCTTCTTCCGCAAGGTCTCCTTCATGGTGGCGGCGGCGTTCCCGCCGATGATCGCGATCCTGCTGGCGCTCGGCGCGCTCGGCTGGGCCAATTTCAATCTCAACATGTTCCTGAACGTGATGACGCCGCTCATCATGGTGATCAGCTTCTCGGACTCGATGCAGCTCACATTCGCCGCGCGCGACCGGCTGATCGCAGGACAGGACAAGTTCACCGCGTTCAAGAACGCGGTGCTGGTGGTGGGCCCGGCCTGCGTGCTGACGCACGGGACCGCCGGCATTTCCTTCATCGCGCTCCAGTTCTCCGACTCCGACCTGATCCGCAAGTTCGGCGAGGCGGGCCTGGCCGCCACCATCATCGCGCTGGTCGCGGTGCTGTCGCTGGTGCCGGTGTTCGGCGTGCTGCTGGTGCGAAACGAGAAAGTCTTCGCGACCAAGTTCCAGAGCGCCGATGCCGGCGTCCAGGCGCTGCGCAATTTCTGCTACTGGATCGCGGTGCGCATGGTCGGCCGTCCCGGTCTGTTCAGCCTGATCGCGGTGGTGTTCGTCGCCGGCCTCGGCGTCATCTACGCCAACCTGGAGCCGCGCTACCGGCTCGCCGACCAGGTGCCGGACAAGCGCCAGGCGGTTGCCGCCAGCGACCGGCTCGATGCCAAGCTCACCGGCGCCAACCCGGTCAACGTGCTGATCCAGTTCCCCAAGGGTGAATCGCTCTACTCGCCGGAGACGCTGCAGACCATCGCGGACGTGCACGCAATCGTCGAGAAGACCGCGGGTGTCGGCAACGTCTGGTCGCTCGAGACGCCGCGCCGCTGGCTCGCGGAAAAGGCCGGCGGCTCCGACGTCGCGACACTCAAGGAATATGTCAGCGTCATTCCCGAGCATCTGGTGCGGCGCTTCATCGATGCCCAGCAGGACGCCGTCGTGGTCGCAGGCCGCGTGCCGGACAAGGATTCCAGCCAGCTTCTGCCGATCGTCGACAAGCTCGATTCCGAGCTAGACGCCGTCCGAAAGAAGCACCCGGGCTACGAAGTGGCCGTGACGGGTCTTGCCGCCATCGCCGCGCGTAATTCGGCCGGCATGATCGAGAAACTCAACCACGGGCTCACCATCGAATTCGCGCTGGTCGCGATGTTCATCGGCCTGGCGTTCCGATCATGGGTCGTGATGCTCGCCTGCATCCTGCCGGGTATCTTCCCGGTGGTGATGTCCGGAACGGTGCTGTGGGCGATGGGTGAGGGACTCCAATTTGCCAGCGTCGTCGCGCTCACCGTCTCGTTCGGCCTGGGCTTGAGCGCCACCATCCACTTCCTCAATCGCCTCAGGCTGGAGAGCAAGCCCGGCGTCGGTTCGGCGCTCGCCGTGGAGCGGGCGACCGTACTGGTCGGCCCGGCGCTGATCCTGACCACGCTGGTGCTGGCGTGCGGCCTCGTCGTCACCGTGTTCTCCGACCTGCCGTCGCTGCGGCTGTTCGGCTGGCTCAGTGCCTTCTCGATGGTAATGGCCCTCGTCGCCGATCTCTTCATCCTGCGGCCGACGGCGATGTGGCTGATCAACCTGCACGGCAAGCTTCAGGGACCGGACAAGCCGGCGATCTGACAATTCGAGACCGACGCCACGGTCCGCATGGAAAAACCCCCGGTTCGCGAGATCCGGGGGTTTGTCTTGATGTGGATATCTGAAGGACGACGGGCGATCAGCTCTTCGTCATCGTGATGTTGACGCCGCGGATCTCGCCCTTGGAGGAGATCTGCACCGTCTGCTTGCTGCCGTTCGTGCGCAGCGACAAATTGGCGGCGAAGCCGTTGGCCTCGACGAACACCTCGATCTGACCGCCACCGGCGGTGCCCTGCAGATTGCCGAAGATATTGCGGTTGGTCTCGCTCCAGTTGCCGGAGATCCGCTCGCCCTGGCTCGTCACGTCGCTGGTGAGGTCGAACTTGTAGCTGTCGCTGGCACAGTGCAGCGCCTGCTTGAGGCCGAGACCGGTGCTGGCGACCTTGTAGTCGGCCTTGCAGCGGATGCGCTCGGTGGACCCATCGGACAGCGACACTGTGCCGGTGCCGGTCCACGCGCCGTCGAAACCGGCGAACGGTCCGGACGACTGAGCGTGGCTTGCAGAAACTGAGAAGAGCAGCGCCGCCCCAAGGCCGGCCGCCTTGATCGCCTGTCCAGATCGCCCAAAGAATTGCATTTTGAATATCCCGTTTTCGAATGACGTTCATCGACGATGAAGAACGTCTCGCCACATCGAAAGTTTAGTGTTCCGAGCCTGTGTCAGGTTCAAAGCCTGACCGCCAGAGATGGCGGTTCACCACGCCCCTGCAACAGGCTCCGATCCTGCAACGCCCGGTGTTTCGATGTGTTTCCGCCAAAAAAGGCCGGTCCAGAGATGCAGCGCTGCAACAGGTGCGCACCAAAACGCGGCTCTCCGGAATTATGACGTAGTATCAATCTCTTACATCTGCCAATGAAACTCGGGAGAAGGCCTGGTTTGGTGGCCGCGGCGCCAATTTGGCCGCATTTACCAGCGCTTGTGCCTTCTCCGAATGCCGTGCTTTCCGCGGCGAACTTGCCACCAGAACGATCCGTTCCGGCCGTCCGCCCTGTGCTGACCGGGATCGGTACGATTCTGCCGTCAGATCGAAGGAATACAATGCGTAAGCTACTCGTCGCTCTCACCCTGCTGTCGGCATCCCTTTCCACGGCGGCATTCGCCCAGGCAGGCCGCGGCACGGACGCCGAACAGAAGGCCTGCACGCGCGATGTGCAGAAGTTCTGCCGTCCGGTCATCGACCAGGGCGATTTCACCATCCTGGCCTGCCTCAAGGAAAACCGGCCCAAGATCTCGCAGGCCTGCGACCAGGTCCTGAAGAGCCACAACCAGTAAGCTCGGCCGCTGGCCCACAAAAGGCGGACCCCGGGCCGCCTTTCCGGGTCCGATCGGCGCAGGCCGCCATCGACAGACAGGATTGGTTTTGCGGCCGTATTCCCCTATATGGGGGCCGCGGCGGCATCGCCGGCATGAGCCCGCGCGAGCGAAAAAGCCCTTCCTGTCCAAACGATTGTTGACCAGCCCTCGATGACCTCTGCGAGCGAATTGCGATCCGGCAAAGGTGACCGCGACGAGAATTTTCCCGTCGCGTCCTGGATCATTCATCCGCGTCATCGCGCGCTGATCCTGGCGTATTACAATTTCGTCCGTACCGCCGACGATATCGCCGATCACGCCACCCTGCCGGCCGATGAGAAGTTGCGCTTGCTCGATCTGTTCGAGGCGGAGCTGCTCGGCAACGGCGACACCCAGGCCGAAGCCGTCATCCTGCGCCGCGCACTGGCCGAGCGAGGCATGGCGCCGCGCCATGCGCTCGACGTGCTGATCGCGTTCCGCATGGACGTGACCAAGCTGCGCTACGAGAACTGGGACGAGGTCATCCACTATTGCCGCTATTCCGCGATGCCCGTCGGCCGCTTCATGCTCGACGTCCATGGCGAGAGCACCTCGACCTGGGCCGCGTCGGACGCACTCTGCGCAGGCCTCCAGATCAACAACCATCTGCAGGATTGCGGCAAGGATTTCCGCGAACTCAACCGCGTCTACCTGCCGCGCGATGCGCTGGCCGCAAGCGGCGCCTCGGTCGAGCAGCTTGGCCTGACGCAGTCGCCGCCGGCGATGCTGGCCTGTCTTCAGTCGCTCGCGTTACGCAACGAAGCGCTGCTCGACGAGGGCAGGTCGCTGGCTGCGGAGATCCGGGATGTCCGCCTCGGCATCGACGTCGCGGTGATCCAGGCCTATGCCGGCCGTATCGTGCGCCTGTTGAAGGTGCGTGATCCCCTGCGTGAGCGCGTGCATCTGAACAAGTTCGAGCTTCTCACCTTCAGCCTTGCCGGGATGATCGGCGAAGTCGGCCGCCGTGCGGTCGGACGCAAGGCCATTTCCAGACCGGGGACTGCACATGACGCTTGAGGCGACCTCGCCCGGCGCCAGTTATGGCTCGACCGCATCGAACAGCTCCTTCTACGCTGCGATGCGCATCCTGCCGCGCGACCAGCGCGAGGCGATGTTCCAGATCTACAGCTTCTGCCGGCAGGTCGACGACATCGCCGATTCCGACGGTCCGCGCGACGAGCGGCTCGCCGCGCTTCAGGAGTGGCGGAACGACATCGATGCGCTCTATCAGGGCCATCCGCCGCCGCGCCTTGCCGACTACGTCGGCTCGGTGAAGACGTTCGGGCTGAAGCGGGAGGATTTCCTCGCCATCGTCGACGGCATGGAGATGGACGTGCCGCAGGACATCCGCGCGCCCGACATGGCGACGCTGGATCTTTACTGCGATCGCGTCGCCAGCGCCGTGGGACGATTGTCGGTGCGGGTGTTCGGCCTGCCTGAAGAGGACGGCATCCTGCTCGCCCATCATCTCGGCCGCGCGCTCCAACTCACCAATATCCTGCGCGACATCGACGAGGACGCCGGCCTCGGCCGGCTCTATCTGCCGCGTGAGGCGCTGCTGCATGCCGGCATCACCTCCGATGATCCGAACCGCGTGATCGTCGAGCGCGCGCTGGCGAAGGTCTGCCTGCCGCTGGCACAGCGCGCCAAGTCGCATTTCGAGCAGTCCGACGAGATCATGAACCGCAACAAGCGCCGCGCGGTGCGCGCGCCGCGGATCATGTCGAAATACTATCACGCCATTCTGGACCTGCTGATCGCGCGCGGCTTCAACGCGCCGCGCGAGCCGGTGCGTGTGTCGAAGGTCACACGCATGCTGATCCTGCTTCGTTACGCTTTCATCTGATGCAACACACAGCTCACATCATCGGTGCCGGAATTTCCGGCCTCTCCGCCGCCGTGCGGCTTGCCAATGCCGGCTTCAAGGTCGCCGTGCACGAGGCGACGCAGCAGGCCGGCGGCCGCTGCCGTTCCTATTTCGACGGCGCAACCGGCCTCACCATCGACAACGGCAATCATCTGCTGCTGTCGGGCAACAGCCACGCGCGGGCCTATGCCCGTTCGATCGGCACCGAGGCCGGCCTCGTCGGTCCCGAAAGCGCGCAGTTTCCCTTTGTCGACCTCACGACCGGGCAGCGTTGGCAGATAGATCTCGGCAAAGGCCGGCTGCCGACCTGGGTGCTCGACGAGAGCCGCCGCGTCCCTGATACGGGTCTCACTGACTATCTGAAACTGGCGCCGCTGATCTGGGCGTCGGAGCAGACGCTGGTCGGCAAGTCGATTCCGACCGAAGGCGTGCTCTATCAGCGCCTGGTGCAGCCGCTGCTGCTGGCGGCGCTCAACGTCGATCCGCCCGAGGGGTCGGCGGGGCTTGCCGGCGCGATCGTGCGCGAGACATTGCTGGCCGGCGGACAGGCCTGCCGCCCGCTGATCGCACGCGACGGCCTCAGCGCCGTGCTGATCGAACCCGCCGTGAAGTTCCTGGCTGAGCGTGGCCACACCGTTCAGCTCGGCCATGAGCTGCGTTCGTTCGCGACCACTGACGGCAAGGTCGGCGCGCTGAACTTTGGCGGCGAGGATGTGATTGAGGTCGGTGAGGGCGACGTCGTCGTGATGGCGGTGCCGCCGCGCGCCGCCTCCAGCCTGCTGCCGGGCCTGAAGACGCCGACCGAATTCCGCGCCATCGTGAATGCCCATTTCCGCTTTGAGCCGCCGCAGGGTTCGCCGCCGATCCTCGGCGTCATCGGCAGCATCGTCGAATGGCTGTTCGCCTTCCCGAACCGCCTCTCCGTCACTATCAGCAACGGCGATCGGCTGGTCGATATGCCGCGCGAGGAACTCGCGCAGGCGATCTGGAACGACGTCTGCAAGGCGGGCGGGATTTCCGGCGACGTGCCGCCGCCGTTGCCCCCTGGCAGATCGTGCGCGAGCGCCGGGCCACTTTCGCCGCCACGCCGGCCCAGAATGCCCTGCGTCCGGGGCCGGTCACCGCGCTGAAAAACCTGTTCCTCGCCGGCGACTGGACTGCTACGGGATTGCCTGCAACCATCGAGGGATCGGTCCGGTCCGGTGATCGCGCCGCCGATCTGGTTCTGGCCGCCAAAGGATCTTGAGAGGCGGCCCTGACGGGCAAAACGTCCCGGTCAATTTCAATCGACTATCGGAGCAATCGAGCGAGATGGATTCCGTGAACGCGACCAGCCGCGAAGCACAAGAATCGAGGATCTTGGAATCGAAGGTCCTGGAATCGAGCATTGCGTCGGCGACGCAAGGCGTCATCGGCTTCCAGCAGCCGGACGGCCATTGGGTGTTCGAGCTCGAGGCCGACTGCACGATTCCGGCCGAGTACATCCTGCTGCGCCATTACCTCGCCGAACCCGTCGACACCGTGCTCGAAGCCAAGATCGGCAACTATCTGCGCCGCGTCCAGGGTGCCCATGGCGGCTGGCCGCTGGTGCATGACGGCGAGTTCGACATGAGCGCCAGCGTGAAGGCCTATTTTGCGCTGAAGATGATCGGCGATTCCGTCGATGCGCCGCACATGGTGCGCGCGCGCGAGGCGATGCACGCGCGCGGCGGCGCGATAAACAGCAACGTCTTCACGCGCTTCATGCTGGCGATGTTCGGCGTCGTGACCTGGCGCGCGGTGCCGGTGCTGCCGATCGAGATCGTGCTGCTGCCGTTCTGGTCGCCGTTCCACCTCAACAAGATCTCCTACTGGGCGCGCACCACGATGGTGCCGCTGATGGTTCTCGCCGCGCTCAAGCCGCGCGCGAAGAATCCGAAGGGCGTCGGCATCGACGAATTGTTCCTCCAGGATCCGCGTTCGATCGGCATGACCGCGAAGGCGCCGCACCAGAGCATGGCCTGGTTCGTGCTGTTCCGCGCGCTCGACGGGATTTTGCGCGTGGTCGAGCCGATGTTTCCGAAGCGCCTGCGCAAGCGCGCGATCGATGCGGCGCTTGCCTTCACCGAGGAGCGCCTCAACGGCGAGGACGGCATGGGCGCGATCTATCCGCCCATGGCCAACATCGTCATGATGTACGACGCGCTGGGCAAGGACGAGAACTACCCGCCGCGCGCGGTCACGCGCCGGGGCATCGACAAGCTGCTGGTGATCAACGACGACGAGGCTTACTGCCAGCCCTGCGTCTCGCCGGTGTGGGACACGACGCTGACCGCCCACGCATTGCTGGAAGCCGGCGGTGACAAGGCGGTGCCCGCGGCGAAGCAAGGCCTCGACTGGCTGATCCCCAAGCAGGAGCTCGAGGTCAAGGGCGACTGGGCGGTGAAGCGGCCCGATGTGCGCCCCGGCGGCTGGGCCTTCCAGTACAACAACGCCCATTACCCCGATCTCGACGACACCGCCGTGGTGGTGATGTCGATGGACCGCATGCGCCGGGAGCACGGTGTGGCCGGCTATGACGCCGCGATCGACCGCGGCCGGGAGTGGATCGAGGGCATGCAGAGCGACGACGGCGGCTGGGCCGCCTTCGACGTCAACAATCTCGAATATTACCTGAACAACATCCCGTTCTCGGATCACGGTGCGCTGCTCGACCCGCCGACCGAGGACGTCACCGCCCGCTGCATCTCGATGCTGGCCCAGCTCGGCGAGACCGCGCAGACCAGCAAGCATGTGGCCGACGGGGTCGCCTATCTCCGGAAGACCCAGCACCCCGAGGGGTCCTGGTACGGCCGCTGGGGCATGAACTTCATCTACGGAACCTGGTCGGTGCTCTGCGCCCTCAACATGGCCGGAATCCGCCACGACGACCCCATGATGCGCAAGGCCGCCGCCTGGCTGGCCTCGATCCAGAACAAGGACGGCGGCTGGGGTGAGGATGCCGTCAGCTACCGGCTCGATTACCGGGGATGGGAGGCCGCCCCCTCGACTGCCTCGCAAACGGCATGGGCCTTGCTTGCTCTTATGGCAGCTGGCGAGGTTGATCACCCGGCCGTCGCCCGCGGGGTGGAGTACCTGATTGCAACACAGAACAAAAAAGGACTGTGGGACGAGCAGCGGTACACCGCCACGGGCTTTCCCCGTGTATTCTATCTACGTTATCATGGTTACCCGAAGTTCTTCCCGCTGTGGGCGTTGGCGCGGTATCGGAACTTGCGGAACACCAACAGCAGGGTGGTAGGGGTCGGAATGTGACTTTGGGGATGGGGGACTACGTTGCCGCGGGCCAGGCGATCGACCCGCGACCGATACTCATTGTGACCGGTCTGGTTCAGGAGGCCCGCATCGCGGCCGGGCCTGGAATGGCGGTCATTTGCTCGTCGAGTAGCCCAACCCAGTTGCGGGCGCTCCTGACGGTGCTGGATCCCAATACGATTCGCGGTGTGATCTCGTTCGGTGTGGCTGGCGGCCTCGACCCGAGCTTGCGCTCCGGCGACGTCGTGCTGGCGACCGAAGTGCTCTCCGGCGATACCCGCTGGGCTGCCGGCCTGTCGCTCGGTAACGACCTGATCGACCGCCTGACGTCGGGCCGCCGCCGCGTGGTGCGCGGCAGCCTCGCCGGCGCCGAGGAAGTGGTCACCGGGCGCTCCGGCAAGGCGGCGCTGCATTCGGAGACCGGGGCCTCCGCCGTCGACATGGAAAGCCACATCGCGGCCGCCTACGCCGCCGAGGCCGGCTTGCCGTTCGCCGCGGTCCGCGTCATCAGCGATCCCGCCCATCGCGCGCTGCCGGCGCTCGCCCGCGCCGCGATCAAGCCGAACGGCCAGATCGATCTCGCCGCGGTGCTGCGCGGCATCGTCCGCAATCCCGCCGCGCTGCATGGCCTGGTCTCGACCGGTATCGACTTCAACCGCGCGCTGCGGTCGCTTCGCGGCTGTCGGGATTATCTGATCGGCACCGAGCTGATCGAGAGCGAGACGCTGGTGTCCAAGGCGGCCTGAGCGGTTTCCTGTCCGGCAAGGAAACGGCCCGGTTGCCACTGGCACCGGGCCTTTTCTTTGATGCGTGGCCGGATGGAGCGAAGCCGCCACAGCCGCATTGGCCGATCCATATGGCGCACATCGCGTAGCGCGAAGCGAATATGGTTGTTTCCGCCGGCGGTTTGAGCGGTAGGCCGCAACTCCGGCCGCGTTGGACGGGCGAGAGCAGCGCAGGCACCCCGAGGACGGGCATGGACATCGACGTGATCGACGAATCACGGCAAATAATTTCCAGCGGCCGTAACGTCCCCCGCATGGCTGCCGTAGAGATCTTTGGGAATGCCCGTCTCGCGTATCTGGAATTGCACCTGAGCAATGCTCTCGCTCCCAGCGAGACCGGTCGGGTTCAGTCCGCTTCCTGGTCCATTTAGACTGCATGGGAGTTGGGATGAACAAGCAGGCCACTGGAGAGCACGTGAATTCGGCAAGGCTCTCACTTGAGAGGGCAATGCAATTGCATGTCGACGGGCATTGGGAATGCGCCGAACAGCATTATCTGCAGGTATTGCTGGAAGATTATCGCAGCACGGATGTTCTCCCGCTCCTTGCAAGCGTTGTTGCGAAACGCGGAGATATCGACCTCGCCGTTCACTATTGGGACAGGCTGCTTTCGATCCAGCCGTTTCACCTCAATGCCCTGGCTGCCAAGGGTGGGCTGCTCTACAAGACCGGGCGTTTGACGGAAGCCCTGAGCTGTTTTGAGATCGCGACAGGTCTCGCTCCCGACGATGCGCTCATCCGCAATAATCTCGCCGTGGCACTGGCCGATAGCGGGCGAAAGGATGAAGCGATCATCGAGTTCGGCCACGTCCTTCGGCTTCAGCCCGACAACGTCAACGCCTACCACCAGATGCGCCGGTTGTCGTCCGCGATCGTTCCCTTCTGGCACATCCCCATGATGAACGACACGCGCCGCAACGACTGTTTCGAACGGGCGATCCGGCGGGCGCTGGCAACCCGCGGCTCGAGCGCGCAAATCCTCGACATCGGCACGGGCAGTGGCTTGCTGTCGATGATGGCCGCGCGTGAAGGCGCCACCAACATCGTCAGTTGCGAGACGGTTCCGACCATAGCGCGTGTAGCGCAAGAGATCGTCGCCGAAAACGGATATGGCGAACAGATCAAGGTCATCGGCAAATCCTCGACGGCGCTTTCCGTCGGCAGGGATATCCCGGCGAAAGCCGACATCATGATCTCCGAAATCCTGTCCAGCGATCTCCTGGCCGAGGATGTGTTGAGCACATTCGAAGATGCGCGGCGTCGGCTGATTGCCGAGGACGCGATCGTCATTCCAAAGGCGGCATCTGCCATGGGCTGCCTCGTGGCGAGCGAAACGCTCGCTGCCTACAGCCACGTGAGGATGGCGTCCGGATTCAACGTTGCGCGGTTCAACAGTCTGGCGCCGCTGCGTTTGCCCATCCATGGTACGATGACCGAATGGTCGAGGCTTTCGAACGATTTTGAAATCGCGTCGCTGGATTTGACATCGGCTGCACATGAACCGGAGCTGCGGGCCGTATCGATCCCTGTGATTACCTCAGGAACCGCCGTCGGCGTCGTGCAATGGATGCAGGTCGACCTTATTGACGATATCGTCTTCACCAACCATCCGGACGGCTATCACGATGGCGGCTGGCTCCAGGTGCTTCATGTCTTGCCGAAGCCAATGCCCGTCGAGGCAGGGTCGGTTGTGGATTTCCTTCTCGGTCATGACAGGTCCACCCTCATCGTGCTGCCGGCCGGCTTCGCAACCTCATGAACGAGCAGGGCCTCGGAGCCGATGAACTCCGGAAACTCGGTCTCGTGCGATGGAAATCGGGTGAACTGGAACTGGCGATCCTGTCGTTTGAGTCCGCACTGGTCCTGGAGCCGGACAACGCCTTGATCTGGGAGGACCTGTGCGGGGTGCAGCTGGCTTCCAACAACAGCGAGAGGGCGCTGGCCTCAATCGGAAGATCGATCGCGGTCGACGAGCAGCGCCCTCAATCCTGGCTGATGCTGGCAACGGTCCTCGACCGCATGAAGGATCAGGATCTGGCGGCATCGGCCTACAGGAAGACGATCGTGCTCGACGAGACGATTGCGAGCGCCCATTTCGGTCTCGGCATCATCCACCTCAGGAGTGGCAAACCGGCGCAGGCCCTGCAATGCCTGCAGCAGGCCGTCCTGCATGATCCGAAGAACGCAATCGCGCATCTTTGTCTTGGTCATGCCTGTTACGCGACCGGTGATTTTGCCGGTACCGCGAAGTCATTCGATGCCGCGATCGAGTTCGGCCCGCTGGATCCGGACAGCGCATTGGTCCGCCTCAAGGCAATGACCTTCCAGGCAATCATCGAGGGCAAGCTCGAGGAGGCTCTGGCAAATTACAGCCGGCTCGCCGACCCGGGTGATGGACCCGTCGACATTTCGCAGGAAGCATTTGCGCTGCTCAACGTGCACGGGTACCGGGATGCCGCCCGCCTGGTTGGCCAATTTCGGCTGAGACATCATCCCAATGACGTGGTCCAGCGCTACATGAACAGCGCGGTGGCCGGTGAACAGCTGCCTACGGCGCCAGTGGACTATGTCGAAACACATTTCGACCGCTTGGCGCCCAGTTTCGACAGGAAGCTCACCGAGTCGCTGCAATATCGCGCGCCCGAGATCATGGCGCAGATGATCGCGCTGCACCGTGGTGGTTTCGATCGTATTCTCGATCTTGGCTGCGGTACCGGCTTGGCAGCAAAGCCCCTCTCTCGGTTTGGCGGCATCGCGATTGGCGTCGACCTCTCGGGATCGATGCTGCTCCAGGCGGAGGAGCGCCGCTTCTACAGCGAGTTGAGGAAAGCCGAGGCAGTCCAGTTCCTGGCGACGAGGCCGGTGAGCTTCGATCTCATCTTCGCGGCCGATGTCCTGGTCTATGTTGGCGACCTCAGCGCATTCTTCAGTGCAGTTGCCGACGCCATCGTAAAGGATGGCATCCTGGCGCTCAGTATCGAAACGACGGCCGCCGCGAATTTTGAACTGCGACCGTCCGGACGTTTCGCGCATTCCGTCACCTATGTCGAAACATTGGCATCCGACCATTTCGAAAAACTGGAATCAACGACGGCGACGCTTCGGCTTGAAATGCGACATCCGATCGAGGGCGCCTTCATGATATTTCGGAAGAGATAGGTGCCGGAGCACTGTCACCCTAACAACGTAACAAGCGCCTTTCCAATTCCCGCCGTCGCCGACCTTGGGCGATAGCTCTTCATCAATCGCGGTTTGCCTGGGCAGATTACGCTGACCCTAGACTAGATCACGTGGTTCTGCCGCGCGCAGAACTTCCGGTTCCGCCGATGCCCCGATCGTCGATCGTGCAGATCGGGGCGCGAGGGGCGGAAGGACCCGTGAGCCTTATCCCCTCGCGTAGCGGCAACCGTCGAGCCGTCCGCGCCGGGCACTCTGAGTGCGTGCCGGCAGCGCGCGCGGACTGCCAGTCGCTGATGCACCCATAGCCTTGCGGATCGGTGTTCCAGTTTCGATCAGAAGCCCGACAAGGCAAGGCCATCGAACTTTACGTTCATCCGAACCAGCACTTGCGATGATTTCAGACCGACATCGGCGGTGACGTTGCTGACGTCGCCGACCGCAGATGTGACTGTGCCGAGATTGTAGGTCGCCTTGTTGAGGGTCAGGTAACGGTACTCGACGCCGAATGAGATGTTGTTGGTGAAGGCGTATTCGGCGCCGGCCCCGACCGTATAGCCGAACTGGAGCTTGTGGGTGTCGTCGAAGCTCAGCGGCGCGCCGGCACCGATGCCGGTTCGTGACGCATAGTTGGCGGTAACGTCCACTCGACCCATCTCCAGGCCGCCGACGAGATAGGCCATGACGCGGTCCCGGGCGTAGCCGACCTTCACGCGCGTCGCGCTGAGATAACTGACCTTGGCGTTGAAGCTGTCTCCCTCGGCAAAGGTGCCGCGACACCCGATCCGGACGTGATGCTGCCGTTCAGTTTGGTGAATTGTGCATCGTGCTCGAATCCAAGCACCCAACGGCCAAACTGCCAGTTGCGGCCGACCTGAAATCCGCCGACGAAGGCATCATTGTCGTTTGATGACATATCGCCGAAAGATGTGGCGGCACCGCCAAGCGCCGGCGATGCGATCGGGCTGAAGCTGAAATCACCCCTCGCGCCGGCGATATGGACACCGAAATAGTTGCCGGTCCAGTTGAAGGCAGTCTGTTCGGCCGTCAGGTAGGAAGGTGCCTTGTAGGACGGCGCCGCGGCGCCAAGGTCAGCCGCCATCGCGGGGCCGGCAAGGACAGCGGTGAAAGCCGAAACAATAGTCCGACGCATCTGATATCTCCAATCGTTCGAATCCGTGACGAAGGGTGCCGGACGACTGTCAATGCCGTTTCGCGCTGATGCGGAAGTTTGTGGGATTTTGTATTGGTACGTAACACGTCGCCGGACCGGGCGCTCTTGGTGTGGAGAACTGGTCGCCCGAAAGTCTCCGTCACCGATGATCGAAGGACGAGAGCTGAGCTTGCTCGGCCTTGATCGCCGAAATTCGTCCATCCTCGAATTCGACGATGCGATCGAACAGATCGAGCGAACGTGGATCGTGCGTGACCACGGCGACGCCGGCTCTGCGCTCGGTCGCAATCCGACGGAAGAGCTGCATGACCTGACGTCCGCGCACGCTGTCGAGCGCGGCGGACGGTTCGTCGGCGAGGATCAGCGGCGGATCGTTGGCCAGCGCACGGGCCACCGCCACGCGTTGCTGCTCTCCCCAGAGAGCTGGGTCGGCCGGTTGTCGGCTCGGTGGGCGAGGTCAAGCGTGCGCAGAAGCTCGATAGCGTATTCACGCGACGGCCTCGCGGGGACGTCGTCGATCTCCAATGCCAGCGCGACATTCTCGACGGCCGTCAGGAACGGGATCAGATTGGCCTTCTGGAAGACGAAGCCGATATTTCGTCGCCGAAAATCACGCAGTCGATCGAGTTCGGCGGTGGGATCCGATACGTGCTCGCCGGCCACGATCACCTCGCCGCCGGTCGGTCGTTCCAGAAGTCCGGCAATCAGGAGAAATGTGCTCTTGCCGGAACCGCTCGGGCCGAAGATGCCGACCAGCTCGCCCGCGCGGACATCCAGGGAAACGCCGTCGAGCGCGCGCGTGACGGAATCTCCGCTCGGATAATATTTTCGCGCGTTCCGGACGGAAAGGACGACGTCGGTTCTCACGAGAGCACCTCCCGAGCGTTGACCTTGAGGGCGCGGGCAATGCCGATACCGCTCGCGATGACGCAAATTGCAGCCAGAACGGCAGCCAGCATGCTGGCATCCGCGATATCGATGACGATTCGTCGCGGAAAAAGCGGGAAAATCACCATGGACATGAGCAGCGCCAGTGCAAAGCCGGCTACGCCGATCAGCCCGGCCTGTTGGCCGATCATCTTCACGATCACGGAATTGCGCGCGCCGATCAACTTCAGCATCGCAATCTGATGGAGTTTCTCGATCGTCATGGTGTAGATGATGAGCGAGACGACGATGCAGGTGATCAGCAAGATCAGAACCGTGAAGGCAAGGATCTGAATGCGCAGCTTCCACAGTCGCGCGTTGAGAAGAAGATCGCGCTGATCCGCGCCGCTCAGGACGCCCGCATCGCCCCAGAGTTTGATCGCGGCGGCGACCTTGGCAGGGTCCGCGGCGGAATCGAGCGTGACCAGGACGGCAGAGATCTTGCTATCCTGCGTCACCGAACTGTTGTCGCCTGCCTGCGGTGTCTGGCCTCCCTTGGCGGCTCTGGCCAGAAGCACTTCCTCACTGGTACGCCGCTGGGCGATCGTGACGGCATCGTTGATGCTCACGAATATCAGCCCGTCGCCGCCCGAATCCACCATTTGCCGCGTAGCGCCGACGATCTCGTAAAGATCGAGGCCGAGCCGGACATGGTCGCCAATCGCGAGCCCCGTGCTCTCGTCGGCAATCGCTTCGTAGTGGCCTGACGCGAGACAACGACCCGCGATCAGGTGGATCCAGTTGCCCCTGTCTTGCGGAAAATCGAGACCGGTGATCGTGGCGCGGCGCGATTGTTGCTCGAAGCTGTATTGCTGGCTGAACTGCACGAAGCGGCGGACGGCGGCGACGCCCGGGACGCCCTCGACGCGGCGGTCCATTGTCGAGGAAAGTGCCGAACTCTCGGCGAAGGGGCCAGAGCGATCACCCTGGACGACCCAGAGGTCAGCTCCGATCGTATCGACGATCAGAAGAGCATCCGCGACGATGCCGCGATAAAGCCCCGTCATCCCGATTGCCGCCGTCATCAGAAATGCGACGCCGACGGCGGTCAAACCGAAGCGCGTGGGGCTATGCCGGATATCCTTCCAGCCGAGATTCATGTGGGGGCACCCCGCACCTGAACTTTCATGAAACGGTAGACGCCGTCCGGTACGAGGGTGATCTCGCCCGGCGCCAGTCCTTGGCGAATCTCCACGCGATCTACGCCCGCGGCGCCGGGCTCGACGGTCCGCCAGTAGGCTCTGCCGCCCTCGACGACCCATACGCCCACCCGTCCATGCCTGCGCACCAGGAATGATTTCGGCAGGGTCGGAACCTGGGCAAGGGTGGCGACGGTAATACTCGCGAGACCGCGCTGGCCTAGCGCCCAATTCTCCGGCAGCGTGTCAAGCTTGACGTCGAGCGTGAATTCACGCGTCTCGGTGTCGACGATACGGCCAAGGCGCAGCACGTGACCCGACAAGTTCTTGCCGGGCTGCGAGGCAAATGAGATGCACACGGGTTGCCCCGGCTTCATCGACTGCATCGTGCTTTCGTCGAACCTTGCAGTCAGCACAATCGTGGCCGGATCGACGAGCTGCAGGATCGACGCACCGATTGTCAGGGTGTCGCCGATGTTCCTGTCGCGCGAGACCACAATGCCGGGAAAGGGCGCGCGTACGATCGTATCGTCGATCTGCGCCTGCACGACACCGACATTGGCCGCCGCACTTTGTGCCTGGGACCGGGTCTGCTCGATCACCTGATCGTCATGTGCAAGGTCGGCGGCCGCCTGCCGAAGGGTGGCTTCCGCCGCATCGAAGTTCTGCTGGCTGGTGAATCCCTTATCAATGAGCGCGGCCTGACGCTCGTAGTTGGTCCTGGCGTTGACCAATGTCGCATCGGCGCGTGTTCGACTGGCCTTGGCAACCTCGATTGCACGGATAGCGGCCTGCTCGCTGGCTTGTGCTGCTGCGAGCTGGTGGCGCAGATCATATGACTCGATGCGGGCCAGAATCTGTCCGGCCGTTATGGTATCGTTGCGGTCGACGGTGATTTCGGTAAGGCGGCCCTGGCTACGGCTGCTGACGACGATCTTGTTGATTGCGTCGAGCGTACCCGGCCCATTGACGCTCAGCGCCAAGGTCGACCGAACGACCGCCGTTCCCTCAACGGCATGTGGGTATAGGTATCGGAACGCGAAGAGACCGGCTGCGCCGACGCCGAGCACGGCCATCAGCCAGACCGCGGGCGACGTGCGTCTGGGTCGCGGCTGTGGACGGTTCACTGCCAGGAGAGAACTGACCGGTTGCTGAATGTTCATGATTTGAAGGGCGGCACGCGAGAATTGGCAATATTGAAGCCCGAGACGAACATCCGGATCCTCGTGTCGGCTTCCGTATCCTCGGCGGGAAACGAACGTCGCCGACCGCCGACATGGAGCAAAGGCGCGTCGCAGATGCTCCGCACCATGGCGGCGATCAGGCTACGCAGCCGGAAAGGAACTGCGTCCAGCGGTTCGAAGCGCGTTGCCGGGGCGGATCCGCTGGTAACCGTCCTTACCGGCCTCTTTCGCGCAGCCTTCACCGACATTGACATGTCCCGCCAGTGCTCACTTGGGCAACGTGCCGGCCCCGGCAGCCTGCGATCTGAGCGACTCGGCCTTCGGCATGGCGTCGCGGCATGACGGCGTCAGTTCACCGGAATGGCTTTGCAGGCAGGCCAGAATGCGGCCGCCGCCGCGTTGTACGGTTGCGCAGTGCTGACCGATGTCGGCGCGACAGGCCTGAGCCATGGCCATGACCTGAGCCTGCATCTGAGATGAGGCTTGGGCCCGAGCCGTCGTCGAGCAAGCGGCCGTTGCGGCAGCCGCGACCAGCGAGAGGGCAGCGATGCGATAGCGATATGCACTTGTAGCCATGGTCTTCATTCTCCGATGATCGGTGCGGGGACGTCGTTCGGCCGGCTGTCGGCCTGTTGCTCTCGCGGTCAGGAGGATGGACATGGATAGAGCTCTCCCATCGCGCTACCTCCGAAATCGCGCCGGACTCCAAAGACGGCGAACCGTCGTGAGGAGAATGCTGGAGCAATGTCAGCGCCGTTTGATCCGGACGCCTAGATTCTTGGAGTTTGGTCAGCGGTTGTAACGGTTTGTAAAATCCGGCCTGTGCCCTTGTTTCTCCTTGTCAGATGTTCATAAAGTTCTGGATGGGCGCGATTGACACCACGATCCTGATTGTTGAGGACGATCCGGAAATCCGAAGGCAGGTCAGTAAGCTGCTGCGCAACGAGGGATTTTGCGTCGAGGAAGCGGAGGATGCCACTGCAGCCGGCGCAGTACTTGCTCGCACGCCGCCGGATCTCATCATCCTCGACCTGATGCTTCCTGGCGAAGACGGGTTGTCGATCTGCCGCAGGATACGAACGAAGGACGTCACGCCGATCATGATGCTGACGGCCAAGAGCGACGAGATCGACAAGGTCATCGGGCTCGAAATGGGCGCCGACGACTATCTCGTAAAGCCGTTTGCGCCACGCGAGTTGCTCGCTCGTGTGCGGGCCCTGCTGCGGCGCGCGAACATAAAGCCCGTCGCTTCGACGACGAGGCGTTTTGCTTTCGACCGATTCATCATCGATCTGGACGCGCGGCAGCTCGTCGACGACGGCGGGGACGAAGTGACGTTTACCACCGCGGAGTTCGATCTTCTCGCCTGTTTCGTGCAGAGGCCGCGTCGGGTGTTGACGCGGGACCAGATTCTCGATTGGACTCGCGGACGCGCGGCTGACCCGTTCGATCGTACCATCGACATGCTGGTCTCGCGCGTTCGCAAGAAATTCCAGGCGAAAAGCCCCGGTTCAAGCCTTATCAGCACGGTGCGTAACGGCGGTTATCTGTTCACCGCTCAGGTGAAGGCGGTGATGTGATGCTTCGTGTGAGTCTCGCGGCCCGCGTCACGATGATCGTCGTCACCGCCCTGATGGCCGTCTGGCTCGTCTCCATAGCCACGTTCTACCGTTCGGGGGACTGGAGCGCGCTGAATGTCCGTCCGTCGGCACGACAGCTCTCTGCATTGGTGAATCTCCTCGAACGGGCGCCGCGCGAGCAGGTACCTGATATACTCGACGTAGCCACGTCGAGCACTCTGACCGCGCGGTTGGAAGCCGGTGAGGCCGTTGGGGAATCCGACAAGGCCCTCGACGTTGACGCGAACTTGCACCAGGCATACGCCGACGCAATCGGCAGCCGGCCATTTGCGATCAGGTTGAGCCAAAACGTTGCCGAGAACACTCGCCATTACTGGTTGCCTCCAGCAGCCAGGAAGGCGCTCGAAATCCGTATAGGGCTCACGGCGGGGGACACGCTCATCGTCGCTTCGGCAAGCCCGTTGGCCGTCAGCCGGATCGGCCTCCCGATAGGGTTCGGTGCGGGCCTGCTTGGGACCTTGATTGCTCTGGTCGCGCTCGTCGTCACTCTACGAGAGACGCGGCCTTTGTCGAAGCTTGCCGCGGCCGTCGACAGAATGGACCTCACAGGCGCTCCAGTATACCTGCCACAGGCACGGGCCAGCGCGCCCGAAATACGGGCCGTCATCACGGCCTTCAATCGGCTGCAGACACGTCTCGCTCTGCTCCTGCGTGCCCGGATGGCGTTGCTCGGGGGCATCTCGCACGACGTTCGATCCTTCGCGACGCGATTACGCCTCAGCGTCGATTGCATTCCGGAAGCGACGGAGCGCGACCGGGCAGTCAACGGAATCGCGGATATGATCCGTCTGCTGGACGACTCGCTCCTTGCCAGTCGCGCGGGAGCCGGCGAACTCGAAGAGGAGCTGTTGGAGTTTGACGAGATTGTTCGCTCCGAAGTTCTGGACAGGCGAGAGGCGGGAGCCGAGATCGACCTGCGCATCGGTCCGGGCGTGGAGGGTTCCAATATCCTTGGTGATCGCCTCGCGTGCCGGCGGATCGTCGCTAACCTTGCAGACAATGCGCTGAAGTACGGTCACGTTGCACATCTTGCTATGGAACGAGAGGCGCATTGCGTCCTCTTGATGGTTGACGACGAGGGCCCCGGCGTTCCGCTCAGTCAACGCGATATCCTGCTCGAACCCTTCGTGCGCCTGGAGCAGTCTCGCAATCGATTCACGGGCGGGGCGGGCCTTGGCCTCGCCGTTGTTCGCAGTCTGGTCGAGGTCTGCGGCGGGACCATTGCGATTGGCGACGCACCCTCTGGCGGGGCGCGCTTCTCTGTCCGGCTTCCGGTGTTTGCTGCAGGCTGAAGACTGCACCACCGCGCGCGCTTGCCGGACCAAGAGCGGCGGTTCATCGGGCCGGATTCTTACAGAACGTTACCTGCCGTTGACCAAACTCCAAGCAACGATGAATCAGGATCAAAAAGCGCTGACATTGCTCCTGCATTCTCAGTGACACGGACCTGCCGCAGCGCATGGCCGTCAACTCGTTCACGGAGAATGCCATGATGAAGAAGCTCCTGACCATGTCCGCGCTTGCGGGAGTGCTGTCGGTCGCCGTCGTCGCCGACGCCAATGCTTGGACGAGGAGCCGCTCGGTGTCCGGCTGGCGCGGTACGGCGTCCGTCAACGCCTCGGGCAGCTGCGCCAACGGAACCTGCTCACGGCAGATCACGCGCACCGGTCCCTACGGCAACAGCGTAAGCCGCCAAGGGACGGTGTCCTGCAGCGGTGGGGTCTGCACCGGCAGCCGCACCACCACCGGGCCTAATGGCAATTCCGTCACCCGTGAGGGCACGGTGTCCCGCTGGGGATCCGCCGGCGCTCCGCGTCACTATGGTCCGGGTGCTGCTGCCGTAGCCGGCTTCGCGGTGGGGAGTGCCGTCGGCGCGGCTGCCGCCGCCCCGGCATACGTTGCGCCGGTCACTGTCTACCCACCCGGTCCGATCGTTTATGCGGCCCGCCCGTTTGTCTATGGCCCGCGCCCCTTTTACTACGCACCTTGGTACCATGCACGCTGGGCTTACTACCATGCCCCACGAACCTACTATTGGCGATAAGCAGGACCCTTGCTCCACTCCGACAAATCAAGCGGGCTCGGACGCACGTCCGCCTCGGATGGCTCAAACAGCGCGTAGCTAATAGCGCTGCCAACAAAAAAGCCCGGCGCTGAGGCCGGGCTTTGAATTCATCGATGAAGACATCAGAAGTGATAATTCGCGCCGACGCGAACAACATGAAAGTCCAGATCACTGAAGTGCGTGCCGATGGTCGAAGCCGTCGTACCAGCAGTCGCAGGCGCCGTTGACGTGATGTTGCTGCTTCCGAGATTGACGTAGAGATACTCGGCCTTCAAGGAAACATTTCGCCAGGCGGCGTACTCAAATCCGCCACCCACCGCGTATCCGGTCAGGATTTTGGTCGTTGGTCCTGTGTAGCAGGCTGCCGCAGCCGCGCAGACAGCGCTCACGCCCCCGCTCGTGGCGGTGAAGCCAATTGTGTTGCTGAGAATGGAATCTTCGCGGACCGATCCGTAAGCGAAGCCGCCGGTGCCGTAGACGAGCAGCTTGTTGGTCGCGAGCAATCCAGCGCGCGCGCGGAGCGTTCCGAACCATTCGACATTCTGTTGCGCTTCGATCTGACCCGGTCGCCCAATGACCGCGTAAGGGGACGCCGCTGATCCCTTGATGTCGCTGCCCTGAAAATCCGCCTCAAAGCCGATCAACCAGTTCGGCGATACCTGCCAATTGTAACCAGCCTGCGCGCCACCGAGAACACCCTTGACATCGTAGGCGACCGGCGCTGCGGCCGTACCGACGTTTCCAATGATCGAATTGGAGACGACGTCATTCGCCGTAAAGGTCGCAACGGGATCATTGAACCCATAGCCAACGTTGAGGCCGGCATAGAAGCCAGTCCAACTTGCGACAGCGACCATCGCAGGCGCTTTCGTATAGGTGGAAGCAGCCATGTCGGCAGCCGACGCGGACGTGGCCGCCAGCGCTGCGAGCGCGGCGAAAGCAATTCTTTTCAATTGAGTATCCTGAGGTTAGCTGGCGGGGGTGGTCGCCGAGAGTAGACCACCGCAGATGAAAAAATGCTGTCACTGCTGAGCCACAGGCGCGCAGTCCTCGCAGCCTGTGGTTGGTCGCTGGCGTCAGGTTCGCCCATCGGATGGGACTACGGCGACGTATTGCGATATGACCAATGCAGTCCTGCACTAGAGATCATCCAGCCGGCTCCCGCGACCGCGGGGTGGTGGAGCTCAAGTGAGTTCGCAATCAACGAATCGCTTCTGACCGCGAGGAGGCGAAGATGATGCTGGCAGGATGGCATAGTGCCACTGTTTTGCCCGACGCGTCAAATAGATTTCGTGAAATTCGAATTCGCGCGAGCTTTGAGTCGCGGTGGCTGGCGGCCTGTCTGGCTGCGAAAATAACCCGTGCTGTGATGCTCGGCGGTTTGCGGCTGATTTGATTGATGCCGCAATGGCTTGACGGAGCTGGTCCTATGGCGGCCAGCGATCGTGGCTCTACTGTGCATGGGGTTGTTTTTCACTTTTTGCAGGAGGGCTCCCGGGCTGGCCAAGCAAGGAGGACAGGGAGCGTAGCCTCCGCGATGACGCCGGCCTCTCGAAGGCGCTTGCGCCGAAAAGCAAAGGCCCGGTCGCGATGGCGACCGGGCCTTTCTTGTTCGCGACTTCGCGAGCGCGCTTAAGCGGCGGTCGAAGCCTTCCGCGCGGCCTTCTGCTGCGCGGCCTCGGCTTCGTCCTTGCGGATCTCCGACAGGCGCTTCTGCACTTCAGATGAGAAGATGTACTGCGCCGGGCGCTGCTTGCTCATGTCGATCTCGGGCGCCATCGGACCCGTGGTCCGGATGCCGCGCAACGACACCCACATCGCCTTGATCGGGTTGTTGAGAGCCGCGGTCGCCGCCGTCGGCTCGTAGCCGCAATGGGCCATACAGTCGGCGCACTTCTCGTAACGGCCGGTGCCGTAGGTCTCCCAGTCGGTGGTGTCCATCAGCTCCTTGAAGGTCTTGGCGTAGCCTTCACCGAGCAGGTAGCACGGCTTCTGCCAGCCGAAGATGTTGCGCGCGGGCATGCCCCACGGGGTGCACTCGTATTCCTGGTTGCCGGCGAGGAAGTCGAGGAACAGGCCGGAATGCATGAAATTCCACTTCTTGCCCTTGCCCATCGCAAAGACGTCGCGGAACAGCTTCTTGGTCTTGGTGCGGTTGAGGAAGTGCTCCTGGTCCGGCGCACGCTCATAGGCGTAGCCCGGCGACATCGAGACGCCGACACCGAGCTCGACGGTGAGGTCGAGGAATTTCGCGATCTCCTCGGCCGGGTGGCCGTCGAAGATGGTGGCGTTGACGTTGACGGTGAAGCCGCGCGCCTTGGCTGCCTTGATTGCTGAAACGGCGCGGTCGAACACGCCCTTCTGCGACACCGCCTTGTCGTGATGGTCCTTCAGGCCATCCAGATGCACGGAGAAGAACAGATACGGGGAGGGCTCGAACAGGTCGAGCTTCTTCTCGAGCAGCAGCGCGTTGGTGCAGAGCGAGACGAACTTCTTGCGCGCCACGAGGCCGCGCACGATTTCGCCGATCTCCTTGTGGATCAGCGGCTCGCCGCCGGGAATGGCGACCATCGGCGCGCCGCACTCGTCGGCCGCGTCCCAGCACTCCTGCGCCGTCATGCGGCGGTTGAGGATCGCATCCGGATAATCGATCTTGCCGCAGCCGACGCAGGCGAGGTTGCAGCGAAACAGCGGCTCCAGCATCAGCACGAGCGGATAGCGTTTGCGGCCGAGCATTTTCTGCTTGAGCAGATAGGCGCCGATACGCATTTCCTTGAAGAAGGGGATAGCCATTACAAAGTTTCTTTCTGGGCTTGGAATTCGGGTGGGTCAGCTCGCAGCCAATTGGGCCGGAAGCCGGAATTCGATGTTTTCCTCGCGACCCGGCAGGACCGAAACCTTGACCGGTCCGATCCGCCGCATCGCTTCGATCACGTCATCCACGAGCACCTCGGGCGCCGAAGCGCCGGCCGTGACGCCGACGGTCCGGGCATCTTTCAACCATTCCGGATTGAGCTTGCTGCCGTCGGCAATCAAATAACTCGCGACGCCGGCCTCAGTGCCGATTTCGCGGAGCCGGTTCGAGTTCGAGCTGTTGGCAGCGCCCACCACCAGGATCACGTCGACCAGCTTGCTCAAGTCCCTTACCGCAGATTGGCGGTTCTGTGTCGCATAGCAGATATCCCGGATATCGGGGCCTTGAATATCTGTAAAGCGGGCCTGGAGGGCTGCAATAATGTCCTTGGTGTCGTCCACCGACAGGGTGGTCTGGGTGATGTAGGCCACTGGCGTATCTGCCGGCAGGGTCAGGGCGTTAACCTCTTCGACGCTCTGAACCAGCAGCACGGGGGCGGGAACCTGACCCATTGTGCCCTCCACCTCGGGGTGGCCGGCATGCCCGATCAGGATCAGGGTGCGGCCCCGGGCGATGTAGCGCTTCCCCTGATTGTGAACTTTCGTGACCAGGGGGCAGGTGGCATTGAGCACCGGAAGGTCGCGCGCGGCGGCCTCTTCCTCGACGCTGCGGGCGACGCCGTGGGCGCTGAAAACGGTCACAGCCTTCGGCGGAACCTCGGACAGCTCCTCGACGAAGATCGCGCCTTTGTTCTTCAGGCTCTCGACCACGTATTTATTGTGCACGATCTCATGGCGCACGTAGACGGGCGGGCCGTACTTCTCCAGCGCCCGTTCCACGATCTCGATCGCGCGCACCACGCCTGCGCAAAAGCCGCGCGGCTGCGCCAGATAAACTTCCATAGGACGTCCATCACGCAAGTTGCACCAATCCGCTTTTCGGGTCCCTGGCGGCACCCCGATACTGCCTAACGAGCTGCAATAACCGCACCATTGGGTTCGCACACACGGTAGCCGCCCACCCCAACTGGGCCTCAGCGCATGGAGGCACAGCAATTTGTGTCAAAAAATCGGCAGAAAGGAAAGGTGGGATGAAACCCGGGTTCCGCTCCGGCTCAATTTTGTGGTGTTATAGTACAGACCTTGCCGTGGTCAAAATGACGACATTGCTGCTTACCCCTTCGCCACTTTGCCGCCTCAACTTCCCGGCTATACCGACCACCCCGCAATGATTTTTCATGGCTTCCCGCCGTTTACCTGGAACCTCGTTCCGGCGAGTGCCAATCAAAACAGCAATAGGTTTCGCCCGGGAACTCCGATAAACAGCGGGCGTTTCCGGCAAGCTGTTAACAGCAGAAAGAAAAGAAGTGCTGCAAAGCGTCGTCGTTGCCATCGTCAGGGCCTGCACCCGGTTTGCCTCCCTCGTCGTCGTTCTCGGTCTACTGCTGTCGGTGGGGGCCGGCTATTACACGTCGCAGCACTTCGCCATCAACACCGACATCAATTCGCTGATTGCCCAAAATCTGGACTGGCGACAGCGCGACCAGCAATTCGACCGCGCCTTCGACCGCGACGCGACGATTCTCGCGGTGGTCGAGGCAAGGACGCCCGAAATGGCGACCGCGGCGTCGGATGCGCTGTTCGCCAAGCTGAAGGACAACAAGACCGACTTCCAGTCGATGCAACAACTCGGCACCGGCGAGTTCTTCGAGAAGAACGGTCTGCTTTTCCTGCCGACTGACGAGGTTGCCAAGACCACCAGCCAGTTCGAGTCCGCGGCGCCACTGATCGAGATCATGGCGGGCGACCCCTCGATCCGCGGCCTGACCGGCGCGCTGGAAACGGGACTTGCCGGCGTCAAGCGCGGCCAGGTCAAGCTCGACAACACCGCGCGGCCCTTCAACCAGATCGCGCAGACGGTGGAGACGGTGCTCAACAAGGGCAATGCGAGCTTCTCCTGGCGCGAGCTCGTCAGCGACGAGCCGCTGTCGGATTCCGACAAGCGCGCTTTCATCGAGTTCAAGCCGATCCTCGACTACAACGCGCTGGAGCCCGGCAAGGGCGCCACGGATGCGATTCGCAAGGCTGCGGTCGATCTCGATTTCGCGACCAAATATCAGGCGCGGGTGCGGCTGACGGGCCCGGTCCCGATTGCCAACGAGGAGTATGCCACCGTGCAGGAAGGCGCCGTCGTCAACGGCGTCGGCACTGTTCTCGTCGTGCTGCTGATCCTGTGGATGGCGCTGCATTCGTCGAAGATCATCTTCGCGGTCTTCGTCAATCTCTTCGTCGGCCTTGCGCTGACGACCGCTGCCGGCCTGATGATGGTCGGCTCGTTCAACTTGCTGTCGATCGCGTTCGCCGTGCTGTTCGTGGGACTGGGCGTCGATTTCGGTATCCAGTACAGCGTCCGCTACCGCTCGGAGCGCTACAAGCACAACGATCTCTCCGGCGCGCTGGTGATTGCCGCCAAGCGCTCCGCGGTGCCGCTGTCGCTGGCGGCGATGGCGACCGCGGCCGGTTTCCTCTGTTTCCTGCCGACCGACTACAAGGGCATCTCGGAGCTCGGCCAGATCGCCGGCGTCGGCATGCTGGTAGCGTTCCTCTCCAGCATCACGGTACTGCCCGCGATGCTGAAGCTGTTGAACCCGCCCGGTGAGCAGGAGCCGGTCGGCTACGCGTTCCTGGCGCCGCTCGATCACTTCCTGGAAAATCACCGCGTGCTTGTTGTCGGTGGCACGCTGCTGCTGGCGGTCGCCGGCCTGCCGCTGCTCTACTTCCTGAAGTTCGACTTCAACCCGATGAACCTGCGCAACCCGAAGGCGGAATCGATCGCGACCTTCCTCGACCTGCGCAAGGATCCCAACACCGGCGCCAATGCCATCAACGTGATGACCACGTCGGAGGACCAGGCGAGGCAGGTCGAGGCGAAGCTGGAGAAGGTGCCGGAGGTGCTGCGGGTGATGTCGCTCAACAGCTTCGTGCCTGAAGACCAGCAGCCGAAGCTGAAGCTGATCGCGCAGGGCGCCAAGGTGCTGAACCCAGCGCTCAATCCTGACCAGGTCGACGCAGCGCCGACGGACAAGGAAAACGTCGATTCGCTGAAGTCCTCGGTCGACAATCTGCGCCGGACCGCGGGTGACGACAAGGGCCCTGGCGCGGTCGCCTCGCGCCGGCTGGCGGATGCGCTTCAGAAGCTCGCCGATGGCGACGAGGCCACGCGCAACAAGGCGCAGGACGTGTTCGTCACGCCGCTGAAGATCGTGTTCGACCAGCTCAGGAACGCGATGCAGGCGGGGCCGGTCACTCTAAACTCCCTGCCCCCCGAACTCGTCAGCGCCTGGAAGAGCAAGGACGGCATCATTCGCGTCGAGGCGCAGCCGAAGGGCGATCCCAACGACAACGACACGCTGCGCAAATTTGCGGCGGCAGTGCTCGTTGCCGAGCCGACCGCGATCGGCGGGCCGGTCTCGATCCTGAAATCCGGCGACACCGTGGTGAAGGCGTTCATCCACGCTGGCATCTACGCGCTGCTGGTGATCGGCCTTCTGCTGTGGGTCACGCTGCGGCGGTTCGTCGACGTGCTGATGACGCTGGTGCCGCTGCTGGTTGCGGGCGCGGTGACGCTCGAGATCTGCGTGTTGATCGGCCTGCCGCTCAACTTCGCCAATATCGTCGCGTTCCCGCTGCTGCTCGGCGTCGGCGTCGCCTTCAAGATCTACTATGTCGTGGCGTGGCGCTCGGGCAGGACAAACCTGCTTCAGACCAGCCTGACACGTGCGATCTTTTTCAGCGCACTGACGACGGCGACGGCGTTCGGCAGCCTGTGGCTGTCGAGCCATCCCGGCACATCCAGCATGGGCAAGCTGCTCGCTCTCTCGCTGGTGACGACGCTTGCCGCGGTGCTGCTGTTTCAGCCGGCCCTAATGGGCAAACCCCGCAATCTCAGGGAGTAGGCAGATGTCGCCGACCGGGTCGGCGGCGCTCTTCTGACCGGGCTTGGCCGCAGTGGCGGCCTTCGGGGCTGCGGGGGCGGGCGCCGCTGCGGCAACCGTCGTGCCTGCAGCTTTTGGAGCTGTGCCGGGCTTGGGCGCGCCCTTGGCCATCGCGTTCGAGGGGCTTGAGGGAATCGGCGGACCGACCCGGGTCCAGGTCTCGCCGCCGCAGAGAAAGCCCATCACGCAGCCCTTGATTTCGAGCTGGTCGGCTCCGGCCGGCGTGATGGTCGCGCTGTAGAGCTGGCCATCTTTCGCATTGTAGACCTGCCCCTCCCACTGATCGATGCCGGGTTTCTTCTTCATGTCGATCAGGGTTGCCATGCCGAGCGTCGGCCTGGTCTTTTTTGATGCATCCGGATTGTATTCGTCGCGTCCGCCGGGCTGCTTTTCCCAGGAAACCGCGCCCCACATGCTGCCATTGCATTGGGCAACGCGGATGTTGGCGACGCCGTCGGCGACCCGCCAGTCGCCGGTGGGATCGGCGGCAAGCGCAGGTGTCAGGCAGGTGTAACCGCCTGCCAGTAATATTCCGGTGTAAAGGGCCAAACGCATGATAGTTCCTCGGCAGTGCAACATGGTCTAAAGCTGTGCTTGCGAAGATGGTCCGAAAAAGGGCAAAAGGCCGCACAGACCGTTTTCAGTTACTCACCGTTTTCAGTTGACGAGACGGTCCTCAATCGAAGTATGTAGCGGATGCAAAGCCAAAATCCAGACATGTCTCAGCTATTCGCGGACCGTCAGGCCCAGCGCAGCGCCCTGCATAACCGGTATCTGAACGAGCAGTTCGTTCGTGTTCTCAAGACCATCGGTTACGATGTCGGCTTCCAGAAGGGGCAGGGGCAGTATCTCTACGATCGCGACGGCGCGCGCTATCTCGATCTGCTGTCCGGCTTTGGTGTGTTTGCGATCGGGCGCAACCATCCCGTCATGCGCGACGCGCTCAAGAGCGTGCTCGATGCGGACCTGCCCAATCTCGTCCAGTTCGACGTCTCGGTGCTCGCCGGCGTGCTCGCCGAGCGGCTTCTGAAGTACGTCCCTTATCTCGACAAGGTGTTTTTCGCCAATTCCGGCGCCGAATGCGTCGAAGCCGCGATCAAGTTTGCGCGAGGCGCGACCGGCCGCCCCGGTATCGTCTATTGCGCCCACGGCTATCACGGCCTGACCTACGGCGCGTTGTCGCTGACGGGTGATTCGAACTTCCGCACCGGCTTCGAGCCGCTGCTGCCCGGCTGCACCTCGATTCCGTTCAACGATCTGGCTGCGCTCGAAAAGGCGCTGGCCTCGCGCGAGGTCGCGGCCTTCGTCGTCGAGCCGATCCAGGGCAAGGGCGTCAACATGCCCACGGACGAGTTCCTGCCCGGCGCGGCCGCGCTCTGCAAGAAATACGGCACCCTGTTCGTCGCTGACGAGATCCAGACCGGCATGGGCCGCACCGGCCGCTTCCTCGCGGTCGAGCACTGGAACGTCGAGCCCGACATGGTGCTGCTGTCGAAGTCGCTGTCCGGCGGCCACGTGCCGGTCGGCGCGGTGCTGACGCGCAAAGCCATCTTCGACAAGATTTTTAATCAGATGGACCGCGCCGTGGTCCATGGTTCGACCTTCTCCAAGAACGATCTGGCCATGGCCGCGGGCATTGCCACGCTCGACGTCATGGAGTCCGAGAAGCTGATCGAGTCCGCCGCGAAGCGCGGCGCCGAGCTGCGCCTCGCGCTGACGCGCATGGTGCCCGGCTACGAGCTGATGAAGGAAGTGCGCGGCAAGGGCCTGATGATCGGTGTCGAGTTCGGCCCGCCGAAGTCGTTGCGGCTGCGCGCGTCCTGGAACGTGCTGGAAACGGCCAACAAGGGCCTGTTCTGCCAGCTCATCACCGTGCCGCTGTTCAAGGATCACAAGATCCTGACCCAGGTGGCCGGCCACGGCAGCCACACCATCAAGCTGCTGCCGCCGCTCACCATCACCGAAGAAGATTGCGGCTGGATCGAGCGCGCTTTCGACGACGTCATCGCCGGCAGCCACAAGGTCCCCGGCGCGATCTGGTCGCTTGGCAAGACGCTGGTGGACAACGCGGTGCGGCGGTCGGCGTAAGGCGCCGACCTATTTCAACGACAGCCGAGACCGCTACCCCTCCACATTCGCCTTCATCGCCGCCTCGAACTTGTCGACGAACTCGGCGAGCTCGTCGCCGCCGATATCGCTGACGGCCCAGAAGTTCAGGCCGCGCTCGCCCCAGCGGCGACAGTTGAAGCCTTGCATGGTCTGCGTTTTCGGTGGCCGGTGTTCGGTGCTCGTGGTCTGCGATACGAACAGGTTGATCACGTGCTGCCGGCGCTTGTAGACGACCGCGCCGATGGCGCGGGCGTCGATATAGTCGAGCCGGCCGCCGACCAGCGTAAAGCCCTGCGCGGTGAGATCGATCACGGGCGGAGCGACGTCGAGCTTGCCGTTGAACCACGGCTTGACGGTGTGCTGGTCGGTGGACACCACGTCGATGAGATGGCCGGCCTGGAGCGAACGCAGATGCGCGGAGACGACCTCCGACAGGATGCGCTGCTGGTCGTCCTGGCGCAGCACCAATGCGACGACGCCGGACGCCGCGAGCGCTGAGACCGCCGAGCCCATCGCGAAGCCGCGCAATACGGAGCGACGGGTCGGTTGCTGGCGCTGCGGCCCGGGCAGCGATGCCTCGATCCGCGAGCGGAGGCTCGCCGGTGCGGCGTACCGCAGGTTGGTCTCAGTGAGCACGCGCTGCATCTCGCGCTGCGCGGCAAACTCTGCGGCGCAGTCCGGGCAGCTCGCGAGATGCGCTTCGACCTCGCGCGCATGGCCGGCATCGAGCTCGTTGTCGAGCAGCGCGTGAAGCAGGATCTTTGCTTCGTCGCAATTCATCTTGCTTGCTCCTCTTCCGCCGTCCAGGCCGCGCGCAGCATGGCGCGGGCCCGGGCGAGGCGGGACATCACCGTGCCGACGGGCACGCCGGCGGCCTCTGCGATTTCACGATAGGACAGGTTGTTGATCTCCCGCAGCACGAAGGTTTCCTTGAACGGCTCGGCGAGCGCGTCGATCAGCTTGCGGATGGCGCCGGCATCGCGACTGCGCAGCACCTCGATTTCCGGGCTCGCCTCGCTCTCCTGCCATATCGGCGTCTGCTCGGCGGCGCCGGGCGTGTCCTCGATCGCGCTGTGCCTGTGCGCGCGCCGCGCATATTCGGCGTTGCAGACGTTGCGCAGGATCGCGAACAGCCACGGCTTCATCGCAGGCCCGCGATAACTGTCGAAATGCTTCAGCGCCCGCAAATAGCACTCCTGCACCGCATCCTCGGCGTCGGAGGCATCACGCAGCAAATAGCGCGCAAGCGTGTAGACGTCGTCGAGATAGGGCAGCGCCGCCTCGCGGAAGCGCTGCGCCTTCTGCAAATCGTCGCTCACGGGCATCGCTCCTCGCTTTGCCTCTTGGTCCGCGCGTTGCGCTGTGTCGTCCCTGTTCGTCGTGTCGGCGTGTGTGACCGAAGGCACACGAGCCCGGCCGGCGTGGGACCACCGGCCGGGCAGGACGTTGATGCCTTGGTTGGAGACGTTACTCAACCTTGATCATCCCCGTCATGTGCGGGTGCAACGAACAAAAATATTTGTAGTCGCCCGCATTGGTGAAGGTGAACGAGAACTTGTCGTCGGTGTCCAGGGTCTTGGACCTGAACTTGCCGGCCGACACCACGGTGTGCGGAATGTCGTCCCGGTTGGTCCAGGTCACGGTGGTGCCGACCTTGACCGTGAGCTCGGCCGGCTTGAAAACGAAATTGTCGATATGCACGTCCATGTCGTCGGCGCGGGCATGTGTTGCGGGCAACAGGATGGCCGCGGCCACAGCGACACCGAAGTCACGGCGATTGAGTGTCTTCATTGTCAATTTCCGTTCAGCTTTTTCCGTTTCAGCCTTGCAGCGGCGTGTCGATGATCGCGAGCCGCTGCTCGTTCTGTTTGAAGTTGATGCTGGCGACGCCGAGCATGGAGCGGAGCCTGGCGTCCTCGACCTTCATCGGTCCGGGCGAGGGCGCCGTCCCCGGAGCCGGCTGCGGGAAGGCGGTCGAGCGCGCAGTGTGGAAGGTGACGTTGCCCTCGACCTTCTGCATCACCTGGTGGATGTGGCCGTTGAGCACGGTGACCGAGCCGAAACCCTTGACGTATTCCAGCGCGCGGCCGCCGTCTTCGGTGCCCCAGCCCCATTCGGGATAGACGGTCCAGAGCGGAATGTGCGCAAAGAGCACAATGGGTGTCGATTTCGACTTCCCGCGCAGATCGTCCTCAAGCCAGGCGAGCTGCTCGGCGCCGAGATTGCCGAGGCCACCGGCCTTGAGATCGACGACGTTGACGAGGCCGATAAAGTGCACGCCGCCGGCGTCGAAGGAATACCAGCCTGCACCCTTGGTGCCGCGACCGTAGCGCTCGCGATAGAACTTCACGTCCTCGTCGAGGAAGTCATGTTCGCCGGGCACGTAGTGCACGTCGAGCTTGCTCTGCGAGATGATGCGCTCGGCATTGTCGAACTCGGCGGCCTTCGACAGGTGCGTGATGTCGCCGGTGTGGATCATGAAGGACGGCTTGGCTGGCATCGCGTTGATCTTGTTGACGGCTTCCTCCAGCGTGCCGAGCGCGTTGGGATTGGCCGGCTTGTCGAAGCCGACATGGCTGTCGCTGATCTGGAGGAAGGTCATGCCTGATGCGGCCGCGGTCGCGGCTTGCGCGGAATCGATGATGCCGAGCGAGCGCGGTACGCCGCCGGTGATGGTCCAGAGCACCCCGGTGCCGGCCCAGGTCATGCACTCCAGCACCTTGCGGCGGCTGACGCCGTCCTCGCCGTGATCGTGTCCGCTCATCGCAACGTCTCCACTCCGCCCGGAATTGGGCTTCGGAGAGATGATTGGGGGAGCAGGGGACTTATTCCCGGTCGCGATGACGTTTTCGTGAGATGGTGGAGCTCGCGTCCCGGAAGCGCTGCGATGCGCAACAGCGTTGCACGCGGCGGCGCTCCCGGGGCACGAGGTTTACTCCGCGAACTCCCGCACGGCCTTCACGACGGCTGCTGGCGCTTCCTGCGCCACACAGTGACCGGCATCCTCGAAGACCAGCGTGCTGACGTGCGGAATCAGCGTCACCGCGCGCGATGCCATCTCCTTGTAGATCGGCCCTGACTTCTCAGCGGTCGTGACGCGGACCGGGCAGTCGATCTCGGCGAATGCTCCGAACGGATTGCCGCGGGCATCGCCCACATAAACCTGCGTCATTGCCTCGTAGATCGGACGCAGGATCGCCGACTCGATTTCGGGTGTGCAGCGGAGCCGGACCCGGCCATCGTCGAGCGTCGTGAAGCCGTGGCGCACATAAGCGCGGAGCGAGGTCTCTGTCCAATCCGCAAACGCCGGCGCGGTGCGGTAGCGCTCGAACGCGGCGTCGGTGCTGTCGAACTCGGCGCGCCGGCGCAGCGTGCCTTCGACGCGGGCGAGGGAGTCCTCGTCCAATCCTCCCGCGCGCGCGGAGCGCGGGTCCATCACCGTCGGCTCCATCACGAACAGGCGCGTGAAATGTCCCGGCAGAAGTTGTGCCGCAAGCAGAAGATCGGTTGCACCGGCGCTGTGGCCGATGCCGTAGACGTCGCGCAGCTCGAGCGTATCGATCACCCGGCAGACATCCTCGGCATAGTCGAAGAAATGATAGGCGCCGGGCTTGTGGCTGGCGCCATGGCCGCGGCGGTCCAGCGCATAGACGGTGTAGGTCGAGGCGAGATCGCGCGCGACCTCGTCCCAGACATCGGCGACGAAGCCGGTGCCGTGCACCAGGAGCGCGGGTGGTTTGCCACTCTCGCCCCATTGCAGCATGGCGATCTCTGCGTCCGCCGGGCCGATTGAAAAGCGGTGCGGATTGATCATGGCGGCCGGGCGCTACTTCGCGTCATCCAGAATCATCGCCGCGCCTTTCTCGGCGATCATTGCGGTCGGTGTGTTGGTGTTGCCCGAGGTGATCGTCGGCATGATGGACGCATCGACGATGCGAAGGCCGCCGAGGCCGTAGAAGCGGAGGCGCTCGTCGACCACCGCCATCGGATCGTTCGCCGTGCCCATCTTCGCGGTGCCGACGGGATGGAAGATGGTGGTGCCGATATCGCCGGCGGCCTTGGCGAGCGAGGCGTCGTCGTCGCCGACGGTGGGGCCGGGCAGATATTCGCTCGGGCGATATTTTGCCAGCGCCTGCTGCTGCATCAGGCGGCGGGTGGTGCGGATGGCGTCTGCGCCGACCTGGCGGTCGTCATCGGTCGACAGATAGTTCGGCGCGATGATCGGCTTTTCATCAGGGCTCGCCGAACGCAGCCGCACGGTGCCGCGCGAGGTTGGCTGGAGATTGCAGGCGCTCACCGTGATCGCGGGGAAGCGGTGCAGCGGATCGCCGAACTTGTCGAGCGACAGCGGCTGCACATGGAACTGGATATTGGCGCGCGCGCGCGTTGCATCGGAGCGTGTGAAGATGCCGAGCTGCGACGGCGCCATCGTCAGCGGCCCACGGCGGCGGAACGCATAGTCGAGCCCCATCATGCCGCGGCGGAACAGATTGTAATAGGTCTCGTTCAGCGTACGCACGCCCTCGACCTTGTAGATCGCGCGTTGCTGGAGATGGTCCTGCAGATTGCGTCCGACGCCGGGCTTGTCCATGACGATGTCGATGCCGAGCGGCGAAAGCCAGTCGGCTGGCCCGATGCCGGAGCGATGCAGCACCTGCACCGAGCCGATCGAGCCTGCCGAGAGCACCACTTCGCGTTTGGCGCGCGCCTCGATGATCTCGCCGTTCTGGATGAAGCGCACGCCGACGGCGCGGCCCTGCTCGATGATGAGGCGGTCGACCAGCACGTGCTTTTCGAGCCGCAGGTTCGGACGGTTCAGCGCCGGCTTGAGGAAGCCGCGCGCCGACGACCAGCGCCGGCCGCGCTTCTGGTTGACGTGGAAATAGCTGGTGCCTTCGTTGTCGCCGGTGTTGAAATCCGGAATGCGCTTGATGCCCATTTCTTCTGCGGCGTCCCCAACGGCATCAAGGACGTCCCACGACAGCCGCGGCGCCTCGATGCGCCAGCCGCCGCCGCTGCCATGATGCTCGCTCGCACCGAGGAAATGATCTTCCAGCCGCTTGAACAGCGGCAGGACGTCGTCATAACCCCAGCCGGTCATGCCGAGCTGGCGCCAGTGATCATAGTCTGCCGCCTGTCCGCGCATCGAAATCATGGCGTTGATCGCCGAAGAGCCGCCGATCACCTTGCCGCGGGGATAGGCCAGCGCGCGCCCGTTCAGGCCCGGCTCGGCCTCGGTCTTGAACATCCAGTCCGAGCGGGGATTGCCGATCGCGAAGAGATAGCCGACCGGGATGTGAAACCAGATCCAGTTGTCATCGCCGCCGGCTTCGAGGATGAGGACGCGGGTTCCTGCTACGGCAGAGAGCCGGTTGGCGAGGATACAGCCGGCCGTGCCGGCTCCGACGACGATATAGTCAAACTCACCTTCGAGCCGCCTTGGCATTCTGTTTCCACCCGGATGGTCACTTAACGTTCCATCCTAATAGGCAGACGCGGCGGGTCGGGACAAGTCCGGCCATGCCGGGCGGGCAGGGCTAGGCCTCACCTGGGCCGGTTGGGTGGACTGGCGCTTGCATGGTAGACAGTCCTGCATTTCCAACAGAGCTTGAGATCCTCCATGCCCATCGTGAACCGCGTCGCCGACCTTCAACCCGATATTCAGGCCTGGCGCCGGGACATCCACGAGCATCCGGAGCTGCTTTATGACGTCCACCGCACCGCAGCATTCGTGGCAGATCGGCTGCGCGAGTTCGGCTGCGATCAGGTCGTGACCGGACTCGGCCAGACCGGCGTGGTTGGCGTGATCAAGGGCAGCAAGCCGGCCGGCGCGGGGCTCAAGGTGATCGGCATGCGTGCCGACATGGACGCGCTGCCGATCGATGAGCAGACCAACCTGCCTTACGCCTCCAAGACGCCGGGCAAGATGCACGCCTGCGGCCACGACGGCCATACCGCGATGCTGCTCGGCGCAGCCCGCTACCTCGCCGAGACCCGCAATTTCGCCGGCGACGCGGTGGTGATCTTCCAGCCGGCCGAGGAGGGCGGCGCCGGCGGCGCGGCCATGGTCAAGGACGGCCTGATGGAGCGCTTTGGCATCGAGCAGGTCTACGGCATGCACAATGGTCCCGGTATTCCGGTCGGCTCGTTTGCGATCCGGCCGGGCGCCATCATGGCGGCGACCGACGAGGTCGACATCAACATCGAAGGTCTTGGCGGCCATGCCGCGCGTCCGCACAAATGCGTCGATTCCGTGCTGGTCGGCGCGCAGGTCATCACCGCCTTGCAGTCGATCGTCGCGCGTAGCGTCGATCCGCTGGAATCGGCCGTGATCTCGATTTGCGAATTCCATGCCGGTAACGCCCGCAACGTCATTCCGCAGACCGCGACGTTGAGGGGCACCATCCGTACGCTGTCGCCGGAGGTGCGCAAGCTGGTCGAGAAGCGCGTGCGCGAAGTGGTGGCGGGCGTGGCGCAGATCACCGGCGCCAGGATCGATCTACACTACAAGAACAACTATCCCGTCGTGATCAATCACGCCGCGGAGACCGAGGTCGCCAAGCGCATCGCGAAGCAAGTCGCGGGCGATGCCAATGTGCACGAGATGCCGCCGCTGATGGGCGCCGAAGATTTCGCCTATATGCTTGAAGCGCGCCCCGGCGCCTTCATCTTCTGCGGCAACGGCGACAGCGCCGGCCTGCATCACCCCGCCTACAATTTCGACGACGAGGCGATCGTGTTCGGCACGTCCTATTGGGTCAAGCTGGTCGAGGAACAGCTCGCGGCGTCGTAAGGCTTGTTGTTTCCCTCGCCCCGCTTGCGGGGAGAGGTCAAATTAGATCGAGGATCGAATTTGGGTGAGGAGGACTCTCCGCGAGTCCGTCTCTCACCGTGATCGCGGATGCAGCCTCTGACCCTCTCCCCGTAAGAACGGGGAGAGGGAAGGAAGTTCAGAAGATCTTCGAGAAGATCACGTAGAGCGTCGCCGACAGCGCAATCGCGCAGGGCAGCGTCAGCACCCAGGCCATCAGCAGGTTGCGAATGGTTGCCATTTGCAGGCCCGAACCGTTCGCGGCCATGGTGCCGGCGACGCCGGACGACAGCACGTGGGTGGTCGAGACCGGCAGGCCGAACACGTCGGCCGCGCCGATCGTGGCGGCGGCGACGAGCTCGGCGGAGGCGCCCTGCGCATAGGTGAGATGAGTCTTGCCGATCTTCTCGCCGACCGTGACCACGATCTGCTTCCAGCCGATCATGGTGCCGAGGCCGAGCGCGATGGCGACCGCGATCTTCACCCAGTTCGGGATGAACTTCGTGGCGGCATCGAGCGAGCCCTTGTAGGTGTTGAGCACCGCGACATCGTCTTTGCTGAGGTCGTTTTCCTTGTCCTTCATCAGGAAACGGATGGCTTCCGAGGTCAGGTACATGTCGTTGCGGGTGTTGCCGACGGCTTCGGCCGGCACCTTGTTGAGCGAGCCATATTTGGCAACCTGGTCGCCGACGTCCTTCACCAGCACGGCGAGCGAAGGATAGGTTCCCTCGTTGAGCTTATGCAGCGCGATGTATTGCGTCACCGCCGGACGGGGATCGCCGATGAGGCTGTGGCCGGCACCCTTGGCCGCAATCACCTTGGCGGCGGCTTCCGAAGTCTTCTGGAACTGGGCGACCTGGGAGTCCGGCAGCGCGCGGTTGAGCGCGTAGGCGGTCGGCACGGTGCCGATCAGGATCAGCATGATCAGGCCCATGCCCTTCTGGCCGTCGTTGGAGCCATGGGCAAAGCTGACCCCGGTGCAGGTCGCGATCAGCAGGCCGCGGATCCACAGCGGCGGCGCCTTGTTGCCTTCGGGTGCCGCATACAGGGCCGGGTTGCGCACCACGAACTTGAGCAGCAACAGCAGCGCGGCCGCGCAGACGAAGCCGAACAGCGGCGACAGCAGTAGCGCATAGCCGATTTCGGTGGCCTTGCTCCAGTCGACGCCCGAGGTGCCGTCGCGGCCGCGCATCACGGCGTTGGCAATGCCGACGCCGATGATCGAGCCGATCAGTGTGTGCGAGGAGGAGGCAGGCAGGCCGAAATACCAGGTGCCGAGATTCCACAGGATCGCGGCGATCAGCAGCGCGAACACCATTGCGAAGCCGGCGCTGGAGCCGACCTGGAGGATCAGCTCCACCGGCAGCAGCGAGACGATGCCGAAGGCGACCGCGCCGGAGGACAGCAGCACGCCGAGGAAATTGAAGAAGCCCGACCACATCACCGCAACTTCGGCCGGCAGCGAATGGGTGTAGATCACGGTCGCGACCGCATTGGCGGTGTCGTGAAAGCCGTTGACGAATTCGAAGCCGAGCGCGATCAGGAGCGCGACGAACAGCAGGATGTAGGGCAGGTAGGTCGTAACCTTTGTGCCGGTCGCGGTGACGTCGACATAGATGCTGTAGGCGACGAACAGCAGGCCCGCGGCGAGGATGCCGAAGAACAGGATCATCGTCAGCGGGTTGAAACCCTTGTCGAGATTGGGCCGGGAAGCCGGCTGGACAGGCGTCGGATCGCCTGCCGCACGGTCGAATGCAACATCTGTCATTTTTGGACGCCCTTTGGCTTTTTTGAAGGGCCATTGTCCGTGATGGATTTGAAGGCTGGATGACAAGTGGCGTCTTGAAGTCGCCTTCTCACTGATATCTAGGCGGCGCGTGCGGCCTTCTTCTGCAAGCGGGCTGCGATCTTCAAATCTTCGACGAAGCGCTGATATTCCAGCGCCTTCGCTTCCGGATCAGGCAGCCGTAGCAGATAGGACGGATGCACCGTCACGAGCGCCTTGCGGCCATCGGGAAGATCGATCAGCCGGCCGCGGGTCTTGCCGACCGGCGTGATCTTTCCGAACACGCTTTGCGTGGCGGTCGCGCCCATCGCGACGACGAGGTCTGGTTGAACGACCGCCAGCTCGCGCTCATACCATTGCTGGCACGCCTTGATCTCTGGCGTCGCCGGCTTCTGGTGCAGGCGGATTTTTCCACGCGGCACGAATTTGAAGTGCTTCACCGCGTTGGTGACATAGACTTTCTTGCGGTCGACGCCGGCCTCCGCCAGCGCGCGGTCGAGCATCTGGCCGGCCGGGCCGACGAAGGGATGGCCGGCGAGGTCTTCCTTGTCGCCGGGCTGCTCGCCGACCAGCATGATGCTGGCGTCTTTCGGGCCCTCGCCGAACACGGTCTGCGTCGCGTCCTTGTAGAGCGGGCAGGCGCGGCAATGGGCGGCTTCCTCGCGGAGCGCTTCGAGATCGTCGGCAGCAAGCTTGCGTGTCATCGGAACCTCCGATCGCTTTTGTGGCTTATGCGGGTCGGTTGCGGCACTGGCGATCATGGCGCCGGTCATGCGCTCGGCGTCCTCGATCAAGGGTTTAATGATCGAGGCTTCAGGCAGGTTCCTCCAGTACTTTTTCGGCATCTCCGCCTGCATCGCCTTCACCTTCAACCGCGCGGGATTGAAGATGCTGGCATAGTAGCGCCGCCAGGTTTCTTCCAGCCGGTCTTCGCTCGGAGCCTCGCTCTTGCTGACGCCCGGCGTGAAGGAGAGCGCGTGGCCGTCCCAATGCGCGCAGAGGTCCGGCGTCAGGATCGACCAGGGCATGTCGGCAAAGCGCCTGGCAAAGAACGGCGCGGCGAGCTCGACGATGTGGTGCTCCGGCTCGAACCAGGCGGCGTAATGCGCCTGCCGCTCCCTGCCGATCTCGCGGAAGCGCACGAAGGCATGCATCTTGTGCTCGTCGCGATGGACCGCTCTTGCCATCGCAATGACCTGCGCGACATCAGGATCGGTTGCGACCTCGGTGAGGTCGTGATTGTCCTTCAATCGCCAGAGCAGGCGATAGAGGATCGCGAAGCGCTTGATATCGCGGTGCAGGATCGCGGCCTTGGCCAGCTCGACGAATTTGGCCGATACGTTGAAGGTGCCGTCATTCACCGCGAGGATCGGAGACGGTGCGGGCGGCGCGAACAACTCGGCTTCGCCACCTTGCACCGTCCAGATGACGTCGGTTGGCTGCACATGATGAAGCACGAGGCTGCGCGCGGCTTTGCGCCAGCCGTCGAAATCGGTTTCGGTATCGAGGGTGATGTACTGCATCAGAAGCCAAATCCCAGTTGCGTTGCTTTCGGCTTGAACCGCTCGATGAGCCCGGCCGCATCGAGCCTATGCGGGGCGGGCCGGTGATCGCTGAGGACAATGAACGGCAGCGCCTTTTTCTGGGGAACATGCAGCCGCGCCAGATCGGCGACGCGGATGGTGACGGTGCGCCGCGTCGCGATGATGCGTTCGACCGCCTTGGTGCCGAAGCCGGGCACGCGCAGCAGCTCCTCGCGGCTGGCGCGGTTGATGTCGAGCGGGAAGCGGTCGCGGTGACGCAGCGCCCAGGCGAGCTTGGGGTCGATGTCGAGCGGCAGCATGGCGCTGTCGTCGACGATCTCCGCAACGTCGAACCCGTAGAACCGCATCAACCAGTCGGCCTGGTAGAGACGATGCTCGCGCAGCAGCGGCGGCTGCACCAGAGGCAAGGCCCGGCTGGCATCGGGGATCGGGCTGAAGGCGGAGTAGTAGACGCGCCTCAGCCGGTATGAGCCGTAGAGATTGGCGCTTGTGTGCAGGATGGTGTGGTCGGAGGCGCTGTCTGCGCCGACGATCATCTGCGTGCTTTGGCCGGCGGGCGCGAAGCGTTGCGGCCTGGCCTTCGTCTTGGCGCTGCGGCTGTCCTCGGCCTCGTCCAGCTTCAGCCGCAGCCGGCCCATGGTGCGGCGGATCGCGCGCACGTCCTTCTCCGGCGCGAATTGCTGCAGGCTCGTCTCCTCGGGCATCTCGATGTTGATGGAGAGACGATCGGCATATTTGCCGGCTTCCGCGATCAGCGTGTCGTCGGCCTCGGGAATGGTCTTGAGGTGGATGTAGCCGCGGAAGTGATGCTCCTCGCGCAGTTTGCGCGCGACGCCGACCACCTGCTCCATCGTGTAGTCGGGGCTGCGGATGATGCCGGAGGAGAGGAACAGTCCTTCGATGTAGTTGCGCCGGTAGAAGTCGAGCGTCAGCTTGACCACCTCGTCGATGGTGAAGCGGGCGCGCTGCACGTTGCTGGAGGCGCGGTTGACGCAATAGAGGCAATCGTAATTGCAGGCGTTGGTCAGCAGCACCTTGAGCAGGGAGATGCAGCGTCCGTCCGGTGCGTAGGAGTGGCAGATGCCCATGCCCGGCGCGGTCGAGCCCATGCCCTTGCCGTCGCTGGAATCCCGCTTCTCGGTACCGCTGGAGGCACAGGAGGCATCGTACTTCGCGGCATCCGCCAGGATCTCCAGCTTGCGTTGTACATCCATCAAGGAATCCCTTTGATTCAGCTCACGAATCAGACCGAACGCCAATTCGATTGACTCCCGGGCCGCCGTTAGCTTTATATTAGAACATATCATGAACAAATGAGCCAGCCGCAGGTTCTTATTTTTGAGAGCCCGGCAATGATCCCTGAAGGAGCGGCGATGATGAGCGGCGCACGCAGCAGCGCGCTTGCGACCTTGCGCGGCCAGATCGAGCGCATCGAGACGGCGGAGGTCGTGCATCAACATGGTCGCGTCGCGCTTGGCCATGGCGAGGTCGACGGCGCGCTGAAGGGCGGGCTCGCGCGCGCGGTGATCCACGAGGTGTTTTGCGAGGGCCGGCAGGGGACAGCCGCGACGGGTTTCGTCATGGGTCTCGCGGGGCGCGTCTCGGCGCGCCGGCCGCTGCTATGGGTGCGGCAGGATTTTTCGGAACTGGAAACAGGCGCGCTGTCGATGAGCGGGCTCGCCGAGCTCGGCCTCGATCCGCGCCGCGTGGTGATGGTGCGCGCCGCCGATGTCGAGAGCGCGCTGCGCAGCTCGGCCGACGCGCTCGCCTGCGATGCGCTCGGCGCCGTCGTGCTCGAGCTCTGGGGCGAGACGCGGCAGTTCGATCTGGTGGCGAGCCGCAAGCTGACGCTGGCTGCACAATCGTCCGGTGTCACCGGCTTGATGCTGCGGATGGCGGCACAGCCGCTGCCTTCGACCGCCGAGACGCGGTGGATGCTGCGCGCGGCGCATTCGCCGCCGGGTGCGATGTGGAGTGCATGGGGCGCGCCGCGCTTCGATGCCGAGCTGTTGCGCAATCGTCATGGCCCGTGCGGCCGGTGGATCATGGAATGGAAATGTGATGAGTGCCAGTTCAGTGAACCGTCGGCGCATCCTCAGCCTGTGGCTGCCGCGCCTGCCCATCGACCGGATCCAGCGGTTCTTCGGCAACGTCGGACTGCATGAGAACAATGAGCCCAGCATCGTCGTCATCAAGGACAACAACGCGCTGGTGATCCATGCGCTTGACGATGCGGCGTCGCGTTTGGGGCTGTATATCGGCCAGCCGCTGGCCAATGCGCGGGCGATGTGTCCGGACTTGAAAGTGTTCGACGCCGATGTCGTGGCCGACGCGAAGACGCTCAGTGACATCGCCGACTGGTGCGACCGTTTCACGCCGCTGGTGGCGCTCGATCCGCCGCACGGGCTGTTCCTTGACATCACCGGCTGCGCGCATCTGTTCGGCGGCGAGGCGGCGTTGCTGCAGACGCTGGTCCGTGCGCTCGCCCGCCAGGGTTTTGCCGTCAGCGCGGCGATTGCCGGCACCTCGGTCTGCGCGCGGACGCTAACGCGGCAGACCTCAGGCACCATTGTTGCCGATGGCGGGGAAGCCGCGGCGATCAACCGGTTTCCGGTGTCCGCGCTCGGTGCCGGCGAGGCCATCACCACCGGTTTGCGTCGTGCGGGCCTGAAAACCATCGGCGATGTCGCTGCGCGCGCGCCGAGCGAGATCACGGCACGGTTCGGCGCGCGATTCTCCACGCTGCTTGCGCATGCGCTGGGACAGGGCGATGCGCCGATCAATCCACGCAAGCCGCTGCCCGATTACATCGTGGAGAAGCGCTTCGCCGAGCCGATCGCGACCGACACCATGATCGCGATGACGCTGTCGCGGCTGGCCGACACGCTGATCGCGTCCATGGAGAAGCAGGGCAAGGGCGCGCGCCGGCTGGAAGCGGCTTTTTCCGTACCGACGGCGTGGTGCGTGCGATCATGGTCGAGACCGGGCGGCCGGTGACGAAAAGCGCGGTTATCGACCGTCTGTTCCGCGAGCGTCTCGATGCGCTCGCCGACCCGCTCGATCCCGGCTTCGGTTTCGACATGGTGCGGCTGTCGGCGAGCCGCACCGAGATCGTGGTGCAGGAGCAGCGCGATCTCGACGCCCATGTCCATGACAATGACGAACTCGCCGCACTGATCGACCGCATCGCCGCCCACATCGGCGGAAAGCGCGTCGTCGTCCACCTCCCGCAGGATACGCATATCCCCGAATGTGCGGTGGTGGCCGCGCCGGCGCAGCACCATCTCGCCGTCGCCATGCAGGCCGAATGGCCGGCGCGCACCGAGAGCGAGCCGCCGCTGCGTCCCTTGCGGCTGTTCGACAGACCGGAGCCGATCAATGTGCCGTTCGCGACCGTGCCCGACGGCCCGCCGCATCAGTTCACCTGGCGCCGCGCGCTGCATGCGGTGGTGCGGGTGGAAGGACCCGAGCGCATCGCCATGGAATGGTGGCGGCAGGACGGCAGGCAGCTGACGCGGGATTATTTCCGCATTGAGGATGCCGAAGGCCTGCGCTTCTGGATTTTCCGCGATGGTCTCTATGAGGGAGAAGTGTTCGACGGCGATGGCAAGCCCGCTTCTCCCGGCTGGTATGTCCACGGTCTTTTCGCATGACTACGCCCGCTTATGCCGAGATCGGCATCACCACGAATTTCTCCTTCCTGCGCGGCGGCTCGGATCCGCGCGCCTATGTGCATCAGGCGAGCAAGCTTGGCATTCCCGCAATCGGCATCGCCGATCACAACACGCTCGCCGGTGTGGTGCGAGCCTGGAAGGAGCTCGACAATGCCGAGGTGCTGAACAAGCCGAAGCTGCTGATCGGCGCGCGCATCGTCTTCATCGACGGCACTCCCGACATCTTTGTCTACCCGCGCGACCGCGCCGCCTATGGCCGGCTCTGCCAGCTCCTCACCCGGGGCAAGCGCGGCGACGACATCACGCGGATCGAGAAGGGCGAGTGTCGTCTCACCTTCGCCGATCTCCTGGAGTTTTCCGAAGGCCAGCTCCTGGTCCTGACGTTGCCGCATCGCTTCGATGCGGCGCAGGCGCTGGATATTCTTGCAAGGCTGAAAGCAAGCCGCGCCGATGGCGTGTGGCTGGCGGCGAGCCTGATCTATCGTGGCGACGACCGCCGCCGTCTGGCGCGGCTCGATGATCTCGCGGCGACAGCAAAGGTGCCGCTGCTCGCGACCAACGAGGTGCTCTATCACGATGCCGGCCGTCGTCCGCTTCAGGATGTGCTGACCTGCATCCGGGAAAAGACCACGATCGAGGCGATCGGGCGGAAGCTGGAAGCCAACGCCGAGCGCTTTCTGAAGACGCCGCGCGAAATGTCGCGGCTGTTCCGCGACTTCCCTGAAGCCATCGCGGAGACCATGCGCTTTGCGAACAAGATCGTTTTCTCGCTCGACCAGCTCAAATACCAGTATCCGGATGAGCCGGTGCCGCCGGGCAAGACCGCGCAGGGGCATCTGGAGGATTTGACCTGGGCGGGGGTGCAGACATATTTCGGCGGCGATATCGACGACAAGCTTCGCGCGACCCTGAAGAAAGAGCTCGCCCTGATCGCCGAGCTGAAATACGCGCACTATTTCCTCACCGTGCACGACATCGTCCAGTACGCGCGCAGCCAGAACATTCTGTGCCAGGGGCGCGGATCGGCGGCGAATTCGGCCGTCTGCTACGTGCTTGGCGTCACCTCGGTCGATCCGACCAAGGTCGATCTCCTGTTCGAGCGCTTCATCTCCAAGGAGCGGCTGGAGCCGCCCGACATCGACGTCGATTTCGAACATTCGCGGCGCGAGGAGGTGATGCAATACGTCTATCGCCGCTACGGCCGCCACCGCGCCGCGATCATCGCCACCGTGATCCATTACCGTCCGCGCAGCGCCATCCGCGACGTCGGCAAGGCGCTGGGCCTGACCGAGGACGTCACCGCCGCGCTCGCCGACACCGTGTGGGGAAGCTGGGGCCGTGGCCTCAACGACATGCAGGTCAGGCAGGCCGGGCTCGATCCGCAAAATCCAACGATCAATCTCGCGGTCGAGCTTGCGACCGAGCTGATCGAATTCCCGCGCCATCTCTCCCAGCATGTCGGCGGCTATGTGCTCACCCAGGACCGGCTCGACACCTATGTGCCGATCGGCAACGCCGCGATGGACGATCGCACCTTCATCGAATGGGACAAGGACGACGTCGACGCGCTCAACATGATGAAGGTCGACGTGCTCGCGCTCGGCATGCTGACCTGCATCCGCAAGTGCTTTGATCTGGTCGCGGACCACAAGGGTGAACGCTGGGTTCTGGCGAGCGTCCCGCAGGACGATCCCAAAGTCTACGACATGCTGTGTCTCGGGGAATCACTCGGCGTGTTCCAGGTCGAGAGCCGCGCCCAGATGAACATGCTGCCGCGGCTAAAACCACGGACCTTCTACGACCTCGTCATCGAGGTTGCGATCGTGAGGCCGGGGCCGATCCAGGGCGACATGGTGCATCCTTACTTGCGGCGGCGGAAAATGAAGCCCGAGGACATCGAGTATCCTTACCCCAAGGGCGGCAACAAGAACGAGCTGCGTGAGGTCCTGCACAAGACGCTCGGCGTACCGCTATTTCAGGAGCAGGCCATGCGGATTGCGATCGTGGCCGCGGAGTTTACCTCGGAAGAGGCCAACGGATTGCGACGTGCCATGGCAACATTTCGCAACGTCGGGACCATCGGCAACTTCGAAGAAAAATGATCGGCAACATGATCCGCCGAGGTTACGATCCCCAATTCGCCAGAAATTGCTTCGACCAGATCAAGGGGTTTGGCTCCTACGGTTTCCCCGAGAGCCACGCGGCCAGCTTCGCCCAGCTCGTCTACGTCTCTTCATGGTTGAAGTATCACCACCCCGATGCGTTCTGCTGCGGGCTCCTCAATTCGCAGCCGATGGGCTTCTACGCGCCGGCGCAGATCGTCAGCGACGCCCGCAAGAACGGCGTCGAGGTGCGCGACATCGACGTGTCCCGCAGCTTTGCGCAGAACACGCTGGAGGAGGGGAGCGGCAAATACTGCGCCGTGCGCCTCGGCTTCCGCCAGATCGACGGCTTCCACTGGATCGATCAGGATGAGGAAACATTGAAGAGGGATCAGGCGCACCGGCGCAAGCGCAGCCTGAATGAACTGGAGTCAGGGACGCACCTGCGGATGGGTTCCCTCCCCCTTGTGGGGGAGGGCTAGGGAGAGGGATAAGCCGCGCGGACGGTGCTCGTGGCTTACCCCTCTCTCCAACTCTCCCACACAAGGGGGAGAGAGCCCTCTCACCTCGCGTGTCGCCTTGAACGGGGTGGAGCAAGACTGGGCCGACCGCATCGTCGCCGCGCGCAATCGCGGTCCCTTCACCTCGGCTCGAGGATTTTGCTCGGGATACCGGCCTGCCCAAACGCGCGTTGATCCTGCTGGCGGATGCCGACGCGTTCCGCTCGCTCGGGCTCGATCGCCGCGAGGCGTTGTGGCAGGTGCGGCGGCTGCCTGACGATGTCCCGTTGCCGCTGTTCGAAGCGGCGACCGCGCGCGAGCAGCCCGACGAGCACGCACAGCCGCTGCCGCTGATGCCGCGTGCCGAGCAGGTGGTCGCGGACTACCAGACCATCCGGCTGTCGCTGAAGGGCCATCCGATGGAGTTCTTGCGCGAGATGTTTTTGCGCGAGCGGGTGGTGGCGTGCAGGCAAATCAGTCACGAGAACGAGCGGCGCCGCGTTCGCTGCGCCGGCGTGGTGCTGGTCCGGCAGCGGCCCGGCAGCGCCAGCGGCGTCGTGTTCATGACGGCTCGAGGACGAAACCGGCATCGCCAATGTCGTGGTGTGGCCCAAGATCATGGAGCAGTACCGCAAGGAGGTGATGGGCGCGCGCCTCATCCTGGTCGAGGGCTATATCCAGAGCAGCCCCGAAAAGGTGACGCATCTCATCGCCCAGCGGATGATCGACCGCTCGCACGACCTGGTCGGCCTTGCCAACGACGCGCTCAGCCGCAAGCATCCCGTGCCGGCCGGCGCGACGGTGCTCGAACCGCTCAACGACGACCGCCGCGACCACGCGGATACCCCCGCGCAAAAATCCGCCACCCCGCAACGTCCGCATCCTGCCGCCGTCGCGGGATTTTCATTGAGCGCGCGCGAACAACAACCGCAGCTGTTGCGGCGTCATTGCGAGGAGCCCTTGCGACGAAGCAATCCAGACTGTCGCCGTGGATAGATTCTGGATTGCTTCGCTACGCTCGCAATGACGAGTTTGCTGAGACGATCGGGCGCTGGACTCCCGGTCGTTACCTTCCCTAGAAATTCACCCGGTTCGAGATCGCGCCGTCCACGACGAGATTAGATCCGGTCGTGAACCCCGACACCGGACTCGCCAGAAACACTGCCGCGCTCGCGATCTCCTGCGGCGTTGCCATGCGGCCGGTGGGGTTGCGCTTCATCGCATCATTGTAGCGCTCCGGCATGTTCTGCTCGATCATGTTCCAGACGCCGCCCTTGAAGTAGACGGTGCCGGGCGACACGACATTCACGCGGATCTTCTTCTTCGCGTATTGCCGCGCCAGTCCCTTCGCCATGTGGATCAGCGCCGCCTTGATCGGGCCGTAGGAGCTGGCGAGATCGGCCTGCGCCGCCGAGATCGAGGAGATGATGACGAATGCCGCATCGCCGCCCTTCTCGCCGCTGGCTTCGAGGAACGGCCGCGCGGAATCGAACGCATGCACGGCGCCTAGCAGGTCGAGCCGGAAGTTCTGCTCCCAGGACGCCGCATCGTGGCCTTGCGCCATCGCGCCGGCGTTGGAGAACAGCATGTCGATGCCGCCGAGCTCGTTTGCTGAACTCTCGATCCAGGATTTCAGCGCCGCGCCGTCGGTGACGTCGACCGCACCGCCGGTGGCGTTGATACCGCTCGCCTTCAATTCGGCAACAGTAGCCGCGACCTGATCGGCATTGCGCGCGCAGACCGCCACATTGCCGCCTTCACCGGCCACCGTCGCCGCAATCGCCCGCCCGATGCCGCGCGTGCCGCCGAGCACGATGGCGTTCTTGCCTTTGAGACCGAGATCCATTGTTTGGTTTTCCTTGTTGTTGGTCGTGAGGAGTGTAGCTGTTTCAAGTGATCCGCAGAAGCCTGCCTCACTCCGGCGCCGCCCCCACAGGCGGGCCGCCGGGCGGGCGGTGCAGGAAGGTCAGCGACGCGTAGGCGCCGGCCCAGGAGCCGATCGCCGCGAAGGCGACATAGAAGGCGTTTTCGGTATAGCTGATCACTGCGTAGGAGGAGAGCAGATACCACACCGCGCTCCAGTTCGCCGCCGGCACGCGCTTGCGCGCGATCACGGCCGAGGTGAACATGACATAGACCGCGTCGGTGGCTGCCGTTGCGATGAATACGGCGCCTGCGGTGAGGGGATCGATCGCGGCCATTGCAATCCTTTCTGGGGTCATGACATGGTCGCGAAAAGTAGAGGGAGAGACGCGGTATGCAAAGCCCCGCCGACATTCTTGGCGATATCTGGACCTCTGCGGGTGGGGAGCCGGCCGCGCTTGCTCGTGTCCGGCTGACCGGCGAAGAGCCGCAAATTCCGTCCTCGTTTCGCGTCGCCGTCGCCGGACAGACCGCGATCGCCGCCGCAGGTCTCGCCGCTGCCGAAATCTGGCGGCAGCGCAGCGGGCAGGCACAGGACGTCTTCGTCGACATCCGCCACGCCGTCGCCGAATGCCGCTCCGAGCGCTATTTGCGCCTCGACGACAAGCCGCCGCCACCGGCCTGGGACGCCATCGCCGGCGTCTACAAGACCGGCGACGGCCGCTTCGTCCGCTGCCACACCAACTTCCCGCATCACCGCGACGCCGTCTGCAAGGTGCTCGGCTGCGAACCCGAGCGCGAGAAAGTGCAGGCCGCATTGATGCAATGGAAGGGCGAGGATTTTGAAACTGCCGCTTACGCTGCGGGCGGCGTCGTTGCCTTGATGCGGAGTTACGACGAATGGTCCGCGCTGCCACAAGCGCACGCGCTTGCCGAACTGCCGCTGATCTCGATCGAGAAGATCGGCGAAGCATCGCCGAAGCCGTGGCCGAAGGGCGATCGTCCGCTTTCAGGCCTGCATGTGCTCGATCTCTCCCGCGTCATCGCGGGCCCCGTCGCCGGCCGCACGCTCGCCGCTCACGGCGCCGATGTGCTGCTGGTCTCTGGCCCGGAGTTGCCCGCCATTCCCTGGCTCACGATCGATACCGGTCGCGGCAAGCTCACCACCTTCATCGAATTGAAGAGCGAAGCGGGCAGGGCACAGATGCGCGCGCTAGTAAAGGACGCCGACATCTTCTCGCAAGGCTATCGCCCGTGCGCGCTTGCCGCTCTCGGCTTTGCGCCGGAGGAGGCGGCAAGCATCAATCCCGGCATCGTCTACGTCACGCTGTCGGCCTATGGCCACACCGGCCCGTGGGCCGAGCGGCGCGGTTTCGATTCGCTGGTGCAGACCACGACGGGATTTAACCATGCCGAGGAGCAGGCCGCCGGCATCGATGGTCCCAAGGAATTGCCCGCGCAGATGCTCGACCACGCCACCGGCTATCTGATGGCGTTCGGTGCGATGATGGCCAAGGCGCGCCAGGCCCGCGAAGGCGGCAGCTGGCACGTGCGCGTGTCGCTGGCGCAGACCGGGCGCTGGCTGTGGAATCTCGGTCGGCTCGACGGCGGCTTGAACACCCCTGATCTCACGGGCGAGGCCGTACATGCTGCGTTCATCGAGCCCATGCCATCTGGCTTTGGCATGCTGAAAGCAGTGCGCCATTCTGCGCTGCTGTCGAAGACGCCGGCGCAATGGAGTCGTCCGGCGATGCCGCTCGGAAGTCATCCGGCACAGTGGGCGGCGCGAAGCTGACATGAAGCTGACGTGAAGCGAAATTTTAACGCCAACCGAAAGGCGGCAAGCGTTTTTAAGGTTGTTTGAAATCCCAATTCGGCACTATTAGCGCGACCGATAAGGCAGGCGTCTGCCAAGATCGTCGCAGATACGACCGGGCCCCATGGTAGTTGAAAATACCAAGCGATTGCATGTGGTTACGAAACGGCGGGTGATCTCATCCGTAGTTTTACTAGCTCTTGCCGGTGCCGGGGCCTACGGCTTTCTCTATGCGGGGCCCAAGGCCAAGAAGCATTCCGAGATCTCCAGCCAGTCGCGCAGGAATGCGCAGAACTTCACGCCGTCGCCGTCCGAATGGGCGACGCTGACGATCGAGCCGGTCAAGGCCAGGACCTTCCGGGCCGAGTATGTCACCGAGGGCAAGGTCGCGGTCGACGAGGACCGCTCGACGCCGGTGTTCTCGCCTTACGCAGGCCGTGTCACCAAGCTGCTTGCAAAGCCCGGCGAGATGCTGAAGCAAGGTCAACCGCTGTTCACGATCGAGGCCGCCGACACCGTGCAGGCCCAGAACGATTTCATCGCCGCGATGACCTCGCAGAACAAGGCGAAGTCGGCGGTCGATCTCGCCGACATCCAGTTCAAGCGCGCCAAGGACCTCTATGAGGGTCATGCCATTCCGTTGAAGGACTATCAGCAGGCGGAAGCGACCCAGGTCCAGGCACAGAACGATGTGCGCTCCTCGGGGACGGCGCTGGAAGCCGCGCGCAACAAGCTGCGCATCCTCGGCTTCACCGACGAGACCATCAAGGCGTTTCAGGACAAGGGCGCGATCAATCCGGAGGTCACGATCTACTCGCCGATCTCCGGCACGGTCGTGCAGCGCAAGATCGGTCCGGGCCAGTACGTCAATTCCGGCGCCAGCGATCCGGTCTTCGTGATCGGTGATCTCTCCACGGTCTGGCTCACCGCCTTCGTGCGCGAGAGCGATGCGGCCGCGGTGTGCATCGGACAGGACATCAGCGTCAACGTGATGGCGCTGCCGGGCCGTCCACTCACCGCGAAAATCAACTATGTCGCCGCCGCGATCGACCCCAGCACGCGTCGCCTCCTGGTTCGCGCCACCATCGACAACAAGGACGGACTGCTCAAGCCGGAAATGTTCGCCAACGTCACGATCTATTCGGCTGGCGACCGTGCCGCGCCCGCGGTGCCGAAGCAGGCGCTGATCTACGAGGGCGACCATGTCCGGATCTGGGTTGCGCGCGAGGACAAGTCGGTCGAGCTGCGCCAGATCAAGATTGGCCTCATCAACGGCAATCTCGTCGAAGTCACCAACAACCTGAAACCCGGCGAGCAAATCGTCGTCAAGGGCAGCCTCTTCATCGACCGCGCGGCGTCCGGTAGCTGATCGACGACCCAAGAAACTGAAGACTGCGAAGACCTGAATGGATCGTCTCGTCGCCCTTGCCGTCAACCGGCGCTTCCTGATGGTGGGTATGTTCGTCGCCGTGCTCATCGGCGGCCTGATCGCCTTCAACCAGCTCAACATCGAGGCCTATCCCGATCCGACCCCGCCGATGGTCGACATCGTGACGCAAAGCCCGGGCCTCTCGGCCGAAGAGATCGAGCGTTACATCACGATCCCGATCGAGACCCAGGTCGCGGGTCTGAAGAACATCACGACCATCCGCACCATCTCGCTCTATGGTCTGTCCGACGTCAAAATCCAGTTCTCCTTCGCCTACACCTATGACGAGGCGTTGCAGCAGGTGTTGAACCGCCTGGCGCAGCTCGCGCCGTTGCCGGGCAACGTGCAGCCGCAGATCTCGCCGCTCAGCCCGATCGGCGAAATCTTCCGCTATCGCCTCGTCGGTCCGCCCAATTACAGCGTGCTCGATCTCAAGACCATCCAGGACTGGATCCTGCAGCGCCGTTTCCGTGCCGTGCCTGGCGTAATCGACGTCACCGGCTGGGGCGGCAAGAGCAAGACCTACGAGATCCAGGTCGATTTCAACAAGCTCGTCGCCAATGGCCTGACACTGCCGCAAGTGCTCCAGGCGGTCGGCAATGCGAACGTCAATGTCGGCGGCAACACGGTCAACATCGGCCAGCAATCCGCCGTGGTGCGCGGCGTCGGCCTGATCCGTTCGATCGACGATATCGCCAATACGATGGTCTCGCAGACAGGCGGCAACCCGGTGCTGGTCAAGGACGTCGCCACCGTCACTGTCGGCCAGAAACCCCGTCTCGGCATTGCCGGCCTCGACGAGTCCGACGACATCGTGCAGGGCATCGTCCTGATGCGCCGCGGCGAGCAGAGTTCGCCGACCATCAAGCGCGTCCACCAGCTCGTTCAGACCATCAACGACTCCAGCATCCTGCCGCCCGGCGTGCACATCGAGCGCATCTACGACCGCGGGGACCTGATCGCACTCACCACCCACACCGTGTTGCACAACATGGTGGTTGGCATCTTGCTGATCGTGCTGTTGCAGTGGATCTTCCTCGGCGATCTCCGTAGCGCGCTGATCGTCGGCGCCACCATTCCGTTCGCGCTGTTCTTCGCCGTGATCATCCTCGTGCTGCGCGGAGAGTCGGCAAACCTGCTGTCGGTCGGCGCCATCGATTTCGGCCTGATCGTCGACGCCACCGTCATCATGGTGGAGGCGATCTTCCGGCGCCTGACGCAGACGACACCGATGTCTGACGCCGAGCACATGTCGCACGAGACGCTGTTCGGGATGAAGAGCCATGCGATCCTCAGCGCCGCGGCCGACGTCTCGCGCTCGATCTTCTTTGCGGCGGCGATCATCATCGCGGCGTTCCTGCCGTTGTTCACGCTGTCCGGCGTCGAGGGCAACATCTTCGGACCGATGGCGCGCACCTATGCCTACGCGCTCGCCGGCGGCCTGCTTGCGACGTTCACGGTGACGCCGGCACTGTCCGCGATCATCCTGCCCGCGCATGTCGAGGAAACCGAGACCAGGATCATGCTGATCCTGCACCGGCTGTACTCGCCTTTGCTGCGTTGGGCCGTCGCTAATCGCAACATCGTGCTCGGCGGAGCGGTCGGCCTCGTGCTGATGACGGTGGCGCTCAGCCGGCTGCTCGGTCTCGAATTCCTGCCGAAGCTGGAAGAAGGCAATCTCTGGATCCGCGCCACGCTGCCGCCGACCATCTCGCTCCAGGAAGGCAACTCCTACGTCAACGAGATGCGCAAGGTGATTCGTGCGCGGCCCGAGGTCGAATCCGTGGTGTCGCAGCACGGACGCCCCGACGACGGCACCGACGCCGCCGGCTTCTTCAACGCCGAGTTCTTTGCACCGTTGAAACCCGTCAGCCAGTGGCCCGGCACCCGCGACAAGGAAGAGTTGACCGCGCAGTTGCTCAAGCAGCTCGACGACCGCTTCCCCGGCGTCGAGTTCAACTTCTCGCAATATCTGCAGGACAACGTCTCCGAAGCCGTGTCGGGCGTGAAGGGCGAGAACTCGATCAAGCTGTTCGGCAGCGATCTCCAGGCCCTCACGGACACCGCCAACAAGATCAAGCAGGTGCTGTCGACGGTGCAAGGCGTGACCGATCTGGCGGTGTTCACCTCGCTCGGCCAGCCGACCGTCCAGATCGACATCGATCGTGCCAAGGCCGCGCGCTATGGGCTCGCACCCGGCGACATCAACGCCACGATCAAGGTCGCGATCGGCGGCGATACTGCGGGCGATCTCTACGAGCCGGGAAGCGACCGTCACTTCCCGATCATCGTCCGCCTCGCGCCGGAATACCGCCGGAGCGCCGAGGCGATCCAGAATCTGCGGATCGGTGCGCCGGGCCCGAACGGCACCGTCACGCAGATCCCGCTGAGCGAGGTCGCCACCATCAGCCTCGTGTCGGGCGCGGCCTACATCTATCGCGAGCAGCAGGAGCGCTACCTGCCGATCAAGTTCTCGGTGCGCGAGCGCGACCTCGGCAGCGCGATCCGCGAGGCCCAGGACAAGATCGCCGAGCAGGTGCAGTTGCCGCCGGGCTCGCATATGGAATGGGTCGGAGAATTCGGCAATCTCCAGGACGCGATCCGGCGGCTGTCGATCGTGGTGCCGATTTCGCTGGCGCTGATCGGCGTGCTGCTCTGGTTCAACTTCGGCTCGATGGTCGATACGCTGCTCGCGATGAGCGTGATCCCGATGGCGATCTTCGGCGGTGTGCTCGGACTGTTGATCACGGGCACCGCGTTCAGCGTGTCGGCCGCGATCGGCTTCATCGCGCTGTTCGGGATCGCCGTGATGGACGGCATCATCATCCTGTCACAGTACAACCAGCTCATTGAAGAGGGCATGGACCGCATGAGTGCGGTGATACGGACCGGCGAATTGCAGCTCCGGCCCGTGCTGATGACCTGCGTCGTCGCAGGCATCGGCCTGCTGCCCGCGGCCTTGTCGGAAGGCATCGGCTCGCAGGTGCAGAAGCCGCTCGCGGTCGTCGTCGTCACCGGCATGATGCTGGCCCCGATCGTGATCCTTGTGACCCTGCCGGTCCTGATCTCCTTCTTCTCCCGCCGCGCGCGCTGACCGCCGCCCGTCACAACATCCGCTGCGCGATTCTGTATCAGCATCGTGGTGCCGAGCCCGAGCAGAATCAGGCTGGCGAACCGGCGGCTCAGTGACAGCATCTGCGGCGTCAGCCGTGACCGCGCGGTTGCCACCGTCGTGCTGAGCATCGTCCACCACACCGCGGAGCCGACGAATACGCCCGCGATCAGCGGCGCTGCTGCGGATTGCGTGGAGAACGCGTTCAGCGCGGCCAGAAACAGGATCACCGTGAGCGGATTGGTGAACCCGAGCGCGATGGCGCTGAGATAGGCGCGCGCCAGACGCACCTTGTCGAATTCACCCGTCTCCTGAAGCGTGACGGAACCGCGATGCGTCCGGATCGCGAACCACAGCAGGGTGAGTGCAGAAACGATACCGAAGCCAACCGCATTGGCCTCGACCCAGGGCTGTGCCAGCGCGCCGAGGCCCAGGACCGCGAAGGCGCTGTAGGCAAGATGCACGGTGGCCGCACCGAAGCCGGTTGCGAGGCCGGTGGCCATGCCCGATGCCAATGTGCGCTGGATGCACAACATGCCCATTGGCCCGATCGGAGCGGCGACAGTGAAGCCAATTCCAATACCGGAGAAAAGCGCGGCGAGATAATGCGATAAAGGCATGGTTCCGCACGAACAAATGAAATCTGTGCGTGCGTACCGATGAAACGGAATCCTCGCCTCAACCGAAAGGGTGAAGAGCGAAAGGAAACTCAAACACGTTCGTGTGAGTCAGATGTCGTTGTGCTCTCGCGACAACAGTTCCATGACTCGAATTGGAATTACATCGCGTGCCGTTGAACCTAATTGCGCGTGTCGCGACTCAGAACCCGTAGAGTCGTGCGGGATTGTCGACCAGGATCTTCTTGCGCACGTCCGCATTCGGCGCCCACACCGGAAGCTGGTTGAGCAGGCGTCCGTCGTCGATCGGATAGAATGGCGCGAGATCGGTGGGCTTGCGCCCGGGTACCGGAACGGAGTCCGGATGTGGCCAGTCGGTGCCCCAGACGATGCGGTCGGCGTTGGCCGCGATCAGCGCATGCGCATAAGGCACCATGTCCTGGTAATCCGGTGCGAGCTTCGACGAGCGGTAGGCGCCGGAGATCTTCACATAGGCCTTGCCGGACTTCACCAGCGCGACGAGATCGGCGAAGCCCGGTTGCTCCAGTCCGAGTGATGCCTCGACACCTCCAAAGTGATCGAACACGGCAGGCACTGGCGAAGCCAGCACCAGATCCTTGATCGCCGAGATCATCGGCAGCGTGGCGTAGAGCTGCACGTGCCAGCCCCGCGCCTTCATGCGTTCGACCGCGGCGGTGAAGCGAGCGCGTCCGACATCGGGATTGTTGATGCCGTCGGTCGCAAGATTGATACGGATGCCGCGGAAGCCGTCGGCCTGCATCGCATCGAGCTGCGCCTCCGTCGTGTTGTCGTCGATCACAGCGACCCCGCGCGCAGTCGCGCCGCGCGCCTTGATGCCGAACGAAGTGGTGGAGTTGTCGGTGCCATAGACGCTCGGCGTCACGATCACGACGCGCTCGATATGCAGTGCCTTGTGCAGGGCGGCCATTTCTTCCGGCGAAGCCGGCCCCGGCGTGTAGACGCGTCCAGCAAAGAACGGAAACTTTTCGACATCGCCGTGAATGTGCGTGTGGCAATCGCAGGCATGCGCCGGGACATCGAAGTTGATCGGCGTCGCGGGCTGTGATGCGCGCTTTTGGGCGTAGCTGGCCATGGGATCTCCGGCGGCGAGGGAGCGAATTGTGTTGTGCGCCTGAGCGCTACGTCAGGATATCACTGCCCCGACGGCGTGCGCAGGCCGTGCCAGGCATCGCGGACCTGCTGGTAGTGCACCTCGGGCAGGTAGTCCGGCGTGTTCAGGCTCAGGGTCTTGACGTCGAGATGGCCAACCGCGCTGAGCAGCGAGTAGGAGGCGATGACGCGGTCGCGCAGTGCGCTGATCAGGCGGGCCTTGGCCTGGATCAGATCGGCCTGCGAGTTCAGCACGTCGACCGTGGTGCGCTGGCCGCCGGCGGCCTCGCGCTGCACGCCCTGCAGCGCGACGGTCGCGGCCTTCACCTCGGACTCCGAGGCCGAGACCGCGATCTTGGCGCCTTCATTGGCAACCCACGCGCTGGTCGCGGCCGTGCGCGCCTGGTTGCGCACCTGGTCGAGCACGAGCCGGCTCTGCGCCGTGATTTCCTTGGCCTGCCGGGTCTGCGCGGCGGCCTGGCCGCCGTCGTAGATCGGCACGGTGACATTGGCGACGACCGAGGCCTGGTCCTCGGCAAAGGTGCCGAGCGTCGGATCGTTGTTGCGGCTTTTGCTGGCGCTGCCCTGAATGGTCGCGCTCGGCAGCAGTGTGCCCTCGGCGAGGCGGATGTTGGTCGAGGCGACATCGACGTCGAAGCCCGCCGCCATCACCGCCGGGTGCTGGCGGATCGCCATGGTCAGCGCGTCCTCGCGGCTCTTCGGCAGATAGCGATCGACGACTTCGGCGGCCCGAAGCTGCGACGGCGCGTTGCCGATGACCTGAGCGTAGATCGCCTGGCTCACCGCGAGCGCCACTTCCGCAGCATTGAGATCGGAGAGGCCACGGTTGAGACGGGCCTCGGCCTGCGCGCTGTCAGTCGGCGTGACATCGCCGGCGTTGAGGCGGCGCTGGGTCACCGAGAGCGTCTCGCGCAGGAATGCGACGTTGGAGCGTTGCGCTTCGACCAGCGACTGGTTGGCCAGCACGTTGGTGTAGGCGGTGACCGCATCGAGCAGCACGCCCTGGCCGACATTGCGCAGCGCCTCGCGGCCGGACTGCACCTGGAGCTCCGCGGCGCGCACGTTGTTGGCGGTACGGAAGCCGTTGAACAGGGTCTGCGTCACGGTGACGCCGATCACCCACGGCTTCAAGTTCGCGGTCTGGATGGTGTTGTCGGGCAGCAGATTGCGAACCGATTGCAGGCCGGCGCTGAGGCTCGCCACGATCTGCGGTCGGTAGCCGGCGAGCGCCTGCGGCACGTTCTCATCCGTGGCGCGCTGCCGCGCGCGTTCGGCATTGAGCTGCGGATTGGTCTGGTAGGCCTTGGCGAGCGCCTCCGGCAGGGCTTCCGCCCGTGCAGCCGCGGGCAGGGCGCAACAGAGCGCCAGCGCGGTCCATGTCGCAAGCACAGGACTCACGCCCGATTGACGCCGCGTCATCACGCGACCAGCTCTGGCGGCACGCCCAATCATGTAATCCCGCAAAACCCCGGCTGTCCGCCCCCGCCGACGGTGGCCTCTTAGCTGTTTAACCAGCCGAGGTCCCGCAGGCAAACTGCCGCGGGGAAACCCCCATCTATTCCGTGCTTGTTGCAGGCGCGTCACAACATTTTTGCGGGAGACGCCGGAGCCTTACACCAGCCTGACCTCTCAGCGGTATTACCGGTTCTTGTTCACCGGCTTGCGCTTCTCGATGAAGGCGGCCATGCCCTCGGAGCGGTCTTCCAGCGCAAAGGTCGCGTGGAACAGGTTGCGCTCGACGCTCATGCCCTCGGCGAGCGTGGTCTCGAAGGCGCGGTTCACCGCCTCCTTGGCCATCGCGACCGCGGGCCGCGACATCGACGCGATCTTCTCCGCGGCGGCCATGACTTCGTCCATGAGCTTGTCAGCAGGCACAAGGCGGCTGACGAGGCCGCTGCGCTCGGCTTCTGCCGCATCCATCATGCGGCCGGTGAGGCAGAGGTCCATCGCCTTGGCCTTGCCGATCGCGCGGGTCAGGCGCTGGGTGCCGCCGATGCCGGGAATGGTGCCGAGCGTGATCTCGGGCTGGCCGAACTTGGCGGTGTCGGCGGCGATGATGAAGTCGCACATCATGGCGAGCTCGCAGCCGCCGCCGAGCGCGTAGCCCGCGACCGCGGCGATGGTCGGCTTGCGGCAGCGCGCGACGCGATCGCCGCCGATCGCGGCGAAATCCTCCGAGAACATGTCGATGAAGCCCTTCGGCTGCATCTCCTTGATGTCGGCGCCGGCGGCGAAGGCCTTCTCGCTGCCGGTCACGACGATGCAGCCGATCGCGTCATCGCCCTCGAGATCGTCGACGGCCGCCGCAATCTCGCGGAAGACGCCAAAGGAGAGCGCGTTGAGCATCTTCGGCCGGTTCAGCTTGATGATGCCGACCGCACCGATGCTTTCGACGATGATATGTTCGAACGTGCTCATGCTCCACCCACGCTTTTGATTGAGCGGGCAATGTGCCCGCTGGCGCGGTGGGCTTCAAGGGGCCAACAGCCGCCGGAACGCGGGACGAGCTGCGCGTTCCGGAATCAGGCCAAGAACTAGGTCAAGAACTAGGCCAGAAACTAGGCCAGAAACTAGGCCATGAACATGCGCGCGGCGGAGGCCAGCGTCAGCAGCGTGCCCACGCCGATGAAGATCTTGCCGATCAGCGAACTCTGGTCCCAGGCCGAACTCTGGCTGCTGGCCATGACCGGGGCGGGCCGCGGCTGCGCGTCGGTTGCGGCAATCACCGCCTTCTGCGGCGGCGGGGTGTCCTCTTGCAGGGCGCGGTCGATGTCGTTGAGCTGATCGGGGGCCACCACCTGGGTTTCGGCATTGGGGGCGGAGGTATTATCGGCTGCCGCCTGCAGATTGTCGTTGGCTCGGCCGGTCAGCGCGGAGGCCGCGGCTGCGGTCGGCGAGTCGACGGCGGCGAGCTGTGCATTGGCGTTGGCGACGTCCGGCGATATCTGGCTGGACGCCGGCACGTCGTTACTCGCCTTGTTTTCGGCCTCAGTCTTGTCGTTGGGCTTGGTCTCGGCGTCCTTCCTGTCGGCCTTGTCGTCGGAGGATTTCGCAGCCGTCTTGCTCCCGCTGCGGCGGTGCGCATAGGAGCGCCGCTGCTTGCCGGATTTGGCGACGTCGGCCGATTTGCTCGCACCGTCCGTTTTGGAGCCTGTGGCCGAAGCCGGCGCAGCCTGTGCGGCGGCCCCGAACAGCACGAATACAGCGGCCAAAAGAAGCAATGCCGCACGCCTGCTGGCTTTCAACATGTCGACGATCTCCCCGATTACGCCATCCCGGGAGCGAACAGAGACCTCGGTGCATGACGACAGCGCGGCGAAAAATGGGAATCTTCGGGCTACACTTGGCGAAAACGGGGCAGTCAGCCTCGAGCGGTCGGCCGCCGGGTGCAGACGAGGCCGATCGATGTTATGAGCCGTCGCGGGTTATTGCGGCCGCCTCGGAACGCAGGTGCCGCGCGTTAATCACGAATTCGTGATAATGCGGGCGCCAGCGTAACAAATTGAACAAGCGGCCGAATTGCAAGGTAAGGGGCGCGCGTGCGCGGACGTGAGGACGAGTGGACCGACCTGATGCGGTCGGCCATGGCAGGCGATGATGCGGCCTATCATCGCCTGTTGAAGGCGGTCACGCCGGTGCTGCGCGCTGCCGCGAGGCGGGGCCTGGCGCGGGCCGGGCAGCCTCCCGACCAGGCCGAGGATATCGTGCAGGAGATTCTGTTGGCGGTGCATCTGAAGCGACACACCTGGGACAGCGAAGCCCCCTTCGCCCCGTGGCTGTTCGCGATCGGCCGCAACAAGCTGATCGATACGCTCAGGCGGCGGGGCAGGCGGATCTTCGTCGACATCGACGATTTCTCCGAGACGCTGCCGGGCGAGATGCCCGAGGAGACGGCCTCGGCGGCCGAGGTCGCAGCGCAGCTCGGCACGCTGCCGCAGCGCCAGCGCGACGTGTTGCAGTCGATCGCGGTGGAGGCTGCTTCGATCAAGGACACGGCTGCGAAGTTTTCGATGAGCGAAGGTGCGGTGCGCGTCGCGCTGCACCGCGGACTTGCGGCGCTGACCGCCAAACTGCGGGACCACTAGCATGGATACCGATCAACTCATTCGCAGCCTCGCGGCCGACAACGCCCATCGCGCACCGCGCGTGGGCGCCATGCTGACCATGGCGCTGCTGGTGGCCGCGCCCTTGTCGATCCTGATCTTCGCGACCTTCCTCGGCGTGCGCCCCGACGTAATGAGCGCGATGCACAATCCGTTCTTCGACATGAAGTTCGCCGTCACGCTGTCGCTCGCGATCCCCGCGATCATCGTCAGCCTGCATCTGTCGCGCCCGGAAGCCTTGATGCGCGGTTGGGGCTGGCTGCTGTTGCTACCCGTCGGCCTGCTTGCGGTCGCGATCGGCGGCGAGACGATGATGGCGCCGGCGATGCCGATGACGATGCGGCTGATGGGCAAGAACTCCAGGGTGTGCCTGCTCGCGATCCCGGCGATGTCGTTGCCGCTGCTTGCCGGCGCGCTGTTCGGCCTGCGCCACGGCGCACCGTCGCGCCCCGCGCTCGCCGGTGCACTCGCCGGCCTGGTGTCGGCCGGCCTTGCCGCGACGCTCTACGCCTCGCATTGCACCGACGACTCGCCGTTGTTCGTGGCGACCTGGTACACGCTTGCGACCGCGCTCGTGACCGCGATCGGCGCGCTCGTGGGCTCGAGGGTTCTGCGCTACTGACGGTGTTCCGCGTCAAATTGACGCCGCGCCATACATCCGCGATCTGCCGGGCAATCATCGCTCCTGCATTTACGAGCGACTCTCACAGGCTCATGCCATTGTGAATGGCTGATCCAGCTTGCGGCGAGAAACTAACTTCGGTTGGACGACTTCTATCCTTCTATCCAGAGCGTCGATGGACGCTGCTGTCGTGAGGGATATGCCCAACCATGCGAATACCAGGCGCATTTGAAATGTCGCGGCGGAACCTTTTGATTGGAACCGCCACGTCGGTTGCGCTCGGCGCCGCGTCACGCGCCGCCGAGTCTCAGAATTCTGCCGCGGCGCCTCTGACGGCTGCAACTGCGACGGAGGGGCCCGCCATGGCGACGGTGTCCTTCAACGTCAATGGCGAGGTCCGTGCTCTGAAGCTGGACACCCGGACCACATTGCTGGACGTGTTGCGCGAGCATCTCCATCTCACCGGCACCAAGAAGGGCTGCGATCACGGACAGTGCGGCGCATGCACCGTCATTGTCGGCGGCCAGCGCATCAATTCGTGCCTGACGCTCGCGGTGATGCATGAGGGCGACAGCGTCACCACGATCGAGGGGCTCGGCACGCCGGAACGCATGCATCCGATGCAGGCTGCCTTCGTCAAGCATGACGGTTTTCAGTGCGGCTATTGCACGCCGGGACAAATCTGTTCGGCCGTTGCCGTGCTCGACGAGATCAAGGCCGGCGTTCCCAGCCACGTCACGGGCGATCTGAATGTCGCTCCCGAACTGACGAACGCCGAGCTGCGCGAGCGCATGAGCGGCAACATCTGCCGTTGCGGCGCCTATTCCAACATCGCCGAGGCCATCACCGAGGTCGCCGGGAGGCCCGCATGAAGTCTTTCACCTATGAGAAGGCGCACTCGCCTGCGGCGGCGGCTTCTGCGTCCGTCCGGAACACGAATGCAAAATTCATCGCCGGCGGCACCAATCTGCTCGACCTGATGAAGCTGGAAATCGAGACGCCGGCGCATCTGATCGATGTCAACGGACTGGCCTTCGACAAGATCGAACCGACACCGGAAGGTGGCCTGCGCATCGGCGCGCTGGTTCGCAACACGGCCCTTGCGGCCGACGAGCGGATCCGGCGTGACTATAGCCTGCTGTCGCGCGCGCTGCTTGCCGGCGCGTCCGGGCAGTTGCGCAACAAGGCGACCACGGCCGGCAATCTGCTGCAGCGGACGCGTTGTCCTTACTTCTACGATACCAATCAGCCGTGCAACAAACGCAGCCCCGGCAGCGGTTGCGCGGCCATCGGCGGCGTGACCCGCCAGCATGCGGTGATCGGCTCCAGCGACGCCTGCATCGCAACCCATCCGAGCGACATGGCGATCGCGATGCGCGCGCTCGATGCGACCGTCCAGACGGTTGGCCCTGATGGCACGACGCGGGATATCCCGATCGCCGAATTCCACCGCCTGCCGGGGAACACGCCGCATATCGAGACGACGCTTGCGGCCGGCGAGTTGATCACGTCCGTGACGCTGCCGAAGCCCGTCGGCGGAACGCACATCTACCGGAAGGTGCGTGATCGCGCATCCTATGCGTTCGCGCTGGTCTCGGTCGGAGCGATCGTCCAGCGGGACGGGACGGGAAGGGTCGCCGTCGGAGGCGTCGCCCATAAGCCGTGGCGGGTCGAGGCGGCGGAGGTCGAGATGCCACGCGGTGCCAAGGCCGTCGCCACGCGTCTGCTCGATGGTGCGAGGCCGACCCGGGACAATTCATTCAAGCTGGCATTGGTCGAGCGTACGCTCGCCGCCGTGCTCACCGAAGCGAAGGGTTGAGCCATGAAGTTCGATACGCCTGCAACGACCAATCCGATCGACCAGCTCAAGATCATCGGGCATGCGACAAGCCGGGTCGATGGTCCTCTCAAGGCGACCGGCAGGGCGACCTACGCCTACGAATGGCACGACGCCACCGCACGTCCGGCCTATGGCTACATTGTCGGCTCGGCCATCGCCAAGGGCCGGATTGCATCGATCGATCTGTCCCGCGCCAAGGCCGGGCCGGGCGTCATCGCGATCGTTACGGCCGAGAACGCCGGCAAGCTCGGCAAGGGCAAATACAACACGGCGAAGTTGCTCGGCGGCCCCGAAATTGATCACTATCACCAGGCCGTCGCTGTCGTTGTCGCCGAAACCTTCGAACAGGCCCGTGCGGCGGCTCAGCTCGTCCGGGTCGATTACATCGCGGCGAAGGGCTCGTTCGATCTGTCGGCCGGACGGGACGGCGCCGCAAAGCCTCCCGGCGATGGCGACGAGCAACCGGATACGAACGTCGGAGATTTTTCCGGCACCTACGCCGCCGCACCGGTGCAACTCGATGCGACCTACACCACGCCGGATCAAGCCCATGCCATGATGGAACCGCATGCGTCGATGGCGGCCTGGGATGGCGACAAGCTCACGCTCTGGACATCCAACCAGATGATCGCCTGGACGACCGGCGACGTCGCGAAGACGCTGGGTTTGCCGAAGGAGAACGTTCGGCTGATTTCGCCCTTTATCGGAGGAGGCTTCGGCGGGAAGCTCTTTCTCCGGTCTGACGCGGTCCTCGCAGCGCTGGGCGCACGTGCGGCCAACCGGCCGGTCAAGATCGCGATGCAGCGTCCCCTGATGTTTAACAACACGACGCATCGCCCGGCGACGATCCAGCGCATCCAGATCGGCGCGACGCGGGACGGCAAGATCACCGCGATCGGACACGAGAGCTGGTCGGGCAATTTGCCGGAGGGCAGGCCGGAGACGGCGGTCCAGCAGACCCGTCTGCTCTATGCCGGCGCGAACCGCATGACGGCGCTGCGCCTGGCGATGCTGGATCTGCCCGAGGGCAATGCCATGCGCGCGCCCGGTGAGGCCCCCGGCATGATGGCGCTGGAGATCGCCATGGACGAGATGGCGGAGCGGTTGAAGCTCGATCCCGTCGAATTCCGCGCACGCAACGATACTCAGGTCGATCCCGAACATCCCAACCGTCCATTCTCGCAGCGCCAACTCGTCGAATGCATGCGGATCGGCGCGGAGCGCTTCGGCTGGAGCAAGCGAAATGCCGAGCCAGGCAGGCAGCGTGACGGGCGCTGGCTGGTGGGCATGGGTATGGCGGCTGCGTTCCGCAACAATCTCCTGATGAAGTCGGGCGCGCGCGTCCGTCTCGACAGCAGCGGGACCGTGACCGTCGAAACCGACATGACCGATATCGGAACGGGCAGCTACACCATCATCGCGCAGACTGCGGCGGAGATGATGGGGGTGCCGCTCGAGAAGGTCGTCGTGCGCCTCGGCGATTCCAGCTTCCCGGTCTCCGCCGGCTCGGGCGGGCAGTTCGGTGCCAACAACTCGACCTCGGGCGTCTATGCCGCCTGCGTCAAGCTGCGCGAAGCGGTGGCGCAAAAGCTCGGCTTCAACTCGGCTGATGTTGTTTTTTCAGAAGGGCGGGTGTCGTCGGGCAATCGAAGCGTTCCGCTGGGACAGGCGGCATCGGAGAGTGAGCTCACCGCTGAGGATTCGATCGAGTACGGCGATCTCGCCAAGACGCATCAGCAATCGACGTTCGGCGCACATTTCGTCGAGGTCGGTGTCGACGTTGCGACGGCCGAGATCCGCGTACGCCGGATGCTCGCCGTCTGTGCCGCAGGCCGGGTCCTCAATCCGAAGACGGCGCGCAGCCAGGTGATCGGCGCCATGACGATGGGCGTCGGCGCAGCGCTCATGGAAGAGCTCGCGGTGGACAAGCGCGCCGGCTTCTTCGTCAACCATGATCTGGCCGGCTACGAAGTCCCGGTTCACGCCGACATTCCGCACCAGGACACGATCTTCCTGGACGAAACAGACCCGATGTCGTCGCCGATGAAGGCGAAGGGGATCGGCGAACTCGGGTTATGCGGTGTCGCAGCGGCGTTGGCCAACGCGATCTACAACGCGACCGGCATACGGGTCCGCGACTATCCGATCACGCTCGACAAGCTGCTGCATCATATGCCCGACGTTTGATCCCCCGAGCGGTGCCGCCGGCTCAGGCCGCCGGCGTCGTGCTCTGCATGCGGTGGAAACGCAGCACCTGCTGCGCGGTCGATGCGCGCAGGGCCGCGTAGGTATCGCGCAGCTTCAGCATGTCGGTCTGCGAGCCGCCGGAGAGCTTCTCGCGCATGGCGACGATTGCGCGCACGCTCGACCATTGCATACCGGCGACCTTGGCCAGAATCATCACGCCCTCGGTGCGGCTCTGGATCATCATGTTCTCCGCGGTCTCGACCGCGACGCCTGCGAGCGCCGCGAGCCCCGCATTGGTCTCGTCGAACTTGCCCTGCTCGGCAAATGTCGTGACCTGCAATTCGTCGAGACGGCCGTCTTCGTGCAGCGACCTCACCAGCGCGCGCGCCATCTCGGTTTGCCGGGTCATGGCGGCGGCGCGGGCGCGCTGGGCTGCCTGCTGGACCGCGCTCGATATTTCGTCAGCGAGCTCCGGATGCGCGGCCTCCAGCTTCCTGCGCACGCTCAAGGAGGCCTTCGCAACCAGTTTCAGGTAATGATGGCGCGGCAAGTCGGGCCGCAGGCCGATGCAGGCGGCGAGGTCGTCGTCGCGTTCAGCGCGTGTGACGAGATCGGTGAGACTTCCCTCGGAGAGTTGTGCGCCCGGGTTGCTGACCGTCGATTGCACCACGTCTTCGTTGCCGCGGGTCACCAGCACGTCGGTCAGCGCTTCCGACAGCACTCGCCGCAGCGAGATCGCCTTGAGATGCGCCTGGCCGCGGGTGCGCGCGATCTCCATCAGGGTCGTCTCGTCCAGCCGTTCCGATGTCGACAGCACGGGGCCGGCGACCTCGATGATCTCGTCGAGCGCGAGCGTGCGGATGATTCTCGGCGGCGCTGCTGCGATCGGCGCGAGACGGTCGGCGAGCAGCGCTCTGGCCGACGTCTCGATCTGCTCGACCAGGCAGTGAAATACGTCGTCGAACACGCCGGTGTGCTCGTCGGAATAGTCTACCGCGTTGCCAATGAAGAGATCGGTGACGCGGCGCAACGTCTCGACCCGGCGCGCGACGGTGCCGTGCGAGAGCGCTTCCTGCAATTCCTCCAGCAGGTTTCCGGATGGTTTGGCGGATTTCGATCTCATGGCCCTGTCCTGGAGCGTTCGGTCCGGCAGCGGCTTCTGACGCGCCGGGAGAAAATGAATAGGTCAGCTCGTTGCAATTCGGTTGCGCCCTTGCGCCTTGGCGGAATAGAGCGCGCTGTCGACGCGCGCGAGAAACGTGTCGGCAGTATCATTGTCGCGTAGCGTGGCGACGCCGGCGGAAATGGTGACGTGCATGCTCGGAGAAAATGCGCTCCAGTCGAGATCGGCGACGATCCCGCGGAGCCGTTCGAGGATGCGTTGTGCAGCGTCGCGCGTGGTGTCCGGCAGCAGCAGCAGGAATTCCTCGCCGCCGTAGCGGCCAAAGCTGTCGGTCGGGCGGATGTTGGCGAAGATGGTGATTGCAAAGGTGCGCAGCACTTCGTCGCCGGTAGGGTGGCCATGGGCGTCGTTGATGCGCTTGAACCAGTCGAGGTCGATCAGCGCGATCGCACAGGGTGTGGCGTCCCGCCGCGATTTTTCGATCCCTGCGTCGAGGAGACGCATGATGCAGCCGCGGTTGTAGGAGCCGGTGAGCTCGTCGAGCTCGGCAAGCTCCTCGATGCGTTTGTAGGCGGCCTTCAGCTCGATGCTGCGCCGGTACAGGATCTTGCGCAGCGTGGCGCCGAACAGGCCGAGGAAGGCGCATTGGCCGATTACCAGCACGAAGCACAGCATCGAGGCGGTCCGCTGCAGCCTCGTCGCTACGGGCATGCCGATGGGCAGGTCGGAGGCGAGGAAGACGGCGGCGAGACCGGTGGCCGCGAATGCCCAGGTGAGCACGGCCTGAGCGGAGGTCATCCGCAGCGTGCCGAACGCGAAGATCAGGAACAGAACGCTGATGAAAGAGATGCCGATCGTAGGCTCCGACACCAGGAAGACGAACTGCAGCGCCATGTGCGCCGAGATCTGGAACACCGTGAGATAGTGGTCGGTCGACCTGTCGCCGACGCCGGCCTCCGACATCACGACGAAGATGCCGATGATCGAGAGGCCGCCGACCCAGAACAGCGACGGCACGTGCATCGCAACGACGCCGTCGAAGCCGTAGAGCAGCAGGACGAAGGCGCCGAGCGAGTAGCTCGCGACCTGGCCGACATACATCTGGCGGCGCTGCCGTGCCCGGCGTGCCCGCACCTCGGGCGCGGCCACCGCGGGCGCGAGCTCGAGATCCGCGGCCTCGGCGGCATTCCTCTCCGGAAGGGACGTCGCGGCCGTGCTCATGGTCTCGCCGGTGGTGGATGTCAGCCCGAAAATCTACGCGGCAAGCCTTTAGGTTTGGTATCCTTGGAAATCGAATCCGAACCGTGCAGCGCAGGACAGGATGCCACCGGGCGGCGAAGGGAATTTTGCTGGCGATTAGGCATCGTTTGCGATGCGGTCGAGCCAAAGCAGGGCTACGAGAGACATATGTCGTGCAAGGCTGCTATGGAACCGAACTTGGTCGCTCCGCTCGTGCCCGGCGGGCACTCCGCAGGAAAGTACTGCAGTATTATGTTACCGATTTGTATCCAGACCGCCAACCACCGCGCGTGGAGCGAGAAAAACGCGCGTATGTGGGGTAGATCACACAGGACCCCGTATGAACGCGGTAGGGTGAACAATTTTGCACCTCTGGTCGAACCGTCCGCTGCGCCGACCCGACCAACTTTGCGAGACGGGCATTGAGCGTGACACAGGCGGCTTCGGACGAGGTCCTCATCGCCAGGATCGCTCAAGGTGACCGGCTCGCCATGCAGGTGCTGTACGGGCGGCATCATGTCAGGGTGTATCGCTTCGGGCTGAGGCTCGTGCGGGACGAGCAGGCGGCGGAAGACCTCATCAGCGAGGTGTTTCTCGACGTTTGGCGTCAAGCCGGCAAGTTCGAGGGCCGATCCGCCGTTTCCACCTGGCTGCTGGCAATTACCCGATTCAAGGCCCTGTCTGCGCTCAGGCGCAGGAAGGACGTTGGGTTGGACGACGAAGCTGCCAACGCGATCGAGGATTCGTCCGACGATCCTGAAGTCGCGGTGCAGAAAAAGGATACGAGTGAAGCGTTGCGGGAGTGTCTGACGGGCCTCTCGCCGGACCATCGGGAAATCGTCGATCTCGTCTACTACCACGAGAAATCCGTGGAAGAGGTGGCCGAAATCGTCGGGATACCGGAGAACACCGTGAAGACGCGCCTCTTCTATGCGCGCAAGAAACTGGCCGAACTGCTCAAGGCAGCCGGCGTTGAGCGAGGCTGGCCATGATGGCATTGAGCAAGAAGATGCTGGAGCAAGAGCCCAGTGAAATTGAGATGCTGCTGCCGTGGCACGCGGCCGGCACGCTGAACCCGCGCGACGCCCGCCGCGTCGAGGAAGCGCTGGCGAATGATCCGGCGCTTGCGAAGCAATATGCCGCGATCCGCGGCGAGTACGAAGAGACCATCCATCTGAACGAGAGCCTGGGGGCTCCGTCGGCGCGCGCGATGCAGAAGCTGTTCGCCGCGATCGACGCCGAGCCGGCGCGGGCGATCACGTCGCTGCCGCTGTCGGCGCGAATCTCGACTTTCTTTGCGAGCCTGTCGCCGCGCGTGCTGGCCTGGTCGGCTGGCCTCGGCGCCATCGCGCTGCTGCTGCAGGCCGGCATCATCGGCGCGGTGCTGATGAAGACCCAGACCGCGACCTTCCAGACCGCCTCGCTCTCGACCAGCTCGTCGATCACGCGCGAACTCGGGGCTGCCGCTGCACCGGCGCGCGCGCTGGTGCGCTTCACGCCCGAGGCGCGCGTCGGCGACATTACCGCGCTGCTCGACAGCTACCAGGCTTCGATCATCGGCGATGCCAAGGGCGGCATGTTCCGTCTCCAGTTCGACAGGGCGATGAGCCAGGACGAACTTGCCTCGCTGCTTGGCAGGATGTCGCGCGAGAAGTTCGTCAACCTCGCCGTCGCGTCGCCGTAGGGCGGCGCTGAACCGATGACGCGCAAGTCCGAGAGTGGGGCAAGATCCGGGGCCTATGCTTCGTCGGTCGGAGCCGGACTGCTGCTTGCTGCCTGTCTTGGCGTCGAGGTCGCGCAGGCGCAGGCGATCATGCGCACGCCCACGATCAGCGTTCCTACACGCACGCCGACCATTTCTCCCAGCATCGCTGCACGCGCCAGTCCCGCTGTGGCCGCCAGAGCGGTGGCCGTCGACCGCGGTCCGCCCAGGATCCCCGCCACGACGCCCCGGATCTCGGCGCGGATGGCCCCGACGCCGGTGCTGCCCTATGCGCGCTATTCGCCGAACCTCTATCCCGCCTGCACCGCGCCCTATCGAGACGCCGCCGGCGAGTGCCTGGCGCAGCCGGATGCAGATGGCGCCGGCACTGGAAAGTCCGGCAAGAAGAGCGCCGGCAACGGCCGCCGCAACAACACGCCGGTTGCCGTGAACCTGCGGACCTTCGCAGGCGAATTCGTCGCCGAGATCGACAGCGCGCTGTCGCTGACCGAGGCCGACGAGCTGGCGCGCCGTCACGGCCTGATGCGCGTCTCATCCGAGAATTTTCCGTTGATCGGGGCCACCATCGGCCTGTTCCGCATCACCGACGGCCGGCCCTCCGAGACGGTGCGGCGCGAGTTCGCCGCCGACGGCAGCGTGCGCTCGGTCCAGCCGAACTTCCGCTATGTGCTCCAGGACCAGAAATCGTCCGTGCCGATCGAAGGCGACCCCGCGCAATATGCGCTGGCCAAGCTTCGTCTGCCGCAGGCGCATACCCTGGCGCACGGCGCCAACGTGACGGTTGCTGTGATCGACTCCGGCATCGACGCCGGACATCCCGAGCTCGCCCATTCCGTCGCCGACAATTTCGATGCGCTGGGCAGCACCGAGGGCCCGCATGTCCACGGCACCGGCATCGCCGGCGCCATCGTGGCGCATGCCAAGCTGATGGGCAGCGCGCCCGAGGCGCGTATCATCGCCATCCGCGCCTTCGGCGGCACCACGGGCGGGGCCCAGAGTTCGTCCTGGGTCATCCTGCGCTCGCTCAATTACGCCGCCGAGCACGGCGCGCAGATCGTCAATATGAGCTTTGCGGGCCCCAAGGACGCGGTGATCGAACGCGCCATCGCCGAGACCGCCGCGCGCGGGCTCGTGCTGATCGCGGCGGCCGGCAACGCTGGCGCCAAATCTCCGCCGCTCTATCCCGCCGCCAATCCCAACGTGATCGCGGTCAGCGCGACCGACCAGCAGGACAAGCTGTTCACTGCGTCCAACCGCGGCAATTACGTCGCGCTGGCGGCGCCCGGCGTCGACATCTTCCTGCCGGCGCCTGATGGAAAGTACCAGATGACCTCGGGAACCTCGTTCTCGGCGGCCTATGTCTCCGGCGTCGCCGCGCTGCTGCTCGAGCCGCAATTACGCGCTGAAGCCGGAAGCGTTGCGCATGACGCTGGCGAAGACGGCGCGCGACCTCGGTTCACCCGGGCGCGATGATCTGTTCGGCGACGGCGAGGCCGACGCTTTTGCCGCGGTCATGGCTGTTCCCGCCAACAGCGCGACGCCGGTCGCGGCGGCGTCCGGTACAACAAAACGTGAAGATGCCGAGAGGCGTCGCATGGAGCCCGGCGTACGCGCCATCGAGCAACCCTCGCTGTCGAGCGCCGACGATAAATCTACGGTTTCTCAGGCGGATAGGCCGGCGACACGATAGCGGCTGCGACAAGATTGCGCGCGCTGCGCAGGTTAAAAAATCGAACGCTGCATTGAACGTCCTGCCCGCTGCCACGACCAAATTATGTGGGAGCGGTCATCCCTCCCCATCAGTCATATTAGGCGCGAGCGCCCATCCACCCCAAGCGCCCATATGGCTCGACCCGTCCGGTTGTCCCCCCGGACGGGTCTTTTCTTTTGGGGGTCTGTTTCTTCACGGCTCTTCGATCGTTCAGCTTCCGGTTGAAGGATCGTGCCCGTGTTCATCGCCTTTGCTCGGACGGCGCGGTGCACGTCCGTCATGCTTGCGCGGAGCTTGACTCGAAAACCCGCCAAATCCCCGCAGGACTACGGAGTTTCACGACGAAAGTCGTGTCGTTGCTGGACAAGTCAAAACTTTTCCACAAAATATTCATGTCGCGTCTAGATTGATTCGTTTGCGTTGCGTCGCGTCCGTATTTTGTCCTCGACGGGCTGGTTCATGACACATCGCCAAAACGCGGCAGTTGGCCGTGACGTTGCAGCACGCTGGTGCGCTCTCGCCGAACAGCGGCTGGAGCATCTGTCCGAAATGTTCGAGACGGGACGCTGGCGCCGCTATCACTCCGAGATCGCATTCCTCGAAAACATCCAGGAAGCCAAGCGTGCCGTCCATGCCTGGCGCGCGCTCGTAACCGGCGACGACGTCGCCGCGGCAGCTGCGCAGGTTAAGCCCGCCTTTGGCTGGTCGCCGGCGGCAATGCCCCGCGCGGCGGCGCGCGAGCAGCCCGCGCAGACCATGCAGCCGAAGGCCGTGCACATCGCCCCCGAGACCGCCGTGCCGGTCAGGCTCGATCCCAGGCCGGACGTATTGGCCGAAATCACCGAAGCTCCGCTCGTCCCGACCGCGCCGCTTGCGGCTCCTGCTGCGGTGGCCTTGTTCACGGCACCTGATGCTGTCGCACCGCTCAGGGCACCCGCTGCGAGGGCACCTCTCACCGCACCCGTCGTAAGGCCGCCGGTCGCTGCACACGCTGCCAGCGCGCCTTTCACTGCGCCGGCCGTGAAGCCCCCGGCCACCAGGCCCGCCGCAATGGCGACGCTGCTGCCTCAGTTCGCCCCGCCGGCCGCCGAAATCGTCACGGAACCCGAGTGCGTCGTCGAATTCACCTTCAGCCTCGACGGCCTGGAAGCGAAGTACCCGCTGCTGCGGAACGCGTTCTAACGCCGCACTGCGTTGCCGCCGACCACGATCTGCGCGAACCGCCGCGCGCCGTCCGCTGACAGGTCCGACGTTACCGCCCGCGCGTGATCGAGCCCGACCACGGCGCCGCGCGGGGTTTCCGAGATCATGTTGTTGTTGACGAGCGCGGTGCCGGCGCCCGGCACCACCGAGACGCCGATTCCGGCCAGCGCCTTGCGGATCACGTTGCCCGTGATCGCGACGTCGCGCAGATATTTGCCCCAGCCGGCGACGATACCGTAGGACGGCGCGTTCTCGATCACGTTGCCGGTCACCGATGAATCAGCCTCGATGTAGATGCCGACGCCGGCATCGTCGTCGGGCGCGGTGCCTATGGGGCGCTTCGGGATCAGATTGCGGATGATATTGCCTTGAACGACCGCAATACGGCCGCCTTCGTTGAAATTGCAGACCGAGACTCCGACGGCAGCACCGTCCACGATGTTGTTGGCGATCACCGCGGCCTCGAACGCGAACTCCGAATAGAGCGCGACCTCGCGCACGTCGCTGACGCTGTTGCCTGATATGTGGATGTTCGAGGCCGAGTTGCCGCGCACGGCCGAGTAATCGCAATTCCTGATGCGGTTGCCGCGCACGATCACGTTGCCTGCGCGAAAGGCGTTGATGGCGTTGCCGTACTGACCCGAGCCGCCGGGACCGGCCTTGATGTCCTCGATGCGGTTGTCGGCAACCAGCGTGCCGTCGTCGCCGATCGCGGTACGCAGGATCTCGATGCCGTTGTCGTTGGTGCCGGTGATGGTGTTGCGGCAGACGCTGAGGCCCCTGGCGTCGAACGAGACCACGGCCGTCACCGCGATGTTGGTAAAGATGTTGCCGGAGACGTCGCCGGAGACCTGCTCGAGCCAGATGCCGCTGCCGCCTGAACCGGTGATCTCGCAATCGGTGATGCGGACGTCGCGGCCGCCGAGCACGTGGACCAGCCCACGCCGTGTCGGCAGCGCAATGCCGCCGCCGTCGAAGGTGATGCCGGTGAGGCCGATCGAGTCCGAACCATCGCTTTGGATCGCGGAGGCCCCGCCGGTGAAGATGAACTTCGTCGCGCCGCGTACGCCGAGCAGCTGCGCGCCATTCGGCAGCCGCAGTAATCCGCTGCGATAGACGCCGGGCGGCAGCGCCAGCGGCACCTGCGCGCGCGCGGCCTCGTCGATCGCGCGCTGCAGCGCGCGCGTCTGGTCCTCGCTGCTGCCGGGACGTACGCCATATTGCGTCGCATCGCGCCCGAGCAGGGACGTCAGCGGCGCGGCTCGCGCGGCGTCGGCCGGCATGGCGAGCGCACCGGCGATGCCGGCGGTCGAGGCTCCGATGAGATGACGGCGGTTGAGGTCCATGACGCGTCCTTCCGCGGACGCGGGGGCGTGTCCGCGATGGTTAGGTAGCGCAGGGCGGCGGTGGACGTCGGGATAGTTGGCAGTAGGGTTAAATGTTTACCGCAAGACGAGGTGCCGCAGGGTCGGTTAGTAGCCGCAGGCGTAACCCACCATGTCACCGCGAGCACGGAACCTGTCGATGCAAGAAGAGGTGGATTACGCTCCGCTAATCCACCCTACGAAGCCGGCATGTTCCGCGTCTTCCTTGCCAGTCCCACCAGCTCCATCAGCATGGCCTCGCCGGCATCCACCAGCTCGTCCAGCGTGATCCGCGGCGCCCCCTTGCGCCGGACTGCACCACTCCGCGCAAGCAACGGAATATGGATGAAGGCCGCAAGCTGCGGCCCGCCCGCTTTGATATTCTCGATCGCGCGCCAGCTCAGATAATTACAGAGATAGGCGCCGGCATCGCGCGAGGACCGCGCGTCGATGCCGGTGAGGCGCGCAGCGCGCAGCAGCCTTGCCGTGTGCGGACCGAACATCATTGCATCTGCGTGGCCGGCAATGCCGCGCTTGCTCGAGCGGGTGTTGGCGGCATCGGGCCAGAGCATGGTGACGGCGTTGCGGGCACGGGTCTCGACGCGCAAATAGGGCGTGCGGGAGGCGAGTCCGAACATCAGCAGCGCATCCGGCTTCTCCTTTGCAAGCACTTCCGGCAATTGCCGATCGACCGCGGCATAGGTCACCGGAAAGATATGGCTCGCGATCGCGACATCGTCGAGCGCCGGACGGCGCAATTGCGCCAGCCGCGCGACCAGCGGCTGGGTCGGATTATAGGGAGCGCCGGGAAACGGTCCGAAGCCGGTGAGGAGAATGCGGAGTTTTTGGCTCATTGCAGCAACTCCAGAATCTGCTCGGCTGCGATGGCCGGCGTGAGATGGCCTTCGGCGACCTCGGCCTCGATCTTCTTCACCTTCGTCCGTACCGATGCCTCGCTCCGCAACCGCGCCAGCATGCGCTGCTCCAGCATCGACCACATCCATTTCACCTGCTGCTCGCGCCGCCGCGCGGCGAAATCGCCGGACGCGTTCATCGCCTTGCGGTGATCCAGAACCTTCTGCCAGATTTTTGCGATGCCGTCGCCGGTCAGCGCCGAATAGGTCTCGACCGGTGGATGCCAGTGTTCGGAGCGGGGCGTCAGGATGTGCAGCGCACCGCGATAATCGGCGGCGGTGACGTTGGCGCGCTTGAGGTTGTCGCCGTCGGCCTTGTTGATGGCGATCATGTCGGCGAGCTCGACCAGGCCCTTCTTGATGCCCTGCAACTCGTCGCCGCCGCCCGGCAGCATCAGGGCGAGGAAGAAGTCGGTCATGTCGCAGACCGCCGTCTCGGACTGGCCGATGCCGACGGTCTCCACCAGCACGACGTCGAAGCCGGCGGCCTCGCAGAGCAGCATCGCCTCGCGGGTCTTGGCTGCGACGCCGCCGAGCGTGCCCGACGAGGGTGAGGGGCGGATGAAGGCGTCGTCGGAGGCCGATAGCCGCGCCATCCGCGTCTTGTCGCCGAGGATCGAGCCGCCGCTGCGCGCCGAGGACGGATCGACCGCGAGCACGGCGACCTTGTTGCCCTGTTCGATCAGATAGGTGCCGAGCGCGTCGATGGTGGTGGATTTGCCGACGCCCGGCGATCCCGTGATGCCGACGCGAAATGCCTTGCCGGTGTCGGGCAGCAGCATCTGCACCAGCTCGCGCGCGAGCGCCTGATGGTCGCTACGGCGGCTCTCCACGAGCGTGATGCCCCGGGCGAGAGCCGCGCGGCTGCCGGCGCGCAAGTCGCGGGCGAGGGATTTGATATCGAGCGGGGCCTTCTTCTCAGTCATGCCCTGCTTTACAACGCTCCGGCAGGGCAGGCGAGAGCCGCCCGCTGCATTTCACCTGCTTGTTGCCGCCGCCGTCCGCACCGGTTTCACCTTGCCCCAGACCCACACCATCACCGGCCAGAGCAGCGCGCCGATCGCCATGGCGGCGAGGATGGCGGCGACCGGGCGCTCGAAGAACGGCAGGATGCTGCCGTCCGACTTGATCAGCGAGGTGACGAAGGCCTGCTCGACCATGGTGCCCATGACGATGCCGAGCACCATTGCGGCCACGGGATAGCCGTTCGCCTCCATCACGTAGCCGATCACGCCGAAGGCGGCGACGGTGACGACCCCGAACATGTTGTTGCCGATCGCGAACGAGCCGACCGCGCAGCACAGCATGATGATCGGCATGATGGCGGAGCGCGGCGCCAGCAGGATGTAAGCGGCGATCCGGATCATGGCGATACCGAGCGGGATCATCATGATGTTCGCGATGATGAACATCAGGTAGATCGCATACATGCTCGACGCCTTCTCGGTGAACAGCGTCGGGCCGGGATTGAGCCCCTTCATGTAGAGCACGCCGATCGCGATCGCGGCGATAGTGTCGCCGGGAATGCCGAACAGCAACGACGGCACCCAGCCCGAGGCGATGCTGGCATTGTTGCTGGCGCCGGCCTCGACCAGGCCCTCGACATGGCCGGTGCCGAATTTCTCCGGCTCCTTGGAGAAGCGCTTCGACATCGCGTAGGAGACCCAGGCGGCCATGTCGGCGCCGGCGCCGGGCAGCACGCCGATGATGATGCCGACGATGTTCCCGCGCGTCATCTGCCAGTGATATTTCTTGGTCAGCTTCCACTGACCGGCCATGATGCTTCCGAATTTGCGCCGCGGCAGCGGTGGCGGTTCCGGCGTCAGCATCGCGCGCATCACCTGCGCCACCGCGAACACGCCGACCAGCGCCGGGATCGGCTCGATGCCGCCGAACAGGTCGGTGAGGCCGAAGGTGAAGCGCGGCACGCCGCCAGGATTCTCGATGCCGATGCAGGACACCAAGAGGCCGAGGAACATGCCGGCGATCGCCTTCACTGGCGAGGAGCGTGCGACCAAGGTGGCGCACATCAGGCCCAGCAGCGCCAGCCAGAAATATTCGTAGGTCGAGAACGACAGCGCGATCTCGGCGAGCGGCGGCGCCAGGATCATCAGCGACAGCACGCCGGCGATGCCGCCGACGGCGGAGAACCAGACGCCGGCCCCGAGCGCCAGCTCGGCCTGGCCCTTGCGGGTCATGGCATAGGCCTCGTCCGCATAGGCGGCGGAGGCGGGCGTGCCGGGAATGCGCAGCAGCGCGCCGGGGATGTCGCCGGAGAAGATCGCCATCGAGGACGCCGCGACGATGGTCGCGATCGCCGCGATCGGCGACAGGTAGAAGGTGACGGGGACGAGCAGGGCGGTCGCCATCGTCGCCGACAGGCCGGGCAGCGAGCCGATCACGAGCCCATACACGGAGGCCGCGAACATCGCGATGATGACTTCCCAGGTGGAGATCAGGGCGAACGCTTCAATCAGGGTCTTCAGCATGGGATCACCAGGGCGTCGGCAGCAGGCCGGCAGGCAGCGGCACGCGCAGGAGCTTGCCGAAGATGAGGTGGATGGCGAACGGGGAGAGCGCCGCGAGCGGCAGCGCCAGCTTCCACTTGGCCCCAAGTGCGGTCGAGGTCACATAAACCATGAGCGCGGCGGTGATGATGAAGCCGAGCCGGTCGGCCGCGATCACGTAGAACAGCAGCAGCGCCGGCGGCAGCAGCGCGCGCAGGCTGTAGAGCTTGCCTTGCGGCGGCGGGGCCGCGGCAGTCTGGCCGTCCTCAAGCGGGATCAGCTCTTCCTCCTCTTCGAAGGAATGGCCGATGCCGAACACGATCGCGAGCCCGCACAGCGCGAGCCCGATGCCGATCACCAGCGGAAACACGTTGGGGCCGACCGGCTGCCCCGGTACCGGCGGCAGGATATAGCCGCCATAGGCGGAAGCCGCACCGAGCGCGACGAGAAACGATCCCGTGACGGAGTCGGGAAGACGCATGGGAGAAGTCCTGTCAGAATTCCGGGAGGTGCGCTCCCTCTCCCCGCGTGCGGGGAGAGGGTGGGGTGAGGGAGGCTCTCCGCGGAGACGGTGAAAGCTGCATTCGCGGAGACTCCCCTCACCCGGATCGCATCTGCGATGCGATCCGACCTCTCCCCGCAAGCGGGGCGAGGTAAAAATCACGCCTTGCTCAGGCCCGCGGCCTTCATCGCTTCGCCCATCTGGGCGTCGCCCTTGTCCATGAAGCTGCCGAACTGGCCGGCATCGCCCCACACGGTGCCGAAGCCGCGATTACTCATGAAGTCCTTGAACTCGGCGGAGTCGTAGACCTTCTTCAGCGCCGCGGTGAGTTTCGTTGCGAGCTCCGGCGGCAGGTTCTTGGGCGCGCCGATGCCGCGCCAGGCGCCGGTCGCGTAATCGATGCCCATCGCCTCCTTCAGCGTCGGCACGTCCTTGAAGATCGGGTTGCGCGCCGGCGCCATGATCGCAAGGCTCTTGGCCTTGCCGGCCTCGATAATCGCGCGTGCCTCCGGCACCGAGCAGGTGGTAAGGTCGAGGCCCCCGGCGGCGAGATCCTGCATCGCGGGCGCCGCGCCGTTCGACGGCACCCAGGCGACCTGGTTGGCGGGCAGGCCCATCGCCTGCATCCAGCCGACCAGTGCCAGATGCCAGATGCCGCCCTGGCCGGTGCCCGAAGCCTTGAACTTGCCGGGAGGCGCAGCCTTGATGGCGTCGGCGAGCTCCTTCACCGTCTTGTAGGGCGAGGAGGAGGAGACCTGGATGCCGGGCGGATCCTCGTTCATCAGCGCCAGCGGCGTATAGCTCTTCGGCGTCAGCTCGGTGAGGCCCTGCCAGTGCATCATCGAGATTTCGACGGTGAGCATGCCGATGGTGTAGCCGTCGGGCTGCGCGCTCGCGATTGCGCTGTGGCCGACCACGCCGGAGCCGCCGGTGCGGTTGACCACGTTGAAGGGCTGGCCGAGATCCTTTTCCAGCAACGCTGCGACAATACGCGCGGTCGCATCGGTGCCGCCGCCCGCGCCCCATGGCACGATCACGGTGACCGGCCGCGCCGGGTAGGCCTGTGCGCGCGCGGGTGTGAGGCCGAATGCGGCGGATGCTGCAACCGCAGCGGAAGAGGCCGCAAAGGCGCGGCGCGTAATCTTGGACATGAATGCCTCCCAGCGGCGCCCGTGAAACCGGGCGCTCTTAATGGCGGCATTGTAGTCGGCTTTGCCGGGCCGCTGCAAGGTAGCGCTACCACAGCGTTGTGAGCAACCTGTCGCTGCTCAGGACATGATCATTGCGGCTCGTCCCCGTCCCCCTTCGGCCGCGCGCCGCCGAAGATGCGTGTGCCCTCCGGGGTGAGGTAGGGCTTCAGCGTTTCCCACGGCACGAATGCGACATATTCGCCCTCGGCGTAGGGGCCGACGGCGTAGGGCGGATAATGGAAGGTGAGGCCGGAGCTCTTGCCCGGTTCGGTCGACGGCGCGAGCGTCACCGCGCCGATCTTGAGCAGGGTCGGCGCCACGCCCTTGAACCATTCGTCGGTCGCGGTCTCGCTGGTGCCGCGCTTCTTCTTCTCGATTGTCAGCGAGGCGATCACGGCCTTCACCATCGCCTTAATGGTCGGGCCCTTGTCGACGGTCTCGGTGAAGAATGGACGAATCGAGATGCGCTTGTTCTCGGCCTTGTCCCACAGAATCGTGTTCACATCCGAATTGGGATGGGCCCCGCGGGTGTTCATGTACTCGTTACGCAGCACGCTGACATAGCGGTCGGCGACGACGGAGCGGATCGCATATTTGCGCTCGAAATCCCAGCCGCCGTCCTTGAAGAACTGCGGATCCTCCTTGCGTGAGGCGGCAGCCTCGGCGGCGTTCTTGTCCAGCCACTTCTTGCCTTCGGCCAGGCAATCCGCCGCCAGTGCCGCATCGGCCTTGATCCGGTCGTCGAGGAAGACGCGGGCTTCGATGCTTTTGGTCTTGAGGGCGGCATCGGGTTTTGGGTCTGCGGCGAAGGCGGCACCGAACAACGCGCTGCAAACGACGACCGGGGTGAGCGCGCGCATGAACATTGGCGCGAGAGACATCACGCAAAATCCTTGTTGTTGGAAGATTGGCGGCGCTACTCGGCCGCCTCGCTATGCCCGAGCCGCGCGTTCAGCTTGTGGATCAGCTCCTCGGCCGCGTCCGCGATCACGGTGCCCGGCGGGAAGATCGCCTCCGCGCCGGCCGCATAGAGCGCGTCGTAATCCTGCGGCGGCACCACGCCGCCGACGATGATCATGATGTCGTCGCGGCCCTGCTTCTTCAGCGCGGCCTTCAGCTCCGGCACCGCGGTGAGATGGGCGGCGGCGAGCGAGGAGACGCCGAGGATGTGGACGTCGTTCTCGACCGCCTGTCGCGCGGCCTCATCAGCGGTGGCGAACAGCGGCCCGATGTCGACGTCGAAGCCGATGTCGGCGAACGCGGACGCAATCACCTTCTGGCCACGGTCATGGCCGTCCTGGCCGATCTTGGCGACCAGGATGCGCGGACGGCGGCCCTCGGCCTCCTCGAAGGCGTCGATCAGCGCCTGAATCTTCTCGACCCGGTTGCCCATGCTGGACGCCTCCCGCTTGTAGACGCCGGTGATGGATTTGATCTCGGCGCGGTGCCGGCCGAATACCTTTTCCATCGCGTCCGAAATCTCGCCGACGGTCGCCTTCGCCCGCGCCGCGTCGATCGCGAGCGCGAGCAGATTGCCGTTGCCTTCGCCGGCCGAACGCGTCAGCGCCGCGAGCGCGGCGTCGACGTCCTTCTGGCTGCGCTCGGCTTTCAGCCTCGCCAGCTTGTCGATCTGCAGGCGCCGGACATTGGTGTTGTCCACCTTGAGGATGTCGATGGGGGCCTCGTCGGTCGGCTTGTACTTGTTGACGCCGATCACCGCCTGCCGGCCGGCATCGATGCGGGCCTGGGTCTTGGCCGAGGCCTCCTCGATGCGCAGCTTGGGTACGCCGGCCTCGATGGCCTTCGCCATGCCGCCGAGTTCCTCGACCTCCTGGATATGGCCCCATGCCTTGGCGGCGAGATCGCGCGTCAGGCGCTCGACGTAATACGAGCCGCCCCAGGGATCGATGATGCGGGTGGTGCCGCTCTCCTGCTGCAGGAACAGCTGGGTGTTGCGGGCGATGCGCGCCGAGAAATCGGTCGGCAGCGCCAGCGCTTCGTCGAGCGCATTGGTGTGCAGCGACTGGGTGTGGCCTTGCGTCGCCGCCATCGCCTCGACCGTCGTGCGCATCACGTTGTTGAAGACGTCCTGCGCGGTCAGCGACCAGCCCGAGGTCTGGCTATGCGTGCGCAGCGACAGCGAGCGTGGGTCCTTCGGGTTGAACGGCTTCAGCAGCTTCGCCCACAAGAGCCGCGCGGCGCGGAGCTTGGCGACTTCCATGAAGAAGTTCATGCCGATCGCCCAGAAGAACGACAGGCGCGGTGCGAAGCGGTCGACGTCGAGACCCGCGGCAATGCCCGCACGCAGATATTCGACACCGTCGGCGAGCGTATAGGCGAGCTCGAGGTCCTGCGTCGCGCCGGCCTCCTGCATGTGGTAGCCGGAGATCGAGATCGAATTGTATTTCGGCATCTTCTGCGAGGTGTAGGCGAAGATGTCCGAGATGATCCGCATCGAGGGCGCGGGCGGATAGATGTAGGTGTTGCGCACCATGAACTCTTTCAGAATATCGTTCTGAATGGTGCCCGACAGTTTTTCCGGCGGCACGCCCTGTTCGCCTGCGGCGGCGACATAGAGCGCGAGGATCGGCAGCACCGCGCCGTTCATGGTCATGGACACGCTCATCTGGTCGAGCGGGATTCCGCGAACAGCGTGCGCATGTCGTAGATGGAATCGATGGCCACGCCGGCCATGCCGACGTCGCCGCCGACGCGCGGATGGTCGCTGTCATAACCGCGATGGGTGGCGAGATCGAAGGCGACCGAAAGGCCCTTCTGACCAGCAGCAAGGTTGCGGCGGTAGAACGCGTTGGAATCCTCCGCCGTGGAGAAGCCGGCATATTGCCGGACGGTCCAGGGCTGGTTGACATACATGGTCGGGTAGGGCCCGCGCAGGAACGGCGCGATGCCCGGATAGGTCTCGAGGAAATCGAGCCCGGCCAGATCAGCCTCGCCATAGGCGGGCTTCACCAGAATGCCCTCGGGCGTCAGCCACGGCTCGGCGCTGCCGGTCGGTGCGGCGGTGACAGCTCTCTCGAAAGCGACGTCTGCAAAGTTCGGAATGCGGCTCATGGTCTCAACCATATCATGGGGTGGCGCATCGGGCGCTCAATCATGGTCCGGATGCTGATGGCTGACGATGGTCGCCATCTTCTCCGGCCCGTAATTCTGCTGCGTGGTCTGGCTCGGCAGGTTCGAGATTCCCACCACCCAGCCGAGCCGGGATTCCGTTCCATATTGCCGCGTCGGGATCACCCGGTCGGGCCGGTCGAAGGTACCGGTCATGACCTCGATCCGGTCGCCGTCGATGCGGCCGAAGCTGAGCGGCGTGCCGCATGCGGCGCAAAGCCGCGCTCGGCAATCGATGACGAGCGGAAGAACGACGGCTGTCCCTTGGTCCAGGCGAAGTCGGTCCGGTTGATGTCGGCGAACGAGGCGAATGGCGCGCCGCTGGCCTTCTGGCACATCCGGCAATGGCAGATCGAAACCTTGTCCGGTGCTGCCGTCAGGGCAAAGCGCACGGCGCCGCATTGGCAGCCGCCGGTGAGAACGGGTTTACCGGCTTCGGTCATGCCTGCTCCATCCGAACATAAGCGTCCTGCAACGTCGCCAGGGCATCGCCGCCGGCGAACACGAAGCCCATGACGCCGGAGGCACGGAGGGCCGCCTCAGCATCGGCGGGACGGCCTGCCAGATAGATATGTCGGCCGCCTGCGGTTTGCAGGGCCTTCGCCGCGGCTTCGGCGTGTTCCGCATAGACCTTGTCGCTGGAACAAAGGCAGGCAAGCTCCGCGCCCGAGGCCTTGAAGGCGGCCGCCAGCTTGGCCTGATCGGCAAAACCCTCGCTGTCGACGGCCTGGATGCCGCCGGCCTCGAAGAAGCTCTTGGCAAAGGTTGCACGGGCCGTGAAATCGGCGGGCGTGCCAAGATTGGCCAGAAACACTTTTGGCCGCGCGCCGCGCGCCTTCAACGCTGCATCCGACTTGTCGCGCAGCGCCTCGAACGGCTGCGCCAGCCGGATCGCCGGCAGCGGATCGAACTTGTACTTCTGCTCGCCGTAAGGTGCGAGCGCAACCGGCGCCATCTTGAGCACGGCCGTCTCGCGCTCATGCAGGTTGGGAAACTCGCTGGCCCCGGTCAGAACGTCCCGGCGCTTTGCGATGTTGGCGTCACGCGCTTTCCGTGTGGCGGCGATCTTGCTCTGGAACACGCCTTGCTGAAGCGCGGCGAAGGCGCCGCCGGCCTTCTCGCTGTCCTGGAACAGCGCCCAGGCGGCGTCGCAGAGCTGTGCGGTCAGCGTCTCGATGCCGCCGGCACCCGCGGCGGGATCGCTGACCTTGGCAAGGTTGCTTTCTTCCAGCAGCAGAAGCTGGGTGTTGCGCGCCACCCGCCGCGCGAACGGATCGGGCAGCCCGAGCGCGAGCGTATGCGGTAGCACCGTGATCGCATTGGCGCCGGCAAGACCCGCCGCGAATGTCGCGATGGTCGCGCGCAGCATGTTCACATAGGGGTCGCGCTGCGTCAGCATGCGCCAGGCCGTGTCGGCCGCAATGAACAGCGGCTTCGGCGTGAGTCCGCACGCGGTTTCGATCCGAGCCCAGAGCAGCCGCAGCGCGCGGAATTTCGCCATGGTCAGGAACTGGTCCGCATCCGCAGAGAGCCGCACATAGATCATGCCCTGCGCCTGCTCCAGCGGAACGCCCGCACCTTCGATCGCGCGTAGATAGGCGACACCGCAGGCGAGCACGAAGGCAAGCTCCTGCACCTCGGAGCCGCCGGCATCGTGGATCACGCGGCCGTCGGCGGAGGCAAACGGTCCCTTGAACCCGAGCGCGGCGAGACCCTTGATACCACCGGTGACGGCAGGAACGATTTCGTCCCAGGTATAAGGACTGTGGCCCCAGACCGCGCAGGCCGCGAGCGGATCGAGCCCGAAGCGGATGTTGCAGGCGGCGGGATCGAGACCCTTGCTCTTCACATATTCCGCGACATGGATCGCAGCCATCCGCGACTGCGGCCCGATCTCGAGCTTCTATGCCGATACCGGCGTCGAGATGAACGTCCTTCAAGACCTTTGCGACGGCATCCGCCGTCGGTTCCAGGCCGAAGCCATGGCTGCCAGTGCCCCCGGCGAACACCAGCGCAAGTCCCGTCGCGCCATTCTCCAGATCCTGCAAGGCTTGCGCATTCGCCGCTGCCGCATCGGGATGGTCGATCCACTGCACGATCTGCCACGGCGCCGCCGCGGCCCGTCCGACGACGGGGGCAACGCCCTTGGCGCGCGGATAGAGCGGATCGATCTTCAACCCGTCATAGGTCTTGCCGACCAGCTTCTCGAACGGCGCGCCCTTCAGCACGCCATCGACCAGCTTGCGCCAGTCTTCGACGGTCGCCTTGGGAAAATCGGCCGCCAGCGGCAGGTCGTCAGTCACGGAGGTCATACGGCCAAGGGCTCCCAAACGGCTTTGTTATTCGCGGGCGAAATTGCCACGGCCGGGCGTCGCTGCAAACGGTTGTTTTTGGTTAACCGGTATCCGGAAGCCGCTCAATGCCTTGCGTCGAGACGCCGGCGAGCCCGTCGCGGACACGAATACCCGAGATCATACGGTCGGGCGCGATTTCGGCGAGCGGCACCAGCACGAAGGCGCGCTCGAACAGGCGCGGATGCGGCAAGGTCAGATCTGGCTTCTGCATGGACACATCGTCATAGGCGATCATGTCGAGATCGAGCGTGCGCGGACCCCAGCGCCGCTCCTTGGTGCGCGTGCGGCCGAATTTCTGTTCGACCTTCTGCAGCACGAACAGCAGCGCGTGCGGATCGAGGCCGGTTTCGATCTCGACGCTGGCGTTGATGAAGGGATCCTGGTCCTCGTCGCCCCAGGGCGGCGTCGTATAGTCCGAGGAGCGCGCGACCAGCACGCCTTGCGTCATGCCGCAGACATGCGCGATCGCCTTTCCGAACGTCGCGCGGACATCGCCGACATTGCCGCCGAGCGCAATGAGGACGCTCGCCATCTCAAGGGTGCCGCGAGCGCGTCAGCATGATGCCGACGTCGTCGAAGATCGCGGCGATCGGCGCATGCGGCTTGTGCACGGTGATCTTCACGGCGCGGATGCGCGGGAAGTGCGACAGGATGGCGTCCGCGACCGCGCCGGCCGCACGCTCCAGGAGCTTGTAGTTGGTGTTCTTGAATGCGGCCGTCGTCGTCGCCACCACCTCGGCGTAGGACACCGTATCGGAAAGCCGGTCGCTGCGCGACGGCTCCGACAGGTCGGTATAGAGCTCGAGATCGATGACGAAACGCTGGCCGACTTCGGTCTCGTGCTCCATCACGCCGTGGCGGGCGTGGATCGACAGGCCGGTCACGAAGATCGTATCGGTCATGGCTTGCTCTCTGGCTTGCTTTCGATTGCGTGCGCCACCCGCATGGCCTGCAAGGTCTCGGCGACGTCGTGGGTCCGGATGATCCTGGCGCCGCGCTGCGCGGCGATCAGGTGCGCGGCGATCGAGCCGGCGAGCCTTTCTTTCGGCTCCGACGGCGACACCGAGGCGATGAAGCGCTTGCGCGAGGCGCCGACCAGGATCGGCAGGCCGAACACGTCGAATTCGCGCAACCGCGCCAGCGCGATCATGCTCTGCTCGGCGGTCTTGCCAAAGCCGATTCCGGGATCGAGCACGATCTTCTCGCGCGCAATGCCGGCTTTGGCGGCGATATCCAGCGAGCGGAGGAAGAACGTCTTCATGTCCGCGATGATGTCGATGGCGGAATCGACGTTGTCGCGGTTGTGCATGACGATGACGGGAACGCTCCTGGCGGCGACCAGCTGCGCCATGGCCGCGTCGCGTTGCAGGCCCCAGACGTCGTTGGCGATCGCAACGCCCTGGTCGAGTGCGAAAGCCACGACCTCCGCCTTCATGCTGTCGATCGACACCGGCACGCCGAGCGCCACCAATTCGGCCAGCACCGGCTTCAGCCGTGCGATCTCGTCCGCCGCCGTGACCGGCCGGGCGCCCGTGTAGGGCCGGGTCGATTCCGCGCCGATGTCGATGATGTCGACGCCGGCATCGATCATCGCCCGTGCCCGCTGCAGCGCCAGCGCAGGCGCGATGAACTCGCCGCCGTCGGAGAAGGAGTCCGGGGTGACGTTGAGCACGCCCATCACTGCCGGGATCGGCCGTTCCAGCAATGTCCGCAGCACGTCAGGGCCGGCCGAGCCAGCCTGGGGGACGGATGGGGATGGCGAGGCGTTCATGCCGCCCGCTTTAGCGGTCGAGGAGGGGGATTCAAGGCCAACACTGCCGCTGTCATTGCGCGCGAAAGCGGGCAATCCCGTATTCCGAGGCAGCGAGGTGACACGGAGAGGCCGCAGCGTACTGGATACCCCGCTTTCGCAGGGTACGACAGCGAGAGCTTACGCTGCAGGTTGAATGCCGAGAGACGCCTAATACGTGATCTTCGGCGGCAGCTTCTTCGCCTTGGCGATGATGTCGCAGACCGACTTCTCGGAAGGCAGAATGCGAACCAGCTTCTTCTTCTCGTTGGCTTCGCGCATGCTCTGGGCGAGCCTTGCCGGATTTCGATAGGCGAGCTCGCGCACGGTGGTAACGCCGGCAGCACGAACCAGGCCGACCTTGGCACGGCCCATGCCGGGGATGCGCATGTAGTCGGAGACGTTGGCCCATTCGAGCAACTGCTGCTCGCTGATGCCGGTCCTGGCGGAAAGCGCCTTGCGGCCTTTCACGGTCGAGGCTGCCTCGAGCAGCGCGTCGGTCGTGCGGATTCCCTGCGCCTTCAACTTGTTGGCGGCAAAGGCCGACAGGCCCTCAATCTCGGAGATCGGATATGTCATGATACTCGATATGAAAAGCGTCGCTCAGGCGAACTGGCTGAGGCCCGGCGTGCCGGCGATGATCTTGCCCATCTGATCCGCTCCGATTTTGTCTCGGCCGTAGCGGAAAAGTTCACGGGCAATGGTCTGAATCTCGGACATGCCAAGTCCGAGGCCCATCAGGCGCGTGCCGACGGCCATCAGGCCGCCGCCCATCAGGCGCGACAATCCACCGCCGCTCCTGGACGCCTCGATCGCAGCTTCAGCACCGGGGATCTGATCGATCAGGGTCTGCACGCTGTCGGAAGGTCCCTCGTTGCGGAGGAAGCCCAGGATAATGCCGACGGTCTTTTCAGCGACAGCACTATCTATGCTGGCGTTTGACGCCAGCCGCCCGATCAGTTCGTCCATAAGGCCCGCCCCTCAGCCGGTTTGCACCCGGAATATTGCTTTCAAAAATGATCTTGAGCCGGTGTGATCTGAAATACAAGCGATGAACGCAACCAACGTTCCGATTCATTCTCGAAGACGCGAAAGGTGTTGCAACGATGCAAGAGCGGAGATGGAATCGGCGAAAAATTGCCGCGGTGCGAATGCATCGTTCCTACTTTCGGCGGATGCCTTGCCGATGTTTCCGGCAATGTCGCATGCTGGGGCACGTTGAACGGTTTCAATCGGCACGCGAGATGCGTTAAACTACGGAACAGGTGCATTCGCGTTTCAATATGCGAAACACGGCAGAGAGATCAGAGAGAATAATGACGGCTCAGGACAGCAAGCTCGGCGACACCGGCGACAAGATCTTCGTCGGCAAGGGAGACGAGCAGGCGTGGCTGACGCTGGCGCTCGCCAATCGCCACGGCCTCGTCACCGGTGCAACCGGAACCGGCAAGACGGTATCGCTGCAAGTCATGGCGGAAGGATTTGCGCGCGCCGGTGTTCCGGTCTTCGCGTCCGACATCAAGGGAGACCTCTCCGGTATCTCCGAGGTCGGCGTGGCCACGGATTTCATCGTCAAGCGCGCCACCGGGATGGGGCTGACGTTCCAGCCCGACCAGTTCTCGACGGTGTTCTGGGACGTGTTCGGCGAGCAGGGCCATCCGGTGCGGGCGACTGTCACGGAGATGGGACCGCTTTTGCTCGCGCGGATGCTCGACCTGAACGATGTGCAGGAAGGCGTGCTCAACGTCGCCTTTCGCGTTGCCGACGACAACGGGCTGACCCTCATCGACATGAAGGATCTGCGCGCGCTGCTCGATGCCATCGTGCCGGATTCCGGCAAGAAGGCAGCGGATGCAGAGGAAAGCCCGCTTGCCGCCATCAAGAAGGCGGCGCAGGGATTTGGCAACGTCACCAAGGCCACCGTCGGCACCATCCAGCGCCAGCTTCTGGTGCTGGAGAACCAGGGCGGCACCAAATTCTTCGGCGAGCCGGCGCTGTCGCTCAAGGACTTCATGAAGACCGACCGCGACGGCCGCGGCATGGTCAACATCCTCGTCGCCGACAAGCTGCTCCAGAGCCCACGGCTTTACGCGACATTCCTGCTGTGGATGCTGTCGGAATTGTTCGAGGAGCTGCCCGAGGCCGGCGACCTGCCGAAGCCCAAGCTGGTGTTCTTCTTCGACGAGGCGCATCTGTTGTTCAACGATGCGCCGAAGGCGCTGTTGGACAAGATCGAGCAGGTGGTGCGATTGATCCGGTCCAAGGGCGTCGGCGTCTATTTCGTCACGCAAAACCCGATCGACGTCCCCGATCGCGTGCTCGGGCAGTTGGGTAACCGCGTGCAGCATGCGCTGCGTGCCTTCACCCCGCGCGACCAGAAGGCGGTCGCCGCCGCGGCGCAGACCTTCCGGCCCAACCCGAAGCTCGATACCGCCAAGGTGATCACCGAGCTCGGCAAGGGCGAGGCGCTGGTGTCCTTCCTCGAAGGCAACGGCACGCCGACCATGGTCGAGCGGGTGATGATCCGGCCGCCATCGGCTCGCATCGGTCCGATCACGCCGGAAGAGCGCAAGGTGATCATGGATGCGAGTCCGGTGAAGGGCAAATACGACACCGCCGTCGATGCAGAGTCCGCTTACGAGATGATCCAGAAGCGCATCGCCGGCACCGCGGCGACGGCGGATGCTCCTGCGGGCGCAAGCGGCGGCGGCATCCTCGGCCAGATCGGCTCGATCGTCGGCTCCATCTTCGGCACCAACGTCAAGCGCGGCCGCCTGTCGGCGGGCCAGGTCATCGCGCGGGACGTGACGCGATCGGTGACCAACCAGGTGATCGGAGGCATGGCCGCCAATCTCGGCAAGTCGGTCGGCGGACAGCTCGGCGGGACGATCGGCCGCACGCTGGTCCGCGGCGCGCTCGGCGGTTTGCTGCGGAGGTAGGCAGGAAGCCCTGTTTGAGGCAATTCGCCCGCGACCCCGGCCGCTTCCGCGAAGAGGTCGAGCGGGCAGCCGTTACAAATTCAGGTGAGGGGGCTCTCCAAGCGTCTGTCGGTCTGCTAGGTCCTGTGTTCCCTGACTGGACCCCATTGTGACCTCAACCGACCCGTACCCCAAATCCGGCGCGCTCAGAAGGCTCTCGCTGCGCGCGCCGCTCGACCTGCTTTTTCTGTTCTGCTGCGTCCTGCTGACTGCCGACGTGCTCGTTCCCGAGATATTCGGCCACGGCAAGACCAAGGACTACGGGCTGTGGTACTGGGCCGGACAGCAGGTCCTTCACGGCGGGCCGCTCTATCCGGGCGATGTCCGCGAGTATTTCGAGTTCATCTATCCACCGCTGCCGGCGATCCTGCTGGCGATCCCGAGCTGGTTCGGCAAGATCCCGCTCTATGTCGTGCTGTCGATCCTGAACGCGGCGGCGTGGTGGTACACCGGTATCCTCTCCAATTCCATGACGGGATCTGGCCGCAGCGCCGGCCCCTGGCTGGAAGCGCTGCCTGCCTTCGTTACCGTGACCTTCGTGTTCGACATGTTCGACCTCGGTCAGCCGAACCTCGTGCTGCTGGCGATGATGCTCTGGGGCTTCTGGTGCTTGCAGCATCAGCGTTCCTGGCTTGCGGGCTTCGTGTTCGCGCTCGCCACCGCGATCAAGGTGTTTCCGATCGCGGTGCTGCCCTATCTGGTCTGGCGGCGGAAGTGGACTGCCGCCGCCGCGACGGTCGTCTTCACCGGCATCCTTCTTTATGTCGCGCCGGCGCCGATCCGCGGCTTCGAGCGCAACGCGGCCGAACTCAAGACCTGGTATCAGGGCATGGTCGGCTCGAGCTCGGAAAAGGGTTTTGGCCAGCGTGACGAGCAGAACTGGTCGTGGGTCAACCAGTCCCTGATTGCGGTCACGCACCGCCTGGTCCGGCCGATCAATTACAATCAGGAAGACTCCAGGAAGCCCCCGCGCACGATGAACGTCATCGACGTCGACTACAAGACGGCGAACTGGATCGTGCTGGCGCTGTCGGCGCTGCTCGGGCTTGGCTTCGTCGCGGTCATGCCTCCGCAAGCGCGGCGAACGGCGCGCTCGGACGCCGAAGAGCTCGGCATTCTGTTCTGCCTGATGACGGTAGCCTCGCCGCTGGCGCGGCAATACTACTTCATGTGGCTGTTCTTTCCGATGACGGTGCTGATGCATCGCGCCGCCTTCGACGAGCGGGCGAATGTGCGGCTGGGGACCTGGCTCGCGCTGGGCGCTGCCGGAATCCTCATGCTGCTGGCGCTGCCGTGGTTTCCCAATGTGCTCCAGGCCTGGGGCAACAATCTCGCCGCGACCGCCGTTCTCGCGGGGACCCTCGCGTGGCACATCCGGCATCCACCGGTTGCGGCTGGCTCCGACGCCGACGCGGCGCTAAAACCCGGTACCTCCTAAGACTCAAAAGCAGGGAATACGACCATGGCCAATGCACAGCTTCAATCCGTGCTCGACCACATCGACAAGGATTCCGACAACAGCCTGGAGCGCCTGTTCGCGCTGTTGCGGATCAAGTCGATCTCCGCGGATCCGGCCTTCGCCAACGACTGCAAGGCCGCGGCCGAGCACCTCGCCAGGGATATCGCAAGCCTGGGCGTCGCCACCGAAGTGAGGCCGACCGCCGGCCATCCCGCCATCGTCGGCAAGACCAAGGCAGGCGGCCGTCCGCACGTGATCTTCTACGGTCATTATGATGTGCAGCCGGTCGATCCGGAAAATCTATGGAACCGTCCGCCGTTCGAGCCCGTGGTGACCGACCATGCCGACGGCCGCAAGATCATCGTCGCGCGCGGTGCCGAGGACGACAAGGGCCAGGTGATGACCTTTGTCGAGGCCTGCCGCGCCTGGAAGACGGTGACGGGATCGCTGCCGATCGATGTCACCTTCCTGATCGAAGGCGAGGAGGAGGTCGGCTCGAAGAATTTCGTGCCGTTCATCGAGGCCAACAAGGACGAGTTCAAGGCCGATTACGTGCTGGTCTGCGACACCGGCATGTGGGACCGCAACACGCCCGCGATCACGACCTCGCTGCGCGGCCTGCTGTACGAAGAGCTGAAGATCACCGCCGCCAACCGCGACCTGCATTCCGGCGTGTTCGGCGGCAGCGCCATGAACCCGATCCGCGTGCTCACGAAAATTCTCGGCGGCCTGTTCGACGACGACAACCGTATCACCATTCCGGGCTTCTATGACGGCGTGAAGGATCTGCCGCCCGATATCCTGGAGCAGTGGAAGAAGCTCAATCTCACGCCGGACATGTTCCTCAAGCCGATCGGCCTCTCGATCCCGGCCGGCGAGAAGGGGCGTCTCCTCATCGAGCAGGCCTCGTCGCGCCCGACCTGCGACGTCAACGGCATCTGGGGCGGCTATATCGGCGAGGGCTCCAAGACGGTGATCCCGTCGCATGCCTCGGCAAAAGTCTCGTTCCGTCTGGTCGAGGGGCAGGACCCCCAGACAATCCGCAAGGCGTTTCGCGACTACGTGACGGCGCGGCTTCCTGGCGACTGCAAGGTCGAATTCGGCGACCATTCCGCCGCGCCCGCAGTCGCGCTCGACTGGAACATGAAGCCGCTTGCGGCAGCCAGCAAGGCGCTGACGGAGGAATGGGGCAAAGAGACCGTGCTGATGGGCTCGGGCGCTTCGATCCCGATCGTCGCCGATTTCAAGCGCACGCTGGGGCTGGACTCGCTGCTGGTCGGTTTTGGATTGGACGACGACAACATCCACTCGCCGAACGAGAAGTACGACCTCCGCAGCTTCCAGAAGGGCATCCGCTCCTGGGCAAGGATTCTCGCCGCGCTGGCGGAGGTGAAGTAGGGCGAGCTGCCGTAGGGTGGATTAGCCGCAGGCGTAATCCACCAACTTCGTTCGGCATGCGCAGATGCGTGGTGGATTACGCTTCGCTAATCCACCCTACGAAACTTCGTCGCTTCGCTCCTCGCAATGACAAGCGGAGGGACCGCCCTCAAACAAAAACGCCGCCCGGAATTGGGCGGCGTTTGATTCCGAAACGTGTAGAGGGTGTTGGCAACTACTCTACACGAAATCCTGAAATTCTCAAGACCGGTAGCCCGGCAGCTCGCGGTCGAGCTTGCGCAGCAGCGGCGGCCACACCAGGTTGGTGGCGCGCAGCTCGGCGCGGTCGCGGTTGGCGAGCAGCTCGGTGTTCTTGTCGATCGCGACGTGGTCGACCGGATAGACCGGCGTGCCCAGCGCACGCGTGCGCACCTGCATCGAGCAGGCCCGCTCCAGATGGTACATGCGCTCGAAGGCGGAGGCGACGGAGCGGCCGACAGTCAGCGTGCCGTGATTGCGCAGCAGCATGTGGTTGTGGTCGCCGAGGTCCTTCTGCAGCCGCGGCCGCTCGTCGTGATCGAGCGCGATTCCTTCATAGTCGTGATAGGCGAGGTCGTGGGTGACGAGCTGGGCGGTCTGGTTCAGCGGCAGCAGGCCTTCGGCGCTGCTCGACACCGCGGTGCCGTCGAGGGTGTGGAGATGCAGCACGCAGATCGCGTCTTCGCGGACCTCGTGGATCGCCGAATGGATGGTGAAGCCTGCCGGGTTGATGCTGTACTCGCTCTCGGAGAGCTGGTTGCCGTGCAAGTCGACCTTGACGAGGCTGGAGGCCGTGATCTCGTCGAACATCAGCCCATAGGGGTTGATCAGGAAGTGATGCTCGGGGCCGGGCACGCGGGCGGAGATGTGGGTGTCGACGAGGTCATCCCAGCCGTACAACGAGACGAGGCGGTAGCAGGCGGCGAGATTGACCCGTTGCTGCCACTCGGCCTCCGTCATGTTGGAGGGCACTTCCCTCAGGCGCGCTTCTGCTGGTGACATGGCTGATCTCTCCGAACCCAGTTGTTTCGGAGCGAGAGCCTAGTCTTGGCGGTGGTCGGCGGCAAGGCGCCCAGAGCGCGGCAGTTCAGCGTAGCCCGCATGGAGCGAAGCGCAATGCGGGGCAGCCAAGTCCCGGATTTCGCTTGCGCTCCATCCGGGCTACAGGACGGCTTACGGGAAGAATACTAAGGCGCCGGGATCGACAGCAGGCTGGAAATGCTGCGGCCGCGGATGTCGTAGACGCGGGCGAACACGACGTCGTCGCGCTTGATCTCGACCATCACGGGCGCGGTGAGGCCCTTGCAATAGAACTCGCCGAGCGTCATGGCGAAATCAGCGGCGTTGGAATCCCATCCGATGGTGAAATCGGGGCCGAGCGCGACCTGCGCCGGGCGCTGCGGGCCGCACACCGCGACCTTCCACTTGCGATTGGCCGGCGGCACTTCCTGGCGCTCGACCAGTTGTTCACGCAGCTCGTCCGAGGCCTGTTTCAGCGCGAGGCCCCAATAGTCGAGCATGAAGCGGCTGTCGGCGCCGCGCACGGTGCCGGCGATGTGGTTGAAGTGCGTGTATTGGTAGGGATGCAGCCGGATCATCTCGGCGAGCGGGAGCGCCAGGCCAAAGCAGAAGGTGGCGAGCACGACCGGCTGCCAGGTGCGGCGATTGGTGCGAAGGCGCTCCATGGTCCAGGCGAAGGCGACGCCGCCGAGAACCGCCATCGGCGGGATCACGAACACGAAATGGCGAATGCCGTTGTACAGCGCGGGCCGCTTCACCATCGCGATCGCGAGCGGCAGCATGGCCGCCAGCGTCAGCATCAGCATGACGGTCTTGCGGCGCGCTGGAACCTCGCGGCGCGTCAGCATGGCAAAGGTGCTGAAGACGGCGCCGCCCATCAGGATCAGCATCACCTCGGGCAATTGCAGCGCGAACAGCGTCGGCAGATAGGACCAGGGCATGTCGGGCACGGAGACGATCGCGCCGTCGAACATCTCCTTCCAGGGCTTCTCGAAGAAGTGCGAGAAGTAGGTCAGCGCCTCGAAGGGATTGGCGGGCTTCATGATCGACCATGGCCAGATCAGGCCCATCACGAGATAACCGAACACGAGGCCGGGCAGCAGCACGTAGACGACATGGGCGAAGCGGCGGGCCGCCTCGCGCACGCCTTCGGTGCGCAGTTCTTCCAGGAACAGCGGGATGAAGCCGACCATGGCGTAGACCAGCGCGAGCCCGCCGAGGATGCGGCAGCCGATCGACAGGCCCGCACCCAGGCCGACGATCAGGATCGTGCGCGGCGAGGGCTTTGGATATTCCTCGGCAAGCCGGACCAGGCCAAGCATCAGGATGATCATTGCCACCGCGAAGGGCGCGTCCTTCGGATTCATGAACATGTGGCCGTAGAAGATCGGGCAGAGCGCGAGCAACAGCAGCGCCGCGAGCCCTGCAAGCGGTCCGCCGATGCGGCGGCCGAGCCGCCACGTCACCGCAAGTCCGATCACGCCGACGATCGCGCCGAGCAGGCGTCGCGTCTCGAACAGCTCGAGCGGAATGACCTTGTGCAGCAGGGCCGCGACCATGTCGAAGCCGCCGCCGTACATATAGAGATTGGCGAAGGAGAGCGCCGCCGTGTCCCTGAAGCCGGAACCGAACATGCGCAGCAACAGGTCGGCATATTCAGCGTGGGTGTAGTCGTCCCATCCGAGCCCGTAGTCGCGGAAGGTCAAACCTGCGGTAATGGCGACCGCAGCCAGCACCAGCATGGCGAGATCGTCGCAAGTCCGCTCGACCGAGCGCCGCAGAGGCGTGTCGATCGCCGAAGTCGTGATGGATGTCATGGCTATTGGTGACCCGGAATCCCCTCTTGGCCCTGCCAGTGCGCGCGGGCCACTTCCCCGGAATCCCTATAGCGCAGTTCCATTACCAAGTAATTGGGCATAATGGCTAAATTCCTGATGCGACGCAGCAAATCCTTGCAACTCGGGGTGCACGAGCAGTAGCGAGCCGTAGCTGAAGGGAATGTGAATAAGTCCCTGATTTCCTTCCCTTTAGGAACGCAGGGTACAATTCGCCGTTGGCGAGGAACACCGTATGACGGTATCGTGCGGCGACGGGTGTCGCGTGTGGATGCGCGGCCGGGGGTGAGTTCGATGACCTTGGCATTGTTGATCGCTGGGATTTTCGCCGTTGTGGCGGGCCTCCTTGCGATCCTGCTTGGCTACGCCAACAGGGATTTCAGCGTTGGCAGCACCCTCATAATCTCCGGCACCATTGCCGTCTGCTCCGGAATGTTACTGGCCGGCCTCTATACCGTCGTCGTGGAACTGAAGGGCATCGCCCGCCGGCTGGCCGGATCCGCCGCGGCGCCCGAGGTGCGGGTCAGGCCGGTGCTGCCGGGCCTCGGGGTGCCCAGTGCGCCCGAGCCGGCGCTCGCCGGGAGGATCGAGCCATCGGCCCCGCCGCAACCACCCGCCGCGGGTCCGCCGCCCTGGCAGGGCGAGGTCACCGCGCGCGAGCGTCCGCGCGTCGAGGCGCCGCCGGAGCCGGAAGCTCCAACTCCCCCTGCGGCTCCGGAGCCGCCACGCCGCCGCAACCTGATGTTTGCCTCGACGTCGCGCAAGGAGCGCGAGCGCGCGGAGTCGAAGGCGCCCGATGATTCGCCGACGCCTGCTGAAGAAGCCGCGGCCGCGGCCGTCCCGGAGATGCCGCCGGCGAGCTTCGAAGATGCCTGGCCGAAGCCGGATCGCATGCGTCCACCGGAGCCGCCGATAGCTTCGCGCCGCCCGCCTCAGCGCTCGCCGTCGACCTTTACGGAAGCAGCTGCCCCGCCGCCGGCACCCGAGCCGGCGCCTGGGGGCGAACAGCCCCCCGTGACGGTGCTCAAATCCGGCATCGTCGACGGCATGGCCTATTCGCTCTATTCCGACGGCTCGATCGAAGCGCAGATGCCGGAAGGCATGATGCGCTTTGCCTCGATCGACGAGCTGCGCGCCCATCTCGACCAGCGGGGCGGCTGAAGCCTGCGCTCGATCAAGCCGCCAGCGTTCTTGTCACACGGTCGGTCATCAGCTCATATTCGTCAGTCGTCCTGTTTCAGCCGAGCCTCTCGTCGACACAAAATGCTTTGGTGGCGTCTTTGCCAGGAGACTCACGGATGAGACGCAGCGTTTAAGGAAAGGTCGGGCCCATGTCGGATGCCGGGGCTAAGAATTTCATCGAGCTGACGGCGAGCATCGTCTCGGCCTATCTCGGCAACAATCCGACGCCGGCCGCCGAGATTCCGAACCTGATCAGCCAGGTGCACGGCGCCTTGGTGCGGGTCTCGACAGGCCGCGCCGAGACCGTGCCGCTCGAGCCGGCAAAGCCCGCGGTCTCGCTGAAGAAGTCGATCGCGCCGGACTATCTGGTCTGCCTCGAAGACGGCAAGCGCTTCAAGTCGCTGAAGCGCCATCTGCGCACCCAGTACAACATGACGCCGGAGCAATATCGCGAGAAATGGGGCTTGCCGGCCGACTATCCCATGGTCGCGCCGAACTACGCGGTGGCGCGCTCGCAACTGGCGAAGCAGATGGGTTTGGGACAGCAGCAGCGGAAGCGGAAGTAAATTCCTAGGAAGCTTCCGCGAGCGCCTCTTTGGCGTCGGTCTTGATGCGTTCGACCATCGAGCGCAGGCCGTTGGAGCGCTGCGGCGTCAGATGATCGCGAAAGCCGAACTCGTCGAACACGGCGATTGCATCGGTCGCGAGAATTTCCTGCGGCGTGCGGCCCGAATAGAGCGAGAGCACGATCGCGACCAGGCCGCGCACGATATGGGCATCGCTGTCGCCGCGATACTTCAGAATCGGCGCGCCATTGCCGCGATCGACCAGCTTCTGCAGCCAGACCTGGCTGACGCAGCCATTGACCTTGTTGGCGGCGGAATGTTCCGCCTCGGGCATCGGTTCCAAGGTGCGGCCGAGCTCGATGACGTACCGGTAACGGTCGTCCCACTCGTCCAGGATCTCGAAATTGTCCCTGATTTCGTCAATCGTCGTCATGCTGGCCCAAGGTTCCCACGTCCCGGCAATATAGGGACGCAATGCTGCGAAATCGATAGGGTTTGAAGCCTAATTCGCGGGCTGCGGGCCGCGCCATTCCAGCGCGAGATCGTCCTGGGTCAGGGTCTCGTGCTGCATCTCGGTCGATGCGGCATCGTCTTCGCCGGTCAGCGCGATCGAGCCGGTGTGGTCGGGGGCCTTCTTGTCGGTCTTCTCGAACTGGTCTTTCTTGTCGTTGATGATCTGGTAGATCTTTTTCGCGCCGTCCTGCGCACGCTGTCCGATGATGGTTGCCGCCTGTCCGCCGACCTCGCAGGCCGCCGGCTGGCGCTTGCAGAACTGGGTCATGTCGGAAACGGCCGCGGTCGCAGCCTGCACCGCGTCGGCTGCGCCGATCTGCGGCAGCTTCTCCGATCTCGGGTGTCTTGTCCCGCGGCAGGAGCACCAGCACCAGCCCGAGCCAGAATGTGATGCGGAGCAGAAAGCGCATCTTGTCGACCTGTATGTTAGATCCCGCCGCGGCGATCCCCGCAGAGCGCATCGGACCTAGCAACTCTCGATAAATCGCAAGTGATTGCCTTCCGCTTAATTCGCGGAAAATTGACGCAGAAATCTTGGAAATGCCGCTCTCGTAAATTTTCGGTTGACGCCGGCGGCCGCGATTGTGCCGGGGTCGCTCATCCACCAATTCGAAACCATGAGGCGGAGGGTGAAACCCTGTGTTCACCATCCCCGATGATGACGTCGTCAAATCGTCTAAAAATCTCCGCGATGACACGGTGTCCGGCGGCAGACCGGTATGCCTTAGCACTCGTTTAAGGTCGCTCTGACACGGTGGCTCAACGATAAGGAGGCGTTCCGGCGCGTCTTCTCGACGAATGAGCCGAAGCGCGAGACCCGTGACAGTTTTGAGTATCATCCGCGATTGTCTCGATGCGTTGCTGCATCCCTCCGCGCGCTACGATGCGCTGACGCGAGCGCGCCATCGTGCCTTCATGGCGCCTCGGCTTCTGGGAAGCCTGGCCGCCTTTGCCGCATTTCCCGTTTATCTTGCCATGCGCGGCGCGCCGAATGCGATCGAGGTCGCCGCATTCGCCTGGCTGATCGCGCCGATCATGCTGTCGTGGTTCCTGTCGCGCACCGGCCGTTATGAAGGCGCGCATGTGCTGTCGTCGCTGGCGCTCGCCGGCCTGATCATGGCGATTGCGGCCACCACCGGCGGCATCGAATCATTTGCTGCGGTCTGGCTGGTCGTGGTTCCCCTCGAAGCCGCGCTCTCGGCCTCGCGCCGCGTTGCGGCCTTTGCGTCGTTGCTGGCATTGTCCTGCGTGGGGATACTGATCCTCTTCGGCCAGTTCGGCTGGCTGCCGCACGCAGACCCCAGCGCCGCAGAACGCGGCGTGCTGATGGCGCTCGGCGTCGCCTCTGCGACGCTCTATGCCGCGGGTCTCGCCTTCGGCGCGGAGTCGCTCGCGCGCACCAGCGTCACGCTGCTGTCGCGCGAGGAGGAGCGTTATCGCCTGCTGGCGCGTAACATGAGCGACGTCATTTCCCGGCATCGGCGCAACGGCGCGGTGCAGTTCATCTCGCCGGCGGTGGAAGCCATGCTCGGCATGCCGGTCGCGCAACTGCTCGGGCATGGCCTGTTCGATCGCGTCCATGTCGCCGATCGCCCCGCCTATCTCACAGCCTTGTCGGATGCCGCGCGCGGCGACGTGCGCAGCGTCGAGTTCCGGCTGCGGCGGGAGCCTGATGGCTCCGAGCGCGGTCAGGTCGATTTCATCTGGGTCGAGATGCGCTGCCGCCCGCTCGAGCAGAATCCGGGCCGTGATGCCGCGCAAGAGGCCGAGGTCGTCGGCGTGATACGCGACATCACCGATCGCAAATTGTCCGAGCAGGCGTTCGATCAGGCGCGTAGCGCCGCGGAGGCGGCCGACGCCGCCAAGACGCGCTTCCTCGCCACCATGAGCCACGAGCTGCGCACGCCGCTCAACGCCATCATCGGCTTCTCCGAGATGATCGCGCAGGAGCAGACCTTGATGCTGAGCGCGGCCCAGCGCAAGGAATACGCCCAGCTGATCAACGATTCCGGCCAGCATCTGCTGTCGGTCGTCAACGGCATTCTCGATATGTCCAAGATGGAATCGGGTAATTTCGAGATTGCGTCCGAGCCGTTCGCGCCGCGTGCCTCGCTGATGCATTGCTGCAACCTGCTGGCGCTGAAAGCGCGCGAGAACGGCGTCGATCTCGTCACCGATGCGCCGCAGGACCTGCCCGTCATGACGGGCGATCCGCGCGCCTTCAAGCAGATCGTGCTCAACCTCGTCGCCAACGCCATCAAGTTCACCGAGCGCGGCGGCCAGGTCTCCGTTGTGGCCGCGGTGTCCGGTTCGCAGCTCACGCTGCGCATCAGCGACACCGGCGTCGGCATCGCGCCGGACGATCTGACGCGCATCGGCGCGCCGTTCTTCCAGGCCGGCAAGACCTACCAGCGCCGTCACGAAGGCACGGGCCTCGGATTGTCGATCGTGAAGAGTCTCGTGGCGTTGCATCTCGGCGAATTGACGGTACAAAGCAGGTTCGGCGAGGGCACCGCCGTCACCGTCAAGTTGCCGCTCGTCTACACACCGCCGCAGGCCAAACCTGCCGATGGAGTGCCGGCAGAGAGCAAGATCGCGACGCTGACGCCGACGCTGCGTCAGGAAACTCTGGAACAACTTCACGACCAACCTGCTCTGGTGAAGAAAAGTGCCTAAGAAGTCTGCCAAGGACCAAGCTGCTCCGCGCCGTCGTGGCGCCAAGGCCGCGGTTGTCGATGTCGAGACCGAGCGCAATCTTGCGATGCGGGTGCTCCTGCACAGTCCCAAGGACACGCTGGCGGGCCTTGTCGCGGTTGCCGCGATCAGCGCGATCGTTGCGAATGCGCTGTTCCTCCAGACTGGCCGCCATCCCGCGCCGATGTTTGGCACCGTGATCAATCTTCCCGCGCCGTCGGCTGTGCCGCTCTCGAACCCCTTGCCGCGTCCGCGCCCCGTCGGTGCCGATACCTCGCCGCTCGAGCCGAAGGCGACCGAGTTTCGCGTCGAGCCGAAACCGGCCGAGAGGGCGCCTGAAAAGCCCGTCGAGGCGACCGCGTCGACGCCGCGTTCAAGCGATCCGATGACCAACCTGGTGAAGGCTACGACGTCGCCTTCCGCCATCGTGCGTCCGCCGGCGCCGATCCCGGTGCCGCAGAGCCCGGCCGCGCGGCGCATCGCCGGCGTGCAGCGTGCATTGTCCGAGTACGGCTATGGCAATTTGAAGGTCACGGGCGCGATGAGCGGCGAGACCCAGGCCGCCATCCAGAAGTTCGAGCGCGAGCACAGGATGCAGGTCACCGGGCAGGTGTCCGATCGCCTGCTGCGCGAACTCGGCGCCGCGATCGGCCATCCGGTCGAATAGCTGCGGTTCCCGCCGTCATTGACGCGCATCAATTCCGCGCCGAAGGCCGACAAACTGAGGTCGCGTCGTCGCGGGCGCTATTTGTCCGGGATCAATGACTGCCGATGGCTTCAGGGAGGACGATCACTCATCCTCATCGAGGAAGAGAGGTCGTCATGTTCAAGGTTTCGATTCTGGTGTGGATCATGCTGGGCACCACGTTGGCGGGCATCAGCATGATCGTGGTGCTGATGGTGCCGGGCCTCGCGGCAGATGCCATCAGGAATATTCCCTATGCCGTGGCCGCGGGATTTGCGCTTGCGATGCCACTGTCATACCTCGTCGCACGCCAGATCGGTGGCGGACGGGGAGGTGTACGCGAGGTGTGAGAAGCACGAGCTGAGGCTGGCGCGGCACGTCATGCTGGCCTATCGTGCGATCATGCGTTTGAAGTCAAACATCTGGGTCTCAGCCTATCTGCGCCGGTGCCAGACCGAGGGCGTTTACGGTGCCGTGCGCCGTCGCGGCGCAGAGGAGGCGGGTGCGGTGTTCGTGAAGGTGGCGCTGCTCGACGGCAGTGCGATGCTCTACGTGCCGGCGCCGCAGACCTCCTATGACGACGGCCGTCCGATCGATCGCTTCTTCGTGCCGCTGACCCCGCAGCCGATGCCGGAGCCCGAGGTCGAGGAGCGTCTGACCAAAGAGGTCCGCTTCGATCCCGACGCCTGGATCGTCGAGACCGAAGACCGCGCGGGGCGTCACTTCCTCGACCTTGCGAAGACCTAGCGATCCGACGATCCGTCGGTGCCTGTCCGTACACCGGGCGCTGAGCCCGGCTGCACGGCCGGTCGCGTCTGGCCTGCGCCGGCACGCGCGCGCTGGCGTTCGCTGTCGTGCAGCGACGACTGATACTTCGCCCGCGTGACGGCGAGCGTGGAGCCGCGCCAGGCCGCCAGCATCACCAGCGCGGAACGGTCGCTGAGGCGATCGTACAGCCGCGACAGCCGGTAGACCGCATCCACCGAATTGCCGATCTCCGGCTTGAAGAACAGCAGGATGCGCTGGAAGTTGGCGCTCGGCATGTCGAGCGCGCGCGCGGCGATCGCAAGCGCCTCGCCGCCGGAATCGTCGACGATCTGCGCCGCGACGCGCGAGGGCAGGATCAGGCTGTCGCCGAGCTCGAATGTGAAGTTCTCGATGTCGCCCGCGATCGCCGCCATCTCCAGGATCTGGATCGCACGCTTGGCGCGCACGGTCGGAATCCGCGGCGCGGCCTTGAGCGGGGTCTGCGCCAGATTTTGCAGGATCAGTGCCCGCTGGGACGCATCGGCGCGGAAGAACATGTCGTGGATCTCGGCGGCGTCCTTCGGCTGCATCGCCATATTCGAAGCCATCCGCAATTCCGCGTCGGTCGGCGTACGGGCCGGCGAGGGGACGGATGCGGGTGCGGGGATTGCGCGCGCCAGCGGAACCCTGCGGCCTTCCTGGGCCGCGACCAGCCCGAGCTTCTGCAGCACCGGGACGGGCGTGGAGGGATAAATCGCAAGTCGCGCCTTGACGGCCGCGCGCGTCGCATCGTCGACCTGGTCGATCAATCGCGTGGCGAGTTCGACGAATTGCCGCTGTTCGTCCTCGCTGTGGACGCGCGTCTGGACATAGAGGTCGGTCAGCACGCGCAGCAGCGTCGGGCGGACATCGACGCCTTCGCGACGGGAGAGGCTCATGAGCCCGTCGAATCCGGGAAACAGCGATTTGGTCATGGAGAGATACGCGACCTGAAAAGATACTCGGCCGCCAGCCTATCGCAGGTTCCTTTAAAGGCTCGTTAAGGAAAACGAGGCGTGAAGTTCGCACCGCAAATTACGGCGTCGCCGTGCCGCAACGGGACGCGGGCAGGCGGCCCGTGCGGCTACGGTCCGGCCGGCGCGTTTACATCCCGTTAACCATGTCCTGATCTTAATGAATGCACATTGCACGAGCGCGCTCGGTCGCGCGGCAATTGATAGAGAGCTGATATGGGGACCATCATCGAATTTCCGGCCGGTCGCCGGGCAGGCTCGTCGGGGGATGCCGCACCGCGCACGGAAACGGGAACGATTCTGATCCTCCCGGTGATCCGCATCGAGCGCGAGACGGACGAAACCAGCGACGGTCGTGGGCCGGAAGCGGGCACAGCGCCGGGGCGCCGTCGTCGTCGCCGCTAGCATCCGGCCTTTGCAATGCCGGACGTCATCCGCCAGATCCGCACCGTCGGAGCCGCCATCCTTCTCGCATTCACGGGCGCGACGCTCGCAGCCTGCAGCGGCGGCGATTTCGGCCGCACCCGCGCCGACATGCGCAGCGACGACATGCATGCCTGGCTCGGCGCCGAGGTCACTTCCAGCGTCGGTCTGAAGCCGTCGCGTTTCCAGCTCACCGACGAAGAGCGCCAGCTTCGCGACCTCGCCTATCCCATGATCGAGCCGCCGCTGTCGCGCCCTGCATGGAAGAGCGTGTTCGGCGACTACAAGGCCTTGCCGTCGCCTTGGCGGCAGAAGATCGTGTTCGACCGCACCATGTACGGGCGCACGCTGATCGACGAGCCGCACCGCTCGCATTCCTCGCGCTATGCGCAATTGATCGAGGACGTGCGCAACGACATCAGCCGCTTCGAGCCGTTCTTCGGCTGCGCGATCCGCGTCATCGACCTCGACAAGAAGCGCAACGCCAGCATGGCGCGCGTCTCCGGGCTTTCGCCGGCGGAGAAGGCCGACGCGGTCGAGCGCATGCAGGAGAATTCGCTGATCATCCAGTGGGTGCAGCTCTCTCTCGAACAGCGCGTCTCGTCTTACCGCTGGGCGCTGGAGCGCCTGGTGATCCAGGCCCCCGACGGCATGGCCGCCGACGCCGACCGCCTGATCGGCGAGCTCGCCGCACAGACCGCCAACCCGCCGGTCGCAGCCCAGCCGCCCTACGGCCGCGCGGTTGTGTCGAAGGGTTAGACCTCTCGCGCGCAGCACGCCGGCGCGGTCGGCGATGTTGGCTGATTTCCATCACGCACAGATCGACACGGCGGAGCGCATCGATCGCGGCGAACTGCGGCGCGATGACGCGTCGGATACCGGAGCTTCGTCTCGGAATCATGTCCAGATATTTTGATCTGGAGTCGTTCCAGATCAGACTCGTTCTAGATGAGAGAGGTTCTAGCTTGGACCTATGGAATAAGACCTGAAACCGCTTCCGGCACATCCGCGTGATTGTTACGAGTGCTCTCGCAATATCGGTTGAAATGCGAGGCGTGTTGGGAATGAAGAACGCGAAGTTTCTGTTTTCGGTTTCGACGATCGCGTTGGCGACCTTGACGTTCGACGTTTCTGCCTTCGGTCAGCCGGCCACGCAACTCGCTCCTGTCGTTGTCGAATCCGCAGAAGCGCGACCTGCAGCCCGTCCAAAACCTTCTCAAGCCGCACGAACGGCTGCGCGACGCAACGCGGCACGCGCCGCCAATGCTCAACCTGCGGCTCCGGTCGCGGGTGCGTCCTCGCCGGGGCGGGAGACCGCAACGGGTCCCGTGCAGGGCTATCTCGCGACGACGAGCGGCACGGGCACCAAGACCGACACACCGCTGAACCTGACCGCGCAGTCCATCTCCGTCGTCAGCGCCGAGCGCGTCCGCGACCAGGGCGTCAGCAGCGTCCAGGAGACCCTGCGCTACGTGCCCGGCGTGTTTGCCGAGCCGGGCGGCGTCGATTCACGCAACGACTATTTCAAGGTCCGCGGCCAGGACCCGAACGTCTATCTCGACGGCACGCGGGTGAACAACCGCAACAACTTCAACGAATGGCGCGTCGATCCCTACATGCTCGAACGCATCGAGGTTTTCCGCGGGCCCGCATCGGTGCTCTATGGCGACACGTCGACGGCGGGCCTCGTCAACCTGATCTCGAAACGTCCGCGTGCGGAGCAGGCCAGCGAGATCGGCGTGTCCTTCGACAATTTCGGCCGCAAGCAGGTCCAGATGGACTCGACCGGCAAGGTGACCAAGGACGGCGAATGGCTGTATCGCTTCGTCGGCCTGTTCCGCGACAGCGGCACCCAGGTCGATTTCGTCCCCGACAACCGCATGCTGCTGGCGCCGTCGCTGACGTGGCGCCCGACCACGAACACGAGCTGGACCGTGCTCGGCGTCTACCAGAAGGACAAGACCGGCACCACCAACGGCTTCCTGCCGCGTGAGGGCACGCTCACGCCCGGCATCAACGGCTACATCCCGCGCAACCGGTTCGTCGGCGATCCCAACAACGACGTCTACCAGACCGAAACCGGCGCGATCAGCAGCCTGCTGGAGCACAATTTCAACGACGCGGTGAAGTTCACGCAGAACCTGCGCTATGCTCATGTCGACGGCGTCTATAAGAGCGTCTATGCGAATTTCTACGGCGACCCGTTCCTCGATGCCTCCAGGCGCACGGTGAGCCGCTACGCCAGCAGCCAGGCCGTCTCCAATGACAACTTCACCGCCGACAACAATCTGCAGATCAAGGCGCTCACCGGTGCGCTCGAGCACAAGGTGCTGTTCGGCGTCGATTATCGCGACTTCTATGCGCGTTCGTCCGTCGCCCCCTTCGCCTCCGACGCGACGCCGTTCGACCTCTATGCGCCGGTCTACACCAGCGTTGCACTGCCTGATCTGGAGCGGCTTGCAAACGCGCGCCAGAACCAGACCGGTCTCTACGCCCAGGACCAGATGCGTTACGGCCCTTGGCTCGCGACGCTCGGCGTCCGGCAGGATTATGCCAGCACGCGCTATCCCGGATCGGACAGCGACAGGTCGGCGACGACGGGGCGCGCAAGCCTGATGTATGAAACGCCGTTCGGCTTCAATCCCTACGTGGTCTGGGCGCAGTCGTTCAACCCGGTGTGGTTCAGCCCGACCTATGGCGGCGCCGGCTGTTATGGCGGCCCCTGCAAGGACCAGCGTGGCGAGATCTATGAGGTCGGTTTCAAGTATACGCCGATGCAGGGTCTGGCGATCAACGGCGCGATCTACGACACCGTGGAAAGGAACCGGCTGGCGACGTCGCCAGATCCGGCGCTATCGAGCCAGATCGGTCAAGTCCGCATCCGCGGCGCGGAGATCGAGGTCATCGGCAAGGTCACTCCCGATCTCGATATCATCGGCAGCTATTCCTACATCAACGCCAAGGTCGAAAAAGGCGACAATGTCGGCAAGACCGTCGAGGGCGTGCCCGCCAACCAGGCGTCGCTGTGGGGCAAGTACCGCCTGAGCGCGCTCGGCCTGCGCGACGTCACGGTCGGTGCCGGGGTGCGCTACATAGGCGAATCCTACGAGGAGACCAACACCTACACCATTCCGTCCTACACGCTGTTCGACATGATGATCGCCTACGATCCCGGCAAGTACAGGCTGCAGCTCAACGTCAACAATGTCGGTGACGAACGTTACGTGGCAGCCTGCTACGCGCGCGGCGATTGCTATTACGGACAGGGGCGGACCATCCTGGGAACGGCGACCGCCCGGTTCTAGGCTGAACCGTCAGGCTTTGATCGCCGCGAAATATCGTCGGCGGGGATGAAGCGGAGCGTGCCGGCACGACGTGTCGGCTTGCCGGTGTCGTTGGTGTGATTGACGCCGTCCATGACCGGAACCTCGTGGAAATCGAACGGGCTGATCCCGTCGAGGCAGGCGACGTTGACGGCATAGAGCGACGTGTCCGATCGCCGCTGATGATGGGTGTAGATTCCACAGACCGAGCAGAAGAAGTGCTGTGCCGATCCGGTATGGAAGCGGTACGTCGTCAGCGTATCTTCTCCCTTCAGGAACCTGATCCCGCCCATCTCCGCCATCGCCACGACGGCGCCGCGCATGCGGCAGTAGGAGCAGGTGCAGCGGCGGATCGACTTGAAGCCGTCGCTGAGCGTCACCTCGAAACGCACCGCGCCGCAATGGCACTGGCCCGCCCGAACGGTCGTGTCGTTCATGGTGCGGCATCTCCGTCAATTCGCGAACCTAACGCGCCTCGACCACTTCGCCGTCCTCCTTCACGAACCGGCCGACGGGTGCGTCCAGCAGACCGATAACGGCTTCGGAAGGGCGGCACAATAGCGTGCCTCTGTCCGTCACCACGATCGGCCGGTTGATCAGGATGGGATGTGCCATCATGAAGCCGAGCAGTTCGTCGTCCGTCCATTTGGGATCGGCAAGACCGAGCTCCTTGTAGGGCGTTCCCTTCTCGCGCAGCACTGCGCGGACCGGGACGCCCATCGCCGCGATCAGCTGCTTGAGCCTCTCGCGCGAGGGCGGCGTCTTGAGGTATTCGATCACGGTGGGCTCGACGCCGCTCTGCCGGATCATCGCCAGCGTGTTGCGCGAGGTACCGCAATCGGGGTTGTGATAGATCGTGACGCTCATGAGAATGTCTCCGCGATCGGGACCGGGCCGTGGATGATCATCGTCGTTGCTTCACTGGCGCGCCTCGGTGGCCCTTGGTGGGGCTTTGGCACCGGCTTCATACCAGCCTTTGGTCGCCTTCACGATGCGGACGACGGATAACATCACCGGGACCTCGACGAGAACGCCGACGACAGTCGCAAGCGCCGCGCCGGAGTCGAGGCCGAACAGGCTGATCGCGGCGGCGACCGCCAGCTCGAAGAAGTTGCTCGCGCCGATGAGGGCGGCCGGAGCGGCGACGCACCAGGCAACGCCAAATCGCCGGCTGAGCCAGTATGCCAGGCCCGCATTGAAATAGACCTGGACGAGGATCGGGACGGCGAGGATCGCGATGACGCCCGGCTGCCTGACGATCTGCTCTCCCTGAAAGCCGAACAGCAGAACCAGTGTCGCCAGAAGCGCAACGAGCGACAGAGGCTGCAGTGTCCGCAGGATGCGGTCGAAGGCATCCCCGCCCTTTGCAGCAGCATCCTTCGCCACGCCTGCGCGACGATCACGGGAACCACGATGTAGAGCAAGACCGAAAGCATCAGCGTGCCCCAGGGAACGCTGATCGAGGCGACCCCGAGCAGCAGCCCGACGAGCGGTGCAAACAGGAAGACCATGATCACGTCGTTGAGCGCGACCTGGCTCAGCGTATAGTGGGGCTCCCCTCGCACAGATTGGACCAGACGAACACCATCGCGGTGCAGGGCGCGGCGGCCAGCAGGATCAGGCCCGCGATGTAGGACGGGATCTGGCCCGCCGGCAGCATCGGCGCGAACACATGGCCAATGAAGAACGTGCCCAGCAGCGCCATCGAGAACGGCTTGACGGCCCAATTGATGAAGAGGGTGACGCCCACGCCGCGCCAGTGCTCGCGGACCTGGCCCAGCGAGCCGAAGTCGATCTTCAGCAACATCGGCACGATCATGAGCCAGATCAGCGCCGCGACCGGCAGGTTGACCCTGGCAATCTCGGCGGTCGCAACCCCTGCAAAGAAGCCGGGCATGACATGTCCCAGCGCGACGCCGGCCACGATGCAAAGCGCGACCCAGAGCGTGAGGTATCGTTCGAACAGTCCCATCGGCTATGCCACGTCGTCGTTGGAAAGGGTTGCGCCCTTGGAGCGGCCGATCTCGCGCAGCCTGGTGCCGAGCGAGAGCTTGTCGATGCTCCTCAGCGGGAGGTTCACGAAGGTATCGATCCGGTTCTTCAGATAGCGGAACGCCGTGACGAACGCCGCCTGCTTCTGCAGCTCCGTGCCTTCGGCGGCAGCTGGGTCCTCGATGCCCCAGTGCGCGGTCATGGGCTGTCCCGGCCAGATCGGGCAGGCCTCACCGGCGGCGTTGTCGCAGACGGTGAAGACGAAATCCATCACCGGCGCATCGGGCGCGGCGAACTCCAGCCAGCTCTTCGAGCGCATTCCGTCGGCAGGATAGTCCATGCTTTCCAGCGTGCGCAGCGCCAGCGGGTGGATCGCGCCTTTCGGCGTGCTGCCGGCGGAGAACGACTGGAAGCGGCCGGCGCCGTCCTTGCGCAGGATCGACTCGGCGAGGATCGAGCGCGCCGAATTGCCGGTGCACAGGAACAGGACATTGTAGATATGGTCAGGCACGGACTCGTCCCTTTCGCTTTGGAGTGCAGCAGGCTTGCAGGCTGTCGACCACCGGCTCGCACACTTCAGGCCGCCCGCCGCAGCAATCCCGGAGCAGAAAAACCGCGACGTCACGGAATTCGGCGAGGTTGGCGCGGTAGACGATCGAGCGGCTGTGCCGCTCGGAAGTTACGAGGCGCGCGCGCGCCAGGATCGACAAATGAGCCGACAGCGTGTTCTGCGGCACTTCCAGCAGGCGCGCGAGATCGCCGGCCGCAAGGCCGTCGGGCTCATGCCGGACCAGCGTCCGGAACGCCTCCAGCCGGGTCGATTGCGACAAGGCGGCGAGGGCGAGAACGGCTTCTTCGGCTTCCATATATCCAGACTTATGGAAATATAACGTCGTCGTCAATCGGAAAGTCGGTCGCCGCTCCGCGCTATATTTCGAATATTCTAGAAATACGGTTGACGGCGAGATCGAACCGGCGCATCCTGCCGCCATGAAGATCGCTGACGCAGCCGCACGTCTGGAAGCCCTGGGCAATCAAACCCGCCTGCAGATCTATCGCGCCCTGGTTCGGGCGGGGCACGCGGGCATGCCCGTCGGCCGCTTGCAGGACAAGCTGAAGATTCCGGCATCGACGCTGTCGCATCACATCAAGTCTCTGGTCGCGGTCGGGCTCGTCAGTCAGGTTCGCGAGTCCACGACGCTCGTCTGCCACGCCAACTTCGATGCGATGCGCGGGCTGGTGGATTTCCTGGCGGCGGAGTGCTGTGCGGACGAAGTCGGATGCAAGGATGTGCAAACGGCGGCGTGAATTTTCGTTATCGAATTATTCGATGATTCTAGAATGATGGGAGTAGCGGCATGAGCGACGCAAAGACAGTTGCCATCATCGGGGCAGGGCCGGTCGGGCTGGCCGCGGCAGCCCATGTGCTCGAGCGCGGCATGTCGCCCATTGTGCTGGAGGCCGGGCCCGAAGCGGGGCATGCGGTTCGCCAGTGGCAACAGGTCCAGCTGTTCTCGCCGTGGGAATATAACGTCGACAAGGCCGCCGCGCGGCTGCTTGCACCGACCGGATGGAATTCACCGGATCCCCAGTCCTATCCAACCGGCGGCGAGCTGCTCGATCGATATCTGACGCCGCTTGCGACGAGGACGCCGCTGCGCGATGTGATCCGCACGTCCAGCCGCGCCACGGCCATCAGCCGCGTCGGTTTCGACAAGGCGAAGACCAAAGGCAGAGAACAGGCGCCGTTCGAGATCCGCTACCAGAACGGCAAGGGCCCCGAGGTGCTGCGCGCCGATGCCGTGATCGATACGTCGGGCTCATGGTTCTCGCCCAATCCGGCCGGCCGAAACGGCTTGCCGGCGATCGGCGAACCCGAATGCGCCAGCCACATCGCCTACGGCATGCCCGATGTCCGCGGCGCCGCTCGCGCCAGATATGCCGGCAAGACGGTTGCCGTGCTGGGCGCCGGTCACTCCGCGGTGGGCACGCTGATCGATCTCGTGCACCTCGCGGACGAAGTGCCGGGGACGCAAGCCGTCTGGCTGTTGCGCGGCGCCGATCCGGCCAAGGCCTTTGGCGGCGGCCGCAACGACAAGCTCGCCGCGCGCGGCGAACTCGGCAGCACCTTCGCCGCGCTCGTTGCCGCAGGCAGGATCAAGGTCGAGACCGAATTCGGCGTCACGCATCTGTCCGAAGCCGGAGGCCTCCTCAAAATCTCTGCCGGCGCCTGCTGCGGCGCGCGAAGCGTGATCGCGGACGAATTGATCGTGTCGACCGGCTTTCGTCCCGATCTGTCATTCCTGTCCGAATTGCGCCTGCGGCTCGATCCCGCCATCGAGGCACCGTCCGCTTTGGCGCCGCTCATCGATCCCAACGAGCACAGCTGCGGCACGGTCCGCCCGCACGGCGCGCGCGAGCTCGCGCATGACGAGCCGGGATTCTATCTCGCCGGCATGAAGTCGTACGGCCGCGCGCCGACCTTCCTGATGATGACCGGCTATGAGCAGGTCCGCTCGATCGCGGCCGACCTTGCCGGCGACAAGGAGGCCGCGGCGAGGGTCGAGCTGGTGCTGCCGGAGACCGGCGTCTGCACGCGCGGCGGTGTCGAGTCCGCCGAGGCGGCGTCAGGATGTTGCGGCGGTCCGGCGAAGGAAGAGGCGTCGGCCTGCTGCGCCGCCGATGAAGTCGCGAAGAAAGCCGGTGCGTCGGGGTGCGGTTGTTCATGACGCAAGTTCCTGCGGGCCAGAAGCTCGAGGTCCGTTCGCTATCGTGTTCGCGCTCGGCACCGCGCAGACCATCGCGTGGGCGTCGAGCTACTATCTCCCGGCCATCCTGGCGGCGCCGATCGCGCGCGATCTCGGTCTTTCGCCGACCTGGGTTTTTGCTGCGCTGTCGGGCGCGCTCGTCATCTCCGGTCTGCTCGGCCCGCGCGTCGGCCATGCCATCGATACGTTCGGAGGGCGGGGCCTGCTTGCGATCTCGAACATGGTGTTCGTGGCAGGCCTGCTCCTGCTGTCCGTAGCTCATGGCGCGGCGGTGCTGATCGCCGCCTGGGCATTGCTCGGGATCGGCATGGGCATGGGGCTCTATGAGGCGGCCTTCGCGACGCTGACGCGCATCTACGGCACCCATGCGCGACGAACCATCACCGGCATCACGCTGATCGCGGGTTTTGCCAGCACGCTCGGCTGGCCGCTCACGACCTGGCTGGACTCCGAGTACGGCTGGCGCGTCGCCTGTCAGGTCTGGGCGGCAATCCACATCGTTCTGGCGTTGCCGCTCAATCTGTCGCTGCCACGCGCGGTCCCATTGGATCAGATGCCTCAACCGGCCGTGCGGGCAGGTCCACAACCGGGAGCCCAGAGCGAGACCTTCGCCATGGTGCTGCTGGCTTACATGTTCGCGGCGGCAAGCTTCGTCAGTTCGGGCATCTCGGCCATTCTGCCGACCATGCTGGTTGCGTTCGGCGCGACGCCGGCACAGGCCTTGCTCGCGGGCGCGTTGGTCGGGCCCGCGCAGGTCGGCGCGCGCCTTCTGGAGGCAGGGTGGCTCGGCCGGTTTCATCCGCTGCTCTCGGCGAGGCTGGCCATGCTCATGAATCCGATCGGTGTCGTTGCGCTGGTTATGGGCGGCCCCTTGCTTGCGTCGACCTTCACGGTGCTCTACGGCGCGGGCAACGGCATCATCACCATTGCCCGCGGCACGCTTCCCCTGGCGCTGTTCGGGCCGGCGGGATTCGGCAGGCGCGTCGGCATGATCTCGCTGCCGTCGAGGGTCACGGGGGCCGCCGCGCCGCTCGCACTGGGGCTGATGGTGGAGCACATCGGCAGCAATGCGCTGTGGATCAGCGCGCTCGTCTCGGTCTCGGCCTTCCTTGCGCTCTTGCTGCTTCGCACGCAGCAGGCAACATCGGCGCCGCTTCAGGCGGGAGGACAAAATTCGTAAGCTCGGCGGCCGCTCGCTGATCGCGGTGATGTGCATCGGCCAGGTCGGCAATCTGCTGCCGCATGTGACGCTGTCGGCCAACCTTGCGCAGCATCTGATGCCGGCGTGGGGCCTCTCCGCCGCCGAAGGCGGCCTGATGGCAAGCGGCTATGCATTCGGCTACATGCTCGCGGTGCCGGTGCTGACGACGTTGACCGACCGGATCGACGCGCGGCTCGTCCTGCTCTGGGGCTCGATCGTCAGCGGGCTCGCGACCGCGGCGTTCGGTATCTTCGCGCAAGGCTTCTGGTCGGGAACGGCGATCTGGTCGCTTGCGGGCCTCGGATTTGCCGGCGCCTACATGCCGGGCCTGAAGGCGCTGACGGACCGGCTTCCCGCCGGCGACACCTCGCGCGCCGTCACGCTGTACACGTCGAGCTTCTCGGTCGGTGTCGGCCTCTCGTTCCTGGCGGCGCAGCTCATCGCCGACCATTGGGGATGGCGCACCGCTTTCCTCATCACTGGCTTCGGACCGATCGCCATGGTCGTCGCATGCCTCCTCATGCAGGGGCAGCGGCCCGCGCCGAAGGCGGGGCGCATGCTGAACTTCGCACCCGTCTTCGCCAACCGCGAGGCGCTCGGCTACATCTTCGGCTACGGCGCCCACTGCTTCGAGCTTTACGGCATCCGCACCTGGCTGGTCGGGTTCTGGACCTTCGTCGTCGTCCATCAGGGCGCGCCGTCATGGCTGAGCCCCGTTTTGATGAGCTTCTGCTTTGCGGTGATCTCGATGCCCGCCAGCATCCTCGGCAACGAGGCCGCGCTGAAATTCGGCCGCCATCGCGCGATCACGGTGGTGATGATCGCATCCGCCTGCGTCGCGCTGGTCATCGGCCTCAACGCCACGGCGCCCGCATGGGTGCTCGCGCTGCTGCTCCTCCTCTACGGCCTGACCGTGCCGGCCGATTCCGGCGCGTTGACCGCGGGCATGTCGGCCGCCGCAATGTCCGAACATCGCGGCGCGACGCTGGCGCTGCATTCGACGGTCGGTTTCGGCCTGTCGGCGCTCGGCGCCTGGGGCACCGGCGCCGCGCTCGACGCAGCCGGCGGCCCGCAGAGCGCGAGGGGCTGGCTGCTGGTGTTCATCGTGCTCGCGGCGGGGATCGCGCTGGGGCCGGTGGCGTTGCTGTGGGCGCGGAGAGGGCAGCCCGGGAGCCCGGGAAGCCGCGATCTGACTTGAACCGGCCAGCCGCCATTTAGTTCGCTCCTGTGATTCGACGATTGGCTTCACCCGGGCAACGAAGAGATGGGACAGCCGGCGCGCTCGTACCAAGTCGGTTCCGTCATCGCCTCGCCAACTGCGTATCGCCGTACTCATTCGCATTTCTGGTAGATTCCTGAAATTGCTTCGGCCGAGCACATGATGCCTCCCCATTGATAACCGATGCGGCCGTGGAATTCGATTTTGAACCAGTCGTAACCATCCATGTTGCCGGCCCGCTCCAGCAGCGTGATGCCGCTTTTCTCGCTCAGGCTCGCCAGCTTCGACGCCGACATCGACGGCTCGGCCCGCATGATACCGCCGAGTGACATGCCGGCCATCGGCAGCGCCGGCTGGTTGGCGATGGGGCGTCGACCGGGATGCGCATCGTTGGGAACGCATCGGTCGGTCTGCGGCGCCTGATGGAAGCCGGGCCCGCACGGGTCTGCATTGCCGAGCCCGGACCGGCCCTCCTGCGCGGCGACCTCCGGTCTGAAGCTGCATTTGGCGGATCCCCAATCCGGAATTTCGACCGTGATCCGGCTCTGGTCCGGGGAGATCTGGATGGCGTAATCGCCTTCGGAGAAGCGCAGGGGATTACCTGCTTCCTGTTTCAGTCGCATCGTGCCGCCTTCGATCGGTCCGGCCTTGATCGCGTTCGGAGCGATCACCGTGAGCGTGATGGCGTTGCCCTTGGCGCAGGAATAGGTGCGGGTTTGTGCACCGGCAACGCCCGCGGACAACATCAGAGCCAAAATGGCGGCAAGCGTCTTGATCATCGACGACACTCGAACTGGAGCCGGCCATTGCAAAAAGCGTCATGGCGGCCGTGAAGATCTGAAGCGGCGGGATTGCGATCCCGTGGCGTGACTGCACGCCGCGGGATCAAAGGACTTGTCGTTACAAACACTGACCCTGTGGGTTCAGTTTCTTCGGCGGCGCGCATGCCGGTGGCGGCGGTGGCGGGGGCGCTGTCACCGGCTTCGGTGGTGGCGGCGGCGGTGTCGCCGGCTTGGGTGGAGGCGGAGGCGCGGTCACCGGCTTCGGTGGCGGCGGCGGTGGTGTCACCGGCTTGGGCGCAGGCGGCGGTGCTGTCACCGGCTTGGGTGGCGGCGGCGGCGCGGTCACGAGGCTTGGGCGGCGGAGGTGGTGGTGGCGTCACCGGCTTGGGCGCAGGCGGTGGCGCAATCACCGGCTTCGGCGGCGGCGCGATCTCAGGCTTCGGAATCGGTGACGGTGTGACCACCGGCTTAGGGGCAGCGGTCGGATTAGGTGATGGCGTTGCCACCGGCTTGGGCGCAGCCGTAGGGAGCGGTGCGGGCGTCGCCACCGGCTTGGGCAAGGCCGTCGGTGCTGGCGTAGGCGGAGCTGCCAGCTTGCAGTTCGGGGGCGTCCCGACCTGGCCGGGGGACACGTCTCCGGGCGGCTTCGGGGCCAGCATGATGTTTGATGGGATGGTGCAGATGCCCCCGACAATTCTCATGTTGTTCGGGCACAGGCAGTTCGCCGCCTGCGGGTTCTCGCCCGCATTGCACTGCCGTGGATTTGTGTCCGGCTTGATCGTCGTCCGCGCGGTGCAGACGTTGTTGACGATGGTCATGCTGTTCGGACACAGGCAGTTTGCCGCCCGCGGGTTCTCGCCCGCATTGCACTGCCGTGGATTTGTGTCCGGCTTGACCGTCGTCGGCGCCGTGCAGACGTTGTTGACGATGGTCATGCTGTTCGGGCACAGGCAGTTTGCCGCCCGCGGGTTCTCGCCCGCATTGCACTGCCGTGGATTTGTGTCCGGCTTGACCGTCGTCGACGCCGTGCAGACGTTGTTGACGATGGTCATGCTGTTCGGGCACAGGCAGTTTGCCGCCCGCGGGTTCTCGCCCGCATTGCACTGCCGTGGATTTGTATCCGGCTTGATCGTCGTCGGCGCGATGCAGACGTTGTTGACGATGGTCATGCTGTTCGGGCACAGGCATTTCGCCGCCTGCGGGTTCTCGCCCGCATTGCACTGCCGTGGATTTGTATCCGGCTTGATCGTCGTCGGCGCCGTGCAGACGTTGTTGACGATGGTCATGCTGTTCGGGCACAGGCATTTCGCTGCCTGCGGGTTCTCGCCCGCGTTGCATTGCCGTGGATTTGTGTCCGGCTTGATCGTCGTCGGCGCGGTGCAGACGTTGTTGACGATGGTCATGCTGTTCGGACACAGGCATTTCGCCGCCTGCGGGTTCTCGCCCGCGTTGCATTGCCGTGGATTTGTGTCCGGCTTGATCGTCGTCGGCGCGGTGCAGACGTTGTTGACGATGGTCATGCTGTTCGGACACAGGCATTTCGCCGCCTGCGGGTTCTCGCCCGCATTGCACTGCCGTGGATTGGTGTCCGGCTTTACCAACGTCGTCCCTGTGCCAGCTACGCACTGAAAATTGCTGCCACTCCCTTGCAGCGTCGTTCCGGTCGGGCAACCGCAAACGCCCTGCTCGATCCGGCCGCCGGTGCAGGTGACGCTGGCGTTCAACTTCACGCAGTTGCCAGCGGCGTCCTTGGTTTCGCCGATCTGGCAGACCTTGTTGTTACCGCCAGCCGCACCCGCAACGCACTGGAAATTGATCCCGCTGCCTTGGAGCGTCGTTCCGGGCGGGCATCCGCACACACCCTGCTCGATCCTTCCGCCGGTACAGGTGATACTCGCGTTGAGGCTGACGCAATTGCCGTTGGCGTCCTTGGTCTGCCCGATCTGGCAAACCGTCCCGGCACGGGGCGCGCTCGTGGCACAAACGGATCCTGCGCCGGCGACCTCGAACTTCTGAAGCAGGCAAACGCAGCCCCCGGACATGTTCTGCCCATCCAGACAGGCCTGACCGGCACTGGGCATGGCGAAGCACCGCCCATCCGCCGTTGGGCGCATTGGCAATTCACATTTGCAACCGCTGTTGAGAAAGGCATTGTTGCTGCAGACCGGCGCCGCACCTGTTGGTGTCGGCGTGGGCGAAGGTGCAGGCGTAGGTCTCTCGATGACACCCGGGGTGGTGGTCGGCGTGACCACTGGCGTCGTCGTCGGCGTGACCACGGGGGTCGTGGTCGGCGCGACAACCGGTGTGACAGCCGGCGTTGGCGCAGGCCGCGGCATCTGGCGGTAGCAATTCGGCGGAGTGCCGACCAGCGGCGGCTGACACGTCGCGGCCACCACACAATTGGGCGGCGTGCCGGTTTGTCCGCTGCCGCAGAACTTGTTGTTGCCAAACACCGTCCCGACCTGCGGGCGGTCCTTGCCGCCGTTGATGATCCCCAGCACCACGCCGCCAACGACGGCCGGCACCAGATACGGCGCCACGCGCGAAATCGAGGCCACGCAGGAGAAGTAGGGATAGTCGCCCCAGACGACCGTGCCGCGGGGGCAGTAGCAGGCCTGATAGCCGTTGCCGGAAATTCCGACCTCGCCGCCGCGACAGACCAGATCCCGGCGGCAGGCGCCTCCGGGGCCCATTTGCCAGGGTGGGCAGTTACCGCCGCCGATCCATTCGCATTCGCCGGTCGCTTCCGACCATTGGAAGCCGCGTCGGCACAACAAAGGCTGGGTGATGTAGGCCGGACGCCGGCACGTGGAGCCGGTCCAGTAGCCCCCGATTTCGCGACAATCGGCCAGCGCAAGGTCATAGGCCGGGTTGCGGGGCGCAACCGGCGCCGCGGCAATTGGACGTCCACCGGGCGCCACTGCGATCTGTCGCCACTGGCTGTTGTTATCCTGGTCCTGCCGGAAATCGTCGACCAAGGCTGCCGCACCATTGACCGAAAGCAGGAAACGATCGGTCTCGCGGTTGCGGAATTGGACGAAGTTGGTGCCGTCCACCGGCTCGAACGACCAATGCGCCTCGGTCGCGTTAGGAGAGGCCGGAATAGCTCTTGGCTTGCCATTGACGTCGGCGAGATAGGTTTTCTTCCACCCATTCTTGATCCGCACGAAGGGCGTATTCGGCACGCTTTCGAATGTCCATTGCCCGCTGTCCCATTCGGGCGGCACCGCGATGACATCGACCGTTCCGGAGGCCTCTATGTTGAGCGCCTTGGAATTGTCGAGACGCGCGACCAGCCTGTAGGCCCCGCGCAACTGGAATTGCTCGACCGGCGAAACCTGCGGCAGCTGCGCCATTGCATCTTGCGGGGCCGGCTCCGGCGGTGCTGCGGCGACAGGAGGGAGTGCCGGCGGCGATTGAACGACCGCGGCTGGTGGCGGGGCTTGAACAACAGCCGGCGGCGGTGCTGCGGGCGCAGCCGGCGCGAGCGGTTGCTGCGCACCGGGCACTGGCGGCGTCAACTGCACGGTCGCGACACCGCCGACGTCGATCGTCATCGGATCGGCAGTGGCCGTGACGGCATAGAGGCATTTTTCCGCGTCGTCGGTCACGACCCAGGAATGGCCGCTCGACGTCGGCTGCTTGAACTGGTTGCCGGCTTCCACGAGGCCGACGAATTTGCGATCGCCGCTCGGATCGATCCAGTAGATGCGCCGGCGTTCGGTCGAAGCGTTGCGGAACGACAATTCGACGGGGCTGCCGGGCTGCGCCGATTTCAGGCTGGCCTCGGCGCTGCAATCCAACGCCTGAGCCACGCCCAGCGATACGGAAGACAGCGTTGCTGCGGTGATGATCAATGCGGAAAAAACGGCTTTCGAAAAAGAACGAGGCAAAGACAGTGACATTAATGCACACCTCAAAAAATGGGCGCGCGCAGCCGCAATATGGCCGCGTAACCGCGTTGCATCCCGCCGCGAGTTAACAAGGCGGTTTTCGCGCACGCATGATCAGTTCTAATTATGCGACAGTTTGAAGCAGGCTGGGCGGCGTCAGCTCGCCTGCGGGTCTCCGCCGCGTACCGCGGAGATACCCCCAGCAGGGCGACAACGTCGGTTTGGCGCTGGCAGCCGGTCTTCTCGAGGACAGCCCTGACCTGAACGCGAACGGTGTTCGGCGAAACGCCGTTGTCGCCGGCGAGATCGTCTACGGTCTTTCCGGCGGCAAGGCCGCGCGCAACGCGGGCTTCGGCAGGCGTCAGGTCGAACAGCGACATCACCAATTCCACCGGCGGCGAGTTCGGCGCGGCGACCGGCATCATGATGAAAACGGCCGTGCTGCGGGCAAAGATATCGCGGGCAGAAAAGCGGACCGGCACGACATGGCCAACCATCGGCGAGTCATTGACCGGGTCGCGCACGGGAAACGACTGAACACCATTGTGATCCCCGAGCTTCACCCGGGCGAGTGCGTCGACCAGCATGTCGTCCGCGCTCCTGTCCTTCAGCGCCACGCGGTCGCCTGCCCGCCAATGCACGAGGTGGCCCATGCCCTCGATCAAGGCGTTGGCACTGAGCACACAGCCGGCTTCATTCAGCACCAGCGCGGCCAGGCCGAGTGCCGCCAGGGTCTGGCTGGCGGCCTCGGCGCGTTCGAGGTGCAGCCGCGTCGCAAGCACCGCGGCGCGGGCGAGATGCGGGCGCAGCGTATCGAGCTTCCTGATGACGGCGGCGTCGGCAGGGCCTTGCGCGACGGTACGTGACAGCACGATCGAAAGCGCTTCGCCGGTCGGCAGCGAAAAAGCCGTCGCGGCTCCCCATCCGAGACCCATCTTGCGCCAGTTGTCGCGATAGATCGGCTCGGCCTCCAGTTCATCCTGCGAACACAGGTCGACGTCGCGCAGGAAGCCAGGATGCCGGCTCTTGTGAACCAGCGACATCAGCTTGCCCTGCCAATACCAGCCTTCGGCGACGAAGCGCCCGGTGATATCGCGGGAATTCTTCGAAGCTGTCCAGGCTGTGACCTGGGGGTGGGTGACGAACAGCGAGGCGCCGGCAGATTCGGATATTTTCGACGTGTTCTTGAGCACTTCAGGCCAGAGCTCGGGCACGAAGCTACACTCGTAGATCCGGTCGACCAGTTCAGATTCCCAGGATTGCAAGGATTCCAAGTGGTTGTGCCCCCCAACCTGCCGCTCCGCCCAAGCGGTTACGTCGATAATCGTTGCAAGAAAAACAAACCTTGTCGAGTGCCGCGGAACTCTGTTCTTGGCGCGGAGGGCTGATGCCCCAAAGCATCTGTCGGGATTGAACGCGACGTGAGACGATAAGCGGCCGTCAGCCGGACGCCACGCGGCAAACGCAAACGGGTCGCCGCGTGACGTTTGACATCGTCAGAAGCTGATACCCAGCCGCGCATTGAACGAGCGGCCCGGTCCCTTCACGTTGTAGCCATACGCCGCCGACGATCCCATCATCGAGACGACCTTGTAGTCGACCAGATCTGCGCCGCCGAGCGGCAGGAAGTAGTTCTGGTTGAACAGATTGTCGATGCCGAGATCCAGCCGCACGTGCTGCCACTGATAGCCCGTGCGCAGATTGACCAGCGCATAGGATGGTGTCGTCAGCTCGTTGCGGGTCTGGTTGACCTCGTCCTTGGAGCCGACGAGCTGGAGCTCGACGCTGCTGGTCCAGCCGCCGAGGCGATGGTCGAGCGCGAGCTTCGCGTTGACGGGCATCATGTGGTAGAGGTCCACGCCGTCGGTGCGCTTGCCGCGGACATAGCCGATCAGGCCGCGCAGCTGGCCCTGGCCATAGACCGGATTGTCCCACACGCTCAGCCGCCCTCGAGATTGACGCCGTAGAGCGTCGCGTCGTGATTGGCGAACTGCAGGTAGACGAAGCCGGTGCTGGTGGTCAGATTGGCCGGATTGCTGGCGAGGCAGCTTGCGGTTGCGCAGCGGTCGACGTCGATATAGTCCTGCACGTAGCTCGCATAGGGCGTCACTTTCACATCCCAGATCCGTTGCGCGGGATCATGCCATCCGGCGGTGAAGCTGACGGTGTGGGCCTTCTCGGGCTTGAGGTCGAGATTGCCGACATAGCCGTTGCCGTCGCCGAACCAGCCAATCATCTGCATCGCCATCGCATTGGTGGACCAGGCGTAGCGCTCGTAGAGATTGGGCGATCGCGTCTTGCGGGCAAAGCCGAGCTCATACTGGCTGACATCGTTCGGCTCGTAGCGGAGCAGGGCGGAGCCGTCGACATGAACGTCGGTGCGGGCGTGGTTGACGGCGTTGAACGCGGCCGCATCGGCGCCGTAGTCCATGTCGTTGTAGCCCTGCACGTTGCCGGTGTTCATCCAGACGACGTCGTTGCGCAGGCCGACGATCGACGTCCACTGCCGGTCCCAGTGGCGTTCCCACTCGACGAATGTGCCGACGCGGTCGCGCGTGCCGCCGTTGATGTTGATGAAGGTGTTCGGCGCCATCATCATCGATCCCGCCACCGGGCTCCACCAATCGTCCAGCCGGTTGACCGCCAGCTCATTGCCGATTCGAAGCAGGTCGTGACCGGAGAGAGGCACCGTCGCCTTCACCGCGTAGCCGCCGTCGAGACCTTTGGTGTCCATCGGCATGTCGCTGACCTTGTCGGGCGCGATGAACCCCATGGTGTGCCGGATCTGGTGCACGAAGGCGCTGGCTTCGAGCTTGCCCCAGTCGAACACGCCTTCGTAGCGGCCGTTGGCATACAGGCCACGGTTGTAGACCATGTCCATGTACTGGTTGACATAGCCCTGGAACGGAATGAACTGCCCGCCGATCTGGAACGTGAAGAGATTGCCGAACGTCTGCTTCGAGACGCTGATGGCGTGGTTCTGGGTCTCGTAGAGCGTCGACTTGATCGTCGAGCCGTCGCCCGCCTTGTAATCGCTCGCACGGACCCAGCCACCGGTGTAGGTGACGCTGGTGTCGCGGTTGGCGACCGTCGCGGTGGCATCGACCCCGTACGCATTGCCGTTGCTGCGGAAGAAGCTCGACAGCTGTGTGCTGGTCACCCAGCCGGCCTGCTCCGGCACGAAGGCCGGCGGGGCCGTGGTCACGTCGATGCGGCTGCCGATGTAGTCGCCGCCGACCGACACCGGGCCGACGCCGAGATAGGCCCGCATCTTCGCGATCATCGCCGGATTGACGAACGACAGCGGCGGATTCATTTCGTTTGGACAGGCCGGGCTGATCAACATCGAGTTGACCGCGACCTGCAGCCGGTCGGCGCCGAATCCGTTGATCGCCGGCAGGCTGGACACGCCGCCGGCGCCCCATGCCGCGCCGCCCGGCAGGTCGGTGACGAGCGAGGCGGAGTCGCTCGACGACAGGCCGCGGTCGAAGCCGGCGTTTGGCGGCAGTTCGGCGGACGCTGGCACTGAATTCCGAGGTTCATCTGCCGCGGCCCTCACTCGCTGCGGTGTTGCGGCAGCCGGCGCGGCGGTGACAATGCCACGCGGCTTCCGCTTGCGCTGTTGCGGGGCATCCACGGTCACGGGCGAAAGTTTCTGCTGCGCTTGCGCGAATGCCGATGTGGCGAAGGGTGGAAGCAGGGCGACGGTGGCGAGCAGGGCGGGTGGGACGAGCACCGTCGTCGCGATCCGTATCGACCGGCGCAGGCTGATGGATGTGTTTGACATGTGTTTTTCTTCTTCGGGCCAGAGTGCACTGGCGCATGACGGAGGCGGGGCGCGCGAGGGCGGCCCCTGCCGGTGATGCGGAATGGGTGAAGCAAAAGCAGCTCAGGCTCCGCATGCGTGTCCCGGGGCGGGAGTTCACGGGGAGCTTTCGCGCGAATGTCTGCGCCGGTCAGCGCAGCATCAGGTCAGGGCAGGTGGTCCGCGGGACTGGTGATCGTAGGATCGCGCATAGGCGACGATCCGCTGCCGGAACGAATAGACCGCGCTCGCCGGGATCGGAACGCGATCGGTGAATGCCGGCTCGACGGGCGGCAGACCGCCAGCGACGTGGTGCCCCACGCACAACGGGCAATGCACGGCGGCCTTTCCGCGGTTCTTGTCCGCGTCGGTTCGCGCAGAATCCCCGTTGTCGCTGCTGATGCAGAGCTCATGTGCCGCCGCCGCGGCGAGAGGGGAGATGCTGGCAATCAGGAGGCTGGAGAGGATGACGTTGAACACGAGGGCGTAGGCCGCAATAAATGCAGCGCCCCAGCCGATCCGTCGCTTGAAAGCGAACCCCGTCATTCCACTCTGTTCCCCACGGCAGGACTACCATAGCGAGAGACCGAGTCAAATGCGCAGGGGCGCATTTAGTCGACCGTATGCAAGGGTCTCAAACGGCCATTGATCCTTCATTTCAGAACTCAGTTTCCTGAATCCTTCAACCAGGAGGACATCGTCTGGTTGAGGTCATCGGGCACTTCATGCTGAATGAAGTGGCCAACGCCAGGAACGATCTTGATCGTGAGATCGCGCGGATTTTTCATCCAGGATTTTTCCAGATCGAGCGTGCTCAGCAAGGCATGGCTCTCCTCGATTCCGTGCAGATGCAGGACGGGGCAGTTGATCGTGGCGCCGTAGATCGTCTTCATCGTGGGATCGAAGAGGTTGAGCGCAAACTGGGGGAGTAATTCATCATGGCCGGGATGGACGATTTCGAGAAGGCCTCGATGTAACGGCGTTTGACCTCGGGTTTGACGACCCAGTAGGCCAGATCGTCCGCAGTCAAATTGTCGCCTTTGCCGCGCGCGAAGAATTTCGTTGCGTATGCGCTGGCGCTGGACTGCGCGACGGGATGGTTCCAGGGAAGCAATTCCTTCGTGATGGCGCCGGGATGAGGGACGCTGAGGACGACAAGTCTTTCGATCAGGTCCGGATTTTGTCCGGTGAAGAGCCAGGACAAAGCGGCGCCCCAGTCGTGCCCGATCAGGATGACCTTTCGGCCCTTTCTCTCCGCCTCGATCACGGCGCGGATGTCATCGAGGAGAACCGGCGTCTTGTAGTTCTCGACACCATCAGGCCGATCGCTCAGATCGTATCCGCGCAGATCGAGAGCGACCACTTGATGGTCCGCCGAAAAGACCTGGAGCTGGTTTCGCCAGGAGTACCAGAAGTCCGGAAATCCATGCACGAACACCATGAGCGGATTCTTGTCGGAGCCCATGGTGACGTAGTGGATCTTCGTCCCGGCATTGTCCGCATATCTGTGCAGGAGGTTCGGATTCTTGTCGATATCGGCGGCAGGCTCGCTCAGCGCGGGCGGGATCTTATTGTGCCAGACGGCATCGGCTGACGTCTCCCCGCTGGCAGTTTGGGTGAATATCGCACTGAACATGACGGCTCCTGAAAGCACCATCGAGCGGGCTCTGAGGGCCATCTCAGTGGTCCCTTTCGCCAGAACATTTGACGAGATCGGAATCGCTCGAATTCATTTGAATTTCCTGCAACAATCTGGGAGGGAGTTGATCAATTTGAGCAACCTTAGGGGTCGGCCAGCACGACGAGAATGCGCGTTCTATGGCGATCACCATACTATGGCGATCACCATAGAACTGTCAAGCGAACTGTGCTAGGTTTGCAGGATGCCCCGTAAGACCGACGCCCGCGCCCGCGCGATTGCCGCTGCCGAACGACTGTTTCGCATCCAGGGCTACACGGCGACTGGATTGACTGAGATCATCGCAGAGAGCGGTGCCCCGAAAGGATCGTTCTATTTTCACTTTCCGCGCGGCAAGGCTCAGCTCGCCGAAGAAGCCATCGACCACTACGTCGCGAGCAGAATCTCTCTGTTGCGGACCATCTCCGCGAACACGGCGGGTGATGCGCTCAATTTCGTTCGTCAGATCTTTGCGGCATTCGCGGCCGAAATGGTCGCCTCCGATTTCCAGTATGGATGTCTGATGCAAAATCTGGCGAATGAGCTGCCCGCGCTCGACGCTGAGCTGACCAAGCGGGTCGCGCGCGGATTTGTCGATTCGACCGAGATCGTTGCGGAGCATTTCAGAGGCTGCGGTTTCGCATCCGCGCGCGCATCCTCGAGCGCGGCAGCGTTGGTTGCCGCCGTCGAAGGCGCACGAACCATCGCCCGCCTGGAACGCACGCCGGCGGTCTTTCAGGCGCTGGCGGATGTCAGCGTCCGGGGCTGGGCCGAGCCCAAGGGGTGATACAGATCAGTATTGGCAAAGGGCGGCGCGGATGGTCGCAGCGCCTGCTGGATATTCTTTCCCCGCTGCAATTGTTGTCACCGGCCGTCTGCGGCCATTGCGTGCTGCGGGAACGATAGCAATCCGGTGATTGGGACAACTGTTGGTCAGCCATCAAAAAACCCGCGGCGGAATTCTCCGCGCGGGTGTGACGAACTTCGATGATGCCATTCTGCCAGTGTTTTGCCCGACGTGTCAAAGCCGAACGACGCGTCGGGCAGGGCGGCCTTGGTCCGGCGAAATGCCCGCCTGGGGCGAGCTCAGGAAAACGCGAATGATCCCAACGCCCCTGCTACTGTGCATGGGGTTGTTTTCGCGGTCTTGTCTTGAGCAGACAAACGACGGCGCGTTACCGCCGTCCGCGTGGCGCCTCGGCCTTGGCGGGCACTTCGGTCTGCGGCGCGCAGGTCGCAGCCTGAAGCGAGGCTTGCGCCTGCTGCATCAGGCCGGGCTCGGCGGCGAGCGCCTTCATCACGATCAGGCCCGTCGCGGTCGGGGAATCGATGATCAGGCGGTCGGCGGCGGTGACCTCTTCGTCCTCGGGCAGCTCGCTGTGCTGCGCTTCCGTCATCAGGTCGAGCTCGATCACCTTGCGGCCCGCGGAGCGGTCGTTGATGGCGTAATAGGCGATCTCGTTGCGGGTATAGAACGACACCGAGGTGTAGGACTGGCTCACCGGCACCATCAGCTTGATCGGCCCGTTCGACAGGTCGTAGCGGCAGATCGCCAGCGCGAAGGCCGGGTCCATGAACGGCATCGGTGACGTGTTGGGATCGGCGAGCGGAAGCTGGGTGACGCCGTTGAGCTTCGTCATCGGCGTCAGCCGCGAATAGGCGTCCTGCGTCGCGATCCGCGGCAACGCCAGCACGCTGACGAGATGGACCACGAGGCCCAGCACCACGCCCGCGAGAATCGTGAACAGCAGGCGGATCATGAGCAGCCCACCGTCGAAATCGTCGGCATCGGCGCATCGCGCTGGGTGCGGGTCGCGACCCCGACCGGCGTGTCGTAGAGGCGCAGCATCAAGGCGTAGCGCTCGATGCCGCCGGTCGGCAGCCAGTTGCCGGCGCGCGAGCGCGAGGCGATGCGGATCTCGAACGAGCCGTCGGACTGCCGCACGATCTCCTGGCTGGTGAAGCCGTAGCGCTGCAGCGAATTGGCGACGAGGTGGCCCTTGCGGTCGTACAGCGTCAGTGTCCAGAACCGCGCCGGCGGCGTCACGCCGGAGACGACGACGTCGCAGCGGCCGTCGAGCGCCTTCTTCTTGTCATCCGCGGTCGCGGTGAAGGCGACGCCGTCGCCGGTGCCGATCGGCAGCTCGCCGTTGCGCACGATGGTGGCGCGCGAATAGGGATCGACGTCGGCGGTGCCGGTGCGCGGGCGGGCGGTCCAGGGGCCGATGGTCAGCGCGCCGATCTCGGTGCCGCGCGTCGTCGTCATCCAGGTCGCGCCGACGCCGACCGCGGTCGCGAGCAGGAGGGCCGTCAATGTGGTCAGGATCAGCCGCACTTGTTTCGATCAGTTCTTGCGCGGGGCGGATGCGTTCGCATTCTCTTCCGCATAGTTCTGCGGGAAGGCGAGCGCGCTGGTCGATGCAGCCGGCTTGTTCTGCTTGCCGTCGTCGGCCGTGGATTTGTTCGCGGTCCTGGCGGCGTCGTCGAGCAGCTTCTCGACGCGCACCAGGATGTCGGCGCCGCGCTTGGTCAGCACCGGCGGCGGGCCGGGCTTGGTCTCCAGCACCTTCGGCGCCGCATTGGCCTGCGCGTTGGCAATTCGTTCCGGCGGCAGCTTCTGGCCCATGCCGACGCCGGGAATCTCCCGGACCTCGATGCCCTGGTGCGCCGCGAGCATGATGTCGTGCCAGGTCTGCGCCGGCAGCGAGCCGCCGGTCATGCGGTTGGTCGGCGAGTAGTCGTCGTTGCCGTACCAGACCGCGCAGCTGAAATTGCCGGTGTAGCCGACGAACCAGGCGTCGCGATACGCGTTGGTCGTGCCGGTCTTGCCCGCGGTCGGAATGCCGTCGAGCGCGGCGCGGCGCGCGGTGCCTTCGCTGACGACGTGGCTCATCATGCCCGCCATGTCGGCGGCGATGTTCGGCGGAATGGCCTGCCGCGGCTTCGGCCCGTCGCGGTCCCAGCGCCAAACGAGATCGCCGGCGCCGGTGCGCACTTCCAGCACGGAATGCGGCGTCACCGACTTGCCCCGGTTGGGGAAGGTCGCATAGGCGACCGCGTGCTCGAGCACGGTGACTTCGTCCGAACCGATCGGCATCGACGGCGTGTCGGGCAGCGGCGCCTTGAGGCCGAAGCGGCGCGCGACCTCGACGATCTTGGCGCGGCCGACCTTGGCCGGGTTCGGCGCCTTGGGCTCGTTCTTCTGGCCGATGGCGATCGACAGCTTGACCGGCACCACGTTGATCGAGCGCGTGATCGCCTGCGTCAGCGTCACCGCGCCGGAATAGGAATGACCATAATTCTGCGGACACCAATTGCCGATGCAGACCGGGCCGTCGACCACGATCGAGTTCGGCGTGAAGCCGTTCAGCAGCGCGGTGGTGTAGACGTAGGGCTTGAACGACGAGCCGGGCTGGCGATAGGCGTCGACGGCGCGGTTGAACTGGCTGGCGCCATAGTCGCGGCCGCCGACCATGGCGCGGATGCCGCCGTCGAGATCGGAGACGACCGTTGCCGCCTGCGTCGCGTGATAGTCGCGGCCGAACTGGCGCAGCTGGTTCTCGATCGCGTCTTCCGCCGCCTTCTGCACGTTGGTGTCGATCGCGAGGCGCACCACGAAGACGCGCTCGGTGTAGGATTTCGGGAAGGTGTCGACCAGCTTGCGCATCTCGTCGAAGGCGTAGTCGAGATAGTAGTTCGGCGACGCCTCGTCGCGGCGGTCGACCGCGAAGGCCGGGTTGCGGCGGGCGCCGAACACCTGGCCTTCGGTCATGAAGCCGGCATCGACGAGGTTGTCGAGCACGACGTTGGCGCGGGCGCGGGCGGCGGGCAGGTTGATGTGGGGCGCGTATTTCGTCGGCGCCTTGAACAGGCCGGCGAGCATCGCGGCCTCAGCCAGCGTCACGTCGCGCGCCGACTTGTTGAAGTAGAAATGCGCCGCGCCGTCGACGCCGAAAGTGCCGCCGCCCATATAGGCGCGGTCAAGATACAGCTTGAGGATCTCGTTCTTGGTCAGGCGCCATTCCAGCCAGACCGCGAGGAAGGCCTCGTTGACCTTGCGCTCGATGGTGCGCTCGTTGCTCAGGAACAGGTTCTTGGCGAGTTGCTGGGTGATCGAGGAGCCGCCCTGGCGGACGCCGCCGGCCTGGGCGTTGGTGACGAGCGCGCGCGCGGTGCCGGCGATGTCGATGCCGAAATGCTCGTAGAAGCGGCGGTCTTCGGTCGCCAGCGTCGCCTTGATCAGGACGTCCGGAAAATCTTCCAGCGGGATCGAATCGTTGTGCTTGATGCCGCGGCTGCCGATCGGGTTGCCGTAGCGGTCGAGGAAGCTCACCGCGAGATCCGACTTCTTCAGCCAGTCCTCGTCCGCGGTCTCGCGGAAGGCCGGGATGGCGAGCGTGAGCATCAGGACGAGGCCGCCGAGCCCGAGGGTCGCGGCCTCCGACAGTGGCTCGATGAACACCCAGCGCTTCCACCGCCCGACATAGAACCGGTCCATGAAGGTCGAGTAGCGCTCATAGAGCTCGCGGATGCCCTTGGCCGAGGAGAACAGCGAGGAGTCGATGCGCGCGTCGAGGTCCAGAAAGAAATTCCGGATGCGGCTCTTCCAATTGGATGGTGTGTTCTGGACCACCTGGAACCCTTGAGGCTCGCTGCGTCAGCGTTCAAGCACCCGGCCGGGGCGGCAGCGAGACGTCTTGCGGGAATGTTGCGGCAAACCCAAGGCGCCCGGTTCGCGTCCGAGGGGACTTGCCGTTCCTTCTAGCCGAGCAGTGTCCATAAACCAATGGTCAGGCTCGCGATTTTGAACAACAGACCTAATTGAACCCCGGTTCATTACGGGCTTCACGGCGGCGTTGCTTGCAGCATCCCGGCCGCTCGCCCTAGATAGCGCCAGCCGTAGCTCTTTCGAATTTGTTGAGGCGCATGACCGCAGCTCCCAAACGACCTTCACCCCAAGAAGGATTCTTCTGGAAAACCAAGACGTTGGAAGAGATGTCGGGGCCCGAATGGGAAAGCCTGTGCGACGGCTGCGGCCGCTGCTGCCTGAACAAGCTTGAAGAGGAGGACACCGGGGAGATCTATTACACCCATGTCGGCTGCAAGCTGCTCGATGCTGGCACCTGCGGCTGCAAGGACTATCCGAATCGTTCCGACAAGGTTCCGGACTGTGTCCGCCTGACCCCCGCCAATGTCCGCACCTTGAATTGGCTGCCGCCGAGCTGCGGCTACAAACTCGTCGCCGAGGGGCGCGATCTCTATTGGTGGCACCCGCTGGTCTCGGGCGATCCCGGCACCGTGCATGAGGCCGGCGTCTCCGTCCGCGGAAGGGTCGAGGGCAGCGAGGAGGAGATCCCGGATGCGGATCTCGAGAACCACATCGTGCAATGGCCGGCGCAGCTGCCGAAACGCGCACGCCTGAAGCGACGCCCGCAGGACTGATCCGCCGCGCCGCCTGGGATCACTTGTTCGGGATGGCCCGGGGGTGGGATGCTCCCATGCGCCGCGGTGCCTGCCTGAGAAGAACTTTGCTGTCTACATTGTCTCGATAGAACGAATCCTTCGCGGCGTTGCGCCGCCTCACGGCTTCCGATCGAGATGAACAAGTTCGACCGGCAGAGCAGTTCTGCCGACCTCCAGACATTGCCGGACGAGATCGCCGAAGAGCTGTCCCGCCTTCCAGGCGAGGTGCTGCGCATCGACGACGCTCCCTCGCTCGCGCCGCCGGCGCCGCTGTCGCAGGACGAGGTCCGCACCATCGTCATCAGCCTGATGCTGACGATGTTCCTGGCCGCCCTCGACCAGACCATCGTCGCGACCGCGCTGCCGACCATCGGCCGCCAGTTCAACGACGTCTCCAATCTTTCCTGGGTGATCACCGCCTATCTGCTCGCCTCGACCGCGGTCGCGCCGGTGTTCGGGACGCTCAGCGACATCTATGGCCGCAAGGCCATGATCATCATCTCGCTCAGCCTGTTCGTGGCGGGCTCGGTGCTGTGCGCGATCGCGCCGAACATGCCGATGCTGATCCTGGCGCGCGGCCTGCAGGGTCTTGGCGGCGGCGGCATCATGCCGGTGGTGCAGACCGTGATCTCCGACGTCGTGAGCCCGCGTGAGCGCGGCCAGTACCAGGCCTATTTCTCCAGCGTCTGGATGGTCGGCGGCATCCTCGGCCCTGTGATCGGCGGCGTCTTCGCCGAGCATCTGCACTGGTCGATGATCTTCTGGATCAACCTGCCGCTCGCTGCCGCAGCGATCGTGATGTTGCTGCCAAAGATGAAGAAGATCCCGGTGTTCCACCGCAAGCGCAAGGTCGACTGGGTCGGCGGCGTCCTGCTGATGGCCTCCGCCGTCGTCTTCATGCTGGTGCTGACTTGGGGCGGCACGCGCTATCCGTGGCTCTCGCCGACCGTGCTTGCGATGGTCGGCGGTGCCGTCGCGCTCGCGGTCAGCTTCGTCTGGCACGCGCGTCGCGCCGACGAGCCGTTCCTGCCCTTGAAGCTGCTGACCGGAAAGGTCGCGCCGTTCGCACTGACCGCCGGCGGCTGCGGCCTCGGTGCAATCACGGGCCTCACCGTGCAGCTGCCGCTCTATTACGAGTCGGTCTACCATCTGAGTGCAAGCGAGGCGGGCCTTGCGCTGATCCCGCTCGCGGCGGTCTCGACCATCGGCGCGGCCGTCGCCGGCCGCACCATGGCCCGTGCCAAACACTACAAGCGCGTCGCCATCGTCGGCACGTCGTGGGCTGCGCTCTGCGCGCTCGGCCTGACGCTCACCACCTTGCCGCTGTGGGGCTGCTGACGCTGATGGCCGCGTTCGCGCTCGGCCTCGGCACGACCTTCCCGGTCTGCGTGGTCTCGCTGCAGAACTCCGTCGCGCGTCCGCAGGTCGGCACCATCACCGGCGCGATGAACTTCTTCCGCTCCCTGATGTCCTCGTTCACGGTGGCGGCCTTCGCGGCGATCCTGTTGATCGCGCTCGGCGCCGACGTTCCGCTCGCCGGCGAGCATCACGCCGCAGGCAGCGTCGCGATTCCCGCCGACGACATGCGGCACGCCTTCCGCTACGTCTTCGGTGCCGCCACGGCGCTGATGGCCACCGCCTCGCTCTGCCTGATCATGATGGAGGAACGGCCGCTCGCCGGTCCCGCCGCAGCGACGCCTCCGGTTGAGATGGCGGAGTAGGGGACGCTCCGGCTCACGTGCCCGGGCGCGATACCTCGGTCTCCTTGCTGGTGATGAACTCCAGCAGCACCGGTACGCCTTCCCTGGTCTTCTGGATGCCGCGCTTGATCGCGGGGATGATGTCCTCGGGCCTGGTCACGCGCTCGCCATAGCCGCCGAAGGCGAGCGCCATCGCGGCATAGTCGCCGGAGATGTCGGTCGAGCGATATTTTTCGGTCGAGATCGGCATCACCTTCAACTCGATCGCCATCGAGAAATTGTTGAGCAGGATCGACATGATCGGGATGCGCTCGCGCACCGCCGTCTCGAAATCCATGCCCGTGAAGCCGATCGCCGCATCGCCCCAGACATTGATGCAGAGCTTGTCGGGTTTGGCCAGCTTTGCGCCCATCGCGAGTCCAAGGCCGTAACCCAATTGCGTGGTCTTGCCCCAGCCGAGATAGGAAAGTGGAGCGACCGCCTTCCAGAACGGCGAGAGCTGGTCGCGCGGGCTGCCGGCATCATGGGTGATGATGGTGTTCTCGACGTCCACGGTCTGTTGCAGGTCCCACAGCACGCGATAGGGGCTGAGCGGCGCGTCGTTGCTGGTCAGCTTGGGCATCCATTTCGCCAGCCATTCCTCGTGCGAGGCGGCGATCTCCGCCGCAACCGCCGAGGCGTCGCGGTCCGCGGTGACGGTCTTGCCGATCTCCTCCAGCAGCGCATCCAGCACGAGGCCGGCGTCGCCGACGAGGCCGATCTGCGCCTCGACATCCTTGTTGAGATGGTTCGGATCGAGCGTGGAATGGATGATCGTCTTGCCCTTCGGCATCGCGATGCCGAAGCTCGTCTCGGTGAAGGAGCAGCCGATGCCGAAGATGACGTCGGCATCGGCGAGGAATTTCGGCACCGCGCGCGGCACCGCGAGGCCACCGGAGCCGAGCGAGAGCGGATGCGTTTCCGGGAACGACGATTTGCCGCCGAGACTGGTGGTGACGGGGATAGCCAGCCGCTCCGCCAGCCGTTTCAATTGCGGCCAGGCCTGCGCGTAATGCACGCCCTGACCGGCATAGATCACCGGCCGCCTGGCGTTGACCAGCAGGTTGGCGGCCTCCTTCACATGAACAGGGTCGGCGCCGTAGCGGGTGCGCAGCACCGGCGTGTAGTTCAGCGGCTCCGGCACCTCCTCGTTCCACATGTCGGCGGGAATCTCGACGATGACGGGCCCGCCGCGGCCGTTCTTCAACTTGGTGAAGGCGCGGCGGAAGATGTTGGTGACTTCGGCGGCGAGGATGATCGGCTCGGACGATTTCGAGAACGGCTTCATCGCCTCGCTGGAATTGAAGTTCGGCTCGATATGCGCCAGCCTTCGCTGATAGCCCATCGGCAGCACCAGCACGGGCACGGATTCGCCGAAGCACTGCGCGACACCGCCCATCGCATTCTCCGCGCCGGGTCCATGCTGCATGCAGAACGCGCCGATCGTGCGCCCCGACGTCACCCGCGAGATCGCGTCCGCCATGTGCACGCCGACGCGCTCCTGCCGCACCATGACGGGGCGGATATCGGCCTTCGCCGCGTGCTCGATCAGATGATTGACGGGATAGCCGCAGAGGATCTCGATCCCCTCACGCTTCATGATTTCCGCAATGGCGGTGCCGAGCTTCATGGCGTCTCTCTCCTGGCGAGGCCGGTTGGTCCGGCGGTTGGGGAGAGAGGATCAGGAAATTGGAGAGGCGTAAAGCGCGGGCACGTGAGGGCGGCCGTTGGTCAGCTATGCACTGCGAACGTTCAGCCGCTACTTGCAGCTTTGGCAGATGGTCAGCTTGCGTTTCAAAGCCTCATCTTCTTGATCGATCAATTGCTGCGACGCCGTACCACTTGCGTCCAGACCGGGTTGGGTGCGTGATCTCGTGGGGCGGGTCGACTGATTGGGCGTGTCATTGTCTTCGACAATGCTCGATCCATCGTAGTCGACGGCTGGATTCGGCGCTGACGGAAGTCCCGTGGTCGCCGATGGAGACGCCACCCTGTTGGACGCGGTCGGGGAAGTTCTGGCGCCGGCTTGTGGCGATGCTTTGGGCGGAGCAAGCGACACCGGTGGAGTGGCAGTCTGCCCTCTTGCGCCATCCAAGGACCAGGCGCCAACAATCATGAGGCTGAGAGCCAAGAGCGCTGCACTTCTCATCTGCTTCCTTCCAACCAATTTGGCTCAACGGATGATAGCAGCACTCTCTCCGGGGTGAAGCTGATCTGTGCATGAGTCATCTTAGGGGAGTTCCGCTACGGAAGTGATCACGTCGTAATTGACCCCCAACGCGTCATTGAAATGCTTCTTCCCGCATTCGATCTTGCGCCGTTCATCCGGCCTCAATTGGTCGGGATCAGTGGATCCCTTTGTTTCGCGGACAAGATAGAGTCGGTCTTGCCCCTCGGTTGTTTCCATGACGATAGCCCAATCAGGAGTGTAACCGCCGATCGGTGTTGGAACCGAAAACCAACCGGGAAGTTTCACATAGAGCTTTACTCGAGCATCCTTCTCCAGCGCTTCGGCGAAGGGACGTTCGATTGTCTCCGAATCGACCTCCACGCCGTCGTAGATATGCGTTCCGCCAGCAAACGAGTTTGGATCACTTCTGACGACGTTGGCCTCAAAGGCCTCGATGAGGTCATCGAATTGCGTTTGCTCATACCAAGTGCCGTCGCGCTGATATTTGATGCCACCAACAAGCTGATCGGCAAGCCTTGTTTTGATAACCCGGGTCAAAGCGCTGGCGAATTCATGAGGATTGTCCAGCATTGCCCTAGGCTCAGGAGCGTTCCTAAGGATGGAAAGGACAGTCTTTCGGCCAATGCGCATGGGTGGGGAGGTAGATTCCATCAAGTTCTCGATGATGGAAACGATGTTTGGGATAGGATAGCGGCCCTCAAGATCGATGGCTACGCTCGCATCGGCAAGTCGGATAGCTTCGAACAAGTCCTCGCCCTTCTTGGCGTTGACGCCAGCAAGCTGAACCACGACGCGCGGGCGCCGGACCCTGATGTCTCCCATGTCACCCACAACATCTGCGATGAGTTTTGCGCTGTCGATGGTAACGGCATAGCGCGTACGATGCTTGATTTTATCCCAGAGCTCTTGGAATTCAGGCTTTAGCAAATAAGCCTTGCGAAGCCGGAGGTTAACTTTTGCTCTGGCATTGCCCGGCTTTGGCGGCATGCCATCCTTCCCATATTCTTTTTCAATTTCGGCCTGAAGGCCACTGACGAAGCGCTCGTAGCTCTCGCTGGCGCTTACGGTGAGAATGTTGACGCGGTGATCATGGATACGTTCGCCGGTCGCGGCATCGACGGGAAGTCGTACGCCGCGGCCAACTTGCTGTCGACGTTCGGTCTCGCTACCCACCTCGCGAAGTGTGCAAATTTGAAATACATTCGGATTATCCCATCCCTCCTTCAGAGCCGAGTGCGAAAAAATAAACGCCACAGGCTCATCGAAAGATAACAATTGCTCTTTACTGCGCATAATCAGGTCGAATTCGCGTGCCTGTGCAGCCTTGTCCTTTTCATTCGTAGGCGTGTGCTTGTCGACGACGGTAACAATGCCCTTCTTGTTCGTTGTTGATGCAAAGTAGGATGCTTGAACTTCTTCGGCAGTCTTGTCACGCCACTCGGGGTAGGTCTTCTTTGCGTCATCGAATGCTTTGACGAAGAGTCGCCGCGCCACTCCGTTCTCGTCTCGGAAGCTTTCGACGCGATCTACGAAAAACAACGACAGAACCTTGACATTGAAGCCCATGTCCCTGATGCGCCTTTGCTTTTGCAAATGGCGTTCCACCGTGAAGCGAATTTGCGCTTCCAGGATGGCGTCCTTCTGACTTCCAATTTCTCCGCCCGTCGCGACTTCGACATTGTTAGTGAAGCGAACAAAGCCCGTTTGGAAGTTGATTTCGGAAACCTCATATCCGTCGTATTCGACGCGCTTGGCTTTCTCCCAGAGCTTGTCGCCTTGCTTGAGTTTGATCGCCTTGCGATCAATCTTACCGGATTTGGCCTGAACATCGGCCGTGACTTGAGCAGTAAGAATACTTTTAGTTGTCTCGATTCGATCAAGCCGCAGATAAGGAAGATTGGCGTTCTCCTCTTCGATAGCCGCGCCGACCTCAATTTGTTTGACCAAGTTCTGACGGTAGGCGTCGTAAGGTGTGAGGCGATAAACTAGGTTATGGCGGTTGCGGTGAGTTGCGCTGTAGCGCAACGCGAAAAGCGGGTTCAGTGCCGCGAGCGCCGCAATGCGGCCTTCGCTCTCCATGTTCTGCGGTTCGTCCAAGATTAGTACTGGCCTCACAGCTTGCAACAGATGGATGACCGGCGCGTTGCCTTCGAGCGGCTTGCGGATAACGTTTTGCTCCCGCGAGAACGCATCGATGGTCATAATCATAATTTCTACCGCGTTCGACCCGGCGAAGTTTCGAATCTGCCCCGGCTGGGCCGCATAGACGGAATGGTGAAAGGGCGGCAAGCTGGGTAGCGTGGCGAAGTGATTCTTTGTTTGCTGGATGGTCTTCAATACGCCTTCGCGCACGGCGACTGATGGGACTACGATAATGAACTTGGTCAGTCCATATTTGCAGGCCAGTGAAAGGATCGTGCGGAGATAAACGTAGGTCTTCCCGGTCCCGGTCTCCATCTCAATTGAAAAATTTGGGAATCGAGCGAACCCGTCACCTTCATATAGTTCGATCGCCTGATTGATCACGCTAAGTGAGGCGTCGGACGCGAGGCGGTTCTCATTCTGCACTTTGTGCAGATTTTCGAGCAGCGCATCATCGCCAAGGTCAAGGCGGTTAGGTACGACAGTGAAGCCTGCGGCGGGCAGCAATGTCGCGCCGATATGCCCTTGCCCGTCAAGTAAGCCGACAACGGCCGCAATGGCATCAAGTTGGAATTGCTGCGTAGCGTCGAAACGGAACTCCATCCTTAAAGTACCTTCAATGTGCATTGAAGCGCCAAGTTAGCCGCAACGGTGTCGCTAATTGCTATGTCGCGGCATACGAATATATCGGACTTGGACAGGTTGAGCGCCGTCATCATCTCAAGGTCTAAATGATCGGCTAGGCAGATCGTAAACGACTTGCCTCGTTCGTCGTCGCGCACGCGCCACAACAAGGGCAACTTCGCGTCTGCGATTTGAGTGATGGCCGCCGTCAGCGGGAATCCCTCGCGCAGTGCGACTTCCCAAACCACGTCTTCCGCCTTCCAGCCGGGGATCAACGTGTCAGAGAAGGCATCGATCTGTTGGAGGTATTCTTCTAGAACCGTGTTTTTGATTCCGGGCCAGCGGCGAATGTTTGTTGAAGTAAGTCGGAAGGCTCGGAAGCCTAACGCTTTGTCTTCTGTAGCTTCGTTCTGGATAGCTAAGCGTGCTCGCTCACGCGATATGTCTGCAATCGTCTTGAAGCCCATGGCCAGAGCGGTATTGCTCACCTCAGAGCCCGGCCGTATGGGCTCGGGAAATTGAACGGAGATCATTCGTCTATTTGGGCATGCTTCCTTGTCTGCTCTAATTAGACCGTGAAACGATGTGTTGCTCCCCGCAAAGAAATCCATGACGTAATCGCCAGGTTCGGACAAATAGGAAACGAGTCGTTCTAAGTCAGAGTAGCTCTTCGGATTATCAAATACCTTCTTGTCGCCGAATAGCGCGTCGAACTGTTGAGATGCAGTCTGCGCGTAGCTGAAGATGACGCTCTTCATGACCTGATCGTCTTTCTCGAACAGGTTTCGACGAAGGCTTGGGATGCTGGTCTCATCTTCGCCAAAGACAACTAAGTCTTTGGCGATCTCCTGCTCCATGCGATCGTAGGTGGCATAAACCCAGCCGCGTTTAGGCACCTTGCACGGCTTCTTTGTATAGGGATGTGGTACGTCGTAGCGTGGACCGCCGCCGCCTGGCCAGCTGATATCGCCGTCCGTTCGGTAAGGTCCTGCTTCATCCACTTTTCGGAAACGTGCGAGTGGTTGCCGAGGATCATCTTCGCCAAATGTCTTATAGAAGGCTAATATGCCATCGCGCACTTTGCCCCAATCATCGTTGTATTCTTTTCGAAGTCTATCAAATTCCGCACGAACCTCCTCAACGCCTTCCTTCGGCGCTCTAAGCTGTGCGCGGATTTCTTTAAGAAAGGCCGCATTCCGCGCATAGACCAACATATATTCGTGGCCAATCGAAAAGAGCTTGGCATCGTTCTTTCGATTTCTGTCGTAGACGAGTGTTGCAATGAAATTCTCTTCTCCGAATGCATCATCCATCAATCGACGTAAATTTGGTTGTTCGGCATCGTCTATGCTGACAACAATGAATCCATCCTCTCGAAGCATCTGTCGCGCCATCGATAGGCGCGGATACATCATTGATAGCCAATTGGAATGAAGTCGTCCGGATCGTTCAGGGGCACTCGTCGTCATGTCGCCAGTTTCAGTCATCTGACCGGTTTGACGGAGGTAAGAGGCGAGCGGATCCGCAAAATTGTCGCGATATATGAAGTCGTTGCGGGTGTTGTAGGGAGGGTCGATATAGATCAGCTTCACGCGACCAAAGTAGGACCTATAGATGAGTTTCAGGACCTCAAGGTTCTCGCCTTCGATGAAAACGTGTTGTGCGTCATCAAAATTCACGCTTTGGTCGCGTTCCGGAACCAAGGTTGCCCGCGATGGTGCTTGTAGCATCGCGATAGCGTCGCGCTTGCCTGGCCAAGCCAGTCCGTATCGCTCTGGCCCGGTGGCTACTGCGTTGCCTGCTAGCTCTGCAAGGCGCTCGACATCTAGCTCGCCGTCGGAAAATACCTCAGGTACTACGCTTTTTAGGCGCGCTAGCAAATCGGCCTTCATATCGGGTGAGGTATCGTCGATTCGTTCTGCTTCGCTCATCGGAGTTTCCTGGCAGATGACGCCTAAGTGGGGCAACACTGTGGGGGGCGGAAGAGGTTGTTCTCAGCGTTTTCTACGCGCGGGCGGCTATCAAAGCTAGATCGGACGTCTGGGTGGGCGAGGTTCAACTCACTGATGCGTTGGCGATTTTGACGCGCGGAGGCATGGTCTGCTTGCCGAAGATGTAGGTTATTCGCAAGTCCCAGATTAGGCGAAGCGAATCAAGGAACATTCCATCTGTTCACATGCCTCCCGGATTTCGCTCCCGCTCCATCCATCTACGATCCCTTGGGGTGCCCGAGAGGCAAAACAACGAATGCTAGGTCAACGGGCTGTCGCCAAAAGATTCGTATTTACAGAAATTCTGGTTTGCCGTATAAATTGACGCATCCCAGCCCGCCACAAGGGGCGTTTCGCGATCGTCACGAGACGCGGGCAGGGAGGCGGTGGCCGCGACGGCGTCGGCGCGCGAGGTTGGTTGCAGGGCGGAGATCCCGTGAGCAGCCGCCTGCGCGGTACGACACGGCGCTGACAGCGTTCCTGTTCGGCCTCGACGGCGAGCGCACGCCAGTCGTCGAGGATGCGGGCGGGAACGTGCGCGGACGGAGAAGTCGTGTGGTCCTGACGCCCGGGGTCTGTGCGTCAAGTCCTGCGGTGATGTGGCGGCCAACCGGTGCGCGCATCAGTCATCCGCAAGGGCGACGGGGGCAATAGTGCATCGCTCCCCGAGGAGAGCACGAAGGACACCGTTAAAACCATCCGCGCAGGGAAGGCCGGGCGACCGGCACACCTGTCGTCCACCCCGTGCGCGTTCTCCAGCACACGCGGGACTGCGGGTGCCACCGGCGCCCGGCCTTCCCTGCGCCCTTGTTTTCACGAGGGCGACGTAACGAATCAAAGCTCGGGCGAAACAAGCCGCGAGGTCGCGAAGGTGCGTCTGCAAGTGAAAACGCGTTTTAGTGAGCGATGTCGTCCCAACCTCCGTCATTGCGAGCGCAGCGACGCAATCCAGAGTGTTTCCGCGGAGGGATTCTGGATTGCTTCGCTGCGCTCGCAATGACGAGATCGGGAGAGGCTAGGCCGCCAAATGCCGTCCAGCGTCCACTATGCCTTCTCCTCCAGCGCGCGCCGCAGCCTCCGGATGATGACGCCGCGGGCGCGGTCGTCGGCCGCCGCGCCAACCTTGTCGTTGATGTCGAGCACCAGTTGCGACATGTCATTGTGCCAGTCGAGATGGGTCACGGCCTCCGGTGCGAGCCGCCGTCGGTGATCGACATCGAGCAGGCGTGGTTCGGCTGCGGTGAGTTCGTAGATGTCATCGAGAACCGGTTGGTAGATCTTGGCCGCAGGAATGATGCGTTCGGCGACGCGCTCGGCGAGCCCGGCGATGGCGTCCTCCTCGCCGTGGACCAGGAACAGCCCCCGGGCGATCGGGCGCCGTGCCGCGATCCAGCCTGCCATTCCGGCGCCGTCGGCATGGCCGGAATATTCGTCGATCATGCGGATCCGCGCCGCGACCTTGATTTCCTCGCCCTGGATCCGCACCGCCTTGGTGCCGTTCTGAAGGAAGCGGCCGAGCGTGCCATTGGCCTGGAAGCCCGCAAGCAACACCGTCGCATGCGCGTTCCATAGCCAGCGCTTCAGATGATGGCGGATGCGGCCGGCGTCGCACATGCCGCTCGCCGCGATGATGATGTGAAATCCGGACAGCCGCATGATCGCCTTGCTCTCCTCCGGCGTCTCGGTGAATTTGAGATGCGGCGAATTGAGCAGGCGTTCGGCATCGACGGTCGGGTCGAGGCTCGCCGCATTCCGGCGGAACACTTCGGTGGCGCGGATCGCGAGCGGAGAGTCGAGGAAGATCGGCGCCGTCGGAATCTGGCCGTGCTCCATCAGCTCGACCAGATCGACGATCAGCTCCTGGGTGCGCTCGACCGCGAAGGCGGGCATTAGCAGGGCGCCGCCGGCGGCCGCCGCATCGCGCACCTCGGCAGCGAGGTGCTGCCTGCGGAGAGCGGGTGTCGTGGCGGCACGCAGCCGGTCGCCATAGGTCGATTCCGAGATGACATAGTCGAGGTCGGAGGGGGCTTCGGGATCGGGCTGGAGCAGCTTGGCCTCCGGCCCGACGTCGCCGGACAGCAGCACGCGCAACGGACGCGGCGACCCCGGCTCGGCGATTTCGAGCTCGATCGAGGCGGAGCCGAGCAGGTGGCCGGCATTCCAGTAGCGGGCGCGGACGCCCGGGATCACGTCGGTCCAGCGTTCGTAGTCGACGGGACGGAACGATTGCAGCGTGGCGATCGCGTCGGCCTGCGTGTAGATCGGCTGCACTTCCTTGCGGCCGCGCGCCGTGTTGCGCCGGTTGAGTTGCGCGACTTCCGACTCCTGGATGCCGCCGGCATCGGGCAGCATATAGGAGCAGAGGTCGATGGTGCCCCGCGTGGCCAGGATCGGTCCCTCGAATCCCGCGCGCACGAGCTTCGGCAGCAATCCGCTGTGGTCGATGTGTGCGTGCGTCAGCAACACGGCGTCGATGTCGGCGGGGCGGAACGGGAAGGCGCCGTAGTTGAGCTCCTTGAGCGTCTTCTGTCCCTGGAACAGGCCGCAATCGACCAGGAAGCGGCCGTTTGTTGTCTGGAACAGATAGCTCGAGCCGGTCACGGTGCGGGCGGCGCCGCAAAATCGGACGGTGATGCTCATGTCGTCGCCTCCGGCGAATGTGTTTTGCTCAACTCGGACCGCAGGGCGGCCGCGAGGGTTTCGTCGAGCGCGATCGCGTTGATGGGATGCGGCACGCTGTCGGTCGAACGAATGGAGCGGATGCCGGCGTCGGCGAAGGCTGCGACCATCGGAGGCGGAAACAGCGCGTGGGTTATGACCGCGTCGACGCTGGTCGCGCCCAACGCTTTGAGCGCCTTCGCCGCGACCATCAGGGTGGTTCCGGAGGAGACGATGTCGTCGGTCATCAGCGCCGGCCGCGCTGCCAGCAGGGCGGCATCGGCAAAATGGATATCGACGGAGCGATCACCGCGCCGCAACTTCCGCGCGACCGTATGCTGCAGGCCCAGCCGCCCCGCGAGGTCCTTCACCCATGGCTCGGACTCGGCATCGGGGCCGATGACGATTGTTGCGGGGTCGATGCCGGCCGCGGCCAGCGTGTCGGCAATCGCCGGCATTGCGGACAGGTTCGCGGCCTCGATGCCGGGAAAGACAGCGCTGATGTCGGGGGTGCGATGCAGGTGGGCATCCACGGTGACGATGCGGTCCACGATCGTCGCAAGCAGCGAGCCGATGGCGTGCTGGCTGATGGCCTCGCCTGCATGAAACGCGATGTCCTGGCGCATATAGCAGAGATAGGGCGCGACCAGCACCAGCCGCTTCGCGCCGCCGCGGCGCAGTGCCTCCGCGGCGAACAACAGGGCGATCAGCTTGTCGTTGGGGTGATCGAGCGAGGCGTAGAGGATGGTGGTGTCTGCAACTGGGGCGACCGCGACGCGCAGCTCGCCATCCGGAAAGCGGTGCAGCGCGATCTCATCGCAGGTAAGGCCAAGCCGCGCCGCGAGGCGCCTGGCCGCATCGGTCCCGAAAGGAAGGGTCTGAAACGAGATCGTGCTCACGGCGCTGTGCCCTGGAGGGCCTCGTGACCGTTGACGATGTAGCCGGTCTGCTCTGCGGCGGCAGAGGCAGCCAGATCATGCTCGGGGCGATCGAAGGTGTAGACACGATAGAGCGGCTCGCCTTGCTCGACCCGGTCGCCGATCTTCTTGAACAGGCGGATGCCCGCGCCCTTGTCGAGCGGCGCGCCGGCGGTCCGGGCGAGGCGATTGAGGCGCAGGCAGTCGATTGCAGTCACCACGCCGTCGCTCGCAGCCTTGACGTCGAAGCTGAGCGAGCCCAGTTCGGTGCTGCATGTCGAGGGACCCTGCGCGTCGATGATCTTCTGCATCTGCTTCAGCGCCGCGCCGCTGTCCAGCAGTTCGCGCGCCCGCGCATAGCCGGCGCCGCCGCGCAGTTTCGGATCGTATTCCAGCAGATGGGCGGCGAGCCGCAGCGATTTCTCGCGCAGATCGCGCGGTGCGTCCGGATCGTTGCCGAGCACCGCCATGACGTCATTGGCCTCAAGCACGGGCCCGATGCCGTTGCCGATCGGCTGGCGGCCGTCGGTCGTGATCACCTCGACCGTGCGGCCGAACCGGTCGCCGACGAATTCGAACAGCTTGCGCAGCCGCATCGCGTCGACGGCGCTGGTGACCTTCGCGGTCGGCCCGACCGGAATGTCGATCAACAAATGCGTCGAGCCCGCCGCGATCTTCTTCGACATGATGGAGGCGACCATCTGCTCGCGGGTATCGAGGCTCAGGGGACGCTCGACCGAGATCAGGACGTCGTCGGCCGGCGACAAATTCACGTGCCCGCCCCAGATCAGGCAGCCGTTGCACGCCGAGACGATCGCCTTCATCTCCTCGACGCCGACATTGACGCGCGCCAGAACCTCCATCGTGTCGGCGGTGCCGGCGGGCGAGGTGATGGCGCGCGAGGAAGTCTTGGGGATCGGCAGGCCATGCGCGGCGACGATCGGCACCACCACCATCGAGGTGCGATTGCCCGGGATGCCGCCAATGCAGTGCTTGTCGACGACGATCGGATCCGGCCACGTCAATTGCGTGCCGACCTGCGCCATCGCGCCGGTGAGGGCCAGGAGCTCGTCGCTGGTAATGAAGCTCGCCGATCCGATCAGGAAGGCGGCGATCTCCATGTCGGAGTAGCGATAATGTGCGAGGTCGTTGATGATCGCGCCGATCTCGGCCTCGCTCAATGTGCGGCCGCGGATTTTGGCGCGCACCGCTTCGAGGCTCTCGGGAGAAGAGGCGGGTGTGACCGCGACCAGCGTGCCGACCGGTTCGGCGAAACGGTGGAACGCGGGTTCGGAGAGCCCGATCTCGTCATGGGCCGTCAGCGTGTCGTCATCGGTGATCAGCAGCGTCGCCAGCAGCACCTTGCCGTTGAGGCGGAGCTCGACGCGGCTGAAGCCGCGAAAGATCTCGGCGCGCAGCGCCTTCGATCGCCTCGAAATGACGACGACGTTCTCGCGGCCGGTGTCGAGGCGAACGCGGCGAATCTTCAATTGGGGACGATGGGGATCTGGATGCATGGACCGCGCCGACGAGGAGGGCTGAGTCGATGCTAGACCGCCTCCGTCGCGAAACGCTTGACGCAGATCATGATTCCGCGGTCCGCGGGGCCGCCGCGAAGCGAACTCCCAGGCTCGCTCAAATCCCGGCTGCCGCTACTTCAGCGACGTACTGATCGAGTTGAATTTGTTGTTGAGGAGCGCGCTGCCCGTGTTGTTCACGACGGTCACGATGGCAAGCGCAATGCCGGCGGCGATCAGGCCGTACTCGATGGCGGTGGCGCCAGTCTCATCGGCAAGGAAAGACCTCATCAAACGCATTGCCCACTCCTGTTCATCCGGCCCAATCCATGGCCGCGTCGTTTTCGAACCGGTAAATTGATCGAATAGAGTTTTACGGCGCGCCAAAACAATCGAGCCCGCAGATGCGCGCCTTCGCCTCATACGATGGCACTCATTAAATTTGAGTTCCATCGAACGATCCAAATGGATTCAAATTGGCCGGCCATCGCGGAACGGGCATGATGACGTGCTTTCTAAGCCCGTCAGCGACGGACCGTGGGGCTCGCCGCGCCATGGAGACGTCGCTTCAGCGCGCCTGCGAGGCGATCGACCAGATCCTTCACCGTGCCCGGCCGCGACCGCGCCACAATGTCCGCGGCCTGCTCGTTCGCCGGCGCGTCGTTCACGATGCTGATGTAGTTCTTTCTGACGTCCTGCTGCACGGAGTGCAAATCCTGGTTCGATCGGCGAGTTCGACCATGTTCTGCGCAACGGCAATCGGCGGTTAATTTTGTTTCCCGTAGGAATACCCTTGTCCGGCCCGCTTAACCGATTGTTGAGCCTATTGACCACCGTGCCGTCCGTCCGCATTCAGGGCCCGCAACATCGCAATGCGGGCGAACATCAGCCAGCCGCCACCGGTCTCGGCCGCACGGATCAGGGTCTCGATCGCGGTCTGCCAGTGGGCTTCGTGCTGCGCGTCCTCGGGCAGATGCATGATGTAGTCCGCCGCCTGCTGCAGCGTCAGCAGTCTGCGCTTGCCGCCGATCTGAACGGGATCGTCGAATGCCGTCGACCAGGGCATGTCAGGCCGGCCGATCGGCGAGGGGAGACATCACGGCGCGCTGGCAGCCGCGATGCGTCTACCCGGCCTTCTTCGCCCGCGCCGTCGTGCGCGCCGGCTTGTCGGCCTTCCTGGAAGCTTCCTTGGGCGTCGCGTCCTTGGCTGCTGCTGTCTTGCCGCCCTTGCCGGCGATCGGCAGCAGCATCTCGCGCTGGCCCTCGACGCGCTTCTTCGGCGTCTTGCCCTTGGCGGCCTCCTTGGCGACCTTGGCCGCGGGCGCGACGTCCTTCTCGCTCGCGAGGCTCTTCTTCAGCGCGTCCATCAGGTTGATGACGTTGCCGCTGCTCTTCGGCGCCGCCTTTGCTGCGATCGGTGCGCCCGCGCGCTTCTTGTTGATGAGATCGATCAGCGCGGTCTCGTAATGGTCCTCGAACAGCTCGGGCTCGAACGTGCCGGACTTCTTCTCGACGATGTGCTTGGCAAGGTCGAGCATGTCCTTGGTCAGCTTCACGTCCTGGATGTCGTCGAAATAGTCCTTCTCGCTGCGGACTTCGTAGGGATAGCGCAGCAGGGTGCCCATCAGGCCGCTCTCCAGCGGCTCCAGCGCGATGATGTGCTCGCGGTTGGTCAGCACCACGCGGCCGATCGCGACCTTGTCCATGCTGCGGATGGTCTCGCGGATCACCGCGAAGGCGTCGTGGCCGACCTTGCCGTCCGGTACGAGATAATAGGGACGGATCAGGTAACGGCTGTCGATGTCGGTCTTCGGCACGAATTCGTCGATCTCGATCGTGTGCGTCGAGTCCAGCGCGATGTCGTCGAGCTCGTCCTTGGTGACTTCGATATAGGTGTCGGTGTCGACCTTGTAGCCCTTGACGATGTCCTCGGAGGTCACCTCGTCGCCGGTCTCGGCGTCGACCTTGAGGTATTTGATCCGGTGGCCGGTCTTGCGGTTGATCTGGTTGAACGACACCTTCTCCGTATCCGAAGTGGCCGGATACAGCGCGACCGGGCAGGTCACGAGCGACAGACGCAGAAAACCCTTCCAATTGGCGCGGGGGGCCATGGGCTACTCCAAACGCAACAGGGACAGACTTACGAGAATACCATCGTGGAACACCGAAGCATACACGGCACGGTGCGGAATCTTGCAACTGCGTTAACCGGCCGCCGGGCGCATGGTTGCTGTCTGATCGCCGAATGAGAGCCGGAACATCGCATCCCATCATGCGTTGCCACCGTAATCGCCAGAAATTGAGGTCACCATGGCAACCACGCGAGACCAGCATCAGATCGTCGAGACTGCGACCGAAGCGCGCGCGGGCGAACCCGGGCCGTCGGTGGCAGCCCTGCTCGCCATCTCGACCGGGCTCGCCATCCTGATCCTCGCCGTCATCTGGTTCGTGTTCTTTCGAACCTGACGGCCGCATCGACGGGAAGGGCGGACCTTCCAACTCGCCGCGGTAAGCGGCACTCTGCGCCCGCCATGCCGCCGGTTCGTCCGCCGGCCTGGCGGGCGTAGTCGCGTTGAGAGTCTTATATAACCAAAAAGTAACGCGGCCGGTTCCCATCGTTCATATTCAGTTCACGCCGGAATTGCTCATCTCTGGCGGTGTTCATGCGGCCTATTTCTGGAGAGAAGCGTGCGCCTGCTCGTCGTTGAGGATGACCCCGATCTCAATCGCCAGCTCACCAAGGCGCTGAGCGACGCCGGTTACGTCGTCGATCGTGCCTTCGACGGGGAGGAGGGGCATTTTCTCGGCGACAACGAGCCCTACGATGCAGTCGTGCTCGACATCGGCCTGCCCAAGAAGGACGGCATCTCGGTGCTGGAGGCCTGGCGCCGCAATGGCCGCACCATGCCGGTCCTGATCCTCACCGCGCGCGACCGCTGGAGCGACAAGGTGCAGGGCTTCGACGCCGGCGCCGACGATTACGTCGCAAAGCCGTTCCACCTGGAGGAGGTGCTGGCGCGCATCCGCGCCCTGCTGCGCCGCTCGGCCGGCCATGCCCAGAGCGAGCTCAGCTGCGGCCCTGTTACCCTCGACACCAGGACGGGCCGCGTCAGCGTCTCCGGCAATCCCGTCAAGATGACCTCGCATGAATATCGGCTTCTGGCCTATTTGATGCACCATTCGGGCCGCGTCGTGTCCCGCACCGAGCTGGTCGAGCATCTCTACGACCAGGATTTCGACCGCGACTCCAATACGATTGAGGTCTTCGTCGGCCGCATCCGCAAGAAGCTCGATGTCGATATCATCCAGACCGTCCGTGGTCTCGGCTATCTCCTGACCCCGCCGGCCGCGCCGGGCGCCTGAAGCGTCCGGACTTGACGGGCGATCGAACAGGGGCCTTGGTCGCGTCATGACCACCGACGCCCTGCCACCTCGCGCTTCCGGGATCATTCCGATGCCCGCCAGCTCGCTCGCCAATCGCCTGTTCCTGTCGGCGACGGCCTGGCTCGTGGTGATCCTGGCCATCACGGGGGTGGTGTTGTCGTCGGTCTACAAGAACGCCACCGAGCGCGCGTTCGACCGCCGGCTCAATCTCTATCTGCGCACGCTCATCGCCGAGGTCGCGACCCCCGACGAGCCGCCGGACCGCCAGTTCCAGTCGCTCGGCGAGCCCCTGTTCGAGCTGCCGCTCTCAGGCTGGTACTGGCAGATCACCCGCACCGATACCGAGAAGCCGGAGGTACGCTCCTCGCGCTCGCTCTGGGACAAGAAGCTGCCGAAACTGGAGGAGCAGGGCACCGAGCTCACCGCCGCCGGCATTCGCCTCGCCTATGTCGACGGGCCCGAGGGGCAAAACCTGCGCATGGTCGAGCGTCCTGTCGATCTCGGCGCGGACGGCAAATATCTGGTCAGCGTCGCCGGTGATGACACCGAGATCTTCGACGAGACGCGGAGTTTCGATTACTATCTCGGCGGCACCTTCACGGCGCTCGGCATCGTGCTGCTGCTGACCACGGTGTTCCAGGTCCGCTTCGGCCTTGCGCCGCTCAAGCGCATCTCGGAATCCATCGCCGACATCCGCTCCGGGCGGGCGGAGCGGCTCGAAGGCGAATTCCCGGTCGAAATCGCGCCGCTGGCGCGCGAGACAAATGCGTTGATCGACGCCAATCGCGAGATCGTCGAGCGTGCTCGTACCCATGTCGGCAATCTCGCCCATGCGATCAAGACGCCGCTCTCGGTGATCGTCAACGAGGCCGGCGCACACGGCGCCGATCCCTTCGCGGCCAAGGTCATGGAGCAGGCGGACGTGATGCGCAGCCAGCTCGCCCATCATCTCGAGCCGCGCCCGTATTGCGGCGCGCGTCTCGGTGGTCGGAACCGTGACGGAGGTTGCGCCCGCCATCGAGGCCCTGCGGCGGACCATGGAGAAGATCCATCGCGATCGCGGCATCGCGGTCGAGGCCAGGGCCGATCCGTCCGCCAAATTCCGCGGCGAGCGGCAGGATCTGGAGGAGATGGTCGGCAATCTCGTCGACAACGCCTGCAAATGGGCCGCCACGCGGGTCTTCATCGAGGTTTTGGTAGAGGCGACGCAGCAGGCGGGGGCCGGCCCGCGCCTGCGGATCATCGTCGACGACGATGGGCGCGGCCTGTCGGAGGCGGAACGGGCCCAGGTGTCGCGGCGCGGCCAGCGGCTCGACGAGTCGAAGCCCGGCTCGGGGCTGGGGCTGTCGATCGTAACCGACCTTGCCGCGCTCTATGGCGGCAGCCTCTCGCTCAGTGGCGCGCCAATCGGGGGACTGCGGGCGGAGCTGGTGCTGCCTGGAATATAATCCTTTGTTCCGACGTGACTATTTCGCTTGCGCGAGTCCGATCGGCGGGAAACCGGAGGCATTCGCAGCAACTTCCTAAACGGCTTCTTAAGTGGGTCCCACCTATGATCGCGCCGGACGCACCTACGTCTGCCATTTTACCATGCATTATCCGGGCGCATGAGCCAGACATCGACCGAGCGGCTGAGGGAATATCTCGCGCAGCTCCCGCCGCAGGCGCAGGCGCTGCTGCTGCGGGAGTTCGAGCGCGCGCTCGAACGCGGCCAGGACACGGCTGTTGCGACCCTCGTACTCGAGCAATTGCGCAAGATCGTCCGCAAGACGGAAGCCGAGGAAGCCCCGCCGCCGCGTACGGACGATTTGTCGCGGCTGCTGTTCCAGGTGCTGGAACCGTTCCTGGTCGAGGCAGGCGCACCGATCCGGGTCGGCCAGATCCGCCGCTCATCGCTGCACCCGATCTGGCAATGGCTCGGCCGCGACGGCGCGCCGGACAAGGTCAGCGAATTCGAGGCGGCGCTGGCGCGCATGCCGGTTGCCGACAGTGCCGGCCAGGTCGAGGCCCTGACGCTGAAACTCCAGGCGGTGGCCGCCGACGCCATCTTCCAACTGACGGGACCGGGCGGCGGCGACAAGTCGCGCGCGCTCGCCCGTGTCGGTCCGCCCAATGTGATCGAGGACCTCTATTCGATCGGCGAGGTCCTTCAGGTCCGGGAAGCCATCGCCACCCTGAACGAGAAGCTGCCACGCTCGCTGCGCGCCTTCGGCGATGCCCAGATCGCGTCGGTGACGGCCACGCTCAATATTCCCGTGCTCCAGACGCCGCAGATGCTGCCATTCGCGCTGTCGATGGTGGTGCAGCGCATGACCGCGCCGTGGCAGATCATCCGCCTCGCCATCAAGATTGCGGCGTCCGACGACGAGATCCGCGTCGCGGCAACGCCCTATGGCGCCGCTGTCACGATCGCCCTGCACGATCTGTCCTGCGTGGCCGCGATCCTGCGCATGGACATCAAACGCGGCCATTTCGACAACGTTGCCGACAACCTCAAGACGCTGCACGACGGTGTGCGCGGCCTGCGCACGGAACTCGACCTGCGCAACGATTCCCCTTGGGGCAAGCAGTTGACCTCGATCCGGGCCGACATTTCCAACGCGCTGCAGTCGGAGATCGACAGTGTTCCCGGCCGTGTGCGCCGTCTCCTGCGCCAGCGCCCCGAGAAGGAGATTCCGCCGGGGGCGCGGATCGACAGCACCGAGGTCGAGGAAACCGTCGCGCTGATCGATTTCGTCGCGACTTGCCGCAACTACGCGAGCGAGCTTGCGATCAACGAGGTAACGCTGCGCACCTATTCCGACCTCCAGCAATATGTAGAAAGGTCGACCGAGCAGCTGGTGCAGTCGCTGCGCGCCGCCGATCTCAAGATCCGCACCTATCGGCAGCAGCAGGTGCAGGCCGCGATCCGCTTCTGCCAGGTGCTGTTCGGCGATGATTACGCCTCGCTGATGAGCCGCGCCGCGGAGAACGCGGCGACAGTCGAGCGCAAATCGTCGCGGGCAGGTTGATTTAAGCGCATATTTTCGTGATCACAATTTCTGGTTGACCATACCGGTGGCTGGCCCTACGGTCTCCGTGCAAGTTCTGGAATTTCTATCTGTGGGCGCATGAAACCCCTTATCAGCTCCATCGAAATTGAAAACCGCGTCATTGTTGCCAAATATCAACGGCTGATGACCGGGGCGAAGGTGGTGCTGGTCGAGAAGGCAAGCGGTCGGCAATTACCTGAGACGATTACCAGGGTTGCATCCCCCGTTCCCGTCGGGGCGCTGCGCATCAGATTGCCGGACGCAATTGCGCCGGGAACGTACTTCCTGAAGGCCATCAACGGTCACGGCGAGGACGCCGCGCAAAGTGTGGACTTCGAGATCGGCTAAGCCGTTGGATTATCACCGTTTCGGGACTGCGTTTGGTCGCGGCGAATTGACAATTGTCAATTGCCGCATCATCCGGCCGTGGTGTAAAGCCACCTGTGGGCGCGGGTGGCGCGCTACCGGAAGCTTGCCAGATGACGCTATGGTTCGTGTTCGCGCTGATGACGGTCGCGGCGATTTTCGCCGTGCTCTTGCCGCTCGGCCGCAGCGGCCGCGCGCAAAATCAGGGCAGCGAGGTTGCGGTCTACAAGGACCAACTGGCCGAGGTAGAGCGTGATCTTGCTGCCGGGTTGATCGCCGCGCCCGAAGCGGAGGCCGCGCGCGTCGAGATCAGCCGCAGGCTGCTTGCCGCGGCCGGCACAGAGGCTGCGCAGGCGCCGACGTCGAGTCTCAAATGGCGCCGTGCGGCGGCCGTGCTGGCGCTCGCCGGCCTGCCGCTCGTCGCGGTCGGCGTCTACATGCCGCTCGGCTCGCCCAGGCTTCAGGACTTTCCGCTGGCGCAGCGGGAGCGCGGATCAGGGTCGGGCATGGCGCAGTCGCTCGAGAACCTCGTCGTGCAGGTCGAGCAACATCTGGAAAAGAATCCGACCGACGGACGCGGCTGGAACGTGCTCGCGCCGGTGCTGCAACGGCTCGGCCGCTTCGACGATGCGGTGCGCGCCTATCGCAACTCGCTCACCTACAATGGCGAGAGCGCCGAGCGCCGCTCCGATCTCGGCGAAGCCATCGCAGCCGCCGCAAACGGTGTGGTGACCGCCGAAGCCAAGGGCGAATTCGAGCGTGCACATGCGCTCAACGCCGACGATCCCAAGGCGAACTATTTCCTCGGCCTTGCCGCCGAGCAGGACGGCCGCAAGGACGATGCCGCCAACATCTGGCGCGCGCTGCTGGCGAAGGCGCCGGAGGATGCGCCGTGGCGTTCCCTGGTGCAGTCCTCGCTGGTGCGGGTCGGGGGCGGCGCGATGCCGGCGCTGTCGGATGAGACCGTTGCCGCTTCGAAGGACATGAACGAGGGCGATCGGAACGCGATGGTCCGCGGCATGGTCGAGCGCCTCGCCACGCGCCTCAAGCAGAACGGCGACGATGTCGAGGGTTGGCTGCGCCTTGTGCGCGCCTATCTCGTGATGGGAGATCGCGACAAGGCATCGGTCGCGTCGAGCGATGCCCGCCAGGCTGTTGCCAATGACGCCGCGCGACTGCGCCAGCTCAACGAAGGCCTCAAGACGCTCGGGCTCGACGGATGACGATGCTGCGACGAGACCAGCAGGGAACGGATACGCCATGACGCGCAAGCAGCGACGGATGACCATCATCGGCGGCTCGCTCGCCGTGCTCGCCCTCGCGGCCGCGCTGGTGCTCAACGCGTTGCGCGACTCCATCGTGTTCTTCTCGACCCCGACCATGGTGGCCGAGAAGCACGTCGAGCCCGGCAAGCGCTTTCGCCTCGGCGGGCTGGTGCAGCCCGGCTCGCTCCAGCGCGGCGACAATCTTGCGGTGACATTCGAGGTCGCCGATGGCGGCGCAAAGCTGCCCGTCGCCTACAAGGGCATCCTGCCGGATCTGTTCCGCGAAGGGCAGGGCGTGGTCGCCGAAGGCGCGCTCGATGCCAACGGCGTGTTCAAGGCCGATACCGTGCTCGCCAAGCATGACGAAACCTACATGCCCAAGGACGTCGCCGACGCCCTGAAGAAGCAGGGGCACTGGAAGGACGACTACGGCGCCAAGGCTTCTGATAACGTCAAGCCGGCGGCAACGACGGCGCAGGGCAATTCGCAGGGAGCAGTGCGGTGATCGCTGAATCCGGACATTACGCGCTGGTGCTGGCGCTTGCCCTGGCGCTGATCCAGTCGGTCGTGCCGCTGATCGGCGCCCGCTTGCGCGATGCCGCGCTGATGAACGTGGCGCGCTCGACCGCACTGGCGCAACTGCTGTTCGTCGGCGCCTCGTTCATCGCGCTCGTGACGTTGCACGTGAACTCGGATTTCTCCGTCGCCAACGTCTACGAGAACTCCCACTCGATGAAGCCGCTGCTCTACAAGATCACCGGCGTGTGGGGAAACCATGAAGGCTCGATGCTGCTGTGGGTGGCGATCCTGGCGCTCTTCGGAGGCCTGGTTGCGGCCTTCGGCAACAATCTGCCGCTGTCGCTGCGTGCGCATGTGCTGGCCGTGCAGGCCTGGATCGCCAGCGCCTTCTATCTCTTCATCCTGGTGACCTCCAATCCGTTCCTGCGCATCGTCAACCCGCCGATCGAGGGACGCGATCTCAATCCGGTGCTCCAGGACATCGGCCTCGCGGTGCATCCGCCGATGCTCTATCTCGGTTATGTCGGCTTCTCGATCTCGTTCTCCTTCGCCATCGCGGCGCTGATGGAAGGCCGCATCGACGCGGCCTGGGCGCGCTGGGTGCGGCCGTGGACGCTGGTGGCCTGGATATTCCTCACCCTCGGCATCGCGATGGGCTCCTACTGGGCCTATTACGAACTCGGCTGGGGCGGCTGGTGGTTCTGGGATCCGGTCGAGAACGCCTCGCTGATGCCGTGGCTGGCCGGCACCGCGCTGCTGCACTCGGCGCTGGTGATGGAGAAGCGCAACGCGCTGAAGGTCTGGACCAACCTGCTGTCGATCCTGACCTTCTCGCTGTCGCTGCTCGGCACTTTCCTGGTGCGCTCGGGTGTCATCACGTCCGTGCACGCCTTCGCCACCGATCCGACTCGCGGCGTGTTCATCCTGTTGATCCTGTGCCTGTTCATCGGCGGCAGCCTGTCGCTGTTCGCGGCCCGTGCGACCTCGTTGAAGCAGGGCGGCCTGTTCGCGCCGATCTCGCGCGAAGGCGCGCTGGTGCTGAACAATCTGCTGCTCACGGTGGCCTGCGCGGTCGTGCTGTTCGGCACGCTCTATCCGTTGGCGATGGAACTGCTGGCCGATTTCAAGATGTCGGTCGGCGCGCCCTTCTACAATCTCACTTTCGCCCCGCTGTTCACGCTGCTGCTGCTGGCGGTGCCGTTCGGGCCGATGCTGGCGTGGAAGCGCGGCGATCTGCTTGGCGTCACCCAGCGCCTGCTCGCGGCTGGCGTTGCCGGCCTCGTTGTAATCGCCATTGTCTGGGCCTGGACGCGCGGCGGCAGCGCGCTCGCGCCGCTCGCAATCGGGCTTGGCGTCTTCGTCATCGCCGGTGCCGTCACCGATCTCGTCGAGCGGACCGGTCTCGTGCGGCTTCCGTTCGGAACGGCGCTGCACCGCGCCCGCGGCCTGCCGCGCTCGGCCTGGGGCACGGCGTTCGCGCATGCCGGCCTCGGCGTCGCGCTGATCGGGATCGTCTGCGAGACCACCTGGAACAGCGAATATATCGCGACGATGAAGCAGAACGACGTCGCCCATGTCGCCGGCTACGATCTCAAGCTGGACGGCCTGTTTCAGCGTCAGGGGCCAAACTTCCGCGAGATGATCGCCGAGTTCAATGTCAGTCGCGACGGCGAGACGGTCAGCGTCATGACGCCCTCCAAGCGCAGTTTCACCACGCGCGGCTCCTCGACGACCGAGGCCGCGCTGCTGACGCGCGGCGCAAGCCAGCTCTACGTCTCGCTCGGCGACGCAAACGCGGAGGGCGCCATTGCGGTGCGCATCTATCACAAGCCGCTGGTGCTGCTGATCTGGTGGGGACCGGTGCTGATGGCGTTCGGCGGCGTGCTGTCGCTGTCCGACCGGCGCTTGCGGGTCGGCGCGCCGAAGCCGGCGCGGGGCAAGCAACGCCTCCAGCCGGCGGAGTGAGCCGATGCGGCGGATGATGCTTGCGATCGTCGCGCTGATGCTTCTGGCCATGCCGGTGGCGTACGCCGTGCAGCCCGACGAGATCATGTCGGATCCCGCCAAGGAAGTCCGCGCGCGCGACCTGTCGCGCGAGCTGCGCTGCATGGTTTGCCAGAACCAGTCGATCGACGATTCCGACGCGCCGCTCGCGCGCGATCTGCGCCTGCTGGTGCGCGAGCGCATCGCGGCCGGCGACAGCAATTCGCAGGTGCTCGACTTCCTTGTCGCGCGCTATGGCCAGTTCGTACTGCTCAAGCCGCGCTTCGAGCGCCAGACGGTGCTGCTGTGGCTGCTCGCGCCCCTGCTGCTGATCGGCGGCGGCCTGGCGCTCTGGCTGCAGATCCGTCGCCGTTCGAGAAGCGGTGCAGACGTACCAGCGCCGCCGCTTTCGCCCGAAGAGGAGACGCGGCTCGCCGCGTTGATGTCGGACGAAGCCAAATCTTCCTAGCTGCGTGACGCCGTCCGCGTCTACGTAGTGGTACGTAGACCGCCTGCGATGGCCTGTTTCACGCTATGTTGACCTTTATCTGGAAGCTTGGCGGAAGATTCGATTCCTGACTCTGAGTCTCCCCGATGTTCACGAACAGCAATCTGACGATCCGCTTCCTGGTCGGCGCCGTCGTCGCAGCATTATTGTTCCTGCTGGGCATCGGCGGCGGCACCGGCTTCGTCGCGGTGCTCTATCTCAACAACGAGATCACCAGCCTGTCGTCGGATTTCGCCGCGCTGAGCGGTCCCGCGCGCGATCACGCGATGCAGATCTACCAGCAGGCGCAGGCGGCGTTCTCCTATTTCCTGATGGCCTGCGGCGTGATCGCGGTCGTCGCCGTCGCGATCTGCCTCACCACCTGGTTCGCCGTGCGCAACGGCATCCTCAGCCCGCTGGCGGCGATCGTGCATGCCATGCGCGAGGTCGCCGACCAGAAGTTCGAGACATCCGTTCCGGGCCTCGGCGGCACCAACGAGATCGGCCTGCTCGCCGGGGCGCTGGAGGTGTTCAAGACCAACGGGATCGAGCGGCGCCGGCTCACCGAGCAGCAGCTGCGCGAAGCGCAGCATCAGTCCGAGCGCTCGCAATTTCTCGACGACCGCATCAAGCGCTTCAACGATCTCGTCGCCGGTGTCGTCGACAGCGTGGCGTCGTCGGCCGTGCATCTGAAGAGCAACGCCGAGACATTGTCGCGGACGGCCAACGACACCAGCACGAAGGCCAGTGCGGTCGCGAGCGCAGCGAGCCAGGCCAGCGTCAGCGTCCAGACGGTCGCGGGCTCGGCCGAGGCGATGACGAATTCGATCGGCACGATCAGCCGCCGCGTCACCGACGCGACACAGCGCGCCGAAGGCGCGGCGTCCCAGGCCGAGAAGAGCCGCGACACCATCCATACGTTGTCGGACGCCGCCGACAAGATCGGCGAGGTGGTGCAGCTCGTGCAGGCCATCGCCTCGCAGACCAATTTGCTGGCGCTCAACGCAACCATCGAGGCGGCGCGGGCAGGGGAGGCCGGCAAGGGTTTTGCCGTGGTCGCATCCGAGGTGAAGAACCTCGCGCACCAGACCAGCAAGGCGACGGAAGAGATCACTTCGCACGTCGCCAGCATCCAGGGCATCACCGCGGAGACGCGCGGCGCGATCGACGGGATCTCGAAGACCCTGTCGGAAATCTCGTCGATCATGTCTGGCATCGAGGTTGACACTGCCCAGCAGCGCAATGCCACACAGGACATCACGAGCAGCGCGCAGGACGCCGCACACGGTACGCTCGACGTCTCCAATCACATCGTCCAGATCACCTCGACCTCGGCGGAGACCGGGCGCATGGCCGCCGAAGCGCGCGATTCCGCCGTCGACCTGTCGCGGCAGGCCGAGACCTTGAAGCGCGAAGTGGACGAATTCATCGTCAGCGTCAGGGCGAGCTGAGGCCGCAAAATACGCTTGTATGCGCCGATCTCGGGAACACGATTAAGTTCCTGTCACACCACGATTTTCGGGCTGCGATAAACGGACGCATCCGAGTCCCCGTTCATTACAAAAGTTTAACCCCGCCGCCAGCGCGCGGTAAGGCGGGAGCCCCCATCTTCAGGACCGTAAGGTGCTGCCATCCGGCACCAAATGGATTTCAAGGCCCTGGAGATCTCTGCATGACCGACCGTCCCGACCTCACCAACCTTCCGTCCTATCGGCAGCCGCGCCGCTCGGTTTTCTCCGCGCGCAGGATCGCGCTGATGGCCTCGGTCGTCGCAGGCCTCGGCATCGCCGTCCACGGCTTTAGCCCGTCGACCTCGCCGGGCGACCTGTTCTCGAGCCCGGCGCATGCGCAGGTCAACAACGAGGTCCGCAAGGTCGAGCGTCCGATCGGCTTCGCCGACATCGTCGAGCGCGTGAAGCCCTCGGTGATTTCGGTGAAGGTCAACATCAAGGAAAAGACCGCGAGCAACGACGATGGTGACGACGCGCAGTCGCCGTTCCAGCCGGGCTCGCCGATGGAGCGCTTCTTCCGCCGCTTCGGCGGTCCGGATGGTTTCCCGGGCCAGAGGGGTGGCGGTGGTCGTGGTCGCGTCGTGCAGGGCCAGGGCTCCGGTTTCTTCATCTCGGCTGACGGCTATGCCGTGACGAACAACCATGTGGTTGACGGCGCCGACAAGGTCGAGGTCACCACCGACGACGGCAAGACCTACAAAGCCAAGGTGATCGGAACCGACCAGCGCACCGACCTTGCCCTGATCAAGGTCGAGGGCAGCTCCAACTTCCCGTTCGCCAAGCTTGCCGACGGCAAGCCGCGAATCGGCGACTGGGTGCTCGCGGTTGGCAATCCGTTCGGCCTCGGCGGCACCGTGACCGCGGGTATCGTCTCGGCCAGCGGTCGCGATATCGGCAACGGCCCCTATGATGATTTCATCCAGATCGACGCGCCCGTAAACAAGGGCAATTCCGGCGGTCCGGCTTTCGACACCAACGGTGAAGTGATGGGCGTCAACACCGCGATCTACTCGCCCTCCGGCGGCAGCGTCGGCATCGCGTTCTCGATCCCGGCCTCCACCGTGAAGACGGTGGTTGCCCAGCTCAAGGACAAGGGTTCCGTCAGCCGCGGCTGGATCGGCGTGCAAATCCAGCCGGTGACGTCCGACATCGCCGACAGCCTCGGCATGAAGAAGGCCGAAGGCGCGCTGGTGGCGGAGCCGCAGGCGAACGGTCCGGCTGCCAAGGCCGGCATCGAGTCCGGCGACGTGATCACCTCGGTCAACGGCGAAGCCGTCAAGGACGCCCGCGAGCTTGCCCGCACCATCGGCGGCCTGTCGCCCGGCGCGACCGTGAAGCTCAACGTGTTGCACAAGGGCCAGGACAAGGTCGTGAACCTCACGCTCGGTCAGCTGCCCAACACGGTCGAGGCCAAGGCCGACACCGACAGGGATAGCGGCAAGGGTGCGAGCCGCGGCACCGACGTGCCCAAGCTCGGCATGACCGTTGCGCCCGCCGACTCCGTGGCCGGCGCCGGCAAGGAAGGCGTCGTGGTCACCGAAGTCGATCCGAAGAGTGCCGCGGCCGAACGCGGCTTCAAGGAAGGCGACGTGATTTTGGAAGTCGGCGGCAAGAGTGTGAGCACCGCCGGCGACGTCCGCGACGCCATCAACACGGCGCGGACCGACAACAAGAACAGCGTCCTGATGCGTGTGAAGAGCGGCGGTCAGTCGCGCTTCGTCGCCGTGCCCATCGCCAAAGGTTAGCCAAGGGCTGAGCCTTCAGGAGGCTTACGAGATGAGGGGTGTCGCCGGCATCAGTCGCCCCCGCCGCCGACGCCCTTCGGGGGAGCAGCGTAACGTTCGCTTCCCCAGTCTACCTTCCGGTGGAATACGCCCCCCTCCGTCGGAAGGCCTAGGGCGGTGAGGTCCCCCCAGCTTCACCGCCCGCCTTTTTGCTTACCCAGGTTTTCGTACAAGTCCCATTTGCTTGGCTTGCATGCGATTGCCGCTCGCGCCATGTTCAGAGAAGGTTACCCCCTTGACCGCCGCCGAACGCACGATGCGCCTCCTCATCATTGAAGACGACCGCGAATCCGCCGACTATCTCGTGAAGGCGTTTCGCGAGGTCGGACATATTGCCGACCACGCCGCAGACGGCGAGGAAGGCCTCGCCATGGCCGAAAACGGCGATTACGACGTGTTGGTGGTCGACCGCATGCTGCCCAAGCGCGACGGCCTATCGCTGATCGGTCTGCTCCGCGACAAGGGCAACACCACGCCGGTGCTGATTCTCTCGGCGCTCGGCCAGGTCGACGACCGCATCAAGGGCCTGCGCGCCGGCGGCGACGACTATCTGCCGAAGCCCTATTCCTTCGCCGAACTGCTCGCCCGCGTCGAGGTACTGTCGCGCCGCCGCGGCGGCCCGGCTGAGGAGACGCTCTATCGCGTCGGCGACCTCGAGCTCGACCGGCTGTCCCACCGCGTCGCCCGCGGCAAGGACGAGTTGACACTGCAGCCGCGCGAATTCCGTCTGCTCGAATATCTGATGAAGCACGCCGGCCAGGTGGTGACACGCACCATGCTGCTGGAGAACGTCTGGGACTATCATTTCGATCCGCAGACCAACGTCATCGACGTGCACATTTCGCGGCTGCGCTCCAAGATCGACAAGGGTTTTGAGCGGCCGCTGCTGCACACGATCCGCGGCGCCGGGTACATGATCCGTGACGGCATTCGGTAAACTCGTCCGCACCACGGCGTTCCGGCTGACGCTGGCCTACCTGTTCCTGTTTGCGATCTTCGCGGCCTCCTTGCTCGGCTATTTCGCCTGGAATACGCGGCGGCTCATCACTGAGGAGATCACGCAGACGGTCAATTCCGAGACCTCGGAGATCAACGAGATCTACGGGCGCCGTGGCCTGTTCGGCCTCGTGCGCGCGATCGAATATCGCGCGCTGCGGCCGGGCGCCAACCTCTATCTCGTGACCACGCCGACCGGGCAGGCGGTTGCAGGCAATGTCGGCTCGCTGGCACCGGGCGTGATGGCGACGCGCGGCTGGACGGAGACGGCCTACCGGCGAATCGAGGACGCGGACGATCGCAACCACCGCGCGTTGGTGCGCGTCACCGAGCTCGAAAACGGTTTCCGGCTCCTGATCGGCCGCGATCTCGACGAGCGGCGGCGGCTGTTCGGCATCGTGGCCAAGGCCGCGCAATGGTCGATCCTGATCGTCGTGGTGCTCGGTCTCGGCGGCGGCGTCTTCGTCGCGCGCAGGGTGCTGACGCGCATCGATGCCATGACCGGCACTGCGCAGCGCATCATGACCGGCGATCTCAGCGGACGCCTGCCGGTGGGGCGCAGTGGCGACGAGCTCGATCGTCTCGCGGAAAACCTCAACGCCATGCTGGAGCGGATCGAGGCGCTGATGGCGGGATTGAAGGAGGTTTCCGACAATATCGCGCACGACCTCAAGACGCCGCTGACGCGCCTGCGCAACCGCGCCGAGGAGGCGCTGGCGAAATCGGGCAGCGAAGCCGACTACCGTGCCGCGCTGGAGCGGACCATCGAGGAATCCGACGGCCTGATCCGCACCTTCAACGCGCTGTTGATGATCGCGCGTGCGGAGTCCGGCCAGGCGCGCGGCAACATGGACGATTTCGACGCCGCTGATGTTGCGGCCGGCATCCACGAGCTCTACGAGCCGCTCGCCGAAGACGACGGCATGACACTCAAGGTCAAGGCCGATCCGACGCCGGTTCATGCCAACCGTGAACTGGTCAGCCAGGCGCTCGCCAATCTGGTCGAGAACGCGATCAAATACGGCAAGCCGGCTGCGCAGCCGGCGGGAACCGTGGTCAGCATGGACAGCAGGCAGATCACGATCGAGGCCAGGCGCGAGGGCGATCAAGTGCTGCTCAGCGTCACCGATCGCGGCCCCGGCATCCCCGAAGGCGACCGCAAGCATGCCGTCGAGCGATTCGTGCGGCTGGAGGCCAGCCGCACGCTGCCGGGCTCCGGCCTCGGCCTCAGCCTCGCTTCCGCAGTTGCCACGCTGCATGGCGGAGAATTGCGGTTGGGCGATGCCCATCCTGGTCTCGTCGCCACGCTGGTGCTGCCGGCGCGCGCCGGCGCCGGCGACAGGGTTGCTCCTCCAATACCGGATGTGCCACAGAAGGTGGCATGAACCACTCCGCGCCGGGAAACGCGGACAAGCATGGTGAGGGCCTGGCCGCGCGTTTCGCGGAGGCTCCCCATATTGCCGCTTCCACAACCGACGAACGACGCTTTGATACTTGGCTTGCCGACCTCGAGCCGGCGCCGTCGGCGCGTCTGGACGCGCTGCTGGTGCATCCCCTCGCGCGGGATATTCTGGCGGGCATCGCGGAATTCTCGCCATATCTGTTTGATCTGGTGCGCGCGGATGCGCCGCGCCTCATCCGGCTGCTCGCATGCGATCCGGATGAGTATCTCGCCACGCTGATCGCGGAGGCGAGGGGCGGGGTGCTGGCGGCGACGGATGAAGCCGAGGTGATGCGGTTGCTCCGCCGCATGAAGGCCGAAGCGGCGCTGCTGATCGCGCTGTGCGACATCGGCGGCGTCTGGCCGGTGATACGGGTGACAGCGGCGCTGACCGATGTCGCGGTGTCCTCGGTGCAGGCGGCGCTGCGGTACCAACTGCGGCAGGAAGCCGCACGTGGAAAAATCCTGCCGCCTGACCCCGAGGCGCCGGAAACGGGATGCGGCCTGATCGTGCTCGCAATGGGCAAGATGGGCGCCGGCGAGCTGAACTATTCCAGCGACATCGACCTCATCGTGTTCTTCGATCCTGACAACACGACGCTCGCCCCGGATATCGAGCCGCAGCCGTTCTTCGTCCGGGTGACGCAGGGCATGGCGCGCATCCTCCAGCAGCGCACCTATGACGGTTACGTCTTCCGCGTCGATCTGCGGCTGCGTCCCGATCCGTCCTCGACCCAGGTGGCGATTTCCCGCGACGCGGCGCTACACTATTACGAGCGGGAAGGCCGCACCTGGGAGCGCGCCGCGATGATCAAGGCACGCGCCTGCGCCGGCGATCCCAAAGCGGGCGAGGCGCTGCTTGCCGAAATCGCTCCCTTCGTCTGGCGCAAGCATCTCGACTTCGCCGCGCTCGCCGACGTGCACGACATGAAGCGGCAGATGCAGACTTATCGCGGCCAGAGCGAGATCGCGGTGGAGGGCCACAACGTCAAGGTCGGCCGCGGCGGCATCCGCGAGATCGAGTTTTTCGCCCAGACGCAGCAGCTGATTGCCGGAGGCCGCCATCCGGAATTGCGGGTGCGTCCGACGCTCGCCGCGCTCAATGTGCTTGCGGCCAACAACTGGATCACGTTCGCCGCGCGCGATGAATTGACCATTGCGTATGAATTCCTGCGCCGGGTCGAGCATCGTCTCCAGATGATCGCGGACGAGCAGACCCATGCGCTGCCCGATGACAAGGAAGCGGTCGAGCGTTTTGCGCGTTTCTTCGGCTATCCGGATCGCGAAGCCTTCGCGCGCGATCTGTTGCGGCAACTCGAGATCGTCCAGAGCCATTATGAGAAGCTGTTCGAGGGCGATGATCCGACCGGTACGGCAAAGCTGCCGGCGCTCGACTACAGTGCAGGCCCGGATGATCCGCGCCTGCTGCAATATCTGACGACGCTCGGCTTCAAGAAGCCGGCCGCGGTGGCCCAGACCCTGCGCGACTGGATCACCGGCGACTACCGGGCGTTCCGCAACGAGGCGACGCGAAGCGCCTTCGTCGACTTCGTGCCGGCCCTGATCGACGGCCTCGCGCATGCCGAGGAGCCGGATCGCGCCGTCGTGACGTTCGATCATTTCCTCGGGGCGCTCCAGCTTGGCGGCCGGCTGATCACGCTCCTCGCCCAGAACCGCGATCTCGTCGCGCTGGTGGCGCTGGTGCTCGGCGCGGCGCCACGGCTCGGCGAGATGCTGGCGCGGAAGCCGCAGCTCATGGACGGCCTGATCGATCCGCGCTTCTTCGGCGCGATGCCGGACAAGCAGGAATTGTCGGAGCGATTGGCCGCGACGGTGCGCGATGCCAGCTCCTATGAGGAATTCCTCGATCGCCTGCGCCTGTTCGGGCAGGAGAGCCTGTTCCTGATCGGCACGCGCATCCTCTCCGGCACCGTCTCGGCGCAACAAGCAAGCACGGCCTTTGCGGACGTCGCCGAGGGCACCGTCCATACCGTGCATGGTCTCGTCGCCGAGCGCTTTGCCGCCCAGCACGGCCGCATCAAGGGGCAGGAGACCGCGATCATCGCGATGGGCCGGCTCGGCAGCCGCGAGATGACGGCGTCGTCCGATCTCGACCTGATTTTGCTCTACGATTTCGACAGCGAGGCCCCGGACTCGGACGGGCCAAAATCGCTGCACGGCGCGCACTACTTCGCGCGCTTCACCCAGCGCCTGATCAGCGCCTTCACCACGCGCACCAACTACGGCGTGCTCTACGAGATCGATATGCGGCTGCGTCCCTCCGGGCGCGCCGGCCCGGTGGCGTCGAGTCTTGCCTCGTTTGCGGACTACCAGGCCAACGAGGCCTGGACGTGGGAGCATATGGCGCTGACCCGCGCGCGCGTGGTGTCTTCATCGGATGCTTTCCGTGAGCGGATCGAGCGCATCATCCGCGATGTCCTGACGCGCCGCCGCGACCCTGCCGTCGTCGCCAACGACGTCGCCGACATGCGGCGCGCCATCGCGCAGGAAAAGGGCGAGAGCGACCATTGGGATCTCAAATACGCCGCCGGCGGCATGGTCGATATCGACTTCATCGCGCAATATCTCCAGCTCGTGCACGCCCACGACAAGCCGGATATTCTCGACGTCGGTACGATGCAGGTTCTGGACAACGCCGCCAGGCTCGGCGTGCTCCCGCAGCCGGAGGCGGAGATCTTGCGTGCCGCCGCAAGGCTCTATCATGACCTGACGCAGATCCTGCGGCTCTGCGTCAGCGATCGATCCAAGCCCGAGACTGCCGGCACCGACCTACAGCGCGTGATGGCGCGGGCCGGCGACGCGCCGGATTTCTCCTCGCTCGAGGCCCGCGTGAAGGAAACGCAGAGCGATGTGCGGCGCGTGTTCAGCGCGCTTCTGGAAGGGAAACAGCCTGCTTGAGCGAGGCGAGGGCCTCGCGCACGTTCGGCTCCAGGCCCGCGCCGCCCGCGTCGAGATGCGCGAAGATCGCGCGCTTCATCCGGGGGTCCCAGAACTTCTTGATGTGCTCGGCAATCCCAGGCACGGCCTTGTCGTGGCCCTGGCTGCGGAAGAACGTGCCGATCTGGTTGGCCATGTAGACGAGGCGGTCAGGCGACGACATCGATGATCTCCTGAGCACGACGAGCCGTGACACGGCCCTGGTGCGTAAACACTTCAAATCCGTCGCTGCGGGCAATCGCAATCAGCGTGATGCCGGCGGCTTCCGCCGTGCGTACCGCGAGCGCGGTGGGTGCGGAGACCGCGACCAGCACGGGCGCGCCAATGGCGGCCGTCTTCTGCACCATCTCGACCGAGACGCGGCTCGTCAGCAGCACCAGGCCATCGCTCGCCTCCGTCCGGCTGCGCGCCAGTGCTCCCGCGAGCTTGTCGAGTGCGTTGTGACGGCCGACATCCTCGCGCAGGGCGACGATCCCCTTTGACGGCGACCAGAAGGCCGCGGCGTGGACCGCGCGGGTCTGGATATTGATCGACTGCAGGGGCGCGATGGTCTGCATCGCCGTCATGATCTGTTCGGGCGTGAAGGTCTGTCCCGGTGGCACGACGGCCGCGGGCCGCACGGCCTCGGCAATCGAGTCGATGCCGCAGATGCCGCAGCCGGTCGGACCGGCAATATGCCGCCGACGCTCGTTGATGCGCGCGGCGACTTCCGGCTCGAGCTCACATCCGCAGCTCGATGCCGTCGTCGAGGCGGACCATTTCGAGCGACCTGATGTCGTCGACGGACTTGACGATGCCCTCATCCAGACTGAAGCCGACGGCGAAGTCCTCAAGGTTCTGCGGCGTCCCCATCATGACGGCGTAGGTGCCGCCATTGTAGGTCAGCGCCAGCGGCGTCTCCTCCGGGATCAGGCGCGTTCCTTCGGAGGCAACATCGTTGCGCCAGATTTCCCGATCGATCGCCTGGACCGGCACGTGCATGCCGTTACTCCGCCGCCTCGGCCGGGGCGATACGGCGGGAGTGCCGCGCCTGCGCATCATAGGACTTCTGCCAGTCGGACGGGCCGTTCGAGGGCGAGATTTGCACCGCCGTCACCTTGTATTCGGGACAGTTGGTCGCCCAGTCCGAATAGTCCGTAGTGATCACGTTGGCCTGCGTGTCCGGGTGATGGAAGGTGGTGTAGACGACACCCGGCGACACGCGGTCGGTGATCTCCGCGCGTAGCGTGGTCTCGCCCGCGCGGCTCGTCAGCCGCACCCAGTCACCGTCGCGCACCCCGCGCAGCTCGGCGTCGTGGGGGTGGATCTCCAGCCGGTCCTCGGCATGCCAGACCACGTTCTCGGTGCGCCTCGTCTGCGCGCCGACATTATATTGGCTGAGGATGCGGCCGGTGGTGAGCAGCAGCGGGAAACGGGGACCGGTCCGCTCGTCGGTCGCGACATATTCGGTCACGATGAACTTGCCCTTGCCGCGGACGAAGCCGTCGATATGCATCACCGGCGTGCCCTCCGGCGCCTTCTCGTTGCAAGGCCACTGCAGCGAGCCAAGCTCGTCGAGCTTGGCGTAGGAGACGCCGGCGAAGGTTGGCGTCAGCGCCGCGATCTCGTCCATGATCTCGGACGGATGGTTGTAGTTCATCTCGAAGCCCATCGCCCTGGCGAGGCCGATGGTGACCTCCCAGTCGGCCATGCCGTTCTTGGGCGACATCACCTTGCGCACGCGCTGGATGCGACGCTCGGCGTTGGTGAAGGTGCCGTCCTTTTCGAGGAAGCTCGAGCCGGGCAGGAAGACGTGGGCGTAGTTCGCCGTCTCGTTCAGGAACAGGTCGTGCACGATGACGCATTCCATGGCGGAGAGCGCCGCCACGACATGCTTGGTGTTGGGGTCGGACTGAAGGATGTCCTCGCCCTGCACGTAGAGGCCCATGAACGAGCCTTCGATCGCGGCGTCGAACATGTTGGGAATGCGCAGGCCCGGTTCCGGATTGAGCTTGACATTCCACAGCGCTTCGAACTGGTCACGCACGGCATCGCCCGAGATGTGGCGATAGCCCGGCAGTTCGTGCGGGAACGAACCCATGTCGCACGAGCCCTGTACGTTGTTCTGGCCGCGCAGCGGGTTCACGCCGACGCCGGAACGGCCGATATTGCCGGTTGCCATCGCGAGGTTGGCGATCGCGATCACGGTGGTCGAGCCCTGGCTGTGCTCGGTGACGCCGAGGCCGTAATAGATCGCGCCGTTGCCGCCCGTGGCGTAGAGGCGGGCGGCCTCGCGCAGATCCTTCGGATCGACACCGGTGAGGATCGCGGTCGCTTCCGGGCTGTGCTTCGGCTGGGCGACGAAAGCGGCCCATTCCTCGAACTCGCTCCAGTCGCAGCGCTCACGCACGAAAGCCTCGTTGACGAGTCCTTCCGTGACGATGACATGCGCCAGCGCGGTCACCACGGCAACGTTGGTGCCGGGCATCAGCGGCAGATGCAGCGCTTTCACATGCGGCGATTCCACCATCTCGGTGCGGCGAGGATCGATCACGATCAGTTTTGCACCCTGGCGCAGCCGCTTCTTCAGGCGCGAGGCGAACACCGGATGGGCGGAGGCGGGATTGGCGCCGATGATCACGGCGACGTCGGTGTCCTCCACCGAGTCGAAGTCCTGCGTGCCCGCCGACGTGCCGAAGGTCTGAGACAGGCCATAGCCGGTCGGCGAGTGGCAGACGCGGGCGCAGGTGTCGACATTGTTGTTGCCGAAGCCGGCGCGGATCAGCTTCTGCACCAGATAGGTTTCTTCATTGGTGCAGCGGGACGAGGTGATTCCGCCGATGGCGTCGCGGCCGTACTTCTTCTGGATGCCGCGCATCCTGGCGGCTGCAAACGAGAACGCCTCGTCCCACGACACTTCGCGCCAGGGATCCTCGATCCGCTCGCGGATCATCGGCTTGAGGATGCGTTCCTTGTGATTGGTATAGCCCCAGGCGAAGCGGCCCTTGACGCAGGAATGGCCGCGGTTGGCCTTGCCGTCCTTATACGGCACCATGCGCACGACTTCCTCGCCGCGCATCTCCGCCTTGAAGGCGCAGCCGACGCCGCAATAGGCGCAGGTGGTGACGACGGAGTGTTCGGGCTGGCCGATCTCGATCACGGACTTTTCCGTCAGCGTTGCGGTCGGACAGGCCTGCACGCAGGCTCCGCAGGAGACGCATTCGGAGCCCAGAAAACTTTCATTCATGCCGGGCGAAACGCGGCTGTCGAAGCCGCGGCCGGAGATGGTCAGCGCAAAAGTGCCTTGCACCTCCTCACAGGCGCGGACGCAGCGCGAACAGACGATGCACTTGGAGGGATCGTAGGTGAAATAGGGGTTGGACTCGTCCTTCGGCATCCAGGCGGCGTTGATCTCGCCGTGGGATTTGGCGAACACATGATTCTCGCCCTCATAGCCGTAGCGCACCTCGCGCAGGCCCACGGCGCCGGCCATGTCCTGCAATTCGCAGTCGCCATTGGCGCCGCAGGTCAGACAGTCGAGCGGATGGTCGGAGATGTAGAGCTCCATGACGCCCTTGCGCAGCTTCTTCAGCCGCTCGCTCTGGGTATGCACGACGAGGCCGGGCATGACGGGCGTGGTGCACGAGGCCGGCGTACCGGCGCGCCCCTCGATCTCGACCACGCAGAGCCGGCAGGAGCCGAAGGCGTCGACCATGTCGGTCGCGCAGAGTTTCGGGATCTGGTGGCCCGCGTCCATCGCGGCCCGCATGATCGAGGTGCATTCCGGCACCGTGATCTCGTTGCCGTCGATGGTCAGCGTGACCATCGTCGTTGATCTGGAGCGCGGCGTGCCGTAGTCGATTTCTTCGATCAGAGACATCGTTGCTCTCCTATTCCGCGGCCTGAAGCGTGGTTGGCGCCGGGACGAAATCCTCCCGGAAGTGCCTCAACGCGCTGAGCACGGGGTAGGGCGTGAAACCGCCGAGCGCGCAGAGCGAGCCGAATTTCATGGTGTTGCAGAGGTCCTCGACCAGCGCGAGGTTCTCGCTGACGCGCTCGCCGCGGATGATCTTCTCGATCGTCTCGACACCGCGGGTCGAGCCGATCCGGCAGGGCGTGCACTTGCCGCAGGATTCGATGGCGCAGAATTCCATCGCGAAGCGCGCCTGCTTGCGCATGTCGACGCTGTCGTCGAACACGACGATGCCGCCATGGCCGATCAGGCCGTCGCGTGCGGCGAAGGCTTCGTAGTCGAACGGCGTGTCAAACAGGGCGCGAGGGAAATAGGCGCCGAGCGGGCCGCCGACTTGCACCGCGCGAACCGGACGGCCCGTGAACGTGCCGCCGCCGATATCGTCGACGAGTTCGCCAAGCGTGACGCCGAACGCCGTCTCGAACAGCCCGCCGTAGCGGAGATTGCCGGCGAGTTGGATCGGCATCGTGCCGCGCGAACAGCCCATGCCGTAATCGGCGTAGGCCTTGGCGCCCTCGGCGAGGATGAAGGGGATCGCGGCCAGCGACAGGATGTTGTTGATCGCGGTCGGCTTGCCGAACAGGCCGTGATGGGCCGGGAGCGGCGGCTTGGCGCGCACGATGCCGCGGCGGCCTTCGAGGCTCTCAAGCAGCGACGTCTCCTCGCCGCAGACATAGGCGCCGGCGCCGACGCGCACTTCGAGATCGAAATCGTAGGTGGACCCGCCGATCTTGCTGCCGAGATAACCGCCGCGCCGGGCCGCCGTGATGGCGGCCTTCATCGCCTCGATCGCATGCGGATATTCGCTGCGGGTGTAGATGTAGCCTTTGGTTGCGCCGACGGTGATGCCTGCGATCGTCATGCCCTCGATGACCAGGAAGGGATCGCCCTCCATGATCATGCGGTCGGCGAAAGTGCCGCTGTCGCCCTCGTCGGCATTGCAGACGATGAATTTGCGGTCGGCCTTGGCTTGCGCGACCGTCTTCCACTTGATGCCGGTTGGGAAGCCCGCGCCGCCGCGGCCGCGCAGGCCGGACGCCGTCACTTCGTTGAGGATCGCGTCGGAGCCAAGCGACAGGGCGCGCTCCAGGCCCTTGTAGCCGCCATGGTCTCGGTAGTCGTCGAGCGAGCGTGGGTCGATCACGCCGCAGCGGGCGAAGGTGAGGCGGGTCTGGCGCTTCAGCCAGGGAATCTCGTCGGTTGCGCCGAGCCGCAGCAGATGCGGGGTATTGCTCGCGAGCGCGTCGAGCAGCGAGGGGACATCGGCCTCGGTCACGGGGCCGAAGGCGATCCGGCCCTGCGGTGTCGCAATCTCGACCAGCGGCTCCAGCCAGTACAGCCCGCGCGAGCCGGTTCTGACGATCTCGACCGCAACGCCGCGCTTGGCCGCGGCCTGCTGCAGCGCAATCGCAACCTCGTCGGCTCCGACGGCAATCGCACCGGCATCGCGTGAGACGAATAGACGCATGCTCATCGCTGGGCCTCCGCAACCAGCGCATCGAGGCGCTTCTCGTCGAGCCGGCCAACGAGGCGGCCGTCGAGCATCGCCGATGGCGCGGTCGCGCACAGGCCGAGGCAGTAGATCGGCTCCAGCGTGACGCGATCGTCGGCGGTCGTGTTGCCGAGCGGCACGCCGAGCTTTGCTTCCGCGCGCGCCGCCAGCGCATCCCCGCCCGCGGCCTGACAGGCCTCTGCGCGGCACAGTTTCAGCACGTGGCGGCCGGCCGGCTTGTGCCTGAAATCATGATAGAACGTGACCACGCCATGCACCTCGGCGCGCGACAGATTCAGCGCCTGCGCGACCATGGGAATGGCGGCCTCCGGCACATAGCCGAACGCCTCCTGAAGGGCGTGCAGAACGACCAGCGTTGCGCCTTCCTGTTTGGAATGTTCGGCGATGATCTCGGCGCCGCGCGTTTCGTCCCAAGGCTCGTTCCAAGGCTCGTGCGAAGGCTCGTAAACCGTTGTCATTCTTCGTTCTCAGATTGAGCGTCCCTTCCTCACAAACTATTTGGAATCGTTCGAAGATCAATAAAGCTGTCTCATGCGGCGATTGCGAATTCAGATCGATTTGCGATCACAATCGAACGATACGAAATTGCAATCGACACCGTTCTGCGGGGCGGTTTTCGCGTGTTGGCCGGGATAGGTCGTGCTAGCTTGCATGCCACGACAAAACCCGAGGGGACGTCCGGTTGATCGACAAGCTTGAACTGCTGCTGGCGCTGGCGAAAGAGCGGCATTTCGGACGCGCGGCCGAGGTCTGCGGCGTGACGCAGCCGACCATGTCGACCGGGCTGAAGCAGCTCGAGGAGATCCTCGGCGTGATGCTGGTCCAGCGCGGCTCACGCTTTCAGGGCTTTACGCCTGAAGGTGAGCGGGCGCTGGACTGGGCGCGGCGGATCGTGGGCGATGCCCGCGCGATGCGTGACGAGATCAACGGGCTGAAGCACCAGCTCTCCGGCGAGATCCGTATCGCCGCGATCCCGACCGTGCTTGGCATGGTCGCCGCGCTGACGACGCCGTTCCGCGCCCGCCACCCCGAGGTGCGCTTCCGCATCCAGTCCACCACCTCATCGGAGGTGCTGGGGCTGCTCGAAAATCTCGAGGTCGATGCGGGGCTGACCTATATCGAGAACGAGCCGATCGGGAAGGTGCGCACCATCCCGCTCTACAACGAGAGTTATCGCCTCCTGACCGCGCCGGACGGGATGTTCGGTGATCGCGAGACAGTGACGTGGAAGGAAGTCGGGCAGGTGCCGCTGTGCCTGCTCACGCCCGACATGCAGAACCGCCGCATCATCGACCGCGCATTGCGCTCGGTCGGCGCGGAGGCGACGCCGACCTTGACGTCGAACTCGCTGCTCGTGCTGTTCACGCATGTGAAGACCGGACGCTGGGCGAGCGTGATGCCGGCCAAGCTGGCCGAGACGCTCGGCCTGTCCGACACGGTGCGTTCGATCCCGATCACCGATCCCGACGTCAATTACAGCATCGGCATGGTGATCCCGCAGCGCGATCCGATGACGCCGCTGATCGCCGCGCTGGTCAATGTCGCGCGTGAAGTTGCGCCGTCGCTGCAATCGTAGGGTTCAGGCCGCGACCGAGACCCCCGTCGCCGCCTTCTTGGCATCGCGCGGCAGGGTCACGCGCACGACGGTGCCAACCTCGAGCTTGGACCGCAGCCGCATCGAGCCGCCGTGGAGCTGCGCCAGCGAACGGGCGATCGCGAGTCCCAGGCCGGAGCCGTGATAGGTCTTGGTGAGCTGGCTCTCGACCTGCTCGAACGGGCGGCCGAGCCGGGCCAGCGAATGCTGCGCGATTCCGATTCCGGTATCGGCGATCATCAGCACGATCCTGTCGTCGAGCTGCCGGCTGCGCACCACGATGCGGCCGCCGTCGGGGGTGAACTTCACCGCGTTGGAGAGCAGATTGACGATGATCTGCTTGGTGGCGCGGCGGTCGGCGACGACCGAGATGGATGTCTCGATATCTGCGTCGAGCGTCAGATTCTTGTCCTGGGCACGGCCGGTGACGACCCGCAGGGATTCCGCCAGCGTCTGTGCTAGGTCGAGCTCTTCCATGTCGAGCTTCATGCGGCCGGCTTCGATCTTGGACATGTCGAGGATGTCGTTGATGACCTCGAGCAGGTAGTGGCCGCTGGTCAGGATGTCGTGGCAATATTCCTGGTACTTCTCGCTGCCGAGCTCGCCGAACATGCCGCTTCCCATGATCTCGGAGAAGCCGATGATGGCGTTGAGCGGCGTGCGCAGCTCGTGGCTCATATTGGCGAGGAACTTCGATTTGGTCTGGTTGGCTTCCTCGGCGCGGGTCTTCTCGCGCTGGTATTTCTCGGCGAGATCGGCCAGCTCGTTGGTCTGGCGCTCGAGGGCCGCCTGCGAACGTTTCAGGTCGATGACGGTGGCACGCAGGCGCAGATCGTTGTCGACCAGCTTCTGCTCGTGCTCCTTGATCCGGGTGATGTCGGTACCGACCGAGACGTAGCCACCGTCCTTGGTGCGGCGCTCGCTGATGTGCAGCCAGCTGCTGTCGTCGAGCTGCGCCTCGAAGGTGCGCGCGCCCGGACCTTGGACGCCGGTCTCGTTGTGGCGGGTGCGCACCTCCGGCATGCGGCCGACTTCGAGCACGGTCTCGTAGGAGGTGCCGGGGATGACGGCCGAGTCGGGCAGCTTGTGCAGGCGCTGGAAGTGCGAGTTGCAGAGCACCAGGCGATCGCTCGCATCCCAAAGCACGAACGCTTCCGGAATGGTCTCGATGGCGTCGCGCAGCCGCAGGTCGGCTTCGACGGTCCGCTCGGCGAGGCTCTTCTGCTCGGTGATGTCGACCGCGATCCCGATCAGGTGCACGCTGGAATCATTCGCTCCGCGCGTCTTCTCGCAGCGGACGCGGAGCCAGATCCAGTGGCCGTCGACATGCTGCATGCGGAAGGTCTGGTCGATATGGTCGATCTTCTCGGAGATCAACTGATCAGCGATCTCGAACAGGTCGATGTCGTCGGACTTCACCAGCGCATTGACCTCACCGAAGGTCAGGAGCTCGTTGCGGCCGTCGAGGCCGAGCATCGAGAACATCGATTGTGACCAGAAGATACGACCGCGCGACAGGTCCCAGTCCCACAGGCCGCAGCGGCCGCGGTTGAGCGCGGTGTCGATGCGGCCGCGCACGGCGTCGTTGATGAGGTCGCCCTCGCGGGCGCGGGTCGACTGCCAGTGGAAGGCGAAGCCGAGGATCAGCACGACGAAACCGGTAGTTGCCGACAGCGTCACCGAGAGCGCGGCGTCCGAGCCCCAGATCGGCTCGTTGCGCTCCTGGATCACGGTGACGAGGCCCGGCAGCGACTTGATCTGCCGCGAGGTCGCCATCGCGGCGCTGCCGTTCGGCAACGTCATGTCGGAGATGGTGTTGTCGCGCGGCGGTGCCGCCAGCATTTGCGCCGTCGTGATCGCGTCGAGCAGGCGGTCGTTGCCCGAAGGATCGTTGTCGGCGGGAATGCGGGCGAGGATGCGGCGGTCGATGCCGGCCGAGGTGACGATGACATGGCGGCCGGAGGCCGTGCCCCAGGTCGGGATGAGATCGGGCAGCAGCGCCGGCAGATTGTCGATGTTCTTCAGCCGCTCTTGCCGGGACGACGTCAGGCGGTCGAGGCGCTCAGCGAGCAGGTCGGCCAGGGCCGAGATGTCGTGGCGGATCACCAGCCGCTTCTGGCGCGTCTGATCGACGACCTGCACGAATGCACCGAGGCAGATCGTGATCAGGAACGCGATGATGAGCGTCGGCACGGCGCGGCGCAGCGCCGGCTCCGCGATCAGGAGCCGATGATAGGCAGGTTTCGCGATCGATTGCGCCAATCCCTTGATCGAATCGGATTGGACGCACGCGTTCGCGGCGTCTGCACGCGCCATGCCTTTAGCCCCCGGGAAACTTGCTGCGACTCGATCTGAAAGCAGCCCCACATCACTTTCGAATCAAGGCGATTTGAATCCACTTTCCGCAGGCTGTCGAGAGTCAACGAAACGTTAACGCGAAATTATTCTTATCCAACGGAGAGTTCGCGCGTCCTGCGTCCGTAAATCGACGTGCGCGGTGAGTCCGAAACGAGAACGTGTGACTCTCGATCTTTCCGCATCACGCGCGCGGCGGCTCGGCGTGGCTGATGACCCGCTTCACGCTTGGGAAGGCGCGGCGCAGCTTGCGCTCGATCGCGTCGACATGCTCGTGCACCCTGATCACGCTCATCGACGGGGTGGCGCGGCAGTGGAAGTTGACGATCTCGCCGCCCTCGGTGTCGCGCACGCGCACGTTATGAATGTCGTGGATCTCGCCGCCGGCGGCATATTCGGTGAGCGCGGCGGCAATGGTCTGCACTCGTTCCGGCGCGGCATCGACGCCGAACGGTAGTTCCGGTTCCAGCGGCTCGATATGGACGTCGACCTCGACGTCAGCGCCGAACTCCTCCTGGATGTTCCGCTCCAGTGTGTTGGCGACGTCATGGGCGGCGTCGAGCTGCATCCGGGCGTCGACCTCCAGGTCGATGCTGACGATCAGCTTGCCGCTCAGGTCGTGGACCGTGACGTGGTGGACGGCCAGGCCCGAATTGTGCGCGATCACCATGATGCGGTCGCGCACGGTTTCGTTGTCGCGCGCAACGGGGACCGCGGTGAAGGTGAGGTCTGTATCGCCGAAGGCCGTGTCGACGGCCGCCTGCGCCTTGCGCTTGATCTCCTCGACGCGGTCGATCGGATAGGTCCGCGGCACCTTGGCGATGGTGTCGATGAAGGTGGTCGCCCCGACCATGCGCACCCGCAGCCGCTCGACGTCGATCACGCCGGGGACGCTGCGGATCGCGGCCGTGGCCTTCTCCTGCGCGCCTTCCGGCGCACGGTCGACCAGCGTCTGCACGGTCGAGCCGGCCATGCGCAGGCCGAGCAGGGCGATCATCACGGCAACCGCGGCGGCAGCCGCCGCGTCGCCCCACCAGAAACCGAGGGCGGCGAGGATAAGGCCCGCGATCACAGCGAACGAGCCCATGACATCCGAGGCGAAGTGGAGCGCATCGGCCGCGAGCGCCTGGCTCCCGGTCTCGCGCGCGGCACGGTGCAGCGCGCGGGCGCGCCAGAAATTGACGACGATGTCGATCACCAGCACCACGAACGGCACGGCCGAAATGGTCGGCGGCGGGGTTCCCTCGCGCAGCCGGCTATAGGACTCCACCAGGATGCCGCCGGCCAGCACGTAGAGCAGGGCGGTGACGCCGAGCGCGGAAATGCTCTCCAGCTTGCCGTGGCCGTAATGGTGCTCGTCGTCCGCCGGCTTGTCGGAGACCCGCACCACTGCCCAGGTGATGATGGTCGCGATCAGGTCGACCGAGGAGTGCAGGGCTTCGGAGATCAGCGCGAGCGAGCCGATCGCGATTCCGACCGCGAACTTGGCCGCCGCCATGCCGCCGCTCACGAAGATCGAGATCGCGGCGACCGAGGTCTTGCTGTGCTGGGATGTCATGGCGGGGGATTTAGCAGTCCATGGCCGAACATCAAGCGACGATCCCAGTCGTAGTCGCTAGTGAGTTGCAGGAGCGGTTTTATCGGCTCCGTCATGCCCGGCCATGACGAGGGGAGGGAGTGGGGGCTATGCTATTCTTCCTCCGCTCCCTCACATCGTCACGACAATCTTCCCCAGGTGCTTGTTCGCCTCCATGTGTGCGAAGGCCTGGTCGATGTCGTCGAACGCGTACACCTTGTCGATCGGGAGTTGCAGCTTGCGCGACTCCACCGCGCCCCAGATGTCCTTGCGGACTTCGTCGAAGATCTCGCGGACCTCCTCGATGGTGCGGGTGCGGAAGGTGACGCCGATATAGCTGATGCGGCGGGCGGCATGCAGGTCGAAGTTGAAGTCGGCATGGGTGCCGCCGAGCCGGCCGACATTGACGATCCGGCCGAGGACCTTCGTCGCGGCCAGGTTCTGGTTGGCGACCGGGCCGGAGACCTGGTCGACGATGAGATCGACGCCTTCGCCGCCGCTCGCCTTCAGGACCTCGTCGACCCATTTGGGGTCGGAGGAGTCGATCGCGAGGTCGGCGCCGTAGTCCTTCAGCCGGCCGCGGCGATAGGCATCGGTCGACGAGCCGATCACGAGCCTGGCGCCCTTGAGCCTGGCGATTTGCATCGCCATCAGGCCGACGCCGGAGCTGGCGCCCTGGATCAGCACGCTCTGGCCCGGCTGCACGCCGCCGACGGTGACGACGGCATTGTGCATGGTCGCGAGCGCGACGGGGAGGGTGGCGGCCTCTTCGAAATTCATGTTCGAGGGTGCGCGGAACAGCCGGCCGTGATCGGCCAGCGTGTATTCGGCGAACGCCGCGCCGCCCGAGCCCATGATGCGGTCGCCGACCTTCACGCCTTTCGCATCGGGTCCAAGCTCGGCAACTTCGCCGGCCCATTCCATGCCGAGGACGGTGCCGGCGCCGCCGGCCGCGCCGTGGGCGTGGCCCTTGCGCATGCCGGTGTCGGCGCGGTTCAGTCCGCAGGCGCGGACGCGCACCAGCACCTGCGTGCCCAAAGGTTTTGGTTGAGCGATGTCGGAAATCCGAGCGCCGTCAGCGCCGTAGACGTAAGCCTTCATGAATGACTCTCGCTTCTTGCAGTGATTATTCCGCAGCTTGTGCTGTCGGATGAACGATCATGCTCTCGAGGCGGCTGCGGATGATGGCCTCCGCCTCACGCACGATGCGGGAGACGAGCTCGGCGCAGCTCGGGATGTCCTGGATCAGGCCCTGCACCTGGCCGGCCGACCAGATGCCTTCGTCGGAATCGCCGGTGGCATAGACCATCTTGCCGCGGGCACCCGCAACGAGCTCGCGGATGTCCTCGAACCTGGCGCCTTCCTTCTCCATTGCAACGACCTTGGTCGAGATCGCGTTCCTGGCGACGCGCGAGGTGTTGCGCATGGTGCGGAAGATCAGCTCGGTCTCGCGCTCGTCGTTGGCGACGATCTTCTCCTTGATGAGCTGGTGGATCGGGCTCTCTTTGGTGGCCATGAAGCGGGTGCCCATGTTGATGCCCTCGGCTCCCAGCGCCAGTGCGGCGACCAGGCCGCGGGCGTCGGCAAAGCCGCCCGAGGCGATCATCGGAATCTTGATCTTGTTGGCCGCCGCCGGGATCAGGATCAGGCCGGGGGTGTCGTCCTCGCCGGGATGGCCGGCGCATTCGAACCCGTCGATCGAGATGGCGTCGACGCCCATGCGCTCGGCCGAGAGCGCGTGGCGGACGCTGGTGCATTTGTGCACGACCTTGACGCCGTGCTTTTTGAACTCGTCGACATGTTCCTGCGGCTTGTTGCCGGCGGTCTCGACCACCGTGATGCCGCTCTCGATGATGGCGGCACGGTATTCGGCGTAGGGCGGCGGCTTGATCGCCGGCAGGATGGTGAGGTTGACGCCGAACGGCTTGTCGGTGAGGTCGCGGCAGCGCGCGATTTCTTTCCTCAGGTCCTCAGGCGTCGGCTGGGTCAGTGCCGTGATGAAGCCGAGCGCGCCGGCATTGGCAACGGCGGCGACCAGCTCGGCCCGCCCGACCCATTGCATGCCGCCCTGGACGATGGGGTGCTCGACGCCGACGAGCCTGGTGAACCGTGTCTGCAACATGATGTTTCCCCCTGGGTGGCCCGCAGGCTCTATTGTCGGTTGATGGCGGCAGGATGCCGCCCGGGTCGGGAAAAGTCTATTGCGGGGGTGCGCGGTAGGGGCGGGGTGTCATGCGGAGAGCGAGGAGATTCCGCGGGGCGGATAATTGGGGGGCGAGGCCATCGCTAGGGCGCTGTCATTGCTTCGCAATGACGGTGGAGGTGATGGTGAGGTCTCGTAGCCCGGATGGAGCGAAGCGCAATCCGGGTAGGTCGTGCAACAAACGAGTCCGTCCCGGATTTCGCTTCGCTCCATCCGGGCTACAAGGCCTTGGCTACTCCGCCGACAGCCGCACCATCTGGCGGCCACCGTTCATGTCTTTCAGGCTGTTGACGAAGTTTTCCGGGCGTTGCCAGCGGTAAGGGACCTTCAATCCCATGTATTCGGCGATGTCGCCGATGAAGCCGGTGCAGTTGGTGGTCTCGGCGTTCCAGACCGGCGAGCTCGCCTGCAATTTCCTGATATATGCGAACACGCGTTTGGCGTCGGCTTCGTTCAGATAAACCCGGTAGCTCGCGGTGAGATAGTCCGGATCGAGATCGCCGTAGCTCGCGCCGGTCTCGGAGGGCACCCAGGTGAGGTGGCCGAGCACGTAGGCCCAGGTGTCGCCGGCGGGCGTGAGGCCCGCCACTTCGACGGCGCGTTCGCTGGTCTTGCCGTACCAGACGAAAGCGTGGCCCCAGCTCGCCGCCGTCCGCGCGCGGAAGTCGACGTAGTAGGGGCCTTTCTCCGTGCGCGCCATCGCCCGCCGCGTCGATGGCGGTGCGGAGCGTGACGCGGTGTCGGTCGTGGCAAGCGCGTTGGCATCGGCAACGCGCTTGTTCGCTTCATGGGCCGAGGCCGGGGGCGTCGTGCATGCGAGCATTGCCGCAAGAGCAAACCCTGCAAGGATGCAAGGTCCCGATCGATCAGTTTTGTTCGTCACGCGATGCCCCTCGATGGTCGGCCGTTCAAACGGATGCAGCGATTCCGCTGATCAGTAGCGCGAGACGACCGGGCCGGGCGCCTTGCCGATCGGGGCCTTTCCGACCGGGCTCTTGCCAATCGGCATCTTGCCGATCGGTGCCTGCTCTCCATAGACCGGCACGGGCTGCCGGCGCGGTAGATCCGCAGCGTTCGCAACCGTCACCAGAGCAAAGGTGGCACCCAGAACAAATACAATCTTCTTCACAGTCATACCCCTAGAAGGTTTGGTCCAAACACGGCAGCGCCGTGCCCCCAGACACGCCTCACAGAAGGGCGGCGGAATGCGTCCAAGTTGCGGCATCGGCGCGACCTGTTGGCGGCATCTGTCGGGTGCGCGAAAATGTGATGTGTCCGGATGTTTCGGAAATGCGCTCTACTCATCCTCGCAGCAAATTCACCCGATCCGGTTCAGGCTGTTGCGGATCGTCGAGAAGATGCCACCGATGTCTTTGCGCAAGGCATCGAGCGCGTTGAAATTGTCGAAGATGCGGGTAAGCCGGTCCTCGACCTCGCGCTTGCTCCTGGTCAACGCGTCGAGGCGTGAGGTGAGGGTGACATCGCCGTTCGCCTCGATCTCGCCGACGGTCCTGGCGAGGAGGTCGCGGGTGGCGCTGACCTCGGCGATCATGGCCTCGATGCCGAACACCGGGGCCTTCAGCGGGACGAGGTCGGCCTGCGATTTCGACAGCTCCGCCTTGAAGGCGTTCAGCGTGACGAGCGTCTGCTGCAACGCGCCGAGACGCTGGCGCGACTGGACGACGAAATCGCTCAGCGCGTTCTGGCGATCCGCAAGGGATCTGCCGTCGGAATCGGTTTCGACATCGGCGAGCGAGCGTTCGAGCTGGGCCCGGCGCTGGGCCAGCTCCTCGAAGTCGAGGCTGACAGCCTTGAGGATGTTGAAGCTATCATCGATGCGCGCAAGGCGCTGCTCGATCTCGATCTTGTTCTTCGACAGCGTCTCGACGCGGGTGCCGAGCGGCGCTTCGCCGCCGGTCTCGAGATCGTCGATGTTCTTCGCCAAGCGATCGTGGCTGAGCCCGAGCTCGCCGATCAGGGCGTTGATGCCGGTGTCCGTCGCGCGCAGCGGCACCAGCTCGGCGTGGGATTTCGCCAGATCTTCCTTGTACTGATTCAGGGTGGCAAACGTCTCCTGGACCGCGTTTACCCGCGATAGCAGCGTGGTCATGTCGCGCGTGATGTCCTTGAGACGGTCGGCGAGATTGTTTTTGCGGTCGTCGGTCTCGAGGTCGAGCAGTGCGCGTTCGAGCTGGTTCTGGCGGTCGCGGATCTCGGTGAAGACAGGCTCGACCGCGCGGCGCTGATCGGCGACCTTGCCGACCGTCTCCCGCAGCGCCTGCTGGCGGCGGCGGATTTCGGCGAGTTGGTCCTGCATGTCGGTGGATTCATTGCGGCCCTGCTGGAGCAGTGCCCGCTGCTCGATCTCGCCCAGCTTGTCGTGAAGGGCGGAAACCGCCTCGCGGGGGTCGCTCTCGATCAGGTGCTGGACGGTGGCATCGAGGTGATTTTGCAGGGCGTGGGCGACGACGACGTCTTCCCGGGTCTTCCTGAGGCGGTCGCGCAGCGTGCTGAGGCGGCGGTCCTGGCGCGACAGCCGCCAGACGGAGGCGCCAATCAGCGCCAGGGCCACGGCCAGGATCGCGCCTGTCGCGATGCGCTGTGGCATTGGCAGGCCCGCAAACAGGGCGGGCAGGTGGGCAACGTCGTAACCAAATGCCTGCTGGGCGAGGAACGCGATGGCGGCCAGCAGGACAAACCAGGCAACCAGGAAGAAAAGCCACATCGTGAATTCCTCACGCCGGCACACATTATCGCCATAGTTGCTATTGGAGAGCGGAACCGAGATCAAGGGGTGGGTCGCGCGGTGTTTCCCGGGGCGGCCTCTGCGACAGGCTGCGTCAGTCGATCAGTTGATGGCCCGGCGGTCCCTGCCGGATTTTCCGGGCGTTTTGGCGCGCCTTACGGCACCGCGTTGGTTCAGCGCCGATGCCGTGGATCGTCCTCGGTGCGCCGTCCTTGCGGGCACCCTCGATGCGGCCTCTCCCGCAAGCAAGCGGGAGAGGGGCGCGACTTTCCGGAGCTGTAGTTCAGCGCGACGCGGCTTCAGGCTGCCGCTTGCGGCGCACCATTGATGGCTTCGTCAACGGCAGCGGCGATGTCGCGCATGCTGATGACGGAGACGAGGCTGTAATCGTCGATCACGGGCAGGTGCCGGATGTGATTGCGGTTCATCAGGTGACGGACGTGCTCGATCGTGTCCGAGGAGGTGCAGGAGACAAGCTGCTGCACGGAAACGAGCTGGGAGACCTTGACGTTGATGCCGTTCGCGCCGTGTTCGGCGATGGCGCGCACCACGTCGCGCTCGGTGAACATGCCGACGGCGGTGTTGCCCTCGGAGCGGACCACATCCTTGACCACCAGCGCGCTGATATTGTTGGCGCGCATCAGCTTGGCGGCGATCCCCACCGTTTCGTTCATTCGCACCGTGACAACGCGCGGTGTCTTCTTGCGCAGAATGTCTCCGACCAGCATTGCAACCTCCGTGGGGTGAATGATGGACCGAGTTTGGTATACATAATACCAAGCGTCAAGCGGTCGATTTGGCTGATCCGAAGAATCTTGCGGCAGGACTGCTGACATTTCTCGTCGGGACGAAAAGAAGGGGCGCATCGCTGCGCCCCTTTCGCGATCGTGCATTGTCGTGCGGCGACTTACGCCGTCTTGGCGTTGCCGGTTGCGGAGGTGGCGCTCTCGGCTTCCTTGCCGAGGATGAAGGAGCGGCGCAGCGGCTTGATCACGAACAGCGCCATCAATGCCGCCGTCGCGTTCAGTGCCACCGCGACCACGAATACGGCCTTCCAGCCATAGGCGGCCGAGATCACGCTCGCGAGCGGGACGAGCAGGGATGCCGTGCCCTTCGCGGTGTAGAGCATGCCGTTGTTGGTGGTCGCGTATTTCGAGCCGAAAGTGTCGCCGCAGGTTGCGGGGAACAGCGAGTAGATCTCGCCGAACACGCCGAAATAAACCGCGGTCGCGAGCACGAAGACAACGGGGACGTGACCGTAGGCCGATAGCGTCAGCAGCATCAGTGCCGCCGTGCCGAAGGCGATGAACATGGTGTTCTCGCGGCCGATATTGTCGGAGACGAAGCCGAAGAACGGGCGGCCGAAGCCGTCGAAGATGCGGTCGAGCGAGATCGCGAAGGTCAAGGCCGCCATCTGGAAGCCGGCGAGGGTCACCGGCGTGTCGGCGATCTTGAAGTCGTGCGCGATCGGCGCGATCTGCGCCGCGGTCATCAGGCCGCCGGACGCGACCATGACGAAGACGAGGTACATCACCCAGAAAATAGGGGCGCGCAGCACCTGCGGCGGTGTGAAGTCGATCCTGGTCTGCGGCAGATTGAGCTGCTTCTTCTTCGGCGGGATCGAGATCCGCGGCGGCTGGATGAAGAAGGCGAGCACGAACACGATCACGCCCTGGCCGATGCCGAAGGTGAGGAACGCGTGCTGATAGCCGCTCGTTGCGATCATGGTCGCGATCGGCACGACGGTGAGGGCTGCGCCCGCGCCGAAGCCTGCGGCAGTCGCGCCGGCGGCGAGGCCGCGGCGGTCTGGAAACCACTTCAGCGCGTTGCCGACGCAGGTGCCGTACACCGCGCCCGCGCCGATGCCGCCGATGACGGCCGCGATGTAGAGCAGGGTGAGCGAGTCAGCGTAGGAGTTAAGCACCCAGGACAGCGCGATCATGATACCGCCGAACATGATGACGAGGCGCGGACCGTATTTGTCGACGAACCAGGCTTCGACCGGCACCAGCCAGGTCTCTGTGACGACGAAGACGGTGAAGGCGAGCTGGATCGCGGCGCGTCCCCAATGGTGGGCCGCGTTGATCGGATCGACGAACAGCGTCCAGCCGTATTGCAGATTGGCGATCATCGCCATGCAGACGATGCCCATGGCGAGCTGCAGCCAACGGAAACCTGTGCGAAGCGGCGCAGCGGTCACGGCGCCATCCGTGCTGGAAATCATCGACAACCTCCCAACGCGCCTGGTTAGCTGCGACGTGGGATTTACAAGATGACCCGGTGTCGCAAATGTTGTGGCTTATCGTCGCAAGCGCTGCTGGCAGATTGGTATACCATATTCCAGAAGGCAAGCCCTATCTCGCGCCGCGACGCAGCAAAAATGCCAGGGTCCGTTCGGATTGGCCGGACTCGGAAAAGCCTCAGGCCAACGAAAACGCCCGGCCGTGAGGCCGGGCGTCTTCGCGTGACGTTGGAGCGGGGTCGCGCGCGTCAGATCGTCGATTTCGCGACCACGATCTTGCGCCAGGGTTTCAGCACCGCAATCGCCAGCAGCGAAGCCAGGATGTTGGCGCCGGCCGCGATGATGAACACGCTGTCCCAGGTGCCCGACGATTGCTGCATGTAGTTGGCGATCGGGACCAGCAGCGCGGCGGTGCCCTTTGCGGTGTAGAGCAGGCCCGCATTGGTGGTCGCGAACTTGGCGCCGAACGTGTCGGTGCAGGTCGAGGGGAACAGCGAGTAGATTTCACCCCAGGCAAAGAACACGAAGCCCGAGAGCAGCACGAACCAGATGGGATCGTGGCCCCAGAGATAGAGCATCCAGATGCCGAATCCCTCCATGCCGAAGGCGATGAACATCGTGTTCTCGCGGCCGATCATGTCGGAGATCCAGCCGAAGAACGGCCGCGTCAGGCCGTTGAGCACGCGGTCGATCGTGGCCGCGAAGGTCACCGCCGTCATGGTCACCGCCATCAACGTGACCGGCACGTTGTCGACCTTCCAGTCGGCGGCGATCGGCTTCAAATTCGCCGTCACCATCAGGCCGCCGGCGCCGACGATCACGAACATGAAGTACATCAGCCAGAAGATCGGCTGACGCAGCACCTCGGTCGGTTGATAGTTGCGGCGAGTCTGCAGCAGCTTGGCATTCGCCACGACGTTCGGCACCTGACCTGCTTTCGGCGCCAGCAGGAAGAAGGCGAGGATGCAGATGATGATGCCTTGCCCGAGACCGAAATAGAGGAAGGTAGTCTGGAAGCCACTGTCCTTGATCATGGCCTGGATCGGCGCGACAGTCAGCGCAGAGCCTGCACCGAAGCCCGCGGCGGTGATGCCCGCGGCGAGACCGCGCTTGTCCGGAAACCATTTCAGCGCATTGCCGACGCAGGTGCCATAAACGCCGCCGGCACCGATGCCCGCGACGATCATGCCGAGATAATAGCCGTTGAGCGTGGTGGCTTGCGCGTTGATCGCCCAGCCGATGGCGCAGAGAATGCCCCCGATGAGCACGACGAGGCGCGGGCCGTATTTATCGACGAACCAGCCTTCGACCGGCACCAGCCAGGTCTCGAACAGCACAAACAGCGTGAAGGCCCACTGGATCGAGGCGCGATCCCAGCCGAATTTCTTCTGGATGTCGGGGACGAAGAACGTCCAGCCGTATTGATAATTGGCGATCATCACCATTGCGGCGACGCCGACCGCCAATTGCGCCCAGCGATAAGCATCGCTCACGCGCGCGGCTGTAGGGGCCGTTGCCTGCACCATGTCCGTCATAAAGCCTCCCGTAGCGCCTCTCATTGTTCTGCGAGCGCTGGAGGGGCATTCTTGTATTCATTATGCCAACGTTCAAGCGCTGGTCCGCCCACCGTGCGCAAATGCCGCAGGACCTTTTCAGCCCCGGCGTGAATCGGACAACGCAAATAGAAATGGCCCCGTCATACGGGGCCATTCATCAAAAGTAGCATATCAACGGTTCTGAAACCGCTGCGTCGGGCTCGTGACGCGGGAGGCGCAGCTTACAGACCGAAGCGGGGCAGGTCGCCGTTGTGATTGGAGATCTCGGCACTCGCCATCAGGAAGCGGTCCACCGCGGCCATGAAGCGGGCGAACAGCGAGGAGGATGGGTCGAGGGCGACGGAAGCGGTTTTGGACATCGGAATTCCTTTCTCAAGACAGTCAGTATTGCTGTCTCATTTCGAAGGGCAATGTACGTATGCCAGATGCCAGTGTCCATGCATGCCATCGCATGGCAGCATACGCGCTCCCGCATTGCAGCATAATGATGCGTTAAAGTGGCCGCTCCTATTATAAATAGCCCAAACGCCGTCGAATCCCCGCGGGTTGACGGCCGCGGTGCACAATCCGACCTTGGCAGGGCAGCTCAAAGCCGTTAGTGGTCTGCCCCCTTTTCCAATCAAGCGTCAGAGTGGTTCATGTCGAGCGCTTCGTCCGCTGTCTCGATCGGCATCGATTTCGGGACCAGCAATACGGTCGTTGCGATCGCGGCGGATGACCGCCGGGTCGAGGCCATCCGCTTCGACCATGGCGGCCAGCGGCACAGCACCTATGTCTCGGCCCTGTGCTTCTGGGAGGACCGGCCGGGAGCCGGCGCCCAGGCCGAAGGCGGCCCGTGGGCGATCGAAACTTTCCTGGAAGGACGCCATGTCTACCGCTTCCTCCAGTCCTTCAAGACCTTTGCCGCGAGCAGCAGCTTCAACACAACGCAGGTGTTCCGGCAGCGCTTCAAGTTCGAGGACATTCTGGCGGCGTTCCTGCGGACACTGGTGCGACATGGCGGCGACAAATTCGGCTTCGAGGCCTCCACCATCACGGTCGGCCGGCCCGTGCGCTTTGCCGGCGGCAATCCCGACGAGGCGCTGGCGATGCAGCGCTACCGGGCCGCGTTCGAGCGTCTTGGCGCCGGCCACGCGCGCTATGTCTACGAGCCCGTCGGCGCGGCATTCTCCTTCGCGCGCCGGCTGGAGCGCGACGCAACCGTGCTGGTCGCGGATTTCGGCGGTGGCACCAGCGATTTCTCGGTGATGCGTTTCTCGCGCACGGGCGGGAATTTGCGCGCCGAGCCCCTCGGCCATGCCGGCATCGGCATTGCGGGCGACACGTTCGACTACCGCATCGTCGACCACGTCGTCTCGCCGCGGCTGGGCAAGGGCTCCAGCTTCCGTTCGTTCGACAAGGTGCTGCCGGTTCCCAGCGGCCACTACACCAACCTTGCACGCTGGCATCAGCTCGCGATGATGAAGAGCAATGGCGATCTGCGCGAGCTTCGGGACCTCGCGCGCAGCGCGCTGAAACCGGAGCTGCTCGAGGATTTCATCACCATCGTCGATCTCGATCTCGGCTTTTCACTTTATCGAGCTGTGTCGGATGCCAAGGTCGCGCTTTCGGCAAAGGACGAAGTCGACTTCCGCTTCAAGGGCGGCGGCGTCGACATCGGTTCCACCATCACGCGGAAGGACTTCGATTCCTGGATTGCCGACGACGTCGCGCGGCTCGGCGCCACCGTCGACAAGGTGTTGGCCGAGGCCGGCATCACCGCACGCGAAATCGAGAAAGTGTTCCTGACCGGCGGGACCTCGTTCGTGCCCGCCGTCCGAAAACTGTTCGCCGACCGGTTCGGCAACGAACGATTGATGTCGGGCGACCAGTTCGAATCGATCGCCTACGGTCTCGCGCTGATCGGGCACAGTTCCGATCCCGATCGCTGGACCGCAGGCGGAGGGACCGGGTCGAGCGCGGGCGCGTAACCTCGGCGGTCCGACGCCCGCGCCGTCTGGACATTATTGATTGATCTCGGGCTCGACGAGCCTTGCCAGATTCCGCAGCGATTCCTGCCAGCCGAGATAGCAGGCTTCGACGGGAATGACGTCCGGGATGCCGGCCTGGGTGATATCAAGCTCGGTGCCCACGGAGACCCTCTTCAGGATCACGGTCACCTGGATCTCGCCGGGCAGGTTGGGATCGTCGAACCTGTCGGTGTAGCGCAGCCGCTCGCCGGGAACGAGCTCGAGATATTCACCGCCGAATGAATGGCCGGCCCCTGTCGTGAAGTTGCGGAACGACATCTTGAACGTGCCGCCGACCTTCGGCTCAAGATGATGCACGGTGCAGGTGAAGCCGTTCGGCGGCAGCCATTTCGACAGCGCGTCCGCTTCGACGAAGGCGCGATAGAGTTTCTCCGGGCTGGTCGAGAGAACGCGGTGCAGGCGGACAGTGTTCGGCATGGTGATCATCCCTGTGGCTTGATGGGCACGACATTGGCGTCGACGGCCCGTTCATGTCCCTAGGACGATCGAGGCGCTGCCGATCCGACAGGGCGTCTCAAGTTATGCGAAAGGCTGCGTCAGGTCGGCGCTCTCAGCCCCGGGGAGTCGATCCATGCATCGATCCGGATGGCGGTCTCGTCCTGTCGGACCCTTCGCAGCAGCAACTCGCGACGACGACCTGGCGGAAGCGTGCGCATCTCCTGGCGTAAACGTTCGACTTCCTGCGTGAGCATCTGGTTGAGGGTTTCAGTCTGCGTGAAACGACGCCGTTCCATGGCGCATCTCCCTTACTGATGAGGCGGGAGCGCAATTGGCGTTCTCATCACCGATAAAAGCCACATGCCGGGCGGTGATGACAAATCCTAACGTGAAACCGGCGTCAGGTCTGTCCAAAAGGATACGTTGCCAGCCCGACCGGGGCGCAGATGCCGCTCGGCAAGTCTGTCTTGAACCTGCTCGGCCGAGACCCCGCGGCAATTAAGTCTCGGCAAGCCTTGCAAGTAACGCCGGGGAGGTATACTTTATGGGTGTTCGTTCAGCCGCTGTGCCTTGTTGAATGCGCCCGCGGGCTCCTTTTCCATCGACATCGACGAATTGAATCGATTCCGCGAGAGAGTCATGCGGAATGCGCGCATGTGCGCTTTGGAGAAGAGAAATGCCGACAGGTACAGTGAAGTGGTTTAACGGCCAGAAGGGCTTTGGATTCATTCAGCCCGACGACGGCGGCAACGATGTGTTCGTTCACATCAGCGCAGTCGAGCGGGCTGGTCTTGCGGGTCTCGCCGAGGGCCAGAAGGTCAACTTCGAGGCCAAGACCGACAAGATGCGGGGCAAGGTCAGCGCTGAGAATCTCTCGCTGGCTTAAGCTCTCCAGTGCCGTTTCACGGATGTACTGAAGCGGCCATGCGACCCGCTCGATCGTAAGGATTGAGCGGGTTTTGTCCGTTGCCGAACAGGGTGGATGATGAGCACCAAGAGATCGGCCGGCCCGTCACCCGAAGGCATCGCGCGTTCCGAGCGTCAACGCGCTGCGGCCGAAGAGGGGGCGAAGGCGATGGCGGATGCCGAGCGGCAGTCTTTCGACGTCCGCAAAAACATGGCGCGGCTTCGCGAGTTGCGTGAGGCCAAGGAAATTGCCGATGCTGCTGCTCGCGCATCGTTGCCGGCTGCCGTGCCAAAGAAACGCGCGAAGAAATCGCCGCAATAGTCGCGCTCGATAGCGCTGACGATCAATCCAGAAGGGCCGGTCGGATGCCAGAGATTGCAGATCGTGCCTAGGATCAAGCCGGATGGCGGCGGCACGATCATCTTTTTTCTCGCACTGGGTGCGGGTCGACAGAACGTGCCGGCTGGCCACCAATTTTCGGACCCAGAAGCAGGCCTTCAGCTATCTCCAGAAATACCGGACGGAGTTCGAGCGTATTGCGCGGATACGGCTCGCGTCAGGCGAGCTCGAGGACGGGATCGTCGTGCTTTCGATGCTCTAGGCCTCGGTCCCAAGGCAACGCCTTCGGAACGCGTCTATTCGGAGCCGCTTTCCGGCTTGGCCTCGCGGGCCAATCGCTCTGCCTTCAGGCGCTCGCGGTTCTCGTTGAACGAGTTCTGATCCCTCGCATAGTCGTTGATCGGCTTATGCGTCTCGACAGGTTTGAACACCTTGTCGGCTTCGCGCTTGGCGCGATCGGCGGATTGATCTTTCGACATGTCGTCCTCGACTTGATCGACGGGCGGCGCCGCAGCTTTCGCCGGGCCGCTCCTCTCGGGCGATCACTTCTTGATGGCTGGGCAGGCGTTTTGCGAGTCTGAGTCGCTCACTGTGCGGCTGACATTTCCGAGAGCGCACCGGCGAACGGACAACGACCTGTAGCAGTTTTAGTTCCTAAAGCCGAGGCTTGGGCTGGCGTTGCTCTATCGAGAAGTGCTGGCCGTCTTGGTCCAACAAAAGGGCCGCCGAAACCGGCGGCCCTTCGTGTCGATGGTCGATCCGCTTACTCGGCGGCCTGCTTCTGCGGCGGGTCGAGTGCACCGGACTTGTGGATCTCGGCGACCTGGTTGTCGCTGAAGCCGAGCACGCTGCGCAAGATCTCGTCGGTGTGCTCGCCGAGCAGCGGGGAGCGTTCGACGTCGCTTGGGGAATCCGACAGCTTGATCGGGTTACCGACCGAGAGATACTTGCCGCGGGTGGGGTGGTCGACCTCGACCACCGTGCCGGTCGCGCGCAGCGACTGGTCCTCGGCAAGCTCCTTCATCGACAGGATCGGGCCGCAGGGGATGTCGTCCTTGTTGAGGATTTCCATCGCCTCGAACTTGGTCTTCGTCATCGTCCACTGCTCGATGCGGCCGAAGATCTCGTTCAGGCGCGGCAGGCGGGCCGCCGGCTTGGCGTAGTTCGGATCGGTCTTCCAGGTCGGCTCGCCGATCACGTCGCAGATCTTCTCCCAGACCGGGGCCTGGGTGATGAAGTAGATGTAGGCGTTGGGATCGGTCTCAAAACCCTTGCACTTGAGGATGCGGCCGGGCTGGCCACCGCCGGAATCGTTGCCGGCGCGCGGCACGGCATCGCCAAACGGAATGCCTTCGCCGAACTGGCTGTACTCTTTGAGCGGACCGCGCTCGAGGCGCTGCTGGTCGCGCAGCTTGACGCGCGAGAGGTTGAGCACGCCGTCCTGCATCGCCGCCGTGACGCGCTGGCCCTTGCCCGAGTGGGTGCGATGATAGAGCGCGGTGACGATGCCGAGCGCCAGATGCAGGCCGGTGCCGCTGTCGCCGATCTGCGCGCCGGTGACGAGCGGAAGACCGTCGCGGAAGCCGGTGGTGGAGGCGGCGCCGCCTGTGCACTGCGCGACGTTCTCGTAGACCTTGCAGTCCTCGTAGGGGCCGGGGCCAAAACCCTTGATCGAGGCGACGATCATCTTCGGATTGATCGCCTGGATCTTCTCCCAGGGGAAGCCCATGCGGTCGAGCACGCCGGGGCCGAAATTCTCGACCAGCACGTCGCACTTCTTGATGAGCTCGGTGAGGACTTCCTTGCCCTTGGGGTTCTTGGTGTCGAGCGTGATCGAACGCTTGTTGTGGTTGAGCATGGTGAAATACAGGCTGTCCACGTTCGGGATGTCCTGCAACTGGCCGCGGGTGATGTCACCCACACCCGGACGTTCCACCTTGATCACGTCGGCGCCGAACCAGGCGAGCAGCTGCGTGCAGGTCGGTCCTGACTGGACATGGGTGAAATCGAGAATGCGAACGCCCTCGAGCGCCTTGGTCATCGTGTTGCTCCGTACTCTGTCTGCCCCTGCACCCGGCAGGGAATATAGGTTGAAGGGGAGGACTTACTTCTTCTTCTGCAGAACGCTCTGCGGATTGAGATTGCCGATGCGGCCGCTCTCCGAGCCAGCGGCCGGATCGATCACCGCGTTGATGAGCGTCGGCTTGCCCGAGGCCATCGCTTCGTTGACGGCGCGCTTGAGCTCGTCGGGCGAGGTCGCGTTCACGCCGACGCCGCCGAAGGCCTCCATCATCTTGTCGTAGCGCGCACCCTTGACGAACACCGTCGTCGCCGGATCGGCGTTGACGCTGTTGACGTCGGTACCGCGATAGATGCCGTCATTGTTGAAGATGACGACGCAGATCGGCAGATTGTAGCGGCAGATGGTCTCGACCTCCATGCCGGAGAAGCCGAACGCGCTGTCGCCTTCCACCGCGAGCACGGGATGTCCGGTCTCGAGCGCGGCCGCGATCGCCTGACCCATGCCGATGCCCATCACACCCCAGGTTCCGACGTCGAGACGCTTGCGCGGGCGGTACATGTCGATGACGCCGCGGGCGAGATCGAGCGTGTTGGCGCCCTCGTTGACGAGGATCGCTTCGGGATGATCCTTGATCACATTCTTCAACACGCCGAGCGCGCCGTGATAGTCCATCGGCGACTTGTTGTTCATGAGCTTCGGCGCCATCTTGGCGACGTTCTCGTCGCGTTTTGACACGATCGCCTTGGTCCATTCAGCCGGCGGCGCGGTCCAACCCGTCGCGATCGACTGGTTGAAGGCGGAGACGACCGAGCCGATGTCGCCGACCACGGGCGCGACGATCTCGACGTTGGAATCCATCTCACGCGGTTCGATGTCGACCTGGATGAACTTCTTGGGCGCTTCGCCCCAGCTCTTGCCCTTGCCGTGCGAGAGCAGCCAGTTCAGCCGCGCGCCGATCAGCATCACGACGTCGGATTCTTTCAGCACGGTCGAGCGGGCCGCACCGGCGCATTGCGGATGCGTGTCGGGGAGGAGGCCTTTGGCCATGCTCATGGGAAGGAACGGCACGCCGCTCTTTTCGACGAAGGTCTTGATCTCCTCGTCGGCCTGCGCGTAGGCGGCACCCTTGCCGAGAATGATCAGCGGACGTTTTGCGGCTTTCAAGACATCAAGTGCGCGCTTGACCGAAGCGGGCGAGGGGATCTGCGCGGGCGCCGCATCGATCACCTTGACCAGCGATTTCCGGCCGGCCTCGGCGTTCATCACCTGGCCGAACAGCTTGGCCGGCAGGTCGAGATAGACGCCGCCCGGACGGCCCGAGACGGCGGCGCGGATGGCGCGGGCGAAGCCGATGCCGATATCCTGGGCGTGCAGCACGCGATAAGCCGCCTTGCACAGGGGCTTCGCGATCGCGAGCTGGTCCATTTCCTCGTAGTCGCCCTGCTGGAGGTCGACGACCTCGCGCTCGGACGAGCCCGAGACCAGGATCATCGGGTAGCAATTGGTGGTGGCGTGCGCGAGCGCGGTGAGACCGTTGAGGAAGCCGGGCGCGGACACCGTGAGGCAGACGCCGGGCTTCTTGGTGAGATAGCCGGCAATGCCGGCGGCGTAACCGGCGTTCTGCTCGTGGCGGAAGGAGATCACACGAATGCCGGCGGCCTGCGCCATGCGGCCCAAATCCGTGATCGGGATGCCCGGCACATTATAGATGGTGTTGATGCCGTTCAGCTTGAGCGCGTCGATGACGAGATGAAAACCATCCGTCAGTTCCTGCTCGGTGCCCGGTGCTTCGGACTTGGTCGCGGTGTTCAGCATGGGCCTTGTCTCCCTGGTCTCAATGCGCTGTTTCAGGCTTCTTGGGCGAATGTTTCGCCCTTCTGGCGGACGTTGTCAGAAGAGTTCCTGGCCGTGCGCTTCGACGTAAGCGGCAAGTCCAAGGGTGTGGTCGCGGGCGCGCTTCTCGGCGAGTTCGGTGTCGCGCGCTTCCAGCGCTTCGATCATGCCGAGATGCTCGGGCAGGGAGGTCGCGGTGCGGTCCTTGCGGCCGATGGTCAGTTGGCGATAGCCGCGCACGTGCAGCAGCAGATCGTTGGTGAGATCGACCAGCACAGGCGATTCCGACAGCGAGATCAGCGCCTGATGGAAGGCGATGTTGGCGCGCGAATATTCCTCGACGTGATCCTCGGGCAGGCGGTCCTTGTCGAAGTCCTTGAAGTAATCGCGCAGCGCCGTGATGTCCTTCTTGCGCGCGGTGGTGGTGATGAGGCGTGCCGCCATGCTCTCCAGCGCAGCCCAGGCGCGGATCATGTCGACGATCTCGCTCTTGGTCCGGCGCACCACCATGATGCCGCGTCGCGGAACGGTCTTCACGAAACCGTCCTGCTCGAGCATCGCGATGGCTTCGCGGATCGGGGTACGGCTGACACCCAGGCGTTCGGACAACGCGCGCTCGTCGAGCATGACCGGCTCGGGCGTCGAGTAGATGTCCATCTTGAGGATGGCTTCCTTCAAGGCATCATACGCCTTGTTCTTGAAGCTGCTCTCCGGGGCAATACGAACGATTGCGATATCTGCCTCGGCCATGTTCGGCAACGCCTTGGTTGGTTTCCGCAGTGACACGACGAATCTCCTCCAGTGGGAGTCGTCTTTTACAGGAATATTAACGGGAAAGTTTTTGGCATACCAAATGCCAGAATGTCAAGCTGCCTATTTTTTACGGTATTCCAAGCAGTGCATCAGCTTGACAAATTGGCTTCTGGCATACCAAATGCCATCGTTCGCCATTTTTGATCCAAAGCGGCGGAGGTGCCTTGGCTTTATGCCACTTCTGCTCCGCGACATGGAACAGAGCGCGGCGAATGGCAAGCATGACGGGCGGCCGCAACACGCGCGCGCTTTGAAAAGAACGAACTGAGGTCAAGGGAGAAGCCACATGTCCAATTCCAAAGATGCCGTCCGCAAGGTGCTTGACCAGGTCAAGGCGGACAATCGCACCAGCCTGACGGCGCCGGAAGGCAAGTTGGTCTGCGACGCCTACGGCATTCCGGTGCCGAAGGAGGGCGTGGCGAGGTCGGCGGGCGAGGCCGGCAAGATGGCCTCCGCGATGGGCTTCCCGGTGGTCATGAAGATCGTCTCGCCGGACATTCTGCACAAGACCGAAGCCGGCGGCGTCATCGTCGGTCTCAAGACGGCCGAGGATGCCGAGAAGGCTTACGAGACCATTCTCTCCAACGCCAGGAAGTATAAGGCTGATGCCAAGATCGAGGGCGTCCAGGTACAGCAGATGCTGGCCGGCGGCACCGAAGTCATCGTCGGCTCGATCACCGATGGTTCGTTCGGCAAGCTGGTCGCCTTCGGCCTCGGCGGCGTGCTGGTCGAAGTCCTGAAGGACATCACTTTCCGCCTTGCGCCCGCGACCAAGGAAGACGCGCTGTCGATGCTCGACGGCATCCAGGCGCACGAGATTCTCAAGGGCGTTCGCGGCGGCGAACCGGTGAACCGCACGGCGCTTGCAGATGTCATCGTCAAGGTCTCTCAGCTCGTGACAGACTTCCCCGAGATCGTCGAACTCGACCTCAATCCGGTGTTCGCCACGGCCAACAATGCGATCGCCGCCGACGTGCGCATCGTCGTCGACTTCGCCTACGTGCCGAAGCCGAAGCCGCGCCCGACCGAAGAGATCGTCGCGGCGATGAGCCGCATCATGCAGCCGAAGGGCGTCGCCGTGATCGGCGCCTCCGCCGAGGACGGCAAGATCGGCAACTCCGTGATGAAGAACCTCATCAACGGCGGCTACAAGGGCGAGATCTATCCGATCCACCCGAAGGCGCCGGAAATTCTCGGCTACAAGGCCTACAAGAGTGTCAAGGACGTGCCGGGCGTGATCGACACCGCGGTGTTCGCGATTCCCGCGAAGTTCGTTGCTGGTGCGCTCGTCGAATGCGGCGAGAAGAAAATTCCGGGCGCCGTTCTGATTCCGTCGGGCTTCGCCGAAGCCGGCGCGCCGGAGCTGCAGGCCGAGATCGTCGAGATCGGAAAGAAGTACGACATCCGCCTGATGGGTCCGAACATCTACGGCTTCTACTATACCCCGGCCAATCTCTGCGCGACGTTCTGCACGGCCTATGACGTCAAGGGTCACGCGGCGCTGTCGTCGCAGTCGGGCGGCATCGGCATGGCCATCATCGGCTTCTCGCGCTCGGCCAAGATGGGTGTCTCCGCGATCGTCGGCCTCGGCAACAAGTCCGATATCGACGAGGACGATCTGCTCGCCTTCTTCGAGCAGGACCCGAACACCAATCTGATCGCGCAGCACTGCGAAGACCTCAAGGACGGCCGCGCGTTCGCGGAAGCGGCCAAGCGCGTCTCCAAGAAGAAGCCCGTCGTGGTGCTGAAGGCCGGCCGCACATCGGCTGGCGCAAAGGCGGCGTCCTCGCACACCGGCGCGCTCGCCGGTAACGACAAGATCTACGAGGACGTGCTGGCGCAGTCCGGCGTGATCCGCGCCCGCAGCCTGCGGCAACTGCTCGAATTCGCCCGCGGCGTGCCGGTGCTGCCGACGCCGAAGGGCGAGAACGTCCTGATCATCACCGGTGCGGGCGGCTCGGGCGTGCTGCTGTCGGACTCCTGCGTCGACAACGGCCTGTCGCTGATGTCGATGCCGCCGGATCTGGATGCTGCCTTCCGCAAGTTCATCCCGCCGTTCGGCGCGGCCGGAAATCCTGTGGACATCACCGGCGGCGAGCCGCCGATCACCTACGTCAACACGGTGAAGCTTGGCCTCTCGGACGAGCGCATCCATTCGCTGATCCTCGGCTACTGGCACACCATCGTCACTCCGCCAATGGTGTTCGCCCGCAACATGGTCGAGGTGAAGAAGGAGATGGAGGCCAAGGGCTTCGTGAAGCCGATCGTCGCCTCGCTTGCCGGCGATGTCGAGGTCGAGGAGGCCGCCGAATATCTCTACCAGAACGGCATCCCGGCCTACGCCTATTCGACCGAGCTGCCGGTCGAGGTGCTCGGCGCCAAGTACAAATGGGCCCGCGGGGCAGGGCTGCTCTGAACGGCTGCTCGGGGCGTCGAACATAATCCCGCCGGGCCGATGCGATCATCATGCATCGGCCCGGCCGGCTCAAAGTGGCGCTGCGCCGCGGCAGCTTCGATGGCGCGCGCGAATCCGGGGGTGGTCGCTGGACAGGCGCGGTCGTTTTGGCTGATATGCGGCCAAACACCACAATGCGGCAAATGTCCGCATGAGCCTGGAGATGCCCTCATGTTCCAATTTCCCGCGCGCCTTGTCGGCGCAGCCGTCGCGCTGACCCTTGCGGCAGCGACGCCTGCCTTTGCCCAACCGCTCGAGCTCAAGCTGATGGCGCCGGCGGCACCGGGCGGTGGCTGGGACCAGACTGCGCGCTCGATGCAGCAGGCGCTGGTTGCCGCGGGTGTCGCGCGCAGCGTGCAGGTCATCAACGTTCCCGGTGCGGGCGGCAGCGTCGGCATCGCGCAGTTTGTCAACGGCGCCAAGGGTGACGGCAACCAGCTGATGGTCAACGGCTTCGTCATGGTGGGCGCGCTCGCCATGAACAAGTCGCCTGTCACCCTCGAACAGGTGACGCCGATCGCGCGCCTGACCGAGGAAATCCAGGTGATCGTGGTCCCCGCGAGTTCGCCGATCAAGACCGCACAGGATCTGGCCGCAGCGGTGAAGGCCGACATCGCCAAGGTGACCTTCGCGGGCGGCTCGGCTGGCGGCGTCGACCACGTGATGGCGGCGTTGTTCGCCGGCGCCGTGGGCGCCGACGCCAAGAAGATCAACTACATTCCGTTCTCCGGCGGCGGCGAGTCGCTCGCCGCGATCCTTGGTGGCAAGGTCACCGCGGGTATTTCGGGGCTGAGCGAATATGACGGGCAGATCAAGTCCGGCAAGCTGCGCGCGATCGGCGTGACCTCGGAGAAGCGCATCCCCGGCAGCGACATCCCGACCTTCAAGGAGCAGGGCATTGATCTGGTGATCGCCAATTGGCGCTCGGTGGTCGCGCCTCCCGGCATCACGCCGGAGCAGCGCAAGACCTTGAGCGAAGCGGTCGAGAAGATGGTGAAGTCGGACGCCTGGAAGGAGATCCTCAAGCAGAAGGGCTGGGAGGACGCCTATCTCGGCGGCGACGCCTTCGTCGACTTTCTGAAGAAGGAAACGGTGCGCGTCACCGACGTGCTGAAATCGGTCGGCCTGGTCAAGTCATGACGACGAGCGATCCGGCCCAGCCGCCACGGCGCGTCGATCGCGCCGGCATCGTCATCGCCGCGTTACTCGCAGGCCTTGCCGCGGTACTGGTGTGGGATGCGCGCGGTCTGCAAGTCACGACGATGTACGGGATGGGGCCGGAGGCGATGCCGGTCGTGGTCGCCTGCGGCCTCGCGCTGCTCGCGATCGGCAATCTCGTCGACGCATTGCGCGGCAATTTGCCGGCGCGCGAGAGCGCCGATCCCGTGCCGGTGGTGCTGATCCTCATGGGCCTTGCGCTGCTGATCGGCATCATCGGCTTCGGCGGCGGCTTCATCCTGGCGACGTCGGCATTGTTCGTGACGACGTCGGCGGCGTTTGGGCGCCGCGCGATCCTGGTCGACAGCGTCATTGCCCTGGTGATGTCGATCCTCATCTATCTTGCGTTCGACCGGCTGTTGACGCTGAGCCTTCCGACCGGTCCGCTGGAGCGACTGCTGTGATGGACACTTTTGCGGCGCTGGCGCATGGCATGGCGGTCGCCGTCCAGCCGATGAACCTGCTTTATGCGCTGATCGGCGTGTTCCTCGGCACGGCCGTGGGCGTGCTGCCCGGCATCGGCCCGGCGTTGACGGTCGCGCTGCTGCTGCCTGTCACTTACAAGCTCGACCCCGGCGGCTCGCTGATCATGTTCGCCGGCATCTATTACGGCGGCATGTATGGCGGCTCGACCACCGCGATCCTGATCAACACGCCGGGCGAGAGCGCCTCGATGGCGACCGCGCTCGAAGGCAACAAGATGGCCAAGGCCGGCCGGGGCGGGCCGGCGCTTGCGACCTCCGCGATCGGCTCCTTCGTCGCCGGCACCATTGCCACGATTGGCCTGGCCTTTCTCGCGCCGTGGCTGGTCGATTTCGCCGTGCGCTTCGGACCTGAAGACTATTTCGCGCTGATGTGCGTCGCCTTCGTCACGGTGTCGGCGACCTTCGGCGATTCCCCGGTCCGCGGCCTCACCAGCCTGTTCATCGGCTTGACGCTCGGCCTCGTCGGCATCGACAAGCTGACCGGTCAGGCGCGGCTTGCTTTCGGCGTCCCTGAACTGCTCGACGGCGTCGAGGTGACGACGCTTGCGGTCGGCCTGTTCGCGTTGGGCGAGGCGCTCTATGTCGCATCGCGCCGGCATCATACCGAGGAGAAGCTCGAACCGGTGCGCGGCTCGCTGTGGATGACCAGGGACGACTGGAAACGGTCGTGGAAGCCATGGCTGCGCGGCACGATGTTCGGCTTCCCGATCGGCGCGCTGCCGGCGGGCGGCGCGGAGATCCCGACCTTCCTGTCTTATTCGTGCGAGAGACGGCTGACCAAGCATCCGGAAGAATTCGGCAAGGGCGCGATCGAAGGTGTCGCTGGACCGGAAGCCGCCAACAATGCCTCGGCCGCCGGCACGCTGGTGCCGCTCTTGACGCTGGGACTGCCGACCTCGGCGACAGCCGCGATGATGTTGGCGGGCTTCCAGCAATATGGTCTCAACCCGGGACCGCTGCTGTTCGCCGAGCGGCCGGACCTGGTCTGGGGGCTGATCGCCAGTCTCTTCATCGCCAATTGCATGCTGCTCGTGCTCAACCTGCCGCTGGTCGGACTGTGGGTACGGCTCCTTGCGATCCCACAGCCGTGGCTCTATGCCGGGATCCTCGTGTTCGCGACCATGGGGACCATCGCCGCCAAGCCGTCGGTCGTCGAATTGTCGATGCTGGCCGGCTTCGGCGTGCTCGGCTTCCTGATGCGCCGGTTCGATTTTCCGATCGCGCCCGTCGTCGTCGGCCTGATCCTCGGCCCGATCGCCGAGAGTCAGTTGCGCCGCGCGCTCGCGATCAGCCTCGGAGATCCCATGACGCTGCTCCAGAGCCCGATCTCGGCGACGCTGCTCGGCCTTGCGCTGATTGCGCTGCTGGCCCCATTCGTGCTGAAGGGGATGGGACGTTTCAGGGCGAACGAGGACTAGCCGTCCCGGCGCTCGCGTCATTTAATGCTGCGTCCATCTCCTGGGGAAACGCCATGCCGTCGGAACTTCGCTCGCCCCGTCTCGCCGTCCTGATCGATGCCGACAATGCCTCCGCGAAGATCGCCGATGGATTGTTCGAGGAGATCGCCAAGATCGGCGAGGCCAGCGTTCGCCGCATCTACGGCGACTTCTCCAATGCGCGATCGAGGGGCTGGGCCGACATCCTGTCGAAACACGCCATCATCCCGCAGCAGCAGTTCGCCTACACGACGGGAAAGAATGCGTCCGACATCACCCTGGTCATCGACGCCATGGACCTGCTTCACAGCGGCCGCTTCGATGGCTTCTGCCTGGTGTCGTCCGACAGCGACTTCACCCGGCTTGCCGCCCGCATCCGGGAGCAGGGCGTCGATGTCTTCGGGTTCGGGGAGCAGAAGACACCGGAAAGCTTCCGTCAGGCCTGCCGAAGATCCGTCTATACCGAGAATTTGCTTGCCGCCCCGGTGAACACCCAGGATCCGGCCTCGCGGTCGCCGCTGCTTCAACCCCCTGACGCAGCCATCCCCATGATCAAGAAAGTCATCGCCCAGATGGAGAGCGAAGACGGATGGGTTTCGCTCGGGGAAGTCGGAAAAGGACTGACCAACCTCGCCCCCGATTTCGATTCGAGAACCTACGGCTCCCGCAAGCTGAGCGATCTCGTGCGCAAGACGAATGCGTTCGAGATCGACGAGTCGAAGGGGCGTTCGATGCGGATCCGGGTCAAGCCCGCTGCCGCACCATCACCAAGACGGCGGAACCCGCGCCGACCTGCGAAGTCGGTCACGGCAGGCGGTGCGGCGCCTAAGGCGTGAGCAGAGCGTGCCGTTATATTTGCGCTTGCCCGGTTCGGCGCGGGAGGTAACCATCGCTCGGCCGTAATGCCACGCGAGGGTTCTGATGACCAGACTTACCCGCTTCGCCGTTGCACCGCTGCACGAGATGACCCGGCGCCTCGCCGATGTCGCGTCCGCGCGTGTCACGCCGGATCTCGTCGTCACGGGGGCCCGAGTGCTCTCGACCTATTCGGAGCGCATCCACGCCAATCGCGAGGTCTGGATCACCGGCGGCCGTATCGCCGCGGTGAAGCCGGCCGGGACGGCGAAGAAGCTCTGGAACGATGTTCCGCTCTATGATGCGGCTGGCGGCATCATCGCGCCGGGTCTGGTCGACCCGCACATCCACATCGAGTCCTCGATGGTGACCGCCTGCGCCTATGCGGAGGCTGCTCTTCTCAACGGCACAACCACGATCTTCTGCGACAGCCACGAGATCGGCAACGTCATGGACGTCGCCGGCGTCGAGGCGATGCTGGAGGACGCGCGCGAGGCACCGCTCTCGATCTTCCTGACGGTGCCGTCGACGGTGCCTGCGACCTCGGCCGAACTGGAGACTGCGGGCGGCGACCTCACGCCGGACAAGATCGCCGGACTGTTCGACCGCTGGCCTGAAGCGGTGGCACTCGGAGAGAAGATGGATTTCGTGCCCGTCACGATGGGTGACGAGCGCAGTCACGCGATCCTCGCGGCCGCCTTGAAGCGGGGCCGTCCGGTCTCCGGTCATGTCTATGGCCGCGAATTCGTCGCGGCGTATGCGGCATCAGGCGTCACCGACACGCATGAGGCGATCGACCGCGACATCGCCGACGATCTGCTCGATGCCGGCGTCTGGGTGTTCCTGCGCGGGGGACCGCCGACCACGCCCTGGCACTCGCTGCCGCAGGCGATCCGCACCATTACCGAGCTCGGCGCCTCGCACAAGCGCACCGCCGTCTGCACCGATGACCGCGATGCCGACGACCTCCTGCTGTTCGGGCTCGACTGGGTGGTGCGCGAGGCGGTGAAGGCTGGGATGTCCCCGGAGCAGGCCTGGTCGATGGGCTCGCTGCATGGTGCCACCCGCTTCGGCATGGATGGCGATATCGGCGGGCTCGGCGGCGGCCGCCGCGCCGATCTTGTGCTGATGGACGATCAGCTCAAGCCGCAATGCACCTGGTATGGCGGCGAGCTGGTGGTCGAGCACGGCAGGATCACGCCGCGCCTCGATCAGGCGCTGTCGCAGCGCTATCAATATCCGAAGGCGGCCTATGCGACGGTGAAGCTGCCGGAAAAATTGAAGCTGACGCCCGAGTTGCCGGCGAGGGCCTGCACGGTCAACGCGATCAGGACTGCGCTGCCGGGCATCAAGCTGATCCATGAGAAGGTCGCGATCGAACCAGCGAAAGACTGGCCGTCGCTGTTTGCGCGCTACGGCCTGTGCTTCGTCACAGTCGTCGAGCGCCACGGCAAATCGACTGGCAACGTCGCCTATGGCCTGCTGAAGGATTTCGGCCTGAAGCGCGGCGCGGTCGCCTCCAGCGTCGGGCACGACAGCCACAACATCATCGTCGCCGGCACCAACGAGGCCGACATGCAGGTCGCGATCGCCGCAATCAAGGCGCAGCAGGGCGCCGTTTGCGTCGTCGCGGACGGCAAGGTGAGGGCGCTGGTGCCGCTGCCGATTGCTGGCCTGCTCTCCGACAAGCGCGTGACCGAGGTCGCCGAAGAGGTCAAGGTGCTGAAGAAGGAATGGGCGGAAGCCGGCTGCACCATCCCCTATATGGGCTTTAACTTGATTCCGCTGTCGGTCATTCCGGAAATCCGCATCACCGACAAAGGCCTTGTGCTGGTGCCGCAGATGGAACTGGCGCCGCTGTTCGAATGAGCGCTTCGACGGCAGCCTGACTGTTACTCCGTAACACATCTCCGGTTGTGCATTTTTGGTTTTGGGGGAACTGGAACAATGGTCCGGCCCCGCGGTTGAAGGCGCACAAACAAACACTGGAGAGTGTGGACATGAAGACCCGTCTTGCAATTACGCTGGCTGCCGTATCGCTGCTGGCCTCGAGCGCAGCCTTTGCCCAGTCGACGACCGAGCAGGGTGCCCGGAACGGCGCACGCGCGGGCGGTGACATCGGCGGGCCGATCGGCGCGATGGTCGGCGGCACCGTAGGTGCGGCCGTGGGCGCTGGCCTGGAAATCCCGAATGCAATCCTGGGCGGACTTCCGCGTTCCGAGTCGGTCGTCGTCGAGGAGCGCGTCGTGGTCGGCGAGCCGCTGCCCCCGGCCGTGGTGCTGCGTCCCGTGCCGAACTACACCGAGTATCGCTATGCGGTCGTGAACGATCGCCGTGTGATCGTCGAACCGCGCACGCGCAGGGTCGTCAAGATCATCGACTGACGCGAAAGAGCACAGGCGTTTGGAGAAAACAGGCCCTGCGGAGCGTCACTCCGCGGGGCCTTCGCTTGTGACTGCAGGACTGGCACGAAGGCGTGCCACGGCCCAGTCAGCGGCGGCCGCGAGCACAAAGCCCGCGCAGGCCGTGGCTGCATCGACGAGAAAATCTTCCAGGCGCGCGTGGCGTCCTGGCGCCCAGAATTGCATCAGTTCGAGCGCGCCGATCAGGACCACCGCGACGGCGGCGACGACCCAGCGGCGATTTCGGTAGGCGAGGCCGAAGGCCAACCCTACCAGGACGAAGGCGAGTGCATGCTCGCCATCCTGACCGAGGTCGGAGTGGGGCCGCAGGCCGGGCGGGCCGAGAGTTGCGAAGGTGACGGCGGCTGCCAGCAGCCAGGCAATGAAGCGAACAAAAATGGACATCCGGTGCGGATAGCACGGATCTGCAGCAGCCTGCTACGCGGCCGGGATCAGATCGTCGTGTAGTTAATGACGAAACGTTAAAGTGGCTCGCGCACGCCGAGTCCGTGCATGAAGCGTTCCCGGATCTGCACGGGATCGCGCCGGGTGGTGCCGACGCCCGGCTTGTCGTCGATGCGGACGGCAATCAAGCTCGGTTCGGAAGCTGACATCGCTGTGTCGACGAGGCGCTCGAAATCCTCCTCGTCTGCGGCCCAGGCGCTGTTGGCGAGCCCCGAAGCGGTGGCGATGCCGACGATGTCGGCCACACTCGCGGCCGGCGTCGGCTGTGCGCCGGTGATCTGGTAGATGCCGTTGTCCATCACGATCATGATGAGGTTCTTCGGCTTCAACGTCGCGATTGTCGAGAGGGCGCCGAGCTGCATCAGCAGCGAGCCGTCGCCTTCGAGTGCGAAGACGCGGCGGTCTGGCTGCGCGAGTGCGACACCCAGTGCGATCGGGAAGGCGAGGCCCATGCTGCCCAGCATGTAGAAATTCTGCGGGCGGTGGCCCGCGGCCCAGAGGTCGAAATTGGTGTTGCCGATGCCGCCGATCACGGCTTCTTCGTGCTTGAGTTTTGCGATCAGGCGCGAGGTCACGTCGAACCGGTTCATCACCTTGGTATTGCGCGTGTTCATTTTTGAAGTCATTTGGCGGCGCTCACTTGTCGAACGTCTTGCCGCCGGTGAGCAGCGGGTTGAGGATCAGCGCCACCGGCGCCTGTGTCGTGACGGCTTGCTTGATCGAGCGGTCGGCGATGAATTCGAGCTCGTCGAGCCGGGTGATGGTGTGATGCTCCAGCGCCAGCGAGTCCAGCACCGGGCGCATGGTGCGGCAGACCCGCGACTGGCCGTAGTTGAACTCGCCGAGCGTGCCGCGCTCGGACACGAACATGATCAGCGGGATCTGGTAGGGCACTGCCAGCGAGGCCAGCACGTTGGCAAGCGTTGCAAAGCCCGACGTCTGCATCAGCACGGCGCCACGCCGTCCGCCCATCCAGGCGCCCGAGACGATGCCGACGGCCTCTTCCTCGCGGGCGGTGGCAAAGGTGGTGAAGAAGGGGTCGACGTGCAGGTTCTGGATCAGCGGCGTCAGCACGCGGTCGGGCACGTAGGGGATGAGGCTGATCTCGTTCCGCTTCAGGGTTTGCAGGACGATGCCATGCCAGCTCTTGTCGCCGGACCCCTGCGTCACCTGGGGCGAGGTCCGCTGCTCCGCAATCGCCATCGCGCTCTCCCTTGAGCCGCGCATGCTTCTTGGTTCTGGCCGTCGCGGCGACCTCCCGAACTTGACGCAGGCAGCGAGATTGTCAACATGTCCGGGCCGGCACCGTGATCTGCGCCAGACGGCCTGCCGTGGCCGGCATCGCCATGTCATAAGCGGCGACAACGAGAAAACGGGAGGGACGCATGGACGGGGCGCGCATCGCGCTGGCCTTGCGGGTCTCCGCGAGAGAGCCGGAAGGGTCCTGATGTCCGTCAACAGCAAGCGCGTCTTCTACGTCAAATACCTGGCCAACCCGATCTATATCGACATCCTGAAGGCGCGGCCCGACGTCCGGCTCGATCGTATCGAGAACGAGAGCCCCGAGGACTTCTATGCGCCGATCATCAGTGCCGCCCATGTCTACCAGATCGGCGCCGCCCGCGACGAGCTCGCGCCGCATTTCCATGTCGATGCCGGCTTCCTGAAGCGAACGCCGAACCTGCTGCTCGTGTCGAGCAACGGCGCTGGCTTTGATCCTGTTGACGTCGAGGCCTGTACCGATGCGGGCGTGCTGGTCGTCAACCAGTCCGGCGGCAACGCCCATTCGGTTGCCGAACACGCGCTGGCGATGATGCTGACTCTGTCCAAGCGCATCATCCAGTCCGACCGCAAGCTCCGCAGGGAGTCCAACGTCAACCGCAACGAGCTCGTCGGCAACGAGGTCGAGCACAAGACCGTCGGCATCATCGGTCTCGGCAATGTCGGCCGCAGGATCGCGGCACTCTGCAAGGGCCTGTTCGGCATGAAGGTGCTGGCCTACGATCCGTACCTTACGGCCGAGGTGATGGCCGAACGGGGCGGCGAGAAGGTCGAACTCGACGAGCTCTTGCGCCGCGCCGATTTCGTGTCGATCTCCTGTCCACTCGACAAAAAGAGCCGCAACATGATCAGCACGCGCGAGTTCGCGCTGATGCAGCCGCATGCCTATTTCATTACCACCGCGCGCGGCTTTATCCACGACGAGGACGCGTTGCTCCAGGCATTGCGCGACAAGCGCATTGCCGGTGCCGGCCTCGACGTCTGGTCCAAGGAGCCGCCGCCGCCGGAGCATCCGTTGCTCCAGTTCGACAACGTGCTGGCCAGCCCGCACACCGCCGGTGTCACCATCGAGGCGCGCCAGAACATGGGCCGCATCGCCGCCGAGCAGGTGCTGGACACGCTCGACGGCAAGCGCCCGCCGCGCATCATCAATCCCGAGGTCTGGCCGCGCTATGCCGAGCGCTTCCAGCAGGCCTTCGGAGTGGCGCCGGGGTAGGGCGCGCGGAAAGTCTGACCGCGCTCTGATCGTTGGTTACTGGGATGACATTAGAAAGCCTCGGATTTTACCGATGGCGTGAACGAACGCGTATGACCTGTCCTTTAAATCGGAGGCCATGAGCATCTATTCGATTGCGGCATCCGGACTGTCTGCGGCGAGTTTGCGCGTGAGCGTGGCTGCGAGCAATATCGCCAACGTTCAAACGACCGGCCCACTACCTGCATCAGGCAAATCGGACACATCGGCTGCCGCGGGCAGTTCGAACATCGCTCCGACGTTTCCCGCGGCCTATGTGCCGCTGCGCGTCGATCAGGTCTCCCAATCGAGCGGCTCGACCCCCGGTGGGACCTCCGCGACCGTGTCGACGGTGTCGCCGAGCTACACCGCGCAATCTGACCCAACCGCACCCTTCGCCAACCAGGACGGCCTGGTCGCAGCGCCGAATGTCGATCTCGCCAACGAATTCGCTCAGCTGGCGGCCGCAAAGTACAGCTTCATCGCCAATGCGAAGGTCATTCAGGCTTACGCCGAAACGACGGATTCGCTCCTCGACATCACGACGTGACGATGCCGGGGTAGGTCGTCTACCCAAGCTTTGCGCCGAGCTGCTTGAACACGGCCTCGCAAGTCATGAGGTCGAGATGGCCGCCGCCTGCGTTCTTGAAGAACGTGATGTCGGAGGGTGACACGCGCCCCTGCACGCGGCCGCTGGCGAGATCGTAGAGATCGCCGAGAACATCCTTTTCGCTGATCGCGCCGCTCGCGATCGGCTGCAGGATGTCGCCGACGCCATGAAATGCGGATTCTCGCCGGTCCACGAAGACACGCGACATCCTTGCTGCCTCGTTATCGGCCTCACGGGTTTGCGGTGTATAGCCACCGACGAGGTCCAGATGCGTACCCGGCCGCAGGTTGCGGCCCTTGATCAGCGGTTGATGCGCGCGGGTGCAGGTGGTGATGACGTTGGCTTCACGCGTCGCGGCGTCGAGGTCCGTGATCGTCTCCGCCTTCACGCCGTCCGCGGCCAGTCGCCTGGCGAGATCATCGGCGCGTTCCGCGCTCCTGTTCCAGATCAGCACGCGTTGCAGCGACGGCCGCGCCGTTCGATGCCCCCGGATCAGCCATTCCGACATCTCACCGGCCCCGACGCAAAGCAGCGTCTCGGGATTGGGCGGTGCGAGCAGTTTTGTGCCCAGCGCGGAGTCGGCGGCGGTGCGCCAATGCGTGATCTCGGTGCCGTCCATCGCTGCCAGCGGCCGCCCGTTGGTGCCGTCGAACAGCACGCAGACGGCCTGCACCGCCGGCATCTTTCCTTCCGCCAGATTGGCCGGAAAGCTGGTGAACATCTTGCTCGCCATGTACCGGCCGGGATCGACGGCGCTGCGGATGACGTATTGCCCTTTCTCGTCGCCGAGGAAGGCGTCCAGAACCTCCATCTTCGGCCGGCGGTGCGCGTCTTCCAGGGCCGCGATGAGGACGGGAAACGTCAGGGCATTCGTGACTTCGGTATCGGTGACAAAGTGCAAGACAAGATCCTCATCGGCGGCCGGCAATTGCCCTTAAACCCGCGCGGAAAGTTCCGCAAGAAATCTTGCGCCAGGGATCATCAGCCTTGATCCGCGTCAAAATCTCCTTCCCCTGTTTGGTCCAAATGAGATTAGATTGGCTGCCGGGGCAGCAGGAGGTCCCATGTCCATCTATGTCGTCAGGTTCATGAAGGACGTGCTCGGGGAGTACGGTCGGCAGAGCGAGATTTGCCAGGGTACGCTGGAGATCGACGCGGCCGACGAGGACGAGGCCAAGGAGCGGGCCAAGGCAAAGTTCTGCCAGGACCAGGCGTTGCATCACTGGTCGCTGCATGCCGACCGGATCCATGTGAAGCCGGCCGACTTTCCGTCCTGAGGCCTATCGTCCCGGCACGGTTCCCGGCGGCGGCGCGGTCGCGCCGGTTCCGAGCGACCGCTGCACCATGACGGTGTCGGACCAGCGACCATGGCGATAGGCGACACCGCAAAGCAAGCCGGCGCGCGCGAAGCCGAATTTCTCTTGCAGCGCCAGAGAGGGGGCGTTGTCGGCATCGATATAGCCGATCATCTGGCGGAAGCCGGCCGCGGCACAGGCATCGATCAATTCCTGAAGCAGCAAACGTCCGACACCGCGGCCGAGATGTGCGTGGTGAACGTAGATCGAGTGCTTGGCCGTGTAGCGATAGGCCGGACGCTTGCGGAACAGCACCGCATAGGCATAGCCGACGACCTCGCCGCGAAAGGTCGCGACCAGATGCGGCAGCCGGGTCTGCTTCAGATTCTTGCGCCGGTCGCGTAGATCATCCGGTTCCGGTGCGCCTGTTCCCTCGACGTCGCGCGGCACCCCATTGCGGACGTGGTGGCGATAGATCGCCAGCATCGCCTCGATATCGCTCTCGCGTGATGGCCGGACCAGCACCGGCTCGTCGTCTGGACGCGCAATCGCTGTTTCGGTCATCGACACCTACTCAACGGCGACGTAAGTGTAGAGCCCGATGCGGCCATGGGCATCGACCTCCTTGTAGACGCCCTGGATTTCCACATCGAAGCCCGGAAATGTGTTGAAGCAGCTTTCGAACATCTTCAGATAATCGACCATGGGCTTGGCCCGTTCCGTCAGCCGCTCGCCGGGAACGATGGTCGCGATGCCGGGCGGATAGACAACGAAGGGCGTGGTCGCGATGCGGCCTGCGATTGCCTCGATCGGCAGATAGTCGACATCGTTACGGATCAGGCGGCGCGCTGCATCGCGCGGCGACATCGCGATCTCCGGCATGTGCTCCGGCATGAACTGCCGGGCCTGGAGCGCGCTGACATTGGCATCACGGAAGAACCGGTGCATCTCGCCGCAGAGATCGCGCAGCCGGACGCCGGCATAGCGCGTCTGTCGCCGCTGGTAGAATTCCGGGATCGCGTCGGCCAGCAGCGCATTGTCGTCGTGCAGCCTCTTGAACGCGACGAGGCCGGAGATCAGCGTACCGGCCTTGCTCGCCTCGACGCCGGGCGTCAGCAGGAAGAGCAGGGAGTTGAGGTCGTTCTTTTCGGGGACGATGCGGTTCTCGCGCAGATATTGCGCGACTATCGGCGCCGGGATGCCGTGCTCGGCATAGGCGCCGGTCGAGCGGTCGAATCCGGGTGTCAGCAGCGTCAATTTGTTCGGATCGGTCATGGCAAAGCCCTCCGCGAGATCGGGAAAGCCGTGCCAGCTGGTATCGGGAGAGAGCTGCCAGAGCGCCGGATTGGTGGCGAGCTCGTCGGTGGACAGCGTTTCCCAGGCGACGTTATGCGCGGCGCCGGGGCGGCTGACGTCGGGAATGGCGACGCGATCGGGGACGAAGGGTTCGAAGAACCAGCGGCGATCCGGATTTTGTTCCTTCTCCTCGAACTCCCGGCGCATCGCACGGATCTTCTTGCGAAGCTCTATGCCGAGCCGGATCGTATCGTCCCACAGCACCTCGCCGGAGCGGCCCTTCATCATCTGCGCGCCGACGTCGAGTGAGGCGAACAGCGGATAGAACGGCGACGTGGAGGCGTGCTGCATGAAGCTCTCGTTGAAGCGGCGGTGCTCGACGCGGCGCTTCTGGCCGCGGATATGGCGGTCCTTGATGTGGATTTGCGAGGCCTGCGAAAAGCTCGCGAGCTGCTTGTGGGTCGACTGCGTCGCGATGATGCCCGGGGCTTCCGGCGGAAGGTTGGAGAGGCCCATGGCGAAGCGGCCGGCATAGAGCGGGTGGAACTTCATGAAGCCGGCCCAGGCCTCGTCGAACAGGATGTATTCGCAGAGATGGCCGATACGCTTCAAAATCATCTCGGCGCTATGGATCGATCCGTCATAGGTGCATTGCTCGACGACGGCGACGCGGAACGGCCGCTCCTTGCGCCAGGCGTCCTTGTCCTCGACCAGCGGGTGGTTGCGGATGGCCTCGCGCAGCGCCGTCTCGTCGAGCGCGTCCCAGCGCATCGGACCGATCAGGCCCCAGGCATTGCGGACGGTCGGCACGTAGACCGGGACGCCGCCATTGATCATCAGGGCGCCGTGATGGGCGGCCTTGTGGTTGTTGCGGTCGAACAGCACGAGGTCGCCGTCCGTGACGAGCGCGCCGAGCGCAACCTTGTTCGAGGTCGAGGTGCCATTGAGCACGAAATAGGTCTTTTCCGCGCCGAAGATCGCTGCTGCTTCCTTCTGCGCCTTCAGCGCCGGGCCCTCATGGGTAAGGAGGTCGCCGAGGTCGAGCACGGAATTGTCGAGATCGTCCCGGAACACGGACTCGCCGAGATGCTCGACGAAGACCCGGCCGATCGGGCTGCGGTTGTAGAACACGCCGCCATTGTGGCCCGGACAGGTCCAGAGCTGGTTGCCTTCCTCGGCATAATCGACCAGCGCGCCGAAGAACGGCGTCTTCAGCGTCTCGGCATATTGCTTGAGCCGGCTGATCAAATTCTTGGCGATGAAGGTCGGCGTCTCCTCGGACAGGAAGACGTAGCCGTCGATGAAGTCGAGCACCTCGACCGGCAAATCCTCGAACCGCTTGCGCCGGATCAGGAGGATGATCGGGAAATCGAGACCGCGGCGGCGCATCAAGTTGATCAGCGACGAGGTCTTGCCCTCGAGCCCTTTCTTGCCCCAGTCCACCACCATGCAGCCGATCGCGGCATCGGTCTGCACCGCCATCTCGGCGTCTTCCAGCTTGCGAGCCCGGACCACCTCGAAGCCGGAGCGCTGGATCTCCTCGATGATCTGGTTGAAGCGGTTGCCTTCGAGGTCGTCGGCGTCGAAAACAGGTGCGGCGAACAGGAAGTTGAAGCGCTTGAAATAGTCCATGTGTCATCCCGAATGTGCGAGAGTCCAAAGCTCTCGGCACATTCGATGACAATTCGATGACATCGGTCAAGCTGGCCTGCGATACCGGCTGCCCAGCGCGGCCTCGATCGTGTCGGGCTTCTCGATTCTGCTCGATCAGCAGATCGATGCGGTCGCCGCCCCAAAACAGCTCGCCGTTGAAGACCATAGTCGGAACGCCGAACACGCCGAGCGCTTCGGCCTCGTCGACGATGCGGTCATGCTCGGCGCGGGCAGGGCCGTGGACGTAGGCTTCGAAGTCGCTGGCCGAGCCGCCGCAGGCGGCGATGACGCCGCTGATGTCGGTGAGATCGTCGATCTCAAGCTCATGGCTCCAGAACTTGCGGAACACCGCGTCGTGATAGGGGCGGAAGAAGCCGTGGCGTTGCGCGAACAGCATGCCGACGCTGGCATGGAAGGCATCGCAGATTCGCCGAGGCCCCTTCATCACGAGCCCCTGCGCGTTAGCATAGCGCCGCGCGTCCATGTAGGCGTAACGCACCTTGCGCCAGAAATGCGGCGTGCGGTCCTCGACCGTCCCCATGAATTCGGCGACGCGCAGCGTGTAGGGCAGCCATTCGAGCTCGACACCGTGCGTTTCTTCGAGCGAGAACAACCGCTTGTTGGCAACGAACGCGTAGGGGCTCTTGTAGTCGGTGTAGATGCGCACAAGCGGCTTGGGCATGAGATGATTCCTCCCGCGGAGCTCGTCTTCTTCCTTCTCCCCTTGTGGGAGAAGGTGGCGCGAAGCGCCGGATGAGGGGTTCTATCCACTCGCAATACCGTTCGTGAGGATAGAACCCTCACCCGGCTTCGCTTTGCGAAGCCACCCTCTCCCGCAAGGGGAGAGGGTGCACCGTCATCGCCGCGCGATCAACGTTCACGCCTTCGTCAGCCTGTATTGCCCCAAATCCGGATCATGCGTCATGCGCCAGTAATCCACGAATCGCCACGGCATCGCGGAGAACACGCGGCCGCTCGCATTGCGGTAGTAGGTGCTCATGCCGGGATGGGTCCAGATCATGGTTTCGTGCTCGGCATCGACCTTGCGGACATAGTCGTCGAGCACGTCCTGGCGCACGTCGACGGCGGCGAGGTCCTGATCGACCATGTCGGCGAGGCAGGCGGAGATGTAGCGGCTCTGGCACTCCGACTGGAAGATGACGCTGCCGCCATGCGCCGGTCCCGAGTTGGGTCCGAGCATGCAGAAGAAGTTCGGAAAGCCCGGCACGGTGAGGCCGAGGAACGCGGTCGGGTTGTCGTTAGCCCATGCCTGCCGCAAATCCTTGCCGTCGCGACCGCTGATGTTGAGGCGCGCCGCCATCTCCGTCACCTTGAAGCCCGTCGCGACCACGATGATGTCGGCGGGACGGTGCTTGCCGTCGGCGGTGACGATGCCGCCCTCGTCGAAATGGTCGATCGTGTCGGTGACGAGCTCGACGTTGCCCCGGGTCAAGGTCTTGAACCAGTTGTTGTCGAGCAGGATGCGCTTGCCGTAGGGCGGGTAGGTCGGCACGCATTTCTCGATCAGGTCGGGCCGGTCCTTCAGCTCGGTGAGGATGAAGTCGGTCAGTTCCTGCCGGTGCCGGTCATTGCCCTTGTTGACGGCGCGCTCGGGATGCGGCCAGGCGGGATCCTTGCGCAGGAAGGGCAAGAGGCCGTCGCCGTAACGCCAGAACATGTTAAAGCGATACCACTGCACATAAAACGGAAGATGCGCCAGCAGCCATCGCGCGCCGTCGCTGATCGGGTCGGAATAGCCCTTCACCGGCCGCGCCCATTGTGCGCTGCGCTGGTAGACCGTGACGGAGGCGACGCGGGCGGCGATCGCCGGCACGAGTTGCATCGATGTCGCGCCGGTGCCGATCACGGCGACATGTTTGCCGTCGAGCTCGATGTCATCAGACCACAGCGCCGAATGCAGGATCGTTCCCTTGAACTCTTCCTCACCCTTGAAGTGCGCGCGCGAGGGATCGTTGAGCTGGCCTATGGCCGAGACCAGCGCGGTGGATCTCGAACGTCTCTTCGCCGGTCGGGGTCTTGAGCGTCGAAATCCAGCGCCGCTTGCCTTCGTCCCAGCGCGATGAGGTCAGCTCGGTCATGGTGCGCAGATGCGCGCGGATGCCGTGCTCCTCGGCGACCTTCTGGAGATAGCCCAGCAGCTCCTCGCGCTGACAGAAGTAGCGTGTCCACTCATTGTTGGTGCCGAAGGAATAGGAGTAGGAGTGGTTGGGCGTATCGACGCCACAGCCGGGATAGCGGTTGATCCACCAGGTGCCGCCGAGCTCGTCATTCTTCTCGACGATGGTGTAGGGGATGCCGAGATGGCCGAGTGCTACGCCGAGCGCGATGGCGCAGACGCCGGCGCCGACGATGAGGACATGCTGTTCTGCGAGCTTTTCGTCGGCCGGACGCCTGGTCCAGCGCGGCTCGCGCGGCACGAATCCCATCTCCTCGCGCATCAAGGGCGCGTATTCCGGCGCGACCTTCTCGCCAAGGCAGCTGCGCATCATCTTTAACAATAACTCTTCGCCGGGGTCGGCGATGACGGGCTTGGGCGTGCCGTCGGCAAAGAGCTTGACCACGGCGGACCGGATCTCGTCCTGGACCTCTTTCGGCACCCCGGCCTCGGGATCGGGAATGAGGCGGATGTCGCGCTTGGGCAAGTACGGTGGCTCTAGCCAGCGTGTGTCGCCAGTCATGTGCACCAGCACCATCAGGAGGCAGCGAATATCGCCCTCGGCGATCGCCGAGGCGAGGTCGAGCGGCTGGCGTGGAGATCTCGATGTTCATAGCGTTTCCTGATCTCCCGATGAACTGAACAGGCCGCGTGTCATCAGCTTGCGGTAGGCGGAGATGACGTGGTCGGGCACGGCGGTGACGCCGCCTTCCGAATAGGAGTAGCGGCGGCTGAGATAGCCGCGCGAGCCCATCAGCATGTGGACGATCGCCTCGAACTCCTCGTCGCTGTAATCCTCGATGGCGCCGGCCCCGCGGGCGCGACGCAGGATGCGGACATAGGCGACCGAGATGTTGTCGAGATGCTTCTGGTAGCCGGTTGGTGCAAAGAATTCGGCCTCGTTGAGGATCCGCAGGAATTCCGGAACCTCGCGGATGAAGTCGAAGAAGGCGGAGAAGCGCGCGATCTCCTGCCGCGCCGCATCCGCCGTGCCGGTGCGGGCGCGGATAAACTCGACCATGTCGAGGCCGATCTTCGGCAGGAGCTGGTCGAGCAGCTCCTGGCGGTTTTCGAAATGATTGTAGAAGGTGCCTTGCGCGACGCCGGCCTCTTCAGTGATGCGGGCGACCGAAGCTTCGGCATAGCCATGCTTTCCGACGACCTTGGTGGCGGCCTCGAAGATCTTCTGCTTGGTCCAGGCGTTGCGCTCGACGCGATTGAGCTTTGCGACCTTGGCATTCGCTTGCGTCATTCAGACGTCTCCAGCTCGGTGCGCAGCACGCGCTTGAGAGTCTTTCCGCTCGGATTACGCGGAAGGCTGTCGCGGATGACGAGCTGCTTCGGCACCTTGAAGCTCGCCAGCCGGGCGCGGCAATGTTCGGTGAGGGCAGGGAGCTCAAGGCTCGCGCCTTCGGCCAGCACCACGATCGCGACCGGCCGCTCGCCCCAGCGCGCATCGCGCAGGCCGATCACCGCGACCTCGCGGACCTCAGGCAAATCGTAGATGACACGCTCGACCTCGGAGGAGGCGATGTTCTCGCCGCCCGAGATGATCATGTCCTTCTTGCGATCGGTGAGATACAGGAAGCCTTCATCGTCGAGATAGCCGACATCGCCGCTGCGGAACCAGTCGCCGAAGAAGGCGGCTGCCGTCTTGTCCGGATCCTTCCAGTAGCCGCGCGTGATCTTGGGGCCGCGCAGGCAGATCTCGCCGTTGACCTTCGACGGCAGCGTCCTGCCATCCTCGTCGCGAATTTCGATATCGACATGGGCGATGGCCCGCCCCGTCGAGCCGATCTTCTCGATCTCGCGGCCGGCGTCCATGAAGGTGTCGCCGCCGACGGTTTCGGTGAGACCGTAGGCGTCGATGTAGCGTGCGTTGCGGAAGTATTCGGAGAAGGCGCGGATGCGCAGCTCCGGCGTCTTCTCGCCGCCGCCGATCGCCCATGCCAGGCTGGAGACGTCGTAGCTGTCGCGGGTGGGGCAGGTCAGCATCGCGGTGGTCATCACGGGGGCGAACCAGGCCGCGTTGAGGTTGTTTTCAGCTATGGCCGCAAGCGCGCTTTCCGGCTCGAAATTGCGTTCGATGTGGATGAAGCCGCCGTGCCAGAGCACGGCGATGCCGGGCAGATCGAGCGCGCCGACGTGGTAGAGCGGGCCGACGACGAGCAGCCGCGTTCCGGCGCCGAGGCCGAGCGCGATGGTCTGGTCGGCGGACTTCCAGTAGAAATTGTCGTAGGTGAGCATGACGCCCTTGGGGCGGTCGGTCGTCCCCGACGTGTACATCAGCCGCATCAGGTCGGAGGGCGCGCGCAGATGCATCGGCGCAACAGGCGCATCGCCCGCGAGGCGTGTGACGCTCCGTTGCGCGGCCTCGTTCAGCACGACGATGTTCGCGCCCGCTGCATGTGCGGCAAGTTCTTCATCGACGATCAAGAGGCGCGCACCGGCATTGCCTGAGATGTAGCCGACTTCGTCGCGCGAAAGACGAAAATTGATCGGCAAGAACACCGCACCAAGATGGCTGGTGGCAAACACCAGTTCCAGAAACGCCGCGCTGTTCTTCATCAGCACGGCCACGACGTCACCGGCGCCGATGCCCTGCGCGGCGAGCCAGCCGGCGGCCTTGCGGATGCGCGCATCGAAGACGGCATAGGAAATCTCCTCGCCGCGATATTTCAGCGCAGGCCGGTCCGGCGTGCGCCGGGCATGAAAGGCGATGAAGCTCGACAGGTTGATCATTGCGCGGATTTTGGGCCGGTTGCGGCCTCGTTGTCTCCATCGATGAATTCTGACTCGTAATTCATCTTTGGCTTGACGTCACCCCCTACCTCTGAAATCCTTGAGCACACGGAGACGAGACGATCTCCGGCAGGGATCAGGAAACGCCGACCCGACAGAGGGAGGGGAAAATGACGAGAACCCGCACGCCGGGCATCAGCCGCCGTTCAACGCTGGCGCTGATGGGCGCCGGTGCGATGAGTGTTGCCGCGCCGTGGGTGGCGCGGGCCCAAGCCAAGACCATCAAGATCGGCATGCCGACAATTCTGTCGGGCCGCGTCGCGCAGCTCGGCACGTCGTCGCGAAATGCGGTGATGCTCGAGGTCGAGAAGGTCAACGCGGCCGGCGGCCTCGCCGGACGGCAGATCGAGATGGTGATCCGCGACTCCAAGGGCCAGCCGCAGGAAGCCGCCCGCGTCGCGCGCGAACTCGTCAACACCGACGGCTGCGAGTGGCTGATCGACGGCGAAGCCTCGTCCGGATCGTTCGCGGTACATGAAGTGGCGCGCGATCTCGGCGTGCTCTGCGTTCACACCTGCTCGGAAGCGTCCTCGCTCACCGCCGATCCGAAGCAGCACATCCCGAACGCGTTCCGCTGCGTGCGCCAGGGCATTCACGATTCCATCGTCGGCGGCAGCTACGCCGCCGCGATCTCCAAGGCCAAGGGCCTGAAGAAATGGGCGACCTGTTCGCCGGACTATGCTTATGGCCGCGATACCACCGGCGAGTTCACGCTGTATCTGAAGCGCTTTGCGCCCGATGTCGAGATCATCAGCGAGTCCTGGCCGAAGCTGTTCCAGCCCGACTACACCGAGGTGGTCACCAAGATTCTGCAGGCCAAACCGCAGGCGCTGTACTCCTGCCTGTGGGGTGGCGATCTCACCTCCTACATCGACCAGGCCAACATCTACGCGATGTTCGGCCAGATGGAGGTGTTCGCGGTCAACATGGCGGACTACACCGCGCTCACCGTCGTGAAGAACCTGCCGAAGGGCATCCACTCCGGCAACCGCTACATCAAGACCTTTCCGACCACGCCGGAGAATGCGGCCTGGGGCGATGCCTACAAGGCCAAGTACAACGAGTACCCGACGAACTGGTCATGGCAGAACGCGACGGCCGTGATGTTCCTGGCCGAGGCCGCCAAGAAGGCGAACTCCACCGACGGCAAGAAGATTGCGGAGACATTGAAGGGCCTCACCATCAAGTGCCCGTTCGGCGCCGACGGTACCGTGACGATGCGCGGCGACGACCACACGCTGGTCGGCTACGCCATCGGCTGGGGCACCACGATCCCGCAGGAGCCGTACGTGCCCGAGGTCAAGGCCGGCGACTGGAAGACCATCTTCGAACTCGAAGCCGAGTGGAAGAAGAGCAAGGGCTACACCTGATCCTGTGCGCGGCGGAGACGGGTGACCGTCTCCGCCGTCGTCGTTTTGGCTCTCCGCGCCGGATCTGGCGCGCTGCAATGAAAGTGGTCCCGTGGATCTCGACGCGCTTGCCGGCTGCCTCTCCAGTTCCGCCTGCCTGGTGACCCAAACCACCAGCGGCCTCATCATCGGCATGCTGCTGTTCCTGGTCGCGGTCGGGCTGACGCTGATCTTCGGCGTGCTCAAGGTCGTCAATTTCAGCCACGGCGCCTTCTATATGTTCGGCGCCTATTTCGCGATGACGGCCTATCATTTCACCGGGAGCTTTGCGCTGGCGATGCTGGCGGGCGCAGCGGGCACAGCAATCCTTGGCCTGATCTTCGAGCGCGTCTTTATGAGCCGCGTCTATGGCGCCGACGTCTTGATGCAGCTGCTTGTCTGCTACGCGTTCGTGTTGATCTTCGACGATGTCGTGCGCCTGATCTGGGGGCCGGAATTCAGGTCGATGGGCATGCCGGCGGCGTTCCAGGTGATGCCGCTGTTCATCGCCGGCGGCGTGGTGCCGCCTTATTATCTGCTGCTGATCGGCGTTGCGCTCATCGCGGCCATCGTGCTCGGCATCGGATTGTCGCGCAGCCGGATCGGCAAGGTGATCCGCGCGGCTGCGCACAATCCTGGCATGGTGTCGGCGCTAGGCATCAACACCGGCCTGATCTATGGGGGCGTGTTCGCGCTCGGCGGCATGTTGGCGGGCCTTGCTGGCGCGCTTGCGGCGCCCGTGCGTTCTCTGACCCCCGGCATGGGATTCTCTGTGTTGATCGAATCCTTCATCGTCACCGTGATCGGCGGCATGGGCTCGATCCTGGGCGCGCTGATCGGCGCGTTGCTGCTCGGCCTCATCAGGTCCTACGGCTCGCTCGGCTTTCCCCTGTTCACGGAAGGCCTGATGTATCTGTTCATGGTGATCGTGCTGGTGTCCAAACCTACCGGCCTGTTCGGCAAGGAGGCGGCATGACCGAGCTGGAGGCCGGACGCGCCGAGACGCTGGGGCCGGTACGCGATGGCGCGGCACTGCGTCGCTATCGCGACGTCCTGATCGCGCTGATCGCCTTCGCTGTGCTGGCGAGCCTGCCGCTGCTCACCGGCAGCAAGGCGCTGCTCGATTTCGTCATTCGCTGCTCGGCCTACGGGCTGTTCGCGACCTCGCTCAACCTGCTGGTCGGCTATACCGGGCTGACCTCGTTCGGCCACGGCATGTTCTTTGGCCTCGGTGCCTACAGTTTTGGCCTGATCATGCAGAAGCTCGGCGTGCCGATCCCCGTCGCCTTCGTCGCGACGCTGGCGATCACCGCGGTGATCGCGGCCGTGATCGGCGCGATCTGCGTGCGACTGAAGGAGATCTATTTCGCCTTCGTCACGCTCGCCTTCCAGATGCTGATCCACTCGACCATTTTGTCGTGGGCCTCCTTCACCGGCGGCGACCAGGGCCTGCGCGGCGGGATTCCGCGTCCTGCATTTCTCGGCATCAATCTCGCCGACCATGTGCATCTCTATATCACGAGCTGTGCGCTGCTGATCCTCGGCCTGCTCGCGATGCGCCAGATTGCGCAATCGCCGTTCGGCTACACCCTGCGCATGATCCGGGACAACGCGGCGCGCGCGAGCTTTCTCGGCATCGACGTCTGGCGCGCCAAGCTCACCGTCTTCGTGCTGGCGGCGCTGTTCGCGTCGATGGGCGGCATGGTGATGGCGTTGTTCGTCTCCGGCGCCTATCCGGAGTTCGCCTACTGGACGATCTCGGGCGAGGGCATCTTCATCAACATGCTCGGTGGTGTTTCTACCTTCCTCGGACCGATGGTTGGAACTGTCTTGCTGCTGCTGCTCAACGACACCGTCACGCGCTTCACCGAATATCACGGCATCGTGCTCGGGGTGGTCATCCTGTTCTTCGCGCTGGGCCTGCGCAAGGGCCTGCTCGATTTCGCCGCCGAATGGTTTGCTCATCGGCGCGACGCAGGCGAGGGGCGTTAGCCATGCTTCAGATCCGCAACCTCGCAAAATCGTTCGGCGGCGTGAAAGCGACCAACGACGTCTCGCTCGACTTTCCCGACGGCTCGCTCACGGCCGTGATCGGCCCCAACGGTGCGGGCAAGAGCACCTTCTTCAATCTCATCACCGGCGCGCTGAAGCCGGATTCCGGCCAAGTGCTGCTCGACGGCGTCGATCTCGCCGGCCGCTCGCCGCCGGAGATCGTGCGCCACGGCATCGGGCGCGCCTTCCAGGTCGCCAGCATCTTCAGATCGCTGACGGTGCAGGAGACCATGCTGGCCGCCGTCAGCGCCGACCAGGGGACGTCCGCGGTGTTGCATAAGCGCTTCCCGCTGCCGGAGACGCGCGACCGCGCCGAGCACGTGATGGAGCTGCTTGGCCTCGCGAGCAAACGCCATCGCACGGCCGCGACGCTGTCGCACGGCGATCAGAAGCTGCTCGACATTGCCCTTGCGCTGGTGCTCGAACCCAAGGTGCTGCTGCTGGACGAGCCGACGGCCGGCATGGGTCCGGAAGAGCGCTGGCGCATGATCGACAAGGTGCGCGAACTCTGGGAGACGCAGAAGATCACCGTCGTCTTCATCGAGCACGACATGGACATCGTGTTCAAGATTGCCCCGAAGATCGTCGTTCTCTGCTATGGCCGTATTCTGGCAACCGGCACGCCCGACGAGATCCGCAATAATAGCGCTGTCATCGACGCCTATCTCGGCACCGAGCATGCGGGAGCCGCCGCATGAGCGCAGCCATCATCGAAGTGGCCGATCTCGACGTCTATTACGGCACCAGCCAGATCCTATTCGGCGTCGGTCTCTCCGTCCGCCAGGGGCAGACGATGGCGCTCCTGGGCCGCAATGGCGCCGGCAAATCCACCACCATGAAGGCGATCATGGGGCTGGCGCCGCCGCGTCGCGGCAGAGTGAGCCTTCGCGGCGCGGTGATCTCCGGCCAGAGGCCGCACCATATCGCGCGCGCCGGCCTCGGCTTCGTGCCGGAGGATCGCCAGATATTTCCTGAGCATACGGTCGAGGACAACCTCGTCATCGGTCGCAAGAAGGGGCCGGAGGGCCAGGATGAGTGGCCGATCAAACGCATCTATGAGGTCTTTCCGCTGCTCGAGCCGCTGCGCCAACGCATCGCCGGGCGGCTCTCGGGCGGCGAGCAGCAGATGCTCGCGATCGCCCGCACGCTGATGGGCAATCCCGCGCTGTTGCTCCTGGACGAGCCGAGCGAGGGGCTTGCCCCGATCATTGTCCAGCGGATCGGGGAGCTGCTGCGGCAGCTTCGCCAACTCGGATCGACCGTGCTGATCGCCGAGCAGAACATGCATTTCTGCCTGGGGCTGGCGAGCCACGCCACGGTCATCGACAAGGGCCAGATCGTCTATGCTGCCGGAATCGACGAGTTGAAGGCCAACGACGCGATCCGGCGCCGTTATCTGGCCCTGTAGGCGGGCCGCCGGTGCGGCAACGGGCCTAAAGAAGAAAACAATTGCTCCGGGACTGTCCAGAGGAATGAGTTTCCCTTCCGGAGGGCAAAAACGCCAATCGCTTCCATTGCCGTTTGAGGCCGAAACGACGACATTCCATTCAGGAATTGGTGGATTAACGGCCATGGAACGTACTGGATTTGAACCCTTCGGCGAGGAGCTGGTGTCCGCGACTGACACCCAGCGGCGAGCGCGTGCGTCCAAGCTCCTGCTGAGGGTAGGCACTGGCCTGTTCTGGTCGCTAGTCGCCGGCATCGTGATTGCGCGTGCGGCCTTCTTCGAGCCCGGCGTGTATGACGGCTTCAGCCGCGTCGCCTCGCTCGCCAAAAGCCTGATCTTCTGAGCCGGACTTATTCCGGGCCGAGCACAGAACTTCCATCGGCCCTGATATGCCGAAAACTTATTCCCCTATCGAGCGGCGCTGCGTATAAATCCTTCTCCTCTTGGAGAGATTTGTGTCGCAGAATCAAGCATCCAGCCCGGCTGACGCCAAGCCGGCCACCGCCGCCAGCCGCATTGCGGCGTTGATTCCCGGCATCCTCCTCTGCGTCCTGGTCGCCGGTGTCTCGGCCTTGCTCGAACGGGCGGAACTCGGCGTTTTCGAGCATCCCTATGTCGAGGCGCTGGTGATGGCGATCCTGCTCGGCATGGCGCTGCGCAGCTTCTGGAAGCCGGCCGCCCGCTGGCAATCCGGCATCGCCTTCAGCGCCAAACAGCTGCTCGAAGTCGCGGTCATGCTGCTCGGGGCCTCCATTAGCTTTGCCGCCATCGCGGCCTCGGGTATCGCGCTCCTGCTGTCGATTGCGGCGATCGTCGTGATCGCGCTTTCGGTTTCCTTCGGAATCAGCCGCCTGCTCGGCCTGTCGACGCGGCTGTCGATCCTGATCGCCTGCGGCAACTCGATCTGCGGGAATTCGGCGATCGCCGCGGTCGCGCCGATCATCGGTGCCAACAGCGACGAAATCGCGTCCTCGATCTCCTTCACTGCGATCCTCGGCGTGATGATGGTGCTGGGGTTGCCGCTGCTGATTCCGCTTCTGCAGTTGTCGGCCACGCAATACGGTATTCTGGCGGGCCTCACCGTTTATGCGGTGCCTCAGGTTCTGGCGGCGACGGTGCCGGCCGGCCTCATCGCGACGCAGATCGGCACGCTGGTGAAACTGATGCGCGTGCTGATGCTCGGTCCCGTCGTGATCGGCCTCTCGCTGATTGCGTCCCGCTGGCAGAGCGGAGCCAAGAAGACCAATGTCGGCTTTTTCCGCCTCGTGCCCTGGTTCATTCTCGGATTTCTCGTGCTTGCGACCTTGCGGTCACTGGAGATCGTTCCGAGCACGGTGGTGGTGCCGATTACCAAGATTACAGGCTTCCTCACCGTCGTGTCGATGGCCGCGCTTGGTCTCGGCGTCGATGTGCGCGTGCTCGCCAATGTTGGTGGGCGAGTAACAGCGGCCGTGACGCTGTCACTGCTGCTGCTGCTCGGTATCAGCATCGCGCTGGTGCACTGGTTTAAGTGAATACAGAGAAGCTGCCGTAGGGTGGGCAAAGGCGCGAAAGCGCCGTGCCCACCAATCATCTCAGCGTGCGACCAAGATGGTGGGCACGCTTCGCTTTGCCCACCCTACGAAATCGTATCTCTCGGCGACGCTTAAATCACATCCGCCAGCGAGTGCCCCTGCAGCTCGATGTTCAGCCCCTGCATGCCCAGATCAGTGATCTCACCGCCCATCGCCTTGATGCTTTCCTCGCGGATCAGTGACATCAGTCCGCGGCGCAGTGCCAGGAACTCCGACGACATCATCATCGCCTGCTGCCGCGGTCGCTCCAGCGGGATCGGGATCTCTGCCTTGATCGAGCCGGGGCGGGCGGTCATGCAGTAGACGCGGTCGGAGAGGAAGATCGCTTCATCGATGTCGTGGGTCACGAACAGCACCGAGATCTTCAGCCGCTGCCACATGTTGGTGAGGATCTGCTGCATGATGACGCGCGTCTGCGCGTCGAGCGCGCCGAAAGGCTCGTCCAGCAGCAGCACTTTGGGCCCCGTCGCGAGCGCGCGGACGATGCCCACGCGCTGCTTCATGCCGCCCGAGAGTTTCTCCGGATAGTGCTTCTCGAAGGCCTCCAATCCCGCAAGCCCGAGCAGCGTGCGCGCAGCACGTTCGCGCTGCGAGCGCGGCATGCCGCGCATCTTCAGGCCGAACTCGACATTCTCCCGCACTGTCTTCCAGGGAAACAGCGAATATTGCTGGAACACCATGCCCCGTTCGGCACTGGGGCCGTTCACACGCTCGCCGTCGACGGTGACCACCCCCGTTGTCGGCTTGAGGAACCCTGCGACCGCATTGAGCAGCGTCGACTTTCCGCAACCGGAAGGGCCGACGATCGAGACGAACTCGCCGGGCTTCACATGGATCTGCGTGTCGGTGACGGCCTGGACCGGTCCCTCGATGCTGTCATAGCTGAGGGAAAAATTCCTGACCTCGATGTGGCCCTTCGGCGGGTTTGCAAGCATCTCGCTCATGTCGACCTCCACGGCATCACCAATTGTCCCGCGCCCCTGATGAGCAGGCTCGATCCGAGGCCCAATACGCCGATCGCGATCATGCCGAGTGCGATGTCGGCATACTGGACCAGCGAATAGGCCTCCCAGGTGAAGTAACCGATGCCGTACTGACCGGAGATCATCTCGGCGGCGATCAGCGAGACCCAGGCCACGCCCATGCCGACGGTGAGACCGGTAAAGATGTGCGGCAGCGAGGCCGGAAAATACACGTCTCGGAAGATCGATCGCTCGCGCGCGCCGAGGCATTGCGCGGCACGCACCAGGACGGGGTCGACCAGCGACATGCCGTGCAGCGTGTTGATCAGGATCGGGAAGAACGAGCCGAGGAAGGTGATGAAGACGATGCTCTGCTCGTTGGTCGGCCATAGCATGATCGCCATAGGCACCCAGGCGATCGCGGGGATCGGCCGCAGCACTTCCGCGACAGGGAAGACGATTTCATGCACGAGCTTGAAGCGGCCCATGATCAGGCCGAGCGGCACGCCGACGATCGCCGCGAGCGAGAAACCGACGAGGATGCGCCGGCAGCTCAGGACGATGTGCAGCAGGAATTTTGGATCGTGGATCGCCTTGGTGAAGCTCGCATAGACCGCCAGCGGCGAGGGCACGTTGGTGAAGCGCACGAAGAACACGACACGATAGGTCGTGAGCAGATGCCAGGCCAGCAGGAATGCGAGCAGCGAGATGATGCCGATTGCGGTCGCGCGAAGCCCCGCCCGGTTGAGCCGGTACCAGCGCAGCGCGAGTGTGCCGAACGAGGGCGGTGTCGCTTGTGGTGTGGCGGCGGGCACGGGGCCCGCCTCTGCGATTGCTGTTGTCGGCATGCTGTCCTCGGAATGTCTGAGGATGGCGGAGCTGCTCACGTCTTGCCTCCGCCGACTGCTGCCTTCACCGCGTCGTCGAAGCCGAGCACCTTGCCGCTGATCTTGGCGGCGTGGGCTTCGGCGTCCTTTTTGAGCAGGAACGGCGTAACCTCGCCATTGCCGACTGCGAAGAAGGCCTGGTCGGCGAACAGCTTGATGCCGCGGGTGGTGTCGAAAACGTAGGCGACGTTGATCTTCTTGCCCTTGGCCTTGAAGTCGGCATAGGCCCCCAACGTGCAGCTCGCCGACGAGAACGGCAGGATGCCGGCGTCGTCGACCCAGACCTCACCGGCCTTGCGCGGATCGGTGATGGGCTTCTTGCAGAAAGCGTCTTCGCCTTTGATTTCGTAATTCTTGGTGCTCGCAAGCTGCGCATCGTAGTCGAGCTTCATCTCGGCAAAAGCCTTCCGGATATAGCTGTCATCGACCCACTTCTTCGGGTCGAATTCCTTCATGCGACCGAGGTTTTGCAGAACCTTGATGTCGGTCGCAGCCGCGTCGATCAGGGCTGGCTTGATGGTGGGATCGGTCGTCATGTTGCCGCTGGGGCCGAGGAAGATGTAGACGACTTCCTTGTTGATGCCCGTCCATTCCTGGATCTTCTCGGCGGCCAGCTTGGGATCGTCACGCAGCCACTGGTTGGCGGCGATCAGTGCCTTGAAGTAGGCAACGACGACCTCGGGATATTTTTCGGCGAAATCGGTGCGCACCACGATGCCGTGGAAGGTCGGCAAATTGGTCTCGACGCCGTCGAAGATCTTTCGCGCGAAGCCGCGGAACGGTAAGAGCTCGGCGAAGGGAACGAAATCGGCATGCGCGTCGATCTTCTTTTCCTGGAGATTGGTCGAGCCGACCTCCGGGCTCTGGCTGACGAGCTGGAAGAAGTCCGCGGGGTAGCCGCGGTCCTGCATCGCCTTCAGCACCATGCCATGTGCAGCGGAGCCGAACGGTACGCTGACGAGCTTGCCCTTGAGATCGGCGAGATCGTAGTAGGACGAGTCCTTGTGGACCACTATGCCGTTGCCGGAGCCGGCCAGGCTGTAGGCGGCCATTCCGATCAGGCGGCTCTTGCTCTCGGGGTTACTGTCGAAGGTGAAGCCGTTCACGATTAGCGGATAGTCGCCCATCATGCCGATCTGCAGCTTGTTCGCCATCATGGCGTTGGTGACGGGCGGGCCGGACGTGAAGTTCTGCCACTCCAGCTCGAACTTGATGTTGGAATATTTGCCGTCCTTCGGCAGATATTTTTCGAGAAGATGAAGCTGGCGGATGACGATGCCGGCGGTCACCGTATTGGTCGTGGTGTCCTGCGTTCCGATGCCGAGCGTGACGGTTTCCGCCGTAGCCGGCTGCGCGAGCAGGAGCGCCAGCGACGTCACCGACATCGCGATCGAGAGCGTGGAAAGATGGCGGGCCATTCTCATCCTCATTCGGTTGGATGTGCTGTGGGTGCCATGATTGGGTGAGGGCACGGACAGGGCAAATCCGGAATGGTCGCCGCAGTCGATTAGTTGCCGGGAAAAGCTGATTGCATACTCCTTGGGCAGTCTTGCACTATAAAGCCGCTTGCCTGTGCACCGCGCCTAGTCGGCTCCCTGACCACGCATCTCCTCCAGCACGTCGGTCCGGCACACCACGATCTGCGAGCGCTTGGTCACGACGATTCCCTTCTCCTGCATCCGCTTCAGGCTGATCGTCACCCATTGCCGGGTGGCGCCGACCATGTGGGCGATGTCGGCATGGGTGAAGGCGGCCGCGATCACCCGACCGTCGGCGTCCTCGACGCCGTAGAGATCGACGAGATGCAGCAGCAGGTGTGCAAGGCGCTGTGTGATCGAGCGCGTTCCAAGCATCTGCGCCAGCGCCGAATAGCATTTGCCCTTGAAGGTGAGGCCTTCGATCAGGCCGATGGCGAGATTCGGGATCTCGACTGCGAGCGACCGCAGCTCCTTGCCGGGCAGGTGCACGACGCTGCAATTGCTGGATGCGACGCCGGACCATTGATGCACGGTGCCTTCGAACACTTCGGGCCCGCCGACGAAATTGCCGACATGCCAATACGCCAGCGTGATCTCGCGCCCGAGCGGCGAAGTGTAGAACACGCGGACGCGGCCGCTCTCGATCAGCCAGATGCCGTCGTGCCTGCCGCCCTGGCTGAACAGCGTCTGGCCGCGGTTGAGCACCTTTCGGCGGCCCTGCTTCAACACCAGCTCCCGCTCGCGCGGCGTCAGCTTGTCCATCAGCGGCGGCGGCCCGCCGATCCATTGCTGATTCTCGGTGAGCAGCAGCGAGGAACCACCCGCGGGCCGAACTGTCGGGGGACCAGCCCCGCGAACCACATTGGCCGCCTGCAACATCATCCGCCTCCGGAACGTTGAAATCGTTCTAAAGAGGAGCAATGTCCGTGCCAGATGGGGGGCTGTGGGGGCCACGCGTTTGCGAGAGACCGGTGCCGCTCACTCTGCCGTCATCGCACGGCTTGACCGGGCGACCCAGTATTCCAGAGAAAGCAGCGGCTTACGGAGAGGCTGCGGCGTACTGGATTCCCCGCTTTCGCGGGGAATGACAGCGGAGCAAGGGGGTGATCAAGGGGACGATCCGTAATCCCTATTGCCCCGCCAAACTCAACAAATACGGCTTCGGGTAAATCCCCCTGTTATGCCCATCCGAAAACGAGATGTTGAGCCCATAACCGAGATCGCCGATCTCGGTTATCGCGATACCGGGAAACGCTTCCGGGAAGCGGCCGTCGATGCGGGCGCGGGTGCAGTGGGCGCATTTGCAGGAGAGGCGGAGTTTCTCCGCGGGCACACTGATTGCATCGCCGTCGGTGGTGCGCACGAGGAGCGTCGCGAGATCGGCGCTGGTCTCATAGTCGGCCACGGTCAGTGCCACCAGGGTCATGGTCATGACGAAACCTCCGGCATTCTTCTACGCACGCGTGGGCGCGCGGGGATAGCAACTAATTGCCAGCGACGATCTGGCCGCGTGACTCCTCTTCAATCACGTCCGTGAAATGTGAAACTAATCGACCAGGAATTTCACTTCCGAATTGCCGGACTCTGCTCTCTCCGAGAACCTGTGCGTAATGGAGAAGGAGAGACCATGAGCGCATTTCAGAAGGAAACGGTTTTGTCGGTCAGGCACTGGACCGACTCCCTGTTCAGCTTCACCGCGACGCGTGACCCCGGCTTCCGCTTCCAGAACGGCCAGTTCGCGATGATTGGCCTCGAGGTCGAGGGCAAGCCCCTGATGCGAGCCTACAGCATGGCAAGCGCCAATCACGAGGAGGCGCTCGAATTCTTCTCGATCAAGGTGCAGGACGGCCCGCTGACCTCGCGCCTCCAGAAGATCAGGGAGGGCGACATCATCCTGGTGGGCCGCAAGGCGACGGGCACGCTGATCACCGGCAATCTCATTCCGGGCAAGCGCCTGCTGCTGCTCTCGACCGGCACCGGGCTTGCACCCTTCGCCAGTCTGATCAAGGACCCCGACGTTTACGAGAATTACGAGACCATCGTGCTCGCCCATGGCTGCCGCCAGGTCTCGGAGCTCGCCTATGGCGAGCAGCTCGTCGAAGGCCTGCGCGACCACGAGTTCTTCGGACCCCTGATCCGCGACAAGCTGGTCTATTACCCGACCGTCACCCGTGAGCCGTTCAGGAATCGCGGCCGGATCACCGACCTGATCGCCTCCAACCAGATGTTCGACGACGTCGGGCTATCAGGCCTCGATATCGAGACGGACCGCATCATGCTGTGCGGCAGCCCGGCGATGCTCGAGGAACTGCCGGCGATGTTCTCAGCACGGGGCTTCGTCGAAGGGAACCACAGCCAGCCCGGCCATTTCGTGATTGAAAAGGCTTTCGTCGAGCGCTGACGCGCAAATCGGTCCTCGGCGACAACTAATTGCTATCGCCGGAAGGCCCCTGAACAAATCTGATGCAAAGGCGCCGGACCTTCCGGCGGACCAGGAGCAAGCGATGGCACTAGATCAGATCGTCGACGGACTTTCGGAGGTTTCCTGCGATGTGCTGGTGATCGGCGGCGGCACGGCCGGGCCGATGGCCGCGCTGAAGGCGAAGCTGAAGAACCCGAAGGCGAATGTCGTTCTGCTCGAAAAGGCCAACGTCAAGCGCTCCGGCGCGATCTCGATGGGCATGGACGGGCTGAACAACGCCGTCATCCCCGGATATGCGACGCCGGAGCAGTACACCAAGGAAATCACGATCGCGAACGACGGTATCGTCGATCAGAAGGCGGTCTATAAATACGCGCAGAACTGCTACAGCATCATCGAGGAACTCGACAGCTTCGGCATCCGCTTCCTGAAGAACGAGAACGGCGACTACGCCGTCAAGAAGGTGCATCACATCGGCACTTATGTGTTGCCGATGCCGAACGGCGAGACCGTAAAGAAGGCGCTGTACCGCCAGCTCCGCCGCGCCCGCATCCTGATCTCCAACCGCTACATGGCGACGCGTCTGCTCAAATCGAGCGACGGCCGCATCGCCGGCGCGATCTCCGTCAATACCCGCACCGCCGAGATCCTCGTGATCAAGGCCAAGGCCGTCATCCTCTGCATGGGCGCTGCCGGCCGCCTCGGCCTGCCGACCTCCGGCTACATGTTCGGGACCTATGAGAACGCCGCCAATTCCGGTGACGGCTATTCCATGGCCTATCATGCCGGCGCCGCGCTCGCGAACCTCGAATGCTACCAGATCAACCCACTGATCAAGGACTATAACGGCCCAGCCTGCGCCTACGTCGCCGGCCCCTTCGGCGCCTTTACCGCTAACAACGAGGGCTCGCGCTTCATCGAATGCGACTACTGGTCCGGCCAGATGATGCTGGAGTTTTACAACGAGCTCCTGTCCGGCAAGGGCCCGGTGTTCCTCCAGCTCAAGCATTTGCACCCCGATACGATCTCGGAGATCGAATCCACGCTGCACAAGGTGGAACGGCCGACGCGCGGCCTGTTCCAGCAGGGGCGGGGGTCGACTACCGCAACGACTCGATCGAGATGCACATTTCCGAGATCGGCTTCTGCTCCGGCCACAGCGCGTCCGGCGTTTTCGTCGACGACAACGCCCGCACGACCGTGCCCGGCCTCTATGCTGCCGGCGACATGGCGAGCGTGCCGCATAACTACATGCTCGGCGCCTTTACCAATGGCGCGGTTGCCGGCGTCGATGCGATGGAGTTCGCCGAGAACCACGATTTTGCCGAGTTCGACGCGGCCGATGTCGCCAAGGAGCGCGACCGCGTGCTGGCACCGACCAAGCGCGAGGACGGCATTCCGCCGAACCAGGTCGAGTACAAGACCCGGCGTCTCGTCAACGACTATCTTCAGCCGCCGAAGGTCACGCGAAAATACGAACTCGGAATGCGCCGTCTCGCCGAGACGCGGCAGGACATGCAGGAGCATATGATCGCGCGCAACGCGCACGAGCTGCTCCGCGCGCTCGAAGTGCAGTCGATCATGGACTGCGCCGACATGGCGGTGCATGCCTCGCTTTACCGCGAGGAGAGCCGCTGGGGACTCTATCACTGGCGCACGGATTTCCCGGAGAAGGACAACGAAAACTGGTTCTGCCACACGCTGCTCTCCAAGCAGGATGGCAAGATGACCAGCGAGAAGCGTGCGGTGGAGCCGTACGTCGTCCCGATCGCCGACGACGAGAAGGACCTCTACGACAAGCAGCGCATCCGCGCCTCCGCCTGACCCGCCGCAACATAGCAACAGGAGACCAACGATGCCTCTCGCTTCCTATCAGACATCGGTTCCGGTGGTCGTCGACGACGCCAAATGCATCGCCGACAAGGGCTGCACCGTGTGCGTGGACGTCTGCCCGCTCGACGTCCTGCGCATCAGCGACATGACCGGAAAGGCCTACATGGCCTATGACGAATGCTGGTACTGCATGCCCTGCGAGGCGGATTGCCCGACCGGCGCCGTCACCGTCAACATTCCCTATCTCCTGAGGTAGTCATGTCGAGCCCATTCGAGTCCTATGACGACCTCGAAGACGCCGACGAGCGGCTTCAGGCAGCCGATCCCGCAGAGCGCCGGGTTGCGATCATCGCGCTCGGTCATTCCGGCGATCCGGCCGCGGTTCCGCATCTCGCCAGTATGGTCGCAGATCCCGACGCCGGCGTGCGCCAGCAGGTCGCGATGGCGCTCGGCGAGTTCGACGGGCCGGAGGCTGCGAGCGCGCTCGTAAAGCTGCTGATCGATCCTGAAAGAATCGTCGCGTCCGCCGCGGCCGACAGCATGGCCGAGTTCAAGGATCCCGCCTGTGCCGAGATCATCCTGCCGCTGGTCAAGCACGCCCACGCTTTCGTCCGCATGGGCGCGCTGCGTGCGCTGAAGGAGCTGCGCTGCAGGGATACGCTGAAGCCGGCGCTGGAAGCGCTTCTGGATACGGACGCTGCCGTTCGCGTGCAGGCGATCGGCGTGATCGGCTTCCTCAAGCTGGAAGAATCCATTCCCGCGCTGACCGCACTGATCAACGATCCCGACGCCCATGTGCGCCGCGCCGCCGTCAGCGCGCTGGCCTTCTCGCAGATGAAGCCCGCGGCCGAGACGATCACGCGCGCGCTGAAGGACGCCGACTGGATGGTCCGCGAGATGGCGGCGGAAACGCTGGGTCTCAACGTCAACGGTTCGATCGCGGCAGACCAACTCGTCGGTGCGCTCGCTGACGAATTTTGGCAGGTGCGGCTGAAAGCAATCCGCAGCCTCGGCAGAATGAAGATCGAGCGCGCGGTACGTCCGATCGGAAACTGCATCAACCACGACCAGGCCAATTTGCGGAAGGAAGCGGCCGCCGCGCTCGGCGAGATCGCCCATCCCGACGGGGAAGCATTCCTGGCGGTCATCGCAGACGACGCCGATCCTGATGTCCGTAAGAACGCACGTTGGGCACTCCAGCAGATCGCAGCGCGAAAAGCGCGGGCAGGGGCGTAGCCGCGAGGCGTCCTGCCGCTCTGGACTTCCGGAACCAGACGTTTATTGGTCTTCGCCGGGAAACAGCGAGGACGCGGCCATGACGACACTGACAACCAAGGATCTTCTCCCCGAGGACGGCACGCGGGGAACATTGGTGGGCCGTGTCTGGCTGCCTCAGGCGAACGGCCCGGCCGTGGCAGCCGTGCGCAGCGACGGTGTGTTCGACGTCACCGCGAAGTTTCCGACCGTCAGCGCGCTTTGCGAAGAGGATGCTCCGGCGAAGGCGCTTGCCGCAACGAAGGGCGAGCGCATCGGGGATCTCGATGCGATCGTTGCCAACACGCCGCCCGACGGCCGCAACCCGACAAAGCCGTGGCTGCTCGCGCCGGTCGATCTCCAGACTCTGAAGGCCGCCGGCGTCACTTTCGCCATCTCGATGTTGGAGCGTGTCATCGAAGAACGCGCGAAGGGCAATCCGGCCTCGGCCGAAGCCATCCGCAAAGAGGTGACGCGGCTGATCGGGGACGATCTGTCCAAGCTCAAGCCGGGCTCGGACCAGGCGATGCATTTGAAACAGGTGCTGATCGACCAGAACGCCTGGAGCCAGTATCTCGAGGTCGGCATCGGCCCCGACGCCGAGGTCTTCACCAAGGCCCCGACCTTGTCTTCGGTTGGCACCGGCATGGATGCCGGCCTGCATCCGAAGTCGACATGGAACAATCCGGAGCCGGAGCTGGTGCTGTTCGTCTCGAGCCGCGGCAAGATCGTCGGCGGTGCGCTCGGCAACGACGTGAACCTGCGCGACTTCGAGGGCCGTTCGGCGCTGCTGCTGTCGAAGGCCAAGGACAACAACGCGTCCTGCGCGATCGGCCCGCTGCTGCGGCTGTTCGACGACAGTTTTTCGCTCGACGACGCGCGCACGCTGGACATCAGCCTGAACGTGAAGGGCACGGATGGTTTCGTCCTCGACGGCCATTCCTCGATCAGCATGATCAGCCGCGATCCAACCGATCTCGTCGAGCAGACGATCGGCAAGGTGCATCAATATCCTGATGGATTCGTGCTGTTCCTTGGCACCATGTTCGCGCCCGTGAAGGATCGCGATGCGCCGGGGCAGGGCTTCACCCACAAGCGCGACGATATCGTCACGATCTCAGCGCCCCAGCTCGGCAAGCTCGTCAACCGCATGCGCACCAGCGACGAGTGCGAGCCGTGGACGTTTGGCATTGGTGCGTTGATGAAGAACCTGGCGCAGCGGAAGTTGATCTAGCGTTCGCTTCGTCTTTCAATCCGCCCAAGCCTATTGCAGAAGGTCGTCATGTCCGGGCTTGTCCCGGGCATACGTTGTTCGTGGCACATGGCGAGACGTGGGCGGCCGGAATAAGTCCGGCCATGACCGGCGGCGCTAGCCGTTCCTCTAATTTTCCTTCATCCTCCCGTTGCATTCCCGGAACAAAATCGCGCTTGGCGTGTCATCTGCGGACCCCTCCCGAACGTCCGTATCGATCAGTCGAATAGTCAAATAATATGACTATACGGAACCGATCTTCCGTGAAATAGTCTCTCCCGCCGCCGCAAAGGTCGGCCTTTGGGTGCCATGCTACCGACCGGCGCCCGAAATAAACATTTGGGAGACACGCCTGATGACCCCTAAAGCCCTCTTTGCGGCCAGCGCCACGGTCGCGTTGCTGCTCGCGCTGCCGGCCAAGGCTGCCGAGCTCACCATCGGCTTCTCGCAGATCGGATCGGAATCCGGCTGGCGCGCGGCCGAGACGTCCGTCTCCAAGCAGGAAGCCGCCAAGCGCAAGGTCAATCTCAAGATCGCCGATGCTCAGCAGAAGCAGGAGAACCAGATCAAGGCGATCCGCTCCTTCATCGCGCAGAACGTTGATGCGATCTTCCTCGCGCCCGTTGTCTCGACCGGGTGGGACTCGGTGTTGAAGGAAGCCAAGGAGGCCAAGATTCCGGTCGTGCTGCTCGACCGCGACATCGATCCTTCCGGCAAGGAACTGTATCTGACCGCCGTCACCTCCGACAGCGTGCACGAGGGTGAGGTCGCCGGCGACTGGCTGGCCAAGACCGTCGGGGCCAAGGCCTGCAACATCGTCGAACTGCAGGGCACGGTCGGCGCGAGCGTCGCCGCCAACCGCAAGAAGGGCTTTGACACCGCGATTGCCAAGCACACTAACTTGAAAGTCGTGCGTAGCCAGACCGGCGACTTCACCCGTGCCAAGGGCAAGGAAGTGATGGAGAGCTTCATCAAGGCCGAAGGCGGCGGCAAGAATATCTGTGCGGTCTACGCCCACAATGACGACATGATGGTCGGCGCGATCCAGGCGATGAAGGAAGCCGGCCTCAAGCCCGGCAAGGAGATCCTGACCGTCTCGATCGATGCGGTCCCCGACATCTTCAAGGCGATGGCCGCCGGCGAAGCCAATGCCACCGTCGAGCTGACACCGAATATGGCGGGCCCCGCCCTCGATGCCATCGCGGCTTTCAAGGACAAGGGCACCGTTCCGCCGAAGTGGATCCAGACCGAATCCAGGCTCTATACTGCGGCCGACGATCCGCAGAAGATCTACGACAGCAAGAAAGGCCTTGGTTACTGAGGCGGGTGCCGCGCCGGATCGCGGCCTGTGGTCCGGCGCCCCTCTTCGAAGCCGCTGTAAGAGCGGCTAGGCTGGGTGTCCGCATCACACGCGGGTGCCGGTGGGAGTGAATTTGCCATGGAGAACAGCCTCGATCCTGCTGCTTCCCTGCTGGAGGTACGCGGGATCAGCAAGAGCTTCGGCGCGGTGCATGCATTGCAGGAGGTCGACTTCACGCTGCGCGCCGGCGAGATACATGCGCTGCTCGGCGAAAACGGGGCAGGCAAGTCCACGCTGATCAAGGTCATCACCGGCGTCTTCCCGCGGGATGGCGGCTTTGTCCGGCTCGGCGGCGACGAAGTCGCGCCACGTTCGGCCAAGGCCGCGCTTCAGGCCGGCATCGCCACGGTCTACCAGGAGGTCAACCTTTTGCCGAACCTGTCGGTGGCGCAGAACCTGTTCCTCGACCGGCAGCCGATGCGTTTTGGCATTGTGCGCGAAGGAGAGATGCGCCGCCGCGCGAAGACGCTGCTTACGGACTTCGGCCTCGACATCGACGTCTCAGCGCCGCTCGGCAACTATTCGGTGGCCATCCAGCACGTCACTGCAATCGCGCGTGCCGTCGATCTTTCCGCCCGCGTGCTGATCCTGGACGAGCCGACCGCCAGCCTCGACCGTCATGAGGTCGAGATCCTCTTCGGCATCATGCGCCAGCTTGCGGGGCGCGGCATCGGCATCGTCTTCGTCAGCCACTTCCTCGATCAGGTCTATGAGATCTCCGACCGCATCACGGTCTTGCGCAACGGCCGCCTGGTCGGTGAGCGCGAAACCGCCTCGCTGCCCCGGCTCGAATTGATCCGCATGATGCTCGGCCGTGAGCTGGCCGAGACCACCAGGGCGCGGGCGGCAACGCGCGAGCATCAGGCGCGCGACGTCTGCGCGAGCTTTGAGAACTACGGCAAGGCCGGCTATGTCGCACCGTTCAATCTCGAACTGCGCCATGGCGAGGTCGTCGGCCTTGCCGGCTTGCTCGGTTCGGGCCGCACGGAGACGGCGCGGCTGGTGTTCGGTGCCGAGCGCGCCGATCGCGGGCAGGCGACGGTCGAGGGCACGCCCGTGCGGCTTCAATCGCCGCGCGACGGCGTGCGCCACGGTTTTGGCTATTGCCCGGAGGAGCGCAAGACCGAAGGTATCGTCGCCGAGCTCAGTGTCCGGGAGAACATCGTGCTGGCGCTGCAGGCCAAGCGCGGCCTGCATCGTCCGCTGTCGCGCCGCGAGCAGGACGAGATTGCGGGGCGTTACGTCAAGATGCTCGATATCCGCCCGCCCGATCCCGAGCGCCCCGTGGGCCTCCTTTCCGGCGGCAACCAGCAGAAGGTGTTGCTTGCGCGATGGCTCGCGACATCGCCGCGGCTACTGGTGCTGGACGAGCCGACCCGCGGCATCGACGTCGGCGCGCATGCCGAGATCATCCGCCTGATCCGCGAGCTCTGCGACGACGGATTGGCGCTGCTCGTGATTTCGTCCGAGCTGGACGAGATCGTGACCTATTCGGATCGGGTCGTGGTGCTGCGTGATCGCGCCCATGTCGAGGAACTCGCGGGCGAAGCGATTGACGTTACCAGCATTCTCGCGGCTATTGCGGCCGACGGCGGTGCAGCAGCACGTGAGGGGCGGGCATGACAGCGCTGTTGCCGCGCCGCGGGCTTGCCCAGATCCTTGCATTGATCGTGATCCTGGCGGTCGACCGCGTCGTGTCGCCGCAGTTCTTCGATCTGCGCCTCCAGGACGGGCGCCTGTTCGGCAGCCTGATAGACGTGCTCAACCGCGGCACGCCGGTGGCGCTGCTTGCGCTCGGCATGGTGCTGGTGATCGCAACGCGCGGCATCGACCTCTCCGTCGGTGCCATCATGGCCATCTCTGGTGCGATCGCGGCGAGCCTCGCCGACAGCCACGGGCTTCCGATCGTGCTGGCGGCCGCGCTCGGCGTGGGCCTGCTCTGTGGATTGTGGAACGGGTTTCTCGTCGCCGTGCTCGGCATGCAGCCGATCGTCGCGACGCTGATCCTGATGGTCGCTGGCCGCGGCATCGCCCAGCTCATCACCGAGGGGCGGATCGTGACTTTCTCCTCGCCCGACCTGGTTTGGCTCGGCAATGGCTCTATCCTCGGCCTGCCGGTGCCGGTCGCAATTGCGATCGGCATGCTGATCGTCACCGGCACGGTGGTGCGCGGCTCCGCGCTCGGGCTCCTGATCGAGGCGACCGGCGGCAATGCGCGGGCGAGCGAGCTTGCCGGCGTCGGCACGCGCGCCATGATCCTGGCGGTCTATGTCTGGTGCGGCGTCTGTGCCGCTCTTGCGGGCGTGATCGCGGCCGCGGACATCATGGGCGCCGATGCCAACAATGCAGGCTTGTGGCTCGAACTCGACGCGATTCTCGCGGTGGTGATCGGCGGCACCTCGCTGTTCGGCGGCCGTTTCAGTCTTGTGCTCGCGGTGTTGGGGGCGCTGATCATCCAGACCATGAACACTGGAATCTTGCTGTCAGGCTACCCGCCGGAATTCAACTTGCTGGTCAAGGCGGGGGTGGTGCTCGCGGTGTTGCTCCTGCAATCGCCGAAATTCTCAGGCCTTGCCGGTATGGCCATGCGGCTGCGGAGGACGAAAGCATGAAGGGCCTGCCGCCTGTCCTGATCACGGCGATCGTGCTGGTTGCGGGCTTTGCGCTCTGTGCCGTGCAATTTCCCAATATCGCCTCCACCCGCGTGGTCGGCAATCTGCTCACTGACAACGCCTTCCTCGGCATCGTCGCGACAGGGATGACCTTTGTGATCATCTCCGGGGGGATCGACCTTTCGGTCGGCTCGGTGATCGGCTTCACTACCGTCTTCGTGGCGCTGGCAATCGAGCGCTGGGGCATGCCGCCTCTCGTCGCCTTCGTCGCCATCCTCGCGCTGTCGGCCGCTTTCGGGGCGGCGATGGGCGCCATCATCCATGTCTTCGATCTGCCGCCTTTCATCGTAACACTCGCCGGCATGTTCCTGGCGCGCGGCGCAAGCTTCCTGCTCTCGACGGAATCGGTGCCGATCACCGCACCGGTCTATTCCACCGTGTCGGACTTCGCACTGCGCGTGCCCGGCGGCGGGCGGCTTACGGCGATTGCCATCATCATGCTGGTCATCGTGATCGGTGGCGCCTTGCTGCTGCGGCTTACCAGGTTCGGCGCCAACGTCTATGCACTCGGCGGCAGCCGCACCACCGCAGGTCTTATGGGCGTCGCCGTCGGCACGATGACGGTGAAGATCTACATGCTGTCGAGCCTGCTCGCAGGGGTCGCAGGCATCGTCTTCTCCTTCTACACCAGCGCGGGCTATTCGCTCTCCGCGGTCGGTGTCGAGCTCGACACCATCGCCGCGGTCGTGATCGGCGGCACGCTGCTCACGGGCGGGCAAGGATCGGTGATCGGCACATTCCTTGGCGTGCTGATCCAGGGGCTGATCCAGACCTACATCAATTTCGACGGGACGCTGTCCAGCTGGTGGACCAAGATCGCGACCGGTGTGCTGCTGTTCGCCTTCATCGCCCTGCAGAAGGGGCTGGTCGCGCTTGCGCGCCGGCCTGCCGCCAGGCGTGCGGGAGCAGCTTCATGACATCGCGCATCGTCGTCATCCCGACGCGGCGGGCCCATTCCAACCATGCGGAAGTGGCTCGATCGATCGGCGTCGACATCATCGCCGGCCGCTATGCGGAGGGAACGCGGCTGCCGGGCGACGCCGAGATGATCGCGATGTTCGGTGTGTCGCGACCGGTGTTGCGTGAGAGCGTGAAGACTCTCGTAGCCAAGAGCCTGCTCACCACCAAAGCGCGGGTCGGCACCGTCGTGCGCGAGCGAGCCGCCTGGAACATGTTCGATGCCGACGTGCTGGCGTGGCATCTGGATGCAGGCATCGACAAGCGCTTCCTGAATGATCTCGCCGAGATCCGTCTCGCCGTTGAGCCCCGCGCGGCTGTGCTCGCGGCGGCGCAGCGGTCCGAGGAGGATGTCGCCGAGCTTCGTCGCGCCATGGAGCGCATGCGACTTGAAGCGTCGGACTCCGTCGGCTTTGCCGATGCCGATCTCGCGCTTCATGTCGCGGTGGCGCGGGCATCTGGCAATCTGTTCATGCGATCGATCGGGCATGTCATCGAGGCTGCGCTGCGTGCCTCGTTCCTGCTCAGCGCACCAGTCGAAGCCGAGGACCGCGAGACCGTCCTGCTCTGGCACCAGAAGATCGTCGATGCCATCGCGGCCGGCGATGCCGAAGCCGCGTCGGAGGCGATGGTCCATGTGATTCACAACGGCACGCGCCGCCACGAAGGGGCCGTGATCGAGGCCCCGGCCGGTGCGCAGCCTTCCGCGGATACGGGAGAAACGGCGTGACAGACCTTCGCATCGCCATCGTGGGATTCGGCAAGATCGCGCGCGATCAGCACGTGGGCGCGATCGCCGCGACACCGGGCGCGACGCTTGTCGCTGTGGCGAGCCGCAACGCCTCGCTGCCGGACCTGCCGCACTTTGCGACCATCGAGGACTTGCTGGAGAAGGGGCCGGCGATTGACGCCGTCTCGCTCTGCACGCCGCCGCAGGTGCGGCGCGGCCAGGCCGTGGCCGCGCTCGCCGCCGGAAAGCATGTCATGCTGGAGAAGCCACCCGGCATCGGCGTCGCCGAGCTCGATCCCCTGATCGCGATGGCGGCGGGGCTAAAGCGGACATTGTTTGCGACCTGGCATTCGCGCTATGCGCCGGCGGTCGAGCCGGCGCGTGAGTGGCTCGCCACGCGTCGCATTCTGTCCGTGCACATCAACTGGAAAGAGGACGTCCGCGTCTGGCATCCCGGGCAGGCCTGGATCTGGGAGCCTGGCGGTCTCGGCGTGTTCGATCCCGGCATCAACGCACTCTCGATCCTGACCCGTATTCTGTCGAAGCCGGTCTTCGTCACCGCGGCCGAACTGGCCTTTCCCGCCAATTGCCAGGCCCCGATTGCCGCGAAGCTGTTGCTGGCCGACCTCGATGGCCTGCCCGTCACCGCTGAATTCGACTTCCGCCAGACCGGCCCCCAGAGCTGGGATATCTCCGTGGAAACCGACCGGGGGCAAATGACGTTGTCCGGCGGCGGGCGGCGCATGTCGATCGACGGCAAGGAAGTCGCCGAGGCACCCGATGAGGAATATCGTGAGTTGTACCGGCGTTTCGTCGAGCTCTCCGTCACAGGCGCGAGCGACGTCGACCTGGTGCCGCTCCGCCTCGTCGCGGATGCCTTCCTGCTCGGCAAGCGCATAATCGTCGAACCTTTTGTGGACTGACCATGGCTGGTGCAAGAATAGAAGATGACGTCTTCGGAACGCTGCCGGATGGCCGCAATGTCGAGCGCATCACGCTGCGCGGGGAGGGCGGCTTCGAAGCCCGCATCATCACCCATGGCGCGGTCTTGCAGGCCCTGATCGCGCCGGACGCCAAAGGAAGCTGCGACGACGTTGTGCTCGGCCATGATGCATTTGCCGGTTATCTCGCCGAACGAAAGTTTCTGGGCGCTACCGTAGGCCGCTACGCTAACCGTATCGCCGAGGGACAGTTCTCGCTTGACGGTGAGACGTTTCAGCTTCCCGTCAACAACGGCCCGAATGCGCTGCATGGCGGGCTGGACGGTTTTGACCGCAAGCTTTGGGAGATTGTCGAGATCGACGACGGCGCGGAGCCGGCGGTGACGCTGACCTATGTCAGTCCGCACGGCGAGGAGAATTATCCCGGCAAGCTCGATGTCAGCCTGACCTATCGCGTTACTGGCCCGACGGAGCTGTCGCTGACCATGGAGGCGCGAACGGATCGACCGACCATCGTTAACCTGACCAATCACAGTTTCTTCAATCTGGAAGGCGCGACCTCAGGCACCTCCATTCTCGACCACAAGCTTACAGTTGCCGCCGATCATTTCCTCGCCATTGACCCCACCGCGATCCCGCTGCCGGAGCCGCCGCGCGCGGTCGCCGGCACGCCGTTCGATTTTCGCGATCCGCGCCCCGTCGGCGAGCGTATCCGCGAGAGCGATCAGCAATTGCGTCACGGCAAGGGTTACGACCACACCTATTGTCTCGGGCGCGACGGCAAGCTCGCATTCGCGGCGCGGCTGGAGGCGCCGCGCTCGGGGCGCATCATGGAGCTCTTCACCGATCAGCCCGGCCTTCAGGTCTATTCCGGCAACTATCTCGACGGCACGATCTCGGGGAAGGGCGGCAAGCTGATCCGGCAGTCGGACGCGATGTGCCTGGAGCCGCACATCTGGCCAAACGCGCCGAACCGGCCGGATTTCCCGAGCCCGCGCCTCGATCCCGGCGGGGTCTATCGCCATCACACCGTCTATCGCTTTGGGGCAAGGGCGCCATGATGGAACAGGTGCCGACCTCCGTCCTCTCGGCCGAGCCGTGCCATCTCGGCGAAGGGCCAACCTATGACGTTGCGACCGATACCGCATGGTGGTTCGACATTCGTGAGGGGCGTCTGTTCGAGGCACATCTAGGCAATGGCAGCATTCGCGTCCACCCACTCGGCCGGATGGCGAGCGCGCTCGGGCGTATCGATGCCGAACGGCAGCTGATTGTCGCGGAGGACGGTCTCTACATTCGCAACATAGACGATGGCGCGATGACGCTGTTCTGTCCGCTCGAAGCGGACAATCCCACAACCCGCTCCAATGATTGCCGCGTGCATCAGTCCGGCACGTTCTGGATCGGGACCATGGGCAGGAACGCCGAGCGGGGTGCAGGTGCGATCTACGCGTTCCATCGCGGCAAAATCTCTACGCTGTTTCCCGGTATCAGCATTCCCAATTCCATCTGCTTTTCGCCTGACGGAGCTATCGGCTATTTCACCGACACCGCGCTTGCGGTGCTTTATTCCGTGCCGCTCAATCCCGCGACGGGCCTCCCGCGCGGCGAGCCCGAGGTGCTGCTGCGCCACAGCGGCATCGGCGGTCTCGACGGCTCGGTGTGCGACGCCGATGGCCAGATATGGAACGCCTGCTGGGGCGCGAGCCGTATCGATGTCTATTCGCCGCAAGGCGAGCGCCTGCGCTCACTCAGTGTGCCGGCGAAGCAGGCGAGCTGCCCGGCCTTCGTCGGTCCCGATCTGTCGCGCCTGCTCGTCACCTCGGCCTGGCAGGACATGGACGCCGCAGCGCGCGCCGACGATCCGCAAGCCGGCTGCACTTTTCTATTGGAGGCATCCGCGCGAGGTCGCGCGGAGCCCGACGTGATGCTCGCATAGGAGACCTGACCCTGCCCACGACCGACGTTTGCGATGAAACCAAGAAACAGTCTGACACCCAAGGGAGTGAACCATGCTGAAACTCAAGACGACATTCCTCGCGCTGGCATTGGCCGGCGCCGCGATGATGGCGGCAAGCACGACTGCGTCTGCCCAGGACAAGGCGACCGTCGGCATCGCCATGCCGACAAAGTCGTCGGCGCGCTGGATCGACGACGGCAACAACATGGTCAAGGTGCTCAAGGAGCGCGGCTACAACACCGATTTGCAGTATGCCGAGGACGACATCCCGAACCAGCTCTCGCAGGTCGAGAACATGGTGACCAAGGGCGCCAAGGCGCTGGTGATTGCCGCGATCGACGGCACCACGCTGTCCGACGTGCTCAAGCAAGCGAAGGCAAAAGGCATTACCATCATCGCCTATGACCGCCTGATCCGCGGCACGCCGAACGTCGACTATTACGCCACCTTCGACAATTTCCAGGTCGGCGTGCTGCAGGCGCAATCGATCGAGCGGGGGCTCGGTCTGAAGGACGGCAAGGGCCCGTTCAACATCGAGCTGTTCGGCGGCTCGCCCGACGACAATAACGCCTATTTCTTCTACAACGGCGCGATGAGCGTGCTGAAGCCCTACATCGACAGCGGTAAGCTTGTCGTCGCCTCGGGCCAGATGGGCATGGACAAGGTTGCGACCTTGCGCTGGGACGGCGCCACCGCGCAGGCTCGCATGGACAATCTGCTCAGCGCCTATTACGGCAAGAAGAAACTGAATGCCGTACTGTCGCCCTATGACGGCATTTCCATCGGCATCATCTCTTCGCTGAAGGGCGTCGGATATGGCAGCGCCGATCAACCGATGCCGATCATCTCCGGGCAGGACGCCGAGGTACCCTCGATCAAGGCGATGCTGCGTGGCGATCAGTACTCGACCATCTTCAAGGACACCCGCGACCTCGCCAAGGTGACCGCCGACATGGTCGATGCGGCGCTTGCCGGCAAGCAGGTCACGGTGAACGACACCAAGACCTACGAGAACGGCGTCAAGACCGTCCCGTCCTATCTGCTCAAGCCGGTCGTGGTCTACAAGGACAATTGGGAGAAGGTCCTGGTCGACAGCGGCTATTACAAGAAGTCGCAGTTCCAGTAAGGCTTGCTCGTCCCCTCTCTCCGCTTGCGGGGAGAGGGGCAAGGTGATGAGCTCATTCCTGCCGCCGGTGGTTGCTATGCACTCCGTCTTTGCGAGCGCAGCGAAGCAATCCAGTCTGCCGCCGCGGAGAGAGTCTGGATTGCTTCGCTGCGATCGCAATGATGATGGGGATGTAGCGCCAACATCCGATCGATTTGAGGACATGATCCAATGACCGCCATGCTGGAGATGCGAAACGTCAGCAAAAGCTTTTCAGGCGTGCAGGCGTTGCGCGATGTCAATTTCTCTGTCGAGGCCGGACAGATCCACGCCCTCGTCGGCGAGAACGGCGCGGGCAAGTCCACGCTGATGAAGGTGCTCAGCGGCGTCTACCCCCATGGCAGCTACGAGGGTACCATCGTCTTTGATGGCGAGGAACGCCGCTTCAGAGACATCAACGATTCCGAGGCGCTCGGCATCATCATCATCCACCAGGAACTTGCGCTGATCCCGCTGATGTCGATCGCGGAGAACATTTTCCTGTCGCATCCGCCGTCGAAATTCGGCGTGATCGATCGCGATGAGGTCTACCGGCGCACCCGCGATCTTCTGGCCCAAGTCGGCCTGAAGGAATCGCCGGATACGCTGATCACCGATCTCGGTGTCGGCAAGCAGCAACTGGTCGAGATCGCGAAAGCCCTCTCCAAGCGGGTGCGGATGCTGATCCTGGACGAGCCGACCGCGAGCCTCAACGAGGCCGACAGCGCCGCGCTGCTGGAACGCCTCATGGCATTCCGCAAACAGGGCATCGGCTCGATCCTGATCTCGCACAAGCTCAATGAGGTCGCCCGCGTCGCTGACCACATCACGGTGCTGCGCGACGGCCGCACCGTCGACAGCATCGACTGCCATGCCGAGCCGATCCAGGAAGACCGCATCATCCGGAGCATGGTCAACCGCGATCTCGCCCATCGCTTTCCAGAGCGTAGCGCGACCATCGGCGAATGCGTGCTCGAGGTCGCGAACTGGTCGGTCTATCACCCCATTCATCCCGAACGGCAGGTGATCAAGGCCGTCAATTTCAGCGTCAAGCGCGGTGAGGTCGTGGGGATCGCGGGCTTGATGGGCGCAGGCCGCACCGAATTTGCCATGAGCCTGTTCGGCCGTTCCTGGGGCACCAACATCAGCGGTCGTATCTGGCTCGAAGGCCATGAGATCGCGCTGCCGAACGTGGCCGCCGCGATCGACGCCGGCCTTGCCTATGTCACCGAGGACCGCAAGCAACTCGGGCTGATCCTCGCCGACGACGTCCGCAAGAACATCACGCTCGCAAGCCTCGACCAGGTCGCGCCTGGCAGGGTGATCGACGACATCGCTGAGCTGAAGGTTGCGAGCGACTATCGGAACCGGATGCGGATCCGCTGCTCCGACGTCTACCAGGAGACCGGCCAGCTCTCCGGCGGCAACCAGCAGAAGGTTGTGCTGTCGAAATGGCTGATGACCGATCCCAAGGTCCTGATCCTGGACGAGCCGACGCGGGGCATCGACGTCGGTGCCAAATACGAGATTTACGGTATCATCAACGAGCTTGCTGAGGCCGGCCGCGGTGTGGTGGTGATCTCCTCGGAGATGCTCGAGCTGCTCGGCGTCTGCGACCGCATTTGCGTCATGAACGACGGTGCTTTCGTCGGGGAATTCAAGGGTGCGGAGGCGACGCAGGAAAAGATCATGCGCGCCATCATGCGCAATGAACGAAGCAACGGAAACAGCGCGCCTGAGGCCGCAGAGATAGGAGGATCGCAGCCATGACCGACAAGACGGTTACGCTGCCCGAGGAGCGCCGGCACGGCAGCTTCATCAAGAACAATCTGCGCAGTTACGGCATGTTGCTGTCGCTGCTCGCGATCATGCTGTTCTTCCAGGTCATGACCGGTGGCACGCTGCTGCAGCCGCTCAACCTCACCAACCTGGTGCTGCAGAACAGCTACATCGTCATCATGGCGCTGGGCATGCTGCTGGTGATCGTCACCGGACACATCGATCTGTCGGTCGGCTCTGTCGCAGGCTTCGTCGGTGCCGTGGCCGCCCTGCTCATGGTGACCTACAAGGTCGACTATACGCTCGCCTTCATCGCGTGCCTCGTGGTCGGCGCCGCCATCGGCGCGGCGCAGGGCTATTGGGTCGCCTATTTCAAGATCCCGTCCTTCATCGTCACCCTGGCCGGCATGCTGGTGTTCAAGGGCCTGGCGCTGGCGGTGTTGCAGGGCCAGTCGCTCGGGCCGTTCCCGCCGACCTTCCAGAAACTGTCGTCTGGCTTCATTCCGGAGCTGCTGCCCGAGGCCGGCACGCTGCATCCCACCTCGATGCTCGTTGGGGCTCTGCTGGCGCTGGGGCTGGTCTATGCGAGCGCGAGGAGCCGCACGCGCGAGCTCTCGCACGGCATCGAGGCCGAGCCTTACGCGTTTTTCCTCGGCAAGAGCATTTTGCTGGCCTGCGCGGTGCTCTATTTCACCTATTTGATCGCGACCTATCGGGGCCTGCCGAACGTACTGGTGATCATGGGTGCGCTGATCGCGCTCTACGGCTTCGTCACCCGCCGCACCGTGATCGGCCGTCAGATCTACGCTGTCGGCGGCAACGCCAAGGCGGCCAGCCTGTCGGGCATCAAGACCGAGCGGCTGACGTTTCTCACCTTCGTCAACATGGGCGTGCTGGCTGCGCTGGCCGGCCTCGTCTTTGCCGCGCGCCTCAACACCGCGACGCCCAAGGCAGGTTTGGGCTTCGAGCTCGACGTCATCGCCGCCTGCTTCATCGGTGGCGCCTCGGCCTATGGCGGCGTCGGGCGCGTCGGAGGCGCCGTAGTCGGCGCGATGATTATGGGTGTGATGAACAACGGCATGTCGATCCTCGGCATCGGCATCGACTACCAGCAGGTCATCAAGGGTCTGGTGCTGCTCGGGGCGGTCTGCATCGACGTGTACAATCAGCGGCGGTGAGCCCGTGCCGATGCTGATTGCCTGCGGCGATGCGCTGATCGACTTCGTGCCGACGCGGAGCGTGGAGGGACGCGAAGCGGTGATGCCGGCGGTGGGCGGCTCCTGCCTGAACGTGGCGATCGGTCTCGCGCGGCTGGGTGCGCCGACTGGTTTCGTCGGCGGCATCTCGACCGACGTGTTCGGGCAGATGATTGCCGATCACGCCGCGGCATCGAACGTCGATCTCAGACGTGCGACGCGCAGCAATCACCAGACCACGCTTGCCTTCGTCCGCATGGTCGCGGGCGAGGCGCAATACGCCTTTTATGACGCCGGCAGCGCGACAAGGAGTTGGGTGTACCAGCTCGGGGTTATCCCGTTCGCGAACATCGAGGCCGTGCATGTCGGCTCGACCACGTTGGTCGATGATCAAGGCGCCGCCGAGACGAAAGCCCTGATCGCAGACGCGCGCGCATCGTCGACGATCTGCTTCGACCCGAATTGCCGCCCCAATCTGGTCAAGGACAAGCCGGCCTATCTCGCGCGCATGGCCGAGTTCGCCGAGGGCGCCGATCTCGTCAAGATGTCGGACGTCGACTTCGCCTATCTCTTTGGAGCCGAGCCTTACGGCCAACGCGCCAGCGCGTTGCTCGGGCAGGGCACCAGCCTCGTCGTCATCACCCGCGGCAGCGACGGTGCGCTCGCGTGGCACGCCAGGGCAGGGCAGGTCGAAGTCCCCGCGCCGACGGTCGTGGTTGGCGATACCGTCGGCGCTGGCGACAGTTTTCAGGCCGCTTTGGTGTTTGCCCTGCACAAGCAGGGGCGGCTCGCCCGGCAGCAACTGAAGGACATAGGCGCCGACGAACTCCGCCGCGCGCTGACTTTTGCCGTCGAATGCGCCGGCATCACCTGCACCCGTCCGGGCGCCGATCCGCCCTGGAGCCACGAGGTCAGCTGGAACTGGTAGCAGAGCGCCCAGACATCCTCCGAGACAGGTATCCTCCGAGATGTCCCGGCGGACTGCGGCCATGCGCCAGCCGAAATGGACAGGTGAGGTGCGCGCTGGCAAGGTCCGCGCGTCCTGACGCGAGCATGTCAATTTATGAGCACTGATCTCTGTTTCCTCTCCGCCGTCGAGCTGCGCGAGCAGATCCACCGCAAGAAGATCTCCCCGGTCGAGGTCACGCGGGCCGTGCTCGCGCGCGCGGAGGCGCTCCAGCCCGAGCTGAACTGCTTCATCACGCTCTGCGGTGAGGAGGCGATGGACGAGGCGCGCGACGCCGAGCGCAGGGTGATGGCGGGCGAGCCTCTGGGCCTATTGCACGGCATTCCCGTCACGGTGAAGGACATCGTCAACACACGCGGCGTGAAGACCACGTTCGGCGCCGTTCCGTACAGGGACAATGTGCCGACCGAGGACGCCGTCGCTGTCGCCAGGCTGCGCGCGGCAGGCGCGATCCTGATCGGCAAGACCACGACGCCCGAGTTCGGCAGCAAATGCCTGACCGACTCGCCGCTGTTCGGCCGTACCCGCAACGCCTGGAGCGCGGAGCGCTCTTCCGGCGGCTCTAGCGGCGGTGCGGCGGTGGCCGTTGCAAGCGGCATCGCACCGCTGGCGATCGCGACCGACGGCGGCGGCTCGACGCGGATTCCGGCCGCCTGCAACGGGGTGGTCGGGCTGAAGCAGAGCAACGGCGTGATCGCACACAGCCAGGCACTCGATGCGTTCGGCAACCAGACCTATGTCACGCCGATGACCCGTGATGTCGCCGACACCACCCTGATGATGCAGGCCATGGCCGGCGAAGACGCGTGCGATCCCTGGTCGATCGGTGTCCCCGTGCCCGACTTCATCGGCACCGCCGCGCCGCGGGGCGATCTGCGCGGACAGAAGATCCTGTTCTGCGCTTCGCCGCCCGGACGGCCGGTATCCGCCGATGTCGCAGCCAGCTTCAAGGCGAGCCTCGATCGGCTGGCAAGCCTCGGTGCCGAGCTTGAGGAGTTTTCCGGCGACGGGTTTGACGTCGAGCCGATCTGGCGCGCGATCAATCACACCGTCTGGCGCACGCGCTTCGCCAAACTGGTCGCCGAGCATGGCGACGTTCTTAGTGAAGCCTTCGTCGAGCAGGTTGCGCTCGCGACCAATGTCAGCGGCGTTGCTTATCAGGAGGCGATGTTCGCGCGCACCGCGCTGTTTCGTCGCGTGCAATCCTTGCTTGCGCGCGGGCATCTCCTGGCGATGCCGACCATCACCCGCACTGCGCTGCCGATCGATCAGGACCTGTTCGGCACCATCGAGATCGACGGGGCACATTTCGACAGCGTCCGGCCGCACTGGTTCCCCTGGACCATGCCGTTCAACATGACCGGGCACCCCGCGATCAGTCTGCCCTGCGGATTCGGCAGCGACGGCCTGCCGATCGGACTTCAGCTCGTCGGACGCTTCCGTGCCGACGCCGAATTGCTGCGCGCCAGCGCGCTGTTCGAGGCTTCGCACGATCTGTTGTCCCGCTGGCCCGGCTGAACGGATGCGCGCGCTGCAAAGGGCTTGCGTCCGGCCCCCGGAATGTTGATCGTGCCGCGGATGAGCCCTGAATCTAATCGCGCATGAGCGTTTTTGTCCTCCGACGTGTCCTGACCTTGCTGGCGACGCTGGTCGGCGCATCTGTGATCATTTTTCTGGTGCTGGACGCGCTTCCGGGCAATGCCGCGCAGATGCTGATGGGCGCCGACGCGTCGGCGGATGCGGTCCGCGCGCTCACGGTCAAGCTCGGGCTCGACCAGCCGCTGGCGGTTCGCTATTTGCAGTGGATCAAGGGACTGCTCGTCAGCGATCTCGGCAACAGCTATGTTTATGGCACGCCGGTTGGGAGCCTGATTGCGGAACGGCTGGTGCTGACCATTCCGCTTGCGATCATGTCCATGTTGATCACGGTTGTGCTGGCGCTCTCGGCCGGCATCTACACCGCCGCCAATCACAACAAGCTCGGCGATGTCGGCGTGATGTCGCTGACGCAAATCGGCATCGCGCTGCCGAATTTCTGGTTCGCGATTCTCCTGGTGCTGCTGTTTTCGGTGCGGCTGCAATGGTTGTCCGCGGGCGGTTTTCCCGGCTGGGAGGACGGCATCTGGCTGGGGATCAAATCGCTGCTGCTGCCGGCGGTCTCGCTCGCGGTGGTGCAGGCTGCGATCCTCGCGCGCGTCACGCGCTCGGCGGTGCTGGACGTGCTGCGCGAAGACTTCGTCCGCACTGCGCGCGCAAAGGGGCTCGGCAAGCGCGAGGTGTTGTGGAGCCACGTGCTGCGCAACGCCATGATCCCCGTGATGACGGTGATGGGACTGCAATTCGCCAATCTACTGGCCGGCACCATCGTGATCGAGAACGTGTTCTACCTGCCGGGGCTCGGCCGCCTGATCTTCCAGTCGATCGCCAATCGCGACCTCATCGTGGTGCGCAACTGCGTGATGTTGCTGGCCGCCATGGTGGTCATCGTCAATTTCGTGGTCGACGTGCTCTATGCCTTCATCGATCCCCGCATCAAGGTCCACGATTTGTGAGCGCGCCCCTGACCAGTTCGGTTGATGCGCCGGTCGTGGTGCGCCGGTTGCCGGCCCGGACCTTCTGGGCCCGCGCGCTGCGCCATCGCAGCTTTGTGCTGGGCGGTGCGCTCAGCCTCGTCGTGCTTGCCGCGGCACTGCTGTCGCTGGTGTGGACGCCGTATTCGCCCTACGAGATCGACATCGCCTCGAAACTCCGGCCACCATCGGCGGCGCACTGGCTCGGCACCGATTCCTTCGGCCGCGACATCGTCTCGCTGCTGCTCGCGGGCGCGCGCGCGACCATTTTGGTCGGCGTCATCGCCGTGAGCATCGGTCTCACCTGCGGCGTCTGCCTCGGCCTGATCGCGGCGGCGAGACGCGGCTGGACCGAAGAGATCATCATGCGGTTCTCCGATTTTGCCTTCGCCTTTCCCGCCGTGCTCTCCGCCATCATGCTGGCCGCGGTCGTGGGGCCGGGCATGGTGACGTCGATCGTCGCGATCGGCATTTTTCAGATCCCGACGCTGACCCGGCTGACGCGCGGCTCCGCGAATGCGATCTGGGCGCGTGAATTCGTTCTGGCCGCGCGGGCCTCGGGGAAGGGCAAATTCCGCATCACCATCGAGCACGTGCTGCCCAACATTCTGTCGATCCTGATCGTGCAGGTCACCATCCAGTTTGCGCTCGCCATCCTTGCCGAAGCCGCGCTGTCCTATCTCGGCCTCGGCACGCAGCCGCCGCAACCGTCCTGGGGGCGGATGCTGAACGACGCGCAGACGCTGCTGTTCCAGTCGCCGATGCTCGCGGTCTATCCCGGCGCTGCGATCGCCATCGCGGTCCTCGGCCTCAATCTGCTCGGGGATGGCCTGCGCGATCTGCTTGATCCCAGGCTGGCGCGGGAGCGGTGACGATGGGCGAGCGTTCCACCGCACCACTGATCGCCGTCGACAATCTCGGCGTCCGCCTCAACACCAGTCGCGGGCCGGCACCGGCGGTGCGCGGCGTCAGCTTTGCGCTGAAGCGCGGCGAGACGCTCGGTCTCGTCGGTGAATCCGGTTGCGGCAAGTCGGTCACGGCGCTGTCGCTGATGGGGTTGTTGCCTGAGAGCGCGGTCGTCACCGGCAGCATCAAGCTTGACGGCGGCGAACTCGCCGGTTTGCCCGATGCGGATTATTGCAAGCTGCGCGGCAACCGGATCAGCATGATCTTCCAGGAGCCGATGACCGCGCTCAATCCGATGCACACGATCGGTCATCAGGTCGCCGAGCCGCTGCGGCGTCACAGGAAATATTCGGCGTCGCAGGCGCGGCGGGAGGCGATCGCCTTGCTCGACCGGGTCGGACTGCCCGATCCGGCCAGGCGCATCGATGCCTATCCGCACCAGTTTTCCGGCGGCCAGCGCCAGCGTGTCACCATCGCCATGGCGCTAGCTTGCGAGCCAGACCTTCTGATAGCGGACGAGCCAACCACCGCGCTCGACGTCACCATCCAGGGTCAGATCCTCGACCTCATCGCCGACCTCGTCGAGGAGCGGGGCATGTCGATGATCCTGATCTCGCACGATCTCGGCGTCATCGCCGAGAACGTGCAGCGCATGATGGTGATGTACGGCGGCACGGTGGTCGAGAGCGGTCCGACCGACGAAGTGTTCCGCCGCATGGGCCATCCCTATACGCAGGGCCTGTTCCGCGCTCGGCCGAAGCTCGGCGCGCGCAAGGGGACGCGGCTGACGACTATCTCGGGCACGGTGCCGGAGCTTGCCGATCTGCCGGCCGGCTGCACTTTCTCCGAACGATGTCCGCTTGTGATTGATCAATGCCGCGCGGTGCTGCCGCCAATGGTCGAAGTCGGCGCCGGCCATGGCGTGCGCTGCCTGCGTACCGATGTCTCGATGGCCGCGAATGTCGGGGCGCCCGTATGACGGCGGCGCCGCTTCTTGACGTGAAGGATCTCGAGCAGCGCTACGCGCTACCGCGCGAAAGCCTGTTCCGCCCGCCAGGGCAGGTCCGCGCACTCAACGGCGTCAGCGTACAGGTGGCCGCGGGCAAGAGCCTCGGCATTGTCGGCGAGTCCGGTTCGGGCAAGTCGACCTTTGCGCGGGTGGTGATGGCGCTGGAGCGACCGACGTCGGGGCAGGTTGCGCTGCTCGGGCGCGATCTCAATCGCATCTCGGCCGACGAGCTGCGCCGCGCCCGTCGGGATTTTCAGATGGTGTTCCAGGACCCCTACGGATCGCTCGATCCGCGCCAGACCATCGCGCGTATCGTGGCCGAGCCGCTTACCGTGCTGGACGATGCCGACCGCGCAGCCTTTCGCGACCGCGTCGCCGCGGTGCTGCGTCAGGTCGGCTTGCGTGATGCCGACATGGACAAATATCCGCACGAATTCTCGGGTGGACAGCGCCAGCGCATCGCGATCGCACGCGCGCTGATCACGCAGCCGAAGCTGATCGTCGCCGACGAGCCGGTCTCCGCACTCGACGTCTCCGTGCAGGCGCAGGTGCTGAACCTGATGCAGGACCTGCAGGAGCAGTTCGGCCTCAGCTACATCCTGATCAGCCATGACCTCGCCGTGGTCGACTATCTCTGCGACGAGGTCGCGGTGATGTATCTCGGCCGGATCGTCGAACAGGGCCGGCCGGAGGATTTGTTCGAGCGGTGCGCCCATCCCTATACGCGGGCGCTGCTGGATGCCGTGCCACGGGTGCGCGCCGGTGGCGGCCGGCGGCGACGCGGGGCCCAGGCGATCGCCTCGCAATCGGCTGTTGCGAGCGGGTGTCCTTATGTCGCGCGCTGTCCGCTCGCCGACCAGCATTGCCGCGAGGTTCCGCCCTTGCTACGCAATGTGGGCGAGGGCCATCTCGCAGCCTGTCACAAGGCGGAGGCCGTGATGGCGTTGCCGCAGGCGTCCATGGAAGGTTAGTGTCGTGGACGGAATTGGCGTAGGCTTACGAAGAGAGAGGCCGGGGAGTTACGCATGTTCAGGAAACTATCGATCGTCGCATTTGCCGCCGCGCTGGCCGCGGCACCGCTGCCGGTGCTGGCGCAGAGCAAGAAGGACAGCGTCGTGATGGCGATGGCGCTGGAGCCGCCGGGGCTCGATCCCACCATCGCGGCCGCGGCTGCGATCGCCGAAGTCACGCTCTACAACATCTATGAGACGCTGACCAAGATCAACGAGGACGGCTCGGTCTCGCCCTTGCTGGCGGAGAGCTGGACCGCGTCGCCCGACCTGAAGACCTATACGTTCAAGCTGCGCAAGGGCGTCAAATTCCAGAACGGCGAGAAGTTCGATTCTGCCGCCGTGAAGTTCTCGTTCGAGCGCAACGCGATCGCCACCAGCACCAACAAGGACAAGAGCCTGTTCCAGGCGTTCGAGAAGGTCGACGCGCCCGACGCCGATACGGTCGTGATCTCGGTGAAATATTCCGAGCCGAACCTGCCTTTCCTGCTCGGGCAGGCGAGCGGCTCGATCGTCGAGCCAAAGAGCGCCGGCACTAACGGCACGCAGCCGGTCGGCACAGGACCCTATCAGCTTGGGGCTTGGGCCAAGGGCTCCTCGATCACCTTGAACAAGTGGGCCGACTATCGCAACGCGAGCGCCATCAAGCTGTCGAAGGTGACGATCCGCTTCATCTCCGATCCCGCGGCGCAGATTGCGGCGCTGCTCTCGGGGGATGTCGACGCGTTCCCGCGCGTTGCGGCGGCGCGCGCCATCGGCCAGTTCAAGGCCGATCCGCGCTTCAACGTCATGGTCGGCGGCTCCCGCGCCAAGACCATCGTCGGCATCAACGAGCGCAAGAAGCCGCTCGACGACGTCCGCGTGCGCCGCGCCATCCTCGCCGCGATCGACCGCAAGGCGATGATCGACGGCGCGGCTGATGGTTTCGGCACGCCGATCGGCAGCTTCTACGTGCCCGGCGCGCTGGGCTATGTCGACACGACAGGCATCAATCCCTACGACCCCGAGAAGGCCAAGAAGCTTCTCGCGGAGGCCGGCGTCACCACGCCGCTCGAACTGTCGCTGAAGCTGCCGCCGCCGTCCTATGCGCGGCAGGGCGGCGAGATCCTGGCGGCCCAGCTCGCCAAGGTCGGCATCATCGCCAAGATCGAGAACGTCGAATGGGCGCAGTGGCTGTCGCAGGTGTTCGCCGGCAACGGCCCGCACAATTTCGACCTCACCATCGTCAGCCATGTCGAGCCGATCGACCTCGTCAAGATCACCGAGCCGGACTACTACCTCGGCTACAACAACGCGGCCTTCAACGCGCTCTACAAGCAGATCGTGGCGACGCCCGACGAGGCTGGCCGCGCCAAGCTGCTCGGCGATGCCCAGCGCATGCTGGCCACCGACGCGGTCGCCGGCTTCCTCTACCAGCCGCAGCTGATCACCATCACCAACAAGAAGCTGAAAGGCGTCTGGAAGGACGTCCCGCAATACGAGAACGACTTTTCGACCTGGTCCTGGGAATAGGGGCCGCTCGATCCAGTTGATCGTGTCGCTTCGACAATGGCCTCTCTCCATCGGAGCGAGGCCATTTTTTGAGGGTCCAAACAAAAACACGAAAAACAACCCCATGCACAGTAGGCGGAGTTAGTGATTTCAATGGCTTGCGCGATCCGCTCGGCGGCTTGCGCGGGCCGGCGGTGTCGTTGACCCGTCGGGCAAAACACTGGCAATATAGCATCATCGCGGCCTCATGGTTCGGGACGCGCCGTCAGGCGAGGCACGCCATGAAGAAGCCATCCCGTCGCGATACTCGCATCGCCGCGACTGTCGTCGGCGCCGGGGCACCGGCCAATCTGAAGCTCGACAATGCATCCATGGGCGAGATCGCTCAGGCGCTGGCCAGCGGGCAAGTGACTGCCACGGCGCTGACCAAGGCTTACCTCGCGCGCATCGAAGCCTATGATTTCAATGGCCCCGCGCTCAACTCCGTGCGTACGCTCAATCCCGATGCGCTGTCGATCGCGGGCAAGCTCGACGAGACAAAGCCGTCGGCCAAACGGCCGCTGGCCGGCATCCCGATCCTGGTGAAGGACAACATCGCGACCTCCGACAAGCAGCCGACCACGGCGGGCTCGCTGGCGCTGGAGGGCGCTAGCGCCAGGAGAGACGCCACGGTCGTCAAATTGCTGCGCAAGGCCGGCGCGGTGATCCTGGGCAAGGCAAACCTGACCGAGTTTGCCAACATCCTCGCGGCCGACATGCCGGCGGGCTATTCCTCGCTGGGCGGGCAGGTGAAGAATCCATTCGCACCGGAGTTGGTGGACGACCGCGGCATTCCGATCGTGTTGCCGGGCGGATCGAGCGCGGGCTCGGCGGTCGCCGTGGCGGCCGGCCTGTGCGCGGCGTCGATCGGAACCGAGACCTCGGGCTCGCTGCTGTATCCCGCCAGCATGAACGGCCTCGTCACCGTGAAGCCGACCGTCGGGCTGGTCAGCTGTGCCGGCATCGTGCCGATCTCGCACAGCCAGGACACCGCCGGACCGATGACGCGCACCGTGCGCGATGCGGCGATGCTGCTCAACGTGCTGGCGGCGAAGGACCCACTCGACCCCGCGACCGAGCGGCAGCGGCGGCCGGCCGACTACACTGCAGATCTTGCGAACGACGCGATGAAGGGCGCGCGCATCGGCGTGCCGAGCGACGCGGACGATCCGCTGAACGATCGCTATTACGGCAAGCTGCCGCCCCGATCGGCCAAGGTGATGGCCGATGCGATCAAGGTGCTGGAGGATCTCGGCGCCGTCATCGTGCGTGCCAACATGCCGACACCGGGCTGGATCGGCGGGCCGGGCACGAGCATGAACGTGCTCAACCGCAATCCGCTGAGCCGTCACAAGGGCAATGTGGCGACGCCGCCGATCGTCTTCCTCTACGAGCTGAAGCGCGATCTCAACCTTTATCTCAGGGATTGGGCGACCAATACGGACATGAAGACCATGGCGGATATCGTGGCCTTCAACGCGGCGCACGCGGAGAAGGCGTTGCGTTTCGGCCAGGACCTGTTTCTCGCCGCCAACGATACCCGAGGCGATCTCAGCGAGCGCGAGTACAAATCGGCTCGGGCCATGGACCTGCTGTCCGCCAGGACGCGCGGCATGGACGCCTACATGAACCAGCACAAGCTCGACGCGGTGCTGTTTCCCGGCGCTAGCGGCTGCGTGATCGCAGCGAAGGCGGGCTATCCGAGCGTCATGGTGCCGGGCGGCTCCATCTCAGGCGTCGATGACAAGGACACGCCCGACTATCCGCTCGGAATCAGTTTCGCAGGCCGCGCTTGGAGCGAGCACAAGCTGCTCCGTCTTGCCCACGCCTTTGAGCAGGCCGCGAACATGCGCAAGCCGCCGCCGGGATTGACCGGGCTTTAGATTCACCGGTCTTGGGCACTTTTCGACGGGCAGGCCTCTCGCAGCGCATGCTCCGCGAATTCGGATATCTGCCTTCCGAGTCGCGCGGGCATGGGCTCCGGTCATCGGGGAATGATGCTTGTATCCCATAGGAGAAGTTCAGGTTCGAAGAATGTCGCGAAGCCGGCAAACCATGGGTCGGCAAGGATCAGGATGCTTGCCCGCGACTTCACGACGCTGCTCGTCCCGCAGGCCTTGCGTTTGTGTTGTTTTTTGTCTGAGATGCAACCAATAAGGGAGGGAGTCATGGATTTTGAGCGCAAGGCGTCGGCCGACGGACTGACTTTCAAGCTATATCGCGGGGAAGGCGTCGCGCTGTTGGCCTTCGACCTGGAGAAGGAGAAGGCGACCAACGACTTTGTCGGGTTCTCCGTCGAGGTGAAGTATCCGGGCTCCACGAGATGGGGCGCTCTGCGTAACAGGTTGCACTTCGACGATCCTCCTCAACTGGACCGGCCCCGTTCGTTTCGCTCAACCGAGGCCCCGTTCCAGAAATTCCGTTGGGTCCACGTGCCAACCGAGACGCCCGAGGGAGAATTTCAGTATCGCGTGATTGCGAAATACATGGATGCCGGGGGTGCGCTCTTCGACGGGCCATCCGTCGAGAACGCGATCTCACTGGCGCCGACGACGGTCGATGGCTTTCTCAACGTCGGCTTTACACGCGGCTTCGCCTCTTCGCAGGCTTATGCCGATCGGTTCAAGAACGAGGCGGGCATCCTGCCGCCGGTCGGTGCACCCGCCCGGGCTAACCTCGATCATGACATGGCTCCGTTCGATGCGCACTACAACTGGCTGGGGTTCGAGGCTCGTCGCCTTGTCTACACGTTGCTCGATGACGTTATTCAGGATCAATCCTTGACGATCGATGCACTGATCTATGAATGCAAGGAGCCCGAGATCGTGCGCAGGTTCGAAGCACTCGGAAGCCGATTGCGCGCCATCATCGATGACCATGGCGAGCAGGGCGATCCGGACAGCTGCGAAACGATCAGTGCAGAGCGCTTCGTCGCTGCAGGCGCTGAAATCAAGCGTATGCATTTTGGTCGTCAGCAACACAACAAGGTGCTGATCGTCAAGCGTGACGGTCGCCCGATCCGAGTACTGGCGGGCTCGACAAATTTTTCACTGCGAGGCTTGTACATACAGGCCAACAATGCGCTTCTGTTTGACGACGTAGACGTGGCCGGTGCGTTTGCCGGCGCCTTCGAGCAATATTGGGATGATCCGAAGCGATTTCGTCAGTCGGACATCGCGAAGGAGTGGCACGTCGTGCGTGACGAGCCGGGATCGCGCGTCTCGTTGTGCTTCTCTCCCCACTCCGATCCGGCCCTCTCCTTGACACCGATCGCGGAGGCGATTGCGAATGCGGAAAGCTCGGTGCTCTACTCTGTCGTCTTCCTTAACCAGTTGACCGGCATTGTGCGCGACGAATTCGACGAACTGATGCATCGAACGCTGTTTTCGTACGGCGTTGCGCAGCGGACGGGAGGTTTGCAAGTGAAGAAACCCGACGGATCGATCGGGCTTCTGCCTTTCGCCTATCTAGGCGAGAATGCACCCGAGCCGTTCAAGTCGGAATGGTCCGGCAACACGTCGGACCGTTCGAACATGGTTCACCACAAGTTCCTCGTGACGGATTTCAACGGAGACAATCCGATCGTCTATACAGGTTCCTCGAACATGGCGGCTGGCGGGGAAAAAGAAAACGCTGATCATTTGATCCGCATTGAAGACCGCAAGGTGGCCATCGCCTATGCGATCGAGGCGCTTCGCATGTTCGACCATTTCCACTTTCGGGTGAGGGCAAGGAGCGCCGGTGCTCGCGATACTCTTCGCCTGGCGCGTCCTCCCGCGCCGGGAGGCCGTACCTGGTTTGTCTCTTACTATCGCACGAGCCACATCAAGGAACGAGATCGGAAGCTTTTTGTGACCTAGCCGATCGCTGCATCGATCGTTGGGTTCATGACGGACCATCGCGGCTATCGTGCCGCGAGCGGCGCATAGCGGTGAGGCAATGCGCCGCTCGTCAGTTCATGCAGCCTTGGCCTCGACCTTGCCGATCCAGCCGCGGGCCAACGTCACGTCGGCTTGCGACAATTGATGGCCTGCCGGCAGCACCTTGTGGTCGACATGCGCGCCGGCGTCCGACAGCAACGCCGCGAGCTTTGCCGAATTACTCGCCGGTACGATCGGATCGGCCTGGCCGGACAGCAACAGGATGGGCTTGCCACCGAGCTCCGCCTTCGGCGGATCCGACAGCGGCACCATCGCGCGCAGCAGGATCGCGCCTGCGAGCGCGTCCGGCTTCAGCAACAGCAGCGCGGCGGCGATGTTGGCGCCGTTGGAGAAGCCGACGGCCACTGGCGCGGCGATGCCGTACTGCTGCCGTGCCTCCGTGACGAAGTCGCCGAGCTCGGCTGCGCGCCGGCGCACGTCGTCCTCGTCGAACACGCCTTCCGCAAGACGGCGGAAGAAGCGCGGCATGCCGTGCTCGAGCACGCGGCCGCGCGGCGAGAGCAGGGCGGAGCCGGGCGAGATCATCTTGCCGAGCCCGAGCAGGTCGTTCTCGTCGCCGCCGGTGCCGTGCAGCAGCAGGAGCGGAGGGGAGCCCGCGCCGGTCGCGGGCTCGTAACGATGGATGAATGCAAGCTCGGTCATGCCACGGTCTCCTCCAGGCTGGGCAGCACGCCCTCGATCTGCTTGCGATGCTGTTCGAGAAAGCTTGGCAGCTTCAGATCTCGTCCCAGCGTCGCGACAGGCTCGTCGACGGCGAAGCCCGGGATGTCGGTCGCGATCTCGAACAGCACGCCGCCGGGCTCGCGGAAGTAGATCGAGCGGAAGTAGTTGCGATCGCGCTGCTCGGTCGGGTGCAGGCCGTGGTTGCTTACGAGTTGCTGCGCCATCTTGCCCTGCTCGGCATCGTCGGCCGCGCGGAAAGCAATGTGGTGCACGGAACCGCCGCCCTGGTGTCCGCGCAAAAAGCCCTTGGCTTCGTAGATGTCGACGACGCTGCCTTCGACATCGCCCGGTGCCTTGAAGCGGATCACGGAGCCTTCGCGGCCCGTTTCCTTGAAGCCGAACACGTCGGTGAGGACGGCAGCCGTCTTCGCCGCGCTGTCGAGCAGCAGGGTTACGCCGTGGAAGCCGCGGATCGCATGCTCTGCCGGCACCTCGCCATTGCTCCAGCCCGGCTCGTTCTCGGCGCCGGGGACGCCGACCAGCGCGAGCGCCATGCCGTCGGGGTCGGTGAACGGCAGCACGGATTCGCCGAAGCGCTTCTCCAGCGCCTCGTACGCGATGCCCTTCTCGGTAAAGCGCTGGGTCCAGTAGCCCAGCGAACGCTGCGGCACGCGGAACGCGGTTTGATGGGTCTCGCCGACGCCGCGACGTCCGGGGCGGCGCCGGCCCAAGGGAAGAAGGTCAGGATGGTGCCGGGGCGGCCGGTCTCGTCGCCGTAATAGAAATGATAGGTGCCAGGATCGTCGAAATTGACCGTCTTCTTGACGAAACGCAGGCCGAGATCGCGGGTGTAAAAGCCGAAATTGCGGATGGGATCGCCGGCGATCGCGGTGACATGGTGCAGTCCAGACATTGTCGTCCTCCTGAAATCGGGGAGCGGTCTTGCTCTGGCCGGAAATATCGTTCCGCTTTGGATTGGAGACAATCCATGCAAATATGACGTCTATGTCTACGATTTGGAAACAATCGCCGGGGGCGGCCCATGGATAAGGTTGGCAGCCTCCGGGCCTTCGTGAAGGTGGTTGAGAGCGGGAGTTTTGCGGAAGCCGGCCGCCAGCTGCGGCTGTCGCGCTCGGCGATCAGCAAATACGTCGCCGACCTCGAGGAGAGCCTCGGCGTCCAGCTTCTGAACCGGACCACCCGCCACGCCAGCCCGACCGAGAACGGCCAGCGCTATTTCGAGCGCGCGGTCGTAATCCTCTCGGAGATCGAGGCCGCCGACCAGGCGGTGGCGCAGGCCCAGTCGGCGCCGCGGGGCCTGTTGCGCGTCAACGCGCCGATGTCGTTCGGCACGCTGCGGTTAGGTCCCGTGCTCGCCGATTTCATGGCGCGCCATTCCGAGCTTCAGCTCCAGATCGTGCTGAGCGACGATCTGCTCGATCCCGTTCAGGACGGCTTTGACGTGACGCTGCGGATCGCGGAGCTGGAATCCTCCAGCCTGATCGCGCGAAAGATCGTGCCGGTGGCGCGCATGATCTGCGCGTCGCCGGATTATCTGGCGCGGCACGGCACGCCAAAGCATCCGCAGGATTTGCGCCAGCATGCGTCGCTGACCTACGGCTTTCTGCTCACCGGAAATCAGTGGAAGCTCACAGGCCGCGACGGCGATCACTGGATCCAGCCGGCCTGGTCGCTCTGCGTGAACAATGCCGAAGTGCTGCGCGACGTCGCGATCAAGGGCAGGGGGCTCGCGCTGCTGCCGGACTTCATCGCCGCCGATGCTTTGAGGAAGGGCGAGCTGCGGACGGTGCTGGACGATTATTCGGCGCCGCCGCTCGCGCTCTATGCAGTGTATCCGCCGACGCGGCATCTGTCGGTGAAGGTGCGGCTGTTCATCGATTTTCTGGTGGAGCGGTTTGGGCGGGAGGAGGGCGAGGGAACGCCCTGAGACCGAGACAGCATGCGATGGGTGCAGTGCCAGCGAAACCAATCTTGCTTCGTCGTCTTGGGCGGGTTGAAGGGTTTCGCTGGCGCTTGACCCTTCCGATGAGCTAAAAACCGCGACCGGTTAGACACAACCTTAAAGTTATAACCTATCTGCCACACCGCATCGACGACACCGCCGTGAAGCATTCGCATCCAAGGAAGCATCGGTCGATTCGGCATCTCCGCTGGAGCCCGGATCGCGCAGGCGTCGTGTGGATGCTGGTGTTGGCAATTGTCGCTGTCACCATCTTTGCCGTCGTGGTGATCTACTTCCCTTTCTTGCCCCAGCAGAACGCTGGTGCGGGCTTTGGACCTGACTGGGATTGCACGCCTCACCCCAACAGCGAGCCCACTTGCATCAAGAAGATTGGTCGATGAATCGGCTTACGAGCGCCGGACAGTAATTCCAGGAGCATAGGATGGGTAGAGCCCTTGCGAAACCCATCACGTATTCGCGCGCACGAAAGCGAAGGGTTTCGCTGACGCTCTACCGATCCTGTGAGCCGATCAACCGCGGCTTTTCCGGCCGAAGCAACTTTTCCAGCGCACTCATCGAAGCCTTCTGCAGCGCGGCGAGGTCGCGCGCGGCGCTCTGGCATTCGGGCGGGGGCATCGTGGCCGCGGTGTCCTCGATCTCGCGACAACGCTCGAACAGGCGGACGAGACCGAGCGCGCCGGCGGCGCTGCCGAGCTGGTGCGCGGAGCGTGCAAGCTGCTTGTGATCGCCGGCCGTTGCCGCGTTCGCGATGTCTTCGACGAGCTGTCTGCTGGTCTCTTCCAGCAATTGCTGCAACTTCGCGATTTGCGCCGCGCCCAGCAATTCTTTCTGGTCGTCGAGGAAGTGCCGGTCGATCAACGCACCCGCGGCAAGTGGCGCTGCGGCCGGCTCTTCCGGGCTGTCTTCGATCGCCTCGCGCAGCGCATTGATCAGGATCGGCTTGCCGACGATCCTGGTAATGCCGGCGCCGGCGAGCCGCTCGCGGGCGCTGCGCGACACGTCGGCGGTCACGGCGATGATGCGCGGCATCTTCGGCAGGCCCAGCTTGCCGATCCGCGAGGCCGCGTCGACGCCGTCCATGTCGGGCATGTGCAGGTCCATCAGGATGACGTCGAACGGCTGCTCGCGGGCGAGCGTGATGGCCGAGGCGCCGTTGCGTGCGATGGTGGGGCGATGTCCAAGCCGGTTCAGGATGGCTTCGCCGACCTCGCAATTGACGGGATCGTCGTCGACCAGCAGCACGCGGAGCTGCCGCGACGGCGGGGCAAGCGCACTTTGCGCGACGCCGCTTGCGGCAAGGCCGAGCGGCACGTCAAGCGTGAAGGTGCTGCCCGCGCCCGGCGTGCTCTCCACCGTCAGCTCGCCGCGCATCAGGCGCGTCAGGCGCCGCGCGATCGCAAGGCCAAGGCCGGTGCCGCCGAATCGCCGCGCGATGCTGTCGTCGGCCTGGACGAAATCATCGAAGATGCGCTCGTGCATGTCGGGCGCGATGCCGATGCCGGTATCCTGAACGGTGATGTGCAGCAGGACATGATCGTCGCGCTGCCCGGCCGTCGCCTGCAAGGCAATTCCGCCGCGCGGGGTGAACTTGATCGCATTGCCGATCAGATTGAGCAGGATGCGGTTGAGCCTGACGGGATCGCCGTGCACGGAGGTATTGACCGTTTCGTCGAAGGCGAGGTCGAAGGCCAGGCCCTTGCCGAAGGCCTGTGGACGCATCAGATCCACGGCGGTCTCGATCAGCCGGTCGAGGCGGAAGTCGCGCGTCTCCAGCGTTTCGGTGCTGGCTTCCAGGCGTGCATATTCCAGGATGGTGTCGACCAGTGCGACCAGCGTTTCGCCTGATGCCGCCGCGGTCGCGAGGTGGCGGCGCTGCGCTTCGCCGAGGCTGCCGTCGTCGAGCAGTTGCAGCACGCCCATGACGCCGTTCAGCGGCGTGCGGAGCTCGTGGCTGACGACGGCGAGGAATCGCGACTTGGTCTCGTTGGCCGCAACCGCGACGCTGCGCGCGCGCTCGGCCGAGTCATGCTCGGCCAGCGCGTGGTCGCGGGCCTTCTCCAGCTCGGAGGTCCGCTCGATGACCTTGCGCTCCAGCGTGGCGTAGGACTCGCGCAAATGCGCGGCCATCCGGTTGAACTGGTCGCCGAGTGCCTCCAGCTCGTCGCCGGTCCTGATCGCGAGCCGCAGGCCGAGATCGCCGCTGCCGATCCGCCGCGCGCCTTGCGTCAGGAGCTGGATCGGCACGGTCATGCGCCGGCTGAGCCAGAGCGACACCAGAACCGCAAGGGCCAGCAGGATGACCAGCAGGAACGTCGAGCGGCCGATCGACGCGTAGATCGGCGCATAGGCTTCAGTGAGTGGAAGCTCGACGAAGACCAGCCAGCCGAGCGAGGGGACCGTCGCGTAGGTCGACAGCACGCGTTGGCCCGACAGGTCCTCCTTGACGAGGCCGCCAGAGGGCGGGCCCACCCCATCGAGCGCGGCGCGGACGTCGGCATACCCGGACAGATCGCTGCGGCGGAGCGCCGGCCACAGATCCGGGTGCGCGATCAAGACCCCCTCGCGGTCGACCACATAGGCCTTCCCGGTGTTGCCGACCCTGATCCCGGCGACGAGATCCCAGATGAAGCGCAGATTGACGTCGGCGACGATCACGTTCGGATCGCGGCCGGTCCCGCGCGTGGCGAGCGTCATGAACGGCTCGGTGTCGCCGAAGAAGTAGACGGGTCCGTAATAGGCCCTGCTCTCACTGGCGCCGCGGAAGGCGGGCGAGCCGGAGAGATCGGTCTTGCTGCCGAGCCTGTCCGCGACGCGGCGCGACACGCGCACCTGCTCGCGGCCCCGGGAGTCGAGCTCGGCAATTTCAGCGATCGCGGGCGAGAGGCGAAGCAGGCGGATTGCGTTGAGCCGCTGGTCTTCGTTGCTCGACAACTCCGGCGGCAGGCGCGCGAGCCACCTGATCTGGTTCTCGATCTGGCCGATGAACTGGCCGATCTGGATCGCCGCGGATGCGGCCTGCTCGCGCTGCGTCGCCGCGAGCAGCTGCTTCTGCTCGCGATAGGAGAACCAGACGTCGAAGCCGGTGCTGACGGCGAGTGCTGCGAATGCGAGTGCGACGATCGAGTAGAGATATTTGCGGAAGAGCCGGCCGGGAGGCGTCCGCAAATGTCCCTGGTCGATCGCTTCGTTCACTCGCGGATCTCGTCGGCACGCGCGAGCAGCGTGAACGGCATCACCAATCCGAGCGCGCGGGCGACCGTGCGGTTGATCAGGAGATCGTATTTCCGCGGCGATTGCACCGGCAGATCGCCGGCCTTGGTGCCGCGCAGGATGAGGTCGACATAGTCGGCCGAGCGCACTTCGAGCGTCGGCCCGTAACTCATCAGCCCGCCTGCATCCATGAAATAGTGAAACGGATAGATCACGGGGACACGATATTTCGCCGCCGCCGCAACGATGGCTTGCCGGTTGACCACCAAGAAACTGTCGACCAGCGCGATCACTGCGGCCTTGGGAGGTTCGGCAAAGCGCCCCATCGCGGTGTCGATCTCGGCCGGGGCGCCGATGGGGGCAGGGACCACGGACACTCCTCCGGTTGCGGCGGCCTCCTGCTCGATGGATTCCAGGTAGAAGCGCCCGGCGCGCGGCGTCGTCGCGGGATTGAACAGGACGCCGACACGCGCCAGATCCGGCACGGCCTCCCGGATCAGCTGAAGCCACTTGCCGCCCATCTCGGCGGTGCTGCTGGTGAAACCGGTGACGTTGCCGCCGGGACGCGCCAGACTCTGCACGAAGCCGTTGCCGACGGGGTCGTTCGCAGTCGCGAAAACGATCGGAATCGTCTTGGTGGCGCCCAGCATGGCCGCGGTTTCGACCGTCGAGCCGGTCAAGATGACATCGGGCTTGAGCGCGATCAGCTCCTGCACCGCCGTCCTCAGCTTGTCCGGGCCGCCGAACGTCGAGCGGAGCTCGAAGCGGTAGTTGACCCCTTCGACCCAGCCGCGCTGCCGCAAGCCGGCAATGAGGCCGCCAAGGCGAGATGTCGTATTGCCGTCGGACATGTTTCTTCTGGTCAGCTCGTCGTCGAGCGACAGGCTGGTCAGCGACGCCACGATCCGCATGCGATCCGATGTCGCGCCGAGCGCGAAGAATCCAGCGGCAGTTGCGCCTGCAATGCGCAGGAAATCGCGGCGGGCAGGCGCCGGCACGGTGGGGGCAGGAGCTGGCCGCTTGGTCATGAAATGTTTCGCAGAACTTATTCCCAAGCGTGTCCTTAACGCGAAAGGCTAACGGCCACAATTGATGAAAAACGACGCATATGAATGTTCATTCGCAGCATTGGTCAGCCCGATACCGTATTCCTACGCAGCCGAAGACTCGCTGTTTCGAGCTTTGTCTGCGCCGTGATGATTTGCAACACCTTGTGGCGTTGCAGCAATTTCCGTCCCGGTTGTGACGACGGTGCGGAGAAGTCGATTTCACAGCGGCTGTTTTTGACGCGTTGTTTCAGGTTTGTTTCGAAGGTTTTTCGATGCGCAAGATCTATCTCCTTCCGGCCCTCGTCGGCCTTCTCACCTCTGTTGCAGCCGGGCCGCTTGCGGCTCAGGGCGCGGTGCCGAAGCAGAAGGCCCCGCCCAAGGCCGCTGCTGCCGGCGCGGCGCCAGCTCCCGCTGGTGCAACCTCCACGGCTGCGGCAGAAACTCCCGCCGCCGAGGACAAGACGGCCAAGGCGGTCGACGGCTTTCGCTCCGCCAAGTTCGGGATGAGCGAGACCGACGTGCGCGCGGCGATGGCGAAGGACTTCAACGCCAAGCCCGACGCCATCAAGATCCAGGACAACGCGTCCGAACTGACGCGCAGCCTGCTGCTCGCCGTTCCGGAACTGCTGCCGAATGGCGGCACCGCCGAGCTTTCCTACGTGTTCGGTTACAAGACCAAATCGCTGATCCAGGTCGGCGCGGTCTGGTCGAAGGGGACCGACACGGCGATGACGCCGGAGAAGCTGTTTTCCAACGCCAACATCCTGCGCGCCCATTTCATGGGCGAGGGCTTCAAGCCCGACTCCGTCGCGGTGAACATGCCGGTCGCCGGCGGCATCGTGATGTTCCGCGGCAGCGATGCCAAGGACCGCTCGGTGATCCTGCTGCTGCAGGGCACGTTCGAGAACAAGGAGAACAACCAGCGTGTGCTGACGCCCACCAGCCTGCTGCTGTTCTACGTGGCCGATGCCAAGAGCCCCGACATCTTCAAGCTGCCGCCCGGCCAGTTCTGATGCCGGACGCCGTCGACGACATTCTCCCACCCGGTGGTGGATCGGCGCCAATGCCGATGACGAGGATCTGACATGCGCGGACCATCTGCGACGCGAGACGATGACGAGCTGACGACGCTGCGGAGGCTTTCGCGCTTCCGTTCGATGTCGCTGCTCTGCGCGCTGCAGATGGTTTTCCTGCCGGTGTACAGCGTCCGCGTTCAGGCGCAGACGGCGAACGTGATCACGCCGGACGGGCGCACCGGCACCTCGCTGCAGACCTCCGGCAGCATCACCAACGTCACGACGTCGACGGTCTCGGGCAACAACGCCTTCAACTCGTTCTCGCAGTTCAGCGTCGGGCAGGGCAACACCGTCAACCTGCAACTGCCGACGGGCACGCAGAACCTCGTCAACATCGTTCGCGACGCTCCGGTCTACGTCAACGGCACGCTGAACTCCTACATGAACGGTGCGATCGGCGGTAACGTCTATTTCGCCGATCCCAAGGGGTTCGTGGTCGGCCGTTCCGGCACCGTGAACGTCGGCAGCCTCAACGTCTCGACGCCGACGCGCGAATTCACCGACAGCCTGATCGGCGCGAACGGCGCCATCAACCAGTCGGCGGTCGGCAACCTGATGGCCGGATCGTTCCCGGTCTCGCCCGATGGCAATATCCGTATCTACGGACGGGTCAACGCGATCGACGGCGTGCGCCTGACCGGGCAGAACGTGTCTATCGGCGGCGCCACCCAGCGCGACATCGCCAATCTCGACCATGCCGCAAAGTTCGCAGCCTCGGTCAATTCGAAGGGCTTGCGCAGTGCCAGCGCCATCACCGTCAGCAACGGCTCGATCCATATCGGCGCGGTCAACAACGCTCGCGTCAACGGGCGCCTGACCGCGCGCAGCAAGGCTGCGACGCCGAGCAACATCACGGTCCAGGCCGGCAACAACATCGACATCGGCAAGAAGGCGAAGCTCGATATCGCCAGCACGACCGGCGGTGCCGGCGAGATCCGACTGAAGGCGGCGCAGAACCTGACTGTGGCGGGCGGCGCCAAATTCGATGCCAGCGCGAAGACCGGCAATGCGGGCCTTGTCGATTTCAGCGCGAACGGGATCGTCGACATCGGCCAGGGCATCAAGGTCAACCTCAGCGCGGACAACGGCAAGGCCGGCACGCTGCTGATCGACCCGACCGACATGGTCATCGGCGATGCCGCCCAGGGCGACACCGGCGTGACGCTGTCGAACAGCTCGGTCGCGGCTGCGCTCGCCGGGCTCAGCGCCGGTGCCACCTACCTCATCCAGGCAGACAACTCGGTCACGCTGGCGGCCCACGCAGTGGTCGATACCCGTCATCTCGATGCCAATGGTTATTCGACCGGCAATGCCAACCACATCCGGATAGAGGCGCGGATAATCGATATCCAGAACGGCGCGCAAATTCTCGCGCAGGCCGTCAACTCCGCCAGCACGCATTACACCAGCGGCAATGTGACGCTCGCGGCGACGGCGAGCGACAGCAAGCTGTCGGGCCAAGCCAGTGCGACCTCGGGAATTACGATCGACGGCCGGATCACCGGCGGCGACATCACGATCGCATCGGTCTCGACGGCGTCGTCCAGCTTCACGAGCTCGGTTCCTGGCCTCTTTACGCTGGTGGGCACCACGCTCGCGGCCTCGATGCTCGGCATCAACGGCGGCTACGTGGCCGCGAGTGCCACCGCTACGGTCAATATCAACGGCAACGCCAATATCAACGGCACCGGCAACGTCTCCATCGCCTCGCACGGTTCGGAGACGGCGCAGGATCCTGCGATTGCGAGCACCTTGATCGGCGGCTCGCCGATCGGCGCCGCCGCTGTCGTCGGCAAGATCGACGGCAATGTCAGCACCAATGTTGCCTCCGGCGCCACGATCAGCGCAGGCGGCAACCTCGGCATCCACGCCATCAACGACGCAACGTTGGCCGTCACCGCGGTCGCAGCGACCTCCAGCGCGCAATTCGTCGAGACGGTGGCCTATTCCACCGGCTCGGTCTCGACCACGGCCAATGTTGCGACCGGCGCGAACCTCGCCGTCGGCACTGTGAATGCATCCGGCAACTCGCTGACAGTGCGGGCGATCAACAACAACTCGTTCTCGACCGGCGCCACGTCGGTTGCGCTGAGCACGCCGACTGCCAGCGGTGGTGTTGGCGGGGCGCTCGCGATCAGCGACGTCACCACATCCGCAACCGCGAAGCTCGGCTCGTCGCTGGGCACCAGCGCGTCGTCGCGGATGAACGGCTCCGTTCTGGTCGAGGCGACCTCGAACACGACGAGCAACTCGACCATGGCGTCGACCATTGTCGGTACGCCGGCCTTGGTCGGCGCGATCCAAGGGTCTTGGTCTCCAGCCCCAGCCTGTCGGGGATGATGGCTCAGCAGATGGTCTCGCTGATGCCGGTGAACTTCAACTTCAAGGCCGCCGGTGCGCTGTCGCTGGCCAACAGCACTGAAAACGCGACGGCATCGATCGGCCAGAATCCGAGCGGCGGCGCGCCCAGCCTCTATGTCAGCGGCAACGTCGCGGTCGTCAGCACCCTCATCGATCGGGGCGTGCGCAGCAATGCGACGGCTTCCGCGATCACCAAGGACGTCACCAGCGGTGAGGGCGTCGCGATCAGCGCGGCAGTCGCTTGGGGCAATTTCAACCACAATTCCAACGCCTATATCGGCAGCGGCACCACCGTCAACGCGGCCAACATCGCCGTTGAGGCCACCACCTCGATGCCGATCACCAATACCTGGCTGAAGTGGGACGGACTGACCGAGGTCCTCGGCCACCTCAACGGCAATCTTGGCGTTGGCGGCAATATCCTGACCAGCTACGCCAACGCCACGGCCGACGCCGGCGACACGATCGGTCTCGCCGGTTCGCTGAACCATTTCGTCGTCAACAACAACACGACGGCGTGGGTGGCCGGCAGCGCCAGCCTGACCGCGACTTGCACCACCGCGGACTGCGGCAGCAGCTGGTCCGCGACGGTAAACAACGGTGACGTCCACACCTACGACGCCAGCATCCAGATCGCGGCGACCACGAGCATGGCGTCGATCGACGCGGCCGGCAATGTCGGCACGCTCGGCTTCCTGTTCGGCAACACGTCGGGCGGCTCGTCGGTGGGCGGCGCGCTCAATCTCGTCCAGTTCAACACCAACACCATCGCGGGCGTTTCGGACCGTGCGACGCTGCGTGCGGCGGACGACATCGCCGTCAACGCAATCACCTCTGACCAGTTCGTCGCCGTCGCGCCGTCGTCCGGCAAGGCTGCCGGCACGCTGGCGCTGAACGGCATTACCTCGCTCGGTTTCCTCAACAACACGACCCATGCGTCGATCTCGAGCCAGGCTACCGTCTATGCCCCGACCGTCGGCATCCTGGCGCAGCAGGACCTGTCGGTCGTGACCCTGTCCGGCGCGATGAGCTACAATGGCAGCGGCGGTTCGGCAGTCGGCCTGTCGGTCGCCTATCTCGGCGCAAATACCGACACCTCCGCCTATATCGGCGACAACCATTCCGATATCCGGCCCGGCGTGTTCAGCTCGAACGACCCGTTCGCCGGCACCAGCGGCGGAAGCGGATCGGTCAACGTCGACAATCTGACGCTCAGCGCGACCACCTCGGGGCGCATCACCGCGGCTGCGGTCGCGGCGGCCGTCTCCGATCCGGCATCGTCGAGTTTCTCCGACAAGGCCGACGCTGCCGGCGCCGCCGCGACGGGAGGGGCCGCCGGCGTGGCGACCGCCGCGAGCAAGATCGGTTCGACTTCGGGATCCAGCACCAGCGGCTTCAGCCTCGATCTTGCCGGCAGCTCGTCGGTGAGCGACGTCTCGCTCGGCACCAGCGCCTATATCAAGAACACGACGGTCAACAAATACACCACGGCCAGCGCTGTCACGACCAATACGATCGTTCAGGCGCTCAACGACACCATGCTCAACAATGGGTCCGGCTCGGCGGCGCTCAATCTGGCCGGAGCGTCCGCCACCGGGGCTGCGATCGGCGGCGCGATCGCGTCGGCGATGTCGAACAACGCGACGATCGCCTATATCTACGGCACCACCATGAACGACCAGAGTTCGGTAACGGTGCAGGCGCTCAATGGCGGCTCGGAGACCGTCGTCGCTCTCGGCGTGGCGGGATCGAGATCCAATTCGGCGTCGCTGTCGGCCTCGGTCGGCATCATCACCGACAGCGCCAACGCCTATATCGAGAGCTCGACGATCACGGGGCAGGCGAGCGGCGTGAACCGCGCGGCTCGAGGTTGACGCCTACCAGACGACGAACATCGCGATCGGCGGCGGCTCGCTCTATATGTCGGGCGGCCAGGTCGGCATCGGCATCGGCCTGACCTATGCGTCGATTGCCGATCCCTCGGGCGGTAACGCCACCGACGCGCATATCCGCAGCACCGGGATATCGAACTACGACACCCTGCTGGTGATGGCCGACAGCGCCAGCGTGATTGCGGCCGGCGCGGCCTCGGGCGGGGAGGGGCCAGCGCCAACGGACTGGCCGGCGCGATCGTCGTCAGCGAGATCTCGCCCACCACGACGGCCTACATCAACAGCGGCGCGACGGTAAGCATCAACGTCGGACGCGTGACGGTGCTGGCGGACAGCGGCGCGGTGTCGGCGCTGGATACGGCGCTCGGAAACCTCGTCAAGAAGTCGAACAACAACCATCTTGCCTCGGACACCTGCACGGTCGCGGGCGGCACGGGCGGGCAGAACTGCATCGACTTCAGCGCGGCCGCGCTCAACGACGGTGCGGCTAACGGTCCGGGCGCCAGCATCATCTCCGTTGCGGGCATGATCCAGGCCGGCAAGAACAATGTCGGGGCGTCGCTGGTGTACGACACCATCGCGACGACGCATTCGGCCTACATCGCCAACGTGCTGCTGACGGCGGGTGTCAACGGCAACGTCAGTGTGAGTGCAGTCGATTCTTCGAAGATCCAGTCAGTCACGATCGGCTTTGGTCTTGCGACCGGACAGTTTGCGGGCGTCGGCGGCACGACGATCAGCAGCATCGCCAATACCGTTTCGGCGGCCATCGGCAACAATTTGTCCAGCGCGTCGCAATCGGCCATCAGTGCCAAGAGCATTCTGGTGACCGCGACCGACAATTCCAGCATCACCGGAACCGCCGCCGTCGCAGGCGCCTCGACGCAGGGAAGCGCCGCCGGCCTGGCACTCGTCTACAGCAGCATCGCCAACAATGTCAGCGCCGGCGTCACCGGCTCCAAGCTGACCGCCTCGGGCAACGTCGCCGTCAGCGCGAACTCGAACGCCAATATCTCGACCGTCGCCGTCGGTATCGCGATGTCCTCGCAGGTCGGGCTGGCGGGCTCGGTCGCGACCAATCTGATGGGGACCAACGTCACCGCCAGCATCACCGCTGCCGGTGCCAACGGTATCAACGGCGCCGATGTCACCGCCACCAACAATGTCGGCGTGGTCGCCGGCAACAACGACACGGCCGCGGTGTTCGCCGGCGCCGTGTCGATCAGCAAGGGCGCGGGCGGGGGCGCGGGCTCTCTGGTGACCAACCAGATTACCGGGACCACTGCGGCCTATATCAGCGGGTCCAACACCAAGGTCGACGCGCTCGGGACCAGCACCACCGATACGCTGTCGGTCAACAACGGCACGCTCGTGCATGCATTCGATCTCGGCACCGCCCACGCACCGAGCGACAGCACCCCCGACCTCAGCGAGAACCAGGACACCGTGCGCGGCCTCGCCGTGGTCGCGAGCTCGCACCAGGCGATCGTGGCCAACGTCGCGTCGCTCGCCGCCAGCAGCGGCATTGCCATCATGATCAACCCGATCACCAATGTGATGAGTGGGGCGACCCGGGCCTATATCGACAGCGCGGCGATCGACACGCGCCTGACGTCTTCGACTCTGGCGCCGCAGATCGAGGTTGCCGCATCGAGCTTCTCCTATTCCGGCACGCTTGGCGCCGGCATCATCCCGCCCACCGGCAATGGCGGCGGCGGCGCCGCCATCATCAGTACGACGATGTCGCGCGATACCTTCGCCACCATCACCAATGCCACCATCGGCGGCGTCCAGTCGTCGAGTCCGACGGTCGGCGCCGTCACCGTGAAGGCGAATGCCGAGCAGGATGCGTCCTCGATCGCGATCGGATTCAACACCGGCTCGGTCGGGCTGAACGTCTTCCAGGCGACGACGGAAGCCTATGTCGACGGCGGCGCGCTGACGGCCGCGTCGCTGACGGTGAATGCCAACAACAACACCGGCATCTTCTCCGCGAACGGCTCTGGCGCCTATGGCAGCCAGGCTGCGATCGGCGCCGCCTTCCTGATCCAGGTCTCCTCGAACCGGACCGAGGCCTATGTCGGCGACGAGTTCGCCTATCACGGCGGCACGGCGACGCACACGACGGCGATCAATCTGACCGGCGCGCTCGACGTCGAGGCCAAGACCAAGAACCGCTTCGAGGCCTATTCGGTGGGCGGCGCGCTCGCGACGGGATCGGCCGCGATCGCGGGCATGGCCAACATCGAGATCGCCAGCAACACCACGATCGCGGGCGTCTACGACGTCACGCTGCAGTCGCCAACGGGCGGCACGGCCGGCGCAGTCACCATCAACGCGAACGAGGACGTCGCGATCAAGGAGATCGCGGGCGCGCTCGCGGTCGGCGCCAGCGGGGAGGTGTTGGTATCGGCGCCGCCGCCAACGTCATCGTCTTCAAGAGCCAGACCACGGCGGAAAGCATCAACAGCAACCTGAATTCGTCCGGCGCGATCAACGTCAACGCGCTCAGCACCAAGGAGGTGCTGTCCTATGCGGTGACGGCCGGCATCGGCGGCAGCGTCGGCATCGGTGCGACCGTCGGGGTCATCATCATCGGTGCCAATCTCGGCGACACGCACGAGCAATCGCAGCTCGACGGCACCATCGGCGCCGCGAACTCCGGAACCAATGCCTCTCACGGCACCGACGCGGTGGCGAGCGGCACCGCCGGCAATCCGAACGGCGCTGGTGTAACGTCGACCTACAACGTCAGCGGTGTGCTGACCGACGCCGGCCGGGACGGCGTCACGGCGCAGGTGCTGGGCGGCAATGTCACGGGCAGCGAGGTCAACGTCGCCGCCACCAGCGCCAACGCGGCCAAGATGTACCTGCTCGGCGCCGGCTTCGCCAAGAATGTCGGTATCGGGGCCGGCATCGGCTACACCAGCGTCAAGAGCTACGTGCTCGCGGATCTGACCGCGAACGTCACTGCGCCCTCCGTCACCGTCGCGGCCGTCGTCAAGGACGCCACCACCGGACCGTATGCCGGCCAGACCATCGACACCGAGGCGATCGCCGGCGGCGCGGCGCTGTACTTCGGCGCGGATGCGGCCGTGGCGATCGGCAATGTCGCCAACGACGTGACGGCCCAGCTCGGCGGGCATGTCACCGGTTCGGGCGGCACCGGCGTCACCGTCATGGCGCAGGATTCCACGACCCAGGACGTCTTCACGGGCGGTGTCACCGCCGGTGCCGCGGCGGTCGGAGCCTCCGTTGCCACGGCGTCACGGTCGAGCACGGTTGCGGCGCAAGTTCTGGATAACGCGGTCGTCGATGTTTCAACTCTGGCCGTGGGAGCATCCGGCGCAGGCACGCTCACCACGACGGCGACGGCGCTCGGCGGCGGTATCGTTGCCGGCGTCGGTGCGGATGCAGAGGCCCACGAGAACTCGAGCGTGACGGCCGAGATCGGAACCGGCGCCTCGATCACCACGTCGGCATCTGATGTTGGCACGCTGGTAACGGCGTCGATCAAGCCCAATCTGTCGAGCAGCGCGATCGGCGTCTCGGTCGGCGGCGGCGCTGTCGGCATCGCCATCGCCAAGTCAACCGTCGAAGCCACGGTCACGGCCGATGTCGGCGACAACGTCGTCTTCTCCGGCGGAGCGCTCGGCGTGACCGCGATGGCGCTGGTCCCGACGACCGGCACCACGACCTACGCCAAGGCGCTCGCGGGCGGCGGCGGCTCGCTGATCGGCGCCCAGGGCAGCCTGGCGCAGGCCTCGGAGAACGCAACGGTCAGCGCCTATGGCGGGACCGGAATCACGCTGCCCAACAGCGACGTGGTGATCGCAGCCCAGAACGACAGCGCCCAATACGCCGAGGCGACCGGCCTTTCGAGCGGGTTCCTCGCGCTCGGAGCGACAGTGGCACAGACGTCGTCGAGCGCGCACACTTATGCCTATCTGGGCGCGCCCGCCGATATGGACGCCGCCCACCTGAATCACGCCGGCTACACCGGCATCCTCGAGATATCGGCGACCGGCACGGATGCCAATGTCTCCAACGCGACGGTCGGCGCGGGCGGCACCTACGCCGGCGCGGCGGCGGTCGCCACGACCAGCTCGACCGCCGTGACCAATGCGCGGTTCGATGGTGGCGCGACCGACGACACGCTCTATTTCGGCGGCCTCAGCGTCAAGGCCAAGCACACCACGAATTATGCGGCCAGCGGCGACGCCTATCAGGCGTCCACGGCCGGTGTCTCCGCCGGCAAGGCGCAGAACGACGTCACCACGACCACCACCGCCGAGATCGGAACGCATCTGATCATCAACTCGGACGGAGGCAACATCGTCGTCATCTCCAACGACATCGTCAATCAGGCCGGCGGCGGTGCGCGCTCGGGTTCCGGCGGCTCGTTCTCGGGGGCGGCCGCCCTGAGCGACTCCACCGTCACCCAGAATGTCACCACCAACATCGGCGCCGGCACGGTCCTGAGCCTCAACGGTGATCCCAGGACCGCGACGGGCGTGATCGACATCGAGGCGTACAATACGCTGAACACCACTGCCACGGCGAGCCTCGCCACGGCCGCCTTCTTCGCCGGCGGCGGCGCCGAATCCAACATGACGGCAAACGCCACGCTCGCGGTCAACATCAATGCCCGCGAGCTGTTCAGCGTCGGCAAGATCTATATCGGGTCGGCTGCGAAGATGGCGGCGGCCAACTACGCCAACGCCAGCCTCTATGGCGCAATCGCCGGTGTCGGCGCCAGCACCAACACCTGGGTGCACGCGAACCAGGCCGTCACCGTCAGCGGCAGCACGACAATCGAGGCCTGGCGCGACATCAACATCCTTGCCGGCATATCCGGCGATACCATCACCTTCAGCAGCGTGCAGGCGACCGCGACGACGGTCGTCTACAACAACACCGCCATTCCGATCTCCACGCTGTACCGCGGCACGGCCAATGCCGGCAACGGCTCCAGCCTGACACTTGCCGACAGCTCGCGGGTGCTCGGTGTCCGGGACATCTATCTCGGTGCAACGCAAGGGCAGGTCACTGCGGCCGGCAACGGCAGCAACTACAATCCGTATCTGGACATCTTCAGCGCCAAGAACAGCGACAACCACAGCCACACCAGCGGCACCGGCGATGTCGCACTCAACGGCCTGGTCGTCGCGGGCATCAACAACAACGTCACGATCACGATCGATCTTGGTGCAAGCGCGCCGACATTGAGCACGACCAGTCCTTATTCGTCGCTGTCACCCACGCTGGAATACGCCGCCGACGTCGATCATTTCAGCCCGGTGATGACCTGGAACCACCAGGCGCTCCAGTACACCATCGTCGGCGGCTTCAATCCCTATGACAACATCGTCAACCAGCTCGCCACGCTGACCGGCCTGACCGCGACGCAGATCCGGACCCAGCTCTCGACCTCGACGTCCGCACATCCCGCCACGATGGCGCCGGCCGGCGCCGATCCGACCGGCGACTTCCAGCGCCAGATCAACGCGCTGATCCAGCAGGCGCCCTATACCTCCGACGCCTCCGGCAACGCCTTCGCATTCGGCGACATCCTGGTGTCCGCCGGCAACGTCTCGATCCTCGCGCAGAAGCTGACCGGAAACAGCCTCTCAGGTCACACGGCGCCATCCGTGACTGCTCAGAGTTCGCCGACGATCAGGGTCGAAAACCGCGGCCTCGACTTCATGGACTTCGCGAACCTCACGGTTACCAATGTGACCGGCGGCAACATCACCTACCGCCAGATCGACCACGTCGACCCGGATTCGCACTCCAACGTGACCTTCACCGCCACGCCGAGCGCGACGCCGATCATCGACATCTCGGCGACCTACAACCGCGTCGATCCCAGTACCGGGCTCGGCGTCGACGGCAACGGCAACCAACTGACCCGCAAGCCCGACATCTATTTCGACGGCATCGTCACCAACGAGAACGGCCTGCTCAAGATCACCAGCCAGCTCGGCAGCGTCGTGGCCTCGCAGTCGCTCAATGCCGCGACCATCCAGATGGTGGCGCCCAACGGCTCGTTCATCTTCCTCGGCGGCGTCGGCAGCTTCTACAACTCCAACCACGATGTCACATCGCAATGGGCCGGGGTCGAGTACAAGCCGGCCGATAACGACACGCTGACGGCGGTGATGGCGGCGGCGACTTTCCTCGGCGCCTACGGCGACTACGCGACCAGCCCGCATATCGGCGACGGTGGCAATCACCCGTATTTCTATTATTGCTGCGTCGACGGCCATAGCGGCGTCCAGCAGACGGCCGCCAACAGCACGGTCTTCACTGCCCGCATGCTGATGACCTATTACGACGGCCTGTCGCTCTATTCGGCGATCTTCCTACCGATGGGCAACGGCTCGCCCAACGGAGGCGGCGGCAGCGTAGGCAGCACCACCACGCTCGCGCAAATGGAGGGGCCGACGGTCCAGACCATCTCGACCGCGCCATGGGAGCGCGACACCTATGCCGGCCAGGGCGTGTTCAGCAACACGACCTACGACTACACCGTGACGTCCACGGATGCCCAGGGCCACACCGTCACCGAGAATCGCACGGCCACGTACTACTCGCCGTTCAATTGCTCGGGATGCTCGGCCTATTTCCAGGTCGTCAATATCCAGAACGACGTGATCACGCCGAGGACCGCGAACACGAACGCGAGCTCGAACTGGAGCTCGACCACACCCTCGGGGTACCAGAACCCCGCGAACGCGCCCTTCATTCTCGGCCAGGCGATCATCATCTCGGCGGGGGTCATCAACGTCAACGGCCTCATCCAGAGCGGCACGAGCAGCAATTACTCGGTCGACATCGGCGGCGGGGTGCTGTCCGCCATCAACAGCCTCAAGACCAGCAACAATGGCGCGGACTTCGCCCAGGCCCAGGCCAATGCGCGGAACGGCAGCTATTACGACATCACGGCGGCTGCGACGACGCAGTTCTCCAGCGATATCAAGATCGGGGTGAAGTACAACGCGCTCACCGACCAGATCATGGTGAACGGCGTGGTGCAGGGATCGGGCGGCTACGTCTATCTGAACGGCAAGATCATCTCGACCTCGACCGACGGCACTGCCCAGGGCACGATCGCGGTCAAGGGTGGTGCCGGCACGATCACAGTGAACAACTCGACCGGACTCCAGCTCGTCACCAACACGATCAATACGGGCGTCAGCGCGCCTAGCGTGATCCAGATCGTCGATCAGCTCCAGCAGCAGACGACGTGGTACGTCTACAATCCCTCCGCGTCGGGCGGCCAGCAGGTGTCGACGTATCGGACGAATGGCGTCAATGCGAGCCAGTACACAGGCTCGATGCTGACCGGCCTCAGCGGCACGGCGGGCATCCAGTACGCCGTGAAGCCCAACATGTACTACCAGTGGGTCGATACGGCGACGCTGGATCGTCCGACCACCAGCACGCAGTTCGACTATGGCTGGCACTACACGCCGAACGCATCCGGAGACAACTGGACCCGCACCGTCAGCCTGGTCGAGAACGTGATGCAGGCCACGGGCGGTGGCGGCAACACCGGCCAATTACAGACCGCGAACTTCCAGGAAGTCGTCACGGCGACCGGCAGCTATCACGGGGGTGGCTACAACACGTCGGCTGGCTTGTGCTGCGGTGCGGACGGTCATTACGACTGGTTCCAGCAGATCTACGATCACCTGACCCTGACGCTCACCAACACGGTGAAGGCGTCGAACCCGATCAACATCCAGTTCAGCGGCGGCGGCGTGAGCACGGTCAACGTCAGTTCGAACTCCGGCATCGTCATCAATGGCCCGATCAACAACCTCTCGGGTGATACGACGGTCATCGCCACCGGCGTCAATTCGGCCATCACATCAGGTGCGAGTGCCAACAACCCGATGATATCGGGCAACAACGTGACGCTGTCGGCGGATGGTGGCATCGGCACGCGCGGCACGAACGGTGTTCCCCTCCAGGTGCAGGTCTATGGCGGCAGCCTGAAGGCCGATACGATCGACCGGGACATCGCGATCGCGGCCACCGGCTCCTTATCGATCGACCATGTGAGGGCGAATGCGTCAGGCGCCACGCCGCAGGGCAGCGTCTTCCTCTCGGCGACCGGCGACATCAACTCGGCGGCCGCTTACGACGTCGCTAATCCTGTCGTGGTCGGCAAGAACATCGAGATCAATTCCAGCGGCGGCGCGATCGGCGCGACCAGCAGCGTCGTCAATGGCGCAACCACCCTGACCAACATCAATCCGCTGGTGATCCAGGCGACCGGCACCACGCAAGCCGGCGGCACCGTCGATGGCGGCGTTCTCGACAGCGCTTCGGCGACCGGCACCTACATCATCCAGTCAAAGGGCGATTTGCGGCTTGGCACGATCCAGTCGAGCGGCGGCCCGGTCTTCCTTGAGGCGGCCGGCTCCGACAACAACCCGGCCAGCATCCTCAACGGCCGCCCGGCCGCCGGTATCAGTGCGGCGGAGAGCGCGCATCTCCAGGAGGTCTGGGACAATCTCGGCCTGCTCAACGGCAATCCCGCCACCGCCGCCGTCAACAGCTACCAGTCGATGGTCACGGCGGCCTATAACGACTACTTCCAGCTCAAGAACATCGCCTTCGCGAACGGCACCTACAATCCGACTTCGGTGGGCCTGACGGTGCTGCGTGCGCAGGTGGCCGCCAAGCTCGGCATCGATCCCGCCAACGTCTCGACGACGGACATGAAGGTCGAGGCGACGACCCGGTTCCTGAGGGACCAGTTCCTGCTCGGCAAGATCTCCACCGCCGAGCTCAACAGCTCGCTGACGACGTTGCTCGGAAACGCGCCGACCGACGCGCTCGCGACGGTGTTCGGCACCACGCTCTCGTCGGGCCTGTTCACGAGCCTGTTCCAGGGCGTCGCCGCCGCCGACCAGCGCCTGCCCACCAACACCGCGCTGCAGGCCGCGCTGAACACTTACTCCGCGAACTACAGCTACACACTGGCATCGACCGAGCGGGTCTACGGCATCATCACGTCGGGTTCGCAGTGGACGCATGACCAGCTCGCCTACACGGTCTCATCGTCGGCCGTCGGCGCGGCGCCGCCACCGATCGATCCCAACGTCGCGGCCAATGTCAGCGCGAGCCAGATCATGCTCTACGCGCCGAAGGGGTCGGTCGGAAATTCGGCCGCGCCCCAGACGTTCACCTTCACCAGCGTCGATTCCTCGGCGCTGTCGACTGAGCAGAAGGCATTGCTCTCGTCGGCCGGCCCCGGCCAGCTCACGGTCGGGGCGACCACGGACCCGACCACCCATGTCACGACCTATACGGTCAGCCTGTCGCAACAGAACCTCGTCGTCCTCGACAACCCGGTCGCGATCTCGGCCAAGGCGCTGACGAACGTCTATCTCGGCAGCAAGAACAGCCTCACGCTCGGCGGCATCACCGCGAGCTACGGCCCGATCGCGGCGGCTCAGGCCAACGGCATCGCTGTGACCGGCCGCGGCGACGTCAAGCTCGACGCCGTGACCGGCATCACTGCGGCCGCCGGCGTGACCGGTGTGCCCGTGATCACGGGCGATATCGCCAACCTGACCCTGATCGCCGAGCACGGCAATATAGGTGCCCCCTCGGGAACCGCCGGAAGCAATCCCGCGAGCAACGCGAACGCGATCCAGATCGCTTTCGCGGACGCCGCCAACGATCAGCTCGACCAGGTCTCGTCCGGGCAGGGCATCTATGTGAAGCAGACCACCGGCGATCTCATTCTCGGCAACATCTCGGCCGGCAGCGACATCCAGATCGCCGCGGCCGGCAGCATCTACGCCGAAGCCGGCTTCATGGACCGTACGGCGATCCACATTCTCGGCGCCGACCTCGACCTGCGCGCCGGCGGCAGCATCGGCTTCAACGGCGCGTCCTTCCAGCCGCTGCAGGTGAATATCTCGGGCACCGTGACCGGCTCGGCGGTCGGCGATCTCAGCATCCTTGCGGTGACCGGCGATCTCGCGATCGGCCGCAGCGGCGCCTATGGGACGCTGAGTGCCGGCGGCGCGCTGACGCTGAACGCGGTGCGCGGCGCGCTCACCATCAATACCAGCCTCACCAGCGTCGGCCTGATGCAGCTGCTCGCCAACCGCGCCATCACCATTCCGGACGGTACCAGCGCGGCGCCGGTGCTGGTGACCAGCAGCTCGGAGGGCGTGACGCTGGCCGCCGCGACGCTGTCGATGGGCGCCTATTCCGCGATCGACGCGGCCAAGGTGATCACGATCGCCACGACCGGCGACGCGATCCTCGGCCAGCTCAACACGCCGCTGTCCTATGCCGCGGCCGGCAATGCACCGTCGATCGTCGTCAGCGCTGGCGGCGTGGCGTCGCTTGGCGCGATCCTCGGCAACGGCGATGGCCAGACCACCTTCATGACCTCAGGAGCCGGCGCCAGCCTCGACCTCACGGCGTCGAACGGCATCGGTAGCGCCACGCGGCGGCTCACCTTCAATGCGCCGCTGCTCTCGGCAAACACGATCGATGGCGGCATCTACCTCCGGGCCTTGACCGGCACCGAAGCAACGCTGCTGTCGGCGCTGAAGGGCAACGTCGATATCATCGGCACCCAGGCGCTCACACTCGACCGGGTGCTGGCGGGCACGGCAACCGGCGCCAGCGGCACGTTCAGCGCCGTCATCGACAACGGCAGCATCGTCATCGGCACCGTCGACAGCAGCGGCTCGCAGACGATCCGCGCCAGCCAGAACGTGACGTTCAAATCGCTTGCGGCCACCGGCTCTGCCGGTGACGCCGGCAACATCGACGTGACCGCCGACAGCGGCTTCATCCTGGCGCAGACGGTGATGTCGGGCGGCGTGACCACGCTGGGGTCAGTCTCGGCCCATGGTTCGGCGAGCCTGATCGCCGCTGGCACCAATACCGGTCACAACCTCACGGCCGCGACCGGCAACGCGGTCCTGAGCGGCACCGTCGTTCATTGGGACAATCTCACCGCCGGCGGCACGCTCAGCGTCACCGCGACGGCCGGAGGGATCACCGTCGGCACCGCCACCAGCGGCGGCACGCAGACCTTGCACGCCGTGGACGACATCGTCTTCAGCCAGCTCACCACGACAGGCATCCCGGGCGATGCCGGTGACCTCGACGTCAAGTCGGACACGGGCTCGCTCCGCGGCGGATCGATCACCGCCCATGGTGAGACCCGCTTCGATGTCGCCGGATCGGTCTCGTTCGACCGGATCAGCGGCGACACCGTCAAGATGACGTCGTCGGGTGACCTGACGATCAACTGGGTCAGCGTCGTGAGGGAGCTCGACCTCGCGGCCGATACGATCAACGTCAAGGGCGAGCAGGTCCGCTCGAACCCGGCGATCCCGCTGATCCTGAATATCACCGGCTATAACGGCGGCGTCGCGACATACGCCAACGTCTCGATCGACCCGGACAGCATCATCGTCAACAATTTCAGGGTGGTGGACGCGAACTTCTGGACCGACGCGCACGCCGTGACGATCCTGAACGGCTACGTGCCGGGCCAGCTCCTGCTCACCACGGCGACCCAGCAGGTGCTGCTCAACAACCGCACGCCGGCGCCGTCCAACGGATCGTCGATCCAGCTCTACCAGCCGGACGGTGTGTTCACGATGAGCCAGGTTGGCAATGTCAATGTCAGCAATGCCTATGTGGCGTTCTACACCGGCGACATCTCCGCGACCGTAACCAACTATGGCCCGGGCCACACCTGCTGCGACGGTTTCACCGGCGCCAGCATGGTGCGCAACATCCCGGTCGACGGCGAGGGCAAGGAGAGCATCGAGACCTGGATCGCGAAGAAGGACAGTGGGACGTTTTACTTGCTCGGCCTCTCCGGTAAGGCACGGCTCGATGCATTGCTGACGCCGCGTCCGGTCGAGACCATCGGCTCCGGTCCCGCCGTCAACATCGAAGGGCTGAGCGACCTGCGCAAGCTGCGCCGTCAGGGACAGCGCGTCGGTCGCCCGGGCTGGAAAGACGCTTCTGTCGAAACGACGCGGCCGGTCGTCGGCCGCCTCGCACAGGCCTGGTAGCGGGATTCGGGATGCGGATTTGGAGGGCAGCGTTGGGAGTAGGGCTTGCAGCTTGCTGCATCGCATCCGCGCGCGCCCAGTCGATCAATCCCGGCGTGATCCAGAACGACGTCGACCGGCAACGCCGCCAGCTCGAACAGCAGAGCGCGCCGCCCAAACTCACCGGTCCCGCGGTGATTGGCGGGGAGCGGGAGAAATCCCAGTTGCTGAAGCCAGGAGGGCCGAAATTCCGCCTGCGCAAGGTCGAATTCGACCCGTCCAGGTTCATCACGCCGGCGGAGCTCGACGAGATCGCCAGGAAGTATGTCGGCAAGAACGTCGACATCGCCTCGCTGTTGCAGCTCGTTGCCGACATCAACGCCATCTACACCGAGCGCGGCATCGTCACGGGCATCGCGACGCTGCCGGACCAGGATGCCAAGGGCGGCGTGGTCAAGATCAAGCTGACCGAGGGCCGGCTCCAGAAGACGACCATCGAGGGCAACAAGCAGACCCGCACCGACTACATCCTGCAGCGCGTGAAGGAGCCGGAAGGCGAGGTCCTCGACGTTCCAAAGCTGAACCGCGATGTGACCTGGTTCAACCGCACCAACGACGTGCAGATCAAGGCGCTGCTCCAGCCCGGCACGAGCTTCGGTCTCACCGACCTGCAGTTCGCGGTGATCGAGCCGCCGGTCGACACCTTGCAGCTCTTCACCGACAACCAGGGCCCGGAGAACACCGGGCGCTGGGAGGGCGGGGCCTTCTACAAGCGCCACGGCCTGTTCGGCGTCGACGATCGCCTGACTTTCTACGGAGTCCGCTCCGACGGCAACCTCAACGGCAACGTCGCCTACAGCATTCCGGTCAATCCGTGGGGCGGCCGCGTCGGCGTCAGCTACACCGAAGGCAAGATCAAGATCGTCAACGGACCGTTCGTCGCGCTCGACGTCACCGGACAGCTCGAGCCAGGCGGCGATCAACTTCAGCCAGCCGGTCTGGGTGTCGCAGAACTGGCTGGTGCTGCTCAATGCCGCCGAGACCGAGGGCAAGACGGTCAGCCGCTTCGCCACGGTCGACGTCACCAACGACCATTACGACAGGGCCACGGCCGGCGTCTCGGTGACGAATTCAGGCAACACCTATTCGATCACGGTCTCGCCGGCGGTGAACTACATCGAATGGCAGGACCACGTGCTCGGCAACAACCGCACGTTCAACACCTATACCGGCTCGCTGATCGCGACCAGCGCCGCAGGGCCGGCGAATTTCAGCACCAATTTGCTGGCGAGCTGGCAATACACGCAGGAAAAGCTGCTGCCGGGCGACCAGATTTTCTCGATCGGCGGCCCGACGACCGTGCGCGGCTATCCCTCCAACGCGGCATCCGGCGACAGCGGCTATTATTTCAACGCGGAGCTGCACTACAACTGGTCGCAATGGCTCAGGGATTCGACACCTACATCTTCACCGACTGGGGTGCGGTGTATTCGACCTTCCCCGGCGTCACCGAAATGGGCTCGGTCGGCGTCGGCTTCTCCTGGACCTACGCGTCGTTCATGACGTTCGAAGCCAACTACGCGACGCCGCTGAAGATGGCGGTGTCGACCCAGAACCACTACGAGGCCTATGGCCGCGTCATCCTCCGGCCGCTGCTGATGTTCCAGAAGCCGGAAAGCTCGGCGCCCATGGCGGCGGCTGCGGGCAGGAGCAAGTCGTAGCGGGGGACGTCGTCTCTTCCCATACCGTCATTGCGAGCGCAGCGAAGCAATCCAGACTGTCACCGCGGAGGGACTCTGGATTGCTTCGCTGCGCTCGCAATGACGGAGGATGGTCCGGTAACTACCGCCGCAGCGTGAATTCGTCCGCGCTGCGCCGGTGTTCCCATTTCGCCTGCTCGAGCTCAGGCTGATCGCATTCGGCCTCGGGATAGCCGATGCAGAGATAGGCGATGAATTTCCAGGTATCAGGCACTTCGAGAACGGCGTGAATGCGCGCCGGGTTCAGGATCGAGACCCAACCGAGCCCGATACCCTCCGCGCGCGCGGCGAGCCACATCGCGGTGATCGCCGCGACCACGGAATATTCCGTCGTTTCCGGCATGGTGGCACGGCCGAGGCCGTGGCCGATGTCGCTGGCCTTGTCGGCGAACACGGCGAGGTGGCCGGGCGCCTGTTCGAGGCCCGACAGCTTCAGCCCGGCATAGCGTGCGGCGCGTTCGCCGGCGTAACAGTTCAGCGCGTCGGTGTTGCAGGCCTTGAAGTCGTTGATGACGGCACGGCGTCGAGCAACATCATCGACGGTGACGAAGCGCCAAGGCTGGCTGAGGCCAACCGAGGGCGAAAGGCAGGCGGTCTCGATCAGGTGATCGATGGCACCATCCGGCAACGGATCGCCGCGAAAGCGGCGCACGTCGCGGCGCCACACGAACAGTTCGCGCAATTGTCGGCGGAAAACGTCGTCGAACTCGACCATGAGGTCAGCGTCCCCGCAGGAAGGCCGCGGCAACCAGCAGGATTAGGATCTCGCCGAGCTGCTCGAACGCACCGAGGATGTCGCCGGTCTGCCCGCCGATCTGGCGGATCGCAAGCCGCGCCAGCAGCAGGCCGGCGAGCGACAGCAGGATCAGGCCGGCGAGGGCCTTGCCCGGCCCGAGCGCGAGAGCGAGTACGAGCGTACCGAGCGCAAACGCAATGGCGACGCTGCGGCCCGGCGGCGCACCTGCGCTCGCCGACAGCCCATCAGGCCGCGCCGGGGGCACCAGTGACATGAAGGCCGGCACGCCCGCGCGCGCGCTTGCGTGCGCGGCGCACAGCGCGAGCGCGACCAACCACGGATTGGCGATTGTTGCGAGCGCGCTCCAGCGCAGGCCGAATGACAGGATCAGCGCGCAGCTGCCATAGGTGCCGATCCGGCTGTCGCGCATGATCTCGAGCTTGCGTTCGCGCGTGCGGCCGCCGCCGAGCCCATCGGCGGTGTCGGCAAGCCCGTCTTCGTGCAGCGCGCCGGTGATGAGCGCGGTCGTCGCGAGTGCGAGCAAGGCGGAAAGGTTCGGTGTCAATCCGCACCGGCTGGCGATCTTGTAGACCACCGCACCGGCTAGGCCGACCAGCAATCCGGCGACGGGCAGCGCCCAGGTCGCGCGCGCGACGGCGCCGTCGGCCGCGGGCTTCGACGACGCGACGGGGAGGATCGTCACGAACGAAGCCGCCATCCTGAGATCGGCGACGACGTCTTTCAAGAATTCGGCGCGCGGCATCATTTCAGCTTCATCGGCAGGCCTGCGACCACGAATTCGACCTCGTCGGCAATTGCCGCGATGGTCTGGTTCATGATCCCGGCGGCGTCGCGATAGCTGCGTGCCAGTGCGTTGTCGGGCACGATGCCGAGGCCGACCTCGTTGGTCACGAGGACGACGGGACTCTTGAGACGGGGCAGGGCGCCGGCGAGCTCGCTGACCTCGCGCTCCCAGTCGCGCTCCGCATGCATCAGGTTGGAAAGCCACAACGTCAGGCAGTCGACCAGCCTGGCGCCGCCGCCGTCGCTTGCGGCCAGTGCGGGCACGAGATCGAGCGGTACCTCGCGCTCGACCCAGTCGGTTCCGCGGCGCGCGCGATGCGTGGCGATGCGCGCCTCCATTTCGGCATCCAACGCTTCGGCCGTCGCGACATAGACGGGCTGCCCCGGAAAGGCGCGCGTGCGCGTTTCCGCACGCTTGCTCTTGCCCGATCGCGCTCCGCCCGTGATCAAGATGACGGCCATGAAGTCTCCTATCGAGCCTGACTAATCACCAAACGCGGCCAAAGACAAAGCCGAAATCAGGCGGGCAGGGGCTTGCGCTTGGCCGTCGCTTTGCGCAACAGGGGCGGGACAGGAGGCAGGGGTGGGAGTAGGTGTGGGCTTTGCGGGCGCGATGGTGGTGGCGATGGCGGTGGATGCCCTCACGGGCTGGCCGGCATGGCTGTTCGCACGGATCGGCCATCCCGTCACCTGGCTCGGCAGTTTGATCAACGCGATCGACGCCACGTCGGATCGCCCATCCGATCCGCCGGCATTTCGCCGCGCTGCCGGCGTCGCCGGCGCGCTCCTGGTGATCGCGCTCTCCGTTGCGCTCGGCTGGGCGATTCAGTTCCTGCTCCAGTCTTTGCTGCCGTGGGGATGGGTGCAGGTCGTGCTGGTGGGCGTGCTGGCCTGGCCGCTGGTCGCGCTGCGCTCGCTGCATGATCATGTGGCTGCGGTGGCGAAACCATTGCGCGCCGGAGACATTGCCGCCGCGCGTGACGCGGTCTCGCGCATCGTCGGCCGCGATCCCGCGGCGCTCGATGAAGCCGGCATCGCGCGTGCGGCGATCGAGAGCCTTGCCGAAAACGCTTCCGACGGCATCGTGGCGCCGGTGTTCTGGGGCGCACTGTTCGGCCTGCCGGGGATTTTCGGCTACAAGGCCATCAACACGCTGGACTCCATGATCGGCCATCGCAACGAACGGTACGAAGCTTTCGGCTGGGCAGCGGCCCGCATTGATGATGTCGCCAATTTCATTCCGGCCCGCCTGACCGGATTTCTGCTCGTGCTGCTGGCGCCAAGGCGATCCGAGGCGCTGTCGTGCATGACGCGCGATGCGCGCCGCCATCGCTCGCCCAATGCCGGCTGGCCGGAAGCGGCGATGGCGGGCGCGCTCGGCGTGCGGCTCAGTGGTCCCCGCATCTATCACGGCAGCACCACCAATGAGCCCTGGCTCAACGAAGCCGCACGCGATCCACTCGCCGCCGATATCGGCGAGGGACTGACGGTCTACCGCCGTGCCATGCTGCTGCTCGCCGGCATGCTTGCGATCCTCGCCTTCGCGTGAAAGAACGGGGCATGCGCGAGCACGGTGGAAATCTCGATCTGGCCCAGCAGCGTTTTGGCGGGCGCGCCGAGCACTGGATCGACCTCTCGACGGGGATCAACCGGCTGCCTTATCCGGTGGGCGAAGTGAGCGCGCATCATTGGCAGGCATTGCCGTCGCGCGCCGAAATCGAAACCCTGCACCGCGCGGCGCACCACGCCTATCGCACCAGCGCGCCGGTCGTCGCGACGGGCGGTGCGCAGGCTGCCATTCAACTGTTGCCGCAACTGGCGCCATCCGGCGGTGCCCGTATCTTGGCGCCGACCTACAACGAATACGCGGGTGTGCTGTCGGCCGCTGGCTGGGACGTGCAGGAGGTCGGCGAACTCGACGCGTTGGCGGGAGCGGATGTTGCGATCGTCGTCAATCCCAACAATCCCGACGGCCGGTGTCATCTGCCAAAGGATTTGCTCGCCCTGCTGCCGCGCGTCGGCCGTCTCGTGATCGACGAGAGTTTTGCCGACACGGTTCCGCAACTGTCGCTCGCGCCGGAAGCTGCTCGGCCGGGACTGCTGATCCTGCGCTCGTTCGGAAAGTTTTACGGCCTCGCCGGCCTGCGGCTTGGCTTCGCCATCGGCAATGCGGCCGACATCGAGAAGCTCGCCGCGATGTCGGGCCCGTGGCCGGTCTCGGGAGCTGCGATCTCGATCGGCTGCCGTGCCTTGCGCGATGATGCCTGGGCCGAGACGACGTCGGCGCGACTTGTGCGCGACTGTGGTCGCCTCGACGGCATGGCGCAGTCGCAAGGCTGGCGTCTCGTCGGCGGCACGCCGCTGTTTCGTCTCTACGAGACGCCCGACGCGCTTGCCGCGCAGGACAAGCTGGCGCGGAGCCAGATCTGGTCGCGCGTGTTCGCGCAAAGGCCGACATGGCTGCGCCTCGGGCTTCCCGGCAGCGAAGCCGAGTGGACGCGCCTTGCCGAGGTGCTAGCGCGCTAGCGCAAGCAGGCCTTCGACGTCGAGATGCTGTTCGATGTGATCGGCCAACGCCTCGAGCGCGCTCTCGACCCTGTCGTGATAAGGCTCGTCGCCGGCGGCAATGTCGAGCTTGGTGAGATACGCTCGGCGGAAATCGTCCGACGTGAACAGGCCGTGCAGATAGCTGCCCTGCACGCGCCCGTCGCGCGAGATCGCGCCTTCAGGCTCGCCATTCAGTTTCGCGAAGGCGCGGGCGCGATCGGGCCCGTCGGTGCGGCCGATGTGGATCTCGTAGGCCTCGATCGGCTGATCCGTGGCGGCATGCACGGCCGCGACACGCGTCAGCGTCTTTTGCGCGGTCATCATCGTATCCACGTCCAGAAGCCCGAGGCCCGGCGTGTCGCCCGCGGGGCCTTCGATGCCATCGGGGTCGGCGATGCTGCGGCCGAGCATCTGATAGCCGCCGCAGAGGCCGAGCACATGGCCGCCGCGACGGTGGTGCGCAAGCAGATCGATGTCCCAGCCCTGCGCGCGCAGGAAGGCGAGATCGCCGCGGGTGGATTTTGAGCCCGGGATGATGACGAGCCTGGCGTCGCCGGGGATCGCTTCGCCCGGACGCACCATGATGAGATCGACGCCGGGCTCGAGCTTGAGCGGATCGAGATCGTCAAAATTGGCGATCCGCGACAGCGCAAGGCAGGCGATCTTGCATTGGCCCGGCTTGCGCGCGTCGCTGAGACCGAGTGCGTCCTCGGCCGGCAACTCGCCGGCGCGGGCGAACCAGGGCAATACGCCAAGCCCGCGCCAGGCCGTCATCTGCTCGATCAGCTTGTAGCCGTCGTCGAACAGCGTGGGATCGCCGCGAAACTTGTTGATGACGAAGCCCTGGATCATCGCGGCATCGTCGGGGTCGATCACCGTCTTGATGCCGACGAGCTGGGCGATGACGCCGCCGCGGTCGATGTCGCCGACCAGCACGACGGGCACGTCGGCCTTGCGGGCAAAGCCCATATTGGCGATGTCGGCCTTGCGCAGGTTCACCTCGGCCGGGCTGCCGGCACCTTCCACCAGGACCAGATCAGCGCGCGCCTTCAGCCGCTCGAAGCTTTCCAGCACGGCGCCCATCAGCTGTGGCTTCATCGCCGCGTAGTCGCGCGCCCGCGCGGTCGCGATGCGTTTTCCCTGCACGATGATTTGCGCGCCGATATCGGTCTCTGGCTTGAGCAGCACCGGGTTCATATCGGTGTGCGGCTCGACCCCGGCGGCGAGCGCCTGCAACGCCTGGGCGCGGCCGATCTCGCCGCCATCGACGGTGACGGCGGCGTTGTTCGACATGTTCTGCGGCTTGAACGGCAGGACGCGCAGGCCGCGCCGCGTGAAAGCGCGCGCAAGGCCGGCGACGATGAGCGATTTGCCCACGTCCGAGCCGGCCCCCTGGATCATCAATGCGCGCGCCATCGCGATCGTCGTCAGAACTCGACGCCGGCTTGCGCCTTGATGCCGGAGCGGAAGGGATGCTTGACCAGCGTCATCTCGGTGACGAGATCGGCGATCTCAATCAGCTCGTCCTTGGCGTTGCGTCCGGTCAAAACGACATGCGTCATCTCAGGCTTCTGCGTCGTCAGGAAGTCGACAATTTCGGCGACGTCGAGATAATCGTAGCGTAGCGCGATGTTGATCTCGTCGAGCACGACCATCCGCAAATTGGGATCTGATATCAGCTCCTTGGCCTTCTCCCAGCCGGCGCGCGCCGCCGCGATGTCGCGGGCGCGGTCCTGCGTCTCCCAGGTGAAGCCTTCGCCCATGGCGTGGAACTGGCAGAGATCGCCGAAATGGCCGGTGAGCAGGCGCCGCTCGCCGGTGTCCCAGGCGCCCTTGATGAACTGCACGACCGCGCAGGGGAAGCCATGGGCAACGCAGCGGACGATCATGCCGAAGGCCGAGGAGGACTTGCCCTTGCCGGCGCCGGTGTGGACGATGATGAGGCCTTTTTCGCCGCTCTTGGTCGCCATGATCTTGTCGCGGGCGGCCTTTTTCTTCGCCATTTTCTGGGCGTGGCGGACGTCGGTTTGCTCACCCGTCTGGGTATCCGGTTCAGGCGTCATCGTACCGGTCCTTCGGCTTGACAAGAGGCGGCCGGGGGCAAATGGTGACCCGGCGTTGGTTCCTGTCCTATGACAGGCGAAGAGGGAATGCGATAGGGTCCGAATCTGCAAGATTCGGGTTCAAACTGCAGCCGCCCCCGCGACCGTGACCGGAGAGATGTCCAAAGCCACTGATCCCCCAAGGGGATCGGGAAGGCGGGGATCGAAGGGCCAAAAGCCCTGCTCCGCAAGCCGGGAGACCTGCCAGCGCGGACGATTTTTGGACCGGCGGACGGGGTGTTCCGCGACGGGGAAAACGGGCCTTCGCAAGAACGCTCCGTGAGCCTCTTCGCCTCCCGATTTTATCCCAGGAAGAGGCGATGACCGTTACACTTCACGTCTGTATTACCTGCCGCGCCGGAGAGACGCCCGCCGAGGGCGAGGCCACGCCGGGCAAGCGCCTGCATGGCGCGATCCTCGATGCAGGCGTGCCCGACGGCGTCGCAGTGGTTCCCGTCGAATGCCTGTCTGCATGCAGCCAAGGCTGTTCGGTCGCGCTCAGCGCGCCCGGCCGCTGGTCCTATGTCTATGGCCGCCTCTCGGAAGCCCATGCGAACGACGTGGTCGCCGGCGTCGCTGCCTATGCGGCCGCGCCGGACGGTCTCGTGCCCTGGCGCAGCCGACCTGAAATCTTCCGCAAGCAGTCGCTCGCGCGCATTCCCCCCATTGGCGTCGTGCCGGAGGCAGCCGAATGAATTCGCTCGCAAAGGTTCCGGTGACGGTGGTCACGGGGTTCCTCGGCTCCGGCAAGACGACGCTGATCCAGCATCTGCTCGCAAACCCCGACGGCAGGAAGCTCGCCGTGCTCGTCAACGAGTTCGGCAGCGAGGGCGTCGACGGTGAGATCCTGAAATCCTGCGCCGACGCCAATTGCCCGGAAGAGAACATCATCGAGCTCGCCAATGGCTGCATCTGCTGCACCGTCGCGGACGATTTCATTCCGACCATGGAGAAGCTTCTGGCACGGCCGGTGCGGCCCGATCACATCCTGATCGAGACCTCGGGCCTGGCGCTGCCAAAGCCGCTGCTGAAGGCGTTCGACTGGCCCGAGATCCGTTCGCGCATCACGGTCGACGGCGTGATCGCGCTGGCCGATGCCGAAGCCGTGGCTGCGGGTCGCTTCGCGCCGGATCCGGCTGCCGTCGAAGCGCAGCGCGCGGCGGACGAAAATCTCGATCACGAGACGCCGCTGTCGGAGGTGTTCGAGGACCAGATCGCCTGCGCCGACATCGTGCTGTTGACCAAGGCCGATCTTGCCGGCGCGGCGGGACTTGAAGCCGCCAGGGCTTTGATCACGGCCGAGATGCCGCGCCGCGTGCCGATGCTCTCCGTCACCGACGGTGCGATCGATGCGCGCGTGATCCTCGGCCTCGGCGCTGCCGCGGAGAACGATCTTTCCGCACGCCCCTCGCATCATGATGGCGAGGAGGATCACGAGCATGATGATTTCGCCTCCGTCGTGATCGATCTTCCTGAAGTCACCGACATCGACGCACTAGTCGCGTCGGTGCAGCGTCTGTCGCGCGAGCAGAACGTGCTGCGCGTCAAGGGCTATATCGCCGTGCAAGGCAAGCCGATGCGCCTTTTGCTGCAAGCGGTCGGCGAACGCGTGCGCCACCAGTTCGACAAGCCCTGGGGCGCGGGCAGCAGACAGTCGAAGCTCGTCGTGATCGGCGAGCACGGCGATATCGACGAGGCCGCAATCAAAGCGGGACTTGGTATCTCAGGACTTGGTGCCTGATGCACGTCGTCTTCCGCGAGAGCCGCGGTCTCGAGGAGACTGCGACGCCAAGGGACATCGGCCAGGACGCGGCCGATCTCGTGGTGCTCTCGTATTCGGATTCCGATCTGGCCGCGTTCGCGGCCGGCTGGCGGCGTGGCCGGAACAGCCTGCCGTCGCTGCGGCTCGCCAATCTTTCGGAGCTGCGTCATCCGCTGTCCGTCGACACCTATGTCGAGCGCACGCTGGCGCAGGCGCGCGGCATTCTGGTGCGTCTGATCGGGGGCGAGTCCTATTGGTCGTATGGTCTCGCGGCTCTTCAGCAACTCGCGAGGGATCGCGGGATCGTGATCGCCGTGCTGCCGGCGGATGGCCGCGACGATGCGCGGCTCGATGCGTATTCGACCCTGCCGGTTTCGACGCTGCGGCGGCTCAAGGTGCTCTGCGACACCGGCGGTCCCGTAGCTGCTCAAGCCGCGATCGCACAGCTTGCGCTGGCCTCTGGGCTCTATGCTGGACCGGTCGTCGGCGAGACGACCGTTCCCGAGATGGGCTTCTATGATCCCTTGCGCGGCGTGATTGCTGCACTCCCGGCGAACGATGCATTGCCACGCGCGTTCGTGACATTCTATCGCTCCTATCTGACCGCGGCGGACACTGGTCCCGTCGATGCCCTGATCGCCGCGCTGCGCGGGAAGGGATTTGACACATACGGCGTGTTCGTCACCTCGTTGAAGGCGCCAGGGGTTGCGGATTGGCTGCGGGCGCATCTTGCGCAAAACCCGCCGGCCGCGATCGTCAATGCGACGGCGTTCTCGGCGCTGGGGGACGACGGCACGACGCCGTTCGACGCGGCATCGTGCCCCGTCTTCCAGGTCGCGCTCTCCACGGCGCGGCGCGAGGACTGGGCAAGCTCGCTGCGCGGCCTGTCGCCGGGCGATCTTGCGATGCATGTGGTGCTGCCCGAGGTCGACGGCCGCCTGTTCGCCGGTGTCGTCAGCTTCAAATCGGCGGCGGAGCGTGATCCCGATCTGCAGTTCTCGCACCTGGCGCATCGCGCCGATGACGAGCGCGTGGAAGCCGTCGCCGCGCGCGTCGCGGCCTGGCGAGGCCTTGCGGAAACGCCTGCCGGTGAAAAGCGCCTGGCGATCGTGCTGTCGAACTATCCGGGACGCCCGCACCAGATCGCGCATGCGGTTGGTCTGGATGCGCTGGCGTCGGTCGAGGCGTTGGTGTCCGACCTCGCGGCGGCCGAATTCGATATCGCCCCGGTCGATGCACTCGGTGAGACGCTGCTGAAGCGGAATTTGACCTCGAGTGTCGCTGACTATCACTCCGCGCTCTCGCGCCTTCCGCAATCCTTGCAGGATGATCTCGCGCAAGCCTGGGGCGGGCCGGAGAACGATCCAAGCTGCCGCGATGGCGCCTTCCATTTCGCCGCGATCCCGTGCGGCCGATCCATCATCGCGGTTCAGCCCGAGCGCGGCGATACGACGACGCGAGATGGCGACTATCACGATCTCGCTCGCACGCCGCGCCACGCCTATGTCGCGTTCTACCTCTGGCTCCGCGAACAGGGCGTTGATGCGATCGTCCACATGGGCGCGCACGGCACGCTGGAATGGCTGCCCGGGAAATCCGTGGCGCTGTCGTCGGCGTGCTGGCCGGAAGCCCTGGTCGGCGATCTTCCCGTCATCTATCCCTTCATCGTCAACGATCCCGGTGAGGCCGCGCAGGCCAAGCGGCGCATCGGCGCCGTCACCATCGGCCATCTGCCGCCGCCGCTGGAGAAATCCGCGGTGCCGGAAGGCCTGCGCCGGCTCGAACGCCTGCTCGACGAATATTCGACCGCCGACGGTCTCGACCCCGCGCGTCGTCAGCGATTGATCGCCGCGATCCGAGACGAGGCGCGTACCGCCGGCCTCGAAGACGATCTCGGCCTCGATGCATCGGCCGCACCGGCCGAAGCCATCCCGCGGATTGATCGCTTCGTCTGCGATCTCAAGGAAAGCCAGTTCGGCGACGGCCTGCATGTGTTCGGCCGCGGTCCTTGCGGCGAAGCGGAGCGCGGCGCCTTGCTTGCTGCGCTCGCGGGACGGCGGGTTGCGCCGGGACCATCGGGCTCGCCCTATCGCGGGCGTCAGGACGTGCTGCCGACCGGTCGCAATCTCTTTGCTGTCGACCCGCGCGCCGTGCCGACGCCGTCGGCGCATGCGCAAGGCATCAAGCTCGCGGAAGAACTGCTCCGCCGTCATCTGCAGGATCACGGCGACTGGCCGAAGGGCCTTGTCGTCGATCTCTGGGGCTCGGCCACGATGCGCACCGCGGGTGAGGAATTCGCGATGGCCCTGCATCTGGCCGGTCTCGCACCGCGCTGGGATCACGCATCCGGCCGCGTCACCGGTTACGACATCATCGCGCCGGCCGAGCTCGGCCGCCCCCGCATCGACGTCACGCTGCGCGTGTCGGGCCTGTTCCGCGATGTCTTCTCCGGCCTTGCCCAATTGTTCGAAGCCGCCGCCGAGGCGCTTGCAGGCCGCCAGGACGAGGGCGAGGAAAATCCCTATCGCCACCGCGCCTCCCGCGTGTTCGCGCCGCGGCCGGGACAATACGGCGTGGGTCTCTCGGCGATCCCGGATGCCTTCACGGCCGAGACTCGCGATGCGGCCGGCGAGGCCTGGCTGTCGGCATCGTCCTGGGCGTTCTCGGCCGACGGCGAGATCAAGCCCGATCGCGCCGGCATCGAACAGCGGCTCGCATCTGCCGATGCTTTCGTCCACGTCCAGGACCTGCCGGAAACCGATCTTCTGCTCGCTGCCGACTATGCCGCGCATGAAGCCGGCATTGCGGCGGCAGCCATGCATCTCGGCGGGACGACACCGTCGCTCTATCACCTCGATACGACGCGGCCCGAGCAGCCGCATGCACGGACGCTGACCGAGGAAATCTCCCGTGTGGTCCGTGCGCGCGCAGCCAATCCGGGCTGGATCGCCGGCATGATGCGTCACGGTTTTCGCGGCGCCGCCGAGATCACGGCAACGCTGGAGCACATGGCCGCTTTCGCCCATCTGGCCGATGCCGTGCCCCCGCATCTGTTCGATCTCTATTACGATGCGACGCTTGGCGATGCCGGTGTTCGCGCCTTCATGGCCCGCGAAAATCCGGCGGCGCTTGCCGCAATGGAGATCTGCTTCGCGCGCCTGCACGACGCCTCGCTCTGGCGTACGCGGCGCAACTCGATCGCGGCTGCATTGCGGGAGGCGTCATGAACGCGGCTTCGGTGAAGGGCTGGTGTCCCGGTGCGCTGCGCCCGATGCAGTCGGGCGACGGACTCGTGGTCCGCGTGCGCCCGTTCGGCGGTCGTCTCGAAGCCGGGCAGGTCGCCGGGCTTGCCGAACTCGCCGAGCGCTACGGCAACGGTCTGATCGACGTGACCAGCCGCGCCAACCTCCAGATCAGGGGCGTGACCGAACAGGGCCACCGCCGGCTGCTTGATGGACTTGCGCTGCTGCGGCTGCTCGACCCCGACACCGACATCGAAGCCCGGCGCAACATCCTGGTGACGCCGTTTTGGAACTCCGGCGACGAGACGCAGGCGCTCGCTGCCGAGCTTGAAGAAGCGCTGGCGAACAGCGCGCTCGAACTCCCCACCAAATTCGGCTTCGCCATCGATGACGGAAAATCGCGCGTGCTTGCCGGCGATTCCGCCGACGTGCGCATCGAACGCGACCGGGACGGCCGTCTGCTGGTGCGGGCCGATGGTGCGAGGTTAGGCCGTTCCGTCGGGCGTGGAGAGGTTGTAAGCACCGCGCTCGCGTTCGCATCTTGGTTCGTCGCCTCCGGCGGCGCGAAGGGCGGGCGCGGGCGCATGGCGGCCCACATCGCGGCGGGTGCGGCGTTGCCCCAGGCGTTGAACGGTGAGACCGAGCCCGCACCCGTGATGGCCGCGTCGCGGCCCGGGCATTATCCGCATGGCGCCCTGGTCGGCGTCGCGTTCGGACAGATGCTGCACACGACCCTGCATCAATTCTCCGGCTGCGGTCATGCGCTGCGCATGACGCCGTGGCGGATGGTGCTGAGCGAGGGCAAGCGCGAGATGCCAAGCGGGGCGGGCCTCATCACCGAACCCTACGATCCTGCATTGCGCGTCATTGCCTGCAGCGGCGCGCCGCGCTGCCGCGAGGCCCATGCCGACACGCGTGCGCTGGCCGCCGCGCTGGCCCCGCGCATCGCGCTTGACACGCGGCTGCACGTCTCCGGTTGCGCCAAGGGCTGCGCCCGTTCCGGCCCGTCCGCGGTGACGCTGGTCGCGACCAGCGCCGGCTTCGACCTCGTCCGCGGCGGCTCGACCCGCGACGAGCCGGTCCTGCGCGGGCTCAACGCCGCCGACATCGTCAGCGATCCCTCCATTTTGGTCGGAGGGCACTGATGCCGCACACTTACGAAACCGATGGTGCGGCGATCTACCGGCAATCATTCGCGACCATTCGGGCCGAGGCGGATCTTGCGCGCTTCACGCCCGACGAGGAACAGGTCGTGGTGCGGATGATCCACGCCGCCGGCATGGTCGGCCTGGAGGCACATATCCGTTTCACATCAGGCATGGCGACCATTGCGCGCGCAGCCCTGCAGAAGGGCGCGCCGATCCTGTGCGATGCGCGCATGGTCTCCGAAGGCATTACGCGCGCGAGATTGCCTGCGGCCAACGCCGTCATTTGTACGCTCAACGACGAAGCCGTTCCGGAGCTGGCGCAATCCATGCGCAACACCCGCTCGGCGGCGGCACTGGAGCTGTGGCGGCCGCATCTGGGTGGCGCGATCGTCGCGATCGGCAACGCGCCGACCGCGCTGTTTCATCTGCTCAACATGCTGGAGGACCAAAGCTGTCCGCGGCCCGCGGCGATCATCGGCTGCCCGGTCGGCTTCGTCGGCGCAGCCGAATCCAAGGCGGCGCTGATGGCCGATCCGCAGGTGCCGGCGTTGACGGTCGAGGGCCGGCTCGGGGGTTCGGCAATCACCGTTGCCGCCGTGAACGCGCTGGCGAGCCGGAGCGAGTAGCGATGGGACGCATCATCTGTTGCGGACTCGGCCCCGGCGATCCCGATCTGATGAGCGTCCGCGCGGACCGCACGGTGCGCGGCGCACGGCATGTCGCCTATTTCCGGAAGAAGGGGCGGCCCGGGCAGGCGCGTCGCATCGTCGAGGGCATGCTTGCGGCCGAAATCACCGAATACCCCATGGAATATCCCGTTACCACGGAAATCGCGTTCGACAGTCCCGACTACGTCCGGCTGCTGGCCGGCTTCTACGACGAATGGGCCGAGCGCCTGGCGAGATTGGCGCGCGCGGTCGACGTCGTCGTGCTCTGTGAAGGCGATCCTTACTTCTACGGCTCCTTCATGCATCTGCACACGCGGCTGCAGGGCCGGGTCGAGATCGAGGTGATCGCCGGCATTCCCGGCATGGTCGGCTGCTGGAATGGCGTCGGCCAGCCTATCGCGCTCGGCGACGACGTGACGACGGTGCTGATGGGGACGCTGGCCGAAGACGAGCTCGAACGGCGCATGCGCGATTCTGATGCGCTCGTGATCATGAAGACCGGGCGTAATCTCGCAAAGGTGCGTCGCGCACTCGCCTCCGCCGGCCGCCTCGATGATTCCTGGCTGGTCGAGCGCGGCACCATGCCGGGCGAGCGCGTGGTGCGGCTCGCCGAGATCGATGCCGCTGATTGTCCTTACTTCGCGATCGTGCTCGTGCACGGCAAGGGCCGGCATCCGGACGCTGCCGAATGACGGGCACGCTGACCATCGCGGGCCTCGGGCCGGGCAGCGATGCCCTGGTAACTCCAGAGGTTTCCGCCGCGCTTGCGGCTGCGACCGACATTCTGGGTTATGCGCCCTATGTCGCGCGCGTGCCGCCGCGGGCCGGCCTCACCTTGCGCCCATCCGACAATCGCGAAGAGCTGCAACGCGCGAGCGAGGCGCTGCGGCTTGCCGCCGAAGGCGGACGGGTCGTGGTCGTGTCCTCCGGCGACCCCGGGGTCTTCGCGATGGCCTCGGCCGTGTTCGAGGCGCTCGAACAGGCGCCGCAATGGCGGGAGCTTCCCATTCGTGTGCTGCCGGGCATCACCGCGATGCTGGCGGCAGCGGCGCGCGCCGGCGCGCCGCTCGGGCATGATTTCTGCGCGATCAATCTCTCCGATAATCTCAAGCCGTGGACGGTGATCGAGAAGCGTCTGCGGCTTGCCGCCGAAGCCGATTTTGCCATTGCGATGTACAATCCGCGCTCGGCGAGCCGCCCCAAAGGATTTGTCCGCGCGCTCGCGGTGCTGAAGGAAGCCGGCTGCGGCGAGCACCTGGTGATCTTCGCCCGCGCGGTCAGTGCCCCTGACGAGACAATCGAGACCGTGACGCTGAACGACGCGACGCCCGAGATGGCCGACATGCGCACGCTCGTGATTGTCTGCAACGCGCAGACGCGCCGTATCGGCCGCTGGGTCTATGCGCCGAGGCGGGTCCGATGACCGAGCCACTGCATCACCTCAGTCACGCTCTCGACCCGCAACCGTTCGGGCAACCGCGGCCGCGCGATCATGATTACGGGCAGGCCGAGCATTCGGGCTGCGTCGATCTTGGCGCGTGCGCCATCGCCGCCGGAATTGCGGGCGACGATCCAGGCGATGCCGCGCTTTCGCATCATCTCCAACTCGCCGTCGAGCGTGAATGGTCCACGCGACACGATCACGTCAGCCGGAAACGGCAGGGGAGCTTCGGGCGGATCGACGAAGCGCAGCGTGTAGGCATGCTGCAGCTTCGCCGCGAACGGTGCGATGTGCTGGCGGCCGATGGCCAGGAATACTTTTGCCGGCGCGGTAGGCAACGCGGCGACCGCGGCATCGACGTCAGCGACTTCGATCCAGTTGTCGACAGACGCCATGGCCCATGGTGCGCGTTCCAGCGCGATCAGCGGCGTGCCGGTTTCCGCGCATGCAGCCACCGCATGTCGGCTCATCTCGGCTGCGAAGGGATGCGTCGCATCGATCACATGCGTGATGCCTTCGCGGCGGATGTAATCGGCAAGACCGCTCACGCCGCCGAAGCCGCCCATGCGGGTCGTCAGCGGCTGATCGGCAGGCGCGCGGGTGCGCCCGCCATAGGAATAAACGGCATCGATGCCCGCGCGCGCGATCTCCGCTGCGAGCAGGCTCGCATCGGCAATTCCGCCCAGAATGAGGGCGCGGTTCATGGCTAGTTCCTTGGCTGATCCCTGGCTGACGATCATCGGTATCGGCGAAGATGGCCTTGCCGGGCTGTCCGAGGCAAGCCGAAAGGCGCTCGATGATGCCGAAACCGTATTTGGCGGTGAACGGCATCTTGCGCTTGCCGGCGTGACGGGCCGTGGTCGTCCGTGGCCGGTACCGTTCGATGCGGAAATCGTGCTGAGCTGCCGTGGCCGGCCGACCGCGGTGCTCGCCTCCGGCGATCCGTTCTGGTACGGCGCCGGCGGGAGCCTTGCCGAGAAGCTCGGTAGCGATGAATGGATCGCGCATCCGGCCCCCTCGACCTTCTCGCTCGCTGCTGCGCGGCTTGGCTGGCGTCTCGAATCGGTCGCGTGCCTTGGGCTTCATGCCGCCCCGTTCGAACGGCTGGTGCCGCATCTGGCGAAAGACACACGCATCATTTGTCTGGTGCGCGACGCAGCGGCAGTCGGTGATCTCGCGATATGGCTGACGGAGCGCGGATGGGGCCCTTCGCTCCTGTGGACTCTCGCTGCCCTTGGCGGTCCGCGTGAAAGCATCGACCAGCATCGCGCCGACCTCTTTACAGATGATCTCTCGGAGAAACTGGTTGCGGTCGCGCTGCTGGCGAGGGGAACTCAGGGCATTCCTCGCAGCTCGGGACTGCCGGACGATCTCTTCGTCCACGACGGCCAGATCACCAAGCGGCCGGTGCGCGCGCTCGCGTTGTCCGCGTTGGCGCCGCGTCCCGGTGAACGGCTCTGGGACATCGGCGCCGGCTCGGGCTCGATCTCGGTGGAGTGGGCGCTGTGCGGCGGAACGGCGATTGCAGTCGAGGCGCGCGAGGATCGTGCCGCCAACATTCGCACCAACGCAGCGGCGTTCGGATTGGCGCATCGTGTCAGCGTCATTCCCGGGAAAGCGCCCGAGGCCCTTGCGGCGCTGGAGGCACCGGATGCCGTCTTCATTGGCGGTGGCCTCGATGGCGCAATGTTCGATGCCGTCTGGCCGCTGCTCGCGCCCGGCACGCGCCTCGTCGCGCATGCTGTGACGCTGGAGACGGAAGCGCTGCTCGGCGAGTTGCATCAGCGCCATGGCGGCGAGCTGATGCGGGTCGAGATTGCGCAGGCCGCGCCGCTCGGCCGCTTCCGGTCGTGGGAGGCGGCACGGCCGGTGGTGCAGTGGAGTGCGGTCCGATGAAGGTCGCCGGACTCGGATTCAAGCGGGATGTCACGCTGGCTTCGCTGTGGGAGGCTCTTCTGGCGGCCGGCGGCCCTGACGGCCTTGCGGCGGTGGCGACCGTCAGCGACAAGGCTGATGCGGAGGTGCTGAAGCAGCTCGCGCGCGAATGCGGTGTGCCGATCAAGCCGATCCCGGCCGACGTGCTCTCAAGAGTCGACACGCCGACGCAGTCAAAGCTCGTCGCCGAAAAGTTCGACACGGGCTCGGTTGCCGAAGCCGCAGCGCTCGCGGCGGCCGGGCCTCGTGCGCGGTTGATTGCGACGCGCGTGGTCTCGCAGGACCGGACCGCGACTGCGGCGATCGCCGAAGGAGACGGCGCATGACGGTGCATTTCATCGGCGCGGGGCCGGGCGCCTCCGATCTGTTGACGCTGCGCGGCCGCGACCTGATCGCCGCCTGTCCGGTCTGCCTCTATGCCGGCTCGCTCGTGCCCGAAGGTGTGCTGGCGCATTGCCCGCCCGGCGCGCGCATCGTCAACACCGCGCCGCTGTCGCTCGACGATATTATCGCGGAGATCGCTGCCGCGCATGCGGACGGCAAGGATATCGCGCGGCTGCATTCCGGCGATCTCTCGATCTGGTCGGCGATGGGCGAACAGCTCCGCCGCCTGCGGGCCCTCCGGATTCCCTACACGGTCACACCCGGCGTTCCCTCCTTCTCGGCCGCCGCGGCTGCGCTCGAGGCCGAGCTGACGCTGCCCGGCCTTGCACAGACGGTGGTGCTGACGCGCATGCCGGGACGTGCCAGCGCGATGCCCGAGGGAGAAAATCTCGCTGCATTCGCTGCGACCGGCGCTGTGCTTGCAATCCATCTGTCGATCCATCTGCTCGACACGGTCATCGCCGAGCTGACGCCGCATTACGGCGCGGACTGTCCCGTCGCGATCGTCCGGCGCGCGAGCTGGCCGGACCAGCGCATCGTCCGCGCCACGCTGGCGACGCTCGATGTCGCCGTCGGAAGCGAGATGGAACGCACCGCGCTCATCCTGGTCGGCAAGACGCTCGGCGCTGCCGATTTTGACGAGAGCCGTCTCTACGCCGCCGACTATGATCGCCGCTATCGGCCCGTCGGCACCGAACCGCGCTTTCCGGAGGCGTCGTGATGGCGGCCGGCCTCGTCATTTCCGCGCCAGCCTCCGGCGTCGGCAAGACCACGCTGACGCTGGCGCTCGCGCGTGCCTGGCGCAATCGCGGCTTGAACGTGCAGTGCTTCAAGAGCGGGCCGGACTACATCGACCCCGCCTTCCATGCCGCTGCGACGGGACGGGCCTCCGTCAACGTCGACAGTTGGGCGATGGACCGGGCAACGATCGCGCATCTCGTCAGCCGCGGCCTTGATGCCGATGTCGTGCTTGCCGAGGGCTCGATGGGCCTGTTCGACGGCGTCGCCGCGCGCGGCGTCTGCGGCACCGGAGCCACCGCCGATATCGCGCAGATCCTGGGCTGGCCAGTGCTGCTGGTGATTGATCCATCGGGACAGGCGCAGACGGCGGCGGCGATTGCCGCAGGCCTGCGCGATTATCGTCCAGGCGTGCGCCTTGCCGGCGTCGTGCTCAACCGCGTTGCCAGCCCGCGTCACGAAAACCTCGTGCGGCATGCGCTGGTCGAGGCCGGCATCACCGTGTTCGGCGCGCTGCCCCGTCATGCGGAGATCAGCCTGCCGAAGCGGCATCTCGGCCTGGTGCAGGCCGAGGAGCAGGCGGAGATCGGCACGCTGATCGACGAGGCGGCGCGCTTCGTCGCCGAGCATGTCGATCTCGACGCGGTGCTGAAATCGGCCGTGGCCTGGTCGCCGCAGCCCGCGGCGAACGGCCTGAATGTAACGCCGCCCGGACAACGCATCGCGCTCGCGCGCGACGCGGCGTTCTCCTTCGTCTATCCGCACATGCTGGAAGCGTGGCGCGCGGCGGGCGCCGAGATCCTGCCGTTCTCGCCGCTGGCCGATGAGGCGCCCGACGCGAGCGCCGATGTGTGCTGGCTGCCCGGCGGCTATCCCGAGCTTCATGCCGGGACGATCGCGGCCAATGCGCGCTTTCGCGGCAGCTTGCGTGCCTTCGCCGAAACGCGGCCGGTGCACGGCGAATGCGGAGGCTATATGGTGCTGGGTGAAGGCATCACCGATGCCGAGGGAATCCGCCATGAGATGACGGGCCTGCTCGGTCTGGAGACGAGCTTTGCCAAACGCCGCATGCATCTGGGCTATCGTCTCGCCGCGCTCGCTGCCCCGATGCCGGGGCATCAGGTCGGCGCGCGGCTGCGCGGCCACGAGTTCCACTATTCGACGATCCTCGCGCAGCCGGACACGCCGCTGGCGGTGGTGCACGATGCGACTGGCGCCGTCATCGCCGAGACCGGCTCGCGGCGGGGGCAAGCCACCGGCACGTTCTTCCATCTGATCGCGGAGGACCGGTGAGCGGTTTTGTTACTTTCATCTCCGCCGGCCCTGGCGATCCCGAGCTGCTCACGCTGAAGGGAGCTGCGCGGCTGCGCGAGGCCGACGTCGTGCTCTATGACGATCTCGCCTCCGGCGCGATCCTCGATCTCGCCCGGCCCGGCGCCAATCTCGTCGCGGTGGGAAAACGGGCAGGGCGGCCCTCGACCAAGCAGCACCACGTCAACCGTCTCCTGGTCGACTATGCGGCGACGGGCGTTCGCGTGGCGCGGCTGAAGTCCGGCGACGCCGGCATCTTCGGCCGCCTCGAGGAGGAGCTCGAGACGCTGCGCGAAGCCGGCATCGGCTACGAGATCATTCCCGGCGTCACCACGGCCTGCGTCGCGGCGGCGCAAGCCGGCATTCCCTTGACCCGGCGCCACACCTCGCGCCGGGTTCAGTTCATCACCGGGGCCGACGTCACCGGCGAGCTGCCGCAGAACCTGAACTGGGGGGCGCTGGCCGATCCCGAAGCGACCACCGTGGTTTATATGGGCCGCCGCACCTTTCCGGCGCTTGTCGCGAAATTGATCGAGCACGGTCTGGCGCCAGGTACTCCGGCGCTGTTCGCCGAATCTCTCGGTCGCCCGGATGAGCGGCTGGTCCGCACCACAATTGCCGAACTGGCGGAGCAGCTTGCGCGCGGCGGCGCGGCGTCGACGGCGGCCGTGATTCTGTTCGGTGCGCTTGCTGGGGATTACCCGTCATGATCGCTCCGGCCGCCGCTCGCCCCTTGACGCCGGCTCCGCGAAAGGGGCACACAGGAGATGCATGGTGCTCGACGCGGCGCAAAGCGCCGGAGCATAATCGGGAATGGGGATGGGCGGACCCAGTTGCGGCGCCCCAAACCCCAGCCGCCCCCGCGACTGTAAGCGGTGAGGGGCTCCGAACCGCCACTGGGCTGCAAGGCTCGGGAAGGCCGGAGACCCAGTGAACCGCGAGCCAGGAGACCGGCCGTGCGTGTTTTGAGGCCAAGGCCGTCGGGTGTGACGGCAGGAAGGATCTGAGCCATGCATATCGAACCCGGGATCGTGACGGGCGCAAAGCTCGTTTTGAGTTACGCAACAGGCATCGCCGCCGGCGGCGTCGCCTTGAAGCTCGCCGTCGATACCGTGCGCGAGCAGGGCGTCGGCTCGCTTGCGTTGCGTACCCTCGCCACCACCGCGCTCGTCTTCACCTTCTTCGAGATCCTGCCGCACTTCCCGGTCGGCGTCTCCGAGGTGCACTTCATTCTTGGCTCGACCTTGTTCCTGCTGTTCGGGGCGGCCCCCGCAGCTCTCGGCCTCGCCTTCGGCCTGCTGTTCCAGGGCATCTTCTTCGAGCCGCCGGATTTGCCGCAATTCGGCATGAACGTCACCACGCTGCTGGTGCCGCTGTTCGCCATCCAGGCGATTGCAGCGCGGATCATTTCGCGCAACACCGCCTATGTCGATCTCAGCTATCGCCAGGCGCTGGCGCTCTCGACGACCTACCAGGCCGGCGTGATCGGCTGGGTCGCGTTCTGGGCGCTGTATGGCTCCGGCTTTGCCATGAGCAATCTCGCCAACATCGCGACCTTCGCGGCCTCCTATGCGCTCGTCATCGTGATCGAGCCGCTGGCCGATCTGGCGGTGCTGGCGCTGGCGAAGTCGTTGCGCGGCGTCACCACTCCCGGCCTCGTCACCCCCGCCTGCACAACCCGGCCTGAGAGACAAGCGAACGGGCGGCCATCGCGGTCGCCCTTCGCACTCGCGATGCTCACCCTCTCCCTGATAGGCATTGGTTACGGCGATCCGGAACAGCTCACGCGCGCCGCGTCCCGTGCCATCAACGCGGCCGATCTCGTTCTGATCCCGCGCAAGGGGAGCGCGAAGTCCGATCTCGCCGATCTCAGGCGGACGATCTGCACGGACGTGCTGACCAACGACAAGACGCGGATCGCCGAGTTCGATCTTCCCGTGCGCGACGCCGCTGAAGCGGACTATCACAAGGGCGTGGACGATTGGCACGATGCGGTCGCCGCGACCTGGTCGCGGACGATCGCAAGCAATCTTGGCAGCGATGGCAGGGTTGCGCTGCTGATCTGGGGCGATCCCTCGCTCTACGATTCCTCGTTGCGCATCGCGCAGCGGCTCTCTCCCTTGCCGACAATTGAGGTCGTGCCCGGCATCACCTCGATCCAGGCGCTGTGCGCGGCGCATGCGCTGCCGCTCAACGACATCGGCGAACCGTTTCTGGTCACGACGGGGCGACGTTTGCGCGAGGGCGGCTGGCCGCAAGGCGTCGATACCGTGGTGGTGATGCTCGACGGCGGCACCGCATTCCAGTCGCTCGATCCGGACGGCTTGCAGATCTGGTGGGGCGCCTATCTCGGCATGCCCGACCAGATCATCCTGTCCGGAGCGCTGGCCGAGATCGGCTCGCGCATCGTGGCCGCACGCCAGGAGGCGCGCGAGCGGCATGGCTGGATCATGGACAGCTACATTCTCAAGCGCAGGCCATAGGCCAAGCGAGGCAGCATGCTTCCCGAATGGGTCACTCAAAAATGCCCTGACGTCTCCGCGGTTCATCGCGAGGCGGCGATTGCGCGGCAGGCGCAGCTGACGAAGCCGACCGGTTCGCTCGGCCGGCTGGAGCAACTGGCGATCGAGCTTGCAGGCCTGCAGGCGACCGGGCAGCCGCGTGCGGCGCGGGTGCCGATCATCATCTTCGCCGGCGATCACGGCATTGTCGCGCAGGGCGTGTCGGCCTATCCGCAAGCCGTCACCATCGCGATGATGGCGAATTTCGCCTCCGGCGGTGCCGCGATCTCCGTGCTGGCACGCGAGCTTGGCGCGAGCCTCGAGGTAGTCGATGCCGGCACGCTGGCGGAGGGGGAGATGTCGGGCGTCGTCACCGACAAGCTGCGCCATGGCACCCGCGATTTCAGCGTCGAAGCTGCGCTCACCCCCACCGAGCTGGCATTTGCCTTCGAGACCGGCCAACGCGCCGTCGCGCGTGCGGCGGTCAGCCAGCCTGATCTGTTGATCTTCGGCGAGATGGGCATCGGCAACACCACGACATCGGCAGCGATTGCCGCAAGCCTTCTGGGCGTGAGCGCAGAGGAGATCGCAGGAAGCGGTACCGGTATCGATGCGGCCGGCCGCGCGCACAAGGCGCGGGTGATCGACGCTGCGATTGCGCGCCATGGCGTCGCCGGGGCCTCGCCCGAAAAAATTCTGTGCTCGGTCGGCGGACTCGAGATCGCGGCGATCTGCGGCGCGATCATTGCGGCAGCGCAACGCCGAATCCCCGTCTTAATCGACGGATTCATCGTCTCGGTCGCGGCGCTGGCGGCGGTGCGGCTCAATCCGTCGTGCCAGCCGTTCCTGTTGCCATCGCACCAATCGGCAGAGCAGGGGCATCGGCTGGTGCTGCGCGCGCTCGACGTGCAGCCGCTGATCAGCCTTGATCTCAGGCTCGGCGAGGGATCGGGCGCCGCCATCGCGCTGCCGCTGGTGCGATCGGCCTGTGCGCTTCACAACGGCATGGCGACGTTTGCGCAGGCCAACGTGCCGGATCGTCCCGCCTGAACCGCCTCAGGTCATGCGCTGATTGACCGAGACGACGCGCCAGCCGGCGGCGAGCCGGTCGATCCGGGTCAGCGACAGCGGATCGACCACGAAGCGCAAGGCCGCTTCCGGTGTCAGATCCAGCGCGATGCAGAGCACCGCCCGGATGGTGCCGGAATGTACGACAAGCGTCGCTGGGCCGGAGCCGATCCGCGACAGTCCCTGCCGCACGCGCGCGACCTGATCCTCGAAGCTTTCGCCGCCCGGCGGTCTCTTGTGGGCGGGATCGCTCCAGAATTCCGTGTAGGTCTCGCCGCCGGTGGCGGCAAGTTCGTCGTGCTTCCGGCCGGTCCAGTCGCCAAAATGCTGCTCGCTGAATTCGGTCACCAGCGCCGGTTCGAGCCGAAGGGCCCGCGCGGTCTCGACCGTGCGCCGCGACGGACTGGCATAGCTCGCCGTATCGCGCGGCAGGTGTTGCCGCAGCGCCACCAGTTGCGCGGGATCGCCGAGATCGGCCGGCGCATCGGACGCGTGGATCGTCCCTGCGACGCCGGCGACTGGCGCATGTCTTATCAGCCAGAGGAAGGTCTCGCCTTCCATGCTTGTCTCCAGAGAAATTGGTCGTGTGGCAATATCGCCGCGTGCAGCACATTGACTCCGTCTTGCTCCTAATCCTAGATGGTCGTGACGGTTTCCCCGCGAGGGGATGAAAAGGGAATGCGGTGCGGGGACATTGTCCCCAATGCCGTGGCTGCCCCCGCAACTGTAAGCGGCGAATCTCGCGTCATGTGCCACTGGGGTTCTCGGTCCCGGGAAGGCGACGCAAGGTAGCGACCCGCGAGCCAGGAGACCTGCCGTCAGCCGTGGTCACACGCGAAGATGTCGGTCGGGGAGTACAGACATTCGGCTTCATCGGACGGCGGGAAGCCGGAAGATGGGACCTTAATTCGCTGTGACGTGCCACTGACGTCACACCGAGGTCCAAGACCGTGTTGTCCATCCGTATTGTACGACCGCGCCGCGTCCTGCTCGCGTCCGCCGCTTTCACGTCGTTTGCCGTTATCGATCTGCCCTCAGCGTCGGCGCAGCAAGTTCGCGATCCCCTGCCGCCGATCGAAGTGTCGCCCGTCCAGTCCCGCGAGCAGGCGAGGCCAGCCGGCCGGGAAGGGCAGAGCCCGCGACGCCCGACAGCGCGCCGGTCCGCGACTGCAGCGGGCGCGCCAAAGCCTGTCACGACGGTCTCCGCAGCGCAGACACAAGCGCAAACACCGCTCAACAGCAATACGGTGGCGGAAAGCGCCTCGCGGCTTGGCCTGACGGTGCGGGAGACCCCTGCAACCGTCGAGGTGATCTCGGCGCAGACGATGCGCGAGCAGGGCTATCGCACCGTGTCCGAAGTCGCGGCAGGCGCGGTCGGCGTCACCTCCGGCGACAACCCGGCCGAGCCCGCGGCCTTCTCGATGCGCGGCTTCACCAACAGCCAGATCAACACGCTCTACAACGGCATCAAGATCGGTCCGCAGAACATGACGTCGCGGATCACCGATACGGCCAATCTGGAAGCCGTGGAATTTCTGAAGGGCCCGGCCTCGCTGATCTCGGGCGAGGGCGCCGCCGGCGGCGCGATCAACTTCGTCACCAAGCAGCCGCACACCGGGCCAATCCGGAATGAGGCGGATTTCTCCTGGGATTCGCTGAACTCGTTTCGTGCGCATTACGGTTCGGGCGGCAGCACCAATGTGCAGGGGCTGGATTACCGCTTCGACGTCAGCCGTTCCTCGCTCAACGGCTTTGCCGACGACACCAATACAAAGACGCTCGATGTGTCCGGCCAGCTCAACTACCGCATCTCCGATAGTCTCAAGGTCTGGGGCGCGATCGAGTATCGCGAGGATCGATCAAAGGCGTATTGGGGCGCGCCGCTGGTGCCGGTGGCCTATAGCGGGTCGCATGCGACGAGCGGCATCGTCTCCGGCAATTACGTCTCGAACTACAACGGAACCAATCTCGGTGCTGTCACCATCGACGACCGCACCTTCAATACCAATTACAACGTCCTCGACAATCGCAACGTCGCGCAGGAGGTGTGGCTGCGTGGCGGATTCGAGCTGAAATTGGCGCCCGACCTGACCTTGAAGAGCCAGGCGTATGGCTATGGTGCGGAACGCAGCTGGTTCAACAACGAGGTCGAGGCGTTCAATTCAGGTTCGAATCTCGTCGATCGTGAGCGATTCTATGTCGCGCACAGCCAGCGGCTGGTCGGCAACATCACCGACCTGATCTGGGATGCGAACATCGCAGGTTTCGACAATCGGCTGGTCACGACACTGTCGTCGAGCTACCTCGATTTTGTCAGGCCGGGTGCGGCAAACTTCCCGGGTGATTCCGTTTCACTGGTCGATCCAAATCGCGGCTATTACGGCTTGCTCACGACGCAGCAGCAGACCGCCCGCATCGACAACGAGGCGCTGTCGTTCGAGGACCGGCTGAAGTTGACGCGCAGCTTTGCGCTGGTCGGCGGCCTGCGCGTCGAGCATATCGGGCTCGACCGCAATTCGACCGACAAGAACGGACTGGAGAAGGCCGGATTCCCGTTCACGAAGGACTGGGCGCCGGTGACGGGACGTATCGGTTACACCTGGGAAGCCATTCCCGGCCTGACCTTCTTCAGCCAGTACGCGACGGGGGCGGACATCTCGGCCAACAACATCTTCCTGCTTGGTCCGACCCAGAACCTGGATCTGACGACGGCCCGCACCTATGAGACCGGCGTCAAGCATCTGTTCTGGGGCAACAGGGCGGAATGGTCGTTCGCGGCCTACGACATCCTGCGCAAGAACGTCTATGCCGCCGCCGGCGGCCAGACGCTCAACATCGCCGGGCGGCAGGAATCGAAGGGCGTCGAGCTCGCCGCCGCGGTGCGTCCGATCGAGCCGCTGCGCCTGTGGGGCAACATCGCCTATGTCGACGCGCGCTATGCCGACTACAATTTCGCCGGCGGCTCGTTCTCGGGCAACACGCCGCCGAACGTGCCGCGCATCGTCGCCAACGCCGGCGCATCGTACCGGTTCTTTACGCCGTGGCCCGTGGAAGTCGGAATCAGCGGCCGCCATGTCGGCGATCGCTACAACACCGATGCCAACGTCGTGACGATGAAGGCCTACACCGTCGCCGACGTCTATGCCTTCGTCGATATCCCGAAGACGGTGTTCAATGCGGTCGACCAGGCCCGCCTGACCTTCCGCGTCCGCAACATCACCGACAAGCGCTACGCGATCTGGGGCGATCCGTTCTATCCCGACCAGATCCTGCTCGGCGCGCCGCGCACCTATGAACTTTCGGCCGCGTTCAAATGGTAGGACGCTGACCACATGATGAACGCGATGGTCCTGCTGCACCGCTGGCTCGGGATCGCGTTCTGCCTGCTGTTCGCGATGTGGTTCGCAACCGGAATCGTGATGCACTTCGTTCCGTTTCCGTCACTGACGGAAGCGGAGCGATTTGCCCGACTGGCACCGGTGGGGGGCAGCCTGGTGACTATGTCGGCCCATGACGCCGTGGTCGCCAGCGAGATTGCGGATGCCAGACGGGTTCGCCTGATCCGGCGAAGCGATGGACCGGTCTATATCGTCTCGGGGCCATCGCGTGTTCGCGCGTTTCGTGCCCTGGATGGAACCGACGCGTCGGTGACGTCGTCCGAAGTCGCGCTCGCCATCGCGCGGGAGCACGCCAGACGCCGCGGGCTCGATGTTGCCGGCGCCGCGATCCTCACGCGTGCGGATTACGATCAATGGAGCGTGCCGAACGGCTTTGACCGCCATCGGCCGCTGTTCCGCGTCGCCCTTGGCGATGCCGCCGGAACGGAGGTCTACGTTTCATCGCTGACCGGCGAGGTCGTCCTGGATACGACGCGAAGCGAACGTGGCTGGAATTGGGCTGGGAGTGTCCTGCACTGGATCTATCCGACAGTGCTTCGAAGCAACTGGGCGCTATGGGATGGCGCGGTCTGGACGCTGTCGCTGCTGGCCTTGATTGCGGCAGTGCTCGGCGCGGTGCTCGGGCTCGCGCGGCTCAGGCTTCGTGGTCGGCAACTGTCATCGCCTTATCGTGGCTGGCATGCCCTGCATCACGTCATCGGCCTCGTCGCGACGGCTTTCGTGCTGACCTGGATCTTCAGCGGCTGGCTCTCGATGGATCACGGCCGGCTGTTCTCGCGCGGGGAGTTGACCACGGCTGAAGCCGGCGTGATCGATGTTTCGCCGGACTGGACGACAGCCGCGTCGCTCGATCGGATGCCGATATCGTCCGCGGCCCGCGAGGTGGAATGGTTTGCCTTCGATGGAAAAATCAATCGGCGCGAGCGGCTCGGTCTCGACAAACAAGCTCTGGTCCGCCCCGCAAATGGAGAGTCGGAATTCCTGAGCGCGCTGGAGGTCGGAAACTTGATGACGCGTGTCGCAGCCGGCTGCGGCGCACCCTCCAGTCTTGCCGGTGATGACGACTATCCCGCGCACTCGATCATCGCGCGTGCACCCGTCTATCGCTCCCGCTGCGGCGACCTCTGGTTCGATATCGACGGGGCCGACGGCCGCGTGCTGCAGAGACTCGATGCGTCACGGCGGGCCTATCGCTGGGTCTACAGCGCGCTGCATACGTTCGACTTTCCGGTCCTGCTCGCGCATCCGCAGTTGCGCGATGTCCTGATCGTCGGGCTCTGCGCGCTCGGGCTGGCATTCTCCGTCACCGGCATCGTCATCGGCTGGCGCCGCTTGCGATCGACCTTTGCGGCCTGATTATGCCCTGAGCACCGACTCGATGTGTTGGGCAGCTTGCAGCAGCGTGCGGTCCTGTCCACGCCGGGCGATGATCTGCAGGCCGAAAGGAAGTCCGCGCTCATCGGTCCCGCAAGGGATCGAAATCGCCGGCAGCCGGGCATGATTGACGAACGGCGTGAATACGGCGTGCGCGCGCGGGCTTGCGGCGCGGCCGCCGATCGTCTCGGGTCCGAGCTGGCTCAACGGCCAGGCAACGCAGGGCACCGTCGGCGCCAGCAACAGGTCGGCCTCGGTGAAGAAGGCAGCGAAGGCATTGGCGATTGCCGTGCTGGCGACGAGGGCTCCAGCGACATCCGCACCCGACCAGGAGAGTCCCCGCTCAATCTGTTTTGCGATATCGGGATCGAAGACGGTTGGGTCCTCGCGGAAGGTGTCGCCGTAGAGTGCTGCGAGGCCGGCGTGCTGAAGCGGCATGATGGCCTCTTCCGTTGCGCCCGGAGGCCAGACGGGATCGCGACGTGCGATGTGTATCCCTGCGGCGGAGAGGCGTGTGACGGTCGAGGCGAGACCGTCTGCGACCACACGGTCGACTGCGACGTCGAGCCCAACACGCGGCGAGAAGGCGATGCGCAGGCCTGTGATGGCTTGAGCGTCCCGTGCAATCTCCGCGGAATCGGAATCGCGTGGATCAAGACCGGCCATGACCTCGAACGCCAGCGCGATATCTGCGACATCGGCGGCAATCGGTGCGATCACGGAGAGGCCGAAGAACGGCTCGGCGAAACCCGGTCCATACGGGATCGCGCCATAGGACGGCTTGAAGCCGGCGACACCGACATGGGCGGGCGGCCTGCGGCTGGAGCCGCCGGCATCGGTGCCGATCGCGAGCGGCACGAGGCCGGCCGCGACGGCGACGGAGGGACCGCCTGATGAGCCGCCCGGCGTCCGCGTGGGATCGAGTGGATGGCGTGTGGGTCCGAACAACTGCGAGGTTGTTACGCCCTTGCTGGCGAATTCCGACGTCGCGCCGATGCCGACAACGACGGCGCCGGCTTGGCGCAGGCGCGCGATCGCAATGGCATCCCGTGGCGCAATGAAATCGGCGAACAGGCGCGAGCCCTGCGTGATACGCCAGCCGCTAGCCCAGATATTGTCCTTGACGATGATGGGGACGCCGGCCAGCGGCATCGTCTCGCCGGAGCGCAGGCGCGCATCGACCACTGCCGCGTCGGCAAGCGTGTGGGCAGGATCGATCGTCACCACCGCGTTCAGCGCCCTGGCCGCCTCGATGCGCGCAAGCGCAGCCTCGGCGGTTTCGACCGCGCTGGTCCGTCCGGCCGAGACGTCGGCCGCAATCTCGCGCGCGCTACGTTTTCGCTGTGTCATGGCCTCCCCAGATCAGCGCCACTGTGCCGCACAGCGCAAGGCAAGCCAAGGCGAAGAACGCTGCGCCGAGACCGGCAACACCATCCAGCACCGACACCAGCGCCGGCGCGGCCAGCAGGCCGGCATAGGACGCCGTCAGCACCGCGCCCGTGGTCTCGCCGATCCTGTCCTGTGGTGCCAGGCGCGCGATCTCGGCGATGAAGACGCCGTTCCAGCCCGACGCCGTCAAGCCGAACAGGGTCGCGACGGCGAATTGCCCGGAGCGACCGAGTGATGCGCCATCGAGGCCGAGCAGCGCGGCGCAGAGGGCCATGCCGAGGCCGATGACGACGAGCACCATGCGCGAGGCATCGAGGCGCATGGCGACATAGCCCCAGCCGAGCCGGCCGACGAGGCCGCCGGCCTGCGCGCAGGCGAGCGCCATGCCGGCCTCGATGTGGCTGAGGCCGAGCTCGCGTGTGCCGAGCATGACGAAGACGGTGTTGAGCGACACCTGCATCGCGCTGAATGGCATCGAGGCCAGCGCCAGCATCGCGATGCGCCGGTCCGCGGTGACCAGTGCCAACCGCGCGCGGAGATCAAGTTGCGGAAGCGGGACGGATTTGCCGGCATAGGCCGGCCGCAGGTGCTCGAACAGCAGGATTGCGACGAGAGCGCAGGCACCGACGGCTGCGTAGCACCATGCCGGTCCCAGCCAGATCGCGATCGCGGGCAGGGCCAGCGAGCCGCAGACGGCGCCGATCTGGTTGCCGGTCTGGCGCACCGAGAACACGAAGGCGCGTCGCTCCGACGTCACCAGCCGCGACAGCAGCGCCGCGCTCGCGGGGGTCTCGGGACCGAAGGCAAGGCCGAGGCAGAGGCCGGCGGCGAGCAGGGCCGCAGTCGAGCCGAACGAGGCCAGCGCCATGCTGACGGCGATCGCGATCGCGCACAGGCTCGCGATTCGCATCGAACCCACGCGTGCGATGAAGCCGCCGCCCCAGAACGAGGCGGGGATGCCGACGGCGAACACCGCGCAGGAGAACATCGAGAGCTGCCAGACCTCGATATGGGCGCGCGGCGCGACCACGCCCGGAGCAAACAAGGCGAGCGCCACCAGCGCCTGGAGCCAGGTCATCGCGCCGAGCGCCGGCAGCAACGGTGGCGCTGGCCGAGCGGCGGTGTTTGCGTCTACCATGGCGCGGCGCTACGAGGAGGAACGGCACGATGGCAGGCGGTATTTCCATTCACGCGGTCGACGTGGCCAACGGCCGGCCGGCGCAGGGTCTGCGCGTCGAAATCTGGCGGATCGACCCGGATTCGCAGCGGGTCGCCGACGGCCGGCTCGGCGCCAACGGCGTGCTCGATCACCCCATTGCGCAGGGCGCGGGCGTGACGGCAGGCGAGTACGAGGTGCTGTTTCATCTCGGCGAGTTCTTTGCGGACAGCGACGGCTTCCTCACGGTGACGCCGTTCCGCTTCCGCATCAAGCATGTCGACGAGCATTTTCATCTGCCGCTGAAATTCACGCGCTGGGGTTACTCGCTGTTCCGCGGCGCCTGATCAGTTGGTCAGCCGCCGCGACAGGCCGGTGACACGCTCCATGACCGCGACCATCGCGACGGTCGCGATGATCAGCACACTCGACAGCGCGGCAATGGTGACATCCAGCTTGCCCTCGAGGTCCTGCCACATCCGGATCGGCAGCATGTCGGTGGCGGCGTCGCGCAGGAACAGCGAGACCGGCACATTGTCGAACGACGACATGAAGGCGATGAAGGCGCCCGCGATGATGCCCGGCCGGATCAGCGGCAGCACGACGCGGCGGAACGTATAGAGGCGGCTTGCGCCCAGCACCGCCGAACTCTCAAGCAGGGTCGGCTCGAGCTGGGCGAGGGCTGCAACCGTGTTGCGCACGACATAGGGGACGCAAACGACCGTGTGGCCGATCACCAGCGTTATTAACGACACCTGCATCCCGACCAGCGAGAACAGCATCAGCGCAGCCAAGCCGAAAGCCAGTGCCGGAAGCACCAGCGGCGACATGAACAGGGAATCGAGCAGCCGCGCCGACAGCGTCCGAGAGCGCGAGATCGCGAGGGCGGCTCCGACCCCCAGCACGACCGAGAGGCCCGTTGCCCATAGTGCCACGATGAGGCTGTTCTTCGCCGCGAAGTGCAGTTGCCAGGCATCCCACAGCTCGGCGTACCAGCGCAGCGAATAGCCCGGCGGCGGGAAGCGCAGCGAGAACCCGCTGGTAAAGGAGACGATCAGCACCACCAGCGAGGGCGCGATGATGATGATCAGTGCGATCACCGCGATCGCGGTCATCACGAATTCGAAGCTGATGGCTTCCAGGGTACGCTTGCGTCCGCTCATCACGCGCCTCCATAACCGCGTGACAACCGGCCGAGCGTGGTGAAGACCGAGACGACCGCGAGCACGGCCAGCAGAAAGATGATCGAGATCGCGGAGGCAAAGGGCCAGTTCTGCAGCGTGGAGGCCTGCTGATAGAGATACATCGGCATGAACAGCATCTGCCCGCCGCCGATCAGCGACTGGGTGATGAAGGCGGTGATCGCGGCGGCATAGGTCAGCGTGCAGCCGGCGATCACGCCCGGCAGCGACAGCGGCAGCACGACGCGGAAGAAGGTGCGCCAGCTTCCGGCACCGAGCGAGCAGGAGGCATCGTCGAGATTGGGATCGATCCGCCCGAGCGCGGTGATCAGCGGCAGCGTCATCAGCGGCATCTGCACCTGCGCCAGCGCGATCACCACGCCGAACTGGGTGTAGAGCAGCTTTATGGGTGTATCGATCATCCCAAGGGATTGCAGCGTCGCATTGATGATGCCCTGGCGGCCCAGGATGACGATCCAGGCGAAGGTGCGGACCACGACGCTGGTCAGGAGCGGCAGCAGCACGATCAGGATGATGATGGTCTGCAGCTTTGGTCCGACCCGCTGGTAGAGCCAGGCGATGGGGAAGCCGAGCACGAGACACACGGCCGTCACCTCGGCCCCCAGCAGCAACGTCGAGCCGAGCACGCTGAGGCTGAAGGGATCGGTGAGGAAGTGCAGGTACTGGCCGAGCCCCCAATGGAGCGCGGCCGTGTCGTTGTGCAGCGAAAGCCAGAGCAATTGCAGCAGCGGCGCCACGAAGAAGAAGAGAAAGAACAGCGCCAGCGGCGCCGCCAATCCCATCCCGTAGGACGTCACATCCCGTGATGCCGGTGCCGTGCCCATGACGAAATCCTTCGGCGATGCCTTAGATCTTGATTTCGCGGTTGAAGCGCTCGATCCAGGCCGAGCGCTGCTCGTTGATCTTCTTCCAGTCCTGGAACACGAACTTCTGCTTCAGCTCGGCGGTATCCTTGGCGAGCACGCGCGCGATCTCACCGCCCATCTTCACCTTGGAATTCGTCGGCACGATCAGATAGGGCGGGTTCATCAGCGTGGTCTGCACCTCCGGCGTCAGCGACGCCTCGATCAGCTTGAAGGCGAGCTCGCGGTTGGGCAAGTTCTTGACGATGTGGATCGTGGTCTTGAAGGCGATGGCGCCTTCCTTCGGCGCCACGAACTCGACCGGAACGCCGCGCGCCTTCAGGATCTGGATCGCGTTGAAATTGCCGGGCGAGATGTCGATCTGGCCCTGCTGGAACAGCGTCGCGAGCGCGCCGGGGTTGGCGGCGACCGCGGCAAGATTGGGCTTCAGTTCCTCGATCGCCTTGAAGCCGGGATCGACATTGGTCTCGGAGCCGCCGCGCATCTTGGCGATCTCGACCAGCCAGCCGGTGCCGAGCGTCGAATTGAGGTTGGTGATACCGACACGGCCCTTGAACTCCGGCTTCCACAGATCGGCCCAGGAGGTCGGCGGCGTCTTGACGGCTTCCGGATTGTAGGTGAGGCCGACGACCTGAAAGAATGGGGCAGGGCCCATCGGCTCCTGGGCCTCGGAGATCAGGTCCTTGTAATAGGCGCTCTTCTCGACCGGATAGGGCTCGACGAGATCCTGGCCGATCGCGACGAGGGCCGGGCCGGGATCGTGCAGCATGACGTCGATCGGCGGATTGGCCTTGGCAGCGTTGACCTTGGCGATCTGGTCGACCGAGAGCATGGGGTCGAGCACGATCGCGGCGTCGGCATTCGCCTTGCGGAAGGCGGGCACCAGCACCGCCTTGTGCGCCTCCTCCCAGCTTCCGGTGAAGGTCGCAAACACCAGCGGCCGGGCCTGGGCGTAGCTGAGGCCCGGAAACGCCTTCATGGCGCCGAGTGTGAGCGCGGTCGTCATCAGGCTGCGGCGGTTCATGATCATGGTCGAACTCCCTCTGGACAAAAGACTGAAGCTAAAGCGTTGCGGGAAAAGCGTTGGCGAGCGATGGGGCGAGCGGGGCAAGGCGCACGGCGGCACCGCTCTCCAGTGCGCGCGTCTCGCCGATGCGCGCCTGGGAGATTTTGACGCCGGAGCCGTCGGCGGTCGTGACTTCGTGAACGACGGTGGCTCCCAGCGGCAAGGACATGCCGACCACGCCGGCAAAGCCGGTCTCGTCACCGACGAATTGAAGGTGCTCGGGCCGGATGCACACGGTGACGCGGCCGCCTTCGGTGAGCGTGCCGCCCGCGGGGCGCGCGATGATCTCCGCGCCGGCATCGAGGCGAACCTTTGCCGCCGTGCGATCGGCCGAAACCACCACGCCGGGCATGCGGTTGCTGGAGCCGACGAAGGTGTTGACGAACAGGGTCTGCGGCCGGTCGTAGACGTCCGACGGCGATCCGAACTGTTCGAGCTTGCCGTGGCTCAGCACGGCGACGCGGTCGGCCATCGACAGCGCTTCTTCCTGGTCATGCGTCACGATGACCGTCGTGATGCCGGAGACGCGTTGCAGCCGCTTCACCTCGATCTGCATGTCGAGCCGCAAATTCTTGTCGAGTGCCGCAAACGGCTCGTCGAGCAGCAGGATCGACGGCTTGATCGCGAGCGCGCGGGCCAGCGCAACGCGCTGCTGCTGGCCGCCGGAAAGTTGTCGCGGCAGCCGTTCCGCCATGGTCGGCAACTGCACGAGATCAAGCAGGCGCTGCGCCTCGCGCTGCCGCGCCGCCTTGTCGACGCCGCGAGCCGCGAGACCGTAGGCGACGTTCTCGCTGATCGACAGATGCGGGAATAGCGCATAGTTCTGGAACACGATGCCGACGGCGCGGCGGTTCGGCGGCAGCGCATCGACGATGTCGTCGCCGATGATGATCCGTCCCTGCGTCTGCGCGATGAAGCCGGCGATGATTCGGAGCAGCGTGGTCTTGCCGCAGCCGGACGGGCCGAGCAGGGCGATGATCTCGCCGCCCTTGATGTCGAGATTGATATTCTCGACCGCCAGCGCGCCGCTCGGATAGCGATGGGTAACGGCGTCCACGACGAGCGATCGGCCGCCTTGCGCTTCAGCCATGGTGTTGCCTCCCGTTGCCCCGAAGAAGAAAGCAAATCTCGTGCCCGCCGCGCTCGCCTTTCGATGCGAGGTTTGGCATGGTGCGGCGATGACATCGGATCAATCGATTTGCGACCTCTCCGCCACCGCACTTGCGCGCGCCATCGCAAAGGGCGAACTCTGCTCGCGTGACGCGGTCGAGGCGCATCTGGCGCGGATCGCGGAGCAGGACGGGAAACTGTCGGCGTTCGTGACCGTGGATGCCGAGGGTGCCCGCCGCGCCGCTGATGTCTGCGACGCCGCGCCCGCGCTGATCGGCCCGCTGCATGGTGTGCCCGTAGGGATTAAGGATCTCACCGACACCGCCGGGCTGAGAACCACGTACGGATCTGTCCTGTTTCGCGATCACGTCCCGGCCGAGGACGATCTCGTGGTCGCGCGGCTGCGGCGCGCCGGCGCGATCATCCTGGGAAAGACCAACACGCCGGAATTCGGCTTCGGTGCGGTCTGCACCAACAAGCTTTGCGGGCCGACGCGCAATCCGTTCGATCCCGCGTTGACCTCCGGCGGATCGTCCGGTGGCTCCGCCGTCGCAGTTGCGGCCGGCATGGTGCCGCTGGCGCACGGCACCGATTTCGGCGGCTCCGTCCGCACGCCAGCAAGCTTCTGCGACGTCGCCTCGATCCGGCCGACGCCCGGCCGTATTCCGTCGCCGCGTCGCCCCCTCGGCTGGGACATGCTCGCCAGCCACGGCTTCCTCGCCTGCGAGGTCGACGATCTCGAACTGGCGCTGTCGGTCTGCGGGGGAGGCGATGCGAACGATCCGCTCTCGGTCGGCGTCGGCAGCGACGACGGGCTGCTTGCGAGACGCCCAAGAATCGCGGTGACGCCCGATTTCGGCATCGCGCCGGTCGCGCGCGATGTTCGCGCCCGTTTTGCTGCCGCCTGCGACGCGCTCGCCGGCGTCGCCGATGTCGCTCCATCCTCGCCCGATTGCGTCGGTGCGATCGAGACCTTCCGCACGCTGCGGGCCGCACACATCGCCAACAGTTACGGCGAGCTGCTGCGGACGCGCCGTGCCGAGCTCACGCCGACCGTGATCTGGAACATCGAGGCCGGCGCGAAGCTCTCGGCCGAAGATTACCTCAACGCCGAACGCCGCCGCACCGCGATCTACCGCAGCTTTCGCGAACTGTTCACCAGTACCGATTTTCTGGTTGCGCCGGCGGCGTCCGTCTTCCCCTGGCCGAACGAGGTCAGCGACGTCACCGCGATCGACGGCGCGGCGCTGGAGACGCCGATCGACTATCTCGCGGTGACCTTCATCGTCTCGCTGGTTGGGTTTCCGGTGCTCACGCTGCCCGCGCTGCGCGGGGAGAACGAGCTGCCCTTCGGCATCCAGATCATCGCGCCCCCGGGCTGCGAATCCCGCCTGTTCGCCTTCGGCCGGCCCCTCGAACACGAACTGGGCTTTTCGCATCGCCGGCCGCCTCTCTGATCAGCTGTCGCGATGTTCGAGCCGGGCAGCGAGCGCTCCGGCAAGACCGGTGGTGGGTTTGGCGGCGGGACGGCGGAACGTGCCCGCGGTTGCCTTGCGCAGCCGCAACGCGACCAGCGCCTCGGCCTGCTTCACGGCGGCGACGACCTGGTCGACGACAGGGACGGGGATGCGGTCGGCGACGCGCTCGGCGAGGCCCGAGAGCGGGGCGCCTGCGAAGATCAAAACGTCAGCGTCGTCCTCGATGATCGCGCGCTGGGCGAGTTCGACGAGCACATCCTCCTTCTCGGTGCCAACCTCCGAGATCGCCTGGAACGGCGTATCGAGCATGCGGATGCCGGCGCAGCGCTCCCGCAACCCGTGATCGCGGACGCATTCTTCGTACCAGGGTCCCAGCGCCTGCGCGAAGGTAACGATGGCGAAGCGTCGCCCGGCCATGCAGGCGGTCAGCATCGCGGCTTCAGCCATGCCGACCACGGGAATGTCGAAGGTTTCGCGCGCGGCGAACAAGCCGGGATCGCCGAAGGCGGCGATGATCGCTGCATCGACCTTACGATGCTGCTCGGCCAGCATCTCCAGCGCGATGGCGCCGCCGATCTGGGCTTCCGTACGCGTCGAGATGTAGGGCACCCCGCGCGTTGCGGTGCAGGGAACCAGCTCGGTGCCGGGTGCGGCGGCGCGCTGCCCGATATCCGTCATCAACTGGGTGACTGACGCGCTGGTGTTGGGGCTGAGCAGCAGCAGCTTCATGGTCAGGCCGCCGTCAGCTTGGGCTTGAACTCGGGCTTGGGGGCGAGAGTCTCGAGCAGTGCCGTGCCGGTCTGGCGGACATGGGCGCCGAGCAGGCGGCCGGCCGCTTCGCTGTCGCGCGCCTCCAGAGCCGCGAGAATGCCGGCATGTTCGTCGACCGAATTGCTCCAGCGGCGGTCGGCGCCAAGCGCCAACAGCGCGCGCGCTCGGCGCGGGAGATCAGCGTCTCGTGCGCCTCGCGCAGCGGCGCGTTGCGGGCCATGCGGACGATGGTGTTGTGGATCTCACCGTTGATGGCGAAGTAGTCGTCGAGCTTGCCGCTGCGGTGGTGACCCTCCATGCGGGTCTGGAGTGTGCGCAGGCGGGCGAGATCGCGCTCGGTCGCACGCTCGGCGGCAAGTTCTGCGGCAATCCGCTCGATGCCGGCCAGCGCCTCGAACAATTCCGCGATGCCCTCGACCGCGATGCCGGCAATGCGCGGGCTGCGGTTGGGGCGGAGCTCGATCAAGCCTTCCGCCGCCAGCACCTTCATCGCCTCGCGCAGCGGTGTGCGCGACACCCCGAGCTCCTTCGACAATCTGGTCTCCTGGGTCTGCGATCCCGGCGGCAACTCACCGCGAATGATCATGGTCCGCATCCGCGCAGCCGCGCGCTCATGCAGGCCCATCCTCTTGAGTTTGAGCGATTTTCGGCCCTTCGGTGTTTCCGACTTCTGCTGCACGCGCGCCTCGTTGCTTCGATTCATCCTAGCCGTTTCCGGCCCTCTGGCTTGCCCAAAATACAGACGTATGTAGCTGAAAACAATGGCAGAGAGCGCAAATTGTATGCAGCATGCAAAAACCGGATTGCGCTGCCGCGAAGGCCAGTCGATGATCGTGCGCGACGCGCGATATCTCGCGCCTTCCGAAACGGAGTGAGCGATGCGAACGAGTTTGCGACTGGGCCTCGTGGTGATGGCGGCGATGTTCGGCGGAGGCGATCTCGCCATCGCGCAAACCCCCAAGATCAAGCTCGGCTATGCCAAATGCGCGCACTGCCTGCCGATGTCGCTGATTTCAGGCATGGCGAAGGGTGTCGAGGTCGAGGCCACCGGCTTCAACTCGGGCAATGACGTGCTGACCGCGTTGATCTCGAAGAGCATCGACGTCGCTCAGGTCACCTACCTCCATTACATCACCGCGCTCGACAAGGGCTTTGACGTCGTCGCCGTGTCGGGGCAGATCAATGGCGGCTCGGAATGTTTGTCGTCAACGAAGCTCAACCTCCCACCTGACGACTGGACTGCGTTCAAGGCACTCGTCGCCAAGGGCAAAAGCGACGGGCAGATGCTGAAGGTGGCGGCCTCGCGAGGCAATGCGCAGGACATCCACATGCGCGGCGCGTTTCTCAAGCAGGGTGTCGATCCCAACAAGGATGTCCAGTTCATCAACATTCCCAATCCGTCCGACCATCTCGCGGCCCTGCAACGCGGCGAGGTCGACATGATCTGCTCGGTGGAGCCCTTTGCTTCGCAGATCCGGCTTGCCGGGGCCGGCAAGCATTTTGTGCTGCCTTACGACCAGGCCGCCGGCAATTTGACCAACCTGATCGTCACCCGATCCGACGTGATCGCCAGCCAGCGCGCCGGCGTCCAGGGCGTGGTCAGCGCCGTGGTCGAGCTCGACAACAAGCTGATCGCCGACAAGGCGCCGTGGATCGAGGTCATCAACAAGCTCACCGGGCTCGACAAGAATGTTGCGACCGAGGCGCTGAAGAATGCGTCGCCCGATCCCGCGATCCATCGGTCGCAGACGCTGGCAATCGCCGCGATGATGCGCGACCTCAAATACATCCAGAAGGACGTCTCCGCGGAGGCAGAGAAGAACATGGACTATTCGTTCCTGGAAAAGGCCACGGGAAAGGCCAAGAATGACCTCGGTTACTGACGTCTCGCCCGCCAAGCCGGCGTTCCGGCTGACGCAGGCTTTGCAGGGGCTCGAACGCGTCATCGTGCCCGCGCTGCTGATTGCGGGCTGGGAAGTCTTTGCCCGCAGCGGCGTGCTTCCGCCTGCGCTGCTGCCGGCACCGAGTGCGGTGCTGCATGCGCTCGGCGACTGGGTGTTCGGCTTCGACGAGACCACGCAGACCTATTCCGGCCACTGGCTGCGCGACGCGCTCGCCAGCGCCCTGCGCGTGTTCGGCGGCTTTGCGCTGGCGAGCCTGCTCGGCATTCTCGCCGGCGTCGCCATCGGCTGGTCGCGCCTGTTCGAGAAGACGCTGGAGCCGACGCTCCAGATGCTGCGGCCGATCCCGCCGGTGTCCTGGATTCCGCTCGCGATCATCTGGTTCGGCATCGCCGACAAACCGGCGATCTTTCTGGTGTTCCTCGGCGCGTTCTTTCCGGTGCTGATGAACACCATCCATGGCGTGAAGACCGTGGACCATAACCTCGTGCGGGCCGGTGCGATGATGGGCGCGAGCCAGCGGCAGATGCTGACCGACATTGTATTGCCGGCCGCGCTGCCCTCGATCTTTGCGGGCCTGCGCATCGCGGTCGGATCGGCCTGGATGCTGACGGTCACGGCCGAGATGGTCGCAGTCAAGAGCGGCCTTGGCTACGTGCTGTGGGATTCTTACTATTTCCTGCGCTACGACATCGTGCTCGCTGCGATGATCTCGATCGGGTTGCTCGGCTATCTCTCGGACCTCGGTCTCAAGGCGATCATGGCGCGCACGCTGCGCTGGCAACAGACAACCACGGTGCAGGGCAGGGCGAGCTGATGGCGGCAATCGAGCTTCGCAACATCGTCAAGGTGTTCTCCGACAAGCGGCGCGGCCGCGACCTGCTGACGCTTGACAACATCAATCTCGACATCGAGGCGAACGACTTCGTCTGCCTGCTTGGCCCGTCCGGCTGCGGCAAGTCGACCCTGCTCAACATCATCGCCGGCTTCGAGCAGGCCACCTCCGGGCGCACCTTGGTCGGCGGCAAGCAGGTGGAGCGGCCGGGCTCGGATCGCGGCGTGGTGTTCCAGCAGCCGACATTGATGCCCTGGTTGACGGCGATCGACAACATCGCCTTCCATCTCAAGCTCAAGGGCGTCGGCAAGGCTGAGCGGCACCATCGCGCCATGGAGTTCATCGATCTCGTCGGCCTGCGCGGCTTCGAGCACCATCACCCCTCCGAGATGTCGGGCGGCATGAACCAGCGGGTCGGCATCGCCCGGGCGCTGCTGATGAATCCCAGCGTCATTTTGATGGACGAGCCGTTCGCGGCGCTGGATGCCCAGACCAAGCTCGAAATGCAGGAAGAGCTGGTGGCGATCTGGCAGAAGCGCCGCTGCACCATCGTGTTCGTCACCCACAGCGTCGACGAGGCACTGGTGCTCGGCAACAAGATCGTGGTGATGACGAAGCGGCCCGGCCGCATCCGCGAAGCCGTCAATTTCGACCTGCCGCGCCCGCGCGACATCACCAGCCCCGAATTCAATGACGCCAAGCGCCGCATCCTGTCCCTGATCCGGGAGGAGTCGACGCGCCTTGCGCAGGCGTCGTAAGGTATGGCCATGCGCAAACGCCTCGGGATGATCACGCCGTCCTCCAACTCGGTGCTCGAGCCCGTCACCAGCGCGATGCTGCATGACGTGAGCGACGTCACCGCCCATTTCTCGCGCTTCCGCGTCACCGAGATTGCGCTGGATGCCGCTGCGCTGAACCAGTTCGATGCCTCGGTGATGTTGCCGGCGGCGGATCTGCTCGCCGATGCAAAAGTCGATGCCATCGCCTGGAACGGCACCTCCGCGAGCTGGCTCGGAATCGGCCGCGACAGGAGTCTGTGCGACGCGATCACGGCGCGCACGGGCATCCCCGCGACGACGTCGACGCTCGCCTGCATCGACGCGGCCCGCGCGCTCGGTGCCGGGCGCGTCGGCCTGGTCTCGCCCTATACCGACGATGTGCAGCGCCGGATCGGCGACGTCTGGGCCGAGGAGGGCATCGCGCCGCATGTCGAGCGGCACTTGGGCCTGCGGGACAATTTCTCCTTTGGCGAGGTCGCGCCTGCGACGATCGCGGACATGATCCGCGCCGTGGCGGCCGAGGGCGCCGACGCCGTCGTCATCCTCTGCACCAATCTCGACGGCGCGGCGCTGGCGGCCTCGCTCGAACGGGAATTGAATGTCGCGGTGCTGGATTCCGTCGCGGTCACATTGTGGCGGACGCTGGAGCTTGCCGGCGGCGACATCGCGGCCCTTGCGCAGTGGGGCCGGATCTTCCAGACATCGGCTGTCATCAAGTGATGGAGACTTCTGTGACGCAGCTCGATCTCGCCATTCGCGGCGGCACCATCGTGACGGCCAGCGACGAGTTCCGCGCCGATATCGGCATTCGCGACGGCCGGATCGTCAGCATTGCCGACCATGCTCGAGGGCGCGGCGCACGAGATCGATGCGACGGGCCTGCTGGCGCTGCCGGGCGGCATCGACAGCCACGTCCATATCTCGCAACCCTCGGGCCCCGACGTCGTGATGGCCGACGACTTTGCCTCGGCGACGCGCGCGGCGGCGGCCGGCGGCAACACCATGGTGCTGCCCTTCGCGCTTCAGGAGAAGGGAACGTCGCTCCGGACCTGCGTCGAGAACTACCGCAAGCTTGCCGAGGGCGAGTGCTACATCGACACCGCCTTCCACCTCATCATCTCCGACCCGACCGCGGTCGTGCTCGGGCAGGAACTGCCGGCGCTGGTCAAGGACGGCTACACCTCGTTCAAGGTGTTCATGACCTATGACGATCTCGTGCTCAGCGACAAGCAGCTGCTCGAGGTGTTCGACGTCGCCCGCCGCGAGGAGGCGCTGGTGATGGTCCATTGCGAGGGCTACGACGCGATTCGCTTCCTGACCAGCAAGCTGGAGCGCGAGGGTCATATCGCGCCCTATTACCACGGCACCTCGCGGCCCCAGGCCGTCGAGCGCGAGGCGACGCATCGCGCCATCAGCCATGCCGAGGTGATCGGCGTTCCCATCATGATCGTTCACGTCTCCGGGCGCGAGGCGATGGAGCAGGTGCGTTGGGCCCAGCAGCGCGGATTGCCGGTGCATGCGGAGACCTGTCCGCAATACATCACGCTGACGGCCGACGACATGAAGGGCCTCAACATGGACATCACGGGCGCGAAATATGTCTGTTCGCCGCCGCCGCGCGATGCCGAGAGCCAGCAGGCGATCTGGGAAGGCATCACGACGGGCGTGTTCCAGACCTTCTCGTCCGATCACTGCCCGTTCCGCTACGATGATCCCAAGGGCAAGCTGACGCCGAATTCGCGCACCTCGTTCCGTTGGGTGCCGAACGGCATTCCCGGCGTCGAGACCCGGCTGCCGATCCTGTTCTCGGAAGGCGTGTCGAAGGGACGCATCAGCTTGCAGAGATTCGTCGAGCTGACCGCGACCAATCATGCGCGCATCTACGGCCTCTACCCGCGCAAGGGCTCGATCGGCGTCGGCTTCGATGCCGACATCGCGTTGTGGGACCCGAAGCTGACGAAGACAATCCAGCAGGCCGATCTGCATCACGGCTCGGACTATACGCCGTGGGAGGGGTTCGACGTGACGGGTTGGCCTGTCACCACCATCGCGCGCGGCCGTGTGGTATACGAGCAGGGCAAGATCGTCGGCGACAAGGGCGCGGGTGAGGTGCTGAGCCGCGGCAAGTCGAGCCTGGTGTGAGGCGCGTCCATGTAGCCCGGATGGAGCGAAGCGCAATCCGGGACTGTGTTCCCGCATTCCGCTCCGCTCCATGCGGGCTACGATGTCTTGCCCGGCGGTGAACGATCATGGACAACAGCCGTCACCCGAGCAAGCGCGTGTCCCTTGCCGGCATCCATATTGACCGGACGTCGACCGTGCCGCTGCATCTGCAGATCGCGGCCCACATCCGCGACGGCATCCTGCGCGGCGTCTTTCCGGCTGGCACGCAATTCCTGGGATCGCGCGAGATCGCGCGGGAATTGGGCTGTTCACGCACGGTGGTCCTGACCGCTTGGGATCTGCTCTACGCCGAGGGCTATCTTGAATCGACGCCGCGCGGCAGCGTCATGGTGGCTGCCGTCGCAGCCCCGCATGCGCAGCCGCCGTCCACCGCGTCGCCTGCGACCCAGCCCGCCCGGATGTCGGAGCGCTGGCGAGCGCTGCTTGGTTTGGACTACGAGACCAACTGGCCGTCCGCGTTCGCGCCCGGCGCGCCTGATATCTCGACCTTCCCGTTCAAGGACTGGTCGCGCCTGCTGCGCCAGGCCTGGCAGAATCCGAAGGAGCAGGAGTGCCTCGATCTTCCGCCCGAAGGCCATCCGCGCCTGCGAGCGGAGATCGCGAACTTCCTCGGCTCGGTGCGCGGGCTGGTCTGCTCGCCGGAAGAAGTCGTCGTCACTTCAGGTACATCGGGCGCGCTGGATTTCTGCAGCCGGATGATCCTCGATCCCGGCGACGAGGTCTGGGTCGAGGAGCCCGGCTTCATCGAGGCGCGCTGGGCGCTCACGGCGGCGGGTGCAAAGCTGGTGCCGATTCCGGTCGATGACAAAGGCCTCGTCGTCTCCGAGGGAATCCGCCGCGCACCGCGCGCGAAACTGATCGTCGTCACGCCGTCGCACCAATATCCGCTCGGCGTCAGCATGGGGCTGGAGCGGCGGCTCGAACTGCTTGACTGGGCCAACAAGAACGATGTCTGGGTCATCGAGGACGATTACAATTCGGAGTTCAGGCATCAGGACAGCATGATTGCGTCGCTGCGCTCGCTCGATCGCGAGGGGCGGGTGATCTATTTCGGCACCTTCTCGAAGATCATGATGCCGAACCTGCGGCTCGGCTACCTCGTCGCCAACAGGCATTTCATCGAAGGGTTTTCCAGGGGCCGGGCGCGGATTGACGTCCACACCTCCGGCATCGGCCAGCTCGCACTCGCCGAGTTCATGCGGGAAGGACATTTGTTGCGGCATCTGCGCGGGATGAGGCGCGTCTATGCCAGCCGGCGAAAGGCGCTGATCGATGCGATCGCAGCGCTGATGCCGGACGATCTGACCGTGTCCTCCGCCGTCACCGGACTGCATCTGGTGGCGCTGTTCACCGAGGCGATGCAGGCGCGGATGAGCGACCGCGAAGCGGCAGCAAGCCTGAAGCAGGCGGGTATCCACGTGCAGCCATTGTCACAGAATTTTCTGGAGCAGCCGACGCGGCAGGGATTGGTGTTCGGCTACGGGCGGCTGCATGTCGAGGATGCCGCGCCGCTGCTCGCGAGAATCGCGGCCTGCATCGGCAGCGGCCCCCGCAATGCGCCGCCCAGCCCGGCAAGATCCTCGCGTACCGTTCGTACAATAAAGAGAAGCTGAGCCGCCCGCTATGCATAGCTCATAGGCACCCGAATATCCGGCGGTGCGGGTCGATCGCCTGCAAATTAGACAGGCGATGGAGGAGCCTGAATTGCAGTGCAGCGGAGGTTGCGACTTGTGCCCGGGAATCCATGGTGCGTCGCACTATTCCTGCGAACGAGCGGTTCGCGCTCACGTGCTTCCTGCGCAGGCACGGCTGCACCAAAACGTGCAGCGGGTGCCGCGGCGCGCGGCGGCGCCGGTCCGCTGGTCTAGTGATTTGCCGCAACTCTGGCACTGTTCCGAGCCAGCTCCTCTGTCGCACGCTCGCCGGCGATGGCATGACAGGGGATGATGATGAGCGCTCTCGGTTTGGCATTGGACGTGATGACGGACGGCAAGAACCCGGCGTCCGGTTCGGACGTCATCGGCAGCTGACCCCGCACATGAATGATTTCGACAGTCACTGGGAAGTCGGCACCGATATCGGCGGGACCTTCACCGATATCATCGCGATTCGGCGCGATTCCAGCGAAGCGCGGATCGCGAAAGTCCCGTCGCGCCCCGACGCGCCGGTTCAGGCGATGCTCGAGGCGATCGAGGCGGTGGGCCTGCGCAAGAGCGAGGTGAAGCGTTTCGTCCACGGCACCACGCGCGTGACCAATGCCATCGTCGAGAACCGGCTGCCGAAGGTGGCGCTGGTTGCGACCGAAGGCTTTGCCGATGTGCTGGAGATCGCGCGCTATCGTCGCCGCGATCTCTACCGTCTCGATGTCCCGCCGAAGTCGCCGCCGCTGGTGCCGCCCGAGCGATGTTTTGGACTCGCCGAGCGCCTCGACCACGAAGGCCGCGTGCTGAAGGCGCTGGAGGAGGCGGAGATCGAGCGACTGGTGGCGTGGTTAAAAGAGACCGGCGTGCAGAGCGTCGCCGTCGCTCTGCTGCACGCCTATGCCAATCCCGTCCACGAAAAGATGCTCGGCGAACGGCTCAAGGATGTCGTTGCCCATGTCTCGCTGTCGCATGAGGTGAATCCGGAGGCACGCGAATACGAGCGGACCTCGGCCACCGTGTTCAACGCAGCCGCCATGCCGATCGCGGTGGAATATCTCAGCGAGCTGGAGCAGCGGCTGCCGATCGGTCCCGGTCTGCAAGTGTTTCATTCGGCGGGCGCCATGATCCCGATCTCGGCCGTGAAGCGGCGGCCATTGGTGATGGCGATGTCGGGCCCGGCCGCCGGCGTCTCGGCGTCCGTCAGCATCGCGCGCCAGCTCGGCACGTCGCGGATGCTGACCTTCGACATGGGCGGCACCACGACCGATGTCTGCCTGATCGTCGACGGCCAGGCCGAGATGGCCGACGGCCGCATGCTCGGCGACAAGCCGCTGCGCCAGCCGATGCTTGCGGTTCATTCGATCGGGGCAGGCGGCGGATCGATCGTGCGCAATGGGCCCGGCGGCCTGACGGTCGGCCCGGAGAGCGCCGGTTCCGAGCCGGGGCCGGCCTGCTACGGCCGCGGCGGCACCGAACCCACGATCACCGACGCCAATGCGGTGCTCGGCTATCTCAATCCCGACACGAAACTCGGCGACCGCATCGGCATCGACATTGAGGCGGCCAGGCGCGTCATCGCGCCGATCGCGCGCGCACTTGGCCTCAGCCTCACCGAAACGGCGCTCGGCATCATCAAGGTCGCGAACGCGACGATGGCCCGCGCGCTCCGCCGCGTCACGGTCGAGCGGGGCATCGACGGACGCGATTGCGCGCTGCTCGCCTTCGGCGGCGGCGGTCCGATGCATGCGGCGGGTCTTGCCGATCTCTACGGGATCGCCGAGGTCGTCGTGCCCAGTGCATCGAGTGCGTTTTCGGCGCTGGGCTGTCTCACCGCTGATTTCAGCTTCCTGCAGCAGCAGACCTTGCGCGCCGCCCTCGACGGCATCGATCTCGCCCGCGCCTCGGAACGGATCGGGACGCTGATCGACGATGCCTCGGCGCCGCTGATCGCCAACGGCGTTGAGCAGGCGGAGATCCAGGTCGAGCTGGTCGCCTTGATGCGCTACGCGGCGCAGAACGACGCCATTCCGGTGTCATTCACGCTGCCGCTCGATGTTGCCAGGCTGAAGACGGATTTCCTGACACGGCATCATGAGCTGTTCGGCTACGCGACGGGCGAGCCCTGCGTCATCGAATCCGTGCGGGTGCAAGCGCGCCGCCCATCGACGACGACCGTGAGCCGTCCGGCGACGGCCGTGCGCGCCGTGTCCACCGGCAAGCGAATTTGCTCGTTCGACGGCCTGCACGAGATCGAAACCGCGATCATCGACCGCGCCGCGCTGACCGACATCGTCAGCGGCCCCGCGATCATCGAGGACGCGTGGTCGACCGTGGTGGTGCCGCCCGGCTGGCAGGCAAAACCCGATACAGCAGGCAATCTGTTCCTGACGCGGAGGGCGGCATGAAGCTCGATCCGTTTGTCGTCGAGGTCATCAGGCACGGGCTGTCCGCCGCGGCTGAGGAAATGAGCCTGGTGATGACACGCTCGGCACGCTCGCCGCTGTTGCGTGAGGCCGGCGATCTGTCGTCGGCGATCACCGACGGCCATGGCGGCCTGGTCGGGCAGGGCCGCGATATTCCGATCCACCTCGGCGCGATGGCCTACACGATCCCTGAGTTGCTGAAGGTGATGCCGCGGGACGGCCTGAACGACGGCGACGTGGTGATCTACAATGTCGGCGCGCTCGGCGGCAATCACCTCAATGACGTCAAGGTCGTGCGGCCCGTCTTCGTCGACGGCGATATCGTGGCCTTCGCCGTTAGTCTCGCGCACTGGCCCGACATCGGCGGCACCTGGCCCGGCAGCTATTTTGCCAAGGCCATCGACACGTTCCAGGAAGCGATGCGGATTCCGCCGGTGCTGATCGCGACCGCGGCCGGCGTCAATACGCCGATCGTGCAGCTGCTCAAGGCCAACGTTCGGGATCCCGAGTCCTGCGAGGGCGATCTGCTTGCGCAGATCGCGGCGACCAAGGCCGGCGAGAAGCGCATCGTCGAGCTCTGCCGCGAGCATGGCAAGGCGGTGTTCACGGCAACGCAGTCGCGCCTTCACGATCTTTCCGAGATCGAGATGCGCGAGGCGATCCGCGACTTGCCGGATGGCGTCTATGAAGGCGAGGATCATCTCGACGATGGCAGCGCCAACAATGCGCCCGCGCGTATCCATGTGAAAATCACCATCGCGGGAGACGAGGCGACGTTCGACCTCTCCGGGAGCTGCGATCGCGTTTCCAATTTCTGCAACACGACGCCGTTCATGGCGCGCTCGGCGGTCGCCTATGCCGCGCGCATCATGAGCGGTCGCGACATGCACCAGAATGCCGGCGCGCTGCGGCCGCTGACCATCATCACGCGTCCGGGCTCGATCCTGGAACCGGGCTGGAATGCCTCCGTTGCCGCCGGCAACCACGAGACCTCGATGCGCATCGTCGATGCGATCTTCCGTGCCATGCAGCACACGATCCCCGAGCGGCTTTCGGCCGGCGGGGCAACCACGGCGGGCGTTCTGTTCTTTGCCGAGCCGCGTCCAAACGGCTCGTGGAAGATGCTCTACGAGGTCCATGGCGGCGGCGAGGGCGCGCGGCACAATCGCGCCGGCATGTCGGCGACCCGGGTGCATCTGTCCAACACGTCCAACACGCCGGTCGAGGTGATCGAGGCGAGCTACGCGATCCGCCTCGAGCAGCAGGCCATTCGCTGGAACTCGGGTGGCGCGGGCGCTCATCGTGGCGGTGACGGCTCCGTTCGCACCTATCGCATCCTGGCGCCCTCGATGCACCTGACCACCTGCATCGAACGGATGGTAATTGCGCCCTTCGGCATGCAGGGCGGCGAGTCAGGGAAGGCCTGTCGCATCTCGCTGGTCCGGCAGGGCGAGAACGTCGCCATCGACGGCAAATCGAACCTGGTGTTGCAGCAAGACGATCTCGTCACGATCGAGATGTGCGGCGGCGGCGGCTACGGCGCCGCGGCGGCAGAGTGAGGAGACCCGCGATGAGCAAATTGTTGCGAACTGGACTGAACGCGGGCGAGACCGCGCCGATGGCCGTCGTCGGCGGCGAAGGCGTATATTTCCACTTGTCGGACGGCCGCAAGCTGATCGACGGCAGCAACACCGGCGGCGGTCTCGGCCATCGTCATCCCGCGATGGTGGAAGCGATCCGCAATGCAGCGGATACGCCCGTGGTGAACGAGGGCTGGACCTGGGTCGGCCGGGAGCAGGCTGCTGACGATCTGATGAACACCGCCTTCAAGGGCGAGGAAGATTGGGTCGGCGCGGTGCGCTTCTGCATCAGCGGCAGCGAGGCCAACGATATGGCGCTGTCGCTGTGCCAGGCCCTGACGCAGCGCTCGGCGCTGGCGACGCGCGAGCGCGCCTATCACGGCATCACCGGCCTGTCGCGCAGCATGACGGTGCAGCCGCAATGGCACGGCGGCCTCGCGATGCACTCAGGCGGCTCGAAGCTGCCGGCACCGATGGCACCGGTGCGGATCCTGCCGGCGCCCGACGGCGCGATCTATGGCGCGCCGGCCAACAATACTCCGCCGAGCGAATATCTGGCGGATGCCACCGGCCTGCTCTCGGATACCGCGGCAACGATCATCGACTACACGCAGGGCGGCATCTACTACGACGGCATCTATCAGGATGAGGTGGCGCGCCTTGCGCGGCAGGCCGGTTCGTACTGGATCGCCGACGAGGTCGTCACCGGCGCAGGACGAGCGGGCCGCTGGTTCGCATTCCAGGGCGCCCAAAGCCGCCCCGATATCGTGACGCTCGGCAAGTCGCTCGGCGGCGGTGCCGCCGCGGTCGCTGCGGTCGTGGTGTCGAAAGACATCGTCGAGCGGCTCAAGGGCACGAGCTGGCAGAATTACGGCACGCTGCGTGGCCACCCCATCAGCATGGCCGCCGTCAGCGCTTATCTGAAGGTCGTCAGCGAGGAGAAGATCCTAGAGCACGTGAACAGCCTCGAGAAGCTGTTCACCCGCCGCCTGCTCGCGATCGCGCAGAAACATCCGAGCGTGCAGCGCGTGGCCGGGCAGGGACTGCACTGGACAGTGGAGCTGCACGGGCCGGATTGGCGCAACTGGCATGCCGACACCACCGAAGTGCCGATCGCCTCGCGCGTGGCTGCGCGGGCACTCGAGGCTGGCGCCGTCATCGGCACCAGCGGCGAGCAAACCTCGCTGTTCCTGGCGCCGCCGCTGGTGATCTCCGAGCATGAGGCCGAGTGGCTGCTGGATGCGCTCGACCACGGCCTCGATATCGCCGACGAGGAGCACGGGTGAGCGCGGACCACGCAACGCCGCTGCGATCGTCGGCGTGGCCGGCGGATGAACCCTGGCATCTCGCGATGCCGGAGGGGACGCTCTATGACGCGCTGGCGCGCGCTGCGCGCGACCGGCCATCGCACCCGGCGACGATTTTCTATGGCGCAAGCCTGAGCTATGGCGAGCTGCGTGATCGCGTCGATGCCTTGGCCGGATTCCTGCAAAGCGCGTGCGGCGTCGCGCGCGGCGACCGCGTCATGATCGCGGTGCAGAACTCGCCGCAATATGTCATCGCCTATTATGCGGTGATGCGGGCGGACGCCGTGATCGTGCCGGTCAATCCCATGAACAAGACGGGCGAAATCGCGTATCTCGCCGAGGACAGCGGCGCCAGGGTCTCGATAACAGGCAGCGAACTAAACGATGTCTTTGCGCCGCTGGTGGGCGGGGCCATCGCGCATGCCATCGTCGCGCAGTATCGCGACGAGGTGCCCAGCGCGACGCCCTATACGCTGCCGTCATGTGTCACTGAAGCGCCGTCAGAGGTGCCGTCCTCGCCGGGCTGGCACGCCTGGTCGTCCGCGATCGCGCAAGGCCTGCAGCCCGGTGCGATGGCCGCCGGTCCGGACGATCTGATGATCCTTCCCTACACGTCGGGAACGACGGGCAGGCCCAAGGCCTGCATGCATACGCACCGCAGCGCGCTGTTCACCGCGGTCCTGCAGGCGCGCTGGTATGGAATGGGCGCCGATGACGTGATGACCGGATTCATGCCTCTGTTCCATGTCGCGGGCATGCAGGGCTCGATGAATGCGGCGATGGTGGCGGGCGCGACGCTGCTGCTGATGGCGCGCTGGGACAAGGATCTGCTGCCGGACCTGTTCGAGACCTATGGCGTGACGTTCTGGAATGCGGCGCCGACCATGATCGTGGACGTGCTCGCCAGCGCGCGGTTTCGTGACCGATGCTTTGCCAAGCTGAAAGTGCTGACCGGCGGCGGCGCGGCGATGCCGACCGCGGTGGCTGAGCGGTTGAAGAGCCGGTTCGGCCTCGATTTCGTCGAGGGGTACGGCATGACCGAGACGATGTCGCCGACACACCTCAATCCGATGGCCGCGCCGAAGCGCCAGTGTCTCGGCATTGCGGTGCACGAGACCGATGCGAGGATCATCGATCCTGAAAGCCTGATCGAGCTCGACGACAATGTCGTCGGCGAGATCGTGGTGCACGGGCCGCAGGTATTGCAGGGCTATTGGAACAGGCCGCAGGCCAATGCGGAATCCTTCATCGAGCTTCAGGGCAAGCGGTTCCTGCGCACGGGCGATCTCGGCTATCGCGATGCCGACGGCTATTTCTTCGCGGTGGATCGCCTCAAGCGGATGATCAATGTCAGCGGCTTCAAGGTGTGGCCAGCCGAAGTGGAGGCGGCGATGTACCAGAACCGCGCCATCCGGGAATGCTGCATCATCTCGGCGCCTGACAACTACCGCGGCGAGACGGTCAAGGCGCTGGTCGTGCTGGACGAGGCGGCGCGCGCCACCACATCGCCGGACGATGTCGTGAGCTGGGCGCGCGGCGCGATGGCGAGCTACAAGGCGCCGCGCGCGGTTGTCTTCGTGGACGAGCTGCCGCGGACCGCGAGCAACAAGATCAACTGGCGGCTTTTGCAGGATGCCGAATGGGGGCGAACGGCATGAAAACTGCTTGGCTGGAAACTCGGCGCCAGACCGCGTTATGCTGCGCGCGCCGATACCCCTTGAAGCTGTAACCTTCAGCCTCGTCAAGAAATCAGGAACTTGCTGATGCGTATCGTCAACGTCGCCGCCGCCCAGATGGGCCCGATCCAGAAAGCCGACAGCCGCGAGGCCGTGGTCAGGCGCATGATTGCGCTGATGGACGAGGCCAAGGCAAAGGGCGCCGACCTGATCGTCTACCCAGAGCTGGCGCTGACGACGTTCTTTCCGCGCTGGTATTCGGAGGACCGGGCGGAAGCCGATATCTGGTTCGAGCGCGAGATGCCGAACGCGGCGACCAAGCCGCTGTTCGAACGTGCGGCGCAGCACAGAATCGCGATGAACTTCGGCTACGCGGAGCTGACGCCTGACGGGCACCACTTCAACACCGCAATCCTGACCGACAAGTCCGGCAAGATCGTCGGCAAATATCGCAAGGTTCATCTGCCCGGCCATGTCGAGTACGACACCAGGCGTTCGCACCAGCATCTGGAGAAGCGCTATTTCGAGCCGGGCGATCTCGGCTTCCAGGTCTGGCGCGAGCTCGGCGGCATCATCGGCATGGCGATCTGCAACGACCGCCGCTGGCCCGAGACCTATCGCGTCATGGGTTTGCAGGGCGTCGAGATGGTGCTGATCGGCTACAACACGCCATCCGTGAACGCGGAGAAGAGCGAGGAGGGCGTCGAGAAGCGGCTGTTCCACAACCGCCTCTCGGTGCAGGCCGGCGCCTATCAGAACGCGACCTGGGTGGTGGCGGTGGCCAAGGCCGGCAATGAGGATGGCCATCCGCTGTTCGGCGGCAGCCTGATCGTGGACCCCAACGGCGAGATCGTCGCCGAGGCCAGGACGGAAGAGGATGAGCTTCTGGTGCATCCCTGCGACCTCGACGCCACGACGTTCGGCAAGACCACGATCTTCAACTTCGCACAACATCGCCGCGTCGAGCACTACGGCCTGATCACCAGCCAGACCGGCGCGGTGCCGCCGCCGGAGAAATGACGCCGATGGCAGGCAACGGCATATCGCTCCGTGAACTCGATCCGCGCGATCGCTACAAGCTGCTCTGCGGCGTAGTGGTGCCGCGGCCGATTGCGCTGGTGACGACGCTCGACGAGAACGGCGCAGTCAATGCGGCGCCCTTCAGCTTCTTCAACGTGTTCTCCGAGAGCCCCGCGCTGATCGTGCTGGGGCTTCAGCACAAGCCGGATCACAGCCCGAAGGACACGACGCGCAACATCCATCGTGACGGCGAGTTCGTCGTGCACATGGTGGACGAGGCGCTGTCCAGGGCGATGAACGACTGTGCGGTCGACTTCCCGTCCGGGGACAGCGAGGTCGCAGCGACCGGGCTTGCGACGCTTCCCTCCATCGATGTGAAGGTGCCGCGCCTGGCCGTAGCGCCGTTCGCGCTCGAATGCCGCCGTCATGTCGTGCTGAATTTCTCGCCCGATCGCGAACTGCTCGTTGGCGAGGTGCTCCGGGTTCACGCCCGTGAGGGTCTGGTCGACGAAGCCAACATGTATGTCGACCTCGATGCCTACCGGCCGATTGGCCGCATGTTCGGCAATCTCTATACGACGCAGCGGGATACGTTTGCGCTGGCGCGCGAGAGCCATGCGCAATGGCTCGCGCGGCAGGACGCCAAAGAGCTGAAGGACGCCTAGTGAGCCGAGAACTGAACCGTACCCAGTGCCATGGTGACGGCCGCCTGTGTCGGGTCGATCACGGCAATGCCGAGCGCGTCTTCCAGCGGCCGGCGGTGGCGCGCCATGCCGGCGCAGCCCATCACGACGGCGCGGGCGCCGTCCTCGTCACGCAAGGCGCGGCCAATCTCGATCATTTTCGCCAGCGTACCTTCACCCGAGGCGGTTTCCGCAACGCTCATGTTGAGCGGCCGCTCGCCGGCGAGGCGGTCGGTCAGTCCCATCTGCCTGAGGTAGCGCATGTGGCGCGGGATCGAGCGCTGGGCGATCGCGATGACGCCAAAAGTTTCGGCGCGGGCCAGCGCCGTCAGCACGCCGCACTCGGCGATGCCGAACACCGGCCGGCTCGTACCTTCGCGGCAGACCTGCAGTCCGGGATCGCTGTAGCAGGCGATGACGAACGCGGCCGAGCTGTTGTCGCCCTCGACCAGCTTCCGGAGCGGCATGGCGACGCCGTCGACATCGGCCTGGCTTTCGATGCCGAACGGACCCTCGGCGAGCGACTGACAGACGACTTCAGGTCCGCCGTCGAAGCCGAGCGGCTTCAGGGCCTCCTCCAGTCCTTGCGTGACTGCGGGGTTGGAGTTCGGATTGATGACGAGAATGCGCGGCCGGGCCATGGTGGTCTTCCCTCGAGATGGCGATCACTTGCCTCAGGCATATCACGGAGTGCCTCATGACTGAACCCGTTTACGACCTGATCATTCGCGGCGGTCGCGTCGCCACCACCACCGATGTGTTCGAGGCCGATGTCGCCATCTCCGGTGAGACCATCGCGGCCATCGGGAAGGGCCTTCCGGCAGCCAAGCGCGAGATCGATGCACGCGGCAAGCTGGTCCTGCCTGGCGGCGTCGACAGCCACGCCCATATCGAGCAACTGTCCGCGGCCGGCATCATGAATGCCGACACGTTCGAGAGCGCGACCGTGTCTGCCGCTTTCGGCGGCACCACCACGGTGATCCCGTTCGCCGCCCAGCATGTCGGCATGAAGCTGCCGCAGGTCGTGGAGGACTATCACGCGCTGGCGAAGAAGGGCGCGGTGATCGACTACGCCTTTCACATGATCATCGCGGATGCGACCAGGGAGACCGTCGAGGAGCACATTCCGGCGCTGGTGAAGCAGGGCCATGCGTCGATCAAGATCTTCATGACCTACGACCGGCTCAAGGTCGACGACGAGCCGCTGCTCGACATCCTGCTTGCCGCGCGCCAGTCCGGCGCGATGTTGTGCGCCCATGCCGAAAATCACGGCATCATTGCCTGGATGGTGAAGCGGTTGCTCGCGCGCGGCTACACCATGCCGAAATACCACGCCGTCAGCCACGCGCGCGTCTCGGAGGCCGAAGCCTTTACGCGGCTGATCGGCATGGCGGCGCTCATCGACCAGCCCATCATGATCTTCCACGTTTCGACCGCCGAAGGCGCCAAGGTGATCCGCGATTCGCGCGGGCAGGGCCTGAAGGTGTTCGCCGAGACCTGTCCGCAATATCTGTTCCTCACGGCCAATGATCTCGACAAGCCGGGCGCCGAGGGCGCCAAATGGATGTGCAGCCCGCCGCCGCGCACGCATGCGGATCAGGAGGCGCTGTGGCAGGCGCTGTCGCTCGGTGATCTCCAGACCATCTCGTCGGATCACGCGCCGTATCGCTATGACGAGACCGGCAAGCTGCGTGCAGGTCCCAATCCCAACTTCAAGCAGGTTGCCAACGGCCTGCCGGGCCTGGAACTGCGGCTGCCGTTGCTGTTTGACGCAATGGTGTCGAAGGGCCGGTTGGGCCTGGAGAAGTTCGTCGAGCTGACCTCGACTGCGCCGGCCAAGATCTACAATCTGCATCCGCGCAAGGGCTCGATCGCGGTCGGCGCCGACGCCGATATCGCGATCTGGGATCCCAACCGCGAGGTCACGATCGCCGACGAGATGATGCACGATCTCACCGGCTACACACCGTTCGCGGGCCGCACGCTGAAGGGCTGGCCGTTGCAGGTGCTGTCGCGCGGCCGGGTGATCATCGACGGCGACAAGTGCCATGCGAGCGCCGGCAGCGGAAAATTCCTGGCGCGCAGCGGCGGCGAGGCGGCCAAGCCGACCGGCCGGCTCGTGGCCGACATGGATCCGGAACGGAATTTTGGAGCAAAGCTGCTGTGACGGTGGATTGCGCGCGATGAAGATCATCATCTTCGGCGGCACCGGCTTTGTCGGCCTCAATGTTGCGGAGGCGCTGCTCGCGCGCGGCCATGACGTCACGCTGTATGACCGCGCTGAATTGCCGCTGTCGGCTCGGCGATCTCTTGCGGATGACGGCGCACGGCTCAAGGCCGTGCAGGGCGATATCACCGACACAGACACGATCGACGCTCTCATTGCCGGTGGTTGCGACGCGATCGTGCTCGGGGCGGCGATCACCGCCGGCGAGGAACTCGAGCGGGCCTCCACCGCGCGCGTTCTCGAAGTCAACGTGATGGCGCAGATCCCGATCCTGCTCTCCGCGATCCGCCATGGCGTTCGCCGCGTCGTCAATCTGTCGTCGGCGTCGGCCTATGGCGCAGCGGGGGCGCGAGTCAACATTCTGGATGAGGAGACGCCCTGCGATCCCATCTCGTTCTATGCGATCAGCAAGTTCGCCTCTGAGCGCTCGGTCGCCCGCCACGCGGAGCTGTTCGGCGGTGACTTTCTGAGTGTGCGACTGACTGCGGTGTTCGGACCATGGGAGCGGCCCGGTTCGGTGCGCGACACCCCGAGCCTGCAATATCAGATCCTGTCGGCGTTCGCGCGCGGCGAGCCGGCGATCATGCCGGAGCCGGGTCTGCGAGACTGGACCTATGCGCCGGACGCAGCCGAAGCTGTCGCGATCCTGGTGGAAGCCGAACGGCCCCGCCACCGGCTCTACAACATTTCGAACGGCGAGGCGTGGTCCGCATTGCAATGGGGCCAGGCGTTCGCGGCGTTGCATCCCGGTCTGGAGTGCCGGCTGGCGTCACCCGGCGAGAAGACAGCCATCAAGCTGCACGGGCCGGCGCGCGCGCCGCTTGCAGTGAACCGGATGGCGGACGAGTTCGGCTGGCGTGCCCGATTCGATTGCGCGGAGTCTGCCGCAGCCATGAGCGCGTGGTGGACGCAGCACAGGGAGTGGGTTTGAGATGCGGCTACAAGGGCGCACGGCCATCATCACCGGCGCGGGCTCGGGTATCGGCCGCGCCAGCGCGAAGCTGTTTACGGAGGAGGGCGCGCGTCTTGCCCTTGTCGATCGCGATGCCGCGGGCCTCGAGGAAACGCTGAGCGTGGTGGGTGAGGCAACGACGCATGTTGGTGACGTCGGCGATGCCGGTTTCGCCGAGACCGTGGTCGGCGATGTCGTCGCGCGGCACGGCCGCCTCGATATCCTGATGACCGCGGCAGGCTTCTCCGTCGGCGGCACGGTGCTGACGACGAGCTTGGACGACTGGGACGCTGTGTTCCGCGCCAATGTCGGCGGCACCTGGTTGTGGGCGCGCGCCGCGGTGCCGCAGATGCAGCGGCAGAAGGGCGGCTCGATCATCACCCTGGCCTCGCAGCTCGCGATCGCCGGCGGCAAGGGCAACAGCGCCTATATCGCAGCCAAGGGCGCGATCGTCAGTCTGACGCGGACGATGGCGGTGGATTTCGCCACCGACGGTATTCGTGTCAACGCGATCGCGCCCGGTGCGATCGACACCCCGATGCTGCGCCGCAGCTTTGCCCGCCACGCCAATTCGGAGGAGGTGCGCGAAGCCTCCCGCACCCGCCACGCCATGAAGCGGTTCGGCGAGGCCGAGGAGATCGCGCAGACCGCGCTGCATCTCGCCAGCGATGCCTCCTCGTTCACGACGGGTACCGTGATGGTGGTCGATGGAGGCTGGCTCGCGGCATGAGTGATGCGCTGAGACAGCTCGAAGCTGACGTTCACGCCGATCTCGCCATGATCGCGCATCCCCACGCCGCATGGCTCGAACCGAAGATCGGGCCGGACGGCAAGCCTGCGCTGGACGTGCTGATCATCGGAGCAGGCCAGTCCGGCATCGCGATCGGTTTTGGCCTGATGCGCTCCCGTGTCAGCAACATCCTGCTGCTCGACAAGGCCGAGGAGGGCAAGGAGGGGCCGTGGCTCACCTATGCCCGCATGCCGACGCTGCGCAGCCCGAAGGACTACACGGGACCTGACCTCGATATTCCGAGCCTGACTTACCAGTCCTGGCACGAAGCGCGCTTCGGCAAGGAGAGCTGGCAGACGCTGAACCTGATCCTGCGAGAGCATTGGGCCGAATATCTGCTCTGGCTGCGGCGCACGATCGGCTTGCCGGTGCGCAATGCTTGCGAGCTGCTGGAGATTGCGCCTGCGGCGGACGGCCTGCTTGCCGCGCGCGTGAAACGCGCTGATAGCATCGAGACGCTCTATGCCCGCAAGATCGTGCTGGCGACCGGGCAGGAGGGTATGGGCGACTGGATGATCCCCGAGCCGCTGCGCGATCTGCCGGCGGGTTCGGTCGCGACCGTCGCCGACGATATCGACTTCGAAGGCCTTCGCGGCAAGCGCGTAGCGGTGATCGGCGCCGGCGCCTCCGCCTTCGATAATGCGGCAACGGCATTGGAAGCAGGCGCCGCCGAGGTGCATCTGCTGTGCCGCCGCGCGCAGATCCAGGTGATCCAGCCCTATCGCTGGCTGACCTTTCGCGGCTTCCTGCGCCATCTCAGCGATCTCGACGATGCCTGGCGCTGGCGCTTCATGCGCACCATCCTCGAAATGCGCGAAGGCTTCCCGCAGCCGACTTACGATCGCTGCGCCCGTCATGCCAATTTTACATTGCACGAGGGCGCGCCGCTCGAGGCCGCGCGCCAGACCGCCGGTGGTGTCGAATTGCAGACTCCGCGCGGCACGATACAGGCGGATTTCGTCATCAGCGGCACCGGCATCGACATGAACTATGCCGGCCGCGGCGAGCTCGCCAAATGTGCCGGCAACATCGCGAGCTGGGCCGATCGCTACCAGCCGCCGGAGAACGAGCGCAACGCGCGGCTCGGCCGCTTCCCGTATCTTGCCGACGACTACGCCTTCACCGAGCGCGTGCCGGGACAGACGCCGTGGATCTCGGACATCCATCTCTTCGCCATCGCCTCCACCATGAGCTTTGGTGCGTCGGGATCGTCGATCAACGCGATGACGACCGCGGTGCCGAAACTGGTGAATGGCCTGACGCGCGGCCTGTTTCGCGCAGATGTGGAACGGCACTGGGCCTCGCTCAGCGCTTACGACGTGCCGCAGGCCGTGGTTACGCGGCCGGCGCGAAAAATGGAGGAAACGCGATGATGATCCATTCGCCGCCGTGGCGAAGTGTCCGCGGCAGTCTCCCATGAGACTGGCGCGCAACTTGCTTCTTTCTTGACCAGCCTTGCCGGCCTTCCTGTTCTAGAATTCAAGGGAAATCGAATGCGTTTTGTGTCTTTCAGGTCCGCGACCTCAGTCCTCGCCACCACTGCGCTGTTGCTCGTCGCGACCGCGCCTTCGCAAGCGCAAACCAGGGCGGAGACGTTGCGCTACGTCACCGGATCTTCGGTCAATGCGCTCGATCCCAACATCCCGGGCTCGACCCGCGAATCTTTCGCGCTCAGCATGAGCACCTATGACCGGCTGGTGGCGTTCGGCCGCAAGCAACTCAACGGCAAATGGGTGTTCGATCTCGACAAGATCACCGGCGAGCTCGCCGAATCCTACGACGTCAGCCCCGATGGTCTGAAGATCACTTTCCGGCTGCGCAAGGACGCCAAGTTCCAGGACGGATCGCCGGTCACGGCCGAGGACGTCAAATGGTCGCTCGATCGCTGCGTCACCGCGCCGATCCTCGGCAAGGCACAGCTCCTGACGGGTTCGCTGACCTCGGCGGACCAGTTCAAGGTCATTGATCCCCTCACGATCGAGGTGACGCTTCCCAAACCCGACAAGCTTGCGCTGCCAAATCTCGCCACCGTCTATCCCATGATCATCAACTCGAAGCTCGCCAAGCAGCACGCCACCGCGGATGATCCCTGGGCGATGGCATGGTTGAAAGAGCACACCGCCGGCAGCGGCGCCTATGTGGTCGAGACGTTCAAGCCCGGCGAGCAGGTCATCCTCAAGCGCGACGAGAACTGGAATCGCGGCACTGCCAACAAGCCGGCCTTCTTCAAGCGCGTGATCATACAGTCGGTGCCGGAGCCGGCGACTCGGGCCAATCTTGTCGAGCGCGGCGATGCCGACCTCGTCGTGGATCTCCAGGCCAGCGACGTGCAGTCGCTCGAGGCCAAGGGCAAACTCAAGGTGGTCTCGACCCCGCAATACAACGCGATCACTTACGTCTCGATGAACAACCAGATGCCGCCCTTCGACAACGTCAATGTCCGCCGCGCCATCGCCTACGCGCTGCCCTATGACGACATGTTCAAGGCTGCTCTGTTCGGCCGCGGCGCGCCCCTGTTCGGCGCGAGCTGGCCGGACGGCAAGCCGCTGAACGGCACCTATCCGTTCCAGCAGCCGGTGAAGCTCGATCTCGACAAGGCCAGGGAATATCTCAAGGCCGCCGGACTTCCAGAGGGCTTCTCGACCACGTTCAGCTTCAACGTCGGCCAGGCCGCGACCGCGGAGCCGATGGCGGCGCTGGTCAAGGAGTCGCTTGGCAAGATCGGGATCAAGGTCGACATCCAGAAGCTGCCGGACGCGCAGATGTCGACGCAGATCAACGAGAAGAAGCTTCCCTTCTACACCGAGGGCATCGTAGCCTGGTTGCCTTCGACCGATTACTTCTACCGCAACTTCTACACCGGCAATCAGCGCTGGAACTACTCTTCGATCAACAACCCGGACCTTGCCGCGATCGCGCAGGAAGCCCGCTTCGAGCCGGACAAGGCCAAATATGAGGAAGCCGGCCGCAAGCTCAATGCGATGCACTTCGACCTGATGCCGCAGATCATGCTTTGGCAGCCGAACCAGGATGCGGTGATGGCTTCGTCGATCGAAGGCTACACCTACGAGTTCCACCGCCAGGTCGACTATCGCGACGTCAGCCGCAAGTGATCGCGGAAAACAAGTGATCGCGGACAACGAGAGAGGCTGCGAAAGGTGAAGACCGGTCTTGGTGCGACATTGCTACGGGCGGGCAGGCGGCTGCTGTCGTCGCTGCCGGCGCTGTTCGGTGTGCTGGTCTTCACCTTCCTGCTGATGCGCGTCCTGCCCGGCGACCCCGCGGTGTTCTTCGCCTCGGGGCCCAATGCGGGCAAGGAGGAGATCGAACAGATCCGCAAGCAGATGGGGCTCAACAAATCGGTGCCGGAGCAGCTCGTGTTCTATCTCTCCGACATCGGCCACGGCAATCTCGGCCGCTCCATGATGACGGGGCAGCCGGTGCTGAAGGATCTGCGCGAGCGGCTGCCGGCTTCGCTGGAGCTGACCTTCACCGCGCTCTTGATTGCGCTGATCGCGGCGGTGCCGCTCGGCGTGGTCGCGGCGCTGCGTCCGGGGTCGTTCGTCGATCACAGCGTGCGGCTGTTCTGCGCGCTCGGCGTCTGCGTGCCGACCTTCGTGTCGGGCCTGCTGCTGATTTATGTCTTCTACTACCTTCTCGGGCTGGCGCCTGATCCCACCGGGCGGATCGACGTCTTCACTTCGCTGCCGCCGCAGCGCACCGGCTTCCTCTCGATCGACTTCCTGCTCGCCGGCGACGTCGAAGGCTGGTGGGCGGCCTGCAGGCAGTTGATCCTGCCGGCGGTGAGCATGGCGCTGTTCGTGATCGCGCCGCTGGCGCGGATCACGCGGGCCTCGATGCTGGTCTCGCTCGGCAGCGATTTCGTGCGCACCGCGCGCTCGGTCGGGTTGTCCTGGCACAAGGTGGTCGTCACTTACGCCTTGAGGAATGCAATCCTGCCCGTCATCACCATCGCCGGCATCGTGTTCTCGACTATGCTGGGGGCCAACGTTCTGGTGGAGAAGGTGTTCTCCTGGCCTGGCGTTGCCTCCTATGCGCTCGATGCGCTGCTGTCCTCCGACTATGCGCCGGTGCAAGGCTTCGTGTTGCTGATGGCCAGCCTGTTCGTGCTGGTCAATCTGGTCGTCGATGTCTGTTACGGCATCGCCGATCCCAGGGTGTCGATCGAATGACCAGTGCAACCCTCCGCCATTCCGTCTGGATCCTGCGCGGCAACCCGCTCACCGCGGTCGCCGCGGCTGGCGTCGCAATGTTCGTCCTGGTTGCGATCTTCGGGCCGTGGATCGTGCCCTATGATCCCATTGTCTCCAACGTCTCGGAGGCCTTGCTGCCGCCGAGTGCGGCGCACCTCGCCGGCACCGACCAGCTCGGCCGTGACGTGTTCAGCCGGCTCGTCATCGCGGCGCGACTTGATCTTGCCATCGCGGTCTCCGCCGTCGGCATTTCCTTCGTGATCGGCGCCGTCGTCGGCGCGTTCTGCGGCTATGCCGGCGGCAAGCTCGATCGCGGCGTCGGCCGCTTCGTGGACGTCATGATGGCGTTTCCGCTGTTCGTGCTGGCGATGGCAATGGTCGCGGCGCTGGGCAACCGGATCGAGAACATCGTGATCGCGACCGCGATCATCAACCTGCCGTTCTACATCCGCTTTGCGCGTGCCGAGGTGAACGTCCGCCGCAATGTCGGCTGGGTCGAGGCTGCGCGCGCCTGCGGCGAGAGCCATTTCTCCGTGGTGCTGCGCTTCCTGCTGCCGAACATCCTGCCGGCGATGGCGGTGCAGATCTCGCTCAACCTCGGCTGGGCCATTCTCAACGCCGCGGGCCTGTCGTTCATCGGCCTCGGCGTCAAGCCGCCGACGCCGGAATGGGGCATCATGGTTGCGGAAGGTGCGCGCTTCATCTCGACGGGGCGGTGGTGGCTGGTCGCCTTTCCGGGTCTTGCGCTGATGATGGCCGTGCTGTGCTTCAATCTGCTCGGGGACGGGATGCGGGACATTCTCGATCCCCGGATGCGCACATGAGCGAACCACTGCTGGGAATTGACGACCTCCACGTCTCGTTCTCGACGCGGCGTGGCATGGTGGAGGCCGTGCGCGGCGTGACGCTTACGGTCGCAAAAGGCGAGATGCTCGGTCTCGTCGGCGAGAGCGGCTCGGGCAAGTCGGTCACCGGCTTTGCGACGACGCGGCTGCTCGACCCGGCCGGGCGCGTCACCGGCGGCAAGATCATGTTCCGCGGACAGGACGTGACGAAGCTCAGGGGAGACGACCTCCGTCAGCTCCAGGGCGCCGCGATGTCGATGATCTTCCAGAACCCGCGGGCGGCGCTCAATCCGATCCGGGCGATCGGCCTGCAGATCGCGGACGCGATCCTCACGCACAAGAAGATATCGAAGGACGCCGCGCGCGCCGAGGCGCTGGAGCTGTTGCGCGCCGTCCAGATCCGCGACCCCGAGACGCGGATGAATGCCTATCCGCACGAGCTCTCCGGCGGCATGTGCCAGCGCGTGATGATCGCGATTGCGATCTCCTGCAATCCCTCGCTGTTGATCGCCGACGAGCCGACCACCGGGCTCGACGTCACCACGCAGAAGGTGGTGATGGATCTTCTGGCGGACATTGCCGCCGCGCGCGGCATGGCGACGATCCTGATCACGCACGATCTCGGCCTTGCGGCGCGCTATTGCCGCCGCATCGCCGTGATGGAACGCGGCCGCATTGTCGAGGAGGCAAGTCCCAAGGCGCTCTTCAGCGCGCCGCAGCATGCCTACACCAAGCGGCTGGTCGCGGCATCGCCGACCGCAAATTCGCGGATCGAAGACCTCGTGACGGAGGAGGAGCGGGAAGGCTACGCGGCAGTGCTCGGCAAGCCGAGGCAGGAGCCTGCGTACGGGACGCCGCCGCTCCTCGAGGTGCGCAAACTTGCGAAACGTTTCGACGAGGGCTCCGCGGCGGTCGCGGATTTCTCGATGAAGATGGCCGGCGGCGAGAGCATCGGGCTGGTCGGTGAATCCGGCTCCGGCAAGAGCACGACGTCGCGCATGATCTGCCGGCTGATCGATCCCAGCGAAGGCGACATCGTGTTCGACGGGCAGTCGATCGGACATATCGCGTCGCGCGACTTTCATCGTTCGCCTCTGCGCAAAGACATCCAGATGGTCTTCCAGGACCCGAACGAGAGCCTCAATCCGCGCTTTACGGCGTTCGACTGCATCGCCCATCCGCTGCTGCGGCTGGGGGGCATGCGTGCGGGCGACGCGCTGCGCAAGCGCGTGGAAGAATGCGCCGAGCGGGTCGGATTGCCGCTGGATCTTCTGCCGCGCTTCCCGCATCAGCTCTCCGGCGGCCAGAAGGCGCGCGTCGGCATTGCCCGCGCCATCGCCTGCCGGCCGCGGCTGCTGGTGCTGGACGAGCCCACTGCCGCGCTCGACGTCTCGGTGCAGGCGGTGGTGCTGCAACTGCTCGACCGCCTCAGGCGCGAGAACGACATCGCGCTGCTGTTCGTCAGCCATGATCTCAATGTGGTGCGCATGCTGTGCGATCGCACCATCGTGCTGCGCAACGGCGGCATCGTCGAGCAGGGCGACAGCCGGGCGCTGTTCGACAATCCCAAGACCGACTACACGCGCAAGCTGGTCGAGGCGATCCCCCATATCGACACCGGGCCGGCGCTGGCGGTTGCGCTTTGAAGCCTGAACCGGTCGAAATGCCGAGGAGATCCGGCCGGCGAAGGCCTGGTTAGTGGCATACCATTTGCACGCTAATGGGCTCTGGTTTCACCTGCTCTTGGCCAAGCACGGCCGGCATCACGGCACTATCGGGAGGATTTCATGGATCGCAGGACGGTATTGAAGGGACTGGCCGGCGCGGGCGGTCTGGCGTTGACCGGCATCTCTGCGCCGGCGATCGCGCAAGGCGCATCGGCGCGCACCCTGCGTTTCGTGCCGCAGGCCAACCTCGCCAATTTCGATCCGATCTGGGGCACGCAATATGTCGTGCGTAATGCGTCGGCCCTGGTCTGGGATACGCTTTACGGCATCGATTCCTCGCTGGTGCCCCAGCGGCAGATGGTCGAATCCGAGCAGGTGAGCGACGACGGCACCACCTGGACGTTCAAGCTGCGGCCGGGCCTCAAGTTCCACGACGGCGAGCCGGTGCGGAGCAAGGACGTTGTTGCGAGCCTCACGCGCTGGGCCGTGCGCGATCCCATGGGGCTGATGCTCAAGGCGCTCCAGCAGGAGCTCACGGCCGTCGACGACCGCACCTTCAAATGGGTGCTGAAACAGCCGTTCCCGAAGATGCTCTATGCGCTCGGCAAGAACAATTCGCCTTGCGCCTTCATCATGCCGGAGCGCATCGCGCAGACCGACCCATTCAAGCAAATTGGCGACTATGTCGGCTCCGGGCCGATGAAGTTCGCCAAGGGCGAGTGGGTTCCGGGTGCGAAAGCCGTGTTCGAGAAGTTCGCCGACTATGTGCCGCGTCAGGAGAAGGCGTCATGGCTCGCCGGCGGCAAGCAGATCCTAGTCGATCGGGTAGAATGGATCGTGATGCCGGATGCCGCCACCGCGGCTGCCGCGCTGCAAAACGGTGAAGTCGATTGGTGGGAGAACCCGATCGCCGACCTCGTTCCGGTCCTGAAGAAGAACAAGAACATTAGCGTCGATATCGGCGATCCCCTCGGCAATATCGGCTCGTTCCGCATGAATTTTCTATATCCGCCGTTCAACGACGTGCGGGCGCGGCGTGCCGTGCTGACGGCGCTGAGCCAGGAAGATTACATGCGTGCGCTCGTCGGCGACGACAATTCGCTGTGGAAGCCGCTACCCGGCTTCTTCACGCCGGATACGCCGCTCTATACCGAGATGGGCGGCGAGATCCTGAAGGGCAAGCGTGATTTCGATGCGGCCAAGAAGCTGCTCGCCGAGAGCGGCTATTCCGGCCAGCCGGTGACGTGCCTGGTGGCGCAGGACCAGCCGATCACCAAGGCACAGGGCGACGTGACCGCGGACCTGCTGAAGAAACTCGGCATGAACGTTGACTTCGTCGCGACCGACTGGGGCACGGTCGGCTCCCGCCGCGCACTGAAGACCCCTCCGGGGCAGGGCGGCTGGAACATGTTCCACACCTGGCACGCCGGCGCGGATTGCACCAACCCGGCGCCCTATACTGCCATTCGCGCCAATGGCGACAAGGCCTGGTTCGGCTGGCCCACCAGCCCCGGCACCGAGAAGGAAGTCACGTCATGGTTCGAGGCCAAGAACCTCGATGAGGAGAAGGCAGCGATCGGCCGCCTCAACAAGGCGGCGCTCGATGACGTCGTCTACGCCCCGACCGGCTTCTTCCTGAGCTACACGGCGTGGCGCAAGAACGTCTCCGGCATCACCAAGGGGCCGCTGCCGTTCTTCTGGGGCGTGTCGAAATCCGCATGATCTTGCACTGAAGCCAGATGCTCTCCTACATCCTCCGTCGCATCGTCTCGACCTTGCCGGTCATGGCAATCGTCGCGCTGTTCGTGTTCAGCCTGCTTTACATCGCGCCGGGTGATCCCGCCGTGGTGATCGCGGGCGATCAGGCGAGCCCGGAGGATGTGGAGCGCATTCGCCAGGGGCTCGGCCTCGATCGGCCGTTCCTGATCCAGTTCGGAAGCTGGGTCTGGCGCATCCTGCACGGCGATCTCGGCACCTCGATCTTCACCAACCTGCCGGTCTCCGCGATGATCGGGCAGCGTCTCGGCCCGACGCTGTCGCTGATGAGTGTCACGCTTCTGCTCACGATCGTGATCGCGGTGCCGCTCGGCGTGGTGGCGGCATGGAAGGCCGGCAGCTTCATCGACCGAGCCATCATGGCATTTGCCGTGTTCGGCTTCTCGCTGCCGGTCTTCGTCGTCGGCTATGTCCTCGCCTATATCTTCGCTCTGGAGCTCGAATGGCTGCCCGTGCAGGGCTACACGCCGCTCTCGGAGGGGGTCTGGCCCTGGCTGCAAAACCTGATCCTGCCGGCGGTCGCGCTTGGATGCGTCTACATCGCGTTGATCGCGCGCATCACCCGCGCCACCATGCTTGAAGTCTTGCAGCAGGACTATATCCGCACCGCCAAGGCGAAGGGTCTCGGGCAGGGCGGTATCCTCTTCGTTCATGCGTTGAAGAACGCCGCTGTCCCCATCGTCACCGTGATCGGGATCGGCATCGCACTGTTGATCGGCGGCGCGGTCGTCACGGAAAGCGTGTTTGCGATCCCCGGCCTCGGCCGTCTCACGATCGATGCGATCCTGCGCCGCGACTATCCCGTCATCCAGGGCATCGTGCTGCTGTTCAGCTTCGTCTACGTCCTCGTCAATCTGATGATCGACGTCGTCTATACTATCGTTGACCCGAGGATCCGCTATTGACCGATACGACCGTCAATCCGCAGGCACTGCCGGCCGGCTTCGTCCTCGCACCGCAACTGCCGGAGATTCTTCGGCCTGTCGTGATCCGGCGCGGCTTCATCGGTCTCCTGCGGGGCCATCCCACCGTCGCGATCGGTGGCGCGTTGCTGCTCATCCTGGTCCTGATCGCGATCTTTGCGCCCTATCTCTGGACGGTCGATCCGACTGCGCTTGCGCCGGCAAAACGCACCCGCGCGCCGTCGGCCGCTTTCTGGTTTGGCTCCGATGTGCTTGGTCGCGACATCTATTCGCGCGTGCTTTACGGCGCACGCGTCTCGCTCACGGTGGGTTTGTCGGTCGCGATATTCGCGTCCGCGGCCGGTCTTGCCATCGGAATCGTCTCCGGCTTCATCCGCTGGGCCGACGGCATCCTGATGCGCTTCATGGACGGGTTGATGTCGATCCCGCCAATCCTGCTCGCGATCGCGCTGATGGCGCTGACGCGCGGCAGCGTCGGCAACGTCATTCTGGCCATCACCATCGCCGAGATCCCCCGTGTCTCGCGCCTCGTCCGCAGCGTGGTGCTGTCACTGCGCGAGCAGCCCTATGTGGATGCCGCGGTCGCCTGCGGCACGCGCACGCCGATGATCATCCTGCGCCATATCCTGCCCAACACGCTCGCGCCGATGCTGGTGCAGGCTACCTACATTTGTGCCAGCGCCATGATCACCGAGGCAATCCTGTCCTTCATCGGTGCCGGCACGCCGCCCACCATTCCGTCCTGGGGCAACATCATGGCCGAAGGCCGCGCGCTGTGGCAGGTCAAGCCCTACATCGTGTTCTTCCCGGCGGCGTTCCTGTCCGTCACCGTGCTTGCCGTGAATCTGCTCGGCGACGGCCTTCGCGATGCGCTCGATCCGCGCATGGCCAAGAGCCTCTGATGGTACGGGGCTGATCGCGATGGCATTGCTCGAAGTCGAGAACCTCCAGACCCATTTTCGGACGCCCAGTGGCATCAACCGAGCGGTCGACGGAGTATCCTTCCACGTCAACGAGGGCGAGACGCTCGCCATCGTCGGCGAATCCGGCTGCGGCAAGTCGGTGACCTCGATGTCGCTGATGCGGCTGATCCCCGAGCCGCCGGGCAGGATCGCGGGTTCCATCCGCTTTGCGGGGAGGGACCTGTTGCAACTCTCCGACCGAGAGATGCGCGCCATCCGTGGCAACGACATCTCGATGATCTTCCAGGAACCGATGACCAGCCTCAACCCGGTGCTGACCGTCGGCCGTCAGATCCGTGAGACGCTGATGATCCATCAGGGCCTGGACAAGGTCGCCGCCGAGGCCCACGCGGTTGAGATGCTGACCCTGGTCGGCATTCCCGAGCCGAAGCGGCGGGTGCGCGAATATCCGCATCAGCTTTCCGGCGGCATGCGCCAGCGTGTGATGATCGCGATTGCGCTCGCCTGCAATCCAAAACTCCTGATCGCGGACGAGCCGACCACCGCGCTCGACGTGACCATCCAGGCGCAGATCCTGAAGCTGATGCTCGACCTCAAGAGCCGGGTCGGCGCCGCGATCATCCTGATCACACACGATCTCGGCGTCGTTGCCGAGATCGCCGAGCGCGTCATGGTCATGTATGCGGGCCGCAAGGTCGAGGAGGCTCCGGTGGCCGAGCTGTTCCGCTCGCCGCGCCATCCCTACACGCAAGGTCTGCTCGGCGCCGTGCCGCGGCTCGGCTCGTCGCTGACCGGCACCGCGCGGCGTCTGGCCGAAATCCCCGGGCAAGTGCCGGATCTCAGGAAGCCCATCGTCGGGTGCGTCTTCGCCGGCCGCTGCGCGCTCGCGACCGATCTGTGCCGCCAATATGCTCCGGGCCTCGAAGAGAAGGCGCCTCGTCACGTCGCCGCCTGCCATTATTCCGCCAAGGGGGCCATCGCGGCATGAGTCCTCCGCTGCTCCAGGTCAACGACCTCAAGAAGCATTTTCCCGTCAACAAGGGCCTGTTCGGCCGCAAGTCCGAATGGGTCTATGCGGTGGACGGCGTGTCGTTCGAGATCGCGCGCGGCGAGACGCTGTCGCTGGTCGGCGAATCCGGCTGCGGCAAGTCCACGGTCGGCCGCGCGATCTTGCGGCTGTTCGACATCACCTCGGGGCAGGTCATTCTCGACGGCCAGCGGATCGACGACGCCGCGCCGAGCACCATGCGTCAGATGCGCCGCCGCGTTCAGGTCGTGTTCCAGGATCCGTTCTCCAGCCTCAATCCGCGCATGCGCGTGCGCGACATCCTGGCCGAGCCGATCCGCAATTTCGGCCTCGCCAAATCCGCCATCGATCTCGAAACGCGCGTCACGGCGCTGATGGACACCGTGCGCCTGCCGCGCGAAGCGCTGAACCGCCGGCCGCACGAATTCTCTGGCGGCCAGCGCCAGCGCATCGGCATCGCGCGGGCGCTCGCGGCCGAGCCCGAGCTGATCGTCTGCGACGAGGCGGTTTCGGCGCTCGACGTCTCGGTCAAGGCGCAGATCGTCAATCTGTTGCAGGATCTCCAGCGCGAGTTCGGCCTGGCGCTGCTGTTCATCAGCCACGATCTCGCGATCGTCGAACACATGACCCACCGCGTGGCAGTCATGTATCTCGGCAAGATCGTGGAGGTCGCGCCGCGCTTCGAAATTTTTGCCGCGCCAAAGCATCCCTACACCAAGGCGCTGCTCTCGGCTGTGCCGCTACCGGAGCCCGGCGCTCAGCGCAATCCGATCATCCTCAAGGGCGACGTACCGAGCCCGATCAACCCGCCGAGCGGGTGCCGCTTCCACACCCGCTGCCCCTACGTGTTCGATCGCTGCCGGACGGAGGAGCCGACGCTGCGCGCGGCTGCACCCGAGCAGTGGGTGGCCTGTCATCTCGAAGACGGTGTGCCGGCGACGGCTGCATAGCTGCTGTGCCAGCGGCCAAGAGCCGGGCGGAGGGGAGGGGCGACAATCGGGCGATGGTGCCAATATGCCCCTGTTTTGCCCGACGGGTCAAAGTCCGCGCGCAGACAAAATTCGCAAGTCAAAACAACCTCATTCTACTGTGCATGGGGTTGTTTTCGCATCTTGGCTTGAGCCGGCCTCAGCCCTGGCGGCGCAGAAAGCCAGTGATCGTGACCTTCTCCCAGATGCCTGCTGCCCCAAAGGGATCGGCGCGGTTGAAGGCTTCGACTTCGCTGCGGCCGGGCGCCTCGATCAGGAACAGGCTGCCGATCATGGTTGCGCCATCGTCGGAGACCAGCGGCCCCGACATCACGATCTTGACGCCGAAGCGCGAGGTGTCGCTCAGGAAAGCCTTGTGCGCATCGTAATTGGCGAGCCGCGTCGGCAGCGCGCCGGCGCGGTCGAGGGCGTGAATGGCGAACAGCATGGTGGTCTCCGTTGATGTCTTGGTTTTCTTGGAACGGCCGCCGGGGCGGCCGTCCTGGCTTGCGTGACTGGCTGGTTTACTTGCCGCCGAGCTTGCCGGCTTCTTCGAAGGTCGGGCAGGTGCGCTGCTCCAGCGGCACGTCGAACGGCTGGTAATTGTCCTTGGTAATGACGGTCGGCTTCAGCACGATCTCGCTGATGACAGGCTGGCCGCGCAAGGAGCGGATCGCCATCATGGTGCCGAGGCATCCTTGCGCAAATCCGTTGTAGTCGCCGCTGGCGAGCAGCTTGCCGGACTTGATCGCGTCGATCGCCTCCTTGGTGCCGTTGATGCCGATCACCTGCGCCTTGCGATTGGCGCCGTCGAGCGCCTCGATCGCGCCGACCGCCATGGCGTCGTTGGCCGCCAGCACGCCGTCGATCTGCGCGTTCGACTGCATCAGGTTCTCCATCACCTGGAGTGCCTGCAGCCGCTGGTAGTTGCCGGGCTGCGAGGCCAGCAGCTTGGCGCCCGCGTTCTCCTTCAAAGCGTCGTTGAAGCCGCGCACGCGGTCGACGTTGGTCAGCGAGCCCTTGACGCCCTCGATGATGACGATGTTGCCCTTGCCGCCCAGCGTCTTGAGCAGGAAGCGTGCGGTCTCCAGGCCCAGGCTGTAATCGTCGGCGCCGACGAAGGAGAGGAACTTGCCGCCGGCGGAACGGTCGGTGATGTTGACGACGGGGATTTTTGCCTCGTTGATCTTCTCGACCCCCGGCACCATCGCCTTGTAGTCGACCGGCGTGAAGACGATCGCGCTCGGCTTCTTCACGACGACGTCCTCGATCTGGCTGAGTTGCTCAGGGATCGAATCGGGCTTGGTCGGGATGTATTGCAGCGTCTTGGCGTTCAGCACCTTCGCCATGTTGTCGGCGCCGACCCGCACCGTCTGGAAGAACGGATTGGTCTGGTTCTTGGTGAAGACGGCGATGGTCTCGCCGTCGGCGCGCGCTTGCGTCGTGAACGCGGCCGCCATCAGCAGCGGTAGCGCCAGATAGCCCAGTTTATGTTTCATGTGGTCTCCATCCCTCGTTTTGATTGTTGGTCGTCCAGGAACTCATTGCGCGCGGCGTCGGGTCTTCATGTCGAGCCAGACCGCGAGAATGACGATGACGCCGGTCACCAGCGGTTGCCAGTTGGCGCTCACTGAGAGCAAATTCATGCCGTTCAGAACCAGCGTCAGGATCAGTGCGCCGATGAAGGTGCCGAACACGGTGCCGACGCCGCCGAACAGCGAGGTGCCTCCGATCAGCACGGCCGCGATCGCAGGCAGCGTCAGGCTCTCGCCGATATCGGCTTCGGCAGAATTGAGCCGCGACAGGAAGATGATCGAGGCGAGCCCGGCCATGGTGCCGGAGACGGCGTAGACCAGCAGCAGGCGGCGTGCGACCGGGATGCCGGAGAGCCGGGCCGCGACCGGATTGGCGCCGATCGCATAGATCTCCTGTCCCCAGATCGTTCGTTGGGCAAACATCGTCCCGATGCCGAGGAACACCAGCAGCAGATAGACCGGGATCGGGAGGCCGAACAGATAGCCGCTGCCGATCTGGCGGAAGCCGGCCGGGAAGCCGTGAAGGGTCTCGCCCGCCATGTACCAGTAGGTGAGGCCGTTCAGCACCCAGAGCATGCCATAGGTCGCGATGAAGGAGGGGATGCGCAGGGCCGTCACCATCACACCGTTGAGCAGCCCGACGATGCCGCCGCAGGCGAGCCCGGCGAGGATGCCGAGCGCCGGCGAGCCGGTCTTGTGGATCACGGTGCCGGCGATGCAGGCGGACAGCGCGACATTGGCGCCGACCGAGAGATCGAGGCCCGCGGTCAGCACCACCAGCGTCAGCCCGGAGGCGATGAAGAAGGTCAGGCTTGCCTGTCTGAGCACGTTGAGGATGTTGCCGAGGCTCAGGAAGGAATCGCTGAGCACGGCGAGCACCGCGCAGATCAAGAGCGCCGCGAGCAGGCGGTAGAACACCTGGATCGCGTCCTGCGACAGGAACGAGCGGGGCGGCATCATCGCCTCTTTGGTGATGTCGGTCATGCGCGGCTCCGAAGGCCGTCGAGGAACAGGGCGACGATGACGAGGACGCCGACGCTTGCGACCTGCACCGATGACGGCAGCGAGATCAGGTTCAGCCCGTTGCGCAACACCCCGACGGAGAGGACGCCGAGCAGGGTGCCGAGCAGCCAGCCATTGCCGCGCTCGAACGAGGTGCCGCCGACGGCGACGGCCGCGATGGCGTCGAATTCAAGCCCGAGGCCGGCGGTGGGATGGCCGGAATTCATCCGCGCGGTCATCAAGAGGCCAGCGATGCCTGCCATGGCGCCGCCGATCGCATAGACGGCGATCAGCAGTTTGTTCGGCGAGAGGCCGGCATAGCGCAGCGCCTCGCGGTTGCCGCCGAGCGCGAAGATGTAGGTGCCGAAGCGGGTGTGATAGAGCAGGCCGTGAAATGCCGCGTAGGTCACCAGTGCCATCACGATCGGCACGGGAACGCCGAGCAGCGTGGCCGAATAGATGTCGCGCACGCTATGGGGGATGCCGACCACGCTCTGGCCGTCGCTGACGATCAGCGACAGGCCCTGCGCCATGCCGAGCGTGCCGAGCGTCGCCACGAAGGGCGGAATGCCGACGATGGCGACCAGCCAGCCGTTGGCGAAGCCGAAGGCCGTGCCGACCAGCAGGCCGGCGCCGAGGCCCAGCAGCATCGATTTGGTCGCAAGCGACACGATGGCGACGCAGAGCGAAGTCAGCGTCAGCACTGCGCCCATCGACAGGTCCAGCCCTTCGGTCATGATGATCAGCGTCATCGGCAGCGCCAGCATGGTCAGGATGGTCGACTGCACCAGCACGTTGGAGAGATTGGCGACCGACAGGAAGCCGGGTGCGATTGCGCCAAACAGCGCGATCAGGAGCACCAGCACGATGGCAACGCCGGGAATGCGCTGCAGCGGGTTGGGTTGCGAGACGATTGCGGCCTCACGCATGATGCATCCCCAGTCGCACGATGTTCTCCTCGGTCAGTTCGTTGCGCGTCAGGTGCCCGGCGATGCGGCCCTCGCGCATCACATAGGCGCGATCGCAGACATGGCAGATCTCGATCTGCTCGGATGAGATCATCAGTGCCGCGGCGCCTTCGGCGACGAGACGATCGATCAGGGCAAAAATCTCGGACTTGGCACCGATGTCGATGCCGCGGGTCGGCTCGTCGAAGATGAAGAGCTTCGAGCCGGCCGCCAGCCACTTGCCGATCACGACTTTCTGCTGGTTGCCGCCCGAGAGCAGGCCGACGGTCTGGCGCGCGCTGGGCGTCGCGATCCTGAGCTGCCGGATCAGGCCGTCGGCGGTGCGCTGCGCGCTGCGCTGGTCGAACAGGCCGCTCGGAAACAGCTTTCGCAGCGCCGAGACCACCAGATTGTCGCTCACCGACCGCAACAGCGCGAGGCCTTCGCTCTTGCGGCTTTCCGGGATCAGGGCGATGCCGCGGCGGGCGGCCAGATCAGGCTCGCCGGACATGACCTTGCCGTCGAAGATGATCTCGCCGGCGCTGGTGGGATCGGCGCCGAAGATGGCGCGCGCGACTTCGCTGCGACCGGAGCCGACCAGGCCGCACAGGCCGACGATCTCGCCCCGCCGCACCTCGATGTTGATGTCGGAGATTCCCGTCGAAGCGCTCAAGCCCTTGACCTCAAGCAGCAGCTCGCCTGGCTTGTCGGCAAAATTGCGCGGATAGGTCATGTCGACGTTGCGGCCGACCATCATGCGGACGAGCTGGTCCGGGGTGACGTCGGCAGGTTTGACGCCGTCGATGCGGCGGCCGTCGCGCAGCACCGTGATGCGGTCGCCGAGCGCGAACACCTCGGCCATGCGGTGCGAGATGTAGACGATGGAGACGCCGTCGGCCTTCAGCCGCGCGATCAGTGCGAACAGCAGCTCGGTCTCGCGGTCGGATAGCGCCGCGGTCGGCTCGTCCATGACGAGAATGCGGGCGTTCTGGCTGATCGCCTTGGCGATCTCGACCATCTGCTGCTGCGCGACGCCGAGCTTGTCGACGGTGGTGGAGGGATCGATCTCGAAGCCGATCGTATCGAGCACACGCCTGGCATCGGCCAGGATCTTGCGGCGGTCGATGGTGCCGGGGATGCGACCTTTCGGCTCGCGGCCGAGGAAGATGTTCTGGGCGATATCGAGATGGGGGACCAGCGAGAATTCCTGGAAGATCACGGCAATGCCGAGCTTCTGTGCATCCGCGGTCGATGAGATATCGACCTTGTCGCCCCTGTAGGTGAACTCGCCGGAATCGGCGCGATAGGCACCACACAGTACCTTCATCAGGCTCGACTTGCCGGCGCCGTTCTCGCCGAGCAGCATGTGCACTTCGCCGGGATATACAGCAAAGGACACGTCATCCAGCGCCTTGACGCCGGGGAACTCCTTGCTGATGCCGCGCAGTTCCAGCAGCGGTGTGGGCGAGGCGGGTTCGACGGCCAATGCGGCGATGCTCATGCGCGCGCTCCGCTGGCAAAGATCTTTCCGGGGTTCATCAGATTGCTCGGATCGAGCGCGGTCTTGATCGACCGCATCACGTCGACGGCTTCGCCGAGCTCGTCCGCGAGATAGTCGATCTTGCCAATGCCGATGCCGTGCTCGCCGGTGCAGGTGCCGTCCATCGCGATGGCGCGGGCGACCATGCGGGCCTGCAACGCCTTGGCACCTTCGGTCTCCTCTAGCCTGGCCGGGTCGATCAGGATCAGCATGTGGAAATTGCCGTCACCGACATGGCCGACGATCGGCGCAGTAAAGCCGTGCTCGTCCGCATCGCGACGCGTCTCGGTCAGGCATTCCGCGAGCCGCGAGATCGGGACGCAGACATCGGTGATCACGGCGCGTGCGCCAGGTCGCAAGCCGAGGCCGGCATAGAGCGTGTTGTCGCGGGCGTGCCAGAGCCGGCTGCGGTCTTCCGGCGCCTTGGCCCAGGCAAAGCCATGACCGCCATGGTCGGCGGCGATCGCCTGTGCGGCCTCGGCCTGCTCGGCGACGGAGCTCTCGGAGCCGTGGAATTCGAAGAACAAGGTTGGGGCCTCGCGATAGCCGAGCTTGGCGTAGGCATTGATGCCGCGCATCATGACGTCGTCGAGCAACTCTATGCGTGCCACGGGGATCGCGGACTGGATCACGGAGATCGCGGTATCTACGGTGCTGTGCAGGTTGTCGAAGCTGCAGACCGCGGCCGAGATGGCCTGCGGCACCGGATGCACCTTCAGCGTGATCTCGGTGATGACACCGAGCGTTCCCTCCGCCCCGACGAACATGCGTGTCAGATCGTAGCCGGCCGCCGACTTGCGGGCGCGCCTGGCGGTGCGGATCACGCGGCCGTCGGCCAGGACCACCTCGAGCCGCCATGACATTGTCCTTCATGGTGCCGTAGCGCACGGCCATGGTGCCGGAAGCGCGGGTGGATGTCATGCCGCCGATCGAGGCGTCGGCACCGGGATCGATCGGGAAGAACAGGCCTGTACCGCGGAGCTCTGCGTTGAGCTGCTTGCGCGTGATGCCGGGCTGCACGACGACGTCCATGTCGCTTTCGTGCACGGTGAGCACCTTGTTCATGCGCGCGAAATCGATGCAGACGCCGCCCGCGACGGATGCTGCATTTCCTTCCAGCGAGGTTCCGGCACCGAACGGGACGATCGGCATGCCCGCGCCCGCGCACAGCTTGACGATCTCGGCAACCTCCTCAGTGGTTTCAGGGAAGACGACGATATCGGGCGGCAGGCTCCGATAATGCGACTCGCTCTGCCCATGCTGGTCCAGCACGCCGCGTGCAACGCTCGCGCGCGGGCCGATCATGCCGGTGAGGCGTTCGGCCAATATGCTCGTGCTGACCCGCGGTCCCATCCCTAACTCCCGTCTGCTCCCTGTTGCCGGACTCGTGTTCGGTCCGTCGCCGTCCAGTCTAGGCGGCTCTTGCGCTGCTCGCGACCTGCTTCAGGCCGAAATCGTAATTGAGGTGAAAATAGTCGCGCTCCACCATGCGACCATCCGGCGCACGGCCGGCAGAATGCCGGACGAATTCGCGGATCAGGCTGTCCTTGACGCCGAACACCACGTCGCTGTCGAGATATTGGTCGCCGGCGACGAACACGTGCGTGACGAGCTGCTCGAAGCCCGGCGCCGAGATCATGAAGTGGACATGCGCGGGGCGCCATGGATGGCGGCCTTGAACCTCCAGCATCTCGCCGACCGGGCCGTCATGCGGGATCGGATAGGCGGCAGGCTTGATCGACCAGAAATGGAAGCGGCCGTTGCCATCGGTGTGGAAGCGGGCCCGCATCGCGAGATCGCCGATGTCGTCGAGCTGCTGCACGTCGTAATAACCGTCGTCGTCGGAATGCCAGACGTCGACGGTGGCACCTGCGAGCGGCTGTCCGTCGACGGTCGAGACGGAGCCAGTGACCAGCATCGGATCACCTTCCATCGGGCCCGAGATATCGGCGCCGCTATCCTTCTCGGGTGCGGCCTGGACGAAGAACGGGCCAAGCACCGTGGTCTCGGTCGCGCCTTCCGGCACGGGATGGTTGATCGCATCGACCAGCATGGAGACACCCAGCGCATCCGACAACAGGATGAACTCCTGGCGCTTGTCGTCGCACATGTGGCCGGTGCGGGTCAGGAAGTCGATGCCGTATTCCCATTCCTTCTGGGTCGGCCGCACCTCGCGGACAAAGGCATGGAGATGGCGCACCAGTGCCTCGCTCACCTGCTTGATACGCGGGTCGGTTGCGTCCTCGATCCGCTCCAGCACTGCGTCGGTAATCGTGTTTTCGTTGAAGTTGCGCATCCTGGGTCTCCGCGATCAGAGTTCGGGTTCGCCAAGCCCGGACAGCCGTTCCAGGTGCTTGACGGTCGCGATGAAGTCGGTGTCGCCGTCGCCTTGCGCCACCAGCGAGCCGTAGGTCTCGCGCACCTGGGCCGCGAGCTGAAGCGGCACGCCGACGGCGTGGCCGGCGCCGAGAATGAGATCGAGATCCTTCGCCATCTGCTTGCAGGAGAAAGTCGACTCGAAATCGCGGTTGCGCAGGGGCGCGGTCTTGTATTTCACCATGGGCGATGCCACGGCGCTGTCGTCGAGCACCTTCAGAATGTCCTGCCAGGCAATGCCGCCCTTGCGCGCCAGCGCCAGACTCTCCGCCATCATCGCGGCGGATACTGCGATCATCAAATTAACCGAGAGTTTTGCGTAACGCGCTTCCTCGGCGGGGCCGAGATAGGTCTGGGCGCGGGTGAAGGCTGCGAACAGCGGTCTAGCTTCCTCGAAAGCGTCTTTCGGACCTGAGACGAAGCAGCTCAGGGCGCCGGTATGGACGATGCTGGCGTTTCCGGAGACTGGTGAACGAAGATAGGCGATACCACGGGCCTGCGCGGCGGCTGCAACTTCGGTTGAAGCTTCGACGCTGACGGTGCTGGTCTCGATCAAGACGGCTCCGGGCGTGATCACAGCGATGAGGCCGGTCGGACCGAGCAGCGCAGCGCGTAGCGCGGCGTCATCGGGCAGGGACGTAATCACTGCCGCCTTGCCGCTCACGGACTCGGCCGGGGAGGCGGCAATCGAGATGCCTTGCGCGCGTGCTTCGCTGATCCGCGCCGCGTTCTGATCGAATGCGGTGACGGCATAGCCGGCCTTGGCGACGAGGGCCGACATCGGCAGGCCCATCTTGCCGATCCCGATGAAAGCGACGCTTTTCGAAGTGTCTGTCATTGTTGTTGTCCGTCAGCCGCTCAGGCGGCGCGCCCCTGTCGTTCGATGTCCTGCACCAACCGCCGGCCGGATCGCGCCAGCAGCTCTTTCTTCGCTTCCAGCCCCTCGACCAGCAACCGGCCGTTCCGCTTCTTCCAGGCGCCGCCGATCATGACGGCCTCGATATTGGCAAGGCTCGTCTGCATCACGACGGTCGCGACGGGATCGTGCACCGGCACAAGGTTGAGGTCGGAGGCGTTGATGACGACGAGGTCGGCGAGTTTGCCGGGTGTCAGCGATCCGATCTGGTGCTCGCGACCGAGCATGCGGGCGCCTTCCGTGGTGATCCAGCGCAGCGCTTCCCGAACGGGGATCGTGGTCGTCGCCGGAATGGTGCCGCTTTCCTTGCGCGACTCCGCATTGTCGAGCGCCCGCTGCATCGACAAAGCGATGCGGGCCACGCCGAGGAGGTCGCCGGCCAGCACGGACTCCAGATCAATGCCGATCGTTGGTCGTACGCCGCGCTTGAGCAGCCGTCCGGTGATCGGGAAACCGTGGCCCTGGATCATCTCATTCTCCGGCGTCACCGAGAAGGACACGCCGAGATCGACCAGCCTGTCGAGGAGATCGTCGGGCAGGTCGTTGCCATGAACGATGTTAATGCCGGAGCCGACAAGGCCGGCCTCGATCAGCTTCTCCCAGCCACCCGGCGTCTTGGCCGGACCGCCGCCCTGATGCATCGATGCGATCAGCTTCAGCTCCTGCGCTAGGCGGAAATCGTGCAGGGCGACGTCGAGCGTCGAATAATGCGGACCGAGAATCGCAAGCCCGAGCGTGACGAGGCCGTCGCGGTCGGCGAGGGGGCCTGCCAGTAGCCGTTCGATCTCGTGGCGCGGATGCGGGATCTCCGAGAAATGCGGCTCGCCTGGTTTCGGCTCGGGCTTCGGCGAACCATGGAAGAAGGCGGCGCGGATGCCGCTCTCGATCAGGCCGCGCACGGCCGCGTCGGTGTGATCGGGGGTCGGATTGTTGTGGCACCAGTCGACCAGCGTGGTAGTGCCGCAATTGATCTGGTTCAGCGCGCCGACCAGCGTCGCAATGTGGATGTCCTCCGGTCGGAACACGGTGGCGAGCCCGGCATGCATGCGGCGGAAATATTCCAGCAGCGTCCAGTTGGCGGCATAGCCGCGCAAGCCGGTCTGCCAGGTGTGCATATGCGCGTTGATCAGGCCGGGGACGACAATGCGGCCTTTGCCGTCGACGATCTCGGTCTCGCTCGCACCGCTGCTGCCGAGCTCGATCGACGGACGCACGTCGACGATGCGGCTGCCCTCGATCAGCACATCGCCGGTATTGAGATCGCCGATCGCGTCATCCATGCTGATGACCGTGGCGGATTTGATCAGTGTGCGCTGCATCTCTTCACGCCGCCGCTTTGATGGCAACCGGCGGCTCGCCGGCCCAGGCGCGTGCAATGAGGTCGCGGATGGCGCCCCGCTCGAGCGGGCGAGGATTCCAGTAGGCATTGGTGACGGCGAGATCGGCCGCCTTGTCGATGCCGCTTTCGGGCATGCCGATGTCGCGCAGGGCCAGCCTGGCGCCCAGCCGCTTCGCGAGGTCGAAGAGTCCCTGCGAGGCATCGGCCGCGCCGATCGCACGCGAGATGCGTGCCATCGCATCGGGCACGGCCGGTGCATTGTAGGCCAGCGCATGCGGGAGCACGATGGTGTGGGTTTCCGCATGCGGCAGATCGAACGTGCCGCCGAGCGTATGGCAGAGCTTGTGATGCAGCGCCATGCCGACCGTGCCAAGGCAGACCCCGCACAGCCAGGCGCCATAAAGCGCTTCGGTACGAGCCTCGCGGTCGTCGCTCTTGGCCGCAATGGCGGGCAGGGCACGCGCCAGCGCGCGGATGCCTTCTTCCGCCATCAGCGACGTCACGGGATTGGTGTCTCGCGCGTAAAGCGCCTCCACCGCATGTGCGATGGCATTGATGCCGGACGTTGCGGCGAGGCTCGCCGGCAGCGTCAGGGTGAGGTCGACATCGTAGATCACGGTCTCCGGCAGCACCGCCGCATCGCGCACCGTGGTCTTCAGGCCGTTCTCGGTCTGGCCGAGGATCGGCGTCATCTCCGAGCCGGCATATGTGGTGGGGATGCAGAGCTGGTTGACGCCGGTGCGAAGCGCCAGCGCCTTGCCGAGGCCCGTCGTGGATCCGCCGCCGAGCGAAACGACGCAGTCGGCGTCGCACGCCTTCATCGCCGCGAGCGCGCGCTCCGTGACCTCGACCGGGGTGTGCATGGTCGCGCCGGGAAAGATGCCGGCATAAAGCTGGCCGAGCGCCACGCCCAGGCTCTTGCCTTGCGCCTCCTGCTGCGGCGTCGTCAGCACCAGCGCGCGCTTGCCGCCGAGACGCTCAACCTCGGCCTTGGCCGAGGCCAGCGTTCCGCTGCCGAACACGACGCGGCAGGGCAGGTTTTCGAAGGTGAACGAACCGATCATGCGCCGGTCTCTTTGATGGGATAATCGACCTGGAAGCGTCCGATCCGCAAGTCGCCCAGCGCCTCGCGGACGCGCAAATGCTCAGGGTGGGAGGCGTAGGCCGCCAGAGCGGCGTGGTCGGTGAATTCGGAGAAAAGAACGACATCGCAGGCGTAATCGACGTCGCTGACGTCGACACCGACTTCGATGTGGGTGAGGCCGTCGATCCGGCCGCGCAGCCCCTCGAACAGGGTCTTGACCTTGGAGCGGGCAGCGGCGCGCTCATCGGGGGTCTCCCCGCGCAGCCGCCACATCACGATGTGCCTGATCGGGCCCGACATTTCCTGGTTTCCTCGCCTGCCATTGTGCTTTGTTGGCGCTATTTTGCCTTGCGAAAAGTGGAAATAAAGACCAAAATTTGTAAGTCTCTTTTCCGATTTATGCAAAAATGGACCGGCTGCTCCAACTCGAAGTCTTCTCCAGAACCGCCGAACTCGGCAGCCTGTCCAAGGCCGCCGATACGTTGCGGATGTCGAACGCGGCTGCCAGCCGCCATCTCAGCGCGCTGGAGGAACGGCTTGCGGTCAGGCTGATCGAGCGCAACACGCGCCGGCAATGGCTGACCGAAGCGGGGCAGGAGCTGCTGCAGCGCTGCAGCCCGCTTCTGAACGAGTTGGCCGAAGCCGAAGACGCCGTTTCCGACCGAGCGCTGTCGCCGAAGGGCATGCTGCGGGTAACGAGCTCGCTGTCCTTCGCCATGATCTATCTCGCGCCGATGCTGCCGGCCTTCCGCGCGCTCTACCCTGATCTCAGCGTGCAGATCACCAGCGCAAACCGCTACCTGGACTTCATCGAGGCCGGCATCGACGTGGCGATCCGCACGCGCGAGCAGGAGCCGGATTCCAACATCATCGTCCGCCGCATCGGGCAGATGCATCGCGTGCTCGCGGCTGCTCCGTCCTATCTGGAGAAGCACGGACGGCCGGAGCATCCCGCCGATCTCGCCCGCCACAACATGCTGATCTACAACCTCGCCAACGATCCCTATTCGCTGCGCCTGAGCCAGGGGGCGCAACGCAGACGATCCGGATCGCACCGACGCTCGACAGCAATGACGGCCAGATCATCTGTGGTGCGGCGCGCGCCGGGCTCGGCATCCTGATCCAGCCGCTCTACATTGTGCAGAGCGATATCGCGGCCGGCCGTCTGGTGCCCGTGCTGATGGGGTGGGAGCTGCCGCTGCTCACCATGAATATCGCCTATCAGAACCGCGTCCGGCTGCCCGCCAAGATCAGGGTCTTTTCCGATTTTCTCGTCAGCCATATCCGAGAGCATTCAGAGCCGGGAATCTGGATCGACGCGACAAAGTGATGGGCAGACGGAGTTCCGGAGGCCTCTGACCGCACTGCACAGTTTTGCTACACGTCGGCACGAATTGCGGCAATCTTCGCTGCAACAACGCGCTTGACATAATAACCGATCTCAACGACCGTAATGCACGAGCGTGGGGCAAGGCAGCCCGTCAACGCGAACAAGTTCAAACCATTTCCAACGCCACGCGAATGCGTGTTTGGTTGGCGGCGAGCGCGCCCTCGGCTTTACAGCCGGCGGGCGCTTTTTTGTTTTGGATCGAGTGATGACGCGAAGACATTATCGGATTGGCGTGATGTTCTCGACGACGGGCTCCTACAGCGTCGTCGCGCGGTCGATCCTTAATGGCGCGTTGCTCGCGTTTGAGGAGGTCAACGCGACCAGCCAAGATATCGAGCTGGAGCCAGTGGTGGTCAATCCTTCGGGCGACCTCGCGCGCTATCGTTCGCTCAGCCTCGAGCTGCTCGGCTCCGGCATCCGCCAGGTGGTCGGCTGCTACACCTCGTCGAGCCGCAAGGAAGTGATCCCGTGTTTCGAGAAGTTCGACGGGCTGCTCTGGTATCCCTCGCACTACGAGGGTTTCGAGAGTTCCGATAACGTCATCTATACCGGCGCAGCGCCCAACCAGCACGTGCTGCCGCTCGTCGACTATCTGGCGTCCCGGGTCGGCTCGCGCGCCTTCTGCATCGGCTCGAATTATATCTGGGCCTGGGAGAACAACCGCATCTTCCGCGAGGCGCTCATCGCGCGCGGCGGTACCGTGCTCGCCGAGCGCTATCTCTCGATGGGCGATACCGAGGTCGACCAGGTCATTGCCGCGATCATCGAGCAGCGCCCTGACTTCGTCTTCAACAATCTGATCGGCACCAGCGCCTATGCCTTCTTCCGCGCATTCCGCGCCGCCTGCCGCGCACGCGGGATCGATCAGGCCGCGGAAATTCCCGTCGCGAGCTGCACGCTGTCCGAACCGGAATTGCCGGAGATCGGTCCCGATGCCATCGACGGGCATCTGTCGTCGAGCGTCTATTTCTCGTCGCTGAATTCGCCGGAGAATGCCGCCTTCATCAATGCGTATGCGCACTCCTTTCCGGATGGACCGGTCTCCTCGGCCGACGCCGAGTCGTCCTATATCGCGGTCAAGCTGCTCGCGGCAGCATTGTTGCAGGCCGGCACAGACGATGCGCGCAAGGTGCGCGCCGCCGTGGCCGATCAGCGGCTGCGCGCGCCGCAAGGTGAGGTCCGCATCGACCGGCAGACCTTCCACGCCTGGCTCACGCCGCGGATCGGCCGCTCGTCTGCGAGCGGGCAATTCGAGGTGCTGCTGGAATCCCGCGAGCCGATCGCGCCCGATCCCTATCTCGTCCAGTCGTCGCCGCGCTTTGCCAGCGCAATGCGCTCTCCGCTGTTGAAGGTGGTGTAATCATGAGCTCTCGACTGCTACAGAACTTCAAGGGCGGCCGCGCCATCGTCGTGACACGGCGAGGCGGATGGGAGAGCACGCTCGAAACGACGCTCGCCAAGCTTGGCGTCTCCACCGAATACCCCGAAATCATCGACGGCCGCGCGCAGATCGACGTGACGAGCCTGCAGGCCGACCGCGACATTCTTTTCGTCGACGGCGATCTCGAAGGCGCCGTCGCGATCGAGGTCCATCCCGCCTCGCGGCTGCCGCCGGTGCCGGTGATCGGCCTTGTCGGCGTCGAGGCGCCGAGCCGGCTGAAGGCGCTCGTCAATCTCGGTGCGACCTCGTTCCTGCGCAAGCCGGTGCATGGCGGTGCGGTCTACACATCCCTGTTCATGGGCATCAACCAGTTCCTGCTGCGCGCCGAAATGAGCGAACGCCTGCAGGACCTCGAGGAACGCCGCCGCGGTCGTCGCGCGGTGATCCGGGCCGTGGTCCTGCTGATGCAGCAGGGCGGTCTCGACGAGGAAGGTGCCTATTCCCAGCTCCGTCGCGAAAGCATGCGCGCGCGGCAGAACATGGAACTCTATTGCGAGGAGTTCCTGAGCAAGCGGGCGAAGCCGCCCGATACGTCCGGCCGCACGACCGGCATCATGCTGCAAGGCGGCAACAAGCAAGCCATCTAGGAGAAGCAAAATGAGCAAGTCTGTATTGCGGGGGCTGCGTGCCGCAGCCCTCACGGGGACGCTTGTCCTCGGATCAGTCCCGGCATCCGCGGCGGAGAACCCGATCAAGCTCGGCGTGCTGGAGGATCAGTCCGGCGACTTCGCCGCGGCCACGATCGGCAAGGTCCACGCCATCCAGCTCGCCGCCGAGGAGATCAACAAGGCGGGCGGCATCATGGGCCGGCCGCTGGAGCTCGTCCCTTACGACACGCAGTCCGACAACACCCGCTACCAGGAGTTCATGCGGCGCGTGCTCCAGCGTGACAAGGTCGACGTTGTGTTCGCGGGCTTCTCCTCGGCCTCGCGTGAGGCCTATCGTCCCATCGTCGATCAGTTCAACGGCTTTGCCTTCTACAACAACCAGTATGAAGGCGGCGTCTGCGACGGCCACATGATCGTAACGGGCGCGGTGCCGGAGCAGCAGTTCTCCACGCTCATTCCCTACATGATGGAGAAGTACGGCAAGAACGTCTACACGCTCGCCGCCGACTATAATTTCGGCCAGATCTCGGCCGAATGGGTGCGCAAGATCGTCAAGGAGAACGGCGGCAAGATGGCCGGCGAGGAGTTCATCCCGCTCGGCGTCTCGCAATTCTCGCAGAGCGTCCAGAACATCCAGAAGGCCAAGCCCGACTTCGTGGTCACGCTGCTGGTCGGCACCGCGCAGGCTTCCTATTACGAGCAGGCCGCCTCCGCGAACGTCAACCTGCCGATGGCATCCTCGGTCAACGTCGGCCAGGGCTACGAGCACAAGCGCTTCAAGCCGCCGAGCCTGAAGGACATGTACGTCACCACCAACTACATCGAGGAGATCGACTCGCCGAAGAGCAAGGAATTCTACGCCAAGTTCAAGGCCAAGTTCCCGAGCGAGCCCTATGTGAACCAGGAGGCGGAGAACTCCTATCTCGCGGTCTACCTCTACAAGCAGATGGTGGAGCGGGCGAAGTCGACCAAGCGCGAGGACATCCGCAAGGTGATCGCGATGGGCGACGTCTGCATGGACGCACCGGAAGGCAAGGTCTGCATCGACCCGAAGAGCCAGCACATGTCGCACACGATCTATCTGGCCAAGGTCGGCGCCGATCATTCGATCTCCTTCCCGAAGACCTGGGAGGACATCAAGCCGTATTGGCTGGGTGAAGCCGGCTGCGATCTGACCAAGAAAGATCCGATGGCCCAGTACACGCCGTCGAGATCCCCCGCCGAAACCCTGACCGGCGGGTGGTCGTCCCGGCGTGCCTGCACGCCGGGACGATCACGGTTACCCGCGCCGGCAACGTTGCCCCTCTCATCGATCTGGTTGGTTCATGGACATAGCGACCCACGTCTTTTCGGCACTTTATCAATTCGGTGACGCCTTCGCGTTCCTGGTGCTCTCGGCCTGCGGGCTCGCGGTGATCTTCGGCATGATGGGCGTGATCAATCTGGCCCACGGCGAGTTCATCATGTGCGGTGCCTATGTCACCGCGGCGACCGTGCATGCCGGTTTGCCGCTCCCGCTCGGTATCCTGGCGGGGACGGTCGTGTCTGCGCTGGTCGGCGTGCTGGTCGAACTCGCGGTGATCCGTCATCTCTACGATCGGCCGCTCGACACCATCGTCGCAACCTGGGGGCTCAGCCTGATCGCCACGCAGGGCACGCTGATCATGGTCGGCTCGACCATGGCGGGGGTCGGCACGCCGTTCGGCAGTTTTCAGGTCGGCGACTACTCCTATTCGATCTACCGCATCGTGCTGTTTTGCTCCGCGCTCGGCGTGCTTGCCGCACTCTATGCGCTGTTCAACTGGACCCGCTTCGGCGTGCTGGCGCGCGCCACCATCCAGGTGCCGCACATGGCGGCTGCGCTCGGCGTCGATACGCGCCTGATCTACAGCCTGACCTTCGCCTGCGGCGCGGGGCTCGCCGGCCTTGCTGGCGGCCTCTATGCGCCGACCATGACGCTGGTGCCGACCATGGGCGCGACCTTCATCATGGAGGCGTTCGTCACGGTCGTGATCGGCGGTGCCGACGTCTTCCTCGGCACGGCGCCCGCCGGCGGCCTGCTTGCGATCGTGAAGTCGGGGATGACGTCCTGGCAGGGACAGTTGTTCGGCCAGATCGGCCTTTTGGTTGCCGTCATCATCGTGGTCCGGGTGCTGCCGAAGGGCATCTCCGGCTTCGTGCTGCGCGAACGCACCTGACGGAGTGATGGCGTCGTGGCTGCTCTCGTTTCCTTTTTTCGCCGTCTCGAAGGCCCGCAGACCGTCGGTCGCGGTCGGGCCTTCTGGGGCCTGTTTGCCATCGTGCTGGCGATCGCGCTCGCCTATCCGCTGTTCAGCGACGGCTACACGGTCGGCAACACCGTCTACTTCTTCGTCTGGGTGTTCATCGCGCTCAGCCTGTGCCTGATCTGGGGCTATGGCGGATCGCTGTCCTTCGGGCAGACCGCGTTCTTCGGCATTGCGGGCTATGGCTACGGCGTCCTGACCCTCAATTTCGGCTCGGCCTATGGCTTCACACTGGTCGCGTTCGTCGTTGCGATTGCGATCGCTGCGCTGTTCGCGGTCCTGCTCGGCTATTTCATGTTCTTCGGCCGCATCGCCGGCGTCTTCCTCGGCATCGTCACGCTCGCCGTGACGCTGATGCTGGAGCGCTTCATGGCGCAGACCGCGGGGCCGGAGTGGCACATCGGCAGCGCGCGGCTCAACGGCTTCAACGGCATGAGCGCGATGCCGCCGCTCACCATCCCCTGGCCGGGCGAGCCGATCGTGCTGTTCGCCGATGTCGGGCTGTACTATTTCGTGCTCGGCCTTCTGGTCTTCGTCTATCTGGCGTTGCGCATCCTGATGAACTCGTCGTTCGGCAACGTCATTGTCGCCATCCGCGAGAATCCTGAAAGGGCGGAGATGCTGGGCTACGACATCCGCAAATACCAGCTCATCACCTTCGTCATCGGCGCCGCGCTCGCGGGGATATCGGGCGTGCTCTACACGGCGTGGGGGCAATACATCACGCCGTCGAGCATGGGCATGACGGCGGCGGCGCTGCCGCTGATCTGGGTCGCGGTCGGCGGCCGCAGCGACTTGACCTCGACCGTGGTCGGCACGCTGGTGGTGCTCGCGGCGTTCCAGGCGCTGACGATCTACGGCAGCCAGTACGCGCTCGTCTTCATGGGCGTTCTGCTCGTGCTCACGGTCTTGATCGCTCCGAACGGCCTCGTGCTCGGCGCGATGAACTGGCTCGGGCGGCTCGCAGCGCGCTTCACGCAGAGGGCCGGCTGATGTCGCTGCTCGAGCTGCGCGAACTGAACAAGCATTTTGGCGGCCTGCACGTCACCAACAGCGTGAACCTGACGCTCGAGCCCGGCGAGATCCACTGCCTGATCGGGCCGAACGGTGCCGGCAAGAGCACGCTGTTCCGCCTGATCCTGGGGGAGCATCATCCCGGCAGCGGCGAGATCGTCTTTGCGGGAGAGAACATCACCGCGCTGAAATCCTTTGCGCGGATTCACCGCGGCCTCTCGGTCAAGTTCCAGGTGCCGGGCGTCTTCAAGGGCCTGTCCGTGCGCCAGAACCTCGAGATCGCCCTGCAGATCCGGCATCGTGGCCCCGAGCTCGAAGCCGAGATCGATCGGCTGCTCGGCTTCCTCGGCCTCGAATCCGAGCAGGCGCAGACCGCGGGCAATCTCAGCCACGGCCAGAAGCAATGGCTGGAGATCGGCATGGCGATCAGCCTGAAGCCGCGCCTCCTGCTGCTCGACGAGCCGACCGCCGGCATGTCGCCGGAGGAAACCCACATGACCGGCGAAATGGTGCAGCGGCTCAATGCCGGCGGCATGACCGTGCTGGCGATCGAGCACGACATGGCGTTCGTGCGGCAGGTCGCCCAGCGCGTCACCGTGCTGCATCTCGGCCAGGTGTTCGCGCAGGGCTCGATCGACGAGATCGTGGCTGACGAGCGTGTGGCAGCGATCTATCTGGGGCAGGCCCATGCTTGATATGCCGCGCAAGGAAGTGATCCTCTCGACGCTCGGCCTGCGTGCCGGCTATGGCGGCAAGCCGGTGCTTCAGGGCCTCGAGATCGAGGTGCGGGAAGGCGAGATCGTCGCGGTCATCGGGCGCAACGGCGTCGGCAAATCGACGTTAATGAAGAGTCTGATCGGGCTCGTGCCGGCGATGAGTGGCTCGATCGTCTATCGCGGCGAGGCCGTGGAATCGCTGCCGGCGCACAAGCGGGCGCGGCTCGGCATGGGCTATGTGCCGCAGGGACGCGACGTCTTCCCGCGCCTGACCGTCGGCGAGAACGTCGCCGTCGGGGCCGCGATCAAGGGCGGAGGCATTCCCGAAGCGGGCCGGCGCAAGATCGTGGAGGCCTTTCCCATTCTCGAAGAGCGCTGGCAGCAGCGCGCCGGCACCATGTCCGGAGGCCAGCAGCAGCAGCTGGCGATCGGACGGGTCCTGATTGCCGATCCGAGCCTGATCCTGCTGGACGAGCCGTCCGAGGGCATTCAGCCCAACATCGTCCAGGACATCGCGCGCAACATGGTCGAGCTCAACCGCAAGACCGGCGTGACCATCATCCTGGTCGAGCAGAATCTCGACATGATCCGCGCCATGGCGCAGCGCTGCTACGTCATGGACAAGGGCCGCATCGTCGCGAGTCTCGACCGCTCGGCGCTCGACGACGTGGTGGAGATGCGCCGGCACCTCGCGGTCTAGACAGTCCAACCAAGGAGAACAGCAATGGCCTGGCAAAACGAGTCGATCATGGCGCGCAAAGGCGTCGCCAAGGGCGCGCGCGGCAAGGAGTATACGATCACGGAAAGCGAGCAGGGCAAGTACCACTATGTCTACGGGCCCTATGTCGATTCGGTGCTGACCGTCGATCCCGGCGCGGTGGTCTCCGCCGAGACTCATGACGCGTTCGAAGGCGCGATCAAGCACGAGACCGACAGCCCGTCGAAAATTCTCAACTTCCCGTTCCTCAATCCGCAGAATGGGCCGATCCACGTCAACGGCGCGGAGAAGGGCGACACGCTCGCCGTCTACATCGAGAGCATCGTGCCGCGCGGGCCGCAGCCGTGCGGCACCACCGTGGTCATGCCGGACTTCGGCGGCCTTGTCTCGACCGGCCAGACCGCGCTGCTCAATCCCGCGCTGCCGGAGCGCGTGAAGAAACTCGTGATCGATGCCAAGACCGGGACGAAATGGAACGACAAGATCACGCTGCCCTATGAGCCCTTCATCGGCACCATCGGCACCTCGCCGGAGATCGAGGCGATCTCATCGCTCGTTCCCGACTATTACGGCGGCAACATGGACCTGCCGGATGTCGGCGTCGGCGCCGTCATCTACCTGCCGGTGAACACCAAGGGCGCGTTGCTTTATCTTGGCGACTGCCACGCCGCGCAGGGTGACGGTGAACTCTGCGGCGTCGCCATCGAGCATCCGACCGTGACCACGGTGCAGATCGACCTGATCAAGAACTGGACCATCGCCTGGCCGCGAGCTCGAGACCAAGGACTTCATCATGACCATCGGTTCGGCGCGGCCGATGGAGGATGCGGCACGCATCGCCTACCGTGAACTCTGCCGCTGGATGGCGGCCGATTATGGCTTCGACGAGATCGACGCCTACATGCTGCTGACCCAGGCCGGACGGATGCGGGTCGGCAACATGGTGGACCCGAAATATACGCTCGGCGCTTCCATCAAGAAGTCCTATCTCGTTTGAGGCCATCCGGATCATGTCCACCAAGCACAAGGTTGCCGCCGTCCAGTTCGAACCGACCATGTTCGAGCAGGAGCGCAACATCGCGCGCCTGCTCGAACTCTGCGAGCAGGCGGCGGCGGCCGGTGCCAGGCTGATCGTCACGCCGGAAATGGGGACGACCGGCTATTGCTGGTTCGACCGTGCCGAGGTCGCTCCCTTCGTCGAGACGGTCCCGGGGCCGACCACGAACCGCTTTGCGGCGCTGGCGCGCAAGCACGGCTGTTACATCGTGGTCGGCATGCCGGAGGTCGACGAGGACGGCATCTACTTCAACACGGCCGTCCTGATCGGGCCCGGCGGCATCGTCGGCCGCCACCGCAAGACGCACCCCTATATCTCCGAGCCGAAATGGGCGGCGGCGGGCGACCTGCACAACCAGGTGTTCGAGACGCCGATCGGGCGGATCGCGCTGCTGATCTGCATGGACATCCATTTCGTCGAGACCGCGCGGCTGATGGCGCTCGGCGGCGCGGACGTCATCTGCCATATCTCGAACTGGCTGGCGGAGCGCACGCCGGCGCCATACTGGATCAGCCGCGCCTTCGAGAACGGCTGCTACGTCATCGAGAGCAATCGATGGGGCCTGGAGCGCACCGTGCAGTTCAGCGGCGGCAGCTGCGTGATCGCGCCGGACGGGCAGGTGACGGCCGTGCTCGACAAGGGCGACGGTGTCCTGATGTCGGAGATCGATCTTGGCGCCGCCCGCGCGCGCCGCGTGCTCGGCGAGACGGTGTTCGCACAGCGTCGGCCGGAGCTTTACCCTGAACTGCTCACCGATACGTTCAGCTGGAATCCGCGCGATTTCTTTGGGCTCTATGGCCATGAGCCGTGGCCGACGGGCAAGACGTCGCAAGTCAGCGTCGCGCAGTTTGCACCTCGGGATGACGTCAGCCAGAACCTCGGCGAGATCGCAGCGCTCGCGCGCAAGGCCAGGGACGACGGCGCGGAGCTCGTGGTCTTTCCGGAGCTCGCGCTGACGGGATTGGCCGATCCCGCGAGATCGGCGCAACCGATCCCGGGGCCGGCGACCGACAGCCTCGGCAAGCTTGCAAGCGAGCTCGGGCTCTACCTCGTCTGCGGCCTCGCCGAGCGTGACGGCGATCTGCTTTACAACAGCGCCTGCCTCGTCGCGCCCGACGGTGGCATCGCGGTGTATCGCAAGACACATCTCACGGCCGACGAGCGCAGCTGGGCCACCGCCGGTGACGACTGGACCGTCGTCGACACGCCGATCGGCCGGATCGGGCTGCTGATCGGTCACGATGCGTCGTTCCCGGAGGCGGGGCGGGTGCTGGCGTTGCGCGGCTGCGATCTCATCGCGTGCCCCGCCGCGATCAAGGGGCGCTTCAGTTCGTCGCACGCCGGCACGCAGGTCGATCAGCCGGTACCGATTCCGACCGGGCCGGATCCGCATCACTGGCATCATTTCCGGGTTCGCGCCGGCGAGAACAACCTTTTCTTCGCCTTCGCCAATGTCGTCGATCCCGAGCGCGGTTATCCCGGGTTGAGCGGGGTGTTCGGCCCCGACACGTTCGCGTTCCCGCGGGGGAGGCGATCGCGGCCGACGGCACGGGCCTTGCAACCGCGCTGGTCGACACCACCAATCTCGACAGCGTCTATCCGACCAACGTCGTGCGGCGAAAGGATCTGGTGTCGATGCGCATGCCGCACAGCTATCGTGGATTGATCAAGGCGGTCGCGAACAATTACTGAACCAGGAAAAGGAATTCGGCCATGGATCTGGGACTCAAGGGCGCCAAGGTTCTCGTCACGGGAAGCACCAAGGGAATCGGCCGCGCGATCGCCGAGACGTTCGCCACCGAAGGCGCCGATGTCGGCGTGTGCTCCCGCAATCTGGCCGAGGTCGAGAGCACGGTCGCTGCGCTCAAGGCCAAGGGCGTTGCAGCCTATGGCGGTGCGGTCGATGTTGCCGACGCCGCCGTCCTGAAGGCCTGGGTGGGCGATATGGCCTCGAAGCTCGGCGGCATCGATGTCGTCGTCGCCAATGTCAGTGCGCTCGCGATCGGCCAGGACGACGAAAGCTGGGAGAAGGAGTTTGCGACCGACATGATGGGCACGGTCCGGCTGGTGAACGCAGCCATGCCCTATCTGGAGAAGAGCGCTGCCGGCGCGATCGTCACCATATCGAGCGTCTCGGGGCGCGAGGTCGATTTCGCCGCCGGTCCCTACGGCACCTTCAAGGCCGCCATCATCCATTACACGCAAGGTCTCGCCAATCAGCTCGCCGGCAAGGGCATTCGCGCCAACTCGGTTTCGCCGGGCAATACCTATTTCGAGGGCGGGGTCTGGAACATGATCAAGGACAACAATCCCGAGCTCTACAAGACGGCCCTAGCACTCAATCCGACGGGGCGGATGGGCACGCCGCAGGAAATGGCCAACGCCGCCGTCTTCCTCGCCAGCCGCGCCGCGAGCTTCATTACGGGGACGAATCTCGTCGTCGACGGCGCCCTGACGCGCGGGGTGCAGTTCTAGCGCGCGAGGCGGATGTCGTTCAGGCCGTGTGCGGGCTGGTCCGCGGGGGCAGGACCGCCGACGGGAACTTGGCTGCGAAGGCGCGGGTCTTGGGTTGAACGCGCGATCCGTCGATGACTTCGAGCCGGCCGCAGCGATTCAGCGTGTGCAGCTTTCGTCCGGGCCACAGCGGTCCGGGCTTGAGCGAGTGGCGGACGATCTGCTTGAACGTCGTCGGCGACAGTTCGACAATCTCCGCCAGAGCGAGCGCAGCACCATATCCGTCGGCGCAATCCTGCACCGGCCGCCACAATTTGCCGTCGATGGTGACGAAATTCCCCGCCGGCCGCGTGCTCGCGCGGTCGATCATGACCGGGTTGCTGGCATGGGGCGTCCAGGGGCCGAGCAGGTGGTCGGCGTAGTAGATCGCCAGCGAGATCCGAATAGCCGCCGGTTCCGTCGCGCCAGGCTCCAAACAGATAGTTCAGCCCGTTGTGCCGCGTGATCGTCGCGTCGGCGATCTCGAGGCCGGAGAGCAGCGTCGCGTGCCGCTCCCATTTGTCCGGAAACCGGACGCATTTGTAGAGCGCGACGTCGCCATGGAGCGAGCTCTCCGGGATCATCCACAACTCGCCGTCATCCTCGATCAGGAATGGATAGGAGAGATGCCACGGCTCCTCCAGCACGGGCACGACGTCGCCGATCGGCCCGGTGTCGCCGAACTCGATCGCTGAGATGATGCCTTTTCCGATCCGGTGATCGAGGTCTTCAAAGAAGACGAACGTTCGCCCCTGCCAGGTGATGGCAAAGGGATCGGCATAGAAATGGTTTCCGGGATCGCCCAGCACGTTCCATGTGGGTCCGGAAAGATCGCCGGTCTGCCAGACACCTGCGCCGTCATTGAAGCGCCATCCGACGTGCCAATGCGGGGCATAGCAGCAGAGGCGATAGATCTCCTTGGCGATCGATACGGCGAGGCCGCGCGCGACGTAGGCTGCCGGCCCACGCCCGTTGCCGTTCCGTGCGGGACGCGCCAGCTGCGGCACGATGCGCGGGCGTCCCGACAGGATTGCAGCCACCATGGTCATTATTCGTGCCATGATCGTTTCGAGCCCGCCGCTCAGGCCGGCCGCAATCTCTGCGGACGGGTGGCCACGATCGAGCATGGCACCGTCGATCTCGTTGACGATCTCGATGACGGGCAGGTCGCCGCCGAGAACGGCGGCGAGTGCGGCGTTTTCGCCCGCGGATCCGTTGAACAAGGGGCGTAGATAGAGCCGGGCAGAACAGTTCGGATCGCGTACGGCGTTCGTGAAATCGACAACCACGTCGGCCGTGCCGGTACGCACCTGCGCCTGGTCGGGAGTGATCGTCAGCCTGTCGGCGCCGCCGGGCCTGCCCTTGTGCAGCACCAGGCGCTCCAGCCCGAACAGCGCGTCGAGACCTGCGGGCCGCGGCTCGGTGGTCGCCGTCCACGCGATCTGAACCGGAACGTCCCGGCCGTCGATCGAGAGCGTCTCGCGGTGCATCCACCGCCGCGCATGGTCACGTTCGCAGCGAAACTCGATGATCATGTCGAGCCAACCCGTTCAAAGCGCATGGTCAGATCACCTGGCCGAGGATTCGAACGTATTCCTCCACCATCGCGTCGACCGAATAGCGCAACCTCAGCCCTTTGGCGTTGTGTTGCAGTTCGTCGCGCAGTGCCTGGTCGGACAGGAGCCTGGAGACGGCAGCCGCCAGCTTCTTCTGATCCGAGGTATCGACAAAGAGCGCGGTAGGCTTTCCTTCGAAGGACAGCACCTCGCGCAGCACGGGAAGATCCGTGACGACGGAGGGAACGCCGGCGTTTGCGGCCTCGACAGCGGCCAGACCAAAGGTTTCGGCCAGCGTCGGAAACACGAACACGTCGAGGCAGGCGAGAAAGCCGGCGATCTGGCGCGGAGCGATTTCGCCGAGCAGATGCAATCTGTCCGAGACCTTCAGGAATCCGCGAGCTGCCTCAGTCGCGTCTCGTCGGGCCCTTGGCCGGCCAGCGCGAGATGCCAGGACGGTTCGGCCGGCAACAGCCGTATTGCCGCATCGAGCCGCTTGTGGGGGTGCAGCCTCGCCGCGCAGCCGAGCAGGACTCGGTCCGGCGGCAGATTGAAGTTTTGCCGCGCGTCGTCCTTCGACAAGACCAGCGCCTTGTCTTCGAAGCCGTGCGGCACATGCACCATGCGCGACCGGTAGGCCGCGGGATAGTGCGAATATTCGCGCTCCATGTCCTGCGAGTTGAGCGTGATGCAGTCGAAGAACCCGGTGCTGCCCATCGCGATGTCGGCGGTGCGGACCGGCCAGCTCATCGCCAGCGCGGATGAAACCTGGTTCGCGACGACCGGCGCGCGGCTGACGAGGCGCGTCATGCCTGCGCCGATGACGTTGCCGAAATGCTGGAATGTCAGGACGGCGTCGGGCCTGATCGTCCTGATATGGCCGCCGAGCCTCCACAGCATGCGCAGCAGCGCCAGCGGATTGCCCGGCCGGCTCGTCGCGCAGTAGAACGTGTCCGGCGGCTCGTCGAACGAGTCCGACTTGCGGAAGAAGAACAGGTTGGACACGCGATGCCCGCGCGCGGAGAGACCGGCGCCCAACAGTCTCGAAATCTCCTGCGCACCCGCGTTCTCGGCCTGAGTCTGGACGAGAAGGACGTGCAGTCTACGTTCGCCGCCGTTCAGCGGCGCGACTGCTGCCGCGGTGGTCTCGTCCTTGTTCGGCTGGTAGTGGAGCACGGATTCCGACCCGCTAAAAAAGAAACGAATTCTTCACCTTCTTAATCCCGTACCTATCACGCAGGCCCGGCGCAGACATCGATTAGCAACAAACGGAGTTAATGCGGAACCTGCCCATTGGCCTGTTCTTGCGGGAATTGCGCCGGTTTCAGGATGGCGTGCAGCGCTTTCGTTAACCAATTGGCAGTGCCCGCGCCTATTCGGCCGAGTCGGCGCCGCGGACCGCGTAGCTTCCTCGCTTCCATGCAGAGAAGCGCAGAAGCACGAGAACCGAAGGATCGACCCCGGTTCGCTTGCGGCACAGGATGTTGAGGGCGACGGTCGTGAGCGCCAGTGACACGGTGGCCGCGATCGCCGCACCCAGCACGCCGAGCCAGGGAATCAGCACGACAAACCCGACCAATCGCAGCGCCACGTTCGCGGCGACGACCGGGACGTAGATGCGCTCATGGCCGGTCAGCTGCAGGATTGCCGCGGATGGGCCGCCTGCAGCCTGGATGGCCGTTCCGATCGCGAGCACGATCAGGACTGAGTGCTGCGCGGTGAAATGCGGCCCGAACAGATTGAGCAGATAGGGGCCGCCAATCCAGATCAGGGCGAGGCCGGCAGCCACGCAGAGCGCCGTCACCTCCGCCATGAGCCTTAACGTTCGCTCGAATTCCCCGTGGTTCTTGCTGAAGTACAGCGACGGAAGCCGGCGCGCACCGAACGTGTACAACGCGGCGGACAACATGGCGAAGATGTTGGCGAGGCGTGACGCCGCAAAGTAGATGCCTGCGGTCGCGGGATCCATCATCCAGTAGACCAGAATGACATCGAAATACTGGTTTGCGACTTCAAGGATCGACGCGATCCAGAAATGAAACGAGCTCGATCGCCAGCGCGATCTCTCGGAACGCGCGGTCGTACTGCGCAGATCCGGCAGCGCCCGCGCGATCGCAACGATCTGCGCGACAAGGCCCAACGACATGGCGATCGTCATCACCGCGATCAGCTCGGTGGGATCGAGCTGCTTGTGGCCGAGCAGCATTGCGAGCAGGAACAAGACCACGATCACCCGCCAGAAGAACTCGCGGTTGCCTTCGCCCATGAGAATGCTGACCAGCGAACGCGCGATCTGGCTGCCAAGCATCAGTCCGGCGCTCACGGCCGTGTAGGCCGAGACCGCGAGGATCAGCAGCCACCAATCGCCCCGGAGATTCGCGACCAGTGCGACTGCGGCGATCGCGATCAGCATCGCGACGCAGGCGATCTTCATACTCGAGAGCAGGACGCCTTTGGCGAGGTCGGGCCTGTCTCCGACCTGATACTCATTCAGAAATCGTACCAGCAGCGATTCCTGGCCGACCAGCCCGACGACCGCCGCGATCTGCGCAACTGAAAGCCAGGTCGCAAAGATGCCGAATCCGTCCGGCGTCATCGTTCGCGCCGCGAGCGAGAACAACGCAAACGCGAGTGCGCCGCTGCCAACCTTGAGCAGGATGGTCCCGACGACACCGCGCGTTACGTCGCGCCGCAGAAACTGAACAATGGTAGTGATCATCAGAGATACGCGGCGTCCCGCGAAGATACCGGTTTCAAGTACAGCGCCAACCTAGCATGGCGGAAAATCACGAGTGTTAATGCGCGCTCCGTTGAGCCAGTCGCCTGTGGTCGACGAAGGTCGTAAGTTGCTGCGTCACCGTGGAACAGCTGCGTGCCGCTTGTCCCGGATCGATGCTGCATCGACGCGCGATAAGAGGCGGAGCCGGTCGGTGTTCGGCCGTTCGAGCTTCGGAATGGTCCTGAGAGAGGGATTGGCACTGCCGATCGGACGAGAGAACGGGATTTCTAGACTGTTCCGAGCAAGGCGCGTGCCGGGACAGGTTTGTCCCGCATCCCATTAACCTCAATCTCTGGAAATGATCGCCTCCGACGTTGCGATAGGACATCAGGCGAGAGAATTGCACATGGAACCACAGCTGACCGTGGAGCCCAGACCATGACGACCGATAGAGCCGTGACCGAGCCGGGCGGTATTGCCGGAACCGCGACGATTGTCGCTGATATCGCGATCGTCGGCGGCGGCCTCGCAGGATCGCTTGCCGCTGCAGTGCTTGCGCGGGCGGGGCATCGTGTCGCTCTCGTCGACAAGCGCGCGGTGCATCCGGACGAATTCCGGGTCGAGAAGATCGGCGGCCAGCAGCTGGAGATGTTCCGCAAGCTGGGCTTCCTCGACGCGCTCGCGAACGTCGCCTGTCGGTACGATCAGGTGCTCAATATCCGGGAAGGCAAGGTGGTCGATGTCAGCATCGGCCGAGCCTACGGACTTCCCTACGCCAATCTCGTCGCCATGGCGCGTAGCCAATTACCTGATCCGTCCAGTCTGATCGTCGACGAGGTCACCGCAATCAGCTGCAGCGACGATGTGCAGCATATCGAGCTGGCCTCCGGAAAGCGCCTGGACGCGCGCCTTGTCGTTCTCGCCACCGGCATGGCGAGCGCGCTCGGCTACAAGCTCGGCATCAGGCGGCGCGTGCTGGCCGAACGTCACTCCGTTTCATTCGGCTTCACGATCGCCCGCAAGGACGGCGCGCCGTTCGATTTCGAGGCGCTGACCTGTTATGGCGAGCGCACGGCAGATGGGATCGACTATCTCAGCCTGTTTCCCGTGCCATCAGGCATGCGGGCCAATCTCTTCATGTTCCGCGACCCGACCGATCCGATCATGCGCGAGCTGCGCCGCGAACCGGAGGCGACCGTTTTGCGCCTGCTGCCGGGACTATGGCCTTACCTCGGCGACTTCCGCGTGACCGACAAGGTCCAGAACTGGGTGATGGACCTGACCATGGTGGAGGGACACTTGCAGCCGGGAATCGTCCTCATCGGCGATGCGTTCCAGACCAATTGTCCCGCCGCCGGCACGGGCGTCGCCCGCCTGCTGGTGGACGTCGATCGTCTCTGCACCGAATACGCACCGCGTTGGCTTGCAAGCGCGGGTATGGGATCGGAGAAGATATCGCAGTTCTATTCCGATCCCGACAAGGTCGCGGCAGATCAGCAATCGCTGAAGATGGCGCGCTTCCGCGAGGCCCTGACGTCCCGCAGCGATATCGGATGGGATGTGCGGCGTCGCCTGCACTTCCTGCGGCGCAGTCTCACGCACCGCGTCGATCAGATGAATCCGGGCTGGCTCGGACGTGTTCGCGGTGCGCTGCGCGCCTGAAGTCTGCGCCCGATTACCCGCCCGCCGGTCAGCCCGTGGGCGTTGGGGTGCGGGCCGGCAAAAGCCTGAAATCGGATAGCCGCTTGGCCGCCAGCTTGAGCCAGGGAGCCTGTTTCAGCGCGAACAGGCTGATGGCACCTGCGGTGCTGCCGGCTTGCGTCACCATCCACATGGGCGAAGGTTGCCCACCGAACAATTTCTTGTAGGGCTCGTCGCCAATGGTGAAGTCGAGCATCTGATCGCCGCGCTCGATGCAATCCCTCGCGACCTGCTCGAACATCAGGGATCCCAGGGACTGGCTCTTGTACCCCGCAATGTCGAACGCGCTCATGATGATGAGGAAGCTGCCGCGGTGGCACAGGCCCAGCACGGCGGCAATCACGTTGCCGTCCATCTTTATGGCATAGAGCCGGACCAACGAGCCGAGGCCGCTGAGCGCGATGCCGGAATAGAAGTCGTAATATTCGGGACGCTGGAGCAGGTCTCCGTCGCCCTGTGCCTGAAATCGCGGGCCGCGAAACTGCTTCATCGCGTCCATCGCCTCGAGAATGGACGCGCTGTCATCACAGCATGAAAAGCTCAACTCGCCCTTCTTCTGGAGCTGGCGATACTTCTTGGCGAGCTCCTTCTGATAGGAGCGATCCAGTGTGCTGGCGCGCCATTGTTCGAACGGGGCGACGAGCACGGTCGCATAGGCATTCGTATCCATCGACACCCGGCGCGGTGAGCCCAGGAGACTTTCGATCGGGAGCCGACCGTCCGGCAGCTTGGTCATGCGGAGCAGGTCGAACGGCCTGACGAGGCGCCGAATTTCTTCGCATGCAGCTTCGTCCTCCAGCAGACTGGAAAACACCTCGGGACTGCAGACCGGCGCCAGATAGTCGGAAACACGCAGATCGGCGAATTCAACGGTGCGGACCGGACCGCGGCGGATTCGGAGCAGGGGCAGCACCATCGCCAGCGCCCCCGTCGCGCGGTGACGAACGACGACGACGAGCTTCTTGGCTCCCGCATGGGAGGCGAGCCTGGCATAGAGGCCGTCCAGCCAGAGCGGATGCTGAAACGCGGTTGCGGCCGAGCTGTCGAACAGCTCCGCGTATTCCGGTGACAGAAAATCGAACGCCTGCTCGATGGCGATATCGAATGTGTTGCTGGGCTTATTCATAAATGACCAGGGAAACGAGATGGCCCGGAAAAGTCGATCGAGCCGGATCGGCGCGGTTATAGCAGGGTCGTGGTGGTCGAGACACCGGAAGGCTGCGATTTGGATTAATGCAGCCGAGGCGGGCCCACATTGTTACTAAACTGTTAATTCGGTGCCTCGGGCGCGGAACATGAGTCAGGTGATACCCGGCGTCGGCAATTTACCGGGATTCAACAGATCTCACCGCAGCTTGGGCCGCGCCACGGCCGGCAACCGGCCGGTGGCTGTTCTACTGTGCATGGGGTTGTTTTCGGAAATCTGTTCGGCGTATCGGCGTGAGGGTGCCGGCGGTGGCGCTAGAAGCCAGCCGCTATGCCAAGCCGGCCGATGCCGGGAAGCTTGAGAGCTGGCCGCCGGATGTCCACGCCGAGCACCGCCCCGAAGAAATTGACCTCGATCCCCTCGATCCAGCCGACCGTCATTCCGAGGTAACCCGAAAGCGAGGCGTAGAGGCCGGTGCCGGACGGGGTGATGCCGACCCAGCGTCCGCTGTAGGGATAATCCTTTCCGACGGCAGTTGGAGGAAGGACAGCACGAAGCTCGGGGATGGCGTCCAAAGTCGCCTGCACGAAGGTGTTGGAATTCGGTCCCGGCCAGGCGCTGTAATCGCCATAGGCGCGGAACCTGTAGGTTTCGACGACGTGCCGGATCTTGGGAATCAGCTCTTCGGCGAGTGTGCCGTCGACCGCCACGACGGTTTCGGGCATGGCGCCGAACCAGCGGCCGTCGGGCGCGAACCCGTTGCTGCGGATCGGATCACCCCATGCCGTATAATCGTATCGGTTGTAAGTCGCGGCGCCCTTGTCCTTGACGACGATCCAGGTGTGCACGGCGAAAATGCCGCGCCAGCGTACCGTGCGCGCCGCAAAGACCCGGATCAGCGCCTCCGGACTGGCGGATGCGGGCTGCAGCAGGCCGGCGCTCGATCGATCCGCTGTCTGCCAATTGCCGCGGCCATCGCCGAACACAAAGTAGCGACCGGCCGACAGTCCTATCGGCAGGAAGATCAGCAGCAGAAAGAGAATCAAGATTTTCCTCAAGGGCGGACGACGATCAGGCGGGACGATATCATCAAATATAGTTCGACCAGCCCGCCGTGCCAGCGCTTGCATTCGAGCGGCCCGGCTATATCTCATTGCACATGATGAAACTGTCCCTCGTCGAAGATCAGGCCATCCAGGCGCGAATCGCGTCCATTGCGGGTGCCGAGACGTTTGATCGCCTCTTCGCCGGAATCCGATTCGACGAAATCGACGGCAATCTGCTGTTTGCGATCGCCAGGGACGAAGACTGTGCGAGCGAGATCGAAGACGAATTTTCGCATCACCTCGCCGTGGTCGCGACGCAAATCCTCAAGCAGAGCGTCGACGTGGTCGTGGTGCTGCCAAAGGTCCTGCAATAGCCTCCGGTTGCCGTCAGGCCGTTTCCAAGAGACCGTTTTCCAAGGAGCGCTTCCTAAAGCTTGCGTCTCCGCTTTCCAATGCCATCGCGAAATTGTAATGACGTCCCTGGGCCTCGGGGCCCCGCGTGCGTTATGGACGGAGCTCGACTGAGGGCTCGCCGTCGCACGCCTATTGTTACGAAACAATGATGGATACAAATTGGCGGCCACCAAGAAAGCCCGCGCCGTAAAGGTTGCGCCCAAGAAAAGCAAGACGACATCCCGTTCCGCGATCTCCTCCTCATCGCCTCTCGGCATGCTGGCTCTCCATCTGCTTGAGCAATGGAGCAAGTCCGGCCGCGACGGCCTCGTCTTCCTCTGCGATGACGAGAGCAGGGCGGAGCGGCTGGGGGGCGTGATCCACGCGCTCGATCCCTCGGTCGAGGCACTGGTGTTCCCGCGACTCAACAATTTGCCGTTCGACGGTCTGGAGCCGTCACGGGAGATCGCGGGCCGGCGGAGCTCAGTGTTGCGGCGTCTTGCCAAGACGAAGAAGCCTGTCTTCCTGGTGTCCACCGCAGAGGCCATCATGGAGCGGCTGCCGCTGCAGGCGAGCTGGTCGAAGACCAGCCTCAGCCTGAAGGTGGGCGCGGCCTATTCCGAGCAGGAGCTGGAGCGTCGCCTCGAAGCTCTCGGCTACGATCTCGACGAAGAGGCGGATTATCCGGGAGGCGTCCTGTTCCACGGCAAGACGTTCGAAGTGTTTCCCGCCGGCGCGCTTGGTCCGTTCAGGATCGAGCATTCCGACGGCGCTCTCCGCCGAATCGTCGCCGTCGATCCGGTGGAACATGAGGTCCTGTTCGAGACCAGGGAACTGCTGATCGATCCGATGTCCGAGCGGATTGCGTTTGGGAACAAGCGCGGACAGCGGGCGACGCTGCCGGATTATTGCAGCCGTGCGCGGTGGATCGCTGATGCCGGCGTGCTGGCCCACGCCGAGAGCTGGCTCGGGACGATCGAGGAGGCGGCCGGCCGCAGGGATGCGGAGCGCGAGTATCTGGGACAGGCGGACTGGAAGCGGCTGAAGAAGCGCATGAGCGTGCTGCCGCAAAAGTCGGCCTTCACCCCGACCCCGGATTTCTCGAAGGCAGCCTCGCCAAGAAAGATCCTTCGCGCGTTTGTTGCCGATATGCAAAGCGCCGGATCGCAACTGCTCCTCGTCGCGGCGGTCGAGGACGACCTTCGCGCGATGGAGCGGATGAGCGGCATCAAGGCGGAGCGCTGTGGCGATTGGAACGACGCGACCAAGGGACGGGATCGCGAGACGGCGCTGCTGGCTGACTTCGATGCCGGCTTCATCGGGGCCGGCCGCAAGCCCATGGTCGTCGTGACGGCATCCGACGTGCTCGGCAGCAGGGCCCATCATCCGCAGCCGATGGCGAAGGCGTGGACCACCGCGTTCGATCATCCTGACGTGCCGTCGCGCGGCACGGCGGTGGTCCATTTGCAGCGCGGCCTGGCCGTGCTCGACGGCTTGCAGATATTCAGTATGGGGAAGGGGCGCGGCGCGAGATGGTCAGGCTGGCGTTCGCAGGCGACAACGCCGTTCTCGTGCCGCCGGCCGATCTTGCCCTGATCTGGCCGTATGCAGCGGAGCCCGGCAAGCTGACGCGGGACAAGGCGGACGGCAGCACATGGTGGGCACGCCGGACCGAGGCCGAAGCGGAAATTCAGGTCGCCGCCAAGGCGCTCGCCAAGCACATCAGCCAGCGCCATCGCCGCCGCGCACCCAAGCTGGTCGCGCCAGGGCAGGCCTATGAAAGGTTCGTCGCACGGTTTCCGTATTTCACCACGGTCGACCAGGCCAAGGCCATTCAGGACGTTCTCGACGATCTGGCGGCAGGTCATCCCATGGACAGGGTGGTGTGCGGCGACGTCGGATTTGGAAAGACCGAGGTGGCGCTGCGCGCGGCGGCCGCGGTGGCGCTGTCAGGGAAACAGGTGGCGATCGCGGTGCCGACGACGGTCCTGGCGCGTCAGCATGTCGAAACCTTCCGCAAACGCTTTGGTCCTCTCGGCATCGAAGTCGGAAACCTGTCGCGGGCCACCTCAGGCCCGGAGACGAGAGAAACGAAAGAGGGCTTGCGAAGTGGCAGGCTGAAAGTCGTGGTCGGCACGCAAGCGCTCTCCGCGAAGGACGTGAAGTTCGCCGATCTTGGGCTCGTCATCATCGACGAAGAACAGCATTTCGGGGCGGCCGAAAAGGCCAAGCTTTCGGGGCTGGCGAAGAATGCGCATACGCTCTGGATGAGCGCGACGCCGATCCCTCGCACGCTCGCTGCGGGACTTGCAGGCTTCAGAGATCTCAGCGTGATCGCGACGCCGCCCGTTCACCGGCTTCCGATCGTGACCAAGATCGCTCCGCTTTCGGATGCGGCGATCGCCGGAGCCCTGCTTCGCGAGCGGAGGCGGAATGGACAGAGTTTTCTGATCTGCCCGCGTATCCAGGATCTGGAGCCGATGCTGGCACGTGTGCAATCGGTGGCTCCCGACCTCCGCATCGTCTGTCTCCATGGCAGACTGCCTGTCGACGAGATCGACGAACGGATGATGAATTTCGTCAACGGCGAGGCCGATGTTCTCCTCGCGACAAATATCGTGGAGAGCGGTCTCGACATTCCGCGCGCGAACACCATCGTCGTGTGCTGGCCCGAGAAGTTCGGTCTCGCGCAGCTTCATCAGCTCAGAGGACGTGTCGGGCGTGGCGGAACGCGCGCCTTTGCATATCTGCTGACGGAGTCGGCTTCGGAACAATCCGAGAAGCGCCTGGCCGTCCTCGAGGAGTTCAGCAAGCCTGGCGCCGGCTTCGCCATCAGCGCGCGCGATCTGGACCTTCGAGGCGCCGGCGATCTGTTCTCGGAGCAGCAGTCCGGGCATGTCCAGGTGTTCGGACCGGTGCTCTACAGTCATCTCCTGAAGCTGGCCTCCGAGCGAGCCAACGACACCGGCGCCTTTCTGTGGGTGCCCGATCTCAATCTGCCGTGTGCCGACACGTTGCCCGAAGGCTACGTGCAATCCGAGGCGATGCGGCTCGAGATCTATGGTCGCGCTGCGAGGTGCCGGAACGAAGACGATCTGGTGGATCTGGAGGAGGAGATCTCGCGCCGTTTCGGCAAGCTCCCCCGGAGGCGCGCGATTTGTTTGCAGCGGCGAGACTCAGGCTCGATTGCAAGCGGCGTGGCATCGTCCGGCTCGATGTCGGGCCTGAGGCCGTCGCCGCGACATTCCTCCCCGGGCGACTGCGCAAGACCAGGGCGCGGTCGCTCCAGCGCGATGGCGATCGCGTGGTCTACGCGGGCGGGGGGCACGAGGATACGTTCGACCGGGTGGAGGAACTGATGGATCTGCTGGACGAGTAAAGAGAAGCGGTCGCAGGCTGGGACCGCTACGGCTGGGGGGCTATCTCCGCGCTCCCCGGATATTGTGCGCAATCAAGCGATCGTTCCGCGAGAATGCGCCTCACGGAGTGGGAGCAATGCCCGCACCGGACGGTGCATCCAAGGCAACCATAGACCTGCGCAGCCGAACACAGACCATCGTCCGCCGACACAACGACGCTTCTGATGTCGTGATCGCTGATGACGTTGCAGGAGCAAACGATCATGCCGGATTCCGTTGTGTGGCGCTTCGGACGGCGCGAAGCCTGACGGCCGAGCAGGTCGCGTTCGCAATCGCCCGCCCACGGTGGTCTATTCCGGTCCACTGAGCGTGGCGTCCGCGCGGATCGACCTCCAGCAGCTTGACGCCGGCCGGAACTTCGCTGCCGTCCCGCGCGATGCCACGCAAGATGCCGTCGCGCGGTGCGACCACCGGAATGCCGGAGAGGTGACCAAGCACGAGATCCTTGTAGACGCGGGTGCCGATCTCGATCGGGGTATGCCAGCGGCCCGCGAACGGCGAGTAGACAAAGCGTTCGGCGCCGACATCCCCCAGCGAACTTGCCACGCTGTCGGCGGCATCGGTCCAGTGCTGATCCGTGACGAGCCCGATCTTGCCGGGGCGGGTCTCGACCGCGACATCGCAATTGAAGTTCGACGAGAAGCCGGGACCCAGTCCGATGCTCAACCGGGCAAGGCGCCGGAGGTCGGGTGTAATCCGGCGCTTTTGAAGGCGCGCATCGATCAGAACATCGATCTGACGTACCGGAAGCAGATCAAGCAAGCCGAGCCAGGTGACCAGGACTTGCGACGGCTGGCGCAACGCCTGGTAGACCTGCAAACCATCGTCCACGCGCTCGGCGATGACATCTTCAACCTGCGCGGTGTCGGCGAACAGCGCGTCGTGGAATGCCATCTTGCGCCGGATCACGGGCGGATCCGGATCGTGCGACAGCACCACACAATATCCGACATGCGCAAGCTGGACGCCGATCGCGGAAGCGATCTCGTTGGTACCGAGGATAACGGCAAAGAGTTGTTGGTCGTTCGGTTGAGCCATTTGAAACCACGTTTGCAGACAGGAGCGTCAAGCCGGGACGCGGGCGACACAGTCTCCGCAAGGCAAGATCACTGCATGAGCTTGGAATAAATGGGAGCAAGAGGCGGGCCATTTGGAATCGTTGAAAATCAGCCTTCAACCGCCCGGCAACATTCAGGAACGCATGATGCGCAACCACCGGAGCATGTGGTCCGGAAGCCAACGTCTTCCTGTTGTAAACCTGCCAACGTGTCGCGAAGCCGACAACAAGCGGAGAAAACCGCCGCAATTCGTTCGCAAGGCATGGCCCAATTCCTGCAGCAGCGATCGCTAGCGATGTGACCGATGCGCCTTTCGGGAAACATGTTCAGGAGCCTGCTTGTCCCTCGATACATTGAATCGTGACGATGTTTCCGTTCTACCGGATGCTGCGCTCTGCCCATTCCACGGCGACAAGTCGCGCGCGCAGCACGGGAAGGGAAGACCCTCGTGTTGACCGGAGCCTCGCGCGGCATCGGTCATGCCACGGGAAAGCTGTTCTCGGACGCAGGCTGGCGCATCATTACGTGCTCCCGCCAACCGTTCGATGGCGGCCGATGCCCTTGGGATTCGGGCGCCGACAATCATGTTCAGGTCGAGCTGAGCGATCACCGCGCGTTGCCGCGGGCGATCGCCTTGATCAAGGAACGATTGAATGGCGCGCCACTGCATGCACTGATCAACAACGCGGGGATTTCGCCAAAGGCGGCTGACGGCCGCCGGCTGACCTCGCTGACGACACCGGTCGAGACGTGGATGGACGTATTTCACGTCAATCTGCTGGCACCGATCCTGCTCGCCCGGGGTTTGCTCGACGAGCTCAAGCTGGGCTCCGGCGCGATCGTCAATGTCACCTCGATCGTCGGCTCCCGTGTGCACCCGTTCGCCGGTACGGCCTATGCGACGTCAAAGGCTGCGCTTGCCTGCCTGACACGTGAAATGGCGCACGACTACGCGCCCCTTGGAATTCGCGTCAATGCGATCGCGCCGGGCGAGATCAAGACCGATATCCTGTCCCCGGAGACCGAAGCGCTGCTCGCACCGATCATACCGATGCACCGCGTTGGCACCCCCGACGAAGTTGCGAAGGTGATTTTTTCCTATGCTCGGAGGCGGCGAGCTACGTCACAGGTGCCGAAGTACCGATCAATGGCGGCCAGCATGTCTGAGCGAATGGGGGCAAGAAAAAATCGCGCAGTTTGCGTCAGATCAAGGCGGAGGAGCAGCTTTCGGACGTTCGGCGGTTTTTGAGGGGCGATTCCGCGGAACAGATGAGAAAGCGGGCAGGCACCACAGAAGTTTTTTGCAGCGATGCTGACAAGTTGGGCGCGACTTCCGATTGCACATGAACCACAATACGACAAAATCTGAAGAAAGCATCGGGGAGGATGGAAAGAGCAACGGGGAGTCCGTCATGCTGCAATCCACTTCTGCAGTCGCGCGTGAGAACGTTCAGCGTACGGCGCCGCTCGTGCCGATCAATGAGATCGCGCTCACCGGCATCTTCGAGATCTCCAAGATATTGACTGCGCCGACGCGATTGGAGACGACGCTCGCCAGCGTCGTGAATCTCCTGCAATCGTTCCTTCAAATGCGTCACGGCGTTGTGGCGCTGCTCGCTGACGACGGAATTCCGGACCTTGCCGTCGGCGCGGGCTGGAGCGAAGGAAGCGATGAGCGCTACCGGAGTCGTCTACCGCAGATGGCGGTGGACCAGATCGTGGCGACCGCCATGCCCCTGGTTGCAGAAAGCATCGCGGCCCATCCTGCCTTTAGCCCCGCCGACATGGAGGTGCTCGGAGCCTCCGAAGCAACGCGCGTCTCCTTCATTGGTGTTCCGATCCGTATCGACGCCAGGGTCGTCGGTACGTTGACGATCGACCGCATCTGGGACGAGCGATCGGTGTTCCGGCTCGACTCGGACGTCCGGTTGTTGACCATGATCGCCAATTTGGTCGGGCAGACTGTGAAGCTGCACCGCGTCGTGGCGCAGGACCGTGAGCGGCTGATGCATGAAAGCTATCGGCTGCAAAAGGAACTGTCCGAACTCAAGCCGCAGCGGGACCGCAAGAAAGTCCACGTGGAAGGTATCATCGGCGACAGCCCGGCATTGCGCGCATTGCTGGAGAAGATTGCCATCGTCGCGAAATCGAATTCGACGGTGCTGTTGCGCGGCGAGTCCGGAACCGGCAAGGAACTGATTGCCAAGGCCATTCACGAATTGTCGCCGCGGGCCAAGCGGCCGTTCATCAAGATCAATTGTGCGGCGCTGCCGGAATCGGTGCTGGAGTCGGAATTGTTCGGCCACGAGAAGGGCGCGTTTACCGGTGCGCTCAATGCCCGCAAGGGGCGGTTTGAGCTCGCCGACAGGGGCACGTTGTTCCTGGACGAGATCGGCGAGATTTCCGCCTCGTTCCAGGCCAAGCTCCTGCGTGTGCTGCAGGAGCAGGAATTCGAGCGTGTCGGCGGAAACCAGACCATCAAGGTCGACGTCCGCGTCATTGCCGCCACCAACCGCAATCTCGAAGAAGCGGTCGCGCGTAACGAGTTTCGGGCTGATCTCTACTATCGCATCAGCGTCGTGCCGATGATATTGCCTCCGCTGCGAGAGCGGCGCAGCGATATCCCGCTGTTGGCGGGCGAGTTTCTGAGGAACTTCAACGTCGAAAACGGCCGGGAGCTGACCTTCGGTTCGCATGCTGTTGAAGTCCTGATGAATTGCGGCTTCCCGGGCAATGTGCGCGAGCTCGAGAATTGCGTGCAGCGGACGGCGACGCTGGCGCCGGGACGTGAGATCGTCAGGAGCGATTTTGCCTGCTCCCACGGCCAGTGCCTGTCGGCGATCTTGTGGAATGGCGGATCTGACGTACCGGCGCAGCGCTCCCTGCCGATCGTGCCGCTATCGACGATACGGTCCGCGCCACCAACAGGGTCCGGCGCCATTGCGCCGTCGCCGGCAACCGCCGAGCCTGTCGCACTCTCGGCGCCTGACGCGTCCGGTGTCGCCAAACTGGCCGACCGCGATCGCGTCCTTGCGGCGATGGAAAAGTCCGGATGGGTCCAGGCGAAAGCGGCGCGTCTGCTCGGCTTGACGCCGAGGCAGATCGGTTACGCGCTGAAGAAGTACGACATCGAGGTCAAGCGGCTCTGACAGCGCATGTCGCAGATGCGACACGCTGTCTGGCCCATGACAACGCGATAGCAAGAATAGCTGTTGGATTTCAGGCCTCTCGCGGTTGGCACGGCCTTTGAAAGGGTGATGTCGAATGACATCGCTCGGTCGAGGAGCCGCACCACATGGCCTACAAGATCATCGCCTCGCAATGCACGGTCTGCGGTGCCTGCGAGTTCGAATGCCCCAACGCCGCGATCAGCCTCAAGCGCGACATGTACGTCATCGATCCCAAGAAGTGCACGGAGTGCGAAGGGCATTTCGATACGGCGCAATGCGCCGTCGTCTGCCCCGTACCCGACACTTGCGTTCCGGCTTAGAGCGGGCCGATGACGCGCTCTGGACCATTGGGCTGGATCGAAACGCTGCCGGCACAGGTCCTGCGCCGGGCCATGCAATTGGGCCAACTCGTGACCGGTCCCGAACGGCATGTGACGCGGGTCATCGCCCACGCGGCCAACCGGGCGCGTACGCATCGCGCGCGGAGCGTTGCCGGTCTATCGATTTCGCGTACGGAGCAATAGATGGCAGCGGTTCAGGAAACGATCGAGCGGGTCCGCGGCATCGACGTCGATCAGTATCGCTATGGATTCGAAACACAAATTGAATCCGAGAAGGCCCCGAAAGGGCTGTCGGAAGACATCGTAAGATATATCTCCGAGAAGAAGAACGAACCCGCCTGGATGCTGCAGTGGCGGCTCGGGGCCTATCGGCGCTGGCTGACCATGATCGAGCCGACCTGGGCCCGCGTCGACTATCCCAAGATCGACTTCCAGGACCTCTATTACTATTCGGCGCCGAAGCCGAAGAAGACGATCACCTCGCTCGACGAGATCGATCCCGAGATCCTGAAGACCTATGAGAAGCTCGGCATCCCCTTGCGGGAAGTCGCCATGCTCGAAGGCGTCGAGCCTAAACCCGGCGAGCAGGACCCCAACAGGCGCAAGATCGCGGTCGACGCGGTGTTCGACTCGGTCTCGGTTGCGACCACCTTCAAGGCCGAACTGAAGAAGGCCGGCGTGATCTTCATGCCGATCTCGGAGGCGATCCGCGAGCACCCCGAACTGGTGCAGAAATATCTGGGCTCGGTGGTTCCGACCTCGGACAATTTCTACGCGACGCTGAACTCGGCGGTGTTCTCCGACGGCTCGTTCGTCTACGTGCCGCCCGGCGTACGCTGCCCGATGGAGCTGTCGACCTATTTCCGTATCAACGAGCGCAACACCGGCCAGTTCGAGCGCACGCTGATCATCGCCGACAAGGGCTCCTACGTCTCTTATCTCGAAGGCTGCACCGCGCCGCAGCGCGACGAGAACCAGTTGCACGCCGCCGTGGTCGAGCTCGTCGCCCATGACGACGCCGAGATCAAATATTCGACGGTGCAGAACTGGTATCCCGGCAATTCGGAAGGCAAGGGCGGCATCTACAATTTCGTCACCAAGCGGGGCGACTGCCGGGGCGACAATTCCAAGATCTCCTGGACCCAGGTCGAGACCGGTTCGGCGATCACCTGGAAATATCCGAGCTGCATCCTGCGCGGCGATAATTCGCGCGGCGAATTCTACTCGATCGCGATCTCGAACGGCTATCAGCAGGTCGATAGCGGCACCAAGATGATCCATCTCGGCAAGAACACGTCGAGCCGGATCATCTCCAAGGGTATCGCCGCCGGCAAGTCGCAGAACACCTATCGCGGCCTCGTCACGGCGCATCGCAAGGCGACCGGTGCGCGCAACTTCACGGCGTGCGATTCCCTGCTGATCGGCGACAAATGCGGCGCGCACACCGTGCCGTACATCGAGGCCAAGAACTCGTCCGCGACGTTCGAGCACGAGGCGACGACCTCGAAGATCTCCGAGGACGTGCTGTTCTACTGCATCCAGCGCGGACTCAGCCAGGAAGAGGCTGTCGGCCTCGTCGTCAACGGCTTCGTCAAGGACGTGCTGCAGCAACTGCCGATGGAGTTCGCGGTGGAAGCGCAGAAGCTGATCTCGATCTCGCTCGAAGGTAGCGTAGGCTGATGATGGCCGAACGCGAGACGCAAGGAGAAGTGTGATGACGGCGCTCCTGGACATCCGTGGGCTCAAGGCCGAGATCGATGGCCGCCAGATTCTCAATGGGCTCGACCTCTGCGTCGGCAAGGGCGAGGTCCACGCCATCATGGGGCCGAATGGCGCCGGCAAGTCGACGCTGTCCTATGTGCTGTCAGGCAAGCCGGGTTACGAGATCACCGGTGGCGAAGTGCATTTGAATGGCGAAGACCTGCTGGCCATGGCGCCGGATGAACGCGCCGCCAAAGGGTTGTTCCTGGCCTTTCAATATCCCCTTGAGATTCCCGGTGTCGCCACGCTGACCTTCCTGCGCACCGCGCTCAATGCCCAGCGCAAGAAGCGTGGCGAGGAAGAACTGTCATCACCCGATGTACTGAAGCGCGTGCGAGAACTCGCCAAGCAACTCAGTATTGATCCGGAGATGCTCAAGCGTCCCCTCAATGTCGGTTTTTCGGGCGGCGAGAAGAAGCGCAACGAGACCCTTCAGATGGCGCTCCTGGAGCCGCGTCTCTGCGTGCTGGACGAGACCGATTCCGGTCTCGACATCGATGCGCTCCGCATCGTCGCAGACGGCGTCAACCGGCTGCGGGCGGTGGACCGCGGCATGATCGTCATCACGCACTATCAGCGGTTGCTCGATTATATCGTGCCCGATGTCGTGCACGTGCTCGCGGCCGGCCGCATCGTGAAGACCGGCGGCAAGGAGCTGGCCCTCGAGCTGGAGGCGACCGGCTACGCCCAGTATCAAAGTGAAGCGGCCTGACCGCCATGAACGCCGAGATTCGCCCTGTGAAGACTGCAGCCGAAATCGGGCTCGCCGACCTGTTTGCCGCAGCGCGCCAGACGTTGCCTGGCGGCAGCCGGACCGAAGCGCTCCGGCTCGAGGCGTTCGACCGCTTCTCCGAGTCCGGCCTGCCTCACGCGCGGTTGGAGGGTTGGAAGTACACCGATCTCCGGCGCCTCGTGCGTGATGCCAAGCCGTTGGCCCCGCTGCCCGATGCGAGCAAAGTGGCCGCCGCCGTGCCGGGATTGGCGCTCGCCGATCTGGGGTTGCGGCGGCTCCTCATCGTCGACGGCGTGTTCATCCCCGACCTGTCCGATCTCGCGGGCCTTGAAGCCGGGGTCAGCATTCGTTCGGCCACCGAGGCTCTTGCCGCGGACGAGCCGGTTCTTTTGAGCGGCGCGGAGCGCGATCCGGCCGCCTTACTCAATGGTGCGTTCGCGGCCTCCGGCGTCGTGATTGCGGTTGCTCCCGACGTCGTTCTCGAGCGACCCATCCATCTTGCCTACGTCACCACGACCGGCACGGCATCGGCGATGTTCACGGCTTCCCGGCTCGAGGTGGGCGAACGGGCGCGTGTCACCCTGATCGAGACGCATGAGGGTCCCGACCTGTCCGACTATCAGGTCAATACCGCGCTTCAGTTAATTGTGGCGGACGGCGCCGAGTTCGACCGCATCAAGCTGACCTGCGAGGGAGCCGCTGCGTTGCATATTGCGACGCTCCAGGCCGAGATCGGGGCCCGCGCCCGCTATCGCGAGTTTGGTTTCACGACCGGCGGCGCCGTTGTGCGGAACCAGCTCCTCGTGACGCTCGCCGGCAAGGGGACCGATGCTCAAATCCATCAAGCGAGCCTGCTCGCCGGACGGCAGCACGCCGATACCACGCTGGTCATCGATCACGTCGCAGCCGGCTCGCAAAGCCGCGAGGTCTTCAAGGCCGTCGTCGATGACGAGGCCCGCGCGGTGTTCCAGGGCAAGATCACGGTACAGCAGGGCGCGCAGCAGACCGACGCCAGGATGATGGCGCGGGCGCTGTTGCTGTCCGATGAGGCGATTGCCAATTGCAAGCCGGAGCTCGAGATCTTCGCCGACGATGTGCAGTGCGGACACGGAACCACCACCGGCGCCCTGGACAATCAGCTCAAGTTCTACCTCATGGCCCGCGGCATCCCCGAGAAGGAGGCCGAAGCGCTGCTGATCCAGGCTTTTGTCGGCGAAGTGATCGACGCCATCGACCGGGAGGATCTGCGCGGTGCTCTGTCGCGGATCATGACGGACTGGCTCAAGGGGCGGGGATGATCCCATGCATCCTGCAGTCAGCAACGGAAGTTATGACGTTCAGCGTGTCCGTGAGGATTTCCCGATCCTCGCGATGCAGGTCTATGGCAAGCCGCTGGTCTATCTGGACAATGCTGCATCCGCCCAGAAGCCGAAAGCGGTGCTCGATCGCCTGACCCAGGCCTATACGTCCGAATACGCCAATGTGCATCGCGGGTTGCACTATCTCGCCAATGCGGCGACGGAAGCCTATGAGGGCGCCCGCGACAAGGTCGCGCGCTTCCTCAATGCCGGGCGCCGCGAGGAGGTCATCTTCACGCGCGGTGCCACGGAAGCGATCAATCTGGTGGCGCAGACCTTTGGTCGGGAGCGCATCGGCCCTGGCGACGAGATCGTGCTCTCGATCATGGAGCATCACGCCAATATCGTGCCCTGGCACTTCCTCAGGGAGCGCCAGGGCGCCGTCATCAAATGGGCACCGGTTGATGACGATGGAAACTTCCTGCTCGACGAGTTCGAGAAGCTCCTGACCGATCGCACCAGGATGGTCGCGATCACGCAGATGTCGAACGTGCTGGGAAGCGTCGTTCCCGTCAAGGACGCGGTTCGGCTGGCGCACGCGCGGGGCATTCCGGTTCTGGTCGACGGCTCGCAGGGCTGCGTCCACATGGACGTCGATGTCCGCGACATCGACTGCGATTTCTACGTCATCACCGGCCACAAACTCTACGGACCGACCGGCATTGGCGCGCTATACGGCAAGTACGAGCACCTCGCCGCGATGACGCCATTCAACGGTGGCGGCGAGATGATCCGCGAGGTTAGACGCGACGTCGTCACCTATGGCGATCCGCCGCACCGCTTCGAGGCCGGGACGCCGTCGATCGTGCAGGCCATCGGGCTTGGCGCGGCGATCGACTACATCAATTCCATCGGCAAAGAGCGGATCCGCAGACACGAGAATGGACTGCTGACCTATGCCCAGGAACGGCTGCGTGGAATCAATTCGCTGCGGATCATCGGGACTGCCGCCGAAAAAGGCGCCATCGTCTCGTTCGAGATGAAGGACGCGCATGCCCACGATTTTGCGACCGTGATCGATCGCTCCGGCGTCGCCGTGCGGGCGGGCACTCACTGCGCCATGCCGTTGCTCGATCGGTTCGGTGTCTCGGCCACCTGCCGTGCCTCGTTCGCGCTCTACAATACGAAGGAGGAGGTCGACGCCCTCGCGGAGGCGCTGACCAAGGCCCAGGAGCTATTCTCATGAGCGGACAGACCGCTGCGAAGTCGAAGCCCCGTCGGGGTCCAGGTCGAAGCCGATCGCGCGCGTCGTATGCAACGCCGGTCGGCACAAGACCGTGCGCAACATGGAAATGCGACTGGCGGGCCGTTTCGACCCGGGAGAGCCGATCCGTTCGCTGGCGCCGATCATGAACGACGGCATGTACCCGCACAAGGACGTCGGTGAGGCCCTGGTGTATCCCGGCGATACCGGAATCGTCCGCGAAAGGTGGCGGTTTCTCGACGATACTTACTACACGGTCGAATTCGCCGGACGCTCGGTGTTCGTCATCATGCGTGGCCACGAGATGGTGCGGATGGGGACGGCTCTCGACGCTGGCCTTGCATAGACGCCAACTCGACCGCGTCTGACAGCACGCCTCGGGCATCTGCGCGGATCCGCTCCACCATGGAGCGGAAACCGTTGGAGCGCTGCGGCGTCAGATGTTCGCCAAGACCCAGCCGCTCGAACAGGACGATTGGATTTTCGTTTGCGATCTCACGAGCGGGTCGTCCCGACAGCAGCGCGATCAGGATCGCGACCAGGCCGCGGACGATATGCGCATCGCTGTCGCCCATGAAGGTGAGCACTGTTTCGTCATCGCTCCGGCAGACGGTCGTTGCCAGCCACACCTGGCTGGCACAACCCCGTACCTTATTGACCTCGTTGCGATCTTGCTCGGGAAACGGATCGAGCTTGCGGCCAAGTTCGATCACGTAACGGTAGCGATCGTCCCATTCGTCGAGCAGCGCGAAGTTTTCGACGATGTCATCGATCGAGAGTGCCGGCTGCTGCGGTGTGGTCATGGGGCTTCTCCGTGGTTGGCACGCTTGCGCTCGTCTGGGTTTAGCCAAATGCCATGCGCACGATCGGGACCTTGGCGCGGGCGAGATCGCGCATTGAGTGCGGGCACGAGCATCTCGCTCCAGCCCTGCAGGATGGTATCAAGCAAGCTCCATACCGCGCGCACTCCGCAATCGTTTGATGGCCCGGCGCATTGTTTTGTTTCGAACAGCGCGCCGTGGGGCACATGTCGACATGGCGCGATGTCGGGTTTGCAACAATCACGGTCCGCATCGCTATCTCGCTCATAATATAGCGCTTTTTGCATTGAGTCCGCACTGGCACACTCGTTGCAAAAGTCCTTGCGCAAGGCGCGGCTGTCGCCCTCTGGATCTCGTCGAGATGCAGATGAAAGGTGGCCGTCCGACCGGATCATGAGAGAGCGCACGCCGGGCGATCAGCATCGGCTGGAGGAGAAGCAACATGTCTTCACTGAGACAAATCGCGTTTTACGGCAAGGGCGGTATCGGCAAGTCGACGACGTCGCAGAACACGCTGGCTGCGCTGGCGGAGATGGGCCACAAGATCCTGATCGTCGGCTGCGATCCCAAGGCGGACTCGACCCGCCTGATCCTGCACGCCAAGGCGCAGGACACCATCCTGAGCCTGGCGGCGAATGCCGGCAGCGTCGAGGACCTCGAAATCGAGGACGTGATGAAGGTCGGCTACCGCGACATCCGCTGCGTCGAGTCCGGCGGTCCGGAACCCGGCGTCGGCTGCGCCGGCCGCGGCGTTATCACCTCGATCAACTTCCTGGAGGAGAACGGCGCCTATGAGGACGTCGACTACGTGTCCTACGACGTTCTCGGCGACGTCGTGTGCGGCGGCTTCGCGATGCCGATCCGCGAGAACAAGGCGCAGGAAATCTACATCGTGATGTCCGGCGAGATGATGGCGATGTATGCCGCCAACAACATCTCGAAGGGCATTCTGAAATACGCCAATTCCGGCGGCGTGCGTCTCGGCGGCCTGGTCTGCAACGAACGGCAGACCGACAAGGAGCTGGAACTTGCGGAAGCGCTGGCGAAGAAGCTCGGCACCCAGCTGATCTACTTCGTGCCGCGCGACAACATCGTGCAGCACGCGGAACTGCGCCGCATGACGGTCCTGGAATATGCGCCCGACTCGAAGCAGGCGGAGCACTATCGCACGCTCGCGGCCAGGATTCACAACAACAAGGGCAAGGGCATCATCCCGACCCCGATCACGATGGACGAGCTCGAGGACATGTTGATGGAGCACGGCATCATGAAGGCGGTCGACGAGTCCGTCGTCGGCAAGACCGCCGCCGAACTCGCCGCCATGTCGGCCTGAGGCCGCCCAGTTACATCCGGCGCTTCGGAGAAAGCGCCGGCCCCTCATTGCAAAGAACGAACCGAAGGATATTCGCATGAGCCTAGCAACCACCGAGAGCGTCGCGGAGATCAAGGCCCGCAACAAGCAATTGATCGATGAGGTCTTGAAGGTCTATCCGGAGAAAACGGCCAAACGTCGCGCCAAGCATCTCAACGTCCATGAGGCCGGCAAGTCGGATTGCGGCGTCAAGTCCAACCTGAAGTCCATCCCCGGCGTCATGACCATCCGGGGCTGCGCCTATGCCGGTTCCAAGGGCGTGGTGTGGGGCCCGATCAAGGACATGATCCATATCAGCCACGGCCCGGTTGGCTGCGGCCAGTATTCCTGGGCGGCGCGCCGGAACTACTACATAGGTACGACCGGCATCGACACCTTCGTGACCATGCAGTTCACCTCCGACTTCCAGGAGAAGGACATTGTGTTCGGTGGCGACAAGAAGCTCGCCAAGATCATCGACGAGATCCAGGAACTGTTCCCGCTCAACCACGGCATCACCATCCAGTCGGAATGCCCGATCGGCCTGATCGGCGACGACATCGAGGCGGTGTCGAAGGTGAAGTCGAAGGAGTATGAAGGCAAGACCATCGTGCCGGTGCGCTGCGAGGGCTTCCGTGGCGTCTCGCAATCGCTCGGTCACCACATTGCAAACGACGCCGTGCGCGACTGGATCTTCGACAAGATCTCGCCGGAGGCCAAGCCGACATTCGAGCCGACGCCCTACGACGTCGCGATCATCGGCGACTACAATATCGGTGGCGACGCCTGGTCCTCCCGCATCCTGCTCGAGGAAATGGGCCTGCGCGTGATTGCGCAGTGGTCCGGCGACGGCAGCCTCGCCGAGCTGGAAGCCACGCCCAAGGCCAAGCTCAACGTCCTGCACTGCTACCGCTCGATGAATTACATCTCCCGCCACATGGAGGAGAAGTTCGGCATTCCGTGGTGCGAATACAACTTCTTCGGCCCGAGCAAGATCGCGGAGTCGTTGCGCAAGATCGCCAACTTCTTCGACGACAAGATCAAGGAGGGCGCCGAGCGCGTCATCGCGAAGTATCAGCCGCTGATGGACGCGGTGATCGCCAAGTACCGGCCGCGGCTGGAAGGCAAGACCGTGATGCTGTTCGTCGGTGGCTTGCGTCCCCGCCACGTGATCGGCGCCTATGAGGACCTCGGCATGGAAGTGGTCGGGACCGGGTACGAATTTGGTCACAACGACGACTATCAGCGCACCGCCCAGCATTACGTCAAGGACGGCACGCTGATCTACGACGACGTCACCGGCTACGAATTCGAGCGTTTCGTCGAGAAGATCCAGCCGGACCTCGTCGGCTCCGGCATCAAGGAGAAGTACGTCTTCCAGAAGATGGGTGTGCCGTTCCGTCAGATGCACTCGTGGGATTATTCCGGGCCGTACCACGGCTATGACGGCTTCGCGATCTTCGCCCGTGACATGGACATGGCGATCAACTCGCCGATCTGGAAGAAGACCAAGGCGCCCTGGAAGGATGCCCCCGGCCGAGCCTGATGGCGGCGGAATAACAGAGACGAGGTGCGGCTCTTCCCGGTCCCGGGAAGAGCCGGGACAGGCGATCGAACACGAATCCAAAGGATGCGACGATGACACAGAATGCCGAACACGTGCTCGATCACTTCGAGCTGTTCCGGGGTCCGGAATACCAGCAGATGCTGGCCAACAAGAAAGCGCTCTTCGAGAACCCGCACGACCCGGCGGAAGTCGAGCGCATCCGCGAATGGGCCAAGACGCCCGAATATCGCGAGAAAAACTTTGCCCGCGAAGCGCTGACCGTCAACCCCGCCAAGGCCTGCCAGCCTTTGGGCGCGGTGTTCGTCGCGGTCGGCTTCGAGGGGACGCTGCCCTTCGTGCACGGCTCGCAGGGCTGCGTCGCCTATTACCGCAGCCATCTGTCGCGCCACTTCAAGGAGCCGAGCTCCTGCGTCTCGTCGTCGATGACGGAAGATGCGGCCGTGTTCGGCGGCCTGAACAACATGATCGACGGGCTCGCCAACACCTACAACATGTACAAGCCGAAGATGATCGCGGTTTCCACCACCTGCATGGCGGAAGTCATCGGCGACGACCTGAATGCCTTCATCAAGACGTCCAAGGAAAAGGGCTCGGTTCCCGCCGAGTACGACGTTCCCTTCGCCCACACGCCCGCGTTCGTCGGCAGCCATGTCACCGGCTATGACAACGCGCTGAAGGGGATCATCGAGCACTTCTGGGACGGAAAGGCCGGCACGGCGCCGAAGCTCGAGCGCAAGCCGAATGGAAAGATCAACTTCATCGGCGGCTTCGACGGCTACACAGTCGGCAACATCCGCGAGATGAAGCGCATCTTCGAGCTGATGGGGATCGAGTACACGATTCTCGCCGACAACAGCGACGTGTTCGATACCCCGACCGATGGCGAGTTCCGCATGTATGATGGCGGCACCACGCTGGAGGATGCTGCGAACGCGATCCACGCCAAGGCCACTATTTCCATGCAGCAATATTGCACGGAGAAGACGCTGCCCTTCATCGGCGGTCACGGCCAGGAGGTCGTCGCCTTCAACCACCCGATCGGCGTCGGCGCCACCGACGAGCTTCTGATGACGCTCTCGCGCATTGCGGGCAAGCCGATCGCGAAGGCGCTCGAGCAGGAGCGCGGCCGTCTGCTCGACGCAATGGCGGATTCCAGCGCGCATATCCACGGCAAGAAGTTCGCGATCTATGGCGATCCCGACCTCTGCTATGGCCTCGCGGCGTTCCTGCTCGAACTCGGCGCCGAGCCGACCCATGTGCTGTCGACCAACGGCAACAAGGGTTGGGCTGAGAAGATGCAGGGGCTGTTCGCGAGCTCGCCGTTCGGCCAGAACTGCCACGCCTATCCGGGCAAGGATCTGTGGCACATGCGCTCGCTGCTGTTCACCGAGCCGGTCGATTTCCTGATCGGCAACACCTACGGCAAGTACCTGGAGCGCGACACCGGAACGCCTCTGATCCGTATCGGCTTCCCGGTGTTCGATCGCCACCATCACCACCGTTATCCGGTGTGGGGCTATCAGGGCGGCATGAATGTGCTCGTGAAGGTTCTCGACAAGATCTTCGACGAGATCGACAAGAACACCAACGTGCCTGCCAAGACCGACTACAGCTTCGACATCATCCGTTGACGTCGCGGAGGTCTGCCGCTGCTCCATGAACGGGCAGCGGCGGACGACCAGTCTAGCCAGAGCGATCGAGACTGCGGGGCAAAGGGCTCGCGCAGCGGGTCAGGGAATAGGAGAGACGAATGAGCTCGCTGTCGGCCACCATCCAGGACGTCTTCAACGAGCCGGGCTGCGGCAAGAACGCAACCAAGTCCGAGGCCGAACGCAAGAAAGGTTGCACGAAGCAGCTTCAGCCAGGCGGCGCTGCCGGCGGCTGCGCATTCGACGGCGCCAAGATCGCACTGCAGCCGTTCACCGATGTTGCCCATCTCGTCCATGGCCCGATCGCCTGCGAGGGCAATTCCTGGGACAACCGCGGCGCCGCCTCGTCCGGCTCCGATCTCTGGCGCCGAAGCTTCACCACCGACATCAACGAGACCGATATCGTGTTCGGCGGCGAGAAGCGGCTCTACAAGGCAATCAGAGAGATCATCGAGAAGTACGATCCGCCGGCGATCTTCGTCTACCAGACCTGCGTTCCCGCCATGATCGGCGACGACATCAATGCGGTCTGCAAAGCGGCTGCAACCAAGTTCGGAAAGCCGGTCATCCCAATCAATTCGCCGGGCTTTGTCGGCCCGAAGAACCTCGGGAACAAGCTCGCCGGCGAGGCGCTGCTGGAGCATGTGATCGGGACCGAGGAGCCCGACTACACCACGCCCTACGACATCAACATCATCGGTGAGTACAACCTGTCCGGCGAGTTCTGGCAGGTGAAGCCGCTGCTGGACGAGCTTGGTATCCGCATCCTCTCCTGCATCTCCGGCGACGGCAAATATCGCGAGCTCGCCTATTCACACCGCGCGAAGGCCGCGATGATGGTGTGCTCCAAGGCGATGATCAACGTCGCGCGGAAGATGGAGGAGCGTTACGGCATTCCCTTCTTCGAGGGCTCGTTCTACGGCATCCAGGATTCCAGCGACTCGCTACGCGAGATCGCCCGCATGCTGATCGAGCGCGGCGCGCCGGCGGAGTTGATGGACCGTACCGAAGCCGTGATCGCGCGCGAGGAGGCAAAGGCCGGGGCTGCGATCGAACGCTTCAAGCCGCGCTTCAAGGACAAAAAAGTGCTTCTGATCACCGGGGGTGTGAAATCCTGGTCGGTCGTGGCGGCGTTGCAGGAGGCCGGGCTCGAGATCGTCGGCACCTCGGTGAAGAAATCCACCAAGGAGGACAAGGAGCGGATCAAGGAGCTGATGGGCCAGGACGCCCACATGATCGAGGATATGACCCCGCGCGAGATGTACAAGATGCTGAAGGACGCGAAAGCGGACATCATGCTCTCCGGCGGCAAGTCGCAATTCGTGGCGCTGAAGGCCGCGATGCCCTGGCTCGACATCAACCAGGAGCGATCCCACGCCTATATGGGCTATATCGGCATGGTGGAGCTGATGGAGGAGATCGAGAAGGCGCTTTACAATCCGATGTGGGAACAGCTCCGCAAGCCCGCGCCGTGGGACGCCGGCAGCGTCAGCTGGCAGGCCAGGGCAATGGCCCAGATGGACGCGAAGGCCGCCGAGATCGCGGCCGATCCCGCGCTCGCCGAGGCCACCCGCCGGGCGAAGAAGATCTGCTTCTGCAAGACCGTCGATCTCGGTACCATCGAGGACGCAATATCCGCGCATGGCCTGACGACCGTCGACGGCGTCAAGGAACGGACCAACGCGTCCGGCGGCTGCGGCGCCTGCAAGGGGCGGGTCGAGGATATTCTCGCCGCGCAGCCTGTGCCCGTCGTGCTCCAGGCGGCGGAGTAGGGCGTCACATGGCGATCGTCTCCACGTCCAAGAAGGCCTGCTCGGTCAATCCGCTCAAGATGAGCCAGCCGATCGGCGGCTCCTTCGCGTTCATGGGGCTGCGTGGCGCGATGCCGCTGCTGCACGGCTCGCAGGGCTGCACCTCGTTCGGGCTCACGCTGTTCGTGCGGCATTTCAAGGAAGCCGTGCCGATGCAGACCACCGCGATGAGCGAGGTCGCCACGGTGCTCGGCGGCTACGAGAATGTCGAGCAGGCGATCCTCAACATCTACAATCGCACCAAGCCCGAGATCATCGGCATCAACTCGACTGGCGTCACCGAGACCAAGGGCGACGATGTCGACGGTTTCATCCGCCTGATCCGCCAGAGACATCCCCAGCTCGAGAAGTTTCCGCTGGTCTACGTCTCGACCCCGGATTTCAAGGATGCTTTCCAGGACGGCTGGGAGAAGACGGTCGCGCGGCTGGTCGAGGAATTGGTCGACCCGGTCGATGCTGCCGCTCCGCGCGATGCCGCACGCGTCAACGTGCTGCCCGGCTGCCATCTCACGCCCGGGGATCTGGACGAACTCCGCACCATTCTGGAGGATTTCGGGCTCAGACCGTCGTTCCTGCCGGATCTTGCCGGCTCGCTGGACGGCCATATCCCCGACGAGTTCACGCCGACCACGATCGGTGGCATCGGCGTCGACGAGATTGCCACCATGGGCCAGGCGGCCTGGACGATCGCGATCGGCGCGCAGATGCGGCGGGCGGCGGAAGCCATGCAGGCCAAAGCCGGCACGCCGTTCCGGCTGTTCGAGCGGCTCTGCGGCCTCGGTCCCAACGACGAATTCATCGCGTTCCTGAGCGAGATCAGCGGCAGGCCGGTGCCGCTGAAGTATCGGCGGCAGCGCGGCCAGCTTGCGGACGCGATGCTGGATCTGCATTTCCACATCGGCGGCCGCAAGCTCGCGATCGGAGCCGAGCCGGATCTGCTGTTCGACCTCTCGAGCATGCTTCATGAGATGGGAGCGCAAGTGACGGTGGCGGTGACCACCACGGCCTCGCCCGTGCTCGAGCCGTGTCAAGACCCAGGAGGTCCTGATCGGCGATCTGGAAGACCTCGAGGACCTCGCCAAGGCCCGCGATTGCGATCTTCTCATCACCCATTCGCACGGCCGGCAGGCGGCCTCGCGCCTGAAAATCCCGTTCTATCGCGCCGGTTTCCCGATGTTCGACCGGCTGGGTGCGGGGCACCTGCTGTCGGTCGGCTATCGCGGCACGCGCGATCTGGTCTTCGATCTCGCCAATCTGATAATCACCGACCGCGAGGATCACCATCAGCCGACGCCGGACACCTGGCGTACCACTGATGCCGGCCTGCCTGTCGTTCCGCCGCAGCTGCACTGACGCGAGAAAAGGATCAATCCGATGAAGGTCGCCTTTGCTACCCAGGATTTGAAGCGCGTCGACGCGCATTTTGGCTGGGCCAAGAACATCGCCATCTACGACGTCAGTCCCGAGGGACACCGTTTCGTCGAAGCGATCCAGTTCGACGGCGACCTCAAGGAGGACGGCAACGAGGACAAGCTCGCGCCGAAGATCGAGGCGATCAAGGATTGTACGATCCTCTATGTCGCGGCGATCGGCGGCTCCGGCGCGGCGCGGGTCGTTGCCAACAATATCCATCCGATGAAGGTGGCGCAGCCGGAGGCGATCGCTGATCTCTGCTGCAAGCTCGAGGACGTGCTCAAGGGCACGCCGCCGCCTTGGCTCCGCAAGGTCCTCGCCAGGGACCAGGAACGCACGCTCGATTTCGAAGATTGAAGGAAACGAACATGGCCGATGCGGCTGAACTGACCCAACCCGAGTCCGCGGCAGATGCTCCGTTCATCAAGGAGCTCATCAATATCTGGCGGGCGCAGGATACCCACGGCGCCTGGGAGGGCAAGAAGGATCTCGACCTGCTCGAACCCTATATTCTCGACAAGGAGGCGCGCCGGGCGCTGCCCATCGTCGGAGATCCCGACCCGGATACGATCTGGCGGATGGAGTTGTTTTTCAACGCGGTCGCACTCGCGATCGAGAAGGCGACCGGCGTGATGATTTCGCCGATGCTGAAGATGCATCACGAAGGCTTCGGCCGCATGGTCTTGATCGGCGGCCGGCTGATCGTCGTCAACAAGCAACTGCGCGACGTCCACCGTTACGGCTTCGACAGTCTCGGCAAGCTCGCGGCTGAAGGCGACAAGTTCGTCAACGACGGGATCGAGATGATCCGCAAATTTCCTGGCGTGGCCAATTATTGAGGTAACACATGAGCGATCCTGAAACCCTGAAAGCCGAGATCAAGAAGCTCTCGGCCAAGGCTACGGCGGCCAAGATGGACCTCCACGATCTCTCAGAGGAGCTGCCGATCAACTGGACCTCGATCATGAGCGTCGCCCAGAAGGCGCACGACGCTTTCTCCGAGCTCGAGCGCAAGCGCGAGGATCTCAAGGCGCTGGAAAAGGCCTGAACGGACTCCGCCATGTCATCTGCAACCCGCGATGGTCGTGATTGGAGACCGGACTATCTGGTCTCGATCGACCCCAAGAAATGCATCGGCTGTGGCCGCTGCTACAAGGTCTGCGGCCGCGAGGTCATGACGCTGAAGGGTCTCAACGAGGACGGCGAGATGATCGATCTCGACGACGATGATGACGAGGTCGAGAAAAAGGTCATGGTGATGAATGACGACGGCGCCTGCATCGGCTGCGGCGCCTGTGCCCGGGTCTGCCCGACCAATTGCCAGACTCACGCCCCGGCGTGAGAGCGGCGGACGATGCGGTGAGCGATGAGTAAGACCCAGATCGCCAGATACAATATCGGCCAGGTGATCCGCCATCGCCTCTATGAAATGCGCGGTGTGATCTTCGACGTCGATGCGTCTCCCGCGGCGGCCGATATCGGCCCGATGCCGGGGCCCGGAGCACCGGGGGTGTTCTACCGGATGTTCGCCGTGGACGACCAGATTCCTTACGTCGCCTGCATCGCCGAGCAGGATCTGTTACCCGACCAATCGGGCGAGCCGGTCAACCATCCGGAGATCAGCGGGTTGCTCGAAGTCGACGAGGGCGGCGGCTATCGCCGCCGGAAGCGATTGATGAACTAGGTGTGCCGGACAGCAGGCCGGCGTGGCACGCGAGTTGGCCTATTCAATTCCCTGCTCACGCGCCTTCATCATCGCGGCGATGCGAAACCGCTCGTGGATGGCGATCGGATTTGCGAGCATGTCGGCCTCGGCACGCTTGAACGCTGCGAGAACGATCTCGGCTTCCTCATGCGTCAGCGGGACGCGGCCGGCCATGTGCGTGGCCTCGGGCACCGCGCTCCAGATCGCGCGCCGATAGGGGTGATCCTTGACTTCGATCAGTTCGTTGGCCTCGAGCTTGCCGCCGAGTGTGATCGCGAGCCCCGTCACTTCGAGCTTGCGTCCGTCCTGGGTCGTCTTCACCAATGTCGCCATGTGTTCGCCCTCGCGCGCGTGCCGTGAATCAGAGAACCGTCGGCATCGCGTAGCCGGGGCGGGGATGGGTGTCGTAATAGTCAGGCCGTTCCGGCCAACCGCCTTCGGCAATGAACGTGAAGGCCGTAATTGTTACCGGCGCGCCTTGCGAGCACGAGACCTCCGCGAATTTGATCTCGCGAGGGCCGGGCCCTGCGGAGAAGTCGGCGATCACGGTGCCATCCGCCTTGCAGGCGCGGGCGAAACCCGGCGTGCCAACGCTGCTGGCGGGAACGGGATTGGCCGCAAACGTGGCGGTCTCGCCCCCGTCCGCCGCGGGACCGAAGGCAGGACTGGCGAAATTGAACGTTGCGAGCACGTCACTGCGATCGACCGCACGATCTGCCGTCACCGGGCGCGCGACCGAGTAGACGGTCAGCGTGCCGCCGGCGAGCAGGGACTTCAGTTCCTCTACCGGACAGCCGGCAAATGCGGACGCGACGTTCATGTCATTCTCCATGCCAAAGGGCTTGGCTGAAGAACATCAAATTTCGTGCCACGCGTCTGGCATGCAGCCTGGCGGGGAATGCCTCCAAACAGAGGAAAAGGCCTCTGATTCTTGCGAGTTGGCACGGGTCGATCGATGCGAATGTCGGTTTCCGCACAAGGACGCGACGGATAACGGGACTTTTGCGTAGCGCGATTCTTGCAATGTCTCGGGCCAGGTAGCTCAGGCCCGCAAACGAGGACAGTATGGAACAGGATACCGCCTATGCGATCTGCCGCTTCAGCGATATTCCAAGCCAGAGGGCGATCGGCTTTCAACTCATGATCGTCGGCGACGACGGCGCGCCGCGGCCCTGGCCGATTGTCGTCGTCCGCTGGGGCAGGCAGGTTTTCGGCTATCTCAACAGGTGTCCGCATAACGGCGTGAACCTGGACTGGGAGCGCAACCAGTTCCTGGACGCGAACGGCAGCAAGCTTTTGTGCGGCAAGCACGGCTCGACCTTCGAGCTCGGCACCGGCCTTGGGATCGACGGGCCGTGCAAGGGCCAAAGCCTGACCCCGATTGCGCTTGCCGTTCTTGACGGGGATATCTGCGTCACCGGCGTGACGCTGGTCGAAGACGAAGAAGAGGCTTGCGACGAAGAGGCCTGACGCGCGGGGCGTCAGACTGGGCGGTTCTCGTTGCGGTTCTTCACCGGCTCCATCTTGGCGAGGCCTTCCTCGTAGCTGATCTCGGCATAGGATCCATCGAGGTCCTTTGCGACATCGAGCAGGTAATCGAGCTTGCCGGCGGTATCGAGCTTCTTGATGTCGTTCTTGTCGACACCGGCGAGGTCCATCATCTCTTTCCAGACGGTCGATTCGTCGCAGGGCAGCACGCGGAAGGTGATGTCGCCGATCCTCGTGCGGTATTTGGCCAGCAGGTCGATGTTGTTGCAGAAGATGAAGTAGCTGCCCTTGGGTGTCAGCGCGCCGTCCAGAACTTTTGCGAGCTCGGCCAGGTAGGCGAAGGAATGCAGGTAGCCGGCCAGGACGGGGATCGTCGCCTCTCCCTCCTGCGCCACCGTCAACACCTGCTCGATCGAATAGTCCGGCGGGCGCTTCTCGTCAGCGACCTGGGCCTGGAACTTCAGCGCGATATCGCCGCGAAAGCCAAAGCGGCCCGGCTTTGTCGTGTCGCCCTTCAGCACCGCATTCAGGAGCCGACCCTCCTTGTCCAGTCGGCCAAGGGCGGTGTTGTCGATCGACGTCATGAAAGCCTCCTCGTTCAATGCGCTCGCAGCGGTGTCGGCCGGCGCAAAAACTCGCTTGCCGTTGTGTGGGTGACCTTATGCAAGGAGTTTGCCGACCGCGTGCGCGCGCACCGAAAGTTCGGGTCACAGCGCATTTGGTGGGGTTTTGCGCAGGAATCGCGCGCGGAGCGGGGCGGTCTCGCCGATACGTTTGTTGCGGCGTCGCCAAAGCCTTGTGTCGGAAATCCGACACGCGTCGCAAAGGCAACAGGCTCCGTCAGAAGAAAAATGCAGCATTTTCAATTGCGTGCCAGGTGGCACGGGACTTGCGATCCCTATGCCAACAGACCCAGATGGCGAGGGCAAACGATGATTAATCTGACGGACAGTGCGGTGAATGCGGTGAAGACCGCGATCTCCTCCGCAGCGGAGCCGGCGAACGGCCTGCGGATCATGGTCGAAACCGGCGGCTGCGCCGGATTCAAATACATGATGGGTCTCGCGGAAGACGCCAAGCCCGATGATACCGTGATCGAACGCGGCGGCGTGAAGGTGTTCGTTGACAGTGCGAGCCACGAGCATCTCAACGGCACCACGATCGACTTCGTGGTGGCGCTGGAAGGTTCGGGCTTCACCTTCGACAATCCGAACGCGAAGTCGAGCTGCTCCTGCGGCAAGTCGTTCAGCTGATCCCACCGCTCCCACGTAACGATTTGCCAGAGAAAGAACACGCATGCTCGTCGAATCCGAACCACTCAAGCAGCTGCCGGCCGCCGAACCGACGGACCGCGAGCGCATTATCCGGGCCGTACTCGATGAGATCCGGCCCAACCTCAAGCGGGATGGCGGCGATTGCGAATTGCTCGAGATCGACGGCAACAAGATCATGGTCAGGCTCACCGGCGCCTGCGTGTTCTGCAAGCTTGCGAGCGCGACGCTGGAGGGCATTCAGGCCCGTCTGGTCGAGCGTCTCGGTGAGTTCGTCCGCCTGATCCCGGTCGCCGGAGCGGCAAAAGCCCGGCACTGAGGCGGCATCGAGAGGGACATTCCGTGCGGTCAGTCTACCTCGACAACAATGCGACGACCCGCACGGACCCCGCCGTCGTCGCGGCGATGCTGCCGTTCTTCTCCGACCAGTTCGGCAATGCGTCGTCGTCGCATGCGTTTGGCAGCGAGGTCGCCCCGGCCGTGAAGCAGGCGCGCAAGAGCCTGCAGACGTTGATCGGCGCGGTCTACGATCACGAGATCGTCTTCACCTCGGGCGGAACGGAATCCGACAACACGGCGATCCTGTCGGCGCTCGCGGTGCAGGAGGGGCGTGACGAGGTCGTCACCACGGCGGTGGAGCATCCGGCCGTGCTGTCGCTGGTCGAGGAGCTCGGCCGCCGCGGTATCAAGAGCCATCTCATTTCCGTCGATACGCGGGGCCGCCTCGATATCGAGGCGTTCCGGCGCGCGCTGTCGCCGCGCACGGCGATCGCTTCGGTGATGTGGGCCAACAACGAGACCGGCACGATCTTCCCGGTGGAATTTCTGGCGAAGATGGCGCGATCGGCCGGCGCGCTGTTTCATACCGATGCGGTCCAGGCCGTCGGCCGGATTCCGATCGATTTGAAGAACACCGAAATCGACATGTTGTCGCTCTCCGCCCACAAGCTTCATGGACCCAAGGGGATCGGCGCGCTCTATGTGCGCAAGGGCACCAAGTTCAAGCCGCTGATCGTCGGCGGTCCGCAGGAACGCCGCCGCCGGGCCGGGACCGAGAACGTGCCCGGCATCGTCGGCCTGGGCAAGGCGGCGCAGCTTGCAGCGACGCAGCTCGAGCCGCAACGGGCGCAGATCGCCGTGCTGCGCGACCGGCTGGAGCAGGGCATCCTGAGGCTCGGCCATTGCATGGCGCTCGGCGATGTCCGCACCCGCCTGCCGAACACCTCCAACATCGCCTTCGAACGGCTCGAGGGCGAAGCCATCATCCATCATCTGAACCGCGCCGGCATCGCTGCATCGCTTGGGTCGGCCTGTGCGTCCGGATCGATGGAGCCGTCGCATGTGCTGCGCGCCATGAATGTGCCGCCCACGGCATTGCGCGGGGCGATCCGCTTCTCACTCTCGCGAGAGACCACCGCCGACGAGGTCGACTGCGTCCTCGCGGCGCTGCCTGACATCATAGAGAAACTGAGAGCATTGTCTCCTTCGCAGGAACGCGCGAGCGACACCTCTCTTCCTGCGGAGATGAGTTTATGAAAGTCATGATACGACGTTCGCCGGAGACCGGCCTGTCAATCTACGTCCCGAAAAAGGATCTCGAAGAGCCGATCGTGGAGACTGAGCACGAGACGCTGTGGGGAGGCTGGATCAAGATCGCGAACGGCTGGGTGCTCGACCTGCCACAGATGGCGAGCGATACCACGCTGCCGATCACGATCAATGCCAGGAAGCGCGGCGACGACGGAGAGGAGCGATGACCGTACCCGTACCGCGGATTGATTTCGCCAGTTCCGCCGATGCAGAAGCCATCCTCCGCGAGGTGACCGCGAACCTGCGCGCCGGAAGCGTCATTCCTTATCTCGGGACCGGCGTCACCGAGCTGGCCAAGCCGGGCGTACCGATGAATCCGGAGGCGCTTGCGGCATTCCTTGGCAGCAAAGTCGCACTGCCCCGGCGAGCCAGGGGCAATGCCTGGGCCGCGGCACAGCATATCGAAAGCACGAAGCATCGTTCCACCGTGACGGCGCTGATGTCGGAGGCCTTCGCCGTGCCTGTCGAGCCGACCCCGCTGCATCGCCACCTCGCGACGCTTTCCCTGCCTCTGATCATCGACAGCTGGTACGACGGCGCGATGCGAACGGCGTTCGCTGATCGGAGCGATTGGGGGGAAATCCAGGGTATCACCCGGGCCGGCATAGGTGAGGATCGCTGGTACCGCTTCTACGATCCCGCCGGAAAGGAAGTTGATCGGACGCTGGCACAGGGATGGAGCACCATCCTCTACAAGCCGCATGGCAGCATCGCGCCGGCGAAGAACTTCCTGATCACGGACGCCGACTATGTCGAAGTCCTGACCGAGATCGACATCCAGACGCCCATTCCCGACGAGGTAAAGGTCCGTCGCACCGGCCGCAACTTCCTGTTCCTCGGCTGTCGGTTCAACGATCAACTCCTGCGTACCTATGCGCGCCAGGTGTCGAAGCGCTCGGCCGAGAGTCACTATGCCGTCGTCGAGCCGGACGCGCTGTCGAAGAACGAGCTCCGCTTCCTCGTCAATCAGGGCCTGACGCCGCTCGCGATCCCGCTCGCGCGCGCTATCGAGATCGTGCTCGCGGGGTGACATCATCCATCTCGATCCGACGGAGCCGCGCGGGCAATGCTCGCGCGGTTTTTTGCGTTGATCATCATTGCGCGCTGTCGTGGTTGCCGCGGCTGTCACCTTTGCAACATGCATCGTCGCGATGCGCGCTGATGTTGACAATCCGACATTTGCCGGAGCGTTCGCTAACTCTTTGACGCGATAGCGGAATGTGCCCGGCCGAGGCCATGGCATGCGAGTTGCTAATACCTCTCTAGAACCACTCTTAGACTGCTTCTCGGAAGTCGGGCCCCGGGAAACTCATTCGGCATCACGGAGAACGCGGCAATGGATGTTTCAGTGCAACACGAAGCGAGCAGCAACGTCGCCGATGTCGGCGAGATCATGCAGGCGATTGCCGACCACAAGGGCTGTGGCACGACCGGCGGTAGCGGCAAGGCGAGCTGTGGCTCGGGCGCGGGGCAGGGCGATCTGCCGACTGAGATCTGGGAGAAGGTGAAGAACCATCCCTGCTACAGCGAGGAAGCGCATCACCACTACGCGCGCATGCATGTCGCGGTCGCGCCGGCCTGCAACATCCAGTGCAACTATTGCAATCGTAAGTACGATTGCGCCAATGAATCGCGCCCGGGCGTGGTGAGCGAGAAGCTCACCCCTGAGCAGGCCGCCAAGAAGGTACTGGCGGTGGCCTCCACCATCCCGCAGATGACCGTCCTCGGGATCGCCGGTCCCGGCGATCCGCTGGCCAATCCGGAAAAGACCTTCAAGACGTTCGAGCTGATCTACAATACGGCGCCCGACATCAAGCTCTGCCTGTCGACCAACGGCCTCATGCTGCCCGACCACGTCGACACCATCGCGAAGTACAACGTCGACCACGTCACGATCACGATCAACATGGTCGATCCCGAGATCGGCGCGCAGATCTATCCGTGGATTTTCTACAAGCACAAGCGATACACCGGCGTCGAGGCTGCCAAGATACTGACGGATCGCCAACTCCAGGGCCTCGAGATGCTTACCGAGCGCGGCATTCTCTGCAAGATCAACTCGGTCATGATCCCGGGGATCAACGATAAGCACCTGGTCGAGGTCAACAAGGCCGTGAAATCGCGCGGCGCCTTCCTGCACAATATCATGCCGCTGATCTCCGCGCCCGAGCACGGCACGGTGTTCGGCTTGAACGGCCAGCGCGGCCCCAGCGCTCAGGAGTTGAAGGCTCTGCAGGACTCCTGCGAGGGTGAGATGAACATGATGCGGCATTGCCGCCAGTGCCGTGCCGATGCGGTCGGTCTGCTCGGCGAGGACCGTAGCGCCGAGTTCACCACCGAGAAGATCATGGCGATGGAGGTCAAGTACGACTCAGACACCCGCAAGGCCTACCAGGCCAAGGTCGAGGAGGAGCGCGTCGCCAAGGTGGCCGCGAAGCAGGAAGAGCTGGCGGAGCTCGCCGGTACTTCCAGCGACATCAAGGTGCTGGTGGCGGTCGCGACCAAGGGATCCGGCCTGATCAACGAGCACTTCGGCCATGCCAAGGAGTTCCAGGTCTATGAACTGTCCACCGCAGGGGCCAAGTTCGTCGGCCATCGTCGCGTCGATCTCTATTGCCAGGGCGGCTATGGCGAGGAGGACAGCCTCGAGACCATCATCCGTGCGATCAACGACTGCCACGCGGTGTTCGTGGCCAAGATCGGCGGCTGCCCGAAGGACGATCTGACCAAGGCCGGCATCGAGCCGGTCGATCAATATGCCCACGAGTTCATCGAGAAGTCGGCGATCGCCTGGTTCAGGGCCTATCTCGACAAGGTCAATAGCAAGGAGATCGAGCACGTGGAGCGCGGCGATGCCGAGATCCGCCAGGGTGCGTTGATCTCGGCGGCCTGACATCGGAGGACGTGATGCCATTCAAGATCATCGCCTCGCAGTGCACGAGCTGCTCGGCCTGCGAGCCGGAATGCCCGAACGTCGCGATCCGCGAGAAGGGCGGGACGTTCGTGATCGATCCCAAGAAATGCACCGAATGCCTCGGCCATTTCGACGAGCCGCAATGCGTGGCGGTGTGTCCGGTCGACAACACCTGCGTCATCGACAATTCGTTGCCGCGCTATCTGGCGCCCGCCTAAGAGGAGGAAGGACATGAACTTCACGATCACACCGGCGGCGCAGAAATTCATGCGCATGATGCTCCGGGTGGATGGCCCCGCGGGGAGCGGTTTCCGCCTCGCCGTCAGTCCGGGCGGTTGCTCCGGCCTCGCCGCAGATATCAAGGTGCTTGCCACGCCCCTGTCGGGCGATGCGGTCGTCGAACGTGACGGCGTCAAGCTGTTCCTGCCCGCGGAGAGCCGGCTGTTGCTCGATGGCGTGACCATCGATTTTGCGGACACGCCGACCCAGACCGGGCTGGTGTTCCACGATCCGAAGCAGGTCTCCTGCGGACATCACTGAGGACGATAGGCCACAGCCGATGCCTGACACGCCGTTCAGCCCGCAATCAGAGATCAGCGACGCGCTGCTCGCCGGCGCGTTGCTTGGCGGCGGGCTGCCCAGCGAGGCCGAGCATCATCTGTGGCAGGCCGGCTTGTCCTACCATCTGGACGACATTGCCGAAAATCACCTGCGGGAAGCCGCGGCGATCGCCCCCGGGCACGCGGCGGTGCTGATCGGCCTCTATCGCTTCTATTTTTACAAGGGACGCCTCGCTGCGGCGCTCGACGTCGTCGAACGTTGCCTGCTGAAAGCGGCCGAGGCGAACCATTTCGCCGCCGACTGGCGCACTGTGGGCGCGGCGGACGCTGAGTTCGGTCGCTATGAGAGCATCCTGCCGCGGTTCTTCCTGTTCTCTCTGAAGGGCTACGCTTACCTCCAGATGCGGCTCGGACGCATGGAGGAGGGGCGGCTGGCTGTCGCTAAGCTTCTGGAGCTCGATCCCACCGATAAGATCGGGGCGAAGGTTCTCCTCGGTGTGCTCGAACGCATGGGGCGGGACGATGAGTGACGACATCGATGAAGCCAGAGACTGGCAGGGGCAACAAGTTGATTGTGCCGCCTGCGCCCATCTTGCGATGAGTGGCGACGGTCGTTGCCGGTTGAAGCATGCCTGCGTCAACGACCGCTATGCCCGCCGGATTGACCGCTTCTTCAACTGGAATCCCGGCCTCGCGGACAGTTATCTCGGCCACCCGCATTTCGAGGTGCGCGCGATCGCTGCGAAATTCGCCAATGTGTTCCTGCTGCCGACGCTGCTCGCCGATGTCGACGAAACCGTGCGCTGGAACGCGGTCCGACGGTTGCCGAAGCGATACGCACTGCGATTGCGGAAGGATCCACATCGCGAGGTGAGGATGCGGGTTGTAACGCTTCTGGATGGTGACGAACTGCTGCCCATGGCTTCCGACGAGGACTACTACGTCCGCCTCGTGGTCGCGCGCCGGATCGCGCCGCCGCTGCTCGGGCGGATGATCGACGACCCGGAGGCCGAGGTGCGCCGTGTGGTGGCGCGGCGGATTCCTGACGGGTGGCTGCTCGGCATGATCAACGATTGCGACGCCTCGGTGCGGCTGGACGTGGCCCAGCGGCTTTCACCGGAGGTCCTGACGCTGCTGCGCCGCGATTCGGATTGGCGCATCCGGTACGAGGTCGCGAGCCGCGCAGCGGTGTCGGAATTGTCCGATCTCGCCGAGGACCCGGACAGCCTGGTACGCGAGGTTGCACGCGCCAGGGTGTCGGTGCGGCCGGAGCGAGGCTCAGGGAGTTCGGCATGAGCAACATCGTTCGTGACAGCGACGTCGTCGAACTGTCGGCGCCGCCCTTCTTCAATTTCGGCGAAAGAGTGCGGGCCAAGCGCACCATCCGCAACGACGGCACTTATGCCGGCAAGGAGATCGGCGACATCCTCGCGAAGAAGGGCGAGGTCGGTTACGTCGTCTCGATCGGAACCTTTCTGCAGCAATTCTACATCTACGGCGTCGAATTCCTCGAGAGCGGCAACCGTGTCGGGATGAAACGCAAGGAGCTCGATCCGGTCACGCCGCGCGACGAGGTCGAGGATCTGCCACTGCCTGGAGCTGCATCATGATGCCTGAACCGAGACTCCCGAAATATCAGTGGGGCCAGCGCGTCAAGGCGGTGACGGATCTGATGAACGACGGATCGTTTCCGGACGCACCGGCTGATGGTCGTCTGGTCGGAGTCGGGGATACCGGCGAAATCGTCCAGGTCGGCAGACATACGGATGCAAACCTGCCGATCTACCTCGTTGAGTTCGGCGAAAAGCTGGTGGTCGGCTGCCTCGAGGAAGAGATCAGCCCCCTACATGGGAATTAGCGCGATGAACGCCGCTGTGTTGAGGAAGCTCGATACCGGACGACCCGCGCATCCGAACGATCTCGATCGCAAGCGGATCGAGCGCGCCATCAAGTCACGTCAGCGCTATCGTTATGTCTCGCCTGAGGTCACCGCGGTGACTGGAGGCTATCTCGTCGTCAGCCCGTGCTGCTCGCGGAACATCGATACCGAAGGTGGCGTCATCGACGTTGCGTTGCTGCACCACGATGCGGCCAGCGCAATGTGGCAGCTCTTCCGCAAGGATCACAAGAGAGGCGTCTGGGAATTGCACTCGTCGCATCCCCGACTTGGGTCGGTGACCGACGTCCTGAACGCCGATCCCGAACGCGTGTTTTGGCAATAGCGGGATTTGCGAGATGGCTTTGATGGCAAGCGAATTGGCAGAGATCGAGCAGATGCTTGCGTCGTCGGATGCAGGCTCGCAGGCCTATTCGGAGCTGCGGCGTAGATACCCGCATCTCGCCTGGATCCGCTGCGACGCGTCCGACGTGACGGAGACGCCGTTCCGCTCGTTCCGGGAATTCGACCTGCATCTGCTCGATAGTGCTGATCATTGTGCGCAGATTACTGCAGATCCGGAGCGTGCGACCGGCATCGTTCTCGCAAAGCGGGACGCAGCATCATGACGGAGCCCGCGCTGGCCTATGAGGTAGAGGAGATTGGCGCGGAGTCGGTCGGGACAGGCAACGAATCCTTCATCCCGCTGTCAGATCCCGACATCACGGTCGCCGAAATAGCTGCGGTGGACGCGGTGCTGCGTTCGCCGCGGCTCTCGACCGGGCCTGTTGCGGAAGCGTTTGAGACGGCCTTTGCCGGCTATCTTGGCCGGAAATACGCAATCGCGGTACCGAACGGTACGATCGGGCTGCTGCTCGCGCTGAAAGCGTGCCGCATCGGCGCTGGCGACGAGGTCATCGCTTCGGCCTATTCGTTCCGCGAAACCGCGCACGCGATCAGCCTTGCCGGGGCGCGGCCGGTGTTTGCCGATATCGACTATTGGTCGGGCGTATTGGCGCCGCAGAAGGTCGAGGAGCGTATCTCGCCCAGGACCCGCGCCATCGTTGCGGGTAACAACAATGGCCATCCAGCGGTCTGGTCGGAACTTCGCGATATCGCGTCGCGGCACAAGCTCGTGCTGCTCGAGGATTCAACCGAGGCGATAGGATCACGCTACAAGGGCGAACTGGTCGGAACATTTGGCGATGCCGCCATATTCGACTTCTCCCAGCCCTCGCTCCTGACGTGCGGTGAGGGCGGCATGGTCGTCACCGACGATATCGACCTTGCCGTGACCCTCCGTCGGCACCGCTCGCATCGGCTGGACGAGCGTTCTTCCGTCGTGGTCAGTTCCGCCGCGCCCTACCAGGCCGGCATCAGCGATCTAGCGGCCGCGCTGGGGCTCGCGCAACTCGAGCGCATCGAGGAAATCATCGAGCGGCGCCGGCTGACAGAAAATCTGTACGCAACGCATGTGCAGTCCTTCGAGGGCATCAAGCCGCCCTATATCGCCCCTGACGTGACGGAGGTGAACTGGTTGCTCTATGTCGTGCATCTCGGTACCCGGTTCTCCCGCTCCAGTCGCGACGCCATCGCCGAGGATCTTCGGGTCGAGCAGGTCGAGGCGACGGCGTACTGCCATCCGCTGCATCTGCAGCGGCACTATTTCGATCTCGGCTATCGGCGCGGCGACCTCCTGGTTACCGAAAAGATCGCCGACCGTGCCGTCGCGCTGCCGTTCCACAGCCATCTCACCGATGCCCAGATCGAGTTCATCGTCGAAACCATGAAGGACGCCTCGATCAACGTGGGGGCCGGAGCCGCGATCTATTGAACTGAAAGCCAACGTAACAGAGAGGATGAAGACCATGACGACCCTGACCGTGCTGCCGGAAGGCAAGACCATCGAGGTCTCGGAAGGAACGACGCTGCTGGCGGCGCTGCTGGGCGCCGAGATTGCGGTCCCGCACAAGTGCGAGGGCCAGGCCAAATGCGGCTCCTGCCACATCTACGTGCAAGAAGGCCGCAAGGGCTTGTCGAAAATCGCGCGGCTCGAGAACGAGAAGCTGGATTCCATCGTCGGCATCGGCTCGAAGTCGCGGCTCGCCTGCCAGGCCACCGTGCTCGGCACCGAGGACATCAGGATCGAGTTGCTCGGATTCGGCTCGGGCCTATGAGCGCGGAAGAGGGAAAAATGGAGACGCAGAGCATTGTGCTGCATGCGCGTTTCGCGCCGAACGGCACCGTTGTCGAAATCGGCGAACGGCCGGCCGGCCTCGCGCCGCAGGACTGGTTCAACTTCCTCAGTGACAAGGCCGGCGATGTCTACCAGGCGCTGGCCGGCGGCCGGGGCGTGTTTCGGTTGACGCGGGAAGAGCTGAACGCGCTGAAGGAGGCCGCCACGCCGGCCGCGGCCTAGGGCCGGAAGGGGAATCGCATGGACACCGATGAGATCGAGGTCTTCGTCATCTGCGCCACCGACGCGGTCGAACGCGGCGGCGCGAAGGCCTTCAGCCTGTCACGCATCGACGCGTCAGGCGAGAGCCGCCCGTTCCCGATCGTCGTGATAAGAACGCACGACAACGACTACATCGGCTATGTCAATGCCTGCCCGCATGATGGCGTGTGGCTCAACATCGGCAGCGGCGACTTCTTCACGCCGGACCGCGCCTTTCTCAAGTGCGGCCGCCATGGCGCGACCTTCGAGATCGACAGCGGGCTCGGTATCGACGGACCATGCCAAGGCAAGAGCCTGGAGCCGATCGCGCTTGCGGTGGTCGACGGCGAAGTCTGCCTGTGCGGCGAGCGGCTGGTCGAGGACGACCAGCCGCGCGATCCGTTCGACGACCACGACGAGACCATGGAGATCATGATCCATCCGGAATGACCCCATGACCGTCGCTCAGTTGCTCGAGGAATTGAACAGGCTGCCTGGCGACGCCGTCGTCCTGGTGGACAGTGGCGGCGGGCTGTCGCGCGTCGCGGCGCTGGAATTCGTTGCAGGGCAAGGGCCGGGCGCGCCGGCAGAGGTCGTCTTGTCGCCCAGCATGGACGAGTGAGACCCCTGCGGCCGGGAGAAAGCACGGCGTAGCAAGGAGCGGGACACCAATGAGTGATACGGCAGTCGTGGTTTCAATGTTCGAGCGGATCGGCGGCACGGTCACCATCGACCGGCTGGTCGAGAGCTTCTATCGGCGAATGGATGAGCTGCCGGAGGCCGCTTGTATCCGGGCCATGCATCCCTCCGACCTGGACTGCACCAAGCAGGTGCTGAAGCGCTATCTCACGGAGTGGACCGGCGGCGCGAAGCTCTATTCGGTCGAGAAGGGGCATCCGCGGTTGCGCCAGCGGCACATGGGCTTTCCGATCGGAAGCGCGGAGCGCGATGCCTGGCTGCTTTGCATGCGTGGTGCGCTGGACGAGACGGTCGCGAACGGCGCAGCGCGCCAGGAGCTCGACGTGGCGTTGTCCCGTCTCGCCGACTGGATGCGCAACCAGGCCGGCAATCCGCATGATGCCGGCGGCCATCCGGCTTGAGCCGGTGTCCCGTCATCCCGGCAGTGGCAAGCCGAAGAAATCGTCCTCCGAGCCGCCCCACGCCTCGTGCAGGGCGAGGCCGTTCCGCCAATGCTCCAGCTCGGACTCGTTGGCGGGGCGGTACGTGATCTTGCCGTCGGCCCTTTCGGCTAGCAGGAAGGCCTTGCCGTTGCGGATGAAGCGATTGAGATCCTTGCTGTCGGTCGGACGAACCACGCAGCGCGGTGCATCGTCGATGAGAATGGTCGTCGGAAGCATGCGGTGCTCCTTCCAGGTCGCGGACGGGCGAGCTGTCAATCCAACGGCGGCCCGAGATCGTCGTCCTTCTTCTTTTTCTTCTTCTCGGTCTTTGCCTGCGCATAGGCACCCGCATTCTTCAGGAGAATGGGCGGCTGGCCTTGGACATATTGCGAGATCCAGAACTGGGTGCGCGCCAGCGCCTGATCACCGGCGTCCTCGCGATAGCTGTCGCCTGGATAGGTGAAGGCGCTGACGTCGGGGCGATAGGCGCGGAATTGGGTGATCTGCTCCAGCGAAACCCGCGGATCGTTGTCGCTGAAATGCAACAGCGTTGGCACTTTGCGCTTTTCGCGGTAGTCGGCGACGATCTCGCTGCCGTCATAGCCGATCACGCAGGCGATGCCGTCGATCTTGTTGCCGGCGGAGTAGGCGAGGTCGCCTCCCCAGCAATAGCCGACGATCGCGACCTTGCCGGCATCCTTCACCGCATTCACCGCAGCCTGAATGTCGGAGATCGCCTGGTCCTTGCCGATCTGTTGCGATATCGCCGTGCCGTCAGCCCGGCCGGATTCGTCCTGGCTGAGGCTTACCCCCGGTTTCACGCGATCGAACAAGGATGGTGCGATCGCGACATAGCCCGTGGCGGCAAACGTGTCCACGGCCTTCCGGATGTCGGGCGTGATCCCGAAGACGTCCTGAAGAACGACCACGGCTCCCTTTGGGGTCTCCGCCGGATCGGCGCGATAGGCGGAAAAATGGCTTCCGTCGCCTGCGGTCAGTTCGATCATGTGCATCCTCCGTGTTGATGTGCTTCGGCCGTGTCGCTAGAGCAGGCCGAGCTCGAGCTTGACGTCATCGGACATCCGCGAGCTGTCCCAGGGCGGATCGAACACCAGCCGCACCTCGACCCCGGCGATGCCGTCGATGGCGCGGACCGCCGTCTCCACCCAATTCAGAATCTCGCCGGCGACGGGGCAGCCGGGTGCGGTCAAGGTCATGTCGATGTCGACCTGACCGTCATCCTTCGGCTCGATCCGGTAGATCAGCCCGAGATCGTAGATGTTCACGGGAATTTCGGGGTCATGCACGGTCCGCAGCGCAGCGACGATCTCGGTGACCAATGCATCTCTGTCGGCAATAGCGGACGTCATCATCACGGCCTCATTGCAATCCATCGGCGAGGGCGGCCACGACCGGCCAGCCGACGGCGCCCGCGGGATCGAGCCTGCGCAAGGCGAGGAGAAATTCGTGCGCCTGCCTCCGGTTGTCCTTCCTCAAATGGATGAACGCGAGCGCCTTGAGTGTGTAGAGGGCAAAGCGTCCGGCCCCTTCCGGCAGCTCATCCTGAGGCTGCCAGCCTCGCCAGTCGGCTTCCCAGCCAGCCTGCAGCGCGGCTTCGCGCAGGCCACGCTCGGCCATTTCCTGGGCCTCGTCCAGATAGCCGCGATAGGTGTGGATCTTGTAGAGGCAAAAATACACCGCAAGCTCGGTCGGGGCGGCGTCCAGTGCCTGGCGGAAGATGCGATCGGCCTCGATCGGATCGCAGCGGTAGCTGATGACGCCCCGCTGCAGCAGGGCGTCGATCTCCGGCGGGAGCTCTCCGAAATTGATGGCGTCGGTGTCAGCGAGCATGGCGATCACGATGGTTCACGAGTGTTCATATCGGGCGTCCGATTCTGGTGTCACTGCACGGCAACGCAGGTGCAGTTCCTGGCATCGGGCGGCAAGTCACGCTGTTGCAAAGCAAGAGCCGGGCCGCGGAAAATCTTCCGTACGGACGTGAATTCGGCGCGTGACGATGAGCGATGATCTCGATGAACGCCAGGCGGCCCGATGCCGTCACGTCCGCGACAGCGATAGGCACAGGATTGTCGGGAGTCGAACACGATGCGGGCCACAGCGCCCGGAGATCACGTCAAAACGCATTCTCCGGATTGGTTTGGTGCTTGCATGGAAGGGCCCGAGAGCAGGAGTTCATGACATGGCAATGGCCGGACCAGACATCGAACAGTTGATCCGCGAGGCGTTCCCGGACGCGAAGGTGATCGTGACTGATCTCGCAGGCGACGGAGATCACTACGGCGCGCGCGTCGTCTCGCAGGCCTTTGCCGGCAAGAGTCGCGTTCAGCAGCACCAGATGGTCTACGCCGCGTTGAAGGGAAACATGGGCGAGGCGCTACACGCGCTGGCGCTCGAAACGGACGTACCGAAGTGAACGGCGCGCGTCCGGCTGTCAATCATCCATGATCATGAGGAGAAAATGTCCATGACTAACCCGACCGAGCAACGCATCAGGGACGTCATCGCCAGCAACGACATCGTGCTGTTCATGAAGGGCGTGCCGGCGGCCCCGCAATGCGGCTTTTCGGGAGCCGTGGTGCAGATCCTCAGTGGTCTTGGCGTGCCCTTTGCCGGCGTCAACGTGCTGGCCGATCCGGAGATCCGCGATGGCATCAAGGCGTTCTCGAACTGGCCGACGATTCCGCAACTCTACGTCAAGGGCGAGTTTCTCGGCGGCTGCGACATCGTCCGCGAGATGTTCAATGCCGGTGAGCTCACCGCGCTGCTGAACGACAAGGGTATCGCGGTGGCGGGGGTATGAGCGACAAGCTGAACGAGGAGGAGTTCCAGCTCCCGCAACTCTACCGGCATCACGTCTTTGCCTGCCATACCCAGCGCCCACCCGGCCATCCTCGCGGCAGCTGCGGCGCAGTCGGCGGTGCCGCTTTGTGGGAGCGGTTCGGCAAGGCGATCGAGGCGCAGCGGCTGACGGATATCGGTTTCACCGCGTCCGGCTGTCTCGGCTTCTGCGCCGCCGGTCCGCTGATAGTGATCTATCCCGATGGCGTCTGGTATCGCCCAGCCACGCCGGAGGACGTCGACGAGATCGTCGAGTCCCATCTCAAGCAGGGCAAGCGCGTCGATCGCCTCGTGATGGTGTTGGCGCGAAGCTAAGTCGCGGTGAGGGGATCCGGGCAACGCGGCGCGGCCTCAGGTCGTGTGCAGCCCTGGAGATCGTCGCGTGAGCCGGCACCAAGCAGCGACAGCACCGGCTCGGGGTCGAAGCCGGCGCATCGCGCGCCATCGGCGTCGACTAGAGGCCGTCGGATCAGCAGCGGTTCGTCGATCATCAGCGCGAGCGCGCCTGTGGCATCGATCGTGGCGGGATCGACCTCGCCAGACTTCACCCGTGGCGCGGCTGGGTTGAACCAGGATGCCACGGGCGTATCTCCGAAGAAGGTCATCAGATCCGGCGCGGTCCAGGGCTCGGTGAGGAGGCTCTTGGCGACAACCTGATGACCCGCGGCTTCGAGCGCGCGGATCTGTCGTGCATTCGTGCCGCAACCCGGCTTTTGGTAGAACAGGACGGTCGCCATGGCGTGCGCCTATTTCATCACGGAAAGCTGGATCAGCGGCGCGGCCCCACCGCGGCCGAGAATGGTGTCGACCTTCTGCCGCACGCCCTCGAGTGTCAGGGGCTTGACCACCGCGCCATGCGCGCCGGCTTTCATAGCGTCGACCGCGGTCGCCTCGTTCGACCTGTCAGTGACGACAAGGATGCGGACGCCAGGGAATTTTGCGATGAGCTCCCCGATCAAGCCGGGCCCGCGGCTCCTAAGGAATGAGACGCCGAGCAGGACGACGTCGGGCTTGAGCCAGTCGACGCCCTTTGCATAGGCCTCTTCCGGGCTGGTCAACTCATGGGTTTCGATCTCGTCGTGCAGCATGAATTGCAGGGCCGCGCGGGTGATCTCGTCCTCGTCGACCACGAACACGCGTCGTTGGTCCACGGCTTTGGCTGTCTCGACTCCGATCTGCATCTGTCGCTCTCCTCAAATCGCATCTGACGAAGAGAGTTAGCAATTTCCGTTCCGCTTTCCGGTCACGAAAAAGGCCGTCAAACAGGCTCGTTTCGGCTCGAAGGCTTGTCCGGTTTCCGACAGTGGCACTACCTCTGTAGGGTTCGACACAGCTTCTGTCGCTGCCGGCTGCGAATTATTCTTCAAGCACGATCAGTCGCTTAGTGCGCGTGCCGGGAATGGCACGCCAGTTGCTATTTGGATGCCGCAACAACGAGTGAGGGCTGAGAGCACGCCGACGCCGATGGCGAGCGATGTTCTCCTTCCCGAGCCCCGTGTGCCCACGTTTCTGAGAGAGAAACAATCTCGCGCGAGCATCGTGCGAAATCATTGGCAATCGGTTGATGGAGAGCAACATGTCTTCACTGAGACAAATCGCGTTTTACGGTAAGGGTGGTATCGGCAAGTCGACGACATCGCAGAACACGCTGGCCGCGCTGGCGGAGATGGGCCACCGGATCCTGATCGTCGGCTGCGATCCCAAGGCGGATTCGACCCGCCTGATCCTGCATGCCAAGGCGCAGGATACGATCCTGAGCCTGGCGGCAAATGCCGGCAGCGTCGAGGACCTCGAAATCGAGGACGTCATGAAGGTCGGCTACCGCGACATCCGTTGCGTCGAGTCCGGCGGTCCGGAACCCGGTGTCGGCTGCGCCGGCCGTGGCGTCATCACCTCGATCAACTTCCTGGAAGAGAACGGCGCCTATGAGGACATCGACTACGTGTCCTACGACGTTCTCGGCGACGTCGTATGCGGCGGCTTCGCGATGCCGATCCGCGAGAACAAGGCGCAGGAAATCTACATCGTGATGTCCGGCGAGATGATGGCGATGTATGCCGCCAACAACATCTCCAAGGGCATTCTGAAATATGCGAATTCGGGCGGCGTGCGTCTCGGCGGCCTGGTCTGCAACGAACGGCAGACCGACAAGGAGCTGGAACTTGCGGAAGCGCTGGCGAAGAAGCTCGGCACCCAGCTGATCTACTTCGTGCCGCGCGACAACATCGTGCAGCACGCGGAGCTGCGCCGCATGACGGTGCTGGAATACGCGCCGGAGTCCCAGCAGGCCGAGCACTATCGCAAGCTCGCGCACAAGATCCACAACAACGGCGGCAAGGGCATCATCCCGACGCCGATCACGATGGATGAGCTTGAGGACATGTTGATGGAGCACGGCATCATGAAGGCGGTCGACGAGTCCGTCGTCGGCAAGACCGCCGCCGAGCTTGCCGCCATGTCGGCCTGATCCCTCGTGCCGGCCTCCCGACCGGGGAGGCCGGCATCGGCTTCACAACGACAGCAGCGGAGCCTTCCGTGATTGCAGCACAAGCGAGCCGGATCGACGTGTCGTCAATTCCGTTCGCGCCGGCAGATGCCGGCGAGACGCACGCCGGAAGAGCCTTCTACCGCCTGCTGACCGGACTTGATCCGGCGGATGCCGATATCCGCGACAACGACGATTTCGATCGCCACGTACTGGCGTCCATCCTGGCTGCTTCGGTGATGGATGGCGGCCAGATCGCCGAGCGGGCGGGACTCGCCGAGCGGGAACTCAATGAACTGCTGGCTCAATGTTTCCCGTCGGCCGGGGTGAGAGCATTCGCCTGGGATGCCAGGTCCGATCGGGACGGCGACGACGAGACGGTCATGGTGCGCGATCTCTTGCTCACGCAGCGGTCAACCGACGGCGAGATAAGCCGCTGGCTCGCGGCGATGGTGGCACGTCGCGCCATGGAGCCGAACCATCTGTGGGAAGATCTCGGATTGCGCGAGCGCCCGGAATTGTCCCGTCTGCTGACCCGGCACTTCGCGCCTCTGGCGGCGCGCAATACCCGGAACATGCGCTGGAAGCGCTTCTTCTATCGCATGCTGTGCGAGGACGACGGCTTCGTGATGTGCACGACGCCCATCTGCACGCAATGCAGCGATTTCGATCTCTGCTTCGGTGAGGAGAGCGGCGAGAGCCGCATGGCCGAGCGCCGCCGGGAATATTTGCGCGGCGCCGACGATCATGTCGATCCGGCCGGCGATCGGCAGCCCTGAGGCAAGCTCACATGGACCTGTTTCCTGGCGAAAAATATCAGGAGTTCCTTGTTGACGCGGAGGCCGAAGCGGGATGCGGGCGGCTTGATGCCGATGGGCCCGGTTGTGCACGGCTGTTGCGGGATGCAGGCCTGCGGCCGACGCGCCAGCGCGTGATGCTGGGCGAATTGCTGTTTGCCCGGGGCGATCGCCATGTCACCGCCGAGATGCTCTATGGCGAGGCGGTCGAGGCCAACATCCAGCTCTCGCTGGCGACCGTCTACAACACGCTGAATCAGTTCACGCAGGCGGGCCTGCTGCGCCGGATCGGTCCGGACGGATCGAGATCCTTCTTCGACACCAATACCAGCGTGCATCCGCATTTCTATCTGGTGGGCGAGGATGTCCTGATTGATGTTCCGGAACGGCTGATTGTGGCGCAGATGCCGGAAGCCTTGCCGGGCCACGAGATATCCCGGCTCGACATCATCATTCACATCTGCCGCAAGCCATCGGACATCTGACGCGTCGTCTTCGCAACCTTGTCGCCTTTGCGACAAAGCCAGATCAGCCGAAAATATCTTTGATTTCAAGCATCTGTGGCTGCCGTCGGTGGTGGCACGCAGGTTGCTGAGGAACAGCGGAAGAATTTGATACGGAGCCCGCTGATGGCGTTCGCCGATGTAACGACACTGTCGGACAAGGTATTGTCCCGCCCCATCGTTCTCAACGACACGACGTTGCGCGACGGCGAGCAGGCGCCCGGCGTAGCCTTCACCACGGGGAAAAGGTATCGATCGCGCGTGCGCTGGCGCGGGCAGGCGTTGTCGAAATCGAGGCCGGGACCCCGGCCATGGGGCACGAGGAGGTGACCGCGATCCGCGCCATTGTGGAGGCGGGCTTGCCGGTGACGGCGATTGCCTGGTGCCGGATGCGGCCGGCGGACGTCGACGCGGCGATCGCGGCGGGGGTCTCCATGGTCAATGTGTCGATCCCGTCCTCCGACGTGCAGATTGCCGCCAAACTCAGTGGCGGACGGGCTGCGGCTCTGGAGCAGGTGAGGCGGGTGGTCGGCTACGCCCGTGACAAGGGGCTCGACGTTGCCGTCGGCGGCGAGGATTCATCGCGTGCCGACGTCGATTTTCTGGTCGAGCTGATCGCAACCGCCAAGGCCGCCGGTGCGCGCCGATTTCGTATCGCCGACACGTTGAGCGTGCTCGATCCCGACGCATCCTTCGCGCTCATGAAAGCGCTCCGCGCAACCACCGATCTCGAACTCGAGTTCCACGGCCATGACGACCTGGGGCTTGCGACCGCCAACACGCTCGCGGCAATCAAGGCCGGCGCCACCCATGCCTCCGTGACCGTGATCGGGCTTGGCGAGCGGGCCGGCAATGCGCCTCTGGAGGAGGTCGCGGTCGCGCTCAAGCAACTCTACGGCCACGACACCGGCGTGGTGCTGTCGGAACTGGAGAATGTCGCCGCGGTGGTTGCCGCCGCGGCCGCCCGTGCGATTCCGCTCAACAAGGCGATCGTCGGTGAGCACGTTTTCACGCACGAGTCGGGCATTCACGTCGATGGCCTGTTGAAGGACCAGCGTACCTATCAGGCGCTCGATCCCGGCTTGCTCGGCCGCGCCAACCGTATCGTCATCGGCAAGCACTCGGGATTGGCGGCGATCACGTCGTTGCTCTCGGAACTGCAGCTTGCAGTCAGTGCGGAGGAGGCCAGGACCATTCTTGCCCGGGTTCGCAAGCATGCGGTCGAACACAAGGGCGCGGTTGCGCGCGAAACGGTGACTGCGATCTGGCGCGAAGTGCACGAGCGCTCGCTCCTCAACTGTGCGTGAGGTTATCATGGCCTGTGTCGTCGACATTCCAATGGCCGATCCGGACGATGCGAGGCCGGCTGGACCGTCCTTGCTCGCGTTGATCCGCGAGGATATCGCCTGTGTCCGTCAGCGCGATCCTGCCGCGCGCGGCCAGGTCGAGACGCTCCTGACCTATCCCGGGATCCACGCGGTGATCTGGTATCGGATCGCCCATGGGCTGTGGAACAGCGGCTGGCGCTTTCCGGCACGGCTGCTGTCCTGGCTCGGACGTTTCCTCAGCAATGTCGACATTCACCCTGGCGCCAGGATCGGTCACCGCTTCTTCATTGACCATGGCGCAGGTGTCGTCATTGGCGAAACCGCCGAGGTCGGCGACGATGTCACGCTCTATCATGGCGTCACGCTGGGCGGTACGTCTTGGTCGCCGGGCAAGCGTCATCCGACGCTGGAGGACCGCGTCATCGTCGGGGCCGGAGCCAAGATTCTCGGGCCGATCACGGTCGGGGCGGGCTCTCGCGTCGGCGCCAATTCGGTGGTGATCGAGAGCACGCCGCCCGACGTCACCGTGGTCGGCATCCCCGCGCGCGTGGTGCGGCCGCAATTGAGCCACCGCCGCGTGGTCGGACGGATCGATCTCGATCATCATCTGATGCCCGACCCCGTCGGCGATGCGATCGAGGTGCTACTTGATCGCGTCGAATTCCTGGAAGCGCGGCTCACCCACATGCAGAAGCGCCTGCGTGAGGCCGGCGTACCGGGCCGGGCCGATGATCCCGCCGTGTCGATGTCCGATTGTGGCGGCACCACGAGCCTGATGGAGACCTGCAATGGCTGACGGAATTCTGGCGAAACTGAATGGCGCGTCTTCTGCGGAGGAGTTCTTCGCGCTGCTTGGCGTCGACTACGACGCGAAGATAGTCAACGTGGCGCGGCTGCATATCCTGCGGCGGATGGGCCAATACCTCGCTGGCGAGGATTTTACCGGCGCTGCGGACGATGTCGTTGTCAAGCGATGCACGGCAGTACTTGAGCGGGCCTATGCGGATTTTGTCGCATCGACGCCGATCGACCAGCGGGTCTTCAAGGTCCTGAAGGATGCTGTTGCGCCGCAGGCGAAGCCGACGCCGACATTGGTGCAGCTCGGCACATTGAAGTGAACGTACTCTGGCCGTGCAGCGGAGCCGCGAATGATCCGCGGGCGGGCTTGCGTGCGCCCTGGGACGCCTGCCTCGGGGCAATCATGTCTGTCGAGGCCTGTCGGATTTCCGACGCGTGTGTCGAGTGTCGTGCCCACCCGAAGGGAAACTCGTCCCCGCGCCACCGCAAGCCATTGGACTCCTGATCGATTTTCTTCGTCGCGGCAGTTGGTACGACACTTGCTGTCCTCTATCTGGCCAAGCTTTGGAGAAGCGCATGCACATCGTCGTCTGCATCAAGCAGGTTCCCGATTCCGCGCAGATTCGCGTGCATCCCGTGACCAACACCGTCATGCGCCAGGGGTGCCGACCATCATCAACCCCTATGATCTGTTTGCGCTCGAAGCGGCGCTCGAGCTGCGCGACAAGTTCGGCGGCGAGGTCACCGTTCTGACCATGGGCCCTCCATCCGCCGAAGACTCGCTGCGCAAAGCGCTGACCTTTGGCGCCGATCGCGCCGTGCTGCTGACCGATCGCTTCTTCGCGGGTGCCGATACGCTGGCCACGACCTACGCACTTGCCACCGCGATCCGGAAGATTTCGACCGAGTTCGGACCGCCGGATCTGGTCTTCACCGGCAAGCAGACGATCGATGGTGACACGGCCCAGGTCGGTCCTGGCATCGCCAAGCGGCTCGGCCTGTTGCAGCTGACCTATGTCGCGAAGATCAGCGCGCTTGATCTTGAGGCGCGTACGATCGACGCGGAGCGTCGCTCCGAAGGCGGCGTGCAGATCTTGCGTACCCGGCTGCCGTGTCTGGTCACCATGCTGGAAGCGACCAATCAGATTCGGCGTGGCGCCATGGCCGATGCACTCCGCGCGGCACGCGCGCCGATCGTGAAATGGAGCGCCCAGGATGCAGGCGTCGAGGACATCTCGAAATGCGGACTCAGGGGATCGCCGACGATCGTCAAGCGGGTGTTTGCACCGGCCGCGCGCAGCGAAAAGGCGAATCTGATCGAGGTCGGCGAGCAACCGGCCGAAGCGTTGATCGAGGCGATCTTCAAGCGCCAGCCGGCGCTGGAGACCGAACTCGCCACGCTGGCGCGTGGATTTTGATGCGAAGGGAGTACCGACTATGAGCACCGCACCGAAAACTCCCGCTCAGGCCGCCGGTGGCCGCGCTTCCACCAAGAAGGAGCTGCCCGAGCATTTCAAGGCCTACAAGCATGTCTGGGTCTTCATCGAGCAGGAGCGCGGCGTCGTGCATCCGGTCTCCTGGGAGTTGATGGGGGCCGGCCGTAAGCTTGCCGACAAGCTCAAGGTCGATCTCGCCGCTGTCGTGATCGGTCCGGATGGCGAGGCGACGCAACAGGCTGCGGCCGAATCCTTCTGTTACGGTGCCGACCTCGTCTATATGGTCGCAGACAATCTGCTGGCCGATTATCGCAACGAATCCTACACGAAGGCGCTAACCGACGTCGTCAACACCTACAAGCCGGAGATCCTGCTGCTCGGTGCCACGACGCTCGGCCGCGATCTGGCGGGCTCGGTGGCGACCACGTTGCTTACCGGCCTCACCGCCGATTGTACCGAGCTCGACGTCGATGCGGACGGCTCGCTGGCAGCAACGCGGCCGACCTTCGGCGGCTCGCTGCTCTGCACGATCTATACACTGAACTACCGGCCGCAGATGGCGACAGTCCGTCCCCGCGTGATGCCGATGCCGGAGCGCGTGGTGCGCGACACCGGCCGCATCGTCAGCCGTCCGCTCGGCCTCGTCGAGGACGATATCGTCACGAAAGTGCTGTCGTTTCTGCCGGATCGCGACTCCGCCAAGTCCAATCTCGCCTACGCCGACGTGGTCGTCGCCGGCGGCCTCGGGCTCGGGTCGCCGGAGAATTTCCAGTTGGTGCGCCAGCTCGCGACCGTGATCGGCGCCGAATATGGCTGCTCGCGGCCGCTGGTGCAGAAGGGCTGGGTCACCTCCGACCGGCAGATCGGCCAGACCGGCAAGACCATCCGGCCCAAGCTCTATATTGCCGCCGGCATCTCCGGCGCAATCCAGCATCGCGTCGGCGTCGAGGGCGCCGACCTCATCGTCGCCATCAACACCGACAAAAACGCGCCGATCTTCGAATTCGCCCATGTGGGCATCGTCACCGACGCCATCAGGCTGTTACCGGCTTTGACCGCCGCGTTCCGCGCGCGGCTGTCGCCGCATTCGCGCGACCGCATCGCAAGTTAGGGAGAGGACCGCCATGATCGAGGAGAAATTCGACGCCATCGTCGTCGGGGCCGGGATGGCCGGCAATGCGGCGACGCTCACTCTGGCGCAGCGCGGCCTGAAAGTTCTGCAGCTCGAGCGCGGAGAATACTCGGGATCCAAGAACGTGCAAGGCGCCATCCTCTACGCTGACATGCTGGAGAAGCTGATCCCGGATTTCCGCGAGGATGCGCCACTCGAGCGGCATCTGGTCGAGCAGCGCTTCTGGATGATGGACGACCGCTCGCACACCGGATTGCACTATCGCTCGGACGACTTCAACGAGGAGAAGCCGAACCGCTACACCATCATCCGTGCCCAGTTCGACAAATGGTTCTCCTCGAGGGTCCGCGAAGCCGGCGCGACGGTGTTGTGCGAGACCACGGTGACCGAGCTTGCGCAGGACGCCTATGGCAAGGTGATCGGCGTACGCACCGATCGCGCTGACGGCGAGATCCACGCCGACGTGGTCGTGCTGGCGGAGGGCGTCAACGGCCTGCTCGGAACGCGCGCCGGCCTGCGCGACCGGCCGAAGCCGGACAAGGTGGCGCTCGCGGTGAAGGAGATGCACTTTCTGCCGCGCGAGACCATTGAGGCGCGCTTCAACCTTCGCGGCGACGAAGGCGTCGTCATCGAGGCCGCCGGCACCATTTCGCGCGGCATGACCGGCATGGGCTTCATCTACGCCAACCAGGAGTGCATCTCGCTCGGCATCGGCTGCCTGGTCGCTGACTTCCAGCGCACTGGCGAGACGCCCTACGGCCTGCTCGATCGCTTCAAGCGGCACCCGTCGGTGGCGCCGCTGATCGAAGGCTCGGAGGTGAAGGAATATTCCGCCCACCTGATCCCGGAGGGCGGCTTCAATGCGATTCCGCAGCTCTATGGCGAGGGCTGGGTCGTGGTCGGCGACGCCGCGCAGCTCAACAATGCCATTCATCGCGAGGGTTCGAACCTTGCGATGACCTCCGGCCGGATCGCGGCCGAGGCGATCTTCCAGATCAAGTCGCGGCGCGATCCGATGACGGCGCACAATCTGGCGCTCTACAAGAAGATGCTGGACGAGTCCTTCGTCATGAAGGACTTGAAGAAGTACAAGGATATGCCGGCGCTGATGCATACCCAGTCGCAGAACTTCTTCCTGACCTATCCGGAACTCGTCTCCAAGGCGATGCAGAACTTCCTTCGCGTCGATGGCACGCCCAAGATCGAGAAGGAGAAGGTGACGCTGAGATCCTTCATCAAGGCGCGATCCTGGACCGGGTTGTTCGGCGACGCCTTCCGCCTGGCCCGCGCCTGGCGCTGAGAGCCGACATAGCGACAAACGATGGAGACCAAAATCATGTCGATCGAACCATCCGTACGCGTCGAGGACAAGCTGTTCTATAACCGCTATCTGGTCGATGCCGGCCGCGCCCACATCAAGGTGCGACCGCACGCGACACCGTCGCCGCAGCTGCTCACCATGCTCAAGGCCTGCCCGGCGCGCTGCTATGAGCTCAACGACAAGGGGCAGGTCGAGGTCACCGTCGATGGCTGCGTCGAATGCGGCACCTGCCGGGTGATCTGCGAGGAGAGCGGCGACATCGAGTGGAGCTATCCGCGCGGCGGCTACGGCGTGCTGTTCAAGTTCGGCTGAATATCCGGACGCCGCCGGTGAGGCCGGCGGCGTCCGGATGTCGCTTGGCCTATTCCGCGGCCGTCAGGACGGCAGCTCCGCCGGCCTCGATGGCGACCGCAACCGACTGGATGATCGCGGCAAAGCGCACCGCGGTCTGGATCGTACCGGCCGCGATGCCGGCCTCCTGCAAGACCTTCTCGTGCGCATCAATGCAGGCGCCGCAGCCATTGATGGCGGACACGGCGAGCGACCAAAGCTCGAAATCGGCCTTGTCGACGCCGGGGTTGCCGATCACGTTCATGCGCAGCCGTGCCGGCATGGCTCCGTATTCCTTGTTCGAGGCAAGGTGGACGAAACGGTAGTAGATGTTGTTCATCGCCATGACCGATGCCGCGGCCTTCGCTGCAGCGACCGCGGCCGGCGTCAGCCTGTCGGCCGCGAGCGCTTGGAACCCGGCAATCACCGCTGGATTGCGCGTCGCGACCGCGGCCGCGAGGAACAAGCCATATCTGGTTTGCTCGCCCAGGCTCTCGTCGGCCACCATGGACGAAAGATTGAGCCTCACGTCCTTGGCGAAGTCCGGGACCATGTCCTTCAGTTGATCAATCGACATGGCTGCTGTCAGGCGACCTTCAGCGTCTCGCCGCCGACCTCGCGGTTGCAGGGGCAGAGTTCGTCGGTCTGTAGCGCGTCGAGCACGCGCAACGTATCCTTGGGGCTGCGGCCGACATTGAGGTTGGTGGCATAGACATGCTGGATCGTGTTGTCGGGATCGACCACGAATGTGTAGCGATAGGCAACGCCATCCGGCGAACGGACGCCGAGACCGTCGACCAGCGATCCCCTGGTGTCGGCGAACTGCCAGATCGGCAGCTTGCGCAGATCCTTGTGGTCGCGCCGCCAGGCCAGCTTGCAGAACTCGTTGTCGGTCGATCCGCCGAGCACGACGGCATCGCGATCCTCGAAATCTTTCGCGAGACGAGCAAATTCGGCGATCTCGGTCGGGCAAACGAAAGTGAAATCCTTCGGATAGAAGAACACGATCTTCCATTTTCCTGGAAAGCTCTTTTCGGTCAGCGTCTCGAACGCGCTCTCACCCTTCTCTTCCTGAACTTCAAATCCGGGCTTCACGCCGACGACTTCGAACGACGGTAGTTGACTTCCAATTCCAAGCATAACTTTTCAACCTTTTGGGATTCGATCGTAGTGTTCGCAAGCAAGCGATATGCCATCCGGGCCCGCTGCCAATCGTCGGAATTGTGACGATTGAAAGCCGACTCGCGAAGGCCACGATCTTGCATACAAAACATTGCACGACGGAGACAGACGCCGTCGCAAGAAGACGAATAGCAAATGAAGCTCAGTGCACGCAATATTTTGCCGGGTCGCGTCGTCGCCGTGACCAAAGGCACGACGACTGCGCACGTGAAGGTCGAACTCGCGCCGGGTCTTGTGGTGTTTTCGGCCATCACCAACGAAGCGGTCGATGATCTCGCCCTGAAAGTGGGCGACACTGTTTCGGCCGTGATCAAGTCGTCGGATGTGATGATCGGTAAATAGTCGACGGGTCGGCGGGCGAGTCCGCAGCCTCATCTTCGCGCATGCGCTTCATGCGCGAAGAAAGGTCCTGCCACCATGCTTCGATGACCTGACGCTCGCAGAGCAGCGTCGTGCCGATCCCGCCGGTAAAGCTGATCCAGGCCTCCAGACATTTTTCGGGCACGGCGGTCAGCACGGGAATACCGGCGGCGATGGCGTCGGCGAGCTCGTCGCGCAGCCCTTGTCCGGCGGCTTCCTGCTTGGAGAACTTGTTGATCACGATCAGGTCGACATCCTGCGTGATCGCGCTTGCGACCGCGACGGACGCGTCGGCAAGACCTGCGGCATCCAGTTTGCACGCCATGGCACCGCTGCCGAGCGGCTGGCAGATCGAGATCTCGCGGCCGGTCATGAGGTCGATCGCCTGCATGCCGACCTGGCAGCCGCCTCCGTCCTTGATGTTGCGCTGGACGATACCGCCGATGCGCTCACCCGTCCGCACCAGGTCTTGCGCGAAGTCGGCGAGCAAAGCGTCAAGGTCGTCTTGCGGTCGGTAGAGAATGGCCGCAACGCGGTTCGGGTCGATCTCTGCGAAATCAATAGGCATGGCTGTGGTCCTTGCTTCGCTTGGTACGCCTGTATCATGAGTTGAGCAATGGTTAGGCCGCTCTGGTGCAGGCGGCGCTATACTACCGATCGCGCGATCGGATGCCCGGCCCAGCGAGATGCTGCACCGGAGGCGATGAAGATCAGGCCGATGCCGATGCCGAGCGAGCGGATGAACTTCACCGAGAAACTCCGTTGTCCGTTGAACGCTCCGAGCGCAGCCGAATTGCCGGGGTCGTGCCGGCAAGAATCATCTCAGCAATCGGCGTGCCGGGTGTGCCCGCGCAAATCTGGTGCGGGCCTTGCTAGAACGACCGAAAAGCCAGGTGCTTTTCGCCGGCGGCGGCGCAGAGGCCGATAGGCCTTGTCGGCTTCCCGACAAAACACGTCCGCAAGTGGACATGGTTGCGGAGATTGGAGCGTCACATGGTCACCGTTGCATCGCGCGCCGAGCTGGAACGCTTACTGGAGGACGATGTCCCTCATGGCGATCTCACCACCGAAGCGTTGGGGATCGGCGCCGCCTCCGGTGTCATGCGCTTTTCGGCGCGCGCACCCATGGTGCTGGCGCTCGCCGAGGATGCGGCCGCCATCATCGAGCTCGCCGGCGGCAGCGTGGAGTTGTTGGCCTCATCGGGCGCCGCGCTTGGGCAGGGCGCGCCGATCCTTGAAGCCCGCGGTCCGGCCGCGGCGTTGCTGCGAGGCTGGAAGGTGGCGCAGACCCTGATCGAGATATGGTCGGGCGTGGCGACCGAGAGCCGCGCCATCGTCGATGCGGCCCGCGCCGTTTCGCCGCGTATCGCGGTCGCCTGCACGCGCAAGAACATCCCCGGCACCAAGCGCTTCGCTGCGGCTGCGGTGAAGGCGGGCGGCGCGGTCATGCATCGTCTTGGGCTCTCGGAAACGGTGCTGGTGTTTCCAGAGCATCGGGCCTTTCTCGGCGACGTGCCCCTGTTCCAGGTGGTCGAGCGCTTGCGCGTTTCGGCGCCGGAGAAGAGAATTGTCGTCGAGGTGACGACGAAGGAAGGCGCGTTGGCTGCGGCGGTCGCCGGCTTCGACGTGATCCAGGCCGAGAAATTCACGCCTGACGACATCGCGGCGCTGGTGCAACGGATCGCGGCGATGGCCTATCGAAGCACCCGGCCCATCATCGCCGCCGCCGGCGGCGTCAACGCCGGCAATGCCGCAGCTTATGCGCGGGCCGGCGCCGATGTCCTGGTGACGTCGGCTCCATATCTGGCCAAACCCAAGGACGTGCAGGTGCGGATCGCCGCGGCGGGCGTGAATGCGCCGGGCCTGATTGAGGTGGCCTAGAGCCTGGAGCGCGTTCCTTCGTGACGAGTCCGGGCATCATCACCTCTGGTCGCTCAAATCGACCCGCTGGCGCCGCGCAGACGTAGCAGATTGTCTGTCGAGGCCACGGCAATGTGGGGCAGGGACAGAGCTGGCCTTATGTGAATATCTTGCGCGCGCGACTCGAGACGTGCACGTGCCGGCCCGACGCAACCGAACCTGAGGGTGTCATCACGAGAGTGGGCCGGCCGACCCGGGAGTCGCGTCGAAGAGATCGAGAAGAGTCGATATGACGCGATGGGGGATAACATCTGTCGCTGAATTGAACGGCACGTCGCTGGCGAGCAGGATGGAGCGCAGGCCCGCAGCGTTGCCGGCCGCGATGTCTGTGGCGAGCTGGTCGCCGATCATGATCGTTTCGTGCTTTGCCGTTCCGAGATATTCGAGCGCCTGCTCGATCAGGAACGGATGTGGCTTGCCGACGACGATTGGCGTCACGCTTGGTACGGCAGCGATCACCGCTGCGGTCAGCACGCCGACGCAAGGGTCATATCCATCGTGCACGGGCGTGAGGACATCGGGATTGGTCGCAATGATCGTCGCTCCCGCCAGGGCGGCGCGGATCGCGGTTCGCAGCTTGGCGTAGTCGAGCGTCGAATCGAAGCCGAGCACCACGACCTCCGGATCCGCGGCGGCCAGATCGTAGCCGGCAGCCTCGATGGCCGCGAACAACGGCTGTTCGCCGATCGCATAGACCGAAGTGCCTCGCGGCCAGCGCCTTGCGAGCAGGGCGGTTGCCGCCGAGATGGTGTTGAAGACCTGCTCCGGCTCTGCCGGAATGCCGATGCCTGCCAGCTTTGCTGCAAACTGCGCGGCGGATTTCGTCGAATTGTTGGTGACGAACGCATACGGCATGCCCTGCTCATGCCAGGTGCGAAACGCTGTTACCGAACTTGGGATCGCGGTGTCGCCTCGATAGGCGACGCCGTCGAGGTCCGAGATGATGCCGCGAATGGTCGGGAACTCCTGTGTTTTCAAGGCTAGTATTTTCAAGGCCTGGATTCCGCTCATTTCAAACGCGGAAATTATAGGTTTGCCGTCTCCCAACCGCTGTTCCGAGCGTCCATCATTGCTGTCCTGCACAGTGGAAAGGCGCTTCTGCCTCGGAGTTGGGCGGTAGGCTCCAGGTGATCGGGAGACACCGTGCGCAATGTTCGCCCCCGGGAGTGTCAGCAACGGAATTGTGGAGCAACAGGAATCGGGCAAGCGCGGCCTTTGGTCTACGCTTTGCAAGTTACGGCAAGTTGCGCGAGACGATCGAAACGGCTGAGTGCCCCGCGCCCTCGGCAGCAGTTTCAGCGTTGCCAAAATCATCGAGGGATAGGACATGATCAACCGCAGAGACGTGATGTTAGGTGGGCTTGCCGGTGCCGCAGCGTTGGGCTTCGGACGGGTCAATCCCGATTTTCTGATGAACTCGGCTTTTGCCGCCGAAGGCAAGGCGCTGCGATTTCTCGGTGCGGAGGCGTTGAGCGGCAATTGGGATCCGACCACGCACACCAATCTTGGTCAGCTCATCGTCGAAGGGTTCGTGTTCGGCTATTTGACGCGGGCGCCGATGAAGCCGGACAAGCCGGATGAGTTGATCTTCGAGCTGGCTGAGTCGATGACGCCCATCGATGCCTCAACGATGGAAGTGAAGCTGCGGAAGGGCGTCAAGTTTCATGACGGCACGCCGTTTACGGCAGCCGACGTCAAGGCGACTTATGAATATGGCTGTCTGCCCGACCGGCCGGCGCAATGGTATCCGGGACTCGTCACCGTCGACGTCGTCGACGATTTCACCTGCCGCATCAACACCAAGGCGCACGGCTATCCGGCGGCGCTCTACTATTATCTCTCCTCGTTCTTGCCGATCATGTCCGCCAAGGACATTGCCAACAAGGCGCAGCTGTCGGCTCGCATGAACGGCACTGGGCCGTACAAATATGTCGAGCAGAAGGGCGACACGACCGTTCTCGCCGCCAACTCCGACTTCTTCCTCGGCGCGCCGAAGATTCCCGGCGTCGAATATCATTTCGTCGGCGACACCACGACCCGGACGCTATCGTTGCTGAATGGCTCGGCGGATATCATCGAACGGCTGGAGCAGGAGCAGGTCGAGACGATTTCCAAGGATGCGCGCTTCAACATTCACAAGGCGGTGTCGGTCGAGAACAAGTATCTATTCTTCCGCTGCTCCAAGAAGCCGTTCGACGATCCCCGCGTCCGTCTCGCGGCGTGCCATTCGATCGACCGCAAGCAGATCCTTGAAATTCTCGGCGTCTCCGGAACCTATTCCAAGGCGCACATCTCGCCAGTGAAGTTCGGCTATACGGAGGTTGCCGAATATCCGGAGTTCGATCCGGCAAAGGCCCAGAAGCTGTTGGCGGAAGCCGGCTTCCCGAAGGGCCAGGGCCTTCCCGAACTCACCTATTACACGTCTGTCGGGTTCTATCCGAAGACCAAGGAATATGCCGAGCTGATCACCGGCATGCTTCAGGAACAGGGCTTCAAGGTCAATCTTCAGACGCTTGAGGTCGCGGCTTGGGGCAATCTGCTTTATGACAAGCCCGGCGGCGGCGAAGGCAACATGATCGACTGCGGCTGGTGCACGGGTTCGCCCGAGCCCGATCTGGTGCTGCGCACCCACTTCCATTCCTCGTCCAAGCGTATCACCGGAATCGTCGACAAGGACATTGACGCGGTGCTCGACAAGGAGCGGAACGCGACCTCCATCGAAGAACGCAAGAAGATCCTCCAGACCGAGACGCTGCCGACCATCGCCAGGAAGGCGCCGGCACTCGCGCTGTTCACGTCGGTCTTCATCCACGCCTACAGCAAGAAGCTCGACGGCCTCTACATCTATCCGAATGGCATGCAGGACATGACCAAAGCCACACTGGCATGATGATTGCTCCGGCAGGTCGGGCTTGTCCGACCTGCCGGCTTTCTTAGGTCCGATGTAGGTCGGATCTGTCCGACCTATCGGTTTCTCGGGTCGGGTGCAGGTCGGACGACCCGGCCAGCCGGAATTTCCGACGAATGCAAGGGTAGCTCTTCCCGATGTTGATCCTGGAATTCCTGGTCAAGCGGATCGCGCAGGGCCTCCTGATCGTCGTCATCACCTCGTTGATCATCTTTACGCTGCTGCGCGTGGTGCCAGGCGATCCCGTCCGTTTGATCGTCGGCGGCATGGCGCCGCCCGATGTGGTCGAGCAGGTGGCGACCAAGATGGGGCTGCGCGATCCCATCATCGTTCAATACGGCCGCTATATGCGCGGCCTGCTCCGGGGTGACCTCGGGCAATCCTATCTTCGGCCGCGTAGCGGCATGATTGCGGCAGGCGGGCAATATGTCGATCCGACCAAGTCGGACATGGCACTGGTGACCGACCTCATTCTCGAACGCTTGCCGTTCACGCTGCAATTGGGCGGCATGGCCTTGTTGTTCGCGCTGCTGATCTCGTTTCCGGTCGGAATAGCCGGCGGCCTGCATCAGCACGGCTGGCAGAACGCACTGGCGTTCGGCATGCAGTCGCTGTTCGTGTCGATTCCGAATTTCTGGCTCGCGATCGTTCTGATCCTGTTTCTGTCGATCAAGCTGAAGCTGCTTCCGGCGCTCGGTTACCAGGGCTTCTCCTATGTCATTCTGCCGGCCCTGGTGCTGGCGGTGGAGATCGCTCCCTTCATCATCAGGACGCTGACGACGTCACTCGGCGAGGTGATGCAGGCACCGTTCATTGACGAAGCCCGGGTTCGCGGCCTGTCGCGCCGCCGCATCGTCTATTCCCATGCGCTGCGTAATGCCGCGGTGCCGCTGGTCAATTTGCTCGGCATCCAGCTCTCGAGCCTGATCGGCGGAGTGCTGGTGATCGAATACATCTTCGATTATCCGGGCCTCGGCAATCTGACCGTCGTGTCCGTCGTCGGGCGCGATTTCCCGGTGATCCAGGGCATCGCCATCACGACCAGCGCGGTGTTCGTCTTCATCAATATCATCGTGGATCTGGTCGCCTATCTGATCGATCCTCGCGTGGAGATTTGACCATGACGGCCACCACGGTCATTGCAGCGGAGCTGGAACCCCGACTGGCCCGCATCCGGTCCGTCAACCGGCGGATCCTGGCTGCGGCATGGGGCATGTCGAGCTTCAAGATTGGCTTCTTCGTCTTCCTTGCGCTGCTGCTCGCGTCCGCGATCTATCCCGAAGTGTCCTCGGTCAGCGCCACCAAAATGGTGGTGAAGGACAAATTCCTGGCGCCGGTCTACCTCGGTGACAAATGGACCTGGGATCACGTGCTCGGCACCGATCAACTCGGCCGCGACATCCTGATGCGTAGCCTGATAGGCTTGCGCTATTCGCTGCTGGTTGGCGTCGTCACCGTGATCCTGATCTTCGTCATCGGCTGTGGCCTCGGCCTGTTCGCGGGCTTCAAGGGCAAGTGGTGGGACACCGTCATCATGCGGATCACCGACGCCCAGCTCTCGATTCCGATGATCATCCTGGCGATCACCATTCTCGGCGTGTCGCGGCCGACGGTCCCGACCATCATCATCGTGCTGGCGCTGTCCGGCTGGCCGCTCTACGCGCGCGTGGCCCGCAGTGCCGCGGTCGCCGAACGCGGCAAGGAATATGTCCGCGGCTTGCGCGTGCTTGGGGCCGGGGACTGGCGTATCCTGCTGCTGTTCGCGGCGCCCAACATCCTGCCGCCGATCGCGTTCGTCGCGGTGCTCGATGTCGCCCGCATGATGATCTTCGAGGCGATCCTGGGCTTCCTCGGGCTCGGCATTCAGCCGCCGACTCCGAGCTTTGGCAGCATCATCGCCGATTCCCGTAAATATCTGCTCAATGCCTGGTGGATCGGAACGATCCCGGGCATCTTCCTCGCCGTCGCGCTCACCTCGATCAACCTCATGGGTTCGGCGCTGGAAAAGGCGCGCAATCGCATCTATGGAGGTCTCTGAGATGGATCTCTCGCTCATTCTCCAGATAGACGATCTCACGGTCGGTGCCACGACACCGGGTGCGGCTCCGATCCTCGATCACATCAGCTTCCGCCTCAGCACGTCGGAGATTTTCGGCATCTATGGCGAGAGCGGCGCGGGCAAAACGGTACTCAGCCGCGCGCTGGCGAACTGGTTGCCGGAGAGCCTGGACTATCGCGCCGGTCGGGTCGCCTTCGCCGGTCATGACATCCTCGGCGCCGGGGCGCGGGAGGTCCGGATCGGGCGTGACATCGCCTATATCGGCTCCAAGCCGCAGAGCTCGCTCGATCCGACCGTGCCGGTCGGCGTCCAGATCGCGGAGAAGCTGCACAGCGTCAGGCCTGAATGGAATGGCCGGGAATGCCGGGACCGGGTCATGCAGCTTCTCGGCGAGGTCCGAATTCCTTCGCCGAAGGAGCGCTACTGGGACTACCCGTCGAAATTCTCCGGCGGCATGATGCAGCGGGCGATGATCGTCGACGCCATTTGCGCCGAACCCGCCGTGCTCATCGCCGACAACGTGACCCAGCCGCTGGACGTCACCATCGCCGCGCAGATCGTGGCCTTGCTCCACGACCTCTGCACGCGGCACAAGATGGCGACGATCTATCTGTCCTCCTCCTTGCCGACTCTCGGTCAGTTCGGCGACCGGACGGCCGTGCTGTACCAGGGCCGATTCGTCGAGCAACAGGCCTTCGCCGAACTGCTGGCTGCACCGCAATCCGACTACACGCGCAAGGCCATCGCGAGCGTGCCGCGGATGTGGGAGACGGCGGAGGGACCGCTGGCCCGCCGGCAGGCTCAAGGCGAGATCCCGTTGATGAAGGTGGAGAATGTCCATCGCACCTATCGTGCCCGCAAGCGCGGCACATTCAACACCTACAGCAGCGTGCAAGCCGTGCGCGGCGTGACGCTCGACATCATGCCGCGCGAGAATTTCGGCATCGTCGGCGAGTCCGGCTGCGGCAAGTCGACCCTGACCCGCCTGCTGGCCTGGCTGGAGACGCCCGACAGCGGCAGCATCGTCTTGAACGGGACTTCGCTCGGCGCGCTGTCATCGCGCGACCTGATCCGCAAGCGCAACGAGTTCCAGCTTCTCCTGCAGGATCCCTACAATGCCTTGCCGCCGCGCACCACGGTCGGCCGCATGATCGAGGAAAGTCTCCTGATCCGGGGCCGGATCCCGCGCGCCGATTTGCGGAAGCGGGTGATCGCGGCGATGGCCGAAGTCGGTCTTGCCGCCGAACTGTACGATCAGTTGCCGAACGCGCTCTCGACCGGCGAGCGCCAGCGCATTTCGATCGCACGAGCCCTGATTCTCGATCCCAAGCTCCTGATCCTCGACGAGACCCTGTCGGCGCTGGACCAGCGCGAGCAGGGCAGGCTGATCGAGCTGTTCTCGAAATTGCAGGAAAAGAACGACCTCACCTACGTCTTCATCTCGCACGATCTCGCCATGGTGCGGAAGGTGTGCACGCGGATCGCGGTGATGTATCTCGGCGAGATGGTCGAGATTGCCGACAACCACCATCTGTTCTTCGATCCGCAGCATCCCTATACAAAGGCGTTGTTGTCGGCCGCCCCGACGCTGGAGCAGAAGCCGTTTGATCCCTCCGACTTCCTGCTGGAGGGCGAGCCGCCCAGCCCGATCGACATCCCGGCCGGCTGCAGCTTCGCCTCGCGCTGCCCGAAGGCCTTCGGCCGTTGCCGGGTGGAGACGCCAAGGCTCGTCGAGCATTCACCCGGGCGCCTTGCCGCCTGCCATCTTCTCGATGGCGATCGGGCGCAGGCGGCGGCCTAGAGGCAGGGCGTGTATTCCAACCGACTGGACGGACAGCTTGTCAGTGTCCGCTATGCCCCGATAGCTGAGTTATTGTTACGTAGCAGCGAAACGACGCAGTGGACCAGAAGCTAGCGCCTGCGAGAACGCCAAGCCAAGCTTCTAAGTGTCGCATTTGGGCTCCTCTAGGCGCCCTCCGAATGAGGTTTGCGCATATAACCCTGCACAAGCTCTGTCCCGACCTCCTGGAAGAAGTGGATGAGTTGCGGATCTGCATTGGGAAATTGGTTGGCATACATAACGGCCGTAGGACCGAGCCGCAGGACCATTTCCTCCAGCCACGCGATCAGAAATTTTCTATCGATGAACGGCCCCAACTCTGCGAATTGGCCTCGGCTCGTCAAGCGGAAGCCGCCGTAATTTGCATGAGACGCCAGTTCGGAAAGCTTGTTGTATTCCTCCGCCCGCTTCTTCGTCGTGTCGCCGTCTCGCGCATCGAGCGCAATCCTGATCTTTACGGGATCGAATTTGTCCCTGCGCTCTTTTCTGTCTGCTTTCTTCCACACGCCCCGCTCAGCCGGTGACGTGCGGAAATAGTCCATGAGATAGCCAACCTCTAGGATGTCGCGCGCTTGATGAAATGCCGTCTGGTAGTAGCCGGAGAGGGCAAGCTTGATACCGGATGAGGCCGCATTGAACAGCCGCACGCCCAGCATCTGCATTGTAATCTCGTCCTCGGACTGAGATTTGTAGTCGATAGTGTAGACAAAAATCAGCGACATAAGTTTTTGTATCATTTCCAGTCGTCGTGCCATTTCTGGGGCAGCGCGCACCAATGCCATGCTCTCCTCGCGCAACCTTTCCTCGTGGTGGTGCGTCGTCTCAATGTCCTCGAATTGCAACTCCGTCATCGACTTTTTCCGAAATAGCGACACTAAGAATTGCCAGCCGCACCGGAGCTTATCAGTAACCCATACCCACATCATCGGACCTCTGTGTCCGGGTGATCAAACCATGAAAGAGGTGGCCTCCAGAACGTCGGTGGTGCGCCCGAAGAGCCAAGGGTATGCCAAGGGCCAGAAGCCGGTACTCCGAATTTCTTCACCTTAACGAGTTTTACCCCATTAAAGGCGTCCGAAAAGAACCAGCCGCAGCTCCCGATATGCACACCTGACATGCTGCAACAGTTTTGGCCAGAGTGACAGTAGCCGAATGCTGTCTGGGTTGCAGGGATGAGCGTACAGCGTATCGGAAACATCTAAGGGATCCCAATTCCGGTATGTATCGAGAGACATAAACAGAGGATGATCCTCGAGCGCTTCGGGCTTATTCAAGCGTCGATAGCGCTCTGTTCGCCTGCGCGTTCGATAGTGATATGCGACGCTGTTTGCTAGCACGTCGGCGGCGAGTACCAAACCATCGAGCGACGTGATCGATTTCAAGTCGAGCTGAGCAATTGTAATCGGCAGCTGTTGAGTAGGCGATGTTGCCCTGTGGCGACTGTTCCCTTTATTACCTTCTTGCTGACTGGATCGAATCCGGTCACCGTTTGGATCGTCGCGCCGTAGTTCAACAGACTTTTTGCCAATTCTTGAAAGTTCTTGAAGATAGACTTGTCAACTTGATCGGTGCGCACTTCGATATGTAGAAGCGTCCTTCCCCGTTCCATGCAGAAGGCAAGTAGCTTGGAATAGAGACCAAAAAATAGCTGCTCGTGGAGGCTCTCAGGCTGCGGCGCGTTTCCGCTCAATTTGAGAGACGAGCGGCGCTGCGCCCTAGCCTCCTCGATCATAGCCTGCACGCGTAGAAAATAAGCATGGAAGCCGGCAACGTACGTCGCTTCGAAAAAGCAAGGCAGACGTAGCTGCTCGATCAAATCAAAAAATTCCTTACGCAGCTGTCCTTGTTGCTCAGGTGCAAGATCGGTGATGTGAACCTTGCCAGCGCTCGTTTCATACTTCTTGGCGATGGCATCAAATTGAGACTGTGCGCCGGCCAAAAGTTCGCCCGGCACCATAATGCCTGCGAATACGCCGACTTCACCGGGCGACTGTTCATCGCGGTCAGCGTAGCCCTTCGCACCAGACTCGTCACAAGCAAAAACGATAAATTGAGGTGCCGCAATTCCGCCCATGAATGCCCCCGCCCAAGCTTTTCGGAAGATTAGATGGATTCCACGGAAGAGCGAAAGCGCCAACAGAGGGGTCCCGCACTTCTGCATTGGGTCATTCGCGACCGAAGCGAACCGGAAGCAAGTCTCGCCATGTCCGTTATCGCACGGAAAGCGGTTATAAACTCAGAGCACTAGAGACTCCGCCGCGCACCATTACGAGTTGAAGGCGATGCAGGCGTCGCGATTCAAGCCCTGAAACAGTCACCTCGGATATACGCCACGAACTCGTCGATCATGAATGGACCGCCATACGGCCGATGCTGCCGAACAGGCCGCGTGGCGTCGGCGGTAAATGACCGCTGCGTGCCGAATGGCATCTTTTGGATGCTCCGTTCGTCGCGCCATCGTGTGACCTCCCAGCAGCCTATGGTCATCGCACCACTTGCTCGCCGCAAGGGCAGGGGTGAACTTTCGGCCAACCGTATTCGCAAAGCGTGATGATGGCACTCTACCAGTGTTTTGCCCGACGCGTCAAATCCATTTCGTAAAATCCGTAGGATGCGTTGACATTTCTACTGTGCATGGGGTTGTTTTCGATGTTTTTGTTGCCGGCCATGGAAACTCAGATCGGACCAGCCTCAGGGCCGCGGTTTGAACGGCCAGTCCATCTTGACGGGACGCATATCCTCCAGCGCCTTGGTGACCTGGAGCACGCCAAGATCATCGAAGCGATGACCGATGACCTGCACGCCGATCGGCAGATGCCGGGAATCGAACGCCATATTGACCGTGGAGGCGGGCTGGCAGGTCTGGTTGAACATGGCCGTGAACAGCGTGTGCTCGAGCGGCATCTCGCGGGAGACGCCCGGCTCCTCCGCCGGAAAGTTCACGACAGGCATGACCGGTGAGATGACATAGTCCCAGCCTTCGAAGGCCCCCAGCAGCGCAGCCTTCATCTTGGCGATCCGGCCCAAGGCGCGGTAGAGGTCGGGGCCTGAGTGCTTCGCTCCGCCCAGCGACCACGCGCGAACGTAGGGGTTGATATCGTCTGGCGTGTCGCCGTGTGGGGGCAGGGAAATGTATTCGAGATAGCCGCGGACCTGCAGAAACAGGTCGATGGCCTCGTAGGCGTCATGATCGAGCGGCGAGATGAACGGCTCGACGCTGGCGCCAGCGCCGGCCAGCAGCTGTCCGGCCGCCTCGACGGTCTCGCGCACGACCGCCTCGGGCTTCATGCCAAAGCCCATGTCGGTGAGGACGCCGACCTTCAATCCCTTCACGTCGCGATCGAGGCGCTCGTGATAGCGCACGCCGTCGGCCGGAAGGCTCCAGGTGTCGCGCTCGTCCTGCCGCGTCAGCACGGTCAGCAGGCGGGCGATATCGTCGACGCTGCGGCCCATCGGGCCGGCCATGCGCATGGTATCGGCCGGCAGATGCGGCACACGTCCGTGGGTAGGCTTGAGTCCGGCGAGGCCGCAATGGAGCGGCCGGTAGGCGGACGGAGCCCGCGATATCCGTGCCGACGGAGACATATCCGGCGCCGGCCGCGACCGACGCGCCGGCGCCGGCCGACGATCCGCCGGTGTTCCAGGCAAGTCCCCAGGGGTTGCGGGTGATGCCGTGCAGCGAACTGATGCCGGATGCCATCAGGCCGCAATCCGGCATCGTGGTTTTCGCAAAGACCACCGCGCCGGCCTCGCGCAATGCGATCGCCGGGGGTGAATCGTAGTTCGAGGGCGGCAAGGCGCGGTTGGCGCCGATACCGTGAAAATAGGGCCAGCCGGCCATGGCGACGCTGTCCTTGACGGTCATCGGAACGCCATCGAGCGGACCCAGCGCAGCTCCCGCCTTCCATCGCGCCTCCGATTGCCGGGCGCTGGCCATGGCCTGCTCAGGACGAAAGCTGAACAGGGCGTTGATCGCGCCATTGACGTTCTCGGAATGGCTGATTGTGGCCCGCAGCACCTCCACCGGCGATAGCGCGCGCGAGGCATAAGCATCGGTCAATTCGGCAAGGCTCATCCCGATCGGTTCTGCAGCAGACATAGTGGCCTCAATGTGTAGCGTCCCGGATCAGTGTCCCGGATAGCGAACATAGCCTGCGTTGGGGTAGGGCCGCCGCTCTAACGGCATGATTTGGTGGAGCGCGAGGCATCCCTTTTGCATCTGTCTTGATCAAAATCTGCCTGATCAAAATCTGGCTTGATCAAATTTGGCGGACATGAAGGTCGGCCGAACGGCAAGCGCAAGAGATCAGAAGTCGCCATGAGTCAATCTGGAACGGAACTGGCCACCATCCGGAATTTCATTGCCGGGCTCCCTGGATGGGGGGCCGGAGACATCGTGATCGAACCCGCGATCCCGATCCTGGCTTCGCCGAGCTGGCGCGGTGTCGACGGCTTTCCCTGGCGCGCCACCCGGAAGGGCGGTGGTGAAAGCATCTTTATCAAGGCCATGGATCGCGATGCGGAGCTCTATATCGACGTGGCGTGCGCCTTCGAGGCGGCGCAGCGTGCATCCGATCTCGGCATCGGCCCAAAGGTGCTCATGGCCGATTCGGATGCGGGCCTGCTGGTGATGGAGGATCTCAACCAGGGCTGGCGGGTCGGAACCCTCGAGCGGATGCTGGAGCCGAAAATTGTCGACGCCGTCATTGCGGCCCGGCGTCTGTTCCAGACTGGACAAGCGCTGTCGCGCCGCAAAAGCGTCTTCGACGAAATCGAGCAATTCTATGCCGCCGCGACAGACGCAAACGCCCAATTGCCTTCGGATGCCGAATGGATGGTCAAGGAGCTGCGCTTTGCGGCGGATGCCTTCGGGAAGCTTGATATCACTCCGGTACCGATCCATGGTGACGGCAACGTCTCGAATATCCTGATCAGCGATGCCGGCGAGGTCCGCCTGATCGACTGGGATCGCGCGACGACGGCCGATCCGCTGGAGGACTTCGGCAGCTTCCTGGTCGAGGCCTTCGCGCAGGAGCCCGAGGCGCGCGACGCCTTCATTCGAAACACTGGCGCGTTCGAAGAAGGTCCATTCAACCGGGCGCGCATCTATGGCGTGGCGGATGATCTGCGCTGGGGACTGATCGGCGCGCTGCTCGCTGCCAAGTCCGCACGCAATACACTCGAGTTCTACAAATTTGCCAGTTGGCGCTTCGTGCGTTGCCGCATGGTGGTTCGGGAGCCCCGCTTTGGCGAGATGCTTCGGAGGATCGCATGACTGTTCGCAGACAAGTTGGCGAGGCGACCACGGTTCACGAACGCAACGTCGAAGCCGCAATCGCCCGCGTCCCGCAATGGCGCGGCAAGCAGGGCGCCTATGCGCCGCTGGTCGGCGGCTTGTCGAACCAGAACTGGCTTGTCGAGATCTCCGGCGACGCGCGCCGCTATTTCGTCAAGGTGCCGGGCGAGGGCTCGGACACGTTCATCGATCGCGTCACCGCCAACGAGGCCGCGCGCAATGCCCATGCCATGGGTGTCGGGCCGGAGGTCATCTTCTTTGACGCGGCGGACGGGCTGGAGATCAGCGAATTTCTGGAGGGTTATCGCGCCTGTACCAATGCGGATTTCGGCGATGCCGCCATCCAGTCGGACGTTCTCGATCTCTATCGCCGTCTGCATGGCGGCCCCAAGCTCGGCCAGACCAAGACGATCTTCGACATGATCGAGGAACACATCGAGCAGGGCAGGGAACTGGGGGCGCATTTCCCGCAGGACATGCCTTGGCTGATGCACCGCTACAATCAGGCCAAGTCGGCCTTCCTGGCGTCCGGGCTCGACCTCGTGCCGTGCTTCAACGACCCGATGCCGGGGAATTTCCTCATTTCGTCGGAGGCCGGCGCGCCGAGGCCAATGAAGCTGATCGACTACGAATTTGCCTCCAACAACGAGCGCAGCTATGAGCTCGGCGTGCTGTTTGCCGAAATGTTCTTTGACGAGAAGCTGACGGAAGGTCTCATCGAGCAATATCTGGGCGAGGTTCGTCCGCAGATGATCGCGCGCGTTATTCTCAACCGCGCGCTCGCGGACATGAAGTGGGCCTCGTGGGCGGTCGTCAACCGCAAGCTCAATAGCTGGGATTTCGACTACCAGAAGTACGGTGTCTGGAAATACATGCGCGCCCACGACGTGATGTATGACCCGCGCTGGGACAGCTGGTTGCGGCTCGTGTGAGCCGCGCCGATCGGCACGGCAGGCTTTTCGCTATTGCTTCAAGACGGCTAAGGCCTGTTTCAGAAGGCTCTCGTTCGCCGCAGCGATCACGCGGCCGTCGGAATCGGGTGTGAGCGGTCGCCCATCCCAATCGCGGATGATTCCGCCGGCGCCCTCGATCACGGGGATCAATGCCATGAAGTCGAATGATTTGAGCGACGTCTCGACGACGAGATCGCAGTGGCCGGATGCCAACAGACCATACTGGTAGCAGTCACCGCCAAATCGGCGGAACATGGCTTTCTTGCTCAGGACATCGTAGCGGGCCCAATCCTCTGGCGTAAAGAAGTCCGGCGACGATGTGTAGATCTGTGCGTCTTCCAGCCTCGCCGTACGGCTGACCTTGGCCGGCTGGCCGTTGAAAGTGGCGCCGCGTGGCGTGCCGTACCACCGTTCGGCGAGTGCGGGCATGTCGATCATGCCGGCGACAACCGAGCCCTCGCGCTCGTCGGCGAGCGCGACAAGTGTGCCGAACAGCGGCATTCCCGAGATGAAGCTCTTTGTTCCGTCGATAGGATCGATATACCAGGTGTAGCGATCGCCCAAGATTGAGCCCATTTCTTCGCCGACGATGCCGTGATCCGGGAAACGCGAGCCGATCGAGCGCCGCAACTCCACTTCGATCGCGCGATCGGCGATCGTCACCGGCGTCAGATCCTGCTTGCGTACGAAATCGACGCTGGAACGGAAGTGTGTCAACGCGATCCGGCCAGCCGCATTGGCAAGTTCATGGAAGAACGAAGCGAGTTCGCTCCCGGATATTCTGTCTTGAATGTCGTCCACTGCCTTGCTCCAGCAGAAAGCACGTCGCGCATCGGGAGCGCAGCGCCTGGCCTCGGGAAGACGGGCTCTAAACCGTCTCGTGAAGCTGTTGCTTGCGGACATCCCAATACGGGGAGTCAAAGGCTTTGCGTGAAGAGGCCATCCGAGGAGATGGGAAACCTTTCGTCTGCGCAGGGCGCATGCTTGTGCCCGCCTGCTGCGCGGCCGCCGGTGGCTGGCGAGCGTCACGCGGTGCGACCTTGAAATGACGGCTGAAACAGCGCGAGAAGTGCGATACGTTCTTGAAGCCGACTTCGTAGGCGACCTCGGACACGGTCCGGTGTCCTTTCGGATCGGCGACCAGGATTTCGTAGGCCCGCTGCAGCCGCTTGGTCTGGACGAACTGGCTGACTGTCGTCTCGTTGTCGTTGAACAGACTGTAGAGATAGCTCAGCGAGATGCGGCTACTGGCAGCAATTTTCTTCGGCGACAGCGACGGGTCGCTGAGATGGCTTTCGATGAAGTCGACGATCCGGCGACGCAGATGATAGCGTGCGTTGCGAACGTCGGTTGCGGCACCCCGGTCTTCCGATCCGATCGTCAGCGCCACGAAGCCCACGATTTCAGTTGCAAGGGCCTGTGGATTGGGCGGAGGAGACTCGATGAATAACTCGGCCACGCCTCCGATCATTCCGGCCAGAAGGCGGGTCATCTGTTCGTTTGGCTTAAAGCGCCGGCTGATGTGATCCTCGATCGAGACCAGACGCCCGCGCAACTCCGCAGCCGGGATCCTCAGCACCAGAAAGCGTGCGGTCTTGTCCGACGACAATTCGTAGGAGGCGAGTTCGCTGAGCAGGACGTATTCGCCAGGTCGGCCAATGCCAACACGGCCGTCCTGGCTGAATGCCACACATCCCGCCAAGGGCAACACGAGCACGTAGGATGCATCGTGGACGTTGGCAGTGCGCTCCCAATTGCGGGCGAAAGCCTGGTCCGGCGCAATGAGTTCGAGATTCAGGCGTCCGATGCTGGTTCGCTGATGCGACGCGAGAGCCTTCTCCCCATCACCATCGAGGCCGGTATGCTCCTCGCGGACAGCAAGAGATGTGAGGCGTGCCATGGTTCGGTCTTTCTCAGGGTTGGGCAACGATCAACTCCGTTCCAGCCTCACGGAGTGCAGTTGCCAGAGATCCTTCCGGTTGCCGATCGGTAACCAGACGGTCGATCTCGGTCCAATGCGCAAACACGGTCAGGGCGCGCTGGTCGAACTTGCTGTGATCGGCGACGAGGATCGCTTCCGCGGCGCGCTTCAACATCGCGCCATAGATGGCGCCGGCCTCATCGTCTGCATCGTTGGCGCCCCGGGCGCTGATGCCGGTCGCGCTCACGATGGCGCGGTTGGCTTCGTAGCTGTTGATGTTGGCGATGGTCTGGGTGCCGAATACGTAGCCCTCGGTCGGGTGATAGCGGCCGGGGCAGCAGAGCACCCGGATGGATGAATTCACCGCGAGCGCGCCCGCAATAGCATAGTCGTGCGTGATGACCGTGATGTCGCGGGCCCGCGTAGCCAAACGTCTGGCGATATGGAACGTCGTGGCGCCGGCAGCGAGCATCAGGACTTCGTTCGGCAGAACCAGGTCGGCGATTACGGCGGCTATCGCTTCGCGTTCGGCGATCATGAGCGCCTTGCGATCGGTGAGGGCGGGTTCGAGCGCAAAGGGGCGGGAAGCACCACCATAGGTGCGGTTGATGAGCTTCTGCTCCTGAAGCTCCACGAGGTCGCGGCGTATGGTTTCGCCGGAGACGCCAAGCACGGCCGCAATCTCGGAGGCCCGCAGGGTGGGCGCGGCGGTGAGTTGCGAGATGATGTGTTTGTGCCGCGCGATCTTCGTGAGGCGATCGCCATCGGCCTTTCGCGACCGCTTGTCGGCCTGTGGGACGTCGCTGGATTGTAACCGCTCGCTCGTCATTCAGCTGTCCTCACCGACCCAGGACGGATCCGATCGTCGGCGTCAGCGATCCTTTCTCAACGTAGGTTGGGAGGCCACACCAAGTTTGTGGCAAGTCCCTCAAATATTGTGCAGTCGACTGCTCGCTATCTTTGCAAGCAGCCGTTTCGTTGTAGGCAAATCGTTGAAATTTATGGATCATCCAGGCTTGCCCGCGACTGTGTGTCTGACATTCCGATGTCTTTTGCCTCTGATCCGCTTTGCTGTTGTGGGAATTTGCACATTTCTTCACGTTGGTCGTGGAATAGCTGCGGCATGATCGCTGCAGCGACCGCTTTGGCTTGCGCAGGCGCGGGGCAGACGAGGTGGCCGATGCGGAAGGAAAGAGAGATTCTGGCGTTGAACGCCTTTGACCAGAGCCGTGTGTTCTCGATGGACACCGAGCTCGGGGAGGCGGTGCAACGACGCCTGCGGTCTTTCGGCAAAGCCTCGGTCCTGTTCTACCAGGAGCCGATTCGGATGGAGCGCGCGGAAGGCGTCTACATGTTCGACGTCGAGGGCCGCCGCTATCTCGATCTCTATAACAACGTGCCCTCGGTCGGGCATTCGCATCCGCGCGTCGTCGAGGCCATCCGCCGTCAGGTTGGCGCGCTTAACACCCACACGCGCTATCTCAACAATGTCGTCGATGCCTATGCGGAACGTCTGCTGGCGACGTTTCCACCTGAGATCGATCATTTGGTGCTGACGTGCACCGGCAGCGAAGCCAATGATCTCGCGCTGCGGATCGCGAAGGTTGCAACCGGCCGGGCTGGCTTCATCGTCACGGAGACGGCCTATCATGGCAACACCACGGCCGTGACTGACGTGTCGCCGTCCTCACGTCCCGGCCAGCCATTGCCGCCCCATGTGCGGGTCGTGCCCGCGCCCGAGACGTTCCGTAATCCCGTCGGAGATCCCGGCAAGAGCTTCGCCGACGGCGTTGCAGCTGCAATCGACGACCTCGAGCAAGCGGGTGTCGGGTTTGCCGGGCTGCTGGTGGACACGATTTTTTCAAGCGACGGCGTCTATGCCGACCCCGCTGGTTTTCTGGCACCGACTGTGAAGCTCGTCCACGAGCGCCAGGGGTTGTTCATCGCCGACGAAGTGCAGCCCGGATTCGGGCGCACGGGTGCGGCGATGTGGGGCTTCATGCGACACGGCATCGACCCCGACATCGTGACGATGGGGAAGCCCATGGGCAATGGTTTTCCGATGGGAGGCGTCGCCATGAGGGCACCGCTGCTCGATCGCTTCGCTGAAGAGGTGAAGTACTTCAACACGTTCGGCGGCAATCCGGTGGCCGCTGCGGCAGGGCTTGCCGTGCTCGACGTGATCGAGGAGGAGGGCCTGATGCAGAATGCGCGGGAGGTCGGCCGCCATCTTCTGGATGGACTGCGTGAGATCGGCAATCGCCACATCGAGATCGGCGATGTACGCGGCGCGGGACTGTTCATTGGGCTCGAGCTCGTGCGCGATCGCGAAACCAAGGAGCCGGCCCCGGAGCTCGCAAGCCAGCTGATCAACCGCCTCCGCCGGCGCGGCATTCTGATTGGCGCCGCCGGCTCCTTAGGCAGCACGCTCAAGATTCGCCCGCCGCTATGTTTCGGCAAGGACCACGCCGACATATTCATCGCCGCTTGCGACGAGGAGTTGGGCGCGATCCCTCTGGCTTAAAGGGTCGGCATAAAGGCAACTTCGCCAGACGGGATTGAAGAACTTGATGGTCTATCTGGAGCGAACATGACCGCGCTGCTGCACGATCTCATTGCAAGTTTTGCGGCCATCGGTGCGACGGAGGATGGCGGTGTCTGCAGGCTTGCGGCGACGGCCCTCGATAAGGAGGCGCGAGATCTATTCCTGCGAGAGATCGGCAATCGGGGCTTTGTCCCGAGGATCGATGCGATCGGCAACATGTTCGGCGTCGCGGTTCTTGAACCCGCGACGGACGAGATAGTAATCACAGGCTCCCACCTCGATTCCCAGCCGACAGGTGGCCGATACGATGGTGCCTATGGCGTGCTGGCGGGGCTTCTTGCGGTTGAAGCGATCAGGGATCGCTGCCTAGCCAATCCTGGCGCCGCACGGCGCAACCTGGCTGTCGCGAACTGGACCAATGAGGAGGGGGCCCGGTTCCAGCCGAGCCTGACCGGCAGTTCGGTTTTCGCCGGCGGCTTGAGCTTGCAGGATGCGCATGCCTGCGCCGATGGCGACGGCGTCACTTTGGGCGATGCGCTGGTCGGGATCGGCTATTGCGGCATCACGCCGCTGGAGCACCGCCCTGTGCGCTATGTGGAGCTTCACGTGGAGCAGGGCGATCGCCTGGAGCAAGCGGCGGGGGACATTGCCGCGGTTTCCGGCGCCTGGATGACCCGCAAGATATCGGTCGTGTTCGAGGGGGATTATTCTCATACCGGCCCGATGCCGATGGCACTGCGCCGCGATGCCTTGCGTGCATCAGCCCGCGCGATCGAAGCCCTCTACGTCGAGGTCGCGCGCGAAAATGCTGGTGCACATGCCTCGGCAGCGCGCATCAGCGTTTACCCGAATTCGCCGAACGTGGTCGCAGGCCGCGTTCGGGTCTGGTTCGAGATTCGGCATGAGGACGAAGCTGTGGTCTTCGCCATCAGCGACCGTTTTCTGAAGCGGATCGAACGCGATTCGCGCGAAATTGGAGTCGAAATTTCGATCGCCGCCGACGAGAGGCGATCGGCGCCCTTGCTCGATCCCGCTGGGGTGGAGTTGGTCTTGGCTGTTGCAGGCGATCTCGGCTGCAAGGCCCTGGCACTGAAGACCATCACGGGGCATGACGCATTAGCGATCCAGAAGCGCATTCCGGCTTCGCTGATATTTGTCCCGAGCCGGGGTGGGCTCAGTCACAATCCACGTGAATTCACGGCGTCAGAGGCGCTCGACAAGGGCTATGCCGTGCTGGTCGAAACCCTGTGGCGGATGGTCACCACGAGGGAAGCTTGAGTTTCACGGCTATATTCACCTTGTGCAATGAGTATCAGGTGCGTTCCGGCATGGCGCAGCAGCTCGCCGTGTTGACCTCCGGAGGCAAGTCGATGCAGGGATTGCCATTGAAGAAACCAGATGGCGTCAGCTTGAAGCCCGTTGTGACGCAAGGCTGCACTGGGAAATCTTCGATCCGTACCGGATGGTGCAGGCCGAAGACGTGCCAGAGCACGATATCGGTGTTGTCGATCGGACGGTCGTTGGCGATGAAGTCGGCCAGACCGCCGCTGCCGTCGGAGTGGTTCATATATTCGCCCGCGGGGTAACGCTGCTCGGTGTCAAACGCCGTGACCCAGACGTGGTTCTGGACGAAGCTGGCACGCTTCCCGGAGGGCGAATTGGCGTTGACGAAGGGTGTCACGCAATTCATCGCGTCCAGCTTGTAGCCGGTGGGTGAGCCGGCATAGTTGGTCTTGTTGGGGTTGATGACCTTCCAGTAGCGCTGACTGGCTGCGTTGGCCTTGCGTGCCGCAGCGCGCTCCGTCGTGAGCAAGGTCTGTTCTTCATAGAACGCATTGCCGTACGGGTTGTCAGGACCTTCCGGCTCAGCGATCGTATTGCACTCGACGAAGCTGTTCTGATCGCCATCGATTGCCACATCGAGGCGTGCGCAGAAAATGTGCTGGTGGATGTGACCGACCACGCCGGGCATGACCTCGCAGGCGTATTTGCCAGGCTGGCCCGGGATGCAAGCTGCGGTATTGATGATGCCGGTCGCCTTCATCTCGAACTCGATCGTGCCGTCGATGTGAAAATACCAGTACAGGGCGTATTCGTAGTTGCCGACGGTGCAGATGCAGGAAACAACGAGCTTTCGCGCACGTCGCACTTCGGCGCGGTCCGTGCGGAAGTCCCAATGCTTCCACAGCAGGCCAGAATCCTCCTCATGGATGCAGATCGCCTTTTCGATCGTCAGCACATCGCCGTTCATGGTGTTGAGATGAACGTCGAGATACTCGATCGCGCCCAGGCAATCGCAACCGAGCGTCAGCGAGTTCGCGAGCTTTCCGATACCGTATTCGCCGATGTCGAACACATTCTTGCGAAAATGGCCGTTGCTCGGGCTGCCATAGGGTACAACCATCTCGACAAGCGAGGCGCGATGCATGATCGGCCGCCCGTTATAGCTGATGTCGTGCAAGGTCAGCGATTCTCGCGCGTTGAAGCCGACGATGAAGCGCCATTTGTCCCATGACAGCTGATTGCCATCGAGCCTGAAATTGACACCCTGGGGCTGCACCACGTCGATCGGCTTTAGCGGCTTGCGCGTGGTCTGGACAAAGTCCCGCTCGTAATTGGCCTCCTTCATGGGAATCGGGATGACGCCGTGATCGTCGACCCGGATCACTTCCCAGGTCTTGAGGTCGATCACCGCGTTGAGGCCTTCGATCGGGTGGGCGTAGAAATTCTCGTTCTCGCGCAGACGCAGCCAGGCAAAGACATGGCACAAATGTCGGCCTTCTTCGCCAGGAATCGAGAAATTGCCAGCCGACCAGGGATCGATACAAACGGTGTTCATGTCGGTGATGCCGCGCCTGGCGCAGCCGGCGATGAACGCGGGATCCTGTCGCACGATACCTTCGATGGCGAGGAACTGCTCGAGCTGGATCATGGGTCGCGCCGTCGGCACTTCCTGCCGCGACACAATCTCGTTGGTATCCAATGAAACGACCAATCTGGTGACGCCGATTTTCGCAGTGCTGAAAACGTTGACACGCGCGCGCCGGCTGATCGGCATTCCCGGCTTGAAGTCCCGCACCGCAGACTTTTCGGGTTCGTACAGTTCGATCGTCTCGAACCGCGTATCGGTTCCGTAGGGCGGATCGCCGTTGACGATCGCCGCAACGCGGATGATCTCCGCCGGTGTCAAGGCCTGCAGCGGATGCTTCACGGCAAGAGCTTCGGCCGGCGCTGGCGAGGACGTAGCGCAGCAGTGATCCGATTCAGCTGTAAGGCTCATGGTATCTCCATAGTCTGATGCATCGCGTAGGGGGCAGGCGCATCGTTTCACGTCAGAACGTTCTCAATCATTCATTCAAAGGCGCGGCCGAGATTCGCATAGACCGCGGGACGATGCGATCTGGTCCACACGGCGAAGCCGAAGCCCGCAGCGCCGATCGCGGCCAGCATCGCCGGAAAGCAGTCGACGATCAGTGAGTCCGAGCCGCTGACAACGGCAAGATTGACCGCCATCATAACGAGACAGGTGCCGAGGCCGAGTGCGCTCAGCCCTGGCGCGATTAATCGGTGAAAAATGCCAAGGCCGCGCCGGTCCCTCCGGAAGAAAGCGATCGCCGCGATCGATACGAACACCTGGATAACCAGGATTCCGAGGCTCGAAAATGTTCCCATCCAGGCCACGACGACCGCGTAAGGGTCCTGTCCGGTGATGGCGAAAGCGGCGGTGACGCCCATCGCCAGCGCGGTTTGAACCGAGCCGGCGATGTGCGGCGCTCCGTGGTCGCCGTTGGTACGGGCGAGGCCGCTCCACAGCAGCCCTTCGCGGCCAATAGCGAAGAAGTAGCGATTGATGGTGTTGTGGAACGACAGAGCACACGCGAAAATGCTGGTCAGAAGCAGGGCATTCATGACGAGTGCGAGGGGTGGCCCGAGTAGCGTGCGAATCGCACTTATGTAGAGCGTCGCAGTATGCGCATTAGCCTCAGCCTGGATCATTGACGGTCCGTAGTGAAGGGCGATCACCCAGGTGGAGAACGCGTAGAACACTGCAATCAGACTCACGGCAATGTACGTCGCTTTCGGAATGGTGCGGCGCGGGTCGCGAGCCTCTTCACCGAAGATCACGGTCGCTTCGATGCCGATGAAGGATGACACCACGAACACCAGCGCGACGCCGAAGCCCTGGGCAAAGATCGCATGCGGACCGAACGGGGCCGCGTGGATCGATTCAGGGCCGCCGCCGTTTGCAAGGATCGCCCAAGCGAGCAGCAAAAGGATTGCGATTTCCGCGATCATGCAGAAGCCGAGCACTTTGCCGCTGAATGCGATATTGCGGGTGCCGCAAAAATAAACCGCAATGCCCAGGCAGAAAGCATAGATCCACCAGGCGATATCGGGCCCACCCTGCGACTTGATGATAGCGTTGGCAAAAAACCCAAACAGGCCATAAACTGCGATATCGATCGCGTTGTATGTCGCAAGGGCGATCAGCGCGCCGGCAACGCCGGCTGGCCGGCCCAGTCCGGCCGTGATGTATGGATAAAACCCGCCTGCGCTGCTGATGAATTTGCTCATCGCGGTAAAGCCGACGCTGAATAGCAGATAAAGAATGCCAACCAGCAGAAACGTGCCGGGAACGCCGGGGCCGTTGCCATAGGCGAACGCTGCAGGTGTTACGCCGACCACGGCTGTCAGCGGAGCGGCCGCCGCGACCACGAAAAACACGATGTGTGCGACGCCGACAGCGTTGCGTTTCAACTGGTTTGGGGCCTCCAGGTTTGCTGCCGGGTTCGTCGTCAAGTCTGCTCCCATCTGGCTTTCCCGGATCCACCCGGAACCGGTGCAGGTCCGCAGACCCCCGGCCGACGCCCAGGACCGTCGCGACGACATTATGCATAGCCGGAGCGGTCGTGATTGACAGAAGGCGCCAAACGCTCCGCGAGAAGCTCACCAATGTGAGTGGTCTCAACGTCAATCCGTTGTCCTTGGCGCAGTTCTTGCTAGATTTCGATCCTGGGAAGCTCGATGCACTTGATCTTAGCAAGGGTGGAGATGTCCGGATCAGGAACCATTACGGCGGCTGCCGCGCAGGAGCTCCTCGTTGTGCTGGCGAGGCGGCGGCCTGGTGCTTGCGGCGTGAATGCGCGTGTCGGCATTCCACACGCGGTGTTGCAGGATCCGCAGCGCATGTTGCCGCTGGTTGCATTCACGTCGATGCTGGAGGCAGCGGCTTGCGAATTCGGCAACAGCACGCTTGGCCTCGAGCTCGGCAAGGAATGCAGGTTGTCGTCGATTGGCCCGGTGAGCCGTCTGATGCAGACGGCGAGAACCGCGGGCGACGCACTCGAAAAGTTCAATCGCTATTTCGGCAGCATTCAGACCGACACGCAGAGCACCCTTTCGGTGAGCAATGGCCAGGCGCGGCAAGCCTATGCGATCTCCGACAATGCGGTTCGCTTCCGGGTCCAGGATGCCGGTTTCACGCTTGCCCTGGAATATTCCATGCTGGCGAGCTTCCTGGGATCAGACTGGCAGCCAAGCTGTGTTGAATTCGAGCATGCCGCAGGCGACGACTTGCCATTCTACAGGCAGCAGTTCGATTGCCCGTTGCGTTTCGAAAAGCGCGAGAATGCGCTGATCTTTCCCGCGAGACTATTGGCCCGGCCGCTGCGCGATGCCGACGAAAACCTGCACGCGAGGCTCGAAGCCGATCTTGCGAACACGATGGCGTTTCGAACCAGGCAGCTCGATTTCATCGAAAGCATCGAGGCTTGGGTCGCGTCATCGCTGTGTCGATCTGACGTTACGGACATCGAGGTCGTGGCCGCCGACTTTGGCATGAGCGAGCGCTCATTTCAGCGCAAGCTCGCCGCTTGCGGTATCAACTATCTGGACATCCGCAATCGCGTGCGTTCGCAGATCGCCAGGTGCATGCTGGCTGAGAGCAGCCTGCCGGTAACGTCGGTGGCGCTGCACCTCGGTTACAGCGAGACAAGCGCATTTTCCCGGGGATTCAAGCTCCAGACGGGTGAGTCCCCGGGTGAATTCCGCAGGCGCGAAAGGATCGCTGCCTGATAGGCCGCTCGGGACGGAGCCGTCTCCCTCGGGACAGAGCCGTCTCCGTCTGGAAAAAACCTGCCTCTCGTTCGGGAGACAACAATGGGATCGCCGGTTGATATTGGGACGTTTAGTTCCTTCACGATGGAGCTGCATGAGCGCAGCTTGAGTTGTAACTCGATCTCGCTGTTCCAATGGAGCGTGGAGGCGTTGGCGGATATTGTCGGCGCTGACTGCTGCTGGGCCGGCTGGGCTGATCTGCAGCGCGGTGAAGTCGATCTCTGCGCCAGCTTCTCCCATAATCTTCCCGTGGATTTCGAGGGCTTCTGGTCGGACATCAAGCACGAGGATCTGCTAGCCCACGAGGTCATGACGACCAAATCCACGTTGGCCCATTACGACCGGTATGGCACCCGTCAGACCGAGGGTATGGCCGCCCTGTCGGATCGCTATCACATCGAAAAGATGGCCGTGGTCGTCGCGGACCAACCGGATAATCCAGTGTCGCTATTTATGTCGGCATATCGTAGCGGTCGGCAGACCCGGGCGATGGATCAAAGCGAGACCGACTTCATTCACGGCGCTCTCGATCACGTGCGGTACTTGGCGGAACGCAGCGCTTTTGGAGGCAATTCCGGCACGGTGAGCATCTTGGCCAATGCCCGCGGCCGAATGCTCGCGGCTTCCCCGGATACCCTGCGTTTCGTACGTGACCGCTGGCCAGGCTGGGACGGTCAGGCCCTTCCGGCGGACATCTATGCTGCTCCGTCGCTGGCGGGGAGACGCCGTCTCGCTGACCTTGGCGTGGTTATCGACCGGCGTGAGCTCGAGAACCGGTCCGGGCAATCGTTGTTCGGGATTACGCTGCGTCCCATCAATCCGTCCGACCGGCTGACGCAACGCGAGCGTCAGATTGCCGATGAAATTGCCAGCGGCTTCACCTACAAGGAGATTGCCCGGCGGCTTGCGCTATCTCCGGCGACCGTTCGCAACCATACCCAGGCGATCCTGGGAAAGCTCAATATTCATAGCAAGGCGATGCTGTCGAGATTGATGTCCTGATCCGCGATTCACTGGTTGCCGATTGATTTGTCGCCGTGACGGGATGCATCTGCATCATATCGGCTGGGCGAAGGGCTGTCCTACCATTGGTCATTCAGATGGCGGGGGAGCGAGCCTATGTCCGGCATGAAGCGTCGAGAATTCCTGGCAGGTGCCGCCGGCACCTTGGTGATGGCGGCAGCTTCGCTCCCTGCGAATGCCGCCGATGATATCGTCATCGGCATTCCCACCGCCCAATCATCGCCGGTCGGCGTCGGCGATCAGAAGGACTGGCTGAACGGCGCGAGCGTCGCCATCGACGAGATCAACGCCGCCGGTGGCGTCAAAGGACGGAAGCTGCGCGCCGAGGTCGTCGATATCGACATCATGACCCCGGAAGGCACGGTCGGCGCGATGCAGTCGCTGACGGGCAAAAAAGTCAACGCGATCATCTCCGCCTTCGTTCTCATTCCGCAACCGGCAATGGATGCCGCTGCCGCGGTGCGGGTGCCTTATCTGCACGGCAATACATCGAAGGCATCGCTCGATCTCGTTGTGTCGAGATCCAGCCAAATACAAGAACATCTTTCAGATCGACGGCGCGGAGACCTGGTACGGCTATGGCTTCGTCCGCTATCTCGACAGCATCGTCGCGTCGGGCTCTTGGAAGCCGAAAAACAACAAGATCCACGTCGTTCAGGAGCAGATTGCCTACACGCAGGTGATTTCGAAATCGGTGCAGCAGGCGGCCAAGGAATCCAACGGCAAATGGGAGATCGGCGCGATCACCGATATCCAGTTTCCGGTGCAGGACTGGTCGCCAGTGCTACGTGCTCTGCACGATACCGATGCCGGTGTTCTCTTCATCGATCATTGGGTCGCTGCCGAACTCGCCGCATTCGCGCAGCAATTCGCAGCCGATCCGGTCAAGGGATCGCTGGTCTATCTGCAATACGGACCAAGCCAGCCTGAGTTCCTGAGCCTTGCTGCGGGCAGCGCCGAGGGCATGATCTGGGGCACCGTGATCGGCACCCACGCCGACCCCGCTGGTCTCGCGTTCCGGCAGACCTACACGAAGCGCTTCGGTGACAACATGGGTATCGTCTACACCGGAAGTGGCTATGACATCGTAAAGATGCTCGCGAAGATCTGGCAGAGCGTCGATCCCCAGGACTTCGACGCTGTCGGCACTGCGATCCGCAAGATCAGCTACGAGGGGACCTGCGGCACCTATACTTTCGACCGGCCGGAGCAGGCGCCGCTGGTGCATCCGTGGCAAACCCCGGACGTCAAGGCGGGCGTCAGTCACCTGCTGCTGCAGGTCCAGGACGGCAAGCACAGGATCATCGCGCCTGATGTGCTGGCCGAGGTCAAGATCAAGCCCGCGCCCTGGTTCTGAAACGCGAGCTGGATCGCCGGCAATGATGAGACCGAAGCCATGTTTCGGCTGCGACGATATCTGCCTGTCGCTGGGGGGCCGGCAGATCCTCAAGAACGTGTCGTTGTCGGTGCAGCGCGGCGAGCTCCTGGGCTTGATCGGGCCGAACGGGGCCGGCAAGACGTCGCTGTTCGAGGTGCTGTCCGGCCGCTATCACTCGCAGCGAGGGCGCGTGTACCTCGACGAGCGTTCGCTCGACAGGCTCGACATCTTCCGTCGTGCCCGACTTGGCGTGGCCAGGACCTTTCAGAGCCCGGTGGTGCCCGACGCACTCACTGTCGGGGAGGTGTTCCGCGCCGCCCGCAAGTCCTATCCGCCGTATATGTCGACACATGACGCCGAATGGGCGGCGCGGCTGGTCAATCTGCAGGTACCGTGGGAGAGGCTCGCCGGATCGCTCGACACCTTCGATCGCCGCAAATTATTGCTGGCGTGCCTGATGATGCGAAGGCCTCGCGTCCTTCTGATGGACGAGCCGGCGTCTGGGTTGATCAACACGGAAATCTCGGAGCTTGATCTGCTGCTGCGCAAGCTCGTCGACGAATACCATATCGCCGTCATCCTGATCGAGCACCGGCTGGAACTGCTCGACTCGATCGCCGACCGGGTCTGCGTGCTCGACCTCGGTGCGGTGATCGCCGAAGGTGATCCGCTCTCGGTGTTCGGCGATCCCGCGGTCCGCGCCGCCTACTTCGAAGGTGCGGCGTGAGGGATCATCTGCTGCGCATCCAGGGCTTGTCCGCGGGCTATGGACCTCTGCGGGTGCTTCACGAAATTGATTTCGCCGTCGCCGCCGGCGAGCGGCTCGCGATCGTCGGCCTCAATGGCCACGGCAAGACCACCTTGTTCCGCGCCATCATGCATCTTGTCGGCTGGCAACGCGGATCCGTTGTCTTCGACGGAATGGAAATCGGCGGAACGCGTTCGCTCGGCGAAGGGCGCCGCACGCCGGGTATTGTTCGGCTCGGCGTCGCCATGACACCGCAGGGTGACGCGATCTTTCCCGGCTTGACCGTACGCCAGCATCTCGATTGTGGCGCATACACGAAAATGGCGTGGCGCGAACGCGCGCGTCGGCGCGACCACATCTATCATATCTTCCCGCAGCTCGAGGCGCTCGAACAGGCGCTAGTCGGCAAGCTATCCGGTGGTGAGCGGCGCATGGTATCGGTCGGCCGGGCACTGATGGCTGACGCCCGGCTTTATCTGATCGATGAGCCATCCCTCGGCCTGGCGCCGAAGATATCGCAACGTGTCGTCGATGCGCTGGTCGATATCGGCCTCGACGGCAAGGCGATGATCATCGCCGAGCAGAACGTGGCGCTGCTCTCGGGCAAGGTCGATCGCATGATCGGCATGCACGCCGGACATTTGCGCGGCGAAGTCGGCCACGTGGATTTGCGCTGATGGATGCGGGCCTCGTCGTCTATGCGCTCTACCTCGCCGCCATTTACGGGCTGATGGCGATCGGCATCTCGTTGCTGTGGTCGAGCGTCGGCATGGTCAACATGGCGCATGGCGCGACGTTCGCAATATCCGGCTATGTGGCTTATTTCGCCGCCATGTGGGCCGGTCCGCTGATCAAGACATGGCTCGGCGGATCGGACTTCGTGATGCCCGTGCTCGCGGTTTTCATCGGTCTGGTCGGACTGTGCGCCGGCGCGGTGTTCGGCGTCGTCATCTATCTGGTCGCGTTCCTGCCAATTCATGACAAGCCGAACTTCTCCGTGCGTAGCCTGATCGTGACGCTCGCGCTCAACCTCGCCAGTGTTCAAACCCTGCTTTGGGCCTTCGGGCCGCAACAGAAAAGTCTGCCGCGTGTGTTCGGCGTCGGGCGGCTCAGCTATTTCGGCATGTCCATTCGCGTCGATCAGATCGTCACTATCCTCGCTACGATTGTGCTGCTCGGCGCCGTGCTAATATGGCTTCGCAACAGCCGCAAAGGTCTCGAAATTCAGGCGGTCATGCAGAATGCCGAAGGTGCAGCGCTGGTCGGAATCTCCACGCGCAAGACCGCGCTGCCGATCATGATGCTGACCGGCGCGCTTGCCGGGCTCGCCGCAGTGCTGCTGTCGCAGAACGTGTTCGTCAGCCCGACTGCCGGGGCGATCCCGCTGGTCAAGGGCCTGACGATCGCATTGCTAGGCGGACTTGGTTCCGTCCTCGGCGCGGTGGCCGGCGCCGTGCTGATCGGCTTTGTCGAGGCCGCAACTGGCGCGATCCCGTTTCTTGGTCAGCGTTACGTGCTGTTCGTTCAGTTCACCGTCATCGTCGCCGTGTTGCTGATCCGCCCGCGCGGTCTCGGCGGCCTGCTCGACGAGACGCGGGAGTAGGTCATGGCTCTGCAACCGCGGCCAACGAAACGCTTCTTCAATGTCGGTCGCCGGCCGCACGAGGTGACGTTGAAGCCGGATGGTGGCCGGCAGTGGCGGCGTGGCCGGGTCCCGTTCACCAAGCGCCACTGGCTGGCTTGGCGTGGCGTCAGCAATCCGAAAACGCTGCGCCGGGAACGCAAGCTGCTCGACAAACGGCCGCTGTGGTGGACCATCTGCCTGGGCGCGCTGCTGGTTGTGACACCGTTCTTGTCCGATCAGGCGATCAACATCGCCGCCATCTTCTGTATCTTCGCTGCGATCAACGTCGTCTGGACGCTGACGATCGGCACCGCCGGCATCTTCTCGCTGGCAACCATGGCCGTGGTTGGATTGTCCGGCTATGCGGCTGCTGCTGCTAACGTCTATCTCGGCATGCCCTGGCCGCTGATGATGCCGGTTGGCGCCCTCGTCGGCTTCATCCTCGGTGGCTTTCTGGCGGCGCCATCGACCCGGCTGGACGGGCTTTACTACGCACTTTTGACATTGGGAGTTGCGGAAATCTGCCGTGTCTTCGTGTCGCAGATCAAGGCGCTAGCTCCCTTGAACGGCAGTATCAATCAGGTCGGCTCCTTCATCCCGGCGGATTGGCTGCTGCAACGACCGGGGCTCCTTCTCGGCTTCTACGCGGCTTTCGCCCTGTTGCTCGCTTCGCTCTTGATGTTCCGGTTGATCAACAGTGAACGGCTTGGTCTTCTGTTGCAGTCGGCCCGTGAGGACGAGGCATTCTCGGAGGCCGTCGGCATCGACTATCGGCGCGCGCGACTGTGGGTCTTCATTCTGTCGTCGGCGGCGCTGGGCGCGATTGGCGCTTTCTACGCGATGTTCTATCGGTCGATCTCGCTTGCGGTGTTCTCGTTGGACCAGCTGCTGCTGTTGTTCGCGATGATTGTGATCGGTGGGCTTGGTCGATCGGAAGGCGCGGTACTGGGCACGGCGATCGTCATTCTGATCGACAAGGGCCTGATCGGTCTCGGTCCGCTGCGCATCATCCTCGTGACGGCGGTGATGATCGTGGTCGCGTTGACCGCCCATCAGGGACTCACGGGAGTGAGGGGGCAATTCCGTAATTTCCGGAATCGCAAGAAGAGCGAGAGCCGCGCCGCTCGAACCGAAAAAGGGGTGAGGTGATGCCCGAGGAAGCCACCGAGATAGCCGACAAGCAGTTGGTCTATTACCGGCTGTTCGACAAGCGTATCCGCGATCAGCTGAAGACCACGATCACGCCTGCGCTGATTGCCGAGCACAAGGCCAAGCCGCTCGGACAGCATTCGGACGCGCTGGACCGGGTCCTCAATTACTTTCGGCGTGGCGAGATGCCGGACAAATACGCGATCCTGCGCGTCGGGCCGCTCACGGCGTGCAGCTACAAGGTTTTGGCGTTCTCCGGTCGTACAGGCCAGCCGCCCCGCGTCGTGGACGACAAGCTCTATGCCACCGCAGACGAGGCCTACCACGCCGTATTCCTGCTGCGTGTCAACGACCTCCTCGCTAGCTGAAGTCAGGGACCGCTCATGACCACGACACGGATAAATGGATATGCGGATCCCTGGTCGGTCAAGGCCGGCGGGGCAGTGTCGTTCATGGTGTCGGGGGAGGGCGTGGATTCCGTCGACGCCCAGCTCGTCCGCTTGATTCATGGGGACGAGAATCCCGACGGTCCCGGTTTTGTTGAGGAAGAGGTCGCGAGCCCGATCCCGGGCCAGCTCGCAGTACGACGGCAGTTCACGCAAGTGGGATCCTATGCGCTGGTCAGCGATCCCGATCAAAGGTTGGCTACGCCGGGCAGCTTCACGATCTATGCTTTCATTTATCCAACCGGGCCGGGCCGGGCCCGGCAGGCGGTCTTGTCGAAATGGGACATCATGTCCGGCACGGGCTACGCGCTTGGCATCAATTCAGAGGGGCGGCTGGAATTCTGGGTCGGCGACGGTACGGCGATCGATCAGGTCAAAGCTGAAATTCCGCTCGTAACCAAAGCCTGGTATTTCGTTGCTGCGAGCTTCGACGCTACGACGCGCGAGGCGCGCCTGTATCAGATCGGCGCCGTCAACCGCTACAACTCGCTGACGGGCCCCGTCGTGCCGGCCGACTATCGCTCTAACGTCGCGGAGACCTTGCGTATCGCGCCGGCAGATCCGGGTTCGGCGACACCTTTCCTATGGGCCGGCGCCAGTGAGGAAAATGATCGCCGAGGCCGCTTCATCGGCATGCTTTATTGCGGCAAGATCGATCGGGCCGGTGTGGTCGGCGAGGTGCTTTCGTCCGACGGCATCGAGGCGCTCGCCGCCAGCGGCTCGGCGCCGTCAGGTGCGGTTATCGCACATTGGGATACGACTGCCGGTTACACCGACACCGGTATCGGCGATACCATCGTCGATACCGGACCGCACGGCCTGCACGCCGGGGGCATCAACCGACCGGTCCGCGGCATGACCGGCTGGAACTGGAAGGGTCGGTCCGACAGTTTTCGCCTCGATCCATCGCAATATGGTGGGGTCGCTTTCCACGACGACGCGCTGACTGATTGCAAGTGGCAACCCGATGTAACCGTCACGCTTCCCGCCACGTTGAAAAGCGGTGTCTATGCCTTGAGGCTGCGCGCCGGCGAGACGGAGGAACATATCCCTTTCTTCGTGCGCGCTTCGACACCAAAGGCAAAGCTTGCGGTGCTGATGTCCACCTTCACCTACCTGGCTTATGCCAACGAGCATCTCGCTTACGACGCAATGACCGCGCAGGCGATCACGGCGCATACGCCGATTTTAACTGAAGCTGATATCGAATTCACCAAGCTTCAGGAGTTCGGCCTGTCGACCTACGATCACCATTCCGATGGCGCCGGCTGTTGTTACTCGTCGTGGCGCCGGCCGATCTTGAATATCCGGCCGAAGCATCGGTTGAGCTCGATGGGAATGCCGTGGGCGTTGCCGGCGGATCTGTCGCTGATCTGGTGGCTGGAATCCTTCGGGCTCGACTACGAGATCCTCACCGATCACGATCTTCATGCCGAAGGCGTCACGGCGCTCAGGCCCTACGCCACCGTGATCAACTGCACCCATCCCGAATATTATTCGGAAGCCATGCTGGATGGGGTCGAAGACTATCTGTGTGACGGCGGACGTCTGATCTATGCCGGTGGCAACGGCTATTACTGGGTCTGCGGCTTGCGCGAGGGCGACTCGCATTGCATGGAGGTGCGCAAGCTCGATACGGGTTCTCGCGCCTGGCAGGCCGAACCGGGCGAAGGCTATCTCGCGTCGACCGGCGAACGCTCCGGTTTGTGGCGGTCGCGCGGACGGCCGCCGCAGAAGATTGTCGGCGTCGGCTTCACCTCGGAAGGGATGGACGAGAGCCAGCCGTTCGAAAGAATGCCGGATTCGTTCCATCGCCGCGTCGCTTGGATGTTCGCGGGCATCGGCGACCAGGAGAAGATCGGCGATTTCGGATTGGGCCTCGGCGGCGCCGCGGGTATTGAAATCGACCGTTATGATCTGGCCTTGGGGACGCCGCCGCACGCCTTGTTGCTGGCGTCCTCGCACGGTCATTCCGACAACTATCCGCTGGTGTCGGAAGAGGTCACCTACGCATTTCCGGGGCGGGGCGGAACGCAAGATCCGCAGGTTCGCGCCGATATGACGTTTTTCACAACTGCCAAGGACGGAGCCTGTCTGTCAATCGGATCGATCGCGTGGAGCCAGGCGCTGCCGTACAAGAATGGCGACAACAACGTCAGTCGTTTCATGAAGAACGTATTGACCGCGTTCCTGCGCCCTGGACCGTTGCCCGGAAGCGAATTCGTGGGGGATGAGAAACTATGGCGCTGACGGGTCCTCGATTAGGCCGGCTCAGGCGATTGCATGTGCGTGGATTCGGACGACATTCGCTCCATTTCTACGTTCCGGCCTTGGCGTTCGACGGCAGTACGGAGCGGTCCGGCGTGCGGGCGTGTCGGCCAAGGCGCGGGTTCAATCAATTAGAACCGAGTAGCGATCTGCCTTAGTCGTCGATACGCTGTCTCGCGTGCACTAAGGATCGAGTCCGCCGGGCCGGTGGTTGGCCCGATCGGCACGAAGCGCACGTCGCTGACGCCGATGAAGCGGAGCGCCTCGCGTAAATAGGGCGTGGCCATGTCGATGCGGCCACGATTCATGCCGGTTGCGAAATCGCTGCCGGAGGCGAGGATCACGATGGTGGGGCGGTCCTTCAGCAGCGGAAGATATCCCTGCACCGGATCGAAGCGGAACGTCAACCCGGGCTGGATGACGATGTCGAACCACTGCTTGAGCTTGTAGGGGATGCCGAAATTCCACATCGGCGTCGAGATCAGCACGCGCTCGGCCAGCGAGAACCGCAACGCCATCCGTTCTGCCTCGGCGAAGCTGTCGCGCTGCGCGTTGTTGAAACCCTGCGCATTCATCCGCGCATATTTGGCCTCGACGATTGGACCTGCAAAATCCGGCATGCGCTCACGCCAGAGATCGACAATGTCGATGTTCCAATCCGGTCGTGCTTGATGAAAGCCGTCAAGGAAGACGCGCGCGCCGGCGCTTGACTCGGAGTCGGGGCGGGGCGAGCAAGACAGATGCAGGAGCTTCGCCACTGCTCATCCCAACGCTTTGATGACGGTATCTGACCGCGTGACCACGGCGACGTTCTGCATCGCAAAATTGATCGAGGCGGAGTGCCAGTCGGCGTTCATGGTCGAGCAGCAGTCCTCCGGCACGATCATGAAATAGCCTTTGTCGGCTCCGGTCCGCGCGGTGTGCTCGACCGACATGTTGGTCCAGGCGCCGGTGTTGATGATCATGTTACGCCCGGTGGCTTTGAGGATCGTCTCGAGCCGAGTGCCTTCCCAGGCGCTCATCCGCATCTTCTCGACGACGAAATCGCCGGGCCGCGGCTCAAGGCCCGAGACCGGCGCCGCTCCCCAGCTGCCGCGCACCATTGCCTTGCTGTCGACGAGACCTTCGAACAGCGGCGCGTTAAGCGTCACTCCGGGGGCGCCGGACTCGACCACGAACCAGACATGGATGATGGTGACGCCGCGGGCCCGCGCGGCCTCGGCGAGGCGCCGGACGTTCTCGACCACATCCTGTTGCTTCGCATGCCCCGGCGCACCGGAATCAGCGAACGCGCCGCCGTCCATGATGACGTCGTTCTGAAGATCCTGAATGATCATGGCGCAGCGGTGCGGATCGAGTCGGATCTCGCCGTCGGCGAGAATCGGTGCTGCGGCCGCAGGGTCGGTGCTTGCGCCTGGGCCGCTGCTGCGCCTGCCGCTCATATAGGGCTCGTGGCGCGGTCCGGTCTTGGTCGGGATGGCGTAGACCGAATGCGTTGCGGTCAGATAGAGCGTGCGGAAATCCGGTCCACCCCAAGCGAGGTTGGCCACAAGTTCGGGCACGCGAACCCTTCCGAGCAGCTCGCCGCGCGGCGAATAGACCCAGACTCCACCAGGGGCGGTGACCCAGAGATTGCCGTGCTGGTCGCACTTCATGCCGTCGGGCACGCCGGGCTCCAGCTCGGAGCGGATGCCGCTCGCGAACACGCGTGTGTTAGACAGTGTGCCGTCGGCAGCAACGTCGAACACGCGGATCAGCGCCTGCACGGTGTCGTTGACATAGAGCAGCTTCTCGTCGGGCGAAAAACACAGCCCGTTCGGCTGGTCGAACAAGGTCCTGTCGACCATCAGTTTCGGCTCGCTGCCGGGCACCACGCGGTAGACGCCCTGAAAGCCGAGCTGGCGTGGCCGCTCGACGCCATAGACGGGCATGCGGCCATACCAGGGATCCGAGAAATAGATCGCGCCCGAGGAGTGCACGCAGACGTCGTTCGGGCTGTTGAGCTCCTGTCCCTGGAAGTGCGAAGCCAGCACCTCGCGCCGCCCGTCCGGCCGCTCACGGATCAGCGACGAGGTCGCGTGCTCGCAGACGACCAGATTGAGCTCGGAGTCATAAGTCATGCCGTTGCACTTGTTCGAGGGTCGTTTGACCTCGACGACACCGCGCCGCGCATCCCAGCGTCGGCGCACGTCGGCCGGCATGTCCGAGAACAGCAGGTAGTGATCGATCGGATGCCAGATCGGTCCTTCCGTGAAGTCAAAACCCGTGCCGACCTGTGCCACCGGCGCGTAGGGATCGATCAAGGTCTCGAATTCGGAGCGCAAGGTGACGTGCGTCATCGATCTATCTCCAAGGGAGTGTCAGGCCGGGAACCATTTGCGTTCGGGCAAGGACTGAACGATGGGACCAGGGACCTGGTCGTGAAGCCGGCCCACGACATTGCCGCCCTCGATCTTGGCGGGACGGTCGTGCACTGGCAGCAGATAGCGCGAGTTGCTGAGCAGCTTCTTGATCGCGGCCTTCTCGGCGCGCTTGCTGGTGCCGTGGTTGCCTGTCGTACGCGGCTCCCAATCGTGGATCTCGTGGAAGGGCGTAACGATCTGGTCGTTGAAATCGTAGATCACGTCGCCGCAGATGGTGGCGATGCCGTCGGCGGTCTCGACGATGATGTTCATCGAGCCTTCGGTATGGGCATTGGCGGCATCGCAATAGACGCCGGGCATCAGCTCGATCGGACCAGTGATTTCGAGATCGAGGAATCGCAGCGCACTCTTGGTGTGCAGGCGGTCGATCAAATGTTTGATGTCGGGCGCCGGATATTGCGGATGCATCAGGCCGGAGACCGAATATTCCAGCTCCTTGCGGTTGAGCACGACAGTCGTGTTCATCGGGAACAGGTCGTCCTTGCCGGCATGGTCGATGTGCAGATGGGTGTGGCAGACGAAACGGACGTCGCCCATGCGCACCCCATGGCGAGCGAGTTGGTTCTCGATCATGTGTTCATGGTACTGCAAGCCGCGCATGCCCAGCGTTTCCATGATCTGGTTGGAGCGATAGCCGGTGTCGACCACGACGGGATATCTGCCGCCGAGAATCAAAAAGCCCAGCGTGAGGACGCGGCGGGTGCGGCCGCAGTCGCGGCCGAGCACCAGGAAGCTCGATTCCAGCTCGATATCGCCGTAGTCCAGGATCTTGATCTCCAGCGCCATTCGTTTCCCTCCATTCTCTTTTTGTTTGTCAAAGCCGATAAACACGCGTTGCCGTGGCCCGGAAGATTGCGTCCTGTTGCTCGGCGTTCAGCGGCGCGGCCGCCGCACGAAACGCAGCGACCAGCTCGCGATAGCTGGTCCACAATTTCTCGATCGGGAAATTGGAGCCGAACAGGCACCGCTCGGCGCCGAAGATCGCGACGGTGTCGGTGACTACCCCGGCGATATGCGCGGGGTCGTTCCGGTGAATGAAGGTGCCGAGCCCTGAGAGCTTTGAGACCACGTTCGGGCAGGTCGCTAGCCGGGCCATGCCCGCGCGCCAGGCGGCGCGGCCCGCCGGTGAAAGGTCTTCGAGCATGCCGGCATGCTGAAGGATGAAGGTCACCTTCGGGCAGGATTCGGCGAGCAGCGCTCCATCTGGCATCTGCGGCGTGAAGAGCTGGAGATCAAAGCTCCACCCGTAGTCGGCGAGACGCGCAACGTTGCGTCGGACCATGGAATCGACACACAGATCCGGCTTGGCTGCGAAGCGATAGAGCGGGTTCTCGTGCCAGTGCAGCTGCATCCGCACACCCCGGACCAGCGGATAGCGCTTTAGGCGGTCGAGCTGCGGGCGGACGTCGTCCACCGCAAAATTGGCATAGGCGACGATGGCATGCGGCCATCCGTGTTCATCAGCGGTCTGCTGCACCCAAGCCGCTTCGTCCTCGAAACGGTCGTTGGCCCAGTTAGTCTGGACGTAGACCGAGCGGGTGACGCCGCTATTTTTGACGTCGTCAAGATATTCCTCGATCGGATAATCGCGCCTGATAGCCTCGTAGGGTCCGAAGATGCGCGGCTGCATCGGTCCGACCAGCCAGGGCAGGTCGGCCTGCCGCCAGATGTGATGATGGCCGTCGATAATCTCGGTCACGCAACTCTCCTTCGTCCCAGTGCCAGCACATGCGCGACGATCGACGCGCTTGATCCGCCATCGACGAGATCGTCGACGAAGCGCTCGATGGCAACCAGCGCTTCCGTCTGTGGACGGAAGCCAGGGCCGGACGCAAGCGGCGTGAGCCAGCTCACGCGCCAGGCCCGCCGCGACAGCTTCGCCACCGCGTCGCGCAGCGCGTCGGGCTCGCCGCGCTCAAGTCCGTCCGAGACGACGACAACGGCTGCCCCGCGAGCGTAGCCACCAAATCGCGGCACCGCGAGGAAGGCCTGCAACGCATCGCCGATGCGTGTGCCGCCATCCCAGTCGCTGACGAGATGCGCGGCCGCGCTCAGCGCCTGCTCGCGACGCTTCAGCCGCAGGGCTCGGGTGACACGAGTCAGTCGGGTGCCGAAGGTGAAGACCTCGACATTGGGCGCGGCCTGCACCAGCGCGTGCGCCAGCTTCATGTTCTCCTCGGTGCGGCTCTTCATCGATCCGGAGACATCGATCAGCAGCAGGAACTTTCGCGGGCGCTGGCGTCGCTTCATGTGGCCGAGCCGAAGGATTTCGCCGTCGCTGCGGACGGAGTCGCGTAACATCCGGCGCAGGTCTGCAAATGGTCCGCGGCGGGCGCGCATCCGTCGGTGGCCTCGCCGTCGCGGCAGGCGCCGGGGAGCCTCGCGCGATAGGCGGCGCAGCGCATCTGTCGTGGAGAGCTGGGCGAACCGACGCTCGACCAGCGCCTCGGTGCGGGTCGCGGTCAGGCCAGATTCATTGGCCTCGTCGGAGAGCAGCGGCTCTTCGTCGCCACGACCTTCTTCCTGAAGCCGGACGGTCTCGTCATCTTCTCCGTCGTCGGCGTGCTCGAGCGCCTCGCTGCCGCCGAAGTGGAGATCGAACAGGCGGTCAAAGGTCACGCGGCGTTCGGGCGGCGGGGCCAGGGTGGCGAGTGCCGCTTGCCTGATATCCGTGAGGTCGCGTGGGCCGAGCAGCTCGATCGCGGTGAGCAATGCGACGGTCTGCTCAGGGGCGACAGCAAAGCTGTTGGCGCGCAGCAGCGCGACGAAGGAGACGAAGAATCGGGCGGCGCGCGGGAGCTGCGGCTGCGGCTCAGTGCTCATGCGGTCACCTCCGCCAGCATCGCATCGAGCCGAGGCGCGATGAAGTGCAGGTCTTCCTCATCCTTCAGCGCCACGCCGATCGAGCGCCTGAAGGCATCAGGCCATCGCGCGCCGCCCTTGTTGAGAAGCGTCGCGGCTTCGGCCCAGTCGACAGCCTCCGCGATTCCAGGCGCCTTGCTGAGAGGCTCGCGCCGGAGCCTGCCGACGGCAGCGACGACGGCGCGCGCGGTGGCTTCTGCGACGCTGGAGGCGCGCAGCATCACGATCCGTGCCTCGCGCTCTTCGGTGGGATAGTCGATCCAGTGATAGACGCAGCGGCGGCGCAGGGCCTCGTGCAGGTCGCGCGTTCGGTTCGAGGTTAACAAGACGACGGGGTGCTCGGTAGCGCGTACCGTGCCACGCTCCGGGATCGAGATCTGGAAGTCGGACAGAAATTCGAGCAGGAACGCCTCGAACTCCTGGTCGGCGCGGTCGATTTCGTCGATCAGGAGCACGGTGGAATCAGGCGCGCGCAGCACGGCCAGCATGGGACGCTCGATCAGGAACGTCTCGCCATAGATGTCGATACTCTCGTCGACGGCCTGGCGGATCGCGAGCATCTGGCGCGGATAGTTCCACTCGTAGAGCGCCGCGGAGGCGTCGATCCCCTCATAACATTGCAAGCGGATCAACCGACGGCCGAGTACCGCGGCGATGGCCTTTGCCGCTTCGGTCTTGCCAACACCCGGCGCGCCCTCCAGCAACAACGGCTTGCCCAGCGCAAGCCCGAGATAGGCGGCTGTCGCGAGGCCCTCGTCGGCGAGGTAATAGGCCGCGCGCAGCGCCTTCTCCAGCGCCTCCGGGCTGTCGATGCCGACGATGTTGCTGCGGACCGCCATGAACCAAAGCCTCTAGCGCCGCGGCTGCGGTCGCGCGCCGCCCTGGGCCTTGATCGCGCGTAGTACCTTTTCCGGGGTGATCGGCAGATCGTCGATGCGCACCCCGACGGCGTTGAAGATCGCATTGGCCACGGCAGGCAGCACCGGATTGGCGCACATCTCGCCCGGGCCCTTGGCGCCGAACGGGCCGTCGGGGGCCGGGCGCTCCAGCACGGCGATATCGTGCGGGCAGATGTCGCCCGGCCCGGGCATCAGATACTCGACGAAGTCACGCGGACCATGTACGGGCTCGGGATAATACGGCTCCGGCGTCTCATAGAGCGCGTGGCTGACGCCCATCCAGGCGCCACCGACAAGCTGCTGCTCGACCAGACGCGGGTTGAGCGCGCGGCCGAGCTCGTAGGCCGAGTCCATCCGCACCATCGCAACCTCGCCGGTCTCGTCGTCAACATCGACCTCGGCGACGAGACAGGCATGGGCATAGCAAGTGGCCGGCGACATCTCGCCGGTCTCCGGATTCACCTCGGAGAGCGGAACCAGGAAGATGCCGCGGCCGGAGATGGTCTTGCCCTGCTTGAACTGGGCGGCAATCGCGACGTCCTTGGTCGAGATCGAGCGATGCGGCGAGCCCTTGACGTGGATGTTGCCGCGCCCGTCGGTATCGAGGTCGGCGGCGTTGACCTCCAGCTCCTCGGCGGCCGCCTCCATCATGACGCCGCGCGCCTCATGGGCGGCTGCCATCACGGCGTTGCCGACGCGATGCGTGCCACGAGAGGCGAAAGAACCCATGCAGTGCGGACCGGTGTCGGAATCCGCCGTGTCGACATAGACGTCCTCGACCGGCACGCCCAGCGTCTCCGCGCAGATCTGCCGCGTGACCGACTTCATGCCCTGCCCGAGATCGATCGACGACAGCGCCACCGTGAACTTGCCGCTCGGATTGGAATGCACCAGCGCCTGGCTGGGGTCACCGCCGAGATTCATGCCGATGGGATAGTTGATCGACGCGATGCCACGTCCGCGATGCCGGGCCATCTAGCGCCTCCTGGTGCCGAAGACGGAGGAGAAACGTGTCGCGCCATGGGATGGCGCTGGTGGCCGCGGCGAGGGCGGCGGAGTCGGTGGTGGCGGCTCGCGCGGCGGTTCGCGGGTGACGGCGGGCGGAAGCCGATCGTAGCTGGTACGCTGCTGCGCCGGAGCGGGGGACCTCGCGCCCGACGAATCCGTCGGAGTCGGCGGGATCACCGCCCGGCTGCCGCCACCGTCCTTGCGCGAAGAGGCGCGTTTGAACTCCTCGCGGAGTGGCCACTTTGCCTTCTCTGCGGCCACCTGAACGCACTCGATCAGCGCCGTGTTCTTGGCCTCGCGTCGATGCGCCTTCATGTCGCCATCGCGATAGGCGTTGAGGATCCGGAACTCCATTGGATCCATGCCCACGAGATGCGCCAGCTTGTCCATCTGGCACTCGATCGCAAAATCCATCGCGGTGACGCCAAAACCGCGCATGGCGGTGGCCGGAGTGCGGTTGGTGAAGACGCAATAGACGTCGCCATAGACGTTGGGGATGGTGTAGGGGCCCGGCAGATGCGCGGCGCATTTCACGGCAGCATAGCTGGACAGCCGCGTATACGCGCCGCTGTCGAAATAGCAGCGGATCTTCCGCGCGACGACGCGGCCGTCGCGCATCACGCCGTCCTTGATGTAGATGCGCTCGGCGCCGCGCGGCGGTCCATACTGCATCTCCTCCTCGCGGCCGAACACGTAGCGCACGGGCCGCCCGGTCAGCATCGCGCCGAGGATCGCGAGAGGCTCGGTCAGCGTATCGACCTTGCCGCCAAAGCCACCCCCGACGGTACCGCCGATGAAGTGGAAGGTGTTGGACGGCACGTCCAGAATCTTGGCGCAGGTGTCGACCGAGAAGAACAGCGCCTGCGTCGAGGTATAGACCACATAGCGGCCATTGGTGTCAGGGGCTGCGATCGCGCCGTTGGTTTCGGTCGGCGCATGTTCGATCGGGGACATCTGGTAGCGCTGTTCGAGCACATGGTCGGCAGTCGCGAGCGCCGCGTCGGCATCGCCGAAGCGAAGCCTCTGATGGTCGTAGGTCTCGTGATAGGTGAACGTGTTTTTGGGATACGTTTCGTTGACCACGGACGCGCCCGGCTTGAGCGCATCCTCGACATCGAACACGGCTGGCAGCGGTTCATAATCGACCCTGACCTTCGCGATCGCCTCAAAGGCCTCGCGCTCGCTGTCGGCGACGATGGCGACGATCGGCTCGCCCTTGTAGCGGACTTTGTCGACCGCCAACGACGGTTCGTCGTCCTTGCCGAAATTGATCAGGCTGAGCAGCGTGTTGAGATTCACAGGCACGTCCGCGCCGCGGATGATCCGGCGTACGCCTGCCGATCGCTCCGCATCCGTGGTGTCGATGCCGCGAATCCTGGCATGCGCCTGCGTCGAGCGCACGACCTTCAGGTGCAGCATGCCCTGCAGCTTGTGGTCGTTGAAATAGCTCGACGTGCCCGTGACATGCCCGAGCATGTCCTGGCGCTGGGTGCCCTTGCCGATTTCCTTTAAGTTGTCGTCGCGCTCGTCGGCAAAAATGTCCTTGCGCAATTCCAGCATGGTCGCTTTTCCTAGGCGCTGACTCGGCCGCCGGCGGCGGCGAGGATGGCATTGATGATCGGCTCGTAGCCGGTGCAGCGGCAGATGTTGCCGGAAATGGCTTCAATGACTTCGTCACGGCTCGGCGAGGGGTTGCGGTCAAGCAGGGCTTTTGCGGCCATCAGCATTCCCGGCGTGCAGTAGCCGCACTGCGCGGCAAAATTGTCGGCGAAGGCGCGCTGCAGCGGATGCAGAGTCGGACCCAGCTTCATGCCGTCGAGCGTCTCGATGGAACGACCAGCCACAGTTTCCGCCAGTGTCAGGCAGGAGAGGTGGAGTTCGCCGTCGACAAGTACGCTGCAGGTGCCGCAGCCCCCTGGCCGCAGCCGAATTTCGGCGTCATGTCGCCGATCAGCTCGCGCAGCGCGACCAGGAGATTGGTGCCGCCATCGACGAAGATCGCGACGTCGCGGCCGTTGTGACGAAATTGCAGGGGTATCTTGGACATGACAGTCTATTCCTGACCGGACAGCAAGCGGCGCAGATACACCCCAACGATTTCGCGGCGATACCAGGCGCTGCCGAGCGCGTTGTCGGATGGCGATGTTCCCTCAGTCGCGGCGGACGCAGCGGCTGCGATGGCCGCCGCATCCAGCGGGTGCCCCTCCAGAGCACGTTCCGCTGCGCGTGCACGGATCTGCGTCGGTGCCATCGATCCCAGCGCGATCCGGGCGCCGGCGATCCGGCCGGCGCTGATCGGCAGATGCGCGGCGAGCGTGATGACCGAGCCGCCCTTCGGCTTGATGCGCGCGATCTTGCGATAACGGAACGTCCCGGTGCTTGCCGGGCGGGTGCACGAGATCGACAGCACCAGGGTTCCGGCCTGCCGGTCGCGCGCCTGCAGAAACTCCTCGATTCCGACGTCACGTGAGCCGAAGCCGCCCTGGACGGCGACGGTGGCATCGAGCGCGAGCAGCGCGACGGTGAAATCGCCATAGGGGTTCGGAGCGAAGAGGTTGCCGCCCACCGTTCCCATGTTGCGTACGGCGGGCCCGCCGATCGAACGAGCAGGGGCGTGGAGGAAGCCGAGGTCGCGTTCGGCAAGAACGCGCGCGAAGGTGACGCCGGCGCCGAGCGTAATACGCGGGCCGGATGCATCGATCCGGGTCAGCGCCTGGTCCTGGGCGCGAACGACGGTCGAGATCGACACGTCGCCCTCATTCAGCGCCCGCATCACCAGCGTGCCGCCGCCAAGATAGCGCGCGGTGCGGTCGGAGGACAGCGCCCCGGCCGCCTCGCTGGCGCTCGAAAAAGTCTTCACGGTTACGGCCATCTAGGCGGCCTCCTTCAGATGCCGACGGATTGCGTCAAACCCGGCCTGATAGATGTCCTCCGCGACCATGTGCGTTATGCGGTCGCGATCTTCCGGCCTGGTCGTGAAGCGCGACTCCCAATGCCAGAACGTCCGGTCGCCGTCGGTGACCGGCAGCAGGCGGACATGGGCGACGTAGTTGAACATCGGGATCGGTGTATCGAGCAGGCAGTAGCTGAAGCTTTGCTCGAGGTCCGACAGCGCCACCAATTGCTCGCGCAGCTCGGCGCCGTCCGTCAGCTTGAATCGCCTGATGCAGCCGATCTTGTCCGAAGAATGCGCGCGCTCGATCGAGGAGGTCGCAACCGCCGGGTGCCAGCGATCATGCCCGTTGAAATCGCGCAGCATCGCCCACGCCGCGTCGGTCGGCGCGTCCAGGATCGTGCTTTTGACAATGTGCGGCACGGGTCTCAGCCTCCGAACACGCGCTTGAGGGCATCGAAGCCGCCCTGGAACACCCCGCCGCCGATGTTGCCGACGAGCTCGGTCTCCCGCTCTCGCGCGCAATCGAACTCGGCGGTCCATTCCACAAAGGTCTGGTCGCCATCGGTGACGGGCGTCAGCCGCAGTGTTGCGACGTAGTTCTCGACGCCCATCGGGGATTCCAGGATCGAATAGGTGCAAAACATGTCGTAATCGGAGAGGCCCAAAAGCTTCTCGCGGATGCGATCGCCGTTGCGCAGGCGAAAGTCGCGCACACATCCGATCTTGTCCGAAGGCTCGCCGCCCTCGATGCGGCTTTCGGCGATCGCGGGATGCCAGTTCGGCAGGCCGTTGAAGTCGCGCACGCGCGCCCAGACGCGATCGTTGCGGGCATTGACGACGGTGGAGACGTAGACGCGGGGCATGGGTCGGACCTCAGCTCTTCTTCCGCGAACTGCGGTCGGCCGGCGGGTCGCCGCCGCCCTCAGCCGTAGGCGGGGAGGCGGCTGGCTTGTCGCCACCACCACCGCCCTTGCGGGCGGACTCCTTGATGCCCTGCATGTCGCGGGCTTCGCGGATCAGGCCCGGCATCCTGGCGAGGCTGCCGCCCTCGACGCCGATGTCGGCCAGGAGTGAATCGATCAACGGCGCCTGCACGCGATAGCGCAGCGCAGAGTCGATCACCTCGTCGGTGGCACTGCGGCCTCCATTCCCGCCATGGCCGTTGCCGTTGAGGCCGTCGACCTGGAGGATGCGGATTCCCTCGATCTTCTCCATCGGCTTGACGCTCTCGCGCACGATGCCCTCGATGCGGTCGAGCAATTTGCGGCGGAACAGCGAATAGCGCGCCTGGTCGGTCAGCACGTTCTCGGCTTCGTTGAGCATCCGCTGCGCTTCCGCCTCGACGGCCGCGCGCACACGCTCGGCTTCTGCAGCGATCCGGGTCTCCTCGGCCTGCTTTTCGGCGATCATGACTTCGACCGTCCTGCGGCGTTTGGCAATCTCGCTTTCGCGCGCGGTGATGACGCGTTCGGTGGCTTCGGTAGCACGCATCCGCGCTTCCTCCGCCATCGCCTTGGCCGCTGATTCCTCTAGCGACTTCTGATGGATCGCGATCGCCTTCTCCATCAGGACGGTCTCGACCTCCTTCTCGCGGTTAACTTCGAGCTTGCGCAGCTCACGCTCACGGCCGATCCGGGCCTCGTCGAGGCCGCGGTCGGAGGCGATGCGCGCGCGCTCCACTTCCTCTCGCGAAGCGATCTCGGCCTCCTGGAGGGACTGGACGCGGGCGACCTCGAGCTGCTCGATCGCACGCCGGCGTTCCAGGCGGGCGGCTTCCAGCGCCTGCTCGCGCGAGACGTCCGTGGTCTCGACCTCCTTGCGGGCGACGATCTCAGCCTGCCTCACCTGCCGGTCGGCATCGATCCGCTCGGACTTCTTTGCGGAGAGGGCGATGACGCGGTCCTCGTCGGCGATATCGATTGCTTTTTTCTGCTCGATGTTGAGGACCTCGCGCTTCTTGGACGAGTTGATCCGTTCGGCTTCCAGTGCGAGATCGACGGTGATGCGCTGGCGCTCGATGGTATCGCGCCGCTTCAGCTCGGCTGCCTCCAGAATGCCGGACCGCTCGATTTCGAGCGAACGCGTGTCTCGCTCCGCCTGGATGCGCTCGGCCGCGACCGCCTTCTCCTGGGCAATGCGGGCCGCCTCGATCGCCTCGCGGGAGGCGATGTCGGCTTCCTCGACCGCGCGGTTGCGAGCGATCTCGAGCGAGCGGACGCGCTCTTCCTGGGTGATGCGCGAGGCTTCGGTGGTCTCTCGCGCGGCGATGCCGGCGACTTCGAGGGTCTGGTTGCGCTCGATCTCGAGCTGCCGCGTGTTCTGCTCGGCGGCGATGCGCTCGGCGGCGAGCGTCCGCTCGCGGGCGATGCGAGCGGCCTCGACGGCGCGCTGCGCCTCGATTTCGGCCTCCTGGATGTTGCGAATCTGCTGAATCTCCAGCGCGCGGGTGCGCTCATCGGAGGAGATGCGTTCGACATTGACGATCAAGGTCTGGGCGATGCGGGCCTTCTCGGTCGCCTCGCGGGCGGCGATCTCCGCCTGATCGACGGCACGGGTGCGCTCGATCTCGCGGCGGCGCGTTTCCTCTTCATTGGCGATGCGGGCGTCGGTGACGACGCGATCTTGTTGGATCCGGGCTTTCTCGACCGCCTCGCGGGCGGTGATCTCGGCTTCCTCGACGGTCCGTATCCGCTCGATCTCAAGCTGGCGGATCTCGCGCTCCGATGCGATGCGGGTTGTGTCGATCGAGCGCTGGTTGGCGATCCGGGCCTTCTCGATCTCCTCGCGCGCCAGCAGCTCCTTCTCTTCAATGGTGCGGGTACGCTCGATCTCCTTCTGCCGGGTCTCGCGCTCGGCAGCGATGCGGGCCTCGGCAATCGCCTGCTCATTGGCGATGCGGGAGCGTTCGATCGCCTCGCGCGCCGAAATCTGGGCCTGTTCAGCCTCGGTCTCCCGCAGCGCGCGTTCGCGGGCGACCTCGGTGCGCTGGAGCGCGCGGCGCATCTCGATGTCGCGCTCCTGCTCCAGCCGCGCCGTCTCACTCTCGCGCTCGATCTCGAGCGCCTGACGCTCGGCCTCCAGATTGCGGGTGCGGATCTTGATCAGCGAGTCCTGCTCGATGTCGTTGCGCAGCTTGCGCCGCGCTTCGATGTCTTCCATCAGCCGGGTCAAGCCCTCGGCGTCGAACCGGTTCGAGGGATTGAAGAATTCGAGGTCGGTCTGGTCGAGGTCGGTGATCGCGACAGATTCGAGCTCGAGGCCGTTCTGGGCGAGGGCTTCGGCCGCATTGGTCTTGACGCGTGTGACATAGTCGCCGCGTCGTTCGTGCATCTCTTCGAGGGTCATTTCCGATGCGACCGAGCGGATCGCGGAGATGAACTTACCGGCTAGCAGCGCGTGGAGCTGTTCCGGCTCCATGGTGCGGCGGCCGAGCGTTGCGGCGGCGATCGAGACCGCTTCGCGGGTGGCCTGGACGCGGACATAGAAGTCGGCCTCGATGTCGACGCGCATGCGGTCGCGGGTGATCACCGCATCCTGCCGGGAACGCACGATGCCCATCGGCAGCACGTTCATATTGACAGGTGTGTAATCGTGAATGAAGGGCAGCACGAATGCGCCGCCGTTGATTACGACGCGTTCGCCGAGGAAGCCGGTCCGGACGAAGGAAACCTCCTTGGAGGAACGGTGATAGAGCCAGTTGACGATATAGACGCCAACCACGATCACGATAACAGCAACGATCAGCCAGAGGATGAGCTCGCCGACCAGGATCCCTGACATGTTTCCCTCCCTCAATCGTGCAGACGCTATCGCGCGCTGATCGCCTTGAATTTGCGGACCTGTTCCGTCAAAGCCCGTTCCACCGGCAGCCGTTCCATCGAGGAGGCGCCGTAGAATCCGTGGCAGTAACGGGTGTTCTTCATGATGAAATCGGCATCTGCGGGATCCGCGATCGGGCCGCCATGGGCGAGCACCAGAATGTCGGGATTGACGCTGAGTGCCGCCGAGGCCCAGGTGTCGATGCGCGCGGGGCAGTCCTTCAGCCTGGGGGCGGTCTGGGCGCCGATCGTGCCGCCGGTGGTAAGCCCGAGATGGCAGACGATGATGTCAGCGCCGGCGATCGCCATCGCGGCCGCCTCCTTCTCGCTGAAGACGTAGGGCGTCGTCAGCAGATCCTTCTCGCGTGCCTTCGCGATCATGTCGATCTCAAGCGCGTAGGACATGCCGGTTTCTTCGAGATTGGCGCGGAAGATGCCGTCGATCAGGCCGACGGTCGGGAAGTTCTGCACGCCGGCAAAGCCGATAGCCTTGAGCTGGTCAAGGAACACGTCCATGTCGCGGAACGGGTCGGTGCCGTTGACGCCGGCTAGCACCGGCGTCTTGCTGACGACCGGCAGCACCTCGCTCGCCATTTCAACCACGATGGCATTGGCGTCGCCGTACGGCATCAGCCCCGCAAGCGAGCCGCGGCCGGCCATGCGGTAGCGGCCGGAATTGTAGATGACGATGAGATCGACACCGCCGGCTTCCTCGCATTTGGCCGACAGGCCGGTTCCGGCGCCGCCGCCGACGATTGGCTCGCCGCGCTTCGCCATCTCGCGAAACCGCTTGAGGAGTGCCGCGCGTTCAAACCGGGCCATCGGTCACCTCGCTACTCTCCGGCGCGCCCCGCCGCGTCCGAACAGTGTTCGGAACGCGCTCACGATTGTCGAGGCGAATTCGGGATCGTTGATGTTCTGCTTGACACGGATGAGTTGCCTGTTGCCGGTCGCGCGCACCGTGCGCTCCAGCGCGCGGAATAGTGCAGCGTCCGCCTCCGCGTCCCAGAACGGCTGGCCACGGGCATCGAGCGCGGAAACGCCACCCTCGGGGAGGAAGAAGCGCACGGGCCCGTCCATCTGGTTGAGCCGCTCGCCTATCCAGCGGCCCATGCGCTCGTTCTCTTCCGCCGTCGTCCGCATCAACGTCACCTGAGGGTTGTGGACGTGGAATTTGCGGTCGCGATAGCGCTCGGGGATGGTGTCGGGCGCGCCGAAGTTCACCATGTCGAGCGCGCCGACCGAACCGACATAGGGCAGGCGGGTGCGGATAACTGCGCCGAAGCGATCCTCCGTCGCCGGAAACACGCCGTCCATCAGCAGGTCACAGATCTCGGTGGTAGTGAGATCGATCACGCCGGAAAGCTGGCCGGAATCGACCAGCTTCTCCATCGATCGTCCGCCGACGCCGGTGGCGTGGAAGACCAGGCACTCGAAATCCTCGTGCAGATCGGCCACGATCTTCTGCACCGCCGGCGTGGTGACGCCGAACATGGTGACGCCTATCGACGGCAGCCCGGTGCCCGCGGCGCGCTGCTTCGTCGCGCCCTGGTCGAGCCGCGCCTTGACCATGCCGGCGATGGCATTGGCGCCATTCGACAGCACTGCGCGCGAGATCGAATTGAGGCCCTGCACGTCGGTGACCGAATACATCATTGTGATGTCGGCGGGGCCGACATAGGGTCCGACGTCACCCGAGGCGACCGATGAGATGATCAACTTCGGTACGCCGATGGGGAGGGTGCGCATGCCGGGTGCGACCAGCGATGCGGCGCCGGAGCCGCCGGCCGAGATCACACCGGCGATACTGCCCTGACGCTTGATCCAATTGGCAAACGCATCCGCCATCGCGGTAACAGCAACACCGCGATCCGGACCGAACACGGCCGAGCCGCCGCGGCCATGGTTCAGGGCGATCTCCTGCGCGGAGACGTCGCATGTCGCCTGCTTGCCTCTTGTGGAGACGTCGACGAGCCGGGTACGTAATCCGCTCTCCGCAATGATGTCGCGGATGAAGCGCAGCTCGGTGCCCTTGGTGTCGAGTGTGCCGACGACCAGCACGACCGGCGGCCCGGTAGATTGGGACGTCACCGGCTCGCGCGTGCGCCTCGCGTTGTCGTCGAGGCGGGCTACCTGAGTCGATAGCGTGCGTGCCGCCGCCTCGATCCGGGCGATCGGCGCCGGTTGGGACCAACGTGTCGGCGGGGTGGGGTTTGAGATGTAGATACGGATCGGGCCGCTCGGACGCGGCGGCTGCTGCGTGGCCTTCACGGCGGTGCCGGTCGCGGGCACGTCGATATCAGGTGTCAGCTCGGCATGAAGCCCGACGCCGAGCAGGCGCTGCTGGAGGTCGCGATCCGCGGCCAGCCGCGCCGAGTCGATAATCCGGTTGATGCGGCCGTTGACCATGATGGCGACACTGCGCGAGATTGCGGTCGCGACGCCGATGTTCTGCTCGATCACCAGGACGGACATGTCGCCGTCCTCTCCGAGCCGGAGCAGCATCTCCTCGACCTGGGCGACGATGACGGGCGCGAGCCCCTCGGTCGGCTCATCCATGATCAGAAGATGAGGGTTGGTCAGCAGCGCGCGCGAGATCGCGAGCATCTGCTGCTCGCCGCCGGAAAGCTGGCCGCCGCCATGGTCCTTGCGCTCAGCGAGCCGCGGAAAGGTGTCGTAGATGCGTTCCACGGTCCACGGGCCAGGCCGCATCCCGCCGGCCAGCCGCAGATGTTCGTCGACACTGAGCGAGCGCCAGAGACGGCGACCCTGCGGTACGTAGCCGACGCCGAGACGCGCGATAGTCGCGGGCGGCCGGCGCGTGATATCCTCGCCGCGGACGCGGATCGACCCGCCACTCACCGGCACAAGGCCCATAATCGCTTTGCACAGCGTGGTCTTGCCCATGCCGTTGCGGCCGACCACGGAGAACACGCCGGCGTCGAGCGAGAGATCCACGCCCTGGAGGGCATGGGAATGACCGTAATAGACGTCGAGGCCCCGGACCTCGAGCGGGGCGGCGCTGCGGCGGACCTCATTCATGGCCGCCTCCGAGATAAAGCTCCTGCACCTCGGGATCGGACTGTATCTCCGCGGGAAGGCCTTCCTTGAAGATGCGGCCGTTGTGCATCATCGTCACGCTCTCGACGACACGCAGCGCCACATCCATGTCGTGCTCGATGATGATGTAGCCGATATGCGCCGGCAGCGAGGTCAGGATCTCGACCAGCTCGGCCCGCTCGGTCGGCGAAAGGCCGGCGGCTGGCTCATCGAACAGGACGAAGCGCGGCGCGCCGGCGAGCGCCAGCGCGATCTCGAGCTGGCGCTGCTGGCCGTGCGCTAGCTCGGCGACGCGCCGTTCCTTCACCGCGGTGAGGTGAACGGCTTGAACGAGGCTGTCGGCCGCATGCATCAGCGCGTCGTTTTGCCCGGGACGCAGGAACGAGAACCGCCCGCGCGAGACGCCGCGACAGGCGAGGTAGACGTTGTCCTGTACAGTGAGGCCCGGAAACAGCGCGGAGATCTGATAGGTGCGCCTGAGACCACGGCGGATGCGTTCATAGGGCGGGAAATGCGTGACGTCCTCGCCGAAGAAGCGGATGGTGCCCGAGGAGGGCGGGAAGTCGCCGCTGATACAGTTGAACAGCGTGGTCTTGCCGGCGCCGTTGGAGCCGAGCACGGCGCGGCGTTCGCCGGGGCGCACGGTGATGGTGACGTCGGTCAGCGCCGCCAGTGCGCCGAACAGCCGCGTTACGCCGCGGAGCTCCAGCGCGGCGCCGGCGCCGACGGTGGAGAGGCGATGGGCGACGCTATCCATGGCCGCGCCCTCCGGCCGAGCGATCCGCTCGGCGGCGCTGGTTCTGGCGCCAGCGCTGCCACAGGCCGATGACGCCGTCCGACGACCAGAACACGATGCCAAGAAAGCCGAGCCCGATCAGCAGGCGGAAGCGGTTGCCGTCGAGCCCGATCTTGACCAGGAAGTCGAGCGCGAAGGTACGAAGCAGAACGAAGACCAGCGCGCCGATATAGGGGCCGATCGGCCGGGTGATGCCGCCGACGACGGCGATGATGAGGACGTCGATGCAGGCGCCCACGCTGACCGTGCCCGGCGAAATCTGGCGGTAATTCCAGACCTGGAGCACGCCGGCGAGGCCCGCGATGAAAGAGGCGACCGCATAGGCCGCAACGCGGTGCGCATTGACGTTGAAGCCGAGTGCGGCCATGCGGCGCGGGTTGTCGCGTACGCCCTGAAGCGCCAGGCCGAACGGCGCCCGGGAGATGTAGTCGACGGCGAAGTAGCAGAGCGCCGCGACCGCGAGTACGATATAGTAGAACGGGACATCCCAGCGCCAGTCGACGCCCCAAAAATGCGGCGTGGCGACGTTGTTGATACCGGTGTGGCCGTTGAATATCGGCCAGTTCTGGTTGGTGAAGTAGTAGAAAGCCGCGCCGATCGCGAGCGTGATCATGATGGTGTAGATGCCCTCGGTGCGCACCGCGAGCGTGCCGCTGAGCGTGCCGAAGACGGTCGCGAGCGTCAGCGCCATCGGTACCGCGAGCCACCACGGCCAGCCCAGGCTGATATTGGCATTGCCACTGACGCCGAATACCGCGACCATGTAGGCGGACAGGCCGGCGATGGTGAGTTGCATCAGGCTGACCATGCCGCCATAGCCGGCCAGAAACATCAGGCTGAGCGCGATGGTGCCGAGGATCAGCGTCGTCGCGAAAATCTCGATCAGGAAGAAGCCGTTGGCGATCAGCGGCATGATCAGGAGGATGACCGCCACGATCCAGGCCGCGGGATTGTTGATGTCGGGCCATCCGCGCACAGCTGGCCGCTGAACCGTTGCGGCGGATTTGTGAATCTGGACGCGGGCATCGTGGGTGACGGACATGTCAGCGTCTCGCCAACAGGCCTTGCGGCCGCACCGCCAGCACCAACACCATGATCAGGAACGTCACCACGATCGCATAGGTCGGGACGTAGACCGAACCGAGCTGTTCGGCGAGGCCGATGACCAGCGCGCCGAGCGCGGCACCGGGAATCGAGCCCATGCCGCCGACGATCACGACGACCAGCGAAGCGAGCAGGAAGCGGATGTCCTCGCCGGGCGACAGCGACTGGAAGGTGCCGCCGACCACGCCGGCGATGCCCGCCAAGCCGGCCCCGAGCGCAAAGACGAGCACGAAGACGACCTGGATGCGCACACCCGTCGCGGCGAGCATGTCGCGATCATCTACACCCGCGCGGATGATCATGCCGATTCGGGTGCGGTTGAGCGCCAGCCACATCGCGATGCCGATGATCGCGGAGGCAAGGAAGATCACGAGCCGCACCAGCGGATAGCGCAAATAGACCGGCTCGCCCGAGGACTTCACCGCGGTGATCAGCGGCAGCTCGATCGGCCCGATCAACCAGTGCGGAGTCTGGATCTGGTAGAAGTCGCCGCCGCACGCCCACAGCATAAGATCGGCGAACACGATCGAGAGCCCGATCGTGACCATGGTCTGGCGCAGATCCTGGCCCTCCATGCGACGAAAGACCAGGACCTGGAGCAGGACGCCGACCAGCGCCGTCAGGATGAAGGCGACGATGAAAGCGAGGATCCAGGAGCCGGTCGAGGCGCTGATGGCGTAGCCGACATAGCCGCCGAACAGATACAGCGAGCCGTGCGCGAGGTTGACGTTGCGCATCAAGCCGAAGATCAGGGTGAAGCCGCTGGCGACGAGAAAATAGAGGCCACCGAGCGTGATGCCGTTGAAGAGCGCATTGAGGAAGACCCTCTTGCGGCCAATCGCATCTTCAAGCCCTGCTGGCCAAACCGCGAAGATCAGCCACAGCGCCACGGCAATCGCGATGATGACGATCAGCGCCCAGGCGGGATGACGCTCGACAAAGCGAGTCATGGCTTCGCCTCGCCCCGCTTGCGAGGCAAGGTCGCACGCAGACCTTCGCCGGCCGCAAGCCTTGCCATGAACGTCCGCTCCCAATCGCGCGCGATCCTCTTTTCGGGACCGCGTTCCGTACATCCTAATGCCGTTGCAAGGGAGACGTTTGATCGACAGTATCTTTTCGCGCGCCGGTCAGGCGCGCAAAACCTTGGCGGCGCGGCGATAATCGGTTGGAGCCATTCCGACATTGGCGGCGAAGAAACGGGTAAAACCGCTTTGCGAGGAGAAACCGAGATCGAAGCCGATATCGGCGATCGGCGCCTCGCTCGCCACCAGTGCTTCCAGCGCCTGCTCCATCATCAGCGTGTTGAGATAGAGGTGTGGCGTGACGCCGGTCTGGGTGCGGAACAGTCGGTAGAAATGTGGCCGCGACAGGCCGGACTCACGAGCGATGGTGTCGAGCTCGATCTCGGCGCCGGGACTCTCCGACATCATCTTGATGCATTTGCGCACGCGAAAATCGGTCACGGAACCGTTCGCGCGCGGATCGCGCGCGGTCGCGGCTTGCTGCCAGCTCTCTTCGTAGCAGACGTCGATCAGCCTTCGTAGCTCGGCATCGAGGCTGTTGAGCGACGGTGCGCCGCACACGAGGGCGGCTGCGTGCCTGATCTGCTTGTCCAACGCAAGCGACCGCGAGAACTGGGTCCGGCCGAAGCGCAGGCGGTCGGCGCCCGGCGCATCGGGCGCGAACCACTCCGCATCGACATACAACACGAAGAAAACGGCGCCGCCGTCGAGATCGGAGGGCAGGAAATTGTGCGGCTCCCATGGATTGATCGCGACGACGGAGCCTTCGGTGAGCTCGTAACGTCCATCGCCGACATCGATGCATGCGGGACGCCCCCCGACATGGAAGATCAAATGACCTTCGCGATGTGCGTGGATGTTGAAAGGGCGGTTCAACTGATAGACCGTCGCCCGGCCGAAGCGGCCGTGGAAGACGGCGAGCGCCCGGCTCATGCCTTCTCTCCCAGAAGCTTTTGTCATTTTTCGGTAGCGTTCAACAACCGGGGAGAGAATGCAAGGGCGCACGTGTCGCGCTCTTCGCAGATCTCTCCCCGGTCAGTCCTAGCTCGCGAACGAGACTACGTCAGTACTTCTTACATTCTGGTACTGTACGACTTGGCAAACCGATCTTGGCGAACACCGCGGGGTCATAGCCCAGCGTCTGATTTACGTTCGGGATCACCTTCACGACCTTGCTGAACAGCGCGCCCTTGCCGTCGTCGACGACCTCGGTGACGAAGTTGGTACCGATCGCCTGGCGGTTGGCGTCGAGCTTGATCTTGCCGTTTGGCGCATCGAGTTCGATCTTGGCCAGCGCGGTCTTGTATTTGGACTGGTTATCGCTGAGATCTCCATTGACCTGACGCAGCGCCAGGATCAGCGCCATGGTCGAGCCGTAATAGTTGGTGGCGAGCAGCGACGGGCTGGGGAAGCGCTTGTTGGGCGGGAAGGCATTCTGATAGTCCTTCACGAATTTCTGCCAGCCAGGATCTTCCCAGGTGTCGGCTTGACCGCTCGCGGCCAGCGTGCCGACCAACGCGTTCTTGGCATTACCCTTCGACGACAAGATGGTCTGGTCGATCATGATCGAGCCGCCCATCAGATGTGCCTTGCCCCCGGCCTGCTGGTACTGGTTGAGGAAGTTGACGGCGTCGGCGCCGCCGAGGCCGAGATAGATCGCATCGACGTCATCTGGCAGCGCAGCGATGACCGAGGCAAAGTCCTTGGTGCCGAGCGGTACCCATTGCCGGTTGGTGACCTGTCCGCCCGCGCCACAGAACTCGAGTACCAAGCCGAACACCTGCGTATAGATGAAGGAATAGTCCTCGCCAACGGTCGCGATCTTGCGATACTTCTTCTCGTCGTAGGCATACTTGCCGAGGCCCACCTGCCATTGCGCACCATCCATATTGTAGCGGAAGAAGTTCGGAGCCGGATCGACATAGGTCGTTTCCTGGGCTCCGGAGGCGGCGTTGATGAAGGTCAACTCCGGATGGGTCTTTGCGAAGTTCTTGACTGCAATGCCTTCGTCACCGGACAGCGGCGACAGCAGGATCTGCACCTTGTCCTGCTCGATCAGCTTGCGCACTGCGCGCACGGCGGAGTCCGGCGTTGCGTCAGTCGATGCGATAACAAATTCGAGCTCTTTATCGCCGACCTTCTTGCCCAGCACGTTGAGCGCCGTCTGGAAGCCGCGGATGCCGTCCTCACCGAGGACGGTGTAAGTGCCTTCGAGCGTTGCGGTGACGCCGACCTTGATCTTCTCCTGCGCGAAGGCCGTGCCAGAGAGCAAAAGGCTGCTAAACGCAATCAATCCCACACTACTTCTCAGCATTGGTCTCCTCCCTCGTGTTTTGCCGACGTCGTATTGTTTGATGTAGCGAGCGCGAACGTCTGGTTGTTGCACGGAAGGCTAGCCGATACCGGGCGCGACGCGGGTGTTGCAACCCTCGTGTGGTTTGACGCGCAGTCTCATTTTGCTTGTTGCGCCGCAATGAGTCTCGCGACGCTATGTCGCGAAAGTAATGGATGCACAGTCATTGCGAGGAGCTTGTGGCGAGCATGTCAACGCTGGCCCAGTCCAGTGCGCAATTGCGCGAGGGCGCGTCGAGCTCGGCTGCATCGGCGTCCCGCTCCGCGGCCTGCGCCCTTCAGTCAACAAGGGACGCAGCGAAGGTGTCGTGATCGCCGAGATTGCGCCGGAGTCGGGGCGCATTCACAGACTCTGATGTCTCGCCGTCTGGCAAGCTCGTAGCGCATGCTAAGCGGGGCGCGGCCAGGCCAACCGTTCAGGCGGCGTTGAATCGGCATGGAAGCGCGGTCAGAGATCGAATTGAAGCTGCCCGAGCGAAGCTGAATAGCAGATCCTTCCGTCTTCCATGGGTTTGGCGAGGGACGTCAGCTGCCCGCTTTCGCGGTTCGTTGCGTCGATGAGATGTATGACCTGGTGTCCGCCGGCGACGAGATAGTCCGCGATGATCTGCCTGTGGCAATCGGTCCATTGCCTTTCCGCGCACATCACGGCTAGCCGCGGTCCGGAGAGTTGACGGAGGCGGCGAAGCGCCGCTTGGAAGCGCTCGGTCATCGCGTAATCGGCGTAGTTCCGGAGAAATCCGGGCGGCCAGCCGTCGTTGGGGCTGGGCGATATCGCGGTCGGCGGCTCGCGATATCCGCCAAGTTCCGGAAGGTGGTGATAAGCGATACCGCGGGATGCCAGAGCCTCTGTCAGGGATCCGAGATTGAAGTGAGGATGTCGGCGGGACGCCGGAAACCTTCGCACGTCGACCAATATCCGTACGTCGGCCGAATAGAGTACATCGAGAAATTCCGGCAGAGACCGGTTGGAATGTCCGACCGTGAAGATCGTTTCGGTAGGCAGTGCGGAGCTCATGTTGCAGAGATATGGAGCATTTGCACCACCGCACTGATCGATTTGTTGAGCTCATCGACAAGCCGTGGCGCACGAAAGCGGTAGAGGCTGCCGAGTACTGGATTTTGTGATCGCTTCAGGCCCGGCAGGGGTCTCGAACTGAGCTTGCCATGTCCAACTACGTGATACGGGGCAACGAAAGTCAGGAGTGAGTGGCCGAACCCATTGGCGACGAGGCTGCGTACCATTTCGAAGGAGTCCGTCCGTTGAGAGATCCTCGGTGTCAAACCTTTGCTGGCGAAGAGCGACAGGAAATAGTCGCGCGTTCGCGGCTGATCAAGCAGCGCCATCGGTTCGTCGATGAGGTTTTGCAACGAACATCGTTGGCTGTGGGCAAGTGGATGCGACGACCGCGGCGGGAAATCTGCGAAGCTGGCGAAGCGAAGGCGCGTTGTGTGCGTGACCGGGGCAGCTTCTTGCGCGAACAATTTACGCCGCCTTCGGCGAGAAATCCGGGATGCCAAGTTCATCCTTACGGTGACAGGCGACAAAGTGCTCCGGCCCGGCCGTGTCGAGATGAGGCAGTTCCGTCCGGCAGCGGTCGACCGCGAATGGACACCGGCCGGCGAAGCGGCAACCCGGCGGCGGGTTGACCGGCGAGGGCGGCTCACCCCTGACCAGATATTTCGCCTTCAAGGCGTCGCGTAACGGGCCGGGGGCACGGCCGCCGACACCAACGACCAAGTGTAGGGGTGGCGCGGCGCAGCGAATAGCGTCGAGGACGGCGCCTGCTCGGCGATCTTGCCGAGATACATGACCGCAACCTCGTCGCAAAATCGCTGAATCACGCCGAGGTCGTGCGAGATGAAGATGTATGTGAGCCCGCGTTCGCGCTGGAGCTTCTTTAACAGGTTGAGGATCTGCGCCTGGATTGCTACGTCGAGCGCCGACACCGCCTCATCGCACACAATTAGCTCGGGCTCGGGCGCGAGCGCGCGCGATGCAGAGCCGCTGGCGCTGGCCTCCAGAGAATTGATGCGGAAAGAGATCGGCGGCTTCCGGCGGCAGGCCGACTTCGGCGAGCAGGCGGTGCACCCGTTCGTCGCGCTCGCTGCGGGTACCGACGTTGAGGAGGTCGAGCGGCTCGCGAGATCTGGTCACCTGCGCGGCGGCGCGGATCGAGCGCGGAGAACGGATCCTGGAATACGATCTGCAGATGTTTGCGCGTCTGCCGCAGCGGCTCGCCAGTGAGCGGCATGATGTTCTCGCCTCGAAACACGACCTGGCCGGAGGTCGCGGGGACCAGACGCATGATCGCCTGCGCCGTGGTCGATTTGCCCGAGCCGCTTTCGCCGACGATGCCAAAGCTCGTGCCGCGCCTCACCCGGAAACTGACGCCGTCGACGGCGTGAACCACTGACCGCTTTGCCCACGGCCGCTGCCGGCCGGTGCCGAAGTGCACAACAAGGTCGTTGACGTCGAGCAGGTACGGATTGCCGTCGGCCTGCTGCATGGCCTCTTGCGCGCTCATGCAGCTATCTCCCTGGCACGCCAGCACGACACAGCATGTCCTGAATCAATCGTTCCGAGGGGCGGCTGTGGCCGCGATCGGCACACCTCCGTTGCGTTGGCGCAGCGCGCCAGGAAGGCGCAGTCCGGGCCGCGGTTGCCAAGTGCGGGTACCATCCCGGGGATTTCGCCGAGATCGACCCAGGCAGGCGGCTTCGGCTGGCCCACGGTGAGATGCGGCACGCACGCGAGCAAGCCGCGGGTGTAGGGATGGCGGGGACGGTCCGCGATCTGCTGTGACGGACCGGTCTCGATGCAGCGGCCAGCGTAGAGCACCGCGATGTCGTCGGCGAGCTCGGCGACGGCGCCGAGATCGTGGGTAATCAGCACGATCGCAGTCTCGGTCTCATCCTGCAGCTTCGCCAGGAGATCGAAGATCTGCGCCTGCACGGTGACATCGAGCGCTGTGGTCGGTTCGTCAGCGATCAAGAGCTTCGGCTTGCACGCGATTGCCATCGCGATCATCACGCGCTGGCGCATGCCGCCGGACATTTGGTGCGGATAGGCTTTGGCGCGCTGCTCAGCGGCCGGAATCTGCACGGCCCTGAGGAGTTCGACAGCCTGTTCGGCGGCCTCCCTGCGGCTGAGATCTCGGTGATAATGCAGCGCCTCGGCAATCTGGTCACCGACCGTATAGAGCGGATTGAGCGCGGTTATCGGCTCCTGGAACACCATCGAAACCGCATCACCGCGCAGCGCCCGCATGCGCCGGTTGGGCGCGGTAAGCACGTCCTCGCCTGCGAGCAGGATGCGACCCGACGTCACGACAAAACCCTCGGGCAGAAGCCGCATAATTGCGAGCGCGGTCATGCTCTTGCCGCAGCCGGACTCACCGACCAGCGCAATGGTGCGCCCCTTGTCCACGGTGAAGGATAGGTTCTCCAGCACCGGGACGAGTTCGCCGTGGCGGTCCGTCATGCTGACGCTGAGGTCTTCGACCGAAAGCACCGGCGCCATCATCACCTCCGTCGCAACCGCGGATTGACCGCATCGTTGATGCCATCGCCGACCAGGCTCACCGCCAGCACCGCGAGGAAGATCGCCGCGCCAGGGAATGTCACCGCCCACCAGGCGTCGAGCACATAGTTGCGGTTCTGGCCGATCATCAGGCCCCAGCTCATGGTGTTGGGGTCGCCGAGGCCGAGGAAGCTCAAACCGCCCTCGAACAGAATGGCGACGCCGATCGCCAGGGTCGCCGACACGATGATCGGCGGCAGCGCGTTCGGCAGCACGACACGCATGATCAGGTGCCAGTTGCCGGCGCCGGCGGCACGTGAGGCCTTGATGAAGTCGAGGTCGCGCAGCCGCATGAACTCCGCGCGTGTCAGCCGCGCCGCCGCGGGCCAGCTCACCGCGCCGATGGCGATGGTGATGGTCGTCAGCTTCGGCCCGAACAGCGTCACCAGGACCATCGCGAACAGAAGCGGCGGCAGCACCTGGAAGAATTCGGAAATCTTCGTCAGCAGGGTATCGATCCAGCCGCCGAAAAAACCGCTGAGTGCACCGATGCTGACGCCGATGACGATGGTGATGAGCGCCGCGACCGCGCCGACCGTCATCGTCGCGCGCCCGCCATAGATCAGTCCGGCCAGCACGTCGCGGCCGAGATAGTCAGTCCCGAGCAGCGCGTCGGCGTCCGGCGGCGAGAATGGCAAGCCGACGATCTCGAGCGGATCGGTCGGATAGAGGATTGGTCCGAAGATCGTGGCGAGGATCAACAACAGTAGCAGGATCGCGCCTGCCACGCCCGAGGGGCTGCGCAGGAATTGACGCAGGGCCGCGCGGGCCGGCGACGCCGCTGTCGCGACGGGCCGTACCGGTGTTGGGGGTGTCTGCTCGGAGACCGTGTTCGCGGCGCCTTCGACGTGTGATGGTTCGATCCGGGCCACGATCAGGGTTTGCTCCATCGTGCTCATCGTGCGCCTCCGCGAATGCGCGGATCGATCAGACGGTACAAGAGGTCGGTGACGATATTGGCGGCGATCACGATCACTGCGGAGAAGAACAGCACCGCCATCAGAGTCGGGTAGTCTCGGCGCAGGATCGAGTCGAACACCAGCCGGCCCATGCCCGGCCAGCTGTAGACCGTCTCGACCAGCACGGCGCCGGCGAACAGATTGCCGAACTGCAGACCGACCACGGTGACGATAGGGATCAGAGCATTTCGCAGCGCATGCTTGAAGATCACGACGCTCTCGGGCAACCCCTTGGCACGCGCGGTCTGGACATAGTCGGACGACAGGACGTCGATCATGTTGACCCGCGCCAGCCGCGAATATTGCGCGACGAACACCAGGGCCAGCGTTGCGGATGGGAGGATGAGGTGGGTCAGGACGTCGAGCGCGTAGGCCAGGCCCGCCTTGGGATGCACCACGTCGGACATGCCGCTGACGGGGAGGACCGGCCAGACCCGTCCAAACAGCAGCAGCAGCAGCAGGCCGGTCCAGAAGATCGGCGCCGCGTAGCCCGCGAGCGACAGCACGGTTACGGCGTGGCTGAGCACCCCATTCGGACGTCGCGCACTGACCACGCCGAGCAGAGTTCCGATCACGACTGCCGCGACGACCGAAGCAAACGCCAGATAGAGCGTCGCTGGCAGCCGTTGCGCGATCAGCCCTAGCACGGGCTGGTTGAAATAGTAGGAATAGCCGAAATCACCCATCAGCACGTTGCGCAGGTAGGTGACGAGCTGCTCCAGCACGCTGTGATCGAGCCCATATTTGGCGCGCAGCGCAGCAATCACCTCCGCCGATGCACCGCCCATCTCGCCGGCGATCACCTGCACCGGATCGCCGGGGGCAGCGTGGATCAGGCAGAAATTCAACACCAGCACCGCCAGTAGCAGCATGGCGGCGTTGGCGAGCCTTCCGAACAAATGGGTGAGCAGGGTCATCGGCGAAGGGTCTTGTCGTCCGTGAGGTTAAATCAGGTCTTCGGCGGAGTTGCCCAGTACAGTTCGTCGAGCGGCGAGGCGACGCCCCAGATCGTGGTCGGCAGGCCGCCAAGACCCTTGGCGAAGGCATTGTAATAGGGCGTCGCGTTGATGAAGTAGATCGGCACGTCCTCTACGACGATCTTCTGGAATTCGGAGTACAGCGCCTTGCGCTTCTCCGGCGAGGTCTCGACCGCGGCCTTGCCGAGGATGTCGTCGACCTTGGGGTTGGAATATTGCTGGGTGTTCGACCAGATGATGCCCTTGCGGATATTGGAGGACAGGTAGGTGCGGTCGACGCCGATCACGGGGTCGCCCCAGTTGTAGACGTTGTCCATGGTCAGGTCGAAATCATAGTTCGACACCCGCTGCGCCCATGTCGGGAAGTCCGGCGCGGCGCGGACCTCGAGATTGAGGCCCACGCGCTTGAGCGCGGAGCGCAGATATTCCGCGACATTGCGCTGCTGCTCGTCGCCGCCGGGGATGTAGTCGATCGTGAGACTGGCGCGCATGCCGTCGGCGCCGGGCTTCAGCCCGGCCTCGTCGAGCAGCTTCTTGGACTTTTCCGGGTCGAATTTATACTGCTCGACATTGGTCTCGTCGAGCGGCGATCCCGGAGCGATGGGGCCCGTCGCAGGCGTTGCCTTGCCCCCCATCAGCTTCTTGACGATGAAGTCGCGGTTCGCGGCGTAAGCGATCGCCTGGCGCACCCGTACGTCGTCGAGCGGCTTCTTCTTGGTGTTGAAGGCAAGCCAGTTCAGCGCGCCGATGCCGCCGAACCCCTTGTCGGTGACGACAAGGTCCCGCACCTTTTCGAGGCGCTCGATGTCGCGCACGCCGGTGATGAAGGGAGCGGCATGAATCTCGCCGCGCTCGGTCGAGACCAGCAGTGCGTTCGGGTCCGAGATCAGCCGCACCACGATCTTGTCGAGCTTCGGCCGGCCCGGGATGAAGAATCTGTCGAATTTTTCGAGCGTGTAATAGTCGCCCTGCTTGTATTCGACGAATTTGTAGGGGCCCGAGCCGATCGGCTTCAGGTTTGCCGGATGGGTCTTGATGTCCTGGCCGTCGCCATAGACGTGCTTCGGCAGGATCGGCATCAGCGCCGGCGACATCGCCAGCAGCATCGCCGGATGCGGATGGGCGAGCTTGATCACCGCAGTCTTCGGATCGGGCGTCTCCACCTTGTCCACCGCGGCCAGCATGGTCTTGAACGGATGGTTCTCCTTGATCGTCATCACCGAGAACGCGACGTCGTCCGACGTCACCGGCTTGCCGTCATGGAATACGGCGTCATCGACCAGTTTGAGCGTGACCGATAATCCATCCGCCGCGACGTCCCAGGACTTCGCCAGGTATGGCTGAGGCTTCCAGTTCTCGTCGAACCGCAGCGGCGACGCGAAGATCTGCGAGCTCGGCATAGCAGTTGCGATGCCTGACTGCACCGCTCCGTTGAAGTGGCGCGGCACCTGGCTGCTGCCGACCACCAGCGTGCCGCCGCCCGCGCCGGCGGACTGTGCGCGCGTCTCGAACGGCAGTCCGACCATGGCCATTCCGCCAAGGGCGCCGGAGAGGAAAGATCGCTTGGACAACATCATGGATCAGGACTCCGCTGGATGAAATGAGCAGAAAGGAACGGGTTCGACCACGAGTGCGCGGTCAAGAATGGCTTCGAGTGAAGCGGCCGGCGGCAAGTCGGCCGTGCCGACGCCGACTAGAACGATGTCGGCGGTGCGACCGATGTCGTCGATCGAGCCGGATGACACCGACGAGACCTTCTCGACCATCTGGAAAACGGCGAAGCCGTCCTCGCCCACGAACCGGCAAGAGCCCTTCAGGCGCAGAAGCTGCGGCGGCATGTCCGCGAGCGCGGCGGTGAGCGCTGCGCGATCGAACGCGCCGTTGCGGCGATAGCACCAGCTCGTAAACTGAGTGCCATGATCGATCCCGTCGAGCGACGGCGAATCGACGCGAAACGCGCTGACCTGCCGCCCGGTCTCGAGTTGTGTCAACTTCGGCATTGCGCCGCGCGCAGTCTGGATGATGCGGAGGTCCGGCCGCAGCCTGTGTATAGCCTCTCGCGCACTTGCGAACTCGTCCATGTTGACCAGATCGCTCTTGTTCAGCAATACGAGGTCGCAACGATCGAACTGGCCGCGCACGGTATCGCCGACACGGGCATCGTCGACGAGCTCCGCGATCCGGCTTGCGTCCGCGAGGACGATGACGCGGTCGAGCCGCAGCGTTGGCTCGATCAGCGCGATCTCGGCGATCTTCCAGGGATCGCCGACGCCGCTGGCCTCGATCACGATCCGCTCATACGGCACCGGTGCGTCAAGAACCCGGCACATCGTATCGATGAAGCTGGTGCCGATGCTGCAGCAGATGCAGCCATTCGTCAGCGTCATCGTATCTCCGTCATGGCTCGCGATCAATGAGACGTCGACGTTGATCTCGCCGAAATCATTGACCAGGACCGCGGTGCGCGCGGTGCCGGTTGCGAGCAGATGATTGACGAACGTGGTCTTGCCCGCCCCAAGGAAGCCGCCGATCACAGTGACAGGAACGGTCGCGGACGACGGCTTCATGCGCGCGGGGCCTTCCTGGCGACGCCGCCGAGCACCGTGCCCCAGATCGCGACGTCTTTCAGTGCCTGTGGGGCGATTGAGAGGGGATCGTCTTCCAGCACGACGAAATCAGCATATTTGCCGGTCTCGATGCTGCCGACCAGATGGTCGAGCTTCAAAGTATAAGCGGCGCCGATCGTCACAGCGGCGAGCGCCTGCTCGACGGTGAGTGCTTCCGTGTCGCGGCCGAGCACGCGGCCGCCTGAGGAGGTCCGGTTCACTGCGCACCAGGCGGTGAACAGCGGTGCCAGCGGCGTCACGGGCGCGTCCGAGTGGATCGCGAACGGTACGCCGATCCGCTGCGCCGTGCCGGTGGCGTCGAGCCGCTCCGCGCGCTCAGGCCCCATGGTCAGTGCGTAGTGCGAGTCACCCCAGTAGTAGATGTGGTTGGAAAACAGATTGACGCACACGCCGAACGTCTTCATCCGTCGGAACTGAGCTGCATCCGCCATCTGGCAATGCTGCAGCGTGTGGCGATGGTCCGGCCGGGGCGTCGCCGTCTGCGCCGCCTCGATCGCGTCAAGCGCCAGCTCGGTTGCCTCGTCGCCATTGGTGTGGATGTGGAGCTGGATGCCGGCGCGGTGATAGGCGTCGACCAGCCGCGGCAATTCTTCGGGCGCGATGTACCAAAGCCCGTTACTGGCGCCGTTATGATAGCCTGGCCAGCGCAGCCGCGCGGTAAAGCCCTGGATCGAGCCGTCGACCACCAGCTTGACGATGCCGTAATGGAGCTTGTCGTTGCAGTGCTCGCGCAACATCTCGAGTTTGGCGATCGCCTGCTCGGGCTTATGCGACGCCGAGGCCAGGGCCGGCACCAGGCGGACGCCGAAATGGGGCGTTTGTGTCGCATTGCGGTAGACCTCGACGGTCTGATCGGTCAGATCGTTGTGCAGATCGGTAATCGTCGTAACGCCCTGCACGCAAGCGGATGCGGCGTAGCGGTTGACGTCGGCCTCCGTGATGTTACCAGCCAGCAGATTGTTGCCGAGTGCTCTAAATAGCCGCATCCGAGCCGGGATGCCCTGCAGCTCGCCGCTCGCCAGTCCGTCAGGGCCAGCAACGACGCCGGAGATGTTGGTTGCGTGCATCAACTCGGCTCGTTCGAGCGTATGGCTGTTGACGTTGTTGATGTGGAACGAGGCGTGCACCACGATCACCGGCCGCTTTGTCGAGACACGGTCGAGATCGTGACGGCTCAGCATATTGCCGCCGATGTGCAGCGGATCGTAACCCCAGGCATAGAGCGGCGCGCGATCATCCTGCAGCTTGGCCTCGGCTTCCTGCAGCCGTGCAACGATCGCATCGATATCGCCGACACCCTCGACGAGGCGACCTTCCGGGGAGCGGCGGTCGAAGGCGCCGACATACGGCATCAGCCACATCAGGCCTTCCATGATGTGGCTATGGCCTTCGACGAAGCCGGGCATCAACACCTTGTCAATGAAGCTGGTGTCGAGCTTTGCGTCGCCGACGCACAATTCCTCCGCCGTCCCTGTGGCGACGATACGACCTTCCCGCACCGCAACATGCGTCGCGACCGGCCGCGACGGGTTCATCGTGATGATCTTACGGGCGGCGAAGACGATGGTGCCTGTGCTCACGAGGTCGAGCCCCCAAGGTAATTTTGCAGATGCTAAGGTGAAGCGGCCGAAGAGACCGCACTAGCGCCAGATGGTCAGCTCGAATGGGGCCAGCACCATTCGCGTGGCGCTGGGCTCAGTGGCAGGCTTCTTGCGTGGGAGCTGCAAACCCGACATGTTGGAATGCCGGTGCCCGTCTGGGCCCCTAAGTTTGCAGGTTAATTGTCTTGGGAAAATTGCTGCAGCTCGATACCCATTCTGCCGCGTCGCACGCAAACGCGGCAAATGCCCTTGGAACTGCCTCGCCGTTGGGCAGCGACGAGTTGTTTTGGGGCGCATTGTTTCGGGATATGGATCGCGGCGGTGCCTTCCTGCAATTGCAGATCCGGCAGATCATAGTGGCCGCGATCGAGGACGGCCGACTACCGCTTGGCATGCGAATGCCGTCGAGCCGCGACCTCGCAGCTGTGCTCAGGGTTGCGCGAAACACGGTGGTGATTGCCTACGAGCAGCTGGTGGACCAGAACTTTCTTGTTTCCCGCCAGCGTAGTGGCTATTTCGTCGCAGGCCTTTCCAAGAAGGTCGCCTCCGCGCGGCCGAGGCCGTCGGAGGCCGCAAGTCGCGACGACCTGAACTGGTCGACGCGGTTCGCGGTGCGGCCGTCGGCACATCGCAATATCAGCAAGCCCGCTGATTGGCAGGCGCAGCCCTATCCCTTTATCTTCGGCCAGTTCGACCCGAGCCTGTTCCCGACCAACGATTGGCGGGAAAGTGCGCGCGCCGCACTCAGCGTGCCCGAGATCAATAATTGGGCCCGCGACCTGATCGATGGCGACGATCCTGCGCTGATCGAGCAGCTGCAGCTCCAGGTGTTGCCGCGCCGTGGCATCCATGCCCGTTCCGACGAAATCATGATGACGATCGGCGCCCAGCACGCGTTGTATTTGATCGCGACTTTGTTCGTCGGCGGACAGACCAGGGTCGGCATCGAGGAGCCCGGTTATCCCGATGCGCGCAACATTTTCCGGATGCTGACGCCAGACGTGATTCCGCTGCGCTCCGACGTCCACGGCCTTCTGCCAGACGAAAATTTCACGAACTGCGCACTAGCCTATGTGACCGCCAGCCACCAGTGCCCGACTGCCTCCGTGATGCCGCTGCAACGGAGGCTGGAGCTGCTGCAGGCCGCAAAGGTCGGTGATGTGGTGCTGGTCGAGGACGATTACGAGGGCGAACTGATGCCGGAATCGGAGGCACTGCCACCGTTGAAGAGCCTCGACCGCGACAACAGCGTACTGTACGTCGGCAGCCTGTCGAAGGCACTGGCGCCGGGCCTTCGCCTTGGTTACGTCGTCGCACCGGCGCCGGTCATCCGGGAATTGCGCGCGCTGCGGCGGCTCATGCTGCGCCACCCGCCGCTGAACAATCAACGCGTCGCCGCGCTGTTCATTGGCCTTGGTCACTATCGCACGCATCTCGCGCAGGTCGGCCGGGTGCTGCTCGAGCGAGCCAGGATCCTCGATCGTTTGCTACCAATCCATTTGCCCGATTGCACATTCTCGCGCGGACCGGGCTCGACCAATTACTGGATCGCCTGTCCTGAAGGGATCGACACGACCCCGCTGGCGCAGGTCGCACTCGCCCAGGGCGTTGTGATCGAGCCTGGCGCAGTCTTCTCGATGGATGAGAATGTCAGCCTGCATTGCTTCCGGCTCGGCTTCTCCTCCATTCGCACCGATCGTATCGAGGTCGGAATCGAGAAGCTCGGTCGGGTCGTTGCCGATTACCTCGGCAGGCGGACCTGAGCGGAGCTTTCACATCAGCTCGCTGACGCCCTTGAGCGCGCTGAGCAGCGCCACGCCGCCGAGGCTTGCGATCGAGACGCGGCGGTGCAGGCTCTCGCTACCGTAGCGAAAGGCCAGCTCGCCGATCCAGGTGCCGCCGAACATGACTGGTAGCGCCAGGATCGACAGCCACACCACGCTTGCGTTTGCGAGTCCAACCAAAGCGATGCTAGCAAAAGCTGCGATCGAGGTAGCAAGGAAGAAGACCAGAAGCGAGGCGCGCGCAGCGACCGCACGGAATGGACCGCACATGTAATAGACCACGGCCGGCGGGCCCGGCATTGCCGCAAGCCCGTTGAAGACGCCAGCGACGGCACCGACCCCGGTTGTCACCAGCCGCGATGGAACTTCCTCCAGCGCGAAACCGCGGCCCAGGACATAGACTGCGCCCGCGGTGATCAGGGCGATGACGATGCGCGCCACAGGGGCTGGCGCGACGCAGAGCGCCACCGCGCCGAAGGGGGAGCCGATCACCGCGCCGACGATGAGCCAGCGCAACGACCTCCAATGGCAGTCACCATGATTTCGCCTGAGATCGTTGAGGCCGCCAAGAAACTGCAGGAGCACCGCGACCGGCACCGCCTTGGAAGGTGCAGACAACAGTCCCATCAGCGGGACCGCCGCGAGCGCGAAGCCGAAGCCGGTGAAGCCGCGCAGCACCGCTGCGATCATCACCGCGGTCATGGTGGCGACGATTGTCGGGAGCGGCGGCAGGCTGGCCAGAAAGCTTGCCTGCGCCGCAGTGATCAGCGCATCCATTGCGATTGTCATCTCATGTCGATGACGACGGTTTTTTCCTGGTGAAATGCTCAAGCATCGCTTCGAGCGAGGCTTCCTTGCCAAGGCCCGATTTTTTGAAGCCGCCATAGCTGAGGTTGGGCTGGATCGTCAGGTTCTGGTTGACTTGGACATAGCCGGCGTCGATCCGCCGCACGGCACGCAAAGCTGTGCGCAAATCGTGCGTCCACACGGTCGCCGCCAGGCCGAGTTCGCTGTCATTGGCGCGGGCGATGACGTCGTCTTCCTCGTCCCACGACTGAATACAGACGACGGGCCCGAAGATTTCCTCGCGCATCAGCGGGCTGTCTTCGTTGAGCCCAGTGACGATGGTCGGCTGCAAGAAGAGTCCATCGGTGAGGTGGCCCGCGCGGGGCAGTTCGCCGCAACGCATCACTTTCGCGCCGGCCGTGCGTTCGCCGATCGCAAGATAGGACTCGATCCTGGCTTTCTGACGTTGTGAGATCACAGTGCCGATGTCGGTTGCCTCGTCGAGCGGATCACCGATCACAAGCTTAGCGGCGGCTTCTTGCAACGCAGCGAAAACTGCGTCGAACAACGAGGCATGCACATAGATCCGGCTCGCCGCGGTGCAGCTCTGGCCTTGCCGGGTGAAGCGCATGCCGGCGATCGCGCCGGCGACGACGCGGGCCAGGTCGGCATCGCCATAGACGATCATCGGGCTCTTGCCGCCGAGCTCGAGGCTGACTGGAATGATCTTGCGTGCTGCGGTCTGGTAGATCAATTCGCCGACCGCCTGCGAGCCGGTGAAGGTCACTTTGGCCACCGCGGGATGCTCGACCAGTGCCGCGCCGCAGTCCCGCCCGGTTCCGCAGATCACATTGATGACGCCGGCCGGCAACAGCTCCGCGAGTTGCCGCGCCATCTCGATCGTGGCAAAGGGCGCCTCCTCGGAGGCCTTTACCACGACCGTATTGCCTGCGATCAGCGCTGGCGCGATCTTGAGCATCATCAGCACGAGAGGCACGTTCCATGGCAGGATTGCAGCCACCACGCCGAGCGGCTCGCGACTGGTGTAGGCAAGGATCTGCGGATCGAATGGCAGCGTCTCGCCTTTGAGCTCAGATGCGAGGCCCGCATACATAGCAGCGATATCGATGGCGGTGGTGACCTCGCCACGGCATTCGGTGCGGATGGCTTTGCCGGTCTCCAGCGCCAGCACGGTCGCAATGATTTCAGCGTGGTCAGCGAGCCGGTGGATGGCGTCGGCGATCAGCTTGCCGCGCTGCCGCGCCGGCGTCGCCGCCCAGCCTGGATACGCCGCCACTGCAGCGCCCACTGCGCGCGCGACGTCCTTCGATTGCGCGGCGGGAGCGACACCGATGAGTTGACCTGTGGCCGGATCAATCACGTCGAGCGTGGCGCCGGCGGCCGCCGGAACCAGCTCGTTGGCGATGAGATGGCGGCCCTGAAGCTGCGAGATCACTGCCGAAACGGCGGGATTGATGCGTGTGGCGATATCGATCATGGCGCCACCTTGGCCATTTCGCCGCCTGGGCGAAGGTCCAGCCCGTGTCAAGCGATTGGGCCAGTTCCGGGCGTGCGCATTCTGGTCCGCAGATCGCGCCCCATCTGGTTCTAAGGACGCGGCCGCCCGTCGTGACAGATTGCCCGCGAAGCCGTGAGAAGGACCGCGGCCCGTCGCGGCGAATGCTGCGGCGGTCAGTCAGCATAGGATTCCAATGTCCGATCTGGAAAACGAGCGGTTGAAGACCCTGGAGCAGGTGTTCGATGCTTTCAATCGCCATGACGGCGCCGGCGTGATGGCCGGAATGACCGACGATGTTGTTTTCGATGCCGCCGCCGGGCCAGAGATCTGCGGCCGTCGCATCCAAGGTGCCCCCGACGTCCGCGCCGCGTTCGAGAGCACATTCGCGATGTTTCCGGATGTCAGCTGGGAGTGCACGCGCCACGCGGTGTTCGGCGATCGCGGCATTTCGGAATGGATTTTCCGGGCAACGACAAAGGACGGCAGCAGGATCGAGGCCGAGGGCTGCGACTTGTTCGGCTTCCGCGGCAACAGGATTTGCAGCAAGAGCGCGTTCCGCAAGGATCGGCCTCAGCAGCCGGCCAAGACGGGCAGGGCGGTTGCGTGATGAACAAGCCGGTCAAGATACCGCCGCTTGCCGCCTATGATCCGCATTACGATCCGCTCGTGAGCGAAAGCCCCGGCCGCAACCGCGACTACGCACCTACCTACTGGCTCGCGACCGCCGGTGCGCCGCCGGAAGACGACGGTCCCATCACGCGCGATGTCGACACCGATGTCGCGATCGTAGGCTCCGGATTCACCGGTCTTGCTTGCGCGACCTTCCTGGCCCGCGAGCACGGTATCAAGCCGCTGGTACTCGAAGCCAACCGCGTCGCCTGGGGCTGCAGCACGCGCAATGGTGGCCAGGGTCAGAATGCCTCCGGCCGCCTGACCCGCTCACAATGGATTGCGCGCTGGGGCCTCGATGTCGCGAAGCGGATGCACGCCGAGATCTGCGACGGTTTCGACACGTTCGAGGACATGGTCCGGCAGAGCCCGGTCGATTGCGAGCCGCAACGCGGCGGGCATCTCTACATCGCGCATCGCAGACGCAATCTCGACAAGATCGCCGCCGAAGCCGAAGTGCTCACGAAGGTGTTTGGCGAGCCGACCCGCGTGATCGGAGCGGACGAACTGCGCCGCGATTACCTGAACGAGGCTGAAGCGGTTGGCGCGGTGCTGGAGCCGCGCGGCACCGGCGTACATCCAGCCAAGCTCGCCTTCGGCTATCAGCAGATGGCGCGCGCGGCCGGCGCCAAGATCCATCCGGGTAGTCCGGTGATCGAGATCGAGGAACGCGGCGGCGCGTTTCATCTGCGCACGCCAAGCGGAACGGTGAAGGCGCGTGCGGTCGGTATCGCCACTGGCGCTTACACTGCACCCGGCATGACGCCGCTGCTCCGTGGCCGCTGCATGCCGATCCTATCGAACTCGATCGTAACGCGGCCGTTGACCGTAGCCGAAGCTCGAGGCGACTGGATTCAAGACGAGGCTGGTGTTGACCGACACCAGGACGCTGCGGTTCTACTATCGGCTCTTGCCCGACAACCGCGTGCAGATCGGCAGCCGTTCTTCGATCACCGGCGCCGACGCCGACCATCCCAAGCATCTGCAATTGTTGATCGATGGGCTGCATCGCAAGCTTCCGGCGCTGCAGGGCATCGAGATCGACTATTCGTGGTGGGGCTGGGTCGACGTCAGCCACGACATGATGCCCAGGATCGTCAAACCTGACAGCCGCAGCAAGCTCGTCTACGCGCTCGGTTACGGTGGCAACGGCGTGTCCTATTCGGCGCAGGCGGGGCGACGCATGGCGCAGATGATCGCGGGGCAACGCTTCGGGGGCGAGGACTTGCCGATCTTCAACTCGCCGTTGCCGACCCATACGTTCTCTCCGTTCCGCCGGATCGGCCAGCGCATGCTGTATCGCTGGTACCATTTGCGAGACGAGGCCGCTTGAATCGATGGGGCATCTGTAGCGTTAAAAAGGCCTAATGTTGGAGCACAGATGAGAATGAATGCGTCGCCCTCGCGCCGCGCGTGACATTAACACCCTCAAGGCGACGGATAATGTCTAGACATATTCCGGGACTGGAGAAACGTCGTGCCACCGGTCTATATCGCCGACCTCAATCGTCTCGATATTGAGGAGTTCAAGATCACGGACAAGGAAATCCTCGAGACAAGCTGTAGTGAGGCGCCTGCGTCGGAAGCAGCAACAGCTTCCTGTTTGTCGATAAGTGTCGCAACCCAATCTGGGTTTATCAATCGGTTAGGGGTGCGTGTACACGACGTGTGCACCGAGAGATCGAGAAAGATCTTACGACATCTAGGGTGGGTAGGCCTGTGAAGTGCGAAAGCCGATAGTCTATTGCGAATGAGAAGCTAGGTTTCCGGCCGGTTGCATAGGATCGGCAGCTTTCTTCTCGAAGAGCGGACGATGTCGTTTTGTGCTGGCCGCTACCCCGCGAGAAACCCGCCATCCACCGCGACCACTGTGCCGGTCGCGTATTGCGAAGCCGGCATGCAAAGAAAAGCGACGGCGCCCGCGACATCCTCCGGCTGTCCCCAGCGCTTGAACGCGGTGCGGTCGGCGATGCGTTGATAATGCACGCGATCGGTTCGACCCGGAGCGTTGATGGCTGTTTCGATATAGCCGGGCGCAACCGCATTGACGCGGATGCCTTCCTCAGCCCACTTCAGAGCGAGCGCCTTGGTCAGCATCACGACGCCGCCCTTGCTGGCGCAATAGGCTGGAATCCGCGGCAGCGCCAAGGTCGCATTCATCGAGGCGATGTTGACGATCGAGCCCTTCTGCTCCGCCAGCATCGGGCGGAAAGCCATGCAGGTCCGGAACGTGCCGGTGAGATTGACGTCGAGCACCTTCATGAAAGTCTCGATCTCGAATTCCTTGTCGCGAGCGAGAATGCCGGCGCAGTTAATGAGCGCGTCGACGCGCTTCTGCTCTCGCGCGAATGACGTCACGGCGGCGTCGTTCGTCACATCCAACGTCGCGAGCGTCAGGTCCGCACGTGGTTTGAGCAAGGTGCGCGCGAGATCGGCCTCATTGGCACCGGTTGCCGTTACCGTCGCTCCAAGATCGCAGAACTGGTTGCTGATCGCGGAGCCAATGTCGCCGGCACCGCCGATTACGACGGCATGAAAGCCGGGGGCAACGAAAAATTGGAATTCATCGGGAGGTCTCAGGATTTGAGGGGCGGAGCCGTCGATTCGCGGACCACCAGCGAGAAGTCGATTTCGCGGTGGATGATGGTCTGCTCGCCAGCGAGGTTGCGCACCAGATATTCTCCCGCGCGCTGCCAGGTTTCTCCGGTCGGAACATGGATCGTGGTCAGGCTCGGTCGCAGATGGCGGCTCCAGTCGAGGTCATCGAAGCCGATGACCGACAAGTCGCGCGGCACTGAAAAGCCGCTGCGTTCCGCCTCGAGCAGCACGCCGTAAGCGATGACGTCATTGCCGCACACCACGGCAGTCGGGCGGTGGTCGAGGCAGAGGAGATAGCGCGCCGCCTCGCGCGCATCGTCGAGCGTATAAGGTACCTCGACGTGCCATTGCGGGGGCAGCTCAAGGTCGTTCTCGACGAGCGCGCGGCGAAAGCCGGCGACGCGCGCGCTGGCGCGGTCGTTGTTGCGCTGAAGCGCCGAGACGATTCCGATGCGGCGGTGCCCGAGCTCGATGACATGTGCAGCCGCGCGGTGAGCGGCAGCTTCGTTGTCGGTTCCGACGCAAGGGTAAGGGCGGTCGGGCTGATAGATGCCGACATTGATGAAGGGCACCGCATTGTCCGCGAGCAGCTTGCGCAATCCGTCATGATGACAATCGCCGCGCAGCACCAGGCCGTCGACGCCGCGGCTGATCAGGTTGCGCGCCTGCTCCAGCTCGACGTCGAGATCATAGCCGCTCGTGGTGAGAAACAGCATGTATCCGACCGACGAGAGGTACTGCTGCAGAGAGGCAATGCCGCGCGCGAACATGGTATTGTCGATCGTCGGCACGATGGCGCCAAGAGTGCGCGAGCGCCGTGACGACAGGATGCGTGCGGGCGCATGCGGGATGTAGCCGAGCGCCTCGATGGCCTGTTCGATGCGTGCCCGCAGGGATGGGCTGACTGCATGGGGATGGTTGAGGGCACGCGAGACCGACGCCGTCGATACGCCGGCGCGCGCCGCCACGGCGCGGATGCCCTGTTTCACGGATTTGACGTTGGTCAGTCTCATGAATGTAACGTTACATATGGCCACGCCGACTGTGCGTTAGCGCAGGAGCACCAGTTTGTCTCAGATATTAGGGCTTGTCCATCGCTTGACACGGCGGATATGAGGTCTATTTTGTAACCGTTTTCAAGTGATGCTGAATGCATTCAAAATGGTCCGCCAGCTTATGGCGGCCAGCCGGGAGGAGAGTTCGATGAAGGCCAGGATGCTCGCGACGCATGTCGCGCTGCCCGTTCTCGCGATTGCCGTCAGTGCGCAGGCACGCGCGGCTGATTTCGACTGGATGAAGTTCAAGGGCAAGACCGTCACCTTTCTCGCCAACAACAATCCGGTCTCGCAGGCGCTGCTGACTTATAAAGCCGATTTCGAGAAGCTGACCGGCATGACCCTCAAGGTCGACGGTTATCAGGAACAGCAGATGCGCCAGCGTCTGGTCACCGTCATGAATGCGAACAGCGACGAGGTCGACGTGTTCATGACGCTGCCCTCGCGCGAGGGCGAGCAGTTCGCTGCCGCCGGCTGGTATGGCGATCTTACCGCGATGGCCAAGAACGATGTGGCAAAGGATTATGATCCGAACGGGCTGAGCCAGGCTCTGCTCAAGGCCGCGACATTCGGCGGCAAGCTCACCAGCATGCCGATGAATCTCGAAGGCCCGATCTTCTATTACCGCACCGACATCTTCAAGAAGTGCGGCCTCGATGCGCCGAAGACCATCAAGGACGTCGAGGTTGCGGCCGAGAAGATCAAGACTTGCGACAGCACGGTGACACCGTTCGTTTCCCGCGGTCTCAAGCCCGCGGTCGCCTACACCTTCAGCAACATGCTGCACAATATCGGCGGCACCTATATCGCCAACGGCAAGTCGAACCTGTGCTCGGCCAAGGGCAAGGAAGCGCTCGACACCTATAGCCGGCTGCTGCGCGATTTCGGACCGCCAGGCGTCGTCAACTACAGCTTCCAGCAGATTTCGGCGCTCTACCGCAGCGGCCGCGCCGCGATGGCATTTGAGTCGTCGAACGAGTTGCGCACGGTGATGGATGGCGGCGCGCGGTTGAAGGATACTGGCCTGCTGCCGTTCCCGGCGGGCGAAGCCGGCCAGGTGCCGACCACGATCGGTTGGGGCATGGCGGTGTCCTCGCACAGCAAGCAACCGGATGCGGCCTGGTATTTCGTGCAATGGGCGACCAGCCCGGAGGTGCAGAAGAAGATGGCGCTCCAGGGCATTGCCCCGCCGCGGCCGTCGGTCGCCAACGATCCCGAATACCGCAAGTGGATCGACGAAGAGCCGGTTCGCAAGGAATGGCAGGCTGCGCTCGATGTGCTCGCCACCAAGGGCACGTCCGAAGTCGGCTATCCCATCGTCGCCAATCCGCAATCGCGCGAGTTCATCGGCCAGGCGGTGCAGGATCTGATCCTGAAGCAGAAGCCAATCGACCAGGCCTGCGCGGATGCCGACAAGGCGCTCGACGCGCTGATCGCGCTGAACTGAACGCCCGATGCCGGCCGGCTCGCTGCCGGCCGGCGTCTAATTCGATCGAGGACACGAACGCATGTCTGATACGACTGCGACACTCACGCAGGACCGGCAGAAGCTGGAGATGGCGGCGCTTTCGGCCCCGGCCGTGATCTTCACGGTTGCGATGATTGCGTTTCCGGTCGCCTATACGATCTGGCTCGGCTTCCAGACCTTCTCCTCGACCGGCAAGCAGTCCTTCGCGGGTCTAGCCAATTATTCCAAGCTGATCTCCGATTACGAGTTCTGGCACGGGCTGTGGATCACCATTGCGTTGTTCCTGCTGTCGCTGGTGCTGCAACTCGTGTTCGGCGTCTGGCTGGCGCTGGTACTGTTCCACGCCAAGCGGCTGCCGGGCATCGTGCGCTCGTTGTTCATCTCGCCATTCATGATGCCGCCGGTGGTGGCTGGCATGATGTGGCTGGTGATCCTCGATCCATCGCTCGGTGCGGCCAATTATATTCTCCAGTCGTTCGGGCTGCCGCCGTCTGACTGGCTGGCCTCGCCGACGTGGGTCATCCCAACCGTGGCGCTGATCGACAGCTGGCAGTGGACGCCTTACGTCGCCCTGATCGTGTTGGGCGGCCTGCAATCCCTGCCGCCGAGCGTCTACGAGGCTGCGCAGATCGACGGAGCGTCTCCGTTCAAGACCTTCCAGCGCATCACGTTGCCGCTGCTTCTGCCGACCATCGTCACCGCGGCCATCCTGCGAAGCGTCGATCTCTTGCGCTTCTTCGACATCATCTACATCACCACCCAGGGTGGTCCGGGCAACGCCTCGAACACGCTCAACATCTACGGCTTCCGGGTCGGCTTCGAGTTCTTCAACATCGGTTATGCCAGCGCCCTGATGCTGACCCTGACGGCGATCGTGTTCGGTGCCGTGCTCGCCTTCAACCGCCTCCGCGGCGCAGTCGCATGGTGACGTCATGAACGATGCCGCCAATACAGACCGCTGGATCCGCTGGCTCAACTCGATCCAGCTCGTGCTCGCCGGCGTGCTCATCATGGCGCCGACGGTCTGGATGGTGCTGTCATCGTTCAAGCCGTCGTTCGAGGTCACCGCCTATCCGCCGACGCTGGTCTTCTCCCCGACGCTGGAAAACTACGCCGAATTGACCAGGACCACGCCGTTCCTCGGCTACGCGCTCAACAGCCTCATCGTCACCGTCGGCTCGACCGCGCTGGGACTGCTGTTCGGAATCCCTGCCGCGTTCGCCGTGTCCTGGACGCGGATCACGTGGCCGGCGATCCTGACGCTGGCGGCGCGTATGGCGCCGGGCACGTTGTTCCTGCTGCCGTGGTACGTGATGTTCCGGCAGATCGGCATGATCGGCTCCTATACCGCGCTGATCATCAGTCATGCCGTCATCACGCTGCCGATCGTGATCTGGGTTTTGCTGCCGTCGTTCGACGCCATCCCGCGCAGTGTGTTCGAGGCGGCGCAGGTGGACGGATGCAGCGTCACGCGCATCCTCTGGCGCATCGCGATGCCGCTGGTGGCGTCCGGTGTCGCGGTCTCCGCAATCCTCGCCTTCGTCTTTTCGTGGAACTACTTCCTGTTTGCGCTGGTGCTCTCCAATGGCGACACCAAGACGTTGATCGCGGCGGCCTTCAACTTCATCGGCGAAGGCTCGACGCAATGGGGCGCCCTCATGGCGGCGGCGACGTTGATCGCGCTACCGCCGCTGGTGCTGGCCGCCCTGGTGCAGCGCTGGCTGGTGTCCGGGCTGACTCTGGGCGCAGTGAAAGGCTAGGTCTCTATGAATCTGTCACCTCGTCCGAATTCGGTCATGCAGGCAGCGGTCTTCCATGGCGACGACCGCATTACCGTCGAGCGCGTGGCGATACCCGACGTCGGGGCGGGTGAAGTCCTGGTGCGCGTCTCGCGCACCGCTTTATGCGGCTCCGATTTCAAGCTCTGGCACAAGGGCGCCGAATTCACCGCCGGCCATGAGATTTTTGGCGTGGTCGAACAGCCCGGCCACCGCTTCCACGGTCGCCGCTGCGCCGTCTATATCCCCTTGCACTGCGACCATTGCGCGGCCTGCAAGCGTGGCGATACCCAGATGTGCCTGGAAGTGTCGAGCCTGATTGGCTGGAACAGGCCGGGCGGCTATGCCGAATACGTGCCGGTGCCGGAGAACTGCCTGCTGCCGGTGCCTGACGATATCGAAGACAGCCTCGCGCCGTTGCTGCTCGACACCATTGGCACGTCGGCGCACGCGGTGCGCTTTGTCAGCCGCGTGGTGCCAGCCGGAGAGGCCGGAGCCGTTCTCGTTATGGGGGCAGGACCCGTCGGCCTCGGCGTAGTCCTGGCGCTTCGCGCGCTCGGTTACGACGATATCCGCGTCGCCGATCCCAACGCGGCGCGGCTCAAGATCGCGCAATCCTTTGGTGCGAAGGCGCACCCGGTCGGCGATACCTCGAAGCGCTTCGCCCTCATCATGGAGTGCTCGGGCGCGCATGTGGCGCGCAATCTCGGCATCGAGCTCGTCCTGCCGCGCGGCGCGCTGGTCTTGGTCGGTGAAAATGCGGCGCCCTGGATTATCGAGGAAGGCAAGGTTTTCCGCCGCAAGGATTTCTACATGATCCGGACCTTCTATTTCCCGGTCTCGGATTTCGAGCCGAATGTGGAGCTACTGCGCAGATACAAGGACGAATACCGCGTCCTTGTCGATGGTGAGTTCGGGCTGTCGGCCCTTCCTGAGAATTTTGCCCGTTTCGCCAGAGGCGAGCTGATCAAGCCCGTGTTGGCACTGGACTGATCATGGCATCGATCTCGATCCGCAACCTCACCAAACGCTACGGCAATTTCACCGTGATCCCCGATCTCAATCTGGAGATTGCGGACCATGAGTTCGTCGTGTTCGTCGGTCCGTCCGGCTGCGGCAAGTCGACCCTGCTGCGCATCATCGCTGGCCTCGAGCCGATCTCGTCGGGCGACCTCTATATCGGCGACAAGCGCGTCAACGGCGTGCAGGCCGCGCAGCGCGACATCGCAATGGTATTTCAGGATTACGCGCTCTATCCGCACATGCGCGTCTACGACAACATGTCGTTCGCGCTGGAACTGCGGGGGACGCCGAAGGCGGAGATCGACGCCCGGGTGAAGCGAGCCGCGGCGTTGCTGCACATCGAGCCCTATCTCGACCGCAAGCCGAAGGAGCTGTCTGGCGGGCAGCGCCAGCGCGTTGCCATGGGGCGCGCCATCGTGCGCAATCCCAAGGCCTTCCTGTTCGACGAGCCGCTCTCCAACCTGGACGCAAAACTGCGCGGACAGGTGCGCGCCGAGATCAAGGCGCTGTCGCAGGAGCTGATGACCACCATGGTCTTCGTCACCCACGACCAGATCGAGGCCATGACCATGGCCGACCGCATCGTCGTGCTCCAGAGCGGCACGATCCAGCAATACGACACGCCGGAGACGGTCTACGAGCGGCCCGCCAACCAGTTCGTCGCCGGCTTCATCGGCTCGCCCGCGATGAACTTCTTCCCTGTCGAGTGGCGTCAGGAGCGCGCGATCCTCTCGCAAGGTGGAATCGCCGTGCCGCTGGATGGCGAGGCCGCCGGCCGCCTGGGCAGGGCCGGCAGCGCCGTGCTCGGCATCCGTCCCGAACATTTCGCCGTCGCCGCCGATGCTGCCGATGGCATTGCCATCAACGTCAAGCTCGTCGAGCCGCTCGGCTCGGATACGCTGATCCATTTTGATCTCGCCGGCGTCTCCGCGATCGCGCGGGTCGATCCGACTCTGCGGCCGAAGGTTGGCGATCGCATCGCGCTGCGCCTGCAGCCGGGCAAGACGCATCTGTTCGATGCCGCCAACGGGCAGGTTCTGCGGTGAGCGCGCCGGCAAACATCGGCGATCTCTCAGCGCTGGCGGACGTCGCGTCCATGGCCAGGTGCGTGCAGGTGATCTGCCTCGGGCTGTCGGCGCTCGACCAGGTCTGGCGCGTCGATCGCCAGTTCGCGGGGGAAGCGAGAAGATCAGGGCCACCGGCTACGGCACGCTTGGCGGCGGCATGGCCGCCAATGCGAGCGTCGCGGCCGCAAAGCTCGGCGCATCCGTCGCTTTCTGGGGGCGGGCAGGGAATGACGCCGCCGGCCATGAGATGAAAACGGCCTTCACCGCCGAAGGCGTCGATGTCGAGAACTTCCGGCTGTTTCCCGATGGTCGTTCTTCCGTCTCCGGTGTCATCGTCGACAGCTCAGGCGAACGGCAGATCGTAAATTTCCGCGGGCTTTATCCTGAAGCCGCGGATTGGCTTCCGCTCGAGGCCGTCGCGCGCGCATCGTCCGTGCTGGCCGACCCGCGCTGGGTCGAGGGCGCCGCGACGCTGTTCCGCGAGGCGCGCTCACGCGGCGTTCCGACGGTACTCGACGGCGATATGGCCGAACCTGACGTGTTCGAGCGACTGTTGCCGCTGACCGACCACGCAATCTTTTCCGAGCCCGCGCTCACCGCCTTTATCGGCTCGGCCGAAGACCGATCTCTCGGCGCACTCGGGCGCTTCGGCTGCCGCGTCGTCGCCGTCACGCGCGGCGAAGGCGGCGTGAGCTGGTACGAGACCGGCCAGTTGCACCGGCAGGCCGCCTATGTCGTCGACGTCGTCGACACGACGGGCGCGGGAGACGTCTTCCACGGAGCCTATGCGCTGGCGATCGGCGCCGGGCTCGACGTGGGCGCGGCCATGGCGTTTTCGGCGGCCACGGCCGCCATGAAATGCCGCCACCCCGGCGGGCGTAACGGAATCCCCGATATCAACGAGTGTCTTGCATTCATGAGGACGAAGCCATGAGAACGATTGGAAAGAACCGCGGCCTGGCACGGCTTGCTGACGCGGATGGTCACTTTCGCATGGTCGCGCTGGATCAGCGGCCGCCCTTGTTCGATGCCATTGCGAAAGCAAAAGGCATTGCGCGGGACCAGGTCGCATATTCCGACGTCACGGCGGCCAAGCGTCTTCTCGTGGAGAACCTTTCGCCGCACTGCAGCTCGATGCTGTTTGACCCGAATTTCGCGGTGCCCGCCGCGATCGATCTGCTGCCGCCGCGCTGTGGCCTGATCATGACGCTGGAGGAGCACCGCGTCGAGGAAACCGCGGGCGGCCGCAAATCGCGCGCGATCACCAATTGGAGTGTGGAGAAGATCCGCGCCATGGGCGGCGATGCCGTCAAGGTACTGGCCTGGTACCGGCCGGACGCCGATGCAGCGGTGAACGAACATCAGAAGCGTTTCGTGCGCGAGATCGGCGAAGACTGCGCCCGGCACGACATCCCCTATGTTCTGGAGCTGCTGGTCTATCCCTTCCTCGGCAGTGCCAATCACACTGCCGACTACGTGGAATCGCCGGGCAAGCTTCCTGGTCTCGTCATCGACAGCGTGCGCGAGTTCGCCAGGCCCGAATATGGTGTCGATCTCCTCAAGCTGGAGAGCCCGCTTGCGGCCAACAGCCTGCCGGCTCGTGACGGCAGCGCGGAGGCGAAAGCTGCGCAGAAGGAGTTCGATTCGATCGGCGACATCTGCCGCGCGCGGAGCATCCCCTGGGTGTTGCTGTCGGGCGGCGCCGCGCCCGAGCAATTCGAGCGCGTCCTCGACTACTCCTATGCGGCGGGCGCGAGCGGCTTCCTCGCCGGCCGTACCATCTGGCTCGACGCCGTCCTGAAGAATTTCCCGGACCGTGCGGCAGTTTCGGCAAGCCTGCGCAAAGACGGGCTCGGCGTGCTGGAACGGCTCAACCAACTGACCACCGCCAAAGGAACGCCGTGGAAGGCGCGCTTTCCGGTGTTCACCGATATCAAGCAGGAAGGTGACTTCGCGCGCGCCTATTGAGATGGGTGGCGGTTCCGCGCGGTCTCATCTCGATCGCAGGATCTACAACATGTCCGACAGCTTCACCATCCGTTCGATCGAGGCGTTCTGCTATCGCTATCCGCTGGCGAGACCGGTGGTGACGTCGTTCGGCAGGATGCTCGACCGTCCCGCCGTTTTCGTTCGCGCAGTCGACGAAGACGGTGTCGAGGGCTGGGGCGAAGCCTGGTCCAACTTTCCAGCTCCCGGCGCCGAGCACCGCGCCCGGCTCGTCAACGAGGTGCTTGCGCCGAGCCTTGTCGGACGCAGGTTCGACAGCCCCGCTCAGGCCTTCGAAACTCTGACGAAGGGAACCGAAGTGCTCGCGCTTCAAAGCGGCGAGCCCGGCCCATTCGCGCAAGCGATTGCGGGTATCGATCTCGCGCTGTGGGATATCTCGGCGCGCCGCCATCGCCTGCCGCTTTGGCGGCTGCTCGGCGGGCAGTTGAGCCGGATCAAGGTCTACGCCAGCGGTATCAACCCCGGCGGCGCGGCGCAGACAGCGGAGGCCGCGCTCAAGCGCGGCCATCGTGCGCTGAAGCTGAAGGTCGGCTTCGGCGCCGAGACAGATCTCGCCAACCTCGCTGCGCTGCGCGGTATTGTCGGCACCGGCATGCTCGCCGCCGATGCCAATCAGGCCTGGTCGGTGAATCAGGCATTGGAGGTGTTGCCGCGGCTGGTTGAGTTCGATCTGCGCTGAGCTCGAGGAGCCGGTCCGCGCCGACCGGCCACGTGAGGAATGGCGCAGGCTGCGGTTAGCCGCGACAATGCCGCTTGCTGCTGGCGAAAACATTTCCAGTGTCGAGGGATTCAGGGAGGTTCTCGCCGAAGACGTGCTCGACGTGGTTCAGCCCGACATCGCCAAATGGGGTGGGCTCAGCGTCGGCGCGCTTCTCGCGCGTGACATTCTGAAGTCGGGTAAGACATTCTGCCCTCACTATCTCGGCGGTGGCATCGGACTACTTGCGTCGGCGCATCTCTTGGCCGGCGTTGGTGGCGACGGTTGGCTCGAGGTCGATACCAACGACAATCTTTTGCGCGATCGTTTTTGTGGCCCGATCGGCAACGTCAGGAACGGCACCGTCGAACTGGGCGAAGAGCTCGGGCTCGGAATGGTGCCCGATCTTCTCTCTATCCAACGCTATCGCAGCATCTAGACTAGGAAGGGAGGCCCGTGGGCCGCCGGCTAGAATGGCTCTCGCTTGAGTGACAGCGATCTCGTTGGCCACGGCTTGCTCAAACCTGCTCATGATGGAGTGGGTAGAGTAATCAGGGAAGGCATGTGATCAATGATTGTCCGAATTTCAACGTGAATAGTTTGGTCCCACGACCTCCCACGCGTCATAACCTGTTAGTTGAGCAGAAGTACTTTCTGGTCATTTCCCTCCTTATTCCTCGGGTCCTTTCTTCCGAACTCGATCGGCCGCTCTCTGTATCGGCTGCTCTCTGTTGAGAGCGGGCAGTTTCACATTGCCGAGTTCGCTCTTGAGCGAGGCCCATTCTTCGCCATCCTTGCGTCTCCGGAACGTCTCGGCCACATAACGGGTCTTGCGCCGGACTTGGACACGCCAGTTTCCAGATGCCAATTGTGTGTAGGTCGCCAAGCGTGTGCACTCCGGCTTTCGTGTGCACCAGAAGGTCAAAAACGGGTACAAACGTGTGCAATTTCGGCTAGTTTGGAGTGGACACGTTCTTCTCATTGAGAGGATATGATAAACTGTTGAAATATCAAGGCTATCGCTTTTCCGTGGCACCCATGATGGACTGGACGGACCGGCACTGCCGGGTGTTCCACCGTCACCTCAGCCGGCGGGCGCTGCTCTATACGGAGATGCTGACCACTGGCGCCATCATTCATGGGGACCGGGCCCGGCTGCTTGGGTTCGACGCGGTGGAGCATCCGGTGGCGCTGCAGCTTGGCGGATCGGATCCGCACGAGCTCGCGACGGCTGCGCGGATCGGTGTGGAGTTTGGCTATGACGAGATCAACCTCAATGTCGGCTGTCCGTCCGACCGCGTGAAAGACGGTCGCTTTGGCGCTTGTCTCATGGCGGAGCCGGAGCTGGTGGCGAGGTGCGTCGACGCGATGAAGCGTGCGGTTGCCGTTCCCGTCACCGTCAAATGCCGCATCGGCATCGACGACCAGGATCCGGAAGTCGCGCTGGATACGCTCGCGCGCGCGGTGGTCGCGTCCGGCTGCGACGCGCTGATCGTGCATGCCCGGAAAGCCTGGCTCAACGGTCTGTCGCCGAAGGAGAATCGGGATATCCCGCCGCTCGACTACGATCGCGTCTACCGGCTCAAGCGCGCGATGCCGAACGTACCTGTCATCATCAATGGCGGCATCCGGAGCATCGAAGAGGCGAAAGCGCATCTCGAAAACGTCGACGGCGTGATGCTCGGCCGCGCTGCTTATCAGGAGCCGTGGCGGCTGCTCGCCGTCGATTCTGGCATCTTTGGCGAGGCTGCGCCGCATGCAACCATGCAGGACGCGCTCGAAGCGATGATGCCCTATATCGAGCAGCAGCTGGCGCGCGGCACGCGGCTGCATGCGATTACGCGGCATTTTGTCGGCGCATTCCACGCCGTGCCCGGCGCACGCGCCTTCCGTCGCCATCTTGCCGAGCAGGGGGTGAAGCCGGGCGCCGGCATCGAGGTGTTGCGCGATGCAATCGCGCGTGTCGGTGCGCGCGTGCCGGCAGAGGCGGCGGCGTAAGTCGGTTAGTCGACCGTCATGCGTGAGCGGCGATGGTTGCTCTGGAGTTCCGGATAGCCGGTGAGCATCAGCTTGTCGGCGCGCACGCCCCAGCTCTCCAGGCGATCGAGGAAGCTCATGCCGAGCAGATTGGTCTTCATCTGTCCGCGTTGCACGACGAGCGCCGGCACCGACTTCTCGACGAGGTGGCCGACGGAGAGACGGTCGAGCGTGAGGCGAGCCGCCTTGGTGTGACCGCCCGCGGTTTCGAGATCGACGTCGTATTCGAGCATATCGAGCGGCAGTCCGATCGCCTTCGCTGTCTCCCAGGTCAGCACCACGGAGGTGGCGCCGGTGTCGATCACCATGGGTGCGGCGACGCCGTTGATCTTGGCACGCAGCGCGAATTCGCCGCCCTGGCCACGCGGGATCTGCACGGCCGGGGGGCGACGCGGTCTGTCCGCGAAAGATGTGCGAGACCCTGTTGCTCGCGCGCACGATCTGATCGGGATCGCCATAGGCGACGACCGCACCTGCCGTGCCGGCGAGCATGATGAGAACGAGCAGGAAGCGGATCATCGCGCGCCTCCGAAGGCGCGCAGGCCGGTCAGGCGCGTTTCGGTGATCCCGCGATCGGCACGAGTCCGGCGTCCGCCATGCGTGTCGGCAACAGCGCCATGACGGACAGGCGTTCCGGACTTTCCATGGCGTGCCAGCGCGCGATCTCCGGCAAGGTGCGGCCACAGCCGAAGCACAGCTTGGTCCTGGGATCGATCATGCAGACGGCGACGCACGGCGTTTCTTTGCTCATGTTGACATAGTGAAGGATGGTCGCGCATTTCTGCAAGCATCTCGTTAAGAGCCCGTGCCCGCGCTCATGATCGGCTTGTGGCGCGGCCGGCGCTTCTCGTCGGGCTCCCCGGCTGCAGCGGCGGAGAATCATCCGACAGTGGTGCCAGTGCGCTCATCACGCGCTCCGGCGGGAAGGTGACGATCACCTCGGTGCCGATTCGCAGCTTCGATTTCAGCGTGAACGTGCCGCCATGCAGGTCGATCAGGTTCTTGGCGATCGGCAGGCCGAGGCCTGCGCCCTGTTCAGCCGATTTGATCGAGTTCGAGCCCTGGCCGAACGAGGCGAGCACGACCGGAATTTCCTCCTCGGGGATACCCGAGCCGGTGTCCTTCACCGAGAGATATTGTCCGCCCGAGGCGGTCCAGCCGGCCTTGAGCCAGATCTCGCCGCCTTGCGGGGTGAACTTGATCGAGTTGGAGAGCAGATTGAGCACGACCTGGCGGATCGCGCGCTCGTCGGCCCAAAGCCGCGGCATGGCCTGCTCGAACACCTCGTGGATGGTGATGCCGCGGCTGGAGGCGCGCAGCTTCATCAGATGATGGCAATCGGCGACGATGCCGACCAGCGAGACCGCTTCCTCGTTCAGTTCGTAGCGGCCCGCCTCGATCCGCGACAGATCGAGGATTTCGTTGATGAGGTTGAGCAGGTGCACGCCGGAATTATGGATATCGGCGGAATATTCCTTGTAAACCGGCACCGCATGCGCGCCAAAGATCTCGCTCTTCATCACCTCGGAGAAGCCGAGGATCGCGTTCAGCGGCGTGCGCAGCTCGTGGCTCATCTGCGCGAGGAAACGCGACTTGGCGACGTTGGCGGCTTCGGCGCGGTGGCGCGCTTCGTCCGAGATCGCCTTGGCCTGTTCGAGCTCGCCGATCAGCGCATCCTTCTCGGCGCGCGCCTCCAGCGTGGCAAAGGTCGAGGAATGCAGGCGGTGCGCCAGCAGCACGAAATAGCCCTCGGCCGCCAGCGCCAGCGCCGCAAGAATGTAATTGTCCAGCGAGCCGGTCATCGCAAAGCTCAGCGCCATCGCAACCGCAACCGGCGCGGTGGCGGCAAGGGCTGCGATCGGGAGATTGGCGGCGAGCATGCTCGATACTGCAATCACCAGCAGCATCAGGAACATCATCAGCGTTTCCGTGACCATGTCGAGCACGGGATGGATCATGATCGCCATCCAGCACAGGCCATAGAGCAGGTCGAGCACGACGAAACGCGTCCGCCACGCCCGCGTCGCGGTCGGTGAGGTGGGCTCGGCCAGGAAGCGGTGGCAGCTGCGAATCATCGCGGCGTGAATGCAGAGCATGCCCGCCGTCCAGGCCGCGGCCTGGATCGGCTGCATCCACAGTCCGAACAGCACACCGGTAGCGACCACCAGCAGCATCACGACATAGGAGGCCGACAGCCGCGTCTGGGCGTATTGGCGCAGCATCTCGGCGTCGAAGGCTGGCCGGGTTCCGCTGGTCGACGTTAACTTGTCGCGCGCTTCGCGCACCCGCTGCGCCGCAGCCCGTCGGCTGCTCGCCGACGGAGCGCTGATTGGCTCGGCCGGAAGCTGCACGACTTCAGGCTTTTCAGCGGGGTTACTCATCAAGCAACACGATTCCTGCCCGCGTCGGACGCGGGCCTTCTGCATTGTCTATCTCTGGCAAGAAATCCTTAAGAGGTGACTTAAGGAGCTAAAGAATTACGTTAACGCGGCGTTAATTCCTGGCGCTGGTTCCGCTCAGTGCAGCCACGCATGCTGCGCGACGTAGACGACCGCCCCGGCCAGATAGCCCGCGAGCGCGGGGACGGCGATGCGGCGGGCGTACCAGAGGAACTCGATCCGTTCGAGCCCCATGGCGGCGACGCCGGCGGCCGAGCCGATGATCAGGATCGACCCGCCGGTGCCGGCGCAATAGGCGATGAATTCCCAGAGGAAGCTGTCGGTCGGGTAATGGGCAAGGTCGTACATGCCCATGGTCGCGGCGACCAGCGGCACGTTGTCGATGACGGCGCTGAGCAGGCCAAGGACGACGACGATGATATCCTGGCGGCCGATCGTCGCATCCAGCCATTTGGCCGTCATGGACAGCAGGCCGGCATGTTCGAGACTGGCAACCGCGAGCAGGATGCCCACGAAAAACACGACAGAGCCCATGTCGATCTGCGTTAGCGCATGAGCGAGCGACAGTGGACGGCGCACGTGCTCGTCCTTGTTGCGGTGGACGAGCTCTCCGGCCAGCCAGACGATGCCAAGCCCGAAAAGGACGCCCATGAACGGCGGCAGATGGGTGACCGTCTTGAAGGCGGGCACCGCGACCAGCACGCCGAGCCCGAGATAGAACATGACGTTGCGCTCGAAGCGATCGATCGCCAGTAGCCCGTTGTCCTTCGACGGCGCCGCGATGGTCTTGCCTCTGAGCGAAAAGCTGATGAAGGCGAGCGGCACCAGCAGATTGACCAGCGAGGGCAGGAAAACAGCGCCCATGATCTTGAGCGGTGAGATCTGGCCGCCGATCCACAGCATGGTCGTGGTGACGTCGCCGATGACGGTCCACGCGCCGCCGGCATTGGCTGCGATCACGATGAGAGACGCGAACAGCAGGCGGTCGTCGCGCCGCGCGATCAGCCGCTGGATCAGCGAGATCATCACGATGGTGGTGGTGAGATTGTCGAGGATCGCGCTGAGGAAGAAGGTGACGAAGCCGATCAGCCAGATCAGCTTGACCTGGCTCGTCGTGCCGATGCGGGAGGTGATGACCTCAAAACCGTCGTGGGCGTCGATCACCTCGACGATGGTCATCGCGCCGATCAGGAAAAACGATCTGCGCAGTCGAGGCTACGGATTCATCGAGTTGACGGCCGACCAGCGCGTGGTCGCCCGTCGCCATGGCGTAGATGGTCCACAGCAGGCCCGCGCCGAGTAGCGCGGAGGCGCTCTTGTTGACCCCGATCGGATGCTCGAGGGCAATCGCCGCATAGGCCAGGACGAAGATGGCGGCGAGCGCGATCAGCACGGCGTATCAATCCGTCAGGTGTCAGCGATTGAGTCGCGCGAGCAGGCTCGACGTATCCCAGCGCTTGCCGCCCATCTTCTCCACCTCGGAGTAGAACTGGTCGACGAGGGCGGTGACCGGCAGATTGGCGCCGTTGCGACGGGCTTCGGTGAGCGCGATCGAGAGGTCCTTGCGCATCCATTCGACCGCGAAGCCGAAATCGTACTTGTCCTCGTTCATGGTCTTGTAGCGATTCTCCATCTGCCACGACTGCGCCGCGCCCTTGGAGATGGTTTCGATCACGGCCGCGACGTCGAGGCCGCTCTTCTTGGCGAAATGGACACCCTCGGAGAGGCCCTGCACGAGGCCTGCGATGCAGATCTGGTTGACCATCTTGGTCAGCTGGCCGGAGCCGGCGGGCCCGAGCAGTTTGCACATCCGCGCATAGGCGCCCGTGATGATGGGCTCGGCGCCGGCGTAAACGTCCGGCGCGCCGCCGCACATCACCGTCAGCACGCCGTTCTCGGCGCCGGCCTGGCCGCCGGAGACCGGGGCGTCGATGAACTTGAAGCCGGCCTTGGTCGCGGCCGCGTCCAGCTCGCGCGCGACTTCGGCGGAGGCGGTGGTGTGGTCGACGAACGTCGCGCCCTTCTTCATGCCGGCGAACGCGCCGTCGGCGCCGATCGTGACCGAGCGCAGGTCATTGTCGTTGCCGACGCAGCACATCACGAAATCCTGGCCTTCGGCGGCGGCCTTCGGGGTCGCCGCCGTCTTGCCGCCGAACTTGTCCGCCCATTCCTTCGCCTTGGCCGCGGTGCGGTTGTAGACGGTGACCTCATGGCCCCCTTTTTTCACGAGGTGTCCGGCCATGGGGAAGCCCATCACGCCGAGACCGAGGAAAGCGACTTTAGCCATGTGTGGTACCTTGTCCGTAGCTTGAGTTTTACGGTTGCAGCCGGGCGAGGGGCGCCAGCCGGCGTTCTTGAGGTTCCGCCGAAAGACGGATCGGGCGCACCATAAACCCTTGAGGCCGGAGGGCAACGGCTTCGTTTGGCGGCCTCCTGTGCTAGGATGGCGGAGCCAAGGACTTCAAGAAAAGGGAGCGAAAGCATGGGCGGCACAAGTGTCGGCGTCCTCGATCATTTCAACATCCGCACCCGGCATCTGGCCGAGACGGTACGCTTTTACGAGGACGTGCTGGGCCTCGAAAAAGGCGCCCGGCCCAATTTCGCCTTCCCGGGCGCGTGGATGTACAGCGAGGGCAAGCCGGTGGTGCACCTCGTCGATATTTCACCAACCTCGGAACCGCAAAAGCCGGATTCCGGCGTGGTCCACCACGTCGCCTTCGTCAGCCGCGGCTTCGACGGCATGAAGCAGCGGCTGGCCGCCAAGGGTATGAAATTCGACGCCCGCCAGGTGCCCGGCGGCGAGCTCTGGCAGATCTTCGTCTACGACCCCAACGGCGTCATGATCGAACTGAATTACGAGGCCGCGCTGGAGCAGGGGGCCTCTCCCGCCGAGATGGCTGGTGATATCGGCAGGCAGTAGCCTTTTGGCCGTTTCCGCTCTAATGGGGCATCCTGAACTCGAGGAGATGCGCTTTGAGCGTGACGCAGCAACAGGTTCTCGACAGCCTCGCCCGGATCAAGTCGCCCCGCGGGGTCGCGCTCACCAATGCCAATGTGCTGAGCGCGATCAGCGCTGCCGACGGCAAGGTATTCTTCTCGATCAACGTCGATGCCGCCGAGGCGCGGGCGTGGGAATCCGTCCGGGCCGAAGCGGAGGCTGCCGTGCGCGCCATTCCCGGCGTCACCACCGTGATGGTGGCGCTGACCGCCGAGCGCAAGGCCGGCGCCGCGCCGCCACCGCCGCCTACGCCGAGCCGCGGCACGCCCGGCGTGCAGCCGGTCCATGCCCACAAGCCGCCGCCGCAGGGCGGAGCCCAATCGCCGATGGCGCGGCAGTCCGAGATTCCGGGCGTTGCCGCCGTGATCGCGGTCGCCTCGGGCAAGGGCGGCGTCGGCAAATCGACCACCGCGCTCAATCTTGCGCTGGGCCTGCGCGACCTCGGCCTCAAGGTCGGGCTGCTCGATGCCGACATCTACGGCCCCTCGGTGCCGCGGCTGACGGGCCTGCACGAGAAGCCGGAGCTGGACGGCGAGCGCAAGATGATTCCGCTCAGGCGCTTCGGCCTCGCCATCATGTCGATCGGCTTCCTCGTGGAGGAAGAGACCGCGATGATCTGGCGCGGTCCGATGGTGATGTCGGCGGTGACGCAGATGCTGCGCGACGTCGCCTGGGGCACGCTCGACGTGCTTGTCGTCGACATGCCGCCGGGCACGGGCGATGCCCAGCTCACGCTGGCGCAGAACGTGCCCTTGAAGGGCGCCGTGATCGTCTCGACCCCGCAGGACCTGTCCCTGATCGACGCGCGGCGGGGGCTTGCCATGTTCAGGAAGGTCAACGTGCCCGTGCTGGGGATCGTCGAGAACATGAGCTATTTCCAGTGCCCGCATTGCGGCACGAAATCCGACATCTTCGGCCATGGCGGGGCGCGCCACGAGGCCGAGAAGCTGGGCGTGCCGTTCCTGGGGGAGATCCCGCTCCACATGGCGATTCGCGCCAGTTCCGACGCCGGTAGTCCGGTGGTCGACAGCGAGCCGGACGGCCCCCATGCGGCGATCTATCGCGCCATTGCCGGCCAGGTCCGGGACCAGCTCAAGGGCGTCATCGCCGCGGCTTGAGGCTTTCAGGCCAGTCTGCTGGGGACATGCGACTTTCGTAGAGCCCCGTCATGCCAATGTCGCGTTCCGAAACCGTGCGGTCCGTGTTAAAGGCCCACGGCAGTCAAGCCCCTTCGGTTCGACGCGGCCCAAAACGCGTCGCCGGAATGTGCGGCAGCAAAGAGGAAGTTCGGGGAAACGCCCCAGCAAGGAGAGCCTGAAGATGAAGCGTCGTGATTTTCTGAAAGTGTCGGCAGCAGGTGCTGCGGCAACCGCCGCGGTGGCCTCGCCGGCGATCGCGCAGTCCTCGCCCGAGGTGAAGTGGCGCATGACGTCGAGCTTCCCGAAGTCGCTCGACACCATCTATGGCGGCGGCGAGCAGGTGGCGAAATACGTCGCCGAAATGACCGACAACAAATTCCAGATCCAGGTGTTCGCCGCCGGCGAACTCGTCCCCGGCCTCCAGGCGCTCGACGCGACCACCAGCGGCACGGTCGAGATGTGCCACACGGTCTCCTACTACTATGTCGGTAAGGACCCGACCTGGGCCATCTACGCCTCGGTGCCGTTCGGCCTCAACGCGCGTCAGCAGAACTCCTGGTGGTACCAGGGCGGCGGCATGGAGCTCGGCAACGAGTTCTTCAAGAAGGCGAACGTGATCGGCTTCCCCTGCGGTAACACCGGCACCCAGATGGGCGGCTGGTTCCGCAAGGAGATCAAGACGGTTGCGGACCTCTCGGGCCTGAAGATGCGCATCGGCGGCATTGCCGGCCAGGTGCTCCAGAAGGTCGGCGTGGTGCCGCAGCAGCTCGCAGGCGGCGACATCTATCCGGCGCTGGAGAAGGGCACCATCGACGCGGCCGAGTGGGTCGGTCCCTACGACGACGAGAAGCTCGGTTTCGCCAAGGTCGCCAAGTACTACTATTACCCGGGCTTCTGGGAAGGCGGTCCGACCGTCCATGCCTTCGCCAATCTGGACAAGTGGAATTCGCTGCCGAAGAACTACCAGGCGATCCTCACCAACGCGACCGCCAACGCCAACAGCTGGATGGCCGCGCGCTACGACATGCAGAACCCGTCGGCGCTGAAGCGTCTGGTTGCCGGCGGCACCCAGCTTCGTCCGTTCACCAACGAAGTGCTGGAAGCCTGCCTCAAGTCGACCAACGAGCTGTGGGGCGAGATCTCCGCCAAGAACCCCGACTTCAAGAAGTCGATCGACGCCATGCAGGCCTACCGCTCCGACGAATATCTGTGGTGGCAGGTCGCCGAGTACACCTACGACAGCTTCATGATCCGCTCGCGCACCCGCGGCTGATCTTACGAAGCGTCGCAAGACGACTGGGCCCGGCCTCGTTCGCGAGGCCGGGTTTTTCTTTGGCGGCGGCATGTGCGGACTCAAAGTCTGCAAAACAACCCCATGCACAGTAGACGCGGGGTGTGGGGAAATGGCCCGATGGCGGCCGACAACAGTTTGACTTGCTGGGGCAATTTGCGGGAAGGCGCGCGTCCGCTTCTACACCGTCATTGCGAGCGCAGCGAAGCAATCCAGAGTCTCTCTGCGGAATGATTCTGGATTGCTTCGCTACGCTCGCAATGACGGGGTTGGAGTTGGAGCTCGGCTGCGCAACGAACTCGTTTGACACGTCGGGCAAAACAGCGGCATAAAGCGATTATCGAATAATCCGAAAATTTGATCTCGGCGCCGATCCGTTGGAGCTGTCGATGCGCTTCGATCCCGATGATATTCAACGCGCTCTGCGCGAGGCGTGGTCGTTGTCGACGTCCAGCCAATGGACCCCGCACAATCCCGCAGCCGGACAATGCAACGTGACGTCGCTGCTTATCCACGAACTCTTCGGCGGCGAGTTGCTGAAGACGCCTCGGCCGGCCGGCGATCATTTCTACAACCGGATCGGAGGCGAAAGGTACGACTTCACGGCGAGCCAGTTCGAGCAGCCGATCGCTTACGTGGACTTGCCGACAGATCGGGCCGACGCAGAGCGGGGAGCAACAAGCGACCAGTTGGCTGAACTCAGGGCCGCTTTTCAGCGGCAGGCACCGGCTCAGTGAGACTGTGGGCGCTCAGCGTGGCCGAGTGCTCGGTCTGACTTGCGTAATGGCGACGCCGGAGATTGCGAGCAGGCCGCCGACGATCAACCTCGGGGTCACGCGCTCGCCAAGAAACAGCACGCTCGACATCAGGGCGAACACCGGCAGCAACAGACCGAAGGGAGCGACGCGGCTCATGGAGCAGCGGGCGATCAACCAGAACCAGAGGCCAAAGCCGACGATTCCGCCGATGAAAATCGTGTAGGCGAGGGCGAGCCAACCATTTTCATCCGCGGTCGCAAGGCTCGCCAACTGTCCGTGTTCGAGCAGCAGCGACATCACCATGACCTGCGGCACCGTGAACAGCGACGACCATCCCATCAGCATCAGCGGATCGAAAGGGCCGTAGCGTTTGGTCAGGACGTTGGAGACCGCGAAAGCGAAGGCTGCCCCGACCACGAGCAGCAGCGGCAGCGGGTTTGCCGCCAGGCCGGGCTGCGCTGCCAGCACGACCACGCCGACGAAGGCGAGCACAACGCCGGCGGATGTAACGAGAGACGGTCTCTCCGCGAGCAGCGGCCAGGCCAACAGGACGGTGAAGGGTGTGGCGAGTTGATATGCGACCGCCGACATGCTTCCCGAGCCGAGGCCAAGGCCGACATAGAACAGCCCGAAGTTCAGTCCGCCAAGGAAAAGCGAAATGGCTGCAATGGGGCCAAGCTGTCGGCGCGTGGGCCTCTTGACGAAGGGTACGAGCAGCAGCGCGATGGCGAGGAAGCGCAGCGCGAGGAAGAACAGCGGCGGAAACTCGGTGACACCTACCTTGATCGCCACGAACTGGTAGCCCCAGAGCAGGGGAACGGCGAGAGCGCAGACGATCTGGAGAGCCGACATAGCATTCTTCATTTCGAGACCGATCGGTCCAGATATAGATGCGCTGATGGCGGAACGCGAGGTATGATCGTTCATATGACTGGGGTGCTCACTTGATGAAGCGATCGAGAAGAGCGTCAGCGGTGGCCTTCGACGTGGTCCGTGCCGGGGCCGTCTTTCCGACCACGCGCAGCCCTTCAACGAAACAGACCAGAATTCGGGCGGCACTCGAGGGCTCGACACCGTCGGCCAGCAGGCCCGCCGTCCTCGCGCGGGACAATGCGGCCGCCAACCTGGTCTCCATCGCTTTGAAGAAGCCCGCGATGCGACGGCCAACCTCGGCGTCCTGGCCTGCCAGTTCCATGGCTGTCGCCACGAGCAGGCATCCGCGCCGGCCATTGGCACCGCTGGTGCGGTCGACGTAGCCGGCAAGGAAGGCCCGCAGGCCGTCGACCGGCTCCCTGTCGGGGGCGAGTTCAATGTTGATCCGGGTCAGGGCATCGGCGATATAGCGATCCAACGCACGCAGGAACAGCGAGTGCTTGTCGCCGAACGCGGCGTAGAGACTGCCGCGCGATAGCCTGGTCGCATGAAGCAGATCCGGGAGCGCCGTGGCGTGATAGCCGCGCGACCAGAACACGTCCATCGCGCGTTCGACTGCGACGTCCATGTCGAAACTTCGGGGACGGCCACGGGGCGACTGCACTGGGGTCTGGTTGCGCATTCCTTATATATAGACCGCTTGGTTCATATATCGCAAGCCCGGGGATTTGAGGGATGAGCTGGTGCGCACGCGCCTGATTGGCTTACACGAACCTGACGGGGCGCCAAAAGGCCGGCAAGCCCGCCTTTTTGCTGGCCGAAACTGCGCGAATGATGGAAGAGAGCGACGATGCGGCGCGAGCCGTGATTGCACCGGAACATCCGGCGGGAATGCGATGCGCCTTCTGATCGTCGAGGACAATGCGGAACTGTCGCGGCTCGTTGCCGCCGGGCTGGCGGCGGCCGGCTATGAGAGCGACATCGTCGGCAGCGCGGCCGAGGCGCGCGAGGCGGTCAGCAGCGTCAGCTATGCCGCGATGATCCTCGACCTCGGCCTGCCCGACGGCGACGGCCTGCTGGTGCTGCGCGAGTTGCGGCGGCAGATGGAGCCACTGCCGGTGCTGGTACTGACCGCGCGCGGCGGCTTGCAGGACCGCGTCACCGGCCTGCGCAGCGGCGCCGACGACTATCTCGCAAAGCCGTTCGCGATGGAGGAACTGGTGGCCCGGCTGGAGGCGATCCTGCGCCGTCCCGGCCAGTTGCTCGGCCGTTCGCTGCGCCTCGCCAACCTCGTCTACGATACCGAGAGCCGACAGATCTTCGTCGACGACCAGCCGCGGATCATCTCCGCGCGCGAGACCTCGGTGCTGGAGATCCTGCTGCGCCGGCAGGGCCGGGTGGTGCCGAAGAAGAACGTCGAGGACCACATCTTCGGGCTCGAGGGCGAAGTCGCCTCCAACGCGGTCGAGGTCTACGTCTCGCGACTGCGCAAGCAGCTCACCGAACACGGCGCCAAGGTCGTGATCCACACCATTCGCGGCGTCGGCTATCTCATGGCCGAGGAGAAATAGCGTGGCTCGGACCGGATTTGGCGGCGGGTCGTTCGCGAGGCCGACGTTCAAATCGCTGATCTCGCGCATCGTGTTCATGCACATCCTGGCGGTCGCGGTAGCCGCGATCTTACTGCCGCTGGTGCTGTTCTGGCTGCTCAACTCCGAAGTCGATCAGTTGCACCGCGATGGCATGCGCGCGCAGGCCGAAGTGCTGGCCGAACGCATCGTTGCAGCACCGGATGGCCTGCTGACGTTCAACCTGCCGGACAGTCTCCGCGGTCTCTATTCGGAAGCCTACGGTCGCTATCTCTACGACATCCGCGATGCCGACGGCCGATTGCTGTTCTCCTCGCGCCGCAAGACCGGCGCCGCGGCGGCACAGACGTCGCCGTTGTCCGAGACAATTTCCGGCGCCAGTGTCACCCGCATCATCGACGGCAAGATCGTGCGCATCCGCGTGGCCGAGGATCTGGCGCATCGCGACGTCATCATCGACGACATCATCTCGAACTTCTTCCGGCGGGTGGGGTGGATCACCATTCCGATCCTGCTGGTCCTGCTTGCCGCCGACATCATCATCTTCCGCCGCGCGCTCGCGCCGTTGTGGAAGGCGTCCGAGGAGGCCAGCAATATCGGGCCGGCACGCACCGACATCCGTCTGCCGACGAAGCAGATTCCGCGCGAGATCATGCCGCTGGTCACCGCCGTCAACAAGGCCCTCGACCGGCTCGAGGACGGGTTTCGCGTGCAGCGCCAGTTCACGGCCGATGCCGCGCATCAACTACGCACGCCGCTCACGATCCTGCGGACACGGATCGAAACGTTGAATGACGCGGCCGCACGGCAAGCGCTCCATGACGACATCGAAGGCATGAGCCGTATCGTCGTCCAGCTGCTGGAGATCGCCGAGCTCGACACGCTGGTGCTCGATCCCGGCGAGACGGCCGACTTGCGCGCCGTCTGTGCCGACGTGGTCGGCGCGATCGCACCGTTCGCGATCGCGCAGCACAAGGACATCGCGCTGAAGGGCACGGACGCGCCGGTCCTGATCTACGGCAACGCGGTGATGCTCCAGCGTGCGATCTTCAACCTCGCCGAAAACGCGATCAAGTTCACCGCTCGGGGTACGTCGGTCGATGTCGAGGTCGGGGAGGACGGCTCGGTGCGGGTGCGCGATTGCGGGCCGGGCATCGCCGAAGAGGAGCGCGACCTGATCTTTCAGCGCTTCTGGCGCGGCGACCGTCAGCGCGTCGACGGCGCGGGGCTGGGATTGTCCATCGTGCGCGGCGTGGCCGACGACCATGCCGCCACGATCGCGGTCGAGAACCTGGCGGGCGGAGGCGCGCAGTTCACGCTGCAGTTCCAGCCCGTCCGGGAGGCGTCCCCAGCCGGTCGTCAGACCGGCTCGGGATCTGCGGGTTGAACCGCTACTGCTTGGGCTGGCCGAAATCGAGCGGCGGCAGATCGATCTGCGGGATGTCGATCTTGATCGTGGAAGGATCGATGTTCGACTGCACGCCCTTGTAGTGCATCACCATCGACGGGAACGTGATGACAAGCCCCACCATGATCATCTGGATGACCACGAACGGGACCGCACCCCAATAGATCTGTCCCGTCGTCACCGGCTCCATGCGCTTCTTGGTGAGCCGGTCGATATAGGACTCTTTCGGTGCGACCGAGCGCAGATAGAACAGCGCAAATCCGAACGGCGGATGCATGAACGAGGTCTGCATGTTGACGCCGAGGATGACGCCGAACCAGATCAGGTCGATGCCGAGATGTTCGGCCGCGGGCCCGAGCAGCGGGATCACGATGAAGGCCAGCTCGAAGAAGTCGAGGAAGAACGCCAGCACGAAGACGAAGATGTTGACGAAGATCAGGAAGCCGATCTGGCCTCCGGGCAGAGAGGTGAGCAGGTGCTCGACCCAGACGTGGCCGTTGACACCGTAGAAGGTCAGCGAGAACACGCGCGCACCGACCAGGATGAAGACCACGAAAGCGGACAGTTTCGCCGTGGATTCAACGGCCTGGCGGATCAGATCCCAGGACAGCCGCCGCTTTGCAGCGCCGAGAATGATAGCGCCCGCCGCACCCATGGCGCCGCCTTCTGTCGGCGTCGCAATGCCGATGAAGATGGTTCCCAGCACGAGGAAGATCAGGAACAGCGGCGGCACCATCACGAAGGTGGTTTGCTGCGCCATCTTGGAGAGGAAACGGAAGCCGAAGAACCGGTCGCTCAACCAGTTTACGACAGCGACGAAGAAGGCGAACAGGATGCCGAAGAACATGCTGAGCACGACGAAATCGGCGCCATGCGTCTCGGAGCCCCGCATCATGAGCCAGCCGAACCCGCAGCTTGCCAGGAACAGCACGCCGAGCGACCGCAGCCCGCGGTCGCCGCTGTCTTCGCGGAAACCGATCGCTTCCTTGGGCAGGCCGGGAGCGGCCTTCGGGAAGATCATGCTGACGAGGAAGGCGTAGCTTGCGTAAAGCCCGGCCAGCACCAGGCCCGGAATGAATGCACCCTCGTACATGTCGCCGACCGACTTGCCGAGCTGGTCGGCCATCACGATCAGAACGAGCGAGGGCGGAATGATCTGGGCGAGCGTACCGGACGCGGCAATGATGCCGGTGGCCACGCGCCGGTCATAGCCGTAGCGTAGCATGATCGGCAGCGAGATCAGGCCCATCGAGATCACGGATGCAGCAACGACGCCGGTGGTCGCCGCAAGCAGTGCGCCGACGAACACCACCGCATAGGCGAGGCCGCCGCGGATGGTGCCGAACAGCTGCCCGATGGTGTCGAGCAAGTCTTCGGCCATGCCCGATCGCTCGAGCACCAGCCCCATGAAGGTGAAGAACGGAATCGCGAGCAGCGTATCGTTGTTCATCACGCCGTAGACGCGTTCGGGCAGGGCCTGCAGGAAGTCCGGGCGGAATTCGCCGAGCTCGATTCCGACGACTGCAAAGATGAGGCCGACCGCGCCGAGCGAAAACGCCGCGGGATAGCCGAGCAGCAGCAAGACCACCAGCGACGCAAACATGATCGGCGCCATATTGGCGATAAGAAACGCGGTCATAGAGTCCCCCGAAAAAAGCCGCTCGCAGTCACTTCTTTTCGATCACTTGGACGAGGTGCTCGACCTCGGCTTCGATCGTCTTCACCTGCGATTCGTGAGGATCGGGAATCAACCCGCGCATCACTGCAATTCGCTTGATCAATTCGGAAACGCCCTGAACGAACAGGAAGGCGAACGCGATCATGACCAGCGATTTCGCCGGCCATTGCGGCAGGCCGCCGGCATTGCCCGATTGTTCGTTGATTTGGAAGGAACGTTCAAAGAAGGGGACGCCGGTAATCATCATCACGACCGTCAGCGGCAGCAGGAAAATGCATGGCCGATGACGTCGATGATGTTGCGCGCCTTCTTCGACATCATACTGTTGAAGATGTCGATCCGGATATGCTCGTTGTCGAGCAGGGTCCATGGCGCACAGAGCAGGAAGACGACGCTGAAAAGCACCCACTGCAGCTCGAGCCATGAATTGGACGAGGTATCGAATGCCTTGCGGATAATCGCGTTGACGGCGGAGACGACCACTGCAACCAGGATCAGCCAAGCCAGACGCTTGCCGGTCCAACGTGTGAACGAGTCAATTCCGCGGCTCAGCTTCAAGAGCGCTTGCAACGATAGGTCCTCCCCCGATTTCGCCCTGCCATCCTTGGTCCGCGCCGACCGGCGCGTCGGCTTGTCCCGCCGAAAAGGCTTAAGGCAGACGCACAAAATCAGCGGCTGTGCCGCCAGTCAATCGGAAGTTTGTTGATAAGTAAGGGGAATAGAGCCGCAGGTGGCGGTTAACGTCAGCCGCCTGTCACGCTCATATGCCTGGAGACGCTGGGGCGGTCGTGGCGGCGGTCGATGATGAAATCGTGGCCCTTGGGCTTGAGCCCGATGGCGCGGTCGATCGCATCCGCAAGCAGCGCATCGTCAGCCGATGCACGTAGAGGTTTGCGCAAATCGGAGGCATCCTCGTGGCCGAGGCAGGTGTGCAGCGTGCCGGTGCAGGTGACGCGCACCCGGTTGCACGATTCGCAGAAATTATGGGTCATCGGCGTGATGAAGCCGAGCTTGCCGCCGGTCTCGGCGACGCTGACATAGCGCGCGGGCCCGCCGGTGCTCTCGGCCAGATCCGTCAGCGTGAACTGCTGGGCCAGGCGCGCGCGCACCAGCGACAGCGGCAGATACTGGTCGATGCGGCCCGAGCCGATCTCGCCCATCGGCATGACTTCGATCAGCGTCAGGCCCATGCCCTTGCCGTGGGCCCAGCGCATCAGCTCGGGAAGCTCGTCCTCGTTGAGGTTCTTCAGCGCCACCGCGTTGATCTTCACGCCAAGGCCCGCGGCGCGCGCGGCCTCGATGCCTTCCAGCACCTTGTCGATCTCGCCCCAGCGGGTGATCTCGCGAAACTTTTGGGGATCGAGCGTGTCGAGCGAGACGTTGATGCGGCGGACGCCGCAATCGGCGAGCTCCTGCGCATGCTTGGCGAGCTGGGTGCCATTGGTGGTCAGCGTCAGCTCGTTCAGCGCGCCGCTCGTCAGATGCCGCGACAGCGAGCGGACCAGCGTCATCACGTTGCGGCGGACCAGCGGCTCGCCGCCGGTGAGCCGCAGCTTCTTCACGCCCTTGGCGATGAAGGCCGTGCAGAGCCGGTCGAGCTCCTCCAGCGTCAGCAGGTCCGCCTTGGGCAGGAACGTCATGTCTTCCGACATGCAGTAGAAGCAGCGCAGGTCGCAGCGGTCGGTGACGGAGACGCGCAAGTAGGAGATGGTCCGCCCGAACGGATCGGTCATGGCGCTCGACAGCGCGGCGCGGGAACTCGCGGAAGGTCCGTTCATACAAATGCCTTGTCACTTACGGCGACGGGCGCACCTTTTGCTTCAACGGTGCTGTGGAAGCAATCTAAGCATCAGATGCGACAAGGACAATCGTGCAGTGCACGGAGATCAGCGCTTGCCCGCGTTCGGATCGGGGAACGGCGAGCCTGCGGCAGGAGCCGTCTCCGCCGGGGCCGCAGCGGCAGCCGCCGGTTTCGGCTTCTTCGGCCGGTGCGGCTTGCGGACCGGCTTCGCTGGCACTGCGGGCTGAAGTTCCGCGAACACCGGATTGGGGTCTGTCGTCACCGAGGCGGGCGTGGTGAAATCACCGGGATTTCGGATCACGTTCACGGGCACGCTGGCCGGCTGATATTTCGGCAGCGCGAAAGCCACCGTGAACGGCGCGTCGGGAGCGGGAATCGAGACGGAGCAGGGGGTCTTGCAGCCCGAACCCAGCGAGGTCGTGGCGTCGGCGCCCGGAGGGCTGGATTCGAGCCGGACCTGAACGGTCGGCGGCGCCGATTTGAACATGTCCCAGGACATCGAGGGCATCGAGGAGCAGCCCCCAGACTTGTTGCCCCCAGGAGGCTCGCCCCCGCTAACGCAATCGCGATGACACGATGCATGACCATCCACTTCTACTGCGACGAACCGCCACATCCCCGGCCGGACCATAGGAGTGTCGTTTCGGGCAGGCAACCGGCGCACCGCGCATAGATAATAGATGGTTTACGCAGGGTTCCGAAAAATAGTTATCCCAAATCAGTGGCTTAGCCTGTCATCAGGCTGAGGGCAGCCGCCGGCAGGTCGCGCATATGGTGGATCAGCCGGTCCGGCTTCAGCTCGGCGATCGGCACGTCCGTATAGCCGAAGCTGACCCCGATCACGGGCACCCCGGCCCGGCGGGCCACGCCCACGTCGGTTCCGGCGTCGCCGACCATGATGCTGGCCTTCACCTGGCCGCCTGCGCGCGCCACGGTCTCGCGAAAAATGGTCGGATCGGGCTTCTGGACCCCGAAGGTGTCGGCGCCGCAGATCGCCGCGAAGCGACGGGTCATGTCGAGCTGGTCCAGCAGACGCTTGGACAGCCATTCCAGCTTGTTGGTGCAGACCGCCAGCCTATGGCCCTGGGCGGCAAAATGGTCGAGCGCGGCTTCCAGCCCCTCGAAGGGCCGGGATTCGACCGCGATGTGGTCGGCATAATAGGCGATGAAATCGGCCGTCATCCGGTCCATGTCCGCGACGCTCACGTTGCGGCCCTCGGCCTCCAGGCCCCGCTCGATCAGCTTGCGGGCACCGGCACCGATCATGTTGCGGGCCGAGGCCATCGGCACCGGCGGCAGCCCTTCGCGGTCGAGCACGTAATTCAGCGCGGTGATCAGGTCGGGCGCCGTATCCACGAGCGTGCCGTCGAGATCGAAGACGAGGGTGTAGGGGGAGGTCATGGTGCAAGCGCTACCGGCCCGGCCGGACCTGCGCAAGGGGTGGCGCCATAAGATCAGCTTATGGGCCTGTTCCCGCGAGGAAAACGAGGCTACACAGGCCGCCGCAAGCGGCCAGACTCGGCGGCACACTCTATTCAATCAGGGGCGGGCGCATCGTGAACATGGACCAGTTGAAGCGGCAGGCCGCGGCGCGCGCCCTCGAGGAGGTGCGCGACGGCATGCAGCTCGGGCTCGGCACCGGCTCGACCGCCAAGCATTTCGTCGAGCTGCTCGGAGAGCGCGTCGCCGCCGGACTCAAGGTGATCGGCGTGCCGACCTCCGAGGCGACGCGCCTCGATGCGATGCGCTGCGGCGTGCCCCTGACCACGCTCGACGAGATCGACCATCTCGACATCACGATCGACGGCGCCGACGAGATCGATCCCGAGCTCAACCTGATCAAGGGCGGCGGCGGCGCGCTGCTGCGCGAGAAGATCGTGGCGGCCGCTTCGGATCGCATGATCGTGATTGCCGACGACACCAAATGGGTGCCGACGCTCGGCCGCTTTCCGCTGCCGATCGAGGTCATCCCGTTCGGGCTTGGCGCGACGCGCCGCGCGATCGAGAAGGCATTTGCGGAAAGCGGCGTTTCCGGGCAAATGGCGGTCCGCAAGGCCAAAGGCGGGGACAAGGACGGCCACGTTTTCGTCACCGACGGCGGCCACTGGATCCTCGATGCCCAGCTCGGACGTATCGTGGATCCACCACGCCTCGCCAAGGCGTTGAGCACGATCCCCGGCGTGGTCGAGCATGGGTTGTTCATCGGCTTGGCCAGCTCGGCTGTTTTGGCGGGTGGCGAGGGAATCCGCGTGATTGAACGGCGAAAGCCGAAAGGAGACTAGGAATGACGAGCGTATTGAAGTTTTTGCCGGCCGCGACCCTCGCTGTGGGACTGGCGCTTTCGGCAGCCCCGGCTGTCGCGCAGCAGGCGGCGCCGGCTCAGCCGAAGGCCGCCGCACCGGCCCAGCCGAAATCCACGCCGGCGGCGATCGCGGCGGCCAAGGAGATCCTCCAAATCAAGAACGCCAACGCGATGTATGCCGGCGCCGTGCCCGGCCTGGTCGAGAAGACCAAGATCGCGCTGACCCAGCAGAATCTCAACTACCAGAAGGACCTCAACGAGGTCGCCCCGATCGTCGCCCAGCAGCTCGCCGGCCGCCAGAACGAGATCGGCCAAGGCATGGCAGAGATTTACGCCAGCGAATTCACCGAGCAGGAGCTGAAGGACCTCGTCACCTTCTACAAGTCGCCGCTCGGACAGAAGCTGATCGCTGCCGAGCCGCGCGCCATTGGCCTCAGCATGGCCTTCATGAACTCCTGGGCCCAGAACTTCGCCGAGACCGTGATGGGCGCCTTCCGCGCCGAGATGCGCAAGCGTGGCAAGGAAATCTGACAATACCTATCTAGTCAGGAGTTGATGACAGAGGTCGGAGTGGACAATGGCTGAATTCGACGTCGACCTCTTTGTCATCGGTGGCGGCTCGGGCGGCGTGCGTGCCGCCCGCATCGCGGCTGGCCACGGCGCCCGCGTGACGATCGCGGAAGAGTACCGCATGGGCGGGACCTGCGTGATCCGCGGCTGCGTGCCGAAGAAGCTGTTCGTGATCGGCTCGCATTTCCGACACGAACTCGAGGACGCCGCCGGCTTCGGCTGGACCGTCCCGCCCGCCAGCTTCGACTGGCCGACGCTGATCGCCAACAAGGACAAGGAGATCGCGCGGCTGGAGGCGGCTTACACGACCAATGTCGAGAAGTCCGGCGCGCAGATCGTCAAGAGCCGCGCGGTGATCGAGGACAAGCACACGGTTCGCCTGCTCGAGAACGACCGAAAGATCACAGCAAAATACATCCTGATCGCCACCGGCGGGGCGCCCAACCACGGCGCCTCGATTCCCGGCATCGAGCATGTGATCTCATCCAACGAGGCGTTTCACCTCGAGAAGCTGCCGAAGCGGATCGTGATCCAGGGCGGCGGCTACATCGCGCTGGAGTTCGCCGGCATCTTCGCCGGCTTCGGCTCCGACGTCACCGTGATCTATCGCGGCGACAACATCCTGCGCGGCTTCGACGAGGACGTCCGCGCTCACGTCCGCAGCGAGATGGAGAAGCAGGGCATCACCATCCTGACCGGCTGCACGGTCGCGAAGGTCGATCGTCACGGCGACGAGTTCACCACGCATCTGTCGAACGGATCGAGCATTGCCTCGGACCAGGTGATGTTCGCGATCGGCCGCCATCCGGCCGTCGCCAATCTCGGCCTCGAGAACGCCGGCGTCGCCATCAACCCCGCGAATGGCGGCATCGCGGTCGATCATTTCTCCAGGAGCTCGGTCGACAGCATCTATGCGATCGGCGACGTCACCCATCGCTTCAACCTGACGCCGGTCGCGATCCGCGAGGGCCACGCCTTCGCCGACACCGTGTTCGGCAAGCGCGAGGTGCAGGTCGATCATTCCAGCATTCCGACCGCAGTGTTCTCGCAGCCGGAGGTCGGCACGGTCGGCCTGACGGAGACCGAGGCGCGCGCGCAGTTCAGCCACGTCGACATCTACAAGACCAATTTCCGTCCGATCAAGGCGACGATGTCCGGGCGCGACACCCGCGTGCTGATGAAGCTCGTCGTCGACGGCTCGACCGACCGCGTGCTGGGCTGTCACATCGTCGGCGATTGTGCCGCCGAGGTCACGCAGGTGGTCGCGATCGCGATCAAGATGAAGGCGACCAAGGCCGATTTCGACTCGACCATCGCTCTGCATCCGACCGCGGCCGAAGAACTCGTCACCATGCGGACACCAACCGCGCGCCACGTGCGGCAGGCGGCGGAGTAGCGCAGCGGCCCACTCGGGGCCGCTGGATTGTTCGTTACTGTCCTGCCGCTCAACCTCCGGCGGGCTCGTCCTCGACCGAGGTCTGCTCGATCGCGGCGGGCATTTTCGCGACCGACATCAAAGAACGCGCGACCTGGTTGAGCAACTGATCCGCATTTTCCTCCTCAGCCAGATTCTTCGAAAGCAGCGCGACGACGGCACCGTGACGCAGCTGCTGCGCCAGATTGCGCGCCGTCGTGTAACCGGCGATCTCGTAGTGCTCGACGCGCTGTGCCGCGCCGATCAGGGCGAGGTCGGCGGCGGCGTCATCCTTCCCTGCGCCTTCCTTGATCACCTCGTCGCCTTCTTCAACGAGCCCCTGCATGCCCTTGCAGGCCTTGGCGCGTGGCTTCTTCCCGAGCAGTTCGAAGCACTCCCCGATACGCTCGATCTGCGCCTCGGTTTCGGCGAGGTGCAGGCTGAACAATTCGCTGAGCTGGTCGTAGCGCGCGGCCTCGATCATTTGCGGCAGTGCCTTCGTCACCTGCTTCTCGGCATGCAGGAGGTCCCGCAGCTGCTCGATCAGCAGATCGTCAAGACCGACGAGAGCCTCCGGCGGCGAACTCTCGGCCACGATCGAGGGCGCAGCGCCTGCATCGCCGGTCTGGAGTGCCGGAGATTCCATGAAGACCCAGTCCTCGCCCTCGTTCCACGGTCCTCTGGTGTCGATTTCGCCGTAGTCGCCGGACCCCGTTGAATCGTTGAGGAACTGATCCACCAGCCCGGGCGTCGGAGCGATACGGCCAATGCTGAATGCCGGCTTGTTCATGCTCTCGAGCGCGCGCGAGAACGCCTTCATGTGGGTGATCTCGCGCGTCATCAGGAATTGCAACGCATCCTTGGTGCCGGCGTCGTCACAGAAGTTGATCAGGCGCTCATACACGATCTTGGCACGGGCTTCGGCGGCAATGTTGCTGCGCAGATCGACGTCGAGTTCACCGGTGATCTTGAGGTAGTCCGCCGTCCAGGCACTGCCTTGAGAGTTGAACAGGTTGACGCCGCCGCCGCCGGCGATCGCAATCAGCGGATCGGCTTCGGCCGCTTCGCGATCAAACTTCATCGGCTTCAAGTGAAGTCGTGCGAGCGATCCGACCACTTCGAGGTGGCTCAGTTCCTCGGTTCCGATATCCATCAGGAGATCCTTGCGGTCCGGATCTTCGCAATTGAGACCCTGAATGGAGTACTGCATGGCAGCGGCCAGCTCACCGTTGGCCCCGCCGAACTGCTCCAGCAGCATGTTGCCGAACCGCGGATCGGGCTCGTCGACACGCACTGTGAACATGAGCTTCTTGACGTGATGGTACATGATAGACCTTTATTTGCTGGAGATGCCGGGCCAACCGAGAGCTGCATCGGACGTTCCTAATTCGGATCGTGCGCGACCATAATTCCCTCGCGATGATCAGGTTCTCAATGCAGCGTTTCCGCCGCGGCCTCGTCGACCGCAGCCATGAGGTCGGCCGTATCCGACTGCTGGATCATGTGACCCGCATTCGGGACGCGGCGCATCTTGCTGTGCTTGATTTCTCCATGCAGCCGACCGGATTGCTCGTCGATGTCGATGATGCCATCGTCCTCGCCGGCGAGGATGGTGACGGGCATGGCAAGCTCGCCATAGGTCTTCGCAGACAGCATTGCCGAAGGCACCATCAATGCCGCCTCGGCCGCTCCGGCACGAAGCTGCGATGGGCGCACCGCCAGAGATTTGGGGAAGCCGTCGAATTTCTGCGGGACGGACTTCGGCCCGAACAGCTGCCGCAGCATCGCGGGCCACATCAGGCGGCTGAGGATCGGCGAAATCGTGTGACTGAGAAGGTCGCCGAACCCTGGGATCGCCGGCCCGGCCATCGCCATCATCGCGTCGGTGCGGGCTGTCGGGAAATAATAGCCGGATGCAAGTATCAAAGCCTCGACGAATGACGGGTGTCTGCTTGCGAGTGCGACCGCAACCGATGCGCCCCAGGAATGCCCGAGCACGATCGCCTTTTCGATGCCCAGATGCGCAAGCGCCTCCTTGAAGAGGTCGGCTTGCGCCGCAGGCGTCCACACCACGTTGCGAGGCCTCAGGCTGTGGCCGAAGCCGGGACGGTCGAATACGATGACGCGATAGTCCTTGGCTGCGAGATCGATCAGACCGCTGGACTCGAAATCCTGGATCATGCTGCCATTGCCGTGGAGCAGTACGAGAGGACGACCGGATCCCCGCTCGACATAGTGCAGGCGCACCCCGTTGATGTCGATGAACCGTCCTTGAGGCGGGTTATCGCGTTGCGCCTTGTCGGCAAGGCGCCGATTGACGACGGCGGCGGCGGCCATCAAGCCGGCCGTGGCGACGAGGGCGGACGCGATGGGATAGTTCCCGAGAGTTCGAAGGGCCATGGTCGCCAACGACGGCGAGCGTTTTTTCAGGATGCGCATGTGCACTTTCGCTGGCTGGAGCCAGCTGTTGGAGAGCAGGTGGGGACGCCGATCTATCGTCCCGGTCTCATCACGACTTTGATGACCCCAGCTTCCTTGTCGCGGAACTTCTGGTACATCTCGGGCGCGTCTTCGAGACTGGCCGGATGTGTCACCACGAAGCTGGGATCGATTTCGCCCGCGACGATCTTGGCGAGCAACGGCTTGGTATAGGCTTGGACGTGAGTTTGACCGGTCTTGATGGTCAGTCCCTTGTTCATGGCGGCGCCCAGCGGGATCTTGTCGCCCATCCCGACATAGACGCCTGGAATCGAGATGGTGCCCGCCTTGCGACAGGCCATGATCGCCTGGCGGAGAACGTGAACACGATCCGTTGCCAGGAAGGTCGCGGCCTTGACCTTGTCGATCACCGCGTCCGCCGAGCCATGACCCGAAGCTTCGCAACCGACCGCATCAATGCAGCTGTCCGGACCGCGCTTGTTGGTTCGCCGCATCAGTTCTTCATGGACGTCGGACTTCGAGAAATCGATCGTCTCGGCGCCGCCGGCTTCCGCCATGTCGAGGCGCTCAGCAACTTCGTCGATCGCGATGGCGCGTCCGGCTCCCAGCATCAGGGCGGAGCGAATTGCGAACTGGCCGACAGGGCCGCATCCCCAGATCGCGACCGTATCTCCCGGCTCGATCTGCGCGTTGACGGCGGCCATGTAGCCGGTTGGGAAAATGTCGGACAGAAACAGCGCCTGCTCGTCCGTGATGCTGTCGGGAATCTTGATAGGCCCGATATCGGCCATCGGCACGCGCAGGTACTCCGCCTGTCCGCCCGAATACCCGCCCAACATATGGCTGAAGCCAAAAAGCCCGGCTGGCGATTGACCCATGGCCTTGGCCGCGATCTCCGCGTTCGGGTTGGTGCGGTCGCAGCAGGAGAACAATCCCTGCTGGCAGAACCAGCAATTGCCGCAGCTGATCGTGAAGGGAACAACGACACGATCGCCGATCTTCAGATTGGTGACCTCAGATCCCAGCTCGATCACCTCGCCCATGTTTTCATGTCCGAGGATATCGCCGCTCTCCATGGTCGGCTGGTAGCCGTCAAAGAGATGCAGATCAGAACCGCAGATGGCGCAGGCGGTGATTTTGATGATCGCGTCGCGCGGATGCTGGATTTTGGGATCCGGAACCGTGTCGATCCGAACGTCGCCTTTGCCGTGCCAACAGAGTGCACGCATGGTCATATCTCCATTTTGGGGACGGCATGCGCATTCACGGGTCATGTCGTGCAAAAGCAACAGAACGGATGGAGGGAGGTTCCTAAATCTAATGAGCGCGACAGTCGGGTCAGGCGGGGCAATGCCGCTGTCAGAAGGGGGCTCTCAGGCCGGCCAAGGCTGCGCGTGCTGGTGCCAGCATCGGCGATGATGAACCGAACCTCCCTGCGTCTGCAGCGCGTTTAGGAACGAACCTACCGGGGGGCGCTTGAGATCTCATCGACGGTTCGGCCTGAACACGCAGAGTGCGGCATCAACCCGCATGCGGCTTTTGTGCCGCGGCACCGCGTTATCAGCGCCGCGCACTGTCAAGCCGATCCCTCGGGAGCAATGTCATGGATAAAGACAAGAGTGGACACGTCGTGGAGACGGCGGTCGAAGCACGCCAGGGCGAGCTGGGCCCCAGCGTCCTGATGCTGCTTGGTGTGAGCGTGGGACTTGCGGTTCTCATCCTGGCCGTCACGTGGATGATTTTCTTCAAGACTTGAATGCGCAGGCGATGTCTCGGCGTGCGACGTAGGAACGAAAGCTCCGTTGGGGGCTTGGCTCATTCCTTAGTCACTGGAGACAATCATGAAGCGCCTATCACTGTTCGTTTGCATTTCTTTATTCGCGGCGGCCACAGCATTCACTCCTGCGTCAGCGCAGAATCCGCCGGCGCAGTCTGGGCCGAACAATAACGCGGTCAACAGTGCGGGGCAGAACAACTCCGACGCGCCTGTCGCGGGTCGCAACAGTTTCACTGAAGGTCAGGCCAAGTCCAGGATCGAGGACGCCGGCTACGCCAACGTCACCGAACTGAAGAAGGACGACAAGGGAGTCTGGCGCGGCCAGGCCAGCAAGGGCGGATCAGCCACTGCGGTCAGCGTCGACTTCCAGGGCAACGTGAATTCGGCCAAGTAAGCAAGGACTCAAAATGACCGTTACAATCTCTCGTCTTTACGACAACTACACCAACGCGCAGCAGGCTGTTCAGCGGCTCGAAGCTGCCGGCGTGCCACACGCGGACATCAGCATCGTCGCCAACAATTCAGACAGCTGGTTCAACACCGACAAGAAGGTGGATCGTGACCGCGATGGCGTCGACGATCGTGCCGAAGGTGCGGGCAAGGGCGCCGGCATCGGTGCGGGTGTCGGCGGAACCGCAGGCCTTCTCGCCGGGCTCGGCCTGCTGGCGATCCCCGGTCTTGGCCCGGTCGTGGCAGCCGGTTGGCTCGCCGCGACTGCGGTCGGTGCGGCCGCTGGTGCTGCGACCGGCGGCGTCGTTGGAGCGTTGACTGAAGCCGGCATTTCGAAGGAGGATGCAGACTCCTATGCCGAGGGCGTTCGCCGCGGAGGCACGCTCGTGTCCGCGCGGGTCGCCGATAGCGATCGCGCGCGCCTCGATACGATCCTGAACGAGTCGTCCGTCGATTTGCGGGACCGTAGCGCCGCCTGGCAGAAGACCGGGTGGACGTCGTTCGACCCCGCGAGCAAACCCTATGGCGCGGAAGAGGTCCGCAAGGAGCGGCAGCTCTACGGCGGATCGCTCCGCTAAATGAGAGTTCGACGGCCCGCTTCGGCGGGCCGTTCTTTTGGGCTAGGCGTACAGATAGCCGACCGGCTTGCCCTCGGTGCGCAGGGGGCGAACGTCCCTCTGCGTGATGATCTGGCCGGCGAGGCCGTCGATCTCATCGCGCTGCGTCGGGGTCCAACTGCGCAGCTCGTTCATGCCCTTGAGCAGGCCGAGCCGGAGCACCTGGGTGTTCTCGCCGAGGCCGATCAGGCTGACCGACTCCTTGCCCGCCGTCACGACGTCGCCGGCGGAGAGTTCAAAGCTCTCGCCGGACTTCTTCCTGAACTCGGCCGTGCCGCGAATGACGCGGTAGATCACGACCTCGCCCTTGGCAAAAAGGCGGCGTCGGCGGCGATCGACGTGCTCTTGGGCAGCAGCGACTGGCCGCGCGGGTCGGTTGCGATGATGTGGCCGGTGACGAGATGGCCGCTCGGAATCTCGATGCCGATATCGCGCACATAGACCGCCGTGGCCGATTTGACCGAATTGTCGGTCAGCGGCTTGAACAGCGCATCCAGCGCCAGGGGGTCCTGCAGCCAGAAGCCAGCATCGGCCGGGCGATCATGCAGCGGATGATTCCAGGCCACGCGTGGCGTCTCGGCCTCGTTGATCTGGTCCGGACCGACGATCGTCGGATTCGGAAAGGTCGTGGGGTCGGTGATGAAGGCTTCGAGGAATTTGCCAGAATAGCCCATCGAGATAGGGTCCGGCACCACGGTCTGCGCCGTCTTCAGGTTCTCCTCCGTCGACAGTCCCGACCAGGTGTAGAACAACTGGCGGTGCACGATCGCGCTTTGCAACATTACCGCGCCGGGGCCTACATTGTAGAAGCGCCCGTCGTAGTCGAAGGTGAATGCGCCTGAGGTGACCAGCACGAGCTGAAAGCCGCCCGGCGGCAGATGAAGGTGGAAATCGGTGGGGCCGGTGTCCGGGCGGTAGATCGGCAGGTTGGTCGCGACTTCATGCAGCAGGAAGGTTTCGTTGTTGGCGTGAAAGCCTTCGTTCGCTCGGTTGTAGAGTGCCTGCGGCCGGTAGGTCGCCTCATACTTCGCATTCTTGTCGCGGTCGATGGCCACGAAATCCTGGTCGTTGAGGCGAAGTGGCGCGCCGTTCGGGCGGGTGAGGCCGGTGAATTTGAGATCGCCGGCAGCATGCACGTTCATGGCATTCTCCGATCTGTGCCGGTCATCCGCGCGCGATCTGGCGGGCAGCGGAGACGGAAAGTCTGAACGCTGCTTTGCGAATTTTGGGCCAGTTCGGTTCCGGCGATGGGACTGCTCGCGCGCCATGGCGGAGCAGGCAAAATCCGCTGGTTGCACCGGTAGTTAGGTCGACCGATCTCGCCGGACGACTTACCCGCTTTGTAGGCGGTGCGACCCCCGGATGCGCCGCCGTTTGTCTAATTTGGCGGCAGGCGCGATGGGGAATGTGCAGCCGAGGACCGTTGGGGCTTGCCCGTTGGGCTGTCCGTCCACTTCGCCATGTCCATTGCCCGGGCGTTGATGCTTTCGCACCAGAGACAGGTGAACTCCGTCGAGCCCTTGCTGGTCAGCATGGGGACCAGGCTGTGACCACAGCCTGCGCAACAGGTGATCTCGGTCATGCGTTCTCCGTGCCACGGCAAAACTCCGCAGCGCCCTTATCGTTTTCGAAGCTTGTGCGGACGCTATGTCGGCGCCTGAGCACTGCGTCCGATCGGAGCACTGGTCCCTGACATCGTAGCTGTAGCAATCCATCGTGACACCGATGCGATGTCGTCGCCGGTTTCGCGATAGGCGCGAAGCTGGAACTCGGCCGAACTGCCGCGTTCCACGATGGTCCGGCAGTGCTCGACCTCCGCGGCGCAGTTCAGCGCGGCCGCGTCCTCGGCGGTGTCGTCGATGACGCGCGTAAGCAGCTCGGAGATCGTGACCGGACCATCCTTGGAAGCAAAGATGCAGTCGGTGCCGTAACGCTGGGCGCGCCATTTGTTCTCGACCGCGATCGCGCGTTCGACCACGGTGACCTCCTTCGACAGATGTGGCCGCAGGTTGAGGTGCCGCGTCAGGCAGCGATAGAGCGAGGCGATCGCGAGGGCGTCGTCGACGAAGGTGCAGGTGTCGGGTGCGCGAAGCTCGAGCGTCGGATGCTTCATGGACGGGCGCATCGCCCACCAGATGTGACTCTCGTCGGGGATCACGCCCGAGCGCTGCAGTGCGCCGACATAGGCGTCGTAGTCCTGCCGGTTTTCGAACAGTTCTGGCATGCCGGTGCGTGGCAGCTCGCTATAGGCGGCCAACCGGTAGCCCTTCAGTCCCGTCTTGTGAGAATTCCAGAACGGGGAGGAGGCAGCCAGCGCGATGAACAGCGGCAGATGCGGCAGCATCGCCCGCATCACGGCCATCCGCTTCTCGGGATCCGGCAGCTGGACGTGCACATGCATGCCGCACATCATGTTGCGGTGGCCGATGCTGCGGAGATCCTCGATCATCTCCTCGTAGCGCGGCCTCGGGCTCGGCTGCGACATGCGCCAGACTGCGGTGGGATGGGTGCCGCAGGCCATGATGACGAAGCCATATTGCGCGGCGACGTTGGCGACCTCGCGGCGCAGAAATCTCAGTTCTTCCCGGGCGTCATTGACGTCGACGTGAACATTGGTAGCGACCTCGAGCTGGGATTGCAGCATCTCGCGCATGGCCTGGCCGCCGGTGGACCAGTTCGCCGATCTCGAACAGGGCGTTGGGCGTTTCGATCGCGACCTCGAATGTCCGGCGATCGGCGAGGAAATACTCCTCCTCGATGCCGAATGAATATTCGGCCGCCTTGCCGCTGCCACCGGCCGAGCGAATAACGAGGTGCTGCTTGTCGTCGGAGGAATCGAGGCGCAGCAGTTTCAAAACGTCCGAAGCCAATGTCATTGTCCACCCGGCGATGGTATTACCTGCGGGCGATAATCCTCCTGACGGAGGCGGGTTCCGCGCCGGACACACTGGAAATTGCAAGGTCGAACGGAACAATCTTCACCCTTTCGGACGCGCGCGCGATCAGAGCGTGATTGGGCGGCACTTCGGTCCAGTCCGTTTCCTTGTCGAACGGCTCGGACACGACGACGACCTGGCCGCCGGATTCTGCGAAAATACAGCGTGTTCGCGGCATCGTTGACCGAAACGCGGAAGGCGTAGAGATCGCGGCCGTTCGCGACCGCGCTGGTGAATCGCAGCCTCTCGCGGTGTTCGCCTTCGTTGACGAGACCGGCAAGCGACCGCAGCACGCGGTGCGTCGCGCCGACCGGATCGCTGTCGAGACCGGCGCCCATGATGGCGAGGAACACGGCTTCGGAGTCCGTCGAACCCAGTCGCGACGGATAGTAGGCGTCGGGGATCAGCGCCTCGACCTTCCGACGCAGGCGATTCCAGCTGCCGACGAAGCCGTTGTGCATGAACATCCACTGGCCGCAGGCGAAGGGATGGCAGTTCTGCCGCGTCACCGCCGTGCCGGTGGCGGCGCGCACATGGGCGAAGAACAGGTGCGAGCGGAGATGGCGGCAGAGGTAGCGGAGGTTTTCATCCGACCAGGCGGGGCGTGTCTCGCGATAAAGCCCAGGCTCCGGGTGCTCGCCGTACCAGCCGAGACCGAAGCCGTCGCCATTCGAGCCCGCCGTCGATTGCAGCGAGCGGATGCTTTGCGCGATCAGCGAATGCTCTGGCTCGGTGACGTAAGGCTCGAACGAGGTCGTCTCGCCCCGGTAGGCGATCCAGCGGCACATGGGGTTCCCGTCAGGATGTGTCGTGAGGTGTGCCAACGATCCTTACCGCTCCGGAGTTCCCGCCGCATGGGCTGGACCCATATGCGCGTGGAGCAGGGTTGCCTTATGCCCGGCGCCGTGTAGAACACGTCCGGGTGCTCGCTGCATGTGGCAGCGACAGGTCAAGCGATGGTCGGGCCGCCACGCCGGATGCTTGTGCCCATGAACGACCAACTGCCCGGCAGGGACCTGCCCAAAGCGCCTCTTTTCGTTGAGCGGGCGCTTTCCACACTCCAGCAATTCCTGCATGTCGAGGCCATCAGCGGCATCGTGCTGCTCGTGGCCGCCGCGGCCGCGCTGCTCTGGGCCAACTCACCCTTCGCCGATTCTGTATCATGATCTCTGGCACCTGGAGATTCCGCTTCGCCTCGGCGACTTCGCCTTCGAGAGGTCGCTGCATTTCTGGATCAACGACGCCTTGATGACGATCTTCTTCCTGGTCGTCGGCATGGAGATCCGTCGCGAAATCCACGAGGGCGCACTGAGCCGGTTTGATCAGGCCATTCTGCCGGTGCTCGCGGCTGTCGGCGGCGTCGTCGTTCCCGCGCTGATCTACCTGAGCTTCAACGCTGCTCCGGGCCGCAGCCAAGGCTGGGCGATCCCGACAGCAACCGACATCGCTTTCGCCGTCGGCGTGCTCGCGCTGCTCGGAAGATCGATCCCGGGCAATGTTCGGGTGTTTCTGCTGGCGCTCGCCATCATCGACGACATCATCGCGGTTCTCATCATCGCAGCGTTCTACACCAACGGACTCGATCTCAACGGTTTCGCCGTCGCTGCGCTCGGCGTTCTGGTCGTGCTTGGCTTTCAGTGGATGGGACTTGGTTCGGCGTACGCCTATGTGGTGCCTGGGTTTATCGTCTGGGCGGGCTTTCTCATGGCCGGGGTCCATCCGACGCTCGCAGGCGTCGTCCTCGGCCTGATCACGCCGGTGCGGTCGCCCCGTCCCGAGATCGTGCCGCCTGTCATCCGCGTGGAGACGGCGCTGCATCCCTGGGTCGCTTACGGAATCATGCCGCTGTTCGCGCTGGCAAATGCCGGTGTCGGCTTCGCGAGCACGGAGCTCTCCGGCGGTGCACAGTTCGTGGCACTCGGTGTCGCCCTGGCCCTGTGTGCGGGCAAGCCGGTCGGCGTGATCGGTGCAACGTGGCTGGCGGTGCGCACCGGCTGGTGCCGCCTCGCTCCCGGCGTGTCATGGGGCGGCGTTTGCCTGATCGGGCTTCTGGCCGGCATCGGCTTCACCATGTCGATCTTCATCGCGATGCTCGCGTTCACCGACGACAAGCTGCTGGATGCTGCGAAGCTCGGCGTGCTGCTCGGCTCGCTGATTTCCGTGACGCTCGGCCTCGGATGGGGCGCGGAATACGCCCAGCGCCGGCGCAAGGAGGCCGAGGGTTAATCCCGTTCGCCGAGAGTTTCGACGTAAGCCTTGCCGTAGGGATAGAAATGCTCCTTGCGGCCCTGGTCCCATAACGTCTTGAGACCGGGGGCCGTGATGTCCCAATCCGGGCGGCATTTCATGGTGACGGCCCGAAGGTCCTGGCGAAGCTCTTCGACGGTCGGACGCCCGAAGAACCAGTAGCCGTTGTAGACCTTGTGAATGACGAGGCGGGGCTCCAGCACGACGACATGCGGGATCATCGGATTGTGGACGGGATCGGTGTATTCGGCGATGTCGAGATCCTTCTGAATGATCCGCCGGGAATCGGACAGGAAGGGCCAGTGTGCTCCCACGCCGCTGCGATACTCGTTCGTCTGGGTGATATTGTCGGTCGTGATCGTGACCATCCGGCAATAGCCGACTTCCATCTCCCGATGGAGCTGCAGCAGTCCTTCGGCCTGCCGTCGGTCCTTTGGACAAAAGCCGCCACGGCCGAGAACGACCACCATAGGGTCGCCTCCTTGCAACTCCGAGAGCTTGCGGTGTTTGCCGGTATGGTCGCTGAGCTCATAGTCCGGGAAAGCCGCTCCCGGCGCGATGTCAGTTCGCATCAAGCTCTCCCATGTCAGTTGCGCATATGCCGACGTTTCTAAAGATCGATGACGACGTCGCCCCGCGGCCGTGAGCAGCAGATCAGCACATTTCCGTCCGCCGCTGGGTCGAGCGGATCCGGTGCATAGCTGACGTCGCCGGCCACGAGCCCGCTCTCGCAATTGTGGCACACGCCCGTCCGGCACGACCAGCGCACCGGCACGTCACACGCTTCGGCGAGCTCGAGCAGGCTGGCATAGGCCGGGCCCCAGCAGACATTAAGGCCGCTGCGGACGAAACTGACCATCGGACCCGGGCCGGGGGCTCCAGCCGGCAGATGTGCGGCAATCCTGGGCGCCGCTGCAATACCAGGCGTCAGTGAAGGCTTGGTGCCGAACAGCTCGGTGTAGATGTGATCCGGCGCGATGCCCAAAGCGCCGAGACCCGCCGCAAGATCTGTCATGAATGCAGCCGGTCCGCAGAGATAGAAATCGGCGTCGCGCGGCACGTTGAGGCTTTGGAGCAAGCGAGCATCCAGATGTCCGGCGGTGTCGAAATCGGTCCCGGCGCGATCGCCGGGATCGGGCGCGCTGTAGCAGATGTGGCTGCGATGGTGAGCGAGCCCAGCCAGCAGCCCGCGCACCTCCGCGGCGAACGCGTGTTCGTGGCCGTTGCGGGTGCCATGCAGCCACCAAACCTCTCGTGTCGCTTCTTCCGCGGCAAGCGCCTGCAGCATGGCGAGCACCGGCGTCGCGCCGATGCCGGCACTCAGCAAGACAATCGGCCGCGCGTCCTGGCGCAGCGTGAAACTCCCGCGTGGCGCGCCGACCTCGACCACGTCGCCAATCCGGAGCGTGTCGGCGATATATTGGCTGGCCACGCCATGCGCCTCCCGCTTGACACTGACGCGATAGGACGCGGCATCGGAGTGGCTCGACAGCGAATAGCTGCGCGTCATCGCGGGTGCCGCCGACGGTCCGAGCCGTACGACGATGAACTGGCCAGGCAGGGCAGCAGCGACGGGATGTTGGTCCGTGGGATCGAGGATCAGCGACGTCACAGTGCCGCTTTCGGAAATCTTGCGCGAGACGCGGAACGGGCGGAATCCATGCCAGGCCGGAGGTGGGCTTGCTGTCGGGCCCAGGCCGGCATTTCCCGCGGCCGTCTTGTCGTTGTGCTGCTGCGCGAGCAGCGCTTCGAACGAATGCCGCCAGCCGCGGCTCAACGCCGGAATGCGCAGCGCGCGCTCGAGTTGCTCGCGCGGGTGGGGCGGCAGGTAGAGCAACGCATTGATGTCCGACACGCTCATGCGCTCGGGGCCATCGGCGACCCGCGTAATCTCGTCACCGGCTTCCACGTCGCCTTCCTCGATCACGCGGACATAAAAGCCAGGCCGGCCGTGCCTGACGAGCAGCGCGGCCATGTCAGGCTCCTCCATGCGAATGCCGAGCCGGTAGCAGGTGACGCGCGGCTGGGTCACCTCGAAAAGGGCAGAGCCGATCCTGTAGCGGTCTCCGATGCAGACGTCGGTGTCGGCGAGGCCATCGACAGTGAAATTCTCGCCGAATTGTCCAGGAACCAGGTTCGATCGCCCCAGATGCTTTTGCCAGAACAGATAGGACTCGCGCTGATAGACATAGACGGCGCGCTGCTCGCCGCCATGACCTGCCGTATCGCCTTGGCCGTCACCGTCGATGTTGAGCCGGCGCACCATTCGCGGGCCTTCGACGGGCGTTTTCCAGATGCCCGTATGGACGGTTTTGCCTTGCCACGCGACGTCGCGCGGCAGGCCGACATTCACTGAAAGCAGCCGTGCCATCGGTTCCCGCTCCTGTGCGCGCGCCCCGATACAGCGAGGCGCCCGAGCCAATCTGCATCCAAATCGGATTGTTGGCTCGTTAGCCGTTGTTAGACGTTGCGAGCGGCGCTGCATCCGGACACGCGCACCATTGCTCAACCAGGGCCGACAATATGGAACCCGATGCGGCGGCTGGTCGCAGCGCTGCCGCCTTGATTCCGGCGGTGCCATCTTTATGTGTGGAACGAACACGAATCCGGGCCCCTCTGGCGAGGCCGCTGACGATGTCAGCGAACCTCGCGATGTCGGATGACCTGTCCCGCGCGAAAGCGATGGATTGGCCGATCGTCGGGCCTTCTCTGTTCCCTCCGACTCCATCGTCCCCATCGAAGCTCCGCGCGGTCATTTCGCAAAACGAGGAGCTATGATGTCCGACGCCGCCACTTCCAATCCGATCGAGCCCGAGATCACAGAGCCGTCCCGCCTCAATGAGCAGGCTGCGGCGGCGCTGGTGATTGCCGGCGCGCTTGTCGCGGTCGCCGACCGGCAAGTCTCGCCGGTCGAGCGCGACGAGGTGATCCGCTTCATCCGGGATCGCGGTCTGGCCCCCACATGAGCGAGGATCGCCTGTTTGCGATCTTCGACGAAATGGCGGAACGACTCGAGGAGCCCGACTTTGCCAATGTGGTGATCGACACGCTGCGGCCGGTCTCAAATCTTCCGCTCTCGTCGCATCTGATGGAGCTGTCGGAGCGCGTTGCGGCTGCGGACGAGGACGTGCATCCGCACGAAGTGCAGGCGATCAAGCTGCTGCGCCTGCTGACGCTGGTGTTGCCGCGGGCCAAGCAGGTCAAGCCGAGCGCGGTGCGTGCCGAATGACGCACCGCATAATGGAGCGAACATGAGCGCAGCATCGGACGACCGTACGACGGCAACCAAGGACACCAGTCAGATGGCCGGCGGCGACCCGCGCCTTGACAAGCTCGTCGATCGGATGCCGGCGCGCGTGGGCGACACCGTCTCCTATCTGCTCAAGCCTTCCAGCCGCTGGGTGAGGATCCCTTCGGGTGCGCTGCTCGTCGTCGGCGGCGTGCTGTCGTTCCTTCCCGTGCTCGGCGTCTGGATGCTGCCGCTCGGACTTGCTCTGCTCGCCGAGGACGTGCCCGTGTTGCGCTCCTCCCGTTCAAAGGTCTTCGACTGGATCGAGCGGAAGAAGCCGCATTGGCTCGATCCGTCCGCACCGAAAAAATGATCAAACATGTTTGAATTCGTCACCGCCGATGCGCTGTCCGCGCTACTCCAGGTCATCCTGATCGATCTCGTGCTGGCCGGCGACAACGCCGTCGTCATCGGCCTTGCCGCCGCGGGCCTGCCGGCCGAGCAACGCCGCCGCGCCATCGTCGTCGGCATCATTGCCGCCACCGGTTTGCGCATCGTTTTTGCCGGCGTTGCAACCCAGCTTCTGCAGGTGATCGGCCTGCTGCTCGCCGGCGGCGTGCTGCTGCTGTGGGTCTGCTGGAAGATGTGGCGCGAGCTGCGCGAGCAGGCCGCGCATTCCAGCCAGCTCGCGTTCAGCCATGGCAGCAGCGCGGGCACCGCGGAGGCGCCGCGAAAGACGTTCGGGCAGGCGGCCGCGCAGATTGTCGCAGCCGACATCTCGATGTCGCTCGACAACGTGCTTGCGGTGGCCGGCGCCGCGCGCGAGCATCCCTATATTCTCGCCTTCGGCCTGCTCTTGTCGGTCGGGTTGATGGGCGTAGCCGCCGACCTGCTCGGCCGCGTGCTCCAGAAGCAGCGCTGGATCGCCTATGTCGGTCTTGCCATCATCGTTTACGTCGCCTTCGAAATGATCTATCGGGGCTCGCTCGAGCTTGCGCCCGTGATCGCGAGTCTCTGAGGTGACGTTTGCTGCTGCACACCGGAGTAATCGATGACGTCTGAACCCAAAGCACCTTCGGCCGAGCCTTTGCCGCCGCCGCCGATCGGCCTGTTTGCCCAGGTCATCTTTGGCTCGCGCTGGCTGCAGGTGCCGCTCTATGTCGGCCTCATCGTCGCGCAGGCCGTCTATGTGCTGCTGTTCTTGAAAGAGCTCTGGCACCTGGTCCTGCACTCGTTCGACGCCAGTGAGCAGCAGATCATGCTGGTCGTGCTCGGGCTGATCGACGTCGTCATGATCTCGAACCTTCTGATCATGGTGATCGTCGGCGGCTACGAGACTTTCGTCTCCCGGCTGAACCTGAGCGGTCATCCCGACGAGCCGGAATGGCTCAGTCACGTCAACGCCAGCGTGCTCAAGATCAAGCTGGCGATGGCGATCATCGGCATCTCCTCGATCTCGCTGCTGCGGACCTTCATCGAGGCCGGCAATCTCGGCACGACGCGCAGCAATTTCACCGAGAGCGGCGTGATGTGGCAGGTGCTGATCCACCTGACCTTCATCATCTCGGCGATCGGCATCGCCTGGGTCGACCGTCTCAGCGATAGCGGGCACGGCAAGGCCGGTCACGGCTGACGTGCGATCGGGCCGCGCTCAGAGACGCCGGCCCCGCGCCAGCGTTTCGGACGGCGCTTCGCCGAACGTCGTCCTGTAGCTCCGCGCGAAATCGCCGAGGTGCCAGAAGCCGTTGCCGAGCGCTGCGGCCTTGACGCTCGAGCCGGGGCCGCCTGTCATGAGCTGGATGCGGGTGGACCACAGCCGCTTGAGGCGCAGATACTGGTGCAAGCTCATGCCGTGCATCGTGCGGGCAGCAAGCTGGAGTGTGCGCACGGCAACGCCGAGCGCGCGGGAGAGGTCTTCGCTGTAGAGCGGCTTGTCGCCGGCAAGTGCGGCGACTTCATCGAGCTGAGCCATCAGCTTGCGGTGCGTGTCGAACGATCCGCGCCGCGCGGTCAGCATGTCGGCCGGTACCAGCGTGTCGTCGAGGCACGCGAGCAGCGTCTCCTGGATCGGCCGCGCGATTGCGTCGAACTCTGCGGGGAATCGATGTCCGAGGCAAGGCGGAACATGCTCGAGATCGTGGCTCGCATGCGCGCCATCGCCGGGTCGGGCGAGCGAAAGAAAGTCAGTCCGGTGTCGTAATCCGCCCAGCCGCGTTGGCGCATGTCCGAGTTGAAGCGCATCATCAGATAGGTGTTCGGGCCATGGGCGATCGATCTCGACTGGCGCCTTGCCGCGAACGACGCTGACCGTCGAGCTGTCGAGTTCGTGGCCGTTGGTGATCGTGTGAAACGAAAACGGCACGGAAAGGCCGATACCCCAGGGGACGCCGATATCGGCTTCGAAGCGCCGGGCGAACGTGCGTTGGAGCACGAACAGTCCATCCGCAAGCGGCAAGATAGCGCGCGACATCGAGGAATTGTCAGGTTGAAGTGGCGTACTTGTGCCGACGCCGAGAACTTCATGAGCGCGAAATTCATCGAAGTTCGAAAAGCGTTGGATCTGGAGAAGTCGTGAAGGCGTGAGCTGACGTACCGGCATCCGGAATCCTGGGCGAGCGTCGGGGAGCGAGCCCGTCTTTACAATAATCAGGAACCGCTCCGCGGACCACCGGCATTATTCTGCTATACGTTGTTGGGATCAGGCGATCTGCGGATAGGACGCGTTTTCCCGCCGCTCGCGCTCGCCGAGCTCACGCATGAGCTCTTGAAGAAACGACTCGGTGTAGGCGGGCAGGGTGCGCTCGGCGCGAACATAGATGCCGAGATCCGACCAGACCGGGCTCCCCGCATTGTCGAGCGGCAGAAACACGAGCTGGCTGTCGCGCGACAAGCGGCCGATGCCGAGCTGGGTCTGGAAGGCGACGCCGACGCCGCGCGCGGCGAGCTCGCGCATCAGGTCGATCGAGTTGGCCTGGATTGCCGGCTCCGGCGTTTCCGGGAGCTGAGCGATCAGCGGCTGGAGCAGGTGATAGATCGACAGCTCCGGCAGTGCGTTGATGACGGGAAAGGCGAGGCATTGTGCCAGCGTGACCGTCTTGCGGCGCGCCAGCGGATGTTCGCGGGCGACGACGGCGCCGAGGCGAAACCGCTTCAAGGCGACCTGGCGCAGGTCCGGCGGATGCCGCAGCGCCATAGCGATGCCGATGTCGGCCTCGCCGCGGCTGAGCGCTTCCAGCACGTCCGACGATCCCTTCACCTCGGTGGTGAAGCTGACGCGCCGGGCGCGGCCGCGATGCAAAGCGATCAGGTCCGGCAGCACCGACTCGGTCAGGGACTCGATGCAGGCGATGCTGACCGTGCCGTGCCAGGCACCGGAGAGCGACGCGACGTCGGAGCGGAAGCGGTCGAGGTCCTGGAGCACGTTCATGACGTGCCGGGCCAGCATCTCGCCGACCGTGGTCAGCGTCAGGCCGCGCGCACTGCGCTCGAAGAGAGGCGATCCAACTTCTTGTTCGAGCTTGAGAATCTGACGGCTCACCGCCGACGAGGCGACGTTCAGGACGCGCGCCGCGGCGCGGATCGAGCCGGTGCGGCGGACCGCGTGGAAATATTGGATGGATGGTGAGTGAAAGCGCATGGAACTCCCGGTCCGACTATAGCTGTTGCCGAAACGGCATCAACATGTACGAAATTCTCTGCTTTTCGAGAGCGCTTGTCCTGCCTAGGTTGCCGCCGGCTTGGCCGGCCTTGCCGGGGCGACGCCAGGCCTGCGCAACGAGGCGCCAGGGGATATTGGGGTGGACGAGAACGTTGCTTGCGAGGTCGTGCGGGACACCCGCATGGTCGACCGCCGTCGGGCTGCCGCCTATGTCGGCGTGACCGCCGGACGCTTCGAGCAATTGGTGCGCGACAATGTCGTGCCGCCGCCAGTTATGGTGGACAACAAGCGGCGCTGGCCGCTCGCGTTGCTCGATGTCGCCAGGGACGCGGTCGTCAGCAGCATGCCGGCCCTGCCTGAGGTCGCGGTCGGCGCTGCGCCGGATGCGCGCCCGTGTGAACGAGACCTGGCGCCGGTCTCGCACGAATTGCCTGATCAGGCCTGGTTCGAGCGGCGGGCGAGTTTCGTGCAGCGTGTGCGGCGGTCGTTGCTGTCCGGCAACGAGATTCGTCTCTTACGCGAGTTCAAGTTGCTCAAGCAGAACCAGATCAGCATGTACGGCTATTACGGAAGCTTTGAAGCCCTGATGGTCCGCGGCTATGTCGTCGAAGTCGCGCGCAAGCCGCCGTCGAGCCGTCCGCTCGTGACCTATCGCCTGACCACGCAAGGCGAGCATGTGATCTCGGCGCTGAAGGACGAGCCGGTGATCTGACCGGGCGCACAGCGGCCGACCTGATCAGGACCTGCGCGGACAGGCGATATCGTCGTCGAGGTCGATACGATTCCAGCCAAACGATGCTGGACGTTGGCAGGGCTGCGGACATGGGAGAGAAGCCCGGACCCGCGATTCTCTTATTCCGCCGGGCTCTCGATCACAGCGCCCTGACTGACGTCCTCGCGGGCGAGGATCATCAGGATGCCGACGATGATGAACTCGACGACCGCGAAGGCAACGAAGGCACCGGTGAATGAGCCGGCGGAGACGTTGATGATGGCGCCCATCATCCAAGGGGCCACGAACGCCGAGAAGATGCCGAACACCTCGGCGTATCCGATCGCGGCCGGTGCGAGTGCGTCGGAGTATTTTTCGCTGAGCAGTGCGAAGATCGCGCCGCCGCCGAGCAGCGCCACGCCGCTTAGCGCAGCAAATAGCACCAGCATCGGGAACGGCATCGGCGTCACCACGGTCCACAGGAACATCAGCGCGGTCAGGAACGCGAGACAGGCGGTGAGCTTGATCATGAAGGGCTTGCCGAGCCTGTCGGACATGTAACCGCCGATCACCAGGAACAGCACTTGCGACAGCCCCATCACGGTGCCGATCACGGCGCCGGCTTCCGGGGGCATGTGTTGCACGGTGATGAAGGCCGGCACCACCCAGGTGGCGGTGCCGGCGATCGCGAAAGTGCACGCCACGATGCCGAAGCCGCCGACCGCGATCCATTTCGAGCGGAAGATCTCGCCGAGCGGCAGGTGCTGCTGTGTGGTCTCGTTGCCCCACGTAAAATTGGCGAGGCCGAGCTCGCGCGGGCTGTTGCGGACGACAAAAGCGTCAATCGCTGCGATCATAAGGGTGCCAATCGCAAGTACCGCGAAGAAGGTCCGCCATCCCGTCGCAATCGTCAGGGGAATGCCCAGCGCGAAATCCAGGGTGATTGCGAGGCTGTAGGCGGCGAGGATGATGCCCACCACCGAGCCGCGGCGGCTTTGCGGAAACCAGCCGAAGATCAGCTTCATGTTGCCGATGAAGATGCCGGCGTCGAAGAAGCCGATCACCAGCCGCAGCAGAATGAGCTGGGTATAGGTCTGGACGAAAACCTGCAGCACCATCCCGAGGCCAGTGCCGGCAAGCCCAATCAGCAGCATGTTGCGCGCCGTCATACCCCGGCTGACCGGTGACCAGACCACCATGCCGATGCCGTAGGTCAGGGCGAAGATGCCTTGCGCCAGACCGGCTTCCGCGGGATTGAGCTTGAGGCTTTCCGAGACGAACGGCAGCACGGCCGCGAACGCGTACCAATCGGCTGCGAGGAATATCTCGCAGAAGATGGCGAGCGCCAGCATGCCCTTCTGCCACGCGCCAATCCGCCGGCGTTCGCTCTCGGAGATGGTGGTCCAGTTGGTCGTCATGATCGATCCTCGCGGTTTGAGCTTCGGCGGAAGGCAAGCATCAGGCCGGGGGCGGCAAGAAATTGACCTCGTGCTCGGCAGCACGCCGAACCACCTCCTGCGGATCGGGAAGGTTGTGGATGCGCTCGAACAGCTCCTTGAGCGACCGCGTCGGTGCGACCCAGAACAGGCTGGTCGCGGTTTCCCCGGACTTGTTGAATATCCCGTGGGGAATCCCCTTGGGCATGCGGACAAGGTCGCCGGCCTTGGCGACCAAATCCTTGCCGTCGAGCCAGAGGTCGTAGCGGCCACTCAGCACATAGACGAACTCGTCCTGGTTTGGATGCACGTGCGGCGGCACGAAGGTGCCATCCGGAAACACGGCATGCCAGGCCATCGATGCTTCGGAGTGCTGCTTCAGCGTGTAGGTCTGGCCCAGAATGTTCCAGACGATGTTGTCAAAGCCGTCATTGGCAGGGGTCACCCCCGGAGGCATCTCGATCATGGCGGTGTCCTCTTTTCGATGCGGTGTCAGTTGGCAAGGAAGTCGGTGACGTGGCTCGCGGCGGCCGGCGTTTCCTCGAACACGAGGTGGCCAGTCGCTGGCACCAGCGTGACGCGCGCGTCGGGAAGGCCGGCTTTCCAGGCGTTTGCCTGAGCCGTGGGGCGCAAGCGGTCTGCTGCGCCCCACAACACCAGCGCCGGCATCGTGATCCGATGCAGCCAATGCGCGAGCTTGGGATTACCTTGCGGTTCGCTGCGGATCAGCTTGGCAAAGCCCGTGACCTCGCGCCCGAGGCGGGCATCGAAGGCGGGGTCGGGTGCTTTGGGAAAGTAACGGAGAGCAGCGGCCGGATCGTGCGTGAGATAGGCGGGCAGCTCCTGCGGTGCGATCTCGAACAAGCCCGGTGCGGGTGCGCTCGCGACCACGAGGCCGGCGGGAGCAACCAGCACCAGCTTGCGCACGCGTTGCGGCTGGCGGATCGCGAATTCCGCGGCAATCCAGCCGCCCAGCGAAAACCCGGCGAGGTCGAACTGGGTCAGCCCAAGCTTGTCGAAAAGGTCCATGGAATGGAGGACGTGATCCTCGATGGTGTCGATCGCCTCCGCATCACCGGAGTCGCCGAAGCCGGCGTGATAGGGAATGATGACGGTGTGATGTTTCGCCCAGTCGCGCGCCATCTCGAAGCCGGTGAAGGTGCCGGTGCCGTGCAGGAACACCAACGCCGGGCCGCTTCCGATGCTGTGAACGACGGTGCGCACGCCGTTGATGTCGTATTCCGCGCGGGTGAAGCCGGTGAGATCGGGCGAAGGTTTGACGGTATCAAGCATGATCGAAATCTCCGGTTGAAGGCGGCAGGTCGGGGCGGTGAGGCGGAGGGAAGGTCATGCGGCGTCCGCCTGGCGTCCACCGAGCAGCGAGGCGAGTTGTTCGACGGCGTTGGCGAGCCGCGTGGCGGTCATTGGAGCCAGCGGTTCGCCCGGCATGATCTCGGCGCTGCTGGCGTAGATCGCACTCGAGACGGTGCACGCCTCGAAGAAGCCGAACAGCGGGCGAAGCTGATGCTCGACCACAAGTGAGTGACGCAGGCCGCCGCCGACCGCGGTTAACAGAACCGGGCGATTGCGCAGTACGTCCGGCTCGATCAGGTCGAACACGTGCTTGAACAACCCGGGATAGGAGCCCTGGAACACCGGGCAGCCAATCACGAGGCCATCGGCCTGCTCGATCGCCTCGACGACGGCGCGGGCGCTGTCGTCGAGCCCGACGCGGGTGAAGGCGGCGATGCCGCAGCCGGCATCGACGAGGTCGAGAACGTCGGTCTTGAGTCCGTGCCGCGTCAGCAGGTCGGCAGCGACGGCTTCGACCAGCACGCGCGACTTGGCCGGGCGCCAGCTGTTGCCGCAGAAGCCAACGATGCGGGATGTCCTCATCTCGACGCCCTCATGCCTGATTGCATGCTCAGCCCGTCACGCCGAACACCGTCCATTGCGCACCCGGGCCGGGGAGTCCGAGCAGCGCGCGACCGCATTCCTCGACAATCTGGTCGGCCATCAGGATGTGCTGCGTGCCGGAATGGATGTCGCGATAGAACCGCTGCATCGGTGTGTTGTGCAGCGAGGCGCCGCGGGCGGCCCGATGCGCGAAGGTGGCGACATCGGACAGCACGTCGTGGATGTGGCGCAGCGACAGCTTGATCATGGTCATCTGCTGCAGCGACGGGCCTTCGCCGATGGCGCAGGTCTCCGAGACCTCCTTCCAGGTTTCATGCACCAGCGCCCGCGCGGCGCGAAAGCGCGCTTCGGCCTGGGCGAACTGGAACTTGAAGCTGGCGCTGTCGCACGACTTGCCGAAGGGATCCGTGCGCTGCACGATGACCTTGATGAGCTCGTCGAGCATGCGGCGGCCGACGCCGACGGCCCACGCGGAATGCGCCCAGGCGCTGTAGCCGGCAAGTCCGAGCGCGCCCTGCGCGCCGCCGCGCCGCGGCGCACCGATGTCGAAATCGTAGGTCATGTGCGTCGGCACGAACAGCTCGTCGCCCTCGCTCAGGGTGTAGTCGAAACTTCCCGTGGCGCGCAGGCCGAGCACGTCCCAATTGCCCATCAGCTTGATGGTCGATCGCGGATGGTGGGTGACGACGATCTTGGGCTGGCCGCCCGGGCCGAACACCATGTCCTTGCCGGATGCGTCGGTGACGAAGCAGCCCGAATGCACCCATTCAGCGTGCTGGATGCCGCTGCCATAGGCCCAGTTGCCCCGGATCATGTAGCCGCCATCGACCGGGCGGGCGAAGCCGCGCGGCACGCCGTTGCCGGCGATGGTGATGTCGGCCCCGCCGGCGAACACCTTCTTGATGCCTTCGTCCTCGATGTAGATGGCGAGCGTGGTGCCTTCCATGTTGTTGCCGATGACGCACCAGCCTGCGGAAGCGTGGGCGTAGGCGAGGCGCTCGATCACGGTCATGGCGTCATAGGGCAGAAGCTCGGCGCCGCCGACCTCCTTTGGGAACAGCATGGTGTAGATGCCGGCCTTGCGCAGCGCCGCCACCACGTCGTCGGTGAGATAACCCTGCGCCTCGGCCTCAGCCGCCCTGGATTCCACCAGCGGCAGCAGCGCATCGAGACGCGCATGAAATTCGGCCACCGTCGGGGTCGCGGAAGGCTTTACGGCGAGCTGCGCGGAAGGGCTCATGGTCGGTGTCTCCAGGTCGGGCTGTTGGTCCTTTCGCGCACGTCTCCGTCCGCGAAAGCTCGGATCGGCGAGGAAGAGCCGCTCGCGGGCATGACTCCGCCCTCACGCGCCGATGCGATTGGCGCGCGTGACGAACGGCTCGCGATGTCGTCGTGTCCCCGTCGGAACCGCGCGAATGTCGTTGCGCGATCACGATGGCGGGGATGCTAGAGATGAAGCTGCTAGACCGGCAATCCCCCATCATGGGGGGTGTTGGTCGTGAGGTGCTGCCGCAAAGCTGGGCCGGGAGAGCAGCGCTTTGCCGCTTCTTTTCGCTTGACCAAAGAACCGGCGAGGGAGAAGTTTTAAGCCTATAATAATCGGCAATGGAACGCTTGTGCCTTGGGCACGGCGCGATCGCGTGAGGAATAGCGATGAGAGCCGAGCAGGAGCCGTTGGATGGTCTGCCCGAGCGCCAGCTCGCAGATCGGCTGATGTCCATCGCCGAGAGCCGCTCGGTCCGCTCGCTCGGCATCGCCTGCTGCTCGGCGATCTCGGAATTGACGGGGTCGCCGACCGTTGGTCTCTATCTGCTCGACGGAGCTCGAGCCGGAGCTGGTCTACAGCCGGTTCGTCGCGGAAGGTTTGCTCGACAATTACAAGGCCGGCTTCTGGAAGCACGATCCCGTGCTCGACTGCATCATGACCAGAGGCCGCGCGGTTGACGGCGAAACGGTAATCGGCCCGCAGCAGTGGCGGCACAGCCCATCCTTCGAGATGCTGCACGAGTGGGGTTTTGCCCACAACATGGGTGGCCCGCTGTGGTGCGGCCCCAGGATCGTCGGCGTGCTTTTCACCGCGACGACAGAGTCTGACGCGCCCTACACGGTGCGGTCGCGGCAGCGCATGGACATGCTGTGTCGGGCCGGCTCTCTCGCTTTGACCAACATGACGAACGCGGGCGAGTTCGACACCCATCGCGATGCGATCCGGGTCCCCGAGCCAGCGGCCGCGCCGGCTGCGACGCTCTCAGCATCACTTCCCCCGCGGTCTGCGGACGTTGCCATCCGTGTCTGCCGCGGCCAAACCAACAAGGAAATTGCGCGCGATATGGGGATTTCCGATCAGACCGTGAAGGAGCATGTCGCGAACCTGTGCCGCCGGTTCGGTGTGCACAATCGTACCGAGCTGGCGGCCTGCCTGCTGAGCACGAGCGCGCGGCAATAGGTGCCGAATCGATAAAATTGTCTGCAATCCGCTCAGCGGCGGCATACCCTGCGGACAAGAAATGTGCTGCCTTAAACCCTGGGTTTGGACCTGACGTGCATCTTGCCCTGCAAAGGGTGGGGCATCAGCATGTCAGTTCTGAGGGAGATCGTCGTTGCAGTGACGGGAGTCTACGCGCTCTTGTTCGTGTGCGACGCAGTGTTCGGCGTCGGCGAGGCGCGTTTCGACGACAGCTATTACAGCGCCAGCTACTACGCGCCGCGACCGAAGGAGTTTCGTTTCGCCGGCGACACGCCGCCGGCGGTTCGCGTCAGCGACGCCTTTGCGCAATTCGCGCCAGGCGAAGCAAAGCCGAACAAGCGCTATTCGTCTCTGACGACGATCATCCGCTGACGTCACTCCCCCTGGACCCATTCCGCTACGCCGCGCCACAGCGTGTCGCGGTGCTCGGGGCGGAAGAAGCCGAAATGGCCGATCGCCTTGGCGCCGACGTCGGACGGCTTCACCGTCAACACCTCCGGTTTGATCGCGCTGAACCCGCCGGTAAGCAGCTCGACCGCCGGCCGCGTCGCCCAGGGATCGTCGGAGAAGCACAGCGCGCGCAGCTCGCCCTTGAACTTCGCGAAATTCTCCAGCGCGGGCAGCTTTGAATCGAAGAGATAGCGCGGACTCGAGACCCAGTCCGCCCATTGCAGGAAGACGCCCTTGGGCAGGTCCTCGCCGATGCCGGCCCAGCCCGGTGCGTAGCCGAGCGCGTGGGCGAGCGGCACGCCAATGAGATTCATGAAGGCGAAGACGCGGTATTTCTCCGGCGACGTCATCAGCCGCCAGGTCGCGGCCTGCGAGGCCACGAACGCGGCGCGCGATATTTCCGTGTTGTTCGCGATCAGCCCGAGCGCCTGGCCGCCGAAGGAATGGCCGACATAGGCAAGGGGCAGGGTGGTGTAGCGCTCGCGCATCCAGCGCACCGCGGCGGTGACGTCCTGCGCCGCCCAGTCCGACATCGAGGCCTTGAAGCCGACCAGCGATTTCGGCTGGTTGTAGCCGACCATCGCCGGCTGGCGGGAGTCGCCGATGCCGCGATAGTCGTAGGTCATGACCGCGCAGCCGCGATGGGCAAGGTAGGAGGCAAAGCCGCGATAGATCTTTCGCGGGACGGCGGTGGCCGAATTGATCAGCACGGCATGGCGCTTGGCGCCGCGCGGCAGGAACAGCGTGCCGGTCAGCGCATACCCGTCGGTCGCCGGGAAGCTGATCTCGTCGATGAAAACGTCGTCCGGTGCGGCGTCCATGGGCGGAGGCTGTGCTGCCAGTTTCTTCTACCGCCCCTAGCAAATGCGAATTCAGCTTTTCCCGCAAGGGTTTGCAGTGCGAAATGGATTTACAACTGGCGGGGCGTGGCCAGCCTGTGTATAAGGCGGCCCTCGCAACCCACAGATCAGGTTGTGTTTTTGCTTCACGGAGAGATTGCGATGTCCGAGCGGTGGACGCCCGAGTCCTGGCGCAGCAAGCCGGTGCTCCAGGTGCCCGATTATCCCGACGCCAAGGCTTTGGCCGACGTCGAGGCGCAGCTTGCGACCTTTCCGCCGCTGGTGTTCGCGGGCGAGGCGCGCAATCTGAAAAAGGCGCTGGCACGCGTGGCGGCCGGCGAGGCTTTCCTGCTACAGGGTGGCGACTGCGCCGAGAGCTTTGCCGAGCACGGCGCCAACAACATCCGCGACTTCTTCCGCGTGCTGCTGCAGATGGCGGTGGTGCTGACCTATGCCGGCGCCGTGCCGGTGGTGAAGGTCGGCCGCATCGCCGGCCAGTTCGCCAAGCCGCGCTCCTCGCCGACCGAGAAGATCGGCGGCGTCGAGCTGCCGAGCTATCGCGGCGACATCGTCAACGATATCGCCTTCACAAAGGAAGCGCGGGTCCCGGATCCGCAGCGTCAGTTGATGGCCTATCGCCAGTCGGCCGCGACGCTGAACCTGCTCCGCGCGTTTGCGACCGGCGGCTACGCCAATCTTGGCAGCGTGCATGAGTGGATGCTCGGCTTCCTGAAGGATAGCCCGCAGTCCCGCCGTTACAAGGAGCTCGCCGACCGCATCTCGGACGCGCTCAATTTCATGCGTGCCTGCGGCCTCGACCTCGAGAGCCATCCCGAGCTGCGCGCCACCGATTTCTACACCAGCCACGAGGCGCTGCTGCTCGGCTACGAGCAGGCCATGACCCGCGTCGACTCCACGACCGGCGACTGGTACGCGACCTCGGGCCACATGATCTGGATCGGTGACCGCACCCGTCAGCTCGACCATGCCCACGTCGAATATTTCCGCGGCATCAGGAACCCGATCGGCCTGAAGTGCGGCCCGTCACTCAAGCCCGACGAACTGCTCAAGCTGATCGACGTGCTCAACCCCGACAACGAACCGGGCCGGCTGACGCTGATCAACCGCTTCGGCTCCGACAAGGTCGCCGACCATCTGCCGGGCCTGATCCGCGCCGTGAAGCGCGAGGGCAGGGTCGTGGTCTGGTCGTGCGATCCCATGCACGGCAACACCATCACCTCCACGTCCGGCTACAAGACGCGGCCGTTCGACCGCGTCCTGTCCGAGGTGAAGTCGTTCTTTACTATCCACGCCGCGGAAGGCACCCACGCCGGCGGCGTGCATCTGGAGATGACCGGCCAGGACGTCACCGAATGTATCGGCGGCGCCCGCGCCATCACCGACGAGGGCCTCAACGACCGCTACCACACGGTCTGCGATCCCAGGCTCAACGCCGAGCAGTCCATCGACATGGCTTTCCTGGTCGCCGAGCTCCTCAAGCAGGAACGCGCGGGCAAGGCGAGGCCGATGCCGGTCGCAGCGGGGCTCTAGGACCTTGCTGCGGATCTGGAAGGCCACGATCAACTCCCGCAATGGTCTTGCCTTTGCGTTCCGCTCGGAGCAGGCCGTTCGCGAAGAAGTGGTTGCGCTGCTGCTGTCGCTTCCGCTCGCGTGGTTCGTCGGCTCGACCGCAACGCGCGCGGTCGAGCTGGTGTGCGCGGTCGCTTTCGTGTTGGTGGTCGAGCTGCTCAACACCGCGATCGAGAAGCTCGCCGACCGCCTGACCATGGACCATGACAAGCAGATCGGCCGGGTCAAGGACATGGGCTCCGCCGCGGTCGGCGTCGCGCTCCTGATGGCCGGCGCGTTCTGGATTCTTGCCATCGTCGAACGATTGGGCTTCGTCTAGCCAAGGGGATCCCAAGGGATCGGAACGCGGTGGCCATGACCGAACGTCTCGACGCATTCGCGGTTACGCTCGCCCAGCTCAACCCGACCGTGGGCGACATCGACGGTAATGCCGCCAAGGTGCGGGCCGCGCGCGCGCAGGCGATCGCCGACGGCTCCGATCTCGTGCTGTTTCCGGAATTGTTCATCGCCGGCTATCCGCCGGAAGATCTGGTGCAGAAGCCGGCCTTCCAGGCCGCCTGCCGCGCTGCGATCGAAAGCCTCGCGCGCGAGACCGCCGACGGCGGCCCTGCGATGCTGGTTGGCACGCCCTGGGTCGAGGATGGCAGGCTCTACAATGCCTGCGCGCTGCTCGACGGCGGCCGTATCGCGAGCTTGCGCTTCAAGTGCAATCTGCCGAACTACGGCGTGTTCGACGAGAAGCGGCTGTTTTCGCGCGGCCCCGCGGCCGGCCCCGTCACCGTGCGCGGCGTGCGGATCGGCGTGCCGATCTGCGAGGACATCTGGCTCGAGCGAGTCCGAAGACTACGAGAACGTGGTCGAGACATTGGCCGAGACCGGCGCCGAGATCATCCTGGTGCCGAACGGCTCGCCTTACGCCCGCGACAAGAACGACGTGCGTCTCTCGGTGGCCGTGGCGCGGGTGACGGAGAGCGGGCTGCCGCTGGTCTATCTCAACCAGGTCTGCGGCCAGGACGAACTCGTGTTCGACGGCGCGTCCTTCGTGCTCAACGGCGATCTCTCGCTCGCCGCGCAATTGCCGGCGTTCGCCGAGAGCATTACCACACTGCGCTTCACGCGCACCGGCGACGATTGGCGTTGCGCGGGGCCGATCGCGCCGCTGCCCGAGGGCGACCACGCCGACTACGCCGCCTGCGTGCTCGGCCTGCGCGACTACGTCGCCAAGAACGGCTTTCCCGGCGTGCTGCTCGGAATTTCCGGCGGCATCGATTCGGCGCTCTGCGCGGCGATCGCGGTCGATGCGCTCGGCGCCGACCAGGTCCACGGCGTGATGCTGCCTTACCGCTACACAGCCGCACATTCGATCGCCGACGCCGGCGAGCTCGCCGGCCGTCTCGATATCCGCTACGAGGTGCTGCCGATCGCCGAAGCTGTGACCGGCTTCGAGACGATCCTGTCCGGCATCTTCAAGAACCTGCCGCCCGATATCACCGAGGAAAATCTCCAGGCCCGCACCCGCGGCACGCTGCTGATGGCGATCTCCAACAAGACCGGGCTGATGGTGGTCACCACCGGCAACAAGTCGGAAATGTCGGTCGGCTACGCCACGCTCTATGGCGACATGAACGGCGGCTTCAACCCGATCAAGGACATCTACAAGACGCAGGTGTTCCGGCTGGCAGGCTTGCGCAATGCCTGGAAGCCGGACGGCGCGCTGGGTCCCGCGGGCGAGGTGATCCCGCCCGACATCATCACGCGCCCGCCGAGCGCGGAGCTGCGCGAGAACCAGACTGACCAGGACTCGCTGCCGCCCTACGAGGTGCTCGATGCCATTCTGCAGGGTCTCATCGAACGCGAGGAGCCGCTCGATCAGATCATCGCGTCCGGCTTCGACCGCGAGACGGTGCTCCGCATCGACCATCTCCTCAACGTCGCCGAATACAAGCGCCGCCAGGCCGCGCCGGGCGTGAAAGTGACGGCGAGGAATTTCGGCCGCGACCGCCGCTATCCCATCACCAACCGCTTTCGCGAAAGGGGCGAGGGGCTGCCAGTGCACGATGAGACGTTGGTGTCGCGCGGGAGCAGGGCGTCGACCGACGCGTTCGAGGGGTAGGGTTAGCGCGGTCTATCGTTGGCGCTGCTGATTGGGTGGGCGCTGTCGCCACACATTGCGCTGTCATCATCCGCGAAAGCGGATGATCCAGTACTCCGCGGCCGTCATCGTGAAACCAATTGCCGCCTTGAGTACTGGATGCCCCGCCTTCGCGGGGCATGACACTGAGTGGGAGGCGGCGGCCTGCCGCTACACCTACTTCTGCTGCTGCGGCAGGAAGGTCGGGCCGACCGAGCGGATCGGCTTGTTCTCCGACGAGGTCGTGGGGGCCGTATCCGCAGGCGGAGTCGCCGCCGGTGCAGCCGCGGTCGTCGGCGCCGCGCCCTTCTTGGTTGTCGCAGCAGGCGCGCCCTTGCTCAGCCGCTGCTGCTGCATCTTCTTGGCGCTCTCCTCGGTGACGATGATGTCACCCTGCTGCTCGGCTGCGGCCTTGTCGTCGGCCGATTTCAGCGCATCGGCCCAGGTCTGCCCCGCCGCCTTGCAGGAGCAGGATGGGTTGAACTCGCTGCGGAATTTGAACGCAGTCGGCAGCGCCGTGTAGGGCTGGCCGCTGACGGAGACCGCCGAGTTCATGTCCTCGCCGGGATTGCGGTAGGTGTAGAGCGAGGCTTCGGCCGCCGGACACAGCGCCTTGCAGGTCTTCTCGTCGTCGGGGAAGCGCGCCGGCACGGTTGCGAACGAGACCGGGAAATAGGCGCCGTCGCAGGTGCGCACGCACACGGTGCGGTAGGTGCCGGATTGCGGGCCGAGATCGGAGGGCGGGCCGCCTTGCGGATTGTTGGGGTTGTTGCCGCCGAACAGATTGCTCAGGAAGTTGCCGCCGCCTTGTGATTGCGCGGCGTTGGCGTATTGCGGGCCGCAATTGTTCTGTGCGAGCGCCACCAGCACCGAGCGGCGCTGGCTGTCGCGCTCCGGGCTGAAGCCGCCGGGGCCGCCGCCGCGCAGGCGTTCGAGATTGCCGGTGATCTGGTCCAGATTGGCGCGCATCTGCTGGATCTGGGTGTTGACCGGACCGCACTGCGCCGACTGGCCGTTGAACAGCGAGAAGAAGCCGGAGGAATCGCAGCCCATGCGCTTGGCCTGCATGGTGACGCGGTCGAGCTCGGCCTGCTGCCTGGTCTGGGAGTCCTGATAGCGACGGATCTGGTCGTCGCGCGCGGGATCACCGCCGCCGCCGCGATCGAGCGCAGCGAGCTGGCCTTCCAGTCGTACACACATCGGATTTGGCCCGAGCCCATTCTGGCCGGGCTGCTGCGGCGGCGGACCGGGCGGGCCGGCCTGCGCGAAAGCGCCGGTGGCGAGCACGACGGTGCTCAGAAGCACGGTGCAGGCAGAGAGGAAGCGGGCACGGGAGGGAGACAAGAATTCAGGCATATCCGCCATTCTAGCGAGGTCACGGTCCCATGTGACATTGGAGGGCCGAAGCGCGCCCTCCCATAGCCGCTTCCCGCGGCATCGTCACGTCGTTTCGGGGCCAAAGACCGGGCCTAAGATACGCCAGTTCCGAGCGAATTCAGCGCTGGCAGGTGATTGCGACATATTCGTCGCAATGGCCATGCGAGCAGTTTGCGCCGGTTTTGGGGACAGAGCCGGTAATTTCGTCGGGATCGACCCGGCGGTAGCTTGATGCCTGGGCAAAATCTCGTGACTGGCAGTAGGTCCGGGCGACCTGCGCGCCGCATTTGTCGCCTTTGGCCAAGCAATGATCGACGCCGTAGCCGTCCGCCTGGTTGGGAATGATGAAGACGCGGGTTTCGGCAAAAGCGCTGGATGCTGAAATGATGGAGGCGCAGGAAATGAGCGCGAGCAATGATCGCATGAGAACACCGGGGGCAAAAAGAAGGAACTGCCAGTTCCAGAATGGGCGCAAATAGTTAAGGATCATGAACCATTAGGGCCGGCGAGGGCGCAGTGCGGAGACAAAATGGCATTTCCGCCGCACTCTTGACGCGGGGGCGCCTCATAGCCCATATGTTCCGCCATGAACGGTCTCCTCGTCATTTGCGCCATTTGCCGCGAGATTACGAGCTAGCGATTCGCTGGCTGGAGCCGTCTTTTCTCAAAACCATTGAGAGCACTGGACGCCCGGCCAACAGCCGACGGGTGTCCCTATGGAATTGCGCCTTTACGATACGCTGAGCCGGGAAAAGCGCACCTTCGTGCCGCTCGATCCGAACAACGTCCGCATGTATGTCTGCGGACCGACCGTCTACGACTTCGCCCATATCGGCAATGCGCGGCCGGTGATCGTGTTCGACGTGCTGTTCCGCCTGCTGCGTCATCTCTTCGGCGAGGCGCACGTCACATACGTCCGCAACATCACCGACGTCGACGACAAGATCAACGACCGCGCCGCGCGCGACTTCCCCGGCCTGCCGCTGAACGAGGCGATCCGCAAGGTCACCGAGCAGACGGGGCAGCAGTTTCACGCCGACGTCGATGCGCTGGGTGCGCTGCGGCCGAGCGTCGAGCCGCGCGCGACCGAGCATATCGGTGAGATGCGCGAGATCATCGAGCGACTGGTCAAGGGCGGCTTTGCCTATGCCGCCGAGGACCACGTGCTTTTCTCGCCGCAGGCGATGAACGCAGCCAACTCGGTGTTGCCGCGCTACGGCGCGTTGTCCAATCGTTCGCTGGACGAGATGATCGCCGGTGCCCGCGTCGATGTGGCGCCCTACAAGAAGGACAACACCGACTTCGTGCTGTGGAAGCCGTCCAAGCCCGGTGAGCCGTCATGGCCGTCGCCGGCCGGCATCAAGGCCGAGGGGCGCCCGGGCTGGCACATCGAGTGCTCGGCGATGGCCTGGAAGCATCTCGGCGAGCATTTCGACATCCATGGCGGCGGCATCGATCTCGTGTTTCCGCATCACGAGAACGAGGTCGCGCAGACCTGCTGCGCCTTCCACCGCGAGCGCATGGCGAATTACTGGATGCACAACGGCTTCCTGCAGGTCGAGAGCGAGAAGATGTCGAAGTCATCAGGCAACTTCATCACGATCCACCAGCTGCTCGCGGATTGGCCGGGCGAGGTGCTGCGCCTGAACATGCTGAAGACGCATTATCGTTCCCCGATCGACTGGACCATGAAGTCACTGGAAGAGAGTGCCAAGACGCTCGACGACTGGTATCGCGTCGCGGCCGACGTCGCGCCCGGCAAGCCAGCTGGGTCCGTTGTCGATCCGTTGCTCGACGACCTCAACACGCCGCTCGCGATTGCGGCGCTGCACGGTCTGCGCAGCAGCGACGTACCCGCGCTGGCAGGTTCATTGCGGCTGCTCGGCTTCCTGTCCGAGAGCGCTGCGCAGTGGGAAGGGCGCAAGCAGCAGGCCAGTGGCGTCGATGCCAAGGAGGTCGAGCGCCTGCTCTCGGAGCGGACGGCGGCCCGTGGCCGCAAGGATTTTGGGGAGTCTGACCGCATCCGCGATCTGCTCGCCGCGATGGGCGTCGCGATCAAGGATTCCAAGGACGGCACGACCTGGGAGGTCACGCGATGACGCGGCCCGACACGCCGTTCCCGCGGCACTGGCTCTATTACATCGCGCTGAAGATCCTGCTGCTCGGCGCCGCTGTGGCGATCGTGCTGAAGCTTTATGGGATATGGTGAAGACGATGGGACAGACTTTGCCGAAGCCCGGCTTGCGGCCCTTCCTGCCCGATGACGTGCCCGTGCTCGCCGCGATCTTTGCGGCCAGCATCGAGGAGCTGACCGGCGAGGACTACAACGAGGCGCAGCAGCAGGCCTGGATGGAGGCGGCGGACAGCGAAGAGTTCGGCAAGCGGCTTGCTGCCGACCTGACGCTGGTCGCGACATTGGAAGGCTCGCCCGTCGGCTTCGCGTCGCTGCGCGGGGCCGATCACATCCAGATGCTCTACGTGCATCCGGCCGTGACCGGACAGGGCATCGCGACCGTGCTGGTCGACGCGCTGGAGAAGCTTGCCGGCGGCCGCGGCGCGACCGGCCTCTCGGTCGACGCCAGCGACACCGCGCAGGGCTTCTTCGCCAAGCGCGGCTACGTCGCCATGCAGCGCAACAGTATCACCGTGGGCGACGAGTGGCTTGCCAATACCACGATGAAGAAGACGCTCGGAGCCGCATCATGAGCAAGGAGCGTCTTTATCTGTTCGACACCACGCTGCGCGACGGCGCGCAGACCAATGGCGTCGATTTCACGCTTCAAGACAAGCAGGTCATCGCGGCGTTGCTCGACGATCTCGGCATCGACTATGTCGAAGGCGGCTATCCCGGCGCAAATCCGACCGACACCGAGTTTTTCGGCAGCAAGCCGAAGCTCACCCATGCGCGCTTCACAGCCTTCGGCATGACACGCCGGGCAGGGCGCTCGGTCTCCAACGATCCCGGTGTTGCAGGTCTGCTGGAAGCGAAAGCCGATGCGATCTGTTTCGTCGCGAAGTCCTCCGCCTATCAGGTACGTGTCGCGCTGGAGACCACGAAGGAGGAAAATCTCGCCTCCATCCGCGACAGCGTCGCGGCCGCGAAGGCGGCCGGCCGCGAGGTCATGCTCGACTGCGAGCACTTCTTCGACGGCTACAAGGAAGATGCCGGCTTTGCGCTCGCCTGCGCCAAGGCCGCTTATGAGGCCGGCGCGCGCTGGGTGGTGCTGTGCGACACCAATGGCGGCACCATGCCGAACGAGATCGAGGCCATCGTCGCCGAGGTGACGAAGCACATCCCGGGCGATCATCTCGGCATCCACGCCCATAACGACACCGAGCAGGCGGTGGCGAATTCGCTCGCCGCCGTGCGCGCGGGCGCGCGGCAGATCCAGGGCACGCTGAACGGCCTTGGTGAGCGCTGCGGCAACGCCAATCTCTGCTCGCTGATCCCGACCTTGAAGCTGAAGCAGGAGTTTGCCGACGCTTTCGAGATCTCCGTCACGCCTGAGAAGCTGGCGACGCTGGTCAAGGTCTCGCGCACCCTCGACGACATGCTCAACCGCGTGCCGAACCGGCATGCGGCCTATGTCGGCGAAAGCGCCTTCGTCACCAAGACCGGCATCCACGCCTCCGCCGTGCTGAAGGATCCGCACACCTATGAGCACGTGCGGCCCGAGACGGTCGGCAACCACCGCAAGGTGCTGGTGTCCGACCAGGCCGGCCGCTCCAACGTGATCGCCGAGCTCGACCGCGCCGGCATCGCCTATGAGAAGAGCGATCCGAAGCTGACGCGGCTGGTCGAGGAGTTGAAGGAGCGCGAGGCGGCCGGCTACGCCTATGAATCCGCCAACGCCTCGTTCGACTTGCTGGCGCGCCGCACGCTCGGCAAGGTGCCGCATTATTTCGAGGTCGAGCAGTTCGACGTCAATGTCGAGCAGCGCTACAACGCGCTCGGCGAGCGGGTGACGGTGGCGCTTGCGGTGGTCAAGGTCGACGTCGCCGGCGAGCATCTGATCTCGGCTGCAGAAGGCAACGGCCCCGTCAACGCGCTGGACGTTGCGCTTCGCAAGGACCTCGGCAAGTACCAGAAATACATCGAAGGCTTGACGCTGATCGACTACCGCGTGCGTATCCTCAATGGCGGCACCGGCGCGGTCACGCGCGTGCTGATCGAGAGCGAGGACGAGAACGGCGACAGCTGGACCACGGTCGGCGTGTCGCCGAACATCATCGATGCTTCGTTCCAGGCGCTGATGGATTCGGTGATCTACAAGCTCGTGAAGTCCGGCGCGCCGGCGTAGGGGACGGCAATTCGAGGCATGGCGGCGCCACGAACGCCGTCATTGCGAGCGCAGCGAAGCAATCCAGACTGCTGCCGCGGAAAGACTCTGGATTGCTTCGCTGCGCTCGTAATGACGAGGAGAGAGGGGCGCGCACATGATCGACCACATTTCCGTCGGCGTCAGCGATCTCGAACGCTCGGCAAGATTTTACGAAGCCACGCTCGCGGCCCTCGGACTTGCGCGGGTCGTCACGCGGCCACGGACGATCGGCTTCGGCAAGGCCTATCCCGAATTCTGGATCAACTTGCGCGAAGGCATGCCGCGCGTGGCGCCGGAGAGCGGCGTGCACATCTGCCTGCGGGCCAAGACGAGAGCGGAGGTCGATGCGTTTCACGCCGCCGCGCTCGGGAGCGGCGGGACATCGGAAGGCGCTCCCGGTATCCGCCCGCACGACCGCGTGCGCTACTACGCGGCGTTCGTCGTCGACCCCGACGGCAATCGCATCGAGGCCGTGACGTTTCCGCCGGAGTAGGACGTCAGAGCTTGCGCGCGACGTCCGGCGCGAGCTGCTTTTCGGCTTCGGCGAGCTGTGCCACGGCGGACTTCAGCTTCGGCAGGATGTCCTCGACGCGATCGGCCTTGAGGATGTCGACCGACAGGCCGGCGCGGATGAACTCGGTCTGGCGCATGTGCGACAGCAGCGAGAACAGCGGCTCCCAGAAATTATCGATGTTGGCGAGCAGCACCGGCTTGGCGTGACGGCCGAGCTGCTTCCAGGTCAATTGCTCGACCAGTTCCTCCAGCGTGCCGACGCCGCCCGGCAATGCCACGAAGGCGTCGGAGCGCTCGAACATCAGCCGCTTGCGCTCATGCATGTCGGGGGTGACGATCATCTCCTGCACGCGCGTCAGCGCATTCTCGCGCCTGCGCAGGAATTCGGGAATGATGCCGGTGACGGTGCCGCCGTGATCGAGCACGGATGTCGCGACCGCGCCCATCAGGCCGACCGAGCCGCCGCCATAGACCAAGCGGACGTTGTTCTCCGCGAGCGCCTTGCCGAGCGCCTTGGCGCCTTCGGTGAAACGTGGATTGGTTCCGGGGCCGGAGCCGCAATAGACACAAACGGTTTTGATGGTGCTCATTGGTAGCATGATGCATCGCAGCGAAAGGCCGTCAAGCCTAATCGGTGATTCGGAGCACCCGGAATCTACCGGTAAATGGCGACAAACAATCGAAGATTCGCCATCTGGCGGGGTGCGCTCGCCTCGGGAAGCTTCTATATGACGAGCGAAATCGTTAATCGCAACGCGGCCCGCATCCGGCGGACTTTCAGGCTGTTTTGATGAACTCTCCCCATTCGCCCCATGGCGCCGACGCGCCCGAGCCGGCCGGCGGACCGCTGGAACGGGCCACGCTGATGGGCACACTGGCGCATCTGTGGCCCTATATCTGGCCGGGCGACCGCTTCGATCTGAAGATGCGCGTGGTCTGGTCGATGGTGCTGCTGCTCGCCGCCAAGCTGATCACGCTCACGGTTCCCTTCAGCTTCAAATGGGCCACCGATGCGCTGACCGGCGCCAACACCGCGCCGATTGAGGCCGACAATTGGCACCTCTGGGTGATCGCCTCGCCGTTGCTGCTGACCGCGAGCTACGGCGTGATGCGCATCATGATGGCGGTGCTGACGCAATGGCGCGACGGCATCTTCGCCCGCGTGGCCATGCATGCGGTACGCAAGCTCGCGACCATCACTTTCGTCCACATGCACGAGCTGTCGCTGCGCTTTCATCTCGAGCGCAAGACCGGCGGCCTGACGCGGGTGCTCGAGCGCGGCCGCGAGGGCATTGAGGTCATCGTGCGCATGGTGATCCTCCAGCTGATCCCGACCATCGTCGAGGTCTCGCTGCTGCTGGCCGTGCTGTTGTGGCAGTTCGACTGGCGCTACGTGGTCGCAACCCTGATCACGGTGGCGGTGTACATGTACTACACCTACATCGCGACCGAATGGCGGATCGGCATTCGTCGCAAGATGAACGATTCCGACACCGAGGCGAACACCAAGGCGATCGACTCGCTGCTCAACTACGAGACCGTGAAATATTTCAGCGCCGAGGCGCGCGAAGCGCAGCGTTACGACAAGTCGGTCGCGCGCTACGAGGAATCGAGCGTCCAGGCCTATACGTCGCTCGCCGTGCTCAACACCGGACAGGCGGTGATCTTCACGATGGGGCTGACCGCGACGATGCTGATGTGCGCGATCGGCGTGCGCAACGGCACCAACACGGTCGGGGATTTCGTGCTGGTCAACGCCATGATGATTCAGCTCTATCAGCCGCTGAATTTCATGGGCATGGTCTATCGCGAGATCAAGCAGGCGATCATCGACATCGAGAAGATGTTCAACGTCCTTGGCCGCGAAGCCGAGATCAAGGACGAGCCCGATGCAAAGCCGCTGGTAGTCTCCGCCGGCAATGTGCGTTTCGAGGACGTGCGCTTTGCCTATGAGCCTGCGCGCCCGATCCTGAAGGGCATCAGCTTCGAGGTGCCGGCCGGAAAGACGGTGGCGATCGTCGGCCCGTCGGGGGCGGGCAAGTCGACCATCTCGCGGCTTCTGTTCCGCCTCTACGACATCTCGGGCGGCAGGATTTTGATCGACGGCCAGGACATCCGCGAGGTCACGCAGGCCAGCCTGCGCGCCTCGATCGGCATGGTGCCGCAGGATACCGTGCTGTTCAACGACACCATACGCTACAACATCCGCTACGGCCGGTGGGACGCCAGCGATGCAGAGGTGGAGCAAGCGGCACAACTGGCGCAGATCGACCATTTCATCCGCATGGCGCCGAAGGGCTACGAGACCCAGGTCGGCGAGCGCGGCCTGAAGCTCTCCGGCGGCGAGAAGCAGCGGGTCGCCATCGCGCGTACCGTGTTGAAGGCGCCGCCGATCCTGGTGCTCGACGAGGCGACGTCGGCGCTCGACACCCACACCGAGCACGAGATCCAGGGCGCGCTCGAGCGGGTGGCGAAAAACCGCACCTCGCTTGTGATCGCGCACCGGCTTTCCACCATCGTCGGCGCGGACGAGATCATCGTGCTGGACCAGGGCCGCATCGCCGAGCGCGGCACCCACGCCATGCTGCTCGCGCAGGGCGGCCTCTATGCCAGCATGTGGAACAGGCAGCGCGAGGCGGAGGCCGCGCGCGAGAAGCTGGCTAAAATGGCAGATACCAGCGAGGCGCCCAACCGGGAGCCGCCGCCGGTCCAGGACGCCCTGACGGCGCCTGCAGCCGCGGAGTGACCTTGTCTCCGGTCCCAACTCTGGCCTAAACAACCGCGCGGGGCACCCCGCGTGCCATAAACCCCCAGGCGGCAGATAGCGATGTCCATTCTCGATTCGATTCAGCGTCAGATCCCGCCGATCCACAAGGAGGGCTATCCCTTCATCGGCGGCTTTGCGCTGGCAAGCCTGATCCTGTTCTGGCTGTGGTCGCCGCTCGGGTGGATCGGCACGATCCTGACCGTGTGGTGCGCGCTGTTCTTCCGCGACCCCGTACGGGTGACGCCGGTGCGCGAGGGGCTCGTGGTGTCGCCGGCCGACGGCCGTGTCTCGATGATCACCATGGCGCTGCCGCCGGCCGAGCTCGGGCTCGGCGACCGCCCCCTGCCGCGCATCTCGGTGTTCATGAGCGTGTTCAACTGTCATGTGAACCGCGCCCCATTGGCGGGCAGGGTGGACCGCATCGCCTACCGGCCCGGCCTCTTCATCAATGCCGAGCTCGACAAGGCGAGCGAGGACAATGAGCGAAACTCGCTGGTGATCACGACGCCGACGGCACGGATCGGCGTGGTCCAGATTGCAGGGCTGATCGCCAAGCGCATCGTCTGCTTCGTCAAGGAAGGGCAGGCGATCGGGGCCGGTGAGCGCTTCGGCCTGATCCGATTCGGCTCGCGCCTCGACGTCTATCTTCCCGTCGGCACCAGGGCGCTGGTCTCGGAAGGACAGACCGCAATCGCCGGCGAGACGATTTTGGCCGACCTTGCAGGCGACGACCCGAGCCGCGCCTACCGCGCCAATTAACCAATAAGTCGGTCCATGAGGGCCTTCCGCCGCAATGGCGGAGGGGAGCGTGGCTTGCTATATCTCGCCTTGAGGTGAGGACGATCCATGACGCCCTACGACTCCAGAGATCCAGATGTGCGCCGCCGCCGGTTCCGCCCGATCCCGGTGCGGATGCTGGTGCCCAACGTCATCACGCTGCTGGCGATCTGCGCCGGCCTGACGGCGATCCGGCTGTCGATCGAAGGGCGGATGACGCTCGCCGTCTATGCCATCGTGTTCGCCGCCGCGCTCGACGGCATCGATGGCCGCGTCGCGCGGCTGATCAAGGGGCAGTCCAAGTTCGGCGCCGAGCTCGACAGCCTCGCCGATTTCGTCAATTTCGGCGTGGCCCCCGGCCTGATGCTGTATTTCTGGCAGCTGCACGAGCTCGGCAATGCCGGCTGGATCGCGGCCATGGTGTTTGCGATCTCCATGTGCCTGCGGCTTGCGCGCTTCAACGCGACACTGGACGATCCGAACAAACCGGCCTTTGCCGCCAATTTTTTCACGGGCATGCCGGCACCAGCCGGTGCAATTACCGTGATGTTGCCGATCTATGCCGCATTCCTGGATCTGGGGCGCTGGCCCGCGTCGCTGACGGCCGGCTACACGCTGTTGATTGCCTTCCTGATGGTGTCGCGCCTGCCGGTGTTCTCCGGCAAGAGCATGCGCATGCGGGTGCCGCCGGAGCTGGTGTTGCCGGCCTTCGTCGCGGTGATCTTCTTCATCGCGCTCCTGATCAGCTATCCCTGGTACGTGCTCTCGATCGGCACGGTGCTGTATCTGCTCTGCCTGCCGCTCGGCTACAAATCCTATCGCGACCAGGCTCGCGCGTTGGCAGCCGCGGCGCCGGAAGGAGGAGGCGAGGTCCCGTCGCCCCCTCGGCGCCGACACTGGCAAACCTGGCGGAGCCGCCGGACGAGGACGACCGGCCCGGACGGCTGCACTAGCGGCAAGACACGGATATCTGCCATGAGGGCGTGCTGAGTTGGGTTGAAGCCTGATCTCGGCTATATCCCCCGTGCAGGCGGCACCGCGCCAACAGCGGCCGCCAATCTGGGAGAGAACGCCGTGACCAATTCCGCGACCGGGCCGCTGCCCGCTGCCGTCCTCGAAGCGCTGGGCCGCTACGACACCCCGACGATCTGCAATGCCATGGAGATCGTCGCGCCCGAGCGCCGGCTGATCGGCTACACCACCAAGCAACTCGTCTGCCCGTTCCCGGATCTGGCGCCGATCGTCGGCTACGCCCGCACGGTTGCGATCCGTTCGGTGCTGAAATCCTCGCTGCCGGCCGAGGAGCAGTCGAAGCGCCGCATCGACTATTACGAATATGTCGGCACCGGCCACGGTCCGCGCATCTCCGTTATCCAGGACATCGACGGTCCCGACGTCGGCTACGGCGCGTTCTGGGGCGAGGTGCAGAGCAACGTGCACAAGGCGCTCGGCTGCCTCGGCGTCATCACCGACGGCTCGATCCGCGACATCCCGCAATGGGCCCCTGGATTCCAGGCGCTGGCCGGTTCGATCGGCCCGTCACACGCGTGGGTGCATGCGGAGAGTTTTGGCGGCGAGGTTCGCGTTGCCGGGATGACCGTGAAGTCGGACGATCTGATCCATGCCGACCAGCACGGCGCCATCGTGATCCCGCTCGACATCGCCGCGAAGCTGCCGGAGGCCGCCGAACTCTGCGGCCGCCGCGAGACGCCGATCCTCGAGATTGCCCGCAGCCCCGACTTCTCGCTGGAGAAGCTGAAGGCCGCGCTGAAGCGCTCCGCGGAAATCCACTGACTTTCTACGGCCGCGGCGCCGGCCGCGGGCCGCCTTGTTCCAGAAGCAGGGCGGCCTGATCCGGCTCGCCGAACATCGCTGCTGCGCATCCGATCAGGGTGAAGCTGCCGGCGAGATCCCACAGCGTGATGTCGCCTGCACTGCCTTGCACGTGAAGCAGGCGCGCTGCGATCATGGCGAAGGTGGCCTCGGCAAAGAGCAGGAGGCTGAACGCCGGCAGGACGAGCCCCGGCTCGAGCAGGTGAAGCGCCACCACCGCGGGAAGCGCGGTGAGAAGACTGAAAAGCGTCAGCATAGCGATGGCTCCTGCCACGAACATGCCGCCCCGCTTCACAATACCAATTGATCCTTCTCTCAGGATGTGGCGCAGGGCCGCAGCCGAACTGTCCGCTCGATGAAGGTCGCGCGCTCGGCCTGGAGCTGATCGCGGACGATCATGGTTAGCGAAGTGTTGAGATTCATGTCGCTGTACGGCAATCGCGGTACCATCGGCAGCGGCGGGACACGCTGTCCGGACTTAACCTTTACGCGTCTTTAATCGCGGCTCACTACGGTTTCCAATGCGGTTCGGGGTTGGGCCGCGCCATCGGCCAGGACGGCCGTTGTTGCGTTCGCGTTGGAGTCTCCCATGGATATCATGACGGGCGCCGGGCTTGTGGGCGGCCTCGCAGTTATCGCGCTGATGGTATTCATGGGCGGCGATCTGCACATGTTCATCAGCGATCATGCTGCGATCATCATCTTCGGCGGCTCGGCCGCTGCGACCATGATCCGCTTTCCGCTCTCGGTGCTGATGCATGGTCTGCCGCTCGGCATGAAATTCGCCTTCACGATGAGCCGGCTGTCGGCGCACGACCTGGTCGACGAACTCGCCCGCATCGCCGAGATCGCCCGCAAGCAGGGCCCGGTGGGGTTGGAAAAGGTCGAGACCGACGAGCCGTTCCTCGCGAAGGGGATCCGCTACGTCGCCGACGGCTACGACCTCGATTTTATCAGGGACAATATGGAGCGCGACCGCGACAACTTCCTGCTGCATCTCAACGAAGGCAGCAAGATCTACCGCGCCGTCGGCGACTGCGCGCCTGCGTTCGGCATGATCGGAACGCTGATCGGCATGGTGCAGATGTTCTCGAACATGTCAGATCCCTCGAAGCTCGGCCCGTTCATGGCGACCGCCTTGCTGGCAACTCTCTACGGCGCGCTGGTTGCGAACCTGCTCTGCCTGCCGATCGCCGACAAGCTGCATGGCAAGCTGATCGACGAGGAAACCAATCGTACGCTGATCATCGACGGCATTCTGATGATCCGCGACTCCAAGAGTCCGACGTTGGTACGCGAAATGCTGCTGGCCTATCTGCCCGAGAAGCACCGCCACGCCGAGGGCGAGCCGGTTCCTGCGTAACGCCGGACGCCGGGATCTGACCGATGGCAAAGAAGAAACGCGAAGAAGCTCATGGCGGCCATGGCTGGTTCGTTACGTTTGCCGATCTGATGGCCTTGCTGCTGGCGTTTTTCGTGATGCTGGTCGCATTCTCCACCCAGGACTCCAACAAGCTGAAGATCGTCGCAGGCTCCATGCGCGAGGCCTTCGGCGTCCAGAGCGAGGCGCGCTACGCCGGCATCATCGAATCCGACGGCCTGCCGACCCGCGCGCGGCTGAAGAACGTCGACCACATCCAGCCTGAGGACTCGTCGAACACGCCGACACCGGACCAGGAGGATCACGACAAGACGTCCGGCGCGCGGCTCAAGGTCGACCGCGGTTTCGCGCTCGCCGCAGCATCGCTGCGTCAGGCCTTGCAGGACATGCCGGAACTGACCGAGATGTCCAAGCACATCATGTTCGAGGAGACCAAGCAGGGACTCAACCTCGAGATCGTCGACCAGGACGGCCGCTCGATGTTCGCCGACGGCTCAAAGGTGCCCTTGACCGCACCCGCCGCCTGATCGAGAAGCTCGCCATTCCGCTCAAGGCCACGCCGCTCCGCGTCTCCATCGCCGGCCACACCGCAGCCGGTTTCGTGCCGAGCCGCAGCGACTACGGCGCGTTCGATCTGTCGGCCGATCGGGCCAATGCAGTGCGCCAGATACTCGAACGCGAGGGCCTGCCGCCGTCGCATGTCTTCGCCGTTTCGGGCAAGGCGGACACCCAGCCGCTGTTTCCGGACGACCCCTCGCTGGCGGCCAACCGCCGGGTGACGATCACCCTGATGCGGGAAGATCCGCCGCTGCCGCCGAATTTGAAGCCCTAGAGGTCTTGCGCTACCATCTTACCTGAGGCATGTCGTCGCGCTGGCGGCAACCGTTGCTGCGGCGTCACAGCATCTGCCTCGCCGCCTGCTAAGGTGCTGTGCCGATTGACAGCCGCACCGGAAGCGTCAAAAGGCGCCGGATCAATTCCAGGGACGAAGCGTTTTTCATCCACATGACCGCGAGCATCACAACGACCGAGACCCAGGACGGGCCGGTCACTTCGGGCTTTTGGTCCCTTACGCTCGGGAGCATCGGCGTCGTCTTTGGCGACATTGGCACCTCGCCGCTCTACGCATTCCACGAGGCGGTCAGAGGCGCGGCCCATGGCGAGCCGGTGTCGCGGGTCATCGTGCTCGGCGTGCTGTCGCTCATCCTGTGGGCGCTCTTTATCGTCGTCACCGCCAAATATGTCCTGTTGCTGCTGCGGGCCGACAATAACGGGGAGGGCGGCACGCTCTCGCTGATGGCGCTCGGCCAGCGCGCGCTCGGGCGGCGAAGCTGGTTCCTGCTCGCGCTCGGCGTGGTCGGCGCCTCCATGTTCATCGGCGATTCCATGATCACACCGGCGATCTCGGTGTTGTCGGCGGTCGAAGGTCTCAAGCTCGCCACGCCCGCCTTCGAGCACTACGTCGTGCCGCTCACCGTCTTCATTCTGGTGCTGCTGTTCGCGGTCCAGAGCAAGGGGACGGCGATGGTGGCATCGGCATTCGGGCCGGTGATGGTGATCTGGTTCACCTGCCTGGCGGTGATGGGCGCCGTCCACATCGCCGACGATCCGTCGGTCCTGGCTGCGATCAATCCTTATTACGCGCTGCAATTCCTGCTCACGCACGGCACCATCGGCCTCGTCACGCTGGGCGCCGTCTTTCTGGCGGTGACCGGCGGCGAGGCGCTCTATGCCGATCTCGGCCATTTCGGCCGCAAGCCGATTCAGTCGGCCTGGATGTTCTTCGTGCTGCCCTCGCTGCTGATCAACTATTTCGGTCAGGGCGCGCTGGTATTGTCCGATCCCGGCGCGATCGAGCATTCCTTCTACCGCATGGTGCCCGAGTATCTGGTGTTGCCGCTGGTCGGACTTGCGACCGCCGCGACAGTGATCGCGAGCCAGGCGGTGATCACCGGCGCCTATTCGCTGGTCTATCAGGCGGTGCAACTCGGCCTCTTGCCGCGCTTCGAGGTGCGCTACACCTCCGAAACCCATGCCGGCCAGATCTATCTGCCGCGGGTGAACCGGCTGCTCCTGATCGGGGTGATGCTGCTGGTGCTGTTGTTCCACACCTCCAGCAACCTGGCTTCGGCCTACGGTATCGCGGTCTCCACCACCATGGTTGCCGACGGCATCATGGGCTTCGTCGTCATCTGGAAATTGTGGAACTGGCGCGCCGCGACGGCGGCCGCCGTGATCGTGCCCTTCGTCGTCGTCGACATGACTTTCTTCAGCGCCAATCTGCTCAAGCTGCTCGAGGGCGCCTGGGTGCCGTTGCTGTTCGGCATCGTCATGGCCGGGACGATCTGGACCTGGCGGCGCGGCACCGGGATCCTGATCCAGAAGACGCGCCGGATCGAGGTGCCGCTGGACGACCTGATCAAGAGTCTGGAGAAGCGGCCGCCGCACATCGTCAAGGGCACGGCGGTATTCCTCACCAGCGATCCTTCGTTTGTACCCACCGCTCTGCTGCACAATCTCAAGCACAACAAGGTGCTTCACGAGCACAATGTGATCCTGACCATCGAAACCGCGCAGACACCGCGGGTCGATCTGGCTGATCGGTTCAGGATGGAGAAGGTCAGCGACAAGTTCTCGAAGGTCCGGCTGCGGTTCGGGTACATGGAGCAGCCGAACGTGCCCAAGGCGCTCGCGATCGCGCGCAAGCAGGGCTGGCAGTTCGACATCATGTCGACGTCGTTCTTCGTGTCGCGAAGGTCGCTGAAGGCCTCGGCGCAATCCGGCATGCCGCTATGGCAGGACCATTTGTTCATCGCGCTGAGCCGGTCCGCCAATGACGCCACCGACTATTTCCAGATTCCCACCGGGCGGGTGGTTGAAGTCGGCACACAAGTCACCATCTGAGCGCCATCGGCGATCTATGCAAATTTTGCATGGCCAAGGCCCAAAATCGGGCTAGGCTATGCCGGTAGCGCAGGACTATAAGCCGCGCGCTCCTCCGCCGTTGTGCAGTGAAGCATTTTAGAGGCCACTGGGCTCTCCATGACAAGTGATGTAGCGATTTCCGCCCCGGAAACGGCGGCGGCCAATGGGCATGGCGAAGCCCATACGACCGCCCGTTTCGGTGCGCTGACGCTCGGCAGCATCGGGGTCGTCTACGGCGATATCGGCACCAGCCCGCTCTATGCGTTCCGGGAGGCCGTGATGGCCGCGTCGGGGACGGAAGGGGCTCCGACCCAGGCCGCCGTGCTCGGTGTGCTCTCGCTGATCCTGTGGGCGCTGGTCGTGGTGGTGACCCTGAAATACGTGGTGATCCTGCTTCGCGCCGACAATAACGGCGAAGGCGGCACGCTCGCCCTGATGGCGCTGGCGCAGCGCGCGGTCGGCACCGGCGGGGCGACTATCGTCATACTCGGCATCATCTCCGGCGCTCTGTTTTACGGAGACGCCGTGATCACGCCGGCGCTCTCGGTGCTGTCGGCGATCGAAGGCATGAAGGACGTCACGCTGCGGTTCGAGCCCTACATCGTGCCGCTGACTGTGGTGATTCTGGTCGGCTTGTTTGCCGTTCAGTCGCGCGGCACCGCCCGGGTCGCCGCCTTCTTCGGCCCTGTGATGTGCGTGTGGTTCGCGGTGATCGCAGTGGCGGCGATCCATCCGATCATCCAGCAGCCGCAGGTGCTGTATGCGCTGAACCCGCTCTACGCCGTGTCCTTCATGCTCCATCACGGCATCATCGGCTTCGTGACGCTGGGCGCGGTGTTTCTGGCCGTCACCGGCGCCGAGGCGCTCTATGCCGACCTCGGCCATTTCGGCAAGCGGCCGATCCAGACGGCCTGGTTGTTCATTGTGCTGCCGTCGCTGGCGCTCAACTATCTGGGGCAGGGCGCTCTCGTCCTCGGCGATCCCGGCGCGATTGTGAGTCCGTTCTTCCAGCTCTTCCCGCAGGGTTTTTCCGCGGCTGCATGGTCGTGCTCGCCACCGCCGCAACCGTGATCGCGAGCCAGGCCGTCATCACCGGTGCCTATTCGCTGACACGCCAGGCGATTCAGCTCGGCCTGCTGCCGCGTTTTGAAATTCGCCATACGTCCGAAGCCCATTCCGGCCAGATCTTCATCCCGCGCATCAACCAGTTGCTGTTGCTCGCGGTCGTGCTGCTGGTGCTGCTGTTCCGCTCCTCCAGCGCGCTGGCCTCGGCCTATGGAATTTCCGTGACCGGCACCATGGTGGTCACGGCGATGATGGGCTTTGTCGTGATCTGGAAGGTCTGGAAGTGGTCGCCGTTTGCGGCCGCCGCGCTGATCGCGCCGTTCCTGTTCCTCGACCTGACCTTCCTCGCGGCGAACCTGCTCAAGGTGTTCGAGGGCGGCTGGGTGCCGCTGGCGCTCGGAGCGCTCATGATCATCCTGATGTACACGTGGCGGCGCGGCAGCCGGCTGCTGTTCGAGAAGTCGCGCAAGCTCGAATTTCCGCTCGCCGATCTCGTGGCGATGCTGGAGAAGCGGCCGCCGCAGCGGGTGCCCGGCACCGCCGTGTTCCTGACCAGCGATCCGCTGAGCGCGCCGACTGCGCTGATGCATAGCCTGAAACACTACAAGGTGCTGCACGAGAAGAACGTCATTCTCACCATCGAGACCGCGCAGACCCCCGCATCGATCCGGCCGAGCGGGTCAGGCTGGAGCAGATCAGCCCGACCTTCTCCAAGGTGACGCTGAAGTTCGGCTTCATGGAATCGCCCAACGTGCCCAAGGCGCTGGCGATCGCCCGCAAGCTGGGCTGGCAGTTCGACATCATGTCGACCTCGTTCTTCCTGTCGCGCAGGACGCTGAAGCCCGCCGCCCATTCGGGCATGCCGCGCTGGCAGGACCGGTTGTTCATCTCGCTCAGCCGCTCCGCCAACGACGCCACCGACTATTTCCAGATCCCCTCCGGCCGCGTGGTCGAGGTCGGAACGCAGGTGACGATCTAGCGGCCTGGGGCGAAATTCGCGATCGTGGATGCGCGCGAGGCTCGCATCGCTGTGGCAACGATGAAGGGCCGCTGCTGGACTCGAATCATCGGCCGTGCGAGAGGAAAATCGATGCCGTCCGGCGTGATCGGTCAGGCCATGATCAGGTAAGGCGCGATGGAGGGGGAGCCAGCGTCTGGCAATTGGTCAATCGACGGCGATGAATTCGTCGTCCTTGTCAATCGTGACGCGCAGTATGCGATCTGGCCGGCGGCCAAGCCGATTCCGGCTGGCTGGAATCAAGCACATGCGGTCGCGCAAAAGGCTGATTGCTTGGCCTTCGTCGAAAGGTGCTGGATCGATATGCGTGCCGGTAACCTCCCGGACCGGTCCGTCCAGCGTTGAACGGCTGAATCTTGCAGATCCGCGGGAGGTTCGGGGCGATGAGGGAAGCGTCGGTTGCGCCAGAACGTTTTCCGCTGTCGGTCGCCCAGCGTGACATCTGGTTTGGACAGCTGCTCGACAAGACGGGCTGTGTTTACAACATAGGGCTGTACACCGAGATCGTCGGTGAGCTGGATCTGCGGACCCTGGCGAGGGCCGCCGAGCATGTCGTCGACCATACCGAGTCGCTCCGCCTCAGGTGTTATGCGCGCGACGACGCGCTATGGCAGGAAGTGGTCGCCGCCCGCGGCGAGATACTGCCGATCATCGATGTCAGGCAGGCGCCGGATCCGTCAGCAGCAGCGGTCGGTCGGATCAATTCCGAGCTCCGCCGTCCCTTCCGGCTGGAGTCCGAGCCGCCGTTCCGCTGGCTGTTGCTTCAGACCGCCGACGCGCGCTGGCTTTGGGGCCAGATCTATCATCACATTGCCTTCGACGGTCAGTCGGCCTGGATCACCGGCAATCGGCTGGCGGAAACCTATTCAGCACTGCGAGAAGGGCGGCCTTGTCCCGACTATCCGCTGGGCGGCACGGCCGCGATGGCGGGCGAAGCGCAGGCTTACAGCAAGTCATCCCGATGTCTCGACGACCGCCGCTACTGGGAGACCACTCTGGCCGGCGCCGACAAGATGAGCAGTTGGTCCGCGACCGGTGCCCGCGCCGGAGGCTCGTCCGATGCCGTTCTGCGCGAGACCTGCTATCTTCCGACGTCAGTCTCCGATCAACTGCGCGAACTGGCGCGACAGGCGGGGGTCAGACCCGAGCACCTGCTGATGGCCGCCGCCGCGGTCATGCAGTCGGTCTATCAGGGGCAGCACGAGGTCGTGCTCGGCACGCAACTGCTTGGCCGCCTGGCAAGCGCGGCGCGAGCCTTCCCGGCAATGGCGTCGAACGAATGCCATCTCCGGGTCAATGTTTCGCCGGCGCTTGGTTTCGACGTGATCGCCAAGGATATCTCGCGGCAGATGCGGCTTGCGCTGCGCCATCAAGCTTACCGCTTCGAACATGTCCGCAACGACCTTGAGCTGCTGCCGGGTGAGCCGGATTATTTCAGTCTGTCCGTGAACATCATGCTGGTGGACCAGGATCTGCAGTTCGGCGGCGCGCAGTCTTCATCGCACTATCTCTCTTACGGTCCCGTACGCGACCTGTCCCTGAGCCTGATCGACAACCAGGCGGAGGGACGATTGCGCATGGATCTGGATGGCAATGCCGCCCTTTATCGTCGGACGGATCTGCATGCGCATTTGTCGCGGATCGTCGCCGTCGCCGCTCAGGTCGCGACGACCGGCTGTCCAGTCGGTGCGCTCGCGCTGCCGGTCGATATCGACGAGCCGCGAGCCGATCCGGCAACGATCACCGCGACAATCGGCGAGACGCTCCCTGACGTTTTGGCTGCTGCATTCGCTGCCGCCAGCGGCAGGGTCGCCATCGTCGGCGGTGGCCAGTCGCAGACCTATGACGAACTCGACAAGCGCTCGAACCGCCTCGCACGTTATCTCATCGATCGCGGCGTTGGCCCGGAAACAGTGGTCGCCATCGGACTGGACCGCAGTCTGGAGGCGGTGGTGGCCGTGCTGGCGGTGCTGAAGGCGGGAGGCGGCTGTCTGCCGCTGGATCCGCAGCATCCGGCCGAGCGGCTGAGCCATATGATCGCGGATAGCGGCGCTGTGCTCATGCTGACTCAGCGCGGCAACGCGGACATGTTCGCAGGACACGACATTGCGGTGATCGTGCTTGGCGATGGCGCGGTGGAAGAGGGGATCGCGGCATACGATCCGGGGCCATTGCGCCAGTCGGACCGGTCGGCGCCGTTGCAGGCGCAGAACATTGCATTCCTGATCTATACATCGGGTTCGACAGGCAGGCCCAAGGGCGTGGCGCTCACGCATCAGAACCTGGTCGGCAAGCTCGGCGACCAGCTTCGGCTATGGGATGTCGGGCCATCGTCGCGTTTCGTGTTCTCCAGCTCGATGAGTTTTGATCCGAGTATCCATCAGATGCTCCTCCCGCTGGTGGCGGGAGCAACCTGCATCGTCCTGTCGCCGGCCGAGACGCGTGATCCGGCGCTGTTCATGCGGTCTGTGGTCTCGTTGGCCGCTACGCATATCGATGTCGTTCCGTCATTCGCCGCCGTGATCGCCGATTCCATTCCGATCGGATTTGCGGCGCTTCGGGTGTTCATCCTGGGCGGCGAAGTGCTGCCGGCGCCGTTGCTGGAGAAGCTCCGTTCGCGCCTGTCATCCTGCCGGTTCTTCAACATGTACGGGCCGACGGAAGCGTGCATCGACGCAACTGCGTTCGAGATTGCCGCGGTTGCCGTTGACCAGGCCATCCCGATTGGTCGCGCCCTGCCGAACTATGGCGTCCACATTCTCGACGAATGCCTGCGCCCAATGCCGCTTGGGGTTGTCGGCGAGATCTATATCTCCGGCGCTGGCCTTGCCCGGGGATATTGGCGGCGGCCCGGATTGACGGCGGAGCGTTTTCTGCCGTGTCCGTTCGGCGCAGCCGGGGAGCGCATGTATCGCACGGGCGATCGCGCCTATCGCGATGCGGATGGCGAGATCGTTTTCTGCGGTCGCAAGGACGAGCAGGTCAAGCTTCGAGGCGTGCGGATCGAACTGGCAGAAGTCGAGCTGGCGTTGCTGGCGCAGGCCGGGGTCGCCGAAGCAGCCGCAATCCTCGACGACAGCAGCGCGGACGCGCGCCTGATGGCTTATGTGGTGCCGTCCGCCGGCGTCCGGCTCGACGGCTCCGGTTTGCGCGCGTTGCTGGCCACCATGCTGCCGCCGGTGATGGTGCCGTCGATAGTGGTCGTGCTGGAGACGATGCCGCTCCTGCCCAATGGCAAGCTCGACCGCAGGTCATTGCCGAGAGGTCAGCGGGACGTGTCGGCTGATCGTGTTGAGCCCGAGAGCGATCTCGAGGCGGACATTTGCCGGCTGTTCGGTTCGCTCACCGGGGTCGACCGGGTGACCGTCCTGGACAATTTCTTCTTTCTCGGTGGGCACTCGCTGATGGTGATGCAGTTGGCCTCGCGTCTGCGGGCCGACCACGGCCACGAATTGCCGCTTGAACTGGTTTTCGACAATCCGACTCCGAGGGCTCTGGCGAGGGCGATCACCGCGGGCGAATTCGCCGTGGCCCATCACCAGCTTGTGCGTCTGCGCGCCTCCGGTTCGCTGAGGCCGCTGTTCTGCGTCCCTCCCGCCGCGGGGCTGGCCCAAGTGTATTATCGCATGCTGGAGGACATCGACGTCCGGATTCCCGTCTATGGGCTGCAGGCGGCTGGTGTCGTGGATGCGGCGCCGTCGCCCGCGTCAATTGCCGACATGGCGCGGGGGTATGTCGCCGCTCTCCGGACTGTGCAGCCTCGCGGTCCCTATCATTTGATGGGCTGGTCGTTCGGCGGAGTTGTCGCCCACGACATGACGCGCCTGCTGGAGGCCGAGGGCGATGAGGTAGCTCTTCTGTTTTTGATTGATTCCTACTTCTCCAATGTCAGCGCCGACGTCGCCGGTCCGCGCGCCGTGCCGCGCTCGATGTTGGGAGGAGAGGGGATGCGTCGCGGCCCGGTGGCGATGAAATGTCGGAGGCTCTGCTTGACCGGATCGCCGCGGCATTCGAATGGAGCGGTCGGTTGCTTGCGGACCACACGCCGGGTCGCGTCCGCGCGCCGCTCGTCTTCGTCCGCGCCACCGACAATCTCGATGCGGACCTGCGCGCGTCGCTCGGGGCGGCGACCAGCGGCGCCATCGAAATCGTGGGGGCGGACACCGGCCACTATTCGCTGTTCGAACCGCCGCACGCGGCCCGCGTTGGCGCCATTTTGAGCAGCAACATGGTTCGGGCAGCCACCGGAGAATCGTGATCGGAAGCGGCGGCTGAATACGTCAATTCGTGGGTCAGGCCGGACGATCGACCGGGGTAAAGGCCACATCGAGCGCCTTGATGCCGGCGATGAAGTTCGACCGCAGCAGCTTCGGGGCGTCGATGGCGTGAATGTCGGGCAGCGTCGCGAGCAGTTCCTCGAACAGGATCGTGATCTGCATCTCGGCGTATCGCCAGCCCAGGCAGTGATTGATCCCCGAGCCGAATGAGATGTGGTTCGGCGCGTCCTTGCTGCAATAGCGATCGACCTTGAACTGCATGGCATCCGGCCAACGACTGTCGTCGCGATTGGCAGATTTGTACCAAAGCACGACCTTGTCGCCTTCGCGAATGTTCTGGCCTGCCAGCACGGTATCCCGGGTGGCGGTCCGGCGTGCGTGAATGAGCGGTGTGGCCCAGCGCACGAATTCCTTCGTTGCCTGGGGCACCAGGGCGGGATCGGCCTGAAGTTTGGCGCGCTCGGACGGATTCTCGGTGAGCGCGACGATGGAGCGCGTCATCGTATGCCGTGTGGTTTCGTTGGCGGCGACCACGAAACTCGCGAAATTCTCGCAGAGTGCATCGAGGTCCAGCGGCTTGTTGTCGATCGTCAGGCGAGTCACGACGGTCAGGAAATCGGTCCGGTCCGTTCCCGCACGCTCTTTGATCAGCGCCTCGACATACCGGTCCAGCGCGCGGACGCACTGAATGCGGTAGTCGATGGATGGAACGTAGTCATCGTCGTCGTCTCCGATCATGGCGTTCGACCATGTCATCAGCGTCGTCCCGTCAGCCTCGGGGACCTCGAGGAGGTCGGTCAGCAGGCCTGCGGCGACCGGATTGGCAATCTCAGAGACGAACTCTGCGCGCCCCCTGGGGGCGATACCGGCGATCAGACGCCGGATTCGCTGCCGGGCCCTGTCCTTGAAGGTCGCAACCGCTTCGGCGGAGAAGACCGGCTGAAATGCCTTCCTGAAGGTGGTGTGGTCCGGCGGGTCGATGGCAAAGATGTCCGGACGGGGATTCGCCGTCACGTTCTTTGCGTCGAAGATGCGCATTCCGCCCCGCCTGTAGTCGGTGGAGAAGATGTCGCGGGCGCGAGTGACGGCCTCGACATCGTCGAAGCGTGTCACCGCCCAGAAGCCGGGGCCGCCAACCTCCGGATTCCAGTAGATCGGATCGTTGTCGCGCAGCTGCTTGAGCAGTTGATATTGATCGGGACGGGAATGAAAATCGGGATCTTTCAGGTCGATCGCCGCGTGCCCATCGCCCACCGACTTGCGGAATGCGGGATTGGGCATCGCTGAAGCAGATCCTTCGATCGTCATGGCTGCGTATCTTTCCGATCGTACTTGAAATAGTCGCTGACGTAATCTATTGCGCCATTCTTGATGTGGAGGACGGTGGCGCCTTCGTTACGGAACGCATCCCCCGTCTTCAACAGTCCATCGTTCTTCCAGGTGACGCAGAGCTTCTCTCCGTCCTGGATGAAGTCGAGCGCTTCGAACCGCAGTGTTTCGAATTGCGAGAATATCCTCTTCAGCAGCAGCACGACCTTGCCGCTGCCCGTCACGGCGCGCAGCCCGGGATATTCGATCCGGATGTCTTCGCTGAAGATGTCCTTTAGCGAAGACAGATTGCCGCTTCCCAGGATGTTCAGGAAGAGTTTCGCCAAGTCGACATGCGATGGCATCAACTTGCTTTGAGTTGCGCCGGTGTCGCCTTCTGCGCCAGTGCCGCTTTCTGCGCCAATGTCGCGGACATGTAGGTGTAGAGGTCGTCGACCGTCTTGACAGCCTCAAAGACGTCGTCCGACACTTCGACGTCGAACTTGGTCTCAAGTACGCTGACCAGCTCCACGATGTCGAGGCTGTCGAGGCCGAAGTCCTTCAGCTGCATTTGCGGCTCGACGGACTGGCAGTTGCCAAGACGGCTTCGCCCGGCCCCTGACGATTTCATGACCTCGACGATGATGCCATCGACGGTACTTCTGACTTCCTGGGTGTTAATCATTTGGCGCTTCTCGGGGCTCCGGATGCATTTTCGGTAAAGCAATGGCGGACGCAACAAGGAGTTGCATAAAGAACGTCTCAGCATAGAGCAGCCCGTTACGATTCGCTGCGTGTGTCGTATGTGCGCTCAAAATTCTCAGCTTCGCAATGACGTGGAAAACCCCTGCGCATACAACTGCGGCTTTTGTCTTGGTTTAGAATCGAGTGTATGGTCGCGAGCTTTATTGGGGGATTGCAGCGATGACCACCGTATCGACCGTGACCGGCGCAACCACTGGTGATGCCGATGTTCACGATGGCGGCCTCGACGAAGCCAAGCTGGACAATGTCGGCCAGATCGTATCGTCGGCCGTGAAATGGTCGGCCGCGGCCGGTCTCGTGCCGCTTCCGTTCGTGGACCTCGTTGCCCTCGGAGCCGTTCAGACGCGGATGCTGATGGATCTCAGCAATGTGTATGGCCATTCATTCGGCAAGGAAGCAGCCAATGCCATCGTGTCCGTTCTCCTCGGCACGCTGATACCGGGCGCGGCGGCCGGGGCGGTGATGAAGGCTGTACCGGGTGTCGGCACGTTGGCGGGCATTGCGTCGGTGTCGGCATTCGGTGCCGCCGCCACCTACGCCGTCGGCAAGGTCTTCGCCCGTCATCTGGCGGGAGGCGGCAAGCCCGGCGATTTCAGCGCCACATCGATTGCGGATGACCTGAAGGCCGAATTCAGGCGCGGCAAGCCGACGGCGGCGACGTAGCGCCGCCCGATGGTCGGGCCATTCCTCGTCTATCTGGCTTGCTGCCTGCTGGTCGGGTATCTCGCCCGCGACCGGGTGATCGGTTTCGCCGGCTTTTTCCTGCTGTCTTTTGTGTTGACGCCGCTGGTCATGTTAATCGTCTTTATTCTCGGAATGCGGCGCAGCGCGTCCTAGCCGGATTTCAAAATGAGTACATCCGAGTCATCCGCGGCCGAGCCAGGTTCGAACCTGGGCAGGCGGCTGATCGGGCTCTTGCTGAAGAGTCGGGATATCCGGCTCTCGGTTCCGAAGCGACTTCCCGTCATTGCGCTGGCTTCGCCCCTGGACCTGCTGCTGGTCGCAATGCTGTCGGCAGTCTCCGGAACGTTCATCATCATGGTGATCACGGCCGGCGTCAGCGAGCAGAACGACGAATTCAAGTCCCTTGAACTGGGGCTGGCATTCGTCGGCTTGCTGCTGATTTATCGCTATGCCCAGACACTGCTGCTGAGGAAAAGCGCCCGGGCGATCGAGGATGCGCTCCATGAGCAGCGGGTGCGTGTCGCGGTCAAGGTCCTGCAGCTCGACCTGAGCGATCTCAATCAGGTCAGCCGGACGGCCTTGCTGGATGGCATGGCTCGCCATTACGAGGCGGTGTCGCAGGCAATCATGCCGATGCTGAGTGGATTTCAGAACGGCATCCTGCTGCTGCTCGTCATTGTCGATCTGTTCTGGCAATCGTTCGTCACCGGCGTTCTCACCGTGATTTTTGTCGGGTTGATCATTCAGTACTATCTGAACCGCGAAGGCGAGCTGAAGACGCAGATGATCGGGGCCGCGCGCGCGGATGCGGCCTTGCGCGCGACCGCCGAGGACCTGGTCGACGGCTTCAAGGAACTGCGCCTGAGCCGGCTGAAGCAGGATGCGATCCACCGGGAGATCGTCGAACTCTCGGGCAATGTCGCGCGGTGCCGCACCAAGGGCGCGGCCGTGATCAGCGATCTCGTCATCCTGGCCGGCTCCACGTCCTACATGCTCGGCGCGACCGTGGTCTTCATCCTTCCGCTGATCTCCAGCGTCGCGGGGAGGAGCTCTCCAAGATCGTGACCACCGAGCTGTTCCTGCTTGGGCCGCTGGGAGCGCTGGTGCGGGCCGCCGAGCCGCTTTCCATTGCGCGTTTCTCCCTCAGCGGTATCGATGAATTCGAGGCCTCGCTCGACCAGCGTGGCAAGGTGGCGCAGGTTGCGTCCCCGGCGCCGCGGACGTTCGAGCGCATGCAGATGGATCGCGTCGGTTATGCTCATCGGCGCGGCATCGGCGAAGAGGGATTTGCGATCCGCGACGTGACATTCGAACTGGCGCCGGGCGAGCTCGTGTTCGTCACCGGCAACAACGGATCCGGCAAGACGACGATGCTGCGGGTGCTGACGGGGCTCTATCCGGCCGGGCACGGTACGATCTCCGTCGACGGCCAGGTGATGTCCGAAGCGACGATGGAGAGCTACCGTGGTCTGTTCTCGACCGTCTTTTCGGACTTCCACACGTTTCGAAAGCCCTACGGATTGGACGAGGCGGGATTGGCGCTGTTTCGGCAGAACGCGCAGGACCTCGATATCGCCGACAAATTGCCGCCGGATTTCGAGCAGGGGTACGACCCCGAGGCGTTCTCCACCGGCCAGCGCAAGCGGCTGGCGCTGTCGCTGGCGATGGCCGACGCACGCCCGATCCTGGTCCTGGACGAGTGGGCCGCGGATCAGGATCCCGGCTACCGGGAGCGTTTCTATCGAACCATTCTTCCTCGCATCAAGGCGACCGGCAAGGCGATCATCGCGGTGACGCATGACGAGCGCTATTTCGAACTGGCGGACCGGCGCTACCACATGGAGGACGGGCGACTAAAGCCGGTCGACCCGGCATGAATGTTCAACGCACGATCCGTCAGCTGTCGACAGGCTTGATTTTCCTGATCCTGCTCACGCTCTTCGTCGTGTTCATGCTCTGGCGTCACATGGTCATCACGGTCCCGGCAGGACATGCAGGCGTGATGTGGTGGCGCTTTTTCGGCGGTACCGACATGGTCAGTCCTGTCAGAGACGAAGGCCTTCATCTGATCTTCCCGTGGGACCAACTCATTGTCTACGACACGAGACTGCAGGAGTTCACCGAGGAATTCGGGGTCGTGTCCAATGACGGACTGAACCTGCGGGTGACCGCGAGCGTCCGTTGGCGGGCAAGACGCAATCAGCTGGGCGCGCTGCACCGCTCGATCGGTCCGGACTATGTCAGGCTGCTTTTGATTCCCGAGGTGGGCTCCATCCTGCGCGAAACGATATCCAGATCCAGGGCCGAGGATCTGTATGCCAAGGACCGTCACGCCATCCAGGATACGATCTATCGGACGCTCGTCTCGTCCCGGACCTCAAACATTGGCGGCGCGACCGAGGAGCAGGGCCCGCTCGCTCCGATCTCGTTGACCGACGTCCTGATATCGGAGGTGAAGCTTCCCGAGACGCTTCGGGCGGCCGTGGAACGCAAGTTCGCGCAGGCCGAATACGTCGAGGAGTACCGCTTCAAGGTGCAGAGCGAGATCCTCGAGAGCCAGCGCAAGGAGGTTGAGGCGAACGGCATTCGCAGGTTCCAGGAGATCGTCACGCCGACCATTTCCGACGCCTATCTCCGCTGGACGGGGATCGAGGCCACCTTGAAGCTGGCGCAGTCGCCGAACAGCAAGGTGGTCATGGTGGGCAACGGACCGGGGGCATTCCGGTCATCCTGAACGGCTTCGAGAGTACAAAGCCGGCCGCAGTTGCGGCGCCGGAGGCAGAGGCCGCGAAGAAGGCGCCTGAAATCCCTCCGCCGCCAGCCATCCAGTCCCAGACGACCGAACGAACCGAACCCGCGGTCGCGCCGTCGCCAGTTCCTACCCCGCGGCGCGGACCGACGCGACGGCGGGAGGGACCGGTCCCGCGGCCGAGCCCAAGCGCCACCCCATAGTCCCCGCCGCAGGCCTCCCGAGGCCGTCTGAAAGCTGCGCTTCAAGTCGCTGCGATTTGGCTTTAACTTCCAGCATGCGCCTCAAGCCTTTGTAGCGCTTGATTTTCGCCTGCCGAGAGGCGAGGTTGCCGGCCGCCGGGATCGCCCCGGCAGCGGCCCCGCGACGTTGGAGGATGATGTGGCAAATCAAGTACAGGATCTGACCCCGGACGAGGTCTCCAAGGGTGTCGCGGAAGGGCGCTATCTGCTCGTCGACGTGCGCGAGCCGAACGAGGTCGAAGCCGAGGCCTATCCTTATGGCATCGTCGTGCCGCTCTCGACTTTCGATCCCAAGGCGATCCCGGATCCCGCCGGCAAGGAGGTCGTGTTCGCCTGCCGCTCGGGCAAGCGCTCGGTGACGGCCTCGCTCGCGGCGCAGGCAGCGGGCCTGCCTTATGACAAGCATCTGGCCGGCGGCATGCTCGGCTGGAAGGCGGCGGGTCTTCCCAGCAAGGTCGGTGGCTGACCTCGCGATGACGACCAAAAGCTCGTCCCTGAACAAGATCTTCGCCGATCTTCCCGTCACCATCTTCGAGGCGATGTCGCAGGCCGCGCGCGACAATGCCGCCATCAATCTCGGCCAAGGGTTCCCTGACGATCCCGGTCCGGAGGACATCCGCCGCGCCGCAGCCGACGCCTCGCTCAACGGCTACAACCAGTATCCGTCGATGATGGGCATCCCGGAGCTGCGCCAGGCGATCGCGACCCATTACGGCCATTGGCACGGCCTCAAGCTCGACCCGATGAGCGAGGTGATGGTGACCTCCGGCGGCACCGAGGCGCTGACCTCGGCCATCCTCGCGGTGGTCCAGCCCGGCGACGAGGTGGTCTGCTTCCAGCCTGTCTACGATTCCTACCTGCCGATCATCCGCCAAGCCGGCGGCATTCCGCGCCTCGTCCGGCTCGAGCCGCCGCACTGGCGGCTTAACGAGGACATGCTGAAAAGCGTCTTCAATTCAAAGACCAAGGCGGTGCTCTTCAACAATCCCCTGAATCCGTCCGCGGTGGTCTATCCGCGCGAGGACCTCGAATTGCTGGCGCGCTACTGCCAGGAGTTCGACGTCATCGCGATCACGGACGAAGTGTGGGAGCACGTCACTTTCGACGAGCACAAGCACATCCCGCTGATCACCATTCCCGGCATGCGCGATCGCACCATCAAGGTCGGCTCGGCCGGCAAGATCTTCTCGCTGACCGGCTGGAAGATCGGCTTCGTCTGCGCTGCGCCGCCGCTGCTGCGCGTCGCCGCCAAGGTGCACCAGTTCCTGACCTTCACCACCGCGCCGAACCTTCAGGCCGCCGTCGCCTATGGTCTCGGCAAGTCCGACGACTACTTCCTGTCGATGCGCAAGGACCTGACGCGGAGCCGGGACCGCCTGACCAAGGGATTGGAGAGCCTCGGCTTCCCGGTGCTGAAGTCGCAGGGAACCTACTTCCTTACCGTCGACCTGTCGCCGCTCGGGCTCAACGAGAGCGACACCGAATTCTGCTGGCGTATCGTGAAGGACTACAAGGTCGCTGCGATCCCGGTCTCTGCCTTCTACGAGCAGGACCCCGTGACCTCGGTGGTTCGCTTCTGCTTTGCCAAGAAGGACCAGACGCTCGACACCGCACTGGAGCGGCTGTCGGACGCGGTGCGTGGACGCAAGAGGTAGTCGAAGATGACGAACGTCAGCCGCTCCGAGCTTTGCTTCGGTTTTGCAATCGCCGCGGCGCTGACGTTGCTTTCGCCTCACGCCGGGGCCGGGGAGCGCGTCGTCAACTTCTACAACTGGTCCAACTACATGGCGCCGGACGTGCTGGAGGCCTTCACCAGGGAGACCAGCATCAAGGTGGTCTACGACACCTTCGATGCCAACGAGACGCTGGAGACGCGCCTGATGGCCGGCAAGTCCGGCTACGACGTCGTGGTGCCCACTGCCTATTTTCTGCAGCGCCAGATCAAGGCCAACATCTTCCAGAAGCTCGACAAGTCGAAGCTGCCGAACCTCGGCAATGCCTGGCCCGTGGTGACTGAGCGACTCGGCATCTACGATCCCGGCAACGTCTACGCCGTCAACTACATGTGGGGCACGACCGGCATCGGCTACAACGTCGCCAAGGTGAAGCAGATCCTCGGACCCGACGCCAGGATCGACAGCTGGGACATCGTCTTCAAGCCGGAGAACCTCGCAAAATTCAAAGACTGCGGCGTGCACATGCTCGACTCCGCCGATGACATCTTTCCGGCGGCGCTGAGCTGGCTCGGGCTCGATCCGAACTCGACCAGGCAGGCGGACCTGGAAAAGGCCGCCGACGTGGTGGCCAAGGTCCGCCCCTTCGTTCGCAAGTTCCACTCGTCCGAATATCTGAGCGCGCTCGCCACCGGCGAGATCTGCTTCGTGGTCGGCTGGTCCGGCGACATCATGCAGGCCCGCGCCCGCGCCGCCGAGGCCAAGAAAGACGACAGCAGCGGCATCGAGATCGGCTACACGATCCCGAAGGAAGGGGCGCAGATGTTCTTCGACAATCTCGCGATCCCAGCAGATGCGAAGAATGTCAGCGAGGCCTACGAGCTGATCAACTATCTCTACCGTCCTGACGTGGCCGCCAAGAACTCGGACTTCCTGTCCTACGCCAACGGCAACCTCGCCAGCCAGAAGCTGGTCGATCCGAAGATACTGGGCGACAAGAACATCTATCCGGACGAGGCGACGCTGGCAAAGCTGTTCGTCATCACGGCGCGCGAGCCGGCGACGCAGCGGGTGATCAACCGGCTGTGGACCAAGGTGAAGACGGGTAGGTAGAGGGCGTTCCGGGACCGGCCCGGAGGCCAATTTTCGCAAAAACAACCCCATGCACAGTAGAACCGCGTTCTTTATGCTAACGGCATGCTGGAAAATCATGTGATTTTAATGCATACAATTGGCCCCTGTCCAAATCACCGGAAGACGCTGCGTGAGCTCTGAAAACGGCACCTTGAAAATCGGCCCGCGCCTCCGGCGTGCCCGCTTGTCCAAGGGGCTCCGCATGCGGGACCTGGCGCAGGTCGTCGGCTGCGACGAGAGCATGATTTCGAAGATCGAGGCCGGTAAGGTGATGCCGTCGCTACCGATGCTTGACAAGATGGTCCAGGCGCTCGACCGCGACATGGCTTCGTTCTTTGGCCTGAAAATCGACGATTACAAGCTGGTGCAGAAGCCAGAGGATCGGCTCAAAGTCAGTGTGGACGCTCTGCGCGGCGGATTGGGCGTGACCTATGAGCGCTTGGTGCCGATAGCCGCGGGTAATCTGCTTGAGGGGAACGTCCATGTGGTGGCCCCGGGAGGCGAGAAGATCGATCTCATCACCCATCAAGGCGAAGCCGTAGGCTATCTCGTGTCGGGTACGATCGAACTCACCATCGACGACACGACATATCTGATGACGGCCGGCGACTCCTTCTTCTTCAAGGCGTATCTAACCAACAGCTATCGCAATGTTGGATCGGACGAGGCTCGGATCGTCTGGGTGAACACGCCGCAGGTTCACTGAGCCGGATGTCACCTTGTCAGTGCATGAATTTAATGCATGTGACGAAAACTAAAGCATCATTGCTTCAATACCCCAGTTTTTCGAGTGCGGAAGTGACGTCGTTGCGTCGCTAAAACTTGCCAAAAGTGAAGCTTGCCTCGCAATCGCGGCAATGACCAGGCTGGCACAGCGCTTGCTTCGTCTTTGACATGACTGTGATGCATGCCCATTGCCCCTGGCTGCGTCCGACGTCGATGGGGCCCGGATCACGTTGATGCGCTTCGGCAAAGCTGCCGGCGTGCCGACGAATAACGGCAGGCGAACCGCTGATGGCCTTCGTTTGGAAACGACTGCTGGGCACCATCCCGAGCTTGATCGGCGTGGTCATTCTGACCTTCTTCATTTCTCATGCGCTGCCAGGCGACCCGGCGGCATTCTTCGCCGGTCCAGCCGCGAACGCCGACTCGATCGCGAACATCCGCACCACGCTGGGGCTCGATCGTCCACTTCCGGTGCAGTTCCTGCACTATGTGATTGACCTCGCGCAGGGCAATCTCGGCCGTTCGCTCACCACCGGCCAACCCGTATTGACCGATCTGATCGAGCGGCTGCCGGCTTCGCTCGAATTGTCATCCTTCGCGCTGTTGTTCGCGATCAGCATCGCCATTCCGATGGGGGTGTGGGCCGCGACCCGCATCAATGGTGGGGTTGATCATGCCTGCCGCGGGATCGTCACCGTGAGCGCTGCCTTTCCGACTTTCTTCGTCGGCCTGCTGTTCGTCTACATTTTCTATTTCCTGCTCGACTGGGCGCCGCAGCCACTGGGCCGCCTGAACGAGATCGCCTTCTCGCCGCCGCCGCGCGTCACCGGTGCCTACACCATCGACGCCCTCATCGCGGGCGACTGGCCGGTTCTCCGCGCGTCGCTGTCCCAGTTGATCCTGCCCGCGGTATCACTCGGTCTGTTCGCGCTGGCGCCGATCGCGCGCATCACGCGGGCGGCGATGCTGGAGGCTCTTGGCAGCGACTTCATCCGTACCGCGCGCGCCAGCGGGTTGCCGGTGCGGAAGATCCTGATGACTTACGCATTCCGCAACGTGCTGCTGCCGGTCAGCAGCGTGCTTGGCATGGTGTTTTCCTTCCTGCTCGGGTCCAACGTTCTGATCGAGCAGGTGTTCGGCTGGCAGGGTGTCGGCGCCTACGCGGTTTCTGCCGTCATCGCGTCCGATTACGCGGCGGTGCAGGGCTTCGTCTTGATGATGGCGGTGCTCTACGTGCTGCTGAATCTCGCCGTCGATATTTTTGCGACGCTGGTCGATCCCCGCGTGCGGTTCGAGGGCTGAGCGATGAGTATGATCACGCTCGCCCGCAACACCGGCTATGCCTTTGGCGAGAACCGCCTGACACTCGTGGCCGTGATCATCCTGGCCCTGTTGGCGGTTTGCGCGATTTTCGGGCCTTACATTGCGCCATACGATCCCTTGGTCACCTCCGCCACTACCAAACTGGCGCGGCCCAGCGTCCTGCATCCGTTCGGGACCGACGCACTCGGACGCGACATCCTCAGCCGTGTCATCGTCGCGACGCGGCTCGATCTCGGGATGGCAGTGTCGGCGGTGGTGCTGTCGTTCGTGCTCGGCCTGGGGCTCGGCTCGCTCGCCGGCTATTTCGGCGGCTGGACCGACCGCATCATCGGCCGCGCGATGGATACCATCATGGCGTTCCCACTCTTTGTGCTCGCCATGGGCATCGTGGTGGCGCTCGGCAACAGCGTTGCCAACATCATCATCGCCACGATGATCATCAATCTGCCGTTCTATTGCCGCTTCGCACGCGCCGAGGTGAACGTGCGGCGCGAGCTTGGCTATGTCGAGGCCGCGCGCATGGGCGGCAACGGCTCGCTGCGCGTCCTGCTCAACCATATCGTCCCGAACATCTTGCCGCCGATGATGGTGCAGGCGTCGCTCAACATGGGATGGGCGATCCTCAATGCCGCTGGACTGTCCTTCATCGGGCTCGGTGTCCGGCCGCCCACGCCGGAATGGGGCATCATGGTCTCGGAAGGCGCCAGCTACATCATCTCCGGCGAGTGGTGGGCCTTTATGTTCCCGGGCGCCGCTCTCGTGCTCGCGGTGTTCTCCTTCAACATGCTGGGCGACGGACTGCGCGATCTGCTCGATCCGAGGAAGCGCGTGTAATGGCGCAGCTCGAGATCGACAATCTATCGGTTGAATTTCGCACTCGTCACGGCGTGGTGAGGGCGCTGGACAGCGTGAGCCTGTCGGTCAGCCGCGGCGAGATCGTCGGCGTGGTCGGTGAAAGTGGATCCGGAAAATCAGTCACGGCCTACACCGTCATGGGCCTGAACGACGAAGCTGCGCAGATCACCCAAGGCAACATCACCATGGGCGGCATCGATCTGCTGGCGGCGCGGCCGGAAGCGATGCGTGAACTGCGCGGTCGCGAGATGGCGATGATCTTCCAGAGCCCCCGTACAGCGCTCAATCCGATCCGCAAGATAGGCAAGCAGATCGAGGATGTGCTGCAGGAGCATGCAGGGCTGCCGAGTCGTGATCTCAGGAAAGCGGCAATCGCCGCACTAGCACGGGTCCGCATTCCCGATCCCGAACGGAGGGCTGAAGCCTATCCGTTCGAGCTCTCGGGCGGCATGTGCCAGCGCGTGATGATCGCCATGGCGCTTGCGTGCACGCCATCGGTCCTGATCGCGGACGAACCCACAACAGGGCTCGATGTGACGACCCAGGCGGTGATTATGGATTTGATCCGGGACATGAGCCGCTCGGCGCGGATGTCGACGCTGCTGATCACCCACGATCTCGGGCTCGCCGGCGAATATTGCGACCGGATCGCCGTCATGCATGCCGGGCACATCGTCGAGATCGGGGCGACGGAGGAACTGCTCGATCGTCCGGCGCACCCCTACACGCGTCAGCTGCTTGCCGCCACGCCCGTTCCGGAAACGCGTCTGGACGACCTCAATTCCATTCCCGGCCATTTGCCCGACCTGCGCGGCGCTTTGCCGCCGTGCCGCTTCAGCGGGCGCTGCGAGCGGAGGCAGCCGATCTGCGACGAAGCGGAGTTGCCCTGGACCGAATTGTCGCCCTCGCATGTCGTGCGCTGCCGGTTTCCCCTGTCATGACGCCGCTTCTCGAAGTCAAGTCGCTTTCCAAATCATATCCGATCAAGCGGGCGGCGCGTGGCGCCAGGCTCCACGCGGTCGATGATGTGGATCTGACCATCGGTGCCGGAGAGAGCGTGGGCCTTGTCGGCGAATCCGGCTGCGGCAAATCCACCATGGTGCGTCTGCTTGGCCGGCTGATCGACCCTACCTCAGGCCAGATTCTTCTCGGCGGTGAGGATCTCACCGCGATGACGCAGGCGAAATTCGCGTCCTCGGCGAGCCGTGGACGTGTTCAGGTGGTGTTTCAGGACGCAACCGAAAGCCTGAATCCCTCGTTCCGCGCTTTCCACGCGATCGCCGATCCGTTGAAACGGTTGCTCGGCATGAATAACGGCGCCGAGCTGGACAAGCGCGTTCGCGCCACCGCTGCGCTGGTTGGGCTGCCGGAAGAGTTGTTGCAGCGTTACCCGCATCAATTGTCGGGCGGCCAGCGCGCGCGCGTGGGCATTGCGCGCGCCGTTGCCGTCGAACCCTCGCTGCTGATCCTCGACGAGCCGACCTCGGCGCTCGACGTGTCGGTGCAGGCCGTGATCCTGCGTTTGCTCGCCGACCTGCGCGCACGATTGGCGATGAGCTACTTGTTCGTGTCGCACGATCTCAACGTGGTCCGACTTCTCTGTTCGCGCGTGGTCGTGATGTATCTCGGCAAGATGGTCGAAATCGCGCCGGCGGAGACGCTGTTCACTGCGCCTCGACATCCCTATACGCAAGCGCTGGTCGCCGCGATCCCGGATCCGGCGCGGCGTGGTGAAGCACGGCCTCGCCTGGACGGCAGCCCGACAAGCCCGATCGATCCGGACCCCAACGTCTGCCGCTTCTACGGCCGATGTCCCAAGGGGGCCGACATCTGCACCAAGGCGATGCCACCGCTTCGCGCTGTCGGGCCGGATCATTTCGCCGCCTGCCACTTCGCTCTTTCACCCGATGGAGGAATCGATGAGCGCTGACAATGAGATCTGCCGCATGGACGCCGCGACCGTCGCGGCGAAAGTCAAGCAGAAGGAACTATCCGCCGCCGAGGTTACCGAAGCCGTCCTGCGGCGCATGGAGACGCTCGAACCCCACATCCATGCCTTCTGCACGCCAACGCCCGACGTGGCGCGCGCCGCGGCCGCCGCGGTCGACGCCAAGATCGCGGCCGGCAAGGATCCCGGCCTGTTGGCAGGTGTACCGATCGGCATCAAGGACCTCGTCGCGACCAAGGACATCCTGACCGTGATGGGGTCGCCGCTCTACCGGGACTTCGTGCCCGATGAGGACGACATCGTGGTCGAGCGGTTGAAGGACGCCGGCGCAGTCATCATCGGCAAGACCAACGTGCCGGAATTCGGCTACAGCGGTGTCGGCCACAACCCGGTCTTTCCGGCGACGCGCAATCCCTGGAATCTCGACATGACATCCGGCGGATCGAGTGCCGGCTCAGGAGCGTCGGTCGCTGCCGGCGTCGCGCCATTCGCAATCGGCTCTGATGGCGGCGGATCGATCCGCATTCCTTCCGCCCTTTGCGGGCTTTACGGAATCAAGGCATCGATGGGCCGTGTGCCGCTCTATCCGGGTTGCCGGGACGAACGCTATCCAGGCGTCTCGAGTTGGGAATCGCTTGAGCATGTCGGTCCGATGAGCCGCACCGTGACCGACTCGGCGCTGATGCTGAAGGCGATCACCGGACCCGATCCGCGCGATCGCTATTCGATTCCGGCCGCCGATTTCGACTATGTCGGCGCCGTGAAGGAGAGCATCAAGGGCCTTCGCATTGCCTATAGCGAAGACTGGGGCTACGCGCCGGTCGATCCGGAAGTCCGACGTGTCGTGTCGGAAGCAGTGCGTGTGTTCGAGACTGATCTCGGCTGCACGGTCGAGCGAGCCAATCCGGGATGGGAAGATCCGTTCCCGCATTTCTGGACCATCGTTGCCGGCGACACCGACCTTACCGGCATGCGCCGCATGATGAAGGGCCGTGAAAAGGAAATGTCGCCGCACCTTGTCGGCCTTTTGCAACGACAATGGACAGCGGAAGAATTCACCGACGCCAAGATGATCCGGCAAATGGTCTGCAACCGCATGTGGCGGTTCATGGCCAACTACGACCTGCTGATCACGCCGACGCTCGCGGTGCCGGCATTCCCGCTCTACATGCAGGGACCCGAGATCATCGAAGAGAAGATGGTCTCTACCGGCGATTGGCTCTGCTTCACTTTCATCTGCAATTTGACCGGCCAGCCGGCGGCGACCATTCCCGCCGGCTTCACCAAAGCAGGTTTGCCCGTCGGCATGCAGATCATCGGTCGTCATCTGGCGGACCGCACCGTGCTCGCCGCCTCCGGCGCATTCGAACAAGCGCGTCCGTGGGCCCACAAATGGCCGAAACTGCTGGGCGATCTCGGACTTTGACGCTGTCTCGACTTTTTAACCGAACTCCAGAAAGGATGCACGATATGAAGCTCGATCGTAGTCTCGCTACAGCGGCGCTGCTCACAGCGTCCGTTGCCTGGCCCGGCGCATCCGCGCGCGCGGCCGAAATTGCCAAGGACACGATGGTGATCGTGTCCGAAATGGGCCCCAACGGTCTCGACACGATGGTGCCGACCGCCAACGATCACAGCCGCATGGTGGTGTGGCAGGCCTACGATCGTCTTGTCAGCCACGGCGAGAAGAAGCTGGCCGACGGGACGGTATCATACGATGCCAAGGTCATGACGCCGGAGCTCGCCGAGAGCTGGGAAGCCAGCGACGACGGCAAGACCTACGTTTTCCATCTGCGGAAGGATGCGACCTTCCACGACGGCAGCCCGGTCACCGCCAAGGACGTCAAATGGTCGTTCGATCGCGCCATCGCGGCCGGCGGCTTTCCGGCGGTGCAAATGGCGGCGGGATCTCTCGTCAAGCCTGAACAGTTCACTGTTGTCGACGACCACACCTTCAAGGCAACGTTCGATCAATTCAACAAGCTGACGATGCCCGACCTGGTCGTGCCGGTGCCCGTCATCGTCAATTCCGAGCTCGCGAAGAAGCACGCGACGACACAGGACCCGTGGGCGTTCGAGTGGGTCTCACGCAACGATTGCGGTGGCGGCGCCTACAAGGTGGAATCCTGGTCGCCCGGCCAGCAGACGGTATTCACCCGCTTCGATGCCTGGAAGTCAGGCCCGCTGCCCCAATTGAAGCGCGTCGTGTATCGGCAGATCGCCTCGGCCGGTACGCGTCGTGCGCTCCTGGAGAAGGGCGATGTCGATATGTCGGTTGGTCTGCCACCGAAGGACTACGCCGAACTGGCAGAGCAGGGGAAGGTCACGATCATCGGCGTGCCGGTCCAGAACGACCTCGTGTTCGTCGACATGAATGTGAAGATCGCGCCGTTCGACAATCCCAAGGTGCGCGAAGCGATCTCCTACGCCATCCCTTACAAGGAGATCATCAGCTCCGCGCTCTATAATCGCGCCAAGCCGATGTTCGGTGGCGACCCCGACAAGTCCTATCCCGATGCGACGTGGCCGGTTCCGATCAAGCATGGCCAGGATCTCGCGAAAGCCAAGCAGTTGCTGACCGAGGCCGGCTTCCCCAAAGGCTTCAAGACCACACTGTCGATCGATCTCAGCGAATCCACCGTGCGCGAACCGACTGCCATCCTGATCCAGGAAGCACTGAAGACGATCGGCGTCGAACTTACGATCGAGAAGGTCCCGGGCTCGAATTGGTTTGCCCAGATGGCCAGCAAGACGATGCCGATGGTGATTGCCGAATTCTATGGCTGGCTCGATTATCCCGACTATTTCTTCTTCTGGACCTTCCACGGCGGCAACAACTCCGTGTTCAACACAGCCAACTATGTCAATCCCGACCTCGACAAGGTGATCGACCAAGCGCGCTTCACCCGCGACCCCGAGATCTACAAGGCCAGCCTGAACAAGATGGTCGACATCGTCATGACCGATCTGCCTCGCATCCCGCTCTACACCCGCTTTGCCGATTATGCGGTGCAGAAGAATGTGAAGGGTTTCGAGTATTGGTTCCACACGCATCCGGACTTCCGCAAGCTCTACAAGGAGTGAGACGACGGCAGGCGCGCTCGATCGGGCGCGCCCGCCCCAACATCGGGAAAACATCGTGCAAGACCCGCTCGGCGCTTTCGTTCCAGGTCCCGTCGTCAAACGAATGCCGCTCAGCCGAGGCTCGCTTTCGAGCCTGAGCTTTGCGGTGAAGGACCTGTTCGACGTTGCGGGAAGCGTAACTGGGTGCGGCAACCCCGACTGGGCCGCCACCCACGAGGCGGCGAAGGAGGATGCCTGGGCCGTCGACACTCTGCTGGGCGCCGGCGCTGAGCTGACGGGAAAGACCATCACCGACGAGATCTCGCTGGGTCTGCTTGGCATCAACAAGTTTTACGGAACGCCGCTCAACCCGCGCGCGCCGGACCGCGTACCGGGCGGCTCGTCGAGCGGCTCGGCATCCGCCGTTGCCGGCGGTCTGGTCGATATTGCGCTAGGTACCGACTCGGGCGGCTCGGTGCGGATCCCTGCGAGCTTCTGCGGGCTTTATGGCCTGCGTCCGACGCATGGGCGTATTTCCGTCGCTGGCATGATGACCCAGGCTCCGTCGTTCGACACGGTGGGCTATTTCACCCGCGACGCACTGACCTTCGGTCGGGTTGGCGCCGTGCTGCTTGAAGAACAAATTCCCGACGCCTTGCCCGCTGATCTCGTCGTTGCGACCGACTGTTTTGCCTTGGCCGACGAGCCAATAAGGCGTGCGTTGCAGCCGGTTGTCGATCGGCTGCACGATGCTGTGGCGACCACCCCGTCGCCATTGGCCGGGGCAGCGCTTCCCGATTGGGCGCGCCACCAGCGCATCCTGCAAAAAGCGAATTCCACGACACGTTCCGCGCTTGGATTGATCGCGTGAACCCGCGCTTCTCCGCGGAGGTCGCCGGCGCGTTTGCCGACGACGGCCTCATCCCATCGAGCGATCTCGCCGCCGCCAGAACCTTCCGCGAAGATGCATCGAAACGCCTTGACGATCTGCTCGACGGGCGGCGCATGCTGTGCCTGCCAACATCGCCCATTCTGCCGATCAACCGCAACGCGCGCCTGTCAGACATCCGCGCGGCGGTGCACCGGATTGTCGACCTGACCGGTATCGCGGGCCTAACAGGTCTTCCGCAAGTCAGCCTGCCCGTTGCGAGATCCGGCTCGATCCCCGTCGGGCTGTCCCTCATCGGCTGGCGCGGCGGCGATGCGGCGCTGGTCGCAACAGCGCGTACCCTGGCACGAGAATTCTCGATTGGTCTTTTAGAGGAGCCGGCATGACCGACGTCAAGGAAGCACGGACCCTGACGCTCGAAGGCGCGCTCAAGGTGCTCAACGCGGCCATCGGCGAGGCGACCCGCATTGGACAGCCGATGTGCATCGCCGTGGTCGATACCGGCGGCAATCTGCTGGCGTTCGGACGCATGGACGGCTCGAAGGGACTCAGCGTGACCTCGTCCATCAACAAGGCACGGACGTCGGCGCTGTCGGGTTCGCCGACCGGCGGCGCTCATGCGGACGTGGAAATCCAGGTCACCCTCGCGCATGAAAACCGCTGGACCAATCTGATCGGTGGTCTCCCGATCCGCATCGATGGCTTTATCCTTGGCGCGGTGGCCGCGGGCTCTGGATCCGGTGCGCAGGATCTCGCTGTGGCCCGGGCAGGTGCGGCCGCTATCGCGGGAGCCGACATGTGCGTCGATTTCAAGCCGATGGGCGCGGAAGATACCGGGATCATCAGGGGCACGTCGCCTGAGGCGGCGATCTGAGACCGGCATGGGATCGAGCTGACCGGAAACCGCCCGCCAGCTACCGCCACCTGCGGTGCAGCCAGAGCCATTGCTCCGGATACTCCCGCACCCAGCCTTCCACCACGCTCGTGATCGCCTGCGTCGTACCCTGGATGTCGATCTTGCCGTCGGCGTCACGCACCGGCGGGATTTCCTCTGTCAGTTCGGCGCGGAAACGATTGCCGGGCAGGCGGATGATGCGGACGCCATGGATCGGGCATTCGACCTGGCGGAGCAGGCGCGCCAGCATCGGGTTGGCGCGGGTCTTGCGGCCGAAGAAGGTGACCTCGACGCCGCCGGTCAGATACTGGTCGATCAGCATGGCGACGTGCTTGCCGTCCTTGAGCGCCTGCGCGAGGCGCAGCGGCGCGTCGCGCCCGGCAGGGATCAGCGTGCCCATGTTGACCTGTCGCATCTCCTGGATGATGCGGTCGGCCGAGGCGATGTTCGGCCGGCGGTAGAGGATCGCGGTGTCGAGCCCATGCGCGACGGCGGCGAGCGCCGGCAGTTCCCAATTGGACAGATGCGCAGCGAAGATCAGCGCCGGCTTGCCGTCGTCGCGGATGCGGTCGAACAGCTCGATGCTTCGCTGGGGCAGTTCGATCCGGCTCGTTTCCGGATGGTCGCGATCGTAGTCCCAGACGTGGTCCATGTGCGCAAACTCGCCGCCGACGCGGCCGAGATTGTCCCACACGCCCATCAGGATCTGGTCGATCTCTTCCGGGGACTTCTCGGGAAACGCCGCGGTGAGATTGGCGCGGCCGATGCGGTGCTCGCGCAGGCGCGGGCCGATCAGCTTGGTGACGCGCGCGAAGAAGTCCGAGGTCTTGGCCGGATCGAAATAGCGCGTGGTGCGCAGCATGCCGACGGTGGCTGCACCGATCAGGCTTCCGCCGATGGATTTGGCTGCATTCCGCGCGCGAATCTTCGTGCTGATAGGAATCAGCGCCATGCCGCGTCCGGTCAGGCCGGTTCGCGGGTCAGGATCAGCGAGGCGTTCTGGCCGCCGAAGCCGAACGAGTTCGACATCACCGCGGTGACGCGGGCATCGCGTGCCTTGTTGCCGACGACGTCGAACAGGATCGTCGGATCCGGCGTCTCGTAGTTGATCGTCGGCGGGATGCGCTGATGCTCGAGCCGTCAGCAGCGAGAAAATCGCCTCGACCGCGCCGGCGGCCGAGATGGTGTGGCCGACCATCGACTTGTTGGAGGTGACCGGGATCTTCGAGATGAGATCGCCGAACACGGCCGATGTCGTGTTGTACTCCATCTTGTCGTTCTCGGGCGTCGCGGTGCCGTGCGCGTTGATGTGGTCGATCTGGTCCGGCGTCATGCCGGCATCGGCCAACGTCTTGTTCATGCAGCCGATGATCGGCTTGCCGTCGGGCGAAGAGCGGGTGCGGTGGAAAGAATCGGTGAGTTCGCCGCAGCCGGCGATCACGCCGAGGATCTTTGCGCCGCGCGCGGTGGCGGCTTCATAGCTTTCGAGCACCAGCGCGCCGGCACCTTCGGCCATGACGAAGCCGTCGCGGTTCTTGGAGAAGGGGCGGGAGGCCGCCTGCGGCGGATCGTTCTGGGTCGACAGCGCCGAGAGCAGCGAGAAGCGCACGAGCGCTTCCGGGTTCACGGTGCCGTCGGTCGCGACGCACAGCGCGGCATCGGTTTCGCCGCGGCGGATCGCCTCGACGCCGAGCTGGATCGAGGTCGCGCCCGAGGCGCAGGCCGTCGACAGCGAGATCGGCGAGCCCTTGGTGCCGAACGTCTCGGCGAGGTGTGCCGCGACCGAGCCGAACATGAATCGGTGGTGATAGGCGGCGTACTTGCCGCCGCCGGAAATGCGCAGCAGATCGTCATAGGTGAAATCGGGCGAGCCGACGGCGCGGCCGAGTTCGCGGCGCTGCGGCCATTCGACTTCGACCGGCGCAACCGCAAGGAAGAGCGGACCCGGGAAATCGGCCTTGGCGCCGATGCCTGCCTGCTCGAGCGCTTCCTCCGTCACGAGCTCGGCCATCCGCTCGGACAGGCCGGTGGAGGAGAACGGATCGACGCTGACGAAATCCACGGTGCCGGCCATCGTGGTCTTGAGGCCGTCGACCGGAAAGCGCGTGATGGTGCGGATGCCGGATTCGCCGGCGACGAGCTTCGCCCAATTGTCGGCCTTGCCGGCGCCGAGCGAAGTCATGATGCCCATGCCGGTGACGACGACGACGGGACGCCCGAGTTTGTCGCGTGGTGCAGTCATGTCGATCCCCCGATAAGAGCTACAGCATGATCCCGGAAAAGTGTGACGCGGTTTTCCGAAGGATCATGCTCAAACATCATCAGCCGAAGCGCGCCACGCCTCAGCCGATCGCCTCGACCAGCGCCATGCCTTCGCCGCGCCAGTGTCCGGCTCCCACCACCACAATCTGGGTGGGTGCCCCCTGCATTTCAATCTCAAGTCCCGTGGAATCGTTCGGCGGGAACAGCGCGCCACGGGAGATCGACAGGGCGGCGAGTGCGAGCCCAAGCGGGAATTGCGTTTCCATGGTGTGGCCGAACATCGTACCGGTCGAGCGCACCGGGAATTCGGCATGGCTCTTGAGGAAGCCACGCTCTTCCGACGTCGCCGGCTCCGCGCCGGTCGCTCCGGTGATGATCGCGCCCTTGCCCTCACGCCTGGGCAGCTTGGCCCAAAGCTTCTCCAGCGTTGCCGCCATGTCGCCGGGCTGCTTGCGCCGGGCGAGGTCAGCGACGACGCTCGACAGTTTTGCGAACGGTTTGGCGCCGCGTGCCTCGGCGTGCGCCTTAGATTCCAGCACCAGGAAGGCGCCAGCCGAGCCGAGCGCGAAGCCGGCGTGATCCTTGCGCGCCCAGACGGGGGCGAACTTGTCCTTCAGGTTGAAGTCGCCGAATTCGTAGAGGACCATGAGGTCCTTGCGCTCGCCGTTATGCGAGCCGCCGATCAGCGCGATGTCGCTCTCGCCCGAGGCGATGCGCGCCAGCGCGATGCGGGCGGCATCGGCGCCCGCGACTTCCTCGCCCATGAAGGTGCGCGAGGTGCCGCCGAGACCGTGCACGATGGCGATGTTACCGGCGAGCAGGTTGGAGAGTTGGGCCAGGAACAACGTCGGCCTGAGATCGCTCATCAGCCGCTCGTTCAGGAAACCGGGCGCGTTCGCACCCTTGGCCTCGGCCGTGAGCACGCCGGTGTCGACGTTGAGATCGCGCTCGCCGCCGCCGGCGGCGACCACCATGTCGATCTTCGACAGAATGTCCTTGTTGCCCTTGATGCCGGCGGAGTCGAGCGCAAGGCCGGCGGCATAGGTGCCGATCCGCTGCCAGGCTTCCATCTGGCGCTGGTCGCCCTTTTCGGGATCTGGCTGTCGAAGGAAACAGGCATCAAGGGGTGCACGATGTAGGGCGCAAAGCCCTTCTCGTCGACATTGATGCGCTTCTCCTGGAGCGCGGTCCAGTTGGCGTCCAGGCCCTCGCCGAGCGAGGTCGCAAGTCCAATGCCGGTGATCCAGACTTCCGTCTGGCCGGACTTCGAAGGGGTGTCGGTCATGGCGATACGGCCTGTTGCGGAAAGCCGACTCGCTCGGCGACTTTCGTCATGTACCCGCGCATATCCGCATTGGGGAAGGGGATCAGCGTGAAGGTCAGCGATGAATTCGCGCGCAGCTTGCCGCCGACCCTGATCTTGGCTTCGGTCATGGCATAACCCGAGCCCTCATGGGCCACGCTTGCCTCGAGGGTCATCATCTCGCCCGGAAACACCGAGCCGCGCACCTTGGCTTCCTTCACGGCAGCGAGGATCGGCATGCGCTCGAACTTGAGCACGCCAAGCAGGAGAAAGCCCGAGGCCTGCGCCATCGATTCGATCAGGAGCACGCCGGGCATCAGGGGATAGCCCGGGAAGTGTCCCTCGAAGACGGTGCTTTCCTGCGGGACCAAGGCTTCGACGACGATCGTCTTCTCGTCGACCTTGAGGTCGACGATGCGATCGATCATGTGAAAATATTCGAGTTGCATGACCGCCCGATCAGGCGCTTGCGCCCTTGGCGGCAACCAGTTCGTCGATGCGCGCGCACAGGTTCTTCAGCACGAAATACTGCTCGGTGGTCGCCTTGCCGTCGTTGACCTCCTGGGTCCACTTTTCCAGCGGCAGCTTGATGCCGAACTGCTTGTCGATCGCAAACGCGATGTCCAGGAAATCGAGGCTGTCGATGCCGAGGTCATCGATGGCGTGGCTATCCGGCGTGATCGTGTCGCGGGGGATGTCGCAGGTTTCAGCGATGATCGTAGCGACCTGATCGAATGTGGATGACATCACTAAGCCTTTGATATATTGCGGATATTGTCAGATGTTCCAGAGTGGCATGGTGGGTGGGCATCGCGCCCCTGATGACGCCCTCAAACCCCCTCTGGCCGGGTTGAGTGCCCGTATAACGGAGCGCCGCCCTGAGTTCAATGGAGCCGGGCAGGGGCGGGGACAGGGCTGGGGATGCGCGCCGGCGTCCTTTCGGCTCGCGGGCCAAGCTGGCAGGCCGTGACTAGATCTGCGGCGTGACGATCTTGGCGCAATCCCGGCGGCCCATCAGCACGCAATCCTGGGTCCGCCTGAGGTCGGCGATGCTGACCGCGAGCCAGATTCCGACCGCTGTCAGCGCGATGGTGAAGGCGAGTGCAGCGATATTCGCAAGCATACGGTGGCGGAAATCGTCCGGCTCGGGGCGAGGCTGCTCGTAGCGCGACAGGTCGAGCGGTTCGGGGGCGGCGCGGAGCGGCTGCACGGTACCGTCGCCCCGGTGGGTGGCCGGAGAAGGCGAGGTGCGCGGCCTGAACTGGAGCACCCGGTGCTCGTCATCCGAGCTGATGGGCCGCTGGGTTTTCATGGTGCAAGGATCACTCCGAAGCAGCGATTTTTAGATAGCATACGGGACGAACGCGTTGCAGAAAATCTTCTCAACGCGCACGTTCATTGCGCCTTTGCACTATCTTTCATGGGATGTCCTGGGGCGTAGCGAACGATCGTGGCGGCGGGCGTCATCCTGGTGTCCGGCACGTGCGGGTTGCGCTGCAGCAACAGTCCGAAGCACACGCCGTCCCGCCCATGAGCATCGGCTTGTGATCTCCGTGCCGGGGCCGAACGCATTTTGTCGCCGCCGGCCCCATGGCATAGTCGGGAAACCTGGACCACCGGCTGCAATCCTGTGAGGGGCCTCGACCATGACCAGCAACGCGCGCGAGCCAAGAGTGCATCCGGTGCCGATCCTGTCGCTGCGGCCGACGCAGATGACGGTCGGCATGCGCGAGGTCAAGGAGAAGCGCAAGCGCTGGCGCGAGCACGGCAAGAAAAAGCAATCCGAGCTGCTCGGCAGCCACATGATTCCCGTCGTCTACGGGCCGGACCAGCGCTATTACGTGATCGATCATCATCATCTTGGCCGCGCCCTGCACGACGAGGGCGTCAAGGAGGTGCTGGTGACCGTGGTTGGCGATCTCAGGATGGTCGAGCGGGAGGCCTTCTGGGGCGTGATGGACAACAAGCGCTGGGTCTATCCCTACGACGCCAAGGGCGAACGGCGGCCCTTCCGCGATCTGCCGAAATCGGTCGTCGATCTGAAGGACGACCCCTTCCGCAGCCTCGCCGGCGAACTCCGCCGCATGGGCGGTTTCGCCAAGGACACCACGCCGTTCTCCGAATTCCTGTGGGCCGACTATCTGCGCCGGAAACTGTTGCGCAAGGAGGTGGACGCCAATTTCGACAAGGCCCTCGAGAAGGCCTTGTCCGCAGCCAAGAGCAAGGATGCGATCTACCTGCCCGGCTGGTGTGGCCCGGCGTCGGACGATTAGGCGGGAGCGCACCCATCAGGACGGCAGGCGGCCCGCAAACCGGGCCTCATCACAGCCTCTTGAGCAACATCATTTTCGGCGCCCATGAAGCCGTCCTGAAACAGAGCGGCCCCATCTGTGTGGGGTAGTCGAGCTCACACAGGAGGCCAAAATGCGCCGTCTGGTTTTCATCATTGCCTTGCTCGCGGTCGCTTCAGCAGGGATATCGGCATCGTTTGCCGCGGTTCACCACGCCAAGACATTGACGTTTTCCGAGCGCTTCGCGCCGGCGCTCGAGTTGATGGCGAAGCGCTAGCGGCTTAGCGAGTCACGGCGGAAGGCAACGCGGCTTACTTCGGGGGTTGCAGGCCGGGTGCGGACAGCAGGCGTTCCATTTCCGCAGCGGCTTCGCCGTCGCGTGCCTTCTGCAGCAACGTGTGGCGCTCGGAACCGGCTGGAAGGTTCCTGGCGGCGGCGCGGGCTTCCTGTGTGAACTTGTTCAGGCGCTCCTGCAGTGTCAGGGTCGGTCGTGTGCGGTTGCGTTTCTTGGTCATGGCTTGGCCTCTCCGGCGCAAACCAATCATGCGGACGCGAGCTGCGTCCTTAACTTTTGTTGGAACCGGGTGAGTGGATCGCGGGTTTTTGACTGCGAGCGCGGCTTTGCGCCCTCAAACCAACCGGAGCTCCCCGCGTGCCCAGCGATCCGATCCGCGCGGCGCTCATCAGGCGCCTGCGCATCTCCTCCTCGATTGCGGAGGAAGACATCCGGCAGATCGAGGCCCTTCCCATCTCGGTCCGGCAGTATCCGGCGGAAACGCCGGTCGTACGCGATGGCGAGCGGGCGACCAATTGTTGCCTGATCGCTGACGGCTTCTGCGTGCGCTCCAAGACGATCGCGAGCGGTAAGCGGCAGATCCTCTCGATCCATATTCCCGGCGAGATACCGGATTTAATGAGCCTGTTCCTGCCTGTGATGGACCATGATCTGTCGACGCTGACACAATCGACTCTCGGCTTCATCAGCCACGAGACGCTGCAGAAGCTGCATCGCCGACGGCCGACTGTCGCGGAAATGTTCTGGCGGGATACGTTGATCGATGCCGCGATGTTCCGCGAATGGATCGTTAATGTCGGCCAGCGCGCCGCGCCCGCGCGGCTGGCCCACGTCATGATCGAACTTCGCGAACGGCTGAGAATCATCGGGCGCGTGGATGGCAACGATTTCGAGATGCCGCTGACCCAGGAGCAGATCGGCGAAGCGCTGGGGATCACCGCCGTCCACGCCAACCGCGTCATCAAGCAATTGCGCCAGGAGGGCATCGTCGAGCTGCAGAGAGGCCGGGTGACCGTGCTGGACGAGCGGAAATTTTTGGAACTGGCGGATTTCGACGGCCGTTACCTGCATCAGTCGCCAACGCTTTGAGGGCGCCCGATGCCGCGATTCCATTTCGATATTCGAGAGAACGGCCGCCTGATCGCGGACGACGATGGGCACGAACTCGCGAATGCCGGGGATGCGCGCAAGGAGGCCGTGCTGACGGGAGCCGCGATCGCGCGTGACGTCTTCGTCGCCGGGAGCGCGCACCGCGTCGTGGTCGATGTCCGCGAGGACGGCACTCCGTGCCTGAAAGTCTCGATCACGCTCGAGGTCGAGGAGGCGTAGGGCATGCCGTGCCTGCGGCCCCCACGGCACAGGCCGGCTTGACGTATCGCAAATCGACGCCGGTACAGGCCGCTAAGGTCCGCCGGCATGATGCCGAACAGCGTTTGATGTCGAAGCGCCAGGTGGGTGCATCATGCCGACCTGGAGACGTGACGATGAGTTTGATTTTTCGCCTTCTGTTTGTCCTTGCCGGAGCCGTCACCGCGCTGTTCGTCGCGCGAGATGCGCTGAACTTCACCATCATCCAGACCTTCGTCGCCATCCTGCTCGTGACCGCGGTCCTGCTCGCCGGGAGCCTCTGGAGCCTGCGGCGGAAGACGTGAGCGGCACGGAGCGCGGAAGCCCGGCCGGACTGAGCGAGACCGAGGTTCGGGCGCGGCTCGCGGACGACGGTTACAACGAATTGCCTCGACCCGACCGGCGCAGCCCCATGCGCATCGTGCTCGAGGTGCTGCGCGAACCGATGCTGGCGCTGCTCCTCGGTGGCGGACTGGTCTACCTCGCGCTCGGCGATCTCAAGGAAGCCATCATCCTGCTGACATTCGGTGCAATGTCCATCGTGATCACGGTGGTGCAGGAGAGCCGGACCGAGCGCGTGCTGGAGGCCTTGCGGGACCTGACCAGCCCGCGCGCGCTCGTCATACGGGACGGCGCGCGCCGCCGGATTCCAGGCCGCGAGGTCGTCCGCGGCGATCTCGTCGTTCTCGGCGAAGGTGACCGGATTCCCGCCGACGCCAGACTGGTGGACGCGCGCGATCTGCAAATTGACGAGTCCCTGCTGACCGGAGAGTCGGTACCCGTTCGCAAGCAGGTCGCGGACAAGGCGGCATCAGTCGATCACCGGCCCGGCGGCGAGGATCAGCCCTTCGTGTATTCCGGTTCGATGGTGGTGCGCGGTGAGGGGCTGGCGCGGGTCGAGGCCACCGGCCCCCGTAGCGAGATCGGGAAGATCGGGCTGTCGCTGCGCGGTCTGCAGGCGGAGCCGCCGCGGCTCCGGCAACAGACGGCGCGACTGGTGCGGCTCTGCTTTCTCGGCGGCGCGGTGATCAGCCTGGCGGCCGTCGCGCTTTACGGCACCCTGCGCGGGGATTGGCTGCAGGCGCTGCTCGCAGGCATCGCAATCGGCATGTCCATGCTGCCGGAAGAATTCAGCGTCGTGCTCACGGTGTTCATGGCGATGGGGGCATGGCGGATCTCGCAGGCCCGCGTCCTGACGCGCCGCGCCGCCGCCATCGAGGTCCTCGGTTCTGCGACCGTGCTGTGCACCGACAAGACCGGGACGCTGACGCAGAACCAGATGTCCGTCGCTGAGCTGTGGCTGCTCAATGGGGTATCGATGCGTCCGGCGACGGCCGGACAAGATCGTGCCGGCCCCGAATTCGTCGAGCTGGCGCGCTGCGGCGCCCTGGCGAGCTCGCCCGAGCCGTTCGATCCGATGGAGAAGGCCCTGCACGCCTTCGCGCGGGATGCCTTGCGGGAGGGCGATGCGCTGGGCGGTCCCCGGACCCTGGTGCGGACCTACGGTCTGCGTCCCGAGCTGCTGGCCATGTCTCAGGTCTGGCGTACCCCCGGCGGAGCCGACCTCGTCGTCTGCGCCAAGGGCGCCCCCGAGGCGATCGCACGGCTGTGCCGGCTGAGCGATGCCGACCAGGAGGCGGTGCGAGATGCGGTTGGAGCGATGGCCAGGGATGGGCTGCGCGTGTTGGGAGTCGCCGTAGCGGCTGGCAATGGCACGCAGCTTCCATCGTCCCAGACGGATTTCGCCTATCGCTTCGTCGGTCTTGTCGGGCTGGCCGATCCGCTCCGTCCAGAGGTCTCCGAGGCGGTTCGCGAATGCCGCGCGGCGGGGATCCGCATCGTCATGATCACGGGCGACTATCCGGCAACGGCCGTTGCCATCGCAAACCAGGCCGGACTCGACGCCCGCGACGTCGTGACCGGCGACCAGCTCAAGCTGGCGAACGATCCGGAGCTCGCCGACCGTGTCAGGCATGCGGATGTATTCGCCCGGGTCTTGCCGGAGCAGAAATTGCGCATCGTCCAGGCGATGAAGCGCAACGGCGAGATCGTCGCGATGACCGGCGACGGCGTCAACGACGCTCCGTCGCTCAAGGCCGCCCATATCGGTATTGCGATGGGAGGGCGCGGGACCGACGTCGCCCGTGAGGCATCGTCGATCGTTCTGCTCGACGACGATTTCGGTTCGATCGTAGCGGCTATTCGCCTGGGCCGGCGCATCTACGACAATCTGCGAAAGGCGATGGCCTTCATCTTTGCCGTCCATGTTCCGATCGCGGGCCTTGCGCTGTTGCCTCTGGTGTTCGGGCTGCCGTTGATCTTCAGTCCGGTGCACATCGCGTTTCTGGAGCTGATCATCGACCCCGTGTGTGCGCTCGTGTTCGAGGCGGAGCGGGACGAACACGATGCGATGACGCGTCCGCCGCGGCGGGCCGATTCCGAATTGTTCTCGTGGCCCCTGATCGGCTGGAGCGTGCTTCAGGGCGCCCTGGCATTTGCCGCAACCGCCGCCATATTCGTCGGCGCGCTTCGCTCCGGCCTCGCGTCCGACGAGGCGAGGGCGCTCGCGTTTGTCTCCCTCGTCGTCTGTATCCTGGCCCTGGTCCTGGTCAACCGGTCCTTCAGCGCGTCGCTCGTGTCCGCATTCTTCCGTCCAAATCCGGCGTTGGCCTTGATCTTCGTGGCGGTCGCGCTCGTTCTCGCCACGGCGCTGCTGTGGCCCCCGGCGTCCAGCCTGTTCCGCTTCGGTCCCTTGCACGTCGACGATCTGATGGTCACGCTCGGCGCGGGATTGCTGGTGCTGACGGTGCTCGAGCTGCTGAAGCCGCTGTGGGGGCAGCGGCTCCGATTCTAGCATCGGCCGATTGAATCCTGCTTCTCAGCTTTTTCTTCTCAGCTATTTCTTCGGCAGGCGTCCCATCAGATAGAACTCCTCGTTCGGCCGCATCCCGGCGAAGTTTGCCAGCCGGTTCGACAGCGCGAAGAAGGCGGAGATCGCGGCGATGTCCCAGATGTCGTCGTCGCTGAAGCCGTGGGGTGCGAGCGCGGCGAAATCCTCATCGGAGATCCGCTGGGCATCGGCCGAGACCTTCATCGCGAAGTCCAGCATCGCCTTCTGCCGCGGCGTGATGTCGGCCTTGCGGTAGTTCACCGCGACCTGGTCGGCGATCAGCGGATTCTTGGCGCGGATGCGCAGGATCGCGCCGTGCGCGATCACGCAATACTGGCACTGGTTGGCGGCCGAAGTCGCCACCACGATCATCTCGCGCTCGGCCTTGGTGAGTCCCCCGTCCTTCTCCATCAGCGCGTCGTGATAGGCAAAGAAGGCGCGAAATTCGTCGGGCCGATAGGCCAGCGTCAGGAACACGTTCGGCACGAAGCCGCTCTTGTCCTGTACGGCGAGCAGGCGCGTGCGGATGTCGTCGGGAAGCGTGTTGAGGGCGGGTGCGGGGAAGCGTGGAGCTGTGGGCTTTGTCATGGGCATGATTCCGGCTTGGGGCCGGCAACCATAGTCGATGCGGACGGCCTGCTCAACGCGCGGCTCCCGTGCCCCGGCTCTGCGCAGCAGCGTTGCACGCTGCGGGCGTCCGGGACACGAAAGGATTTTACCGCAGCGGCTTCTTCAGGAGCGAGAAGCGGTCCGGATCGAGCCCCATCGACGGTTGAAGCATCGGTGCTTCGGCGGGGGCGAGCGTCTTGGCCGGCGGAGCAGAGAACACCGGATCGTTCGGCACGTCGCGCTGCGAAGTGGCGCCGCGCCAGCGGCTCGAGCACCGCACCGACGAAATGCATGTCGTGCCCCGAGGTGACGGACGGCACGCTGCTGATGGTGGCTTCGCCGCGCGGCAATTGATGCGGCGGCACCTCCTTGAAGCGAAGGCGCGTCGGCAGCGCGACGCCTTCGCCGAATGCCAGCACCTCGCGGGTGCCGAGCGAGGGCACGAAGGACAGCAAATTCGCGGCCGCATCCGACACCGCGGCACGCAGCAGCGCCTGGTCGCGCTCGTTGGCAAGACGCATCGTGAACAGCGTGTTGCACTGGGAGATGATGGTCGCGTCGAGCTCGGCAGGGCGCTGGGTGATGAGGCCGAGATAGACGCCGTATTTGCGGCCTTCCTTGGCGATGCGCGAGACCGCCTTGCGGGTCGGCCCGAAGCCGACATTGCGGTCGGCAGAGGCGTAGCGGTGGGCTTCCTCACAGACGAACAGCATCGGCGAGACGCCATCGCTCCACAGGCCGAAATCGAAGGCCATGCGGCACAGCACCGAGACGACGGAATCGATGACCTCGGCGGGAAAGCCGGCGAGCTGCATCACCGTCATCGGCTTGCCGTTGGCAGGCAGACGGAACAGATGGCTGATCACCTCTGCCATGGTGTCGCCGCCGACATTGGCGTTGTCGAACATGAAGGCGTAGCGCGGGTCGTTGCGCACCGCCTCGATGCGCGAGATCAGCTTGTGATAGATGATGCGCGAGGAGCGATTTTCGAGCTTGCCCATGCGATCGTCGATCAGCGAGATCAGGTCGACCAGGCGGTAGGGCACCGGCGTATCGACGGTGAAACCGATCTGCTTTGGGTCGACACGCTTCAGGCCGAGGCGGTCGGTGTTCTGGTACTGGGTGTAGATGCCCTTGGCGATCGGGATCACCTCGGCGAGGACGTCGAGCTCCTCGGGCACGCCGGCACGGCCGCCGAACAAGACGTCGACGATTTCCTCGAAATTGAACAGCCAGAACGGCAGCTTCAGGTTCCGGGGGTTGAGCACCAGCGCGCGGTCGCCGAAGCAGCGGCCATATTCGTTGTGCACGTCGAGCAGGAAGATGCGCAGATTCGGACGCGCCTTGAGGATCTCGTTGAGCAGCAGCGACACGCCGGTGGATTTGCCGACGCCGGTCGATCCGAGCACCGCAAAATGCTTGGACAGCATCTCCTCGACGTCGACATAAGCGACGACGGAGCGGTCCTGCTGCAGGAAACCGACGTTGATCTGGTCCGACCCGGTCGGCGCGTAGATCGTGCGCAGCTCCTGGCTGGTGATCAGGTCGACGGGATCGCCGATGGTCGGATAATTGGTGACGCCACGCTGGAATTTGGCCTTGTCGGCGGCATTGAGGATTTCGCCGAGCAGGTCGACGGACGCGATGGCGATGTAGTCGGCGTTCGAGAGGTTCTCGCACGACACCTCGGTGATCATGGCGACGATGACCGAGCTGGCGCAGCGGATGCTGACGAAGCGGCCGACGGTGGCCCGGACCTCCGAGACCGGCATCTGGCTTTCCGCCAGAAGTCCGACCCGGGCGAGCGACCCGCGAACCGAAATCACGCGTCCAAAGGATGTCACGATGAATGAACCTGGCATGAGCGAGGAGTTTAACCCCGACTATGAGAGGCGGGGCTGCACAAACGGTTAAGCAGCAGGTGCAGGCGTTTTCTTAAATCTGCGACAATTCGGACGATAGGTTTGTTCTGAATGCATACTTGTCAGCGGAATCAGCCGGAAAATGCTGCTTTTCGAGGCCCTTGAACTGAAGTTCAATTAAGGAAGATTTTACCATCCGGGCACTCCGTCGGCCGTTCGGAGGACGGCTGGTCACGGAGGTGCGCACCAGGCTGCACGGAGCTGCACACGTTGATTTGTTGACGGGACCTAATCATTTGTACATTAGTACAAATAAAGCCCGCGGTCGGTGCTGGCCCGGATGTATCAGGCAGTTGCAGGTCTGCATCCGAATGCGCGACCCGGTCCGGCAGATCGCAGCCACGCCCTGGAGGAGACCATGCAGCCCGAACCGATCCTCGATCTCGCCCATCTCGGTCACATGGAACTGCTGACGCCGAAGCCGGACGAGAGCCTGAAATTCTTCGTCGACGTCATGGGCATGACGGTAAGCGGACAGAAGGGCGACTCCGTCTACTTGCGCGGCTGGGACGACTACGAGCGCTATTCGCTCAAGCTCACGGCTTCGAAGACATCGGGCATGGAGCACATGGCGCTGCGCGCGCGCAGCCAGCAGGCGCTGGAGCGGCGCGTCGCTGCGCTCAAGGGCTCCGGCTTCGACATCGGATGGATCGACGGCGACATGGGGCAGGGGCCGACCTTCCGCTGCCGCGATCCCGACGGTCACATCGTCGAACTCTACTACGAGACCGAATGGTATCAAGCGCCGCCGGAACTAAAACCTGCGCTGAAGAATCAGGCGCAGCGCTTTCCCGCGCGCGGCGTCAATGTCCGCCGTCTCGACCATCTCAACTGCCTCGCCGTCGATATCAAGGCCAACCGCGAGTTCTTCGAGAATTACCTCGGCTGCCGCCTCACCGAGCAGATCGTGCTCAATGACGGGCGGGAAGCCGCGATGTGGCTGACGATGTCGAACAAGAGCTACGATTTTGCCTATTCGCTCGACCACTCAGGCACGCCCGGCCGCTTCCACCACGTCACCTACGCGCTCGACAGCCGCGAGGAGATTCTTCGCGCTGCCGATATTTTCCTGGAGAACGGGGTGCACATCGAGACCGGCCCGCATAAGCACGCGATCCAGCAGACCTTCTTCCTCTATGTCTACGAGCCCGGCGGCAACCGCGTCGAGGTCGCCAATGCCGGTGCGCGCCTCATCCTCGCACCCGACTGGAAGCCGATCGTGTGGACCGAAGAGGAGCGCAAGAAGGGCCAGGCCTGGGGGTTGAAGACCATCGAGTCCTTCCACACCCACGGCACGCCGCCGGTGGAGGCGAAGAAGCACGCTTGATTTAGTGCGCGGCCGCTCGCACGCGCGCGATCGCCTCGCGCACACCGGTCCATGCCGGCTTGTCGGGCGCGAATTGCTGGCGCAGGAAGGTGACGAGCTCCTCGACTTGCGCGTCGCTCATGCTGTTCTTGAACGCCGGCATGTAGCCGAGATCGCTCGACACCGGATCGGCAATGCCGTGCAGGATCACCTGCACGAGATTGTCCGCTTTTGCGCTGTGCAGATTGCTGTTGAGCGCGAGCGAGGGTCGGCTGCCGAACAGCGGCAGGCCGCCGACCTCGTGGCAGACGGCGCAGGCGCCCTGGTAGAGGCGTGCGCCGGTGGAGGCGGCGGTGGCGACTTGCGTTGCGCTTTCGAGACGTGCCGCAAGCGCGTCCGGTGTCTCGGTCGCCGTGGCGTTGAACGAATTGAGATACACTGCCATTGCGCGGATATCATGATCGGGCAGGGCCTTGAGATCCCTCACGATCGGCGCCATCGGACCGGCCGCGACGCCGTGATAGCGCGAATGGCCGGTGCGCAAGTAGGTGAACAACTCATCCTCGCTCCACGGGATCGGCGCGTGCGAGAGCGAGGTCAGTGGCGGCGCCTCCCAGCCCTCGGCAAAGCCGCCGGCGAGATAGGCGTTACGCTGCTCGGCGCCGAGCGCATTGCGCGGCGAATGGCAGGCGCTGCAATGGCCGAGGCTCTCGACGAGATAGGCGCCGCGATTCCAGGTTTCGGATTTGGCGGGATCGGGCTTGAACTCTTTCGTGTCGTGGAACAGCGCATTCCAGCCGGCGAGCAACGGGCGCAGATTGAACGGGAAGGCGAGCGCATTCGCCGGCGCAGTCGTCCGCACCGCAGGCTGCGCCATCAGGTAGGCGTAGAGCGCCTGCATATCTGCGTCGCTGGTTTTCGCAAAATGCGTGTAAGGGAATGCGGGATAAAGCTGCCGCCCGTCGCGATGCAGCCCGTCGCGCATCGCGCGCTCGAAGGCGGGATAGGACCAGGCGCCGATGCCGGTCTCGACATCGGGCGTGATGTTGGTGCTGTAGATCGTCCCGAACGGCGTCTCCAGCGCGCGGCCGCCGGCGTTGAGCGCGCCGGTGAGGCTGGTGTGGCACTCGGCGCAATTGCCGAGCGCGGCAAGCTGCTGGCCGCGGGCGATGGTCGCGGCGGAATAGACCGACGCATCAGGGCGGGCGATCGGTGCGATGGCGCGGCCGGGCATGAGAGCTGCACCAATGCCGATCGCAGCGGTGCAGACGGCCGCAATGGTCGTGACGATGCCGGCGCGCCGGACGAAGGGGTTTTCCCAGATGCGCGACGGTGGCGCCGCAGCCGGTGCGGGCAGGGCTTGCGTCTCAGGCGATGTTTCGCCGTGCAGTCCCCTCAGAATACGCTCTGGTGTGAATGGCGGCTCGCGAAAGCGCACGCCGGTGGCATCGAAGATCGCATTGGCAATCGCAGCCGCGCTCGGCACCGACGCGGACTCTCCGACGCCGAGTGGTGGCTGGTCCGGCCGCGGCAGCATCAGGACGTCGATCTTGGGCACGTCGGGGAAAGGGATGATCGGATAGGCGCCCCATTCCCGCGCCGCCACCGCGCCGCGCTCGAACGAGACCTCCTCCATCAGTGCGCGGCTGGTGGACTGGATGACGTTGCCGTGGATCTGGTGGCGCACGCCGTCCGGATTGATCATCAGGCCGGAATCCTGCCCGGCGACCACGCGGGTGACGCTGACGTCTCCGGTGGTCTTGTTGACCGCGACGTCCGCGACCCAGGCCGACCACGCCGCGCCATAGCCGGGAAACTTGCTGTGGACGTAGAGCGCGTACGCAAAGCCGCGACCGTGCACGATCTCGCCGTCTCTTTCCTCGCGGGCCGGCCGCGGCGCCCAGCCCGCGCGCTCGGCGATCGCGTTGACGAGATCGACCGCGCGCTGGTCCTTGAGATAGCGCAGGCGGTATTCGATGGGGTCGACACCGGCCTCGGTTGCGGCCTCGTCGATGTAGGATTCATGCGCAAAGGTGTTTGGCAGCGCCGAGACGCCGCGAAACCAGGACGCGCGCACGATCGGCGCCATGTCATGCGCGACAACGCGCATGTTGTCGTAGTCATATGGCGGGATCGCGGTGCGGTCGCCCATCTGCAGCACCGCGGGTTCGGATGAGACGCGACCGGTGAGCAAAAGCGCCAGCGTCGGGGCTGCGTTCGACGGATAGCGCGTGGCGAGATCGTAAGCGGCGATGCCGCCGTCGGCGTCGAGGCCGCCATTGACGTCGATGAGCTGCGCGGTGCCCTTTGGCTCCCAGGCGTGCTCCTGCTCGCGCGTCAGCTGCACGCGGACGGGCCGGCCAACGGCGCGTGAGAGCAGCAGCGCATCTGCGGTGACGTCATCGGCGCAGTTGCGGCCGTAGCATCCGGCAGCCTCCAGCCGGATGACCTCGATCTCGCTCTCGGGACGCTCGATCAGCAGCGCGAGATCGCCACGCAGCAAATGTGGATTCTGCGTGCCCGACCAGACGCGGATATTGCCGTCCCTGAAATCGGCAACTGCGCAGGATGGGCCGATCGACGCGTGCATCTGGTACGGCCAGACGTAAGTGCGCTGCATCGGCCTGGCCGCGCCGGCGATTGCGGCGTCGACGTCGCCCTTGTCGATCAGCGTGCGCGGCGTCGAGGGATTGGCGCGCAGCGCGGTCTCGACATCGGCGAGGTCGGTGAGTGCAGGCGTCGGCCGCCAACTCACCGCGAGCTGCTCCGCAGCGCGGATCGCATGTTCCTCGCGTTCGGCGACCACGCCGACGAAATCGCCGATGTGCACGACGGCGATGAGGCCGGGGATGTCGTGCACCGACGACCGGTCGACCGAGATCAGGCTGGTGCCGACGAACGGTCCGGCATCGACGCCGGCATAAGGGGGACGCACCACGCGGCCGTGCAGCATTCCGGGCACGCGGATATCGTGCACGAAGGTCAGTTCGCCCGTGGCCTTGGCCGGCAGGTCGACGCGCGGCATCGACTGGCCGACGATGGCGTAGTCGCCGACGGGCTTCACCGCGATGTCTTCGCTCAGCTCGAGGCGGATCGTCTCGTCGCCGATCAACTCGCCATAGCTGACGCTGCGGTTGTCGTGCCCGCGGACGAGGCCGTCCTCTATCCTGAGATCCGTGGCCGGCAGCTCCAGTCGCTCGGCCGCGCGCGCGATCAGGAAATGGCGGGCTTGAGCGGCGGCCTTGCGCAGGGGCACGGCGGTGATCTGGATGGTTTCGCTGGCGATCGTCGCGCCCTGATTCGGAACCAATGCGGTATCGCCGAGCACCACGACGACGCGGGCAAAAGACACGTCCAACTCTTCGGCGACGATCTGGCCGAGCGCGGTGCGGATGCCGGTGCCGAGATCGACATGGCCGTTATAGGCCGTAACCGAACCGTCGGCGGTGATCCGGACGAAAGTTTCGGATGTCACCTCGTCCACCGTGTGGACGACGACGAGAGACCCTGGTTGCCGTTCAGCTCCGTTCGAGAGGGGCGAGGCCATCAATCACCGGCCTCGGCGAGCTGGCCCGAAGCGCGCATCACGGCACGCAGGATTTCGACATGCGTGCCGCAGCGGCAGAGATTGTAGCGCAGCGCCGCAAGCGCCTCCTGCTCGCTCGGCTGCGGATTGATCGCGAGCAGCGCCTTGGTGGTCATGATCATGCCGTTGAGGCAGTAGCCGCACTGCGCCGCCTGCTCGTCGATAAATGCCTGCTGCACCACGTCGGGCTTGTCGCGCGTGCCGAGGCCTTCGAGCGTCACGATGTCGCGGCCGGCGCAACCGCCGATCGGAATCACACAGGAGCGTGCGGCCGCGCCGTCGATCAGGACAGTGCAGGTGCCGCATTCGCCCAGGCCACAGCCGTATTTCGGACCGTTGAGCCCGAGATCGTTGCGCAGCACGTAAAGCAGCGGCGTTTGCGGCGCAGCTGTCACGTCGTGGATCCTGCCGTTCACGGTGAGGCGGATCGGTGTCAGCGTCATCCTCGTTCCCAAAACTCTGCAATCTCAAAAATTCTAAGTCGCGACGATACCGTTTGTACACAAACGTGCAAGTCGGCATGCCGCGGTGCAGCGCGATTGCCCGCTTTGTGGACAGGGCGGATAGGCAAATGAGGTTTTATGCGGCAGGCGCATCTTTTGCGCTGCACCGCCGCTTGACAGCTTTCGGGAGCGCGCGCACCATCGTTCGTATACGAATGATAACCGCGGTGCCCGCTGGCTTTTGACATGGTGATGGAAACGACGAGCGCTGCCATCGACAAGATCCGCTGCGATGCCTGTCCGGTGATGTGCTACATCAAGCCGGGCGCCGCGGGCGCCTGCGATCGCTACGCAAACCACGACGGCAAGCTCGTTCGCGTCGATCCGCATGTGATCCTGGAGCGCACGGTCTCGCATGGCGGCAAGCTCGTCCCGTTCAGCCGCACCGAGGACTGGGACGGCAAGATCGTCCACGAGCCCTCGACCTTCGTGACGGCGATCGGCGCGGGCACGACATATCCCGACTACAAGCCGGCGCCGTTCATCGTCTCCGCGGAGGTCGACGGCGTCGACATGGTGACAGTAGTCACCGAGGGCATCTTCTCCTATTGCGGCATCAAGGTGAAGATCGACACCGATCGCTATCTCGGACCGGAGACCGCGACCGTGCGCGCACAAGGCGAGGCGGTCGGCCACGTCACGACCAGCGAATACGGCTCGCAGATGCTGTCGCTCGGCGGCGTGCATCATCTCACCGGCGGCTCCAAGAAGGAGGGCCGCGTCACCTGCGACACGTTGATGGACCTCGCCAATTGCAAGGCGGTGGAGCTGACCATCGACGGTGGCGCGAGCGTCGTGGTGCAGGCCGGCCAGCCGCCGATCGTCAACGGCATGAAGGAAGAACGCATGCGCGTCGGCTGCGGCTCGGCGACGATCGGCATGTTCGCCAAGCAATGGCTCGGCAAGGTGGATGAAGTCGTCGTGGTCGACGACCACATCACCGGCGTGCTCAGCGAGCACCAGGCCGGCAAGCTGCTCGACATCGCCGACACCGGCATCAAGATGAAGGGGCGGCGATCGACGCCTGGCCGCTATTTTCAGGTCGCTGATCCCGGCACGGGCTGGGGCGGCACCAACATCTCCGATCCGTTGTCAATTCTCGGTCCCTTCGATCCGAAGGAAGCCAAGGCGGGTCTCTCGATGTTGATGGTCTCCACGACTGGCGAGCATTCGTCCTACTATGTGCTCGACGAGACCTTGAAGCCGGTCGAGACCGAGATGCCTGATGATCTGAAGTTCTCGGTCGAGCGCATCCAGGAGAATTGCGAGCCGGCGCTGTGCACGGTGCTGTTCATGGCTGGTGCAGGCGGCTCGCTCCGCGCCGGGGTCACCGACAATCCGGTGCGGCTGACACGTTCGGTGAAGGACGCGCTGACGCGCGTCACCAGCGGCGGCGCTCCTGTTTATGTCTGGCCGGGCGGCGGCATCACCTACATGGTCGATGTGACGCAGATGCCGTCAGGTGCTTTCGGCTATGTTCCGACACCGGCGCTGGTCGCGCCGATCGAGTTCACGATGAAGCTCACCGATTACGCTGCGCTCGGCGGACACATGGACTATGTCAAACCGCTCTCCGAAGTGCAGAGCGGCGACGACGTCCGCCAGTTGCCGTGGCAGACTCCGATCCCGGGGCCGCGGGCATGAGAAGGCTCCCGCAGATCGCGTTGCTGTCCGATGGCCGGCGGCTGCATTTGCAGGATGGACCGATCGATCTGATCGTCGAGGCGAGGGGACGTGCGGACGAGGTGCGGGCTGCCTATGAGGCGGCGGCGCGCCGTTTCACCGGCCTGCTCGATGAGCTTTGCGCGGAGTTGACGGAACTGCGGCGGGCTGCACTGCCGGCTGCGTCTTCGCTGGAGGGCACGGTGGCTCGGCGCATGTTTGCTGCCGTCGCGCCCTACGCCTGGGATCGCTTCATCACGCCGATGGCCGCGGTCGCTGGCAGCGTAGCCGAGGAAATTCTCGGCGCCATGCTTCACGTCGCGACGCTCGATCAGGCCTATGTCAACAACGGCGGCGACATCGCCCTGCACCTCGGGGCAGCCGAGCATTTTTCAGTCGGCCTGATGGATCGACCGGACCGCGACGGCGTGATGCGGAGGATACGGATCGATTCGGACGACCGAACGCGCGGCGTCGCGACCAGCGGCCGCCACGGCCGCAGTTTTTCGCTCGGCATTGCCGATGCCGTGACGGTGCTGGCGGCAACGGCCTCGCAGGCCGACGCGGCGGCCACCGTCATCGCCAATGCCGTCGATCTGCCCGGTCATTCCGCCATCACGAGGCAGCGGGCGAACGAGCTTCAGCCCGACAGCGATCTTGGCCCGCGTTTTGTCACCCGCGCGGTCGGTGAATTGTCGCAAGACGAGATCGCGGCCGCGCTGGAATCTGGCGCGGAACATGCACGGCTATTGTTCGATCGCGGACTGATCGAGGGTGCCGTGTTGCAGCTTTGTGGTGATATGCTTGTCATCGGACCGAAAGATATTGAACGGCAGAAATCGCGCCCGCTGGTACTGGAGAACGCGGTTCATGCCTGAGCAGGGAAGAGACCGGGGAAGCAGTCATGAGCGCGATCATCCGCAAGATCGTCACTGTCGTCGAAGAGACGCAGATGGAAATGGGCCGCCAGGTCTCGCCGCCGACGCGCCGCGCTGCGGCGATCGCGGTGATCGAGAACCCCTTTGCTGGACAATATGTCGAGGATCTCTCGCCGCTGATCGCGATCGGCGAGGAACTCGGCGAGTTGCTGTCGAAGCGCGCGGTTGCCGCGCTCGGCATCGACGGTTCGATGGCCCAGAGCTACGGCAAGGCCGCGGCCGTCGGTGAGAACGGCGAGCTCGAACATGCCGCAGCCATTCTGCATCCGAAGATGGGCGCGCCGGTGCGCAAGGTGCTGAGCAAGGGCGTCGCGCTGATCCCGTCCTCGAAAAAGCGCAGCGGTCCCGGCACCACGCTGGACATTCCGCTCGGGCACAAGGACGCCGCCTTCGTGCGCAGCCATTTCGATGGCATGGAGGTGCAGATCAACGATGCGCCGCGCGCCAACGAGATCATGGTGGCGGTCGCCGTCACCGACAGCGGTCGTCCGCTGCCGCGCGTCGGCGGGCTGACGGTTGCCGAGGTCAAGGGCGAAGACGGTTTGAGATAGAACACGTAGAGAGTTCAAAACTGGAGGTTGGGATGCGAGCTAGGAATTATTTCGTCGGTGCGGCTTTCGCGCTTCTGGCGGGCGGCATGGCTCATTCGGCCATGGCTGAGGACATCAAGATCGGCGAGATCAACAGCTATTCGCTGCTGCCGGCGTTCACCGAGCCCTATCGCAAGGGCTGGCAGCTTGCGGTCGAGGAGATCAACGCGGCCGGTGGTATCAACGGCAAGAAGCTGGTCGTCATCTCCAAGGACGACAGCGGCAAGCCGGCGGATGCGCAGACCGCCGCCAACGAGCTCGTCTCGAGCGAGGGCGTGGCGATGCTGACGGGCACGTTCCTGTCGAACATCGGCCTTGCCGTCAGCGACTTCGCCAACCAGAAGAAGGTGTTCTTCCTTGCGGCCGAGCCGCTGACGGACGCCATCACCTGGTCGAAGGGTAACAAGTACACCTTCCGCCTGCGCCCCTCCAACTACATGCAGGCGGCGATGCTGGTGGAAGCAGCCAGCAAGCTGCCGGCCAAGCGCTGGGCCACGATCGCGCCGAACTACGAGTACGGCCAGTCGGCGGTTGCGGTGTTCAAGAAGCTGATGTCGGAAAAGCGCCCCGACATCCAGTGGGTTGACGAGCAGTGGCCGCCGCAGGGCAAGATCGATGCGGGTCCAGTGGTGCAGGCTGTTGCCGCCGCCAACCCCGAGGCGATCCTCAACGTCACCTTCGGCGCCGATCTCGTGAAGCTCGTGCGTGAAGGCAATACCCGCGGCCTGTTCAAGGGGCGCGAAGTCGTGTCGTTCCTGACCGGAGAGCCCGAATATCTCGATCCGCTCAAGGACGAGACCCCCGAGGGCTGGATCGTCACCGGCTATCCCTGGTACTCGATCAAAACGCCCGAGCACGACGCGTTCCTGAAGGCCTATCAGGCCAAGTATAACGACTATCCGCGCCTCGGCTCGATCGTCGGCTACCAGACCATCAAGGCCGCCGCCGCGATCCTGGCGAAAGCCGGCTCGACCGATCCGGAGAAGCTGATCGCCGCGGCGGAAGGCCTGTCGATGCCGTCGCCGCTCGGCGAGATCACCTTCCGCAAGATCGACCACCAGTCGACGCTCGGTGCCTATGTCGGCAAGACCGCGCTGAAGGACGGCAAGGGCGTGATGGTGGACTCGGTCTACAAGAAGGGTTCCGACTATCTGCCGAGCGATGCCGAAGTCGCGAAGCTGCGCCCGAAGGACTGATCTCCGCTGCCGTAGGGTGGGTTAGCCCTGCGGACTGCGCGTCGCGCAGGCTGCAGGGCGTAACCCACCACGGTCTGCCCCGCGACACGAAGTTGGTGGGTTACGCTTCGCTAACCCACCCTACGAAGCTCTCACCCCCGCAAGCGCGGGCGAAGTGAGGCAACACTAACCCGGACCGCCGATGGCCTTTTATGTCGTACAGTTTCTGACCGGCCTCGCCAGCGCAGCGTCGCTGTTTCTGGTGGCCTCGGGCCTGTCGATCATCTTCGGCGTGACGCGGATCGTGAATTTCGCGCATGGCGCCTTCTACATGATCGGCGCCTACATCGCCTTCACGCTGACCGAGCGCCTCTCCGGCACGTTCGGGTTCTGGGGCGGGATCGTGCTGGCGGCGCTGGCCGTGGCGCTGATCGGCGTGCTCGTCGAGATGGTGCTGCTGCGCCGCATCTATCACGCGCCGGAACTGTTCCAGCTGCTCGCGACCTTCGGCCTGACCTTGATGGTCGAGGACCTCGTCGTGCTGGTCTGGGGTCCCGACGATCTCGTCGGCCGCCGCGCGCCGGGCTTCCGTGGCGCGGTCGATTTCTTCGGCCAGAACATCCCGAGCTACGATCTGTTCCTGATCGTGCTCGGCCCCGTCGTGCTCGGCATCCTCTGGCTGCTGTTCCAGCGGACCCGCTGGGGCGTGCTGGTGCGCGCGGCGACGCAGGACCGCGACATGGTTGCAGCCCTCGGCGTCAATCAGAAATGGCTGTTCACGAGCGTGTTCGCGGTCGGTGTCTTCCTCGCCGCCCTCGGCGGCGCGCTTCAGATCCCGCGCGATGCCGTGCATCATGCGATGGATTTGCGCATCATCGTCGAAGTCTTCGTCGTGGTCGTGATCGGCGGCCTCGGCAGCATCGTCGGCGCCTTCGTCGCGGCGGTGCTGGTCTCCGAGCTCAACGCGTTCGGCATCCTGATCTTCCCGAAGATTTCCATCATCCTGGTCTTCCTGGTGATGGCGGCTGTGCTGATCGTCCGTCCCTGGGGCCTGTTCGGCAAGCCCGAGGCGCCCGCGCGCAAGACGCCGGGGCTGTCAGTCAATCCGTGGCGGCCGTTGACGTCGAACGAGCGGCTGGCCGCGCTGGCAGCGCTCGTCATCGCGGCGACCTTGCCGCTGTTCGCCGGGAACTATGCGCTGACCGTCGGCGCCGAGATCGCAATCTTCGTGATCTTCGCCGTCAGCCTGCACTTCCTGATGTCGGTTGGTGGGCTCGCCTCGTTCGGGCACGCCGCCTATTTCGGCCTCGGCGCCTACGGCGTCGCCTTCCTCGCCAAGATGGCGGGGCTGCCGATGATCGTGTGCCTGTTGCTCGGCCCGCTGCTCGGCTGCATGGGCGCCGCCGTATTCGGCTTCTTCGCCGTGCAGCTCTCCGGCGTCTATTTCGCGATGCTGACGCTGGCTTTCGCGCAGATCGTCTGGTCGATCGCGTTCCAGTGGGTGAGCGTGACAGGCGGCGACAACGGCATCTTGAGCATCTGGCCGGAGAAATGGGCTGCGAGCCCGTCGAATTTCTACTGGCTGGCGCTTGGCGTCGCGGCGCTCGTCACGATCGCGCTGCGCGCCATGGTGTTCTCGCCGTTCGGCTATGCGCTCCGGGCCACGCGCGACTCGCTTCTGCGCAGCGAGGCGATCGGCATCAACGCCAAGCGCATTCAGTGGACGGCCTTCGTGATCGCGGGCACCACCGCCGGCATCGGCGGCGCCCTGTTCGCCTACCTCAAGGGCAGCGTCTTCCCGGACAATCTCGGCATCTCGCTCTCGGTCGACGCGCTGGTCATGGTGCTGCTCGGCGGCGTCGAGACGGTGTCGGGCGCGGTGATCGGCGCCATCGTTTACAAGGCGCTCAACATCTGGCTGGTCAGCCAGACCGATCTGTCGAAGCTCGTGCTCGGCGGCTTCATCGTGCTGATTGTCGTGGTCTTCCCCAAGGGCATCGTCGGCATGCTGGAGATGCTGGCACAGCGGCGCAGGAAGTCCTCGCCGCCGGGATCGCCTCTCATTGCCAAGCCGATCGAGTCAGCCGAATGAGCGTCGCATCCCCACTTCTCGCGGTCGAAGGCCTGACCAAATCCTATGGCGGCATCCACGCCGTGCGCGGCGTCTCGTTCTCGTTGCGCGCCGGCGAGATTCTGGCGCTGATCGGCCCCAACGGCGCCGGCAAGAGCACCTGCTTCGACATGCTCAACGGGCAGAACCGGCCGGATTCGGGCCATGTGCGTCTGCTTGGTGAAGAGACTACCGGCAAGATGCCGCGCGAGATCTGGCGGCTCGGCGTCGGGCGCACGTTCCAGATTACTGCGACCTTCGCCACCATGACCGTGCGCGAGAACGTGCAGGTCGCGCTGGTCTCGCACGGCAGGCAATTGTTCAATCTCTGGGGCTCGGCGCCGAATTACGATCGCGGCGAGGCCGCACGCCTGCTCGAACTCGTGGGCATGGGCGGCTATGCGGACCGGCCCTGCGGCGAACTCGCCTATGGCGACCTCAAGCGGCTCGAGCTCGCGGTGGCGCTCGCCAACCAGCCGAAACTGCTGCTGATGGACGAGCCGACCGCCGGCATGGCGCCGCGGGAGCGCGTCGAGTTGATGCGCCTGACCGCGCAGATCGCACGGGAAAAATCGATCGGGGTGCTTTTCACCGAGCACGACATGGACGTGGTGTTCGAGCATGCCGACCGCATCATCGTGCTCAATCGCGGCACGCTGATCGCCGAGGGCACGCCGGCCGAGGTCCGCGGCAATCCGCAGGTCCAGGCGGTCTATCTCGGCGAGGGCCTGCTTTACGAGGCCGGGCATCGCGAGGGAGCCTCCGCATGAAGCTCACGGTGCAGGACCTCAACAGCCATTACGGCCCGGCGCATATCCTGTTCGACATCGGCTTCGAGGTCGGCGAGGGCGAGGTGGTGGCGCTGCTGGGCCGCAACGGTGCCGGCAAGTCGACGACGTTCCGTTCGATCGTCGGCCTCGTCGCGCAACGCACCGGGCGCATCATGTTCGAGGGCAAGGATGTCTCGGCGCGGCCAACGCATGAGATCGTGCGCGATGGGCTCGGCTACGTGCCCGAGGAGCGGCGCATCTTCACCGATCTGACGGTGGAGGAGAATCTCGAAGTCGGCCGCCAGCCGAAGCGCCCGAACGCGCCACACTGGACTCGCGAAAAGCTGTTCGCGCTGTTTCCAAATCTCGGCGAGATGAAGAACCGCCCGGGCGGCCGCATGAGCGGCGGTGAGCAGCAGATGCTGACGATCGCGCGCACGCTGATGGGCAATCCGTCGCTGGTGCTGCTGGACGAGCCTTCGGAGGGCCTGTCGCCCAAGATCGTGGAGCAGATGGTCGATGCCATCCTGACCATGAAGAAGGAGGGTGTCAGCATCGTCGTCTCCGAGCAGAATTTGCACTTTGCGCGGCTGATCTCCGATCGCGCCTATATCATCGAGCGCGGCCGCATCTGTTTCGGCGGCACCATGGCCGAGCTCGACGCGCGTCCGGATATCCGCGACGCGCATTTGTCGTTGTGAGGGCATGGGGAAGGGCAGCGAGCGGATGGCGAGAAGCGTCGCGGTGAAGAAGGGCGTCAAGCTGGCCAAATCGTCCAACAAGTCGTCTTACGTGCTCGACGAGCAGGTCGGCTTCATCCTGCGCCAGGTCTGGCAGCGCCATAGCTCGATCTTCTCGCGCGATATCGGTACCAACATCACGCCGACGCAATGGGCGGCGCTGTCGAAGCTGGCCGAGAGTGGGCCGTGCTCCCAGAACCAGTTGGGACGGCTGACGGCGATGGATGTCGCGACCATCAAGGGCGTGATCGACCGGCTGACGGCGCGCGGCCTCACCGAGACCAGCCAGGATCCCGAGGACGGGCGGCGGCTGCTGGTCAGCCTGACGCGGGCCGGTCAGCAGCTTGCGGAGAAGGCTGCGCCGAATGCGCTCGCGATCACGCGTGAGACGCTGGCGCCGCTCGAGCCGAAGGAGCGCGAGACGCTGATGGCGCTGTTGAACAAGCTGCGGTGAGCGGCGACTAATCTCGATCCAGGTTTGTCGAGGTTTCCGGCATGAGAGCAGCGACACGAATCGCAATGGCTTTGAGCTTCGGTGCAGCGCTGGCGAGCGAATGCGCTCCCGCTTGGGGCGCACAACCCTATGAAGGGTTCTGGGCGTCAACGAAGAAAGATTGCCGCGATCAGGATAGCGCGAACCGCATGAGCATCGAGGGCGGCAATCGCCTCTATTGGTACGAGACACGATGCCGGGCCAGCGAGATCATCGCGGACGGGAAGCTCAGCTGGAAGATGAAGCTCGCCTGCGAAGGTGAGGGCGAGAAGTTTCGCTCCAGTCCGCGCGTGTCCATCGCGGCGGACGGCAGGCTGGTGATGGACAACGGTCCGGTCGGGCAGGCCAGGCGCCAGACCTATCTGCGGTGTGAGATCACGAAAAAGCGCTGATCCCCTACGTTTTGCCCGGCCATTTGGCACGGTAGCGGATTTCGCTGCCGTCGGCGAGGTGCCGCCACGTTCCAAACTCCGGCGTATGCGGCGCCCGTGACGTCAGATCGATCGGATAGATCCGGCTCGGCTGGCCTTCGATAGTGACGGCGAGTTGCCGGTGCGAGGTTCGAAACGCGAGTTCAACCTTGCCTGCGATGACGGGCTGGTCGCCGTCGCGGTAGAAGGCGGCGGGGGTCACTTCGCCCGGCATGGTGTTGAGGTCGGTCTGCAATTCGACGGTGATGCCCTGGGCTGACGTCGGCACTGCGACCCCCGCCGGAAAGCGAATCTCGAATACGAGCAGGGGACTGTAGCCGTTCCGGTTGAGCCAGGGCGTCGCGGTCGCATAGGCATAGGCAATGTAGGCGCCGATGCCGCCGGCGCAGAGCAGGACGACGATCCCGAGCGACTTCAGGCTGTTGCGCGCGACGCCCCCATTGTCTGCATCCTTTTCGCCTGCGTTGCCTGAACGCGTCACCAGCCAGCTGGCAAGCACAGCACCGGCGACCGCGCCGATGGGGGAGTAGACGAACAGTGCCAGCAGGCCCGACGTGATCGGATCTGCCCGGTTGCCCAAGTCGAGGACCGAAAACAGCACGAAGATCGCGATATAGCCCACGACCGCGCCGGCGACGCCGGCACCTACCCGGGATGAGTTTGTCATGTCTCGCTCGATGGTCCAGCAAATGAACTGCCGCCGCCGAGGGCTGCCTGCGTTAGACGCAGCGGGCCGGCGACTTGTTCAATGCTGTCGAGGGCTGACGCGGAGCGGCGAGCCGCTCCGGCTGCGTCACTTCGCCACCACCTCGGGCACCCTGCCGGCCGGTGGGGTGTTGCGGCTGCGCTGGGTGCGCACAATGCCGTCGATGATGGTCATGCCGATGCCGGGGAGGTCGCCGAGCTGCACGCTCTCCAAAATGGTCTTGCCGGGCGAGTGCTGCGCCTTGTCCATGATGACGAAATCGGCGGAGCGGCCCACCTCGATCAGGCCGCAGTCGAGCTGCCGCATCCGCGCGGTGTTGCCGGTGGCCAGGCAGAACGCGATCTCGGCGGGCAGCTCGCCGATCGAGGACAGCATCGAGACCATGCGCAAGATGCCGAGCGGCTGCACGCCGGAGCCAGCCGGCCCGTCGGTGCCGAGGATGACGCGATGCAGGTCGCCCATTTCGCGCGCGATGCGCAGCGTATAGAGCGCCGAGCGCTCATTGCCGTTGTGAACGATCTCGAGACCGCGCTTGCAGCCCTCACAGATGCAGCGGATCTGATCGTCGGGAAGGGCGGTGTGGCCGCCGTTGATGTGGCCGACCACGTCGGTGTCGGCCTCCAGCACCACGTCCTTGTCGATCAGGCCGGAGCCGGGGATCGAAGGGCCGCCGGTGTGGATCGTGCTCTGGATGCCGTATTTGCGTGCCCAGCCGACCATTTTCCGCGCAGTCGGTCCGTCCTTCACGCCGCCAAGGCCGACCTCGCCGAGCAGCTTGACGCCGGCGGCCGCCAATTCCTTGAAGTCTTCCTCGACCATCTCGCATTCGATGACGGGGGCACCGGCGTGAACCTTCACGCCGCCCGGACGCAAGGTCCAGAACGCCCGCTGGGCGAAGATCGCCATCGCCTTCAACCCCACGACGTCGCGGGGGCGGCCGGGCATGTGCACTTCGCCCGCCGAGATCATGGTGGTGATACCGCCATGGAGCGAGCTGTCGATCCAGCCGGTCTGGTTCTGCCGCGGCGTCCAGTCACCCGCGACGGGGTGGACGTGGCTGTCGATCAGGCCCGGGGTCACCGTCGTGCCGTTGGCATCGACAATGGTGGTCGCGCCTTCGGTGTTGAGGTCCTTGTGGCGTCCGATCGCGGTGATCTTGCCGTTCTCGGCGACGATGGTGTCGCCGTCCAGGATCGGCTTTTCCAGCGCTCCGGAGAGGATCAGACCGATATTCCGGATCACGAGTTTCGAGGGTCCGGTGGCCTGGGGTGCGTCATGCGCCATGGAAGGGGTCCTTGTCCTTAACTGCAACGCTCGCGATCTTGGGCAGCCTTGACCGCGGGAGCAAGCGGGATTATTCATTAGTATACGAATGATCGTGTACAAACGACGCATAGCTGACCGCCTCGAACCGCACTGGAAGCGACACGGAAGGGTGAGATGAGCAATTTCAACCAGGAAAGCGTCTTGAGCGTCCATCACTGGACCGACACGCTGTTCTCGTTCAAGACCACCCGCAGCCCCACCTTCCGTTTCCGCAATGGCGAGTTCACCATGATCGGGCTCAAGGTCGGCGAGAAGCCGCTGCTGCGGGCCTACAGCGTCGCCAGCGCCAATTACGAGGACACCCTCGAATTCTTCTCGATCAAGGTACCGGACGGTCCGCTGACCTCGCGCCTCCAGCACCTGAGGGAAGGCGACGAGATCATCGTCAGCCGCAAGGCCACCGGCACGCTGGTGATCGACAATCTGGAAGAGGGCCGCAACCTCTACCTCATCGGCACGGGAACTGGCCTTGCGCCGTTTCTGAGCGTGATCAAGGACCCCGAGACCTATGAGCGGTTCGAGAAGGTCGTGCTGCTGCACGGCTGCCGGCATGTAAAGGAACTCGCCTACGGCGAGATGATCACCGAGCATCTGCCGAACGACGAGATGCTCGGCGACTATATCCGCGCCCAGCTGATCTATTATCCGACCGTGACCCGCGATCCCTTCCGCAACCGCGGCCGCATCACCGACCTTATCACCTCCGGCAAGCTGTTTGCCGATATCGGCCTGCCGGCACTGGATCCGCCCACGACCGCGTCATGATCTGCGGCAGCCCGGCGCTCGTTGCCGACACCCGCACGCTTCTGGGCGAGCGGGGCTTTGTCGAGGGCAATCACGGCGAGCCGGCCCAGTTCGTGGTCGAAAAGGCCTTTGCCGAGCGCTAAGCGCGGAATTCCCGCGTCATAAGACCGTCGTTTCGCCGCCGCGCGGCGTTGCGGCGCCGATTCGGCGCGCGCTACACTGCGGGAGCGAATCAGCGGAGTTCCCACATGGTTGCGGACAGCGACAGCAACATCGCCTGGCACCGGGTCCAGTTGAAGAAGAACCGCGCCGAGTTGAAGGCGCTCGAGACCGCGCGCTTCACGATGGGCGAGATCGCGTCCTCCAAGCGGACGGGCCAGTCCCAGAAGACGATCGCGGACCTCAAGCGCAAGATCGCGCAGTCGGAGCGCGTGATCGCGGACCACGACAAGCGCACGCGGCGTCCGCTCACGACCGACTTGCGGAGCCTCAGCGATGGCAGCTGGAGCCATTGGGACGCCTACACCAGCCAGCAGCAGCGCAAGACCGCGCCGCGTGCGCCGGGACGCGGATAGGTCCGTCTTGCTCCTGCGGGCTGGCCCGGTTCCGGCTCTTGCGCGGCGCGTTCCGCGTCCCATCTGGTTGAGGCGCCACCAACCGTCCCGGGGATCCCATGGCACCGCGCCTCGATTTTACCAGCGAGGCCTTCTTTCGCGATCCGCCGAAGGCCATCGCCAAGTTGCGCGCGCAAGGCCCCGTGGTCTCGACGCGCTTTCCCCTGGTCGGTGACGTCTGGATCACCACGACCCATGATGCGACCGCGCGGGTGCTGAAGGACAGTGCGACCTTCACGTTGCGGAAGGAAGACGGTGCGGTCGCGGGTGTCCGCTGGTGGATGCCGAAGCTCGTCACCACGATCGCCAGCAACATGCTGACCATGGACGAGCCGGATCATACCCGGCTGCGCAGCATCGTGGACGAAGCGTTCCGCCGCCGCGCCATTGTCGCGATGGAGCCGCGCATCCGCGCCATCGCCGATGATCTCGCGGCCAAGCTATTCGACGATGGAAGCCCGGCCGACCTCGTCGAGCGCTACGCACGCATCCTGCCGCTGTCCGTGATCTCCGAACTTCTCGGCCTGCCCCTAGCCGATCGTCCTAAATTCATCGCCTGGGCCAATGCGATGTCATCGCTGACGAATGTCGCGCGCTTCGTGCGATTGTTGTTCGCGCTCCGCAAGATGCGGCGCTATCTCGAAGAGCAATTGCGTCTCGCGCGCGAGCAGGGCGGCGAGGGTCTGATTGCGGAGCTGGTTCAGGTCGAGCGCGAGGGAGGGCAGATCACGCCAGATGAAATGGTTGCGATGGTGTTCCTGCTGCTCGCGGCGGGCTCCGAGACCACCACGCATCTCATCAGCGGTTCGGTCTACGAACTGCTCAGGACTCCCGGTTTGCGCGACTGGCTGGAAGCGGACTGGAGCCGCGCCTCGCTCGCCGTCGAAGAGTTCCTGCGATTCGTCTCGCCTGTGCAATTCTCAAAGCCTCGCCATGTACGGCGGGATGTCGAGTTGGAAGGCATGCGGTTGAAGAAGGGCGATCGCGTCATGGTCATGCTTGCCGCAGCCAACATGGACCCGTCGGTGCACGACCTGCCGGAGCGGCTCGACCTCGAACGCAAGCCCAACCGCCACATGTCCTTTGGGACCGGAATCCATTTTTGCCTCGGGCATCAGCTCGCAAGGATCGAGGTGACGTGCGCGCTTCAGGCCTTGTTCACGCGCTGGCCGCGGCTCGGCCTCGCGGTCGATGCCTCGCAGATTCACTGGCGCGAGCGGCCGGGGATTCGCATGATTGCAAAATTACCGGTCGTCGCATCGGATCGTCAGCCGGTCGATTTCCGTGACGCCACGACGTCGCGCTCCCAGCCGAACACGGACCGGCCGTCGAGCTCCGGCGATGCGGCGCTTTCACCTGCGATGAACGACTCCACCGACGGGCCGCGCGCGGTGCGCTCCAGCCGACGTGCCTGATCGTCGAGACGCTTGATTGCTTGCATCTCCTCGTCGCGTCCGAGCTTTGCATTCTGGATCGCGCCCTTCAGCACGCGGATGGTCTCGTCATAGACCTTGATCGGGACGGGGTAGGGATGCCGGTCCTTGCCGCCATGGGCGAGCGAGAAGCGCGCGGGATCGTCGAAGCGATAGGGCGCGCCGTGCACCACCTCGGCGACCATCGCCAGCGAGCGCACGGTGCGCGCGCCGACACCCGGCGTCAGCAAGAGCTCCGGGAAATCGACCGGGCCGCGCTCGGCGGCGGCCGCCAGCGTGCCGTGCAGGCGCCGCGCGAACACGTCCTTCGGCCTGACGTCGTGATGGGCGGGCATGATCAGGTGCGGCAGCATCGGCTGCGCCGGCTCGGACGCCGTGCCGGTGAGCCGTTCGAATTCGGAGAGGATGCGATCGGGGCCGAGATCGCTCAGCAGCTCGAGTTGCGCGCTGCGCGAGACGCCGGCACGATGGTCGGTGAGATTGACGATCTCGCCCTGCCGCGGCCCCTCGATCGCGCTGTGCGGCGTATCGACGAAGCTCTTCAAGGCCTCGGAATGCCAGTGGTAGCGGCGGGCCTGCCGCTTGTCGCCGTTCATGCCCTGCTGCACCACGGTCCACTTCGCGTCGGCCGTGACGAAAAAGCCGTGCAGATAAAGATCGAAACCGTCCTGCACGGCCGCACTGTCGACCTTGGCCACCAGGCGGCTGGCGCGCGTGAGTTTTGCACCGTCGAAGCCGACGCGCTCGCCGAGTTGCATCAGCTCGTCCGGCGTCTTGCGCGAATGCTGGCCGCGACCGCCGCACACATAAATTCCGAGTTCGTCCTGGAGCGGGCCGAGCCCGCGCTTCAGCGCGCCGATCACGGAGGTGGTGATTCCCGAGGAGTGCCAGTCCATTCCCATCACGGCGCCGAACGATTGGAACCAGAACGGATGCGACAGCCGCTGGAGAAACGCATCGCGTCCGTAATGATGCACGATTGCCTGCGTGACGATCGCGCCGAGCGACGACATGCGCGTCGCAAGCCAAGGCGGAACACGGCCGGTATGCAGGGGAAGATCGGCGCTGCCGGTGCGGAGAGTCATGATTGCCTAGGAATAGCGCAGTTCGGCGACGGTTGCACCAGCGGGATGCTGCATTGCACCCAGCGGGGGAGCGAAGCCTCGCGAAACGCGTTGAGACGCGATGGACGTGCGGGGATTTCCATGAATTGGCAGGCCGTCATGGCCGACATCGACAGGATGCTCGGCTGGATACCGTCGTGGTTCGTAGGGCTTGGCCTGGTCGCGGGCGCGATCCTGCTTGCGCTGGCGTTCTATCGGCTCGCGGTGTGGCTCCTGACCCGCGCCTTCGGAACCCGGCTTCCACTCCTGGGCGTGTTCATCGAGCGCACTTCCGGCCCCGCGCAACTGGCGCTGTCTCTGGCTGCCGTTGCGCTGGTTTTGCCCCTTGCGCCGCTCGATGACGTGTTCCTCACGCCCCTGACGCGCCTGTTCGTCGTCGCCTTCATTGCCCTGATCGGCTGGATCTCGATCCGTATCGTGGACATGAGCGCGGCGCGCTACCTCCAGAATTTTCGTGACGTCGCCGAGAATTTCGTGGCCCGCAAGCACGTCACCCAGGTCCGCGTGTTCAAGCGTGTCACCGACACCATCATCGTCATCATCACGGTCTCGACCGCGCTGATGACGTTCGACTCGGTGAGACAATACGGTGTCAGCCTGTTCGCCTCCGCCGGCGCCGCCGGCCTCATTGTCGGTCTTGCGGCGCGGCCGCTGCTCAGCAATTTGATCGCAGGTTTGCAGATCGCGATCACCCAGCCGATCCGGATCGAGGATGCCGTCATCATCGAGAACGAGTGGGGCTGGGTCGAGGACATCGCCGCGACCTATGTGGTGATCCGGCTGTGGGACTGGCGCCGCATGGTGGTGCCGCTGTCCTACTTCATCGAAAAGCCGTTCCAGAACTGGACTCGCGATACCGCGTCCCTGATCGGGGTCATCGCGCTTCATGTCGATTATCGCGCCGACGTGCCGCGCATCCGGCGCTGGCTGGAGGGGGCGGTGAAGGAGTCCAAGCTCTGGGACGGTGCGGTGGTCAATCTCCAGGTGATCGACGCGGATTCGCGCACCATCGAGCTGCGGGCGCTGGTCAGCGCGCGGAATGCGCCGCAATCCTGGGACCTGCGCTGCGAGATGAGGGAAAGGCTGATCGCCTTCATTCGCGACGAGATGCCGGAAGCCCTGCCGCGCGAGCGCGCGATCCTGATTCCGTCAGGGGGCGGCGATGACACCGAGTTTCTGCAGCGCCCCGCTGCACCGGAGAAAATGCGGGCGAGGGCGTAGAATTAACGGCTGCGATCAGGCGGCCTTCGCGACGGTGGTATCCGCCCGCCCGCCTTGACGCGATCGCGACTTGCGCAGCTTTCGGCGCGCCCAGATCAGCAGGCCGGTCGAGAGCAGTGTGAGCAGCGCGATCGACGTCACGACATTGAGCGGCAAGGCGACCAGGGCCGACCAGTTGCCTTCATGGATCAGGCGCGGCCAGTTACGCGGCAGGGGCGTAACGCCTGACGAACTGACGGCATAGGCGCGCAGCTCTCCGCCTTCGTAGACCCGCGCCATCATGCGTCCGCCGCGAACGCCGATCGAGATCACGTGCGACAAGTCGTGGGAAGCAGCAACGATGCCGACCGCCTCGGGCAGCGGGAGCGGACGGCCGCCGCCGCCGGCAGGAGCGGACGCGCTCTGAAACGTCAGGCCGAACGCCAGGCAGAGGCCGGTGAGCGGGCTCAAAAGGATCAGCGGCAATGCGAACCAGGCGGTCCCCTTGTGCCATCCGGACAGTGTGTTGCGCAGCCGCGGCAGTCCCATGAAAATGCCAAGCATCATCAGGATGACCATGGCGACGGTCGAACTCGTGACGAGCCATGCCTGGCCGAGCAGCCGCTCATGTGTGCCGCGTGCCCATACGAAGAGATCGGAGAGGCTGGAACTGGTAGCCGCGGGTTCGCCGGTGGCGAGATCGATCGCCGGCGTTCCCGCGCCCTGTAGTGTCATCCGCTGGGCGGCGGCATTGATCGAAAGCCCGCGTGCCTTGCCATCCGGATCATATCGTTTCACCAGGTCGACGATGCGGGTGGAGGTGAGCGGCGGGCCGTCAACGGCGCTGATCTGCGCCAGGGGCTCAAAGGACAGGATGAGGCCGGTCGCGATGATTGCGAGCAGGGGAAGCGCAAAGACCAGCGTGATCCAGCGGTGGAGTGTCAACAACAAATGCTTGTTCATTCCCGGTCTCCTGCGATGCGCAGCTTTGGTCGCTCAGCGCGACGCGGAAGACAAATGACGCTTTATCCATCTTGTTGCGTTGACCTGAAGCAAACGAAATCAGTGCCCGGCGCAGCGATGTCAGCGAATGCCAATCGTTCGCAGGTTCGAGCGTCACGAGCAGCTTGTGCAGCAGCCGCGTCGCGCGCTCGACTTCGGCGATCGAGCCCAGGTCAGGCTGCAGCGTGTCGCTGATATGGTCGCCGCGATCGGCGACTTTCCTCACTGTGCGCGGATGTTAGCGGCCTTCAGCACCGGCTCCCATTTGGTCGCCTCGGCACGCATATAGGCGTCGAAATCCTTGGCGGAGGAGCCGATCGGAGCGGCGCCGATCTTGCCGAGCGTCGACAGCACGTTCGGGTCCTGCAGCGCAGCCTTCAGATCGGTCTCGAGCTTTGCCACGATCTCCGGCGGCATTTTTGCGGGCCCAAGCACGCCCCACCACACCGAGACATCGTAGCCCGGTACGCCGGACTCGGCGACGGTCGGGACATTTGGCAGCGCCTTGGAGCGCTCCGCGGAGGTCACCGCGAGCGCGCGAACAGGACCACCTTCGAGCTGGCCGATCGCCTCTGCAAGCGGATTGATGCTGAGCGGGATCTCGCCGGCAATCACCGCCGTGAGCGCCGGGGCGCCGCCCTTGTATGGGATCGCGACGATCTTGGTGCCCGACATGTATTTGAGCAGCTCGCCGGCGAGATGCGCCGAGGTGCCGTTGCCGGACATGCCGTAGGAGAGCTTGTCCGGCTCTTTCTTGGCGGCGGCGAGGAGATCGCCGAGCGTCTTGTAGGGGCTGTCCTTGGCAACGACGATCGCGAGCGGCGAGGAGGCGATTTCGCTGATCGCGGTGAAATCCTTGAATGTGTCGTAGGGCACGCTCGGATAGATGAACTGGTTGAGCGGATGGCCGCTTGCGACCAGGATCAGGGTGTAGCCGTCGGGCGCCGCCTGCGTCAGTGCCTGCGAGGCGACGATGCCGCCGGCGCCGGGACGGTTGTCGACCACGGGCTGCTGGCCCCAGGTCTTGGCCAGCGCCTGGCCGAGCGTGCGCGCCAGCACGTCGACGGCGCCTCCTGCGGCGTAGGGCACGAGGATGTGAACCGGCTTGCTCGGATAGTCGGCGGCCTGCGCGGTGCTTCCCGCCAGCAACAGGCCGGCACCCAGCATCAAGCGGCTGATCGTCGTGTTCAAACCCAGCATAGTCCAGCACTCCTTGCGGGCGTTCGCGTCCCTGCCGTCGGTCATTCGGGTGGTCCGGACGCGGCCCGCGGTTTTTGTTGACGAGACCTGATCTTTTGTACGATAGTACAAATTACATGGCACGCAAGTCCACCAGCAAGGAAACGGCCCGCAAGCCGAACATGCGCGAGGCGATCCTCGTCGCGGCTGAGGAGCTGTTTGCCACCAACGGCTTCAATGCCGTCTCGGTGCGCGACATCGCGCAGGCCGCCGGCGCCAATCCCGGCAGCGTCACCTATCATTTCAAGACCAAGGACGGGCTGCTGCTGGAGATCTACCGGCGTCATTGCGGGCCGATGAATCTCCGCCGTTCCGAACTGCTCGCCGCCGCCAGACGCGTGCGCGATCTCCAGGATCGGCTGGAGGCGATCGTGCGGGCCTATGTCGTGCCGGCCTTCACCTCGGGCAGTGATCTTGCCGGCGGCGGCGCGCGCTTCACGCGGCTGCGCGCCGTGATGTCGGCCGAGGGCAACGAAGTCGCGCGAAAAATCATCGCGCAGACCTTTGACGACACCAGCCACGCCTTCATCGATGCGGTGCACGACAGCCTGCCGCAGATTCCGCGCACCGATATCGTCTGGCGCAGTCACTTCCTGCTCGGCGCGCTGTATTACTCGCTGGTGACGCCGGACCGCGTTTCGCGCCTGTCGCGCGGCGAGGCCGACGGCAGCGATGCTGCCAGCGCCATCGAGCAATTGGTGCAGGCGACCGTTGCTGCGTTCCAGGCGCCAGCGTTGGATCAGGCCGCTCCGGCGCGGCGGCGGCCGGTCGTCGGCAGCAAGGCTTGAAAGAAGCGTTCTCGTTCGGCGGTTCACTTGATGACGATGATGTACACGCCGACCATTCCACCGCCCGATCCGAACACGCGCAGTCCGAAGTTCAAGCTGCCAAAGCTGTCTTGCGATGCGCATTGCCACATCTTCGGGCCCGGCGCGAAGTACCCTTACGCGCCGGATCGGTCCTACACGCCGCCGGACGCTCCGGCTCGAGGATTTCCGCGCGCTGCATGCCAAGCTCGGAGTGGAGCGTGCCGTCATCGTCAACGCCAGCGTGCACGGTATCGACAACACCGTGGCGCTTGACGCCATCGCGCAGAGCAACGGCGCCTATCGCGCGGTCGCCAATATCGACGACACTATCACCGAACGCGGGCTTCGCGTGCTGCATGAGGGCGGTTTCCGTGGATGCCGCTTCAATTTCGTCCGCCATCTCGGCGGCGTCCCCGACAAGAGCGTGTTCAACCGCGTCATCGCGATGGTCGCACCGCTCGGATGGCACATCGACCTGCATTTCGACGCGATCGACCTGCCTGACTATGCGGACATGCTGGCGAGGCTGCCGCTGAGCTACACCATCGACCATATGGGGCGGGTGAAGGCGGCCGAAGGGCTCGATCAATTGCCGTTCAGAATCCTGATCGAACTGATGAAGCGCGACGAAAAATGCTGGGTCAAGATCTGCGGCTCGGAGCGGGTGTCCTCCGGTGGTCCGCCGTTCACCGACGCGGTGCCGTTCGCGCGAAAGATCGTCGAGACCGCAGCAGACCGCGTCATCTGGGGGACCGACTGGCCGCATCCCAACGTCAAAATGATGCCGAATGACGGCGACCTGGTTGATCTGATCCCGCAGTTCGCGCCGGAGGCGGAATATCAGCAAAAGATCCTCGTCGACAATCCAGCACGCCTGTTCGGGTTTGGCGCGTCTCAATAAAACTTATCAATGAGAGAGGGGAGCAGTCCCATGAAAACAGGTCTTGTCGTCACCGCCCATCCCGGCGATTTCGTCTGGCGCGCCGGCGGTGCCATCGCGCTGCATGCGAAGAAGGGCTATCGCATGAAGATCGTCTGCATGTCCTTCGGAGAGCGCGGCGAGAGCCAGTTCGCCTGGAAGGAAAAGGGCGCGACGCTGGAATCGGTCAAGGCCGGCCGCAAGGACGAGGCGGAGCGGGCGGCAAAGCTGCTCGGCGCCGAGATCGAGTTCTTCGACTGCGGCGACTATCCGCTCAAGCTCACCGAGGCGCATTTCGACCGCATGGTCGACATCTACCGCGAGCTCAATCCGAGCTTCGTGCTGACGCACGCGCTGGAAGATCCCTATAATTTCGACCACCCGAACGCCGCGCATTTCGCGCAGGAGACCCGCGTGGTCGCGCAGGCGATGGGCCACAAGCCCGGCGCGCAGTACAAATACTCCGCGCCTCCGGTATTCCTGTTCGAACCGCACCAGCCCGAGCAGTGCAATTACAAGCCTGACCTGCTCCTCAAGATCGACGAGGTCTGGAAGGAGAAGTACGAGGCGTTCCAGATCCTCGCCGCACAGAAGCATCTTTGGGGTTACTATGAGCGTGTCGCGCTCAACCGCGGCATCCAGGGCAGCCGCAACACCGGCGTGCCCATGACCTATGGCGAGGCCTATCAGCGCCTGTTCCCGACGGTTGCGGAGGAATTGGCATGAAGCCCGTCGTCGTTCGCAATATCAAGCGAGCTGATCCCGCCGGCATGTCGGAGTATGGCGTCTCGACAGTGCACGAGGCCTACGGACGTATCGGCCTGATGAAACCGTATCTGCGCCCGGTCTGGGCGGGTGCGTCGATTGCCGGTCCGGCCGTCACCGTGCTGGCGCAGCCCGGCGACAACTGGATGATCCATGTCGCGGTGGAGCAGTGCAGGAAGGGCGACATCCTCGTCGTCGGCTGCACCACCGACAATACCGACGGCATGTTCGGAGAGTTGCTCGCAACCTCGCTCCAGGCGCGCGGCGTGCAGGGGCTGATCATCGACGCCGGCTGCCGCGACGTCAAAGCGCTGCACGAGATGAATTTTCCGGTGTGGTCGCGCGCGATCTCGGCCAAGGGCACGGTGAAGGCGACGCTCGGCTCGGTCAACGTCCCCGTGGTCTGCGCCGGTGTCAATGTCGATCCCGGTGACATCGTCGTCGCTGATGATGATGGCGTCGTGGTGGTGCCGAAACGCTATGCGGCCGAAGTCGCCGAGAAAGCGAAGAAGCGCAATGCGGATGAAGGCGGCAAGCGCACGCGCCTCGCCTCGGGCGAGCTTGGCCTCGACATGTACAGCATGCGCGAGGCGCTGGCGAAGGCCGGGCTCGTCTACGTCGACGATCCCGAGGACGTCTGAAGAGAACCGGAGCAGCGGATGGAACGTCTCAAGCTGAAGGCCGTGCTCGGCAGTCATCCCCATGTCCAGGCGGTGAAGAGCGGCGAGCTCCGCTCCGACCTGTTCGACCTCGACTTCATCGAGTACACGCCGACCAATACGGCGTTCAAGCCGATGGTGCGCGAGCAGGCCTTCGACGTCTGCGAGATGGCGATCGTCACCTATCTGATGGCCAAGGCGCATGGCAAGCCGCTGGTGCTGCTGCCGGCGACGATGCTCGGCCGCTTCCAGCATGCTTACGCGCTCTACAATCCTGTGCAGGGGATGCTCGGGCCGTCCGATCTCGAAGGCAAGCGCGTCGGCATCCGCTCATTCACGACCACGACCGGCGCCTGGATACGGGGCATCCTCGCCAACGACTATGGCGTCAACCTCGACAAGATCAAATGGGTGACGTTCGAAGACCCGCACGTCGCCGAATATGTCGACACCACCGAGCGAGCGCCAAAGGACAAGAAGATCCTGCAGATGCTGCTCGACGGGGAGCTCGATGCGGTCCTCGGCGAGACGACGAAAGATCCCAAGCTGAAGTCGCTCTTCCCCGATCCGGCCGCCGAGGCCGCAAAGTGGTACGAGCGGCGTGGCGCCGTCCCGGTCAATCATCTCGTTGTCGTGACGGAGAAGCTCGCGAAATCGCGGCCTGATGTGGTTACGGGGGTCTATGATCTCCTGAAGCAGAACAAGGCCCAGGGCGGGCCTGCGCCGACACCCGATCTTCTGCCGTTCGGCATCGAGGCGAACAGGAAGCCGCTCGAGCTGATTGTCGACTACGCATTCCAGCAGGCGCTGATCCCGCGCCGCTATGCGGTCGAGGAGCTTTTCGACGAAACGACGCGAGGACTGAACTGATGGCGGGTGATCCCAAACGCTGGCAGATCGGGCTGGTCGGCTATGGCGAAGTTGGCCGGATTCTGGCCGAAGATCTACGCCAGCAGGACATCAAGGTTGTCGCTTACGACATCAAGCTCGGAGGCGAGCAGGGCGCGGCGCCCAGGGAGCATGCCGCCAGGTTCGGAGTGGCATTGGCATCCTCTCATGCCGAGCTGACCGCCAGATCCGATTTCATCATCTCTGCGGTCACGGCGAGCCAGGCCGTTCCGGTCGCAAAGGCCTGCGCGGCCGCGATCAACCAGGGCACATGGTTCCTCGATTTCAACTCGGCCTCTCCCGGCGCCAAGCAGCGCGCCGCGGCGCTGATCGATGGCGCCGCGGGGCGTTATGTCGAGGGCGCGGTGATGACCTCGGTGCCGCCGTATCGCATCAAGGTGCCGCTGCTGCTCGGCGGCCCCGGCGCGAAAGAGCTGGAGCCGTTGCTGAACGCGATCGGTTTTGCGGCGAAGGTTGCCAGCGACAAGCTCGGGGTGTCGTCGGCGGTCAAAATGTGCCGGAGCATCATGATCAAGGGGCTGGAGGCCATGGTCATCGAAAGCTTCACCACCGCGCGCGCTTATGGCGTCGAGGATGCGGTGCTGGCGTCGCTCACGGAAACCTTCCCGAGTATCAATTGGGAGAAGCAGGGCGCCTATTTCTTCCAGCGCGTGATCGAGCACGGCCGTCGCCGTGCCGAAGAGGTGCGCGAGGTCGCGGAGACCGTGCGCGAGGCGGGGCTGACGCCATGGTCGGCGCAGGGCACGGCCGAGCGTCAGGCCTGGGTGGCCGATCTCGCCGACGAGGGCCTGTTCGGCACCAGGGGCACGAAGGAGTTCGCCCGCAGCGCCGATTGGCGCACCGAGGCGGACAGGATCCTCGCGAAGATCAAGCGTTGACGACCGGGCGCATTCAGCTCAGGACCCTGCTGCCGCCGCGATATCCCGAGACTTCGTCGCGGGCGGCCTCGATCAGATCGATCAGGCTGTTGGCCTTGCGCACGATGTCCGTCGTCCGCTCGCTGCGGAACTCGGTCAGGATCAGGCGAACGCATTTGTCGGCCGTATCCAGCGTCCACAGCGCGTGTGCCATCTCGTCCTGTGTGTGGATTGCCGTGATGTCGAGGCCCGACAGGACTTCGCCGATTCCATTCAGGCGCTTGACGGCGGTCTGTGCAGGCGTGCTGGCCCGGATGGAATGATAATCGATACTGCTGAATGCGCTGAACATAACCAAACTCCCCGTGTACGCAGATGGTCAGTGCAAGGCCTTAGTAAGATTACCTGTCCCTTGCCGCAACGCGTTGGGTTACGGTCCGGGATTCTACCGGACTCGGGGTTTTGGGGAGGGCGTGACGGTACGATTGAACGGTCAGGCGCGCTTGCCGACAACCTGACCGTTTAGAGCGACAAGTTTCCCCTCCTTGTACACGGAGCGCCCCTGCGGCACCGCGACGACGGCCTCGGGGATATGGGCCGCATTCAGCGTCACGAAGTCGGCCTTGGCGCCGACACGCAGGCCGTAGCCTTCGAGACGCAGCGCCTTGGCGCCTGATGCGGTGACGACGTCAAATGCGACGCGCAGTTCTTCGTCGATGTTGAAGCCGGAGCGATAGCCGAGCGTGGTTGCCCGGCGCAGCATGTCGCCGTCGCCATAGGGCCACCAGGAATCGCGGATGTTGTCGTTGCCGCTGAAGACGGTGACGCCGGCGTTGCGCAGGGCGAGAATCGGTGGAAACGGCCGCGCCCCCGGCGCATTGGTCATGATTGCGACGCCCGAGCGGGCAAGAACCTCGGCCATCTTCTTGAGGTGATCTGCCGGAATATCGCCGAGCCCGTAGGCGTGGCTGATGGCAACACTACCCTCCATGCCGAGCGCGCGCGTGCGCGCCGCGATCTGCTCGATCTCGAAGGCGCCGAGGGTGCCCATGTCGTGCAGATGAATGTCCACATCGACGCCGTGCTTGCTGGCGACGCCGAACACGACATCGAGATGTTTTTCGACGTCGCGGTCGAAACTCGCGGGATCGAGTCCGCCGACGAGATCGGCGCCGAGGCCGATGGCTTCATCCAGCAATTGCGGTGTGCCCGGGCTCGAAAGGATTCCGCTCTGGGGGAAGGCGACGAGTTGGATGTCAATCAAGCCCCGGTATTCCTCGCGTACGCCCAAAATCGTCTCGAGCGATTTCAGCCCGACCGAGCCGTCCACCATGACATGGCTGCGCATCTGCGTGGTGCCGTGTCCGATGCAGAAGATCGAGCTGGCTGCGCGCCCGCACGTCCATCGGCGCAGCCTCGGCCATGTTCTGCGCTTGGAAGGCGACGCGCTCGTGCACGTCGAACCCGTTGGTGCACGGCTTGTGCGGACGCCAGGCATCGCCATAGAAGCTGGTGTCGAGATGAATATGTCCCTCGACGAAGCCGGGGGCGACGAGGGCGTTGCCGAGGTCGATTGTCTTGGCGCCGGCAGGCGGCTGGTCAACCGGCGTGATGGCGGCGATGCGCCCACCCTTGACCGCGATGTGATGCCGGGACCCGCCGTCGAAGCGCGCGTTGAGGAAGATTGTGTCGAAGGCCATCTGGTTCCTCCGTTGATCGTTGTGGAGCCGCTCAGCTCCGCGGCGAAAACAGCGTCGGGCGCTTCCGCTCAAACGTCTGCCGGCCGTTCTTGAACCCCATCAGGATATCCGGCAGCTCGGCGATGGCGAAGCGGCTGTCCTTCGTATCGAGCACGATGAGATCGGCGGGATTTCCGACCTTGATGCCGTAATCGCCAAGGTTCATCAGCCGCGCCGGGAGGTCGGTCACGAGATCGAGACAGGTGTCGAAGTCGCTGACCGAGGCGTGCGCGACATTGGCATAGAAGTTCGCCATCCGCAGCAGCGAAGCATCACCGAACGGGGTGAAGGGGTTGAGCACGTTGTTGGTGGCGACGGAGCACAGCACGCCATTCTCGACGAGCTTGTGTGCGAGCGTCAATCCGCGCGGTGCATTGTGGGTGGCCTCACGTCCCATCAGATAGAGGTCGGTCGCGGGCAGCACGGTGACGGCGACGCCGGCATTTGTGAGTTGCGCGGTGGCCGCTTTCAAGCGCTCCGGTGGCAGCGCCGAAAGCTTCGTCGCATGGCCGATCGCGACGCGCCCCTGATACCTGCGCCGCTCGGTCTGCCGGCAGACCTCGTCGAGGTGCCACCAGGACGGATCGAGATCGAAATCGAGATGAAGATCGACGTCGACGTCGAACTCCTGAGCGAGGTCGAAGATGCGTTCGAGATGGGCGTTCGGGTCGGTGTCCATATAGGAACAGCCGCCGATCACCTCGCCGCCGTCGCGCAGCGCCTGGATCAAGAGCTCCTCGCTGCCGGGATCGTTGGTCAGGCCCTCCTGTGGGAAGACGCAGAGCGAGAGGTCGATGGCCCAGGCATGGTCGCGCTTGAGCGCCTTGATTGCCTCGAAGCCGCGCAAGCCGATGCGAGGGTCGATCTCGACATGCGTCCGCATGCGCGTCGTGCCGTGCACGATCGCGCGTTCGAGCACGCGGGCGCCACGCGCGTAGATGTCCTCGACCGTAAAGTCCTTCTTCATCCCGGCGACGGCGCGGATGGCTTCCGAGACGCTGCCGTGATTGTGCCCGCAGCGGCCGAGCAGGCAGGCCTTGTCCAGATGGATGTGAGTGTCGACGAAGCCGGGCAGGGCGAGATGCCCGCCGAGATCGACCTCGACGGCCTCGCGGGCGAGTTTTGGCTCGATCGCGGCGATGCGGCCGCCCTTCACGCCGATATCGACGGGAGTGGCGGATGATCGCAACAGCGCGTTGCGGAAGACCAGGTCGAAGGCGGTCTGCGTTGTCATGACAATGAATCTCTGGGATGAACCTATAGCAGACGGCGAATTTCGCCAGGTTCAGTTCGGCGGCAAATCATTGGAGGCGTGATCAAATTATACGCATGATTTCCCAGGCCCGGAGGGTACTATTTGGTAAGTTCGTCCCGGAGATTTAGTCATGTCCGTCACCGCGAAAAGCCCAAATGGGTCCTTGTCGGACGCCGCGATCGTAGAGGCGTATCTCACGGCCTCGATGATTCCAGATCCCGATGCCGCGGCGGCCTACATGAAGCCGGGGACGGTGATCACGTTTACCGGCGGCCGCGAGTTCGACCACCCGCGCGGGCCGACGGGCTTCAACGCCAAGCGCTATCGCTGGGTCAAGAAGAAGATGGACCGCTTCGATGTCTGCCCCGGCACGGACGAGACCGTCGTCTACAGCATCGGTTCGCTCTACGGGGAGTGGATGGACGGTACGCCGTTTGAAGGCAACCGCTATGTCGATCGCTTTGTCGTCAGGAGCGGGCAGATCGTCAAGATGGATGTCTGGAACGACAGCGCCGAGCGTATACTGGTGCAACAGGGCATCGACGCATAGGTGCCATGTCGTCGTTTGCGCCGCGCCGCGTCGGCCAGGGGAACGGCCGCCGTCATAGCGAAAGTCGCGATGGCTGACAGACGCGGGCTGGGCTGGCGGCTTGTGCACGCCTGCGCTATCAACCGTTCGATTGCGCCCGCTACGGAGGCGCAGGCCCACCGAGGAGCTTTCGATGCGTCTTCCCACCGTTATCCTGGCCGTGACATGTCTTGCGGGCGCAGCGTCAGCCGAGGACCTGTCGGGCACGCTCCAGAAGGTCAAGGAAACGAAGAAGATCACGCTGGGTTACCAGGAAGCGTCCGTGCCGTTCAGCTATCTCGACGGCAACCAGAAGCCTGTCGGCTTTGCCATGGACATCTGCCTGAAGATCGTGGATGCCGTGAAGAAGCAGCTCGCCATGCCCGACATCGGCGTCGAGTATCTCGCGGTGACCTCGTCCAACCGCATACCGCTGATGGTCAACGGCACGCTCGATCTGCATTGCTCGGCGACCACCAACAATGCTGACCGCCAGAAGCAGGTGGCCTTCACCAACACGCATTTCCTCAGTGCGACGCGATCTCGCGGCCAAGAAGGCGGCGAAGATCAACACCATCGACGATCTCAAGGGCAAGGCCGTCACGGCGGTGGCCGGATCGGTCAACCTGACCCAGCTCGCCAAGGTCAACACCGAGCGCAATCTCGGCATCAACATCATGCCGGCCAAGGACCAGGCCGAGGCCTTCCTGTTGCTCGAGACCGACCGCGCCCAGGCCTACGCGCTCGACGACGTCCAGCTCGCCGTCGCAATCGCGCGCGCAAAGGAGCCGCAGCTCTTCATGATCAGCGAGGAGGCGTTCTCGAAGCCGGAGCCGTTCGGAATCATGCTGCGACGGGAGGACGCGCCGTTCAAGGCTCTGGCCGATCGCGCCACGGCAGAGCTTTACGCCAGCCCGGAGATCGAGGTCCTCTACCGGAAGTGGCTGGAATCCCCGACGCCGCCGAACGGCCTCAACTACAACGTCCCGATCTCGCCGGCCCTGCGCAATGCCTTCAAGAAGCCGAGCTCGAGCGCCGATCCGGATGTTTATGTTGTGAACTGAAGCGAGGGCTGGCGCGTCCGCGGCATATCCAATAACTGGCCGGCCAGCGCCGCGCCGATCACAGCGATCAATGCCATGACCAGCCCACGGGACGAACAGCTGATGGCTGATCAGCGACCTGCTCACCAGCTGGGCACTGATGGTGGCGCCGGACATCAGCGACTGAGACCCGAGTTCCATCTGCGTTGTCCTCGGTCGCTTTTGCGTGAACAGCCGAGATAAGCCGGGCTATATAGTTGCAAGCTAATAGTTCGCGTCCTATCTAATTTGGATGGCTCCCTCACAGACTCATATCCATGCCGAACTCGGCCGGCTCATCGCGCGCCTGGCCCGCATCTGGCGCCGCGAGTCCGACCAGGCCTTGTCCGATCATGGCCTGTCCTATGCGACCGCGATTCCGCTTCTGGTGCTGTCGAGGCAGGGTGATAACGTCCGTCAGGGCGTACTTGCCGACGAACTCGGTATCGAGGGGCCGTCGCTCGTGCGCCTGATAGACCTGCTCCAGGCCGAGGGGTTGGTCGAACGCAGGGAAGACCCGACCGACCGACGCGCCAAGACGCTTCATTTGACCAGGGCCGGCGAGGCCAAGGTCGAGGAGACCAACCGGGTGCTGCGCGGGGTGCGGGCGAGCCTGTTGAAGGATATCGGCGCGGACGAACTTGCGATAACGTTCGAGACGCTTCAGCGCATCGAGCGGCGGGCCGGTCGCCTGCAGGACGGCAAGACCGGTCCAGAGGCGAAGTAGCCATGCGCTCAGACGAGCCCTTTCTGGTCCGCCACGCGGACCGCATTTTCGCGTTGAAGACGTTTGCCGCGTCGATTCTTGCGCTCGTCATCGCATTGGCCATGGACTTGCCGCGGCCCTATTGGGCGATGGCAACGGTGTACATCACCTCGCAGCCGCTTGCGGGCGCGACGAGCTCCAAGGCGTTCTTTCGCGTCATGGGCACGCTGGTCGGCGCGATCATGACGGTGGCGCTCGTGCCGAACCTGATCGATGCGCCCGAGCTGCTCTGCCTCGCGATCGCGCTCTGGGTTGGGGCCTGCCTCTATCTGTCGCTGCTCGACGGCACACCACGCAGCTACGTCTTCATGCTGGCCGGATACACCGTGGCGCTGATCGGCTTTCCGTCCGTGTCTGAGCCGGCCGCCATCTTCGACACGGCGGTGGCGAGGCTGGAGGAGATCTCGCTCGGCATCATCTGCGCCAGCCTCGTTTCCACCATGGTGTTCCCCCGCAGCGTCGCGCCCGCCGTCGCGCACCGCGTCGACAGCTGGTTGTCCGATGCGCGCAATCTCAGCCGGGCCGTGCTCCTGCGCGACGGTACGAGCGAAGCGCACCGCGCCAGGCGCCTCAAGCTCGCAACCGACATCGTCGAGATCGATACGCTTTCGACCCATCTTGCCTATGACCGGCTGGCGGATCGCAATGCCGTGAGCAGCCTCGGCGAAATCCGTCTGCGCATGCTGATGCTGCTGCCTGTCGTCGCTTCGGCTCGAGGACCGTCTGGCTGCGCTGGGGGAGGAGGCCCTGCGCCGGCAGCCGGAGCTGAATCGGCTGCTGCAGGATCTTGCGCAATGGATCGTCAGCGACGTCGGTGCGCGGCAGCCGGCCGAGCAGATCCGCTCCATGATTGCTGAGCGGCAAGCGGTGCTCGATGACGACGCCTCCTGGGAGCGGATCATCACCACCAGCCTGTTGTCGCGGCTACGCGAGCTGGTCGACCTCTCGCGCGACTGCCGCGCGCTGACCGAGGCGATTGCCGAGGGCCAGGACGTCTCGACGCTCGATCTTGCTTTCCATTCCGAAGCCGGCGCCGCGCCCGTGCGCCATCGCGACCGCGGCCTCGCGCTGTGGTCCGCGGCCGGTGCGGCCGGCGCGATCCTGATCTGCTGCGCGTTCTGGATCGCCACCGGCTGGCCCGACGGCGCGTCGGCGCCGATGATGGCGGCGGTGGCGTGCTCGTTCTTCGCTGCGCAAGATGAGCCCGCGCGCTTCATCCGCAGCTTCGGCCTGTGGTCGCTGGTTGCGATCGTGGTGGTCGCGATCTATCTGTTCGCGCTGGTGCCGGCGATCTCCCATCTCGAGGTCCTGGTCGTGGCGCTGGCCCCGGCCTTTTTGTTCTACGGCTTTCTGATCGCGCGGCCGGCGACGGCAGGCACCGGCATGGCGCTGGCGGCCAACACGGCGACGCTGCTGGCGTTGCAATCGACCTACAGTGCGGACTTTGCGTCCTATGCGAATTCCGCCGTCGCCTTTTTCGTCGGCGTCGTCATTGCCGAGTTCGTGACGCGGATCGCGCGCGGCGTTGGCGCCGAGTGGGTCGCCAATCGCCTGGTGCTGTCGAACTGGATGACGCTTGCGGTCGCCGCCGAACGCCGCGGCAAGCGTGATCGCGCGGAATTTGCCGGCCTCATGCTGCACCGGCTCGGGCTCCTGGTGCAGCGAATCGCCTTTCTCTCCGAGAGTGATCGCCGCGATACCGACAGCCTCGTCCAGCTCCGCATCGGTCTGAATATCATCGACCTCCGCCGCGCCCGCTACGGGCTCGCGGCATCGACCATTTCCGTGATCGACCACATGCTCGACCAGCTCGCCATCGCCTGCCGCAGATTTGCAAGCGACGGGATGCCGGTCGAACTGCTGACGAGCATCGACCGGGCGCTGGCCCAGTCGGTGAAGGATCCCAACGACAAGGCGCGGGAAGATGCCCTGATCGGCCTCGTCGGCATCCGCCGCGGCCTGTTCCCGGACGCGCCTGCGTACCGGCCGCGCGCAGGCGAGAGTGTTGCGGCATGAGATATGTGATCGACATCTATGGCGTGCTCGTGCCGGCGCTGCTGCTGTGGATCATCGTCGCCTATGTCCTGAGCGCCATTCTCCGCCGGCTCATGCATCGCTTCGATCTCTACCGGCTGGTCTGGCACCGCGCGCTGTTCGATTTCGCGATCTTCGTCTGCCTTCTCGGCGGCGTCGTCTATCTCTCGGAGTATCTCTCATGAAAGGGAATTTTTCCTGGCTCGGCCGCCTCGCACTGACAGTGCTTGCCGTCGTCGCGGCGCTCGCCGTCGGCCGCGAGCTCTGGGTGTATTACATGGAATCGCCGTGGACCCGCGACGGCCGCGTCCGCGCCGACGTGGTGCAGGTCGCGCCCGACGTTTCCGGTTTCGTGACGCAAGTGCTGGTCAAGGACAATCAGAAGGTCCATCGTGGCGATGTGCTGTTCCGGATCGACCGCGAACGTTTCGCGCTGGCGCTGCGGCAGGCCGAAGCCGCCGTGGCCGGTCATCAGGCCACGCTCGATCAGGCCAATGCCGATCTGAAGCGCTACAGCGCGCTGACGACCGACGCGGTGTCGCAGCAGAAGCAGGAACAGGTGCTGGCGACCCAGCTTCAGGCCAAGGCGGCGGTCGATCAGGCCGTGGCCGACCGTGCGGTGGCCCAGCTCAATCTCGACCGCAGCGAGGTCCACGCCTCCGTGAACGGCGTGATCACCAATATGGATCTGCGTCCGGGGGCCTATGTCACGGCCGGGAAGGGCGTGATGGCGCTGGTCGATACCGACACGCTGCATGTGGAAGGCTATTTCGAGGAGACCAAACTCGCGCGCATTCGTGTGGGCGACAAGGTGCAGATCCGCCTGATGGGCGAGAAGGTGACGCTGTCAGGCCATGTCGAGAGCATCGCCGCCGGTATCGAGGACCGCGACCGCGCCGACGGCGCCAGCCTGCTCGCCAACGTCAACCCGACCTTCAGCTGGGTGCGCCTCGCCCAGCGAGTGCCCGTGCGCATCGCGCTGGATCCGGTGCCGGCGGGGATGTCGCTGGTCGCAGGGCGGTCGGCGACGGTGGAGGTGTTGGACTAGCATCTTCCTAGGCGTTCGAATATTTCTTCAGCTCGAACCGTGCGATCTGGTTCCTGTGCACCTCGTCCGGCCCGTCGGCAAGACGCAGCAGACGCGCGGTCGCATAGGCTTGCGTCAGCCCGAAATCGTTCGACGTTCCGCCGCCGCCATGGGCCTGGATGGCCCAGTCGATGATCTGGCAGGCCATGTTGGGCACGGCGACCTTGATCATCGCGATCTCGGCCTTCGCCACCTTGTTGCCGACCGTGTCCATCGCGTAGGCGGCATTGAGCGTCAGCAGACGGGCCTGCTCGATCATGATGCGGGATTCCGCGATGCGCTCCTGCGTCACCGTCTGCTCGGACACCGGCTTGCCGAAGGCGACGCGGCTGCGCACCCGGCGGCACATTTTCTCCAGCGTGCGTTCGGCTAGACCAATCAGCCGCATGCAGTGGTGGATGCGGCCCGGGCCGAGGCGGCCCTGTGCGATCTCGAAACCGCGGCCTTCGCCGAGCAGCATGTTCTCCTTCGGCACCCGCACGTTGGTGAAGACGACTTCGGAGGCACGGTCGGGCACGCCGTAGAAGCCGAACACCGGCAGGGGACGCTTCACCTCGACGCCTGGTGTCTCCATCGGGACCAGGATCATGGATTGCTGCTTGTGGCGGTCTGGATTGTCCGGATCGGTCTTGCCCATGAAGATGCAGATCTTGCAGCGCGGGTCGGTCGCATTCGTCGTGTACCATTTGCGCCCGTTGATGACGTAATGGTCGCCGTCGCGCACGATCGAGCTTTCGATGTTGGTCGCGTCGGAGGATGCGACCGCGGGCTCGGTCATGGCGAAGCAGGAGCGGATGTCGCCCGCGAGCAGCGGCTTCAGCCAGCGCTCCTTGTCCCTCTCGGTGCCGTAACGCTCCAGCACCTCCATGTTGCCGGTGTCGGGCGCCGAGCAGTTGAAGACTTCAGGCGCCAGATGCGAGCGGCCCATCACTTCGCAAAGCGGAGCATATTCGAGATTGGTGAGGCCTGCGCCATGGCTGGACTCCGGCAGGAACAGATTCCACAGGCCTTCCGCGCGCGCCAGCGGCTTCAGCTCCTCGACGACGGGATAGACTTTCCACGGTCCGAGCTCCTCGGCCTCGCGATAGAAGCGCTCCTCGTTCGGATAGATGTGCCGGTCCATGAAACTCTCGAGCTTGCGCTTGAGCTCGACGACTTTGGGCGACATCGGGTAGAGCATCTGGGTCTCCTGTCGGGCAATCAGGGTCTGCGTTCAGGCAGGTTGGCTCCAGAATCATGCCGGTATTTCCCGGCACTGGGCCGTATCTTCATCCATTGTGCAGCCCCCAACTTGCGTCAGAGCCGACTTTGGCGCGTTGCCATATCAACGGTCATTCACAGGCTGTCTTGCGTTGTGCCGCGATCAGGAAGCGGGCAGGACAACCAGCAGCAACAAATGGCAACTGTTGCATCCGCGGTACTGGCTATTCATTGCGCGGTGCCTAAGATCAGCCTTAATTAGAAGCGGGGGGCTGCATCATGACAAGACAAGGGGGCTATGGACGAGCATCCGTGCGACTCGCTCGTCTTTAGTTCGCCCATCGACCAGCCGCGGAGCGCATTTTCCTAGACCGCGCTCGGGCTCTTCCAAAACCGATAGTTCTTCCCGTCGATCCGCTGGTGCGTGATCGCCGGTTTCGTTCGTTCAAAAACCAGCAGGGGCTTGATCCAAATGTCACGACCTCAACTGCAATCTAAAATAGCAATAATATACAAGACAATTTTAAATCAAGAGAAGGAAGTGGACCTCGACATGCACACTCACTCAGGACGCTCGGTAATTTGCCGCCTTGGATTCGCGACCGCCGTTGCAACGGCGAGCGCGATCATCGCTTCACCCGCTCTCGCTGGCGGTCCGCTGCCTCCGCCCGTCGTCTCCTGGACTGGCGCCTATGCCGGCGTTCACGGTGGTTGGGGCTGGGGGAAGAGCGAGTTTCGCGATCCGCTCAACAGCCCCGCCAACAATCCGTTCTTTGCCTACTACAACGGGCCGCTCGCGGGCGGGCAGCTCGGTTACAACTGGCAGCAGGGCAACTACGTCATCGGCGCCGAGATCGATGGCTCCTGGTCGTTCGTGAAGGGCAACACCAGCACCTCGCCCCTCATCACGTCGAGCACCAACAACGGGGTCGGCTACACCGCACTTGCGACCGCAACGGGACGCGTCGGTTACGCGTCGGGCCAATGGCTCGCCTACGCGAAGGGCGGCGCGGCCTATGCCCGCATGGAGCTTTCGTCGCGGTTTACGCCCGAGGTCACCAACTACGACAGAGATCTGTTCGGTGCCGTGGGCGGCGTGGGCCTGGAAGTGGCCTTCCTGCGCAACGTCTCGGCCAAGGTCGAATACAACGCGATCTTCCTGCCGACCGAGACGCTCCGTTGGGTGAGCCCGGACACGACGTCCGAGATCAAGCATTTCGTCCAGGTCGTGAAGGCCGGCATCAACATCCGCTTCAACGGCGACGATGGCCCGCTGCGCTAACGCCCCGAACTCAATCGAAACAGCATTCAGCAGAAATTTGGAGAACATCATGTCCACTATTTTCAACAACCGTCGTGCGGTCCTTGCGGTCGCTGCCGCCGCCACCATCGGACTTGCCGCCGTGATCGCAGCCCCGAGCCACGCGGCTCCGGTCGAGTACGTCAAGATCTGCTCGTTGTACGGCGCAGGCTTCTTCTACATTCCGGGCACCGACACCTGTTCGAACGCCAACCAGATCATGACGAACCAGTTCGACCTCGCGCGTGCGCAGACCCGCGCCTCGACGGGCACGGCGATGGCCGCCTCGCTGGTCGCGCCGTGGCTTCCCACCGGCACCAACTACGCGGTCTCGACCCACTGGGCGACCTATGACGGCCAGCATGCCGCAGGCTTCTCCGGCCTGATGCGGGTGTCCGGCAATTTCGTGTTCTCGGGCGGATTCTCGCTTGGCCTGGACAAGGGGAGTCTCACGTCCAATTCCGCACGGACGCAGACGGAATTCGGTACGGCCATCCCGGCGCAATCGTGGAGCGACGTTCGCGGCCTCGGCCGCGCGGGCTTCATGTACGCCTGGTGAAGCGCGCGAAACCTGATCCGATAATTCATTCCGGTATTTTGAAAGATCATCTCATGACAATCTCAATCCTCCGATCGGCACGCCGCTTCCTCGCCTGTGCTGCTGCCGTTGCGCCGCTTCTCGCGGCCATGCCGCTCACCGCCACGTCCGCGAATGCGGCCGATATGACCGTGAAGGCTCCGGTCGTCGCTCCGGTGCCGCTCTGGAACGGCTTCTACATCGGCGCTCACGGCGGCTATGGCGCCGGCAGCAGCCGTCTGGTCGACCCGAGCTTCGCCTTCGCGCAAGACCGCTTCACGATGGACACGAAGGGGGCAATCGCCGGTGCGCAGGTCGGCGGCAATTGGCAGTTCGACAACATCGTGGTCGGTGCCGAACTCGATCTCTCCTGGGCGTCGATCAAGGGCAATCGGCCGGTCGATCCCGCGAACCCCATCTTGTCCGGCCTGTCAGTGTCGTACCAGGCACTGGCGACGGGCACCGGTCGCATCGGCTACGCGTTTGACAACGCGCTGGTCTACGCCAAGGGCGGCGTGGCATGGGCCAACATTGCCTATCAGGCCTTCGTCGGCACGCCCGTTCCAACCGACATAAACCATCAGCGGACTGGTTTGACCGGCGGCGTCGGACTTGAATACGCGCTGACGCGCAATCTCTCGGCGCGCCTCGAGTACGACTACCTGTATTTCGGGCCGGCCGCGCTCGCGCTGAGCACGCGGATCAGCACCCAGAACGTCGACCATGAGCTGCACCTCGTGAAGCTCGGCGTGAACTACCGCTTCAACGGCGATGCCATCGTTGCTCGTTACTGAGCCGCGTTCCCATCATTGATTGGAGACAACCATGTGGAAGCAAATCAACGCGGCACGAGGCGTCCTCGGGCGAAGCTTGCGCGCGATGCTAGCGACTGCTGCCCTGGCTCTGGCGATCCCGACGCCGGGCCACGCCGCGGTCGAATACGAAAAGGTCTGTTCGCTCTACGGCGCCGGCTTTTCTACATCCCGGGCACCGACACCTGCGTGAACGCGCAGCAGACCGTGCAGAGCCAGTTCGACCTTGCGAGGCAGGTCACCCGTGCAGCGACTGGAACGGCGATGGCCGCTTCGCTCGTCAATCCGTTTCTGCCTGACGGGACCAACTACGCAATCTCGACCCATTGGGCCGTGTTCGACGGGCAGCATGCCGCCGGCGCCGTCGGCATGATCAGGATCCAGGGCAACCTGTCCCTGACCATGGGCATCGCGCTCGGTCTCGATCGCGGCAGCCTGACGTCCAACTCCAACCGGACCGCGACGGAGTTCGGCGTGGCGATCCCGGCACAGTCGTGGAGCGACATCAGGGCGCTTGGACGGGTCGGCCTCCAGTACTCCTGGTAGCTGGTCCTGAATGCGAAGGCGCCACCCGGACGATCGCCTTGACGTCCGGGTGGCGCAGATCTCGAGAGCGGAGGGAAGGGCAGCCTAGACGATTTCGAGATAGTCCGGGCCGCGCAGTTGCGGAAACGGCGCCGTCGGCAGCGTCTGATACCAGAACGCGACCGAGGCGATGTCGTCCTGCAGCGGAAGATACTTTGCCTCCTTGACGCCGTGTAGCCAGCCCAGTGCCTGGATCGTCACGCGCAGATCAGAGCGGAAGCGTATGGGGTCGGGGATGTGCCAGCGGTACATGCCGAACCGCTGCTGCGACTTGTAGACGCCGTCGGGGCGGATCACCTGCGGCAGGCCGGCATAGGGCGTGGTGAATTCCTGGTAGCGCGATTGCCCTTGGCCGCCATGCGCGACATGGGGATCGAAATTATAGGCGCCGCAAAAATAGTCCTCGGTGCCGGTGCCGCAGATGGTCGGGAATTCGCCGTCGCCGTCGAGGAAGAACTTGATCTCGCCTTCGCCCCACCAGCCGTTGTTGTTGACGCCCCAGGCCATGTAGGTGCCGACATAATGGCCTGCGCCCTGGACGCCGTCGAGGATGGTGTAGACCTCCTTGTAAGGCAGCGGATTGGTGCGCCGGAATTGCGCATGGAAGTAGGCGCAGTCTTCGGCCACGTCGGTCAGCGCATAGTTGATCTGGTAGTAGACGGTGAGGGCCTCCTCGCTGCGGTTCTCCAGCGTGACGCGCGCGCGCTTGCGGAACGGCATCTCCCAGTAACAGTTGAAGGCGCGGCCGGGATTGACGCAGACCGCGAGCGAGGACACTTGCGCGAACTCCTCCCAGCCGCAGGCAAAGAAATCGCCGGCCGGGCATTCCACGCTCGGCAGCGTCTGGTCGTCCCAGTAGACGCGCAGGATGGAATGGCGCAGCCGCCCGCGCGCCAGCGTCATCCAGATCTGCTGGATCGCGCCCTGGCCTTCGATGTCGGCGAGCGTGAAGGTCGCTCCCGGCTCGATCACGACATAGGGCGAGACCTTCCAGCCCTGGCCGAGGTCGCGGGCCTGCCGTGCGGCGGCACCGTCGATCGCCATGCCGCCCTTGCCCTTCTCGCCCGTGAAGTTCTCGGGGCTGATCGAGCGCGTCTGCGCATTCGACAGGCGCGACAGATTGCCGAGATGCAGGCCCAGTCCGGAAAACGCCATGGTATCCTCAACATGAAAGTTGGCGACGTTCCGGTATATCGTCCCCGAATTGACCAAAAGGTGAAGATGATCGCGCAAGGTGAAGCCTTTGCACGACCGCGTCGTCAACCCACGCGATACTCCCTGAATTTCTCGCGCAGCGCGGATTTGAGTACCTTGCCGGTGCCGGTCATCGGGAATTCATCCAGAAACTCGACAGCATCCGGCATCCACCAGCTCGCGACCTTCGGGCGCATGTGGTCGAGCAGCGTCTTGCCGTCGACCGACGCGCCCTTCTTGCGGACGACGAGGAGCAGGGGACGCTCCTGCCATTTCTCGTGGTTGATCGCGACCACCGCGGCCTGCAGCACGTCGGGATGAGACAGGGCGACGTCCTCGAGCTGGATCGAGGAGATCCATTCGCCGCCGGACTTGATGACGTCCTTGGAGCGGTCCGTCAGCGTCACGTGGCCCTGGCTGTCGATCACGGCCATGTCGCCTGTGATCAGCCAGCCGTCGCGGTCGAGGCCTTCGTCGAGCTTCATGTAGCCGGAGGCCACCCACGGGCCACGCGCACGCAGATGACCGACGGTCTTGCCGTCGCGCGGCAGCTCATTGCCGCCGTCGTCGACGATGCGTAGCGCAGTGCCGAAACAGGCGCGGCCCGACACCTGGCGCCGGTCGAATTTCTCGGTGTCGCTGAGATGCTCCGAGCCGGGCCTCAAGCCCGGCATCGAGCAGCCCAGCGCTTCGGTCATGCCCCAGGCCTGGATATAGTCGATGCCATAGTCGCGCTTGAGCTTCTCGACCATCGCGCGCGGTGGCGCGGAGCCCGACGACAGCGTCGCGCGCAAGGTGGAGAATTTGTTGCCGGTGCGGCTCAGCCAGTCGAGCAGGATCAGCCAGAAGCTGGGCACGCCCGCCGACAGCGTCACCTTCTCGCCTTCGAGCAATTCATAGAGCTTGTCAGGTTCGTAGTTGCGGCCGGGCAGCACCAGCTTCGAGCCGGTATAGGGCGCGGTGAACGGCATGTTCCAGCCGTTGCCGTGGAATAGCGGCGCCATCGGCATCATCACCTCGCGCACGCCTTCGACGTGCCCGGGCAGGAAGTCGAAACTGCTGCAGGTCATGGTCTGCAGGATCGCCGCGCGGTGGGAGTAGATCACGCCCTTCGGATTGCCCGTCGTGCCCGAAGTGTAGCAGATGGTAGAGGCCGATTTTTCGTCGAACTCCGGCCAGGTGAAGCCGGCGTCGTTCTCCTTTTGCAGCAGCTCCTCGTAGCAATGCACGTTCGCAAGCCTCGTCTCCGGCATCCGCTGGCGCGATGACATGATCACGTAGGCTTCGACCGTCTTGAGCTGCGGCGCGATCGCTTCGACCAGCGGCAGCGTGGCGCGGTCGACGAACAGCAGCCGGTCCTCGGCGTGATTGATGATATAGACGAGCTGCTCGGGAAACAGCCGCGGATTGACGGTGTGCAGCACATAGCCCATGCCCGGCGCGGCGTAGAACATCTCGAAATGACGGTGGGTGTTCCAGGCCAGCGTGCCGACGCGATCGCCTTGCTTCATGCCGAGCCGCTCGAGCGCCAGCGCCATGCGCTTGATGCGCGGATGCGCGTCGGCATAGGTATAGCGATGGATGTCGCCCTCGATCTCGCGCGCGACGATCTCCGCTTCACCGTGATAGTCGGCGGCATACTGGATCAGGCCGCTGATCAGAAGCGGCATGTCCATCATCAATCCCTGCATCTTCTCCTCCAGTCCGCCGCGTCGTTGCGTGGGCGTATGCTTGTGATTTGCGCTTGAGGTTAGCGGAACGCCACGCGGCGTTCACGCAAAAAGCGAGGGGCACGATTGCGTGTGGCGCTTTTTCGAGGCTAACTGATTTCAGCTGCCGGCGAAGCAGCGCTCGCGGTGGAGGAGATCGATGTCAGCGGAAAGACACAAGACCGGTGCAGCCGGCGAGATCTAGGATCGACATTGCCGCACTCCGCGCGCGCTATCGCGACGAGCGCGACCGCCGTCTGCGCACCGAAGGCAAGGCGCAATATGTCGAAGTGACCGGCGGCTTCGGCCGCTATCTCGACGATCCCTGGGCCGATCCCGCATTTGCGCGCGAAGCTGTCAGCGAAGAGACCGAGGTGCTCATCGTCGGCGGCGGCTTCGGCGGCCTGCTCTGCGGCGCGCGCCTGCGCGAAGCCGGCATCGACGATTTTCGCATGGTGGAAAAGGCTGCGGATTTCGGCGGCACCTGGTACTGGAATCGCTATCCCGGTGCGGCCTGCGACACCGAGAGCTACATCTATCTGCCGCTGCTGGAGGAGACCGGCTACATGCCGGTGCGCAAATATGCGCGGGCCCCCGAGATCTACGAACATTCCCGCCGCATCGGCCGTCACTTCGGCCTCTATGAGCGCGCGCTCTTTCAGACCGTCATCGCGCGCATGGAATGGCAGGAGGCGGAGGGGCGCTGGCTGGTCGAGACCGATCGCGGCGATCGCATCCGCGCGCGCTTCGTCATCCTGGCCGGTGGCCCACTGAGCCGTCCGAAGCTGCCGGGCATTCCGGGCATCGAGACGTTCAAGGGCCACAGCTTCCACACCAGCCGCTGGGATTACGGCTACACCGGCGGGACCGCCGAAGGCGGTCTCACCGGTCTTGCCGACAAGCGCGTCGGCATCATCGGCACCGGCGCCACCGCCGTGCAATGCGTGCCGCATCTCGGCCGCTCCGCAAAAGAGCTCTATGTCTTCCAGCGTACGCCATCGGCAATCGGCGTCCGCGACGACCGGCCGACGGACCAAAATTGGGCGCAGAGCCTCAAGGCCGGCTGGCAGCGCGAGCGCATGGACAATTTCACCGCCGTCATCTCCGGCGAGCCGTTCGAGCAGGATCTGGTGCAGGACGGCTGGACCGGCCTGCTCGGCGAGATCCTGCTGGCGCCGCGCCGTCAGCCGCAGCCGGTGACCTCCATGGAGGAGGCGCTGAAGGTGATCGAGCAGGCCGACTATCGCAAGATGGAGGAGATCCGCGCCCGCGTCGATGCCGTGGTGAAGGACGAGGCGGCCGCGGCGGCGCTGAAACCCTGGTACAAGGCGTTCTGCAAGCGGCCGTGCTTCCACGACGAATATCTCGACACGTTCAACCGGCCCAACGTACATCTCATCGACACCAGGGGGCAGGGCGTCGATCGCATCACCGAAAATGCCGTCGTGGTCGACGGCAAGGCCTATGAGCTCGACTGCCTGATCTATGCCAGCGGCTTTGAGGTCGGGACCGACTATGCCCGGCGCATGGGCTTCGAGGTTTACGGCCGGGGCGGCAAGAGTCTGTCGGAGCGCTGGCGCGATGGCGTCAAGACCATGCACGGCTTCTACAGCCGCGGCTTTCCGAACTGCTTCCTGATCGTCACGGTGCAGGCCGGCCAGAGCGCCAATTTTCCGCATATCATCGATGAGCAGTCGCAGCACATCGCCTACGTCATCAAGGAAGCGCGCAAGCGCAAGGCGCGGACGCTCGAGCCGACGCTTGATGCCGAGAACGCCTGGGTCGAGGAAGTCGTCAAGGCCGCACTCGGCCGTCAGACCTATCTGGCCGAATGCACGCCCGGTTATTACAACAATGAAGGCGTGTTCGATCCGATCGCGGCGAGAAACAGCCAATATTGGCGCGGGCCGGTGGCGTTCCTGAGGCTGCTCGACAAGTGGCGCAAGGAGGGCAATCTGGCAGGCCTCGAACTGTCGTATGATCGTGCCATGGAGTCGGCGCCTTCGAGCGGGTAAGCTCGGGTATCGGACTGCCGCGGAGGATATCGGACATGATCAGAGACAGGGTTCTTGCGGGGGCGTTTTTTGGCGCGATGGCGCTGCTGGGTTGCCTGGCATCCTCGGCCAACGCCGCGCAATGCGGCAGCTCTCCGGCGGGTTTCGAAGCCTGGAAGCGCGAGTTCAGCGCGGAGGCGCAGGGCAAGGGCGTCGGCCAGACCGCGTTGTCGGCGCTGATGCAGACCAACTACGCCAGCGCCACGATCGCCGCCGATCGCGGTCAGCGCAGCTTCCAGCTGACGCTCGATCAGTTCCTCGCCAAGCGCGGCGCCACCACCATCGTCGCCAAGGGGCGGCAGCTCAAGCAGTCGCAGGCCGCCTTGTTCGCCTCGATTCAGCAGCGCTACGGCGTTCCGCCGGGGCCGCTCATCGCAATCTGGGGCATGGAGACCGGTTTCGGGAGCCAGCGCGGCAACCAGAACATGCTCTCGTCGATCGCGACCCTGGCCTATGACTGCCGCCGTCCCGAATTCTTCACCGACCAGCTCTATGCCGCCCTGAAGCTGATCGACCGCGGCACGCTGTCAGGGGCAACCCGCGGCTCCATGCATGGAGAGGTCGGTCAGACCCAGTTCATGCCGAAAAACATCCTGGCCTATGGCACCGGCAATCTCGAGGTCGCCGCTAACGCGCTGAACTCGACCGCGAATTTCCTCAAGGCCCATGGCTGGAAGGCGGGAGCCGGTTACCAGCCGGGCGAGCCGAACTTCGTTGCCATCGAAGCCTGGAACGCCGCGGGCGTCTATCAGAAGGCGATCGCGCTGATGGGGCGGCAGATCGATGAGGGAGGTGCGGCCGCTTCGCGCTAGATTGCTCAGCAAGGCGTGATGCGCCGGCGCGAGAAAGTTGTTGCCATCAGGAACACACGGCATGAGGCTTGCTTTGAACAGGTTCGGGGCTGGGCATGAGGAGACTCACAATGGCAACCCAGATCGTGATGGATCAGACCGGCGACACACGCCACGAGTTTGATCCTGGCAATGCCGAAGCGCTGGCGCGGGCCGAACAGCGCTTTCGGGAACTGACGGGAGCCGGCTTCACCGCCGCTTTCCGGACCGGGCCCGGCGAAGTGACCCGTATCAAATCATTCGATCCGACCGCACAGGAAACGCTGTTCTATCCCCGTCTGGTCGGCGGCTGATCCGAGCTGATCATGTTCGCGGCATACTGGTTCCGCACGCCGGCGCGTGCGCGTCTGCATGCGCTGCGCGAACTCTACCGTCGCTTCTTCGGCGAGAACACGCCGGATGCGCGGGGCCGCCGCCTTTTGGCTGAATGGCTATCGCCGGCGCAACGCGCGCAGTTCGAGCAGCATCGCTATTTCGATGTCATCGGCTGCGATACCGGCACGACCTATCGCATTCACTACGGCACCGCCGCCAACGTCCACGAGATTGACCGCGACGGGCACGCGACGATGGGCTGGTGCTTCGTGCCGTCGGGCTTCCTGGTGCCGGGCGACGTGATGTTGGCGCAAAAGTTAGCGCTTGAGACGGATGAAAAAGGCGCACTCACGCTCGCCAACCGGTTTCCGCCGGCGACGCATTCGGAACACTTCTATCGGCGCCCATTCTAGCGCCCGGGATGATCAGAAGTGGGTTGTACGATAGGCATCCAGCGCGTGTGCCGCAAAGATACCGACGCTGCAGAGGACGAGGAGGGCGGAGATCAGCTCGATCATGACTCGTCCTCCCGCAGCGGCTCTGCGACGAGGTTCCGGCAGCAGGAAAAATCATAGATCAGCTCGAGGAGGAATTGCATGGTGGCCGTCCCTGTACTTGTTTTGACAACTACTTAACCGGCCATCTGTTTCAGGCGTGTTTCGTCGTTTGGGGAAACGGGTTTCGCGGGGAACCCCGGGGCTGGTTTGGGCGCTGCGAACCGGCTACATCCCGCTTCCAATCCGTCCCTTCGGCCCCGCGCCCCGCGGGCCGCATCTACGTTGCGAGGCAAGATCATGGCGCAGGTCGAGTGGTTCGACGATCTCACCATCGGAATGCGGTTCAGATCGCCCGAGGTCGAGATCACCGAGGCCGACATCAAGCGCTTCGCGGCCGAATTCGATCCGCAGCCGATGCATCTCGACCATGAGGCCGCTAAGGAGACCCTGTTCAAGGGGCTGGCCGCGTCCGGGTGGCATACCGCTGCGATCGCCATGAACCTCGCGATCCAGGCCCGCCCGTTTGGCCCGCATCCGCTGATCGGCGCCGGCGTCGACGGCCTGCGCTGGACTATTCCGGTGCGACCGAACGACCGCCTGCATCTGGTCGGCGAGGTCATGAGCCTGACGCCGTCAAAATCGAAGCCGCAGGGCGTCGCGCTGGTGAAATGGACGATGTTCAACCAGAACGACGAGGAGGTTTACACCTTCACCCCGATCGCCATCGTCCCCAGGCGGGTGCCTGTCGCTCGATTTCGAGGATGATGACGAGGACAGCATCGAGATGCAGATCCCGCGCGCCGGCGGAGCGCTCGCCGCGCTGAAGTTCTGCGAGGAGAACCGGAAGTAAATTGCCGGCGCCGGCTGCGATGTCTGGCGGGAATTGGTGGCGATGAAGTTCGGTGGCAATGCGCCCGCGTGATACAACGCACACAGCCCCGCGCGCTGTTCGCATTTATCCTAGTCTTTGGCGAAACCGTCCAAGCCGCACCCTGCGGTTGACGTTACGCAAGGACGATGTTCGATACTCCAGCATCTCGTTGTAACTATTTTTCATCGTCCAGATTGACGATTGGCCGGCCTGTCTTTTTTGCAAATTATCCGTGTGCGCGCCCCCGTTGTCACCGGGGCAGCACGCCGATCGTATCGCCGCTTCGATGACGATCCATCAGGCAAACCGGTTTTCCTCGCTGGTCGGCGAGATCTACGACGCGGCGGCCGACCCCGCGCTGCGCAGCGGCGTATTGGAGCAGGTTTCGAACTTCGTCGGCGGGTGCGCCGCGACCATCCTGTCCCGTGATGCCGCCAGGCTCTCGATCGAGATTCACCAGCATTTCGGTACCGAATCCCGCTTCCGCCAGCTTTATCGTGACCGCTATGTCGAGCAGGATCCCTTGCTCGACCGTCATCTCGATCTTGCCGCCGAGCAGACGATCGGTGTCACCGATATCATGCCGCACGCGGCGTTTCTGGCGACGAGCTTCTATCGCGAGTGGGTCGAGCCGCAGGGAGCGATCGACCTCGCCACGATCGCGATCGAGAAGTCGGACGCGCGCACGACGATCCTCCAGGTGCTGCGTCACCGGTCGCGCGGGACGGTCGACGAGCCGATGCGCGAGCGCATGCGGCTGCTCGCGCCGCACATCCAGCGTTCAAGGATCATGGGCCGGCAGATCAGGGCACGTTCTCATACCGTGGACAATCTCGCTGATGTCCTCGACGGCCTGAGCACGGCGATCTGCCTGCTCGACCCGGACGGCCGGGTGGTCCATGCCAACGCGGCGTGCCGCGAGCTGTTCGTTGAGGGCAGTCTGTTGTCGATGGTCGGCGACAGGATCGTGGCTCGCAACACCCAGACGGACAAAATATTCCGCAGCCTGTTCGAAATTGCTGCTGATGATGGAACTCATGTGTCTGGTCCGCGCCGGATCGAACTCGTGACATCGGCGGCCGGTCAACACTATCTCCTCTGCGCCTCGCCATTGAAACGGGAACGGCTCCAGTCGAGAGACAGCGCCGTAGCGGTGCTGCTCGTTCAAAAGGCAACGATGACGCCGTCGCTTGTGCCCGACGCCATTGCCACCGCCTTCAGGCTGACGCCGTCCGAATTGCGCGTATTGATGGCGATCGTCGAGATTGGCGGCGTTCCCGACATCGCGTCGAAGCTCGGAATCGCCGAGACCACGGTGAAGACGCATCTTGGCCGGCTGTTCGAGAAGACCGGTGCCGGAAGGCAGGCAGATCTCGTGAAGATAGCGGCAGGATTCTCCGCGCCGTTCGCGCAGCGAGCGATCCGCAACGACGACGACGTGTGATTCATTTCACAGCGCACGCCGTCGGACGATGCAATCTCAATCCATTGTGATGAGCAGGACTGTCAGGTCCTCCGATCGCAGGACGCATGCCGGTTGAGACTTTCGTATATGGCGCGACTTGAAATGAGAAGGGCAGCGTGTGCCACGGAACGGAGCGCACCGGCACCGAACAGGTGCCGGGATGCTACAGCGCATGGCCAGGCTTGCTCGTCGGTTGGAGAAATTGCAGTGAGCGGCAAGGAAGAAGTTTCCATTCTCAACGTTTCAACGGACCATATTCCCGAAGACGAGCGCGTGCCGCTGCTGCGAGAGTTCTACTGCCGCGGCGTGCTGAAGGCCGAAGTCGAGGCGACCGAAGGCAAGTTGTTCGCGGCGAGCCTCATATCCCACGGTGTGCCGGACGCCCAGCTCGTGATCGGCGGGCTGATCGGAGCGCGCGTCATCCGGACCAGGCAACTGGTCATCGACGGCGACGACAGCCTCGGCCTGATGGTCAATCGTTCTGGCGTCGTCGGGATATCCGCGCGGGGGCGAGATCTCCTGCTTCATCCGGGTGATGCGATCTTGACGAGCGCGGAGGACGTGACGACCTACGAACGGTTCTCGCTGGGAAACTGCCTGTCGTTGCGCGTGCCGCGGCGGGTGTTGGCGCCCATGATCGTAGATATCGACGACGCGGTGATGCGCGTCATTCCGGAGCGCGCCGCCGGGCTTCGCCTGCTCGTCGACTACGCGACGGCTCTGGTGAGGGAGCGCGCGTTCTGTGTGCCCGCGCTGCGCCAGCTGGGCGTGACCCATCTGCACGATCTGATGGCGCGCGTTCTCGGCGCAACGGATGACGTGCACGAGGAGGCCGGGCGGCGAGGGGTCAGGGCGGCGCGGCTGCGCAAGGTGAAGTCCTTCATCGTCAACAATTGCTGGCAGCAGGATCTTTCGGTCGCAACCGTGGCGCAGGAGTTCGGCGTGACCACGCGCTATCTCCAACGGCTGTTCGAGGCCGACGGCAAGACCTTCTCGTCCTTCCTGACCGAGCAGCGTCTCAAGCGCGCCCATCGCATGCTGCGCGAGCCCGATTTTGCCGGGCGGCCGGTGAGCTCGATCGCCTACGACGTCGGCTTCGGCGATCTCTCTTATTTCAACCGCTGCTTCCGGCGCGCCTATGGTGCGACGCCGAGCGGGGTCAGGAGCGGCGAGGCGTTGTGACCGCGCCCAACTGAATTTCAGCGAAAGACCGGTTCAGCAGGGAATGATTTGACATGATCCTTGATCGCAGCGTCATGGCCATAGCGCAGTGCCTTTGCCGCAGTCTCAGTCTTGCTGGGCTTCTCTACGGGGCTTCGGCGTCGGCGGGGACGCCCGACGAGATCCGGGTGCCCGGCGAGATTCCGCCACCGTGCTGCATGCCGAGGGCGCGCAGATCTACGAATGCCAGCCTGATGCGGCGAAGCAACTTGTGTGGCAGCCGCGTGAGCCCGCAGCGGCCTTGATAGACGGCGGAAACTCCGTCGGCCGTCACTACGCGGCGCTGCATTGGGAGACCGTCGACGCGAGCACGCTGCTCTGGGAGCACAAGGACGGCAGTTCGGTGAAGGCGAAGATCGTCGCCCGCGTCGCCGGTCGCTCCGCCGACGATCTTCCCTGGTTGAAGTTCAAGGTCATGGCTCAGACGGGAAATGGCCTGTTCTACGGCGTCACCCACGTCCAGCGCATCAATACGCAAGGCGGGCTCATTCGCGGTCCCTGCGATCAAGCGGGGACGTATCGCAACGTGCCGTATTCGGCCGACTACGTCTTCTGGCGTGCGGAGTAGCGCGACGCCCGCGTCCTGGGCGGCGTCGAGAGTTGGAGTTTGGAATGCACCGTTTCTTCTTTGATCTGCTGGTCGACAATGTCGTGAAGATCGATCCCGGTGGCATGGTCTTCGAACAGGCACGGGCGACATTCGTCGTCGCCGACGAGATGGCGCGCCATTTGTTTGTATGGCGCGACGACCTGCGCGATCGCAATGCCTGGATCCGAGTCAGGGACAATGGCGGGCGCGAGATCTACCGCGCCGCGGTCTGGGCGGAGAGCGAGGAAAAGGTCGGCTGGGATCAGGCGTAGTCCAATTGGGGGATGAAATTGTCGCTGCTGTGCATCAGTGCGGCACCAAGTGGCGGCCGGTGCGCTTGAAGCGAAGTCCCGGTCGCTTCCGTCCAAGTCGGTTACGAGAGCCTTTTCTACCTTGGCGTTCAGCGATTCAGAGTTCGCTGCACCGGATTTCCTCCGATTGAAGGAGGCCGGTGGCAATTCCGCGCTGCGCCCGCAAGGGCCGCAAGCGTCTCGCCGGGGAATGAAAATGAAACGAAAGCTTCTCACAACCGTCAGTTACCGCCTGCTGCAGGTCTCTGCGTCCGCGCTGCTGCTGGCGCCCTGCTTGGTGATTGAGCGGGTGGAAGCCGCTTGTTCGCCGGCTTCCCCGTCAACAACGCCACGGTGAGCTGCACAGGGACGACGACGAATTCGAATGGATCCGACGGCTACGGCACGAGTACCGATGTTGGCAACACCTATGTGATCGGATCGGGCGCGACGCTGACCGGAACAGACCATGGGCTGGTTTTCGCAACCGGTACTGTCAACAATTCCGGCACCATCACGGGTGGCAACTTTGCAGTCTTTTCCGATAGCAATGGCGTCATCAATAACATCGGAACGTCTTCGGTTATCTCTGCCACCGGAAACGATGCCTCTGCCGTCTCGGGATTTGAGCTGCATCTCCGGAATGAGGGCTCCATCACGGCATCAGGGACCAACGGAATCGCGGTCGATGCGAGGGACAACACTAATCGGAGCGAGGTCTTCAACTCAGGCTCCATAGAGGGAACCGCAGTTGCCATCAGAAGCGTCGGAACGATCGCCGTGACGAACTCCGGCAGGATAGAAGCCTCTGTTCCCGGTGGAACGGCAATTTTCAGCAGCACCAACGTGAACCTTCTCGGCAACACGGGCACTATTATTGGAGGGCGCTTTGCGATCGCGGCATTCACGCTCAACCTGGTGAACGACCGGGCGGGCCGGATCAGTCAAATTGATCCGAACGGTAGTGTGATATCCGTCGAGAAGCTCACCGGCGCGAATGCCGGGCAGATCGTTGGACTTGGCAGCAACAGCCTTGCGATCGATGCCGACACCGTCAACCTGAGCAATACCGGACTGATCCAAGCGGATCTGAGAGGCGTCATAGGCAGGTCCGTGACGCTTACAAACGAGGGAAAGATCGCGTCCCTTGCCGCAAACGGCGTTGCAATTCAGGGTCTCGAGATAACGATCGTCAACACAGGCTCCATCTCGGGATCGCGGGGTGTCTCAGGTACCGATGTCTCGGTTACGAATTCCGGCACAATCGCCGGAGACTTCCTGGGCATATTCGCTAGCAACAATGCAACGGTCGTGAACTCCGGTCTGGTGACCGCCGGCAGCGGAGGATTTGCAATCGCGTCGAATGCTATCGATCTGAACAATTCGGGAATAATCAAGGTCGCCGGACCGGGGGCGACCGCCGTTCGCCTCGCGGCAGGAGGGACGATCGTCAACTCCGGGAGTATTGCAGCAGATGCCGCGGCGATCCTAGATCAAGCCGGCGGCACCAAGGCTCTGGAAATTACCAATACGGCGTCCGGCTCGATTGTCGGAGCGGACGGTGTGGCGTCGGCCGGGACGGTGAACATTACCAATATGGGTCTTATTCGTGGGGTGTTTCCGAATGATGGTGTCGCTGTAAATGCGCAGTCCGTCAACATCAGCAACGGCGGCTCCGTCATCGGCACGATAGGGCTTCTATCCGCTGGTGCTGCCAATATCACGAACTCCGGCACGATCACCGGCACCAGCGGCATCGCGATCAGGCTGTCGAATGCGGCCGACACGTTGACGCTGCTGCCGGGCTCGAAGATCAACGGTGTGGTCGATTTCGGCTTCGGCAACGACGTCGTCAATATCAACCTCACTGCGCCAAACAGCCGGGTGTCGTCGTTGACGACCATCGATCTGCCGACCTTCGTCAACTTCAACGGCACCATCAACACCAACGTCTCGAGCGGGGGTAATGCTCCGTCGGCCGTGTCCGGCCTGACGCTCGCAACCCTCGACCCCACCGCGCTGGCACAGACCGATCGCACATTGATGGACTTCACCGGCGGCGCCTCTTCGCTGGTGCAGGGCCGTCTGAACGGCGGCGCCGGTCCTGGTGGCAGCAACATGATGGCGATGGCCTATGCGCCGGAGACGGCGCAGGCCGGTCCCTTCACCAAGGCGCCGCGCAGCCTCTGGACCGATCCGGCGCCGATCACGGTCTGGGTCAACAGCTTTGGCGGCCAGCGCATTCAGGACGAGACGGCGGCAACCTTGCGCGCGACTTCGACGGCGTGGGGCGGCGCGATCGGCATCGACCGCAAGGTGCAGCCGAACTGGCTGGTCGGCGCCTTCCTCGGCGGCGGGCAGGGCGGCCTTTCGGTCGCTCTCAACTCGCAGTCGGTCGATACCAACTACGCGTTCGCCGGTGTCTACAGCCGCTTCGAATGGGCGTCGCAATTCTTCGACTTCACTTTCCAGGGCGGCAACGCCGACAACAAGTCGCGCCGGCTGGTGCTGAACAGCGCTGCCGTCGGCGGCATGGAGACGGCGACCGCCAACTACAGTGGCTGGTATGTCAGCCCGGAAGTCGCTTACGGCTACAAGCTCGCTCTCGGCAACGGCTATCTGCTGACCCCGACGGCACGGCTGCGTTACGTCGCGGGCCGCTTCGATGGCTATAGCGAGACCGGCTCGGCGCAGGGGCTCTCGATCGGCGGCCGCACGCTGCAGGACTTCGAGGAGCGGGGCGAGGTGGATCTGTCGCGAGTCACGAGCCTCGCCGGCGGTGAGCTCAAGGCCAACATCCATGGCGGCGTCATCGCGCTCCAGCGCGTCGGCGACACCAACATCAATGCGGTGCTCATCGGCCAGAATCTGTCCTTCGTCACGCCCGGCAGAAGCAGCGCCGTCGGCGCCGTCGCCGGCTTCGGCTTCGACTATCGCACCAGCGGCAACGTGTCCGTGTTCGGCGCGGTCGAGGGCATACTGATGTCCGACCAGAGCCGCACCGGCACGGCGAAGGGCGGCGTTCGCGTCGCGTTCTGAGCCGGCATCAGCCCCGGCGGCTTTGAGCGCGACGCACCCCGGCCGGGCGCCTCCGCCCGGCCGGCGCCTCATCCGATCGGAGGATGCCGCATGCTGTGGTTGTGCTATGTTGGGTGATATTGATCACTCAGGCAATTACAGCCATGCGCGGATCTCGGAAGCTGCCGGACCTGGTCGAGTCCATCTATGACGCCGGGCTCGATCCCTCGCTGTGGAATAACGTCGTCGCCGGCATCCGCGATTTCGTCGGCGGGCAGGCTTGCGGGCTATTTTCCAAGGATTCGATCAGCAAATTCGGCGTCACGCATTACTACTGCGGAGCGGACCCGCACTACATCCAGCTCTATTCCGAGACCCACTCGAAGTTTGATCCGCTGAGCGTCCTGCCGCCGCAGGGCGAGATCGTCAGCATCCCAGATCTCGTCAATTTTGACGAATACCGCAGAGGCCGCTTTTACCAGGAATGGATGCAGCCGCAGGGCTGCAGCGACGCGGCCAATGTCGTGCTCGACAAGTCGAATGCGAACTGCCCCGTGATGATGACGGTGCTGTCGGGCCGGCGCATGGTGGATCCCGCGATGAAGCAACGGCTCTCGCTGATCGTGCCGCACGCCAGCCGCGCGCTTCTGATCAACCGTGCGATCACCTCGCAACTGACCCTGGCGACCGCGCTGGCGGATGTCCTGGACAATCTGGTCTCCGGCATCTTCCTGCTCGATGCCTCCTGCCGGGTGGTGCATGCGAATTCCGCGGGGCACGCCCTGCTCGCGGCCGACGACGTGGTCCGATCCGTTGCCGGGCAGCTCGTGACCAGCAGCCTGGAAGCCAATCAGACCCTGCGTGAGGCGTTTGCGACCGGCAGCGACATTGCTTTGCTCGCCGCGAGGGGCCACGCGATTCCGCTGCTGTCGCCGAGCGGCGAGCGCTACGTCGCGCATGTCCTGCCGCTCTCGTCGGTGCTTCGCAATGGCAGCGAGCAGGTCGCCGACGCCGCGGGCGCGCTGCTGCTGCGCAGGGTGTCGCTCGGCGGCCAGTCCTATGGCGAGCTGATCGCGCGGACTTTCGACCTGACACCGGCGGAACTCCGCGTCTTCCTCTCGATCGTCGAGGTTGGCGGAGTCCCGGAGACGGCGGCGGCGCTCGGAATCGCGGAAACGACGACCAAAACGCATCTGCATCGCGTGTTCGCCAAGACCGGCGTGTCCCGGCAGGCCGATCTCGTCAAGCTCGCAGCGGGATTCTCCAATCCGCTCGTGAACTGACCGGCCGATCAATCCCGCGATTGAACCTTTTGCTGGCGTGACCGACTCACAGGAGCCGCAAGGCATGAACGAGATTTCGCAATCTCCGTGTGTGATGATTGGCTGTTCCGATGCCCCGACCTCCAAGACAGTCCGAGTTGATCGAGAGCATCTATGATGCCGGCCTCCACCCGGAGTCGTGGAGCGACGTCATCGTCACGATCAATGCGTTCATCGGCAGCCGCGCCTGCGGCCTGATTTCAAAGGACCCCGTCAGCAAGTCCGGCGCGACGCATTATTACTGCGGTGTCGATCCGCTCTACATCCGGCTCTATGCCGAGACCTACGCCCGGTACGATCCGCTTGCCCGGCTTCCGCGCTACGGCGAGGTGCGGAACATCCCTGATCTCGTGAACTACGACGAATATCGCCGTGGCCGCTTCTACCAGGAATGGTTGCGCCCGCAGGGCAGCGTCGATGTCGCCAATGTGGTGCTGGAGCAGTCGAAGTCACCCAGTCCGATGTTGATGACCGTCATTCCGGGCAGGGACATGCTCGATGCCGAGAAACGCGCGCGAATGGGGTTCCTCGTTCCGCATGTCAGCCGGGCGCTGCTGATCAACCGGGCGATCGAGCGAAAGCAGCGACGGGCGATCGCACTCGCCGACGTCGTCGATCAGCTCAATGCCGGTGTCATCCTGCTCGACACGGCCTGTCACATCGTCCACAGCAATCCGGCCGCGGAGATGCTGCTCGGCGCCGATGATGTCCTGCGGTCCGTCGCCGGCCGGCTCGTGGCGAGATCCGCTGCGGCGAATGCAGCGCTGCGCAATGTCTTTCGTGATGCGGGAGAGGTGGCTTTGGCGGCGGCGGCGGGGCGGAAGATCTCGCTGATGTCGCATGACGGCTCCCACTACATCGCGCACGTCATCGCGCTGCCGTCGCTGCTGCGTGAAGCCGCGGCCGAGCGCACGTCGGCGGTCGGCGCGCTGTTCGTGTGGAAGGCGGAACTCGACGGCCGCTCATGTGCGGATGTCCTCGACCGCACGTTCGAGCTGACGCCTGCGGAGCTCAGGGTCATGCAGTCGATCGTCGACGTCGGCGGCGTGCCGGAGACGGCGGTTGCGCTTGGCATCGCCGAGACGACGGTGAAGACGCATCTGCATCGCGTGTTCGCCAAGACCGGCGTCTCCCGTCAGGCCGATCTCGTCAAGCTCGCCGCGGGATTCTCCAATCCGCTCGTGCACTGACGCGCGCGCCAGGGCGCACGAGGCGAGTCGCTCGAGCTTCGCATTAGGTTCAATCAGAAGCATCATTAGAAAGTTATCGCACGTCGTTCGATCGAATGACGCGATGTTTCACGTTCTCACTTACGAGAGCGTCACACGGCTTCTTGTTCGACGCATTCGATTGTCGTGTGAAGCAACTCACAGCAGGCAGAAGTAAATCCCAGCAATCTCTCGTGCAGGTTGAGAGGAGATTGTCATGCCAACGGCGTCATCAGTCCTGTCAGGCAGGTTCCGCGACATCGTCACGCGTATCGGCGCGGCATTCCGTGCGCAGCGCGAAATCGACGCGCGGCGCGCGCTGCAGCGCTATCGCCATCTGCTGGCGGAGCCGCACGACGCGCCGCATCCGAATGAAATGAGTCCCGTCGCCAGTGAAGAGGATAATTCCAGACATGCCAACCGAATTGATCCGCGCGAGCGCGCGGCCCGGCAGTCCAAGTTCGAACGCGCGTAACGGCAACATCGTCGCCATCGCGCTGACCGCCGCACTGGTGATGCTTCAACTGGTCGGGCTGGCAATGCTGGAGCGCTCGCACGCACAACCGGTTCCGCCATCGCTGGTGAAGCCGTCCCAGACGAGTTGCGCCGAGAGCGCCGAAGTTCCCACGACACAGACGCCCTACGATTGAGCGGAGAGACATGGTGCCTGACATCACGACCAGCCTTCTGCTCAGCGTCGCCGTCTTTGCCGGAGCCTTCGTCTCCGGTCTGTCGGGTTTTGCCTTCTCCGCGGTGGCGGGCGCCATTCTGCTCCGTGTGTTTCAGCCGCTGGAGGCGGTGCCGTTGATGATGGCGTGCAGCATTGGCGTGCAGGCCACGAATCTGTGGGCGCTTCGGCGCAGCATCCGCTGGGAGGGCAGCCTGCTGCTGATCGTCGGTGGATTGATCGGCGTTCCCATCGCGGTGTCGCTGTTGCAGAGCACGGATACACATCTGCTGCGCCGCGGCTTCGGCATCATCGTCGCGCTTTATGCGGCCTACATGCTGCTGCGGCCGACGCTGGTCACGGCCGGCGAGGCCGTCGGCCGGCACTGGGTGGCGCTGATTGGATTTGGGGGAGGATTGGTCGGTGGCCTGACTGCAATGCCCGGCGCGATCCCGACGATCTGGTGCGACATGCGCGGCATGCCCAAGAGCGAGCAGCGCGGCCTGGTGCAGCCGTTCATCGCCGCGATGCAGATCTTCGCGATCGCGCTGCTGGTCGGACACCAGGATCTGTCGTCGAAGGTCTTCGTCGACCTCGCGATCAGCCTGCCGGCGCTGTTTGCGGGCTCAGCGCTCGGCGTGATCGCCTTTCACCGGGTCAACGAGACGGTCTTTCGCAAGACCGTGCTCGTCCTGTTGTTGCTGTCGGGGATCTCCCTGATCTAGTGACTCGGGCTTGCGACTGAGCCCTGGACCGGCGCCGCGCTGATGTCGCTGCCGTGATGCACCAGAGGCTTGTTGCCGGTGACGGTCCGCAGCAGCACGTAGAACACCGGTGTCAGGAACAGGCCGAACACGGTGACGCCGATCATGCCGGAGAACACGGCGACGCCCATGGCGCGTCGCATCTCCGAGCCTGCGCCGGTCGAGAGTACCAGCGGCAGCACGCCCATGATGAACGCCATCGACGTCATCAGGATCGGCCGTAGCCGCAGGCGGCTCGCCTCGATCGCGGCCCGGATCGGCGTGCGCCCGGCGAATTCGAGCTCGCGTGCGAATTCGACGATCAGGATCGCGTTCTTGGCGGAGAGGCCGACCAGCACGATCAAGCCGATCTGGGTGAAGACGTTGTTGTCACCCTTCGAGATCCAGACGCCGAACATCGCGGCCAACAATCCCATCGGCACGATCATGATGATCGACAACGGCAAGGTCAGGCTCTCGTAGAGCGCGGCCAGAACCAGGAACACCAGCAGGATCGCCAGCGGGAAGACCCAGAGGCCGGAATTGCCGGCGATGAACTCCTGATAGGTCAGGTCGGTCCATTCGAAGGCAAAGCCGGGCGGCAACGTCTCCGCCGCGATCCGTGTCGCGACTTCCTGCGCCTGGCCCGATGAGAAGCCGGGCGCTGCCGCCGCGTTGATGTCGGACGACAGGAAGCCGTTGTAGCGGATCGCTCGCTCAGGACCCGCGCTCTGCCGGATCGTGAGCAGCGCCGACAACGGCACCATGTCACCCGAGGACGAGCGCACCTTCAACTGCCTGATGTCGTCGGCACGGGCGCGGAACGGCGCGTCGGCCTGAACATAGACGGAGTAGGTGCGGCCAAACTTGTTGAAGTCGTTGACGTAGTAGGATCCGAGATAGATCTGCAGCGTGTTGAACACCTCCGTCACGGGGACGCCGAGTTGCAGCGCCTTGGTGCGGTCGATGTCGGCGAACAGTTGGGGCACGTTGACCTGGAAGCTCGAGAACACGCCGGCGATTTCTGGTGCCTTCTGCATCGCCGCCGTAAAGGCCTTGGTCGCCTCGTTCAGCGCCTCATAGCCGAGACCGGCCCGGTCCTCGATCTGAAGCTTGAAGCCTCCGATGGTGCCGAGGCCGTTGACCGGCGGCGGCGGGAACATGGCGATGAAGGCTTCCTGGATGCCGGCGTACTTCTTGTTGAGGTCGGCGGCGATGGCATTTCCGCTCAGGGCCGGACTCTTGCGCTCGTCGAACGGCTTCAGCGTCGAGAACACGATGCCGGCGTTGGAGGAGTTGGTGAAGCCGGCGATCGACAGGCCCGGAAAGGCCACGGAGCTCTCGACACCGGGCTGGGTCAGCGCGATGTCGCTCATCTTGCGGATCACCTCTTCGGTACGGTCGAGCGCGGCGCCATCGGGCAGGCGCGAGAAGCCGACCAGATATTGCTTGTCCTGGCCCGGCACGAATCCACCAGGCACCTGCTGGAACAGGAGGGCGGTGAGGCCGACCAGCACCACATAGAGACCCATGACCGCCGCCTTGCCCGAGATCACCTTGGTGACGGTGCCGCTGTAATTCTCCGACGAGCGCGTGAACGCCTTGTTGAAGCCGCGGAAGAACCAGCCAAGGCCCTTCTCCATGATGATCGTCAGCCGATCCTTCGGCTCGTTGTGGCCCTTGAGCAGCAGCGCCGACAGCGCCGGCGACAAGGTCAGGGAGTTGACGGCGGAGATCACGGTCGAGATCGCGATCGTCAGCGCGAACTGCTTGTAGAACTGCCCGGTGAGGCCGGAGATGAAGGCGAGCGGCACGAACACCGCGATCAGCACCATCGCGATGGCGATGATCGGTCCGGAGACTTCGCGCATGGCCTGATAGGTGGCGTCGCGCGGCGATAGCCCGCCCTCGATGTTGCGCTCGACGTTCTCGACCACGACGATGGCGTCGTCGACGACGATGCCGATCGCGAGCACCAGGCCGAACAGGCTGAGCGCGTTGATGGAGAAGCCGAACAGATGCATCACGGCGAAGGTGCCGACGATCGACACCGGCACGGCCAGCAGTGGAATGATCGAAGCCCGCCAGGTCTGGAGGAACAGGATCACGACCAGCACCACCAGCGCGATCGCCTCCAGCAGCGTATGGATGACGGCCTCGATCGAGGAACGCACGAACTGGGTGGGATCGTAGACGATCTGGTATGACACGCCTTCCGGCATGTTCTTCTTGATCTCCGCCATGGTGGCGCGGACGTGGTCGGATATCTCCAGCGCGTTGGAGCCCGGCGCCTGGAAGATCGGAATCGCCACCGCCTGCTTGTTATCGAGCAGCGAGCGGAGGCCGTATTCGGAGGCCCCGAGCTCGATGCGTGCGACGTCGCGCAGCCGCACCACCTCGCCGCGCGTGCCGGTCTTGACGACGATGTCGCCGAACTGTTCCTCGTTCGCAAGCCGCCCTTCCGCATTGACGGACATTTGCAGGTCGATGCCCCTGACGTTCGGGGAGGAGCCGACCACGCCGGCGGCGGCCTCGACGTTCTGCGCCTGGATCGACTTGACGATATCGCTCGCGGTCAGGCCGTGCTCGGCCGCCTTCTGCGGATCGACCCAGACCCGCATCGAATAGTCGCCGGCGCCGTAGAGCTGGACATCGCCGACGCCGTCAATGCGCGCCAGCCGATCCTTGACGTTGAGCACCGCGTAGTTGCGCAAATACGTCATGTCGTAGCGGCCGTTCGGCGACAACAGATGCACGACCATGGTGAGGTCGGGCGAGGACTTCTTGGTGATGATGCCGAGCTGGCGCACCACGGCCGGCAGGCGCGGCTCGGCCTGCTGCACGCGGTTCTGCACCAGCTGGGTCGCCTTGTCGGGGTCGGTGCCGAGCCGGAACGTCACCGTCAGCGTCATCGCGCCGTCGGTGGTGGCCTGGCTCGACATGTAGAGCATGCCTTCGACGCCGTTGATCTGCTCCTCGATCGGCGTCGCCACCGTCTCCGCGATCACCTTGGGATTGGCGCCGGGATAGGTCGCGCGCACCAGCACCGAGGGCGGCACCACATCAGGGTATTCCGAGATCGGCATCGCGAACAGCGAGATGAGCCCTGCGAGGAAGATCAGGACCGACAGCACGCCTGCGAAAATCGGACGATCGATGAAGAATTTCGAGAGATTCATGGCTTTGCCCCTGGGCAATATCTTGGTCGTCTCCGCACAGCTCCGCCGTCATTCCGGGGTGCGCAGAGCGCGACCCCGGAATCCGGAGTTGATGTGCTCGGAGTTTCGAGACTTGATCATTCCGGGTGCGGCCCGGAATGAGGCAATCAGCGTTGCACAAAGTCCTGGTTGCTGTGGTTCGACGCCTGCTGCGGCCCACGCGCGCCCATCTGTGCGACCTCGGTCTTGAGGAGAGCGCCCGGACGCACGCGTTGCAGGCCGTTGACCACGATGCGGTCGCCGGGCTTCAGCCCCGTCGTCACGATACGCAGGCCATCGACCGAACCGCCGAGCGTGATCGGCCGGTAGACGGCGCGGCTGTCGTCACCGACCCCCATCACGAACTTCTTGTCCTGGTCGGTGCCGATTGCGCGCTCGTCGATCATCACCAGCGACTGCTGCTTCGGCTGGCCCATGCGAACCCGGGCGAACTGGCCGGGGATCAAACGCCCGTCGTCGTTCCTGAACACCGCACGGACGCGGATGGTGCCGCTCTGGCCGTTGACCTGATTGTCGATGAGCTGGATGTGGCCCTTGGCGGAAAGACCGCCCGAGGTCGTCATCTCGACCGGGATCTGGTCGAGCTTGCCGCGCTGGCCGGAGGCATCCGCGATCGAGTTCAGCGCGCGCAGCACCACTTCTTCATCCGCGTCGAACGAGGCGTAGATCGGGTTGACCGAGACCAGCGAGGTCAGCACGGGGAGGCGGTGCCGGCGGCGACGAGATTGCCGACGGTGATCTCGAACTTGCCGACGCGGCCATCCACCGGCGCGCGCACCTCGGTGTAGTCGAGGTTGAGCTTTGCCGTCTGGAGCGTTGCTTCGGCGGCCTTCACATTGGCGATCGCTTCGCGATTGGCGTTGTCGCGCTGGTCGTAGTCGCGCCGCGTGACCACGGCGTTGCCGACCAGCTGGGCGCCGCGCTCGAGCTCGCTCTGGGTGAACACCACGCGGGCCTTGGCGGCCTCGAGCTGGGCGTTGGCCTTGTCGACCTCGGCCGCGTAAGGCGCCGGATCGATCTTGAACAGCACATCGCCGGCCTTCACCAGCGCGCCTTCGGTGAAGTTGGTCGACATGATTGCGCCGGCCACGCGGGGGCGAAGCTCGACCCGGTTGATGGCTTCGAGCCGGCCGGAGAAGTCGTCCCACAGCACGGTCTGCTTTGGCTCGATCAGCGCGACCGTGACGGGCACGGCCTGCTCGGCTGCGGCGGCCGTTGCGGTCGCCTGCGCGGCACGAAGATAATGGCCGGTCGCGATCGAGCCGGCCACGGCCAGGGTGCCTACGACCGCGACACCGCCAAGAAGGCGGCGGAAACGGCCGGCGCGGGGGAGTTTTGCGAGGGATGCATTTGCGCGCTCCAGATATGTAGTGTTCACTACAGATGTGAAGCTGGATGCCGCAGTGCAAGATACTTATGTACCATCCACTAAGAAAATTGTAGCCGCTTACCGCAAGAGTTGGCAAGCGCAAGAGAAAATAAAGCGAGAACAAATAGATAGGATCGGGCGTTAGCTGAGAGACGACGCCGATTCCGAGGAGAACAGCCACATGGGCATGGGACGCCCCCGCGAATTCGACGCCGAAACGGCGTTGGACCAGGCGATGGAAGTGTTTTGGCGGCATGGCTATGAGGGCGCCACCATCGCCCAGCTCACCGAGGCCATGGGCATCAATCCGCCCAGCCTTTACGCCTGTTTCGGCAACAAGGAAGGCCTGCTCAAAGCGGCGCTCGACCGCTACACCAAACTGCGCAATGTCTGGATGAACGAGGTGGTGGCGGCTTCGACGGCTCGCGACGTCGCCGAACGCATGCTGATGGGCATCGCCGAGAAACAGACCGATCCCGCCAATCCGCCCGGCTGCCTGCTCGTGCAGGGCGGCATCGCCTGCGGCAGCGGCTCCGAGAACGTCCCCTTCGAACTCGCGGCCCGCCGCGCCGAAAACGAAGCCCAACTCCGCGACCGTTTCGTTCGCGCCAAGGCCGAAGGCGATCTCAAGCCGACCTCCGATCCCGCCGCGCTCGCGCGCTATGTGTCGGCGGTATCAGTCGGCATGGGCGTGATGGCGTCCTCGGGCTCGGATCGCGAGGCGCTACGCCAGGTCGCGAACGTTGCCGTGCAGGCGGTCGAGGCGCAGTCGACGGCGGAGGAGAAACGAACGACAGGGTTTCGGGGGTGAACACATCTGCTCATGGGGGCGCTGACAACTTTTCAGCTCAGGTCGTGCAGGTCCTTGCCAAGCGGCGGTGTCGAGACGAAATGCGGAGAAGACGACGTCGAGCCCGGCCCGCTCTGGCGTGCAGGCCATCGGCCCCACAAGGTATGAGCTTGCGTTCGGAAACGGCGCCAGCCGCATGAGAGGCCAGTAATTGCCGTCGGCCGAAACTTGCAGACGAAGCACCCCGTCGGCGACGGTTGCGCGGATCCAGAAGTCACCGGCATCATGCTCATAGGGTGCCGTTGCCCAGTCCGATCGCTCATGAGTCAGCACGCTTGAGAGCATGGCGCGACCGTCCGAGAGTTCGATCCCGGCCTTGACCCAATGGTGCGCGTCGATGCGGACCATGATGCCCGCCTGATCGTAGAGGGCCCGGAAGTCGCCTTGAACGCGCAGGCTGGCCGTGAACGCTTCCCCGGTTGGAAAACCCAGGAAATGCCCGCTGTCGCGATTGAATCCGTAGTGGGTTCCCCGCCAGAAGTCAGAGCCTTTGTCGGTGACGAGCTTGATACGATCACCCTCTGCCGTCCATCGTTCCGGTTCATTCAGCCACACACCGTCACTTCTCCGGAGAGTCATTTCCAACCTCGATGGCCCTGGGCCTGCCGCGGGGTCCATTGCTGGACGAGCGTGGCATTGTGCCAAATGAGATCGCGGAGGCAACCTCGCAGGTCCGGATTTTTCGCTGCGGCGTGGGAAGTGCCATCAGCGCGGAACGAGGTCGCGATCCCCGAGCACCGCAACGCATGACGCTCCAATGAAAGCATCGGAGCGTCGCTGTGCGGGCCAACAATCGTCAGGAAGCTTCCTTGAGCACCGGCGCTGCCGTTTCCTCCGCCTTCATCTCCTCGAGACTGCGATGCCGCGGCTCGATGCCCATCGCCCAGACCGTGACGATCTGCACCAACAGCAGTCCGATCATCAGCGCCATCACCCCGGCCACGCCGCGCGACCTCGAATAGCGACACGACGAGGAATGGCGTGACGATGGTCGCGCCGCGTCCCAGCGTGTTGACGATGCCGGACGCACGCAGGCGGACCTCGGTGGGAAACAGTTCCGGGATGTAGATGCCGAACAGCAGGGCGACCAGCACGTAGATCGGCACTGTCAGTGCAAAGCCGACGGCCGGAAGCAGGATCGGATCCGAGATCATCGGATAGAGAATGCCGAGCGCTACCGTGATCAGGGACGCGCCGATGATGGTCGGCTTCCGGCCCCAGCGGTCGGCGGTCAATGCACCGATGGCTGCGCCGATCGGTGCACCGAGCGCCATCAGGAGCGAATAGCTGAACGAGGTCGCGATCGAGAGACCCTGCTTGACGAAGAACACAGGCAGCCAGGTGACGAAGCCATAGAGCAGGGTGTTGATCGTGATCAGGCAGACGGCGCCGACGATCATTCGCGACAGCAAGGGAGCAGTGAACAGCGTGCCGAGATCGGGAGACACCGGCACGGGCGTCGTTGTCGCAGGCGCGGGCAGGGGCTGCCCCTGGGCCGCCTCCTTTTCGATGGCCTGCATGAGCGCTTCCGCCTCCGTCGTGCGTCCCACGGCCTCCAGCCAGCGCGGCGATTCCGGCAGCGACTTGCGCATGTACCATACGACGAGCGCGCCAATGCCGCCGAGCACGAACATGGAGCGCCAACCGAATTGCGGCACCAGCACGGATGCGACCAGCAGCGCGACGGGCAGGCCCGTCACCACGCACACGGCCGTCAAACCGAGCCATTTGCCGCGGGTGCGCGCCGGCACGAACTCCGTCATCGTCGAATAGCCGACGACGTTCTCGGCCCCGAGCCCAACGCCCATCACGAAGCGGCAGGCAATGAGGAAGGCCATGTTGGGAGAGAACGCCGCGGCGAGGGAAGCGATGCCGAAAAGGAGCAGATTGAATTGGTAGGTGAAGCGGCGTCCGTAGCGGTCGCCGAGAAAGCCGGTGCCGAACGACCCCAGCATCATGCCGACGAAGGTCGCCGAGATGAAGGCCGCGTTCTGGGCAAGCGTCGAAAAGCCCGTCTTCAGGGTGACGCTGAGGACGGTCCCGGCGATATAGATGTCGAAACCGTCGAAGAACATTCCAATGCCGATCAGAAGCATGATGCGGCGATGGAATGGCCCGATCGGCAGCCGATCCAGACGGCCGCCTGCGTTCACCGATGTCGACATGTATGCTCTCCCCTGACTGTTGTTCTGGTTGATGCGGGCCGCCTTCTATGGGCGGTCGGTCGCTTGCAGTTCTGCTAGTTCAGCCGTTTCTGATTGGCCGTGTCGCGATACCAATCGAACGGCTGCTCGTGGGTCGCGACCATCACGCTCTTGGTGTTGAAGTGGTCGTTGAAACTCTCGGTGCCGCATTCGCGGCCGATGCCGGAATCATCGACGCCACCCCAGGGCGAGGCCGGATCGAGTCGGTGGTGATCGTTGATCCAGACGATGCCGGCCTTGACGGACGCGGCGACGCGATGAGCGCGCCCGACGTCGCGGGTGCGGATCGCGGCGGCGAGGCCGAACGGCGAGTCGTTCGCAAGCCGAAGCGCATCGGCCTCGTCCTTGAACGGCGTTACCGACGTGAAGGGACCGAACACTTCCTCCTGGAAGATGCGCATGTCGGATGTGACGTCGGCGAACACGGTCGGCTCGACGAAATAGCCGTTGTCATGGCCGGGCACCTTCGCGGCAACGCCGCCGGTGACGAGACGCGCGCCGTCCGCATGGCCGTAGCCTGCATAGGCGAGAACGCGATCGCGCTGCCGGGCGGAGATCACGGGGCCCATCTGGGTGGTCGCATCGAAGGGATCTCCGACGCGGATCGTGCGGGTCTTGGCCTGCAGCTTCTCGACGAATTCGTCGTAGATCGAGGCCTGGACGATATGTCGCGAGGCGCAGACGCAGGTTTGTCCGGCGCCGATGAAAGCGCCGAACGCGGCATAGTTCACAGCGCGGTCGACGTCGAAATCGTCGAACACCATCACCGGCGTCTTGCCGCCGAGCTCCATGGTCTGATGCGCGAACACTTTTGCAGCCGCGCTTCCGGCGGTGCGGCCGGCCTCGGTGCCGCCGGTCAGGACCAGCTTGTTGATGTCGCCATGCTCGGCCAGCATCTTGCCGGCGCTCTGGCCCAGGCCGAGTACGATGTTGAAGACGCCGGGCGGAAGGCCCGCTTCGGTGAAGATCTGCGCCAGCTTCAGTGTCGTCAGCGGCGTGTATTCGGACGGCTTGACCACGGTGACGCATCCGGTCGCCAGCACCACGGCGAGTGATTTGCACAGGATCATCAGGGGATGATTGAACGGCGTGCAATTGGCGACGATGCCGATCGGCGTCCGCAGCGTGTAGTTCAGGTACGCGCCTTCGACGGGGATCACGGAGTCCCGACGTGCGAGCGCAACGCCCGCGAAGTAACGGAAGAAGTCGGGCAGGCGGGAGAGCTGCGCGCGAGTCTCGTTGATCGGGCGGCCGTTGTTGAGGGTTTCCAGCCGGTACAGGCTGTCGAGATTGGCCTCGAAAGCATCCGCGAGCCTGTTGACCAGTCTGGCACGCGCGCGTGTGTCCATGCCGCCCCAGGCCTTGCCTTCGAACGCGGCGCGCGCGCTCTTCATGGCGCGGTCGATGTCCTCAGCGGTGGAATTGGGGATGCGGGCGATCACGTCGCCGGTCGCGGGATTGCGAACGTCAAGCATCGCGCCGCCTCCTGCCTCGACTTCACGCCCGTCGATGAAATTGCCGTGGATTTCGACGTCGATCGACGCAGGTTTTGACGGGATGTTCATGACGACCTCTCTTCCACGATGACGGCGTTGCGCTTGAGCGCCGGCAGGACGCGTTTTTCTGTGGCTCCGATGTGGGCCTTGATGATGCGCGCGGCGGTTCGTGTCTCGCGCTGTTGCATGGCGTCGATCAGGGCGACGTGCTCGCCGACGAGCTTTGCCGGGTCGTGCCCTTTCAGGTTGGACACGCTGACGCGGACCAGCCGGTCGGCCTGGCCGATCAGGTCGCACAGCGCCGTCGCCATACGGCGATTGCCGGATGCGTTGGCGAGCGCTGTGTGGAAGCCGCGATTGTAGGCGATGAAGTCCTCGTGGTTGCCCGAGAAGCGGCGAAATTCGTCGAGCGATTTCAAGACGCTGTCAGGGGCGCTCTCGATCGCCTCGGCAACGCAGGCCGGCTCGAGTGCGAGGCGGAAGCGCAGGAGATCGCGGGCATCGGACAGCGAGATCGGAGTGACCCGGTAGCCCTGGCGCGGCTGCACCGTCACGAGGTGCTCGCGCTGCAGCCGCAAAAGCGCATCCCGGACCGGTTGCCGGCTCACGTCGTAGCGCTCGGCCAGATCCTGCTCGCGCATTTCACCGCCTGGCACGAGACGGCAGGCTAAAATATCAGACCTGAGACGATCGTAGATATCTTCGCGCAAAAGCATGCTAATTGGTGTCTCCCTGCGGCTAATATCTCAGTCGTGATATTTCACGTCAAGAGCCAAAAGCTTGAATTCCCTGACAGTTGATTTATCAGTGGGAGCGCGCCAAGGCGCGCAAGCGACCGATGAAGTTAGAGAAAGACCGGACATGGACAGGCTTCTTGCCAACGGGACCGTCAACGCCGCGCAATCGGGCGAGGGGACGCCGCTGTTCCTGTTCCACTCGCTGTTGTCGGATCGCGCGAGTTTCGATGCGATCGTGCCCGAACTGGAGCGATCGTTTCGGACCGTCGTGCCGGAGTTGCCGGGCTTCGGCAGCTCACGTGCGGTGAATGGCGGACTTGCCGCCGTCGCCGATCGGATGGCCGAGGCCGTGGTGGATGCTGCGGCCGGCGTCCCGGCGATCGTGCTCGGCAACGGCTATGGTGGTTTCGTCGCGTTACAGATGGCGATCCGCCACCCCGGTATCTCCAGCAAGCTCATCCTTGCCGACTGCGGCGCAGCCTTCTCGGAGCCCGGTCGCGAAGCATTTCGCAACATGGCGAAAGTGTCGCGTGAGAAAGGGCTGGAGGCCATCACTGACGTTGCGATGCGCCGTCTGTTTGCGCCGGACTTTCAGGCACAGCACCCTGAGCTGATGCGGGATCGTCGTGAAGCATTTTTGCGGACGGATCCCGACGTGTTTCGCAGCGCATGCGATGCATTGGCTGGCCTTGATCTTCGCGCTGAGCTTGCCGCGGTGAAGGTCCCGGTGCTCGTTCTGGTCGGTGAGCACGACGAGGCAACGCCTCCGCCGATGTCGCGCGAGCTGGCGGCGGGATTGCCGCACGCCGAACTCAAGATCATTCCGGGATGTGCGCACGTGCCGCAGCTTCAATCGCCGCTGCAGTTTCTCGGAGCTCTCAAGGACTTCTTGATCTGATTTTGGCGTGGTCGAAGCCGACTTTGCGTGAGAAACCGCGATGCCTTGCGAACGGCTACCAGCGTTGGCGCGGCGGCGAAATCACGATCGGGAATGATGCAAATCTGCGCCTGTTTTGCCCGACGGCGCAAGTGGAAATTTCGATCTTGCCGAAATATAAAAAGGTCAATGATTCCGACCCCATCTCTACTGTGCATGGGGTTGTTTTCGCTTTTGGTGTTGGGGAGCTCACCACGCCGCATGGTTCGGGGCACCATCCGCCGGATTGAACGGGAACCCCTAAGAGTTTTTATACACAGTTCTGGCACGCTCCCGCGCGTCGAGATCCGCTACCTGCATCGTCACGTCTCAACGCGTGCACGAAAAGACAGTCCCGCGGACACTGAGGGGGCGTTGCTTCATGACTGCACTTGCTTCGGACGCCGGTAGCGCCAAGCGCGGGATCGTGCCGATCCTGCTGTGCGTCGTGCCATTCAGCCAGATCCCGCTCGACGCCTATACGCCCGGCCTGCCGCAGATGGTGGTGGACCTCGCCGCCGATTCCGCGTCGATGCAGAACACCGTCACCGCCTACATGCTCGGCATGAGTCTGGCGCTGGTGCCGGTCGGAATCGCCTCCGATACGCTCGGCCGCCGCATCGTTCTGCTCGCGGGCCTGACCGTGCTCATCGCCATGAGCATTGCCTGCGCGCTCGCCACCAGCGCCTCGCTGCTGCTGGCGCTACGGTTCCTGCAGGGCATCGGTGGCTGCACCTGCCTCGTGGTCGCCTATGCGGTAGCGGCCGATTGTTTTCGTGGCCGTGAGCTCACCGCGATCTCCGGCCTGTTGGGCGCTGCCTGGGGTCTCGCACCGGTGCTGGCACCTGCCGCCGGGGGCTTCATTGTCGAGCTGACGTCCTGGCGCGGCGTCTTCATCATCATCGCTGTCGCCGCGGCCATCGTCGCCGCGGTGGTCGTGCTGTTTCTGCCCGAAACACTGCCCACCGAGCGGCGCGCGCCGTTCGATCCGCGCAGGACTGCCGGCATTCTCCGTGACGCGCTCATGCGCCCAGGCTTCCTGGCCTTCGTCCTGGTCTTTGCCGCGGCAGCAAGCGCGCAACTGGCATTCGGTGTAGTCGCGCCGTTCTTCTACCAGACCGGCCTCGGCCATTCGGCGGCCATCTATGGCCTCGTTGCGCTCGGCCTCGGCGGGGTCAATCTCGCCGGCGAGCTCGGCTGCGCGCATTTCGCGCACTTCATGCCGGCCCGGGTGATGGGCTTTGGCGCCTTCGCGCTGTTTCTTGCCGGTGCCGCGGTGCTGGCCGTCACAGGCATGACCCTCGGTCTCGATTTCACGTCGATCACCATCGGCGGCGCGCTGGTGCTCGGCGGCTGCGGCGTGCTGTGTCCGATGATGTACGGCATGGCGCTCGGCCTGTTCGAGCGCGACCATGGCCTGATCGGCGGCCTCATCAGCGCGCTCTGCTATCTCGCGGTGAGCGGTGCCATGGCGATCGCGGCGGTGCTGCCCGAAGCGACGCAGGCTCCGATCGGTTGGCTCTATCTCGGCCTCTGCGCCATCGCCGGCATGCTGCTCGCGATCTCGCTGCCTTCGGCGCGCCACGCCACACAGCCTTGAGGAAGGACTCAGTCATGACCACCGTCGGTATTCGCGGCACGTTCTTCGATTTCGTCGACGATCCCTGGAAGCACATCGGCAACGAGCAGGCCGCAGCACGCTTTCACCAGGACGGCCTCATGATCGTCACCGACGGGGTCATCAAGGCGTTTGGTCCTTATGACAAGATCTCCGCCGCGCATCCCGCAGTCCAGATCACCCATATCAAGGACCGCATCATCGTCCCGGGCTTCATCGACGGTCACATCCATCTGCCGCAGACCCGGGTGCTCGGCGCCTATGGCGAGCAGCTCTTGCCGTGGCTGCAAATGTGGATCTATCCCGAAGAGCTCAAATACAAGGATCGCAACTACGCGCGCGAGGGCGTGAAGCGCTTCCTCGATGCGCTGCTTGCGTCCGGCACCACCACCTGCCAGGCGTTCACCAGTTCTTCGCCGGTCTCGACCGAAGAATTGTTCGAGGAGGCCGCCCGCCGCAACATGCGCGTGATCGCGGGCCTCACCGGCATCGATCGCAACGCGCCGGCCGATTATGTCGATACGCCCGAGAATTTCTATCGCGACAGCAAGCGGCTGATCGCGCAGTATCACAACAAGGGCCGCAACCTCTACGCCATCACGCCGCGCTTCGCATTCGGCGCCTCGCCTGAGCTGCTCAAGGCGTGTCAGCGTCTCAAGCACGAGCATCCGGACTGCTGGGTCAATACCCACATCTCCGAGAATCCAGCCGAGTGCAGCGGCGTGCTGGTCGAGCATCCGGATTGCCAGGACTATCTCGGCGTCTACGAGAAGTTCGGCTTGGTCGGTCCGAAATTCTCGGGCGGCCACGGCGTCTATCTCTCGAACAACGAGTTCCGCCGCATGTCGCAGAAGGGCGCGGCGGTGGTATTCTGCCCGTGCTCGAACCTGTTCCTCGGCAGCGGCCTGTTCCGCCTCGGCCGCGCCACCGATCCGGAGCACCGCGTGAAGATGTCGTTCGGCACCGACATGGGCGGCGGCAACCGTTTCTCGATGATCAACGTGCTGGACGACGCCTACAAGGTCGGCATGTGCAACAACACGCTGCTCGACGGCAGCATCGATCCCGTGCGCAAGGATCTCGCCGAAGCCGAGCGCAACAAGCTGTCGCCCTATCGCGGCTTCTGGTCGATCACGCTCGGCGGTGCCGAGGGCCTCTATATCGACGACAAGCTCGGCAATTTCGAGCCGGGCAAGGAAGCCGATTTCGTCGCGCTCGATCCGAACGGCGGTCCGGCCGCGCAGCCCTGGCACCAGTCGCTGATCGCCGATGGTGGCGGACCGCGCACGATGGACGAGGCCGCGAGCATGCTGTTTGCCGTCATGATGGTCGGCGACGATCGCTGTGTCGACGAGACCTGGGTGATGGGCAAGCGCCTCTACAAGAAGGGCTGAAGCGGACGCGATGAACGGTTCACCGGACAGGGCCGGCCAGCCGGTCGCGCTCGTCATCCAGCGCCGCATCGCCGACGACGGCTTTGCCGCGTTCGCGCGCTGGAACGGCGAGGTCGGCGAGGTGCTCAAGGCATGGCCCGGCTTCCTCGGCCAGGAGGTCGTGCCGCCGCAGCCGCCCGCGCATGTCGACTGGGTGACGATTCTGCGCTTCGCCAGCCCGGCCGCGGCGCGTGCTTGGCTTCAGAGCGAGGTGCGGGCGCGGCTGATCGCTGAGGTGCAGCGCTTCTTCGTCGGTTCGGAGGATGTCCATATCCTCCCCGACTCCGGCGTTCAACGCGACAGCGCAGTCTCCGCCGTCATCTCCTTCAAGGTTCCTGAGGGGCTCGAGGACGCGTTCCTGAAATGGCAGCAGCGTATCCAGGCCGCGGAGGCCGAGTTCAAGGGATTCTTGCGCCACAAGATCGAGCGGCCGATCCCGGGGCTGCACGATGAATGGATCATCATCCTGTCGTTCGACGGCGATGCCAATCTCAATGCGTGGCTCGACTCGTCCTTGCGGCAGACCCTGCTGAGGGACGGTGCGCGCTTCAACGCCGGCATGAGCGTGAAGCGGGCGAGCTATGGCTTCAATTTTTGGTTCCCGGCCGGCAAGACGCAGGCTCCGGAGCAGGGACCGGCCCTGATCTGGAAGAGCAACCTGATCGTCCTGCTGGTGCTCTATCCCGTCGTCTTCCTCTGGGGCTTTTTTGTCAGTGCTCCGTTGATCGACAGCCACGGCGTGCCGGTTTGGCTGTCGCTGTTCGCAGGCAATCTCGTCAGCACCCAGCTGCTTGGCTGGTGGTTGGTGCCTGCTGCCTTCAGGGCACTGGACTGGTGGATTACGCCGAAGGCAGCGCTCGGCCGCCAGATCGCGGGATACGCGCTGCTCGCCGCGCTCTATGCGGGATCGATGGGCCTCTACGCGCTGCTGATCGCGTGGCACTGGGGACGGTGAGGCCCGCTCGGGTGCGGCCAGTGGGCGTTCATGTCGGTTCCTTGAACCTGCATGTCACGCCAACCGATCCGTCCGGGTCCTGGCGTAGCGCCGGGCTCGAGACCGTGACGGTGCGATAGGGATCTGCGAAAGCTTCGCGCATATGGATCATGAGGGCCTTCTCGTTCAGCGTCATCAAACGCCCTGGCGCGAGTGGCCCATCGGCTGCCGCTCTTGCCAGGCAGTATCTGAAATCGACAGAACCATAATTGGGAAGCGGGAATAATTTGCGGCTAGGCGGATCTGTCGGCCGCTCCACCACCCATTCCACCGATGATCCGAGCGGCAGGATCACACCGGGCGGCCGAGCGAGAAATGAACGAAATTCACCAGTGCTCTGGTTCTTGATGAAGAACAGGACGTCTCCACTGACCTGAACCGCAAGCCCTGCGAGAATCTCGTCGCCGGCATTGATCGGGAGGTTGGCGATCATCGTAATCGCTTGCTGTGACATCCTTGGCGTCTCATCCGACGAAGAGTTGCGCCACCACTCCCACCAGGCAAAATGCTGGGGTTCGTGATTGGGCCAGTGAGCGGTGCCGATTTGCGGGAGAGAAATGTTCGGCAACGCGCCATTGTGGCCGTCGAGGCCAATCCACAACAACGATCTTGGATCGTTCGTGGGTGTAAAAAGTGCCGGTGCGGACGGTAGACTCACGCTCGGTGCCTTCCATCCGGCGGTCGCGAAGACGATGCGCTCCGGCGAGGGCGAGGAGATGAGCGCGCCCGACCAATTCAGCAGCGATTGAGCCGGACCTCCGAGCGACGGGGGATCGATGCTGCTGAACGTCGGTTGCCTTGCTGTGAAAGGCGAAGAGACGAGCCGTTTCCAGAATGCGAACAGGCGCGGTTCGGTGACGGCATCCGGCCTTTGCGGAATGCCGTAGAGGTCGAGCTTGTCAGGTGTCGCGTCGAGGAGATTGAACCCGTCGGGCACGACTTCGTAGAAGCCGTAGCTGTCATTCTCCGACATCTTTCCCTCCCGAGAAGACACCGGTGTCCTTCCACTCGCGCCGCGCATTCTCGACGAGCTCCGCGAACTTCGGCAGGTAGGTCCGATCCAGGAAGATCTTGGCGGTCATCGCTGCTGCAAGCGTTACTCCGGCCCTGGTATCGGAGGGATAGTGAAGGCCGGCGATTTCGCGATTCCGCGAAATCCTGTCAGCAAGGGCGCCAAGCGACTTCTCGATCGTGGTTCTCTCGGGAGCGTCCGATGCAGGGGTACCGAGCGACTTCGGCATGACTTCCGCCAGAAGCGCCGCGAAGACGTGAGATTGGGTCGCGTGGCCGCTGGGGAATGACGCGTGCCCGCCATGTTGGATCGGCGACATCAATGCGGGAGCCACCTGCGTGGGGCGTGGACGATTGAAATGAGCCTTGTAGTGCATGGTGATCAAGGCCGTGAGCGCGTCGGCGACGATCAGCATGCGCGATGTCGCCGGGTGGGTCGTCGCATTCGCGGATACGAGGTGCAGGAACTTGCTGATGAATTCGTCGGCCTCCGTTACGATTTCGTCGATTGCATCGGCACGCTCGGAGAAGGGTGTCTCGGTCATCTTTCTCAATGCGGCAATGTCGGCTTCGAGGTCTCCGGCCCATGGTGTCGGCCCCGTGCCGAACAGTGAAAATCCGCCGAGGCGGTCGAACCAATCTGCCCGGCGGGCAAGATCGGACATCACGACCCACGCGTACCACCGGGTCGACCAAAGCCTCGTGCCAAAGCCGCTGGAATTGAACCTCGCGCCCTCGATTCCGGGATCCCCCGCGAACGGGAGACTGACACGATCGGCGAACACGCCGCCGCCTGATCCGCCAGTCCCGCCGTATCCTCCATACCCACCGTAGCCCCCGTATCCGCCATAGCCCCCGTAGCCGCCATAACCGCCATATCCGCCTGCCATATCTGCCTCCTCAGTTGCGATCAGATGTTTCCATGCCGGAGTGTCGATGCCAGCCGTGAGAGCGCAGCTTCGATGCGCGCCAGGGTCGGCTTCGGCCAAGGCGACGTCGCGATCCACTTCAGGTCGAACGCGCCTCCGGTCACGAGCGGCCGAGCAAAGATCTGCGCATCGTCGAAACGTCCGCTCTCCACGAGTGCGGCTACGAGAACGCGCAGGTTCACCTGATTGCTTGGCAGCAGCGTCGCGACGCGCGTCGCGTGTTCTATCGCGAGGTCGAGATCGTTCCTGGCAAAGTGTGCCTGAGCCGCAATCATCTCCGCAAACCAGGCGTGCCGGTCCCGCGGCGACAGGCGCAGATTGATGGTCGTATCGAACAGTGCTTCCTGGTGCTGTTCGCAGCGAACATGGACCGCAGCCCGATATGCGAATGCGAGCGCCAGGTTGGGGGTAAGCTCTATCGCACGGTCGAGCTGCTTGAGGGCTCCGGCGTGATCATGCTTGCATTGCGACAGCGTGTAGCCGCCGACGGCATTGGCGAGTGGATCGGACGAATTGCGCTCCAGCGCGCGTTCGGCGAGCGACCGCGCGGTGTCGAGTTCGACCGGCGCGTTCGCGGACCATCCGCGCGCCACGCGCTGCATGTGCCAGATGGCGCTGTAGGAGAGAGGCGGCGCCCAGCCCGGGCTGAGCACATGCGCGCGCTCGAAATTGGTTCGCGCCGTCACGAACGTGGTGTAGTCCGGACTGAACATCTGATCGTAGCCGACCAGGGCCAGCTGGTAGGCGTCGAGATCATCGGGCCTCTTTTGCATTGCACGATGAAGCTCCCGGTCGCGGACCTGGGGCGCCAGCGAGCGTATGACCTCGACAGCGATGCGATCCTGCAGGTCGAAGACGTCGGCTGCGGTTCCGCTGAGACGGTCGACGCGGACGACTTCAACCGTCTCGGCGGCAACGAGTTCGGTCGAAATCCGGATCTGATCTCCGGCGCGCTGAATGCTTCCATGAAGCAGATATTGCGCGTTGAGATCGCGGCCAATTGCGCGCAGATCCAGTGTCTGCGATATCGGGATCATCGTCGATCCCCGGGAAATGACGAGCAGCTCCTTCAAGCTCGACAAGGCCTGGACGACGCTGTCGACGATGCCGATCGTGAATTGAGGCTCCAGCGTTGGCGACAGTGCGCGAAAGGGGAGAACGGCGACCGACGGTCGGCTGGCCGCAAATCCAACCAGGCCGACCGCGGGTGTCGCTATGGGGAGCGGCGCCGGCCGCACGACGATTTCGGGCTGCTGCTGCCGCAAGCCGGCTATCAGGTCCTGCGTGAGCTTGTGCGGCTCGATATCGTAAGTGTCTTCCAACTGGCGCCAGAGCCGCGCGTAGATCGCGAGCGCCGCGCCGATACTGCCGGCCGCGATGTGGCTCCTGATGAGGACACGAACGGCCCGCTCGTTCTCCGAATCCAGCCGGAGGATGGCCTTCGCCGCAGCCTCCGCGGAAGCCGTAACAATTGTCGCGGCCTCGTCGGGCAGCAGCCTTGTCAGCGCATCGATCAGCCGCTCGTGGATCAGCGGTCGCGTCTCCGCAAGCCACTCCGAAAACGCCGGATCAACCCCTCCAGATCGTCGAGAATGTCGTCGGCCAGGCGTTCGCGTGCCAGCAGGGTCGGATGGACGATGCCGCGTTCGGCATCCGCGACGATTTCCATCACATCACAGGCCACCCGTTCGATCTCGAGCCGCCACATGCATCTGGTCCGCATGAAAATGCGTGCAGCCGCGCGCCTTGAACTCGCGCTGGATCTGACTGAGCGATTGACGCAGCGAGCCTTTCGCGAGCGGGTCTTCCTTCTCGCTCCAGAGCAGCCCGACCAATTTGGTCCTGGGCAATTGGCGCGCGGAGGAGAGCATCATGTAGCCGAGAAGCGCTTGCGCCTTGCGGCTGAGGCCGATCTCGTGACCGTCCACCGACGCCGAAAATGCTCCGATGATGTTGAGTCTCAGCCGGCCTGTCTCGGCCTTGCCGACTGCCTTGTCATCGTTGACTTCCGACATCCCGTCCCATCCCCCGTCGACAAAGTCGACCACAGTGCAGGAGGGCAGGTCCCGGGAGCTTAGGCTTGGCGAGATGAGAATGATTGGGTTGCGCTGTTCGCGAAACCAATGACACGTGAGCTCAGGAGTACAGCCCGCCAGATCTTGTGCAATGCTTGAATGGTACATCTTGGATTGTCAGATGGTCAAGGGTTGCTGAATGATCGACACGCGACCTGAGGGGCGAAATGAAAAGCGCTTCTCATTTCGAGCCGACGAGCGTGAAATGAGCGTGAATGGCGAGTCTCGCGTGGGGTAGTCTTGAGTGGGGTAGTCTTGGGTGACCTGCGTGGCCGCGTGTTAGCTTGACCTGTTCGCCTCGCACACGTGCCGGATTCACGGGCCATTCACGTTCCGCTTCGCCTGGCTGGCCTATGTTGCGTCCGTGACTGAAGGATCGCGCAACTTGGCAAAGGAGGGACGCGTCATGACTGTCCTGCTGAGAGACACCTTCAAGGCCTGGATCGACCGCGCACCGGGCGCTCCGCCCAAACTGGTCATGATCGGGGACGTGCGGGTGCCGACCAATGGCTGCCAGGCCCGCCTGACCAAGCGCTCGCCGCAAGGCATCAACCCGAAGATCCTGATCCTCGACGTCAATACGCAGCAGCCGGGCGACGAAGCGCCAGAGGAGATCACCACGATCCCGCTTCGCTACGAGGAAAGTCCGCCGCAGGACGAGTACGGGCAGGTGATGATCGCGACCGGCAAGGGCGAAATCGTCGTCAACATCGGGCGCCCGCATTAGCCGGGCGGGAAGGGGGCGCGACCCGGCGCATCGCGGTCCGGGTCCGCGCGTTAGCCTTACCGGTCAAGGTTGACGTGACATCTCGCTCACATGGGGACGCCGATCGCGATAGTTTCGGTGCCTGGACAGTAACCCATGTTTTGAGAGTACGATGTCTCGTTCCGTTGAATTGATCGTCGAAGGATATGTGCGGCTGAATGATCGCGATGCGCTCCACGATATCCTGACGCATCGGCAGGACCTGCTGCGGCAGCTTGTATCAGTGACCGGCGTCGACCCGAGGCAGGCCATCGCGCAGGTCAACGAGGAGATCACGATCATCGAGGCCGGGCTTGCCACGCTCGCGCCGAAATAGGCGCGTCCCCACGCCCACAGTCGGGGTCAACAGCTCCGTGCACCGCAGCGCTTGCCAGTCCCCGGACGAGCGGGTAGAACGCTGCCACGCCTGAGCCGTGATTTGCGCCCGAACGCGCTGCCGGCCACAGCCGGACAGATCGGTAAGTCATTGAATCTGTTTGGCTATTCCGTTGGGGAATGGTGTAACGGTAGCACAACAGACTCTGACTCTGTTTGTCTTGGTTCGAATCCAGGTTCCCCAGCCAATTCCGGGCGCTTCTTCAGACTCAAATTGACCTCGCGGCCGGCGACCGGGGCCCGGCTCGGCGGGCCGCAACTCGCGGCGGTTTGCCTCACCTGAAATGCGCATGTGCCCGGTCGGATCGCCGTCGGCCGCTTCGTCCTTGGGGGATGTATCCCCAAGGAGATCCGAAATGCCCTATGTCGATGGCTTCGTGCTCGCCGTGCCCAAGGACAAGATCGAGGCCTATAAGGCGCTGGCGCGAAAGGCCTGCGCGGTGTGGATGGCGCACGGCGCACTCGACTACGTCGAATGCATCGGTGACGACGTGCCCTATGGCGAGCTGACGTCGTTCCCGCGCGCGGTGATCGCGAAGGAGGATGAGGTCGTGGTGTTCTCCTGGATCGTCTACCGCGATCGGCAGACCCGCGATGCCGTCAACACGAAGGTGATGGCGGACCCGCAGTTCCATGGCGCCGACATGCCTTTCGACGGCAAGCGGATGATCTATGGCGGCTTCACCACGCTGTTGCGGGCGAGCGAAGTGGTCGGTTGAGGGGGCATCTGTTTCTCTCGTGTTCCGGATGCGACGCAGCACGTAGCGGCCCGAGACCTGAGTTTTCGCGCGCAACTGCATCATCCCCGTCATTGCAGACACGGCTTCGCATCCTCGCGGCGTGTTTTGCCCGAGCTTTGCCTGGTCGTCTCACCCTCGAATGAAAGAGGGCGCAGGGAAGACCGGGTGCCGGCCGGGCACCCACGGTCCACTGTGCGAAAGGTGGCAACAAGAATTTGCACAGCGGCATACAGGTGTAGCCAGACATCCGGCCTTCCCTGCGCAGTGGTTTGACGGCTTATGTCGTACTCTCCTCGGGGAGCGATGCACTCTTGCCCCCGTCGCCTTGCGGCTGACGATGCGCGTGCCCGGTCGGGCCGCTACATCACCGCAACGCTTGGCACCAGCCTGCGGGCGCCAGGACCACACGATTTTGCCGTACGCCGATCACACCGATCGTGTGCGCGGCGGCTTCGCTCACGGTTGCCCGCCCTGCAAAACCCTCCGCGCCGACGTGACCCACGTCCACCGCCATCCGGCCCGCGTTCGTGACGATCGCGATACGCCCCTCTTCGTTGGGCCGAAGTGAGCGAAATATCCGCTGTTTCCGAATTTCTGTAAAGGCGAATATTTTTGGCCGCGCGCATTGACCGATAGCTTGGGTGTTTTGCCCGACGGGCAACGCAAGATCTCGTAGCCGCAGCAGTTGTCCTTCGTGCACCAGGCGACGTCAGATTGAACATCGCACATGGCGCCGCGTTCGCAGCTTCTTTATGCAGCATTGCGCAAGTCCGTTTCACCTTGCCGGTATCCGGATGGCATGCCATCCTAGGGTCAGCCAGGCATAAACAAGCGGAAGCGGGCGCCAGCCACAGCTTCCAAAAACCTTGGTCGGGGAAACCCTTTGGGAGGTCTGATTTCATGAATTTGAAGCACGTCACCGGGCTGCTTTGCGCGGCCGCAATGTCCTTTGCGTCCGGCTCCGGCGCGCAGGCCCAGGACAAGGTCGTCAAGATCGGCGTGATCCTGCCGATGTCCGGCGGCACCGCCTCGATCGGCGCGCATGCCAAGGCGGCGATCGAGGTCGCCACCGACATCATCAACAACGCGCATCCCGAACTCGGCAATTTCCCGCTGGCGAAGAACCCAGGGCTTGCCGGCCTCGGCGGCGCCAAGGTCGAGGTGGTGATCGCCGACAATCAGGGCAACCCGGCAACCGGCCAGAACCAGGCGCTGCGCCTGATCACGGAAGACAAGGTGGCCGCATTGTTCGGCTCCTATCAATCCGGAGTTACGCTGACCACGAGCGCGATCGCCGAGAAATACGGTGTGCCGTTCCTGAACTCCGAATCGGTTGCCGCCAATCTCACCGAGCGCGGCTTCAAATGGTTCTTCCGCACCACGCCGATCGCCACCGACTTCGCCAGGATCTATGTCGACTTCCTCGCCGACATCAAGGCACAGGGCGCCAAGACCGACAGCGTCGCGCTGGTTCACGACAACACCGAATACGGCTCCTCGGTCGCGAACACGATTGCCGGCGCTTTCAAGGAGAAGGGCCAGCCGATCGCGCTCGACGTCGCCTATCCCGTCAACGCGACCGACGTGCAGGGGCAGGTGCTCCAGCTCAAGGACAAGAAGCCCGACGTCGTCATCATGATCAGCTACACGTCGGACGCGATCCTGTTCGCCAAGACCATGCAGTCGCTCGATTACAAGCCGTCCGTGCTGCTGGCCGACGATGCCGGTTACTCCGATCCCTCCTTCACCAAGGCAGTCGGCAAGATCTCGCAGGGCGTCTTCAATCGCTCGTCCTGGGTCGTGGGACCGCCCGGTTCGGCATCCGCCGTTATCGCCGACATGTACAAGAAGAAGAGCGGCGAGGAGATGGACGACACGGTCGCCCGGCAGATGCAGGGCTTCTTCGTGCTGGCCGACGCGATCGAGCGCGCCGGGTCGACCGAGCCTGCCAAGATCCAGGCCGCACTGAAGGCGACAGACCTGAAGCCCGATCAACTGATGATCGGCTACAAGGGCGTGAAGTTCGACGACAAGGGCCAGAACGTCCTCGCCTCCGGCGCCATCATCCAGCTTCAGGATGGCGAGAACTACGTCTCGGTGTGGCCGAAGACCAGCGGCGGAAAAGCGCCGATGCTGCCCTACAAGGGCTGGTGAGATCGCCTAGAGGCGGGACTGTGCGTCCCGCCACTCCTTACGTGATTTGATCAGAGCAACGCAGCTCATGTCCTTTGTCCTCGTGCAGGTGATCGTCGGCGGGCTTCTGCTTGGCGCCGTCTACGCCCTGTTTTCCTCGGGCCTCACGCTGGTGTGGGGCATGATGAACATCGTCAATTTCGCGCATGGCGATTTCGTCATGCTCGGTATGTATGTCGCCTATGTCGTCTACACCCTGATGGGAGGAGGGCCGCTTCTCGGCGCGCCGCTGGCGACGCTGGTGCTGGCGACTGTCGGCGTCGTGGTCTATTTCTCCCTGATCCGCGACATCATGAAGGGGCCGATGCTGGCCCAGATCCTCGGTACCTTCGGGCTCGCGCTGCTGCTTCGCTATTCCGTGTTCTGGTGGTTCGGCGCCAACTTCCTGTCGATGCCGCCTGATATCGTCGGCGGCACCTACGCGTTCGCCGGCCTGCGCATCGAGGCTTCGCGGCTGCTGGCCGGCGTGGTCGCGCTGCTGGTGACATTGGGCCTGCATCTGCTGCTGACGCGCACCTCGCTCGGCTCGAAGATGCTGGCGGTGGCGGAGGACCAGACCGCGGCCCAGCTGATGGGCATCCGGCCCGACACCATGCAGGCGATCGCCTGGGGCATCGCGGCCGGCGCCACCGGTCTTGCCGGCGCGCTGATCGCGAACTTCTTCTACATCGTGCCGACGGTCGGCGAGACGCTGGGGATCGTCGCATTCGTCACGGTGTCGCTTGGCGGTTTCGGCAGCGTGCCCGGCGCACTCGTCGCAGGGCTCTTGATCGGGGTGATCGAGTCGTTGTCCGGCTATCTGATCGGCGCGGTCTACAAGGACATCGTCGTCTATGTCCTGTTCCTGCTCTTCCTCTGGTTCCGGCCGCAAGGCCTGATGGGCAAGACCTGATGAGGAAGATGTGATGCGTCGCCTGATCTGGCTTTCGGTGGTCGCGGCCCTCGCGATCGCCTATCCGCTGTTGCTGTCCTCGCCGTTCCAGCAGCGCCTCGGCGCGCTGGTGCTGCTCTACGCCATCGCGGCCTCGGCCTGGAATATCGTCGGCGGCTATGCCGGGCAGGTCTCGGTCGGCCATGTCGTGTTCTTCGGCTGCGGTGCCTATGCCGCGATGGCCTCCTACGCCAAATTCGGCCTGTCGCCGCTGTTCGGCATTCCCGGCGGCATCGTGCTGGCGGTTGGGCTCGCCGCGATCATCGGCGTGCCGACACTGCGGCTGTCAGGTCATTATTTCAGCATGGCGACCATCGCGGTCGCCGAGACGGTACGGCTGATCGTGACCAACACCGAATGGTTGGGGGCGGCCGTCGGCCTGTCCGGGCCGACCGTGCCGCGCAACGTCTTCGATCTCTCGTTCCTGTCGTCGCTGCCGTATTACTATCTCTTTCTCGCGGTGCTCGTGATCACGCTGCTCGTCACCTGGTGGATGACCAACAGCCGGATGGGATTCTACCTGCGCGCGATCAAGGATTCCGAACGCGCCGCGCGTTCGCTGGGCGCGCCGGCCGCACGCACCAAACTCTACGCCTACATGCTGAGTGCGGCGCTGACGAGCGTCGCCGGTGCGCTCTATGCGATGATGTTCGGCTTCGTCGATCCCGAGTCCGGGCTCGGCATCCTGATCTCGGTGAAAATCCTGATCATGGCGGCGCTGGGCGGGGCAGGGCTGCTGTTCGGGCCCTTGGTGGGAGCCGCGATCCTGGTGCCGCTGGAGGAGATCTCCAACAGCTGGCTCGGCGGCAAGGGCGCGGGACTGACCTTCGTGCTCTATGGCGCGATCATCGTGCTGATCGCGCGCTTCCAGCCGGGCGGACTGCTCGCGCTGTTCACGCGCCGCAGCAAACCGAATACCGACACGGGAGCCGGCCATGCTCCTTGAGGCGCGCGGCATCACCAAGGCATTCGGAAGCTTCAGGGCGGTGGACGATGCCTCCGCGACGCTGGAGCAGGGCGACATCCTCGGCCTGATCGGGCCGAACGGCGCCGGAAAATCCACCTTCTTCAACTGCCTCACCGGCGACCTCCAGGCGACCTCGGGCCGCGTGCTGTTTGAGGGGACCGACATCACCGACTTCACGCCGGAGCAGCGCGCCGGGCTAGGGCTCGCCCGCACCTTCCAGGTGCCGCAGACCTTCGAAGGCATGACGGTTCTCGAGAACGTCATGATCGGAGCGTTCCTCCGCACTTCGAGATCGCAAGGAGGCCGAGACAAAAGCACGCGTTGTGCTCGAGCGTGTCGGCATGATCAGGCTCGCGGACTCGCCGGCGCGCTCGCTCGGCACGCCCGGCCGCAAGCGGCTGGAGATCGCGCGCGCGCTGGCGACCGAGCCGAAGGTGCTGTTGCTCGACGAGGCCATGGCCGGGCTCAACGCGCATGAGGTGAAGCTCGCGATCGATCTCGTCCGCGACATCCACCGCTCCGGCATCACACTCGTCATCGTCGAGCACATCATGGAAGTGATCATGTCGCTGGCGAGCCGCGTGATGGTGTTCCACCAGGGCAAGGAGATCGCCCGCGGCTCACCGCGCGACGTCACCTCCAATCCGGCCGTGATCGAGGCCTATCTCGGCAAGCGCGCGGCCAAGGCGGCCGCCGGCCATACGCCGATCGAACTGATGGGCGGACCGGACCTATGAGCGGGGTGCTTCTCAAAATCGAGCACCTCGAAGTGCGCTATGGCGACCTCATCGGCGTCTCCGACGTCTCGCTGGAGGTGCCGGAAGGCAGCGTCGTCGCGCTGCTCGGCTCCAATGGCGGCGGCAAGACCACGACGCTGAACGCGATCGCCGGGCTCATTCCCGTGCATTCCGGCGCGATCAGCTTTCGCGGCGAGGAGATAGCAGGCCAGAAGGCTTTTTCGATCGTCCGCAAGGGATTGGCGCTGTCGCCCGAGGGCTGGCGCCTGTTCGTGCAGCAGAGCGTCGAGAACAACCTCATCCTGGGTGCGACGCCGCTGCACGACAAGTCGCGCCAGGCCGTGCTGCTCGAACGCGTCTACGAGTTCTTTCCGCGCCTCAAGGAGCGCCGCAACCAGCGTGCCGGCACCATGTCCGGCGGCGAGCGGCAGATGCTCGCGGTCGGCCGTGCGCTGATGAGCGATCCGAAGCTGCTGATGCTGGATGAACCGTCGCTGGGCCTCGCGCCGGCTGTGGTTGAATCGATGTACGAGACCTTCGGCCGCCTGCATCGCGAAGGCCTGACCATCCTGCTCGCCGAGCAGTCGATCGAGCTGGCGCTGGAGGTGTCGGATTTTGCGACCGTGCTGCAGGTCGGCAAGAGCGTGCTGTCGGGCACCGCCGCGGCGCTCGCGGAGGATCCGCAGGTGCAGAAGGCTTATCTCGGGGTGGGGTGATCCGCCTCTGCGCGAAGCAGCAGCAACAGGCAGCCCGCGAGCCTCGCCTCCATCTCTTTCGACGAAAGCGCCAGCGGGCCGGGATCGTTGAGGATCGCGTTCACCAGCGTGCCGAGCACGACCTGGAAGCCGAACGCGATGGTGCGAGTCTTGGCCGCCTTGCGGCCCTTGCCCATGGCCGGCAGCAGGAGAGGGGTGGCGCGTTCGGTCGTCACCTTCGCGAGCTCCTTGAACGGCGACCACGTGTCGGGGCGGGTGTCGTCGTGCTGGAGCGCGGCCCGCAGCACGCCCTCGTGATTGCGCATCCAGCCGATGAGGCCGTTGACGATGATGGTGCAGAGCTTGTCCAGGCTCACCTCCGGTGACGGCCGCCTGATCTCGCCCAGCCTCTGCTCGCCGTCGCGCGCGGCCAGTGCCATCAGCGCGTTGAAATAGGCCTCTTTGCTCTCGAAGCGGCTGTAGAAGGCGCCGACGGTCGCGCCCACTTCAGTGCAGAGTGCTTCGATCGAAAGTTCGGCGAGGCTGCGTGTTCGCAGCATGCCGGCGCCCGCGCGCAGCAGCGCCAGCGTGGTTTCGCGGCTGCGCTTCTGCCGCGACGGGGCGACCCCAGGCAGGTCAAAATCGCCAGGCTCGGGCTGTTCCGGCGAGGGTCGCATCCGCGCTTGCATCCGGCTTAAATCATAATCATAGTTCTGATTATAATTTAGCCGTGACGGGGCTGCGGGTCAACCGTGCGGTTCACGCGGCAAACAGGGAGGAGCAGATGAGCGCAGGCAGCGGCACGCCGTTTCGCGGCACCGTCGGCAGGACGGTCAAGGACTCGAAGCCCTGGTGGCCGGAGGCGGCAAGGCCGCCCGAGGGCGCGCCGAACATTCTTGTCGTGCTGTTCGACGATGTCGGCTTCTCCGATTTCGGCTGCTATGGCTCGGCGATCAGGACGCCGACCATCGACAGGCTCGCCGCGGAGGGTCTGCGTTACAGCGGTTTCCACACCACGGCGATGTGCTCGACGACGCGCGCGGCGCTGCTCACCGGGCGCAATCACCATTCAGTCGGCGTCGGATGTCTCGCCAATTTCGATTCCGGCTATCCCGGCTACCGCGGCAAGATCGCGCGCGAGGCGGGGACGCTGGCCGAGATGCTGCGCGTGCACGGCTATCGCAACTACATGGTCGGCAAGTGGCATGTCACGCCGCTGACCGAGAGCGGCGCCACCGGTCCGTTCGACGGCTGGCCGCTCGGGCGCGGCTTCGATCGCTTCTACGGCTTCCTCGACGCCGAGACCGACCAATATGCGCCGGAGCTCGTCTCGGACAACACGCATATTGATCCGCCGGGCAGCTACGCCGACGGCTATCATCTGACCGAGGATCTGATCGACCAGTCGATCCGTTTCATCGGCGATCATGTTGCCGATCGTCCTGACATTCCCTGGCTGACCTGGGTTGCGCTGGGCGCCTGCCATGCGCCGCATCAGGCGCCGATGGATATCATCCGCAGCTACGATGCCGCCTTCGCGCATGGCTGGGACGTCGAGCGCGAGCAGCGGCTGGCCCGTCAGAAGGCGATGGGACTGGTGCCGCCGGACACGCGGATGCCGCCGCGCAACGACGGCGTGAAGGCCTGGGAGGAGCATTCAGCCGACGAGCGCCGCGTGTTCACCCGCCTGCAAGCGGCCTTCGCCGGTATGCTCGATCATTCCGACCGGCATCTGGCGCGGCTGGTCGCGTTCCTGGAAACCGCCGGCATTCGCGACAACACCGTGGTCATCGTGATGTCCGACAACGGCGCGAGCCAGGAGGGCGGGCCGCTCGGCTTCGTCAACGCGATGGGGCCGTTCAACTTCAAGCCGGAGCCGATCGCGGAGAAGCTTGCCCGCATTGACGACATCGGCGGGCCCGACACCCACAGCAATTTTCCGCATGGCTGGGCGATGGCTTCGAACACGCCGCTGCGGCGCTACAAGCAGAACACCCATGGCGGCGGCATCCGCGATCCCTTCGTGATCAACTGGCCGAGGAAGATCGCTGGCCAGGGCGAGCTGCGGCACCAGTTCGTCCACGCCTGCGACCTTGCGCCGACTTTGCTCGAGCTGATCGGCATCGCGGCGCCCGCGGAGATCGCGGGTTGCCCGCAGATGCCGCTGGAAGGCGAGAGCTTTGCGCGCTCGATCGTGGATGCCTCGGCGCCCTCGAAAAGCTCGCCGCAATATTTCGAGATGTTCGGCCATCGCGGCCTCTGGCACGGCGGTTGGAAGGCGGTCGCGTTCCATCCGTCGGGCACGCCCTTCGAGAGCGACAAATGGGAGCTGTTCCACCTCGACGAGGATTTCTCCGAGACCAACGACCTTGCTGCAAAAGAGCCGGAGCGTCTGGCCGCGATGATCGCGACATGGTGGGCGGAGGCCGAGGACGCGCAACGTGCTGCCGCTCGACGACCGCTTCGGGCCGCGCTTTGCCGAAAACGCCGCGCGCTTCCACGGTGCGCGGCATCATTTCGTCTTCCACGCCGGCATGGGCCATGTGCCGACCGACGTCGCCCCCGACGTGCGCAGCCGCAGCTACACGATCGAGGCGCATGTCGAGATCGGCGAGCAAGGCGCGGACGGCGTGCTGATCTCGCATGGCGATGCGACCTCGGGCTACAGCCTCTACGTCAAGGACGGTCACCTCGTGCATGACCTCAACATCGGCGGCAGTCATCAGATCGTGCGCTCGGACCAGAAGGTGCCGTCGGGTGCGCAGCGGCTCGGCGTGCATGTCGAGCGCCTCGTGCGCAAGGAGCCGCCGGCGAAGGGCTCGCGCACCGGCGTCACCGAGTACACGCTGCTGATCGACGGAGCGCCGGCGGGATCGCTGCAGACCCAGCTCGGCTTCCACACGCTGATCTCGTGGTCCGGCCTCGACATCGGCCGCGATCGCGGCAGCCCGGTGTCGCACTACGATGCGCCGTTCGAATTTGAGGGACGGCTGCTCCGCGTCACCGTCACCATGCATACCGACCAGAAGCTCGACGGCGACGCCGTCGGCAACGCGCAGATGGCCCGGCAGTAGCGACGGAAGGGCGTTACTTGATCTTGTCGTAGGCGGCCGCGAAATCGCCAAGCGGCATCGGGATCGCGATGGTCTCCTTGGCCATGTTCTGGAAGGAGACTTTCAACTGCTTGCCCGACTTCAGGCTCGCGAGCAGGTCCGGCGCGATCGGGGTCGAGGCGTAGCAGCCGCGGTTCTCGCAGGTCTGGATCTGGAGGTCGACCGTCTTGCCCTCGTCGACCTGCAGCTTGGCGCCGACGGGCAGGTTGAGGCCGAGCGGCAATTGCAGCAGCGCAATCGGCGTGCGGGTGTCGGGCGCGATGCGAATGTTGATCAGGACGATGGTCTGGCCGGTCTTGGTCAGCACCGCGTTTTGCTCGATCGCGCATTCGAGCGGCGCGTCGCGGCTGGGGCTGGTGCAACGCGCAACCCAGCCGGCCTGCTGCGCCGGAGCCCCGTCAGCGTGCGGCTGCGTCGGGGCTGGTGCGGGCTGTGCGGCAGGCGCTGCATTCTTCCTGGCGCCCTGCTGGGCATAGGCTGCGCTCGTCGACAACAGGAGCGCGGCGGCAAGGGCGACAAGTCGGGATTGCATGGGCATGGCGAAACCGCGTTGGCGTGACCGGGGGCCTCGCTGTAGCGTCGCGGGCGCCGCGGTGCAAGCCTACTCGGCGGCTTCCTTGACGGTGCCGTGCTCGGGCGTTTCATGGCCTTCGCCGTCACCCGAACGGCCCCAGCCCGAGAACCAGTTGTTGAGCTTGTCGAGGTAGAGATAGACGACAGGCGTCGTGAACAGCGTCAGCGCCTGGCTGACGATCAGGCCGCCGACCATGGCGTAGCCGAGCGGCTGGCGGATCTCGGCGCCAGTGCCGTGACCGAGCATCAAGGGCACGCCGCCGAGCAGGGCTGCCATCGTCGTCATCATGATGGGCCGGAAGCGCAGCAACGCGGCCTGGCGGATCGATTCCTCCGGCGTCTTGTGCTCGTCGCGTTCGGCGGCGATGGCGAAATCGACCATCATGATGCCGTTCTTCTTGACGATGCCGATGAGAAGGATGATGCCGATCAGCGCGATCAGGCTGAAGTCGAAGCCCGCGGCCATCAGGATAAGCAGCGCGCCCACACCGGCCGAGGGCAGGGTCGACAGAATCGTGATCGGATGGATGTAGCTCTCGTAGAGAATGCCGAGGATCAGATAGACCACGACCAGCGCGGCGAGGATCAGCAGCGGCACGGTGCCGAGCGACTGCTGAAACGCCTGAGCGGTGCCCTGGAAGCTCGAATTGAGCGTCGGCGGCGCGCCGAGATCGGCCATCGCCTTCTGCACCGCCTGCGTGGCCTGGCCCAGCGCGACGCCTTGCGCCAGGTTGAAGCTGATGGTGGTCGCCGGAAACTGGCCCTGGTGGCTGATCGAAAGGGGGCGGACGGGATCGGTGCTCCATGTCGCGAAGGTCGATAGCGGCACCTGGTCCCCGGTCAGCGGCGACTTCAGATAGAGCTTGTTCAGGCTATCGAGATTGCCCTGCATCTCCGGCAGGATCTCCAGGATCACCTTGTAGGTATTGAGCTGGGTGAAATACTGCGTGACCTGCCTCTGGCCGAAGGCGTCATAGAGCGTGTCGTCGATTAGCTGCGGCTGGATGCCGTAGCGCGCCGCGGTGTCGCGGTTGATCTTGAGCTGGACCGTGGTGCCCTGGGTCTGCTGATCGGTCGCGACGTCGCGCAGCTCCGGCAACGTCTGCATCTTGGCGAGGATCTTCGGCGCCCAGTCGTTGAGTTCGTCGAGGTTCGCGTCCTGCAGCGTGAATTCGAATTGCGTCCGCGTCGGCCGGCCACCAAGCCGCACGTCCTGCGCGGCCTGCATGTAGAGGCGGACGCCCGGCACCTTGTCGAGCTGGGGACGCAGGCGCGCGATGATCTGCTGCGCGGATGCATCACGCTCGTTGCGCGGCTTCAGGGTGATGAAAAGGCTGCCGTTGTTGCCGGCCCTGCCGCTGCCGCCGATCGCCATGGCGATGGTGGCAACGCCCGGATCTGCCTGGACGATCTTGGCAACCGCTTCCTGCCGCTCCTTCATCGCCGCGAAGGATATGTCCTGCGACGCTTCGGACGTCGCGGTGATCAGGCCGTTGTCCTGCTGCGGAAAGAAGCCCTTGGGGATCAGGACGAAGAGATAGACCGACAGGGCGAGGGTCGCAAAGAAGATGAGAAGCGTTGTACGCCTCCAGCTCAACGCGATGTCCAGGCCGCGCTCGTAGCCGCGCAGCAACGCGTCGAAGCCGCTCTCGCTCCACTGGTAGAACCGTCCGTGCTGAACCTCGCCATGGGCACGCAGGAAGCGCGAAGCCATCATCGGCGTGAGCGTCAACGAGACGATCATCGAGACGAAGATGGTCATCGCCAGCACGACGGCGAACTCCCGGAACAGGCGCCCGATGATGCCGCCCATCAAGAGCAGCGGGATCAGCACGGCGACCAGCGAGATGCTGATGGAGACGATGGTGAAGCCGATTTCCTTCGCGCCCCTGAAGGCGGCGGCCATCGGCGATTCGCCCTCTTCGACGTAGCGCGAGATGTTTTCGAGCATGACGATGGCGTCGTCGACCACGAATCCGACCGCAATCGTCAGCGCCATCAGGGAGAGATTGTCCAGCGTATAGCCGGCCACCCACATCAGCGAGCAGGCACCCAGAAGAGCCAGCGGCACGGTAATGGCGGGGATGACGGTCGCCCAGAAGCTGCGCAGGAAGATGAAGATGACCATGACCACGAGGAAGATGGTCAGCAGCAGCGTGAACTGGACGTCCTCGACGGCGGCGCGGATGGTCTGCGTGCGGTCGCTGATCACCTCGATCTTGATCACGGGCGGGATTGCCGCCACCAGACGAGGCAGGGCCGCCTTGATCTTGTCGACGGTCTCGATGACATTGGCGCCGGGCTGCTTGAACACGACGAGGAACACGCCGCGCTTGCCGTTAGCCCAGGCGGCCTGCTTGGCGTCCTCGGGCCCGGTTACGGCCTGACCGATGTCGCGGATACGCAAGGGGCCGCCGTTGCGGTACGCGACGATGACGTCGTTCCAGTCCTTGGATTGCGTCAGTTGATCGTTGGCGTAGATCGTGTAGGCGCGCTTGGCGCCGTCGATGTTGCCCTTGGGGCTGTCGACCGTGGTGATCGCGATCTGGCTGCGCACGTCCTCCAGCGACAACCCTTTGGCGACGAGCTTTGCCGGATCGATCTGGATGCGGATGGCCGGCTTCTGCTGGCCACCGATGATGACCTGTGCGACGCCGGAGATCTGGCTGATCTGTTGCGCGAGCTGCGCATCGACGGAGTCGCTGACGGTGGTCAGCGGCAGCATGTCCGAGGTGGCCGACATAATGAGGATCGGCGAATCCGCAGGGTTGACCTTGCGATAGGTCGGTGGCGACGGCAAATTCTTCGGCAATTGACCCGACGCCGCATTGATCGCTGCCTGCACGTCGTTGGCGGCACCGTCGATACTGCGGTTGAGGTCGAACTGAATGGTGACCGACGCCGTTCCCAGATAGCTCGTCGAGGTCATCTGGGCGATGCCGGGAATCTGCGCGAACTGCCGCTCCAGCGGCTGCGCCACCGACGAGGCCATCGTCTCGGGGCTGCCGCCCGGCAGATTGGCGGTGATCTGGATGGTCGGGAAGTCCACCTGCGGCAGCGGCGCGACCGGCAGCAGGGGGTAGGCGACGAGACCAACGAAGAGAATGCCGGCCATCAGCAGCGAGGTGCCGATGGGATAACGGATGAAAGGTGCCGAAATCCCGCCCGGGTTCATTCCCGTCGTACCTTGTTCTGGCTTGGATCCGAACTCGCGACGGCCGTCGAGACGAGACTTCCGGGCTGCACCTTGAACTGGCCGCCGGTGATCACCTGCTGCCCCGGGGTCAGCCCTTCATCGATGACCGAACGACCGTCGATGGCGTAGCTGACCTTGATCTTGTGCACTTCGGCCTTGTTGTCCTGGTTCACCGTGTAGGCGTAGAGGCCGTTGGTCGAATGCTGAACCGCGTCGTCCGGAACCACGGTCGCGTCCTTCAGGGTCCGCACCAGAAGGCGGGTCGAAACCGACTGGCCCGGCCACAGCGCATGGTCCTTGTTGTCGAACACGGCCTTGAGCCGAATGGTCCCGCTGGTGGTGTCGACCTGGTTGTTGATGACCGCAAGCTTGCCTTCGGCAAGCGTCTTTTTCCCGTCGGTCGTGAACGCGATCACCTTCAGCGCACCGGCCTTCTGGCCCTCGCTGATATAGGGCAGCTGGTCCTCGGGTGCGGTGAAGATCACCGAGATCGGTTCGACCTGCGAGATCGTGACGATTCCCGTTTGCGTGGACGCGTTGACGATGTTGCCGACGTCGACCAGGCGCAGGCCGGCGACGCCGGTGATCGGCGCCTTGATCTGGGTGTAGTCGAGCTGGGTCTGGGCGTTGGAGATGGCGGCCTCGTCGGCGGCGATCTGCGCGGTGAGCTGGGCGACAGTGGAGCGCTGGGTGTCGACCCGCTGTGCGGTGGCGAATTCGCCGAGCTTCGTGGCGCGCTGCAGCTCGAGATTGGCGTTGGCCAGACTCGCTTCGTCCTGGGCCTTCTTGGCCTTGGCCTGGTCGAGCGCGGCTTGATAGGGGCGGGGATCGATCGAGGCCAGAAGCTCGCCTTCCCTGGCGATCCGGCCTTCGGTGAAGGCGATCTTGTCGATCTGTCCGTCGACTCTGCTCCGGACTTGTACGGTGTTGAAGCCGGCAACCGTGCCGAGGCCGGTCAGATAGACCGGGAAGTCGACCTTCTGGACCGGTGAAATGCTGACGGGGACGGCGGACGGGCGCGGCGGGCCCTTCTGGGCGGTCTGGGCTTTTCCGTCCTCGGCCGAGCCGTATTTCTGCCAACCAAAGTAGCCCGCGGAGGCCACAGCCGCGATGATCAGAATCCAGAGGACCGGCCGTGATGTCTTCATATCGGCTCGCATGCCCATAGTCGCGAATTATGGGCCAATCATAGGGTTCCAGCGCGCTTGTATAATACACGCCAAGTTCGAGTGTAAACAGCACTATCGCCTGAGAATCCTAAACAATTGGAAAGCTTTGCACTGCGTAGGCAGCCCTTTGGCGAAGCGGTGTGCAGTGCTGCATTTTCCCGTGAGGAACGATCAACGGGCAAAGCTTGTGCAATGCTCGGAACCGGTGTGGGCGGGCGTGTCGCGTCGACTGCAGAGCCTGCTCCGACAGTGAGCGCGCCGGCTCGCGTGAGAACGGTTCTAAACCGTCGAGGTGGCGTTTCGGTTGTCAGGAAAATCTGCATCGGTCATATCGGCCCGCCACAACGGGAGTGCAGGATGGACGAGCTGAACGGCAAGCTGATCGCGTGTCAGATTCTGATCACGGGTCTGATCGCGCGCGTCGCCAACGAGCAGCGCGATCCCTTGCGCTTCCTCACCGACTTCCGCGACGAGATCAAAGCCGTCGTTGGCGGCGTTAATATCGCCGGCATGGACAATTCCGATCGCGTGCGCGCGGTCGCGCAGAAGACCGTCGACGAATTGTTCTCGCTGATGAAGCCGCCGAGCAGCGATTGACGTCGCGCGCGCGACGCTGATTTTTGCTGCGTTTTTCCCGTTCGATTTAGAACGACTCCAATCTCGATTTAGAACCGTTTCAAACTCCAGTTTAGAATCGTTTTGATCTGGACTTATTCAAGGGTTCTCGCGGCTTGCTCGCATTGACCCGCTATTTTGCCGCCGATACCAACAGCTTCATCGTTCGTCGAAGTGAATGAACGAACAGGAATATGGGGCGTGTTGAGATGGGGCAGGTGTTGGCACCGAGGTCGTTGCGTTCAGTCGCAGCGTTCGATTCGATGGATGAGAAGTCGTCGGCAGGTTCCGGCAAGACGGCGTCGGCGGTCGCGAGCTTGATCGCGGTCGCGTCGGTGTCGACGGGCGCGCAGGCGCAGCAATCGAACCTGCCGCCGGTGACGGTCGACGCTCCCGTCGAGCGTCCGCGTCCGGCTGCCTCGAAGCCGACGGCAGATCAGGTCCGTGCGCGCAATGCTCTGCGTCGCGCCGCACAGCGCCAGCAGGCCCAGCAGCAGTCCGCCGCCGTCACACCAGGCGCTGCCGGCGCCGTGGATCGCAATCCCTATGCCGATCCGGCAGCGCCCTACAAGGTCGACCACGTCCAGGCCTCCGGCAAGTTTCCGGAGCCGATGCTGAACACGCCGAAGACCATCACCGTGCTCAGCAAGGAGGTGCTCCAGGACAAGAACGCCACCACGCTGAAGGAGATCGGGCGCTCGACCGCCGGCGTGACGCTGGGATCGGGCGAGGGCGGCAACGCGTTCGGCGACCGTTTCTTCATCCGCGGTTTCGACGCGCGCAACGACGTGTTCATCGACGGCATCCGCGATCCCGCCGTTTCCATCCGCGAGAACTTCTTCACCGAGCAGATCGAGATTCTGCGCGGGCCGGCCTCGTCCTATGCCGGCCGCGGCACTGCAGGCGGCGCCATCAACATCGTCACGAAGCAGGCGGGCGACACCAACTTCAAACGGATGGATACCGAGTTCGGCACCGACAGAACCAAGCGCGTCACGCTCGATGTCAACCAAGTCATCGATCCGACCTTCTCGGTGCGCGCCGGCGGCCTGTTCCAGGATGCCAACGTCGCCGGTCGCGACTACGTGACCGACAATCGCTGGGGCTCATTCATCTCGACCAAGTACACCCCGACCACCGATCTGAAGATCACGACGAACTATGTCCATACCGACCTCAGCGGCCTGCCGGATTTCGGTGTGCCCTACTACAAGCAGGGCAACGTGCCGGTGACCTCGGCCGGCATTCCGCGTGGCAATTGGTACGGTTTCCTCAATCGCGACTTCCAGACCGCGCGGCAGGATTTCGGTACCGGCACGATCGAGTACAAGGTCAACGAGGCCATTACGCTGACCAGCAAGGTGCGCGGCGAGCACTCGCTGCTCAACTATATCGGCACGCTGCCGCAGAACCCGAATACGACCAGCCCCAATCCGCTGCTCTGGACCACGACGGCGAGCGCACAGAGCCGCTACCAGAACGTGGACGTGTGGGCCAACCAGAACGAGGCCACGTTCAAGCTCGACACCGGCGGCGTGAAGCACACGGCGGTGTTCGGCGTCGAATATTCGAACGAGAACATCTCGATCGACCGTTACACCGGCCTGTCGTCGGAACTGTTCGGCGGCGGCTCGACCAGCAGCGGCGCCGTCACGGGAGTCAATCTCTATTCGCCGCAGTACACCAACATTCCCTTCAGCAACACGCCGTCGCTGGTTGGCAACCCGACGCGTTATGGCGTCAACACCAGCAGCGTCTATGTCATGGACACCGCGAACTGGCAGGACACCATCATCGTCAACGGCGGCATTCGCTATGATGGCTACAGCCAGAGCGCATCGACGAACTCGGCCTATCTGAAGCAGAACGCCGATCTGGTGAACTACAACGTCGGTCTGGTCTACAAGCCGATGTCGATCGGCAGCATCTATGCGGCCTACGCGACCTCGGCCAATCCGTTCGGGTCGGAGCTGGACGCGACTGGCACCGACTACGGCGGCGTTCCCGCCAACTCGACCATCCTGCTCGGGCCCGAGCGCAACAAGGCGGCCGAACTCGGCACCAAATGGGAGCTGGTGGATCGTCACCTGCTGGTCAGCGCCGCGCTGTTCCAGACCACGAAGGACAACGCCCGCGAGACCGTCAGCGGTCTGCTCACCTCGGGCGCGGCCTACCGCATCCAGGGCATCGACATCGAAGCCGAGGGCAAGCTCACCGACCGCTGGAGCATCTTCGGCGGCCTGGTGCTGATGCAGTCGAAGGTCACGCAGAGCGGCATTGCCTCCAACCTCGGCCTACAGCTTGCCAACGTGGCGCACCAGTCGTTCAGCATGCTGACCAAGTACAAATTCGACGGCGGCTGGGAACTCGGCGGGCAGGCGGTGTACCGCTCGAAGGTCTATGGCGGCACGTTCGCGGCCAATACCGGCAACGAACTGCCGAGCTACTGGCGCTTCGACGCGTTCGTCGAGAAGAAGATCGACGCGAACTGGACCATGAAGTTCTACGCGCAGAACCTGACCAACAAGCTGTACTACGATACGCTCTATCGCAGTGCCGTTCCGTTCGTCGCGGTCGCGCCGGGACGGGCGTTCTATCTCATCACGACGGCGAAGTTCTGATCATGCTGACGTGCCTGCCTGGCGTTCTGAGCAAAGATGATGTGGCGGATTTCCGCCGCATCATGGACGCCAGTGATTGGGAAGACGGCCGCTCGACTGCGGGGGCGCAGTCGGCGATGGTCAAGCGCAACGAGCAACTGCCGCCGGATAGCGAGGTCGCGCGAAAACTCGGCAATCGCATCATCTCGGCGCTGACGTCGAACCCGCGCTTCATCGCGGCGGCGATACCGCTCCAGATCTTCCCGCCGCTGTTCAATCGCTACGCCGCGAGCGGTGGCCACCATTTCGGCCTGCACGTCGACAATGCGATCCGCGGCGACCGCCTGACCGGCCTTCGCATCCGCACGGACCTGTCGGTCACGCTGTTCCTCGCCGAGCCGGAGGAATACGACGGTGGCGAACTTGTGATCGAGGACACCTACGGTTCTCACGAAGTCAAGTTGCCAGCGGGCGACTGTGTGCTCTATCCCTCCACCAGCCTGCATCTCGTGACGCCGGTAACGAGGGGGGCACGGGTTGCGTCTTTCTTCTGGCTGCAGAGCATGATACGGGACGATCAAGCCCGGAGCATGATCTTTGACCTCGACACCGCGATTCAGGCGCTGGTGCAACGGCTCGGGCGCGACGATCCCGAAACGGTCAAATTGACGGGTATCTATCACAACCTCATTCGCCACTGGGCCGAAGTATGAAGATCATGTCCTTCCGAGCAAGCCTTGCCGCAGCCGTGATGCTGGCGGCCGCCTGGCTAGCATTCCCTGTTTCTGCCCAGCAACAAACTCCCCCGCGGCAGCGCCGTCATCGACGGCTCCGGCGCCCGGTCCGGCGCCTGCGGCGACTTCGCCTTCGACCGCAGCACCTGCGGCTGCCGCCCCGACGGCGGCTACGCCTGGAACTCCCCGACGGCCTCCGCACCGGCCGACGCTGCGCCGGGTGAGCCGGGCGGCCGTTCGGTGAAGTCGACCGCCCCGGCCATGAAGGAATTGTCGCCCTGGGTGATGTTCATGTCGGCCGACATCATCGTGAAGGCGGTGATGATCGGGCTCGCGTTCGCTTCGCTGACGACATGGGCCGTCCTCATCGCCAAATCGATCGAGCTGTCGGTTGCCTCCGCCAAGCTTCGTTCGGCATTGAAGAAGGTTTCGGAAGCGCGCTCGCTGGCGGAGGCGCAGATGGCGCTCGGCGCCAAGCAGGGGTGCTGCCGTCTTTCCTCGCGTCCGCGCTGCGCGAGGCGCGAATGTCGGCGGGCATCTCCAGTGATACCGGCATCAAGGAGCGCGCCGCTTCGAGCTTCTCCGAGATAGTGCGCGCCGAGGGTCGGCGCATCCGGATCGGCATGGGCGTGCTGGCGACCATCGGCTCCACGTCGCCCTTCGTCGGCCTGTTCGGCACGGTCTGGGGCATCATGAACAGCTTCATCGGCATCTCGAAGTCGCAGACCACCAATCTCGCCGTGGTCGCGCCTGGTATCGCCGAGGCACTGCTCGCCACCGCGATAGGCCTCGTCGCCGCGATCCCCGCCGTCATCATCTACAACCACTTCTCGCGCGTGACGAAGGGCTATCTCGAACTCGTCAGCCGCGCCTCGGGTGCGGCGGCGCGGCTGCTGTCGCGCGATCTCGACCGCAGCCACGGCAGCGTGCATTCGCGCGCGGCGGAGTGAGCCATGGCCGTTTCGATCACGGACAACGATGACGACGACGATTTCAACGAAACGCATGACATCAACGTCACGCCGTTCATCGACGTCATGCTGGTGCTGCTGATCATCTTCATGGTCGCGGCTCCGTTGTCGACGGTCGACCTGCCGATCGACCTGCCGACATCGACATCGACGCCGCAGAAAAAGCCCGACAAGCCGACCTATGTCAGCATCAAGCCGGATCTTTCGGTGGCGATCGGGGAGACTTTCGTCAAGCGCGTCGACCTCGTCAGTGCGCTCGACAACACGCCGGACATGAGCAGGGACAAATACATCTTCCTGCGCGCCGATCGTGCCGTGCCGTATGGCGAGCTGATGGCCGTGCTGGAGTTCCTGAACAAGGGAGGCTATTCCAAGGTCAAGCTGGTGACGTTGGAAGGTGTCCCGGGGGCAGCGCCATCGCCGGGCGCGCCGGCGGAAGCACCGAAGCCGTGACGAAGGCCCGACGCCGATGTCCGATTACGAACTGAAACCGTCTCGCAAGCTGTGGGTGTTCGCCGCAGTGTGCGCGCTCGCGCTTCATCTGGGCGGTGCCGCGCTGGCGCTGGCCTATCTGCGCGACGAGGAGCCGGATGTCATCGCGGATCCGCAAGGAATCGAGGTCGGGCTCGAGACCATGTCGCCCAATGGTGAACCCAGCGAATTGCCGCCTGGCCCTGACTCGAACGAGTCGGTGGCCTCGCCCGAGCTGACCGAGCAGAAGGCCGAGCTCAAGGAGAGCAGCCTTCCCAAGGACGTCCCGATGGAGGTCGAGGAAGCCGACCGGGCCGTGACGATGAACGAGACCAAGAAACCGGTCGAGGAGGAAACCAAGGAATCGGTTGTTCCCACGGCCGCCTCGGTGGCCTCGCCCGCGGCCGAAGCGACGGCGATGCCGACCTCCGATGCGGAAAAGAAGAGCGACCGTTCGGTGCGCATTCGCCAGGGCTGGGAAAAGGACCTGGTCGCGCATCTCGACCGGCACAAGCGCTATCCCAAGGGCCTGTTCAAGGCGGCCGAGCTCTCGGTCCGGCTGACGCTCGACCGGCTTGGCCATGTGGTCGAGGTTGCCATCGAGAAGGGCTCGGGCGATCCGGCGTTCGACGAGGCCGCCATCGGAATGGTCAGGCGCTCCGACCCCGTCCCGACCCCGCCGGCGCTTGTTGCCGACGAAGGGCTGACCTTCGTCTTGCCGGTGCTGTTCAGGAAGAACGAGAAGGGCGCCAAGGCCGAGGCCGCGGCGCGGTCGTCGTCTCACCGCCAGTAGAGTCGAATCCCGACATAGACCACGGCCAGACAAACGAAGATCAGCGCCACCGGAAGAGGCCGATTCTGGGTTCCGCTGGATGCCGCAGTCCCGAAGAAGGCCAGCTTCTTTGGTTTCGGCTTTGGTTCCGGGCGCCGGAAGGCGGTAACATTGTCCGCCGCAGGTTCGGCTGCGCGCGTCTGGACGTCGGGCGCAGCTCCCGCACCGCCCATCTCGGCATAGTAGGCCTTGTAGATCGCGCCGATGGTGGCCTCACCGGCCTCGCCCTCGCTCATCTGCGCCAGCAGGTTCTTGTAGCTCGCGAGGAACTCCTGGGCCTCCGGAGGCAGAGCGGACGACCCGTTGAGCTTCGCCATCATCTTCCAGGTGGCGAAATCGGCGCGGGCGCGGGTGTCGGCGCGTCGCGCGATCAGCATATCGGCAGCTTTGACCAAGTCGGCCTCTGGCCCTTCGGCTTGTGTGTGCGGGTGTCGCTCTTCAACTACGCATTGCCGGTCAGAAAGAGAACAGCCTGAATCACATGACCGGTCAACGTTCGCAGTATTGCTGAAATAACATCAAGATTTAGACCGAACTGCGAGCCGGCCAAAGGCAGCAGGATCAGCAGCGCGATCAGGATCATCATCCCGAACGGCTCGAGCCGTGCCAGCGGCAGGGCGAGCGGCCGGGGCAGCAGCCCGACCGCGACGCGCCCGCCGTCGAGCGGCGGGATCGGCATCATGTTGAAGACCGCCAATACCGCGTTGATGAGCAGCGCGTTCTTGAGGTTGTCGAATATCCACTGCGCAGAGCCGGCCGGTGCCAAGGGCAGGGCGTGGAGGGCAAGAGCCGCCGCGAGTGCCAGCAGGATGTTGGTGGCGGGCCCGGCCAACGCCACCCAGACCATGTCGAGCCGGGGGTTGTTAAGCTTGCGGAAATTCACCGGCACCGGCTTGGCGTAGCCGAACAGGAACGGCGAATGCGCGAACAGCAGCATCGCCGGCAGGATGACGGTACCGAACGGGTCGATGTGCTTGATTGGATTGAAGCTGACGCGGCCGAGCTGCGCGGCGGTGTTGTCCCCGAGACGGTCCGCGACAAAGGCGTGCGCGGCCTCGTGAAAGGTGATCGCGAGTACCAGCGGCAGCACCCACACGGAGAGTTCATATAAGGAAATGTTCACGTCTCGTCCGTCCCGGTTCGCTTGCGGCCTTGCAGCCAACCCGGCCGATCCGGTGGTGGGGGCAACCCGTCAGCCATGGATATGGGACACCGGTTCCGAAATCCCAAGCTGTAAATGATCCGCCAGCAGCGCCGCCGGGCGCGATAGATCGCGCGCGCGGTGGAGGCGGATGTCCGCCGACGGCAGCGGCGGCAGGCCGTCGCACAACGACAGGACGCGCAAGCGAGCGGGCAGGGTGCCGGCTTTCACGACCGTAATGGCGAGGCCCTGCGCCGCGATCGCCTCCACCGCTGCGAGCGTCCGGCTGACAAAGGCCAGCCGCCAGGGCCGGCCAGCCGCATCGAGGGCCTCCGCCGCCCATTGCCGGAACAGGCAACCCGGCGGGTATAGCGCGACGGACAGCGTGTCGTGTTGCGGCCCGGCTGGATACGACTCGGCCGCGGCCCAGACCGCTTGCTCGCTTCGTAGCAACTCGCCGCCACCGCGTCCCTTCGGGTGCATGGCGATGACGAGATCATAGGCCTCGCCGAGTCGCGCCGGCATGGTCGCGGTCAGTCCGGTCTCGATCTCGACCTGGATCTCCGGATGGTTTTGGGCAAAGCGCGCCAGCAAAGGCGGAATGACGATCGTGCCGTAATCGTCCATCACGCCGAGACGGACGACGGTTTCGTACTTGCGCGCGCGGAGCGCATCGACCGCCTTGGCATTGAGGTCGAGCAGCCGCCTGGCATAGTTGAGGAGCTCATCACCCGCCGCGGTCAGTGTCACGCCGGACCTTGTGCGCTGAAACAGCTTCGTCCCGAGCCGTTGCTCCAAACGCCTGATCTGGACGCTGACGGCCGATTGGGTCCGGTTGAGCGTCGCGGCCGCGCGCGTGAAAGAGTGATGCTCGGAGACGGCAAGGAAGGCCTTCAGCAGATCGGGATCGAGAACCGGTGCGGTCATGATGAAAACTTATCCCAGCATGACGGAAACTCCATTCCCTGTTTTGGCGCGGCTCGTATGCTGACTTCAACGAAGGGAGGAAGTGTGGGCGAAATCTCCGGCGTTCTGGCCGCCGTGCTGTCGAGTGGCCTCGGTGGCACCTCGATTGGCGCGACGCGCTATCTCGTCAGCAGTCTCGATCCGCTGGCGATCGGCTCGTTCCGGTTCGGCATCGGCTTTCTGCTGCTATTGCCGCTGACGCTGCTGCGCGGCGATCGCTGGCCGGGGCAAGGGGATCTTGCCGCCGCGATCGGGCTCGGCGTCCTGTTCTTCGCGCTGTTTCCGATCCTGTTCAATGCGTCGCTGATCTTCACGACCGCCGCGCGCGGCGCGCTCGCTTTGTCGACCCTGCCGCTGTTGTCGCTGGTGATCGGGGCCGCGCTCGGCGCTGAAGCACTGACCTGGCGCAAATCGATCGGCGTCGTGATCGCGACGTTGGGCGTTGCCGTTGCTCTGCTCTCCGACCTGACCTCGGCCCCGCTGGGCGCCTGGCGCGGCGATCTCTTGATGATGGCGGCGGCGCTGTGCATGGCGCTCTACGGCATCTGGTCAAAGCCGTTGATCGGGCGCTCCAGCCCGATTGCATTTACGACGATGAGCATGGCCGCGGGCGCGGTTTGCCTCATCCTTCTCTCATACGTTCGCGGCAGCTTTGCGCCGGTTTCCGGCTTCGACGCACCGCAATGGCTGGCGACTCTCTATCTCGGCGCCTTCGGGGCGGCGCTGACCTTCTATCTCTGGGCCTTCGCGCTGGAGCGGACGACGCCGACGCGCGTCGCGATCTCGGTGACGGTCAACCCGATCACGGCCTCGCTGGTCGGGGCCTGGCTGCTGAACGAGCCGTTGCGCTGGAATCTGGCGGCTGGCATCGTCGCAGTGTTCGCCGGGATCTGGATCGCGACGACAACAGGCCGGCGTACGGAGGCGGCGTCAGGCCAGGCCTGACGTCACGCGGAGACCGTCGTCACCTCAATAGGTCGCGCGCCCGCCCGAGATGTCGAAGACGGCGCCGGTCGAGAACGCGCAGTCTTCCGACGCGAGCCAGCTGACCATTGCCGCGAGCTCTTCCACCAGCACGAAGCGGCCTTTCGGGATCTTCGACAGCATGAAGTCGATATGCTGCTGCGTCATCTGGTCGAAGATCGCGGTCTTCGCGGCGGCCGGCGTCACGGCGTTGACGAGAATGTCGTGGGCCGCGAGCTCCTTCCCGAGCGACTTCGTCAGCGCGATCAGGCCGGCCTTTGAGGCCGAGTAGTGCGCGGCGTTGGGATTGCCTTCCTTGCCGGCGATCGAGGCGATGTTCACGATCCGCCCGTATTTCTGCGCGAGCATCGCCGGCACGATCGCCTTGCAGACGATGAAGGGGCCGTCGAGGTTGATGCGCAGCACCTTGCGCCATTCCTCCAGCTCGGTCTCCCAGACCGGCTTGTTGACGCCGGCGATGCCGGCATTGTTGACGAGGATGTCGATCTTGCCGAAGGCCTTGAGCGTTCCATCGCGGGCCTGCTCGACGGCCGCGGTGTCGGTGACGTCGACCTTGAAGACCTTGGTCTCGCCGCCGATCTCTTTGGCGGTCTTCTCGGCCAGACCTGAGTCAAAGTCCCAGATCGCGACCCTGGCGCCGGAGGCGACAAAGCGCTCGGTGATGGCACGGCCAAAGCCCTGCGCGCCGCCGGTGACGATTGCGACGCGGCCGTTGAGATCGATCTTGTTCATGCTGGCAGCCTCTGGCGTCAGAGCATGTAGCCGCCGTCGACGACGAGGTCGACGCCGGTGGTGAAGGCGCTTTCGTCGCTGCCGAGATAGACCGCCATGGACGCGATCTCGTCGGCGGTGCCGAGCCGGCCCATCTTCTGGCGGGAGATGAACATCTCCTTGCCCTGCGGGCCCTGCGCTGCGGCGCGGTCGAGCATCGAGGGGGTCTCGACGGTGCCGGGGCAGATGCTGTTGCAGCGGATGCCCTTGGTGATGAAGTCGAGCGCGACCGCGCGGGTCAGCAGCGACACCGCGGCCTTCGACGCGCTGTAGACGTAACGGTTCGCCGGCGGCCGCAGCGCGGCGCAGGACGAGATGTTGACGATGCTGCCGCCGCCGCCCGCCAGCATGTCGGGCAGGAACGCCCTGATGGTCCGGTGCATCGACTTGACGTTGAGGTCGAACGAGAAGTCGAAATCTTCTTCCGAGCACTCCAGAATGGTGCCGTGATGCACGAAGCCGGCCGCGTTGAGCAGAATATCGACCTTGCCGATGCGCTTGGCAAAGGCGTTGACGTCGGCGGTGTTGCGGACGTCGAGTTTTGCGACCTCGGCGATGCCTTCCCTGGTCAGGCCCGCGATGCCGGCTTCGTTGATGTCGGTGGCGATGACGGTCGCGCCTTCACGCGCGAATGCGAGAGCGCAGGCGCGCCCGATACCAGCTGCCGCAGCGGTGATGACGGCGCGTTTTCCCTTGAGGCGGTCTGCCATTTTGTTGGTCTCCTTTTGAAAGGTCTATCCGATCGTCATTGCGAGCGCAGCGAAGCAATCCAGAATCGTGCCGCTGAGGCAGTCTGGATTGCTTCGTCGCTTCAGTGCAAAATTGCTCCGCAATTTTGTCACGAGCTCCTCGCAATGACGGCGTGGTTGTCAGTGATTATCCCGCGCCACACCGAACGTGCCGGCGACGTTCTGATAGCGCGTGGCGAGCTCCATGCAGGCGCCGGTCGATTGCTGGCCGACGGTGTTGCGATAGATCTCCTGCCACGGCGTCTGGTTCGCCGGATGCTTGAAGCCGCCATTGGCCATCAGATCGGCGTGGCGCTTCTTCAGCTCCTCGTCCGAGATCAGGATGTTGGCGCTGCCCTTGTTGAGGTCGATACGCACCTTGTCGCCGGTCTTGAGGATCGCAAGGCCGCCATTGGCGGCGGCTTCCGGCGAGGCGTTCAGGATCGAGGGCGAGCCGGAGGTGCCGGACTGGCGGCCGTCGCCGATGCATGGCAGCGCGAGAATGCCGCGTTTGATCAGCGCCGCCGGCGGCTGCATGTTCACGACCTCGGCGCCGCCGGGATAGCCGATCGGTCCGGTGCCGCGGACGAACAGCATGCAATGCTCGTCGATGTCGAGCGAAGCGTCGTCGATCCGCGCGTGATAATCCTCCGGTCCCTCGAACACGATGGCGCGGCCCTCGAAGGCATTCGGGTCCTTCGGGTTGCTGAGATAGCGGTCGCGGAATTCCTTGGAGATCACGCTGGTCTTCATGATCGCGGAATCGAACAGATTGCCCTTCAGCACCAGGAAGCCGGCGTCCTTCACCAGCGGCTTGTCATAGGCCCAGATCACGTCGTTGTCGGGCTTCGGCGCGTCCTTGCAGTTCTCGCCGATGCCGCGGCCATTCACCGTGACCGCGTCCTCATGGATGCGCTTGTGCTTCATCAGCTCGCGCACCACGGCCGGCACGCCGCCGGCGCGGTGGAATTCCTCGCCGAGATAGAAGCCGGCCGGCTGCATGTTGACCAGCAGCGGCACATCGTGGCCGACCTTCTGCCAGTCCTCGATCGACAGCTCGACGCCGATGTGGCGGGCCAGCGCGTTGATGTGGATCGGCGCGTTGGTCGAACCGCCGATCGCCGAGTTGATGACGATGCAGTTCTCGAACGCCTTGCGGGTCAGGATGTCCGAAGGCTTGAGGTCTTCCCACACCATCTCGACGGCGCGTTTTCCCGTCTCGTAAGCGATCTGGCCGCGCTCGCGATAGGGCGCGGGTATTGCGGCGCAGCCCGGCAGCGAGAAGCCGAGCGCTTCGGCGAGGCCGTTCATGGTCGACGCCGTGCCCATGGTGTTGCAATGGCCGACCGAGGGCGCCGAGGACGCCACGATCTCCATGAACTCCTCATAGTCGATCTCGCCGGCGGCGAGCCGCTCGCGCGACTTCCAGACGATGGTGCCCGAGCCAGTGCGCTCGCCGGCGTGCCAGCCGTTCAGCATCGGGCCGCCCGACAGCACGATCGCGGGCAGGTTCACGGTCGCCGCCGCCATCATGCAGGCGGGCGTGGTCTTGTCGCAGCCGGTGGTCAGCACCACGCCGTCGAGCGGATAGCCGTAGAGGATCTCGACCAGGCCGAGATAGGCGAGGTTGCGGTCGAGCGCCGCGGTCGGGCGCTTGCCCGTCTCCTGGATCGGATGGGTCGGGAATTCCATCGCGATGCCGCCGGCCTCGCGAATGCCTTCGCGCACCCGATGCGCCAGCTCGATATGGTGACGGTTGCACGGCGAGAGGTCGTTGCCGGTCTGGGCAATGCCGATGATCGGCTTGCCGGACTGCAGCTCGGCGCGGGTGAGGCCGTAATTCAGATAACGCTCCATATAGAGCGCGGTCATGCCCGGATTATGCGGGTTGTTGAACCATTCCTGGGAGCGGAGGTGGCGGCGAGCGCCGTTGCTGGCGGGCGCATGCCCATTGGTTGGGTTTTTTGTCATTGGTTTCTCCTGCAATGCAAACGCACTGGCGTCGGGGGGCTCAGCTTCAGCTTGTGCGATGCCCAACGGCGCGATCGATGGTTCAAAGGCCCGTTAGCGGGTCATTTCCTCACAATTTCGATACTAATCACCGCCACTTGGTAACGCTATCATTTTGTTCGCGGTGCCCGCACCTGATGCGGCGGGCCTGCTGTCCGAACGCCGCGCCGCTGAGCTTTGTCGCTCGATCACCTTGAAGCCGAGATCGAGCACGGGTCGTTCCGGGCGCCGTCCCTCGATTGCCTCGATCAGCATGGTGGCCGCTGTGTTGCCCATCTCGTAGCGGTTGGTGCGCACGCTGGTGAGGGTGGGGACCGCAGAGGCCATGAACTCGAGGTCGTTGAAGCCGACGATCGCGATCTGTTCGGGGATCGCGATCTCCCGCCGCCGGCATTCGAAGAGAACGCCGAGCGCGAGGTCGTCATTGGCGCAGAACACCGCATCGATGCCGGGCTCGCGTCCGAGAAGATCGGCGAAGAGGGTGCAGCCGAGCGTCACCGAGGTCGGCGTCGCCGTGGTGACCACGAGGCGCTGTTCGAACAGGCCTGCTTCCTTCATGGCCGAGACATACCCCTCCAGGCGCCGCTGCACCCGCGGGTCCATGCGCGCGCCGACAAAGCCGATCTTGCGGTGGCCCTGCGCGAACAGGTGCGTAATCGCTGCGCTCGCTGCATCATGGTGCGAAAAGCCGATCATCATGTCGACCGGATCGGGCCCGATCTCCATGATCTGCACGATCGGACAGTCGGCAGCCTCCAGCATCGCGCGCGATTCCGCGGTCTGGTCGATGCCGGTGACGATCAATCCGGCCGGCTTCTGCGCCAGAAACAGGCGCAGCAGCTTCTCCTCCTGGAGAATACTATAACGTGTGTTGGACAACTGGATCGAGTACCGGCTGCCTTCGGAGGCGTCATAGATGCCGCGCAGCACGTCGGAGAATACGTTGTTGGTCAGCGACGGAATCAGGACACCGATCACCTCGGTGCGTTGCGAGGCCAGCGCGCGTGCCGCGAGGTTCGGCACGTAGCCAAGCTCCCTGGCGGCGCTCTCGACCCGCGTCCGCTTGGCCACCGACAGCGCCTCCGGATTACGGAAGAAGCGCGACGCCGTGATCGGGCTGACGCCGGCAAGCTCGGCGACTTCCGCCAGCCGGATTTTGCCTGACTTGGTGCGTTTTCGACCCATTTGCTGCTCTTAACACAGTCACTCCCGCAAACAAAGGAACGTTGACAGCGCTACCAGCAGCGACTAACCAAAGACAAATTGCCAAAACCGCACAAACTGCCGACAATGTCGCTCGCCAAGATCGGGCTTCGGTTGGTGAAGTCTGAAAAAACAAGACGGTCGCGGCGCTCAAGGCGTCGTGGACTTTCGAGGAGGGAGCTAGATGTCGTCTGTGCAAATCCGCGACGTGCGGAAATCGTTCGGCAATTTTGAAGTCCTGCACGGCGTCTCGATTCCGATCGAGGATGGCCAGTTCGTCGTTCTGGTTGGTCCCTCCGGCTGCGGCAAGTCGACGCTTCTGCGCATGCTCGCAGGCCTCGAGAACATTACCTCCGGCACGATCTCGATCGGCGACCGCGTCGTCAACAATGTCCAGCCCAAGGAGCGGGACATTGCGATGGTGTTCCAGAACTACGCGCTCTATCCGCACATGACCGTGGCCGAGAACATGGGCTTCTCGCTGAAACTGCGGAACGCGGGCTCCGACGAGATCAACAAGCGCGTCAAGCGCGCCGCCGAAATTCTCGCGCTGGGGCCGTTGCTCGAGCGCTATCCGCGCCAGCTTTCCGGCGGCCAGCGCCAGCGCGTCGCCATGGGCCGCGCCATCGTGCGCGATCCCCAGGTCTTCCTGTTCGACGAGCCCTTGTCGAACCTCGACGCCAAGCTGCGCGTCGCCATGCGCACCGAGATCAAGGAGCTGCATCAGCGGCTGAAGACCACGACCGTCTACGTCACCCACGACCAGATCGAGGCCATGACCATGGCCGACAAGATCGTCGTCATGCATGACGGCATCGTCGAGCAGATGGGCACGCCGCTCGAGCTCTACGACAAGCCCGACAACCAGTTCGTCGCCGGCTTCATCGGCTCGCCCGCCATGAATTTCCTCAAGGGGCATGTGCGCGTCAATGGCGTTGCAACCTTCGAAGGGCCGAACGGCGTCAAGCTGCCGCTCAAGAACGCGCCGGCCGCGTCCGACGGCCGCCCGGCCGTCTATGGTGTGCGGCCCGAGCATTTCACCATCGCCGACGACGGCGCCGATGCCGAGATCATCGTGGTCGAGCCGACCGGCTCGGAGACGCAGGTGTTCGCCAAGGTCGGTGGCGAGCAGGTCGTCGCGGTCTTCCGCGAGCGGCACCAGTTCAATCCGGGCGACAAGGTCAAGCTGAAGCCTGACCCGTCGCTGGTTCACTTGTTCGACGAGGCGACGGGCAAACGCATGTAGCGACGCCGAACTGCCGAAGAACTGCCCAAGAACTACACAACATAAATATAAAATCTTAGGGAGAGAACGATGAGCAATTTCGACAGGCGAAGTGTGCTTAAAGCTGGCCTGGGCGGCGCAGCCTTGCTCGCCGGCCCGGGCATCGTCCCGGTCCGCGCGGCCGAGTGGACCAACACGCCGGAGCCGAATGCGTCGATCCGCGTGCTGCGCTGGAAGCAGTTCATCCAGGCCGAGTTCGACAAGTTTGCCGAGCAGACCAAGAAGTTCTCCGAGAAGACCGGTGTCAAGGTCAAGCTCGAAGCCGAGAGCTGGGAAGACATCCGTCCCAAGGCTGCGGTCGCCGCCAATGTCGGCGCCGGTCCCGACCTGATCATCGGCACGCTCGATGATCCCCACAAATTCCCGGAAAAGCTGATCGACATGACTGACATCGCCGATTATCTCGGCAAGCAGTATGGCGGCTGGTATCCGGTCGCCGAACGCTACGGCAAGAAGGGCAACAGCTGGATCGCCATCCCGCAGGGCGCGACCGGCGGCTGCCTGAACTACCGCGTCAGCCACATGAAGGCTGCCGGCTTCGAGGAATTCCCCAAGGACACCGCCGGCTTCCTCAAGCTCTGCCAGGCCTTGAAGAAGAACAACACGCCCGCCGGCTTCGCGCTCGGCCATGCCACCGGCGATGCCAATGGCTGGTGCCAGTGGGCGCTGTGGGCGTTCGGCGGCAAGGTCGTCAACGACAAGAACGAGGTCGTGATCGACTCGCCCGAGACGATCGCCGCGCTCGAATACGTCAAGCAGCTGTACGAAACCTTCATCCCCGGCGTGCTGTCGTGGAACGACTCGAACAACAACAAGGCGTTCCTCAACGGCGAACTCAGCCTGACCCTGAACGGCATCTCGATCTGGACCGTCGGCAAGAACTCCACCGATCCGAAGCAGCAGGAGATCGCCAAGGACATGAACCACGCGGCGATGCCGATCGGCCCGGTCGGTGTGCCGACCGAGCAGCAGAACGTGCTGGTCTACTACGGTTACAAGCACTCGAAGTATCCGAAGGCGGTCAAGGAATACATCAAGTTCATGATGGACAAGGAGAACTACGACGCCTGGGAGGTTTCCTCGAACGGCTACGTTTCGCCGCCGCTGCCCGCCTACAACGAAAACCCGGTCTGGACGTCGGATCCGAAGATCACGCCGTTCCGCGATTGCCTGAAGCGTAGCCGCGACAACGGTTTTGCCGGCGACCTCGGTTATGCCTCCGCTGCCGTGATGGGCGACTTCGTCGTCGTCGACATGTTCGCGGAAGCAGCCTCCGGCTCGGCGACGCCGAAGCAGGCGGCCGCGCGCGCCGCCGAGCGGGCCAAGCGCTACTATCAGGTCTGATCAGGTCCAATCCGCGCGGCGTCCGGTTCGCCGGACGCCGTGACTATTCGTCGAGAGGAATCCGACATGGCAGTCATGGCCGAGCCCGTTGTCGCGCCTGCAAGGCGCAGCAGCCTGTGGAGCAGAGCATTCGAGAGCCGGCATTTTCTCGGCGCGATGTTCATGGTGCCGGCTATCGCGATTCTCATCCTGTTTCTGGCTTACCCGCTGGCGCTGGGCTTCTGGCTCGGCATGACCGACACCAAGATCGGCGGGGCCGGGCGCTACATCGGCTTCCAGAACTTCGTCTCGCTGTCGAAGGACTCGGTGTTCTGGCTGTCGGTGTTCAACACCATCTTCTATACGGTCGCCGCGAGCGCCGTGAAATTCGCCATCGGGCTTTACCTGGCGCTGCTGCTCAACGAGCGGCTGCCGTTCAAGTCGATGGTCCGGGCCATCGTGCTGTTGCCGTTCGTGGTGCCGACGGTGCTCTCGGCGATCGCGTTCTGGTGGATCTACGACAGCCAGTTCTCGATCATCTCCTGGGTGCTGATCAAAGCCGGCCTGATCACGCGCTACATCGACTTCCTCGGCGATCCCTGGAATGCGCGCTGGTCGGTCGTCGCCGCCAATATCTGGCGCGGCGTCCCGTTCGTGGCGATCACGCTGCTGGCGGGCTTGCAGACCATCTCGCCATCGCTCTATGAGGCCGCCAATCTCGACGGCGCCACCAACATGCAGCGCTTCCGCCACATCACGCTGCCGATGCTATCGCCGATCATCGCGGTCGTGATGACGTTCTCGGTGCTGATGACCTTCACCGACTTCCAGCTGATCTACACCATCACGCGAGGCGGGCCGATCAATTCCACGCATCTGATGGCCACGCTGTCGTTCCAGCGCGCCATTACCGGCGGCAATCTCGGCGAGGGCGCAGCGATCTCGAATGCGATGATCCCGTTCCTGGTCGCGGCAATTCTGTTGAGCTTCTTCGGACTTCAGCGCTCCCGCTGGCAGCAGGGCGGAAGGGACTGACCATGAGCACCGCGGACGACCAAAGCGTCGGTATGGACTACCTCCGAGAGCTTCCCGCGGAAGTTCTTGCGCGTCTACCTGCCGCTCGGCCTGATCATCTTCTTCCTGCTGTTCCCGTTCTACTGGATGGCGATCGCGACGTTCAAGCCGGACGCGGAGATGTACGACTACGAGAAGTACAATCCGTTCTGGATCGTCCATCCGACGCTGGAGCACATCAAGAAGCTGTTCTTCGACACCGACTATCCGCTGTGGATGTGGAACACGGTGATCGTCTCGGTGTCCTCCACCTTCATCTCGCTGTTCGCCAGCGTCTGCGCCGCCTATGCGATCGAGCGCCTCCGCTACAAAGGCTCGCGCTATGTCGGTCTTGCGATCTTCCTCGGCTATCTCGTGCCGCCCTCGATCCTGTTCATTCCGCTGGCGGCGATCGTGTTCCAGCTCGGGCTGTTCGACGGTAATCTGGCGCTGATCCTGACCTATCCGACCTTCCTGATCCCGTTCTGCACCTGGCTGCTGATGGGCTATTTCCGCACGATCCCCTATGAGCTGGAGGAGTGCGCGCTGATCGATGGGGCGACGCGGCTCCAGATCCTGATGAAGATCACGCTGCCGCTGTCGCTCCCGGGGGTGATTTCGGCGGGCATCTTCGCCTTCACGTTGTCCTGGAACGAGTTCATCTACGCGCTGACCTTCATCTCCTCGTCGGAGAACAAGACCATCCCGGTCGGCGCCATCACCGAGCTCGTCAACGGCGACGTCTACCATTGGGGCGCGCTAATGGCGGCGGCCCTGACCGGCTCGGTCCCCGTAGTTATCCTTTATTCCTTCTTCGTGGAGTATTATGTGTCGGCCATGACTGGCGCCGTGAAGGAATGATCGCGGTGCCTGCCTTGAGAGCGCCTCTCGCCTGATGCGCTCCGACAACAAGAAGGAGTAGGCTCTTGCACATTCTGGTTCTGGGCGCCGCCGGCATGGTCGGCCGCAAATTGGTTGAACGGCTGTTGCGCGACGGCCGGCTCGGCAAGAGCGACATCACCAGATTGACCATGCATGACGTGGTCGAGCCCAAAAAGCCGGAGAAGGCTGGTTTCCCCGTCGAGACCGTGTCGGGCGACTTTGCCGTGCCGGGCGCTGCCGAAAAGCTGATTGCCGGCCGCCCGGACGTGATCTTCCATCTCGCCGCGATCGTCTCGGGCGAGGCCGAGCTCGATTTCGACAAAGGCTACCGCATCAATCTCGATGGCACGCGGATGCTGCTCGACGCCGTCCGCCTTGTCGGCGGCGGCTACAAGCCCCGCGTGGTGTTCACGTCCTCGATCGCGGTGTTCGGCGCGCCGTTCCCCGACGCGATCGGCGACGAGTTCTTCCACACGCCGTTGCTCAGCTACGGCACCCAGAAGGCGATCGGCGAACTCCTGCTCGCCGACTATTCGCGCCGCGGCTTCCTCGACGGCATCGGCATCCGCCTGCCGACCATCTGCATCCGGCCCGGCCTGCCCAACAAGGCGGCATCGGGCTTCTTCTCAAACATCCTGCGCGAGCCGTTGGCCGGCAAGGAAGCGATCCTCCCGGTGTCCGAGGACGTCCGCCACTGGCACGCCACGCCGCGCTCGGCCGTCGGTTTCCTGCTCCATGCCGGCACCATGGACCTCGCCAAGGTCGGTCCGCGCCGCAATTTGACCATGCCGGGCTTCTCGGCCACGGTCGGCGAGCAGATCGCGGCGCTCAGGCGGGTGGCCGGCGACAAGGTGGCCGCGCGCATCAAGCACCAGCCCGATCCCTTCATCGTCGGCATCGTCGGCGGCTGGCCGCGCAATTTCGAGGCAAAGCGGGCGCGCGAGCTCGGCTTCACCACGGAAGAGAAGACCTTCGACGACATCATCCGCATTCACATCGAAGACGAACTCGGCGGCAACTTCGTCGCCTGATCCAACCGATGAACAGCTTGGATATGACGATGGCGAGCGTTGCTTGCATCGGCGAGTGCATGGTCGAGCTTCGGCAGGCCCAGGGAGGACATGCCTCGGGACACTCCACCGGGCACGCTGCCGGGCAGGGCGGCGGGCTGTACTCGCGCGGCTTCGGCGGGGATACGCTCAACACCGCAGTGTATCTGGCGCGGCTCGAGGTCAAGGTCGACTATCTCACCGCGCTCGGCGATGACGCCTTGAGCGACGAGATGATCGCGGCCTGGACCGCCGAGAGCGTCGGCACCAGGCGCGTCGTGCGGTTGCCGGGCAAGCTGCCCGGCCTCTACATGATCCAGACGGATGCGAACGGCGAGCGTCAGTTCTTCCACTGGCGCGACAGCGCGGCGGCGCGGCAGTTGATGAACCTGCCGGAGACGGACGAGCTGCTCAACTCGCTGATGAGCTACGACATCATCTATCTCTCGGCGATCACGCTCTCGATCTACGACGCGGCGGGGCGCGATCGTCTGTTCGCGGCGATCAAGCGGGCGCGGCTGCTCGGCACCCGCTTCGTGTTCGACACCAATTTTCGCGCACGCGGCTGGCCCGATCGCGACGTCGCCCGCGAGGTCTTTGCCGCGGCCTTCGCGGCTGCCGACATCGTGCTGACCTCGACCGAGGATCTGCTCGCGCTCTATCCCGGCGAGAGCCGGGAGCAACTGATGGCACGGATCCCGAGCCCGGAGCTGGTGTTCCGGCTCGCCGAACCCGTGAGCCTGCTGCGCTTCCCCGGGACTACCTACGAAGTCCGCGCCGAGCCCATGACCAAGCCGGTGGTCGACACCACCGCCGCCGGCGACAGCTTCGCGGCGGCCTATATCGCGGCACGGCTCGCCGGCTCCGATCCGGTCGAGGCGGCCCGGGCCGGGCATCGTCTCGCCAGCCTCGTGATCTGCTATGCCGGCGCCATCATTCCGGGCTATGCCATGCCGCCGAAGAAGCGGCACCGGCCGGCGACGACGCGTCAGGCCACCACGTGATTTGCGACCAAGTGACCAAGTGAAACGAAGGCCAAGATGACCACGAGCGCCCAACAGAACCACCTCGTCGCGCTGTTCAAGGCCGCGACCGTCATTCCGGTCCTCACCATCGAGCGGATCCAGGACGCCGTGCCGCTGGCGCGTGCACTGGTCGCGGGCGGCATCCGCACGCTGGAGGTGACCATGCGGACCCCCGTCGCGATCGAGGCGGCAAGGGCGATGATGGCCGAGGTGCCCGAGGCGGTCGTCGGCATCGGCACGATTCTCAATCCGGCCGACTTTACCCGTGTCGAGAAGCTCGGCGTCGCGTTCGGCATCAGCCCGGGCCTGACCCCCGATCTCCTGAAGGCCGCCACCGACAGCTCCTTGCCGTTTGCACCCGGCATTGCCACCGCGTCAGAGCTGATGATGGCGCTGTCCTACGGCTTCGACGTCGCAAAATTCTTCCCGGCCGAGCAGGCAGGCGGCATCAAGAGCCTGCGTGCCCTCGGCGGCCCGTTCCCGAACGTACGGTTCTGCCCCACAGGCGGCGTCGGAGAGGCCAATGCGGCAACCTGGCTCGCCGAGCCCAATGTTGTCGCGGTCGGCGGTTCCTGGCTGTGCCCGGCCGCGGAGATCAAGGCCGGGAACTGGGCCGGCATAACTGCCATCTGCCAGCGCAGCCTCCAGGCCCTGAAAGCCGCGTGAAGTCTTGCCAGCCCTGCGCTAAGACTTAAGTCAGAACCAGATCAGACGACTCCAGGGAGAAGAGACCATGACCGCCAGCATCGTCGGATGGGCCCATACGCCGTTCGGCAAGTTCGATACCGAGACCGTGGAAAGCCTCGTGGTGAAGGTTGCCAACGAGGCGCTGGCGGATGCCGGCATTTCGGCCGGCGACGTCGACGAGATCGTGCTCGGCCATTTCAATGCCGGTTTCTCGCCGCAGGATTTTACGGCCTCGCTGGTGCTCCAGGCCGACCCGAAGCTGCGTTTCAAGCCGGCCACAAGGGTTGAGAATGCCTGCGCCACGGGCTCTGCCGCCGTGCATCAGGGCCTGCGCGCGATCGCCGCCGGGGCGGCCAAGATCGTTCTCGTCGTCGGCGTCGAGCAGATGACGCGCACGCCGGGCCCGGAGATCGGCAAGAACCTGCTCAAGGCGTCCTATCTGCCGGAGGACGGTGACACCGTGGGCGGCTTCGCCGGAGTGTTCGGCAAGATCGCCAGCTCCTATTTCCAGAAGTACGGCGACCAGTCCGATGCGCTGGCGCTGATCGCGGCCAAGAACCACAAGAACGGCGTCGCCAATCCCTTTGCCCAGATGCGCAAGGATTTCGGCTTCGACTTCTGCCGCGCCGAGAGCGAGAAGAACCCCTACGTTGCCGGCCCGCTGAAGCGCACCGACTGCTCGCTGGTCTCCGACGGCGCCGCGGCGCTGATCCTGGCCGATGCCGAGACCGCCAAGACCATGGGCAAGTCGATCGGCTTTCGCGCCACCGCGCATGCCCAGGACTTCCTGCCGATGTCCAAGCGCGACATCCTCCAGTTCGAGGGCTGCACCGTCGCCTGGCAGCGTGCGCTGGAGCAGGCGGGCGTGACGCTCTCCGATCTGTCCTTTGTCGAGACCCATGATTGCTTCACGGTCGCTGAGCTGATCGAGTACGAAGCGATGGGCCTGACGCCGAGGGGCAGGGCGCCCGCGCCATCAAGGAAGGCTGGACGCTCAAGGACGGCAAGCTGCCGGTCAATCCGTCCGGCGGCCTGAAGTCCAAGGGCCACCCGATCGGTGCTACCGGCGTCTCCATGCACGTGATGACCGCCATGCAGCTCGCAGGCCAGGCGCCCGAGGGCATGCAGCTGAAGAATGCGAAACTCGGCGGCATCTTCAACATGGGCGGCGCCGCGGTTGCCAACTACGTCTCCGTGCTGGAGCCGCTGAAGTAAGGTCAGTCCCGTAGTTCTGTAGGGTGGGCAAAGGCGCGAAAGCGCCGTGCCCACCACCTTCTTTGCGCTAGATCATGGTGGGCACGCTTCGCTTTGCCCACCCTACGGCTCCCAGGTGATTTGCGGAAAAGCATCATGAGCAATGACTACGAAGACTCGCTGTCGATGGACGCACTCAACGATCGCATCGCGATCCTCGAGGATAATATCAGGCAGCTGATCGAGCAGGCTGCGGCGGCCTCGGGCGAGCAGAGCGAGTCGCGCATTGCCGACCGCCTCAACCAGCAGAACGAAGACCTCGATCGCCTCATCAAGATCCGCGAATCCCGCCAGAAGAAATAGCCGCCGCATGGTCGCGCATGCGGCCATACCCCGGCTGGCCCTTGCGCGCATGGCGTGACTGCCCTTAGTTGGACCGAAATCGCGGGGCCGATCTGGCCTTGCGCAATCGGGAGCGAACGGATGGGGCCGCTGAAGGGCATCAAGGTCGTCGACATGACCACCGTGCTGATGGGGCCTTATGCGACCCAGATGCTCGGCGATTACGGTGCCGACGTGATCAAGGTCGAATCGCTCGACGGCGACGTCACCCGCCTGATTGGCCCGATGCGGCACACCGGAATGGGTCCGGTGTTCCTCAACACCAACCGCAGCAAGCGCTCGATCTGCCTCGACCTGAAGAAGCCTGCGGGGCGCGATGCCGTGCTGCGGCTGCTGAAGGATGCCGACGTTCTCGTCTACAACGTTCGCCCGCAGGCGATGGCGCGGCTTCAGCTCGGCTATGACGTCGTCTCGAAAGTCAATCCGCGCCTCGTCTATGCCGGCGTGTTCGGCTTCGGCCAGGACGGGCCCTATGCCTCCAAACCCGCTTATGACGATCTGATCCAGGGCGCCACGGCGCTGCCCGCGTTGATGGCGCAGACCGGCGACGGCGTGCCGCGCTACGTGCCGAACGCGCTGGTCGACCGCATCGTCGGCCTGACCGCCGTCGGCGCGATCTGTGCCAGTCTGGTGCATCGCGATCGCACCGGCCGCGGCCAGCGCGTCGACATACCGATGTTCGAGACCATGGCCGGCTTCGTCATGGGCGACCACATGGGCGGGCTCACATTCGAGCCGCCGCTCGACAAGGGCGGCTACGCCCGCCACCTCTCGCGCGACCGCAGGCCGTACAAGACGTCGGACGGCTATCTCAGCGTCATCGTCTATAACGACAAGCAGTGGGAGAATTTCTTCAAGGCGACGGGGCGCGACGATCTGCGCGCCGATCCGATGTTCGCGACTTTCGCCGGCCGTGCCGCCAACATCGATGTCGTCTATGCCGAACTCGCGCGCATTTTCGAGACCCGCACGACGGCAGAGTGGATCGACCTGCTGACCAAAGCCGATGTGCCTGTGATGCCGATGCATGATTTGCAGGGCGTGCTCCACGACGAGCATCTGGAGGCGACGAAGTTCTTTCCGGTCGTGAACCATCCGACCGAAGGAGCGATCCGCAGCATGAAGGTGACTGCGAGCTGGTCGGAGACCGAGGCGGAGCCCGCACGGCTGGCACCCCGGCTCAACGAGCACGGCGCGGAGATTCTGCGCGAGATCGGATACTCCCAGGACGAGATTGCTGCCATGGTCCGCGATGGCGTCACGCGTTCGGCGCCGGAGTAGGGCAACATGAGCTTCGTCACCGGCGTCGGCCTCACGCCTTATGGCAAACACGAGGGTTCATCCTCACTCGACCTGATGAGCAGGGCCGCGCAAGCCGCGCTCGACGATGCCGGGCTCAAGCGCGCCGACATCGACGGCATCCTCTGCGGCTATTCAACGGTCTCGCCGCACATCATGCTGGCGACCGTGTTCGCCGAGCATTTCGGTATCCGCCCGTCCTATGCTCACGCCGTCCAGGTCGGCGGCGCCACGGGGCTGGCGATGACCATGCTCGCGCATCATCTCGTCGAAGCAGGCGTTGCGCGCAACGTGCTCGTGGTCGCCGGCGAGAACCGTCTCACCGGACAGAGCCGCGACGCCTCGATCCAGGCGCTGGCGCAGGTCGGTCATCCCGACTACGAGGTGCCGCTCGGCCCGACCATTCCCGCCTATTACGGCCTCGTCGCCACGCGCTACATGCACGAATACGGCGTGACCGAAGAGGACCTTGCCGAGTTCGCGGTGCTGATGCGCAGCCACGCCAGCACCCATCCCGGTGCGCAATTCCACGATCCGATCACGGTCGCCGACGTGATGGCTTCGAAGCCGGTCGCCATGCCGCTCAAGCTGCTCGACTGCTGCCCGGTGTCCGATGGTGGCGCGGCGTTCGTGATCAGCCGCGAGCGGACCGGAGAAGCCGGCGTCCGCATCCGCGGCTGCGCGCAGGCCCATACCCACCAGCACGTCACGGCGGCGCCCGCGCTCAGCGAACTCGGCGCCGAGATTTCGATTGCGCGTGCGAAGGAGGCGACGGGCCTTGCGATCTCGGACGTGCGCTATGCCGCCATCTACGACAGCTTCACCATCACGCTCGCCATGCTGCTGGAAGACCTCGGCCTCGCCGGCCGCGGCGAGGCGGCGGCCCGCGTGCGATCAGGCCATTTCGGCCGCGACGGCGCCATGCCGCTCAACACCCATGGCGGGCTGCTCAGCTACGGCCATTGCGGCGTCGGCGGCGCGATGGCGCATCTTGTCGAGGCGCATTTGCAGATGACGGGCCGGGCGGCGGGAAGGCAGGTGCGCGACGCCTCGATCGCGCTGCTGCACGGCGACGGCGGCGTGCTGTCATCCCATGTCAGCATGTTCCTGGAGCGGGTGCGATGAGCGAGCGTCTGGTGGACTGGACCAAGGGCGCAGAAGCCATCATTTTTCAGACCTGCAACGCATGCGGCCATGTGCAGTATTTTCATCGCGCCTTCTGCGCAGCCTGCGGCGGCTCCGATCCGCGCGAGGCGCGCGCCAGCGGCAAGGGCAGCGTCTATGCGACCTCACTGGTCTGCCGCGCCGCCACGCCGGAGACGCGCGCGCACGTGCCCTACAACATCCTGCTGGTCGATTGCGCCGAGGGTTTTCGCATGATGGCGCATGGCGAGAAGGATCTCGCCATTGGTGACGAGGTCTGCGCGAAATTCGTAACCTTTGCCGGGAAAATCGTGCCGTATTTCACCAGGATCGACCGAGCGGAGAAGCCGTAAGATCCTGCACGGAATCCATCTCTGCCTTCTGCCCGCGACGCGGCATGCCGCTGCCGAGTTCGCGTTTGTGTTGCATAATAAGCGCAGACTCCAGGCGGATCAGCCGCTAGGTTCAAGCTTGGAATTCGGCCGGGAATTTTTGCGATGAAGACGTTGTTGCTCGTTTCGCTGCTTTCGTCGCTTGCCGTTTCAGCTTTTGCCGCCGACGTCCCGGTCCCGGCCTACAAGGCACCGGCCGCAACCGCGGTCTCCAGCGGCGGCTTTTACGCCTCGCTTGACGGTTCGTGGCAGCGCTTTGACCTGCCAAACTACGCCCTCGGCCACCATCTTCTCGCCTCCGGTACGCTTGCAGACGCCGGTGCGCTATCCCTCAGCCAGCGTCTCGATGGCTACCTGGTTCGCGGGGCGGTGGGATACTTCCTGCCTGTCACGCATACGGTATTCGGATCCAACACGCGGCTGGAAATTGGCGGATTCTATGGCCATGCTTCCGGCTCGGCGAGTGGCAGGGTCTCAACCGATGGTGGTGGCGTCGTCGGTCTGCTGCTGGGCGGCGTACCCAGTGCGGGTGGGGTGGCCTGTAATCCCGTTCAAGTCTGTACGATCAACGGGAATTCGGCGGCGGACTATGCCAGCTGGCAGATCCATGGGAGAGCCGCTGGCGATTATCGCGTCGGCGCGGTCTCGTTCACGCCTTCGCTGGCCGTGTTCGGCGGAGAGGCGCACAACAACCAATCGACAACCTCGGTTCTCTCACTGGCAACCCTCGCCGACCCTGCCCGCGTTTCAACCTACAACGCGAGCACGTCGCTCCGCTGGACCGACGTCGGAGCTCGGGCGGGGCTGGATTTGAAAGTCGCCGTGACTCCTGGGCGGAGATCGGCGTCGGCGGCTGGGCTGGCTTCGCCTCGCGCAGGGCGTCGCTCTCGGGTTCCGACATATACGTCGACAATATTCTTGGATTTTATAACGGCGCCAGCGCCCTATCCGGCATCGGAAGGAGTTCGACACCCTTCCTCGCCAACGCCGAAGCGGGGGTGGCGTTCAAGCCGCTGCCGGCTTTGATCGTGCGGGGGTTCGTCGGCGTGAATCACGACAGCCAGGCGCCTTCTGTTGCGCCTCCAACCATCGCTGCATTCGGAGGGACGACGTCGCCAGTCGGCATCTCGTTCGGTTCGCAAACCAGCTATTATGCCGGCGGCGGCCTGACATGGGCATTTGCCGCGATTCCGGCAGGAATGTCTGCTCTGGGTCGCTAGAGCGGACGTCCGTTGCGCTTCACCCTGCATCCCACCAGGGATCAGTCCTTTATCCGCTCGCATCAATCATGGCGGGATTCGTCATTCGGGGGCGGTCGAAAGGACCGAGCCTGGAACGGGAATTCTGGGCCTGGCTTGTGCGAGAGCCACCCCGGAATGACGAAAACTCTGACGCAACTCTTACTAACGCCCGTAAAACAAGATGCTGGCGATGACCAGCATCGCCGTCACCGCCAGCATATGCGCGAGCGCTCCCGAGGCCGCCCCCTTGGTGGCTTCCTTCATGCCTTTTCTCCCTAGACTTGGGCGTGACTCATCGTTGCGCGCGCTGCGCACCCGACGGCCAATTGTTTTTACTCGGAACACCCCACTTCGAGTATCCGCTGCAATGTGTCCCCATGCTGCGAATATCGACTGTGCCAAGGTCGATCAGCAATGCGGCGGCATTTTGACTCGATCATGTTGCTCCCAAGGTTGCGCGCGCATAGAGTTTCCCGGGACCTATTCCGGCAACGACAAAGAGCATCAAAAGCCCAAGGCAGAGAAAACTCAGGAAAATCATGGCCCGCATCGACTACAGCGACCCGTCCAAGGCATCGGACCGTACCCGCGAAATCCTCGACAAGAACCGCAATGCCAACATCTTCCGGATGATGTCGCATTCGCCGAGTTATTTCGAGCAGTATTGCCGCCTCGGCGGCGCCATCCGCCACAAGGGCGAACTCGATCCGGTCGTGCGCGAACTCGCGATCACGCGCACGGGCATTCTGTGCGAGGCACCGTACGAGATCGTCGCGCACAAGCGCATCGGCAAGAATGTCGGCGTCACCGACGAGCAGAACGAGGCGCTCGAGAACTGGCAGGCCGCGACCTGCTTCAATGAATTGCAGCGCGCCGCGCTCGCCTTCACCGACGAGATCGTCAAGCTGAGGAAGCCGACCGATGCGACCTTCAAGGCGATCGCGGCAAAGCTGACGCCGGCCGCGCTGGTCGAGCTTCAGCTCTCGGTCGGATTCTACATCATGACGTCGAAGTTTTTGGAGACGTTCGAGATTGATCTCCAGCCAGTCACCGAAGTGGTGGGCTGAAGAGAGCGCGAGCTTTCTCCGCATACTCCGTCATTGCGAGCGCAGCGAAGCAATCCAGAATCTTTCCGGGAGGTAGTCTGGATTGCTTCGTCGCAAGAGCTTCTCGCAATGACGCGGGAGAGGGGGCCACAAAGCTCACGTCGATGTCAAAATATCCACCTTGGCGTTGGCGACGATCAGGCGGTCGGCGAGGAGCAGCGCAAGGTTGCGCATGACACGCTCGCTGGCGCGCGGGTGCTGCCTGCGGAAACGCTCAAAATCCTTCAGGGGGACCTCGAACGCGGTCGCCGCCATGTCTGCGAAGACGTCGGCGGAGCGTGTGGTCTCGATCAGCGCCATCTCACCGAACGCCATGCCGGCGGTGAGCGTCGCCAGCCGCACGCCGTCAGGCAGGGTGACATGCACGGCGCCGCTGCGCAGGAAGAACAGGGAATCGGCGGGGTCGCCGGTGGTGAGAATCCTCGCGCCGGATTGATAGGTCCGGATGCTGCAGATCGAGGCGAGGTCGGTCAGCTCTTCCTCGCTGAGGCCCTCGAGCAGCGGCTGCTCGGACAACTCGGTGGTTTCGTGGAAGTCGATCGAGCCGCCATAGCGGTAGACGATCTGGTCCTCGGCCCATTCGATCGCGGTGTCGAGCAGGTAGAAGTCGCGGACGTTCTTCAGCTCCGCGGTCCACTCCCGCAGCGTGTTCCATTCCTTCGACGCGCGCCTGACGCCTGACAGCACCACCGTCACGTTCAGCGCGGCGAGTTCTTCGAACGCTTCGGCCACGAGTCGCGCGCCGGCGCGCGTGGTGGAGGTGACACGATGCAGATCGAAGATCACGAATTGCGGCCGAGGCCGTCCAGCGAGCCGCCGGGAAACGTAGTCGACCGCCGACAGCGACAGCGTGCCGACCAGCTCGATGATCCGCACCTCCTGCTCATGGGCGGCGAGGATATCGCGCTCCTGCGGGCGGCGGACGCGGCGGGACGGGCTCTTTCCGATGTCGTAATCGGCGATGACGGCATTGCGCGCGTCGTCGCTGCGGTTGAGCATGTGGAGGTCGTAGTGCGAGGACAGCGCCTCGCAGACCTTGATGCCGCGCACGCTGTTGCCGTGCTTGTCGAGTTTTGGCGAATAGCTGCCGAGGCCGAGCCGGGCGGGCAGCGCCGCCAGGATGCCGCCGCCGACGCCGCTCTTGGCGGGAATGCCGATCCGGTAGATCCATTCGCCGGCATAGTCGTACATGCCTGATGACGTCATCACCGAGAGCGTGCGCGAGATCGCGTAAGCGCTCATCACTTGTTCGCCCGTGACCGGGTTGATGCCGCGGTTGGCGAGCGTTGCCGCCATCACGGCGATGTCGCGCGCCGTGACCAGCACCGCGCATTGCCGGAAATAGACGTCGAGCACGCCGGCGACATTGTCTGAGATCACGGCGTTGGTCTTGAGGAGATAGCCGATGGCGCGGTTGCGGTCGCCGGTCTGGCTCTCGGACGTGTAGACGGCCTCGTCAACGGCGAGGTCGCGCCCCGCAAAGCGGCTGAGCGCGAGCCGGATCTGCTCGAAGGCATCCGCGCCCTTGCTGTCGTAGATCAGCCCGGTGCAGGCGATCGCGCCGGCATTGACCATGGGGTTGAACGGATGGTTGTCGGAATTGAGCCGGATCGAGTTGAAGGGATCGCCCGAGGGCTCGACGCCGATCGCGCTCTCGACCCGGCCGGCGCCGAGAAGATCCAGGGCCAGCGCGAACACGAACGGTTTGGACATCGACTGGATGGTGAAGGGCACCCGGGAGTCGCCGACCTCGTAGACATGGCCATCGAGCGTGGCGAGGCTGATGCCAAAATAGGCAGGGTCGGCCTTTCCGAGCTCGGGGATGTAGTCGGCGACGTGGCCCGAGGTTTCGGCCGAGAATTCGTTGAGACAGGTGTCGAGAAACCGCAGCAGCGGCGGTTTCGAGCGGGTCCAGGCGGAGGCGGGCGGCGATGTCATCGCCTCCCTTGTGCAACGCAATCAGGGTACGCGCAACCCGTTCGGAATCGGGCTTTGCCGCCTGACCAGCACGAGCGCGACCAGGACCGTTGGCATGAGGATGCCGAGACCGAGCATCGTCACCTGGATCTGCGACAGCGGCATGATCCCGCCGCCCGGGGTTGCCACCACGAAGCCGCCGATCACCAGCAGCACCCGCAAGGGCCATTCCAGCGCGCCGGCCCCCCGCAGATCGCCGACGAACGGCTGATATCCCTGGATGCCGCCGCAGATGAACAGCGTCCCGAACGCGGCGAGCGCCATCAGGCCGAGACCGACGAGATAGGGGCTCGGTCCTTGCAACACCAGAGCCGGATTGAGCACGAAGAAGAACGGGATGAAATAGATGATGCTGCCGACCCACATCGATTCCCAACCCGTCTTCATCGCCGGCGAACCGGCGATGCCGGCGGCCGCGAAAGAGGCAATGGCGACCGGCGGCGTGATCGACGACAGCATTCCCCAGTAGAAGATGAACATGTGCACGGCCATCCTGTTGAGCCCGAGCTTCTCCAGCGCGGGTGCGACCAGGATGGCCAGGAAGATGTAGCAGGCCGTCGTCGTCAGCCCGAGGCCGAGAATGAGGCTGGTGAGGGCGCACATGCCGAGCAGCAGGAGCGGATTGTCGCCGGCAATCTGGAGGAGGTCGTTGGCAAGGCTCGACACCACGCCGGTCATCGAGAAGGCGCCGATCAAAAGGCCGCAGCCGGCGAGGATGCCGACCAACTCGACGAAGGTGCGGCCGTTGACCTCCAGGAATTTGCCGATGGTTGCGAGCGTCCAGCGCGTGTCCTTGGAGAAGAGCTGATTGAGCACGAGCAGCAGCGCAGTGGCGAAGAACGGCGCGTGGCTCTCGCGCTTGAAGTAGAGCAGCATCACGACCAGCAGCGCGATGACGAAGACGTAGTACCAGCCGTCCCTGATCGTATCCATGATCCGCGGCAGCTCGGCGCGCGGAATTCCCTTCAGTCCGTGCCGCGCGGCGTAAGAATCGACCTGCATGAACAGGCCGATGTAATAGAGCGTGGCGGGAATGATCGCAGCGAGCGCGACGTCGGCATAGCTGACATTGAGGAACTGGGCGATCACGAAGGCGGTGGCGCCCATCACCGGCGGCGCCAGCACCGCGCCTGTGGAGGCGCAGGCCTCGATCGCGCCGGCATAGGACGCGCGAAAGCCGCTCTTCTTCATCACGGGAATGGTCATGGTGCCCGCGGTGAGCACGTTGGAGATGATCGAGCCCGACATCATGCCGAGCAGGCCGCTGGCGAAGATGCAGACCTTCGCCGCGCCGCCGCGGAACGTGCCGCACAGCGCGAAGGCAAGGTTGATGAAGAACTTTCCGGCGCCCGTCATCATCAGCGCGGTGCCGAACACCAGGAAGCCGATCACGGTGTCGGCGAAGGCCTGGATGGGAATACCGAGCAGGCTCTCGCCCGACAGCACGTGATAGGCGGTCGCCTGCTCCAGCGTCGACTGCGTGCCGCGGAATGGCCCGAGCCAACCTGATTCCGCGAACAGCGGATAGACGGTGAAGGGAAACACGCTGAGCAGCAGGCTCCAGCCGCCGGTGCGGCGCAGTGCCTCCATCAGCATCGCCCACATGACGAGGCCTGCGGCAATCACATTGTTGGGCGCGCCGCCGAATTCCCAGCCGGCCTCCGCCGCCTTGCGCACGTTCGACATCAGCATCAGCGCGGCGGCGAACGTCGCGACGAAGAAGAGGAGGTCATACCAGGGGATGCGGTCGAGCGGCGCGCGCTCCGTGCCCGGAAAGACCAGGAACGTGAACGGCAGCATCAGCGCAATCAGGAGATAGAAATACTCGGTGTTGAGCTGGGTGTAGCCAATGAAGAAGCGCAGCGAGAATTGCTGATTGATGCACAGCAGGATCGTCGCCGCGGTCGCAGCCACCAGCAGCCAGCGCCATGCACCGCGAAGCGTGCGAACGCGCGTGACCTCGGCTTCCTGCATGTTGCCGGCGGCGCCATGCGGATCGTCGAACACGATCCGCTTGGCCTCGTCCTGCGGGGCGGTGGAGATTGAAGCAGACATGATCGACCCCGCGCGTGGGCTGGTAACAATCGGCTAACGAGAAGTAGCAGTTGATTGAGACGAGGGCAGCCGCGCGCTCCAGAGCCTCTCCCGCTTGCGGGAGAGGTCGCCGCGAAGCGGCGGGTGAGGGCTTTCTCCTCTGGGGAAATCCCGCTGTGGAGACACCCTCCACCGCAAGCGGGGAGGGAGCACACCTCACGTGTCGCAGCCAACAAGCCCATCTGGTTTTTATTCCTCGAACCCGTTCGGCATGTCGGCTTTGGCCAGCGCCGCGGCGCGCGCCTTCATCCAGCCGTCGAGGAACGCCTTGTCATCCGCCGGCGGATTGGACTTGCCGTAATCGGCCCAGGCCGCGCCGAGCACCTCCTGCCGCTTGATCAGCTTATTGTTGTGCGCGTCCTGCGCGTCGTTCCATTGCCCGGCTTCCTTCAGGGCCTTCACTGCGCCGGGATGCACGGGCACCACCCAGTTCTTGGTCTGGCGGTCGGCACCAAGTCCACCGGCGCCGGGCGCGGAGTCCTTGTAGGAGTCGTAGTTGACGATCATCGCCTTCGTCATCGCATAGACCTGATCGGCCGGTTGCGAGGCATAGGCGACGAAGATCGGGTAGGGATAGTTGCCGAGCTCGATCGGCTTCTCGGGCGTGATGCCCGCGCCGCAGGTGGCGGTCTGCGGGAAGAAGAACGAGCCGACTTTCTGCATTCGCGCCCAGCCTTCCTTGTCCTTGGCGGGCAGCGGCGGCCAGACCAGTCCGCGCGGCGAGGTCTCGGCTTCCTTGGCGGGACCGGTGATGGTGGTGCCGAAGGCCGCATCGGTGTCGTTGTTGATCAGGCCTTTCCACATCGCGCCGTAGCTGGCGAATTCGACGACCTTGACGTCCTTCTGCGTCAGTCCCGCGAAGGCGAGCACCGCCAGCGAGTTCTGGTTCAGGGCCGGTGAGCCCACGACGAATCCGACGCGCTTGCCTTTGAGGTCCTTCAGCTCCTTCACGCCAGTATCCGCTGCGACGCCGAGCGTGCCGCAATTGCAGTCGACGGACGAGAGCATGATCTGAAGCGGTTGCGGGCCCCATTCCCTGGAGCCGAACTCGAACACGCCTTCCTGCGCGAAATAGGTCCCTGATCCCATCGCGGCAGACGCCGCGCGCTTGGCGCGCAGCGGCGCAAGACGAGCGACATCGTTGCCTGCGGGGAGCACGCGCACGTCGGTGCTGTATTTGTCCTTCATCATCTTGCCGACGCCGACCGCGATATTGAAGCCGGCGGTGCCGGTGTCATAGGCGGTGAACGTCAATGTCGCCGGCAGCTTGATGTCATCGGCGAATGCATAGCGTGTAGACACAAAAGAAGCGCCCGCAACCAAGGCAGGCGCGAGCATGATCAGCCCACGAAGCATGTTTCCCTCCACGATCTCCGCCTTTTTCCGCGGAGATTTTCGTTCTTTGTTTGAAACAGTTTTTTATTCGAGTCGATCATGTCACCGCGATCGAGCGATGGCAACGTCGTACCGGGAACGCAGCAATGAAGCAGACACATTGTCGCGGAAATGAAGAAGAATGCAGTCAGTTCGCGATCATCGCGATCGCCTGTCCTTCGGCCACGACGTCGTCGAGCTTGACGAGTAGCGACGTGATCGTGCCGCTCGCGGGCGACGGCACGGGGATCTCCATCTTCATCGCTTCGACGACTACAATTTCATCGCCATCTGCAACAGTTCCTCCAACTTGCACGGGAGTTGCGCAGATGCGACCCGCGATCTCCGTGACGATCTTAATTTCTGGCATGCCATCGCCTTTTTGTTGTCGTTGCAAAATGAGTGAGGTAGCGTCGTCTGCAAGTGGAATTTAATTCCGCACAGCGGAACAACTGGTAGGGAACATGGGACGACGTTCGGAGCGGTTGAGTAGGCAAGGTGCACTCGCTGGCGACGCCGGCGAGGGCGATGTCATCCAGGTGGTGTCGCGCGCGTTCGACGTGTTGCGATGCTTCGAGGGCCACGAGGCTCGACCTCGGCAATCTCGAGATTTCAAATCGGTGCGGTCTGCCGCGCTCGACGGTGTCGCGGCTCACGCACACGCTGACGCGGATGGGACAGCTCGTCTATCTGCCGCGCGATCAGAAGTATCGCATCGGCCCGAGCGCGGTGGCGATGAGCGCCTCGATGATGAAGGGCGCGCAGCTCCGCAGCATGATCCGCCAGCGACTCCAGGAAGTCGCCGAGCAATTGCCTGGTACGGTCGGCTTCGTCGTGCCGGATCGGCTTCATCTCGTCTATCTCCAGTTCGCGCGCTCCGCCGCCGCGCTCGGTCTGCACGAGGGCACCGGCAGCCGCATTTCGATGGCCTCGACCGCGGCGGGCGCGGCCTACACGGCTGCTTTGTCGCCGGAAGTCGGCGATGCCTTCGTCAACGACATGGAGCGGGATGCCCCCGAAGCTGCAAAAATCCTGCGGCCCCGCATGGAAGCTAACCGGCAGTCGCTGCGCGAGCGGGGCTATGTCGTGGCCTGCGGCTTGTGGAGTCCGCACATCAACGGGCTCGCGGTGCCGATCTGGTCGCCGCAGTACCAGACCTTCGTGGTGATCACGATCGGCCTTCTGGCGGCGATGTATGACGAGCAGCGTCTGCATGCCGAAGTCGCGCCGCTGATGGTCGCGCTCGGCCGCTCGCTCGGCAGCCTGATGGAAGGCGCGGAAGGCGACGTCTTCAACGCCCGTATCCCGCGCAAACCGGTCGCAATAGCCGTGCATAACAATAACAAGCCGATCAATTCGGAGGGAGTGAATGAACTGGAAGCCGGAACTCGACGAGCTCGCCCGGCGCGAAGCCTTCGCGCGGGAGATGGGCGGCGTTGACAAGGTCAAGCGTCAGCATGACCAGGGCCGACTGACTGTTCGGGAGCGTATCGACAAGCTGACTGACAGAGGCAGCTTTCACGAGATCGGTGCCGTCTCCGGCATCGGTGAGTACGATAGCAGCGGCGAGTTGCAGAAACTGACGCCGGCGAACTGCGTGTTCGGCCGCGGACGCATCGACGGCCGCACCGTGGTCGTGGTCGGCGACGACTTCACTGTGCGCGGCGGCTCGGCGGATGCGTCGATCTCGGCCAAGCCGCTGATGGCGGAGGAGATGGCGCACGACTTCCGCCTGCCCATCATCCGCATCATCGAAGGCTCCGGCGGCGGCGGCTCGGTCAAGACCATCGAAACCAAGGGCGCGGCGAATCTGCCGGGAGGCATCGGCGGCACCCGCTGGTATCGCTTCACGACAGAAAACCTGTCGCGCGTTCCCGTGGTAGCGCTCGGCCTCGGCTCGGTTGCCGGCCTTGGCGCCGCGCGTCTGGCCGCCAGCCATTATTCCATCATGACAAGGAAGTCCGCGATGTTTGTCGCAGGCCCGCCCGTGGTGAAGGCGCTGGGGCAGGACCTGACGAAGGAAGAACTCGGCGGCGCCGACATCCAGACCCGCGCCGGAGCGGTCGATCATGCCGTCGACACGGAAGAAGAGGCGTTCGCCTGCGCACGGCGTTTCCTCTCTTATCTGCCGTCATCGGTCTACGAGCTGCCGCCGACTTTGCCTTGCGCCGACAATCCCGAGCGCAGCGAAGAAGCGCTGATGAACGCGGTGCCGCGCAACCGCAAGCAGGTCTACAAGATCCGGCCGATCATCGAGTCTGTCATGGACAAGGGCTCGTTCTTCGAGGTCGGCAAGAATTTCGGCAAGCCGATCATCGTTGGTCTCGCCCGTCTTGAGGGCAGGGCGGTGATGGTGCTGGCCAGCGACAGTTTCCACTACGGCGGCTCATGGACCGCAGATGCCTGCCAGAAGGTGGTGCGCTGGGTCGACTTCGCCGAGACCTTCCATCTGCCGATCGTCTATCTCATGGATTGCCCCGGCTTCATGATCGGCCTCGATGCCGAAAAGGCGGGCACCATCCGCCACGGCGTTCGCGTCATGACCGCTGTCAACCAGACCACGGTGCCCTGGTGCACGGTGATCCTGCGCAACGCCTTCGGCGTCGCCGGCGTGGTGCATCAGCCGGCGGACCGCTTCTCGATCCGCTACGCCTGGCCGTCGGCCTATTGGGGCTCGCTGCCGCTCGAAGGCGGCATCGAAGCCGCCTACCGCGCCGACATCGATGCTGCCGAGGACAAGGCAGGCAAGCTGAAGGAGATCGAGGAGCGCCTCAACAAGCTGCGCTCTCCGTTCCGCTCGGCCGAAAAGTTCTGGGTCGAGGAGATCATCGATCCCAGGAAGACGAGGTCGCTGCTGTGCGAGTTTGCGCGGCTCGCTGAGCCGCTGCGCAAGGCGGGGCCACCGGAGAACATGACGATCAGGCCGTAGCTCGCGATCGCTGCGAGCTGCTGGTGTCGGCTTTCGACCCGATTGCGCCTGGGCAGAATTGATCCAGCGCAATGCCACGCGTCCAATTCTCTGCGAACGTCTCGCTCTTAAAAGGGAGAGACGTCATGACAAACGCGGGAAACGCGCTGCTTTGGGCCGGCATATTCTTTTGTCTGTCGTTCGTTTCGATTCTTGCAGTTTGGTTCGCCGATCGGGTACGCACGGGCGTTTCGGGGAAGCCGTAGCGCTTCGGTTCCGGCACCTGAAGTCTGCCGAGAAGCGCTCGGCCTGCGGTGACACAGAGCATCAATTCGGACAGGGTTGTCCGGCGGCTCCCCACAGAGCCATGTCCTTGACGTGGTCCTCGAACGTACCCGGTGGCGTCGTGCGGCCCGCGCCGGGGGCCCATCCGCGCGGGATGAAGCCATTTAACGATGCATCGTGCCGCAGGTGTTCGACGAGACCGGCCGCGTCGCGACCGCCATTGCGTTTGGGATCTTTCAGTTGCGCGCAGATCTCGGCGCCGCTCTTGCCGAACCAGATGAAAGCCACCGGGGCGAGCTGCCAGTCGATTCCGGCGCGCGGCGGCGCCGGCGCCGGCTCGTTCGCCTGGGTTGAGGTCATGTGACAGGTCGAGCAGGCGAGCTTTTCAGCGCCGATGCGGCTCTCTCCGCCATGGATATTCATGCCATGAACGCGGGGCTTGGTTTCGCCTGCCGGTGTCCATATCGGGATTGCCTTGGCATCGACGTGGCAGTTCGCGCAGCGCGGATGGGTCACCACTGCTTCGATCTCGCTTCCAGGCCTCCAGCCCGTCGGCGCGGCTGACGCCGCCCGGCAGCGGCGCCCCCTTGGAGGCTTCGTCTTTGGCTGCGACGATCCCGGTGAGAACCGCGATCGATGAAGCGGCGATGATCACCGCGATCAGAGACCTCGTCATGGCTCGCCTCACACGAAATCGATGAACTTGTTGAAGGGCATTTCGCGAATCCGTTTCCCGGTCGCCGCGAAGATCGCATTGGCGAGCGCCGGTGCCGCAGGAGGGACGGGCGGCTCGCCGACGCCTCTCACCTTTGGATCGTTCTCAAGCCCGCGAACTTCGATCACCGGACATTGGTAGATCCGCATCGCTTCGTGGTGGTTGTAGTTGGTCTGCTGCACTGCGCCCTTTGCGTAAGTGAGCTCGCAATTGATGGCGTGGCCAAGCCCCCAGACGACGCCGCCCTGCATCTGGCTCTCGAAATTGACAGGGTCGATCACCTTTCCGACGTCGGCCACGGCCCAGACCTTGTCGATCCTGATGCCGCGGGCGGTCTTCGTGACCTCGACCACTTCAGCCGTCGGCGTGCCGAACGACTCCACGAAGGCAACGCCGCGCCCTTTTCCCTTGCCGAGCGGCCCCTTCCAGTTCGACATCTCCGCCAGCGTCTCCAGCAACTTGCGATAGTGCGGCACGTTGCACATCGCGATCCGCGCCTTCATCGGATCGAGCCCGGCGGCGTGGATCAACTCGTCGATGAAGCTCTCGGTGAAGAAGCCGGCCGTCGAGGCGCCCACGGACCGCCAGGTGGTGCTCGGCGACAGCCCCTGCGCCTCGTAAGTCGTGGCCCGGAAATTGGGGATGTCGTAGTAGACGTTCCAGAGGCCGGCCGCCAATTGAGCGTCGGGATCCTTCGAGGGGGCGCCCGAACGTTCGAGCAGCCCCTTGAGCGGTGCCGTCGAAGCCAGCTGCAGATCGGCCGCGACGATCTTGCCCTTGTCGATGCTGCCTCTGTGCCGGGCGATCGCGATCTGCCGCGGAATGTCCTGGAGAAAATCCTCCTCGCGCGAGAACACCAGCTTGATTGGCGTGCCGCGCATCTGGTTTGCGATCTCGGCAAGCACACGGACGTTCTCGTACTCGAGGCGGTGGCCAAAACTCCCGCCGCTCCACTGATTGTGGAAGGCGACCTGTTCCGGCTTCAAGCCGATCGCGGTCGCCGCGACATGCTGCACGAATTGAGGGCTCTGGTGGCCGACCCAGATCTCCATCCCCTTGTCGGTGACGAGACCGATCCCGTTGAGCGGCTCGAGCGGCTGATGGGCGACATAGGGCGCGCGATATTCCGCCTCGATCCGCGTTCCCGTCTTCAGGCCGGCTTCGACATCGCCGAGCTTGCGCCATTCCTTGCCCAGGAACTCAGGCTTGAACGAAGATTGCAGCACCTTCCAATGGTCCGCCTGCTCGGCGGGGTACACTGAAGGCGCCCACTCGCACCTGACGGCATCGGCGGCCCTCATCGCGTACCAGCTGTTCGTGGCGATCACCGCAATGCCATTTTTGATTTCGAGGATCTTCCTGACCCCCGGCATCGATTGCGCCACGCTTGCGTCATAGGATTTCAGCGGCTGCCCCTTGTTGGGGTTCAGCTTGACGGAAGCGTACAGCATGCCTTCCATCTTCATGTCGATGCCGAACTTCAACTCGCCCAGAACCTTGGCGCGAACGTCGAGGCGCATCATCGGCTTGCCGATCAAGCGCCAGGTGGAGGGATCGCGCGTCTGCGCATCGAGCACCGGAGGAATCCCGGCGGCGTCGGCCGCGAGCTCGATATAGGGAATCTTCTTGCCGTCGGGGAGGATCACGTGCCCGGATCGGGTACGGATGTCAGCCACCGCGATGCCCGAACGCTTGGCAGCGGCGGCCTTCAACGTTTCACGCGCTATGGCGCCGGCCTTGCGCAGCTTCTCATAGGTGTCGGGGATCGTGCTTGAGCCGCCCGTCATCTGCATGCCGGACTTTCGAAGACCTTCGAGCGCCGCGGCGCGACCCGCTTCGGCCGCGGGGCTCTGATCCGAGGCGAGGAACGGCGCCAGTTCCTCCTTGAACCCGGTGTTGAAATAGGCGGGACTGGGACCAGCGAAGCGAACTTCGAACTGGCCGGGATCGAGGTCCATCTCCTCGGCTATCATGATCGGCTGCACCGAGCCGACACCCTGCCCGATATCGGCATGCTGGGCGATCAGCGTGATCTTGTCCGGACTGATCTCGACCCAGGGATTGAAAGTCACGGAGTTCGGCCCGAGGCCGGCGGAGAGGGATTGTCACCGGCCGCCGGTGCGGCCGCTTCAGCACCGCTATAGGAGCCGAAGGCAATGCCGCCGGCCATCGCGGCGGAGCCGAAGACAAAGGCGCGGCGCGACAGGTTCTGCATATGGCCCATATCACTTCTCCGCCATTTTCTTGGCCGCGGCCGCATGGATCGCCGCGCGGATGCGCGGATAGGTGCCGCAGCGGCAGAGGTTTCCCGACATCACCTGATCGATCTGCTCGTCCGTCGGTTTGGGTATCTTCGTAAGCAGCGAGATCGCCTGCAGGATCTGGCCGGTCTGGCAGTAGCCGCATTGCGGAACCTGATGCTCGATCCAGGCCTGCACGACCGGGTGTTGGTCCTTGTTGTCGAGGCCTTCGAGCGTGACGACCGATCTGCCGGCGACCTCGCCGATATGCGACTGGCAGGACCGCACCGCCTTGCCGTCGATGTGAACGGTGCAGGCGCCGCATTGCGCGACCCCGCAGCCGTATTTGGGACTGGTGATGCCGAGCTCGTCGCGCAGGACCCAGAGCAGGGGCATCTCGGGAACGACATCAACTCGATGCCTGGTCCCATTGACGGTGAGCTCGATCATGTCGGTGCGTCCTTGCAAGTCGTTGCGAGGACAATCTAGCGAGGCGAAGAAAGGCCTGCGGTTAAATGTGGTAAAAACGTACGGTCAGGGCATATGGAACCGGCGCGGCCAGCACGGCCGGCACGCAATCATGTTCGGTCCATTCAGGGAGACTACGCGCGGCCGGATGAGGCCTCGATCTCTAAACGATCGAGCAGGCGACGCGCTCTCGCGACGTCCTTGCCCGTGCTGTCCTGAGCAAACTGCCGGCAGATTGGATCGAGCATCGCTCCGGCCGCAGAAGCAGCGCCGCTCTCCGTCCAGATATTGGCGAGGTCGGTCGCGGCGCGGAGCTGGAAGGAGAGGGCGCCTGACGCTCCGGCGGTCTGCACCGCGCCGATCAGGGCCTGCTCGCCGCGCGCGCGATCGCCCTGCTGAACTTCGATACACCCCAGGACCCGTAGCAGTTCGGGCCGGCACCAGGTCTCATCCAGTTGGTCCGCATGCGTGATGGCCGCTGCAATGCTCTCGCGCGCAAGCTCGATCCGGCCGCGCTGCAGCGCCGCTTCGGCGAGCATGCCGAGGTAGATCGGCGCGCGGATCAGGAATTTGCTGTCGAGGATCTCGTTGGCGGCGACGCGCATCGGCTCGACCGCATCCGCGCTTCCGCGGTGATGCCCTATCACAGCGCGGAAGAAGTGGCTGAGCGGAGCCCAGCTCGCGAGGTTTCTCCGGTTGAGATTGTCGTCGAGCAGGTTGAGATGCTGCTCGGCCGTGTCGATATCGCCTCTCCAGATCGCAACGGGAATGGAGGCCAGGGCAAGAGCGTTGGACTGGGTCACCAGATGCTCGGTTGCGGCGGCGCCGTCGACGGCGGCTCTGGCAGCCTTGACGGCTTCGAGCGTATCCCCGCGTACCCATCCGACGAAGGCGAGCGAGACGCGGATCACCACGTAGGGATCGACTTGGAAGCGCGATATGCGCGCGCGCTCCGCAGGACTGTCGTGCTGTCTGGCGAGCCGCTTCAGGGAAGCGTGGGCGCCGACGATATCGCCGCGATAAAACTGCGTCATGATGCGAAACCGCGCGCCGGAGGATGCGGCGGCGCTATCCTTCGTCCGCTCGCAGATCGCATCGAAGCGATCGAGGCTCGCCAGAACGTCGCGGTGACGCCCGGCGAATGACTGGAGGACCGCAAGGCCCCACACCGCACGGAGCTGATAGTCCGCATCGCCCTTCAGTTCGGCCAGCCTCACGCTTTCGCGGCAGGCGCCTTCGGCCTCCGGATCGAGCCGTTCGGCGAAAGTCAGGCTTCGGGCATGGGCAGTCGCCAGCTTCATCCGCACCTCGAGATCTGGACGAGCCGTCAGCTCTGCGGCGTCCAGCGCCGTGCGCACGCGTTGCCGGCATTCGGCCACCGACGAGAGTTCATCCCAGAGCGGGATCGCTGCGGCGGATAGTCGGAGGCCAGTCTCGACGTCGCCATCCGCGCCGAAAGCCCAGTCGATCGCGTTGCGCAGGTCGTTGGCGCGCCGGCCGTAGGTCGTCATCCAGTCTTCCCGTGCCACCCACGTCCATTCCGCCTCGGCACGTTCGAACAGGTCGAGCATATAGACGGCATGGCTCTCGCAGGCGCGCCTATGTTCACCTTCCGCACGCAGCCGCTCTGCGGCATAGGTTTTGGTCGTGTCGAGCAGCCTGTACGCAGCCTTGCCGCCCGAGAGTGTCTGCGAGACCAGCGACTTCGATGCGAGGTTGTCGAGGCAAGCGGCGGTCTCGCCCGGCGACGCGACGATGTCGCTGGTGATGCCGAGCACGTCCTCGGTCGTGAACAGTCCGGCGAACACGGACAGGTGACGCAACAGTGAGGCCTCGGCCTCGGATAAAAGCCGATAACTCCAGTCCAGCGTTGCCTGCAGGGCCTGGTGTCGAAGCGGCGCGGTTCGCGGACCGTAGTTCAGGAGATCGAAACTGCCTTTAAGATGTCGTAACAGGGAAGCTGGATCGCAGCTCTTCAGCCGCGGCGCCGCAAGCTCGATCGCGAGAGGAATTCCATCCAGCCGCCGGCAGATCTCGGCGATGACGGAGACGTCGGGATCGCTCAGACCATAGCCCGCGGCCTCCTGCGCACGCGTGACGAACAGCTCGACCGCCGGGAACGCCATGGCCTGTCGTCCGTCGAGGCCGACCTCATCCGAGGGACAGCGAAGCGGGGCAAGCCGGTACACATTCTCGGTCTTCGATCGAAACGGCTCGCGGCTGGTCGCGATGATACCGATCTCGGGCACCGCGAGATGCATGTGCTCGGCCACGAGCGTCGAGGTCGTCAGCACGTGCTCGCAATTGTCCAGGATGAGCAGCATGTTTTTGGACCGGACAGCGTCGACGATCCCGACGAGCAGATCGATGACGCCGGCGGCGGAGCCCAGGGCGGACGCGATGGCCGCGCACACCAACTGCGCATCATTGATCGCAGCGAGATCGACGAAACAGACACCGTCGTTGAAGCGTTCTGTCAGCTCCCGCGCGGCTGCGACGGCGAGGCTCGTCTTGCCGACGCCAGCGGGACCGACGATGGTGACAAAGCCGCGATCACACACGCGCCTGGTGACTTCGCCGAGATCGTCTTCGCGTCCGATCAGCAGGTGTGACCCTTGCAGCTGCCGCTCCAAGCCGCCGTCATGGGAGGGCGCTGCCGACGAGGCAGACGCCGTCTCGAACCGCACGGGTGCGGCAAAGCGATAGCCGCGGCCGGGAACGGTGACGATGTAGGGAAGTCCGGCCTGGTCCTGCGGCAGTGATCGGCGCAGGGCCGCGATATTCACTTTCAGATTGCTCTCATGCACGAATGTGTCGGGCCATGCGAACCGGATCAGATCGGCCTTGCTGACCAGTTCACCCTGCCGTTCGAGCAAGACCTGAAGCAGATCGAGCGCGCGCGCCCCGACCCGAACCGGAGCCTGACCCCGCAGCAGCAACTGTCTCCGGGGAAAAAAACGATACTCGTCAAAAAAGTAAGCGCCTTCGCTGATCGGGCGCAAGGTGGCCTCCCAACACGTCCGATGCAGAGTTTATGGCATCGGGCGCGGTCTGGCCATGTTGCGTATCGGCGCGGCAGCGGATGCGTCGTGCGATTTTGCAAGTCCGGTCTGGGCCGTCAGAGTGGCAAAGAGCCAGCCAGTGCGGCCGCGAGGCACGGCCGATGACAAGCCACCGGTTCGTGCCTGGCGCGTCCGGATAACGGACTGTGCGAAGCCATCCCAAACCCGGCCGCAACAAAGGTTACGTTCGGGGCGCATCGGTCATTGGGGCGGGATTGGGGCGTTCTTTTCGCTCGTATGTCGGTGACCTCAATTTTGTTTCGGTTGCGCCGGAGGCGCCCGAACGCCCGATCTGCGACGTTCAATCCGTGTTGGCCGCCACGTGCTCCTGCGAAGGATCCGTGACGTCCTCTTTCGGATGAGACGCCAAGGACAATGGCCATGTATGCGGGCGCCGGACTATCGTTACGTGCTTCGAGGCACTGGCTTCTGGTACTGCTCGTTCTGGCGATTGCATCATGTGGACCGTCGTCTGGAACGAACGCTGCGGACCCCGGATACCTGGGACAAGGAGGCGCGATCGGCCAGTCCGATGCGAGGTTTGTGTCCCTCGGCGTGGGCAAATCGATGGTGGTCGATCTTCCGCGCGACGCGAAGGATGTGCTGGTCGCTGACCCCAAGACCGCCAACGTCGTCCTGCGATCGGCGCAGCGTGCCTACATCATCGGCGCGGCGGTCGGCCAGACCAACGTGGTGTTCTTCGATACCGCCGGCCAAGCGATCGTCGCCTACGACATCGCCGTCAAGCGTGACCTGAACGGGGTCCGTGCCGCGCTGAAGCAGGCGCTTCCCGCGGCCAATGTCCAGATTGACGGCGTGGGCGACGGGGTCATCCTGACCGGATTCGCCGCGACGCCCGTCGAGGCCCAGCTGGCCAACGATATTGCTACGCGCCTCACTGGCGCGGCCGAAAAGGTTGTCAACTCGATCACGGTTCGGGGACGTGACCAGGTGATGTTGAAGGTGACGGTCGCCGAGATTTCACGCGAGATCGTGAAGCAGCTCGGCGTCGATCTCAGCACCAGTCTCAGCTCGGGCACTTCGGTTGTCATCCTGGCGAACTCGAATCCCTTCACGGCCTACGGCAAGAACCTTGTCGACGGCAACAACGTGTCCCTGTCGGCTGGCGGAACGACGGCCACGCTGAGAGCGATGGAGAAGGCGGGGGTCGTCCGCACTCTGGCTGAGCCCACGCTGACGGCGATATCGGGAGAGGCCGCCACCTTTGTTTCCGGCGGTGAGTTTCCCGTTCCCGCGGGGTATTCCTGCGACCCAACGACCCATGTGTGCACGACGCAGATCAGCTACAAGAAATTCGGAATGTCGTTGAGCTTCACGCCGGTCGTGCTGGCGGAGGGGCGCATCAGCCTGCATTTGATGACCGAGGTGTCGGACCTCTCGAACGAGAATTCGATCACCTTGTCCCAGGCGGTGAGCGACAACACGACCAACTCCCTGACCGTCCCCTCCATCAAGACGCGCCGGGCCGAGAGCACGCTCGAGATCCCCTCGGGCGGGTCCATGGCAATCGCCGGCCTGATTCAGGACCAGACGAAGCGAGCCGTGAATGGTTTGCCCGGGCTGATGCAGGTGCCGCTGCTTGGCGCGCTCTTCAGGAGTCAGGACTTCGTCAACAACCAGACCGAGCTCGTCGTTCTCGTGACGCCTTACCTCGTTCGCGCCGTGAGCCCGAGAGAGCTATCGCGTCCCGATGACGGTTTTGCAGCCCCGAGCGATCCACAAGCCAATCTCATCGGCAACATCAATCGCCTTTATGGCCGAACGGGATCGACCGGCGCCCGTCGCGGAGATGTCGGCTTCATCACCGATTGACGCGCGATCCATGCATCGATCCCGGCAATGTTCAGGCAATCGCAGCAACATTCATAAACATCTTCGTCAACATCCCGCGACTGTTCGGGCATAGGAGGCGCTAAGAGTTTACGGATCAGGATTGGCGATATGCTTTTGAAAGTTCCCATGGTGCGCATGGGCATCGGTGCTGCTTGCCTCGCGCTCGTCGGCATCTGTCCGTTGCGCGCGGAGCCAGTGTTCGACGGTTTGGCCGGCGCATGGTTCGGCATCGGCACGATGAAGCCCTCGGACGGCCCACGCGAGAAGGTTCGCTGCAAGGTGGCCTACAACGTCACCAGGCCCGGACGGTCTTTGACGCTGGACCTGCGCTGCGCGAGCGATGCGTACAAGATGGTCCTGTCTGCCAACATCGAGCAGAGCGGAACCGAACTCTCCGGCAACTGGTTCGAGAGCGAATACCGGCAGGGCGGCAAGGTCTACGGCACGAACAGGGATGGCCTGATCGAGGCGCGAATCGAGGGAAACACTGTAGCCGCGCTGGTGACGATCCAGACCAAAGCCAGTCATCAGTCCTTCCTGATGGAAGCCCCGGGCTCCTGGATGTCGGAGGTCGCGATCGAACTGAACAAGGAGGCGAAGTGATTTGGCTCGGTCCGACCGGCACCTTGCGAACCGGTGACGCCGCGGTGTTTGGCGTCACCTCCAAGATCCGGTGCTAGACCTGTTTACGCCATCGCCGGCTTCGATTCGGGCTTCGGCTGCCGCGACAGCGCCAGCACGATCAGCGCGGCGAACACGCAGAGCGCGCCGGCGATGAAGAACGCGGGCAGATAGCTCTGATAGACCGTCCGCGAGAAACCGGCGCCGAAAGCGGCTGTGCCGGCGCCGAGCTGATGGCCGGCAAAGATCCAGCCGAACACCAGATTGGCGCGCTCGGGTCCAAACTTCTGCGCGGTGAGGCGCACCGTCGGCGGCACCGTCGCGATCCAGTCGAGTCCGTAGAACATCGCGAACAGCGACAGCCCGTAGAACGAGAAATCGCTGAAGGGCAGGAAGATCAGCGAAAGTCCGCGCAGGCCGTAATACCAGAACAGCAGATAGCGATTGTCGTAGCGGTCCGACAGCCAGCCCGACATGATGGTGCCGAAGAAGTCGAAGATGCCCATCGCGGCGAGCAGACTCGCGGCCTGCACCTGCGGAATGCCGAAATCGAGGCACATCGGGATCAGGTGCACCTGGACGAGGCCGTTGGTGGAGGCGCCGCAGACGAAGAAGGTCGCGAACAGGATCCAGAACGCGCGCGACTTCGAGGCGTCGCGCAGCGTGCCGAGCGCCACGCCCGTGATCGAGCCGTGGCTGACCGGGGGGCGGGCAGGGGTTCGGTGCCAACGTCGCCGAACGGGCGCAGGCCAACGTCGCTCGGCCGGTCGCGCATCACCATAAGCACGGCGAATGCGGACACGCCAAGCGCGATGCAGACGAAGCCGAGCGCCAGTCGCCAGCCGTAACGTTCGGTCAGGCTTGCGAGCAGCGGCAGGAACACGAGCTGGCCGGTGGCGACGCTCGCGGTCAGGATACCGACAACGAGGCCGCGCTGCGCGGCGAACCAGCGTGTCGCGATGGTCGCGCCCAGCACCAGTGCGGTCATGCCGGTGCCGATGCCGATCACCACGCCCCACAACGCGACGAGCTGCCAGACCTCGGTCATGCCGAGCGAAAGGACCAGCGCAGAGACCACGATGAGCTGCGCCGTCAGCGTGACGTTGCGCAGGCCATAGCGGTTGAGCAGGGCCGCGGCGAACGGCGCCATCAGCCCGAACAGGATGAAGCGGATCGAAAGCGCGGAGGAAATTTGCGCTGTACTCCAGCCGAACTCCTTCTGCAGGGGAACGATGAACACGCCGGGCGCACCGACCGTGCCCGCGCTGATCAACGCGGTGAGGAAGGTCACGCCCACCATCACCCAGCCGTAATGAATGTTGCGGCGGGATGCGCTGCCGCGAGCCAGTTCGAGATCATTGGGCCTCAATGTTTGATGGGCAGTCTTCGAAAGACCTGCGCGAGTGTGCAGAATGACACGGGCGGCGTCTGTCGGAAATGACAGAGTTCCCTCATTTTCGGACGTGTGTGCGTCAGTGCTCGAGACGCTCCACCGCGATCGCCGTGGCTTCGCCGCCGCCGATGCAGAGCGCCGCGACACCGCGCTTGAGGTTCTGGGCCTCGAGTGCATGCAGCAGCGTCACGATCAGCCGCGCGCCGGTGGCGCCGATGGGATGGCCGAGCGCGCAGGCGCCGCCGTGGATGTTCAGCTTGTCGCGGGGAATGCCAAGATCGCGCTGCGCTGCCATCGCCACGACGGCGAAGGCCTCGTTGATCTCGAACAGGTCGACGTCGGAGGCAGCCCAACCGACCTTGTCCAGCAGCTTGCGGATCGCCGGGATCGGCGCGGTGGTGAACCATTGCGGCTCCTGGCTGTGGGTGGCGTGGCCCTTGATCACGGCCAGCGCCGGCAGGCCATTGCGGTCCGCGAGCGAGCGTTTCGTCAGCACCAGCGCCGCGGCGCCGTCGGCGTTGGCGGAGGAGGCGGCCGGCGTGATGGTGCCATTGGCGCGGAACGCCGGCTTCAAACCGGGGATTTTTGCGGGATCGACCTTCAGCGGGTGCTCGTCATTGGCGACAATGCGCGGACCAGCCTTCTCCGTCAGCGTGATCGGCGCGATCTCGGCCTTGAACGCACCGCCCTCGACCGCCTTGCGCGCCCGGCTCAGCGTCTCCATCGCATAGGCGTCCTGGTCCTTGCGGGTGAACTGATAGGCTTCCGCGGTGGCCTCACCGAAATCGCCCATGGAGCGGCCGGTCTCGTAGGCGTCTTCGAGGCCGTCCATCATCATGTGGTCGATGATGCGGTCATGGCCGACGCGGTAGCCGCCGCGCGCTTTCGCCAGCAGATAAGGCGCGTTGCTCATGCTCTCCATACCGCCGGAGACGACGATTCCGGCCGAGCCCGCGCGGATGATGTCGTGCGCCAGCATGGTCGCCTTCATGCCGGAGCCGCAGACCTTGTTGACGGTCGTGGCGCCGGTGGCATCGGGAAGTCCTGCGGCCCGCGCGGCCTGCCGCGCCGGTGCCTGGCCCTGGCCGGCGGGGAGGACGCAGCCCATGAAGACCTCATCGACCTTCTCGGGCGCGAGTTTTGCGCGCTCCAGCGCGGCGGCGATCACATGCGAGCCGAGCTTGTGCGCCGCCAGCGGCGACAATTCGCCCATGAAGCGGCCGAGCGGAGTGCGGGCGGCGGAGACGATGACGACGGGATCGGCGGCTTCGGCCATGACAAAATTCCCTGCGATGACGGGTAAGATTATGATCATCATATGATGCGGCGCAAAAATGCAACCGCGGCAGGGATGAGAAAATGTCGTGGGTCGGATGAGAATTGGTCGTTCGAGGTAACGGGAGGCTCTACCGCTTCCGGTTCACGAACGCCTGCATCAGCCGCGTCGGCTCGTCCGTCAGGAACGATTCGCCGAACACCTTGACGCTGAGATTCACCGACTCCGTCAGCGGCAGTTCCTCCCATTGCCGCAGCAGCGCCTTCTGCGAGCGCAGTGCTTCGGGGCCGCATTCGAGCAGTGCCTTCACGAGATGCTCGATCTCGGCATCCAGTCCGCCCTCCGGCGCGACCTTGTCGACCAGGCCCCAGGCCAGCGCCGTTGGCGCGTCGATATTCTCGGCCGTCATCACCAGCCAGCGCGCGCGGGCCCAGCCGATCAGGCGCGGCAGCAAGGCGGCGTGGATCACCGAGGGGATGCCGACGCGGACCTCGGGCATGCCGAAATGCGCATCGTGCGCTGCAACCCGGAAGTCGCAGGCCGCCGCGACCTCCAGCCCGCCGCCAAGGCACCAGCCGGGCATGCGCGCAATCATGGGGGCCGGGAACTGGCGCACGGCTTCGCAGAGATCGCGCAGGCGGCTGATGAAGGCCTCGGCAGATTTCTGGTCGAGCCTGGCCATTTCCTTGATGTCGGCGCCGCCGATCATGCTCTTCTCGCTCTGGCCGCGCAGCACCACGACGCGGATACTACGGTCTGAACTGAGCTGCTGCAGGCCCTCGCGAACCGCGTCGGTCACGGGCGAGCCGAGGATGTTGAGCGAGCCGGCGTTGCAGATCGCAACGTGAACGACGCCGCGCGCATCGCGCGTCACGCCGCAGTGGTTGTTGAGCATTTCCATCGTGACATCTCGAGAGTTTCGTGGGCTGGCGCGAGGCGCGACCGTCGGGATCACTTCCGGGCCGAAACGCCCGTCTTGTCAAGCGGGAGGGTGACGGAGTTGCCAGCGCGAAATCCGTCGCATAGGATGATGTACATCATACCAAGGGGCGATCATGACCAGCGACGATCAACTCGACCTGTTTTCGCCTGCGCAGCGGCGCGAGCGCGTGGTGGACTGGCAGGTTCCCGCGCCGGTCGCCAGAGTGGCGATGGGGCTGTCAGGCATGGATGCCATGCTCGGCATCCGCGATGGCCGCCTGCCGCCGCCGCCCTTCGCCAAACTGATCGGCTTCACCATGGCCGTGGTCGAGCCGGGCCGGATCGTGATGGAGCTGGAGCCGCGCGAGGACCTCGAAAACACCATCGGCCTGCTGCATGGCGCGACGGCTGCGGCGCTGATCGACACCGCCATGGGCTGCGCGATCTCGACGCGGCTGGAGGCGGGGCAGTCGTCGGTCACGCTGGACCTGAAAATGACCTTCCTGCGGCCGCTGTCGGTCCGGTCGGGGCTGATCTCGGCCGAAGGTAAAGTGATGAAGCTGGGCCGCCAGACCAGCTACGCCGAGGGCTTCGTGCGCGACGGCAAGGGCGCGCTCGCAGTCCATGCAACTGCAACCTTTTCAATGATCGGCGCAACAACTTAACATGAATTAATGCACACGCCGGGCCGTTCCTGTGTTATGAAATGATCTCCGACATTCAATGAGACGCGCATGCGCTATTCCCGGGAACACAAGCAGGAAACCCACGACCGCATCGTGAAGAAGGCCTCGGTGCGGCTGCGGGAGAAGGGCGCCCACGGCATCGGCGTCGCCGACCTCATGAAGGAGGCAGGCCTGACCCATGGCGGCTTCTACGCGCATTTCGACTCTCGTGAGGCGCTGGTGATCGAGGCGTTTGCCTACGCGATGGACCGCGGGATGGAGCACTGGCGCAAGCAGTCCGGTCAGGTCCCCCTGAGAAGCAGCTCCCCCAGATGGTCGAGACCTATCTCTCGACGTTGCATCGCGATAATCCCGGCCACGGCTGCTCGATTCCAGCGCTCGGCGCCGAGATCGCGCGCGAGAGCCCGAAGACCCGCAAGGCCTTTGCCGGCAAGCTCGACGAGATGATCGAGATGATGACAGACTACGTCCCTAACCTGCCGCGCAAGACCGCCCGCAAGCAGGCCATCGCAACGCTTGCGACCATGGCCGGCACCATGCTGCTGGCGCGGATCGCCGGCTCGGGCGAGCTGTCGGACGAGGTGCTTAAGGCCGGCAAGGACAGCGCGGCTCGAGGGTGCGAAGCGCGAGCCTGCGAAGGTTGCAACGGCCCGGAGGAAGCAGAACTAGGCGAGATACCGTAGGGTGGGCAAAGGCGCGCTTGCGCCGTGCCCACCATCTCTCGACGATCGCCACTTATATGGTGGGCACGCTTCGCTTTGCCCGCCCTATGAGACCTGCGCTATCGCCCTGCAAACAACGCCCGATTGCGCTCCACGATCTCACCGATGTAATCCGCCACCGCCCTGATCCGCGCCAGATCCTTGCTGTCGGCGTGCATCAGCATCCAGAAAGTCCGGGTGATCGAGATCTCCTCGGGCAGCACCGCCACAAGCTGCTGATAATCACTCGCCATGAAGTGCGGCAACACAGCGATGCCGAAGCCGGAGAGCGTGGCATTGAGCTGCGCGATCAGATTGGCGCTGCGGAAACGCGCGGAAATCCGCGGCGAGACCTGCGGCAGGTAGTCGAGTTCCGGCGTGAACAGCAGCTCCTCGATGTAGCCGACGAAGCGGTGCTGCGGCAGCACGTCGCGCGAGGTGATTGTCGGGGCGCGGTCGAGATAGGCGGGCGACGCGTAAAGGCCGAGGCGGTAGTCGAGCAGCTTGCGGCCGACGATGCGGCCTTCCTTTGGCATGGTGAGGCTGATGGCGATATCGGCCTCGCGCTTGGAGAGGCTGAACAGCCGGGCGGTGGCTACAAGTTGCAAATCGAGGTCCGGATAGCGGTCCGCGAAAGGCGCCAGCCGCGGCGCGAGGAAGGCGGTGCCGAAGCCATCAGGCGCGCCGATCCGCACCGTCCCGGTCAGCCGTGCCACCGAGCCGCCGACCTGCTCCTGGTTGGCGACGATGGTCGATTCCATGGCCTCCGCGCTGTCGGCGACCCGCTGGCCGGCCTCGGTGAGGAGATAGCCGGTCTTGCGCCGGTCAAACAGCTTGGCCGAGAGGTGCTTTTCCAGCCGGTCGACACGGCGGATCACGGTGGCATGGTCGACGCCGAGCTGCTTGGCTGCAGCCGACACCGAGCCGCCCCGCACGATGGCCAGCACGAAGCGGAAGTCGTCCCAGTCGATAGCGCCTTGATCCAGCATTTCCGCACATCTATGGTGCATTATCTCAGACTTGAATCCTATAAAATGCAGGTCGATAGGATTTGTCAAAGCGATCAGACCGGGATCTAAGGAGTTCATTCCATGCGCGCAGTCGGACATTTCATCGGTGGCAAGGAGGTCAAGGGCACCTCGGGCCGCACTGCCGACGTTTTCGAGCCGATGACCGGTGACGTCCAGGCCAAGGTGGCGCTGGCGTCCAAGGCCGAAGTCCGCGCCGCCGTCGAGAACGCGCGCGCAGCACAGCCCGAGTGGGCCGCGACCAATCCGCAGCGTCGCGCCCGCGTGATGATGAAATTCGTCGAGCTGGTGCAGCGCGACTATGACAAACTCGCCGAGATGCTGGCCCGTGAGCACGGCAAGACCGTGCCGGACGCCAAGGGCGACATCCAGCGCGGCCTCGAGGTCGCGGAATTCGCCTGCGGCATCCCGCATCTGATGAAGGGCGAGTACACCGAAGGCGCCGGCCCTGGCATCGACATCTATTCCATGCGCCAGGCGCTCGGCGTCGTTGCCGGCATCACGCCGTTCAACTTCCCGGCGATGATCCCGATGTGGAAGTTCGCCCCCGCGATCGCCTGCGGCAACGCCTTTATCCTCAAGCCGTCGGAGCGCGATCCCGGCGTGCCGATGATGCTCGCCGAGTTGATGATGGAAGCAGGCCTGCCGGCCGGCATCCTCAACGTCGTCAACGGCGACAAGGAAGCGGTCGACGCCATCCTCGACGATCCCGATATCAAGGCTGTCGGCTTCGTCGGCTCGACGCCGATCGCGCAGTACATCTATGAGCGTGCGGCCCAGACCGGCAAGCGCTGCCAGTGCTTTGGCGGCGCCAAGAACCACGCCATCATCATGCCGGATGCCGACATGGACCAGGCCGTCGACGCGCTGATCGGCGCGGGTTACGGCTCGGCCGGCGAGCGCTGCATGGCCGTTTCCGTTGCCGTGCCCGTCGGCAAGTCCACCGCCGACCGCCTGATGGAAAAGCTGATCCCGCGCGTCGAGTCGCTCAAGATCGGCACCTCGATCGACCCGTCGGCCGATTACGGTCCGCTGGTGACGCGCGAGGCGGTCGAGAAGGTCAAGGGCTACATCGACATCGGCATCAAGGAAGGCGCCACGCTCGCCGTCGACGGCCGCGGCTTCAAGATGCAGGGCTACGAGAACGGCTTCTATCTCGGCGGTTCGCTGTTCGACAACGTCACCAAGGACATGCGGATCTACAAGGAAGAGATCTTCGGCCCGGTGCTCTCCGTCGTGCGCGCGCACGACTACAAGGAAGCGCTGGCGCTGCCGTCCGAGCATGATTACGGCAACGGCGTTGCCATCTTCACCCGCGACGGCGACGCCGCCCGTGACTTCGCGGCCAAGGTCAATGTCGGCATGGTGGGCATCAACGTGCCGATCCCGGTGCCGATCGCCTATTACACCTTCGGCGGCTGGAAGAAGTCCGGCTTCGGCGACCTCAACCAGCACGGCCCGGACTCGGTCCGCTTCTACACCAAGACCAAGACGGTGACCTCGCGCTGGCCGTCCGGCGTCAAGGAAGGTGCGGAGTTCTCGATCCCGCTGATGAAGTAGGCTGTAGCCCAGCCCGTCATTGCGAACGCAGCGAAGCAATCCAGAATCTTTCCGTAGAGGCAGCCTGGATTGCTTCGTCGCTTCAGTGCAAAATTGCTCCGCAATTTTGTCACGAGCTCCTCGCAATGACGAGGAAGGTGAGGAGCCCAGCATGCAGTTCGCTCTGAACGAGGATCAGGTCGCGGTTCGCGACATGGCGTTGGCGTTTGCGGCGGAAAAATCGCGCCGCACGCGTTGCGTTGGGACGAGGAAAAGCATTTCCCCGTCGACGTGATGCGCGAGGCGGCGACGCTCGGCATGGGCGGCATCTACATCCGCGAGGATGTCGGTGGCTCCGCCATGACGCGGTTCGACGCGGCGCTGATCTTCGAGGCGCTGGCGACGGGCTGTCCGACCACGTCGGCCTTCATCTCTATCCACAACATGGCGTCCTGGATGATCGATGCCTATGGCAGCGACACCCAGCGCCACACATGGTTGCCGAAGCTCTGCACCATGGAGCTGATTGCGAGCTACTGCCTGACCGAACCGGGCGCCGGCTCGGACGCGGCGGCCCTGCGCAGCCGCGCAGTGCGCGATGGGGACCACTATGTCCTCAACGGCCAGAAGCAGTTCATCTCCGGCGCCGGCGGTACGGATCTGCTGGTCGCAATGGTCCGGACCGGCGGTGAAGGCCCCGGCGGCATCTCGACCCTCGTCATCGACGGCAAGACGCCGGGCGTGTCGTACGGCGCCAATGAGCGGAAGATGGGCTGGAACGCGCAACCGACCCGTGCGGTGATGTTCGAGAACGCCCGCGTGCCCGTGGCCAACCGGCTGAGCGAGGAGGGCGTCGGCTTCAAGATCGCGATGGCCGGCCTCGACGGTGGCCGCCTCAACATCACGGCGTGTTCTCTTGGTGGTGCCCAAACGGCGCTCGACAAGGCGCGCGCCTACATGAAGGAGCGCAAGGCGTTTGGAAAGCGTCTCGACGAATTCCAGGCGCTGCAGTTCAAGCTCGCCGACATGGCGATCGAGCTCGAGGCCGCGCGCACCTTCCTGTGGCGCGCTGCCGCTGCGCTCGACCGGAAAGACCCCGACGCCACCATGCTGTGCGCGATGGCCAAGCGGTTCGGCACCGATGCCGGCTTCGAGGTCGCCAACCAGGCGCTGCAGCTTCACGGCGGCTACGGCTACCTCAGCGAATACGGCATCGAGAAGATCGTGCGCGATCTGCGCGTGCACCAGATCCTCGAAGGCACCAATGAAATCATGCGGCTGATCGTGGCGCGCAAACTGATCGAGGGCGCGCGATGAATGCAGTGGAGGAGGGCGACCTCATCGTTCGCCGCGAGGGCGCGGCGGGCGTGATCCGTCTCAACCGTCCCAAGGCGATCAACGCCATGACGCTGGAAATGTCCGAAGGCATCGACGCGGCGCTCGACAAGTTCGAGACCGATCCGGACGTGGCCGTCATCATTCTGGAAGGCGCCGGAGAACGCGGGCTCTGTGCCGGCGGCGATATTCGCGGATTGTGGGAGAGCTCGCGCGAGGGCGGCGATCTCGGCGCGCGGTTCTGGCGCCAGGAATACATCATGAATGCGCGGATCGCGAAGTATCCGAAGCCCTATGTCGCATTCATGGACGGCCTCGTGATGGGCGGCGGCGTCGGGCTGTCAGGTCATGCCAGCCATCGCATCGTCACCGATCGGACGAAGCTTGCGATGCCCGAAGTCGGCCTCGGCTTCTTCCCTGATGTCGGCGGCACCTGGCTGCTGTCGCGCTCGCCCGGCGAGATCGGCACCTATTTCGGTCTCACCGGCCAGACCATGAACGGCCCCGACGCGATCCACGCGAAGTTCGCCGATGCGGTGGTGCCCGCGGCCAAATGGCCGGAGCTGCGCGGGGCACTGACGCGGGTTGGTCCTGCAGCGAGCGCGTCCGACGTCAGCAGGCTCATCAACAGCTTCGCGACCGGCGATGCGGCCGGTCCGGTCGCGGCAAAGCAGGCGATGATAGATGCGTTGTTCGGTTTCGACCGCATGGAGGACATTGTCGCTGCGCTGACGCGCGACGGCTCCGAGTTCGCATTGGCCGCGCTGAAGACGCTCAATGAGAAGTCACCGCGCGGTATGGTGGTGACGCTGAAGCTGCTGCGGCTGGCGCGCAATGCGTCGAGCCTCGAAGAGTGCCTGGTGCGCGAATATCGCGCTGCGCTGGAGGTGTTCCGCAGCGACGATTTCCGTGAGGGCGTGCGCGCCGCCGTGATCGACAAGGACCGCAACCCGACCTGGTCGCCGCCGCGGATCGAGGACGTGACGCCGGAGATGCTTGCGCCATATCTCGCCGGGATCGGCGCCGACGAATTGAAGTTCAACTAATCAACGAAACGTCACAGCGGAGGATATCGAGATGGCCACGATCGCATTCATCGGTCTCGGCAACATGGGCGGCCCGATGGCTGCCAATCTGGTCAAGGCTGGCCACAAGGTGGTGGCGTTCGATCTCGTCGAGGCCTCGCGCGCGCAAGCCAAGGCTGATGGCGCCGGCATCGCCGACAGTGCATCAGCCGCGGTGAAGGGCGCCGATGTCGTCGTGACCATGCTGCCGGCCGGCAAGCACGTGCTCGGTGTCTGGAACGAGGTCGTCCCCGTCATGGCCAAGGGCGCGCTGATCATCGACAGCTCCACCATCGACGTCGAGAGCGCGCGTCAGGCGCACGCGCTTGCCGCCAGGAACGGCGTGCTCTCGGTCGACGCGCCGGTCTCCGGCGGCACCGGCGGCGCCAAGGGTGCTACGCTCACCTTCATGTGCGGCGGCGAGGAGGGCGCATTTGCTGCGGCCAGGCCCGTGCTGGAGAAGATGGGCAAGAAGATCGTGCATTGCGGCGGCGCCGGCGCAGGCCAGGCGGCCAAGATCTGCAACAACATGATCCTCGGCATTTCCATGATCGCGGTGAGCGAGGCGTTTGCGCTCGGCGAAAAGCTCGGGCTCTCGCATCAGGCATTGTTCGACGTCGCCTCGACCTCGTCGGGCCAGTGCTGGTCGCTGACGACGTATTGTCCGGTTCCGGGTCCGGTGCCGACCTCTCCCGCCAACAACGACTACAAGCCGGGCTTTGCCTCGGCGTTGATGGTGAAGGATCTGACGCTGGCGCAGGACGCCGCGAAGGCCACGGGCGCTGCGACGCCGCTCGGCCAGCATGCGCAGGAGATCTATCAGGCCTTCGACAAGGCAGGCCAGGGTGGGGTGGATTTTTCCGGAATTATCAAGCACGTTAGGGGGCTCACCGGGAAAACCTAATGACGACATTTCAGGAAGCGCGCGCGTTTCTGCTGGATCACCGCACCGACTACGAGACCGCGGTCAAGGGCTTCCGCTGGCCCGATCCCGTTCCTTTCAACTGGGCGCTCGACTGGTTCGACGCCGAGCTGGCGACGAATGCGGACAGCCGGGATTTGCCCGCGCTCTGGATTGTCGATGCAGCGCAGGACAAACAGACGAAACTGTCTTTTGCGGCGCTCTCGAAGCGTTCGAACCAGGTCGCGAATTTCCTTCGCGCACAGGGTTTGAAGCATGGCGATCATCTCCTGTTGCTGCTCGGCAATGTGGTTCCGCTGTGGGAGACGATGCTGGCGGCTATCAAGCTCGGCGTCGTCGTCATCCCCGCCACCACGCTGCTCACCGCCGATGAGCTGCGCGATCGGCTCAATCGCGGCAGGGCAAAGGCGGTGGTCGCGGCGCAAGACCAGGTCGCGAAGTTCGCGAGCCTTGGCGCCGAGAATGTCGTGCGCATCGTGGTCGGTGCCGGCTCCGATGGCTGGCTCGGTTATGACGCCGCCGCGAGTGCCTCCGACAGCTTCGCGCCTGATGGCCCGACCAACGCCGACGATCCGATGCTGCTCTATTTCACCTCGGGCACCACGGCAAAACCCAAGCTGGTGCGGCACAGCCAGCGCAGCTACCCCGTCGGCCATCTCTCGACGATGTACTGGATCGGGTTGAAACCCGGCGACGTTCATCTCAACATTTCCTCGCCCGGCTGGGCCAAGCACGCCTGGAGTTGCTTCTTCGCGCCGTGGAACGCCGGCGCAACGGTGTTCGTGGTCAACCAGCCGCGCTTCGATGCCAAGGCGCTGCTCGCCACCATCGGCCGCTGCGGCGTCACCACGCTGTGCGCGCCGCCGACGGTGTGGCGGCTGTTCATCCAGGAGAACCTGGCAGCGTTCAAGGTCGCCTTGCGCGAGGTCTGCGGCGCCGGCGAGCCGCTCAATCCGGAAGTGATCGACCAGGTCAAGTCCGCCTGGGGCCTCACCATCCGCGACGGCTATGGTCAGACCGAGACCACGGCGCTGGCCGGCAACTCACCCGGACAGACAATCAAGATCGGCTCGATGGGCCGGCCACTGCCGGGCTATCGCGTGCAAGTCAGCGACGCCGACGGCCATCCCGCAAAGGAGGGCGAGGTGACACTGCTGCTGGGCGGTGACCGTCCCGCCGGCCTGATGCAGGGCTATCAGGCGGACGACGGCCAACTCTCCGGCGCCGAAGGCGAGCTCTATCGCAGCGGCGACGTCGTATTCGCTGACGACGACGGCTATCTCACCTTCGTCGGCCGTTCCGACGACGTGTTCAAATCCTCGGACTACCGCATCAGCCCGTTCGAGCTGGAAAGCGTGCTGCTGGAGCACGAGCTGGTGGCTGAAGCGGCCGTGGTGCCGAGTCCCGATCCGATCCGGCTCGCAATCCCCAAGGCGTTCGTGCTGCTGACGGCAGACGCCGAGCGGACGGGCGAGACCGCGCTCTCCATCTTCCAGCACTTGCACAGCCGCCTTGCGCCGTTCAAGCGTATCCGCCGTCTCGAAATCGTCACCGAGCTGCCGAAGACGATCTCTGGCAAAATCCGCCGCGTCCAGCTACGACGGCTGGAACGCGACGACGATCGCAATGATCCCCTGCGCGGCCGCGAATTCCGCGAGGAGGATTTTCCGGAGCTGTCGAAGACAAGAAGTGAGACCTGAAGCAAAATGAACGAAATCTGGAAGAAGCCTCCGATCACGCTGGAGGCCTATCAGGCTCTGGTCGGCAAGGAGATCGGCGTCTCGTCGTGGTACCTGATCGACCAGCCCCGCATCGACACCTATGCCGACGTGACCGAGGATCACCAGTTCATCCATGTCGATCCCGAAAGGGCGAAGGAAAGCGCGTTCGGCACCACGATCGCGCACGGCTTCCTGACGATGTCGATGATGTCGGTGATGTCCTACGAAGTGATGCCGGCGATCGCGGGCACGACGATGGGCGTCAATTACGGCTTCGACAAGCTGCGTTTCATCTCGCCGGTGCGCTCGGGCAAGCGCATCCGCGGCCGCTTCGTGCTGGCGGAAGCGAAGCTGCGCAAGCCCAACGAATTGCAGTCGCGCACCAACGTGACCGTAGAGATCGAAGGCGAGGACAAGCCCGCGCTGGTCGCCGACTGGCTCGGGCTGATCTATTTTGCGTGAGTCTGGGTGGGCTTGACCAAGCCCTCCATCGCTGCTCAAAAGCTGTCCAAATCTCGTGCGGAGCGCTCTTACCCTCTCCCCTTGTGGGAGAGGGTGGCTTCGCGGAACGCGAAGCCGGGTGAGGGTCTCTCTCCGCGAGCGCATCTGTTGCGAGAGACCCTCATCCGGCGCTTCGCGCCACCTTCTCCCACAAGGGGAGAAGGAAGAAGAAGCAGGAACTGCACAATGGCAATCAGGTTCGACGGACGCGTCGCCATCGTCACCGGCGCGGGCAATGGTCTCGGCAAGGCGCATGCACTGGGATTGGCGAGCCGCGGCGCAAAGGTCGTGGTCAACGATTTCGGCGGCGCACGCGACGGCAGCGGCGGCTCGCTGTCGCCGGCGGAAGCCGTGGTCGAGGAGATCCGCAAGGCCGGCGGCACCGCGATGGCCGACGGCGCCGACGTTTCGAATTTCGAGCAGGTCACGGAGATGGTCGCTCGCGCCACCAAGGAGTGGGGCAGCGTCGACCTGATGTGCGCCAATGCCGGCATCCTGCGCGACAAGTCGTTCGGCAAGATGGAAGCCGCCGACTTCCAGAAGGTGCTCGACGTGCACCTCGTCGGCACCTTCTACTGCTGCAAGGCGGTCTGGGCCGGCATGCGCGAGCGCAATTACGGCCGCATCGTGCTGACGACGTCGTCTTCCGGCCTCTACGGCAATTTCGGCCAGGCCAATTACGGCGCGGCGAAATCCGGCATGGTCGGCCTGATGAACGTGCTGGCCGAGGAAGGCCGCAAGACCGACATCCGCGTCAACATCATCTCGCCGACGGCGGCGACCCGCATGACCGAAGAGCTGCTGCCGCCGCAGGCGCTGCAATTGATGAAGCCGAACGCGATCACGCCGGCCGTCGAGTACATGCTGAGCGAGGACGCGCCGACCCGCACCATCATGGGCGCCGGCGCCGGCTCCTTCGCCGTGATCAAGATCCTCGAGAGCGAGGGTATCAACCTGCCGGAGTCAGAGTGGACGCCGGACGCGGTCGCCGCGCATTTCGCCGAGATCAGCGACATGTCCAACGCCAAGGCGTTGCAGGGCGCGTTCGAGCAGACGCAGAAATACGTGGCGCAGGCCGCGGCGAGGGCGGGGATCAAGCTCTGACTGACGTCGCCGTCATCGGTGCCGGTCCCGCCGGACTGATGGCGGCGGAGGTGCTGGCGCAGGGCGGTGCCCGCGTCGTTGTGTACGATGCGATGCCGTCGGCCGGCCGCAAATTTCTGATGGCCGGCCGCGGCGGGCTCAACCTCACCCACAGCGAGCCGCTCCCGGATTTTCTCACCCGCTACCGGGAAGCGATGCCGCATCTGCGTGCCGCGATCGAGGCGTTTCCACCCGATGCGCTACGCGACTGGAGCACCGCACTTGGACAGGTGACCTTCGTCGGCAGCAGCGGGCGTGTGTTTCCAAAGACGTTCAAGGCGTCCCCCTTGCTCCGCGCCTGGCTGCGACGGCTCGATGCGGCCGGCGTGCAATTCGCGTTTCGGCACCGCTGGACCGGATGGGACGAGCAGGGGCGGCTAAAATTCCAAACAACCGATGACACGCTTGCGATCGACGCCAAGGCAACCGTGCTCGCGCTCGGCGGCGCGAGCTGGCCGCGGCTCGGGTCGGACGGTGGCTGGGTCGAACTCCTCGCGGCAAAGGGCATTGCCATCTCGAAGCTGAGGCCCGCCAATTCCGGCTTCACGGTCGCGTGGTCCGACGTCTTCCGGGAGCGTTTTGAAGGCCAGCCGCTCAAGGGCGTGGCGCTCGCCATCGGATCACACGCGGTGCGCGGCGAGGCGATGATCACGCGCAGCGGCATCGAAGGCGGCGCGATCTATGCGCTGTCGGCGGAGCTCCGCGAGGCGGTGCTTGGTCTCGGGTACGCGACGCTGATGATCGCCTTGCGGCCCGACCTCGACACGGCTGCCCTGACCACGCGGCTATCGGGGACGCGCGGCAAGCAGTCGCTCGCCAACTTCCTGCGCAAGGCGGCGCAGCTGTCGCCGGTCGGCATCGGCCTGATGCAGGAAGCCGCCATAGCATCCGGACGTCCACTGGCATCGTTCTCGCCGGCGGAGCTTGCGCAGCTGATCAACGCTCTTCTGGTCCAGCTCACCGGCGTCGCCCCGATCGAGCGCGCGATCTCGACTGCGGGAGGGATCAGCTTCGACGAACTCGACGACCGCTTCATGCTGCGCAAGCTGCCCGGCGTGTTCGCCGCCGGCGAGATGCTGGATTGGGAGGCGCCGACCGGCGGCTATTTGCTGCAGGCTTCGTTCGCGACCGGCGCTGCCGCGGGCGGGGGTATGTTGAGTTGGCTGAAACGTTCATAGAACGCCGCCGCCCTTCGAGGCCTCCGCTGCGCTTCGGCACCTCGGGGTGACGGCTACGAGAGAGCGCGGTCTCACCCCAAGCATGCTTCAAGAGAGAGCGTCATCCTGAGGTGCGAGTGGCGCGATGCAACGCATCGCGCCACCTCGAAGGATACGCGGGCGCGCCGCGGCGCTCTACCGCAGCTTCCCGCGTGCCGACACCGGCAGCGTGCCGATGATCTCCTCGCCGCGCACCATCACCACCTCGTCCATCATGTTGACGACGACGCAGACGTGATTGGGAACGACGCGCACGACGTCGCCGACGTTCGGACGCGTATTGCTGCGGGAGAGGTCGAGGAAGCCGTGCTCCTCGGCGAAGCGCGCGATTTTGGCTTCGGGGTGCTCCAGGATCAGGCCGTGACCGTCGAGGCCGCCGGTGTCCGTGGTCAGCGTCTTGGAGCCGGCGTCAAGAATGCCGCGCTCGGGCGCGGCGCGGCTCACCACCGTCGAATAGATGTGCAACGCGCAGTCGTCCCAGGTGGCGGAGCCGGCCGCGACTTGCATGCGGTCGTTGTAGATATAGGTACCGAAGCGATGCTCGGTGCCGCCCTTGAGCTTGCCGATATTGACAAGGTTCGGCGTGCCGCCGGTCGAGACGATCGTCGCATCCAGCCCGTGTGCACGCACGCCGGCCAGCGCTTCATCGTAGAACTTCTGCGCATCGGCCCAGCCGGTCTCGGTCGGATACAGCATGAAGCCGGCGAAATGCAGCCCCTTGGACGCGGCGATCTCGCGCGCCAGCGCGATGGCCTCGGCCGGTGTCTCGACGCCGGCGCGCTTGCGCCCGGTATCGCATTCGACAACGACCGAGAGCGGTCGGCCTGATGCCGCGGCGGCCTTCGGCAGGCCCGCGACGACGGTCGCATTGTCGGCGGCGACCGTCATGTTCGCCTTCGCCTGCAGCGCACCGAGCCGCGCCATCTTCTCTTCGCCGAGCAGATTGTAGCTGATCAGGATGTCGTCGATGCCGGCATTGGCCATGATCTCGGCCTCGCCGAGCTTCTGGCAGGTGATGCCCTTGGCGCCGGCCGCGACCTGCATCTTCGCGATCGTCGGATTCTTGTGCGTCTTGATGTGCGGGCGGTTGGCGATACCGGCGTCGTCGCAGGCCTTCTGGATGCGCGCGATGTTGCTCTCGACTCTGTCCATGTCGATCACGGCGCAGGGCGTGCCGTATTCGCGGGCGATCTTGGCGGCGAGTTTCGTTGTCATGGGTCAGGCTTTCTCGATCTCTTCGCGTCGCACTTCGAGCTCCAGCCATTTGTCCTCGGCCTCGGCCAGCTCCGCTTGCGCCTTCGTCAGAGCGTCAGAGGCCTGGTCGAAGCGCTTGCGATCCTTGCGGAAGAGATCGGGGTCGTCAAGGAAACGCTGTTGCTTGGCGATCTCGGCCTGCAACTTGGCGATGGTCTTGGGCAGCGTCTCCAGCGCATGTTGCTCGTTGAAGGTCAACCGCCGCTTGGTGCCACCGGAAGGCGCGGCGGACCGCGTCTCTCTCTTCTCTTCGGTGGCCTTTGTCGTGGCGCGCTTCAAGTCGGCGCCACGCTGGGCCAGCATGTCGGTGTAGCCGCCGGCATATTCGAGCCAGCGTCCGTTGCCCTCGGGCACGATTACCGACGTCACCACGCGGTCGAGAAAATCGCGATCATGGCTGATCAGGATCACGGTGCCCTCGTAGTCGCCGAGCATTTCCTCGAGGACGTCGAGGGTCTCGAGGTCGAGGTCGTTGGTCGGCTCGTCGAGCACCAGGAGGTTGGAGGGCTTTGCCAGCGCGCGTGCCAGCATCAGCCGGCCGCGCTCGCCCCCGGACAGCACCTCCAGCGGCGTGCGCATTTGTTCCTGGGCGAACAGGAAGTCCTTCATGTAGCTGACGACGTGTTTCGGCTTGCCGCCGACCATGACGTGGTCGCCGCGGCCGCCGGTCAGCGCCTCGGCCAGCGTCGTTTTGGGATCCAGACTTTCGCGATGCTGGTCGAGCGTTGCCATCTCGATGTTGGCGCCGAGCCGTAGGGTGCCGCTGTCCGGTGCGCTGCCGCCGGTCAGCATCTCGATCAGCGTGGTCTTGCCGGCACCGTTCGGGCCGACGATGCCGATGCGGTCGCCGCGCTGGACGCGGATCGAGAAGTCGTCGACGATCTTGCGCTCGCCATAGGAGCGGTTGATGTTCTTGGCCTCGATGACGAGCTTGCCGGACTTGTCGGCTTCGGCAGCCGCGAGGTTGGCGTTGCCGGTCGCGCCGCGATGGGTGCGGCGCTGGTCGCGCAACGCGTGCAAATTGCCGAGCCGCTTGACGTTGCGCTTGCGGCGCCCCGATACGCCGTAGCGCAACCAGTGCTCCTCGTTGACGATCTTGCGGTCGAGCTTGTGCTGGTCGCGCTCTTCCTCCGCAAGTACCTCGTCGCGCCAGGCCTCGAAAGCACTGAACCCGCGGTCGATCTGCCGGATCTGGCCACGGTCGAGCCAGGCGGTGCTGCGCGAGAGATTGCTGAGGAAGCGCCGGTCGTGGCTGATGATCACCAGCGCGCAGCGACGGCTTTCCAGTTCGCCTTCAAGCCATTCAATGGTCGTCAGATCGAGATGGTTGGTGGGCTCGTCCAGCAACAGGATATCGGGCGAGGGCGCCAGCACGCGCGCGAGCGCAGCGCGGCGCGCTTCGCCGCCGGAGACGTGCGCGGGATCTTCTTCGCCGCTCAGACCGAGCTGTTCGACCAGATAGCGCGCCTGATAGTGATCGTCGCCGGCATTGAGGCCGGCCTCGACATAGGCCAGCGTCGTGGAAAAACCGGAAAAATCAGGCTCCTGCGGCAGGTAGCGGATGGTGGCGCCGGGCTGCACGAAGCGGGTGCCGCCGTCCGGCTCGACCAGGCCGGCAGCAATCTTGAGCAGCGTCGACTTGCCCGAACCGTTGCGACCGATCAGGCAGACGCGCTCGCCGGTCGAAACCGACAGTTCGACGCCCGCCAGCAATGGCGTGCCGCCAAAGGTCAGCTTGATGTCGCGCAGTTGAATCAGCGGTGGCGCCATGCGGTGTGTCTCAGTCCTGTCTTGTCGCGGCCTGGTCGGCCCGGCGGCGCTGGATCCGGCGCAGCGTCTGGTCGAGCGCGGAGAGGAAGGCCGAGCGGTCGCGCGGCGCGAACGACCGCGGGCCGCCCGTGACTTCACCGGCCGAGCGCAGATCCGTCATCAGATTGCGTACCGCCAGCGTCATGCCGATCGATTCTTCCGTGAACGGCTTGCCGTTCGGCGCGATCACGTCGGAACCCGCCTTCACGCAGCGGCTGGCCAGCGGAATGTCGGAGGTGACGACGACGTCGCCTGGTTTGACCCGCTCCACGATCCAGTCGTCGGCGGCGTCCATTCCCGCACCCGCCGCGATGCGCTCGATCAGCGGATCCTGCGGCACGCGGATGAAGTTGCCGGCAACCACGCTCACGGGCACGCCGTGCCGGAGCGCGACGCGGTAGATCTCGTCCTTCACCGGACAGGCGTCGGCGTCGACATAGATGCGGGTGGAGGTGTCAGTCATTCGCGGCGTGGTACCCCATTCAGGCCGCAAAGGCGAGGGGATTGACCGCTGTTCCCCGGGGCCTACGATCGGCCCTGAACGACAAGAAAACAGGGAAGATGACCCCATGCCGAACCGGCTCGAAACCTGGCGCGTCGAGGCCTACAACACCGCAAAGCAATCCGAAAACAAGATGCACGACGACAGCGTGGCGCGCCGTTTCGGCTTTTCCGGCGGGCTCGTCCCCGGCGTCGACGTGTTCGCCTACATGATGCACGTGCCGGTCGCGCGCTGGGGCCGCGATTTCCTCAGCCGCGGACTGATCGAGGCCCGCTTCATCAAGCCGGTCTATGACGGCGAAACCGCCGACGTCGACGCCACCGAGCACAATGGCCTGCTCACGATCGAGGTGTTCAGCCGCACCGAATTGTGTGCCACCGGAACGGCCTCGCTGCCGGCGGCTGCGCCCGTGGTGTCGTTGAGCGACTATGTCGAGGTGCCCGCGGTGGCCGAGCGCAAGCCGGTCAGTTCCGAGACCTTTGAAACCGGCAAATGGTTCGGCACGGCGCCGCGCCGATGGCTCGGGCAGGATGCGACCGATTATCTCGCCGACATCAGGGAGACCGATCCGATCTTCGCGCGCGAGGGATTTGGCCATCCCGGCCTGATCCAGCGCGTTATGAACCGCGTGCTGGTCGACAACACCATTCTGGGTCCGTGGATCCACGTCGGCAGCCGCATGCAGCTGCTGGCGGCCGCGCGCGCCGGCGACGAGATCACTGCACGCGCGAAGGTCACCGCGAATTACGAGAAGAAGGGCCACCGCTTCGTCGAGTTCGACGCGCTGGTCGTCGCCAACGGCACGACGCCGCTTGCTCATTGCCACCACACCGCGATCACCCAGCCGCGTGAACAGGCGGCGGCGTAGGGAGGGGGCGAACCTGTCACCTCAAAGACGGTGTCATGCCCCGCGAAGGCGGGGAATCCAGTACGCCGAGGCTTCTCGGTCAATCACGACTGCCTCGGAGTACTGGATCGTCCGCCTTCGCGGACGATGACAGCCGAGTTTGCCGTGACGATCGAACGCCCTTACGCCGCCGTGCCCTTCGCATCCTGGATCGCGCGCCACACGCGCTCCGGGGTCAGCGGCATGTCGATGTGCTTGATGCCGTAATCGGAGAGCGCGTCGACCACCGCATTTACGACGGTCGACAGGCTGCCGGCGCAGCCGGCTTCGCCGCAGCCCTTGCTGCCGAGCGGATTGGTCGTGGCCGGCACCGGGTGATCGCCGACCGTCATGTTCGGCACGTCCTCGGCGCGGGGCAGGGCGTAGTCCATCAGCGAGCCCGTGATTGGCTGCCCGCTCTCGTCGTAGCGGACTTGCTCCATCAGCGCCTGGCCGATGCCCTGGACCACGCCGCCATGGAGCTGGCCCGCGACCAGCATCGGGTTGATCACCGTGCCGAAATCGTTGACCGCGCTGTAGCGCACGATCTGGACCACGCCGGTGTCAGGGTCGATCTCGACCTCGGCGACGTGGCAGCCGTTCGGGAACGCCGACGGTACCGGCTCGCTGGTGTGGTCGACGTCGAGGCTGTCAGGCACGCCGTCCGGCGTCTTGCCGTCATGCAGGCGTTTGGCAAGTTCCATGATGTCGATGCTGCGGTCGGTGCCGGCGATCGTGAAGCTGCCGTCGGCAAACTCGATGTCGGCCTCGGACGCCTCCAGCATGTGGGCTGCGGCGCGCTTGCCCTTTTCGATGACCAGCTTCGAGGCCTCGACGATGGCTTGCCCGCTCGCGGTGATCGAGCGGGAGCCGCCGGTGCCGTTGCCGGTGTGGACGATGTCGCTGTCACCCTGCACCAGCTTGACGCTGTCGAAGGGCACGCCGAGTTGCGAACAAAGCACCTGCGCAAATGCGGATGCGTGGCCCTGGCCGTAATCGAGCGTACCGGTGATCAGCTGCACGCTGCCATCGGGGTCGAACACGATCTTGCCGAGCTCGGGGCTCGGCGGCGCGGTGACCTCGAGATAGGAGCCGACCGCGATGCCGCGCAGCTTGCCGGCCTTCTTGCTCTCCTTCTTGCGCTTGGCGAAATTCTCGTGGTCGGAGATTTCCAGCGCCTTGTTGAACACGGCCTGGAAGTCGCCGCTGTCATAGGTGACGCCGGAAGAGGCCGCGAACGGGATCTGGTTCGGCTTGATGAAGTTGCGCTTGCGCAGCGTCAGCCGGTTGATGCCCATCTCGTCGGCGGCGCGGTCGATCAGCCGCTCCATGTAGTAATTGGCCTCGGGCCGGCCGGCGCCGCGATAGGCGCCCATCAGCGTCGTGTTGGTCAGCACCGTCTTGATGTCGACGCCCATCAGCGGCGTGCGGTAGACGCTGGAGAAGTTCTTGCCGGTGTTGAGCGAGAGCGGGCCGGGCGCGACGCCGGTGATGTAGGCACCGAGATTGCCGTAGCCGGACAGTTTCGCCGCGAGGAAGTGCCCCTCGGCGTCGAGCGCCAGCTCGGCATGGATCTTTTGCGCGCGGCCGTGGCTGTCGGAAAGGAAGGCGGTCGAGCGCTCGTCCAGCCATTTCACCGGGCGTCCCAGCGCCTTCGCCGCGTACAGGATGCACATGTATTCGGGGTAGTTGACGTTCTTCATGCCGAAGGAGCCGCCGACATTGCCGGTGAGGATGCGGACCTTCTCGTTCGGCACCTTCAGGTTCTTGGCGAGGTTGGCGCGGTTGCCCGCGACGCCCTGCGTCGGCATCTGGATGGTGTAGCGCTCCGTGGTCTTGTCGTAGGAGGCAAGGCCGACGCGCGGCTCCATCGAGACCACGGCGACGCGGGTGTTCTCGATGTCAATTTTGGTAACGTGGGCCGCGCCGGCGAACGCCGCGTTGACCTTGTCCATGTCGCCGTAATGGTAGTCGAGCGCGACATTGTTCGGGATGTGGTCGTAAAGCTGTGGTGCGCCGGGTTTTGCGGCTTCCTCAGGATCGGTCACGGCCGGCAGCGGCTCGATGTCGAGTTCAACGGCTTCGGCGGCGTCGCGGGCCTGCGCCAGCGTCTCGGCCACCACGAAGGCGACGGGATCGCCGACGAAGCGGACCTTGTCGGTCGCCAGCGGCTGGCGGTTGGTCTGGAGCAGGGGGAGCCGTCGCGGTTCTTCAGCGGCAGGCCGCAGGTAAAGGGGCCGTAGCCGGCGGCGTCGAGGTCCTTGCCGGTCCACACCCCCAGCACGCCCGGCATCGCCTTGGCGGCATCAAGGCCGATGCCGCGGATCACGCCATGGGCATGGGTCGAGCGGACCACCACGGCATAGGCTTGGCCCGGCAGGTTGAAATCGTCGGTATAGCGGCCCTTGCCGCGCACCAGCGTGTCGTCCTCCTTGCGGCGGACCGGCTGCCCGACGCCGTATTTTTGCAGTGCAATAGCGTTTTCGAGCGTGGACGATTTGGTGTGTTCTTGCATGGAAATGACCTGAAAAGCCGGCAATTGCGCGTTTTGTGGGCGCTTGGGGGGACCGGGTCCCTTCAAATAACCCACCACCTCGTTCACGACAACGCACGAATGGGCATGGTCCCATGTGATGCGTTGTTGCGCAGGACTGACGCGCTGCTAATGTTTCAGGCGAAAAAGCAATTCCAGATCGGCCCGAACCGGCCGCGGAAAGACAGTTTATATGAATGACCACACGCGGCTCCGCGGCGGCCATGCGCCGCGCGGCGAGCTCGAGGGGTCGATGGCGGCGGTGGCGCTGGCCCCCGAATCGGCCGTCGCCGCACAAGCGCCGGGAACCGGCGTCTACGCGGCGCTGGACCTCGGCACCAACAATTGCAGGCTCCTGATCGCCTCTCCGACCAGCGACGGCTTTCGCGTGGTCGACTCCTTCTCGCGCATCATCCGGCTCGGCGAGGGCGTCTCGGCAACCGGGTGCATCAGCGAGGCCGCGATCGAGCGCGCCATTTCCGCGCTGAGCATCTGCCGGGACAAGATCAACCTGCGGAAGGCGCGGCGGTTGCGGTTGATCGCGACCGAAGCCTGCCGCGCGGCCTCGAACGCGGAAGGTTTCCGCAGCCGCGTCGCGGCCGAGACCGGCATCGAGCTCGAGGTGATCGACCGCGAGACCGAGGCCTCGCTCGCCGTGCTCGGCTGCTCGCCGCTGATCGACCCCAAAGGCAAGGGGGCGATCCTGTTCGACATCGGCGGCGGCTCGACCGAGCTCGTGCGGATCGAGCGCGATCCGCAAAATCCGGAGCCGCGCATCAAGGCCTGGATGTCGATCCCGCTCGGCGTGGTCACGCTCGCCGAGCAGTTCGGCGGCCGCGACGTGACACCCGAGATCTATGCCGCGATGGAGCAGGAGGTCGCCAACCACGTCGCGCCGTTTGCCCAACGGCACGGCGGCGATCTCGCCGGCATGCACCTGCTCGGCACCTCCGGCACCGTGACGACGCTGGCCGGCATTCATCTCAATCTCGTGCGCTATGATCGCCGCCGCATCGACAGCGTCTGGATGAACGATACCGACATCACCGCGACCATCGGCAAGCTGCTCGCCATGAGCTACGAGGAGCGCGCCGCCAACAGCTGCATCAGCGTCGAGCGCGCCGACCTCGTGCTCGCCGGCTGCGCCATCCTCGATGCGATCCGTCGCGCTTTCCCGCTGCCGCGCCTGCGCGTCGCCGACCGGGGCCTGCGCGAGGGCATGCTGGTCGAGATGATGCGCGAGGACGGCGCGCTCGGGAGCTGGTGAGATGGCCAAGGACACCACCGGCCGCTTGCACGTCCAGGTCAAAACCAAGGTCAAGACCGGCGGCAAGCGCAAATTGTCGTCGAAGCTGTGGCTGGAGCGGCAGCTCAACGATCCCTATGTCGTCAAGGCGAAGGCGATGGGTTACCGTTCGCGCGCGGCGTTCAAGCTGCTCGAGATCGACGACAAATATCGCCTGCTCAAGCCCGGCATGGCGGTGGTCGACCTCGGCGCGGCGCCGGGCGGCTGGAGCCAGATCGCGGCCAAGCGCGTCGGCTCGGTCGACGGCAAGGGCAAGGTCGTCGCCATCGATCTGTTGGAAATCCCCGAGATTGCCGGCGTCGAGTTCGCACAGCTCGATTTCATGGACAATGACGCGCCGGACAAGCTCAAGGCCATGCTCGACGGCGGCGCCGACATCGTGATGTCCGACATGGCCGCCAACACCACCGGCCACCGCAAGACCGACCAGCTCCGCATCGTCGGCCTGATCGAGACCGCCGCGGCGTTCGCCTGCGACGTGCTCAAGCCCGGCGGGACGTTCCTGGCCAAGGCGTTCCAGAGCGGCGCTGACGCCGAGCTGCTCGCCCAGCTCAAGCGCGACTTTGCGACCGTGCGCCACGTCAAGCCCGCCGCGAGCCGGGCGGATTCGTCGGAGCGCTATGTGCTCGCGACGGGATTCCGCGGCGGCAGCTGAGACCCGGCGGCCGTCCGGGGACGCGACGGCAAAGGCTTGGTGGAACGAGAGGAAACGTCATGCATCTTCTTTGCCAGGGCGCTCCTCAGGTGCTCGAACTGGAGGCAGATGTCCTCGACACCCGGCCTGGCGCGGTGCTTCTTGCTCAAACACCCGTATTCCCGGGAGGCGGAGGCCAACTCCCCGACAGGGCGTCTATCCAATGGAGCAAGGGCGAAGCGGATATCCGCGTCGTGAAGTCTGACGAGCGGGGCTGGTGGCACGAATTCGACGGCGAAGCCGAGATATCCGGTCCCGTCCACGTCTCGGTGAACGCAGCCTTTCGCCGCCTCATGTGCGAGTTGCACACGCTCGCCCATGTCACCAACAGTGTGGTGTTTCAGAACTTCGGCGGAGCCTTGCTCACTGGCGCGCAGCTTTCGGCGGACGGAACGTTCCGGATCGACTTCGATCTGACCGGTTCGGAAGCGGACAGGCTTCGCGCTCTGGCTGATCCGATCAACGACGTTATCCGGCAGGATCTTCCGATCCGGACATATCAGATGCGCTGGGACGAAGCCAATTCCGTTCCCGGTCTCTTTCGCAGCAAGAGTGTGTCGCCTCCGCGTCAGGCGGACGGCAACGTTCGCATTGTCGAGATAGGAGATCTCGACCGGCAGGCATGTGGGGGAACGCATCTCGGTTCGACCGCGCAAACGCGGCCGGTGCGCATTCTCAAGGTCGACAACAAGGGACGTCAAAACCGGCGCATCAAGGTCGGCTTCGTCGACTAGAGCGTTTCACATTTTGATTGAAGCATAACCGGCGTTAGCAAAGTAGTTGGCGCATTCGCGTGGTTGGATGTCCTGGACGAGGTGACCGATGTGGCGCCAAGTGTCCTCGATGGTGCGCTTCTGAGCTTGCCGCATCCAGTGTTTGATCTTGGAGAAGGCCTGTTCGATCGGGTTGAGGTCGGGCGAGTACGGCGGTAGGTACCATAGCCTGGCGCCAGCCGCCTTGATCATCTGCCTGACGGCTTTCGACTTGTGGCTTCCGAGATTGTCGAGGATGACGATGTCGCCTTCGCGCAGGGTCGGCAGGAGAATGTGCTTCACGTAACCGCGGAAGCATTCAGCGTTGATCGGGCCGTCGAAGACGCAGGGTGCCGTGAGTTGGTCATGGCGGAGCGCGCCGAGGAATGTGAGGGTACGCCAGTGCCCGTGCGGGGCGAAGCCGCGCAGGCGGGCCCCTTTGGGTCCCCAGCCTCGCAAAGGGGCCATGTTGGTCTTGATCCAGGTCTCATCGATGAAGACGAGCCGGCCCGGATCGAGCCCGGCCTGCCAGGATCGCCAACGCTGGCGCCTACGAGAGACGTCTGCGCGTGCCTGTTCGAGGGCGAACAGTGTTTTTTTTGAAGCGCAGCCCTTCCCGGCGCAGGAACAGCCAGACTGCGTTGTGCGAGACCTTGACCCCGCGGGCTGCCAGTTCCGCCTTCAGACCATGCAGCGTCAGGTGCGGCGTCTGAGTGATCCGCTCGACGATGAAGGCGCGGTGCGGATCAAGCACAGGTTTGCGGTGACCGCCCATCTTGCCAGGCGCTACCGAGCCGGTTGTTCGATAACGCTGCGACCACTTCACAACTGACGAGACCGCAACGCCAAACCGTTCTGCCACGGATCGGCAGCTCTCACCTTTGGCAACGGCGGACACCGCGCGCTTACGTAAATCGTTGGAAATTGGTCGGACCATCGGATGCTGGCCTCCAGCCCAGCCAGCATCTTGAATCATATTCGCCCCAGCTCCGGAATCCCTTCCGATTCAATAAATCTGTGAACCGCTCTAGGGAGCAGGGCCGCCGTCAAAATGGCGGCAGCCGCTACCCCAGCCGCTGGTCGCGCACGTCCTGGGTATCCTCGGTCGCCGCCTTGACGGCCGCCTTGGCCGCACTCTTGTCCGCGCCCTTGCGGCTGGAAATGTCCCCGACCTTGCGGCCCGAGATCTCGTGGCCGGCGTCCGCGGGCATCTGCCAGAAGAAGAAGGCCGAGGCGGCCGAGGTGAGCGCCACGACGACGAAGGCCGGCGCGAACACGGTGGCGTTGAGCTCGCTGACATGGCTGAGCCACATCGTCGTCTCGACCGAGGCCGCGCCGACGGCGACGCCCGCGGAGACCGCGAGCTGCTGGTTGACGCTGACCAGCGTGGTGGCGCGGCTCATCTGCGCGGTCTCCACCTCGGCATAGGCCACCGTGTTGATCGCGGTGAACTCCAGCGAGCGGAAGAAGCCGCCGACCACCAGGATCACCATGATGATCAGAAGCGGCGTCGTCACCGTGAACAGCGCGCAGATACCGAGGAAGAACGCGCTGACGATCGCATTGACCGTCATCAGGTTGCGAAAGCCGAAAGTGCGGATGATCCGCGCAGCCAACGTCTTCATGCCCATGGCGCCGAGCGAGGAGCCGAAGGTGACGAGGCCGGAATGAAATGGCGACAGGCCAAAACCGATCTGCATCAAAAGGGGCAGCAGAAACGGCAGCGCGCCGATGCCGAGCCGGAACAGGAAACCGCCGAGCACAGCCGCGCGCAGCGTCGGCAGGTTGAGCAGCGAGAAGTCCAGGACCGGCGACCCCGTCCGCCGCGCGTGAATGACGTAGAGCGTCATCGAGATCGAACCTCCCGCAACCAGGCCGGCGACCGTGCTCCAGGGCAAGAGGTTGAGACCGGCCACCGAGAGCCCGAACGCGATGCCGGCAAGCCCGAGCCCGGCGAGCACCATGCCGTAGAGATCGAACGGCTCGCGTTCCTCGCTCTTGATCGGATCGATGAACTTCAGCGCCATGAAGATGCCGAGCAGCCCGATCGGGATGTTGATCAGGAAGATCCAGTGCCACGACGCGTAGGTGGTGATGAAGCCGCCGAGCGGCGGTCCGATCACGGGACCGATCAGCGCGGGCACCGTCACCCAGGCCATGGCATTGACCAGCGCGCTCTTGTCGACCGAGCGCAGCAGCACGAGGCGCCCGACCGGCGTCATCATCGCCCCGCCCATGCCCTGGAGGATGCGCGCGAACACGAAATCGGTGACCGAGCTCGAGAGCGCACAGCCGACCGAGCCGACCATGAACACGCCGACCGCAATCGCGAACACCATCCGCGCGCCGAACCGGTCGGCGGTCCAGCCGCTCGCTGGAATGAACACCGCCAGCGACAGCAGGTAAGAGGTGATCGCGAGCTTCAGCGTCAGCGGGCTGGTGCCGATGTCGGCGGCGATCGCCGGCAGCGAGGTGGCGATCACCGTCGAATCCATGTTCTCCATGAACAGGGCGGTGGCCACGATCAGCGGTATGACGCGTTGCTTGTCGACCATGACGGATTGGTAATGAAAATCAGAAGAGTGGTGGAGTTGCGGCTTACCATCACGAGTCGGCCGGGACCATTGCAGATCAACGCATAGCACCTAAGTCCGCATGACAACGGCGTGACCCTCACTCGGCATTCCCCGGCGCGACCCTTGGCGCATCCCTTGGCGCCGACCCGCAATCCATCTGGCCACAGAGGGGCCGCCGCGAAATGAATTCCGGGCTCGCGACTTCGTCGCGCCCCGGAATGACGGCGGGGCATGGGCTATCCACGCTGAATTTATTCAAAAACCCTGTGCATGGCTGGCCAGCGAGCCGATTTGCTTTGATTCGTCATCCGGCCGTGCTATCGACCCGCGTCAACCCCACCGATGGGCTCCGATTCTCCGGCGATGCTGCAAGGCACGCCGAGGGTGGCGCTCATCCATAGCTATTTGCGGCAGGGCCGCAGGAAGGAGTTGGCAAATGGCCACGGTGCAACTTCAAGGCATTCGCGAAGCCCTTACGTTCGACGACGTGCTGTTGAAGCCGGGCCTGTCGGACGTCATGCCGGGCGAAGTCGACATCCGCTCCCGCGTCACCCGCGTCATTCCGCTCAACATTCCGATCATGGCCTCCGCCATGGACACGGTTACCGAAGCCCGCATGGCGATCGCCATGGCGCAGGCCGGCGGCCTCGGCGTCATCCACCGCAATTTCGATCCGGAAGGGCAGGCCGCCCAGGTGCGGCAGGTTAAGCGCTTCGAGTCGGGCATGGTGGTGAACCCGCTCACCATCAGCCCCGACGCCACGCTCGACGACGCGCTCAAGCTGATGAGCGACCACGGCATCTCCGGCATTCCCGTCGTCACCGGCGCCGGCAAGAATACGCCCGGCAAGCTGGTCGGCATTCTCACTAACCGCGACGTGCGCTTTGCCACCGACCGCAGGCAAAAAGTCTCCGAGCTGATGACGCATGAAGGTCTCGTCACGGTGCGCGAGAACGTCAGCCAGGACGAGGCGCGGCGGATGCTGCACCAGCATCGCATCGAGAAGCTGCTCGTCGTCGACGAGCAGTATCGCTGCGTCGGCCTCGTCACGGTGAAGGACATGGAGAAGGCGGTTGCTCATCCGCTCGCCTGCAAGGATGCGCAGGGCCGCCTGCGCGTCGCCGCTGCCACCACCGTCGGCGACACCGGCTTCGAGCGCACCGAGCGGCTGATCGATGCCGGCGTCGATCTCATCGTCGTCGACACCGCGCACGGCCATTCCCGCCACGTGCTGCATGCGGTGAACCGCATCAAGCGTCTGTCCAACTCGGTGCAGGTCGTTGCCGGCAACGTCGCCACCACCGAGGGCGCGCAAGCGCTGATCGATGCGGGCGCGGACTGCATCAAGGTCGGCATCGGCCCCGGCTCGATCTGCACCACGCGCATCGTCGCCGGCGTCGGCGTGCCCCAGCTCACCGCGATCATGGATGCGGTGGAAGCCGCGAAGAAGTCCGACATCCCCGTCATCGCCGACGGCGGCATCAAGTTTTCCGGCGACCTTGCCAAGGCGCTTGCCGCCGGCGCCGACATCGCGATGGTGGGTTCCCTGCTTGCCGGTACCGACGAGACGCCCGGCGAAGTCTTCCTGTGGCAGGGCCGGTCCTACAAGGCGTATCGCGGCATGGGCTCGGTCGGCGCGATGGCGCGCGGCTCGGCCGACCGCTACTTCCAGCAGGACATCAAGGACACGCTCAAGCTCGTGCCTGAAGGCATCGAGGGCCAGGTGCCCTACAAGGGCGCGGTCGGTCACGTCATGCACCAGCTCGCCGGTGGCCTGCGCGCCGCGATGGGGTATGTCGGCGCAAAGGACATGAAGGAGCTGCACGAGAAGGCGAACTTCGTCCGCATCACCGGTGCCGGCCTGCGCGAAAGCCACGTCCACGACGTGACCATCACGCGCGAGAGCCCGAATTATCCGGGCGGGGGTTAGTTACACCGCCCTCAGCTGCGCGTGAGCACATGGTTTCGAAGCGCTTGCCTCAACGACGGTGTCGTGCCCCGGCTTGACCGGGGCACCCAGTACGCCGCAGCTTCTCGGCTCAATCACGACTGTCTCTGGAATACTGGATCGCCCGATCAAGTCGAGCGGTGACAGCCAGTGTGTAGGCTCCACGCTTTTGTATTGACGCGGTGACCTCCCTCCGCTTCCGTCCGCGGCGAAAGCAATCCGGAGGAAGCCCCATGTCCCAAGCAAAACGCATCGTTCTTGCCGCGCGTCCCGTCGGCGAACCAAAGCCGTCCGATTTCCGCACCGAGGAATTCGCTGTTCCGACACCGGGGCAGGGCGAAGTCCTGCTGCGCACGATCTGGCTGTCGCTCGATCCGTACATGCGCGGGCGCATGAGCGACGGTCCGTCCTACGCGACGCCGGTGCCGGTCGGCGGTGTGATGGAAGCCGGGACGGTCTGCGAAGTCGCAGCCTCCAACAATCCGAACTTTTCCAAGGGCGACATCGTGCTCTCGCGCGCGGGCTGGCAGACCCACGCGATCTCGGACGGCAAGGGGCTCGCCAAGGTCGATCCGAAGCTCGCGCCGATCTCGACGGCCATCGGCGTGCTCGGCATGCCCGGCATGACCGCCTATACGGGCCTGCTCGACATCGGCAAGCCGCAGGACGGCGAGACCGTCGTCGTCGCCGGCGCCTCCGGTGCGGTCGGCTCGGCCGTCGGCCAGATCGCGAAGATCAAGGGCGCACGCGCGGTCGGCATCGCCGGCGGCAAGGACAAGTGCGACTATGTGGTGAAGGAGCTGGGCTTCGACGCCTGCCTCGACCATCGCGATCCCGATCTCGCCGCGAAGCTGAAGGACGCCTGCCCGGAAGGCATCGACGTCTATTTCGAGAATGTCGGCGGTGCGGTGTTCGAGGCGGTGTTCCCGCTGCTCAATCCGTTCGCGCGCATTCCGGTGTGCGGCCTGATCGCCCATTACAACGACACCGAGTCCAAGCCGCCGAAATGGGCCGGCGCGATGATGCGCAACATCCTGACCAAGCGGTTGAACTTCCGCGGCTTCATCGTCTCCGACTTCGCCTCGCGCCATGGCGACTTCCTGCGCGACATGTCGGGCTGGGTCCGCGACGGCAAGGTCAAGTACAAGGAGTTCGTCACCGAGGGCCTGGACAGTGCGCCCGGCGCCTTCATCGGGCTCCTGAAGGGCGCCAATTTCGGCAAGCAGCTGGTGCGGGTCGGGCCGGACAAGGCTTAGCTGCCGAGGTTCGGCTGCAAGCCTGGTTGCAATTTGGCCACTCCCTGGACGGAAGTGGTTAATAAAGAGTCACCGATCGGCCACACCTGCCCGTAAAAACCCGCAGGTGTGACCCTCGGTTCATTGACGCCAGAACGAAGGCATTGAATCATCGCGCATATTTCAGGTGCTGCGATGTTAGAGATCGGTATTTTCTGCGTAATCCTTCTGGCTGCCGGCTATTGGGCGGTGATGTATGTCATGGGCCGCCGTGACGACGTCATCCACGGCAAATTTGTGCTGAGCGAAGACGAGGGCGCGCTCACGCAGCCCGTGATGCCGGTGCCTCCGCCGCCATTTCCGAAACGTCCGGTCAAGGCCGCCGCGCCAGCCAGTGTTCAGTCCGTGCAGGCTGAGGCAAAGCCGGTCAACAGCGACGCGCTGCAATCCCTGCTCGCCGCGATCCAGCAGGATCTCAAGAGCGTCGCCTGACGAACGCGGTTAGTGCTCGCCGCCCATCTGGGCGAACAACTCCTCGATATCGACATCGAACTGTCCGGCGGCGCGGACGTGGCGGACCTCGAAGCTGTCGGGCTTGAAGCGGTATTCGACCAGGCCAACTTCCTTGATCGCAATGCGGTCCTGCCGGGCATCGTTGATCCTGAAGCCGGCCGACGGCGCCCAGATGTGACGGGTGTGGCGAAAAGTGAAGTCGCGCCGCTGGTGCACGTGGCCGCTGGCGATCAGGCGCAGATCGACGGCTGCGAACATCCCGATCAGCCGCGCGCGTGCCGGCTGCGGCACATAGCGGATCGAGGTCTCCGTGGTTTCGGGGTCGTCGGGCAAATTGAGGAACAGCGGCTTGTGCAGGAACAGCGCGACCGGCTTTCCGTTGGTCCGCGCGATCTCCCGGGACAGCCAGTCGAACTGCTCGGCCTCGAACGCCAGCCCCGCATTCATCACCAGCGTGTTGAGGCCAATGAAGTGCCAGCCCGCTTCCTCGAACGACCAATGGTCTTCGCCGATGATGTCGCGAAACTGCTGGCGGTGCGCTTCGGTGACCGGCGGCTTGGGGGCCGGCCCGATTGCGGTCGGATTGTCGCCGATGTCGTGATTGCCGGGAATGTAGCGGCAGGCGACGGGCAGGGCGTCGTGCAGGCCCTTGGCGAATGCGACATCGTCGCGGCTGGTCGGCCCGTCGAACGAAACGTCGCCGGTGTTGACGACGAGATCGGGCCTGTCAGCGTCGATGTGCTCGCTGACACGGTGGAAGTTGGCGATCAGGCCGGGGAAGCGCCGGCCGAGATGAGTGTCGGAAATCTGCGTCAGGCGAAATTCGGACATGCGGTCAGCTTAGCCGGGGTCGCGCGTCGGAACGATGACGGTGCGGGCATGCATCGCAATGAACAAAGTTTAAAGCACGCGATAGCGGATCGTGTAGGCGTCCTGCGGGGCAACTGCGCCCGCCAACGGCGAGGCGACGCGGTCGGCGAGATGCCACGGGCTGAAGTCCTCGGAGCGGTGCGGCTCGGCTGGCAGGCGGAGGCGGAACTCGAAGGTGCCCTTGCCGGGTAGGTTGACGGCCAGCACCCGGTCCGCGGTGCGATGGTTGAGCACCACCGCGCCCCGCAGCAGCGCACGGCCGTCGCCGAGCTCGCGCACGCCGTCGACCAGCGCCAGTATCTGGTTGCGGTCGGTGTGCAGCTCGATCTGGGCATCTGACACCGCCGTCAGCGTCTCCCTGGGCATGCGGATCTCGAACTCGACGGCGGGCCTGGACGGGTTGAGGCCGAGATAGGCGAGCGCGGCATGGCGCATGTCGTAGGCGGCAAAGGCGAACAGGACAATCGCAGCGAGCACGGCGAGGCCGTGCCTGACGACGTCGCGCCAGGTCCGGTAGCTCAGGCGGAAATACACTGTCATTGCCAGCGCCACGGCAAGCGCTGCAGCGATGCCTGATAGCGCCGACATCAGGATGCCGAGCCGGCCCTCCGCGGATTCGGTCAAAGGGCTGATCAGGCTGGACAGGGTGTTCATGGAGCATCTCGACAGGCCGCAGGGCCCAAAATCGCTTTGACGGTCGCCATTTGGTCGCGGCCGCGGGAACTCGGGTTCAACTGGTTGATTGTCAGCGCCTCTGGTCGCGGCTAATGACGGTCCGCGGTGGTCCGCCTTACGGGAAAGTTCCGATGTCCATTCAAATGGTTCTGCTGCCTGTCTTCGTGCAGGTTGGTCTCACCTTCGCACTGCTGATCGGCGTGGTCTTCGGGCGGCGCAAGGCATCGGTCTCGGGCGAGGCCAGGAGCCCCGACATTGCGCTTGGCGAGTTCGAGCTGCCGCTGCTGTTCTACGCCCTGATCGCACTGGCATTGCCGCTCCGCCATGCCGATCTCTTCATCGTGCTGATGTCCTGGGTGTTCGTGGTGACGCGGTTTGCCCATGCCGGAATCCTCGCTTCCTCCGACAAGTCCGGTCCGCGTTCGACGGTCTGGCTCGCCGGCGTGCTCGTGCTGCTGGCGATGTGGATCTACTTCGCGCTGAAAATGCTGTTGTTGATCTAGGCGCTTGGGCGCCCGATCCAATCTGAAAGAATAAAATGACTCCCGCTGCCCGGCTGTCCGCAGCCATCGAACTGATCGACACCATCGAGAAAGACCGCGTGCCCGCGGCCAAGGGGCTGAAGGAGTGGGGCACCGCGCACCGCTTCGCCGGCTCGGGCGACCGCGCCGCGATCGCCGGCCTCGTCTGGGACGTGCTGCGGCGCTATGCGCTCGAGCGCCTGGCTGATGGATGCTGATACCGCGCGGGCGCGGCTGATCGGCATGCTCCGGCTCGAACGTAACATGGATGCGGCCACCATGGCCGCCTTGTTCGACGGCAGCCGGTTCGCGCCGGCGCCGCTGACCGACGCCGAACAGGCGGCACTGGCGTCGCGCTCCCTGAAGGATGCCCCGGCCGCGATCGCCGGCGACTACCCCGAATGGCTCGATTCTCATCTGGCAAAAGCGTTCGGCGAGGACCGCGTTGCCGAAGCCGTCGCGATGGCGAGCCGGGCGCCGCTCGACCTGCGCGTCAACACGCTAAAGTCCAACCGCGACAAGGTGCTGCGCGGGCTTGCTCATCTTCATGCGAAACCGACGCCCTGGTCGGCAAACGGCCTGCGCATCGAGCTTTCGGCCGATGCGCGCAACCCCGGCATCCAGTCGGAAGAGGATTTCATCAAGGGCGCCGTTGAAGTGCAGGATGAAGGATCGCAGCTTGCGGCCCAGCTCACCGCGGCAAAGCCCGGCGAGCAGGTGATCGATCTCTGTGCGGGCGCCGGCGGCAAGACGCTCGCACTGGCCGCGATGATGCAGGGCAAGGGCCGCTTGATCGCGACTGACAGCGACAAGCGCCAGCTCGCGCCGATCCACGAGCGGCTGTCGCGCGCCGGCGTCCACAACGCCGATATCCGCACGCCCAAGGGCGAGTCCGATCCGCTGGCTGACATCAGCGGCACCGCCGACCTCGTCGTCATCGACGCGCCCTGCACCGGAACCGGGACCTGGCGCCGCAATCCCGACGCCAAATGGCGCATGCGGCCGGGCGCGCTTGAGATCCGCCTGCGCGACCAGGCCGCGGTGCTGGATCGCGCCGTGCCGCTGGTCAAGGCCGGCGGCCGCATCGCCTACATCACCTGCTCGGTGCTTTCTGAAGAAAATGGCGAGCAGGTGCGCGCATTCGTCGCGCGGCATCCCGGCTTCGCGGTCGTTCCGCCTGAGCAGACCGCCAGCGTGCTCTGGGACAAGGCGGAAGCGTTCGCGGACGCCGCGCTGCAGTCGCCGGAGGGCTGGCTGATGACGCCGCGGCGGACCGGGACGGACGGGTTTTTCGTGTCGGTGTTGAAGAAGACGGGCTGATCCACGCCGTCATTCCGCGGCACCCGCAGGGCGAGCCCCGGAATGACGCGGCAAAACAAAAGCCCCGCAAACCGGATCCCGGTCGCGGGGCCTTCTAACTCTAGCGCTCTGCCGGTACGTTCGCCGTCAGAACGGTGCGCGGGCGTTAGCCGACGCGGAGATTGTCAGCCGACGACTTGCCGCTGCGGCGGTCGGCGACGATGTCGAACGAGACCTTCTGGCCCTCGTTGAGGGTCGAAAGGCCGGCGCGCTCGACAGCGCTGATGTGGACGAACACGTCCTTCTGGCCGTCGTCCGGCTGGATGAAACCATAACCCTTTTGGGTGTTGAACCACTTCACGGTGCCCATAGCCATGGGAATTTCCTTTGTTAGAGATGGTACGCACGCGGACCGGAACGCGTCACTGCGCCCATGATCCTGTTCAGTCGATGTTTGGAGAAGTCATCTGAAGCGTGCGCGCCCGTCTGCAACGAAGGGAAGCGGCCCAGTCGTTCGGCCAAGTATCGATGATCACATTATAGCGAGATTTTGGGCTACTTCAAGGCACCACCCGCGCCCCGGCATGTCGCGTGGCTTTGCTATTTTGCGATGCAAATGAAACCGGCCCGTGTCTCAATCCACGATGAAAAGCGTGGCGCCCGACGCCGTCGAGGACCGGTGCGCGGCGTCGCCGAAGTCCGAGACCTGGTAGCTCATCCCCGCCGTCAGCTTGCACTTGCGCCCGTCGCGCAGCTCGCTGTCGAGCTCGCCCTTCACGACGAAGATCACGTGGCCGCGGTCGCACCAATGGTCGGCGAGATAGCCTGGCGAATACTCGACCATCCGCACCCGGAGATCGCCGATGTTGAGCGTGCGCCATTTGGCCTCGCCGGTCTCGCCGGGATGGGTGGTCGGCTCGACCTTGCTCCAATCGGTGACGGTGAAGGGGGAGGCGGGAAGTTTCATGGGGAGTGTCCTGTCTTGGTGCCGGCGGAGCCCTTGTTATCGGATGCGAGCGCCGCAGTCGCCGTCATTGCGAGCGAAGCGAAGCAATCCAGTAATGCATCCGTGGTGACGGTCTGGATTGCTTCGCCGCAAGGGCTCCTCGTAATGACGAGGAGAGGTCAATGCGGCAGATGGTTCGCCGAGCCCTGCACGATCAGCCCGGCCTCGTTCACCCGCAGATATTCGCAGATCCGCTTGCCGCGCTCGTTCTCGTAGAACACGACCACGCTGTCCGGGCTGACGAACAGATCGATCACCGTAAAATGCAGGTTCGGGATCAGCCCGAGCGCCTTGCCCCAATAGGCCCGCAGCGCGTCCTTGCCGCGCACGGTGCCGCTGGCATCGAACCCCATCATGGGGATGCGGTCCGAGGTCATCACGGCGTCCTCGTCGTAGAGCGTGAGCACGCGTTCGAGATCGCGGGCATTCCAGGCCTCGATCCAGGTCCGGCCGAGCGCGGCGAGCGTTGATGGTGGGTGGTTCTGTGGCACGAACGTTCTCCCTGATTGGGCTCCTGTGTGATCCGGAGCATATTAGGTCAATAATACTTACCTATTACGGCTTGTCCATGCCCAAAGAAGAATGTGGGTGCGCAGCCCGCGCGGTTGCGGGCCGGTCGCACGTCGCGTATCTGCTTGCCATGACAGCAGCACAGCACGACCGCTCCGCGTCGACGCCCTCCGTGGCCTCGGCGCATGACAAGATTCTCATCGTCGATTTCGGCAGCCAGGTGACGCAGCTGATCGCGCGTCGGGTGCGCGAGGACGGCGTCTATTGCGAGATCGTCCCGTTCAACAAGGCCGAACAGGCTTTTGTGGAGATGAAGCCGAAAGCGGTGATCCTCTCCGGCGGGCCGGAGTCGGTGCATGAGGAAGGCTCACCCCGCGCGCCCCAATTGATCTTCGCCTCCGGCGTGCCGGTGCTGGGCATCTGCTACGGCCAGATGACCATGGCGGAGCAGTTAGGGGCACCGTCGAGGGCGGCCATCACCGCGAATTCGGCCGTGCCGATGTCGAGGTCAAGGCGCCGAGCAAGCTGTTCGAGGATGTCTGGTCGCCGGGCGGCAAGAACCAGGTTTGGATGAGCCATGGCGACCGCATCACGAAGATGCCGCCGGGCTTCTCCGTCGCCGGCACCTCGCCGAACGCGCCGTTCGCGATCATCCAGGACGAGACGCGCAAATATTACGGCCTGATGTTCCACCCCGAAGTGGTGCACACGCCCGACGGCGCCAAACTGATCCGCAATTTCGTCCGCAAGATCGCAGGCCTCTCCGGCGACTGGACCATGCGCGCCTTCCGCGAGGAGGAGATCGCCAAGATCCGCGCCCAGGTCGGCAAGGGCAAGGTGCTCTGCGGCCTCTCCGGCGGTGTCGATTCAGCGGTCGCGGCCGTCTTGATCCATGAAGCCATCGGGGACCAGCTCACCTGCGTGTTCGTCGATCACGGCATGCTGCGTCTGGATGAGGCCAAGACGGTCGTCGACCTGTTCCGCCACCACTACAACATCCCGCTCGTGCACGTGGATGCGTCGAAGCAGTTCCTCGGCGAGCTCGAAGGCGTCACCGATCCCGAAACCAAGCGCAAGACCATCGGCCGCCTCTTCATCGAGGTGTTCGAGGCCGAGGCCAAGAAGATCGGCGGCGCCGACTTCCTCGCGCAAGGCACGCTCTACCCCGACGTGATCGAGAGCGTCTCCTTCACCGGCGGACCTTCAGTCACCATCAAGTCGCACCACAATGTCGGCGGTCTGCCCGAGCGCATGAACATGAAGCTCGTCGAGCCCTTGCGCGAGCTGTTCAAGGACGAGGTCCGCAAGTTGGGGCGCGAACTCGGCCTGCCCGAAATCTTCGTCGGCCGCCACCCGTTCCCGGGTCCCGGCCTCGCCATCCGCTGCCCCGGCGAGATCACGCGCGACAAGCTCGACATCCTGCGCAAGGCCGATGCCGTCTACATCGACCAGATCCGCAAGCACGGCCTCTACGACGACATCTGGCAGGCGTTTGCCGTGCTGCTGCCGGTGAAGACGGTCGGCGTCATGGGCGACGGCCGCACTTACGACTTCGTCGTGGGCCTGCGCGCCGTCACCTCGACCGACGGCATGACCGCGGACTTCTATCAGTTCGACATGAAGTTTCTCGGCGAGACCGCCACGCGCATCATCAATGAGGTGAAGGGCGTGAATAGGGTGGTGTACGATGTGACGAGCAAGCCGCCTGGGACGATTGAGTGGGAGTAGTGTGGCCTCCACGTAAGCTCGATCGGTGCGTGAAGTCCACGTGCTTTCGCGGGCAGAGTATTGTGGCGCATTATTGCGTGCGGGACGGCCGGAGCCACGAGAGGCCAAGGCTCGGAGTCACATCGGCGCGATGCCGATCGTTTTGATGATCCTCGCCCATTTCGCGGCTTCCGAGGTCATAAAATCCTTCAGGCCTTGCGGGTCCATGACCAGCGGCTCGGCGCCCTGTTCGACGAAGAGGGCGCGCACCTTCGGATCGTTCACGGCTTCGACCATCGCTTTATAGAGCTTGTCGACGACGGCTTTCTCGGTATTCGCCGGCGCAAGGAGCGCGAGCCAGGCCGCACTCTCGTAATTCGTCAGGCCGGCCTCGGCCGCGGTCGGCACATCCGGCAGGGCCGTCATGCGCTTGTCGTTGGCAACCGCGAGCGGACGCGCATCGCCGCTCCTGATCAGACCGAGGACGTTCGGCAGGAGCTGGAAGCCGAGCGGGACCTGACCGGCGATGAAGTCCGGCGTGTAGGCGGCGATGTTGCGGTAGGGCACATGCGTCAGTTCTGCGCCCGTGAGCTGCTCGAAGTAGGCGGCCGACAGATGCTGCGAGGAGCCTACACCGACCGTCCCGTAGTTCAGCTCTCGCGGATGCGCCTTGGCGTAGTCGATCAACTCGGCCAGCGATTTCGGCGGCAGTTTCGAGTTGATCACGATGACATTCGGCAGCGTCGCAAACAGGCCGATCGGGGCGAGATCCTTCAGCGGATCGTAGGGAAGATCCTTGTAGAGCGACTTATTGGCGGCCAGCGGCCCCGAGGTACTCATCAGCAGCGTATAACCGTCGGGGGCCGCGTGTGCTGCGGCGGCAGTGCCGATATTGCCGCCAGCGCCGGGGCGGTTGTCGACCACGAAGGCCTGGCCGAGCGATGTGGACATGCGGTTGAGCAGGATGCGCGTGATCACATCGCTGGCGCTGCCGCCGGCAAAAGGCACGAGCACCTGAACAGGGCGAGCGGGATAGTCTTGCGCGTTCGCAGCCTGCATTCCTGCGGCCGCGAGCAGGGCGCCGCCGCCGAGCGCGAGCAGCGACCTGCGATCAGGATAAAGACCGTCATCGTGCCGCGCCGTGGTGTCCGTGTTCTTGCTGCGACCAAACCGTGCCATCTCGGACAGACTCCCCCAAACTGTCTTGATGCGAGCCCTGTGATCTTCCGGGACAAGAGTCGGGATGAAGCAAGGCCGCGTTTTCTGTGCCCGGACCGTAACCAGCACGCCGCGGCGATCGTCATGCCCGCGCGTCTCAAAACTTACCAACCCGTCTCATTCTGCGATGGGCGCGACAGCTTGCCCGAGCAGAACTTCTGCGTTCAGGAGATCGCTTTCCGCCGCGACCTCTTGCGTGCTTTGCGGAGCGATGAAGTTGCGCCGCGGGAGGAGGGCTCCACGAACTCTCTCGCCACGGCCGCAGCCTGCTCGAGATCGAGGCTGATGATGTCGAGCACGGCCTTGGCTGCAACCGACACGGTCCGCCGCGGATGATGGACCCAGGCAATCGAACGCACTATCCGCTGCTCGTCGAAGCGATGCGCCCGGATGGCGCCGTTCGCGAGCGATTGCCGGAGCGCAATGGTTGGCAGCACCGTTGCAAAATCGGTGGTCGCGATCACGTCGCAGAGGGCAGGAAGCGTGTCGAGCTCGAGCCGTGGGCGCAAGTCGATACCGACGGCGGCGGCGTGCTCGTCGAGAATCAGCCGCAAGCCGTGGCGCTTCGACGGCAGAACGAGGTCGACGTTTGCGATGTGGTCGAACCGCAGCTTTGCCGGCGGCCTGATCGGGCTGCCCCTGCGGCAGGCGAACACCATCTCTTCGTCCATGACATGGTGTGCGGTCAGCGGCGTCTTCCGGCGCGGCACGTTGATGAGCGCGAAGTCGAGCTGGCCGGTGTTGACCCATTCGACCAGCGTTTCGGTGTAGCCCTCGCAGGCCGACAGCGTGATCTCGGGATAGCGGCTGGCTACCGTCGCCGACGCGCTCGCCATCGTGCTCTGTGCGACCGAGGTGATGAGGCCGACCGAGACGCGGCCCGAAATGCGGCCGCCGAGCTGCGCCATCTCTTGCCGCGCATATTCGGCGTCGCGCACGATCGGCGCGGTAAGTCGCACCAGAGCTTCGCCGGCACTGGTCAGCGTCATGCCGTGGACGCTGCGGTCGAAGAGTTTTTGGCCAAGCTCGGCCTCGAGTTTGCCGATCTGCATGCTCAGTGCCGGCTGCACGATGTTGAGCTGGCGCGCGGCGCGGGTGACGTTCTTCTCCTCGGCGAGGCACAGGAAATATTGCATCTGCCTGAGTTCCACGGACCCGTCCTTCGTTTGCCGACCACACTCGCTATCCATCATTCAAGGTGATGAGTTGTATAATCAATCATTATTTGTGGTGATGGATGCGATTGCCTAGTCTCGTGGCGCGAGGGCGCGTGCCCAAGGAGCAAAATCAGACATATGCAGGACGCGGCACCCAAGCGGATGATCATTGGCATCTCGGGCGCCTCTGGCGTCATCTATGGCGTGCGCCTGCTCCAGCTCCTTCGCAATGCCGGCGTCGAGACCCATCTGGTGATGTCGAAGACGGCCGAGCTGACCTTCGCCTATGAGACCGACCTGAAGATCGCGGAGGTGAAGGAACTCGCCAATGTCTGCCATACGATCAACGACATGGCCTCGGCGATCTCAAGCGGCTCATTCCGCACTGCGGGCATGATCGTGGCGCCGTGCTCGATGCGCTCGATGTCCGAGATCGCCTCCGGCGTCACCACGACGCTGCTCACTCGCGCCGCGGATGTCGTGCTGAAGGAGCGCCGCCGCCTGGTGCTGATGGTGCGCGAAACCCCGCTGCATACCGGACATCTCCGAACGATGACGGCCCTGTCGGAGATGGGCGCGATCATCGCGCCGCCGATGCCCGCTTTCTACGCCAGGCCCGAGAACCTCGACGATATGGTCGAGCACACCGTCGGCCGCGTGCTTGACCTTTTCGACATCGATATCGGCGTCGTGCGCCGCTGGGGCGAGGACGAGGCGCTCAAGCGTCGCTCGCCGCCGCTGCGCAAGATCGCGCCCTGATCCGAAGACCTCAAGGAAAGACCCGTATATGCGAATGGAAAATGTAGCGAGGAAAGGCGCAAACGCACCCGCCGATCTGCGTGCCTGGCTCGCGTTCCTCGCCGAACGCGGCAAGCTCGCCATTGCGCGGGAGGGCGTTGCGCTGACCGACGAACTCGCTGCCATTGCCAAGCGGCTCGAGCGCGACAGTGCCGTGCTGTTTCCGCGTCCCGACGGACACGAGATTCCCGTCGTCGCCAACCTCTTTGCCGGCCGCGACTGGGTCGCCGATTCCATTGGCGTGACCGAAGACCAGCTGCTGCCGCGGTTCCTTGCCGCCGCGAGCCATCCGCTGCCGACGCACGAGGTCGCGAGCGGTCCGGTGCAGGAAATTGTCCATGAGAACGTCGACCTGCTGCGCCAGCTTCCCGTGCCCAAGCACAATGAGCGGGACAGCGGCCCCTACATTACGGCCGGCCTGCTGATTGCGCGCAATCCCGAGACCGGCGTGCAGAACGTCTCGATCCACCGCTGCCAGATCTCTGGCAGGAATCGTATCGGGGTGCTGCTGCTGCCGCGGCACACCTTCTCTTATTATCGTCTCGCGGGGGAGATGGGCCAGCCGCTGGAGATTGCGATCGTCATCGGCGCGCATCCGGCGCTGATGTTGGCCTCGCAGGCGATTGCCGGGCTCGACGAGGACGAAATGGCGATCGCCGGCGCGCTGCTCGGCGCGCCTGTGGACGTCGTCAGGTGCCGTACCAATTCGGTTCGCGTGCCCGCGCATGCGGAGATCGTGATCGAAGGGCGCATACTTCAGGGCGTGCGCGAGCCGGAAGGTCCGTTCGGCGAGTTCCCTCAATATTACGGCCCGCGCGCAAATCGCGAGGTGATCGAGGTCGATGCGATCACCCATCGCGCCAAGCCGATATTTCACACCATCGTCGGCGGCGGCTTCGAGCATTTGATCCTCGGCGGCGTGCCGCGCGAGGCGACTTTGCTTCAGCATCTGCGCCGCAGCTTTCCCAACGTGCTCGATGTGCGCCTGACGCGCGGCGGCACTTGCCGCTACCATCTCGCGATCAAGATCGACAAGACCAATGACGGCGAGCCGACGAACATCATGATGTGCGCCTTCGGCGCGCATTACGACATCAAGCAGGTTGTCGTGGTGGACAAGGACGTCGACGTTTCCTCGTCCGACGAGATCGAATGGGCGGTGGCGACGCGGTTCCAGGCCGATCGCGATCTCATGGTCATCTCAGGCGCGCTCGGCTCGAAGCTCGATCCGACCACAGACAACGGCATCAGCGCCAAGATGGGTCTCGATGCGACCGTGCCGGTCAGCGCGCCTGAGTTCGCCTTCAAGCGTATTCGCGTCAAGGGCGAGGAGGAGGTCGATCTCGCCACCGCCTTGCAGGCCGACCCGAGCGCCGCGGTCGCGCGGCTGCTTGCGGAGGCGCGGGCATGAGCGGGGTACCGACCGATCGAGACTTGCGCCGGTTTGCGCGGTTGGAATATGTAGCTGGTGCTGCATATATTGCTGCAACAAAACAACCATTTTACGGCACAATGCCGGGAGGACGGAACTGATGTCGACGGCCCTGCGCATTGCCCATGGCGCTTTCGGCAGGGTCGCTCTGCTCGACATGGATCGTTCGCTGGTCCGTCACGCCCATCATCACTGCCACGTCCTGCTCAAGGTCGAAGGGGCCGACACCCAGTTCATGGTCGGCGACCAGGTGACGCCGCTCACCGACACCGCCGCGGTGCTGGTCGACGGCTGGAAGCCGCACGCCTATGTGCATGAGGTCAACCGCCCACGTACGCTGATCATGGCGCTCTATATCGAGCCGGAATGGCTGAAGGAGTTCCGTCCCGGCTGGGCCGCAAGTGGTGCGCCGGGCTTTTTCGAGCGTCCGTCGGGCGAGGTGTCGCCGCGCATTCGTCAACTCACTCTGCATCTGGCGGCCGAAATGATGGCGAATCCGGATGCGGTGCGGACCCACGAACAGACGCTGTCCGACCTGATGATCGCGGTGATCGAGCGCTTCACGCCGTGGCGCAGCTTTCCGACCTCGATCCGCGGAATGAGCGCGGTGAGTTGCGACTGGCGCATCCGCCGCGCGATGGATGCGATGCGGGTGCGAGACTCTTACGCCAATGTCGAACAGTTCGTGAAGGGCGCCGGCCTGTCGCGTGCGCAGTTCTTTCGCCTGTTCGAGACATCGCTCGGCGTCTCGCCAAAGCTTTATCTCAATGTCGTCCGCATCGAGCGCGCCCTCGATGCTGTGATGCGGGAGGATACGCCGCTCGGCGAGCTCAGCGAGCGGTTTGGCTTTCCGGAGCCCGCGCATTTCACGCGCTTCTTCCGCGATCATGCCGGCGTCAGCCCGCGCGAGTTTCGCAACGTCTCGCGTCTCGCCGGTTGAGTCTTGCGGGTTGATATTGCGCCGCACGCGCTCGAATGAGACGATTTGGTAATTCGTGAGAACGGGCGGTATGGCTCGCGCATCCCCAGTCCTGACATCTGTCACCGTCGCGTCAAAGAGCGCGTCGGGAGGTTTGTCGGGACATGGTGCAGGCTGCGGTTCAATCCGCGAATTCAGTCGATCAGAGTGATGACAGGCCGTGGGTCGGGCGGTCGATCGCGCGCATCGAGGACGCCGCGCTGCTCTCTGGCCGCGGCCGCTTCATCGACGATCTCGGCGTTGCGCCCGGCACGCTGCATGCGACCATCCTGCGCTCGCCGCACGCGCACGCCGATATTCTCTCCATCGACGCTGAAGCCGCGAAGCGCCTGCCAGGCGTTACTGCGGTCCTGACTGGCGAGGACGTCAAGGCGGTCACGACAACCCTGGTCGTCGGCGTGAAGGCGCCGGTCGAATGCTGGCCCATAGCAATGGACCGCGTCCGCTATGTCGGCGAGCCCGTGGCCGTGGTCGTTGCGACCGACCGCGCGCGCGCCGAGGATGGGGCGGAACTCATCAACGTCGAATATCGCCCGCGCGGCGCCGTGGTCGATCCGCTTGGCGCGATTGCACCCGGCGCGCCGGTGCTGCATGACGGCTTTCCCGGCAATCTCGCCAGCGAACGCGCCTTCCGCTACGGCGATCCTGAAAAGGCCTTTGCCGATGCGCCGCATCGCTTCGTCATCGATGTCAAATATCCCCGCAACTCCTGTACGCCGATCGAGACCTATGGCGTCGTCGCCTCGCACGATGCCGGCGAGGATGCCTTCGAGGTCCTCGCCAACTTCCAGGGCCCGTTCAGCATCCACACGGTCATTGCACGCGCCCTGAAAGTGCCGGGCAACCGGTTGCGGCTGCGCACGCCGCCCGAGTCCGGGGGCAGCTTTGGTGTCAAGCAAGGTGTGTTTCCGTACATCGTGCTGATCGCGGCGGCCGCGCGCATTACGGGACGGCCGGTCAAATGGATCGAGGACCGGCTCGAACATCTCACCGCATCGGTGTCGGCGACCAACCGTGCGACGACTTTGGCGGCGGCTGTCGCGGCCGACGGAAAGATCCTCGCGCTCGATTGGGATCAGGTCGAAGATTGCGGCGCGCATCTGCGCGCACCCGAGCCGGCGACGCTCTATCGCATGCACGGCAATATGACCGGCGCCTACGACATCGGTCACGTCAGGATCCGCAACCGCGTCGTCGTCACCAACAAGACGCCGACGGGGCTCAACCGCGGCTTTGGCGGACCGCAGGTCTATTTCGCGCTGGAGCGGTTGGTTCAGAGGATCGCAATCAACCTCGGTCTCGATCCGCTCGCCGTGATCAAGCGCAATCTGATCGACGCTGGCGCGTTTCCCCATCGCACAGCGACCGGCGCCTTGCTGGATTCCGGCAATTACCACGAAGCCGTCGCGCGCGCGGTCGAGCAAGGCAGGCTCGCCGAACTGAAGGCACGGCGTGACGAAGCACGCGCGCAGGGACGTCTCTACGGTATCGGCTTTGCGGCCGTGGTCGAGCCCAGCGTCTCCAATATGGGCTACATCACCACCGTGCTGACGGCGGCCGAGCGCCGCAAGGCGGGTCCGAAGAACGGCGCGCAGGCGACAGCCACCGTCGGCCTCGATCCGGTCGGCAGCGTCACCGTCCACGTCGCCTCCGTGCCGCAGGGGCAGGGCCATCGCACGGTGCTGTCGCAGGTCGTTGCCGACGTCTTCGGCCTCCAGCCAACGGACATCCGGGTCAACACCGAGATCGACACCGCCAAGGACGCCTGGTCAATCGCATCAGGGAATTACGCAAGCCGCTTTGCCGCGGCGGTGGCGGGCACGGCGAAGCTCGCGGCTGAACGCGTCGCCGGCCGTCTTGCTCGCATCGCCGCGAGCCAGCTGAACGTTGAGGCTACCGACATCGTCTTTGCGAAGGGATTTGTTGCCTCAAGGCACAATCCGGAGAACCGGATCGCGTTCTCGCGCGTCGCAGCGCTCAGCCACTGGTCACCGGGCTCTCTGCCTGACGATGCCGACCAGACCATCCGCGAGACCGTGTTCTGGACGCCGCCGGAACTGACGCCGCCCGACGCGGACGACCGCATAAACTCCTCCCTCTGCCACGGCTTTATTTTCGACTTCTGCGGGCTCGAGATCGACCGCACCACGCTTGAGACGCGGATCGATCGTTACGTCACCATGCACGATTGCGGCACCATTTTGCATCCGGGCATGGTCAACGGCCAGATCCGTGGCGGCTTTGCGCAGGCGCTCGGCGCCGCGCTCTACGAGGAATATGCCTACGCCGATGACGGCAGCTTCCTCACGGGAACGCTCGCCGACTATCTGCTGCCGACGACGACCGAGGTGCCGGAGCCCGAGATCATCCACATGGAGACGCCGTCGCCGTTCACGCCGCTCGGTGCCAAGGGGGTCGGCGAGGGCAATTGCATGTCGACGCCGGTTTGCATCGCCAATGCGGTCGCGGACGCGCTTGGCGTTGCCGACGTCACCTTGCCGCTGGTGCCGGCGCGCCTTGCGGAGCTGGTGCGCGGCGCCGAGCCACCGCCGCCCGCAGGTGGCTCGACCGCGGCGGCTGCGCGCGAAGGTGACCGGCGGCTACGCGGCGAGGGGCAGGCTTCGGTGAAGGGCGCGCCGGAGCAGGTCTGGGCCATGCTGCTCGATCCCAACACGCTGCAATCCGTCATTCCCGGCTGCCAGCGCGTCGACAAGATCACCGACACACATTTCCGCGCCGACGTCACGCTCGGCATCGGCCCCGTCTCCGGACGCTATCGCGCCGACGTCGAATTGTTCGATCTCGATCCGCCGCGTGCGGTTACCCTGCGCGGCGGCGCCACCGGCGCGCTCGGCTTCGGCAATGCCGAGGGACGCATCACGCTTGCACCCGACGGCGAGGGCGGGACTAACCTGACCTACAGCTATGATGCCGCCATCGGCGGCAAGGTCGCGAGCATCGGCGGCCGTCTGCTCGATGGCGCGACGCGTGTCATCATCGGCCAGTTCTTCACCGCACTGGCCCGCAAGGCCGGCGGCGGGGGTGCGTCCGGCGGCGGCTTCTCAATGTTCGCGCTGCTGGCGAAGGTCGCGAGCTTGTTCGGGGGGCGTCGATGAAGCCGCCCGCATTCGATTATCTTCGTGCCGAAACCGTCGGGGACGTGCTCGACGGTCTTACGCAGCGAGGCGGCGACGCGCGCGTGCTCGCGGGCGGCCAGTCGCTGATGGCGATGCTCAACATGCGGCTTGCAAAACCTAAGCTGCTGATCGACATCATGCGCCTCAAGGAGCTCCGCAAGATCGAGCGGCAGAAGAACGCTGTCGTCATTGGCGCCGGGGTGCGCCAGGCGGATCTCCTGGCATGGCCTGACCTCGCCGAGGCGCTGCCGCTGGTCGCGCTGGCGTTGCCTTGGGTCGGGCACATGCAGACCCGCAGCCGCGGCACGATCTGCGGTTCGCTCGCGCACGCCGATCCCAGCGCCGAGATGCCGCTCTCGCTGTTAGCGCTCGGCGGCGAGGTGATGTTGCGCAACGGCAAGCGACGACGCCACATCGCGGCGAAGGACTTCTTTGCCGGCACGATGCTCACCGCGCGCGCCGACGACGAATTGATCGAGGGCATTTCGGTTCCGGTCATCAAGGGATCGCGCTTCGCCTTCCGCGAGGTCGCGCGCCGGCACGGCGATTTCGCCATCGTCGCCTGCGCCGCGATGACGACGCCGACCGGCGTGCGCCTCGCCGTCGGCGGCGTTGCCGACGTCCCGACGGCGCGCGATTGGCCGCGGCTCGAGGGGACTGCGCTCGACGACGCCCTCAACGGCTTCGCCTACGAACTCGGTGCTCGCGACGACGTTCACGCCACCGCGCGCTACCGCCGCGACCTCGTGCGCATGATCGGCCGCGACCTGATCGGCGAGGTGCAGCAATGACCCGTCTCGCGGCGGATGCCCGCCATGCCGTCCGACTTACGCTCAATGGCAAGCCCGTCGAGGGTGAGGCAGAGCCGCGCATGCTGCTCTCGGATTTCCTGCGTCATCAGCTGGGCGCGACCGGCACCCATGTCGGCTGCGAGCACGGCGTCTGCGGCGCCTGCACCGTGGTCGTCGATGGCATGCTGACCCGGTCCTGCCTCACGCTTGCGGCGCAGGTCGAGGGATGCGAGATCGAGACGGTCGAGGGGCTCGCGCCGTCGGCTGACCGGCTCGGCGTGTTGCAACAAGCTTTCCGCCGCAACCACGCGCTGCAGTGCGGCTTCTGCACCGCCGGCATCCTGATGTCGCTCGACCACTATCTGGCCAAGAATCCCGTGCCGACCGAGGCGCAGATCCGGGATCTCCTGAGCGGGCATATCTGCCGCTGCACTGGCTACACCCCGATCATCCAGGCGGCGCTCGAAGCCGCTGCAAAGCTCGCCTCAATCACAAAAGAGACGTCCGATGCTTGATCTCGCCAGCAGTTTCATGGCCAGCGCCGCGCGCGATCCCCATGCGATTGCATTGATCGACGGCGATCTCCGCCTGACCTACCGGCAATGGTACGACAAGATCTCCGCGCTCGTGGCGTCCTTCGACCGCCTTGGCTTCAAGCCCGGCGATCACGTCGTCACCCTGCTGCAAAATCGTTGGGAGGCTGCGACGTTGCACTGGGCCTGCCAGTTCGCCGGCCTCGTGATCACACCGATCAACTGGCGCGCAAAGGCCGACGAGCTCGATTATTGCATCGAGAACGCCGAAGCCCGCGCGATTGTCTACCAGGACGCTTCTGTGGAGGCGGTGCAGGGCTCGGCGTTGGCCGGCAAACTGCTGCGCGTGTCCGTTGATCCCGGAACGGGCGATGCAACCAATTTCCCGGATATGATCCGGGACAGCGCGCCCGACGCCGAGCCGCGCGTCGGTGCCGATGCCTGGTCGATCATGCTCTACACCTCGGGCACGACCTCGCGGCCAAAGGGCGTGCCACGCAGGCATCGTGCCGAGCGTGCCGCGGCGATCGCCCATGTCGCGCAAAACCTCTATGGCCGCGGCGAGCGCACGCTCGGCGTGATGCCGCTCTACCACACGATGGGCGTCCGCTCGCTGCTGGCGATGTCGCTGATCGGTGGCAGCTTCATCTGCCTGCCGCGCTATGACAGCTGCCAGGCCCTGGCGCTGATCGAGAAGGAGGAGATCACCAACCTCTATCTGGTGCCGACGCTCTATCATGATCTCGTCCATCACCAGGCCTTTGCGAAGACCGATGTCTCCAGCGTCCGCAAGCTCGGCTTTGCCGGCGCTTCGATGACCGATGGTCTCCTGAAGAAGCTGAACGAGGCGTTCAAGCCGGAACTGTTCGTCAACCACTACGGCAGCTCGGAGATCTACACGTTTACGATCGACCAGAATTCGGCGGCAAAACCGGGCTCGGCCGGCAAGGCCGGGCTGAATCAGCACATCAAGGTGGTGCGTATCGGCGCCCGATCGATCGCGGAGCTTGCTGCGGTCGGCGAGGAGGGCGAGATCATCGCAACGCTCGCCGGCGACGAGTCCTTCGAAGGCTACTGGCGCCGCCCCGAGGCCGACGCCAAGTCGCTGCGCGAGGGCTGGTATTTCACCGGCGATACCGGCTTCTTCGATCCCGACGGCGATCTCTTCGTCACCGGCCGCGTCGACGACATGATCATCACGGGCGGCGAGAACGTCTCGCCGGTCGAGATCGAGAGCTGCCTGTCACTGCATCCGGCGGTCGACGAGGTCGCGGTGGTCGGTGTCGCCGACGAGAAATGGGGCAAGGTCGTTGCCGCCTTCGTCAAGCGCAACCGCGCCGTCTCGGACGTCGAGCTGGAGCAGTTCTGCCGGACTTCGGGCCTCGCCAATTTCAAGCGGCCGCGCCGCTACGTCTTCGTCGACGCGATTCCGAAATCGCCGGTCGGCAAGCTGCTGCGGCGACTGCTCGTCGCCGGAGAATACGAAGCGGAGCGCATGCCGCCATCGGATGCAGCCTGATCATCAATCATCAACAGAAGGAAACGCGAATGCCGTCATCTTACACATTTTCCGATCCCCGGCTGGCCAAGCTCGACGGGTTCAAGGTCGAGATCGACGAGGCGCACGAGCGCGCCGACATCGTTTTAGGACGTCCGCCTTACAACGTCGTGGCGATGCCGCAGCGCGACCAGCTGCGTCTGACCTTCGAGACACTTGACGAGGATCCGCGCGTCCGCGTGATCGTGGTCCGCGGCGAGGGCGAGCATTTCTCCAGCGGCGGCAATATCGGCGGCTTCATGGAGGCGAGCCCCGAACACGTCTCCAAGCTCGCCTGGAACATCGCAGCTCCCGCACGTTGCGCCAAGCCCGTCATCGTCGCCAACCGCGGCTATTGCTTCGGCGTCGGCTTCGAGCTGTCGCTGGCCTGCGACTTCCGTATTGCCTCCGAGACCACGCAATACGCGCTGCCGGAGCAGAAGCTCGGCCAGATCCCGGGCTCCGGCGGCTCGGCGCGGCTGCAGAAGATGGTCGGCATCACCCGGACCAAGGATATCGTGATGCGTTCGAAGCGCATCTCGGCCAAGCAGGCGTTCGACTGGGGCATCGCCACCGAATGCGTGCCAGATGCCGAGCTGGAGAAGGCGACCGACAAGCTGGTCGATGAGCTCCGCACCTTCTCGCCGCTGGCGCAACGCACCGCCAAGAAGCTCCTCAACGATACCGAGGACTCGACTCTCGCCATTGCCATCGAGCTCGAAGGTCACTGCTACAGCCGTCTGCGCCAATCCGAAGACTTCAGGGAAGGTGTCGAGGCTTTCAACGCCAAGCGTCCGCCGAAATTCAGCGGCCGCTGAGAGGCGACAAAACCGCCGCGGTTCGCAATGACGCTGACCGCGGCTCACTTCAAACGGGGGAGGTAAAACAAAATGGCTGAGATGGACATGCCGGTCGCGGGTGCGCGAGCCGCTGCTGACAACAAGCAGATGATCAGCGCGGTCATCGCTTCGGTGCTCGGATGGGCGCTCGATCTGTTCGATTTGTTTATTCTATTGTATGTGGCGCCGGTCGTCGGCGCGCTGTTCTTTCCGTCGAGCAATGCGGCGCTGTCGCTGGCCGCGGTCTACGGCTCGTTCGCCGTCACATTGTTGATGCGGCCGCTCGGCTCGGCGGTGTTCGGGCATTATGCCGACGTGCACGGCCGCAAGCAGGCCATGCTGATCGCGATCGTCGGCGTCGGCATCAGTACGGCGGCGTTCGGCCTGTTGCCGACCATCGCGCAGGTCGGCGTGATGGCGCCGGTTATCTTCCTGATTCTGCGCCTGGTGCAGGGCATCTTCGTCGGCGGCGTCGTGGCTTCCACCCACACGATCGGCACGGAATCGGTGCCGGCGCAGTGGCGCGGTGCGATGTCGGGCCTGGTCGGCGGTGGCGGCGCCGGCATCGGTGCATTGCTCGCATCCTTCATCTTCCTGATCACGTCCTCGATCTTCCCCGGCGAAGCCTTCGCGGTCTGGGGCTGGCGCTTCATGTTTTTCTCGGGGCTGCTGAGTTCGCTGCTTGGCTGGTTCATCTTCCGCAACCTCGAGGAGTCGCCTTATTTCAAGGAGCTCAAGCGCCAGCAGGGCAACAAGCAGGCGAAGGTCTCGAAGGCGCCGGTCAAGGATGTGTTCTCCGGCGAATATCGTGGCGTTCTGCTGGTCAACCTGCTGATCACCTTCGGCGGCGGCGCGGGCTATTACCTGACCTCGGGCTATCTGCCGAGCTTCCTCAAGGTCATCAACGCGGTCCCGAACCAGACCTCGTCGCTGATCCTGATGGGTGCGAGCGTCTCGGCTTTCTTCTCCGCGGTGCTGGTCGGCGCGCTGAGCGACCGTATCGGCCGCAAGAAGACGTTCCTGATCATCGGCGTGCTGGCGGCGGTCCTGCTGCCGCTGTGCTATCTCAACCTCGCGGCCACCAAGGACACGACGGAGATCACGCTCTATGCGTTCGCCATCGCCTTCATCGGCAATGCGGGCTATGCGCCGGTGCTGATCTTCCTGAATGAGCGCTTTCCGACCGCGCTGCGCGCAAGTGGCACCGGCCTGTCCTGGAACATCGGCTTTGCGCTGGGCGGCATGATGCCGACCGTCGTCTCGCTGGTGAGCGGCAGCGCTGCGGAAATTCCGATGTCGCTGGCCTGCTTCGCGGTCGGCGTGTTCGTGATCTACCTGATCGGGGCGATCGTCATCCCCGAGACGAAGGGCAACTTTCGCTAGGTTATATCGGCGCGGCCGCAACGGCCGCGCCGATATATCGAATTGCGACGAGATTGAAATGGATGACACGGGCGGTCGTGTCCGAGCAGTAGATCCTTTTGGTTCGCGACTGGACACTGCCTCTTCCAAACTGGATTGGCGATGATACGAGAGTATCAGCCATATTCGTCAGTCCAGCCTCAAGCTCGAGCGAGTAGCTACGGTCGCGAGCTATCGATTGGAGCCGCGGTCAAATTGCGTCCGCCGGCCAAAAACGCAGAACCGATCCGTCAAGTCGAGGCGCCGAACAGCCTGCGCACCGCGGGCAGCCACTCACCCGTCATCGTGAACTCCAGCCCGAACCGCGCCCCGCAGGCGATCGCCAGCATCGTCACGGGAGCCGAGACCGCAAGCGTCGAAAACGCGCTCAGGCCCTGGCCGATGGTGCATCCCATCGACATGATGCCCCCGATGCCCATCAGGAGCGCGCCGGTCATGTGGCGCTTCAATTCGCGGGCGTCGTCGCAGGCCTCCCAGCGGAAGCCGCGCGCGAGCATCGCCGCGGCAAACGAGCCCGCGATGACGCCTCCGACCGAGCCGATGCCGAAATTCAGCCGCGCCCCGGAGAACGTGGCGATGTAGAGGATGGTGTCGCCGAGCGGGGCGACGAAGGTGAGGGAAGCGACCCGCCCCGGATCGAATTCGTCGTCCGCAATCCACCCGGTGGCGAACCAGCCGAACGCGATCGCGGCGCCGACGGCAAGGCCGGAGGCTAGCAGCCGTGGCGACCGCACCAGCCGGCCGTCTGCGAGCGCCCAGAAAGCGAGTGCGGCGGCAATCGATACGGTGAGGATTGCCCGCGTCACGCCATCTGCGCCGAGCAGCGAGGTCAGCGTCTGGTTGCTGCCTTCGGGAAGGCGCAGTGACAACGGCTCGATGAGAGCCATCCGCACCATGCCGGTGATGCCGCGCATCGTCGCGAGCGCCGACAGGCCGAGCACGAGAAAGACTACGATGGCGCGCAGATCGCCGCCCCCGACCCGCACCAGCGTTCCGAAGCCGCAGGTGCCGACCAGCGCCATGCCGACACCGAACATCAAGCCGCCGATGATCGCGCCGCCGAGCCCGATCGATGCCGTGAGATAGATCGAGCGCGACAGATCGATGAAGCCGAAAGCGGCGAGCGCCTGCGTCGCGAGCAGCGCGACCGCCGCGGCCAGTGCAAATGACTTCAATCGGCGGAAATCCAATCCGAAGAATGCATCCTCGAGCATCGCGAGCGTGCAGAAGCGGCCCGCGCGGCCGGCAACGCCGAGCACGGCGCCAGCGGCAAGCCCGCATGCGAACGCTATGGTCGAAGGATTGAGCATTCCTCCCGCAAGATCTTGTTCTGCTTCTTTGGGCAGTCTGCGCCGGTGGGGCGCGAAAAGCCAGCGCGGAAAACTACCGGCGGCGCCGGCGCACCGGCTCGCAGAACACGTCGTAGACGGCAGTGAGAATCTTGCGGACATCCTCGTTGGCGAGACTGTAGTAGATCGCCTTGCCGTCGCGGCGGGTCGTCACCAGCCGGTCGAGTCTCAGCCGCGCGAGCTGCTGCGAGACGGTCGACTGCCGCTCGCCCAGGAACTGCTCGAGTTCAGTCACGGATTTCTCGCCCTCGGCGAGGATGCAGAGCAGCAGCAACCGGGACTCGTGTGACAGCGCCTTGAGCATGTCGCTCGCCTCGCGCGCCTTCTCGATCATCTGCTCGAGTTCGGCGGAGCCCTCGATCTCCTTCAGTTTCGGCAATGGCATCGCGTCAAATTCCTCTCAGCAAAATCCGCAAGAACGGTCACGACCCCTTGGGTTCCGATCCCGCATTTGACAGGATTCGGTCCAACATGCCGAAGAAGAAGGCATCCCCGGGATAGCCGCGAATGCGCCCGATCTCACGGCCCTCTTGTACCACGACGAAGGTCGGCGTGAAGGGACCCGGATCGATTCCGGCGAGATCGGCGGGACGGGGGCTGTTCAGGTCGACCCGGCGCAACGGTGCAGCCCGGCTTTCGTCGGTGTTGCCGTAGATCGGGGCGATCTCGGCGTTGAAGCGTGCGCACCAGGCGCAGCCGGGCCGCTCGAACATGATGAGCTCGGCGGCGCGCGATGTCGTAGCGGGCAGCGCGAGCCCGACGGTAAGGGCGAGCAAAACGACGATTCTGTTCATGCTGCGAAATCGGGCCTTTGCGGGCTTGATTGGCGGACTTGCTTCCCAAACGACCTTGACGTTTTATATCATTAAATTCGTATATGTGCTAGGGATGGGCGGAATGACCTTGGATGTCACGCTTGGTGCGGCCTTTGTCGCGGGCCTGTTGTCGTTTCTGTCGCCCTGCATCCTGCCTCTGGTGCCGCCCTTCCTGTGCTACATGGCCGGGGTCTCGGTCACGGATCTGTCCGGCGACCGGCCGGATCTGCGGCCACGGATTCTGATCTCCGCTCTGGCCTTCGTGGCGGGCTTTTCGCTGGTGTTCGTCGCGCTCGGCTCGACCGCGTCGCTCACGGGACGCTTCATCTCCACACATCTGTCGACGCTCGGCATCGTCGCCGGCGGGCTGATCATCGTGATGGGTCTTCATTTTCTGGGGCTGTTCAGGATTCCGCTACTCTATCGTAGCGCGACCGTGCAGGTCGACAACCGCCCGGCCGGCGTGGCGGGGGCCTTCGTCATGGGCCTGGCATTTGCGTTTGGCTGGACGCCCTGCGCGGGCCCGATCCTCGCCGCCGTCCTTTTGATGGCAGGCTCCGAGGACACGACCGGACGAGGCGCGCTGCTGCTGCTCGCCTATTCGATCGGGACCGGCATTCCCTTCCTGATTGCGGCCGCCTTCACCGGCCGCTTCATTGCCGCGCTCGGCCGTGTGCGCCGGCATCTCGGCCTGATCGAGAAGACGATGGGCGTTTTCCTGGTCGCGACGGGTCTGATGTTCCTGACCGGATTGATGCCCACGGTCTCGGAATGGCTGCTCGAGCATTTTCCTGGACTGACCAGCATCGGCTGAGGCTAGCCGTAGCGAAAGTCGAGCAACTGGGCGAAGGACTGCAACTCGATCAGGTAACGATGCACCAGGGGGCCGTCGCTGGCCATCGCAGCATGAGCGATCGCGCTGCTGCTGGCGATTGCGCCTTCGATCAGGCGGCGGAATTCGCCCTGGGCGGCGATCTCGCTATTTGCCCATTCGTTGCAGCGTACGAGCCGATCGCGGAACGCGCTTGCGGCGGAAACGGTTTCCTCGGCGTTCGCCGGTGCCGGCTGTTCGCCATATCTGATGGCCGCGACACGCAAGGTTTCCATGGCGGGCGCGATCTCGAAGATGCAATCGCCGAGATCATAGAGCCCCGCGTGACGTTTGAGCTCGTGAAGAGCCTGCCGGAGCGCAAGCAACTCGCGGCCGGCGGCGACAGTGTCGCCTCGCTCCAGCGCGCCCGTCGCCGTGGTCAGTCGTTCGTGACCCCGGTCGAGAAATCGCGGCCATCCGGCCGGCGCGTTGGCGGGCAGGACACCGGATGCGTTCGGAGCCAGCCGTTTCCACCGGGCGACTGCTTGGTCGGTTTCGATCTGTGCCAGCGCGACATTTCCGGTGCGCGCATAGCTCGCGGCCGTGCGCAGATTGGCCATGATCGGCGCCATCGCCGATGCGACATCCGCAGGTCTATCGGCTTCCGCGCCGGGCGCGAGCGCGGTCGAGGCCAGCCACGCCAGCAGCGCGATGGTGCAGCGCAAGATCGGATCTCCTTGTCACATTCGTGTATTCGAATATCATAATGAAAATGAGCAACGCGCAAGATCTTCCGGAGCACGAAATCCCGACGTCGCTTGCGGGGCCGACGCGCCGCGGCCTTCTGGCATTCGCGGCAAGCGCGGCTTTGGCCGGCCGTCGCGCGGCGGCGGCCGAGCCCACGGTCGGAGAAGACGGGCTCTATCACGAGCCCTGGTTTCTGCAGAGCTTCCTCGATCTGCGCGAGGACCTGGAGAGCGCAGCGGCCAGCGGCAAGCGCCTCGCTATCATGTGGGAGCTGCGGGGCTGCCCCTATTGCCGCGAGACGCATCTGGTCAACTTCGGCGACGCCGGCATCGCGAGCTATATCCGCGACAATTTCGAGGTGCTGCAGCTCAATCTGATCGGTTCGCGCAAGGTGACGGACTTCGATCGCCAGGAACTATCAGAGAAAGAACTCGCCCAGAAATACGGGATCCGGTTCACGCCGACGTTTCAGTTCTTTCCGACATCCCCTGATGGTCTCGAAGCAAAGGACGCGATGGCGCGCGAAGTGGCCCGCGCCCCGGGTTATCTCAAGCCGCCGCACTTCCTGGCGATGTTTCGCTTCGTGCGGGAGCGCGCTTATGAGCGCGGCTCGTTCCGGGATTTTCTGGCCGCGAACGGCTGACCGGAGGCGTCTTTCGAATTTCGCTTGACGGCGCAGATCACATGAACATATCATAATAACTGAATTTGATGGATCGTGAGTCCATCGTGATCGGAAGCGGGCGTCACCCCGCAATAAGGGTAGGGAACATGCGGCGCTTGCTTATGGGTGCGTTTGCACTTTGTCTGTCAGCCGCAAGCGCCCTGGCGCAAGAGGCTGTCAAGGAGCCGATCAGGCTCGATGTCGTCGATGATTCCTTGCCGAAATCCCTGACCGGTGCGCCGGGCAATGCTGTCGCCGGCAAGAAGGTCTTTTTGACGCGCACGCTCGGCAATTGCCTGGCCTGCCACCAGGTCACCAGCCTGAAGTCCGAGGAATTTCACGGCGAGTTCGGTCCGTCGCTCGACGGCGTCGCCGGACGCTACACCGAGGCGCAGCTCCGCCTCATCGTCGCCGATCCCAAGCGCATCTTCACAGACACTGTCATGCCGGCGTTCTTCAAGAACGACGGCTTGAGCCGGGTGCGCCCGGAGTTCGTCGGCAAGTCAATTCTGACGGCCGCGCAGGTCGAGGACGTGGTCGCCTATCTCAAGACGCTGAACTGACGGCGAGGAGGATCAAGGAATGAAAGCCATCAATCGACGGCAGGCATTTGCGCTCGGGGGCGGCTTCGTCATGCTGACCCTGATGCCCATGGCGGCCGATGCCGAAGTGACGGGCGACGCGGCGAAGTGGATCGAGAAGTTCACGGGCGGCAAGCAACCGGTCAAGGGAAAGATCTCGCTCGACCTGCCGGAGATCGCGGAAAACGGCAACACCGTGCCTCTGTCGCTTACGGTCGAAAGCCCGATGACCGCGGACTCCTATGTCAAGGAAGTCATGATCCTCGCGGACGGCAATCCAAATGCCGGTGTCGCGACGCTGATGTTCACGCCGCTCTCGGGCAAGGCGGAAGCATCGATCCGGATCCGGCTCGCCACCACGCAGAACGTGGTTGCGGTCGCGAAAATGAGCGACGGGTCGCTGTTCACGGAGCAGAAGACCGTGAAGGTCACAATCGGCGGCTGCGGCGGCTAAGCTAAAGGAGACGGACGATGGCGGAGAAACCGCGCCTCAAGCTTCCCAAGGAAGCGGCCAAGGGCGAAATCATCCAGATCAAGACCCTGGTCTCGCATGTCATGGAGTCGGGCCAGCGCAAGGACGCGCAGGGCAAGCCGATACCGCGCAAGATCATCAACAAGTTCACCTGCGAGTTCAACGGCAAGCCGGTCTTCAGCTGCGCGCTGGAGCCCGCGATTTCGGCCAACCCCTACATCCAGTTCGACGCCAGGATCGACGAAGCCGGAACGTTCAAGTTCGCCTGGACCGACGACGACGGCTCGGTGATCACGGCCGAAGAGAAGATCGCGCTCAAGGCGTAGTGCCGTAGAGCTTCGAGGGAGAGGGCGGATGCTGTCGCGCTATATTGGACTAGCTGTCGCGATCGCCGCGGCCGCATCGGTGGCGACGTATGCCTCCGCGCAGGTGGCAGAGCGCAAGGGCATCCCAGCGCCTCCCGGACACGTCTTCAAGACCATCATTTCCGGCTATCAGTTCCGCAGCAAGGAAACGCGGGCCCTGCAGGACGACGACCTGGAGAACCCGGGCTTCCTCGCGGTGGAGCGCGCGGCGGATGCCTGGAAGAAGGCCGAGGGCAGCGAGGGCAAATCCTGCATGAGCTGTCATGGTGAGGCCGAAACCAGCATGAAGGGCGTCGGCGCCGCCATGCCAAAATGGGACGACAAGCTCAAGAAGCCGGTCAATCTCGAACAGCGCATCAACATCTGCCGCAGCGAGCACATGAAGGCGGAGCCCTGGAAATTCAAAACAAGGGAGCTGACCGACATGACCACTTTCGTGCGATACCAATCGCACGGCATGCCGGTGGCGGTGAAGACCGACGGGCCGATGTCGCCGTGGTTCGAGCGCGGCAAGCAGGCCTACTACACGCGCTATGGACAGCTCGATCTCGCCTGCGCGTCCTGCCACGAGCGCAACAACGGCAAGTTCATGCGTGCGGACTTCCTGAGTCAGGGGCAGACCAACGGCTTCCCGACCTATCGGCTGCGCGACCAGCGGCTGGTGCCGCTGCATGAGCGGTTCGAAGGCTGCATGTTCGACGTGCGCGCCGAGCCGTTCAAGCCGCTCTCGGACGAGTTCCTTGCGCTCGAGCTCTATGTCGCCTGGCGCGGCGTCGGGTTGCCGGTCGAGACGCCGTCGGTCCGCAACTGAAACGATGAGCTTGCAGGAGTATTGCGCATGATCTCTCGGCGCGAGTTCATTCAGGTTGCCGCGGCAACGGCGGCACTCTCGACCGGCGTCGGCTCCGGCCTGACCCGGGCGGTCGCCCAGCAGCGCCTGACCGAGAAGGAGTTGCTTGCGTTCGAGCCGCTCGGCAACGTCACGCTGGTGCACGTGACCGACATTCACGGCCAGCTCATGCCGCTCTATTTCCGCGAGCCCTCGACCAATCTCGGCGTGGGCGAGGCGAAAGGTCTTCCGCCCCACGTCACCGGCAAGGAATTTCTCGCCCGTTTCGGCATCACGCCCGGCTCGTCCGCGGCCTATGCGCTGACCTCCGAGGATTTCGAGGCGCTGGCCAAGAGCTACGGCCGGATCGGCGGCCTCGACCGCGCCGCGACCGTGATCAAGGCGATCCGCGCCGAGCGCGGCGATAAGGTCGCGCTGCTCGACGGCGGCGACACCTGGCAGGGATCGTGGACGTCGCTGAAGACGCGCGGCCAGGACATGATCGACTGCATGGCGTTGCTGAAGCCCGACGCCATGACCGGTCATTGGGAGTTCACCTACGGCGCCGAGCGGGTCAAGCAGGCCATCGATGGCCTTGGCTTCCCGTTCCTCGGCCTCAATATCCGCGACACCGAATGGAACGAGGCGGCGTTCGAGGCCTCGACCATGATCGAGCGCGGCGGTGTCAAGATCGCCGTGCTCGGCCAGGCCTTTCCCTATACGCCGGTCGCCAATCCGCGCTGGATGATTCCGAACTGGTCATTCGGCGTGCGCGAGGAGGACGTCCAGGCGCAGGTCGACAAGGCGCGCAAGGGCGGCGCGCAGCTCGTCGTGTTGCTCTCCCACAACGGCTTCGACGTCGACCGCAAGCTTGCGAACCGTGTCAGGGGCCTCGACGTCATCCTGACCGGGCATACCCACGATGCGCTGCCCGAGGCCGTCAAGGTCGGCAAGACCCTGTTAATCGCGTCGGGCTCGTCCGGCAAGTTCGTCTCGCGGCTCGATCTCGACGTCCGCGACAGTGAGGTGAAGGCGTTCCGCTATAAGCTGATCCCGCTGTTTTCCGATGTGATCACGGCGGACGCCGAGATGGCCGCGAAGATCGCCGAGGTGCGCAAGCCCTTCGCGACCGATCTGGCCAAGGTGCTCGGCAAGACCGACTCGCTGCTCTATCGGCGTGGCAATTTCAACGGCACGTTTGATGACCTGATCTGCCAGGCGCTGATGCAGGAGCGCGACGCCGAGATCGCGCTCTCACCCGGCTTTCGCTGGGGCACCAGCGTGCTGCCGGGGCAGGACATCACCTTCGAGGACGTCACCAACGCCACTGCGATCACCTATCCCGCGGTCTACCGCATGGGCATGACGGGCAGCCGGTTGAAGGAGATCATCGAGGACGTCGCCGACAATCTCTTCAACATCGATCCCTACTACCAGCAGGGCGGCGATATGGTGCGGATCGGCGGACTGTCTTACGCGATCGACGTCGCCAAGCCGCAGGGGCAGCGCATCTCCGGCATGCAGGTCCTCAAGACCGGCACGCCGATCGATCCCGCCAGGGAATACCAGGTTGCCGGCTGGGCCAGCGTCAACGAAGGAACCGAAGGGCCGCCGATCTGGGAGGTCGTCGCGAACTACCTGACGCGACAGAAAACCGTTCGGCTCGAGCCCAACAGGGCCGTCAAAGTTACCGGAGCGTAAGAAGCGATGTCGAGAACAGACAGCCAATCCCGTCGCAGCTTCCTGGCCACCGGCGCCGGCGTCGCGGCCGCGATGCTGGCAAGACCGGCAGCCGCTGGTGGAAATCCCGCCAACCAGCCGCCTAATGTGCCCGAGTGGACGAAGTCGCTCGGCGAGGGCGTTGCCGTGCGCCCGTACGGCAAGCCGTCGAAGTTCGAGAAGGACGTCATCCGGCGCGACGTCGAATGGCTGACTGCCTCGCGCGAATCCTCGGTGAGCTTCACGCCGCTGCACGAACTCGAAGGCATTATCACGCCGAACGGGCTCTGCTTCGAACGGCATCACGGCGGCATCGCCGAGGTCGATCCGGCCGATCATCGCCTGATGATCCATGGCCTTGTCGAGCGTCCGCTCATTCTCACGCTGGAGGAGTTGAAGCGTTATCCGCGCGTCAACCGCATCCACTTCATGGAATGCGCGGCGAATTCGGGCATGGAGTGGCGCGGCGCGCAGCTCAATGGCTGCCAGTTCACCCATGGCATGATCCATTGCGTGCAGTACACCGGTGTGTCGCTGCGCACGCTGCTCGAGGAAGCCGGCGTCAAGACCAACGGCAAATGGCTCTTGGTCGAAGGCGCCGATGCAGCTGCGATGGATCGCAGCCTGCCGATCGAGAAGGCGCTTGACGATTGCATCATCGCCTACAAGATGAACGGCGAGGCGCTCTATCCCGAGCAGGGCTATCCGATGCGGCTCGTGGTGCCGGGCTGGCAGGGCAATCTCTGGGTCAAGTGGCTGCGCCGCATCAAGGTCGGTGACCAGCCCTGGCATACCCGTGAGGAGACGTCGAAGTACACGGACCTCATGCCGAACGGCAAGGCACGCCGCTTCACCTGGTCGATGGACGCCAAGTCCGTAATCACGAGCCCGAGCCCGCAGGCACCGATCAGGCACGGCAAAGGCTTTACCATCGTCTCGGGTCTGGCCTGGAGCGGCAACGGCAAGGTCAAGCGCGTGGACGTCTCGCTCGATGGCGGCCGCAACTGGTGGCCGGCGCGGATCGATGGTCCCGTTCTCGACAAGGCGCTGACGCGCTTCTACTACGAGTTCGACTGGAACGGAGAGCCGCTGCTGCTGCAATCGCGCGTGCAAGACGAGACCGGCTACGTGCAGCCGAGCAAAGCCGAGCTGCGCAAGATCCGCGGCGTCAACTCCATCTATCACAACAATGGCATCCAGACCTGGCATGTGCAGGCCAATGGTGAGGTCGAGAATGTCGAAGTCGCTTAAGTTCATCGCAGCCGGGTTGCTCGCCTGCGCGCTGGGCGCGCCGGCGCTCGCGCAACAGAAGGCGGACGTCAAGGGCGGGCCGCGCTATCACATCGGCCGCGTGCCGACCGCGGACGAGATCCGCGGATGGGACATCGACGTGCGGCCCGACGGCCAGGGCCTGCCCGAAGGCAAGGGCACCGTCGCGCAGGGCGAGAAGCTGTTCATGGACAATTGCTCGACCTGCCATGGCGAGTTCGGCGAGGGCAACGGTCGCTGGCCGGTGCTGGCCGGCGGCAAGGGCTCGCTGACATCGGAAAATCCGGTCAAGACGGTCGGCTCGTACTGGCCCTACGCCTCGACCGTGTTCGACTATGTCCGTCACGCCATGCCCTATGGCAACGCCGAGTCGTTCTCGGTCGACGAATATTACGCGCTCGTCGCCTATGTCCTTTACCTGAACGACGTCGTCACCGACCAGAATTTCGAGCTGAGCAACAAGAACCTTGCCGCGATCAAGATGCCGAACGAGCAGGGCTTTGTGATGGACGATCGTGCGACCAGCGAGAAGTCCTTCTGGCAGAAGGATCCCTGCATGAAGGATTGCATCGCGCCGGTGAAGATCACCGGACGCGCCGCCGTCATCGACGTGACGCCCGAGGACGGCAAGGACGGAAAGCCGCGGGGCGTGGAGTGAGAAAGGGGCGGGCGAGCCGCCGTGGATTGCTTTGCGGGCTGCTCGCCGCCTTTATCGTGACCGGTTTCGCAGCCCCGTCTTGTGCGGTCGAGCCGCACCGGCTTGCGCTGCAGATCAGCGACGACGACCCGGTCAAGATGCGCGCCGTGCTCGATGTTGCGGCCAACGTCTCGCGGCATTATTCGGGCCAGGGCGAGGACATCGATATCGTGGTGGTCGCCTTCAATGGCGGCCTCGACATGCTGCTCGAGGACCGCTCGCCGGTGAGGGAGCGCCTGGCGAACTTCCTGAAATCGATGCCCAATGTGAGCTTCATCGCCTGCGGCAATACGCTGGAGACGCTGGCGGTGAAGGAGGGCAAGCGGCCGCCGCTGATCGCGGGCGTGAGCGTCACCCAGGTCGGGGTTGCCATGCTGATGGATCTTGTCGAGAAGAACTGGACGATTGTCCGTCCCTGAGGAGAGAGCCGCCGATGCGAAGGTTGATGGGATTGGCGGTCTTGCTGCTTCTCGTCCGGCCTGCCGGCGCCGTCGAGCAGGAGCTTGAGCTGTCGATCGGCGGCCGCACGACGCTCGCGACACTGCGCATGCCCATCGCGATGGGACCGGATACCCCGCTCGTCGTGATGACCCACGGCACGCTCGCGCACAAGGATATGGAGGTCATCCAGGGCATCGCGAAGGCGCTCGAACAGCGCGGCATCGCCTCGCTCGCCCATACGCTGTCGCTGGGGCTCGATCGTCGTAAGGGCATGTACGACTGCGCGACTCGGCACGACTATGTTGCCGGGGACGCGGTTACTGAGATCGGCGCCTGGGTGGCGAAGGCGAAGAGCATGTCCCGGCTGGTTGTCACGCTCGGCCATTCGCGCGGCGGCAACCAGGTGGCGCGCTATCTGGCGGCAGGCGAAGCTTTGCCGGTCGTGGGTGCGGTGCTGCTGGCACCCGTAACCGCGCAAGCAGAGGCTGATTTGCGCGCGTCTTACGCCCAGACCTATGGCAAGCCGCTCAAGCCGCAGCTCGAGGAGGCGACCAAAGCCGTGGCGGCGGGAGGCGGCGGCGAATGGATGGATGCCCCGGGCTTCATCTATTGCCGCAATGCGGTGGTGACCGCGCGCGCCTTTGCGTCCTTCTATGCCGCCGACGCCGCGCAAGACACGGCGGCGTTGGTGGCGCACATGAAGCTGCCGGTGCTGGTGCTCGCCGCAACCAAGGATACGGTCGTGCCCGATGTGGTGGCGTCCTTCGCACCGGTCGCGGAATCGAGCGGCGGCAGAGTGCAGCTCGACAAGATCGAGGACGCCGATCATTTCTTCCGCGACTTGTTTGCGGAAGACGTAGCCGACCGCATCGCCGATTTCATCAAGCAGACCCGCTAGGAGGGACCATGCAGCGCCGATCCATGCTTCGCGCGAGCCTTGCCGGATTATTTGGTGCCTTCGCCATGCGCAAGGCAAATGCTGCGACGGAAATGCCCACGCGGCAGCGCGTCGTCTATCACCTCGCCGACGCCGATCGCGTCGTCTTCGTGCTCGGCAATCTCCAGAACCATGTCGATGGCGTCGGCGGGCCCGGCAAGGCCGATATCCGGCTGGTGGTGCATGGGCCTGCGCTGCGCGCCTTCCACGCGCTTGCCGCCGATGATCACACCATCGAAATGATGAAGAAGCTTGCTGATGCCGGCGTCGGCTTCGATGCCTGCGCCAACACGATGAAGGCGCAGGGTGTCAAGCTCGATGACCTCACGCCAGGCTTCGTCGTGGCGGAGAAGGGCGGCGTGGTGCGGCTCGCCGAGCTGCAACAGCAGGGATATGCCTATCTGCGTCCCTGAATCAACACGCGAGCCTTGATTTGGCTCATGGGGCGGCGCCTCAGGGCGCGATAGGATGGCAGATCTCAATGAAATACTGAGACGGCCGTGCTGACGACACTCATCGATTTCCTGGGGGAGGACCGGTTGGCATGGCTCGGCGGCCTCCTGGTCGGCGGCCTCTTCGGCTTCTTCGCCCAGCGCAGCCGCTTCTGCCTGCGTGCCGCGGCGGTGGAATTCTCGCGGGGCGAGGGCGGTCCGCGCCTCGCGGTGTGGCTCTTGACCTTCGCCGCCGCGCTGGTCGGGACACAAGGCTTGGTCGCGCTGCGCTGGCTCGACGTGTCCGAGGCGCGCCAGCTCGCGCAGCAGGGCAGCATCTCCGGCGCGCTGGTCGGCGGCGTGATGTTCGGCTGCGGCATGATCCTCGCGCGTGGCTGCGCCAGTCGGCTGCTCGTGCTCTCGGCCAACGGCAATCTGGGGGCTCTGCTGTCGGGCCTGGTGTTCGCGGTGACGGCGCAGGCCTCCTATCACGGCCTGCTGTCGCCCGCGCGCGAATGGGTGACTAATCTGTGGCTGGTCGACGGTGGACCGTCGCGCGACATCATGGCGGTGTTCGGCGGTGGCACGCCCGAGAAGATCGCCTTCGGGGGATTATGGCTGATCGCGGGGTTCGCCTTCGCCTTTCGCAGCAATTTGCCGCGCCGGCTGATCTTGGCCGCGCTGGCTACGGGCTTGGCAGTGGTTGCGGGCTGGCTCTTGACCTATCAGCTCTCGCAGGCCTCCTTCGCACCCGTGACGTTGAAGAGCCTGACCTTCAGCGGTCCCTCGGCCGAACTGCTGATGCTCGTGCTTAACAGTTCGCAGCTTCGTCTCGGATTCGACCTCGGCATCATCCCCGGCGTGTTCCTCGGCTCATTCGTCGCCGCAGCCATCGCGCATGAGTTGAGGCTCGAGGGGTTTTCCGACGGGTTCGGTATGCGCCGCTACCTGCTGGGCGCGGTGCTGATGGGGTTCGGCGCGATGCTCGCCGTCGGCTGCGCGGTCGGCGCCGGTGTGACCGGAGCTTCGGTGTTCGCGCTCACCGCCTGGCTGGTGCTCGGCGGCATGTGGCTCGGGGCGGGGCTCACCGATCTGGTCGTCGACCGCGCCGGCATGCCGCACCCGCAGCAAGGGGTAGGTTCGCCGGGCACCTGATAATTTAGACTTTGCTAAAGTATAATTCTTGAATATGATTTTCTCCGATGCGGCCCGGTCGCGCCGCTGTCGGGGAGACGCACACATGACCACCATCACGGAAAGCTATGTTCGCGAAGCGCCGCGCACCGCGCGGATCGACTGGTCGCCTTATCTCGTCGGCGCCGGGATCGGGCTCTTGAGCTGGATCGCCTTTGCGGTGTTCGGCGACCCGCTTGGCGTCACCACCGCCTATTCCCGCATCGCCTCGCTGTTCGCCGTCCCGGTGATCGGTCCGGAGGCGGTGGCGCAGAATTCCTACTGGAAGAGCATGCCGCTCAAATGGGACTACGGGGTCTGGTTTCTCGTCGGCATTCCCGCCGGCGCGTTCATCGCGGCGGTGATGTCGGGCACGTGGCGGCTCGAGCTCGTGCCTGACGTCTGGAAGGAACGGTTCGGGCCGTCGATCGCCAAACGCTTCGTCGGCGCATTCCTCGGCGGCACCGTCATCATGTATGGCGCACGGCTTGCCGGCGGCTGCACCAGCGGGCACGGCATCTCCGGCGGGTTGCAGCTCGCGGTGTCGAGCTGGCTGTTCCTCGCGGTGATGTTCGCCACCGGGCTCGGCATCTCCGCGCTCATGTTTCGCAAGCGATAGAGGAGAAGAGAGATGGCTGCGTTTATGACAATCCTTGGTCCGCTGCTGATGGGAACAGCTTTCGGTTTTCTGCTCCAACGCGGCAAAGTGACGAACTGCAACGTGATCGAGAACCAGTTCCGCCTGCGCGACTTCACCGTACTCAAGGTGATGGGCACTGCGATCGTGGTCGGTGGGCTCGGCGTGCTGCTGCTCGCCGATACCGGCAACACCAAATATTACGTGAAGGATGCCAACATGCTGGCGGTGGCGCTCGGCGCCGCGCTGTTCGGTGTCGGCATGGTGGTCTATGGCTATTGCCCCGGCACCGCGCTCGGCGCCATCGCCACGGGCAGTGTCCATGCGCTGGTCGGCGCGCTCGGCATGGTCGCCGGTGCCATCCTCTACGCGCTGAGCTTCGACTGGCTGAAGGCGCATGTCCTCAACGTCTGGGCGCTGGGCAAAGTTCGGCTTCCGGATGTCACGCACATCCCGGACATCGCCTGGTTCGCAGCGCTCGCGGTCGGCGCTGTGGCGTTCTTCTGGTGGGTGGAATCCGCTGAAGCCAAGCAGAAGCGGGGTTAACGCTTCAGCGCTTGCGTGGGCTGCAGAACAGCCGGTGCAGGGTCGAGAACAGCTCCTCGACCCGTCGGTCGGCGATGCGGTACCAGATGGTCTGGCTGTCGCGGCGCGCAGCGACCACGCCTTCGGCCTTGAGCTTGGCCAGATGCTGTGACAGTGCCGAGGCAGAGAGGCCGACCTCCTCGGCGAGCGTGCCGGCGCTGGCTTCCCCATATTCGACCAGCTTGCAGACGATCAGCAGCCGGTGCTCGCTCGCGAACATGCGCATAAGGGCGGCCACTTCCTTGGCCTGCCGTTCCAGCGCGCGCGTGTCTGTCTTGCTCATGTCTGACTTGCTCTTCTGCCGTCTTCAATAGCATCCATCCGCCAGTCGTCAAACGCACTGGCGCAGTGATGCAAGGGATGAACGGCAATTTCGATATTGCCTCTCGGGAGCTCAACATGGATTGATCTCTATCGGCTCCTCAGGTTCTTTGCGCGACCTTGCCTGGAACTGACGGGGAGCAGCAGAATGTCTGGCGGCGGAGAGTGTCGAGGGCGCGCTTTAGGTGCTCAGTTTCGGTCGGTTCTGTACCATCATTGTCCATGGTGGTATCTGGTGTCGTACCGAACGGAGAGGACCTTGTTGACCGATACGGGACTTCAGAAGCTCAAGCCCGGCGATCGCGACGGCATGGACGTTGCCGTCCTTCCCACCAGGCGCAAGCAACTGGGAAGGTGGCGACCCCATCATCAAGGTGGTGCATTGATGCGCGCCGCGTTGAAAATTGTGATGGCCGCGATATTTGCCGTGCCCGCTGCGGCGGCTCTGGCGAAGTCTCCGGACTGCGCGAGTTGGCCCACCAACATGGCCCTCGTGCACCTCAAGAACGCCGGCCTGATTGATATCCCGTCGGTGATCGAGGCGCAGACCAGGGCCGTTCGTCTCGCATCCGAAAAGATCGGCAAAGACCTCTACCAGCAGGTTTACGACATCACGTTTCGCACCAGCGATGGCAAGACGATCGAGGTCATCACGAACAGCCGGGCATCGAGCGAGGAATGCTCGATGAGCGGTGTCGACGTCTACGTTGTCTCGAACAGAATCGGCGGGGCGGTACAGCCGCGATCTGAGGGCGCGACCAAAAAGTGATCCGGCTGCGCCGAAAGCTCGAGAACTGGAATTGACCTGCAGCGCAGCCCCGGTTGGCCGGTGACTCCCCACAGGGTTCGATGCGAGCCAAGACTTCAGGCCGCCTTCGCCATTTTCCGCAGGTCCGGTGGCACCATGTTACGAACTTGAGGACTGACGCTCTGCATGTTCGGTCGGCGCGCATGACCCCAGCGCAAACGCGGGATGTCGAGCCTTCGGCCCCATGATACGGAGTCGGCATCGCCGCCTCCGGAGTCTGCCTCGATGTCCACTGCCGCCCCCAATTCGCCCGCCACCGCCGCTGAGACCGACCCCGAAACCCTCGGCTGGATGCGCGGATTCCCGCCGTCCCCGGACCGCCTCATCACCTTCCAGGACGGCTCGTTCCGCAGCTTCCCCGAACTGCGCTGGGCCTGGAGCAACATCCGCCAGCTGGTGCCCACGGTGAACGTCTGGCGTGGGGCAGGGCCGGCGTCGCCGCTGCCGCGTGAGGATCGCGACATCGGCGCGGTCGCCTCGACCACCATGGACGGGCGGCCCATGACCTTCGACAAGATGCTGGAGGAGACCTACACCGACGGCATCGCCGTGCTGCATCGGGGCAAGCTGATCTTTGAGCGCTATTTCGGCGCGTTGAAGCCGCACAAGCCGCATATCGGCATGTCCGTGACGAAATCGTTCACCGGCGTGCTCGCGGGCATTCTGGTCAGCGAGGGCAAGATCGATCCGCAGGCGCCCGTCACCGACTATGTGCCGGAGCTGAAGGCCAGCGCGTTCGGCGATGCCAGGGTGCAGGAGGTCATGGATATGACCACGGGGCTCGCATACACCGAAGTCTACACCGACAAGAATTCGCACGTCTGGGGCCTGCGGCGCGCCAGCGGCATGGCGCCGATTCCGCCCGACTATGACGGCCCCACCACCATCTTCGATTTCCTGATGGCGCAGACGAAGCAGGGCGAGCACGGCAAGGCCTTTGCCTACAAGACCGTCAACACCGACGTGCTCGCCTGGATCATCAGGCGCGCCAGCGGCATGACGCTGTCCGATTGTCTCTCCGAGCGGATCTGGCAACCGATGGGCGCGGAAGAGGATGCCCATTACCACGTCGACCGCATCGGCACCGAAAGCGGCGGCGGCGGCCTCTCCACGACGCTGCGCGATCTCGCCCGCTTCGGCGAGACCATCCGCAACCACGGCCACTTCAACGGCCGCCAGATCGTGCCTGCGACCGTCGTCGAAGACATTACGCGCGGCGGCGACCCCGAAAAGTTCAAGCCGGCCGGCTACACCACGTTGCCGGGTGCCTCATATCGCAATCAATGGTGGGTCACGCACAACGCCCATGGTGCCTACATGGCCCGCGGCGTCTACGGTCAGGGCATCTACGTCGATCCCAGGGCTGAGATGGTGATCGCGCGCTACGCCTCGCATCCCGTGGCGGGCAACGCAGCGAATGATCCCGTGACACTGCCGGCGTATATGGCGCTGGCGAAGGCGTTGATGGCGGGTGGGTGACTCGTAGGGCGGATTAGCCGCAAGGCGTAATCCGCCATCGATCGTCACGTCGCGCTGATAAATGGCGGATTACGCTTCGCTAATCCGCCCTACAGGCTGCCATCACCGCAAGATCGGTCGAGCGCATCATGGCCATCCGCGCCAAAGTGTAGCCGCCACGGAGGAGGGACGATGAAGGCGGCGCTGCAAAACTATCAGGACCGGATGCTGCGGGTGCTAGACCATATCGACCGTCACCTCGACGCCGATCTGGACCTCGACACGTTGAGCGCCGTCGCGGCCTTCTCGAAATTCCATTTCCACCGGCAGTTCACGGCAACCTTCGGGCTGTCGGTGCATCGCTATGTCCAGCTCGCCCGTCTGAAGCGCGCGTCGCATCAACTGGCCTACAGTGACGCTCTCGATGTCACCGACATCGCGATGGATGCCGGCTACGACGCGCCCGATGCCTTCGCCCGCGCCTTTCGGCAACGGCTCGGGCAATCGCCGTCGTCGTTCCGGAAATCGCCCGTGTGGGAGCCGTGGCTTGCGGCCTTCGGGCCTCTCGACAACGCGAGGAGCAAGATGATGCAGACGACTTTTTCCACCGACGACGTGACGATCCGCGATGTGCCGACCACGAAAGTGGCGATCATGGAGCATCGGGGCGACCCGGCGACGCTTCGCGCCACCATCCAGCGCTTCATCGCCTGGCGCAAGGCGGCGAACCTGCATCCCAGCACAAGTCCGACGTTCAATGTCTGGCGGTCCGAGCGGCGTCCTGCCTCGCCGGCTGACTACAGCGTGGACCTCTGCGTCGGCACCAACCGGCCGGTCGCGGGATGCGGCGAGGCGATCAAGGCCGGCGAGATCCCCGGCGGACGCTGCGCCGTGCTGCGCGTGGCCGGCTACACCGACAATCTGGAGCCCGCCGCGCTCTATCTCTATCGCGACTGGCTTCCGGCCAGCGGCGAGGAGGTACGCGACTTCCCGATCTATTGCCAGCGGCTGAGCTTCTTTCCGGAGGTGCCGGAGCACGAGACGGTCGCGGAGGTGTTTCTTCCTCTGAAATAGCGCGCTCTGACGGCGGCCCGGCTCTTCCTCTCGTTAGAGCGACGGGCCGTCGTCAATGATCAGGCTCGCGGCTCAACCGCGCGCTTCCTGCCAATGCGGATAGGTGACGTAGGCGGTGACCGCGCCTTGCTCGTGCGAGCGGATCGTGACGGTCTCGCCCTTCGGCATGTAGACGATCTCCCCGGGACTTGCGGTGACGGTGTTTCCGTCGCTGGTGACCGAGAGCTTTCCTTCCAGGACGAGCATGACATCGTCGACCGAGAGCTTTTCGTCGAGCTTCTGATTCGGTCCGTAGCGGCCAAAGCCGATGGTGATCGGCCCGCCATGGCGCTGGTCGATCACGTTACCGGCGAAGATGTCGCCGTCCTGCCCCGGTGAGCGTTCGAGCGAAGCGTCGGCGATGGCGAATTTGCGAACTTTCATGAATGCTCCATCCTGTGCAAGAGACTGGCGGAGTGAAAGAAACGCTCGGGCAGGTGCTTTTGTTCGCCTTGCGGGGCGGTTTGACGCAGGCGTGGCTGGAACGATTCAGCCGCGCTCCGGCCCGCGCATGCCACTGAAGAACTCGAGCAGGCTGAACGGCGCGCGGTCGCCGAGGCAGAAGCTCGAGGATCTGATGCGCGCCGGCGGCGGCCGATTGGCTGCGGGAGAACATCACATTTTCGTAAGTCGCAAGCGCAGCTTCGATGTCGAGGGGACGCGCGGCAATCGCCTTGCCGAGCTCGGCGCCGTCGAGCATGGCGAGGTTCGCGCCTTCGCCGGCGGGCGGCATCAAATGCGCGGCATCGCCGACGAGCGTCACGCCAGGCACGCGCGCCCAGCGATGGTCGTTCGGCAGCGTGTGGAGCATGCGCAGGACTGGTGGCGTATCGGCGTCGGTGACCAACGCGGTGAGCGCCGGCGCCCAGCCGTCGAACTCGGCCGCGATGCGCGCGACCGCTGCGACGACGTCGCTGAAGTCGAGGGCGGAGAACCATTCGTCCGAGCGTTTCAACGCGATGTAGGCGTGAAGGACGCTCTTGGGCTCGCGGTGCGCGAAAATGCCTTTGCCGGGCGCGAGCGCGAACAATGCGCCGCCGCCGACCGCTTCGGCCGCCGCGGGGTGCCTGATGTCAGCGTCGTGGAGATACATCTCGATGAAGGAGGTGCCGACATAGTCCGGCACAGCCTTGGACAGCAGCGGCCGCACCCTCGACCAAGCGCCATCCGCACCCACGAGCAGGTTTGTGCTTGCGCTGGAGCCATCGGCGAATCTCAGCTCATGCCGCCCGTCGCCGCGGGCGACAACGTCGCTGAGCTTCTTGTCCCATCGGACCGTCTCGGCGGGCAGGGAATCGAGCAGGAGGCGCCTCAGGGCACCGCGATGCACCTCGGGTCGTCCGCCCGTGCCGTCGTCCGGTCGGTCGAGCAGCACGCGCGCCTGAGGGTCGAGCACGCGCGAGGCTTGTCCGCCTTCGTGGATGAGGCCGCGGAATTCGCCGAACAGGCCCGCGTCCTTCAACGCAAGCTGTCCACTGTCGTCGTGGATGTCGAGCATCCCGCCCTGTGTCCGCGCGATTGCCGAAGCTTCGGCCTCGTACACCGTCGCCGGAATGCCATGAAGGTGAAGGACGCGTGCGAGGGTAAGGCCACCGAGGCCTGCACCGACAATCGTGACCGTTGGCATCATCGGGTCCTTCACGAAGAGTTATGGAACGATGTTCCAGACTATTGGAGCAACGTTCCATTCATGTCAAGATGGCGTCCATGGCCAAGAAGACTCACCGAATTGCACGCCGCACCGAGGCGCTATCCAGGGAGCGGATCGTCGCGGCCGCGATCGATATCCTCGACGCCGGTGGCGAGGGCGCTCTGACCGTCCGTGCGCTTGCTGCAGGGCTGGCAACGGGCAGCGGAGCGATCTACTGGCACGTCGCCGACAAGAATGAACTGTTGGCTGCAGCCGCCGATGAAGTCATCGCCCGTGTCATCACCGGGGCGGCCGGCAGCAAGGAGCCGCAGGAGGCGATCCGCGCAATTGCGCTGGGCGTGTTCGACGCCATCGATGCGCATCCGTGGGTCGGTTCCCAGCTCTTTCGCGAGCCATGGCGGCCCGCGACGCTGGAGATCATCGAGAGCGTCAGCGGACAGCTTCACGCGCTCGGCGGACCCCGCGCGGCGCAGTTCAACTCCGTGACCGCGCTCTTGCACTACATCCTCGGCGTCGCCGGACAGAACGCCGCAAACGCCCGGCTCGTCGCTCCCGGCACGGATCGATCGGCTTTTCTCGGCTCCGTCGCGGCGCAGTGGACCGCGCTCGATCCCGCGAAATATCCATTCGTGCGGCAGATGGCGGCGCAACTGCGCGACCACGACGATCGCGAGCAATTCCTTGCCGGCGTCGACTTGATCCTGGCCGGCATCGCAGCGGTTCGATGAGACGGAGCGTCGGGTGGATGAGCCGCGGCTGCGCGTAACGCAGTCCGCTGGTGTCATCCACCTCTTTTGTGGGTTACACCGACAATCTGGAGCCCGCCGCGCTCTATCTCTATCGCGACTGGTTTCCGGCCAGCGGCGAGGACGCCCGCGACTTCCCGATCTATTGCCAGCGGCTGAGCTTCTTCCCGGAAGTGCCGGAGCACGAGACGGTGGCGGACGTCTTTCTGCCGCTGAAGTAGGCCGTTGCCGAAGACGCGCCTCGTGGCTTGAGACGAGCCGCACGCGATGCACCTCGGGCCTTCCGCCCGTCCCAAGCCGACGTGCCCTGTGCCGCGAGAAGGGTCGAGACGGCCGGGACAAGCCCGCCTTCTGCGTTTGCAGGCGTCGTCAAGCCTGGAGCCAGCGCTGAAGGTCATCCGTTTTGGGAAGGCCACCGGCGTGGACGACCTTTCCGTCGATGACGATGCCGGGGGTCGACATGATGCCGAATTTGGCAATCGCCTCGTAGTCGGTGATCTTCTCGACGGTCACGTCGACGCCGAGCTTTGCCGCCTCGGCCTTGACCATCTCTTCGGTCGTCTTGCAGCGGGCGCAACCCGGGCCCAGCACCTTGATGTCTTTCATGACGTGTCCCTTTCAGGAAAACAGGGCGTTGAAGAGGAATCCGACCGCAAGGATTCCGCAGGCAACGACGGTGACGAAGACCGCGATCAATTTCAGGCTTAGCACCTTGCGCAGGATGATCATTTCCGGAAACGACAGGGCGATCACCGACATCATGAAGGCAAGGACGGTCCCCAGCGCCATGCCTTTGCCCAGCAGGGCCTCGACCACCGGGATGATGCCTGCCGCATTGGAATACATGGGGATGCCGAGCGCGACTGCGGCCGGCACGGACCACCACGCGTCGGCGCCCATGATGCGCGACAGCAACTCGGCAGGTACGTAGCCGTGGATGAAGGCGCCGGCTGCGATCCCGGCGATGATCCAGTACCAGACCTTGCCGACGATCTCCTTGACAGCGTTCCAGCCCGCCTCGAACCGATCGACCCAACTCATCTTGTCGGGCTGGACGTCGGTATCTCCCGCACGGACATTGCGGACCCATTCCTCCAACCAGCCCTCCAGATGCAGTCGGCCTATGACCCAACCCGAAACGATGGCAACGGCAAGTCCGAACGCCAGGTAGGTGAGCGCAACGCGCCATCCGACGAGTGCGAACAGCAGTCCGAGCGCGACCTCGTTGATCATGGGAGCGGCAATGAGGAAGGAAAAGGTGACGCCGAGTGGGACACCTGCCGACACGAAACCGACGAACAGCGGCACCGCCGAGCAGGAACAGAACGGCGTGAACACGCCGAGGCCGGCCGCGGCCAGGTTGCCCAGCCCTTCGCGCTTGCCCGCCAGCATCGCGCGCGTGTGCTCCGGCGAAAAGAAGCTCCGCACCACCCCCATGGCAAAGACCACGAGGGCCAGCAGCATCAGCACCTTGGGCGTATCGTAGAGGAAAAACTCGATCGAGGAGGCGAGCGCGCTGCCCTGAGGGATCGGCATTCGCGCAACCGCCGTTCGCGAAAAATCTTCGAGTTGTCGGTAGATCGCGAACCATGCCACGGTTGCGACCGCGATGCCGCCGATCCACGCAACCGGAGAGCGCCTGAACCCGAGTGCCTGGGTGGTCATGTCATGCAACTCTGCGACTGATCGAACACGGCGGTCCGGATGAGGCCAGACGCAGCGAGCCGCGTCGGGCAGATATGCCGACGCGTCTTCGCGTGCGCGCGGCCAGCATGACGAAGCGCTTAGGCGCAAATCGGCATGCCTGCATTGACCTTGGTCAAGTCACCAGCCTCAGGCCGGGCGCGACACCAGCGAAGCCGGCGGCGGGTTCTGCGACTGGCGCGGTCAGCCCGTGCCCTGGTGATCGCAACGCCGGACGCGCCGCAACGCTTACGCGTTCCGCGCGATCTTCTCGAACCGCTTCACCAGCCGCTCGCGCTTCAGCCGCGACAGCCGCTGGATCCAGAACATGCCGTCGAGCTGGTCGATCTCGTGCTGGTGGCAGACGGCGCGCAAGCCGTCGGGCTCCTCGCTTTGGATGGTGCCGTCGAGATCCTGATAGCTGATCCGCACACGCGCGTGACGCTGCACCTCGTCGCTAATCCCGGGCATCGAGACGCTGCCCTCGCGGTGCATGATTAACTCCGGCGAAGCCCATGTGATCTCCGGATTGACGTAGGTCCGCGGACCCTCCCTGGCGTCGAGTTCGAGCACGACGACGCGCAAGGGGACGCCGATATGCGGCGCCGTGATGCCGATGCCGGGCGCGGCGCGCATCGTCTCCAGCAGATCCGCTGCGAGTTCGCGCAGGGCGTCGTCGAACGCGGTGACGGGGCGGGCCGGCAGCGCGAGGCGGCGGTCAGGATAGCGGAGGAGGGGGCGGATGGTCATGATGTGATCGGCATCCGCACTACGCCCACACCGGCGGCGATCCGATGGACTCCCGCAAGGCGGCGGTCAGGATGGTCAGTTTTGCAGACGGCTGAGCCAGGGCCCGCAACAGGTAGATGCCGGTCTTCATCTCGTTCCAAGGTTCGCCGTCGATCGGGATTCGTGTCAACGTACCGGCGCGCACATCTGCGCCGACCACCCAGTCGGCAAGGAATGCCACGCCAATGCTGGCGAGCGCCGCGAGACGCATCGCTTCGAAATCGTCGCATCGAAACACGGCTTGCTGTTCGGGGGCTGTGCCTGCGGGGTGACCAAGCACGTCCGTCCAGCCGAGCAGGTCGGCGCCGTGCAATTTGTCAATCAGCCGATGGCCGGTGAGGTCGTTCCCTACGGTCGGCGTACCATGACGATCGAGATAGGCCGGAGTGGCGACCAATATCCTGGTCTGCGATGCCAGCTTGGTCGCGATCAGAGTACTGTCGGCAAGTTCGCCGATCCGGATCACGGCGTCCAGCCGCTCCAGCACTGGATCGGCGAGCCTTTCGGTGAGATCGAGCTCGATCATGAGGCCGGGATGATCCCGCATGACCGTTTCGAGAGTGGGGATCACGTAGCGCTTGCCGAAGGTCGGAAAGCAGGCAAGGCGAAGCACGCCGGCGACCGCACCATCGAAAGCGGCGATCTCGGCGTGCGTGTCGGCGAGGTCGTCGAGCAACCGCTGCGCGCGTTCGAACAGTCGCTCTCCGGCATCGGTCACCGCGAGCGCGCGGGTCGAGCGGACCAGCAGGGGCACTCCGAGACTCTGCTCGAGCGCGTCGATCTGCCTGACGATGGCTGAGGGTGTGACACCGCGATGACGCGCGGCGCTGGAGAAACTCCCGCCACGAACCACGTCGACATAGATGGCCAGATGCTCCGCAAAACGCGGATCTTTCATCTTTGCGCCTTTCGCAAAAGGGTTTCGAGTTCAACGTTCATTATCATCAAACCTCAAAAGCCGTATCTCCTCCCTCGCAGGCAAGCCCTGCGGGCCTAAGCCATTGATCAAAGGAGACTATCATGAAGGTTCTCGATCGCATCCTGTCGCAGTCGGCTTACACCGCGGACATTGATGTATCGCTCGACCAGGTGGACATTGCCGAATGGCTGTTCACGCTCTCCGAAGCCGAATATCTGCGTTGCTGCCCGCCTGATCACATTGCGGCCGGCGTCAGCACCACCGACGACGGACGCCGCATGATGATCAACGTCGAGCAGATCGGCACCGGCCTGGTCGTTCAGCACTATGTCGCCGAAGAGGCCGGCAAGACCTACTGCCGCATGAATTCAATCTCGGACGTGTTCACGGCCAATGGCAGGATCCAGGTCAACGTGATCTGGGAGCTGAAGGCCGAAACCGTCGATGGAGGACGTACCCGCTATACGAACAGCGTCACGGCGCACCCGACCGATGTCTTCATGGCATTCCTGGACAAGCACGGCCTGTCCTTCGACGACGCTGCCAAAGCGCGCCAGGCGGCCGGAAGCGATCACAATCGCCGCGAGACGCCATTGTTCGCCGCCAGCATCGCGCGGCGCGCCAAGGCGCGGGCGCAGGTGCAAGCGAAATGAGGGGGTCGTCTACGACAGCTTCGGTCCGGCGGAGGTTCTCCGCGTGGCCGAGGTGCCGAGGCCCGAGATTCGCGCCCACGACCTGCTGGTGCGTGTGAGGGCGGCAGGGATTAACCGCGCGGATATTCTTCAGCGCACCGGCGCCTACGGCAACCAGAGCTTTGGCGAGAGCAACCTGCTTGGCCTCGAATTGGCCGGTGAAGTTGTCGGCGTCGGCAGCGAAGTCGATGACGTCTCGATCGGGGAACGTGTGATGGCGATCGTGGGCGGGGAGCCTATGCCGAGTTCGCCCGGGTCGACCGCGACATGGCGGTCAGGCTTCCAGGCAATGTCTCATTCGTCGAGGGCGCGGCGATTATGGAATCGTTCGTCACGGCGGTCGAAGCGGTCTCGCATCTCGCAGGAATCGGGCAGGGTCAAACCGTGCTCATTCACGGCGCCGCGGGCGGAGTGGGCTCGGCATGCGTGCAGGTCGCGCATGCGCTGGGCGCCGTTGTCTACGCAACGGCGAGCGCTTCGCGGTTGGCGGATGTCGGCAAGATCGGCGCGGCCACTGTGATCGACTACCGGGCTGATGATTTCGAAAGCGTGGTCGCGAGCCGTACGGATCATCGTGGCGTCGACGCCGTGATCGACTTCGTCGGCGGCGACTACCTGCCGCGCAACTTTCGCAGCCTCCGGCCCGGCGGAACACTGGTGCAAGTCGGCCTTTTGAGCGGCCAGCGCGACACCTCGATTCCGCTCAACCTGCTGCTCTACAACCATCTGCGATTGGTCGGCACCGTCATGAAATCGCGTGGCGTGGACGAGAAGCGGGCGATGGTCCATCGATTCTTCGAGGGCTTTCTGCCGCTGTTCGTGTCGGGCGTGCTGAAACCGTTGGTCGACCGGGTGTTTCCGCTGGAACGCGCCGCCGATGCCCATCGCAGCGTGGAGCGCGGCGGTGGATTTGGAAAGGTTGTCCTTGCGGTCAACTGAACGCGCGCTGGCGGTAACGTCGTTGGCGAGTGCTCAATCCAACGGGATCGTTAAGGGTACTTCGCTGTGCAGCGCCACGCTGCTTGCCACTCACGGATGGTTGAAGCACCTCATTCTTGACGACCTACCAACTGGAAGGTAGTTAACGGTCATGACCAATGTATCTTCCACCGCTGACGACATTCTGGCCCGCGCCCGCACGCTGATCATCGCGGGCGGTTACAACGGCTTCAGCTACGCTGATATTGCGGAGGTGGTCGGCATCCGCAAGCCGAGCATTCACCACCATTTCGCCAGCAAGGTCGATCTGGTCCGTACCCTCGTGTCGCGCTATCGCGAGGAGGCCCAGGCGGGGCTTGCGGCGCTCGAGCCGCAACATTCCTGACCCGCGTGAGCAACTCGAAAACTATATCGCGTATTGGGAGGCGTGCATCACCGACGCAACGGCTCCCTTCTGCGTCTGCGCGCTGCTGGCTAGCGAGCTTCCGATCCTGCCGGTGGAGGTGGCGCTCGAAGTCCGCGCGCATTTCCGCTTCCTCGCGTCGTGGCTGACGTCGGTGATGGAGCGCGGCAAGCGGAAGGGGCGGCTGAAAATTTCCGGCACGGCCCGGGTCGAGGCCGAGGGATTCATGGCGACCATCCACGGCGCGATGCTGTCGGCGCGCGCCTATGGCGATCCAAAGATGTTCGGAGTGATCACCGCTCCGCTGCTGGATCGGCTGTCCGGCAAGCACTGAGAGACATCGGCGAAACGACAACGACACCCCGCGAGCATTTGGGGTGAACGCAATCGCGCGGCGCGCGCGTAAACTACCAACTACCAACTAGTAGGTAAAGAGGAGACTGCAATGACGCATCATCAACCGGATTTCGTTCGTGCCGATCGCGAACGATGGCTGAAACAATACTATTTCACCCGCGCGGCGTTCTCCATCGCCTGGGTCGCGGCCGCGTTTGCCGCAGGATCGTCGTCGGCGCTGATCGCTGGCACCTTGCTCGTGCTCTACCCGGCTTGGGATGCCGCGGCCAACTTCGTCGATGCCCAGCGCAGCGGAGGCCTCGGGCAAAACCGCACGCAGGCGCTCAACGTTCTCGCCAGCCTGGCGACCACCGTCGCGGTCCTCGTCGCCTTGCAGATCACCATGAACCTCGTGCTCGCGGTGTTCGGGGCCTGGGCGATCCTGGCTGGCCTGCTCCAGCTGGGGACGGCCATCCGGCGCTGGAAGAGTTTTGGCGCGCAATGGGCCATGGTGCTGAGCGGCGCACAGTCGGCGGTGGCCGGCGGCGTCTTCATATTTCAAGCCTCCACGCCCGCGGTGCCGTCGATCGCGACGGTCGCGGGCTACGTCGCAGTCGGCGCGATCTACTTCCTGGTCTCGGCAATCTGGCTCGCCGTCAGCGAATGGCGGCGTCGCGCGAGGCAAGTTCAATGCGAGTAAGTTTTGCGCCCATGCCTTGCACCGGGAGATGACAGGCCTGGCAAGAGCACATATGCGGCGCCGTGATGTCGGGTGCGTCGCGCATCGGGTCCTGCAGGTCAGCTCCACGCTCACGCAAGTCGTGTCGAAGACGGCGACGGGGCGTGGGGCGGAGGTCGAGACAGAGGATGATGGGGCGAATGGTCATGCAGGTTCATGCCATTCACGGATGGGTTGAAACATCCGTCCTTTTGCGAATGCCGCAGGCCATGAAGCGCTCGTTGCGGTCGTGCCGTGCCGCGACAGGACGGCTTTTCGGCGTGTACCGCAAATTTCGAGACTACAATGCCCCGGCCGAGACGGCTATGCTACAAGCCAGACAAGCTGGATCGCGGAACCGCTGTAAGTGCTCTCGGACGTTCTCAAGCGGAAGGAAATCTATAGTTACTTCAGCCGCGCTGCGATGGAGAAGGCGCATGCCTATCAGGCGCAGGGGCGCGTCTCGGCGCTGCGCGTCAGCGACGACCTGACCCACGTGACCGCAAAGGTGCGAGGGAGCGAGTCCAGCAATTATCGCGTCGACATCCAGCTGGAGTTCGAGCACGGCAGGCTCGTCGACCTTGATGGCGATTGCAGCTGTCCGATGGCCGTGAATTGCAAGCATATCGCCGCGACCCTGCTGGAAGCACTGAGCGACAAGCAGCCGGCGGCGCTGTGGCCCGTGCCACCCTTGCAGGTAGCCAAGCCTGCAAACAATGAAGCGCCGTCGGCTCCGCCGGTCCTGGGTTTCGAGGTAAACACCTGGATCGACAATGTCGGCCGCGCGGTGCGGAGCAGCGACGTTGCAGCCGACGACAGCCAGCGATTGCTATACTGCCTGCAGCCGTCGGACGACGCGATGCCCTGCCTCGCGGTGTCCTTGCGATCGGTCCGGGTACGCAAGGGCGGGGACTATGCCGATAGCTACACCAGTCCGAGTCTGTACGAGTTCAAACCGGAGCGAGCTCCGAAATATTTCCGTGATGTCGATGTCGACATCATGACCGCAGTGAAAGCCCGCGTCCGTGGTTATTCCGACCAGGGGCCGTATACGGAGGAAGTGTTGCGCCGCATCGTCGCCACCGGCCGCGCATTCTGGCGCGACCACAAGCGGGCGCCGCTGAGCTGGGGCGAGCCGCGCGAGGGCCGGATCGAATGGCGCCCTGGGCGCGGCAGGGGCGTTGCACCGACCCTCATCGTATCGGACGCGTTCGCGCTCAATGCCGAACCGCCGGTCTATGTCGATGATGCCAGCAGTGTGATCGGGGTCGTGCAGCTCGGCCTGCCGCCTCGGCTCGCCTGCCAGTTCCTGGCTGCCCCCTCCATCCCCCGCGCGCAACTCGAAGAAGTTTCGCGCCGCCTGGGCCAGAGGTTGCCGGAGCTCTACCACGGCATCCTGCCGGTGCCACCGGCGGCGGCGGTGCTCATCGACGAGGATCCGCGTCCCGTGCTACAGCTGAAGCTGGGACGTGTTGCCAGCTATTATCACTATTACAAAAAGAACGAACAGGTCGGTCCCGCCGGCGTGGCCAGCCTCGGCTTCCGCTACGGCGGACTCGACATCGATCCGACCCAGCGAGCGAGCCGGCTGGAGCTGTTCCAGGGCGGACAGGTCTATGCGATCGCGCGCCGCCTACCGAAGGAGAGGCTGGCACGCAAACGCCTCGTCGAGGCGGGTTTCGCCGAGGCAAGGTCTGTGCTGTCGTACCTCGATCACCGCCATGTCATGGACCTCACGCAGCGCGACCAGCGCGGCTGGTTCGATTTTCTCGCGCTGCACGCGGAGCAATTGCGGGCCGAGGGATTCGATATCTTGGTCGACGACGATTTTCCGTTTCGGCTCGCGGAGTCGTCAGGCGATTTTGACGCGGTGCTCGAGTCCAGCGGCATCGACTGGTTCGAGCTGTCACTCGGCATCGAGATCGAAGGCGAACGGCGCGATCTGGCGCCGCTGCTGGCTGCGCTGGTTTCGGCGCCCGGCTTCACCCCCGAATTGCTGACTGAGCTTGCAGACAAGGGCGAGCGCTTCCTGCTGCCCCTGGCTGACGGCCGGCATGTCGCGCTGGCTGCCGATCGCTTCCTGCCGCTCGTGCTGGCGCTGCATGGCCTGCACATGAGCGGCGCTTTCGAGGACTCCTCCAGGAAGATCAGACTGTCGCGCGCGGACGTCGTACCGCTGCTCGGCGTCGAGAACGAGCGCTTTGCCTTTCACGGGGCCGATAGTCTTCGCCACCTCGCAGGCCTGCTTCAGGCGCGAGGGCTGATCGCGCCGGAATTGCCGCCGGGTTTTTGCGCGACGCTTCGACCCTATCAGGCGCTGGGTGTGGCATGGCTCGATCTGCTCCGCGAGAGCGGGCTGGGCGGGATCCTCGCCGACGACATGGGGCTGGGAAAGACCGTTCAGGTCCTGGCGCTGATCGCACTGGAGAAAGCGCGAGGTCACCTCACCAATCCCGTGCTGGTCGTCGCGCCGACCAGCCTGATGACGAACTGGTCCGCGGAAGCGCGGAAGTTCGCGCCGGAGCTGAAGGTTCTCGTGCTGCACGGGGCAGATCGCAAGCATAAGTTTCCCGTCATCGCAGAGCACGATCTGGTCCTGACCACCTATCCGCTGATCGCACGCGACCGCGAGATAGTGCTCGCGCGGGAGTGGCACATGGCCGTGCTGGACGAGGCGCAGACGGTCAAGAACCCCGATGCCGCCACCACGCGATGGCTGCGCGAGACGAAGGCGCGGCATCGCCTCTGTATGACGGGCACGCCGATGGAAAACCATCTCGGTGAGCTCTGGTCGATCATGAGTTTTGTTAATCCGGGCTATCTCGGCGACAAGGCGGCTTTCTCGCGGCAGTGGCGCACGCCGATCGAAAAGCGCGGGGACAAGGCGCGGACCGCGGCCCTGGCGCAGCGCGTCAAGCCGTTCTTGCTGCGACGTACCAAGACCGAAGTGGCGACCGAACTGCCCCCCAAGAGCGAGATGGTGGAGAGTATCGCACTGGAAGGGCCGCAGCGCGATCTCTACGATTCGATCCGGCTTGCGATGTCGCGCAAGGTTCGCGAAGCCATCGCAAAGCAGGGCCTTGCCAAGAGCCACATCGTGGTGCTCGAAGCCCTGCTACGGATGCGGCAGGCCTGTTGCGATCCGGCGTTGCTGAAACTGAACGACGGCGTCGAACGGCCGTCGGCGAAGCTCGATCGCCTGATCGATATGGTGGGGGAACTGCTCAGCGAGGGACGCAAGATCATCATCTTCTCGCAATTCACATCCATGCTCGATCTGATCCGCAAGCGCCTCGACACGGGAGGCCTTAGCTACAGCGTTCTCACCGGCAAGACCAGGGACCGAAAGACGGCGATTGAATCCTTTCAGGGCGGCGCGGCCGAAATCTTCCTGATCAGCCTGAAGGCAGGCGGTGTCGGCCTCAACCTGACTGCCGCCGATACCGTCATCATCTTCGATCCCTGGTGGAATCCCGCCGTCGAGGAACAGGCGATCGATCGGGCCTACCGGATCGGGCAGGATAAGGCCGTTTTCGTTTACAGGCTGGTGGCGAGCGGGACGATCGAGGAAAAGATGGACGAGCTCAAAGCCAGAAAGCGCGCGCTCGCCGATGGCCTGTTCGACCGTAACGGCGGGATCGCGTCTGCACTCACGGAGAGTGATGTGAACGCTCTGTTCGACGCGTAGCCGGGCGTTTTGTGCGCGATACCCAGGTCTCAGAACTCGTATCGGCTCTGCACCATCCCGGACGCGAACGTCGTGGTTTCCACATGCCGGAGCGGCAGATCAGCGGCAAGCCGGCCAAACAGCGGAATGCCGTCGCCGAGGAGGACGGGAACGCGCGTCAGCACGATGTCGCTGATCAGCTTCTCCTGCAGAAACGACTGGATCACCCGGCCGCCGTCGACATAAGCACGTCGCCATCCCTCGCTCGCCAGCGCTTGCATGAGAAGCTGCGGCGCGAGCGAGGAGATCCGGACCTTGCCGCCGAGGTCGGCGCGCAGGTCGGCTTGCGACAGGGTTTGGCTCAGCACGACGACGGGCTTGGTGAAGGGCCAGCTGTCGAACGACATCACCTTCTCGAAGGTGGCGCGGCCCATCACCAAGCCGTCGACCGTATCCATGAACGCGTCGTAGCCGGTGTTCTCACCGGAGGCTGCGTACCTCGTCAGCCAGTCGATGTCGCCATCGGGCCGGGCAATGTAGCCATCGACGCTGGCGGCGATGAAGACATGGCCGGTCGTCTTTTTGGAGGATGTGTTCAATGTCTTTGAGCCTTGCGGAACGGCTGATCGAATTGCACATTCGCGATCCCGTATCGCAGGTCAAGATGTCTTCCGGCGGCCGAGAACAGGCGTGCAAAAATCTGCGACCACGGTGTCGGGCAGCGCTGTTCCCATTCGTCTTCCACCCAGACAGACATGACGGGAGACCAACATGAACGCATCCTCCTATCGCTGGGTCATCGTCGCCGCCGGCGGCCTGCTTGGCTGTGTCGCCATCGGCGGCATGTTTTCGCTGCCGGTGTTCCTGCAGCCGATCGCAAAGGACACCGGCTGGTCGGTGACCGGCATATCGAGCGCGATGACGATCGGCTTTCTGGCCATGGCCTTCACCAGCATGGTGTGGGGCACGCTGTCGGACAGGTTCGGACCGCTGCCGGTCGTGCTGACGGGATCGATCGTGCTGACGCTGAGCCTGTTCGCCGCGAGCCATGCGACCTCGCTGCTGGCGTTCCAGATCGTGTTCGGCCTCCTGACCGGCGCCTCCTGCGCGGCGATCTTCGCGCCGATGATGGCGACGGTCACCGGCTGGTTCGACACCCATCGCAGCCTCGCGGTGTCGCTGGTGTCGGCCGGCATGGGCGTGGCGCCGATGACGATGGCGCCGCTCGCAGCCTGGCTCGTCTCCCATCATGACTGGCGCACCGCGATGCAGATCGTGGCGCTGGTGGTCGGCGCCATCATGATCCCGGTGGCGCTGCTGGTGCGCCGTCCGCCCGCGCTCGCGCACGTCGCTGCCGCCCCCATCAGCGCGGGCGGCCCGCAGGCGGAGATGTCGATGGGCGAGGCGCTGCGCTCGCCGCAATTCCTGATCCTGCTCGCGACCAATTTCTTCTGCTGCGCCACTCATTCTGGTCCGATCATCCACACCGTCAGCTATGCCGTCAGTTGCGGCATTCCGCTGGTCGCGGCAGTGACGATCTACAGCATCGAAGGTTTTGCCGGCCTCGGCGGGCGCATCGCCTTCGGCCTGCTGGGCGACCGCTTCGGCGCCAAGCGCGTGCTGGTCTCGGGCCTGCTGCTACAGGCGTTCGGCGCGCTCGGCTATGTCGTCGCGCACCAGCTCGCGACGTTCTACGTGGTCGGCGCCATCTTCGGCTTCATCTATGCCGGCACCATGCCGCTCTATGCCGTGCTGATCCGCGAAAACTTTCCACTGCGCATGATGGGCACGGTGATCGGCGGCACGGCGATGGCCGGCAGCCTCGGCATGGCGACCGGCCCGCTCGCCGGCGGGCTGATCTACGACGCATTCGCCAGCTACGCCTGGCTCTATATCGCCTCCTGGGCAATGGGCCTCGGCGCCTTCCTGATGGCGATGAATTTCCGGCCGTTCCCGAAGCCGCAAGCCGAGGCGGCGCCGGCCGTGGCGTGACGAGGCCTATGACGCGATGCGCTTTTCGAAGAACAGATCCGGATACGGATCGTCGTTGAAGCGCGGGATCTCGCGCCAGCCCGTGCTGCGGTAGAGCTGGCCGGCTTCCGCCAGTGCGCTGTTGGTGTCCAGCCGCAGCAGCGCGATGCCGAGCTCGCGCGCGGCATCCTCGGCCGCGTCCATCAGGCGCCGGCCGAGCCGTAATCCGCGCGCGGCCGGGGCGACCCACAGACGCTTGATCTCGGCATAGCCGTGGTCCGTGCCCTTCAGCCCGACGCAGCCGATCGGCAGCGTGTCCGACATCGCGACGATGAAAGTGCCGCGCGGCCGGCGCATGTCCTTGGCGTTGGGGTCTCTCGAAAGAGAAACATCAAAACCCTGTTTGAAGCGGCGGCCGAGTTCGGCGTAATACTCGCTGAGGCAATAGCGGGCCTCTTCGCTCTGCGGGTCCATCCCGGCGAGCGTGACGCGCTCGCGCGTCAGTGCCGAGGCGATCAGGTCCATCGCCGCCAGCAACGCCTCGCGCTGCGAATGCCCTGCAATGAAGCTCTCGGCCTGCGTGTTCGACAGCGCCTCATACGCCGCAAATTCGCGCCGGCCCGCCCGCGTCAGCTTCGCCACGCGGCGGCGCGCATCGCCATCGTGCGCGGTGGTCTCGACCATGCCTTCGTCCTCGAGGCCTCGGAGGAGCCGGCTCATCAGCCCGGAATCGAGGCCGAGATAGTCGCGGATCTCGGCCACGTCCGAGCGCCCGTGCCCGATTGCGTTGAGCACGCGCGCGGCGCCGAGCGGCCGGCCGCGCCCGAGGAACGAGGTGTCGAGCGCGCCGACGGCGGAGGTCACGGCACGGTTGAAGCGGCGGACGCGGGAAACGGGATCGAGCATAATACCTGACTTTAGTCAGGTATTATGTCCCGGTCAACGGCGGCAGAACTGGTTTACTTTAGCTGCAGATCGCGCGGGGAATCATCCAGGTCGCAAAGGTCTGCCAGTGCCCGTCCTCGCGGCGGCGCTGGTAGGCGACGAAGTCGGCGCCGTCGCCATGCACGAGTTCATAACGATGGGCTTTGGAGGATGCGGTGGTGTTGGAATTGCTCATGGAACACTCCATCTCGAATGGGCTTTGCAGCTGAGTTAGGTGCAGTGCAGCAAAAATCCAATGGGAGGATGGTAATCATCCCATCACGTTCCGGAGAGCGGTCAGTCCAGCCCCAGCGCCTTGCGCGATTTGCGGGTGAGCTTTGCGACGATCAGGGCATGAGCCTGCGCCAGATAGGCAGTGAGCTTGGCGTCCGGCAGCGCGTTGTTGCCGGCGAGCTGCACCCATTTGGCGCGCGCGAGATACGGCGCTGGCCGTGCCACGCCATGTTCGATCAGGATCGCGTAGGCCATGTCCGAGACCTTGAACATGTAGCCGCCGGAACCCGAGGCAAAGCCACCGCTGAGCGCGAACATCTTGCCGCCAACCTTGAACACGGAGGTGCCTTCCCGCTGCACCACCTTGGTGACGGCAGGCAGGCGCAGGCAGCGTGTTTCAAATGTCTTGGGTGTCATGCGATCGCAATCGAGGCGGATCGGCTGCCGCTATGGCAACATGTATCCTCCAACCAGGGATGAATGGCCATGTCGCGAGTTTCGATCAAGACCAGGGACGATTTGCCGGAGGCGCTGAGGCCACTGTGGGACAAGATGGCGACCTACGGCGCGTTCGAGAACCAGGCCGGTGTCATGGCGCATCGGCTGCCGATCTTCAAGCATATGTGGTCGCTGCTGGTCGATCTCGCCAGCGAAGGCCAGGTGTCGAAGCGCCATCTCGAGCTTGCGCTGGTCACAGTCTCGCTGCTCAACAAGTGCGACTATTGCGTCTCCCATCACGCGCCAAAATTGGCTGTGCAGGGCGTATCGGAGCAGGGCGCCGCGCGCCTGGTCGACTACAAGGACCATCCCGAGCTGGATCAGCTCGACAAGCTCGTCGTCGAATATTCCATCGCCGTCACCAACAACTGGAACAAGACCCGCGACGAGATCTTTGCTCGCCTTCGCGCGCATTTCTCGGAAGCCCAGATCGTCGAGCTGACCTGGCGCATCGCGCTGTGCGGCGCTTTCAACCGCTTCAACGACATCCTTCAGCTCGAGGTCGAGCAGGACGTTCCCCACAGCGAGGCTGCCGAGTAGGCGGAGGTCGCCCGCCGGCTCAGCCTGAAGCTGCCGTGACGGAATCGCCGGCGCGGTAAGCGTCGGGGATGACGAACACCTCGTCGGCGCGGCCATAACCGCCGTCGGGGACTTCCTCGATCAGGACCATCGTGTGCGGCCGCGCCGCTTCGCCGAAATAGTCGACGAACAGCGCGGTGAGGCGATGCACGATCTCCGCCTTCTGGGTTCGCGAGAGCGCGGCCTGCGGGATCTTGATGTTGGCGAAAGGCATGATTGTCTTCTCCGTGTCAGGTGTCGTGCTGCGCGTCAGATCACGCCGCCGTTGGCGCGGATGATCTGGCCGTTGATCCAGCCGCTGTCGCGGCCCGCGAGAAAGGCGACGACGCCGGCGATGTCGTCGGGCTGGCCGAGGCGGCCGAACGGGTTCATGGCGGCAATGGCGCGCACCTGCTGCTCGCTCTTGCCGTCCAGGAACAGCCGGGTCTCGACCGGACCGGGCGCTACCGCGTTGACGGTGATGCGCCGCCCACCGAGCTCCTTGGCGAGGATGTGTGTCATCGCTTCGACCGCGGCCTTGGTCGCGGCGTAGACGCTGTAACCAGGCTGATAGAGACCGACGACGCTGGACGAGAAGCTGACGATGCGGCCGCCCTCGCGGAGCCGCCGCGCCGCTTCGCGCAGGGACCGGAACACGCTTTCGAGATTGACCGACATCTGCCGCGCGAACGACGCGTCGGTCATCTCGGCGAGCGGCCCGAGCTCCATGACCCCGGCATTGTTGACGAGGATGTCGACGCCGCCGAAGGCGCGCTCCGCCGCATCGAACAGCAGCAAAGGCGTTGCCGGATCGGCAAGATCGGCCTGCACGGCGATGGCGTGTCCGCCGGCGGCTTCGATTTCGGCAACGAGCGCGTCGGCAGCGTCGCGGCCACTGGCATAGTTGATGGCAACCGCGAGTCCGTCCTGCGCCAGCCGGCGGGCAATGGCCGCGCCGATGCCGCGGGAGCCGCCGGTGACGATCGCGGCGCGCTGGGATGGGGTGGTCATGACAGGTCTCCTCGATGTCTTCTGATCGGGAGATACGCGATCGCCATCGCCGGATAATCGTCCGAGACTTGCCATCACTTGTCGGCTGTGGTGAACAATCGTTCCATGGACCGTTTCGACGCCATGCGCCTGTTCATCCGCCTTGTCGAGCGGCAGAGCTTTACGGCTGCAGCAGCCGACCTCGGCATTCCCCGTTCGACGGCGAGCGAGGTGCTGCGCGGCCTCGAAACGAGGTTAGGCGCGCGCCTGCTCGAACGGACGACCCGGCACGTCACGCCGACGCTCGACGGCGAGGACTATTACCGCCGCTGTGTCGCCATCCTGGCGGAGGTCGAGGAGGCGGAAGCCGCGATGCGCGATGCACAGCCGCGCGGCCTGTTGCGTATCGACGCGCATCCGTTGCTGACGCGCACCTTCATACTGCCGCACCTGCCGGCGTTCCTGGCGCGCTATCCTGAGCTCGACTTGCAGATCGGGCAGGGCGACCGCCTCGTCGACCTCGTGCGCGAGGGCATCGATTGCGTGATCCGGTCCGGTGAGCCCGAGGACAGTGGGATGATCCTGCGCCGGCTCGGCACCATCGCGGAGATCACGGTGGCGAGTCCGGCCTATATCGCCAGCCACGGCATGCCTGTGGCGCCCGATGCGCTCGACGGCCACCAGATGGTGGCTTTCATCTCCTCGCGCACCGGTGATGTGCTGCCGCTGGAATTTTCCGTTGCGGGCGCGCTGCGGCACGTCATGCTGCCGAGCCGGGTGCGCGTCAACAATTCCGACACCATGGCCGATCTCGCAACGCTCGGCTTCGGTCTTGCGCAGGCGCCGCGCTATCGTTTCGCGGACGCTCTCGCCAGCGGGGCGCTGGTCGAGGTGCTGGCGGACTATCCGCCGTCGCCGACGCCGCTCTCGGCGCTCTATCCGCAGAACCGCCAACTCGCGCTGCGCCTGCGCGTGTTTCTGGAGTGGATCGCTGGCATCTTCGCCGTAGCGAAGCTGTAGGGAGAAGCGGGCTACAATCCCTTGCGTTGCCCGAGGGGCGAAACACACAAGTCACGGGTCAATCCGCACTTGCGAAAATATTCCACTTTACCGAAATTCTGTTTTGGCGTAGTCATGCGCCACCTCACCCCGTTCAGAGGGGCGTATCGCGATCGTCACGAAACGTGGGGTGGGCTGCGGTGGACGCTAGTCACATCGGCGCGACAGGCATCGCAGGGCGGGCAACCGTGAGCGAGGGCCATTGCGCATACGACCGGTGCGATCTGCGTACGGCAAAATCGTGTGGTCCTGGCGCCCGTAGGCTGGCGTCAAGCGTTGCGGTGATGTGGCGGCCCGACCGGGCGCGCGCATCACCAGCCGCAAGGCGACGGGGGCAATAGTGCATCGCTCCCCGGGGAGAGTACGACATAAGCCGTCAAACCACTGCGCAGGGAAGGCCGGATGTCTGGCCACACCTGTATGCCGCTGTGCAGCCTCTTGTAGCGCAACCTTCGCACAGTGGACCGTGGGTGCCCGGCCGGCACCCGGTCTTCCCTGCGCCCTCTGACAAAGGAGGGCGGGACGATGTAGAGCTCGGGCGAAATGAGCCGCGAGGCCGCGATGGCGTGTCTGCGCAAAAAAGTCGCGTCCGGGACAGGAGAGGAACGAGCATTGCGCATCACAGACCGCGCCGCAATGTGAGTTGTGCCCGCACGACAGACCGCTACCATACGCGTACTCCCATGGAACTCGGGAGAATGCACAGCGGAGGCGACATGAGCGGGCAGGACCACAAAGTCAAGGGATCGGACCTGTTTGTCGCCGCACTGGAGAACGAAGGTGTCGATCGCATCTTCGGCGTGCCCGGCGAGGAGAACCTCGACCTCGTTGAATCGCTGCGCACCTCCAAGATCCAGCTGATCCTGACCCGCCACGAGCAGGCTGCCGCCTTCATGGCCGCCACGCATGGCCGGCTCACCGGCAGGCCCGGCGTGTGTCTGTCGACGCTCGGACCCGGTGCGCTCAACCTGTCCACCGGCGCGGCCTATGCGCATCTCGGCGCGATGCCGATGATCCTGATCACCGGCCAGAAGCCGATCATGAGCAGCCGGCAGGCGCGCTTCCAGATCGTGGATGTGGTCGCGAGCATGAAGCCGCTGACGAAACTGTCGCGGCAGATCATCAGCGCCTCCAGCATTCCGACCGTGGTCCGCGACGCCTTCCGCGTCGCGATGGAGGAGCGGCCGGGACCCGTCCATCTCGAACTGCCGGAGGACATCGCGGGCGACGACGTGCCGGCGGTTCCCGTGATTTCGGTTCATCCCATCGAGATTCCCGTCGCCCACCGCGCCGCGCTCGACCGCGCCGCTGCCATGATTCTGGCTGCAAAGCGTCCGCTGGTGATGATGGGCGCCGCGACCAGCCGGCCGCGTTCGACGCACGGCATCGCAAGCTTCGTGCGCCGGACCGGCATTCCGTTCTTCACCACGCAGATGGGCAAGGGCACCGTGCCCGGCGGCACCAACCTTTATATGGGCACCGCGGCGCTGTCCGAGCGCGACTACGTTCACGACGCAATCGAGGCCGCCGACCTGATCGTCGCGATCGGTCACGATCCCATCGAGAAGCCCCCTTCATCATGGGGCCGTCGGGGCCGAAGGTCATCCACGTCAGCTACACCTCGGCCAGCGTCGAGCAGGTCTATTTCCCCGATGCCGAGGTCGTCGGAGACGTCGGCCCGAGTCTCGAGCTGCTGGCAGATCGTCTCGAAGGCAAGCTGCCGCAGGCAGCGGCGCTGCTGCCGTTGCGGGAGGAGATTCTGGGGCATCTTGCCGACCGCGCCACCGAGGCACGCTGGCCGCCGACGCCGCAGCGGATCGTGCACGAAATCAGGCAGGTGATCCCGGAGAACGGCATCGTCGCGCTCGACAACGGCATGTACAAGATCTGGTTTGCGCGCAACTACCGCACCCGCGTCGCCAACACGCTGTTGCTGGACAACGCGCTGGCGACCATGGGCGCCGGACTGCCGTCGGCGATGATGGCGGCGATGCTCTATCCCGAGCGACGTGTGCTCGCGGTTGCCGGCGACGGCGGCTTCATGATGAACAGCCAGGAAATGGAGACTGCCGTCCGGCTCAAGCTCAATCTCGTCGTGCTGGTGCTGGAGGATCACGCCTATGGCATGATCCGCTGGAAGCAGGCCGTCGATCATTTTGCCGATTTCGGCATGACGTTCGGTAACCCTGATTTCGTTCTCTACGCGAAGGCCTATGGCGCGAAGGGCCATCGCATCGAGAGCATCGACAGCTTTGCTCCGACGCTGGATGCGGCCTTCAAGGAGGGCGGCGTGCATCTGGTCGTGATCCCGATCGACTATTCGGAGAACGTGCGGGTGTTGGTGGACGAGCTACGAGCGCATCAGAAAGCGAAGGCGTGATGTGATGGGGCAAAGCTCTCTCCACATCGTCATTGCGAGCGCAGCGAAGCAATCCAGAATCCCTCGACGGAAAGACTCTGGATTGCTTCGCTGCGCTCGCAATGACAGAGTTTGTGGCAGGCGCCTTGGTCCAACATGACAACCCTCCTTGTGCCGCTCCCTCCGATTACCGACACTCCCGATCACCCAACCAACCACAGGAATATGAAATGACCCGCGTTCGCTGTATCACCGAGATGGGCATGGGCGTCGACGTCCACGGCCGGGACGCCACCAAGGCGGCGAAGCGTGCGGTGTCGGATGCGATCAGGCATTCGAGCCTCGGCTTCTTCCGGATGATCGACAAGACCGCCAACGACATGTTCGTCGACGTCACGATCGCCGTGCCCAACCCCGAGGCCGTGGACAAGGAAGCTGTTGCGAAGGAGCTGCCTTACGGCACGGTGACCGTGACTGCGGTCAAGGGCGGGCTCGAGATTCCCTCGGCTACGGAAGTGGCCAACGACCCTATCCTCATCGCCAATGCCGCCGTCATCGTCAGCTTCGAGAAGGACTAACCAGTGTCCGACAGCGATGTGGAGCTGCTGGACCGGCCGATCTGGAGCGCGCTGACGACGAGCCACAAGCATCTGGCGGAAGGCGGTGCGCGGGCGCTGCGTTACCCCGTGGACATGACGCCGTTTGCCGATATGGCGGACATGTCGGCGGCAAGCTTCGCCGCGCTGGGTGATATCCTGCCGGCCTCGCAAGTCGCCGCGCTGTTCACGCCGGACCCCGTCGACATTCCCGCCGGCTTCAAGGTCGTGCTCTCGGAGACCGGCGAGCAGATGATCGGCTCGCCGGCCGACAGTCCGCTTCGCGACGCCGAGATCGTCACGTTGGGCGTGGCCGACGTTCCCGCCATGATGGCGCTGACCGCGTTGACGAAGCCCGGCCCGTTTGTCGCGCGGACATATGAGCTCGGCACCTTTCTCGGCATCCGCGCGGGCAATGAACTGGTGGCGATGGCCGGCGAGCGGATGAAGCCGGGAAAGTTCGTCGAGATGACGGCGGTCTGCGTCCATCCCGATCACCGTGGCCGCGGCTACGCGCAGGCGCTGCTCGCGGCGATCGCGCGGCAGATCGAGGCGCGTGGTGAAATTCCGTTCCTGCATGTGTTCTCGAGCAATGCCTCGGCGATCGCGCTGTATCAGCGGCAGGGGATGACAATTCGTCGCCGCCTGTATGTCACCGCCCTGATGAAAGAGGGGTGAGTGCGTCCGCCGGGCTTCATATTCGGACAATTCACGCTATATCGAGCCCAACCATAATTTGGGGGAAACACACATGGACGCCAGAACACCGGATTTTTCCGCCGCACGAACGGCGATGCAGCGCTATGTCGATCAGGAGATCATTCCGGGCGTGTCCTGGGCCGTGCTGAAGGGCCGCCATGTCGTCGATCAGCAATGCGTCGGTTTCGCCGATCGCGAGGCGAAGACCGCGCTGCGGGCCGATCATATTTTCCGAGCCTATTCCAACACAAAGATCTTCGTCACCTGCTCGATCATGCTGCTGGTCGAGGAGGGGCGCATCGGGCTCGACGACGCCGTCGAAAAATTCCTGCCGCAGCTCGGTGATCGCAAGGTGCTGAAACAGGGCGCGGCCAGCCTCGCCGATGTCGAGCCCGCCAAAAGCCCGATCACGATCCGCCAGCTCCTGACCCATACCTCGGGCCTCAGCTACGGCATCTTCGATCCCGGCTCGGTGCTGTTCAAAGGGTACAACGAAGCGCGCGTGCTCAACCCGCTGACGCCGTTGACCGACATGATCGACCAGCTCGCCGATCTGCCGCTGTCCTATCATCCGGGCATATCCTGGGAATATTCTGTGGCGACCGACGTGCTCGGCCGCGTCGTGGAAGTCGTCTCGGGCAAACCCCTCGATGTCTTCTTCAAGGCGCGCATCTTCGATCCGCTCGGCATGACCGATACCGGCTTCCACGTGCCCGAAGCACAGCAGGGCAGGCTGGTCGCGCTCTACACTGGTGCGGACGTACTCGATCCGATGAAGCCCGGGCTGACGCGAGCCGACAATCTGCCTTACCCGCAGGCCTATCGCCGGCCGTTCCCGCGGCTGTCGGGTGGCGGCGGTCTGGTTTCGACCTTGCCCGACATGCTCGCGCTGGTGCGTGCGATGCTGCCCGGCTCGGATGCGCTGCTGAAGCCGGAGACGCTGCGGCAGATGATGACGAACCAGTTGGCCGCCGGGCAGACCATCCGTTTTGCCAATCTCGGGCCGATCCCGGGCAAGGGCTTTGGTCTCGGCGGCGCCGTCACCTTCGCGCCGATGCCGTTCGATCCGCCCAATTCGACCGGCGAATTCCAGTGGGGCGGGCTTGCCGGCACCCATTGGTGGATTTGCCCCGAGGCCAACACGGCCGGCGTGCTGATGGCCCAGCGCCACATGGGATTCTGGAATCCGTTCTTCTTCGAGTTCAAGCGCCTGGCCTATCAGGCCGTCGGCGCCTGATAGGCGAGAGGGCGCGTCGGGATCGCGCGCGTGCCAAACTATCTCGGCCTCGATGGATTTCGCTTCGGCTGGGTCGCCGCGTGGATCGATGATCGCGGCGATCACGGTTTCGATTATTCGCCGGGCCTGACGCGCTTGCTCGCGATGCCGCATGCGCATGCGATGATCGACATGCCGATTGGATTGAAGCCGAGCGGCTATCGTTGTTGCGACAGGCAGGCCCGAAAATTGATCGGTCCTGCCGTGTTCCTCGGTGCGCGGCGCGACCTCTGGAAGTTCTCTGACATGGGGGCAGCCAATCGCCATTACTGGGAGCATGAAGGCAGGGGCAGGGGCGTGTCCGCCCAGCTCTGGAATATTAGGGAGAAGATGAAGGAGGTCGACGATTTCATGACCCCGGAAAAGCAGGAGACAATCCGCGAAGCGCACCCGGAACTGATTTTCTGGAATCTCGCTGATGAGGTTCGGCTTGAACCGAAGACGTCGCCGCAGGGTCGCAAGCAGCGGATCGAGCTGTTGCAAGGCCGAGGTTTCACCAAGATCGAAAGATGGCTGACGCTTCGATATGGCACGGGCATTGGCCGCGACGACCTCATCGATGCCTGCGCTTGTGCGGTCGCGGCACGCGACAGCAAGCAACGCGTTGGTGGGGACGAGACCGATCCGTGCGGGCTACGTATGGAAATCAACTACTGAAGCTTGTGTCATCGCACTCCTCGCCTAGATTGGATGCGCCTCAACTGTAGATCGAAGGGTCCCCGATGCCAGATCTCTCCGCCTTTGCCATCACCCGGCGTTGGCCGGCCAAGCATCCCGAGCTGCTTCAGCTCTATTCGCTGCCGACACCGAATGGCGTCAAGGTTTCGATCATGCTGGAAGAGATTGGACTACCTTGCGAAGTCCATCTCGTTGATTTCGGCAAGGACGACCAGAAGACGCCCGAATTCCTCTCACTCAATCCGAACGGCAAGATCCCGGCGATCCTCGATCCCAACGGGCCCGGAGGCCGGCCGCTGCAATTGTTCGAGTCCGGGGCGATCCTGCAGTATCTGGCGGAGAAAACCGGCAAGCTTTTGCCGGAGGATGCAGCGCGTCGCTACCAGACGCTCGCATGGCTGCATTTCCAGATGGGCGGCATCGGGCCGATGTTCGGCCAGGTCGGCTTCTTCCACAAATTCGCCGGCAAGGATTTTGAGGACAAGCGGCCGCTCGAACGTTATGTCGCCGAGTCCAGGCGCCTGCTCGGCGTGATGGAGACGCATCTGTCCGGCCGGCAATGGTTCATGGATGACGACTACACCATCGCCGACATTTCCATGCTCGGCTGGGTGCGCAATCTCATCGGCTTCTACGGTGCCGGCGATCTCGTCGAGTTCAGCCAGTTCAGGTCGGTCGGTGCCTGGCTCGAACGGGGCCTGGCTCGTCCGGCCGTGCAGCGCGGGCTCGACATCCCGAAGCGGCCGTGAGCTAGAACAGCCGTCCGCCGTTCGGCACCGGCTTGCTCGGCTGCACCAGCACGACCTTGCCGTCGGCATCGGGGAAACCGAGCGTCAGCACCTCCGAGACGACAGGACCGATCTGGCGCGGCGGGAAATTGACGACCGCCGCGACCTGTTGTCCCACCAGCGTCTCGAGCGGATGGTTCTCGGTGATCTGCGCCGAGCTCTTGCGCACCCCGATCGCGGGGCCGAAGTCGATCCACAGCCGCCACGCCGGCTTGCGCGCCTCCGGGAACGGCTTCGCATCGACGATGGTGCCGACGCGGATATCGACCGCGAGGAAGGTGTTGAAGTCGATGGTCGGCGACGGGGCCGCGGCGGGATCATGGGTGACGTGCATGGAATGTCCGTTTGGAGAGCTGGCTTGGTTCGCAATATTGTCGCGCGAACCGGAGTTTCGTACAACGCTGGGGTCACGATACGACGCATGCACGAGGACCGTCTTGCCCAACATCATCTACGGCATCAAGAACTGCGACACCATGAAGAAGGCGCGCGCCTGGCTCGACACGAACGGCGTCGCGTATCAATTCCACGACTACAAGGCGTCGGGTATCGAGAAGGACAAGCTCGAGCAGTGGAGCGGCAAGGTCGGCTGGGAGACGCTGCTCAATCGCGCCGGAACGACCTTCAAGAAGCTGCCCGACGCCGACAAGGAGGGCCTCACCGAGAGAAAGGCGCTGGCGCTGATGCTAGCGCAACCATCGATGATCAAGCGGCCGGTGCTGGAAGTCGGCGGCAAGCTCCTGGTCGGCTTCAAGCCGGACGTCTATGCCAAGGACGTCAGGACCAAATAGGTCGATGTCAGAGCGCGCCGACGGCTAGTTCAGATCGATGGTCTCGGGGGTGACGGCGGGCCCGGACCGATCGGCGAACTCGACGACATCAGCGGCCGCGATGCGACCGGGTGCGCGATGGAAGAGGTCCTGATCGATCACCGCGCGCAGCTTTGGCCGAGGTAGCGCGTCATTTCCGCGCATCAGATTCTTGATCTCGAAGCCGCCGTCCTCGCAGAACGTCTTGAGCGAGGCGATGATGTGACAGACCTTGCCATCGGTCTGGAACGGCAGCAGCAACCGTTCATAGGCGACCACGCGTCCGTAGATGTCGTCGATGTCGGCAACGCTGTAGACCGGGAGGCCGCGCGCCACGCATTCATGATAGAACGGCATCACGAAGGGCGCGAGCCGCGGCCCGATATACTCGTCGAGCAGAGCGCCCTTGCCGGTATGCCCATAGGCGCGCGAGATGCGCGTGCCTTCGCTCTGGATGGTGAGGCGCGGCGTCGGTGTCGAAATGTCCACAGTATAATAGATGAGATCGGACAGCTCTTCCTCGAGTCGGGCAGGCTGATATTCCCAGACCGCCGGCGCCGTCTGCGTGCGCGCAAAAAGTCGCAGCCACGTGTTCAGAAGGTCACGCTGCCTGATCGACTTGACGACGGAAGGAGCGGCGCTTGCAAAATCCAAGACAATATTCCCGGCGATAAAACGCACATATCATCCTCGCTGCTGGAAAATTTTTGATGAAGGCTGGCGCGCGGGACGAAAGACCGTTAACGACGGCTTGATGACCGGTGCCTTGCGAACCGGGAGGCCGGGCAGGCGCGACATCAAAACCTCCGACTAAGGGAGCATTTGTATCCCGGCCGGAGGCCTGATCTGCTCAGCTTTCCGCCTTGCCTAACCCCCGTCACCTCCGGCATATTCCGCGCCCGGAGGCGGCGGCTCCGGGTGGGCTCCAGGGCCTCCGGAATGCCGAAGCAACCAAGGACAGTCACGCGTATAGCGCGGGCAGGGGGAAATCTGTTTGGCCGATGAGTTCATTCTCGAAACGGAAGGCTTGACCAAGGAGTTCGCGGGCTTCTTCGCCGTCCGCGACGTTGCGCTCAAGGTTCGCCGTGGGAGCATTCACGCGTTGATCGGCCCGAACGGGGCCGGCAAGACGACGTGCTTCAATCTTCTGACCAAGTTCCTCAAACCGTCTGCCGGAAAAATCCTGTACAAGGGACAGGACATCACGGCGATGGCGCCGGCAGACGTCGCCCGCATGGGGCTGGTCCGTTCATTCCAGATTTCCGCGGTATTTCCGCATCTCACCGCGCTGGAGAACGTTCGTGTCGCGCTCCAGCGTCAGCACGGCAGCTCCTTCGATTTCTGGCGTTCCAAGTCCGTGCTCGACCGTTTCAACAACCGCGCGCAGGAGCTGTTGAGCGACGTCGGCCTCAGTGAGTTTTCCAATACGCCGGCAGTCGAGATGCCCTACGGGCGTAAACGCGCACTGGAGATCGCAACCACGCTGGCGCTCGACCCTGAGATGATGCTGCTGGACGAGCCCATGGCCGGCATGGGCCACGAGGACATCGACAAGATCGCGGCGCTGATCAAGCGGATCTCGGCGAAGTATACCATTCTGATGGTCGAGCATAATTTGAGCGTCGTCGCCAATCTCTCCGACATCATCACCGTGCTGACGCGCGGCCAGGTGCTCGCGCAGGGCAATTACGCAGAGCTCACCAAGGACGAGCGCGTCAAGGAAGCCTATCTGGGAGCTGGTCATGGTTGAGACTGTGATTGCGGACGCTCCGGCAAAGGCTGCGACCGGAGGCAACATCCTCCAGGTGCGCAACCTGGAAGCCTGGTACGGCGAGTCCCACATCTTGCACGGGATCAATTTCGACGTGAATGCCGGCGAGGTGGTCACCCTGCTCGGGCGCAACGGCGCCGGCAAGACCACTACGCTGAAGTCGATCATGGGCATCATCGGCAAGCGCACCGGCTCGGTGAAGTTCAACAACCAGGAGATCATTCGCGCGACGTCCGACAAGATCGCGCGGATGGGCATCGCGTTCTGCCCGGAAGAGCGCGGGATTTTCTCCAGTCTCGATGTGCGGGAGAATTTGCTGCTGCCGCCGGTGGTGCGCCCGGGCGGATTGCCGCTGGAGCAGATCTTCGACCTGTTTCCCAATCTGAAGGAACGTCTCAACAGCCAGGGCACGAAGCTGTCCGGCGGTGAGCAGCAGATGCTCGCGATCGCGCGCATCCTGCGCACCGGCGCGAGCTTCCTGATGCTGGACGAGCCGACCGAAGGTCTTGCGCCTGTCATCATCCAGCAGATCGGCCACACTATTGCGCGGCTCAAGAAGGAGGGCTTTACGATCCTCCTCGTCGAGCAGAACTTCCGTTTCGCATCCACCGTCGCCGACCGCTATTACGTGGTCGAGCATGGCAAGATCATTGACGGATTTGCCAATTCGGAGCTTGCCGCCAATATGGACAAGCTCCACACCTATCTCGGCGTCTAAGGCGTCCAAGCGCCAAACGACCATGAGAATGTTCACGAGGAAAGTAGCATGAAAAAGTCGATTGCGTCGTTTCTGCTCGGCACGGCGTTGGCCGTCACGACGGCCGGTGTGGCCATCGCGCAGGACAAGACCGTCAAGATCGGTGCGCTGTCCGATCAGTCCGGCCTCTATGCCGACCTCGGCGGTCCCGGCTCGACGCTCGCTGCCCAGATGGCCGTCGAAGATTCCGGCCTGGCGGGGAAGGGCTGGAAGATCGACATCATCTCGGGCGACCACCAGAACAAGCCCGATATCGGCACCGCGATCGCGCGGCAGTGGTTCGACGTCGACAAGGTCGACATCATCGTCGACGTGCCGAACTCGGGCGTGGCGCTCGCCGTCAACAACGTCATCAAGGAAAAGAACGGCGTCTACATCAACTCGGGTGCGGCGACCTCGGACCTCACCAACGCGCAGTGCTCGCCCAACACAGTGCACTGGACCTACGACACCTACATGCTCGCCCACACCACGGGCCAGGCGCTGGTGAAGGCCGGCGGCGACACCTGGTTCTTCCTGACCGCGGACTACGCCTTCGGCGCAGCGCTCGAGCGCGACACGACCTCGGTCATCACCGCCAATGGCGGCAAGGTGATCGGCGGCGTCAAGCATCCGCTCAACACCCCGGACTTCTCCTCGTTCCTGCTCCAGGCGCAGGCGTCCAAGGCCAAGATCATCGGTCTTGCCAACGCCGGCGGCGACACCACCAACTCGATCAAGCAGGCGGCCGAGTTCGGCATCGTCAAGGGCGGCCAGAAGCTCGCGGCGCTGCTGCTGTTCCTCACCGACGTCAAGGCGATCGGTCTCGAGACGGCGCAGGGCCTCAACTTCACCGAGACGTTCTACTGGGACATGAACGACAAGACCCGGGCCTTCTCCAAGAGGTTCTCGGAGAAGATGAAGAACGGCGCGATGCCGACCATGGTGCAGGCGGGCGTCTATGCCGGCGTGCGCCACTATCTCAAGGCACTGGATGCGCTCGGCGGCAATCCCCATGACGGCGTCAAGGTCGTCGAGAAGATGAAGTCGATGCCGACGGAAGACGATCTGTTCGGCAAGGGCGAGATCCAGCCGAACGGCCGCACCATCCATACCGCCTATCTGTTCGAGGTGAAGAAGCCCTCCGAGTCCAAGGGGCCGTGGGATTTCTACAAGCTCGTCGGCTCGGTGCCGGGCGACCAGGCCTTCACGCCGCTCTCCGAGAGCAAGTGCGCGCTGCTTAAGAAGTGAGATAGAGGCCTGCAGGCCTCTTGAGGCCTGCAGGCGACTTTCAGGGGAACGCCGAAGGGACCGGGTGCGATATCGATGCAGGCTCTTTACGCTCAGCTACTGGTGGGACTGATCAACGGCTCGTTCTACGCGCTGCTCAGTCTCGGGCTCGCCGTGATCTTCGGCATGCTCAACATCATCAATTTCGCCCATGGCGCGCTCTACATGATGGGCGCCTTCGTCGCCTATTTCCTGCTGAATATCGGCGGCATCAATTACTGGTGGGCGCTTTTGCTGGCGCCGATCGTCGTTGGCATCTTCGGCATGATCCTGGAACGGACCATGCTGCAATGGCTGACCGGGCTCGACCATCTCTACGGCCTGCTGCTGACCTTCGGCATCGCGTTGATCGTGCAGGGCGTGTTCCAGAATTATTTCGGTTCCTCGGGCATGCCTTACGCCATTCCGGACCAGCTCAAGGGTGGCATGAATCTCGGCTTCATGTTCCTGCCCATCTATCGCGGCTGGGTGGTCATCTTCTCGCTGGTGGTGTGTATCGCCACCTGGTTCCTGATCGAGAAGACGCGGCTCGGCGCTTACCTGCGCGCCGCCACTGAAAATCCGACGCTGGTGCGCGCCTTCGGCGTCAACGTGCCGCGCATGATCACGCTGACCTACGGTCTTGGCGTCGGCCTTGCGGCGCTTGCCGGCGTGCTCTCGGCGCCGATCAACCAGGTCCGACCGCTGATGGGCGCGGACCTCATCATCGTCGTGTTCGCGGTGGTGGTGATCGGCGGCATGGGATCGATCATGGGCTCCATCATCACCGGCTTCGCGCTCGGTGTGATCGAGGGCATGACCAAGTATTTCTACCCCGAGGCATCCAACACCGTCGTGTTCGTGCTGATGGTGCTGGTGCTCTTGGTGAAGCCAACGGGATTGACGGGAAGGGCGGCCTGATATGACAGCCTTGACGGACGACACGCTGCCGGTGCCCCCGCGCGCCATTCGCGACGAGATGATCGCGTTCGTGCTGATGGCCCTGTTGCTAGCCGCGGTGCCATTCAGCGGTATCTACCCGTTCTTCGTGATGCAGGCGCTGTGCTTCGCGCTGCTCGCCTGCGCCTTCAATCTTCTGATCGGCTATGGCGGCCTGCTGTCGTTCGGGCACGCGATGTTCTTGGGCACGGCCGGCTATTGCAGCGCGCACGCGCTGAAAGTGTGGGCCCTGCCGCCGGAGCTCGGCATTCTCGTCGGCGTCGCCGGCGCCTTCGTGCTCTCGCTCATCACCGGCTACATCTCGATCCGCCGCCAGGGCATCTACTTCTCGATGATCACGCTGGCGCTGTCGCAGCTCCTTTACTTTATCTATCTCCAGGCACCATTCACCCATGGTGAAGACGGCATCCAGGGCATCCCGCAAGGGCACATGTTCGGCGTGTTCGATCTCTCCAAGCCGACGGTGCTGTACTACGTCGTGCTGGTCGGCTTCCTCGCCGGCTTCCTGCTGATCTACCGCATCATCAACTCGCCTTTCGGCGAAGTTCTGAAGGCGATCCGCGAGAACGAGCCGCGCGCGATCTCGCTCGGCTACCGGACCGACCAGTACAAGTTCCTGGCGTTCGTCCTGTCGGGCACGCTCGCCGGCTTTGCCGGTTCGCTGAAAGTGTTCGTGGCGCAGAACGCCTCGCTCACCGACGTGCACTGGTCGATGTCGGGCGAGGTCGTGCTGATGACGCTGGTCGGCGGTCTTGGCACCATCTTCGGTCCCGTGGTCGGCGCCTTCGCGATCATCGCCATGCAGCAATATCTGGCGGGGTTCGGCCAGTGGGTGACGGTGATCCAGGGCTCGATCTTCGTGATCTGCGTGCTCACCTTCCGCCGTGGCGTCATCGGTGAAATCGCGCATTACTTCCGCCGATCTCTCTAAATCGTTGATATCAAATCAGTTTATTTGGTGTGCGAAAGCGGTGGATGATCCGGCTCCGCGGGCGTGAGGTGGCACGCGCGCGGAGGGAAAATGGTCTATGACAGTTTTGTGACGGCCTGCTCGGGCCGGGCCATTTCCAACCGGTAGACTAGTCCCATGATGCGATGGTTTCGCGCTTTCCTGCCCAAGGAAGAACGTTTCTTCGACCTGTTCGACCGCCACGCCAAGACCGTGATCCAGGGCTCGATCGCGCTTCAGGGCATGCTCAACGGGGGTGAGGAGACGCCGGTCTACTGTCAGCGCGTCAACCAGTTCGAGAACGACGCCGACAACATCACTCGTGAGGTCCTGACGGCGGTGCGCCGCACCTTCATCACCCCGTTCGACCGCGGCGACATCAAGAACCTGATCACGTCGATGGACGATGCGATCGACCAGATGCAGCAGACCGCCAAGGCGGTGATGCTGTTCGAGGTCCGTACCTTCGAGCCGCCGATGCGTGAGATCGGCGGGCTCCTGATCGAATGCGCCAATCTGGTTGGCCGCGCGCTGCCGCTGATGCAGGCGATCGGCAAGAACGTCGCCATGCTGACCGCGATCACCGAAGAGCTGACCAAGCTCGAGGGCCGGGTCGACGACCTCCACGACATCGGAATGAAGGAGCTGTTCCTGAAGCATCGCGACGGCAGCGCAATGGATTTCATCGTCGGCGTCGAGATCTACGATCACCTCGAGAAGGTGGCCGACCGCTTCGACGACGTCGCGAACGAGATCAACAGCATCGTCATCGAGCAAGTGTAGGGCAGGGCCGCGCCGTGGATGCTGCGTTGGGTCTTCCCGTCCTGATCGGACTGATCGCCGTCGCGCTGCTGTTCGATTTCCTGAACGGCCTGCATGATGCCGCCAATTCGATCGCGACGATCGTTTCCACCCGGGTGCTGCGGCCGCAATTCGCCGTATTATGGGCCGCTTTCTTCAATTTCGTCGCCTTCCTGGTGTTCGGGCTGCACGTCGCCCAGACCATCGGCACCGGCATCATCGATCCCGCGATCGTCGATGCCCAGGTAATCTTCGCAGCGCTCGTCGGCGCCATCGTCTGGAATCTCGTGACGTGGGCGCTCGGCATCCCGTCATCGTCGTCGCACGCGCTGATCGGAGGATTGTTCGGCGCCGGAGTGGCCAAAGCCGGGATCTCGGCGGCGGTCTGGAGCGGATTGTCCAAGACGGTGCTCGCGATCGTGCTGTCTCCGCTGGTGGGGTTCCTGCTGGCGATGGTGCTGGTGGCGATCGTGTCCTGGGCGTCGGTGCGGTCGACGCCGTTCGCGGTCGACCGCGCCTTCCGCATCCTGCAGTTCGCGTCTGCTTCGCTCTATTCGCTCGGCCATGGCGGCAACGATGCGCAGAAGACCATGGGCATCATTGCCGTGCTGCTCTATTCGCAGGGCCAACTTGGCGGCGAATTCTTCGTGCCTTTCTGGGTCGTGCTGTCGTGCCAGGCGGCGATGGCGATGGGGACGCTGATGGGCGGCTGGCGCATCGTGCGCACGATGGGATTGCGCATTACCAAGCTGACGCCGATGCAGGGCTTTTGCGCCGAAACCGGCGGCGCCGCCACGCTGTTCATGGCGACCTTCCTCGGCGTGCCCGTCTCGACCACCCATACCATCACCGGCGCCATCGTCGGCGTCGGCGCAGCCCGCCGCCTCTCGGCGGTGCGCTGGAACGTCGCCAGCTCGATCGTCTATGCCTGGGTGATCACGATGCCAGCCTCGGCGATCGTCGCGGCTCTGACCTGGTGGGCGGTCAAGATCTTCGTCAGGTGACGAGCTTCAGCCCGACAATACCAGCGACGATCAATCCGATGCTGGCAAGGCGCAACGCGCTGGCCGGCTCTCCGAACAGGACGATGCCCAGCGCCGCGGTGCCGACCGCTCCGATCCCGGTCCAGACCGCGTAGGCGGTTCCAATCGGCAGTGATTTGAGGGCCAGGCCGAGCAGGATGACGCTGCCGGCCATGGCCGCGAGCGTGAGGACCGACGGAACCAGCCTGGTAAAGCCCTCGGTGTATTTGAGGCCGATCGCCCAGGCAATCTCCAGCAGTCCGGCGACGAACAGGATGCTCCAGGCCATGGCGACCCTCCATTCAAGGCAGGGCCGTCCCCGCGGCTGATATGCTGATGAGCGGGAAGGCCGTCCTTCCCAAAGCCGATATGGGGCTGGCCGGAAGGCTCCGCAATCACCAAATGAGGCTTGATCCGGCCCATATTCCCTGCCAAACGCTGCCGCCATGTCCGACATCGCCACGACCACAGCCGAATCGCCGGCCCTTTCCCCGCTTGCCGCTGAGGTGGCGCGGCGGCGGACCTTTGCGATCATCTCGCATCCGGACGCCGGCAAAACCACGCTGACCGAAAAGCTGCTGCTGTTCGGCGGTGCCATCAATCTGGCCGGCCAGGTCAAGGCCAAGGGCGAGCGGCGCAACACGCGCTCGGACTGGATGAAGATCGAGCGCGAGCGCGGCATCTCGGTCGTGACCTCGGTCATGACCTTCGAGTTCGAGGGCCTCGTGTTCAACCTCTTGGACACTCCGGGCCACGAGGACTTTTCGGAAGACACCTATCGTACGCTGACCGCGGTCGACTCCGCCGTCATGGTGATCGACGCCGCCAAGGGCATCGAGGCGCGCACCCGAAAGCTCTTCGAGGTGTGTCGTCTTCGGGATATCCCGATCATCACCTTCATCAACAAGATGGACCGCGAGAGCCGGGACGTCTTCGAACTGCTCGACGAGATCGAGAAGACGCTGGCGCTCGACACCACACCGATGACGTGGCCGGTCGGCCGCGGCCGCGACTTCCTCGGTACCTATGACGTCGTCAATGGCGGCGTGCGCCTGCTCGAGGGCGGCGGCGCCAAGACCGGCGCGGCGCAGCAGATCGAGATCGCCGAACTCGGCAAGCTCAATGCGAACCTCGACGTTGGAGCGGTCAAAGATGAGCTCGAGCTCGTCACCGCCGCCTCGAAACCGTTCGAACTCGGCGCGTTTCGCGAGGGCCATCTGACGCCGGTTTATTTCGGCAGCGCGCTGCGCAATTTCGGCGTCGGCGATCTCCTGGAAGGCCTCGGCAAGTTCGCGCCCGAGCCGCGGGCGCAGGAGAGCGACCAGCGCAGGGTCGAAGCCACCGACCCGCGCATGAGTGCGTTCGTGTTCAAGATCCAGGCGAACATGGATCCGAACCACCGCGACCGCATCGCTTTCGCGCGGCTTTGTTCCGGCAAGCTCAGCCGCGGCATGAAGGCGAAACTGGTGCGCACCGGCAAGAGCATGCCGCTGTCGAGCCCGCAATTCTTCTTCGCGCAGGACCGCTCGGTCGCGGATGAGGCCTTTGCCGGCGACGTCGTCGGCATTCCCAATCACGGCACGTTGCGGATCGGCGATACCCTGACCGACGGCGAGGATTTCAACTTCGTCGGGGTGCCGAGCTTCGCGCCAGAAATCGTCCGCCGCGTGCGTCTCACCGACGCGATGAAGGCCAAGAAGCTGAAGGAAGCGCTCCAGCAGATGTCGGAAGAGGGCGTGGTGCAGGTGTTCCGCCCGCGCGACGGTGCGCCTGCACTGGTCGGCGTCGTCGGCGCGCTGCAGCTCGACGTGCTGAAGGCGCGGCTCGACGCCGAGTATTCGCTGCCGGTCGAGTTCGAGGTCAGCGAGTTTCAGCTCGCGCGCTGGGTCTCCTCGGAGGACCGCAAGAAGCTCGACACCTTCATTGCCGCGAACACGTCCAGCATTGCGGACGACGTTGACGGTGATCCCGTCTATCTGGCGCGAAACGAGTTTTATCTCGGTTACGCCCGGGAACGCGCCGAGGGGATCGAGTTCACCAACGTCAAGGACGTCAAGAAGAAGGGGTAGGGTGCCCCAGCCATATACGCGCGAGCACGTGAACGCGCGTGGGCTTGACGCGTTCATGGACGATGCCACGTTTGTCCGAGTGGCCTTGCGAGTTCGCATCATGTGGCGCGGCATCCTTGTTTTTCTCCTGCTGGCAATATCGACGGCTGCCGCCGATGCGCAGCGTCGCCAGATCAACCCGATCCCATTTTCCCACGAGCCGTGCAGCGTGCTCGACAATCGTCCCTGCACGCCGTCCTATTGCAGTCCGCTCGAACCCGGCCCCTGCATTCCCGAGATCGACTATCCCTATGGACAGAACCTCCAGCTCACGATCCTGAGTGTGCCGGAGGATTCCGACCGAGCCAAATACCAGAAGCCCGATCACGATCTCGATACGATCGGTGATCTCTTCGCCGAGCTGCGCACCTGCTGGTCGCCGCCATCGAACCATGCCCGCGCGGGTATGCAGATGTCGGTGCGTTTCAGCTTCAACAAGGCAGGCGGCCTGATCGGTCCGCCGCGTCTGACCTTTGCGACCGCAGGTGTCACCGCCGATACCCGAACCGCCTATCTCGACGCGATCAATGCGTCGCTGAAGGCCTGCCTGCCGCTCAAATTCACTGGCGGACTCGGCGGCGCGCTGGCCGGGCGACCGATCGCGATCCGCTATGTCGACAATCGGGAGCTCGGCAAGTAGCGCATTGCAGGCATCTGCCAATCAATGATACGCCATTGGCGGGGCGCTGGTTGAGGGGAGGATGTCGTGGGTCTGCTGGTCATGATCCTGGGGCTGGTGCTGTTTTTTGCGCCCCATATTTTTACGACGAAACGTGACGCGCGAGCTCAGGCCATCGCGCGGCTCGGCGAGGGGACTTACAAGATCCTCTATGCGGCGGTGTCGCTCGCGGGTCTGGCGCTCATTGTCTGGGGCTTTGCGAATTATCGCGCGACCGGCTGGATCGACGTCTGGTATCCGCCGAAGGCGATGAAGCACATCTCGGTTGCGCTGATGCTGCCGGCCGTCATCCTGGTCGTTGCCTCCTACCTGCGTGGCCGCATCTACGCGACGCTGAAGCATCCGATGCTGGCCGGCATCAAGCTGTGGGCTGCCGCGCATCTGCTCGCCAACGGCGATCTCGGCTCCATCATCCTGTTCGGATCGTTCCTGGGCTGGGCGGTGTATGACCGCATTTCGCTGAAGCATCGCACTGATGGCGGCGGTCCGCCGATTCCGGTGGGTGGCGTCACCAACGATCTGATCGCGGTCGCGGTCGGCGTCGTCGCCTATCTGGCGCTGGCGTTTGCGTTCCATCCGGTCGTGATCGGTGTTCCCGTGATGGGCGGGTAACAGACCCGCACGAGGAAGGACCCGCATGCTCGTGCGCGGAAAGTAACAAAACCAACAAGCCGAGGCATTCCGATGGACTGGTCGTACTCTCAGATTCCGCCGATGCGGCTCGAGGCGCGCTTTGGCGATCGGGTGGTGCCGGCCTTCTGCGATCGGCCGATGAGCCTGTGGGCGATGGTTGCGGAAGCGTACGCCCGCAATGCTGACGGCGAAGCGCTGATCGCAGGCAATGTTCGCCTGAGTTGGCGACAGGCGGTGGAGCAGGCCACGCGGATCGCTGCGGGCTTTCGCAAGCTGGGACTCCGGCGCGGCGACCGTGTCGCGATCCTGCTCGGCAACCGCATCGAATTTCCGCTGTTGTTGTTCGCCGCCGCGCATGAGGGGTTGGTTACGGTGCTGCTCGGCACGCGCCAGCAGAAGCCGGAGATCGCCTATGTGCTGGCCGATTGCGGCGCCAGGATCCTGATCCACGAGGCGGCACTCGCGGAACGTCTGCCCGACGCGCTGGACGTGCCCGATGTGATCCACCGCATCGCCATCGATGATGATCCTGCGCTCTCGCGCTTCGCCAAATTCGCTGACAACCCGCCGGCACCAGCGCCGGTCGAGGTCGGCGAAGAGGAGACCGCGATGATCCTCTACACCTCGGGTACGACCGGCAAGCCGAAGGGCGCGATGCTCGCCCATTGCAACATCGTCCATTCCTCGATGGTGTTCGTCTCCTGCCTGCAACTGACGCAAGCGGATTGTTCGATCGCGGCGGTGCCGCTCGGCCATGTCACCGGCGTCGTCGCAAACATCACGACGATGGTCCGCTGCGGCGGTGCGCTGATCATCATGCCGGAGTTCAAGGCCGCCGAATATCTCAAGCTGGCCGCGCGTGAACGCGTCACCTACACGGTGATGGTTCCGGCGATGTACAATCTCTGCCTGCTCCAGCCCGATTTCGACAGCTACGATCTGTCGAGCTGGCGCATCGGCGGCTTCGGCGGCGCACCGATGCCGGTCGCGACCATCGAAAAGCTCAAGGCCACGATTCCCGGCCTGAATCTCGCGAACTGCTACGGCGCGACCGAGACGACATCGCCCTCGACGATCATGCCGGGCGAATTGACGGCAAGCCACATCGACAGCGTCGGTCTGCCGTGTCCGGGCGCGCGCATCGTCGCGATGGGGACGGACGGGCGCGAGTTGCCGCCAGGCGAGATCGGCGAGCTCTGGATCCAGAGCGCCTCCGTCATCAAAGGCTATTGGAACAACCCGAAGGCTACGGCCGAGAGCTTCACCGGTGGATTCTGGCACTCCGGGGATCTCGGCTCGGTCGATGCCGAGCGATTCGTCCGCGTGTTCGACCGGCAGAAGGACATGATCAACCGCGGCGGCCTGAAAATCTATTCCGCCGAGGTCGAATCCGTGCTCGCCGGCCATCCTGCCGTGATCGAGAGCGCGATCGTTGCCAAGGCATGTCCGGTGCTGGGCGAACGCGTTCACGCCGTGGTGGTAACGCGCGGGCCGGTGGCCGGTGAAGCCCTGCAGGCCTGGTGTGCCGAGCGGCTGTCCGACTACAAGGTCCCCGAAACGATGACGATCACGGCCGATCCATTGCCGCGCAATGCCAACGGCAAGGTGCTGAAGCGGCAGTTGCGGGAGCTGCTGGGAGCCTGACCCGGCCTCCGGGCGCTCCCGGGTCGTTAACGTCTTGATTGGGCTTGCTTTGCCTTGCCTCCGCCATATCGATAGGGTATCGCCGCCGCCACGTGGGGACCGGTATTTGACGCGGACAATCTGGCGCGCGCGCCCGGCCGGGCATGGGATTAGCTTAAGTGTCTGAATTATTTAACGAAGTCGACGAGGAAGTCCGTCGCGAACAGCTCAAGAAGCTGTGGGACAAGTATTCCATCTTCTTCATCGCCCTGATGGTGCTGGTCGTGGCCGCCGTCGGCGGCTGGCGCGGTTACCAATATCTTGAGGGCAAGAAAGCCGCCGAGGCCGGCGCCGCCTTCGAGAAGGCCGCCGAGCTGTCCGACCAGGACAAGCATGCGGAGGCCGAGGCCGCCTTTGCCGAGCTCGCCGTCAAGGCGCCCTCGGGCTATCGCACACTGTCACGGCTGCGTGCTGCGGCCGAGGCGGCCGCTCGCGATCCCAAGGCCGCGGCCAAGATGTATGACGACATTGCCGCCGACCGCGGCATCGGCGGTGAGTGGCAGGATCTGGCCAGGATTCGCGCCGCCGGCCTGCTGGTCGACAGCGCGTCCTATGCTGACATGCAGCAGCGGCTGGAGGCTTCCGCCGAGCCCAAATCGACGTTCCGCCACACTGCACGCGAGATGCTGGCGCTGTCGGCCTGGCGCAACAATGACACCACTGCGGCCCGCAAATGGCTCGACGCGATCGCTGATGACGGCGAAACGCCGCCGGGCCTGCGCTCGCGTGCCGAGGCGCTCCAGGCCCTGCTGCCGCCCGTTGCGAAAAGCTGACGGTCCCGAGAGCTGAGACGAGACATCGATATGCGCCGCACGCCACGCTTGATCGCAGCCGCCGTCCTGATCGCCTTCACGGGCGTCCTGGGCGGCTGTTCCAGCTTCGATCCGAGCGACATGCTCGACTTTCTCGACACCAAAAGAAGCTGCCGGGAGACCGCAAGCCGGTCTTCCCCGAGGGTGTGCCGGGCCTCGAGCAGGGCGTGCCACGCGAGATGTATAAGGGGGCTCAGCAGCAGCCGGATCCGAACGCGCCTGCCGTCGCGGCTTTGCCGGCGGAGCCGCCGCCCGAGGCCAAGCCGGCAAAGGGTGCCAAGGCCAAGAAGACCAGGCAGCCAGCCACCGCGGCAGCTCCTGCTGAGGCCCCGGCGGGCGAAGTCGATGGCGAGGCCCAGCCGGAGGCCGCGCCGCCCGCGGCCGCTCCACCGCCCAAACATAAGATCGTCCGCAGGCGCACCACCGCGCCGCCGCCGGATCAGCCCGCCCAGCAGGCGCAACCGACCCAGACCACGCAGCAGCAGTCGCAGGGCGCTTTCCCGGCGCCGATGCCGAGCGGCAGCTTCTCGCGCTGATCACTTCATTGCATTGACAGGCGCGGCCTTCGCAGCGCACGAATGACCGATGTCCTTCACGATTGCCATTATCGGCCGACCCAACGTCGGCAAGTCGACGCTGTTCAACCGCCTGGTTGGGCAGAAGCTCGCGCTTGTCGATGACCTGCCCGGCGTCACCCGCGACCGCCGCGAGGGCGAGGCCAGGCTCGGCGACCTCGAATTCACCATCATCGATACCGCCGGCCTCGATGAGGGCGCCAAGGGTTCGCTGACGGCACGCATGCAGGAGCAGACGGAGGCGGCGATCGCGCAGGCCGACGCGCTGTTTTTCGTAATCGATGCCCGCATCGGCCTGACGCCCACTGATCGCGCCTTCGCCGATTTCGCGCGCAAGGCTAACAAGCCGGTGCTGCTGGTCGCCAACAAGAGCGAAGGCAAGCATGGCGATGCCGGCGCGATGGAGGCCTTCGCGCTTGGTCTTGGCGATCCCATCCAGATCTCGGCCGAGCATGGCGAGGGCATGGGCGAGCTCTACGATGCGCTCCGCGAACTGATGCCGGAGCCGGTCGAGGACGACGAAGCCGAGGACGACGCGCCGCTCACCGAGGAGGAGGCCGCGACGCGCCCGATCCGGGTCGCCATCGTGGGCCGGCCCAATGCCGGCAAATCGACATTCATCAATCATCTGCTCGGGGAAGAGCGCCTGCTGACGAGCCCGGAGGCCGGCACGACGCGCGATTCCATCGCGGTCGAGATCAACTGGAAGGGCCGCGAATTCCGCGTGTTCGATACCGCGGGCCTGCGCCGGCGCTCGCGCATCGAGGAGAAGCTGGAAAAGCTCTCGGTCGCGGATGCGCTGCGTGCGGTGCGTTTTGCCGAAGTCGTCGTGATGATGATGGACGCCCAGAACCGCTTCGAGGAGCAGGATCTGCGTATCGCCGATCTGATCGAGCGCGAGGGCCGCGCGGTCGTGCTCGCCGTCAACAAATGGGACCTGATGGAAAGCAAGGGTGGCGGCGCCATCTCCAATTTGCGCCGGGATGCCGACCACTTGCTGCCGCAGGTCAAGGGGGTGCCGATCGTCGCCGTATCGGGCCTGATGGGCGAGGGCATCGACCGGCTGATGCAGGCAATTCAAGACGCTTACGCAGTCTGGAACAGGCGCGTCTCGACGGCGGCCTTGAACCGCTGGTTCGAGGAGGCAGTCCAGGCCAATCCGCCGCCCGCGGTGTCCGGCCGCCGCCTGAAGCTGAACTACATCACGCAGACCAAGGCGCGCCCGCCGAGCTTCGTGTTGTTCTGCTCGCGCGCGGACGCCGTGCCGCAATCGTACATGCGCTACCTCACCAATTCGATGCGCGAGGCGTTCGAACTGCCGGGGACGCCGGTGCGGATCACGTTGCGCGAGAAGGCCAATCCGTTTGCCCACAAGCGCAAGCGGCCGTCGTAAGGTGGGCAGGGCGCATCAGCGCTTTTGCCCACCCCACTAGAACGTCGGCTGGCTTATTTCTTCACCAGCGGGCACTCGCTGTCCTTGAGTGGCTTGGCCGCATCTTCCGCCGGGATGGTGGCGACCAGCTTGTAGTAATCCCACGGGCCCTTCGATTCCTCAGGCTTCTTCACCTCGAACAGATAGGCCGGAATGATACGGCGGCCGTCCTCACGCAGCGGGCCTTTGCCAAACAAAGGATCGTCTGTCGGAATCTCCTTCATCTTGGCTACGACCTTGGCACCGTTATGCGGGTTGCCGCCGAGGGCCTCGAGCGCTTTCAGATAATGGATGACGCCGGCGTAGTTGCCCGCCTGCGTCATCGACGGCATCGCCTTGTTGGCCGTCTTTTCCTGGAAACGCTTGGACCAGGCGCGCGTCTTGTCGTTCAGGTCCCAGTAGAAGGACTCGGTGAAGGTCAGGCCATGCGCCGTCTTCAGTCCGAGCGAGTGAACGTCGTTGATGAAGAGCAGGAGCGCGGCGAGCTTCTGGCCGCCCTCGACGATGCCGAATTCGGCCGCCTGCTTGATCGAGTTGGTGGTGTCGCCGCCGGCATTGGCGAGACCGACGATCTTGGCCTTGGAGTTCTGGGCCTGGAGCAGGAACGACGAGAAGTCGGACGTGTTGAGCGGATGCTTGACACCGCCGAGTACCTTGCCGCCGCTCGCTGTGACGACCGCGCTGGTGTCACGCTCGAGCGCGGCACCGAAGGCGTAGTCGGCGGTCAGGAAGAACCAGGTATCGCCGCCAGCCTTGGTCAGCGCCTTGCCGGTGCCGTTGGCGAGCATGTAGGTGTCGTAAGTATACGAGATGGTGTTGGCGTTGCAGGCCTTGCCCGTAAGGTCGGCGCTGGCGCCGCCGTTGTTGAGCAGGACGACGTTCTTTTCCTTGGCGACGTTGCTGACCGCCAGCGCCACGCCGGAGTTCGGCGTGTCGGTGATCATGTCGACCTTCTGGGTGTCGATCCACTGCCGCGCAATGTTGACCCCGATGTCCGGCTTGTTTTGGTGATCGCCGCTGACGACCTCGATCTTCCAGCCCTTGGCAGCCAGTCCGGAATCCTCGACGGCCATCTTGACAGCCACCACGGAGTTGGGGCCGCCGATGTCGGCGTAGAGGCTCGACATGTCGTTGAGCACGCCGATCGTGACGGTTTTGTCCTGGGCGTAGGCGGATGTGGCAAAACCGAAAGCGGCACAGGCCAGAAGGGCCGCAGAGCGGCGCGCGAACGTCGTCGTCATATAAGGTTTCCTCCATTGTCAAATATGCGGACGGCTCTCTTGTGAAGCCTTGGTCCGGTTGATGCCTCTACCTTGTCCCGCGGCCTGCGGCAATGCGCCTAAAGCCGGATGACGCTGCGTCGAAGCGTCATCCGTCGGTTAACTTTTGGGCAAAATGCGTCGAGACGCTATTGCAACGCGTCCGAGGTCAGCCTGAATTTCTGGATGCGCTTTCCGGTATCGACCTCGGCGGTATAGACGTTACCCTTGGCGTCGATCGCCATGGCATGCACCCAATGGAATTGCCCGGCATTGCGGCCGCTGTGCCCGAAGCTGCCGACCACGCTGCCGTCGTCGCGCTTGATCACCCGGATCTCGTTGTTCTCGCCGTCGGCGCTCAGCAGCCAAGTCTGCTTCGGATCAGGCCAGATCGCGATGTCCCACACCGCGCCGTTGCCCAGCGTGTTCTTCTCGAAGAAGAACTCCTTCACGAAGGTGCCGTCTTTCTTGAACACCTGGATGCGGTTGTTGATGCGGTCGCAGACGTAAACAAGCCCGTCATTGGCGAGCTTCACGCAATGGACGGGATTGGCGAATTGTTGCGACACCGGCGCCTTGGGATCATAGGCCGCCTGCTTGGCGTCGTCAGGCTTGTTGCCATAGGCGCCCCAGTGCCGCTTGTAGGCGAGCGTCGTTGCGTCGAACACGATGACGCGGCGGTTGCCGTAGCCGTCGGCGATGTAGATCTCGTTGGCTTCCTTGTCGATCGCGGTCTCGGCAGGCTTGCCGAGCTGCGTCGTGTCGTTGCTGCCGAGGCTCGGCGCGATCTTGCCGATCTGGGCGACGAACTTGCCGTCGAGCGTGAACTTCAGGATCGCGTTGTCGTTCTCGGCATTGCCGCCGATCCAGACGAAGCCGCGCTCGTCGACCTCGATGCCGTGCTCGCGGCCGACCCATTCATAGCCCTGTCCGGGACCTCCCCAGGAGCGCAGCAGATTGCCGTCAGCGTCGAATTCGAGCACGGGCGGCGCCGACACGCAGCATTTCGAGCGCGGCGGGGTGAGGCTTGCGCCCTTCTCGTCGTCGGTGAGCGAGCGCGGGCGATGGATCACCCAGATATGACCCTGCGCGTCGACAGTGATGCCGCCGACTTGGCCGAGGATCCAGTTGTTCGGCAATTGCTTTGGCCAGGAGGAATCGACGGCGAAAGTCGGGATGTCGCCGGCGGTCGCAACGCCCGGACACAGGAAGGCGATGGCCGCAATCAGGATGGAGAAGGCGCAACAGACATTTGCGAGCGCACGGTTGAGGCCGGCGCGATCATGCCATGGTGCCATGGCAACCTCCCTTTTGGCTTGCGGCTTGCTGCCGCTTGAGCGCGTGCAGTCAATCGCGGGGAGGTCTCCAAGTCAATCACGCCGGCGAGCGGAAGCTCATCAGGCTGCGGGTCTTGTAGTCGTAGAACTTGCCGGTCTCGGTCCACTCGGGTGCGCACATCGGCACGATGAGTTCGGCGACCTGCGCAGGCGTCTCCAGCGTGGCCGGATCCTCGCCCGGCATCAGGGTCGCGCGCATGCGGGTGCGGATCGGGCCGGGGTTGAACAGGTTGACGCGGAGAGGCGTGTTCGCGGTTTCCTGCGCCCAGCCGCGCGCCAGTGTTTCCAGCGCCGCCTTGGAGGCGGCGTAGGGGCTGACATAGGCGGTCGCCTTGTTGGCGGCGCCCGAAGTGATGAACACGGCGCGGCCTGCGTCGGATTGCCTGAGCAGCGGCTCCATGCAGCGGATCAGCTGGAAGTTCGCGGTGACGTTCACCGCCATCACGTCGGTGAAGGTTTTCAGCTCGATATGACCGATCGGCGAGGAGGGGCCGAGCACGCCGGCATTGCCGACGAGGATGTCGAGCTTGCCGTAACGCTCGTGCAGGCCGGCGCCGAGCCGCGCGATGCCGTCGGAATCGGTGAGGTTGAGCGGGACCAGCGTAGCGCTGCCGCCGTCTTTGCGGATTTCGTCATCGAGCTCTTCCAGCCCACCCTGCGTGCGCGCGGTCGCCACGATATGTGCGCCAGCCTTCGCAAGGGCGATGGCCGTAGCATAACCAATGCCGCGTGAGGCGCCGGTGACGAGAGCGATGCGGTCGGCAAGGGGCTTTGTCATGGTCGAATATTTCCGTCATGCCCGGGCCTGTCCCGGGCATCCACGTTCTTTGAGCGGGGTATTACAGACGGGGATGGCCGGGACAAGCCCGGCCATGACGAAAAGGGGACTGCGGGGCTGCGGGAGTCTCTCCGTCAGCTCGCCTCCGCCAGCAGCGACAGCTGTCGCGGCTGCTGCTCGGTCTGGGTCTGGTCGGTGAGGTGGGTCGGATAGGCGCCGGTGAAGCAGTGGTCCGAGAATCTCGGATTTGCGGGATCGCGGCCGGGCTCGCCCATGGCGCGGTACATGCCGTCGATCGACAGGAACGCCAGAGAGTCGGCGCCGATGATCTCGCGCATCTCCTCCAGCGAGTGTGTCGCTGCCAGAAGGCCGCCGCGATCGGGCAGGTCGATGCCGTAATAGTCGGGATAGAGGATCGGCGGCGAGGCCAGGCGGAAGTGCACTTCCTTGGCGCCGGCATCGCGCATCATGCGCACGATCTTCTTCGAGGTGGTGCCGCGCACCAGCGAGTCGTCGATCAGGATGATGCGCTTGCCTTCGATCGCGGCGCGGTTCGCCGAATGCTTCATGCGCACGCCGGATTCGCGGATCGCCTGCGTCGGCTGGATGAAGGTGCGGCCGACATAGTGGTTGCGGATGATGCCGAGTTCGAACGGCACGCCGGAATGCTGGCTGTAGCCGACCGCGGCGGGCACGCCGGAATCCGGCACCGGAACGACGACGTCGACCTCGACATGGCTCTCACGCGCAAGCTGCGCGCCAAAAGCCTTGCGCACCTCGTAGACCGAGCGGCCGTGCACGATGGAATCAGGACGGGAGAAGTAGATATATTCGAAGATGCAGGGACGCGGCGCCATCGGCGGGAACGGCTTGTGGATGTCCTGGCCGTTCTCGTCGAACACGATGACTTCGCCGGGCTCGATGTCACGGACGAAGCGCGCGCCGATGATGTCGAGCGCGCAGGTCTCGGAGGTCAGGATCGGGCAGCCGTCGAGGTCGCCGAGCACCAGCGGACGGATGCCGCGCGGATCGCGTGCGCCGACCAGCTTCTTGTTGGTCAGCGAGACCAGCGCATAGGCGCCTTCGATCTCGCGCAGCGCGTCGATGTAGCGCTCGATGAAGCGGCTGCGCCTGGAGCGCGCGACCAGGTGCAGGATCACCTCGGTGTCGGTGGTCGACTGCATCATCGCGCCGCTCTTCACGAGCTCGCGGCGCAGCGTCAGGCCGTTGGTGAGGTTGCCGTTGTGGGCAACGGCCAAGCCGCCGGCATTGAGCTCGGCGAACAGCGGCTGCACGTTGCGGAGGATGGTGGCGCCGGTGGTGGAGTAGCGGACATGACCGACGGCCATGGTGCCGGGCAGGCGGTCGATCACTTCGCGGCGGGAAAAGGTGTCGCCGACGAGGCCGAGACGGCGTTCAGAATGAAAACGGGAGCCGTCATAGGAGACGATGCCGGCCGCTTCCTGACCGCGGTGCTGAAGCGCGTGGAGACCGAGTGCGGTGATGGCGGCCGCGTCCGGATGGCCGTAGATGCCGAAGACGCCGCATTCCTCGCGCAGCGTATCCCCCTCCAGATCGTCCTGTAGCTCGATCGCGGCTGGGCCAGAGGGCCGGTTCAAGGCGAGATCAAGCTGGGCGTCCTGGTCAGGGTATCGCATCTCGTCCGAACCTCTCTCTAGGGCCTAATCAGCGCGCCGCAGGTTTCTCGATCAGCTTTTTAAGGCTGTCACGAGCCGGTTTGCTGTATCCGTCGCCAGTAGCCGAAGGCTGCTGTTCGGAATCAGCTTGATCATCATCTGGTTTGTTTTTCTTGAATCTCTTCAAGATGGTGTTCTCGGGGTCATCCGGCAAGAGGGCCATCAGCCAATCGCCGGTTCCCTGCAGCACCACGCGGGATTTTGCTCCCGTGACCCAGTCCGGGCGCTGCTTGTCCGGCACCAGCCAGGTGAAGAACAGGAAGGCGACCACGACGATCAAAAGCCCGCGAGCGAGGCCAAACAGGAAGCCGAGGGTGCGGTCCAGCGCGCCGATGCGCGAATCCAGGATCATGTCGGAGATCCGGACAGTGATCACGGAAACCACGACCAGGGTACCGATGAACACGCCGGCGACCACGACCACGCTGGCGACCGTATCGTTGTTGAAATAGGTCTTGGCGGTCGGCAGCAGCTTCGAGAACGAATACAGCGTCACGATCGCCGCCGCACCCCAGGCCGCGATCGACAGGATTTCGCGCATGAAGCCGCGGACCATCGCGAGCAGGCCCGAGATCAGCATCACACCGAGCAGGATCAGGTCGAGGATGGTTACTGGCATCGTCTGGTCTGGTCCGCTCGTACGTCGAAGGTGCTCAGCGAGATCGGTGTTTTGCCGCCGCCCAAAGTGAGGGCCAGACGGCGTTTCCGGCAAGGCCGTAACCACGCAATCCCATGCTGCTTTTGTGACGGCTGTATAGCGGCGGAGGCGGGGTACGTCACCTCCACCTAACCCTCTCCACGGCGGAATCTTGCCGGTGTGGCATTTTTCTCTGCCGGGGCGCTCTGTTCGCCACGGCGGGAGCCCTTGGCGGCGATTTCGGCGACCAGGGTTGTGAGGCTGTTGACCGCGTTCAGGGACAGTCCGGCGTCGCCACCCGCGTCGCCGCCCCGGGCCGATTCGGGGAGCACGGCGCGCTTGAAGCCGAGTTTTGCTGCTTCCTTGAGCCGCGCTGGAGTCTGGGCCACCGGGCGGATAACGCCAGAGAGCGAAATTTCGCCGAAATAGACCGCGTCGGTGGGCAACTGCGCATTAACCAGCGAGGAAACCAGCGCGGCCGCAGCGGCCATATCGGCCGCCGGCTCGTGGATACGCAAGCCGCCCGCGACATTGAGATAGACGTCGTGGCCGGACAGCTTGACCCCGCAATGGGCCTCCAGAACCGCCAGCACCATCGAGAGCCGGCTCTGATCCCAGCCGACCACTGCACGGCGCGGTGTACCCAGCGAGGTCGGCGCGACAAGCGCCTGCAATTCGACCAGAACGGGCCGTGTGCCCTCGATGCCCGCAAAGACTGCGGTGCCGGGCGTGCCGAGGTCGCGCTCGGAGAGGAACAGCTCGGAGGGATTGGTGACCTCCCGCAGGCCAAGGCCGGTCATCTCGAACACACCAATCTCGTCGGTGGGCCCGAAACGGTTCTTCACGGCGCGCAGGATCCGGAATTGCTGCGAGCCTTCGCCCTCGAACGACATGACCGCGTCGACCATGTGCTCGACGACGCGGGGGCCGGCGATCTGGCCATCCTTGGTGACGTGGCCAACCAGGATGATGGCGGCGCCGGTCTTCTTGGCAAACCGTATCAGCGCCTGCGTCGAGGCGCGCACCTGCGTGACGGTGCCGGGCGCGGATTCCACCGTGTCGGTCCACATGGTCTGGATCGAGTCGATCACGATCAGGCGCGGTACCGCGCCTTCAGAGAGCGTCGAGACGATATCCTCGACCGAGGTCTCGGCTGCGAGCTGCACCGGTGCATCCGACAGGCCGAGTCGCTCGGCGCGCAGCCGCACCTGGGCAATGGCTTCTTCGCCGGAGATGTAGACGATGCGGTGGCCGGCGCGCGCCATCAGGCTCGTCGCCTGCGTCAGCAGCGTCGACTTGCCGATGCCGGGATCGCCGCCGACCAGCAGCACCGAGCCGCGGACGAAGCCCCCGCCGGTGACGCGGTCGAGTTCGGTCATCCCCGAGGACAGGCGCGGCGCGTCCTGGGTCTTTCCCGACAGGCTTTCCAGTGCAAACGTCCGGCCCTTGCGCTTGGAGCGGATCGAGACCGGCACGCTGCCGGTCGTGTCCTCCTCGGCAAGCGTATTCCACTCGCCGCAGGACTCGCACTTGCCCTGCCAGCGGTTATAGGCCGCGCCGCAATTCTGGCAGACGAAGGAGAGCGTGGATTTTGCCATGGGACGGTCGAGTCGGAGGGGTTGAGATCCGCTGATAGCACGGAAGGGCGGCCGCGAGGACGCTCGCCGATGTCCCAATTAGCGCAATTCACCGCAACCGATACACCCTTTGTTAGCCGTAGACCGCCGCGCTTTGCCGGACTTTGCGAAATTTTAGCGGACGCGGGTCCAGTTTCGGAACCAAGACGGGGTGGCGAAACGAATGACGGTGTTATTGCGCATAGTGCTCGTGATGAGCATGGCCTGCGGCATTCTCGTGCCGCCTGGCGGCGCTGTTGCGGCCGACGGCAAGCCCCTCAACATTGTCTTCGTGAACCCCGGCAAGACCGGCGAGGTCTATTGGGACATGGTCACGCAGACCATGCAGGCCGCCGCCCGCAAGCTCAATGCGCGTGTCGAGGTGCTGACCAGCGAGCGCAATTACCGCACCATGCAGGAACTCGGGCTCGGCGTGGTGGCACGTCCCGACAAGCCCGACTTTCTCATTCTCTCGAACGAGGAATCCGCTGCCGTTCCGGTCCTCGAAGCGGCCGAAGCTGCCGGAGTCAAGACGCTGCTGCTGTCGAACACGCTGATCGGCGAGGATGGGGTTCGCCTCGGACCGCCGCGCCAAAGGCTCAAGACCTGGCTCGGCGATATCACGACCGATCTTCAGACCGCCGGCGCGCGGATGGCCAATGCGCTGATCGGCACGGCGCGTGCCGAAAAATGGCAGAGCCCGGACGGCAAGATTCACATTCTCGGTATCGGCGGCGACGAGATCACGCCGGCCTCCATCGCGCGCAATGCCGGACTCAAGCTTGCCGCGGACGCCGCGCCCGACGTGGTGGTGGACCGCATGCTGTTCGCCAACTGGACGCAGTCCGAGGCCGAGCAGGTCACGGCGAATTATCTGGGCTGGGCCTTGCGCAAGGCGATCCGGCCCGCCGGCATATGGGCCGGCAACGATCCGATGGCGCTCGGCGCGCTTCGCGCGGTCGCCGCGGCCGGTCTCAGGCCGGGCCAGAACATCGAGGTGGTCGGCCTCAACTGGTCGGAGGACGCGCTACGCGAGATCAGGGCGGGCCGTCTGCTTCTGACAGATGGCGGCCACTTCCTGCTCGGCGGCTGGTCGGTCGTGCTGTTGCGCGACTATGCCGACGGCTGTGATTTCGCGGCGGTTTCGCCCCATGTCGAGGTCAAGACCTCAGCAATCACGCGCGCGAATCTCGGCTCGGTCGGCGACCTCATCAAGACGCGTGCCTTCGAGCGGATCGATTTTACCCGGTTCAGGGCGAAGGCGGGTCGCTGCGGCCAGTATGACTTCTCCATCGATGCGCTGATCTCGTCGCTGGTGCCCCGGGAAGGTATCGCCGACTGATGCCAAACGACAACGACATGACCGATCGGGATCGCAACGGGCAGGCGGCGCCTTTACGCTCGCGCTCGGTGGTCCGGGCGATGATCTGGGCCACGGTGCCGGTGCTGGTGATGGTGCAACTGCTGGCCTCCGCCGGCGTCGAGGTGTCGAGCTTCTGGTCGCAGATCAAGCAGCTCGATGCGCGCATTGCCCGCGTCGCCGAGAGCCGCGCCGAGCTGATCGCCGAGCCGCTCTGGAAGATGCGTTACGACCAGGTCACGCGCGTGCTGAACGAGATCATGCACGACGAAACCATCGCCGCCGCCGCCGTTTACGACGACACCGGCGTTGCGATCGCGCGCGTGGTCGCGCGTCCCGCGGATCAGGCGGTCTCGGAGGTGTCCCGTCCGATCGACTACCGCAACGGCAACATCGCCGTCGAGGCCGGCCGCATCGTGATCGCCTATTCCTACGCGACGGTCTACGCCGACACCGGCAGCCGCCTGCTGCTGCTTCTGGTCGTCGGCCTGGTCGCGACATTCGCGACCGTGGTCGCGATGCGGATATCGGCCAACATCTTCATCGGCAAGCCGCTCGCCGCCATCATGTCCGCGATCCAGCGCAGCAAGCAGGACGGGCGGGCCTATCCAGCGGACATCAAATCGTCGAACGAATTCGGCCAGCTGGCGCGCGCCTTCAACGCCATGCAGCACACGACGTCGGGTGCACTCGACAGGCTGGGCCACATGGCCGCGCATGATCCGCTGACGGGTCTGCCCAATCGCCGCTCGTTGTCCGAGCACCTCGTGACCTTGAGCAAGAATGCGGGCTCGCCGGACTCCCTGATCGCGTTCTGCTTCATCGACCTCGACGACTTCAAGGGCATCAACGACACCTTCGGCCATGACGCCGGCGACAAGTTCCTGGTGCATATTTCCGAGCGTCTTCGCGAGGCGGTCGAGCCGCAAGATTGGGTCGCGCGGCTCGGCGGCGACGAGTTCGTCGTGATCCGCCCCGAGGTCGGCAACCCCGCGACCGCGCAGGCCTTCGCGCGCCGGCTGCTGGATGCGATCTCCGATCCGATCCGGCTGCACGACAAGCAGGTCGTCCCGCGCGCCAGCATCGGCCTTGCCGTGCGCCGCGCCGGCGACCCTGACTTGTCGCATCTGCCGGCGCTCGCGGACATCGCGCTCTACCATGCCAAGAGCAAGGCGCCCGGCACCGTCGCCGTGCTGGACGAAGCGCTCCAGCGCGACTATCGCCGCCGCAGGGATCTGGAGCTCGCTATTCCCGCAGGCTTCGCCGAGGGGCAGTTCGAGGTCTGGTATCAGGGTCTCGTGGACCTCGAGACCCAGGCTGTCGTCGGCCTCGAGGCGCTGATCCGCTGGCGTCATCCCGAGCATGGCGTGATCAGCCCCGGCGAATTCCTGCCGCTGATCGAGCGCAGCGGCAACAATGCGCGGCTGACGCGCTATGTGCTGACCGACGCGTGCCGCGCGCTGCAGCGCCTTGCCGGTGCGGGCAAGCCGCAGATCCGGATCGCGATCAATCTGCCGCCGTCCGAGCTTGCCGACCATTCGCTCGCCGCCGAGCTGTGCGAGACCTGCCTGCGCTTCGGCGTCGCGGCATCGATGCTGGAGCTGGAGATAACCGAGGGTTCGCTGATCAACAACATCGCCAGCGCCTCCGAGACGCTGCATCGCCTGCAACGCCTGGGCGCTACGATCGCACTCGACGATTTCGGCACGGGCTACAGCTCTCTCGCACATCTCAGGCGCTTTCCGCTCGACAAGGTCAAGATCGACAAGGCCTTCATCAGGGAGATTCCTGACAGCGCGGAAGACAAGGCGATCGTCGGCGTCATTGCATCGCTTGCCGGCACTCTCGGGCTCACCCTGGTCGCCGAAGGCATCGAGCGTGCCGAGCAGGCGCAGGCAATGCGCGAGATGGGGGTGACGCTCGGGCAGGGCTTTCTCTATCAGCGCCCGCAACCACTGGAGGCCGTGCTGCGCTGGCTGGAGGCACAGGAGGTCCAGGAGAGCCGCGTCCTCGTCGACAGTCCGTCGATCGCGCCGGAATTCGCCGCCTGAGCGCGGTGCGGCTACGACTGCGCCGCGTTCCAGAGCATGGAGAGCCCGGCCGCGATCATGATCGCGTCCATGACGATGCGAAACATCTCCGGTTTCAGATGCATCACGAAGCGCTTGGCGATGAAGGCACCCGACATCAGCGAGGCGCCCGCGATCAGGCCCTTGACGAAGACGTCCTGCGTCAGCGCGCCGAAGCGTTCGAAGGTCACGGATTTCGCGAAATAGAGCCCGAGCGAAGAGGCCGCTTCGGTGGCAAGGAAGGCGCCTTTGGACAGGCCGTAGAACAAAAACAGCGGCACGCTGAGCGGACCGGTCGAGACCACGATGCCGGTGAGATAGCCGATCACCGCGCCGCCGATCGCCAGATGCCAGAGATTGGCCTTGAGATCGTGCCGCGCCAGCCAGTGCCGCGCCGGCACCATTGCGATCAGGAAGATGCCGATGGCAAGGTCCACGGCATGCGAGGGCAGGGCGAGCAGCGTGCGTGCACCGAGCGCAGCCGCCGGAATCCCCGTGACCGAATAGGCCGCGCAGGCCCGCCAGTCGACCTCGCGCCACCACGCCAGGATGCGCGAAAAATTCGCCATCACGGAGGCCACCGCCATGATCGGCACGGCTTCCTTTGGCCCATAGGCATAGACCAGCACCGGCATCAGCATGATCGACGATCCCGTGCCGACGATGCCTGAGACGGTGCCGGCGATGAGGCCGACGATGAGGACGAAGAGAAATGCCAAGGCGCTCTCCGGAGAATCGGCGCATTCTAGCAGTGGACATGCGTGAATGGCGGCACGAGACCGACGTTCGACGCCGGACATGGCAGATCAGCCTCGCGGCATGTCTGCCCGAGCCTTGCTTGACCGCTTCCCCTCGATTGAAAGAGGGGGCAGGGAAGGCCGGGTGCCGGCTGGCACCCACGGTCCACTGTGCGAAGCGTGTGCTTTTAAAAAGCTGCACAGCGGCATACAGGTGTAGCCAGACATCCGGCCTTCCCTGCGCAGTGGCTTGACGGCTTATGTCGTACTCTCCCCGGGGAGCGATGCACTATTGCCCCCGTCGCCTTGCGGTTGCCGATGCACATGTCCGGTTGGACAACGCCCATCACCGCAACACTTGACGCCAGCCTGCGGGCGCCAGGACCACACGATTTTGCCGTACGCAGATCACACCGATCGTGCGCGCGACGCACCTCGCTCACGGTTTCCCGCCCTGCAAAGCCAATCGCGCCGATGTCATTCACGTCCACCGCCGCCCGACCCGCGTTCGTGACGATCGCGATACGCCCTCTTCCTTGGGCCGGAGTGCGCGTAATATCCGCCGTTTCCGAAATTCTGTAAAGACGAATATTTTGACGTGGGTGCATTGACCCGTGGCTTGGGTGTTTCGCCCGGCGGCCGCGCAAGGTCTTGTGTCCCGATCGGCGATCGCGTCGGTGCAAAGCGCCGCGCGACGTCAGGCTGGACTCTCTGCGCAGGCGTCCTGACGATCGCATCGCTCGCTGGCCGTGGTTAACTGCCGATGCAGCGGGCATGCCGAATTGGACCGGTTCCACGGCCGTATCCTTCAAATTTGAAGGATACGGATAGGGGTATTCGCCGAGACAATTTGAGGTTCGCGATGCCCGACCATCATGCCTTCTCCGCGCTCGACCGCCATGCGGTGCTGGGCGGGAGCCGACAACGGCTTTCCCTGGTACGCCGGGGCGATGCTCGCGTTCGAGGCAAGCGAGGTGGTGCGGCTGCGTTGCGAGAAGCTCAGCCGTGGCGACGAGGCGGCCGGGCAGGAGGCCGTGTTGATGGTACGCGAGAAGATCGCCGCGGGCTTCGAGGCGGCCATGAGCCTGCTTGCAGGCGCGACCGCGGGAACGATCGTCCAGCGCTACCGCGAGCAGGTGGCAGCGAATGCCAAGCGGCTGTCCGCCGAAGAGGCTTCGTAACCGGTTGGCTGCTGAGGCGTCGGCACCGTCCTCATTTCAACATCACCCAGACCGGGGCGTGATCGCTCGCGCCATCCTGGCCGCGGACTTTCTTGTCGACGCCGGCCTTCGCCAGCCGTGAGGCAAGGGCGGGGCTGAGCAGGAGATGGTCGAGCCGCAGGCCCGCATCCCGCGGCCAGCGGTTCCGCTTGTAGTCCCAGAACGTGTAGATGCGTTGCTCCGGATGCAACTCGCGGATCGCATCGCACCAGCCTTGTTCGACCAGTGATGTAAACGCCGTGCGGCTCTTCGGCTGGATCAAGGCATCCTTGTCCCATGAGCGCGTCGGATAGATGTCGATCCCGGTCGGCGCGACGTTGTAGTCGCCGGCGAGCACGACGGGCAGATCCTGCTTGATGAAAGTTTTGGCGTGGCGCTTGAGCCGCGCAAACCAGTCGAGCTTGTAGTCGAATTTCGGCCCCGGCTGCGGATTGCCGTTCGGCAGATAAATGCTGGTGACGATGATTCCACGCACAGCGGCCTCGATGTAGCGGGCTTCGAGGTCACCTGGTTTTCCCGGCAAGCGATCGCGGGTGAGAATGGGCTTGGCGTTGCGGGCGAGGATGGCGACGCCGTTCCAGGTCTTCTGTCCACACCACACTGCGCCATAGCCGGCCTTTTCGAGCGCGGCCGCCGGAAAATCGCCATCACTTGCCTTCAGTTCCTGAAGTGCGACGACATCGGGCTTCGCCGCGCGCATCCATGCCAACAGATTGGGCAGGCGGCGATTGATGTTGTTGATGTTGAATGTCGCAATCTTCATGTAGAGCTGGCGCTTCTGCCTTCCTTCACCGGAGACACAATGTCCAAGTTGAACTTTGCTGCTTTCGTCGTCGTTGTCGCGATCTCCGGAGCGGCTTCGGCACAATCGTCCGATCCGCGCGGTGCGTGCAAGGCGGACTATGACAAATTCTGCGCCGGCATCGCACCGGGCGGCGGCAAGATCATCGCCTGCCTCGAGGCCAAGCGCGATCAGCTCAGCGCGTCCTGCAAGACGGCATTGGACGGCCGGAAGAAAAAGTAAGCGGCTGGCGGCTCAGTTCGGCAGCGGCGGCGGGCTCGCCGGCTGCTCGATCGGCAGCGGTGCGGGCGGCTGCTCGGCCGCCGGTGCTTGCACCGGCTTGACCAGCGGTTCCACCACGTTGCCGCCCTTGTAGATGCGGGCATAGCGGTGGCCGAGGCTGGTCAGCACCTCGTAGCCGATGGTGCCGAAATGATGCGCGAGTTCGTCGACGGTGATGCCTTCGCCGATCAGCGTCACCAAATGGCCGCGCCGCGCCGCATTTGGCGGCAGGTCGCTGATGTCGATCGCGATCAGATCCATGGACACGCGGCCCGCGACCGGGCAGCGCTTGCCCGCGACGATCACCTCGGCGCCGCGGGTGCCGTCATTGGAACTGGCGGCGCGGAAATAGCCATCGGCATAGCCGACCGCGATGATCGCGAGCTTCGTTGGCCTGCGTGCCGTCCAGGTTCCGCCATAGCCGACGGTCTCGCCGCGCTCGACGTTGCGGATCTGTACGATGCGCGCCTTGAGGTCCACGACCGGCAGCATCGGGTTGTCAGCCTCCGGCGTCGGATTGACGCCATAGAGCGCCGCGCCCGGCCGCACCAGGTCGAACTGGAACGGGGCGCCGAGGAAGATGCCTGACGAATTGGCAAGCGCTGCCGGCACGCCGGAGAATTCGCTGGCGATGCCGCGGAAAGCCGCGAGCTGCTTTGCGTTGACGGGGTTGTTGAGCTGTTCGGCCGAAACCAGATGGCTCATGACCAGCGTGATGCCGTGGTCGCCGGCATTGATGCGGGGAATGATCGCCTGCGCCTCGGCAAGCGTCAGCCCAAGACGGTTCATGCCGGTGTCGATGTGGATCGCGGCGCCTCCGCTCCAGCCGGTGCGGCGGCAGAACACGTCCCATTCGGCGAGTTCGTTGAGATCGCCGATCACCGGCCGGCAATTGATGCTGGCGTAGTGCTCGCCGGTGTTCTGGAAATAGCCTCCGAGCACATAGATCGCGGCTTCCGGCACGGCCCCGCGCACCTTGCGCGCTTCCTCGATGGTGGCGACGAAGAAGGTCCTGCAGCCGGCCTTGCTCAGGGCCCGCGAGACCTGCTCGGCGCCGCAGCCATAGGCGTCGGCCTTGATCACCGCCGAGCATTCGGCCGGTACCGCCGTCTTCTCGAGCTTGCGCCAGTTGGCGATGATGGCGTCGAGATCGACGGTGAGTACGCCGCCATAGGCTGCAAGCGCGGCAGCCTGATTGGCCTCCGTGGAGAGGAGACCGGATTGCGGGATCATTTTCGGGTCGGACGCCATTGTCATGCCGCCGTTTTACGCAAGAGGCAGGCCTGGTTCAAGGAACTCAGTAGTCGTTGCCGCTACGATCCGGCAATTGAGCGTCAGACGCGAGGTCGCCGAACCGCGTGACCGAGGCCTCGAAGGCCAGATCGACGGTGCCGGTCGGGCCGTGGCGCTGCTTGCCGATGATGACTTCGGCCTTTCCGTGCGCAAGACTCATGTCGAGCTGCCACTTCTCGTGTTCAGGCGTGCCCGGGCGCGGCTCCTTCATGGCGAGGTAATATTCCTCGCGGTAAACGAACAGCACGACGTCGGCGTCCTGCTCGATCGAACCCGATTCACGCAAGTCGGAGAGCTGCGGCCGCTTGTCGTCGCGGGATCTCGACCTGACGCGAGAGCTGCGACAGCGCAATCACGGGAACGTTGAGCTCCTTGGCAAGTGCCTTCAGGCTGGTCGTGATCTCCGTGATTTCCTGCACGCGATTATCGCTCCGCTTGCCCGAACCCGAGAGCAGCTGGATGTAGTCGATCACGAGGAGGTCGAGGCCCTTCTGCCGCTTGAGCCGGCGCGCGCGCGCCATCAGCTGCGCGATCGACAGACCGCCGGTCGCGTCGACATAGAAAGGCAGCGATTGCAGCTCGATCGAAACCTGGCGGATCTTCTCGAAATCGCCTTCCGTGATGCCGCCACGGCGGATGTGGGAGGAGGGAATGCCGGTGCGCTCGGCCACGATACGCGTGGCGAGCTGGTCGGCCGACATTTCGCAGGAGAAGAAGCCGATCACGCCGCCATTGGCGGCCTTCGTGGTGCCATCCGCCTGGATCTCGGGAACATAGGCTTGCGCGACGTTGTAGGCGATGTTCGTCGCCAGCGACGTCTTGCCCATGCCGGGACGTCCGGCCACGATGATGAGATCGGAGTGCTGCAGGCCTCCCATCTTGGTGTCGAGGTCGCGCATACCCGTCGAGATGCCCGACAGCTTACCGTCGCGCTGGAACGCCTTTGCGGCGAGATCGACCGCGACCGCCAACGCCTGCGAGAATTTCTGGAAGCCGCCGTCATAGCGGCCGGATTCAGCGAGCTCGTACAGCCGGCGCTCGGCGTCCTCGATCTGCGCCCGCGGCGCGAAGTCGACCGGCGCGTCGTAGGCGACATTGACCATGTCCTCGCCGATGCCGATCAGGTCGCGACGCAGCGCCAGATCATAGACGGTACGGCCGTAGTCCTGGGCGTTGATGATGGTGGTCGCTTCGGCCGCGAGCCGCGCCAGATATTGCCCGATGGTCATGCCGCCGACATCGGTGTCGGCGGGGAGGAACGTCTTCAGCGTGACGGGCGTGGCGATCTTGCCCATCCGGATCAGGCTGCCGGCTGTCTCGTAGATGGTCTGATGCAGCGGCTCGAAATAATGCTTCGGCTCCAGGAAGTCGGAGACGCGGTAGAAGGCATCGTTGTTGACCAGGATCGCGCCCAGAAGGCTCTGTTCCGCCTCGATATTATGCGGCGCGCTCCGGTAGGCGGGAGTTCCCGGCTCGGGCGCGAGTTTGAGGACGTTCGAATCAGTGAGGGCCATGGTCGAGCGATAGCAATTTTCTGGGGCGGATGCGGGGCCGGGATAAAGCGCCGACTGACGCGGAAGCGGAAGTGAAAGCTGGCCGCTATCAACCGTTCATTAAAATGGTGGATGATTGGCAGCCGCAGCACGCGCCACGCTTGACGGATTTTCACGGAACTCGCGCGCGGCCCGCAAGGCGAAGCGACCGCGCCGCGGAAAAATCCGGATGACATGAACCTGGTGGATTGGTGCGCAGACGTATCGATGAGCGCGCGAAGTGCCGCACGCTGCGAGCTCTCGGCTCGGGTTCAGACCAGCAGGAGGTAGACCAGCGCGACCAGGGCCGCTCCGACGCCGGTGGCGATCAGGGCGTAATCGGTGCGGAGGTCGTCCTGCACGTCGAATGAGGTTTGGCTCTGCTTGCTCATGGCGACGGTCTAAGCCAGGCCCGACAAGACTTGTGTGAAACAGATCACATCTCCCCGGATTCTTTCGGGGGTACGGTCGGAACAGGTGGGTGGGCAGGGGATTACCCCAGTGGTCCGCCACCACGGAGACGAGGCAAGCAATGCGGCCAGAACGGCAGCACCAGATCTGGCGAAGCGAGGCAGGCAGCCGGCTTTGGCTGTCGGGGCTGATCGCTGCCATGCAGCATGCCGAGCAGCCCCAAATCCGCCGGGAGCAGATTGGCCCCGAAACGCTTGTGCCGTTGCGGGCTCACCTGGCCCTGCCGGCGTCGTTTCCGTTGTCCACCCTCCGTCACTAGGACTTTATTCACCTTCTCAGGTGGGCTCGGAGCCGGCCTTGAACGCGCGCATCCGAGCGGCCGCTGCACCTTGGCTTTGCGACGATGGGTCGCTATCCGGCGAGGCTGCGCCGTCGGACAAGGCTTGCCTGGTTCGAGCGAGCCGCCGCGCTATTGCACTGTGCTCACAGTCGATATTCCAGAGCCGCTTAATCACATCCTTGCGTAGGGAGGCTGCTTCCATTCGCGGCTCAATCCGCTAAAAGGTGACCGCCGCCGCGCGGATGCCGGCTGCATTCGCGTAAATTCAATGGAGATGATGGGAATGTCGAGCCGAGCGCTCAGCCTCGCGACGGTAGTGCTTCTGATCGGCTTCGGCGCGACCGACGCCGTTCTTGCGCAGGCGACGAACCTCGAGGCCGGCAAGGCCCCATCCCAGCTCTTCGCGCAGACCTGCAATGCCTGCCACAAGAGCCCGAGGGGGCTGCTGAAGACAGTGGCACCGGGGTCGCTGCCGGGCTTCCTGCGTCAGCACTACACGACCAGCTCCGACATGGCCGGCGTGCTGGCCTCCTACCTCGTCTCCAACGGCGCCACCGACACCCGCTACCAGGCCAAGGATGGCGCCAAGGACGGTAAGGACAAGAAGGACGGCGCCAAGGAAGCCAATACCAATCCCGCACCGGCTCCTGAGCATCAAGGTCGCCGCCAGCGCTCGCAGGAGACCGCCAAGCCGGAAGGCGAGGGCGCAGCTCCGGCCGCCGAAAGCGCGCGCCAGAGGCGCGCCGCACGGCCGGCCGAGGAGGGATCGAAGGACGGCGTGAAGCCGGAGGCCGCACACGAAGGCCGCAAGGCCAAGCGCCGCGGCAAGCCCGGGACCGAGGAGGCACCGAAGGTCGACGCCGCCGCGCCGGCCACTGAGGACAAGAAGAGCGAGTCAAAGGCGGAGGCCAAGCCCGAGACCAAGCCCGAGACTCGGCCCGAGACCAAGCCCGAGACTCGGCCCGAGACCAAGCCCGACACCGCGAAGGTCGAGCCCGAGAAGCCCGCTGAGCCCAAGCCTGATAGCGCCAAGGTCGAGCCGCGCGGCAGCGAAGCTCCCGCGCTGCGGCCCGATCCGGTGCCACAGGTAACGCCCGCCGCGCCGGCCGCGGCCAAGCCCGCCGAGCCCAAGCCCGAGCCCAAGCCGGCGGAAGAGCCTGCTCCCAAGTCGGCCGCGTCTGCCGCCCCCCCGAGCCGGCGGCCAAGCCGCAGGCGCCGCCCGCGACCGCCGCAGCCCCGCCGCCGGCGGAGTCGTCGGGACCACCCGCACCGCCGATTTCGCGCTGAGCCGAGCCACGTTCTCCGACCGACAATGCGAGGGCCGCCGATCGCGGCCTTCGCATCGTCTTGACCTTCAGTAGAGTGCCGCTCTAGAGTAATACTCTAGGAGGCGTCGATGACGGCGAGCGTGCGCGAGGACCTGTTGGCGGCCGGGCTTGTCGTATTCGACCGCGTCGGCTTCGAAGCCGCGACGGTGGCCGCGATCCGCACCCGGGCGCGCGCCTCCAACGGCAGCTTCTTTCATGCCTTCGGATCGAAGAAGGAACTCGCGGGGGCGCTGTTCCTGGAGGTGCTCAGGCACTATCACGCCGCGGTACTGGCGGCGCTCGATCCCGTGCCTGATGCAGCGCAGGGCATTGATCGCCTGGTCCGGGCGCATCTCGAATGGGTCACCTCGAGCCGGCGTGAGGCGCGCTATCTCTTCGAGATATCGCGCAGCGAATGGGGCGAGGACGTGCGCGATGCCCAGCGCGCGCAGAATGCGCGGCTGGCCGAGGGCATCGAGCGTTGGCGCGCGCCGCTGGTTGCCGGCGGCGAGCTGCTGCCGATGTCGCCCGCGATGTTCGTCAGCCAGTTGATCGGCCCGGCGCAGATCTTCTGCCGCGCGTTCCTCTCGGGGCGCGATCGTTCCGATCCGCGAGCCGAAGCGGACACGTTGGTCGCCTGCGCCACCCGCGCGCTGGTGCCGCCCGAGCGCATCAAGAAACGATAAAGAGAGGTGTCATGCGAAACGAAGCTGATCCCGAATTCGCAGCCGTAGCCGAACGCATTCACGCCAACGTCGGCCGGCAAGGTTTCATGAATTTGGTCGGCGCCGAACTTTCGGACCTCGCGCGCGGCAAATGCACGATCGCGGTGGATCGCCGGCCGGAGCTGCTCCAGCAGCATGGCTTCTTCCACGGCGGCGTCACTGCCTTCCTGGTCGACAACGCCACGACGATCGCAGCGGCCACCTCTCGCGGCCAGCCGGCGTTGACGGCGGAGTACAAGCTCAATCTGTTGTCGCCCGCGGTGGGCGAGAAGCTGATCTGCCGGGCCAGGGTGATCAAGCCGGGCCGCCAGGTCTCGGTTGTCGCCGCCGACGTGTTTTGCGTCAGCGATGGCGTCGAGAAGCACACGGCAACGGCGCTGGCCTCGATCGCGATGCTGAGCGGGGAAGTTGCCGACACAACGAAAAGCCCGGCCGCCTGAGGCGACCGGGCTTCGCTAGCCTTGCGTTTATGCGAGGCCTACTTCTCGGTCTCTTCCGCAGCCGGGGCCGGCTCGTCGTCCTGCTGGGCTTCCGGATCGAAGAACTCGCCTGCGGCGGCGATCGCCTCGGCGGCGGCATCGCGGTCCTCGTTGCGGGTCGAGATGTCCTCGCCGCGGTTGATGCGCTCGGCCTCGTCCTGGCTGCGCGCAACCGTGACGCTGATCTGGACTTCGACCTCGGGGTGGATGGCAACGGTGATGGAGCGCTTGCCGATGGTCTTGATCGGTGCGTCGAGCTGGACCTGCGGGCGGGACAGCGAGATGCCGTCGGCTTCGAACGCGACGACGATGTCACGCACGTTGACCGAGCCGAACAGCTGGCCGGCTTCCGAGGCCTGACGGATCACGATGATGTTCTTGCCCTCGATCTTCTCGGCGACCTTGGACGCCTCGCCCTTGGACTGAAGGTTGCGAGCCTCGAGGTCGGCCTTCATGCCTTCGTACTTGGCCTTGTTGTCGGCGGTGGCGCGCAGCGCCTTGCCGCGCTTGAGCAGGAAATTGCGGGCATAACCGTCGCGGACCTTCACGACTTCTCCCATCTGGCCGAGCTTGCTCACGCGTTCCAGCAAAATGACTTCCATATTCGTTCTCCTTTGAAGTGTTGAGTGTTGAAGTGTTGAGTGTGGATTTTCGAACTTGAACTCAAGCGGTTGGCAGCGGCGGCGGTTGCTGGCTGCGCAGGAAGCGCTCGCGGAAGCCGAACACGGCGTCTGCCATGCCGAGGATCACCATCGCGATCACCGGCCATCCGAACACCACGACGATGGCGTAGGTCGAGCCGAGCCAGAAAGTGCGGCTCTTCAGTGCCAGCGTCAGCGTATGAAGAACGGCAAAGCCGGTGAACGCATAGCCCATCATCAGCGCTGCCGCGGTGATCTGCGCGGCGATCGCGAGCAGCCCGCCGGTAAAGCAGAAGGCGAGGGCGACGCAGAGCCCGACCAGCGTCATCGGCGGCAGTTCCGCCGTCTTCATGTCCGGCCAGGGACGCCGTAGCCGGCCCGACGTCGCCGTGATCTTGGCGCTGAGCCAGAGATTGAGCGTGAGCGTCATCATCGCGATAATGGTGGCGGCGGCCGGGGCGATGCGCACCATCGCTTCGACGAACTGGCTGGCTTCGCCTGATGTCTGCGGATCGGTGGCGCGGAGGAGACGCATCAAACCGCGCCGCAGCGTGCCGGTGATGGTCTCGGCGTCGGTGCCGAGCGTGAGCAGGGCGGCGATCGTGGTCAGCGTGGCGAAGCCCGCGATCCACAGCAGGATGCGGCCGACCGGATACCATTCGAGTTCGGGCGCGACCGGCGGTGCGGTGGCGGAGGCCGGCGTGACAGGCCCCACCGGCCGGCTGAGCAGGACGAGATGGCCGAGCCACCAGGCCGGCAGCGCGACGGTGACGGCAAAGGCAATGCAGTAGGGCAGGCCGAACAGGGCGCCGAGGCCGATCGCAGCAGCGATGCCGCCAACGCTGGCGCAAAGCGGCCCCCAGCCGATCGCGGCGACCATCAGCGGCAGCGGGGCGAGATAGAACAGGACGAGCGAGATCAGCGCGCCCGAAATGATCGAGGCGAACATCAGGGCCGACGCAAGGCCAGCGATCAGGGCTATCAGTGCAAATGCCATCATCAGCTGTCCCGCTCCCTTCGAGCGGTTAGAGGCGTCTTGCCCCAACCATCGGCGACCGGACGACCCGGAAGCCTTATGAGATCAAAGAGTGCGGCCGGCGGCGATGTCGCCGCCGGCCGGATCTCGTCTTAGCGAATGACGTAGGGCAGCAGGCCCAGGAACCGCGCGCGCTTGATGGCGCGGGCGAGCTCACGCTGCTTCTTCGCGGACACCGCGGTGATGCGGCTCGGCACGATCTTGCCGCGCTCGGAGACGTAACGCATCAGCAGCTTGGAGTCCTTGTAGTCGATCTTCGGAGCATTGGCGCCCGTGAACGGGCAGCTCTTGCGACGACGGAAAAACGGACGGCGTGCACCAGCTTCAGCCATTGTTCTTACTCCCCGTCCGTCGTGGTGGTGGTTTCAGCGTCTTCGCGCGGACGGCGCGGGCCGCGATCGCCGCGGAAGCCGCCGTCGCGATCACCGCCACGGAAACCGCCCTCGCGGTCGCCACGGAAGCCACCGCCTTCGCGATCGCCACGGAAGCCGCCGCCGCGGTCGTCACGCTCGCGGTCGCGATCAGCCTTGCGCATCATCGCGGACGGGCCTTCTTCGAGCTCTTCGACGCGGACGCTGAGATAGCGGATCACGTCTTCGCTGATGCGCTCCTGGCGCTCGATCTCGGCGATCGCCGCGGACGGCGCGTCGATGTTGAGCAGCACGAAGTGCGCCTTGCGGTTCTTGTTCATGCGGTAGGTGAGGGAGCGAACGCCCCAATTCTCGGTCTTGGTGACCTTGCCGCCGAGACCTTCGACGATGCCGGTCATCTGCGCAGTCAGTTCTTCGACCTGCTGCGTGCTCGCGTCTTGGCGCGCGAGAAAAACATGCTCATAGAGAGCCATGGAAGTCCTTTCCTCATGTTGGCGCATCGCCCGGCGTCAAGCCCTTAAGAGGCCTTCGGAAAGGACTCTGGGATTAAGCTCAGAAGGCGGAAACACGGGACGACGGGCCGACTGGCCCTGCCACACCAAAATCACGAATGATTTGCTGAGACCGTCCGTTCAGCTCCCGGCCGGGGTCTGCGGATGCGCGCGTTATACGGATTTTGGCCGGCTTTGCAAGGTTGCAGGCCGGCTTTCGGTCCAGATCGCCCCCGGCGGCTCGGCCGATCCTGTCCTCCAATACCACGCCGGCTTGATTTATTTGTTTGTATGTCATACAAATAAACCAACGGGAGGACATGATGGCGAAACGGCCGGTCCAGGAACCGCTTGAGGCGGCCGGCGACCCCAGGCATGCCGCGCGGGCCACACGCTCAGCCGGCCGCAAGATGCGGTCGCTGCTGCTGGACGCGGCGAGCCCGCTGTTCCGGGAGCGCGGGCTATCCGGGACCGCGATCACCGATATCGCGTCCGCCGTGGACGCGTTTCCGAGCCAGATCACCTATTACTTTCGCACCAAAGAGGCGCTGTTCGTCGAATGCGCCTGCCGCGAATTGCTGTATCTGGCGCGGGCGACCGAACAGGCGGCGCTGAAAGCGCATACGCCGCGGGACTACACGCGCGCGTTGGCCGAGACCGTGACGGCGAGCGATTCGGTCGCCTTCTTTGCCGAGGCGCTGGCGCTGACGCGGCGGCGCCAGGATCTCGCGCCGCTGGTCGAGCGCACCATCGAGCGCCTGCACAGCGAGGGCGCGCGGGCCTATGCAGGCCAGGTCGCGCGCCACGGCTGGCGCTCCCTGCGCGCGCCCGACGAAAGCTCGCGGCGGTTCTGGGCCGTCGCCATCGGAATCATTCTCGAAGGCTATGCCATGGGCCGTTCGCCCGAGGCGCTCTGCGCCGAGATGCTGCGCGTGCTCGGCGAGCAGGCGAAATCCGCCGGCGATATTGCGCGCCTGCGCCTCGTCGACGAGCCCGACACATCAGGCAATTCGAATGAGGAGGGTTAAGCCATGACCGCGCTTCGCATGCGTGCCCGCGACTTCCTGACGGACAGCCAGCTCGCCGACGTGCGCCAGCGCGTGACCTGGAAGGGCGTTGCGCTGATCGCGCATGCCTGGGCGCTGATCATAGGCGCAATCGCTTTGGTCGCGTGGTGGCCCAATCCGCTGACTTACATTTTTGCGGTGGCCATCATCGGATCGCGCCAGCTCGGGCTTGCGATCCTGATGCACGACGGCGCGCATGGCTGCTTGTCCGCCGACGAGAAAACCAATCTGACGCTCAGCCAGTGGTTCTGCGCCTATCCGGTTTTCGCCGAGACCCGTGCCTACCGGCGCTATCATTTGCAGCATCATGCGCGCACCCAGCAGGAAGACGATCCAGATCTCGTGCTGTCGGCGCCGTTTCCGATTACCAAGCTGAGTTACCGCCGCAAGTTCATCCGCGACATCACCGGGCAGACCGGCTACCAGCAGCGCAAGGCGCAGTTGCTCAATGCGCTCGGGCCGAAGGATTGGCCGTTGCGGCAGCGCGCGGCGCATTTCCGGGAGAAGCTCGGTCCGCAATGCCTCGTCAACGCTGGGATGTTCGCGGCGCTAGCGGCGGCCGGCGTGTGGTGGGCCTATCCGCTGCTATGGCTGGTGCCGCTCCTGACCTGGATGATGGTCATCACCCGCATCCGCAACATCGCCGAGCACGCCGTCGTGCCCGATAGCAGCGATCCCCTGCGCAACACCCGTACCACCTATGCCAATGTTCTCGAGCCGTCTGTTCATCGCCCCGTACTACGTGAACTATCACCTCGAGCATCACCTGCTGTTCTACGTTCCCTGCTACAATCTGCCTAAGGTCCATCGCCTGCTCAGCGAGAGCCGGCATGCGGGGCGCATGGAGGTGCAGCCGGGCTACGCGGCGGTCCTGCGGCTTGCGACGACGAAGCCGAATCGCGACGACCGGCCGGGGCATTTGGTCAGCAGCGTGCGCCGTGCGCAGTCAGGGGCGGCGGTCGATGCCAACCAGGCCAATGGTGGATTTTAAGGGGCCGCATCCCCGGTTGAATGGGGGCGAAGTTCCTATCTTGGCTTGACATTCCGGCCCCGGACAGTGTCTACGGCCCCCTTTGGAGCATGATCCCAAACCATGGCCCAAGGAACCATGGCTTAAGGCCGTGCGTCATCGGTTGCCGGTTTCGCGCAGGGATCACGCCCGACAAGCAGGGAGCGCCGATGACGGCAGCATTCACATTTCCAGGGCAGGGGTCCCAGGCGGTCGGCATGGGCAAGGCCCTGGCCGACGCGTTTCCGGCGGCGCGCGCCGTATTCGACGAGGTCGATGCCGCGCTTGGCGAGAAGCTGACCGCCATCATCTGGGATGGTCCGGCCGAAACCCTCCAACTCACTGAAAACGCCCAGCCGGCGCTGATGGCGGTGTCCGTCGCCACGCTGCGCGTTCTCGAGGCCGAAGCGGGTTTTTCCGTCGGGCGGGACGCGGCCTTCGTCGCAGGTCACTCGCTCGGTGAATATTCGGCGCTGGCCGCTGCCGGCAGCCTGACGATTTCAGATACCGCGCGGCTGCTTCGCACCCGCGGTCTCGCAATGCAGAAGGCCGTTCCGGTTGGCGCCGGCGCGATGGCCGCCTTGCTCGGCCTCGACTACGAGACCGCCATCGCGGTCGCCAGCGAGGCGGCGCAGGGCCAGGTCTGCCAGGCCGCCAACGACAATGGCGGCGGTCAGGTGGTCGTCTCCGGCGACAAGGCCGCGGTCGATCGCGCCGTCGAGATCGCCAAGACGAAAGGCGCCAAGCGCGCGATGCTGCTGCCGGTGTCCGCGCCGTTCCATTGCAAGCTGATGCAGCCCGCCGCCGATGCCATGGCGGAGGCGCTGGCGAAGGTCACGATCAAGCCGCCGGCCGCACCTCTGGTATCGAACGTGCTGGCGAGCGCGATCACCGATCCCGACGGGATCCGCCGCCGTCTGGTCGAGCAAGTCACCGGTACGGTGCGCTGGCGCGAGTCGGTGGCCTATATGGCAGGGCAGGGCGTCAACCGCTTCTTTGAGATCGGTGCCGGCAAGGTGCTGACCGGCCTCGTCAAGCGCATTGCGGACGGCGCCGTCGGCGTTGCGGTCGGCGGACCGAATGACATTGCGGCCGCCAAGGATGCATTGGCCGCTGCGAAGCAGGCCTAGAGGAGTCTTCGAATGTTCGATCTGACTGGCAAGAAGGCGCTCGTCACCGGCGCGACTGGCGGCATCGGCGGCGCGATCGCGCAGGCGCTGTACGCGCAGGGCGCCACGGTCGCGATCTCGGGGACGCGCAAGGAGGTGCTGGACGAGCTTGCGGGCAAGCTCGGCGAGCGCACCCACGTGCTGCCCTGCAATCTCTCCAAGGCCGACGAGGTCGAGGCACTGGTGCCCGCTGCGGAAGCTGCGATGGGCCAGGTCGACATTCTCGTCGCCAATGCCGGCATCACCCGCGACAATCTCTTCGTCCAGCTTCGCGACGAGGATTGGGACGAGGTCATCAACGTCAACCTGACCTCGACCTTCCGCCTGGCGCGCGCCGCCACCAAATTGATGATGCGCAAGCGCTTCGGCCGCATCATCGCCATCACCTCGGTGGTCGGCGTCACCGGCAATCCCGGGCAGGGCAACTACACCGCGTCGAAGGCCGGTCTGATCGGCATGATCAAGACGCTCGGTGCTGAATACGCCAAGCGCGGCGTAACCGCGAACTGCATCGCGCCCGGCTTCATCAAGACGCCGATGACCGATGCGCTCAACGACAAGCAGCGCGAAACGATTCTGAGCAGAGTTCCGGCCGCCCGCCTCGGTACGCCGGAGGACATCGCGGCAGCAGCCGTTTACCTCAGTTCGAACGAAGCAGCTTACGTCACGGGGCAAACCATTCACGTCAACGGTGGCATGGCCATGATCTGACATTCGTTCCTCGGACCGCCCGCGAGGGCGGTGCGGGATGCGGCAAACGGCCGTTTCCGGAGCGAAATGAGGCGTGTAGTCAAGGCAGTTGAAGTATGATAACCGGACCTTCAACGGATGGGCAAAGAACGCCATTGCAGGTTTTTGAAACCCTGTATATTGGCGATGCGGAGCCTTGGCCGTCGTTCGCCGGGCCTCTATCAGTTAAGGTGGGGCCAAATCAAAGTTCGTAAGCGAAGGCAGTCAACGACCACGACGGCTCGTATCGTCCCGGGGGTCGGGTCTACAGGGAACAACACGAGGTTATGCAATGAGTGAGATTGGCGAGCGGGTTAAGAAGATCGTGGTCGAACACCTTGGTGTTGAACCCGAGAAGGTTGTCGACGCAGCGAGCTTCATCGACGACCTCGGCGCCGACAGTCTGGACACCGTCGAGCTGGTGATGGCGTTCGAAGAAGAATTCGGTTGCGAGATTCCGGACGACGCCGCGGAGACGATTCTCACCGTCGGCGACGCCACGAAGTTTCTCGAGAAGAACGCGAAGAGCTAAGGCTCTTTAATTTTCGCGGGGACAACATTGAAACCGGACGGGCCGCTGACCAGCGGTCAGCCGGTTTCTTGTTATTGGCCGTGAATCTTTCGATGCGGAGTTTTCGGATATGAGGCGGGTTGTCGTCACGGGGCTCGGCATGGTGTCGCCACTCGGCTGTGGCGTCGAGCCGACCTGGAAACGGATTCTCAACGGCGAAAGCGGTGCGCGCGCGATCGAGACCTTCGACGTCTCCGATCTTCAGACCAGATACGCCTGTACCGTCGTGCGTGGTGACGGCAGCAACGACAGCTTCAATCCCGATATCTGGATGGAGCCGAAGGACCAGCGCAAGGTCGACGACTTCATCATCTTCGGCATGGCGGCCGCGGGCCAGGCGCTCGACGATGCCAACTGGCATCCCGAGTCCGAAGAGGACAAATGCGCGACCGGAACCATGATCGGGTCCGGTATCGGCGGCCTCAACGGTATCGCAGAGACCGCGATCCTCCTGAAGGAACGCGGGCCGCGCCGGGTGTCGCCGTTCTTCATTCCGGGCCGCCTGATCAATCTCGCGTCCGGCTACGTCTCGATCAAGCATGGGCTGAAGGGTCCGAACCATTCGGTGGTCACGGCCTGTTCGACCGGCGCGCATGCGGTCGGCGACGCCGCCCGTCTGATTGCGCTGGGCGATGCCGACGTCATGGTTGCCGGCGGCGCGGAATCCCCGATCAGCCGCATCGGCATTGCCGGCTTCAACGCTGCGCGCGCGCTGTCGACCGGCTTCAACGACACACCCGAGAAGGCCTCGCGTCCCTACGACAAGGACCGCGACGGCTTCGTGATGGGCGAGGGCGCCGGCGTCCTCGTCCTTGAGGAGCTCGAGCACGCCCAGCGCCGCGGCGCCAGGATCTATGCCGAAGTGATCGGCTACGGTCTTTCGGGTGATGCCTATCACATCACCTCGCCGTCGCCCGACGGTGATGGCGGATTCCGCAGCATGGCGGCCGCGCTCAAGCGCGCCGGCCTCACGGCATCCGATCTCGACTACATCAATGCGCACGGCACCTCGACGCCGCTCGGCGACGAAATCGAGCTCGGCGCTGTCGAGCGCCTGCTCGGCAACGCCGCCTCCATGGTCGCGATGTCCTCGACCAAATCGTCGACCGGCCATCTGCTCGGTGCCGCCGGCGCAATCGAGGCGATCTTCGCCATTCTCGCGATTCGCGATAATGTCGTGCCGCCGACCATCAACCTGGACAATCCGTCGGTCGAGACCGCGATCGATCTCGTGCCGCACACGGCGAAGAAGCGCGAGGTCAACGTCGCGTTGTCGAATTCTTTCGGTTTTGGCGGTACCAACGCGTCGGTGATCTTCCGGCGGCTGGTTCACTAGTTTGCGTTTGAGACGAATCCACCGTTTTGCCGTATTCGGCGATAGTCATACCCCGTGGGCGCGTGCATTGGCTCGACAAACGATTGTCAGGCCGCGATTGAACCGGCAGGATTCAGGTTGCATCGATGAGTGAAAGGCCGCCCATTTCGCCCCGGAGTCCGCGGGCAGCGCTTGAGCCCGAGCAGGTCCCCCCGCCGCCGAAGCGGTCGGACCGCGCCCGCAATCCTTTCGTGATCGTCGGCAACGCCATCATCACTCTCCTGCTCATCGCCATGATCGGTGCGGGCGGCGTGTATTATTACGGCCGGCAGCTGCTTGAGGCGCCGGGTCCGCTGAAGGACGACAAGATCGTCAACATCCCGCAACGCGCGGGCAAGCGTGACATCGCCGAGACCCTGAACCGGGAAGGCGTGACCGACGTCAATCCGTGGGTGTTCATCGCCAGCGTCGCGGCGCTGAAGGCGAGCTCGGACCTGAAGCCCGGCGAGTATTCGTTCCAGAAGAATGCCTCCTTGCGCGACGTCATCGCCACTATCGTCGAGGGCAAGGTGGTGCAGCATGCCGTCACGATTCCGGAGGGCCTGACCTCCGAGCAGATCGTGGCGCGCCTGTCCGACAACGACATCTTCACCGGCAGCGTGCGCGAACTGCCGCGCGAAGGCACGCTGCTGCCGGAGACCTACAAATTCCCGCGCGGGACCCCGCGCGAGCAGGTGATCCAGCGCATGCAGCAGGCGCACAAGCGCGTGCTCGCCGAGATCTGGGATCGCCGCAACCAGGACATTCCGGTCAAGACGCCGGAGCAACTGGTGACGCTGGCCTCGATCGTCGAGAAGGAAACCGGCAAGCCCGACGAACGCAGCCGTGTTGCCGCGGTGTTCGTCAACCGCCTGAAGCAGAAGATCAAGCTGCAGTCCGATCCGACGATCATCTACGGCATCGTCGGAGGCAAGGGCACGCTGGGGCGCCCGATCAAGCGCAGCGAGATCACGCAGCCCTCGCCCTACAACACCTACGTGATCGAGGGCCTGCCGCCGGGCCCGATCGCCAACCCCGGCCGCGCCTCGCTGGAAGCCGCCGCCAATCCGGCCCGCACCCGCGACCTCTTCTTCGTCGCCGACGGCAGCGGCGGGCACGCCTTTACCGAGACCTACGACGCGCATCAGAAGAACGTCGCCAGGCTGCGCGCGATGGAGAAGCAGATCCAGAACGACACGGTCGAGCCGGCCGAGGAGGCGCCGCCGCCGGCCGTCGCGGCGCCCGGCGCAGCCGACACGCCGACCGCGGCCATGCCGGCGCGGCCCAACCAGAAGAAGCCGCCGGCGGCGCGCCCCGCCAATCCCGCGCCGGCCCGCCAGGGCGCGGTGCAGCCGTTGCCGCCGGTGGTCCAGCGCTAGGTTCGCGCAGACCTGCCTGCGGGACTTTGCGGATTACACTTTCCCGCAAAATAGTCTTAAGATTCTGCGTGGCCTGATGGCCTCGCGAATCCTGTGTTCCTGGAGAATTTGATCTGATGGCGCTGTCGTCCATGACCGGCTTTGCCCGAAGCCACGGCGCGAGCGGGCCGTACACGTTCGAATGGGAGTTGAAGTCGGTCAACGCCAAGGGCTTCGACCTCAGGGTGCGGCTGCCGCAGGGGTTCGACGAGCTCGAGGCCTACGCCAAGAAGCGCGCCGGCGAGATTTTGTCGCGCGGAACCGTCTACGCCAATCTCACCGTCAAGCGCACCAACGCCGCTGCCTCCGTCCGCGTCAATGAGGACGTGCTCAACGCCGTCCTGAAGGCCGCCGCAATGATCGCCGGCAAGGTCGACGCCGTCGCGCCGAGTGTCGACGGCCTGCTCGCCATCAAGGGCGTGGTCGAGGTCGCCGAGCCCGAGGGCGACGAGGAGGAGGACAAGGCTGCGCGCACCGCCGTGGCGGAAGCCTTCGACAAGGCACTCGCCGAACTCGTCGAGATGCGCAAGCGCGAGGGCACCTCGCTCGGGCAGATCCTGATCCAGCGGGTCGACGAGGTCGAGCAGCTGGCCGGGAAGGCGGAAGCAGCGCCGGGCCGCAAGCCCGAGGCGATCAAGGCCAGGCTCGCCGAGCAGATCGCAACATTGCTCGACACCTCCGACCGCTTCGATTCCGACCGCCTGATGCAGGAAGCGATCCTGATCGCGACTCGCGCCGACATCCGCGAGGAGCTCGATCGCATCGCCTCGCACATCGCGCAGGCGCGCGAGCTGATCGGCAAGGGCGGCCCGGTCGGCCGCAAGCTCGACTTCCTGGCGCAGGAGTTTCACCGCGAGGTCAACACCTGTTGCTCGAAGTCGAACGACATCGAGCTGACCAATACGGGGCTCGCCATGAAGAACGTGGTCGAGCAGTTTCGCGAGCAGGTCCAGAATCTGGAGTGATCGATGACGACAGGCGGTCACGGAACTGACGGGGTCGAGCGGCGCGGATTGATGTTCGTGCTGTCCTCGCCGTCGGGGGCGGGCAAAACGACGCTCTCGCGGATGCTGCTCGAGCGGGAGCCCGGCCTGAGGATGTCAGTGTCGGCGACGACGCGCGCCAAGCGCCCCGGCGAGGTCGACGGCCGCGACTACCTGTTCGTCGACAAGCCTCGCTTCGAAGCGATGGTGAAGGGCGACGAGCTCCTGGAGTGGGCTACCGTGTTTGACAATCTCTACGGGACGCCCCGTGCCCCGGTGGAGGCGGCACTGTCGGCCGGGCAGGACGTGCTGTTCGACATCGACTGGCAGGGTACGCAGCAGCTGCACCAGAAGGCGAGCGTCGATGTGGTTCGCGTCTTCATCTTGCCGCCGTCCGCGGCCGATCTCGAAAAGCGGCTGCACTCGCGCGCGCAGGATTCCGACGAGGTGATCCGCAATCGCATGAGCCGCGCCAGCCACGAGATGAGTCACTGGGCGGAGTACGACTACATCGTGATCAACAACGACGTCGACGAGGCCTTCGCGGAGGTGCAGTCGATCCTGAAGGCCGAACGCCTCAAGCGCGAGCGGCGGACTGGCCTCGTGGGCTTCGTGCGAGGTCTTCAAGGCCAGCTTCAAGGCTAGGCTGCGACAGGCGCGGCCCTTCCTGTGCCAGCCGTTCCAGCATCGCCGTGATGATGTCGATGTCGACGGCAACGTCATGGTTCGCAACGTCATGGTTTGCAACGTCATGGCGCGCATCGTCATCGCGATCGGCCGGCTCTTCGTCGTGAACATCGTTGGCGGCGAGCTGAGGCGCCGGGGTCTCGATCTCGAATTCTCCGGTGAATACCGGGATCTCGGTTTCGTCGGGTTCTGCGGCCTCGGCGCGCGCGGGTCGGGCCTGGCTTGCGACCCTGGCGATCGCGTTGCTGAAGGCGGCAACCTGCGGGGCTTGTGCACGCGCTGCATCGAAGTCCACTGGCCGCGACCGCTCTGCGCGTGACGCCGCGGCAGTTGATGCTTCGAGCCAGGGCGCGCGGCTGTCGTCTTGATCCTGCGGCTCCCGATGATCCCAGTTCACGCGGCGGTCGCCCGTCTGGACGCGGACGCGTCCGCCGGCGAAGCGATAGATGACGCTGGCGAGCAGGCCGGCCAGCGCCAGCGCGCCAACGATGACGAGCAGCAGCGTTTGCAACGAGCCGGTCGGCTTGTCAGCGGGGGCTTCGGCAGAAGCCAGCGTCACCGGAGTAGGGGCTTTTGCCGGCTTCGCGCTCGGCTGCGCGGCGGTCAATGCGGGGGTCAATGCAGGTGTGGTCACCGGCTGTTGCGCGGGCGTGGCGGTCGCGGCGTCGGGCCAGCGTGCGGTAGCGACGGGCGCTTGCGCGCTGATGTCGGACTGTTGCGTTGCCGGTGGGACACTCACTGCGGCCGGGGCGCTGGCTGCGGCAGCTCCCTGCGGCGCGATGTATTCGGCACGCGCATTCTGCACCGATTGCGGTGCGGCTGGCGCTGCGACCGGCGTATCGGCCGTCGCCTGCGCGCTTTGCGTGGTTTTGCCGCCTTCGGCGCGCAGGTACCAGCATTGCCGCTTGGTCGCACGATCGAGGCGATAGAACCAATGCTGGCCCTGCGGCGCGGCACCCTTCGGCGAAGCGAGGCAGTCGCTTGCCGCATTCGCGGTGCTTGTTGCGGCTGCAGGCGTCGGCGCATTCTGCGATACGGCTGCCAGTGGCGTGCCTGCAATGACGCCGCCAACCAGCGCAGATATGAATTTCGCGGTGCGGTTGCCCATTCTGGTCTCCCGATTACGCATGACGCAACTCGTTACCGTCCCTTTCTCGCCGAGGAGTTAGGTGGCAATGAGCCGCAAATCCGGAGAGGATGTGGCTTGAATTGGGCCTGCGACGCGTTCGTTCCACCGCGCATGCAGGCAATGTCGAGCGCTATTGCTTGGTCGATGTCCAGGTTCCGCCACAGCCGTCGGAGCGGCGCCAGGTTCCGGAACCGCTGCGGCCCGAGAGGCGGCCGGCGCCCGTGAAGGTCACACCATTGCCCGCGCCGGACGTATGAACCGAGCCGCTCGGGCTGACGCTGCCGCTGACCCCTTCCCCGATGACCCGGCCCGAGGTGACGACGACCGCGCCGGAGGTCGAGCCGCCGCAGCCGACGCTGACGACCACCCAGGCGCCGTCGAAACTGCCGCCACCGCCACCACCACCGCCACCGCTCCGGCGCGGCGACGCGCGCTCTTCAGCCGCCGGCTTGCTGCGGCGCGCCGGGGATGCTGGCTCGGCCGACCGATCCGAGCGCGAGCCGGACAGCGACTTTTCGTCATTGCCGATCGCACCGCCGGCGCTGCCGGACTGCGCGAAGGCGGACGATGAAGCGAGGATGATGAGGGAGCCGAAAGCCAACGTCCGGGCGATAGCATGCGACATGAGCGATCAATCCAAAAATCAAAAGGGATTAGCGGCCGGAGCCGTCGGCACAGACGGACCCGATAATCCGGCAAGCTTTGCCAGCCTTGCCGCATTCGTCAAGCGCGGCGTCCTTGGCGCGCTGGACGCTGTCACGCTGGACCAGCGACCAGGATTTGTCTGATATCGCGAACGCGCCGCAGCTCTTTCCGTAGAAGGAGAGCTCGATCGGGCATTTGGCGCCGGTGCAATTGCCGCGCGCATCAGCCACCGCCGCGCGCCGCGAGGCGTGGTTCCACGATATGCCCCATTTGCTGCTGTCGGGTCCGTAGACGATCGAGCCCCACGGCTTCAGATCCTCGATCTTGCGCATGCGCAGCAGCAGGCCCTCAGTCGGCTCCCCGTTCGGCGCCATGGAAATCCGCTGCTGCAGTTTCGTGATCGCACGGGTGAGGCCGTCGGGGGTGTCAGGATCGAAATTCAGCTCGTAGAGCCGCTCGTTCAATTCGCTCAACAGCGCGGCATCGCGCAGCGGCACGCGGTCCGGATCGGCGCGCAGGCGCTCCGCCGGCAACGGATCCGGCTGCATCGCGGCGACCTGGGGCGGCGCCGTTTGCGTCGGCGGGACGAAATAGAAGGTGCCGTCGATCGGCGAGGATGACACCCAAGGCTGCTGCGCACCCGATGTGGCGCGCTTCACGGCGAGGCCGACTTGGTTGAAGGTCTGGAACACGTCGAGGCCGGCGGTCCGGACCGTCGCCGCGAGCGCCTTGGTATACGGGCTGTGGCCGTCGCTGCCGTCCTGCGCGACATTGCCGGGCTGAGGTCGCGTAGGAGATCAGCGTGCCCTCGGGCGCGCGCATCTGCGCAAGGCCGCCGTCCGAGGAACGTAAGCCGCGTGAGCCGAACGGGTTGTTGCGGCAGGCATCGAGGATCACGAGGTTGAGGCGCGTGCCGGATCCCTGCATCTGGCGCAGCACGAGATTGACGTCGGTCATCTGGAAATCGACGTCCGCCTCGCGCGTCGGGTTGGCGCCGACGGGCACGAGGTAGTTGGAGCCCGCGACCTGTACGCCATGGCCGGCATAGTAGAACAGCGCGACGTCGGCGCCCTGGACCTGCCGGCCGAAGCTCTGCACCGCGAGGTCCATCGCACCTTTGTCGAGATCGAGCTGGGCGCGCCCGCCGACCAGGGTGAAGCCGAGCAAGCCAAGCGTCTCCGCCATCAGGCTGGCGTCCTTGGACGGGTTGTCGAGCGGCGTGATGTTCTTGTAGGCGGAGTTGCCGACCACCAGCGCGATGCGCTTCTCGGCGGATGCCGGTTGTGTCACGGCAGCAAGCGTGGCTGCGATCAGCGCCGCCACCCCCGCAACGCGATTGAAAATCGTCGCGCGCATCAAAATTCCCCAAAATAATGACGCCAATCTAGCAGCCCGGCGCGCGGGCGAAAAGCGGTGCGACATTCTGTACGGTTTGCGTCTGTCCGCAACTCATTGGGCGGGCGCCATGACGCCGCGATCTCGCGGCAGGTTCTGCCCCTGAGTCCTACTGTCGTTTGCCGCCCGTTGGAGGCCAAATGGCGCAGGGAAGGCCGGCTGGACTTGACGCACAGACCCCCGGCGCCCGGACCACACGACTTTTCCGTCCACGGACGTTTCCGCCTGATCAGCAGGGGCTCGCGTGTGCGCGAGGAGATTGACGGGGTGTTTTGCCCGTGGGATCGCGGAGCATTACCGCAGCCTCTGTGCGTTTCGTCGCAATGCAATCCAGCTCGTGGCGGCGGGCGCCTACTTCCACATCCGTGCCAGCATCAGCGCCAGCAGCCCCAGCACGGCGCTGATCAGTCCCACCATCGCGTAGGATTGTGCAAATACGCCGGTCTGAACGAAGACCTGGCACGCGATGGCGATGCAGATCGCGGCCAGCAGCAGGCAAGCGCAGCCAACGATGATCGAGAGATAGCGTATCGCGGTTGCGACGGGCTTTGCGGGTGAGGTGGAATCGGTCATGCGGGGTTATAACGGCGCGGGCGACGGCGGGTTCCTTCGTCGTGCTGCAGGCGCCGGGGCATTCGACAGGTCATCCGCCATCTCATTCAATCGCGCGCGCAGCAATCGACGAGCGCGCGCCAGATGCGCTGGACTTCGAGCGTTCGCTCGAACTCGAGGACGTGGTTTGCGCTCGATGACGGCGATGTTGCGTCCCGGCGTATCTGTCGCGGCGCGATCCAGCGTTCCGATATCGGATCGTACCATGTCCCGGGACTGACCAAGTGAGGGGCTCCTTCGCAGGTTCAATGCGATACACCGGAGATGGGCCGTGTCCGTCATCGGGTGAGGCTTATCGTTGCCTTCACAGTGAGCAAACGGCTGTGAGCGTGCAGTGTTCCAATGCAGGCGCAAGTCATCGATGTTGAACAAGTCATCGGTGTTGAAGCGAGACCGATCGCTAGCGCTTCGGATCGTCCTGCTCGTTCGACCGGGATCGGCCGGCCGACGTCTGCTCATCCCTGACATGGTGTTCGTCGAGCACCGTATCGAGGGATCGTTCGCCCGGTTCGGTGTCGGAGCGCTTCACCTTGCGGCATCTTCCGAGCAGCCGCTTGATGTCATCGGCCGCCTGAAGCAGCGGCGGTGTCAGCGAGAACAGCGCCCCCATCGCGATGGCGATGATGGTGTGACGCAGCGAGATCTTCTCGTCTTCGTCGAAAGGATAAGCGTGGGGCTCGACGGCCGCCGGTGCAAGACCTGCCGACGATCGTGGGCGATCCGGCCTCCGCGGCTTTCTCGGCGGCATCATGATCACGACGAAAAGCACGTTGATCAGCAGCCAGACGCCGATAATGATGAGAAATGTCTGCATTCCAAAACCTGGAAAGTGTAAATGTGCTGCCGGCTTAAACCGTCATTGAACGGCGGTTCGCTGGTTAATGCAAGTTGTGCTTTGGCTGTCGGCAAGCGATGCGCGAGAGGCTGTCCGGAATGATTATCGGAATTTGGCGGATGGGGTGCTGTTCGACCGCATAACGCGCCCTGCGGAACTGAACCGATCGGCGCCCTCTGTCCGGCCCGTCTCGGGGGCTGGCCCCTCACCGAAACCGCCGCGTCACCATCGCCAGAACGAACACCGGCTCGGTGCCGTCGAACACGCTCAGCGTCCAGCTGTCGCCGGGGCGTAGCGCATGCTCGACGTCGCGGGAGAGGCGGACCGCTTCGCGCCAAGCGGCCTCGTCGTCGAGGAGCGCTTCGCCCGTGGTGTCGGTGTGGGGCTGCTGGCCCTCGAAGTGAAAATAATACCGCGGCATGTCCGGGCAATGCGGGGTACGCGATTATGTTCCGGCGGCGCGGTTGGTTCTACCCCGCTGAGGCCGCTCGTCCCAGCACTTCGCGAAAATGCCTCTTCACCGTGTCGTTGCAGGCGCAGGCGCTCGACCTCGAGCGCGGCGGCATCGAGGATCAGGATGGCGCCGCGGCGGGTGGCGAGGACGCGCCTGGCCTTGAACGTCTGGATGACGCGGCTGGCATAGCTGCGGGAGACGCCGAGCATGCCGGCGAGCTGCTCGTGGGTGAGGGGGATCTCGTCGCCGCCGATATGCTCCCGGGCCGCGATGATCCATTTGGCGGCGCGCTGCTCGATCGAATGCGCGGCGTTGCAGGCGGCGGTCTGCAGCAGCTGCACGAACTGGCAGGCTGCGTAGCGTGCGAACAGCTCCTGCAGGCCGGCCGATCGCTGCTGGGCCTGCTCGAGCGCGCGCAGCGGCAGGCGCGCGAGCGTCCCGCCGACCTTCACGACGATGCGGGAATAGGCCAGCGACGGTCCGCGGCCGGCGGGGATCCCGATCGCGCCTTCACGACCCACCAGCAGGCTTTCGACCTCGCGATCGTCCTCGACCGGCACCGCGAACGACACGAAGGTCGGGCCGCAGGGAAAATGGACGGCCGCGACGTCGTCGCCAGCGTGATGCAGGATGTGGCTCGCGGCGAGCTCGACCGATTGCAGGTGCGGGGCGAGCAGCTCGAAATCCTGGGCGCCGAGCTTGCGAAGCAGATCGTTCTGGGGCCGGCCGGTCACGCTTCTCGTCACTTGGTTCTTGATCTTGGCTGGTGCTAGGCCGGGAATCGGCAGCTCGAAACCCTACGTTTTCGCGGCGGAACTGACGGTTCCAAAGTGCACACAAGGCCTTGCGGGAAATCGAAAATTCGCGGGCAGGCAGAGCCAATCCGTCGGGCGTTGCCCGTAGAGCACGCTGTGAACCTTGTTCTGGTCCGGAGAACCACGGAAATTCGAGATCAGCGGGCGGCTCTGTTCAGGTGTGAACACAGTGCGCGCACGGATGGGCGTGTCGAGTTTCCGGTCCACCTCGCGGCGGCGCCGCAGGGCATCGTCCGGGCCGGATCATCCCAGGTGAATCGGGGGCGAGGCCGAGATGCGGACTTGGGCCATTTGCCTGCGATAGGCGTCGATCGCCTTGTTGGCGAGCATCAACTGCCGGCGTTCGCCGGTCCTGAGCTGGGCTTCGATGGCATCGAGAAGCATGTTCGCCGTCGCATCCGGAGGACCGAGCTCGCCGCTCTTCTCCAGGCAGCTCCAGGCGATGAAGAATGCGCTTTCGACCGTGCACCGGATGGACATGGGCTGCCAACGCAGCGCGGCGGAAGCCGTTCCGTGCGCGGCGGCGAGACCTTCATCCCGCCGCCGGCGAAGAACTCAGTTCTTCAGCACGATGCGTCCGACCACCTTGCCGGCACGCAGCTCGTCGATCCATTTCTGGACATCGCCCATCGGCTCCTCGCGCATCGGCGTCGGCTTGATCTTGCCGGCGCGGGCGAGCGCCATCAGTTCCTTCGCCTCCGCGAGCGTGCCGACCATGAAGCCTTCGATGGTCATGCGCTTGTAGACCCATTGCACCATCGGCAGCGTGAACTGCCCGCCCATCAGGCCTGAGACCACGATCTTGCCGCCGCGCGCGGCGACGGCGACCGCGAACGCCATCGACTTCTCGTTGCCGGCGAAGTCGACGATCTCGTCGAAGCCGCCTTCGGTCTCCTTGAGAATGCGCTTGATCACGTCGGGCTCGGACGGATCGTAGGCGCCTGCTGCGCCGTTCTTCAGCGCGGTGTCGCGCGCGGCCGGCGAGAGGTCGGCGACCGTGATCGGCTGCTTGAACATGGCTTGCGCGAACGACAGGCCCATCATGCCGACGCCGCCAAGACCGATCAGCAGCAGGTTGCGCTGGCGCGGACGGTCGACCAGGCGCTTGAGCGCGCCATAGGCGGTCACGCCGGAGCACATCAGGGTCGCGGCCTGGTTGACGGGCAGGGGATCGTAGTCGAGCAGGTATTTCGCGTCGGGCACCAGCACGTGGGTGGCGAAGCCGCCGTCGATGGAGACGCCGAGGAAGCGCTGCTTCACGCAGAGATTCTCGTCGCCATTGGCGCAGTCGCGGCACTGGCCGCAGCCGATCCAGGGAAACACCGCCTTCTTGGCCCCGACGAGGCCCGCGGGAACGTCAGGTCCGACTTCGTCGACGACGCCGGCGATCTCGTGGCCGAGCGTGAAGGGCAGCGTCATGCCGCGCGTGGTGTCGAGCTTCTTGCCGCCGCCGAGATCGGCGTAGCCGTCCTGGATGTGGAGATCGGAATGGCAGAGGCCGCAGCGCTCGATGCGCACCAGCACCTCGCGCCCCTGTGGCTTTGGCGTGTCCACGATGGTCTCGCACAGCGGCGCATCGAACTTGACCAGGGATTGCCGACGCATCAACGCCATATTCCTTCCTCCGAAATTCCTGTTATCGAGCCTCGCTGCGTATATCCGCCAATTCACGCGCCATGGCAACAAAGCCGGAAATGGGCACGGTCTCGGCGCGCCGCGTCGCATCGACGCCGGCGGCGGCCGCAAGACGCGCGGGATCGACGCCCAGCGATTTGAGGCTCTGGCGCAGCATCTTGCGGCGCTGGCCGAAGGCTGCGGCTGCGACCTGTTCGAGCAATCTTCTATCGCAGGCGAGTGGTTCTGCGCGCGGCACCAGGCGTACGACTGAGGATGTGACCTTCGGCGGCGGCACGAAGGCGGACGGCGCAATGTCGAACAGGATCTTGGTCTCGCAGCGCCAGTTGGCGAGCACGCCGAGACGGCCATAGGCCTCTTCGTCCTCGTGCGCGACGATACGCTCGCCGACCTCGCGCTGAAACATCAGGACCATCATGTCGTACCAGGGCGGCCATGGCTCGGTGGTGAGCCAGCCGATCAGGAGCTGGGTCGCGATATTGTAGGGCAGGTTCGCGACGATCTTCGCGCGTTCGCCGGCGAGCAGCGGGCGGGGATCGAAGGTCATGGCGTCGCCGTGCACGATCTCGAGCCGACCAGGGTAGCGCGCGGAAATATCCTGCAGGGCGGGGATCGCGCGCTCGTCATGCTCGATGGCGATGACGCGCCTGGCGCCGAGCGCGAGCAGTGCGCGGGTCAACCCGCCCGGGCCCGGGCCGATCTCGACGATGGTGGAGTCCTCGAGCGGCGCTGCTGCGCGCGCGATGCGCGCGGTGAGGTTGAGGTCGAGCAGGAAATTCTGGCCGAGCGATTTGCGGGCCGACAGCGCGTGCTGGCGAATGACCTCGCGAAGCGGCGGGAGGTCGTCGATCGCGCTCATTCGCTTGTCGCAGCCGCCATGCGGCTTGCAAGCCTCAGCGCCGCGATCAGGCTGGCCGGATTGGCCTTGCCGGTGCCGGCGATGTCGAACGCGGTGCCGTGATCGGGCGAGGTGCGGATGAAGGGCAGGCCGAGCGTCACGTTGACGGCGTCGTCGAAGGCGACCGTCTTGATCGGGATCAGCGCCTGGTCGTGATACATGCAGACCGCGCAGTCATAGAGGTTGCGTGCGGCCTCGTGGAACATGGTGTCGGCGGGCAATGGCCCTCTGGCATCGATGCCGTCGTTGCGCAGCGTCTCGAGCCGCAGGCGTGATGATGGTCTGCTCCTCGTGGCCGAGCGAGCCGTCCTCGCCGGCGTGCGGGTTGAGACCGGAGATCGCGATGCGCGGCCGCGCGATGCCGAAGCGCGATTTCAGTTCAGCGGCGACGATGCGCACGGTGGAGACGATCAGCTCGCTGGTGAGCTGGGCCAGCGCTTCGCGCAGCGAGACGTGGATGGTCACGGGCACCACGGCGAGCCGCGGCGACCACAGCATCATCACCGGCTGCGGCACGCGGCCGTCCACGGCCGCGAGCTCGGCGAGGAATTCGGTGTGGCCGGGATGACGGAAGCCCGCGCGGTAGAGCACGCTCTTGGCGATCGGATTGGTGACGACGGCGCCGGCGCGTCCTTCCCGGACATCGGCGACCGCCTGGCGGATCGAGGCGAGCGCGGCCGGTGCGCTCGATGCATCGGGCGTGCCGGGCCCGGCCGTGGCGTGCGCGCCGGTGGCCACGACGGGCAGGGCCTCGGCGAAGACGGCATCGGCCTCTCCGGCGCTTGACGCGGCGATCCTGATATCGACGCCGAGCGCTTTGGCGCGCCGCGCGATGGCCGCCTCGTCGCCGAGCAGATAGAAGGCGGGCAGGTTCAGCTCACGGCGCCTGAGCCAGGCTGCGATCGTGATGTCGGGGCCGATGCCGGCGGGCTCTCCCAGCGTCAGGGCGAGGGGCTTGGCAGGGGCGGTGACCATCAGCGGTTGCGATATTCGATCATCGCCGCCTTGCGCAGATCGTCGAGATAGGCCTTCTGGGTTTTCTCGTATTTTTGCTGATACATCTTCTCGCGGACCTCGCGCTTCTTCGGCGTGTCGATCATGGTCGGCTTGCGCGAGCACAGCACGACCATCTCGATGCCCGCCTTGGTGACCTCGGGCGCGGTCAAATGGCCGATCGGCGTGTCATCGAGCACCTTGCGCAGCGCCTCTGGCAGCTCCGCGGTGGTCTTGGTGACGGTGTCGCGGATGGTGGCGTTCGGCGTCGAGCGGAACAGGGAGTTGGCCTCCTCGCAGCTTCCGACGCGGGCGCGATACTGCTCCGCCTCCTTCTGCCGCGTCTCCATGAAGGCCGGGGACGAGCCGCGCGGCACGATCAGCACGATCGGCTGCATCTTGTACTCGGTGCCCTCGATCTGCAGCTTGTCGCCGGTTTCGGCCTGCACGGCCTGCGCCACGTCGCGCTCGCCGACCATCAGCTTTTCTTTGTAGCGGCCGCGCACGAGGCTGGTCCAGACCATCTCGGCCTTCATGCGGCCCTTCAACGTTTCGGGTCGCACGCCCTTGACCTCGAGCGACTTGGTGAGCTGGTCCGGCGTGATGCGCATGCGCTGCGCCATGCCATCGTAGGACTGGTTGATGTCGGAGACGCCGGGGTCGACGCCGTACTTCCTGCCTTCCTTCATCTTGATCTTGTCGTCGATCAGCTCGTTGATGACGTCCTGCCGGCTCGGGGTCTTCTGTGTCGTCAACTGGTCGAGCTTGGAGCGCTGCTCGATGTCGAAATCGGTGATGGGGTCGCCGTTGACCATGACGACGATGTTCTGCGCGCGCGACGGCGCGGGCAGGCCGGTCAGGAGCAGCCCGGCGCTGATGGCGAGGAGGAGGCGGAAGACAGGCAATGAGGTCGTCATGATTGTCGCTCGCATGTCAGCTGAAATGAACCTGCGATCGGGAACGCGGTCGTCACTTCAGGTGGTTCATTGCATCCCGGTCAGGCCGGACGTGCTGGACCCCGACGAGGTCGCCAGCGTGCGCAAGCCGATCTGGAACATGAACGCGTGGCTCAGCACGGGCGGCGTCGTGCCCGCAGAGTAGCTATACGAAGTTACGTAGTTCGCCGCCAGCACGAAGCAATCGTCGACATAGCCGGCCCCGAGCACATACTGGTTGATCTTGTTGGCCTCGAGGTCCCAGCGCGCCGAGCCCGTCACCACCCAGTTGGTCGCGACCTTCAGCGAGCCTGACGTCAGGATGCCCTCGCGGCGCGTCAGATAGCCAAGCTCCGTCTGCGGTGCGTAATTGCCGTACGTCACGGCGACCGACCAGCGATTGAAATTCGCGCGGCCTTCCGCCTCGAAGCGCTGCACGTTCCAGGTCTGCTCGTCCATGCGGGAGCGAACGCTGAACGTGTAGGTGCTGTTGGGCGAATAGCTGGCGCTCGCCACGTAATCGGAACGCGGCTTGTCGAGGCCGGAACCGAGGCCCGTGTTGATGGAGTCCTGCACCGCATAGGAGTTCATGCCGAACAGCTGGTAGGACTGCCCGAACAACACCTTGACGGCGCCGCCCTTGTCGAACTGCGTGGTGGACTGCACGCCGACATTGGCGCGGCCGCCGCCCTCGACGCGGTCGTAGCCGGAGAACTTGTCGACGCTGAACAGGTTCGAGGCGTCGAACACCATGCTCTGGGCGTCCTCGTTGGGAAGCTTGCCGGCATAGGTTTCGTTCGGCCGGATGATGATCTGCGCGATCGGCTCGATGGTGGTGGAACCCCAGGGCTGGACGTTGATGAAAGGATAGCGGTATTCGAGACCGACGGTCGGCATCAGGCGGAATGCCTGGGTGTCACCGGCGGGAAAGTAGTTCGACACGCCGGGCTGATTGGAGATCGAGGCGTTGATCGCGTCAGCGCGGAGACTGGCGAACGGGGTCCAGATCTGGCCGAGCGGGTCGGTGAAGGATTTGCGCCACTGCGCTTCCGCCGTCAGGCGGGTGTAGGTGCCGGGGACGCCGCGCAGCAGGCATTGCGATGGCGTTCGGGCGAGCGGATCGGCCGACGCGGTCGTGCACAGGCTGCTGGTGTTGGCGAGCGTCGTGATCGGATCGAACACCGCGGCATCACGCGACAGGTTCACGAAATTGGTCTTGTAGCTGAACTCGCCGCCGAACACCGGATAGTTGAGCACGTTCGAATAGTCGATCACGGGGTAGACGATCGGAACCTGGCTCTGATTGCCCGAATAGCTCAGCCAGTACATCGTGCGCGCGTCGAAGAAGCTGCGATTGCCGACACCGGTCAGATAAAGCTGCGACAATGCGTCGGTCGGCAGATACAGGAACGAACCGAGCGGATCGCGGTATTGCGCCAGGCGGTAGTCCGAGAAGAAGTAGTAGTCTGACATGACTACGCCGTCCCAGCCCCAGACCCATTTGTCGTTCAGCGCGAACTGGCCCTTGGTGTCGACCGCGCCACGGAACTGGCGGTCGCCGGGCTGGCCCGCGAGCGCGCCGGGGTCGAGCTGGTCGATGCCGTAGACCCGGACCTGGTAAGCGCCGTCCATCAGGCGCTGGCGGTACTCGGCCTGGAACAGCACGCCCTGCCTGGAGGTGATGCGCGGATTGAAGGTCATGTCCATGTCGGGCGCGATCGCCCAGTAGAACGGGACTTCGACGCCGTAGCCGAATGGCGTGTTCGACGTGAAGCCCGGCATCAGGAAGCCGGTCTTGCGCTTCACGGTCGGGTCAGGCGTCGAGAAATAGGGCATGTAGGCGATCGGCACGCCGAAGAATTCGAGCGACGCCGTCTCGAAATACAGCATCTTCTCCTGCTGGTCGTGGATGATGCGCGCACCCTTGACCTGCCACAGCGGCGGCTTCTTCGGATCGTCCTTGCACGGCGCGCAGGCCGTGTAGACGCCGTTCTCGAACACCGTGTAGTTGCCGTTGGAGCGGTCGGAGCGGCTCGCGGCCATGCGGGTCTGGTCGGCCGTGTCCACGCGCAGCAGAATCGACGAAGCCGTCGCGGTAGTCGTCGGACAGATCCAGGATCTCGGCATAGGTGATCTTGCCGTCGGCATCCGTCATGCGGATGTTGCCTTCGGCATGCAGGCGCTTGGTCTTCTGGTCGTAGATGACCTTGTCGGCCTCGACGCTGGTGCCGTTGTAGAACAGCTGGACGTTGCCGACCGCGGAGACGCGCGAATTGTTGTAGTCGTAGTCGACCTCGGTCGCCTGCACGAGCATCTGGTTGTCGTTGGGGACCTTTTGCGGCTTCGGACGCGGCGGCAGCGGATTGTAGGTGAAGCTCTGGGCGGAGGCGGGGGCCACGACGGCTGCATCCATCAGCCTGCCAAGCGAGGCCACGGCGGCAAGGGCGAGCAAGAGCCTGCGCACGGACAAGCCGCAGCCGTTCGCGCGCACCAATGTGCGGCGCGTCAAACGAGACACGAGCCCTCGATGGACGGCAGTCACTAACCGTCCTCCTGATACAACAAGGCCAAAAAGCCGGTGAGGCCGCCCACCACCACGGGCAACCACGCCGCAGCGATCGGATGCATCAACTCAGCCTTGCTCAAGTCTTCAGTCACTTTCGACAAAACGTAGAGCAGAAAGCCTGCGCCCACGCCACTCAAAACCATCTTCTGTACGCCGCCCATCCGGAAGAAGCGCAACGACACGGAAGCCGCCAGCATCACCATGGCGGCAAGCAAAAACGGCTGCGCCAACAGCTTGTGATACTGGAGTCGATAGCCGGCTGTCGCGAAGCCCGAGCTCTCGGAGGAGCGGATGTAGCTCGGTAGTTGCCAAAAAGACACAGTCTCCGGTGTGGAAAAGCTGTTGCGAATCTGGGCCTCGGTCAGCGTCGTCGGAATCTCCAACGTGGCCTGGTCGATGGGCGGCTGGTCCAGCGAGAAGCGGCGTACCGTCTTGAACAGCCAATGGCCGGATTCGAGCGTCGCCTCGCGCGCCTCGATTCGCTCCTTGAAGTGTTGCTCCGTGTCAAAACGGAACAGCGTGAGGCCGGTGAGCCGCACGCCCTGTTGCTCGCTGCGCGCCGCATTGATGATGGTCTGGCCGTCGCTCGTCACCTGGTTCAGCCAGAAGCCGGACGCATCCTGGATTCCGCCGCCGGGCGCGGAACCAAACAGCTCGGCCTCCATGCGCTTGGAGAGTTCGCGCAGATTCGCCGACATCGGATTGTAGGCGACGGTGGCGATCACCCCGATCAGCAGCGCGCTGCCGAGCGCCGGCGAGATGAACTGCCAGGCGGAGATGCCGGCGGCGCGCGCGACCACGAGCTCGAGCCGGCGGGAGAGCGCGAGATAGCAGGTCATGGCGCCGATCAGCATGCAGAACGGCGTCAGCTTCTCGAGCAGCTGCGGCACCCGGAACAGCGAGGTCTCGGCCACCATGAGCGCGGAGGCGGATGCAAGGCCCGAGGTCTTGCGCACCATCTCGATGTAATCGACCAGCACCAGCAGCAGGAAGATGCTCGCGAACACGCCGAGCGCCGCGACGACGAAGCGCCCGGCGAAATAGCGCCCGAGTGTGTTGGTGAGCATGCTCATGCGGCGACCGGCCGTCTGAACAGCCGTGCGATACGCGCGTTCGACCTGTTGACGGCCTCCATCAGGCCGGCAGGCGGCTCGACCACGACGCCGCCGATGATCATCCACAGCCCGACGCCGATGGCGCCAATGACCATCGCGTATTGGACCAGCACCGGGGCCGTAGATTTCACCGCCATCACCGAACAGGCAAATCCCGCCATGCGCAGTCCGAACACGGCGATGATGGAGCCGCCGATCGAGAAGTTGCGGCTCTGGCGGGTGGTGCGCGGTGCGCCGAGGAAGGCGAAGGTCAGCACGGCAAAGGCGAAGGGATAGATCGGCGCCAACAGGCTGTCATGCAGGGCCGAGCGGAACTGCCCGGGAATCTGCTTGTAAACCGGATCGTCCTCCGACGGCGAGAACAGCTCCCAGAGGTAACGCTCGCGGATTCCGAGGGTGACGTCGCGGCCCTGGCCCGAGAACTTCGACATGTCGAAGCCGTAGCGGCCGAACGCCACCAGCGCGGGATCGCGCTTGCCGGCCTCGAAGCGCTGCAGATTGCCGTCCTTCAGGACCAGGAAAGAGCCGGTCTCGTTCTTGACGACCTCGCCTTGCTCGGCGACGATCGAGACCCTTTCGTTGGGATCGCGGCGATCGTCGATGAAGATGCCGGCGAGGATGCCGCCGGGCTGGCGCTCGCGGATCCGGATCGTGAGGTTCTTGTCGAGCTGGGCGAAGCGGCCCGGCTGCAGGATGTTGGTGAGCACGTCGGCCGTGATCTCGGCATCCCACTGCTTGATCCGCCGCATCCCGTCGGGAGCAAGATAGGCCGCAATGAAGGCCACCAGCAGGGCGACCACGCAGGTGGCGTAGAAGAACGGATAGAACAGCCGGAACGGCGAGAAGCCGGCGGCATTCATCACGATGATCTCGGAGTCGGTCGCGAGCTTGTTCAGCGTATGCGAGATCGCGATCATCAGCGCGATCGGCGAGATGATCAGGACCAGCGCAGGCACGACGAGGCTGGTGATGCCCAGGAAGGTGAGGATGGTCTGACCCTGGCTGGTCATCAGGTCGATGCCACGCAACGCCTGCGTAATCCAGATCACGCCGGTGAGGCTGATCAGGACCAGCGCAAACGACGCCAGCGTCGTGCGGAAGATGTACCTATCGATCGACCCCATGCGCTACCGCACGAATCCCCACCAGAGCCCCAACATTCGTCCCGAAATTTCCGGCTGTCCCGACCCATCCCGGAAGGGATCCCCAGGGTCGCGCAGCCATCTCGTCCACAGGCTTACTCTCTCACTACCATCCCTTTGATCCGTCAACAAAATGGCTGCCCCGTGGCGCGCTCATTATATGGTTAATATTTCCCGCATTGTGGCTCGGCGGCCACGGGAGTGCTTGGCATCTGCCGGGCCGGTGGCCCATAGTGGGGAAAGTTCAGTGAATCGCCGTTCAGCTCCGGCCCGTGGCCGGGACCGCCGATCGGCAAAAGCCCTATGATTTTGAGGAGTTACCCATGTCCGATGCCATCAAGGTCGGCTTTGTCCCGCTGTCATCAGCCGCCCGTGGCATTCTCGTGGTGTTCTGCGATGACGGCTTGAAGCTGGGGCCGGCGACGGTCAAGGCGCTCGGCTCCGCCGCGGAACTCGTGAAGCGCGCGGCCTCCGCTGCCGGCTTCAAAGGTAAAAGCGGCGCGGCCCTCGACATCCTGGCGCCGGAGGGGGTGAAGGCCACCCGCCTGATCGTCATCGGCGCCGGCAAGGCGGCAGGCCTGAAGGCGAACGACTTTCTCAAATTCGGCGGCGTGGCGGCGGGCAAGCTCTCGGCCAGTGCCGCCGCCATGACCATCCTGGCGGAACTGCCCGATGGCGCCATGACCAGCGAGCAAGCGGTCGCGATCGCCGCTGGCCTTCGCTTACGCGCCTACAAGTTCGACCGCTACAAGACCAAGAAGAAGGAGGGCGAGGAGGGCGGCCTGCGCGCCGATATCTCGCTTGCGGTGGGTGACGTCGCCGCCGCGAAGAAGGCGTTTGCCTCGGCAGGGGCTGTCGTCGACGGCGTGATCATCGCGCGCGACCTCGTCAACGAGCCGCCGAACGTGCTTTTCCCCGAGGAATTCGCGCGCCGCGCCAGCCAGCTCCGCAAGCTCGGCGTCAAGGTCGAGGTGCTCGACGTCAAGGCGATGGACAAGCTCGGCATGGGCGCGCTGCTCGGCGTCGGCCAGGGCTCGTCGCGGCCGAGCCGCACCGTGATCATGCGCTGGGACGGCGGCAAGAAGGGCGAGGCGCCGGTCGCCTTCGTCGGCAAGGGCGTCTGCTTCGACACCGGCGGCATCTCGATCAAGCCGGCCGGCAGCATGGAAGACATGAAGGGCGACATGGGGGGCGCGGCCTGCGTCGTCGGCCTGATGCACGCGCTCGCGGCTCGCAAGGCCAAGGCCAACGTGGTCGGCGCCATCGGCCTCGTCGAGAACATGCCCGACGGCAATGCGCAGCGGCCGGGCGACATCGTCACCTCGATGTCGGGCCAGACCATCGAGATCATCAACACCGACGCGGAAGGCCGCCTCGTGCTCGCCGACGTGCTCTGGTACGTCGCCAAGAAGACCAAGCCGAAATTCATGGTGGATCTGGCGACGCTGACCGGCGCGATCATGGTCGCGCTCGGCACCGAGCATGCCGGCATGTTCTCCAACAACGACGAGCTCGCCGAACGCCTGCTGACGGCCGGCGTCGAGAGCGGCGAGAAGGTCTGGCGCATGCCACTCGGCCCCGAATACGACAAGCTGATCGATTCCCAGTTTGCCGACATGAAGAACACCGGCGGCCGCCATGGCGGCTCGATCACCGCGGCGCAGTTCCTGCAGCGCTTCGTCGACGGCACGCCCTGGGCGCATCTCGATATCGCCGGCACCGCCATGGGCGCACCGAAGACCGACATCAACCAGAGCTGGGGAAGCGGCTACGGCGTCCGGCTTCTCGACCGTCTCGTCGCAGACCATTACGAGCGCAAATGAGCCAAGATGACTGAAGTACTGTTCTACCATCTGCAAAACATGACGGTGGAGAACGTGTTGCCGTCGCTTCTCGAGAAATCGTTCGAACGGGGCTGGCGCGTCGTGGTGCAGTCGACCTCGGAGGAGCGCGCCGACGCGCTCGACGCTCATTTGTGGACCTATCGCGACGATTCCTTCCTGCCGCATGCGACATGGCGGGTGAACGATGCCGCCGATCAGCCGATTGTGCTGGCGGTCGAGGAGGGCAATCCCAACGGCGCCAATGTCCGCTTCCTGGTCGACAACGCCGTGCTGCCGCAGGACGCGCAGGGCTATGAGCGCATGGTGCTGCTGTTCAACGGTGACGATCCGGACGCGCTCGATCTGGCCCGCAGCACCTGGACGGATTGCAAGGCGCGGGGATTTGATGTCACCTATTGGCAGGCTGACGAACGGGGCCGGTGGCAGCGCCGGAATTAGCGGCCGTTCGCAATTAATGATAATTTGCACTTTTGGGGCGATGATGGTTTTTGTCACCTTCGTGCCGCAAAGTGATGTTGGTACAATCGCTTAGGGCTGGTCCTTGACGCGGGGAATTTAGTTTATCGTGCGACATCAAAAGCTTCCCAGGTCGCTCATAGTTGCGTTGGCTGCCGTCGCACCGCTGGTCGCGGGCTGCTCCGGCGGGACCGATCTGCTCGCGTCCGCCAAGGACGCACAATGGTTCAACACGCCGAGCCGCCTCTTCATCAAGAGCATCTCGATCGAATCGCCGCCGCTGACCCCCGACAAGCCGGTAACGGCGGAGGATCTGGTCAGCGCCGACGGCGCCTGTCCCGGCATGGCGCCGCCACCAGGGCCGGCCGACGCCAATGCCTCGACGACGGCACCAGTCTCGTATGGCGGCACGGTCGCGCTGGGCCACACCGAATGCGACGTGGTGCGCGGCATCGGCGCGCCCGGCAACGTCAACCTCTCCAGCGATGGTGCCGGAAGGCGCGTCGCGGTGATCACGTGGTCGACCGGTCCGCGCGCCGGCATCTACACCTTCACGTCCGGCCGCCTGTCCTCGATCGAGGGAACGCCTGAGCCGCCGGCGACGCCGAAGGCCGCCAAGCCGAAGGCCAAGAAGAAGTCGGCGGCCTGACATACGCGCGTGTCGGGCTACGCAAGAGCGGTCGCCTGGCAATCTGGGAATTGGAGCCGCGATAGTCGCCAATAAAGCGGCGAATGTTCAACGCGCCGGCCGGACAGCGTCGAGTGGAGCCGTGAGTTTCCAGAAGAAGCCACCCTGCGGAAATCCATACTCCACCTCGGCCCCCAGAGACAGGCGCGGATTGCGATCGATCATGATCGTTCCGAAGCCGGTTCGCGCGGGTGCGGAAACGGCAGGCCCGCCCAGTTCGTCCCACTGGATTTGCAGTTTATCCGTGCCATCTTGTTCGACGATCGAACACGAGATCGCAATCCTGCCGGTCGGCAGTGAGAGTGCGCCGTACTTGGTTGCGTTTGTCGCCAGCTCGTGAATGGCAAGCCCGATGGTTTCGCAGGCATTTGGCGAAAGCGACAGATCCAGGTCGCCTGTCAGTGTGATCCGGCTCCCCAACAGATCAGAGACTGCGGCGAGTTGTGAAACGATCAGTTCCCCGATCAGGGCGCCTCGCCAATCCCGTCCCGCGAGCATGTCCTGATTGCGGCCCAAGGCCTGTAGACGAAGAACGAGCGCATCGGAAAATTGCCGGTCGGCCGTACGCGACACCAGCGCCTGAACGACCGTGATCATGTTCTTGGCACGATGGTTCAGTTCTCCCATGAGCAGCCGGATCGTCTCTTCGCTCTCGCGTTGATGCGTGATGTCGGTATTGGTGCCGAACCATCTCCAGACATTTCCATCGTCATCGAGCAGGGGCTTGGCGCGAGACAGGAACCAGCGGTAATTCCCATCGGCGCCCTTGAGTGGAAACGTATCCTCCCACTCGACGCCGGTGTCCCAACTGCGCTGGATTCGGCTTTTCACCCGCTCGACGTGGTCCGGATGATGAACGCTCGTCCATCCCCAGCCAAACATCTGATCAAGTGTCGTACCCGTGTAGTTGTACCAGCGCTCATTGTACCAGAAGATCGATCCATCCGCCCCGGCGATCCACGCAAGTTGGGGAATATTGTTGGCCAGCATTCGAAACTGACGCTCGCTGTCCGCAAGCCTGGCTCTCAGTTCCACGGTCTCGCTGATGTCGCCGGCGATCTTCGAGGCGCCGACGACATTGCCCAGCCTGTCGCGGACGGGAGATATCGTGACCTCCAGCGGCACCAGCCGTCCGTCCTTGTGAAGACGCTTGGTCTCGAACCGGGGGACGACTGCTCCCGCCCTGATCCGCTCCAGGATCCGGTCCTCTTCCTCATGCAGGTCCGCGGGGATGACAGCCAGAATGGACGTGCCGATCATGTCCCCGGCCGACCAGCCCAAGATGCGCTCTGCGGCCGGATTCCAGCTTTGAACAATGCCGTCGAGATCTTTCGACACGATCGCGTCCAGCGAATTTTCGATGATCGCGGCAAAATGGGTGTCGGGTTGCATCCTGACTATCGCACTGTGTGAGACAGGGGACTATAGCAAAGCAAACCGGTCGGATCAGCTGCAGCGGCTTGCTTCCCGGAGAAGCCAAATGCCGACGTAGAGCTGGACGCATCAAGCCGGCTTTCGCCCCTTGATCGCCGTCGACCAGGCGTGGACCGTGATCGCTCCGGTCGCGCTGGACGGCAGCCTGTCCTGCAGCCGGCGTTTCAGTTCGGCGTTCTCCGCATCCGTCAGCTTGCCCACGATTCCGCTCGGGCTGCTCACCACCATGGACAGCCAGTAATCGTCGAAATCGGCGAAGGTCCGTTCGACGACGAGTTCGCGCGTCTCGACATCGCGGATGCCGAGCTCGGCCCAGAGCGCTTTGAGCGCCGCGAAACGCGAGATCTCCGCGCTCGGCGGACGCGCCGCCGGTTTGCCCATCGCGTCCATCTCCTCCCACAAAGGCTGCGCCGGGATGCCGCCGCCCATGACGTCCCAGGTGTAGGACGCGACGATGCCGCCGGGCCTGGTGACGCGGAGCATTTCCGAGACGCCCTTGCGTGGGTCGGGGACGAAGAACAGCACCAGCGCCATCACCGCGAAGTCGAAGCGGTTGGCATCGTAGGGAAGGGCCATCGCGTCGCCGATCGACAGCTCGACATGGTGTGCCGATATCTTCTTGCGCGCAGCCTCGATCTGCGCGTCGGAGGGATCGATCGCGCAGACGGATGACGGTGCGTATTTCGCCAGAACGAGTTCGGTGAACGCGCCGTTGCCGGCCCCGACATCCACCCAGGACCGTCCGGTGCCCGGCGCCAGCCAGTCGAGAAACAGAGCCCCGGCCGATCGACTCCAGGGCGCCATGAAGCGCTCATAGGCCGTAGCGTCGGTGAATTTGATCGGTTCGGGTGACGACATCGCAGGTCTCCTTGAATCAAATTGATCCAAAAATCCTTGAGGCCGAAAAGGCCGGTCCGCGTTTCCTAGCATGGTCGCGCCATGAACTGGTCATCAACCTGATCACGGCCGGGAGCTCGGCAGGACGGTCGGCGTTTTCGAAGTACTTCACCAGATCGAGCGCGTCGAGACCGTGGCGCGCAGGCTCCGTCACCGGCCTGTGGCAAGGGCAGCGTCCGCTGCGCGTGGAGATCGCGGCGGGCGCCATCCCGCGCCGTGGAATGCCATACTGGCTTCACGCGCTGCTGCGCCGGAAATGCCGGAAATGATGAGTTGCAGATTGGCAACAAAGGAACTCGGATCTGCTGCCGGTTCCCGAAACCGATAGCTGCACTGGCTCGCAGCAGGTGGCGTTCAACGCGATGAGGCAGTTCCTCGGCCTTCTGACCGATCCCGTTAAGGGACGCGGTGGCTTATGGCTGGCAGGACCGTCACCGATCCGCGCTCGGAGCTCGGCTTTCGCACCGATAAATCCTACGCGCTGCCGGGCGCGGTGCTGACGCTGCGCGGCCGTCAGGCCTGGATGCATGATTACAATCCGGATCAGAGCGTCGGTGCGACCTTCACAGCGCTGCTAGGCGCATCCTTCGTGGTCAACGGCGCCGCGCAGCCGCGCGATGCCTGGCTCTCCACGGCTGCCGCCGAGGTGAAGTTCATGACCGGCTGGTCGCTGGCCGCGAGCCTCGACAGCCAATGGGCCCCGCACGCAACCAGCGATGCCGGCAAGGGCAGTGTCCGCTATCAGTGGTGAACGGGGGCGGGCACTAGCCTGCCGCCTCGTCGAACTGCGTGCTCGCTTCAAGCCATTGCTGCTCGGCGCGCGCCAGCGCGCCAGCCGCATTGGCGCGCGCTTTTGACAGTTGCGCGGCCTGCTTGGGATCGCGGCTGAAGATGTCGGGCAGCGCCAGCGCGGTGTCGATCTTGGCGATGATGTCGGTGACGCGAGCGATCTCGCTCTCGGCTTCCGCGATGCGCTTCTTGAGCGAGCCGCGATTGTCCGACTTCGGACGCGGCGGCTTCTCAGCTGTGGTGCTGCGCTCGCGCGGGGCCGGCTCGCCGTTGCGCGACGACAGCACCAGGCGGCGGTACTCGTCGAGGTCGCCGTCGTAATTGGTGACGGTGCGGTCTGCGACGATCCAGAGCTGGTCGGCGCAGGACTCGATCAGATAGCGGTCGTGCGAAACCATGATCACGGCGCCGGGGAATTCGTTGATGGCTTCGGCAAGCGCGGCACGGCTGTCGATGTCGAGATGGTTGGTCGGCTCGTCCAGGATGATCATGTTGGGGCCGAAGAAGGTCGCGAGCCCCAGCAGCAGCCGCGCCTTCTCGCCGCCGGACAGCTTGGCCACCTTGGTGTCGGCCGCCTTGCCCGAGAAGCCGATCGCGCCGGCGCGCGCCCGCACCTTGGCCTCGGGCGCATCGCCCATCAGTTTGTGGACGTGGTCGTAGGTGGAGGCGTCCTCGTTGAGCTCGTCGAGCTGATGCTGGGCGAAATAGGCGATCGACAGCTTGTCCGCGCGCGTCACTTTACCCGAGAACGGCGCCAGGCGTCCGGCGAGCAGCTTGACCAGCGTCGATTTGCCGTTGCCGTTGGAGCCGAGGAGCGCGATGCGGTCGTCATTGTCGACGCGCAAGGTGACGCGGTTGAGTACGGGGGTGTTCGGATCGTAGCCGACCACGGCGTTGTCGACGGCGATGATCGGCGGCGACAGGATTTTCTCCGGCGCCGGAAAGCTGATCTCGCGCACGTCCTGGGTGACCAGCGCGGTGATCGGCTTCAGCCGCTCCAGCATTTTCACGCGCGACTGCGCCTGGCGCGCCTTCGAGGCCTTGGCCTTGAAGCGGTCGACGAAGGCTTGCAGGTGCGCGCGCTGGGCCTCCTGGCGCTTGACCGCCTTGGCATCGAGCATCTCGCGCATGGCGCGCTGCTCCTCGAAGGAGGAGTAGGTGCCTTTGTAGAGCGTGAGCTTGCCGCGCTCCAGATGCAGGATCTGGTCGACCGAGCTCTCGAGCAGGTCGCGGTCATGGCTGATGACGATCACCGTGCGCGGATAATGTGCGAGGTGATCCTCCAGCCACAGCGTGCCTTCGAGATCGAGATAGTTGGTGGGCTCGTCGAGCAGCAACAGGTCGGGGGCCGCGAACAGGGTGGCCGCGAGCGCGACGCGCATGCGCCAGCCGCCGGAAAACTCGGCGCAGGGGCGGAGCTGGTCGGTGGCGGAGAAGCCGAGACCGGACAGGATCGCGGCGGCGCGGCTCGGTGCCGAATGCGCGTCGATGTCGACCAGCCGGGTCTGGATCTCCGCGATCCTGTGCGGATCGGTGGCGCTTTCGGCTTCGTGAAGCAGCGCGTCGCGTTCAAGATCGGCCTTGAGCACGACGGAGATCAGGCTTTCGGGGCCGTTCGGCGCCTCCTGTGCGAGGCTGCCGACGCGCCAGCGCGGCGGCAGGGTCACCGTGCCGTGCTCGGCCGACAATTCACCCCGGATCACTTTGAACAGGGTCGATTTGCCGGTGCCGTTGCGCCCGACCATGCCGACGCGCGATCCGGGCGTGATCTGCACGGAGCTCTGATCAATCAGAAGGCGTCCGGCGAGGCGGATGGAGAGGTCGGTGATTGCAAGCATGCGGCGTTGTCACCGCAGCCGGGACCAAACGCAACCCGTTTTTCCGTGTGCGTGCCCGGGTCAGTGTGTCTCAAATCAGTGCGAGATCGCGGTCGCACTTCTTCAACTCGTCTAGGAGCTGCTCGAGATGGGTCGGGAGCCGGGGGTCGGGGCGCAGGCGCTGCTGGAGCCGTTCGCCCACGGCATCGCAGATCGAGCGGCTGGTACGCCGGTCGATCTGGTCGCTGTCATTGGCAAGAAGGCCAGCCATTGTGGGGTTCCGTGTTTGCAGATTAATGACACGGTACCAAGTCCTTGACCCCCAAAATGGTTTCGCCACTCGCGGGGTTGCCGGGCATTCTCGTAAAAATTGCATGAATTCGTCGTATCGTTGCAAATACAAAGCCCCGGCGCAGGGGAACGCCGGGGCTTCGCTTGGAAGGCACCTTGGGGCAAAGGTACCTCTGGAAGGTATTTTAGAAAGGTGCTGTCGGGCTCAGTAGCAGCGGTTGATCATCCGCCAGCGGGGTCCCCAGGGGGTCGGGACCAGCCGGCGCACATAGCAGCCGCCGTAACCGTAGGAGACGACGGGGCCGCGGGCATAAAAGCGCGGGCCGCCCCAGCCATGGGCGTGGCCCCAGCCGCCGCCATGCCAGCCGCCGCCATGCCAGCCGCCGCCGTGCCAGTGAGCGGAGGCGGAGGTCGGTGCCAGCGCGGCGCCCAGCGCGAGCGCGGCAACTGCGGCGAGCGAAAGTTTCCTCAACATGGTGATCTCCTGGGAACTGCCGGCGCGAGGCTATCGCGTCGATGGAAAGGCCTTTCGAAACGGTCTGCCTCGGGAGGAGGCTTTGGCTTCGATAGGTCCGACCTTACGCCCTTGGGGCTGAACCAAGTCCTGAACGGAGCCTTCAGATTGGGTTCATCTGGGTGAAATCTCGGTAATCCAAGCCCGGGCTGGGGGCAGCCTGCGGCGAAGCGCCTGTGAGAGCCGTTTCGGGCCTCGCTTGCCGTATCGCGGCAGCGCCGATATAAGCCCGGCAACTCCGAACCACCGCTTTCTCCTCAAGGACAAGATTATGGCCATCGAACGCACTTTCTCGATCATCAAGCCCGATGCGACCGCGCGTAACCTGACCGGCGCGGTCAACGCCGTGATCGAAAAGGCGGGCCTGCGAATCGTCGCGCAGAAGCGCATCCTCATGACCAAGCAGCAGGCCGAGACCTTCTACGCCGTCCACAAGGCGCGGCCGTTCTTCGGCGAGCTCGTCGAGTTCATGACCTCGGGCCCGGTGGTCGTGCAGGTCCTCGAAGGCGAGGGCGCCGTCGCCAAGTACCGCGACGCGATGGGCGCGACCGATCCGTCCAAGGCGGCCGACGGCACCATCCGCAAGCTCTACGCAAAGTCGATCGGCGAGAATTCCGCTCACGGCTCGGATGCGCCGGAGACCGCCGCGATCGAGATCGCGCAGTTCTTCGCCGGGAACGAGATCGTCGGCTGATCCGTCAGCCGGCAGGTTAAAGTTACGGTGCGAAAGGACTGATTGTGAACTGGCTCTGGCAGGTCTTCGATCCCGCAACGATCGGGGCATTCTTCACCCAGTTTCGCAACGAGATGGCCGAACCGACCTTCTGGATTGCGGTCGGTAAGATCATCTGGATCAACATCCTGCTATCCGGCGACAATGCGCTGGTGATCGCGCTCGCCTGCCGCGGCCTCAAGCCGCGGCATCGGCTGTGGGGCATGATCTTCGGTGCCGGCGCCGCCGTGCTGCTGCGGATCATCTTCACCGGCATCGTCGCGAGCCTGATGGAGCTTCCCTATCTCAAGCTCGTCGGCGGTCTCGCGCTGATCGTGATCGCGGCGAAGCTGCTGGTTCCGGAGAACGAGGACGAGGACGACGTCGAGTCGGCCTCTCATCTCTGGCAGGCGGTGCAGATCGTCGTCGTCGCCGACATCGTCATGAGCCTCGATAACGTCATCGCGGTCGCCGCCGCGGCCAACGGCAGCGTGCCGCTTTTGATCCTCGGTCTTGCCATCAGCGTTCCCCTGATCGTCGCCGGTGCTGCGCTGATCATGGCGCTGCTCGCGAAACTGCCGGTCCTGGTCTGGGCCGGCGCGGCGCTGCTCGGATGGGTCGCCGGCGAGGTGATCGCGACCGACCCCGGCATCGAGCCGAAACTGCACACGGTGTTCGCGGGTCCCGTCGGGGCATCGCTCGACTCGGCGCTGGCCGTGCTGCGGATCCCGCCGCAATTTGCCCACGCCGGGCCTGCTGCAGAATATCTCTGCGCGGCCCTCGGCGTCGTCGTCGTGCTGGTCGTCGGCACCATCTGGCGCCGGCGCAGCCTGAGCCAGGCCGCGCTCGAATCCTCCGAGCGCCACGCCAAGGCGTCAGCGGAGTAATTTTCTAGCGCCGGACGATCGAGCCTGCGCGGCCGATCAACCGGGCGAGCTGCTTGAAACGGCTGCCGACCCGGTCGGCGACGAGGTCGCCGAGCCGGTGCTCGAACACCAGCATCAGATTGCGGCCCTGGGTACGAAAATGCGTGGCGGGCAGCACGCCCGGGCGTGCGGCCGAAATCAGGTGCGCGACGCGGAACGCTGCGCCCAGGAGACGGGCGCGTTCGAGCTGGGCCGGCGTCAGCAGCTCCTGGGTCGACAGCGGCGGCTGATTTTCCTCGCTCAGGCCAGCATAGCGGTAGAACACAGACAGGCCGACGAAGGCGCGCTCGGTGTGGGTGATCGCGCCGAAATTGCCGTTGACGACGAGGCTCAGCGTCTGCTCGCCGCGATGGTCTGGATGCACGCGCCAGCCGATGTCGGAGAGCAGGCAGGCCGCGTGGCGCAGCCGGCGGTCCTCGTCGGTTTCTCGCAGCTTCACCACGCGCGCGAGGCGATCGGTCCAGGCGATCAGCTCGCGGGCGTGCTTGGCCGAGCGCGACAGCAACTGGTTGAGTTCTTCGGCCGCGCAGATCAAACCGTCCTTGTTGCGCTCGGACTCCGGCAGCTTCTCGTGCAGCAGCCCTTCGCGCACGCCGAAGGTCGAGAACACGATGGTCTTCGGTTTCGCGACCCGGATGATGTGCTCGAGCACCAGCGCAGCATAGGTGAGGAGCGGGCGGCGTGCGTCGGCGACGACCTCGATGTCGGCGAGCATGCCGGTGGCCGCAAGTCGGCGAAGCCGGCGCGAGAAGTCGAGCGCCTCGGCAGCCGAAATCGAGTAGCCGTGCATCACCTGGAGCGGATAGCCGCTCTGGAGGATGTGGATGCGCGCGAGCGCGCGCCAGGTGCCGCCGACGGCGTAGAAGGTGCGGCCGTGGCCAGCGCTGAGCTGCGGCACCTCGTCGAGCTCCTCGCGCACGATGCGGTCGGCGCGCTTGAGCGATTTGTGCGCCAGGTCCTGCAGCGCGAGGCCGCCGAGCGGCAGCGTCACGCCGCTGCGCACGCTGTTCCTGCGCACGTCGATCAGCTCGAGCGAACCGCCGCCGAGATCGCCGACGATGCCGTCGGGATGATGGATGCCGGAGATGACGCCGAGCGCCGACAGCCGCGCCTCGCGCGGGCCCGACAGGATCTCGATCTTCACGGCGCAGATGCGCTCTGCCTTCGCGATGAAGTCCGGGCCGTTGGAGGCGTCGCGGCAGGCCGCGGTGGCTATCGCGAACACGCGCCCGACCTGCATCACCCGGCACAGCGCGCGGAAGCGCTTCAGCGAGGTCAGCGCCTTGTCGACGGCGTCGGGCGCAAGCAGGCCCGTGCTCTGCACCTCGCGCCCGAGGCCGCACAGCGTCTTCTCGTTGAAGATCGGAATCAGGCTCCGCGCCAGTCCCTCGTAGACGACGAGACGGACCGAGTTGGAACCGATATCGATGACGGCGACGCTTGAGCCGCGCTTGCGCGGCCGCTTCACGTCAGCGATCCCGGATCAGGATTGATGACGTTCATTACGGCGCGTGAGACGACGCGGCGAGGATTCCTTGAGCGACTTTCCACGGCCAGACAGACTCGGATTTGTCATGAAGTAGTTGTGGACGTTGAAAGGCTCCTCGCCCTTCGCGGCCTTCATACGCGTTGAGGACCCGTCGGGCAACAATTGCCAGCTCTGCTCATTGTCCTTCAGATTCGCGACCATGATCTGTTCGAGAACCTGCTGATGCACCGTGGGATTCTGCAGCGGACACAGCACCTCGACGCGGCGGTCGAGGTTGCGCGGCATCATGTCGGCCGAGGAGATATACACAGCCGCTTTGGCGCCCGGCAGGCCCTGGCCCATGCCGAAGCAGTAGATTCGGCCGTGTTCCAGGAAGCGACCGATGATCGACTTGACGCGGATGTTCTCAGACAGACCGGGAATGCCGGGCCGCAGGCAACAGATGCCGCGCACCACGAGCTCGACCTGAACGCCGGCCTGCGAGGCCTCGTAGAGCGCGTCGATGATGTCGGGGTCGACCAGCGCATTCATCTTCATCCAGACCGCGCCCGGACGGCCGTGCTTGGCGTGCGCGGTCTCGCCCTGGATGTGCTCGATGATGCGCTTGCGCAAGGTCAGCGGCGACACCGCCATCTTTTCCAGATCGCTCGGCGCGGCGTAGCCGGTGATGAAGTTGAACACGCGCGCGGCGTCGCGGCCGATGGTCGGGTCCGAGGTAAAATAGGAGAGGTCGGTGTAGATGCGCGCGGTCACAGGGTGGTAATTGCCGGTGCCGGTGTGGACGTAGGTCGTGAGGCTGCCGCCCTCGCGGCGCACCACCATCGAGAGCTTGGCGTGCGTCTTCAATTCGAGGAAGCCGTAGACGACCTGCACGCCGGCGCGTTCCAGGTCGCGCGCCCAGCGGATGTTGGCCTCCTCGTCGAAGCGCGCCTTCAGCTCGATCAGCGCGGTGACGGACTTGCCGGCTTCGGCGGCCTCCGCGAGCGTGCGCACGATCGGCGAGTTGTTGGAGGTGCGGTAGAGCGTCTGCTTGATCGCGACGACGTCGGGGTCGCGTGCGGCCTGCTGCAGGAACTGCACCACCACGTCGAAGGATTCGTAGGGATGATGGACGACGAGGTCCTTCTGCCGGATCGCGGCAAAAATGTCGCCGCCATGCTCGCGCACGCGCTCGGGATGGCGCGGCACGTAAGGGGTGAATTCGAGGTCAGGGCGGTCGAGCCGGGTGAGCTGCGAGAGCTCGTTCATCGCGAGCACGCCGTCGACCAGGAACACCTCGTCGTCGGCCGTCGAGAGCGCATGCTGGACGAAGTTGCGCAGCTGCTCCGGCATCTTGGCGTCGATCTCGAGCCGGATCACCGAACCGCGTCGGCGGCGCTTGAGCGCGGTCTCGAACAGGCGGACGAGGTCCTCGGCCTCCTCCTCGATTTCGAGCTCGGAGTCGCGGATGATGCGGAAGGCGCCCAGGCCGTGGAGGTTATAGCCGGGGAAGAGCCGGTTGATGAAGAGGCCGGTCGCCTGCTCCAGCGAGATCAGGCGCACCTTGCCCTCGGTCGGCAGGCGGATGAAGCGGTCGATCTTGCCGGGCATGCGGATCAGCGCATTCATCTGTCTGCCGTCGGCGGCGCGCTTCAGCTGCAGCGCGATGGTGAAGCCGAGGCTCGGAATGAACGGGAAGGGGTGGGCCGGGTCGATCGCGAGCGGCGTCAGCAGCGGGAACACGTTGTTGAGGAAATAGTCCTCGATCCAGCTCCGCTCCGCCTTGGTGGCGTCCTTGCCGTCGACCAGGATGATGCCGACATCGGCGAGCGTGCCGCGCAGGTCGGCCCAGATCGCCTGCTGGTCGGAGGCAAGCTGCGAGACGGTTCGGTTGATCAGCGCGAGCTGCTCGGACGGGGTCAGGCCGTCGGGGGCGCGTTCGGCAATGCCCTCGCGGATCTGAGCCTTGATGCCGGCGACGCGAACCATGAAGAACTCGTCGAGGTTATTCGCTGAAATCGACAGGAACCGCACCCGCTCCAGCACGGGATGACTGGGGTTGACCGATTCCTCGAGGACGCGGCGGTTGAAATGCAGCCAGGACAGCTCGCGATTGATGAATCGCTCAGGGCTCGACGCGATCGCCGGCAGGCTCTCAGTCTCCGTGGCTTTTTCTTTGTTTTCAACAGTTTGCGCGGAGTCCATGAGAAGTCGGTCCATCCAGTTCGCCCCAATTTGCGACACATGCGCAAAACCGGCGGGAGCATGTGTTAGTCCGATGACGTTTCGATGACATTGATGTTCCGCCGCCTCGCCGCGTCAAGCGGTCATAGGTCGGACGATCAGGTCAGGCGTCCCGGAGCAGCTCGGCGGCCAGCGCCCTTGTGACGGGGCGGCCGAGCCGCAGGGCCTCGCTGTCGAGCAGCTCCACGGCCCGCCGGGCGGCCGCCGAGGATCGCTCCAGGCGGGTGGCGAGGTAGCTGACCACGCTCTCGTCCACCGCGAGCTGGCGATCGGCGCAGAATTTGACGATCAGGCCGCGGAAAAGCTGGTCATCGGGCGGCAGCAGCGAGATGACAGGCACCGCGCGCAGCCGCGAGCGCAGGTCGCGCAGCTCGATCTGAAGCGATGACGGCGCCTCGCGTCCGGTGAGAAGGACATAGGCACCGTCCTCGCGGGCGAGGTTCATGAGGTGGAACAAGGCGCGCTCGTCGAACGTCCCGGCCTTGAGATCCTCGACCACCAGTGCGCCGGTGGCGAGCGCGCCCGGAACGGCTTCGGCGGTCAGCCCGTCGGCTGCGGTCGAGCGGGCACCGGAATCCTCGGCCCAGATCGCGGCGAGATGGCTCTTGCCGCTGCCTTCCGGCCCGGCCAGCCACATGATCCGGTTCGGCCATTCGGGCCAGGCGTCGACGAGGGCAAGACCGGCGGCGTTGGCCGGGCCTTCGAGGAAATTGTCCCGGCTAAGGCTTTCCGCATGCGGAAGCGCGAACGCCAATTGTCGGGGGTGAACGCGGCCTGCCACGCTTGCTGTGCTCCGTGCCGGCGCGCCGGCTTGGTTTGAAGGGGTTCGACGTATCGAGCGGGAGTTGGCCTTTTGCGGGGCCGCCTCCCGGTTCATTTGGCCCCAATGATGCTACTTGGCGTCGATCGTGCTCATGTGCCGCAGCCACTCGACGAGGTACAGCGACACCGAGGACAGTGTGAAGACCGTCACGAGGCCCATCAGGATCATATCATAGGGCGCCGCGTTGAATCCGAAGGCGAGGGCGGCCAGCACCAGGGCCGCGTAGGCGACCTGGGCCGCGGTGTTGAGCTTCGACACTTTCGAAGGCTTCATCTCGACCGGCTTGTCGAACAGCCACGAGACGATCACCGCGGTGACGATCATGATGTCGCGCGACACCACCAGGATGACGATCCAGCGCGGGATGTCGCCCCAGATGCCGAGCGCCAGGTAGATCGAGACCAGCAGCGCCTTGTCGGCGAGCGGGTCGAGCAGGGCGCCAAGCTCGCTCGTCATGTTGAAGCGCTTGGCCAGGAACCCGTCGACGGCATCGCTGATGCCGGCGATCAGGAACACGGCGAACGCCACTTCCATTTGGCTCGACACGATGGCCCAGACGATGATCGGGACCAGCATGATGCGGCCCAGGGTAATGATATTCGGAATACTCACACGGCGCTTCCCGGCACCCGGCCTGACCTCGAATCCCGCCTCTTGGGGAGGCTGAACCGGTTGATATCTACATAGTATAGGGCGGGGCGCCATGCGAGCCATTGCGCGTCCCCGGAATTCGACGTAACCAGCCGCAAACCCACTGGAAATCGGGCATGACCGACCGCAAAAACGGCCTCACTTACGCCGATTCAGGCGTCGATATCGATGCGGGCAATCGCCTGGTCGACCTGATCAAGCCGATGGTGCGCGCCACCGCACGGCCCGGCGCCGACGCCGAGATCGGCGGTTTCGGCGGCCTGTTCGACCTCAAGGCGGCCGGGTTCAAGGACCCCATCCTCGTCGCCGCCACCGACGGCGTCGGCACCAAGGTGAAGATCGCGATCGAGACCGGCCTGCACGGCGGGATCGGTATCGACCTCGTCGCCATGAGCGTCAACGACCTCGTGGTGCAGGGCGCCGAGCCGCTGTTCTTCCTGGACTATTTTGCCTGCGGCAAGCTCGATCCGGAGGCGACCGCCTCGATCGTCGCCGGCGTTGCCGAAGGCTGCCGCGAATCCGGCTGCGCGCTGATCGGCGGCGAGACCGCCGAGATGCCGGGCCTCTACAAGGACGGCGACTACGATCTCGGCGGCTTTGCCGTCGGCGCCGCCGAGCGCGGCACGCTGCTGCCGCGCAAGGACATCGCCGCGGGCGATGCCGTGATCGGCCTCGCCTCGTCGGGCGTGCACTCCAACGGCTTCTCGCTGGTGCGCAAGATCGTCGAGCAGTCGGGCCTCGGCTTCGAGGCGCAGGCGCCGTTTGCGCCGGTCATGACGCTCGGCGGCGCGCTGCTGGCGCCGACCAGGCTCTATGTCAAATCCTGCCTGCGCGCGATCCGCGAGACCGGCGCGGTGAAGGGGCTCGCCCACATCACCGGCGGCGGCTTCACCGACAACATTCCGCGCGTGCTGCCGAAGGATCTCGGCGTCGGCATCGACCTCGCGCGCCTGCCGGTGCTGCCGGTGTTCAAATGGCTGGCCGCGCAGGGCGGCATTGCCGAACTCGAACTGTTGCGCACCTTCAACTGCGGCATCGGAATGATTGCGATCGTCGAGCCGGACAAGATCGACGAGGTCGTGCGGGTCTTCACCGATGCCGGCGAGACCGTGGCGCAACTCGGCACCGTGATCCCGGCCGAGGGCGAGCACCGCGTCGTCTATAACGGCCACCTCGATCTGGCGCTGTGATGAAGCGCCGCGTCGCCATCCTGATTTCGGGCCGCGGCTCCAACATGTCCGCCCTGATCAGGGCCGCCGCCGCCGCCGATTTTCCGGCCGAGATCTCGCTCGTCATCTCGAACAAGCCCGATGCGCCCGGGCTCGAACGGGCCAAAGCAGCCGGCGTCAACACGCTGGTGATCGAGAGCAAGCCGTTCGGCAAGGACCGCGCCGGTTTCGAAAAGGTATTGCAGGCCGCCCTCGACCAGCACGGCATCGAGCTGATCTGTCTGGGCGGCTTCATGCGCCTGTTCACGGCCGAGTTCACGAGAGCCTGGTACGGGCGGATGCTCAACATCCACCCGTCGCTGCTGCCGTCGTTCCCCGGTCTCGATCCGCATGGCCAAGCCTTGCGCGCCGGCGTGAAACTGTCTGGCGCGACAGTGCACTTCGTCATCCCCGAGACCGATGCCGGCCCGATCGTGATGCAGGGCGCGGTCCCCGTCGGCGATCACGACACGGGGGAGACGCTGTCGGAGCGCATCCTGGAAGTCGAGCATCGCATCTATCCGGAAGCGCTGCGGCTACTGGCCACCGGCAAGGTCCGGATCGAGGGCGATGTCTGCAAGACGGCGGGCAGCGCGGCGTCGGAGAATTTTCTGGTCGCGCCGGTGGTGGGCTGAAGCAGTCACAGCGGTTATTCAATACAGTTGGCCGGCGCGCCGTTGCGAACATATCCGAAAATGCGGAAACCTTCGTCTGTTTCCGCTCCTGCAAACCGGATAAGTTTCAAGACGGCTCGGACAAGATCTCGCTTACAGCGTTGCAAACGGATCGAGCAGTGCCACGCCGGTCGCTTCAATGTCGGCAATTTTGCGCGTCACCAATGTCAGGCCGTGGACCTTGGCTGTGGCGGCGAGAAGACTGTCAATGAGCGGCAGCGGATTGGGAATTCCGAGGAGTGCCCAGGTCTCGGCGATGGTCTCATCGATGGGAAGAACCCGATCGGCAAGTCGGGCCCTCATCTGCGAAAACCACCGGTCGAGAGATTTTGCCTGGAGCGGATCGCTTCGCCTTTTTAGTTCAATGCCTCGGCGAATTTCGGCGAGGACCAGGACGCTCGTTCCAATATCCTCTGCGGGTGTCCGATTAACCCAATCAATGACGTTTGAGTCGGCGCGCTCGCGCTTGCGTATTTCGGAAATGACGTTGGTATCGACCAGAAATTTCACAAGTCGACCTCTCGCCAGCCGTCACGCCGCGGTTGATCGAACACACCCTCGAAGGCTTCATCGGGAAGTTCGGAGCCAAAGACGTCGAAGGCTGTCTTGACGTCAGGATTTACGAGGGCGCTGGCGAGTGTCGATCGAAGTGCGGCGGCTCTTTCGGGCTCGTCGCGCAGGGTTTCCGCCAAGGGACGGATGAGGCTCGCGTCCTTCCTGGCGGCTTGGACTTCAACCCGCACCAGACCACGCGCGGCGGCGCGGCGCCTGTGGGTCCTCGTTGCCTTTCGCTGGGATTTCGTTGCCACGGCTCGGCCCAGAGTAATAACCGGTAATATAACCGGAGATTTACATAAGTCGAATCGGATGGAAAAGGCGGCCAAAACAAAATCCCCCGGCAGAGCCGGGGGCAACGTCACGATCTCTCGCGCGTAGCTTTGAGAGAAATCAGGAGACCTTGAGGTTTTCCGCGGACGCTTTGCCGCGGTTCTCCACGAGGTCGTATTCAACCACCTGGTTTTCGTTGAGGGTCGAAAGTCCGGCCCGTTCGACGGCGGAGATGTGGACGAACACGTCCTTGTCGCTGCCGTTCGGCTTGATGAACCCATAGCCCTTGGTCGGGTTGAACCATTTGACGGTGCCCTTTTGCGGCATCCTCAGTCTCCTCCGCTGGATACAAAAACGACGCGGCCGCTTTTCGCGTGCCACGCCACAAACGGGCTTCCGGAAGTCTGTTCGAGTCTCAATGTCGCGAAACGCACAGCCGAGCGGCCAATTCCGATTGTGTCCAATATTGCAACATGAAAAGCGCGCGTTAGCAAGTCGCGTGCGGTTTTCAAGCCCGGCTCGGATGTCCCCGCGCGCAATTTGCGACCTGTGGCAACGGAACCACAATCAGGGCAATAGCCTCGGCGATGACATGCCCACAGGTTGACCCTTAGTGGCAGTTCGGCACAAATCGCAGCAGGGCGCCGCAGCATCGTGTTGCATTTTTGCGCGCCGCCATTTTGCTTCGGGATTCACCGTCATGCGCTGCACCTCGCAGCCCTCCGGGATACGGCAGACGATCGGGCTGGAACGCGTCCGCCTTGTCATGACGGCTGTCGTGTTCGTCGTGACGATGTGTGCGGCGACATCCGGCTTCGCGCAGAGCCCGACGCCCACTCCGACTCCGACTCCGACTCCGATCCCAACGCCGACCTCGACCAATGTCGACCAATCGGCCGGCAACAGCGCGCTCGATCTCGGCTCGAATTTCCTGGAGCGGCTCGCTAACCAGGCCTCCAGCGGCGTCGGCCGGGCATTCCGCACCAATCCCGGCGGCGGCGGTGCGTCCGCGACCACGGAAGATCCGCGCTACCGGTCCTGGTTCGAAGGCTATGGCATCTCGGTCCGTACCGATGCGCAGGGCGATTTCGTCGGCGACAAGCGCAAGACGTTCGGCGGCGTCGCCGGTTTTGGCGCTCGGGTCGCCCCCGGCGTCAATCTCGGCTTCTCCGTCGACCAGAGCCATACCGACATCGACGTGCCACTGGCGCTCCAGTCGGCAACGCTCGACCTGACGCAGATCGGCTTCAACGGCTCGGTGGACAAGGGGCCGTGGACCTGGGCCTTTGCGGTCGTGCACGGTTTCGGCAAGGTCCGCTCCAGCCGGGACACCGGCCTTGGCCTTGCGACCGCCGGCTATCGCGCCGCGGTCGACGGCGCGCTGACCGAGATCAGCTATTACTGGACCCAGGACCAGATGCGCGTCGTGCCAAAGGGCGCGCTGGAGTATGTGCGCGCCACCAGCGCCGCGTTCCAGGAGGCTGGAGGACTCGATCCCCTCAACGTCGGCTCGACCGCGCTGTCGCGCGCGCGCATGATGATCGGCGCGGAGATCGGGCGCTACTTCATCTTTGACCAGAAGATCCTGGACCTGTCCGCCTACGGCAAGTTCGTCGACAATTTCCACCAGGAGCTGGGAACGGTGCAGGTCAGCCTGGGGGCCCAGAACATCGTCGTGCCAGGTATCGGCGAGAGCCGTTACGGCATGGATACTGGGGCCTCGGCCTCGCTCAGCCTCACCAGCACCGCGCGGTTCTACGTCAACTACGACGGCAAGTTCCGCAACGAGCTGACCTCGCACCAGGGCACGGTCGGCTTCGAATACCGGTGGTGACACGCAGGCATGATCCGGAAAAGCGTGCAGCGGTTTTCCGATAAGATCACGCTCAGATGAAGTCTGCGTTCAGGTCGGCGTCGCCGCGGCATAACCCGTCAATCCAAAACCCTCGCGCGCAGCCGTCATCATCGGCACCAGCGCGTTTGGATGAATGAACTCGTCGCGGAAGCAGGGATAGGTCTTGGGATCGAAGATCTTCTTCAGCCAGTCGACCACGATCTTGTGGCGCTCGGAGGAGCGAAATTCCTTGTGATAGGTGAGCCAGAGATCGGCGTGATGGCTGACGCCGAGATCGACGGCGATCAGCGGCACGCCGAGTGCGATCGACACGGTCGGCAGGAAGCCGATGCCGGCGCCGCGCTCCACCGCATAGAGTGCGCCGACCGAAGAGTTGGTCTTGATCCCGACGATGCCCTCGAGTGACTTCAACCCGAGCACGCGGGCATAGGCACTGTCGTCGACCTGCGGCGCGCTCTGCTTGATGATGCGGTGGTTCTTCAATTCCGCGAGCGTCGCCGGCACGCCGTAGAGGCTCTCATACTCCTTGGAGACGAAGGGGTAGATGTGGAGGCGGCCGAGCTTGGCGACGATCAGGTCGGGATTGGTCGGTGGCTCGAGCTGGATCGCGATGTCGGATTCCAGTCGCGCGACGTCGGCCTGCTCCATCGCGCAGCGCAGATCGACGGTGATCTTGCGGTAGGTCTTCTGGAAGTCGATCAGCCGCGGCAGGATCCAGAAATTGCCGGGGCCTTCCGTCACCGCGACGCGCACGGTGCCCGACGTGTCGTTCGACGCGCGCGAGGCGCGCCGGAAGACGTTGAAGGCATGGCGTTCCATATGCGCGACGTCGGCGATCATCGCGGTGCCTTCGTCGCTGAGCGTGAGTCCGCTCTGGTCGCGCAGGAACAGCTTGCATCCGATGCTCTCCTCGAGCCGGTCGATCCTGCGCATCAGGGTGGTGGAAGTCAGTCCGAGCTCTTCGGCGGCGTTACGAAAACTTTTAAATTTTGCGCAGGCTAAAAACAGTTTCAAATCGTCCCATGACGCATTTAGCGCTTCTTCATGGTGCTGCATCATTGCAGCACCCCGGTGCAATACTTGCTGCATACTCCTGATCTCCAGCCGCTAAGCTTCTCGCCATGGCGGCACGTAAAACCCCCAAACGATAGAGGGACGACATGAGTATGGAAAGGGGCTCGTTTGCCGCAAGGCATGATTTCGACGCCCTTCCGCTGAGCCCGGACGTCGATGTCCGAGTTGCGCAATTTTCCGAAATCGCTGAACTGGCCGGGATGGCGCACCGGCTGGTGCCGGGCGTGCAGATCGGGGCTGCGGAGCTCGAACGTTATTTCGCCTTCGATCCCCAGTGCCTCCTGACCTTCAGCCGAAAGGGCCGTCTGCTCGGCGGGATGGCCTTCCTGTTTCTCAACGATCTCGGACACGACGCGCTGCTGCTCGACGAGATCTGCCTGACGGCGCCGCAGACGCGCTATCTCGCATCGGCCGACCAGGACGTCTCCGCAATCTACATCTGGGCGATCGCGGCGACGGGCCGCGGGATCGCCGGTCTCGGCAAGGCCTCGGCGCATCTGCGTCAGATAAGATTTCGCGACGCGGATTGCTATGCGCAGCCGGCAACGGTGGCCGGACGCGAGATCATGAAGGCGACGGGCTTCGAGCCCATCGCGAGCTTTCAGCCGGACCTGTGGTGTTACGAGCGCCCGTGGCATCGGCGGCCAATGCGCATGCCGGGCGCGATCATTCAAGCAAGGAGCTATGCAGATGCACGGCACTAGGATTCCTCTCGCGAAGCCCGACTCCCGCGCCATCACCGTTCGCCTGGCGCGCGATCCCAGCGATCTCATGCTGGTCACCGCCATTCGTTCCGCGGTCTATCTTGCCGAGCAGGATTGCCCGTTCGACGAGGAGTTCGACGGCAACGACATGGTCGCCGCGCATTTCATCGGTTACATCGGCAACGAGCCCGCGGGCTGCCTGCGGGTGCGCTTCTTCGGCGATTTCGCCAAGGTGGAGCGGCTTGCGGTGCGGCACCAGTACCGGCGCTCGCGCATCTCGTTCAAGCTGGTCCAGGCGAGCGTGGACTATGTGAAGCGCAAGGGCTTCCGCAAGATCTACGGCCAGGCGCAGGACCGGCTGGTCGATTTCTGGGCTCATTTCGGCGCCAAGCCGCTCGGCCACAACCGCAAGATCACCTTCTCCGATTTCTCCTACACGGAGATGCTGCTGGAGATCGAGCCGGGGCCGGACGCCATCACGCTGGACAGCGATCCCTATGTGATCATTCGTCCCGAGGGCGATTGGGACCGGCCGGGCGTGCTCGACGCATCGGCGGGGCGGTCGGTGACCTCGCCGCTACGGGACCTCGCACTCGCCGATCGTTGAAACTGGTGCAGCTCCGCGCAAGACAATGCTGGCCTCCATCCAAGACGACCCGCCGATCCTGATCTGCGCGGATCTCCAGGTCGAATATCTGACCCCCGGGCGCCGCCACGTCATCCTCGATGGCGAGGCGGCCACGGTGCGCTGCCTGGAACTCCTGGCGCTGTGGCGCGCCAATCTCTGGCCGGTGATGCATTTGAAGCGCATCGCCCAGGCGGCCTGGTTCAATCCGGCATCCAGGTTGACCGACTGGATCGCGGAAGCGAAGCCGCAGCCGGGAGAGATGACGTTCGAGCACCCGCTGCCCTCGGCCTACAGCGCGTCGCGGTTCGTGGACTACATGTCCAACATCCGCAGCGTGCGCTGCATTCTGATCGGCTTTTCGCTGGACGAGACCATTCTCGCCACCGCCGTCGACGGATTTCACCGCAGCCATCGCTACCAGGTGATCGGCGATGCCGTGGCCTGCCGGCAGCCTGCTACGGGCGATGCGGCCGCGTACAGGGATGCGGTAGTGAATGTCATCGCGAACTTTGCTACAATCCATCCCAGCGCCGACCTGATCAGAACCAGCGGCGCCGTCGCGGTGTAAGCCGCCGCGACTGGCAGATGGGTGGGCGGGACATTGTCACGGGGAGAGCAGCTCAGGGAGCTGGCGAGCGATTTGTCGCGTGCCGCCGAGACCGCCCGCCGCGCCGGCTTGCCGACGACGGTCTATCTGCTGTCGATGGCGCTCGTGGAGGTGAAGGAAGCCGCAGCGGCAGCCGCAGTCGGCGACGGGAATGACGACGGCGCGGCTTGAGAGCCGCCAAATGTGCCGGCCATCTGCATGCGGCTTTGTGCATCGCTGCTGAGCGCTTGTCGCCCATGAATTGACGTTGCAAGTTTTGCCGCGTCGCAATAGCCAAGTGACCTGATAATCACGTGAATGCGCCGGCTGTGCCTGCGACGTGACGACCTGAGGGATGCTCGCAAATGTCCATGCTGCCTAATTCGCAAGAAGCCCGCGATGTGGCCTACCAGCTCCATTCGTACACCAACGCGCGCGCGCACCAGCAGGCTGGTCCCCTGGTGATCGAGCGGGGCGAGGGACCCTACGTGTTCGACGCGTCGGGCAAGCGCTATTTCGAGGCGATGGCGGGTCTGTGGAGCGTCGGGCTCGGCTTCAGCGAGAAGCGGCTGGTCGAGGCTGCGCACAAGCAGATGCAGGCGCTGCCGTTCTATCACACCTTCTCCGCTAAATCGCACGGCCCCTCGATCGATCTCGCCGAGAAGCTGGTGGCGCTGGCGCCGGTGCCGATGAGCAAGGTGTTCTTCACCAATTCCGGCTCCGAGGCGAACGACACCGTTCTCAAGCTGATCGCCTATCGTTCGAATTCGCTCGGTCAGCCCCAGCGCAAGAAGATCATCAGCCGCATCCGTGGCTATCACGGCGTCACGATTGCATCCGCCAGCCTCACCGGCCTGCCGAACAACCACCGCTCTTTCGACCTGCCGCTGCCGAACATCCTTCACACGGGCTCGCCGCATTTCTACAAGGACGGCGCGCCCGGCGAGAGCGAGGAGGCCTTCGCGACCCGGCGGGCCGAGGAGCTCGATGCGCTGATCCAGAAGGAGGGGCCTGAGACGATCGCGGCCTTCTTCGGCGAGCCGGTGATGGGCGCGGGCGGCGTGGTCGTGCCGCCGGCGACCTATTGGGAGAAGATCCAGGCGGTCCTGAAGAAATACGACATCCTGCTGGTCGCCGACGAGGTGATCTGCGGCTTTGGCCGCACCGGCAAGATGTTCGGCTGCGAGACGTTCGGCATCAAGCCGGACGTGATGGTCGTATCCAAGCAGATCACGTCGAGCTATTTCCCACTGTCGGCAATCATCATGAACGAGCGCATGTTCGAGCCGATCGCGGACGAGAGCAACAGGATCGGCGTGCTCGGCCATGGCTACACCGCCGGCGGCCATCCTGTCGGGTCGGCGATTGCGCTGGAAAACCTCAAGATCATCGAGGAGCGCGGCCTGGTCGCGCATGCCGCCGAGCTCGGCGGCTATATGCAGGGCAAGCTGCGCGAGCTCACCAGCCATCCGCTGGTCGGCGAGGTCCGCGGCGTCGGCATGATCGCGGCGATCGAGCTCGTGCTCGACAAGGGCCGCAAGACGGCCGCGGCGACGCCCGGCGCCGTCGGCGGCATGGCCAGCCGCATGCTCCAGGAGCGCGGCGTGATCTCCCGCAACATGCTGGATGCCATCGCCATCTGTCCGCCGCTGATCGTCACCAAGGCCCAGATCGACGAGCTGATCGCCGCGATCTCAGGCGTGCTGGATGACATGAAGCCGGAAGTCGCGAAGCTGACGCCGGCGTAAGATCTCTCGCCTCGTCATTGCGAGCGCAGCGAAGCAATCCAGAATCCGTCCTCGGAAACAGTCTGGATTGCTTCGTCGCAAGAGCTCCTCGCAATGACGATGTGGAAGCAGCGAGGCCCCAATCCAACACCGTCACCCTGAGGTGGCCGCGAAGCGGCCCTCTAAGGGCGACGGCCCGGCTGGCTCGCAGTGGGGCCGCTCATCCTTCGAGGCTCTGCGCGCGATGCTTCGCACTCAGGATGACGGTTTGACTGCCTCTACCCGCTGAACCCCGATCACGCGGCCTTTCTCGACCGCAAGCGCCAGCTCGCCGCGCTTCAGCTTCAGTGCGGCATCGCCGAACAGCTCGCGGCGCCAGCCGTGCAGCGCCGGCACGTCGGCTTCGTCATCGGCTGCGATCTCTTCGAGATCGTCGACGGTGGCGATCACCTTGCTGGCGACGGCGTGGCGCTCTGCCGTCATACGCAGCAGCACCTTCAGGAGCTCGACGATGGCGGCGCCGTTGTTGTTGTTGCGCGGCTTCTCCAGCTTCGGCAGCGTGGCGGGATCGCGCGCCAGCCCGCGCTGGACCGCGGCAACGATGTCCGCGCCCCATTTCGACTTCTCGAAACCCTTCGGCACCGAGCGTAGATTTGCGAGTTTCTCGATCGTGTTCGGGGCGTGGGTCGCGATGTCGCTGACGGCTTCGTCGCGCAGCACGCGGCCGCGCGGAACGTCACGGCTCTGGGCTTCCTGCTCGCGCCAGGCGGCGACCTCCATCAGGACGGCGAGGTCCTTCGGCTTGCGCACGCGCGTCTTCAGCCGCTCCCAGGCGCGCTCGGGGTGGAAGTCGTAGGTCTTCGGCGAGGTCAGGACCTCCATCTCGATCGAGACCCATTCGCTACGGCGGCGCTTCTTCAAATCGGCGTCGAGGGCGGCGAACACGTCGCGCAAGTGAGTGACGTCGGACACCGCGTAATGCATCTGCTCCTTGGTCAGCGGCCGGCGCGACCAGTCGGTGAAGCGATGCGTCTTGTCGGGGCGATGACCGGCGACCTTCTCGACCAGGGCGTCATAGGCGATGCTGTCGCCATAGCCGAGCACCATGGCGGCGACCTGGGTGTCGAACACCGGGTGCGGGATGATGCCCGCCTGATGCCAGATGATCTCGATGTCCTGCCGGGCGGCGTGGAACACCTTGAGCACGGCCTCGTTCGCCATCAGCTCGAAGAACGGCTTGAGGTCGATGCCCTCGGCCAGGGTGTCGATGACCATGGCTTCCTCGGCGCTCGCCATCTGCACCACGCATAGAAGCGGGTAGTAGGTGGTTTCGCGCAGGAACTCGGTATCAACGGTAATGACGGGATGCTTGGCCAGGCGGCTGCAGGCAGCTGCGAGGTCAGCGGTGGTTGTAATCAAATCCATGAACGGCCCATAACACGTATATCAGCCGTTCTGCCGAAAGCGCTGTGATGTCAAGGGGCTCTAAGCGAATTCGATCCTTGCGTCGGGCGGGAATCGCCTGATTCCGACGAAATTCCTATTCGTAGCGGACCCGGTTGGAGGATTTGCGCGCGCAGGGCAGCGCCACCACGACCAGGCACATGGCGACCAGCGCCAGACCCAGGAACTCGATAACCAGCAGATCCACGGCAAAATCTCCCCAGAAGCATTGCTAGACTTGTCTGGGGTGAATTGAGGGTCTGTTAATTGTCGTGGTTACCGGCGGCGGGTCGGGCCGGATGGTGGACGGGGAGTTAACGTTGGCAATGGTCCGAAATGAGTACGGCGCCCCGCAGGGCGGAGCGCCGAATGGTGTTCGCGCGATGAGCCGGCGTATTACGGCAGCTTCAGCGAGGTCTCCGCGTTGTACGGCTTCAGCGTCTCATCCGCGGCCTTCTGGGCGGCGACCAGCGCTTCCTTCGGCTGCTTCTTGCCGTTGAGGACCAGCATCACCTCGTCCTCCAGCGTCTTGCGGACCGGCACGGTCTTGTAGGTCGCGAACCAGGGCTTTGCGACGTCGAGCTGCTCGACGGCGGTCTTGGCGTCCGGGTGTTTGTTGAGGAACTCGATCATGTCAGGCGTCTTGTACGCCGCCATGTTGGGCGCGAAGTAGCCGGTGGCTCGGCTCCACCAGGCGCTCTTCTCGGGCGAGGTCATCCACTTGATCAGCGTCCAGGCTGCCTTCTGCTTGTCGGCTTCGAGGCCAGCCGGAACGATCAGCGAGGCGCCGCCGATCGGCACGGCGTTGCGGACGTTGCGCGGGATGAAGGCGACCTTGTAGTTGAACTTGGCGTTGTCGCGCACGTAAGTGAGCGAGCCCGTCGAGAGCATCATCATCGCGGCGTTGCCGGAGATGAAGGAGGTGCTGACGGCCGGGCCGGGGGTGGCGCCGGGCGCGTGGACCTTGTGCTTGTAGACGAGGTCGTTCCACCAGGTCAGTGCGCCGAGCATCGACGGCGTGTCGTAATAGACCTCGCCGCCGAACTCCTCGTTGTAGTAACGCCCGCCATTGGTCATGGTGAGCGTTTCCATCATCCAGCCGCAATAGTCATAGGCGCAGGGGATCGCGATGCCCCATTGGGTCACCTTGTCGCCCTCGCGCTTGGTGAGCTTCTTGGCCCAGTCGGTGAGCTCGGCCCAGGTCTGCGGCGGCTTGCTCGGATCGAGGCCCGCTTCCTTCGCCTTGTCGGCGTTGATGTAGAGCAGCGGCGTCGAATTGTGGAAGGGCACGCCGTAAACCGAACGGTCGATCACCGCGTTACCCTGCAGCGCCGGGAAGAACTGACCCAGGAACTTTTCCTTGGTGGTGCCGTCGGCGGCGATAAGGCCGTCGAGATTGGTCAGCTCGTTCTCGATCTGCATGTCGAGCAGGAAATTTGCCGACATGATCACGGCGGACGGCGGCTTGCCGGCCTTGATCGCAGCGCGCGTCTTGATCAGGGTGTCGTCATAGGAGCCGGTGTAGACCGCGGTGGCCTTGATCGCCGGATGGGTCTCGTTGAACTCCTTGATCAACGTGCCCATGTCGCGGGCGAGCTTGCCGTCGACCGGAACCGGGAAGAACAGGTCGATCTCGGTCGGACCTTCGGCCAGGGCCGGGACGGCGAGGGCGCTGGCAAAAGTGCCTGCCATGGCGAGGCCGAGCATGAGCCTGCGGGTAAACAGCATCGAGAAATCTCCTATTTGATGCCTGAGGTGACGAAAGAACTGATGAAGCGCTTCTGGAAGATCAGGAAGGTGATGAGCAGCGGCGCGATCACCATCAATGTGCCGGCCGCGATGGTGCCCCAGGCCTGCGTGCCTTCGGCCGTGGCGGTGAACACCGACAGCCCGACCGTGAGCGGGCGCTTGTCCGGCGAATTGATCACCATCAGCGGCCACAGGAAGTCGTTCCAGTGGCTGGTGACGGAGATGATGGCGAACGCCGAGAAGCTCGGCATCGACAGCGGCACGTAGATGTGGCGGATGCGCTGGAACAGGCTGGCGCCGTCGATCAGGGCCGCGTCTTCCAGCTCGGTCGGAATGGCTTCGAAAGCCTGCCGCATCAGGAAGGCGCCGAAGGCCGAGGCGAAGAACGGCATCATCACGCCGGCCAGCGTGTCGTAGAGGCCGAATTGCGCGACGAGCTTGAGGTTCGGCACGATCAGCAGCACCGGCACCAGCATCAGCTGCATCAGGAAAAGGTAAAACAGCAGCGTCTTGCCGGCGAATTCGAGCCGCGCGAAGGCAAAGCCCGCCAGCGTGATCGTGACGAGCTGCACCGAGAGGATGCCGGTGCAGATGATCGTGGTGTTGAGGAAGTAGCGCGGGAAATCGCCGATCTCCCAGGCGTCCCTGATGTTGTCGAGCGTCGGCTTCAGGCTCGGCATCAGTTCGGCCATCAAATTGATGCCGTCGGAGGCCGGGCGCAGCGTCGCCACGCCCATCCACAGGAACGGGATCAGCCAGACCAGCGCGAGCAGTACGGTCAGGACGAAGCCGAGCTTGGGCGTGATCTCGCGGCGGGTGGCGAGCGGGGTATCGTTGAACAGCCAATCGATCAGCGTCATGCCCCGCCCTCGCGGTTCGCCATGGTGCGGAACGACAGCGCGGTGAGGCCCATCAGCGCGGCGAGCGTCAGCAGCGTCGCGGCCGAGGCCTTGCCGATGTCGTAATGCTCGACCGCCTGCTGGTAGATGTAGAACAGTACGAGGTTGGTGGCGTTCGACGGTCCGCCCTTGGTCATGACGAAGACGTGGTCGACCTGCGTCACCGCATTGAGGATGGCGATCACGGTGACGAACAGGAAGGTCGGCTTGAGCTCCGGCAGGGTAATGTGGCGAAAGCGCTGCCAGGGTCCCGCGCCGTCGAGATGCGCGGCTTCCATGACATCCTCCGGCACGGACTGGAGGCCGGCGAGGAAGAACAGCATGTAATAGCCGGCGTTCTTCCAGATCGTGATGACCATGATGGCATAGAGCGCGATGTCGGAATCGCCGAGCCAGTTCGGCAGCACCGGAAGCAGCCGGCCGATGTAATAGTCGAGCAGCCCGACATTGGGCAGGAAGATGAACAGGAACAGCGCGGAGGCCGCGACCATCGGGATCAGCACGGGGAGAAACAGCGCGGCGCGAAGCGCGCTGGTTACGGCATTGGTCCGCGCCAGCGCCAGTGCGAACAGCAGCGCGAGTCCGATGCTCGGGATCGCGGTGCCGACGGCATAGATGAGATTGTTGACGACCGCGCCGGTGAAGGCGGGGTCGGCGAGCACCGCACTGATGTTGTCGAGGCCGACGAAGCGGAGTGGCGCCTTCGGCGTCGCGCGCTGATAGAGCGCGTCGACGAACACGCGGCCGATCGCGCCGTAGGTGAACAGCGCGAGGAAGACCAGCGACGGAAGCAGCAGCAGATAGGCCGGCAGCGAGATTTTGAAGCGGGTGGAGAACCGCTTCAGGATGTGCAGGTGCGGCGGCGCCGATGCCGCGACTGGGAGAGCCGCGGGTTCAGCAAGGCTCATCTCACCGCGCCGCGAATTTGAGCGCATAGTCGCGGCCGTCCATTCCCGCCGGTGGCGCAAAGGGAAAGCGCAGACTGGTGTCGAGGAAGTCGTGGCTGTGCACGACGAGGTTCTCGTCGTCGATCAGCACCACGCCATAGGCCGGCGGCTCGTGGCTCGCCAGGTGCGGTGCGTCGGCGTCGAGCTCGAACCAGACCTGATGGTTGGTGCCGCGCAGGGTGGAGAAGGGGATCTTGCCGTAGCTGCCGAAGATCGGCCGGTGCACATGCCCGAAGAACAGATGACGGATGCGCGACCGATAAGGCGCGATCACCTCGGCGAACTCGGCGCTCTGCTTCAGCCCGATCTCGTCCATCGCGTGGACGCCGACCGGGAAGGGCGGATGATGCATGAACACGACGAACGGCATGTCTGCCGGTGCTGCCGCCAGCGTGCTCGCCAGCCAGCCGAGCCGCTTGTCGCACATCTCGCCGGCATGGCTGGTCTCGTCCAGCGTGTCGAGGAACACGAACAGGCCGTGCTCGGTAGTCCTGGTGCCCTGCACGAAGCCGTTGGGATCGCGCGGCGCGGCTTTCAGGGCGTCGAGGCAGGTGGCGCGCTTGTCGTGATTGCCGACCATCGCGATGTACGGGATCTTCAGCGCCGCCATCGCGTCGGCGAAATTGGCGTAGGAGTCAGCCTCGCCCCAATGCGTGAGGTCGCCGGTCACGACCGCGAAGGCGGCATCGGCCTGGTGCTTGTTGACGTCGGCGATCGCGGCATCGAGCCGGGTGCGCGGATCGAGGCCATAGAGCTTCAGCCCGGGATTCGCGAGATGCGTGTCGGTGATGTGGATGAATTTGAAGGGCATGGCGCGCTTGTCAGGGATAGTTGGAGGATGGGCGCCTCCGGCAAGACGACCCCTGACAGGCGGTTAAAGTGGGTGTGTTTCAGTTTGATGACAGGGGTTCCCGTGGTCGGGACGTGTCCACAATGTCCAAAGCGCAGCACGAACTAGCGGAAGGCGTAATCCATCCGGCGAACCAATTCAAAGTAGTGGCGAGGCAGAGCTTGCCTCACGTCCCGCAGAACGTCTGCAGCACCCGCTGATCCGGCAGCGGCGGATCGGCGAAGGCGGCATACTCCGGCTGGTCCTCGAACGGATTCGCCAGCACCTTCACCAATTCCTCGAACGGCGCGTAGTCGTCGTCATTCACCGCGGCCTGGATCACGGCCTCGACGCGGTGGTTGCGCGGGATGAAGATCGGATTGACGGCATGCATGGCGGCTTGCCGCTCGGCCCCGCTTTGAGGCTCCAGTGCCGTGCGCTCGCGCCAGCGCCTGGCCCACTCGTCGAAGGCCGCGGGATCCATGAACTGCGCGCGCGCGTCGTCCGCGGCCGCATCCCCTGCGGCGTCACCCAGGCTGCGGAAGGTGAGGGTGAAGTCGGCCTGGTTCTTCGCCATGGCGTCGAGCAGGTCCTGAATCAGCGCGTCGTCGCCGTCGCGCGTCGTGAACAGGCCGACCTTCTTGCGCAGGCCTGTCTGATAGGCCGCACTGAACGTCTCGGAGAACGCGCCGAGAATGTCCTGGGCCTCAGCGACGGCCTTCTCCTGCTCGTCTCCGAACAGCGGCAGCAGGCATTCGGCCAGCCGCGTCAGATTCCACAGTGCGATGCGCGGCTGGTTGGCATAGGCGTAGCGGCCCATCTCGTCGATCGACGAAAACACCTGCGAGGGATTGTACGCATCCATGAAGGCGCAGGGGCCGTAGTCGATGGTCTCGCCGGAGATGGAGCTGTTGTCGGTGTTCATCACGCCATGGATGAAGCCGACCAGCAGCCAGCGCGCGACGAGTTCGGCCTGTCGCGCGACGACGGCGCCGAGCAGGCCGTGATAGGGCCGCTCCGCATTCAACAGCTCGGGGTAATGCCGGAAGATGACGTGGTCGGCGAGCCGGCGCACCGCCTCGGTGTCGCGGCGGACCGCGAAGAACTGGAAAGTGCCGACGCGGATGTGGCTGGAGGCGACGCGGGTCAGCACCGCTCCGGGCAGCGCGGTTTCGCGAAACACCTGCTCGCCGGTGACGACCGCGGCGAGCGAGCGCGTGGTCGGAATGCCCAGCGCAAACATCGCTTCGCTGACGATGTACTCGCGCAGCACCGGCCCGAGCGCGGCGCGGCCATCGCCGCGGCGGGAGAACGGGGTGGGGCCGCTTCCCTTGAGCTGGATGTCGCGGCGGAGGCCGCCTCTGTCGATGACCTCACCGAGCAGGATGGCGCGGCCGTCGCCGAGCTGGGGCACGAAATTCCCGAACTGGTGGCCGGCATAGGCCATGGCGATGGGATCGGCGCCCGGTGGAACCGTCTTGCCGGCCAGGATCTCGGCGCCTTCGGGGGTCTCCAGCAGATCCGGATCGAGCCCGAGCTGGAGCGCCAGCGGCCGGTTCAGCTTGATCAGCCGGGGCGCGGCGACGGGGGTCGGCGCGACCCGGGCAAAGAAGCTGTCCGGCAGCGCCGAATAGGAGTTCTGGAACGGGAAATGGACGGTCATGGAGGTAAAGATAGGCGGGGAACGCCGGATGGCAAAGGCTCGCGCCCAAACAGGCCAAAAATGAGCGGTTCGGCCCCAAAACGGCCCGTTCCCTTGGTTGCCGCACCCGGCCTCGTCGGGTAAACCCTGCCGCAACGTCGGACCGGCCGTTTTCGGCCGTTCGATTCGCTTCCTCAGACATCATTTTGGGACGACCATGCATCGCTACCGGTCACATACATGCGGCGCGCTCCGCGAGAGCAACATCGGCGAGACGGTCCGCCTGTCAGGCTGGGTCCATCGCGTTCGCGACCATGGCGGCGTGCTGTTCATCGACCTGCGCGACCATTACGGCCTGACCCAGTGCGTGGTCGATCCGGACTCGCCGGCGTTTGCGCAGGCCGAAAAGCTGCGCTCGGAATTCGTGGTGCGGATGGACGGCAAGGCCCGCCGCCGCCCCGAGGGCACCGACAACGACGATCTGCCGACCGGCAAGATCGAGATCTATGTCAGCGAGATCGAGGTGCTGGGCCCTGCCGGCGACCTGCCGCTGCCGGTGTTCGGCGACCAGGAATATCCAGAAGACATTCGCCTGAAGTACCGCTTCCTCGATCTGCGCCGCGAAAAATTGCACCAGAACATCATGACGCGCGTCGAGATCATCAAGTCGATGCGCCGGCGCATGGAGGGGCAGGGCTTCTTCGAGTTCAACACGCCGATCCTGACCGCGTCATCGCCCGAGGGCGCGCGCGACTTCCTGGTGCCCTCGCGCATCCATCCCGGCAAGTTCTACGCGCTGCCGCAGGCGCCGCAGCAATACAAGCAGTTGCTGATGATGTCGGGCTTCGACCGCTACTTCCAGATCGCGCCGTGCTTCCGCGACGAGGATCCGCGCGCGGACCGTCTGCCCGGCGAGTTCTACCAGCTCGACGTCGAGATGAGCTTTGTCACTCAGGAAGACGTCTTCGCGGCGATGGAGCCCGTCATCACCGGCGTGTTCGAGGAGTTCGCCAAGGGCAAGCCGGTCAGCAAGAACTGGCGCCGCATCCCGTTCGCCGAGGCGCTGCGCAAGTATGGCAGCGACAAGCCGGATTTGCGCAACCCCATCGAGATGCAGGACGTCTCCGAGCACTTCCGCGGCTCCGGCTTCAAGGTGTTCGCGCGCATGCTCGAGGACCCCAAGAACCAGGTCTGGGCGATCCCGGCGCCGGGCGGCGGCAGCCGCGCGTTCTGCGACCGCATGAATTCTTGGGCGCAAGGCGAAGGCCAGCCGGGCCTCGGCTACATCATGTGGCGCGAGGGCGGCGAGGGCGCAGGTCCCTTGGCGAACAACATCGGGCCCGAGCGCACCGCTGCGATCCGCGCGCAGATCGGCACCAAGGAGGGCGATGCCGCCTTCTTCGTCGCTGGCGATCCCGACAAGTTCTGGAAGTTTTCGGGCCTCGCCCGCAATAAGGTCGGCGAGGAGTTGAACCTCACCGACAAGGAGCGGTTCGAGCTCGCCTGGATCGTCGACTTCCCGATGTACGAGTACAACGAGGACGACAAGAAGGTCGACTTCTCGCACAACCCGTTCTCGATGCCGCAGGGCGGCCTCGACGCGCTGAAGGGCCAGGACCCGCTGACCATCAAGGCGTTCCAGTACGACATCACCTGCAACGGCTATGAGATCGCCTCCGGCGGCATCCGCAACCACGTGCCGGAAGCGATGGTGAAGGCGTTCGAGATCGCCGGCTACGGCGAGCAGGAAGTGGTCGACCGCTTCGGCGGCATGTACCGCGCCTTCCAGTACGGCGCCCCGCCGCATGGCGGCATGGCGGCCGGTGTCGACCGCATCGTGATGCTGCTGTGCGGCACCAACAATCTGCGCGAGATCTCGCTGTTCCCGATGAATCAGCAGGCCATGGACCTGCTGATGGGCGCGCCGTCGGAAGCCACCACGAAGCAGCTCCGTGAGCTGCATGTGAAGGTGAACCTGCCGCAGAAGTGAGTGCGCTTCGCCTCTCCCCGCGTGTGGGGAGAGGCCTCGCTCTCCCCATATCGTCATTGCGAGCGCAGCGAAGCAATCCAGAATCTTTCCGCGGAGGGACTCTGGATTGCTTCGCTGCGCTCGCAATGACGGGGATAGAGCTGCGCGTCGGTCCCCTACAGCCCCGTCGACGCCTCGATCCTGAACTGCGCCAGCGCGTTCTCCGGAGCGCTCTGGGTGAGCTGCAGCAATTGCATCAGCGGCACCTTGGCGCGGGGCGTCAGCTTGATCGTGAGTGTCTGTCCTGATGTCTCCACGAAGCCGGCGAGCGCATCGACCGCCGCTTTGGCGTCGAGATTGGCAGCCGTGAGCCTATCGCCCTGCGCCCGGATCATCTCGGCGATGGCGCTGCGGGCGGCGTCGCGGTTGACGTTCTGCATGCGCGAGAACTGCGCCACGACGAGATCGACGACGCCGCTGTCGCGCAGCGAGAGCTCGATCGCGCCGGTCTCGATCTGCGCCGCCTGACCCATCGCCTGCGCCGGATCGGCCGTGAAAACGCCGCGTGGCACGTTGGCGAGCGCAAGGCGGGCTTGCGCTCTGGCGAGATTGCCGAGATCGATGGTCGCCGGCGCGAGAGCGAATGCGCCCGACGATTCCGTCCAGGCGGCGCCGAGATCGAGGTCGATCGCCAGCTTGTCCACGCCCGCCATGATCAGCGGCCGCTGTGCCGGATTGGCCGGATCGGTCGGCGTCACCATCTTCACGACCAGACTGGCCTTGCTCGGGATCGATCCGACCAGCTGGCCCCAGTTCAGGTTGATCGTGTCGATGGTGACGAGCTGCCGCGTGTTCTTGAAGGGCGCGACGACGCCTTTGATCTCGGCGCCTTCGAGCACGCGGAACAGGCCCAGCATCCGATCCGGCGAGGGTGTTTGTCCTGGGGCTCCGAGGCTTGCCGCCCAGCGCATCAGATTCGCCGCGCTGAAGGACTTCAGCGCAAAGCGCTCCATCTTGAGCTGCCCCTGCGGCATCGGCATATCGAGGCCTTCGATCGCAATCTTGTCCTGATCGTATTTGACGGCGTTGAGCTTCCCCGTTCCTTGCGGCGTCTCGATGGTCTGTCTGCCGATTTCAGCCTTGCCGATCTGAAAGCCCTCGAAGAAGTCGGCCATCTTCCCGATCATGTCGCGGGACTGCGCCGGCGTCGGAGTTGAACCATCAACCGGCATCATCGCCATGATCTCTGCCGGGCGGAATTTCGAGGGCCGGATCGCAATGTCGTCGATGGCGAAATTGTCGATCTGCACACGCACGCCCGGTGCCATCGTCACCACGTATGAATTGGCTGTGATACGTCGATAGACCCTGTGGAAGCGGTCGTCGCTCGAGCCTTGCGGATCGAGGGCGGCCGTCACTGCGCTTGAGTCGAAATCATGGACGGCCAAACCGGACAGATCGCCGGTCATTTTTGCAGGCTTGCCCGGCTGGCTCACGTCGAGCGAATAGGTGACGCGGTCGGTCTTCGCCGTTTCGATCTTGCCCCGATTGGCGTTCTGGATCGCCAGACCCGAATAGACGAAGTCTCCGCTGCCGGCGTTGCCCGTGCCCGCATCGATGCTGATGGCGATGGTCGGCGCCATGATCGAGGACGCCGAGGCAGCGGCGTATTGCGCGAGCATGAAGCGGTACATGTCGATCATCGAACCGGACAGCGGAACGTTGGCTGTGCGGATCGGACCGGAAACGTCGCGAGCGGTGATCTCGGGGATCTTGTAGTTCGCTTTCAGCTTCGCTTGTTGGGTGTACGTGTAGGCGACCTCGACCCCTGACAGGTCAATGCCGTCGGCCGAGAAATGGGCCTCGTCTGGCTGGCGGACCCCGACGGCCGTGATCTTTGCGATCTTGACGTTGGCGAACTCCGGCCGGGCGGGCTCGACATCGATATTCTCGATCGTCAGCGTCCGGCTCATCGCGTCGAACGCGATCTTGCCGTGGCTGGCCTTGCCGCCACTGGCGCGCATCTGCTCGAACGCCGCCTCGACCTCGGCGACGGCGCGATGATCTCGCATAGAGGTTGAAGCCGAACCATCCGCCCGCGGCAAGCACGGCTGCCACGATCAGGCCGATCAGGATCTCGCTTCATTCCCAGCTCCAGTTGCCGTTTTGCACGGCGCAACCTGCCATATTCGCGAAACGCCGTGCGGTCCAGGTAAAGCTATAGCTATCAAATATTTGACTATGTGCCTTGTTGACGGGAGCGCAATCGGATGTTGCCACCGGGGCGCCCGGCGTGCTTCATCCCGTTTCCATGACCCGGAAATACCGCCTCACGGCGGAGCGGTCGTGACAACCTAGTTTGAGGCCGGTAACGCGAGGCGAGACACCGCATGTCGTCTTATTCCGATGATCTCCACCAGGCAGCGTTGGCCTATCACCGTCTGCCGCGCCCCGGAAAGCTCGAGATCCAGGCGACCAAGCCACTCGCCAACCAGCGCGATCTCGCGCTTGCCTATTCTCCGGGCGTCGCCGCTGCCTGCACCGAGATCGCCAACAATCCGGCTGAAGCCGCGACGCTCACGATCCGCTCGAATCTGGTCGCCGTCGTCTCCAACGGCACCGCCGTGCTCGGCCTCGGCAATATCGGCCCGCTGGCGTCCAAGCCGGTGATGGAGGGCAAGGCCGTCCTGTTCAAGAAGTTCGCCGGCATCGACGTGTTCGATATCGAGATCGCCGCCGAAACCATCGAGCGCGTCGTCGAGACCGTGGCCGCGCTGGAGCCGACCTTCGGCGGCATCAATTTGGAAGACATCCGCGGACCGGAGTGCTTCGAGATCGAGGCGCAACTGAAGGCGCGCATGAAGATCCCGGTCTTCCATGACGACCAGCACGGCACCGCCATCATCGTCGCCGCCGCCGTCACCAACGCCCTGCGGCTGAACGGCAAGAAGCTGTCGGACGTCAAGATCGTGGCGTCGGGGGCAGGGGCCGCCGCAATCGCCACGCTGAACCTGCTGGTCTCGATGGGCGCACAGCGCAAGAACATCTGGGTCTGCGACATCGACGGCCTCGTGCATGAAGGCCGCAACACCACGATGGACCGCTGGAAGGCGGTCTATGCGCAGAAGACCGACAAGCGCACGCTCAGCGACGTCATCGGCGGCGCCGACATCTTCATCGGGCTTTCGGCACCCGGCGTGCTCAAGCCGGAGATGGCCAAGGCAATGGGCGACAAGCCCTTGATCATGGCGCTCGCCAACCCGACCCCGGAGATCATGCCGGAGGAGGCGCGGAAAGCGCGCCCCGACGCCATGATCTGCACCGGCCGCTCGGACTATCCGAACCAGGTCAACAACGTTCTCTGCTTCCCCTTCATCTTCCGCGGCGCGCTCGACGTCGGCGCCACCGCGATCAACGAGGAGATGAAGCTCGCGGCCGTCGAGGCCATCGCGCAGCTCGCGCGCGAGGCGCCGTCCGACGCGGTGGCGCAGGGCTTCGACAGCGGCGAGACCCAGGGCTTCGGCCCCGGCTCGCTGATTCCGAGCCCGTTCGACCCGCGGCTGATCCTGCGCATCTCGCCGGCTGTGGCGAAGGCCGCGATGGAGTCCGGCGTCGCGACGCGGCAGATCACCAATTTCGACGAATACACCGCGCTGCTCGAGCGCTTCGCCTTCCGCTCCGGCCTCGTCATGAAGCCGATGTTCGCGAAGGCCAAGACCCAGCCGGTGCGTGTGATCTACGCCGAAGGCGAGGACGAGCGCGTGCTGCGCGCCACCCAGGTGGTGCTGGAGGAGAATCTGGCGCGGCCGATTCTGGTCGGCCGTCCGTCCGTGGTGGAGGCGCGTATCAAGCGCTTCGGCCTGTTGATCAAGGCGGGCAAGGATTTCGATCTCGTCAATCCCGAGGACGATCCGCGCTATCGCTCCTACGTCCAGTCTTACGTCGAAGTCGCCGGCCGCCGCGGCGTGACGCCGGACGCGGCACGCACGGTGGTGCGCACCAACAACACGGTGATCGCGGCGCTCGCGGTGATGCGTGGGGAGGCGGATGCCATGCTCTGCGGCGTCGAGGGCCGCTACATGCATCATCTGCGTCATGTCCGCGAAATCGTCGGCTTCCAGGCTGGCGTCAGCGACTATGCCGCGCTGGCGCTGCTGATCACCAGCAAGGGCGCCTTCTTCATCGCCGACACCCAGGTGCGCCCCAATCCGACCGCGGAAGAACTCGCCGAGATCGCCTCGCTCGCGGCGGTCCACGTCCAGCGTTTCGCGCTCAAGCCCAAGATCGCGTTCGTCTCGCATTCGGATTTCGGCAGCTACGACACCGATTCCTCGCGCAAGATGCGCCGCGCGACCCAGCTGTTGAAGGAGAAGCATCCGGAGATCGAGGCCGACGGCGAGATGCAGGGCGACACCGCGCTCTCGGCCGCGGCACGCAAGATGGTCTTGCCGCACTCCAAGCTCGAGGGTGAGGCCAACATCATGATCATGCCGACGCTGGACACCGCCAACGTCGCCTACCAGATGATCAAGTCGCTGGCCGATGCGCTGCCCGTGGGTCCGATCCTGATCGGCCCGGCGCGCCCGGCGCACATCCTGACACCCTCGGTGACCGCGCGTGGCATCCTCAACATGACGGCCGTTGCGGTGGTGGAAGCGCAGGAGCGCGCGGCAAGGCAGCAGCCGACATTGTTTACCTGAGGCGGAAGTTCTTCGCCTCTCCCCGCTTGCGGGAAGGGGCCGGAATTTGCGAGAGCAAATTCCGGGTGAGGGAGTCTCCACGAGTCCGTCGACCACCGTCCTTGCGGAGTTCCTCCTCACCCCAACCCTCTCCCCGCAAGCGGGGCGAGGGAGCGCACCTCCGCCGCATCCGCACTTCGATCATTTCAAAGCAGTTTTCCATTTCCCCGTTTGTAAACCGGCGCACGACTCATCATAATCTCCGGGCGCGTCCTGTGCTTAGCGCTTTGCCAAGAGGCCGATCATGCCAGCGTTCGTGACTTTCGGGCGGATCCTGTTCGCCGTCCTGTTCATCTACACGGGCGCCACCAAGCTCTTTGCCATCCAGGCGACGGCCGACTTCATAGCCACCAAGGTCGTGGTACCTGAAATCATTGCGCCCTATGCCCAGCAGATCGAGACGGCGACCGCCATGACCACGCCGCAACTGCTGGCGATCGCGGTCGGCGGACTCGAGATCATCGCGGGGCTGATGATCGCGCTGAACTTCGGCGCGCGATTCTTTGCATTGCTGATGATTGTTTACGTCGCGGTCGCAACCGTGCTGTTCTCCGATTTCTGGAACCAGACGCCTCCCGACAATGCCAAGGTGCTTGTCGACGCGCTCAAGAACCTCTCGATCATCGGTGCGCTGTTCATGATCATGGGGTTCGGCCGCGCCACGCGCTCGGCCGAGACGGCCTATGGCGACGTGTAGCCGAGCGCCTAGCTGCTGACGCCGCAGCTCGCTCGCAGCAGGGCGGCCTTGGCCTCGTAGGATTTCGCCAGCATCACGAGCTGGTCGATCAGCTCGTCTTCCGCGACGGAGGTCGCGAGCTTGCGGCAATGCTTGGCCTGACCCAGCAAGCGTGCGGTTTCTTCGCGGGGATGGTCGGGGACGAGGATGTGGGGCATTTGGCCAGCCTTTCGCAATTGAAGTCCCGGCACTCTCAAATCTAGGCGGAGCCGCGCGGCACGCATTGATGCGGCTCAATCGCGACCGGCCGGCGACGTGGGGCGCACGACGCGCAGTCCGCCTGCGTGATCGCTGCGTGAACCCGCGTTCACAGATCATGGCTTGGAGGTCACAGCGGTTCCATAAAATGGAGACCGCATTGGACAGCGTGCGCCCGCCGGCTTGTGCAATTGCACGGGTGGAGAATATTCCCAATCGTCAGGTCGCGGGGGCGCGACCGGCAGTGGGTGATGGGGGCGGCATTTGATTCATGCGAAGCGGCGGGTGTGCGCGGTGGTTGTTCTGGGAGCGGCACATGTTGTCGCCTCCGCTGCAACGGTGGTCCATGCAGCCGACTTGCCGGTGAAGGCGCGGCCGATCGCTGCGCCCGTGGCGAACTGGACCCAATTCTATGTCGGCGGTGGCCTCGGCTTCGACTTTGCGACCGGCCGGTCGCGCCTGATGCCCGTCGGCGGTGGTCCGGACCTGTTCAATCTCGACGGCTTGCAGGGCGCCGATCTCGGTCTGTCGGCTTTCGCCGGATTCGACATCCAGGTTGCGCCGCGCGTCGTGGTCGGCGGTTTCGTCGATTACGACTGGTCGCACCAGCGCACGACGGCCAGCGCGTCGAGCCCTTTCTTCTTCGGTCAGAGCCTGAGCGCCGCACTGCCATCGCTCGACCAGGGCTGGACGATCGGCGGCCGCGCCGGATTTCTGGTGACATCAGATATCCTGCTCTACGGCCTCGCCGGCTATAGCGAGATGCGGATCAACAACTGGAACCTCAACTACCAGATCTTTGGGGGGCCCTCGTTCACGGTGCAGGAGCCGGCGCTGACGTCGCACGGCTATACGGTCGGCGCCGGTGCGGAATATCGCCTCGCCAGCAACGTCTCGTTGCGCGGCGAATACCGCTATGTCGCGCTTGGCCAACAGACGACTGTCGACCCGCTCGGAGCGGTCTGGACCACTGACCTGTCCCAGCATGTGGTCCGGATCGGTGCGGCCTACCGCTTCGGCCAGTTCGGCGGACCCGCGACGGCAGCGGCGGCGCCGGCGCTGAAGCCAACCTGGACAGGCGTCTATGTCGGTGCGGGGATTGGCGGTGACGTCATCACGCCTCATGTCGCGGGCTCGTTCGCCGGCGTGCTGGATTTCAACGCGTCCGGTCTCGGCGGCGCCGATGTCGGCGGCACCTTCACGATCGGCTACGATCGCCAGGTCGCGCCGCGCTGGGTCCTTGGTGCATTCGGGCTGATCGACGCTGGGACCAATGGTGGCGCCAGGATCAAGGCTTCCGGCGCAGGTGCCGAGATCTCGTCGGATCTCGCCGCGGTGAAGTGGGGTTGGACCGTCGGCGGGCGCGTCGGCTATCTCGTGGCGCCGGAGACGATGGTCTATCTGCTCGGCGGCTACAGCGGGACGACCGCGCAGTCGATTTCTTACAATTTCCTCGGGTTTCCCGGCACTGCGCCGACGCGCGAATATCACGGCGCCACCTTCGGCGGCGGCTTCGAGCGCTTCTTCACCGACAGCATCTCCGCCCGTGCCGAATATCGCATGACGCATCTCGGTGCGAGAGACGATCTGGCGTCCGATTTCATGACCAGCCTGAGCGCGGGCGGCACCGTGCACACGTTGCGCGGCGTGCTGGCCTATCATCTGCCGGCGCCGTAGCCTCGTCGGAGGCAGGGAGCGATCAATCAATCAGTCGGTGCCCGGCGGCGCGATCTCCCGCATCCACCGGGAGATGGTGGCGCCGTTCGCTGCGTCGGCGCCGCGCTGCACGCCGAGCAGGGCGGCCTCCCGCGCCGCACGCGGCGTAATGCCGTATGCGGCCTTGAATGAGCGGGTGAAGTGCGCGTCGGTGCCGAGCTGCCAGCGCCGCGCGACCTCGCTGATCCTCTGGGCTCGTGCGTCGGAGTTGGCAAGATCGAAGAAGGCGCGGTGCAGGCGGCGGCTGCGGATGTAGTCGGCGATGCCGCCGACCGGGGCGAACAGCCGGTACAGGGAGGCCCGCGACAGGCCGAAATGGGCCGCGACCGAATGGGCCGACAGATCCTCGCTGCCGAGGCCGGCCTCGATGTATTGGCGGATCCGTATCAGGGACGGGTTCACTGCGGCTGAATGGTCGGCGTCGGCCTCGACGCGCTCGAGCTCGTTGCGCAGGCAGGCGGCGAGCAGCGAGACCGTGCCCTCGACCACCGACTGGCATTCGTCGAGCGTCATGCGCGGTGCGAATTCGAGCAGGGCGGCGAGATGTCCCGCGAGCAGCCTGGCGATCACGCCGCTCTCGGGCAGCACCAGGCCATGCAGATCCCCGACCCGCAGAAGATAGGGGCCGAACATCGGACGCGGCACCACCAGCGTGACGTTCTCGAACGCCGTCGCCCGGGTCTCCAGGGTCTGGGCGAGGTCGAACAGGCAGATGTCGCCGGCGCGCACGCGGACGGGGCGGGCATCCGCGATGCCGTCGAAGCCGCCCTTCAGGTAGAGCTGGAGGATGATGTGATCGACGCCGCTGCGTGCAATCGTCTCGGCGGTGCGGCGGAAACGCTGGCCGCTGGCCCGGCTCATCCCGATCAGCACCGGTCCCATGGCATAGGAGCTGATGTCGGCGCGGAACGGACCGGGTTCGCCGGCTGCGAGGTCGTCGACGTCGAACAATGTTGCGACCGCCTCCCGCCAGGCTGCGACGTTGGCATCCGTCGCCATCTGATCGGCCGTGAAGCCGAAGGCCGGGAGCAGGGATGAAACCGGGGCCGCATCGCCCGTCAGTCCGGAGGTGTCTTTCGGACCCGTGGTCGGGCGGGCGTCGCTCATGGGTGGCGTGGTCGTGTCTCGATCGTCGTCAAGGGCCGGCCATCGCGGCCGGCCTGCCGGTCTATAGGGAGATATCCGGGGCAGGGAAAGTGGTTCGTTCGTGTACGAATCTTCACCGGTATCGTGGGGTGCGCGGGCCCCGGCGGGCGTCGCGGCAGCGGCCCGCGGCATCGGGCTCTTGCTCTTTTGTCTCAGTCTATTGATCGGCTGTTTCTCGGCCGCCGGCGCGTATTGACCGTGCGTCGCTGACGCTCGAATAGCGCCACGGGCACGGGAGACCGGCCCGGGCGTCATGACGACGTCGAGTGGCGAGGTTGGCGGCTGGAATGGTGTTGCGTGCTGATTGCGGGGCGGTCCCCGAAAGTCGGGCTGTCGGCGGGCGGTCCGGAGGCGGTTCGAGGCTGGCGCTTGCGGCCTGGTTCGGCAGTTCGTCTATCGCGCTGATCCTGGCCGCATCCCCCGCCGCGGCGACCGACGCGGCCTGGCTCTCCAATCCGGGATCGGGCAGCTACGTGACCGGATCGAACTGGAGCGGCGGCAGCGTTCCCGACGGCACCGCGTCGTTCGACGCGTCCACCATCACCAACCTGACCATTCCGAGCATCCAATCGGTCGGCGGATGGACCTTCAACGCCGATGCGGGCAACTACGTGATCACCGTGGACGGTGAATCGTCGTTGCGCTTTCTCGGTGCCGGCATCGTCGTCAACGGCGGCAGCATCGTCCTCGACATCAATGTCAGCGCCGTCAGGTTCGGCAACAGCAGTACTGCCGGGCCCGCAACGATCAATGTCAACAACGGGATGCTCTCGTTCACCCAGAGCGCCACGGCCGGGACCGCCGTGATCAACAGCGACAGCGAGATCTCGTTCAGGAACACCAGCACGGCCGGCGGTGCCAGCATCGGCAATAACGGCGGCACCGTCAGCTTCGAAGATGCAAGCACAGCAGGCAACGCCACGATCACGAACTCTGGCTCGGGAATGATCTATTTCCGCGATACGAGCAGCGGCGGTACGGCGCGCTTCATCAACAATGGCGACATCGACATCTCCGAACTGACGGCCCCCAGCGTCACGATGGGCTCGATCGAAGGCTCCGGCACGATTTATCTCGGTGGGACAAATCTCGAGGTCGGCGGCAACAACCGCTCGACCACTTATGCCGGCGTGCTGCGCGATGGCGGCAGCGGCGAGGGCTCAGGCGGCTCGCTGACCAAGGTCGGCACCGGCACGCTGGTTCTGACCGGGGCGAGCACTTATACCGGAGATACGGTCGTTGCCGGCGGTGTGCTGGACGTCGAGGGATCCATCATCGGGACTTCTTCCGTGACCGCGCAGACCGGCACAGTGCTGATGGGCGCGGGCACGATCGGGACGTCGATCGTGTCGATCGACAATGGCGGCACGCTGGCGCCCGGTAACCGCAATGCCGGAACGGTGCTGACGATCGCAGGCAGTCTCGCCTTCGCGTCCGGTGCGTTCTACCTGGTGCAGGTGAACCCGTCCGTGGCGGCCTCCACGACGGTGACGGGGACAGCGGATCTCGGGGGCGCCACCGTGAACGCGGTGTTCGCGCCTGGCAGCTATGTCTCGAAGACCTATACGATCCTCAGCGCGACGGGCGGTGTCTCCGGCACGTTTGCATCCACCATCATCAACACGGGCTTGCCGTCAAACGTCCACAGCTCACTGCGCTATGATTCCAACAACGTCTATCTCAACCTTGCGCTCGATTTCGCGATCGCGCCTGACCTCAACGTCAATCAGCGCAATGTCGGCAACGGGCTGACGAATTCGTTCAACCGGAACGGCGGCATTCCCGGCGTGTACGCCGCATTGTCTGCCGGCGGGTTGACGCTGGCCTCCGGCGAGCTCGCGACACGCGCGCAGCAGACGACGTTCGAGGCGATGGCGCAGTTCATAGGCCTGCTCGCTGCGCCAGGCGTGCCGGACTGCGTTGCGTCCGATCTGCCAGGGAAGCCGCGGCCGTGCCCTGCACCTCGTTGGAACGTTTGGGTATCGGGCTTCGGTGGCGCGCAGGCGAGCGACGGTCATGCCGCGCTCGGATCGCACGATGCGACGAGCCGCGTGTTTGGGACCGCCGTCGGGGCCGATTATCGGCTTTCGGCAAATACGCTAGCCGGCTTTGCGCTGGCCGGCGGCGGGACCAATTTTGGCGTGAACGGTCTCGGCAGCGGGCGCTCCGACCTGTTCCAGGCCGGGGCCTATCTGCGGCAGGTCAACGGGGCGGCCTACATGTCCGCGGCGCTCGCCTATGGCTGGCAAGATATCACCACCGATCGCACCGTGGCGATCTCCGGCGCGGAACGCCTGCGCGCCGGCTACAACGCCAATGCGTGGTCTGGTCGCGCCGAGAGCGGCTATCGCTTCGCTGCGCCATGGATGAAAATCGGCGTCACGCCCTATGCGGCGGGGCAGTTCACCACCGTCGCGTTGCCGGCCTATGCGGAGGCCGTGCTATCCGGCAGCGGCGCATTTGCGCTTGCATATGACGCCAGGACCGTGACGGATCCTCGCATCGAGTTCGGCATCCGCACCGACAAGGTTCTCGGCTCCAGCGACGGTGTTCTCACGCTGCGCGGGCGGCTCGCATGGGGCCACGATTTCAATCCCAATCGCACCATTGCAGCGACCTTCAGGGCGCTGCCGGATGCGAGCTTCGTCGTCAGCGGCGCTGCGCAGGCTGCGGACGCCGCGCTTCTGACGGCCAGCATCGAGAAGAAATGGTTGAGCGGCTGGTCGGCCCTGGCGACTTTCGACGGCGAGTTCTCGAACGTGACGCGGTCTTATGCGGGCAAGGGCGTCGTTCGTTATGCCTGGTGAATGAGTTGGATAGTAGTCGGTATGATAAAACCGGTACTGTGCATGGGGTTGTTTTGCGAGTTTTATCTCGCCGGCCGCCACGGCGTGACGGTAACCTCATGGTCCGCATCGAGCACGTAAGGCGCGCCCGGCTTGATCCCGTGCGACGCCAGCACCTCATGCGGCGTCCGTTCCGGCACGCCGACGAAGCAGCCTACGCCGCCGGGCAGGCGCACGCGCGGGGCTTCCGATAGCCAAAACGTGTCGTAGCGGTCCATGAACATGTCGAACACGACGGGCCCGCCGATGATCGCAACCATGCCGGAGGCGACATCGGCGAAGGCGCACGCCTGCTCGAAGCTGGCGTGATCCGGATTCCACAGCGTCGCATTCGGCATTTCAGGATCGACGGTGAGCGCCTTGATCTTGCGGGTCAGGATCAGCCGCTTGCGCTTCGGCGAATTCGGCTGCTGCTCTTGCGAGTGCCGGCCGTGCACGATCAGCGCGGCGCGATCGAGCGCCTGCTCGAAGAACAGCTTGTCGCCTTCGAACTTCAGACTGTCGGGCATGACGCGATCGGCGTCGGCGAGCATGCCGTCCGCGGAGACGATGACGTAGCCTTCGATGCGGAAGGGCAATGGCGCGGCTATTCGGAGACCGTCGTCACGACGCTGTTGACCGGCCGGCTGCTGACCGTCGGCAGCTTGATGTCCTTGAGCAGCTCCTGGTCGTATTCCGGCAACGTCGAGGCCGGGAATTTGGCACGCATCGCCACCACCTTGTAGCCGCCGGCCTTCAGCCGCTTGAGCAGTTCGGGCAGGGCTTCGGCGGTGTGCTTCTGGAAGTCGTGCATCAGGATGATGCCCTTGCCCTTGGTGTCGAGCTTCTTCATCACGGTCTCGACCACCTTCTCGGGCTTGGACGCCTTGAAGTCGAAGGAGTCGATGTCGCAGGAGAAGATCGCGGTGTTGCGGTTGCCGAGATAGGTGACCATCTCCGGCGGATGCTGGAGTGCCGGGAAGCGGAAGAACGGCGAGGGCGAAATGCCGCCGAGCGCCCACTTCACCGCGGAAAGACCCTTCTCGATCTCGTCCTTGCGCTGCGCTTCCGTGAGCTTCTTGTTGTTGAGGTTGGCGTGCGACCAAGTGTGGGTGCCCACGGTGTGACCGGCCGCGTAGACCTGCTTGAGGATCTCCGGCTCGTAGGTGGCATGCTTGCCGATCGAGAAGAAGATGCCGGTGGTGCATTCGTCGGCGAGCGCCTTCAGCACCGCCGGCGTGTTGCGCGGCCACGGGCCGTCGTCGAAGGTCAGCACCACCTCCTTGTCGCGCAGGAAGTCGAGCTCCTTGAAATGTTCGAAGCCGAACCCCGGACCACCGGTGGTGTCGATCTCGACGGTGCGGGCGACGCCGAGCGCGCCCGGCGTGTTGCAGGCGGCGCGGGCGGGCTGCGGCGCCTGCTTCGGCGGCGGCGGGTTGACGAAGCCGGTCTGCGCGGCGGCTGCTGCGGGGGCGGCCGCCGGTGCTGCAGCCGCAGCTGTCGGAGCAGGTGCCGCCTGTGTCGCGGCGGCAGGTTTTGCGGCCGGGGTCTGCGACCATGCCGCGCCCGTCAGCGCCACGGAGATCGCACTCGCCAAAATCAGTCCTGCCGCCACACGCATGGTGTTGTCCTCGAGATTGATCCCGTTGTTCTGCCGCGGCTTTTCGCCTGCGGCAAAACCATCCTGCCCCTTATGTGATCCTAGCCTAGATGGTGGGCGCTCGCCAATGCAACGGCTGTTTGGCGCTTTGCCGCAATTGTGCCCAACCGGATGGGCGGAGCGCGTCAACTGTCGGCGAGCGCCCTGGCGATCGCCGTCTTGACCCGCGTGTCCGCCGGTTCGACCGCGGACGGAAACACCTCGGCGATATAGCCATCCCGGCCGATCAGGTATTTGTGGAAGTTCCAGCGCGGAACGTCCCGGGGCCGTGCGTCGGCGGCCCATTTGTAGAACGGGTGCGCTTTCGCACCGACCACCACGGCCTTGGCCGCAAGCGGGAAGGTAACGCCGTATTGGTGGTGCGCGGTCTCCGTGATCTCGCCGGTGCCGCCGGGCTCCTGTCCGCCGAAATCGTTGGACGGCACGCCGATCACGGTTAGCCCGCGTTCGCGAAACTGGCTCCAGATCTCCTGCAGGCCGGCATATTGCGGGGTGTAGCCGCAGAGCGATGCGGTGTTGACCACGAGCAGCGGTTTGCCGGTGAAAGCGGCAAGGCGGATGTCGTCACCCGACAAAGCCGGGAAGGAGAAGGCGTAGGCCGGGATCCGGCTCATGCCGCCGTCGGCCAGCGCACGTGTCGCGGATGCCGTCGTCGCCAGAAGCCCGGTGAGCATGGTCCTGCGGTTCATCATGACGGCGTCCCCCGAAATGATCCAGGATGCAGCTTACTCCGCCGCCGCGGCCCGCCTGCTCAACACCGCGTTATCGGCTGCCGGTGAGGCGACCTTAGTACAGGCGGACGATGAAGTCGGTGCCTTCGCCGGTCTCGCCCTGGTTGATGCCCTGGTCGGAGACGATGATCGAACCGCCCGTGGTCAGCATCTCGTTGACCTTCGCCATGGCGTCGGCGGGGACCGAGACTCGATCGAGTGCCTCGGCCGGGCTGTTCGGCGTCACCACGGCCCTGGCGGCAACGGGGATCACGGCAGCGCCACCCTTGCGGCGTGTGATGCGGCCGTCGTCCTCGCGCGCGGCGGAGCGGATGGAGACGGGCAGCGACACCACCGACCAATGCAGCGCATTGGTGTCGGTCTTGTCGACTTCGGCAGTGAAGACATGCGTGCCGAGCGGCCGGTCGCTCGCGGCAATCGTGACGGGCACCTCGAACAGCGGCGCGAAATTCTGCCGCACGTAGAGCTTGGAATCCTTGCGGCTGATGAAGACGGCGATCTGGCCGGCACGTTTGGGCGCTTCCGGCTTTGCGGCGGGCGCGGGATCGGCGATGCGGGTCTCGTCCTTCTTCACATCGGACGAAGGCGCCGTAGCCGCTACGGCTGTGTCGGGCTTCTTCGCGGTGTCGGCCGGTTCGGTCTTGGACGCCTCGACCTTGTCGGCAAGATTGTCACCGGGGGGCGTCGAAGCCTTGTTCAATTCCCCGGGCGCTTCCTTGGGCGCTTCCGCGGTCTCGGTTGGTTTTGCGTCTTCGGACGGCTTGGGTGCCTCCGCGCTCTTGGTCTCGGACGCCGCCGGCTCTTCGACCTTGTCGGCCGGTGCGGCAGCTTGCTCGCGCGCCGCCGCGTTGCCGGTGGTCGCATCCGACATCACGGTGTGGCCGACCGACGAGCGCAGTTCGAGCACGCTGTCCGCGCTTGCGGTCTTGGTCTCGACCGGCTTGGCTTCAGCGGCCCTGGTTTGTGCCGCGCCCTTGTCGGCCTTGTCGCCGACGCTGGTCTGCGGCCCGAGGCTGGCCGTGGGTTGCGGCGCCACGCGCACCGAGGCGAGCAGGGGATGCGAAAAGTTCTGCGGCGACATCTGGCCAGGCGTGACGATCACGCGCGCACCCATCCGGGTCCAGTTCCACATCTTCACGGCGAACGCCATCGGCATGCGGATGCAGCCATGCGAGGCCGGATAGCCCGGCAGAACGCCCGCATGCATCGCAACGCCGGACCAGGTGATCCGCTGCATGTAAGGCATCGGCGCGCCGCTATAGATGTTGGAATGGTGGAATTTGTGCTTCTGAATGACGCTGAACACACCCATCGGCGTCGAATGGCCCTTCATGCCTGTCGACACCGGAGATTCCGCGAACATGCCGTTGTTATCGTAGACGGTCACCTTCTGCCGCTCGATCGAGACGACGATGACGAGCGGGCCCTGCGGCTTGGTGCCGACTTCCTTCTCGGCGGCGACGACCTTCTTGCCCGCCGCGCCGCGCTTCTGCGGCTTCTGGCGCGGGATGTCGGGATGCCGATCCTGCCGGGACGCGTAGGTCCCGTCGGAATAATCCGTCCAGTAATAAGATGCGGCGTCTGCCTGGCCCGCTGTACCGATCGCACCTGCCGCCGTCAGAATGGCGACCTGCCACAGCCGGTTTGGCGCGGCAGCAAAACGGGACACGTTCACGCTATTCATTCCTCGAATCCACAATCCAAATCAGTGATTAGTCTCGCAGAGGGATACGCGTTCACCAGCAGAGCGGTTCTGCCATCAGCGACTTTTGTCCTAGCCGTAGCAAAAAAGCCTCACGGAGCGGTAAACGGCGGCCGCGCCCGGCGGCCCGTCGTCTTCCTGTCCGGCTGTCGCATCCCTACATTGCGGGGACTCGTTACCGGAGAACTTCATGTCATTTCGTTTCCCCGATCTTTCCGGCATCCGCTTGAAAGGCCTCGCTTTATTCCTCCTGGCCCTGGCCGCGCCGGTGGCTTCCGCATCCGCCGCCGACGAGCCGGATCTGATCTTCCGCCGCTCGACCGTGTTCAAATGGATGAGCCCGAACGACAAGCTTGCGACCTATGGCCTCGACGACCCCGAGGTCGAGGGCGTCGCCTGCCATTTCACGGTGCCGGAGAAGGGCGGCTTCAAGGGCTGGCTTGGCCTTGCCGAGGAGGTCTCGGACATCTCGCTCGCCTGCCGTCAGACAGGGCCGATCAAGTTCAAGAACAAGATGGAGCAGGGCGACGACATGTTCCGCCAGCGCCGATCGCTGTTCTTCAAGAAGATGCAGATCGTGCGCGGCTGTGATGCCAAGCGCAACGTGCTGGTCTACATGGTCTATTCGGACCGGCTGATCGAGGGCTCGCCGAAGAACTCGACCTCGACCGTGCCGATCATGCCGTGGGACCGGCTGACGCCAACGTCCAGAAGTGTGCCGAGTTCTTCACTCAGTAGCGACGATGCGGCTGGCCCGCGATCTCGCGAGATGCGAGCCGGTCAGCCGTACGAAGGCCTGCGCCGCGGCCTCAGAGCCGCGGCTTGATTGCAACGTCATCGCGCCGGGCGATGTGGCGAGCTTGACCTGCGCGTTCCGTCAATTGGTCCGCGTCGCGCGCCGCTGCGCGATCTTGCGCCATCATGATGGCCATTCCTCACGTGAATGTGCCCGGTGATCCGGGCTTCTGGTTTCGATGGCTTGGGTCGCAGCCGAAGCGCTGCCGGTTCGAAAGGATCCAGCCTTCGTTTGAATTCCTCTTCAGCAGAAAAACGTAAAATGCATGTGAAGCGTGGAAGGCGCGAACATGACAGCGCACCGTGCGCGGCTGGTTCCGGGTTCCAGCGGAACAGGCAGGGAAATTTAGGCCGCGGGCGGCCCATCTGAAAACATTGGGGTTTTCCGCCGAATGTTTCGTTGCTCCGGAGGCGGCGAAACAATTCTCGCAAAGATGAAACCATTTTCCGCTTTTGGCGCATCACGGGCGAAACCGCCCATGGTTATCAGCTTCGTAACGACGACGGCGCACTGCCGGCCAGGAAATTGAGAGACAAGACAATGCGCGCGCTCAGCTTCATCCTCGCATTTGGTTTCGTGCTTGCCGGTTCCTCGTTTGCGGGCGCGCCGGATGGCGGTCCTGCCCGGTGTCGGCACCTTCCAGTACAGCGGCTCGCCGGTCACGACCGCATCGTCGCAACCGATCGTGGTCGCCGTGCGTTTCTGATCGCCGCCAAGAAGAAGCAGCCGATAAAGGCCATCATGATTGTTCGTATTTGTGCCGCAGCCTTCGTATCCGTTCTGACGATCAGCGCCGCGCAGGCGCAGGTGCGCACGCCCTCACGGCTGCCAGATCCACGCATCGAATTCGTGCGTCAGTGTGCGCCGCGCATGATTGGGCGCTGGGAGCATCCGGAGGAGGTCTGTGGCTGCCTGCATGATCACGCCGCCGCGGCCGTCGAGGACCGCGATCTGCGCGAGGCGCTGCTGCGCGGCATCAGCGAGACCGGTGTGCCGACCATCGAGACAGATTGGGTGCCGGCGTCCAAGCAAAGCGAGATCGGCCCGACCTTCACCAAAATCGCCAAGCCGACCCTTCAATGCATGTTCGATCCGGCGAAGTCGTAGGCGTCACTTCGACCTCGGACCGAACCGCGGCACGCAGGTGCTTGTCCGCGCCACGCCCTTCTCGGTCATCTTCGCGCCGCGCACTTCCTTCACCTGTCCGGCCGGACAGGTTCCGTCATCCACCATCACACGCTGACCAAGCTTGAGATCGGCGATGTCCTCCACGCGCCCGACCGTAGCTGCATGCGCGGTCGAGGCCAGCACGCTGGAGATCAGGAGCGAAAGGAGGGCAGTGCGGCGGAGTGACATGATGAGAGCTCCCGTAATCGATGCCTCAATGTAGGGAGCGGCCGGCGATTCTGACAGCGAAGCTTCGTCATGCCCGCCGGGCCGATTTGTTCTTGGCGCCCAAGCTGTTCTTGGCGCCCAAGGCGAGGCGCGACTCCTGCGCGAGCCGCTTCGCTGACGCCACCAGCTTTGGAACCGCGTGCCCCGAAAACCCCAGCACGAATCCGGGCAGGGGACGCGCCCGCGAATAGGTGTCGGCCAATAGCCAGCCCTCCGCGCCGGCCGCTTGCTTCGCCACTGCTGCCACCGACAGATCGACCGAAGGATTGAACCGGGCAACAAGGTGCAGCCCCTGTGACGGCACCGGCACCGACAGTGCGCCATCGGACGCTGCTTCCAGCGTCTCAGCCAACGCATCGCGTGCTTCGCGATAGAGTTTTCGCACGCGTTTGAGGTTCGCGGCGAACGCGCCGGAATTGAGCATGTCGGCGACTGCGCCTTCCATCAGCGTGCCGGGAAAGCGGTCGAGCGCGGCCCGCGTGGCCGTCACGTCGGCGATCAGGCGCTCGGGCAGGGCGCAATAGCCGATGCGCAGGCCCGGAAACAGCGTCTTGGCGAATGTGCCCATGTAGATCACCCGCTGGAGGTGATCGATGCCGGCCAGCGACATCAGCGGCGCGCCGTCATATCGGAACTCGCTGTCGTAATCGTCCTCCAGCACGAAGGCGCCAGCCTGCCTTGCCCAGTCGAGCAGCTCAAGCCGCCGCGGCATCGACATCTGAACGCCCAGTGGAAACTGGTGCGACGGTGTCACATAGGCCGCGCGCGCCGCCGGCGCCGCACTGCGGCCCTTGGCAACGCGTATGCCGTGCTTGTCCAGGGGAACGGGCACGGCGCGATAGCCGCAATGCGCGATGGTATTTCGCGCGGCAGGGTAGCCGGGGTCCTCGCACCAGACCTGATCGCCAGCCTTCAGGATCGCGCTCAGCACGATGCGCAGCGCGTGCAGCGTGCCTGACGTCAGCATGATCTGATCGGGATCGCAGCGCAGGCCGCGCGCCGACAGCAGATGATCGGCGATCGCCGCGCGCAGCTCGCGGCTGCCGCGGGGATCGCCATAGTGCAGATGCTCGGACCCGAACGCGCGCATGCGCCTGCCGACGAAGCCGCGAAAACGCTGCAAGGCGCGCTCGTCGATATGGGTGCAGCCGAGCGAGAACGCGCCTTGTCGTGGCGGCTCGATCACGACCTTTGGTTTCTTCGGCTCGACTGAGCGAGCCGGAATGCGCGCGGCGACGAACGTGCCGGAGCCGACGGTGGCGTCGGCAAAGCCGTCGGCAATCAGCCGTTCATAGGCGGTGACGATGGCGTTTCGGCGAAAGCCCGTCTGCTTCGCCAGTGTCCGTGATGGTGGCAGCGGCTCGCCGGGCTTCGCGAGGCCGGCGACGATCACCTCGCACAGCGCCTGATACAGCCGGTGCGCTGCGGAGGCGCCGGCCGTGATGTGCGGACCGGTGAGGTCGAGCGTCAATTCGGCCTTGGCAGGTGCAGAGGAATTGGTCGGAATATTTTGCATGGAATTGGCACTATCGCAGACCAAATGAGCCGCTACAACTGCGCTGGAATTGTTCCCATCCCGACAGGAGCGGCCGTGAGCCAGACTGAAACCCAAAATTCCTACCCGACGTCAGCGCGCAACCAGGTGAAGCGCCGTCACGACCGCGGCTTTTACGATCACGACACCGTTCATCGCATCCTCGACTCCTCGATGATGTGCCACGTGTCGTATGTCATCGACGGCCAGCCTTATTGCACGCCGACGTTCTTCTGGCGCGAGGGCACCAAGCTGTACTGGCACGGTTCGAGCGCGAGCCGCATGCTGCGCAACCAGACCCGGGGCGAGCGCGTCTGCCTCACGGTCGCTCATCTCGACAGCCTGGTGCTGGCGCGCTGCGGCTTCAACCACTCCGCCGATTACCGCGCCGTGATGGCGTTCGGCACCGCCTATCTCGTTACCGATCCCGAGGAGAAAGAGCGCGCGGTGATCGCGATGGTCGATCGTTTCTTCCCGGATCGTACCGCAAGCCTGCGAGCCAGCAACACGCAGGAGATCAAGGCGACCTCGTTCATCGCGATGGAGATCGAGGAGGCCTCCGCAAAAGTTCGCGCCAAGGGTGTCGCGGACGATGACGAGGACTACGCGCTGCCGATCTATGCCGAGCGGATCCCCGTGCGCACCGTGCTCGGCGCGCCGGAGCCGTGTCCGCGGCTGCTCGACGGCGTCACGCGTCCTGGGACGCTGAATGGCTATTCGGAAGGCCGACTGCTCGAAGATGCATTGCGGGATGCATATTTTGTGGAGTACCCGAACGGCTGAAATCGGCTAGCTTGCGGGCTCTTCGATTTGTTTGACCGCCTGGAGCAGCCTGATGAATGCCGAAACGCAACAGAGGATTCTTGACGCCGTCGATGCCGGCTTCGAAGCCCAGCTTGCGACCACCCGTGATTTCGTTGCGATCCCTTCGACCCGCGGGGCGGAGGGGCCGTGCCAGGACATGATCGGCGACCTCCTGCGAGAGCGCGGTTACGAGGTCGACGACTGGCACATCAATGTCGACGATCTCAAGGACCTCCGCGGCTTCGGGCCGATCGAACATGATTTCTCCAAGGCACGCTCGGTGGTGGGCACCTACCGTCCGCAGACCAACACCGGTAAATCGCTGATCCTTCAGGGGCATTGCGACGTGGTGCCCGCGGGCCCGCTGGAGTTGTGGGACACACCGCCGTTCTCGCCGGTCGTCAAGGACGGCAAGATGTTCGGCCGCGGGGCCTGTGACATGAAATCCGGCACGATCGGCGCGCTTCATGCGCTGGACGCGATCAAGGCCGCTGGTTTCAAGCCGACCGCGCGCATTCACTTCCAGTCGGTGATCGAGGAGGAGAGCACCGGAGTCGGCGCGCTCTCGACGCTGCAGCGCGGCTACCGCGCGGACGCCTGCTTCATCCCGGAGCCGACCGCCGGCAAGATGGTGCGTTCCCAGGTTGGTGTGATCTGGTTCCGCCTGCGGGTGAAGGGCCATCCCACCCATGTCGCCTTCGCCGGCTCCGGCTCCAATGCGATCATGGCCGCCTATCATCTCGTCCACGCCCTGCAAAAGCTCGAGATCGAGTGGAACGAGCGCGCCAAGGCCGATCGTCATTTCAAGACGCTCAACCACCCCATCAACTTCAACCCCGGCATCATCAAGGGCGGCGACTGGGCCTCCAGCGTGCCGGCCTGGTGCGACGTCGACTGCCGCATCGCGATTTTGCCGGGCTGGTCGGTGGCCGATCACCAGAAGGAGATTTTGGCGTGTGTCTCCGCTGCCTCGCGGAACCACCGCTTCCTCGCCAACAATCCGCCTGAAGTCGAATGGTCCGGCTTCCTGTCGGAAGGTTACGAGCTGACCGACTCCGCGGCACCGGAGGCCGCGTTTGGCAAGGCCTTCAACAAGGTCTATGGCGGCGCAGTCGAAGACCTCGTCTTCACCGCGCTCACGGACACCCGCTTCTACGGCCTCAATTATGGCATCCCGAGCCTGTGCTTCGGCGCGAGCGGCGGCGAGATGCACGGCTTCAACGAATTCGTCGACCTGGACTCGCTGAAGAAGTCGACCAAGGCAACGGCGCTGTTCATCGCGGAATGGTGCGGGGTGGAGAAGGCGTAGGCGCGAGCCTCGCGCCATCCGTCGTCATTGCGAGGAGCGAAGCGACGAAGCAATCCAGACTGCCGCCGTGGAGTGATTCTGGATTGCTTCGCTCCGATCGCAATGACGGAGTTGGCTGCCAGATCCGCCTTGAGAGGAAAGATATTGCACGTCCGCTGCCCAATCGACCGGCTTTCCCAAATACTTTAAGCTTAAAATAAAGACTAGGATGCAGGCCGTGCCGGTGGCAGACTGGCGTCGCGGGACGAGCCCCTGGGAGTCACGATGCGCGATTGGGATGATGCTTACGCCAATTCGGCCCATATCCCGGGTTCGGACAAGATGCCTGCGCAATGGACGGAGCGGGCGGCGGCTTACCGCGCCGGACTGAAAGGTTTTCGTACCGATATCGCCTATGGCGACGGCGAGCGTCAGCGCCTCGACCTCATCCTGCCTGACGGCGACAGCAAGGGTCTCGTCGTCTTCGTGCACGGCGGCTACTGGATGCGCTTCGACAAGTCGACCTGGACCGATCTGGCCGAAGGCGCGCGGCACCACGGTTGGACGGTGGCGTTGCCGAGCTACACCCTGACGCCGGCCGCACGCATATGTGACATCACCGCGGAAATCACTGCCGCAATCGCCAAGGCCGCTTCGCTCGCTTCAGGTCCGATCCGTCTCGCCGGCCATTCCGCCGGCGGCCACCTCGTCACGCGCATGCTGTGCGACGACAGCCGGCTGGAGCCCGCCGTCTACAACCGCATCGCCGGCACGCTTTCGATCAGTGGCCTGCATGATCTGCGTCCGCTGCTGAAGACGAAGATGAACGAGACGCTGCGCATGACCATGGAGGAGGCGACGCTCGAAAGCGCGGCGCTGCACTTGCCGCGCGGACATTCGCCCGTGACCGCCTGGGTCGGCGGCAGCGAGCGGCCGGAATTCATCCGCCAGTCCGATCTGATGGCCAATGTCTGGACCGGCTTCGACGTACCGACGCGCCTCGTCGTCGATCCCGGGCTGAACCATTTCACCGTGATCGACGGACTGAAGGATCCATCATCGCCGATCACCGCGCGCCTGATCGGCCTCGACTGACGAGGCGAGGATGATCGATCGAAAGGGCCTGTCATGACGTCCAGCGAGTACGATCCCACGAGCGAAGGCGCCCAGACCGATTTCGCCCGGCGGATGTCCTATGGCGATTATCTGGCGCTGGATGCGATCCTTGGCGCGCAGCATCCGCTGTCGGAAGCCCATGACGAGATGCTGTTCATCATCCAGCATCAGACGACAGAGCTGTGGATGCGGCTCGCCCTCCATGAGCTGACCGCCGCGCGCCGCGCGATCGCAAGGGACGAGGTCGCGCCGGCCATGAAGATGCTGGCGCGGATGTCGCGCATCTTCGAGCAGCTCAACGGCGCCTGGGACGTGCTGCGCACCATGACGCCGAGCGAATACACGCGCTTTCGCTCCCAGCTTGGCCAGTCCTCTGGCTTCCAGTCACGGCAATACCGGCTGATCGAATTCCTGCTCGGCAACCGCAACCATGCCATGCTCAAGCCGCACGCGCATGATGTGGAAACAACGAATCTGCTCGAAGCCGAACTCGCGACGCCGAGCCTTTACGATGAAGTGCTGCGGCTCGCCGACCGCAACGGGCTGAAGATGCCGGCGGCGGTGCTGGCACGCGACGTCCGCGAGACCCACAGCTTCAACGAAGGCGTGCTGCAGGCCTGGCGTCAGGTCTACGAGGCGCCGGAAACGCACTGGATGCTCTACGAGGTCGCCGAAAAGCTGGTCGACTTCGAGGACTACTTTCGCCGCTGGCGCTTCAACCACGTGACGACGGTCGAGCGTGTCATCGGTTTCAAGCGAGGCACCGGGGGCACCGGCGGCGTCAGCTATCTCAAGCGCATGCTGGAGGTCGAGCTGTTCCCGGAGCTCTGGCGTGTGCGTACCATTCTGTAGAGATGTCATGACCCGATATCGCGTCTACGACGACACCAAAGCCCTGTTCCATCTGCCTGACGGCGTGATCTACCTCGACGGCAATTCGCTTGGTGCGCTGCCGCTGGGCGTTGCCGAGCGCGTCGACCGCGTGATCACGACGGAGTGGGGCAACGAACTGATCCGCGCCTGGAACAGCGCAGGCTGGTATGCCCAGCCGCGCCATGTCGGCGATCGTATTGCGCGGCTGATCGGCGCGCAGGCCGGCTCCGTGATGGTCGGCGACACGCTATCGCTGAAGGTCTATCAGGCTCTTGCAGCCGCGCTCGACATGAATACCTCGCGCAAGGTCGTGCTATCCGACACCGGCAATTTCCCGACCGATCTCTACATGGCCGAAGGCCTGATCGCGACGCTCGGGCGCGGCCATCACTTGCGCCTGGTGGCGCCGGAGGAGATCGAGGCCGCATTGTCGGAGGAGGTCGCCGTCCTCTACATCACCGAGGTCGACTACCGCACTGGCCGGCGCCACGATATGGCGAAGCTGACGGCAAAAGCGCATGCGCTCGGCATCGTCACCGTCTGGGATCTCGCCCATTCCGCCGGCGCGCTGCCGGTCGATCTCGCCGGCTGCGGCGCCGATTTCGCGGCGGGCTGCACCTACAAATACATCAACGGCGGTCCCGGTGCGCCCGCCTTTCTCTACGTCGCGCCGCGTCACGCCGACACTGCGCGCGCAGCTCTGTCCGGCTGGATGGGGCACGAAAAGCCGTTTGCCTTCGAGCTTGGCTATGCGGCCGCGGGCGGCGTCGAGCGCATGCGGGTGGGCACGCCGCCTGTGTTGGCGATGGCCGCCCTGGAGGCCTCGCTCGATGTCTGGGATCGCGTCGACCTCGCGGAGGTCCGCGCGCGCTCGCTGGCGCTTGGCGATCTCCTCATCGGCGAAGTCGAGCGCCGCTGCCCGTCCCTGAAGCTCGTCACCCCGCGCACGCATGCGCAGCGCGGCTCGCAGGTCTCCTTCGCTTTCGCGGGCGGCTATGCTGCCATGCAGGCCCTGATCGCCCGCGGCGTCATCGGGGATTTCCGCGCGCCTGACATCATGCGGTTCGGGATCACGCCGCTCTACATTGGCGAGAGCGAGATCATGCGAGCCGCCGCGATCATCGAGGAAGTGATCACAGACGAGGTGTGGCGGCGGTCGGAATACCAGGTGGTGAACGCGGTGACGTGAGGAAGGTCTTGTGCCCCGGACGCGGCGCGCCGTCTCTTGGCGGTGCGCCGCAGAGCCGGGGCCCGAGAGCCGTGAAAAAGCTATGTGAGCTCGCCCCACAGCGCCGTCACGATCGCATCCAGCCCATCCGTCAGCGCCGCCGGTCCCGGTTGCAGGATGATCGGCGATTTGATCTCGACGATGCGATCATTACGCACGGCTGGAATTTCACTCCAGCCGTCGCGCGCGCGGATGCGGGCAGGCACGACCTTCTTGCCGCACCATGACGCAAGGATCACGTCGGGCGACGCTTCGCGCACCGCGTCCGCCGAAACGATGCGATCCTTTGCGGCCTGGCAATGGCGCAGGTCCGGAAACACATCCGCTCCGCCCGCGATCTCGATCAGCTCGGAGACCCAGCCGATGCCGGAGATCAGCGGGTCGTCCCATTCTTCGAAGTAGACTCTTGGCCGCGGTGAGGGGCGGCATGTTGCGGCTATCGCGGCAAGGCGCCGTTCGAGGCCGTGCGCGAGTTCCTCGGCGCGCGCGACGGCACCCACCAGCGCGCCGAGTGTTCGGATCATCGCCAAAATCCCGGCGCTGTCGCGCTGATTGAAGACGTGGACATCGACGCCGGCGCGGATGAGATCGGCGACGATACCAGCCTGGAGATCGGAGAACGCGAACACCAGGTCCGGTTCCAGTGCCAGGATCTTCGGCATGTCCGCCGAGACGAAGGCCGACACCCGCGGCTTCTCGCGCCGCACCTGCGGCGGACGAACGGCATAACCGGAGACGCCGACGATGCGATCCTGCTCGCCGAGCAGATAGAGCGTTTCGACCGTCTCTTCGGTCAGGCAGACGATGCGGCGGGGCGGGAAGTGGCGCATGGGAGGAGCATATGCGCAAATGAAGGCGCCGATGTCAGCATGGCGATTACCTCAGACGTCATTGCTTTGCCGCGCCAGGCAATTCACGCTGAGACAACAATGAATTGGGAGGAGATCCGATGACACCGCTCGAGAAACTTCAAGCGATGAAGATGCCATTCGCCGAGCTCAAGGGCGTCGAGTTCGTCGAGGCCGGGAGGGATCGCGTGGTGGCGCGAATGATGGTCCGCCCCGACCTCTGCACGCTCCACCACACCATTCACGGCGGCGCGGTGATGGCGCTCGCCGATTCTGTCGGCGCGGCGGCGACCGTGATCAACCTGCCGGAGGACGCCAAGGGCACGACCACTCTGGAAAGCAAGACCAACTTCATCGGCGGGGCCAAGGAGGGAACCACGGTTATCGCCACAGCGACCCCGGTCCACCGGGGCCGGCGGACCCAAGTCTGGACCACCCGGCTGGAAACCGAGGACGGCAAGCTCGTCGCAGTGGTCACCCAGACGCAGCTCGTCCTCGTATGACTACGGGACTTTGATTTTGTTAACGAATTAGTCGTTTGCGGTGCTCGAAACTTGGGCAGGTTCCCGTCTTGAAAAGTTTGTTGCGATGCACAATATTGGAGGCCTAGGGATTCTGAACGCCTCCTCGAGGGACACCAAGAGGAGTTTTGACTTGATATTAGAAGAGACCGTCCGCGCAACGCCCGTTCCTGGCTATGTACGGACCCTGAGCCAGCAGGAAGAATTGCCGCTCCTGCGCGATCACCTGCTGAGGCTCGATGCCGGAAGCCGGCATGACCGTTTCAACGGCTTTCTCGACAACAGTTTCATCGAGCGTTACGCCGCCCGCTGTGCCGAGGACGGCACCGTGATCGTGGCCTACATCGTCGATGGCGTGGTCCGCGGTGCGGCCGAGCTGCATCCGCCGGAGGGCGATCTCGCTGCCCGAGGTTGCCTTCAGCGTAGAGGCCTCGGCGCGCCGCCAGAACGTCGGAACCATCCTGTTCAGCCGGCTGATCGCGGAAGCGCGCTGGAAGGGCTACAAGCGCTTGCGCATCACCACGGGCGCAGAGAACCACGCGATGCGGGCGCTCGCCCGAAAGTTCGGGGCGCATCTTGCGTTCCGTCATGGCGAATCGACCGGCACGATCGATCTTGCCAAGACGCCGGAGGCCGAGCTCGCTGAACTCGCGGCCTCGCCATTTGCGGCCGGCCGCGCTCTGCTCAGCTTCAACTCGACATGCTGGAAGATCATCTCCAGCATGTACGGCAATCGCGCCGCCTGACGCATAGAGCTCTGGCAGGAATCGAAAAAGCGGACCGGCAAAACCGGTCCGCTTTCGTATTGGGATTAAGAGATTAAGGGCTCAGGTGCCGGTGCGCTTGTCGTTGCCGAAGCGGCGCACGACGCGGCGTTCGACCACCACCGAGCGCTGCGCGCCCTGTTCGCCGGCGATCACGCGCGTCGCGGTGATGCGGCTGTTGGTGCGGGCCTGCTTCTTGACCTCGGCCTGGACAATGTCGAGCGGCATACCCATCAGCGCTGCTGCGATCTCGGCCTGCTGCTCCTGGTCGTCGGTGATGCCGACGGCGGCGAAGATCGCCTCGTCCAGGGTCGGGGGATCGTGGCGCACGCGCCGCGTGCCATATTTGGTATTCCAGTCTGCGCTCATAACGGCCTCGTTTCGATGCCGGGATACCTAGTGCCGCCAATGTTGCATTGCAATATGAAATCGGTGTGGCATCTCAGCTATGCACCGGTCGGGTGTCAGGGCGCTGACACCACACCGGCATCGCGTTCGATCCGTTGTTGCGGCCAGCGCTTCAGTGCGGCGTGTCCGGCTTCCGTAAGCCCGTAGATTCCCCGGTCGGCGCGGGCGAACCATCCATACACATTGTTAAGCAAGATCTTGCCGGCGTCAGGGCAACGCTCGCGCAATTCGCGCACGCGCCGCGGGCCTCCCGCAAGCTCCGAGGCGCAGGCCAATGCCTGCTGCCGATAAGCGGTCATGATCGGCGCGCGCGTGCTGCCGCCGAGCACGGGATCGCCCTGGCGGCGCTGATGCTCGGCAACGAGGCGCGAGCGAACCTTCGGCTCGCGGCGCGGTGCCGCCGTCGGCGGCTTCACCAGCACCTCGACCTGGCCGCGGTCGGTCACCCCGAGCATACCGAAGCCGAGCCGGCGGCAGAGATTGCGATAGCGCGCATCGCTCTCGCGTCCCTTGCCGCGGATCGACATCCTTGCGGCGATCCAGACCTCGTCGCCGGCTGGCGCGCGATCGACCGCTTGCAGAATGAGCTCGAGATTGAAGGCGAGCTTGAGCTCGCCGATCACCACGACCGGCGGATCGCCCGCACTGAGGCCCACGAGATCGCAGCCGCCGATCTCGCCCTTGACCGTGAAGCCGAGCTCTTCGAGGAAGCGTTTGACGGGCAGATAGAGCGTGGTTTCCACGGCGTGTCCGATCGGAGAATCAGTTGCGGACAGTCTAGAGCGTTCCCGGCTTCGATTGAATCAGAGCCGATAGACCGGACCCTCCGATCTGAATGCGGCTACACCCGCCCGCTCACGGGGATCAGCGCGCCGGTGATACCGCTCGCAGCGTCGCTGACGAGGAACAGGATCACCTCGGCGAGTTCCACCGGCGTCACCCATTTGGAAAAATCCGCGTTCGGCATATCCGTGCGGTTGGCTTTGGTGTCGATGATCGACGGCAGCACCGCATTCACCGTGATTTTGCCTTTCCACTCGCTCGCCAGAGCCTCGGTGAGGCGATGCACGCCGGCTTTGGACGCCGCATACGGGCCCATCCCGGAGCCGGCCTGAAGCGCGCCCATCGCGCCGATATTGACGATGCGGCCGGACCTGGATGCGGCGAGATGCGGCAGGGCGGCGTGCGAGGCGTTGAGGGCGGTCAGCACGTTGAGCGCATGCATGCGTTGCCACGTCTTGATGTCGCCGTCGCCGACGGTCTCGAAGGCGAAGCCGCCGGCAATGTTGATCAGCGCGTCGATCCGGCCGAAATGCTTTGCGGCCGCCTCGATCGCTGTCGTCGCCTGTGCCGCGTCGGACAGATCGACGCCGCCGATCTCGATGCGCTCAGGCGTTGCCGGGAGTTGCGAGGGTGCATGATCGATGCAGGCTATACGCGCGCCGCGTGACTGCGCGGTTTCGGCAACGACCTTGCCAAGCGCGCCGAGCGCGCCGGTGATGACGATAACTTTTCCCTGCACGAGGCTCTCCGTCGTTCAACTCGCCCGGACTATTCCCGGTCCGAATTGGACTTGCAATGGCGGCGGCTTCAAGGCTGAATGATCGCTGCAATTTTAGATGGCAGGAGGCGGTTGATATGTCGGACAACCCGCCGGCGGTAGATTTTCCCCAAGGCATCATCAAGCTCGAACACCCCCTGCAAAACTTCTTTGACGCGTTGCGCGGAAAGGACTCGGTTCGCATCGTGGCCATGGGATCGTCCTCGACGGCCGGACGCGAGGACGTCGTTCCATACCCCTATCGGCTCGAGATGTATCTCAGGCAGAACTATGGGCCGCATTTAGTGGACATCCGGATCGAGGTTGCCAATCGCGGCAGGGGAGGCGAGGAGGCGCCGCAGGAACTCGATCGTTTCAAGGGCGACATTTTCGATGAGAAACCTTCGCTCGTGCTTTGGCAGGTCGGCACCAATGCGGTTTTCCGCAAGAAGGAGTTCGACTTCGAACGGGTGATCGACGCGATCGCCGAAGGGGTCCGCCGATTGTCCGAGCATCCGATCGATGTCGTGTTGATCGACCCGCAATATGTGACCGCCATGCTCCGCGACGATAACCCGGACTTGGCAGAAGAGATGGTCTCCGGGATCCGCAAGATAGCAAACGATGCCGAGGTGAACTTATTCAAGCGCTGGGCCTTGATGCGGCATTGGCATGTGCAGAACGGGGTGTCATTCGACCAATTGCTCGATCCCACCGATCGGCCCGACATGCTGCATCAGAGCGACTGGAGTACACAGCAGGTTTCGAAGGCCCTGTGTCGTTCGATCACCGATGCGACCTTGGCGGCAAGCTGGTTGCCGGCCGAGTGGAAATCCTGATCACGCCTGCAGATATCGCTCTTTCAGTGCGGTCCTCTCGGTCGCGCCGAGCTTGAGCCCGTCGTGCAAATAGGTTTCGAGATCGCCATATTCCTGGTCGACGGCTTCGAAGGCCGCCGCGAGATACGAAGCCTCGACGTTCCCGATGGCATTGCGCACATCGTCCGGCAGATCGGTGGCGGCCGTCGCATCGCGCTTGTAGTACCGGTTGGTCAGCAGATAGTCCTCGGCAATGACGTCATCGGGCACGCCCAGCGCATGCAGGATCAGCGCGCTGGCAAAGCCGGTACGGTCCTTGCCGGCGGTGCAGTGGATCACGAGCGGGGCACGATCTTCCAGAAGATGACCGAACAGGTTGCGAAAGCTGGGCGTGTTGTGGCGGACATAGTTGCGATAGGACTCACGCATGAGCTCGAGCCGCCACAGGCGCGGTCAGCGCGCCCCTGGCGAGCTCGGCGCGCAGTGCGGCCACCACCGTGGGCTCGATCGGCAACGAGTGCACGGTGATCTCGTTCACGACGCAGACTCCGGCCGCGCGCTCCTCGACGCCGCGAAAGTCGAATGCGCTTTTGACGCCGAGCGCACGGACAATCTCGATGTCGGCGGCGGTGAGTTGGCCGAGATGGTTGGAGCGGAAAATGTGCCGCCAGCGCGTGGTGCGGCCGTCGTTCGTGGCGTAGCCGCCGAGGTCGCGAAAATTGCTGGCGCCTTGCAGGCTGAGATGGCGGGCAGGGGAGTCCTTTAAGGAAAATTCTTGCATGGGTTCAGCTTGGGCTATGTTTCCACCGGACGCGCTTGATAGGCGTCCTTGAGTTCTATTACAGGGGGCGATCATGGGCCGGCACAAGGCCATTCTTTTGGCGATCACCATGCTTGCGGGCGGAATTCTCAGTACGCCCCAGGCGGACGCGCAGACGTTCCGGACCTACCGTTGCGCTGATGGTACGCAGTTCATCGTCGGATTTTATGACGACGACAAGCGCGCCTTCGTCCAGATCGACGGCGAGCCGGCGACGCTCGCCAAGCGGCTGACGGTCTCGGGCGCGCGCTATTCGGGGTCTGGGATCACGTTGAGAATCCCCAACAGCGGGGCGACCACGGTCAAGCATCTCAAGCGACCGATGACGGTCTGCGCGGTGATCGAGAAGGCCGGGCTCTAGGCGGGAGGGTTGCAAGAATCAAAAAGGGTCGAAACCTCGTTGTTTCGACCCTTTTTCAAACTGCCGCCGGGCGCTTGCGAGAGCGCGGCGGTATCTTACCAAACACTGGCATTAGCGTTCCCATTTGGGCTTGGCTTCATCAACCGCGTCCTGATGGTACCAGCTGTCGCTGCAGATCGAGACGTTCGCGGGAAGCGAAGCGTGATCGGCGGGGAAGCGGGGATCGCCATAGCGGTGTCCGGCGAGAGCCGCGCGGCCCCCGACGGGGAATTGATAGATCTTCGCAGATCCGTGACTCAGTCCGTTGTTCATCATTTCAATTTGCTCCCGGGTCGAAGCGCCTTGGCCTCCATGGTGCGCCCGACTCGTTCGATTGTGGTTACTGGAATCCCCATATCGGCCGCACATCCCGGATTGGAAAGTGCTGAAAAGGAAATCAGTTTCAGCTTATTTCGTAGGCAGTTCGCCTTCTGCATCCGCCAAGGCAGCCGATCGGTGACCAACGCTTGGGCCATTCCAAAGGTTGCTGAGCACGGCCCGAGACTTCGCGAAAATTGCTGGACGTTGATGCGCGATTCATCGGCAACCTCCAGCACCGGCCCGGGTGCTGCGGAATCAGGCGTTTTCCTCAGGGTTTTTGCAGTGCAGCTTCACGCAACGGTGCGCGGCTATGACGCACGCCAGTCTGGACGGATTGCCTCCTCCGGGGACATCCCGGGCGCCGTCGAAAACCCAGCGCGCTGCGGCCTTTTGGCACGTTAAATGCTTGTAAAGGGCCGGCCGATGTTGGCCGGGTAAACAATCGTGCGGGGGCCCCCGGGCCCCCACCTTTCGCATCATCTACAGAGAGGCTCAATGACCAAGTATAAGCTCGAGTACATCTGGCTCGACGGATATACGCCGACTCCGAACTTGCGCGGCAAAACCCAGATCAAGGAATTCGCGTCGTTCCCGACGCTCGAGCAGCTTCCGCTCTGGGGCTTCGATGGCTCCTCCACCCAGCAGGCCGAAGGCCACAGCTCCGATTGCGTGCTGAAGCCGGTCGCCGTCTTCCCGGACGCCGCGCGCACCAACGGCGTGCTCGTGATGTGCGAAGTCATGATGCCCGATGGCAAGACTCCGCACTCGACCAACAAGCGCGCCACCATTCTCGACGACGCCGGCGCCTGGTTCGGCTTCGAGCAGGAATACTTCTTCTACAAGGACGGCCGTCCGCTCGGCTTCCCGGTCTCCGGCTATCCGGCGCCGCAGGGCCCGTACTACACCGGCGTCGGCTTCTCGAACGTCGGCGACGTCGCCCGCAAGATCGTCGAAGAGCATCTCGACCTCCGCCTGGCCGCCGGCATCAACCATGAAGGCATCAACGCGGAAGTCGCGAAGGGCCAGTGGGAATTCCAGATCTTCGGCAAGGGCTCCAAGAAGGCCGCTGACGAAATGTGGATGGCCCGCTACCTGATGCTGCGCCTGACCGAGAAGTACGGCATCGACATCGAGTTCCATTGCAAGCCGCTCGGCGACACCGACTGGAACGGCTCCGGCATGCACGCCAACTTCTCGACCGAATACATGCGTACGGTCGGCGGCAAGGAGTACTTCGAGGCGCTGATGGCGGCCTTCGACAAGAACCTGATGGACCACATCGCCGTCTACGGCCCGGACAACGACAAGCGTCTGACCGGCAAGCACGAGACTGCGCCGTGGAACAAGTTCAGCTACGGCATCGCCGATCGCGGCGCCTCGATCCGCGTTCCGCACTCCTTCGTCAACAACGGGTACAAGGGCTATCTGGAAGACCGCCGTCCGAACTCGCAGGGCGACCCATACCAGATCGCCTCGCAGATCCTGAAGACGATCGCGTCCGTCCCGGCCGACAAGAAGGCGGCCGCCTAAGATCCTCCCGGCCCGGGCTGGGGGGCTGGCCCGGGTTGGCTCTCGATCCGCCGGAGCGACAAGCTCCGGCGGATTTTTTGCGTTCTTATGACAGTCGTTGTTGTGGGTCTGCCGGCGATGCCGGCTTGACGTCTGTCCATCGCCGCCCAAACCGGGATAGAGTATTCTCCGGATGCGCGCGGGGCCAGGGACACGGCTGGTGTTTGAAGGCTTCTACAAGGTCAGGTTTCAGCTCGGCGACGCGGTCGGCCGGAGCGTGATGCACGCCGGCAACGGCACGATGCTCGGCGGCAATTCGGCGTTCGCCCATATCGGCAGCTACGAGAAGACCGAAGGCGGCGTCGATATCGTCATCAAGACCGTCCGCCACAATCCCGACCCGGCCTATCGCGCGATGGCCGGCACCGACGATGCCACGTTGATGGCGAAGGGCCGGGCCGACGGCGATCTCTATCATTTCAAGGGCGAGCTCAAGGAGCTGCCCGGCGTTCCCTTCCAGTCGCTGATGACGCCGATCACGGAGGACGAGGTGCCGATCGCCGGCGGCGTCGGCGAGGCCGGCATTGCCGACGGCCTCTATTCGATCCATCTGCGCATGCTCGATGGCGTCGATGGCGGCCTCACCGGCGTGATGCTGCTCAACGGGGGCCGCATTCTTGGCGGTGATGCCTCGTTCTACTATCTCGGCAGCTACACCGCCGCCCACGGGCGCTGGAAGGGCCAGATCCTCAACCAGGAGCATACGCCGGCCAAGGACGATCCGATCTTCGGCGGCCACGAGGTTGGCATCGGCTTCTCCGGCAGCTACGACGCCGAGCTGGCCGTGATGGAGGCAACCGCGCTGGCCGGCAAGCGCAGCCTGCGCCTCACCGCCGCGCTCAGGCTGATGCACCGCGCCTGATCGCGACAGGAAATGACCATGGAAAAAATTCGCATGCTCTCGACGCTCGGCCTGATGGGCGCGATGCGCAGCCTGTCCTCCGCCTTCGAGAGCGCGACAGGCATTCATGTCGATGCCGACTTCGCGCCGACGCTGGCGCTGCTCAAGCGGCTGCGTGACGGCGAGGCCGCCGATCTCGTGATCCTCACGCGCGAGGGACTCGACGAGATGATCGGCGAGGGCCGCGTGGTCGCGGGCAGCGCGGCTGATCTGGCGCGCTCCTTCGTCGGCATCGCCGTGCGGGCGGGGCAGGCGCATCCCGATATCTCGACCGAAGCCATGCTGCGCAAGGCGCTGCTCGCGGCGCGGTCCGTCGCCTATTCGCGGCTGGGCGCGAGCGGGGTGTATTTCGCCCAGTTGATCCAGCGCTGGGGCATCGCGGCGGAGATCAACGCCGCCGCCACCATCGTGCAGCAGGGCTTCACGGCCGAGCGGCTCGTCAGCGGTGAGGCCGACCTCGCCGTGCAGCAGATCAGCGAGCTGAAGCAGGTCGAGGGCATCGAGGTGGTCGGGCCGATCCCGCACGATCTGCAGACCTCGGCCGTGTTCTCCGCCGGCCTCATGGCGAACGCGAAACATGCCGAAGCCGCCGACCGGCTGCTGCGCTATCTGGCTTCGCCCGAAGTCGTTCCGGTTCTGCGCCAATCGGGACTCGAGCCTTGAATTTGCCGATGCGCGGACGCAACGTGGTGCCCATGCGGACTTATCTCCTTGCCATCCACTTCGCGCTTGCCGCGCCGCTGGCGGCGCAGGCGCAATCGGCCGACCTCGTGCTGTGCGACCGCCTCGCGGCCGATCCCAGCGATCCCGACAAGCCGGCCGATGTGAGGGGCGTGGCGGAACTCGCCGCCTCCGACGTCGCGACAGCGATCAAGTTCTGCAGGCAGGCGGCATCGTCGTCGCGGCGGGCGATGTTCGCGCTCGGCCGCGCCTATGCGGCCAACCGGCAGACCGGCGAGGCGATCGCCGCCTGGCGCAAGGCCGCCGACAAGGGCTCGAGCCGCCGCGATGGTCGAGCTTGGCGTCGCCTACGGAACGGGCGCGGGCGTCGCCAGGGACGAGGCGCAGGCGCGAAAACTGTTTGAGAAGGCGGCGCAATCAGGCAACCCCCGCGGCGTCAGCAATCTGGCCGCGCTCGGCGGCACCGGCGGCGGTGCGCCCGCCGATCCCGCGCAGGCGCGCGCCTTGCTCGGCCGAGCCGCCGAGACCAACGCCGAGGCGCAGTATCAGCTCGGCCTGATGCTTGCCAACGGCACCGGCGGCCAGCAGGACGATGTCGCGGCGCGCGCGCTGTTCGAGAAGGCGGCCGCGCAAAACCATCCCGGCGCGCTGGAGCGGATGGGCGCCTTCGCGCAGGACGGCCGCGGCGGACCAAAGGACAAGGATGCCGCCAAGGCCTATTACGAGCGCGCTGCCGCGCTCGGCGACGACGACGCCAAGAAGGCGCTGGAGCGTATTCGCTGTCCCTATGCCATCAAGGACAAGGCGGGCAAGCTCGTCACCACGCTGTGCTTCTAGCTCACCTCATGTGACAACCGTTTGCGTCGGCGAGGCCGACGCGGCTTGATCGAGCGCAAGGCCGCCGGGCCGTGCAGGCCTACATTCCCTTGAACGGGAATGGAGACTTGCAATGAAGCTTCGAGGTTGGATGCTGGCGCTGGCCGCTTGGGGAGCGGCAACCGCCGTGGCGGCGCAGGATCTGAAGACGCCTTCCTCGGACCAGTACGTGCCGCGCCTCGGCGACATCATGGGCGCCGCGCAGACGCGTCACCAGAAGCTCTGGATGGCCGGCAAGGCGCAGAACTGGGAGCTGGCCGCCTTCGAGCTGCGCCAGCTCAAGGCGAACTTGGTCGAGGCCGCCGTGTTCTATTCCGGCATTCCGATCGGCAATGTCGCGACGCTCGAGCCGGCGCTGCAATCGCTCTCCGACGCGATCGACGCGAAGGACGGTCGCAAATTCGCAAAGGGCCTCGGTGAGCTGACCGATGGCTGCAACGCCTGCCACCGGTCGTTGCAGCGCAGCTTCGTCGTCATCAAGGTCCCCGGTGAGCAGCTTCCGTTCGCCAACCAGCAGTTTGCGCCCGCCGGCAAGCCGTAATGACCGCGAGAAAATGACAAGACCGAAAACAACCCCATGCACAGTAGCCAAGCCCTTGAATTCGCTTGATTCGCATTTTTCGAAATGTCGATTGACCCGTCGGGCAAAACAGGCGCATGATGGCATCATGTCCGGGTGCGGTTTCGCGAATGGCCCTGCGCGGAAAAGCCGGATGGCCTTGGTGCGGCGAGGGTGCTAGGTAGCCCGCAATTCCCTCGGATATTGCGGGTCGACTGCGTTGCTGGACGGGCTCTACAAGGTTGAATACGGAATCCACGACGCGTTCGGTCGCAGCATCATGTGCCTGCACGACGGCAAGATGCTCGGCGGCAATTCGGCGTTCGCCCATCTTGGTACGTATCAGGAGCGCGGCGACGGCGAGATCGTCGCCGAGGTGATCACCGAACGGCATAACGACGATCCCAACTACAAGCCGCTGATGGGCGCCGATGTTGCCACGATCGGCGCACGCGGCCGACTGATCGGCGACCAGATCCGCCTCGAGGGCAGCGCGGACACCATGCCGGGCGGCCATTTCTGGGCGATCCTCACCCGGCTCGACGACGGGGCTCTGCCGCCGCGCGGCACGATCGGGCAGGGCGGCATTGTCGACGGGCTCTACGGGATGAGCCTGCGCGCGCTCGACGGCGTCGAGGCCGGGCTGTCCGGCGTGATGCTGCTGATCGACGGCCGCATCCTCGGCGGCGATGCGTTCTTCTACTATCTCGGTTCCTATTCGTCGGCCGATGGCCGCTGGAAGGGCGAGATGCTCAACCAGGAGCATACGCCGGCGAGAGGCGAGAATCCCGTGTTCGGTGGCTACGAGGTCGGGATCGGTTTCTCCGGCACCTGCACCGCCGAGAGCGGCGAGATCGAAGGCATCGCGCTCGCAGGCAAGCGCAGCTTGCGGCTGGCTGCCTCGCTCAAGCTGATGCGGCGGGCTTAGGACGGTTGCGGTCGATCACCATGCGTATCGCACGACGCCCTTGCCGGCGTAGGACCGCGTGACGTTCGAGAACTCGCCGTCAAACGTCGTCGCGACCGACCAGCCGTTGATCCACTTCATCTCGGCGGCTCCCGTGACGAGTGCGGCGTTCGCGGCCTGGGCCGCGCCGTTGACGACGAAGGACGCGCCGGGGAGGGCCTGGAAGGTTGGCAGCGCGTTGCGGTCCGTGTTGAAATTGTAGACCCAGGCCGTGCGGCCACGCAGGGTCAGGATGCCGTCCTCCATCGCGAAGGACTTGTCGGTGCGAAGGCCAAGTTCGCTGCGAGGCGCCGTGACGGTTCTGGCCGCGTAGCTCAGGGCAAATGCGTTGGATCCGGAATCAGCCTGCTCGGCGTAGGCCGGCAGATCGAAGGTGGTGAATTGTCCGGCCGCATAGGGCGTCCAGCCAACTCCCAGGCCGACGACGCGATAACCGCCCTCGACGCGGCCGGACCAGGCGTTGGCGTGGAACTGCGCGCGCAGGCGATCGAGGCCTGCGATCGTCACGGCGCGATCGGTCGTGATGTCCTGCCAACCATAAGCCAGAGCGGCGGTGATGTAGGCTGGGCCTACATTGTGCCGGATGAATCCACCGGCCTGGAAAAGGTCGGAGCGGCCGGAGCCGAGACCATTGACGCTGAAATTGGTGCCGCCGCCGGCTGGCGCAAACCCTGCGATGGTGTCCGGCGAGAAGCGATAGTCGGCGCCGACGGCGACGCCGTAGAGGCTGCTGCGGGTGCTGTTGGAGCCCACGCCGACGTTGCCGTCGGTGCGCTGCGATCCGCCAAAACCGGCTTCCCAGATGGACCAGCGCTGTGCAAAGGGCGAGGTCATTGCGGGCGCCTTCGTGGACATCGCCGCATAGGCGTCGCGCTCGCTGCCCGAACGCGATGTCGCCCGTTCGTCTTCGTTCGCAAAAGCATTCGGGCTACCCCCACCGCTGATCGGATTGCCGCGACCGGTGATGAAGGGATCTGAAAGCACGCCCATGAACTGGTTCATCGCATCGAAGGTCGATTGTTGCGAACCGGTCGCGACTTCGCCCGACAAGGTCGTGAGCGCATTGCCGAGGTTCGCGCCGCTGAGGCCGAAGAGGCTGCCGAACGCAGCGGGCAAGGCGCCGCCGTTGTTGAAGAACCCATTGATGCTTGTCAGGACGTTCTGCTGGTTCTGGTTGAATGCTTCACCATTGCCGAGCGTGGCGGTGAGATTCAGAATGACGTCGGTTGCGGTGTAGCTCAGGCTCTGGCTGAATCCGGGACCTCCGCTGACGCCGGTGAATGTCGTGCCGCCAAACCCGCCGAGCGCCGTGAGGATGGTGTACTGCCGAGTGATATAGCTGCCGGGCGCGAAAACTGTGTGCACAGTGCTGCCGGTGAGAGTTGCCGTGCCGCCGACCAAGGCGGTCGATGCCGCTCCTGGCGTAACCTGCACCAGGTAGATTGCACCGGACTGAAAAGCCAGATTGCCGAAGAGCGTCATCGAACCCGGCGCGGCCGCCGCACCGGGAGCGAAGATGCCGCCGCTGTTGATGGTGACATTGCCCAACGTCCCTGTGCCGCCCAGCGTGGCGCCTGAATGGACCGTCGTCATCGCGGGCGCCGTGAGGGTGCCGTTCACGAGAAGCTTGCCGCCGGCAACCACCACTTGCGCCGTCAGGTCCCCAACTCCGCCGCTCGGCTGATACACGATTGTGCCGGTGTCCGTCGACGAGCCGAATTGCGCAACCGTGTTGCCGCCCATGGAAACGGGACCGGCGATGGTCACTTGCGTTCCGGCTGCTGCGGACACGGTGCTGACAATGCCCGCGCCGAAGCTAACGGCGTTAGTCAATGTCCCGTTGAAATTGGTGCGAAGCGTGCCGTTAGAAAGCGATACCGGCGCCGCACCCAACGCCCCGCTGTTGTCGACCTGAAGGGTGCCGCCGGAATTCGCGATCACATCGGTGGTGGTCGCAATCGATCCACTCACCTCCAACGTCCCGAAAGTCACGGTTGTCGTACCGGTATAGGTGTTCGCGCCAGCCAGAACGGTGGTCCCGAAACCCGCGGCCAGCAGCGAGCCTGTGCCATCGATCGGTCCGGCGAGCGTCAGTTTGCGGGAGTCCTCGGAATAGATCGAATTCGTGCCGTCGAGGGTAAACGCCTGCGTGAGCGTGCGTGCAGACGTGGACGCGCCTCCATTGAAGCGAAAACTGCTTGACGACATCAGAACGGAATCGAGTCCGAGGCTCGTATTGCCCAGCCGGAACGTGGAGTTCTGCAGGTTCAACGTCGTTGCGGTGACGCCTGGACTTTTACCGATCGAGCCGCCAGCGGCCGTAAAATCGGAGTTCTCCAGGAAGAGACCGCCGCCCGTGGCTCCCGTCGTGAACGTCCCGTTCCAAATTACGTCCTGGACGGCGTTGGGATAATTCAGGTCGTTTTGGAACCTGACGCGATTCACATCGAAAACGGCATTGGAGCCGACAGTGATGGACTGTCCCTGGATCGAAGACACCGAAAACGCGAGGGTGCCTGCGGCATTGGTGCCCACCGCGCTCAGGCGGCCGATGATCGTGCCGTCGATCACGAACGTTCCCGCCTGGCCCGAACTGAGCCTATTCAGAACCTCGTAATTGCCGTTCCCCGGGGCGCCTTGAAACGTCGCGGTGTGGCCTGGAAACATGAATTGATTGTTGTTCAAAGCCCACGAAATGACTGCGGCAGGCGGGTCGATCACAGCGCCCGGCCCATTGACCGTGACCCTCTCGGTGTCCGGACCATCGGGATTTGCCCGGTTGTAGGTTACGCTGCCATCCTGAGTGCTGGGGGTCGCATTGAAGGCCTGGCTGTGCGCCTCACCTGCGAAGGCCAGTGACCCGCCGAGTGCGGACCCTAGCAGGCAGATGTGCCGGAACGCGGTTCTTCCCAGCCATGAAAAATGTCTATCGGTGAAACTAAAGGCAGCGATCATTTTCGATGGCATAAAGGACCTGCGGGGCAATCGGAGGAATGTGATCTCTTCGTATGAATCATCAGCATCTCCAGTTTGTTCGGCGAGCAGGCCGCAGATACCGGCATATGCCGGTACCGGCTGGATCGGCGCGCGCTTTTCTGGCGTTGCGGCAATTGAGCCACAGGCGAAAGTTGCGTCGTACTGCGATGAAAAAGACGGCAGCGGGTCCGGTTGCAAGGGAACCGCAACTTCGCTTGCGAGGCGAAAAGCCAATCGGCTAGGCTGAGAATATTGCGCCGCCCAATGACGTGGAATGATAGTGGAAATTATTGATCTCGTGTACGAGGCCGCCTTCGTGCCCGAGCTTTGGCCGAGGCTTTTGTCCGATCTCGCCGCAACATCCAACTCGGTCGGCTCGACCCTCTTCCTGTTCGGGGAAGCCGGCGGCGCCAGCGGTGTGACGCTCGACAATCTGCAGGATCTCCTCGGCAAATTCCTGGCCGAGCCTGACCTGCGTTTTTCGACGTCGGTCGTTCGGATGTGCGACACGAGACCAAACAGCTTCGTTGTCGTCGATGACTATCTCTCAGCCGCGGAAATCGAACAGGATCCGATCCGCCAGCACTTGCGGGCCCGCGGTATTGGCGCACATGTCTGCACGGCCGTGCTGATGCCGACCGGCGAACTGGCGATCTACGTTCTTCAGAAAGCGGCCGATGCGGGCTCTTACGAACCTGAGGAGATCGCGCGTCTCAACGCGCTGCGTCCGCATCTGGCGCGAGCCGGGCTGATCGCCGCGCGACTGGGCATCGAGCGGGCAAGGGGCACGGTCGCGGCCCTCGATACGCTCGGGCTCGCCGCCACGGTGTGCGTCAACGGAAAGGCGATCGCGACCAATCGATCGTTCCTTCAGCATTCCGATCTCCTCAACATCGGCGTCGGCGACCGCGTCACCGTTGCGCAGGGGCGGGCAAACGAGCTGCTGCAGGCCGCGGTCCGCGAGCCCGATGCCGCGGTGCGCTCGATCCCGATTGCCGGCACCGGTGATACCGAACCAGGCGTTCTGCACGTGATACCTCTGCTGCGCTCCGCCCGGGACGTCTTTTCCGGCGGGGATTCCATTCTGGTCTTCACGCCGGCCAGGCCAAGTGCGCTGGTTCCTGCACCCAGCCTGCTGTCGGGCTTGTTCGACCTGACGCCTGCAGAGGCCAAGCTTGCCGTGAGCCTGTCCGCCGGACTGACGCTCAAGGTCGCGGCAGAACAGAGCGGCATCAAGTTTGCGACCGCGCGCTCTTATCTCGAGCAGATATTTCGCAAGACCGGCACCGGTCAGCAAAGTCAGCTGGTGGCGCTGATGAAGAGCGCAACCGCCATTCGGTGACGTCGTCTTTGTGAGGTTCAGCTCGCGCCTTTCCTGTTTCGCGTGGGCGGCTTACGGGGCGGATTCCGTGCCCCGCCAAGCTTCCCTTCACGCCTGGCGTGGCCTATGACGCTGCAACGCAAAAATCCCCCGTCGCGATTTGCGCACAGAGCGGTTATGAAACTATGCACTCTGAAAAGCGCATACTTGGTGTGTGACCAGGAAGTTTGTTGCCGCGCACCAGCCTCAGGGCGCGCGGCAACACCTAGCTTCAGGGCTTGAACACGAAGCCCGGTTTGATTGCCACGTCTGCCGGAATGGGCTGCAGATCAGAAAACAGGTCCGGATAGGTATTCATCACGTTGAGGATGAATTTGGGCTCGATGTGTTTGTTCACGTCGAACACCGACTTGATCACGCCAAGCCGTTGCAGCGTATCCTGCGCCTTCCACAGCGCGCGATAGTTGTGGGCGGAAATGCGGCGGTCTACCTGCTGGACGTTGTACTGCATCGCGGTCTCCGCCACGTCGAGCTTCAACCCTGGAATCCAGCGCGTGCCGATCGCGGCGGCCTGCTTGGGATTTTTTCGCATCCACTGGTCGGCCTCCGACACGGCTGCCAGGAATTTCTCGACCGTCGCCCCGTTCTTCTCCACCCAGGGCCGCAGCGCGATATTGAAGCCGAGATAGGAGATGACATCGCCGCCGCGGATGACCTCGACGGCGCCCGGCACATCCTTCATGGCAATCACCGGTGCCGGATCCCAGCACACGAATGCGTCAACGCCCTTGGCAAGCAACGCCACGCTCATCTCCGGCGGCGGCGTATTGATCGGCGTCACGTCGGTCGGCGCGAGGCCGGCCTTCTCGAGCAGGCCGAGAATGTAGAGATGGTTGATCGTGCCGAATGAGGTTGCTATTTTTTTGCCCTTGAGACTTTTCAGATCGCCTTTGCCGATCCCGGAGTCACCGTTGGCAATGAGGGCGAGCGTGGCATCGGATCCAAGCTTTGTGGCGTTGCCACTGAAGTTGCCGAAGAACACCAGGTCCATGTTGCGCAGAATGGCACCGATGGCCGGCACGCCGGCTTGCACCATGTCGGTTTCACCTGCCTGCAAGGCATTGAGCGCATCGACGCCGGTTGCGTATGGGCGGGCGATTGTCACGTCGAGCCCGTACTTTTCGAAGAAGCCGCGCTCCAGCGCAATCGGCAGCGCCAGCATGTCCACCGCGGCCACCATGCCGACCTTGAGTTTTATGGGATCCTTGGCTTGCGCCATTGCCAGTGACGGCAGCAGCAACAAGGCGCAGAGCAGCATCGCAAGTCGTCGCATTCGGGTCATCCCCCTGGTTGAAGCGGCTCGATGCGCGTAACCCAGTAAGGCCGGGCGACGGTCGTCAAGTCCGCGCGTTTCACTCCTCGAACTTCAATTGATTTTTCTTGTGTTCCGGATACCCGGCCGTACGTCTGCATTAGCTGAACGTGGAAACGTTCAGGTTCGAACGGCAGCACGACGAGGATATTCACCTTGTCCGAGCCGCCGGCGAAGTTCGCGATCTTGTGCGGTGAGGCGATCGTCAGCCAAAGCTGCCAAGCCAGATAGCCAGCCGCCACAGCCATGAGGATGTGCGCCTTTCGCGATCGAAGGGCATCTTTCAACATGACTCACGCCGACCGCACGAGTTGAAGGACGCGTCCCGACAATTCCTTGAACCGCGCATCGTCGTTGAGCGCGTCCCATGATCGCGGCCGTGGCAAGTCCACGGGGATGTCATCGAGCACACGTCCCTTCGACAGCGCGACCACCCGGTTGCCGAGAAAAACGGCTTCAGCGACGTCATGCGTTATGAAGATGACCGTCGGACGCTTCTCCTGCCAGATCCGCGTCAGTTCTTCCTGGAGCGTCATTCGGGTCTGGGCGTCGACGCTCGCGAACGGCTCATCCATCAGCAGCACGTCCGGCTCGTTCGCCAGCGCACGCACCACGCCGACACGCTGCTGCATGCCGCCCGACAATTCGGCGGGATAGCGCCCGGCCGCCTCGGTCAGCTTTACGAGCTCCAGATATTCATGCGCGATCTTCTCGCGCTCGACCTTGCGGACGCCGCGCATCTTCGGACCGAAGGCAACGTTCTCGAGCACGGTTCGCCACGGGAATAGGGCAAAAGACTGGAAAACCACGCCGCGGTCGGGCCCCGGTCCCTTGACCGGACGGCCGCCAACCAGGATCTCACCGCCTGTGTGCGGAATGAAGCCCGCGATCATGTTGAGGATCGTCGTCTTGCCGCAGCCCGAAGGCCCGACGATGCAGACGAACTCTCCCTGTTCCACCTTCAATGACACATCATGCACTGCGGTGACGTTGGTCCCGGCATAGGGGTCGAAATACGTCTTCGACAGATTGCGGATAGTCAGATCCTTCATCGCGTCACCAGTCCCCACCGCTGTCCTGTAGCCCGCTCGATCGGTGCCAGTATCCAGCTATCGACGATGTACCAGAGAATTCCCAGGATGATCATGCCGAGCAGGATCTCGACGACCGATCCGGATCGGCGCGCGTCGAACATGAGAAATCCGATACCGCTGGTGCCGACGATGATTTCGGTTGCAATCAGAGCGCGCCAGCCATAGCCGAGTCCGTTGCGCAGACCGGTTACGATGTTGGGCAGCGCTCCCGGCAACACCACTTCCCACAATATGCGAATGCGCGAGGCGCCAAGACTTTGGGCAGCGCGATGCAACGTGATGGGGGTCGAGCGCACACCCAGCACCGTGTTCAAAACCACTGGGAAGATGACCGTGTAGACGATGACGACGGTAATGGTCGTGAGGCCATACCCGAACCAGATGACCAGGATCGGCAGCCACGCAATATCGCCAATGGCCTGAAAGAACAGTAGCAGCGGCCACAGCGCCGTGCGCGCGCTCTGGCTAAGGCCCACCAGGATTCCGAGAGGAATGCCGAGTGCGATGCCCCAGAACGTGCCAACGGCCAAGCGCACCAGGCTGTCCTGCAGGTACGCCGGCAGGATCCCCGTATAAACGAGCGATCCGAACGAGCGCACCACCTCCGCTGGTCCCGGCAGGAACGCGCGGGGAAATATTTGCAGCTCTGTGACAATCCACCAGGCCGCGATCACCGGAATGAAAGGCGCGATGGAACCGATCGACGGCCAGCGCGCCGTCAGGCGCACGCAGTGGCTCCAACACTTGAGAAGGAACTGTTTCATGCGCGCCGCACCATGCCCCAGCGTTCAATGGTGGCGCGCTCGATTGGTGCCAGGACCAGCCGGTCGAGTAGCAGCCAAAGCACGCCAATGACAATCATGCCAAGCACGATCACTTCAGTCCGATAGAAGTCGCGGGCTACAAACAGCATGTAACCAAGGCCAACGTTGGTAGCGATCATCTCTGCTGCGATAAGTCCGCGCCAGGCAAAGCCCAACCCCGTGCGAATGCCGGTGACGATGTTGGGAAGCGCGCCCGGCAGCAGCACTTCAGTCAGCATCGCCCATGGCCCCGCGCCGAGCGATGCGGCCGCATTGCGGACATGAATGGGAATGGTCGATACGCCGAGCAGGGTATTGTACGTCACGATGAAAAACACGGCATTGAAGATGACAAAGGTGATGGCGCCGAAGCCGTAACCAAACCAAAGCGTCGCAATTGGGATCCAGGCGATGCCGGCAAGCACCGAGAAAAACCTGAACAAGGGTGTCAGGAAACCGGAGACAACAGGACTGACGCCCATCGCAACGCCCAATGGAATGGCGATCAATAGTGCGAGCACTGTTCCGACGGCGACGCGCAGCAGGCTCGCTCCGATGTGCTGAACGAGGGTGCCATCTTGAATTCCCTCAATCCCGGCCTCGACCACAGAGGAGAGATGAGGAAACAGCCGAGGATTGACGTCGAAGTACGGGATGAAAACAGCCCATAGAACGATAAGCACCATAAAGGGAGCGCCGAACCAAAGTGCGGATGAGAGCCTGTGCAGCATCACGCTTTCCTTGGGCTGCGGGTGCCGCTCGTCCGCGCGGCTCGCCGCACCGCACCGGCATTTTTTCTCGCTAGCTTGGAGTGGGTGTAACCGAGGACTTGCTCCATGGCATGACGAGCCCTTTTTTCATCACCATCATCAATGGCGCGGGCAGTGGCAGCGTGGTTGGCAACATTCTCATCGAACCAGCCAGCGATGCTGTCGACGGCGACGACAAAGACCGCGCTCAGGATCGTGTCGATCGCGCCGCGAAAGCCCTGCAGCACCGGATTGTGCGTGGCGTCGAGAATGGCGAGGTGAAATGCCTTGTCTGCAGCCGTTGCGGAAGCCTGATCGTTCGACGCTTCCATCGCTGCCAGCGCCGCATTGATGCGTTGCCGGTCCTGCTTGGTGGCGCGCGTCGCAGCCAGCGCGGCAGCAGCGGGCTCGATGATCGAGCGGACTTCCTGAATAGCCAACAGCAATTCGCGGTCGGGTTTATCCGGACCGACCAGCCAGTTCAGGACGTCGCGATCGAGCAGGCTCCAATCGCGACGCGGTAATACGTGAGTGCCATGGCGCGGCCGTACGCTGACGAGCCCTTTTCCTGAAAGCATTTTGATTGCTTCACGGATGACTCCGCGGCCGACTCCGAACCGCGCTTCGAGCTCGTTCTCGGGCGGCAGTACCGCTCCAGCCGGGATGATCTCCTGGGCGATCTCGCGGCCGAGTGTCGTTAGAACCGCGTTGATGCGGCCTGGCTTCAAACGCTTCTCGGCGGATTTGATGCGCTTGGCGCTCAACGACTGCTCACTCCCCGACCGCGGCTCTAAGGCCTGCTGGCACGTTAGAGCCATACACCGACTTTATTGCCGTCGCAATCATCCGATGTTAAATATCCGATGAATAAAAACGTTTCGGCAGCGCAGCAAATTCGTCTTCGATTGGGAGGAGACAACCGTGTCGACCATTGGCTATCTGACGACGACGATATTCGACTTCGGCGCGATCAAGAGCTTGCCGAGTGAATTGGAGGCTCTCGGAATTCGTCGGCCGCTGGTTGTCACTGACGCCGGCGTACAGGCCGCCGGCATAGCGGCGCAGGTGCTGACCCACCTCGATCCGACAACCGTTTCGGTTTTCGCCGGCACTCCGCCGAATCCGACGGAGGAAGCAGTACGTGAAGGCGTTGTCGCCTACCGCGACGGCGGCTGCGACGGCGTCATTGCTCTCGGCGGCGGCTCGCCTATCGACCTTGCCAAAGGCGTAGCTTTGGCCGCGACCCACCAAGGGCCATTGGAGCATTACGCGGCGATCCGTGGCGGTGTCGGCAAGATCACCGCGAAGGTCGCGCCTGTGATCGCTATCCCGACGACTGCGGGGACCGGCAGCGAGGTCGGCCGCGGGGCTCTGATCAATCTGACCAATGGCTCAAAGCTGGCGTTGATCAGTCCATATTTGATACCCAAAAGGGCGATCTGCGATCCTGAACTCACGTTCGGACTGCCGCCATTGTTGACGGCGGCAACTGGCATCGACGCGCTAACGCATTGCATCGAAACGTTCCTGTCGCCGTTGGTCAACCCGCCGGCGGAAGCGATCGCGCTCGACGGTGCCCAGCGTGCATGGCACTTTATCGAACGTGCCGTCACAAATGGCGCCGACCGCGAGGCGCGTTGGGAGATGATGATGGCGGCGCTCGAAGGTGGGCTCACGTTTCAGAAGGGGCTCGGCGCCGTGCACTCGCTTTCCCATGCCGCCGGCGCGCTACGCTCGCCGACACTGCATCATGGCATGCTGAACGGCGTGTTCCTGCCGCACATTCTGCGCTTCAACGCGCAAAGCGTCGGGACTAAATACGAGAAGCTGAGAGAGATATTTTGCATTTCACGCGAATCCGACCTCGCCACAGCGGTGTCCGATCTCGTCCAATCGTTAAAGCTACCGGTAACGCTCGGCCAGATGGGTTTCGAGGCTCGGCATATTCCTCAAACAGTTGTCCGAGCGTTGGCCGACCACTCGAATGCCACGGCTCCGCGAAAAGCGTCTGCGGAAGAATTTGAGGGTTTACTGCGTGCAGCTCTCTGAGAGTCCGTCTGAGGTCGGAATGAACCGCCGCGGGTTTGCCGGAGGCCATCTGGTTTAAGTTCTGCCGCCATGGCGGGTTGTTCCAGCATGGCGTTGTAGCGTTGCCCGGCTTCGGCCGGCGGGATGTTGCCGATGGGCTCGAGAGCCGCCGGTTGTTTGACCAGTCCACCCATTCCAAGGCCGCGAACCCTACGGCCTCGAAGTTGCGCCATGGTCCACGCCGATGGACCCCGCCGGGCTTCCCCTGAGGGCCCGCATGGCCTATGACGCTGCAACGCAAAAATCCCCTTGAAAAGACCCCATGATCCGCCTCGACAACGTCAGCAAGCAAGCCGGCCACCAGATCCTGTTCATCGAAGCCTCCGCCGCCCTCAACAAGGGCGAGAAGATCGGGCTGGTCGGCCCGAACGGCGCGGGCAAGACCACGCTGTTCCGGATGATCGCCGGTGAGGAACTGCCCGACGAGGGGCAGGTCTCGACCGATCGCGGCATCACCATCGGCTATTTCAACCAGGACGTGGGCGAGATGAGCGGGCGCAGCGCCGTGGCCGAGGTCATGGACGGGGCGGGGCCTGTGAGTGCGGTGGCGGCCGAGCTGCACGCACTCGAGACCGCGATGGCCGACCCTGACAAGGCCGACCAGATGGACGAGATCATCGCGCGCTATGGCGAGGTCCAGCACGCGTTCGAGGAGCTCGACGGCTATGCGCTCGACGGCCGGGCGCGCGAGGCGCTGTCGGGCCTCGGGTTCAGCCAGGAGATGATGGACGGCGATGTCGGCAAGCTCTCCGGCGGCTGGAAGATGAGGGTGGCGCTGGCGCGCATTCTGCTGATGCGGCCCGATGTCATGCTGCTCGACGAGCCGAGCAACCATCTCGATCTCGAAAGCCTGATCTGGCTCGAGAAGTTCCTGCACGACTACGAGGGCACGCTGCTGATGACCTCGCATGACCGCGAGTTCATCAACCGCGTGATCTCCAAGGTGATCGAGATCGATAGCGGCTCGCTCACGACCTACACCGGCGATTACGAGTTCTACGAGCAGCAGCGCGCGCAGAACGAGAAGCAGCAGCAGGCGCAGTTCGAGCGTCAGCAGGCCATGCTCGCCAAGGAGATCAAGTTCATCGAGCGCTTCAAGGCGCGCGCCTCGCACGCAGCCCAGGTGCAGAGCCGGGTGAAGAAGCTCGACAAGATCGAGCGGGTCGAGCCGCCGCGCCGCCGCCAGACGGTGGCGTTCGACTTCCCGCCGGCGCCGCGCTCCGGCGAGGACGTCGTCGCGCTCAAGAGCGTCTACAAGGGTTACGGCAGCAAGCGCATCTATGACGGGCTCGATTTCATGATCCGCCGCAGGGAGCGCTGGGCGGTGATGGGCGTCAACGGCGCCGGCAAATCGACGCTGCTCAAGCTCATTGCCGGTGCGAGCGACCCGGATCAGGGCACCGTGGCGGTCGGCGGCAGCGTCAAGATGGGCTATTTCGCCCAGCACGCGATGGACCTGCTCGACGGCGAGCAGACGGTGTTCGAGTCGCTCGAATACGCGTTTCCGACCGCGGGGCAGGGCTCCTTGCGCGCGCTCGCCGGCTGCTTCGGCTTCTCCGGCGACGACGTCGAGAAGCGCTGCCGCGTGCTCTCGGGTGGCGAGAAGGCGCGTCTGGTGATGGCGAAGATGCTGTTCGATCCGCCGAACTTCCTGGTGCTGGACGAGCCGACCAACCATCTCGACCTCGCCACCAAGGAAATGTTGATCGCGGCGCTGGCGGATTTCGAGGGCACCATGCTGTTCGTCTCGCATGATCGCCACTTCCTGGCGACGCTGTCGAACCGGGTGCTGGAACTGACGCCGGACGGTATCCACCAGTTCGGCGGCGGCTACACCGAATATGTCGCGCGGACCGGGCAGGAAGCGCCGGGGTTGCGTTCGTAATGGAAATCCGTAGCCCGGATGGAGCGAAGCGTAATCCGGGAATCACTCTCCGCGTTCGCCAAATTTGCCGTTGATCTCGCCGGCGCCGCCCCAATCAGCGGGCAGTATGCCCGCGCGAACGTAGCGGTGCAGCGATGAGTACGGCCAGTCGATCGGCGATGCGACGAGACCGTGCTTGACGGGGTTGAAATGGATGTAGTCGGCGCAGCGTTCGAAATCGGTTTCGTCGCGAATGGTGTGCTCCCAGAATCGTCGCTGCCAGAGAGCGAACTCACCGCGATGATTGTGGGGGACCGGTGTGCCCGAAGCGACCACGCGATGAGTGAACAGGCTCTTGATCCGCTTCCATCGACCCGAGAAGTCTGAGTCATCCTCTGGCAGGGTCATGATTACATGCAAATGTTCGGGCAGGATCACGATTGCATCGATAGTGAATGGGCTTTCGAGGCGCGTCGCGCGAAATGCGCCGCGCAGCTTTTCGACGTGTTCGACCAGCGCAGATGATCTTCGATCATACAGTGTCGCGGTGAAAAAGAAGGTCCCGCCAGGGACAACGCTGCGTCGATAGCGAACCACACTGGCACCTTCCCGGATTGCGCTACGCTTCATCCGGGCTACAGCCAGATCGAGAAATTTGCAACGAGAACGCTTGCTTGCGCGTGTCGAGCGCCCTCGCTACGCTCCCCAAAAAGGGAGCGAAACAACCATGAAGCAACTGCGGATCGGCGACATCACCATCGATGCGGTGATCGAGCGTGCGGGGCCGTGGCGGCGGCCGCAGGATTTTTCCCGGCTTATGACGAGGGCGTGTTCAAGCGCCATCTGCCGACGATGGAGCCGGAGGTGTTCGATGCCGCGCGCGGCATGATGGTGATCACGTATCAGACCTTCGTGGTGCGCACGCCGCGCTACACCATTCTGGTTGACACCTGCACCGGCGAGCACAAGGGCCATCCGCCGCCGTTCGACTTTCCCGGCAAGGAGCGCTGGCGCAACGAGCTGTTCGCGCTCGGCATCTCGTTCGAGCAGATCGACTATGTGTTCTGCACCCATCTGCACATCGACCACACCGGCTGGAACACGAGCTTGCGCGACGGCCGCTGGGTGCCGACGTTTCCGAACGCGAAATACGTCTTCCACAAGGGCGAATACGCGGCCTGGGAGGCTGAGAACGCCAAGGGCAATAACCCACCCGGGACCGTGTTTCGCGACAATTGCCTGCCGATCGTCGAGGCGGGGCAGGCGCTGCTGGTCGACGATGATTACGCGCTCGACGACACCGTGACGCTGACGCCGACGCCGGGACATTCGCCGTGCCATTGCTGCGTGAACATCTTTTCGAACGGCCAGCGCGCGGTGGTCGCGGGCGACCTCATGCATCACCAGATCCAGTGCCGCGAGCCGGACTGGTCAGCGAAACCGGATTGGGACGCAAAGCAGTCGGCGGTGTCGCGGCGGAAGTTCTTCGCCTCGGTGGCGGATACCGACACGCTGATCCTGCCGATCCATTTTCCGGCGCCGACGGTCGGGCTGATCAAGCCGCTGGACGGGGCGTTCGACTACCGGTTCAAGCGGCATTGAAGCGCGAACATCCACGTCAACGCTTGCTGCGCTGCGCGAGCACCAAAGCGATGCCGCCGAGGATCGCGGGGAGGCGAGCAGCAAGCGGAGCGTGACCGGCTCGGCCAGGAACAGCGCGCCGCCGATCGCGGCGATGGCGGGGACGGAAAGCTGGACGGAGGCCGCGCGGGCCGCGGTCAGGTATCGTAGCGTGACGTACCACATGACATAGCCGAGCCCCGAGGCCACCGCACCCGATGCGATGGCGTAGGCGAGCCCGGTCGGCGTGACATGGAGATCGGAGAGCTGCGAGAGGTTTACCGCGCCGGCAAGCGGAAGACAGCAGAGGAAATTGATGGCGTTGGCCTCGATCGGATGGTCGACGCCCCGCGCCGATAGCGAGAACACGCCCCAGGCGATTCCCGACATGGCGATCAGGACCGCGCCGACGGGATCGGGCGCGCTGACACCCGGCAGCACCAGGTAGATGAGGCCGAGACCTGCGATCGAAAGCCCGGTCCAGCCGGCTGCCGAGAACCGCTCTCCCTCCCGCAGCGCAACACAGAACATGGTGAGCTGCACGGCCGTGAACAGGATCAGCGCGCCTGTGCCTGCCGGCAATCGGACATAGGCGAACGAGAAGCAGATCAGGTAGACGAACAGAGCGGCCACCGACCTGACCTTGGCATAGGCAAATGACGGCAGATGCCCGTAGCGTTGCCAGACCACCAGCGCGAGAATTGCGACCGCCGCAAGCACCCGCACGGTCGTAAAGCTCGCGGGATCGATCAATCCGGGTCCGAGCGCAAGACGGCAAAGCAGTGAGTTCGCCGCAAAGCAAATCATCGTCGCGGTCGTGAGTACAGCCGCCTGTGTGGTTTGCGAACTTGTGGTGATCAAGTCGGGATACTCGCCAGTCGCGATCCCTGCGCCGGCGCAGGAAGCTGAAGTCGCAAAGGCATCGAAGCGGCTAAATCGGAGAAGAGAAACAGCAAATCGGGCTCGATACGGTCTCGATCGAGCCCGACGTCTTTCGAAGAGTCCTGAAGATCTGTACGGACGCTTACGCGCCCATTTCGCACTTCTTCATGAAGCTGTTCTTGGCGGCGCCCGCGAGCGGCTTGCCGTCGGCGCTGACGGCCTTGGGCGTGCAGGCGTCTTCCTTGCACTTCTTCATGAACGACGTCTTGGCCGCGCCGGCGAGCGGCTTGCCGTCCTTGCTGACGGCCTTGCTCGCGCAGGTGTCATCAGCGAGGGCCGAGCCCGCCGCAAAGGTGGCGACGATCGCTGCGAGAAAAATCCGCTTCATCATGGGTGTCTCCTTGGAGAAAAATTTGCCAGCGGATAGGAGCCGCGAATCGTGGCGCAATCAAGCAGGATCGCGATCCACCATCGGGCCGATCGCAGAGTTTTCTATTCAGCCGCGGTTCAGAGTCCGCGCGCCAGCAACGCCTTGAAATCGGCCCGCGCGCGCTGCGCCTCGGCGCGCGCCACCTCGGAGGCCTCGCCAAGGCCGAAATAGCCGTGGATCAGGCCGGCGCCTTCGTGATGCTTGACCTGCACGCCGGCCGCCTCCAGCGCCTTCGCATAGGCGGCGCCTTCGTCGCGCAGGGGATCGAACCAGGCGGTGGTCACGATCGCAGGCGCGACGCCGTTGAGCGATGCGGCGCGGAGCGGCGAGACGCGCCAATCGGCGGCATGAGCGGGATCGGCGAGATAATGGCCGGAAAACCACTCCATCACCGCGCGTGACAGGAAGTAGCCGTCGGCATTCTCGCTGCGCGATGGAAAGCGCGCGTTCTCGGCGGCATCCGCGTAGCTGCCGACCACGTCGGTCACGGGATACACCAGCAGTTGCGCGGCGAGCTTGATGCCGGCATCGCGGCAGGCGATCGCGGTGGCGGCCGCAAGATTGCCGCCGGCGCTGTCGCCGCCGACTCCAAGCCGTTTGGCATCGCCGCCAAATTCCGCGACGCGGGTGAAGACGTCGCGCGCGGCAGCGAAGGCGTCCTCGAAGGCGCCGGGAAAGCGCGTTTCCGGTGGACGGCGATAATCGACGGAGACGACGACGGCGCCGGTCTCGATCGCAAGATTGCGCGCCTGCCGGTCATGGGTTTCGAGATCGCCCGCGACCCAGCCGCCGCCATGGAAGAACACCACGGTCGGCGCGGGCGTGGTGCCGACCCGGTAGACGCGCGCATCGAGCGGTCCGGCGCCGCCCTTGACCTTGATATCCGCGACCGCGTCGACGGGCGGCGGCGGCACGGCAGCGCGCGCAGCAGCCAGTGCGCGCAAGGCATCGCGGGCGCTCTGTGGCGTCATAGTGGTGGGATCGCGCAGCGGCAGCAGCGGGATGATCTGGGCAATGACGGGGTCGAGCGGCGCGGGCATTGCTGTGTCCTCTCCGGGGTTCTTGGTCTTGCTTGCGGGTTAGCATAGATTTTGCGCGTCGCATCGGCAACCGGCGGCCTGTCGCCATGTCGTCGATTGAACAGGGGAGATATTGAGGTGGAATTCGAAACGCTGGTCCAGTCGCGCCGCAGCGTGCGCGGTTTCAAGCAGCAGCAGATATCCCGCGACGTGGTGGAGGCGATCATCGAGAGCGCCAAGCGCGCGCCGTCGTCGATGAACACCCAGCCCTGGCATGTGCATGTGCTCACGGGCGGCCCGCTGGAGGAGCTGCGCCGCCGCAACATGGAGGAGATGGTGGGCGGCGCCAAGGTCAAGCGCGACATCATCAGCCATGGCGAGTACCAGGGCGTCCACCGCAACAGGCAGGTCGACATCGCCAAGAAATTGTTTGGCGCGATGGGGATTGCGCGTGACGACAAGCCGATGCGGCAGGATTGGGTGCTGCGCGGCTTCCGTCAGTTCGACGCGCCGGTCTCGCTGGTGCTGACCTATGACCGCGTGCTCGATCCCGGCGCGGTGTGCCATTTCGATCTCGGCGCGCTCTGCTACGGAATCGTGCTGGCCGCCTGGGACCGCGGTCTCGGTTCCGTCATCAACGGACAGGGCATCATGCGCTCCGACATCGTGCGCGAGGTCGCCAACATTCCGGAAGACGAGGTTATCATGACCTGCGTCGCGATGGGCTATCCCGACGACAGCTTCGCCGCGAACGCGGTGCGCTCGGATCGCGAGGGCAATGACGAGTTCGTGCGCTATGTCGGCTTTGCCGACTAGCAGATCATTCTCCCGCGAAAATTTTTGGTGTGGGAGAGTGGCAGCCTCTTGCAATCTCGGTCGCGCGGGAGGAACAATATGCAGAGTGAAAGGTTTGTTGCTGGCGCGAGGGAATTGACATGCGGCGGCTGGCTAGCCTGGTTCGACGATTGTTCGGTCCGCGACTGCGGCACACGATCGATGATGATCCAAGTCTTCCCTTCACGCCCGAAGAGTTCGGCAGGCTGGTCCGCAGCGGCAGACGCGAGGACATGAAGCTGCTCGCGGAAGGCCTGGCCTGCCGGTCGATGCCGCGCCGCGCAAAATTCCGGGCGACGCATTAGGGCCAAATTCCAGACGGGGAGATCACTCAGCGAGTGAGCGCGACCTGTTTGAAGGCAGTCACGAGCGGTTTTTCCAGCTTCCCCGTCATACCGCAGAGGATGTTGTAAGCGTCCGCTCGTTGCATCGTCGGCTTGTAGTGCCGGTGCTCGATCAGCGCAGCGAAGATGTCCGAGATGGTGAGAATGCGGACCAGATCGTTGATGCTGTCGCCGCACAGCGCATCGGGATAGCCGCTGCCGTCGAGGTATTCGTGATGATGGCGCACGGCATCGAGGATCTCCGGGGAAATCTTGTCGTGCTTCTTGAGAAAATCGTAGCCGGCGACCGGGTGGGTCTCGATCATGGCGCGCTCGTCAGCATCGAGCCGGCTGGGCTTGTCGAGGATCGCGAGAGGAATCTGCGCCTTGCCGATGTCGTGGAACATCGCCGCCGTATACAAGCGCTCCATATCTGTCCGTCCGACGCCGAGACTCAGGCCGAAGTCGATCGCGACGCCTGTGACGAGCAGGCAGTGCTGGTAGGTTCCCTCGTGGTGGCGACGCACCGTCGTCAGCCACTCCGATAGACCATGCGCGGTGATGCGATCGGCGATCTGACGACCGGCTCCCTTGGTGCCATCGACGTCGAGGGGCTGGCCAAGGGTCACAGCCGTGAACATCGACGCGATCGCTGTTGCCGCGGTCTCGACGGCGTTGTCCGGTTGGGATGCGTCGCCCGACGAGGCAGACGCCGGATCGGCCAGCGACGCCAGCAATCTGATCCGGTTGACTGTCCCGGGCAGGACAAGCGTCGCGCCCAGCGCGTAGGCTTGCGAAACGGTTGCGTGAGAGTTGTGTTCGACAAGGAAGATGCGCTTCTTGGCCTTCGCCAGCGTGCCGGCCCGCTTCTTGATGGCCGCGATGTTGTCGACGTCGCGCAGCTCCGCGCGGATGACGATCGCCGACGGCACCTGCGTCAGCTTGGCGCCGACGTCGAGCCGCTCGCCCGCAACGATAAACTTTTCTTCGAGGATCGAGCAGACGCCCGACAACTTGTCGGACGTGTCCGCCAACACTTGCACAAGTGGGCGGGCCGTTTCGCACTCCCGGATTCCGCCGCCGCGATTGGCGGGGTGTTGCATGGTTCGCGCGTTCTGCACGGTCTGACCTGGATTTTGACTTTACCGAGTTCAACTCGTTGGATGGAATGACAGGGACTACTTGCTCTGGGCCGCGCTCTCAGCGTGAGCCTTTGGCTTCTTCTTGTCCGCGTTGATGAAATGAACGCCGGCCATGGTGCCGTCGATCCAGACCAACTCGCAGCGCCGGTAAGCGAGCCCGGTCGAGGACAGCAGCATGAAGAATTCCTTGGCCTGGAGCACGTCGAGCGTGCCTTCGACCTCGATCTTGGCGCCGCTCTGCGAGACGTCGAGCAGCACGCAGCTGCGGCGCCAGGTGCCGTCCGAGCCCATCAGATTGACGGACTGCTTGTGATCCATCCGCACGCGAAGCGCCTTGCGACCGTCGAACTTCATCAGTTAACCCCCATTTTGGCGCCGCGATGTCCCCGATCGCTTGTGTTCGCGCTTGCTGCGATTTCCCCCAGCGCACTGTCCATTGGCTGGTCGACAGAAGCAGTGTCTCGAAGATCTGCTGCGCGCGTTCGCGCTCGGCAAAGGAAAGACGGGCGCCGCTGCGGTTGCTCAGGATCGCGAGCGTGGTCGCCCAGTTCAGTCGCGAGGCCCGGCAGGCCATCACCAGGCCCTCGCAATCGTCGTCGATCATGACGTGCTCGACGATTTCGATCGGGGCTCCTGACAGCACCGACAGCGCCGTGAACAAATTGGCGGTCTCGCCGCGGATCGCGAAGCGGTTCACCGTGGAATCGTTGAGCTTGCCGACGCGGCTGAGCGCGACGATCTCCGGCCGTGCGCTCGCATAGGCGGCCGGGGAGGGCGGCTTGGGAGGAAGCGGTGCCGGTGGCACCGCCGATGCGGTCGCTTTGGCCGGCGTCGTCTGGCCGGGTGAGGCGGAGAGCAGCTTCCGCACGACCAGGTCGGGCGTTCCGGGCCGCAGCACCAGTGCTTTGGCAATCTCGCCATCCCCGTCGGCCCTGGCGATCAGCGCGGCGTAGGCCGCCTCGGAGAATCTGGTTCCCGGGTTCTTGATCAGTGCAAGGCAGACGGCGTTGGTGCCACTCTCGATCAGCGCTTCGCTCACGGCCGGCTCGATGCAGGTGCGGGCCCCGATCGCGAGTTGATGCCGCTCGCTGCACGAGGCCGCGACCGCGGCCAGATCGGCTGCGGAGAGTGCCTGCGACTTCCGCAGAACAGCACTTGCCACTTCCGGGTCGTCGTGCGAGGCGAGACGCCGCAATGTCTTGGGCGGTGCGACCTTGAGTTCAGCGAGCGTCCTGCCGAGCTGAACCAGCGCACTTGGCTCGACCCGCCCCGTCAATCGCAGCAGGACGCCATCGACGACACCGGCAAGCAATTCCTGGGATCTATCGCGGTTGCCAGTGAGCAACTGCACAATGCCGGAGAGGATGCGCGTGCAGCGGTCCAAGGGACACGTTGCGACCGCTTCCTCCAACTCAATCAGGACATCAGCAGGCAAATTTGCCATCATGGCAGGGGCCTGTACTCAAAATGAATTTCGACTGTCTAACGACCGTCATTGCGCACCACAGGCGTTAATTTGGATTTTATACTTCAGTCCGCCAGGTATTGGCGCACCGTTTAGTGCACTGAAAACGGTATCGAAATCTGGCAGGACACGATCCGCTGCTTGTCCTTTGCCCTCGACCCTCGCCAACTGTTTCGACGAGCAGGATTTGAGTCTTTCGGTCTAACGCGAAGCCGAAAGGGGGAATTGAGATCGGCATATTGCCGCACGCGCGTCGTTTCCCGCCGCGGTTTTTCATTTGTCATGAACAGCACTGATCATGCGCCAGCGCTGGCGCCCAAAATATTTCGCTTCTCGGATGTCGATGAATTTCGATACGCCATACGTGGCCTCGATTTCGAGTTCACGCCTTTCGTACGGGAGATTTCGGCTGAGCAGGTCATTCTGTCATTGCCCGGCTGCGACGTGAACTTGACCCGGGCGTTTCCCCGGTTGGTTGACGCTCAGCTTGTCGAGAATTGCACGGCAATCGGGTTCATGATGGACGATCTCGATGTCCCCGTCCGGTTCAACGGCGCGCAGCGAGCCAGTCCGGTCGTCGTCGTCGGGAGCGGCGGCGCGGCTTACACGACGATCGAGGAAGTCCAGCGGCAGATCGCCTCGGTGGTCTTCAGGCCGGAGGTGACGGATCGCGGCTGGCCGCGAGCTGCCCTCAGCTTCAAGATCTTCGAGACGACCGCCGCCGGCTTGAACCGTCTCCGCAGCGTGGTTCGGGAGGTGCTGGCGGCGGCATCGGAGCCGATCGACCCATTGGACGTGCCGTTGAAGGCTGCGGCCATGAAGGAAAGCCTGCTCGGGGCCGTCGACGAGGCCTTCCACGGCGTCGTTCCGGCACGATGGACCCTGCGCCCCAATGACGAGCGGAGCTTCCGGATATTCCAGGACATCCGCGCTCTTCTGTCCGAGGATCTCTCGCAGCCGATTTACAGCGAGGAGATCGCGCGCAAGCTCGGCCTGTCCGTCCGCACCATGCATGATGTCGTGCGTCGCTATCACGGTATGAGCCTGCATCGCTATCTGCGTCTGCGCCGGCTGTGGCTGGTCCGCAAGCGGCTGTTGGCCGGCGCCGACAGCGTCAAGGCCGTGGCGCTGACCTTCGGCTTCTGGCATCTCAGCGATTTCTCCAGAAGTTATCGCGACCAGTTCGGCGAGGCGCCGTCGCAGACCTTGGAACATGGCCGGCGACGATAGCGCGGCACACCGCTGGGCGGGCCGCGTCGTCTTGTGCTAGGCTGCACGGCATGAGCAATCGCATCCTCGTCCTCTACGGTTCCTACCGGTCCGACCGCATGGGCATCCGCCTTGCGAATTTCGTCATCGATCGCCTGCGCGCCCGCGGCGAGGACGTCGAGTTCATCGACGCCAAGGCCATCGGCCTGCCGATGCTCGACCGCATGTACAAGGAATATCCCAAGGGCGCCGCGCCGGAGGCGCTGGAGAAACTCGCCGGGCAGATCCGCGGTGCCGACGGTTTCGTCTTCGTCACCGGGGAATACAATTGGGGCATTCAGCCCGGCCTGAAGAACCTCACCGACCATTTTCTCGAAGAGTGGTTCTGGCGCCCCGCCGCGATCGTGAGCTATTCCGCCGGCCGCCTGTCAGGCGCGCGCGCGTCCACCGCCTGGCACGGCACGCTGTCGGAGATGGGCATGGTGGTGGTGTCGAGCACGATCGGCGTCGGTCCGATCGCGCAGACGCTCTCGGCCGAGAGCGAGCCGATCGGCGAGGGCGGCAAGGCACTGGAGCGGTCGTTCCCGCGCTTTGCCGATGATCTCTCGTGGTGGATCGAGGCCGCGAAGGCGCAGCGGGCGCGCAAGGCGCCGCCGTATTGATTTTCGTTGCCCGGAGTACGGTCCTGTAGCCCGGATGGAGCGAAGCGCAATCCGGGGCGGTGCATCCGCGGTGAAGCTTTCCCGGATTTCGCTTCGCTCCATCCGGGCTACGAAGAATCTCGTTACGCCGCCCGGACCTCGCCGAGGAAGCGGTCGAACTGGCCGGCGAGATCGCGTGACTGCGTCGAGAGCTGCTCGGCTGCGCCCAGCACCTCGCGGGCGGCCGCACCGGTATCGTCGGCGGCGCGCTGTACGCCCGATATGTTGGTGTTGACCTCCTGGGTGCCGCGGGCGGCCTCCTGGACGCTGCGGGAAATCTCCTTGGTCGCCGAGCCTTGTTCCTCGATTGCAGCCGCAATGGCGGTGCCGATCTGGTCGATCTCGGCGATGACGTCGGCGACGTTGCGGATTGCGGTCACAGTCTCGTCGCTCGCGGCCTGGATCGCCGTGATCTGCTCGGAGATTTCGGTGGTGGCCTTGGCGGTCTGGCCTGCGAGCGACTTCACTTCGGACGCCACTACGGCAAAGCCCCGGCCGGCTTCGCCGGCGCGAGCGGCTTCGATAGTCGCGTTCAAGGCGAGCAGATTGGTCTGCTCGGCGATGCTCTGGATCAGCGTGACGACGTCGCCGATCTTCTGCGCGCCCTCGGCGAGGGCGCGCGCGGTGTCGCCGGTGCGGCGGGCATTGTCGACGGCACGGGCCGCGATTTCGGTGCTTTGCGCGACCTGACGGCCGATCTCCGAGATCGAGGAGGTCAGTTCTTCGGTCGCGCTGGCGACCGTCTGCACGTTGGTCGAGGTCTGCTGCGAGGCGGCGGCAACGATCGCGGCCTGGCTGTTGGTCTGTGCCGCCGTCGAGGTCATCGACTGCGCCGTGCTCTCCATGGTGGAGGAGGCGCGGGACAGGCCGCCGACCAGTTCGGTGACCTTGGCCTCGAACGCGCGGGTGAGGCCGTCGAGCGCCTGGGCGCGGCGCATCTTGCCGTCGTTCTCGGCCTGCTTCTCCGCCGCGAGCCGGTCGGCCCGGATCATGTTGTCCTTGAACACCTTCACGGCGGCAGCCATCGCCCCGATCTCGTCGGAGCGCTCGGCGCCCGGGATCTCTTCGGCGACGTCGCCGTCGGCAAGCCGCGACATCCGGGTCGTCAGGCTGACGATCGGAGCGCAGACGCGGCGGCGAACCATCACGATCAGGCCGGCGCTGGCGATCAGCACGGCAAGGAGGCCGGCGAGTGCGACGGTGAAGCTGGTGCGAGCGGCGGCGGAGGCACCGGTGAGGATATGCTCGGCGTTGTCGTAGAGCGCGTCGCGGACTCCGATGATCGAGCCGAGGCCCTTTGCGACGCCGCGTAGTAGGCGTCAACGTCGTGTTCATACTTGCCGCTGATGGCGCCGTCCTTGACCAGCTTGAGCTCGCGACCGAACTCCTCGACATAGCGCGCGTTCATCGTCTCGAGGGCAGCGCCGACATTGGCCGGGGTTGCGGGATTGCCGCGCAATTCCATCAGCGACATCGCGATCTGGTCGCTGCGGCCCTGCATGCGGGCGACATCGGCCTTCTCGGCATCGGTACCCACTTTCTTGCCGCCGACCAGGTTCTTGTGCACGCTCGCATTGAGGCCGCCGATGTCGCGCAGCGTCATGGCGACGTTCGCGTAGTTGGACTGGCGGTAGGCATCGCCATTGAGGATCGCCATGCGGCGCACCTGCTCATTGAGCAGCGCAGTGACGCCGGCGTTGAGCACGGCATTGTCCGCAACAACCTTCCTGGCTGCATCCTTGCGAGCATCCGCAGGTCCCGCGATCGCCTTGTCGATGGCGTCGCGTAGCGCGGTGAATTTCGAATTGATGGCATCGATGTTGCTGCCGATGGTGTTGCCATCATCGAAGGAGCCGGGCAGCTCCTTGCGCAGCGCGTTCATCTTGTCGCGGGCGCCGTCGGTTTGCTTGCGCAGCTTATCAAGCGCGGCGAGCTGGGCAGGGTCGACGGTTGCAGGTCCATAGAGGATGTTGGTGGCGAAACCGCGCTCGGGGTTGAGATAGCGCGGGATGTCGCTGGCGGCGCGGACGATATCGAGCCGCCCTTGCGCTTCGGCGATCTTGTCCATCGTCTGGTATTTCGTCGCGGCGACGTAGACGGCGAGGCCTCCGCCCACGGTCGACAGCGAGACGATGGCGGTGGTCAGGAGGGTACCGATTTTCATGATCTGTCCGGCAATTGGCGCGGTGAGAGAAAGATATTCTCCGTATGATAGGGGGCCGTATTAATCGGGGGTTTACGCTGCTTGTAGCGAGCGGCGCGGCCGCTAGGTCTTTCGATCAAGCGCAGCGAGGATCTTCAGCGTGGCGCCGTCGCGCTCGCCTGCGAAATACCGGGCGAGCGCCTCGCCGAAGATCGGATCATCGGACACGGCGCCGAACAGCGTCATCGACGAGTGGAATTTGGCGTCGTCCGGCGCGCCAAGGATCGCATTGATGGTTCGTCCCTCGACGGCGAGCACGAGCCGGGTGCATTCGATCAGACGCGGGCCGAGGACGGGGTGGGCGAGGTAGGCCGTGGCCTCCGCGCGCGAGGCGATGGCGTAGCGCTGGGACATGGCGCTGAAGCCGAGGCCCGCGATTTGCGGGAAGACGAACCACATCCAATGGCTTTGCTTACGTCCCCGGGCCAGTTCCTCCCGGACGTCGCGATAGACCGGATTTTGGGCTTGGACGAAGCGTTCGAGATCGAAGGGGGCGGTCATTGGATACCTCCTGGTGCCTCGCCGGCCCCGATTATGCCTAACTTTTGGCTCCCAATGTGGTAGCTGGTATAGAGTCTTCGGGTGGGGGTGGGCTCCCCCGGGGGTCGATTTGGGGATCTGATGGTTTCCGACGCCGCACAAGCCGAGAGGCTGTTGTCGCGCCGCCGTATCGGGCGAGCCGAGACGATATTGCTGTCTTTGGCTGCTGTCGCGCTGGCGCTCGGCGCGGCTGCCTGGGTCGCGGACCTAAGCGGTTTGAATTTGGGTGATTCGAGTTTGGGCACTTCGAGCCCGCTGGTGTCTTCCGCGCGGCCGCCCGCCAATGCCCCTTCGTTCGACGACCGTTTTGCGTCGCTGTCGGGCAACCCACCCGCCCGCGACCTCGGCCTGCGAACGCTGGAGCGCTCAGCCCTGAATGCGGTCCAGCTCAAGCTGCGCGACGCCAAGGCGATGCTTGCCCAGAAGCTCCAGGGGGATGACTGGCGTTCGAGCCTGACCGATGGCGACCGGCCCGTGGTCGACGAGACGAGGCCCTCGCAACGTGCCGACGGCATCCCGATGCCGCGCTCGCGTCCGCCCCAGGCCGATCTCTCCGCCCAGATCGCCTCCAGCCAGGCCTATGCGGAGACCAACCCGAGGGTCGACAACCGCAACTTCTTCGAAAAATTCACCGACAAGATCAGGCTGGCCTCGCTGACGCCGGACAGCGGCTTGTTCGGCAAGGCGCCGGATCTGGCCGCCCTCGGCTACGATTCGCGGACGGCCGTTTATGACATCTCGGCCAAGGCGCTCTACCTGCCCAGCGGGGTCGCGTTGGAAGCACATTCGGGCATGGGCGCGCTGATGGACGACCCGCAGCATGTCGACCAGCGCATGGTGGGCGCGACCCCGCCTGCGACCTACGATCTGAAGCCGCGCGAAAAACTGTTTCACGGCGTTCGAGCGCTGCGCCTGACGCCGACTGAGGGCACCAGCGCGCTCGGCCGCGTCGGCCTTCTCACCCACAACTACATGCTTGGTCCGCGCGGCGATTCCAACGGCTGCGTTTCGATCAAGGACTATGATCGTTTCCTCAAGGCCTGGGACAACGGCGAATTCAACCGTCTGGTCGTGGTGCCGAGCCTGGGCGGATCGGCGATTGCCGCGCAGCGCGCGAGCACCGACTCCTGATATGAGCCGAACGGCGGGGCTGCCGTTTTCCCTTCGTTAAGCCGTCGTCGTCCAGAAGCAGCCCATGAGTGATCCCCAGAGTTCCGAGACCCCGCTGCGTACGACGTTCAAGATCAAGTTGAACGGTGATACGCTGGCGATCGCGACCGTTGGCCAGGCCTATCAATTCCTCACCAACTTCAAGTCGGTCGAGTGGATGGAATTCCGCTCCCTGCATGAAGACGCGGTCACGGCGCTCGAAGGCGCCGCCGGTAACGCAATGCTTGCGGTGCAGGCAACCAACGCCGTGCGGGCGCTGTTCGTGAGCGCCAAGCTGCTCTAAAGCGGCTTCCTGCCAGCTTGAACTCCGCTACAGGAACAGGCAAACGGTCTCCGAAGACCGTGGCCCGAGGCCGGGTACAAGGCCGTTCATTTGAAACTAACTTCCAGGGAGAGACCCCATCATGAAACGCCGTACATTCCTTAAGGGCGGTGCAGTTGCCGGCGCGACGACGCTGGTTGCTGCACCTGCGATCGCGCAATCGGCGCCCGAGATCAAATGGCGCCTGACCTCGAGCTTCCCGAAGTCGCTCGACACCATCTACGGCACGGCGCAGACCTTCGCGAAATACGTCGCCGAGGCCACCGACAACAAATTCCAGATACAGACCTTTGCGGCCGGCGAGATCGTTCCCGGTTTGCAGGCGCTCGATGCCGTCAGCACCGCCAGCGTCGAGATGGCGCAAACGCCGCTGTATTTCTACATCGGCAAGGAGCCGGCGCTGGCCTATGCCACCGGCGCGCCGTTCGGCATGAACCATCGCCATCAGGAATCCTGGTGGCATTTCGGCGGTGGTGCCGACCTGACCAACGAGGCGCTCAAGCCGTTCAAGGCGCACGCCATCCTCTGCGGCAATTCCGGCACCCAGATGGGCGGCTGGTTCCGCAAGGAGATCAAGACTGTCGACGATCTCAAGGGCCTCAAATTCCGCATCGCCGGCATGGGCGGCCATGTGCTGGCGCGGCTCGGCGTGGTGCCGCAGCAGATCGCGGGCGGCGACATCTATCCGGCGGCTCGAGAAGGGCACGATCGACGCGGTCGAATTCGTCGGCCCCTATGACGACGAGAAGCTCGGCTTCCAGAAGGTCGCGAAGTACTACTATTTCCCCGGCTGGTGGGAAGGCGGCGCCATGCTGCACATGATCGTCAACGACGAGAAATGGGCGAGCCTGCCGAAGCAGTACCAGGCGATCGTCAACCAGGCCGGGTCTGCGGCCGGCGCCTGGATGCTCGAGAAGTACGACAGCGTGAATCCGGCGGCGCTGAAGCGGCTGATTGCGAACGGCGCGGAGCTGAAGGCGTTCCCGCAGCCGGTGCTGGAAGCCTGCTACAACGCGACCCAGGAGCATCTGAACGAGCTCGCCGCCAAGAGCGACCTGTTCAAGCGCACCAAGGAAAGCCACGACGCCTACATGAAGGAGCTGCTGTTCTACACGCAGATCGCGGAAAACTTCTACGACAACTATCTGCTCAGCAAGATGCGCAACAAGAGCTGATGTGAGAGGGGGCGCGGTGTTTGCACTGCGCCCCCAATTGGACGGTCAGTTGCTGCGATGTGTCAGGCCGCGCCCAGGCCCAGCTTCGCATAGATTCTTCGCGCATAGGCACCGAACGCGTCGGTCGTCTTCAGCGGAAGGTCGCGCGGAAAGGGCAGGTCGATCGGGAAGTAGTCGGCCATCTTCGCAGGGCCGGCCGTCAGCACCGCGCAGTGTGACGACAGGAACACCGCTTCCTGGATCGAGTGCGTGACGAAGATGATGGTCTTGCCGCTCTCGCGCCAGATCCGCAGCATCTCCAGATTCATCTGCTCGCGGGTCAGCGCATCCAGCGCGCCGAACGGCTCGTCCATCAGGATCAGCTTGGGGTCGTGAATGAAGGCGCGTGCGATCGCGGTGCGCTGCTGCATGCCGCCGGAGAGCTGCTGCGGATATTTCTGCTCGTAGCCAGCCAAGCCGACCAGGTTGAGCAGGTCACGCGCCCGCTCGCGCGCGGCTTTCATCGGCAGGCCGACGATCTCGGCCGGCAGCAGCACGTTGTCGAGGATGGTGCGCCACTTCAAGAGCAGCGCCTGCTGGAACACCATGCCGATGTCGCGGGTGGGATCGAACGGACTTTCGGCGTTGCCGATTGTCACCGTGCCGCCATCGGCGCCGTGCAGGCCGGCCAAAATCTTCATCACCGTGGTCTTGCCGCAACCGGAGGGGCCGACCAGCGAGACCAGCTCACCTTCCTGCACGTCCATGGTGACGTCGGACACCGCCAGAAACTCGGCGCCGCCACTGCGGTAGACTTTCCGCACCCCTTGCAGGCTGATGAAAGGTTTTGAACTCATGCCAGCCATTTGTTCAAATTGGCGGCGACGAAGGAATCGTCGCTGAGGTCGGCGTGCTCGCGCGTGACACGGTCGATCTCCTCGCGCTGGCCGGGGCTGAGGCCTTCGTTCGGATCGAGGCACCACAGACCCTTCATGAGGCCCTGGCGCCGCAACACCTCGTGGCAGCCGGCGATGCAGCCGTGAAAATTGTTGGCGACGTCGAAGAAGGCGCTGTTGCAATCGGTGACGCGGGCATCGAGCGCGAGAAGATCGGCCGGCACGCTGTCCTGGTGCCGCGCCGCCTTGCAGCGCTCGAATTGCTTGATGGCGCTTGCGGTCCAAACCGACCAATGGCCGAGCAGGCCGCCCTTGAAATAAGTGCGCGTCGTGACGCCGTTGGCGCGCAGGTCGAACGGCAGCATCAGGTCGAGCAGGATGTGGTCGTCATTGCCGGTGTAGAGCGCGACGCGGTCGAGCGCGCCGGCGGCTGCGACTCCGCGCAGCACGTCGAGCGTGCGATAGCGGTTGAACGGCGCGATCTTGATCGCAATGACGTTGTCGATCGAGGCAAAGCGCTGCCAGAACCGGCTGGACAGGATGACGCCGCCGACGGCCGGCTGGAGGTAAAAGCCGATCACCGGAATCTCGGCGGCGACAGCCTTGCAATGCGCGATGATCTCGTCTTCGGACGCGCTCTTCATCGCGGCGAGGCTGAGCAGGCCGGCATGATAGCCGATGTCGCGGGCGGTGCGGGCTTCGGCCGCCGCCTGCCGGGTCGTGCCGGCAAGACCTGCGACCATCGCCAGCGGACGTTTGGTCCAATTGGCCGCGGTCTCCGCGGCGAGCTCCAGCACCGGACGGTAGAGGCCGACATCGCGGATCGCGAATTGCGTGGTGTGGACGCCGACCGCAAGGCCGCCGGAGCCGGCGTCGATGTAATAGCGCGTCAGCGCGCGCTGATGCGTCTTGTCGAGCTGGCGTTCGGGGGTGAGCGCGAGCGGATGCGCCGGCATCACGGTGCCCTCGGCGATCAGCTTGCGGATGTCGGCGTTGATCTGGCTGTGGTGCATGATGTCCTATCCGAATTCCGGGCCGGCGACGGCGAATGGCATGTCCTCGCCAGCAGTGGTGGCGGGGCCGAACCGCATGCGCTGGAACGGCCGTTCGATAGTCCAGCCCGATGCGGTCAATCCTTCGAGGAACGCAGCCTGCGAGGCGACCGCGTCGATCAGCAGCGGGCGGGTCTCGGATCGCGCGATCGCATGAACCAACGCCAGCGCTTCGGCGGCGTTGTCGGCGAACAGCGGGCCGATATGGCGCGCGGTTCGGCCGTCGCGGACCAGCGCGATGCATCCATATGCTGCAACGATGCGCGAGCCGGAGCGCTGTGCGAAGGCGGTCAGAAGAGCGGTCCGGTCGAACCCGGTGGTCCGCCGGTCCCGCGCGCAAAGCGCGTCGAGGGTTGCGACCGCGGGTGATCCCGAAGCTTCCTGTGCGGGGTTCACCAGCTTCAGCCGGCGGAGTTGCAGCGTCGGCGTGAACCCGAGCGGGCCATAGACGGCGGCGCCGTCGGGCGTTGCGTCGAGCCAGCTCGTCAGGCCGTTCTTGCGTGCCGTCTCCAGGCAGGTATCGACGAGGCGCGTGGCAAGGCCGCGGCGGCGATGTGTGGCCGACACCAGCACCATGCTGATCCAGGCGTTGTTGCCGGGGTAGGGCAGCAAAGCGGCGGTGGCGACCAGGCGAGCGCCGTCGCGGATGCCGAACACGATGCCGTCATGCAGGAAGACCCGCCAGTCCTCCTCGGTCTGGTTCCAGTGCGCTTCACTCGAGAGCGCGAGCCCGGCGATCGCATCCTCGAGGCCGAGCTTGATGACGGTCGGGCCGTCAATAGCGTCCATCGCGCACCTCGTATTTGGTGGGCTTGCCGAGGCTCGGCATGGCGCGGGAGACCCAGTCGGCAGTCCAGGCGATCAGCTGCTCGGTGTCCACGACCGGCAGGCCGAACAGCTCGACCGCTTGCGATGTGTCGGTGAGCCACGCTGTCGGCTCTTCCTTGCCGGTCAGCAGCGGAGGGCGGCCGAACCTGGCACCGAACCTTGCCGCGAGATCGCGCACCGCGAGAATTTCGTGGCCGCTGACATTGATCGGCGAGGTCGGCGCCGTGCAATGCGCAAGGCACCGCAGCGCCTGCGAGGACGCATCACCTTGCCAGATGAAGTTGACGTGGCCGAGGCTGACGTCGATCGGCGTGCCCGTGAGCACCTTCGTGGCGATGTCGTGCAGCACGCCGTAGCGCATGTCGATCGCGTAGTTGAGGCGGAACAGCCGGCCAGGTGTTTCGAGCTTGCGGGAGAAATATTCGAACATGCGTTCGCGGCCGACGCAGGACTGCGCGTATTCGCCGGGCGGGTTCGGCGCCATGTCCTCCGTCGAGCCTTTGCCGTCGACCGGCACGAACGGGTAGATGCAGCCGGTCGAAAATGCGACGATTCGCGACGACGGGAAGGCCTGCGCAACCAGCGCCGGCACATGCGCGTTCATCGCCCAGGTCAGCGAAAGGTCGCCCTCGGCGCCGAACTTGCGGCCGGCCATGAAGATGATGTTGGGCGCTTTCGGCAGCGCGTGAATCGCACGCTCGTCCATCAAATCGCAGTTGATGGTCTCGACGCCGCGGGCGTGCAGCCACTCCTTCACGCCCGGATCGCTGAAGCGGGCGACGCCGATGACGCGGCGATCCGGCGCGGCGGCTTTCGCGAGGCCCGCCAGCGTCGGCCCCATCTTCCCGGCGACGCCGAGGATCATGATGTCGCCGTCCACCTTGGCGAGGTCGTCGATCAGCGCCTGGGTCGGCCGGCACAGGAGATCGTCGAGCGCCGCGATGTCGGGGATCGTCTTCGGCAGCGTCTGGCGGGTGAGCAGCATGGATCTATCCTTCAAGTCTGCCGTTCTCAGGTCTGTCTTGCATCGCCGACCACGAACATGCGGCTCGAGGACGAGCACCAGGCCGTAGAGGGCGACCCCGAGCAGCGTCAGCAGCACGACCGCCATCACCATCGCGGGTGTGTCGAGCGAGGACTGTACCTGGATCATGAGGTAGCCGAGCCCGCGCTCGGAGGCGATGAACTCGCCGACGATGGCGCCGGCGACCGCGAGGATGGCGCCGACCTTCATGCCGGAGAACACGTAAGGCAGCGATCCCGGCAGCTGAATTTTGCGGAACAGAATCCAGCGCGAGCCGCGCAGCGATTTGACGAGGTCGAGCAGGTCAGGCTCGACCTCGCGCAGGCCGCGCGCCGTGGTGAGCAGGATCGGGAAGAAGCAGATGCTGAAGGCGATCAGGATGTTCGGCACGATGCCGTAGGAAAACCAGACGATCAAAAGCGGGCCGAGCGCGACCTTCGGGATCATGTTCAGCGTCACGAACAGCGGCAGCAGCGTCATGCTGAGCAGTGGCGCCCAGCTGAAGATCACCGCCAGCGCCACCCCGACGAACGCGCCGAGCGCGAAGCCGCCGAGGATTTCGACCGCCGTCACCAGCGTGTTGGCGCCCCAGGCATAGCTTGCGGTTCCCAGCGTCTGGATTGTCGCGAGCGGGGAAGGCAGGATGAATTTCGGCACGTGGAAGGCATCGACCGCGACCTGCCATAGCACCAGCACGGCGAGGTGAACGACCAGGATGATCGCAAAGCTGCGCGTGGCGCGTGCTCCGTCTCCTGTCACCGAGTGCTCCCTGTTGCCGGCGGTCACCTTGCCGCCGGTCGCCAGCCTAACCGTCCTTGCGGCAAGTTTCAACCAGTTGGTTGATTAAGGCCGGAGCGAATGCAGCACGAGATCGGCGACGTGGCGGCGACGGGCCAGCCGCTGGGCCCGGCTCGACAGGTCCTTGCCGAAGATCGCCGACAGCGTCGGCGTGTTGGAGAAGAAGAAATAGCTGAGGCCCGCAATCGAGATATAGAGCTGGACGGGGTCGATACCCCGACGGAACACGCCCGAGCGCACCCCCTCGTTGAGGATGTGGGAGACGCTCTTGACCAGCGGGGAATGCATCGCCTCCAGCCGCGTCGAGCCGCGGACGTGGCGGGCGCCGCCGCGGTTCTCGTCGTTCAGAAGCACGATGAAATCAGGGTTTGCTGCCAGGTGATCGAACGAGGCCTCGATCAGCTTGCGGATCGCCTTTTCCGGCGGCAGGCCTTCGAGATTGAGCCTGCGCTCCTGCTCGCGGATGTCCTCATAGACCACTTCCAGCACGGCGAGGTAGAGCGCGTCCTTGTCGCCAAAATAGTGATAGACCAGTTGCTTGTTGACGCCGGCGCGCATCGCGATCTCGTCGACGCGGGCGCCCGCAAAGCCGTGCCGGGCGAACTCCTGGCGCGCCGCGGTGAGCAGCTTCTTGCGGGTGGCGACGGGATCGCGCCGCTGCGGCACGGTGTCGCCTGAACGTTTTGCGGGCATTTCCAACCAAACGGTTGACAAGTTGAGGGCGGCCTTGTTGCATTGGTATCCTCACAAGGGGAGAGCGACAAGCCGGGTCGCGGCAACGAGGAGAGATGCGATGAAGCGTTTGCAGGCGGCGGTTTTGGCTCTGGCGCTCGGTTTGCCCGCGGTGCCCGCCAGCGCGGGCGAGGCGGTCAATCTGATCCTGAACTGGACGCCGACGGCCGATCACTCGCCGTTCTACTACGCCAAGGCGCAGGGCTGGTACGAGAAGGCCGGCATCGATCTCACCATCGAGGTCGGCAAGGGCTCCGGTGTCTCCGCCGCCAAGGTCGGCGCGGGCGGCTCGGCCTTTGGCATCGCCGATCTCGCCACCATGCTGGTCGCCAAGAGCAAGGGCGCCGACGACGTCGCGCTGATGAGCATCTACGCCAACACCGGACAGACGTTCTACTGGCTGAAAAGCTACGGTGTTAACGGCGTAAAGGATTTCCCGGGCCACAAGATCGGCAACCCGCCCGGCGACGCCTCGCGCGTGATGTGGCCGGCCTTCGCCAAGGCCGCCGGCATCGCGCCCGATGCCGTCAGCTTCGTCAATATCGGGCCGACCGCGAAGATCGCGGGCCTCAAGAACCACACCGTCGACATCATCAGCGACTTCTACAACGAGCACGATCTGAAGGTGATCGAGTTCGGCCCCGACCTCGGCTACGTCAACTGGAAGGACATCGGGCTCAACCCCTATGGCAATTCGCTGATCGTCAACGGCGCCTATCTGCAGAAGAACCCGAAGCTGGTCGAGGAGTTCGTGCGCATCTCGCAAAAGGCTTTTGCGACGTGCGTCGCCGACGTCCAACCCTGCCTGAAGGCGCTGCTCGACCAGGTCTCCGGCCTCGACAAGGCGAACCAGGAGCGCCAGTGGGAGCGCATCAAATATCTGATGACGGACGAGTTCACGACCACCAAGGGTCTCGGCTGGATCGACGGTGAGCGGATGAAGAAGGACTACGACCTGGTCCAGACCTATCTCGGCATGGAGAAGCCGTTCGACGTGACCACGGCGTTCACGACGAAGATGCTCGATCCCGCGATCAAGATGGATGCGAGCAAGGTGAAGAAGTAGGGGCTCTCTCTCTTCCCGTCATTGCGAGCGTAGCGAAGCAATCCAGGCTGTTTCTGCGGAGGCAGTCTGGATTGCTTTGCTGCGCACGCAATGACGATGTGGCAGCAGTCGCGAACCGTATGAGGCAGACGGCGTCCAGAGCGCCGGCCCCTGTAGCCCGGATGGAGCGCAGCGAAATCCGGGGCGGTGCGTCTGTCGGGCGAGGGGTCCCGGATTGCGCTGCGCTCCATCCGGGCTACCCGGAGGGCCCCATCCCCCACGTAACCCCACGGGAAAATTAACTCGCCGTTAACCATATCCGCCGCATCGTTAACCATTCAATAACAGGGAACGAGGTCGGCCGCTATGGAGGCTGCAGCAAAAGTCCAACGCCAAATGGTGCGCCTGCGCGGGCGCTCCTACGTGGCGTTCGTGTTCGTGCCGACGGTTCCGATCCAGGACTGGCTCCAGGAGATCGACACCACTATCGCCCGCTCGCCCGGTTTCTTCGCCGGCCGGCCCGTGGTGATCGACCTGTCCTCGGTCGATCTCAGCCAGTCCGGTATCGGCCATCTGCTCACCAGCCTGCAAGACCGGAACATCCGCGTGCTCGGCATCGAGGGCGTGGAGGAGTCGCGGCTGACCCCGATGATGCCGCCGCTGCTCTCGGGCGGGCGGAGCTGCGTGGTCGAGCCGAGTGCGCCGAAGAAGCCCGAGGCGAAGGTCGAGGCCAAGCCGACCTCGCTGCTGCTCGAATCTCCGGTGCGCTCGGGCCAGACCGTAATCTTCCCCGACGGCGACGTCACCATTCTGGGCTCGGTCGGCTCCGGCGCGGAAGTCGTTGCCGGCGGCTCCATCCACATCTACGGCGCGCTCCGCGGCCGTGCCATGGCGGGCGTGAACGGTCACACGAGCGCGCGCATTTATTGCCAGAAGATCGAGGCCGAACTGCTTGCAATTGATGGGTTTTACCAGACCGCTGACGATATCGACGCCGCCTTGCGCGGCCGGCCGGCCCAGGCCTGGCTGCAGGGCAACACCATGCGAATTACCGCGCTGAACTGACCAGAAGGAGATTTTTCAGATGGCCAAGGTACTGGTCGTGACATCAGGCAAGGGCGGGGTCGGCAAGACGACCACGACCGCCGCGCTGGGCGCTGCGCTGGCGCAACGCGGCGACAAGGTCGTCGTGGTCGATTTCGACGTCGGCCTGCGCAACCTCGACCTCGTGATGGGCGCCGAACGCCGCGTCGTGTTCGACCTCATCAACGTGGTGCAGGGCGTCGCCAAGCTGCCGCAGGCGCTGATCAAGGACAAGCGGCTGGAGAATCTGTGGCTGCTGCCGGCGTCGCAGACCCGCGACAAGGATGCGCTGACGGAAGAGGGCGTCGGCAAGGTCATCGAAGATCTGCGCAGCCGTTTCGACTGGGTGATCTGCGACAGCCCGGCCGGCATCGAGCGCGGCGCCTCAATGGCGATGCGCTTTGCGGACGAAGCCGTCATCGTGACCAATCCGGAAGTGTCCTCGGTGCGAGATTCCGACCGCATCATCGGCATGCTCGATTCCAAGACGGTGCGGGCCGAGAAGGGCGAGCGCGTCGAGAAGCACATTCTCATCACGCGTTACGATCCCTCCCGCGCCGCGCGCGGCGAGATGCTGACCATCGATGACATCCTCGAAATCCTCGCGACGCCTCTGCTCGGCATCATCCCGGAGAGCCAGGACGTGCTGCGCGCCTCCAATGTCGGCACGCCAGTGACGCTGTCGAACGCCGAAGGCGCACCCGCGCGCGCTTATATCGACGCGGCGCGGCGGCTATGCGGCGAGACCGTCGCCATGCAGGTGCCGACCGAACGCAAGGGCTTCATGGATCGGCTGCTGCGACGGAGGGCTGCATGAGCATGGGTCTGCTCCGGCTTCTCCGCGGCAATAAGGCCTCTGCACCGGTCGCTCGCGAACGACTGCAGATCCTGCTTGCCCATGAACGCGGACTGCGCGGCCAGCCCGATCTGCTCGGTGTGCTGCGTGAGGAAATTCTCGCCGTCGTGTCCAGGCACGTGACGCTGGATCCGACCAAGGTCATCGTCCGGCTCGAGCGTGGCGATGAGGTGTCGACCCTGGAGGTCGATATCGAGGTGCCCAACGACTTCGAGCGCAAGAACAAGAAAGTGGCGGTCGCGTAAGGGAACGCGGCTGCATGACATCCGGTTTGGGGTGGGTGAAAAGGCGGTCCGCTGGGCACAGCGGGCCGCCTTGTTTTGTGGGGTTTGGGGCTGCACCGCGCTCGATCTCGATCGATGTGATCGGCGGACGGCGGAACGGGAGTTGCGGCGAAACCGTTGTCAGAGATCCGCGGAGCGCCGAGCCGGGCGCCGCGGTTTCCTCAAGAGGGAGAGCGCCCATGATGTCCGAGGTCCAGGTCCACACCGTCGCGCGGCAGATGCTGGAACAGCATGGTCCTGGTGCAATAGCGAAAGCCGCAGAACAGGCGCAGGCCTGCGAGGGCCGCGGCGAGGCCGACGAGGCCAGGGAATGGCGTCATATCGTCGATGCCATGAAGGTGATGCGCGGCCCGCACCAGAGCTGATCGGTATCAGTTGCGCACGGTTCCATCCTTGATCATGTCCAGGATGCGGCTCCAGCGGTCGTCGCACCGCGGCAAGCCGCCGGCGAAACGCTGATGGAACCCGCGAGTTCCCTCAGCGATCGCTTTGGTCGGCGCCTTGACCACGAGACTTCTGCTGGGTCGCCGGCTGGCTGCGTTCGCCGGTCTCCCTGCAGGGGAGCGGTTCCCACGATCCGTCGGCGCCCATCTGATAGGCGCTGCACGATGACGACGCGCTGGTCGACTTGTCGTCGCCTTTCTGGGCCTCGGCATTCCTCGCCACAGCCGGGGCGGTCAGCAGGGCGCTCGTCACGAGAGCACCGGCGAAAACGACATATACAATCCGCATGTGGGTCTCCTGTTCGAAGAGCCGCATGCTGGCGAGGAATGTGACGATTTTTTGCCGGGGCGATTATTCCGCCGCGGCGTGCTTAACATCGCGATATCGCTCGCCGCTCGTCTAGCCGCCCTTGGCGCGGATCAGGCCGGCGAGGTTGGTCTTCTGGGCTTCGCACCAGCTGGGCATGCCGAGGCGACGCTGGTTGAGATCGGTCACCTGGGTCGCCACCGCGACCTCGGCCATCAGATCGTCATCCTGCTTCTCGCCCATCTTGCCGCCGGTGTGCATCCAGGCGATCGCCTTGCGCACCTTCTCGGTGGTGCCGTCGGGCAGGTGCATCTGCTCGGCCTTCTGTACCAGGTCCTGATAGGCGACGTCCGTGCCCGGACATTCGACCTTGGCCGCGAAGGCCTGCAAGACCAGCGTCACATAGGTCGAGCGTGGACGGTCCTCGGCCTGGGCCGATGTGGCGATCAGCAACAGGCCTGCCATCAGGAAACCGGTGCGCATCCTTGGATCCTCCTTCATTTTTTGAGAGGCTAGCGTCCGGCGGGCTACTCCGCAATGGTGCCGGGGCGCATTTGTCGCTTCGCGCTGCGGTGCGCTATCGTGGCCGGGCATCCCTGTTACGGAGAGCGAGATGAGCCTGTTCAGCACGCCTTTCGATCCTGCACGCGACACGGCGCTCGTGACCGGCGCCGGCAATGGCATCGGCCGAGCCATCGCGCAGGCCCTGGTCGACGAGGGCGTGCGGACCGTTTTCGCCGATGTGAATGCGGAGCGCGTAAGCGCAGCGATAAGCGCGAGCAGCAAGCCTGAATTGGCCGTGCCCTGGGTTGGCGATCTGGCGAGGCTCGAGGCCTGCGATGAGCTGCTGGTTGCCGCACATGCCGCGCTGGGCGAGGTCTCGCATTTCGTGCACAGCGCGTCTCCACAGCGGCGCGAGGCCGATCACGCGCTCGCGGTGGATCGCAAGACCTGGCAGGAGATGCACGCCGTCAATCTCGATGCCGGCTTTCACCTGGCGCGCGAGATCGCAAAACGGTTGATCGCGGCAAGGCAGCCCGGCTCGTTCCTGTTTCTCACCTCGCTGCATGCGGGCACGCCGCGCAACCTGCCGCATTATTCGACGGCGAAGGCGGCAATGGCGATGCTGGTGAAGGAGCTCGCGAAGAGCTTTGGTCGGCACGGCATTCGCGTCAACGCGCTGGTGCCGGGTGCGATCGCAGCGGGCGGGTTCGTCGCGGATGCTTCGCTGGCGAAACACATTCCGCTCGGGCGCCTCGGCGCGGCCAACGATCTCGCGCCGATGGCGCTCACGGTGCTGTCGAACAAGCTCTCGGCTTACGTCACCGGCGCAGCCTTCGTGGTCGACGGCGGCTTGTCGCTGACGAACTGGTTCGAAGCGCCTGTGCTCGACGAGTAGTCAGCGCCGCCAGGCCGGCACGGGATCGAGCGGCGTGCGATAGACCTCGTTGTGATCGCGATCGGTGACGCGCACTGCGCAGCCCTTCTGCTGCAGCTCCGGCTTCACCTGCGACAGCTCATTGGCCAATTGAACGGCGCGATCGGAGGCGACCTCGATGTCTTCAAGGATGATTTCGCCCTGGTTCTTGAACTCTTCACCGACCACGAGATCGAAGGAATAGTAAGGCATCCGAATTCCCCGGTGTGACGACCAAAATTTCCAAGAGAAGCCTGCAACGGAAGGCTTCAGAACATGCTGGATCGTACCACTGAGTCGATGTCTATCGGGTGAACGGACCGCGCAATCTCTGTGCTTATGGCGCAGAAATGATGTGCAGTACGCAGGTGCATTAGGATTTTATTAAACATGTCGGCGCGATCATTGGGCATGGAATTGCAGCAGAACCGGGCTCCGGGAACCGGCAGCTGCAAGAGAAGGCCGCCGGCATAGATCCCGACGGCCTTTTCTCTTGCGAGACGATGCGAAGCATCGCGTCCCGTAGTAATCCGGATTCAATGCATCACACCGTCCCGGTCAGCGTGCGCGACTGGCGCCAGCGCCGTTCTGCAATCGCGCTAGCGCAGCGGCATCGGCGGCCGCACGACAGGGCCGTCGTCATCGGCGACGGCCTGCGTCGCGACAGTTGAGGCCGGCGGCGGCGCTGCGGCAGCCTGCGAAGGCGGTGGAGGTGCGAGCGGCGCTGGCGAGGCCGGCAGGTAGGTGTGTGACACGACCGGCTTCGGCTTGCGAACCGGCGGCGCAGTCCGGGCAGGTGCTCGCGGCGGGAGCGCCGACACGCGCCCACGCGGATCGCCCGGCGGTCTCGCCTCAGTCACCGGCTTCGGCTTCGCCATTTCGCGTGCCATCTGCTCCTGTCCGGCCTTCAACTCGGCGATGCTGGCCTTGAGCGCTTCGATCTGCTGCGCCATCAAGCCGAGATCGCGCGTCATCGACTGCACCGACTGCGTTGCGTCAGGCTGTGTTGTTGCGGGCGCTGCTGCTGCAACTTGGACCGCGGGCGGCGGCGCAGATTGATCGGCGGTCTGATCGCTCGCCGCAGGTGCGGCGGCCGACGCTGCGGGCGGCGCGGCCTGCGCTGCCGTCTCTGCAGCAGTCTGCGATGTCGCCGGCAGCAACGACGCCAGGGCCGGCGTCCATTGTGCGAGCAGCGGTTTGACCGTGTCGCCGTGTTGCTCCCAGGCGATGGTGGCGGCCGCGCTGCCACCCGCAAACAGAAACGTGACGAACGCGCCGCGCAGCCATTTGCTCGCGGCGGATTGCCTCCGCGGGCCGTGACCATCACTCGCCGCGACGCGGACGGCGGTGTCGACGGAGGGAACGGCTGCCTGAGGCTCGGCCGCAGGACTGAACTTCGGCTCTGGACTGATTTTTGGTTCCAGTGTGAAAGTCGGCTCCGGACGGCTCACGATCTCCGGCGCCAGCGAAGGTGCGACGCTGCCGGGCCGCGAGGCCCGCACGATGTCGGGTGAAATCTGCACGACGTCGTGCGGGTCGTTATCCCTGGCCGCGTCCTTCACGATCGCATCGACGATTTGACTGCTGTTCAGCGTCGCGAGCATCGCAGCTCCTTGCACTTTGGTCGTCCGCATTGGCGCGAGCCGATCTGTTGACGTGCCCCATCCCAAGCCCAAAGGGCACGAGTCCAGCCGGGTTTGACCAAAGCAAGGCGAGGGGATGGAGACTGTGCGACGCTTGTCCACCGTTCGTGGTGATGGAACTCGTTCCCCGCACACGCGGACGTGTTCCACATAGCCTTGTTTTCAGCGCGATTTTGGCACTATCTGGCGGCGCTGGGGGCGCTGCCATTCGCTATCGGGGGCCGGTGGTGCCAAGATCTTTATTCGCTCTGTTCGTCGTTGCTCTGTTGCCGCTCGGCGGCTGCATGCAGACGACGCTTTCGCCATCGACGGATGCGAGCATGACGGCCCGCGACCGTCAGTTGCTGGCGCACGCGCCTTACGCGAAGGCCGATGTGCCCGAGCAGTTTCTCCGCCATGTCGTCGATTATCCGCGCAAGGAGCAGCCGGGCACGATCCTGGTCGATACCGACGCGCGCTATCTGTATTTCGTGCTGCCGGACGGCAAGGCGATCCGCTACGGCGTCGCGGTCGGCGAGGAGGCGATGGCCTTCTCGGGCGTCGCGCGCGTCGGTCGCCTGGCGGAATGGCCGGACTGGGTTCCGACCGCGGACATCCAGGCGCGGCTCGGACCGTATCCGGCGCGGGTTGCCGGCGGCCCCGCCAATCCGCTGGGCGCGCGGGGCATCTATCTCTATGCCGGGAACAAGGACACGCTTTACCGTATCCACGGCACCAACCAGCCCGAATATATCGGGCAGGCGATCTCGTCCGGCTGCATCCGCATGCGCAACGAGGACGTCATCGATCTCTACGACCGGGTGAAGCTCAATTCCACCGTCGTCGTGCTGCCGCCCGGGCAGAGCGCGCAGGTCGAGGCCAACAGAAGCTGGCGCGGGTAAGGCACGCAGGTCGGCAGCATCACCTGCGTTGCTTGCCGACAATTTTATCCATTGTGTTGCGCGGGCCGTAACGCCTCGCCTCTAGCGTGCAGCGAGCAAGGGGTTGCTCGCATGCATATCGTCAAGAACTCGCCGCGCGCACTTTTTGCCGCGCTGATTCCGCTGGCTATCATCGAAGCCGTACTGATGGTCTTCGCCATCGCGGGCGGGCAGGTGATCGATCCGGTTGGCGTGCCTGCGCCGGACCAGATCGTGTCGCTCTATGCGGGCCGCATGGCCATCAATGCGGCCCTGCTGTTCGCCGGGCACATCACGCTACGGCAGTGGACGATCTCGAGCCGGCTCGCCTACGGACTGATGGGCGGCGTCATGGCCGCAGTGAGCTACGGCATCGCGATCCGCAACCACATTCAGCTGGCGACGCCCGGAGACGGGACAGTGGTGACGATCGGCTTGCTGCCGACGATCGCGGGGATGATCGGCGGATTTCTCTATGGCCAGTTTGCCGGCCTCACTCCGGTTGCGCGCGCCTGCGGTGCGGCCGCCGCCGACGCGGCGGGAGCGGCGCCGCCGATCGTGTTCGACGGACCGGTCCGGGTTCGCACGTCGGTCGCCGGTGTTGCCATCGCGGCGCTGATGCCGACGGTGCTCGCGACGCTAGTACCCTACACGCTGGTGCCGTTCCTGACGAACGGCTTCGCGGACAAGAGCACCGCCCAGATCTTCGCGGCCGTGATCCCGGCGCAGACCTTCATGGTCATGATGGTGGTCTCTGTCGTTCCTTCCTGCATCTTCATGCTCTGCGTGCACCAAATTGCCCGCGCCATGAGCCGCCGCAGCGCATGGGAATACGCGGCGATCGGGGGCGTGGCGGCGTTCGCCTGCACGCTATTGCTGGTGTTGGTCGTGCCGATCTTCGCTGCCCTGCTGGTGCCTTCGGCAATTTGCGGCGCCATCATGGGCGCGCTCTATCGCCGCTTCGCGGGCCTCGAGCCGGTGCCGTTGCCGGAAGCCGTCATCGCAACCGATCCGAACGCGCTGGTCGGCGCCGACCATCCGTCGCGGCGTCAGCACGGCGTCATTCTCAGCAACTGATCGGCAGGATAGAAACATGAAAGGGTTTGCAGCGTTCGGCGTAGCGGTCGTGATCACGGCCGTTGCTGCGGTCTGGTTCTTGACCGGCCCTGTTGTGGTGAATGCGGAGGTCAAGCCGCTTCAGCCGAGCGCAAAGATACCGGTATGGAAGCCCGTGCCGACGGAACTGGCGCGCTAGCGACGGATGCGCGCCGTTCGCCTCATTCCACGGGCCGCGCGATGTGCCATTGCAGCGTCGTGGCGATTCCGTTGACGTCGCCCGGTGCCTTGTCGGCGGGTGAGGTGTAGAGCGGGCGATAGCGGTACGCCCACATCTTGGTGCCGTCGTCGCGGTTGATCACGGTGAAGTCGCCGACAGCCCTGGCATCGGCCGTCGCGGCGAGCGGAACCCAGCTTTCGGTGCACTTGCCGTTGCAGGTGGAGGTCTTGCCGGTGGTGTCTCGCTCGTAATGATAGAGCGTCATGCCCTTGAGATCGACGAGCTTGGGGCCCTGCTTGGTCAGGATCACCTTCGCCGGTGTGGGAGGCGATTCGGCTTTCGGGGTAGGAGGAGGGGAACCGCCGCCGCCATGGCCGCTGTTTGCGAGCGCATGGCCGGCCGAAAGCGCGATGGCCGCAGCCACAATGAGAAACCTGAACATCGGAAAGCTCCCGAACGGCAAAGTTAATCGCGCGTTAAGCGCCGAATGGGGCAGACCCTAGCAGCCGAAAGTTAGCTCCGGGTTTCATCGCACTGCGACATTTGCGGACAGGAGTACCTATGCCTGCGCCTCGCGCAGGGGCGCGCGGCTGAGCTCGTTGCCGGCGGCAATCGCCTTGCGCAACAACCGCATCAGCTCATCGCCTTCCTTCGCGCTCAGACCACGCAACATGGTGCGCTGGGCCGATTCCACCGCCGGCGTGATCTTGCGCAGCGTGCGTTTGCCTGCATCGGTAATCTCGAGCTCGCGCGCGCGGCGGTCGCGGCTCGATGCGCGGCGCTCAATGAGACCTTTCTGTACGAGGCGGTCGATCACGCCGGTGATGGTGGTGCGGTCGTAGGCGATCAGTCCCGCGAGAGTGACCTGGTCGAGCGCCGGATTGGCCGCGATGGTCGCGAGCGCCGCGTATTGCACCGGCGTCAGGTCGAAGCCGGCCTCGCCGACCTCGGCCAGAAACACCGCGACCGCGATCTGCTGAAACCGGCGCGCGAGGTGCCCGGGCATATCGTTGTTGTCTTTCACCGAATTCTCCTCGGGGCAGGGAGGCGTGCCATTATTGACAAGTATACTGATAGTCAGCATACTGAGCAATCTCGAAGGAGACGTTGACTGGAGAGGTGCGCATGCAATTCCATCTCAATGGATTTCAGCCGGGCGATCCCGAGATCGCCGATCCCGCCGACCGCATTCAGGCGTCCGGCGCAGCAGGCGCCGTGCCCGGAGAAGTCGATGTCCTCATCGTCGGCTGTGGCCCTGCGGGCCTGACGCTCGCCGCCCAGCTTGCGCAATTCCCTGATATCAAGACCTGCATCGTCGAGCAGAAGCCGGACCGCCTGCTGGTCGGGCAGGCCGACGGCGTCGCCTGCCGCACCATGGAAATGTTCCACGCCTACGGCTTCAGCGAGCGCGTGCTGAAGGAGGCCTATTGGGTCAACGAGACGACGTTCTGGAAGCCCGACGAGCGGGAGCCGGAGACGATCGTCCGCAGCGGCCGGGTGCAGGACGTCGAGGACGGGTTGTCCGAATTCCCGCACGTCATCCTCAACCAGGCGCGCATCCATGACGGCTTTCTCGACGTCATGCGCAAATCGCCGGCGAAGCTCGAGCCTTACTACAGCCGCCGCCTGCTGGACGTGCAGGCTGATCCGGCCGCAGATCCCGCCGATCACGCCGTGACCGTGCGTCTCGAGCGCGTCGATGCCGGAAGCGAGGGCAAGGTCGAGACCATCAAGGCGCGCTATGTGGTCGGCTGCGACGGTGCGCGCAGCATCGTACGCAAATCGATCGGCCGTGAGCTGCACGGCGATTCCGCCAACCATGCCTGGGGTGTGATGGACGTGCTGGCGGTGACCGATTTTCCGGACATCCGGTTCAAATCGTTGATCCAGTCGGCGAAGGACGGCAGCCTGCTCATCATTCCCCGCGAAGGCGGTTACATGGTCCGCCTCTACGTCGAGCTTGCAAAACTCGACGTCGGCGAGCGCGTTGCCAACCGCAATATCAGCGCCGATGACGTGATTGCGAAGGCGCGGCGGATCCTGAAGCCGCATACGCTCGAGGTGAAGGAGATTGCGTGGTGGTCGGTCTACGAGATCGGCCAGCGCCTGACCGACAAGTTCGACGACGTGCCGGAGGCCGAGATCGCCACGCGTCTGCCGCGTATCTTCATCGCCGGCGACGCCTGCCATACCCACAGCCCGAAGGCGGGGCAGGGCATGAACGTCTCCATGCAGGATGCCTTCAATCTCGGCTGGAAACTCGCCGCAGTGCTGCGCAAGCAGTGCGCGCCGAGCCTCTTGCATTCCTACTCGGCCGAGCGGCAGGCGGTTGCGAAGGAGCTGATCGATTTCGATCGCGAATGGTCGGGGATTTTGGCGTCCGCAGCGAAAGCAGGCGGCGCCGATGCCGCCAAGACGCAGGACTACTTCGTCAGGCACGGCCGCTACACTGCGGGCACGGCGACGCACTACCGGCCGTCGGTCCTTACGGGCGCTGCGTCGCATCAGCATCTCGCAGAAGGTCTCGTGATCGGAAAGCGCTTCCACTCGGCGCCGGTTATTCGACTTGGTGATGCCAAGCCGGTTCATCTCGGCCATGCAGGACAGGCGGATGGCCGTTTCCGCATCTACGCGTTTTCGCCCGCGGAAGATCCTGCGGCTGCCGGCTCGGCCATTCGCGCCTTGTGCAATTTCCTGAGCGAAGCCCGGGAATCGCCGCTGAGGCGCTACACGCCTGCGGGCGCAGACATCGACAGCGTGATCGACCTGCGCGCCGTGTTTCAGCAGGAGCATCGCGAGCTCGCCGTCGAGGCAATGCCCGCACTGCTGCTCCCCCGCAAGGGCCGCTATGGTTTGCTCGATTACGAGAAGATGTTCTGTCCCGACCTCAAGAGCGGCCATGACGTTTTCGCCATGCGCGGGATCGATCGCAAGGCCGGATGCATGGTCGTCGTGCGGCCGGATCAGTACGTAGGACACGTACTGCCGCTCGACGACTTTGCCGGGCTCGCCGCATATTTCGATAGGATCATGCTGACTGCGCGCTGAGGCGGTTACAATTTAAGATAGATCGTCACAGGCGGATTTCATCGATCGTAATATCTGTACCGAAAGCTGAAAGCATCCACTCGGGGCAGCGGGGCAACGGGAGGATGACGATGAGACAAAGCCAGGCGGAGACGCGTCGCCAGAGTGTCGCGAAGCGGTCGATGACCAAAGAGGCCAAGCAACTGACGAGCCTGATCGACGGGTTGCGCAAATCCCTCGATGACATTCACAAGCAGCGTGTGAGCATGAAGCTCTCCGGTGCCGAGATGGGCGTGCTCGACGAGCGCCGCAACAATCTGCTGCTCACCATCGCAGCCCTGGACGATCGCCGCTCGGCGGTGCAGGGACTGATTGATCTCGGCCGCCCGCACGTCATTCGCGTGCATTGAGCGGATCAGGGGCGCTAGCGGCTCCGTCGCGGCGGCGATGGACCCAAGCCCGGCTGGCGGCTCTTCACGGCATAGGGATTGGCGTAGCATTGCGCGGATTGCCCGGAGGCAGTCATGGCGCACTGCGCGATCGACGTGAAGCTGCAATCGATGCTGCTGCCGTCGATGGTGTAGACCTCCATGCAGATTGGATAGCGCGGATCGTAGTTTGCGCGGCTGCCGGCCCGGCGCCAATCAAGGCCACGCCAGGCAAGCCCGCGACAAGCAGAATCGCATTCATGATGGGTCGCACGATCAACCTCCGGCGCTCGGTTGGAACCAAGCACAATGCTGCCGCGGATGGCACCAAATTGCCATGCTCCCGGCGAATTGCCGCCAACTCCCGCTGCCACGAGGGGAACGGGTGCAGGGCAACGCCAGGGGATGCGAATTGACCTACAAGATGGTCGCAGAACGCGACAATGAGAAGTGCAGTTTCGACCGCGAGAGCCGGTTGCTCATCGTCGCGAAGGCGAAGGTGTGGGCGAGCGAGGGATGGCGGGTCGTCATTACCGACCATGACGGCAAGGCCTACGCGCCGGCCGAATTCGATCAGCTATCGGCGGCGTGACCGCGCGAGGGGACGACATTTGACGATGCCATTTCGACCGGGGCGCGATGTGATCGCGCCCCTGATGATTCTTGCAGCCGCCGCGCTGACGGTGACGGCCGCGTCCGCGCAAAATCTCGACGCCGGCAAGCCGCCTGCAAAGCTTTTCGCGGATGGTTGTGCCACCTGCCATCGGAGCCCGCGGGGCCTTGCGAAAGGTCGCTTCAGCCTGACGCTGTCTTGGTTCCTGAAGGACCATTATGCGACCAGCTCCGACTCGGCCCAGGCGCTCGCCGCCTATCTGGAGTCGGTCGATGGGCCGCCTCCGCGCGCAGCGGCCGAGCCTCGCGCAAAACCGTCCAGATCCGCGCCCCGTGCACCCAAGCCGGCGACGAGCCAGTAGCGCTATCTGGCGCGGGTGTCGGCGCTGTCCGGCGTCAATGCACCGTTGTCTCCGAAAACAGCTTGATGATCACGACTCCCGATACGATCAGGGTGATACCAACGAAGGCTGCGGCATCCAGCATCTGGCGGAACACCACGAAGGAGACTGTGGCGGTCAGGATGATGCCGACCCCGCCCCAGATCGCATAGGCGATGCTCAGCGGGATGACCCGGATCGCGACCGACAGCGCATAGAACGAGGCGACATAGAACAGCACCATCGCCAGCGTCGGCCAGGGCCGGGTGAACTGAGCGGATTGCTGGAGAAAGGCGGATGCCGTCACCTCGAGGACGATGGCGATGGCGAGCGCTGCATAGGCGTTGAAGGCGGACGTCATGGCAAGCCGGGATGCCGCACGTGAAAGATACCACGGTAGGTAGGTTGGGACTCAAACATGGCCGCTGGTGGGAGGAGATATCACGGGTGAGTGACGAGCCTGCGACAGGGGCGGAATACCCTATGGAGCCGCCACGCGGCGGCTCCCGGGGGCAACGGTTCGTGCGGCGTCAGTTGATCCGCACCGAGAGTTCGACATCCTCGGCGAACGGCGTGGACATGTAGCCGCTTCCCGGTGCGCGCACCCGCGCGAGATAATCGGGGCTGTCGTCTGCGTTGTCGGCGACGATGATCGCGCCCGGCCCGAGATGGCCTTCGACGAGATTCAAGATATCAGGGTAGAGCGCCTTGGCCCCGTCGAGCAGCACGAGATCGATCGTATCGGGCAGATCAGCGCTGAGCGTCTTCAGCGCGTCGCCCTCGCGGATCTCGACGAGATCGAGCAGCCCGCCGGCCGAGAGATTCTCCCTCGCACGTGCCGCCTTGGACGGCTCGAACTCGCTGGTGATGAGACGCCCGCCGCCATTGTCGCGCAAGCCTGCGGCAAGATGCAGGGTCGAGATTCCGAACGAGGTACCGAACTCGACGATCGCTTTGGCGCGGGAGCTGCGCGCGAGCATGTAAAGCAGCGCGCCGGTCTCGCGGGATACCGCGAGCGGAGCGTCCTTCAGCCGTCCATAGAGGTTGCGGTAATCGGTCTTGCTCCGCATCATCCGCACGCGGTCGGCGTCGGTCACGTCGGCAAAGGCAGCTCGCGTTGCGCCGCGTGCTGCTTCGTCCTGGTCGAACAGGCGATCCAGCAAGGGCGCTAGCAAGGTGATCGTTGGGCTGGTCATTTCGTGTCTCCAGAGTTCGCCGCAAAGCGCGTGCTTGCGTGGAGACCGAAATACGACTATTTCGTCGCATTCGCTATTCGCGTTGCACCGGGGCGCCATGGCCGACCGCCGAAGCCGTTCAGTTTCCTCACGAAAACAGCCGCAGCAGGCACGTTCCAGCGGCCTGGTGGCGGCCATTTTGGATGCCGCTGTTCAGGTCCTGGAGAAGGAGGGCGCACAGCGTTTCACCACGGCGCGGGTGGCCGAGCGGGCTGGTGTGAGCGTGGGATCGCTCTACCAATATTTTCCGAACAAGGCCGCGATCCTGTTCCGCCTCCAGAGCGACGAGTGGCGGCGCACGAGCGAGCTGTTGCGCGACATTCTTGCGGACCGGGTAAAGCCGCCGCTGGAGCGGCTGCGCGCGCTTGTCCATGCGTTCATTCGGTCCGAATGCGAGGAGGCTGTGATCCGTGGCGCGCTGGATGACGCCGCGCCACTCTATCGCGATGCGCCCGAGGCGCAGGACGCGCGGTCGGCCGGCGAGGGCATCGTTGCGGCCTTCATGCGGGAGGCGCTGCCCAAAGCCCCGGATGCGACGCGAGAGCTCGCCGGCGAATTGATCAAGACGACATTGAGCGAGGTCGGCAAGCGGTTCTCAGAGAAGCCGCGCAGCGATATGGAGATCGTGCGTCATGCCGACGCGCTTGCCGACATGTTCTGCGCCTATCTCGGCGAGCTTGCGCGTCGTCGAGATCATTCCTGACATCTGCGTTTGCGGCCCAATATCGTTTCGGATTTTGCCCGATGATGGGGTAGCTTGGAATCGTCCTTTATCCAGCTCGAGTGCCGCGCCATGCATGTCCTTCGCCCGCAGTTTCGCATCGAGGAGCGGCATGCGCTGGAGTTTGCCAGGCAATGCGGCTTCGGCATGATCGTGGCGGCCGACGAGCGCGGGCCGCGCGCCTCGCATGTGCCGTTCGTGCTGGATCAACGCGACGGGCGGACAATCGTCCAGATCCACTTCACGGCGAAGAATCCGCTCGTTCCGCTCGCGGACGGCACGCGGCGCTTCCTGCTGATCGTTGCCGGGGACGATGCCTATATTTCCAATGACTGGTATTCGTCGAGGGACAACGTCTCGACCTGGCTGTATGAGGCCGTGCACCTGTCCGGGGTGGCGCATTTACGTGAGCTCGACGAGAACCGCGGCCATGGCGATGCCCTGCTCGCGGTGTCCGAGGGGCGGCTGGCGAAACAGCCCTGGGATCTCGCACAGATGGAGCCGGGCAAACGCGAGAGCATGCTGGCTGCGATCCGCGTCGTCGATCTCGTGGTGGATCAAGTCGAGGGGCAGGCCAAGCTCAATCAGCACAAGAGCGATGCGGACCATATCGCGGTAGCGGGCCGTCTGGCGCAGTCGGAGGAGAGCGGGCACCGGCGGCTGGCGCGGAAGATGCAGGCGCTACGGCCGGAGCTTGGATACGATTTTTCGTGATCCGGGCGACGCTTGCCTCGCATCGTGATTGATCCTACGGACCTCTGCATGCTCGTCATCTCCATTCAAAGCCAGGTCGTTCACGGCCATGTCGGCAACAGCGCCGCCGCCTATGCGATGCAGGCGGAAGGCGTGAACGTCGCGGCGGTGCCGACGACGCTGCTGTCGAACCATCCGCGCTATCCGACCTTGCGTGGACGTGTGCTGGAGACCGAGCTCGTCGCCGATCTCTTGAGAGGCGTGGAGGAGCGCGAGCTCGTCGACGAGGCCGCGGTGCTCGTCACCGGCTATCTCGGTTCGCCCGGCAACGCCGCGGCGATCGCCGATTTCGCCGAGCGGGCGCTGACGCGCAATTCGAAGCTGGTCTATGTCTGCGACCCCGTGATCGGCGACGACGGCCGCGTCTATGTTGCCGACGGCATTCTGGACGTGCTCCGCCATCGGCTGCTGCCGGCAGCAAATCTGATCACACCGAACCAGTTCGAGCTCGAGCTGCTCTCGGGCACCACCATCTCGGACGCGCAAGGCTTGCGCGCGGCGTGCGCGGCGCTTGGGGGCCAGCGCCGCATCGACGTCGTCGCCACCGGCTGCACGCTTGCGGACACACCAGCCGGACAGGTGGAGACGATCCTGTGCGCGGACGGGCAATTGTCGCGCTTTGCGACGCCGCGCCTGCCGATCCGTCCCTCAGGCACCGGCGACCTGCTGACCGGCCTGATCGCGGCGCACCTGGCCAAGGGCAGGGCGATGGAGGCGGCAGTGCGGCTTGCGGTCGAGACCGTCTTTGCGGTGCTGGTGCGCACGCAGGAAGCCGGCACCGCCGAGATGCGCCTGGTGCCGCTGCCGACGCCGGGGCGGCAGCCGTAACCGCTCAGGTCGCGCGCTTGGCGGCCGATTGCGCCGACTTTTGCGGCTTGGCCAAAACCTTCTGCTCGCGGGCGGCTTGCGCCTTCGGTGCTCTGGCGCTGGCCACCGCCCGCACCTTCTTCGGCTTGCTGTTGGCGGCTTCCTTGCGATCCGCGGAGCCACGCTTGGAGATGTATTCCAGACCGTCGACGGGGCCGACATGCGGCGGATCGCGGCCGAGATAGGGCCGGCCGATGCCGAGCGCCTTGCCGTTGGCGTCGACCCACTTCCACAGGATTTCGGTCGAAACCCAGCGTTGGGCGCGGTTGCTGCCCTGGGTGCTGACGATGTCGGCCGCCATGCCGTGGCCGTAGCCGCCGCGCGTGCTGCCGCCGTGATAGGAACGGTCCGAGGCCGCCTTCAGGCCGCTCGCGATCGACTGACGATAGTCGTCGCGGAACGCGCTGGTGATGCCCGGCGAGAGGCCGGCGGCCTCAGCCGCGAGCAGCGTGCGGAACAGCTTGCGCTTGAAGCTCTTGTCCATGCCGCCGATCACGTAATCCATCATCGACATGCCGGCGTGCTCGGCCGCCTTCGGATCCTTCCAGCCGAAATCCTCGTCGACGAGTTTGGTGAAGCTGCGCATCACCGTGACCATCTTGCCCTTGCGCTTGACGGTGACGGCGCGGCGCTCCTCGACCTTGACCGAGTCTTCCTTGGGGGTGCGCTGATAGAGCGCCCAGAGATAGCGGTCGATGCAGGCGTCCATGACGAAGCATTCGTCGAGCACGGCGACGGTGTCGGCGGGCGGCGATGCCTTGCTCGCGGCGGGCGCAGGACTCGTCGCGATCGCTGCCGCCGACAGCGCGTCGGTCGTCACGATCTCGGTGGGATCGGCGGATGCGAGCTTGATCGCGGGCTCCTGCGCCGGCGCCGTTTCGGCGACGACGGGGGCAAGGTCCGGCAAAATCTGCGGTGCGGGCGGTGCTTCCATCGGCAGGACCAATGCCGGATCGGCCGAGGCGAGCTTGATTGCGGGAGCGGGCGCGTCGAGCGGTGCGGCCTCGGTGATCGCCAAGACAGGCGTAGCTACGGGCGTCGCTGCGACAGCGGCCGCGATGTCGGCGGTCAACGCGACGCCATCCTCGATCGTCGCAGCGCGAGGGACGTCGGCGAGATCGAGCCGGCTGACGTCTTTCGCGCGGGAGACAGCCGCCGCATTGGCGCCGCTGTTCTCGATGAGGGCGGGTGCGTAGGCAGACAGAGAGAGAGCCAGCCAGCCGGCCATGACGGCCGAAGGGCACGAGACTGCCACCAGAAGAGACCGCCGATCGTTCATGATCCCTGCCTCCAGAAGGTTCTGTCGAACCTTCGTTGTCGGAACAGATTTGCACAGCCAGGCACGCGGTACGTCAATTGTTCGGAGGATGGTGTGGCGGCGCAATGGCGCAATTCGCCGAGACCGGGCTTTTCGCCTAGGTGTTGCGCATCTGCAACGTGAGTTCCAAGCGGTTCCGTGGCGCTCCAGGGGCCCGGAAGACCTGCAGAAACGGTGCTGATTGTCGTCAAATTGAGCGATCCGAATTGACTCAATCTTGGATTGTGACGTGGCATTTCTCGTGCGCCGGCAACGTCCGGTTGCGTTGGGAAGGACACGGATTGTGAAATTGAAATGCCTGTTGGCCGAATTTGCCGCCGATGAATCCGGCGCCACCGCGATCGAATACGGCTTGATCGCAGCGGCGATCGCGCTTGCGATCATCGAAGTGATCTATGCGCTTGGCACAGGTCTCGTCGCCAAGCTGCAAGCGCTGGCGACAGCGCTGAAGTAGGGCGGCTCGGCTCGCCCGCTTGGGGCGCGACTGGCCGGACACGCTCCCGCGCAACTCGTTGTGAAAGTTAACGATTACCCCATGCGCGGGACGCGTTGTTGCGATGCAGCAATGCATGTCGCAATGCAGCAAATCAGGATTACATTTGCTCCGAGCTATTCCTTTGGAGCATCACCAATGAACAAGAAGATCCTTTCGATTGCAGCCGCCGCGGTGGTCATCGCGGGCACGACTGCCACCTTCGCCGCCGAGCTGCCGGCCTATGAGGCCAACGGCATCACAGCTTCGCCCCTGCAGGTCCGCGTGCTCGGTGCCAACGGTGTCGATCAGCAGGTGACGGCGCCCGCCGCCAGTGTCACGGCGCTGCAGGCCAGCGTTCTTGCGCCGCGCAAGCTGAAGACCGCGACGGTCACCACGGGCTCCGCCCGCTAAACCCAAGCGTCCGGCGGCAGGCACGATGCAAGCTTATCGTGCCTACCTCAGGATTCGGGTTTTTAGAAGGCGCCGTTTCCATATCAGGCCGCGTTCCCTTCGGGGAGCGCGGTTTTTTGTTGCCGGTGCGCGCATCGATAAGCCGGTGCTGAAAAAGATCAGCCTGGAGTCGCCATTGTGTACGGCGGTTCAAGACCAGTGTGATCTCTTTAATAGTTGCTTTGCAGATCGCGGCGCCTGATGCGGGCGCCGCTGATTGGCGGCCAAGAATCGTTTTCACAATGGAGGCCGTCATGCCTGTTGCGCAAAAAGTCGTTGTTGCAACCACCTCGCTCCGTGAAGTCATCGTCAGGCACCTGGCGCTGTTCGCCGGCGCCGCGCTGTTCGTGTTCGTGCTGAGCCTGACCTATGGGCTCGATCTCAGCCCCGGATTCTTCTGAGCGTTTGCTCGCTTCCTCCGTGCACACCTTCAACACGACCGCCGCGTGCAGGCCTTCGCGTGGCTGCCTTCGCGTGCCAGCCTTTGCGTGCCAGCCTTGCAGGCGCGTGGGTTGAGCCGGAAGCCTTGCTGCCGTAACGCTTGATCCATGGATCAGCGGACGAGCGGCGCTGACGCTCTCACGGAGAACAACGAGACGGCACCGGCGCTGCTTGGCGTCGTGTGCGGGCTGTCGGCTGCATTGTTCTGGGCACTGGGCTTTGCCGGCACCCGGCATGGCCTCAAGGTTGGCTTCACGCCGACCGATCTGCTGATGCACCGCTTTGTCTGGTCAGGCATCGTGTTCCTACCGCTGGTGCTGCGCGCCGAAATCTCAGATCTCTGCGGCATCGGCTGGGGCAGAGGCCTCCTGCTGATGGTGCTCGGCGGCCCCGTGATGTCGCTGATCTCCTATACCGGCTTCCTGTTCGTGCCGCTCGGTCATGGCAGCGTGATCCAGCCGTCGTCCGCGACGCTCGGCGGATTGTTCCTTGCCGCGATGTTCCTGAAGGAGAGGATCTCGCCCTCGCGCCTTGCCGGCGCCATCGTCATCGTCGGCGGCCTCGGGGTGATCGGCGCCGAGTCCATCGGCCATATCGGCGCCGACGGCGTGCTGGGCGATCTGATCTTCGTGATCACCGGATTCATGTTCGCCGGCTTCGGCACGCTGCTGCGGCACTGGCGTGTCTCCGCGGTATCGGCCGCGCTGGTCATCAACGTGCTGTCGCTTCTGTTGCTGCCGATCTACCTGCTCACGGGCGGACCCGCCCGCATCGCCGCGATCGGCCTCAGTGAGAACGCCGTCCAGGCGCTGGCGCAGGGCGTGCTCGCAGGTCCCGCCGCGCTCTATCTGTTCGTGGTCTCGGTCCAGCGCCTCGGCGTCGCCCGCGCGGCGGTGTTCCCGGCCTGCGTGCCGGCGCTGACGCTGCTCACCGGCTGGCTGCTGCTCGGCGAGCCGCCGACGGCGTTGCAGGCGGCGGGCCTGGTGACGGTGCTGTGCGGGTTTTATCTGGCGCAACGGCAACGCTGATGGCCACCCGCGTGCAGCGAAAGCGATGTTGCATCCCTATATGACCTGCAGTCCTCCACAAGGTCTGCCATGTCCGAAAAGCCCTGCACATCCCCTTCGCCGATGGTCGTGCGCCCGCGCCGCGCGGCGCCCGTCCTCGTCTGCCGCAAATGCCTCAAGCGCAGCGACGAGGGGCGCGATGTCAGGCGGGCGCTGAAGTCGGAGTTGAAGGCGGCACGGCGCGACGGAACAAAGCCGGCCAAGCTGGTGATGACAGGCTGCTTTGGCCTGTGCCCGAAAAAAGCGGTCGTGGTCGCGAGCGGCGCCAGCCTGGCGCGGCAGGAATATGTGCTGGTGGAGGATCGCGATCAGGTGCCGCGTGCGCTTGCCTTGCTCGATGACGCCAGCGCCGGATAATGCCGTCCGTCGACTTGCCGTCTATTTGCGAAGCTCGGCCTGCGAGGTGGCCGACGGGCTGGCGGCTTGCCAGGGGGCCGGCAGAATGACCCGGATGGGGCGGGCCTGGTCGGCACTCTCCGTCCGCACAGGTTGCGCCGATTGATCCGGCGCACGTTCCGCGGCTGCGACCGCGATGGACGCCAGGATAAAACTCGCCGCGATCGCCACAATCCGCAAATCGAACATTCTCGCCATCCTCTGTTGCAGGGAGAACGGCCGAGCGTCGAAAAAGTTCAGTCGCGCAGTGGCAAGCTGCAGCGCGCCTCAGGCCTTCTTCACGAACTCCGATTTCAGGTTCATCGCGCCGATGCCGTCGATCTTGCAGGCGATGTTGTGGCCGTCGGTGGCGTCCTGGAGGCGGATGTTGCGGACCTTGGTGCCGCCCTTGACGACCGAGGAGGAGCCCTTGACCTTGAGGTCCTTCATCACGATGACGCTGTCGCCATCGGTCAGCACATTGCCATGGGCATCGCGCACGCCGGCCTCTTGCGTGGCTTCCGCCGCCGCATCGCCCGCGGCGCTCCATTCATGGGCGCATTCCGGGCAGATCCAGAGATCGCGATCCTGATAGGCATGCTCCGAATTGCATTTCGGGCACTTGGTGGCGTCGGTCATGGCAGTTCCAGTCTTTCGGAAGTCAACAAGGAAAAGAGGGGGCCGCGTCGGGCTGGACGCGGGCGAGGCGTCATCGAAACAGCGCGGCGAAGATCACGTAGAGCCAGCCCAGGATGCCGTGGATGATCGCCCACAGGATCGAATGGTTGTTGGTGTAGGAGATCGCGATGGCGAGCGCCGAGCCGAATCCGACGCCGTATTTCGCGCCCTCGACGCGGACGCCGTAATATCGATTCTCGGTCATGACGATCCTTCCGCGAGATGGCGCGCCGCTGCTGGCTGCGCGCCTTGTCCTACGCGCGTCGCGCCGGTCGCTTGATGCAGATCAATCCTGGCCGGGGTGCGCGGCCTTACGCTTATCAGGCCAGCGAAGCGAAGGCGAGGGCGGGGTGATGTCGCGCAGCGTTCGAATCTATCTCGGCCTTGCCGTCCTGATCGGATTGTCGGTGCTGTTTCTCATCAGCGTTGTTCACACCGCCGCGGGTGCCTCCAACACCGCCGCGGAGGGTCATCGCCTCGCGCAGGCCTGGTGCCAGACCTGTCACGCCGTCGAGCCTGACATGGCCGGATGGTTCGACCGCGCCCCGAGCTTCCAGGCCATCGCCGACCGCAACGGCACCACTGCGCTGTCGCTGAAAGTGTTCTGGAAGACCAGCCACCAGACCATGCCGAACCTGGTGATCTCGCCGCAGCAGGCCGATGCGCTCTCGAGCTACATCCTGAGCCTGAAGGGCGATTGAGGGCCGTCCGACAAAAAAGTGCAAAAACAACCCCATGCACAGTAGAAACCGCTAGCGATTTCAACGCTTCGGGATTACCGAATAAAAACTTGACCCGTCGGGCAAAACAGGGGCATGATGCCATGGTGGGGGCTGAGGGCTCGCAGCCCGGATGGAGCGCAGCGAAATCCGGGGCAGCGTGGCTTGGGGCAATATCCCGGATCGTGCTGCGCTCCATCCGGGCGACGCAGCCGCCCCTGGGCAGATGTTGGAATCCCATCAAAATATGCGCGCGGGGCCTCGCGGTCCTCCGATCACGTTCGGAACCGCAATCGTCGCATGGCCGTTGATCTCCGATGTCGACATCGAGGGAGGCGACGGTGGCGCGTAATCGAGCCCGTCAAAGGCACATCGAGCAAAGGCGCATCGGGACTCCGGTGCTCGTTCAGGCCCCCGCGCCGGTCCAGAGCGCGCCGCCGGCCGGCGAGGCCGGCGTCGTCGCCGCGAGCGTCTATGCCGGCGGACGCCGGATCTGCGACATCGCCATCGAGGAGGCGGGCGAATGGGCCAAAAAGCAGGGCCACGTGGTCTGGATCGGCCTGCACGAGCCCGGCCTCGAACTGCTGCAGCGCGTCGCCGCGCAGCTCGATTTGCATCCGCTCGCGATCGAGGATGCCTCGAACGCGCATCAGCAGCCCAAGGTCGAGCAATACGGCGATGCGTTGTTCGTCGTGGCCCGTACCGCGCAACTGGAGGGCGAGCCCATCGCCTCCAGCGCGAGCGGGCACATCGCCTCCGGCGAGTGCGGACATATCGCCTTCGGCGAGACGCACATCTTCGTCGGCAAGGGCTATGTGGTGACCGTGCGCCACGGCGCCTCGACCTCCTACAAGGCGGTGCGGGATCGCTGCGAATCCTGCCCGTCGGCGCTGACGCAGGGGGAAGACTACATCCTTTATGCCGTGCTCGATTTCATCGTCGACAACTACCGGCCCGTTACCGAGACCATCCAGGCCGAGGTCGAGGCGCTGGAAGAGCAGGTGCTGCACACATCGCTGCATCGGCGCGATTTCGATCGCCTGTACCGGCTGCGGCGCGACCTGTTGCGGCTGCGCCGCGCCGTCGGCCCCGTCGTCGACGTCTGCAAGCGGCTGGGCCATGCCAATCTGATCGCGATGGACGAGGAGATGAAGCCGCTGTTCCGCGACGTGCTTGATCATGCCAAGCGCGCCGAGGAGGACATCGACGCCCTGCGCGAAGTGCTGGCCTTCGTGTTCGAGGCCAACATGATGGCCGGGCAGGCGCAGCAGACCGACATCGCGCGCCAGCTCGCCGCCTGGGCCGCGATCCTCGCGGTGCCGACCGCGGTCGCCGGCATCTACGGCATGAATTTCGAGCACATGCCCGAGCTGAAATGGGAATACGGCTACTACGCAGTGCTCGCCGCGATCGCCAGCATCTGCGGCGTGCTTTATCTGCGCTTCAAGCGGAACGGATGGCTGTAGGGGCGGGCGGATGTGACGCCGTTTTGCCGTCAGATATTGCCCTGCTCGCTCTCCGGCACCTTGTCCCAGGGCCGGTAGTAGAGGCGCGCGCAGTCGTCGCGGAGGACGCTGCCTTCGATGCTGAGGTCGTCGCGGTAGGCCTTGCTGACGAAGTCGAGGGTGTCGATGTGCCGGGCTTCGAAATACATCCTGTGGACGTCGTCGCGGCCGGCGCCGTAGACGATGCGCGAAACCTTCGACCAGATCGAGGCCATCGTGCACATGCCGCAGGGCTGCAGTGTCGTGTACAGCGTGGCGCCGCGGATCTCGCCATTCTCGAACCCGGCGCCGGCGGCCCTGATCGCCTCGATTTCGGCATGGGCGACGGCATCGTGATGCTCGGCGACCTTGTTGCAGCTCGCGGCCAGCAGCCGGCCGTCGAGGACGATGACACAGCCGATCGGGCTGAGGGAGGGATCGGTGCCCTTGGCGCGCGCGACGCGCAGCGCTTCGCGCATGTAGCGCTCGTCCTCGGTCATGTCGGCTATTTCGGCTCGACGCGAAGCCTGGGATCGGTGGGCAGCACCGTCGCACCGGCGTCTGCCGCGGCCTGCTCGGTCGTCACCGTCCGCTCGGCATCGGCTTGTCGTGTCGGCACGAAGAGAAAGGCAGCCGCGCCGAGCGCGAGACTGCAGAGGATGAGGAGGATGAGGGACATGCGCATGTCCGGATAATCGGATGATCGCACGGAAGTTCCTACGGCTTGGCGTGGCGTCGGGTCTCGGCCGCGCGTGAATTTACTTGCCTTGCTTCGGGACCTTTTGCACTCTCAGGCCAAGGAGACCAACGCATGAAAATCAAGACAATCGTGGGCGCGATCGGAACGGTGCTGTTGCTGTGCAACCTCGGAACGACGGATGCCGAAGCCCGGACGCGGCGGGCGCAGGTGGTTCGTGACGTCGCTCCCGAACCCCGGCTGCGGCTGGACGTTCCGGTGCTGAGGGCGACGCCGTGGGATTACAACGTCATTCCACGCTATCGCTATCGCCCCGAAGACGACCGCGTCGATCCCTACGGCCCGCCGCTGGTGCCGTCGTATGTGCGCTATCAGGGATGGCGCTGGCCGTATTGGTGGTGACCGGGCCCATAGTCCATATCCCGGGTTCACCAGGAGGCGAGGGCGCCGGTTGAGGCTTTCTCCGAATGGCCCATAGCGCGGGGATGTCGAAAGAGGCATTCGATCGTCATGCGGGGAGCGATCCTTGGCAGGCTGCGCCGGCCCATCAACGATCACCCAGGCGTCGTCTGGCCGCCTCGGTCATTGGCGTGTAAAGGGCGACGCGGGTGCCCTCGGGGTCGGAGAACTGGACCGTGCGATTTCCCCACGGCAAGTCCTTGGGCTCATGCACCACCTCGACCTGGCCTTCGAGCCGTGCGAATTCCGCATCGACGTCTGACACCATGAACTCGAGGATGGCGGTTCTGTTGGCGCCGGGCTCCGCACTGCCCTCCTTGAAGATGGCTACCGTCTCCACGCTCCCGATTGCCAAAGTTGCGCCTGGCGTGACGATCTCGGCGAAGACGGGAGCAAGCCAATCCGCGCGGCAGCCGGTCACCAGCTCGTAGAAGGCCACCATCCTTTTGATGTCCGAGGCGACGAGACGGGTGGATGTGAATTTCACAATTTTTTCCTTCGGTCGTAGCGATCTCTCTCCCTGCTTGGTGCCCCAGTCGTGCTGACAGCGTTGTGGCAGCAGCAGCCATACGAAAAGCGGAATGGGAGGACGGCAGCGTATAATCTGGTGCACTGTCAAATCCGGGCGCGGGAGCAGGGGCGCTTCACTTCAAGTTCCAACGTCGCGCTCTTGCATGTCGGCGCGCCATGCGCATCCGCGCGGTTAATACATTGGTCATGTCTTTGCGGTCATTTTCACGACCTCAGTCAGCAAAGAGGCACCATGTCCGACATCACCATTCCCGGCGGCAAGATCCGTTCCTTCGTCGAGCGGATCGAGAACCTCGACACCGAAATGCAGGAGTTGAGCGAGCAGAAGAAGGAAGTTTTCGCGGAAGCCAAGAACGACGGCTTCGATGTGCGGATCCTCAGGGAGATCATCAAGCTGCGCAAGGAAGACAAGAACGAGCGCGACGAGCGCGAAGGCCTACTCGACCTCTACATGCGCGCGATGGAGACGGCCGCGCCGGAGCAGGCGAAGGCGGCGTGAGCAAGCGGGTCAATCCGTGAGGCAGGATGGCCGCGATCCCGGGGGTGCGGTTATCTCGCCGAAGCGCAGCGGCAAGGTGCATCGGAGACTTGCGGGGCCAAAAAGTGAATGTTTACAATATCCTATTCGCGTAAAGCCCTGTTCAAATGGAAGCGCGTGCGCCGGTTGAGGCTTTCTCCGAATGGCCTCATACTGCTCGAATGTCGAAAGATGCGTTTGAGAACCTGACGGCAGCGGTGACGACGATTAACACGCCGATGCCTGACAGCATCGACGAGGGCACTCTGCTGGCCTGCCTGAAGGGAGACATCTCCGAACAAAAATGGCGCGTGTATGTGCAAGCGTTGTTCGACGAGGTCGACGTATCCGTCATCCACAATCTCGTTGTCGATCATATCGTGACGTTCCACGAATTATCGAAGGCAATCGATGCCTGGCAGGTCACGGAGTCCGACAATGAAAGATGGGTCAGGGAGATGGCGTGCTTCGAAGTGGGAAGATCTCCTGCAGAAGGCGCTGGTCGCGCTCGATAGTCTTGAAGGGGGCGCCGGAGCATGGACGTTTGGCGGCGGCACCGCGCTGGCGCAGATCCTGAATCATCGCATCAGCTACGACGTCGATATTTTCTGGATTCGAGCACCGCCCTGAAAAACCTCGCGCCGAATATGAATCCGGTGACGAAGGCGCTTTGCGACAGCTGGCAATGGCCGGGCAAGTATCTGAAGCTCATCCTGCGCGATCTCGGTGAAATCGACTTTCTCAATGCGCCCTCGTACACCAACGATCCGACCTACGAACTGACGTTTGGCGAGCGTTCCATTGCAGCGGAGCGGTCTGCGGAAATCGCAACCAAGAAACTGGTCTATCGCGCGTCCACATACACGCCGCGCGACGCCTTCGATCTCGCCGCGATCCATCTTTACGATCGTTCTGCGCTGGGCGAAATCGCGCGTTGTCCGGCCATCACCGATCATGTCGTGTCTTCCGCGCTGAACCGATTGAATCTTGCCAAGGTCCAGTATCAGGCGGAGATGAGAAGCGTGATCAACGCGACGCCGCGAGGCGAGGAATTCATCGACAGAACTTGCGAAATCGCGCTGGAGGCCTTGGCGGATATTCGAGAACTGAGGGCCAAGGAAGAGTCTGGCCGATCGTAGTTCGTAGGACGGGGAGAGCTTAACGAAACCCATCGACAGTCGAAGCGTCAGGTTTTGCTACCCTCTACCCAACCACCAACGCGTTGCGGGTCGCGGCCGTCACCCGGCGTTGGACGACAGGGTGAGGTCGGGGACCGCGAAGGTTTTCGCTTTCGCCCGTGACATGCAGTGGGCCCAGACCCTTCAGCTTCGACGCCGCTTGGTGGCTTGGCCGATCACCCGCGGATGGGAAAAGTCGGCTTCGCTTTCGATGGGCTGCGCGGGGTTGCTGACGGGACCGGTGAAGGCGTCGGTCCATTCGCCCAGCATCTCGTCGCGGTCCGGCCAGGCGTCCATGGATTCCAGGTCGCGATACATCGCGAAGGGGCGCAGCGTGCTCTCGTAGAAATCGACCTGGGCATGCCTGCGATATTGCGGCATCTGGTAGCCGTTCCAGTGCAGGAGCTGGCCGAGCGGCCGGCGGTAGCGGCTGTCCTGGTCGACGGCGGGATAGCCGATCGGGATGGTGCCATAGGCGGTCATCCATTCGGGATAGCCCAGCAGGTCCGCGAGCTCGCGATTGGTTTCGACCTCGCCGCCGCCGGAGAGCCAGGCCGAGGTCAGCCCTTCCGCGGTGACGCCGAGCTGGATGTTCTGGATGGCCGCGCCGAGCGAGCAGTAGAAGATCGCCTCGTTGTTGACGCGATACTCGGCATCGAATTCGGGCGAGGTCGCCTGCGGAAAGCAGACCTTCCAGCGGGGATCACCGAGCACCAGGATGATCGCGACCGTGTTGGCGAGATAGGTCTTCTTCACCGCCGGAAAGCCCTTGGCGTGATCGACCAGCCGCTGCGCCTGGCGCAGGAACACTGCGAGCACTTTTTCGCGCATGGCGGGATCATCGACGACGATGACGTCCCAGCACTGGACGTTCGCCCCTGACGGCGCCCAGCGGCCGCAATCGACGATCCGCTCCAGCACATCGCGCCCGACGCTGCGGCCGGATTCGAACTTCCGCACGCTGCGGCGGCGGCGGATGATGTCGTGGAACAGCGGCCCCTCGGTCACAGGCAGTCCTCCCGATATTGTGTTTGGCGGGATTGTAGGTCGGAAGCGGCGGAGGAGAAAGCGCAGGATTGGCCGTGAGGAACCAAACGCGAAATCATTCGATTGATGGGCATCACCTCACCATCAACGGAGACACGGATGGAACTGTCCGGAAAAAAGATCGCCATTCTGGCGACCAACGGCTTCGAGCAATCGGAGCTCGAAGTGCCGCGTGATGCCCTCAAGGCTGCCGGCGCGACTGTGGAGATCATTTCGCTGCAGCCTGGCGAGATCAAGGGCTGGGACCAGAAGGACTGGGGCCGCCCCGTCAAGGTCGACAAGACGCTCGATCAGGCCGCGGCCGCCGATTATGACGCGCTGGTGTTGCCCGGCGGCCAGATCAACCCTGATCTGCTGCGCGTCGAGCCCAAGGCGCTGGCCTTCATCAAGAGCATCTTCGATGCCAAGAAGGTGGTTGCCGCGGTCTGCCATGCGCCCTGGCTGCTGGTTGAGACCGGCATCGCGAAGGGCCGCAGGATGACGTCCTACAAATCGATCAAGACCGACATCGCCAATGCCGGCGCGAAGTGGGAGGATTCCGAGGTCGTCGTCGACCAGGGCATCATCACCTCGCGCAACCCCGGCGACCTCAAGGCCTTCAGCGCCAAGATCATCGAAGAGGTCAGGGAAGGCCGCCACACCCAGCGCAGCAACGCGGCGTAGTTAGCGGTTGCGGTGGAGCGAGTAGGGTGGGTTAGCCGCAAGGCGTAACCCACCAACGTGCGTCACGGAACGAGAAGTGTGGTGGATTACGCTTCGCTAATCAACCCTACGAGCCGCCGCTATCAATAGCGGCCGCCGCTGCCCTTTTGCTGCGTGATCCAGTCCGACAATGTCCTCGGCGTCGATTTCGCAGCCCGGCCCGGTGACGCCTTCGGCTCGTCGCGGCCGCCCTTCGTCGATCGGGTGCGCGGCGCGTCCGTTGCGCGGACGCCCCTCGAGGCAGCATTCGAAGCGTCCGCGGCTTCCTTCTCCAGGCGCAACTGCTTCAATCGTGCCATCTTGACGCGCTCCGCCTCGACTTCGGGCCGTTCGGCGAGCAGCGGCTTGGGTTGCGCCAGCTCGGCCGGGACCAGGATACCGAGAATGGTCGTCTCGCCGAGTGCCTTGCAGGCCTCTAACCGATGCAGTCCCTCGACTAGAACGAGGCGGTCTCCGTCGAGCCTGATGGAAATCGGCTCCTGTTGTCCAATGTCCAGCATACTTTCCGCGATCTCCGCGACGGTCTCGGGCTTGATGGCCTTCTTCTGCTTCGTGGGAACGAATATCTTCTCGATCGGGAAGCTTTCCGGTTTGGGCATTATTTGACTCCGCTTCTACCGGGGCGGTCGGAACCCATGCCGGTGGGGTTGGGAGTTTAGGGGGAAGGGCGCAGCCGCAAAGGCATTTCGGCGGCGGGGTATTGATCGAGTAATGTGGTTAGAACGCATCAGCCCGCAAGAGCCAATGAATCGGCAACTCGCGTTATCGCAGGCGGCGAAGGGAGGGGACTGAATGGCAGTCTTGGAGGAGGTGAATGCCCGTGACACGCCGTCGAGTTAATGGCGAACCGTTGCGCGTGTACCGATGAGCCACTTGATGTAACTCAGCAATCTTTGCGTCAATTTTTTTGTCTAAGCTCTGAAGGACATGTTGTGCATTTGTGTGTTTGAAAGACTGAGACCATCCCCACGTAACTCTATTCATCATGACCATCGCCTGATGATAAAGATACGATTGAGATGAAAGTTTTCCAGCTGCAGCGGTCTGCATTGCTGCCCGCGCTTTAACTAGCACCTCATCAAGCTTTGCAAGGAGAGCGGCCTGAGCTGCATTAGATGGCTGCAGCGACCTAGCCGAAATTCGGTAGCCTAATACATCCGTGCCGTCATGAATGTTGCCTTCATCGACCTTCCCGCTTTGACGTGCCGAAGCATCCGACAAGTCGTAGCAGGTCATCCCAGATCTTCGTAGCAGCGCTTGAGCTGACCTAAATGCCTCCATCACCTTCGTGCGGTTCCGGCCTAATAGAATAAAATCATCAATGTAACGGACACAGACGATCCCTCGTCCATTCATTGTCTCATCAAATTCGCGCAAGACGATATTTCCAGCGAGCGCGGACAAAGCCGAGCCTTGAGCGACGCCAATCTCAGCCGTCGGAAACAGCGTGAAATGCCTTCGTTCCTCAAGCTCTTCTTTGTTCTTCAGGTTAGTCGCGAGAGCTTGGGCAAACAGGTCACAAAATGCTTCGTCGCTGGTTGAGCTGCGGAGAAAGTTAACGACATTAGTGACAGGAATGCGTGTGAAGAAGTCTCGAATATCGGACCGAATGAACCAATGATGTCCTCCATGGACAGCCTGGTCGATTAACGAAAGTCCCAGTGGTACGCCACGGCTGCAGAATCCCACCGACGCTGGTCGGAGTTTCCATAATGGCGCGGACATTCGCAATTCCGCCCCATCGCTTTCGCGCATTCAAATTCAGGTCGTCATCGCCCTGCATCACATCCAAAATCGCACGACGAACAATCCGGTTCTCGATCGGTGCAACAACGAGAGGTCGTCGCCCAGATTTTCCGCGCCCCTTCGGAAGTGCGACGCCGATTTCATCTTCAAACGTAAAAGTGTGAGTTCGCAAATGACGTGCGGAGTCGTTCAACATTGCTAAGCCAATTCGCGTCAAAAGCCTTCGTTTTCCGCTCGGTTTCTACGCTGAGCGACGCTAAGCCGCTGGCCCTCACGACGCTCCAAGCGCGATGAAGCACCGATCGCGAGCGAACCATTTTATATAGATCGGCGCTCATGCGAACTCGTTGGTGTGGGAGCCTATCGGTAAGCCTACTCCCGGCCGAAGGACTATCCTCGATCTCCAAGGCTCCGAAGGCGCAGCGTGCGACCTTCGGGTGCTACCTGATCCGCGGAAGCCAGAGCCTCGCGGTCCACGCCCCCAGCAATACCGACGCTCCCAAGGAGCCCAGCCGCCAGAAGCGGGAAGATCGTTGCCGCTACGAACCGCGAAACGGCGCGCCGTGCCGAACGCTTGGCACGTTTTTGCATGTCTGGGTCATCTAGTCCTCCTGGGGCGGCGAGTAGCCTTTTTGAAGCACTCGTCAAGGTTGACCAGCGGCCCTCCACGGCCAACGAGAAAGAAAAGTTGCCGACCGTCCGATAGGTCCCCGAAATGGCGAGGGCTACGGCCAGTTCTTTCTCAGCCGGGCGCGGAGTCCGATCTCCAAGGCTCCGAAGGCGCAGCGTGCGACCTTCGGGTGCTACCTGATCCGCGGAAGCCAGAGCCTCGCGGTCCACGCCCCCAGCAATACCGACGCTCCCAAGGAGCCCAGCCGCCAGAAGCGAGGCGAGATCGAACGATACAGATCGTATCAGAACAAAAGTAGAACCGCAATTAGTTGGGGCGATTTATTCACAGAAAGACAACATGTGGTGGCTGGGAACCGCCGCTTTAGTTACGCGTCGCCTTTTTCTGGATCGTCGCCGGTGTACCCACACGTGTCGCAACCGACCTTGATTCCCAGCGGGAATAACGTTGTTAGAGAGCACGCCGGACACATCGACGGAAGGTACTTTTTCTTGTTTTCCTCAGTGCCGCGCAGCTGAGCTTTGAGTTTCTCGGTTGCTTCCAGTATTCGTGCGGCAGCGGCGGCGTGCTCTTGTTTTGCTTGCAGCCTCTCAAAGCAGATCTCGGCCGCAGAGAGACTAACGAGAAATTCAGTCGCGATGTCTAAGGGGCTCTCAAGCTCCGTTGCCTGGAGGTCGTTGATCAAGAAGGCAGAGGCAAACACCTTCGCTTGATGCTCTGCCGATTCGGAAGCGTTCAGCTTTGATAGAGTGGTTGTGCCGCTTGCACCAGCAGCTCGATGATCTACGAAGCCATCGGTTGCGTGCATCACGGCGTGGCCAAGCTCATGAGCTAGAGTCATTCGCGACCGGCCGTCACCAAACGAACTCAAAACATCGACGGCTCGCTTTGTGGTGATTTTGATCGAGCCATCGATTATCTCGGTCTTGGCGTCCTTTACGCCAAGTGCGGCGTCGTCCACACACTCGTAAATGAGGGGCTTTTCGCCCCGTAGCGTGAGGACTTTTCCGGTCCGAAGAATGCGGCCGATATTCACCGGCCACACTCTTGCGATGCCGTAGTACGACTTCGTGTCGTTAGCGATACGCCGACACTCATCGTTGGAGCGACGAGCTACGCGACGATCGTCATGTTCCTCATCATCCATCTTGGCTCCATTTCGCGTCTCACGAACACCCCGTCGTGCTGCCGCAAGTGTCGCACTTCATGCAGGTCCCATTCCGCACCAGCGTGAAGTTGCCGCACTCGCTGCACATCTCGCCCTCATAGCCCTTGGCCTTGGCTTCCGCGCGGCGCTCGGCCTTGCTGGGCACGGCCTGGGCGGCGCTGCCGGACTTGCTCCACTGCAGGGCTTCCAGCTTCTCCGTGGGGGAGAGGTCGTGCTGGACTTCCTGCTTCAGCGCGACCGCGCCTTCGAGGACGTCGCCGACCCGGGCGCTCGCGCCGTGGCCGGCCAAGGCCGTGACCTTGCTGCCGCCTGAGGGCGCGCTGTCGTTGCCTTGCGTGACAGCGGCGGAGCCGCCGCGCATCACGAACAGATTGTCGGTGCGGGAGCGGGTGAGGCCGCGCGAGACCAGCCTGTTGGCCTGGTGGCTCGGCTCCTCCGGCTCCTTGCCTTCCTCGACGCCCTTGCCGAGCGCGTCGAAGTTCGACTCGGTCGGATCGACATGGGCGAGGTCGAAGCGCGACATGTAGCTCACCGCGAGTTCGCGGAAGACGTAGTCGAGGATCGAGGTCGCGTATTTGATGCTGTCGTTGCCCTGCACGGGGCCCGCCGGCTCGAAGCGGGTGAAGGTGAAGGCGTCGACATATTCCTCGAGCGGCACGCCGTATTGCAGGCCCAGCGACACCGCGATCGCGAAGTTGTTGATGAAGGAGCGCAGCGCCGCGCCTTCCTTGTGCATGTCGATGAAGATCTCGCCGAGACGACCGTCGTCATATTCGCCGGTACGCAAATAGACCTTGTGGCCGCCGACGACCGCCTTCTGGGTGTAACCCTTGCGGCGATCCGGCATCTTCTCGCGCTCGCGCATCACGATGATGCGCTCGACCAGCTTCTCGACGATCTTCTCCGAGACCTGCGCGGCACGTGCCGCCATCGGCTTGTCGTGGAAGGCCTCGACCGCATCGTCCTCGTCCTCGTCATCGCTGATGAGCTGCGAGTTGAGCGGCTGGGACAGCTTGGAGCCGTCGCGGTAGAGCGCGTTGGCCTTCAGCGCGAGCTTCCACGACAGCATGTAGGCGGACTTGCAATCCTCCACCGTGGCGTCGTTCGGCATGTTGATGGTCTTGGAGATCGCACCCGAGATGAAGGGCTGCGCCGCCGACATCATGCGGATGTGGCTCTCGACCGACAGATAGCGCTTGCCGATCTTGCCGCAGGGATTGGCGCAGTCGAACACCGGATAGTGCTCGGCCTTCAGGTGCGGGGCACCTTCCACCGTCATCGCGCCGCAGATGTGGACGTTGGCCGCCTCGATCTCGCGCTTGGTAAATCCGACCGCCTGGAGCAGGTCGAAGCCCGGCGCGGCAATGGCTTCCGCGCCAATGCCCAACTGGTCGCGAATGAAGTCTTCGCCGAAGGTCCACTTGTTGAAGGCGAACTTGATGTCGAAGGCGGTCGGCAGGGCCTTTTCGACCTTGGCGATGGCTTCGTCGGTGAAGCCCTTGGACTTTAGCGTCGAGGCGTTGATGGCAGGTGCGTTGGAGAGCGAGCCGTGGCCGACGGCGTAGGCCTCGATCTCCGCGATATCGCTCTCGCGATAGCCGAGCGCGCGCAGCGCGGCGGGCACCGCGCGGTTGATGATCTTGAAGTAGCCGCCGCCGGCGAGCTTCTTGAACTTCACCAGCGCAAAATCAGGCTCGATGCCGGTGGTGTCGCAATCCATCACGAGGCCGATCGTGCCCGTGGGCGCGATCACCGTGGTCTGGGCGTTGCGATAGCCGTGCTTCTCGCCGAGCTCGAGCCGCCGCATCCCAGGCGGCCTGGGCGTGGGTGACCAGATCGGTCTGCGGGCAGGACACGAGGTCCATCGGCACCGGGTTGACCGAGAGCGCCTCATAGCCGTTGGACTGGCCGTGGGCGGCGCGGCGGTGGTTGCGGATCACGCGCAGCATGTGCGCGGCGTTCTTCTTGTAGCCGGGGAAGGTGCCGAGCTCGGAGGCCATCTCCGCCGAGGTCTTGTAGGTGATGCCGGTCATGATCGCGGTCAGCGCACCGGCGATCGCACGGCCTTCCTTGCTGTCATAGGGCAGGCCCATGGTCATCAGCAGGCCGCCGATGTTGGCATAGCCGAGGCCGAGGGTGCGGAACTCGTAGGAGAGCTCGGCGATCGCCTTGGACGGGAACTGCGCCATCATCACCGAGATTTCGAGCACGATGGTCCAGAGCCGGCAGAGATGCTCGTAGCCGTCGACGTCGAAGCGCTTGGCCTCGATGTCGTAGAACGTCAGCAGGTTGGCGGAGGCGAGGTTGCAGGCCGTGTCGTCCAGGAACATGTATTCCGAGCACGGATTGGAGGCGCGGATGTCGCCGGACGCCTTGCAGGTGTGCCAGTCGTTCATGGTGGTGTTGAAGTGCAGGCCGGGGTCGGCCGATGCCCAGGCGGCGTAACCGATTTTTCCCAGAGGTCGCGTGCCTTCAGCGTCTTGGTGATCTTCTTCGTCGTGCGTCCGACGAGATTCCAGTCGCCGTCGGTTTCGACCGCGCGCAGGAAGTCGTCCTTCAGCGAGACCGAGTTGTTGGAGTTCTGGCCGGAGACGGTGAGGTAGGCTTCACTGTCCCAGTCGGTGTCGTAGACGTCGAACTGAATGTCCTTGTAGCCTTGCTTGGCGAACTGGATGACGCGCTTGATGTAATTGTCAGGCACGAGGCTGCGGCGCGCCAGCTTGATCTCGCGGCGGAGCGCAGGGTTCTTCTCGGGGTCAAAGCAATCGTCGCCCGAGCCTTCGCAATTGACGCAGGCCTTCAGCACCGCCTTGAGGTGCTTCTGGTTGATCTTGGATCCGGTGACGAGGGCGGCGACCTTCTGCTCCTCCTTCACTTTCCAGTCGATATAGGTCTCGATGTCGGGGTGATCGACGTCGACGACGACCATCTTGGCCGCGCGGCGCGTGGTGCCGCCCGACTTGATCGCGCCGGCGGCGCGGTCGCCGATCTTGAGGAAGCTCATCAGGCCGCTGGAGCGGCCGCCGCCGGACAGCTTTTCGCCTTCGCCGCGAAGGCGCGAGAAGTTGGAGCCGGTGCCGGAGCCGTACTTGAACAGGCGAGCTTCGCGGACCCAGAGGTCCATGATGCCGCCCTCGTTGACGAGGTCGTCACCGACGCCCTGGATGAAGCAGGCGTGGGGCTGCGGATGCTCGTAGGCCGATTTGGACTTGGTCAGCTTGCCGGAGAAGGGATCGACGTAATAATGGCCCTGGCCTGGGCCGTCGATGCCGTAGGCCCAATGCAGACCGGTGTTGAACCATTGCGGCGAGTTCGGCGCGACCATCTGCATGGTCAGCATGTAGCGGAGCTCGTCGTAGAAGGTCTGCGCGTCGGCGTCGGAGGTGAAGTAGCCGCCCTTCCAGCCCCAATAGGTCCAGCAGCCGGCGAGGCGGTCGAACACCTGCTTGGCGCTGAGCTCGCTGACATAGCGCTCCTTCTCGGGGAGAGCCGCGAGCGCTTCGGTGTCGGGTACGGAGCGCCACAGGAAGGAGGGGACGGATTCCTCCTCGACCTTCTTCAGGCGCGCGGCAACGCCGGCTTTACGGAAATACTTCTGGGCCAGCACGTCGGAGGCGACCTGCGACCACGCGGTCGGCACCTCGACGTTCTCCAGCTTGAACACGACCGAGCCGTCGGGATTCCTGATCTCCGACGTGGTCTGCCGGAATTCGATCCCAACGTAAGGTGACTGTCCTACCGTGGTGTGGCGCCGCTCAATCCGCATCGTATTGCCCCGTCCTTATTTTTAACCGGCGCGCCTCCGCTGGGGCGACCGGGTCGATATTTCGGTTCGCGAGTCCTCCAGCGGCCGTGCCGGAAGGCTTCGCAGTTCAGCCGGTGGTTCCGGCCCGGTTTCTCCCGGCGCGATGGGTCGGTGCGTGCACCTTTCATCGGCCGGCATGCCCACGCCCATCCGCCCCCAAGGGGATGCGCGTGACATGCGTTCAACGCCCCACAACATCACAACGTCTACCGTGCCATTCGAGCCTGTTGCCGGCCCGTTCTGGCGCCCGAAAAGTCCGCTTCGCCGGGCAGACAAGCCCTTATCCCGCTGCCTTTGGCTGGCTCGGCGGAGTGGCGATTTGCGAGACCCTTTGGGGGAGTGCCGGCGGGACGCAAACTCACTCGCGCCGAACGGATCGAAAACTAGGACTCTCCGTTGCGCCCGTCAAGAATTAGTACGGGTTCCTGAATCAAATACTAAATATGGTGGATTGTGGGGGATAACAGGGGGCAAGCCCGCGCCTGATGTGGAGGCAAGTATCAGTGAGTCCTCAGGGATTCCCAACCGAAAAAATTTGCATCCTGTGCTGTTCCGGACGCTTCATCCCGCTGTTCACAGGGCAGGTATATTTTTGGCCGACGGGGTTGCGCGGAAGGGACTCACGTGGGGCTACGGACGGTGGGGGCAGGCATGCCCGCCGAGGTGGTGGTGGAGCCGGCGAATCCGCGCCAAGCTGACCTGGTTTTCCGCCGGGGTCCCCACATGCTTGATTCGACTCGCCGGGATGCGCGATCGCGCATCGCCCCGGCCGGCCTGATGTTCCTCGCGATCACCTCGATCGGCTGGGGTTTTAATTGGCCGGTGACGAAATTCCTGCTCGGCGAGCTGCCGCCACTGACGCTCCGCGGCGTGACCGGCGTGCTGGGCGCGGTTCTGCTGGCCGCGCTCGCTTTGGTCCGCGGCGACAGCCTGAAGGTGGCGCGCGAGATCTGGCCGCGGCTGGTGCTGGCCGGGCTCCTCAACGTCACTGGCTGGATGGTGCTGATGGGGCTGGCGCTGCTCTGGCTGCCGGCGAGCGAGGCGGCGCTGATCGCCTACACCATGCCGGTCTGGGCCTCGATCATCGCCTGGCCGGTGCTGGGCGAGCGGCCGACGCTGCTCCGCACGCTGTCGCTGGTGATGGCCTTTGTCGGGCTCGCCTCGATCATGGGCGGCAACGGCATTGCCGCGAGCGCGGCCAAGCTGCCGGGCATCATCATGGCGCTGTGCGGGGCGGCGGGCTTTGCGCTCGGTACGGTGCTGCTGAAAAAATACCCGATCCGCCTGCCGCCGGTGACGGCGGCGGCCTGGCAGATCGGGCTCGGGTGCTTTCCGATCGCGATCGTCGGCCTCGTCTTCGAGACCTCGCATCTGGAGCTGGTGACGCCGGTCGGCTGGTGGCTGCTGGTCTATTCGACCGTGGTGCAGTTCTGCATCGCCTATGTCAGCTGGTTCGCCGCGCTGTCGCGCCTGCCGGCCTCGGTGGCGGCGATCGGCACCATGGCGGTGCCGGTGATCGGCGTCGCGGCCTCCGCGATCGCGCTGCACGAGCCGCTCGGGCCGGGGCAGATCGCGGCGCTGGTCTTCACGTTGGCGGCCGTGGTGCTGGCGACGCGGTGATCGCGAACGTCTTGCAGGGAACCCCGGCGCCCCCTTAAATAGTCGCGTGGTTCGTCGCACTCCTGGGGCAAGTCGAGGCATGAAAGTCGTTGCGCTGGTTGCCATGCTCGCCCTGATTCCGTCTGCTGGATGGGCTCAGGCCGACCAGGAACTGGCGTCCTGCAACGCCTTCAACGATGCACCGGAGGCGGCCGTCATTGCGGCTTGCACGCGACTGCTCGAGATCGGCAAGCCAAGCCAGGATGAACGTGCGGCCTTTCTGCATAGTCGGGCCTCCGCGTTCTGGCGCAACAACACATTCGATGCGGCGATCGCCGACGAGAGCGAGGCGATTGCCATCAATCCAGGCTTCGCAGATGCCTATGTGAGACGCGGCGCGGCCTATTTCGGTGCAGGAGATGTCGACCGGGCCATCGCCGACAGTACCAAGGCCATCGAGATCGATCCGCAGAATTTTCGCGCCTACACCAATCGGGCTATCGCGCGCAGAAGTCGGGGAGATCGGAGCGGTGCGATCCTGGACGCGTCCAGGGCAATCGAGAGCAACCCCAAATTCATCGCCGCCTATCTTGCCCGGATCGCCAGCCGCGGCGCGATCGGCGACCCCAGCAACGCGGCGGATGTCGCGACCGCGCTCAGCATCAAGCCGGACAGTGGTTTCGATGGATACCGATATCGGGCGCTCGTTTTCGTGCGAAAGAGCGACTACGACCACGCAATCGCCGACATCAATCACTGGATCGACATCAATCCAGCAAGTGCGGCGGCGTACGAGACGCGCGCGGACGTATATTCGCGCAAGAAAGATACCGAACATACGATTGGCGATGCCAGCAAAGCGATCGAGCTCGAGGCGAGGCGGCCGTATGCATTCTACCTTCGCGGCTCTGCCCATCTGAAGAACAATGTTCCAGACGCTGCGATCACCGACGCGAGCACCAGCATCTCGCTCGATCCCAAGGTATCATACGTCTACGGGCTTCGCGGCACGGCCTACGCTCTCAAGGACGATCAAGACCGGGCCATTGCCGACTTCACGACGCAAATCGGGTTGGATCCCACAAACGACCAGGCCTATCTCGCGCGCGCCGCGGCCTATGAGAAAAAGCAGGACGCCGGAGCGGCCAGCGCCGATCGCGCCAGGGCGAAGGCGCTGGCGAAAGCACGATCGCTTGCGGACGGAACGCTGCCTTCAGGCATCGCAGCTGATTATGCCAGGGCGAGGGCGCTGACGGGAACACCATGGTCTGGGCCTGGGTCGCTCTCGCCAGACGTTGCAAAGGCGTTTGAAAGGAGGCGGCAGCCGTCGCCCCAGAATACTCCGTAACGATCTAGCCCTCAGCCGTCCCCCCGCCGCCCAGCGCCTTCCTGATCATCTCGGCGAGCTGGTTGCGGCGGTAAGGCTTCGTCAGCAGCAGCACGCCGTCGTCGAGCTTGCCGTGGTGGACGATGGCGTTGTCGGTGTAGCCGGAGGTGTAGAGCACCTTGACGCCCGGTCTCAGCCTGGCGACCTCGTCGGCGAGCTCGCGCCCGCTCATGCTGCCGGGGATGACGACGTCGGTGAAGAGGAGATCGAAGGCCTGGCCGGCCTCGATCAACTGCAGCGCGGCGTGGCCGTCGGCGGCGGCCACCGTCTTGTAGCCGAGGCTCTGCAACTGAACGGTGACGAAGTTGCGCACCATCGTGTCGTCCTCGACCACGAAGATGGTCTCGGCGCCGCCTTCGGCCGGCGTCGTCGTGGGGGCGGCGGCTTCGATCATGCCTTCGCCCGGCGGCAGATAGAGCTTGATCGTGGTGCCGTGGCCTTGCTCGCTGTAGATCTTGATGTGGCCGCCGGACTGCTTGACGAAGCCGTAGACCATGGACAGGCCGAGACCGCTTCCCTTGCCGACCTCCTTGGTGGTGAAGAACGGCTCGAACGCCTTCTGCTGGATGTCGGGCGGCATGCCGGTGCCGGTGTCGCTGACCGCGAGCATCACGTAGGGGCCGGGCCGGACATCCGCGTTGGCCTGCGCATAGGCCTCGTCCAGCACGACGCGGTGGGTCTCCAGCAGCAGCTTGCCGCCGTTCGGCATCGCGTCGCGGGCGTTGATCGCCATGTTGAGCACGGCATTGGTCAGCCGCGACGGATCGATATGCGCCGTCATCGGGCCCGGTTCCAGCACGGTCTCGATCTGGATCTGCTCGCCGAGGGTGGGGCGCAGCAGTCTTGCGATGTCGGCGATCGCGCCGTTGATCTCGACATTGCGCGGCTGCAGCGGCTGCCGGCGCGCGAAGGCGAGCAGGTGCTGGATCAGTTCGGCGCAGCGCTCGGCGGCGTCGTCGATCAGCTGCGCCACGCGCTGGAGCTCGGGCTGCTGCTTCAGGCTCGCGACCAGCGTCTCGGTGTTGCCGGAGATCACGGTCAGCATGTTGTTGAAGTCGTGCGCGACGCCGCCGGTCAGCTTGCCGATGGCATCGAGCTTCTGCGATTGATGCAGCTGCCGCTCGATCTCGCGCGAGGTCGTCGCATCGTGATAGACCAGCACGGCGCCGGTGACCTTGCCTTGCCCGTCACGCATCGGGCGGCCGCTGATCATGAGATGGCGCACGCCATTGCCGCTGTGCGGGCGGACGATCATCTCCAGCTCTTCGAATTGCTCGCCGCGCAGCACGCGCGCCGACGGCAGCTCGTCGGACTTGAGCGGCGTGACGCCGTCGCCATGGAAGACGTCCGACATCGCGCGCAAACTGCCAAGGCCCATGCCGGTACGATGCAGCAACATGCGCTCCGCCGCCGGATTGGACAACAGGACGGTGCTCTCGGCGTCGATCACCAGCACCGCCTCTGCCATGCTGTGGAACGTGCTTTGCAGCACGTTGACCGACAGGCGCAGTTCGTCATGCGCGGTGACGAGGTGCGCGGTCCGCTCGGCGACGGCTGCCTCGAGCGCCTGCTTGGCGGCCTGCGTCTCGTGCAAAGAGCTCTGCAACTGCACTGTCGTGCGCCGGCTCTCGCGAAGCTGAATGGCGACCAGCAGCAGGATCACCAGCGCGCCAATGACGTCGACGCCGATCAGCACGATGCCGGTGCGGCGCGAGTCGGCCTCGCGGTCGGTCAGCAGTTTCTCCTCGCCCGCCGCCAGCCGGTCCAGATTGCCTGTGAGCGTCTCCATCAGGCCGCGGCCCTCGGCGCGATCGTTCAGAGCCTTGATGCCGTCGGCGTCGCGGTTCGTCCGCAACCGCATCGCCTCGGCGGCGATGTCCAGTCGCCGGAGCGCGAGCGGCTCAGTGGCTTCCAGCAACCGGACCTGATCGGCATTGTCGCGGATCGCGAGCTTGAGGTCGCCGAGCGCAGGCGCGATCCGACTTCGGGCGTTCTGGAATTCCTCGGCGAGATCCTGTCGTGCGGTAGATCTCATAGCCGCGCGCCGCGCTCTCGGCGCGGCGAACCCAGAGGTGCACGTCCGAGATCATCTTCAACACCCCGACGGCGCGGTTGACGCGGGCCGCGTCCGACCGCGACTTGACGTCGAGTCCGATCGAGGCGGCGGTGATGATCAGGAGGATGGCAAGTCCAGCACCGAGTACGACGCGCTGCGAGGGATCAAGGTGCTTCTTTCTTGTCCTTCGGCTGTGTGGCCCCGGCTGAGCCGCCGAGGCAATCCCGGACCGTGGTCAGCAGCGCGTCCGGTGTGAAAGGCTTGCGCAGGCAGCGCGCAGCCCCGAGCTCCAGCGCCATGCGGAGGAAGTCGGGCGAGGGCGAGGCGGATGATGCGAACGCGTAGCCTGACATCGCGATCAGCGGAATCGCGGGCGCGCGCTCGTGAAAGATGCGGATGGATTCGAAGCCGCGCATATGCGGCATGAAAATATCGACCAGCATCACATCGAACGTCTGCGCTTCGAGCGCAGCCAGCCCCGTTTCTCCGCCGTCGGCCAGCGTGACGTCGAAGCCCTGACGTTGGAGCAGGACCTCGATGGTCGCGCCGACCATCGGATCGTCATCTACCACGAGGATACGCGGCATGACATTTCCCAGTAGATCGAAGTCCCCACATCATCTGGTGATACAGGCGAATCTAGCGATGGGTCAATTTGGGATTGGGTCGTCAAGGATATGCACTGTGAGGTGAATACGGGTCCAGGTGCGAATTCGTGGACGGCATCTCGAAAGGCGCATGCATGCGGGACGTGTGCGACCAGCGCACAACAAACGAAAGAGGCGCCGCATAATGCGACGCCTCTTCCTCTAGACGTTGTCGATACGCTTACGGGCAGGGATGACGCTGGCCGTCATAGCCGAGATACGTGCCCGAGGCCGGGTCGTACGACTTGAAGCGCTGCGCGCAATAGGCCGAGGCATCGCCGCCGCTGTCCGGAACCACCGCGACCGACGGCTCATCATAGTAACTGTCGTCGCCGTAGTAATAGGGATCGTTGTAATATCCGCCGCCGTAATAGGCGTACGAGCCGATGCCGCCGATCGCAGCACCCGCCGCGACGCCGGGCCAGAAGCCCCCGCCGCCATGCCGACGCCAGCCGCCGCCGTGCCCGTGCCAGTTACCGCCGCCGCCATGCCAGTTGTTGCCCGCGGACGCGATCGGACGGCCACCACCACCACCGAAGCTCGGTCCGGCGCCGAGACTGGGCCGCATGGCACCGCCGCCGCCGGCGAAATGCCCGCCGCCACCGCCCATCCGCGGACCGCCACCGAATCCGCCGCCGCCCATGCGCGGACCACCGCCGCCGCCACCGAAGTGGGCACCACCGCCACCGCCCATATGACCGCCGCCGCCACCACCGCCACGTCCCGGGCCGCCGGCGAAGCTGGGCGTCGCCAACGGAAGAACCAGCGCCAATACCGCTGCGGCGCTCAAAACTTTCAGACTCTTCATGCTTAAACTCCTTTTCCCGGAAACAAACCCGTCACAAGGGCTGAGGTTCCTGGGTTCACGCGGCTGTGCGCGCGTGAAGGGAGATTTTCACGCGGTGGCTGTACCCGGCATGAACGGATCGCGTCCGATTTGGGGCGGGGCAGGCGTTTGCGTGGGGCGAGGCCGCTCCGGCCGAACTGGACATTTCGCCGCCCGGATGGCATCAGGGCCAGACGAAGCAGGGCCCTTGCCGCATGAAACAGTTCTTTCTCAAGTTCTTCACCTGGTGGAGTGGCCAGACGTTCGGCACCCAACTCTGGACCAAGCGGTACGGGGAGCTGGTCGGCCAGGACGAGCAGGGCAACCTCTACTATCGCACCCGCGGCGGGGCGATCGATCCGACGCTCGGCTTCGAGCGGCGCTGGGTGATCTATAACGGCTACGCCGAAGCGAGCCGTATTCCGCCGTCATGGCATGGCTGGATGCATCACACCGTCGACGTGCCGCCGACCGAGGACAATTATCAGCCGCGCGAGTGGGAAAAGCCGCATCAGCCGAATCTCACCGGCACCGCCAACGCCTACCGCCCCTCGGGCTCGACGCTCGCCAGCGGCAAGCGTCCGAAGGCGACCGGCGACTATCAGCCCTGGACCCCCGGCTAGGCTTTCGGTCTCCGTCGAGATCTTCACCGTTCGACTGGATGCACCAGCATCCGCTTCACGCCGCTGTGGACAACGGGAACAGCGGGGATGGCAACTGCGCGCCCATTGCCGTCCGGCAGACGATGCGGCTCAATGATCCCATCTTGCGGAGATGGGAGACCATCGCGTTCGGTTCGGGCAACAGTTCGCGACTGTCCCGAGATGCAGCGGCCGCCGACCAGGACTCGATCGGGAGATAGGCCCCCGGTCTGGAAGCTCCGAAATCGCCCGATGAAATGTGCAGCCGCCGTAAGACAGGAAAGGCCGCTCGGGAAACCGGGCGGCCTTTTTCTGTTGACGGGTACGAGAGCTGCGAGATGAGGACTCTTTAAACCACCCGCGCGGCCGCGCGCTTCACAGCTTCGAGGCGGTGCGCCTGGTTTTGCGCGCCGCGTTCCCTGAGCAGCGCCAGCACTTCGGCCGGGGCCGTGTCGGGCGAGCCGGAATTGAACGGCGGTGCGGGGTTGTATTCGATCTGGAGCTGGATCGCTTCCGCCGTGGTGCGGTCGACCAGGATCGACACCAGCGTCAACGCGAAATCGATTCCCGCGGTGACGCCGCCGCCGGTGATGCGGTTGCGGTCGACGCAGACGCGCGTCTTGGTCGGCGTCGCGCCGAACTGGCTCAGCATCTCCATCGCGCTCCAATGGGTCGCGGCGCGGTAGCCTTTCAACAGGCCGGCGGCGCCGAGCGCCAGCGATCCCGTGCAGACCGAGGTGACGTATTGCGCGCCCTCGGCCTGCCTGCGCAGGAAATCCAGCACCTCCTCGTCATTGAGCAGATCGTTGGTGCCGCCGCCGCCGGGCACGCAGATCACATCGAGTTGCGGGCAGTCGGCGAACGTCGTGGTCGGCGTCAGCGTCATCACGGAATCGCTCGGCACCGGTTCGATCCGTTTCCAGATCAGATGCAGCTTTGCGCCCGGAACCATCGCGAAGACCTGCAACGGCCCGGTGAAGTCGAGCTGGGTGACGCGCGGAAACACCAAAAGTCCGATCTGGAGCGGTGACGACATGAGAGCCTCCAACTATGAGCTTGACGGGTGCAGCCTGTCATGATGCCATTCTGTCCAAAATGGCGTAATTCCCTCACTTTCGGACATGACCATGATCGGCATCCTGATCTTCCCCGATTTCCAGTTGCTCGATGCGGCAGGTCCCATCTCGGTGTTCGAGGTCGCGGCGCGCTGTCTCGGCAAGGCGACGACCGGGATCAGGGTGCTGGCGCTGAACGCAGGACTGGTGCGCAGCTCGTCCGGCGTCGAGATGATGGCGCGGGATCTCAAGTCGGCGAATGCGATCACGACCCTCGTCATCGCGGGCGGCGCGGGCGTGGCGGACGCGGCCCGCTGCGAGGTCACGCGTGCCTTCGTTCAGCGGCTGGCGAAGCGCGGCGTGCGGGTCGCCAGCGTCTGTTCGGGCGCCTACGTGCTGGCCGAAGCGGGCCTGCTCGACGGCCGCCGCGCCACCACGCATTGGGGACGCACGCGCGATTTCGTCGCGCGCTACCCGAAGGTGAAGTTCGAGCCGGACCAGATCTTCACGCACGACGGCAATGTCTGGACGTCGGCGGGCATCACCGCCGGCATTGACCTCGCGCTGGCGATGGTCACCGAGGATCATGGCGAGGAGATCGCGCAGCAGGCCGCGCGGCAGCTCGTGCTGTATCACCGCCGCAGCGGCGGCCAGTCGCAGTTTTCCTCGCTGCTGGAATTGAAGACGCCGAACGGCCGCTTCGGCGCGCTGCTGTCCTGGGCGCGCGAGAATCTCGATGCGCGTTTGACCGTCGAAGATCTCGCCGACCGCGCCGGCATGAGCGCGCGGCATTTCGCCCGTGCCTTTGCCGCCGAGACCGGCACGACGCCGTCAAAAGCGATCGAGCGCTTGCGCATCGAGGTCGCGCGCGAGCGCGTGCAGTCCTCGCGCGAGGCGATCGAGCTCGTCGCCGAGGCGACCGGCTTTCGCGACCCCGAGCGCATGCGCCGCGCTTTCATCCGCGCCTTCGGCCAACCGCCACAGGCGCTTCGGCGCGCGGCGCGGGCGGGATAGGGCGTGTACCAGACCAGCAAGCACGCCGCGCGCGGGCGGGACGGCGGGTCCGCGGTGTCACCAAAGCGAAGGACCCGCGTTTCGGCCGTCATGGCGCTCCGCCATGTATCTGCCCGGAGACGTGCCGAGCGTCTTGCGGAACATGGTGACGAAACTCGGCACGCTTTCATAACCAAGGTCGGCGGCCACCTGCTGGATCGAGGCGCCACCGGCCAGCCACTGCACCGCGAGCATGACTCCGAGCTGCTGGCGCCAGCGGCCGAAGCTCATCCCGGTCTCCCGGCTGATCAGCCGCCCAAGCGTCCGCTCGCTCATGCCGGCGCGCGCTGCCCACCCCTCCAGCGAACCACGTTCGGAGGGTGAGGCCATCATGAGGTCGGCCAAAGCGCGCAGCCGCGGATCGACCGGCATCGGCAAATGCAGGTCCTCGACCTTGGCGGCCGCGATCTCGTCGAGCAACACCGCGATCAAGCGCGAATTCACTCCGTCCTCGTCGTACAACAACGGCAGGCTGGCGGCACGGAACAGCAGTTCGCGCAGCAGGGGCGTCACGGAGACGGTGCTGCAGCGTTGCGGCAGCCCCGCATCGATACCGGCGGCGACGAACGCGCTATAGCCTTCGAGCGTGCCCGTCGCCTTGATGGCGTGCAGCGCGCCACCTGGTATCCAGAGGGCGCTGCGCGGCGGGACGATCCACAGTCCGCCCTCCACCCGGCAACTCAGCGCCCCGCGCTGCACGAGCATGATCTGCCCCTTGGCATGGCAGTGCATGTCGAGCTCGAACGAACCGACCATCTTCGACTCCATGCCATAGGCGACGACCGGGCGCGCGACCTCGTCGGGCTCGATCCAGTCGGATGCAACGGAGCTGTCTGTGAGAATGGGCATCGTTCGATCTACCATTCCGCCTGGCGTAACTGAATAATAATTTGTCCAGATTTCGTAATGACGCCAGCGGGACCTCCCTTTACTCACACGGGCAGTCGAGGTCGGAACGGTCTCGCCATCACCGGAAGGGGATTTTCATGACACTGCTGAGCAGCAAGCGCGTCGCAGAGACGCTCGACAAACTCCACGCCGATGCCAACGCCGCTGATCGCGACCTGATGGCCAAGATGACGGCGCAGGTCGAGACATCAGGCGAAACGCTGAAGGATCTGGCCGCCAGGTTTATCGACGAGGAACGGGTCAACTATCGAGCGACGTATCGGGGTCACGCCGATCATTTCCTGGCGATTTCTCCGGCCTATGGCCGCTTCGCTTTACGCGATCGCGCGCGCCCGCGGGGCAACCCGGATCGTCGAGTTCGGCACATCGATGGGGGTCTCGACGATCTACCTCGCGGCTGCGCTTCGCGACAATGGCGGCGGCCAGTTGATCGGTTCCGAGCTCGAGCCCACGAAAGTCATGCGGGCGCGGGCTCACCTCGAAGCGGCGGGGCTCGCCGATCTGGTGGAGATCCGCGAGGGCGATGCGCTCGACACGCTCAAGGACGTCGGCGGCGAGGTTGATGTTCTATCGATCGATGGCGCGTTTTCGCTGTACCTGCCGTTGCTGAAACTGATCGAGCCACGGTTGGCGCCCGGCGCCGTGATCTTCGGGGAGAACGCCTTTGCGCAGGACTATCTTGATTACGTCCGCACTCCCGCCAATGGTTATTTCTCCCGGTCGCTCGACATCGACGAAGGCCGCGGCAACGAATTCACCGTGCGGGTCGGGTGACGCCCGCCCGCGCCGTCAGGCGCCGCGCGATTGGCATCAGCATGTATGGCGCCAGATGAATCGGAAACTGCGTCATCGCGAAATAGAGCCAGGTGGTCGGCGGCAGCGCGCCGGCCGTCGCCGCCAGCATCAGGCCGAGATTGCGCTGTGACACCATCAGCCCGAGCGCCAGCGCGCGCTCATAACCGATGCGACGAAACAGCAGCGTGGTGATCGCGAGCAGCGTGAAATAGATCGCGAAGGACAGCGCGGCGAGGCCGATCGTGAATAGCGGCTTGGCCAGGAAGTCGCTCACAACATCGCCCATGATCGCGGCGGCGAAGATCAGCAGGATAATGATGTTGAAGCCGTCGATCGGCTTCTTGTGACGCTGGATCGCAGCCGCGCCGAACGTCCACCGGATCAGGGTTGCGGCCAGCAGCGATGTCACGATGATGCCTGATAGCTTGAGCCCCAGGGTCGGCGGCGAGATGCTGAGCATGTCGCCGAGGAAAAGGCCGGCGAACAGCGAGGCCGTGAACGGCACCAGCGCGGTTGAGGCCACCAGCGTGACCAGCACCAGTGTGGCATCGAGCCCCATCAGCGCGGCCAGCGCGGGCGCCGCCATCATCGGCGAGGCGATGCCCTGCAGCATCAGCGCGAGGAAGAGGCCGGGCGAGCTGCTGGTGAGCCCGGTGACATGCGCGATCAGTCCGACGATCAACGGCACGCCGATCGTGGTCCAGACCGTAGCGGTCGCGACCAGCGCCGGCCGGCGCAGATGATGGTGGAGCGCAGCCAGATCGACCCGCATGAAGGAGATGCAGAGCAGAACGAAGATGGCCTCGGTGATGTAGGGCCGCAGCAGCGCGCCGAGCGGCGGCACCGCCATGGCGACGAACACGACGGCGGCGACTGCACGCGTGCCCTGGCTGCCGAGCCAGGTCAGTACGCGCAGGGGGAGGGCGCGCAAAACGGCAGAGTGCATTTTTGGGAGTGTCCGGAATAGCGTTTCAAGGGGCGAGGCTGGTTACTTGCCTTCAAATGGATTGACGATGCGGACTCCCGCCGGCTTGAAGTCCGACACGTTGCGCGTCACGACGGTCAGCCCGTGCTCGAGCCGCCGTGGCGGCGATCATGAGGTCGGCGCTTTCATTGCCGAGCGCGGCACTGAGAGTCCCCCAGCGACGTGCGGTCTGCAGATCAAACGGCAGGATTTGTGTGCCGTAGAGAGCGAGAAGGCGATCCAGCCAGCCGGCGAGCGCATCTGCAAAGCTCGGATCTGCAGCGCGTTGACGCGCGATTCCGCGTTCGATTTCGCCGATGCTGACGACGCTGAGGAAAAGATCGGCCGTTCGCTGCCGCTCCATCCAGGCGACCACGGACGGGCTGCGTCTGGTCCGACGCAGTTCGGACAGCGTGACGGTGTCGAGCAGAAACATTAGAGGCCGACGTCACGAATTGCGATGCGCGCGCGCGTAAATTCCTCGTCGTCTTGCGGCATTTCAAGAAGCAGATCGGAAAGAGAGGGCGCCCGCGCGCGTTGCAGCTCCTGCAGGCGTTCAAACTCCGCGGCATTTAGGATGACCACAGCGGGCTTGCCATGCCGCGTCACGGTCTGTGGCGCGCGTTGCGCCGCAATGACCACCTCGCTGAAGCGGTTCTTTGCGTCCTGCACCGACCAGACTCGCTTGGACATGTTCAGTCTTTCCAGTTTAGTTATTCTGGCCAGAATTTCTGGCTAGAATATGCGGCCGCTGGCGGCCCTCGTCAAGGGACAGGCCAACGCTTGCGGATTGTCACGCGTCAGCCCAACCCCTTCAACCAAACGCCGATCTCGCTGACGGCGACATTGGCCTGCTGCAGCAGCTTGCCCATCGTGAAGAAGCCGTGGAACTGGCCGGGATAGTGCTTGTACGTGACGAGCACGCCGGCCTGCCTGAGGCGCGCGGCATATTCGTCGCCTTCGTCGCGCAGGGGATCGGCGCCGGCGGTCAGCACATAGGCCGGCGGCAGGCCGGCAAGGTTTGTCGCACGCGCCGGCGAGGCACGCCAATCGTGGATGTCGGCGGCGCCGTTGAGGTAGTGATCGCGGAACCAGCGGATCACCGAATGCGTCAGCAGTACGCTGGTCTCGGGCTCGCTGTGCGAGCCGTGCGTCATGGCGAAATCGGTTGCCGGGTAGATCAGGACCTGGCCGGCGATGTTCGGACCATCACCGTCACGCGCCGCGAGCGCGACCACGGCCGCAAGGTTGCCGCCGGCGCTGTCGCCGCCGATCGAGAGGCGCGCGGCGTCGATGCCGAGCTCGCGCGCATTGGCGGCGATCCATTTGGTGGCGGCGATCGCGTCATCGGCGGCGGCCGGAAATTTGTGCTCGGGCGCGAGGCGGTAGTCGATCGATATGACGGTCAACGCGCCAGCTTCGGCGAGCTGGCGGCAGACGACGTCGTGGGAGTCGAGATCGCCGATGACCCAGCCGCCGCCGTGGAAGAACACCAGCGCGGGCGACTTGCCATGCTGCAGACGTGGCTGCTTCGGCACATAGATGCGTGCCGGGATCGTGCCGTGCGGCGCCGGGATCGCAAGCGGCGCGACGCGCGCCAGTTCCGGGGCGTCAGGATTGGTGGCAAAGCGGGCCTGCGCGTAATAGGCGCGCGCTTCGTCTGCGGTCAGGCTCTCATAGGCGGGCCGGCCGGCCTCCTGGAAGGCCTTGTAGACGGCGGCGGCGTCGGGATCGAGCACGACGGGCATGGGAGGGACCCTTGAGGTTCTGGTTATCGTTGGACGCAATTTTCGGGGGCGATGCCCGCCTCGGCCCCGGGGAGGAGCTTGCCGACTATCCCATTCGGCCGCCGCTCTGGCCAGATGGCGGCGGGCAGGGCAGGAATGCCGCCCTTTCCCCGCCGTATTCGCCGTGTTAACCGGATGGCCTGCGAGCGGCGGTATCCCCTGTAGAATGTCCAGCAAGCCCGATCTCGCTGTTGAAGCCGCGCGAGACAATGGTTCGAACCTTTACCCTGACAGGCCTTGCGGCGCTTCTGGCCGCCACCGCATTGACGGTGGCGACGCCCGCGCAGGCGCAGATCGGCACGATCTTCTCCGATCCGCCGCCGCGGCCGCCGGGCGCGATTCCGCGTGGCCAGCCGCAGCCGCAGATGCCCGATGAGGACGACGAGGAGGTCCCCGCGCTGCCGCCGCAAGGCCGCGTGCTGCCGTCGCGCCCGATGGCGCTGCCCCAGGGGCGGCAGGGTAACGTGATGCCGGGGCCGGTCGAGTCCCAGCCGCTGGCGCCGCCGCCGGGCTCCACCGCCGCGCCGCCGAACCAGATGCCGCCCGTCGCGGTCGCGCCGCCGCAGGGCGCCCCGGGTGCGCCCGGTCAGCGCCAGCCCCAGCAGAAGGGCGGGCCGGTACCGCAGACGCCCGCGAGCTTGCAGCCGGGCGACGAGGTCGTGACCGAGCCGCCGGCCCAGAAGATCGTGAACAAGAAGGCGACCTTCTCCGGTCTCGACAAGATCACCGGGCGCATCATCAATTTCGACGAGGATATTGGCGAGACCGTCCAGTTCGGTGCGCTCAGGGTCAAGACCGATGCCTGCTACACGCGGCCGGCGACGGAGGCCGCCAATACCGACGCCTTCGTCGAGGTCGACGAGATCACCTTGCAGGGCGAGGTGAAGCGGATCTTCTCGGGCTGGATGTATGCGGCAAGCCCGGGCCTGCACGGCGTCGAGCATCCGATCTACGACATCTGGCTGACCGACTGCAAAGGGCCGCAGCAGACCATCGCGACAGCGGCGCCAGATCCCGCGCCCAAGCCGGCCACGCCAGCGCCGCCGCCGGCGCAGAAGAAGAATGCCGCGCCCAAGCAGGCCGTGCAGCAGCGTCCGCCGCAGCCCTTGCCGCCGATCCAGCAGCAACCGCCACCGCCTCCGCCGCCGGAGCAGCGTCCGGGTCTGTTCGGTATTCCCGGGTTTGGCCGCTAGGCCAAATCCCGCGGGTTCGGCCGCCAGGCTCTCTGACTTATTGCCGTGAAGCGATGATCTCGAGCGCGCGTGCGCCCGGGATCGCTGCGCCGTCTGCGAGCCTCAGGAAATCGCCGGGCTCGCCGGCGAGCGCCTTGTCGAGCAGCGCGGTGTAGCGCCGCCGCGGAATCTCGACCGCGCCAAAACTCTTCAAATGCTCGGTGACGTATTGCGTGTCGAGCAGCTCGAAGCCGCCATGAATGAGCCGCGCGACCAGATGCACCAGCGCGACCTTCGAGGCATCGCGCGCGGTGTGGAACATGCTCTCGCCGAAGAAGGCGCGTCCGAGGCTCACGCCGTAGAGCCCGCCGACAAGATCGTCTCCCTGCCAGGCCTCGACGCTGTGGCAATGGCCGAGCTCGTAGAGGCCGCCATAAAGGTCACGGATGCGCTTGTTGATCCAGGTGTCCTCGCGTCCGGCCTGCGGCGCGGCACAGCCCGCGATGGTCGCCTTGAACGCGGTGTTGACGGTCACGCGAAACAGATCCGAACGCACGGTGCGCGCGAGTCGTGAGGCGACGCGAAATCCCGCGAGCGGGATAACGCCGCGCAATTCTGGCTCGACCCAGAACAGGGTCGGATCGTCGGCGCTTTCGGCCATCGGAAAGATGCCGCAGGCATAGGCCCGCAGCAGCACGGCCGGCGTGATTTCAGACGAAGCGGAGTCGCGCGAAGTCATGGTTCGCAACAATAGCAGGATCGCGGTGGGGTTACGATGGCGAGGAACCCCGTGCAATCGCGGGGTCAGCTCGCCGCGGCGCTGCTCGCCCGGTGGGGCGTCGTTGGCAGGCGGCGGAACTTGAGGAGAATGCGGGTGCCGGAATGGGCGGGGTCGCGCTCGACGGTGGCATCCAGCTTGGTGGCCATCGCCGCGACGATGCGCTGGCCCATACCGGTGGAGCGCGGATCGGCCTTGACCTTGTCGCCGACGCCGTCGTCGGCGATCGACAGCAGCAGATCGTCGCCCTGCGAGGTCAGCTCGACATGGATCGGGCCGGCGCCGTCGGGATAGGCGTATTTCACCGCGTTCATCACCAGCTCGTTGACGATGATGCCGACGGCGACGGCGCGGTCCGGATCGATCTCGATCGCCTCTGCCTTCACCGTCAGGCGCGACATCCGGTTGCCTTCGGCCGAGCGGCGCAAATCCTCCAGCAGGGAGTCCAGATATTGATTGAGGACGACGCTCTTCAGGTCCTGCGAGGTGTAGAGGCGGCGATGCACCTGCGCCACCGCTGCGACGCGGCCCATCGCATTGGTCAGCGCCGCCTTGACCTCGTCCTGGCCGGCGGAGCTTGCCTGCAGATGCAGCAGCGAGGCAATGATCTGGAGCGAGTTGCCGACGCGATGGTTGACCTCGCGCAGCAGCATCTCGCGTTCGGCTGCGAGCGCCGCGTAGCGGTCGCGCGAGGCGTGGATCTCGGCTTCGGCTTCGTCGCGCGCCTTCTGCAATTCGGCCTGGCGTAGCGCGCCGTCGGCAGCGACATGGAGCAGCGGGATGAAGTCGCCCCTGACGTCCTTGACGAGATAGTCGGACGCGCCCGCCTTCAGGGCGGTGACCGCGATGCTGGAATCCTGCGACGCGGTGACGAACACCACCGGCGGCGCGCCCGGGATCGCCATGATCTGCTCCAGCGTCTCCAGCCCGTCGAGGCCGGGCATGTACTGGTCAAGTGCCACGACGTCGATTCCGCCCGCGACGCTGCCCTGGGTCTGCGCGCGGCGGATGCGCTCGAGGCCTTCCTCGCCGCTGGCGGCATGGATGACCGTGTAGCCGCGCCGCGTCAGGCCGCGATCGACCAGGCGCGCCAGCGCCGCGTCGTCGTCGATGTAGAGCAATGTGGGCGTGCGCTGGTTCATGAGGCGGCGGGCGGGACCTGGATGACCGAGAAGAACAGACCGAGCTGCCGGATGGCATTGGCGAAATTCTCGTAATTCACCGGCTTGGTGATGTAGACGTTGCAGCCGAGCTCGTAGCAGCGCTTGATTTCCTGGGAATCGTCGGTGGTGGTCAGCACCACCACGGGCGAGGCCTTCAGATATTTGTTTTCCTTGATCTGCTTCAGGATATCGATCCCGGTCATGTCGGGGAGATTGAGATCGAGCAGGATCAGCAGCGCGTTGCCCTTCTGCGCGAGCCCGGTGCCGTCGGCGCCGAACAGGTGCTTCATCGCATCGGTGCCGTTGGTGAAGGGGATGATCTCGTTGTTGACGCCGGAGCGGCGGATGTTGCGCTCGATCAGCCGCGCGTGCCCCTCGTCGTCTTCGATCATGATGATGCTGACAGGCAGGGTCATTGCTCGGAGTTCCGGTTGCTTGCGTTCCAGTTGATGGGCAGCGTGATCGTGAAGGTGCTGCCCGCGTTCAGTTCCGACGATACCGACATGGTGCCGCCGAGGCGGCGCACAAGTGCACGTACATGCGCCAGACCGATGCCCTGACCGGGCTTGTCCTGGGTTCCCGCGCGGCGGAACAGGTCGAAGATCCGCTGATGATCCCTGGCATCGATACCGCGGCCGTTATCGCTGATCTCGAAGATAGCGTATCCGAGCTTGGTGCGCCCCCGGATTCTGATCTCGCCGGGCACGCCGCTCTTGAGATACTTAATCCCGTTGTCGATCAGATTGGAGAATATCTGCTCCAGCGCAAGGCGGTCGCTGACGATATTCGGCAGCGGTTCGACGTGGATCTCGGCCTGCGCCTCGGAGGCCTGATGCGCCAGCGTCGACACGATCGCCTCGATCAGCTCGCGCGTGTCGACCTTCACCGGCTCGAATTCGCGCCGGCCCTCGCGGGTGAGGTTGAGGATCGCCGAGATCAGGCGGTCCATCTTGGCGATCGAGGACTTGATGAAGCCGAGCGCCTCGGAGAAATCCGCCGCCAGTTGTTGATCCGGGCCTTCGAGCGCGATCTCGCCGGCGGCCGGCGGCGGCCCGCCGGTCGCTGCCTGGGTGAGGCCGCCGATGCGGCGGAAGATGTCGCCGCTGAGCTCCTCGAGTTCGCTGGTGAAGCCCATGATGTTGACCAGAGGCGAGCGCAGATCGTGGCTGACGATATAGGCGAAGCGCTGGATCTCGTTGTTGGCCTCGCGCAGGTCAGCCGTGCGCTCGTCGACGGTAGCCTCCAGGTTGAGATTGGCGTCGCGCAGGCGCGCCTCGGCCTGGTCGCGGGCGCGGGACGACTGACGGACCAGAATGACCGAACCGAAGGCGAGAGCAAGGACCATCCCCGAGCCGGCGATGGTCACGGAGGAGGCCAGCTTCTGGGTCCGGTCGGCGGTATCGGTCCGCTCCCTGAACAGGCGATCTTCCTCGGCGCGCATGTCGAGGCCGACCTTGGCGATGGTGTCGACCGCTCCGGTCGACGTCCCGTTGCGCATCGCCGTCACGGCGGTGGTGACATCGTTGTTGGTGACGCGGTCGATACCGCGGGCGAATTCCGACAGCCGCTGTTCGACGGCCTTGCGCAGCCTGGCCATGTTCTGAATCTGCGCCGGATTGTCGCCCGTGAGCCGGCCGAGACGATCGAGGGCCGGCAGAATGTTGGCGGCCGCCGCCTGGTATTCAGTCAGGAATTGCGGGCCGCCGGACAGCAAATAGGCCCGGGTCGCGCTTTCCGCACGGCGGATTTCCAGCAGGACGGTCGAGATCTGGTTCTCGGACTCGACCGTGTGCACGACCCAGGAATTGTCTTCGCGGGATTTATTGATCAGCAGCATCGAGGCGACGCTGATCGCGACCAGCACGAAAAAGCCCGCCGAAAGCAGCAGGATTTGCATCAACGTGCGCCGCCGCTGAGCGTCAGCCGTCACGACGATTCACCTTGTTACGCGGAGAGAAGTGCAAACTAGCCCCTTGGAACTGTCCCCAACCGTCCAGAACGCAGCCCGGGGCCCGGGGTTCCATACTTGGAAGGAATTATTTCGCGGCGGGTTCAGCCTTGCCGGCGAGGTACTGCTCCAGCCAGTGGATGTGGTAGTCGCCGTTGATGATGTCGTCTTCGCGAACCAGGTCGCGGAACAGCGGCAGCGTCGTCTCGATGCCCTCGACCACCATCTCGTCCAGGGCCCTCCGCAGCCGCATCAGGCATTCGGCGCGGGTCTTGCCGTGCACGATCAGCTTGCCCACCAGCGAGTCGTAATAGGGCGGGATCGTGTAGCCCTGATAGACCGCGGAATCGATGCGGACACCGAGCCCGCCCGGCGGATGGTATTGCGTGATGCGGCCCGGCGACGGCCGGAAGGTCTGCGGGTTCTCGGCGTTGATGCGGCACTCGATCGCATGGCCGATGATCTGGATCTCGTTCTGCTTGGCCGGCAGATCGCCGCCGGCGGCGATGCGGATCTGCTCCAGCACGAGGTCGATGTCGGTGATGCTCTCGGTGACGGGATGCTCGACCTGGATGCGCGTGTTCATCTCGATGAAGTAGAACTCGCCGTCCTCGAACAGAAATTCGATGGTGCCGACGCCGAGATATTTCATCTCGCGCATCGCCTTGGCGCAGGTCTCGCCGATCCTGGCGCGCGCCGCCGCGGCCAGCACGGGCGAGGGGCCTTCCTCCCAGACCTTCTGGTGGCGGCGCTGCAGCGAGCAATCGCGTTCGCCGAGATGGATCGCGCCGCCGCGGCCGTCGCCGAGAATCTGGATTTCGATGTGGCGCGGCTTCTGGAGATATTTCTCGAGATAGACCGAGGCGTCCCCGAAGGCCGACTTCGCTTCGTTCGCCGCCGTCGACAAAGCCATCAGAAGGTCCGCCTCGCTCTGCGCGACCTTCATGCCGCGGCCGCCGCCACCTGCCGCCGCCTTGACCAGCACCGGAAAGCCGATCTTCCTGGCGATCGCCATGGCATCGTCCTCGGGGCCGACCGCTCCGTCGGAGCCGGGCACCACGGGAATGCCGAGCCGCTTGGCGGTCTTCTTGGCCTCGATCTTGTCGCCCATCAGGCGGATGTGCTCGGCCTTGGGGCCGATGAATTGCAGATTGTGCTCGCCGAGGATCTCGGCGAAGCGTGCGTTTTCCGACAGGAAGCCGTAACCGGGATGTACGGCGTCCGCGCCGGTGATCTCGCAGGCCGCGAGCAGCGCGGGCACGTTGAGATAGCTGTCCTTGGACGGCGGCGGTCCGATGCACACGCTTTCGTCCGACAGGCGCACATGCATGGCGTCGGCGTCGGCGGTCGAATGCACGGCGACGGTCGCGATCCCGAGCTCCTTGCAGGCGCGCAGGATGCGGAGGGCGATCTCGCCGCGATTGGCTATGAGGATCTTGTCGAACATGGTGCCTCAGGGGCGAATAGGAAGGCGCGGATGGCGAGTGGCGAATAGCGGGTAGAGAACGGTGACACCATTCGCTATTCGCTACTCCCCATTCGCCTACTCGATGATCACCAGCGGCTCACCGAACTCGACGGGCTGGCCGTCCTCGACCAGGATCTGCGTCACCGTGCCGGCGCGCGGCGAGGGGATCTGGTTCATGGTCTTCATGGCTTCGATGATGAGCAGCGTCTGGCCGATCGAGACCTTGCTGCCGACCTCGATGAACGGCTTTGCGCCGGGCTCCGGCGCCCAATAGGCGGTGCCGACCATCGGCGAGGTCACGGCGCCGGGATGCTTCGACAGGTCGGGCGCGGTCGCCGCAGGTGCGGCGGCTGCGGCGATCGCCACGGGCGCTGCGTGCGCCATTGGCGCCGGCATCGTCGCGGCGACGCTGATGTTGCGGGCGACGCGCAGGCGCAGGCCGGCGCGCTCGATCTCGATCTCGGTGAGGCTGGTCTCGTCGAGCAGGAGAGCGAGCTCGCGGACGAGCGCGGAATCCTCGCTGGAAAACTTTGCGGCTGCTTTGTCGTCTGGCTGGCGCGCCATGTTCTTTATCCGAATGTTCTGTGTGAGGAGGGAGCGTCAGGCTTTGGGCTTGATGCCGAGCTTGGCGGCAAGCCCCTGAACGGCGAGGCGGTAGCCCTCGATGCCGAAACCGCAGAGCGAGGCGAACGCCGCGCGTGCGGTATAGGAGTGGTGGCGGAAACTTTCTCGGGCGTGGATATTGGTCACGTGGACTTCGACGGTCGGGATCTGCACCGCGAGCAGCGCGTCATGCAGCGCGATCGAGGTGTGTGAGTAGCCGCCGGCATTGATGATGATGCCCTTCATCCTGCGGGCATGCGCCTCGTGGATGAAGTCGATCAGCTCACCCTCGCGGTTGGACTGCCGGCAGTCGGCCTTGAGGCCGAACGCCGCTGCCGTCTCCCGGCACAACGCCTCCACGTCGGCCAGCGAGGCATGGCCGTACTTCTCGGGCTCGCGCGTCCCCAACATGTTGAGGTTCGGCCCGTTGAGAACGAGGATGGTATCGGTCGCAGGTTCAGCCATTCAAATCCCGGCGGAGGTGCTTCGGCGTGGCGGGGTTATAGGTAACAAAGCGCGTCAGGGGAAGCCTTGAAGGGCCTCCCGGAGGCCTTCAGGCACCTCATCCGAAGTACAAAAACCTGTGCGGAACCTACGGAAATTGCTTGTTAACCAGTCCGAAGCATGGATGCCGGGCGGCAAGGCCACCCAATACGACGAAAGCCCCTGCCGATCTCTCGGCAAGGGCTCGTTGGTGCGTCAACCGGGCGGCTTAGCCCTCGATGATGTAGACGATCTCGCGCGTTTGCGGACGGACGATGATGTACTGACCGCGGACGTAGATCACGTCATAGCCGCGCCATTCCGGATAGATTTCGACGATCCGGGGCGGGAGCGGGTGGAAGTGAACGGACGACGGAATCGCGGCACCCACCGAGATGTTGAAGTTGACGTTGGTGGTCTCTTCGATCTTCGTCGACTTGATTGCGGAGGTGATCTGGGTCCGCTTCTCGGGCGGCGGAGCGGAAGCGGTCGCCGAGGCGGTGCCGGTCGTGGTCTGAGACTTGGTGTCGGCAGCCTTGGTGTCAGCGGCCTTGCCGTCCGCGCCCTTGGTCTGGGCGTTCATGTTACCGCTCTTGGTGTCGGTCTCGGTGCTCTTCTCAGTGCTCTTGGACTTGTCCATCTGGGACTTGTCCATCGTGCTCTTCGACTTGTCCTGCGCACCCTGAGCGTGCTCACCCTTCGCCGCGCCGGCCTTCTCGTCAGCGGCGTTCTTGTTCATCGGGCCGGACTTCTCCATCCCGCCGGACTTCTCCATGGCGCCGGACTTCTCCATCGCGCCGGACGACTTCTCTCCGGCAGCTCCGCCGGGCTTCATGGCGCCGCCAGCCTGGCCGACGGTGCCCCTGTCGGGAGCGGCTTCCTTGCCCATCGCGCCGCGCTCAGCCGCGCCGCCCGAAGGCTGCGAGTGCTGCATCTGCGCGCCACCGGCGCCACCACCGCTGTCGCGGTTCATGGTGCCCTGAGCGTTGGCGAGGCCGGTGCCCGCGAAGAGCGCAAGCGTGGCCACCGAGATCATAAAGCGGTTCGACATTGAAAATTCTCCTCACGTGTTCGATTGCGTCATTGCCCGCGCCAACAACGAAAGGAGATATCAGGAGTTCCGGAACATCCAGGGTTCCGCGGCATTTGTTTGTTGAACGCCAGATGAATGCGCGCGCTGGCGAAAAGAACGCCTCCGCCGGATCCCGGAATTAATTCTAGGGCAGAGTAAGTGGCCAGACCAATTTGATCGCGCCCGCAATTGACAAAAAACAAATCACCCGCATGATTATTGGGCCTGAGGCGCCCTCAAATTTGAATCCAAGCCCCTCAAATTTGATCTGGCCTTCAGTCGTCCTGAACAAGGCAACAATGATGAAGGCTCCTGCCGCGGCACTTGGAAGTCCGACCGTTGCTGCGAAATGGTTGAACGAAACCGACGTCCAATTCGGATTAGACCATTCCGCTAAAATAAAGACTACGAAAAGACAGAAGGAGCCAAAAACTCCGATGATCGCAGCTACGCGCACAATTTTATGAGCATCTGAAAGCATTCTTTCTTACTTTCAACGTCGAATACTTATCATTAGATATTCTAAAGGTTGTCCGCGCCCGATAACATAGTCATCGTGTGGGGCCGCAGCGAAATTCTGCGAGGTGCTCGAGACCGAACACTAGTTAGGTTTTCCCGGAGGCACTCCTCTACGAGAGTATCCACTCCAATAGCTGTGTCGAAACGATGTGTCAGAAATACAGTCCTGATTTGGAGGAGCGACATGGTGCCGCATGACGTTGCAAGAGCTCGCGGCCCTTGCGTTCGCTCTCTAGTTGCGGAAGAGTGACGCCATTCAGATTGCGTTTTTCTAATTTTACGTGTCGTTGGCCAACTTTTGGAGAAAATATGATGAGACTGTTTTCAGTCATCGTTTTTCTTGTTGCAACGAGCGATCTGGCGGTCGCGGCAAAGCTGCCTACTGAGGACGAAGTCAAGGGAGTTATGGTTGTCTGCGGCGGCGGACAGTCGCGATCATACTCAGGCGATATAGCAGCAAAGATCGACGTTTGGAAACGGGGAGCGTCGGGAGCAGGAACCGTTAAAATGGACGATCTGAGTGCAGTCCTCTCAACCGTTCCACAAGGGCAGCAAATCAACGAAGCGAACTACAAGCAGTACACTTCGTGCATCCTGGATCTGATGAAGAAGTACATTAGTCAGCAGGATGATCGAACATATCAGCTGTCAATTCAATCAAATGATCTCTTCATCGACAATCGCGAAATTGGAGCCGTTCGTGCTCGCTCCAGCACCATCGGCTTCGAGATCGATGGTGAGAATGTTGCTAGTATGAACCTGAACCAAGATTTTCCGGGAATTACGACGACGTTGAATGCCGGGCAGCACGTGTTCACCTACCGAGTGGATATCCGAACAGATAGCCTGAGGATAAAGAGTTCCTGTTCGGTTCCAATAAATCTTAAATCAGCTCAAACCTTAGCACCTAGGATTGCCTTCGCGCCTTATGATGAGGGGCGCGGCCGAATAAGTGGGTGCTGGCTAAAGCCGATAAGTTGATTTCATTCGACGATCAGCAAGTCGCCTTGCCGCAGCGGGCGATGCCGATCTTTTCCTTGAGGCCTTCGACGCCGACGGCGCCGACCACGATCTGCTTGCCGATGACGTAGCTCGGCGTGCCGTTCATGCCCATCGCTTCGGCGAGCTTGAAGTTTTCCTCGATGGTGGCGCGCACCTCGGGGCTGCCGATGTCCTTCTCGATCTTGGCGGTGTCGAGGCCGGCTTCCTTGGCCGCCTGAAGCGCGCGCGCCTTGTCGGCGGCACCGCGGCCGCCGAGCAGCTTCTGGTGGAAGTCGAGATATTTCTTGCCGGTGGGATCCTGCATGCGGACGGCGACGGCGACCTGCGCTGCTTCCACCGAGCCCTGGCTCAACACCGGAAACTCCTTCAGCACGACCTTCAGCTTCGGATCGCCCTTCATGAGGCTGAGCATGTCGTCCATCGCGCGCTTGCAGTAGCCGCAATTGTAGTCGAAGAACTCGACGAAGGTGACGTCGCCGTCCTTGTTGCCGAGCACGACCTGATGCGGCGAGTTGAAGATCGCGTCGGCATTCTGCGCGATGCTGGCCTCGTGCTTCTGCGTCTCGGCTGCGGCCTGGCGCTTGGTGAGCTCGGCCATCGCTTCCTCGAGCACCTCGGGATGGGTGACGAGGTAGTTCTTGACGATCGCCTCGATGTCGGTGCGCTGGGTATCGGAGAAGCTGTCGGCCGACGCGGGCACGGTCGCACCGAACATGGCGAGCGCAAACAGCGCGGGAGCAAGCAGGCGCAGCGAAGGCATAGGCAAATCCTCTTATCCAAAGCAGGTTTCGGAAAACGTCCCGACGGACTTAAGCTTGGGTCGTGGCGTCGTGGTGTCAGGCGTCGTGGTATCGGGCGTCGTTCGGGTCGAGCTAGTTTCGGGACGGCTTGGCCGCCACGATGTCGTCGGCCTTGACCCATCCGGGCGTGCCGACGGCGAAACGGGTCTTTGCGCGCGTGGCGAGTTCGCGGGCGGTCTTGTTGTCGCCGCGCAGGTAAGCGGCCTGCGCGGACGCCAGATCGGCCTCGGCATAGTCGCCCTTGCGGCCATAGGCCATCGCGAGCTGGGTATAGCCGAGCACGGCCTCGGGCTCCCGTGCCACCGCGGCGCGGAGAATCCGAACGGCGTCGTCCGTGTAGGCCTTATTATCGGTTCCAACCAGAGCCTGCCCAAGTAACATCTCGATGAGGGGCGCATTGTTCGACAATTGCACCGCCTTGCGCAGGGCGGGGATCGCCTCGGCAGGCTTGCCGCTCTCCAGCAGCGCCTGGCCGCGTACTTCGTAGAAGTACGGGTTGCTGGGCTGGACCTGGATCAGCGCGTCGATCTGGGCGAGAGCGCTGCGCAGATCGCCGTGCAGATAGGTGCTGATGGCGCGGGCATAGCGCGCCGGCAAGCTGTCGTTGGTCTGCGGGTAGCGGCGATACACCGTCTCCGGCCGTTCCATGAACGCCGAGATCTTGGCGCGCACCATGTCGTGGCGGAGCTGCAGCGCCGGATCGTCCTTCTTGTCCCAATAGGGGCTGGACTTGGCAAACTCCTGAAGCGAGGCGACGCGCTCGGCGGGCATCGGGTGCGACTGCAGATAAGGATCGGCGCCGCGCGCGGCGAACAGGCTCTCGCTGGTGAAGCGCTTGAAGGTCTCGTACATGCCCTTCGGTGACTGCTGGGTCGCGGTCAGGAACTTGACGCCGGCGCGGTCGGCGTTCTCTTCCTGCTGGCGCTGGTAGGACAGCAGCGTCCGGCGGATCATCTCCTGCGGTCCCGCGATCGCAGCCGCGCCGGCATTGGCAAGCCCGTTGTTGCCCGAGCTGCTGCCACGTGTGGTGCCAGCGACCATCGCGCCGGCGCCGAGCAGCATCGCGATGATCATCTGGGTCTGGGCGGTGGCGAGTTGTTCACGCAACTTGGAGAGATGACCGCCGGCCAGATGCCCGGTTTCGTGCGCGAGCACGCCGATGATCTGGTTCGGCGTCTCCGACTGCAGGATCGCGCCGTAATTGACGAAGATGCGGCGACCGTCGGCAACGAAGGCGTTGAACGAGCCCTCGTTGACGATCACCATCTGGATGTTCTGCTTCTCCAGGCCGGCGGCGCGCAGGATCGGTCGGGTATATTCGCGAAGCAGCTGCTCGGTCTCGGTGTCGCGCAGGACCGGTGGTCCCTTGCCCTGCGCCTGCGCCGCCGGCATCGGCAACAGCGCGATCGCCGCCGCGGTGAAGAGGGCGGTGAGGGCAGTGGCCTTCTTGCGCAAAGCGATCTGGAGCAACATCAGGCGGTCACGGTCAACAAGGGGCTTGGTCAAACGGTCTTGAAAAGCGGTTTGGTGATTGGTTTTGGCGATTGGCGGCGGACCGGATACGCGATATGCCCTTCCGAGCCGTATCCCTTATGAGCCGTACAATGCGGCCAGTCTGGGGCGCAAGCGCTCCGTTTCCCGGACCGGACCGACCGGTTCGCCAGCGAAATAGCAGAATTCGATGCACGATGCGACATTGAGGAACCGGTTGGGGCAGTGGCTCGAGCCCTCCCGCCGCAGCGACGTCCCCCCGTTCATGGTGATGGACGTGATGGCCGCGGCAGCCCGAATCGAGGCGGCCGGAGGCCATGTCATCCACATGGAGGTCGGCCAGCCCGCGACGGGTGCTCCGAAGACCGCGATTGCGGCCGCCCATGCGGCGCTCGAGGCGGGGCGGATCGATTATACCTCCGCGCTCGGCATCCCCAGCCTGCGCGCGCGCATCGCGCGGCATTATCGCGATGCCTATGGCTGCGATGTCAGCCCGGAGCGGATCGTGGTGACCACGGGCTCGTCCGGCGGGTTCATCCTCGCTTTCCTGTCGATGTTCGAGCCCGGCGATCGCGTCGCCGTGACGGTGCCGGGCTATCCGCCTTACCGGCACATCCTGACCGCGCTCGGCTGCGAGCCGGTGCTGATCGAGACCACCAACGAGACGCGTCACGCGCTGACCGGCGAAGCGCTGCTGGCGGCCCATCGCAAGGCGCCGCTGAAGGGCGTGCTGGTCGGAAGCCCGGCCAATCCGACGGGCACGATGATGTCCCGCGAGGCGCTCGCCGGCCTGATCGCGGCGTCGGAGGACGCCGGCATCCGCTTCATCTCCGACGAAATCTATCACGGGCTCGACTACGCGTTTCCGGCGGTGACGGCGGCCTCGTTGTCCGAGCACGCACTCGTGATCAACTCGTTCTCGAAGTATTTCTGCATGACGGGCTGGCGCGTCGGCTGGATGGTCGTGCCCGACGTGCTGGTGCGGCCGATCGAACGCCTCCAGCAAAACCTGTCGATCTCGGTGCCGTCGCTGTCGCAGATTGCGGCCGAAGCCGCCTTCGACGGTGCGGCCGAGATGGAGGCGATCAAGCACGGCTACCAGGAGAACCGGCGGATTCTGATCGAGGGACTGCCCAGGGCGGGCCTCAGCAGGTTCTTGCCTGCCGACGGCGCTTTCTATCTCTATGCCGACGTTTCGGACTTCACGTCCGACAGTTTCGAGTTCGCCAAGCAGATGCTGGAGCAAGCCCATGTTGCGGCAACGCCAGGCCTCGATTTCGACCCCATCCACGGCCGCTCGTTCATAAGACTGTCCTATGCACGCTCGGCTGATGAGATGCGGGAGGCGGTTGACCGGATCGCTCACTGGCTTAAATAGCCGCCAGTTTCGACAGCCTTCCGGAGTGCATCTTGTCCGACCGTTCCGCGCCCACCGCAGCCGCACGATTCTTCTCTCGCCGCCTTGATGTGGCCGACCCGACCGGGCGAAACCGTGGGCGCCTTGCGCGCCGTGGTGCTGATCGCGCTCGGCACCGCGTTGATGACGCTGTCGGCCAAGGTGAACCTGCCGCTGCCTTATGTGCCCATGACGTTGCAGACGCTGGTGGTGCTGATGATCGGCGCCGCCTATGGCTGGCGCCTCGGCAGCGCGACCATGATCGCCTATCTCGCCGAGGGCGCGATGGGGCTGCCGGTGTTCGCCGGCCCGGTCGGTGGAATTGCACCGCTGGTCGGCCCGACCGCCGGCTACCTGTTCGGCTTCATCGGCGCTGCCTTCGTCACCGGCTGGCTCGCCGAGCGGGGCTGGGATCGCAGCGTCGTGCGGTTGTTTGCGGCGATGGCCGTCGGCCACGTCATCATTCTGGCCGCGGGCTTCGGCTGGCTGGCCTTTGGTCTCGGTCTTGGCGTGGCCAAGGCCTGGCAGGTCGGCCTGCTGCCGTTTCTCGCCGGCTCGCTGGTCAAGAACGCGCTTGGCGCGACGCTGATGCCGGCGGCGCGTCGGATCGTCGATCGCCGGTAAGACCGCCGTTTCCGACCAGTTCCATTTGACAGGGCCGGCCAAGTTGATCTTGGCTGGCCTCTGAGTTTGAGGGGGAGTGAGACGATGACGACCACAACGATGACGGCGGGAACGCCGGTCGCGCCAAGCGCGGCCAAGCCGTGGTACAAGGTCCTCTATGTCCAGGTGTTGATCGCCATCGTGCTCGGCGCCATCGTCGGTTGGCTCTGGCCCTCGGTCGCCACCAACGAGTGGATCAAGGCGCTCGGCGACGGCTTCATCAAGCTGATCAAGATGGTGATCGCCCCGATCATCTTCTGCACGGTGGTCTCGGGCATCGCTCACATCCAGGACGCCAAGAAGGTCGGACGCATCGGCGTCAAGGCATTGGTCTATTTCGAGGTCGTCTCGACATTCGCCCTGGTGATCGGACTCATCATCGGCAATCTGGTGAAGCCCGGCGCGGGCTTCGGCAATGCGGCGGCCAACGAGGCGGCGGTCGCAAATTACGCCAAGCAGGCCGCCGGTCAGAAGTCCGTCGACTTCGTGCTGCACATCATTCCGGACACCGTGGTCGGCGCTTTCGCGCAGGGTGAGATCCTGCAGGTGCTGCTGTTCTCGGTGCTGTTCGGCTTCGCGATCATGAGCCTCGGCGAGCGCGGCCATACGATCCGCAGCTTCATCGACGACGCCGCGCACGCGGTGTTCGGCGTCATCTCCATCGTGATGCGTGCGGCGCCGATCGGCGCGTTCGGCGCGATGGCTTACACGATCGGCAAGTTCGGCACCGGCGCGATCCTCAACCTGATCGGGCTGATCGCCACGTTCTACGTCACCGCCGCGCTGTTCGTCTTCGTCGTGCTCGGCATCATCGCGCGGTTCGCCGGCTTCTCGATCTTCAAGTTCCTGGCCTACATCAAGGACGAACTCCTGATCGTGCTCGGCACCTCGTCGTCGGAAAGCGCGCTGCCGTCGCTGATGGAAAAGCTCGAGCGGCTCGGCTGTTCCAAGTCGGTGGTCGGCCTCGTGGTGCCCACGGGTTACTCGTTCAACCTCGACGGCACCAACATCTACATGACGCTGGCGACGCTCTTCATCGCGCAGGCACTTGGCTTCGACCTCTCCTTCGCCCAGCAGCTCACCATCCTGGTCGTTGCGATGCTGACTTCGAAGGGCGCTTCCGGCATCACCGGCGCCGGGTTCATCACGCTCGCCGCAACGTTGGCCGTAGTCGATCCGCGCCTCGTGCCGGGCATGGCGATCGTGCTCGGCATCGACAAGTTCATGAGCGAGTGCCGCGCACTGACCAACCTCTGCGGCAACGGCGTGGCCTGCGTGATTGTCGCCTGGTGGGAAGGTGAGCTCGACCGCGACAAGCTCAACGCCAACCTCTCCAGGCAGATCGATCCGACGGACATGGAAACCGCGATCACGACGGACTGATCGGCATCTGACGGCGTAACGCGCCGTCAGACCTTGAAGTAACAGGGCTGGTCGAGATCCTCGATCAGCCCTTTTCTTTGGGCTCCCAGCCAAGCAGGGCACGTGTTTTCGCGCTCGAGGTCGGAACGTCGATGGATGCGAACCGCGCGAACCAGCCGAAATGCGCCTCCGCTTCATCAGCGGATGTCGAGACCACGGGCACGCCGAGCCGCCGGCCGATCACGTCTGCAATCGCCTTGAACGGGACGCCTTCCTCGGCGATCGCGTGATAGTGCCTTGCGGTGGCGCCTTGTTCCAGCGCGAGGCGGTAGACGCGCGCGGCATCGAAGCGATGGGCGGCCGGCCAGCGATTCATCCCGTCGCCGACATAAGCCGACACGCCTTTTTCGCGCGCGAGGTTGATGAGGATCGGGACGAAGCCGTGATCGCCTTCGCCATGCGTGGAGGGCGGCAGCCGGATCACGGCGGCGCGGACGCCGGCCAGCGACAGCGCGGCCGATTCCGAGACACGCGGAAAATGTTTCGCGGCCTCGTCGTCCTCCGTCGCGAGCCGACCGGGCGCGAGTAGCGCAACGCCTGAGGTGACGATCAGCGGCCGTGCGGAGCCCTCAGCTCCTCGCCGAGCGCCAGGATCGCGCGACGGTCCAGCTCGCAATTGTCGAGGAATTTCGAGAAGTCATGGTTGAAACCGAGGTGCAGGACACCGTCGGACGCGGCCGCGCCGCTGCGCAACGAGCCGTGGTCCTCCAGGGAGCCGCGATGGACCTCGGCGCCCATGGCGGTGAGCGTCGCGGCGCCCGCGTCCGAGCGGGCCAGGCCGGTGACGGTGTGGCCGGCGGCAATCAGGTCCCGCACGACCGCGGAGCCGACGAAGCCGGTGGCGCCGGTGACGAATACACGCATGAGGCATCTCCAGAGGGTTGGTAGCGCCAACCATCTGCGCTACGATTATCCGGGTAAAGTAGTGACGTTATCAGGGTATAATGGCTAACAGGATGAGCGAGACCACGAGCGCCGAAAACCTGCTCGGGACCTACCTGAAGGACCGCCGGACCCGGCTCGATGCCGCCGCGTTCGGCTTGGTCGGCAGCCGCCGGCGCACGCCCGGGCTGCGCCGCGAGGAGGTGGCCCAGCGCGCCAATATCAGCTCGACCTGGTACACGTGGCTGGAGCAGGGCCGTGGTGGCGCGCCGTCGGCCGATGTGCTCGATCGCATCGCGCGGGCGCTGATGCTGACCGACGTCGAGCGTGAGCATCTGTTCCTGATTGGCCTCGGCCGCCCGCCCGAGGTGGTGCGCTACCGGGCCGCCGAAGGGGTGTCACCGCGACTTCAACGCGTGCTCGATGCGCTTGCATTCAGCCCCGCGCTGGTGCGGACCGCGACCTGGGACGTCGTCGCCTGGAACCGGGCCGCGAGCGCGGTGCTGACGGACTATGGCGCGATCCCGCCGGGACAGCGCAACATCCTGCGCTTCATCTTCTGCGATCCGCGCGTGCGCGCCGCGCAGTATGACTGGGATAGTGTCGCCCGCTTCGTGGTGGCAGCATTTCGGGCGGATGCGGCGCGGGCAGGCGCCGTCTCGCATGTCGCCGACTTCGTCGACGAGCTCTGCCGCACCAGCCCGGAATTCGCGGCGCTCTGGCGCGACAACGACGTGCGCCATCATGGCGACGGCACCAAGCGGCTGAAGCACCCCGTCCACGGCACCATGTCATTCGAATATTCGAGCTTCAACGTCGAGGGCCGCTCCGACCTCAGCATGATCGTCTACAACCCCGGCGACGCCGGAGGATTCCGAGCGGATCAAGAAGCTCCTGGCCGAGCGCGCCGACTGACGGATTTTACCAGCTCGCGCGTTTAACCCGCATCTGACCTCGAAGGGGCGAGCGGCGTGGTGGGCAAAGTGGTCGATCGGATTGTGCTGCAGGCGGTAGAGCATTTTGCGGCGGGGCGGCCGGAGGAGGCCGACGCGCTCTGCGCGGAGGTGCTGAGGGCAGAGCCGGATCATGTGCGGGCGCTGCATCTTGCGGCCGTGGCCGCCTTCGTCACCGACCGCGCGTCTGATGGCGCCGCGCTGCTCGGCCGCATCTTCACCGTCGATCCCGGGCACGCGCCGGCACTCGTCACGCTCGGCGATGCGCTTGCGGTGAAGGGCGAGCAGGAAGGCGCCGTGGCCGCATTCCGGCGCGCGCTGGTCAGGCGTCCGGACGATGCGGGCCTGCACAACAAGCTCGGCGTGGCGCTCGGTGAGCTCGCCCGTTTCGACGAGGCCGAAGCCGCCTATCGCCGCGCGCTTGCGCTCGACGCGCACCTGACGCGCGCCTGCTTCAATCTTGCCGTCGTGCTTGCGGAGCAGGGGCGGCTGACCGAAGCGGAGGAGGCTTATCGCGCGGGAGCCGGATTATCGCGGCGTCTGGCTCAATCTCGGCAATCTCCTGATGGACCAGACGAGGCTGGGCGAGGCCGCAACTGCCTTTCGTTGCGCAATCGAGGCCGATCCCGATGATCCCGGGCTTCCCGGCAATCTTGGCGCGACGCTCTATCGGCAGGGACTGCTTGACGATGCCATCGTCCAGTACCGGCGCGTCGTTACGCTGCAGCCGGACAACGCGCCGGCGCTGCGTCTGCTCGGACTGGTGCTGCACGAGGCCGGCCGCCTGCCGGAAGCGGCCGAAATGTACCGGCAGTCCTTGGCGCTCGATCCGGCGGATCATTTGATCGCAAGCAATCTCGGCGCCTGCCTGTCCGAACTCGGCACGCTGGACGAGGCGATCGCCGCTTGCGAACAAGCCCTGCTGCTGAAGCCCGATCACGCGCCGGCCTGGACCAATCTCGGCATCATTTTCGAGAAGCAGGAGCGCGTCGCGGATGCCGTGGCGGCGCACCGCTGCGCGGTCGTGGCCGATCCGCTGTATGCCAAGGGCCACGCCAATCTCGCGGTGGCGCTGCGCAATGCCGGCGAGATCGACGAGGCGCTGGCCGTCTCGCATCGCGCGGTCGCGCTCGATCCGGAGCAGCCGCTGGCGCAGTACAATCACGCACACTTCCTGCTGATGAACGGCGACTTCGTGAAAGGATTCGAGGCCTATCGCTGGCGGCGACAATGCAAGACGCTGTCGGATGGCGATCCCTCGTTCACCGAGCCGGAATGGCAGGGCGAGCCGCTGAACGGCCGCACATTGCTGCTGTTCGCCGAATACGGCCTCGGCGATGCCCTGCATTTCGTGCGCTATGTGCCGATGGCGGCTGCGCGCGGCGGAAGGATCATCCTGCAGGTTCAGCCCGCGCTGGCCTCGCTGTTGCGGCAGCTTCCCGGTGTCACCGTCATCGCACGCGGCCAGACGCTGCCGCCGTTCGACCTGCAACTGCCGCTGATGAGCCTGCCGCGGATTTTTGGCACCACGCTCGACAGCATCCCTGTCGAGATTCCGTATCTGCACGCCGATCCCGGAAGACTGTTGCGCTGGCGTGCTGCGCTGGCCGATGTCGCAGCCCTGAAAGTTGGCGTGGCCTGGGCCGGCAATCCCAGGCACAAGGGCGACCGGCAGCGCTCGCTGCCTGCCGCAGCCGTACTGCCGCGCCTCGTGATGCCGGGTGTGCAGCTCTACAGCCTGCAAAAGGAACCGCGGCCCGAGGATGGCGAGGTGCTGGCAGCGCTCGGCGACGACGTCGTCGATCTTGCGCCGGCGCTCGGCGATTTCGCCGATACGGCGGCGGCGGTCGCGGCGCTCGATCTCGTCATCGCCGTCGATACGTCGGTCGCTCATCTCGCCGGCGCGCTCGGACGTCCGGTGTGGATGCTGACGCCTTACGCGCTCGACTGGCGCTGGCTGCGCGATCGCGAGGACAGTCCGTGGTATCCGACCATGCGGTTGTTCCGCCAGTGCAGGCCCCGCGAATGGGACGATCCGCTGCTGCGCATATCGGCCGCGCTCGCGGTGCTCGCGGCGAAGACCGAAATCTAGAACCGCTCCGGCCGGTATGGCGCCGGATCGATCGCCGGCGTCTCGCCGCTCATCATCTCCGCGAGCAGGCGTCCGGTTGCGGGTCCCAGCGTAAAGCCCTGGTGGCCGTGGCCAAAGTTCATCCAGAGACCGGGATGGCGCGGGGCGGGGCCGAGCACAGGGAGCATGTCGGGCGTGCAGGGACGGGTGCCGAACCACGGATCCGGCTCGACGCGCTTGCCGAGGTCGATCAGCTCGCGTGCGGAGGCTTCTGCGCTGGCGAGCTGCACCGGCGTTGCGAGTGCGTCGGGGCCGGTCAGCTCGGCACCGGTGGTGATGCGGATGCCCTTGGCCATCGGACCCATGGCATAGCCGTTGCTCTTGTCGACCATGGGCAGGTCGAGCGATGCGCCGCCGCTGTAATGCATGTGGTAGCCGCGCTTGCGCACCAGCGGAATGCGATAGCCGAATTTCTGTAGAAGATCGGGCGACCAGGGCCCGAGCGTGACCACGGCGTTGGCGGCGTCGATGCGGCCCTTGTCGGTGTCGACGGACCAGCCGGTTGCGGTCTGCCGCAGCGACTGTGCATCGCCGAGCACGATGGCGCCACCGAGACGCTCGAACAGCTCCGCATAGGCCGTGACCAGCGCGCCGGGATCGGAGACGGTCCAGGTGTCGAGCCAGTGGATCGCGCCCGGCAGATCGTCGCGCAGGATCGGCTCGGCTTTGGCGAGCTCGCTGCCGGAGAGCACGCGAAACTTCACTCCGAATTCGCGCTGGTCCTCTTCCGCGTCCTTGACCGAGTGCTCCAGGGCGGCAGCGTCGCGATACACCGCGCGGTAGCCGGCGCGGCGGATGAGATTGTCGGCATGGGCTTCGCGAATGAGAACGTCGTGCTCGCCGGTCGCATAGCCGATCAGGCGTGCCCACGCCTCGATCGCTTCGCGATGCCGCTTCGGCGCCGAATGCCACCAATAGCGGAGCAGGGGCTCGATATGGAGGTGAAGCGAGGACAGGCTGTAGCGCACGTCGTTGGTGCGGCCGGTCGCGATCTTCAGGAGTGTGGCGAGGTCGCGCGGCATCGGATAGGGCCGCACGGCTTCCGCCTGGATCATGCCGGCATTGCCGTAGCTGGTCTCGCGGCCCGGCTCCCTGCGATCGACCAGCGTGACCGACCAACCGCGCCGTTGCAAATGGAGCGCGGCCCCAACGCCCACCATGCCGCCGCCGAGAATGATTGCAGTTCGCATCGGCAGAAATCTCCTGTCAGGACCGGGTCATTCCCAGGTGAGAAAATCGGGCGCGGCCGACAGCGGCGCCGCTGCGGCAAGCCGTGCGAGGTCAGGCACGGGCCGGCGCATTTGTAGATCGTCAGCGAACGCAGCCTCGATGCTCGCGGCGACCGAGAGCACGATGGCATCGCCACCGCGCGGGCCCACGATTTGAAGCCCGAACGGCAGGCCGGCTTCATCGAGCCCGAGCGGAATGCTGATCGCAGGATGGCCCGCAAGCGTCACGGCGTAAGCCAGCGCGAGCCAGTGGAAATAGGATTTGGTCGGCACACCGTCGATCTCGACGGGATAGGGCTCCGACCAGGGCCGCGGGCTCAGCGTGATGGTCGGGCTGATCAGCACGTCGCAATGCGCGAAGAAGGTCTGATAGGCACGATAGATCCGCGTCTGCGTCGTCGAGGCGCGCGCCTGGTCCTCGAGCGTGTAGCCGAGGCCTTCCTCGACATTGGCGCGCACGTTGGGACCGAGCATCTCCGGACGCTCCTTGTAGTTCTTGCCATGCGTCGCCAGGAACGTACCCGCGCGTAGCACGGCAAAGGCATCGTCGGCGCCGGTGCAGTCGGGTGTGGCCTCGCGGCTTTCCGCGAACAGCGGCGCGAGCTTGCCGACGCGATGGCGGAACACGCGGCGGATCGCCTGCTCGGTCGGTGCGAAGCCGAAATCTTCGGTGAAGGCGAGACGCAGCTTGCCGAGCTCTGCGGGGCGCGGGTTGGCCCAGCGTTCGGCGCGCGCCCGCACGGGCTCGCCGGGCAGGGTGTAGGCGAGGGGATCGCGGGCATCGTCGCTCGCCATCACCGACAGCATCAATGCGGTGTCGGCGACGTTGCGCGCCATCGGCCCGTCGGTCGGCAGGTTCGACCAGCCGAAGATGCGCTTTTCGCTCGGCACGAGACCGTAGGAAGGGCGCATGCCGACGATGCCGGAGAAGCCGGCAGGATTGCGCAAGGAGCCGCCGGTGTCGGAGCCCGAGGCGAGCGGAGCCATGCCGCAGGCGAGCGCGACCGCCGAGCCGCCGGAGGAACCGGCCGCCGAGCGCGAGGGATCGAAGGGATTGCCGGTCGCGCCGAAGACGGGATTGCGGGTGTTGCCACCAGCCGCCCATTCCGGCGTGTTGGTCTTGCCGAAGATGATGGCGCCGGCGGCGCGGAGGCGCGCAACCGACCCCTGGTCGGCGGCCGGTACGTTTTCGCGCAAGATGGGGCTGCCATAGGTGGAGCGCATCCCCGCGGTGTCCTGGGTATCCTTGATCAGGACGGGAAGTCCGTGCAGCGCGCCGCGATCCTCGCCGCGCAGGATGGCGGCCTCGGCCTCCTTGGCCGCGGCGCGCGCTCCCGGCTCGTCCAGCGTCACGACGGCGTTGACGGCGGGATTGACGGCGGCGATGCGGGACAAGCAGGCCTCGAGCAGCTCGACAGGCGAGATCGCTTTGTTGGCCAGCAGGCGACGCAGCTCAACCGCATTGGAATCGCAAAGCTCGGACAACGCCAATCCCTTTCAGATTCTGAAAACGATTTAGCATATCGGAAAGCGAGGATAACGCACCAATATTCGTCATCTAGCGACGTTTCATGCACAATTCGTGATTCCACTGCCCGCAGGCTTCCCTAAGTCCCGCCTGAGACCAAGCTTGGCCGAAAAAATTAGACCGATAGGTCAACATTTTTTCCTACTACTATGATAAGGTCGCTGGATGAGCGAGATCACGACGCCCGAAGGGGCCACTTCGCAGCTCGGCCAATGCCTCAAAGCCGCCCGCCAGGCGCGCGGCCTGACGCTCAAGCAGGTGGCGGAGCGGACCGGCATGGCGCTCTCGACCCTGTCCAAGGTCGAGAACGGCCTGATGTCGCTGACCTACGACAAGCTGGTCCAGCTCACCGCGGGCCTGAAGATGGAGATCGCCGAGCTGTTCAATCCGGCGGTCGCAGCGCCGGCGCAGGGGCGGCCTGTCACCGCGCGGCGAAGCATCAGCCGGGCCGGACAGGGCCAGCTGATCAATACGAAGTTCTACACCTACACGTATCAATGCACCGATCTGATCGGCAAACGCATGGTGCCGATCGTGGCCGAGGTTCGCGCGCGGTCGCTGGAAGAGTTTGGCCCGCTGCTACGCCATGGCGGCGAGGAATATTTTCTGGTGACGAGCGGATGCGTCGCCGTCCACACCGAGTTCTATGCGCCGGAGATCCTTCGGGTCGGCGACGGCATCTATCTCGACAGCACCATGGGCCACGCTTACCTCAACGCTGGCGACGCACCGTCCGCGACCGGCGTCTGCCTTTGTACCAGCGAGGCGCCCGATCTCTACGACCAGCTCCGCCAGATCGCTGCGCGCGACGTGGCGGCGCTCGGAGATGACGAGTTGCCGTCGTAGCGCTCAGCCGAATCCTGAAACGAAAAACGCCCGGCTTGGCCGGGCGTTCTTTATTCTCTGCCCGGCTTACTCGCCGCCGCCGAAGCGCCGCGACCACCAGCCGGCGCGGCGCGGTGCGGTCGATGCTTCAGTCGCCGCTTCCGGTGCGGGTTCAGGTGCAGGCGGAGCCGCGGGCTCCGGCGCAACCGGCGCTGCGGGTTCGCTCGCGCTGCTCGACAGGAAGCTCACCTTTTCGCGGACCGTTGAGCGGCGCCGCGCGGCCTTGTCGTCGACGGGCTCTTCCTCTGCGACGGCGGGCTGAGGCTGGGCCGGCGCTTCGGCTTGCGGCTCAAAGCGTAGCTCGGACTGAGCGACCTGCGGCTCAGGGACGCTGATGTGTTCGGAATGCGCAATCGAGGGCGCAGCCTCGTCGTTCGCCCCGTCAAAATCGGCGACCGCCTCGGTTGCTTCCGGCGGCGCATGGCCGCCGAGATCGTCGCCGATGGAGCCGGCGAGACCCTCCTCATTGCCACCGCGCCGACGGCGTCCGCCACGGCGACCGCGCCGGCGGCGGCGATCGCCGTTGCCCTGCTGATCGCCACGGGCTGCCTGCTCCTCGCCGTCCTCGCCACCGTCCTGTTCGGACTCGGTGTCCTCCTCGCCTTCGCCGGCCGCGATGGCAGGTTCGGGAAGGGTGGGCGGGCTGTCTTCGCGAAGTTCACCATCGCGCTGGCCACGGCCGCGCCGGCGGCGGCGGCGCTTGCGGCGCTGGCCGTCCTGCTCGGTCGTTGCGTCGCCGGCAGCCTGCTCTTCGGTGAGACCTTCGGTCTCCTCGGTCTCGACCTCGGATTCGGTCTCCGGATCGAACTCCTCGTCGTCATAGGGCTCTTCAATGAGCGGCGGCGGGCTCGCGGCCACCTGCGCTGCGAGCAGCGCCTTGGCGGCCTCGAGCGTGTGCACCTGCTCGCCGCGGTCGATGACATAGGCCTGCGGGCCGCTGACGCTGGGGTCGGCGATGACCGCCAGGGAGACCTTGAAGCCGTTTTCGAGATCGCGCAGATGACCGCGCTTGTGATTCAGCACGTAGAGCGCGACGTCGGTGCGGGTGCGGACCACCAGATTGTGGGTCGCGCCCTTCATCAGGATCTCTTCGAGGCCGCGCAGCAGCTGGAGCGCCACCGAGGACACCGAGCGGACATGGCCGGTGCCGCCGCAATGCGGGCAGGGATCGGTCGACGATTCCAGCACGCTGGCGCGGATGCGCTGGCGCGACATCTCGAGCAGGCCGAAATGCGAGATGCGGCCGACCTGGATGCGCGCGCGATCCTGCCTGAGGCAATCGGACAGCTTGCGCTCGACGGCGCGGTTGTTGCGCTTCTCGTCCATGTCGATGAAGTCGATGACGATCAGGCCGGCGAGGTCGCGCAGGCGAAGCTGGCGGGCGACCTCTTCGGACGCCTCCAGATTGGTCTTGAGCGCGGTGTCCTCGATGTGATGCTCGCGGGTCGATCGGCCGGAGTTGACGTCGATCGAGACCAGCGCCTCGGTCTGGTTGATCACGATATAGCCGCCGGAGCGCAGCTGCACCGTCGGCGAGAACATCGCGTCCAGCTGACTCTCGACGCCCATCCGCGAGAACAGCGGCTGGCCGTCGCGATACTGCTTCACCGCGCTGACATTGGCGGGCATCAGCATCTTCATGAAGTCGCGCGCCTCGCGGTAGCCGGATTCACCGGCAACCGAGATCTCGTCGATCTCCTTGTTGTAGAGATCGCGCAGCGAGCGCTTGATCAGCGAGCCTTCCTCGTAGACGAGGGTCGGGGCCTGTGACTTCAGCGTCAGGTCGCGCACCGTCTCCCACATCCGGATCAGATATTCGAAGTCGCGCTTGATCTCGGGCTTGGTGCGGGCAGCGCCCGCGGTGCGCAGGATGATGCCCATGCCCTCGGGCACGTCGAGGTCCTGCACCACTTCCTTCAGGCGGGAACGGTCCTGCGCGCTGGTGATCTTGCGGCTGATGCCGCCGCCGCGCGCGGTGTTGGGCATCAACACGGCGTAGCGGCCGGCGAGCGAGAGATAGGTCGTCAGCGCCGCGCCCTTGTTGCCGCGCTCTTCCTTCACGACTTGCACCAGCATCACCTGGCGGCGCTTGATCACTTCCTGGATCTTGTACTGGCGGCGCGGGCGGAAGGTGCGCACCGGCACCTCCTCGAGCACGTCGTCACCGCCGACGGATCTCGACGACCTCCTCTTCGGCGTCCTCGTCATCCTCGTCCTCGTCGTCCTCCTCATCGGAGTCGTGATGAGGGGCCTCATTGCTCTCGCCGGCGGCGTACACGGCATCGGCCGGTTCAGCCGCGGCGGTCACGGCTTCGGCCAGAGCCTCGGCGTGCGCCTCGGAGGTGGCAGCTTCGTGCGGCTCGGCGGCGGCCTCGGTCGCAACCACAGGCTCGGCACCAAAGGCTGCGACGGGCGCAGGGGTCTCGTCGGTATGATCATGGCCGTGATGATGGTGCTCGCCGTCATGACCATGATCATCGTGATCGTGGGCGTGATGGTGATCGCCATCATGGGCATGATGATCGTCGTGGTGATCATGTTCGCCATGGTCGTGGTCGTGGTGATCGTATCCTTCGTGCTCGCCATGAAGCTCCGCATCGGCGTGCAGATGCTCGCCTTCGTGCAATGCGCCTTCGGCGTGCTCCGGCCGTGCCTCGCCCTCGACCGGCTGGGCCGCCAGGTCGGAGCCTTCGACGATGTCGCTGCGGACGCGTTCGCCCTGGCTGCGACGGCGGGAGTTGCGGTGGCGTGAGCGGCGGCGGCCGTGGGAGCGGTTATCGCTCTCTTCCTCGGCTTCGCGATGGGCCTGTTCTTCGGCCTCGATCAGCGCCTGCCGGTCGGCGACCGGGATCTGGTAATAGTCGGGATGGATTTCGCTGAAGGCGAGGAAGCCGTGGCGGTTGCCGCCATACTCGACGAAGGCGGCCTGCAGCGAGGGTTCGACCCGCGTGACCTTGGCGAGGTAAATGTTCCCGCGCAGTTGCTTGCGTTGCGCGGTCTCGAAATCAAACTCTTCGACGCGATTGCCGCGGACCACGACGACCCGGGTCTCTTCCGGGTGGGTGGCATCGATCAACATCTTGTTGGGCATGTCTTAGCTCTTGGCGGCGGCGGGCGCGATTCACCGTGGGCGCCATGATGTGCGCTGCCGGGTGACGCGACGGTCCACCTGATTCGGGGGTGAGGGGAAGGCCGAAACGCCGTCTCTCGCGCCTTGCCGGACCGGAAGCCGAAGGGCCGAAGCGGCGCGCGGGATTGTCTCTCCGCAGCGTCGCGAATGGTCCTTCAGAATTCGTCGGCACAGTCTGGCGCATCAAGCGTCGGCCCGTATGAAACCTGGGCGGCGAGGCCGCCCTTCAATCAGTTGCTGCTGGCCAGGCATGGCGCGAGCGCGCTCGCCTTGGGATTACGAACCGCCCCCTTGGGATTAAGGGACCGGGTAACGGGTTACGCCGCTGTCAGAACCGTCCCGGACACATAGTGGTAACCGGGGACCGTCCACCGCCGGTACTTGCCCCGCTTCATCTCGCTGCCGCGCACCGCGCTGGTCTTTGAGAGAAACGGAAAACGCTGGAATTCCCAAACCTTGAGAGTTCCGGCGCTGCACCGGGAGGCTGAATGCGACACAACCGGAAATATCGGCCGTCAGCACTCCGTACATACGTGGAATGGACCATCCGTGCAAGGAGCGTCGCACGGCAGTCACAGTCGGCAACTTTCGCGCCTTCGTCATTAAGGATCGTTTAACCCTGTAGTTCTATTGCCTTAAAAGGGCTGCTCGGAGGCACGGAATCGGTGGCGAGCCGCGCAAATCAAAGGGTTTTGCTGGGATGCGCGCTTCTCTGCGCCGCAGCATTGCCATGTGCTGATTCTTCGCGCCTGAAGGCCGCGGAAAGTCAGGCGCAACCCTCTGTTGCGGCAGTCAAGTTTCCCGTCGCCTCGGCCGCCCGGCTGGCCGGCGACGGCAAGCAGACCCGCTTCATCCTCGATATCGATCAGGCCGTCACGTTCCGCGCGGTGATGCTCGCCGACCCTTACCGCGTGGTGGTCGACGTTCCCCAGGTCAATTTTCAACTGCCCGCCGGCACCGGGGCCGGGGGCGGGGACTGGTCAAGGCCTTCCGCTATGGGCTGGTCATGCCCGGCGGATCGCGAATCGTGTTCGACCTGACGGGGCCGGCCAAGATCGCCAATTCGTACGTGCTGGAGGCGGCCAACGGCCAGCCGGCCCGGCTCGTGCTCGAGCTGGAGGAGGTCGATCGCGCTGCCTTCGTGCAGTTGCTGCCGCCGGAAAGCCGCCCCGAGCTGAGGCCCGCCATCGCCGACGCGCCGCCCGCGACGGTTCCCGCCGCCCCCGCCGAGGCGGCGCAGCAGAAAGCCGATGGCCGCCCCGTCGTCGTGATCGATCCCGGTCATGGCGGCATCGACAACGGCACCCAGTCGAGCGGCGAGAGCGAGAAGAACCTGGTTCTCGCCTTCGGCCTGGCGCTCCGCGACAAGCTGGAAAAGGCCGGCAAATACCGCGTGGTGATGACGCGGGACGACGACACCTTCATCCCCCTCAACGACCGGACCAAAGTCGCCCGTAACCTCAAGGCCGCGCTGTTCGTCTCCATTCACGCCGACGCGCTGCCGCGCGCGGAAGGCGATGCGCAGGGCGCCACGATCTACACGCTGTCCGACAAGGCCTCCGACGCCGAGGCCCAACGTCTGGCGGATGCGGAAAACCGGGCGGACGCGATCGCGGGCTTCAACCTCGCGGAGGAGCCGACCGATGTCGCCGATATCCTGATCGACCTCACTCAACGGGAAACCCGCACCTTTTCAAACCGTTTCGCCCGCCTTTTGATGGGTGAAATGAAGTCGACCGTGCGGATGCACAAGCATCCCCTGAAGTCGGCCGGTTTCCGGGTGCTGAAGGCGCCCGACGTGCCGTCGGTGCTGGTCGAGATAGGTTACGTCTCCAACAAGGGCGATCTGGAGCATCTGGTCTCGGAGGGCTGGCGGTCCAAGGCCGTTGGCGCGATGGCGCAGGCGATCGACGGGTTCCTGACCAAGCGGATGGCGACGGCCGGGGCGGGGAATTGACGGAGGAATGCCGGGACCGCTGGAGCCCTAGTTTGGCCACAGCGCCCGCCTTATAGAACCGTCCGAAGGAGGCCTGGGAACGACGACAATCCCGTTCGGCAAGTGTCTCCAGGTCCGGCCTGATGTGATTGCGTAGGCTGGTGAATGTGCAATATCGGGGTGGCGCTTCGCTTGGCGCTCCGGACTGGGTAGATCGTCACATAATGCGCTTTCTTGTGCGATTTCTGGGCTTCCTGTTCACTGCGGGAACGGTTGTCTTCTTGGCCGGCGTTGGCGTCGCGGCTGGCTTGATGTGGCATTTCTCCAAGGACTTGCCGGAGTACTCTCAGCTCCAGGATTACGAGCCGCCGGTGATGACCCGCGTGCATGCGGTCGACGGTTCGCTGCTTGGCGAATACGCCAAGGAGCGGCGGCTGTATCTGCCGATCCAGGCGATGCCCAAGCTCGTGATCAACGCGTTCCTCGCAGCCGAGGACAAGAATTTCTACGAACATGGCGGCATCGACTACACCGGCATGGCTCGTGCCGGGCTGCTGCTGATCCAGAACTTCGGCTCGAACCGTCGCCCGCAGGGTGCTTCCACAATTACCCAGCAGGTTGCCAAGAACTTTCTCCTAACGAACGAGGTTTCGTTCGCCCGCAAGATCAAGGAAGCGTTGCTGGCGATGCGGATCGAGAAGGCCTATTCGAAGGACAAGATCCTCGAGCTGTATCTGAACGAGATCTATCTCGGTCTCGGCGCCTACGGCATCGCAGCCGCCTCGCTGGTCTATTTCGACAAGTCCGTGAACGAACTCACCGTCGCCGAGGCCTCTTACCTCGCGGCGCTGCCGAAGGCGCCAGCCCTTCTACATCCCGTGAAGAATCATGATCGCGCCATCGAGCGCCGCAATTACGTGATCGACCGCCTGCTGGAGAACGGCTGGATTCAGCAGGCCGACGCCGACAAGGCTCGCAAGGAGCCGCTCGCCGTCACCAGCCGATCCAACGGTGCCCACACCTTCGCCGGCGAATATTTCGCCGAGGAAGTCCGCCGCGACATCTTCGAGCGTTACGGCGAGAAGAAGCTCTACGAGGGCGGTCTTTCTATCCGCACCACGCTCGATCCGAAGATCCAGGTCATGGCGCGCAAGGCCATGGTCACCGGCCTCGTGAATTACGACGAGCAGCAGGGCTATCGCGGCGCCATGAGCAAGCTCGATATTTCGGGCGACTGGGGCGTGAAGCTCGCCGAGATCAAGTCGCTCTCCGACATCTCGCCGTGGCGCATGGCGGTGGTGCTGGAGACCAGCGACCAGTCGGCGCGGATCGGTTTCCAGCCGAGCCGTGAGCTCGGCGGCGCCGTGAGCAAGCAGCGTGAGACCGGCCTCATCACGGCCGACGGCGTGCGGTGGGCGAGGGCGGCCCAGGGCAAGACCCCGACCTCGGTCGCGCAGGTGTTGCAGCCCGGCGACGTGATCTATGCCGATCCGCTTTACTCCAAGGAGGGACAACCGGTCGAAGGTCAGTACCGGCTGCGCCAGATTCCCGAAGTGTCCGGCGCGATGGTGGCGATGGATCCCTGGACCGGCCGCGTGCTCGCGATGGTCGGCGGCTTCTCGTTCGATCAGAGCCAGTTCAACCGCGCCACGCAGGCCTACCGGCAACCCGGCTCAACTATCAAGCCAATCGTCTATTCGGCCGCGCTCGATAATGGCTACACGCCATCGAGTGTGCTCGTCGATGGGCCGATCGAGATCGATCAGGGGCAGGCCGGCGTCTGGCGGCCGGACAATTTCTCGGTGGGCAAGTATCAAGGTCCAACCACGCTGCGCAACGCGCTGCGACTGTCGCTCAACACGGTGACCGTGCGGCTCGCGCAGGACATCGGTATGCCCCTGATCGGAGAGTACGCCAAGCGGTACGGCGTCTATGACGAACTGCCGAACTATCTCTCCTATGCGCTCGGCACCGGCGAAACCACAGTGATACGTATGGCCACGGCTTACTCAATGTTCGCCAATGGCGGCCGTCGCGTGAAGCCGACCCTGATCGACCGCATCCAGGACCGTTACGGCCACACCATCTTCAAGCACGATCAGCGCGAATGCCGCGGCTGCGACGCGCCGGGCGGCTGGAAGAACCAGGCCGAGCCCCAACTGATCGACCGCCGCGAGCAGGTTCTTGATGTTTTGACGGCCTACCAGATCACCTCGATGATGGAGGGCGTGGTGCAGGGCGGCACGGCCGGGGCCCTGCGCGAGGTCGGCAAGCCGATCGCCGGGAAGACGGGGACCACCTCCGATGCAAAGGATCTCTGGTTCGTAGGCTTCTCGTCCGATCTCGTCGTCGGACTCTACGTCGGCTACGATAAGCCTCGCAGCCTTGGCCGAAGTGCCCAGGCAGGCCATACGGCTGCCCCGATTGCGAGGGACTTCATGAAGTTGGCGCTGGCGGACAAGCCGGCGACGCCATTCCGGATTCCTGCCGGCATCAAGCTGGTCCGGGTCGATGCCAAGACCGGCATGCGGGCGGTGCCGGGCGAGTCCGGCCGAACCATCCTCGAGGCCTTCAAGCCCGGTACCGCACCTTCGGACAATTATTCCGCGATCGGGATGACCGATGAGGACGGCCGCACACCGCAGTTGCCGCCCGAGACCGGTTTCATCATGCGCCCGGGTACTGGCGGATTATGGTAGTCCATTAGGACGGCACCGATGCCTCCAGCAACCCGAATCGCAAAAAGGGACTTTGCCTGACCCGCCCAAAGCCCTAGTTTGGCCACAGCGGACGCATTATAAAACGAGGAATCAGCGAAAATCCTTCCGGCGGACCAGCCGGGGCTTGGCGTCAATGTAAGCTGGCAGTTTTGGTGAATTGCTTCGTTGGAAAGCGCCATTGAGCGGCGCCAGGATTGAACGGATAAACAGATAATGCGCTTGCTGGTGCGGTTCATGGGCTTCCTGTTCGCCGCGGGAACGGTGGTGTTCCTTGTCGGTGTCGGGGCCGTGGCAGGCCTGATCTGGCATTTCTCCAAGGACTTGCCGGACTACTCTCAGCTTCAGGATTACGAGCCGCCGGTGATGACCCGCGTGCACGCGGTCGACGGCTCGCTGCTCGGCGAATACGCCAAGGAGCGGCGGCTGTATCTGCCGATCCAGGCGGTGCCGAAGCTCGTGATCAACGCGTTCCTCGCGGCCGAGGACAAGAATTTCTACGAACATGGCGGCATCGACTACACCGGCATGGCGCGCGCCGGCATGGCCTACATCCAGAATTACGGCTCGAACCGCCGTCCGCAGGGCGCCTCCACCATCACCCAGCAGGTCGCCAAGAACTTCCTGCTCACCAACGAGGTCTCCTTCGCCCGCAAGATCAAGGAAGCCTTGCTGGCGATGCGGATCGAGAAGACCTACTCGAAGGACAAGATCCTCGAGCTGTATCTGAACGAGATCTATCTCGGCCTCGGCGCCTACGGCATCGCGGCCGCTTCGCTGGTCTATTTCGACAAGTCGGTGAACGAGCTGACCGTCGCCGAAGCGTCCTATCTGGCCGCGCTGCCGAAAATGCCCGCGACGCTGCATCCGGTCCGCAACCGCGACCGCGCCATCGAGCGCCGCAATTACGTGATCGATCGTCTGCTGGAGAACGGCTGGATCAAGCAGGCCGACGCCGACAAGGCCCGCAAGGAGCCGCTGGCCGTCACCAGCCGCTCCAACGGTGCTCACACCTTCGCCGGCGAGTATTTCGCCGAGGAAGTCCGCCGCGACATCTTCGAGCGCTACGGCGAGAAGAAGCTCTACGAGGGCGGGCTCTCCGTCCGTACCACGCTCGATCCGAAGATCCAGGTCATGGCGCGCAAGGCCATGGTCACCGGCCTCGTGAATTATGACGAGCAGCAGGGCTATCGCGGCGCCATGAGCAAGCTCGATATTTCGGGCGACTGGGGCGTGAAGCTTGCCGAGATCAAGTCGCTCTCCGACATCTCGCCGTGGCGCATGGCGGTGGTGCTGGAGACCAGCGACCAGTCGGCGCGGATCGGTTTCCAGCCGAGCCGTGAACTCGGCGGCGCCGTGAGCAAGCAGCGTGAGACCGGCCTCATCACGGCCGACGGCGTGCGGTGGGCGAGGGCGGCCCAGGGCAACGCCAAGGGCAAGACCCCGACCTCGGTCGCGCAGGTGCTGCAGCCCGGCGACGTCATCTATGCCGATCCGCTCTACAGCAAGGAGGGACAGCCGGTCGAAGGTCAGTACCGGTTGCGCCAGATTCCGGAAGTGTCCGGTGCGATGGTGGCGATGGATCCCTGGACCGGCCGCGTGCTCGCGATGGTCGGCGGCTTCTCGTTCGATCAGAGCCAGTTCAACCGCGCCACGCAGGCCTACCGTCAGCCGGGCTCGTCGTTCAAGCCGATCGTTTATTCGGCCGCGCTCGACAATGGCTATACGCCCTCGACCGTCGTCCTCGACGCGCCGATCGAAATCGACCAGGGCCAGGGTGCCGGCGTGTGGCGGCCTGAGAACTTCTCCTCGGGCAAGTTCCAGGGACCGGTGACGCTGCGCAACGCGCTGCGGCAGTCGCTCAATACCGTGACGGTGCGGCTTGCGCAGGACATAGGCATGCCGCTGATCGGCGAATATGCCCGCCGCTTCGGAGTCTATGACGAACTGCCGAACTATCTCTCCTACGCGCTCGGCGCCGGCGAGACGACGGCGATGCGCATGGTCACGGCCTATTCGATGCTCGCCAATGGCGGCCGCCGGGTGAAGCCAACCTTGATCGACCGGATCCAGGACCGCTACGGCCACACCATCTTCAAGCACGATCAGCGCGAATGCCGCGGCTGCGACGCGCCGGGCGGCTGGAAGAACCAGGCCGAGCCCCAGCTCATCGACCGCCGCGAGCAGGTGCTGGACTCCATGACCGCCTATCAGATCACCGAACTGATGGAAGGCGTGGTCCAGGCCGGCACCGCGACCGTGGTCAAGGCGGTCGGCAAGCCGATCGCCGGCAAGACGGGCACCACCAACGAGGCCAAGGACGCCTGGTTCGTCGGCTTCTCGCCCGACGTCGCCGTCGCGATCTATATGGGCTATGACAAGCCGCGACCGCTCGGCAAGGGCAACGCCGCGACCGGCGGCCATCTGGCAGCTCCGATCGCGCGTGACTTCCTCCAGCTCGCGCTCGCCGACAAGCCGGCGGTGCCGTTCAAGGTGCCCGCCGGCATCAAGCTGGTCCGCGTCGTCGCCAAGACCGGCATGCGCGCCGGCCCCGGCGAGACCGGCGGAACCATCCTTGAGGCCTTCAAGCCAGGCACGGCGCCGCCGGACAATTACTCGGTCATCGGCGTTGCCGATGCCGACGGCCGCATGCCGGCGTCGCAACAGCAGCAGCCGGATTCCGGCTTCTTCATGCGGCCGGGCACCGGCGGGCTGTACTAGCGTATAAGGCGGAGGATCGCGGCCGCGGCGGTTGCGCTTTGCGGCCGCCGCCGCTACACCGCGATCTCAATTGCACGCGGAGACAATTCCGCGAGATCAGAGAACGACATGCGCGCCGAAATCGAACGGTTGGTAGAAGAGATCAAGCAGTCAGTCGGGCTGCTGAGGAGGCATCTTTGACGTCGAGAAATCGACGGCGCGCCTCGCTGAGCTGAACAAGCTCGCAGAAGATCCCAACCTCTGGAACGATCCCCAGAAGGCCCAGAAGCTGATGCAGGAGCGCACCTCGGCTCGAGGATTCGCTGTCCGGCATCGGCAAGGTCGAGCAGGAGCTCGAAGACGACATCGGCATGATCGAGCTCGGCGAGGCCGAGGGCGATACCGGTGTCGTGGCTGAAGCTGAAGCTGCGCTGAAAGCCCTCAAGAAGGAAGTCGCCCGGCGCGAGCTCGAGGCGCTGCTATCGGGCGAGGCCGATCGCTTCGATTCCTATCTGGAAGTCCATGCCGGCGCCGGCGGCACCGAGAGCCAGGACTGGGCGCAGATGCTCTTGCGCATGTACACGCGCTGGGCCGAGACGCACGGCTTCAAGGTCGAGTTCCTCGAAGAGTCCGAGGGCGAAGAAGCGGGCATCAAGTCCGCGACGATCCAGGTCTCCGGTCATAACGCCTATGGCTGGCTCAAGACGGAGGCGGGCGTGCACCGGCTGGTGCGCATTTCGCCATTCGATTCCAACGCGCGGCGGCACACCTCGTTCTCGAGCGTGCAGGTGTTCCCGGTCATCGACGACAGCATCAAGATCGACATCAAGGAATCCGACGTCCGCGTCGACACCATGCGTTCGGGCGGCGCCGGCGGCCAGCACGTCAACAAGACTGAATCTGCGGTGCGCCTGACGCACATCCCGACCGGCGTTGCCGTGGTCTGCCAGGCCGGCCGCTCCCAGCACAAGAACAAGGCGCAGGCCTGGGACATGCTGCGTGCGCGCCTCTACGAGATCGAGCTGAAGAAGCGCGAGGAGAAGGCTGCCGCGGACCAGGCCGCCAAGACCGATATCGGCTGGGGTCACCAGATCCGCTCCTACGTGCTGCAGCCCTACCAGATGGTGAAGGATCTGCGCACGGGCGTGCAGACCTCCGACACCGCGGGCGTGCTCAACGGCGAGCTCGACGACTTCATGGCCGCGACGCTGGCGCAGCGCGCTTTCGGCACCCCCGGTGCCGACATCGAGGACGTCGACTGATGCCGCGCGTTGCCTTCATCGGACTTGGGCGGATGGGCCGCGGCATGGCCGGCCGCTATCTCGATGCCGGCTTCACGGTGACGCTGTGGAATCGCAGCAAGGCAAAAGCCGAAGACCTCATCGCGCGCGGCGCACATTGGGCGACCTCGCCCGAGGATGCCGCGATCGACGCCGACGCGGTCGTGACCATGGTGGCCGACGACGAAGCCTCGCGCGCGGTCTGGCTTGGGCCCAATGGCGCGGCCAAGACGGCGAAGGCTGGTACCATCGCTATCGAATGCTCCACCGTCTCCCATGACCACGCCCGCGAGATGGGCCGCGAACTCAACGCGCGCAGCCTGATCTATCTCGATTGTCCCGTGACGGGTTTGCCGGATGCGGCAGCCAGCGGGAAACTGACGCTGCTGGTGGGTGCCAACGCGGCTGACCTCGATCGCGCGCGGCCCTATCTCGATCCCATCGGCTCGACCATCCGCCATTTCGGACCGGTCGGCGCCGGCACGGTCTACAAGCTCATCAACAATTTGATGGGCGCGATCCAGATCGCCGGCCTCGCCGAAGGTCTCGCCATTGCGGAGCAGGCCGGCCTCGACATGAACCTCGTGCTGGAATCGATCCAGGCGGGCGTGGCCGCAAGCCCGCAGGTGCAGCGCCACTCCAGGCGCATGGTCGCCCGCGATTTCAGCGGTGCGACCTTCACCGCCGCGCTGCGGCACAAGGATGCCGCTTACGCGGTGAAGCTCGCCGAGAGCCTGCTGGCCGACAAGCCGCTGGTCTCGCGCGCCGCGGTCGAGGCGTACGCGCAGGCGAAGGCCGCGATGCCTGATGACGATGAAGGCCGGATGATCGAGCTGGTGTCGCGGCCGAAGAAGCCGTTCTGAGCGGTCGAATATCGGAAATCGGGTGGCGATCTTTGCCGCATCGTCTTACGCGGCAGTCTCTTCCGCTGAAATGAGACGCCATGTCCCCCAATGACAACCGGATCGACGCGCGGGACTGGTCGCTGCTCGCTGTGCTCTCGGTCCTCTGGGGCGGGTCGTTCTTCTTCAACGGCGCGGCATTGCGGGAATTGCCGCCACTGACTCTCGTGTTCCTGCGCGTTGTCCTCGGTGCGGCCATTCTGCTGCCGCTTCTCCGCATGCAGGGCATCAGCTTTCTCAGGGGCATGACGGGCTGGAAGCCGTTCGTTGCAATCGGACTGCTCAACAACGTCATCCCGTTCTCGTTGATCGTGATCGGACAGACTTTTGTTCCGAGCGGGCTGGCGTCGATTCTGAATGCGACCACGCCGTTGTTCACGGTGATCGTCATGGCGATCGCGGGCGAGGAGGCCTTGCAGATGCGGCGGGTGGCCGGTGTGGCGCTCGGCCTCGCCGGCGTGGTCATCCTGCGCGGATGGGGCATCGAGACGCGGTCGTGGCAGGAACTCGGCATTCTGCTCTGCCTCGGCGGCGCGCTCAGTTACGGCTTTGCGGCACTGGCGGCGCGGCGATTGTTGAAGGATTCGACGCCGCTTGGAACGGCGACGTTTCAGCTGATGGCGTCGACGGTGATGATGGCGGCCGTCGCCGGCGTGGTGGAGCAGCCGTGGCATCTTCCGATGCCGGGCCTCACGACCTGGCTCGCGGTCCTCGGGCTCGCTGCCCTGTCGACGGCGCTCGCCTACATCGTCTTCTTTCAGATCATACGGCGTTCCGGCGCGAGCAGCGTCATGCTGGTGACGCTGCTCATTCCCGTCACCGCCATTCTTCTGGGATGGCTGGTGCTGGGCGAGCCGATCTCCATGCGCGAGATCGCGGGCGCGATCGTCATCGGCAGTGCGCTGCTCGTGATCGACGGGCGCTTCCTGAATCTGCTGCGCCGCACCGTCTAGGTTCCAGATCGCCGTTTCACCGTGCGGAAAATCGCGGCGCTTGCCAGCAGCACGCAGCCTTGCGACACTCGCGGCAAAACAAGACTACAAAATACAGGGGAGAGAACGATGCCGGGTCGTCGCCAAAACCTTGCTGCCCTCGCCATGCTTGCTGCCGGAGTGCTGGCTGCAACATCTGCCATGGCACAGAAGAAATACGACCCTGGCGCCACCGACACAGAAGTGAAGATCGGCAACATCATGCCTTATAGCGGGCCGGCCTCGTCCTATGGCGTGATCGGCAAGACCGAAGCCGCGTTCTTCAAGATGATCAACGACCATGGCGGCATCAACGGGCGCAAGATCAATTTCATCAGCTATGACGATGCCTATTCGCCGCCGAAGGCAATCGAGCAGGCGCGCAAGCTGGTCGAGAGCGACGAGGTTTTGCTGATCTTCCAGCCGCTCGGCACGCCCTCGAATTCCGCGATCATGAAATACATGAACGCCAAGAAGGTGCCGCAGCTCTTCGTCGCCTCCGGCGGCACCAAGTTCGGCGATCCCAAGAACTTCCCGTGGACGATGGGTTTCCAGCCGAACTACCAGAGCGAGGGGCGCATCTACGCGAAATATATCCGCGACAAGTTTCCGAACAGCAAGATCGCGGTGCTCTGGCAGAATGACGATGCCGGCAAGGACCAGTTCAAGGGCCTGAAAGACGGCCTCGGCGACAAGGTCAATATGATCATCGCCGACAAGTCCTACGAGGTCAGCGATCCCTCGATCGACTCGCAGATCGTCGCCTTGCACGATTCCGGCGCGGATATCTTCTTCTCGTGGGCGGCGCCAAAAGGTTCGGCGCAGGCGATCCGGAAGGTCGGCGAGCTCGGCTGGAAACCGAAATTCTTCCTCGCCAACACGGCCACCTCCATCGCGTCGGTGCTGAAGTCCGCCGGGCTCGACTATGCCAGGGACATCATCTCGACCGCGTATCTGAAGGACCCGACCGATCCGACCTGGGACAAGGACCCGGCCGTGGTGAAGTGGCGCGAGTTCATGGACAAATATTACCCCGATGGCGACAAGACCAATGCCAACAACCTCTATGGCTATGTGCAGGCCGAGGCGATGGCGCAGGTGCTGAAGCAGTGCGGCGACAACCTCACGCGCGAGAACGCGATGAAGCAGGCCACCAGCCTGAAGAATTTCCACACCGACCTGATGCTGCCCGGCATCATGGTCAACACGTCGTCCGATGATTACTTCCCGATCGAGCAGATGCAACTGATGCGCTTCAACGGGCTGGCCTGGGAGCTGTTCGGCGAGGTCATCACCGGCGAGGTCGGCCACGAGCGCAGCCCGTAGTCAGGATTCCGCGCCAGCCCTGCGTTTCAGCACCATGCCGCCGGCGACGCCGACGCCGAGCACGTACATCCACCCCTCGTGGAAATCGAACAGGTGCGAGTTCAGCAGCGAGCTCGCGATGTTCTGCACGACGGCGACGAGGCCGATCCAGGCGGCAAGACCTTGGCCCAGAAACAGGCGAAGGTGGGCGATCCACATCGTGTAAAGAAGGACGACGCCGAGCAGGCCCCATTGCATGGCGACGTTGAGGGTCTGGTTGTGCGGATTGCTGACGATCTCCGCATCGAGACGGCTGCCGCCGGTGGCGGCGCGCTCGAACTGCCGCTTGATCGATCCGGTGCCATGGCCGATCAGGGGCGCCTCAGTGAAGGCGTGAAGTGCCTTGCGCCAATAGGTCAGCCGCTGTGCGGTCGAGGCGCGGCTGATGTCCTCATGGCCATGGCGGTATTCGACGGCGATGTCGGTGATGCGCTGGCGCAGATAGGGCGATGTCGTCCAGGCCAGTGTGCTCGCGGCGACAGCGCCCGCGAGCAGGAGCAGTGCCGCCTGCCGGCCGAGATGCCTCCAGGCAAACAGGGCGAGCAGCACCGCAATGCAGAGCAGCGCCGTGCGGGCCGATGCGACGAACACCATGTTGGTCACGAACAGCAGGATCAGCGCCAGGCACGCGCCCGCGGCGACCACGCGCCTGTCGCGCCAGAAAATCAGCGCGGGCAGCGCAAGTGCAAAGGCGCAGAGAGTGAATTCCTGGCTCTGGTCGATGTAGTTCTTGACGGGCACGCCCGCCGACGCCGTTGTGGTGATCTTCCAGGCGGGATCAAGCAACACGATCCAGGAATAGACCGCAAGCAGCGCGCAGGAGCCGAGAAAGACGACGCAGACCCACAAGCCGCGCTCCGACCGGCTGAAATGGTAGAGCAGCGGCGGAATCAACACGAGCTTGGCCACCGGCTTGATCGCGTGCAGCCGGTCCGTCCAGGCACCGTCGGACCAGAGCGTCCCGACGAGCGCGAGCAGCAGGAAGGCAAAGGGCAGCGCGAACGCAGGCCGGGCGAGCTGCCGCCCATAGTCGCGCCAATCGATCGTCGGCGTCACCGCCAGCAGCCAGAGGCCGACGAGGATCGACGGCGCCGTGGTCGACCAGGGCAGCGAGGCCGCGATCAGGACGGCGAGCCCATCGGTGGTCCCTGTCAGCGCGGCCGAATGGCCGAGGGCGGGCCTGCGGCCATGTCCGCATTCGGCGTTCATCCGTACGATGCCAGCTGTCCGGCGGCGAGGCTTGCGCCGGGCGCCTCATGTCCGAGGAAATCGCGGGCCTGGGTCTCATAGCCGAAGCGCTCGGCGAGCTCGCTGCGCCGCGCCTTGATCCTGCCACGCCATTCCTCCTGCCGCGTCATCACACGGGTAACGGAGGCCGCGACCGAGTCGGTCGAGAACGGGTCGAAATAGTCCGCAAGCTCGCCCGCGACTTCGCGGAACACCGCGATATCGGAGCACAGCACCGGCGTGTTCGCGGCAAGCGCCTCGATGATCGGCACGCCAAAGCCTTCGGCGAAGCTCGGCATGATCAGCCCGTGGGCCTCGGCAATGAGGGCGGCCTTCTCTTGCTCGTCGACATAGCCGGCGAAGCGAACATTTGGCGGCAGATTGCGCATCCGGTTGATCTCGCCGGCATAGCCGATTACGACGAGATCGGCCTGCGGTACGCCACGGAAGGCGCGGATGACGGTGGCGACGTTCTTGCGCGGCTCGTTCGAGACGATGACGACGAAGCTCGGCCGCCCCGGACGGCCCGACGGGGCTGGGAGGTGCAGGACATCCGGGGCGTCGAACCGGGTGCGGGGATACACGACCCGCGCCGGCAGGTGCGCAAATTGCGGCAACAGATCCCTGAACCGCGTCATGCTGTAGTTTGAAACGAAGGCGAGCTCGTCGGCCTGCCGCAGGCTGGTCAGCAGTCGCGACAGGAACAGCCGTGTCGCGACGTCGCTGAGCTTGAGGTCGGTGAGCGGCAGCAGGTCATGGACCACGCAGATCACCTTGGCGCCCGGCTTGCGCCGGATCGCGACCCGCGTCGGCGTGTCCACCACGATGATGTCGTAGTCGCGCGCGTCGACCCGCGGCGGCGGCAGCAGGAAGAAGGCGGAGGAATCCTGGTAGCTGTAGAAGCCGGGCTCGAGCTGAAATTCACGGAACAGCTCGAGGTGGCGCAGGTCGGGCGGGACGTATTCGATCGCGGCGGTCTTGTTCTCGATGCGCCGGGCATTCAGTCCGCGCAGGCCGATGGCGCGCAGGAAGCAGAGGGCGTAGTCCGGCGATACCGACATGGCGACCTTGTGGCGGAGCCAGTCGAGCGTGCGCCGCAGGCCGTTGCGCGCCAGCGGTTCGGCCATGTTGATCTCGTCGAGGAAGCGGTAGAGCGCGAGCAGCTCGATGTTGCGCGCCTCCGACGGAAACAGCTTCGTGCGCCGCCCGCGTCCGCGCAGCTTGCGATAGCGCCGCGAGGTCTCGACCAGCAGTGTCAGCTCGTGGCCCTCGGCCGCGAGCGAGCGCATCAGCTCGCGCGTGAAGTGGAAGATGCCGCGCTTGTGGTTGGGCTCCCCCAGCGCCTCGGAGACGACAAGGATGGTCTGTTTCATGCGCGTTTCTCGCGGAGCTCGAAGGCGTGCGTGGCCGGCGGCTCGACCGTCACGGTCGAGGCGATGCGGCCGTGGTCGAGGTTGATGATGCTGGAGCAGGTGCGCCGGAGCAGCGGCTGGTCGTGCGAGGCGATGATCACGATCGCCGCCTGCGAGACGAGGTTTTGCAGCCGCCGCTCGGCTTTCTCCGCGAAATGCTCGTCGACGACGCTGAGCCATTCGTCGAGCAGGAGGATGTCGGCCGGGAAGGCGGTGGCGGTGGCGAACAGCACGCGCATCAGCATTCCCGAGGAGAACATCCGCAAGGGCAGCCGCTGCATCCGCGTCTCGAGCTCGGTGAAGGCCCAGATCTCGTCGATCACGCTGCGGGTCGGCTTGCGGCCGCCGATCCGCAGCAGCAGTGCGATGTTGTCCTCCGCCACGAAATCCAGGTTGACGCCGGCGTTCAGGCCGAGCAGGGGCACGATGTTGCCCCTGACCGCAAGGCGGCCGGTGCTCGGCGGGTACACGCCAGCGATGAGGCGCAGCAGCGTCGACTTGCCGGAGCCGTTGGGGCCGGCAAGCCCGATACGGGCGCCGGGTTCGGCCTCGATCGTGACATTGTCGACGGCGCGGATGGTCCGCATCTCGCCGGGCTCGCGGATGAGGTGACCGAGCAGCCGCCGCTTCAGCGAGAAGTCGTAGGCGCCGTAGAGCGGATAATCGAGACAGACGTTGCGCAGGCTGATCGAGACCATGGTCAGATCCAGAATGCGGCTTTGCGCAGGTGAACCAGCGTCAGCGCGCTCGCAAAGATCAGCAACGCCAGGGTGACGAGGACGTAGACGAGGCTGGTCGGGTCGACATGGCCGCCCGCAAGCGGCTCGCGCCACACCGCGAACAGGTGCGTCAGCGGATTGAGCCGCATCACCGTTGCGCGGTGGTTGATCATTTCGGCCGACCAGATCACGGGCGAGGCGAGGAAGGCGAGCATCAACGTGGATTCGATGATCGGCTTGAGGTCGCGATAGCGCGTTGCCATCGCGCCAAGGACGAGGCTCAGGGCGAAGGTGCAGGCCACGAACAGGAGCAGGCCGGGCAGCGCCGCCAGCGCGTGAGAGAGGTCGTGGGGCGACAGGACCAGCCACAGCAGCAGCGGCACGCAGGCATTATGCAGCGCGAACAGTCCCTGGCGGAACGTGCATTGCAGCAGGAAGATCACCGGCGGCAATGCCCGGTCGCGGATCAGGCTCGCGGAGTTCTGCAGCGCCGTGGTCGCATCGAGCACCACGCTGTTGAGGAAGGTCCAGGCCGTCATCGACAGCGCCAGCATGGGGAGCCGCGACAGGATGTCGGCGTTCGACATCTGGCCGATCACCGAGCCCAGCACCACGACCACGATCGCCATCTGCAGCGACATCCAGAAAGGTCCGAGCAGCGAGCGCACGTAACGGTGCCGCATGTCGGACCAGGCCAGGGCGGCCGCGATCCGGACGCTGTCCGGCCAGCTCGTCGCCTGCGGTGGTTCGGCTGCGGTTGCCGATTCCCTGCAGGGCGCGGTGACGGCGTTGCGGTAGACGGTTTCCATGCCTTCCCGGAAAGCCGTGGCGGAATAGCGGGTGAGGGCGCGGGTGCGGCCCGACAATCCCATGCGCCGGCGGCGCTCGGGGTCGTGGATCAGGGTGTCGATGGCGTCCCCGAGCATTTCCGGATTGCCGGGCGGCACGGTGATGGCCTCCATGCCGTGGCGTGCGACGCGCGGCACGGCGGTATCGAGCGCCGTGTTCACGACGGGGCGACCGGCGGCCATGGCTTCGAGCTGGACCAGACCGAAGGTCTCGGCGTTGGTCACCGACGGCATCACGAAGACGTCGGACAGGCACATCAGCTTGATGCGCTCGCTGTCGTTGACCGAGCCGAGCAGGCGGACGCGGTCGGTCAGGCCGAGTTCGCGGATCATCTGTTCGAGCCGGGGCCGTTCGGTGCCTTCGCCGATGATCCAGACTTCGAACTTGCGGTTGACGGCGGCGCGGATCAGCACGTCGAACCCCTTGTAGGGCACCAGGCGGCCACAGGCGAGCACGAGCCGGCCGCGATCGTTGACATGGTTCGGCTCGATCTTCGGCCAGTCGTAGCCGGAGGTGTCGATGCCGAATGGAACGACGCGGCATTTGTCGTCGAATTCGCGCAGCAGGGGCGTGGTCTCGACCAGGACGTGGTCCGACACGATGATCGCCTTGGCGCGGCGCAGAGTTCGCCGCATCAACGGCTCGATGAACCAGCGCAGGCCGGCATGGGTGACGATGTCGGCGTGCCAGTGCACCACCAGCGGCCGTTTGGCGCCGAATCCCAGTGCGAAGACGAGATCGGCGAGCGGGAAGGGAGCGTGGAGCGCGAGCAGATCGTGCTCGGCGATTCTCCGCCACAGCCGCCATGGATAGGTCGGGGCGGCGGGAAGCGACAGCAGATTGCCGAACGAGCGGACGCGCTCGACCGGCACGTCGTCGACGACGAGTTCACGCGGCTCGGCCGATTGCGAGCAGACCAGCACGGCGGAGGCAAAAGCATCCTTCAGACCTGCGCAGATGTCGCGGATCACTGTCAGCGTGCCGCCGAACAGGTCGGGATAATAGATCTTGAAGATGTGGAGCACCGACGGGCGGCGCGGGATTTCGTGCAAGGTTTCTTGCAAGGTTTCCTGGCTGTGATGCATGGCGGCGTCAGCCTGCGAGAAGCGCTGCGACGAACGGTGCCGCCAGCACCGACATGAAGATCACGCCGCGCAGCAGCGCCGGCAGGATCGGCTCTATTGTGCCGTGTCCCCGGTCGGGAGCCGGCACGGCACGCAGTGAGCTGGAATTGCGGACCAAGCGGTCAGCCATGGGTGTGTGTCCCTTTACGTCGCGCCCCTCAGTGGCGTCTCGTATATGTGGGAAAATTTACCACGTCAAATGCAAAGTGGGAAAATGTGGGATTGTGTCCCACGTGTGGCGCAGGTACAATTCAGACATGAATGCCAAGTCCGGGTCCAAAGCAGCGGCTCCGCAGCCGAATGCCGCCGCGAAGCTGCACGCGCCGCTGGCGCGGCTGCTGCGCCCGCTCGTGCGGCTGTGCATCCGCAGCGGCATGACCTTTCCGGCGCTGGCGCAACTGCTTCGCGAACTGTTCGTCAACGTCGCCGAGCATGATTTCGCGCTGGAGGGCAAGGAGCAGACCGACAGCCGCGTCAGCCTTCTCACCGGCATCCATCGCAAGGAGGTGGCGCGGCTTCGCGGCGCCGGTGCGCCCGTGAACGAGACGCCGGCGGCGGTGTCGCTGACGAGCGCCGTGATCGCGCGCTGGCTCGCCGCGCCCGAGTTCACCGATGCGAAGGGCGAGCCGCTGGCCCTGCCGCGCACGGCCGAGGCCGATGCGCCGTCGTTCGAGCAACTCGTCGCCTCCGTCACCAAGGACGTGCGACCGCGCGCGGTGCTTGACGAATGGGTCGATCGCAAGCTGGTCACCATCAACGCGGCCGACGAGATCGAGCTGGTCGAGGCGGCCTTCGTCCCATCAGGCGAGGACGACAGCAAGTGGCACTATCTCGGCCGCAATCTGCACGACCATATCGCGGCGGCCGAACGCAACGTCTCGGGCACAGCGCCGCGCTTTCTCGAGCGCGCGGTGCACTACAACAACATCTCGCCGAAGCTTGCACGCCGCCTCGAAGCGCGCTCGCGCGAGCTTGCGATGGACGCTCTGAAGACGGCAAACCGCGAGGCCAACCGCGCGCTTGCCAAGGACAAGGGCGGTGACGCCCGATGGAATTTCGGCATCTACATCTACAGCGAAGATGCCGACGAAGAGGGCGAGGCCAAGTCGGGCGGCAAGGAAGGTGGTTCCTCATGAGCCGGCCGCCGCTCATTTCCCGCCGTCTGCTGCTGACGGGATTCTGGCTCGCCGGCACGGCCATGGCGCGGGCGCAGATCGGGCGCGGCACCGACCAGGGAATCGGCGGCACCGGGCTCACGCGCGGTGACGACCACGGCATCGGCGGCACCGGCATTGTCGGCGTGATCCAGCGCTTCGGCAGCATCTATGTCAACGGCGAGCGCATCACCTATGCCAGCGATGTTCCGGTGCGGATCGATGGCGAAGCGGCGAGCCCCAAGGCCCTGCGTATCGGCCAGCTCGCACGCGTGGTCGCGACCCGTCGTGCTGACGGCGTACTCGTCACGCGCAACATCGCGATTGCGAGCGAAGTCGCAGGTCCCGTCGAATCCGTGAAGGGCAACGAGCTGGCCGTGCTCGGCCAGAAGATCGTCGCGAGCGACAAGGTGAGCAAGCTCCGCATCGGCACGCAGGTTGCGGTCTACGGTCTGCGTCGCACCGACGGCGTGATCGTCGCAAGCCTGGTCGAGCCGCGACGCAAGGCAACCGAGCGTGTCACCGGGGTGGTCGAGCGCGGGCCCGACGGGCTGCGCATCGGCGGGCTGAGGCTGAACGGCGTCGATCCCTTGCTGGTTGGCCAGCGCGTCCAGATCGAAGGCAGCGTGAGCCAGGGCGCGATGCAGGCCGCGCGCACGCGGATCGATGATTTCTCCGATCTGGTCGGCGCAAGCCGCCTGTCGATCGAGGCTTATGTGCAGCGGGCGGGGTCGAACCTCCAGCTCGGCTCCGGCTTCATCGCCCGTGACGGGTCGCGCTTCGGGCCGGCGGCCGGCGAGGCGCGCATGGTGGTCAACGGTGTGTTCGACCGCTCGCGCGGCTTCCAGGTGGATTCGGCAGAGGCCATCGGCCACGGGCCGGGCAATCCCCCGTCCGGCGGTGGCGCTCCCAACCGGTCGCCCGGCGGTTCCATCCTGCATCCGAGATCGTACCGCACCAAACCCGAGCGGTGGCCAGCCCGGTGCACCGGGCGCGCCCGCGCCCGGATCCAGCCCTGGTGCAAACCCCGGTCCGGCGCCGGCGGGCCCGAGCGGCCCGTCAGGTCCCGGCGGCATCGGCTCGCCCGGCGGACCGATGGGGCCCGGCGGGGGCATGGGTGGTGGTGGCGGCTTCGGAGCTCCCGGCGGCGGGATGGGGGGCGGCGGCCGGCGTTGAGCAGAGCCTAGGCGCACGATGAGCGCGCCTCGGCCTTCCTTGCTCAGGGCATCTTGACGTGGGGCTCGCGCTCCCAGACCCGCAATTTGGCGAGGCTGTCGACGAACGATTTGGTCTCTTTCGCGCTTGCGATCGAGATGCAGCCTTCATCGAAATCGTCGGAGGTAATGCCCGCTTTTTCGAACAGCGGCAGCGCCGCATTGACGTAGCCGATGAACTTGCAGTGCGCGAACGCGTCGGCGAGGAAATCGCGTGCCGAGGATTCCAGCAGCAGATCGCCCATCGCATCCGCAGCCGGCAGCAGCGCGACCGCGTCGTAGAGAACGGACGGTCCGCCGTCGATCATCTGATCGGCGTCGATCCAGCTGCCGTCGCTGGCTTTGGCGCCTGTCACCTTCGGCGCGATGATCTCGAAGGTCGCCCCGGCCTTGTCCAGGGCGGCCTTGAGAGCCTTAAGGAGGCCTGCGTCCGAACCGTCGGTGACGAGGATACCAAGCTTGCGTCCCTCGAAGCGCTCCGGACCGTTTTCCACGATGCTCAGGGCGGGCGAAGGATCGAGATCCTGACGCGTGGGCAGGGCTGCATCGGCAGGTTTCGGCATCTTCTGCAGGCCGAGCTTGTCTGCGACCTTGCTCGCCAGTGTCTCGTCGATGTTGAGGAGATGCGAGACCATGCGTTCCCGGATCGCCGGAAGTTTCACCTTGCTGAGCTCGAACGTCAGCGCTGCGGCAATGTGCGACTGCTCGCCTGCAGTCTGACTGATGAAGAACTGACGGGCCTGGCTGTAGTGGTCCGCGAAGCTTTCAGCACGCAGACGGCGCTTTTCGCCTTCCACTACCTCGGGGAACGGCGTGAAGCCGCGCAGTGGCGACTCTCTTGGTCCTTCGCCGAAGGAGTTCGGCTGGTAATTGACGCGACCGATTGGATTGCGCATCGCCATGTGTCCATCCTGCTGAAAATGAGCGAACGGGCATTTCGGCGCATTGATCGGGATGTGAGTGAAATTGGGGCTACCCAGCCGTTTCAGCTGCGTGTCGAGGTACGAGAAATTGCGCCCCTGGAGCAGGGGATCGTTGGAGAAGTCGATTCCAGGCGGAACATTCTGGGTCATGAAAGCGACCTGTTCGGTCTCCGCAAAGAAATTATCCGGCATCCGGTCGAGCACCAGCCGTCCGACCGGAACGGGCGGCAGAATTTCCTCGGGAATGATCTTGGTCGGATCGAGCACGTCGAACTCGAAGGCGTCGGCAAAATCCTGATCGAACAGCTGAAGCTGCAGCTCCCATTCGGGAAAATTGCCGGTCTTGATCGCAGTCCAGAGATCGCGACGGTGGAAGTCCGGATCGGCGCCGTTGATCTTGACCGCTTCGTTCCACACGACCGATTGCAGGCCGAGCTTCGGTTTCCAGTGGAATTTGACGAAGGTGGATTCGTTCTTGGCATTGACGAGCCGGAACGTATGAACGCCGAACCCTTCCATGAAGCGAAACGAGCGTGGGATGGCGCGGTCGGACATCACCCACATGACCATGTGCATGCTCTCGGGGGTGAGGCTTATGAAGTCCCAGAAATTGTCATGCGCCGATTGCGCCTGGGGAAATGCGCAGTCCGGCTCTTCCTTCACGGCGTGGATCAGGTCGGGAAACTTGATCGCGTCCTGAATGAAGAAGACCGGGATGTTGTTGCCGACGATGTCCCAATTGCCTTCCTGCGTATAGAGCTTGACCGCAAAGCCCCGCACGTCCCGGGCGAGGTCGACCGAGCCCTTGCTTCCGGCAACGGTTGAAAACCGAACGAAGGCGGGTGTCTTTTCCCCGCGCGCTGAAACAGGTCGGCCTTGGTGTATTTCGCGAGCGATTTGTAGGTCTCGAAGAACCCATGCGCCGCGTAGCCGCGCGCATGCACGACCCGCTCGGGGATGCGTTCGTGGTCGAAGTGGAAGATCTTCTCTCGGAAATGAAAATCCTCGAGCAAGGTTGGCCCGCGGGGCCCAACCTTCAGTGAGTTCTGGTCGTCGGACACCGGGCCGCCCTGGGCCGTGGTGAGGATGCTCGCCTTGCCCACCGCGGTCTGGTGAAGTTCGCCACCTTCGCCGCGTTCAAGCTTTTGGTCGTGTATGGTTACCGTCCTCGCGGATACGCGAGTCGATTTCGTCGTCTTTGCCATCGTGAGGATCTCCCGGGGCGCCCATGGAGTCCTTCAAGCCGCCTGCGGAGGTTCCGTTCCCCGTTGGAGGCGGCCTCTCATGGCATCACACCTAGCCCGCGCTGAGGCGCACGCCGGCTCGCAGGAACTTCTGCGGATCGACCGCTTCGCCATCGATGCGGGTTTCGTAGTGCAGGTGCGGACCGGTGGAGCGGCCGGTCGATCCGACCAGGCCGATGACCTGGCCGAGCTTCACGATCTCGCCGACCTTGACGTTGATCTCGGAGAGATGGCCGTAGCGGGTCGAGAGTCCATTGCCGTGATCGACCTCAACCATGCGGCCGTAGCCGCCGGACCAGCCGGCCGAGACGACCTTGCCGTTGGCGGTGACGCGCGCGGGATCACCGGTCGCGGCGCGGAAGTCGAGACCGGTATGCATCGCAGGCCGGCCGAGGAAGGGGTCGCTGCGCACGCCGAAGCCGGAGGTGAATTCGACTTCGCCGATGACGGGCTTGCGATAGGGCACCAGCGCCAGCGTGCGATTGAGACGATCCATCTCGGCGCGCGTGGTGTTGATACGATAGAGCTGCTTCTCGAACGGGCCGGCATTGGCCGTCAGCTTGACCGGGATGAACGGCCCGCCCATCGCGGAGCGCGGCACGGCGGCTTCAAGGCTGGCGAGATTGAGGCCAAGATCGCTGACGACGCCGCGCATCCGGCGCATCCGTGAATCCATGCGTTCCTCGACGGCGCCGAGCGCCGCGATCTGGCGGCGCTCGACCTGGTCAAGCGAGGTCGTCAGCCGGACCAGGACGTTGTCGAAACCCTGGTTTTTGGCGAACTGGTTGGTCGGCGGCGCGATGACGGCCGGGGAACGCGATTCGAGTCGTGCCTCGCGATCCGGCGGCGCGACGAAGATCACGGTGTTGCTGATCGGCGACGGCTTAGGCGTGCCCTGCATCAAGCCTTGATTCGTGCCCTGGTTTGAGTCGCCGCGCTGCGGAGTCGCGCGGGGGATCGACCCGGTCACGTCGGGCATGGCGCCAAGCGCCGTCGCCCGGGACTCCAGCGCCGTCTGGCGCTTCATGATCTGGTCGAGCTTCTGGTCGAACTGTTCCTGGTCGAGCAATTGGCGGCTGGTGGTGCGGTCGACCTTGGCGCGCAGCTCGGTGATGCGATCCTCATAGGCGTATTGCATCTCTGCCTGGCGGGCGATCAGCCGGGTCAGGACGTCGTCGCGGAAAGCGAAATAGGTGGCAGTCGCCGCCGACCAGAGTCCGAGCAGTACGACCGTGCCGACCACGATCCAGAACACGACGGGTCCGAGCCGGACCTGCTTGCCGTGATGCACGATGGTGTAGGCGTCGTCGGTCGGGGCAAGGGGAATCGCGGCCGCCACGGCAGCCGTCGGGCGGCGGTGAAAAGCGCGGCCATGGTCGTGAGGGTGATGTTGGGGGTACTGCGAGAGTTGGGCAGAACTTTTCGACATCGGCTCTCCGGCGCCGGTCGGAACGGTTCCTTGCGGCTCAATTGCCGCAGCAATCTGGGCCGGTCATGGTTAATTTTCCGGAAACGGAAGCGCTCGAATCTAACGGACTGGTTAAAGACTTCTTGCCGCCTCCAGCACCTGATCGGCATGGCCGTCGACCCGGACATTGCGCCAGACCTTGGCCACCTTGCCGTCGGCCCCGATCAGCAGCGTGGTCCGAAGAATCCCGAGGAAGCTCTTGCCGTACATGGATTTTTCGCCCCAGGCGCCATACGCCTCCAGCATCTCGTGCTTCTCATCCGAAATGAGAGGAATCGCGAGCTTGTGCTTGTCGCGGAACTTCTCCTGGGCCTTTAACGGATCGGCCGAGATGCCGAGCACGGCGGTACCGGCCGCGGCGAAGGCGTCGGCCAGCCGGGTAAAGTCGATTGCCTCCCTGGTGCAGCCGGGCGTGTCGGCGCGGGGATAGAAGAACAGGACGAGCTTGCGGCCGGCATAGTCGGCCAGGGTGACCATGTCGCCGCCGTCGCGGGGCAGGCGAAAGCCGGGGGCCTTCTGGCCCTCGGTCAGGGAGGACTTTGCCAAGGCGGACTTAGCCGTATCTTTCGCCGTCACGGGCGCGGCCGCCGATTTGGAGGAATTTAACTGTTTCGATGCGGCCCCATGTGACCCTGATTTTGCTATGCTCCCAGTTGATTTGCTCGCCGGTGTCCGCTGTGTTTTCGCTGACTTTGTTTGAGTCGTTCCCCGCGCTGTCGGGGCCTTCTTTTTAGCTGTCGGACTGCCGGAGGGCGTTTTGGACGATTTCTTTCGGGATTTCTTGGACATACGCCTTCCTTTCGTCGCTTTCGGCGGGTCAACCAAAGCGGTATTGCAGCTCTCGTCCGGTATTCCGGAATCGCGCCCTCGGCTGGGCGAGTCTGATGGCGCCGGAGTATGGTTACAAGGAATTCCACGCACCACCCCACTGCTCGTTGAACGCGCTCCCGGGGCGAAATGACGAACAGCAGGAATATTCGAGGTATGGCGGCATCGCCGGGGCGGGGAGCTTCGATCCCTGTCGACGGCTGCGGTCCCGGCGGCGCTCAATCCCACGATGGGCGCCTGTATCGAGAGGCAATGGCAAGGAATACGTCGCCCCAGGATTACAATCGGGATCTCGATCGGCATGGCGGGCAGCCGGAGCCGCAGGAATGGGACGACGCCGACTGGGATCCGGATCAGGAAGCGGCGGCGCGCAGGCGGGCGCGGCGGCTGTTGTCGCGTTCCAATTCAGGCTTTCATCGTGTTGGTGACGGATTCGGCTCGTTGCGTCGCTGGCTCGGCGGAGGTCGCTGGCTGAAGCGGATGGCCGTCGTGGTCGGGGCCCTGGCCGTCATCTTCGTCGGCTGTTTCGGCGCGCTGTGGTGGCGGCTTGGCGCGGGGCCGATCAATCTCGACATCGCGACGCCATGGCTCGCTGCCGCCATCGAGGACAATATTGGCCACGGCAACACGGTCGAGGTCGGCGGCACCCAGATCGAGCGAGTCGGCCGGGTTCGCATCGCGGTGCGCATCCGCGACATCATCGTGCGCGACCGCGACCACGCCATCGTTGCCAGTGCGCCGAAGGCGGAGGTGAAGCTGTCGGGCGTGGGTCTGCTGATGGGGCACCTGCGCGCCGAAAGCCTCAATCTCGTCGACGCCGAGCTCGCGATCCGGATCGCGCCTGACGGCACCGTCACCGTGTCGGCCGGCGACACCGCAAAACCGCTCGCAACCGGCGTGGCGTCCAAGAAGGATGCGGGCCTGCCGCCGACATTCCCGCGCAACGGTGTCCCGCCGCCGCCTTTCGCGACGGCACCTGCGGGCCAGGACCCATCTCAGGCCGCTCCTCAGGCCACGGCCCAGAGCGGAATTCTCCAGGGCCTCGACTGGCTCGACAGTCTGAGCATGACCGGCCTCGACGGACAGAACCTCAACGAGATCGGTCTGAAGAACGGCAATCTGATCGTCGACGATCAGCAGCGCGGCAGCAAATGGTCGTTTGAGAACATCACGCTCAGCCTGCGCCGGCCGACCCGTGGCGGTGTCACGCTCAGCTTCGGCGAGGAGGGCGCACGTCCCTGGTCGCTGCGCGCCACGATCGGTCCCGCCGAGAACGGGGTGCGCTCGGTCGACATCCGCGCCGACAAGGTCTCCACCGCCAACATCCTGCTGGCGCTGCGGGTGAAGGACCTCACCTATACGGCGGACCTGCCGATGACGGGAGAGCTCAAGGGCGAGCTCGGCCGCGACGGCGTGCCGACCTTCTTTCGCGGCAAGGTCGCGATCGGCGCGGGTAACATCATCGACACCGATACACCCGACTATCCGATGGCGATCGACTCCGCCGAGATCAACGTCGAGTGGGACGCCAATCGGCGGGTGCTGGTTGCGCCGTTCAAGATCCTGTCGGGTGCGAACCGTCTGACCCTTCTGGCCCACCTCGAACCGCCCAACGGCACCGTCAACGATTGGCAGCTCGGTTTCAGCGGTGGCTCGATCCTGCTTGGCGGCATCGACAACGAACCGCCGCTGGTCTTCAACCGCATTGCGATCGGATTCCGCTTCGACACCGACCACAAGCGCATGCTGCTGACGCAGGCCGATATCAGCAACGGCGAGATCGGCGTCGCCGGCACGGGGGCGATCGACTATTCGGGTGAACCGCGGCTGACGCTGGGCTTCGCGGGAACGCCGATGTCGGCCTCCGCGCTCAAGCGGATGTGGCCGACGCTCGTCGTTCCCGAATTGCGTGAGTGGGTGATCGAGCGGATCGAGCGCGGCACGCTTCAGCGCATCGAGATCGGCGTCAATTCACCGACCAAGAACCTGCCGCGCAAGGGCCCGCCGATTCCCGACGATGGTTTGTCGGTCAACATCGTCGCGAGCGGCGTCGCGGTCCGTCCCGTCGACGGCATGCCTGTCGTGCACGATGCCGATTTGAAGGCGCGCGTGACCGGGCGCACCGCGACCGTGAATATCGCCCAGGGCATCGCCGATACGCCGGCGGGCCGCAAGGTCACGATCTCGGACTTCGTGTTCGAGGTGCCGGACATGGCGCCGAAACCGTCGCCATCGCGGACCAGGTTCCGGGTCGACGGCCCTGTACCCGCGGCGGCCGAAATGCTTGCCAATGACCGGCTGAGCGACCTGTCGTCGACCGTCGTCGACCCCAACACCAGCAAGGGCACGTTCACGGCGAACATCCAGCTCGCCATGCCGGTCAAAGGCGAGCTGACCAAGGCCGACACGACCTATTCCGTCACCGCCGATCTCAACGGCTTCTCGGCCGACAAGCTGGTGATGAACCAGAAGCTGGAAGCCAACAATCTCAAGATCGCCGCGAACAACCAGGGCTATCAGGTCAAGGGCGACGTCAAGATCAACGGCCAGGCGGCCTCGCTCGATTACCGCAAGCCGACCGAGGGCGATGCGGACGTCAAATTGCAGACCACGCTGGACGACGCCAGCCGCGCGCGCCTGGGTTTCGATCTCAGTCCTGCCGTCAGCGGATCGGTACCGATCAAGCTGTCGGGCAAGATCGCCGGCGGCCCGGACCAGACGACGAAGCTCGGCATCGAGGCCGACCTGACTTCGGTCAAGCTCGACAACATCCTGCCAGGCTGGGTCAAGCTGCCGGGCAAATCGGGCAAGGCCACGTTCAAGGTGGTGCCGACCGCGCAATCGACGCGTCTGGAGGACATCGTCATCGAAGGCGGCGGCGCCTCGATCAAGGGCTCGCTCGAGGTCGATCCGAACGGCGATCTCATGAATGCGAATTTCCCGATTTACTCGCCGTCCGATGGCGACAAGACGTCGCTGAAGGTTGAGCGCGGCCAGGACGGGGTGGTGCGCGGCACGATGCGCGGCGACGTGTTCGACGGCCGCGGCTTCCTGAAGTCGGCGATCTCGGGCAATTCCAAGGACGATGCCAAGAGCAAGATGAAGAACGTCGATTTCGACATCGACGTGAAGCTCGGTGCCGTCGCGGGATTCAACGGCGAGGCGATGCGCAGTGTCGACGCCAAGATGTCGAGACGCAGCGGCGCCATCAAGGCTTTCACGCTGAGCGGCAAGATCGGCCGCGACACGCCGGTGGCAGCCGATCTGCGCGGCGGCCGCGCCCAGGGCAACCGCGAGGTGATCTACCTCCAGACCAACGATGCCGGCGCGCTGCTGCGCTTCACCGACACCTACACCAAGGCGGTCGGCGGCCAGATGGTGGTGGCGATGGAGCCGCCGACATCCGAGCCGAACACGTCCCGCGAGGGCCTCATCAACGTGCGCGACTTCACGGTGAAGGGCGAGGCGCAGCTCGAGCGCGTCGCCGCCGGTGCGCCCAACGGGACCGGCAGCGGCGTCTCCTTCAGCGCGCTGCGCGCCGAGTTCACCCGGCAGAACGGAGCGCTGACCGTTCGCGACGGCGTGGTCAAGGGGCCGATGATCGGCGCCACCATCGAGGGCTCGATCGACTATCCCGGCAACCAGGTCTGCATGAGCGGCACCTTCGTGCCAATGTATGGCGTCAACAACATCTTCGGCCAGATTCCGTTGTTCGGTATCTTCCTCGGCGGCGGCAACAATGAGGGACTGATCGGCGTGACCTACGAGGTCGTTGGTACGCCGTCTGCGCCCGTCATGCGCGTCAACCCGATCTCGGCGATGGCGCCCGGCCTGTTCCGCAAGATCTTCGAGTTCAACACCGGCAAGCAGAACTCGCCGTTCGAGGAATTTCCGTCGCAGTCGAGCGGCGGCTCGACCGGATCGACCAGCAAGCTATCGAGCGGCTGCAGCCTGGCGAGGCGATAGAGGCGGGGCTGAAGAGGCGGTCTGCCCGGGCTTGTCCCGGGCATCCACGAGCGCGAGAACGTAAATGGCCGGGACAAGCCCGGCCATGACGACGTGGAAAGTTCGGTGCTCGCCGTTACGCCGCGCGTACGCCCGCGAGGAAGGTGCCGACTTCGCCGGAGAGCTGCTCGGCCTGCTTGGAGAGGTTCGAGGCGGCGGCAAGCACCATGCCGGCTGCGTTGCCGGTCTCGTTCGCCGCCGTGCTGACGCCGCCGATATTGGTGGTGACCTCCTTGGTCGCATCCGCGGTCTGCGAGACGCTGCGGGCGATTTCGGCGGTGGCGGCACCTTGCTCCTCGATGGCCGCGCCGATCGAGGTGGCGATGCGACTGACCTCCTCGATGGTGGCGGTGATGCCGCCGATCGCGTCCACGGCTTCCTTGGTCGCGCCCTGGATCTGGGCGATCTTGTCGCCGATCTCACGGGTGGCTTCCGCGGTCTGGCTCGCGAGCGACTTCACTTCGGAGGCGACGACGGCAAAGCCGCGTCCGGCTTCACCAGCGCGGGCAGCCTCGATGGTGGCATTGAGCGCGAGCAGATTGGTCTGAGCCGCGATGCTGGAGATCAGCTCGGCGACGTGCTCGATCTGCTGGGCGCCGTCCGACAGCGCACGCACGATGGTGTCAGTGCGGCGCGCACTGTCCACGGCGCGGCCGGTGACTTCGGCGGATTGCGCGACCTGGCGGCTGATCTCGGTGATGGAGGAGGACAGTTCTTCAGCGGCCGCGGCGACAGTCTGGACGCGCTGGCTGGCTTCAGTGGCGGCCGAACCGACCACGGCGGCGCGGCGATTGGTGCCTTCAGCCGTGGACGACATCGACTTGGCGGTGGTCTCCAGCTCCCCGGAGCCGGAGGCCATCAGGCCGACGAGCTGGCCGACGGAAGCGTCGAAGCGGTCGGCAAGCGAGATCAGCGCGTCGCGCTTCTCCTGCTCGGTGCGGGTCTTGGTGGCGACCTGCTCGGCTTCGAGCATACGGGCTGTCAGGGCGGTCTGGCGCAGCACTTCGAGCGTCTCGGCCATGCGGCCGATCTCGTCACCGCGATCGGTCTCCTCGACCGGCTTGTCGATGGCGCCTTCGGCGATCTCCTGCATGCGGGTCTTCTGGCGATCGAGCGCGCTCAGCACATCGCGGGCGATGAGCCAGGACAGAGTGGCCATCAGCAACATCAAGCCGAGGCCGACAGCGGCGAGTTCGAGCGTGAGCGCGCGCACGTCGGCGTCGATGTCGTCGACATAGAGGCCGTAGCTGATCGTCGCGTTCCAGGGCGCGAACTTGCGCGCGAACACGGTCTTGCGGACGGCCTCGGTCTGACCTGGGCGGGGATAAAGGTAGGACGTCACGCCGCCCTGCGCGGACAGCTCGCCGGCCTTGATGATCGCGTCGGCGATGAGGACGCCGTTGGAGTCGGTCGCGCCGGTGATCTTGCCTTCGAGCTTCTGGTTGGCGCCGTTCACGAGGATGGATGTGTCGGTGTTGTAGACGACCGGGTAACCTTGGCCGGCGTTGAAGCTCATCTGGCGACCGCGAATATGGAACAGGGCCTTGGCCTCGGCCTGCGTCATCTTGCCGGCGGTGACGTCGTCCTGAACCGACTGGGCCAGGCTGTAGAGCATATCGACCGCGGTCTTCATCTGCTGGACCCGGTCCTCCATCATGCGGCTCTTGCTGAGGAAGCCCGAGACCGCGATGATGGCCGTTACGGTAAGAGCCGCAAGGCAGACCATGCTGGCAAGCTTGGTGCGGATCTTCAGGTGGCTCAGCAACTTCATCGCAGCCTCTACGAAATGGTTGTTATTGCTCGCATCGGTAGCATGAACTTCTTACCAATCATGAACGTAGCCATGCGGCGGCCTGCCGCGCGCGTGACCGTTCGCAGCCGTGTGCGCAATTGTGCAGACGAATCGACATCCATCGGCACACGCCGGCACGGATGCTGGCGACGACCGATCTCAGACTTTGGTGGTCAGCGGGACTGGCAGGAGCGGCAATGAGCCGATTCGCCCACCGCCTCGTCATGTCCGTGCTGCTCGCAGCGGCCCTCGTCCTGATCTGGAACGTGCTGGGCTCGCGCTAGATGACACCGGCAAGGCTGCCGATGCCATCCGTTACTTGTGCGTTAATTGCGCTCGCGTGAGCATCGCGCAATGCGTTGCTGGTCGACCCGCTAGTCCTTGCCCATCGCCGCATCGGCGCTGACTGAACCGCCGCCGGCTGCCGAGAGGTAGAGGCAGGCGAAGCAGAACAGGATCGCCGCGGTGCCGCCATTGAGCAGCGGCAGGAACACCGGCGTTTCGCCCTTGAGCATGTGGCCCATGAAGTAGGCGAAAGCCATTTCACCCGAGAGGATGAAGGCTGCAAGGCGAGTGAACAGGCCGATCATCAGGAGCGCGCCAAGCACGAGCTCGAGCGTGCCGGCCGCGTAGATCAGCGGGGGGATGTTCGCGAAGTAGGGGAGCACCGGAAACTTGAACAGCTTGGCGACGCCGTACTGAAACAGCAGCAGGCCGGTGATGAAGCGAAACAGGCTCAAGAGAACCGGTTGAAAGCGAACGAGATAGGGAAAGTTCATTGGTTTGTGCCCTCCATCCAATGGTTGCGACTTGGACCGCATTCAGTTCCACCCCGCAAGTCGCCCAAGCTCAATTCGCGCTGACATTTTTGTCATGTCGGACAAAACACCGCAGGCTGCGTTTTCAGCCGGGCGTGGTCCGCATTTTTTGCGCCTGTTTGGAGCGCGTCTGTCCGTAATTGTCCGGTGACGCGAATGCGCGCAGGTTACTTCCGGGAGACCTAGCGCCGCAAGGCCGGCACTATGAGGAACGGGATCATTCCGAGCACCACGCTCGCAAGTGCGAAGGCGAGCAGCGCGTTGTAGCCATGCGTCGCGTCATGGATCAGTCCGCCGCTCCATGAGCCGAATGCCGAGCCGAGGCCACTGCCGATCGAGATGGTGCCGAAGATGGTGCCGACGCGCTTGCCTCGAAAGATATTCATCGCGGTTGCCGTGATCAGCGGCCCGCGCGAGCCCATCATGCTGCCGAAGCAGACGACGAATCCGGTGAGCAGGATGACATCAGGATAATACTGCAACAGCCAGAGCAGGACGATGCCGATGATCGAGATCGCGTAGCTGAGCAGGACGGACGGCCGGCGCCCGATCAGCCCGTCGAGCGCGGAGACCCCGAGCATGCCGAACACCAAGACGACACCGGAAAAGCCCCAGGCGGTTGCGGCCTGGAGCGGCGGGAAGCCGGCATCGATCAGATAGGCGACGATTTGCGCGGCGATCGCATACATGCCGACGGCGGTGAAGAAGAAGGTCGAGAACAGCGCCCAGAAGGCGTGGTGACGCATGGCGCTCACCAGCGTCCAGCCGTGGTCGACGAAATCGGGATCGGTCTTCTTGGCGACATGCGGCGAGCCGGATGCAAACAGCCGCCACGGCAACAGCAGCAGCGGCACCAGCAGGCCGAGCGCGGCGAAGCCGAACAACTGGTAGGTCTCGCGCCAGCCGAGATGATCGATCAGGAGCTGCGAGGCCGGCAGCAGCGCGAGCACGCCGCCGCCCATCGCCGAGTACACCACCGCCATCGCGGTCGGCAGCTTTCGGCCGAACCAGCGGCCGAGCAGGATCGAGTTCGGCACATTGCCGATGAAGGCAACGCCGACGCCGAGGCACAATCCGATCGAGAGCTGGAACTGCCAGAGCGATTGCGCGTGTGCCGCGATCAGAAAGGCCGAACCGAGCAGGAACAGGCCGAGCGCGTAGACGATGCGTGGTCCGGAATGATCGAACAGGCGTCCGACCAGCGGCGCGGTCAGTCCGCTGATGAGCCAGGTCAGCGAGTAGATCGAGACGACCTGCGCACGGTCCCAGCCGAAGCTTTCCGAGATCGGCTTCAGGAAGACGGTGAAGCTTTCACTGAGGCCCCGGCCGAGCACAGCCAGTGTGAAGCACAGCGCGAGCACGATGAGCGCAGTGCGCACCGCGCCCTGCTGCATCGCAGCTCCGTTGTCCCTGGTCGTTCCCCTGCGCGTTTTCTGGTCCATTGCCCATCAGGGAGCGCGCTTCGGCGCGCCCTGACAAGCATCAAAAGCTCATGCGCCTATGCAGGCTTGATGAGGACATGCTTCTTCTTGCCGAAGGACAGCTTGATCACGCCTTCCGGCGTCAGGCTGGCCATCGAAAGCGCCATTTTTTCGTCGGTGACGGGCTCGTCGTTGACGCGCAGGCCGCCGCCCTTGATCTGGCGCCGCGCCTCGCCGTTGGAGGCGACGAGGCCGGCCTTGACGAAGGCGTTGAGCACGCCGAGGCCGGCGTCGAGTTCGCCCCGCGGAATTTCCACCGTCGGCAGGCTCTCGGCGAGCGCACCTTCCTCGAAGGTGCGTCGCGCGGTTTCGGCTGACTCGTTGGCGGCATCGCGGCCGTGCAGCAGCGCGGTCGCTTCGGTCGCGAGCACCTTCTTGGCCTCGTTGATCTCCGAGCCGCCGAGCGCCTCGAGCTTCTTGATCTCGCTCATCGGCAGCGTCGTGAACAGCTTCAGGAACCTGCCGACATCGGCATCCTCGGTGTTGCGCCAATACTGCCAGAAGTCATACGGCGAGAACTGGTCGGCGTTGAGCCACACCGCGCCCTGTGCGGTCTTGCCCATCTTGGCGCCGGATGCCGTGGTCAGCAGCGGCGTCGTGAGTGCGAACAATTGGTGGGTGCCCATGCGGCGGCCGAGATCGACGCCCATGATGATGTTGCCCCACTGGTCCGAGCCGCCCATCTGCAAATGGCAGCCGGTGCGCTTGGCGAGTTCGACGAAATCGTAGGCCTGGCAGACCATGTAGTTGAACTCGATGAAGCTCATCTCCTGCTCGCGCTCGAGGCGCAGCCGCACGGAGTCCATGGTCAGCATGCGGTTGACCGAGAAGTGCCGGCCGACGTCGCGCAGCATCTCGATCCAGTTCAGCTTGGTCAGCCATTCGGCATTGTCGAGCATGATGGCGTCGCTCTTGCCGTCGCCGTAATTCAGCACTTTGGCGAACACGCCGCGGATCGATTCCTTGTTGGCCTCGATCTCGGCAACGGTGCGCATCGCGCGCGTCTCGTCCTTGCCGGAGGGATCGCCGACCATGGCGGTGCCGCCGCCCATCAGCGTGATCGGCTTGTTGCCGGATTGCTGCAGCCAGTGCAGCATCATCATGGTCAGGTAGTTGCCGATGTGCAGCGAGCGGGCGGTGCAATCGTAGCCGACATAGGCGATCGCCTCGCCCTTGGCGGCGAGGGCGTCCAGCCCTTCGAAATCGGAGCATTGGTGGATGAATCCACGCTCTTGCAGGATATTGAGGAAATCCGATTTAAATGCGGTCATCTGTCGGCGTGCCTGACAATTCTTGGTTTACTGTTTCGGGCGCAATTTAAGCGTCTTTCCGTGGGAACTCGCTTACCGCCCGCCACTTGGCGCTGAGGCATTATAAGATGCGTCCCTCTGGCACAAGATCGGCCTGCTGGCAGGGGCCTCTTGAGGACGCTGATCCATGATGTTGACGGCACTCGGTCTGATGAGCGGCACCTCGCTGGACGGGGTCGACGTCGCGCTGATCGAAACCGACGGAAAGCAGGTGAAAGCGTTCGGACCATCCGGCTACCGGCCGTATAGTCCGGCGGAGCGCAACCTGCTGCGCCAGGCATTGTCCGAGGCCGTGCACCTGCCGCAACGCGATGCCCGGCCGGGCATTCTGGCCGAGGCGGAGCGCGCGGTGACGCAGGCACATGCCGAGGCGGTCTCGGCGTTCGTCGCCCAGAACCGGATGAGGCCGGAGGACATCGACATCGTGGGCTTCCACGGCCAGACCGTGCTGCACCGTCCCGAGCGGCGGCTGACGGTGCAGATCGGTGACGCCGCCACACTGGCGAGAGCGATCCATATCCCCGTGATGCACGATTTCCGCGCCGCCGACGTCGAGGCCGGCGGGCAGGGCGCGCCGTTCGTGCCGGTCTACCACCGTGCACTCGCCAACTCGCTGGCGCGCGAGGGACCGATCGTGGTGGTCAATATCGGTGGCGTCTCCAACATCACCTATATCGACGGCAACGACACGCTGATCGCCTGCGACACCGGGCCCGGCAATGCGCTGCTCGACGATTTCATGTACCGCACCATGAACCAGGCATTCGACGCGGAGGGCAAGTTCGCAGCTCAGGGCAAGGCCGACGAGGCCTGGATCGCGCGTGCGCTGGAGCTGCCGTTTTTCGCGAGCCCGCCGCCGAAATCGCTCGACCGCAACGACTTTGCCGCCTTGAAGCTCGGCGATGTGCCGCCGGCCGACGGTGCCGCGACGCTGACCGCCTTCACTGCAGCCGCGATCGCGCGCGTCATTCCGCTGCTGCCGCGGCGGCCGCGAAGCTGGATCGTCTGCGGCGGCGGCGCCCGCAACCTCACGATGCTGCGGATGCTGCGGGAGCGGGTCGGTTCAGCCACGGTCGAGGCCGCCGAGACGCTCGGCTGGGCCTCCGACGCGATCGAGGCCCAGGCCTTCGGCTTCCTCGCGGCCCGCGGCCTGAAAGGCCTGCCGCTGTCCTATCCGGCTACCACCGGCGTGCCGATGCCGATGACGGGCGGGGTGATCGCACGGCCATGAGCCATCACGGCTGATTAATGCAAGTGCATTGATCTTGACGTGTTCATGCAATTGCATCTATCTTGAGTGCAGTTGCATCGAACCGCCGGGATCATTGCCATGACCGCTTCTCTCAAGCTTATCAGCCACAAACTCTGCCCCTATGTGCAGCGCGGTGTGATCGCGCTGAAGGAGAAGGGCGTTCCGTTCGAGCGGATCGACATCGATCTCGCCAGCAAGCCCGATTGGTTCCTGAAGCTCTCACCGCTCGGCAAGGTGCCGGTGCTGGTGGTGACGACGGACAAGGGCGAGGTCGCGCTGTTCGAGAGCAACGTGATCTGCGAATACATCGAGGAGACGCAAGCAGGCGCGAAGCTGCATCCGGCCGATGCGTTGAAGCGTGCCGAGCACCGCGCCTGGATGGAGTTCGGCTCGGCGACCCTCGGCGATCTCTGGGGCTTGGAGACCACGACCGATCCCGCGACGTTCGAGAGCAAGCGTCAGGCGCTGGCGGCGAAGTTCGCGCGTGTCGAAGCTGCGCTCGGCGCGGGGCCTTATTTCGCAGGCGAAGCGTTCAGCCTGGTCGACGCGGTGTTCGCGCCAATCTTCCGTTATTTCGATCTGTTCGACGAGCTGACCGAGCACGGTATCTTCAGGGATGTGCCGAAGGTGCGGGCGTGGCGTGCCGAGCTTGCGAAGCGCCCGAGCGTCCGTACTGCGGTCGGCGCAGACTATCAGCAATTGCTGCGCGCGTTTCTCATGCGCCACGACGCGCATCTGCTCAAGCTCGCGGCTTGAGCCGCGCCTTGGTCTCGTAGCCCGGATGGAGCGAAGCGCAATCCGGGGTGTTGCCACAAGCGAGAGGGTCCCGGATTTCGCTTCGCTCCATCCGGGCTACAGGACTTTACCGCACGTTCGCCAGACGCATGTCGAGATACGCCGTGATGGTTTCCATCAGCGGCTCGAGCTTGGCGTCGAAGAAGTGGTTGGCGCCGGGGATGATCTGCTGGTCGATCACGATGCCCTTCTGCGTCTTCAGCTTCTCGACCAGCGTGTTGACGTCCTTGGGCGGCACCACCGCATCCTTCTCGCCATGCACGATCAGGCCCGAGGACGGGCAGGGCGCGAGGAACGAGAAGTCGTAGAGGTTGGCCGGTGGCGCGATCGAAATAAAACCTTCGACCTCGGGGCGGCGCATCAGGAGTTGCATGCCGATCCAGGCGCCGAAGGAGAAGCCGGCGACCCAGCAGGCGCGCGCTTCGGGATTGATGGTCTGCGCCCAGTCGAGCGCGGCCGCCGCATCCGACAATTCGCCGGTACCGTGGTCGAACGAGTCCTGGCTGCGGCCGACGCCGCGGAAGTTGAAGCGCAGCACCGAGAAACCGCGATGCGCGAACGCGTAATAGCACTGGTAGATGATCTGATGGTTCATCGTGCCATGAAACTGCGGATGCGGATGCAGGACCATCGCGATCGGCGCGTTCTTCTGCTTGGCCGGGTGATAGCGGCCTTCGAGACGGCCGGCTGGGCCAGTGAAAATAACTTCAGGCATGGATGATCTCTTGATCCCTTGAAGGCGGTCCTCAACAACCAACCGATGGCACGAACTTCATCGGCTGCTGTGCCGACCAAGCCGCGAATGGAAGGGTGGAGCGGCGCCCTCGGATGATGCGCGAGCGGCGCGCGGTGAACTGACGCGCGCGTTCTAGCATGAGGCGTGGGTCAAAAAGCAAGCATCTTGAACATCCCGCAATGGGGTCAAGGTGTTAGCGTGTCACCGGCATGTCATGGCGCGGCGCGGACCGGAATCATGGTTGCCAAGCGGCTAGCAGCAGCCCATGTCGGGCATCGAAACGGGTGAGCAGCTGTCGCCCCTGAGGTAATATATTACTTTCATGCGCAAGCGCGTTTATCTCGACTGGAATGCGACCACCCCGCTGCGCGTCGAGGCACGGGCTGCGATGCTCGCCGCGTACGATCTGATCGGCAATCCGTCCTCAGTCCACGCCGAGGGGCGGGAGGCGCGGCGGCTGGTCGAGGACGCCCGCGCCACGCTTGCCGCGGCGGTGGGGGCGTTGCCGCGCAACGTCGTGTTCACCTCCGCCGGAACCGAGGCCAACGCGCTGTCGCTGTCGCCCGGCTTGCGGGGGCGGTCCGGCGGCCCTGTCGAGCGGTTGCTGGTCTCGGCGATCGAGCATGCCTCGGTGCTGGCAGGCAGCCGGTTCCCGGCGGACAGGATCGGCCAGGTCAGGGCCACAGGCTCCGGCGTGATCGACCTCGGCCATCTCGAGGCGCTGCTCGGAGACGGGCCGCCGGCACTGGTTTCGATCATGGCGGCGAACAACGAGACGGGGGCAATCCAGCCGGTCACGGAGGCCGCCCGGATCGTTCACGAGGCCGGCGGCCTGCTGCATGTCGACGCGATCCAGGCGCTGGGGAAAATTCCGTTCGATATCAATGTAGTGGGGGCCGACCTTGCGACTTTTTCTGCGCACAAGATCGGCGGCCCCAAGGGGTGGGCGCGCTGGTCGTGGCGGAGGGAGTTGCCGGGCTTGAACCGGTGTTGCGGGGCGGCGGGCAGGAGCAGAACCGCCGTGCGGGAACCGAGAATGTCGCGGGCATCGCCGGCTTCGGGGCGGCGGTAAAAGTCGCGCTTCAGGCTCTGCCGGAGGATGCGCAGCGGATAGCAACCCTCAGGGATCGCTTGGAAAACGGTATTCGCGCGATTGCCGGTGGGATGGTCTTCGCCGAGGACGTTCAGCGGTTGCCAAATACCGTCCTGTTTACCGCGCCTGGCCTGAAGGCGGAGACCGCCGTGATCGGCTTCGACCTCGAAGGCGTGGCGGTGTCCTCGGGCTCGGCCTGTTCGTCGGGCAAGGTGCAGCCCTCGCACGTGCTGTCGGCGATGGGGTATGATGCCGCCGTGGCTCAGGGAGCGGTGCGCCTCAGTCTGGGCTGGTCCACGGAACCCGATGACATCAACAGGGCGTTAGAGGCTTGGCGAAAGCTCGGTAATACCCTACTTAGAGCCTAAGCGATGAAACACGGCTTGAACGGTTCTAAGCACGTGCTTTCTGCCAAAAACATCGTAATACTCGTCCGACTTTGATCCACCGCGGTCCTTGAAACCGCGAGCGGAGGATAGAATGCCAGCCGTGCAAGAGACGGTCGATCGCGTGAAGCGCATCGACGTCGACCAGTATCGTTATGGGTTTGAGACCCAGATCGAATCCGACAAGGCCCCCAAGGGGCTGTCCGAAGATACCGTCAGGTTCATCTCCGAGAAGAAGAACGAACCCGCCTGGATGCTCCAGTGGCGGCTCGAGGCCTATCGGCGCTGGCTGACCATGACCGAGCCGACCTGGGCCCGCGTCGACTATCCCAAGATCGACTTCCAGGACCTCTATTACTATTCGGCGCCGAAGCCGAAGAAGACGATCACCTCGCTCGACGAGATCGATCCCGAGATCCTGAAGACCTATGAGAAGCTCGGCATCCCCTTGCGGGAGGTCGCCATGCTCGAAGGCGTCGAGCCCAAGCCCGGCGAGCAGGACCCCAACAGGCGCAAGATCGCGGTCGACGCGGTGTTCGACTCGGTCTCGGTTGCGACCACCTTCAAGGCCGAGCTGAAGAAGGCCGGCGTGATCTTCATGCCGATCTCGGAAGCGATCCGCGAGCACCCCGAACTGGTGCAGAAATATCTGGGCTCGGTGGTTCCGACCTCGGACAATTTCTACGCGACGCTGAACTCGGCGGTGTTCTCCGACGGCTCGTTCGTCTACGTGCCGCCCGGCGTGCGCTGCCCGATGGAGCTGTCCACGTACTTCCGCATCAACGAGCGCAACACCGGCCAGTTCGAGCGCACGCTGATCATCGCCGACAAGGGCTCCTACGTCAGCTATCTCGAAGGCTGCACCGCGCCGCAGCGCGACGAGAACCAGCTCCACGCGGCCGTGGTCGAGCTCGTCGCCCATGACGATGCCGAGATCAAATATTCGACGGTGCAGAACTGGTATCCCGGCAATTCGGAAGGCAAGGGCGGCATCTACAATTTCGTCACCAAGCGTGGCGACTGCCGGGGCAACAATTCCAAGATCTCCTGGACCCAGGTCGAGACCGGGTCGGCGATCACCTGGAAGTACCCGAGCTGCATTCTCCGCGGCGACAATTCGCGCGGCGAATTCTATTCGATCGCGATCTCGAACGGCTATCAGCAGGTCGATAGCGGCACCAAGATGATCCATCTCGGCAAGAACACGTCGAGCCGGATCATCTCCAAGGGCATCGCCGCCGGCAAGTCGCAGAACACCTATCGCGGCCTCGTCACGGCGCATCGGAAAGCGACCGGTGCGCGCAACTTCACAGCGTGCGATTCTCTGTTGATCGGCGACAAATGCGGCGCGCACACCGTGCCGTACATCGAGGCCAAGAACTCGTCCGCGACGTTCGAGCACGAAGCCACGACCTCGAAGATCTCCGAGGACGTGCTGTTCTACTGCATCCAGCGCGGGCTCAGCCAGGAAGAGGCTGTCGGCCTCGTCGTCAACGGCTTCGTCAAGGACGTGCTGCAGCAACTGCCGATGGAGTTCGCGGTGGAAGCGCAGAAGCTGATCTCGATCTCGCTCGAAGGGTCGGTCGGTTAGCTCCGACCCTCGCGGTGCGCTGCGGCGCTCCATGCATCAATTGAATAAACTGGATACCAAGATGGCTTTGCTTGAAGTGAAAGACCTGCAGGTTCGTGTCGAGGAGCGTGAGATCCTCCACGGCCTGACGTTGACCGTGAACGAGGGCGAGATCCACGCCATCATGGGGCCGAACGGCTCCGGCAAATCGACGCTCTCGCATGTCATCGCCGGTAAGCCAGGCTATGAGGTCACCGGCGGCCAGATCCTGTTCAAGGGCGAAGACCTGCTGGAGATGAAACCGGAAGAGCGCGCCGCCAAGGGCGTGTTCCTGGCGTTCCAGTATCCGGTCGAGATTCCCGGCGTTGCCACCATGACGTTCCTGCGCACCGCGCTGAACGCGCAGCGCAAGGCGCGCGGCGAGAGCGAATATTCGACGCCGGACTTCCTGAAGAAAGTCCGCGAGGTCTCGAAGTCGCTGAACATCCCGCAGGACATGCTCAAGCGCGGCGTCAATGTCGGCTTCTCCGGCGGCGAGAAGAAGCGCAACGAGGTGCTGCAGATGGCGCTGTTCGAGCCGAGCCTGTGCATCCTCGACGAGATGGATTCCGGCCTCGACATCGACGCGCTGCGCATCGCGGCCGACGGCGTCAATGCGCTGCACTCGCCGAAGCGCGCGATGGTCGTCATCACCCACTATCAGCGGCTCCTGAATTACATCGTGCCCGACATCGTGCACGTGATGTCGAAGGGTCGTGTCGTGAAGAGCGGCGGCAAGGAACTGGCGCTGGAGCTGGAAGCGACCGGCTACGCCCAGTTCGAGGATGCCGCGTAAGGAATTTTGCGATGAACGTTGCTGTGGCAAAGACCGGAAACGGCCGCGCGGTGAGCGATCTCTTCGCCAGTGCCGAAGGCCGGCTGCCGGGGTCGCCTTCCGTGATCGCGGCGCGCCGCGAGGCGTTCGAGACCTATGAGCGTCTCGGCCTTCCGCATCGCCGGATCGAGGAATGGAAATATACCGATCTGCGCGCGCTGGTCGGCGAGGTGCTGCCGCTTGCGGTCGCGCCCGATGCGGCCGCGCTGAAACTTGCCGCTGACGCCGTGAAGGCGCACGCGATCGATGGCGCCCGCAAGCTGGTTCTGGTCGACGGCGTGTTCGCGGCCGATCTCTCCGACGCCAAGGCGCTGGCTGCCGAGGCGGGCGTTGGGACGTTGCGGGAAACGCTGGAGCAGGATTCCGCTCTGCTGAAGACCGCGACCACCGATGCCGTGATCGCGCTGAATGCCGCGTTGGCGACCGACGGCGTCGTTCTGTCGATCGCGGACGGCGCACAGCTGTCCGCACCGATCCAGATCATCCACATCGCGACCGCCGCTTCCGTGTCGACCTTCACCCGTTCGCAGGTGAAGGTCGGGAACGGCGCCCGCGCCACCATCATCGAGAGCTTCGTCGCGGCTGGTGCGAAAGCCTACCAGGTCAACGACGCCGTCATCGTCACCATTGGCGACGACGCCGACGTCGCGCATATCCGGCTGATGGACGATGCGCCTGACGCCGTGAACATCACCTCGCAATTCGTCACGGTCGGTGCGAATTCCAAGCTGAACTTCTTCAACATGACCACTGGTGCAGCCGTGAGCCGCCTCCAGGGTTTCATCACGCTGGCGGGCGAGGGCAGTGAGCTCCTCGTCAACGGCGCGAACCTGTTGCAGAAGACCGAACATGGCGACACGACGCTGGTCGTCGACCACGCCGTGCCGAACTGCGTCAGCCGCGAAATCTTCCGCGCCGTGCTCGACGATCGGGCCCATTCCGTGTTCCAGGGCCGCATCATCGTTCGTCCCGACGCGCAGAAGACCGACGGCAAGATGATGATCCGCGCGCTGCTGCTCTCGGACGAAGCCGAGGCTGACAACAAGCCCGAGCTGGAAATCTTTGCTGACGACGTCTCCTGCGGCCACGGTGCCACCGCCGGCGCGCTCGACGACAGTCTCTTGTTCTATCTGAAGGCCCGCGGTCTGCCCGAGAAGCAGGCCCAGGCGCTGCTGATCCAGGCCTTCGTCGGCGAGGCCATCGAGCAGATCGCCGACGACGGCTTGCGCGAGCACGTGATCGGCATTGCCGAGCGCTGGCTGGAGCGTCGCCAATGAGCACGCATCCCGCGGTCAAGAACGGCACTTACGACGTCGCGCGCGTGCGCCAGGATTTCCCGGCGCTCGCCATGCAAGTTTATGGCAAGCCGCTTGTCTATCTGGACAATGCCGCATCGGCGCAGAAGCCCAGTGCCGTGCTCGACCGCATGACGCAGGCCTATACCAGCGAATACGCCAACGTGCATCGCGGCCTCCATTACCTCGCCAATGCCGCGACGGAAGCCTATGAGGGCGGACGGACCAAGGTCGCGCAGTTCATCAATGCGCCCCGCACCGAGGAAGTGATCTTCACCCGCAACGCGACGGAGGCGATCAACCTGGTCGCCTCGTCCTGGGGCGGGCCGAACATCAAAGAGGGCGACGAGATCGTCATCTCGATCATGGAGCACCATTCCAATATCGTGCCGTGGCATTTCCTCAGGGAACGCCAGGGCGCGGTGATCAAATGGGCGCCGGTCGACGACGAGGGCAATTTCCTGATCGACGAGTTCGAGAAGCTGCTGACGGCGAAGACCAGGCTGGTCGCGATCACGCAGATGTCGAACGCGCTCGGCACCATCGTGCCGGTCAAGGACGTCGTGAAGATCGCCCACGCCCGTGGCATTCCCGTGCTGGTCGACGGCAGCCAGGGTGCTGTGCATCTGCCCGTGGACGTCCAGGACATCGGCTGCGACTTCTATGTCTTCACCGGCCATAAGGTCTATGGCCCGACCGGCATCGGCGTGCTCTGGGCCAAGTACGACCACCTCGTCGCGATGCGTCCCTTCAACGGCGGCGGCGAGATGATCCGCGAGGTCTCGCGTGACGTCGTCACCTATGGCGATCCCCCGCACAAGTTCGAGGCCGGCACGCCCGCCATCGTCGAGGCGATCGGCCTTGGCGCCGCCATCGACTATGTCAATTCGATCGGCAAGGAGCGCATCGCGGCCCACGAGCACGATCTGGTCACCTACGCCCAGGAGAAGCTGCGCGAGATCAACTCGCTGCGGCTGATCGGCACCGCGCGGGGCAAGGGCCCGGTGATCTCCTTCGAGCTGAAGGGCGCCCACGCCCACGACGTCGCCACCGTGATCGACCGCCAGGGCATTGCGGTGCGCGCCGGCACCCATTGCGTGATGCCGCTTTTAGAGCGGTTCAACGTGACCGCCACCTGCCGGGCGTCGTTCGGCATGTATAATACGCGGGAAGAAGTCGATCATCTGGCACAGGCGCTTTTGAAGGCGCGGGATTTGTTCGCATGAGTGACACGGCCGAAATCAAAGCCAATCCGATGGAAACTCATTCGGCGCTGCCGCCTGAGGAAACCGAACGTCTCACCACCGAGATTATCGCCGGTCTCAAGACCGTGTTCGATCCGGAGATTCCGGCCGACATCTACGAGCTCGGCCTGATCTACAAGGTCGAGATCAAGGACGACCGCTCGGTCGACGTCCAGATGACGCTGACGACGCCGAACTGCCCAGCCGCCGGCGAACTGCCGACCATGGTCGAAAACGCGGTCGCCAGCGTTCCCGGCGTCGGCGTGGTCGACGTCAAGGTCGTCTGGGAGCCGGCCTGGACGCCGGAACGCATGAGCGACGAGGCCCGCCTCGTGCTCAACATGTGGTGACGCGTAACGCTTGCTCTAAATCCTCGGCATTGAATTCGCGCCGCAACGGACCACATCATTGACATGACCCAGATATCGTCAGGCTCAACACCAGCATCCACTCCCAAGCCGCGGCGGCCACGCCCGCAGGTGATGCGGCTGACCGACGCTGCCGCCCAGCGCATCAGCGAATTGACGAGCCGCGCAGACTCGGAGATCGTCGGCTTGCGCGTCGGCGTGAAGAACGGCGGCTGTGCCGGCCAGTCCTACACGGTCGAATACGCCCATGATGTTCGCCCGACCGACGAGGTCGTCGAGGACAAGGGCGTCAAGATCCTGGTCGACCCCAAGGCCGTGCTGTTCCTGCTCGGCACCGAGATGGACTACAAGGCTGACAAGATGCAGGCCCAGTTCGTCTTCAACAATCCCAACCAGGTCTCCGCCTGCGGCTGCGGCGAGTCGGTCGAGCTGCGCCCGGCCAAGATCGACGGGTAAGCCCGGTCGTCATTGCGAGCGAAGCGAAGCAATCCAGAGCGTCTCCGAGGCGGTAGTCTGGATTGCTTCGCTTCGCTCGCAATGACGGGGATGCTATGAGGGTTCGCTTGCATGCGCAGGGAAGCCTCCCATGGACCGCGAATTCCTGATCGACCTGTTCGCCGATTTTGGCCCCGTCACCATCCGCAAGATGTTCTCAGGCTACGGCATCTCCGCCGACGGCATCAATTTCGCGCTCGCCTTGAGCGCCGGCCTGTTCTTCCGCGCCGACGCGACGACCATCCCGGACTATGAAGCCGAAGGCTCAAAGCCGTTCCAGTATTCGACCCGCGCCAAGACCGTGACGGTCAACTCCTACTGGGAGTTGCCGGCGCGCCTGTTCGACGATTCCGAGGATCTCGTCAGATGGGCGAGGGCTGCGCTTGCCGCCGCCCAGCGCGCCAAGGTGAAGCGGCCGAAGAAGAAAGCGGCGAGCAAGCCTGCGAAAAAGGCCATCGCGAAGATGCTCGCGGGCAAAAAGCGTCAGGCCAAGAAAGCGACCAGGAGAGCGGTACGGTAGGGGGCGTGCTTACCCTGCGAGACCTCACTCCACGGCCTTGGTCAGGCCAACCCTCATATCCTTGGCCGTGAAAACACAGAGGCCGTCCGCAAGCACGCGGCCGTCGGCAATTCCGAGCACCAGCTTGCCGCGCCGGACCATGCGCATGGCGACCTCGTAGCGCACGCATACTGTATCCGGCGTGATGAATGCCGTGGCGTCCACCTCGCCGACGCCGATGGCGCGGCCCTTGCCCGGCGATCCCGACCAGCCGAGCCAGTAGCCGATCATCTGCCACATCGCATCGAGGCCAAGGCTTCCCGGCATGATCGGATCACCGCGAAAGTGGCAATCGAAGAACCAATGGCTGGGTGCGATGTCGAGCTCGCCCGTGATGTGGCCCTTGCCGAATTCGCCGCCGTCCACGCTGATCTCGGTGATGCGGTCCATCATGAGCATGGGCGGTGCGGGCAGTTGCGCATTGCCCGGGCCGAAATAGCCGCCTTCGCCAGATCTCAGCAGCTCTTCCCTGGTGTAGGACGGTTGCGGGGTGTGAAAGTCATGAGGGTTGGCCACGACGACTGGTCCTCTGGATGCTCACGGCGAGGAAGATGTCGTTCGGCAGGTTTGAATGTCAAGCGCGCGCCGCTTCGGCGTCACGCCACCCGGCCGTGGGTCTCGACGGCGAATTCCGGATCGGCTTCGCAGATCACGCGGTTGCGGCCGTTGCGCTTGGCGGCGTAGAGGCAGGCATCCGCGCGCTCGATCAACGCGTCGGTGTCGTCGCCCGGCTTGAGCATGGCGACGCCGACGGAGATGGTGACGCGGCCGAGGATCTCGCCGGTCGACTTCTTCTTCAATTCCTTCGCCATCACCGCGCGGCGGATGTGGTCGGCCACCGTCAGGGCCTGGCGCAGCGCGGTGCTGGGCAGCACCACCGCGAATTCCTCGCCGCCATAGCGCGCGGTGATGTCCTGGCCCTTGATAGTCTGCTTCAGCGAAAGGCCGACGAGCCGCAGCACCTGGTCACCGGTGAGATGGCCGTAGGAATCGTTGAACGACTTGAAGTGGTCGATGTCGAACAGCAGCAGTGAGAGCGGCTCGCCCGACGCAAGCGCGTTCTGCACGGCCATGTCGATCATGCGATCGAAATATTTGCGGTTGCCGAGCCCCGTGAGCGGATCGGTCAGGCTCTCTGCGCGGATCGCCTCGAGGCTCTGCTGGAGATTGCTGATCTCGCTCTTGGACAGCGTGAGCCGGTCCTCGAGCGCCTTGTTGGTCTCGCGCATTTCGCTGGTCGAACGCAGCAGTGCCTCGACGATCGACTTGATCTGGTCGCGGTTCTTGGCGGACGAAAGTCTTTCGGTCGCGCCCGACAGGCTGGCATCGTAGGAGCCGGTCATCCCGAGCGCTTCGCTCAAGACCTTCATCACGTCGTCGATCTCACCGATGACGCGCGCACCCACCTTGTCGATGCGGTCGGTGGTCTTGATGTGGGAGAGATAGGTCTCGTAGATCTGCTCGAGATCGCCTTCGGTCAGCTTGCCGTGGCGCGCCAGCGTCTCGTTGATGATCTTGTTGAGCGGAGCGTTATAGCCGGTGGCGTAGACGTACCATATCTCGTAATTGCGAGGGATCGCGGTTTGCCGAAGCGACCGGATCTGACCGAGCGCCACTTCGGCAAACGCCATCGTGCGTTCGTGTTCGTCGAGCACCTTGACCACGGAACATTCCCCACGGCGATCGGTGCGCGGCCGGTCGCTGCAATGCTTAAATTATGTTCGTAGGCTAGCGGGGGATTGTGAACGGTCAGTAAATATACGGGCTTCCATGCATCAGAAAAAGTGTCGCGGCGATCCTGCTCAACCGCGACTCCTGGTGCATCGTGGTTCAGGCGCCGGCGGGGGAGCGCACCGGCCGGAGCAGAAACGCCGGAAGATGCGAATGATCGCCCGGCTCGCTGTCAGCGTCGCGCTGGCGGCGCGGCTCGGGACGCCCGATCGAGGGCACATGCGCCGTATTGGCTTGCGGGCGCGAGCTGTGACGCGGCTCGGAGGAAGCCCGGGCCTCACGGGGAGGCCTTGCTTCGCGCGCAGGCCTCGACTCGGGCGCGGGCCGCGCTTCTGCCGCAGGCCTAGGCTCAGGAGCGTGTCTCGGCTCAGAAGCGTGTCTCGCCTCGCCGCGCGCTTCGCGCGGCTCTTGGCTGCGTTCCCGGTCGCCGCGGCCGCGTTGCGGCTTGCCGCGTCCGCCGCGCGAACGTTCGCGGCCACGCTGGTCGCGCGGACGCTCGCTCTGCTCGGCGCTGTCGGCGCTCACTTCGTAATCGCCCTCGGCGCGCGGAATGGTCTGGCCGATCAGCTTCTCGATGGCGACCATCGACTTCTGGTCGAGCGGTGTCACGAGCGAGATCGCGGTGCCGGTGCGGCCGGCGCGGCCGGTACGGCCGACGCGATGGACGTAATCGTCGGGATGGTGGGGAACGTCGAAATTGAAGACGTGGCTGACCTCGGGGATATCGAGGCCGCGGGCGGCGACGTCAGAGGCCACAAGCAGCGGCAGCTCGCCCTTGCGGAACTGTTCGAGCGCCGCCGTGCGGGCCGACTGGTCCATGTCGCCGTGCAGGGCGCCGACGCTGAAACCGTGCTTCTGCAGCGATTTGTGTACGACGGCGACCTCACGCTTGCGATTGCAGAAGATGATCGCGTTCTGGAGATCCTTGGCCTCCCGCAGCAGGCGTCGCAACAATTCGCGCTTCTCGTGCGCCTCGCGCCCGGCAGGGACCTGACACTGCGTGACGGTCACGGCGGTGGTGGCGGGCTTGGACACTTCGACCTTCTGCGGATTGTGCAGGAAGGTCTCGGTGATGCGCCGGATCTCCGGCGGCATGGTCGCGGTGAAGAACAGGGTCTGCCGCGTGAACGGGACGAGCTTGCAAACGCGTTCGATGTCGGGAATGAAGCCCATGTCCAGCATGCGGTCGGCTTCGTCGATGACGAGAAGCTCGACGCCGGTGAGCAGCAGACCGCCGCGCTCGGTATGGTCAAGCAGGCGGCCGGGCGTTGCGATCAGGACGTCGACGCCGCGCGTCAGCTTGGCATCCTGGTCGCCGAACGAGACACCGCCGATCAGGAGGGCGACGTTGAGCTTCTGTCCGGCCCCGTAGCGGTCGAAGTTTTCCTTCACCTGCGCCGCAAGCTCGCGGGTCGGCTCCAAGATCAGCGTGCGCGGCATGCGCGCCCGGGCTCTGCCCTTTTCGAGGATGGTGAGCATCGGCAGCACGAAGGCCGCGGTCTTGCCGGTGCCGGTCTGGGCGATGCCGAGCACATCCTTGCGGGCGAGGACGTGGGGGATCGCCTGTTCCTGGATGGGGGTGGGGGTGGTGTAACCTGTGGCCGCCACTGCGGCGAGGACTTTTCGGATAGTCCGAGATTTGAAAAGGACATTGAGCCTCTGCTCGAAACCGCCGTTCGGAATCGAGGGTAATAAGGCTGTCGCGTTCCACCCCGAAACGGCGCGCTCTCAAAGAAGCTGGGGGTGCTGACTCACGCGAACCAAGCGCAAGGCTCAGGAATCGGTCTTCGATCTGAGCCGCGTCGCTTCGGAACATAGGCGGGAATCGGGCAAAGTCAATGGAGCGGGCGCGGGAAGACCCTAAAAAACCTGAGCTTTTCGCCCAAATAGCGGGCGCGACTGGGTTTTCCGCCCCGACCGTCGACCGGCCTGCAGCCGGGGCCGGAACGCTAACGCTCCGCCTGGGCGCGGAAATCGCCCGGGGCCATCCCGTAGGCGGCGTTGAAGACTCGATAGTAGGTCGCCAGGCTCTCGAAGCCGCAGGAGGTCGCGATGTCGGCGATCAGCCGGTTTGGCGCCTCGCGCATCAGGCGGCGGCTCTGCTTCAGGCGCTCATCGGTTACCGTCTGCGAGAAGCTCCTTGTCGCGGATTCGAACAGCATATGCAGGTGACGCACGGACACGCCGAGCAGGGCGGCCACCATCGCCGGTGCCAGATTGGGGTCTTGCAGGTGACGCGCGATCAGGCGCCGTGCTTGCGAGTGGCGCGCGGTTCGCAGCGCCGCCTGGCCAAGCCGGCTGCCGGGCCGCACGATGCCGCGCTCGATCAGCGCCAGATGGCCGAGCGCTTGAACCAGGGAGTCCTCGACGAGAGGAGGCGCCACGCTGACGCCGTCGTCGCCCGCTGCGGCCTCGCCGAGGTCGGCGAAGCAGGCCTCGAGCAGGGGCGCCAGGCCGGGATCGTCGAACCGCCGGGGCACAAGCTCGCGCATGCGCTTGTCCTGCGTCGACAGGCCGCTCACGGGGATTTTCAGGATCCGCAGGTGGAAGCCGGCCGCACCGAGCGGCGCAGTGCGATAGGGCTGGTCGGTGTGGCTGGTGGCGAAGCTGCCATTGGCGATCGCGAAATCGCCTGCGCGCATGCCGCCGAACCAGCCGCCGCTGCCAAGCTGCTGGTAGACGCAGATGCTGTCGCCGGGCGCGTAGGCGATGTCGGAGGCGCTGCGTTCGACCGTATAGTGCGAGGCCTTCAACTCGACGAGGCCGGCGCCGCCGATCTGACGCAGCGAGAATTCGCCGTAGAAGTCGCCGCGCCGTTCGCGTTCGAGTTCGGCGGTGACGCCGAACAGGCCTTTGGAACGCACCTCGCGCCAATAGTCGAAGCGGTCATGCGATTCGACTTCGTCGGTGCACCAGCGATACACGGCAGCCCCGCTTCCAGTGCGATTGCCCAAGATGATGGTCCAAGAAAAAGCAGATTCCGGAGGAATCTGCCATAGAGGTGTGATGGAACCGGAGGCGATCGCCTGTTGAACCGTCGATATGGCTGGACCGACTATCACATTAGCGGTGGGCGGTTCCAATGAACCTCTGTTCGAAGGAACCGGCGGAGCGCCGTCCTGCAACGGGAATCTTGCGATGACGCGTCGGCCTTTCAGAATTCTGGCAGCACTCGGCCTTGCGGCGTGCCTGAGCGCGATCGCTCTTCCGGCCCAGGCCGAGAAGCGCGTCGCGCTCGTCGTCGGCAACAACGACTACAGGAACGTCCCGAAACTGCTCAAGGCCGTCAACGACGCCCGCACCATGGGCGATACGCTCAAGCAGCTCGGCTTCCAGGTGATGGTCGCCGAGAACCAGAGCCGGCAGCAATTCTCCGAGACGTTGCTCGCCTTCGACCGGACGGTCGAGCCCGGCGACACCGCGTTCTTCTTCTACGCCGGCCACGGTTTCGAGATTGCGGGCCAGAACTACCTGCTGCCGACCGACGTGCCGGCGGCGACGGAAGGGCAGGAAGAACTGGTGCGCGACGCTTCGATCCTCGCCGACCGCATCATCGAGCGCTTGCAGAACAAGAAGGCGCGGACCTCGATCCTGGTGTTCGACGCCTGCCGCAACAATCCGTTCGAACGCGGCGGGACGCGTGCAGTCGCAGGTTCCGGCGGGCTGGCGCCAATGACGCAACTGCCAGAGGGCGTGTTCTCGGTGTTCTCGGCAGGTCCCCGCCAGACCGCTCTTGATCGTCTCTCCAACGACGATTCCAATCCGAATTCGGTATTCACGCGCACCTTTGCCAGGGAGCTGCTCGAGCCCGGCGAGAACCTCGTGCAGGTGGCGCAGCGTACCCGTCGTCTCGTCAGTGAGATGGCCGGCACAGTCAAACACAGGCAGGTGCCGGTTTATTTCGACCAGATGGTCGACGACGTCTTCCTCAGCGGTATCGCCAAGGATGCCACCGCGCGCCCGGCCGTTCCTCCGCCGCAGAAGGTCGCAGCGCTGCCGCCGGTGTCGGTGCCGCGCCTGCCGAAGGAGGAAACCACCAATGCGCCGATCGCGAGCTTCTCGCGGCACAATGGTGGCTGGAGCGTGGTGTTCTCTTTCGCCGACCCCACGCTCGGTATTTCCTGGCGCATGGCCGGCAATGCCGATTTCCGCGAAACCGGATTCATCGACACGCTCGATCCGCGCACGCGCAAGCGGATGCCGAACCCGTCGATCGAATTGCCGCCGGACGCTGCGGCCGGCACCATCGAGGTTCGCTATGTCGACCAGTCCGGCGACATGCAGGGGCCGTTTCCGATCAAGTTCGATCCGGAGGCCGCGCTGATCCGCGACCAGCGCAAGATCCTCGACATGACCGCGACGAGCTGGCTGTCGTTTCGCGAGTTCAACGGGCTGCTCCTCTACTACACGCATCTGGTTTCGTATCGCTGCGCCATCCGCGAGGTGCGCATCGGCATCGACACCGCCGTGCCGAACCAGGTGCTGAAGATGCCGAATTGCGACATGCGCGATCCCAGCGCGATCAGCGCCGGCATGCCGCTCTACATGAAGCTCGCCCCGGCGACGCAGTCCGTCTCGGTGGAGTTGACCTATCGCGATGGCAGCGTGTCGGAGATCAAGAGTTTCCGCGCCGCCAACCGCAGCAACAACTAAGCGCTTCGGAGATGGCCTGAGGATCTGATGACGCCTCGGCGCGGAGAAGTTGTTCCTTCGCGAAACGCTGTCAGCCGCGGCGCTTCCTGATGGCGCGCTTGATGGAGTCAATTGCTTCCATCAAGGGCGGTGCCAGCGAGAAGAATGCCCCCAAGGCGATCGAGATGACGACATGGCGAAGCAGGAACTTCTCCTGCTCCTCGAACGGATAGCCGTTCTGGTCGATTCGCACCGGCGCGAGCGTGCCGGTGCCGTGCCGATCCGGCGTCTGCGGCTTGCGCGGCGGCAGCATGATCACGACGAAAAGTACGTTGATCAGCAGCCAGATGCCGAGCACTATGAGAATCGTTTGCACCGCAACTTCCCGAAATCGATCGACGTCATTGCAACGCTAACGGCCATTCACCGCTGCGGCAAACCAATTCAATGCTGTTGCAGTGCGAAGAGGACTAAAGTCGTAACCGAGGATCCGATCGTGGAACCAGCCGCGTCACAGCCAACCCAGGCGCGTTCCGTGAAGGTCCGGTGCTGCATCGTCGGCGGCGGGCCTGCCGGCATGATGCTCGGCTATCTCCTGGGGCGCGCCGGCATCGAGGTCGTGGTGCTGGAGAAGCATGCGGATTTCTTCCGCGACTTCCGCGGCGACACCGTGCATCCCTCGACGCTTCAGGTCATGGACGAGCTCGGCCTGATCGACGCCTTCCTGAAGCTGCCGCACCAGCGCCTGCAGAAGATGGACGGCCTGTTCGGCGGCACGCATGTGCGCATCGCCGATCTCGGCCGGTTGCACACGAAGTACCCGTTCATCGCCTTCATGCCGCAATGGGATTTTCTGAATTTTATGCGCGAGGCCGGCAAGCGCTTTGCTTCGCTCGAGGTGATGATGAACACGGAAGCCGTCGACCTGATCCGCCGCGGCGATACCGTCACCGGGGTGCGTGCAAAGACCCTGGAGGGGCCGATCGACATCGAAGCCGATCTCACCATTGCTTGCGACGGCCGGCATTCGATCGTGCGCGAACGCGCGGGGCTCAGTGTGGAGGAGATCGGCGCGCCGATGGACGTGCTGTGGTTTCGCGCCGGCCGCAAGCCTGACGAGACCGAGAACCTGTTCGCGCGCGTCGAGCCCGGCAAGATGATGATCACCTTCGACCGCGGCGACTACTGGCAATGCGCCTATGTCATTGCCAAGGGACAATACGACGCGGTGAAGGCGAGGGGATTGCAAGCACTGCTGGACGACATCGTGCGGATGGCACCGGTGCTCGGAAGCGGGATTTCCGAGGTGAAGAGTTTCGACGACGTCAAGCTGCTCACCGTCGCGATCAACCGCCTGCCGCGCTGGACGCGGCCGGGCCTGCTGTGCATCGGCGATGCCGCGCATGCGATGTCGCCGGTCGGCGGCGTCGGCGTCAATCTCGCCGTGCAGGATGCGGTGGCGACCGCCAATTTGCTCGCGGACAAGCTTGCGCATGGCTGCCCGTCCGAGAACGAGCTCGATGCCGTGCGCCGCCGGCGGGAATTCCCGGTGAAGATGACGCAAGCCATGCAGGTGGCCGTGCAGAACAACATCATCAGCGGAGCCCTGCAGGGCGGCGACCGGCCGCTGAAGGTGCCGCTGGTCGTGCGCCTCATCACGGCGCTGCCATGGCTGCAGGGCATTCCCGCGCGTCTGCTTGCGCTCGGCGTGCGGCCCGAGCATGTGCAGTCGAAGGCAATGTCGTCACCATAGCGCAGCAATTCGGTAGGGATAATGTCGCGTTAAGTTGCGCGCAATGCGTTGCGCGCGTGCAACAGCGCGGATGGATTCAAAGCCGGCCCGAGGCCAATCCGGCGTCTTAACTTTCTTGATTCAAATTTGAGTAAGACCTGCATGTGACCGTGCGCCCATCAAAGGACACGGGGTGTACCATGCGTAACAAGTTGATTGCCGCCTTCGCCTGCACGACCGCTCTGGTTTCGGCCGGTGCTGCCTCCGCCGCCGATCTCGGTGCGCGCTACACGAAGGCGCCGGCTTATGTCGAGCCACTGTTCAACTGGACCGGTTTCTATGTCGGCGGCCATATCGGCGGCGCCTGGACCAACGAGCAGTTCATCAACAGCGGAAACACGACGCCCTTCGGCGATCTCGGTCCGGGCGAGGGCTTCCGTCAACGCAAATCGGGCATCATGGGCGGCGCCCAGATCGGCTACAACTGGCAGGCCAACAACTACGTGTTCGGCATGGAGGGCACGATCTCCGGCCTCGACAACAAGGGCTCGTTCACGAACACCGTGTTTGGCGCTGGCCTCGACGACCAGTTCAGCTGGCGCGCAAATGTGCTCGCGACCGTCGTCGGTCGTGCCGGCTTTGCCGTGCAGAACAACCTGTTCTACATCAAGGGCGGCTATGCCGGCGTGAACAACCGCCTGTCTGTCACCGACACTGTCGGTGTGGCGACGGGCTCGGGCGGTCAGACCCACTGGGCCAACGGCTGGACCGTCGGCGCCGGTTGGGAATACGGCATCACCCGCAACTGGATCGTCGGCCTCGAATACAACTACGCGGCCTTCGGCAGCCAGACCTATCAGCTCGGCGGCACCTCCGGCAGCTACACCTTCGATGCCAAGCCGCGCGACATCCAGTGGGCCGTCGTCCGTGCGAGCTACAAGTTCGATGGACCGGTCATCGGCCGTTACTGAGCGCGTCAAGAAACGACCAAGCAAGCGACAAGAAACGATCACGACCCAAATTCAAAAGCCCCGGCTTCGCCCGGGGCTTCTTTTTGCGCGCAGGTTCAGCGCGTGCTGGATGGCTCTACGCCATCACCGAGAACCCGCCGTCGACGGGAATCGCGGTGCCCGTGACGAAGTTCGAGGCGGGCGAGGCGAGGAAGACGGCGATGCCCGCGAAGTCGTCGATGTCACCCCAGCGCCCGGCGGGCGTGCGTGCCAGCACGCGCTCGTGCAGGCCCGAGACCTGCTTGCGCGCGCCGCGGGTGAGGTCGGTGTCGATCCAGCCCGGCAGGATGGCGTTGACCTGGATGTTGTCGGGCGCCCAGGCATTGGCGCAGGCGCGCGTGTACTGCACGATGCCGCCCTTGCTGGCCGCATAGGCGGTGGCGAAGCTCGCACCGAAGATCGACATCATCGAGCCGATGTTGATGACCTTGCCGTTGCCCGACGCCTTCAGCGCCGGATAGGCCAGCTTCGAGCACAGGAATGCGCTGGTGAGGTTGGTCTTGATCACCGTGTTCCATTCGTCGAGCTCGAGCTCGTGCGGCGGCTTGCGGATGCTCATGCCGGCATTGTTGATGAGGATGTCGATGCGGCCGAGATCCTCGACGACACGCTCGACCATCGCGGCGATGGCCGCCTTGTCGGTGACGTCGGTGGTGACGGCAATCGCCTTCACGCCGCGCGCCTTGAGGTCGGCAACCGCGGCGGCCGATTTGGCTTCATTGCGTCCGACCACGGCGATATCGGCGCCGGCGTCGGCGAGTCCGTGCGCCAGGCCAAGCCCGATGCCGCCATTTCCCCTGTGACGATTGCGACTTTGCCGCGGAGATCGAACCGGTTGGATGTCATGCTTTCACTTCCTGGTTTCTTCTATTGGTTGCTTTGCCAGATCAGGACCAGCCCGAAGCCCGCCATGGCCGCGCCATAGCCGGCCCATTGCAGTTCGTTGACCATGAAGCTCGATCGCGGCCAGGCGATGGTGCCCGTGCCCTGTCCGATCCAGAGCAGCCCGACGGCGAGGGCAAACAAGCCTGCGACAAGCAGAAATCTGCGCATGCGATCCTCCCCGTTGGTCTGGTTCTGTCGCGGCCCGCGGCATGAACGATCGCCATGGGCCTGCGATCACTTGGCGGGCACAGTAGCCGCAGCTTCGGTTGGGATACAATGGCGCCGCCGGCACAATGCGTCTGCTCTCGCGAGGAGCAGTCGCGCGGTGGCGCTCGGCGTGGGGGCACGTGCAGCAGGGTGAGGGCGTCCGTCAGCAAATGACAGCTCACAACGAAAAAGCCCCGGACGATGCCGGGGCTTTGACGTCTGAACTTGCGTTCTGATCAGTCTTGGTCAGCTCAGTACTTGAAAATCAGTACTTGGCGACGACCGGACCGGTCCAGTTGAAGCGGTAGACCAGCGAGGTCGAGATGGTCTGGTTCCAGCTGTTGGCACGGATGCTGTTGCCGGTCGGCAGGTTGGTGCCGTCGATCAGCTCATCCTGCGTCTTGGCGTTGTAGAAGGCCGAACGATATTCGGTCTTCATGAACCAGCCGGGCGACTGGATGCCGAAGATGTTCAGGTTGTTCTCGACGCCGCCGCCGATGAACCAGCCGTTGCGATTGTAGCTGTTGAGGTGGGCACCAGCAGGAGTGCCGGCCAGCGTCTGGAAGTTGGTCTGGCCGAAGTGAGCGCCGGAGTAACCGCCGTTGACGTAGGAGAGAACGTTCGGGGCAACCAGCCAGCCGAGGCGGACACCGGCGGCCCAGGAGTCTTCCAGCTTCTGCGAGCCAGTGATGCCGAAGATCGGATCCTGGATCGTGGCGCGGATGCTACCGAACTGACCGTCGGCGAACACGCCGGCAACCCAGGTGCTGTTGAACTGCCAGTCGTAACCGAGACCGACGGTGCCGAACCAGCCCGAACCGCCCTGACGCTGATCGATCGTCAGCGGGGTGCCGGTGAGGGTGTCGCGGACGTGCTGGTCGGCATTCGAGAGGCCACCGCCAGCGCCACCGAAGATGTAGAAGCCGGTCCAGTTGGCAACCGGAGCTGCCATCGGGGCCTTCACGTAGGGGCGGGCGGCCAAGTCAGCAGCCGAGGCCGAACCAGTCATTGCCGCAACCGCGGTCAGAGCCAGCAAAATCTTCTTCATGATAAATCCCCAACCTTGGTCTGTAGCAGCGCGAGCGCACTGGAGTTCGTTTCAACTGATGCCCCGAATATAGACGGTTCTCGCCGAAATGCTGTTGCAGGGCAGGCACACCTGGCCGAAAACGCCAGCCGGCACGGTCTTCGGGGCTCATCGCCAAATTTCAATAAAGGTGAGATATTATAATAGGTTACAACGATATCTGATGTGTCGGCTTCGGTAAGATTTCGTTAGGAAAGTCGCCTTTGTCCAAAGCGGAGGTAATTTTGCCTCTGCCTCGACGGCCGGAGTCGTTGGCCGAGTCGCGAATCGATCGGAAAATGAAAAGGCCCCGGCGAACACCGGGGCCTTGTCCGCGTCAGTACATTGCCGCATCAGACGTCAAGCAGGTCGTCATTGGCGAATTCGGCCTTGTCCGTGATGAAGGCGAAGCGGGCCTCGGCCTTGGTGCCCATCAGCCGCTCCACTGAATCCGCCGTCGTGTCGCGGTCGTCGGCGAGCAGGACCACCTTCAGCATGGTCCGCTTGGCCGGATCCATGGTGGTTTCCTTCAGTTGCGCCGGCATCATCTCGCCGAGGCCTTTGAACCGGTTCACCTCGACCTTGGCGTTGGCGTTGAACGCGCTCTTGATCAGCTCTTCCTTGTGCTTGTCGTCGCGGGCGTAGACCGACTTGGTGCCGTGCGTGAGCTTGTAGAGCGGCGGCACCGCGAGGAAGAGGTGGCCCTCGTCGATCAGCCGCGGCATCTGCCGGTAGAAGAACGTGATCAGCAGCGAGGCGATGTGGGCGCCGTCGACGTCGGCGTCGGTCATGATGATGATGCGCTGGTAGCGCAGATCCTCTTCGCGATACTGCGCGAGCTGGCCGCAGCCGATGGCCTGCACGAGGTCGGACAGCTGGGCGTTCGCCGTCAGCTTGTCCTTGCCGGCGGAGGCGACGTTGAGGATCTTGCCGCGCAGCGGCAGCACGGCTTGCGTCTTGCGGTCGCGCGCCTGCTTGGCGCTGCCGCCGGCCGAGTCACCCTCGACGATGAAGAGCTCGGAGCCCTCGGTGCCGGCATCGGTGCAGTCGGCAAGCTTGCCGGGCAACCGCAGCTTCTTGCCGGCGGTCTTGCGCGCGGTCTCCTTTTCCTGGCGGCGGCGCAGCCGGTCCTCGGCGCGGTCGATCACGAAGTCGAGCAGCCGGTTGGCCATGTTCGGATTGCCCGACAGCCAATGGTCGAACGGATCCTTCATCGCCTGTTCGACGATGCGCTGCGCTTCGGCGGTGGCGAGACGATCCTTGGTCTGGCCCTGGAATTCAGGCTCGCGCACGAACACCGAGAGCATCACGGCGGCACCGACCATGACGTCTTCGGACGTGATGGACGAGGCGCGCTTGCCCTGGCCGACGCGCTCGGCGTGATCCTTCAGGCCGCGCAACAGCGCGCTACGCAGGCCCGATTCATGCGTGCCGCCATCGGGCGTCGGCACCGTGTTGGTGTAGGAGGACAGGAACCCGTCGGCATCCGCAGTCCAGGCCACGGCCCATTCGCAGGCGCCATGTGCGCCGTTGCGCCCCGATTTGCCGGAGAAGATGTCGGGATGCACCAGCGTGTCGGCATGGATCGCCGCGGCGAGATAATCCTTCAGCCCGCCCGGGAAGTGGAAGGTCGCTTCCGCCGGCACGTCGTCGACGCCCTTGAGCAGCTCGGGCGCGCAATTCCAGCGAATCTCGACGCCGCCGAACAGATAGGCCTTCGAGCGCGTCATCTTGAACAGGCGCTGCGGCTTGAAGGCGGCCTTGGCGCCGAAGATGTCGGTATCAGGCTTGAAGCGCACGCGCGTGCCGCGGCGATTGTTGATCTTGCCGAGATTCTCGAGCTTGCCCTTCGGATGGCCGCGCTCGAACGTCATGCGGTACAGTTGCTGGCTGCGCGCGACCTCGACCTCGAGCAACGAGGAGAGGGCGTTCACCACGGAGATGCCGACGCCGTGCAGGCCGCCCGAGGTCTCGTAGACCTTGCTGTCGAACTTGCCGCCCGAATGCAGCGTGCACATGATGACTTCGAGCGCCGACTTCTTGGGGAATTTGGGATGCGGATCGATCGGGATACCGCGGCCGTTGTCGGTGACAGTCAGGAACCCGTCGGCGCTGAGCTCGACCCCGATGAAGGTCGCATGCCCCGCGAGCGCCTCGTCCATCGAGTTGTCGATCACTTCGGCGAAGAGATGATGCAGCGCCTTCTCGTCGGTGCCGCCGATATACATGCCGGGCCGGCGCCGGACGGGTTCCAGGCCTTCGAGCACCTCGATGTCGGCCGCGGTGTAGTCGGCTTCCGCCCCGCTCGGGCGTGAAGCGCCCTTGGCGGGCGCCTTGGCCTTCGGCTCGTCTGCGCCGAAGAAATCGTCTTTTGCTTTAGGCTTCAATTGTTTGGACATGTATTCTGATGTGCTTTGAAGGCCGCGTAGGCGGCGAATCGGTTGGGCCGACTATGGCACGGCTGGCTTGGAAAGGTCACCGCAGGTCGGCCGGGGGTGTGGTTGGGGAGCAATGCCGGCGATTTTACGCCGGAGGCTCAGCAATTCCCGGCAATTTGACACCTTGTCCGGTCTGGGCCGGACTTTGTGACTTGATGTCACACAAGCCCTTGGCTTACCAGTCTTTTCCATCGAGTGGGAACCTGTGACGGGGCGGGAAGGCGATCTGGAATGGAGCAGTATGCGCACGCACTGGCCGACTTCGTGCGTGCTCACCAGGCTTGGGCGGCTCCGGTCGTGTTCCTGCTGGCGTTCGGGGAGTCACTGGCGTTCATCTCGCTGCTGATTCCGGCGTGGGGGCTCTGGTCGCCATCGGCGCGCTGATCGGCGTCAGCGGCATCAGCTTCTATCCCGTCTGGATTGCCGGCGGGCTTGGCGCTGCGCTCGGCGACTGGGTCTCCTACTGGTTCGGCTATCGCTACAAGGAGAAGGTCGCGCAGATGTGGCCGCTCTCGCGCTATCCGGAAATCCTGCCGAGGGGCGAGGCCTTCGTGCGCAGCTGGGGCGTGCCAAGTATTTTCATCGGCCGCTTCTTCGGCCCGTTGCGCGCCTCGGTGCCGCTGGCTGCGGGCATTTTCGAGATGCCCTATTGGCGTTTCCAGGCCGCCAATTTCATCTCGGCCCTGGTGTGGTCTGCGGCGTTGCTGCTGTTCGGCGACGTGATCGCAAAGGTCATGGAGTGGATCTGGCGGGTGGTCTGACGCCTTGAACCTTGACGGGAACAGCGACTGGCCTTATAGCCGCGCGCCATGATCAACGCCGCGACCATTCTGTTCGCCCGTCGCCGCCGCCGCTCTTTTGCGGTTTGGGCGGTCGATCGCGTTTGAGATCATCGTCTTTGCCGCTGGATCCGATCCGCGGCATTCTCTCTCCTGTCAGCGCGATCTGATCCGGCGGCCCCCAAGAAGGCCCAGCAGGAGACCACGATGTACACGCCACCCTTTTTCAAGCCCGACCGCGCCGCGAGCCTGAAATTCGCCGAGGAGCGCGGCTTCGGCACCATGTGCGCCTTTGACGGCCACAAGCCCATCGCCTCGCCGCTGCCGTTCTACCTGACCTATGCCGATGACGGCACGCCGCAGGCCGCCTTTCATGTCGCCCGTCACAATCCGCTGCTAAAGCTGGCGGACGGGACGACGTCCTGGCTGCTCGCGGTCAATGGCCCCGATGCCTATGTGTCGCCCGACTGGTACGTCTCGCCGGATCAGGTGCCGACCTGGCTGTACCAGTCGGTGCATCTGACCGGGCCGGTGCGCTTGTTGTCTGACGAGGAACTGGTGCTTCAGATCGACACACTCAGCGACAAGTTCGAGAACTGGCTGTTGCCGAAGAAGCCCTGGACGTCGGGCAAGATGACGGCGGGCCGGCTAGAGGCGCTGAAGAAGGGGATCGTGGGTCTGGTCATGACGGTCGAAGAGGTCGAAGGCAGCTTCAAGCTCAACCAGCACAAATCCGACGCCGACTACACGGCGATCGCCAATGCGCTCGGCGCGCAAGCCCATGCCGACGCCAGGGACATCGCACAATTGATGCAGGATGTGAGGCCCGAAGCCTTCGCGAACGAAACCAACAAGCTCGAAAGGAGCGTGCCATGAGCGTTGCCGAGACCACGAAAGCCCCGACCTCCGGCGCGGCGAAAAAGCCCGCCTCCGTCTTCGTCGATGGCGGCTCCGGCACCACCGGCCTCGGCATCAACGAGCGGCTGAAGCTGCAGGGTGACGTCGTGGTGAAGGCGCTTCCCGACGACAAGCGCAAGGACCCCGCAGCCAAGAAGGCGCTGATGGAGGAGGTGGATCTCGTCATCCTCTGCCTGCCGGACGACGCCGCCAGGGAAACGGTCGCGCTGATCGACAGCATGGGCTCATCGAGCCCGAAGGTGCTAGACGCCTCGACCGCCTACCGGGTCGCGCCCGACTGGGCCTACGGCTTTCCCGAGCTGACGCCGGACCAGGCCAGCAAAATCAAGGCCGCGAAAAAGGTTTCCAATCCCGGCTGCTATCCGACCGGCGCGATCGCATTGCTGCGGCCGATCGTCGATGCCGGCCTGCTGCCCCCCGACTATCCCGTCACCGTCAACGCGGTGAGCGGCTATTCAGGTGGTGGCAAGTCCATGATCGCAAGCTTTGAAGACGGCAGCGCGCCGTCCTTCGAACTCTACGGCCTCGGCTTCGAGCACAAGCATCTGCCGGAGATGCAGCTCTATTCGAACCTGACGCGGCGGCCGATCTTCGTCCCCTCCGTCGGCAACTACCGGCAGGGCATGCTGGTCTCGATCCCGCTGCAACTCGACACGCTGCCGGGCAAACCCAGCGGTGCGGATCTCCAGGCCGCGCTGGCAAAGCGCTACGCCGGCTCGAAATACGTCTCGGTGATGCCGCTGCAGAACGAAGCGTCGAAGGGCGGGCGGATCGAGCCGGAGGCACTCAATGAGACCAACATGCTCGAGCTCTACGTCTTCGCCAGCGACAAATATCACCAGGCCGTGCTGGTCGCCCGGCTGGACAATCTCGGCAAGGGCGCCTCGGGTGCGGCCGTGCAGAACATGCGGCTGATGCTTGGGCTGGCTGAGGAATAGCTGATGCTCGCGAGGTCAACCCCTTTGGACGAGGCGATGCTGCGACTTTCGACCCGGCAAGACCATCAAATGACGCCTGAAAGGTACGCGTGATGAGCTCGAAGAAGATCGGCATTCTCGGCGCCTCCGGTTACACCGGGGCCGATGCGGTGCGCCTGTTGGCGCGGCATCCGCACGCCGAGATCGTCGCGCTGACAGCCAACACCCATGCCGGCAAGTCGATGAGCGCAGTGTTTCCGCATTTCTTCATGCTGGACCTGCCGAAACTCGTGGAATGGGAAAAGGTCGACTGGAGCAAGCTCGATGCGGTGTTCTGCGGACTCCCGCACGGTACAACGCAGGAGATCATCGCCGCCGTCCTCAAGGCAAACCCTGAGATCAAGGTCCTGGACATGTCCGCCGATTTCAGGCTGCGGGACAAGAACACCTATGCGCAATGGTACGGCCATGAGCACCGGGCGCTCGAATTGCAGGGCGAAGCGGTCTATGGCCTGACCGAGTTCTATCGCGAGAAGATCATTTCGGCACGGCTGGTCGCCTGTCCCGGCTGTTATCCCACGGCGGCGCTGCTCGCGCTGGTGCCGCTTGCGAAAGCCAAACTGATCGACGTCGACGACATCATCATCGACGCGAAGTCGGGACTCACCGGCGCCGGCCGCGGGCTGAAGCAGAACACGTTGTTCAGCGAGGCGGGCGAGGGGCTGTCGCCCTATTCGGTCGGCACCCACCGGCACGCGCCCGAGATCGAGCAGGAGATCGGCGTCGCCGCCGGGTCCGCGGTGACGGTCAACTTCACGCCGCATCTCATTCCGATGGCGCGCGGCGAACTGTGCACGTCCTACGTCAAGCTCAACGGCGCGACGCCGGACGATCTGCGAACCGCGCTGGAGCAGGCCTATGCCAACGAGCCCTTCGTGCATGTCACGCCGAAGGGCGTGCTGCCGCAGACGCAGAATGTCCGCGGCTCCAACTACGTGCAGATCGGCGTCGTCGCCGACCGCATCAAGAACCGGGCGATCGTGATTTCCACGCTTGACAACCTGGTGAAGGGTTCGGCCGGGCAGGCGATCCAGAACATGAACCTGATGTTCGGGCTGCCCGAGACGACGGGGCTGGAGCAGATCGCGCTGTTTCCATGACACGAGGTGCTGCGGTGGACGATGCGACCCTGCAATTCTATCGGAGCAACGCCCAGTCCTACGCGGACTGGGCGAAAGCGCCCTCGACGCGGCTGCGTGGCTTTCTGGCCCTGCTGCCGCCAGGCGGTGCGATCCTCGAACTCGGCTGCGGCGCCGGCAATCATTCGGCGGTGATGCTGGCCGAAGGGTTTTCGGTGCGGGCCACCGACGGTTCGCCCGAAATGGCCGAGATCGCGTCGCAGCGGCTCGGTCATCCCGTCGAGGCGATGCGGTTTGACGAGCTCGAGGCGCACGATGCCTATGACGGCGTCTGGGCAAGCGCCTGTCTGCTGCACGTGCCGCGCGACGAACTCGCCGGCATCCTCGCGCGAATTCATCGCGCGCTGAAACCGTCAGGCGTGTTCTATGCGAGCTACAAGATGGGCGAGAGCGACGGCCGCGACAGCCTTGGGCGCTATTACAGCTATGTATCCCCCGAGTGGCTCGATGCGACCTACGCCAGCGCGGGTCCGTGGATCACGCTGTCATCCGAAACCAGCGTGATCCAGAGCTTCGACGAGACGCCGGCCAATATGCTCAATCTCGTCGTTCGCAAGGCCTGATCTCTAGAAGATCTTGAAGATCGCCAGCGCCAGCACGGCCTGTGCCAGGAAGCCGACGGTGAAGGCCAAGGTGCGGAACACCGGGATCCCGAGCGCATAGACGATCAGGTGCGCCACGCGCGACCAGAAATAGACGGCGCAGGCGAGCACGGTCCATTTCGTGGAATAGTCGATTGCGTTCAGGATCAGCACGAGCGGCGCGAACAGCACGAGGTTCTCGACCGCGTTGTCATGCGCGAACATCAGGCGGTTGGCCCACTCCGACTGCGGCTTGTCGCCGCGCGAGGGATTGGCCATCGCGCCACCGAGCCCCAGAATCTGGCAGCGGTTGATGGTGTAGGGAATCCAGAGAATGCCGGTCAGGATCACCGTCAGTGTCAGCCAGAACAATTCACGCGTCATAACCCGGTGTCCTCCAAATCGATGCCGTGAGCTTATACGAAAGCGCGCGCCATTGCGCTATGCGCGAACCCTGACATAGCTGCCGGGCGCGTCCTCGATCGGGGGCAGGGCATCGCTGCCGACGCTGCGTGCCGGGACTTCTTCCGGATCGAGCGTGCCCAGCCATTCGCGCCAGTCCGGCCACCACGAGCCCTTGTGCTCGACCGCGCCCTTCAGCCAGTCGGCGACGGTGACGTCCCTGATGTTGTCGTTGGTCCAGTACTGGTACTTGTTCGACGCCGGCGGGTTGACCACGCCGGCGATGTGGCCCGAGCCGGACAGCACGTATTTCACGGGACCGCCGAAGAACTGCGAGCCGTACAGCACCGACTCCGCCGGCGCGATGTGGTCCTCGCGGGTGGCGAGGTTGTAGACGGGGACCTTGACCTTGGAGAGGTCGAGCAAGGTGTTGTCGAGCACCATCGTCCCGGTCGACAGCCGGTTCTCCAGATAGCAGTTGCGCAGGTAGTAGGAATGGTTCGACGCGGTCATGCGCGTCGCATCGGAATTCCAGTGCAGCAGGTCGAATGCGCTCGGCTGCTTGCCCTTCAGATAGTTGCTGACGACGTAGGACCAGATCAGATCGTTGGAGCGCAGCATGTTGAAGGCCATCGCCATCTTGGAGCCTTCGAGCACGCCTGATGCCTTCATGTCCTGCTCGAGGGACGAGATCTGCTCCTCGTCGACGAACACGAGGAGGTCGCCGGCATGGGTGAAGTCGACCTGGGCTGCAAAGAACGTCGCGGACGCCACGCGCTGGCGGCGCTTCTCGGCGAGCCAGGCCAGCGTGGTCGCGAGCATGGTGCCGCCGACGCAATAACCGGCGGTGTGCACCTTCATCTCGCCCGTGACCTTTTCGATCACGTCCATCGCCGTGAGCGGGCCCTCCTTCATGTAGTCTTCCCAGCTCTTGTTGCCGAGCCGCTTGTCGGGATTGACCCATGAGATCACGAACACGGTGATGCCCTGGTCGACGCACCACTTGATGTAGGATTTCTCCGGCTTGAGATCGAGGATGTAGAACTTGTTGATCCAGGGCGGGATGATCAGCAGCGGGGTGCGCAGCACGGTCTCCGTGGTCGGAGCATACTGGATCAGCTGCATCATCTCGTTCTGGTAGATCACCTTGCCCGGCGTCGTCGCCATGTTGACGCCGACGACGAGATTGTCCGGATCGGACTGGCGGATCTTCAGCATGCCGTGGCCGGCGGCGATATCCTCGGCCAGCATCGTCAGGCCGCGCGCCAGATTCTCGCCGCTGCTCGCCATCGTCTCGCGCAGCACCTCCGGATTGGTCAGCACGAAGTTGGAGGGCGACAGCGCGTTGGTGAGCTGCTGCATGTAGAACTCCGCCTTGCGGCGGGTTTGCGGATCGAGCCCGTCGGCGTTGTGCACCAGCTCCTGCGCCCATTTGGTCGTGAGCAGATAGAGCTGCATCACGAAATCGAAGAACTGGTTCGATTTCCATTCCGGATCGGCAAAGCGCTTGTCGCGCGGCGAGGGGTGATCGCGGGTGGCGCGTCCTGACCGGCCATGCGGCGCGCCGCCGAGCCCCAGAGGTCGAGATAGTCCTTGGCGAGCTTGGTCTGCAGATCGGACGAGCGTGAGGTATCCGACAGCCAGTATTCGGCGACGGACGTGAAGGTCTTCACGACCTCGGTGAGCTCAGCCGGCGGACGATCCTGCACCTCGCCGCTCTCGCGCGGCTTCAGGTATGCGGCAAGCGCCTTGCCGCCGCTTTCCATCGCCCGCGCGACATTCATCGCGAAGGCTTCCGCATCGAACTTCGTCTCGGATTTGGGTGTGTCGGTCGTGGCGGTACTCATGAGCAGAACAGTAACGATTCATTCCGTATTCGTCACCGCGAAGCTGGCATCTTTGGCGTTAAACACGCTCCAAGATGTGCTGCACTGCGACAAAGCTTCTTGGTTTCGTCACAATCAGGATGCACGTCTTGGACCAGTGGGCCTTGGGTAGTTTCTCGCTCGTACCATTTGTGGGCAGCAATGGTTTGAGCTTGGGCAGGTTGTCGGGTTAAGCTCCGGACAGCCATGCATTGGACGAAGTGGGGATTTCCCAGGTGTTGGCGTTGAGGGACCTGCAAAGGAAGCTGCCGTTTGGCGGCGCGTTGCTGATGATGGCGTTCGCCCTGGGCGGCTGCTCGAGCCAGCTCGCGGACATGACACCCGCCGATGCGCAAGGCCATGCCCGGGAGCCCGGCAGCTACCTGCCGGTGCACGATCTGCCGCCGGATCGTGATCAGGCGGTCATCCCGCCGGATCAGCGCGCCAAAATCGAGGCCGAGCTTGCAGCGGCACGCGACCGCCAGGCGGTTGCTGCCAAAGACGCCAAATGAGGCGGCGCAAGGTAATCGCTGGCGCCCCCGCCACTCCGTGCTAAAAAGACGTCAACTCAGCCGAGAGTCAGGGCGAAGGTGTTCAGCCCTTGTCGCCGAAAGTCGCTCCAAGTATTTGATCTTGAGTGGTTTTTGCGCAGGGGGAAGTCGCCTTTCCGATCGAAATCATTGCCTGTCGATTCTGTCCTGACCGGTTGCCCGGAGCCCAGAGAGCCATGGAAGAATTTTACCGCATTCGCCGCCTTCCGCCTTATGTGTTCGAGCAGGTCAACCGGGCCAAGGCGGCCGCGCGGAATGCAGGCGCCGATATCATCGACCTCGGCATGGGCAATCCGGATCTGCCGGCTCCGCCACATGTGCTGGAGAAGCTCAAGGAGACGCTCGGCAAGCCGCGCACCGACCGCTACTCGGCCTCCCGCGGCATCAACGGCCTGCGCAAGGCGCAAGCCGGATACTACGACCGTCGTTTTGGCGTGAAGCTCAATCCCGACACCCAGGTGGTGGCGACCCTCGGCTCGAAGGAGGGGTTTGCCAACGTGGCGCAGGCGATTACCGCGCCCGGCGACGTGATCCTCTGCCCGAACCCGAGCTACCCGATCCATGCGTTCGGCTTCCTGATGGCGGGCGGCGTGATCCGCTCGGTGCCGTCGGAGCCGACGCCGCAGTTCTTCGAGGCGGCCGAGCGGGCCATCATCCATTCAATTCCGAAGCCGCTGGCGCTGGTCGTCTGCTATCCCTCGAACCCGACCGCCTATGTCGCGAGCCTCGACTTCTACAAGGATCTCGTCGCCTTCGCGAAGAAGCACGAGATCCTGATCCTGTCCGACCTCGCTTACGCCGAGGTCTATTTCGACGAGAGCAACCCGCCGCCCTCGGTGCTCCAGGTGCCCGGCGCGATCGACGTCGCCGTCGAGTTCACCTCGATGTCGAAGACCTATTCGATGGCCGGCTGGCGCATGGGCTTTGCGGTCGGCAATGAGCGCGTGATCGCAGCTCTTGCCCGCGTCAAATCCTATCTCGACTACGGCGCCTTCACGCCGGTGCAGGTTGCCGCGACCGCCGCGCTGAACGGCCCCGACGATTGCATCAGGGAGATGCGCGACACCTATCGCAAGCGCCGAGACGCGCTGGTCGAATCGTTCGGCCGCGCCGGCTGGGAGATTCCGCCGCCGGAGGCTTCGATGTTTGCCTGGGTGCCGTTGCCGGAGGCCTTCCGCAGCGTCGGCGGCATGCAGTTCGCTACCCTGCTGGTGGAGAAATCCGGGGTCGCGGTCTCGCCCGGCGTCGGCTTCGGCGAGCATGGTGAAGGATATGTCCGCATCGCCATGGTGGAAAACGAGCAACGGATCAGGCAGGCCGCCCGCGGCGTGCGCCGCTTCCTTGAAAGCGGCATCGAAACGTTGCACAACGTGGTTCCGCTCGCCAATCGGCGTTGAGTTCTCTTCGACAGGTTTTCCAAGGCATCATGGTTGCACCCCTGAAAGTGGGCATAGCGGGGCTCGGCACCGTGGGCGCCGAAGTTGTCCGTTTGATTGAAACGCAGGCGCGCGTGCTCGCGGGCCGCAGCGGCCGCGGCATTCGCGTCGTCGCCGTCACCGCGCGCTCCAAGGCGAAGAAGCGCAGCATCGACCTGCGCGGTGTCGAATGGGCGAAAGACCCGATGGCGCTGGCCACGCATCCCGGCATCGACTGCTTCGTCGAGCTGATGGGCGGCGCCGGCGATCCCGCGCTGTCCGCGGTGGAAGCTGCGCTCAACGCCGGCAAGTCCGTCGTCACCGCCAACAAGGCGCTGCTCGCCAAGCACGGCCTGAAGCTGGCGAAAGCCGCCGAAAAGCACGGCGGTGCGCTGAATTACGAGGCAGCCGTCGGCGCGGCGATCCCCGTCATCAAGACGTTGCGCGAGGGTCTCGCGGGAACCGGCATCAACCGCGTCTATGGCATCCTCAACGGCACCTGCAATTACATCCTGACCCGGATGGAGCAGGAGGGCCTGTCCTTCGCCGAATGTCTCAAGGATGCGCAGCGGCTCGGCTATGCCGAGGCCAACCCGTCTTTCGACGTCGACGGCCACGATACCGCGCAGAAGCTCGCGATCCTCGCCAGCCTCGCTTTCGGCACGAAAGTTGCTCAAAGCGCGGTGTATGTCGAAGGTATCTCATCCATCGCGCCGGAGGACCTGCGCGCGGCCGACGAACTCGGTTACCGGCTCAAGCTGCTCGGCGTTGCCGTTCGCACCGCCAAGGGCATCGAGCAGCGCGTGCATCCGACCATGGTTCCCAAATCCTCCTCGATCGCGCAGGTGATGGGTGTCACCAATGCTGTCACGATCGATGGCGAAGGCATTCCGCCGATCACGCTGGTCGGCCCCGGTGCCGGCGGCGCTGCGACCGCATCGGCCGTCGTCGCCGACATCGCCGACGTCGCGCGCGGCATCCGTGCCAATCCGTTCGGCCGGCCGATCGCGCAACTTCGCGACACGAAAAAGGCGCCGATGGAGCGCCACGAGGGCGGCTACTACATCCGCCTCTTGGCGCGCGATTTCCCGGGCACGGCGGCCGCGATCGCCACCCGGCTTGCAGAACAGAAGATTTCGATCGAGTCGATCGTGCAGCGTCATCCCAATGGCGGCGCTGCGCCCGCCGACGGCAAGGCGGTGCCGGTGCCGGTCATCCTGATCACCTATGCCACGCATGAGGACGCCGTGCGCCGTGCGCTCGCTGCCGTGCAGAAGGACAAGGTGATCAGCGGGCGGCCGCAGGTGATCCGGATCGAGAAGAACTGAGCGTGAAGCGCAGGCTGCGGTTCGAACGAACCGCAGGTGTCGCGAGTTGATGCGGACGGAGATTTCCGTCCAAAACCGTTTCGAAGGAGTTAGCCGATGTCGACCCATATTTCAGTCCCGCCGCAAGCGTTGCTCGAGCGCATCCTCACGCTGGAGATCGTGCGCGTGACGGAGCGGGCGGCGGTGTCATCGGCGCGCTTGCGCGGGCATGGCAATGAGAAGGCGGCCGACCAGGCCGCGGTGGACGCGATGCGGCGCGAGCTCAACAAGCTGCCGATCGAGGGCACCATCGTGATCGGCGAGGGCGAGCGCGACGAGGCGCCGATGCTCTTCATCGGCGAGAAGGTCGGCATGAACGCCGGCCCGCAGGTCGACATCGCGGTCGACCCGCTCGAAGGCACCACGCTGTGCGCCAAGAACATGCCGGGCTCGATCGCCACGATGGCGATGGCCGACGGCGGCACGCTGTTGCACGCGCCCGACGTCTACATGCAGAAGCTCGCCATCGGCCCCGGCTACGCCAAGGGCGTCGTCGAGCTCGACGCGACGCCGGCCGAAAACGTCCGCCGCCTCGCCAAGGCCAAGGGTGTCCAGCCTGACGGCATCACCGTGCTCGTGCTCGACCGTCCGCGCCATGCCAGCATCATCGAGAGCGTGCGCTCGACCGGCGCGGCCGTGCGCCTCATCACCGACGGCGACGTCGCCGGCGTGATCCACTGCGCCGACCCCGACAACACCGGCGTCGACATGTATCTCGGCACCGGCGGTGCGCCGGAAGGCGTGCTTGCGGCGGTGGCGCTGCGCTGCATCGGCGGCCAGATGCAGTGCCGCCTGATCCTCGATTCCGGCGAGAAGATCGAGCGCGCCGCCAAGATGGGCGTCAACGATCCCAAGATGATCTACGGCATCGAGGACATGGCGCGCGGCGATTGTCTGTTCGCCGCCACCGGCGTCACCACGGGCTCGCTGCTGTCGGGCGTCAAGTTCCGCAAGGACGGCGTGATCGAGACCGAGACGGTGGTGATGCGCTCCGTCACCGGCACCGTGCGCTACATCAAGGCCGAGCACCGCGAGCTCGCGAAGTTTCATCTGGACTGACGCTTCTATCTTTCCGCATGCGGTCGTGCGGCTGACGCAGCCGGACGTCCGCGCGGATGGCCCCTGAGTGGTGATCCCATCATCCCACGTTGCTAGGGGCTGCGAGGCGGCGCCGGCATGAACATGAAGGCATCGCACAGGAATAGTGCGAGCTGGACCGCCTGTTGGAGCCGTCCAACGTCCGCGGCCCAGGGCAGAAGAAAAGACCTCGCGGATGCGATGTCTCCGCGGGCGAGGGCGCGTCGCGCGTTCGTGTCTGCCTCGGCATAGCCGTCGGTTGCAAGAATTTTCGACAGCTCGCCGGAGAGCCCATCATCCAGGCTATCGAGACGAACTTCAGAAACGTAGTGATCTGGTCGTAGTTCGATTTGATTTTCAGCCTTGGTCGGATCGAAGAGCCCGACCTGGCTCAACATGATCAGAAGCGGGTGATGTCGCGCGATAGAGGCCGGAATGATCGGGTAGGTCTTGAGCCTTCCAGCTCGATCGTGAAGAGAGGAGAACGAAACCACTGGCCCTATTCCAAATCGCGAGTTGCGGTGGAGTATTAGAAAGGCACCGACGTTCTCATTGTCGTCCTTGTAAGCCTTCCAGCTCTTGAAGTTTTGGTCGAGGCCATTTGCAATCAAATAGGACGAAGCGTTGGCGACGCGAACGGTGACGCCGCGTTGGTCAAGCCCGTCCACCTCGAATTCGATCTCTCGTCCGACGAATGCGGATAGTCCGGACGTGTACGCCCCAATCGTCTTGCCGCTCACGTAATGCACGATTTCCATCCATAAACCGTATGGATGATCTGGAAAGGGATCGAACGCGCGTGGCGATTGCTTCAACCACTCTTCGGGCGAGCGTGCGACCTGTCCGCCCCAGACGACGCCGAGACAGCCGGGCAGTACTTCAAGCACGGCGCCGACAAAGGCCGTCGTGAGGCGCGAATTCTCAGCGAACCCGAGCGCTTCGGTTTCTGCGTTGTCTTCGGCAGAGCCCATCGTCGAGACGACGAGGTGCGCGGCGGTGGCGGCCTGCGGCGTCGAAGGACTCGGGCCATACCCATGAGGCGCGCTGCCAAAGCTGCTGATCGTATGGCATGGGCGCGGGCATCAAGAGGATGGTCATGAGGTGATCACCGACGCGGATGAACATTGGACCGTCGATGTCGTTGCTTGCTGCGTCTGGGAACCGGTCCCACCGCAGACCGGGATGACGAACGCGCAGCGTCTCGATCAAAGCCCCCTCATTGGGGAGGCGGGCATCCTCAAGCAAAATATATGCAACGGCGACGGTCATGGCAGATGCGCTGCACCCCGACTGGTTGAGACCGTTCACCACGCTCGTCCTCGACGTGCTTGGCGTCACGGATTAGCGCTATTGTTGCATAAAAGGGATCATGCTTTAAAGCTCTCGATCTCGACCGGAGCCAACCGGGCGCAGGAAAATCAGCGGAGCCAAGCATGACCACGACATCCGATCTCACCGCCGTCAAAGCCCTCGTCTTCGACGTGTTCGGTACCGTCGTGGACTGGCGTACCAGCCTGATTGCCGATTTCATGTGGTGGGCGAAGGGCCGCGGCATCAGTGCGGACTGGACCGCCCTGGTCGATGGCTGGCGCGGCATGTACATGGCCTCGATGGACGACGTGCGCAAGCATCCCGAGCGCGGCTATGTCATGCTCGACGATCTGCATCGTCGCTCGCTGGAAAAGCTGGTCGCGCAGTTCGAGATCAAGGGCCTGACCGACGCCGATCTCGACCACCTCACCAAGGGCTGGCACCGTCTGCATCCGTGGCCCGACAGCGTCGCCGGATTGACGCGCCTCAAGACGAAATTCGTGATCGCGCCGCTGTCGAACGGCAACGTCGCGCTGCTCACCAACATGGCGAAATTCGCGGGCCTTCCCTGGGACCTCATCATGTCGGCCGAGCTGTTCGAGCACTACAAGCCCGATCCCGAGACCTATCTCGGCGCCGCGCGTCTTCTGTGCCTCAAGCCGGAAGAGGTGATGATGGTCGCCGCCCACAATGGCGATCTCGCGGCGGCGCAGAAGAACGGGCTGAAGACCGCCTTCGTGGCCCGGCCGACCGAGTACGGTCCGTTGCAGAAGGTGGACTTCGAGGCCACCGGCAATTGGGACATCGTCGCCAGGGATTTTGGCGGGATCGCCGACAAGCTCGGCTGCTGAATCGGCTCAGCTCCGGGATCGATCCGGTATGAGGTCACGCTGAGCCCGCGGCTTCCCGGCCGGCTCTTCAGGCGCACAGAACATCGCAATCGCAAGATCGATCCGCTTGTCCAGCAGGCGGCGGTTGAGGCGGAATCCGTCGTCGGCCAGCAGCCTGAAATGATCGTGGCTGAACACCATTCCCAGCAGCATTTCGGCGACGGCGCGGAGCGGCATGCCTTTGAGGCGCGGTTCCAGCCTGACAGTTTCGAGCAGGCCTGCAACGTCGTCGGTGCCGCTCTCCATGATGACCTCCGCGAACATGCGGCCGAGGTCCGGTGAGGCCTGGCGTTCACCGATGATCAGCCGGTGCAGCGCGATCTCGCTGGGCGCGAGCGCCACGTCCGCGATTCTCCGGAGCGCTGTCCGAAGCTGCGTCGGCGGCGTACCTGTCAGTGGCGGGTTTGCGAAATGGGCCTCGGGCAGGCTGCGCAGCAGCATCGCCCGGAATAGCTCGGTCTTGCTCTCGAACAATTTGTAGAGCGTCTTCTTCGACATCCCGGCTGCGCCGGCGATGTCATCCATCGTGGTCGCGGCAAAACCCTTGCTGGTGAAGGTGGCCTTCGCTGCCGCCAGCAACTGCATCATGCGCGCATCCGGGGCAGGGAGGTCGAGGTCCCGTCTCTCCCGCTCCGAACGCGGGCTGCCGCCGGTACGCCTGCGACTGCTGGATTGGCTCGTCATGTAAACCTGCCGTTAAACATCCGCTGCATCACGACCGCTTGATCCGGAATTCTGCCTCCAGCCTATCACTTGACTTCAAGGAAGGAAACTACCAAGTTTCCAAAAGGAAACTGAAGAGTTTCCGAATGTTTCCTGCCAGATCGCCGCCTCGGCGGCGCTGGCCAAATCGTCCATGGATTGTCATGATGCTTGCCCCGGTCGTCCGCATTGTTCCGTTGTTCGCCTTGCTGTCGCTCGCGGCCTGCGGCGAGCAGAGCCAGGCGCCGGCCGCGCAACAGATGGCGCCTGAAGTCGGCGTCGTCACGTTGAAGCCGCAGGAGGCGAAGATCTCGACGGTCCTGCCGGGCCGCGTCGTTGCCTATCAGGTCTCGGAGGTGCGTCCCCAGGTCACGGGCATCCTGCTCAAGCGCGATTTCGTCGAAGGGACCGAGGTCAAGGAGGGCGCTCAGCTCTATGAGATCGATCCCGTCCAGTACAAGGCGGCATTGGCGAGCACCGACGCGGCGGTGCAGAAGGCGGAGGCAACTCTCGTCAGCGTGAAGCTGAAGGCCCAGCGCAAGACTCAGCTTCTCCAGACCAACGCGGCGAGCCAGCAGGACGTCGACGATGCCGTCGCCGCCTACAAGCAGGGCGAGGCCGACCTGCATGCGGCGCAGGCCAACCGCGACACCGCCGCGATCTCGCTGGACCGCACCAAGGTCACCGCATCGATCTCGGGCCGGATCGGCAAGTCGACCATCACGCCCGGCGCGCTGGTCACGGCGAGCCAGGCGACCGCGATGACAACGATCCAGCAGCTCGACCCTGTCTACGTCGATCTCGACCAGTCGACCTCGGAAATGGAGCGGCTGCGCAGCCAGATCGCGAGCGGAAAGCTGAAGCGTCCGGCCGAGGGCGTCCAGGTCGAATTGCTGATGGAGAGCGGCAAGACCTATGGCCACAAGGGCAAGTACGGTTTCACCGATGCCAGCGTCAACGAGAACACCGGCTCGGTCTCCTCGCGCGCGATCTTCGACAATCCCGAGCGGGCGCTGCTGCCCGGCATGTATGTGCGCGCACGCGTGGTTGCCGGCGTCGATCCGGCCGCGATCCTGGTGCCGCAGCGGGCTGTCTCGCGCAATCCACTCGGGCAGGCGGTCGCGATGTTCGTCGACAAGGACGGCAAGATCGAGCAGCGAACGCTGGAGCTCGGCGAGGAGGTCGATGGCAACTGGCTGGTGCAGTCAGGCGCCAAATCCGGCGATCGCCTGGTCGTCGATGGCACGCAGAAGGTGCGTCCCGGCGCGGCCGTGAAGACCGTCGAGGTCGCGGTCGATCCGGCGACCGGCCTCACGGTGAACCCGACGCGGCAGGCCGATGCGCGGCCCGCGACTCCCGCAGCGGAGCAATAACAGCCATGTCGCATTTCTTCATCAAGCGGCCGATCTTCGCCTGGGTTATCGCCATCCTGATCATGCTGGGCGGCGTGCTGGCGATCATGCGCCTGCCGATCGCGCAATATCCGCAGATCGCGCCGACCGTGGTCACGATCACCGCGACATATCCCGGCGCCAATGCCCAGACCGCAGAGAACTCGGTGACCAAGGTCATCGAGCAGAACATGACCGGCCTGGACAATCTGCAATACATGTCGTCGTCGAGCACCTCGACCGGCGCGGTATCGATTTCGTTGACCTTCACCAACGATGCCGACGCCGACATCGCCCAGGTGCAGGTGCAGAACAAGCTCCAGCTCGCCACCCCCTTGCTGCCGCAGGTGGTGCAGTTGCAGGGCATCAAGGTCGTGAAGTCGTCGTCGAGCTTTCTGATGGTGCTCGGCTTCGTCTCCGAGGACGGCAGGCTCAGCGCCAGCGATATCGCCGACTATGTCGCGTCCTCGATCAACGACCCCATCAGCCGCATTGCGGGCGTCGGCCAGGTGCAACTGTTCGGCGCTGAATACGCGATGCGGATCTGGCTCGATCCCGACAAGCTGGCCAAATACAATCTGATGCCGGGCGACGTCACCACGGCGATCCAGGCCCAGAACACCCAGGTCACGGCCGGTCAGCTCGGCGGCCTGCCGGCCGTCGGCGGCCAGCAGCTCAATGCCACCATCACGTCGCAGAGCCGTCTTCAGACTGTCGAGCAGTTCAAGGACATCATCCTCCGCACCGCATCGACCGGACAGACGGTCCGCATCGGCGACGTCGCGCGTGTCGAACTCGGCTCGAAGTCCTACGATTCCGTCGCGCGTTACAACGGCAAGCCCGCCGCAGGTATGGGCATCAGCCTTGCCACCGGGGCCAACGCGGTCGCGACCTCCGAAGCGGTGAAGGCGCGCATCGCCCAGCTCACGGCGACCATGCCGGAGGGGCTTCGCGTCATCTACCCCTACGACACCACGCCGTTCGTGAAGCTGTCGATCGAGAAGGTCGTGCACACGCTGTTCGAGGCGATCGCGCTCGTCTTCGTCGTGATGTTCGTGTTCCTGCAGAGCTGGCGGGCGACCATCATCCCGACCATCGCGGTGCCGGTGGTGCTGCTGGGGACGTTCGGCGTGCTCTCGCTCGCCGGCTATTCGATCAACACGCTGACGATGTTTGCGATGGTGCTGGCGATCGGCCTCCTGGTCGACGATGCCATCGTCGTGGTCGAGAATGTCGAGCGCGTCATGGCCGAGGAGAAACTCGGCCCGCGCGAGGCGACCGAGAAATCGATGCGCGAGATCACCGGCGCGCTGGTCGGCATCGGCGTCGTTCTCTCGGCCGTGTTCATCCCGATGGCGTTCTTCAACGGTTCGGTCGGGATCATCTACCGGCAGTTCGCGCTCACCATCGTCACGGCGATGCTGCTGTCGGTGCTGGTGGCGCTGGTGCTGACGCCGGCCTTGTGCGCCACGATCCTGAAGCCGCCTGGGGATCACGGTGCGCAGCGCGGCTTCTTCGGGCTGTTCAACCGCGGCTTCGACCGCATGGCCGATGGCTATCAGCGCACCGCGGGCGCCGCGATCAAACGGATCACGGCAGTGATCATCGCCTTCGCGGCCATTGTCGCCAGCATGGTGTTCCTGTTCCAGCGGCTGCCGAGCTCGTTCCTGCCCGAAGAGGATCAGGGGACGGTTATCACCCTGATCCAGCTTCCGGTCGGCGCAACCGCCACCCGCACGCTCGATGTCATCAAGCAGGTCGAGCGACAGTATCTCGACCACGAGAAGGACGCCGTGCAGGGCGTTTTCGCGGTCAGCGGCTACAGCTTTTCAGGCCAGGGCCAGAACGTTGGCCTTGCCTTCGTCAACCTGAAGCCGTTCGACGAACGCAAGGACGCGGCGGCTTCGGCGCAGGCCGTGGTCGGCCGCGCCATGGGAGCGTTCGCAAAAATCCGCGACGCGATGGTGTTTGCGGTTCTGCCGCCCTCGATTCCCGGCTTCGGCAATGCCGGCGGTTTCGACGTCTATCTCCAGGACACCGGCGGGCAGGGGCATGAGGCGCTGATCCAGGCGCGCAACCAGTTGCTCGGCCAACTCGCGGCCGACAAGCGCGTGGCGCAGGCGCGGCCGAACGGCCAGGACGACACGCCGCAATTCAACCTCGACGTCGACCAGGCCAAGGCCACGGCGCTCGGCGTGAACCTCAGCGATCTCAACACCACGCTGTCGGCGGCCTGGGGCGGGGCCTATGTCAACGACTTCATCGACCGCGGGCGCGTCAAGCAGGTCTATGTCCAGAGCGATGCGCCGTTCCGCATGGATACCAGTGACATCGGCCGCTGGTATGTGCGCAACGCCTCGGGCTCCATGGTGCCGTTCTCCGCGCTGGCCACCAATCGCTGGAGCTTCGGTTCACCGCGGCTCGAGCGCTACAACGGCGTTGCCGCCGTCGAGCTTCAGGGGCAGGCGGCGCAGGGCATCAGCTCGGGCGTGGCCATGCAGGCGGTGGAAGAGCAGATGGCGAAGCTGCCCAAGGGCTACGGCCACGAATGGACCGGGTTGTCGTTCCAGGAGCGGCTGACCGGCAGCCAGACGCTGTATCTCTATTCGATCTCGCTGCTGATCGTTTTCCTCAGCCTCGCCGCGCTCTACGAGAGCTGGTCGGTGCCGTTCGCGGTGATGCTGACGGTGCTGATCGGCGTGCTCGGCGCGCTGGTTGGCGCGACGCTCTTCAATCAGGCCAACGACGTCTATTTCCAGGTCGGCCTGCTCACGACGATCGGCCTCGCCTCGAAGAACGCGATTCTGATCGTCGAGTTCGCGTTGGAGCAGATCGCCGCCGGCCGCAGCCTCGTCGATGCGACCCTGCACGCGGCGCGTCAGCGCCTTCGCCCGATCCTGATGACGTCGCTCGCCTTCATCCTCGGCGTTCTGCCGCTGGCGGTGGCGACCGGCGCGGGCTCCGCCAGCCAGAATGCGGTCGGCATCGGAGTCGCCGGCGGCATGATCGCGGCGACCAGTCTCGGCATCTTCTTCGTGCCGGCGCTGTTCGTCCTGGTCCGCCGGATATTCCCCGGCGCTCGGGCGGACACGGTCGCCTCGCAGCCTCGCGCGGTCGCGGAACCCGCGGAGTAGCGAGCATCGCCGAAGCCGGGCGGCGCATGCGCCACCCGGATCCGGTCCGACGAGCTACAAATTCATCTGCATCGGCTCGGCATAGTAGCGGAAGCCGTCGCCGGCCTTGGCGACGTGGCCGTAGCCCGGCCAGGCGAAGTGATAGGACATCACGGGGATCCTGTTGGCCGCAAGCATGGTGAGGAGCTTGACGCGCGACTCGGCCGCCTGCTTCGGGTCGGTGTCGTAGGAGAACTCCATCCGTGGCCGCTCCAGCAGCAGCACCGAATGGTGCGAGAGGTCGCCGAGGAACGCGAAGGACTTGCCGGCCGAGGAGACCATGAAAATGGAGTGACCGACGGTATGGCCGGGCGCGGAGATCGCCTGAATGCCGGGCAGGAATTCCTGGCCGTCCTTGAAGAACACGATGCGGTCGCGGACCGGCAGCAGGTTCTTGCGGGCGTGCACGACGAAGTCCTTCGCCGGGCTCCCCAGCTTGCCTTCATCGGTCCAGAAGTCGAAATCGGTCTGGGAGATGTAGATCTGCGCGTTCGGAAACAACGGCTTGTTGTCGGCATCCACGATGCCGCCGATGTGGTCGATATGGGCATGCGAGCAGACCACGGCATCGATGTCGGCAGGCTTGATGCCGGCCTCCATCATGCTCTTCTGTTGCCGCCCGGTGGTGGCGCCGAACATTTTCGAGCTACCCATGCCGGTATCGAACAGGATGAGCTTGTCGCCGGTGTTCACGATCGGCGAGTTCTGCTCGAGCACGACATTGTCCGGCGACAGGAAATTGTCGGCCAGCATCTTCTTCACCTCCTCCTTGGGAACGCCGGTGAAGGTCCCGGAGGGATCGCCGAGCGGCAGCGGTCCGTCGGAGACGACGGTCACTTCGGCATCGCCGAGCGTGAAGCGGTGCCAGTAGGGCGTCTGGGTGCCGAGCTTGGGCGCGCGTGCGAGCGCACTGCCGCCGAGCAATGCGCTGGCGCCAAGGCCGGCGCCGAAGGAGAGCAGGGACCGGCGGGAGACGTTGGGTGTCATTGGTTTCCTCCAGTTTCTGTTTTGATCCGCACGATTTTTCGCGCGTGATGTTCGGCCTGAGGCCGGCAACGGATGCTGCGCCGGTTCGGGCAGGCTCGCAAGTGGAATTGGTTTGCGGACGATCGTTCAAGTCGACGCCGCGTTCCGAGCTGCGGAATGGCTTTAGCCAACCGCCGAAAGATAGAGCTGTGTATCGAAATAATCCGACGCGCGCTCCGCGCCGGTGACGCCGGCATCCGTCATGAAAAAGTCACTGACCTGCTGCAGCCATTTCACGACCGTTCCGTCGGCATAGAGCCGTTTCCACTCGCGCGAGGAATACAGCTTCTGCGCCTTGAAGGCCTCGGCGATGTCGGCGGGCCGTGACGTATTGTAGTGAGCCTGCAGCGCCTCCACAGCCGCCGGGTTGCGGAGCATGTAGTCGTTCGCATCCGCCCAGGCGCGCACGATTCGTTTCAACACGTCCCTGTTGCCGGCATGATAGTCCGTCCGCGCAGCCCAGCCGCCAAGCACGGCGGATTGCGGATAGAACGCGGAGGCGTCCACCAGCTTCACGGCGTCCGGCAGCGCTTCGCGGACGGCGATGTTGAACGGCACCCAGAGCGCGACGGCCGCAACGTCGCCGGTGATGAACGCCTTGACGGCGTCCGGCATGCTCGAATTGACGATCTCGACCTCGGACGGATTGATGTTGTTGGCCCGCAGCGCCCGGTCGAGGAAAATGTGCGCCGTGGTCTTCATGGTCGTCGCGATCCGCTTTCCCTTGAGATCGGCGACCCGGTTCACTCCGAGCGCCGGCCGGGTCCACAATTGGGCCGTCGCGATTTCGATGTCGTTGACGAGAAAGCCGCGGCCGCGGCCGAGTGCCAGATAGCTGGATATGACGGCGCCTGCCGAGAGCACATCGAGCTCGCCCCTTGCCATCGCCTCGAAGATCTCGGGCCCGGTATTGAACTCATGCAGCACGAAATCAATCCCTTCGCGGTCGAACGAGCCGCGATCGAGGCCGGTCCAGATGTGCCCGTCCACCGCGACCACGTGCAGATAGCCGAGCCGGACTTTGGTGCGGGCCTGCGCGATTGCGGGCGCGCCGAGCAACGAGGCTGCAGCCAGCGCCGCGCCGCATCGCAACAATTGGCGGCGGCTGGCGGGGAGGGGACTCATGCCGCCGCGCCCGCATTCTGGGACGCGGTGCGAAACCTCTGCGCATGAAACTGCGCAATGCTGTCGCCGGGATAGTCGTGCAGGAAGCCGGAGAGCCGGACCAGGGTCGTCTCGGACGCGCCGTCCCGCACGATCGAGGCGAATATCTCGTCCCAGCGCCGGCACATCGCAATGTCGGCCTCGTGCGCATGGGCGAGCTCACCGCGCAACTCGCTGACCTCGATCGCGTCGGCGAATCCTTTCGGCCGGATGCTGTCGACGCTGCGAAACAGGAACGCATGGCCGGCGCGCGCACGGACGGCTGCGCTGACCAGCACGCGCGTGCCGTAGTTCTTGTTCAGGCCTTCGAGCCGCGACGCCAGATTGATGGTGGCGCCGAGCGCCGTGTAGTTCATGCGGTCGCTGGAGCCGATATTTCCCACCACTGCGTCGCCGACGTGCAGGCCGAACCGGGTGTCGTAGGGCGGCCAGCCCTCGCGGCGAAATTCGGTGTTGAGTGCATCATTTGCCGCAAGACATGCTAGGATGGCGCGGCAGGCATTGACGGTATGATCAGGATCATCCGCAGGCGCATTCCAGAATGCCATCACGGCGTCGCCGATGTATTTGTCGATCGTGCCCTGGTGCCGCATGATCTCGTCCGAAAGTGCGGCAAAGTAGCGTGAGGTGAAAATCATCACCTGCGAGGGGTCGGCGCGCTCGGTCTTGGCGGTGAAGTCGGCGACGTCGGTGAACAGCACGGTGACTTCACGCCTGGAGCCGCCGAGGCCAAGCGAAGCGCCGGTTTCGATCAGCTGCCGCACGATCTGGCGGGGAATGAAGCTTGCGAAGCTGCGCACGACGCTGCGCATGGTGAACACCGAGCGGCCGAGCTCCTCGATCTCGGAGATCGCAGAGTGGATCTCGCGGCCGCTCCGCGATCTCGAACCGCTGGATCGCGTCGGTCTCTTCGACCAGCTTGCGCAGAGGGCGCGCCATCAGGGATCCCAGCCAGAATGCGAACGGAAGCGTGGCGCCGACGAAGCCGAGCGCGAGCGCGAACAGGGTGCGGCGTTCGTTGATGATCTGGGCATAGAATTCATCGAGCGGTGCGATCATCGCCAGGCGGACGTTGGCCGAGCCGGTCGTATCGAGCCGGTGGACCGCTGCCACGTAGGTCCGCCCCGCTGCGTCGGCGAAGAATTGCTGGGCCGGACCGTCGTCCCGCCAGGACCGGATGATCGGCGCCAGCTCGGGCAATTTGAGCGCGCCGAGTTGTGGCAGGTCGTCCTGCCGTTCCGGGACCTCCGCCATCAGCCGGTTCATCTCAGGGTGGCCGACGATGCGCTCGGCATCATCGAAAAGGAAGGCGAGCCCCGATGGCCCCAATTTCTGTTGCGCAAGCATGGCCTCGAACCGGTTCAGCAGAACGTCGCCTGCGACGACGCCGCGGCGTCCTTCCTTCAGCGGGATCCGCAGGGTGTAGCCCGGCTCGCCCGTGGCGTAGAAGATGTAGGGACCCGTCAGCAGCGTCTTGTCGTTCCTGAACGCCTCGACATACCAGGGCCGCTGTCGCGGATCGTAGCCGGTAGGGCCGGGGACCTCCGCGACCTGGATCAGGTTCTCGGAGAGATACTGCGTGACCGGCGCAGCACCGGCCGTGCGTGAGATCAGGACCAGCCGGAAAGCCGCATCCTGATCCACATTCAGACTAGCCCGGAAGGCCGGCTTGGCGCGGTCGATCACGTCCATCTCGATGAACGAGCCGTCCTCGTAGCCCACATAGAGATTGAACAGCTGCGGGTTGTTGCGCAGCATCGCCGCCATCAGGCTGTAGAGCCGCGAATTGTCGGCGATGTCGGCTTCCTGGATCGGCGGCAGGGCGGACAGGATGTCGAGATTGTCGCGGACATTCTTGAACTGCTCGTCGACATGATCGGCGCCGAGCTGGGCGACCTTCTCGATGAAGCTGGAGGCCGCCGCCTTGGTGATGACAGTCACGCGCTCGAAACTGAGATAGACCAGCGTCAGGCCCACGAGCAGGACCGCGCCAACGAACACCGTGATGATCGATGTCTGGAAGCCGATACGGAATTCGCGCTTGCTGGTCCGGTCTCCGGTCATCGGAGTTGCTTGAGGCCTTCTCAGTACTTGCGAACGATGGGTTTGGCTGCGGCGGGCGCCGACGCCGCCGGCGACACCGAGAAGGTGACCCAGGTCGACCAGCTCTTCGGCCGATTCTCGACCTCCAGATCCTTGTAGCCGCGGACATTGAGGTAGCCCTGATAGCCATCGGACATCGGGATCATGAACCCGATCTGCGGACCGATGCCGACCGACTGCCCCCTGAATCCCCCGAGCTTGGCGCCGGGACCGCTGTCGTCGGTGAGCTGCTGGAAGAAATAGCCGGCGATGCCGATATGGACGTTCTTGCTCACGAACTGCGAGGCGGCCCAGTCGACATGAAAGTCGATGCCGTTCTGGTACTGAAGAGCGCCGTTCATGAAACTGTAGGTGAGCCCGCCGACGATCGAGAATTCATGCCCCGTCTTAGGATCGAGATAGGTGTAGCCGGCGCCGGCGTCGATCGCGGGGAAGCCGAAACTCAGATTTGCGAGCCGGGTGGAGTCATAGGTGCCGCTGGGGATGTTGCCGGTGATGTAGACCAGTTCGTTGTGGACGCCCTGATTCCATTTCAGCGTGCCCTGGTAGAACACGTCGGTCAGCGTGGTCCGGTTGTCGGTGGCTGTCCCGGAGATCGCGTTGCCGCGGGGACCGGTCAGCGTTGCGTCGATGCCGACGCCGATATTCCCGGGCGCGGTGAGCAAAGTGAAGGCGGCCTGGCCCCCAAGCACCGGCATCGGCGAGGTGTAGGTGATCCCCATGACCAGCGCATCGGCATGTGCGTTGAGGCCGGCGGTCACGGCCCCAGGTATGCCGCCGCTGGTGACGAAGTTCTGGCCGCCGCCGGCCTTCTCCTGCAGATGAAGGTAGATCGTCGAATAGGCCCATCCGGGCGTCACCGGCACGGCGGCAAGGCTGCCGAAGATGCCCGGAAGCCAGAAGCTGACACCGCCGGAATCGGCAAGGGCAGGCTGGGCGGCAAGGCCCGTCACCGCCAGCGCAATCGCGAGTCCGCCTTGGCGAATGTGTCCCGTCATATCGCGTCTCCATGTTCATCGCATCGTTACGGGCAGTAGTCCCAGAAGCCCTGCGTCCTGGATGGATCGGTGTAGTACCAGCACATGCCGGGGGCGGGTGCCGCGCCCGCCCAACTGGCGGCCGTTGCGGCGGCGACAAATCCGATCGCCGCACCGGCGGCGATTGCGCCGCCTCTCGGCCAGTAATAATGGCCGGGCCGCGCCCATGCGCCGCGCCCGGCCACGGCCGTGGTGCGGCGAACCGCAACGTTGCCGCGCGGTCCGACCACTGCGGTGCCGCCGCGATAGGCCGCGCCCCGCGGTCCGACGACGGCGCCGCCGCGATGGACCACGGCACCCCCGCGCGGCCCCACAGCGGCGCCGCCACGGCGACCGGCGGCCCGGATCTCGATGAGATCGGACGATCCAATCGCGTTTTGCTGGATTGCCCTCGGTTGGAGCGGCGCCGCGGACACCATACCGACCGGAAGAGAAACCGCGGTTGCCAGTGCCAGCAGGCAGCCCGTCAACCGAAATGCGCTCATGCGTTCAGACATCTTCATTCCTCCCTTGTTGTGTTTTGGCTGATGACGTCCCGTGCCGCGATGTGCTTGTCATTGCGAAGCTCCTGCCTTGCCGCTTTCGAACGCGAATACCGTCTTCCAGTCTTTCGCCATATCCACCACGGTCCAGCCGCGCTGAACTGCCTCGTCCCAGGCCTTGTCGAGCTTTCCGATCTTGGACTGGCGGTCGTAGGCGTATTCGCGGGCAGCATCGGTGTGATGGACGATGCCGAGAAAGCGCGGGCCAGAGCCGGCCGCCGTCCATTGCAGCATCTGGTGGTCGCCATCCGAATTGCCGAAGGCGAGGACCGGGCGGCGGCCGATGAAGCGATTGATGCCCGACGGCTTGCCGGGGCCGTCGTCGATGAACTCGACCTTGGGCAGCTTCATCAGGATGGGTTTGCCGTCGATGTCGATCTTGAATTGCGTCATGCCGGATGAGCCGACCACCTGTTCGGGCGGAATGCCGTAAGCTTTGTCGGCCCACACCCGCATGAACTCGACGCCGCCGCCGGAGACGATGAAAGTCTTGAAGCCGTTCGAGCGCAGGTAGGCGAGCAGTTCCACCATCGGCTGGTAGACGAGCTCGTTGTAGGGGCGATTGAAACGTGGGTGCTGCGCGCGGGCCAGCCAGTCGGCGACCGAGGCTGCGTAGGCGTCTCGTCGTCATGCCGCTATGGGCGGCGGCGACGAGCGTCAGCAGGGCCTGCTGTCCTTGTGCGGCAAGGGCTTGCTTGTCGCCGGCGAGGAACGCCTTGAACGGCTGTTGCTGCTTCCATTCAGGGTGTGTAGCCGCCATCGCCTTGACGCTGTCCAGGCCGAAGGCGAACTGGAAATAAGCCGGCTGCTCGCACCACAGCGTGCCGTCATTGTCGAACACGGCGATGCGCTCCGCCGGCGGAACGAAGTCCGCGCCGCCGTCTTTGGTCACTCCCGCGACGAACCCGGTGATCGCCGTCTTCGCCGCGCCATCGTTCCAGGATGGCAGCGGATCTGACTGGCCACGGGTGGTTCGGCTCATTGCACCGCAAAGCGATCCCGCAATGAGCAAGGTCAGCGCACAACGGTGGAGGAGCTGATACATTTCCTTTCGCATCCCGAAACTCTGCTTGCCGGGTGTGGGGGCCGGCAGCTCGTCAGGCGGAACGCCGGCCGGCATGATGGCGGCCGGCGGCGATGTCGGAGCTACTTCTCGATGCCGCGATCCCTGAAGGACTTGTCGATCGCCTTGTTCACCTCCTTGCGAACGCCCTCGACGTTGAAGCTTGCTGGGCGCTGACTCGGCGGATACGCGGCGAACGTCTGCAGAAAGGCCGCAGCCTTCAATTGCCCCTTCACCATCATGTAGTCGTTCCTGGCGAGGAAATCGTAATATTGGTCGGAGACGATATCCGCGCGCTCATACGGATCCATCCGGAGATTGAATATCTTCGGCACCCTCAACGTCGTGAAGGGATTCGCCCACACCACCATTCCGCCCGGCCGCCGTTGCTCGGCGAAGACGATCTTCCAATCGTCGTAGCGCATGGCCACCAGATCGCCATCGTCGTTGAAGTAGTAGAACTCGGAGCGTGCGCTCTTGGACGATTTTCCGGTCAGGTAGTCCAGTTGGTTGTAGCCGTCGAGATGGTTCCTGAAAGTGGTCGGATTGCCGGCTGGCTGCCAGCCCTTGAGCAATCGTTCCTTGATATCGGCATCGCCGGCGGCGGCGAGAAGCGTCGGGAACCAATCGAGACCGGAGAAGATCTGGTTTGAAACTTCACCTGCCTTGATCTTGCCCGGCCAACGCACCATCGCGGGGACACGGAAGGCACCTTCCCAATTGGTGTCCTTCTCGCTGCGAAACGGTGTCGTGGCGGCATCCGGCCACGACCATTGATTGGGGCCGTTATCGGTGGTGTAGACGACAATGGTGTTGTCGGCGATGCCGAGCTCGTCGAGCGCTGTCAGGAGCTTGCCGACATCTCCGTCATGCTCCAGCATGCCGTCCGCGTATTCATTGCCCACCATGCCGCTCTGTCCGCGCATCGACTCGCGGACATGTGTGAACGCATGCATACGCGTCGCGTTCATCCAGGTGAAGAAGGGCTTGTTGGCCTGCACCTGCCGTTTCATGAATTCGATCGCAGCGGCCGTGGTCTCGTCGTCGATCGTCTCCATCCGCTTCCTGTTCAGCGGCCCCGTGTCCTCGATCTTGCCGCCGGCAACGCTACGGATGACGCCGCGTGGATGATAGGCCTTGAGAAACGCTTGATCGTCCTTCGGCCAGAAAGGCTGCTCCGGCTCTTCTTCGGCATTGAGATGATACAGATTGCCGAAGAACTCATCGAAGCCGTGATTGGTCGGTAGATATTCGTCGAGATCGCCGAGGTGGTTCTTGCCGAACTGTCCCGTCGCATAACCCAGCGGCTTGAGCGCTTCGGCAATGGTGATGTCGACCTTCTGAAGCCCGACCGGAGCGCCGGGCGCACCGACCTTGGAAAGGCCGGTCCGCAAGCATGCTTGACCGGTGATGAACGTCGATCGCCCCGCGGTGCAGCTGTTCTCGGCATAATAGTCCGTGAACATCATGCCTTCGCGGGCGATACGGTCGATGTTCGGCGTCTTGTACCCCACCACGCCGAACGAATAGGCGCTGATGTTGGTCTGCCCGATGTCATCGCCGAAGATGACCAGGATGTTGGGCTTGCGGCCTGAGGGCGTCGAACTTGCTGCGGGGGCTGGCGCAGCCTTCTGTGCTTGCGCCAGTGCCTGTGAAGTAAAGGTCGCCGCAGCGACGATGGATGACGTACCCAGTAGGAGATTTCTGCGATCAATCGACTTGTCTGCCGACGACTGGTTGTTCTTGTTCTCACGCTCGCCACTCATTCGACGCTCCCTAGGTTGCAGCACGTCCTTCTTGTTCTCGTTCGATTGCGAGCGGCATTCGCGTCACGCAGCGGAAGCCGACATGGCTGGTCGAGGTATCGACCGGCTCGGCGTGGCGCGCAGCGGGTCGGTAGCGGCGGCAATAGTTCGGCGCGCAGAGATGCGAGCCGCCTTTGAGCACCTTGCGGGGAATCCGGATGTCGGGCAGGGCAGGGTCGTAGCTTGCCTCCTCGCGACCGCCGCGCGGATTGGTCGGGATGCAGCACGGCTTCGCGGCCTCGGCGGCGTGCTTTGCCGACCACCAGTCGGAGGTCCACTCCCAGACATTGCCGATCATGTCGTAGAGGCCGTAGCCGTTTGGCGGGAAGGCCATCACCGGCGAGGTACGCTCGAACCCATCCTCGCCGAGATTCTGGACGGGAAATTTGCCCTGCCAGATGTTGGCCATGTGCTTGCCGCCCGGCATCAGTGCATCGCCCCAGGCGAACTCCTCGCCGTCGAGGCCGCCACGCGCGGCGAATTCCCATTCGGCTTCGGTCGGCAGGTCCTTGCCGGCCCAGCTTGCATAGGCGAGCGCGTCGCTATGGGAGACGTGCACGACGGGATGGTCGTCGAGGTCCTTGATGTTGCTGCCGGGACCGTAGGGATGCCGCCAGTTGGCGCCGCGCATGAACGACCACCACTGGCTCCAGTCGGTGGGATCGGTGATCCGAGGCAACGGCGCGAACACCAGCGACCCCGCGTAGAGCATTTCCTTCAGCGCGCCGGGATAGTCCTTGGGATCGGGAACGACCTGCGCCTCGGTGACATGGCCGGTCGCATTCACGAATTGCTTGAACTGCCGGTTGGTGACCGGTGTACGGTCGATCCAGAAGCCGTCGACGGAGACCCGATGGCTCGGCGCCTCCTCGGGGTAATGATGATCGGATCCCATGCGGAAGGTCCCGCCGGGAATGAAGACCATCTCGCCGGTCCTCACATCATCCGGCACCCACTCGCAGTGATCGAGGTCAGCCCGCAGCATGATGGAAACTCCGATACGCGAATTCCACCTGACGCTACGGCGCAGACGTCATTGGACGCCGAGCGCGGCACAGTTCCTGATACGTTGGACGCATTGCCTGGCCCCTCTTTTTGGCGCTTGGGAGACAGATGAAGACACGCATTGCGTCAGCATCTCTTCCCTTTGGCGCGCAGGTGTATGAGCACGCGGCAAACACCTGCCGCGCACGCTCTGCCATCCGCAGAGCGCTTCCGCCTGATATCGCTGAGGTTGAAAAAGGTATCCGAAGATTGGACGGTTGTGATGTGCAGTTTGTGCCAGCACTTGCGAGCAGCTGGTGAGACTTAACGACCCATGTCTCCAATCCCGCAAACGCCAAGCCTTTTCAGCCGGATATCTTGCATCAAATTCGGCGATGATTTGCTTCAAAACGCGAAGTCACCCGATCGCACCCACCTCGCGTTGTAGTGGCATTGTGCCTTTGGCTGCCGCAGAATTGTCGCGCTTGAGTAACAAGGTAAGTCCATGGGGCAGTTTCTTCTGGTCGATCTCGCGCAAGCTCGACGGCTTCGAAGGCCTTCATCAGGCAGTTCACGGCTCGCATGTCGACGTGATGCAGCTTGGGCGCGGACGGCTGCGGGGAAATTGTCACATGTCGGTATCGGCGATTTCTCGCTCAGCATCGGCGCATTCAACGTCGGCATGCGCACGCAGCGCAGCTCCCGCGACGACAAGTTGATCGTCGGAATGTTGCTGGCGGCCGAAGAGCGCGTCGCCCACTGGTCGTTCGACATGCAGCTCAACGACGTGCTCGTGATTCCGCCGCTGCTCGATCATGATGGCGTCTTTCACGGCGCGTCCGCTTACGCCGCGATGCGCTTCGACCTCAACGACGTCACGTCCCTGTTTGGCGGCGAGGCGCGTCTCAGCGATCCCGATACATGGCGCAGCCGCGGCCATTTCCGTGCGGACCCCGACAACGGCGCGATCTCCTCGCGCCGCCTGGTCCGGATCTTGTCGCATCTGCGTGACAACAAATACGGATTGACCCCGTCGACGGCCGACTTCTGGAAGCGATCGATCGTCGAATGCATGGCTGCCAACGTCATGTCGTCCCTGCCGCCCGACGACAATGGCTGGCTGCCTTCCGCGAGGCGGCTGATCCGCAGGGTCGAGGAGTATCTCGACGAGGTCGGCGCCCGTCCGGTGCATGTTTCGGAAATCTGCGCGGCGCTGGGCATATCGCGGCGCACGCTGCATCGTGCATTTCAGGAGGTGTTCGGCCTCGGCCCGGTCGGCTTCCTGCGACACAAGCGGCTCTGCGCGGTTCATTCCATTCTGCAGGAGAGCGCTCCGGGCTCGACCACCGTGGCGGCCGTCGCCATGCAGCACGGCTTCTACGAACTCGGGCGGTTCTCGCAGTACTATCTGGCGATGTTCGGTGAGCGTCCGTCCCAAACCCTGGGACTTGCAACATGGCAGACGACCAGGGACGACATCGCAACAGCCTGACAATGGTGCAGCGTCTCGGCCGCGTGGGCCATCACCACAGATGCTGCAGAGTCCGCCGCCGCGATCAGTAACCTGCGCGTAGGATCTCCTCAGAGGTTCGCGAGCCATGTGGCGAGCGGTGTCTTGCCGAGCCGGGCCTCGCCGAGCGGGTTCAGCGAGGTGTCGTCGATGGGAGCGCCGTAATACGGCGCCTTCGGGTCTGCCACCACCGGACGGGCGTCGCCGGACGCCTTCAGACGGCGTGCGATGAATTCGTTGAAGGGCGCCTTCTCGGGCCCTGCGATATCGATCGTGCCGTTGAGCGGCTGGCCCATGGCGACCTCGGCAAGTCGATCGGCGACGTCGTCGGCCGCGATCGGCTGAAACAGTGCGGAAGGAACGACGATCTTGCCTCCAATGACGCCCGTCTCGGCGATGGCGCCGAGGAATTCGAAGAACTGGGTGGCGCGCACGATCGAGTAGGGGACCTCGGAGGATTTTATGATGGTCTCCTGCGCGAGCTTGGCGCGAAAGTAGGAATTGTCCGGCGACCGTTCGGTCCCCACGATCGACAGCGCGACGTGATGCTTCACGGCCGCCGCGGCCTCGGCCGCGACGAGATTTGTACTCGATCGCTGGAAGAAATCGAGCACGGCGGCGGGCTCCCAGGACGGTGCGTTGGCGACGTCGACGACGACATCCGCGCCCGCCAGCTCGGCTGCGAGACCTTCTCCGGTCACGGCATTCACGCCCGATTTCGGCGAGGCGGGCACCGCTTCGTGGCCGTGGCTCTTGAGCTTCGTCACAAGCTTGGACCCGATCAATCCTGTCCCGCCGATCACGACGATCTTCATGGTCTATCTCCGCGGCATGTTGCGAACGTCGGGGCGCCGCACCCCGCGCTCGCCTGATGCGGCCCTATTCTACCGGAGCAATGCGGCAGGCTCTTGCCGGGAACGGGCCTCCGTTGCCGAAAAATGCTCAAGACGTTGTATCGTGATGTGACAGCAATCGGTCAGGGATCATTCCCCATATCGAGCGGTCAGCTGCGAAAGCCGAGCGACTTGCCCGACGAGTCAAATGATCGGGCGGGGCAAAAAACGCCAATGAAAACAACCTGCCGTCTACTGTGCATGGGGTTGTTTTCGCGCTTGTTTGATCGGACGGCTCTCCGCCCGGATTTTATGGGGCGGCTCTCGCCTCAGGCCCCGCAGACGATCACGCCATACCAGCCGAGCCCGCGGTAGGTCTCGTAGCCGGGCGTGGCATGGAATGCGACCAGCGTGCCGGAGCGGTCCTGGTAGAAGCCGGAGCGCTGGCCGTTGAGCGACAGCGAGATGCGCTCGCTGAGAATGCCCTGGCCGTCGGAGGCCGCGATCACGCGATAGTTCGAGTCGACCAGCAGTACGCGGGCCTTGTCGCTGTCGCCGACGCGAACGCCTTGCACGATCGCGCGGGCCTGCGGCTCCCAGTCGAAATGGATGGCGAGCACGCCGATCGGTGCGCCGTTGGCCTGGCCGCCGGCGCGCACGCTGGCGCAATAGGTAGCGACCTGCGCGTTGCCGAGCAATTGCTGGTTCTCGACGTCGCCGGCGACATAGTCGTCCCCGGAACGCAAGGTCTTAGCCTCGCGAAACCATTTGGTGTGGGCGACGTTCTGGCCGACGACGCGGAAGCGGTCGGCGCGGCCGTTGGCGATGACGTTGCCGTCGAGGTCGCAGAGCCAGAGGTCGAGATAGACGGTGTAGGCGCCGAGGATGACGCCGAGGCGCTGCGAGGCAAAGGTGACGGCTGCGGGAGCCGGCGAGGCCGCACAATCGACCACCGCGGAATCGGTCGCCCACCAGCGCACGTCGCAGGTGCGCTCATAGAGATTGCGGTCGATCAGCTCGACCGCATTGAGCGACAGGTCGACCATGCGCTCGCCGCGCGAACGCTGGCTCATGCGGTCGATCGATGAGACGAGATCGCCGGTTCGCTTGGTCAACTGGGTTTCGAGTTCGCGCGCGATGGTCTCGACCTGCTGGCCGACGCCGCGCACCTCCTGCGCGACCACCGCGAAGCCCGCGCCTTGCGCGCCGGCGCGTGAGCTTTCGATCAGCGCGTTCAGCGCCAGCATCTTCATCTGGTTGGTGATCTGCTGGATCGCCTTGGTCTTGTCGACCGCGATCTGGTTGACCTCGGCGGTCAGGCGATTGATCAGCGCGGAGATGTCGGAATCATCGTCGGCGGGTTCGGCGGCGGTCGGCTTGGCTTTGAGACCCAGCGCTGCAGACATCGGGGACTTCCCTTGGCAATGAGGCCTGATCTGCAATGAACCCGGAACAATCAAGTACAGATCGAATACGAGTCTTTTTCGAGGATTCAACCTAACGCCTGCTTAATTTGCTGTTCGGCGGAATGCCTAAATGGTAGTCACAGCGGCCCGCCGGGCGGCCATCCACCGCTTTGTGCGGCTCGGCCGTTGCAAATCCCCAGGCTTTCCCGGCCAATCCCCTGAAGCCATTGACCGGGCGCCTTGCGTGATCGCCGACCCCGAGTCTCAACAGATCGTCTCTCGTCATGACGCCGCCCGCCACCGCCTTGCCCGTCGAAGCGCCCCAGGCCTTCCTGGGTGTGGCGCGATCGCTTACCGACAAGCTCTGGCGGGACCGGCTGGACGCGCGCGGGGCAGCCAAGGCGCTGGCCATCGTGCAGCGCCATCAATTGCCGGAACTGCTGGCGCGGGTGCTGGCGGGCCGCGGTGTCGACATCGACGAGGTTCCCGATTTCCTCGATCCGACCATCCGCAAGCTCCTTCCCGACCCGTTCACGGTGACGGAAATGGAGGCCGCATCCAAGCGGATTGCGGATGCCGCGGTGAAGGGCGAGAAGGTCGCGATCTTCGGCGACTACGACGTCGACGGCGCGACGTCGGCGGCCCTGCTCACCTGGCATCTGCGCCATTGCGGGCTCGACCCGCTGATCCACATCCCCGACCGCATCTTCGAGGGCTACGGCCCCAACGTCGAAGCCGTTCGCGGGCTGGCGGCAAAGGGCGCCACGCTGCTCGTCACCGTCGATTGCGGCACCACCAGCATCGAGCCGCTGGCCGAGGCGAAGCGCCTCGGCATGTCGGTCGTCGTGATCGACCATCACCAGGCCGGTACGGAGATTCCGGAGGTCGACGCGCTGGTCAATCCGAACCGGCTCGACGATCTCTCCGGTCTCGGCCATCTCGCGGCCGTCGGTCTCGTGCTGGTGACGCTGGTCGCGGTCAATCGCGAATTGCGCCAGCGCGGGTTCTGGAACGCCGAGATGCCCGAGCCCGATCTGCTCGGCATGCTGCATCACGTCGCGCTCGGCACGGTCGCCGACGTGGCGCCGCTGATCGGCCTCAACCGCGCTTTCGTCGCGAAAGGGCTGATTGCGATGCGGCGCCGCGACCATGTCGGCCATACCGCGCTGATGGACGTGGCCCGGCTCAACGGCCCGCCGGAGGCGTGGCATCTCGGCTTCATGCTGGGGCCGCGCATCAATGCCGGAGGCCGCATCGGCCGCGCCGATCTCGGCGTGCGGCTCTTGCTCGAAGCCGACAGCGTCGAGGCGGCGCGGATCGCGGCCGAACTGGACCGCCTGAACAGCGAGCGCCGCGTCATCGAGCAGGCGGCGGAGGCGCAGGCTGAAGCGGAGGCGCTGGCCTCGATCGGGCTGGAGGATAAAATTGGCGTCATCGTCACGGCCTCGGAAGGCTGGCATCCCGGCGTGGTCGGTCTCGTCGCCTCCCGGCTGAAGGAGAAGTTTTCGCGGCCCGCCTTTGCGATCGCGCTGGAGCCCGGCGGTATCGGCACAGGCTCGGGTCGCTCGATCGCCGGCGTCGACATCGGCAAGGCGGTGCGGCAGGCGGTCGCCGACGGCATTTTGCTCAAGGGTGGCGGCCACGCAATGGCCGCGGGCGTGACGCTGCGCAAGGAAAAGCTCGCCGAGTTTCGTGCCTATCTCGAAAACGCGCTGGCGCAGGACGTCGCCGAGGTCCGCCACGTCAACGAGCTCTACATCGACGGCGCAGTTTCCGCGCGCGCGGTGACGACCGAGCTTGCGGCCACGCTCAACCGCGCCGGCCCGTTCGGCAGCGGCAATCCGGAAGCCGTGCTGGCGCTGCCGGCGCACCAGCTCGTCTATGCCGACGAGGTCGGCCAGGCGCATTTGAGGCTGCGCTTCAAGTCGGGCGATGGCGCCATCGTCAACGGCATCGCGTTCCGCTCGGTGGGACAGAAGCTCGGCAACGCGCTCGTTGCCAATCGCGGCCAGCAATTGCATGTCGCGGGGTCGTTGTCAGTCGACCGCTACCAGGGCGCCGAGCGGGTGCAGTTTCGCGTCATCGACGTCGCGCTACCGGATCAGGGGCCATCCGTGATTAGATAACAACGGTCCCAAACAACAAGAAAGAAAGGGAGTGAACATGGCAGGGCAGGTTGAGGGCAAGGTCGCGCTGGTCACAGGCGGTGCTTCCGGCATTGGCGAGGCGATTGTCGAGCTGTTCGCGCGCGAGGGCGCGACTGTCGTCATCTCGGACATCGACGAGTTGAGGGGCCCCGAACTCGCCAAGCGCGTTACAAAAGCCGGAGGCAAGGCGATCTTCCTCGAGCAGGACGTCACCAGCGAGGAACGCTGGATCGAGATCGTGGCCGAAATCGCCAAACGTTATGGCCGGCTCGACATCATGGTCTCAAACGCCGGCATCGGCATTGCCGTGCCGTCGATCGTCGACATGACGCTCGCTGACTGGCGCAAGCAGAACGCGATCAACCTCGACGGCGTGTTTCTCTCGGTGAAACATTGCCTGCCCTTGATGCGCAAGACCGGTGGCGGCTCGATCGTCATGATGTCTTCGCTGGCCGGCCTGCGCGGCTCGCCGGGCCTGTCGGCCTATTCGGCCACCAAGGGCGGCGTACGCCTGTTCGCCAAATCGATCGCAATGGAATGCGCGGCGGCCGGTGACGGCATTCGCGTCAACTCCGTCCACCCCGGCATCATCGATACGCCGATCTGGGGCAAGATCCCCACGGGGGCGACGGGCGCCGGCCAGAACGCGCCGATCGACCCGGAGGAGCGCGCCCGGCTGGTCGCACCGCTCGCCCGCGCCGGCCAGGCCGCGGAGATTGCCTCCGGCGTGCTGTATCTGGCCTCGGACGCTTCTCGTTACGTCACCGGCAGCGAGCTCGTGATCGACGGCGGCATGAACGCCGGCGGCGTGCCGCGGCGGCAATAGCCGCCGCGCGGGCTGCGAAGGGCAGGGTGGCGCGCGCAGGGGCTGACGCACAGGCGTCGGCCCTGTACAAGGCGGACAGCTCCCGACCGACAAAGGTGTCCTTCGCCATGGCGCACAGCCTTCACTCCACTTCTTCCGCGCCTGAGCCCGTCCGCTCGAACCGGCCGGATCTTGCCACTGACGCGATCCGCACCGCGCGCGAGGACCTCGCCGCCTGCTTCCGCATGGCCGCTCGTAACGGATTTGAGGAGGGCATCTGCAACCATTTCTCGGCCGTCGTGCCCGGCCATGACGACCTCTTTCTCGTCAATCCCTACGGCTATGCCTTCCGTGAGCTGACCGCGTCAAAGCTGTTGATCTGCGATTTCCACGGCAATGTACTCGACGGCGAGGGCGTGCCGGAGGCGACCGCCTTCTACATCCACGCCGAGATGCACAAGCGCCTGCCGCGCGCCAAGGTCGCGTTCCACACCCACATGCCCTACGCGACCGCGCTGTCGATGACGGAGGGCGATCCGCTGATCTGGGCCGGCCAAACTGCATTGAAGTTTTACGGCCGCACCGCGGTCGACCGCGATTACAACGGCCTTGCGCTCGATAGCCGCGAGGGGGCGCGCATCGCCTCCGCCGTCGGCAATGCCGACATCGTCTTCATGAAGCATCACGGCGTGATGGTGCTGGGCCCGACCATCGCGGAGGCCTGGGACGATCTCTATTATCTCGAACGCGCCGCCGAAGTGCAGGTGCTGGCGATGTCGACGGGACGCAAGGTTCTGCCGGTCGATCCCGCCATTGCCGCCGAGACCTACAAGCAGATGCGCGAAGGCGATTCCGAATCCGCGCGATTGCATCTCGCAGCCGTCCGGCGCCAGCTCGACGCCGAAGAGCCGCAGTATAGGCACTGAGGCGTCCTACGAGCCTTCTAGGGCCCCTGCCGCAACTTCGCCAGCACCTTCAGCCCGCCATAACCATCGGCGGGCGTGATCCCCGCGCGCTGCTGAAAATCCTTGATCGCCTTCATGGTGTCGTTGCCGACGCGGCCGTCGGTGCCGCCGGTGTCGAAGCCGGCCTTGGTCAGTCGCGTCTGCATCTCCTGCACCTCGGCGAGCGTCAGCGCGCGTTCGGAGCCGGGGAAAGGCTGGATGAAGGGCGGACCGCCGAGGCAGCGGTCGCCGAGATGGCAGATCGCCAGAGCATAGTTCATCGAGGGATTGTAGCTCTTTACCGAGTAGAAATTCGGCCCCAGCAGGAAGGTCGGGCCGCCCTTAACAGGCGTCCACATCTGCGCCGATGCATTCGGCTGCGGAAACGGCTGGCCATCGGCGCGGGTGACGCCGGCCACCTGCCACGCCGCATAGGTTCGGCTGCCGCTCGCATCGCCGGACGCGCGCACCTCGTAGCCCCAATGCTCGCCGCGGCGCCACTTGCCGCGATTGACGAGATACTTTGCCGTCGAGCCCAGCGCATCGTCGGGCTTGCCGAACGGCGACACCTTGCCGTCGCCGTCATAATCGATGCCGACATTGAGCCAGACCTCGGGCATCCATTGCGAATGCCCCATCGCGCCGGCCCATGACCCCTGCATTTCCTGCGGCGTGCTCCAGCCCTTGTCGACGATGCGCAGCGCATTGATCAGCTCGGTCTCCCAATAGGCCTTGCGGCGCGGCTCGTTCCAGGCGAGCGCGGCAAGCGAGGGAAACACCGGCGTCATGTGGTTCTGCTGCACCAGCGGATCGCCATAGGCCGACTCGACGCCCCACAGCGCCAGCAGTGTGCCGCGCTCGACACCGAAATCGCGCTCGATGCGTGCGAGCAGCGCCTCGTTGTTCTTCAGCGCGATCTTGCCATTGATGATGCGCCAGTCGGAGACGCGGCGGTTGATGTACTGCCAGACCTGTTCGTGAAATTCAGGCTGATTGCGCATCTGCTTGAATACGCTCATGTCCGGCTCGACCCGCGCCATCGCGCGCTGCCAGGTCGCAGCCGAAATGCCCTTGGCCATCGCGCGTGCACGAAAACTCTCGCGCCATTCGTCGAAGCCCGGAGGCGCGGCGATGGCCTGCGCCGGCAAGGCGAGTAGAGCGGCCGCGCTGAGCGTGGATTGCAGCAGGGCGCGGCGGGTGGGATGGACCGAGGAATCAGCCTGTTTCATGGGCGCAGTCTAGCGGGAAACATGGCGCGTGTGAGTCGGTTCCTGGAACACCGCGAATAGGCCGCTCCCTCCGGAACAAAGTGTCGCACTGCTGCATTCCCTCCCCATGACAACGAGGAGGACAAAATGAGGACTTATCTGTTTGCCGCCGCCATGGTCACCGCCATCGCGGCCCCTGCATTCGCTGATGAAGTCGGCGTTCATGTCGGCCCGGTTGGCGCCGGCGTGACCGTCGGCCAGTCCCACGAGTATCGTGAGCGGGACCGCGATCGTGACCGCACCACGGTCATCAGGGAGCGCGAGCCATCGAGCCGCACCACCGTGATCAAGAAGGAAGATGAATACGGCAATCGCAGCAAGACCGTGATTCATCACGACAACGACTGACGGAGCAGGGCCCCGGCAAACCGCCGGGGCCCGCCTTCGTCGAGAATTCGGGGTGGAATGAAGATACGTGCGCATGCGGAAAGCCACGTCGTCGAGCTGGACGACGGATCGCAATGGCAGATCTTTCCCGGCGATCTCGCGACGACGCTGAGCTGGAAGCCTGAAACCGACCTGCACCTGGAGCCCAGCGACGAGCGGGTGTGTTCGCATGTGCTGGTAAATGCCACCGACCATGGCCGCGTGCGGGTGATCGCCGCCGGCGCGACCTGGCCCGATGGCGAGGTTAAGAAAGCATTGAAGGGCGGCTAGGACCGCTCATGCCTAACCGGATATTCCCATTTTTAAACCTGTGATTTTACGGTCGGTTCGCTTCCATCTGCTCATGATGGGCGCATGCGAGAGCTGTTCGACATCATTCGTGCCAATCCCTGGCCGTTCGGCGCCGGGCTTCTCGTCGTGATCCTGATGATCATCGCCGAGAACTTTGGCCGCGGCATTCATGGTGACGGCGCCGCTGGCGGCGACTTCTCGGATGCCGGCGGGTGTGACGGCGGCGGGGACGGAGGAAGCGACTAGGCCTCCCTAGTCCTCCTGCAAATCAGCCGCGATGCCGGCTAGCCAGCGGCGAATGCTGGCTTCGGCCCTGGCATCGAGGCCGCCGGCGAGACGCTTCTCCAATGCGATCACACGTTCCCGGCACGCCTTCAGCAACGTCGTTCCGCGCGGTGTCAGCGTCCATTGCTGGATGCGGCCATGGACCGGATGGGGCGTCATCCCAATGGCGCCGTCACGTTCGAGGTTGCGGATGATGACGCCGACCGTCTGCGGTGTCAGGAAGGTGAGGCGGGCGACGTCTGCGCCGGATAGTCCCGGATAGGCATTCAGCATCGTCAGCACTGCAAACTGCGGCGAGGTCACGCCGAGATCGGCAAGCGTGCGTTCCATCGTCAGCCGAACCGCGGCATGAGCCTGGCGCAGGAGATAGCCGAGATAGCCTTCTTCGCCGCGCTTGCCTTCGCCCGGGGCAGGGACGCGTACGGCGGCAGGCCCGGTGACTTTGCGCCGGGATTTCGATCTCGTGATGTCGGGCGTCTTGCGCAAGATATAAGTGCTCTTATAAGATATAAGCCGTCTTACAATAACACGGGGTGAACGGCAATGTCACACGCGCGCAGCGAATACGAGGATTTCAAGCGGATCGCACCCGATGCGTATGAGCTGGTGCTGGCGCTGGGTCAGGTTGCGGCCAAGGCGGGTCTCGACAAACAGCTGCTCGAGCTGGTCAAGCTGCGCGCCTCGCAGATCAACGGCTGCGCCTTCTGTGTTCAGCATCACATCCTGTTTTCCGAGCGCATCGGCGTGCCCGTGGACAAGCTCAATCTTGTCGCGGTCTGGCGCGAGGCGCCGATCTTTTCCGCGCGCGAACGGGCGGCGCTGGCCTGGGCCGAGGCTCTGACTTTCCTGCCCGACGGTGTCAACGACGAGGTCTACACGGAGGCCAGCCGCGAATTCTCCGAGACCGAGCTGATGTACCTGACTTCGGCGGTGGCCTCGATCAACGTCTGGAATCGCTTTGGTGCGGCGTATCGGTGGACGCCGGCGAAGCGGCCGGTGGCGGCGAATGCTGCGGCGTCCTGATTGGGGAGGTTGTTATGACAGCAATGAGTTTGGCCACCACGCAAGGCCCGGGGTCCTCGCGTGTGATGGCGCTGGCCGTCATCGGCGGGCTCGCCTGCGCGCTTGCGATCGGCAAAGCGTTGCCAGTGACGATGGACGCGGTCTCCGGCGCGCTGGCGCCGCTGTGTACAACGGCAGGGGATAGCTCGCCGCTCGACAAGGTGGAACCGATCGGCTCCTACGCGCTGCCCAACGTGCCGGGCAAGCGCGTCACCATCGTCCGCGTGTTCTATGGACCCGGAGGATTTTCGCGGCCGCACCGCCACGCGGGCTCGGTGACTGCCACTATCACCAAGGGCGAGATCTCGCTCCCAGCTCGGTGGCGGTCCGGTCGAGACGTTCGGCGTCGGACAGTCCTTCTTCGAGCCGCCCGGCGCGACGCATCTTGTCTCGGCAAACGCCAGCGCCACGGAGCCGGCGGAATTGATTGCGGTGTTCGTGGCGGACGAAGGCGCGCAACTGACGACCTATCTGGAGTAGTTCGCTTCCGTAACCGTCAAGCGTCCAGCAGGCTCAGCGGTCCGCTCGTCCGACGGATCGCCTCAATCGCTCCCATGCAGGGGAGAGGCCGTATTGCACGACCGGAATCGCAAGTGCGCCGACAAGCAGTCCGAGCACGCCTGACATGAGCGCCTCGACGGTCCATTCGATGATGCCTGCAACGGACGGAAGGATGTGCGCGGCTGCCTCGGTTGCGGCATGGACCGTGTGGCCGATCACGGGCGGGCCGTATTTTTCGAAGCCGTGCAGAATGATACCGCCGCCGACCCAGATCATTGCGGCGGTGCCGACTGTGCTCAGGACTGTCAGGAAGCCGGGCATACCGCGAACGAGCGCGCGTCCCATCAAGCGGATCGCGCGGCCAATGACGGAAGCGCCGTCATAGCGTGCGAAGGCCAGGCCCACATCGTCCGCCTTCACGATCAAGGCGACAACGCCGTATACCCCGACAGTGATGCCGAAACCCACCAGCGCCAGCACCAGCGCCTGCGTCCAGATGCTGCCTGCCGGAATGGCCGCCAGCGTGATCGCCATGATCTCCGCGGAGAGGATGAAATCGGTCTTGATGGCGCTCGCGACCTTTTCGTCCTCGACCGACCGGGCATTCAGAGCAATCGGCTGAGGTTCGCCTTCGCCATCGTGCGCCTGATGCGGCACCATCGCTTCGAACACCTTCTCTGTACCCTCATAGCAGAGAAAAGCGCCGCCCAGCATGAGCAGCGGCGTGACGGCGGCGGGCAGGAAATGACCAAGCAGAAGGGCAATGGGAAGCAGAATCAGCAGTTTGTTTCGCAGAGATCCGATCGCAATCTTTCCAACGATTGGCAATTCGCGCCGTGAGGCAAAACCGATGACGTAGTTCGGCGTGACGGCTGTGTCGTCGATGACGACGCCCGCCGCCTTCGCGCCCGCTTTGGCAGCCTGGCCCGCAACATCATCGAGCGAGGCCGCGGCCACCTTCGCAATCGCTGCGATGTCGTCGAGAAGACCGATCAGTCCGACACTCATCAAGCCTATCCTTTCTGGTTCTAGCCGAAGCTTCGCGCGGTAGCGCGCTCTTGCGCGGCTCGACACCGGAACGAGCAGGTCGTCAATTCTCCTCGCCGCTCGATCCTTCGCGCAGGTCCGGCTTGATCACGTCCTCAGGCAGCGCATGTGCCACCGGCTGCGTCGTGACTGCGATCTCCGGGCTGACCTCGCGCCCGCGGGCGCGGATCAGGCGTTCATAGGCCGAGACCAGGGTGACGTAGGGGCTGACCCAGATCCAGCCGTCGCGGGTGAACACCTGCACGTCGAAATGCAGATGCATCGACGTGCCGGCCGGATGATCGAGATAGTTCGAGACGACGCCGATCTTCTCGCCTTCGGTAACGAAACGTCCGTTGAGCACGCCGTCCGCGTTCATCGCCTGCGGGTTCATGTGCATGTAGCGGAAGCGGATGTGCTCGGTCCGGCTGTTGATTTCGAGCGTCGCCGCCTGGTCCTTGGCGCCGCGGATCACGATGGCGTCGCGCACGGCAACGACGGCGCGCTGCTTGGGATCGCAGGGCTCGCGGCCCTCGCCGGGCGGTGGGCAATCAGCGGCGCGGATATCCTCGCCCTGGTGCCCGTAACCGCCTCCGCATTGCCAGACCTCGAAGCTGCGGGACTCGCAGAAATTGTCGCGCCAGGGATAGGCGGTCGGACCTTCGCTTTTGTCACGCTTGCCGTAGGATTGCGAGCGGACGAACGCAGGCGCTTTCTCGAGTGGAAAACGGATCTGGGCATAGGCCATCACGTCGGGATGGCCGGCCTTGTTGCGATAGCCGGTGTTCGGGATGATGTCGCCGCTCGGCCGGTAGCTGAAGTCCGCCGAACGCGCCGCGGGACGATCGATGATGCTGGAGGCAACGTCCATCAGCGGCCGCGTGCGTTGGCCGCCCGCGATCCTCAGCGCTTTCAGGAAGCGCTCGGCAACCGGGTAGGCTTCCTTGCAGGCAAGCCGTCGCGGCTTGGCGACGCTGTCGAGGCACTGGACCGACACCACATAGGCCACGCCAAAGCGCGTGAAGGCGTAGCGCACATAACCTTCCCGGATGAATCTGCGCAGGTCCGGAAAGGTTGCCGCGAGCGGCTTGACGGGCTCGCCTTTCCCGCCGGCGGGATCGGCGATGTCATAGATCAGGGCCGAGCCGGTGATCTGCACCTCGACCGGCCTTGTGAAGACCCGGCTCGGCATGCCGTCACCCGCGCCAGGCTCGAACGAAAAGCTCGCGGTGTAGCCGGCGGGGCCGGCGTCGAACATGTCGACGAAGTTGAAATCGGCCTGATAGCGCGGCAGCGCCAGCGTCGCCGGCGTGCCGTTACGCTGCGCCTCGAGATAGGCTGCGGCGTCGAACGGCAGCAGCACGGGAACGGAGCTGCGGGCGATGCCGGTGAAGAATTGCGAGGAGACCGCGTTGATCTGCACCAGCGCCGGCGTCGCGCGCGGATCGTAACGCGGCACCGAACGGCGGGGCGCGAAGATGAAGTCGCCCGCGATCAGGGGGCGGCTGTTGATCTCGGTACGGAGTTGGTCGAGCGCTGCGCGCCAGTCGACGCGCAGGGCCGTGAGCGAGGGGCTGCGGATTTCGTCCGCGGCGAGCGGTGAGGCTGTGAGGAGCGACAACGACGCCAAAAGCAGCGAGACGAAGCGGAAACTCTTCCCAACCACTGTCTCGCCCCCGGCGGCAATTGTTCTGATCCCTCGCTTGGCCCTTGGCCTTAGTCCTTGGCGCGCTCGGAGTAGGAGCCGTCCTCGGTCATCACCACAATGCGGGTGCCGACCGCGATGTGCGGCGGCACGGTGGTGCGCACGCCGTTGGAGAGAATCGCGGGCTTGTAGGAGGAGGATGCGGTCTGGCCCTTGGTCACCGGCTCGGTCTCGACCACTTCCAGCGTCACGCGCTGCGGCAGCGCGAGCGAGACCACGTTGACGTCGTGGGTCGACAGCTTGACGGTCATTTCCGGTTGAAGATAGGGGGCGGCGTCGCCGACGACGTCCTTGGAGACTTGGACCTGATCGTAGGTCTCGGGGTTCATGAAGTGGTAGCCGTCGCCATCTTCATAGAGGAAGGTGAAGTTGCGCTCTTCGATGGTGGCCTTTTCGACCTGGTCGGTGGTCTTGTAGCGCTCGGAGATCTTTACCCCGTCCGAGATTCGGCGCATTTCGATCTGGCTGACCGGGGTCCCCTTGCCGGGATGGATGTTCTCGGCGCTGACAACGACATAAAGCTTGCCGTCTTGCTCGATCACGTTGCCCTTGCGAATAGAACTGGCGATGACTCTCAAAGCTATATTTCCTGCTTGCTTGGCCCGGCTCCGGCCAGGACATGGTCAAATTGATGGGGGACCTGGGGCCTCAAATCGGACCGGGGCACCCGTTTCGGGCCGCAACATACGCATTTTATCGTTGAATGCCAGCATTTTGCTGGCCTGCCGGGCGGTCGGTTGATGGCTGGGGACAAGCCGATCTCGCCGTTCTGGTCGCGCTCGCGGCACTTGGACCGGCGGCCGTTCCTCCAGGCAAGGGGCGCCATTACCACGACCCTACGAGGCTTTTTCGCCGAGCAGGGGTTCATCGAGGTCGAAACCTCCGTTCTCCAGGTCTCCCCCGGCAACGAAACCCATCTCCACGCCCCCCGCACCGAGATTTTGCGCCCCGACGGCAGCCGCGCCGCCGCTACTTGAGGACCTCCCCGGAATTCGCCTGCAAGAAGCTGCTGGCGGCGGGCGAAGAGCGGATTTTCGAGTTCGCCCGCGTGTTCCGGGACCGCGAGCGGGGTGACTTGCATCTGCCCGAATTCACCATGCTGGAGTGGTATCGGGCCGGCGCTCCCTATGATGCCATCATGGCGGATACCGTCGTGGTCATCGCCCGGGCTGCGGAGGCGACCGGGATCGGGACCTTTGCGTTCCGGGGCCGGACGGCCGATCCCTTCGCCGAGCCGGAGCTTCTGACGGTCGCCGGCGCTTTCGAGCGGTTCGCCGACATCGACCTGCTGTCGACAATCTCGGGCAGTGAAGGTAACCGTGCCGCGCTTGCCGAGGCGGCCGGCGGCAAGGTCCGAGTGGCCGGGGACGACACCTGGTCGGACATTTTCAGCAAGGTCCTGGTCGAGCATGTCGAGCCGAAGCTGGGGCAGGGCCGTTTGACCATTCTGTTCGAATACCCATCTCCAGAGGCGGCGCTGGCGCGGGTGACGGGCGGTGACGTACGGGTTGCCGAGCGGTTCGAGGTCTATGCCTGCGGCGTCGAGCTCGCCAACGGCTTTGGCGAGCTGACCGACGCCACGGAGCAACGCAAACGCTTCACGGAGTCGATGGCGGAGAAGCAGCGCCGCTACGGCGAGGCCTATCCGCTGGACGAGGATTTTCTGGCCGCGGTCGCCGCCATGCCGGAGGCGAGCGGCGTGGCGCTCGGCTTCGACCGGCTGGTGATGCTGGCGAGCGGCGCGTCGCGGATTGATCAGGTGGTGTGGACACCGCCTGCAGATGAAACGTTAAGTGAAGAATGACGAAGACCAATCTTGCACGTACATTGCGCGAGCCGGCCGAACTGGTCGCCGAAGGCCTGGCAACCGCCGCGGCGCTGCCCGCGCTGGAGAGCGTCGCCGCGCGCTATGCGGTTGCGATCACGCCGGCGCTGGTCGAGCTGATCGACAGGTCGGATCCCGACGATCCGATCGCAAGGCAATTCGTTCCGAGCGCTGCTGAGCTGGAGATGCGGCCGGGCGAGAACGCTGATCCGATCGGTGATCACCCGCACTCGCCGGTTCCTGGTATCGTGCATCGCTATCCCGACCGCGTGCTGTTCAAGCTCGTTCACGTCTGCGCGGTCTATTGCCGTTTCTGCTTTCGGCGCGAGATGGTCGGGCCCGGCAAGGAGAATGCGCTCTCGGACAGCGCCTATCGCGCCGCGATCGACTACATTCGCGCGCACAGCGAGATCTGGGAGGTGATCCTGACCGGCGGCGATCCCCTGATGCTCTCGCCGCGGCGGATGAGCGAAATCATGGCCGATCTCGCCGCGATCGATCACGTCCGGATCATCCGCCTCCACACCCGCGTGCCCGTGGCCGAGCCTGCGCGGATCAGCGATGAAATGGTCGCAGCATTGAAGGTCGAGGGGGCGACCACCTGGGTCGCGCTGCATGCCAACCATCCACGCGAGCTGGCCGGCCCGGCGCGGGCCGCCTGCGCGCGACTGGTCGATGCAGGGATTCCCATGGTGAGCCAGTCCGTGCTTTTGCGCGGTATCAATGACAACCCGACCGCTTTGTCGGATTTGATGCGAGCTTTCGTCAGATCCCGGATCAAGCCCTATTACCTGCATCACGGCGATCTGGCGCCGGGAACGTCGCATCTGCGCACCACGCTCGCCGAGGGGCAGGCGTTGATGCGGCAGTTGCGCGGACGGGTGTCAGGACTTTGCCAGCCTGATTATGTCATCGACATTCCCGGCGGTGCCGGCAAATCGCCGGTCGGGCCGAATTATGTGTTGGCGGAGCAAAATACCGCAGCCGATGCACGTGATGCAGATCAGGAAACGCGCTATCGTATCCTGGATTATTGCGGCGACGTTCATCTCTATCCGCCCGAGGCCTGAGCGGTAAAAGCGGTGACGCTGGTTTGAGGATTGGAGGAGAGACATGAAGAAGATCATCGTGGCAGCATCGCTCGTGGTCTTGCTCGGTGGCGCGGCGGTCGCGCAGACCGGCAGCAAGGGATCGACGTCGGGCGGTGCCACGGCCGGACAGTCGGCGGGCTCTCTGCCGCAGGCACCCGTCGGTCATCGTCAGCCGCGCGCCGGCGACGTGCCGAACGAGAAGAATTTGAGCGACCCGAACGATCCGCTCAGCAAGGAGAACCAGGCGCTCGACAAGAAGATCAAGAGCATCTGCCGCGGCTGCTAGTCCATGACGGATGGCGGGCAGGGCGCGACAGCTCGCCCCGCCCGCGTTTGCTTTGACTTTACGCCGTACGCTCGTGCAGGCCCGCGCGCTTGGTGTTGCGCCGGATCTCGACCGCGTCAGCGAGCTGCGCGAGCACGGTGGCCGTGGTCGTCCAGTCGATGCATCCGTCGGTGATGCTCTGGCCGTAGGTGAGCGGCTTGCCCGGCACCACGTCCTGACGGCCGGCGACGAGATTGCTCTCGATCATCACGCCCATGATGCGGTTCTCGCCGCCGGAGATCTGCCCGGCGATGTCCGCCACGACCAGCGGCTGGTTCTCCGGCTTCTTGCTGGAATTGGCGTGGCTCGCATCCACCATGACCAGCGGCGCGACGCCGGATTTCGCCAGATCGTTGCAGGCCGCCGCGACGCTGGCCGCATCGTAGTTCGGCGTGCTGCCGCCGCGCAGGATGATGTGGCAGTCCTCGTTGCCCGCGGTCGAGGCGATCGCCGAGCGACCGAGCTTGGTGACCGCCATGAAATGATGCGGGTGCGAGGCCGACTTCACAGCGTCGGCCGCGATGCGCACATTGCCGTCGGTGCCGTTCTTGAAGCCGACCGGGCAGGACAGCCCCGAGGCGAGCTCGCGATGGATCTGGCTCTCGGTCGTGCGCGCGCCGATCGCGGCCCAGGACACGAGGTCGGCGATGTATTGCGGCGTCGTCATGTCCAGGAATTCCGTCCCGGCGGGCAGGCCGAGATTGTTGATCGCCGACAGCACGTTGCGCGCCAGCCGCAGGCCCTTGTTGATATCGAAGCTGCCGTCCAGGTCAGGGTCGTTGATCAGGCCCTTCCAGCCGACGGTGGTCCGCGGCTTCTCGAAATAGACCCGCATCACGATCTCGAGCTGATCGGCGAGGTCCTCGCGCAAGGCAGCGAGGCGCTCGGCATGCTCGAGCGCAGCCTTGGGATCGTGCACCGAGCAGGGGCCGACCACGACCAGCAGGCGGTCGTCCTGGCCGTTGAGAATGGCGTGGGTGGCGTTGCGCGACGCCATGACCACGCGGGTGGCCGTGAGTGTGCGCGGGACTTCCCGCATCACCTCTTCCGGCGTGCTCAGCTCTTTCAGTTCGCGGATACGAAGATCGTCGGTCGTGCTCAGCACGGCGGGCTCCTGTTTGTTTCGAACCTGCCGGCCAATAAAAAAGCCGCCAGGTCTGGCGGCTTGTTCGGACGTTTGCTGCAATGTTTCAGATTGAGCGCGATCCTCCTGCCGCCAGCGAGCTGTCGTAGCTAAAGTACCAATAGAAGCTGGTGGCGACGGTGATCATGTGACGGCATATAGCGCGCCACCGGCGGGTTGTCACCCCCCAATCGGCGCGGGCGTGGCAAGGCGTCTCAGGTGTTGCTGTTGCGTGCCGCCAGCGCCATGCCGATCAGGGTGGAGCCGCCGAACAGCAAATTGATACCGACGAGGACACCGATCGCCCATTCAGCCGAGCTCGGCAGCCCCGTGATCACCATGAACGAGATCGCGATGTCGACGAGGCCGAGATCAGCAGCCACGACCAGCGGCCGCTCAGCTCGCGGCGGTGCTCCAGCGCGTACATGATGGTGGCGATGCCCTCGGCGAGGAAGTAGGCGCCGAGCACGATGGTCAGCGTCAGCACGGCCTGCATCGGCCGGGCCAGCAGCAGCCCGCCGGCAAGCACGGCCAGCGCAGCCGAGATCAGCGACCACCAGAAGCCCGGCGTGCTCCGCGCCCAGTAGGTCACGATGAGGCCGCCGATGCCGCTGATCAGGAACATCCAGCCGAGGAAGATCGCGATGGCGAGGCTGGCGAGAGGCGGCAGGATCAGCGCGGCGACGCCGAGAACGACGAGCAGGATGCCTTCGAACAGGAAGGCCTTCCAATGCGATTTTACCGTCTGGCTCATTGCGGATTGGAGCCGGGAAAGATCCTCAGGCGATGTCATCGGCAGGCTCCAGATCGGAAATCACAAGGTGGGGACTCAATGTAGTACGTGCGCACTACGCTTGCCATCCCCGCGGATCACCCGCCGCCGTGCGCTGACGAAAAACCTTCGCCAGTGGTGCGGATGCGGTTACGGCCAAGAACATAGATCGCGGTCGTGACAATCAGAAGCGCGAGGCCGAGCAGGATCGAGACGAACCCGATCGGGATCAGGGCCAGCGTCAGATTGCGCTCGGGGTTGATCAGCCAGTGGTGGATCGACGTCAGCACGAACGCGAGCCCGAGAAAGCCGACGCCGCCGCCGGCGAGCAGCAGTGCCCACATCCGGCGCAACTGGCTGAGCCGTTCGCGTGCGATATCGGTCCGGGGCGCGTGATGGCGCGCGACGCGGCGGACCAGGCGGATGGCGAAGGCGATTGCGCCGAAGCCGATCAGGAGGCTCGCGGCACCCAGCCACATCCGCAAGCTGGGATCGAGATCCGGCATGCGCTGCAGGGCGAGCAGCGGGAAGTCGAAAGCGGAATGCAGCGCCAGCGGACCGCCCAGCATCAGGAGGCGGCTGGAGAGGCGGGCCCAATCGCGGTTGTGGCGGTTCGCCCCCAGCGCGGTGCCGGCGCGCGCGATCGTGAGGTAAGCGCCGGCGATGATGCCGAGCGCGCCGTGGAACGGCACCGTCAGCACGCTGCGCAAGGCGGCCAGCGAGCGCCACATCTCGGCATGCTGCACGAGGTAGGCAAGGTTTTCATAAGCGGCGAAGCCGAGGCCGACCGCGGCGCCATAGACCACGGTGTCCATCGGATTGGCAAAGGTCCGCCGCTTGGTCGAGGCGACCAGCACGATGGCGACCACCTTCACGGCTTCCTCCGGCAGCGCGACGCCGAAGATCGAATGCATGGCCAGGGCCACCCAGGGATCGTCGGGGGCCGCGACCATTTTGGCGAAAGGCGCACGGGCAAGGCCCAGCAGCGAGATGCTGGCCGCGCCGAGCAGGAACGCGGTCCAGACCTGGGCCGGCGGTCCCGGGCGCTCCTCGGCGGCAATGACGAGCCACAGCATCAGCAGCGCCGGGGCGATGGCCGCAGTTCCGATGACGGTTGGCAACGCTTCAATCAGGTACATCGGCGCCGAAAATAGGTTCCCTTGAGTCTGTTAGCTACGCCTTGCGATGCGACCATGTGTCATGTGCCGGCTGTCGCTTCGCTGAACAAGCGCGGCAGCCGGCATTCATCAGGATCGCCATTGAACGTGCAGAATGTGAGCACAATCAATTGCATGACAGAGCCACTTCGTCATCGACGACAACGGACATGCCGCTGTCATAGGATTGCGATTTGTTAGTCAGATCAAGGAAATGCGAAGATTTCTTCGATTCAGGATGCACACCGCCCGGCGCCGAGTCCAGAGGCCGGATTGGCCCCGTCCGGATAACGCGCGGATGGGACGATGGGTCTAGTCACGCTTCGTTGTGCGCCCGCGCGACGGTGACGTGACCCGGCGAGCCCGCACCTGCTCGAGCTGCCAGAAGACGCGCACGAGGCACGTGCCTAGGCAGAACACGATGAGCAGCAACAGGAAGGCCTGGTCGACGGCTGGGATCTGGATCATGCCGCTGATTAAGCAACGCCTATGCCACTTGTTCCCCTAGGGTCTGCGCTGTACGCAGCCGCACGTCCCGCAAGGCGCGGCTTGCGCAGGGCGAATCGTTCGCGCGGCAAGGCGCGCGTGGCCGCGTTTCCTGCTCGTCAGTGCGTGGTGAACGGCGGCGGCATGTCGGGCGCGATATCGAAGGCGCCGAGGTGGAATTCCTCGCCGATGGACTCATCCGGCTCGGCTTGCTGCGCAAGCAGCGTGAACGCGGCTTGCGGGTATTGCTTCCAGATATCGAGATCGCCGGCGGTGATGGTCAACCAGCCGAACGTGTACATGTAGCGCCCGGGCTCTGTGACCCGGCCGACCCTGTCCCAGGTGATCTTATCGACGGTGACCTTGTCGACTGCCATTCGGTTCCCCGATCGCAAGTCTGCCAATGAGGTCCGGCTCTAGGCACAGACCACCAAAAGCTGATCCCGCAATGGGGCCGCGATAGGGCAGCGACGCGGAGGCAAGACGGCCGGACGACGGCCGCCGCCTGTCGCCTTAGCGCGCCGTGGTGGCCCCCTGCGCTTCCGCTTCCGACGCCAACTCCAGTTGGCGGTGCGAGGCGTGGAAGACGTCGTGGACGAGACCGATCTTCTCCATGCCCAGAATGATCAGGCCGTTGAGATCGATCTCCCACCAGGCGTGCGAGATATAGGCGTCCCGCGGGAAGCGGTGATGGTTGTTGTGAAGGCCCTCGCCGAAGGTGAGGATCGTGGTCACGAACTCGTTGGTCGAGGCGTCATCGACCTCGAAGCGGCGGTAGCCGTAGGCGTGGCAGACCGAGCCGGTGAGCTGGCTGGTGAGGATCAAGAGATAAGCACGCAGCAGGCCGGAGAACAGCACGCAGCCGATCATGCCGTGCACGCCGCCGAAGATGTAACCCACCACGCCTGGAATGAAGACAGCCGACATCCCGTACCAGACCCAGCGCGTGCGCACGAAGAACATCGCGATCGGATCGGCGAGGATGTCCTTGGCGTAGTATTCGTTGTCGGTGGTGGCCTGGTCGAACACCCAGCTGCCCTGGGCGTGCAAAAAGCCCTTGAGCGCGCTGACATAGCGATTGCCGAAGCCGTCGAATTGCGGGCTGTGGGGGTCGCCGACGTCATCGGCATAGAGGTGGTGGCGGCGGTGGTTGGCGACCCATTTCGCGATCGAGCCCTGGATCGCCATCTGGGCGATGGCGCAGAAGAACACGCGCATGATCGGGCCGGTGCGGAAGCTGCGATGGACGAACAGGCGGTGCATGCCGGCACCGATGCCGAACGTGGTCAGCGCGAACATCCAGGCGAACGTGAACAGCTCCACCTTGCCGACGCCTTGCGTGACCGCCCAGACGATGCCCGCGACCGCGCCGACATAGAGAATGCCGAGCAACAGATAGCTCTCGCGCAGCTTGGCATCGACGAGCGGTCCCTCGGTGACGACGCCGGGCGGAAGCTGCGGCTTGGTGGCGGTGTTGGTGCTTTGGGCGATCTCGGCCGGGGCGAACTCAGCGATGGACATTCCGGGACTTCCAGTACTCGGGGCCCGCAATGATTGCGGACGTGCTGGTGCACACCTTATCGCGCAGGGGCCGCCACCTCCAGTATTTAGTTAAAGAAGAGTTAAAATCCGGCCGCGCCGGCTCAGGCCGACTGCGCCAGGGGTGCGCGCACGATCAGGCGGACGACGTCGTCCCGCGGCTGCTTTTCGGCGAATTTGACCGCAAAGCCGCTGTCGAATTTGCGGATGACGCGCCCGACGCAGGCGCCGACCGCGAGCGGGGTTCCGACCGGCGGATCGTACTCGCAGGAGATCGCGACCCCGGCGGTGGAGACGTCGATGATGAAGCAGGGATGGATGCTGCCGTCGGCGAGCGTCAGGACGGTGTGCGAGACCTGCGGAACGAAGCGTGCATCGCGCCGCAGCTCCTTGACGCTGTCGTCCTTCTGTTTTTTCTCGAGCCAGGTCAGCTTTTCCGACATCCAGGCCCGCCTTGCCCGGGTCATGTCGAGTTCCATCAGGAAGCCCGCCTTCAGCGTCGCGCTGATGGTGCACTGGAATTCGCCGAAGTCCTGGAAATAGGAGGTCACGCGCTCGCCGATCTTGCCGACGACGGGCACGTCCACGATCATGCGGAACGGCGAGACGCGCTTGGTGCGGCAGGCGAAGGTGCGCAGCTTGCCCTCGCAATCGTACCAGCGCGGCAGCGAGTAGCTGCCGCTCACGGTGACGTCCACTGCACGCTGCCTGAGGAATTCTGCGACGGACATTGGACGCCAATCGTGTTTCGGATGATTTCCGTAGAAACACGGTAGCCGCGCAACGTCTAAGCAAACGATACGCCGATCAAATAGCAGGGGTAAACTTTTGGTAAATGAGTGGGTCGGTAGTATTCCGGAGTTCGCGGCATTGCGCGCCGGTTACAGAGATCCGACCAGGACCAGCAAGCCGAGCAGGCCAATGGCAAGGAGGAGCTTGATCGCGGCGGAGGTCAGGCTGTCCGCCCTGATCTGCACTCCGAACCACGGCAGTGCCGTCCGCATTGCGAGCGCCGCACACGCTTCGGCGACGGCGAACACGACGGCGATGCCGGCAATGGCGGACCATGATGTGTCCGGCGGAATCCAGGACGCGAGCCAAGTCGGGACCGAGGGTCTCAACGAGGCCAGCAGCGCGAACCAGGCGAACAGGGAGACGAAGCCCTTGATGACGTCCGGTCCGATCGCATCGGAGCTCGAGCCGGATACCTATCGTCCCCAGCGCAGCTTCGATGCGCGCGCCGTCAGTGAAGAAGAGGAAGGCGCCGATGTAGAGCGGAACGCGGGACTGGACGAGCAGGGCGATGATGCCGAACAGCACCGTGTAGCCGAAGGCATCGCCGAGAACGTTTTTCCCGCGCATGCGGGATGGTCCTGTCGCCGTCGCGGCCTGTCGCTGCGGAGCCGATCTGGCGCGCGCAATGTGCTCGAGCATTCTGGCGCGGCGTTCCGGGGCATATTGAGCAGCGCGACGTATCCACGGCGGCGGCGGCGGCGCCGGCGAGGCGGGGCCTGACTGGCCTTCCGGGGTGGATTGTTGCTGCGCCATGGGCCTCTGCCGTGTCCGATCTGACCTTTGTCGGAGGCGAGGGGCCGGGAGGTTCATGCTGGGCGGAAGGTTTCGCCGCGCCATCCGATGGCCCGGATGCTGGCGCTCCCTAGCGGAATCGAACCGCTCTCTCCACCGTGAAAGGGTGGCGTCCTAACCGATAGACGAAGGGAGCAAACGCAAGGCCCTGCCGCTTTTCGCGGCACGACCGCCGGCCGCCCGAGTCGTGCCCGGGGGCTGCAGCGGGCGAACGTATAGTGGCCTTTGGCCCGGTCGGCAAGCCGTTCGGGGCCGGTCTTTTGTGCCCCGGTGGATAGCTGTGCCGGGATCATTCGGGAGGCGATTTCAACGGTTTCTTAGGTTCCCCGGAGTAGCGCTGGAGCGGGAGATTTCAAGCCGATGCCACCGCCCAAGAAGCGCGCAGCCCGCAAATTGCTGTCGCAGCACGCCTGGATCACGCTCGACGGCGGGTTCGCGGCGCGGCATTGCCTGGTCCAGGACATCTCGGCCTCGGGCGCGAAGATCACGATGGACGACGACGCCAGCCAGCTCCCGGGCATCATCCGGATGGCGTTCGCGCGCGATGCGCGGACCGGGCGGAGCTGCCAGGTGATCTGGCGCCGCGGCAAATCGGCCGGCATCAAGTTCATCTGATCGCGGCATCCGGACCCGATGGCGCGGGGTGCCGGTCCGGGCTAGAACGGCGGCATGCGCGCGCCGCTCCTCATCCTCATCTCGTTGCTGGCCACGTCCGCAGCGGCTGCCGAGGACCTTGCGGCTGCCGGCCACCGAGCCGGCGCAGGCCGGCAAGACGCTGCCGCTAAAGAAGGGCACAGGCGGCACGGCGAAGGCGGGCGCCTGCGCCTCCTACGGGCCGCGCTTCGTCATGGTCGAGGGCACCGGCACCTGCGTCAAGATCGGCGGCTCGATCGGCGTCGAGACCACGGTCAGGCGGTAGGCGCATGCCGACGGATCTGTTGCGGCTCGATCTCGTCGTCCCCGTGCTGATGTCCTGCGCGATGCTGTGGTGGGTCAGCCGGGGCTTGAGCTGGACCGCCCGGCTTGCCACCGCCGCCGTCACGCTGGTGCTGATCATCTGCGTGCTGCTGGTCGAGCGCGGCTGGGGCTGAAACAAAAGCGCGAAAACAACCCCATGCACAGTAGCCGTCAAGTGCTGACGCGCCGTGATCCGCGTGCGCCGGCACGCCGATTCATCGCGCTCCTACCGCAGCTTGTGCCGCGCCAGCTCGTCACGACATCGGCGGGGCGACGAACTGCGCAAATCCGGCACGCTTGCCGAGCTCGGCGAGCCAGCGTGTCAGGTGCGGCTGCGCCGGCCGGGTGATCCCCTCGACGCCGAGCCAGCGCCGCGCATAGGAGCCGATGGCGATGTCGGCGAGCGTGAACTGCTCGCCCTCGATGAAGCGGCGCGCGGCGAGCAGGCGGTCGGCGATCGCCCAGACCTCGGCGGCCGCATCGGCATCCTTCTGTACCTGGACCATGTCGCGCTCGGCGGGGGCCGTGCGCACGATGCCCCAGAACACCGGGCGGTCGACCGGCTGCACCGCCGACAGCGTCCAGTCGAGCCAGCGGTCGACGCTGGCGCGCAGCTTCGGCGCCTCCGGATAGAGCGGCGTGCCGCGCCCGTGCGCGAGGCAGAGATAGCGCATGATCGAATTGGACTCCCACAGCACGAAATCGCCCTCGACCAGCGTCGGGATCCGCGCATTGGGATTCATCGCGAGATAGTCGGCCTCGCGGGTCTTGCCGTATTGCATGCCGGCGTCGATGCGCTCGAAGGGAAGGCTGAGCTCGGCCAGGCACCACAGCACCTTCTGCACGTTGACCGAATTGGCGCGGCCCCAGATCGTGAGTTTGGCGTCCGGCATAAAGTCCTCCCGCGTGTTTTGGCTGTAGCCCGGATGGAGCGCAACGCAATCCGGGGCGCTTCGGCAGCCGCGGTCCCGGATTACGCTTGCGCTCCATCAGGGCTACGCCGCGTCGCGCGCGGGTGATAGCCGAATTCCATTGCGGCGGCGAGCCGCGATTGCGGCGCGCCCTCATGCAAAAAGCTCCGCCGAAAGGCGGAGCTTTCATTGCAGCGGGGCCCTTCAATGAAAGGCCTGGGCGTTGATCAGCGGCCGAAGAATAGCCACAGCAGCAGGATCACCGGAATCGGCACGCCCAGCATCCACAACAACAGTCCACGTCCCATGTCGTCCTCCTCAAATTGCATTGTCGAGGAGTGAACGCACGCGGCGGGGGCTGGTTCCTGCGAAAAGGCCTTACCAGTGCCCGGTATTGGGCATCGACGCCCACGGCTCGGCCGGCGGCTTCGGCTCACCCTCCTGCAGCAGCTCGATCGAGTGCAAATCGGGCGAGCGGACGAAGGCCATGTTGCCGTCGCGCGGCGGGCGGTTGATGGTGACGCCGGCCTTCATCAGCCTGTCGCAGGTGGCGTAGATGTCGTCGACCTCATAGGCGAGATGGCCGAAGAAGCGGTCCTCGCCATAGGTCTCCTCGTCCCAATTGTAGGTGAGCTCGACCAGCGGCGCGCCGCGCGTCTGCGGCTGCTTCTTCAGCGCCTCGAGATCGTCCGACGAGCACAGGAAGACGAGCGTGAACCTCCCCTTGTCGTTCTCGATCCGCCGCACCTCCTTCAGCCCGAACGCATCGACATAGAATTTCAGCGCGGCATCGAGATTGCGCACGCGCAGCATGGTGTGGAGATAACGCATGGGGGGCTCCCTTGAACGGTGGGGTTTTGCTTTGGGCCGGGACGGCGGAGACAGGAGATAGCAGGAAAGTGGGAGGTGGGGCAGGGGGCGGGGGCACATCTGCGTGAAGGCTGTCCGTCCGGCCCAAGTGTGTCACCTCCGAAGCAGTGCTGCCATCTCTTTCCAATGATAGATCCGGACCTTCTCCGTTTGATGCTGCGCGGCCTTGGCGATGGCGTGCGCGATCTCTTTGCCGGTGAGCCCGCGATACTGGCTGACCGGGCCAACCAGCAGCGGATTGAGCACGCCCCATATCGCGATGATGAGGCGTTCACGCGGGCGGTCCTCGTCGCGCTCGCCGAGGATCATCGAGGGGCGGAAAATATGCGTGTGCTCGAAATCGAGCGCGAGGATGTCCCGCTCTACCTCACCCTTGGTCCTGATATAGAATACGCCGGAGCCGGCGTTGGCGCCGACCGCCGTGACCAGAAACACCGACCGCGCGCCGTTCGCCCTGGCGATCTCGGCCGCCCGAAGCGGATAATCATGATCGACCTTGTAGTACTCAGCCTCATCGGGCGTGAGCTTGCGCGTCGTTCCCAGCGCGATGAAAACCTCGTCCGCGACCAGTTGCGGCTTTAGCGCGGGCAGGGAGGCGAGATCGCCAATCAGCACTGTGAGCTTCGGATGGTTCAGCGCGAGTGGCTTGCGAACCACCGCAAGGACCCGCGAATAGTCGGGGCTGTCCAACAGGTCGCGCAGCAAATGCGAGCCGATGAAGCCTGTGGCGCCGAAGAGAAGTGCGGATTTCATTCAGTGTACCGTTTGGGGTTGGTTGCTTGGTTGGTGCCGAAGGGCAGATTATCTGAGCGAATATCGCATCCAAGGCGGTTGACCTGCTGCTTTCAATCGAAAATTGGAGCTGACGCGAAAGTGGGGCCCAAGCTGGCTGCGAGAGCGGCGGGCAGATTTAATTCACTGTCGCAGGCGGCGCTGCGCTACGTCTCGCTCAACCCCGTAAGGGCGCGACTGGTTCAGCGGGCGGTGGACTGGCGGTGGTCGAGCGCGCGCGCCCATGTGCGCGGGCGGGACGACGGCCTCACCGTGCTGGCGCCGGTTCGTGATCGCTTCCCCGATTTTGCCGATTTGCTGGCAACCGAACCGCACGAGGATCTGTTCGACGCGCTGCGTTCGGCAGAGAGCATCGGCCGCCCGCTCGGCGACGGGCGCTTTCTGGCCCGCATCGAGCGCCAGACCGGGCGCATCCTCAAGCCAGCCAAGCGTGGGCCGAAACCGCAGAGCGAAGAGGATTGAGAAGATCGTAATTAAGTGCACTGTCCTCCTTCACAACTGTCGACTCCTTAGCAACAGTCCTTCTCCGGTGGTTATTGCTGTGGCGCAAAGTTGCCTCGTAGTTTGCCTCCGCCACCACCAGCTTTATCGCCGCTGGTCGTAGGCCCTAAATCATCATCAGGGACGACGGGCGCATTCGATGGTTTGACTTCCACTGGCTGAGCGCATTGATCGCGTGTCGGAACATCAGGCGGGACGGGTGCTGCAGTTTGCTTCACTTCCAAGGACCATGTTGACTCGATTGAAATGTTCAGCGCTCGGCTAAGGCAATAAGTTCTTATTCTAACGTCCTGCCGTGTTGCATTCATTGCCGCATAGTTTCGAAGGGTTCGCTCCAGTTTCACCATGCTTTCGGCGACATCTCTATCCTCGACCATTGTCAGCTCACTCCAATAAAGTGCGTAAAATTTCACCTTAGCCGCCGTCCATTCCGCTGTGCCCGGCCTCACAGTGGCAAGCACTCCCCCGACGCGGGCCGCTTCGAGATAGGTGGCCAGTTGCTTCTCAAAGAACGGTTTGCGTGCATCAAGATAGCGCGACCTGGCCGAGGTCTTCTGCTGTTCGGCCTGTACCTTCTCCGCAGCGGCCTGATCAGCATAATGCGACGACAAAACATAGAGCCCTCCAACTATAGCAGTGAGCGCTGGGAGGACGCCCTGAAGCAACGTCAGGCCGCCCTGGACCAGCGGGGATAGAACTTCTTTCTTCGATTCACGAACTGGTAATTTGCTCATAGTGCCCCCTCACACACCGGCGGGCCAACTTGGCCGTCGTCGGCGCAAAGTTTAGCCCAAGGCGTTGATCAGCGGGAGGTTGTATGACAGGAATCGTAGCGAGTTTTAAGGCTCCGACCCTCGACGAGATGATCCGGGTTTACCCGGAAATCACCGCATCACGGTGACAGTGCACTCAATTGGACCCAACCCGTCACGCGTGGCGAGGCGTTGCAGGAGCAAGCAGGTCAGTAGACAATTAGTGCACTGTTACCGAATCCCACAGGGCAGTTTACGGGTAATAGTGACGCGCTGTGGGGAAGCTCGGTTGATGTCAAGCGTTGGTGGGATGTGTGATGGCAATACTTGAACGAGTCGCACTCAATCGGTGGTAGTAGGGAAAAGACTTACGTTGGGGCCGACCGATGCTAGACTATCTGCTTGGGCTTGCGAAATCGATCGATTGGAAGGCTGCTGGCGGGATAGTTTTCGGTGCAGCCATTAGTGCCACCGTCGCTTATATCCTTCAGCGCAATTCATTTGCTGAGGCGCGTCGTCAAAAGGCGGTTGATAAGAGAGAAGAGCGCCTCACGCTCGGTTTGAACGTTTTCACAAAGATGATGCGGATTGCATCGACGCTTGAGATACTGAAAAGGTCGCTGCGAGAAGCCTTCGACCGCGCTGAAAAGGCTGGTCTCGAAATGCGGCCCTGGGCGGTCGTCATGCCGCTCGCCAATTTGCCCGCCAAAGTCCATTTCGAACCGAAAGAACTAACCGAGATCATGAAGCTTGACTTCAATCTCTTCAACGACCTCGGCCCATTCGATGACATTCACAATTCACTGCTGGATATTTTCCAGACCTACAAAGCCGACCGGATTGCCATGACCACCACAATGCCGGCGGACATGACAGGGATACTTGGAAAAGCAACCTTCACGCCCGACGAGATGAGGCGTCTTGGCCCAAAGATGGCCGCACTGGATACGATCATCGACGGGTTGTTGCAAAGGACAGCAGCCGACAGCGATGAGGCTTGGTCGATTCTTAAGAGACTGCAGGCGTCCTTGAATAAGGAATACGGCTTGAAACTGAGTTTAGAAATGAAGCCTGATACACGGCCGAGGACATCGGCTTAGGCCGCATCAAAACTTACGACGCAATCTCTTATTTCGCAATTACAGTGACAGTGCTGTCACCGTAATTGGAATGGCATCTACGACGAACGGGAGGCTCTGATAGGGACGGTAGGATGACGGGCACGCTTCTGGGCGCTTAACTTATGAACCTACAGGTTCTTTTCTGCGACAGATGTCGCGAGGTTTTTGGTGCCCCGCCTCGAACCCGATAGTGGCCGCTGGAGAGATTAAAATGAATTCGATCGGATCGTTCGTCGGCAGGGGACTGCTTGTAGCTGGTTTGCTGACATCAGCGGGATCGGCGCTGGCGGCCGTAAGCGATGACGGTTTCGCAGCGTTCTGGACGGAGTTCAAAGCTGCAGTCAGCAAGAGCGACCAGAAGGCCGTATCGGACATGATCAAATATCCGGTCCTTTACCAGGATCTGCGCCAAGCGGCGGAGTTTCCCGTGATCTGGAAGGGAGCTTTCAGACCGTCTCACCGGGCGTGTCTTGCCAAGCAGAAGCCGATCAAGGACACATCCCCCAAGGGTGTGGTCAGCTACTCTGCCTTTTGCGACTCGATCATCTACTCTTTCGCGAAGGATGAAACCGGCTGGAAATTGACGGACTTTGGCGTCAACGATTGATCGGATCGGACCGACCTTACAAGAACAGATTGCCCACTGATGTCCTGCCGTGCGCAAGATACGGCGTCCCGGTCACGCGAGCACATCGCGCGGGAAGTCCGATACACTTACGGTGACCGTGCTGGACTGCACCGTCGCCGTCATTCTGGTCAATAACGCCCATATCTGGAAGGTGTGCGCCGGCGGGAGTTTTACTGAGCCTGAATCGAACACGTCACGTTGCTTGCCTTTACAGAGCGCGCAGTGGCGCGTTCGCCGGTTTTCAGGCTCGGATATTGGTAGTCGGTGGCGCCGGAGTTCAGGGCATAACCGATGTTGGCCGTGCAGCGGTCACCGTCCACATTGACCTGAATGGCGCGCTTGTAGGTGAACTACTCCTGCACGCTGACGAGTTGGTGCGGACCGGCCACGTGCCAGCTCCGCGGCGCGTCAGCGCCGAGCCGGAGAGTGGACTTGGAGCCTCCCCGCGCCGAGCCGCTGGCGCGGTCTTCGAGATGCTCGGAGCCCGCCGTCGGACCGAAGATGAAGCACCACATTGACGCTCGTGCTCGTGACGTTCGCAGAGGGCAGGATTCGGTCGTGAACTTCCACATAAGAGAGCCGGAGGACACCATCGGCGCAGGCGGGCGTCAGCGAGCAAGCGAACGCAGCAGCGGCAAGCGACAGGCAAAGTCCGACGATCGGCCGATCACCCATGTCACCAATCCAAGGTTAGGCCGGCAGCGCTGCCGGATTCAATCAATGAGTTTCTTGTCTATGAGTGAGAACTTCCCAAGCCTCGTCGCGAGTGCAGGAATCGCCGGACAATGCGTTAAGGCAAGCGGTATTCCGGATAATGTGCAGTCACGGTGACAGGGCGAGCAGGATTGAGCGGAAGGTAGTTAAGTGCACTGTCACTGTAACTGCCTACTTAGCCCGTCACGCGTGGCGAGGTTTTGCAGGCGCAACTAGGTCAGTAGACAATTAGTGCACAGTCCCAACACATGACTTCGCTCGCTTGATCCAGGGTCTGGCCCAGGGGAACGAGATCTCCGGAGTCCGATAACCGCCCTTAGCGGAATCCAGGCAGGTGGCCGCCCGGGTGGGCTATTGATCGTCGTCACGTCGCGCCGGAGCCAGTTCGGGGCCCGCCAACACGCGGGCAAGCGCGGCGCCGGGCTCAAGCAGACAGGCATGGGAACAAAAGCAGGGGTCAGGTACTTGCTCCTCATTGAAAGCAGGCAATCATGTTCCTTCTCACTGAGAAGATCGCGCCTCCACCCCGCCAGCAGATATTCGACGACCGCGACCGCGAGGACGCCGCTATTGCAAAGCTGGCGGAGGAGCAGCGGTGGATCGAGCACCTCATTGAGGCTTTGCTGGGAAAGTTGAAACGGTTCTTAAATTTCTGCTCGAATGCGCGATCCACGCGCTGCAGCGATGCTCGCAAGATTTGACCTGTTCCGTACATATGCCCGCTTGTGTCAAGAGAGATCGTGGGCGGCTTTTGATGCCCGCGAGATGATGGAGTGGGGCGAAGCGGCAGCGCGGTGGCAGAGAATGGCGTACATCGCCGAAGAGGAAGACCGGACGACAAGCGTGCGCGCGCTGCCTTGAAGGGAGTGGCCGGGAGCGCGCGCGCCCATTTGCGCGGGCGGGACGACGGCCTCACCGCGCTGGCGCCGGTTCGCGATCGCTTCCCCGATTTTGCCGATGTGCTGGCAACCGAGCCGGACGAGGATCTGTTCGACGCGCTGCGTTCGGCAGAGAGCATCGGCCGCCAGCTCGGTGACGGCCGCTTTCTGGCCCGCATCGAGCGCCAGACCGGCCGCATCCTCAAACCAGCCAAGCGTGGGCCGAAGCCGAAGATCGAGCTGGGCGGAAGGTAGTCAAATGTACTGGCACCGTAATTCCCGCAATTGAACGCTCGAGATCAAGGGCTGAACAGTCGCACGAAGCTCGACTGACGTAGCGATTGAATCGCGCGAGCTTGTCCGAGCGTCAGAACGCCCTAGGGACTGCAGCGCTCCCGGGTGCCGTTGTCTACGTCGGAGGACAGCTAGCCGCGGACGAAACGCGGGTTGCATCAGCCGCCACGCGGATGATATGATGATGGTCATTTCATCAACACGAAGCGGCCCATGACTGACAATGTTGCAAATCGGCCGCTGGTGCGGAGCATGCCGCTCGGACTTCAGGTCGCCGTTCTTGCGGCGCTGTCTGCGAGCGGCACGCTGGCGACCAATATCCTGCTGCCTTCGCTTCCGGAAATCGCGACGGCAATGAACGTCTCCAGCGCGAAGGTGACGTCGGCGATCACCGTCTTCCTGGCGATGTTCGCCGCCGGACAGCTCGTCGTCGGTCCCGTGTCGGATCGCTTCGGCCGGCGCGCGCCGGTGATCGCGGGATCTGCGATATTCTTCGCGGGCAGCATCTGGTGCGCGTTGGCGAATGATCTGCCTGCGCTGCTCGCCGGCCGTGTCGTGCAGGCCGCCGGTGCCTGCGCCACATCGGTTCTCTCGCGGGCCATTGCACGAGATCTCTTCAACGGCGAAAAGCTCGCCCGCGTGCTCACATTCGTGATGATCGCGATGGCGGCAGCCCCCGGCTTTTCGCCGCTGGTCGGTGGCGCGCTCGATCATGTCTTCGGCTGGCGATCGGCGTTTGCCTTTGTGGCCATTTTCGCCGTCATCGCCGCGATCGCCTATTGTTTCGTGTTTGGTGAAACGCACCATGCGACGCGCGCCCCGCTCGATCTGGGCGCGATCACCAGCGGCTACCGCTCGCTTTCCACGGACAGGCGTTTCGTCGTTCCCGCCGCGACGGTCAGCCTCATCCTCGGCGCGTTGTTTGCAATGTTCTCGGCACTCCCGCGCGTTCTGATCGAGGGGCTCGGCTTCACGCCCTTGCAACTCGGGCTGTTCTTCGCAGGCACGGTCATGATCGTGTTCAGCGCCGGCATCATCGCAACGAGACTTGTTCCGCGTCTCGGCCTTGATCGCTCGATCTACCTCGGCCTCGTGCTGGCCTGTGCCGGCGGCGCTCTGGTGTTGTTGTGTGCGCTGCTCAACGGAGGCTTCCTGCCGTTTCTTGCCGGCTCATGCGTTTTTCTGCTGGGAATGGGCATGGTCAATCCACTCGGCAGCGCGCAAGCCCTTTCGCCGTTCGGGGATCGCGCCGGGGCCGCATCGGCGCTGCTGGGCTTCTGGCAGATGCTGGCGGCGGCGCTCGGCGTGTCGCTCGCGGCCGTGATCGCAAAGGACGCGATGATCGGACTTGGCCTCGTGCTGGTTCTCGCCTCGATCGTCGCCGCGGCGGCGTATCAAATCCGGCGCAGGGGCTGACAGGGTCTCACTAAGCCCAATTGAACCCTGCCGGAGGCAGCGCGACTAAACGCCATGGCCGCCATCTTCGCAGAACTGCTGTTTTACGTCATCAGAAGCCTCGTTGGTGAGGGTCTGAGACAGGCGGCATTCGTCATATGCGCGTGGCTCGATAAGCAGATCCACAGCCGCACGGCGAAACTCGTCGTGGGCGGCCTTCTCGGGCTCGCCGCCTTTATCCTCATTCCTGTTTTCGCCGGGCTGTTGGGTCTGTGATGCTCTCGGTGAAGGCAAACCTCATCATTGCATTGGCGATCGGGGCGATCATCTCGGCGGCGCTGCTCGTCCTGGAGCCGTTCACCGACTACGCATTTCTGTCGTGGGAGTGGGCCGGTATCTCGGCGGCGTATTTGTTCTGGGGGGCGACCGGGGGCTCCACATTCGCCGGCATTGCCATTTGCTGGGTCGTGAATGCGCTCACCTATGGTCTCGGTGCTTTCGCCATTCTCATCGTTCTCGGCGCTCTCAGGCGGCAGGTCAGGTCGACGACCTGAAGCTTGCGGATTCGCTTGGCGCGCATCAGCCGATCCGGCCGACGGCGTCTGGTAAATCAGGATCCCCCGGGTGGCGGGACAGTGCTTCCGGTCTCATTGTCAGGCTGGCAGGGCTGAATGGTGTACCCGTCTTCCAGGACTGTCCTCCCATCGACAACGTCAACCAGGCCGGCTTCATCGGCGTGAGTCCAGACGTCTTCCGCGGTGGGGAATTCCTTGCTGAGCTTCTGGTCGTCTTCAAAAAGTGCGTAGGGCATGTCGGCTCCTCTCCAAAAGAACGCCTTGTGCGAAGGCGGGCTCATGTGCATACGCGCGGCCCATCCGTCAAGTGTGATTGCTTGTGAAAGCTGGCTGGGAGGCGCGTCCCTCAGGTGAGGCGGCTATTTTAGAGAGTCGTTTTTAGAAGAGTCGTTTCGGAAATCGGCTTGGTCTTCTTCAGGGGATCGAGCCCGTCACAGACAATGCATTGCAGCTCGGTCTTGCCGTAAAGGCCGGGCACCGGGATCGTTCTTTTGCCGCACCGCAGGCAACGCGTGACTTTGTCCATGAAGGCTCCTTTCGCGCGCTAACGAATTTCGGGAACAATTGTTCCCTTGGAACGGCCGCTGTTGTCGCAACTTGAACCCGAACGCTTTCCTCCCGCCGTCAAACTGCGCGTGCGGCTCCTGCGGTCTGTGGGGCCGCGCGCTTTTCAGGAGAACGATATGCCGACAGAGCCGATCAATGGCCGCGAGCCCGAACTTTCCGAAGACGATATCCAGCGCGAACAGCTGGGCCCGCGTGGCGTGCCGGGAAAAGAAAGCCCCGCCAAGATGACGCCGCAGCGGGACAAGAAGACACCTGGGAATGTCGATCCCGGCCACACGGCCTGACCGGGCTTGCCGCGCTGTCTGCGACAAGGTGAGGGGGCTTACCGCGCTATCGCTTTGAACCCTGTTTGCTGAATTTAGCCTCCTCGGCCTCGTCCACGAGCCTCAAGGCAGCCCCGTCGTAGCTCAGCTTCAGTCCGCGGCCGACGATCCATATCCATCCCTCGCGGGCGTCCCGGGTCGGCTGGGCGTTGAACTGGTCGGAGATCGATTTGACGGCGGTCTCTTGCGGGCCCGGATTGTTCAGCTCCGCGGTGACGCGGCGGATCGGGTGCCTGTCGTCGATGTCGTCGCTGTCGACCGTGACCCTGGCGCCGTCGACAGCGCATTCGAGGGTATGGGAGTCGCGCAGCTGGCGGCAGCGGTAGCGGCGTTGCGTGACGAGCTTCGTCGTCTCCTCGAACGTCATCCCGGGCGAAAATCCGAGGATGTCGGACTTCTTCACGAGGGCCAGCGACGCAGGCTTCAGGAAGCCCGGCTGGATCGCCACGAGGGCGGCGATTGCAACAACGATCAAGCCGGCAATAACAATGGCAATCTTCATCAACCCCTCGCGCAAGACATCCGGTCATATAACAGTTCGAGGCCGGACACCCCACAACAAGAAAAACCGCCCCTGACATGGTCAGGGACGGTTTTCGAAATGTCGGTCTGGTGTCTAGTGACCGGTGCCGGGCTTCGTCGTCTTCGGAGCCTTGCCGTCTTCGACGCGGCCCTCGTTGCGGAGGTCACGGCCCTCCTGAGCCTTCTTCTGGCTATCGGGGGACTTGCCGTGCTCGTACAGCTCTTCCTTGACGAAACCGGCGGCTTCCTTCGCTTTGCCTTCGACGCTCATTGTCATCTCCTCATCTGGAGACAGGTCAATGCGCGTGAGAGCCGAGCGTTCCTCGCCGTCGGTCGCTAGGCTGCGATCCGCTGCTCGACCGGAGCCGTCAGGATCTTGAGCGCTTGCGCGTGTTGCAGGTCGGGAACCGCGATGGCCGTGTGGCTGTAGGTCGCATGTGTCCGCGATTTCGCGATCCCGTCCAGGATCTCGCTGCCCTTGATGACGTGGAGGCCCATGCCTTCCTCGGAGGGGAAGATCGCCAGCACGACATCGTAAGCCGTGATGACGGACCTCAGCGCTCCAGCCTTGTCCTCGGCGACATCGACAAACACACGAACGTCTGCCGCGAGTTCGCGCAGCTCATGAAAATCCAGCACTGTGAGGTACTCCAACGCAACGATACTGACGGGAAGCTTGGAGGCGTTGGGTTACTGAAGTCTGAACAAGCTGAGCGGAGCCACAGGTTTAACGATCGGGCGGGATCACCGGGTCCTGCTGTCGAACAGGGCTATCGCGGCCGCCGAGCAGGGCCACAGAGCTGCGTGAGTTTGCAGCAGCCGCGCCAAGGGAGCCGACCAGGATGCCGCGCCGGGTGATGCTCTACTAAGCCGTCCACGGGAACTCTGGTTCCGCCCCGACGTTGGTGTGCATGAAAACGATTGAAAAGATCATGCAGGCGTACGGGATGATGGTGAACCTGACGTCCGAGCAGAACGATGCCGCCCGCGAGCGCCTTGCGGCGTTTCTCGCCGGCAAGTCCGAAGACAATTCCAACCTGACGATCGAGGGTTTGAAGTTTCTCCGTGGCGATCGGGCGGCAAGGCTACGGCGTGCGAAATCCTGACTGCAGGATCTGTCGCGGTCTCGGCTGGGTTTGCGAGAACCATCCCGACAAGGAATGGTCGCGTGAGTTCGGTTGTCAGTGCGGGGCAGGGATGCGGTGCGCGTGTCAGGGAATCGAGATTGCAGTCGTCGAGCCCGGCACTGCCGACGTGATCGAGCAATCTCCCACGCCGAAGACTTGAGCGGCCATTTCAAAAGCCCGGATCGCTCCGGGCTTTTGAAATGGCCGCTAGTGCTTCACTTGAAGAGGCTATCGCCCGTGACTTTGCAGATGATTCTGCAAGTCGCTTTGCGGACTACTTGGCGTAACCCTGCGAGCGCAGCCACGCGATCTTGCGATCCCCGTTCATCCAGTCGTCGGCATCAGCCTTGCTGGTGAATCCCGTGATTTCACGCTGCTCGCTGCCGGGATAGTCCGCCAGGATTTTCCAGTCGCCATCGGCGATCCGGACCGCTCTAAACGTCACTTTTGTTTTTGCCATGCCCCACTATGCAGCAAATGCTTGCGAAAGAGAACCCGCTTTGGCGATGCGGGCATCATCCAGTCTGGCGGCGAACCGGCAGAACCCCTCCACTCATTGCCGAATCGATGCGCGGGATGCCCCGGCAGACGCTGCTACCGTCGGGGACACAGGCCGAACTCCCGTCAAACTGCGGCTTGCGTTTTCGGCCTTGATGGGTTCTAAGCCCCGTGACTTCCCGCCCGTTGGCACGACCACAAAGCGCGCTGCGCGCCTTTGTCGCGTGCCCGGCCGTCATTCACAGCGCGCGCGCACCCCATCCAGAGGACTTCAGACATGGCCAAGATGACCAAGACTCAATTGATCGATGCAATTGCCGAGGGCACGCAGTTGTCGAAGAACGACGTGAAGTCGGTCATCGAGTACATGGCGACGGTCGGATACAAGGAGCTCAACGAGTCCGGCGAGTTCGTCATTCCCGGTTTCGTGAAGATGTCGGTCGTGAACAAGCCGGCGACCGAAGCCCGCATGGGCGTCAATCCCTTCACCAAGGAGCCGATGCAGTTCGCGGCCAAGCCGGCGAGCAAGTCTGTCAAGGCCTCGCCGCTCAAGGTTGCCAAGGACTCCGTCTGATAAAAGACTCCGTCTGATCCGGATCGATCGCGCGCCGTCTGCATGCCAAGGGCACGCAGACGCGCGGGCGGTGCCCGCAAAAGCGAAAACCCCGCCTGGGGGAAGCGGGGCTTTCTGATGGGGTGAAGCCTGGGGAAAGCTTCAGATATAAGACGCACCAGCGCGACAAAGGTTCATCCGTCCGCTGCCAAAAAGAGAAAACCCCGCGCGGGGGCTGCGGGGTTCTTCAAAGCTGAAGGTCGCGTCGCACAACCGTCAGCACCACTGAAATCTCCCTGACAATGCCGATGCGGGCAATTCGTTCCGCGCATGACGCGCAGGATCGCATCACGCGGTCACGTCGACGATGGCCGGCGTCTCCACCGCGCGCTTGCGCCAGACGATGAATTCCGTCTTTGCATTGAGCCAATCATATTCGCCGCCGCGGGCCTTCAGATGCTCGAGCGCCGCGCCATGCGCCGCCTCATCGTCGGCCGCCTCGACGATGATCTCGACCGTCTCCTCGATCTGCCTGACAACCTCGACCGCGTAGAATCTTCTTGGCATCTGCACCACCCTCGGCAGCGCTAACGGGAAGGGGCATCAAGGCGTTCCATGCGAGGTGCATCAAGGCGATCGCAGAGATCGTCCAGAATCGTGCGGCAAAGCGCGACCTCATCGCGAGGGCCGCCGCAGGCGGTGCCGCGCGATCGGCCGGGACGTCACGCGCAGAGGACTGGACTTTTTGTTCTTAGTTTGTTCTAGTGAGCCATCATCTTTGGAATCTCAGGGAGGTGACTCGTGACCGTCGAGAAACAGCGTGAAGTGATCAGGCTCTGGAATCAGCTCAGGAAGGTCGAAGGCCCGGCTGCGGAGGAGCTCCGCATCCAGATTCTCGAATGCTTCTCGGAGAAGGGCAAGGCGAAGCGAGCGGCGTGAGGAGCCCCGGCGAATGCCGATGGCGGGCGGCCATCGGCAAGCGCGATGCGTTGCGCAGCTTCACCGATCGTTAGGAGTTGCTTCGCGCCGATATTCCGACTCCGATTCGTTCTTTGAGAACGAAGTGGAGTTGGATGAAGAACAAGCCAAGGCTTCTGTGTCGATACGGGACGTTGCGCTCCAGCGACACATTCGTGATTCCTCGCACAGTCCCGTCCTCGGGCCATCATTATGCAATGGGCGAGGGAGAGCGACATGGATGTGTGCTGGTTTCTCGCCGAGATCGCCAAAGTGTTCTGGTACGACAGGCATCCACGGCTGCGCAAGGCAAGCCGTCGGTGCCGCAGGTGCCGCCGCCAAAGAGCAATGACGCCAAGTGAGGCGACATGTGATCGCAAGATGCGATCGCGTGCCTCCGCGATCTCTCGCGATGACTCGTCACCGCGCGCGATCCTCACGTCTTGTTAAGAGCTGCTCCGCGTCGGTTTCTTGGATTCCGATTCGTTCTTCGAGAACGAAATGGAGTCGAAGCTCGAACAAAGCCGGTCGCTCGCGGCGCGCGCAATGCCTAACGAAAACTTGCGCGAAAGCCGATAAGCCTATTCGGTTAGGTTAAATGTCCAATCGCGTTGCGCTGGCTGCGGGTTGGAGTAGGTGTCTGGCAAAGACAATCAAGAAGACGACTTTGCCAAGAAGCGATTTTGCCATGACACCTTTTTTAGAACCGTCCTTCCATCAAGGCGACCGGCACACCTACCGGCGCGTCGCCATCGTCGGCACGCTGTTCTGTCTCGCCTTCGTGGTGATCAGCGTCTCGCTGAGGCCGCAGGTCGAAGACACGCGGGTCGCGGTCAAGGCCGACAGGCTGGTGCGCACGGCAGGCCAGCCGCCACACGCGAACTAGCGCCCGCCGCCACAGATCCGCTCGTCAGCCGAGACACCATCGGGCGCGGCGCCCCGGGTCGCCAGCGCGACGAAGCCGGCATAGCCGGACAAATTGAGCAGAACTTCGAGCCACACCGGCATGATGGACCTCCTCGCGTGAAGGCCCGGTCAACGTGCGCGCGCCGCGCATGTTCCGCTGACGGGCAATTCCGATCAAAGCGGGTTCGAGGGATCGAGCCGCCGGCCGAGGGTCGCAACGGTTTCCGTGGAGGGCGTATCCTTGAGGAATTCGGCAATGGCCCGCGCGAGTTCGCCGTCGCTCATCGGTGTCGGCGGCGGGCGCAGCGAACCGACACCGAAACTGCGGACGATCTCGTCGTAGTGCGGATCCCGGTTTTTGGGAACCAGCCTGCGGATGCGGGCGAGCAGTGCAGATATCGGCAATGTGTCCTCCTCGGCGTCCGCCCGTTGGCAGCCTTTAGTGTCTGCTGCCGTTCGTTCCCTGAAAACCAAAAACCCCGCCAGCACCGCGGAGGATGCTGGCGGGGTCTTCGTGCTGTCGCCTGGCCGGATGGCTGCGGCTTCCGCACTTGTGGCTGCAATCCAGGCGGCGTGATTTCGTTCCGTCTCCACCGCAATTATTTCGCCAGGGCGGGTTCCACGAACTGTGCGCAACCATCGCAGGCTCTCCGCGTTGTCCCAGCGAGATGCGAAGGAGAACAATCATGAAGAAAACACTGGCAGTTCTGGCCACCGTCGCCGCCGTTGGCGTCACCGCGGTTGCGGCGCCTGCGCCTGCCGAGGCGCGTGGTCGCGGCATCGGCCCGGGCCTTGCGTTCGGCCTTGCCGCCGGCGCGATCACCGCCGGCGCGGTCGCGGCGTCCCGTCCGTATGGTGGCTATTACGGTCCGGGCTACGGATACTATGGCGGCCCCGCCTATTACAGCCCGGGTCCTTACGCCTATTATGGTGGCGGCCCGTACTACCGGCATCGCCACTATTATCGTCACTGGTAACGGCTGAAGAATTGAAAAGCCCGGAGCGCCGCTCCGGGCTTTTTCATGCGTGGCGATCAGATCTTACGGCCACAGCGACGGCCGTTCCACCTTGCGCGCGTTGTCGAGCGTCGAGACGAAATACTCTTCGCGCTCGCGCTTGAATTTTTCCTGGGTGGCACGGAAGGCGGCGACACGGGCGGCGATCTCTTCGCGTTCGCGGATCTTGCGTTGTTCATCCTCTGACATGTGAATCCCCTCTACACCTGAGCATGTGCACTACCGAACTCAAGCTCTGCCGCCGCAAATCACTTTGAGTCGCATTCAACACATGCATTGGCGCTTCTGATTGGGGCGTCAATGGGGAGGAGGCATTGCAGGATTGTGATAAGCGAAGGTCGGAAGAAATTGCCGCCCAGGATGCGATTCACATTTTGCCGTCTTGCCTCGCGTTTCTTTTCGCGGTGGATAAGAGCGTCAACAATCTTGTCGCTTGCGCATCTGGCCGCTAGCGCAAACCAAATCGGGAGACCGCGATGATTGCATCGGATCTTCGCAGCGGCGTCGAACGGCTCGGCGACATGATCGCCGAAGCCAGGACCATCGTGCCGTTCACCGGCGCCGGCATCTCGACCGAATGCGGCATCCCCGACTTCCGTTCGCCGGGCGGAATTTGGACGCGCTACCGTCCGATCGAGTTCGGCGAGTTCGTCGGCAGCCAGGATGCGCGCGCCGAATCCTGGCGCCGCCGCTTTGCGATGGAGGAGGTCTTCGCGGCGGCGAGGCCTGGGCGCGGCCATCGGGCGCTGGCCTCGCTGTATCGCGCCGGCAAGATCCCCGCGGTCATCACCCAGAACATCGACAACCTGCACCAGGCCTCCGGCTTTGCCGCCGAGCACGTCGTTGAACTTCATGGAAATACAACTTACGCAAAATGCATCGGATGTGGGCAGTCCTATCCGCTCGACTGGGTGAAGCAGCGGTTCGACCAGGACGGCGCCGCGCCGAACTGCACGATTTGCGACGAGCCGGTGAAGACGGCGACGATCTCGTTCGGCCAGATGATGCCGGAGGATGAAATGCAGCGCGCGACACTGCTGTCGCAGGACTGCGATCTCTTCATCGCGATCGGTTCCTCGCTCGTCGTATGGCCGGCGGCGGGGTTTCCGATGATGGCGAAGAACAACGGTGCTCGTTTGGTGATCATCAATCGCGAACCGACCGATCAGGACGACATCGCCGATCTCGTCATCCGCCACGACATCGGCGAAACCCTCGGGCCCTTCGTCGGCAATTGAGGCGTCAGTTTGATTCGCGGCTGTGCAAGCTGTTCATAGGTTCCGACGAGATCTCTTTTTTGTCTATGCCTCGCAACCGGGAGTGTTATCTTTTGAGTCGGAAGATTCGCGTCGCGTCGAATTGAGAACATTCTCTAAAGACGCGTGATTCGACGCCGCCAATCAGGCGGGTTGCATGGGATGTGTGGGGTCCGGGGTTATGGGGTCGTCGGACGGATTTGAGTCCAAGAAGCTCGGGGTTCCCGGGCAGGGCGCATCGCCGGGGCGGTTGACGCCCGGCGAACAGGGCGCCGCCGGTCGCGATGGTGTGCTCAGTCCCTTCAGTGGACTTGGCGAGGCCAGCGCCAATCTCGTCGAGGTCCACGGCGTCATCAAATGGTTCGACGCCTCCAAGGGCTACGGCTTCATCGTTCCCGACAATGGCTGGCCCGACGTGCTCCTGCACGTTACCGTGCTTAGGCGCGACGGTTTCCAGACCGCGTATGAGGGCGCCCGCATCGTCGTCGAATGCATCCAGCGCGCCAAGGGCTACCAGGCGTTCCGCGTCGTCTCGATGGACGAGTCGACCGCGATCCATCCGGCCCAGATGCTGCCGCCGCGCACCCATGTCACGGTGACCGCGACCAGCGGGCTCGAGCGGGCCCAGGTCAAATGGTTCAACCGGCTGCGTGGCTTCGGCTTCCTGACCTGCGGCGAGGGAACGCCCGACATCTTCGTGCACATGGAGACGCTGCGCCGCTTCGGCATGACGGAATTGCGGCCTGGCCAATATGTCCTGGTCCGCTTCGGGCCCGGCTCCAAGGGCATGATGGCGGCCGAGATCCATCCCGAGACGGGATCGCCGGGACTTTCGTCCCACTAGCAGGTCGCCGTCGCGCCCATTCGCCAATTCCCGCAATCGTGAGCAGAGGTGCGCCGGCGAGCTGGCGCTCCTCTTTCTTTTCCGCCGACCGCCGCGTAAGGACTGTCGCAGTCCCACGCTCCGAGTGCACTTCCGATGCGGTTTGCCATCTATCCTGACCGAGATGCCGTCTGGTCCGTAGCAAGGGGCTGGCTTGCCGCCATCCTCGTCGTCGTCTTTGCCGTCGCGGGCACACCCGTCGGTGCCGCCAGCTTCCAGCCGCTCGAGATCGTCACCAGGAACGGCGTGCAGGTGTTCTCGGTGGAAATTGCCACCACCGAGAAGGAGAAGGAGACCGGCCTGATGTACCGCAAGGAACTGGCCGACGGCAAAGGCATGCTGTTCGACTTCAATCCCGAGCAGGAGGTGTCGATGTGGATGAAGAACACCTATGTCTCCCTCGACATGATCTTCATCCGCGCCGATGGTCGCATCCTGCGCATCGCCGAGAACACCGAGCCGATGTCGACCAGGATCATTTCGTCCCAGGGCCCGGCCCGGGCCGTTCTGGAAGTGGTGGCGGGAACGGCGCAGAAATACGGCATCCGTCCCGGCGACCGCGTCGGCCACCCCTGTTCGGCAGCAAGTAAGCGCCCAATAGGACCCCAAATAAGATCTATGGGCCAGCCTTGCTGGCCGCTTTGGAAGCGTGTATCGACGGGGCTCGCCGGACATTCGGGGTATAGCGCAGCCTGGTAGCGCGGCAGTTTTGGGTACTGCAGGTCGTTGGTTCGAATCCAGCTGCCCCGACCAGTCCCGGCTCGATATCCCTAGGTTGCGCTCGAGGCTTTCAAGGGCGACCTCAGAACAACAGCCAGCCCGCAAGGCGCCAGGCCATCCAGGCGAGGGCGCCGATCCAGCCCAGCATCGCAATTCCGGCCACGCCGAGTCCGCAGAGCGCGAACAGCGAGTTTCCACTCTCCAGTGTGTCCTGGAGTTTCTCAGTCGTATCAATCTGACTCACAGCATCCCCCTGCCTTGCGGCCTGCTGTTCATTGGTCTCCGCTCGCTCGTGAAAATTCACCGTCCACGCTCCTGCTCACACGGACGTGAGACGAGATGACTGTCCATCCACCGCGGGCGACCGCCGGTAGCGACCGCGCGCGGCTTCCCCGGATAGGTGGGAAAAAGCGGCAACTCGCGGCCGGGTGATTGGTTGCCGTCCCGGGAGCGGGAATGCGCGCTGCATCGGTGCTTTTTCGCAGCGGCAACGCCTGCTTCGGTCACCCGCTGCGTTGAACGGAGAGCCGGGCGGCCGATCGGCGTGATGCCCGTGGTTTACCTGCAAGCGAGGCTTTCATGTCGATCAGTGCGATTGCATCATCCAGCGCGGCGGTGACGGCTTCAACGTCCCAGCCGACGGCAACAAATTCATCTTCGGTGGCATCGTCGACGTCGTCGACGGCAGCCACATCGGAGACGTCAGCGGCTTCATCCTCGCAATCGGCGGACAGCAGCTCGGGCTCGAGCGGCGGCGGCGGTTCGAGCAAGTCCATCGTCAGCGAGGTCTCCATCACCATCGACGGCATCACCACCACGACGATCACCTATTCCGACGGCACGACGGAGGTCGAGACCTCTGCGAGTGCGCAAGCCAGTCAAGGTCATCAGCCGGGACAGACCTACAACGCGCAAGGCGCGCTCGGCGGCGATGCCCAAAGCACGTCCGGCGCCGGCGTCTGAGCCGGTCCCCGATTGCGGGGCGGACTGTGGCGTCCCGGCATGCGTGTGTTCCGCGCCCAAAGCCTGAGCGCTTGTTCTGATGAAAACGCCACTTCTGCGCGATATTTCAAGGGATTATGGCCAGCGGAGCGGCGCAAAATTGCCAAAACCGATCGAACCTTTGGCTGTCGCCGTAGACCAATCAGTATTGGGGGATTTCAGCGCCCAATACCTAACGGACGCCGCCAAGCGATGATATTCCGCTTGCGCGGCGTTGCGCTTTCCTGGGATCAGTTCGTTGCGTACCAGCCGAACGGAAACGGCAGGAACGGCCAGACGATCTGGTTGTCGTTGGCTGCCCTGGGGAGCTGCTGGACGGACATCCTGATGGGCGGAGCTGGCGGCGTCGATCGCACCGCCAAGCTTAGCCATGGACACTGCAAATTCATTTTGGTCGCCCCGATCCCGTCAATTCTTTTCAAAAATGTCAGTTCAAAATCGCTTCACGCCCAAACGGCGCGCTCATTCTCAAATCACGCATGCATTCTAGGAAAATCGACGCGGGCTTTCAACCGGTCTGGCCCGCTGTACACGGGAAGTAAGGTTGACCGGTTAGGTTAAGGCCGAGCGGTTGTTGCGGCCGTTTCGGCGGCTGTTATCAGATCGGTCCCGGCTCGCGACGGCTGCCTGAAATCCGTGCTCACACAGCAGCACGGTTCGTCGCGGCGCTCGTATCCTGTGAGTTCTGCGTCATGTCTTTCGATCGCAACGACCGAACCGTCAGTCGGCAGTCGAGCTGGACCGAGATCTGGCATCTCTGGACCGTGGTCCTGCCGCGCCGCTCGATCAACGGGCAGCTCGTCTATGGCAAGGTCTGGCGCCGCCACGACGGCCGCGACTGGATCTACAAGAAGTTCACGGAGTTCGACAGCGAAGAGGCGGCCTAGAAGACCGCCTCGTCTTAGTCCGGTGCTGCTCGGAGGCTACCCCGGAGCCTGCACACGCGGCAGCGGCAATTTGAAATGCCGTTTCGCATAGGCGACGATTTCGTTGTCCGAGGGATGATCGGCCGCTTCCACCGCGACGATCCGCTTGGCTATCTCGGGCGCGTGTGCGCGAATGTGGCTGGCGAGCTCCGTCTTCGCGCTTGCCGGTCCGATGATCAGGACTTCCCCGGCATCGGAGAGCGCTTTGGTCACGTCGGTGTAGAACGGCTTGTTGGGAGCGGCATGACCGCTGCCGATCTCGTTGGCCTTGTGATGAAGATGACGCGTCGCCAGTTGCGGATGCAGCGTAACTTCGTCGGAGCCGTTCAAGCCGAGATGAAAGATCTTGGCCTGGGAATGGTCGATCCAGACCACGGCGTGAAAATGAGAGGGCATGTGTTTGGGCCTTGTCCAGGGGAAGACGCCGACTTTGATGTGGCGGCGCATGTCGGGCCGACACTAGGCCGGCCGGCGGCCCCTTTGGTTGACGCAGGTCAATCGGATCCGGACCAGCCGGAAACGGAACGGCCAACCCCACGACGCGCCTGGAGGGCAGGCGCGTCGCGGGCTCATGCGGCCTTGGCGGTCGACGCGGCCACCGGCTTGGCCGGCGGCGGCTTCAGCGGCTTGTCCTGCTTCTTCGACCACGAGATATAGTAGGCGACCGTGGTCATGATCGCGATGCCGGCGACGCTGACGAAGATCTGTGCCAGCAGCGAGCCCGAGCTCATCGACAGTTCGAAATGGCCGACGAAGGACAGGAACACGCCGACGCAGAACACGGCGAGCGACTGCTGGCCGCAGACGATCAGCGGGTCGAACACTTTCCACTCCAGGCCCGGCCACTCCTTCGGGACGAAGCGGATCACCATGATCACGATCACGACGAAGTGGATGAAGCGATAGGGCGCAAGGTTGGTCTTGTCGTTCGGGTTGAACGCAGAGAACAGCCATTCCGGGAACATGCCGCCGAGGGTCGGGAAGCGGCCCGCCATGGTCATGACCAGCGCGAAGATAAGATAGCCGATGCAGAGCCAGAGCGTGATCGGCGAATTGATTATCGTCATCGAGCGCCGTGCCCCGCCCATCGCGCACCAGGCGCCGAACACGAACAGCACCTGCCAGGCATATGGGTTGAAATACCACTGGCCGGCCGGATAGGCGGTCAGATTCAGGCCATAGTGGCGCGCGGTGAGCCACAGCACGATCGACAGTGCCATCGTCAGATCGGGCTTGCGCAGCATGAACCACAGCACCGGCGGAAACAGCCCCATCAGCACGATGTAGAGCGGCAGCACGTCGAGATTGAGCGGCTTGAAGCGCAGGAACAGGCCCTGGCGCAGCGTCTCCGTGGCGTTGTCGACGAGGCCGGCGACGTTGAACTCGTTGATCATCTCGGAGTCGCCGAAGCGCAGCGCCAGATAGCTGATCGAGGCGATGTAGATCACGAACAGGATGATATGGGCGACGTAGAGCTGCCAGACCCGCTTGGTGAGCCGGGTCGCGCCGACGATGAAGCCGCGCTCCAGCATCATTCGCGCATAGACGAACGAGGCGGTGTAGCCGGAGATGAAGACGAACAGGTCGGCGGCATCGGAAAAGCCGTAATTTCGGGTCGTGATCCAGTTCACGACGTTGTCGGGGATATGGTCGAGGAAGATCGCCCAGTTCGCGACGCCGCGAAACAGGTCGAGCCTGAGGTCGCGGCCTTTCTCGGGAAGGGTGGCGCTGATGTTCAGGAAGGCCATGCGAGGGGGCTTTCGGAGGGGACGGTTACGCTAGGGGCGGTTAGGCGGTGCTGCCGGGTGGGGATCCCGGCGCGGAAGGCGGGTACGCAATTGTCACGGTGCAGCATAATGACTATACCGTCGGTGAGAGGCGACCCGGGGACCGGAATCACTGATCAGTTCCCGAAAGGTGCTTCTATACTATCTATCCCCACGGTTTCCACCACTGCCACCGTGACGCATCGAATTCGAACGAAAAGACGAAGAGGGCCCGGACAGCCAATGACCGCACGCATTTTCAAGCCCGCCAAGAACGCGATGCAATCCGGCCGGTCAAAGACCAAGGAATGGCAGCTGGACTACGAGCCGGAGCAGCCGCGCGCGGTCGAGCCGCTGATGGGCTGGACCTCGTCCGGCGACATGAAGCAGCAGATCACCCTGCGCTTCCATTCCAAGGAAGAGGCGGTCGCCTATTGCGAACGCAAGGGCATCGCCTACCAGGTCATCGAGCCCCAGGATTCGATCCGCCGGCCGGTCGCCTATGCGGACAATTTCTCGTTCCGGCGCGGCGAGCCCTGGACGCATTGAGCCCAGCCAGACTCTATCGAGGCGTCATGCCCGGGCTTGTCCCGGGCATCCACGTTTTGGGGCCGTTGAAAGAACGGGGATGGCCGGGACAAGCCCGGGCATGACGACGGGAGCGGCCAATCGCCGAGCTCACGAACTCTTGGCACCATTACCGCCGCGTGCTTCGCTGCCTCGCATGACACGACCATGACGAGGTGGGGGATGGCCGGGCGTGACCAGCTCGACGGCGTCGATCTGAAGATACTGTCCGAGCTCCAGCAGGACGGGCGTATCCGCAACAACGAGCTGGCGCTGCGGGTCGGCGTGTCTGCGCCGAACTGCCTGCGGCGATTGAGATCATTGTTCAGCCGCGGCGTGATCCGGGCGGTTCGCGCCGTCATCGACGAGCGGCGGCTCGGCTTCGAGGTGGTGTCGTTCGTCTCGATCCAGCTCGGCAGCCAGGCCCAACCGGTGCTGGAGGCGTTCGAGAGCTCGATCGCCGCGATCCCGCGCATCCAGCAGTGCTGGCGCATCTCGGGCGACACCGACTATCTGCTCAAATGCGTCGCGCCGAGCGTCGAAAGCATGCGCCAGCAATTGCTGCATTTCGCCGCGATGCCGAACGTGAAGAACGTGCGCAGCTTCCCGGTGCTGGGCGTCGCCAAGGATGTGCCGCTGCCGTTGCAGGAACTGGCGGCGCCGGCGACCTAGGTTGCGCGCAAAACACCAACTCAGGGAAGACGCGCTAAGGGACTAAAGTTTCGATTATTATGAATTGATGACTTAGTAACTCACGTAACTGAGACATGTGATCTGGGAAGTCCTGCGATGCGCCGTTCCGTGATTGCCGGAACCGGTGCGCCGCCTAGATGCAGGGTGTGAACCTCAGCGTGTGTCGCATGCCGGGATTCTTTTGTGGGACCCTCAAGCAGGAAAAGACAACATGACCTCGACCTCGAAGACGTTCGTCGCCTCCGCTGCGACGCTGTTCGCCTCTGCGTTTCTCATGATGACCGCGCCGGCTGCCAGGGCCGACGATTACTGCATCACCAACGGCGCCCAGGCCGCGCATGGCTGCGGCTATCCGACCATGGAAGCCTGCCGGCAGGCGTCCGGCGGGATCGGCGGCTCGTGCTCGCAGGCCGGTAGCGCCAAGACCAATGACGCGCTTGCCTTCCAGCCCAAACACACGCGGTCGCGTACCAAGCTTCGCTCGGGCGGCCAGACCAACTCGAATTAGGTCGAACCAAGTCGATATCAGCGTAAATGCGGCCTCTGCGTTCGATCGCGGAGGCCGTACGCGCTGGTATGGCTCAACGATAGCGCCCACGAAACTCGCGTGGGCTGGAGCCGGTCCAGCTGCGGAATGCACGGGAAAAACTCTTCTCGTTGCGGAAGCCGGCGATCTCCGCGATGCGCTTGATCGGCGCACGCCCGCGTATCAGCTCCTGTTTCGCCAGTTCGAACTTTGCCTCTTCCTTGAGATCACGCAGCGAGGTTGCTTCCTCGCGCAGGCGCCGATGCATGGTGCGGGTTGATAACGCCAGCTCGCTTGCGACATCCTCGGCGCCGAGACTGCGGCCGCGCCCGTTGCGAAGCACACGGCGAACGCGCTCGACGAGCAGCCGGTCGCGCCTGTAAGGCAGCACGGTCAGCCGCAACGCGCCCTTGAGCATGCTGTCGAGATCGGCCGCACTGCGCGTGAACGGCAGCGAAAGATAGTGCTTGTCGAAGACGATGCGGGCGCTGCCCGCATCGAAGCTCAGGTTCTTGCAGAAGATGGTCGGATAGACCGAGACATGGCTGGGCTCGGCAAAGGGAAATTCCGCCGCGCGCAGCGCGATGGCGGAATCGACCGCCCAGCAGGAGAAGCCGAGCACGTAGCGGAGCAGGGTGACCAGGCAGAATTCGCGCAACGGGCCAAGGTCGCGCTGCTCGCGGATGGAGATGGTCGCGGTCTCGTCGCCAACCGCGAGCTCGAACAGCACGTCCTCGGTCAGCAGGCGGTGATGCCGGCACCAGCGTTTGAGGGCGACTTCGAGATTAGGCGCCGTGATCGAGGCGCGGCACAGCATGCCATAGGTTCCGAAAGGAAGCCGGCGCGAGAACCATCCGAGCGCCTCGTCGTCGAGCTCACGCATGGCGTGGCCGGCCAATGCCTCGAACTGGGCCGCCGTGATACGTCCGTCCCCGGAATGAACGAGGTCTTCGGTGACCTGGCCCTTGCCCAAGGCCTCGGCCGCGTCCCGCCCGTAGCGGGCATAGGCGGCGACCACGCCGCGGACGAAGGCGGCGGGGGTCATGGCGCGGCGGGGCATCGCGGTTGCGGCTTGAAAAGGCATGAAAAATCCTCGCCAAACTTGGCGGAAAATGCAACCTTTTCGACCGCCAGGGCGCCCGGACGGAGGTAGGTTCGGGCGATAAAAGACGGAGGAAGCGCCTTGAACATCCCGAGCATCGACTTCGATCTGGGCGAAGACATCAGCATGCTGCGCGACACCGTGCGCGCCTTCGTGGAGGCGGAGATCACGCCGCGCGCCGCAGAGATCGAAAAGGCCAATCTGTTTCCGGCCGACCTCTGGAAGCGCCTCGGCGACCTCGGCCTGCACGGCATGACCGCGCCGGAGCAATATGGCGGCTCGAACATGGGCTATCTCGCCCACATCATTGCCATGGAAGAGGTGTCGCGCGGCTCGGCTGCCGTCGGTCTGTCCTACGGCGCCCACTCCAACCTCTGCGTCAACCAGATCCGCCGCAACGGCAACGACGAGCAGCGGCAGCGCTACCTGCCAAAACTGATCTCCGGCGAGTATGTCGGGGCGCTCGCGATGTCCGAGCCCGGCGCGGGATCGGACGTGGTCTCGATGAAGCTGCGCGCTGACAAGCGCGGCGACCGCTATGTGCTCAACGGCTCCAAGATGTGGATCACGAATGGCGGCGATGCCGACGTGCTGGTGGTCTACGCCAAGACCGATCCGGAAGCCGGCCCGCGCGGCATGACCGCCTTCCTGGTCGAGAAGGGTTTCAAGGGTTTCACCCACGGCCAGCATCTCGACAAGCTCGGCATGCGCGGTTCCAACACCTATCCGCTGTTCTTCGACGAGTGCGAGGTGCCTGCGGAAAACGTACTCGGCAAGGTGGGCGAGGGCGTCAGGGTGCTGATGTCCGGCCTCGACTATGAGCGCACGGTGCTCTCGGGCGGCCCGCTCGGGATCATGGCCGCCTGCATGGACGCCGTGGTGCCCTACATGCACGAGCGCAAGCAGTTCGGCCAGCCGATCGGCGACTTCCAGCTGATGCAGGGCAAGCTCGCCGACATGTATGCGACCTGGCAGGCCACGCGGGCCTATGTCTATGCGGTCGGGCGCGCCTGCGACCGCGCCGACCATGCGCGCACGTTGCGCAAGGATGCCGCCGCTGCGATCCTTTATTCCGCCGAGAAGGCGACGTGGATGGCGGGCGAGGCGATCCAGGCGCTTGGCGGCGTCGGCTACACCAGCGAATTTCCGGTGGGACGCCTCTGGCGCGACGCCAAGCTGTACGAGATCGGCGCCGGCACCTCGGAGGTGCGCCGCATGCTGATCGGCCGCGAGTTGATGGCGGAAACGGCCTAAGCTTCCACTCGTATCGAACTTCCGCGCGCTGTCGCGGCCTCTCATCACGTCACCAGAAACGCGGGACCATATGCCGCTTCATTCCAGTATCGATCCTTCTTCGTCGGATTTCGCCCGCAACGCCGAAGCCATGCGCGGCCTCGTCGCCGATCTCCGTGAAAAGCTCAGCCAGGTCGCCGGCGGCGGCGGCGAGGTCTCGCGCAACCGCCACACCGCGCGCGGCAAGATGCTGGCGCGCGAGCGCGTCGACCTGCTGGTCGATCCCGGGACCTCGTTCCTGGAGCTGTCGCCGCTCGCGGCCTATGGCCTCTATGGCGGAGACGTGCATTCGGCGAGCGTCGTCACGGGGGTGGGGCGAATCGCGGGCCGCGAATGCGTGATCGTCGCCAATGATGCCACCATCAAGGGCGGCACCTACTATCCGATGACGGTGAAGAAGCATCTGCGCGCGCAGGACGTGGCGCGGCAGAACAATCTTCCCTGCGTCTACATGGTGGATTCCGGCGGCGCCTTCCTGCCGCTGCAGGACGAGATCTTTCCGGACGAGCGGCATTTCGGCCGCATCTTCTACAACCAGGCGCAGATGTCGTCGCAGGGCATCCCGCAGATCGCGATCGTGATGGGCTCCTGCACGGCGGGCGGCGCCTATGTGCCGGCGATGTCGGACGAGAGCATCATCGTGCGCAATCAGGGCACCATCTTCCTTGGTGGCCCGCCGCTGGTGAAGGCTGCAACCGGCGAGGTCGTGACCGCCGAGGAACTCGGCGGCGCCGACGTGCATTCGCGGCAGTCGGGCGTGACCGATCACTATGCCCAGAACGATGCCCATGCGATCGGCATCGCCCGGCGCATCGTCGGCACGCTGAAGCCGTCCACGCGGCCGAATCTCAACATGCATCCGCCGCGCGATCCGCTGTTCGCGGCGGAGGAGATCTACGGCGTGGTGCCCGTCGATGGCAGGAAGCCGTTCGACGTGCGCGACATCATCGCGCGTGTCGTCGACGGCTCGGAATTCGACGAGTTCAAGAAGCTCTACGGTACGACGCTGGTGTGCGGCTTCGCCCATGTCTGGGGTTTTCCGGTCGGCATCATCGCCAACAACGGCATCCTGTTCAGCGAGAGCTCGCTCAAGGGCGCCCATTTCATCGAGCTGTGCTGCCAGCGCGGCATTCCGCTGGTGTTCCTGCAGAACATCACGGGTTTCATGGTCGGCAAGAAGTACGAGGCCGGCGGCATCGCGCGCGACGGCGCCAAGCTGGTCACCGCGGTTGCGACCGCCTCTGTGCCGAAATTCACCGTCGTGATCGGCGGCTCCTACGGCGCCGGCAATTACGGCATGTGCGGCCGCGCCTATTCGCCGCGCTTCCTGTGGATGTGGCCGAATGCGCGCATCTCGGTGATGGGCGGCGAGCAGGCCTCGATGGTGCTGAGCCAGGTCCGCCGCGACAATATCGAGGCCAAGGGCGACAGCTGGTCCAAGGACGAGGAAGATAAATTCCGTGAGCCGATTCGCGCGCAGTATGACAGCCAGGGGCATCCCTACTACGCCACCGCGCGTCTCTGGGACGACGGCGTAATCGACCCGGCCGACACACGGCTCGTGCTCGGCCTTGGCCTCTCGGCGGCGTCGAATGCGCCGATCGAGCCCACGAAATTCGGCCTGTTCAGGATGTGATGCGATGGACCGCTCAAAGCTCTACCGGCGTTTTCGCACGCTTCTGATCGCCAACCGCGGCGAGATCGCCTGCCGCGTCATCCGCACCGCGCGCGCCATGGGCCTGCGCACGGTCGCGGTCTATTCGGAGGCCGATCGCGACGCGATGCATGTCGCGCTCGCCGACGAGGCCGTGCTGCTCGGGCCGGCACGGGCCCGCGACAGCTACCTCAACGTCGAACGGCTGATCGAGGCCGCCCGCAAGACCGGTGCCGAGGCCGTGCATCCCGGCTACGGTTTCCTGTCGGAGAATGCCGAATTCGCGCAGGCGTGTTTCGATGCCGGCCTGGTCTTCGTCGGTCCGACCGCCGACATGATGAATGCGATGGGCTCGAAGTCAGGCTCGAAGGCGCTGATGGAAAAGGCCGGCGTGCCGCTGGTGCCGGGCTACCACGGTGATGCGCAGGACGATGCGACGCTGGCGAAGGCGGCCGAGAAGGCCGGCTTCCCCATCCTGGTGAAGGCTTCCGCAGGCGGCGGCGGTCGCGGCATGCGGATCGTGCGCTCGGCCGACGAGCTTGGCCCCGCGATCGTCAGCGCCAAGCGCGAGGCCAAGGCCGCGTTCGGCGACGACCGCATGCTGATCGAGAAATATGTCGACAATCCCCGCCACATTGAGGTGCAGATCATCGGCGACAGCCACGGCAATCTGCTGTCGCTGTTCGAACGCGAATGCACGTTGCAGCGCCGGCACCAGAAGGTGATCGAGGAGGCGCCGTCGCCGACGCTCAATCCTGCCCAGCGCGAGACGGTCTGCGCCGCCGCGCGAAAGGCGGCGGGCGCGGTGAACTATGTCGGTGCCGGCACGATCGAGTTCGTCTCCGACGGCAAGGACGTGTTCTTCATCGAAATGAACACGCGCCTCCAGGTCGAGCATCCCGTGACCGAACTGATCACCGGGATTGACCTCGTCGAATGGCAGCTGCGCGTCGCCTTCGGCGAGGCGTTGCCGCTGAAGCAGGACGAGATCCGGCTCAACGGCCATGCCGTCGAGGCGCGCGTCTATGCCGAAAACCCGACCAGGAACTTCATGCCGTCGGTCGGCAGGATCTCGACCTGGCGTCTGCCGGCGGAAGGCGGGGCCTGCGCATCGACGCCGGCTATCGCGAGGGCGATAGCGTCTCGCCGTATTACGACGCCATGCTGGCCAAGATGATCGCGTGGGCGCCGACGCGGGATGTTGCGATCGAGCGGCTGAACCGCGGGCTGGAGGATTCCGACGTTCGCGGCATCGTCACCAACATTCCGTTCCTGTCGGCGCTGATCACGCATCCAGAAGTGCGGGCGAATGCGATCGATACTGGCTTCATCGAACGCGAGCTGGCGGTCCTGACGCAGGCCACGCCCGCACCCGACGAATTCGAATTGTGTGCCGCAGTGGCCGCGATCGTGAACGGCGAGCGGCAAGCCGCGGAGACGGACGCGAAGTCACCCTGGCAGACCTTTGGCTGGATGCCGGTCGGCAGGCGCCAGCGCAATTTCGTCTTCCGGGTGGGCAATGGCACGGAGCAAAAGGTCACACTGAACTACGGCAGCGGCCCGTCGACGCTGGTGATCGGCGAGCGCGAGGTGGCGTTTGCGCTCGTACCGAAGGCGGGGGGCTTCGATCTGACGCTCGATGGCGTCAAATCGCAGGTCGCGGCCGTGATCGACGGCCACGAGCTATATCTGCGCACGCGCAACGGCCGTTTCGACCTGCATTGGGTCGATCCGTTTGGCGGCGAGACCGAGGAGCAGACCGGTGCGGACAAGATCGCAGCGCCGCTGCCGGGCACGGTGGTCGCCGTGCTCGCCGAGGAGGGGGCAACGCTCGAGAAGGGCGCGCCGATCCTTACCCTGGAGGTGATGAAGATGGAGCAGACGCTGCGCGCGCCCTATGCCGGCGTGCTGAAGTCCATCAAATGCAAGGTCGGCGACATCGTGCAGGAAGGCGTCGAGCTCGCCGTCGTCGAGTCGGCGGGTGAGTGACGCCATGAGCGATCCCGTCCGCATCATCGAAATGGGGCCGCGCGACGGCCTCCAGAACGAGAAGATTCCGGTCAGCGTCGAGGCCCGCATCGCGTTCATCGAGGCGCTGGTGGCGGCCGGCCTCACCACCGTCGAGGTCGGCGCTTTCGTCTCGTCGAAGGCGATCCCGCAGATGACGAGCTCCGATTCGGTGCTGCGCGGCGTCGCCCACGTGACGGGCGCAGAATTCCACGTGCTTGTACCGAACGAGAAGGGCTATGACGCCGCGCGCGTGGCAGGCGCCAGCGTCGTCTCCGTGTTCGCCGCAGCGTCGGAAGGCTTTTCACGTGCCAATATCAACTGCACGGTCGCGGAGTCGATCGAGCGGTTCAAGCCGGTGCTGGCGCGCGCCAAGGCCGACGGCGTGCCGGTGCGCGGCTATATCTCCTGCGTGCTGGGCTGTCCGTTCGACGGTGAGATCAAGCCGAAGGCGGTTGCGGATCTCGCCAGCACGCTGTGGGAGCTCGGCTGCTACGAAATCTCGCTCGGCGATACCATCGGCGTCGGCACGCCGACCAAGGCGAAAGACATGCTGCGCGCCGTGAGCGCCAACATTCCCGCCGCCAACCTCGCGATGCACTTTCACGACACCTACGGCCAGGCGCTCGCTAATCTCTATGCCGGCCTGGAGGAGGGCGTCCGCGTCATCGATGCTGCCGCCGGCGGCCTCGGCGGCTGTCCCTATGCCCCCGGCGCGACCGGCAATGTCGCGACCGAGGATGTCGTCTACATGCTCGAAGGCATGGGCGTCAGGACCGGCGTGGATATGGACAAGCTGCTGGCCGCAACCAACGTGATGAGCGGCGTGCTGGGCAAGCCGCCCGTGAGCCGCGTGGCCTCCGCGTTGAACGCGAAGAAGAAGCGGGCGACGGCGTAAGAGTCGCTATGCCGCCTTCAACCCGACATCCGGCAGGCGCGGCCGGCTCTTGAGGGCTTTGGTCATCATGGCCTCGACCTCGGCCTTTTCCTCCGGCAGCAGTGCGAGGCGGGGCGGGCGGGTCAGCGCGGTACCGCGGCCCATGATGTGCTCGCACAGCTTGATGCACTGGACGAGGTCCGGGCGGGCGTCGAGGTGCAGCAGCGGCATGAACCATTCGTAGATCGGCATGGCCTCGGCAAAGCGGCCGGCCTTGGCGAGGCGGAACAGTGTCTCGCCCTCGCGCGGGAACGCGTTGGACATGCCGGAGACCCAGCCGACCGCGCCCATGGCGATGCTCTCGACGATGACGTCGTCGAGGCCTGCGAACAGCACGAAGCGGTCGCCGACCATGTTCCTGGTGTCGATGAAGCGCCGCGTGTCGCCGGAGGAATCCTTGAAGCAGACCACGGTCTCGACATCGGCAAGCGTGACCAGGATGTCGGGGGTGACGTCGTTCTTGTAGATCGGCGGATTGTTGTAGAGCATCACGGGCAGGTCGGTCGCGCTGGCGACGGCGCGGAAATGCGCGGCGGTCTCGTGCGGCTTGGAGGAATAGACCAGGGCCGGCATCACCATGACGCCGTCGATGCCGACGCGCGCGGCCTCCTTGGCCGTCTCGACCGCGAAGGCCGTCGTGAACTCGGCGATGCCGCACAGGACGGGCACGCGGCCGGCGGCGACGGACTTGGCCGTCTCCATGATCGCGATCTTCTCCTTGCGCTCCAGCGAGGTGTTCTCGCCGACCGAGCCGCAGACGATCAGGCCGGAGACGCCGTCGCGGATCAGCCCGTCCATGACCTTCGCGGTCGCGTCGATGTCGAGCGAGAGATCGTCGTGGAATTGCGTGGTGACGGCCGGGAAGACGCCTTCCCAGGAAACGCGGCGGCTCATGATGTGACTCCAAGTGAGTTTGCCGGCGGGGGCTGGGTCCGCCGGCTGTGGTGAAAAGGACGGCGAACGAGGTCAGAGCGTAGCGCCGACCTTGCGCAGCTCGGCGAGAACCGGGGCCTTCGGCAGCCAGATCTTGTCGAACTCTGCGATGACGGCCTCGGTGTCGCCGGCTGGAACCTGGCGGATCGGGATCGGGGCGTTCTTGAAGTTCTCGATCAGCGCCGGCTCGTTGGAGGCGAGCTCGTCGATCTGCGCGTCCAGCGTCGTCTTGATCGTCTTGGCGATCAACTCTCGGTCGGCGGCCGGCAGCATCTGCCAGACCCGGCCGGAGACCACGGCGGCCATCGGCATGAATACGGCATTCATCTGGAGGATCACCTTCGACACCTTGTCGAAGCGCTGGTTCCAGGAGAATTCCAGGTCGGCCTCGAGGCCGTCGACCTGGCCATTGGCCATGGCGTCGAACACTTGCGGCGTCGGGATCGGCGTCGGTGCTGCGCCCAGCGAAGAATAGAAGTCGCGATAGACCGGCGTCGGGTTGATGCGCAGCTTCATGCCCTTGATGTCGGCCAGCGAATTCAGATCCTTGGAGGAGAACACCGCGCGCATGCCGGTGATGCCCCAGCCGAGTCCGATGGTGCCGGTCTCCTGCGGCAGCACCTCGAACAGCTTCACGGCCACCGGGTGCCGGACGAATTTGGCGACTGCCGGCGTCGAGCGGACGATATAGGGCGCGTTGATCGCGGCGATATGTGGGACGCGCGAGCCGAGCTCGGCGGCCTGGATGAAGCCCATGTCGAGCGCGCCGGATTGCAATTGCTGCATCATCGCAGGCTCGTTGCCGAGCTGGCCGGAGTGGAACACCGTCAGGGTCAGCCGGCCGTTGGTTGCGGCTTTCAGCTCGTCGCCGAACTTGACGGCGGCCTTGTTCCAGGAATGGCCGTTTGGGGTGATCAGTCCGAGGCGGAATTCCTTGGCCTGGGCAAGCGCCAGCGAGGGCGCGAACACCGATGCGGCGGCACTGGCGGCGAGAAAGCGGCGGCGTGAAAGCGGCATGGTCGGGCTTCCTTTCGAACGGACTATTTGACGAGGATGAGCGAGAGCGAGGGGTAGAGCGAGAGCATCACCAGCAGGACACAGGAGATGACGAAGAACGGCAGCGTCACCATGAACATCTTGCCGGGCTTGGCGCCGGTGACGGCGGCTGCGACGAAGAAGCAAAGCCCGACCGGGGGCGACAACAGGCCGAGCACGAGGTTGATGACCACCACGACGCCGAAATGCCGGGGATCGATGTGATAGACGTCGGTCGCAACCGGCAGCAGGATCGGCACCGTCATGATCAGTCCGGGGATGCCGTCGATCACCGTGCCGATCACCAGCAGGATCACGTTGCAGATCAGCATGAAGCTGACCGGGTCCTTGGCGGCCGTCTGGATCCAGGCCGCAGTTTCCTGCGGCACCTTGCCGAAGATCAGGACCCAGGAGAACACGGCGGCGGCTGCGACCAGGAACAGCACGATCGCCGAATAGATGCCGCTGCGCAGCATCATCTGCGGCAACTGCGAGAATTCGAATTCCCTGGTCCAGTATTTCCCGACCAGGGCCGCGGCCACGGCGCCGATAGCGGCGGATTCCGTTGCGTTGGCAAGGCCGCTCAAGATGGTGCCGACGATGACGATCGGGATCAGCATGGTCGGGGACGTCCGCAGGATCGTCATGACGCGCTGGCGCGGCGTCTGATAGTCGGCGCGGGGATAGTTGTAGACGTATCCCATCAGCGCGATGACGAGGCAGAACATCACGGAGAGAATGACGCCCGGCACGATGCCGGCGATCAGCATGTCGCTGACCGAGACCTGCGCGAGAACGCTGTAGACCACGAACATCACCGACGGCGGGATGATCGGGCCGAGCATGCCGCCATAGGCGGTGAGGCCCGCTGCGAAGGTCTTGTCGTAGCCTTTCTTCTCCATCTCCGGCACCATGATCTGGGCCATGATGGCGACTTGCGCCGTGGCGGATCCCAGGATGGAAGAGATGAACATGTTGGCGAGGATGTTGACGTAGGCGAGCCCGCCCTTGAGTGAGCCGACGAACGCCATCGCCATGTCGACGATGCGGCGCGTGATGCCGCCGCCATTCATGATCTCGCCGATCAGGATGAACAGCGGAATGGCGATCAGGCCGTAGCTGTCGACGCCGCCGAACAACTGCAGCGGATAGGACTGGAACAGCACCGGGTTGCCGGATGCCGCGATGTAAACGAGTCCGGCGAGGCACAGGCATAGCCCGATCGGCACGCCGACCAGCATGATGGCGATGAAGGCGGCGGACGTGATCATCAGTTGACCCCGTCGAGCTCGGAGAGCTGGAAGCCCTTCGGCGGCACGCGCGGGACCAATTCGAGATCTTCCAGCATGCTGGCCAGACCGTGAATGGTCATCGACACCGCGAAGATCGGCAGCGTCAGATAGAGCACCCAGGTCGGCCAGTTCAGCGTCTGGGTGCGCTCGGTGTAGAGGAAGTTGAAGGTCTCGGCGGAGAGCTTGCGCCCGTCGAATCCGGCGCGCGCGAGGCCGATCGGGTCCATCCAGAGCACGCAGGTGGCGATCAGGGCGATGCCGAATACGACGACGAGGCCCGTCGAGATCACTTTGGCGATCTTCTGGTGCTGCAACGAAAGCCGCTCCGTCAGCATGGTCACGGCGAAATCGAGCCGCAGCCGCGTCATCGCGGACGCACCGATGAAGGTCAGCCAGACCACGCAATAGACAGCGGATTCGTCGATCCAGTAGATCGGGAAGCGCGCATAGCGGGTGACGACGTTGAGCAGGATCAGGCCGGTGAGCAGATACATCAGGCCCATCAGCGCGATGCGTTCGACGGCGAGCAGGGCGCTTGACGCGCGGATCACCAAGCGTCGAACGCTGAATGCGCGCATGGCCGGCATCGTCTGCTCGATCATGAAAGAGGTCCTAACCCACGAAGATTTGTCGTGCGATTGCTAAATGTATAATTTATACATTCTGGGTGTCAAACGGAGATTGCGGTCATTTCGGCGGCAGGGCGCGCGTTTGCTGAGCAGTCACTTTTGCGGTGCTCCGCAACATGCAAGAGAGAGACCGCGTCGACGGATGAGTCGGGAAGGACAACAGAAGGTCAGATGAAACAGCCTCTGAAGCATCGCACCCTGTCGGCTGCGATCGTCGACCAGCTCCGGCAGGCGATCCTCGACGGCACCTATCCGGCCGGATCGCAGCTGCGCCAGGATGCGCTTGGCGAGACCTACGGCGTCAGCCGCATTCCCGTGCGCGAGGCGCTGTTTCAGCTCGAAGCGGAAGGCTTGGTGCGGATCGTCCCGCAGAAGGGCGCGATCGTTTCCGAGTTGTCGCTGGACGAGATCAACGACGTGTTCGACCTGCGCTGCATCCTCGAACCGCGCCTGCTGGTGCAGTCGGCGCCACGCTTCACCGCGGAGGATTTCGCGGGGCTCGACGACATCCACAAAAGCTTCGAGAAGGCGATCAAGGCGCGCAATGTCAGCGACTGGGGTCGGCTTAACGCGGACTTCCATATGGCGCTGTACGTCCACGCGCCGCAACCGCGCACGCGCGCCATCGTGCTGTCGCTGCTGCAGACCAGCGACCGCTACACGCGGCTTCAGCTCTCAAACACCAAGGCGATGGGCATAGCGGAGAAGGAGCACGCCCATCTGATCGCACTCTGCCGCGCGGAGAAGGTGGATGAGGCCTGCCGGTTTCTGGAGCGGCACATCGAGGCGGTGAGGAAGGATCTGTTGCAGGTCGTGGCTGGGAGTACGATCGCGCCGAAGGGCCGGCGGAAGAGCGAGTAGCTTCGTAGGGTGGATTAGCCGAAGGCGTAATCCACCGCTGTTTGTCTGCGCGGAAGCAGCAGAGGTGGATTACGCCCAGCGACTGCGCTTCGCGCATCCGCAGGTCTAACCCACCCTTCAGCCATCGTGACCCCCGCTACCTGCTCCCGTCCGGTCCCATCACCAGGTCCGGCAGTGCGGTCGAGATCCCCGGCACGAAGCACAGCAGCAGCACCGCCAGCATCATCAGCAGCACGAAGGGCAGGGTGCCCCAGATCACCTCGCTCAGTGGAATGTCGGGCGCGACATTGCGGATGACGAAGATGTTCAGTCCCACAGGCGGGTGGATCAGGCCCATCTCCATCACGATGGTCATGACCACGCCGAACCAGATGATGTCGAAATTGGCAGCACGAAGCGGCGGCAGGATGATCGGCGCGGTCATGAGGATGATCGAGACCGGCGGCAGGAAGAAGCCTAGCACGACGACCATGACGAGGATCGCGAACAAGAGGCCCCAGCGTGGCAGGTGCATCGCCACGACGGATTCGGCCACCGACTGCGAGATGTGCAGATAGCTCATCACGTAGGAATAGAGCAGCGACATGCCGATGATCATCATCAGCATGGTCGATTCCCGGATCGTCGATTTCATGATGGGCGCAAGGTCGCTCGGCCGCCACACGCTGTAGATCGCGGCGATCAGCGCCAGCGCCAGCAGCCCGCCGAGGCCGGCGGTCTCCGACGGGGTGGCGTAGCCCCCATAGAGGGCGATCATGACGCCGGTGAGCAGCAGCACGAACGGAATCACGCGCGGCAGCACGCTGAAGCGTTCGGCGAGGGTGTATTCGTCGCGGGCCAGGATCGCGGCTTCCGGTCCGCCGTTCTTGTAGACCGCTTCAGCGGCCGCGTATTCCCGCCTGAATCGATACACGGCGTAAACACCGAACAGCGTGACCAGCAGCAAGCCGGGCCCGATGCCGGCGAGGAACAGTCGTCCGAGCGACTTTTCCGCCGCGACCGCGAACAGGATCATGGTGATCGAAGGCGGCAGCAGGATGCCGAGCGTGCCGCCTGCGGCGATGATGCCGGCGGCGAAGCCGCCGGAATAGCCGCGCTTGCGCATCTCGGGGATGCCGGCCGAACCGATCGCCGAGCAGGTCGCGGGCGAGGAGCCCGCCATCGCAGCGAACAGCGCGCAGGCGAAGACGTTGGCGACGCCGAGGCCGCCGGGGACGCGATGCAGCCAGGCATGCAGGGCGAGGTAAAGATCCTGGCCGGCGCGCGACTTGCCGATCGCGGCGCCCTTCAGGATGAAGAGCGGGATCGACAGCAGCGTGATCGAAGCCATTTCCTCGTAGACGTTCTGCGTCACCGTATCGAGGGAGGCCGACGGCATGTAGATGCCCATGAACACGACTGCGACCGCGCCGAGTGCGAACGCAATGGGCATGCCCGAAAACATCACCAGCAATGTCGCGACAGCGTAGGCAACGCCGATACCGAAAACGCTCATGAACGCCTGGCTCCGGCGAAAGGCAACGCGAGTTGCACGAGGATCTGAACGCAGAGCAGGCTCATGCCGAACGCCATCAGCGAGTAGGGGATGGCGAGCGGCGGCGACCACATCGAGTTCGAAACCTGGCCGTCGACATAGGCTTCGTGCGCCAGCGTCCAGGACTTCCAGGTGAAGAAGGCGCAGAACAGCAGCGTCGCGGCATCGACCAGCCACAGCCTGATCCGGTTCGCCAGCGGCGAGAGCAGTCCGACGAAGGCTTCGATGCCGATGTGGCCGCGGTTCTGCTGCACATAGGCGGCGGTCATGAAGGTGGCGCCGACCAGCAGGAACACCGCGGCCTCGTCCTGCCAGTAATTGGCGGCCTTGAACAAGGCGCGGCTGAGCACGCTGTAGCTCAGGATGGCGCAGGCCGCGACCAGTGCGATCGCGGCAAACACGACGATGATGCTGTTGAGGATGGCGAGGACACGGTCGATCGCCGCCGCAAGGCCCGTCCTTGCGGCAGCGTTTACCCGATCGTCACGATCCGGAAGCGGACCGTGGCTCATGCAGCGACGTCGGTCGCGAGCTTGAGGAGGTTCGCGCAGGTCGCGGTCTTGGCGCCGTAGTCCTTCCACGCGGTGTCGCGGGCGATGTCGCGCCATTTGCCGACGGTCGCGGCGTCGAGCGCCGAAACCTTGGCGCCGGCCTTCTCGTAGACCTTGGCGACCTCGACGTCGTCGTCCTGCGCGCCCTTGCGGCCGAAGGCCTCGAGCTCGGTGCCGACGGTGAGCAGGATGTCCTGCTGGTTCTTCGGCAGCTTGTCGAAGATCGTCTTCGACATCATCAGCGGCTCGAGCATGAACCAGTAAGACGCGCCCGCGCCCGAGGTCAGCGACTTCGCGACCTCTTCGAGGCGGAACGAGATCAGGCTGGTGGAGGAGGTGATGCCGGCGTCGCAGGCGCCGGTCTGCATCGCGGCGTAGATTTCGTTCGACGGCACCGACAGCACCGAGGCGCCGGCGGTCTGCAGCACCATGTCCATCTCGCGCGAGCCGCCGCGCACCTTCATGCCCTTGGCATCTTCGGGCGCGACGATCGGCTTGGAGCGGCTGGCAACGCCGCCGGCCTGCCACACCCAGGAGAGCAGGATGATGCCCTTGTCGGCGAGGAAGTCGCTCAGCGCCTTGCCGACCGGCTCCTTCTTCCAGCGCAGTCCCTGGTCGTAGGTGGTGACGAGGCCGGGCATCAGGCCGATATTGGTCTCCGGCAGCTCGCCGCCGGCGTAGGGCATCGGATACAACGAGATGTCGAGCGCGCCCTTGCGCATCGCCGAGAACTGCGCGTTGGTCTTGATCAGCGAGGAGTTCGGATAGATCTCGGCGGCGATATCGCCATTGCTGCGCTTGGCGACTTCGGCGGCAAACATGCGGCAGAGCCGATCGCGGAAATCGCCCTTGTCGATGGTGCCACCCGGGAATTGATGCGAGATCTTCAGCGTGGTCGCGGCATGCGCCGTGCCGGTGCCGAAGCGGAGGATGGCGGGAGCGGCGACGGCGGTCGCGATCAAATGGCGGCGCGTGAGCATGGTGTGATTTCCTCGGACGGTTGTTCTTCTTGGGTTTGATCTGGATGGTCGTCGAGACCTGGGCGTGGGCCCATCCTAGCCGGTCTTTCACCCGATATTCTCTCATCTGATAGTTCGAGACCGATTGCCGGGGCAAGTGCCGGCCTTGTTGCGCTGCACACTGCTTCCGGCCTCCCGGGGAGGGCCGATCCGAAGCAGCGGATGTCATTGCGGCGAATGCGTGGACGGCAATGGCTCGCAGAAATTTATCGGCGACGACGTAACAACGCAGGCGGTCGATCCGTCGAGATTTAATAGCGGCGTCCGTCGCTGACAAACATCATCTCGAAGGGAAGACTCTCATGACCATTCGTACCCGCATCGTGCTCGGCGTTTCGGCTGCCGCTCTCTCGCTTGGCCTGGCGCTGTCGCCGGCCGCCTTTGCCCAGGACAAGATGGGCAAGGACGACGGCATGATGAAGAAGGACACGATGTCCAAGGACGGCATGAAGAAAGACACCATGTCCAAGGACGACGGCATGAAGAAGGACCACATGTCGAAGGATGGGATGAAGAAGGACGACGGGATGAAGAAAAACTGATCGTCGGCCATCGTCGGGCGCGCTTGCGAAAGGCAGACGCGCGCTCTCGTAACTCCGGGGGCGGTCACGTGGACCGCCCCCGGAGCGAAGCTATTAATTCAAGTTCAATTGAACATCACTTTTGAACGTTACTTGCGCTTGGCCTTGCGGGCAGCGTAGCGGGCGTCGCGCTTGGCCTTTTGCTCGGCCTCGGCTTCGGCCGCCTTCGCGATCGCTTCCTCGGCCTCGCGGGCGATGCGCGCAGCTTCTGCAGCCTTGGCCTCTTCCTCGATGCGCTTCTGCTCGGCTTTTCCGCCTCGCGCGCAGCCTTTGCCTCGGCTCGCTTGGCTGCGAGGGCCTCGCGTTCGGCACGCTTCGCCAGGACCGCGGGGTCATCCGGCCCGGGCTGCGACTTGAATTTGTTCAAAAGATTTTTGCGTGCTTCCTGCGCGGCCTTTTGCCGGTCGGAAAAACCTGGTTCCCTGAATCCACTCATCGACCGAACCTTGTCATCCTCGCTTTCGATCCTACATCACTGCCTGTTGGTACGTCGGCTGGGCATAGCAGGCGCCGCGCGACGTAGAAGCGTGTACATCGGCGCGCGTCGCGAAGCCACCTATAATCGCAGCCGATCAGGTACACGAAAATCGCCGCCCCGACGATCCGTCGTAACCTCGAAAAACTGCCGAATTGTGATGTCCCTCATAAGGGGCCCACGGAGCGGCGCCTAGCGTCCGCCCGGTACGAGACGGAGCACGGGCATGACCATCTCAAGACTGAGCCTGAAGGCGCTTGCAATCGCCGCCGCGGTGGCGGCCGTGGCCGGCGCCGCACTGCTGCTCGCCCGTCCGCAGCCGTTCGAAAGTGCCGTCCTGGGGGCGGATTGGGAATGCACCCAGACCGCGTTCGTGCTGACGAGCTGCGCACCACGGGTCCGGGAGGCGATCCCGGCGATCGAAACCTCACGCAAGGATGCAATCCGGCAGACCCGGGGGTAACGCCGGGGCATCGCGCTGGATGTGACGCCACGCCGCAGAGCTGGTAAAGCCCGCTCACCCCTGTGATCGGCCAGCCATGCCCAAGATCGAGCCCAAGATCGAACCGAAGATCGAGCCCACATCCAAGAGCGGACCGGACGGAAAGCGAAAATCTCCGCCGAAGCCGCCTTCCGGCGACAGCCGCCGCGGCGCCATGGCTGGATTGGTCATCACCATCGTGATCCTCGGCGTGGGCTGGTGGCTTGCCCGCGATCTCACCGCCGCCAGCAGGATGCAGGACTGCCTGATGTCGGGCCGGAGCAACTGCAACGTGATCGAACCGGCTCGCTAGAGGCCCTCCAGCCGCCGCCCGCGCGGACGAAAAAATGCCGCGATCTTAATCATTTGTAACGGGACTTAGCCGACCAAAGCAGATCAGTTATGTCGGCCGGCATCAGCCCGGCGCGAAGCGAATCGTCTATCGCGCATGGGACCACGGCAATCGAACGAGTAGGGGGTCCAGCACGCATGAGCGCGTCCAGCCGCATGAAGATCATCATTCCCTTGGTTTCGGCCATGGCGTTGCTCGCCGTCCCGGCACAGGCACAGGATTCACTGCCTCCCAGGCCCCAGGCCCGTCCGCAGGCGGGGCCCGGCGCAGGTGCGCCGCCCCCGAACAATCAGCAGAACATGCGCAAGGGTCCGCCGCCGCAGCAGGCGGCCAGACCTCAAGGACAGCCCGGTGGCCCGCCTCAGGCCGGCGGCCCTCGTCCCGGTTATGCGGGCGCAGGCCCTGGTGGTTCTGGTCCCCGCCCGCACAATGCCGGCGGTCCGCCGCCCGGACGCAACTATGCCCGCGGGCCGGCACCGGCACGCGATTGGGGCGGCCACGCCTATCGCGGCAACCGAGCCTGGGATGGCGGGCGCTGGCGCCAGGCGGTCCGCAACGGCCGCTCCGGCTGGTGGTGGGACGTCGGTGGCGTCTGGTATTATTATCCGCAGCGGATGGCCGGTCCGCCCGCCTACATCTCGGAAGACTATTACGACGACGTGCCGGTGGCCTACGCCCCGCCGGTCGCCTACGAACCGCCGCCTCCGCCGCCGCCGGCTGATCCCGGCGCGAGCGCACTCGGCGGTGCCATCGTCGGCGGTGTGCTCGGCGGGTTGCTCTCGGGCAATGCGTCGGGGGCGGCCGCAGGTGCGGTGATCGGGGGCGCGACCGGTGCGATCGCCGGCGCGACGGCCGCTTCTCGCCCCGGCTATTATCTGGCCGAGGGCAATTGCTACTACCGCTATCCCAGCGGCCAGTATGTGCAGGCCGATCCCCGCGCTTGCTATTGACGCCACAGGCGAGCTGCGAACAGAAGATCTGAAGCGAAGAGGCGGGCACGGGCCCGCTTCCTTATGGTTGGTTTCGGCCGATCGATGGCCCTCTTCGCGCGTTACACCAGCCAGTTGAAGAACGCGATCGCGGCCCAGACCAGACCTGCAATCCAGGCCAGCATCACGATACCGATCGTGGCGAGAAACACGGGCCCGAACAGGTCGGACCTGACGCGCTGGGTCGGGACGTGAACCTCGGCTGCTGCTTCTTGTGTCATGACGGGCCACCCATGCTCCCTCGCGACGATGCGAGCGGTTGACATCGTGTCTAGACGAGGCGCGGGCGGCAGGCTGTGACGCAATTCACAGATGCGCCCGAATGCATCCGATGATCGTCGGCCGCTGGAAACGTCCGGAAACGATCGCGCGGGCTCGGTCTGCAGGCGATCCGTATTAACCGAAACGCGCCCTGGGGTCGCTTGGTCCGAATGGTGAAACGATCACCCCGGATTCATACGGAGGAAAATGCCATCTGCTTGTCCAGATCAAATGGCTAGTGTTGGCTTCATGTGTACGAAGTACGACCCTCAGCACGAAGCCGAGGCCGCAATGAAGCGGGCCGCGGCCTCCGAAGGCGCCGACCGGCAGCGACTGATCCAGCTGGCCCTGGCATGGCACGAGCTCGCCCGCGATCGGCGCGACGAGCAACCGGACTGATCGCTCGTCCGCCGGCACGAATGCCGGTCAAGGCCTCAGCCATCGATTTCGGAGCAACGAGATCCAGCCGGACACGTCGTCTGGCCGGCACGGCTCGGGCCATATTTTCACTTGAGGCACAGACTTGGGGCCGAGCGCGACGGGCATTGTCAGGATGCGCCGCGGCGCGATCAATCCGCGCGAGCGAAACGCAGCGTTAAGAGATGTGCGGCGCTGGTTTTTGCGGTCGCGATTCGTGCTTTGGGAACGAAGCGGAGTCGGATCGTGAACGAGCGAATGGCCGACCGGCTGTCCCGGTCAATCGATCGCCAGTGTTTGTTGGAGAGATTGCTTCTGGTGGCTTCCCCGCGCCCACGCCTGAACGGCGAAGGCAAGTTGATGCTGACTCGCGGCCATGTTCGCGATGGACGCCTGCGCCATCTCGATGCGCTTCGTGATCGCACTGGAGTTAACGACCCCTGCGTCGATCGCCAAAAAAACATTGCGATCACGGCCACCGCAGATGCGATCGCCATTCTCGTCCACTCGGTTCGCATCGGAGTCCTTATCGAGCGCGCGTCGCCCGGCGCATAGATAGGGCTCATCTGCCGGGATCAAAGTCCGGGGCGAAGGCACCCACGCGTTCGTGAAGGATTGGCCAGGAGAGATTAAAGCCAGCCCGTTGATGACTGGGCTGGCGATCCCGGCAGGAATCGAACCTGCAACCCTCAGAGTAGAAATCTGATGCTCTATCCAGTTGAGCTACGGGACCGTCTGGAGCCGGCCTCGGCTACCGCCTGCCGGTCTTCTATCACGTCAAATATGAAAAATCCTCACGTCAGCCAAGCCTGAACCGAACCGTTTTCCCTGCCGACGCGACAAAGCGGGACGGTGGGGTGTCAGGGTGCCGGGTCGAGCGGCAGCGGACTGGACGATGGTTCACATCGCCGGGAACGCTGGTCAGCTTCCGGGACACGACCGCCGGTCGACGGGTCAGGTATGGCTGCGCCATCAGGACGGCGTGCGCGGCGTTATCTCGATCGGTCACCTCAGGGCTTGCTTTGCCATGGCGAATGCGACGATTTGCACATCTGGTTCCATCGCCTTGAGTCCGTCACCTTTCCGCGCACTTCATGCTCACGCGGCGTTCGTCCGCGATCCCGGGAGTCCATCATGATCGGTCTTGTTCGCGCCGTCACATTCTGCGCCGCGCTGGCGTTCGGCCTCGTGGCCGCGCACGCCGCGGACAAGGCGTTCAAGCGCGACGACCTCGCCGATTCCGCGATCAAGCTGGAGGCGCAGATCAAGAGCGAGGCGGGGCCGGTCGCCAAGACCGGCGCGACGCTGCGCACCGACGCGGATACCGCCTTCCGGCGCAATGATTTCCGCACCGGGCTGTCGGTGCTCGGCCAGATTGCCGCCACCGCGCCCGACGACACCGGCAACTGGCTGCGGCTCGCCAAGGTCATCTTCCAGATCTCGCCGAAGAGCTCGATCGAGCAGACGTTCCTGCTGGAGCGTGCCTCGACTGCCGCCTACATCGCCTACCAGCGCGCTGGCAATCCGGGCGAGGAGGCCGACGCGCTCGCTGTGCTCGGCAAGTCGCTGGCTGAGCGCAAGCTGTGGCGGCCGGCGCTGGATGCGCTGCGGCTGTCGCTCGACATGCGCGAGGTTGCCGACGTCCGTGGCCAGTATGAGAAGATGCGCGACGAGCACGGTTTCCGGCTGCTCGACTACACCGTGGACTCGGATTCGGCGAGCCCGCGCGCCTGCTTCCAGTTCTCGGAGGAGCTTGCCAAGCGCACGGATTTCGCGCCGTACCTCGCGCTGGCGGGCCAGGACAAGCCGGCGCTGTCCGCCGAGGGCAAGCAGCTCTGCGTCGACGGGCTGAAGCATGGCGAGCGCTACAACATCAATCTGCGAGCCGGCCTGCCGTCCACCGTGAAGGAGGGCCTGCCGAAATCGGCCGAGTTCAACGTCTATGTGCGCGACCGCAAGCCCTTCGTGCGCTTCACCAGCCGCGCCTATGTGCTGCCGAAGACCGGCCAGCGCGGCATCCCCGTGGTCAGCGTCAACACGCCCGCGGTCAGCGTCAACGTCTTCCGGATCGGCGACCGCAACCTGATCAACACGGTGGTCGACAGCGATTTCCAGAAGACGCTGTCAAAATACCAGCTCAGCGATCTCGGCGGCGAGCGCGGCGTCAAGGTCTGGAGCGGCGAACTGGCGACCGCGATGACGCTCAACCAGGACGTCACTACCGCATTTCCGGTCGACCAGGCGCTCGGCGAGCTTCAGCCCGGCGTCTACGTGATGACGGCCGCGGCCAAGGGCCCGGGCTCGGACGACGACTATCAGCTCGCCACGCAATGGTTCATCGTCTCTGATCTCGGCGTCTCAGCCTATTCCGGCAATGACGGTATCCATGTCTTTGTGAACTCGCTGGCCTCGACCGATCCGGTCGGCAAGGCCGAGGTTCGGCTGGTTGCCCGCAACAACGAGATTTTGGCGACGCGCAAGACCGATGACTCGGGCCATGTGCTGTTCGAGGCGGGCCTCGCGCGCGGTGAGGGTGGCCTGTCGCCGGCGATGCTGACGGTGACCGGCGAGAAGGCGGACTACGCTTTCCTCAGCCTGAAGACCTCGGCGTTCGACCTGTCCGACCGCGGCGTCTCCGGCCGCGTGGTGCCTGTTGGTGCCGACGCCTTCGTCTATGCCGAGCGCGGCGTCTACCGCTCCAGCGAGACCGTCTATCTCACCGCGCTGCTGCGCGACGGGCAGGGCAATGCCGTCACCGGAGGGCCGATGACCTTGGTGATCGAACGCCCCGACGGCGTCGAATACCGCCGCGCCGTGCTGCCCGACCAGGGCGCCGGCGGCCGCTCGCTCGCCGTGCCGCTCAACTCGGCCGTCCCGACCGGCACATGGCGCGTGCGCGCCTTCACCGATCCGAAGGGATCGTCGGTCGGCGAGACCACTTTCATGGTCGAGGACTACGTGCCCGACAGGATCGAATTCGAGTTGTCTGCCAAGGACAAGCTGATCAAAGCTAACGCTCCAGTGGAACTCAAGGCGGACGGACATTTCCTCTATGGCGCGCCAGCCTCGGGGCTCCAGCTCGAAGGCGACATGCTGATCGCGCCCGCGTCGGAACGTCCGGGCTTTGCCGGCTACCAGTTCGGTGTCGCCGACGAGGAGACCACCTCGAACGAGCGTACGCCGCTGGAGAATTTGCCCGAGGCGGACGCCAACGGTGTTGCGACCTTCCCGGTGACGCTGGACAAGCAGCCGGCCTCGACGCGTCCGCAGGAGGCGCAGATCTTCGTCCGCATGGTCGAGACCGGCGGGCGCGCCGTCGAGCGCAAGCTCGTGCTGCCGGTCGCCCCCGCGACCGCCATGATCGGCATCAAGCCGCTGTTCGCCGACAAGAACGTCGCCGAGGGCGACAAGGCCGAGTTCGACGTGGTGTTCGTCTCGCCCGAGGGTGAGCGACTGCGCCGCGATGGTCTGCGCTACGAGCTCCTGAAGATGGAGTCTCGCTACCAGTGGTATCGCCAGAACAATTACTGGGAGTACGAGCTGGTCAAGTCGACCTCGCGCGTTTCTGACGGTGACGTCACCATCGCCGCCGAAAAGCCGTCGCGGATATCGCTCGCCCCGCAGCCCGGCCGCTACCGGCTCGATGTGAAGTCGAACGATGCCGACGGCCCGGTGACCTCGGTGCAGTTCGACGTCGGCTGGTATTCCGACGGCAGCGCCGACACGCCGGACCTGCTGGAGACCTCGATCGACAAGCCGCAATATGCCTCCGGCGATACGATGACCGTGTCGGTCAATGTCCGCAGCGCCGGCAAGCTCACCGTCAACGTGCTCGGCGACCGCCTGCTGACGACGCAGACCATCGACGTCAAGGAAGGCACCGCGCAGGTGAAGCTTGCGGTCGGCAAGGATTGGGGCACCGGCGCCTATGTGGTGGCGACGCTGCGCCGTCCGCTCGACGCCGCCGCCCAGCGCATGCCGGGCCGGGCGATCGGCCTGAAATGGTTCGGGATCGACAAGCAGGCCCGCACGCTGCAGGTGAAGCTGACACCGCCGGCGCTGATCCGGCCGAACGCGATGTTGAAGATCCCGGTCAAGCTCGACGGGCTCAATCCGGGCGAAGACGCCAAGGTAGTGATCGCCGCGGTCGATGTCGGCATCCTCAATCTCACCAATTACAAGCCGCCGGCCCCCGACGATTACTATCTCGGCCAGCGCCGCCTGAGCGCGGAGATCCGCGATCTCTACGGGCAACTGATCGACGGCATGTCGGGCACGCGCGGCCAGATCAAGTCCGGCGGTGACGCTGGCGCGGCCGAGTTGCAGGGCTCGCCGCCGGCGCAGAAGCCGCTGGCGCTCTATTCGGGCATCGTCACCGTCGCGGCCGACGGCACGGCCGAGGTCAGCTTCGACATTCCTGAGTTCGCCGGCACCGCGCGCGTGATGGCGGTGGCGTGGACCGCGACCAAGCTCGGCCGCGCCAACACCGACGTGGTGATCCGCGACCCCATCGTGCTGACCACGACCCTGCCGCGCTTCCTGCTCAATGGCGACCACGGCACGGTCAATCTCGAGATCGACAATGTCGAGGGCCAGGCCGGCGACTACGTCATCAACGTGAAGACGGGCGGTCCGGTGAAAATGACCGGCAATCCCGCCACCACGGTCAAGCTCGCCGCCAAGCAGCGCAACGCGTTTGCACTGGCGATCGACGCGACCGCGGCGGGGCAGGCAACGCTCGACGTCGACATCAAGGGACCGAACGGCCTGGCGCTGGCGCGCCACTATGCGCTCGACGTCAAGGCGGCGACGCAGGTGCTGGCAAGGCGCTCGATCCGCACCCTGGCCAAAGGCGAGAGCCTGACGCTGACCTCGGACATGTTCGCCGACCTCGTGCCGGGCACCGGCAGCGTCTCGGTCTCGGCCAGCCTGTCGACCGCGCTCGACGCGGCGACGATCCTGAAGGCGCTCGACCGCTATCCTTATGGCTGCTCGGAGCAGATCACGAGCCGCGCCATGCCGCTGCTCTATGTCAACGACCTGGCTGCCGGCGCGCATCTGGCCATGGACACCGAGGTCGACCAACGCATCCGCGACGCGATCGAACGGCTTTTGGCCCGTCAGGGCTCCAATGGTTCGTTCGGACTGTGGTCGGCGGGCGGCGACGATGCCTGGCTCGATGCCTACGTCACGGACTTCCTGACCCGCGCGCGTGAAAAGGGTTTTGTGGTGCCGGACGTGCTGTTCAAGAACGCGCTCGACCGTATCCGCAATTCCGTGGTGAACGGCAACGAGCCGGAGAAGGACGGCGGGCGCGATCTCGCCTATGGCCTCTATGTGCTCGCACGCAACGGTGCGGCGCCGATCGGCGATCTCCGCTATCTCGCGGATACCAAGCTCGGCAACCTCGCAACCCCGATCGCAAAGTCGCAGCTCGCTGCCGCGCTGGCGCTGGTCGGTGACCGCAATCGCGCGGAGCGGGTCTATGGCGCGGCGCTCGACAGCCTTGCGCCGAAGCCCGTGTTGGAGTTCGGCCGCACCGACTACGGCTCGCAGCTGCGCGATGCCGCCGCATTGGTCTCGCTCGCGAGCGAGGGCAATGCGCCGAAGGCGACGCTGACGCAGGCGGTATCTCGCGTCGAGACCGCACGCGGACTCACGCCCTACACCTCCACGCAGGAGAATGCGTGGCTGGTGCTGGCGGCGCGCGCACTGGCCAAGGAAAACCTCTCGATCGAGGTCGACGGCCAGAGCGTCAAGACCGCGCTCTATCGCAGCTACAAGGCCGCGACGCTGGAAGGCAAGCCGCTGAAGATCACCAACACCGGCGATGCGCCGGTGCAGGCGGTGGTCTCGGTGTCGGGCTCGCCGGTGACGCCGGAGCCGGCAGCGTCCAACGGCTTCAAGATCGAGCGCAGCTATTTCACGCTCGACGGCAAGCCCGCCGACATCAGCAAGGTCAAGCAGAACCAGCGCTTCGCGGTGGTGCTGAAGATCACCGAGGCCAAGCCCGAGTACGGCCACATCATGGTGTCCGACTATCTGCCCGCGGGCCTCGAGATCGACAATCCAAAGCTGGTGTCGTCGGGCGACAGCGGCACGCTGGACTGGATCGAGGATGGCCAGGAGCCCGAAAACACCGAGTTCCGCGACGACCGCTTCACGGCGGCCGTGGATCGCGCCTCGGATTCCAAAGCGGTCTTCACGGTCGCCTACGTCGTGCGCGCGGTCTCGCCCGGCAAATACGTGCTGCCGCAGGCCTATGTCGAGGACATGTACAACCCCTCGCGCTACGGGCGGACGGGGACGGGCACGGTCGAGGTGCGGACGGCGAAGTGATGGTGCGATGAGTAAGACTGCGCATCCACAAAATCAGTCGTCGTGCCCGGGCTTGTCCCGGGCATCCACGAACTTTGGCGCTGAAAGCAAGAACGTGGATGGCCGGGACAGGCCCGGCCATGACGGAGCCAGAGGCAGGGGCAGGGGCCGTCGTGTCCTGTCCGTACTCGCACTCACCCTCATCCTCGCCATCGCCGGCTTCGTCGGCTGGGGCTATTCCCTCGGTCCGCTCCCGCTCGACGAAGCGCGTCAGGTCTCCACCACCGTCGTCGACCGCAACGGCAAGCTGCTGCGCGCCTATGCGATGGCCGACGGTCGCTGGCGGCTGCCGGTCGACGCCAAGGCCAATGTCGATCCGACCTATCTGAAACTGCTGCTCGCCTATGAGGACCAGCGCTTCTACGCGCACAACGGTCTCGACCCGCTCGCGCTGGGGCGCGCCGCGTTGCAGCTTGCAACGCGCGGCCACATCGTCTCGGGCGGCTCGACCATCAGCATGCAACTCGCGCGCCTGATGGAGCCGCGGCGGCAGCGCTCGCTCTATGCAAAGCTGCGGCAGATCGTGCGTGGGATCGAGATCGAGCGCCGCTTGAGCAAGGCCGAGATCCTCGACCTCTATCTCGCGCTGGCGCCCTATGGTGGCAATCTCGAGGGCATCCGCGCCGCCTCGATCGCCTATCTCGGCAAGGAGCCGAAGCGGCTGTCGCTGGCGGAGGCCGCGCTGCTGGTGGCGCTGCCGCAATCGCCGGAGACGCGCAGGCTCGACCGCCATCCCGAGGCCGCGCGCAAGGCGCGTGACCGCGTGCTCGATCGCATGGTCGAGGAGCATGTGGTCAGCGCCGACGATGCGAAGCAGGCCAAGGCGGTCCCCGTGCCAAAGCTGCGCAAGCCGATGCCGATCCTGGCCCCGCACGCCTCCGACGCGGCGCTCTCGACCGCCAAGGATACGCCGGTCATCACGCTGACGCTCGATGCGACCTTGCAGAAGGTGCTTGAGCCGCTCGCGCGGGACCGCGCCATTGCGCTGGGACCGAACATCTCGGTCGGCATCATCGTGGTCGACAATGACAGCGGCGACGTGCTCGCGCGGGTGGGCTCAGCGGATTATTTCGACGAGAGCCGGGCAGGGCAGGTCGACATGACCCGCGCCATCCGCTCGCCGGGCTCGACGCTGAAGCCGTTCATCTATGGGCTCGCCTTCGAGGACGGCTTCGTGCATCCGGACAGTCTGATCGACGACCGGCCGGTCCGTTTCGGCTCCTACGCGCCGGAGAACTTCGACATGACGTTCCAGGGCACGGTGCCGGTGAAGAAGGCGCTGCAACTGTCGCTGAACGTGCCGGCCATCGTGCTGCTCGACCGCGTCGGTGCGAGCCGCCTGTCGTCGCGGCTGCGGCAGGCCGGCGGCAATCTGGTGCTTCCCAAGGACGAGGCGCCCGGTCTTGCCATGGGCCTCGGAGGCGTCGGCGTGACGCTGCAGGACCTCGCCCAACTCTATACCGGCTTCGCCCGGCTCGGCACCACCAAGCCGCTGCGCGAGGTCATGGCCGCCAGGGACGACCGCGAACCGCTGCGGCTGCTCGATCCGGTCGCGGCCTGGCAGGTCGGCAACGTGCTCTTGGGCACGCCGCCGCCGGAAAACGCCGCGCACAACCGCATCGCCTTCAAGACCGGCACCTCCTATGGATATCGCGACGCTTGGTCGGTCGGGTTCGACGGCCGCATGACCATCGGCGTCTGGGTCGGCCGGCCCGATGGTGCGCCGGTTCCCGGCCTGATCGGGCGCGTGGCCGCCGCGCCCATTCTGTTCGATGCCTTCGCCCGGACCGGCAAAACTCTTGTCCCGCTGCCGAAGTCGCCCAAGGGAACCCTGGTCGCCAGCAACGCGAAGTTACCGTTGCCGCTGAAGCGTTTTCGTCCGGTCGGGGAACTGGTACGGACCGGCAGCGAGCAGGCGCTTCACATCCAGTTCCCGCTGAATGGTTCGCGGATCGACGTCGATCGTTCCGGCGGCGCCGAGAGCGCAGCGATGCCGGTGAAGGTCGCCGGCGGCGTCCTCCCCATGACGGTCATGGTTAATGGCACGGCGCTCGGCGAGATGGATGGCCGGCGCCAACGCCTGATTGATCCGCCCGGTCCGGGATTTGCGCGGCTCACCGTGATCGACGCCACTGGCGCTGCGGACACAGTCGTCATTCGAATTCAATGACCCGGCCTTAAGCGGTTGTCGGAATGACGGTTTCAGCGTAAGCGGAACCAATGGCCGAGACCTATCCCAGCCCCGTTTTGGCGCGCCGCGCGAACCGAAATCGCCCGTGAATCCGGGCAGCCGGCTCGTGTCGATGCTCGACTTCGTGACGGCGAGCCACGCCCGCGCGGTCGGCTTCCTGCTGGTGTGCGCGCTGCTGCTGTTCCTGCCCGGCTTCTTCACCATTCCGCCGGTTGACCGTGACGAGGCGCGCTTTGCCCAGGCCACCAAGCAGATGGTCGAGAGCGGCGACTATGTCGACATCCGTTTCCAGGAAGACGTCCGCTACAAAAAGCCGGTCGGCATCTACTGGCTGCAATCGGCCGCGGTTGAAATCGCCTCGGCGCTGAAGCTGCCGAAGGCCGAATTGCGGATCTGGGTCTACCGGATTCCGTCGCTGATCGGCGCGGTCGGCGCCGTGCTCATGACCTATTGGGCCGCGCTCGGCTTCGTCACGCGGCGCGCCGCGGTGCTTGCAGCACTGCTAATGAGTGCGTCCGTGCTGCTCGGCGTCGAGGCGCGGCTCGCCAAGACGGATGCGATGCTGCTGTTCTGCGTCGTCGCCGCGATGGGCGCGATGTCGCGGGCTTACCTGTCGTGGCAGCGCGCCGAGGACGAGACGCATCCGCCCTGGAGTTGGCCCGCAATTTTCTGGACGGCGCTTGCCGCCGGCATCCTGATCAAGGGCCCGCTGATCCTGATGTTCGCAGGACTGACGATCGTCGCACTCGCGATCCAGGACCGCGATGCCTCCTGGCTCTGGAAGCTGCGTCCGCTCTGGGGGCTGATGTGGATGCTGGTGCTGGTGCTGCCCTGGTTCCTCGCGATCTTCTGGCGCGCGGGCGATGCCTTCTTCGCGGACTCCGTCGGCGGCGACATGCTGAGCAAGCTGGGCGCCCAGGAATCCCATGGCGCGCCGCCGGGACTGTATCTGGCGCTGTTCTGGATCACCTTCTGGCCGGGCGCGCCGCTGGCGGCGATGGCGGCGCCTGCGGTGTGGCGGGCGCGGCGCGAGCCAGGCGCGCAGTTCCTGCTGGCCTGGCTGGTCCCGTCCTGGATCGTGTTCGAGGCGGTGCTGACCAAGTTGCCGCATTACGTGCTGCCGCTGTACCCGGCGATCGCGATCCTCACCGTCGGAGCGCTGGAGCGGCGCGTGCTGTCGCGCTCCTGGCTGATGCGCGGCTCGGCTTGGTGGTTTGCGATTCCCGCCGCCGGCTCGATCATCGCGGTGGTCGGCGCGGTCATGCTGACGCGGCAGCCGGCTTTCGTCGCCTGGCCGTTCATCGCGGCCTCGCTGATCTTCGGCCTGTTCGCCTGGTGGCTCTACGACAACAACCGCGCCGAACGCTCGGTGCTCAATGCGCTGGTTGCAGCCCTGATGCTGGCGGTCGTGGTCTACGGCATCGTGCTGCCGTCACTGACGCCGGTTTTTCCGAGCATCGAGATCGCGCGCGCGCTTCGCAACGTCACCTGCGTCGGGCCGAAGGCGGCTGCGGCCGGCTATCACGAGCCGAGCCTGGTGTTCCTGACCGGCACCCAGACGCTGCTCACCGACGGTTCGGGCGCGGCGGATTTCCTGCGGCAGGGTAGCTGCCGCTTCGCGCTGATCGAACAGCGCTCGGAACGCAGCTTCGCACAGCGCGCCGAGGCGATTGGGTTGCGCTACAAGGTCGGCGCGCGCATCGACGGCTATAATTTCTCGCAAGGGCGCGCGATCTCGATCTCGATCTTCCGTTCGGAAGGCACCGAGTAGGATGTCGGCCTCGACCAACACCGGACCGCGCCCGGGCTATCCTGCGCAATTGCTCACCGTGTCGGGCCGTGCGCTGGCTCAGCTTGTCCGTACGCCCTCGCATTCGCGGCGTGCCGAGGCCGCACGCAAGCTGGCGCGGCATTCGCTGTGGCTGAGCGCGGCAGGCGCCGCGCTCGTCATCGTGCTGATGGTTCTGTTCGACCAGACCGAGATCCAGTTGATGCCGGCGCGCGGCACGCCGAGCCTGTGGCCGATCCGCATCCTCACCGATTTCGGCAAGGACGAGTACGTGCTCTCGGTACTGGGGCTTGCACTGGTGGTCGTGGCGCTCGTTGCGGCCGGACGTGACGGCACCAATCGCGCGCTGCTGCTGGGCCTCGGCACGCGACTCCAGTTCCTGTTCCTGTCCGTTGCCCTGTCCGTGTTCGTCGCCGAGATCCTGAAATATCTGATCGGCCGCGGCCGTCCGTTCGTCGGCGGCAAGGCCAATCCGTTCAACTTCGTCCCGTTCGAGGGAACGGGGGCCTATGCCAGCCTGCCGTCGGGGCATGCGGTGACGGCGTTCGCGCTGGCGTTCGCGGTCTCGGCACTGTGGCCGCGCCTGCGCGTGTTCATGTTCACTTACGCAATCGTGATCCTGCTGACGCGTCTGGTGCTGCTCGCGCATCATCCCAGCGATGTCGTCGCCGGTGCTCTGGTCGGTATGGTCGGCGCCATGGCGGTCCGCTACTGGTTTGCCGCCCGCAGGCTGGCTTTTGCCATCCGCGCCGACGGCACCATCGTGCCCCTTCCGGGGCCGGTCCCGGAGCGCTTCAAAAGGGTTGCCCGCGGGGCATCCGCCCCATAAAAGCGGCTGCCTGCCGGGGCCGCCGGTTCCCTCGGTCGCAGGCCAATTCCAACCACGAGCTTTCGATTTGTCGTCGTCCCAGCCTTCGGTTTCCCAGCCTGCGGTTTCCATCGTCGTTCCCGTCCGCAACGAAGCCGACAACATCGCGCCGCTGATCGAGGAGATCACGACGGCGCTCAATGGCCGCTGGGCCTACGAGATCATCTATGTCAACGACGGCTCGACCGACGCGACCGGCGAGCGGCTGGCTTCGATCATGATGCAGCGGGACAATCTACGTCAGCTCCGTCATGTCCGATCGGGAGGCCAGTCCGCGGCTGTGCGCAGCGGCGTGCGTGCGGCGCGCGGCGCGATCGTGGCAACGCTCGACGGCGACGGCCAGAACAATCCGGCCTTCCTGCCGGACTTGATATCGGCGGTGGAGAAGGGCTCCCATGTCGGTCTTGCCGCAGGACAACGGGTCGGCCGCAAGGATACCGGCTTCAAGAAGTTCCAGTCCCGCGTAGCGAACAAGGTTCGCAACGCGATTCTGCAGGACGGCACGCGCGACACCGGTTGCGGCCTGAAGGCGTTCCGGCGCGATGTGTTCCTGATGATGCCCTATTTCGACGGGCTGCATCGTTTCCTGCCGGCGCTGGTCCGCCGCGAAGGTTTCGAGATCGCCTATGTCGACGTGATCGACCGGCCGCGCCGCTCCGGCGTGTCCAATTACGGCTTCTTCGACCGGCTGTGGATCGGGATCATGGATCTCGCCGGCGTGTGGTGGCTGATCCGCCGCAAGAAGCCGACACCGGACGTGACTGAGGTGAAGGCATGATCATTCAATACGGCCAGGCGCTGAGCAACTATTTCTACGACGTCTTCGTCGCCAAGTTCGATTTCTGGCTCGCGTTCGGGCTCGTCGCGCAGCTGTTCTTCACCGCGCGCTTCCTGGTGCAGTGGATCGCGAGCGAGCGCGCCGGCAACAGCGTGGTGCCGATGGCGTTCTGGTTCTGCTCCATGGGCGGCGGCCTGATGACGCTGGTCTACGGCGTCGTCAAACGCGAGCCCGTCATCATCCTCGGACAGGCGCTCGCGACCATCATCTACATCCGCAACATCATGCTGATCTGGAAGAACCGCGGCAGCGCATCGAAGACGCTCAATCGCTGAGCCCGTTCGAATCAGCGCGGCAGCGCCGACGCCGTGCCGGTTGCGGGCAGGGCGGCCGTCTCCGCCTCAGGCCTGCGATAGGGCTCGCCGGCCGCGTCGAGCACGGGATAGGCGACCGAGCAAATGTGCGAGTGGATGCGGCGGAGGTCACGCAGCACGTCCAGATGCAGCGATGTGGTCTCGAGGGTCTCCGGGCGGCCTTCGCGCAGACGGTCGAGATGACGCTCGACGGCGGCGAGCTCGGTGTTCTTCAGCGCCGTCTTCTCCACCAGCAGCTTGCGGGCCTCGTTGGCGTCGCCCGACATGAAGACGCCGAAGGCGATGCGAAGCGATTCCATCGTGCGCTTGTGGAAGGCCGCTAGCTCCTCGGCGCCCTCGGCCGAGAACTGGAAGCGCCGCTTGATCTTCTTGGTGGCGAGCTCGCTCAAATTCTTGTCGATGATGTCGCCGATATGCTCGAGGTTGATGGCGAAGGAGATGATCTCCATCGCGCGCCGGCCTTCGCCTTCGTCGAGGCTGCCGCGCGTCAGCTTGGTCACATAGAGTTTGATGGCCTCGTCGAGACTGTCGACGACATTGTCCATCTTCGAGACCTGGTCCACCAGCGAGCGGTCGCCGGTCATCATCGCCGCCATCACCTTGCGCAGCATGATTTCGACGAGGTCACCCATGCGCAGCGCCTCGCGGGCGGCGTCGGCGAGCGCCAGCGACGGCGTCTCCAGCGCGCTCTCGTCGAGATAGCGCGGCCGGGCGGGATCGGTCTCCTGCACGCGATCGGGCAGGAAGCGGGTCAGCAGGCGCGACATGGTGTCGAGCAGGCCGATGAAGATGATTGCGGTGCCGACATTGAAGGCGATGTGGAAGGCCGCGATCATTTTGGCAAGATCGGGCTGCCAGGCATGCATGTGCTCGGCGATCACACTCAGGAACGGCAGCACGAGGACGATGCCGACCACGCGGTTGATCAGATTGCCGAGGGGCACGCGATAGCTCGCCGGATCGTCGCGCCTGGCGCCCTCGAACACGGGATTGATGGCGCTGCCGAGATTGGCGCCCAGGACCAGTGCCAGCGCCGCGTCGGGCGTGATGAACTGCGAATAGGCCAGCGACATGATCAGCAGCACGCTGGCGACGCTCGAATGCACCGCCCAGGTGATGAGCGCCGCGATCATGATGCACAGAACGGGATCGCCCGTGATCGCCGACATCACGACGCGGACGCCGGGCGCGTTCTCGGCCGGCGCCAGCGTGTCGAGCAGGATATGCAGAGACAGCAGCATCAAGCCGAGGCCGATGCAGACGCGGCCGATGTCCTTGATCCGCGAGCGCGGTCCCGAGCGGAAGGCGACGAGGCCGAGCACGAACAGCACGGGTGCCATGGCCGCGATGTTGAACGACAGCACCTGCACGATCAGCGTCGTGCCGACATTGGCCCCCAACATGATGGCGAGTGCGGCGGCGACGCTGACCAGCCCCCGGCTGCGAAGGAGCTGGTGAGCAGCGCCGTCGCCGTACTGCTCTGGAGCAGCGCGGTGAGACCGAGGCCGGCCGCGAAGGCACTGAAGCGGTTGCTGAGCGCCTTGCCGAGCAGCCAGCGCAGGTCGGGGCCGAACGCGCGCAGAATCCCGCTGTGGACCATGTGCAGGCCCCACAGCAACAGCGCCACGCCGCCCATCAGATCGAGCAGTACCAACGTTCCCATGCTCCGTGTCCGGATTGGAGTCGATTGGTGAGGCTAGCGCCAAATGCTTGAGGTTCAAACCATTTGTTGGCGCATTGGCGTTAACGTTTGCGCGGGGGCTCGTTCCCGCGGCGCGCGTTGGCGCGTCCGCAGGCGCGTTGCCTTGTGACGAGGCTCACATTGCCGCTTTGAGGGCAGCGAAGCCGCGATCGAGATCGGCCTTGAGATCGTCGACGCTTTCGAGCCCGATGTGCAGACGCAGAGTCGGGCCGCCCGGCGCCCACTTGGTCGCGGTGCGATAGTCGTTGCAGTCGAAGGGGATCGCGAGGCTCTCGAAGCCGCCCCAGGAGAAACCCATGCCGAACAGCTTGAGCGTATTGAGCATGGTGTCAACGGCCGTCTGCGGCGCCGGCTTCAATACGATGCTGAACAGGCCGGAGGCGCCGGTGAAGTCGCGCTTCCAGATCGCGTGGCCCGGATCGGTCTCAAGCGCAGGATGCAGCACGCGCGCGACCTCGGGACGGCTCGCGAGCCAGCGCGCCATGTCGAGACCGGACCGATGATGCTGCGCCAAGCGCACTGACAGCGTACGCAGCCCGCGCAGCGCGAGGAAGACATCGTCGGGGCCGGCGCAGACGCCGAGCAGGCGAATGCCTTCGGCGATCTGCGGCCAGGCCGTCGCATTCGCCGAGATCGTGCCGAACATGATGTCGGAGTGGCCGCCGATATATTTGGTGGCGGCCTGCATGCTGATGTCGACGCCCTGCTCGAGCGAGCGATGGAAGAGCGGCGTCGCCCAGGTGTTGTCGTCGATGACGAGCGCGCCGCGCGCGTGCGCGACTTCGGCGATGGTGCGGATGTCCGGCATCTCGAACGACTGCGAACCCGGCGCCTCGACCAGCACCGCACGGGTGTTCGGCTGGAACAACTTGTCGATGCCGGCGCCGATCAGCGGATCGAAATAGCTGGTCTCGATGCCAAGGCGCGCGAGCATGCCGTTGCAGAAATTGCGCGTGGGGCGATAGATGTTGTCGCAGACCAGCACGTGGTCGCCGGTCTTCAGCACCGAGAGCAGGGTGGTGGAGATCGCCGACAGCCCCGACGGTACGATGCCGACGCCGGCACATTGCGGCCCCTCCAGCGCCATCAGCGTTTCCTGGAACGCCTTGGTGGTGGGGGAGCCGTGGCGGCCATAGGTAAACTCGCCGCGATGGGCATGAAGGTCCTCGGCAGTCGGATAGAGTACGGTCGAGCCGTGGAACACGGGCGGATTGACGAAACCCTTCTGCGCCTTGGTATCGCGGCCGGAGGTGACCAGCCGGGTCTCGGCCTGCTGCTGGGAGGGGTGCGAGGAATCCATGCGTCTGCTTTCAAAACCGCGTTTCCGCGGGGCGCGTGAGGCATCCCGCGGGCCGACCGGAGGCCGCTGCCGTTAATAACAGAACACAGAAGAGTCCCGTCAACCCCTTGACCCGGCACGCCAGTCGTTCTGTGATGCGCAGGTGCTATTCAGTCGCCGCATGTTGAGGGGCAGCAGCGACCTTCGGTCCATCGTCTGACCGGACCTTGCGCCACAGCCATCAGTGCGGGCGCCTGCGGCGGGGGATGAGGTTGCGGCCTCTCGGGATGGGCGAGTGTTCGGCAATGCTTCCAGCATGACTCTTGCAAGGCTAGCCCCGGTGCGGATAGCCCTGGCAGAGACGATCCTGAGACAATGTTCCTACTTGAGACGACTTTGAAAGGCCTTCAGCCCATGAAACGCGTAACCCTGGCTCTCACTCTCGCTCTCGCCGCCGGCCTGACAGCCCAAGCCGCCGATGCCCAAACGCTCAAGACCGTCAAGGACCGGGGCGCTCTGTCCTGCGGCGTCAGCCAAGGCCTGCCGGGCTTCTCATCGCCCGACGACAAGGGCAACTGGACCGGCCTCGACGTCGACGTGTGCCGCGCCATCGCCGCCGCCATCTTCAACGATCCGACCAAGGTCAAGTTCGTGCCGCTGTCCGCCAAGGATCGCTTCACGGCGCTGCAATCCGGCGAAGTCGACGTGCTCTCGCGCAACACCACCTGGACCATCTCGCGCGACACCTCGCTCGGCGCCAACTTCACCGGCGTGACCTATTACGACGGGCAGGGCTTCATGGTGAAGAAGTCGCTCAAGGTGAATTCGGCGCTCGAACTCAACAGCGCCTCGGTCTGCGTGCAGACCGGCACCACCACCGAGCAGAATCTCGCCGACTACTTCAAGGCCAACAACATGAAGTACGAGGTGATTGCGTTCGGCACCAATGACGAAACCGTCAAGGCCTACGAGGCCGGCCGCTGCGACGTCTTCACCACCGACCAGTCGGGCCTGTACGCAAATCGCCTGAAGCTCGCCAATCCCGGCGATCACATGGTGCTTCCGGAGATCATCTCGAAGGAGCCGCTCGGCCCCATGGTCCGTCACGGCGACGACCAGTGGTTCGACATCGTGAAATGGACGCTGTTCGCGATGATCACCACCGAGGAGCTCGGCGTGACCTCGAAGAACGTCGACGAGAAGGCCAAGCTGGAAAATCCCGAGCTGAAGCGCGTGCTCGGCAGCGACGGTAATTTCGGCGAGCAGCTCGGCCTGACCAAGGATTGGGTGGTCCGGATCACCAAGGCGGTCGGCAACTACGGCGAGGTGTTCGATCGCAACGTCGGCGCCGGTTCGCCGCTGGCCATCAGCCGCGGTCTCAACAACCTCTGGAACAAGGGCGGTCTCCAGTACGCGCCGCCGATCCGCTGATCCCGCCTGACCGCTGGCAGCGGCGATGAGCACCGAGGCTCGAAAACCGCCGGCCCAGATCGCGCTGAAGATCAGGCGCATTCTGGGCGGCAAGACTGGCTGGAACGGCGTCGCCGTCCAGCTTGCCTTCGCGGCGGTTTTGGGCTGGATCGGCTATGAGATCGTCTCCAATACCCGCGCCAATCTCGAGAACCAGCACATCGCCGCCGGCTTCGGTTTCTTGCGGAACAATGCCGGCTTCGACGTCAACCAGACCCTGATCTCCTACACCGGCTCGGACACGTTCCTGCGCGTGTTCGTGGTCGGGCTTCTCAACACCCTCGTGGTCTCGGTGGTGGGTATCGTCTTCGCCACATTGATCGGCTTCATCATCGCGCTGTGCCGGCTGTCGCCCAACTGGCTGCTGTCGCGCATCGGCGAGCTCTATGTCGAGGTGATCCGGAACCTGCCGGTGCTGTTCCAGATCCTGTTCTGGTACCTGGCGGTGCTCGCAGCCCTGCCAAATCCGCGGCAGAGCATTTCGTTGTTCGGCATCGCCTTCGTCAGCAACCGCGGCCTCGTCATTCCACGCCCGATCGGCGAGAACGCCTTCGAGGCGTTCCTCGCGGTGCTGGTCCTCGGCATCGTGGCGTCATTGGTTCTGCGCTTCTACGCGCGGCGAGCGTTGTTTCAGCGCGGCCAGATGATCCGGATCTGGCCCTATGTTCTGGGCTTGCTGTTCGGGCTGCCGCTGGCGAGTATCTTGATATTCGGTCTGCCCTTCACCTTCGAGCTGCCGCAGCTCAAAGGCTTCAACTTCGCCGGCGGCTCGCGCATCATCCCCGAGTTCGTGGCGCTGACGCTGGCGCTGTCGACCTATACCGCCGCCTTCATCGCCGAGATCGTGCGCGCGGGCATCCTGTCCGTGCACAGTGGACAGATGGAGGCAGGCTCGTCGCTTGGCCTCAGCCGCGGCACCACGCTCCGGCTGATCGTCGTGCCGCAGGCGATGCGGGTCATCGTCCCGCCGCTGACCAACCAGTATCTCAACCTTACCAAGAATTCCTCCCTGGCGGTGGCGATCGGCTATCCTGATCTCGTCTCGGTCTTCGCCGGCACCTCGCTAAGCCAGACCGGGCAGGCGGTCGAGATCATCGCCATGACGATGGGCGTCTATCTCTTGATCTCGCTGCTCACCAGCGCCCTCATGAGCGTCTACGGTTGGCGCCTCGGCCGGAGTCTCGGCGCATGAGCGATATCACGTCGTCCGCCTACGTCCGTCAGGACCTGCTCACCGAGCGTCCCGCGCCGGTGACGACCACGGGCTTCATTGGTCTCGTGCGCACGCGCCTGTTCAACTCGCCGACCAATATCCTGCTCACGATCGTCGGCGCCTTGCTGCTCTGGTTCACCATCATTCCCGCCGTGAAGTTCCTGATGGTCGATGCGGTGTGGACCGGCAAGGATCGTACCGCGTGCCTGACCGAGAATGCCGGGTTCGCGGTCGGCGCCTGCTGGCCTTACATCCAGGCCAAGCTGCCGCAACTGATCTACGGCTTCTATCCCGAGGCGGAACGCTGGCGGGTCAACCTTACGCTGGCGCTGTCGGTGGTTCTGCTGGTGCCGCTGCTGATTCCGCGTCTGCCGTCGAAGGGGCTCAACGCCGGCCTGTTCTTCTTCGCCTTTCCGGTGGTGGCCTTCTTCCTGCTGCATGGCGGCGGCATCAAGGGCTTTGGCCTGAGCTGGACGGCCGGCCTGCTGCAATTGTTCGACGACAGCATCATCGGCGCCGGGCAGGTGCTGCTCAGCCTCAGCAAGACCTCGGCCATTGCGCCGCTGCTATGGGGCGTCGGCAACCTCATTCTGCCGGTCGGCGTCGCGATCTCCTGGCTGATCTTTCCGCTGGTCTGGCTGCGTGACCAGATCCAGGGCGCCGGCCAGCCGGTCTGGACCGATGTCGCCATCACGACCGTCGTCGTCTCGCTGATCGCCTTCGCGCTCGGCGGTGGCGTTCGCACGGGCTGGCGCGCGCTCGCATCGAGCATCGCCGCCTTCGTCGCCATCGCGGCCGTGATCAAGCTAATGGGGCTCGATCAGGGCGGGCTGCCGATCGTGACGACGAATTTGTGGGGCGGCCTGCTGGTGACGCTGGTGGTCTCCGTAACAGGCATCGTCACCTCGCTGCCGATCGGCATCGCATTGGCGCTCGGCCGCCGTTCCACCATTCCGCTGATCCGGATCTTCTCAATCGCCTTCATCGAGTTCTGGCGCGGCGTGCCGCTGATCACCGTGCTGTTCTTCGCGACCTACATGCTGCCGCTGTTCCTGCCGGGCAATTTCACCGTCGACGGTCTCGTCCGCGCGCTGATCGGCATCGCGCTGTTCACCGGCGCTTATCAGGCCGAGAACGTGCGCGGCGGCCTTGCCGCGATCCCGCGCGGGCAGGGCGAGGCCGCTGCGGCGCTCGGGCTGTCGTGGTGGAAGACGACCTCGCTGATCGTGCTGCCGCAGGCGCTTCGCCACGTCATTCCGAACCTCGTCAACAGCTTCATCTCGCTGTTCAAGGATACCTCGCTGGTGTCGATCGTGGCGCTGTTCGACCTGCTCGGCTCGCTCCGAGCATCGTTCTCGGACCCGAAATGGTCGACGCCGTCCACGGCCTTCACCGGCTTTGCCTTTGCCGGCATCATCTACTTCATCTTCTGCTTTGGCATGTCGCGCTACTCGCTCTTCGTCGAGCATCGCCTCAACGCTCACCGCCGCAACTGATCGAGCTCACCATGTCCGACCCCATCGTCAAGATTTCCGGCCTGAATAAATGGTACGGCGAGTTTCACGTGCTGCGCGACATCGACCTCGATGTCCGCAAGGGCGAGCGCATCGTGATCTGCGGCCCCTCGGGTTCGGGCAAGTCGACCCTGATCCGCTGCATCAACGCGCTGGAGGAGTTCCAGGAGGGCGAGATCCTCGTCGACGGGATCGCGCTCGGACCGAACCTCAAGCACGTCGATGCGGTTCGCCGCGAAGTCGGCATGGTGTTTCAGAGCTTCAACCTGTTCCCGCACCTGACCGTGCTCGACAATTGCACGCTGGCGCCGATCTGGGTGCGCAACATCCCCAAGAAGGAAGCCGAGGCCAACGCGATGAAATTCCTGGAGCGGGTCAAGATCCCGCATCAGGCCAACAAGTTTCCAGGGCAGATGTCCGGCGGCCAGCAGCAGCGCGTCGCGATCGCGCGCGCGCTGACCATGAACCCGAAGGTGATGCTGTTCGACGAGCCGACCTCGGCGCTCGATCCTGAAATGGTCAAGGAAGTGCTCGACACGATGGTCGATCTGGCCGAGGAAGGCATGACCATGCTGGTGGTGACCCACGAGATGGGCTTTGCCCGCGAGGTCGCCAACCGCGTTGTGTTCATGGATGCCGGCCAGATCATCGAGGCCAACACCCCGAACGAATTCTTCGCCGCGCCCCAGCACGCGCGGACAAAGCTGTTCTTGAGCCAGATCCTGCGGTGATCTCGTCGGCTCTCCCAAATCAAATCGACCGGCTGGAAGCTTGCCAGCCTCCTAGACGAACGGCAGCTTGATGTTGCTGCGCTTCTCCAGCCATTCCGGCACGGGCAGGTTCTTTGCGCGCATGAAGTCGGCGTTGAACAGCTTCGACTGATAACGGCTGCCGGAATCGCAGAGGATGGTCACGATCGTCTTGCCGGGCCCGAGCTGTTTTGCCAGCCGCATCGCACCCGCAATGTTGATGCCGGAGGAGCCGCCGAGGCACAGGCCTTCGTGCTGGAGCAGCTCATAGATAACTGTGACGGCATCAGCGTCGGAAATGAGATAGGCATCATCCACCTTGGCGGTTTCGACGATCGCCGTCGCGCGGCCGAGGCCGATGCCCTCCGTGATCGAGCCACCCGGCGTCGCCTTGGCGTCGCCGGTCCTGAAATATTCGTACATGCCCGCGCCATGCGGATCGGCACAGGCGATGCGAATATCCTTGTTCTTCTCTTTCAGGTAGCGGCTGGTGCCGGCGAGCGTGCCGCCGCTGCCGACCGAGCAGACGAAGCCGTCAACCTTGCCGCCGGTCTGCTCCCAGATCTCCGGACCGGTCGACTCGTAATGCGCCTTGGCATTGTCGAGGTTGTTCCACTGGTCGGCGAACAGCACGCCGTTGGGCTCGGTCTTGCGCAGCTCGTCGGCGAGCCGGCGGCCGACATGCTGGTAGTTGTTCGGATTGGAATAGGGGAGTGCGGGCGATTCCAGCAGCTCGGCGCCGCACAGCTTCAGAAAGTCCTTCTTCTCCTGGCTCTGCGTCTCCGGGATCACGATCAGCGTGCGGTAGCCACGGGCGCTCGCCACGACAGCAAGGCCGATGCCGGTATTGCCGGCGGTCGATTCCACCACCAGACCACCCGGCTTGAGCTCGCCGCGCTTCTCGGCCTCCAGGATCATCCATTTGCCGGCGCGGTCCTTGACCGACTGGCCGGGATTCATGAACTCGGCCTTGCCCAGAATGGTGCATCCGGTCAGTTCGGAGGCGCGCTTCAGCTTGATCAGCGGGGTGTTGCCGATGGCTTCGACAACGTCGTTCTTGATGATCATGTCAGGGGAAATCACTGGCAAGGGGTTGATCAGGTTGGCCAGAACCTAGTGCTTGGAAACCAAAAGGGGAAGGCTTTTGCGCTGCGGCGAAACAGGGCCAAGCACCCGCCCTTACAACGATATTCCGGGAGGCGACTGGCGACGACGGTGCGCAGCTACGTGGTGAGGAGGATATGCCTGAGCGCTGCCAGTGGATGGAAGATAACGATCGTCGCGAGTGGTCCGAGGAGCAATCTCCACCCCGGCCGAGCCGAGCTAATGGCGCGCTGACGAGGAGGTTCCTGCCGACGCGACGGATGCGCGCGCGCTGCCGGCAATTGACGACCTCGTGAGAATGGGCCTGCCAGTCTTTGAGACCCGATGAAATCGCTCGGGCTGCTGCCGCTGACGGGTGTGGCGGCAATATCACATGAAATCTTGGTAAGATTGAATGCCACCGCAAACGGCGCAGGAATACGAGAAAGAACTGCGGCACAAGGCTATCTTGTCTTTGTGTGATCCTGGCGCCGACGCGTTCTCATGTGCGTTTCGCAGGTGCGGGACTGTCATGCCGTTCCGCGCCCGGCTAGGATGGATCGCAAGGTTCCGCAGAAAGCATCACCTTTGAACGAGTTGCAGAAGGCCCACCGACTGCCCCGTCGCGAGATCGGTTAATCCGGCTGCGCGGCGGCGGCTTGATCTGCCCGGCGGAGGGTGGATGTGACACAGCGAATTCCGGCGATCGCCATGCGGCGGTCTGTTGGCTCCGCGTCCTGGACGCAGCGTGCGGTGCGCTGGCTTGGCGCGTTGTGCCTTGCCGCCAGCTCGGGCGCCTGCGTGCTGACCCAGGATCTGCCGGATCCCGCGCTGGATGTCCCCGCGCAGTACAAATACGCCGGCAAGGCGGACGCGCCGCCGACGCTGGATTGGTGGCGCGGCTTTCGCTCGTCAGAACTGACGCAACTGATGGAAGAGGCGCAGACCGTCAACCTCGATATCGCCGCCGCCGTCGCGCGCATCGTCCAGGCCGACGCCCAGGCGCGGCAGGCCGGCGCGGCGCTGCTGCCGAGCCTGTCCGGGACGGGGCAGGAGGCCTATTCACGCACCTCCGGCTCTTCCGCATCGGGGCTGACCAACGGCGGCCGTGAGGTCGTCAACTATCAGGCCTCGCTCAGCGCCAGCTATCAGCTCGACTTCTGGGGCCAGAACCGGGATGCGCTGCAGACGGCGGAAGAAACCGCCAATGCCAACCGCTTCGATCGCGACGTCGTCGCGTTGACGACGCTCTCCGCCGTCGCCAACGCCTATTTCCAGGTGCTGGCCTCGCAGGATCGCATCAGGACCTCACAGCGCAACATCGCGAGCGCCCAGCGCATCCTCGACGCCGTCCGCGAACGCCGCAAGGCCGGCACCGGCACCGACCTCGACGTCGCCCAGCAGGAGAGCGTGCTCGCCAACCAGAAGGCGCTGGTGCCTCCGCTGCGCCAGACGCTCGACCAGAACGTCAACGCGCTCGCCGTGCTGGTGTCGCGGCCGCCGGAGAGCGTGCGCGTGCTCGGCGGCTCGCTGAACACGATTGCCGCTCCGCGCGTGACGCCCGGCCTGCCGTCGGAGATCCTGACGCAGCGGCCGGATATCCGCCGGCAGGAGGCGCAGCTTGCGTCTGCGACCGCGAACATCGGCAATGCCCGCGCGCAGTTCTTCCCGACCATCCAGCTCACCGGCAATGGCGGCTATCAGAGCTCGGCACTGGTCTCGCTGTTCCAGCCGCATGCGGCGTTCTTCCAGCTCGTCGGCAGCGCGACGCAGCCGATCTTTGACGGCGGCAGGATCCTCGGCAATTTCGAATTCGCCAAGGCGCGGCAGGACGAGTTGCTGCAGACCTATCGCAAGACCATCATCCAGTCCTTTGCCGATGTCGACAACGCGCTGTTCTCGATCAAGCAGACCACGATCAAGCTGCAATTGCAGCGCGATGTCGTCACCGCCTCGCGGCGCGCCTTCGATCTTGCCGAGCAGCAATTGCGCGCCGGCACAGCCGACATCGTGACCGTGCTCAACACCCAACTGACCCTGTTCTCGGCGGAAGACGCGCTGTCGCAGGCCCAACTCGCACGGCTGCTGGCCATCGTCAGCCTGTATCAGGCGCTCGGCGGCGGCTGGGAGCCGCGCATGGAGAAACCGGTCAATGCTCTTTAAGCCGGATGGCAAGGATGACGCGAAGCAGGGAGGCGCGAAGAGGTCGCGCGGCCGCGGCTTCGTCATGCCCCTGATCACACTCGCGATCCTCGGCGCCCTCGGCTATTACGGCTGGACCGTTTGGCATCAGCAGCCGCAGCAGGCGAACGGCCGCAACCAGCGGCCCGATCTGCCGGTCCCGGTGCTGGCGGCGACGCCGCGCATCCAGGACGTACCTGTCTATCTCGACGGCGTCGGCGCGATCCGCGCGCTCAACACCGTGACCGTGCGCTCGCAGGTCGACGGCAAGCTGATCGCCGTGAAATTCACCGAAGGCCAGGACGTCAAGAAGGGCGATGTGCTCGGCGAGATCGATCCGGCGCTCTATCAGGCGACGTATGACCAGGCCGTCGCCAAGAAGGCCCAGGACGAGGCCCAGCTCGCCAACCAGCGCATCGACCTCACCCGCTACGAGCAGCTTGCGGCATCCAACGCCGGCTCCAAGCAGCAGGCCGACACGCAGCGCGCGCTGGTCGCGCAGACCGAGGCACTGGTCAAGGCCGATCAGGCCTCGATCGACAACGCGGCGGCGACGCTGAGCTACACCAAGATCGTGGCGCCGATCTCGGGCCGCGCCGGCCTGCGCCAGGTCGACCAGGGCAACATCATCCACGCCTCGGACACCACGGGCCTCGTGGTGATCACGCAGTTGCAGCCGATCGCGGTGTGGTTCAGCCTGCCGCAGCAGCAGATCATGCGCGTCAACGCCGCAGCGTCGAAAGGCGCTCTCGCCGTCGATGTGTTCGGCAATGACGGCATCACGGTGATCGACACCGGCAAGCTCACCGGTATCGACAACCAGGTCGACCAGACCACGGGCACGCTCAAGCTCAAGGCCGAGCTCCCCAACGCCAATTACCAGCTCTGGCCCGGCCAGTTCGTCAATGTCCGCCTCAAGGTCGAGACCCTGATGCAGGCGCTGGTGGTGCCGACATCGGCGGTGCAGCGCGGACCGATCGGGACCTTCAGCTATGTCATCGGCGAGGGTGACATCGTCTCGGCCAAGCCCGTGACGGTGACGCAGCAGAACGAGCATGATGCGGTCATCGCCAGCGGCCTGTCGGCGAACGACAGGGTCGTGACCACGGGCTTTGCCAACCTGTCGGATGGCTCCAAGGTGGTCATCGGCCGCGACGACCAGACACCGTCGGCCGATCTCGCGCCACGCAAGCGCAACCGGGCTCCGGATGGCCAGAAGAAGGATGGCCAGGCCAAGGATAGCCAGGCCAAGGATGGTCAGAAGGATGGTGAGTTCCGCGCCAAGCGAAAGAGCAGCGAGGGCGACCAGAAGGGACAGACCGGGCCGGCCCCGGGGCCGGGGGCATCGGGATCTGGAGCCAAGCAGCCATGATCCCGACAACGGCCGCCTGAGCGGCAGGCGAAACTCATGGGCGTCTCCGAACCCTTCATCCGCCGCCCGATCGCGACCTCGCTGCTCGGCATCGCGCTTCTGATCGGCGGCGCGCTCGGCTATTTTTCGTTGCCGGTCTCGGCGTTGCCGCAGGTCGACTTCCCGACCGTGCAGGTGACGACGCAGCTTCCGGGCGCCAGCCCCGACGTGATCGCCTCGCTGATCACCGCGCCACTGGAGCGGCAACTCGGACAGATTCCGTCGCTATCGGCGATGAATTCGACGAGTTCGTTCGGCGTCAGCCAGATCTCGCTCCAGTTCGACCTCAACCGGGACATCGACGGCGCGACCCAGGACGTGCAGGCTGCGATCAATGCGGCCGCCGGCGTGCTGCCGAAGACGCTGCCTTATCCGCCGACCTACGCCAAGGTGAACCCGGCCGACGCGCCGGTGATGACGCTGGCGCTGCGCTCCGACACGATCTCGCTGCGGGCGATGAGCGACATCGCCGATACGCTGCTGGCGCAGCGGCTGAGCCAGATCTCCGGGGTGGGGCGGGTCTCCGTGCTCGGCGGGTTGAAGCCGGCCGTCCGCATCCAGGCCGACCTCGCGCGGCTCGCTGCCTACGGCATCGCCATGGAGGATTTGCGCACCGCGATCGCCAATGCCAACGTTTCCGGGCCGAAGGGCTCGCTCGACGGCGCGCAGCAGGCCTACGTCATCGCCGCCAACGACCAGATCGCCGCCGCGGACGCCTACAAGCCTGTTATCATCGCCTACCGCAATGGCTCGCCGGTGACGATCGCCGACGTCGCCCAGATCGTCGACGGCCTCGAGAACGACCGCACCGGCGGCTGGTACCAGGGCACGCCGGCCGTCATCATCGACATCCAGCGCCAGCCCGGCGCCAACGTCATCGACGTCGTCAGCCAGATCCGCGCCGAGATCCCCAAGGTCCAGCGCGCGATTCCGGCCGGCGTGAACCTCACCATCGTCTCCGATCGCACCGTCACGATCCGCGCCTCGGTCCACGACGTGCAGTTCACGCTGGTCCTTAGTGTCGTGCTGGTGACGCTGGTGGTGCTGCTGTTCCTGCGGTCGCTGCGGGCCACGCTGATCGCGGGTGTGGCGCTGCCGCTGTCGCTGATCACCAGCTTCGGCATCATGTATTTCGCCGGCTTCAGCCTCGACAATCTGTCGCTGATGGCGCTCACGATCGGCACCGGCTTCGTCGTCGACGACGCCATTGTGATGATCGAGAACATCGTCCGCCACATGGAGAATGGCGACAGCGCGATGGAAGCCTCGCTGAAGGGCGCCAGCGAGATCGGCTTCACCGTGATCTCGCTGACGGTGTCGCTGATCGCGGTCTTCATCCCGCTGCTGTTCATGTCGGGCCTCGTCGGCCGCATGTTCCGCGAATTCGCGCTGACGCTGACCATTGCGGTCGTGACCTCGGCCGTGGTCTCGCTGACGCTGACGCCGATGATGTGCTCGCGCCTGCTCAAGCACGCGCATGAGGAGTTCGCGGTGCCGGGATTGGCTGCCGTCAGCCGCTTCATCGACCGCACCGTCGAGTTCTACCACCGCACGCTGTTGTGGGTGCTGGAGCGCCAGCGCGCCACGCTGCTCGTGACCTTCGCCACGCTGGTCGCAACCCTGGTCCTCTACGTCGTCGCGCCGAAGGGCTTCCTGCCGCTCCAGGACACCGCCTCGATCACGGCGGTAACGGAGGCGGGCCCCGACGTATCGTTTGCGGAGATGCAGAAGCGGCAGACCGAAATTGCCGACGCCATCAAGGCCGATCCTGATGTGACCGGCGTGGTCTCGGTGATCGGGGCGGGCTCGGTCAACCCGACCACCAATGTCGGCCGGCTCGTGATGTCGCTGAAGCCGCGCGGCGAGCGGCGCGACGATGTCAGCGCGGTCGTGATCCGGCTGAAGGAGCGGGTATCCGGCATCCCCGGCATGACCGTCTATTTCCAGCCGGTGCAGGACGTGCAGATCTCGACCCAGTCGAGCCGCTCGCAATACCAGTACACGCTGACCGGCACCGATGCGACGCTGGTGTCGGAATGGGCCCGCAAGCTGGTCGCGGAGCTGCGGCGCGATCCGCTATTCCGCGACGTCTCCTCGGAGGCGCAGGAGGGCGGCCTGCGCGCGCAGCTCGATGTCGACCGCACCCGCGCGGGCCAGCTCGGCGTCAGCCTCCAGGCCATCACCGACACGCTGAACGACGCCTTCGCGCAGCGCCAGATCTCGACCATCTACGGCCAGGCCAACCAGTACCGCGTGGTGCTGGAGGCGATGCCGATGTACCAGCGCGATCCCTCGATCCTGTCGAAGCTCTATCTGCCGGGTGGTGCGAGCGCCACCGCCGGCGCGCCGAACGCGCAGGTACCGCTGTCGGCCGTGGCGACGCTGAAGCGCACCACGGCGCCGCTGGCGATCTCGCATCAGGCGCAATTCCCTGCGATCTCGCTCAGCTTCAACCTCGCGCCGGGCGCAGCGCTCGGCGATGCGGTCGAAGCGGTCAAGACCATCGAGACGCGTATCGAGATGCCCAACAGCATCGTCGGCGTCTATTCCGGCGACGCCGCCGAATTCGCCAAGGCGCTCGCGGGACAACCCTGGCTGCTGCTCGCCGCCGTGATCACGATCTACATCGTGCTTGGCGTGCTCTATGAGAGCTACATCCACCCGATCACCATCCTCTCGACGCTGCCCTCGGCCGGTGTCGGCGCCATCCTGGCGCTGATGCTGTGCGGGCAGGACCTCTCGGTGATCGGCCTGATCGGCATCATCCTGCTGATGGGCATCGTCAAGAAGAACGCGATCATGATGATCGACTTCGCGCTCGAGGCCGAGCGGGGCAAGGGCATGTCGCCGCAGGAGGCGATCGTGCAGGCCTGCCTGTTGCGCTTCCGCCCGATCATGATGACCACGCTGGCGGCGCTGTTCGGCGCGCTGCCGCTTGCGATCGAGAGCGGCACCGGCGCCGAGCTGCGCTTCCCGCTCGGCATCTCCATCATCGGCGGCCTGCTGCTGAGCCAGCTGCTCACGCTCTACACCACGCCCGTGATCTACCTCGCGCTCGACCGGATCAACCGCCGCCTCGAACGCGCGCTGCCGCCGGTCGAGCCCGGTGGGCCGCCGGTCGCGGGGGCCACCGAGGGGATGCAGTGATGGCATCGATCTCGGAGCCCTTCATCCGCCGGCCCGTGGCGACCACGTTGCTGTCGATCGGGTTGTTCCTGCTGGGTGCCGTCGCCTACGTGTTCCTGCCCGTCGCCTCAGTCCCGAACGTGGACTTCCCGGCCATTTTCGTTTCCGCGAGCCGCCCCGGAGCCGATCCGTCCGTGATGGCGGCGACGGTGGCCTCACCACTGGAACGGCGGCTCGGCGAGATCGCCGGCATCAACCAGATCACCTCGACCTCGTCGCTGGGAACGACCAACATCCAGCTCCAGTTCGACATCGGTCGCAACATCGACAAGGCCGCCCGCGACGTGCAGGCGGCGATCAATGCAGCGATGGTCGACCTGCCGAGCGACCTGCCGACCCTGCCGCGCTTCCGCAAGGCCAACTCGGCCGGCGCGCCGGTTTTCGTGCTGGCGCTGACCTCCAAGACGCTGTCCGCGAGCGCGATCTACGATGTCGCCGATACCGTGGTGGCTCAGCGCATCTCGCAGGTCCCCGGCGTCGGCAACGTCACGATCAGCGGCGCGGACCAGCCGGCGGTGCGGATCCAGCTCAATCCCGTAGCGCTGTCGAACGCGGGGATCGCCACGGACGACGTGCGCACCGCCATCATCAACGCCAATCCGCTCGGTCCCGTCGGCATCTTCAACGGCGAGCGCCAGAGCGAGACTTTGGCGCTGAACAGGCAGATGCGCACGGCCAAGGAATTCCGGGACATCATCATCAAGAGCGCGAACGGCAGTTTCCTGCGGCTGTCCGACGTCGCCGAGATCGAGGATGGCGTCCGCAATGCCCGTTCGATCGCGTGGTTCAACAAGCAGCCGGCCGTGCTGATCCAGATCACCAAGCAGGGCGATGCCAACGTCATCGACACCGTCGACCGGGTCAAGGCGCTGATTCCCGCGCTGAAGCAATGGATTCCGGCCGGCGTCGACATCTCCACGCTGGTCGATCGCACCAGCACGATCCGCGCCAGCGTGCTGGACATGCAATGGACGCTGCTGGCGACGGCCATCCTGGTGATGGTCGTCGTGTTCGTGTTCCTGCGGCGGGGCACGCCGACGATCGCGGCCGGCATCTCGGTGCCGCTGGCGCTCGCCGGCACCTGCGCCGGCATGTGGGTCGCAGGCTTCTCGATCGACAATCTGTCGCTGATGGCGCTGGCGATCTCGGTGGGCTTCGTGGTCGACGACGCCATCGTCATGATCGAGAACATGTACCGCAATCTCGAGCACGGCATGCGGCCGTTCCAGGCGGCGATCGAGGGCGCCAGGCAGATCGGCTTCACCGTGGTCTCGATCAGCCTGTCGCTGATCGCGGCCTTCACGCCGCTGATCTTCATGGACGGCATCGTCGGCCGGCTGCTGCGCGAGTTTTCGCTGACGCTGACCTTCGCGATCGTGGTGTCGACGCTGGTGTCGCTGACGGTGACGCCGATGATCTGCGCCCATTACATCCGGCAGACCACGTCCAGTACGGCGACGCTGTTCGATCGCATCATCGAGGGCTCGCTGTCGCGCATCGTCGCGTTCTATGCCCGAACCCTGCGCACCGTGCTGGAATTCCCGCTGCTGACGCTGCTGGTGTTCTTCGCCACCATCGGCCTCACGGTGATGCTCTACATCAAGGTTCCCAAGGGCTATTTCCCCACCGACGATTCCGGCTTCGTCATCGGCGCGACGCGGGCTTCGGCGGACATCTCGTTCCAGTCCATGCTCAGCCTGCAGCAGCGGCTCGCCGACATCGTGATGCAGGACCCGGCGGTGGCCGGCATCGGTTCGACGGTCGGCGGCGGAGGCGGACCGGGGGCGCCACCTCGAACCGTGGCACCATGTTCATCAGCCTCAAGCCGCCGGAAGAACGTGACCACGTCTCGACTCAGGTCGTGATCGATCGCCTGCGGCGCGCGCTGTTCCCGGTGCCCGGCATCCGCCTTTTCATGTTTGCCGCCCAGGATGTGCGCGCCGGCGGGCGGCAGAGCGACTCCGATTACCAGTACACGCTGTCCAGCACCGACCTTGGCCTGCTCCAGAAGTGGGCTCCGATCGTGGCCAAGCGCATGGAGAGTGTCGAGGGCATTACCGACGTCTCCAGCGACCGCGACCCCGGCGGACTTCAATTGACGCTCGCGATCGACCGCCAGAAGGCGTCGGCGCTCGGCGTGCGCGTCCAGGACATCGACAACGCGCTGAACAACGCGTTTTCGCAGCGTCAGATCTCGATCATCTACACCCAGCGCAACCAGTACATGACCGTGCTGGAGATCGACCCGAAATTCCAGGTCGATCCCTCCAATCTGGACCGCATCTATGTCGCAGGCGCCGGCAACGTGCAGGTGCCGCTGTCGGCCGTGGTACGCGCGACGCGCGGGCTGGCCGCGCTCGCAGTCTATCACTCGCAGTCGTTTCCCTCGACCACGGTGTCGTTCAACCTGCTGCCGGACGTGCCGCTCCAGACCGCCACCCAGAACGTCCAGCGCGCGGTGGAGGAACTGCACATGCCCGAGGGCATCCGCGGCAGTTTTGACGGCAATGCAGGCGATTTCGCCAAGACCAGCGGCCGCCAGCCGCTGTTGATCCTCGGCGCGCTGGTGGCGATGTATATCGTGCTCGGCGTGCTCTATGAGAGCCTCGCCCATCCGCTCACGATCATCTCGACGCTGCCTTCGGCAGGCCTCGGCGCGCTGCTGGCGTTGCAGATCACCAACACGCCGCTGACGGTGATCGCTTTCGTCGGCATCATCCTCCTGATCGGCATCGTCAAGAAGAACGGCATCATGATGGTCGACTTCGCGCTCGATGCCGAGCGCCAGCGCGGCCTGTCCTCGGCGGAAGCGATCTTCGAGGCCTGCCAGGCCCGCTTCCGCCCGATCCTGATGACGACCATGGCGGCGCTGTTCGCCGGCATCCCGCTGGTGATCGCGACCGGCCCCGGCACGGAGCTGCGCCGTCCGCTCGGCATCACCATCATCGGCGGCCTGTTCGTCTCGCAGATCCTGACGCTGTACACGACGCCGGTGATCTATCTCCTCATCGACCGCCTGCGCCGCCGCTCCCAGCCCCGGCCGCTCGCCGTGCCGGCGGAATAGGTTGTTGAACCGCCGTCCAAAGCGTATAGCGGCGACCATGTCGAACCCCACCGCCGCCGCGCCGGCCGATCCGATCCCCGAATGCCCGCACTGCCAGAAGCCGATGCCGCTGTGCATCTGCGACAGCGTCACTCCGATTGAAAAGAGCCGCCTGGGGCTGCTGATCCTTCAGCATCCGCAGGAGCAGGACAGGGCGCTCGGCACCGCTCAGCTGCTGGCGAAACATTTCCCCAAGGCGACGTTGCGCGTCGGCCTGTCCTGGCCGAGCCTGTCCAAGGCGCTGGCGGAACCGGTCGAGAACGCCTCGCATTGGGCTGTGCTCTATCTGGGCTCGGCGCGTGCCGCCGACCTCGAGGCCGAGGGGAGGTCGTGGCGCTGACCCGCAAGGGCGAGGTCGCGGAGAACCAGCGTGCGCTCCTTGGCAAGCTCGAAGGCGTGGTGCTGCTCGATGGCACCTGGAGCCAGGCCAAGGCGCTGTGGTGGCGCAATCCCTGGATGCTGAAGTGCCAGCGCGTCATCATCAACCCGGCGCACCCGTCGCGCTACGGGCGCCTGCGCAAGGAGCCGCGCAAGGACGGCCTCTCCACCATCGAGGCGGCTGCGACCATCCTGGCCAGCCTCGAGAAGCGCCCCGACATCGCGCAGACGCTCAACGCCAGTTTTGAGCGGATGCTGGCGCGCTACCGCGAGGTCCAGGCCGAGATGCCGGAATTGGCGCCGAAACCGCCGGTGAAGGACCGACGGCGCGGCGTTTGGCGGGGCAAGCGACCCTGACTCTTCAGTCCACGAAATGTCTTTCCCACCACTCTTTGTAGTTCAAGGCTTGGTGCGATGAACTGTACACATGGCGCTCAACGGTCTCGCCGTCGCCTGTGCCTGAGAGCACGATGTGATCGCCATCGAAGCTCTCGAACCTGAAACTCACGGGCTCGGGATAGCTCAGCAGCTGTTCCTCAAGGATACCCGTCGCTACCCGCTCACCTAGTCGCAGCGAGGCGTAGTAGTCGATGTAGTAATGCACGCCCGCGATATTGCGGGCGATGGCGATGTTCGTCGCGAGCTTGTTCAGTTCGCCGATGAGCGTGAGATTGCCCGCGTCCCCTGCAACCACCAGTACGTCGGGGGATGCTCCAATAGCCGGCGGGTGGTAGAAGTGCGCCAGCTTCGGCGGCCTGCCGCCCACGATCTGGCCATTTTCGTCCAGATCAAGCCCCACCTGCTTGAGTGTCATCTTGTTCTGCCACCACTCCGGCTTGGTGAAGTCGGGCGCGATGTAATTCGCCCTCAGCGGATCCCGGACAATCATCGGCCTTGGATCGACGTATGTCTGGAAGACGGTCTTCAAGATGGTCACGCAGGCGCCGGCTACGGTTGCGTGTCCGGCTCCATAGGACGGGTGCATGGGCGATCCTTCCGGGAACGCCTGCGGCAACAGGTGATTGACGGAAGGTCCGGTTGGCTGCGTTACGGAAGTATCCGGGATCAAAGTATCCGCCAACTGCGACGGGATGTTGAGACCAAAGACTCCCGCGCTTTGCAGTGACGCCAATGTTCTCTCGGTATCGGCTCGTGCCGGGCCGAGTTTGCCAGGATCGCTCGCAGCGAGCGACAGCATGGCTGCAAGATATTCCGGCCGGGCGCGTAGCTGCCAGTTGAATTTCTGCCGGCGGACCGCCTTGAGCCCGCGCGAAGCGACTTCGGTCAGCAATGTCTGGAAATGAGGAGGGCCAAAAGTCGCGAAGGAGCCACGCGTGGGGTGGTTTTGGCCGGATGGGAAGCCGACGTCGAAGCGAGCTTCAAATCCTCCAAGCAGCAGATACGCATTCAGATACGCTTGATACAGCGCATCGAAATGGACGTAGGTGGCCATATCGCGAAGCGTGGTTATGAACCGTGGCTGGTCCTCGTAGCGGTCCAGGCCGCGAAAGTCAGCGCCATTCTGTGCATCCAGCCAGGCCGGCCATTCCCGCAGGTAGTTGACCCCGGTTTCGTGCACGCTAAGACGTTGATCGATCCTTTGCGCGCCCCAGGAGATATAACCGTCCTCGATTTCTGCCGGTCGATATCCCATCGTGCCGCTTGCGTCTGTCGTGGGGACACTTAGCGGTGCACGGTTGAATGAGACGCGCGCCGCGGAGGGGAGGGCACGGTCGCGTTTCTCGGGATTCTCGATCAGCAGGAATTGAGAAACGAACGGGCCGACCTTTGCACCTGGGGGCGACCCGCGGAAGAGAGTCTGGCGGGTCAGACTGCTCTGGGACACGCCACCCTGAAGCTCCTTGAGACGCGCTTCGCGACGACGACGGGCTTCCGCACTCAAGCCACTGACGTTACCTGAAAACCAGGGAAGCGCGTTGAGAACGCCAAGTGCGGTCTCGACGTCTGGATGACTGCCGCCGGCTTCAAGCTCGACGACCGGCACGTCGCGCAAGAAAGCCATCACGTAGAGCTCGGCGATTTCGGCCGTCAGCTCGTCTGATCCCAGTTTTGGAAATGAGGAGATAGCGAGTGATGCCGCGTCCGGTCCCTGGACATCGTAGACGTGACCTGCGCGGGGGCTCTCCCAGTTACGCACCCGGACATGGCTTCCGTCCGCAAACTTGTAGTTGAACTTCAACGCGTCTCCAGGGCGTTCCATGAACGAACCCGGACGGTGCGCTTTGTCCGCATCGCGCGGGCCGATCGGCACGTCAAAGGGGAACGAATGGTTGGCATGGCCGGCGTCGTTGATCGCGTTGACGAATGCTTCGAACGCTGCAGGGCTCACCAGACCCGTTTCGCGGTCATGCGGAAGTCCCTTGCTGTAGTTGGTTGGCCATATGCCGTCGTATTTGACCATCTCGCCATTCGTTGGCTGCTGCGGCTGGCCGCGTTCGTGGGCAGCCGAAGCACATGAAATGCGTCGTTCGCGCGCAAGCCGGCGACGCGTTTCGCCGCGTGGATTTGGAAATCGATTCAACATGAACTTGCCTCTCAATGAAAATGCGGGGATTGCCGAGACATCGTCGGAAGTCGCCCGGTCGTGCCAGGCGCAAATGCGGACAGGAGCTGATCAATCTGACCGTAGGGCTTCGACCGTGAGGACAGCGTGAATCGGACGTGAACCTGCGAAGCTCGGCGAGGAGGCAACCGGCTTTCCGCATGTCACCGTCATGCCGCCGAATTCGGATTCTGGCACAGTGCCGCTGGAAAGCGGCGCCTCCTCGGTAAGAGGAGGGCGTCGACTTGTCCCTACGGTTGGTTGCCCCGCGTCGAGCGGGCGGATACAGAGCGGCAGCCAGAACGGTCGCGATCTGCTATCCTGCAGCGGTATAAGAATGCCGGAATCGGAATGGGAAGTCGAATTCAGCTCGCAGCGAAGGAAATCCTCGCACAGGTGACGCGGCCCGATCGGTGGGGACGCTCGCGCTGATGGACATTTCGCTGCGCTACCGGCGCACCGTGATCGGTCCGCTCTGGATCACGCTGACTCTGGCTGCGACGATCGTCAGTGTCGGCACCGTCTATGCGACCCTGTTCAAGCAGGACATCGCCGGCTTCCTGCCGCTGTTCGCGGTCGGTCTGATCGTCTGGACCCTGATCGCAACCACGCTCCAGGAGGGCTCCGGCATATTCGTGACCTCGGGCCACCTGATCAAGGCGGTGCCGGCGCCTCTGATCGTGCACGTCCTCCAGATGATCGCGCGCAACGTCCTGATCTTCGCCCATCATCTGGTGATCGTGGTCCTGCTCTACGTCGTGCTGCCGTGGCCGATGCACTGGAACATGCTGCTGGCGCTGCCCGGCTTTGCGATCCTGCTCATTGCTCTCTTCGGCGCCTCGGTCGCGCTCGGCATGCTCTGCGCGCGCTTTCGCGACATCGGTTCGGCCATCGTCAGCGGCCTGCAATTCGTCTTCTTCCTGACACCTATCATCTGGACCGAGGACACCGTGCGCGGCACTGCGTTTCACTGGCTGATCCGCGCCAATCCGTTCGCGACCCTGCTCGATCTCGTGCGCAGGCCGCTGCTGTCGCAGCCGACGGATGCGGAGCAATGGGTGTTCGGGCTGGCCTATGCGGTCGTCGTGGCCGTCATCGGCATCGGCTGCTACGCGCGATATCGCCATCGCGTGGCGTATTGGCTGTGAGTCACCCATGAGCCTTCCTGCCCAGATCGTGCTGCGCAACGTCTCTGTGACGTTTCCGATGCTGTCGTTCCGCGACCGCTCGCTGCGCAGCCGGTTCGTCAACGCGGTGGCGCTGCGGCGAAAGGCAGCGGTCCCGCACATCGTCTCCGCCCTGAACGACGTCAGCCTCGACATCCGCGCGGGGGACCGTCTCGCCATCATCGGCGGCAATGGCGCCGGCAAGACCACCTTGCTGCGGGTTCTCGCCGGAATCTATCATCCGACCGCGGGCAGCGTGGACGTGAGTGGCCGCTGCCTCTCGCTGTTCGATCTGTCGGCGGGCATCGACGAGGAAGCGACCGGCTACGAGAACATCATGCGGCGCGGGCTCGTGATCGGCGCGCGGCGCGCCGAGATCGATGCGCGGCGCGCGGCGATCGCGGAGTTCACCGAGCTCGGCGACCGGCTCGACCTGCCGCTGCGCACCTATTCCAGCGGCATGATGCTGCGCCTGATCTTCGCCGTTGCGACCGCCGTCGAGGGCGAGATCGTGCTGCTCGACGAATGGATCGGCGTCGGCGACCAGCAATTCCGGAAGAAGGCGCGGGAGCGGCTCGACCAGATCGTCGCGCGTGCCGGCATCCTGGTGCTGGCCTCGCACGACGTCGATCTGATCAGGAGCACCTGCAACCGGGCCATCCTGCTGGAAGGGGGGCGGATTACCGCGGCCGGCGCGGCCGAGGACGTCCTCCAGCGCTATCTTGCCGGCAGCGGGCCCACGGGCTGATCGGGCGTATCATTTCTGCCAAAAAAGCCGACTGCAGAACCGTCGCGCAGTGAACGGCGCGCATCCGGCGCGTCGTATCGCCTGGTGGGGCCAGATGGCTGACGCGGTTGGAACGCACTTCTTTCCGGAGATTGCGGCCCTCAGTCCGTCGTGCTGGACTTCGGCGGGCGTTGACCTGGCGCGGTCCCCCGGCGCTGAAATCGGACGAAGGCGGTTGCCTAAAGCCTTCATCCCCTATAATGCTCCGCCCTTACGGGGCCACGTGGCGGAGTGGTTACGCAACGGTCTGCAAAACCGTGTACACCAGTTCAATTCTGGTCGTGGCCTCCATCACAATTCTCTGATATTCCAGCACAAATTGGCGCAGCCCTGAGTTTCGCGGCGCGCGCGGGCGTGGCTTGCCGCATGACCGCCACCGGGTTTGCCCGGGGCTTGCTGGAAACCTCCGATTCAGGCTCGCTGGCATAGAGTTCGCATCTGCGAAGTGATGCAGTCCCCATCACCCGAGCGCTGGAGAGCACGTGGGCGACATCGTCCGATTTGTCCCGAAATCCGAGCTGGAGCGGGCTCGCCTCATTCGCGAAGCCCGCGCGATCTACGACAGCATCTTCCCGCCGGCCGAGCCTGACCGGGCGCCGCAGGACGGCGAGGAGCGCGTCAAGACCTGATCGCGCCGGCGCCTGCGAAGGCATGGCATAGGTAGTACCGCCCGCGCGGCGGGCGCGTTCGGTCACGGTGAAGCGGGCTCAGCAGGCCGCGTACCAGCCGTCCGGAAACGGCAGCAGGGGCCAAGCGCCCTCGTTGTCATTGGCGGCCTTGGGCGTCGCGACGAAGCTCCACGAGCGGGGCACGAATTCCTCCTCCGGCGCGAACGTCAGATCGTCATGGGCCAAATCTTCGTAGACCATGGCGTCCTGAACGGCATCCAGCAGCAAATTGAATTCGGCTTCGCTCATCACACCCTCCGAAACGCGGATGGCGCAATGTCGCAAAGCCGGTTTGTTTCCCGATTGAGCCGATCGTTTGCATTTTAACGATCCGGCGATCGGGTCCCGCTTGATTAGCGATCTCTAAAGATTTCAAGGAAATCCCGGATGGAACCCTAGTCAGGCGGGGCCGGCGGCCCGTGTGAATGAGATCACATTCCCGGCGGTTTATTTCTCCTACCCCTTCGCACACACCGGCGAATGGAGGCCGGGACGGGCAGGGCGGACGGGAGAGCAGTCATGAAGGCAAGGTTCTTGCGGTTTGCGGGTGTGAAAAGCCGGGCGCGCCGCGCCTCGACGGTCGGGCTGTTCCTGACGCTGTTTGCCTCCGCCGCTCATGCCCAGGGCACGGCCGAGCAGCGCCGGGCCTGCACGCCCGATGTCTACCGGCTCTGCGCCGGCGAAATCCCCAACGTCCGCGCCATCACTGCCTGCCTGCGCCGTAACCGCTCAAGCTTGAGCGAGGCTTGCCGCAGCGTGTTCGACCAGGCCGGCGGCTGACATGGCGGGTCTGTGGGTTTGTGCGCAGCAAGTGGCTCGCGCGGCCTGGCGAATCCGGCATAATCCGCCTGTGGATATGCTGCGGACAGGCTGTGGAAGACGAGCATCTGCTTCGAATGCCGCGCGCTGGTCTGTCCTTGGGTCGTCATATCTTCGATGAATGTACTCACCAATTGGTTCGCGCATCGTGCGGATCATTGCGGCGCGTTGAACTATTAGGTCTCTCCGAATTCGGAAACGCTTGCCGCGGCGTCCTCATGCCCGAACAGTTTTTGGGCAGCCGCCTGCCCAAATGACGGGCTCCCTCTATCCAATTTTTTGTACGCCCGCGGACAAGCTTTCCGGTCCGCTCTCCACCTAGGCTCGCCTCCGAGATCTGGAACATGGCCATTGCCATGACAATCGAAGGAGCTGGAGATGGAGAGACGGGTATTTCCGCAGGCGCCGCGGGGGATGTCGCGCGCATTGCCGTGGCGCAAGGTCGCACTCGGTGCCACCATCGTTGTCGGCCTCACAGCCGCAGCACCGCTGACCGCGCACGCTGCCGCGCCTGCGGCCTGCGCCGCGCTCCAGGAGAAATATCCGGACTGGAAGGGCAAGACGCTCGTCAACGCCATCAACCCGCACACGCCGGGCTACGAGACGATCGACCCGAAGGACCCCAGCAAATATATCGGCTTCGACATCGATCTCGGTGAAGCCATCGGCGAATGCCTCGGCTTCAAGCTGACCTACAAGCCGGTGACGTTCGCTGCCCTCCTGACCACGCTGGCCGCGGGCCAGGCCGACATCGTGATCTCCGACATCTACGCCACCAAGGAGCGCGCCAAGGCCGCCGACTTCATCACCTATTCGAAGGTGTTCGACGGCGTGCTGGTCGCCAAGGGCAATCCGAAGGGCATCACCGGCATCAACATGTCGATGTGTGGAACGGCGGCCGCCGAGAACACCGGCTATGTCGAGGTGCCCCTGATCCAGGCGCTGATCCCCGAGTGCAAGAAAGCCGGCAAGTCCGAACCGACCATCCAGCTCTACGACAACAACGCCAACTGCATCCAGGCGATCCTCGCCGGCCGCGCCGACACCTACATCAACGACGTCAACACCGTCGACAGCGCGGTGAAGGCCTATCCGGACAAGCTGGAGAAGGCGATCGCGGTGACGATCCCGTATTCGGTCGGCATCGCCGTGCCCAAGGACAAGCCGAAATTCCGCGACGCCGTGCTCGCCGCGCTGATCGAGGTGCAGAAGGCCGGCACGCACATGGCCCTCCTGAAAAAGCACGGGCTCGACGTGAACAACTTCAAGGAGCCTGACATCCTGATGGCTGACTGAGTGCGGTTGACCTCTCCCCGTCGGGGAGAGGTGCCCATCTCCAGGTCGCCCGTCTTCGGCGAAACCTGATCCCGCTCGGATTGACGGCTGACTGATGTCGCTATTTCTCCACTATCTCAGCATGCCCTACCTGCTCGAGGGCATCGAGCTCACCCTTGAGGTGACGGCCCTCGGGCTCGGCGGCGGATTGATCCTCGGATTGATCCTCGCCGGCATGCAGCTCTCGCGCTTCTGGGTCCTGGCTGCGATCGCCAGGGCCTATACCGTGATCTTTCGCGGCACGCCGCTGATCCTGCAGATGGTGTTCGCCTACGACGCGCTGCCGCATATCGGCATCAAGCTGCCGGCGGTGCTGGCTGCCGGCCTCGCGCTCGCCTGCAACGAGGCGCCGTTCATCGCCGAGATGCTGCGCGCCGGCGTGCTCGGCGTCGATCGCGGGCAGGTCACGGCCGGCCAGGCGCTCGGCATGACGCCGCGAATCCTGATGTGGCGCGTGATCGCGCCGCAGGCGATCCGCACCATGATCCCGGCCTTCGGCAACGAAGCCGTAAGTGCGTTGAAGAATTCCTCGCTGGCCTCCGTCGTCGCGGTCCAGGAGCTGACGCTGCGTTCGACCCAGCTGGCGTCCTCGACCTTCGACTTCTTCTCGATCTTCTTCGCCTCGGGCCTGCTCTATCTCGTGCTGACCTTCGCGATCAGCGTCATCCAGCTTTTCGTCGAATGGCTGCTCGATCTCGACCGCGCCAAAGGCCGCCAGCGCAAACTGGCAGATTACCTGCCATGGCGCCGCGTCGACCTCGCGACCAAGCTCGAACTCGCCGAGGCGACCGTCGCCGATCCCGAGCCCGCGCAAGCAGAACCGACCGCAGCGCCGCCGCTGGCGCTGACCCGTGATGAGCGTACCCGGCGTGCGGCGACGATCGCGCGCAACAACATCGCGGTCGAAACCAGGGACCTCACCAAGAGCTACGGCGCGCAAAAGGTGCTCGGCGGCCTCGATCTCACCGTGCGCGTCGGCGAGGTCGTGGCGCTGCTCGGACCCAGCGGCTCCGGCAAGAGCACGCTGCTCCGCTGCATCAACCATCTCGAGAGCTGGGACGGAGGCACCGTGCGCGTCGGTGGTCGCCGGCTCGGTTTCGACGACGACGGCAAGCTGCTGTCGCCGCGCGCAATCGCCAACGAGCGGGCCACCGTCGGCGTCGGCATGGTGTTCCAGCAGTTCAATCTGTTCGCCCATCTCTCGGCGAAGGAGAACATCGCCGGGCCCTTGCGCTGGGTTCACGGCATGACCCGCGTCGACGCTGACCGCCGCGCTGCCGAATTGCTGGAGCGCGTTGGCCTGACGCATCGTGCCGACGCGCTGCCGCGGCATCTCTCCGGCGGTCAGCAGCAGCGCGTCGCCATTGCCCGCGCGCTCGCGCCGAACCCGAGCGTGCTGCTGCTGGACGAGCCGACCTCGGCGCTCGATCCCGAGCTCGTCAACGAGGTGCTGGAGGTGATCCGCCGCCTCGCCATCGACGACGGCCTCACCATGATCATCTCGACCCACCAGATCCGCTTTGCCGACGAGGTCGCCGACCGCGTCGCGTTCCTGAGCGGCGGCAAGATCATCGAGGAAGGGCCGGCGCACGAGGTGCTCACCAATCCCCGCAATCCGCTGACGGCACGTTTCCTCAGCGTCATGGAGGCCGACAAGGCTCCGGAGGCGGTGCGATGAGCGCAACCCCCACAAGGTTCACGACTGCGTTTCCCGAAGAGGCCACCTCATGAAGCATTTCACGCTGCCGGTTTCGCCGAAGACCGTCCACTGGGGCTATTTCTCCAAGACCGTTGCTCCGGCCCTGACGCTGCGCTCGGGCGACCGCGCCACCATCGAGACGCTGACCCATCACGCCAACGACGATTACGAGCGCATGATCGCAGGCGATCCCGGCGCCGAGAGCGTGTTTCATTGGACCCGCGAGCACAAGGCCGTCGCGCGGCGCGGCTCGGGCCCGACGGAAGGTCCGTTCATTCGCGGCGCAGGCGAGGGGATCGGCGTGCATCTGCTCACCGGTCCCGTGGCGATCGAAGGCGCCGAGCCCGGCGACATTCTCGAAGTGCGAATTCTCGACGTCCGGCCGCGGCCGAGCTGCAGCGCTTGCCATGCCGGCCGTTGCTTCGGCTCCAACGTCGCCGCCAACTGGGGCTTTCACTATCACGATCTGATCGAGGAGCCGAAGCCGCGCGAGGTCGTCACCATCTTCGAGCTCGACACCTCGGGCGAGCCCTATGCGAAAGCCGTCTACAACTATGTCTGGACGCCGCAGACCGACCCTGACGGCATCGTGCACTCAATGATCGACTATCCCGGCGTGCGCGTGGACCACGCGACGATCAAGAAGCGAGAGAACATCCTGACGAGCGTGAAGGTGCCGGCCCGGCTGCATTTCGGCACCATGGGGCTTGCGCCGTCGGAAGCCGATTTCGTCAGCTCGATTCCGCCGAGCTATACTGGTGGCAACATAGACGACTGGCGCATCGGCAAGGGCGCGCGAATGTTCTATCCGGTCGCCGTCCCCGGCGCCTATTTCTCGGTCGGCGATCCCCATGCCGCGCAGGGCGACAGCGAGCTCGGCGGCACCGCGATCGAGACTTCGCTGACCGGCGATTTCGAATTCATCCTGCACAAGAAGGCCGACCTTGCCGGTACCAATCTCGAAGGCCTCGATCATCCGATGCTCGAGACCGATCACGCCTGGTCGTTCTACGGCTTCACCTATCCGAATTATCTCGCCGCGCTCGGCGCAGATGCGCAAACCGAGATTGCAAACCACTCAAGTCTCGATCGTGCGATGCGCGATGCGTTCCGCAAGCTCAGGCGCTTCCTGATGACCGTGCACGGCCTGAGTGAAGACGAGGCGATTTCCCTGCTGTCGGTCGGCGCCGATTTCGGCGTCACCCAGGTGGTCGACGCCAATTGGGGCGTCCACGGCACAATCCGCAAGAACATCTTCCGGTGCGACTAGTGCGTTGATGCAAAGTCCGTTTTAGGAATGAGACGGTGAAGGGCGAACCCCATTTGCGGCCCGTCGCTGCGACCGATGACCGCGTGCGGCTGGCACAGAGGTTGCTTCGATCGACTGCAACCTGGGTCGATCCGATGAGCTTCCGTCCCTTCACGAGCGAGTCCTACGCGCAAGACGACCGCCCCGAGGCTTGGCGGGACGTCCTCGCGGCGGTCGGCCTGCAACCGGCTACCGGTCATCCCTTTCTCGACGGGCACGCGACGGCGTCGCACCGCCATGCCGCGGGCGTCGCATTGACGCGCATGGCGGCGGGCGCGCAGACCATAGGTCCGCTCCCGCAAGCGATCGAAGACCTTCCGATCGCCCTGATGCCGGTCGAGGACGGCATGGTGCTCAGGAGCGCCGGCGGCCATCGCATCGTTCCCGTCGGCCATCTCGTGCTGCTGCCGCGGAGCGGCGACTGGAGCATCGTGTTCCAGCGCGACATGCGCGCGATCGTGCTGTCGGTGACGTCGGACGCGCTGCGCGGCCGACTCTCGGGCAAGCCGCGTCTCGGCGAGCCCCGCGTGGTCCCACCGAGCGGCTTCGCCGACGTGTTCGCGCGTCTGCTGGACGCGACCGCTCGCTCGCTCGACAGCTTGAGCGATGCCGAATGGAATTCGGTCGCGCACTCTCTCGTCGATCTGCTTTTGACTCTCGCGCATCAACTGGCCGCCTCGACGTCCGACGCAGGGTCGAGCGCGACCCAGGCCGCGCTGCTGCACCGGATCTGCCAGACCATCGAGCGCAGGCTCGACGATCCCGAACTGGTGCCGGCACGAGTCGCGCAAGCGGAAGGAATTTCCGAGCGTTACCTGCAGAAGCTGTTCGAGACGGTCGGCGACAATTTCACCCATTACGTCCGGGAGCGCCGGCTTCAGCGCGCCTGGGCGGACCTGTCGAACCCGAGTGAAGCGCATCGCTCGATCTCGGAGATCGCGTACGCCTATGGCTTTGGCGATTCCGCGCATTTCAGCCGCGCCTTCCGCCATCGCTTCGGCCTGCCGCCGCGTGAGTTTCGCCAGCAGGAGGCGGAGCGGGCGACGGTGCAACACGGCGTGGCCGGTCAGCGCGGCTGGCCGCAGGACGCACTGGCGCAGCTTCGCGCGCATCAGGCGGGCGCGGATGCGCGCGGCGATGTCTTGCGCGTCGGCTTCGATGAGCCGAGGACGGCGGAACGGAAGCACCATCATCTTCCGATCGAGGCGAGCCGTGTCCACTGGGGCTATTTCAGCCGCTCGCTGCAGCCGCAGCTCGAGATCGCATCGGGCGATACCATCACCATCGAAACGCTGACCCAGCACGCCTCCGACGACCCCGAACTGATGATTGCGGGCGACGCCGCCGCCGAAAGCGTGTTCGGCTGGACCAGCGCGAGCAAGAATGTGGATCGCCGCGGCGCCGGACCGATGGACGCCAGCGTGTTCGGCCGCGGGGCCGGCGAAGGTTTTGGCGTGCATATCTGCACGGGGCCGGTGGCGGTGAAGGATGCCCAGCCCGGTGACGTGCTGGAGGTGCGCATCCTCGACATCGTGCCGCGTGCGAGCCGTCACCCGAAACATTCAGGCCGCGTGTTCGGCTCCTCCGTCGCCGCCTGGTGGGGTTATCACTACGGCGAGTTTCTCGCAGGACCAAAGCCGCGCGAGGTCGTGACGATCTACGAGATCTTCGACGATACCGCCGCGCCACACGCGCGTGCGCTCTATTCCTACCGCTGGGAGCCGCAGACCGACCCGTCCGGCGTCGTGCACGCCACTTACGACTATCCCGGCATTCCCGTCCTGCCCGGCACAGTGAAGCGTCGCCACGACGTGCTCGACGGCATCCGCATTCCCTTGCGTCCGCATTTCGGGGTGATTGCGGTGGCGCCGCGCGAGGTCGATTTCATCGATTCCGTGCCGCCATCCTATTTCGGTGGCAATCTCGACAATTGGCGGCTGGGGAAGGGGGCGACTGTCTATCTTCCGGTTTCGGTCCCGGGTGCGCTGTTATCGGTCGGCGATCCCCACGCCACCCAGGGTGACGGCGAGTTGAGCGGCACCGCGATCGAATGCTCGATGACCGGCACGTTCGAGGTGATCCTGCACAAGAAGGCCGATCTCGCCGGCCGGCCCTTCGCCGATCTCTCCTATCCCCTGATCGAGACCGAAACCGACTGGGTCCTGACCGGCTTCAGCCACCCCAACTACCTCGCCGAGTTCGGCGCGCAGGGCCAGAGCGAGGTCTACGCAAAATCCTCGCTCGACCTCGCCATGAAGGATGCGTTCCGCAAGATGCGTCGCTTCCTGATGAACGTGAAGGGTCTCAGCGAGGACGAGGCGATCGCACTGATGTCGGCCGCGGTCGATTTCGGCGTCACGCAGGTGGTCGACGGCAATTGGGGCGTGCACGCCATCATCAGCAAGCGCCTGTTTCAGGACGCCTCCTAAACCCAGGGATACCGAAGTGAAATTCCACATGATCAGCGGCGGACCGAAGCCGGTCGCGCCCTTCAGCCACGCCGTCGAGACCGACGGGTTCGTCTTCGTCACCGGACAGATGCCTGACACGCCGCAAACGCCGGGCGTGCTGCCCGATGGCATCGTCGCGCAGACCCGCGCGGTAATGGAGAACCTGAAAGTGGTGCTCGCCGGTCTTGATCTCGGCCTCGAGCACGTCGTGATGACGCGGATCTATCTGACGCGCTTCAAGGAAGACTACACGGTGATGAACGAGACCTACCGGACGTACTTTCCGCAGGATCGCTTGCCAGCCCGTACCTGCGTCGGCGTCACCGGACTTGCCTACGACGCGCTGATCGAGATCGACCTGGTGTGCCGGCGGCCGTGAATTCAGCTTTCGTAGCCCGGATGGAGCGCAGCGAAATCCGGGGAGCCCGTCGCGACTTTTAGAGCCCCGGATTACGCTGCGCTCCATCCGGGCTACAAGCCCTTGTGTTGCCCGACGGGCAAAACACACAAGTCAGGGGTCAATCAGCCAGCGCGAAAAGATTCTACTTTACCGAAATTCGGTTATAGCGTATTCAAGCCCGACCTCACCCCGGTCAGAGGGGCGTATCGCGATCGTCACGAAACGTGGGGTGGGCTGCGGTGGACGCAGGTGGCATCGGCGCGACAGGCATCGCAGGGCGGGCAACCGTGAGCAAAGGCCATTGCGCATACGACCGGTGCGATCTGCGTACGGCAAAATCGTGTGGTCCTGGCGCCCGCAGGCTGGCGTCAAGCGTTGCGGTGATGCGGCGGCCCGACCGGGCACGTGCATCAGCCATCCGCAAGGCGACGGGGGCAATAGTGCATCGCTCCCCGAGGAGAGTACGACATAAGCCGTCAAACCACTGCGCAGGGAAGGCCGGATGTCTGGCTACACCTGTATGCCGCTGTGCAGCCTCTTGTAGCGCAACCTTCGCACAGTGGACCGTGGGTGCCCGGCCGGCACCCGGTCTTCCCTGCGCCCTCTGATATCGAGGGTGTCGAGACGAAGCAGAGCTCGGGCGAGACAAGTCGCGAGGGCGCGAAGGCATGTCCGCGCGCTGCGCTGGCTGCAGATCGCGGAGACGACAAATGCTGCCGATCCATGAATGCCCATTCATTGCTGCGGAGAATTCGAATCGCTATGAACCGGCGCGTTGCACGTCTCGCGTCGTGCAACGAGCCGGAGCGCTGATCGTGGGCGTGTTGAACCTCTCGATCGCGCTCCGGACGGACCTTCGAGGCAACGCCATGTGTTGCCGCGGCGCCTGCGCCGATCGACGCCAGGCACCGAAGCCTTTTTCGATCGGGAGAATTTCAACATGAAGTCTTTTTATTCTGCACTGTTCGCGATCGGTCTCGCGGTCGCCGCTACCCCGTCGTTCGCGGCTGACTCCCGCAATGTCACCGTCGTCAACGAAACCGGCTATGCCATCAAGTTCCTGGGCTTCAACGCGCCGGACGACGGCCTGGACGAATGGGATAACGAGCTCGACAAGGTTTTGCAGAACCAGTCCAGCACCTATGTCGAGTTCGACGAGGACGACGAGGGCTGTGTCTGGAACATCCGCGTCGATTGGCAGAACTATGACGAGTCCGTGCTCTGGAAGAACGTCAACCTCTGCAAGTTCACCGCGCTTCGGCTGCGCTACGATTCCGGCACCAAGACCACCTCGTTCGTCGCCGAATAGACCGGCTTGACGCAGGCCCGGGGAGGGGCCGTCGGCTTCTTCCTCGACGCCTTGCGGAAGATGACGAATTCGTCCTTTGCAAGCGCAAGCGGCTTTGTTATACGCAGCCGCGCGCGAACGACTGGTTCGCCTTTTCCTCGGTAGCTCAGCGGTAGAGCATCCGACTGTTAATCGGATGGTCGCTGGTTCGAATCCAGCCCGGGGAGCCAAATTCCGCAATAAACTGAATGACTTGCCATTGCATCCTGATGTGACGCGCGATGCCGTTCGGGCGATCTTTCAAGGCTTTGCAGCTGAATCTTCTGCAGAATCGCGTTCAAGCAGATGTGTGCGGCAGCGCCACCGCAGTCATCGGGGCGGCGCCAAATCGACTTAATTCGAATCGAGCTTTGCGGGGGCCGGACCCTTACGGAGCTGATTGCCATGACAGACATCCAGATCGACCGCGCCCACCTGGCTCCCTCGATTCTACCGGCCGACCTTCCCGAGCTCAGCGACGATGAATGCGTCGCCTGTCTTGCGCGTGCGGTCGAGACGCCCGATTCGGCGCGCCTGGACGAGGTTGCGGCTCTGATCGGCCGCCTCGCGGTGACGATCGAGTAGTCCATCGCCCCTGATGTGGTGAGCTGCGGAGGCATTGGCTGGCGAGGGCAACGGCCATGTTGCGTTTTGGCCGGGCATGTTCCAAAGATGCCGCCAACTTATCGCAGCGGCATCGTCCGCATTTCAGGGTCCGCAAATGTCCGGTTTCTCGACCGCGCGCCTCAAAATGGTCGATGGCCAGGTGCGCACCAGTGACGTCACTGATCGTAATGTTCTCGATGCCATGCTCACGGTTCCGCGCGAAGTGTTCGTGCCGGAGTCCAGACAGGCATTGGCCTATCTCGACCTCGATCTCGATGTGAGCGAAGGTGCCGCCAAGCGCTTCCTGATCAAGCCGCAGCTGACCGGCAAGCTGCTTCAGGCCGCCGAAATCGGCGAGACGGACAACGTGCTGGTGGTCGGTTGTGCCACGGGCTATCTCGCCGCACTGACGGCCAAGCTCGCCCGCCAGGTCACTGCGACCGAATCCGATTCGGCCCTGGCCGCCAAAGCCGGGGATGCCTGTGCCTCCCTCGGGCTTGCCAACGTCACCTGCAAGGCCGCTTCCTGTGCCGAGGGCGATCCCTCCGCTGGTCCCTATGACGTGATCATTCTCAATGGCGCCGTCGAGGTGACGCCGGAAGGGCTGCTCGGGCAACTCAAGGACGGCGGTCGTCTGGTGGGGGTGTCTGCCGAATCCAGGCCGCCACGGGCCATGATCGTGACCCGTACCCACGGCGAATTCGGCCATCGGGCGCTGTTCGATGCCGCGGCTCCGGTCCTTCCCGGGCTCGAACGGGCCGCCGCCTTCGTCTTCTGACGGCCGTTGCCTGTTAAAATCCCGTTCTGAATCAGAAGTGTGGCCGGGATGCTGCACGTGAAGAGTTTCCACTGGGAACTCCGTTGAGGTAGTTCCGTCGCGCCCATCCGCGTCCTATGTTGCGGCGGGGCAACGACTCCACTCGGTTGACGATAACCCAGCTCGCGGGCACGAGCCGGGCGTTAGAATGAACGGAATTTCAGGGATGCATGGGGTGAAGTTCTTCACCGGAGCTGCTGTTTCGGTCCTGTTGCTGACGCTTGCAGGGCCGACGCCTGCCTTGGCGGACACGATCGAGGCTGCGCTGGTGCGCGCCTATCAGAACAATCCGCAGCTCAACGCGCAGCGCGCCCAGGTGCGCTCGACTGACGAAAACGTGCCTCAGGCTTTGTCGGGCTACCGCCCCAAGGTGAATATGAGCCTCGGCACCGGGTATCAATATCAGGATATTCAACAGACGCAGAAGGGCCTGCCGATCCATAGCGACCCGCCCCTTCAGCCCAACAGCGCCAGCCTGACCATCAACCAGACGCTCTACAACGGCAATCAGACCGCCAACAGGACGCGCGCGGCGGAGAGCCAGGTCTCAGGATCCCGCGAAGCCTTGCGTGTGCTCGAGCAGACCGTCCTGCTGCAGGCGGCTACGAGCTACATGGATTATCTGCGCGACTCCGCGACCCTGGAAGTCCAGCGCAGCAACGTGCGCGTGCTCGAACAGACGCTCAAGCAGACACGCGATCGCTTCAACGTCGGTGAAGTCACGCGCACGGACGTGGCGCAATCCGAAGCGCAGCTGGCGGCCGGCAGGACCCAGGCCCTGACCGCCGAATCGAATCTGACGACGACGCGCGCGAACTTCCGCCGCATCATCGGCAACGAGCCGACGAACCTCGCGCCGGGCTCACCGGTCGATCGCTTCTTGCCCGGGACGATCGCCTCCGCGGTCAATCTCAGCCTGGTGGAGAACCCCAACGTCACGGCTTCGATGTACGGCATCGACGTCAACTATCTCCAGGTCAAGATCAACGAAGGCGCGCTGCTGCCGACGGTCACGGTCCAGGCTGGCATCACCCAGGCGTATCAGCAGAGCCTGACGGTGTTCCGAACCACGACCGCTTCCGCCATCGCGACAGCCTCCGTACCGATCTATCAGGGCGGAGCGGAATACGCGCTCATTCGCCAATCGAAAGAGAATCTGGCGCAGCAACGCCTCAATCTCGAAACCACCCGCGATCAGACCCGCGCCAATGTCGTGCAGGCCTGGGGCCAGCTGGAAGCCGGCAAGGCGCAGGTGAAGTCCGCACAGGCGCAGGTCACGGCATCCGAGATCGCGCTGAACGGCGTGCGCGAGGAAGCCAAGGCCGGTCAGCGCACCACGCTCGACGTGCTCAACGCGCAGCAGGCGCTGGTGAACGCGCGCGTTGCGCTCGTCACAGCCCAGCACGACCGTGTTGTGGCGTCCTATTCGGTGCTCAACGCCGTCGGTCGTCTGGCGCCGCAGGTGCTCGGTCTCAACACCACGGTCTACGATCCCAGCGTCCACTACCAGCAGGTCCGCGACAGCTGGGCCGGTGTGCGGACGCCCGACGGACGCTAAAGTCCCGTAGTCATCCGGTCGGCCTCGCAAACAGGCGAAGCCGACCGGTGCTCTGCTTGCAATCATCAAAATCCCTGACATAGCCTTGCCAAGAAGATGCGGGTCGATTCGCCCTGCATCTGATGTCGCGTGCGTAAAGCTTGAGTGCCGAGGGCAGGGCGCACCGCTGCACGTTGGGCCGTGAACTGGGGACAAGTGGGGTTGCCGCGACGAAAATGTCGGGGCGTCCCTCCGGAACGGGCCAATCCTGTCGTGCTTGGTGTAAAATAACGCATGCGAGGGCGTTGATCATGTGGAGTCGGAGATGACGCAGCCTGCAAAGGTCACAGAACCCTCGATGGAGGAGATTCTGGCCTCGATCCGGCGCATCATTGCCGACGATGAGGCCAAGCCGCCGCCGGCGGAGGCCGCCAAGCCCGCACCAGCTCCTGCCGCGCCGGCACCGAAGCCGCAGGCGATGAACGACATTCCCCCTCCAAGGTTGCTGCCGCCAAGCCTGCTGCTGAAAAGCCTGCCGCTGAAAAACCCGCGCCACCGCCGGCCGCAAAGCCGGCTCCTGCGCCGCCCCCGCCACCCGCACCCGCCGCCGATGCGTCCAACAATCAGGACGATATCGACGCGCTGCTCGCGGGGCTCGATACGGCCACGCCGGCGCCCGAGGTCCGCGCGCCGGAGCCGGAGCCAGAGCCTGAGCCGGAGCCCGACGTGCTCGAGTTGACCGACGAAATGGCGATTGACCCGACGCCGGCTCCGCCGCCACCGAGCTTCCGCAGGGTCGAGCCGCGCGACGACCTGGAATTCGCCGAATCGCCGCCGCCGCGTCCGACGCTGCCACCCTCCTATGCGCCGGTGGACTTCGATGCACCGCCGTTGCCGCCGCAGCAGCCGATGCTCGCGCAATCGACCGTCTCCGCGGTCGAATCCGCCTTCAATTCCCTGGCCCACACGGTGCTCAGCAGCAATGCGCGGACGCTAGAGGATCTGGTCAAGGAGATGCTGCGTCCGATGCTCAAGTCCTGGCTCGACGACAATTTGCCGGGCCTCGTTGAACGCATCGTGAAGGCCGAAATCGAGCGAGTCTCGCGCGGCGGCAGGTAGGGGCGGCCGCAGAGCCCTCATAAAGCCCTGCTTGCAGGTCATGGTCGGATTCCCGACAGGCCGGGAAGCCTCGTTGCCGCTGAGCTTTCCGTTGACTTGGCCCCCGCACGCGGCTTTCTAGCGCCCATGATCGAGAAAAATTACCAGCCCGCCGATATCGAAGCCCGCATGTCGCTCGTGTGGGAGGACAGCCTTGCCTTCAAGGCCGGCCGCCCCGACCGCCGCGACGCGGTGCCCTTTACCATCGTGATCCCGCCGCCGAACGTGACGGGCTCGCTGCACATGGGGCACGCCCTCAACAACACGCTGCAGGACATCCTGTGCCGGTTCGAGCGCATGCGCGGCCGCGACGTGCTGTGGCAGCCCGGGACCGACCATGCCGGCATCGCCACCCAGATGGTGGTCGAGCGGCAGCTGATGGAGCGTCAGCAGCCTAGCCGCCGCGAGATGGGCCGCGAGAAGTTTCTGGAGCGGGTCTGGCAGTGGAAGGCCGAGAGCGGCGACACCATCATCAACCAGCTCAAGCGGCTCGGCGCCTCCTGCGACTGGTCGCGCGAACGCTTCACCATGGACGAGGGCCTCTCCAAGGCCGTCGTCAAGGTGTTCGTTGAGCTGCATCGCGACGGACTGATCTACAAGGACAAGCGGCTGGTGAACTGGGACACCAAGCTGCTCACTGCGATCTCCGATCTCGAAGTGCAGCAGACCGAAGTGAAGGGCCACCTCTGGTATCTTCGCTATCCGATCGAGGGCGAGACCTTCAACCCCGAGGATCCCACGAGCTTCATCGTCGTCGCCACGACGCGCCCCGAGACCATGCTCGGCGATACCGGTGTCGCCGTGCATCCCGAGGACGAGCGCTATCAGAAGCTGGTCGGCAAGAACATCATCCTGCCGCTGGTCGGCCGCAAGGTCCAGATCGTCGCCGACGACTATTCCGATCCGGAAAAGGGCTCGGGCGCGGTCAAGGTGACGCCGGCGCACGACTTCAACGACTTCGAAGTCGGCAATCGCCACAGCTTGCGCCGCATCAGCGTGCTCGACAAGGAAGGCTGTCTCGATCTCCTCGACAACGAGGACTATCTGCGCGACCTGCCGGAAGGCGCCTCGCAATTCGCCGAGGAGTTTCACAAGGTCGACCGCTTCGTTGCGCGCAAGCGCATCGTCGAGCGTCTGGAGTCGTTCGGCTTCGTCGAGCGGATCGAACCGCACACCCACATGGTGCCGCACGGCGACCGCTCGGGCAGCGTGATCGAGCCCTACCTGACCGACCAGTGGTATGTCGACGCCAAGACGCTGGCCAAGCCGGCGATCGCGGCGGTGCGTTCGGGCGAGACCTCGTTCGTGCCGAAGAACTGGGAAAAGACCTATTTCGAGTGGATGGAGAACATCCAGCCCTGGTGCATCTCGCGCCAGCTCTGGTGGGGCCACCAGATCCCGGCCTGGTACGGTCCGGACGGCAAGGTGTTCGTCGCCGAGACCGAGGAGGAGGCGATCGGCCACGCGCTCGGCTATTACGTCGAGCAGGAGGTCATTACGGCCGAGCAGGGCCGCGAGATGGCGCTCGACCGCAACAAGCGCGAAGGCTTCATCACGCGTGATGAAGACGTGCTCGACACCTGGTTCTCCTCGGCGCTGTGGCCGTTCTCGACGCTCGGCTGGCCCGCAGACGCGCCCGAGGTGCAGCGCTACTATCCGACCAACGTGCTGGTCACCGGCTGGGACATCATCTTCTTCTGGGTCGCCCGCATGATGATGATGGGCCTGCACTTCATGAAGGAGGCGCCGTTCTCGACGGTCTACATCCACCGCCTCGTCCGCGACGAGAAGGGTGCCAAGATGTCGAAGTCGAAAGGCAACGTCATCGATCCGCTCAGCCTGATCGACGAATATGGCGCTGACGCTCTCCGCTTCGCGCTGGCCCGCGAGGCCGCCCACACGCATGACATCAAGCTGTCGTCGCAGCTCGTCGAGATCAATCGCAATTTCGCGACCAAGCTCTGGAACTCCTGCCGCTTCGCCGAGATGAACGAGTGCGTCGTGCCGGAAGGCTTCGAGCCGGCGAACGCCAAGGAGCCGCTGAATCGATGGATCGCGCACAAGGCCGCGGAGGCCACGCGCGAGGTCACGGAGGCGCTTGAAGCGCACAGCTTCAACGAAGCTGCGAGCGCGATGTATCGGTTCGTCCTGAACATCTATTGCGACTGGTATGTCGAGCTCGCCAAGCCGGCGCTCCTCGGCGCGGACGGTCCGCTCAGGGCTGAAACCCGCGCCATGGTGGCGTGGGCGCGGGACGAAATCCTGAAGCTGCTGCACCCCTTCATGCCCTTCATCACCGAAGAGCTGTGGGAGGTGACGGCCAAGCGCGACGGCCTGCTGGCGCTGGCGGAGTGGCCGCTGAAGCAGACCGGGCCGACCCCGGAGCAGCTCGCGATGCTTGCCGCGGCAGCCGGTCCGACCGATCCGCTGATCTCGCCGGTCTTGATCATGCCGATCTTCGACCATGCCGATTTCAGCGATCCCAAGGCGGAGGCCGAGATCGGCTGGGTGATCGACCTCGTCACGCAGATCCGCTCGGTGCGCGCCGAGATGAACATCCCTCCGGCGACTCTGACGGCGCTGGTGCTGGCGGGCGCCTCGGCTGAGACCAGGGAACGCGCGCCGCGCTGGACCGACGTCATCAAGCGCATGGCGCGGTTGTCGGAGATTTCCTTCGCCGACCGCGCGCCCGACGGCGCCGTTCAACTGCTCGTCCGCGGCGAGGTGGCAGCGTTGCCGCTGAAGGGCGTGATCGACGTTGCGGCCGAACGGACGCGCCTCGACAAGGAAATCGGCAAGGCCGACGCCGACATCAAGCGCGCCGAGTCCAAGCTGGCGAACGAGAAATTCGTCGCCAACGCGGCCGAAGAGGTCGTCGAGGAGGAGCGCGAAAAGCGCGAGGCGGCGCTGGCCCGCAAGGCCAAGCTGCTGGAGGCGCTGGAGCGGCTGAAGCAGGCGTCGTAGGGTTACTTCGGAAACGGCTTGCTGAGGAATTTCGAGCCTCTGACGCCATAGCGCCAGGGCAGCTCGACGGCCTTGGTGATGCCGATCCGGATTCCGGTCGCCACTTCGACGTCCTCCGTCCGTGCATGCAGCGCGATCGGTGGACGGTCCAGCGGCAGGGCATTGTGGGCGATGGTGACACCGAGCGCTTCCGTCAGCTTTCCCGGGCCCGAGCACAGCGCGTGCACATCGACCGCATGGCGGCGGCGGCGCATTGCGGCCAGGCCGTGGGTCGGCTCCAGCGCGCGGATGAGCACGGCGGCGGCCGAGCCCTGCTCCTCGCAGACGAAATTGACGCACCAGTGGATGCCGTAGGAGCGGTAGACATAGGCAAAGCCGGGTGGGCCGAACATCACCTGGTTCCGCGGCGTCGGACCGTTGTAGGAGTGCGCCGCAGGCTCGGTATGATGATAGGCCTCGACCTCGACGATGATCCCGCCGACACCATCGACCAGCATGGTTGCGCCGACCAGGTCGTGCGCGACCTCCTGTACGCTGCGGCCAAAAAGCCGCGCTTCAGGATCTTGCCGAGCCGGGGTGTGGAAGACTTCGAGACTGGAGCCATTCGAGGTGAGAATCGCCAGAGAACAGAGCAGGATATTGCCCATATCTGCCATGTTCCCTGAGGCAGGGCGAGCCGGGTTGCAGCAGGCAAGCAGACCGATTAGGTAGGACCTGAACAGACCGGACAGCCCATGGTCGTCATTGTCGACACTATCTCGAACCCGCTCCGCCCGCGCCACCCCGAAAAGGTGAACCGGCCCGATTCCGCTTCGCCGCCGAAGCCGGACTGGATCCGCGTGCGTGCGCCCAACACCCGCGGCTATGCCGACACCCGCAACATCGTGCGCGCCAATGGCCTGCACACGGTGTGCGAGGAGGCGGGCTGCCCGAACATCGGCGAGTGCTGGGACAAGAAGCACGCGACCTTCATGATCATGGGTGACACCTGCACCCGGGCCTGCGCCTTCTGCAACGTCAAGACCGGCATGCCCAATGCGCTGGATGCCGCCGAGCCGCAGAACGTCGCCGAGGCCGTCGCCAAACTGGGCCTCGCCCACGTCGTCATCACGTCGGTCGATCGCGACGATCTCGCCGATGGCGGCGCCGAGCATTTTGCACAGACCATCCGCGCGATTCGCGCCGCGTGCCCCTCGACCACGATCGAGATCCTGACGCCCGACTTCCTGCGCAAGCAGGGAGCGCTCGAGGTTGTCGTCGCGGCGAGGCCCGACGTGTTCAACCACAATCTCGAAACCGTGCCGTCGCACTATCTCACGGTGCGGCCCGGCGCGCGCTACTTCCACTCGATCCGGCTGTTGCAGCGGGTCAAGGAGCTCGATCCCACCATCTTCACCAAGTCCGGCATCATGGTCGGGCTCGGCGAGGAGCGCCACGAGGTGCAGCAGGTGATGGACGATCTGCGCTCGGCCGACGTCGATTTCCTGACCATCGGGCAATATCTGCAGCCGACCCGCAAGCACCACGCGGTGATGCGCTACGTGCCGCCGGACGAGTTTTCGTCCTACGAGAAGATCGCCTACACCAAGGGCTTCCTGATGGTTTCGGCGAGCCCGCTCACCCGCTCGTCCCATCATGCCGGCGAGGACTTTGCGAGACTCAAGGCCGCTCGGGCCGCCTCCGCGCGCTGAACCGCCATGCCCAAATTTTCGAGCAAGCGCCGTGTCAATCACAGCGCATCCAGGATGTTTGATCTGGTCGCCGACGTCGAGCGCTATCCGGAGTTCGTGCCGCTGTGCAGCGCGCTGAAGGTCCGCCAGCGCATGGCAAAGCCCGACGGCACCGAGGTGCTGGTCGCCGACATGACGGTGTCGTTCAAGCTGGTCAAGGAGTCCTTCACCAGCCGCGTGACGCTCGACCGCGCCAATCTGAAAATCCTGGTCGAATATCTGCAAGGTCCTTTCAGCAACCTCGAAAACCGCTGGACGTTCGAGCCCAAAGGCCAACAGGAGGGGAGGATGTCTGCGACGTCGGTTTCTTCCTCGCCTATGAGTTCAAGAGCCGCATGCTGGCGATGCTGATGGGCTCGATGTTCGATGCCGCCTTCGCGCGGTTTTCCACCGCGTTCGAGAAGCGGGCGGATGCGATCTACGGCCGGCCGAAGCTGGCGTCGTCCTGATCAATCCACCGCCTTCACCACGTCCGGCGGCTGCGAGGCGTAGTACGCCGCAGCCTGCTCGATCTCCTGCGGTGTCATCGCGCGCGCGATGTTGCGCATCTGCTGGCTGATGTCGTTGCGGCGCTCGCCGGTTGCGAAGGCCTGGAGCTGCGCCTTCATGTAGGCCTCGGACTGGCCCTCCAGCCACGGACTGCCGGTCTTGTTGTCGAGGCTGCCATGGCAGGCGCCGCAGGGCGCGATGCCGCGCATTGGCGCGCCGTAGATGACGATGTTGGGTTTCGGCAGTTGCGGCGTCGGGTGATAGGCGGGAAGCCTCGGCAGATAGGCGTAGTAGTTCGAGAGATCGGCGATCTCCTCGTCCGTCAGGTTCACGGCGAACGGGGACATCACGGCATTGCTGCGCGCGCCGGAGCGGAAATCGTGCAGCTCCTTGTAGATCACGGCGGCATACTGGCCGGCGAGATTGGGCGAGTCCGCGCGGCTGATGCCGGTCGGGCCATGGCAGATCGCGCAGCGCTGCGCCAGTGTGGCGCCGCGGCCGATGGCTTCCTGGCTCGGACGCGCCAGCGTGCGCGAGGTCAGCACGACCTCGGACAGGCGTTTTGCCGGTTCGGGTGCCTTCACATTCGCCGCTCGCTGCGGCACGCCCGCGGCGCTGCAGATCGCATCCCAGACATTGGCGAACTGCACCCAGGGCTGGGCGAAGGGCAGCACGATGAAGCCGGCAACCGCTGTGAGGATCAGGATCGCAGCGGTGATGCCGACGCCAATCCTGAAATGGCTGTTGCGGAGGGTGAAGAGGTCGCGCGTGCTCATCACTGCGCTCCCACGTAAACGGCCGGCACCGAGGTGCCCTCACTCAACGCCAGATTCAGGATCGGGTAGCCGTAATTGGTGATGGTGAGGGCGATCATCAGCGCCACCCACAATGCGTGCGTGTTGAGCGCGACCGGAACGGTCACGGGCTGATGCACGGCCAGCGCAAAGCGGTACGGCCCGGCCTCGGTCTGGGGCGCACGCATGCCGCGCGCCAGGATGACGATGAACATGATGCCCGACGCCAGCAAAACAAAGCCGCCGAAAGCAGAGAGGGTGACGGAGAGCGCCTGCGGCGCGATGGCGGGATCGCCGAAGTCAAAATAGGCCATGCGGCGCGGCATGCCGAGAATGCCGACCCAGTGCCACGGGAACGTCGTGACGACCATGCCGACGAACCACAGCCAGAGCTGGGTGCGCATGAGGCGAAGGTCGATCAGCTCGCGGCCCGTCAGATGCGGCCACAGATCATAGGCGATCGCAAAGTACATGATCACGATGGCGCCGCCAAAAATCAGGTGGAAATGGCCGGTGATCCACTGCGTGTTGTGGATCGACGCATCGAGCTGGTAGCTCATGTTGATGAGGCCGCCGGCGCCGCCGAAGCCGAGCATAACGAACGAGAACGCCAGCGCCAGCATCATCGGATTGTCCCAGGGCAGGGCCTTGATCCAGCCAAACAGGCCGTGGCCGCCGCGCAGCCGCGCGGCGATCTCGACCGACGCGCAGATCGTGAACACCGTCAGCAGGGTCGGCAGCGCGACCAGCGCGGTGAATGCCGAATGGATGAACTTGAAGCCGGCGCCGACCATTGGATCGGCAAAGGTGTGGTGCATGCCTATCGGCATCGCCACCACCAGGAACAGAATGAATGAGATCCGCGCCATGCTGTCGGAATAGACGCGGCCGCCGATCGCGCGCGGCACGATGGTGTAATAGGCGATGTAGGTCGGCATCAGCCAGAAATAGACGATGGCGTGCAGCGTCCAGGAGAAGAAGATGCGCGCAAGACCGGCGTCGATGGTGTTCTTCAGTCCTGCCGCGACGGGAATGATCTGGAGCAGCAACTCGAGCGCGGCGCCGACCGCGGTCCAGGCCCACAGATAGGAGCCCGCAACATTGGCGAACATCGCCAGCGGCACCGGCGCGCCGGGATGGGCCTTTCGCCAGACGCGCAGATTGATCGACATCAGCGCGACCCAGATCCATGAGCCGACCACGACCAGCACGACGCCGAGGTAGTAGAACACGTTGCCGATCAGCGGCGGATAGAACGTGTAGAGCACCGAGGCACGGCCGAGCGCGATCGGGATCACCGCCATGATGCTGCCGGCAACGATCAGCCAGAACCCGGTCCACGCCCAGCGCACGCCGACCAGGCGCTGCTCCAGCGCGGATCTCGCTGATGGCATAGCCAAAGCCCATCGCCACCAGGGTCGGAAACACGTAGCCCATCACCGTACCGTGCGCGGTCAGGGAGCGGTAATAGAGTTCGGGATTGGACAGCCATGTCCCGATCGGGCTGCGAATGAACATCTGCCAGGCGCCGAGCGTCAGTGCGACGCCGAACACCGCAAAGGCAAACCAGAAATGGGCGAGGATGAGCTTCCTATTGACCAACACAGCTCAGCCTCCCGCCGCTCTTCGCGCGATTGGCGAAGTCAGCCTTGTCGACCACCTTGACCTTGCCCCACATGCCCTCATGGCCAAAGCTGCAAAACTCCTGGCAGGGCATCAGATAGTCGCCGGTCTTCGTGAAGCGCATCAACTGCTCGGAGATGTAGCCCGGGACCAGCATGGTGTTGACGTTGGTGCCCTGGATCAGGATGCCGTGCACGACGTCGGCACTGGTCGCGCGCAGCGTGATCGGCGTATCGGCGGGAACCACGATGCAGGCCGGCGTGAAGGAATATTGCTGGCCGATCGCACGCACCGTGACCGTGCCGTTGGTCTCCAGCACGCTGCCGAGATTGCTCTCGACGAACTCGCCAGACAGATGGATTCGCGACGGATCGATGGTCTCGACCCTTGGCTGCGGCATGGTCGCCCGATGGATACCGGCGAAGGCCGCCAGCAGCGCCATCATGACGATGATGATCACGGCGATGGTGGCCCAGCGACGCTCGACGCGGGCCGCGACTTCCGCGCTCGCGTGGCTTTGCTCGGCGCTCATTGCAGCGATCCGCGCGGCAGGAAAACAAACAGGTAGAACGCGAGCCACATCGCGACCACGCAGGCCGTCGCGATGCCGGCGAGCACGATCGCGCCAGACGGCCCTTGCGCGACAATCTCCTCGACGGCCTGGTCGGCTGCGGCTGGGCTGGTCGGCGGATCGGAATTGATCATGATTGGATCTCTGGCGTCCCTCAGTTCAGCGGCGCGGAGCGCAACTCGTTGGCCTCACGCGCCGAGACCGGTGTGCCGCGATTGCCCCAGGCGGTGCGGATGTAGGAGACGACGGCGGCGACCTCATTGTCGGAGAGGAGTCCTGCGAACGGCGGCATGCCATACGGCATCGGGTTGCCCTTGGTGCCGGGCGGATAGCCGCCATTGAGCACCATGCGGATCGGGTTGACCGCCGACTGCATTTCGATCGACTGGTTGTTGGCAAGCGGAGGCCAGTGCGGCGGCTTGCCTTCGCCCTGCGTGCCATGACAGCTCGCACAGTTCTTGTCGTATACGGTCTTGCCGAGGCTGATCAGGAGGCTGCTCTCGGTGGTCGGCAGCGCCGAGCTCGCGGGCGGTGAGGGCGAGGGCTCCGCGATCCCCTTGAGATAGACCGCCATCGCCCTGGTGTCCTCGTCGTTGAGGTATTGCAGGCTGTTGTGCACGACCTCGGCCATCGGACCGTAGACCACGCCACGCATGGAGACGCCGGTCTGAAGCAGATCGGTGATGTCCTTGATGCTCCAGTCGCCGAGACCCGCTTCGCGGTTTGACGTGAGCGAGGGCGCGTACCAGTTCTGCATCGGGATCAGGCCGCCCTTGAAGGCGTCCGATTGCGAGGTGCCGCCGAGCGCGTTGATCGGCGAATGGCACATGCCGCAATGGCCCAAACCCTCGACCAGATAGGCGCCGCGATTCCATTCCGCCGATTTGGTCGTATCAGGTTTGAACTCGCCCTCGCGGAAAAACAGCGTGCGCCAGCCGAGGATGAGCTGGCGGTTGTCGTAGGGGAAACGCAGCTCGTGCGGCTTGTTCTTCTGGTTCACCTGAGGAATCGAACGCAGATAGGCGAAGATCGCGTCGCTGTCGGCGCGCGTGACCTTGGTGTAGGACGCGAACGGCATCGCCGGATAGATCAGCCCGCCATCCGGGAAACGGCCGTTGTGCATGGTTCTGTAGAAATCGTCCGCGCTCCACTTGCCGATGCCGGTCTCCGGATCAGGCGTGATGTTGGAGGTGTAGATCGTTCCGAACGGCGTCGGCATCGGGCGCCCGCCGGCAAACAGGCGGCCCTCGGCCGCGGTGTGGCAGGCGGTGCAATCGCCGGCGCGGGCGAGATATTCGCCGCGCGCGATGATGTCACTCGTCTTGTCCTGCGCCCGCGCGACCGTTGTCAGCGCGGCGAGGGCGACCAGCGTGATCGAGAGCTTGAAACCCATCATCCGCCTCGTCAGTTGGGCTGGCTGCCGCAGCCGAACGGCAGCGCGTAGGTGCCCTTCGGTACGGGGGCCGGATTGGCGGGCGCAGGCCGTGTCGCGAGCCAGGCTGCGACGGCGGTGACGTCAGCTTCGGTGAGATGGCCGGCGACGAGCTGCATGCAGTCGGGCGATTTCGCCGTGCGCGTGCCGTAGCGCCATGCGCCGAGCTGGGCGCTGACATAAGCGGCGCGCAGGCCGAGCAGGCCGGGGATGCCGGGCTGCATGCCCGTCAGTCCTGGTCCGTGGCAACTCACGCAAGCCGGAATATTGCGCCCTGCATCGCCGCTGGTCGCGAGCAGTTCGCCCTGCGCGAGGACGTCCTTGCTAACCTCACTCGGCGCGGGCTGCGGCAGCGGCGGATGCTCGCCGGCAAAATACTCCGCCATCGCCTCCAGATAGGGATCGGGCAGAAACTCCAGCAGATAGTTCATCGGCGGGTATTTTCGCCGGCCGCTGCGGAAGGCGAGGAGCTGGTTGTAGAGATAGCCGGCGGGCTTGCCGGCAAGGCGCGGAAAATAGACGTCGCTTGTGCCTTCGCCCTTGTTGCCATGACAGGGCGTGCAAGCCTCCACCCGCGCTGCCATCGTATCCGGCGGCTGGTTGGCCGTTTGCGCGGCCGCACCATCAAAGGCGGCCAAGTTGACGATCACGGTGGCGAAGGCCGCGGCGCGAGCGAACAATTCGTCGCCCTCCAGAAGGTTGGACCGGGTTGATTCCCGGCCACAACGTAGAGCGGCATTATTGCGCCAATATAGTCGGGCGCAAGTTCAGACAGGGGCGACGACGTTTGGCCGCGCCTGCCCATCCGCGATCCCGACCGATTTCGACAAGATTTGCGTGCTTTTTGAAAAGCGAACATGATGCTGCGATCTCGCGGCGTATGTCGCCCGAGCTTTGCTTGGTCTCGCCCCCTCAGATGTCAGAGGGTGCAGGGAAGACCGGGTGCCGGCCGGGCACCCACGGTCCACTGTGCGAAGGTTGCGCTACAAGAGGCTGCACAGCGGCATACAGGTGTGGCCAGACATCCGGCCTTCCCTGCGCAGTGGTTTGACGGCTTATGTCGTACTCTCCCCGGGGAGCGATGCACTATTGCCCCCGTCGCCTTGCGGCTGGTGATGCGCGCGCCCGGTCGGGCCGCCACATCACCGCAACGCTTGACGCCAGCCTGCGGGCGCCAGGACCACACGATTTTGCCGTACGCAGATCGCACCGGTCGTATGCGCAATGGCCCTCGCTCACGGTTGCCCGCCCTGCGATGCCTGTCGCGCCGATGTGACTAGCGTCCACCGCAGCCCACCCCACGTTTCGTGACGATCGCGATACGCCCCTCTGACCGGGGTGAGGTGGCGCATGACTACGCCAAAACAGAATTTCGGTAAAGTGGAATATTTTCGGGCGCGCGGATTGACCCGTGACTTGTGTGTTTCGCCCCTCGGGCAACGCAAGGGATTGTGGCTGGGCCGGACGGTGTTCCATCGACGCCTGGAGGGATCATTTCGCGCCGCGGCGAGTTTTCAACGGATTGTCCGCGCCGGAGACCTCATGACTATCAATCTCGATACGCTAAAAGGCTCGCTCGTTCTCTATGGACTGAACGCGATATATGCGATCCTGTTGCTTGCAGTCGGGTGGTATCTGTCCGGCGCAATGCAGCGCTTCGTGACGCGGGTGCTCAATGTCGGTCACAGGGTGGATCCACTCGTGACGTTGTTCGTCTCCAGCGTAACACGCTACGGCGTGCTGGCGGTGGTCGGCATTGCGGTCCTTCAGCTCTTCGGAATCCAGACTGCAAGCCTCGTCGCCGTGCTGGGCGCAACGTCACTGGCGATCGGTCTCGCATTGCAGGGCACGCTGTCCAATCTCGCCGCCGGCGTGATGTTGCTGCTGTTCCGGCCATTCCACATCGGGGACAATGTCGAGGTCGGCGGCAAGGCCGGCAAGGTGAAGTCGCTGTCGCTGTTCATGACCGAGCTTGTCGCACCCGACAACACGCAGATCCTGTTGCCCAACGGACAAGTGTGGGGAGCGGCGATCATCAACCGCAGCGTCTATCCCGGCACCGGCGAAGTGAAGGTGACGTTTCCTGTCAGGGCCGGATCGGCCAACGCACTCGCCGATCAGATTCTGAAAGAGATGCGCGACGATCCCCGTATCGACGAGCAGGCCGCGCCATCGGTCAATGTGTCGAAGGTGATCGATGCCGCCGATCCCGGCGCGGCGATCGTGGAGTTGACCGTCAGCGCGAAGGTGAAGCCATCCGATGCCGATGCGGTCAAGCAGCGCGTCCTCGATCACGCCAGCGCGCTGCTGGCGGCGGTCTGATGCGCTCTAACCGCGCGGTGCGCGCGGCGGCCTGCGTTTGGCCACATGGCGGCGCGGCGAGCGCGTCACGCGCGGGCGCAGGCGGGTTGCGGCGGCGCGCTGCGGCTTGGCCGACGCTTGCGGGCCACGGGCGAGATCCATCAGCATGCGCAGCGCCTCGACCACCGAGCGCTGCCGGACCGCGCTGCGGCCGATGGCGCCGAAACGATGCTCGCGATGGACGATGCGGCCGTCGCGAGCGGCAACGGCGAAATGGACGAGACCGACCGGCTTGCCCGGGGTGGCGCCGCCGGGGCCGGCGATGCCGGTGATGGCCACGGCGAGATCCACGCCGGCGCGCTCCAGAGCACCGACCGCCATGGCGATCGCCGTCTCCTTGCTGACGGCGCCGAAATTCGCAAGCGTGCTAGCCTCGACCCCGAGCATCGCGCGCTTGGCATCGTTGGAATAGGTGACGAAGCCGCGGTCGATGACATCGGAGGAGCCGGGGATATCGGTCAGCGCGCCCGCGACGAGGCCGCCGGTGCAGGACTCGGCGGTCGCGATCGTCAGCTTGCGCATCCGGCACAGGTCGAGCAGCGAGCGGGAGAGGGCACGTGCGTCGCTGCCGGCCATGGCCTAGATACTCCAGGGCAGGCGGATGGTGGCGCTCGCGGTGGCCGCGATGCCTTCCTCGCGGCCGGTGAAGCCGAGCCGCTCGCTGGTGGTCGCCTTGACCGCGATGCGGGAAATGTCGACGCCGGAGATCTCGGCGATGCGCGCGCGCATGGTGTCGCGCAAGGGACCGATCTTCGGCCGCTCGCAGATCATGGTCACCTCGAGATTGGCGACGCGGCCGCCGCGCTGGGTGACGCGCTCGATGGCGTATTTCAGGAACTGGTCCGAGGAGGCGCCCTTCCACTTCGCATCGCTCGGCGGGAAGTGCGAGCCGATGTCGCCGTCGGCCAGCGCGCCGAGGATGGCATCGACCAGCGCATGCAGGCCGACATCGCCGTCGGAATGGGCGAGGAAACCTTTCGTGTGTGGCACGCGCACGCCGCAGATCATGAGATGGTCGCCCTCGCCGAAGGCGTGCACGTCGTAGCCCGTGCCGGTCCTGATGTCGCCGAGCAGGCTGGCCAGGCGCGCTTCCTCGCGCACGAAATCCTCGGGGGTGGTGAGCTTCATGTTGGCAACATCGCCTTCAAAGGTTGCAACCGTCAATCCCGCCCATTCGGCAATCGCGGCATCGTCGGTGAAATCGCTGCGCCCGTCCCTGGCCGCCCGACGATGCGCTTCGAGAATGACATCGAAACGAAAGGATTGCGGCGTCTGCGCGATGCGCAGGCGCGCGCGATCCGGCGTGTCCTCGACATTGCCGTTCTCGCCGGTGACCTTGATGGTGTCGGTGACTGCGACGGCGGGGATCGCCGCGCCGGTTCGGCTTGCCGCCTCGATCGCGCGCGAGATCAATCCTTCCGAGACGAAGGGCCGCGCGGCGTCGTGGATCAGGACGATGTCCGGCTTGTGCTTGGCGAGCGCTTCCAGGCCCGCGAGCACCGAGGCCTGGCGCGTTGCGCCGCCATGGGTCGGCGCCTCGTGCTTCAATCCTCCGACCGCTGCCGTGAACATGGCGCTGTCATCGGGATTCAGCACGGGCTGCACCGCGAACACATCGGGATGGCGGCTGAACGCTTCCATGGCGCGATAGATCACGGGCACGCCGCCGATCGTCCGATATTGTTTCGGCCCGCCGGCGCCCGCGCGCAAGCCGCGTCCGGCTGCGACGAGAACGACTGCGGTGCGCTCTGATTTCGCCATAGGACTCAAATACTCAGCTGATGATGGAGAGAGGCAGGGTGTGGGTGATGACCGGCATGCCTCTAGCACGGCAGGCACGCAAAAAGGGGGTTTCCCCGGATTGTGGGAAACAGCATTTTGTTGCACTGCACTTGAAAGATTGGCAGAACTGTCTAAACTGTAGGCATGACGCTTGACTGCACAAGAATTGTGCGCAAGATAGATCATGGCAGGTGCGATGAAGCCCTGCCCAGTCAACGGGACCCCTGTGACCGGCTCGGCAATATCCGGCTCTAAGCCGTTGAAAATAGGCGATATCGACGTCGCCACCCCGGTCTTCCTGGCACCCATGTCGGGGGTGACGGACGCGCCCGTCCGCAGGCTCGCAGCCGAGCTCGGGGCGGGTCTGGTCGTATCTGAAATGACCGCCAGTGACGAGCTCGCCAACGGCCATCGGATGACCCGGTTGCGCTGCGAAGCGACCGGAATCGGCTCGCACGTTGTCCAGTTGGCCGGCTGCGAGGCGCACTGGATGGCGGAAGGCGCCCGGATCGCCGAAGCCGAAGGCGCCGACATCATCGATATCAACATGGGCTGCCCGGCCCGCCACGTGACCGGCGGCCAGTCCGGCTCGGCCCTGATGCGGGATCTCGACCATGCCGTCAGCCTGGTCGAGGCGACGATCGCGGCGGTGAAGGTGCCGGTAACACTGAAGATGCGGCTCGGCTGGGACGATCGCAGCCGCAACGCGCCGGAGCTGGCGCGCCGGGCCGAAGCCGCCGGCATCAAGCTCGTCACGGTGCACGGCCGCACCCGCTGCCAGTTCTACAAGGGCGAGGCCGATTGGGACGCAATCCGCGCGGTGCGCGACGCCATCTCCATTCCGCTCGTCGTCAACGGCGACATCACGTCTTACGAGAAGGCGATCGCAGCGCTCGAGGCCTCCGGCGCCGATGCCGTGATGATCGGCCGTGGCGCCAATGGCCAGCCCTGGCTGCCTGGCCAGATCGGCCGCCGCCTGAAGGGTGGGGCGGCGGAAGCGACGCCGTCGCTGGAAACACAGCTGCATTATGTGCGGACGCTCTACGAGGGGGTCTGCGCACTCTACGGCCTGCGGATCGGCCTGCGGCACGCACGCAAACATCTCGGCTGGGCGCTCGACGTCGCCGCCGATGCGAGTGGCGCGCCGGTCGAGAAGCTGAAGGGATGGCGCCAGGCAATCCTCACGTCGGAGGATCCGCGCCGCGTCCACCAGTCACTGCAAGATGCCTTCGACGACTTCGCATGGAGCGCTGCTGCATGAGCTCAGCTGCTGAACATCGTCGGCCGATACCGTCCGACAGCGACGCGATCCTGGATGCCTTGCCCAATCCGGTCCTGCTGATCGGGCCGGACGGCAAGATCGTCGGCGCCAACATCGCCACCGAAGCCTTTTTCGACATCTCGACGCAGTTCCTGAAGCGGCAATCGTTGAAAGAGCTGGTGCCGTTCGGCAGCCCGTTGCTGGCGCTGATCGACCAGGTGCGCTCGTCGAACGCGCCGGTGAACGAATATAAGGTCGATCTTGGCACGCCGCGCATGGGCGGCGACCGGCAGGTCGACCTGCATGTCGCCCCGCTCACCGAGCGCCCGGGCCATATCGTGGTGATGCTGCAGGAGCGCTCCATCGCCGACAAGATGGACCGCCAGCTCACCCATCGCAGCGCCGCTCGCTCGGTGATCGCGCTCGCCGCGATGCTGGCGCACGAGATCAAGAACCCGCTGTCCGGCATCCGCGGCGCGGCGCAACTGCTGGAGCAGCAGGCCTCGTCCGAGGACCGCATGCTGACGCGGCTGATCTGCGACGAGGCCGACCGCATCGTGACGCTGGTCGACCGCATGGAGGTGTTCGGCGATGAGCGTCCCGTGGTGCGCGGCCCCGTCAACATCCATTCCGTGCTCGACCACGTGAAGCGGCTGGCGCAGTCGGGCTTTGCCCGCAACATCCGCTTCGTCGAGGATTACGATCCCTCGCTGCCGCCGGTGCTGGCGAACCAGGACCAGCTCATCCAGGTGTTCCTCAATCTCGTGAAGAACGCCGCCGAAGCGCTGATCGACGTTCCCGACGGCGAGATCCAGCTCACCACCGCGTTCCGCCCCGGCGTGCGCCTGTCAGTCCCCGGTCAAAAATCCCGTGTATCCCTGCCGCTCGAATTCTGCGTGAAGGACAATGGGCCAGGCGTGCCGGACGATCTTCTGCCCAATTTGTTCGACCCGTTCGTGACCACCAAGCAGACCGGCTCGGGCCTGGGTCTTGCATTGGTCGCCAAGATCATCGGCGATCACGGGGGCATCATCGAATGCGAATCTCAGCCGCGCAAAACCACCTTCCGCGTGCTGATGCCGATGTATTCCACATCGGTGAAACATGCCGATCACAGCAGTCGCGACGGCTCTGCCGGGACGTCGTCGTCTGCATCTCAGGGGGCAAAATGAGGATTAACAATGCCCGCAGGTAGCATTCTCGTAGCTGATGACGATACCGCCATCCGCACGGTTCTCAACCAGGCTCTGTCCCGCGCCGGCTATGAAGTCCGGCTCACCGGCAATGCCGCAACGCTGTGGCGCTGGGTCAGCCAGGGGAGGGCGATCTGGTCATCACCGACGTGGTGATGCCGGATGAAAACGCCTTCGACCTGCTGCCGCGGATCAAGAAGATGCGGCCGAATCTGCCTGTCATCGTCATGAGCGCGCAAAACACCTTCATGACGGCGATCCGCGCCTCCGAGCGCGGAGCGTACGAATATCTGCCAAAACCCTTCGACCTGAAGGAGCTGATCGCCATCGTCGGCCGCGCGCTCGCCGAGCCGAAGGAGCGGACCACGACGCCGGACGAAGACGCCGAGATGGAGGCGATCCCGCTGGTCGGCCGCTCGCCGGCGATGCAGGAAATCTACCGCGTGCTCGCGCGGCTGATGCAGACCGACCTCACCGTGATGATCACGGGCGAGTCCGGCACCGGCAAGGAGCTGGTGGCCCGCGCGCTGCACGATTACGGCAAGCGCCGCAACGGCCCGTTCGTCGCCGTCAACATGGCGGCGATCCCGCGCGATCTCATCGAGTCCGAACTGTTCGGCCATGAGCGCGGCGCCTTCACCGGTGCCAACACCCGCGCCTCCGGCCGGTTCGAGCAGGCCGAGGGCGGCACGCTGTTCCTCGACGAGATCGGCGACATGCCGATGGAGGCGCAGACCCGCCTGCTGCGGGTGCTGCAGCAGGGCGAATACACCACCGTCGGCGGCCGCACCCCGATCAAGACCGATGTGCGGATCGTCGCCGCCTCCAACAAGGATCTGCGCGTGCTGATCCAGCAGGGTCTGTTCCGCGAAGATCTGTTCTTCCGCCTCAATGTCGTGCCGCTGCGGTTGCCGCCGCTGCGTGAGCGCATCGAGGACTTGCCCGATCTCATTCGCCACTTCTTCACGCTGGCCGAGAAGGACGGCCTGCCGCCGAAGAAGCTCGACGCACTGGCGTTGGAGCGGATGAAGCAGCACCGTTGGCCCGGCAACGTGCGCGAGCTCGAAAACCTCGCGCGCCGCCTCGCCGCGCTCTATCCGCAGGACGTGATCACGGCCTCGGTCATCGACGGCGAGCTTGCGCCGCCCTCGGTCAGCCCAGGCGCCGCGGTCCAGCAGGGCGTCGACAATCTCGGCGGTGCCGTGGAGGCCTATCTGTCCTCGCACTTCCAGGGCTTTCCGAACGGCGTGCCGCCGCCGGGCCTCTATCACCGCATTCTGAAGGAGATCGAGGTGCCGCTGCTCACGGCCGCCCTCGCGGCCACCCGCGGCAACCAGATCCGCGCAGCCGATTTGCTCGGCCTCAACCGCAACACGCTGCGGAAGAAGATCCGGGATCTGGATATCCAGGTGTATCGGAGCGGGGGCTAATCTCCCGGGACGGTGGCTCAGCTCCCCCTACCAAAGGTGAGCTGAGCCTGTCCGGATCGCGCTGGCCAGTTTGGCTGACGCGGTGGGCAGAAGTCCGATTCGGCCTGAAATGTTCCGCAAGGACACAGATTTTGGTCATTGGGCCGCAGGGCGCGATGTCGCGCTCATCTGATAAGGCGGCTTGATGCGGGCTGCGCGGCGACGATGTTTGCCGTCGGCTCGGTCAGGCCGGGCCCGTTAACAAGCAGGCCGGCCGCTGCGATCAGCAGCAGAACCGCAGACACCATTATTGCAAGGAAGAACCTGTCCATGCGGATCAAGCCGCAGGGGCGGAAAACCGTTCCCGCAACGGAGCCAGCCGGCGACCAGCCTGTGGATGCGCGGGTCCATCGCGCCGCGGAATTGTCGCAATTCGGCAACAATGTGGTACGAATACATCAGTATCCGCCCGCGGCGGACCCAGTTTTTCAGCACCCCATTGCCGGAATGACCAGCGCAGACACCTCGGCCGCATCCTTTGACACGGCCCCAGCGGAAGAGCCCCGGCGCTGGTCGGTGCGACGCTGGCTGGCACCGTTCGCCGTGGCGCTGGCAATGCTGTCCGCGATGATGACCTTCGTGGTCCTGACCGGCCTGACGCGGATCGATCCGACGCCCGAGGTGGTCCGCTCGTTCTACCTGCTCAATGCGGGCTCGATCCTGCTGCTGGTCGGGATCATCGTCCGCGAGCTCTGGCAGCTGATTCTGGCTCGGCGGCGGGGCCGGGCGGCGGCCCGCCTCCACGTCCAGATCGTCAGCCTGTTCTCGATCGTGGCGGTGCTGCCGGCGGTGCTCGTGGCCGTCGTCGCCAACGTCACGCTCGAGCGCGGCCTCGACCGGCTGTTCTCGGGGCCGACCAAGGAGGTGATCCAGAATTCGCTGACGATCGCGCGGGCCTACATGCAGGACCATGCGCAGCTGATCCGCGGCGACATTCTCGGCATGGCCAACGACATCGCGCACGCCCGGCCGCTCTACGACCAGGATCGCCGCTCGTTTCGCGAGTTGCTCGCGTCGAGCGCCAGCTCACGCAATTTGCCGGGCGCGATGATCATCGACAAGGACACCAACATCCTGGAATCCGCCGATACCGGCATGCGGCTGGCCTATTCGCCGCCCGCGCCGGACTTCCTCAGCAACGTCAACGAATCCGAGCCCGAGATCGCGGTGCTGCCGGACGCGAGCTTCGTCGCCGCCGTGATCCGCCTGCGCGCCTTCAGCGACACCTTCCTCTATGTCGCCCGTCCGCTCGACCCGAACGTCGTCAACCAGCTCAAGCAGACCGAGGTGAGCGTCGCCGAATACGCCCAGATCGAGTCGCGGCGGCTCGGCATCCAGGTCGCGTTTGCGCTGATGTTCGCGGTGATCGCGCTGACCATTCTGATGGCCTCGGTGCTGATCGGCCTGAACTTCGCCAATTCGCTGGTGGCGCCGATTCGGCGGCTGATGAACGCGGCCCACACCGTTTCGACCGGCGACCTCAATGTGAAGGTGCCGGTGCACCAGTCGGAGGGCGATCTCGCCCAGCTCGGTGAGACCTTCAACAAGATGACGCAGGAATTGCGCAGCCAGCGCGACGAGCTGGTCAATGCCAGCGACCTCATCGACAGCCGCCGCCGCTTCATCGAAGCGGTGCTGTCGTCCGCCAGCGCCGGCATCATCGGCGTCGACAATTCGGGCAGCGTCGGCATCCTCAATCGCTCCGCCGAGAAGCTGATCGGGCACTCCGAAGCGGAGACGCTCGGCCATCCTCTGTCGGACGTGCTGCCCGAGCTCGACGAGATGATGAAGACGGCGCGGGAAGGGACCCAGCGCCTGGTGCAGGGCCAGATCACGATCACGCGCGACGGGCAGGAGCGCAACCTCTCGGTCCGTGTCAGCGCCGAGAAGACCAGCCAGCCGCACGACAGCTACATCATCACGCTCGACGACATCACCGAACTCGTGTCGGCGCAGCGCACCTCGGCCTGGGGCGACGTCGCGCGCCGCATCGCCCACGAGATCAAGAATCCGCTGACGCCGATCCAGCTCTCGGCCGAGCGCATCCGCCGCAAGTTCGGCAAGGACATCACGGAGACGAAGGACAAGCAGATCTTCGAGCAGTGCACCGATACCATCGTGCGCCAGGTCGACGATATCAGGCGCATGGTCGACGAGTTCTCGCGCTTCGCGCGGATGCCGAAGCCGGTGATGGAGGGCGAGGACGTCGCCGACACCGTGCGGCAGGCGGTGTTCCTGATGAAGGTCGCCCATCCCGAGATCGATATCGAGGTCGAGTTCAGGGACGATCCGCTCCGCGCCCAGTTCGACCGGCGGCTGATCTCGCAGGCGGTCACCAACATCGTCAAGAACGCCACCGAGGCGATCGAGCAGGTCCCGCCGGAGGAGCTTGGCCGGGACAACGGAAAAGGCCGCATCGACGTCGTGGTCTCCCGCGAGGGTGAGGACGTCCTGATCGACGTCATCGACAACGGCATCGGCCTGCCCAAAGTCGCGCGCTCGCGGCTGCTCGAGCCCTATGTGACGACGCGCGCCAAGGGCACCGGCCTTGGCCTTGCGATCGTCGGCCGCGTGCTGGAAGACCATGGCGGCCGCATCGAACTGAAGGATGCCTCCGACTTCCGGGAAGGCCAGCGCGGTGCCTGGATGCGGATGCGCTTTGCGATCTCCGGCGCTCCCGCCAAGAGCGAGGGGACCGAGCCGGCGCCGGCTGCCAAGGAGACGGTAAAGTCGGAACCGATCAAGGACGCGGAAACAAAAGGGCCGGCTTCCGAAACCAAGGAGCCTGCTGAAAAGACCAATGATTCAACGAAGATCGAAGCCTCAACAGGCATCTGACCAGACAGGCGCGACTCATGGCTAGTGAAATTCTGATTGTCGATGACGAGGCCGATATTCGGGATCTCGTCGCGGGCATTCTCGAAGACGAGGGGTTCGTGACCCGGACCGCGCGCGACAGCGATACGGCGCTCGCCGAGATCGCCAATCGCAGGCCGCACCTGGTGTTCCTCGACATCTGGCTGCAGGGCTCCAAGCTCGACGGCTTGCAACTGCTGGAGCAGGTCAAGAAGGACAATACCGACCTGCCGGTCGTGATGATCTCCGGCCACGGCAACATCGAGACCGCTGTCGCCGCGATCAAGCGCGGCGCCTATGACTTCATCGAGAAGCCGTTCAAGGCCGACCGGCTGATCCTGGTCGCCAACCGCGCGCTGGAGAACTCGCGGCTCAAGCGCGAGGTCAAGGAACTGAAGCAGCTGGCGCCGAGCGCAAGCTCGCTGGTCGGCCGCTCGCCGAGCATGAACCAGCTGCGCCAGACCATCGACCGCGCGGCCAAGGCCAACAGCCGCATCCTGATCGTCGGTCCGGCCGGCGCCGGCAAGGAGCTCACGGCGCGCACGCTGCATATGGCGTCGGGCCGCGCCGACGGTCCGTTCGTCGTGATCAATGCCGCCGCGATCACGCCGGAGCGGATGGAGCACGAGATGTTCGGCGTCGAGCAATCCAACGGCGAGCAGGCGCGCAAGCCCGGCGCGCTCGAGGAAGCGCATGGCGGCACGCTGTTCATCGACGAGATCGCGGACATGCCGCGCGAGACCCAGAACAAGATCTTGCGCGTGCTGGTCGAGCAGTCGTTCCAGCGCGTCGGCGGCACCGGCAAGGTGCAGGTTGACGTCCGCATTATCTCCTCCACCGCGCGCAATCTGGAAGAGGAGATCGCGGCCGGCCATTTCCGCGAGGACCTCTATCATCGCCTCTCGGTGGTGCCGATCCGCGTGCCCGCCCTGTCGGAGCGCCGCGAGGATATTCCGGAATTGATCGACTATTTCATGGAGCAGATCTCGGCCGGCAGTGGCCTGCCCAAGCGTCAGATCGGGCAGGACGCCATGGCGGTGCTGCAATCGCATGTCTGGCCCGGCAATGTGCGCCAGCTCCGCAACAACGTTGAGAGAGTCATGATTCTGGCCGCGGGCGGACCGGAGGTGATCATCACCGCCGACATGTTGCCGCAGGACGTCGGCTCGATGGTGCCGGCGATGCCGACCAGCAACAACGGCGAGCACATCATGGGACTGCCGCTACGGGAGGCACGGGAGGTGTTCGAGCGCGACTATCTGATCGCGCAGATCAGCCGCTTTTCCGGCAATATTTCACGTACCGCCGAGTTCGTCGGCATGGAGCGCTCGGCGCTGCACCGGAAATTGAAGGCGCTCGGCGTCGGCTGACGCCGTCGGCACCTTCACATTGGGCGAGGAAAATCATCGATTTCCGTAGTTTTTCGGGGCAATAGGGCCTGGCCTGACGCGTGAAGCGGCTTGCCTAATAACCCGACCTGTCCTCTAATCGCACCGCTGTTCCTTCCGAGGGGGATCTCATGAGGAGCGGCAACCGGAAGAGACCCCGCATTTTCAAAAGCGGGGCGCATCCGGCGCAATAAAAAGAAACTCAAAGCGAGAAAAAAACAATGGCGGCAGACCGCGCACAAAACCTACAGGACACCTTCCTTAATCACGTTCGCAAAACGAAGACGCCACTGACGATCTTTCTGGTCAACGGAGTGAAGCTCCAGGGCATCGTGACCTGGTTCGACAATTTCTGTTTGCTGCTTCGGCGCGACGGTCACTCGCAACTCGTCTACAAGCATGCGATCTCGACCATCATGCCGGGCGCTCCGATCCAGCTGTTCGAAGGCGGCGAGGATCAGCCGGCTTGAGAGTGACCTGATTGGAACCCCGGAATTTCGACGGGGATGCCGACCGTCCGCGGTCGGCAGGGGCGAAGCAAACGGGGCGGGTGCTTGTCATCGGCCCCTACTTGCGGGTGCGTGCGGGAAGTTCTGACGCGCAATCGGAAAGCCATGTTCAGCGTGATGCCGAGGCCCGGCTCGACGAAGCGGCAGGCCTTGCGCGTGCGATCGATCTCGTCGTTGCCGATGCCATCATCGCACCGGTCAACCAGATCCGCCCCGCCACCTACATCGGCAAGGGCAAGGTCGAGGAGATCGCAGCGTTGGCCAAGAGCCTCGACGTCGAACTCGTGGTGATGGATTGCGCGCTGGCGCCGATCCAGCAGCGCAATCTCGAAAAGGAGCTGCAGGCCAAGGTGCTCGACCGCACCGGCCTCATCCTGGAAATCTTCGGCCGCCGTGCCAAGACCAAGGAAGGCTCGCTTCAGGTGGAGCTCGCGCATCTCAACTATCAGCGCTCGCGCCTGGTGCGCTCGTGGACCCATCTCGAACGTCAGCGCGGCGGTTTCGGATTCATGGGCGGTCCCGGCGAGACGCAGATCGAAGCCGACCGCCGCCTGATCCAGGAGCGCATCTCCAAGCTCGAGAGCGAGCTGAAGAAGGTGCAGGCAACGCGGCGGCTGCATCGTGCCGGCCGCCAGCGCGTGCCGTATCGCGTCGTCGCGCTGGTCGGCTACACCAATGCCGGCAAGTCGACGCTGTTCAACCGCCTGACCCGCGCCGACGTCCAGGCCGCGGACATGCTGTTCGCCACGCTCGATCCGACCCTGCGCGCGCTCAGCCTGCCGCATGGCGGCAAGGCGATGCTGTCCGATACCGTCGGTTTCATATCCAACCTGCCGACGCAACTCGTCGCCGCCTTCCGCGCCACGCTGGAGGAGGTGCTGGAAGCCGACGTCATCCTGCATGTTCGCGACATCTCGCACGAGGATGCCGAGGCCCAGCAGGGCGACGTCGATGCCGTGTTGCGCCAGCTCGGCATCAACCCAGATGACTCTGGCCGCATCATCGAGGTCTGGAACAAGATTGACCGTTACGATGCCGAACAGCGCGAAGAGCTTTTGAACATCGCCGCGCGCAGGCCGGAAGATCATCCGGCGATGCTGGTCTCCGCCGTGACGGGCGAGGGGGTCGACGCGCTCCTCGCGGCGATCGAGGAACGGCTCGCCGCAAAGCGCACCACGCTAGACCTCTCGATCGACGCCGCCGACGGAGCCGGCATCAGCTGGCTGCACCGCAATGCCGAGGTGCTGGCCAAGGAGCTGCACGACGGCCGCTTCGACATGACGGTGCGGGTGGACGAGACCAAGCGGGATATCGTGGTCAACCGCTTCGACGCGGTGCCGCGCGTGGCGTGACTAGAGATGAATAAGTACTGCCGGATATGCTGGAATACGAACAACTGGCGGGCTCCGACAGGTGAGGCTGCAAAGCTCGAGAAAGGCGGAGCGTTCGTCGCCGAAAGCGGCTACGGTGTTGAAGAGTGGCTGTTTAATTTCGCCTGGTTACAGCCGGGCCCCAACGGACTCGTCGGCAAATTCCGATACGGCTTTCTTCAACCGATCAACAAGTATCGCAATAAGTACGTAGGAAAGTCCTTCGACGTTTTTCTGTATACCGTTACGCCACAGGGTGGCCGAATGGCTATCGGGATAATTAAGGAGGTCTATGTTCCTGCCGACGACGAACTTGCTGCCGCCCTGGCGTATATGCGAAAGCGCGGCTGGTTGGACGAGATGAGGCGCGATCTCTCCGAAATCGGCGCGTCATTCTCAAATCTCGGTACGTTCCCGAACGATATAATTAACATCCGTTTTAAGCAGGTCGATGTCGAACTCTTCGAGCCGCGCTTCATGCTGGCCAAAACTAATGTAACGAGCAGAAGCCATCGTTATCAACCATTGGATTGGACGGGGCCACCTCAGCGAGAGGTTCCCAGCCAACTGGGCACCCACTCTAAGCGAGATGGAAAACGGCGGTCCGAGCAAGATCGTATCCGGGCAGCTAGCGAAGGCACCGTATACAGCCCGCAGCATGTGAAGCTACAAAATGCCCTGTTTAATCACTTGACTGAACGTTTTGGGAACAATGCCGTCAGCTACGAACAAGAGTACATTGACCTTCAGCTGCGGCGTGGAAAGACGCTGATACTGTTTGAGATCAAGATCGCACCTAAGGCCAAGAGTTGTATTCGGCAGGCGATCGGTCAATTGCTAGAGTACGACCTTTATCCGGATCGGGCACGAAATTCTCGGCTTGTTGTCGTTGGGGAGTGGTCGGCGACTCCTTCTGACGAGGTCTATCTCGGTCATCTGCAGAAGAGGTTTGGAATCCCGATTTCCTACCGCCGTTGGAATTGGGAAGAGTCGAAGCTGGATGGTGACCTCTAGTTCAGCGAACAGTGCACCCACGATCGGGCTGTTGTCCGCACACGCATGTTGGCTGCAGAGGTTCCGTTTAACTCCTTCGCTCCTGGCTATTTGAAGAAGCTGCCGGCTCGCCCTTCGCCGCATTCCACAGCGCATCCATCTCCGCCAGCGACGCCTGTTCGAGCGTTCGCCCCTGTGCTTCCAGCGCCCGTTCGATGAACGAGAACCGCCGTTCGAACTTCGCATTCGTCGCGCGCAGCGCGGCTTCGGGATCGGCGTCGACGTGGCGGGCGAGGTTGACGAGGGCGAACATCAGGTCGCCGGTTTCTTCCGCGATCTCCTGCTTGTCGCCACGGTCGAGCGCGGCCTCGATCTCGTCGGCCTCCTCGCGGATCTTTGCCAGCACAGCGCGCGGATTGTTCCAGTCGAAGCCGACGGTGGAAGCCTTGCGCTGGAGTTCCATCGCCCGCGTCAGGGCCGGCTGCCCCGCCTTCACGCCCGCCAGCAGCGATTTGTGCGCCGGCGTTGCTTCAGGCGGCCGGCGCGCGGCGCGTTCGGCTTTCTCTTCCGCCTTGATGCGGTCCCAGACTTCCTTGACGTGGGAGGACGCGAGGTTGCCCTCCTTGTCGGCAAAGACATGGGGATGGCGCCGGATCATTTTTCGCGTGATGGCCTCGACGACGTCGCCGAAGGCGAACGCGTTCTGCTCCGACGCCATCTGGGCGTGGAACACGACCTGGAGCAGGAGGTCGCCGAGCTCCTCGCAGAGATCTCCGAGATCGCCGCGGTCGATGGCATCCACCACCTCATAGGCTTCCTCGATCGTGTAGGGCGCGATCGTCGCAAAGTTCTGCTCGAGATCCCAGGGGCAGCCGGTCACCGGCGTACGCAGCGCCGCCATGATCTCGATCAGGCGGGAAATGTCGCGGGAAGGGGTCATTGCGGGGGCATCTCCTGGCTCCAGAACCTTATGCCAAAAGCGGGCCGCCGTTCCCAGCCGTGGGCGGAGGAACAGGCCGATTTCCACCGATTGGCTGATACGTTCCGCGGTGCTAAAGCGCGGGCCATGAGTGACGCATTTTCATCAGAGACCGCCCTGGTGCTGTTTTCCGGCGGCCAGGATTCCACCACCTGCCTCGCCTGGGCGCTGAACCGCTTCGCGCGCGTCGAGACGCTGGGCTTCGAATACGGCCAGCGTCATGCCGTCGAGCTTGCCTGCCGCGACCGTCTGTTCGACGGTATCAAGGATCTGCGCGAGGACTGGGCGGCAAAACTCGGCGAAAGCCACACGCTGGCGATTCCGACCCTGGCTGCGGTGTCGGAGACGGCCCTGACGCGCGATGTCGCGATCGCGATGGGCGCCGACGGCTTGCCCAACACCTTCGTGCCCGGCCGCAATCTGGTGTTCCTGACCTTCGCCGCGGCGCTGGCCTACCGGCGCGGCATCACCCACATCGTCGGCGGCATGTGCGAGACCGATTATTCCGGCTATCCCGATTGCCGCAACGACACCATCCGGGCCATGCAGAGTGCGCTGTCGCTTGGCATGGCCCGCAAGTTCGAGCTGCATACGCCGCTGATGTGGATCGACAAGGCCGCGACCTGGCAACTCGCCCATGACCTCGGCGGCGAGGGGCTTGTCGACCTCATTCGCGAGCAGTCGCACACCTGCTATCTCGGCGAACGCGGCGCGCAGCATGATTGGGGTTACGGATGCGGCGAGTGCCCGGCGTGCAGCCTGCGGGCAAAGGGATGGCGGGAGTATGCGGCGGGGAGGTAGCGTTGTCCGGTCATCAGCCGTGAAGGCTGATGACCCGGTGTCCCGCAATCGTCAGGTACGGAGTGGACGAGCCGCAGCCTGCATTAGAACGTATGCTGAAGCTTTACCGAGAAATTCCGTCCGGTCTCCACCAGAGGATTTGTGAAGCTCCGCGGATACGAGCGATTCACGAACGTCGATGCGTCGACATAGGCCGTGTTGAAGATATTCTCCAGGCCCAGGATCAGCTTGGTATCGCCAAGTTGCCGAGAGACGAGCTGGCCGAGCTGCAGGGTCGCATAGAGCTTGGGGATGGCATAGCCAGACGTCTGAAATTCCTGAGCCGTATCGATCCGGGTCTTGCTGGCAGCCCAATCGATCACGCCGAGAATCGAAAAGGCACCATTCGGGTCGGCATACTGAATCCCGACCCGTCCGCGATACGGCGCGAGAAACGGCAACGGTTTGTCCGTCACGGTATTGGTGCCCCGCAGCTGGGCGAAATTCGTGAAGAGGTTGACCGTCGGTGTGAGCTGCCAGCGCGCCTCCAACTCGACGCCGGTTACTGCGGCCTTGCCGACGTTTTGTGACTGCGTGTAGCCGCCAACTCCGTTGAGCGTCACGGCGACCGTCTGAAGAAAATTCTCGTAGTGCGTATCAAACGCGGTGACCTTGAGTTCCGCGTTTGCGGCATGGAAACGCGCTCCTCCTTCATACGTCACGCCGCTTTCCGGCTTCAGGTTCGGATTGGGAAGCTGGGTGGCGGTCACCGCGTAGAGCTCGGAGTTTGTCGGCTCGCGGAACGAAGTCGCGACGTCTCCGAGCAGATCGACGTTGGGCAATATGCCATAGACAAATCCGAGGCTTCCGGTTGGAGCGGTTTGATCGACGTTGGTGTTGTTCGAATAGACGGCCCTCACATTGGCAGGAATGGAGGAGGCGAGCGGCGACGTATCCGTCGTCGTGTTGAACCAGTCGAAACGGCCGCCCGCCGAAAGTGTCAGTGGCTGGATCGGCTTCCATTCATGCAGGACGAACGCTCCGATGTTGGACTGCGTAGTGTCGGGCCCTTGCTTCGTATAAGGCGAGACAACGTCGCTTGTCACGGCGCCCGTCGTTGCATTGCGGGTGATAGTCTCGGACGTGACCTCGCTGCCCGGCCGGGCCTCCCGAAAGCCGTCGATGCCGAACGTCGTCTTGGTTGCGCCCCAAGGACCCACCCAGGGAATTTCGGCCTGCGAACGGCCGCCGATCACGAGGGGACCGATGACGTGGCTGGTGGACTTGACTGTCCTGGTCGTGATGCCGGCCGCGTTGATCGTATTGTTGATCGTGGTGAGCTTCGTGTCGAAATAGTTCACGTAGAACGAACTTTCGACATGCTTGACCAGGCCGTCGAGTTCGCCGGTATAGGCGATGCGCGCCGAATGCACCTGGTTCGGGTCCTGCCGGACCTGCAGATAGGGGGCACCCGGCGCTCCGCCGACACCGCCGGCGCGCCCGTCCACTTCGTTGTAGGAGCGCAAGGACAGCTCGAGTCGCTGGCCGATATCAGGTGTGTAGCCCAGCTTGATATTGCCGCCCACACTTTGGTAGTCGCTGTTCGGCACAGTTCCGAGCGACGTCTGATAATCGCCGCCCCAGCGTCCAGCAAAGCCTCCGATGAAGTCGAAACCCTGGCCCGCACCTTTGACCCAGTCGTAGGTGCTGACGGAATTGGCGGCACTGCCGTATCCGGCGGACCAACCGCCACCAGTGAAGCGGAATGGCCCGGATGTGTCGCCGGTGTAGGACCGGGTAACGACGTTGACCAGTCCCGTCAACGCCTCGCTTCCGTAGACGACGGAGCCCGGACCACGGATGACTTCCACGCGCTCGACTTCGTCAGGCGCGAGATAATTGAGCTGCAGCGTGTTGCGGCCACGGAAGCGATCGCCGTCGATGAACATCGGCGAGCGGAAACTGTTCGAGGAGAACCCGCGCAGATAGATCTGACCGCCGATGCCGCCGGCGCGCGCAATTGAAACGCCCGGCACCGAGGCAAGGATATCGAGCAGGCCTGTCGGCGAAGTGGCCTCGATCTGGGCGCGGTCGACAACCGTAATGCTCTGTTCGGCAGGGTGTGGAATGCCCGGCTGCGGCAGCTTGCCACCCATCGGCTTCACGGAATCGCTGTTGGTCCCTTCCGGGACTCTTGCCGTGGCTTGCTGATCCCGCGTCGACCTGACGGCTGGTACCGGAGCTTGTCGTGCCGCACGAACTGTATTCTGTCGTGCGATGCGGCGGGGCTTCGATGGTCGTCCTGCCTCCACGATCACGCCCGGCAGCACGTTGCTGGATTGTCGTGGTGAAGGTTCGGCGGTCTGGGTTTGCGCATTCACGCTCGATGCCGTCGCTATCACGCAGGCCAGCGCTACACTCAATCCGCACGTCGACGAGAGAAAAGCGCTCCTTCTGGAATCGCGCGCGAAGGTTCTCAAAGGCATCAGTAACGTCCCCCAACACTCACTCAGTGTCAGGGTGCTTATCGTGTCGTCATCTGTTCTGCCATCATCCACGCGCGAGTTTCGAGCTATTACAAGTTACCTTGCCGGCTTTTCCCATTGGTCAAAACAGCGATGGACGTTCTTCAATTGCGTCGGTCGCGATCAGGCAGTCTGCGTCCTTTGAACGATTCCATTTTCACAGGGCCGTATTTGCGGATTGATACAGACGTTTTGCTTTTGACGTTTTCCGTCATGGGTCTATGTAGAAACATCCGCGATGCCGCATAGACCATTCATTGGCATCTCCGAGGTTCTTGAATTCATGCCGCTGTCGTTGCGTCGGGGTAGACAATCACTAGGCTTCGCGATGGGCCTCGTGGCCGCGTTCGGAGTGTCCGTCCCGGCAAACGCGATCGATGTGACCGACCAGCGCGACCGCACCGTTGCGTTCGATAGACTGCCGGAACGCCTGGTCATCATTCCGATTCCCGCGCCATCGACCTTCATGACGATCGACGGCAGCGACCGGAAAATCGTAGGCATGAACGAATACGCCGCGCGTGCAATGCGTGAGGGAATTTTCGGAAAACTGTTTCCGGGCTCCACGCGCATTCAGACAGGTGTAACGACCGGAGGGGACGCCTCGAATTTCGCTCCAAATGTCGAGGCCATCCTCGCGTTGCGGCCGGACGCGATCTTGCAATGGGCCAACAGCAAAGAGATCATCGGTCCGTTGGAGCGAACCGGGATTCCCGTGATGGGCATGCGCGTAGGTTCCTTCGAGAACTACGTCGATTACGTCAAGCTGATGGGAAGACTTGCAGGCCAAGACGAACGCGCCGCCGAACTGCTCCGCAAGCAGGAAGAGGTACGCCAGTCCCTTGCGTCGCGGTTCGCCGGCCTTCCGCCGTCGCAGCGGCCACGCGTGATCTACTTCAATCGCGCTGCGAGCATGCTGCGCGTCAGCGGCCACGGAACTGCCCAGGATCTTGCCATTCAACTCGCGGGCGGACAGAACGCGCTCGAAGGCGGGCCCTCGATCAGCACGGCGACTATCGAGCAGATCCTCGTCTGGAATCCGCAAGTCGTCCTGCTCGGCAATTTCGACCCGACGATGCCGTCGGATCTTTATCGCGACCCGCGCTGGCAGAGCGTCGACGCGGTGAGAACGCGCCGCGTTTACCGGGTTCCGCTCGGCGGCTATCGCTGGGATCCCCCGAGTCACGAATCGGCCCTCGGCTGGATCTGGTTGGCCGGCCTGCTGCATCCGGAAAGCGTTACGGAGAATATCCGTACGTCGGTGCGAGACTGGTTCGGCTTTCTCTACGAATACACACCGACCGACGAGGAAATCGACAACATCCTGTTTCTCAGGGAAAACGCCGCCTCAGCCGGCTACGAAGCCTACCGGGCGCATTGATGGAAAGCGCAATCTCACGATCGGGTCCGGCGATTCAAGCGCCACGAGGGCGCTCCTTCGTTCTGCTTTACGTCGCGCTCACCGCGAGCTTGATCGTCACATTGCTTTGGTCGATGACGTCTGGACGGTTTTACGTCCCGTTCGGCACCGTACTGTCCATCATCGCGTCACACCTCATCGAAGCCACGGTGGCGTGGACTCCAACCGAAGCGGTCATCGTCGAAACCGTGAGGCTACCGCGCGTGCTGATCGCCGCTATCGCTGGGGCGGGGCTGTCGCTATGCGGCGCGGTGCTTCAGGCGATCTTCCGCAATCCGCTGGTTGGTCCGCAGACAATCGGCGCATCCTCGGGCGCCGCGTTGGGAGGCGTCACCGTCATCTTCCTCGTCGGCTTCGGGCCACTCGTCCAGATCGGCGCATTCGGCGGAGCGGCCCTGGCGCTCGTCGCCGTGCTTGCGCTTCATCGCAGCGACGATCTTTCGCCGGTTCTCACGCTCGTTCTCGCCGGCGTCGTGGTCAGCGCGTTCTGCAGTGCCCTGGTTGGGCTGGTGACCTATCTGGCCGATCCGGAAACGACCTTGCAAGTGATCGTGTTCTGGCTGCTTGGCAGTTTTGCCTCCTCGACCTGGCCGCAATTCGGCTTGATCGCATCCTGCACCACCATCGCCGGCATGGTGCTCATCGGCATGCGCTGGCGTGTCAACGTCCTTTCCCTTGGAGATGACGAGGCGCGGACGCTCGGCGTCAATCCCGCGCGCGATCGGTTGATCCTTCTGGCGGCCGCCTGTCTCGCGATCTCGTCGCAAGTCGCGGTCAGCGGAACCATCGGCTGGGTGGGCCTCATCATCCCCAACATCGCACGCATGATCGTCGGAGCCGACAACCGTCAGCTTTTGCCGGTATCGACATTCCTCGGAGCCATCTTTCTTGTTGCCGCCGATACGCTGGCGCGGTCGCTTACGGCGTCGGAAATTCCCGTCGGAATCATCACCGCCATCGTCGGCACGCCGATTTTCGCGCTGCTCCTTCGGCGCACCACGAGGAGTGGCGGGTCATGATCCGGGTCGACAACGCAGGCCATAGGTTCAGGCCAGAGCACTGGTTGTTTCGAGAGCTGTCGGTGACGTTTCCGTCAGGGCGGATCGCTGCAATCCTGGGGCCGAACGGCTGCGGCAAGACGACGTTGCTGCGCGCGATCTGCGGGACGTTGACCCCAGCGGAAGGACGGATCGCAGTCGACGGCCACGTGGGGTTTGTGCCGCAGGCGCTGACGCCCGACCAGTCCTATAGTGCCATCGACATGGTCTTGCTTGGGCGCAGCCGCTACCTGGGACGATTCAGTTCACCGGGCCGCAAGGACAGGAGCGCGCATACGCGTGCCTGGAAGAAGTGGGCCTCACGGCCCTCGCAGAGCAGCGATATGACCGGCTCAGCGGCGGACAGCGGCAGCTCGTCCTGCTGGCGCGCGCACTGGCGAGCGACTGCAATATCCTCGTGCTGGACGAACCCGCCTCGGCGCTCGACATCGCCAACCAGGGCGTCGTTCTTCGCCTGCTGCTGCGCCTTGCAAGCTCCCTCGGGCTCACGGTGCTTTTCACAACCCATCATCCGGATCATGCGATCGGCATCGCCGATACGACCCTGCTGATGCTGCGAAACACCGCTCACATTGCCGGCCCGACCGAGATGGTGCTCACCGAGGACAATCTTGCGCAGATGTATGGCGTGCCGGTGCGCCGCGTGGAGGTTCGTGCGGGCGAGGAGATGGCCGCCGCGATCGTGCCGTTGCACGGCCTGCGGAACAAGACCTGGGATCATCCGGCCAGTCGCTGAAACCTGCTCGCTGCCGCCGATCGCGTCAGGCCGCCGCCTCGCGCTTTGCCCAGGGCAGAAAGCCGTCGAGCATCTTCGTGGCCGCCGGCATGAAGTGGCTGCCATGATGATAAAATGGATCGAGCGTCGAGACGAGCAACCGGCCTGGCAGCGTCACATGATCCTCGTAGAGCAGTGCTCCCCCGCTGTCTTTTCCTTCGGGGTCCGCGGGCACGTCGATCAGCGCGCGCGCTCCGGCGGGCGGGCTCAAGACACCGTGGAAATGCCATATCGTGCTTTCGAACGGCACCGCCTGGAAGAATTCATGGTCCGGTGCCACCAGGCGGTTCGGCGGACGCGCTTCCTTTTCCAGCCACCACCAGAAATTCGTCGGCCGGGCAGCCCACGTGACCCCAGGCAACCAAGTGTCGGCCCTGTTCTCGCCGAGCACGGCCAGTGTGCGGCCGGCCTCAGTGAAACCGATCAGGACATCGCGCTTGGCACGGAGAACGTTTGGATTGACGCGGTCGGGGACGATGAGGAACGTAACTCCGTCCAGGTCACCGGTCGCAAGATCCGGCGCATAGATGATCTTGTCGAACAGCTCACGATAGCGAGGGCCGTGAATAGCGGCGTGGTGGTAGAATGTGCCACCGTCGAGGATAGCCAGGCTCATTGCACGTTCCGTCCGTCGGCAACCCATTGCATGACATGCGGGAGCATTTGCTTGTCCGCTCCGCCGAAGGTCCAGAGGTCGTTGCCTCCATGGAACAGCACGCGGCCCCTTCCGACCGGGTAGATGAAGTCGAGCGGCAGGCCCGGACGACCGAGCGCGTGGATGACCAGCGCATCCGGCGGCGCGTCGTGCCAGACCCGCCCATAGAAACCGGACACGCCGCGGCGAAAGGTCAGGTCTTGCGGATCGATGCCGCGCCAGATCGGATGCTCCGCGACGCGCAGCACCGTGATGTCGACCAGTTTATAGCCGTCGATGGTGTGGAAGCCCGCCATGCGCGGCAGATAGGGATAGGCATGGTGACCGTTGGCAATGACGACGCCGCCGCGGACAAGGTAGTCTTCGATCTGCGGAGCGCGGGATGCCAGAAAGCGCTGGTCGCTGTGCATGCTGACAAACAGCGCGCTGAAATCGTCCAGGTCGATGTCGGGCAGCGAATAGATATCGCGCAGCACGACTTCCGGCTGGAGCCTGGCATCCGCGAAACTGCGCAGCGACCCGTCGTCGTAACCGAAGCTGAGCGCCAATCCAGGCTTCATGGATCAACCCGCACGGATCGAGAAGAGCGTCCCTGGATCTTTCGCCAGAACCTCCGCCGCGATGGAGCGCTTCAGGGCGCTCAGCTCGCGCTCCTGGGCCGCGGTGCGTGCCTTCGTGAAGACGAGTTCGAAAAAACGCTCGGGCAACACCCCGCGCAACAGCGCGATCTCGGCGATTCGGTCGCCGATGGCCATTCGGAAACTGTATGAAATGTCCTGGCCCGGGACAAACCTCGCTTCAGGCAGCGCGCGATCAATCGTATAGGCCCCACGGGAGACCGCGCGGGTGACGACTTCGAATGCGTCACGCACACCGGGGCCGGGGTGTCCGCTCACGATGCTGATGTCGCGTCGCGCGGGTATTGCCTCGGGTGACAGCAAGGCGAGTGCCGCGCGCTGCGCCTGAAATACGATCGCGGCCATCGCAAGGGCGGATTGACCGTGATAGGCGGCGACCATCGGGAAACCAATCTCGATGGGTTCCTCCTCGGCCATGATCGTGATTGTCGGTCCGTTCCCGGCTGGTGTGCTCACAGGTCCCCGCGATGACGACGGTTGATACCTGGATGCGTTATCCCGCGCGTTTGCCCGCGGTCAACAAGCCGATATTAGATTAGATGCAAAGCGCGCGCAGGCCGCGGGGCGTGCGCCAGCTAACCAAAGTCTTCCGGCCGCAGCTCGATCGGCTTGCCGTGCGGGGTGCGGTCCGCCGCGTGGTCCCAGGCGTCGCGGTAGCGGTGCAACGTGTCCATCGAGGCAACGCCTTTGCGCGCGACGAGGCCTTCCAGCGTGGCGAGCCAGTGCAGGTAGTAGGTCTCGCCGGTGTCAGGATCGCCTGCGGCCTGTGCGCGCTTGATCTCGTCGGCGAGGGCCGCGGCCCATTCCGGCCAGGTGAACACGCCGCGATCGTGCAGGCTCAATGCCATCGCGAAGGCATGGGCCTCCCAGGGGGCGCGGAACACCGGGCCCTCGTCGTCGCGCGGGATGCTCGGAATGGCCGCCGTGGCGGCGGCCGCAAGCGCGCTGCTCATGACGCCGGGTCCAGATAGGGCTCGAACGCGTCGATCGAGACCTTGAGGGTCGGATCGCCATCTTCACCCCAGAGATCGCGGCCTTCGAACACGACCGTGTAGAGCCATTGCGGATTTTCGCCGAGCTCCATCGCCGCTGAGTCCGGAAACACGTGGCAGCCGTGATTCAGCTCGACGACACCGACATGGCCGCGCACGTAGCGCGGCAGCCGCGTATGGGTGGCCGGGTGGATGTTCTTCGCGCGCACGCGGTCGCCGATCTTGAACTTTGCGGGCGCAGGCGCGGCGCGGCCGAACTTGCCGCGCACCATCACGCGCTCGACCTGGCCAAGATCGAACTTGCCGTGCTTGAGCGCCTTGCCGGGCTGCATGGCGTGGCCGGCGGCGACTTCCTCACGGGTGAGGTAGCCCTTTTCGACCAACATCTCTTCGAGGCCGAGAAACCATTTCTTGTAGTAGGAGCTCGACAGATAAACGTCCGGTGGCAGCGTTTCGCGATAGAAGCGGGAGGTGTCGATGTTGAAGGCGCCGGCCGCGCCCATCGCGCGCACCATGGCAAGGACGCGCGATTCCCAATCGGCGTGAAACATCGGCTCGTTCGGCTCGGGCTCGACCTTGCCGAACCCGTCCATGCCGCCCATGTCGTGCACGCCGTTCATGAGGGCGCTCCGGGCGTTTTGGGGAAGCCGGTGCCGATCATGGAATCGCGCGTGACGAGTTCTGCGAGCTGCTCCTCGCTCCAGCCTTCGGTCCCCTCGGGCCGCATCGGCAGCACCAGGAAGCGCGTCTCGGCGGTCGAGTCCCAGACGCGGATTTCCATGTCCTTCGGCAACGTGACGTCGAAATCGGCGAGCACGCCGCGCGGGTCCTTGACCGCGCGCGAGCGATAGGGCGAGGCCTTGTACCAGACCGGCGGCAGCCCCAGCATTTCCCAGGGGTAGCAGGAGCACAGTGTGCACACGACCATGTTGTGGCGCTCAGGGGTGTTCTCGACCACGACGAGATGGTCGCCGACGCGGCTGACATGGCCGAGCGTGCCGATGGCCTTGCTGCCGTCCTCCAGCAGCGCCGCCTTGAAGGCCGGATCGGTCCAGGCCTTGGCGACGACGCGCGCGCCGTTATGCGGGCCGATCTTGGTCTCGTAGGCCTGGATGATGGCGTCGAGCGCAGCCGGCTCGACATAGCCTTTTTCGGTCAGAATCGTCTCGAGCGCGCGCACGCGCAGCTCGGTCTCCGACAGCTCGGAATGGTCGTGATCGTGGTGATGATGATGCTCGCTCATGGGTATGAAGATAGTCCCAGAATCCGGGCGTTGTCGAGGCGAAGACTCTGCTAACATTGCCGGCATCGGCGGACCGGACATCGGTAATCGAGACCAACAAGAAGCGGGGAGATTGCCTTGACGGATTATGTGAAGATCGAGAAGGGCCTCGGGCCGGACGGGCGGATCGCGATCGTGCGGTTCGACCGCGGCGACGGCATCAACGCGCTGTCACCGGAAGCACTGCGCCAGCTCACCGCGGCCGCGCGCAGCTTCGAGGACGATTCCGCGACCTCCGTCGTGGTGCTGACGGGCAGCACCAGCGCGTTCAGCGCCGGCTTCGACCTCAAGGACCCCGAGGGGCGTGCGCGCAAGGACATGGACCTCGGCACGCTCAGGCGGCACCTCAAGCTCGGGCCGCGCCTCACGCACGCCTGGCAGGAGATGGAGCAGATCACGATCGCGGCGATCGAGGGGTTTTGCGTCGGCGGCGGCGTGGCTCTGGCCGTGGCGCTCGACTTCCGCGTCATGGGCCGCGACGCGCATTTGCGCGTACCCGAGGTCGGGCTCGGCATGAACATGAGCTGGCAGAGCATCCCGCGCATGTTGCATCTGATCGGCCCGGCCCGCACCAAGCAGGCGGTGATCCTGGCCGATCAACGCATCTCGGCGGACGAGGCCTACGAATGGGGCCTGGTCGAACAGGTGGTCGACCCCGGCCATGCGTTCGATGCCGCCATGGAGCTTGCGCGCAAGGTCGCCGCGCAGCCGCCGCTCTCGGTCGCGATGACGAAGCTCACCGTCAACCGGCTCGCGCACGCGCTGGACGATCTGGCGAGCCACATGGACGTCGACCAGTTTGCCCTCGCAAGCCTCAGCGAGGACCACAAGGAGGGCGTCGATGCGTTCCTGACGCGGCGCAAGCCCAGCTTCCGCGGGCGATAGGCAAGCCGTGGTATAAGCAAGGCATCGAACGGTGCGTCACGCAGCCAGCCTGGCGCGCCGCAGCGTCTCCGAGGGCAGCTCGGAAAAGTGGCGCTTGTAGTCGAGCGAGAACTGGCTGAAGTGCCAGAAGCCGTGCTGTACCGCCACGTCGTAAACGGAAACGTCGGTGTCGCCGGCGCGCTTGAGATCCCGCCGCACGCGGTTCAGGCGCATCGCGCGCCAATAGTGCATCGGGCTGGTACCCACGACTTCCTGGAAGCAATAGCCGAGCTTGCGCGGGCTCGCGCCGACTGCCTTGCAGACCTCCAGAATTGACAGCGCACGATCGCCGCAGCCATGCATCAGCTCGCGGGCACGATCGACGGTGCGCCTCCGGGCCGCTGAGCTGCGACCGGGGTCGCTGGCGCGTGCCGTCGGCAACATGTCCATGATCTCGACGAGGAGGGCGTCTTCCAGCGCCTGCCGCGCCACGGGGTCATCGAACCTTTCCGGGACAGTCGTGATGGTCTCTTGAATCGCGGTCAGAAGGGCGCGCAGCCGCGCGACCGGTGCTTCCTCGGTCTCGATCACCCGCAACTGGTGCCAGACGGCGCGCGGCAACTCGATATCGAGCCGGGCTGCAAGCTCCGCGATCAACACCGTGCCCGCAACGACGCCGCGCAGCTCGAAAGCCTTCGGCGTACACATGTCGATCTCGGCGTCGATGCTGGCGAGCACGCGGGCGCCCTTGGCGCTGCTCCCGTTGCAGCTGAGTTCGCCGTCTCCGTCCCAGGGCAGGCCGATGGCAAAGCTGTCGGCACCGAGCTGGCCGTACTGGCGCACCTGCTGGCTGGTGATCTCGCGGAATACCTCGACCCGGGGCAAGGACAACTGCGTGAAACTGCCTTTGAAGGCTCCGGCGCTGATCTGATCGTAGCTCAGCCGCCAACGTCCGAGGCTCGCGCAGTGCTCGTCGACGTCCGTACTGCTGGCCTGAAGCAGATTGGAAGCTGAGTCCTGAATCGGAAGAATTGCGCTTAAGGCCATGATACTACGTCGGAATTTGCAAGTCTAGCAGCTAGCAAGAACCACGCCAGACTGGCACGACCATGCTGCCTGTCCAGCAAAATATTGCTGGATCTCGATAACGCCCGGTCTCGCCGACGTGCAGTCTTCGCGTCGCAGCTTTTCCCGACACCGGGGTCGGGATGGCGCTTCGCGGAGGGATCGAGATGCGAACGACCGAGATCATGCGCGGCAGCCCGCCCGCGCCAGAGGCCCAGGTGACCCGCGCCAACTGGCGCAGTTTTCCTGCCATCCGCTGGGGCTTTACCCACACCCGCGAGGTGCTGCCGACCGCCGAGGTCCGCCGCTCAGCCCACCCGACGCCGATACGAAGCGCGCCGCACGAGCTTCAGAAGCTCAGCTTCACAGCGCCCGACGGCCAGCCGACCACGATCGAGGCCAGCTTACGCGAGACCTTTGGCGATGCGCTCCTCGTCATGCACCGGGGTACGCTGATCCACGAATGGTACGGCGACGGCATGAGCGCGACCACGCCGCATCTGGTCTGCTCGATCAGCAAGTCGATCGCCGGCACGCTCGGCGGCGTCCTTGCGGCGCGCGGGCTGCTCGATCCCGAGGCGAGGGTGGTGCGCTACGTGCCGGAACTTGAGAATTCTGTCTACGGCAGCTGCACCGTTCGCAACGTCCTCGACATGGCGGTCGCGATCAAGTTCGAGGAGGACTATGAGGACCCCGCCGGCGACGTCGCGCGCTATCGCTTCTCTTCGGGCTGGGACGTTCCGCCGCCGGGCGTCGAGCCCGGCCATCAGCGCGCCTATCTCACCACGCTACGCGGCACCGGCAAGCCGCATGGCAAGGTGTTCCACTACGTCTCGACCAACACCGAGGTGCTGGGCTGGGTCTATGAGCGCGCCTGCGGCATGCCTTATCCGCGAGATCCTCTCCGAATATCTCTGGCAGCCCCTGGGCGCCGAGGAGGATGGCTCACTCACACTCGACAGCCACGGCATGGGCCGCATCGCCGGCGGTCTCTCGGTCACGGCGCGCGATCTGCTGCGCTTCGGCGAGATGATCCGCAATCGCGGCCTGGTCGAGGGACGGCAGGTGGTGCCGGGCTGGTGGATCGACGACATTCACGAGAACGGCGATCACCAGGCCTGGACCGACGGCGACCTCGCCGACATCTTCCCGGGCGCCCGCTACCGAAGCAAATGGTACACGATCGATCCCGCGCGCAACGATCTCGCCGCAATCGGCATCCACGGCCAGTGGCTCTACATCGACGCTGTCACCGACACCGTCATCGTCAAGCTCGCGACCCAGCCCAAGGCGATGGACATTCCGCTCGACCACCGCTGGCTCGCGGCCTTCCGCGCCATCACCACGCATCTCGCCCCGCGCTGACCTCTGGACATCACCATGCTCGACACCGTCAAATCCGCCGCGCAAACTGCAACCCCGCATGCGCTCGATCCGTTGACCGCCGAGGAGATCACGGCAGCGTGCACGCTGGTGCGCGCTGCTGCGGCCTCGCCGGAGAATTGCCGCTTCCCGACCGTGCGACTGGAGGAGCCGACCAAGCAGCAGCTGGCCGCTGATACAGCAGGGCGCCGCGCTTTCGTTCTGACGCTGGACATCACTACGGGCGAGGCGATCGAGCACATCGTCGATCTCGGCCGCGATGAGATCGTCGCGCGCAAGGTCATCCCCAATCGCGAGGCGCCCTACGGGCAGCCGCCGGTGATGCTCGAAGAGTTCTTCAAGTGCGAGGCCGTGGTCAAGGCCGACCCCGGCTGGCGCGCGGCGATGGTTCGGCGCGGGCTGACCGACAAGGACATCGAGCTGGTCCAGGTCGACCCGTTTTCCTCGGGCTTCTTCGACATGGAGTTCGAGCGCGGCGCGCGCATCGTCCGCGCCGTCAGCTTTTTCCGTGAGCACCTTCAGGACAACGGCTATGCGCACCCGATCGAGGGCGTCGTCGCCGTCGTCGACCTGATCGCCGGCAAGGTCATTCACCTCACGGACGCCGATCCGATCGTGCCGATCCCGCGCAAGAAGCGCAACTACGGCGCGCATGAGGTGAAGAACCCGCGCACCGACATCAAGCCGCTGCATATCGAGCAGCCCGAGGGTGCAAGCTTCAAGGTCGATGGCTGGAAGGTCGACTGGCAGAAATGGAGCTTTCGCGTCGGGTTCACGCCGCGCGAGGGCCTTGTGTTGCATCAGCTCGGCTATCAGGACGGTCCCCGAAAGCGCTCGCTGATCCATCGCGCCAGCGTCACCGAGATGGTGGTGCCCTATGCCGACCCGACCGAGAACCATTTCTGGAAGTCGGCGTTCGACGCCGGCGAATACGGCCTCGGCATGCTCGCCAACGCGCTTGAGCTCGGCTGCGACTGCCTCGGCAACATCCATTATTTCGACGTGCCGGCCGCCGACAACAAGGGTGAGCCATTCGTCATGCAGAACGCGATCTGCATGCATGAAGAAGACTACGGAATTGCCTGGAAACACTACGAATTCCGCAACGGCCTGTTCGAGGTCCGCCGTTCGCGCCGCCTCGTCATCTCGTTCTTCGCCACGGTCGGCAATTACGACTACGGCTTCTATTGGTACCTCTACCAGGACGGCACGATCCAGCTCGAGGCAAAGCTCACCGGCATCATCCAGACCGCCGCGGTGCCATCCGGCCAGACGTACAAATGGGGCGGCATGGTCGACGACAATCTCGGCGGTCCGACGCACCAGCACTTCTTCAACGTGCGCATGCACATGGATCTCGACGGCGGCGGCAACACCGTCACCGAGCACGAGTTCGTGCCGCGGCCCTGGGGCGCGGACAATCCCCATGGCAACGCGTTCGACACCACGACGCGCGTGCTGTCCCGCGAGCGCGACGCCGCGGCAATTGCCAATGGCGAGACCGGCCGGTTCTGGAAGATCAGCAATCCCAACGAGACCAATTCGGTCGGCAATGCGCCGGCCTACAAGCTCGTCGTCAATCCGAGCCCGCTGATGCTGGCGCAGGAAGGCAGCTACGTGCGCAAGCGCGGCGGCTTCGCGACCAAACACGTCTGGGTGACGGCGTTCAATGCGGACGAGAAATACGCCAGCGGCGACTATCCCAACGTCCACGCCGGCGGCGACGGCCTGCCGCGCTACGCCGCGCAGAACCGCAATATCGAAAATACCGACATCGTGGTGTGGCACTCCTTCGGCCACACCCATGTCTGCAAGCCCGAGGACTTTCCGATCATGCCGGTCGAATATGCCGGCTTCATACTGAAGCCCACCGGTTTCTTCGCCGCCAATGCAGCCGGCGACATCCCGCCTGATCGTAACAGCCGCAGCGTGCTCGCGGGCGAGGAGAAAGGCGGCAGCAGCTCATGCTGCCACAAGGGCTAGATGCGGATACTGGCCTCGATCCGCAACGTCGAATTTCGACGATTGGCCGCAAGCCGATCGGGACGGCCGACTACGCCAGTTCGAGATCGCTGCCGCGCGCGCCGTCCGGCGCCAATCCGATCGACGCCGGTCCGGCAATGAGATTATCGAGGTCGACCAGCAACAGATCGGCAATATGTGTGAGCTGGTGAAGAGGGATGCTCATCTCACCGCTCTCGGCACGTGACACGAACTCGGGCGAGACAGCGAGGAAATTCGCAATCTGGATCTCGGTATAACCACGCGCCTCCCGCGCGGCTTTGACCTGCGCGCCGATATGCTTCCGATGCAGAGCCTGCTCTTCGTCGGTCATCATGAGGGCCTGCTCGTCCGGGCTGGCAACGCCATCGGCGAACGCAACGCCGAGCAACCGTCGCTTCTGCCACGCGACACGGCAGGTCTTCCGCAGCCCGTCGGCAAAGACCAGCGTGGCCTCTTTCGGAAACGACAGCGACCAGTCGAGCTTCAGTCTCGCTCCCGTGCCTGATACGTCACAGATCGTGCAGGGGATGCTGACGGCCCCCTGGCGCCGTCAAACTCGATAATCCCGGTCCTGGCCGTGGATTGCCTGGTCGCAGCGCGCAATTCGCTCATGGATCTCGAACCCCGGATGCCCAGCACGCGCTGGCGAAGAACATTGCGGCGCGTCCCGCAACGCGACTGAAATATCCCGCAACATAGTCTACCGCCGGGGCTCCTCAGGCTCAATCAAGCGGCGAGGGCATGGTAAAGGATCCGTTCTCCGCGTAGGCCTTCGATGTCGCCGGACGTTCCATTCGATCGACCGCGCCAGTTCGTCTAGAACAATTCCAGATCCAACGAACCGTGCACGCCTGTTCGTGCGTGAGCGCATTCGCCGCACCTGCTGCACACTGGTCTGGAGAAATTCTAACGCTGTTCCTATCGCGCTCCGAAATCGGCTGCGTTAGGGCGAGACACCCAAAACGATGCCGGCAAACCCGGCGGTGCGTGGGGTCGTCCGGCAATGGGGGCCGGACCTTCGGAATGAGACCTGAGCGATGAGAGCGATATTCGGCAAGCTGCATCGCTGGGCGGGACTGCTGACGGCCGGCTTCCTGTTCTTCTCCGGCATCACCGGCGCGATCATCTCATGGGACCACGAGATCGACGACGTCCTGAACAGCCATCTGTTCGACGTCTCGACCAGGGGCCCGGCGATCCCCTCGATTGAGCTTGCGAGGCTGATCGAGCAGCGCGATCCCAGGGCGCGAGTGACTTATCTGTTCATGACGCCGGAGCAGGGACACTCGCTGTGGTTCTTCATCATGCCGCGGATCGATCCCGCGACTGGCAAGCGCTATCCACTCGATTACAACCAGGTCTTCCTCGATCCCAGCACCGGAGTTGAGCTCGGCCGGCGCTATTGGGGCGCAGTGTGGCCGGTGACGCGCGAGAACCTCGTCTCGTTCCTCTACAAGCTCCATTACACCATGCACATTCCGGAGTTCTGGGGCAGCGACCGCTGGGGCATGCGCGTGCTCGGAATCATCGCGATCATCTGGACCATCGACTGCTTCCTCGGTTTTTATCTGACGCTGCCGTCGCGGCGAAAAAGGAAGGCCGCGCGGGGGCCGCAGGTGACGCGCCAGCTCGATCGCGGCTTCTGGGCGCGCTGGGCGCCGGCATGGACCATCAAGACGTCAGGCAGCGCCTACCGGATCAATTTCGACATCCACCGCGCCTTCAGCCTGTGGACATGGGGCCTGGTGTTCGTCATTGCCTTCACGGCGTTCTCGCTGAATCTGTATTTCGAGGTGTTCTCGCCGCTGATGAAGATGGTGTCGAACTACACGCCGACGCCGTATGAGCAGCGGCCGTACCGCGATCTCGACGATCCGATCGAGCCCAAGATGACCTTCGCCGAGATCGCCGCGCGGGCGGCGGCCGACGGCAAGGCGCGAGGTTGGACCATTCCGGTCGGTGCGATCAGCTATGGCCCCGCCCATGGCGTCTATGCCGCGGCCTATTTCCATCCCGGCGACGATCACGGCGCCGGCGGCGTCGGTCCAGCGCAGCTCTACTACGACAGCGAGGATGGCCGTCCGCTCGGCGAGCGGCTGCCCTGGGTCGGCACCGCCGCCGACATCTTCGTGCAGGCGCAGTTTCCGCTGCATTCGGGCCGCATCGTCGGACTGTTCGGCCGGATCCTGATCTCGATCATGGGCCTGGTGGTGGCGGCCCTCTCGGTCACCGGTGTCGTGATCTGGTGGCGCAAGCGCAGGGCACGCATCCGTGTGCGCGAGACCGCTGCGGTGCGCCTGAGCCGGCAGCTCACGCCGGCGGAGTAGGGCTCACGCAAGCCACCGCCAACTCGACCACCAGCACGACGATGGCGGCCGAGCGCGGCAACGATGTTGCTCGGAGGCCGCTGCATGAACAGCAAGGTGTCGATCAATGACGGCTTCGAATGCCTGCAGGCAGCCTGATCGACCCGCATCCTATCAGACTGCCGAAACTCAGGCTGTCATCCTCACGGGCAGGGATGTCGTAGGCCGTCGTAGCCGAGATAGGTGCCGGAATACAGGTCGTAGGACCTGAAACGTTGCGCGCAATAGCCGACCGCGTCGCCATCGACATAGGGGGCGGGGCGACATAGGCCGGACCATAATAGCCCGGAGGGTAGCCGTAATAGCCGTAGGGCTGGGTAGCGCCAATAATTGCCCCGCCGATCAGCGCGCCAGCGATTCCTGCACCAATTCCAATGCCCGCACCACCATGATAGTGGCCACGCCAGCCGCGGCGATATTGCACCGTCTCCACCGATGATGCCGCTGCGCTGCGCAGCATCAGCGCGGAGGTTGCCGGCGCCGCCGCGAGAGGCGCGACAAACCAGGGTGAGGCAGCGACGATGAACGCAACAAGCGCAGTCCTAGACGACTTCATGACAACTCTCCAAATGCACTTCCGGGCCGCGCAGCTCTCTTCGGCGCAGCCGGCATCTCTGCAACAATGATCCGGGAACGCCTGCGTGACTTGATCCAGCGCAACGAGAGCACGGATCGATCAAACAAATTTGGTTTTACTGATCGGAAACATTCGCAAAGCAGCGCAATGCTACGTAAAGATAACCGGACACGATCCTAGCTCTGAGCGCGAACATGCGTGCTGCTTCGGTCAACAATGCCACTGATCGAGAACCGGTGCTCCGGCAGCCCCTGCGCGACGCCGTGAATGGCAAGCAGATGCCCCGCCTGAGGTTCGATGCTCAGCCGCTGCGTATCCAGAAACTTTCTGGCCGTCGTCACGAACAGTGTTTTGAGATCATCTCCGCCGAAGCACAGGCAGGTCGGATTGGTCACGGGCAACGGGATGATGGTGTCGATCTGCCCGTCCGGGCGATAGCGCGCGATCCGGCCGCCCGCGAAGAACGCCGTCCACAGCCCGCCGTCAACGTCAACGCAGGCACCGTCGGGTCTCTCTCCTGAAGCGCTATAGTCGGCAAATAGGCGCCTGTTACCGATCACGCCGTCGTCGAGATCGAAGTCGAATGCCCAGGTGCGATATTGCCGCGTGTCCGTGAAATAGAGCGTACGATTGTCGGGCGCGAACGCGATCCCGTTGGTCACGATGACATCGCCGAAGATCCGCATTACGTGACCGTCTCCGGTCACGCGATACAGCGCGCCGTTCGGCCGGTGCAGCTGATTGTCCATGGTGCCGATCCACAGGCGGCCGCGCGCGTCGACGCGGCCGTCGTTGAGGCGGTTATCCGGGCCGTTCTCGATCTCGCAGAAATGAGCGGGAGGGACGCCGTCGGACGAGCGACGGGACAGACGCAAATCCTGCGCGAGCAGATGCGAGCCATCCGCCGTCAGGGCCTGACTGCCGAGGAATTGGCAATCATGGGAGGACACATGATGGACGCCCGTCGCCGGATCGAAGGATTGATGAAGCCGGCCGTCGATGTCGACCCACCACAGCTTGCGTGACCGGTCGCACCACAACGGCGTCTCGCCAAGGATGTCCGTGCTGGCGACCGCGGTCTCGACTCGATGTGCGGGGATCGAATTCGCCGTCATCCCGGAATCCGGTTCCAGCCGCGCGCGCCGTCGCCAAACGCCTGATGACCGTCCGCGGTCACGGCGATCGTATCCTCGAGCTTGATGAAGCCCCGTCGCTTGTGAGGCAACGTGGTCTCAATCGAGATGATCATGCCGGCTTCCAGCGGCGCGTCGGCGTCGTCGGCGGGATAGGGAATGGGACCGTTCGACGTCAGGCGGGGCGCTTCGTGGCTGACGATGCCCATGCCATGGGCGACGAAGTGCATTTGCTTGCCGTGGGCGGATCGCGCCAGCGCGTCGTTCGCGGCGGTGTAGATCTCGGTACCGACAAGACCTGCCCGTATCGGCGAGCGGGCCGCTTGCTGGATCATATCGACTTCCGCGAGCAGATCGACCAGTTCGCCATCGGGCGTCCCATGCACGGCCATCCGGCAGAGATCGCCGATGTAGCCCCGGTAGTTGCCGCCTGAATCCAGCGAGACGATGTCGCCCGGCACGAGACGCTGGTCCGAGGGAGCGCGGTTGAGATTCGTCCCCATGGTCACCAGGGCGTATTCGAAGATCATGTCGCGGGACAGCTCGGCTTGCCGCAGATGAGCGATGATCTCGCGCTTGCTGTGTCCGGGCCGGGCGCGGTTGACCGCGTCCAGCATGGAGGCGACCACCCGCTCGGACGCTTCGCGGAGGATCTCCAACTCGGCCGCGGTCTTGATCGATCGCAGCTTCTCGAGCGGGCGCATCGCCTCGACGAGCCGGCAATCGGGCAGCTCCCGGCGCAGCACGTCCGCCGCATCGGTCGGCAGGAACGACATCTCGATCCCGATACGAAATGTGGGCGTCGCGATCGCTCTGACATAGCTCGAGAGCGAGCGCCATCGCTTCGGTCGAGCTTGACGAACCGAACACGACCGGCGGCATCCAGTATCCGGCTTCCGTCCTGTTCTGGATGCTGTCCCGTTCGTTGCGGTTGGCGATGTAGGCCGACTTGTCCAGCGCGCCTTTCACATAGACGAAGACGGGCAGAAACCGACTGATTCCGATCGCTTCCATGTAGTCGAACTGGAAGTGATGGTAGCCGCCCAGAAGGTACTGAATGTTGTGCCTGGAGGTGACGATCAGGACGTCGATGCCTGAAGCGTCGAGCAGGCCGTCAAGCCTGGTCGTGGAGAATGGAATTTTGGAGGGCATTGATCGTTCTTTTTCGTCGACGACTTGATCTTCGCGGCGGGAGAGGGCGGTCAGTTGTCCTTCCAGGAGGACAGCGCATGCGCGACGCAGCCATTGATGTGGTCGCTGAGGACGGTCCTGGCGCTCTTGATGTCCCGCTTCAGCGCGGCTTCCAGCAGGGCCTTGTGCTGGTTGATCGTCTCCGCGCCGCGATAGCGCAGGGCATAGCGGAAATATTTGTCGAACACGACCGAGTGGGTATGCATCAACTCACGCGACCCGCAGCTTGAAATCAACGCCTGGTGGAATTCGCCGTCATAGCGCTTGCGCAGCTCGGGATCGTCGCCCTCCTTCAGGACAGTGCGTTCGGTCGCCGCCAGCTTGTGATGCGCGGATACCACGCGCCCCTCCCACTCGACGTCGCCGGCGCGGAACGACTCGGCCATTGCATGATGCTCCAGCAGGATGCGCAGGTCGGCGAGCTCGCGCAGGTTCTGGATCGAGATGGGCGCCACCTCGAGATCCGCGCTGGCCTTCGGCAACCACAAAGCCTTCGGAGGTCAGGCGATTGAGGATCTCGCGCAGCGTCGAGATGCTGACGCCGTAATCCTCCTTCATCGCGTCGAGCCGGAGACGCCCCGAGGGCGTGAGTACGCCGAAAATGATGTCGGAGCGAATGCGCTGATAGCCGCTGTCGCCCGCCGACATTGGCCGTTCCGCAAGTGACGTCATGCGTTTCTCGTCCCGCTTGCCAGGATTGCCGGCCTCCCTGAGGCGGCCGAACCATCAATGTTGCCAGCAATATAGCAGACTCATGATGTCTGACGTCGTTTAAAATCTCATATGAAACCAATTTTGTCGTTTGACATGGAAATATATGTATGATGTCTAAATAAGCTGAGGGTACGGAAAATAATGGCTTAAGCCGTCGTTCGTGCCCGGTGAACAGGGAGGAAACGATGAGCTTGTTGGTACGGGCGCTGTCTGCGACGGCGATCTGCGTGGCGCTGACGGTCGGCGCATCCGCCGCCGATGACATTCAGGAGCGGACGATCAGGTGGGGCCACCTGAACAATACCGATCACCCCGTCAGCTTTGGCGTGCAGAAGTTTGCCGAGATCCTGCTGGCGAAGAGCGGGGGCAAGATGAAGGTCCGCGAGTTCGCGGCCTCGCAGCTCGGGAACGAATTGCAGCAGCAATCCGCGCTGCGCGGTGGCACCCAGGAAATGCTGTCGGCCTCGACCACATCGCTGGCGACCGTCGTGCCCGAGTTCGGCCTGATCGATTTCCCGTTCCTCTTCAACACGACCGAGCAGGCTGACGCGCTCGCGACCGGCAAATTCGGCACGGCGATGCTCGATACGCTGCCTTCGAAGGGGCTGACCGGTCTCGGCTATTGGGGCCTGGGCTTTCGCAACGTCACCAACAGCACCCGCCCGATCACCAAGGTCGAGGACTTCAGCGGGCTCAAGCTTCGCGTGATCCCGAACCCGGTCTATCTTGAGAGCTTTAGCGCCTTTAAGGCCAATCCGGTCCCGATGGCCTTCGGCGAGCTGTATTCGGCGCTGGAGACCCGCACCGTCGACGGCCAGGAGAATCCCTACACGGTCATTCTCTCCAACAAATTCTACGAAGTGCAGAAATACGTCTCCGCGACGAACCATACTTTCACCCTGAACATCATCCTGGTGAGCAAGATGTTCTGGGACAAGCTGTCGCCGACCGAGCAGAAGCTGATGCGCGAGGCTTATGAAGAAAGCCGCGGCTATCAGAAGGAGCAGACGCGTCTTCAGACCGAGAAGGCCCTGGCGGAATTGCAGGCCAAGGGCATGCAGTACAATGCGATCGCGCCCGAGGAGACCGAGCGGATGCGGAAGGCGGTGCAACCGGTCGTGGACAAGATTTCGGCCAATCTTCGGTCCGATACGGTGAAGCTCTTCAACGAAGAGGTCGAGCGCATCCGCAAGGACGTGAAGTAGTCTATTCTCGAACGCGCAAAGCAGCAGAGCCGGCCACCGGCCGGCTCACACCCTCATTTGCCCGGACGTCACGCATGGCGCGAGCTCTCGATCTTTATTGCACGTTCCTGAAGGCCGTCATCGCCGCGTGTCTTGCCGTCATGGTGGTGCTGGTGTTCGGCAACGTCGTGCTGCGCTACGGCTTCAACTCCGGCATCACGATTTCCGAGGAGCTGTCGCGCTGGCTGCTGGTCTGGCTGACTTTCCTCGGCGCCATCGTCGCGATGCGCGAGCACGCCCATCTCGGCGTCGACACCCTGGTCCGGATGCTGCCGGCCTCCGGCAAGCGCATCTGCTTCATCGTCAATTATTGCCTGATGCTGTTTGCCGACTGGCTGCTGCTCTCCGGCAGTTGGCGCCAGACCATCATCAATCTCGACGACCGCGCGCCGGCCACGGGCCTTTCGATGGCCATCTTCTACGCGGTTGGCGTGATCTTCGGCGTGTCGACCGGGGTCATCCTCCTTTACGACCTCATCCGCGTGCTCACGGGACAGGCAAGCGAGGCCGACATGGTAGCCGTCAAGGAATCGGAAGAGCACTGATGTCTCGTCAGATCGTGCAAGGCCGCGCTCACCTGCAATCCATCGGGATCGCGTCATGACGATCGCCGTCTTCACCTTCTCGCTGCTCGGCGCCATGGCGCTGGGCATGCCGATCGCCTTTGCGCTTATCGTCTGCGGCGTCGCCCTGATGAGCACGATCGACATGTTCGACGCCCAGATCGTTGCGCAGAACGTCATCAACGGCGCGGACAGCTTTCCGTTGATGGCCATTCCCTTCTTCATGCTCGCCGGCGAGGTCATGAACAAGGGAGGGCTCGCCAAGCGCATCGTCAATGTCGCGCTCGTTGCGGTCGGGCATTTCCGCGGCGGGCTGGGCTACGTCACGATCCTCGCATCCTGTATCCTCGCGTCGCTGTCGGGATCTGCGGCGGCAGATGCGGCGGCACTCGCGGCCCTGCTGGTGCCGATGATGGTGGCGGCGGGGCACAAGAAGTCCTACGCGGCGGGCCTCGTGGCGGCGGGCGGCATCATTGCCCCCGTCATTCCGCCCAGCATCGGCTTCGTCATCTTCGGCGTCGCCGCCGGGGTCTCGATCTCGAAACTGTTTCTGGCCGGCATCGTGCCCGGGCTGCTGCTCGGGGCAGGGCTATGCATGGCGTGGGCGTGGGTGGCACGGAAAGAGAGCCTGACGCCGCCGCCACGGGCCTCGTGGTCGGAGATCAGCAAAGCCGTCGTCGACGGCTTCTGGGCGCTGATGCTGCCGGTCATCATCGTGGTCGGCCTGCGCTTCGGCATCTTCACGCCGACGGAAGCTGCGGTGGTCGTTGCCGTCTACTCCCTGTTCGTCGCGACCTGCATCTACCGTGAACTGAAACTGTCGCAGCTCTACGCGATCTTCGTCTCCTCCGCCGTGACGACGAGCATCGTCATGTTCCTGGTCGCGGCGGCGCTGGTATCGTCCTGGTTGATCACCGTGTCCGAGATCTCCGCCCAGGTCGTGACGCTGCTGAAGCCCTTCATGGGCAACAACACGCTGCTGATGCTCGCGATCATGGTCGTGGTTGTCATCGTCGGAACGGCGCTCGACATGACGCCGACGATCCTCATCCTCACGCCGATCCTGATGCCGATCATCAAGGCGGCCGGCATCGACCCGGTCTATTTCGGCGTCCTCTTCATCATCAACAATGCCATCGGCCTGATCACGCCACCGGTCGGAATCGTGCTGAACGTGGTCTGCGGCGTCGCCAGGATCAGCATGGAGGATATCATCAGGGGCGTCTGGCCCTTTATGATCGCGCAACTGATCGTGCTGCTGGCGATGATTCTTTTCCCGGGACTGGTGACGATCCCGGCGAAATGGTTCGGCGGCTAGTTACAACGGAAACGACAGAAGGAAGCGTGAAAATGGCCGCTCAGATCATGATCCTCAATGGGCCCAATCTCAATTTTCTCGGTATCAGGGAGCCGCACATCTACGGCCGCACGACGCTGAAGGAGATCGAGGCGAGCTGTCAGGCCCTGGCTGATCAGCTCGGCGTCTCGATCTCGTTCCATCAGTCCAACATGGAGGGCGAGCTTGTCAGCCTGATCCAGTCGGCGCATGGCAAGGCGGATGCGATCATCATCAACCCGGCCGGCTATTCCTTCACCTCGATCGCGCTGATCGATGCACTGAAGATTTTCGAGGGACCAAAGATCGAGCTCCATATCTCGAACATCCACGCACGCGACGAGCTGCACCGCCACTCGATCACGTCGGGTGCCTGCACATCGGTGATTTGTGGCCTGGGTCCCTACGGCTATCTCGCCGCGCTGCTGGCGGCGGTTCAGCGGCTCGGTCAATTGCCCGACACGATTCCGCCGGCGCTGCACGGGCTCAAGACGTAACGGTGGGAGACGCGGGATGCGCGGAGCAGGATTCCTGGCCATCTGGAGCGATGTCGCGGCTCACGACCTGACCGATTATCGGCATTGGTTGACGCGTGAGCACACCACCGAACGCGTGACTACCAGGGGCTTCCTGGCATCGCGCGTCTTCCGTGCGGCGCGGAACGACATCAACCGTTTTTTCATCCTGTACGAGCTTGATGCACCCGAGGTGCTCGATGGCGAGGCCTATCTGGCGCGGCTGAACGCGCCGACACCGTGGTCGCAGCGCATCATGCCGAAGCTCGGCAACTTCATGCGGGGCGGGGGCGTCATGGTCGCGCGTGTCGGCCGGGGCGAGGGGGCCACCATCATGGCGCTGCGGATCGAGACCTTGCCGGACAACCCGCAGGGATTGGCTGAGGCGCTGGTTGCGTGCGACGGGATCGCCGCCGTGCAGATCGGGGCGACCGACGAGGCGCGGACGTCGGTGCGAACAGCCGAAAAGGGCATGCGGAAGGATGAGGGCTTTTTCGCGGGGATCTTGCTGATCGAGGCGCTCGACGTCGCCTCGTTGCAAGACGCCTTGCGGCAGGCGCGCGCGATTGCACCCGACATCCTGGGACGGGCGAGCGAGCCGGAAGTCTATCAGGGCATGTTCTCGCTGGACGCGCGCATCGCGGATTACGGTTGATGGCGGCGTTTCTCGCTTGCCGCCTTGACCACGCGCGAGCTCGCGCCGCGTCGTGAGACAAGGGGAGCTCCGGATTCCGCAAAGCGATCTCGCCTGGGACGCTGAGACCGATCTGCTGGTCGTCGGCGCAGGTGCGGCTGGCATGACGGCCGCATTGGTGGGCGCGCTCGAGGGGCTTCAGGTCATCCTTTGCGAAAAGTCGGACATGGTGGGCGGAACGACCGCGACCTCCGCCGGCACGGTCTGGATTCCCGGCAACCGGCAGGGAGAGCATGCCGGCACGCCTGACACGGTTGCGGCCGCGCGCACTTATCTCGCCGCGATGCTCGGCGAGCACGCAGCTGACCCACGCCTCGACATGTTCCTCAAGGCGGGGCCTATCGTGCTCGATTATCTCGAGCGGAAGACGAGCGTGCGGTTTGCGGCGTCGCCGGTCCATCCAGACTACAAGAACCTTCCAGGTGCTGCGATCGGCGGCCGCGCACTCGGGGCCATTCCGTTCGACGGCCGCAAGCTCGGTCGCGACTTTGCCCGCGTCAGGCCGCCACGCCGGGAGTTCATGGTTCTGGGCGGCATGATGGTCGGGAAAGCGGACATTCCAGCGCTGCTGGCCCCCTTCGGCACCTTGACGAATTTTCGACACGCCGCCGGTCTGCTCGCCCGGCATGCGCTGGATCGTCTCAGTTACAAGCGCGGAACACGCCTGATCATGGGCAACGCGCTTGTCGCCAGACTGCTCGCCAGCATCCGCTGTGCTGGCGTCGATCTCCGGTTTGAGACGGGACTGAGCGACATCATCCGCGATGGCGACGAGATCGTCGGTGCCGTGCTCTCGTCTCCGGCAGGAGAGATGCGCATGCGCGCCCGCAAGGGCGTGGTGCTGGCAACGGGCGGCATCGGCTGGAGCCGTGAACTTCGCGAACGACTGTTTCCGGAGGCCGCACACCGCTACTCCCTGGCGCCCTCGTCCAACACGGGCGACGGCATCCTGGCCGCCGGGCGCATCAACGCCGACATCGAGAGCGATCTCGACAGCCCGGCGTTGTGGATGCCGAGTTCGGTGATGACGCATGCGGACGGCCACGTCTCGGTCTTCCCGCACATCATGCTGGATCGTGCCAAGCCGGGATTGCTGGCCGTCAACCAGACGGGTCGCCGTTTCGTCAATGAGGCCGACTCCTACCACGACTTCGTGGCAGCGATGCTGCGCTCGAACCCGTCGACCTCCGCAGCGGCGCCGGCGTTCCTGATCTGCGATCGAACCTTCATCAGGGACTTTGGCATCGGACTGGTTCATCCCAAGACCAAAAACCTGAACACGTACTTGCAGGCCGGCTATTTGATCGAGGGGGAAACCATCGATCAGCTCGCGCACAAGATCGGTGTCGACGGCGAACAGCTTGCCGAGACGGTGGAGCGATATAATCGCTATGCCGAAACCGGCATCGACGACGATTTCGGCCGTGAACTCGAGCGCTTTGAACCGCTTCAATGGCGATCCCCTGACCGCGCCCAATCCCTGCCTGCGACGGATCGGCCCGGGACCGTATTTTGCCGTCGCCGTATGGCCGTCGGACCTTGCCGGCAGCGCCGGCCTGCGCACGGATTCCTGCGCCCGCGTGTTGTCTCGCGACGGAAAGATTCTCCCCGGACTGTACGCAGCCGGGACCGATTCATCCTCCATCTTCCGCGGCACCTATCCGGGCCCAGGCACAATGATCGGCCCCGCCATCGTATTCGCCTGGTGCGCCGCCATGGACGCCGCAGGAGCGTTGCGCAGGTTTTCTCTCTCTTGAAGGCTGATTTGGCCAGGTCGAGTGCGGGCCTTGCCACGTCGCGTCCCGCATCGTAGGCCTGAGCCACCCGCACGGCCTTCGCGGATGAACCTTTCCGCCCGACAGCGGCACAAAGACTGGAAATTGCTCGATGTCCACGGACATTTCATGAGATCGCTCGCCTTGCTCTGCCTGCTCGCCTTCGCCCCACCCGCTTATGCGGCCACGCCGGAGCAGCACTATCTCGACCTGCGCGATCGCTACATCGCCAGGTTCACGAAAGCTGCGGAGAACGACGAGACCCTCAAACAGCACACCGCTGCGCTGAGAGAGTTGACAGGCGTGCTGCGCGGCCTCGTGGGACCGGTCACGATCAAGGGCCTGCCGGCCGACGGCAAATCGAACGTCGACACGCTCTACAAGGGCGAGATCCGGCTTTGGCCATCTCGACGGGCTCGGTTTCGCCTCAGAGGGCGACAAGATGCAGGCCGTGGTGACCACGACCAGTTTGCTCAAGCACTGGATTGCCGAACACCGCGAGGACGGCATGCCGCAGGAGATCGACGCGGCCTTCAAGTCGGACACCTTCTATTATTATGCCATCCAGGACGCGGCCTTCGCCAAATACGCCGAGCTTCCGATCACGAAGCCCGCATCAGCAAGTGTCGCCGCTGCCGTGCTGGGCGTGCGCGGCAATGGCGATCTGAAGGGACCGCCGACGGAAATCGACGTGGTCGCAATTCAGGGCGACAAGGTGTTCTTCCTCGCTACAAGCGAGGCAGTAAAGACAGCTGAAATTCCGGCCTGCGAGAAGGTCTGGAAGCAGATGATGGCGCGGCCCGTCAACAAGAAGGACCCGCGCGGCGACATCGCCCGCGAAGACCAGGCCATGGACGCCTACACGAAGTGCTTCGCCAGGGAAGCGCCAAGCCAGGGCTGGTACGCGGCCGCCGTCAAGAAGGCGCAGCGCCAGTTGGACCTGCTGCCGCTGCGGTAGCTTGCCACCCCCAGCGATCGCGGCGATGCATCGATCGGGACGGCCACCCGGCCGGGCCAGATTTGCAGCAGGGTGGATGCGGTCTTGCCACCCAGCAGATTGACGTCGGCCAATCCGGGTTCAAGGAAAGACTTGATGCATTTCGACTTGGAGGCAGCAAATCACGTGCTGGCCTTCCACGGCTGAGGCCTTGAGCGATATGCGGCCGCCAACAAAGCCGAACGGCGACCGGCTGGTGACGCGGTGAGTTCGGTCAGGCTTTAGGAAGCGATGCGTATCTCCGATCGGAGATCGTGAATGACCGCCGCCGGCGCCACAGTCCTGGCAATCTCACAGAGATGGCGATGATGAGTGAAATATACGACCTGACCTTGCGTGGCCATTCCAGACAGCAGCCGGAAGGCCTCCTCGGCGCGGAAATCGTCGAAGGTCTCCATGATGTCGTCCGCGAGGAAGGGGCCGGCGTATGCGACCGCGCAAACTCGTGATAACCCGCGACGCGCAGCGCCAGATAGAGCTGAAACCGCGTTCCTTTGGAGAGCTCGGAAGCAATCTTCGAACTTCCGTCCGCTGCCTTCGCAATCAGAAGCTCGCTGCCGTTCGAGGGGTGGGTCACCAGTTCGGCATACGCGCCGCGACTAATGAGCGAGAAGGCCTCCGATGCACGAGCCATCATCGAACTGCGATGCCGGTCCCGATAGACTTGCAAGGCGCTTTCGGCCGCGGCGGTTCCGAGCTTGAGCCGGAGGTAGGCCCGCGCCCTGTCCTCGATCGTCAATAGCACCGTCCGCCGCGTCGCATCGATGAGCGCGACCGCGGCGTCACCGCCGACCGCGGCGATGCGGTCGTCGGCCTTGGTCTTTGCGGTAAACAGATCGCGAGTCCGCTCGTCTTCGTTGTCGGAATGCGACTTTCTTTCGCTCAATTCTGCTTCGAGCGCCGCTCGGTCGAGCGTGTCGAGGATGGCCTCGGCTTCCTCGAAAGTCTCAAGCGCGATGGCTTTGAGCATCTCATCGCGCGCTTCGGTCAAGCGCGCCATGAGTTCAGACCGGCGTGCGACGTGACGCAGGCACATGTCGACCTCCGTCAATGAGTCGACCTTGAAGACATCCATCATCCGTTTTGCCTGAGCCTGGACTTGCGCGAGTTGCCCGGCGAGCTCGCAAGCCTCGTCGCGCTCGGCCAGAAGAGCAGCTTCGGCATCCTGGCGGCGTTCCAGGGTCTTCGTGGCGTCGGCGATGCCGCTCACGACCGCATGACATAGCGCGAGAACATCGGATGTCTCCGGAGTGAGCCCCATCGCCGCGGCAAGGGTTTCGGTCTCCGCCCGGAACTGGATCTGATCACGCTCCATCTTGGAGATTCGATCGGTCAGCCCGGCCATTCTTTCAAGTTCGGGCCCCAGTTCGGCCAGCGCTTCCAGCGTCTCTCTCACGGTCGCGATGGTCGGCTGGCTCTCGTTCTCGCCCAGCCAGCATGCGGCGCAGGCCTGCCGCCACGCGGCGCTCCATGCGCATTCCGTGGCCCGCACCTGTTCGCGTCTCGTCTCGCGCGACGTCAGGTCGCGTCGACGCTCATCGACGGACGTCCGTAGCGCCCTGGCGACGGCTTCGCGGTCGAGAGCGGCCTGGCCGGCAGCTAATAGTGTCTGGATGTCCGCGTCGCTCGAAAAGGGATACTCGCCGCACGCAGTGCTGTCGCGAGCCGCTCTCGCGCGGCTACGACGTCGGTGAGCGCCTGCCGCGCTTCACGCTCCGCGCCCATCAAGCGCGTGCGGAACTCGATGGCACGCTCGCGCTTCTGAAGCCAAAGCTTCAGCCCTGCGAGACCGATGGTCTCATCAAGACCCCCGCCGATGGCACGAACCGACGCAGCGATGTCCGCCGCGAGCGCTTCCCGCTGTTGCAAACTCGCCTGGAGCACGCGCCCGGCATGTTCGCGCCGTGTCCGGATGTCGGCACAATCCAGCAGCGCCTGATTGAGTTCTGCCACGCTGCCGACATGGCTCAGGCGTTGCTCCGAAATGAGATCCAGCTTCCGCATCTCGGCTTCGAAGATCGCAGCCGTCGTCGCATCCAGCCTGTCCTTGTGGGCGGCCCAGGCGGCTTCGCGCGCCGACCTGACCGCACCGATCTCCGCGTCGCTGACGGCGCCCGCGATGGAAGCGAGCGCCTCGCTCCTTCGCTGGAGCTGCAGAGCCTCTCCGTCGAGGCGATCGACGTCCTTTTGCTGGAGGGCGATGTCCTGAGAGAGTTTCGCGTCGGTCGACGTCCAGGCCTGCAACTGGTCCGGGCGGGCAACCTCGACCGTGAGAAGCGCGTCTCTGCCGCCGGTCCAGGGATGTAGTCCGGCAAGTGCGTCGTCAAATTCCTCGGATCGCTCCTGGCGGGTTCGGTCCGCCGCACGCAGGCGCGCGGAGTCGTCGCTCTGGCGGGCCGTGCCGACAGCAAGGCCCAGGGCGTGCACCACCAATTCGTCGAGCGCACCGCCGTCGTTCCCGAGCTTGGCCTCGGCATCCGACAGTGCGTCACGAGCCTTTGCAAGCTCCGTCTCGGCCCCGATGATCGCCGCTTCGATGCCGGATCGCCTTTCGATCAGATCGTGGAGCGGGCCAGTCATCTCGGTCGATAGAACCAGTCGCATTGGCGCCGGGTCCGACTGCCGGTTGATGCGGGTCAAGATTCGCGAGACCGTCTGCTCGGCCAGCCCCAAGGACAGCCTGCGTTCAGGCAGATCTTTTTCCGCGGTGACGAAGCGCGCGCGCATGTCCATGAGACCCTGGATGCGGTCCTGAAGGCGACAAGCCGCCTCGTTGACGACCGATTGCGCGATCGTACGCTCCAGTCTTGCGATCTCATCGTCGACCGCCTGCGCCTGGGTCTGCAACTTCGTCTGCCGGGTCATCAGGTCGGGGAGGTCGGTCGCCCACACCGATGGCGCGTCCGGCAGAGCCGCAAGCGGTTCAATTTCCGTGCGCAACCTGCGAACCGCCTGGAGCCGGGGAAGGGCGTGCAGCAGCCGTCCGATCTCTTCAATCCGGGACTGCGTCTGTCCGCGCTGGCGTACAGCTTCGTCGTAGGCCGCGGCCGCCTGGTCGCGGTCGGCGACGAGCCGCGAAAACTCCGATGCGAGCGTGTCGATCCTGTCGCGCTCGTCCTTCAAGGTCGCGAGCTCTTTCTTGAGATCGGCGAGCATGCCCGTGCGTTTGCCAAGCCGGAAGAAGCCGTCAGCTTCCTCTCGTACGGTCGTGAGCCGCGCGCTGAGATCCGAGAGGCCCGCGGTCGCGGAGAAGAGGAGGGTGCCGAGATCACCCTTGCTGGCAAGGATGTTCTCGCCGCCGGTCTCCAGCGTCTCATCGTCGAGGCAGAACATGGTTTGATAGGCATTCCGGTCAAGTCCTCCCAGCTCGCCGAGCAGTACAGCTTCAGGTATGGGGCGATCCGCATCGTCCAGCAGGCTATTTTGAGGCTTCTTGATCCGCGAGACGTAGCGCAGTCCGGCGGAATGCTCGATCTCCGCCTCAATCCGCATGGTCGGGTAGGGATGCAGGAAGTTGAGCTTGCTCTGTACGTGGATGCCGTAAAGCAAGTCCATGACGGCCGACATCACCGTCGATTTGCCGGCTTCGTTGGGCCCGTACACGATGTGCATGTCCGGGCCATCTGCGAGGCGAGCGCCGAAGTCGAGCACCGTATCCGTGAATTTGCCGTAACGCCTCAGGGCGAGCTTGCGGATACGCATCAGCGGAGTCCGTCCGGACCGGCCGCTGTCAAGCGCGCGAGGACTTCTTCCGAGCCCTCGTCGGACAGTTGCCCGATGAGCAAAGCGAGACCGGTTTCATCCGGCGCGAGGACACGCCGGCATTCCGGAGGCAGCTGATCAAGCAGACTATCGACGATGATTTGCGCTTGCGCCTGGAAGGCCTCGGACGCGATGATCTCGTCGGTCATGGTACGGCGAAGCACCTCAACGGGGTCGCCGCTGTCGGCGGGATCGACGAGTGTCGGCCGTCGACAGTCGGTTTCGAGCTTCTCTATCCAGACATTGCCGATGGCTTCCGCGCGGCTCGCGGCTTCGGTGTAGAGAACATCGGCATCGCGCCGGATGGTCCAGGCCAGCGGTGTCGTGCCGGAGACGGACACGCGTGCGACGAGTTGATCGGATTTCGAGCGATCGGAGGCTTCCCCGAGCGCACTCTCGATGCTGGCGGCGAGCTCGCGCCAGTCCAACAGTCCGGACGCGTCGACGGCCACCCGTTCGAATTGGGCCATGCTGACGACGCGTTCGTCGAGCGACAACGACCCGTCGTCCAGGACGCTGACCAGCGTGACCGACTTTGGTCCACTTTCACCGACGTCACGGCCTTGCGGTATGCCCGGCATTACGATGGCGCAGGCTCCCACAGTCGTGGACCGCTTGTGGATGTGTCCGAGCGCCCAGTATCTGAAGCCGGAACCCGCCAGATGGGGCGTGCTGCACGGCGCGTATACGTCGTGCCCCGGCGCACCGTCCAGGCTGGTGTGCATGAGCCCGATGTTGATCGCGCCCCCGACGGGCGGCTTGTATTTGCCGAGCAGGCTTTCCGGCGCCTGTGGCTTCGCGAAGCTGAGCCCATGCACCAGGATCGGCCGCTCACCCCGATCTCGCAACACCTCGACGGCGTCGGCCCGTCCGCCAAAGACGGTCACGTTGTCCGGAAGCACGAGTTCCTTGGTGATCTTCGATAAGGCATCGTGATTTCCACGAATGATGAAGACGCGGACACCGCCGGCATGCAGGCGGCGCAGTTGCTCGGTCAGGAACCGCGCCGTCTTCATCGAGGTCTGATCGCCGTCGTAGAGGTCGCCGGCGAGCAGAAGCGCATCCACGCGTTCATCGAGACAAAGGTCGACGATGCGGACGAAGACCTGACGGCTGGCATTGCCGATGAGCTCGGCGATATCCGGACTTCGCAAGGCGAGAGACCGTAGCGGCGAGTCCAGGTGGATATCGGCCGCATGCACGAAACGGAAAGCCGACATTGAGCGCACCTTCATCGGTCGAGTCGATCGAATCAGCGGAGCTTATCGCATCCGGCATCCGCATCGTCGTGGTGATGGCGGATTTCCCGATTTGGTGTGGATGAGGTGTGGACGGCGGCCGGTTGCCTGGCCGTTAGCGTCAGTTACCGTCCCACGAGCCCTCAGGGATAAGTTGCCGAAACACGATCGGGAACCGGCGCGCGGAGCTGAGGGCCCCGGCGATGTTTACGACGCAGCAACGTATCCTGACCTACCGTGCGACCATTCTTGTTGGTGCAAGGTTTGAGAACGCAGATGAATACCCCATGCGCCGGATGCCACGAGGACATTCGGCTTCCCTTCGAATTCAAGATGGCATTTCAGCCGATCGTCGATCTGAACACACAGCAGGTCTGGGGGTATGAGGCGCTCGTGAGGGGAGCGAACGGCGAGGGAGCGCATTCCATTCTCAGTCAGATTACCGACGATATGCGCTACAAATTTGACCAGGCTTCGCGGGTGATGGCGATCGAGACCGCCGGCGCCTTGTTCGCGGGGAGGGATCTGCGATTGTCCATCAACTTCATGCCCAACGCCGTGTATGAGCCGAGCGCCTGCATTCAGAAATCCCTCGCTGCGGCAAAGCGGGCCGAGTTCCCTCGTCGCAATCTCATGTTCGAGTTTACTGAAAACGAGAGGATCACTGATCCCGCGCACGTGCAGAGGATCGTCGAGACCTATCGCAGGTTCGGCTTCTGGACCGCGCTCGACGATTTCGGCGCCGGATATGCCGGCCTGGGGCTTCTGGCCCGGTTGCAGCCGGACCTGATCAAGATCGACATGGAGCTCCTGCGCGACATTCACCTCAGCAGAGCCAAGCAGGCAATCATCGCGGGTCTGGTCGGCATAGCACGCACGCTCGATATCGCGGTGCTGGCGGAAGGTGTTGAGAGCGAGCAGGAACTGACGGTTCTACGCGCTGCCGGAATATCGCTGTTTCAGGGGTATTATTTTGCCAAGCCGGCCCTGATGGCATTGCCACCGGTCCCGGTGATTGGCGAGGGCGGACCGATACGCGCTGCCGTTTGACGGACGCTCAGAAGCAAGCCGCTCCGAACCACGCCGACGCCGTGGCGTCGCAGGCCCCGCGCCGCCACGCCCGTCGCTCGTGAAATGCCCGCCGTCGGTAACGCCGATGGCTTCCTGCACAACGAACAACCACCCAACATTGTTGAAGCCAACCAGGCCGCTGCCGCGGCTGGTTGGCAGGCTCTGAGCCCGGGAGCGGGGCTCGGGATAACGCCGAGCAGATCAGTGTAATCCGCGTTAGATTTTAGCACTGAAGCTCAATTGTCCACACACTAAGTGCTTACTTTTGTTCGATCTTTTCTTCATGCCGTTGCCAGAATTTGGCACTCGAGACCCAAATTTGGCACTGCCGTCAATTCTGAAACTCTATTTTGGCACTGCTGAAGCAGCGGTCGATGCTATAGGCGGAGTTTTCCCCACTCTCGGATGGCCGTTCCGTTGACTCTACGGTGTTTTGGGGTCGGGTTAGAAGCGCGATCCCACAAAGCCGCAGCGCGCTCCGGAGCCATGGCGTGCTAACCGACAGAGGTTTGGCATGTTCGACCCCGACGATCCCAACAACCAGCTTTTTCTCACGCGGGTGTTCCAGGCCCTCGCCAACATCAATACCCGCAAGATCCTCGAAACCTTGGCCCAAGGTCCTTGCTCGCGCGGGGATCTGCTGCTTGTCTTGGACACCTCCACCGCCCGCATCGTCGAGGTGATGGAGATCCTACACACCATCGGGCTGGTCGCGGAGAAAGAGACGCGCGAGGGCAAAGTTTACGTTTTCAATCCGATGGGATTGGACCTTGCTCGGTCTTGGCTTGAGCGGCTTTACTCGATCGTCGGCGGTCCAGCCCCGAAATAGCGAGCCCGAGCGGCAGAACCGGTTCCGTTACGTAGCGGAAGGCTTCGGTGAAGCCCTGACCGAGGTCCAGAAGTTCCAAAAGGCGTGACTTCAGGATTTCGCGGGCGTTGAGCGAAGGCAGGCGGTCGATGGCGGCCATGATCCCTGCGGCGGCCTTATGGCGCGAGATCGTATCGCCGACAGCCAGGTCGGCAGTGGTCGAGGCGCCAAGGAGGTCGAGGACAACCTCATCGAACGAGCAAGGCCATCGCTTGAGTTGCGAAAATCCCGCGGCGGCGTTTTTCACGGTGATGCCGAGGAAGAGCTCCCGAGGAATAGCTCTAAAGTAAGCCATCCATCCGCTGAGCTTGAGAATGTCCACCGACGAAAGGTCGCCGAGAGGAGCCGGCAACCTAACCTTGCGGTTAAAGATGTAGGCGGCCAGCTCCTTAGCTGTCGCGACGATTTCATGCGGACAGGCCTTTGGCGTCGCAGTCCGCATGTCGAAGCCGCAGATCTGGCATGACCATACGTTGGTCAGATTTCTCCAGCCCAACAGGTTGATGCACGAAGGGCATCTGTCGAGCAGCACTTCACCGCTCTCGACGTCGCATGGAACGGCCGAGACGAGCCACAGGTTTCTGATGCGCGCATCTTTGCCGTCCGCTGCCAAGCGAGCAGGGGCGACCCTACGACGCTCTGGCAAGAACCAACCCACGGGCAGTTCGCGACCAAGGAATTCGACGCGATCTTTGAACAGTTTCCAGGCTCCCATCGAAAGCCTTTGGAGATCGAACGAACCTAGGGCCGCCAGTTCGGCGATCGCCTCGGGTTTGCCGGCGATGGCCGAGACCGACTCCCAACGCATGTCAAGATGAAGTCGGAGCAGCTTGTCCGAGTCAATCCGTCCCATCGGAGCCAGACGCACGGCAACCGACGCAATAGCCTCGTCGTCGAATTGCGGGACCGTCTTGAGCCAAGGAGTGTTCGGAATCATTGCCGTCTATTCTTTGATATTTTCTTGCTCGACGCTCAAAGGAAATTTGGGAAGCGCGAGGTAATCCTCCGGGCGGAACGGGTTACGCCCGTGCATCATCTCTTGGTCGAGAAACACTCGATCAAAGCCGGCGGCGATATCTTCCTTCGTCAGCTCCCTGGGCTCGGAACCCTTCGTCCTGATGAAGGCATGGGGAACGGCCGCCTCGACAAGAAGCGAATGCCTGCCAGGTCGGCCGCGCTGAGCGTAGAACGTGGCGCGCAACATATGATGGTCGTCTTCGTTTTCTTTGAACCAGTTCGTTTCGAAGGGAAGCTGGTCGGAGAAAGCCGCGACGAAGGCGGCGTGGACCTCCCGTTGCTCGTCGTCGGCGAAGCCGAACGGCCTGAGCATCTTGATACCCCCGGACCGTTGGCTCATAGCATCGACCTTCGTCATCATGGCCGCCAACGCTGGCGGTCCCACGACGAATAGGGGGCGTTGCATTCGTTCTCGATCGCGAGAATGAATCTCGCCAGCTTCTTGACGCCGTCTTCCGCGAGATTTTGCGCTTCGTCGAGAATGATGCCGTCCACCTCCAGCTCATTGAGGTTTTCGATAAGCGCGCCTGTGCCCAACTCTTCCCCGAAACCCAGGCTTTTGCGGTCGTTGAAAATCTGAAAATTGACCTGACGCGCCAAGATTCGCGGCGTTGCTCCACCGATCAGATCGATGTAAAGGAAGCGCTTTCCGTTGCCCGTCAAAAGCTGTATTTTCTTCTTCGAGACGATCTGCCCGGTTTGATCCTGCAACAACCTCTTTATGATCTCGCTCTTTCCGCAGCGCGACCAGCCGATCAGGTAGGTGCTCGAGCTCTCGCGCAGTCGCTTGGCGAAGGAGACCGACAGCAGCAACATTTGCCTCGCTTCCTCCGCCTTGGTGTGCCTGACGAAGATGCCTCTGATCTTGTCGAGCTTGCTCACTACAAGCGGCGAATTCAGAATGTCTTCCAGCTCCGACATGGGCTTGCGGCCTCCTATACCTATTCAGGCCGGTTCAGCGGCGCGTCCACGGCGAAACGCAGCTTCTTCCGAGGCGCCGGAGGGGATGCAAGAGAGCCCGCTTCCGCTGTGGGCGGGACGGCAGCAGAGGCCGACGGCGTTTCAGGGGCAGGCTTCAAAACTCCGGTCTTGTCGATCAGCTCATCGGTGACGGCGAGCGCATGCTCCTCGGCACCGCGACCGAGCACACCTGCGATGCGGGGATAGTACCCCTTCGAGAGTACGGCTTTGGGCGGAGGCCGCTCGCCGGGCGGCACCATGCCCATCGCCTTCAGCGCCTCAAGGAGAAGATGGTTGAATCCGACTTCGTGGGAGGGATGGTCCGTGGGAGCGTGCTTCTTCTCACGACGCACCTTGCTCAGCGCTTCCCATTGGAATTTCGAGAGTCCATGCGCCTCCTCGTCGGTCGACATCACCACGAACTCCTCGGGAAGGTGTTCGTTGCCAGGAAAGCGGCTGGTATGATCAATCACCACGCAGCGCCCCACGTTCGTCAGCGGGATGCGCACAGTAACCGGCGTGTTCGTACGCTTTCTCTTTCCCATGCTGCCCGACCGGGCCCGCATCGCCTGTAGCTGAGTGGACTGATAGACCAGATTGTTCCACAGAATGCCGTCCTTCCCGGCCGTGAGCTTCAACTCCAGACTAGGGATCAGGTCCCACTTCTTCGCCTCGTCCGCGGTGAGCGGCTGCGGCCGGCTCGAATCGCTCGACGCTCCGCGGAGCCACCGCTCTTCGGGAGTATCCCAATCCATTCCTTCCTGCTTGCGCCGAGCGTAGACCTCGATCAGCCACAGGTGAAACAGCATGATGAAGTCGTCGATGGTGATGCACGCTTCGAGCAGAGGCTTGCGCGCTCCACGGTTCTGCGGGCTGGATCCGGTCGATCCCTTGAGCCACGAAACGAAATCCGACTCGAGCGTTCCGAAAAACCTCTCAACAAAAGGTTTGGTGTCCGGCTGGTGCGGCACCGCCATCTCGAACCCGATCCTGACGCGGGCCAACGCCAGCGCCATCTGTTCTGAAACAAACTCCTTGCCGTTGTCGTACCGGATCTTTCTTGGCTTGCCGTAGCTCAGCAGAGAACCTCGTATCTGCGGAAATCGCTTGTCGACGTAGGTTTTGACCTTGATCCCGTGATCAATCGCGGCCAGTGCTGGGTGGAGCCCTCCAGGTTCGAACGACGGGAAGAATCCGACCGGGTACCCGCTGTATGTATCCAAACCGAGGCAAATCCAGAACCTATCGATCCCGGCCTTTGACCAGGCGCGACCTAACGGGGTCTCGCCCAAGATGCCCATGAAGTCGAACTGGTGGTGGTCGTACTCGACGAGATCCAGAATGCGCTTCGGTCGCTCGAAGCTTCCCTGACCTCCGAACTGGAGGTCTGCAGACTGTGCGCCTTGCTCCTTTGCGAGCCGGATCCACGCGTCGAAGCGCCGGTACTGAACCTGTACCGTGGTCAACCCAACTGTCGGAAGTTCCTCGAGCAGCGGCCTTTCCGGAAGTTCGCCGTTCTCGATGAGCTTCTTGATCTCTTCGTTGCGGATACGGATCTCCGCGTTGCGCTCATCGATCCTTTGGTTCGCGACCATTTGGATCTTGGTCGGGCCGAACTCGGCCGAGATTTCGACTAGGTAGCGAATGGTGGCCGAGATGATCGAAAACACTTCCTTGGGCAGCTTCTGCCCGCGAGCCTTGACTGCGTTCTTGTGGACGAAGGTGGCTTCCTGCATGCCATGCAGCAGTTCGGCGGCGACCCAACGAAGCATCGTTCGCGAACACTTCTTGGGCTTCTTGGTCTGTTTTCCTTCAGGCCGTTTCTGGTTCTCGAGATCGATCGCGGCGTCCACCTGCTTGATGATCGCTTCAGCGTTGGCGCGGTTCTGATAGAACGGCTGTCCCGGCGGCGCGATGAGCATCTCGTTGATGAACGCGCCCACGTAACGCCAGATCACGGCCGCTCGTCCACGCGGCTTGGCGTTGAGAGTGTGGTAAATTTTGCCGATCAACGCGCGTGTTTCGTCGATTGCCTTCTTCTCGTCGACCAAAGGCGGCTTGCGGAGAGGGTTGTAATAGCGCCCCTCTTGGAACAGCTCGATCAGCCGCGTCGTTGTTAAGCGCGCGATCTCGCCGGTATGGTGGTTGATGAAGAGGTGGGGGCCTTCGCCCTCCATCTTCTTGAAGAACTGGTGAGGTTTGCTGTCGATGAGAACAGCCTGGTTGGGCGTCAGGTTGTCGAATAGAAGGTAGTCGATAGTGGGAAGCGGCTCCTCGTCCACGGGCGCGGCCAAGGCGGCGGCCTCGCTCGCATCTAGAATCTTCAGCATGAGACCGCTCCCTTGTAGACGATCGTCTCGGGTCCGATCGGGGCGAACAGGTCGATGTAGACGATGCGCTCCGGGATGCGCGACAGCACGATACCGCGCGGATGCGGCGCCTCCTCGAAGAGGGCCAGGCAACGCGACAGGGGCAGGGAACCGCCGGCCTCGTTGAGGGCCGTGACGAGCCGGTCGAGCTCCTCCGGCTCGATGTCCCAGCGGTCGTTGGCCGCGATCTCGTCGACGACATCGCGGTCTCCCCAACGCATGCCGATACCACGCTCCGTGATGACGCGGAAAGGAAGGCCCGCCCGCCGGTAAGCCTCGCGGATGCGACGGAGACGCTCCCGGAGCAGGACCGCATCATCCCAGCGCTTCTGCGCTTTTTCGTCGCCGGCGGTCGGCCACGGCGGACGGAGTTCGCGCCACTCCTTGATTTCGTAGCGGACAAAGCCGGTGTCGTGCTCGACGAGGTAATCGGGCGTGTAGATCTCGTTTTCGAACTCGGCAAAGATGTTCATCCGGATCGTCTCCGGCTGAGCCCAGATCCGCTTGACGCCGAGCACGTAGTCGCAGACCCGAACGAAGCGCTCTTCGATGCCGCCTTCGTGGACGATGTGCCCGTTCATCTTCATCGAATAGTGACCGCCGACCACGTGGTTGCGACGGCCAGTGATCACGCGGCGCGTCGCCTCATTGGCTTCGAGCCGGAAGACCTCGACGCCGTCGCAGAGGACGGTCCAGACGCGCTCGATCTTCTTAGGCATCGGTGTCCTTGCCCGGGTGCTGGCGCAGCTCTCCGTAGATGAGATCGACGTGCGCTCGGAGAAATGCGTCCAGAGTGCCGAGGCTGCAGACTTCGTTCGAGTTGTCGTAGTAGATGCGCTCCGGGATTCCGAACGTGCGATCGATGGCGCTGAATACGCGCTCGACGACCGGGGAGAGATTGGGATGGATGGGACGCGCCATGTCGCCGACCTTTCTTGCCCTAACTGAACGACTCGCGCAGCGATATGCTGCGGGATTCTTGTTCGGCGGGAAGGATTCAAGAAGGGCTTGCGACTTGGAATCGGACGTGCGATTCTCCTGTCGTCCAAGAGTTCTTCTTGGTCGTTACTGCCGAGCGATGCCGGACTTTCGTCCGGGATTTGTGGACTTGGATCTCTCGGAACGGCTTTGCGGGCGTGCTCCGGAGATCCTTCGATACCCGCGCGACCGGAGTCCGCTCCGGTCGCGCATATTCCGTTGTACTAGGCCATTCCAATGTCCCCGTGGTGTCGCCGCTGCGGCGTATCTCATTGAATACCATCGGCCTTCCGGAATCCTAGCGAAATGAATCCCGTGGATTTCTTCGAGCCGTTTCGGTGCATTTCCTAGAAATTCTCAGGACGGCTCTACGCTTGTCGCCAGATTTTGCGCTCTTGCGTTTTTCCTGAATTCGTGCCGTTGCGCACATCACAGCGTCTCCGGCGCGTCGAAGTAGCGCCACGCTGCGGCGACGCCGATGCCCAAGGTCTTTGCCACGACTTCGGGTGCGGCACCGGAGCGGACCAGGTTCGCGGCGAGCGCGTTGCGCAATGACGTGGGCACGGCGTCCGGACTGACTCCGTTCGCCTGTCGCAGCCGGCGGCAAGCCAGTTGAAGCGATCTCGCGCTGAAGCGGGTGCCCCGCGCCGTAACGAACAACGGTGCGCTCGGCGGAAGCTGGAAGGGCTGTGCTCGCAGATAGCGCTCCAGCCACTCTTTGGCGTCCGGCGAAACGATGCCGGGCCGCCCGTTCAGGTGGGAGCCGGTTACCCTGACCGTCGATAGCCGCGGGTTGTAGGCGCCTTGGTTCAACGCGACCAGCTCGGCCGTCGTGACTCCGGATGATGCAGCCAAGCGAAGCGCAGCGTGATCGCGCGCGTGTGTCCATGACTCATCGCGATCGCTCGGCGACACCGCGAGCATGATCTCGATGACGTCGTTGCCGACGGCCGCGCGGCGGACCCTGCCGCACGGTGGGAAGCGGCAGCTCAACAGCTTCGAGCAATCGTAGGAACGCTCCAGGCTGAGAAAGCGGCCAAAACTTCGCAACGCGGAGAAGCGTCTAAAGATGGTGGACTGCGCCGTCCCGGTCGCAGCCCAGGTGGTCGCGATGCCGTCGATGACCGACTGGTCGATCCGCGCGATCGCGGCTACCTGGTCGGAGCCGAGCGCAGCCGCAAGATCCCGAATGTCCCGCGAATAACAGTCCATCGTCGACGCCGAAGCATCCGCATCCCTCAAGCCGTCCAACCAGGCCGAGCTTTCCGGAGCAAATGGCGACGTCGTGGGCGACCGGATCTTCATTCAGAGCTCCACGAAATCGGCACTTTCGATGGCATCCACCACCTTGGCCAGCAACGCCCAGATCGATTGCCGACGGTAGTGGTCGAACACCTTGGTGCTGGCGAGCCGCGGCGGGGTCCCTGCAAGCGGGTTGGCAGTCTCCAGCACGTCGATGCCGTAATCGGATCGGTCGGCCAGATCGCTCAAATTGGAGATTCGGATGCTCGCGATGGAGCGCCGAAGATGTGTCGAGCCTCCCGGCAGAAGTTCGATATGAATGCGGATCATCGGGTATTCCTCGGCTTATTGGTCGCGGCGGCAGCGACTGGTTGGCGGACGGGCGCTCGACCCCGGAAGAGATCCCTCGCTTCGTCGCCGCTTACGTAACGTCTGGCTACCAGAGCGTCCGCGATCCGGACGACGGCGGCCGCGTGCCTCGTGACTATCCCGGTCGCTCGCCGCTCGAGCATTTTCAGTCGGTCGTCGACCTGCTTGGCGAGCCCCGTATCTTTACCGACCATTGCCAGCGCTTCGCGATCGGCGCAGCGGTAAACGAGCCCACCGAGCAGGGGCGTGGACGTAAAGGCGGCAGCGAGGAGCGACGTGCAGATCGCTAGGTCGCTGAACTGAGTGCCACCGGCCCCGTGGAAGCCGAACCAAGGATCACTTTCTCTGCAATCAGCCCCCGAGCAGAAAGATGATATGGTTCTCCAGACGATCGAGCGTCCACACATGGCTCTCCTCGAAATTCAGGCGGGCGTCGCCACCGATCTGTCCCCGGTTGAGAATCCTGGCGCTGAGAGGTTTGCCCCCGGTCGCGATGCTGGCGACCACGTGGCCCGCCTCATGTACCGCCACCCGACGCAAGACCGTCTGGGGAAGTGCCGGCCCGCTACCTTCCCTGACGAGGTCGTCGACGTTGAGAGGCCGGCCGGCACGCCTTGCGGCCCGCCTCGCCGCTCTTGCGACTTCCATAGCTTCGGCCGGGGAGATGCCTTCGAGCAGACGGGCCGCGGATGACAGATCCACTCCTTCGAGAGGCGTCCCGCGAAGATGATATTGCAGGACGTTGGCCAGGCCTGCCGCGTCGGGACGAGGAATCTCGATCGTGCGCTCGAAGCGCCCGGGACGCAGGAGTGCGGGATCGATGGCGTCGAGCCGGTTGGTCATTCCTAACACGCACAGCCCGACGTTGCTCTCATTGTCGGACATGACGGAATCCAAACTCGTCAACATCTCTCCTACGACGACCGAAAAAAGTCGCTGTTGTGCCGCGACATCCGGTTTCTAGATGGCAGTTCATCCAATTCGTCGAATGCCAAAAGACATCCGCGCTGCCCCGACGGTCCAAAGCGAGCCGCTTCCGCTCGAGCCTTGCTGAACACTGCCTTGAGAGACTTGACGACATCTCCTAAGTGACCTTCACGTTCGGCAAAGAAATCTGATATCTTCGCGACGACGAGGCCGGTGCCTGCCGCCAAGGCGAGAGAATTTACGAAAAATTTTTCCCGTGGCCCGGCTCTGAATGCAGAATCGCGCCGTGGTCCGCTTCCGCCCACTGTATGGATCCTCGTCTCCAATCTTGGACATCCTTCACGAAGTTCAGGCCAAAAATTCGGGCGGCACCGCCGAACTCGATCGCGTCAGAGAGAATCGGCGCGCCTTCGACATGGGGCGAACTCTGCCGCCGGCGCATCGCGAGGGTTGCAAGCCGATCCAACGCACCGGAAGCCGTCGAGCCGCTCCTGAAGATGGAAACCAGATCGTTTAGGTCGAGACCCGATGTGTCGGCGATGCGTCTACTCGCTATGCGTCCCGCCGAGGGCAGCAGAGTCCTGAGGAGGACGCGGACCGACTTGGTGTCGAGCGAAGCCAACTTCACGGTGACGTCGGCCGACAGCAGTAGGGTGGTCGGCAAGAAACGCTGCGGATCGGTCGATATCCCAACGACGCTGCGTCCGGCGACCAGACACTTCGCGACCTCTTCGTTTCCGACGTGACTGACGTCGATCGACTTGCTCGAGCCGTCACGTGCAATAGTCTTCACGCGGGCCTCAGTTAGATATTCGTCGACCGCCTTCATCCATGCCGAGGAGGGGACCTGAATGACGCTCGCGACCGGGCGCCCCGCCGCAATGGCTCGCCTAAGCGACGGAGGGGCGGCCCGCCGAAAGGCCTCGGCAACGATGGTGCCGCGAACCTTTTTCGCATCCAGCCGCGCGTCAGGTCGATCGGTGTCGCGACCGGCAACATCATCCGGCGGATCTTCGATCGTTGCCTCCAGGTCGGTGACCTCCGGATCGTCTTCCGAAGCGGGTAACAAACCGTGCCGCAGTTTGGAGAATCCTCCGGTCATGAGCGAGAACTCACGGTCGTCGACGGGCTCAGCGGCGTCGAAATGTCGATCTCGACCTCGTTGCGGCATGCGAGCGATAGCACCGACGCAAACGGATCGAGCGGCCCGGGAACGGAACTGCAGAGATGATGGAGCGACGTCGGCCCGTCCTCCGCCAGGGCCACCAGGAGCCGGTGTCGCATGTCCGGCGCGACCGAAAATCGTCGGTATGTCCAAATCGCGCGAGCCGTCGAGAAGCGGGGCTCCTTGAGAATATCCGCTCCCTTCAATGTGTAGGGCGCCAAGCCGCGCGCGCGAAGTTCCCGGTCAAAGGCATCAGCGTCCCCAAGCGACCGCAACGGCCGGGCAACCTCGATGTCCAGATACCGCCAGCCGGCAATTGTCCGGAAGGTGATAACCTGAATATCTATCGGCCGCGCTTCGGTCCCTGCCGTCCCGATGAAGTCGATCTCAAGAATTTCGGGGTCCAACGTTGCCTGCACCAAGGCGTCCCTGACGATCCCGCAAGCGTGCGGAATCGGTCGTGAGGCCTTTGGCGAAAGGAAATCGGCAGATCGGCCGCGGACTATCTGGTCGAAGCGCATGGCTCATGTCCGATCGTAGGTTGGTCGAGTCAAAACCGTAGTCGTGCGGTGCCGGAGTGATCTCGTCGTCCATCTCGTCCTTCTAGATGTCGACCTGAGGCAGAGATCGAAGTCATCCTTTTTCCCACGCGAGACAAGATCTCAGGGGCGGTATCCCTTGCAGTTCAGTCCTGCATGTCATCCGTGAGGCGCTTTCGCCTTTGGACCTACCGGGATAGGTAGATCAAGGAAGGCATCTGTTTCCCAGTCGTATCGGGAACGAACGAGAACATGGCGCTGCCTCACGACGCCTCGCCGCAGATAGACGTCGCGACCCGCGACGATGGGAACGGTCGTGCCCCGCTGGTGGAGCCTGCAGAGCGGTGCGAGTACGAAGTCGGTAGCGAACAATCGACCCTCGGCACCGCAATCGATGCACGCGCTTGCGGAGCGAGCCTCAGCGAGGCCAATAGCTTCCTCGATTTTGAGAGCCAGTCGTTGCGGGATTTCGGATCTGCTACTCCAATGGGTGCGCAATACACCGTTTTCGCAGACCATCTGCGTGAAATAGACAGAGCCGTCGTTTGCTGCGGCTGCCACTCGCTCAACAAGGCGTGTCACTACGTCCTGCCAACCTGGAGCGCAGCGGGGATATCCCGGCGCGAAAGGGACTCCGCGGAAGGGCCGGACGAAAAGAGTGGGATATTTCTCGATAAGTAGTCCTTGCCAGCTAGTCATGTCGCACCTCCCGGTTTCAGTTTCGTCGGTCCCGCCGTCTTGGGGCTCATCAAGGAGCGTCCGATCGCTCGATCAGGGCGGCGAGCTACCCAGGCGTCGAGATCGAGCGAAGCTGACAAATCGCAGTAGAGAATCCGAGAGCAGATTAGGTTGCAGACAATCGGCACGATGTCCGCTTCACCAACGATTTGACCCAATTCGCGTACGCTAAGACGCTCTCTCCCTAGAGCCCGCTCAATCCTCGCTCGCAGGCGATGGTCGACATCGAGCGCGCGGTATTCCCAAATGCGCTCGCAATTGCGGGCGAAGGGCTGCGCACAGATCGAAAGAGAGTCCGTGGCGCGTAGCGTGACGCCGTGCTGATCAAGCGCGATCAGCAGGAGCCCCTCAGTATCAATGTCGCGGTCATCGCGCTCGTCCACGATGTCATACGCGATGCACCCGTCGTCGTGCTCAGCCACCAACATCCGAACGTCAATATCCTCGCCGGCGAGGGGAGGGAGCCGACAAAGCTCAGGGAGCGGACCCCCGGATCCAGGGCCAGTTGGACCGCAAGTCGCTGACAGCTCCTTTCATTTCCGCAGCCGAGCAGTACTCGACCGCTGGCCGAAAGCAGATCGATCGTTGGGTAGCGACGAGAACCGGCTTTTGTCCGCGACACGAATAGTCTCCGACTTCACCGGAAGAGGTCGATCGCCAGGCCTCATCCGGTCCGCGGCCCCAAAGAGAGCAGGGTGCTACGCGAGAGTCAAGATAGTTAGCTATCTAGCGGAGATAGCAGACTATCCGAACCCAGGGAGCCATTGTTTCCTAGGATGTGGATATCTTGGGTTTTTCCGAAAATCAGCACTTCCGCCGGACTCAGCGCGATGCTAAAAGGGTCTAGATGGTCAGCTATCTGACCTAGGGGAGCATGTGGTGCGCGAGCCGAAGAAGAAGGTGTCCAAGGCGCGAGTGAGAAAGGACAAGAGAAGCCAACTCTTGATCTACATGCTCCCGAGCGTGATCCGGCAACTCAAGCTCGCAGCGCTCGCGAAGGGGAAGCCGTCATATGAGCTCGCGGAAGAAGCCATAATTGAGTGGCTGAAGAGCCATCAGGACGAAATTCGGCAGGGGACGGCGAAGATATCGCGTGGCGAGTAGCTTTGCGCTTCCATTCGTCAGCCTAAGAATTAACCGTCGCGTCAGGTACGGGTTGTACGCATTGGGCAACGACGTTTATTACTCCTCAGCTAGGTTCTGGCTGGAGACCCGCCAAGAGTAGGTCCCGCACGCGCTATCGGCGGGACCGCTTCTTCGCGCTAATCTTCTCTCCGAGCGCACTTGTAGGTCCGCCACGCGACTGAAAAGGCATTCAGTCCGATCTGGTCGACGATCAGCCTAGATCTTCGCGGTCCGCAATCGCAATGCATTGCCCACCACGCTGACCGAAGAGAGCGCCATTGCGGCCGCGGCCACGATCGGCGACAGCAGAAGGCCGAGCGTCGGATAGAGCACGCCGGCCGCGATCGGAATCCCAGCCGCGTTGTAGGCGAAGGCAAAGAACAGGTTTTGCCGGATGTTGCTCATCGTCGCCTGCGACAGCCGCCGGGCGCGGACTATGCCGGTGAGGTCGCCCTTGAGCAGGGTGACGCCCGCGCTTTCCATCGCAACGTCGGTCCCGGTCCCCATCGCGATGCCGACTTCAGCGGCGGCCAGCGCCGGCGCGTCGTTCACGCCGTCGCCCGCCATCGCGACGACCCGCCCCTGCTTCTGCAGCTTGGCGACGACCGCGCTCTTCTGATCCGGTAGCACTTCCGCTTCCACGTCGGCGATGCCGAGCCTGCGCCCGACCGCCTGGGCCGTGGTCCGGTTGTCTCCCGTGAGCATGATGACCTTGACGCCATCCGCCGCGAGGTCGCGCAGCGCCTCGGGCGTGGACTGCTTTACGGGATCGGCGATCGCCAGGATGCCGGCGAGCTTGCCGTCCACCGCCATGTTGATGACGGTGGCGCCTTCGCCGCGCTGGCGTTCGGCCTCGGATTCCATGACGGAGGTGTCCACCCCTTGCGACCGCATGAAGGCAGCGTTGCCGAGCAGCACCTTCTTGCCCTCGACCGTCCCGAGCGCTCCCTTGCCGACCGGCGAGTCGAAGTCCTGGACGTCGGTCGTCTGAATACCCTTGTACTTGGCCTCATTAACGATCGCGTCGGCGAGCGGGTGCTCGCTGGCTCGTTCGACGCTGGCGGCGAGCCGCAGCACCTCGGCGTCCGTGAAGCTCTCTGCAGGCTTGACGGCCACGACCTTGGGCTTGCCTTCGGTCAGCGTGCCCGTCTTGTCGACGACCAGCGTGTCGATCCGCTCCATGCGCTCAAGCGCTTCGGCGTTCTTGATGAGCACGCCAGCCTGGGCGCCGCGCCCGACGCCGACCATGATCGACATTGGGGTGGCGAGTCCTAGGGCGCAGGGACATGCGATGATGAGGACGCTGACGGCGGCGACGAGGCCGAACGCAAGCCGGGGCTCCGGACCGTAGACCGCCCAGGCGGCGAACGCCACGATCGCGATCACGATGACGGCGGGCACGAACCAGCCGGCGACCTGATCGGCCAGGCGCTGGATCGGCGCGCGCGAGCGCTGCGCCTGCGCGACCATCTGCACGATCTGGGACAGCATGGTGTCGGCGCCGACCTTCTCGGCGCGCATGACGAAGCCCCCGGAGCGGTTGAGCGTGCCCGCGATGACCTTGCCGCCGACATCCTTGCTGACCGGCATGGATCTCGCCGGTCACCATCGACTCGTCGAGCGAGGAGCGCCCCTCGACGATCTCGCCGTCGACGGGCACTTTCTCTCCGGGGCGGACGCGAAGCCGATCGCCGACCTGCAGGGACGAGATCTCGACTTCCTCGTCGGCGCCGTCGTCACGGATGCGGCGTGCGGTCTTCGGCGCCAGATCGAGCAGGGCCTTGATCGCCCCGGAGGTCGCCTCGCGCGCCCGTAGTTCAAGGACCTGGCCCAGCAGGACGAGCACAGTGATGACGGCGGCTGCTTCGAAGTAGACGGCCACGGCCCCGTCGTGGCCTCGGAAGGTGGACGGGAAGACGCCGGGAACGACGGTGGCGACGACGCTGTAGACCCAGGCGACGCCGGTGCCCATCGCGATCAGCGTGAACATGTTCAGATTGCGCGTCAGGACCGATTGCCAGCCGCGGACGAAGAAGGGCCAGCCCGCCCAGATCACGACCGGCGTGGCGAGGACCAACTGGATCCAATTGGATAGGGTTTGGTCGATCCAGCCATGACCGCCGATGAGGTGACCGCCCATCTCCAAGGCGACAACGGGAACGGAAAGCGCGAGACCCACCCAGAAGCGGCGGGTCATGTCGATCAACTCCGGATTGGGCCCGGTGTTCGCGGTCGCGACCTCGGAGCTCGAGCGCCATGCCGCAGATCGGACAATTGCCGGGCCCGACCTGGCGGATCTGCGGATGCATGGGGCAGGTGTAGATCGTGCCTTCCGGCACGTTGGCCGGCGGCGCCTGCTGCGCCTTTCCATGGACGTACTTGGCGGGGTCGGCCTCGAACTTCGTGCGGCAGCGGTCCGAGCAGAAATAGTAGGTTTGGCCGCCGTGCTTGACCTTGTGACGAGCGGTCGCCGGGTCGACCTTCATTCCGCAGACGGGATCCACGGCGGTACCAGCGGCAGCATCATGGTGGTGATGAGCGTGTCCGGAGTGGTCGGCGGCTCCTGAAGGCGGGCTGCAGCAGCAGCTTCCGCGGTTCTCCCCGGACTTTTGGCTGTGCTGCGCGTCCATCTGCGACTCCATCTTGCGGAAAGTACCCTAGGGGGTATATTAGGAGCATGAGAACCGATATCAAGGCTTCCTGCCAGAAACGTCTGAACCGCATCGAAGGCCAGGTTCGCGGGCTCGCGAAGATGGTCGACGAGGATCGGTACTGCATCGATATCGTCACGCAGATCTCGGCGGTCCGTTCCGCTCTCAGGCGGGTGGAGGAAGAAATCCTTAAGGATCACGTGGCCCACTGCGTGGAACACGCCATCCACAGCGGCGACAAGGCGGATCAGCGCCGCAAGATCGCGGAACTGATGGAAGTCGTCGGCCGGGTGGATAGATAACCGGGCAGGGGTCACGAATGCTTGAGCGGGATCAAAGACTGCGCCCGGTGCCGGAATATGTTAGTCAAGCCGCACTGCGGCCCGAGAGGTAATTAGAAATCGATGCGGCTCGTCCGTACCATTCTGGCATTCGCGATCGCCATGTCGCTGGCGATGCTGCCGCTCGGCGCGTCCGCCGCCGGCCGCGCGATGTCGTCGGACGAGATGCAGACCGCCATGCACATGGCGGATCACGGCGACATGTCGATGGACGAGTGCTGTCCGGACGACATGAAGGGCTCGACTCCCCATAAGGACGGCTACAAGTGCGGGATGGGTCTCTGCTGCATCGGCGGAGCTCTCGCCCTCGGCGACGTTCGCCCCGCCGTATTCGGGAGCCTCGCCATCATCGCGAGCAAGATCGCCATTCCCGCAGACCAGGTCCTCTCCTACCGCGGCGGCAGTCCCCCTTCCGACCTCCTCGAAGCTGATCTCGCAAAGTCCTGCGCGCGCGCACGCTTGCCCGCGCAGACAACTGACGTGCGCGCACACAGCGCCACGGATCGAGATCAATTCATGAGGACAGATCGATGCTTTCCAAGTTCGCGACCGCGGCTCTCGCCGCCACCCTTTCGCTCGTCGCTTCGGCCGCCATGGCGGGCGCCGGCGACTACGCCTTCGAGCCCGTCAATCCGGAGATGAAGAAGGGCGACGACGTCACGCTCGCCGTCCGCTTGACCAACAAGCAGACCGGCAAGCCGGTGGCGGACGCGGTCATCTTCAAGACCCGCGTCGACATGGCTCCCGACGGCATGGCCGAGATGGAATCGGCCGTCGCGCCGCTGCCGTCGAAGGAGCCAGGCGTCTACGCCTTCAAGACGGACCTGCCGATGGCCGGCCGCTATCAGGTCACGCTCTCCGCCAAGGTTCAGGGCGAGACCGAGACCGTCACCGGCAAGGTGATCGTCAAGGCGACGAAGTGAGCCTTCGGGCGCCGCCAGCCGGCGCCCGAACTCCTCTTTCCCATTCACATGGACGCGCGCTCCTGGCGCGCGGGCACCACATGAATACGCAGCGTCTTCTGACGGCAATCGTACTGACAGGCAGCTTGGCCCTCGGCACCTACTGGTACGCGAACGGCGACCGCTGGTCCGTGCATGCCGAGGCGACCACGGCGGCACCGGCCTCGGACCGAGCCCCGCTCTACTACCGCGATCCGGAAGGGGCACCGCTCTGGTCGGCCGGCCCCAAGAAGGACGACCGCGGGCGGGACTATCTGCCGGTCTATGACGACGATCAGGCCGCAGCCGATCCCGCGAAGCCGAAGCAGCAGGCGGATTCGTCGCGGAAGATCCTGTACTACCGCAATCCCATGGGCCTGCCCGACACCTCTCCTGTGCCGAAGAAGGACCCGATGGGGATGAACTACGTCCCCGTCTACGAAGGGGACGAGGTCGACGACGGCACCGTGAAGCTGTCGCCCGGCAAGATCCAGCGCACGGGCGTGAAGTCGGAGCCCGTCGAGCGGCGCCCGATCCGCGTCTCCGTGAAGGCGCCGGGGACGATCCAACTCGACGAGCGCCGCGTCTCGGTGATCGCCATGCGCGCCGAGAGTTTCGTGCAGAAGGTCGCCGATGTGACCACGGGCACCCGCGTCAAGGCCGGCCAGCCCTTGATGCAGATCTACAGTTCGGCGGTCGCTTCCGCTGCGGCCGAGTATCTCGCGACCATCACTTCCAAGACGGTCGGCGGCGTCGAGATGTACGGCCGCGGCTCGCGGCAGCGGCTGATCAATCTCGACGTCCCCGAACAGGTGATCGCCGACATGGAGAAGTCCCGCGTCGCGCCGGTGACCGTGCAGTGGTCGGCTCCGCGCGACGGCATCGTGCTGGAGCGCAACGCCATCGAGGGCATGCGGGCCAACCCCGGCGACGTGCTGTTCCGGATCGCCGACATCTCACTGGTCTGGGCTCTCGTCGACGTTGCCGAGCGCGACCTCGGCAACATCGCGGTCGGGCAGCCGGTTACGATCCGCACCAGAAGCTTCGCAGGCCGGACTTTCACCGGGAAGATAGCGGTCATCTACCCCCAAGTGAACAAGGATACGCGCACCGCGCGCGTCCGGATCGAACTTGCCAATCCGGACTTCGCGCTGCTGCCCGACATGTACGTCGATGCCGATATCGACACCGCGGATTCCGCACCTGTGCTGGCGGTGCCCGACAACTCGGTGCTCGACACCGGCGGTCGCCAGGCCGTCCTCGTCGACAAGGGCGAGGGGCGCTTCGAGCCCCGCGAGGTCAAGCTCGGTCGCCGCGGGGGCGGCTACATCGAGGTGCGGGACGGCCTTGCCGACGGTGAGTCCGTGGTGACCTCGGCCAACTTCCTGATCGACGCGGAGAGCAACCTGAAGGCCGCGCTCAAGGGCTTCGCGGAGGCGGCGCCAAAGGAGCCTGCTGCCGCCGGCGACCACGTGATGGGAGAGCACAAATGATCTCCCGCATCATCGCCTGGTCGGCGCGCAATCTGCTGCTGGTGCTGTTCGGCACCGGCTTCGCCGCTGCGGCCGGCCTGTACGCGCTCGTCCATCTTCCGCTCGACGCGATCCCGGACCTCTCGGATACCCAGGTCATCGTCTACACCGAGTACCCCGGCCAGGCGCCGCAAGTGATCGAGGATCAGGTCACTTATCCGCTGACGACGGCCATGCTGACAGTGCCAAAGTCCAAGGTGGTGCGCGGCTTCTCGTTCTTCGGGGCGTCGTTCGTCTACGTCATCTTCGAGGACGGAACGGACATCTACTGGGCGCGCTCGCGCGTCATGGAGTTCCTGAACAGCGCGACTTCGAGGCTTCCGGCCGGCGTCACCCCGACGATCGGCCCAGACGCGACCGGGGTCGGCTGGGTCTACCAGTACGCGGTGATGTCCAAGGAATTGAACCTGGCCGACACCCGCACGATCCAGGACTGGAATCTGAAGTTCGCGCTGGCGAAGGCCGAAGGCGTTGCCGAGGTTGCCAGCATCGGCGGGTTCGTGAAGCAGTACAACGTGGTGCTCGACCCGCAGCGGATGCGAGACCGCGGCATCAGCATGCAGAAGATCCGGGAGGCGATCCGCGCCAGCAATGCCGACGTCGGCGGTCGGACCGTGGAGCTGTCCGAGTTCGAGTACGTCATCCGCGGCAAGGGCTACATCAAGAGCATCAACGATCTCGGCAACATCGTGCTGAAGACCAGCAACGGCACGCCGGTGCTGCTGCGCGATGTGGCCACCGTCGAACTCGGTCCGGACGAGCGACGCGGTATCGCGGAACTGAACGGCGAAGGCGAGGTAGCCAGCGGCATCGTGCTGCAGCGCTTCGGGGTCAACGCGCTCGACGTCATCGAGAACGTCAAGAAGCGGTTCAAGGAGATCGCGAGCAGCCTGCCGAAATCCGTCGAGATCGTCCCGGTCTACGACCGCTCCAACCTGATCTACGCCGCCATCGACACGCTTAAGCACACGCTGTTCGAGGAGAGCGTCGTGGTCGGGCTGGTCTGCATCGTGTTCCTGCTGCACATCCGCAGCGCGCTCGTTGCCATCCTGATGCTACCGGTCGGCGTCCTGATGGCGTTCGGCGCCATGAAGCTGCTCGGGCTCGGCTCGAACATCATGAGCCTCGGCGGGATCGCGATCGCGATCGGTGCCATGGTGGACGCAGCCATCGTCATGATCGAGAACGCCCACAAACACCTCGAGCGGGCCAAGCCTGGTGAGTCCCGCGTCCAGATCCTGATCGATGCGGCGTCCGAAGTCGGCCCGGCGCTGTTCTTCAGCCTGCTGATCATCACCGTGTCGTTCATGCCGATCTTCACCCTGGAATCCCAAGAAGGGCGCCTGTTCAGCCCGCTCGCCTTCACCAAGACATTTTCGATGGCCGCTGCGGCCCTGCTGTCCGTCACTCTTGTGCCGGCGCTGATGGTGATCTTCGTCCGCGGCCGTATCGTTCCGGAGCATCGAAACTTCATCAACCGCTTCCTGATCTGGATTTACCGGCCGGTCATCAGGGGCGTGTTGCGGGCCAAGACGCTTGTAATCCTTTCGTCCTTGGTGGTCCTCGCGGTCACGGTCTGGCCGGCTCGCCAGCTCGGCACCGAGTTCATGCCGGCGCTGAACGAGGGCACGCTGCTCTACATGCCGACGACGCTGCCGGGCATATCGGTCACGAAAGCGGCCGAGCTGATGCAGATGCAGGACCGGATCATCAAGTCCTTTCCGGAGGTCGCATCCGTCTACGGCAAGGCGGGACGGGCAGCGACTGCGACCGACCCGGCCCCGACGGAGATGTTCGAGACGATCGTCAACCTGAAGCCGAAGGAGCAGTGGCGCCCGGGCGTGACCGTCGACAGTTTGATTGCGGAGATGGACAAGGCGCTGCAGTTTCCGGGCGTCTCCAACGCCTGGACCATGCCGATCAAGGCGCGCATCGACATGCTGTCGACGGGCATCCGCACGCCGATCGGCGTGAAGGTGATGGGCACGGACCTGGTCGAGATCGACAGGCTGGCCAAGCAGATCGAGCGCGTCATCAAGGCGGTGCCCGGGACTTCGTCGGCCTACGCCGAGCGGGGCATCGGCGGCTACTATTTGGAGATCACGCCGGATCGCGAGGCGCTCGCCCGTTACGGGATCCTGATCCAGGACGTCCAGGATACCATCGCGGCCGCTCTCGGCGGCCAGACAGTCACTACGACCGTGGAAGGTCGGCAGCGGTTCGCGGTGAACATGCGCTACCCGCGCGACCTCCGGGACAATCCGATGGCCATCGCCAGCGACATCCTGGTGCCGATGCCGGCTGGCGGGGCCGTACCTCTGGGAGAGGTGGCGAAGGTTGAGCCCGCGCGCGGCCCGACGTCGATCCGCACGGAGAATGGGCAGCTCGCGACCTACATCTACGTGGACATCCGCGATCGGGACATCGGCAGCTACGTCGCCGACGCGCAGCGCGCGGTCAACGACAGCATCCAGTTTCCAGCCGGGTACTACGTCGTCTGGAGCGGTCAGTACGAATATCTGCAGCGCGCGGCCGCCCGCCTGAAGGTCGTGGTTCCGGTGACACTCACCATCATCTTCCTGCTGCTGTACCTGAACTTCAGGGCCATCGCCGAGACCCTGATCGTGATGCTGTCGCTGCCGTTCGCGCTGGTCGGCGGCATCTGGATGATGTGGTGGCTCGGCTTCAATCTGTCGGTCGCCGTCGCGGTCGGTTTCATCGCGCTCGCCGGCGTCGCCGCCGAGACCGGCGTCGTCATGCTGATCTATCTCGACCACGCGCTGGCCGACGTGAAGGCCAGGCGCAGGGTCGAGGGCTGCGCGCTTACCCGGCTGGATCTGCATGATGCCATCATGGTTGGCGCAGTCGAACGTGTCCGTCCGAAGATGATGACGGTGGTCGCCATCATGGCGGGTCTGCTGCCGATCATGTGGAGCACCGGGACGGGCTCCGAGATCATGCAGCGCATCGCTGTACCCATGATCGGTGGCATGATCTCGTCGACGCTCCTGACGCTGATCGTGATCCCGGCGATCTTTGGGCTGGTGAAAGGCATCGGGCTGCCTACTGGCTGGGTCGCCGATCTTCCCGCGGATAGCGTCTTCGACCGTCCGGAAGCGGCGGAATAATGCCCGGTCGCTGTGACCGAACGGGCCGCGAGACCGAACTACCAGAGATACGCAGATGACCAACCGAGAAACCGAACTCAAGGCCCTGATGCTCGCCGGTCTGGACGGGGACGCGTCTTCACACCGCGCGCTCCTCGACGGGCTGAGTGGCCTCCTGCGAGGATATTACAAGCCCAGGCTTGCCAGGATCGGAAAGGGACCCACGGAGGCCGAAGATCTGGTTCAGGAGGCGGTATTGGCGATCCACTTCAAGCGCCACACGTTCGACCCCGGAGAACCTCTGACGCCGTGGGTACACGCGATCGCACGCTACAAGCTGATCGATTTTCTGCGCCGGACCCACGCCTCGCTTGCCGATGTGCCGCTGGAAGCCGCGGACGAGGTGACGGCGCAGGACGACAACGTGAGCGCCGAGAGTACGTTCGACCTCAAGCGGCTAACGCAACGGCTGCCTGAGAAGATGCGCTGCTCAATCCAGGCAGTAAAACTGGACGGGCAGAGCGTGGCTGAGGCGGCGACCCGCTGCGGCATCTCTGAATCCGGAGTGAAGATGAACATTCACCGCGGGCTCAAGACGTTGGCCAATCTCATAGCCAGGGAAGCCCGAACATGAAGACCGACGAATTGATTGCCCTTCTGAGCACGAACCCGGGGCCGGTCGCCCGGGGATCGTTCACCCGCACCCTTGGTGTCGCACTCGCCGCGAGTTCGGTTCTGGCCGTGGGCATCTCGCTGATTGGGCTCGGCTTCCGTCCGGACTTGACGACGAGCAGCGCGCTGATCTTCCTGCTCCTCAAACTCCTGTTTGCCGCTGCCATCGTCGGCATCGCGTCGGTCTACCTTGCGCGACTGGCCCGGCCCGGCGGAGAGCGGAGAATATCTTCCATTTCGATGGTTGCGCCGTTTGCCGCTATGATCCTGCTCGCCGCGATCAGCCTTGGACTCGCACCGCGATCGCATTGGGACAAGATGGTCACAGGCGGCGAATGGCTGGAGTGCCTCGTTTCGATTCCGGTCATCGCGATCGTGCCTTTCGCGATCACAATCTGGGCCGTGCGGAGAGCGGCGCCGACGAACCTCGTCCGCACGGGCGCATTCGCCGGCCTCGTTGCGGGCGGCGTGAGTGCAATGGCCTATGCGCTGCATTGCACCGCCGATTCTGATGCCGTTCGTCGCGATATGGTACGGCGGCACAATCGTGCTGTGCACGTTGGCGGGCGCGATGTTAGGACCGCGCCTGTTGCGCTGGTGACGCGAGGCTATCGGCGCGTCACGACGGCGTGAGCTTGTGACCGCGAGAAGATTCGCTCCGAACTCATCATCAGAAGCGCACTCACGCGTTTCCGATGATGACGGAGCCGGAACATGTCAATAAAGCACCTTCTCACGATTTCCCTCTTCCTGCCGCTGCTGGCGCTCTCCGCGACAGCGCATGCGGGATCAACAATCACCGACAAGAGCTATTGGCCGAACGAGGCCAGGCAGAGCGCGCCGAACAGGGCGGCGTCGCAAACGGGCCCGTCTGCTGCATTCGCGTACGACGCAGCAGGAACACGTTTGGAGCCAGCGGCCACGGCCCGCGGTTCGGAAGGACGCTACCAAGGCGGTCCGAAGGGTCGTTGACGCGGACAAGCCTAGCAAATCACGATGACTAACCGGCGCCGTGGAATTCCTTTCCGGCGCCGATCGTGCTGTTGCTCCATGCCGATGCGCCGATCAGCTCCCTGGGGAGCGCAGCGGGGATGATGAGCAGGCCGGCGGGGGCTGTCCGGTGATCCGATCCGCCTGCATTCGATCGAGGCCTTCCAGGACCGAATTTGTGATGGTGTTCGGTTCCGGTCCTTGCTATCCGTGGTTTCGATGAAACGGCAGATTGGCCATAGGTCTCGCGCCTTTGCACCCTCCTTCCGCGGGCTGCTGACCGTGTTGCTGACGCTCGCCTACGTCGTGGTCGGATTTGCGGGAGAAATCGCGTGCGCCGGCGAGACGCTCGCGAGCGAAGATCGGATCGAAATCGCTGACGCGCCCGGTTACACGGACCAGGGCAAAGCGGACCAAGGAACAAAGAAGCCGGTTACCGTCGTCGATCATTGCTACACCTGTGTTCCCCTGCTGATCCCGGCACCCGTCCTCGTTGTCGAGCCGGCCGCAAAAGCCGTTCCCCCGGCATACGTCACGCCGACGTTCCTTCTAGAGGATCAGCCGGGGCTCGATACTCCGCCACCCAAATCCAGGACCTGAGCATCTTCTCGGAGCGCGCAAGCGCTCGATCGATCGCTTGGTCAGGTCATTCCAATGTTTCGAAAGACGGTCACGCATTTTGCGTGCGCAGCGGCTTTTCTCGCGAGCCCTTGGCTCGTCGGTCACGCGCATTCGCAGTCGCTCTCCATGAGGGATGCGCTGGGGCGGGCGCTTGCCGCCAGTCCGCGTCTCACTGCGGCCGAGCGCGACGTGGGCATCGCGACAGGGCAGCGTATCCAATCCGGAGCCCTGCTCAATCCAGAGGTGTCGTACGAACAGGACGACTCGTTCGGTACGGGCAAGTATCGAGGCACGAAATCCGCAGAGACGACATTGCAGATCAGCCAAGCCTTCGAATGGTTCGGCAAGCGTGAGGCGCGTATTGCGGCCGGTGCGGCGGGGGTCGAGACGGCGGCGATACAGCGTCAGGCCGTTCGATTGGAGGTCCTGTCCGAGACCGCGATCGCCTTCCTCAACGTGCTGGGCACGCAGCGTCGGATCCAGGTGCTCGATGAGCAGGTCGGTGCCATCGACAAGCTGACCCCGCTGCTGCAGCGGCGCGTCGAAGCCGGCGCATCGTCGCCGGCCGAGACAGGACGGGCAGAGGTGGCCTCCGCCTTGGTCAAGGCGGACCGCGAACGGCTGAGATCGACGCTCGCCAGCGCGCGCCGCGAGTTGGCCGTCCTCATGGGAGACCCCGCACCCAAGTTCGCCTCGGTCTCCGGCAAACTCGATGCCACCGGTCGGCCGCCGTCCTTTCAGGCGGTTGTGGCGGCGATCGACGCGAATCCGCAACTGGTCCGCTGGATCGCGGTCTACGCACAGCGGAACGCGGAGCTTCTCCTCGCTCGGCTGAAGCCCTATCCGGACGTGCGCATCGCCGCCGGATGGCGTCACTTCAACGAGACCAACGACGACGCGGTCCGACTGACGCTGTCGGTGCCGATCCCGGTGTTCGATCAGAACCAGGGCAACATCCTATCGGCGCAGGAGAGCCTGGCGAAGACAAGGGCGGAGCGGGAAGCGAACCGCAACACGCTGGTCGTGATCGCGGGGCGCGCCTACGACTCGCTGCAGGGTTCGCTGCGGGAACTCGCCATCCTCCGCGAAGCCGCTATCCCCAAGGCGGAGCAGGCGGCGCAAGCCATTTCAGATGGCTACGGGCAAGGCCGTTTCACGCTGCTCGAGGTGCTGGATGCCCAGGCGAGCGTCACGCAGGCGCGCCTGCGTGAGCAGGAGGCCCTGCAGAACTTCCACGTTGCCGTAGCCACCATCGAGGGCCTCGTCGGCAATCCATTTTCGCTTGCGCGAGAGAGCTCAAGATGATCTCGAGCACTGTTCCGATATTTGGTCTTTCTCCTGGTGGCCGGGACGCTCGTCTATGCCGGCTATCGGATGCTCACGCCGGCGACGACGAAGACGGTCGCGACGGAGAAGTCCGAAGCGGAGGAGCATTCGGACGGCGTCGCGATGAGCGATGCAAAGGTCGCGGCGGCCGAGATCGAGCTTGCGACGGCCGGCCCGGCCGTGTTGCACGACAGCCTGACGCTGAACGGAATGGTGCAGGCCAACCAGGAATCACTGGTTCAGATCACGCCCCGCTTTCCAGGCGTCGTTCGGGAGGTTCGCAAGCGGATCGGCGAACACGTCGAAAAGGGCGACATCCTTGCCATCGTCGAGAGCAATCAGAGCCTGACCCCCTACGATCTGAAGGCGGCGCTCGCAGGCACGATCATCGATCGCCAAACCACGCTCGGCGAATTCGTTTCCGAGCAGAAGCCGGCATTCGTGATCGCCGACCTTTCGACGGTATGGGTCGACTTCTCCGTCTACCGGCGCAACCTCGCGCGGGTGAAGGTCGGCGATCAAATCCTGATCGATCCCGCGGACGGCGGATCCAAGATCGAGGCGAAGATTTCGTATGTGTCGCCGGTTGGCAGCAGCGAGACGCAGACAGCGCTCGCGCGAGCCGTCGTGGCGAATACCGAACAGCGGCTGCGGCCCGGCCTGTTCGCCACAGGTCGCTTGACCTTGTCGGCGAAGAAGGTGGCGGTCGCCGTGAAGTCATCGGCTCTGCAGATCCTCGAAAACCGAACGGTGGTGTTCGTCCGCGACGGCGAGAAGTTCGCAGCGCGTGACGTCGAGATCGGCGAGCGGGACCCGGACTTCGCGGAAGTTACGTTCGGCGTACTCGAAGGCGACCTGTACGCGGCCCAGAACAGCTTCATCGTCAAGGCGGAACTGGCGAAGGGAGGAGCGGACAATGATTGACGGCATCCTCTCCTTCGCGATCCGACAGCGCTGGCTGGTGATGATCGCCGTGCTGGCGATGGCCGGCTTCGGTGCGTGGAATTTCACCCGTCTGCCGATCGATGCTGTCCCCGACATCACGAACGTTCAGGTGCAGATCAACAGCAGGGCCGCCGGCTACTCGCCGCTGGAAGTCGAGCAGCGCATCACGTTTCCGATCGAGACCGCCATGGGCGGCCTGCCGCGCCTGGAAAGCACCCGGTCGCTGTCGCGCTACGGACTCAGCCAGGTCACGGTGATCTTCAAGGATGGCACCGACATCTATTTTGCCAGGCAGATGGTCAACGAGCGGATCCAGCAGGTCAGGGACCAGCTACCAACGGCCATCGAGACCGCGATGGGGCCGATCTCGACCGGGCTGGGCGAGATCTACATGTACACGATCGAAGCCAAGCCGGAGGCCCGCAAGGTGGGCGGAGAGGCGTATAGTCCCACCGACTTGCGTACGATCCAGGACTGGATCGTCAGGCCGCAACTGCGGACCGTAGCGGGCGTAAGCGAAGTCAATTCGGTCGGCGGGTTCGAACGGCAGTTTCAGGTGCTGCCCGATCCCGCCCAACTGATGGCCTACAAGCTCAGCTTCCGCGACATGATGGCGGCGCTCGCCTCGAACAACGCGAACGTCGGTGCCGGCTACATCGAGCGCAACGGCGAGCAGTACCTCGTCCGCACGCCGGGACAGGTCGCAAGCGTCGACGAGATCAAGGAAATCGTGGTCGGCTCGCGGAATGGAATCCCGGTGCGGGTGTCCGACGTGGCCGATGTCCGGGAAGGAACGGATTTGCGGACCGGCGCGGCAACGCTGAACGGGAACGAAGTGGTCCTCGGCACCGCGATGCTGCTGATCGGCGAGAACAGCCGCACCGTCGCGCAGCGCGTCGCCGCGAGGCTGAAGGAAATCGGACGCTCGCTGCCGGACGGGGTGGTCACGCACACCGTCTACGATCGCACACGTCTAGTCGAAGCAACGATCACAACCGTGGCGAGGAATCTGTTCGAAGGCGCGCTGTTGGTGATCGTCGTGCTGTTCCTGACGCTCGGCAACTTCAGGGCCGCGGTCGCGACCGCGTGCGTCATTCCGCTGTCCGTGCTGTTCGCGATCACCGGCATGGTGGAAGACAAGGTCAGCGCCAATCTCATGAGCCTGGGCGCCATCGACTTCGGCATCATCATCGACGGTGCCGTGATCATCGTCGAGAACTGTCTGCGCTTGCTGGCCGTGGAGCAGGGCCGGCTCGGCCGCGTTCTCAACCGCGAGGAACGTTTCGAGACCATTTTCGCCGGCTCGCGAGAGGTCATCCGCCCCAGCCTGTTCGGCACGTTTATCATCGCCGTGGTCTATCTGCCGATACTCACGCTCACGGGCGTCGAAGGGAAGATGTTCACGCCGATGGCTTTGACCGTGCTGATGGCGTTGACCGGGGCCAGTGTCCTATCGATGACGTTCGTGCCGGCGGCCGTGGCACTCCTGGTCACCGGCAAGGTCTCCGAACATGAGAATTGGTTCATGCGCGGCGCCCGCCGGATCTATGCGCCGTTGCTCGCCGCCTCGATCAACAACAAGATCGGTGTCGCGGTGATCGCGGCCCTGCTGGTTGTTGTCTGTGGCATCGCGGCTTCCCGCATGGGAGGTGAGTTCATTCCCGGCCTCGACGAAGGGGACGCCTCGGCCGAGGTCGTCCGCATCCCCAGCGTCAGCCTGACCCAATCCGTGGCCATGGAGGCAATGCTGGAGCGGCGATTGCTCAAGCTTCCCGAGGTCAAGGAGGTGTTCGCCCGCACCGGCACGGCGGAGGTCGCAACCGATCCCATGCCGCAATCTACCTCGGACAACTACATTATGCTGAAACCGAGAAAGGAATGGCCGGATCCCAAGAAGTCGAAGGCTACTGTCGTCGCGGAAATCCAGGAGGCCGCGGAAGACGTCCCCGGCAACGCCTATGGGTTCTCGCAGCCGATTCAGCAGCGCATGAACGAACTCATTTCGGGCGTGCGAAGCGATGTCGCCGTCAAGATATTCGGCGACAACCTGGACGAACTGCTTCAGGCGGCGACCCGGGTCCAAGCGGTCCTGCAGAAGGTTGAAGGAGCCGCAGACGTCAAAGCCGAGCAGGTGACAGGATTGCCCGTGCTCACCGTCCAACTGGATCGCAAAACTTTATCGCGCCATGGAATCAACGTCGCGGACGTACAGAATCTCGTCGAAATGGCCGTGGGCGGCAAGAACGCCGGCCGCCTGTTCGAAGGCGATCGCCGATTCGACATCGTCGTTCGGTTACCGGACGATCTGCGCTCGGATATCGATGCGATCCGGTCCTTGCCGGTGCCGCTACCCCCGATCGAGAGCCAGGCCAAGGCGACGACTGCTCTTTGGGGTAATTCGCCGCTCGCTCAAATCCGCTACGTGCCGCTGTCCGAGCTTGCTCAGGTCGATCTCAAGCCGGGTCCCAATCTGATCAGCCGCGAGGACGGGAAGCGGCGGATTGCGGTGACGGCCAATGTGAGAGGTCGCGATCTCAGTTCGTTCATCGCGGATGCCCAGCAGCAGGTGACGCAGAAAGTGAAGCTTCCACCAGGTTACTGGATCGGCTGGGGCGGTCAGTTCGAGCAACTGGTCTCCGCGACGCAGCGGCTGACGGTCGTCGTGCCCCTCGCGCTTTTCCTGATCTTTCTGCTGCTCTTCATGAGTCTCGGATCGGCGCCCGACGCCTTGCTGGTGTTCAGCGGCGTGCCCCTCGCGCTGACCGGGGGCGTCGTGGCGCTGCTGCTGCGCGGGATTCCGCTCTCGATCAGCGCTGGAATCGGCTTCATCGCGCTCTCCGGGGTCGCCGTGCTCAACGGGCTCGTCATCATCACGTTCATCGAGAAGCTTCGGCGGGAAGGCCAAGCGCTGGTGGACGCGGTGCGGGAAGGGGCGCTGACGCGGCTCCGGCCGGTCCTGATGACTGCGCTCGTTGCCTCACTCGGCTTCGTCCCGATGGCGATCGCCACCGGCGCCGGCGCTGAGGTGCAGCGGCCGCTCGCGACCGTCGTCATCGGCGGGATCATCTCGTCGACCATCCTCACCCTGTTGGTGCTGCCGGCGCTCTACGTTCTGTTCAGGCGGGAACAGCCGTCCAACGGCCGATTGAAATCATCCACTACCGAAGGAGCAACGTCATGAAGTATGTACTTTTGCTGATCGCAACCATCCTGTTCGCTGCGCCGGCTTCCGCCGAGGACTACGAAAAAGGCCCCAACGGCGGCCTGATGCTCGACGTCGCTGGCATCGATGCCGAACTGATGACCGCCGGAAACACGGTCACGTTCAACATCTTCGTTCCGAACACGCCCAAGCCGGTTTCCACGAAAGGCTACACCGCGGCGGTCCTCATCGCGGGAAGCGGAGGCCGGGAGACCGTGACGCTTGCGCCCCAAGGCGAGAATTCGCTCAAGGGCGAAGCCAAGAATCCGATAGCTGCGGGGACGACGATCACGCTCACCATCAAGACCGCGGAAGGAAAGTCTGGTCAGGCGAAATTCAAGAAGTGAGGGCTTAAGGCCGAATGTCGGACGGGCATCGAAAGATCTGGCGCGCTGGTGGTCTGCCGGCGGTCGTCGGGCTGCTGATCACCGTCGTCCTTGCGACCGATGCAGCGCGTGACGTCCGGGCGCAGCCGCCGAAGGCGACGATCGTCGGCCTGGGCGCGGCAACATGCCAGCAGTTCAACGATGACGTCCGATCGAACCCGATGATCCAGAGAGACTACCTGGCCTGGGCGCAGGGGTTCATGAGCGGAATCCTGTCGAGCAGACCGCCGGGCGTGGACGAGAGGCTCGATCTCGCCCCGCCGACATTCCCCCTCATGCGGCAGTTGGATTTCCTGGGCGACTACTGCGCGCAGAACGAGTCGCTCGATTTCTCGGATGGCGTTGCGGCTCTCTACAAGCGGCTGCGCCGGGAGGGAAAGACGTGAAACGGGCGGAGCTGCAGTACCTCTCGCCGCACCTAAGGGAATGATGATGAATGACGTCGGATCGAGCGCAAAGATGCGATTCCAAGTCGAGGGGATGGACTGCTCATCGTGCGCGACCAAGATCGAGAACGCCGTACGGCGGATGCCCGGCGTCACCGAGGTCTCGGTCTCCGTCGCCGGCGGCACCGTGACGGTGGGACACGACGCAGACGGCATCGACCGCGACGAGGTCCGAAATCGCATCTCGGGCCTGGGCTACCGGGTGGCCCGCGCTGAGAGCGACGGCAGAAGACCACAAGGCGGCGCAAGGAGAACCTCATCGGAGATCCGTCCGGACGACGAGGATGCCGCCGCCTGGTGGCGCACCCGAAAGGGAATGCTCGCCATCGGATCAGGCGCCGCTCTGGCTGCGGCATTCACGCTGGGCAAGGCAGTACCGGCCACAGAGCACTGGGCTTTTCTGGTTGCGATGCTGGTCGGCCTTATTCCAATCGCGCGCCGCGCCACAGTCGCCGCGTGGGCCGGGACGCCATTTTCGATCGAGACTCTGATGTCGATCGCAGCGATCGGCGCAGTGATCATTGGGGCGACCGAGGAGGCCGCGACCGTCGTCTTTCTGTTCCTGATCGGAGAGCTTCTGGAGGGCGTTGCCGCCAGGCGCGCCCGCGCCAGCATCGAAAGCCTGACCGAACTCGTTCCGAAGGCCGCTCGCCTCGAGGAGGACGGTCAGATCCGGGACGTGCCCGCCGACAGCCTCGATATCGGAGCGACGATCCAGGTCAGACCCGGTGACCGCGTTCCCGCCGACGGTGTCGTCCTCTCCGGAGAAAGCACGGTCGACGAAGCGCCTGTCACCGGCGAGAGCACACCGGTCCGGAAGGTTGCTGGAGCGAACGTGTTCGCCGGCACGGTGAACGGCGACAGTCTGCTGCGGGTGAGGGTGAGTGCCGCGGCCGCTGACAACACCATCGCGCGCGTGGTGCACTTGGTTGAGGAGGCCCAGGATTCCAAGGCACCGACCGAGCGCTTCATCGACCGGTTCTCCCGGTACTACACCCCGGGGGTGATGGCAGCAGCCGCCTTGGTCGCGATAGTCCCTCCGCTCATGTTCGGTGGTGAGTGGGTTGGCTGGATCTACAAGGGGCTTGCTGTCCTCCTGATCGGATGCCCCTGCGCGCTCGTCATTTCCACGCCTGCGGCTATCGCCGCCAGCATGTCCGCAGGCGCTCGCCGAGGACTGCTGATCAAGGGCGGGGCCGTTCTCGAACAGCTCGGCCGGATCACGGTCGCCTGCTTCGACAAGACCGGCACGCTCACCGCCGGGAAACCGCAGATCACGGATATCATCGGCTTTTCCCGGAGCGAGGACGAGATTCTCCGTCTTGCCGCAGCACTTGAGTCCGGATCGAGCCATCCCCTGGCGACCGCCATTCTGGCCAGGGCGGTGGACCGGGAGATTTCGTTGCCGGTGACCAGCGAAGCTAAGGCAATCGGCGGGAAGGGCATTAGCGCGAAAATTGAAGGCGCCGAGGTGTTCCTAGGCTCACCAAGGGCGATCGCGGAATTCGCTACTCTCGGAGCCGAGCAGGATGCAAGAATCGCAGCCCTGAACGAGGAAGGCAAAACGGTATCCCTCCTCGCGGTCGACCGTAATATCATCGGCGCCATCGCTTTGCGCGACGAACCGCGTCCGGACGCGAAGAGGGGCTGAAGCTGCTGGCTGACGCGGGGATCCGCACGCTGATGCTGACCGGCGATAACCAACGCACGGCCGAGGCCATCGGAAAGCAATTGGGGATCGACGTTGAAGCCGACCTCTTGCCCGAGGACAAGCAAAGGATCGTCGGCCGGTTGCGGAAGGAGGGCTGGTCCGTCGCCAAGATAGGCGACGGCATCAACGACGCGCCGGCGCTGGCCGCCGCCGACGTCGGCATCGCAATGGGGGGCGGCACCGACGTCGCCTTGGAGACCGCCGACGCCGCCGTGTTGCATGGACGTGTCGCCGACGTTCCGGCCATGGTCGATCTGTCCAAGCGTACCATGGTCAATATCCGCCAGAACATCGCCATCTCACTTGGCCTCAAGGCCGTCTTCCTCGTCACCACGATCATCGGTCTGACCGGCTTATGGCCAGCCATTCTCGCCGACACCGGCGCGACCATCCTGGTGACGATGAATGCGCTTCGGCTACTCGGCCCACCTCCAACGTGACGGAGATCCAACTCATCGAAGAAATTCGCATCGGGATCGACCGAGAGCGACTGGCATGGCCTTCTCAGGCGGATCGATTTTCGGAGGTAGACGTGAACGAAAACAGGGAAAGCATTGAAGGCTGGCAGCATCTGTTTCTACGGAGCTGCGATCTCCTGCACCATCCGCGTCAGTGCGAGCGGCGAACTCCTGGAGGTCGAGAGTCCGGCCGGCGTGCGTTCCCCAAAGCTTCGCGCTGATCGTGCCTTCGGGCAATCTTTCGCGCCCCTGTCGGATGATCACGGCCAACAAAACCGCGTCGGCGTCCGTTTCGAGCATGGGCACGACCAGCATCAGCCGACGCGAAGGGGCCACCGATGAACCGGTCGTTACTAATTCGGATAGCAGGTGTGTTATCTCTGGTGGCCTCCGTACTTCAATGCGGGGAAGGGGCCGCGCGTGGCAGCTCTTCCAGCGAAAATCCTTGGGCGGCCGAGCACATCGAAGGACTTCCCATCGACATCCGCAGAGAAGTCTTTGCGCGCGCCCGGGTGTGCGGAAACACACCTGCCGCACTTCATTATTTTTCGGTTTCGATCGATGCCGGAGGAACCCGTTTCGTTTCGCTGCATTTCGAAGACTTCGTCTGCACAAACCGAGCGGCCGTCTGCACCGACGGTCTTTGTCTACACCAACTGTATGTCGATTTTCGCGGCCGGCAGCGCCTGATCTTCAGCACACGGGCACGCGACCTCAGAATGTTCAACAACGACGATACCGTCGGTATTGAGGTGACGGGTGGTCCGTCCGCGGGGCGATACCGATGGCAAGGCGGTCGATTTGTGCGATCAGTCATTCTCAAAGAGAGATGGTAGGCCAGCTCCGCGGTTGGCCACGCGTCGAGCAGCGCCGGTGCCGTGCGATAATGACGGTACTGCCTATCTGCATCATGGCGGCACCGGCATCCACGGCAATCTTGCCAACACGGCGAAGAAGCTCGGTATCCGATGTGAAATTGCGTGAGGGCGGCCGTGATTGCCGCCCGCTCGGCTGCATAATTCGACGACGCGCGAGCCGCTGGAGGGAATTTCTCTCCACGCGCGATCAACCCGGCATGTCTCAGAGGCTCTCGATCACCCTACGCAACTTGTCCTGGACTTTGCCCGCAGCTTCCTTCAGGCGGGGATTTTCAATTGCCATCATTGACGCTACCGGATCGATTGCAGCGACCTCCACATTGCCCGGTCGGACTTCCTGCACAATAACATTGCAAGGCAGCATGGTGCCGACTTTGTCTTCAAGCTGCAACGCTTCGTGGGCGAGAGCCGGGTTGCAGGCGCCTAAGATGCGGTAGTTTCGGAAGTCGACGTTGACCTTCTTCTTGAGCGTCTCCTTGACGTCGATCTCGGTAATGATGCCGAAACCTCCCTGCTTCAGAGCTTCGGTTGTGCGGCGAACCGCGTCGGCGAAGCCGGCGTCGAGCGTCTTCGCAAAATAATAGCTCATCGTTCGTCTCCGATACTGCATTGGGAGGGGCAGTCCGACATCGGACAAATGCCTCCTGATCTAGGCAAGGCATTAGGGAGAACCAGCCAGGAACTCGGCCACAGCCTTCTTGTTCGCCGCACTCAACGTGGGCGCAATACGATTCATCACCGTTCCTTGCCGCTCGCCACGAGCGAACCGGCTCAGTTGATCGACAATGTAAGCCGCATGCTGGCCCGCGAGACTCGGGACATCTCCGGAGCCCATCATTCCGATCATACCGCGCCCCATACCCATCATTGGCATCCGGCCCATCATTGACATGCCGCTCTGTCCGCCTGAGCCGTGACACATCGCGCAGGAGGGCATGCCGGAAAAGAAAACACGCTCTCCGATTGCCGCCAGGCGGTCGTCTTTCACGGTGTCCGGCTTGCGCGGCTGTTTGCTGTAGAAGCTCGCCGCATCTGCCATGTCAGCATCAGAAAGCGTGGCGACGATGCCTGTCATCACGTCCGATTTGCGGGTTCCGTCCTTGAAGGCCCGGAGCTGCCAATACAGATAGGTCGGGTTCTGTGCGGCCAGCTTTGGGAATTGCGGATCCTGGCTATTCCCGTCTATGCCGTGGCACGTGGCGCATTTCGCTCCTGCAACGCGACCGCCTCGAGCGGGATCGCCGATGGCCGAGCCCTCATATTGTACATCCAACCGCCTTTGAGCTTCGTTCGGAGCCTGCGCGGCGGCTGTGACAGCATCGACGCCGGCCAGAAGAGCAACTGCACCAAGGCAATGCTGAAGCTTCTTGGCGATGTTTCGATCGACGCCATCCCGTCTCGACCAACGACTTCCGAGAGGAAACCATTTCATCAAAAACCACTCCACCACAGGGTGAGCTCCGAGCCGTCGACTACCACATCATGCCCATCGGACCCACAGCAACTGGTTGGCGATCTGCTTCGGGCCGTCGTTCAGAACGGCGTAGAGCGGCTTAAGGGCCTTGTTCATGGTCCGTATGGCTTCGAGTTGGGCCGCCATGAATTGTTCACGCTGGTCGATGCGATCGGGCAGGCTGAGCCCGATGGCTCCGCGCTGGCCCGTCATCGCCGCGCAGTGGGTGGTCATCGCTTGCGCGTTGTCACGCGCGGCGCTGGCGTAGGCATTCCACAGCGAGTCCTGAGCATCGGTGATCTTGAGTTCCGTCTTAAGATAGGCCAGACGTCCCTCCATATGACCGGTCATCATGCTGCAAATGGACGCACCTTGACCGTTCCCCATCATCCCGGGACCCATGCCTCGATTGCCCATCATCCCGTTGGGCCCCATCATCCCGCGTCCCATCATGTAGCCGTCATTCCAACCACCCAACTGATCTTGGAGCGCCGGCTGCTGAGCCGCGGCGCTGCCCATCGTCCCGGCGACTACGGCGAACATGACGGCTGCGGCCGCCAAGACTTTAGCTGACGCCATGGCATCCTCCTTGACGCTGACCATCTCACTGCAATCGGCAGGACGGGGTATTGACCTGCATCAACGAGGTCGTGCGGTGACGTGCAGAAAGGCTGGCGCTCTCATGTGCAGCGCTTCCGGCCCAGCGCAGCGGTCCTGCTTCACCCAGAATGCTCAACGGTGAGATCGACGGCGCCATTGCGAATCGGGACGAACCCCGTCCCGCTCTGAAGAGGGGCTCCACCTTCTGGGATGGAATACGGTCGCCGCAGCGCCGACTTCGACCACGGACGGTCGCGGCCCGGAAGAGCAACGCAGAAGCGACCACGCATAGCTGGTCGCCTTGTTCAGGATGACGGCTTCCAGCCCCTGGAATCCGAAGAGGCCGATGAGTAACGGCAGTCTGAATTCGGCTCGGCCAAGACCGATCAGCCCGCCAAGAGTCCCGACGGCTGCACCGGAGCCAAAGGCCGCGGTCGTGCTGCGGTTCGCAGACTTATAGAGCATGATTTGCGTGAGCAAGGGGCGAATTGCGCCACATTGAAAAATGCCCGTTTCCCGTCGAAGGCAGCCGGCCCGCGCCGTATTTGGTAATGCTTTTCGGGGCCGATGGACGGAGGCCCTTCATGCGGTTCGTCGGAGACCGAGCGGTCGACTGACGTCACGGCAGCGTACCGATGACGACCTACTGAAAGATGCGGCGCTCCGTCCGCGTCGGCTCACGTTGGCGCGAACGGGGCGGACGCGTCGTTACTTCTTGTCACCCATGTGGTGGGGCGACGAAGTGGCAGGGCCGCCCGTGTAGTGATGACCTCCGGACGCGCCGTCCTTGGCGGAGCCTACCGTCTCCTTGGAGGAGCCGACCGTGCCCATGTCCTTCTTGCCCATGTGATGAGGGACCTCGGTCTTCGGGCCGCCGCTATAGTGGTGGCCGTTCTTTTCCGTGTCGGTGCTCTGCGCCATTGCGGGCACAGCAAGCGCGGCGGCGGCTACGATGGCAATCAGCGTTCTGGTGATCATGTCCGTTCTCCCGGTGAATGGATCGTACATCGAAGCAGAGAACCGCGGAGGGAGTATTGATACAGCGCAACGAGCGATCGCAGCCGTGCCGAGCCAGACCTCCGTCGTTTGCCGGATTGACGTGCATCAAGTGGGCGGCGGCAGGAGTGAGTCATCCTGAGGGTCGGCCACCCACGATCAGGAGCTTGCCATGCGCGCTATGACCTTTGCCGCCGCACTACTCGCCACGACGCTCGGGCACGCCGCCTGGGCCCAATCGGCCGCGGAACACGAAGGGCATCACCCCGACCAGAAGCAGGAGCAGGCCACGCCAAAGGCAGACCAGCGGGCGCCTGCCGGCTCTCCGAGGATGGATGGCGGCGGAATGATGGGCGGCAAGATGCCCATGATGGACATGGCGAAGATGATGGAGATGATGCGGCAGTCCGGCGACGGAATGGGCATGGATACGATCGATCACATCGAGGGCCGGGTCGCGTTTCTCCGCACCGAGCTCAAGATCACCGAGGCGCAGCAGCCCGCCTGGAACGCGTTCGCCGACGCGCTGCGGACCAACGCCAAAACGTTGGCAGAGATGCGCGGCTCGATGATGTCGCAGCAGGGCGCCGGTGCCGGCCTGGTCGAAAAGCTCGCGCTCCAGGAGAAGTGGCTCACGGCGCGGCTCGAAGGCACCCGCGCAATGAAGTCGGCGCTGACGAACCTCGTCGCGAGCTTTTCCGAGGAGCAGAAGAAGACCGGCGACGAATTGCTCGCGCCGCAGATGGGCATGATGCCGATGATGTCGGCGATGCGGGGCGAAGGCAAGATGGGCATGGGAATGCAGCCCGGCAAGCCGATGCAATAACCTGCAGTCGGCAGGCGGCACTGAAGATCTCCCAGCGTCGCTCGTTCTGCCGATCGGGCCGGCAGGTCCCACTGCTGATTGGCTTAACTACAACAGCCGTCCTTGCCGTTCTCTTGAACGGGCGGACACGGAATCGACCCATAGGAGCAAAACACGCAGCAATCGCCTGCGAGGGGCTTAAGCCGCTCGCCGCACCCTTTGCAGTCGTAGAAGAACTGGCAGGCGTCGGTTGGCATGCTTTCGACGGATTGATGCCCACACTTGGGGCAAGTCAGGATGGATTCCACCTGCATCAGCGATGCGCCCTGAGAATTCCGAGGAGCGGGCCTTCGAGATGTCCCCAAGCTGCCGCCGTGCCAACGAATAGCGTCGCAATGATGAGGGCTACGGGTGCGAGCAGCGCCCCGCGGTTACGCAAGTAGACGAACCAAGCGCAAGCTAAAAGCCCAGCGCTGAGGACCAAAATCGGCGTCCGGTAGTTTGCCAACACCTCCAGAACCGAAAACAGGCCGGCCCCAGCGCCGAGGCCGCCGAGGACGAGCGGCAGGACGCAACATGAGGCAGCAAAGACTGCGCCAACACCGCTGAAGACACTCGCGGCAGCAAGCGGGCCGGACCAAGGAGAAATTGGAGGGCGGTTCATGTTTCGCTTGTAGCCTTTGTCTCAACCACAGGCTAGTCACAAGTGGCTTTGCCGAACTCTGTCGTCGATCAGCAATCCGCCGCCTAGCGTGCTCCAATGCCGAGACGGGGCCCCTCTAAACCGCGTTTCTTGGCGCCCCAGCAAACGGCGTGCAGGGGAACGTCGTCTCACCCGGCGTGAACGAATTCATCGTCCCGAACTACAAGCTGATGTGGGCCAACATCCGTAAGCTCGCGCATGACCGCGCATCGCGACCTACTGCATCAAGTGGAAATCCTGTCGGGCTGGCGTCAACGGCGGCCAAAGAAGCGCGCGAACGATGAGCGGAATACCAACCGCCAAAGGTATCAGCCAGTACATGAAATGAGGCAGCTCCTTCCAAAGCGGCAACTGCTTTCCATTGTCGACGTAAAAGGCAATCAGCATTAGGACGTACGACAGGCCCATCCCCGCGATATGAAGCCTGACCCGGTTCCGCCAGCGATGCCGGAGCGCTGAGCGCCCGAACCACGCGCAAGCGAACGACAACGCCCCGAGAATGAACAAGTGATAGTTTTCGTGCCAGCGCATAAGCGACAGGAACGTCGCGGAAGCGCTGAGCGCCAGCATGCACCAGAAATAGTTCGTTCCGAGCTTCGAATGGCGACCGCGACGCTTCTCGCTCAGCATTGCGATTGCGCCGATCGCAACACACGCAATACCCAAGGGGACATGCACTCCGAGGATTACCGCCAGAAACACGGGATCAGTCGAAGGAATTTCAATGCCCGCCACGATGGTCGTTTCACCGCCAGTCATGGAGCTACTTCCATCTTGCAATTGACCATCGACTTCGCTGACAAGGACGGTCGTTTGATGGCAAATGCTCCGGCGCCGCAGACGATGCAAAGCACGCAGCCACCGATCAGGACGGCCGCATAGCTTCCGGTCCAATCGACGCTTGCCGCGAAAGGCAGCGGACCGAACGCCGCGCCGGCAATGCCGAAGACGAACGACGCGCCTCTGATGGCGCCAAGATGGTCGCGCCCGAAATACTGCGCGTAGCCGGCGGCGTTGATGGCTTGCTGCGAGCCGTACGCCCCGCCCAGGCAAAGCGCATACATCACGCTGACGGCAATCCCGCTGCTAAGCGCAGGGAGAGCTGTCGCCAACGCGAGCATCAACATCGCAAGCGGAACCAGATGCCGAGGTTCATAACGATCCAACAGAAATCCGGTGCCGAGCGTGGCAACAGCCTGAACGCCGGCAAGAAGCGACAGCAGGAGCAGTGCGTCGCCGTATGGGATCCCGGCCGTTCGCATGATTGAGAAGTGATTGAGCAAGAGCGCGGTGCCGATGGCATTGGTCAGGAAGCCGGTCGCGCAGAGCAGCCAGAACACGCCCGTACGGAGCGCTTGCTCGCGCGTAAACGATGGCTCCTCGCGTAGCTCTTTTGCGGCAGGCGCCAGCCCAGCGTCCGTGCTAAGGCCGAACTTTTCTGGCCGATCGCGAAACAACGCGGCAGCGACCGGCAGGATGGTGAGGACGACAAGCCCGGCAAGGGCGAGATAGGCGCCTCGCCAGCCGTAGTGCGTGATGAGACCATCGATCAGCTTCGGGAAAATCAAGGAACCGCCCGCAAGCCCGAGACTAGCTGCTGCAGCGGCAATCCCACGCCGCCGCACAAACCACAAATTTACGACCTGCTGGCTGACGAGGCTAAGGCCGCCGATCGCAGCGCCACGCAACAGCGCGAAGCCAACGAGTAGCATCATTGCGGATTGAACTGTCGCCATGAATACGCAAGCCAGGGCGAGGCCACCGGCGATTAAGGTCGCCGTCAGGCGCGGCCCACGCCGGTCGATCCAGCGGCCGATCGCGGGCGCCGGCAGAATCCCTGCCAGCGTTCCAACTGCATACGCGATCGAGGCCGAAGTGCGCGAAATGCCGAGATCGGCAGTGATCGGATCGAAGAAAACCGAAACGCCCGCCGTCTGGCCGGGCAGGGTCATGAACGAGCCGAAGGTGCCCGCGCCCAGTATGATCCAGCCATAGTGGACAGCCGAAGACCGTGGGCCCACTGCCAACATGTGATCAACTCGCCCGGCGCGTCGCCGCCGCCGGCAAGTCACTCTCAAACCCTTCGCAGCAATGCTCGCGCAAGAACTCCATGATCGCGTCCATGCGGTTGTACTGAGCGCGACAGAACACCGTGCGCCCGATTTTTTCTTGGGCGACGAGGCCAGCGCCAACCAGCCCGCGCAGATGAAAGGCGAGCGTGGAGGCCGGTACGTCGAGACGGGTCTGGATATCGGTGATGTTGAGGCCGGGCGGTCCGGCCCGAACCAGCAGCCGATAAATGTCCAGACGGGTCAAATTGCCCAATTCGGCCAGGCAACGCGCAGCGAGCTTGCGGTTCATGGTTCCACATACCGCAAACCTGAAAGAATTACAACTATAATCCTAGTTTTATAGTTGTATGGCCGCAATCGAATATTCACGCGGCCTAGTCCAGGTCTCGCGCGTTATATGTTTCGATACACTTTCAAGCTCTGTACATGCTCCGCATGAACGCGAGCATGATGACGGCCATCACGGCGCCGATCAGCAGGGCCATCCACACGCGGGTCTGGCTGTAGAACAGTGATCGAAGGCCCACGTGTTCAGGTACGTCTGTACATCACGTCGAGACCGCGATCATCGCGGCGAACGAGCGCAGGACGCCAGCGATCAGTTGGTCGAAGGATCGGGGACCAAGAGCTCCGCGGAAATGGTTCCCCAAACGGGTCGTTAGCCGCCGCCCCAGCATGCTTGGCAAGTTGGTCGGATCGGCCCAATGCGGAATCCAGACGGCAGACCAAGCTTGCCGCCGGCCCATTGTTGATCTGCCTCAAAAATGATGGCAACGGCGGCCCTATACTTAAGAAGACGCAGGAGCGTGCCCATGTCGGTGCAGGACTATCCCGGATCTCGAGAGCGCCCTCAACAGGGCACGTCCACGAAATCCAAGGCCGGCTTGGTTCTGATCGGATTCCTGATCATCGCCGGCGCGCTGCTGTTCACCGAGCACAGGGCGCACGTACTCGGACTTTTGGTCTGGCTACCGCTGCTCGGTTGTCTGTTGATGCACCTGTTCATGCATCACGGCGGCCACGGGCGCCATCACGCAGAGCCCCCGCCGTCAGACAAAAGGGGGAGTGATGCACGACACCGCGCCCGCCTACGGCCTCTGGGGCCTAGTCATCGTCAACTCGGCGGTCTTCATCCTGTTCGCCTACAGCTTCTTCAAGCCGCAGACCTCGCGCGACTGGCGCTCGTTCGGCGCCTTCAGCGCTTTCCTGGTGGCGTTGTTCGTGGAGATGTACGGCTTTCCGCTCACCATCTACTTCCTTTCGGGTTGGCTGCAGTCGCACTATCCGAACGTCGACTGGTTCTCGCACGACGCCGGCCACCTGCTCGAGATGATGTTCGGCTGGAAGACAAATCCGCACGCCGGACCGTTCCACATCCTCAGCTTCATCTTCATCGGCGCGGGCTTCGTCCTGATCTCCGCCGCATGGAGGGTGCTGTACGATGCGCAGCAGACCCGCGGCCTCGCGACCACGGGCCCCTACAGCTACGTCCGGCACCCGCAGTACGTCGGCTTCATCCTCGTCATGTTCGGCTTCCTTCTGCAGTGGCCGACGATCCTTACGCTGGCGATGTTTCCGGTGCTGACCGTCATGTACGTAAAGCTGGCGCGCGGCGAGGAGCGGGACGCGAGAGCGCAGTTCGGCGGCGCATACGACCTGTATGCCACGGAGGTGCCGGGATTCATTCCGAAGCTTGGTCGTGTTCTGGGACGGGCCCCCTCGAACGACTACCGCCACGGCTGATGGAGGCGGCCCGATGCGGAAGGCAGGAGCTCTGTGGACGATTTCCTCCTTTCTGCTCGCCGGATCGGGAGTCCTGCTGATCGGCGTCGGCCTCTACTTCCTGTTCGTCCGGCCGCCGCTGCTGCCCGAAGACATCAGGTTCATGAAACTGACCCCGGCCGAGCTGCAACTCGTCGGAGACAAACTCGGGTCGTGGCTCGTTCACGTGTTTCGCGTGATGGGCGGCTACATCGCCGCCACCGGGGCTCTCGCGATCACTTTGGCGGCCACGTCCTTCCGCGACCACCATCCGCTCGCCGCGGCCGGCGCCGCGGTCGCCGGCGCAGCGTCGATCGGCTGGATGGCGGCCGTCAACTTCATGATCGATTCTGACTTCAAGTGGGTGCTGCTGGGAATGGCCCTGATATGGGCGTTCAGCCTGGCGGCTTTCGCATGGGAGGCGGCCCGTTCATGACGCAGCCGGTCTTCACGGCGAAAGGACTGACCAAGACCTACGTCTCCGGCGAAGTGAAGGTGCATGCCCTGAACGATGTCGATCTCGAGATCGCCGAGAAGGAAGTTGTGGTGCTGCTGGGTCCGTCCGGCAGCGGCAAGACGACCTTGCTGAACATCATGGGCGGTCTCGACCGGCCGACCAGCGGCAGGCTGTTCTTCCGCGACCTCGACCTGACCGATCTCCAAGACCGCGAGCTGACGAAGTATCGCCGCGACCACGTCGGCTTCGTCTTCCAGTTCTACAATCTGGTGCCGAGCCTCACAGCCTACGAAAACGTGGCGCTGGTCACCGAGGTGGCAAGGAATCCGATGCGGCCGGCCGACGCGCTCGCGCTGGTCGGGCTCGAGGAGCGGATGCATCACTTCCCCGCGCAGCTATCCGGTGGTGAGCAGCAGCGCGTGGCCATCGCCCGCGCGATCGCGAAACGCCCGGCGGTGCTGCTCTGCGACGAACCGACCGGGGCGCTGGATTCGAAGACCGGCATTCGCGTCATCGAGGCGCTGCTTGGGGTCAACCGGCAGCTTGGCACCACGACAATCATCATCACCCACAACGCCAGCATCCAGCAGGTCGCCGACAGGGTGCTGTTCTTCGCGGACGGTCGCATCTCCCGGATCCAGAAGAACGATACCCGTCGCGAAGCGGCCGAACTCACCTGGTGACGGCATGAGGGCGCTCGACATCAAGCTGTTCCGGGACGTCAAGCGAATGTGGGCGCAGGTCCTCGCCATCGCGCTGGTCGTCGGAGGTGGGGTCGCCACCCTGGTGCTTGCCGTCGGCTCTCATCGTTCTCTCGAAGAGACGCGGGTCGCGTAGTACGAACGATACGGCTTCGGCGACGTGTTCGCCCAGGCGAAGCGTGCCCCCAAGGCGCTCTCCGACAGGATCGCGGAAATTCCCGGTGTCGCCGCCGTCGACGCGCGGATCGCGAAGCTCGCGCTGCTCGACATCCCTGGCTTCTCCGAACCGGCCAGCGGCCAGTTCGTATCTCTACCAGACAATGGCGAGGCGCATCTCAATCGGCTCTACATCCGTTCCGGACGGCTTCCGGAGCCAGGACGGACGGAGGAGGTGGTCGTCAACGAGCCGTTCGCCCGCGCCCATGGGTTCTCCGAAGGGGCGCGGTTCTCGGCCATTCTGAACGGCAAGAAGCGTGAGCTCGTCATCGTCGGCACGGCCCTGTCCCCCGAGTTCGTCTACACGGTGGGCCCGGGCGACCTGATGCCGGACGACCGCCGCTTCGCGGTCGTCTGGATGTCGGAGAAGGCGCTCGCGGGCGTCTACGATCTCGACGGCGCCTTCTCGGCGGTTTCGGTCAAGCTGCAGCCCGGCGCCGCCGAGCGCGAGGTGATCTCGCGGTTGGATGCCTTGCTCGATCCCTACGGCGGCCAGGCGGCCCACGGCCGGAAGGACCAGACCTCGCACGCCTGGCTCGACCACGAGCTCGATATGCTCAACAACATGAGCCGCACGCTGCCGCCGATCTTCCTTCTGGTCTCGGCCTTTCTGGTCAACCTCACCCTCAGCCGGCTGGTCGCTCTGGAGCGCGAGCACATCGGACTCCTGAAGGCATTGGGCTACACGGACGGCAGCATCGTCCTGCACTATTTCAAGTTCGTCGCCCTGATCGTGACGGCGGGAATCGTCTTGGGCAGCGTCGTCGGGACCTGGCTGGGGCTGCGCGTCACGGGGCTGTTCGGCGACTTCTTCCACTTCCCGTTCCTGGTGTTCGCCAAGGCACCCGATCTGTACGTGATCGCCGGCGCGCTCGGCGCCGCCGCCGCGGCGATCGGCGCGCTGCGGGCGCTGCGGGAAGTCGTGAAGCTGGCGCCAGCCGTCGCCATGCAACCGCCGGCCCCTCCGGTCTATAGGCGGCTGCTTCCGGCGAGCATCCAGTTGGACCAGATCGTGTCGCAGCCGACCCTGATGATGGTCCGCAACATCGCGCGGCACCCGGTCCGGGCCGCGTTCACGGCGCTTGGGATGGCGCTGGCCACCGCGATCCTGGTTGTCTCTCTGTTTACCCGGGACACGATGGAGCAACTGATCGACGTGACCTACTTCCTCGCCGACCGGCAGGACGCGACCATCGGCTTCGTCGAGAAGCGGGTCGAGAACGTCGTGGAGCAGGTGAACCGGCTGCCCGGCGTTCTCGCCGCCGAGCCGTTCCGAGAGGTGCCCGCCCGCGCGGCGAGGTGAAGGCGCCTCTCTCGTCGGAGGAAAGGGGCCTTCCAGCGGCGCCCCGCGGTTCCTCCGGGCCTTTGCGCGCTCATCGGGCGCGAGATTGCGCAGCACGCACGGGGTCCAGTCACGGGGTCCAGTCCGCGCAAATCCGTAGGTGGCGGCTTATCGGATTTCCGTCTGGACGCCGCTTCGGGCGCGGGACGTTATGCGTTGATTTGGATCAATGTCCTCGGTGCGAGCGCTCCTATTCGGAGACAAGTAAGAATTCCACGCTTCGTCGGGAGACAGGTTTGGCCAACGAGATTCACCCCCAGGCTCCTCATAAGCTTCCGTTCTTCCTGCCGGGGGCCGATGGCTCCGACGTGCTACTGCTGGTGATGGGCTTCTTCTTGGTGGCGGTGATCTTTTCCGTGGGAGTGCTTTACTGGAAGCTGCATAGCCTGCCCGAGCGGATGGCACACAAGTCGCAGAAGCTGCAGTTCGAGTTCGTCGCGGTGCTCGGCCTGATCTCCTTGTTCACCGGGATGCACGCGTTCTGGATTGCCGGTCTGCTGTTGGCTTTGATCGACATTCCCGACTTCGGCACGCCGCTGCGAGGCATCGCCGGATCGGTGGAGCGAATAGCCGATGCGAAATCCGAGGCAGCCGAGACCACCGGCCTATCTCAACCCTCCGAAAAGACCCGGAGCGTCGCGTAGGCTAGAGCTTGCGTTGCAACGCGGAACTCAAAGAAGGCGAAGTGGCTGCAGTAACTTCTCGTAGCCGGGGTAGTCGCAGCGAGCGCGGCAACATTGTCGCACCCCGCGTTTTTGCTGAGGACAACCAACCAAGCGACGTGTAGGAGTGCCAAGTATGCCGAGTCGCCCATAGCGACAGCGCCACTTCTGCCTCTGCGGATTTGCCTCGCGTTATGCCGATCGCCGCCACCAGCAATGCTCTACTTCGCCGGCTGCGCGATCTGCTGGTTCTGTTGCTTGCGTTCGGACATTTGAGCGTCGCCGTCCTCCACAGTGCCCATATCGACCATCTGGCAATCTCCGGCTCGACCGAGACAGTCTTTTCGACTGCAGGTCTGGGAAGCACGACCGGTGGCGACAGCGTTCTGACCGAACGGCATTGCCACGGGTGCTTCTCCGTCTCGCCCGTTCGGGCCACGGCAGCCTGGTCGCTCGCTGCGGCCGTGACGAAGCCAGTCGCTATGCCGACGAAGCGGCTGACCGGCACCTCCTCCGCATTGGATACTCCCCTCCAAAGGCCTGATCTGAACGAACCCGCTCGGCGCATCCGTGCGCCTTCTTGCCGTCGTTTGCAGGTCTATTTCCATGTCATCTGAGATCGCTGCCGCGCGAGAAGCGCGAGCGCATGTATTCGTCGCTTTGCCCATGGTTTTCGAGACGTGGGAGCGGCGCTTGTCGTCGGCCGGTCGAAGCGGCTTGGGAACCTTCGTTTGCCTGGCGCTGCGCGACCGCGCCTCCCGTGCAGCGAGAAGCGCGCCATGAAGCGGCTTTTCGCGAACTCGGTCCTGGCCACGATCGCGCTGGCTGCAATCGGTTTCTTCCTGCTGAACTTGCCTCAGCAGAGCTCCGGCAAGCCATCGGAGGCGGGGCATGGTCACGAAGTAGCCGGTCACGCCGACGGCGTCGAAATGAGCGACGACAAGCTCAGGTCTTCCGATATCGAGCTCCTCGTCGCGGCGCCCGGCGTCCTTCGGGACAGTCTGCTCCTCAACGGCATTTTGCAGCCAAATCAGGAGGCTCTCGTTCAGGTGACTCCTCGATTTCCGGGTGTCGTCCGCGAGATCAAGGCGAGCGTCGGTCATCGCGTCGAAAAGAACGACCTCCTGGCCAAGATCGAGAGCAACCAGAGTCTCACGATTTATGAGATCCGGGCGCCGTTGGCCGGCACGGTCATCGACCGCCAAATTTCTCTCGGCGAATACGCGTCGGAACAGAAGGCGGCCTTCACGATCGCCGACATTTCGACCGTATGGGTCGACCTGTCCGTCTATCGGCGGGACCTGAAGCGGGTGCGGGAAGGCGACAAGGTCGTCATCGACGTCGGCGACGGCGGGAAGCCGATCGAGGCCAGGCTGACCTACATTTCGCCCGTCGGTAGCGCGGATACGCAAAGCGCTCTTGCGCGCACCAGCGTACCGAACGAGGGGACAAGACTGAGGCCGGGCATGTTCGTCACGGCGCGCCTGATGCTCTCGGACAAGTCCGCACCGATCGTCGTCAAATCGACGGCCGTCCAAAGCTTCGAAAACCGCAACGTCGTCTTCGTCCGCAATGGCCTGAAATTCGAGGTGCGCGAGGTCGAGCTGGGGGCTCGCGATCGCGAGCACGTCGAGGTGCAGTTCGGCCTAGAGGAGGGTGACCTGTACGTGGGACGGAACAGTTTCATCGTTAAGGCGGAAATAGCCAAAGGAACGGCCGCCCATGAGCACTGAGCAGGGCCCGGTCGGCGACCGGAAGCACGGGGTCATCACCGCGATAATCGCATTCTCGATACGCCAGCGATGGCTGGTGCTCTTTGCTGTGCTCGCAGTCGGGGCGATAGGAGCCTGGAACTTCACGCGCCTTCCGATCGACGCGGTACCGGACATCACCAACGTCCAGGTGCAGATCAACGTGAGCGCGGCGGGCTATTCGCCTCTGGAGGTCGAACAGCGCATCACGTTTCCAGTCGAAACTGGCATGGGCGGGTTACCGAACCTCCAGTACACACGGTCGCTGTCCAGATACGGACTAAGCCAGGTCACCGTCGTCTTCGCCGACGGCACGAACATCTATTTCGCGCGCCAGTTGGTCAACGAGCGTTTGCAGCAGGTGAAAGACCTCCTGCCGAACGGCATCGAAATGACGATGGGACCGATTTCGACGGGCCTCGGCGAGATATTCATGTTCGCCGTCGAGGCGAAGAAGGCAGCCAAGAACCCCGACGGGAGCGAGATCAGCCCGATAGACCTCCGCACGATCCAGGATTGGATCATCAAGCCGCAGTTGCGGACGGTGCCCGGCGTAGTCGAGGTCAATACCATCGGCGGGTTCGAGAGGCAGTTCCACGTCCTGCCCGACCCTACCAAGCTGATGGCGTATCGGCTGAATTTTCGCGATGTGATGACCGCGCTTGCGTCGAACAATGCCAACGTCGGCGCGGGCTACATCGAACGAAATGGTGAGCAATACCTGGTTCGTACGCCGGGGCAGGTGGGCGACGCGAGCGACATCCGAAACATCGTGATTGGAGCGCGCGAAGGGATCCCGGTCCGGATCGGCGACATCGCAGAAGTGATCGAAGGGCGAGAGCTCCGTACCGGTTCGGCAACGCTGAATGGGCGCGAGACCGTCGTCGGCACGGCCATGCTGCTCATCGGCGAAAACAGCCGCACGGTGGCCCAGCGTGTTTCGGCGAAGCTGGACGAGATCGCGAAATCCCTGCCCGACGGCGTGGTGGCGAGGGCGCTTTATGACCGTACGCGCCTCGTCGAGGCCACGATCGCGACCGTAGAGAAGAATCTGCTCGAGGGCGCGATCCTCGTCATCGTGATCCTGCTGCTGATCCTCGGCAACTTCAGAGCGGCCGTCGCCACCGCGCTCGTCATTCCCTTGTCGATGCTCATTACCGTGACGGGAATGGTCGAGAATAAGGTCAGCGCGAACCTCATGTCGCTCGGCGCCATCGACTTCGGCATCATCATCGACGGTGCGGTCATCATCGTCGAGAACTGCCTGCGGCTGCTTGCGGAGGAGCAGCACCGCAGAGGGCGCATACTGAGCCGCGAGGAGCGTTTCGATACGATTTTGGCGGGAGCAGGGAGGTCGTCCAGCCCAGCCTGTTCGGCACCCTCATCATCGCGGTCGTCTACCTCCCGGTTCTCACGTTGACGGGCGTCGAAGGGAAGATGTTCACGCCCATGGCTCTGACAGTCCTCATGGCGCTGGGCGGCGCCGCCATTCTATCCATGACGTTTGTTCCGGCTGCCGTCGCCATTCTGGTGACCGGCAAAGTGACCGAGAAGGAGAACTGGTTCATGCGCGGGGCTCGCTTCGCCTATGTGCCGCTTCTCGATGCCTCGATACGCAATCGGCACATGGTCGCACTTGCGGCCGGCGCGTTGGTGATCGTCAGCGGAATTGCCGCGTCCCGTATGGGCGGCGAGTTCATACCCTCGCTCGATGAAGGCGATGTCGCCACGCACGCGATGCGCATTCCGGGGACGAGCCTGACGCAGGCCGTGGATATGCAGATCAAGCTGGAGGAGGCCATCCGGAAGGTGCCTGAGGTCCGTGAGGTCTTTTCCAAGATCGGCACGGCAGAGGTGGCGACCGATCCAATGCCGCCGAACGTCGCCGACACCTACATCATGCTCAAACCCCATGCGCAGTGGCCCGATCCTTCGATGACCAAGGCGCAACTCGTCTCCAAGATCGAGAAGGTCGTCGCGGAAGTGCCGGGCAACAACTATGAGTTCACCCAGCCAATTCAGATGCGCTTCAACGAGCTGATATCGGGCGTCCGCAGCGATGTTGGGGTCAAGATCTTCGGCGACGACCTGAACACGCTGTTGCAGATCGCCGGGCAGGTGCAAAACGTGCTCCAGGGCGTGCAGGGGGCTGCGGATGTTAAGACGGAGCAGGTCTCCGGGCTGCCCGTGCTCACGGTCAAATTGAACCGGCAGGCTTTGGCGCGACAAGGCCTGAGCATCTCCGATGTTCAGGGCATCGTCGAGATTGCGGTCGGCGGCAAGAGCGCCGGCTTGGTGTTCGAAGGCGATCGTCGCTTCGAAATCATCGTTCGGCTGCCCGAACACCTTCGCTCGGATATGGAAGCGATCCGCAATCTTCCGATCCCTCTTCCCGTGCGAGAAGGTCAGGCTGGGGCCATCAAGGCGGCTTGGGGAAATTCACCGTTGGGGCAGGTCCGTTATGTCCCGCTCTCCTCGGTCGCCGAGATCGACGCGGCTCCGGGCCCCAATCAGATAAGCCGGGAAAACGGCAAGCGGCGCATTGTTGTCACCGCGAACGTGCGCGGCCGAGACCTCGGCTCCTTCGTTGCCGATGCTCAGCGGCGGATCACGGACGGCGTCAAAGTGCCGGCGGGTTACTGGATCACCTACGGAGGACAGTTCGAGCAGTTGGTTTCCGCAACCAAGCGGCTGACCATCGTCGTTCCGATCGCGCTACTCCTCATCTTCGTATTGCTCTTCATGAGCCTTGGCACCTTCGCCGATGCCGCGTTGGTCTTCAGCGGGGTGCCGCTCGCGCTCACGGGTGGCATTGCCGCCCTGCTGCTGCGCGACATCCCGCTTTCGATCAGCGCCGGTATCGGGTTCATCGCGCTATCGGGCGTCGCCGTCCTGAATGGCTTGGTCATCATCGCGTTCATCCAGAAGCTGCGATCGGAGGGCCGCCCTGTTGTCGAAGCCGTTCGCGAGGGGGCGCTGACCCGGTTGAGGCCGGTTCTGATGACCGCCCTGGTGGCAAGCCTGGGATTCGTGCCCATGGCGATCGCGACCGGCGCCGGCGCCGAGGTGCAGCGGCCACTCGCCACCGTGGTCATCGGCGGGATCGTATCATCGACCATTTTGACGCTGCTGGTCTTGCCGGCGCTCTACACGCTCTTCCGTCGTGAAGCGGTCACGACGAAGTCGACTTCCGCAACCGCACAAGGAGAAACTGCATGAAACCCGCCGCGTTCATACTGGCCGTATTGCTCTCGGTCGTCCCGGCTCACGCTCAACACTCACACGGTTCGAAGGGACCCAATGGCGGCGTTCTTGCGGATGCGGCCGGCGTGCATATCGAGTTCCTGCCGTCGGGAAATGCTGTGACGTTCAACGTCCTCAATGAAGACAACAAGCCCGTGTCGACGAAGGGCTATACGGCCTCCGCTCTGATCGTGAACGGCGACGATCGCGAGACGATTGTCCTTTCTCCGTCGGGAGAGAACGTCCTGAAGGGTGAAACGAAGAAGCCGATTACGGCATCCACCGCGATCACACTCATGATCAAGACGGACACGGGCAAGTCGGGCCAAGCCAAGTACAAGGGCTGAAGGCTCCATCCGACGACATTGTCGACGGCAAGACAAAGCCGCGCGCAGTTATGTCGGCTCCAAGCCGAGAACCGAGCGCGCGGCGGCTCACATGCCTTGTGGATCCCACCCGCTGCGATCCTCAAACCAAGCAAGCGCAGCGCAACGGCGACCACCGGCCTCATTCGGCAGTTTGAAAGGCAGTCTTCCAATGTCCGACAAGACCGTCATCGGGCTATCGCGATTGATCACGCTGCAACAGCAATTGGACAAGGTTGCTCGAAACGTTGCCAATCAAACCACGACGGGGTTCAAACGCGAGGGGCTTCAGTTCCGCGAATATCTCACGAAAGCGAAGGAAGCCGACGACATGCCCTCGGCTCCGATGCGATCGCTTGTGGCCGTCACCGGCTACACCGATTTTTCTGGCGGCCCCCTCAAGGCCACCGGGAACGGAACGGATGTCGCGGTCGTCGGTGACGGCTTCTTTGTGATCCGGACGGCTGCCGGAGATCGCTACACGCGGAACGGAGCGTTCACGCTCGACAAGGAAGGCCGCGTGGTCACGTTGTCGGGCGATATCGTCTTGACTGCGACCGGCCCCTTACAAGTTCCGCCACGCGATGGGCCGGTGAGCATCGGAGCCGATGGGACCATCTCGACGGCGAGGGGACCGATAGGACGTCTGCGCCTGGTGAAGTTCGAGGATAATGGCAAGTTGCGCGCCGAGGGAAGCACGCTGTTTTCATCGGAGTTGCCTGCGAACGAGGTGCCTCCGGCGCAGATTCGGCTCGCTACGGGAGCCTTGGAGGGGGCGAACGTAAACGCGGTCCATGAGATGAGCAGTCTCGTTGCTGCTACCCGGGCCTACGATCAAGTTGCCAACACGATCCTGCGCGAAGACGACAAGAACGAACTCAGAAAGTTAGCTGGTGAGGATTTGTAAGCCACCACTCGGCGGCAGGCCCAAGTGGAACCCTTCGAAAAGCGACGAACGCGCTCGCGATATTTTGCGGATCGACGAAAGGTAGCCATCATGTTAGGTAGCGTCGTCGTCTCACCAAGAGCGTGATCATTGTCAGGTAGTCAGGTCATATCGAGAACTCAGCGCGTTACTGCGTCGCGCAGGATCGTGTCCGTTCTCCTGACCCTGGTGTACCTCCTGTCTGGCGTTCTGCACGGACTCGTTGATGTCGACGCCGCCATTCGCTCCGGATCATCCTTGGCGATCGTGGCCACGGACGGCAAAACCTCCCAATCGCCCGAACGGGGTTTGGTAGCCGATCACCACTGTCACGGTTGCTTCTCGGTATCGGTCCCGGCGCCTGCACAACAGGCCGAACTCGCCCTGGACTTGAAGCCCGCCGAGTTGCCGAAATCGGCGGCTCCCCTATACGGGAATGTTCGCGGTCTTGATCCACCCCCGCCGAAATCTCTGACCTAAGGCGAACGACGCGGGACGCATCGCGCGTCCTGTTTCCGTTTTCCGTCGAACCTCCCTCGCGCCGCAGCGCGATGCTGTCGTCCCTGCCTTTGGGATGGCGACGGCGTCGCTCTCAAAGCCTTTGCGAGCTCAGCCAAGTTGCTGGGGCCGCGAGCATGCAGGCGACCTGGATCGACAGCGCATTTTTCAGAAGCCACTCTTTCGGGGCCATTCCGTTTTGCAGGCGCCGTCAACGGCCGCATTGGAATTGAAGGATCACGTTATGGAAACCAAGCAAGTTGAAGGTTCGCAGACTTCGGCGCCGGACGACCTCTTGCAGCGATTGTCCTGGGAGGTGAAGCAAATTCACGGCTGTTTGAGCGAAGTGCAGAAGTGTTGGGCGGCCGGCCTGGGTGTCACGGTGGCTCAATGGAACATTCTGATGGCGATATCGCATCTTGCGGACGAAGAGGGGTGCGGGTCAGCGTGGTGTCGGACAAGCTCGCCGTGGACGCGTCCTTTGTCACGGCGCAGTCTCAATTGCTCGAGTCCAAAGGACTGATCCGCCGCAAGCCGAGCGCTACCGATCGCCGTGTTGTTCTCCTCGCGCTCTCGAGCAACGCTCGGTGGCAGATAGAAAACCTGTCTGGCTCCATGAACGCAGCGAACGCCTATGTTGCCAATAACGCGAGCGGCAAGGCGCACCGGCTTCTCGCAGAACTCGAGGAGTTGAAGAGCGTCCTCAAGCGCGCGAAGCTTCTGACGGCTTCGGACGCGCTCCGCCATTGGCCTCGCGGTCGCGACACCGCATGAAGTTTCTATCGATTTTGGTCGTGGCGGCGCTCAAACCGCTTTACTACCGATTCGCCGCCGCAATGCTCCGCGACGCGTCGTGGCAGGAGCCGTTGTTCGATCTGGTTCCTCCGAAAAGCGGAGAGCGCCTCTTGGCGTTCGGACCGGGAAGCGCGGCGACCGCGATCTCGCTTGCGGAACGATTCACCGAACTCAGTATCGTTGTAGCGGATCCCGATCCATCGATCGTCCGAAAGTCAAAGCGAGCTATCGAAAAGCAGCAAATTACTAATGTTACGTTCATCGACGCACCTTCCATTGCTGCCCTGCCGGTCCACACTGGCAGCTTCGACCGCGCGATGTGCGTACTCGCCTTTCATCTGAGAACCCCCGACGAAAAGATCGCCTTGGCAAAGGAGGCTTTCCGAGTTCTGCGGCGTGGGGGCGCACTCTACGCCGCCGACTATGACCGGCCGACCAGCCGCGAAGAACGCATCGTGCTGAACATCGCAGCACAGATTTCGAGCAGGATTGCAGTCCAGTCTCACGTCGATGGGACTTGGGGCCACCTTGTGAAAAAGGCTGGGTTCGCCGGAGGCAAAGCACAGTCGGCGCATTCCGTCCGAATCGGGCGGGTCGCGATGCTGTCGTTCCGGAAGCCCTGAGGCGCAGATTGTCCGGACAAACAGCAGCCGCCTTTAGCGCGTCGCGTCCTCCCGCACCGGGCGGTTTGGGCTGCAAACTAGCAGCCCTAATTCGCCGTCTGTCGGCTCTTCCGCACCTTCCTGCGCAATGGACCGTCCCGTCGGCGAGGCGGGTTATGCAAATGCGATCCACCCGCAACAAAACAGTGGAATTGTTATATTGTTGCGGCTCGACGTGAGCAGTGCGCCCATGCTACCTACCAGCTCGCGAACGTAGAGTGTGGTCATTGACGATTGGTCGGATCAGATCTGGATTGAGGCATATTCCTGCTTTGCGCGGGATTGTGTCCGTATTTCTGATCGTGACCTATCTGATGTCGGGTGCGCTCCATCGGTGTCTCGACCTTGACGTGACCAATCCAACCGGTTCCCCGGTGGCTTGGATGGTCGATACCAAGTCCGATAGCGGCCCTGAGACGGGTGCTATCGTCGACCATCACTGCCATGGCTGCTTCGCGGTTTCCGTCGCGGCGCCTCCGCAGCAGGTCATGACTGTGATGGAACCCAAGCTGGCGGTCCTCATCCGGGCGACGGCCCCTCTCACCGACACCGTCCGCGGTCTCGATCCGCCCCCACCGAAGTCCCTGACCTGAAAACGACCGCTGGGCGCATCGCGCTCTGATTCCGTCTTTCGTCAGGTTTTCATCATGTTTTCAAAGTGCGTCACGCGTTTCGCGTGCGCGACGGCGTTGCTGGTCAGTCCTTGGCTGACGGCGGCGTCGCATTCGCAGACCCTCAATCTCGGGGCGGCGCTGCAGCGCGCGCTCGCGACCAGCCCCCGCTTGACCGCCGCCGAACGTGACATCGGGATCGCGACGGGCCAGCGCATTCAGGCGGGGCGCTCCTCAATCCGGAACTGAGCTACGAACAGGATAATTCCTTCGGTTCGGGCATCTATCGCGGGACGAAATCGGCCGAGACGACGCTGCAGATCAGCCAGCTTTTCGAGCTGTTCGGTAAGCGTGAGGCCCGCATCGCGGCCGGCCAGGCCGGCGTCAACGGTGCAACGATCGAGCGCCAGGCACTGCGTCTGCAGATTCTGTCGGAAACGGCCATCGCGTTTCTGAACGTGCTCGGGCTGCAGCGGCGGATCCAGATCCTCGACGAGCAGGTCGCCGCCCTTGAGCGACTGACGCCGTTGCTTCAGCGCCGGGTCGATGCCGGTGCGTCCTCGCCTGCCGAGACCGGCCGCGCCGAGGTCGCAGCGGCCCTGGTGAAGGCCGATCGCGAGCGCACCAAGGCGAACCTGGCCAGCGCGCGCCGCGAATTGGCGGTGCTCATGGGCGACACTTCCCCAAAATTCGGCGCCGTCTCCGGACGGCTCGATGCCACCACGCGCGCGCCATCGTTCCAGACGGTGATCGCCGCCATCGACGCCAACCCGCAACTCGTCAGGTGGAATGCGGTCTATGCGCAACGCAACGCCGAACTGCTGCTGGCGCGGCTCAGGCCTTATCCTGACGTTCGCCTTTCCGCCGGATGGCGACACTACAACGAGACCAATGACGACGCGGTGCGGCTCAGCCTAACGGTTCCAATCCCGATCTTCGACCAGAACCAGGGCAATATCCTCTCGGCGCAGCAGAACCTCGCCAAGACGCGGGCGGAACGCGAGGCGAACCGCAACACGCTGATCGTCGTCGCTGGACGGGCCTACGACAACGTACAGGGCTCGCTGCGGGAACTCGCGATACTTCGCGACTCCGGCATCCCGAAGGCCCAGGCCGCCTCCAACGAGATCGAACAGGGCTACGGCGCCGGGCGCTTCTCGCTGCTCGAAGTGTTGGACGCGCAGGCCAACGTCACCCAGGCTCGTCTGCGGGAGCAGGAGGCGCTGCAGAACTACCACGTCGCCGTTGCCACGATCGAAGGACTCGTCGGCAATCCCTTCGCTCTGGCGCGGGAGAGCGCGCGATGAAGACTTCGAGTGCAATCGTCCTCGCCTTGGTCGCGGCTGCCGCCGGCGCCTTCGGCTATCGCATGCTGACACCCAAGGACGCACCCGCTGCGACGCAGCAGGTCGCCAAGCAGGATGCCAAGGAGGAGAAGGCCGGCAACGAGCACGCCGAGAAGGACGAACATGGCGCCGACCGCATCGTGATCAGCGATGTCAAGTTGGCGGCAGCAGGCGCCACCTTCGCCGAAGCGGGCCCGGCGACCCTGACCGAAACCTTGTCGTTCAATGGCGTCCTGCGCGCCAATCAGGAGACGGTGGTCCAGGTCACGCCGCGCTTTCCCGGCATCGCGCGTGCGATCAAGCGCCGGATCGGCGACGTGATCGGCAAGGACGATCTGCTGGCATCCATCGAGAGCAACCAGAGCTTGACGGTCTATGATCTCAAGGCGCCGATCGCCGGCACGGTGATCGACCGTCAGATCTCGCTCGGCGAATACGTCTCCGAGCAGAAGCCATCATTTGTCGTGGCGGACCTGTCGACGATCTGGGTCGACCTGTCGATTTACCGCCAGGATCTTAGGCGCGTCCGGATCGGGGACGAGGTCCTGATCGATCCGGATGACGGCGTCGGCGACATCAAGGGCAAGATCTCCTACTTGGCGCCCGTCGGCGCAAGCGAGACCCAGACGGCGATTGCCCGAGTGATCCTGCCGAACCCGGAGGGGAGGCTGCGGCCGGGACTGTTCGTGACCGCTCGTCTGGTGCTGGCCGAGAGGAAGGTGCCGGTCGCCGTCAATGCCGGCGCGATCCAGACCTTCGAGAACAAGACCGTCGTATTCGTTCGCGAAGGCGACGACAAGCTCGAAGCGCGGCCTGTGGAACTCGGGGACTCCGATCAGAAGTTCGTGGAGGTTCGGGCGGGAGTAAAGGCGGGCGAGAAGTACGTGGCCCAAAACTCATTCGTCGTGAAGGCGGAGATGGGCAAAGGAGAGGCCGAGCATGATTGAGCGCCTCATCGAATTCTCCATCCGCCAGCGTTGGCTGGTGATCCTGTTCGTGTTGGGACTGTTGGCCTTCGGCGGCTGGAATTTCACCCGTCTACCGATCGACGCGGTGCCGGACATCACCAACGTGCAGGTGCAGATCAACACACAGGCACCAGGCTATTCGCCGCTGGAGACCGAACAGCGCATCACGTTTCCGGTGGAAACGGCAATGGGCGGGCTGCCCAAGCTCGAATACACCCGCTCCTTGTCGCGATATGGCCTCAGCCAGGTGACGGCGGTCTTCCAGGACGGCACCGACATCTACTTCGCCCGCCAGCTCGTCAACGAGCGGATCCAGCAGGTCAAGGATCAGCTCCCCGCCGGCGTCGAAGTTGCCATGGGCCCCGTCGCGACGGGCCTCGGGGAAATCTTCCACTACTCGGTCGAAGCCAAGCCGGGTGCGAAGGCGCCGGGCGGCAAGGAGTTCACGCCGAGCGATCTGCGGACGATCCAGGACTGGATCATCAAACCGCAGCTCCGCAACGTGCCGGGCGTCATCGAAGTCAACACGATCGGTGGGTTCGAGCGCCAATTCCACGTGCTGCCCGATCCGGGCAAGCTCATGGCCTACAAGCTCGGTTTCCGCGACGTGATGACGGCGCTCGCCGCCAACAACGCCAACGTCGGCGCCGGCTACATCGAGAGGAACGGCGAACAGTATCTGGTCCGGACCCCGGGCCAGGTCGCCAACATCGCCGAGATCGAGGACATCGTCATCGGCTCGCGAGGCGGCGTCCCGGTCCGGGTGAGGGACGTGGCCCAGGTCACCGAAGGCAAGGACCTCCGCACGGGCGCAGCGACCCTCAACGGGAAGGAGACGGTTCTCGGTACCGCCATGCTGCTGATCGGCGAGAACAGCCGCGCGGTAGCCCAGCGAGTCGCAGCCAAGCTGAACGACATCGCCAAATCGCTTCCGGACGGCGTTGTCGCCCGCGCGGTCTATGACCGGACCCACCTCGTCGATGCGACGGTCAAGACGGTCGAGAAAAATCTCGTCGAGGGCGCGATCCTTGTCATCGTCGTGCTGTTCCTTATCCTCGGCAACTTCCGCGCAGCCTTGGTCACGGCCTGTGTCATCCCGCTGTCGATGGCGATGACGGTCACCGGCATGGTCGAAACGAAGGTCAGCGCCAACCTGATGAGCCTCGGGGCGATCGACTTCGGCATCATCGTCGACGGTGCAGTCATCATCGTCGAGAACTGTCTGCGCCTGCTCGCCGAAGCGCAACATGACAAGGGCCGGCTACTCACCCTTGAGGAACGGTTGGAAACCATCCGGAATGGATCGGCGGAAGTCATCAAGCCGAGCCTGTTCGGCACGCTCATCATCGCGGTTGTGTATCTGCCCGTCCTGACGCTCACGGGCGTAGAAGGCAAGATGTTCACGCCGATGGCGCTGACCGTGCTGATGGCGCTCGCCGCCGCGGCGCTGTTCTCTGTCACCTTCGTACCTGCGGCCGTCGCGATCGTGGTCACTGGCAAGGTGTCGGAGAAGGAAAACTTCTTTATGCGCGGCGCCAAGCGCGTCTATCTGCCGCTTCTGGACCGTGCGATCGCCTTCCGGGGCGTGGTGGCGGTCGCGGCGGTCGTGATCGTCGGCGCGAGTTTGTTCGCCGCGAGCCGAATGGGCGGCGAGTTCATCCCAAGCCTCGACGAGGGTGATGTCGCCCTGGCCGCGATCCGGATTCCCGGAACGAGCCTGACGCAGTCGCTAGATCTGCAGATGGCGCTGGAAAAGAGGATCCAGCAACTGCCCGAGGTGAAGGAGTTCTTCACCCGGACAGGCACGGCTGAGGTCGCGACCGATCCGATGGCGCCGTCGATGTCGGACGGGTACGTCATGCTCAAGCCGCGCAGCGAGTGGCCGGATCCGAAGAAGCCGAAGGCGGAACTGGTCGAAGAGATCGAGAAGGCTGCCAACGACATTCCCGGCAGCAACTATGAGGTCTCGCAGCCGATCCAGTTGCGCGTGAACGAGCTGATCTCCGGTGTCCGCAGCGACGTCGGCATCAAGATCTTCGGCGACGATCTCGACGTGCTGCAAGGCGCGGCCAGCCAGGTGCAGTCGGTGATACAGGGCATCCGTGGAGCTACCGACGTCAAGACGGAGCAGGTCGCCGGTCTGCCGATCCTCACCGTCAAGCTCGATAGACGGGCCCTCTCGCGGTACGGCCTGAGCGTCGGCGATGTGCAGAACATTGTCGAGATCGCCGTCGGCGGGAAGAGCGTCGGGAAGCTGTTCGAAGGGGATCGTCGTTTCGACATCGTCGTACGCCTTCCGGAGCGGCTACGCGGCAACATCGAGGCGATCCGCGCGATCCCGATTCCATTGCCGGCAGAGGAACCCGGTTCGGCCATCATCACTAAGACCGCCTTGGCCGGGGCCGCCGGGACACAGCCACGCTACGTTCCGCTGTCGTCGGTGGCGACTGTCGATTCCGCGCCTGGTCCGAACCAGATCAGCCGCGAGAACGGTAAGCGGCGCATCGTGGTGACGGCCAACGTCCGCGAGCGGGACCTCGGTTCGTTTGTGTCGGAAGCGCAGGAGGCGGTGGCGCAGAAGGTCAAGCTGCCGGCCGGTTACTGGATCGGCTGGGGAGGGCAGTTCGAGCAACTGGTCTCGGCGACCAAGCGGCTCACGATCGTCGTTCCGGTGGCCCTGCTGCTGGTGCTGCTGCTGCTCTTTATGAGCTTCGGATCGATCGCCGATGCGCTTCTGGTGTTCAGCGGCGTCCCGCTGGCGCTGACCGGCGGCGTGCTGGCGCTGCTGCTGCGAGGTATCCCGCTGTCGATCAGTGCGGGCGTAGGCTTCATTGCACTCTCCGGCGTCGCGGTGCTCAATGGCTTGGTCATCATCGCTTTCATCGAAAAGTTGAGACACGAAGGAAGGTCCGTACTCGAGGCCGTTCATGAAGGCGCGGTGACCCGCTTGCGCCCCGTGCTGATGACGGCGCTGGTCGCCTCGCTGGGCTTCGTTCCCATGGCGATCGCGACGGGCGCCGGCGCGGAGGTGCAGCGGCCGCTCGCTACCGTCGTCATCGGCGGCATCATCTCCTCCACGATTCTGACGCTGCTGGTGCTGCCGGCCCTTTACGTGCTGTTCCGAAAGGACTCCGCGCCGGCCCCTAAGCCGGACGATGTCGAAGGCGCTGCCGTGGAAAGCCACGCATGACCGAAGCAGCCCAGAAGATGAGACTTCGGGTCGGCGGGATGGACTGCGCGGCGTGCGCCACGAAGATCGAGAACGCCGTCTCGCGGATGCCCGGAGTGAGAGGCGTCGAGGTCTCTGTGACCGGCGGAAGCGTTTCGGTCGAACATGAGGGTGCGATCCAACGGGAGGCGGTCAGCCGCCAGATCGCGGCCTTGGGATACGTCGTCGAGGACGATCGCCCTAAGGGGAAAGGGGAGCCGGCGCACCATCATGATCATGGCGATGACCATGATGGTCATGGCCACGATCACCAACACGCCGCCGACGGACAGGGACCATGGTGGCGGTCGAGCAAGGGCGATGCGACCATTGCCAGCGGAACGGCGCTGGCGGTCGCCTTCGCCTTGGGAAAGGGCATCCCCAGCATCGAGAGCTGGGCCTTCCTGCTCGCGATGCTGGTTGGTCTGATTCCTATCGCGAAGCGAGCGTTTTCGGCGGCCTTCGCCGGAACGCCGTTCTCGATCGAGATGCTGATGACCATCGCGGCCGTTGGCGCGGTCTTCATCGGCGCGACGGAAGAAGCGGCGACTGTCGTTTTCCTGTTTCTGATCGGTGAACTTCTTGAGGGGTTCGCTGCGGGTCGCGCGAGGGCAAGCATCCGGGATTTGACCAAGCTCGTCCCGAAGATCGCCCGTCTCGAACAATCCGATGGCCAAGTCAGCGAGGTGGAAGCCGAGACGCTGTCCGTCGACGCCCTGATCCAGATTCGGCCCGGCGATCGCATTCCTGCCGACGGCGTCATCGTCTCCGGAGACAGCGCAGTTGACGAGGCACCCGTGACCGGCGAGAGCACGCCGGTCCGCAAGAAGGCTGGGGAGGCAGTATTCGCCGGAACGGTGAACGGAGAGGCGCTGCTTCGGATCAAGGTCACCGCTGCCGCCCAGGACAACACCATCGCCCGCGTCGTCAAGCTGGTCGAGGAGGCCCAGGAATCCAAGGCGCCCACCGAGCGGTTTATCGACCGGTTCTCGCGCTACTATACGCCTGGCGTGGTGGTGGTCGCCACGATCGTAGCGGTCCTGCCGCCACTCGTTTGGACAGGCGCAACCTGGCGCGAGTGGATCTACAAGGGATTGGCCATCCTTCTGATCGGCTGTCCGTGCGCGCTGGTGATCTCGACGCCGGCGGCCATCGCCGCAAGCCTCGCATCCGGGGCCCGTAGGGGTCTGCTCCTGAAGGGAGGAGCCGTCCTTGAGCGTTTGCGCGACGTCACCGTCGCCTGCTTCGACAAGACGGGCACCCTCACGGCGGGCAAACCGAAGGTCACGGACGTCGTGGGGTTCGGTCACGGGGAGGTCGAGGTATTATCGGTTGCCGCGTCGGCTCGAGCGCGGCTCCAGCCATCCTCTCGCTGTCGCCATCCTGCAGGCGGCCTCCGACAAGAACGCTCGGCCGCAGCCGGTCGAGGACTTCGTAAATCTGGCGGGAGAAGGCGTCAGGGCGGATCTCGGGGGACGTACGGTCTTCCTCGGCTCGCCCGCTGCGGCTGAACGGATCGTCCCGCTGGCCGAAGACCAGCGAAAGCTCGTCGAAGCGCTCAACGAACGGGGCAAGACGGTATCGGTACTCGTCGTCAATGGCGAGATCGCCGGCTGCATTGCCATGCGGGACGAGTTGCGGAGCGATGCCGTCGCCGCGCTGCGTCGCCTGGCCGACTCCGGGGTCCGTTCGGTCATGCTCACGGGCGACAATCCCCGTACCGCCGCCGCGCTTGCGCGCGATCTCGGCATCGACCATCGCGCGCAAATGATGCCGGAGGACAAGCAGCGCACCGTCGTGGCGTACAAGAACCAGGGTGAGGTGGTGCTGAAGGTCGGCGACGGCATCAACGATGCGCCGGCTCTCGCCGCTGCGGACGTCGGCGTGGCGATGGGTGGCGGCACCGACGTGGCGCTCGAGACAGCGGACGCTGCAGTCCTTCACGGGCGTGTCGCCGACGTGCCGGCCATGATCGAGCTGTCCAGGCGGACGATGGGTGTCATCCGGCAGAATATCTCGATCTCACTGGGGCTGAAGGCGGTCTTTCTGGTCACCACGATCGCGGGGATCACCGGACTCTGGCCCGCCATCCTCGCCGACACCGGCGCGACCGTGTTGGTCACCATGAACGCGCTGCGGCTGCTTTCGACACCGGGCAGCGGCGGAGCGGGCGAGGGGGCGTCCACATGACCGCCAACGGGGTCCAAACCGGCGACCGCGACCTGCGCCTCGACCTGTTCCGGGGGCTCGCCAACTGGGCGATCTTCGTCGACCACGTTCCGAACAATGCGGTCGCCTGGATCACGGCCCGGAACTATGGTTTCAGCGATGCGGCCGAACTGTTCGTGTTCGTGTCCGGATATACCGTGGCGTTCGTTTATGCGCGAACAGCACGGGCGAAGGGCTTCCTCGCCGCCGCCTTGGGTATTCTCGGCAGAGCATGGCAGCTCTACGTCGCATACATCCTGCTGTTCGTCTTCTACGTCGTCACCATCGGATACGTCGCACAACGGTACGGCCACGCCCACCTGCTCGACGAATTCAACATCCGACTTCTCATTCGAGACCCGGTCGAGTTCCTCAAGCACGGGCTCTTGCTCGAATATAAGCCGCTGAACCTCGACGTCCTGCCGCTCTACATCGCGTTGATGTTCGCGTTTCCGCCGCTGCTGTGGGTCCTCATGAGGTGGCCCAACGTCGCGCTGGCGATTTCGGCGGGCATCTACGTCGCAGCACAGGCATGGGGATGGAATCTACGGGCGTATCCTGCCGGCCACTGGTACTTCAATCCGTTCGCATGGCAGTTCCTGTTCGTCATCGGCGCGTGGGTTGCGGTCGGGGGCGCGACTACGGCTAGGGGGCTCATCTATGCGAGGACGACACTTGCCGCCGCCTGTCTCTTTCTCCTGTTCGCCGCGATCGTCACGCTCGCAGCGCGGACCGGCCACGCGGAAATGATCGTCGAGCCCGTCCGGTCGCTGTTCATTCCGAACAACAAGACGCATCTGGCGCCGTACCGCGTCGTCCATTTCCTGGCGCTCGCGATCGTCGTCTCGCGACTGATTCCGAAAGAGGCGCCGTTCTTGTCGGCTCCTTGGCTTCGGCCGCTGCGGCTGTGCGGAGAGCGATCGCTCGAAGTCTTCTGCGTGGGCGTATTCCTCGCCTTCGTCGCCTACTTCGCCATCGACCTCGTCTCCGATTCGCTCGCCTTCCAGATCGTCGTCAGTGTCGCCGGCATCGGCATCATGATCGCCTTCGCCTATTTCAAGACATGGACCAGGGAGTTTCGCGCCACAACCGGCCGAAGGGCCGTCGAGCCCGAAGGGATTCGACAGCCACGACTAGCGCAAAGGGAGCGATGAGATGGGTTTCGACCAATACCACGAACCGCCGCAGGAGCTTTCGCAGGAGGTCCGCACCTTCGCGCGGATGATGGCTTCGCTGATCGAGGAAGCCGAAGCGATCAATTGGTACGAACAACGGATGTCGGTCGAGAAGGATAAGAAGGCTAAAGCCATCATGGCGAACGCCCAGAAGGAGGAATTCAAGCATTTCGGGATGAACCTCGAATTCCTGCTGCGACGGAAGAAGGAGTGGCGCGAGGAGCTCAAGGGAATCCTCTTCACGCAAGGCGACATCGTCAAGCTCGGCGAGAAAGCCGAGAAGGCGGTCGATTGATCCGATGACTGCCGGAGCAACCGGAATGGAACGACGTGGCGACCAGCGCCGGAGGGTTCTCAAGAAGGGGTCGATCGAGTTCGGAAGCTCCGCGATCGATTGCTCCATCCGGAATCTCAGCGATCGCGGCGCGATGTTGGAGGTTGAAAGTCCGCTCGGCATCCCTCGCGAATTCACGCTTGTGGTGCCGGCGGACGGAACGCGGCGCACCTGTCGTGTCGCGTGGGTCAAGGAGAAGCGGTTGGGCGTGGAGTTCGAAGAGTGAGTTCGGCTCAGCAGCGGAGGCGCAAATGAGGAAGTATGGACTCTTTTTGGCGCTGGGAAGCATCTTGAGTCTGATCGCGGCCATAGGCGCCGCCGACGGTCGCGGCAGTATCGCGAGCGAACGACCGTATGCCGCGGAGCACATCGATCTGCTTCCGGTCGACATCCGTCACGGTCTGGCCCGTCTGGAGCGTCCGTGCGGCGGGAAAGCTGCAGCGACGCACTACTTCTCTACGACCATCGACGCCGGCGGCCTGCACTTCAGGTCGCTGCATTTCGAAAACTTCGCCTGCGAACGGCGAGAGGCGATCTGCCGGGCAGGGCGATGCCTTCATGAAGTCTACCTGGAGCAGAGCGGCCATTCGCGCCGTGTCTTCAGCGCCTACATCGACGACATGAAGCTGATCAATGCCGACGGGACCGCCGGACTGGAACTCGAGGGAGGCCGGCCGGGGATATTACGTTGGAACGGACGCACATTCGCGCCCGTCCATCCATTCGGAAAGGGCCACGAGCGGTGACGTCATCGATAATCTCGCATCTTCATTTCGGTGGCGCGGATATCTCCCTCTGGAAGAAGTTCCGGCTGTTCTTCACTGTGGGCGTCGTCGTGCTGCTTCTGAGCGCGGCGAAGGTCGCGGTCCACTACTTCGGATTCGAGTTCCTGGATCTCAACGGCCTGTTGACCAGTGGCATCGGCGGCGCCGTGTTCATCGTCGGCTTTCTGTTGTCGAGCATCCTCCAGGACTACAAGGAGGCGGAGAAGATCCCGGCCGATCTCAGGAATTCCATCGAGGCGATTGAGGGTGACCTGGCTTGCTTCGCGCAGACCAACGATGCCTTCGACCTGGGGAAGGCGCGGCTGTTGTTGCTTGCCTTGATCGACAGGCTCCGCGAGGGCCTCGGGCACAAAAACGGCCACAAGAACGTTCCTCCCGCCCTCGATGAGCTGGCCAAGCTTACGCCGATCCTGGGTCGACTCGAGGGCATGGGTATGGCCGCGAACTTCGTCGTCCGCCTCCGGACGAACCAGGACGTGATCCGGAGGGCCTTGCTCCGAGATCTACACCATTCAGCGCGTCGAGTTCGTGCCGTCCGTGCACGTGCTGGTGCAGACGCTGGTGTTCTCGATCGTACTGCTGCTCCTGCTGCTGAAGACGGAAGGCGACCCGGCATCTGCACTGCTGTTCGGCTTCATCACCTTTATGTTCGTCTACGTCCTCTACCTCGTCCGGCTCCTCGAGGAGCCGTTCGCCAAGGGGCACGGCTCGGTGGACGACGTAAGCTTCTTCCTGCTGGACGAGCTCGAGCGAAACCTCCGCCGGGCACTCGAAGATCCGGACGGCGGCGCCCAAAATACGACCACGACGGGAGATTGACACATGCACGGAGGAGGTTCCGTCGGAACGGCCGGCGCTAAACACGCGAAGAGGCTCGCCTGGGCCCTCGCGATGACCGCGACCTACATGATCGCGGAGGTCATCGGAGGACTTGTGACCGGCAGCTTGGCGCTGCTCGCGGACGCCGCCCATATGCTGACCGACGTCGGCGGACTCGCGCTGGCGCTGCTCGCGATCCGCTTCGCCGCCCGCGAAGCGACCCCGCAGCGGACCTTCGGCTATCTGCGCATGGAGGTCCTGTCGGCGCTGGCTAATGCGGTCGTGCTGCTGCTGCTGACGGTCTACATCCTGTACGAAGCCTACCAGCGCTTCCAGTCGCCGCCGGAGGTCCTCAGCGGACCGATGCTTATCGTCGCCGCCGTCGGCCTGGCCGTAAATCTGGTCAGCATGTGGCTGCTTTCGAGCGGGTCGTCCGAAAGCCTGAACGTCAAGGGCGCGTACTTCGAGGTGCTGAGCGACATGCTCGGATCTATCGGCGTGATCGTGGCCGCCCTGCTCATGATGTGGAAGGGCTGGGTTCTCGCGGACCCGATCATCGGCGCCGGCATCGGACTGTTCATCGTGCCCCGGACGTGGTCGCTCCTTAGTCAGGTCACGCACATCCTGATGGAGGGGACCCCGCCCAACGTCGATACCGCTGCGATCGAGAAGAAGCTTCTTGCCATCCCGGGAACCGTGGCCGTCCACGATCTGCACGTCTGGACCGTCACGTCCGGCTTCGACGCCATGAGCTGCCACCTCGTCGTGGCCGACATGTCGGCCGGGCGGGAGGCGCTGCGGGAGGCCCGGAACCTGATGAAGGCGGAATACGGAATCGAGCACACGACGATCCAGATCGAGGACGAGGCCATGAGAGGCGAGGAAACCGTACTCCATGTCTGAAACGGGTCACCGTAACGCTGGTCCCGTCGGCAGCACCGACCATGATCATCGGCATCATGACCGTCACGATCATGGCGCCGACCGGCACGGCCATGACCATGATCATGGCGGGCTCGGTCACGTCCACGCTCCGGCGAGCTTCGGCAAGGCCTTCGCCATCGGCATCGGGCTGAACACCGCCCTGGTCGCGGCCGAAGCCGTCTATGGCTACCTCGGAAACTCGACGGCACTGATGGCGGACGCCGGGCACAATCTGAGTGACGTACTCGGCCTGGTCGTGGCCTGGGCCGCGTCAGTCGCCTCGAAGCGGGCGCCCAGTGGTCGTTTCACCTACGGTCTGAAGGGGGCGTCGATCCTGGCTGCGCTGGCGAACGCCGTGTTTCTTCTCGTCGCGACCGGCGCCATCGGATGGGAATCCATATTGCGGCTGTACGAACCGGAGCCTGTCGCCGGCCTGACCGTGATGGTGGTCGCCGCCATCGGCATCGTCGTCAACGGCGCCACGGCCATGCTGTTCGCGAGCGGCCGCAAGGGCGACATCAACATTCAGGGGGCGTTTCTGCACATGGCAGGCGACGCCGCCGTTTCGGCCGGCGTCGTGGCGTCAGCAGCGCTCATCCTCTGGACCGGTTGGCTTTGGCTGGATCCTGGAATGAGCCTGGTCATCTGCGCCGTCATCCTGTGGAGCACATGGAGCCTTCTGCGCGGCTCGGTCGCGATGTCATTGAGCGCGGCACCGGCCGGAACCGACATGGAAGCCGTCCGGTCGTTTCTGCTGCAGCGGCCGGGCGTAGCCAAGATCCACGACCTGCATATCTGGCCGATCTCCACGACGGAAACGGCGATCACGTGTCATCTGGTCATGCCTACCGGACATCCCGGCGACGATTTCCTGATGGAATCGGCCCGGCTGCTCAGGACCGAGCACAAAATCGGACACGCGACCCTGCAGATCGAAACCGACGAGAACAACGCGTGCGCGCTGGCGCCCGACGACGTGGTCTAGCGTGAATGAAGACGAGAGCAGCAAGCTCGAACGCCTTCATCGTCTCAAGTCGGCGCTCGATATCGAGATCGACGGGGGAAAAAGAGGGAGGGTAGCATGCCCAAACTGTCCACACGACGGCGACTGGCGAACGGAGGTCGGTGGCTGGGTGTTTTCCTGCGAGGAATGCGGTGTGCGCGTAGACGGCAGATTTCCTGTCAGACGCGTCGCGAATTGAGGGCGGTGGTGACGAAAGAAGCTTGGAAGGGCAGTCGACGGGCGGAAGAATTCGACACCCAAATATTCGGGAGGGGGCTGAGGTTGCTTTTGGTGGCCTTCAGCCTGCTGATGCTTTGCTTGCTGGCTTCGCCGTCGGTCGCCCAGACCGCGCGCGAGTTCGCGCGGGAAGGGTTCGCGGCAAAGGACAGGAAGCAGTTTCCGCTGGCCATCCAATTGTTCAGCGAAGCCATTAAACAAGGACAGTCCACTCCCGAGCAACGCGGGCTCATTCTGTACGGTCGAGGGGTATCGTATGACGCGCTCGGACTGCGCGATCTCGCCTTGGGCGATTTCGACGCCGCGATAGCGCTGTTGCCCGACTTTCCGAACTCCTACGTCTACCGCGCGCTGGCGTGGACCGATCGACGGGAATTCGACAAGGCACGCGACGATCTACTACAAGCTCTCCGGCTGAACCCGACCAGCGCGCTCATTCACAACAATCTCGGATCGGTCTACGAACGCAAGGGAGAGGTGGACCGGGCCATCGAAAGCTATGGGGAAGCCATTCGGCTGGATCCAACGGCGGCGCAAGCCTTCTACAACCGCGCCCATGCCTTCATCGCGAAGCAGGATTATCGGGCCGCGATATCGGACTACGACCGGGCGGTCGACCTGCAGCGTGACTTCGCGGACGCCTACAGCAACCGGGGCGGCATGTATCTCCTGCTGGGCGACACCGACAAGGCGATCGGAGATTTCGACGAGGCGATCCGTCTCAAGGGCACCGATCCGATCTTCTGGTCGAACAGGGCGAGCGCCTACATGACGATGGGACGCTACAAGGACGCGTTGGCCGATTTCGACCGCGCCCAAACGATCGATCCCGGCAACGCCGCGACCTATCTCGGACGGGGACGAGCGCGGCTCTATTCGGACGAGATCGCGGGGGCGATCGAAGACTTGCGTGTCGCTGCGAGACTGAGGCCGACGAACGCCTTTCCCGCGATCTGGATGCACATCGCCCGCATCCACCAGGGCAATCCGGACCGCGAGGAACTTGAGCGCAACGCGGCGAGGGTGGATCGCACCCAGTGGCCGGCTCAGGTCCTGGACTTCTACTTGGGCACACTGGACATGGACCGGGTGCGCCAAGACGCCGGCGGCGGTGTGGGCGCCGAAGGCGAAAGGCGGCTCTGCGAGGCGGATTTCTTCGTCGGTGAGTTCCTGAGTCACGGCCAACAGAAGGCGGACGGCCGCCGGATGCTTCGGAAGGTTGTGGATCGGTGCCGTCCCGTGGACATCATCTTCGCCGCTGCTCAAGCCGAGCTACGCGACGACAAAGAGGCGAAGTAGAGGACGCGCATGTCGTCGACCGCGGGGTTCCTTTAATTTCGACACGAGAGGACGGTCGGTGGTTCGCCACGATAGTGAAAAGGAGGACGCGAATTCCCGCAGCATGTCCAAGGTTCAGCGCGTCTTCTTCGTTGTTGGACTATTGGTGCTCATAGCGTTGTCGGCCAGTTCGGCCGGCATCCTGCTGCATCGCGCGTTTCCCGACAGCTACTGGGTCACGCTAGTCGGTCCTCTGGGCGCAGCGGTCGCCGTGATCGCACTACGAAAACTGTTCGTCGGCTGAGTTCGGCGCAAACTCCCGGGTCCTTGAGGAGAGCAGCCGACGCGGCTGTTGTCGCGTCGGCTGCCGAATAGGCGCGAGGTTCCCAGTCGAGAAGCCGTGATTACTTGCGACCTTCGTGCTGCCAGTGGCCGGTGACTTCTTCGCCGGTCTTGGAGAGGTGCACGTGCTGGTCGACATGATCGACCCAGGCGACTGGGATGAAGTGATGATGATCGCCGTCGGGCGAGCTCTGTTTGGTGAGCTTTATCTTATCGCTACCCTCCAGATGGTCGACCTTGCCTACGGTCTTCTTGTCCGACGAAATCACGTCCATGTGCTCTTTGATCTGCGATGTGTCCGGCATGGGGTATCCTCCAGTGAGTGGAAAGGATGCAACGCCCCCGTACCGGGAAGGTTGCTCTCGCGCGGTTGAAGGATGGACCATAGGAAATATGATTACCGGCGTGACGGCTGATTGTTGCGACGACGAATTCACGCCGCCGGGGCTCCGCCGGTATGGAGAGCCGAACGACAGGTTGAAGATGCCTCCCATCGCCCGCGGACGAGCGACCATGTCGAATATCGACAGCGCTATGCAAGGCAGTGACGGCTTTCTCAAGTCGCTCATTGAGCTCTAATGAGCACGTCCATCATTTCCTGAATGACCGACATGATTCGGGCATTTGCCGCATAGGCATTCTGAAGCTGGATCAGGTTCGACATCTCCGAGTCCAGGTTGACGCTGGAGGTCGAATTGAACTTGGCCTGGAGCGTCGAGACGACGACGTTCTGGCCCTGCTGAAGCTGGGTCGCCTGCGTCGCGGCGTTGCCCTGGACGCTCAGGAACTGCTGGAGGTAGCTCGAGATGCTGCCGGTAAATGGCTGGCTCGACGAGCCCAGACCGGTCTGCGACGAGTAGGAGTACACCGCCGTCGTGAGCTGCGAGTAGAGATAGTCCGAGCGAGTGGTGTCGCCTGCGGGCGTCACCGGCGAGGTGTTGTAGACCGACAACTTGCTCGGGTCGGTGACCAGTTGCGTGTTGACGGCGATGCGGCCGGCAAGGCCGGTCATCTGCGAGCCCGAGGCCATCATCGCACCTGTATAGAGAGCCTGCCCGCCGTCGGTGAACAGCGGCAGTTGCGGATTGCCCGAGCTCAGCGATGCGATCGTTTTGGTGATCGAGGCCGAGTTGACTTTGGCAAGGCCAGTGTTTTCGTCTGTGACCCGGAGCGTCATCGCCGCCGCCGGCGAGGGGGCCGCGGCGAATGTCAGACGCGTGTTTGGCAGTGCGGTGTTGAGCGCCGCCGCGATCACACTTATGCCGCTGGAGAAGTTCACGCCGATCTGGAACGGGTTGGCATTGGTGGCGTTCGGCAGCGGCAGCGCCGCAGGATCGGTCACGTTGACGAGGGTGACCTGGCGCTGGGTGTTGGTGACCGTGTCCGTGTAGGTGATGTTGACCGTGTTGCCCGGTTGCGCGCCGGAGAGGTCGAGGTCGAACCCGGTGGGCGGGCCGGAGACGGTGCTGCCGGCCGTCGTCTTGTCGGACAGCGCGCTCGACATCGTCGCGGCGAGCTGGTCGATCTGAGTCTGCGCCTGCACCAACGTCTCGTCGCGCAGCTTGAGATCGGCCGCCATCTGACCTGAGGATACCACGTTGTTGGCGACCACGTCGATCATCGAGCCGTTCGGCAGTTTGACGTTGAGTGCGCCGACGCCGGACTTGGTCGGATCGATGTTGTAGAGCGAGGTCGCCGAGAGGGCACCGGCAGATGCAAACGTGAATTGCGAGGCGAGACCCGCACCGACCAGTTGGATACCCGTCGTTGTGTAGATGTTGGCCTGGTTCGAGCCGTCGGTGGTGACGCGGAGGTCGACATATTTCGACAGCGTGTTGATGGCCTGATCGCGCTGATCCATAAGTGTCGCGGCGGACGGATCGTTAGCCGACAGGCCCTGCAGCTTGGTGTTGATGTCGGCGATCTGCTTCATCGCCACGTTCGCCGCCTGCGCCGAATTGCCGAGATCCTGCTCGACATTGGAGCGCAGCGACTGGATACCCTTGGTGGTGACGTTGAGCTGCTGCGCCAGCGCCTGCGCCGCGCCGAGCACGACGTTCTGCGCCGACGACGAGCCGGCGCTGGTCGACAGCGCCTGCAGCGACGTGGTGAAGTTGTTCAGCGCGGTTTCGAGCGTGCCGCTGCTGCCGGGCGTGCCATACACATTCTGAAGCTGCTTTAGGATGCTCGCCATCTGGTCGGCGTAGCCGCTTCCGCCGGTCTCGGTGCGGAGCTGGTTCAGCACATAGGTGTCGAGTTCGCGGCTGACGCCGGTCGTCATCGCGGTCGAGCCGAAGTCGCCGGTGGTGACCTCGATCTGGTTCGGCGTCTGGGCGACGTAGCCTGGCGTCTGCGAGTTCGCGACGTTCGATGAGACGATCGAGAGCGCGGCCTGATTGGCACGCAGACCGCTCATCGCACTGGCAAGGGCAGAATTTAGGCTCATGGTGAAGCTCGTTCTTGATCGAAGCAACGGGCGCGGGGCGTGTTGCGAAGTTCGCAAGAACTATGCCAACGATCAGAACCTCCGAAACGCAGCAAAGTCAGTAGTTTTCTGCAATAACTGCAAGCTCGCTCGCGGAGCGGGTAACAATTGCCTGAGAGTCTCATGCAAATAATACAGGAGTGAATCGCGCTTTCGCGCGCGCGCGTCGGATTTCGTCGATGCATCGGTGATGCTCCGCTGTGTCCGGATGTCGAAGCGATGATCAAAAGTTCGATTTGACAGAAATCTACATGAGCAACGAGCGCTGATCGCGTCAACTTGTCGCTGCGTTCCGCATGTTTACCAGGCGTTAACCAAGGTGGGCAAAATCTGCCTAGTCAGAAAAGTGGAAGCATTCAAGCGGGAAGGAACGTCGGTGGCGATCAATGATATTTCCACTCTCGCTGCGCTTCGTACAAAAATGGATTGGCACCAGCAGCGCCAGCGGGTGCTGGCGCAGAATGTGTCAAACTCCGACACTCCCAACTTCAAGCCGACTGATCTGGTCGAACCGAAAATTGGCGCCAAGGGTCAGGCCACGGGTCAGACGTTTGCGCTGGCTCTGATGCGTACCAACTCGTCCCACCAACTTCCTTCGGGTGGTGGGAGTTCTTCTGAAACAAAGCCGGGTGGCTACCAGACACGTCCCGCGGGAAACGCTGTGAGCCTTGAGGAAGAGATGCAGAAGTCGGCCGCTAACCAAATGGACTACGCGGCCGCAACGGCCCTGTACAGCCGGAGTCTGGGTCTTCTCAAGACCGCGCTGGGCAAGCGCTGACAAGACATCATCTTATATGCGCTCCGATTTTCTGAATCTCTCGCTCCAACCGCACATCGAGACACGAAAAACCCGCGTTTGCTGAACGCAGCAGTGTGGCGCGATACGACACTGGCGGGGCCCAGTCTCGGCCTCGGTCCGCTTGCGAGGAAGGGTGCCCTCATTCGCCTCCTTCGTGCTGCCGACTTCGTCGCCGGTCTTGGAGAGGTGCACGTGCTGGTCGACATGATCGACCCAGGACACCGGAATGAAATCATGGTGGTCGCCGTCAAGCGAACTGTGCTTCGTCAACTTGATCTTTGTCGGGCCCTTCCAGGTGATCGACTTTTCCGACGGCTTCTTTGTCGATGGAATGACGTCCATGCATGCCTTGATCTGCGTGGCGTCCAGCATCGCGCGTCCCCCTTCGTTGAAAACGCGAAACGCGCGAACCGAAGCAAGGTTGCTCGCCGTCCAGGGTCACCGGTCGATCGTTTAGTCGTGCGTAATTTGGTCGCAACCGGGCGCCTCCGTAGGAGGGAACGTCACGATGACGTGTGACTTGGGTAACGACTGATGACAGAGGGACTTGGAACATGAAGAAGCTTGGTCTTTTGGTATTCGGCTTGGCCGTTTCGTTCGCATTGCCTGCCTCGGCGGAGACGGTGATCGTCAAGAAGGGGGGACATCATGGTGGATACGGCGCGGGGGCCGAGATGCGCGGTCCCCATGGGGCCGGCATGCGTTATGGTGGCGATATGCATCGGGGGATGAGAATGCACGGCAACAGGACGGTGGTGATCAAGCGAGGCCACCACCGCTATTGAGGAAGCTCCGCGCAACGTACGGCTGGGGATGTCCTCCTCCAACAATCCGGCTGATGGTCGCTCGAATGCAGCGACGCGAATACGAAGGCCGCCTCCTGGGGCGGCCTTTTGGTTTATACTGTCGAAAGGCCTTCGTTGGCGTCGGGATCTGCGCTCGGAATCCAAAACACGCCTCGTCGGAGAGAACAGTCGTTAGGGCGCTTCCGATGTCATTTCCAGCGCCAGGACTGTGTTGGCTGAAACCGCGCTTGCAAGCCCCGTTTACGCCGACACGATCCAGCGTTGGCAATAGACGGTTCGCGTTGTCCGTGATGGGCCGTCAGAATTGCGAGCGGACGCGCACGCCGAAAATCGACGCCGGACCGCGGTCGCGGTTGTAGGCCGGGTTGACGACGAGCTGGTAGTCCAGCGTTGCGCGCCACGACCACAGTGGAAAGCTGTAGTAGGTTTCGATGATCTTCTCGGGGCCGGCGTTCGGCAGGCGTCCGTCTCCGACGAGAATGCCGAGACCGCCCGCATCGAGGTAGGTGCGGCGCGCTTGCGAGATGCCGTTCAACACGCCGGCGAATCCGAACGTGTCGTTAGGTCTGTTCCAGGAAGATCCCGCCAGCGACAGGCCGGCGGCAACCGTCGTATCGATGTCGGTGAATTCATAGGACTCCTTGGATCCGTCGGCGACGCCGGCCCTAGCGAAGACGCCGAGCTCCTTCGTGACCTCTTGCTCCAGGTTGACGCTGATGCCGGCCCGGCTTTGGTAGCGCCGGACCAGGGCGGTGTCCGCGGCTGTGCCCGTCGCCTGCGCGAGCGCCACGGCCTCGTCGAAGCGCCCCATGCGCCCGCGTGTCAGGAATCCCGTAACCGCGACCTTGCCCGGCTTGCCCCAGATCTCATGGCGATGTTCGATCTCGCCGATCCACTGGAATTGGGAGAACGTCGGATCCAGCTCGGTGCTGTTGGGAACGGTCGACAGATCGAACAAGCCGCCGCGGAATGTCCAGTCGCCCTTGTACCACTCGACGGCGGCGCCGTAGGTGAAGCCCCAAGCATCGGCGGCGTAGTCGAACGTGCCGGTGTCCACGATCGACCAGTTCATGAAATCCTTGCGCGGGTCGTGGGCATATTTGTTGGTGTCGAAGACGTCGGTGACAGCGAATTTTCCCACCGTCAGGACCAAGCGGTCGGCGCTCTGCGTGCCGGCGAACTGGTTGATGTCGGCATCGACCTTCTTGGTATCACCGCCGAGGTCGAACGTCTGACGGAAGAAGGCGCGGGGAATGCGGGCGTAGGGCGCAGCGGATCCGACCTTGTAGGCCTCGCCGCTCGGAAATCCGGCCACACCCAAGGTCGAGCTCAGGCCGAACCCCTGATCGATCTCCGGGTTGACCCAGAATTCTCCGCCGGCCCAAGGCCTGAAGCCGGCGTAGAGCGTCACGTCCCAGGTCTGTCGGGTCTGGTTCGGAATGAGGCTGTTCGTGCCGGTGTAGGGAGAGCGGAACGGTGGCGCGTACTGCTGCAGATAGGTCGTCTGCCCATGGATGCTGAACTGGTCGGTTTCGAAGGGCGTCAAGCCGTCCTCGAGAACCTTCTGCCCATTTTGACCGAAGCGGTAGTTGAGGCCGAGGCGGGCGGTCTGCACCGCGAGATCCGAGGACAGACGCTGCGTGCCGCCGAACGCTTTCTCTTTCGTCCCGAAGTCCGTGTAGAGATATTCGAACCGCGCCGACCAGTTTGCCGACAGGGCGACTTCGGCGCCGGCGCCCCAAGCGGAGCCGAGCCGAGTGAACCCGATCTTGTCTCCCGGGGTGCCGTCGAGCGGGTCGAGCGTCGCCTGGTCGTAGCTCCATGCGAAGCCGCCCGTGGCGTAGAACAACCAGGACCTCGACGCGTATCCCAGGCGGGCCCTCAGCGTTCCCGATGTCAGGACAGTTTCCTTCAGGGCCGCCGGCCCTTGAGCGCCGACGACCGAAGTTGTCCCGGAGATCGTATTGGGAAAGGTGAGGTCGCCTTCGATGCCGAGGAGCACGTGGGACGGCAGCACGTAGTTATAGCCGGCGCCCAGTCCGAGAGCGTAGGAGCCGGTTCCTTTGAACGCGTTGAGGGAGTTCGTCAGGTCGATCGATCCGGACGACGGAGCCAGTCCCGGGGCGCCGAAAGCGTACTGCGAGGACCCGACGCCATAGGCGAAATGGCCGCCAACGAAGGGGCCGCTCCAGTCGACGGCCTGGCCTGGCCGGACTTCGCCGAGATCGGCTGAAAGTCCCTTGGCGGCCGGAACGGCCGCCAGGATCATGCCGATGATGACCTTCTTCATCGCGTCGAGCGTCCGCCTCTTCATACCGCTTTCGATACGGCGGCGGCCGCTTGGCAACAATTTGAATCTAGCCTGCACGCCGCCAATCCTGTCGCTGAATTGACCAGGGCGTGCATTCGCCGCGAAATGTTTCACAGCGACCCTGCAGCACCCGCGGTTGTGCATACCCGTTTAGGACCCCGCCCAGTCGCAAGCGACCTCGAACGCTCGACGCCGCGAGGGCAGGTGATGGAGCGCGATGGTGGACGACACGCATCTGGAGATGACCCAGTGAACCCATCCAGCCTTATTGCGAATAGTTCTTAGTTGCAAGAAGTGCTATTGGACAGGTAATCGTTTAACACTGTCGACGTGATGGAATTGCAACAGTTGTTGGAAGCGCTGCGCCCAGTGCCCGCGGTGGGCGCGATCGAGGTGGATATCGGTGCCGACCTCCGGATCGTGTTTCGGCGCCTGCGTGGGCCTCTAAGTTCTTCTGGAGATCGAATCGCTCTGCCGGGTCACCGGTCTTCTCCGGCGGAGGTCCGGGGCGTGGCGCGGGGAGTTGCCTCGCGCGCCGTCCGATGCCTCTCTCGTCGGCAGAAACGGGGGTCTCAGCAGGGTTCGACACGGAGATGGGTGGTGGCTTCACCATCGAGTATTCCAGACCGCCCCGCGGCCGGACATGGTGACCCGTTCTCGGTGGCCGAATTGGAAAGCAAGACGCCTTAGCTTCACATACCTCCGGACACCACCAAACGGGCCCGAATCCCGCCGGGGCGGTCGACGAGACCGTTAGGGGAATTGTCTGGCACAAGCGCCATCACGACCGCTGAGCGGCGACGGGGATGGCGGTCCTTGACTTTCTGTCGGCTGGGTCGCTTGGCCGCCGTGTCGAAAAGCGGAGAACGATCTCACGCCCGACTCGATGCGAGTGCTGAATTAGCTGGCGCAGCCAACGCCCGAAGAGCCCCGCCCGGGGGCGCTGCCGCGCTCCGGAGCGATCCGCGTCGTGAGTCGCTTGAGGTTCGCAAGCAATTGGCCCCGGACCTCGCCTTCGTCCACGGCCCATAGATCGGCGAGAATCGGCTCGGCCTTGGCGACGTCCCAAGGAAACAGGGAGCGCCCCTCGACCTGTGCGAAGGGACCGTCCGTCTCGGTCAGTATCCTGTCGCGGGGCATTTCGGCAACCAGGCCGCGTCCTCTCTCGCCGGCGAGCATCGCCGGGCCGACGCTGAACCAGCAACCCTGATCGACCGCGCGTTTGATCTCGCGGCGCGTCCCGGAAAACCAATGCAGAACGGCGACGCCTGCATCGGACCGCGACGCGAGCGCATCGAGAACGGGCCCGGCGGCCCGCCTGCTGTGTATCGTCATGATGCGGCCTCCGACCGCCCCGCACATCCGAAGGATTTCGTCAAAGACGTGGCGCTGCGTTTCCCAGGTCGCCTTCAGTTCTGGGCCGCCATCCAGACCGATCTCGCCGACATACCGTGATCGCGGGAGCAACTCCTCGAAGAGCCCGAGTTCGCCCCGGCGTTCCTGCGCGATCTGAGGATGCAATCCGATCGCGGTACGGATGCGCGCCGCATCCTTCGCCAAGGCGGCTGTTCCCGACCAGGCCGAGGGCGTCGTCGTCACCGACAGGACGAAAAGGTCGCGCTCGATGCACTCCTTCGTTGTCGCGACCGGATCCGGATAAAGATCTAGATGGGCATGAAGGTCGATCACTTGACACCGTATTTCACGTGCAAGGCGCCGAGTTCGGCAAGTCCCCGTCGTAGCATATCCTTCAGCGCGTCGCGCTCCTCGATCCCCTGCCACGAAAGGGGCTCCGCCAAGCCAATCGTCGAACCCCGCGCCCTTTGAGGCCGCCAGCGCCATGCCGACCGAGCGGACGTCGTCGAAGCCGGCGTGATCCGGATCGTCCCGACCGAGATGTTCGTAGACGTAGTCGGTCGGATCGTCTTCGCCCCAAGCGAGGAAGGCCGCTCTGCGGACCTGACACGGCACGCACCGCCCGCAATGGCGGTAGTTGTAGCGCTGAAAGCGGCCGCAACTCGTCGAGTTTGCCGCCAGCGTGCGCAGCGAGTCCTGGTCCGCGCACGTCTTCAGCATCTCGCCCTTGGTCGTGTATCCATAAGGAGTGTGGATACTCACGCCCAGGTTCGCGGCGTCGAGAACGTCCTGGAACCTTGAGAGGAAGTAAGGGTGGGCCGTACGGGTGCTCAAACTTCCGATGCGGCTTCCCGTCAGCGGCGGGTTGATGGCGATGAAGCCGTTTTCGCAGACGTAGAGCGGCAAGCAGCCGCCGGGACGATATGGCTTGAGCGCCGTGGCGACGAGAACGCCGAAGGCAAGGAAGATGATCGAGCGCGCCCGCTGGGAGGTATCTTCGGTGCCCGGAACGGCCGCGTTGTCGTTCAACTGGAAGTGGCGCAGACCGCCGCCGATCAACGACGCGAACCTGATCTGTTTTTCTCCATCGCCCCGGACTGTCTTGCTGATGGCGACGGGTCGCTGTCCGGACGCCGCAAGGTCGATGGCGCCGCTCAAGCTGTCTAGCCCACCCGACAGGAGCACGACGCTGCCTTCGGGCGGTCGGAAAACTTCCGCCGGCGGCTGCGGCGCTGCACCGCCGGCGATGAAACGGAATTGCCATCGGTCGGTCGTGAGAAACGTCAACGCGTCGGCGAGGAGGTCCGCGGACTTGTTCCAGAATGCCGGTTCGGCGACCGCGACTTCCATCTCGAACTCGCGTGTCCAGCCGTCCGGACTTAGGCTACGTCGTCCCGCTGCATCAGCCGCCATGACGGACATCGCGATGGACAGCAGATCCCACGCCCTGCGGTTCGGAGCCAGACGCGCTCTGCGAATTTCGTTGCGCACGGCCGCACCGGCGCTGCCGCGATCATCAGCCCCAGGCTGGCCGTAGAGGACGACCCTGAGCGTGCCTTTCTCCTTTAGCCGACGCACCTCGGCCGGCGCGCAAAGCAACTTCACTCTTCGTACCCCTCGAAGACCTCGAACGTCTCGCGCAACGCAGCCTGGACGACGCGCGCGACGCGTCCGGCGGTGAGCCTGCGTCCCTGTTCCTTGAGTTTGCGGAAGGAGGCGGCCACAGTCTCGGCGATATACGACCGCATCTGTTTCAGTCGAGCCAGCGCGACGGTCGCGGTGGGCGCTCTCTCCAGCAACGTCTTGCCGACATCCAGCTCGAAGCGTCGTGCCACGTCGATGGCCGTGAATTTCTCGATGACGAACTCGCGTTCAGGATCGGACAGATCGAGGAGATCGGCGTCCGGGTATTCCGTCAGCAATTCGGACATCGCGTCGTGGATGGACGCACGTTCGGCTTCCGCATCCTGAGTCCCGTCGATCGGTCTGACGGCCTCGATGATCGCGCTCGCGATCTCTTCGGTCGACCGGCCAGCGAGCGCGGCCGCATCGACGGGAGCGTTTGCATCCCCCTGCGCCGTGGAATAGAGGGCATGGCCGAGCGATCCCGCCGTTTGAGCGGTGCCGCCGAACCGCTGCGTCGCGAAATTCGATCCCCCGTAGCCATTGCGGACGTAGTGTCCGAGCCCGCGTCTAAGGTCGCGGCCGTCCCCGGATCGCGCGAAATTGCCCAAGCTCGAGCGAACGCCGCCGAACCGTCGTTCGGGTGCCAACGGCGCCGGCTGCAGGCTTGGCGGTGGCGCAGCGGGAGACGGGGGCAGGGCGCCATCGGCCGGAGGAGCGTCCGGCGGAACGTCCGGAGATCCGGGCTGGGGTACGGGTGGGACGGGATCCTGTGGGGCGGCCGGCGTCCAGGGAGGGACCAACGGCACGCCTGGGCCGGGACCGTCACTAGATTGCGACGTTCCCATGCTCTCTCGTCTTTCTGATCGCCGTCTTCACCGGGCGCGAAACGTCAGGAGACGAATTCCATGCATCGAGGACACTTCTCGACCATGGACGGTCGCCGATCTTCGGCACGATGTTCGGTTGGATCTGTTGCGAAGGGCGGTCCGCGAGAAATGCAGCGAGACGGGCTCCTTGTGGTGGGTCGGCATCTGCGAGAGCGATGCAGGCGTTGAGGATAGGCGGGACACCCCAGTCCTGCTCCTTTCTGGCGCGCTCGAGCAGGCGATCCATCATCACCGTGACTTCGATACGCGAGACCCGGGTCAGCCTGTCCTTGAGCTGGTGGGCCATGTCGGGGTGCTCGAGCAGGGCCGTGAGCAACTCGGCCGCCTCCGACGACAGGCGGTCTTCGGGCGTGATAAGCGGCGCCTGCTCGCGGCCGACGTAGAGCGCGCCGCGCAGGTCGTGGTCGTGAAGGGGCGGCGAGAGCGCCAACCATTCCTTCACGAAGGGAGCGTTCCACGGCGCCTTCAGATCGAGATCGCGCCCCGCTGTCGCCGCGTCTTCCCATTCTTGGAGGAACGTAGGCTTTCCCTCACCCGAGGCGCTGACGTTCTTGACCAGTTCGGCATACGCTGCGGTGTCGCCGATGCGCTCGAAAAGCAACAGCTTAGCGAGCACCGCTTCGTCGACGCCAACGCCCTGCGCTTTCGAGATCGTCATCCGGATCGAGAGCGCGTTCAGGAAGCGCTTGATCAGCCGCGGATTTCCCAGAATCCCCGACGCCGTCGTCATGAGCGAGGCGAGCCTCTCGGCCGTGTCGAATTGACCGACAAGATGCTCGGGCAACTTCACGCCAAGCGATTGGACGAAGGCCCGGTCGACCTTCTTTCCCTGCCACGTCCGCTTGAGCTGGCCAATCATGCCAGCGCGGATCTTCTCCTTGTCGTCGTCGGACAACTCGCTGTTGTCCACGAACAGGAGCATCATGTAGGCGCGGACCTCCTGGGTCCCGAGCTGCGGCACCCGAATGGGAACTTGGATGAGCTTGTCGAAGTAGTTGGTGACCAGCAGGTCGTCGCTGACCCCGACGAAGTGCTTCCGGACGGCGTGCTTGATCATGTCGTTGTCGGCCGCGATCACGAAGGCGGTGTTCTTGAGGAACAGAAAGAGGCGGATCGCCTCCAGGGTCGAGATCGTGGTCTCCGGCAAGCATCGGTCGAGATCGTCGATCAGGACGACCAAAGTTATCCCGAGCTCCTCGAGCGCTTGTTCGAACGCGTCGCGCAGCGCCTGAATCTCCTTCGGCGGTGACGTTTCCTCCTTCGGGTTCAGCAGTTCGCCACCTTCCTGCGCCGCGTCCGCCGCAGCTTTCTTGGCGGCTTCGCCGGTTTCCTTCCCGACCCCTTCGGACCAGACCTTCTTGGCGAGCTCGAAGATCTCGCCGACCGCGCCGACCGGGGGCACCCCGAAATAGATCGAGGCGGCCGAGGTCGCTGCGAGTTTCGCGGCCCGGAGCCATTTCACGCGCTTGGCAAGGGACGCGACCTTATCGAGTGCCGTCTGTCGGCTCTCCGCTTCCTTCGCGAGCTTGTCAGCGATCACATCCATCAACGCAGCACGCGCGTCGTCATAGCCCTGGTAGAGCCAGGCATTGAACTCGACGAAGACGTACTTGTCGGCGGCCTTCTTCCCGCTCTCGTCCTTCCTGGCGGCGATCGCCGAGCGGGTGAGCTTGATCATCGAGGATTTGCCGATGCCCCAGGCGCCAGACACGCCGATCGAGATCGGGCGTCCCTTGGCCTGCACAATGATCTCGGCCACGGTTTCGGCGACGCCGGAGAAGTTCAGGAAGTCCCGCTCGGTTTCGTTATCGGGCCACATCGGCAATCTCTCGCCTGAAAAAGCTTTTGGAATCGAAATATCTGTTGCGCGAGCAGAGGAAAGGCGGCGCGACTGCCGAGCGCTGCGTTGTTACGTTCCGTTCTCCGAAAGTGCAACCCAGACCTTCTTCTTACGTCCTATGGTTGCTGCTCTGCACACGCGCTTCAAGTCTCCATCGCTTCGGCCATTATCGCGAAAGTGACCTGCAGGACGCTGCAAAGAGGCGGGGATGCGGCCGACGGCCCCGCCGGGACCACTGCGACGAAACTCCTAGGCAGTCGCCGCCGAAGCGGTAACCATCTCCGATCCGCTTCGGTTTGCGCCCTTTTTTGTTGCCCACTGCTTGTTTATATTCTGAGGTCCACACGACGGTCGGAAAAGCGGGCGGAGAGGCGCTCCACGCGATGGGCGACGGGCTAAATGAAGGCATAGTGGGCGACACCGCGAAGCTGATGATGCATCGGCTGATCGTGCGGATGCTTCGCCGCGACCCGTCATTGGTCGAGAAGGCGAAGTTGGCTCATGAGCGCCAAGCCAGTCAGTTCGCCGGCTGGCCCTTCGTGCGCGAGTGGCAGGAACTGCTTGCGCTACCTCCCAAGGAACTAGCCTCTAAACTCGTCAGCCGCGACCGCGAGATGGTGCGGCTGCGTAATACCTCGCCGTTCTGGCTCGCCGAGGGAGTCGATTTTGGCGACTACCATGCCCGTGTCCGCTTGAGGAAGGCGGCGAGACGGATCGTCAAACGCAGCCTGTCTGCGCAGCCTGACTTCCTTGTTCCGGGAGGTCCTTGATGGCCGAAGATCGCGGCATACGGACTATGGATGACCTTCTCCGGGTCGTCCGAGCCTTGGCCTTCGAATTCAACACCGACAACGTCTTCGTCGTCGGCAGCCAAGCCATTCTGGCATCGATGCCCGATGCGCCGGAGCCGGCAAGAGCATCGCCGGAGATCGACGCTTTCCCGGAGAACGCTAGGATTTGGGAGCTGGAAGAAAATGCCAAGTCGCCGGGCGGCGATCCGAACGTCGCATCGGAGCACATCGACGGCTTGTTCGGTGAGGGCAGCCAATTCCACCGTACTCACGGCTTCTACATCGACGGCGTCGACGAGACGACGGCCAAACTGCCGGCGGGCTGGCAGGTTCGCGCGATCAAAGTAAGGACCGAAGTCGCAGGACGAAGCGTGTACGGCATAGCGCCGGCTCCGGAGGATTTGATCGCCTCCAAACTTGCGCGACTGGATGACAGAGACAAGCAATTCGTCGAGGCCATTCATGCGCAACGCCCGCTTGACCTAGACCTCGTCGAACGGCGGATACATGAGACAAATCTGGATCCGGCACTCCAGCAACGAGCGATTGCCTATATCAGAAGCTTGAGGCCCGAGAAAAAGCCGGAAGCACCGAAGTTGCCGTAGGTCATCGCGGTTCGAGGGGAGGGCGAAGGGATCAAGTGCCCTACATTTTCCCGATATTTAGAGTCCGGGCCGCAGCCGACGACCACAGCAACGGAGCGCTTGGCTCGATGGAGGGCCGTCAATGTATCTTTCGATGCCTCCAACGATCTTTTGCGCCGCTCCCCATCGCAATCGAGATGATCTAACTGCGCGAAACGGAAGCAAGTCGAGGCAGCCGACACCGGCTTTTTGTCGGAGCGGCCGGACCGGTGGCCCCAAGGAACATCTTCATGCTCGCGATCGTAGTTTGCGTCTGGCATCCGGAGACCGACGAGCTTCTCTTTGAGGGTGCGAGCACGTCCTTGAGCGTCCAGAACGTTCGCGACATCGTCGGGCCGAGCTTTCCGGAAGATCCGGAAATTATGACAGCGCACCCCGTGCCTGTTGTGCATGGGCGCGCGCTTCTTCACTTAATGGGAAAGAGGTTCGACGGTGATGGCGAGTTTCAGGTTTCCTGCGAGCCTCTAAGGGTCGCCGAAGTCTCTCGGTTGTCGAACTAGCGGCCCGGAACAATTCTCGGCAGGGCCCCGCCATTGCGGCGCTGTCGGGTGTACTGCGCGCGACCACTTGCTCGATCGACGTCAGCTATCCAAAACCTCCCCATCCGCATGCTTCGCTACCCAAACATCGTGGATGACGGAAGGGCGATTGATGCCTTGCTTCTTCAATTCCGGTTCAGGAACGCTTTGCAGAAACGTCAGCGAATAAACTCGATGATTGCCGTCGAGGACACTTAAACCCGTTGCTATCGGCATGGTGACAGGCACGCGGGGGAACTGTCCTTTCACCGCCAGGTAGCTCACGCAAGATTCAAAGCGCTTCTTGCTGTTGTCGCCGCCATAGCCATTCTCGATTCCGAGGACCAACGCCTCGAACATGGAATTCATGATCTTGCGGGAATTAAGCGACAGCTCGTCGAAGCCACAGTCGCGCGACTCCTTCGTCCACGTGACCTTCTTCCACCACGATACCGGCTTCACGATGATGTACTGCCACCGATGGCCGTTGAAGGGGACCGGTGGGGGCCAGCCCATGCCCTCCTGGTTCGCCAAGTTCAATAGCCATTGATCCACCACGTCGTCCGGCCAATCCGGCAGGTCAGCTTTGATGTCGGCAAGCGCGACCAAGAGCGTCTCCTCGAACGTTTAGGCGGGCCCGGTCGACTGTGCTGTCGACTCCACCTGCGGATAGTAGCGTTTGAAGTCGTCATGGCTCGCCAGTGCGGTTGGGCGATACGCGCCGACGCCAGCACATTGTCTGACTTCCGGCAGGTCGAAGCGCGTGCGCACGGTCGGATGTACCGGCGCCTGGTGGTTGATCTCGCGGACTTCGACTTCCCAGTTCCTGGTGCCGACGAGGTTTTGGAGCCATCGCCATTTCGGCAGACTGGCGGCGTAGGCGTCGAGCGTGTCGCGCATGCCCGCGATCTCGCAATGCTGAACGCCGTTCGCGCCGGGGAAGACGTTCAGTGCCGGTCCGTTGTCACCAGTCTTCGGCATCCTGATCCCGTCCACGTAGACCGGCCCGGTGATCAAGCCGTCCGGGATGGACGTGGCCTGCTCGCACATCCAGGCGAGGGCGATATCCGACAAACGCGATTCCGGTTCCGGATAAGATCCGCCGATATCCGAGTGGTTCCCTGCGAACCAGAGCTGGATGAGACGCGGAACACCCGGCGTTGCAGGGTGCACAGACGGCTCGGTGCCGCCCCAGCCGACCCGGGCGAAATCCTTGCGCGTCTCGTCGATCGCGTTCGCCGAGCGTGCAAAACGTACGTGTTTGCTGAGAAGGCGATCGAAGTTCTTGCCCGTCCACTCGGCGGTATGAGAGCGCGGCGGATCGCCCTTGTTCGGGAAGTCGTAGATGGTCTTGAGATTGACCGTTCGCTGCCGTTTCCAGAACCAGAAGACGGCAATCAGCATCGCCAGATGCGTGACCAGCCACGCCGGCACGATAAAGCCCCATAGCAGGCCGGCCTCCGAGACGATGGCCGTCAGCGCACCGATGATCGCGGCCGGAACGAGCGAAGCGAAGAAGGCGAGGGCAGCGACGCCGAGAGTCAAGCCGGCCTGGATCATCCGGCGTCGCGGACCGCTGGCGCCGAGGGCAGCGACCGTATCGAACACGCCGACGAAATATGCCGCGGCGTTGGCATCCAAGCCGTCGCCGGAGCCGTACTTGGTCTGAAATCGCCGCGCCAGTTCGAGCCTCTCCGCCTCGAACTGCTCACGCGGGTGGCCCGCGCCGTGTTCCAGCACGGTATCCACAGCTTCCCAAGCGATGTCCTTCACGGCCTTGCGGTAGCGCATCAATGGGCCGGAGGGCGTCTTCTTGGGGACGCCGCAGAGCATCAGCAGGTTCGCCAGGCTTCGGACCGTGTAGGCGCCCCGGCTGAACCCGAAGAGGAATATCCGGTCACCGTCTTCGTAGTGGTTGATGATGAATTCGTAGCAGTCGGCAATGTTGCGCTTGATGCCGTCGCCCGCGATGGATCCGAGCATCTTCTGGACGAAGCGCACCGGAGCGGTGAGGGCGGTAGCGCCGATATCCGTCCCAAGGCCCGCGTCGTAGAAGACCACTTGCCTGGACGGATCGATGGCCGTGTCCGCGTGGTCGCGGCTCACACGGTACATCTTGTAGATGTTGCTGATGCGCTGCTCCGGACGCGCGCCGCCGTCTTGGCCGGTTCCGTCGGAATAGACGACGATGTTCTTGCTCATCCTGAACCTGTTCATCCGCTGCGGGGCCGGCCTCACGCCGGTGCCACCCCAATTTCGCGATCATGCCGCCTCTCGGCTAGAAAACCAAGAACACCGGGTGAACAAAGCCGGTTCCAGATGATTAAAACTTGAACAATTTCATATATATAGCGTGATAAAATTAATCTGGTAGCACATCTTGCGTGGCCAAATTGCCATCATATCTTCTTAAGTGCGCCCGTCCGATCTGCAATCGGTCAAGGAGCCGCGACCGACCTTTCGATCGTTAAATCAGGGGGATGGGAATGGCAGTTAAAGCATCACTTTTCAAAGTCGACAACGGCGACATGGTGCTGTTCGAGACCGAGTCCGGTCGCCGGATCCTGACCGACATCAACATCCGGGAGGCGGCCGACGACGAGGACGACGACACCCCCAACGTGGGGAAACAGCTCCGGAACAAGCTCGATCGGGACGATAAGGGGAGGCTGTTCGTCGATGGCTTTCTGAACACCCATCCGGACGCCGACCACATCCGGGGCCTGGTCAAGCACTTCCATCTCGGCGACCCGTCGACCTGGGTGAAGGCCGACGACAAGATCATCATCCGTGAAATGTGGTCCTCGCCGATCGTGTTCCGCCGGGCGAAGGCGAAGGACGAGGATCACGTCCTTTGCGCCGACGCCGAGGCTTGGCGCGACGAGGCCCGCCGCCGCGCCAACAGGTTCAAGAAGGAACGGACCGCCGAGGACGGCAACCGCATCCTGATCCTGGGCGAGGACGTCGACGGCAAGACCGATGACCTGACGGAAATCCTGGTGAGGGTCGACGAGGTGTTCTCGAAGATCTGCGGCGTACAGGACACTTCCTTCGAGGCGCGGCTGCTGGCGCCGATGCCTGCCGACGACGAAGCGGAGGAGGAGGTTCTGACGAAGAACAACTCCAGCGTCATCATGCGTCTGGACCTGAAGGTGTCCAAGGTCACCCGCGGGCGCTTCCTTCTCGGCGGCGACGCCGAAGTCGCGATCTGGGACCGCATCTGGGAGCGCAACAAGAAGTGGCCCGAGCGTCTGCAGTACGACGTTCTGATCGCTCCGCACCACTGTTCGTGGCACAGCCTTTCCTACGATAGCTGGTCCGAAAAGGGCGAGAAAGCCAAGGTGTCCGAGCCCGCCCGGAGCGCCCTCGGGCAGCCGCTGGATGGCGCGCTGATCGTGGCCAGCAGCAAGACCATCAAGGACGACAAGAACGATCCGCCGTGCATCCGTGCGAAGCGCGAATACGTCGATATCCTCGATCCCGTGAAGGGCGAATTCAAGTGCGTCGCCGACAGTCCGGGCGACGACCCGCTGGCGATCGAGGTCACTTCGGCCGGACCGCGCATCAAGCGCGCTGCGGTCGCCGTCAGCGTCGCCGCCGGTACCGGTATCGGAAGCCAGCCGCTCGCCCACGGATGAGCCGATGGCGGCGATCTCCGCGGCAGACGACATTCCCATACCCGTCCGACGGGCGCTGCGCCTGATCGAGGCTCACCCGTCCGTCGAACGGGTGACCGCCGAACGGGTCGAAGGAAGCGACGCCATCCGGGCCATCGTGGAGATCCGGACCGAGCTCCCGAACGCATGGAGGGCCGCGGGCGAGAGCCCGTCGGGCGTCCGCGCGGTCGAGCCCGTGACGTTCATATTCACGGCAGGATATCCCCTGGGGGCGCCGCTTATCCGCCTCCGCGCGGACTTCAATCGCAGCCATCCGCACATTCAGCCCTCGAGAGACGGCGGTCCACCTGAACCGTGTCTCGTCGCCGGTTCGCCGCGTGAGGTTCTGCGGGTTCGCGGAATAGGCGGCCTTTTCGAGCAACTGGTCGACTGGCTGGACAAGGCTGCGATGGCGCAGCTGATCGATCAGGAGCACGGCTGGGAGCCGGTGCGGCGTGACGGGATCGACGACGTGATCGTCGCGGATCCGACCTGGTTGACGGGTCTGCCCACCCGCGACGGCGGCTGCGCTGTCTTCGCGGCCTGGTACTACGCCTCCGATCGCGGCGAACTCGTCACCTATCGCATGGAGGTTCCGCCAGGAGAAAAGTTGCCGCTGCGGCCGGAAATGGCCGACCAGTGGTGGTTCGAGCCGGTCGGTGCCCGAGGGAGAAGGGGCATCACCAATGCCTTGGTCGCGTGGTCGGGAAAGCTCCCGACCGGTCGGCCGTTCGTGGCGGATCGCTATCTTCCGGAAACGGTCACGACGATTGACGAGCTCCTGAAGCGGGCGGCCGAACTGGGCTGCCGCGAATTCCTGGAGCCGAAGCTCGGAATCCTGCAGGAGCGGGTTTCGCAATCGAAATTGAAGGAGAAGCAGCCGATAGCCGTCATTCTGTTGGCGCGCCGCCCGTTCGAGGTGATCGGCACGACTTCGCCGATCGAGATATGCCCCTACGTCGTGGAATTGCGCGGCGGCGAGGCGCTCTCGTCAGGCAGCGGCAAGCTGGTCAGAACCGCCACGCACCGAGATGAAGTATCCCCCGAATTGCTGCGACGCGCTGCGGGCGACGACGGGCAGGCGCTGCGTCCGTGGACGCTCCTCGGCTGCGGAAGCACCGGATCCAAACTCGCCGTTCATCTCGCCAGGTCCGGACGGGGACCCGCGGCCCTCATCGACGACGGCATCCTGCAAGCTCACAATTTCGCGCGCTACGCCACGCTTCCCTCCGACACGAAAGTCGAAAGCTTCTGGTCCATTCCAAAGGCGCACTACCTGGCCGAGGCACTCGCGACCCTCAAGCAGCCGACGGTGCCGCACGTCGTGGACGTCGTCGCGCGCGCATTCGATGACCAATCGATCGCCCCGTTGGTCGCCCGAGACAGCTTTGCCGTAGTCAATACGACCGGCTCCGCAAGCGTGCGCGAGGCGCTGGTCTTGCCTGGAGTTACGGTCGACCGGCCCCGCGTGGTCGAGGCATGCATGCTGGGCATCGGAAGCGTCGGCCTGATGTCGGTGGAGGGGCCGGCGGCCAACCCGTCGGCGACCGATCTGATCTGCGAGGCCTATCGCCTGATCCATTCGGATCCCACCCTCAGGAACGAGGTCTTCAACACGAAGGCCGAAGCGATCGCGATCGGTCAGGGCTGCGCGGCCATCACGATGCCGCTGTCGGACGGTCGCTTGTCCTCGTTCGCGGCGCCGATGTCCGAGCATATTCGCCGGCTCCAACGCGACGGTCTTCCCGAGACCGGCGAGGTGCTGGTCGGCAGTTTGGCGGCCGATGGGCTGAACCAGATATGGCATCGCAAGGATATCCGGCCGCGCATCGTGGTAGGCGACGGCACGGACAGCGTCGTGCGCCTTAGTCCCGAGGTCGACGACACGATCCGGCGAGAGGTCGCTGCGCGCCGTGGTTCGGAGACGGGCGGCATCATCGTCGGCCGATATTCGGACGTCGCCAACGTCTTCCACGTCGTAGGCACCATGCCCGCGCCGCCCGACAGCAAATTCTCGCGCGACGAGTTCGTGCTGGGCACCGAGGGACTGAGGCCCATGCTGGAAGATCTGATCGAAGGATCTGGCGGCGCACTCTACGCGCTCGGGACCTGGCACAATCATCTCGTCCCCAGCGGCCCGTCCAGGAAGGACGTGAAGACCGCCGCTCTGCTTTCGATCCGCCAGTATTTTCCGCTGCTGATGCTGATCCATACGCCGGCTGGATACGTCCATTTCACCGCTGAAGCCTTGTCCGGGGCCGCCAGCTCGCACAGCGCCGTGGTCAAGGTGGCAAGATGATGGATCCGAGATCTCCAGACCTGTCGCCGGCCAGGAGCCACGACTGTACAGGGGCGATCCGATGATCGACATTTCGAAGCTCTTCGATCCCTATTCACGACAGGCTCGCCTGTTTCCGGGCTTGCTCACGCTGTTTCCGATCATCCTCACTGCGATCGCGTGGTTTCCTCGGCTGGTCACCTCGAGCTGGGGCGCCACGCTGGTGACCATCGCGACATCCTGCGGGCTCCTGTATGGCTTGAGCGTCCTGAGCAGATCGCGCGGCAAGAAGGTGGAGAAGCGGCTCCTGGCTGAATGGGGAGCTTGGCCATCGACGATCTGGCTGCGCCATCGCGAAGAACTCCTTCCGCCGCCGGTTTTGGCCCGATACCACGCGTTCTTCGCGAAGAACGTGCCGTTTTTCGTTACGCCAAACCCGGAACAGGAGAGGGCGGATCCGAAGGCCGCGGACGCCATGTACGCATCGGGGGTGAAGTGGCTTCAGGAACGTTGCCGTGGGAAAGCCTATCCACTCGTCGAGAAGGAGAATGCCGAATACGGCTTTCGCCGGAACCTGCGCGGATTGAAACCGATCGGGGTCGCTGCCTGCTTGGCGGCTCTTCTGATTTCAGTTCTCACGGTCGTCTGGCGCTACGACAACATCATCCCGGCCGTGTCCAGTTTCTCCATGTCGGCACCTCTCGCGGCGTTGGCCGCCATCAAGCCCGCAGCGATCGGAGCGATCTGCGTCGATCTGGTCGCATTGACGGCATGGTTTGCCGTCGTACGCGACGATTGGGTTCGGGACGCCGGCGATCAGTTCGCACGGGCCGTGCTGGCCTGCTGCGACACGCTTGAGGTGCCGGCCGCCGCCCAGCCGGCGGCGGCCTCATCCGCAAAACGTCCGCGGCGGGCATCGACCGCGACCGGGGAAACCAGGTCCCGGCAGACTCGCTCGGAAGGTGAGGAATCATGATCTCAGACGCGAGGAGGAGATGCATCTCCTCGCGTCGATCCATCGGCTCAACGATCAACTATCCGAGGTGGACTCATGCGCTTGCGGAATTTGGAGAAATACAAAACGGGTGGTTCTGGCAACAACTTGACGCTTGGCATTCCGCTGCCGAAGACGCCGGATGGCCGGGTGTACCGGTATTCACCCAACGAGGACGCACATCCGCGCCTCTTTCTTCTGGGCGACCGAGTATCGGATTTCGCTCTACCCGAGGCCTTGACGTCTCGCATGACGCACGCGCCCGGTACGCCAGGCACAGTCTGTCCGTATAGCGGCGTTCTGGACGACGACGAGAACTTTACCCATCCGGACGACCTCGCGGCTGCCAAGGAAATCGTCGCTCATGCCTTTCACGCCGACGCTGCGGCGGCAATCCACGGCATGTTCGATGACCTCGCCCGGAAGAACGCTGGCAACAAGTCTTTCAAGGTGACGACTGGCGCACGGCCGTCGCCCAAACCCGCACCGCGGTTCGCTCGAAACGATCTTCTCCGCGAGTTGGTATGCGACGAGTGCGGCCGGGACTACGGCGTTTACGCCATCTCCCTGTTCTGCCCGGATTGCGGAGCGCCCAATATTCACCTGCACTTTGCGCGGGAAATCGCGCTGGTCCGGGAGCAGGTCGAACTCGCGGGCCAACTCGGCTCTGAAAGGCGTGAACTCGCCTATAGGATGATGGGCAATGCGCATGAAGACGTACTGACGGCCTTCGAAGCGACCTTAAAGACGGTATACCTATACAAGGCGACCACTCGGCCGCCGGACGTCGCGGCGACGAAGCCGGTCGCCAACGACTTTCAGAACATCGAGCGCGGCCGCAAGCGCTTCGCCGAGTTCGACTTCGATCCGTTCGGGACTTTGACGGCCGACGCTCTCGCCGTCCTGACGCTGAACATCCAGAAGCGGCATGTCATCGGACACAATCTCGGCGTGGCCGACGCGAAGTTCGCCGAACATGCTGCGGAGGCCCGCCTGGGCGAAACGGTGCCTCTGGTCGGCGACGACATCCTGCAGTTCGCCGCGATTGGTCAGTTGGTGATCGACGGTCTCGACGGATGGCTCGCTGCAGGCGAAGCTCCGCCGCCGACTAAGGACAGGCTGAGCATTCCGCTGATCGCGCCGCCAGCAAAGAAGAAGCCCGAGTTGAAGATCGGCGAACTCGGGCCATTGGCGATCCGGATAGGATTGTGGGTATCGGAACAATCCCAAAAGGGCTTCGACTGCTTCATTCCCGAGCAAGACCTCATCGAGGCGTTTCCGGAATCCAACATCGACGATTTGGCGTTTGCCGTCGCCGAGCTCGAAAGCGATGGCTATCTGAGAACGAGCTCGATGATTTCCACGCGGCTTCCGCGGATGTTCACCACCGCGGAGCTTTTTATCACGTTCGATCCCCATACCGGGCAAAGCACCCCGAAACGGACGTGGTGGCGCTGGTCGATCTTGCTCTCGGCAAATCTGGGACCGGGACCGTCGATGCGGAAGAATTGCATGCGGCCTCCGGCTGGTCGCTTCGACGCTTCAATCCACCTTTCGCCTACCTGGTGTCGCAGATCGACGATCGACGGGTCCTTCATGGAGGCACGGAAGACTATCCATCACGCGGCTTTCTGATGACCGATGGCGATCGGGTTGCGCTTCAGCGCTTCGCGGCCCGTTTGCGCCGATGATGGTCATCTTATGCCGGCCTAGGTCGATCCTATGCGCGGGGGCGCCCCCAAATCCGCACCCCGCTCGCCCGGCGAGCGGAATTCGCGCCCGTGGGTCGATGTCGGAGGGCAGCGCCTACGATGGCCATGACGCGCGTCACTGGCCCCTCGCGAGGCGCTGGCAGCGTGCGTCATAAATGCCGGCACCGGGAAGCTAACCCTCATCCCGACAACCTAGAGCGCAAGCCTAGCCCTTCAGGGCCGGGTCAAGGCGCGTGCCGATTGCAGCGAGTTTTCCACGCCTTCGAGCCCGCTGAGAGCGGATTCCGTTCGCGTCACGCTGCGGCTTCGTTGATCGAAACGATTTCTCGAAAGCGTCCTTTCGCGAATGCACGTTTGGCGGACCGAAGCTCGAACTCGCCACCGTTAGTGAACACCGGGCGCGCCTGTTCAGCGCAGATGACATGCGCCCGGAAAGAGCCCTTGCCATGAAGAGCAATCCCCTCGGGTGGAGTGGTCTCTAGAATGAAGCACACGCAGTAGTGCTCCCCGACAACGAAGTTGGGACGCACTGCCGTCGTCAGCACAGGGGGATGCGCATCGTTTCCCGTCATCTCCACGTCCGCGATCAGATCGACCTTGTAAGTCTTCATTTCACGACTCCCGAGGCCCAAATCTCCTGGATGCCTCCGGTTCGGGATGCATCCAAATTTACCATCTGCAGGCCTTCCTGACCAAACGACACCACGGCCCGACCGGCGTCCGTGAACCTGTCGGCCATGGTCAAGGTCGCTGCGCACACGCGCGAGGTCACGATGAACATCTCCTTGGTCGCCGTCGTTTCGTACTGCTGATTGAAGCCCGCGATCCACTTGGCGTCTTCAAACCTGAGCATGAACTGCTTCGCCCCTATCCCGGTCTGGAGAATGACATAGCGCTGGATGGCCGCAATTTCCAAGCGCTCGATCTTGCCCACCGCCCGATACACCGGAACATAGTCGCCGTCGCAGGCTGGGGTATGCGCATCCAGTTTTCGCTTCTCGCGAGCCACCTTGCCGACGTAGGCAGTTCCTACGGCGACGGTCGCTGCACACAGAAATGGGTGCCGGATGCAGGCACCCATCGCCTTCTTACCCGCATAGGCACCGCCGGCTACGGCCGCGCTCGCGCCCATCGGCAGGGCCACGGCTTGCGCGCGTGCGGAGCTCATCGGCAGCGCGAGTGTCGCCAAGGTCAGGGAAAGAACAAAGAACTTTTTCATCCGATACCTCGATCATGAGGCATAACCGAAGCTGCTTAGGATCACGCGGATCTGGGAGACACAATTTTAGTCGAATTCAAGTGTTGCTCAGGTGATCGGCAATACCGTCACTCCGGCGCCTTGTAGCTCTTCGAGATCTTCCGAAGTGCCGAGAGGAAGCCTGGGTCGGCATGCTGGCGCTCGATCACGGCTTCCACGTTAGCCGCGCCGCCGATGGTGGCGGTCACGACGAGAACATCGGCAGGACCACCCAACCCTCGATGACGTCGTCGCACCGTCGCGGCGATGATGGGCGAGGGCGCCGGAGAGCTCGACGCGGTCTCGGCCAACTCTCGTCGCCGAAACAGCCGCAGCGATTCATCAGTTCTGCTCGATTAGCTTGTGATGCGTTGGCATGCTTCTGCACCGCAGTCATTCGACCGGGTTCGAGCCCGAGCTCAACGAGACTTTCGGGATTCCGGCCCCGGGCCGGCAAGTCCGACGCCGCAATCGCTGGACAGAACCGCGGTTGACAGCATCTAAGAGTTCGGTTCAGACTTAATGAGGTCGGTATTGGCGCCCCGCTTCAGCGGTGCCGGCAGGAAGGCGTCGATTTCGGCGTCTGTGAAGGTCAAATCTTCCTTGTTTTTCAGAGCGTCCTGAGCCTTGCCGTAAGCCCTCGCGTCGGTATGGGGAGCGATGCGATAAATCTTGTGGAGTTGGGCCTGCAGTTCGTCGCGGCGTCGGCGGAGCTCCGCGAGCGAAATCGAAGCGTCGCGTATGTCCGCGAGCAGGCTGAGATAGGCTTCCCGGATGTTCCAGATGTCGGAAGCCGCTTCGCGATGCTTTTGGGCAGCCTCGCCGGGATCGATGTCCTTGACGTAGCTGTTGAGGATGAGGAGAGAGATGGCGAGCAGGGCCGTTGCGTAGGGGTAGAAGACCGAATTGCGATCAAATATCACGCCGACGGCGCCGCCCGTGGTCAGCGCGGACAGCACGATCTGGCCGAGTTTTATGTGCGTGAGGCGCGCGGCATAGCCCTCGGCCATTTTCTCGTGCGTCTTGTGAGTGTAGGCGCAGCGTCCGAAACTCTCTCGCACCTGACTTTCGAAGGCGACGCGCTCTGGGTCAGCCGGGATAGAGGGATCCAAACACGTCTTTCCATTTCTGCCTTCGGGACCATTGATGATTGTCGTCATTGTACTGGATTGCCTCCGTCGCGCGTAGATATGCGCTACGCGCCTTGAATTCGAACACACCCTTGCGGTGCACGTGAGAACCACTTCCGGGCGCACGCCAGACGGTCTGGTTCTGATTCTGTTTCGCGAGGTAGTCGAAGAAGTCGCGCGCCATGAAGTCGTGATACAAGAACGACTTGTCACGGTGCGGATATGTCTCGATGAACTGATACGCCAACGTGTCGATGAGAATGCCACTGATCGGCACCGCACAGTGTCGCGCCCACACTCGCATCATTCGGCCGAGATATTTAAGGTTCTTGTTCGTGAGGGCGTTGCGTGTGTCGATTGCAGCGATCTCGAGCTCGAGGATTGCACACCTTCCAACTGCCGCCATTGTTGGCGTTCGGATAGGTCCAGCTATCGCTGTTCTGGTTCTCAAAGGCCGGCAGCACCTCGAAGGTCAAATTGTCCTCGAACGAGATGACCACGACCTGGCCATCGCCGAAACTCTCCGAGGTCCGATAGGTCTTCTGGATCGATCGCTTGACGGACTGAAGCAGCGCGGATTGTCCGTTGCCTTGATGGGCGTTGTACTGATGATACACGGCGTTGGGCAGGATAAAGCCGATGTCGAGATCGCTCAGGCCCCGGGCTGCGGTGTCACGACCGTAAGAGCCGACATAGAGACTATGTGCTGTCTCGGAATTCGTGTTCCAGAAATCTGTGTTGAGCTGACGGGTGATGCGCTTGTAACGATAGGAAATCGATGTGATTAGCTCAGTCGTGATCTGGTAGTTGTCCTTGAATTTTTGGAAGTCTTCCCCGACGCCCATAACGTGCAGTGTCCTTGCGGCTGGTTCCGGCGTTCGATGTGGGGAGGGCGGGTGCACTTACAAGTGCGAATTGCCCTGCCGTCCACAGGTCCGACCCGCCGAGTGGACCTGAGCCGGCGAGGAAATGCGTCACCCCGGCCGCCGCAGCCGGCCGCGGCCAGAGCTACGTCTGTCAACAGCCTCCAGCCCCGGATAGACAGCCCGATCCTCGCTTGGTCGAAGGCTTCTCCCTTTGATTATGCTCCGCCCGCCTTTATCTTCAGGTGCTCGGAGGTTTCATGCTGACGAAACAAGCCAGTGAACACGACACAGATTTCTACGGGTGGACCCGGGAGCAAGCCGGCATCCTTAGGGCAACTTCCCCTGCAGACACGCGCCTTGACATCGACGATCTGGCTGAAGAGATCGAAGGGATGGGACGTGCCGAAATCCCGGCGATATCTAGTCTACTTCGACAAACCCTAATTCACTTGCTGAAATCAGCCCTTGAACCTGAAAGTCAGACTCTAACGCGTTGGTTTGAGGAAATCGTCACATTCCAAGGCGATGCCGTCCTGGCCTTTTCGCCAGGACTGAAGCAGCGACTCGATCTTGAGAAAATCTGGCGTGTCGCCTGCAACGGAGCTACCCGCACCTTGGAAAATCGCGGGGCAGTCGTACCTCAATTGCCGTCGACCTGTCCGCTCTCGCTCGATGATCTTCTTGACCCAGAATTCGACCCCGGAGCAGCGACACAACTCCCATCTGCCGCCATCCAATCAGTGGCCAAGCACGGCATCTGAGCATCAAGCCCACAGGGCAGTATGCGCCATGATCAACGTTGGTGGCGCTGACCACATTTTACCCGTCCGGCCGAACGAGAGCGCAAACTTGGGCTTAGAGAGCCCAACGGTAACCGGGAATTCACAACTCTCCGGCGCAAGCCTTGCCGATCGGGTTGACCACCGCGGTGCGTCGACCGATGATTCTGCAAAGACGCAGATCGGATAAGTAGCGTGAAAGCTGTTGCAATAGACCCGTTCGAGCGACGGATTGTCGTCGAGGAGGTAGACCCCACACCCGCTGAGCTCAGGCGATTGTGCGGGTCTCCCAGGCGCGTCCTCGCGACCCTTCCCAATGGGGATGTAATCCTGGCCGCCGAAGGAGAGGGCGCCGATGCCGGGTTTTCGTTAGGAGGGTCGAAGGCTATTCGCAGCTCTGCGATCGTCCTTGGACGGCGGAATTCCTTCGGAGACCGTACAGCAGCGCGGTCGAGTCTCGAAATGCTTGAAGGCCTGATCCGCTGGGTGAGCCCAATCTCGCTTCCGGAACCTGCGCAATCGGGAGAGACCGTCTCGGTGATCGTTGTGGATCCCGAAATTGGATTGATTGATCGCGCTGAGATGGGACGTACTGCCGCGGGGATTGATCACATTCTGGGAGGAGCAGCAGTGCCGTTGCTCAATGCTCCCGGCGGCGACATCGTCTACGGAAAGGCCCAAGAGGACGGCTGGCGCTGGAAAAAGGACGATTGCGTATTTGGTGGCCGCTGCGTGATTGTCGGGAGCGACGCGACGAACACGCCCGCCGAGCCCGTCGCCAACGTTAGAGTACTTCGACGGGACGTGCGCTTCGGTCCGCCAGGCAAGACAGTCTGGCTCGGATACGACAAGCATCCCATGAGGATGACCGCTCGTCCGAGCGCTTGCCCCTAGGCCGATCCAATCAAGCGCCGCAGCCTGCACAAGGCTCAGGGTGCGCCAGCAACAGCCCAAACCCGGCCCCGATGACCGGCCGGTAGATCCCGTCGACGAGCGCAGCGTGGCTCGGCCTATCGCAGTGTAAGTTATCCTGCGATAGGCCGAGCTATCGCTCAGTGCCAAAATTGAATCTCGAAGCGCCAACACCGCCAGTGACAGAATTGAGTCTTCCAGAACCAGGGGCCGATCGAGCCGCGACACGCGTGAAGACGCCGCCGGCCAGAAAGGCCAATTGCATCAGTAGGCGAGTGACAAAATCAACCAAAGGCCCCAGTGACAAATTCAAACGCGAACGACAATCAGGGTCCGATCGCTCCGGACCTGTATCCGTGATTCGCATAAGGTATATTATGGAATATATTTATATATAATTCTCTCCGATACTTAGATAAATCTCCTGCCACAGCGCCTTCGCTCCAGGCCTCTTTCCGGCTTGCCCCTCAACCGGCGGCGCAGCGCATGACGGCTACTGTGCATGGGGTTGTTTTCGCAGATTTTGTCTGACGCATCTGCCGAAAGCGGATATTGCCGCGACGTTGTCCGGCTGCAATAAGCGAGCTTCGCGAGATCGCAGATGACCTTCTGGCCCGACGTCCGTATAGGTTTGCGTCTCACAACAAGAACAAACTTCCGAGGAAGCAGACCCATGGTGTTTTCAACGCGCTTTTCCCGACGCACGCTGCTCAAGGCCTCCGCCGCGACCGCGGTCCTAGGCGGCCTCGGTGCGCCCCATGTGGCTCGCGCCCAGAGCGCTGAGTTCACCTACAAATACGCCAACAACCTGCCGGACACCCATCCGCTGAACATCCGCGCCCGCGAGATGGCGGCGGCGATCAAGACCGAGACCAACGGCAAGTTCGACCTCCAGATATTCCCGAACAACCAGCTCGGCTCCGACACCGACATGCTGAGCCAGATCCGCTCGGGCGGCGTCGAGTTCTTCACGCTGTCGGGCCTGATCCTGTCGACCCTGGTGCCGGCGGCATCCATCAATGGCATCGGCTTCGCCTTCCCGGACTATCCCACCGTCTGGAAGGGCATGGACGGCGACTTGGGCGCCTTCGTGCGCGGCGAAATCAAGAAGGCCGGGCTCGAGGTGATGGACAAGATCTGGGACAACGGCTTCCGCCAGACCACGTCGTCGAGTAAGCCGATCACCGGGCCGGACGATTTCAAGGGTTTCAAGATCCGCGTGCCGGTGTCGCCGCTGTGGACGTCGATGTTCAAGGCGTTCGACGCCGCGCCCGCCTCGATCAATTTCGCCGAGGTCTATTCGGCGCTCCAGACCAAGATCGTCGAGGGCCAGGAAAACCCGCTGGCGATCATCTCGACCGCCAAGCTGTACGAGGTGCAGAAATACTGTTCGCTGACCAACCATATGTGGGACGGCTTCTGGTTCCTGGCCAACCGCAAGGCCTGGAGCGCGCTGCCTGAGGACGTGCGCACCATCGTCGCCAAGAACATCAACGCCGCTGCCGTCAAGGAACGCGAGGATACCGCCAAGCTCAATGCGAACCTTCAGCAAGAGCTCGCCGGCAAGGGCCTGACCTTCAACCAGCCGACCGTCGCGCCATTCCGTGACAAGCTGCGCTCCGCCGGCTTCTATGCCGAGTGGAAAGGCAAGTATGGCGACCAGGCCTGGGACCTGCTGGAAAAGGCTGTCGGCAAGCTGTCGTAACGCGTTGGGGCCGCCGAGGTCGTATCAGGATGGCTCATGTCGGGGTCGAGTTAACCGAAGTGGTGGGCGAGGCGACTTTTCAGTCCCCTCGCCGGTCCTCGTTGCTGGCCTCGCTCGAGCGCATGCTCGGTCTCGCCGTCGAAGTTCCGGCTGCGATCCTGGTCGTCGCCGAGATCGTGATCCTGTTTGCCGGCGTGGTCGCGCGCTATGGCGTGCACCGGCCGCTGATCTGGTCGGATGAGCTCGCCTCGATCCTGTTCCTGTGGCTGGCAATGCTGGGCGCGGCGGTGGCATTCCGCCGCTCCGAGCACATGCGCATGACCGCGATCGTCGCCAGCGCCAGGCCGGCAATGCGGGCTTATCTCGATCTGGTCGCGACCTGCGCGGCACTGGCGTTCCTGTTGCTGATCGTCTGGCCATCGGCGGACTACGCCTTCGAGGAAAGCTTTATCACGACGCCCGCGCTCCAGATTTCGAACATGTGGCGAGCCGCGGCGCTGCCGGCCGGCGTTGGCCTGATGGCGGTGTTCGCGCTGCTGCGGTTGCTGCGCGCCGCTGATCTCCGCATGGTGCTGACGGCCGTGATCACCGTTGCGGCCATCGTCGGGCTGTTCTGGCTGGGGCAGCCGTATTTGCGGCCGCTCGGCAATATCAACCTCGTCATCTTCTTCGTCGGCGTCGCCGGCTTCTGCGTCTTGGCCGGCGTTCCCATTGCATTCGGCTTCGGACTTGCGATCTTCGGCTATCTGGCGCTGACCACGCGCACGCCTGTGATGGTGCTGATCGGGCGGATGGACGAGGGCATGAGCCATCTTATCCTGCTCTCGGTGCCGCTGTTCGTCTTCCTTGGCCTCCTGATCGAAATGACCGGGATGGCACGGGCCATGGTGGCGTTCCTCGCAAGCCTGCTCGGCCATGTCCGCGGCGGCCTGCACTATGTGCTCGTCGGCGCCATGTACCTGGTCTCCGGCATCTCCGGCGCCAAGGCGGCCGACATGGCGGCGGTCGCGCCCGTGCTGTTCCCGGAGATGAAGCAGCGCGGGGCCAAGCCCGGCGATCTCGTCGCGCTGCTTGCGGCTACCGGCGCCCAGACCGAGACCATTCCGCCGAGCCTCGTGCTGATCACGATCGGTTCGGTCACCGGGGTGTCGATCGCAGCCCTCTTCACCGGCGGCCTGCTGCCCGGCGTTGTGCTTGCCATCACGCTCTGCATGCTGGTGTGGTGGCGCTACCGCCATGAGGACATGAGCCATGTCCGCCGCGCCAATGCGGGCGAGATCGGCAAGAGCCTCATCGTCGCCCTGCCCGCGCTCGCACTGCCCTTCGTGATCCGCTACGCCGTAGTCGAGGGCATCGCCACGGCCACCGAAGTCTCCACCATCGGCATCGTCTACGGCGCCGCGGTCGGCCTCCTCGTCTACCGACGTTTCGACTGGCGGCGGCTGTTTCCGATGCTGGTCGAGACTGCTGCGCTGTCGGGAGCGATCCTGCTGATCATCGGAACCGCTACGGGCATGGCCTGGGGCCTGACACAATCCGGCTTCTCGCGCTCGCTGGCTGCGGCCATGACAGGCTTGCCGGGTGGCGCGGCGACCTTCATCGCCGTCTCGATCCTGGCCTTCGTGGTCCTCGGCAGCGTGCTGGAAGGCATACCGGCCATCGTGCTGTTCGGGCCGCTGCTGTTTCCGATCGCGCGCCTCGTCGGGGTGCACGAGGTGCACTACGCCATGATCATCATTCTGGCCATGGGTATCGGGCTATTCGCCCCGCCGTTCGGCGTCGGCTATTATGCCGCCTGCGCCATCGGAAAGGTCGATCCGGCCGAAGGCATCAGGCCGATCTGGGGCTATCTGCTGGCGCTGCTGGTGGGATTGATCATCGTCGCGATCTTCCCCTGGATCTCGATCGGATTCCTGTAGAGGGCGGCGTTCAAGGAGGGTGTCGATGAGCGAGCGACAGAACCAGTATAATAGCGGCCTGGACAAGACCCCCGCCAACTACGTGCCGTTGACCCCGCTGAGTTTCCTCGCCCGCAGCGCGGCGGTCTATCCCGATCACGTCAGCACGGTCTATGAGGGCCGCAGCTTCACGTGGCGCCAGACGCATGAGCGCTGCAAGCGCTTTGCGTCCTGGCTTGCGGGCAAGGGCATCGGGGTCGGCGATACCGTCGCGGCGATGCTGCCGAACATTCCGGCGATGAACGAGGCGCACTTCGCGGTGCCGATGACGGGGCCGTACTCAACGCGCTCAACATCCGTCTCGATCTGCCTTCCATCGCTTTCCAGCTCGATCACGGCGGCGCCAGGATCATTCTGGTCGACCCCGAATTTTCCGGCGTCATCACCGATGCGCTCGCACAGATGAAGGGGCCGAAGCCATTCGTTGTCGATGTCGACGATGCGTCCTTCAAAGGCGGCAAGCGCATCGGCGAGATCGAGTATGAGGCCGCCATCGCGGAAGGCGATCCGGACTTCGTCGCAATCCCGCTGCGCGACGAATGGGACGCCATCGCACTGAGCTACACCTCGGGCACCACGGGCAATCCCAAGGGCGTCGTCACCCATCATCGCGGCGCCTATCTCAACGCCGTCAGCAACATTCTTGCCGGCAATCTCGGCCAGCACCCGGTCTATCTCTGGACCTTGCCGATGTTCCATTGCAACGGCTGGTGCTTTCCCTGGACCATGGCTGCAGCCGCCGGCATCAACGTCTGTCTGCGCAAGGTCGAGCCGACCAGGATCTTCGAGTTGATCAGGACGCACGGCGTCACCCACATGTGCGGCGCGCCGATCGTCTACAACACGCTGATCAACGCGCCCGATGCGCCGAAGGGCAGTGCCGTCCGCCGCGTGGTCGGGCTGATCGCCGGTGCAGCACCGCCGGTTGCGGTGCTCGAAGGCGCGGAAAACATCGGCATCAAGCTTACCCACGTCTATGGCCTGACCGAGGTCTACGGCCCCGCCTCTGTCTGCGCCGAGCAGCCGGGCTGGGACGAGCTTCCGCCCGCCGAGCGCGCGCGGATGAAGCGGCGTCAGGGCGTGCCCTACCCGCTCGAGGAAGGCGTCACGGTCATCAATCCGCAGACCATGCAGCCGGTGCCCCGCGACGGCGAGACCATCGGCGAAGTCATGTTCCGCGGCAACATCGTGATGAAGGGCTACCTCAAGAACGAGAAGGCGACCAAAGAGGCTTTCGAGGGCGGCTGGTTTCACACCGGCGATCTCGGCGTGCTCGACGAGCACGGCTACGTCACCATCAAGGATCGCTCCAAGGACATCATCATCTCCGGCGGCGAAAACATCTCGTCCGTCGAGGTCGAGGACATCCTCTACAAGCATCCGGCCGTGCTGTTCGCAGCCGTGGTCGCAAAGCCCGATCCGAAATGGGGCGAGGTGCCCTGCGCTTTCGTCGAGCTGAAGGATGGCGCAAGCGCGTCCGAAGCCGACATCATCGCGTTCTGCCGCACGCATATGAGCGGCTTCAAGACGCCGAAGGCGGTCGTGTTCGGACCAATCCCGAAGACGTCTACGGGCAAGATCCAGAAATTCCTGCTGCGCAACGAGGTTGGCTCGGCGAAGGCGATCACCGCCTGAGCGGACTCTCAGACACATTCGGAAACACGAACTGTGTCTGCACGATGATTGTGCGGCGTCCTGAAACCGATCGCGCGGGTTTGACGACAGCGCGACACGACAGGAAAAGATTGGAAAACGTTAGAGACGCATTTACGATTCAGCTCCGTCGGATTCTGCTGTTTCCCTATGTTTCGCCGCGCGGGCTGCGCGGCCGGCGACCGGCGCTGTTGGGGCGCTTCATGCGGTTGGTGTCGTGAGCGCGGACGTGCGTGCGCGTCTGCCGCTGCTGCTATTGACGGCCGGTCTGCTGCTGCCACGCGCGGCTGATGCGCAAGTGATGCGCGGAGTTCGGCGCGTTTTCGGGCGCGCAAGGATCTCGGATCGCCGCCCCCGAATGTGCAGGCCTACGGCTTCAGCAATGTTTCGGGCGCTGGATATGGCGCTCCGCAGGCGCAGGGTTTCCCGGGCGTCTGGTTCGGCAATGGTGGTGGCGTACAGCCGGGCTACGGCTGGAACGGCGAGCCGCAGCAGGGTCTTGCCGTCGATGCGCGGTTCGGCGGCCTGCGGCAGTCTTTTGGCGGCGGCACCGACCGCGCCTCGCGGAGCGAGACGATGCAGGCCACGTTTCTGGCGATGACGCAGTTCACGCAGACCCTGCTCGATCCCGCCATCGACGGCCGCGGCATCGCGCCGGCTGAATTCGACGCCGAACTCTCCGCCTACGCCGTGATGGGGAATGATCCCACGCACGGCGGCATCGGCCGCGAGGCCTATGCCGCGCTCTACGGCAAGCCCTCACTTGCGACGGCCCAATGGAGCGTCTGGGCTTCCCGCTTCGCCGGATCGCAGGTGTCGACTGGCGGCAGCGGCGCCGCCAGCCGGAGCTTTGGCACCGTGATCGGCGCCGACTACGCACTCTCGCCGCAGACGCGGATGGGCTTCGCGCTCGCCGGCGGCGGCACCGGCTTTGCCAACAATTTTTCGAGCGGTCGCTCCGATTTGTTTCAGGCCGGTGCCTTCGTCAGGCATTCGAATGGATCGGCCTATGTCGCAACCGCGCTCGCTTACGGGTGGCAGGCCATCACCGGCGATTATCAGGCGACGCCGGCAGGCACCGGCCAGCTCAACGAGGCCATCAACGCCAACGCCTATTCCGGTCGGCTCGAAGGCGGCTATCGTATTGCCACGCGCTGGCTCGGCATCACACCCTATGCAGCCGCGCAGATCACAACTTTCAGTCTGCCCTCCAATACGGCGCAGCCGGCCTACGCCGTCGATGCGTCGCCGGCCGCGTCCGGCAGCGACAGTTTCACCGACAGCCGCACCGAGCTCGGCCTGCGTACGAGCACGTCCTTCGCGTCGCTTGGTCGTGTGATGAATCTGCGCGGACGATTTGCCTGGGCGCATGATTTCAGCGCCGGGCAACCGATTCCGGCGGCGTTCCAGTCGCTGCCCGGCCAGGGACTTCTCGTCGGCGGCACCGCAGTTGCTCCGAATTCGGTCCTGACGGGCATGGCGCTCGAATTGCGCGCCGTGGACGGCTGGTCCGCCTCGGCAAATCTTGACAGTGAGCTGTCGAGCCTCGTGCGCTCCTATACCGGCAAGGCCATGCTGCGCTACGTGTGGTGACGCGGCCGGTTATTTGACGGCCGCGCGAGCGGGCCCCTCTCCGCTCGCGCGATGATCATCTCGCCGTCACATCTTTTTATAGGTATCGATCAAGGCCTGACCGTCAGCACCAGCCTTCTTGAGCCAGTCGGCGGTGAGTTGCTCGCCGACCTTCTGGAAGCCGGCCTTCAGCGCCGGGCTCGGCGGCTCGACCGCCATCCCCTTGGCCTTGAGCTGGTCGAGATACCAACTGGCCTTCTCTTGCCAGGCTTTCCAGCCGCGCGTTTCCGCAGTCGCGGCGGCCTTGAGGATGGCGTCCTGCGTGGGCTTGTCGAGCGCTTCGAACGCGGCCTTGTTGACGAAAGTGTAGTCCTTGGGGATCCAGGCCTGCACGTCGTAGAAATATTTCAGCGACTCCCAGGCTTTGGAGTCATAGCCCGTGCCGCCCGACGACATGAACGAATTCACCACGCCGGTGGCAAGGGCCTGTGGCAGTTCGGCCGCCTGGATCGTGACGGACTGAGCGCCGACCAGTTCGCCGATACGCGCCGTCCCGACGTTGTAGGCTCGCCATTTCAGGCCCTTCATGTCCTCAATCGTGGCGAGCGGCTTGTTGACATAGACCCCCTGTGGCGCCCACGGCACGACGAACAGGAGCTTGAGGCCCTGCGCGTCCAGCTTCTTGGCGATCAGCGGCTTCGAGGCCTGATACAGCTTCATCGCATCCGGAAAACTGGTCGCGAGGAACGGCACGACGTCGATGCCGAAGACGGGATCCTCGTTTTCATGGATCGACAGCAGCAGTTCACCCATCTGCGCCTGCCCGGTCACCACTGCGCGCTTGATGTCCGGTGCCTTGAAGAGCGAGGCGTTCGGGTGAACGGTGATCAAGAGCTTCCCAGACGTCGCGGCTTCGACGTCCTTGGCGAAGGCCACCAGATTTTCCGAATGGGGATTGTCCGACGGGTAGGCTGCCGGCAGATTCCATTTGGTTTGAGCATAAGCAGGCGCAGCCGCCAACACGGCGCCTGCGATAAGGGCGGCGCGGAGCAAATGAGACGTCATCGTACTTCTCCTCACGGTCAATTTCGAAAGTCTGGTGCGGTCAATCAGGAAAGGCAAGCTTGGGCAGGAACAGCACAATCTGCGGATATTCGGTGATGATGAATACGGCGGCAAGCAGTAGAACGAAGAACGGGAACGCCGCCCGTGCCACAGTGATGGTATCGCGGCCGCTCATGTTCTGGAGCACGAACAGGTTGAAGCCGACCGGCGGCGTGATCTGCGCCATCTCGACGTGGATGATGAGATAGACGCCGAACCAGACCAGATCGAGCCCGGCCTGCTTCACCATCGGCAGCACGATGACCGCGGTCAGCACGATCATCGAGATGCCGTCGATCAGGCATCCCAGAATAATGTACATGATGCTCAGGTAGAGCGCGAGCATGCCCGGCGTGAGTTGCTGTCCCTGGACCCATGTCGCAAGCGCCGCCGGAATGCCCGTATAGGCCATCGCGGCTGTCGTGTAGGCGGCGCCTGCCAGGATCAGCATGATCATGCAGGTCAGGCGCGTCGCGCTCATGATGCTCTCGAAGAAAGTCGCGCGCGTGAGCGTGCCGCTCCACCACGCCAGCAGCAGCGCGCCGGAGACGCCCCAGGCGGCGCATTCGGTCGCGGTCGCAAAGCCCAAAACGAGCGAGAGGAAAACGGCCAGGATCAGAACCAGGCACGGGGCGAGCTTGGCGGACTCTTGCAGCTTCCGGCGGAACGGCATCGGCGGGTCGCGCGGCGGTACCTTGTTCGGATTGAGCAGCGACCAGATGATGATGTAGCCGGAATAGAGCACCATCACGAGCACTCCCGGCAGGAAACCGCCGAGGAACACCTGAAGCACAGACACGTTCGCCGTGACTGCATAGACGACCATCGGGATCGATGGCGGAATCAGCAGACCGAGCGTGCCGGAGCCCGCCAGCGATCCGAGGCTCAGCCCCTTGTCGTAACCGCGCTTGTCGAGTTCGGGCAGCGCAATCTTGCCGATGGTCGCACAGGTCGCAGCCGATGACCCCGACACGGCCGCGAAGATGCCGCAGCCGATCACGTTCACATGCGTCAGCCGGCCGGGCAGCCACTGCACCCAGGGCGATAGGCCACGAAACATCTCTTCCGACAGTTTGGTTCGGAATAGGATCTCGCCCATCCAGATGAACAGCGGCAGCGCGGCCAGGGTCCATGACGAGCTTGCGCTCCAGGTGGTGGTCGCGAGCACCGAACCGAGCGGCAGGCTCGTGGTCAGCGCCATCGCAACGAAGCCGACGAGCCCGAGCGAAACCGCGATCCAGATACCGCTTCCGAGCAGCAGGATCATGACGCCGAGGAGGATGAACGACAGCTCGATCAAGCCGAGATTGGCCATGTCAACCGCCGCCGCCCTGCGAGATGCGTTCGATGAATTCGTCGGGCGTCTCGTCCGGCGAGCCCTTCTCGTAGCTCGGACGGTGCCCCCGACGACACGGACCATTTCGTCGATCAACGCGATCGACAGGATCACGAGACCGCCGGCAAAGCCGAGTTGGGGAATCCAGAGCGGAAGCGCCACGACGCCCTGCGCCACGTCGTTGAAGCGCCAGGAGTCGTAAGTCATCTGCACCGCATGTCGGGTGAAGTAGAGAACGAACGCCGTCGCGACGCCGAGCGCTACAATCTCCGCGACCTGTTTGGTCCGCCCGCGCAGGCGCTCCAGCAACAGACCGACCCGGATCATCTCGCCGCGCTTGAAGGTGTGGGCGAGGCCCAGAAACGCCATCGCAGCCATGCACCACGATGCAAAATCGTCGCCGGCCGGGATGTTGAGCGCAAACTGCCGGCCGATCGACATCACCATCATGATCGCGAAGATCGCAAACAGGAACACGCCGGCGGCGTAGCCGGCCCCGAGGTAGAGCATATCCAGGACGCGCCGGACCGGTCCAACGGAATATAATTCGTCGCCGTGCCCTGCCACGCGGCCCCCCATCCTCTTCCTGCGGCGCAATCGCTTGATTATCGCCGGCAGCCAACGTCTGCCCTTCAGACGTTAGACCAACACGATGATGCTTGCGAAAGCAAGGAGCATGCCGCCCTGCGGCGAACTTCCACTGTACAGGCTCAATGCGTCTCCAGCCGCAGCCCGTCATAAGCCGGTACCACGCCTGATGGCAGCGATTGCCGGATCACCTCGTAATCGACATCGGCGGTCATGTTGGTGATGACGGCGCGCTTCGGCTTGAAGCGTTCGATCCAGGACAGCGCGTCGTTGATGCTGAAATGGCTTGAATGTTGAGTGTAGCGCAGACCATCGACGATCCAGAGGTCGAGATTTTCCAGCGCACCCCAGCTCTCGCGCGGAATGTCGTTGAGGTCGGGCGTGTAGGCGGCGTTCCCAATGCGATAGCCCAGTGCCGGGATCTGGCCGTGCTGCACCAGGAAGGCCGTCATGGTCACGGCACCGCCCTTCCCCAGAATGGTCTGCTCTTCGCCCGCCTCGATCGAATGCCGCGTCAGGATCGGCGGATAGTCGCTGCCTTCCGGCGAAATGAAGCAGTAGGAGAAGCGCGACAGGATATCCTTCGCGGTCGATTGGTTGAAGTAGGTCGGGATGCGCTTGCGCATGTGCATCACCACCGAACGAAGATCGTCCATGCCGTGGGTCTGGTCGGCGTGCTCGTGGGTCAGGAACACCGCGTCGATGTGGTCCACATCGGTCGAGAGCAATTGCTCGCGCAAATCCGGCGAGGTGTCGATCACGATCCGTGTGGTGCCGTGCTCGGACTTCCGTTCGACCAGCAGCGAACAGCGCCGGCGGCGGTTCCTGGGATTACTGGGATCGCAGGCCCCCAGCCGAGTGCCGGGCGCGGTACACCGGCGGAGGAGCCGCAGCCCAGGATCGTCAGAGTCAGCGTCATGCGGCTCCCAATCTCATGCTTTCACCTTGGAGAACAGGCGGAAGAAGTTTTCGGTGGTCCGGCGTGAGATCTCCTCAAACGACACGCCGCGCGTCTCGGCGAGCACCTTTGCGACCTCGACCACATAGGCCGGCTCGTTGCGTTTGCCTCGAAACTTGCCGGGCGCAAGATAGGGCGAGTCTGTTTCAACCAGAATACGGTCAGTCGGCAGTTCGGCCGCCAGTTCGCGCAGGGCTTCCGACTTCTTGAAGGTCAGGATACCCGTGAAGCCGATGTAGAGACCGAGCGACACCGCCTTCAGCGCCAGTTCGCGCCCGCCCGTGTAACAATGCAGCACGGCACGAAACGATCCCTTGGCCGCCTCCTCTTCCAGGATGCGGGCGCAGTCTTCGTCCGCCTGGCGGGTGTGGATCACCAGCGGCAGACCAGTCGCGCGAGCGGCCGCGATGTGGGCACGAAAGCCCCGCGCCTGCGCCTCCGGCGAGCCATTGTCGTAGAAATAGTCGAGACCGGCTTCACCGAGCGCGACGACTTTTGGATGCGCCGTCAGCGTGATCAGCTCGTCCGGCGAAATGTCGTCCTCTTCATCCGCGTTGTGCGGATGGGTACCGACCGAGCAATAGACATCGTCGTAGCGCTCAGCGATCGCCAGAAGCTGGCTGAGCTTCCGCACGCGCGTCGAGATCGTGACCATGCGGCCGATCCCGGCCGCCCGCGCACGTGACACGATCCCGTCGAGATCCTCCGCAAAGTCCGGAAAATCCAGATGGCAGTGACTATCGACCAGCATCGCGCGAACGCCCTAAGCCGCCGGCTCGATGTAGCGCGGGAACGCCGGTGTCGGCGCCGGCAGCGTCGAGCCCGGTGCTATCCGTTTGGTTCCGCCGAGCATGGCGAAGTCGCGCTCGCCGGCGGGGATCCCGAGGCTGTCGAGCAGCAATCCCGCTGCGGCCGGCATCGCCGGCTGGGCGAGGATCGCGATCTGGCGCACGACTTCGGCGGTGACATAGAGCACCGTCTTCTGTCGCGCCGGATCGGTCTTGGCCAGCGCCCACGGCGCCTCGCCCGCGAAATAGCGGTTGGCTTCCGCGACCACCGCCCACACGGCGTTGAGCCAGTGATGGATCTGCTGCGTCGCCATCGCTTCGCGGCTCGCCGCGATCATGCCGTCGGCCATCGCCAGGATCGCCTTGTCGTTGTCACTGAACTCGCCGGGCTCCGGCAGCACGCCGGCCAATTGCTTGGCGACCATCGATAGCGAGCGCTGCGCGAGGTTGCCGAGGTCGTTGGCGAGATCGGCATTGATGCGCGCGACGATGGCTTCGTGGTTGTAGTTGCCGTCCTGGCCGAACGGCACCTCGCGCAGGAAGAAATAGCGCATCTGGTCGACGCCGTACTGGTCGGCGAGGTTGAAGGGATCGACGACATTGCCGACCGACTTCGACATCTTCTCGCCCCTGTTGAACAGGAAGCCATGCGCATAGACCCGCTTCTGCACAGGGATCCCGGCCGACATCAGGAATGCGGGCCAGTACACCGCGTGGAAGCGGATGATGTCCTTGCCGATGATGTGCACGTCGGCCGGCCAGTAGCGCCAGTTCTCGTCGCTCTCGTCGGGGAAGCCGACGCCGGTGATGTAATTGGTGAGCGCGTCGACCCAGACATACATCACGTGTTCTTCGTCGCCCGGCACCTTGACGCCCCAGTCAAAGGTCGTGCGCGAGATCGAGAGATCGCGCAGTCCACCCTTGACGAAGCTCACCACCTCGTTCTTGCGCGAGTCCGGTCCGATGAAATCAGGGCGTTCGGCGTAGAGCTTCAGCAGCTTGTCCTGATAGGACGATAGCCGGAAGAAATAGCTCTTCTCGTCGACCCAGTTGACCGGCGTGCCCTGCGGGCCGAGGCGTACGCCGTCGTCGTTCAGGCGGGTCTCCTCCTCGGCGTAATAGGCCTCGTCACGCACCGAATACCAGCCGGAATAGGTGTCGGCATAGATATCGCCGTTCGCCTCCATGCGCCGCCAGATCTCCTGGCTGGAGCGATGGTGCTGCTCTTCAGTGGTACGGATAAAACGGTCGAACGACACATTCAGACGCTCGTCCATCTCCTTGAAGCGGGCCGCGTTGCGGGCGGCCAGGGCGGACGGAGTGAGGCCCTCGTTCTGCGCGGTCTGGATCATCTTCAGGCCGTGCTCATCGGTGCCGGTCAGGAAGAACACGTCCTTGCCGTCGAGCCGCGCGAAACGCGCCAGCACGTCGGTCGCGATGGCTTCATAGGCGTGGCCAATATGCGGGACCCCGTTGGGATAGGCGATTGCAGTCGTGATGTAGAAGAGATTGCCGCGCGCGGGGGCGGCAACGGGCGGGGTGACCTGCGCCGCCACGACGGGATTCGGAACGCGCGGCGCCTTCGGCTTGGCAGCCTTCGGCGGCGTGGCGACAGGAGCCGGTGCGGCGGTCACGGCGGGAGCAGTCACCCTCGCCTTCCTGGCCACCTTCTTCGCTGGAGCCTTGTTTTCCCCGGAGGCCTTGGCCGGCTTGCTGGCGGTCCTTGTCTTCGAAGTCTTCTTGGCGACGACCTGCTTCTTCGCAGCTTTCTTGCCGGCCTTATTTGCCGTCTTCGCGGCGCTCTTCTTCACGCCCTTCTTTGCAGCGGCTTTCTTGCTTTTCTTGACCTTCTTGGCGGCCTTGGACGCGCGCGTCTTTGCAGCCTTCTTCGCGGCTTTCTTCACGGCCTTCTTGGCAGCCTTTTTCTTGCTGCTCTTGGCTTTGACGGTTTTCTTAGCTCGCGTGGCCACGACGAATTCCTTTACCGGCTTCTCGAAATTTGGAAACGAACCTACGTTAGGTCATTGGTTTGAGCATGATCCTCTTGCAGAACGGCTGCACACTTTTCCGGATCATGCTCTAGCGCGTTGCGTCCGCCAGCCAACCGAACACCGAAAAAACCAAGGGCTTTCGCTCCAGATTGTAGGTTTCGGTGTCGCGCGCGGCGCGGACGATCTTTTCCCATACCTCAGCTAGGCGCGCAAGGCGCGGCAGGTTCTGGTTGGCATTGGCCTCGTCGATATGCAGCCGTTCCGCGATCCAGCGGTCGATGCCGTCGACGAAGGCCGCCAGCGCGACGCGGTCGCTGGTCCCGAGCGAATCGCCGAGCGTGTGCAATTCGCGCGGATCGACCTGCGGAAGCTTCGCCAGCAGCGCCGCCGTGCGCTGCTGAAGCTTCAGGGCATCACCGCCGAGCAGCGTCAGTGCCCGCGCGACGCTGCCTTCGGAGGCTTCTGCCGCGTCGCGCAAGGCGGGATCGTTCGGATCGAGGTCGGCGGCGGCCGAGGCTGCGGCAATCACGTCGTCGGTTGCGAGCGCACGCAGGCGCAGCTTGCGGCAGCGTGACTGAATCGTGGCGAGCACGCGTGCGGGCGCGTGGCTGACCAGCAGGAACAGCGATCGCTGCGGTGGCTCCTCGAGAATCTTCAGGAGTGCGTTGGCCGCATTCGGATTGAGCTCGTCGACGGTGTCGACGATGCAGACGCGCCAGCCTTCGGCCGCCGCGGTCGAGCCGAAGAAGCCGATCGTCTCGCGCGTTTCGTCCACGGTGATCACGGTGCGCATCACGCCGCGGTCGTTGGCGGTGCGCTCAAGCGTCAGCAGGCCGCCATGGGAGCTGGCCGCAACCTGCCGCGCCACGGCGTCGTCCGCGTCGATCGCAAGAGTCTCGGCGCTCTGCACGGAAGGCGAAAGCGGCTGGCCGCGGGCGAGCACGAAACGCGCCATCCGGTAGGCCAGCGTCGCCTTGCCGATCCCCTGCGGCCCACCGATCAGCCAGGCATGCGGAATGCGCCCACTGCGATAGGCCGCGAGCAATGCCGCTTCGGCTTCGTGATGGCCGAACAGCAGGCTCGTCTCGCGCGGATGCGGAATCGCGGACTCGCGCTCGACTGGACGCCGGCTCATGCGGACACCACCGAAGCGGGTGTCGGCAGCAGGCGGTCGCGCAGCGCCGTCCAGACGCGTGCGGCCACCGTGTCGGGATCGGAGTTGGCATCGATCAGCACGCAGCGGTCAGGATCGTCCGCAGCGATCTTGCGATAGGCTTCGCGCAGGCCCTGGTGGAAGCTGAGCTTCTCGCCCTCGAACCGGTCGGGCGTGCCGCCGCCACGACGCGCTGCCGCGCGCTGCAGGCCGATCTCGACGGGCAGGTCGAGGATGATGGTGAGGTCCGGCTTGAGATCACCGATCGTGACTCGCTGCATTGCGTTGATGAGGCCGACCGGAACGCTGCCGAGACTCCCCTGATAGGCGCGCGTCGAGTCGGCAAAGCGGTCGCACAGAACCCATGCGCCCTGGTTGAGCGCGGGCTGGATCACGGTGCGGACATGGTCGTCGCGGGCGGCGGCGAACAGCAGCGTCTCGGCCTCGGGTCCAAGCAGTTTGCCCATGCCCGACAGCACCAGATGGCGCATGATCTCGGCGCCCGGCGAGCCGCCCGGCTCGCGCGTGACGAGGGTGCGCATCCTCGCCGCCTTGAGACGGTCGGCGAGCTTCCTGATCTGGGTCGACTTGCCCGTCCCCTCGCCACCTTCAAAGGTCACGAAGCGTCCCCGTCCGGACGGCCGCTGTACCGCGCGTTCACTCATGATCAGAGCTTCTCGGCGCCCGCGCGGAACATGCCGATCACGAGTTCGCTGGCGCCGTCGATCGCGCGGCGCATGGTCGAACCGGTGCCGACCGCTTCGGCCGCGTAGACCGGCGTCTCCACCGCTATGTTGCCGCTGCGCCAGACCCTGACCACGCCGACCTTCTGGCCGGCCTCGACCGGGGCGCGCACCGGACCGCTATAAACAACGCGGGCGATCAGCTTATCGCTGCCGTTCTTGTGCACCATCACCTTCACGGGCGTCTTGGCCACCAGCTTCACCGAGCGACTCTCGCCACCGAACAGCTTGGCGTAGCCGACCTGCTGGTCGGCCGCGATCAGCGTGCGGGTCTCGAAATTGCGAAAGCCCCATTCCAGCATCTTCTTGGCTTCCGTGGCGCGATCTTCGGGATCTTCCAGGCCGTTGACGACGACGATCAGCCGCGTGCCGTTCTGTACCGCCGAGCCGACCATACCGTAGCCGCCTTCCTTGGTGAACCCGGTCTTCAGTCCATCAGCGCCTTCCATCGAATTAAGCAGCGGATTGCGGTTGGGCTGGCGGATCTTGTTCCAGGTAAACTCCTTCTCGCCGAACAGTTTGTAGAATTCGGGGAAGTCCAGGATGATGTGCCGGGCAAGAATGCCGAGCTCGCGCACCGTCATCTTGTTGCCGGGGTCCGGCAGGCCGTTGGAATTGCCGAAGGTCGACTTCGTCATCCCGAGCTCGCGAGCGCGCTTGGTCATGAAGTCGGCGGCGAATATCTTCTCGTTGCCGGCGATGCCTTCGGCCAGCGCGATGCAGGCGTCGTTGCCGCTCTGGATGATCGCGCCGTGCAGGAGGTCGTCGACCGAGACCTTGCTGTTGATGGCCGCGAACATGGTCGAGCCGCCCGACGGCGCCCTGCCCTTGCGCCACGCATTCTCGCTGATCCGGTACTCGTCGCTCAGCTTGACGTCGCCCCTTCTGACGGCGTTGAAGACAACCTCCGCCGTCATCAGCTTCATCATGCTGGAGGGCGCGCGCAGCTCGTCGGCGTTCTTTTCGAACAGCACGCTGCCGCTGGAGGCCTCGATCAGGATCGCGGTGGGCGCGTCGCCGTCGAAGCCGGACTCCTCCGCCTTCTTGGCACCCTGGACGCTTTGGTTGGCAGCATAAAGCGCCCCGCCCGAGCCGATGCCCGCCATGAGAACCGCAGCAATCAGTCCGCGCGCCAGCATTGCGCCCGTGAACCGGTTGCGACGAAGCGGAAAAAGACGAAATGCCATGGCCTAGCCCTGAGAGCGGCGTTCTAACAGTTGGAACCTTCGCGAACAACACGAGGCTGGTTGCCGGAACCCGAGATTGCACGATTCTCGCTGCGCCCCTATCGTGGCACCTCATATTTCTCGACCAAACCCCTGAAACAAGGCGGAAAAGCGATGTTGTCCACCCGTATGATCAAGGCCAACGGGATCGATCTGTTCATCCGCGAAGCCGGCCAGGGTCCGCTGGTGGTGCTGTGCCACGGCTGGCCCGAGCTGTCGTACTCCTGGCGCCACCAGATCCCGGCACTTGCGGGTGCCGGTTTCCACGTGGTCGCTCCGGACATGCGCGGCTACGGCCAAAGCGCGGCGCCGGAGGACGTCACCGCCTACTCGATTTTCGACACGGTCGGCGACGTCGTCGGCCTGGTGCAGGCACTCGGCGAGACCAGGGCCATGGTGGTCGGCCACGACTGGGGTGCACCGGTGGCCTGGCACGCGGCATTGTTCCGGCCCGATATCTTCACGGCGGTCGCGGGGCTGAGCGTACCGCCGCCGTTCCGCGGCCGGGGCAAGCCGCTCGAGCTCGTTACGCAAGGGCGGCGTCACCAATTTCTACTGGCAGTATTTCCAGACGCCCGGCGTTGCCGAGGCCGAGTTGGAGCATGACGTCGCCCGGACCATGCGCATCGTGCTGGGCGGACGCGGCCTTGCCGATCCCAGCGCCGCCATGTTCGTGCAAGACGGCAAGGGCTTTCTCGGCCATGGCAATCCCGAGGAGCCGCTTCCGGACTGGCTCAGCGAGGCTGAGCTCGCCAATTTCACCGAGACGTTCCAGAAATCCGGCTTCCGTGGTGGGCTGAACTGGTATCGCAACCTCGACCGCAATTGGGAGCTGACCGCCCCCGGGCAGGATGCGCAGATTCACCAGCCCTCGCTGTTCATCGCCGGCTCGAAAGACGCCGTCATCACAGGTCTGATCGGCGCCAAGCGCGTCAACGAACTCGAGCGCGTGCTGCCTAACCTCACGCGAAAACTGATCATCGATGGGGCCGGCCATTGGGTGCAGCAGGAGCGGCCCGACGAGGTCAACGCGGCGTTGTTGACGTTCCTGCGCGAGGCGGCGGCGCGCTAGGCCAGGTCCTTTCTCATCGCGATGTGCGCGGCGCCCGCCTGCCCGGTCTCGGTGAATCCGTGCCGCAGGTAAAACCGGCGCGCAGCCAGATTGCCCGTGAGCACCGAAAGCGTCAGCGCCCCGACACCCCGTTGTCGTGCGCTCGCCGCGAGAGCATCGATGATCTCGGAACCGAGGCCGCGACCGCAATCGGCCGGCTTCAGCGCGATGTCGATGATGTGCCAGCGCTCGCTTGCGCAATGAAGCAGCAGCCTGCCGACAACCGCCGCTCGCTGCATGATGATCAGCGAGATCGCATCCGGAAATTGCGCGGCGTAGGCCTCCGACTGGCTGTTGAATTGCTGCGCGATCACCTTGTCGAGGAGCGGCCCTGACAGACCCGTGGCCAGGAATTGTCGCCTGCACACCTCTCCGAACAGGTGCCGGATGAACGATGCGTCGGTTGGGATGGCCGGTCGTAGCCGCAGAGCAGAGCCGTTCGGGACGATGTCGAATGACACCCCTTCAATCATGCCGTCGCGTGATCCCGATTGATCAGGAATTATTGAAGGAGGGGAATATGCCGGCATAGGCGATACACCAGATCAAGGCCTCGGTCGGCTGCATGTTGTCGTGGGGCAGTCCCTGTCCGGTCATCGTGACGGCATTGGCCGACAAAGTAAGCTCGCCGGGCGGGGCCACGAAGCCGTTGAAACTCGGGTTGAGTGCGACCATGTTCATTCCCGTTCCGGGACCGGGCGCGGCGTTCTGCGCTGCGCTGCTGCCAAGCTGGAGCGCGTGCGTATGCATCGCCATGTTGGCGCTGGTCAGGCTCACCTGGGCACTGCCGACGGTCTCGCCGATGATGCGCGGCTGCAATCCCGGCCCGCTGCCCTGACTGATCGTGACCGCGCCATTCAAATTAGGCAGAGCGAAATTGGTTGTTCCGTTGCCGCCGTAATAGGTGCCGATGAGCGCGAACAGCGGGGTGAAGCCTTGCAGCGCGAGGAGCTGCCCAAAGCAGGGCAGCCAGGCGTTGTTGAAGCCGCCGGTCGCAAAGGGAAACGGAAACGCCTGGATTTCGCCGATGAAGGGATCTGACATGTTGGCCTTCCTTGAGACGGATGCAACGCGAACGGCCTAGCCTGGTGACGGGAAGATGCCGGCGGTACAGATGCAGTAATTGGCAACGACGGTCGGCATCATGTTGTCGTGCCCGATGCTCTGGCCCGCCGGAGTGACGCAAGCGGCCATCGTCGCGTACGGAGCGGCATCGATGACCGGAGCGTAGAGATTGCCGGATGAACTTGTTGCCAGGTGCACGGTCGGACCGGGTGTCGCCGTGGTGCCGGTGGCCGTCGAAGACAGCAACGCATGACTATGCGTCGGCATCTCCGTCTCGACCAGCGTATGCGCTTCCTCTCCCGCCATCTGGCCCAGCACGTACGTGGGGAGGCCTGGCCCGTTGCCCTGGCCGATCGGAACGCGACCGCGCAGATCGGGAAGATTGAAGGTCTGCACGCCGTCGCCGCCGTAGGTCGTACCGATCACTGCATAAAGTGTGTCGAATTGCGAGATCGGCAGCGATTGTCCGCTACACGCCAGCCAGCCATCCGGGACGCGCGGAAATCCGAACAGCCGAATCTCGCCGATAAACGGATCTGCCATCTCGATATCTCCTGCCTTTGCGCGCCGGCAGGTCTATGCCGATGGACCTCGGGCGCCATTGCTCAAAGCCGTGAAATACTGGACCAGGTTTGCGGAAAATCCGCTCGGAGGAACGGTTAGTTTCGCGACGGATAGGTACCCTGCATCGCAATCAAATAGTTGATGACGAGATAGGGCTGCATGTTGTTGTGCGGTTGGCCACCGCCCTCGTTCACCAGATTCTGTGCCGACGGCCAATGGGGTTTCGGCACTGCCGGCCGTCAGGAAGATAAACCTGTCGGCCGGTGCGGTGCTCGTGGCGAAGATGTTGTTGTTGGGAGCGGCTCCCCGCCCCTGGCCGTTCGCAGCTGTCGCCTGGATCAGGTGATTGTGCTGCGGGAGCTGGATTCCCGTCATGTTGACCGACACCGATCCGCTGATCATGCCGACGGGATATTGCCCGCTGCCGCCGCTCGAGCCGAGTATGGCGCGACCGCGCAGATCCGGAAGCGCGAACGTCCTGACACCGTCACCGCCATAGTAAGTGCCGAGCAGCGAGAACAGCGCCTGATTGGTCTGGATTGCGAGCAGCGCTCCATTGCAGAGCGCCCAATTCTTGGGAATCGTCGCGCTGGCAAAGGGCATGATCTGCCCCATAACAGGCTGGTACGGCATGGTCCCTCCCCCGGGGTCAAGCGGATCGCCGCGTTATGATGTGTTGAGTATCGCCTTGGCAGTCGTGAAATTAGAAGATGAATTGCTATTCTCAAACGCGCTTAGATTGTTCTTCATCGAGCCGCCGAAGTCAAGCGCGCCCCGTTCCACTCCCTCAGAATGCACGCTTTGGTTGACGGACTTTTGCTCTCCGACTGAGCGCAGGATGAACCGGCTTTAACCTAAGGTTGTTGCATTCCCGCAACGGCTTGCGGGAAAGTGTAGCGGAACCCGACGCAACGATAGGTTTAATCCGTCTGCGCCTTGTCCCGTGACCTGCACGCGGCTTAATTGACGACACTGCAAAACAACAACCATGACGGCAACAACCATTATGCAGCATTTGAGACAGGGATAGGCGGCAACGGCGCCCCGCAGCGCGTCGGTTGCGGGGAGGATCTGTGGCATATTTTGCCGCGATAAATGCTGTCCGGCGTTTTGCTGCGTCCCGTGCGTTTACACGGGGTGCCTTGCAAGTCATTTGGCTGGTTGCCGCTCTCGTCATTGGGTCGACGGCTGCGCAGGCCGCCTGTAATTTTTCGAGCAGTTCACCTGCCAGCACCACCATCACGCTAACCGGCACCGGCGCAGGCAACGCGGTCGGCCTCTGCGTGAGCGACGATAATGTGCGATGGGGTCTCTTCGGATCCTCGAACGGCAGCAATCCGAACATCGATGCCTTCAACAACTATCCGATGACTGCAGGAGGTTTGACGCTTACGAACCTGAGCTACACGTCGGCAAAGGCCACTTACACACTGGCTCCCGTCAACAACGGGTCCAACAACGTGCACACGGATGAATACGCTATCCAGATCAACTCGCTTTCCGGATCCGGCTCCGACACGATCACCCTCTGGTACACCAGCTCCTGCTCGCAGAGCGCGCCCTGTACTTCCGGTGTTCATCTCACAGACACGTCGTTCACGATCACGGTCAACCTGCCCGTGCCGCCGACCGTCACTTCTATATCGCCGACCGCAGGGCCAGAGACGGGCGCCACCACCGTCATCATCACCGGTACGAACCTCAGCACGACCACCGGCGCGGCCGGCGTCAAATTCGGCGCTACGAATGCAACGAACTACACGGTCAATTCGAATACCCAGATTACCGCCACGTCGCCTGCCGGCACCGGCACGGTCGATGTCACCGTCACGACCGCCGGCGGGACGTCTGCGACTTCGGCAGCCGACCAGTTTACTTACATTCCCGCACCGACGGTCGGCTCGATTTCTCCGACATCGGGTCCGGCTGCAGGCGGCACCACCGTCACGATCACCGGCACCAATCTGCTGAACGCGACGGCCGTGACGTTCGGGGCAACGGCGGCGACCGGCTTCACCGTCGATTCTGCAACGCAGATCACAGCCACATCGCCGGCCGGCACCGGCACGGTCGACGTCAGGGTCACGACAGCTGGCGGCACGTCAGCAACGTCTGCCGCGGACCAGTTCACCTACATCCCCGTCCCGACCGTCACCTCGGTCTCTCCGACCGCAGGTCCGACGGCCGGTGGCACGTCGGTGACCATCACCGGCACCAATTTCACCGGCGTCACGGCCGTGACGTTCGGCGCGACGGCGGCGAGCTTCACGTTCAATTCCGCCACATCGATCACGGCGACGTCGCCGGCCGGCGCAGCCGGCACGGTCGATGTCAGGGTTACGACTTCAGGCGGAACGTCAGCCACCTCGGCTGCGGACCAGTTCACCTATGCCGCGGCACCGGCCGTCACCTCGATTTCGCCGACAGCCGGTCCGCAGACGGGCGGCACGACCGTGGTCATCACCGGCACGAACCTTTCCGGCGCGACGGCTGTTACCTTCGGAGCAACGGCAGCAACCGGCTTCACCGTCAATTCGGCCACCCAGATCACGGCCACATCGCCGGCCGGCACCGGCACGGTCGACATTACGGTAACAACCGCGGGCGGCGCATCGGCGGCTTCGGCCGCCGATCAGTTCACTTATGTGCCCGCACCGACCGTCACCTCGATCTCGCCAACATCGGGTCTGGGAGCGGGTGGCGCCAGCGTCACGATCACCGGCACCAATCTGCTGAACGCGACGGCCGTGACGTTCGGGGCAACGCCGGCAACCGGCTTCACCGTCGATTCGGCCACCCAGATCACAGCCACATCGCCGGCCGGCACCGGCACGGTCGACGTCAGGGTCACGACAACTGGCGGGACGTCGGCAACGTCTGCCGCAGACCAGTTCACCTATTTCCCCGCCCCCACCGTCACCTCGATCTCGCCGACCGCAGGTCCGACGGCCGGCGGCACGACCGTGATCATCACCGGCACGAACCTCTCCGGCGCGACGGCAGTCACGTTCGGCGCAACGGCGGCAACCGGCTTCACCGTCAATTCAGCGACCCAGATCACCGCGACATCGCCCGCCGGGACGGGTGTCGTGGACGTCAGGGTGACGACGTCGGGCGGCACATCCGCGACCTCAGCGGCCGACCAGTTCACCTATTTCGGCACGCCGACGGTGACTTCGGTTTCGCCGCCGGGCGGTCCGCTTGCCGGCGGAACATCGGTCACGGTCACAGGCACCAATTTCACTGGCGCTTCAGCCGTGAAGTTCGGCACAACCAACGCAACCGGCTTCACCGTCAACTCGGCAACTTCGATCACCGCGACGTCCCCCGCCGGGACTGGCACGGTTGATATCACGGTCACGACGCTCGGCGGAACCTCGGCCACCTCCGCCGCCGACCAATTCAGCTACGCCGCATCGCCGGCGGTCACGTCGGTCTCGCCGAACGCTGGGCCGGCCGCAGGCGGCACCTCGGTCACGATCACCGGTTCTGCGTTGTCCGGGGCGACCACGGTGAAGTTCGGCGCAGCCAATGCCGCGAGCTTCACCGTCAATTCGGCAACCTCGATCACGGCAGTGTCGCCAGCCGGTGTCGGCACTGTCGATGTAACCGTAACGACACCAGGCGGAACGTCCGCAACATCGGCATCGGATCAATTCAGCTTCACAGCGGCACCGACCGTCACATCGATCGCGCCGACCTCCGGGCCTGCGGTTGGAGGTACGCTGGTTACCATCACCGGTGCCGGCTTCACCGGCGCCACCGCGGTGAAATTCGGTGCCAACAATGCGACCAGCTTCACGGTGAATTCGGCAACGTCTATCACTGCCACCTCGCCGGCGGGCGCCGGCACGATCGATGTCACCGTGACGACGGTCGGCGGGACATCGCCCACGTCGGCCGCGGACAGGTTCAACTATCTGTCCGCGACGACGACGACGGCACTCGCCTCGTCGCAAAACCCGAGCACCTTCGGCCAATCGGTCACGTTCACGGCCACGGTGGGCAGCCTGGGTGGAACGCCGGCGGGCACGGTGATCTTCAATGACGGCGGCTCGCCGATCGGCACCTCGACCCTGGCGGCCGGCGTCGCCACCTTCGCGACGACGACGCTCGCCGTCGGCAATCACACGATCACCGCAACTTACAACGGCAGCGTGGCCTTCAACGCCTCGACCTCGCCGGCCCTGAACCAGTCGGTCGACATCCCCGCCGACAGCGCCAAGCTGCGCGCCCTCCAGCTCAACGTCACCAAGATCGTGGCGCAGAACTCGGGACAGGCGATCTCCGGCGCGATCGACACCGCGATCTCGGAGGGGTTCGGCAGTGGCGGGCAATACATCATGCCGGGCGCCGGCGGGGTGCGCGTCAACTTCGCGGCCGAGCCCGACGGTGACGAGGAGGACCGCAAGCCTCAGTCCATGTCCCAGAGCGCCAATGCCTATGCCGGCAACGCAAGCTCCGGCACGGGCGGTCGCGGTACGCGCGGTTCATCGCGGATCGACGACGCCTTTGCCGCAATCGATCGGGCCGCGCCGACCAAGGCACCGGCTGCGCGCTTCAAGCAGCAGAAGGACTGGCTGTTCTGGATCGACGTGCGCGGCACCGGCCTCGACCGCTGGGGCTCGTCCGGCAATATCGGTCAGGGGGCAACCCAGGCCACGCTCTACGGCCAGCAGATCAACGTGCTGTCGGGCCTGACTTACCGGGCGAGGCCCAACCTGCTGGTCGGCGTCGTCGGCGGTTATGAGAATTTCAGCTACACCCAGACCGACATCAACGGAAAGCTGAAGGGCGACGGCTGGACGGTCGGTGCCTATCTCGGCTGGAAGATCATCCCGACGCTGCGCTACGACGCCGCTGTGACCTATTCGGGCATCGGCTATGACGGCGTAGCTGGAACGGCCCAGGGCAATTTCAACGGCAACCGCTGGATGTTAGCGACCGGCTTCACCGGCACCTATAGCTGGGCCAATTTCAATATCGAGCCGTCCGCCAAGGTGTACGCGCTTTGGGAGCGGGAAAATGCCTATGTCGATTCGCTCGGCACACAGCAGGCGGCCCGCACTTTCTCCAGCGGCCGCGCGTCTACCGGCAACAGGGTGTCCTACCCCATACCATGGCTGGATAGCGTGCTGCTGGCGCCCTATGCCGGTGTCTATGCCGACTACTATTTCACCAAGGACGATGCGGCCGCAATCGTTGCCGCCGGCGGGATCCCGCTGGCCTCGACACCGCTGCTCCAGGGCTGGTCGGCACGAGCAACGGGCGGCATTGGCGCAAGGCTTGCCGGCGGGGCTACGGTCGGCTTCGGCGCCGAGCTCGGCGGCATCGGCGGCAACACGCAGATCTGGACGTTCACGGGACGCGCGCGAATTCCGTTCTGAGCGGTGCTGCTGTTACGGGCCGCCGCTGGTCGAATGATCCGCGCTTAGTACAGTCCGCGGCCGCTCAGGATGCTGCGAGCCTCGGCAGCGCCGTCGGCCGACGACGGAGCGCGCTCGGGCGCGTAGCCGCCATCCTGGTCGTAGGACACCGCGCGGGCATTCTGGAGCGCCCGGCCCCGGCTGCGACTGGACGCCGACATCTCGGAGGTCGCATTGATGGAGGCGACATCGGCCGAGGTGCTGCCGAGATTGTAAGGCCGCCCCTCCGGCATCGGAACGTCGCCGCGGATCGCTCCCCGACCCGAGGAGCCAAGCTCCGGCACGAACGGCCTGGCCGATGCCACCCGCACCATCGAGGGCGTCGGCGCCGGAACGCCGGTGCGCAAGGTTGCCATCAACTGACGGTCGTCGGAGCCTTCGAGCGGCGCCCGGCCGACATATTCGACCCGGACCTTCGCCACACCATTGCCTTTGAATTCAAGGAGTTCGGCGGCCTTGTTCGAGACGTCGATGAGCCGGTTGCCGTGATAGGGGCCGCGGTCATTGACGCGGACGATCAGGGACTTGCCGTTCGAGATGTTGGTCACTCGCGCATAGGACGGCATCGGCAGGGTCGGATGCGCCGCCGTCAGCGAGGTCATATCGAACACTTCGCCATTGGCGGTCAGGCGGCCGTGGAAATCATCGCCGTACCAGGACGCCATGCCCTCGGCGCGATAGTTGACGTCCTCCTCGGGCACGTAGGTCCGGCCCGCCACCACATAGGGTTTGCCGATGCGGTAGGTCCCGCCGCCCTTCGGAACGGGATCGCCAAAAGCCACGACGCGGGGACTTGAGGACACGCCGTATTTCGGATCGACCCGGCCGGCGAACTTGTTGGAGGAAGCGCAATTGGCGAGCGCGAGGCAGGTTGCGACCGCCGCGACGCCGCGCGCGACCCGCAAAACCGAATCTGACCGTCGGATCCCCATGTACCCCAAATACCACTTTACCGAAGATGTCCCCAGCCCGCTCGGCTACGGGGAAGCACTGTCCGGTCCCTTAGCTCCGGGCGGCCCACCACCGCGTCGGAAGCAGTAAGGATAACGCAACCCGAACACGGCGGAAATGGGGAGCCCCGGGCGATCCCTCCGGGATGGTAAACGGGACGTTCGTCCCACCCCGTTGATCTACGGAGCGCACGCCTCCGCCATGTCCCACTCCTGGACATTCTGTTGCGCCAAATCCTCACTCCACCCCCATTGTCGCGGACTTCCCTGGAATTCTTTTGACTGTGCAAGGCCGCCCGCGTTCTCTCGCAGGCAAGGGCGGAATTTGGAATTTAACGATGATCGAGACGGTTTCGGCACTGATGGGTCTGGTAAGCGCGGGGATTTTCCTGGCCCATGCGTTTGAAGGTTACCGCACGAGGGCCTGAGGGCTTTCGCGCGGACGGCAAGCATCACCTCTTTCAAGACGGCAGGTTCGGACAATTTTAAGCAATCCGGACCAGCATCGAAGACGAGAGCGGCAGGTGTCCCAATAGGTGTCCCATGCGCGGCAACCATGACCTCGTATCCGAAGGCTTCCTGGCATTGACGGCCAGCGGTTTGGTCCTGCTCTGCTCGAGCCTTGTGGCCCTGGCTTTCGGCTGAGCACCATCACAGCTTTCCCTGCTGCAACCAGAGCTACACCGCGACGCAGCATGCGCCATGGTCCGCTGTTGCCTTGCTCCCGTTTAGTTGATTGAATTTCTGCGTTCGACGCCTCGACTCATTTCAAGAGGCCTTCACCGACGAGGGTGACGCAGATGCTTGCCGAGAAATTTTTTCTGGTTCTGGAAACTCTGATCCGCGGCGACCGCACCCATGCCGATGGAAGCCCGCGCGTGATCAGCACCTCCCCGCACGTGGCGGCGAAGCTGCCGGACCGGAAATAGCAGCCGTCATGTCGCCGGCGTTCGATCGCTCCGTTCAGCGCAGACCCAACACCGAGCGGCGATAGAAGCTGTCGCGGGCCTCGCTCAGGCAAACGAAGCTGCCGTCGAATCCCTGTCCGTATCGCTTCTGCTTCCTGCCGTAGTAAACGCCTTTCCTGAAGTCGAGCCAGACCACCTGATCCTGCGGGCAATGACGTTGCGCCTGCGCCTCGTCGCGAAACGGCGTCAGCGGCGTTGCCAAGGCCTCTGTATCTCCGCCTGCGCCAATCAGGAAAGCGACAGCCACGGCGATCGCGCCGGACCTCCTGGCGAACCCAGTCCAAGACATCCCCTTACCTCCCCATCCCGCGACAACCGACTGGCACGATAACACGACACGCCACCGCGCCGTGAAAGGCCGCACCTGCGCCTCGCGTCTTCCACCGGCCATCTTGCCGGGTTAGATGAAACCAAGATCATCTCGCTGCGAGGATGCTGCCTGAATGTCGGTTGAGCCTGAGCCCAGAACCAAGCCCGAGACCGGACCCGGCCCGGCCTCGCCGCGCCTGGGCGTGCTGCCGATGGTCATCTTCGGCTCCCGCTGGCTGCAACTGCCGCTCTATCTCGGGCTGATCGTGGCCCAATGCGTCTACATCGTACTGTTCCTCAAGGAGCTCTGGCATCTCTCCTGGCATGCGATGGACCTCACCGAACATCAGATCATGATGAGCGTGCTGGCGCTGATCGACGTCGTGATGATTTCCAATCTGCTCGTGATGGTCATCGTCGGCGGCTACGAGACGTTCGTTTCGCGGCTCGACCTGCAAGGGCATCCCGACGAGCCTGAATGGCTCGGTCACGTCAATGCGAGCGTCCTGAAGATCAAGCTCGCCATGGCCATCATCGGCATCTCTTCAATCGCGCTTTTGCGCACCTTCATCGAAGCCGGCAATCTCGGCTCGGACCGCGCCAGCTTCACCGAGAGCGGCGTGATGTGGCAGGTCCTGATCCACATCACCTTCATCGTCTCGGCGCTGGGCATCGCCTACGTCGACAAGCTCAGCGATTCCGGCATGCGCAAGCACGGCGAGTGACGCGCAAGGGGCCGGCCTATTGTCCGCTTCAACCTGATGCATGACCTGGTGCAAGCACTCCTGGAGCTTCTGGGCAATCTGCTCACGCGTCACGCCCTTGCCGGCGAGATCGTCTGACACCGCCGTCAAGCCCGCCCATGCAGGCGGCCCGGGCGCGGGCGCCGCACCAGCTTCGCGCCAGCCTGGTCAGCTAGGCTGGGATGTTTACCAATCGTTAAGCAGACTCGGCGCCGCATGGCACTGGGACATCGAGAGCTGACGCATGAACAAAGAGTTGCGGGAGTTTCGACGACTCCAACGGGTCTGCCTGGAGCAGGCCGCCCTCTCCACCCTTGATCTCGCGCGAAGCGGATTGCTCAAGGTCGCCGACGATTGCCGGATCGCAGCCGAAGCGATCGAGGCACAATGCCCCCGTGGCGCGTTCGCGGGGGCGGTCCAGGCACTCAAGCTCGCCCTTAGCGCAACGCGTGCGCCGAACCGGCTCTAGGCTGGTCCAGAGGATCGACGTACGTTGAGACGACCGCGTTCGGTCAGGTCTTCAGTGCCGCAGCTTCTCGTGCTTCCCGCGCGAGCCGCTCTTGCCTCAATCGCTCCTTGTTGGCGTAGAACGCCTTTTGCGCCTGCTCATGGTCGCGCATGGCCTTTTCAGCCTCGACGCGGCGTACCGCATCGCGCGCCTGGCGCTGTTCGGGGGTCAGGGGTTTGCGTCGAAAGGAAAGATCTTCAGCCATGCCAAGGTAACGCGGACCATGAGCGAAAGTTCCCGACGGCCGTCCTGACGGAACCCGGCCTTCCGAGGCTGAACCGGCCTTGGATGCTGCCCTATTGCTTTACCCCCGATGGCTTTACGCCAGGGATGGGACATTGCTTTGGGGTTGGCGGGATCGCGCTGTGAACCGGTGGGTCCGGATAATATTGGGTGTTTTGCTGAACCTCACGTGCCAACTCGGTGCCGCCGAGCAGCGTGATCAACATCAGCGCCTCGTCGAGACCTGCCGAAATGCCGCCTCCGGTCAGACGGTTCCGATCCAGCACGAAACGCGGGTGGCCTTCGGCAACCTTCACCTTCGGCGCGATCGACGGAAAGCACCCGAGGAAGGCCCAGTGCGTCGTCGCAAAGTGGCCGTCGAGAAGACCTGACGCCGCCAGCAGCATCGCTCCTTCGCAGACCGAGCACATATACTTCGCGCCGGTGGCCTGCCGGGACAGAAAATTGAAGTAGGTCCGGTGAGGATCGTTGATGATCCCGGCAAGCGCGGGGGATCTCCACCAGGAACCCAGACAGCGTCGTACTGGTCACATTCCGCGAAGGATTTCGTGACCTCAAACCGAAATCCCCCACGAAACCGTTTCAATCCCGGCTCGGCCGCGACCAGCTCGACATCGAATTCGGCCCAGTCGAACATCTCAAAGGGGCCGGCGACGTCGAGCATGTCGACGCCCTCGTAGACGGGGATGCCGATCTTCATCGCGCTCGATCCTCCCTGGCGGGCAGCAGCACTCAATGTCGATGGCCTCCCGGCATCCCTGCCGGTTTGGCGTGACGCATCCCCGCCATCCCGAGGCCGCCGCCCGGGGCGTTGAGGTCGGGCACGATCTCGATGTTCGCCATCATGCCGGCGTCCTCGTGGTCCAGGATGTGGCAATGCAGGACGTACTCGCCGATGTAGCGGTCGTACCGCGTCCTGACGCGGATCTGGTAGTTGTTCTCGACGATGATCGTGTCGCGGAATGTGTGCCACATGCCGCAATACTGGTTGGCCAGCTGCTGCTTGTCGGCATACACGATGTCCGTTTTGCAACTGCCGTCGGGGTTGTAGATCGATATCTGCTGACCGTTTGCATTGGTCGTGACGACGTCGATCACCTGGAACGGATTGACGTGGATGTGGAAGATGTGCGGCTCCCCCTGCGCGCTGAGCAGCCAGTCATCCGTGGTGTTGACCTCGCGCGTGAAGTTCACCACGTCGGGATCGTAGGACTTGTTGTTGACCGTGAAGGCCGGGAAATTGATCGCGAAAGCAGCCTGCTGCTCCTGGCTGCCGGCTGCGGGCGGAGCAAGGTTCTCGAACGGTGCCCACGGCCGCAGATCGCCGTCACGCAATCCGGTGCGGACGGGGTCCGGCAGCGTGGGATTGGCATCGTATAGTGCCTTGCCGACATAGGCCTGGAGGTCGCCGGTCACGGGCTGTCCGCCACGGACATGGATGTAGGCCAGCAACTGCGGCGTCGACGGCCCCTGCCCGCCGCCGTTGCCGTTGGACACGCGCTCGGCCGGCGGCGCCGCCTGGTTGAGCAGGCAATAGTCGCCGTCCGAGGGGAAGACGACGAGGACGTCGCTGCGATAGCCCGGCTGCATGTAGTTCGATTCCAGAACGCCGCCGACTTGCGAGGCGTGCACGGTGCGCATCTTGACCCGGGTCAGACCGTCTGTTGCGATTTCGAACTGCGGGATGAGCGTCGAGGCCGATGCGTTGCAGGCGGCCAGGAGATCGGCCTTCTGCTGCTGGCGGTTGCCGCTCAGCGCCGAAGTCGTGATCAGGTTCGTTGCGCCGACGGCTGTTGCGCGCACGAGCTGGACGTTGATCGTATCGTGAATGCCGGCATGAACGAAGCGCCAGCGCTGAATCTCGCCGGCCGGCACGGTGAGCGTGGGTTGCACGATGCCATTGACGCTGGTGAAGCGGCCATTGGTGTCCCAGATCGTCGAGGAATCCAGTTGCAGGCCGAAGTTCTCGACGACGCCGGGGCTGACGGGATTGCCTGGTGTCGCGAGCGGGCACGTCCATGGCGCGTTGGCGATATTTGCCGGGCTGTTGACGTTGTAGAGCCCTTGCGTGGTGTAGATCTGCTGCCATGGGCCACCTGCCTGGTTGGGCTGGTTGGCGAAGCAGGCATAGGCAATCTGCTGGAACAGGAACAACTGCTCCTTCAGCGGCGTCCCGTTGTCGTCGTGCAGCACCGTGTCGATATCGGCGATGGGCCGCGGATTCTGCGGCGACGGCGGCGCATAGGGACGTTCGCCCTTGACGACGAGGACGCCTGACGCACCGCTAGCCACCTGCACCGCCGTCGAGCCATGGCGGTGCGCGTGATACCAGAACGTCCCTGCGGGATGGTCGTTCGGGATGTTGATCTCGTACGGAAACTTGGTCTGCGGCGCGATGTTGAGGAGCACGTTGTCGCTGTTTCCGGCGGGCGAGACGTGCAGGCCGTGTGTATGCAGATTGGTGGTGTTGAAGCAGCCGACCAGGGACGGCAAGCCCAGCCCGGCGGGAGGATTCGGCAGACAGCTCGGATCGTCCTTCGCAAGCTGATTGATCAGGTCGACGCGCAGCGTATCGCCCGGCTTGACGAAGATCGCGGGGCCCGACTTGCAGCCGCCATAGGAGCGCAGCTCGACCGGGTCGAGACCGTCCGGGTGCGGATCCGTCGGATCGGGATTGTTGATGAAGAAGCGAGCGCGCACGAAGTTGAGCACCACCGACACGATCGAGCCGCTGCGCGAGATCGACCCTTGCGGCCGGCAACCGCCGACGATAGGCGCCACTGCGGCCTCCAGTTGCACGACATTGCCCTGTCCGGGCAGCGTCGGCGGCGGTTCGAAGGCACGGGGACCGGTGCCGCAAATGCCGCAATGCTCGATCCGAGCGCGGCAATGACAAGACCAATTCGCGGGAAGCTCTTCATCATTTTGTCCGCCCTATTGTTCCGAAAGACCGTTCAAGGAATTGCTCGAAGATACGCGCCGGCGCTGCCAGAACGGCCGCGCGGCCCAGCGCGATACGCTTCCGTAGTGCTCACTCAACGTCGTCGCATAGACTGCGGCCTCGCGCGCGACCCATGCGCCGTAACGATCGAGGGCAGCGACATCACCGCGGACAAGGTGATCGGACGCCGCATAGGCGGCGAACATGCCCGAGCGCATCGCCTTGACCACGCCGTGGCCGGAGATCGGATCGAAAGCGCTTGCGGCATCGCCGGCGCAGAGGAAACGGAATCCGGCCGCCGTTGCGGCACATCGACTGCCCGCCGGGACCAAGCGCGGCTCGTCGAGTTGAAAGATCTTGCTCGCGAGCGCCGAGACGAATTGCGTCCTGGCGAGCGCCGCGCGCCAGCCGTCCGGCGTGCTCAGCCTGAGGCCACGAGCAAGATCGGCGTCCGTCATGCAGGCGAACACGCGCCTGCCCCCGTCCAGCGCCAGCGTGTACCACCAGCCATCCTCGAAAGCCTCGACGAGCAATTCCGGCTCAGCCTGCCCCGACATCGTCGCCTCGGCGTAGGCTGCGATGAGACGGTCCTGCGCTTTCGCCCGCAGACCCTGGCGATGGGCGAGCGCACGGGTGCGGCCGGTCGCATCGACGATGAGCCGGGCCGAATGGCTATCGCCGTCGTCGCAAGCGACGGACCAGCCATCCGCCTCGCGCTGGAGATGAGCGACCTTGGCGTCGACGCGCGCGGCGGCACGGCAGCCCTGCGCTGCGATCCAGTCGTCGAACCCGGCGCGGTCAACGCGCCACGACGGGCCGCGCGCCTCGAGCAACAATTCGCTCGACTTCAGGCCGGCCTCGTCCCATGACTTCAGCGTGCGATGTGATGGCGCAAACTCCTGCGCCAGAAAGGCCGGCCATAGACCGAGCTGGCGCAGCATCGGCTGAACCAGCGGCGACAGCACCTCGCCTCGTCCTCTCCCCGTTCTTGGCCCCGCCCGCGCCGCTGGTCCGGCGCGATCACGGCCACCCGAAGCTCCGGCGCGCACATTGCGACCGCACGGGATGCGGCCGCGCCAGCAGGCCCTGCGCCCGCAATGATGATGTCGAACGCGGCCAAGGTCAGTCGGCCCGGACAGCGTAGAACGAGGCGACCACGCCGGCCGGCGCCACGGTGCCCGGCGAGCCGCCGCTGTGCGGGATGGTCCGGATCACCGAGCCGACGATGGAAGGGCGCTGGTCGACGCCATTGGGCCAGGCCGGCACCAGAGAGCCCCAATAATCGTAGATCCATTCCTCGCCGCCGACGACGCCGGTACCCTGGAAGCGCGCCTGCATCGGCGAGCCGTAGGCGCGCGATCCCTTCAGTGCGAGCGACCAGCCGGGGCCACCGATCGTGCCGGTCAGCAGTTGCATCGGCCCGTCCACGATCTCGATCGTGCCGCGGCCGAACTCGAGATTATTGAAGGCCGTGTTGACGTCGGGATCGTTGAGCAGGCTGCGGTAGGTCCAATGTCCGACGAACGGATTGTCGCTCATGATGCCTCGCTTTTGGGACCGGGCTTCGATCCCGCTGTTCGCTCGACGCTGATGTACTTGGCTCTGTAATTGTCGGCGGGCTGGACGGCCGGCTCGTACGGGTTGCGCACGATGAAACCGAGCTTGCACCACTCGGTCACCATCTTGAGATCGCCGACCGGCGTCTGCGGAACACCGCGGCTCCAGGTGGTCCAGACATAAGCGGGCCGGCCGTTTTGGATGGACGCAATCTCGAACGACTGCAGAGGCCGATGCGCCGGCCACCAGAGCGTGGTCCATGTCTTCTCGTCGCGCTGCAAGCGATCGTCGTTGTCGCTGGCTGGCCAGAGATTATTCCAGTCGGCGTAGGTGATGTTGATCGGCTGCGTGGTGCATTCGTTGAAATCGGACTGCCATGGCAGGCCCATGTATTTCGTGAGGTCGCCCGGCTGAAGACCGGTTTCAAAATCGTTGTCTTGGGCAAGCGGCGACTCCACGCTGAAGGTCGGGTCGGCGATCACGCTGCCTTGGTCCTGGTTGGCCTGGGCTGCGCTCTGGAGAAAGTCGGAGACGCTGCGATCGGCGTTGATGCGGTAAGGCGCCCAGTAGATCGAGGGGTTGCGCATCACCCAGCCGAGCTCGCCGCCCGGGCAGAAGGCGCCGCCGAGCACGTTGCTGAGCACGCCGCGGTCGAGTTCACGGCCAGTCTTCGGCGGCGTCTTTGGGTAAGGCTCGAAGGGTGAATAGCCCTTGGGCAACCAGCCCTCCTCCTTCTCGTTGATGAACCAGCCGCGCGCCCATTGGCCGAGGATGAAAAGCTGGTATTCGGTGAGATGAAGAAACTTCGACGGAGTTTCGTTGGTCAGCGGATTGTCGCCGCAGAGCAGCGGCATCAGCGGCAGCGAATGGACGCGCGACGACGCCCGGTCCTGCACCTGGAAGGAGTTCGCTTCGCCGGCGCGGCGCAGCAAGTCGAACAGGAAGCGCCGCATTGGTCCGTAGGGGTCGTCAGCCTTGGCGTGGTGCGCCGGACCGGCAACCGCCGCCACGGCCATCACCGCCTCGCCCTGGCTGGCATCGCGCAGCGGCGCTTCTGAAGGCGTTTCAGCCTCCATCGGCCGGGCCGCCCGCTTTGGTGTCTGCGAGAGCTTGTCGGGGTCGAAGGTGCCGCGCTGCGCCTGGTCATGCGGATAGTTCGATTGCTGAAGGATGTCGCTCAGATATCGAAATTCGTCGGGCCGGAACAGGATCGGCCAGATATCGCGATAGAACCACGGGCGGTAGTTGCGATTCCATGCGAGGCGACCCGCCTGCCAGTGGCGCAGTGCCGCCTCGTCGCGAAACGGGATCTGCTGCGGATTGTCGTAGGTGCCGAGGGTGCCGTAGATTTCGGTGTCGGTGGCGAACTCGCGCACATAGAGATCGAACAGCACCTCGTCCATCGTGATCATGTCGAGGATCTCAGGTACGAAGCGCGGGTAGCCGACCACGACCCACGCCGGAAACTCGACGTCGACGTAGCGGGTCTGGCCGACCTGCTTCGAATACATGATCAGCCGCGCCATCACCGGACCGTCGGAGATGTCGTCGTACCACCCGTCGGTGTTGGCGTAGTCTTCGATCTTCGGACCGAAGCTACCGCCGACGTCCATGCCCGAATTGCCGTGGCCGCCGAGCACGATCAGGCGGCCCTTGTTGTCGGTCATCATCTCGCCCAGCGTGTCGATATCGAAGGGCTGCAGACCCTTGGGCGGAAACGTGGTGGCATAGTTGCCGGGGCCGCCCGATCGATCGAAATGCGCGCGCCTGTTGGTGGTTGCGTTCACGCTGCGCGGACCGGGATCGATGATGAGGAGGTCGCGGTCCTGGCCGGTGATGTCGGCATTGCGGCGCAAGCTGCCGGGCGCGTAGCCGTGCTCGCCCTTCAGCTCGGTGAACGGATACCAGGAAGCCTTTTTGTTGGCGACATAGACGCGCCACTGGATGTCGACCAGAACGCCATGATTGCCGCCGCCCTCCACGGCATCGCCGAGCGCGAGCGGCCGGCCCTGGGGTGACTCATCGTCATAGACGAAAATCTGGAATCGCGCGGCCTGACGCTTCACGCGCCCCTGCGCGTCCTTGAACGTCTTGACCGGGGCCGGCGTGACGCCGTCGGCGCCATGCAGCGGATTGCCGAAGCTGTCGCAGGCCAGCGGCATCGCCGCGGGCGTCTCCGGCGCGAGGTAGAATTCGGTGTCGCTGTTGCCCAGGCGCGCGATGCCGATGCCCGGATGGATCTCGATACGTCGCCATGACTTCCCCGCCACCTTCCCGATCCAGGAATTTGCTCAATCCAGGAAATTGATCGACACGCCCTCGAGCTTCAGGAGCTCCCTCTCCTCCTGGTAATCGCCGCCGATCACCACCAGCGTGATCTGCAAGGGACCTTCTTCTTGAGCGCCTGCTTCGCGGCGGCGGTGACGTCGATCCGATGGTTGCGCGGCGTGTTATGACTGCGTCCGCGCAGGTCGAAACGTCGTGGCTGGGCCGGCGGGATATCGCAATGGCCGGGACCGCCGTAGCAGGCGCCATGTCCGAAGATCGAGATGTAACCGGCGTAGCTCGGGTTGCCCCTGATTGGTGTCGAAGCGTCGGCGCCGGGCTCGTTGAGGAAGGCGCGCACGAAGCAGGAGCGCATCAGTTGCGGCACCTGGTGCAGGCGGATCTCCGCGCGTTTGAAGCTGCGCGCGGCCTGCGGCACGGTGATCGGCTGCGACACGAAGCGGCTGACCGGTGCCTCGAGCCCGACCGGCATGAAATGCGAACTGCGCACATATTCGTAGCCGAACGGCGCGATGTCGAGGGTGTCGCGGATGGTGTAGTTCCACGGCGACAGCACGGAATCCAGATCGGCCGGCAGCGCGTTCGGATTGAGCTTCTGCCACTCCGACCAGATGCGGTCGATGTTGACGTGGATCGGCCAGAACACCGGATCGTACGACGCGGTCAGGTTGCTGAACATGTCGCCGAGGCCCGGCTGCGTATAGAGATCCGAACGGGCATGGAAGCGGCGCCCGCCGACCTGCGCGGCATCGTTACGGCGGTTCGCGAGCGCACGGACATGCTCGGTCGCGGGCCCGGGCTGCGGCGTTGTTCCCGTCGCGGTAGGACCGTCCTTGCAGACATAGGCCGCCTGCCCCGCGTCGGGATTCTGGCCGCCGGTCCAGATGTGCATGGTGTTGTGCGGGTTCTGGTCGAGGAATCCGAACGCTGCGTCGTAGATGCTGCCACCGCCGAAATCGCGGAAATTGTTGAGGCTGAGAATCTGCGCGATGTCGTCGGCCGAGGGGTAATGATAGTTGATGACTTGGTTGATGGTGCCGCCGCCGACATATTCGGCCGGATAGCGCAGCGGATACCAGAGCGCGTTCGACATCAGCAGTGCGTCGATGAAGCGCTGCCGGTTGGCATTGGCGGGATCGGGCGTGACGGCCGCATAGCCGATCGTGCTGATCAGGTAGCAGAAGAAGCCGTGCTGCGAGGTGAAGGCGACGCGGTCGCGCGCGAGCGCCAGGATCGCTTTCTTCTGCGCCGCCGTCGGCGCCGGGTCGAGCGCAGCCACCAGCGTCTCGGCCGCCTCCTCGGTGAGGAACGCCTTCATCGAATTCGGGATGATGCAGCCCTTGTCCGGCTCCTCCGGCCGGTACTCCGGCATGGCGAAGTCCCAGTACGGCAGCATCAGCCCGGGTTCGAAATCCTGCAGGTTCTGCTCGAACTCGTAGAGATAGGCGCGGTGCCATGGCAGGAAGCGCTCCCAGCCATGCTGGCAGTGGTTCTGGTGAATCAGCGCCTGGTTGTTGTAGCTGCGTCGATCCTCAGGCCAGCGATTGAGCGCATAGAGCTGGCGAAAGCCGCGGCGCAGACGCTCGATCTGCGGCTCGCTCATGCAGTCGATGTTCATGCGCCGCCGGGGCTCGCCGACGCCCGCGGCCGGCGAATAGCCGTCGGCGGCCTCGGCAAATTCGGCGATCTCACTTAAGCGAACGGTCGTGGTCCTTGCCGGCTTGCCGGGCGCAAGCTCGACCGCGACGCTGGTCGCATCGTCCGGGCAGCCGGCGTCGATCCAGTCGGCGATGCGGTCGATGTCGGCGGGCGCGACCGTGTGCCCGCCCCACGGCAGCGCCGGGAAGCGGCCGCCATCGAACGGCGCTTCACCGCGCAATCCCTTGATCAATCCGGATGCGTCACTGCGCGCATGGGCCGGCACGCAGCAGGAATGGCCCTCCGGAGCTGGCGCGACCATCTTGACGCCGAAGATCTCGGCGTCCTCCAGCGCCCGCGCGCCGTTGTCCCAGAACCGTCCCACGCCACCATAGTCGGCCGTGCTGCCACCGGCGGCTTCATCCAGGATCGCCTTCACGCGCGCATAAGCGACGGTCAGTGCTTCGGTGTCCATTCCAGCCCCCGGGGCATGCAAGACGAAGAAGGCGGGCGAGACTAACCACAACTTTTGGGTGATGTCATCTAAACACGCACGTCCAGCACCGGGCGCGAGCGATTATATTTTCCAGGTGGCGTGATCCATTTCATACAACCGAGATGGGCGGAAGGGTTTCCAGACCAACGCCCTGCCAAGATGTCGAAAACAACCCCATGCACAGTAGCCCGTGCGTGGCGGATCAAGGGCTTGCCCGACCCGCCTCGCGCGTCCCGCACAGCCCGATTTGACACGTCGGGCAAAACAGTGGCATACTGCTATTATTCCGAAATTGCCTGTTGCGAGCGTGTCCCCGGTGGTGGTGTGGCCCGGTCGAGCAAGCCTCGCCCGATGCGCTCAGCTACCCTTGCGAGCGGTCCCCGACTGCGCCCGGGCGAACGGGCATTTCTCGCCCGGGAATGCGATCCTATAGCTTCGTCTGGGTTATCGAGCGAACGGACATCCCATCATGATTTGCGTTAAAACCGACCCATTCTCGCGGCAGGCCCCTTGCTTACGCGCTAGGGTTGCGTAACACTCCTGTCATTATTTTTTTATTCATCCGGGCTGACGTGGCGAAAAGAAAAGAATTTCGGGACCAGCTTCCCAGGTACGAACCATGGAATATCGAACGTTGGCTCGCTGCCGCCGGCGCAGTCGGTGGCATCGTAGCACTCATCATATCCGTGTTTCATCTCGATCGCCGCGGAGAGAATATCGAGACGCTCATTCTCCTCGGTGAGATCTCCGCTCTTTGCGTTGGCCTGATTGTATATCTCTACGTCACCGCGAGAAAGAAACGGCACAGATTTGCCCAGGCCACCATCTTTGTTCATTACGTCAGTCACATCATTCGAGACGAAGTAGCTGCCAGCGAGGCAGGGAAGCCGACAGATCCGCAGGCAATTCTGCAAGACGTAGTGGATGCCGTTGCGACCTGTTTTTCGATCCTGAGCGCTCGTCGCGCGCGTTGCTGTATAAAAGAAATTAAAGCTGGGCTTGATGTCGCGACTGTCGTCCGTGACAACGTCACAAAGACACAATCACCACCGGTCGCACCGACCAAATCACCGGACAACATCGAAGCAAATACCGACTACAAGAGCATTTGGTACGGCGCGAACGGGTGCCCACGGTTCTTCGTGTCGAATAACCTCGTGAAGCTGTGGCGAACTAATCAATACAGAAATAGCTCATTCGAAGCCTATGGCGAGCCGGTTACCGGCAGCTTCCTCGGCATGACGTTCGTACGAAAGTGGACGCTTCCTTACAAGTCCACGATTGTTTGGCCGATTCGGTACGTCCCAGAAGGCGCGGCTTGGCCGGCTTTGAACCAACAGAGCAACGGCGTCGACAAAACCCCATTCGTCTGGGGCTTCCTCTGTGTCGACTGGAGCTCCCGAAATAGCTTTGACGAAATCTATAGTCCCGAGTTGGGAGCGGCTTTCGCTGACGCGATTTTTACGCTTTTGCACGTTCTTTTGTCGGCAAGTCGTTCACCAAATAGTCAGCCGGCTGCTGCAAAATCGGAATAGTACCCTATATCCGGCAACTTCTGCCCTAGAGTGAATCGGAACAATCTGTTAACTTTAGGGTTAATTCCCTGAAAGGTTTGGCTCGCCATGACCCAATCTACTTCGAAGAAGAAGGCGGAGACGACCGAGTATTCGACAACCACTGTTGAAAAGCACGCCGATGTTTGGACGGCGAAAATCTCGCGCACTGGGGTGTCCTCGACAGGTGGGTCAGAGACGACGTCTGGCCTTGTGAACGTTGGATCCATCTCCCATCTGATCTCCTCAATTTCCCCGAAAGACAACTGAGAGAGACGAGGCGACACCAGCCGTCGTCGGTCACTGCCGCCCATCTTGCGGCGGCGTTGGCACTCATAGGCCGCGGCATTCAGCCAACTGCAAATCCCCATCGCGATCATAACGGGATCCATCCGCCATGGCCCTAACCTCGAGGTGAATTGTCCTCCGCTGTCCGCTCGCGGCGGCATTGCTCGCCGGGACCATTGGAGCGATCCAGTCGAATTACGGTGACCGCATTTTATTAGCACGGGTAGCTTGGACAAGAGGCCAGCTGATTGCCGCATGGTGTCGCCATGCCTCAGCTCCGGCCGAAGCCGCGTCGCCCCCCGCTGCATTCAACTTCCCTTGCGCGTGGCCCCTGACTGCGCCCCGCCAAGACCGGGATTGATGGCCAGCGACGCGCCGGCGGCGCCTCCGGCTTCGTAGGCCGTCATCGACACCATCCGGCTGGTGCTGCGGACGGTCCGGAGCTTGAGGTCGAGCTTGTCCAATTCCGCATCGACCACCGAGGTCTTGAGGAGGACCAGCCCGCGGCCGGTGCTTTCGTTGACCCGGTCGCGACCGGCCTTGATCGCCACCAGCCTGTCCGCGATCGACGCCACCATCCCGAGCGCGAAGGAGGAATTGGCCAGATGCCGCTGCTGGTGGCGGAACGCGGCGTAGTCGACCGAGGTCTTGAAGCGGCCGAGCTCGGCGCGCACGGCGCCGTCGATCAACTCGGCCAGATAATGCGCGACCTCGATATCCGCGCCGAGACCGAAGAACACATAGCTGTTGTCGCCGGCCGCGTTTTTCTCGCGCCAGACCCGACAATCGCAGAAATGCGCGATCGCGCCGATGCAGTCGTCCAGGGGAATGCGTTTCTTGCGATGTGTCTCATAGACCCTCCGTTCGCACGGCGAGGCCCGCAGCTCGACGTCGGAGAGCGACAGATCGTGGCGATCCAGCAGCTCGGCGACCTTGGCGGCGGCGGACAGCGCCTCGTCCTCGGTGCAGCCATTGGCGATGGTCTTGGCGCGCAACGCCTGAATGCGGAGCTTGAGCTTGTCGAGCGCGGGGGGATTGGATGTCTGATTCACGGATTACCTGTGCGGGAGAGCCCAACCAATAGATCCCGATCGGAGACACTGGCGGAAGCGCACCACATCTCTCCTTGCCTTCCCGATCGGGATATCGGACAGCGTTTGGCAGAAGGCTGGTACCGCAGAAGGCCATTGAATGTCGAATAGACGGTGGATGATCGTCCTATTGGTTTCCGTGCTGGTTGTTTGCTCGATCGTGGCTGGCACTTGGTACTATCTCCGCAGCTGCCATGGCATGGACGCGTGCGCAGCCGCCGAAGCCGAAAGTCATGAGCGTGATAAACCAGCCGAACCACAATAGGATTTCGGTTGAAGCACCAGGATAGGCGCATCCTGCGCTAGCCCTACGGTCGCGGAAACATGTGCGGAGGTTCGAGCCAAGCCTTTCAAGCCGTGGAACCTGCGGATATCGCCACCCGCCCTGGATGCTTGGCGTCTCCGATATTGCCAATGTTGTCATGCCCGGCGTGCTCTACATTCATATCCAGGAATACCGTCTCTGTTATCGGCACCACCTTGCCGCCCTCCTGAAGGTCGACTGGATGCCGTGGACAATCAGGTCCTCCTCGAAGGCTCACGGAGTGGAGGCTATTACAACTGGCGGAAGGGGTGGGATTCGAACCCACGGTACCCTTGCGGGCACGCCGGTTTTCAAGACCGGTGCCTTAAACCACTCGGCCACCCTTCCAAAGCCGGAACTGCAAACCCGGAATGGCTGTCGCTTAACGTAGTCGGTGGCGCAAGGCAACGCGAAGTTGGCGCCCTCGCCCCCCTTCGGTCGCCCGATCTGTCAGGCGGGCGTCAGCCTGTTCCCTTAGCCTGCCTCCCGGCAATACCGGACACTGGCGACATCTCCCAGGGCGTCGCTGGTTGCGAGGCCCGGTCTGGAGTCGTCTCCGTTTCCGGGCCTCGTTTGCTGCCCCCAAAGCAAAACGGCGCCCCGTGAGGAGCGCCGCATGGAATTCTCAGTCGCTGCGCCGGCTCAGTAGCCGCAGGAGGCGCAGCCCATCTGGACCGGGGCGTAATAGGAATAGCCGGGCTGGACCATCTCGACGCGCTGGCGCGTGGCGTATTGCGGGGGATGCGCTCGTACTGGACGCCCGGGGGCGCGACCATGACGGTCTGCGGCACCATCACGGTGCGGTACTGCGCCGGCGTGCGGTGCGCGACGGTGGCGCCGGGCGACACCATCACGGTCTCGTCGACGGTGCGGTATTGCGGCTGCACGTATTGCTGCTGGTAGCAGGTCTGGCACGGCGGCGGCGCGTAGCAATTGTAGCAGCCGGCGGACGCTGCAGTCGTCATCGTGATCGCAGCGACAGCGGTGGAGAAAACAACAGCAAGAGTACGAGACATGATGTGGTGCCCCAGTTGCCCGAAATGGATTTGCGAAGGTCGCACGCAGTATACGCCGCAAAATCCCGGACCGCTGAAGTTCGTCGGGGCATCCTTAATGCGAACGGCCGGCTTTCGCCGGCCGTTCAGAACTTGTTGACCATGCGCGGCCGCGTCGTGCGCGATCGCGCAGGCGCAAGACGCCGTTACTTCGCGCGACGCTTCACCTCGCGCACCGCGCCTCGCGCGGCGCTGGTGGTGAGTGCGGCGTAGGCCTGGAGCGCGGTCGAGACGTTGCGCTTGCGGCCAATCGCCTGCCAGGCGGTATCGCCCTTCGCCTCTTCCACCGCGCGGCGGCTGGCGAGTTCCTCGTCGGAGACCTCGAGCGTGATGCTGCGGTTCGGGATGTCGATGGCGATGATATCGCCGGTGCGGACCAGACCGATGTTGCCGCCTTCGGCCGCTTCCGGCGACAGATGGCCGATCGACAGGCCGGACGAGCCGCCGGAGAAGCGTCCGTCGGTGACGAGCGCGCAGGCTTTGCCGAGGCCCATCGATTTCAGGTAGCTGGTCGGATACAGCATCTCCTGCATGCCGGGGCCGCCGCGCGGGCCTTCGTAGATGATGACCACGACCTCGCCGGCCACGACCTTGCCACCCAGAATGCCTTCCACCGCGGCGTCCTGGCTTTCGAACACGCGCGCCGGGCCGGAGAATGTCAGGATCGAGGCGTCGACGCCGGCGGTCTTCACGATGCAGCCGTCCTGCGCGAGGTTGCCGTACAGCACGGCAAGACCACCGTCCTTGCTGAAGGCGTGCTCGAGATTGCGGACCACGCCCTTTTCGCGATCGGTATCGAGCTCGTCGTAACGGCGCTCCTGGCTGAAGGCGACCTGGGTCGGGATGCCGCCGGGCGAAGCGCGGAAGAAGGTGCGGACCGACTCGCTCTTCGAGCGCTTGATGTCCCAGCGCTCCAGCGACTCCTTCATGGTCGGCGCATGCACGGTCGAGACCGAGGTGTCGATCAGGCCGGCGTGGTCGAGTTCGCCGAGAATGCCCATGATGCCGCCGGCGCGATGCACGTCCTCGACATGCACGTCGGCAACTGATGGTGCGACCTTGCAGAGCACAGGCACGCGGCGCGACAGCCGGTCGATATCCGCCATGGTGAACTTCACTTCGCCCTCATGGGCGGCGGCGAGCAGATGCAGCACCGTATTGGTCGAGCCGCCCATGGCGATGTCCAGCGTCATGGCGTTCTCGAACGCGGTGAAGTTCGCGATGTTGCGCGGCAGCACGGAGGCGTCGTCCTGTTCGTAGTGGCGGCGGACGATATCGACGATGGTGTGGCCGGCCTCGACGAACAGGCGCTTGCGGTCGGCATGGGTGGCGACCACCGTGCCGTTGCCGGGCAGCGCCAGGCCAAGCGCCTCGGTCAGGCAGTTCATCGAATTGGCCGTGAACATGCCCGAGCAGGACCCGCAGGTCGGGCATGCCGAGCGCTCGATCACCTTGACGTCCTCGTCGCTGACCTTGGAGTCGGCAGCGGCCACCATGGCGTCGATGAGGTCGACGGCCTTGGTCTTGCCCTGCAGCTTGACCTTGCCGGCCTCCATCGGGCCGCCCGAGACGAACACGGCGGGAATGTTGAGGCGCAGCGCGGCCATCAGCATGCCGGGCGTGATCTTGTCGCAGTTGGAGATGCAGACCATGCCGTCGGCGCAGTGCGCGTTGACCATGTACTCGACGCTGTCGGCGATCAGCTCGCGCGACGGCAGGCTGTAGAGCATGCCGTCATGGCCCATCGCGATGCCGTCGTCGACCGCGATGGTGTTGAACTCCTTGGCGACGCCGCCGGCCTGCTCGATCTCACGGGCGACGAGCTGGCCGAGGTCCTTGAGATGGACATGGCCGGGCACGAACTGAGTGAAGGAGTTGACGACCGCGATGATCGGCTTGCCGAAATCGCCGTCCTTCATGCCCGTCGCGCGCCAGAGGCCGCGGGCGCCCGCCATGTTGCGGCCGTGAGTCGTGGTGCGGGAGCGATAGGCTGGCATGGCGGTTTCCGTCCTCGGTTTGCGTCGGCCGAGGGCGGGAAAATAGGGCAGCCGCCTCAGGCCTTTCCGGCCGGATAGCGCACGGGGTGGGTTGGTGCAACGGGAACTTGAGCCGGACAGGGCTCCCCTGCTCCCGGCGCGGGCCCCTGGTAGCCCGGATGGAGCGCAGCGCAATCCGGGGCAAGTGCGGCCCACGGCGAGACCGGTCCCGGATTACGCTGCGCTCCATCCGGGCTACGGGGGCCTACTGCAGCGTGGGGTCCAGGCGATCCCGCAGCCAGTCGCCGATCACGGAGACGGCCAGCGTGGTCACGACGATGGTGGTTGCCGGGGCCAGCATGATCCAGGGCGCCCGGGTCAGGTATTCGCGGCCGTAGCCGACCATGTTGCCGAGACTGGTCATCGGCGGCTGGACGCCGAGGCCGAGGAAGGACAGGCCCGACTCCATCAGGATCACCTCGGGAAACACCAGCGTGGTCGAGACGATCAGGGTCGAGGCGATGTTGGGCAGGATGTGTCGCAGGTAAATCCGTGTCGGCGTCGCGCCCAGCTGCCGGACCGCGGCGGCGTAGCCTTGCGCATTGGCGGAGATGGCGAGGCCCCGCGCGATGCGGGCGTAGCGCTCCCAGCCGAAAAATCCCATCAGGCCGATCAGCAGCGGCAGCGAATTGCCGAAGAAGGCGAGCACCGCGAGCGCCATGATCAGGAATGGCATGCTGGCCTGGAAGTCGGACAGCATCAGCACGATCTGCTCGATGGCCCCACGGAAATGCGCGGCGAGGAAGCCGAGCGTGGTGCCGACGATCGCCGAGATCGCGGTGGCGCCGAACGCGATCAGCAGCGAGATGCGGATCGAGACCAGCAGCCGCGACAGCACGTCGCGGCCGAGCTCGTCAGTGCCGAGCCAGTGCGCGACATGGCCGGGCGCGGACAGCCGGTTGCGCAGGTCGAGCTGGGTGTAGCCATAGGGCGCGATCTTCTCGGCCAGGGCCGCGATCACCAGCATGGCGACGATCCAGCCGATTGCCAATGCGACCGAGACGGGAATTGCCGGAAGATTGATGCGGCGGCGGATGGTGGTGTCCTTCAGCGTCGCGTCGGTCATGCGTGCGCTCCTTTGGCGCGCAGCCGCGGATCGAGGAAGCCGTAGAGGAAATCGACGATCAGGTTGGACGTGACCATGGTCATCGCCACCAGCAGCAGGATGCACTGCACGACGGCGAGGTCGCGGTTGGCGACGGCGACGACCAGCAGGCGCCCGACCCCGGGCCACGAAAACACGCTCTCGACCACGACCGCGCCCGCGATCAGCGTGCCGACCATGAAGCCCAGAATGGTGACGGTCGGGATCGCCGCATTCGGCAGCGCATGAGATGTCACCACCTTGCGCCACGGCACGCCCTTGGCCGAGGCGGTGCGGATATAGGGCTGGCCCAGCACCTCCAGCATGGCGCTGCGGGTGAAGCGGGCCAGCACCGCGGCGCCGCCGAGGCTGAGCGTCGCGATCGGCAGGATGGCGTGACGCCAGCTGTCCTGTCCGCCCGAGGGCAGCCAGCCGAGCTGTACGGCGAAGACGAGGACGAGCAGCAGCGCGAGGACAAAACTCGGCACGGTGAAGCCGGCCACGGCCGTCATCATCACGGCGCGGTCGATTCCCGAGCCGCGATGCAGCGCGGCATAGATGCCGGCGGGAACGCCGAGCACCAATTTGAAGAAGAACGCCGGCAGCGTCAGCGCCAGCGTTGCCGGGATCCGCTCCAGCACCAGCTCGATCGCGGGCCGCCCGTCGCGCATGGAGCGGCCGAGCTCGCCCTTGGCGATGGCGTGGAAGTAATCGAGGTACTGGAACCAGATGGGATCATCGAGGCCCCAGGCCTTGCGGAAGGCGGCGAGGACCTCCGGTGGCGCTTCCGGTCCCAAAATCATCAGCGCGGGATCGCCGGAGAGGCGCAGCACGACGAAGGCGAAGGTGACGACCAGCACGATGGTCAGCGCCGCGCGTCCGATCCGAATGGCGAAAAAGTGTCCCATCAGGCAGCATCCCGCGTCTCGGCCTGCGGTCCGCTCACGAGATGGCAAGCCACCTGGCGGTCGCCGCCGACGACCGAGAGGACCGGCGTCTCCGTCTTGCAGCGCGCGATCGCGCGCGGGCAGCGAGGATGAAAGGCGCAGCCTTGCGGGCGCGCGGCCGGATTCGGCGGATCGCCCGCCAGCACGATGCGGCCCGCGCTGCGGCGGCCCGGTGCCGGCGAGGCCGAGACCAGCGCCTGCGTATACGGATGCTCCGGCCGCGCGAACAGGTCGTCGGCATTGCCGATCTCGACGATGCGGCCGAGATACATCACGGCGACGATGGTGCTGATCTGCCGCACGACGCGCAGATCGTGGCTGATGAACAGCAGCGTCAGCGACAATTGCGCCTGCAGATCGCAAAGCAAATTCACCACCTGGGCCTGGATCGAGACGTCGAGCGCGCTGACCGGCTCGTCGCAGACCAGGAAATCGGGCTTCGTCGCCAGCGCCCGCGCCAGCACGACGCGCTGGCGCTGCCCGCCGGACAGCGCGCCGGGATAGCGCACGCCATGGCCCGGCGTCAGTTCGACCGAACGCAGCAGTTCCCGGACGCGCTCCTCGCGTTCGGCCGGTGTCCCGAGGCCGTGAATGTCCATGGGCTCGCGGATCTGCGCCGCGACCGGCAATCGCCGGTCCAGCGCGCCCAGCGGGTCCTGAAAGATCATCTGCATGCGCGCGCGTTGCGCGCGCCACGCAGGCGTCCCCGGCGCGGCCATCGGCTTGCCCTCGAACCTGACGTCACCGCGGTCCGGTGGCTCCAGCCCGAGCACGATGCGGCCCGTGGTGGACTTGCCCGAACCGGACTCGCCGACGAGACCAAGCGTCTCGCCCTTGGGGATCATCAGCGACACGCCATCGACGGCATGAACCGCCGTGCGTCGGCCGAACATTCCCGAGCGCATGCTGTAGCTGCGCGAGATCGAGCGCACATCGACGAGCGGCACGTTCATTCGGCGGCAATCCCGAGCAAGGCCCGGCGCGACGCCTCTGCGCGGATGCAGGCCACCGCCCGGCCATCCGCGATCGGGACGAGGCTCGGCGCGGCCAGACCGCACGGCTCCGCCGCGAGCCCACAGCGGGGCGCGAAGGCGCAGCCGCCGGGCATGCGCGCAGGGTCAGGCACGGTCCCGGGAATGGCGGTGAGGCGCCGGCGCGGCCCGTCGAGCGGCGGCAGCGCACCGATCAGCCCTTGCGCATAGGGATGCACGGGATCGGCGAAGAGCTGATTGCTGGGCGCCTGCTCGACGATGCAGCCCGCATACATCACGGCGACGCGGTCGCAATTTTCGGCGACGACGCCGAGATCATGACTGATCAGCACCATCGCCATGTTCATCTCGCGGCGGATCGACGACAGCAACTCGAGGATCTGAGCCTGGATGGTGGCATCGAGTGCGGTGGTCGGCTCGTCCGCGATCAGCACATCAGGGTTTCCCGCCAGCGCCATCGCGATCATGATGCGCTGGATCTGGCCGCCCGAAAACTCGTGGGGATAGGCTTCGAGCCGCCGCTTTGCATCGGGAATGCCGACGATATCGAGCAGCCGCCGGGCTTCCGTCTTAACCGCTTCGCCGGAGAGATCACGGTGCAGCGCCAGCGCCTCGCAGAGCTGCCTGCGGATGGTCAGCACCGGATTGAGCGCGCTCGCCGGATCCTGGAAGATCATGGCGACCCGCCCGCCCCTGACATGGTCGAGCACGGCGGACGGCGCGCCCAGGATCTCTCGGCCGTCAAGCCGCACCGAGCCCGTGACCTTCGCATGTCTGGGCAAGAGGCCGAGCGCAGCCAGCCACGTCACCGACTTGCCCGATCCGGACTCGCCGACAAGGCCGAGGGCCTCGCCTTTGTGCAGGGCGAGGTCGACCCCGCGCAGGACCGGCGTGCCGTTGAAGGCGACGCCGAGACCCTGGATGCTGACCAATGGCGTCACGGCCTACGCCTCGAAATTGCCGGCGCGGAAGTCCATCGCGAAGGCGGGCGACGCCTTCCACTTGATCGACTTCGGCTTGGCCGTGAAGGTCGCGTTCTGGTGCAGCACCGTATAGGCGGGATCCTCGCGCTCGGCGATCTCCAGCATGCGGTGGAACGCCTTCTTGCGCGCCGCACGGTCGGTCGACGTCTCCAGGAACTCCGACAGCTTGTTCAGCTCGGCGTTGGTCCATTCGCCGATCTGCTGCTGCTGGCCGTTCGGTCCGTGCTGGGCAACCAGCGAGGAGACCGGATCGTTGAAGGCGGCCGAGTTCGACCAGTCGCGCACCGCGCGGGTCGGTGCACGCTCCATGACCTGCGACCAGTTCTCCTTGGTCTCGATCTGCACGTTGAGACCGACCGATTTCCACATCTCGACCAGCACCTGCGCGGTCGCGACCTGGTTGGTGTAGTAGTTGTTGAGCAGCCGATACGGGATCGGGTCGCCTTTATAATTGGCCTGCTTCAACAGATCCTGCGCGAGTTTCGGATCGTAGGCCGGCACGCTCCAGTCGGCGATGAACATGTCGCCGTAGAACTCCCACTGCAGGCCCTTCGGCACGCGTGTGCGGCCGGCCCACAGGCTGTCGACGATGGCCTGGCGGTCGATTGAATGGGTGAAGGCACGCCTTACAAGCGGATTGGCGAGCTGGGCGTGGTTCTTGTCGAACACGGTCAGGCGGTGATTGAGGATGGTGCCGCCCTGCACTTCGAACGCTGAGTTCTTCTCGATGCCGGCGATCTGGTCCGGCGGGATGTCGCAGGCGAACTGATATTCGCCCGACAGCAGACCGTTGATGCGGCTCGCGACTTCAGGCACTTCGAGGAAGCGGATGCGCTTGAGCGGCGGGCGGCCGCCCCAATATTCGTCATGCGCCTCGAGGGTCAGCGACACGTCGGGCTTGAGCTCGACGACCTTGTAGGGGCCGGTCGTGACAGGCTTACGCGCCCAGTCGAGATAGCTCGCGGATTCCTCCCAGGCGCGGCGGTTGGCAATGTCGGAGCCGTAGCGCGACAGGCGCCCCTCGATCGTGACGTCGGGCGTCGCGTTGTAGAAGCGTACCGTGTACTTGTCGACGGCATCGACACGCACGAGATCCGGCCAGATCCGGCGCGCGACCGCGGGCACATCAGGCGGCAATTCCTTGCCGGGACGCGGCGTCGGGATCTTTTCAAAAGCCTGGATGGTGGAGCGGCTCTTGGCCTCGCTCTCGCCGAACATGCGCGCGCGGCTGAACGTGAAGACGACATCCTCTGCCGTCATCTCGTCGCCGTTGTGGAACTTGACGCCCTGGCGCAGCTTCAGCTCGACGGTCTGATCGTCGATGCGGCGCCATTCGGTGGCAAGGCCAGGCACCGCCTCGAGGCTGCCGCGCCAGTTCTTCGAAATCAGGCCTTCCCAGATCGAGGAGAAGAACACGCGCTCGCCGACATTGGACTGCTCGCGCAGCACGTCGAGCACGTTCGAGTTCGTGACTTTCTGCACGGCGATCGTCACCGACGGGCGGTTGTCGGCCTGTCCGATCGCAAAGCGCGGCAGCAGCAGCGTGCCTGCGGCTGCGCCGCCGGATTTCAGAATGGTGCGACGGGTAAGCTTGCTCATGATGGTAGGATCCTGCGCTCTGTGATGGCGGTTATTCGGCGAGCCCAAGCGCGGCGAGATGAGCTGCGCCGGTGCGGACGTCGTCGTGATTGCGGAGCTCGAGGATCAACCGCGGATTCGAGGTCAGCCGGCCGAGCGCACGAAACACGGCAACCCACGGGATGTTGCCCTCGCCCGGCGCCCAGTGCCGGTCGGCGAAACCGTCGGTGTCCTGCAGATGAACATGTGTCAGCATGTCCCCGGCGGTCTCGACGTAATAGTCGACCGGCGGCGCGCCGGTGGAGATGTGGGCGTAGTTGGCGTGACCGGTGTCGAGGGAGACGCGGACCTTGGCGCTTTCAAGCGCCTTGGCGAGGCGCACGCGGTCGCGCGGATCCCTGTCCTCGATGTTCTCGATGACGATTTCGCAGCCGATCGTCTCAGCACGCGCGATGACTTCGGCGAGCGTCCCCTTGACGCGTTCGACGAGATTGCCGCGGTTATCGGGATAGAGATCGAGATTGTTGTGGTCCCAGGTCGTGAACGGCGAATGGATCACCATCTGCGTCGCGCCGAGGAATTCGGCGGCATCCAGCCCCTGCAGCAGGCGCTTGGTCACGACCTGACGGATCATCGGATCGTGGCTGCCAATTGCAAAGCCCCAGAACGGACCATGGATACCGAGCCGGCCGGTATGGCCGGAGAGCATCTGCTTGATCTCGGCGGCGGCGCTACGCCAGTCGCCGTCGAGCAGATCGGCGCGGAAGAAATCCTGGATTTCGAGGTCGCGCTGCCGTTCGAGAAGCCAGTCGCGGTGGGCGGGGATCGATTTGATGGACAGTGCGGCGCCCAACACCGGCTTCGACATGGCTTGCTCCTTCGACGTCGACAATGACGGGAGCAGCGCTAGACCAGTTCAATGACAGGCCCGTGAAATGCCGGTTCCGAAACGTCGAGCAGATGTGGACATCCTGTCGATCGCTTGCATCGATTTCAGGCAGCCGCGCGCGCAAGCGATGCAGGCGTATGCGTCAGCGCGCGAGTCCAAGTACGTTTATGTCCGTAGTGATCCGGAATGGAATCCTAACCATACTTCGCGTACATCGCGCCCATCGATCGGCGGCCTTCCAAGGGCATCACCCTCTGATCGCGCTTCATGGGGTTGGGGGACCATATGGGGCGGGGGGATCAAAGGCTGGGGCAAGGTTACGAGGTCCGGACTCCTAGGCACTCCGGACCTCGAACTTTCCAGATTGAACGCGATTTCGCGCCGCCGGCACCAGCCGCGCGGCGCGAAGTTCTTCTGGACCGCTTGATTAGGCGCGCAGCGCCCAATCAATCTTGCCGATCAGCACTGCCCGATCACTTCGGAACATTCCGTTCGAGATCCTCGAGCTCACGCCGCCGCGCTCGAATCCGACGGCGCACGCCAGTCACCGCGCGGCGACAACGAACCACCGGACGAAACCTTCGGCCCGTTCGGCATCGCCGAACGCTTGAACTGGCTGAACGCGAAGAAGCGGCGCAGGAACACCTCCAGCCAGCGGCGGATCTCGGCAAGATCATAGGCCTTGCGCTTGTCGTTGGGGAAAGCTGGAGGCCACTCGCCCTTGGCGACGTCCTTCCAGGCGTGCTGCGCCATGAAGGCGATCTTGGACGGCCGCATGCCGAACCGCAGCGTGTAGAACAGGTTGAAATCCTGCAGCTCGTAGGGGCCGACCGAGGCTTCCGTGCTCTGCGGCTTCTCACCTGGCTCTACCGGAACCAGCTCGGGCGAGATTTCGGCCGACAGGATCAGGGACAGCGTCCGGTTGACGTCGTCGCCGAACTGTTTCGACGCAATCACCCAGCGGATCAGGTGCTGGATCAGGGTCTTCGGCACCCCCGCATTGACATTATAGTGCGCCATCTGGTCGCCGACGCCATAGGTGCACCAGCCGAGCGCCAGCTCGGACAGGTCGCCGGTGCCGATGACGATGCCACCGTGATGGTTGGCGAGCCGGAACAGATAGTCCGTGCGCAGGCCCGCCTGCACGTTCTCGAAGGTCACGTCGTAGACCTTCTCTCCTTTGCCGAAGGGATGGCCGATATCCTTCAGCATTTGCGTCGCGGTGGTACGGATATCGAGTTCCTGCCAATTCGTCTGCAACGCCTTCATCAGCGCCAGCGCATTGGTCTTGCTCTCGCTGCCGGTAGCAAAGCCCGGCATGGTATAGGCTAGGATATTTTCGCGCGGCAGCCCGAGCAGGTCGACCGCCTTGGCGGCAACGATGAGCGCATGGGTGGAATCGAGCCCGCCCGAGACGCCGATCACGACACGCTTGGTGCCGGTCGCACGCATACGCTGCACGAGGCCGGCCACCTGGATGTTGTAGGCCTCATAGCAGTCCTGTTCGAGCAGGCTTTCGTCGCTCGGCACGAACGGGAAACGCTCGATCTTGCGCAGGAAACCGATGTCGCCGGCCGGCGGCTTCAGTGCAAACGTAACCTTGCGGAAAAACGCCTCGCGCTGCCGGCGGTTGTCGTCGAACGTGCCCATCAACGCACGCTCCTGCCTGAGCAGGTCGAGATCGACGTCGGCGAGCGTGATCTGGCCGCCCTGGCGGAACCGCTCGCCCTCGGCCAGCAGAGTTCCGTTTTCGTAGATCGAGGTCTGGCCGTCCCAGGCCAGATCCGTGGTCGATTCCCCTGCCCCGGCCGCCGAATACACATAGGCCGCAAGGCAGCGTGCCGAGGTCGACTGGCACAGCAATGCGCGCGCGCGTGCCCGGCCGATCGTGATCGGGCTGCCCGAGAGATTGATCAGCACGCTGGCACCGGCAAGCGCGAGCTCGGAAGCCGGCGTCACCGGAATCCACATGTCCTCGCAGATCTCAACGCCGATGGTCAGGCCCGGAACGTCCTCGGCCGCAAACAGGAGGTCGACGCCGAACGGCGCATGCAACCCGCCGAAGACGATGGTCTCCCCGGCGATACCGGCGCCGGAGGCAAAATGGCGTCCCTCATAGAATTCGCGATAGGTCGGCAAATAGCTCTTGGGCACGACGCCGAGGACGGCGCCACGATGAACGACGACAGCGCAATTGTAGATGCGGGCCCCAAAGCGCAGCGGCGCGCCGACGATCAGCACGGTCATCAGCGTCGAGGAAGCCTCGACGATCGCGGCGAGCCCGCGCTCGACCGCATCGAGCAGCGGATCCTGCTTCACGAGGTCTTCGATGGCGTAACCGGACAGGCACAGCTCGGGAAACACGGCGACCGCCACCGATTGCTCGTGGCAGGCATTGGCCGCCGCCAGGATCGCCTTGGCGTTGGCCGTGGGATCGGCCACATGCGAGGTGGTGACACAGGCCGCCACGCGCGCAAACCCGTGGGCGTAAATCGAGTGAAAACTCATCGAGCGCAGGACCCTCAATCTCTTCGCGGCCGGCCGTGCTCCGGCGGCCGCAAGCACAGCTTCTATGTAACCCATCGTCATGCCCCCGTGCAGGCCATCCGGCATCATGCATAACGGATTTGCAGCTTCGCCGGCCTCGCGCCTCGACCGCCTCAGGCGCTGCGGACCAGCATGCCGGACAGATCGTCCCGCAGCCACTTGGCGATCCGGGGCCATGCATGTGCGTGGGTCCGCGCGCCCATGAACAGACCGAGATGATTGCTGGATTCGGAGGCCGCCGTGACAAAGGCCGGCGGCGTACCGAGGAGATCGGCTGTCGCGAGCGCCTGCGCGGCCGGCACCACGTCGTCGTCGAGCCCGGCCAGCAGAAAGACCGGCGCCGTGACGTCCCTCAGATCGATTTGGCGGCCGAGTGCGACGAAGCTGCCGCCGGCGATCCGGTTCTCCCGGAAAATCCAGTTGACGATCTGGAGATAGTAGGTGCCGGGCAGATTGAGCGTCTCCACATTCCAGCGGTCGAATCGCGCGAGCAATGTGGCGCCCTCCTCGCCCGAGAGGTCTTTCTGCAATGCAGCCGCGATATCGTCTCGGCTCGGCGGCTTCGACCAGAACCGCAGCATTTCGTCGCCACTGACATTGCCGCCGCCGCGCGCGACGAGCTGGTCGTAGACCATCTCCGGTGCGCTGCGAGCCAGCCGGGAGAGCGCGGACTCGATCGAGAGATCGGCGGGCGCACCAACCAGCACCAGCCGCCGCACCTTGGCGGGAAAGCGCGCAGCGTAGAGCAGCGACAGCCACCCGCCCTGGCACAACCCGACGAGATCAACCGGCACGCCGATCTCGTCGATGGCGACGTTGAGATCGGACAGATAGCTGTCGATCGAGAGGTAGCGCATGTCCGGCGTGGCAGAGCGCCAGTCGGTGAGATAGACCCGGTCGATGCCGCCGTCTTGCAGGGACTGCACCACGCTGTGGCCGGACGCGAAGTCCGCGATCAGGGCGCGATGCAGCGCATAGGGCGCGCACACCAGCGCCGGCTGCCCCGATCGCGCCCGCGAGCAGTCGCGCAGGTACATCGTTGCAAGCTCCAAGGCGATGGAGTTAGGCGTCGTCCACGGCACGCCGCTTTCATCCTGCTCCGGCGGACCGCGCTGCAGCCACCAGAAGCACGCGTCCACCGCAAGCCGCGCCGCCGCAAACGGCCAAAGCAGAGGATCATCCGGAGCGCGCTCCGGTCCGCCCTGCTGTTTGCCGGCCTTCTCCGCCATGTCTATCTCGCGATGCTCACAGGAACGCCTCGAAGCTGATCACGGAAATGCCGCGCTCCGCAAAACTCCGATGGGTCGCTGCGACGGAACCGTCCAGATCGATGCCGCGACAGGCGTCCTCGATAACGGCAACCTCGAACCCCGCCTTGCGGGCGTCTTCCGCCGAGAAGCGGACACAGAAGTCGAGCGCCAGACCGGCGACGAAGACGGTCCTCAGCTCCCGTTCACGCAAATAGCCGAGCAGCCCCGTCGGCGTCCTGTGGTCGTTCTCGAACAGCGCGGAGTACGAATCGATCCCGCGGCGAAAGCCCTTGCGGACCACCATGCTTGCCCCGGTGAGGTCGAGATCCCCGTGGAATTCGGCGCCGGGCGTGCCCTGCACGCAGTGCGCCGGCCATAGCACCTGCGTGCCGTAATCGAGCTCGATGGTCTGGAACGGCTGTTTGCCCGCATGGTTCGGCGCGAACGAGACATGGTCGCGCGGATGCCAGTCCTGGGTCAGCACGATGTTGGCGAATCTTTGGGCGATCCGGTTGATGGCCGGGACGACCTTTTCGCCACCGGGAACGGCGAGCGCTCCGCCGGTACAGAAGTCGTTCTGCACGTCGATCACCAGCAGCACGTCGCGGTCGGAAATCTTCATCGCTGGCCCCATTCTGACCGTCCGGCACAACAAGGGCCGGACGCTCGTCTCCAATGTCGATCTTCCCGCGCGGCTTCGCAACCACCGACCCTATGCGGCGATAGCGCGCGATATGGCGCACCAATCCCCTATTGGATGCAACGGTTTGGCCTCGTCCGTGTTGACTAGGCGCAATCAAGCGAGGATTCTCGGGACCGTCAGCAAACTGCGGACCGGATCAGGAGTGGAGGCAGAGGTTCCCGACGGCTGGCAAGGCCTCGGCAGCCACAGGGTCATATGAGTATCGGCAAGACAGGACAAATTCTTCTCGCCGATATCGGCGGCACGAACGCGCGGTTCGCGCTGAGCCATGGCGACGAGACCGGCCCCATCGACTATGTGAAGGTCGCAGACTTTCCCACGGTCCGGGAGGCCATCACCGATGTTCTGGCGCGCCGGTCTGGTGCCGGGCGGCCCAGCAGAGCCGTGCTGGCCGTCGCGGGTCCGGTGACGAACAACCGCTGCGTCATGACCAACAGCCCCTGGGTCATCGACGGCAATGAGCTCCAACCGGCCCTCGGCTTCGACAGCGTTCATGTCCTCAACGATTTCGAGGTGGTGGCCTGGTCGCTGCCCGCCCTGAAGCCGGCCGACCTGATCCCGCTCGGCGGCGGGGAAGGCCTCCCCGGAGAGCCGTTGCTGGTGGTCGGGCCCGGAACCGGCTTCGGCGTCTCCTGTCTGGTCGAGCGCCATGGTGCCCGGCTGGCAGTCGTCACCGAGGCCGGACACGCGACCCTGCCTGCGGAGAACGAGCGTGAGGAGCGCGTCGTCGCCTGCCTGCGCAAACGCCTCGGTCATGTCTCGATCGAGCGTGGTGCGCTGTCCGGCTCCGGTCTGCAAAGCCTCTACGAGGCGCTGGCGGAGATCGACGGCGCCCAGGTTCCGCACCGCGACGCAGCCGCCATCACCAAGGCGGCCCTGGAAGGAAGTTGTGCCCTCAGCCGCGCCACGCTGGAGATGTTCTGCGCCATCCTCGGCTCGGTCGCGGGCAATCTCGCGGTGACCTTTGGTGCGCGCGGCGGCGTCTATATCGCCGGCGGAATCGTGCCGCGCTTTCCGGATTTCCTTGCAGCCTCGGCGTTCCGCGCGCGCTTCGAAGCCAAGGGCCGCTTCCAGGACTACCTGCGTAACATCCCGACCCGGCTGGTCACGAGACCTGATGCAAGCTTCCTCGGCCTCAAGATGTTCGCCGACCACAATCCGGATTGATGCGCGTACCAGTCATGCACAGCTGATTGCACCCGGCGCCCGGTTCCGCACATGATCGTGCTTGCCCCATCGTTTCCGATGAGAAACAATTCAACCAGTGTGTGGCGTAGTTGCGGGGGCGTGACATGCGTAAGCAAGACATTGGGTTCGACTATCACCGCTATCACCGTCTGCTGCTCGACGCGGACGACGAGAGCAAGCGGCTGGCGCTGATCGAGCTGCTCATCGAGGAAAAGGCGCGCGACCGGTTGGCCGCGCAGCGCGCTTCGGACCGCGCTGCCATGACGGCACATACCATTGCCAACGTGCTGAAGAACGGTCGCAACTGAGGCTTGCGGGACTTTACGGGACCGGCGCTACGGCCCCTCGCCGTCGCTCGGCGTGGCGCCTTCGCCATTGCTCAGAGCGGCAACCTGGCAATCACATCTGGAAACAGCGTGTCGATGATCGCCTTGAGCTGGTCGAGGGAAATCGGCTTGCGCAGGATCGGCCTGCGCCGGAGCAAGGACGGCAGCAGCTCCGGCCCGTAGCCGGAGGCGAACAGAAACGGCTTTCCGCGGCGCTCGATAAGGTCGGCAACGGGATCGACGTAGAGGCCCTTCAGGTTGATGTCGAGGATCGCGAAATCGTATTGCGCGGTCATCGCAAAGGCGCTGGCGTCACGGACATTGTCCGCTTCCGCAACGACATGGTGGCCAAGTTCCGCGACCATGTCGGCCAGCATCATCCGGATCAACGCTTCGTCTTCGACCAGGAAAACGGAGAGTCCGCCCGCCATATCAACCCCGCAATCAGCTTGCGAAGCTAATCATACCTCAGCTGCAGGGAGCATTCACGAATTCGTGGCAGGCGCCGTTAATTCAGACGACCGCAATCCGCTTCAACTTCATCAATCCAGCCCGCGCTCGTGGCTGAGGCGCACCATCTCCTGGATGAAAACCTGCTTCTGCTTGTCGTCGAGGCTCGAGTAAAGCGGCTCGGCGGCATCGGCAACATTGCGCTGGTCGGCGGCGCGGTCGATCAGGAACTGCGACTCGTTGCGCATCTGCTCGATGATATCATCCGGCGGATCGCGCTTGGCGCGGGCAACCCTCAGGTTGAGCCGCTCTGCACCATTGTGCCCCAGGTAGTGCATCGCGCTCGAGAAGCCGAACCAGTGCTTCTCCTGATCGGGGGTGAGGTTCAACTCCGTCTTGATCCGTTCGATATAGGAATCGCTGTTGGCGACGATCTGCTCGGCACTCTGTTGCGGCGTGCCAGTCTGGGTGAGGACGGTGACGTCCTTCTTGTCCTTGCTATCCTGTGGCGTGTTCTTGGCTTCCTTGCTCGCCTTGGCGCCCTTGCCCGCCTTGGCATTCTCCTTGGCGCTCTTGGCGTCCTTGTCCTTGCCGGCCCCGGACTGCTTGGAATCCTTGCTGGCGTCCTTGCTCGTATCCTTGCTCGCATCTTTGGCGGGCGGCGGCGCCTGATTGTTGTTGTTGTTGACGCCGAGCACGCCGGTGAAGACGCCGACCACGCCGCCGATCGCACCGCCGAGCACGCCACCGACGGGACCGGCGGCCTTGTTGCCGGCCGCGGCGCCGTCCTGAACACCTTTGACCAGGCCTTGTGCCTGCGCGACCGCGGCTGCGCCGAGCAGCAATGTGAGCACGCAGCCCAGCGCGAGCCATCGCCGCAAGTGAAGCCGTGCGGGCGGTGCCGGGTTGGTCATTCTGGTCTCCATCGTCGATCCGATTGTTCTGGCGGGGTGGAAGCCACCGGCCGGTTGCAACTCTATCGTTTTCGCGACGCCAAGGTCTAGGCGCGGACGCGTGCTGTCCACGTCCGAAAACTCTTTCGCGCGAAGCGGTTATGCAGGCTTATTCGAAACTGCGGCGTAATTGCGCACGTCATGTCGGACTTGCTCCAACCGACGTGTGCATCGCAAAACGATTTGCAGGCTCACGCCCAGAATGCTGGCGCTGCCGCGTTCCCGAGCTCAACGTTAGTTCTAGGCAGTGAGCGCTTCGGCTTCCTCGACAGACGCGATCAATCATGATCTGATCGCGCTACCAATTCGCTACGCCTCGCGTGATTTGCAGCGCGGTGACGGCACCAACAAGAAACGGCACGAAGAAACGCCAACCAGAAAATAAAAAACAAACTCAGGAATGTCAGAGGAAACACCAGAACAATAAAACACACCCAAGGCGAGGAAACGAGATGTCACGCAAGACACTGACGCGACGTCAATTTGTGGCTGCCACTGCATTGTCCTCCACGGCGCTGATCGCAGCGCCCTACGTCCGGGGCGCTTACGCCGCCGGCAAACTCTCGATCGGCTTCTGGGACCATTGGGTGCCGGGCGCCAACGATGCCTCCACCGCGCTCGTCAAGGAGTGGGGCGAGAAGGAGAAGGTCGAGGTCTCGATCGACTACATCACCAGCAACAACAAGAAGATCGAGCTCACGGCGGCGGCCGAAGCCCAGGCCAAGTCGGGTCACGACATTCTGCAGATGCCGAGCTGGTGGCCGCACGCTTATTCGGAAAACCTCGAGCCGCTCAACGACGTCATGGAGCCGCTCATCAAGCAGAATGGCGAGGTGAACGGCACCGTCAAATATCTCGGACAGTCCGGCGGCAAGTGGCTCGCGGTGCCAGCAACGCCCGGCAGCCAGATCAAGGGTCCCTGCTCGCGCATCGATCTGATGAAGAAGCATGCCGGCATCGACGTTCAGGAGATGTATCCGGTCGGCAGCGCGCCGAAGGATGAGAAGTGGACCATGGAGGCCTTTCTCAAGGCCGCCGAAGCCTGTCACAAGGCTGGTGTCCCGTTCGGGATCGGCCTCGGCGAAACTACCGACAGCGTCGATACGGCCGGCGCGATCTTCCAATCGTACGGCGCCGAGCTCGTCAATGCCAAGGGCGACATCACCGTGAAGACCGACGCGGTGCGCGAAGCCCTCGAATATTACAAGAGGCTGATCGCCGTGCTTCCGACGGACGCGCCCTCCTGGGACGACGCGTCCAACAACAAATGGCTGATCTCGGGTCGTGGCGCGATGATCCTGAATCCGCCCAGCGCCTGGGCGGTTGCCAAGCGCGATGCACCGCAAGTTGCCGAACAGTGCTGGACACACGGCATGCCGGCGGGTCCGAAAGGTCGCTTCGCGCCCTTCCTGCCCTACTTCTGGGGCGTCTGGAGTTTCGGCAAGAACAAGGAGGCCGCCAAGAGCCTGCTCGTTCACCTGTCCTCCCCATCCGCGATCGAGAAATTCGTCGCCGCGAGCGGCGGCTACGATCTCCCGGCCTACGCGAACATGACGAAGCTGAAGACATGGGCGGAGGAAGGCCCGCCGAAGGGGACGCTCTACAGCTATCCGGATCCGCATCACCGTCAGACGCTGTCGATCGCGGCCTCGCCTGCCCCGCCCAAGATCGCACAGCAGATCTACTTCCAGGCGACGCTGACCAAGCTGGCGTTGCGCTATGCGAAGGGCGAGAAGCTCGACACCGCGCTCGCCTGGGCTGAAAGCGAGTGTGAAGGCTTCATGCGGAGTTGATGCCGGGTGTGTGCCATGGCGGTTCACGCTTTGCGCGTGAGCCGCCGGGGCATCCTGCCGTCCCGCTCCGCTGGAGGCCGGCCGATGGGCCGGCTTCGTCATCGAACCTTTCCTGAGAAAGCTTGATCCATGGCCGACGTCGTCGTTGAGCAAGGTCGCCTCGCTCGTGTCGCGCGCCCGCGCAAAACGCGCGAGCCTGCGCAATGTGCTGGGCCGGAAATCGACCGTGGCGTTCTTCCTGACGCTGCCGCTGATCCTCCTGATCGCGCTGCTCGTGCTCTATCCCGCCTTTTATTCGCTCTATCTGGCGACGCTGAACAAGGCGATGACGAAATTCGTCGGGCTGAGCAATTTCACCTTCCTGTTCAAGCGCGAGACGTTCTGGATGGTGGTGAAGCAGTCCTGCATCTTCGCGGTGACGGCGGTGATCTTCAAGGCGCTGATCGGCTTCATCGTCGCGCATTTCGTCCACAACATTCCAGGCAAGAAGCAGCGCAAATGGCGCGGCATGCTGCTGGTGCCCTGGGTGATTCCGCCGGCGATGAGCACGCTGGCCTGGCTGTGGCTGTTCGATCCCTCCTACAGCGCCTTCAACTACACGCTCTCCTTCTTCGGCGTCGGTCCGATCCCCTGGCTCGGCGACACCTTCTGGGCGCGCTTTTCCGTCATCCTCGTCAACGTCTGGTACGGCGCGCCGTTCTTCCTGATCATGTATCTGGCCGCCCTGAAATCCGTACCTGACCAGCTCTACGAGGCGGCGTCGATCGACGGCGCCAATTGGTGGCAGAAGATCTGGCACATCACCCTGCCGATGATGCGCAACATCATCGCCATCACCACGCTGTTCTCGCTGATCGTCACCTTCGCCAATTTCGACATCGTGCGAATCCTGACCTCGGGCGGACCGCTGGATACGACGCATCTGTTCGCCACCTGGGCGTTCCAGGTCGGCATCCAGAGCAGCGACATCCCGCTCGGCGCCTGCGTCTCGCTGTTCATGGTGCCGATCCTCGCCGTCGCAGCGGTCTTCATCCTGCGTGATGTCAACAAACGCGGGAACGAAGCCTGATGAGCACACTCGCAATCGACAAGGCCGGACCGTCGCGCAAGGTCAAACTCAACAGCATGAGCCGGGACCGCACCTGGGCACTGCGCTGGTCCTACTTCTTTCTGGTGCTGTTCGCGATCTTCTTCCTGACGCCCCCGGTCTACATGCTGATCACTTCGCTCAAAAGCAGTGCGGAGATCTCGGCGGCGACAAATCCGTGGTGGGTGTTTCATCCCACCCTGTCGAACTATGTCGAGCTCCTGACCTCGAACCAGTTCCTGGGCTTCTTCTGGAACTCGTCGATGATCTCGATCATCGTCGTCATCGTGACGATGCTGATCAGCATCCCCGCGGCGTTCGCATTGGCGCGGATGAAGTTCTGGGGCTCGGCGACGCTCGCGACCGGCGTGTTCCTGACCTATCTCATCCCGGACAGCCTGCTGTTCATTCCGTTGTTCAAGATGCTCGCTGTCGTTCAGGAGTTCACCGGCATCACGCTGCTGAACCGCTGGTACGTGCTGGTGTTCATCTATCCGACCCTGACGGTGCCGTTCTGCACCTGGATCATGATCGGCTATTTCGCATCGATCCCGAAGGAGCTCGACGAGGCCGCCCTCATCGACGGCGCCTCCTGGCTCCAGACCCTGACGCGGATCTTCATTCCCGTGGCCCTGCCCGGGCTGATCGCCGCAACCATCTTCGCCTTCACGGTATCCTGGGCCCAGTTCCTCTATCCCCTGGTGTTCACGACGTCGGTCGATCAACTGGTGCTGCCGGTCGGCATCACCACCACCCTGATCAAGGGCGACGTCTTCAACTGGGGGCAGATCATGACCGGGGCGCTGCTCGGCGCGGCCCCGCCGCTGGTCATCTACGCCTTCCTGATGGACTACTACATTGCCGGCCTCACCGCCGGCGCGACAAAGGGTTGATATCTCATGGCTGACGTTACGTTGCGGAAGGTGGTCAAGCTCTATGACGAGGTCGAAGCCGTGCGCGGCATCGACCTCGATATCGCCGACCATGAGTTCATCGTGCTGGTGGGCCCGTCCGGCTGCGGCAAGTCGACCACGCTACGCATGATTGCCGGCCTCGAGGACATCAGCGACGGCGACATCATGATCGGCGGCGACGTCGTCAACGACGTGCCGCCGAAGGACCGCGACATCGCGATGGTGTTCCAGAACTACGCGCTCTATCCACACATGACGGTCGCGGAGAACATGTCGTTCGGACTACGCCTGAAGCACTATCCCAAGGCCGAGATCAAGGCGCGGGTGACGGAAGCCGCCCGCCTGCTCGACATCACCGACCTGATCGACCGCAAGCCGAAGCAGTTGTCCGGCGGCCAGCGCCAGCGCGTCGCCATGGGCCGGGCCATCGTGCGCAACCCGAAGGTCTTCCTGTTCGACGAGCCCCTGTCCAATCTGGACGCCAAGCTGCGCGTGCAGATGCGGATCGAAATCAAGAAGGTGCACCAGAAGGTGCGCACCACCACCGTCTACGTCACCCACGACCAGGTCGAGGCGATGACGCTGGCCGATCGCGTGGTGGTGATGAACAAGGGGCGCATCGAGCAGATCGGGACGCCGAACGAGCTCTACCACAAGCCCGCGACGCGCTTCGTCGCCGGCTTCATCGGCTCGCCCGCGATGAACTTCATCCCGTGCCGGCTCGAGGAGGCCGGCGGCACGCTTCAGATCCGTCTCTCCGACCGCATCGCCTTCCCGCTGCCGCCGGCCCGCGCGGCGCGCTACAACGCACTGCCGCGCACGGGCAAGCTGCTGCTCGGCATCCGGCCCGAACATCTCACCGAGGCGCATGCGCACCTGGAGCCCGGCGAGGAAACCTTCGACACCGTGCTCGACGTCACCGAGCCGATGGGAATGGAGACGCTGGTCTATTTCGCCCTCGACGGCACCCCCGTCTGCGGCCGCGTCGATCCCAATGCCGGCGCTGCGGACGGGGCTCCCATGCGTTTGGCGATGGACCTCAACAACATGCACCTGCTAAACGAGGAGACCGGCGCCGTGTTGTAAAGCCGGCTCGAGAAACTTGAAGCAGGCGGGGAGCGATGGCGACCAACAAGAAGAAGATTTTCGTTACACAAACTCTGTCGCAAGGGGCACGCGCCCTCCTCACCCAGCGGGACGATATCGAGCTCGTCGAGTTTCCGAACCTGATCTCGGCGAAGGACTTCGAGGCCTTGCTGAAGAGCCATGCGCCGGTCCATGGCGTGGCGCTCGGCGCCACCGCGTTCGGCGAGACCGAGCTCGAGGCATCCGGGGACATGAAGGTCGTCACCCGCATCGGCGTCGGCTACGACGCCGTCGACGTATCAGCTCTCTCCCGCCGCAAGGTCCCGTTGATGGTCGCCGGCAGCGCGAACTCGCCTTCGGTCGCCGAGCAGGCATTGTTCATGATGCTGACGCTGGCCAAGCGCGCCAATGAGATGCACGCCTGCGTCAAGGACGGCAAATGGGCGGGCCGCCTCGGCATGCTCCCGTTCGACCTCTACGGCAAGACGGTTCTGATCATCGGCTTCGGCCGCATCGGTACCCGCACCGCCAAGCGCTGCCAGGCGATGGAGATGAAGGTCGAGGTCTACGATCCCTACAAGGAAGCCGCCGAGATCAAGGCCGCCGGTTGCGAGCCGGTCACCGATCTCGACGCCGCGCTGCCCAACGCCGACTTCGTCACCATCCACTGCCCGAAAACGCCGGAAACCATCGGCCTGTTCGACGCTGACAGGATCGGCCGGATGAAGCCGAAATCCTATCTCATCAACACCGCGCGCGGCGGCATCGTGAAGGAAGCGGCACTGTACGACGCGCTGGTCTCCGGCAAGCTCGCCGGCGCCGGCATCGACGTGTTCGAGGTGGAGCCCCCGCCGGTCAGCAACGCGCTGTTCGCGCTCCCCAACGTCATCATGGCTCCGCACGTGGCCGGCGTGACAGTCGAGGCGGTGAGCCGCATGAGTGAGCAGACCGCACGCAACATCCTGAGTGTGCTGGACGGCGATCCAATCCGGCAGAATGTCATCAACCAGGACGTCCTGGGCTGAGCGAACGGAATGCGGGCGGCTGAGCCGCCCGCCTTCGGACCGCCAGAATGCGTCCCATTTTGGTGCAGATCGAGCCCAAACTCAGCCTTAATCGAACCCGCGTAATAAGACCGGCCGCGGCGGCAGTGGGACAGACTTGCCGGCCGCGTCGAGCTGGAGGATGGACCCTTGTCAGAGATCGACCCGACCGACCACGCGCTGGCGACCATCGCCAGCATTTTGGAGAACCCCGAGCCCGTCCTCGTCGTCCGCGAAACCGAAATCATCCGCGAAACCGAGTACGTCGTCGTCGGTGAGCAGCCGGCGGAAGAGCATGAAGAACATCATGCTGTCATCGACGAGCATCCCGTGGTCGAAGAGCAGCCGCTGGTGCCGGAGCATATCGACGCCGACGGCTACAGCAAGGTCGGCCCCGGACCGATGGTGGCGATCCGCCTGAAATGGACGGTCCATCGTGGCGACGACGGTCAGTACTACGTCCACGAGACCATCGGCGAGCAATCCGCGCCCGTGATCAGCGCCCCGATGACGAGCGAAGCCGCCGTACGTTTCGTCGATGCGCACGAGGAAGAATCCCATCGACGTTTCGAGCTGCTGCGCAGCGAGATCGCCGGCCGCAGCTCGCTCGCCGACTACGAGCGCAAGGGCGAAGCGTAAGGATTACTTCCTTCCCAGATAGTCCTTCTTCGCGAGCTCGACGCCTGCGTGCCGCAGCAGGTCGTAGGCTGTCGTGACGTGGAAGAAAAATTGCGGAACGCTGAAGGTCAGCAGCAGCGTCCGCCCGGTAAAGGGCAGCTCGGTCCCGTTCTTCAGCCTGAAGAAGACCTGCTGCTCCGCCGCGCCATCGATCGCGGCGCGCGGCAGGCTTTCGATGAACTCGATCGACGTCGCGATGCGCGCCTGAAGCCCGGCCATGTCGTGTTCCAGCGCCGGCAGCGCCACCGGCTCGCGCTCCGCCAGCAGGGCCGGCGCGACAGTCGCGTGGCGGCAGGCTTCGCCGATCTGTTGGGCCAGATCGTACATGTTCGGCGACAGCCGCATCCCCAGCAGAACGGCAGGATTGAACTTGCGGGCCTCGGCGTAGGAAACGCCCTTGTCGAGCAGTGCGGACAGGTTTCGCAAATACGGCACGAAGAGGCCGACCGAGGCCTCGTACATCGAGATCGTCACTTCAAAATTCCTCACAATTCCATCTCGCCAGCGGCTGGCGTCTGGTCTAAATCCACCTCTGACGAGTTGCACAATGACAGCTCGCGCAGGGGTGGAAAAGAGATGATCGTTCGAATGCCTGTTCGAATCCTGGCGGCCTTGGCCCTGGCGTTGCTGGCCAACCTTTCGGCTCACGCGCAGCAGGCGCCATCGCGCCTCGACGAGATCGTCAAGCGCGGCACCCTGCGCGTCGGCATGACCGGCGACTACAAGCCGTTCACCTATCTCGACAAGGCCACGCAGAAATTCAGCGGCTTCGACGTCGACATGGCGGAAGCCTTGGGCAAGGCACTCGGCGTCAAAGTGGAGTACGTCGCCACGGCCTGGCCGAAGCTGATGAAGGATTTCGAGGCCGACCAGTTCGACATCGCGATGGGCGGGGTCTCGGTCACGCTCGACCGGCAGAAGAAGGGCTTCTTCTCGACGCCGATCATGCGCGAGGGCAAGACGCCGATCACGCGCTGCGCCGATGTCGGCAAATACCAGACGCTTCCCGACATCGACAAGAAGGGCACCCGGGTCATCGTCAATCCCGGCGGCACCAATGAGCGCTTTGCACGCGCCAACATCAGGGACGCCGACATCACCGTGTTCCCCGACAACACCGTGATCTTCGACGAAATCGCGAAGGGCCATGCCGACCTGATGATGACGGACGCCTCCGAAACCCGCTACCAGCAGAAGCAGCATTCCGGCGTGCTCTGCGCGGTGCATCCCGAAAAGCCGTTCGATTTCTCCGAGAAGGCCTATTGGCTCCAGCGCGACATGGCGCTGAAGGCCTTCGTCGACCAGTGGCTGCACATCTCCATGGAGGATGGCAGCTACAGGAAAATCTACGCCGCCTGGTTCGACTAGAGCGTTTTCCAGAGAAGTGGGCCCGGTTCGCGTCGAGAAAACGCGCCAAAACAAGGAATCTGGAGCCTCGTTTCGATTCAATCGAAACGGAAAAGGCTCCAGGCTGCGTCCTCCTGCCGCTTGCCCCGGCCAAACTTTGGACCGGCTCCGGATGTATTGAACCCGGAACCGCCGGACAACGACTCATACGGACAACAGTGATCTAGATCACTTTTTGCGATCGAACCGGCGCGTAAGCATCGGTGCGGGGACCACCTGTTCAGGAGATGGAAATGAGGAAGCTGTTGGCCGCGGCCGCATTCCTTTTGGTGAGCACAACTGCGCAGGCGCAGTACACGTTCGAATATGGCGGGCGCACCATCCGCATCGATCCAGACCGTGGCACGGTACAGATCCCCGGCGTGTACGACAACACCGGCCAGGGCAAGGCGAAGAAGACCAAGAACGATGCCAAGGGGGCGCCGAAAGCGGACCCGCAGGCACCTCAACAGGCGAAGGCCGATCCGCAGACACCGGTTGATCCCGTAGCGGCCCCCGCACCCGCCGCTGCGACTCCGGCGGCCGCGCAAACTCCTGTCCAAGCGCCTGTGGCCGTGGCACCGCCGGCGCCTCCGGCCGCTCCTGCAAACAATGCCCCGGCTCAAGACGCACTTGTGCCACCGCCTCAACCGGCTCCAAGCGCTGCCCCGACGATCGCCGCGGTGCCGCCCGCACCGCCTCCACCGCCAGCCCCTGCAGTGGCCGCAGCGCCGCCGGCACCGCCCCCTGCTCCGGCGCCCGCCCCCGTTCAGTCCGCCGCCATCGCCCCGCCGGCGCCCGCAGCCGCGCCGACGCGAGATCTCAATTCACCGCTCGGCATCTGGCTCACCGAGGAGAAGGAAGGCAAGGTCCGCATCGAGCAGTGCGGCAACAATCTCTGCGGCTATTCGGTCGACAGCAAATCGAACCAGAACGGCGAGCAGGTCCTGATCAACATGAAGCCCGGCAAGGAGCAGAAATGGTCCGGCCGCATCCTCGATCCCAACACCGGATCGACCTACGATTCGACGATCGCGATGAAGGGCACGGATCGGCTCCGCGTGCAGGGCTGCGCCTTCGGCGGCATGTTCTGCGGCGGCCAGACCTGGACGCGGGTGAACTGACTCAGGTCGACGAGAGCTGCCGCTTGCGCGCGGCAGCGATCGGTTCACGGCCAGCTCCGACCTGGGCGAGCGCCTCGACGAAGATCGGCTCCCAGGCGCGGATGTGATGGCGCAGAAGATTGGTGAGCGCTTCTTCCTTGCCCGCGCTCGCCAGCTCGATGATCCGGAAGTGTTCGGGTGCGGAGTCATTCTGACGCGCGAGGCCCGCACGCGAATTGATCCCGTATAGCCGCATCTGGTCGCGCAATCCCATCACCATCTCGGTCAGGCGAGGATTGTCGGCGGCGTCCGTCAGCAAGCGATGGAAGGTTCGGTCCGCCTCGATGTAGAGCCCGATATCCTCGGTCCTGACCGCGCGCTCGATGGCTTCGGCCCACGGATAAAGCGCACTCAGATCCTTGTCCGGCTTGCGCGCGACCAATGACGCGGCATGGAGCTCGAGCACGTCCCGCAGATCGAACAGATTGCGAAGCTCCGTCATGCTCGGCTCGACAACCCTGAAGCCACGATTGCGGACGGGTTCGATCAGCCCGCTCCGGCTCAACTCCAGCAGGGCTTCCCGCACCGGCGTCGACGACACCCCGAGGCTCGCCGCCAAGGTCGGCACCGAATACATCGTGCCCGGCATGCTCTGACCAGAAATGATCTCCGCGCGCACCTGCTGCACGACCTGCTCGCGCAGATTCTGGTCCATGTCTCCTCCGACTCGCGACTGCCGTCCGATCTATCAGCACCGCCCAAAAAATGCACTTGACCAGAAAGATGTCACCGTCCAGCATGTAGCGCATTACTATAATGCGCTACTCTTGGGCTGTCTATGGCAGAACGCTATCCCGGCTATTGCACGCTCTGCCGTTCGCGGTGCGGTTCGACGACCGTGGTCGAGAACGGCCGCATGGTCGCGGTCGAGAATGCGCCTTCGCACCCCACGGGCGGTGCGTTGTGTTCGAAGGGGCGCGCCGCCCCCGAGATGGTTCATAGCCCGCGCCGCCTCACCCACCCGCTCCGCCGGACGGCGCCGCGCGATGCCGCCGACCCGGGCTGGGTCCGGATTTCGTGGGACGAGGCTTTCAGCGAAATCGTCAAGCAGCTCGGGCAGATCCGCGGCACCGCGGGCGCGGAAGCCGTTGCGTTCGCGGTCACGACGCCGAGCGGCACCCCCATGGTCGACAGTTTCGAATGGGTCGAGCGGTTCATCCGCTGCTTCGGCAGCCCCAATCTGATCTACGCCGTCGAGGTCTGCGGCTGGCACAAGGATTTCGCCCACGCGCTCACGTTCGGCCGCGGCATCGGCTTTCCCGACTATGACAACGCCGACGTGATCGTCCTCTGGGGACACAATCCCGCGCGGACATGGCTTGCGCAGGCCACCCGCGTTGCGGACGCGCGCCGTCGCGGCGCGCGTGTGGCCGTCGTCGATCCCAAGCCGAATGGATCCGGACAGCAGGCGGATCTCTGGCTGCGTATCCGTCCCGGCGCCGACGGCGCGCTTGCGATGGCGGCGATCCGGCATCTCATTGCAACCGGCACGTACGATCAGGATTTCGTCACGCGCTGGACCAATGGCCCGTTTCTGGTCGACACGCACACCGGACGTTTCGTCCGGGCAACCGAGCTGTGGCCGGATCAGTCGCCGGACGCGTTCGTCGTGCTCGATCAATCCGGCAAGGCGCGACCGCACGACCCGCGCGTCGAGGTGCTCGATCCGGCGAATTGCACGCTCGACGCCGAGGCAACGCTTGATGGCGGGGGCGGACGCGTGATCGCCGCGAGAACCGCTTTCTCGCGGCTCGCCGCCGAGGCTGCATCCTATACGACGTCCAGCGTCGCCACGACCACCTGGCTTGATGAATCGAAAGTCGTCGCGTTCTGCGCGCTGTTCGAGAACAGTCCGAGGCTCGCCTATCATTCGTGGACCGGCGTCGGTCAGCACACCAACGCGACCGCCACCGAGCGGGCCATTGCGACTCTCTACGCGCTCACCGGCGCCTGCGACCGGCCCGGCGGCAATGTCTGGCCGCTTCCGCCACCGACCCGCGCGGTCAACGACATCAGCCTGCTGCCGCCGGGCCAGAAAGCGAAGGCGCTGGGCCTCGACGAATTGCCGCTGGGGCCGCCGAGCCGCGGCTGGATCACGGCGCGCGATTTCAGCCGCGCGGTGCTCAAGGGCGAGCCCTACCGCGTCAACGCGCTGATGAGCTTCGGCACCAACTTCGTGGTGTCGCAGGGACATTCCTCGCGCAACCGCGAGGCGCTGCGCGCGCTCGACTTCCATGTGCATGTCGACATGTTCATGAACCCGACCGCGGAGAATGCCGACATCGTGCTGCCGGCCGGCATGCCCTGGGAACGCGATGCACTGAAGATCGGATTCGAGATCACGCAGGAGGCCGTCGAGACGATCCAGTTCCGGCCGCAGATGCTGCCCCGGCACGGCGAGAGCAAGGCCGACTACGAGATCGTCGCGGAATTGGCCGTGCGCATGGGGATGGCGGAGCAATTCTTCGGGGGCGACATCCACGCGGGCTGGAATCATCAACTGGCGCCTCTCGGCATCACTGTCGACGACTTGCGTAAGCAGCCGGAGGGCATGCGCTTTCCTCAGCCATTCCACCACGAAAAATACGCCGACAAGAAAGGCGATGGGACGATCGCCGGTTTCGCAACGCCGACGCAGCGCGTTGAGCTCTATTCCGAGCTGATGCTCGATCATGGCTATGCGCCGCTCGCAGGCCACGTCGAGCCGGCCGAGAGTCCGATGGCGACGACTTCTGGCAAGCGGTTTCCGCTGGTACTGACGACCGCCAAGAACGGCTGGTTCGTCCATAGCTCGCATCGGCACGTGGCGTCGCTTCGCAAGAAAGCCCCCGACCCCGCCGTCGAGATCAGCACGATGCTCGCGGCGCGGCGGGGCCTCGAAGACGGCGATTGGGCGATCGTCGAAACGCCATCCGGTCAGGTCAGACTCCGTGTCCGCCTGAACGATGCGCTCGACGACCGCGTCGTGCTGGCCGAGTTCGGCTGGTGGGAGGAATGTCCACCGCTTGGACTCAACTTGACGCCGTCCGCCGGCGCCGCGACGTCGAACATGAACGACGCATTGAGCGACGCGTCGCGCGACCCGGTCAGCGGCTCGGTTCCTCTGCGCGCGACGCTCTGCGACATCAGGCGCGACCAGGCTGCGAACCGCGGGCGCTGGGCCGGGCGGCGCACATTCTCAGTCGCGAGCGTCCGCCGCGAGGCCGATGACATCGTCGCGATCGATCTTGCTCCGAAGGACGGCGATGCGCTTCCCGCGTACCGGCCGGGGCAGTACGTCCTGCTGAATTTACCGGGCGTGGACATCGCCCGTGCCTATTCATTGACCGGACACGGCGGCAAGAACGTGCTGTCCGTTGCCGTCAAGAGGCAGCCTTCCGACAGCGGCCTTCATCTCTCCGAACGCATCCATCGCCTCGCGATTGGCGACGAGGTCCGGCTCGAATCTCCCGGCGGGATCTTCACCCCGCCATTGCATGGAGATCGACCTCTGATCTTTCTCGCCTCGGGCATCGGTATCACGCCATTCATGAGTCATCTGGAGGCGCTGCTGGCCATGGCGCCGGCCGAGCGCGTCAAGGACGTCCTGCTGATACACACCTGCCGCAACGGCAACGAGCATCCTTTCGCCGCGCGGCTTCAGGAGCTTCGGGCGCGGCTGCCGCAGTTGAAGCTCATTACGGCCTTTACGGCACCTCTCCCATCCGACCGGCTGCACGACCATTACGACCATGCCGGCCGGCTGGACCTGTCCGCGATCGATCCATTGCTCTCCAAAAGCCCCCTTGCCTATCTCTGCGGCTCGACGGGCTTCACGTCTTCGACCGCCACGCAACTTGTCGAGCGCGGAGTTCCCCGCTTCGACATCTTTGCGGAAGCCTTCGTATCGCCGCCCGAAGTGCCTGCGACGCTGGAGCCGCAGACGGTTCACCTCGCCGGCAGCGACAGGAGTTTCGTCTGGTCGCCCGAATTGGGCACGCTGCTCGATGCCGCACACGCCGCGGGTGTGCCGCTGCCCAGCGGCTGCCGCGTCGGCCAGTGCGAGAGCTGCGCCATGCGCATCGTCGATGGCCGCGTCGCGCAGCTCGGCGGCGGCGATAGCTCGACCGAGCACTGCCTGACCTGCCAGGCGGTCCCGCTCTCCGAACTCACGCTCGGGTTCTGACCACGCAGCATGACTTTCAACCACGACCAACACTGCCAAAATTGGGGGCTGACAATGACGACCGTATCCGGCGACTCTCTCAACGGGAGCGCATCAACCGAGACCAATCTGCTGGCGAGGTTCTCGCAACGCCTCGTGGTCTTCTCCGAGCGTTGGTTTCCGGACGCCTACGTCTTCGTGCTGATCGCCGTGATCGCGATTGCGATCGGCACCATCGTGCATGGCGGCTCCCCGCTCGCCGTCAGCCGAGCGTTCGGCGACGGCTTCTGGAATCTCATTCCGTTCACGATGCAGATGGCCCTGGTCGCGATCGGCGGCTACGTCGTGGCGATGTCGCCCCCCATTGCGGCCGCGCTGCGGCGGCTGGCCGCCGTGCCCTCCACCGGGCGCGGCGCCGTGGTCTTCGTCGGGGTGCTGAGCATTCTCCTGTCCCTGGTCAATTGGGGTCTGAGCCTGATCTTCTCCGGCCTGCTGGTCCGCGAGATCGCGCGGCGCACGGACATCAAGCTCGACTACCGGGCCGCTGGCGCTGCCGGCTATCTCGGCCTCGGCTGCGGCTTCACGCTCGGCATCACCTCGTCGGCCGCGCAGCTTCAGGCCAACGCCGCCAGCATTCCGAGCTCGCTGCTCCCGATCACCGGAGTCATCGGATTTTCAGAGACGATCCTGACCTGGCAAAATCTGGTCACGACGATCCTCGTGACGGTCGTGTCGGCCGTCATCTGCTATCTGACCGCGCCGAACGCGGCCGGGACCAAAACCGCGCAGGATCTCGGCGTCTCGCTTGAAGACGACACGATCAAGCCGAAGGCTCCCGCCCGGCCCGGCGACTTCCTCGAATTCAGCCCGATCCTGACCATCCTGATCGTCGTCCTCGCCCTTGGCTGGCTGTGGCAGACCTTCCAGTCCGGCAATCCGCTCATCACGCTGTCGGGCCTGAACACCTACAACTTCGTCTTCCTGATCCTCGGCATCCTCTTGCACTGGCGTCCCCGCAGCCTGCTCGAAGCGTTCTCCAAGGCGATGCCGAGCGTGTCGGGCGTGCTGCTGCAATTTCCGTTCTATGCCGGCATCGCCCAGATGCTCACCAAGGTGCCGAACGCCAAGGGCGTGACGCTGTCGGACACCATTGCGCACTGGTTCGTCGATGCCTCGGCCAGCACGACGGTCTTCTCCTTCCTTGTGGGTATCTATTCGGCCGTCCTCGGCTTCTTCATTCCGTCCGCCGGCGGCAAATGGATCATCGAAGCGCCCTACATCATGAAGGCGGCGAATTCGGTCGGGGCGCATCTCGGATGGACCGTCATGGTCTACAACATCGCCGAGACGCTGCCGAACTTCATCAACCCGTTCTGGATGCTGCCGCTGCTCGGGATCCTCGGATTGAAGTCGAAGGATCTGATCGGCTACACGTCGATCCAGTTCCTGATCCACTTCCCGATCGTGATGATCGTGGCCGCCATCCTGATGTCGACGTTTACGTATCATCCGCCGGTCCTCCCCTGAGATCGCGCAAGACTCTACGGCAGCGGGATCTCCCTTGATCCCGCTGCCGGCGGCCGACGAATAGCTTCCTGAGATCGGGGGATTGGCGTACACACCGACAAGCGCATGCGCGTTGTTGAGACCCTTGATGACTTTGCCACCCGCTCGAAAAGGTCCCGCCGGGCCCAGGATCGTCATCCCGGCCTTTGCGAGCTTTGGCGTATCAGGCCATTCCTTCAACGAGCTTCTGCATTTCAGGAACGAAAGCGCCAATATCGGCCTGACGCCCCGGATCCTGGTGCCTCGCACGACCGACGAGCAACTGGCCGCGGAGATCGGGGCGGATCGCGTTCTGGAAATGCTGCCGACGTTCGAAGTTAATGCCGGGAACGTCGTTCTGTCGATGGTGACATTCGCCGACACCGTCCGTCTCTTCGCCCCTCTCGGCAACTGGCTGGATGCGGAAGGTCTCGATTCATCCGACATCATCTACTTTCCGCGCGGACACCCGGTCCTTATCAGCGGCATCGGCAGGTGGCTCTCGGAGCAACCGGCCGGCAAATGCCCGGCGGTGTTCTTCCGGATCATCGGCGACGAACTAACGGACCTGGACACGGGACGCTTCAAGCCCCGGGCCGCGTTCTACCGACTGGCATCTGCCGATCTCGACAATGCCTCGGCGCGTGAGCGCGTATTCTTCCTGGTGAACTCGAAGGCCAAGGCGCGCTCCGTCTCCCGCGTGCTTCGCCGGCGTCCCTTCATGATGCAGCACCATTTTGGCAGGCCGCCGGACATCACCACGGCGCCGGGAACTGTCGACCCGACGATCTATCTGCACGTCAACGGCAGATCAGGCCGATGCCTGGCTGATCTCGGCGAGACCATCAGGCGCGTTCGCGCGCTTGCGCCCGCCGCCAGATTCTTGATCAAGCCGGCCGGTGATATCGCGCAAGGCATCGCCACGCTCGATCTCGGCAGCAGTCCTCTGGTCGAGCTTCTTCCTCTGCAGATGAGCATGACGGAGTATTTTGGACATCTGGCGCGATCGACGCTGGTCGTATTGGCCTACGAGGCGCAGCCGTACCGATTTCTGACCTCCGGCGTCTTCACGGAAGCCGCCAGCCTGGGCAAGCCTGTGATCGTGCCTGAAGGCACCTGGATGGCCGACAAGATCGCAGAGGGCTACGGCGTCGGCCTGTCGTTTGCAGAGCGTGCGACGCAGACGTTGGCTGACGTCATTTTGGAAGGCCTTGGGAAGTCGCATCAGCTCGGCGCCGCAGCGCGGGAGCTCGCCCCGCGCCTGGCCGTGGAGACCGGTCTAGCACGCTTCATCGAAACCATGGTGTCACTCGCCAAAACCGCTCCCGACATGGAGCCGGGCTACGCGATTGGCGAGCAGATCGATTTCGGCGATGCGCTCGATTCACGCGGGTTCATGGGGAGCGGCTGGTCGGACACCGAACCATGGGGCACATGGAGCGTTGGCGGCCGCGCTGAACTATCGGTGAAGCTCGCTGCGAAGCCGGACCGACAACTTTTCCTCAACGCGTTCGCCTTTGCCCATTTGCCGAGGCAGGATCACCAAGGCGTCAGCGTCAGCGTTTACTGCGGCGATGAACCGATAGCACAGTGGACATTCACGCCGGCAGAAGCAGGCGGCGGTGAACCGTGCTGGGTCTCGGCGCCGCTTCCCGCGCCCGAACAGCTCGAGGATGTCCTGCACTTCGTCTTCGAAATTGAAGGCGCATCCTCGCCTTATGCCGAGGGGCTGAGCCATGACAGGCGCCATCTCGGATTGGGGCTGTGCAGACTTTCGATTGCCGAGGAAGCCTCCGTTTCGACCGGGCCAGCGGTCGAGCGGGAGCCGCCACCCGCCCCCCGAAAAGCCCGCCTGCTCGCCCGTCTCGTCGATCGGATCAAGAACTGACCAAAAGTGCGCTACGTCACAGAGCCCTCTTGGGGCGTGACACCTCTCACATCGCCCGTCCCTCGCCCATGACACGATCCGCGCAGGCTCAACCAAAGGGGCGTGCCATGAACGGTTTTCGCAAGTGCCTTTTCGCCACCATCGTCGCAATCGCATTACCGGCCGCGCAGGCGAGCGCCAGCACTTTCGACGGCGCGTGGAATGTGCGGATCTCATCGTCGAGTGAGACCTGCGGCAACGGCGCGACCGTCTCGATCGGCATCAACAACGGTCAGATCGCCTCGAGCAGCGCCATGGTGACGGCGTCGGGCCGGGTGGCCGATGCCGGCAACATCAACGTCACCCTGAGCACCGGCATCAAGCGCGCGGTCGGGTTCGGCCGACTGAGCGGCACGTCCGGCTCGGGCACCTGGCGCGGCACCATGTGCACCGGCACGTGGACCGCGGAGCGGCAGTAAACCCAGGCCCCGGCTCAGCAACGCATCACTCGCGCGCTGCGTTGCGTCCGGGGCAGCAGAGCTAGCCCAGCGGCGCGCCATACTCCGCGTCGGTCACCGGCTCCAGCCAGGTCGAGAACACGCCGTCGAGCGCCTCCTGCATGGCGATGTGGCACATACTGTTGTCGGGCGTTGCGCCATGCCAATGCAGCTCGCCTGGTGGAATCCAGACGGTATCGCCGGGACGGATCTCGCGGACCGGACCACCCTTGGTCTGGACGCGGCCAACGCCCGAAATCACATAGAGCGTCTGCCCGAGCGGATGATGGTGCCAGTTGGTGCGTGCGCCCGGCTCGAATGAGACGCGCGAGCAGTTCAGCCGCGCCGGCGCGGGCGCCATGATCACGGGATCCTGCAACACGGTGCCGGTGAAGTGTTCCTTGGGCGCGCGGCGGGTCGGCCGCGTGCCAGCGACGGTGATCTCCATGGGGGTATCCTCGCTTGTTGACGATTACTTCTTGCTGGCGGCGTAGCGCGCCTTGGTCTCGGCGTTCATGGGATAGAGGCCCGGCAGCACCGCGCCGTTGTTCACCTCGTTGACGATCCAGGCTTCCATCCGTTCCTGCTCGACGCCCTCGTTGAGCACGTGGTCGAGCATCGCCTGCGGGATCAGCACGCAGCCGTCCTGGTCGGCGACCACGATGTCGTTCGGGAACACGGCGACGCCGCCGCAGCCGATCGGCTCGCCCCAGCCGACGAAGGTGAGGCCCGCCACGGAAGGCGGCGCGGCATAGCCGTCGCACCACACCGGAAGGTTGGTCCCGAGCACGCCCTCGACGTCACGCACCACGCCGTCGGTGACGAGCGCGGTCACGCCGCGCTTCATCATGCGGGCGCAGAGGATGTCGCCGAAGATGCCGGCATCCGTGATGCCCATGGCGTCGACCACGGCAATGCATCCCTCAGGCATCGCCTCGATCGCGGTACGGGTCGAGATCGGCGACGACCAGGATTCCGGGGTCGCAAGGTCCTCGCGCGCCGGCACGAAACGCAGCGTGAAGGCGGGTCCCACGAGGCGCGGCAGGCCCGGGCGCAACGGGCGCGCGCCGCGCATCCAGATGTTGCGCAGGCCCTTTTTCAGCAGGACCGTGGTGATGGTGGCAGTGGTGATGCCGGCGAGGGTCTTGCGGGCTTCGGGGGACAGCGACATGGACGAAAACGAGCTCCGGATGGGCGGGAAAGAACGCCGCGCATCTTGCGAGCCGGGGGCTTGCCGTCAAGGGCCAAGAACGCTGCCCTGCCGGGCGGTTATGCGACGCGATAACAAGGCTTTATCGCCTCCCCTTGCATTAATTTATTGGACTTGCGGGCGCATTTACGCGAAGCAGGACAGCGCGGAACTCAAGGATGAGCCCGCGTTTCTCCAGCAGCCCGATTTCGACAACTCATGGCCGCGACGCTTCCTCCGCCCCGCCTTCTGCCCAGTGGCGACAGTGCCGTCACGGTCGAGTTCAGCCGCACCATCGACGACGCCGCCAACGAGCGCGTGCTCGCGCTCGACAAGGCGCTGGCGGCGAGCCCCATCGACGGCCTCACCGAGACCGTGCCGACCTATCGCTCGCTGCTGGTGCATTACGATCCCGCCATCATCGGCTTCGACGCGCTCGGCGACAAGATTCTCCCGATCGCCAGCCAGCCGCTGCCGCCAGCCATGAAGGCGCGGCGCTGGCGCATTCCCGTCGCCTATGGCGGCGAGCACGGCATCGATCTGGAGGATGTCGCCAAGGCGCTGAACACCACGCCCGAGGACATCATCGCCCGGCATTCCGGCGGCGACTATCGGGTTGCCATGATCGGTTTTACGCCAGGCTGGTCCTATCTCAGCGGCCTCGACAAATCTCTGCAGATGTCGCGGCGGCAGTCGCCGCGGCTGCTGACCCCTGCCGGCACGATCTCGATCGGCGGCATCCAGGCCGGGATCCAGTGCCTGGCCGCGCCAAGCGGCTGGCACCTGCTCGGCCGCACGCCGGTCAGAACCTACCAGCTCCACCGGAATCCGACGTTCCTCACCGAACCCGGTGATCGCGTGACGTTTTTCGCCATCGATCACAAGACCTTCGAGGAACTCGACCGCGCCGCCGAAGCCGGCGAGATCGTCGCCGAGCAGGTGACGACATGAGCCGGCTCGTCGTCGCCTCCATCGGGCCTGCAAGCTCCGTTCAGGACGGCGGTCGCCATGGCGCACAGCGCTATGGCCTCACGATCAGCGGCGCCATGGACCGGCTGTCGCTCGCCGCTGCGAACACGCTGGTCGGCAACGAGCCGTTCGCGGCCGCTGTCGAGATCGGCCCGTTCGGCGCCACCTTCACTGCCCGTGACGGCGCCGTCCGCGTCGCGATATCAGGCGCGCCGCGCAATGCGGATGTCGCCGGGAAGCCGGTGGCGATGGACACATCGTTGACGCTGAAGGATGGCGAGACGCTGACACTGGGCTTTGCCCGCGGCGGTGCGTTCACCTATCTCGCGATCGAAGGCGCCATCAAGGGCGAGCTGGTGTTCGGCAGCCTTGCTGTGAATGCCCGCGCGGGCCTTGGCAGCCCCTACCCGCGTCCGCTCCAGGCCGGCGACGAGTTCAATGTCGATACCGCGAGCGGCGCGCCCGAGTTGCGCATCGAGCTGCCGAAGCCGGTCAGCGGCCCGATCCGCGTCCTGCTGGGACCGCAGGACGACGAGTTCGACGACGCGAACAAGGCGCTGTTCCTGGGCAGCGAGTGGAAGATTTCGGCGACGTCCGACCGCATGGGCTACCGGCTCGAAGGACCTGCGATCAGGCATCTGCACGGCCACAACATCGTCTCCGACGGCACGGTCATCGGCAGCATCCAGGTGCCCGGCGATGGTGCGCCGATCGCCTTGATGATGGATCGCGGCACCACCGGCGGCTATCCAAAGATCGCGACCGTGATCACGGCCGACATCGGCCGGCTCGCACAGACCTCGGTGGGAACGGTGTTCCGCTTCCAGAGGGTCACGATGGCCGAGGCCCAGGACGAGGCGCGCAAGTTTGCGCAAGCGATCCGGAACCTGCCCGACCGCCTGCGCCCGTCCGACACCGTCGAACTGAACATCGAGGCGCTCAGCGATGCCAACGTTGCCGGTTATGCGGTGAGCGCCGTGGATGCCGGGACCTGGCAGGTCGTGGCGGAGCCGTAAACGACGAGACGACCCAAGGCGGAGAGCAACCATGAAGACGATCGATCTCAACTGCGACCTCGGCGAAGGTTTTGGCGCGTGGGAGATGGGCAACGACGCCGCCATGATCGACCTTGCAAGTTCGGTCAACGTCGCCTGCGGCTTCCATGCCGGCGATCCCGACATCATGCGCCGGACCGTCGAGCTGGCGAAGGCGCGCGGCGTCTCGGTCGGCGCGCATCCCGGCTATCGCGACCTGCACGGCTTCGGCCGGCATCCGATCATGGGCATGAAGGCTTCCGAGATCGAAAATCTCGTCGCCTACCAGATCGGCGCTCTGCAGGCGATCGCAACCGCGGCAGGCCACAAGGTCACGCATGTGAAGGCGCATGGCGCGCTCTCCAACGTCGCCTGCGAGGACGACATGACGGCCAGGGCGATTGCCGCCGGCATCAAGGCGGTCGATCCCTCCCTGATCTTCGTCGTGCTCGCCAATTCGAAGCTGGTGAAGGCCGGCGAAGACGCCAACCTGCCGATGGTGCACGAGGTGTTCGCCGACCGCGCCTATGAGGACGACGGCAACCTCGTCTCGCGCAAGAAGCCGGGTGCTGTGCTACACGACGCCAAGGCGATTGCCGACCGCGTGGTGCGCATGGTGCAGGACGGAGCGGTGGTGTCGGTGACCGGCAAGGTCATCAAGATGCGCACGGACACGGTCTGCATCCACGGCGACACGCAAGGGGCAGTCGAGATCGCGCGCACCTTGCGTCAGGCGTTGAAGGAAGCGGGGATCGAAGTGGCGCCGTTCAAGCGCGGGGCGTGATCAGAACGGGTGCACGGACAGCGTGCCGAACACGATCGCCGCGATGACGACGAAGGCGCCATAGAGCGCGACATGATGAACGCTCGCCGCGGTCCGACGCGAGAGCGCGCGCGCGTAGAAGTGGAGCCTGGCTTCCGCCGATAGTTCGCGCATGGTCGATCTCCAACGCTCCATGTGCAGGAGTATGAAGGATCAACCCGGGGTGCGGGCAAGACGGTCGCAGAAATAGCGATGCCAGTTCTCTGAAGTCCCTCTATCGCAGGCACAAATTCTCTTCGCCTGTGGATTCCGAGAATCTTATTCGTTAAGATCCGAGCCAGTTGGAACCGGCTCGGATAACGGCGGGACGACAGCCGAGCCTGGAGCTAGTAGACGTCGGCCTGGAAGCGGCCGGTCTTCTTGAGCTCGGCGACGAAACTGACGGCTTCGTCGGTCGAGCGCGCTCCGAATTGAGCGACGATATCGACCAGCGCGCGCTCGACGTCCTTGGCCATGCGCTTGGCGTCGCCGCAGATGTAGAGATGCGCGCCTTCGGCGAGCCACGTCCACAGCTCACGGCCGACCTCGCGCATGCGGTCCTGCACGTAGAACTTCTTGTCCCCGTCGCGCGACCAGGCCAGCGACAACCGCGTCAACTGCCCCGAAATCTTCATCGCATTGAGCTCGTCCTGGTAGAAGAAATCGCAATCGCTGCGCTGATGGCCGAAGAACAGCCAGTTCTTGCCGGGTGCGCCGGTCGCCTTGCGGTCGAGCAGGAAGGCACGGAACGGCGCGATGCCGGTGCCGGGGCCGATCATGATGACAGGCGTCTTCGGGTCCTCGGGCAGGCCGAAATTGTGCGCCTTCTGCACATAGACCTTGAGCTTCTCGCCCTCATTGATGCGCTCGCCGAGGAAGGTCGAGGCGACGCCGATGCGCTTGCGCTTGCCGATGACGTAGCGAACGGAATCGACCGTCAGGGACAGCTTGCCAGGCGTTGCATTGTGCGAGGACGAGATCGAATAGAGCCGCGGCTGGAGCGGCTCCAGCGCCTCGACGAAGGCCTCCGGATGCGGCCGTGTGCCGGAGAACTTCTGCAGCGCCGCCATGACGTCGAGCGTCGCCGCATCGCCATCGGGATCCTCGCCTTGCGCCAGCGCCCGCGCCTTCTCGCGCTGCGCGCCGCCGGTGATGAAGGAGAGCAGCTCGAACAGCGAGTCCGGCGCCGGCGACAGCGAGACGTCGTCGGTCAGCACCTCGCGCAACGTCTTGCCGTTGACTTTGGTTGTATGCGAGGCGCCGAGCAGCGCGATGACCTGATCGACCAGGCCGACGTCATTGCGGGCGAACACGCCAAAACTGTCGCCGACGACGTAGTCGAGCTTGCTCTCGGAGAGATCGAACTCGACGTGATAGGTTTCCTTCTCCGAGGCGCCCTTGTTGAGCAGGCGCCGCGACAGGAAGGTCGCGGCGACCGGATTGTCACGCGAGCGGCCGGGCTCGGCGATCGTCACGGTCACGGCAGGTGCTGCCACCGCATTCGCCTTGTCGGGCGCCTTGGCTGCGGGTGCCTTGTCCAGCTCCTCATACAGCGACTTCAGCATCCGCGCGGTGTCCTTGCCGCCGGGGACGCAGAGATTGAGCCGCGCTTCGCTACGGCTGGCAATCGCATCCGAATAGTCGTTGCAATTGTAGCCGCACTGGCCGCAATCCTGCTGCGCCATGGCCGCCATCATCTTGCGACGGACGGGACGGCCTTCGGCGAGCTTCATCCGCTCAGTGATCGGCATGGTCTGGTCGTGCCACGGTGCTTCGCCGTCGTCGCCGTCACCGGCCATGACGGCGGCGCCCTGCTCCGCTGACAGCGGCGTCGCGACGTCAGGCGACAGCAGCCCGGCAAAGAAGCCGTTCAACCAGGAACGCTGCGCGTCCGAGAACGGCGCGCTGGCGGGAATGATGTCGAGTTTCGGCGGAGGCGTGATCTGGTTCATGCGGACACCTGTGCATCGGCAAGCTTGCGCAGCGTCTCGCCGTCATGGCGGCGCGCAAAGGCGAGGAAGGACTCATCGGGCGAGGCGCGGTGGGCGATATAGGCCTTGAGCAGACCCTCGACCGTCTTCGGCGCGTCCTCGGCCTTGAGGTCGTGATAGACCTCCTGCCCGACATCGGCATCGGGACCGAACCCGCCCCCGGTGAACAGGTGATAGCCTTCCACCGTGTCCTCGTCGTTCACGGGCACGCGCGCGCCGATCAGGCCGATGTCGCTGATGTAGTGCTGCGCGCAGGAATGATGACAGCCGGTGACGTGGATATTGACGGGCTTGTCCATGGCGACGCGCGGTTCGCACCAGTCACCGATTTCGGCCGCATTGCGCTTGGTATCGGAGGCCGCGAAGCGGCAGCCGGCATTGCCGGTGCAGGCGATCAGGCCGGCGCGGATGTGCGAGGCCTCGACCGCGAGCCCTATTGCCTTGATCGCCGCGACGGCAAGTTCGACATTCTCGTCGCGCACGCCCGATATCAGCAGGTTCTGCCACACGGTCAGGCGGATCTCGCCGTCGCCGAGGTCCTGCGCGACCTTGGCGAGGCCCCGCATCTGATCGCAGCTCATCTTGCCGAGCGTCAGCGACACGCCGATCCAGTTGAGGCCGGCCTGCTTTTGCTTGTGCACGCCGACATGCGCCATGCGGTTCGACGCGGGCCGCGGGAGGAACGCCTCTTCCGGCACGCGCGTAAACGGTGTCTTCAATCGCTCTTCGACGTGCCTAAGGAAGCCGTCATGGCCCATCGCGTCGAGCACATATTTCAGCCGCGCCTTGTTGCGGTTGGTGCGGTCGCCGTGGTCGATGAACACGCGGATGATGGCATCGGCGACGGCGGTCGCCTGCTCCGGCTTGACGATGATGCCGGAGTATTTTGCAAAGTCCTTGTGGCCGGTAATGCCGCCGAGGCCGAGGCGGAACCAGATTCCGGGCTCGACGCCGAACCCGTCCTTCACCTCATACGCCGTGAAGGCGATGTCGTTGGTCTCTTCCAGCACCGCGACCTTGCCGGCGCCGTCGAAGGCGACGTTGAACTTGCGCGGCAGGCCGTAGAGCGAACGGTCGTTGAGGATGTGGTAGTGCCATTCGCGCGCAAAGGGCCGCGTGTCGATCAGCTCCTGCGGGTCGATGCCGGCGGTCGGCGTCCCCGTCACGTTGCGAATGTTGTCGGCGCCGGAGCCGCGCGAGCACAGGCCGAGGTCCTGAATGCCCTCGATCAGCTTCACGGCGTTCTTCGGCGGGATTTCGCGCAATTGGAGATTGGCGCGCGTCGTGACATGGCTGTAGGGCCCGCAGAGGTCGTCGGCGAGATCCGCAAGGCCCGACAGCTGCCAGTGCTTCATGATGCCGTTCGGAATGCGCAGGCGGCACATGTAAGAGTCCTGCGTCGGCGCGACGTAGAAGATTCCGTAATAGCGCCAGCGGAAATTGTCCGCGGGGCTCGGCGGCGCATTGTCGGCCGCCTGCTGGCGCAGCCGCGGATAGGCATCGAACGGATGCTCGTCGCGCTTGAATTTCTCCTGGTCGGCGAGCTTCTTGCCGGACGCGATGACCTTGTCCTGCGCCTTGATGTGTGGGGCATCCGGACCAACAGGCTCGGCATTCGCCTTGCCGGCACCGCCGCCCAGACCGCGACCGACGCGGCTGATCTGCAGGCCGGTCGTGAAGCCTTCGAGATAGCGCTTCTGCTCGTCGGTGAAGTCGACTGAGACTGTTTCGAGTTTCATGGTTGGCAACGAAGCTCCTGCGTCCACCGGGAGTGGAATCGAGGGAATGAGGTTCGACCCGCGGAGAACTCGGCAGGCCTTGGAGCCTGCTTCGCCACCCGACGGTCCAATCAGCTTCGTTGCTGTGGGACTTGGCTCAGCAGGCATCTGCGACAAGCTGGCCGCACCGCAACATACAAGTTGCGTGCCAGCTTCCATGGAGCGAAAATTGTCGGTTTCTCAGGGGATTAGGAGCGCAGACCGCAAAACCCGGACGGGAACGCCTGCGAAATTCGAGCAGCACGCCCAAAATTTAGACGAAGGCTCCAAGCGCTCAGAAGCGATGCAGGCCGAATCAGGCCTTCCAGCGCCCGACCGCAAAGGCCTCAAGATGCCCCCGAATGTTGCCGGGATCGAACGTCGGCCCCGCGAAGGCGCCGAACGGCGCAGGCGCTTCGGCCGGCGGCTGCTGGCCGAGGGCGGCGTCGTAGAGATCCGGCCTGAACACGGCCATCGCCGTCTTGACGCCATCAGGCGTCAGCGCGGTCTGGCCCCAGCGAACCATCTGGGCATAGAGCCAGGCGGCCTGGACCGTGTCCGGACGCCCTGCCCCTTCGCGTCCGACCAGCAGGTAGCGGCCGCTTTCGCGGAAGGTACCGTCGGACGAGATCTTCAAACGTCCGTCGAGAGTCCGCTGGATGACCTCCGCATCGACGCCGATCCGGTCCGGCTGCGCCAGGATCCGCGCCGCCTCGGTCCGGTTCGCAGGGTTTTCGATGAACTCGGCCGCGTTCACGGCCGCCCGCACCAGAGCCGCCACGACATCCGGATGCTTGTCGGCCCAGGTCTGGCGGACCGCCAGGACCTTTTCCGCCGCGCGCACGAGAATATCGGAGACGAAATGCAGGATGTGGCCGATTCCGAGATCGACGGCGATCGAGTTCCAGGGCGCGCCGACGCAGAACGCATCGACATGGCCATTGGCGAGACTATCGACCATGTAAGGCGGCGGCAGCACCACGAGGCGCACGTCCTCGTCCGGATCGACGCCGGCCGCCGCCATCCAGAACCGCAGCTGGTAATTGTGGGTCGAGAACGGGAAGGTCATGCCGAAGGTCAGTGGCTCGGCCCCTGCCTTGCGCCTGATGGCAACAACCTTCGCCAGCGCTTTTGCAGTGGCCATCGGATCGAAACGGTCGCCGTCGATCTCCTCCATCAGCGCCGCATGAAGCGCCGGCGAGACCGTGATCGCGTTGCCGTTGATGCCGAGATTGAAGGGAGCGGCGATCGGCACCTTGACGTGGCCAAGCCCGAGCGAGGACGCGATCGCCACCGGCGCCAGCAGATGTGCGGCGTCGAACAGGCCGATATTGAGCTTGTCACGGACGTTGGACCAGGACACCTCGCGCACCAACGTGACGTCGAGTCCCTCGGCGGCGGCAAAGCCCTTGTCCACGGCGACGATCAGGGCGGCGGCATCGACCAGCGGGATGAACCCTATACGCAACGGGGTCGTCATTTCAGCATCTCCGACGCGGTGATGATCGACTGGGCGATCTCGCCGATTTTCTTCTTCTCGCGCATGGCGGTGGAGCGCATCAGCACGTAGGCCTCGTCCTCGTTGAGGCCTTTGACCCGCATCAAGATGCCCTTGGCCTTTTCGATGACCTTGCGGTCCTCGAGTTGCGACTTGGTGCGCTCCAGCTCCTCCTGGAGTTTTGCGAACGCGCTGAAGCGGGACACGCAGAGGTCGAGGATTGGCTTGATGCGCTCTTTCTTCAATCCGTCGACGATATAGGCGGACACCCCGCTTCCACGGAGGCCTGGATCGAGGATGAATCGCTCTGGTCGACGAACATCGCGATCGGCCGCCGAACGGCGCGGCTGACCTGGAACATCGCCTCCAGCACGTCGCGGCTGGGGTTCTCCAGATCAATCAGGATGATGTCGGGGTCGACCGCATAAATACGGGCCAGCAGGCTCTGCATTTCGCTGATATGAACGATCTGCGTGAATCCGGCCTCCCGCAACCCCTCCTCGAGGATCGCGGCCCGGATCGGGCTTTCGTCGACAATCACGATTTTAGGCGACTGTTCGGCGCTCATTGCTCACCCACCACGGGATTCATCCATAGCATGCCGGAAGGCCATGCAAAGGGTTGTAATTATGGGCAATTGGGACTAGCTCAGGCCTGTCAATCAGGCAGATTTGGATATGGATCAGACGGCTGCGCCCAAGGTCAGCTTCGTGTCGCTCGGGTGTCCCAAGGCATTGGTGGATTCCGAGCGCATCATCACGCGCCTGCGCGCCGAGGGCTACGAGCTCGCCCGCAAGCATGACGGGGCCGACATCGTCATCGTCAACACCTGCGGCTTTCTCGACAGCGCCAAGCAGGAATCGCTCTCGGCGATCGGCGAGGCCATGGCCGAGAACGGCAAGGTCATCGTGACGGGCTGCATGGGCGCCGAGCCGGAAGCGATCGAACAGGCCTATCCCGGCGTGCTCTCCATCACCGGCCCGCAGCAGTACGAAAGCGTGCTCGACGCCGTGCACCGCGCGCTGCCGCCCGCCCACAATCCGCATGTCGATCTGGTGCCGCCGCAGGGCATCAAGCTGACGCCACGGCATTACGCGTACCTGAAGATTTCGGAAGGCTGCAACAACCGCTGCACCTTCTGCATCATCCCCAAGCTGCGCGGCGATCTGGTCTCGCGCCCGGCCAATGACGTGCTGCGCGAGGCCGAACGCCTGGTCGGCGCGGGTGTGAAAGAGCTGCTGGTGATCTCCCAGGACACCTCGGCCTATGGCGTCGATCTCAAATATGCCGAGAGCCCATGGAAGGATCGCCAGGTCCGGGCCAAATTCCTCGATCTCGCGCGCGAGCTCGGCGAACTCGGGGCCTGGGTCCGGTTGCAATACGTCTACCCCTACCCGCATGTCGACGAGGTCATCGCGCTGATGAACGAGGGCAAGGTGTTGCCCTATCTCGACATCCCGTTCCAGCATGCGAGCCCCGAGGTGCTGAAGGCGATGAAGCGCCCGGCCGCGCAGGACAAGACGCTGGCGCGCATCAAGCGCTGGCGCGAGGAATGTCCCGATCTGGCGCTGCGCTCGACCTTCATCGTCGGCTTCCCCGGCGAGACCGACGCCGATTTCGAATACCTGCTCAATTGGCTGGATGAGGCCGAGATCGATCGTCTCGGCTGCTTCAAGTACGAGCCGGTCGCCGGCGCGACGGCGAACGCGATCGAGAATCCGGTACCCGAAGAGATCAAGCAGGAGCGCTACAACGCGCTGATGGCGCGACAGCAGAAGATCTCGGCGCGCAGGCTGAAGCGCAAGGTCGGTACGCGGCAGCAGATCATCATCGACGAGGTCGGCCCGACCGTGGCCAAGGGCCGTTCCAAGGCAGACGCGCCGGAGATCGACGGCGCGGTGTATCCGACGAGCCGCCGCCCCTTGCGCGTCGGCGAGATCGTCACGGCGAAGATCGAGCGCGCGGACCAATACGATCTGCACGGCAGCGTAGCGGGGTTCTGAAGGCGTTCCCTCGACCGTCTCAACTCACGGTCGCCCGATAAACGCCGTCCTCGCCGAAATGATACAGATGCTTGCCGCGGCCCTGCAATCGGCCGTGGGGCCGCGCTGAGCCGTTGGGCATCAACAGGCGTGCTCGCCCGACAAGGATCATCCCCTCTCGATCCAATCGTCCGATGTAGGCCACATCGGGTGGATCGTCGTATTGCCCTGAAAACAGAATCTCCGCCTCAGACATTGCGAAGGCGTGGCAGCCTCGGAGCTTCGTGCGCTTCGAGGTCAACTGAAATTCAGCGTCAATTCTGCAGATCGGGAAATCCGGGTAGGAGACAATGGCAGCCTCCGCTCCGGTTACGTTGAGCGCATAGCAATCATAAATCGCAGGGCCGGCATCGTTCGGAAACGCCCAAATCTTGTCCCCGATAGCCGAGAAGCAGAGTAGCCCGGCCTGCCCAACCGGCGCGGGGCCCGGATGTCCCCATCCATAATTTCCAAAAACACCCTCGTCGAAATACGCAATCCAGATCCGGCCGCGGTCATCAATCTGGAGATCGCTGATGCCGTCGCCGAGGAGAATGCGGTTCGCTTGCCCGGTATGAGGATCGAAGATGATTCCGTTCAGGTCGTAATCCGTCTCGGCCCGCCAGTTGCACCTGGTGGCGGCCAGCAAGAGCCGGCCGTCGGGAAACATATCCACTTTTGGGAATGCAAGATCGAGTGGCGGCAAATCAATCGTCTGGACCGATCCGTTGCTCTCCCTCAGAAGGCGAAATCGCTTTGGACCGTCCATTCTTGCCCGCGGAAACGAGCCGATGCCGCCATGATCGCTCTCGAACACTGCCTGACGTCCGGACTCCTCGACAAACAGAAACAGCCGCGACCGATCGCCCGTCACCCCGCTCACAGCGAGCGAGAACCCGGGAAGCGTCGGCGTGTCGCCAATCTTCTCGAATTGTACTGACCTGATCAATCGCGCCTCGGATGCCGCCAACTTGTCAAAGGCAGCATCACCAAGCGGACGTAAGACGCAAGGGCGAAACCGCAATGATCAGGCGTCCGCCGGGGCAAGGCACGTGCGGGAGGCCGCAATGCCCATGCTGCCGAGCAGAAAGAATGTTTGGAGCAAGCTCGTCATGTCGCCTCTCCCGACGCCTGCCGTCCGTCATGCGCGGAAAACACCTCCTTGGCGGCGAACAGCCCGTTCAGCGCCGCCGGGAAGCCCGCATAGACGGCCATTTGCATGATGATCTCAACGATCTCGGCGCGAGAGAGCCCGACGTTCAGACCCGCCTCGATATGCACTTTGAGCTGAGGCGCGGCGTTGCCGAGCGCCGTCAGCGCGGCGATCGTCGCGATCTCTCGGTCGCGCAGGCCGAGGTCCGGGCGGCAGTAAATGTCGCCGAACGGAAACTCGATCACGTATCGTGCGAAATCCGGAGCAATGTCGGCAAGCGAGGCGATGACCTTCTCGCCGGCACTGCCGTCAATGCGTGACAGGGCCCGCTGGCCGCGATCGAAGCGGCTTTCGGCTTGGGTTTGGGCGTGCGTCATTTTCCTTCGTCCTCTGTTCGTCGCCGGCATAGCCGGCGATCTTGGTATCAAGGACGAGTAGGCATTCCTGGAGTTCGGCAATCTGCGTGCGAACCTGTTCCCGGTGGACTTCTAGCATCTGCCGCCGGGTTGGCCCGGTCGCGTCGCCTTCGTCACGAAGCGCCGCATAACGCAACATGTCCCGGATCGGCATTCCCGTGGTCTTGAGCCGACCGAGGAATGCGATCCATGTGATGATCGAAGCGTCAAAGTCACGCTGGCCGGAGCGATCCCGGTCAGCGTATGGCAGCAGCCCGATGCGCTCATAGTAGCGCAGCGTGTGCGTCGACAGGCCGGTTCGTTTTGCGAGGTCGCCGATCTTCATGGGTGCCCGTTCTCGTACTGACGCACATACAGATACCCCTTCGAGCGCGCTCTAAGTCAAGGGGGATCGCAGGTGCCGTTCCCCGCGAAAGCATGTTGGCGCGTCAGCGGAAGATTTCACCGCGCCGGCTGGGCGGCAGCATCGCGGGACTCCCAGCTTCAATATCCCGCCAGCCATTTCGGCACCCAACGCTCAGGCCTAGGCGCGCGCGCGAGATCGGCTTTTGCCTCGGACAGCAGCGCCGGCTCGCCGGCGATGGTCGGGCGCACATCGTATTCGAAATTCGGCATAACGCGACCGTCGGCGTAAAGGCCGAATTTCATCGCGTACCATAGCCCGAGCTCGGGCTGGGCCTTGCGCATGTCCTCGCGCAGATCGCGCAGCAGGGATCTCGATCGAGGCGGCCTCCTCGAACGGCTGCGGCCCGCGCGACAGCACGCGCGCCTCGTACTGCTTGCCGACGATAGCGACCTCGAAATGCGTCTTGTCCCACGCGTTCTTGCCCTTCGGCAGATGTGCAGCCAGGCGCCAGCCGAGTTCAGCCATCAGGCGGTGATTGGCCCAATAGTCCTCGCGGTCGCGGCTCCATTTTTCCATGAAGCCGCGAAAATCCGGAAGCTCCGCTGCGCCGTCGTCGCACGCCGCCTTGTCGCCGGCCGGTTGTGCCGCCAGCCATTGCGCCAGCTCGACCGTCTGGCACTCGACCTCGTCATGCGGCTTGAGATCGCTCCACGCCTTGCCGAATTGCTGCGACGTCAGTTTTGCCAGCAAACCGTCAAGGCTCGGCGCCAGCAACTCGTAGTCGCCCTCGGAGCCCAGCCCCACGATCGGCGGATTGTCGCGATCCAGACCCGCGCCATACCAGCCGCCGACGGCCGAGGCCATCCGGCAACCGCATGAACAGCGAGAAGCTGTTGCGCAAGGGACTGCCGTCGAAGATCGGCGCGGAATCGGAGAACTGGCCTTGCAGGGAGAAGCAGCCGACGCTGCCCCACGGTCGCCCCTTCAGCCAATCGGCAAAGTCGACCAGCAGGGATGGCGCCTCGATGCCCGGCGGAAACGCGCCGCGAATGCTGTCGAAGTCTATCGGGTAAGGCGTCTCGGACAAGGGTTTAAAACTATCGGTTGGTCCCGCCCCTCTTGGTCGGTCCCGGACGAAATCCGGTTCGAGCCAATTTTCGCGCGTTGATCACAAACGCGCTAGAGGCATGAAAGTTTCCGTCGAAGGCGCGTTGAGATTCTGCGCCATGGGTCCGTTGAAGTTATCACAATTCTCTCATGCGTCGCGTGCGACGTCACGATGCCAGCAATGTGACACTATATTGCATTCACGCGGGGGTCACGGACTCGTCCTAACTCTCGCTCGCCTTTCAACGCGAGCGAGGAACGAGGATGAGCCACCTCTCGAACATGCTGCGCACGCAGCGCTTCGACGATTACCGCTTCTACCACCAGAGCACCGTCAACCAGACGCTGCACCTGATCAGTGCCGTGATCTTCCTCGGCTGCTATGCGCTGCTGTTCAAGGACCCGGCGCTTGCCGGCATCGTCGGCTGGCTCGCGATGCTGACGCGGCAGACCGGACATTTCTTCTTCGAGCCGAACGGCTACGACGCCGTCAACGACGTCAGCAACGACTACAAGGAAGCGGTCAAGGTCGGCTACAACCAGACCCGCAAGATCATCCTGCTGCTGGTCTGGGGCAGCGCGCCGATCGCGCTATACGCAGATCCGACGCTGTTCGGACTGTTCGATCTTCCCGCCGATCGCTTCGACTTCGTCCGCCATGTCGGCGCGCTCTGGCTTGCGATCGGCATCGGCGGTGGGTTTGCGCGCATGCTCCAGCTCTTCGTCACGCGCGACGTCACGACCGGCCTGGTGTGGGCGTTCAAGGTGCTGACCGATCCCTTCCACAACATCGCGCTGTACTGGAAATCGCCGCTCAAGCTGCTGCGCGGCGAGCTCATCGACAGCGCGATTGCCGATGCGGACTGGGGCGACGAGGACGCCGGGGAAGCCGCGCATCTGACCTGACCGATGCACGCCGCGCGGGTGTTTCGCAAAACGCCCGCTTGACAACCCCCGCCATTGGCATGTATTGCCGCGCCCCATGATCAACGCTCGGACCCATCAGCGCACCGAAATGCTCCGTCGTCGCTCCCGCGACGATGAGAGGGTGCGCCATGTCCGACGACGCCGCTGAAGCACTGAATTCAGCTTAAGTTTTCGAGAAAGGCCGCACCCGCAAGGTGCGGCCTTTCTGCTTTTCGCACCCCGATTCCACCCGCCTCCAGAGGAGTTCGACATGACCAACGCCACGCATCCTTATGACGCGCTGATGGACATCACCGCACGGCCCAAGGCCGTATTCGTCCGCGGCGCCGGCTCCTACCTCTGGGACGACAGCCGCAAGCGCTATCTCGATTTCGTCCAAGGCTGGGCCGTGAACTGCCTCGGCCATTCGCCGCCGGCGATCGCCGATGCGCTCACCGCCCAGTCCAAGCGGCTGCTGAACCCGAGCCCCGCCTTCTACAACGCGCCGAGCCTCAACCTCGCCAAGGCGCTGGTCGACAACAGTGCCTTCGACCAGGTGTTCTTCACCAATTCCGGCGCGGAAGCCAACGAGGGCGCGATCAAGCTCGCGCGGAAATATGGCAGCCTGCACAGGAACGGCGCGTTCGAGATCATCAGTTTCGAGGGCGGCTTCCACGGCCGGACGCTCGCGACGATGTCGGCGTCCGGCAAAAGGCGTTCGAGCCGTTGTTCGAGCCGAAGGTCGCCGGCTTCAAGAAGGCGAAGTTGAACGACATCGCCTCGGTCGAAAGCCTGATCAACGACAACACCGTCGCGGTGATGCTCGAGCCGATCCAGGGTGAATCGGGCGTGTGGCCGGCGACCGATCAGTTCCTGCAGCAGCTACGCGCGCTGACCGAGGCGCACGGCCTGCTGCTGATTTTCGACGAGATCCAGACCGGCATGGGCCGGACCGGCAAGCTGTTCCACTACGAGCACACCGGCATCGCGCCCGATATCATGACGCTCGGCAAGGGCATCGGCGGCGGCGTCCCGCTCGCGGCCCTGCTCGCGACCGAACGCGCCTCCTGCTTCGAGCATGGCGACCAGGGCGGCACGTTCAACGGCAACCCGATCATGTGCGCGGCAGGGCTCGCCGTGATGGAGCAGGTCAGCCAGGCGGACTTCCTGAAGACGGTCGCCGAGACGGGCCTGCTGCTCGAAAGCGAGTTGCAGAAGGTCTCGGCCCGGCACGGCCTCGGCGGCGTGCGCGGCCGCGGGCTGCTGCTCGCACTCGACCTCAAGCTGCCGATGGCGCCCGGGATTGTCGCGCAGGCGTTCGAGGCCGGCGTGCTCCTCAACGCGCCGCAGGTGGATACCTTGCGCTTCATGCCCGCGCTGAACGTCACCAAGGCAGAGATCGCCGAGATGATCGATTGTCTCGATACGATCTTGATCAAGGCCGGCGCGGCGAGACGCGTGGCGTAAACGAGGTGCAGGATGCCTGGCTCAGGGGATCACGGCACCGCGTCGCGTGCGCGCTCGCGGGACCACGATCATGCCTGGGCCAGGCCGGCGAGCCGTCGCATCTGGGGCGCGACGGCTCGGGCACGGCGTCACATGACGCGACGATGGTGGGGCATGTCGCGGAAAAGGCGAAATCTGTCCTTCAGGATTCTGCTCGCACTCGCAGGCCTCCCCGCGCAGGGCATCGATATCGCGGATACGAATGGCGCCGCGCCTCCCCTCGATGATACCTTTCGCCTCGAAATCGGAAAGGGCCTTCGACACGCTTGGGCGCCTCACGCCGAGAGCGGCCGCCATGACACCGTGCGTCACGGGAAGCCGGTCGCCCCCGATGCGATCCTGGGCGAGCAACATCCAGCGCGCTACGCGCTCGGGGATATCGTGTCTCGCGTTGCACAGGGCGATCTGCGCGTTCAGCGCAATCAGCAGCTGAACATATCCCAGCATGTGTTCGCGCGTCTCCGGGCTTTGATGCAGGATATCGCGGAACGCTGCGGCATCGATGCGTAGCGCAGTGCCGGGAACGCGGACGATGCTTCTCTGGACCGTCTGCGCCGCACCAAGCACCAGCGATACGCCGACGAAACCGAATTTCCCGACGACCGCCACCTCGACCAGACCGTCCTTCACCGTTCGCACCATACGCGAGACGACGCCGGACTCAATGAAATATGCGGCATCCGGGTGGCGCAAAGCGTCCTGGAGGATCTCGTTCCGCTTCAGCGAAACGGCTTTGAGATGCGGTCGAAGCAGTTCGAATTGCGGCTCGGGCAAGGTCGCGAGGATCGCATTCTGAACCATGGAAGGCGTTGCATGCGCCCCGCCGACAAGTTTCGATGAAACGAGATCGAACATGTCCTACACTGGCCCCAGTCTCGCAATCGGCAGGCGGTCGCTCGAAACGAACGACCATCGACCTGGCCGCAAACTAGCCTTCGGTCGCCGGACTGCATTGTGACATAGCAGCGCAGGCGCGATGCACGGAACCGCGGCGGGACCAAGAGCTCGCATCAACCGCCAACCCGTGTCATGGTCCGGGCTGCGCCCCTGAAGACGTCAAGGCAAGAATTCGTTCCCGCGTGCGGCTTCGCGCGGAATCGACCAGCATGGTGCCGGCCCAACGATAGACGTTGTTCTCCTTGACCTGCTGCCGCATCAGCTTCATCCGTTCGGCTTGCTCGTCCAGCGGCATGGTCATCGCACGCTTGATGGCGGCTGCAAGTTCTTCCGTGTCATAGGGGTTCACGATCAGGGCTTCCGACATCTCCCGCGAGGCCCCGGTAAAGCTGGAGAGAACGAGAACGCCGGCGTTGTCGTCACGGGAGCCGACAAATTCCTTGGCGACGAGATTCATGCCGTCGTGCAGGCTGCTGACCACACAGACATCGGCGGCCCGAAACAGCTTGAATACGTCGGACGATTCATAGTGGCGCGCTACCAGTCGAATCGGAGCCTGCCGGTCCGGATGGCGAGCATTGATCGCATCGGCGAGGCTTTCTGCCTCAGCCTGTAGCCTGGAATAAGTGTCGAGCTTGCTCCGCGTCGGGGCTGCAACTTGAACAAACACGAGCCGTCCTTCCCAGGAAGGATCAAGCGTCAAGAGCGCGTCGATCGCCCTCATACGATCAGGAATGCCCTTGGTGTAATCGAAGCGCTCGACGCCGACAACGAGCTTCGTTCCCTCGGCCAGATTGAACTCTCGGAAGACTTCGGCCCGACACGTCGCTCGTGCGGGCACGCTCGCGAGCGCGCTGGGAGGCCACTCGATCGAGATCGGGTAAGCGCGAATTCTGGTTTCGTGCCCGGCAAGGCTGACTGCCTGCACCTCGCGGTCGATCCGGCTCTCCACGAAGCGGTCGACGCACTCGACGAAATTGTTGCAGTGAAACTGGGTATGAAACCCGAGAATCGTGCTCCCCAACATCCCCTCGATGATCTCCCGCCGCCACGGGCAGATGCTGAACGTCTCGGCGTTGGGCCAGGGGATGTGCCAGAACGAGATGATCGTCGCCTTCGGCAGACGTTGACGAATCATCTTGGGGGCGAGTGCGAAATGATAGTCCTGTACGAGGACGACGGGATCTTCGGTTTGCGCCTCGGCGACGACAGCATCGGCGAAGCGCTGGTTGATCTCCCGATACATATGCCAGTCGCCGCTGCGAAAGACCGGGCGCACGAACACGATGTGACAGAGCGGCCACAACCCTTCGTTGGCGAAGCCGTAGTAATAGCCATCCTGCTCGGCTTCGGATATCCAGACACGCCGCAGCGCATAGCTGGGCGCACCTTCCGGAACGCCGATCCTGTCGTTCTCATCGACGGTTTCCCGGTCCGCACTTCCACTGCCGTGCGCAACCCAGGTGCCGCCGCAGGCCCGCATGATGGGCTCGAGAGCGGAGACCAGCCCGCTTGCCGGCCGCTGGACGACGATGCCGTGATCGGTCCGGTTGTGAATGTAGGGCTCGCGGTTCGCGAGGACCAGAACCTCGGCGCCCGGCAACACGCCATGGAGCAGGTCCTGAAGCGCTTTCGGCGTCCAGTCGATCTGGTGCGCCAGGCTGAAATCCTCGGTCCGCCGCAGCAGCTTGTGAATCTCGCGATCGAGCGCCGAACTGCTTGCCGGAGGACGTTTCCCCGCCGTCCCCAGACGAACCTCGTCGACCGCGCGCCTGAGCGAACTCATCCAGCTTCTGAGCATGAACACGGCAAAGATGATCGAGCCGACGGTCAGAACCAGAACGACGCCGGCCAGGGAGGCCAGCACATAGGACAGGACCTGGCTCGAGCGCGCACTGGCAAAGCTCAAATCGGTCAGGATCACGAGATAGGATCGGCCCCTGGAACCGTTGACAGGAAACGCCGCGACGAGAATTCGCCGCCCGCCGACGGCGATGTCCGCAAAGCTCTCGTTCTCCGATTTGGCGATCTTGTCGCAGCCGAAACTCGACGGCATTTCTGGCGTCGGCGCGACCAGCGCCCCCGCATGACTGCAAAAGCCGACCGCGAGAATCTTCTTGTCCTGCGCAACGCGCCCGAACAGATCGCTCAGGCGATCCCAGGACTGCTCCTCGATGTCCCGGTCGAGAAAGGGCTGGATCGCGTTGAAGACAAGCCGCGACCGCGCCTCCACATCGCTGCGCGACCATTGCTGAACGATCCCGCCCGTGAACGGCGAGATACCGAACGCAACGATCAGGGCGACGGCAATGCCGAACACGCCGAAGCGGAGAAAATCCCTGAAGCGGATCGGCATTCAACGCGACCGATTCTTGACGGTGATTGCGGCAATGATCAGTGCAAACATCGCGAGCCTCAGCAGATAGAATACCGGCTCGACCTCGTTCGAGACGTGAGTGAGCCCGAGTGCCGTACGCGAGACCGTGTCGATTGCGAACGCCAAGGCAAACAGCAGGAAGAACACGTCGGAAGTCTGGCGCCAGAATTTCACGAAAAAGAGTGTCGTCGCGAACGAAGCCATCGCCACCGCGCCGGATAGAACCGTAGACAGATTGCTCGTCATCATTCCGTGTCCCAGATCAATCCGTAGAGGAGCACCGTCATCGCGATCAGCGCAACGAACAGGCGCGGGGACGACAGGTCCACATCGGGCAAGACCACCTTGTCGAGCACGAGGACGACGTTGTTCGCCGCGAGCCCGACGAAACACAGGCCGCTCCACAGCAACAGCCGGTATTTGCTCTGGCGGTAGGCGCCGAGGAGCATCCCCGCGCAAACCGCCGATGTCGCCGCACACAGCCCGTAGATGAACGAGGACACGGTCACGACCCCTTTCGGAACTTGAACGCGTCGGCGAACGAGCCGATCCTGCGAGGTTTCGAGTGAACGAGGTTCGTGACTGGAATAAGGTGGCGCGAATACACGTCCGCCAGTTGCTCGATCAATACCCGGTTCTGCTCGGGCACACCTTCGAGGCGATAGATTTCATCGGCGCAGGACAGCAGCTCGGAGGCGCAAAGGCGGCTCAGAGCCTCGGCTGCTTCAGACTTGCTGATGTAAAGCCGCTCCGCGAGCCGCGTGGCGCTCCACTGCGATCGAGGATCGGATCGAATGAGAAGAAGCGCCTCGATCTGTGCCACGGAATCGATCCGCTCCAAAATGAAGCCGCGCAACTCCTCGGAAACGTACTGATCTGCCATTGCGAACGTGAAAGCATTGCGTTTCAAGACCAAAGGCGTAAGGCGCACGCCTGTCGACGGCCTCGGCCTAGTTCTTGGGCGAGTCCGAGGGCCTCTCGGTGTTGCACGCAAGACAAACTGATCGCACGACGATGCGCCCCGCAACCGCGCGCCTCTCGTGCAAATGCGGCGTCCGCGCTACGCACACAGCGCATTGCGCCTCAGGATGCCTGAATTCGGATTTTGCAGTGTTTGACATCTCGCCCCCGTGTCGGATCGTCGACATTCCAACCGCCACAAGCCGGATCGAATCGTGGCAGCCCCGCGAACTTGATGCGCCGAAAAAGCGAGCGCAATCGGGCATAGGACGCGATAGGTCCGCTACCGTACCGACAAATCGCCGTGTTGCAGGGGGCGGGCGCGGCGCCTCAGGGCTTCAGGATCGACGCGCCGGTCGTCTTGCGGCTTTCGAGATCGATATGCGCCTTCGCGGCGTCCTTGAGCGCGTAGGCGTGATTGATCGGCACGTGCAGCTTGCCGTTGATGACGGCGGAAAACAGCGTGTCGGCGCCTTCCAGCAGCTCCTTGCGCGTGCCGACGTAATCGTTGAGCTTCGGCCGCGTCGCAAACAGCGAACCGTGATTGTTGAGCTCGGCGATCGAGAACGGCGGCACTGGCCCCGAGGCATTGCCGAACGAGACGAACATGCCGCGCGGCTTGAGGCACGACAGCGAGCCCGGAAACGTCGCCTTGCCGACGCCGTCATACACGACATCGCAGCCCTCGTTGCGGCTGATCTGTTTGACGCGCGCGACGAAATCTTCTTCATTGTACAGGATGACGTGGTCGCAGCCATTGGCCTCCGCGAGCTCGGCCTTCTCGCGCGAACCGACGGTGCCGATGACATGCGCCCCGAGCGCCCTCGCCCATTGGCAGGCCAAGAGCCCGATGCCGCCGGCGGCGGCGTGGATCAGCACGCGGTGATGCGGCTCGACCTTGAAGGTCTTGTGCAGCAGATACCAGACGGTCAGACCCTTCAGCATCAGCACGGCGCCCTGCTCGTGGGTGATGTGATCGGGCAGCTTGACCAGCTTCTCCCAGGGGATGTTGCGCTCGCCGGCATAGGCACCGAGATTGTGGTAGTAGGCGACGCGGTCGCCGGGATGGAAATTGGTCACGCCCGGTCCCACCGCCATGACCTCGCCCGAGGCCTCGTTGCCGACGATGAAGGGCAGCCCCGCCGCCTTGTAGAGGCCGGTGCGATAGTAGACGTCGATGAAGTTCAGGCCGACCGCATGCTGGCGGATGCGCACTTCGCCGGGTCCGGGCGCCGGTACGTCGACGCTCTCATAGACCAGGGCTTCGGGGCCCCCAACCTTGTGTACACGGACGGCTTTGGTCATTGCCTGAGCTCCTTAAGTCTCGTTGCCGGTCTTGCGGCGGTTGCGCCTGGCCAGCACGTTGAAGAATTCCACTGCCGCCGAGAACGCGATCGCGAAATAAATGTAACCGCGCGGAATGTGGAATTTCAGTCCATCGGCCACCAGCGCGACGCCGATCAGAACCAGGAAGGCCAGCGCCAGCATCTTGGTGGTCGGATGCTCGGCCACGAACCGCGCCACCGGGCCGGACGAGACGTACATGACGGCGCAGGCGATCAGGACAGCGGCGATCATGATCTCGATCTCCTGCGCCATGCCGATCGCGGTGATGATCGAGTCCAGCGAGAACACGAGATCGATGACGATGATCTGGGCGATCACCAGCAAGAAGGCGTTTCGGCTGGAGGCGTGATCTTCCTTCGCATCGGGCGGCTCGACCGCTGCGTGGATCTCGTGCGTCGCCTTCGCGATCAGGAACAGGCCGCCGCCGATCAGGATGAGATCGCGCCAGGAGAAGTCATACCCCCCGAGCGAGAACACCGGCGCAGTCAGGCCGGTCAGCCAGAACAGAAGGCTGAGCAGAATGAGGCGGAAGACGAGCGCCAGCACCAGCCCGATCTTCCGGGCCCGGTTGGCCTGATCTGCCGGGAGGCGCGCAACCAGCACCGACAGGAAGATGACGTTGTCGATGCCGAGCACGATCTCGAGCGCGGTCAAGGTGAGCAGCGCGGCCCAGGCTTCCGGGCTGGTGAGCAGGTGCATCATGCGAAGGATCTTGCCAGACGGATCATGGCGTCGCTGAAGCTGATCCACAGCGCGATGGCGCAGAGCGCGACCGTCACGCCGGTGCCGACGCGAAAATCCATCTCCAGCGTGTAGAGGCCGAGCACCGCCCAGACCGCGATCAGCGACATCGTCAGCCAGCGCAGCCGCACGACGCGGACCGGATGCAACACATGGAACGGCACGAAGGTCAGCACCACCAGCGTCGCCACCAGCAGCGTCGACCACAGCGGCGGCCAGTGCAGCAGGAACAGGTAGAACGCCGCCGCATTCCACAGCGCCGGAAACCCGCGAAAATGATTGTCGTCCGCCTTCATGCGCAGATCGGCGAAATATAGTGCGCTGGTGACGATGATGGCGATGCCGAGCAGCGGCGCCGCCACCGGCAGCAGCAGGCCGCTCGCGACAATCGCATAGGCCGGCACGAACACATAGGTGACGAAGTCGACCACGAGATCGAGCACGTCGCCCGACCAGTTCGGCTGTACGTCCTTGACCTTCAGCAGCCGCGCGATCGGACCGTCGATGGCGTCGATGATCAGGGCGACGCCCAGCCACTGAAACATGCTCGCCCAATGCTCCCGCACGGCCTCCAGCATGGCCAGCAGCGCGATGGCCGCGCCGAAGGCGGTGAAGATATGCACCGAAAAGGCCGCGGCGCGGATCGCCGGTCTCGGCTTCAGGGAATCCTGCTGGGTATCCATCTCGGTATTCATGGTTCCTGCTATCAGAATGGCACCGGTTTGCACATAAGCCATTGCGGCGCTCCGTCGCACAATTCGGCGCAAAATCGCGGAAAAATAGGTGGGCTTGTATTTGCCGCGGGGCGTGTCCAATGTCGTTCCATGACAGACGTACCGACACTCTTTGACACGGCCGTGATCGGCGGCGGACCGGCAGGACTCGCGGCTGCGATCGCACTGGCGCAGGCTGGCGCGCGGACCGCGCTGGTGGCCCGGCGCGTGCCCTACGCCGACAACCGCACCACCGCGCTGCTGGGCGCCTCCGTCGATCTGCTGGAGAGCCTCGACGTCTGGCCGAGCTGCAAGGACAAGGCGGCCGCGCTCGAGGTCATGCGACTGGTCGACGATACCGGCCGGCTGTTCCGCAGCCCCGAGGTCCGGTTCTCCTGTCACGAGATCGCGCTCGACGCCTTCGGCTACAACATCGACAACCGCTCGCTGATGCTGGCGCTGGAAGAGCGCGCGGCCGAGTTTCCCGGGCTCGTGCGTTTCGACGACGAGGCCGAGAGCATCGTCATCGGCGCCGATGATGTCTCCATCCGCACGGCCTCCGCGCAATTCCTCTCGACCCGGCTCGTGGTCGGCGCCGACGGACGGCATTCGCTGTGCCGGGAAGCCGCCGGCATCGAGGTGACGCGGCGCGACCTGACGCAGACCGCGCTGACTTTCAACGTCGGCCACGCGCGCCCGCACCGCAATGTCTCCACCGAGTTCCACACGCCGCATGGCCCCTGCGTGTTCGTGCCCCTGCCCGGCGACCGCTCCAGCATCGTCTGGGTCTCTGCGCCCGCGGAGGCCGAGCGGCTTCGCGGCTTGAGCGACGCGGAACTGTCCGCCGCGATCGAGAAGCAGTCGCATTCCATTCTGGGACGCATGACGGTCGAGCCTGGCCGTCACCTGTTTCCGCTCGCGATCGAACGCCCCAAATCCTTCGGCCGCGACCGTATCGCACTGGTCGGTGAGGCCGCCCACGTGGTTCCGCCGATTGGCGCCCAGGGCCTCAATCTCGGCCTGCGCGACGCCGCCGATATTGCGAGACTGGCGGGCGAAGCCGTCGCCGCGGGACAGGATCCGGGTGCGGACGAGGTGCTCAAGCGCTACGACCGCGCGCGGCGCCCCGATATCCTGAGCCGCACGTTCGCGATCGACATCGCCAACCGCTCCCTGCTCAACGATTTCCTGCCGCTACAGCCGGTCCGCGCGATCGGCATGCACCTGCTCGGCGCCATCGGCCCGCTCCGGCGCTTTGCGATGCGGGAGGGCCTGACGCCGACGTGGCGACGTTAACTGGCGGCGCCAGCGGATAGCGCTCCTCAGGGAAACGCAAGCCGCCCCGTCTGCAGCAGCCACATCACGCTGGTCAGCGTGACCACCGACGCAAACGTCCCGAGCAGCACGGCAACGGAGGCGGATTCGATCCAGGCGTCGTTCTGCCGGGCAATCACGAACACGTTCAGCGCCGGCGGCAGCGAGGCCATCAGCACCGCGGTCGCGGCCCAGGGCTGCGCGAACGGACCGAACGCCAGCATCAGCCCGAACGCGGCAAGCGGATGAAACAGCAGCTTGATTGCAATCACGCCCGGCACCTCCCACGGCACCCGGTCGAACGGACGCAGCGCCACCGTCACGCCAAGCACGAACAGCGCGGTCGGCGCCGCCGCGTTCTGCAGAAAAGTGATGGTGCGATCGAGCGCGACCGGCATCTCGATGTGGAGCGACGCAAACGCCGCTCCAAAACAGGCCGACATGATCAGCGGGTTGAGCACGATCTGCTTCAGCACGACGCCGAAGGCATGAATGATCGAGGGATGATCGCGGTCGGAGAGCTCGATCAGCAGCGGCACGATCGTGAACAGGAAGATGCTGTCACAGCAGAAGATCAGCGCGGTCGGCGCCGACGCCTTGGTTCCGAGCACCGCGAGCGCGAGGCCCGGCCCCATATAGCCGATATTGCCGTAGCCGCCGGAGAGCCCGGCGAGCGTCGCCTCACGCAGCGTCAGGCGACCGAAAACCTTCCCCACGACCAGCGCCAGGGTGAACGCGGCAACCGTCGACAGCGTGGTCGCGACGAGGAACGGCGGGTTGTTCAGCTCCGAGAACGGCGTCTTCGACATGATCGCAAACAGCAGCGCCGGCAGCGACACGTAAAGCAGGAAGAAGTTCATCCAGGCGAGGCCTGATTCCGGCAGGGATTTGACCTTGCCGCAGGCGAAGCCGACAAAGATCAAGCCGAAATAAGGGAGCGCCAGATTGAGGATATCGGCCATTGGTGAAGTGTTTTCTGAAGACCTTGGGGCTATCTGCCCAGTAGCCGCGGGTTAATTCCAGACAAGGGCACTAGCATCGGCCACAATCCTGGTCTATCGACGGGAAATGATTAAAGCGCGGACCGCGAAATTCCAGATCGGACAGGTCGTTCGCCACCGGATCTTCTCGTTCCGGGGGTGATCTTCGACATCGATCCGGAATTCAACAACACCGAGGAATGGTGGCTGTCGATCCCCGAGGAGGTGCGGCCCCACAAGGACCAGCCGTTCTACCACCTGCTCGCGGAGAATGCCGAGTCGGAATACGTCGCCTACGTCTCCGAGCAGAACCTGCTGCCGGACGATTCCGGCGAGCCGATCCGGCATTCCCAGGTCGCCGAGATCTTCATCAAGGACAAGACCGGCGGCTACCGGCCGCGCAATCCGTCCCTCAACTGAGTTTCGCCGCCAACGAGCGGCCAGCAAAAAAGGCGCTCAAACCGAGCGCCTTTTTCATGTCCGGGATTTGGTCCCGATTACTTCTGGCCGGCCGGAGCTGCGCCGGGCGCACCGCCGCTCTGCTCGAGCTTCTTGCGCTGTTCGTCGGCCTTCTTCTGAAGCTCTTCCTGGAGCTTCTTCTGGGTTTCCTCGAACACCTTCGGATCGGTCGGCGGACCGTCATAGGCCTTCTGGAATTCGCCGGCGAGCGGCAGCGGCAGGGTCAGGGGCGCGCCGTTGGCATTGATCGCCTGGACGACGAGATTCTGGCCCTTCTTCATGCTGTTGATGAACTCGGGCGTGGCCTCGTAATCCGACATGCAGCCGTTCTGGAAGCAGATCACATAGGGGCTCTGCAGCGGCGCGTTGTTGTCCACGATGATGCGGGTGCCGTGCACGAGCTGCATGCCGAGCGGCAGCGTCACGCGCAGGATCTTCTTGGGCTCGCCTTCCGGCTCGATGATGACCGCCGCGATGACCGGCTGGCCCGACTCGATGCGGCCGTCCTTGCCGGTGAAGCAGACCTGCTTGGCGTTGGCGTCCTGGCCCTTGAGGCAGAACTTGGTCCAGGGGGCGTAGATCAGCTGGATCTGCTGATCAGCCGGCTGGGCCGCGCCCTGCTGCGCCGGAGCGCCCGCAGCGGGAGGCTGAGCGGGCGCCTGGGCCGCCGGCGCCTTCGGAGCTGCCTTGGGAGCGGCTTTCGGGGCCGCCTTGGGTGCACCGGGGGCCGGCGCCGGGTTCTGGGCCTCGGCGGCAAACGGAGCGGCCAACACCGTCGCCGTCAACAAGGCGATAAGTCGCCCGCGCGGCCGGACGGACGCGGCCAAGTAACGGAAATTCATTGCGGAAAACCCTTTCTGAACGGGAAGCGCCCGAACCGCTCCGAGGAACCGAACCTAGCCGCTGGGCGCGGCTGTCTCCCCGTCAATTGAGGCGGATAGTTGACCGGCTCGGCGCTCCTGCGCGATTGCCCGCCTTCTTAGCGTGGTCGACGGAAAGATCAATGCCGACAACCGTTTTTGACGCCATCCGGGCCTGCTCCCGGTGAAAATCCCTGTGATAGGATTCAGGCCTCGCCGGTGTTCGAATCAACGTGTGCCGATGTTCATGTTCCAGCGCCCTTTCGAGGGCTCCGGCGTCCGTCTCTGCGCGTTCGCGCTGGCGGTCGCGTTGTCGGCAAGCGCAGCGCGGGCCGAGCAAACCCATGCCATCGCCATGCACGGCAAGCCGGCGATGCCGGCCGACTTCACCCACATGCCCTACACCAATCCCGACGCCCCCAAGGGTGGCCGGCTGACCTGGGGCATTCTCGGCACCTTCGACAGCCTCAATCCTCTCATCGTCAAGGGATTGGCGGTGCAGCAGACGCGAAACTACGTGGTCGAGAGCCTGCTCGCACGCGGCCAGGATGAGGCCTTCACGCTCTACGGCCTGCTCGCCCGAACCGTTGAGACCGACGACGAGCGGAGCTACGTCACCTTCCGCCTCGATCCCCGGGCCCGCTTCTCCGACGGCAAGCAGGTCACGGCCGAGGACGTGCTGTTCTCCTGGCAGCTGCTGCGCGATCACGGCCGCCCCAACCACCGGCAATATTACGCCAAGGTCGTCAAGGCTGAGGCGCTCGACCCCCTCACCGTCCGCTTCGACCTCACCGGGGCCAACGACCGCGAACTGCCGCTGATCCTTGGCCTGATGCCGATCCTGCCGAAGCATGCCGTCGATGTCGCGACCTTCGAAGAGACCACGCTGACGGCCCCCATCGGCTCGGGCCCCTATCGCGTCACGGCGGTGAAGCCCGGCGCCAGCGTGACCCTCACCCGCAATCCCGATTATTGGGCGCGCGATTTGCCGATCAATCGCGGGCTCTACAATTTCGACGAGATCAGGCTCGATTATTTTCGCGAGGCCAACGGCCAGTTCGAAGCCTTCAAGCGCGGCCTCTATGATTTCCGCGTCGAGCACGAGCCGCTGCGCTGGCACGACGGCTACGATTTTCCGGCCGCGAAAAGCGGCGAGGTGATCCGCGACACCATCAGGCCGGGCGTCCCGCAACCGTCCGAATTCCTGGTGTTCAACACGCGCCGTCCGATCTTCTCCGACATCCGCGTGCGCCAGGCGCTGACGCTGCTGTTCGATTTCGAGCTGGTCAACCGCAACTACTTCTTCGGACTCTATGCGCGCGTCGCCGGTTATTTTGCCGGCTCGGACCTCTCGGCCTATGGCAGACCCGCGGATGCGCGCGAGCGAGAGCTGTTGAAACCCTTTGCTGCGCAGATCCCGCCCGACATCATGGATGGCAGCTACCACCTGCCGGTGACCGACGGCTCCGGCCGCGACCGCACCACGCTGCGGGCGGCTCTGAAGCTGTTGTCGGAAGCCGGCTATGATCTCGATGGCACCGTGCTGCGCAACCGCGCGACCAAGGTCCCGTTCAGCTTCGAGATGCTGGTCACGACCCGCGATCAGGAACGCATCGCGCTCGCGTTCCAGCGCGACCTCAGGCGCGCCGGCATCGAGCCGAGCGTGCGGACGGTCGACCCCGTTCAGTTCGACCAGCGCCGGCTCAGTTATGAATTCGACATGATCCAGAACCGCTGGGATCAGTCGCTGTCGCCCGGCAACGAGCAATATTTCTATTGGGGCAGCGCGGCCGCGGACAATCCGGGCACCCGCAACTACATGGGTGCGAGGGATCCGGCCGTCGATGCCATGATCGGCGCCCTGCTCGAGGCCCGTGATCATACGGACTTCGTCTCGGCGGTCCGGTCGCTCGACCGCGTCTTGATCTCCGGTTTCTACACAATCCCGCTGTTTAACGTATCCGAGCAATGGATCGCGCGCTGGAATCGGATAGAACGACCAAAGGCCACCGCGCTGTCCGGCTACCTGCCGGAGACCTGGTGGTCGCAGCAGCAAGCGAAGTGACGCCGTGAACCAGCCAGCGCCAGCCGTATCGCCGACACTCGACACGCTGTTTCAGCGCACGCTGATGCGGCAGCCGCACGCGCCCGCTTTGCTCGACCCCCTCAACAAGGCCCGCGTGACCGGCCATCAGCCGCGGCGGATGACCTATGCCGAGGCCGACACCGCCATCGAGGCGCTGTCGGCGCATTTCGTCGAATCGGGGCTGCCGGCCAATTCCGTCATCGCGATCCAGTTGCCGAATACGGTCGAGTTCGTGCTGACCGTGCTGGCCGCCCATCGCGCAGGGCTCGTCGTCGCCGTGCTGCCCCTGCTTTGGCGCCATGCCGAACTGACCGCGGCGCTCAACCGCACCGCAGCGCGCGCCATCGTCACCATGAGCAAGGTCGACGGCGTCAGCTATGCCGACCTCGCGATGCATGCCGCGGCCGAAGCCTTCTCGATTCGATATGTCTGCGGCTTCGGCACCGACCTGCCCGAAGGCATGGCCTCGCTCGATGACGTGCTGGCGCGCCCGCCGGGCGCCGCGCGCGCCGTGATCCAGGATGGCCGCAAGGCGGCGATGATCTCGTTCGACGTCACCGCGGAGGGTTTTCGCCCGGTGCCGCGGCCGCATTTCAGCCTGATCGCCGGCGGCCTTGCGATGTCGCTCGAAGCCGACATCAGGCAGGGCGCGACGGTGATGGCGGCGTTCACGCCGATGTCGTTCGCCGGCCTCGCCTCCTCGCTCGCGGTGTGGCTGCTGTGCGGCGGCGCGCTGGCGCTGCATCATCCGTTCGAGAACGACGTGCTGGAGCAGCAGATCAACGCGCATGAATGCGAGGTGCTGATCGCGCCGGCGCAACTCGCGCTGCGGCTCGGCGATTCCAACCTCGCGGCGCGGCTGCCGAGCTTGCGCAACGTCATCGGCCTGTGGCGTGCGCCCGAGCAGGTGGCCACGAGCGAGGCCTGGACCTCGCCGCATGCGCCGCTGACCGACGTCTATCTGTTCGGCGAGGCTGGCCTGTTCGGCGCCCGTCGGGGCGAGGACGGCATGCCGGTGCCCGTCATGCCCGGCCCGCACGGCGCCCCGCGCGAGCAGTCGGGCTCCTCCATCGCAGGCGAGATCCTGGTGACGCCCAAGGGCACGCTCGGCTTGCGCGGGCCGATGGCGCCGATTGCGGCCTATGCCCCGCCGCAACCGGTCGGCGACGCCCTGATCGCGCAGCCGCCGCGCGACTATGTCGACACCGGCTACGCCGCGCGGATCGACCGTGCCAGCGGTGCGATCTGCATCACGGCGCCGCCCTCCGGCATCATGGCCGTCGGCGGCTACCGCTTCCTCTCCAATGACCTCCAGGAATGGGCGCGGCGGCTCGGCCAGGGCGCCCTGCTCACCGCGCTGCCGGATCGGCTCTCGGGTCACAGGCTGGCAGGCCGGGCCCAGGACAATGCCCGCGCTCGCGAAGCGCTCAGCGAACTCGGGCTTAACCCCTGATGGTCGAGGCTTTTCGCGACCGCTCCGGGGCGATCTAGGCACAGTTTTGACTGATGCATTGACGCAGCATTAAGGCCGCCGGACTAGATTGCGCAGCATCTGTTGCGTGGTCAGAGTGTGAGATGTCCCAGGCGGGCCCGATCCTGTTTGTGTCCGATGCCGAACGGCCGGCCTTCATTGCGGCGCTGGGCGAGGCGCGCCTCTTTCCCGTGGTCGACAGCGACTGGGCCAGCGCGGCGCGCGCCGTCGAGCAGGTGCAGCCCGCCGTGGTTCTCGCGGCGATGTCCGGCGAACACGAGCCGCACATGGCGGCGCTCGCGGCGAAGATCGCGGACCAATCGCCTTACCTGCCCTTCGTGGCCCTCGATGCAGCAGGCACGCTGCCGCACAACGCCCTGCCCTTTTCTACGTCCTCGCGCAGTGGAAATTCCGACCGCCTGATCGCACGGCTCCGCGCTGCACTGCGCGTCCGCACCCTTCATGCCACCGTGATGCGCCGGCTGCCGGAGACGAAGGTCGTGCTGCCGGAGGGCGATCCCGTGCGCGATGCCACCGTGCTCCTGATCGGCCGCGGTTCGGCTTATCCCGCGCTTTCCGTCGCACTCGGCGAGCGCGTCGGCGTCGTCGGCGCGCTCTCCATCGAGGCCGCAGCAAAGCATCTCAACACCCGCGACATCGACGGCGTCGTGCTCGCCGAAGGTTTTACCGCGCGCGTCACCGATGCCTTCCTCACGGTGCTCGCCGAGGACACCCGCTTCCGCAACCTGCCCGTGGTGGTCACCGCACACCAGCTCGCGCAGAGCTATGACCTGCCCAATCTCGAGCTGATCCCGGGCGAGCCGGCGAAGGTCGCCGCCAATGCGCTGCCGCTGATCCGCCAGCGCGCCATGGAAGGCCAGATGAGCCGCACCCTGCGCTCGATCGATGCCGGCGGCTGGCTCGATCCGCGCAGCGGCCTGCTCACGGTGGAAGCCTTCGCCCGCGATTTCGCCAAGGCGGTCGAGCAGACGCTCGCCCGCGGCGGCGGCCTCTCGGTCGCGCGCTTCGCCTTCGACCCCGGCAATTCCCGCGCCCAGCTCGATGCCGCGCGCATCCTGAGCCGCCTGATGCGGCAGATGGATTTCGGCGCAGCGCAGAAGGACGGCTCGGTGATCGTGGTGTTCGCGGAAACCGACTTCCGCACGGCGCACATGATTGCCCGCCGCCTCTCCGCGGTGATGCGGCACACCTCGAACGGCAAGCACGAGATGCGCAGCGATCCCGTCGTCAGCGTGGATTCGCTGTCGCCTTCGGACACGGCAAGGTCGCTGCTGGCGCGGCTGTCGGCCGATGCGTCGCGGGCGGCGTCGTAATCGTCTTCACCTGATTTTGCGGACCACCCTTGGCGGGAGTTCGATCCCCCTGTGATTCGAAAAATCGGAAAACAACCCCATGCAAAGTAGCTGTCAACTGTCGAAGCAATGACTTGCGGATTTTTCGAACTTACTTGACCCGTCGGGCAAAACACTGGCATATTGGCATCATCGAAAAATGTTCGTCAGCCCGCGCGGAGAAATCCGCCGCGGGCTTTTTCATTTGCGCAGGAGATTTTTCATGCCGACCATTGAGAAAAGACCACTTCCGCCGATCGGGGCCGGGTCTGTCACGATCAGTCCGTCAGACAAGGACGAAATTATGAGTCGCGCGCGCGACGTCATCGATCATTACATGTCCGGCGAAGGCTCATGGTGGGACGAGGGACCGAGAAAATCTGCCCACGAGACCATCGACGATCTCAAGAGATTTAAGGACAGCGTTCTCGCGACCGAACAATATCTCGATGACCCCAGCTCAGTATGGCCTTCTGTCAAAGAAATGATTGACTCCGCCATCGAACAGACCGGTCAGGCAATCCCGAATCTAGAAAATAACAGCGCCAGTGAAATCCGTCCCGTCGATCCGAGGGATCTCGATCAACCGGGCCGTCCCACCCATCCTCGCTCCACCAACAAATGGCAGAGTGAGGATCCTTGCGGCACCGACCAACCAGGACCTGCGCGTAACGCCTAACACAACTCAGTCAAACCGTTCTCTCGTTGCACCGCAGATCCCCAAAGTGTCCCGTCCGAATGACCCCGACATCCGGATTCTCCGTCGCGTCGTCAGGGACTGAATTGGCTTCGTCAGTTGATGAAAGGCGTTCCGGCGGCATAGCAGCACGCTCCCCCAGAACACACACACAAGATGTTCTTGATGTGTTCAGGGTCATGCGGCTACAATCTTCATAAGAGAACAGCGCGGAATGGTCGGAGGCGGCGACATGTTTCGGTGGATTTCAAAGCTGATGCAATTCGCGGCGACTTGCATGGTCGCGATCCAGGTGATGGCATCTCCCGCCTGCGCGAAAAACTACGTGCTGGATTACCGCATCGAAACACCGATGAACGACGATGTTGGTTCGACCTCCTGCGCCTATGGCGTATGCCGTGTCGAGATCAAGAAGCTGAACGTCACGCTCATCATTTCCCTGTCCCGCGATGATCCCCGCCACGCGCGCATCGAAATCGAAGGCAGGCCCGGTTGTTGCTTCTTCGAGCTCGGAGCGCAATCGCAGCGGATCGTGCTCGATGACGATCCGCCGCAAAGCCTTCGCTTTTTTGCCGGGGTCGCGGCGCGGGGCCTCTTGCTGGTCCAGAATGAGCCGGCAGGAATCCTCTCCCTGAGATTCCGCCTCGACTGATCAGCCGGGCCGCGCAACAACCACCGTCATTGCGAGTTGGGACCGGCCTCAAGGGGCCGACGCGCGCTGAATGAAACGACGTTTTGCGATGCAAATAGTATCAATGGGTTTGGTCGACGTTTCTTCCTAGCGCAGCGACCTGTTCGCCGAAGCCTTCGGCGAAGGTGGAAGCAATCCAGAACTCTCTCCGTGGAAAGTTCTTGATTGCTTCGTCGCAAGGGCCCCTCGCAATGACGGGGCGAGAGCCATGCCCTACGTCGCCTTCTTGCTCTGCGCGAGTTGCGTCAGCTGCCGCTTGAGCTCTCGCTCGGTGGGCCGGGGACAGTTGCGCATGCTGCTCCCTCTCGGGGGCTTAGCGAACCGGCGCGGTGATCCCGGGCGCTGGATCGGCGACAGCCGTTCCCGACAGTTGCGGCGACTCATCGTCCGACTGCGTGTTGCGGACCGCCTCGGTCAGCATCAGGCGCAGCTCAGCCTTCGTCATGGGTGCTTGTCGCGTGGTCGATTTCTGCCAATTTGCCATGGAGTCCATATGGGGACGATCGTGGCGAAATGCCACCATTCCCCGTTGTTATTCGCAATCAGTAGCAGAAGACGCAAAAAACCCGCGGCCGGTGAACGGTCGCGGGTCAAGAGATCCGAAGCTCTGCCAGTACATCCGTGGTCAAAGCGACGTCATGGAGATTGCAGCAGCCTAGTCGGCCCGCAGATTCTCAGCAGCAGACTTGCCGGTGCGGCGATCTGCGACGATTTCGAAAGAAACCTTCTGGCCCTCGTTGAGGGTGGTCATGCCGGCGCGTTCAACGGCGCTGATATGAACGAAAACGTCCTGGCTGCCCTGGTCCGGCTGAATGAATCCGAAACCCTTTTGGCTGTTAAACCACTTCACAGTTCCCGTCGTCATGGGGGTCGTCCTTTGAGATAGATAAACGTTTGGCCGCGCTCAAAAGCACGGTCGATGTCGTCGAGATCTGGAGGGAGGGTCGTCAGTCAGGCGCGCTTGAAAGCGGCGAGGCCAAGTCGTTCGGCCGAAACTCGATAGACACAGCATAGGCGCTTCATGGTCATTTAGCAAGTGATCATTTCGTTTTCGGATTCGGCGTCCCTCCGCATCGTTCGCACTGCGTCGCCTCCAGCACAGCAATAACTGCTCACGCCGCCTTCTTGCTCTGCGCGAGCTGCGCCAGTTGCCGCATGATCTCGGTGGTGCCGGCAAGGCGTTCCTCCGGCGTCTCCCAATCCTGCAGGAACACCACCTTCATGTCGGGCCGTACCTTGGCAGCCTGACCATAGCTGCGGATGAAGCTCACCAGGCGGTCGGGATGCGCGAAGGAATTGTCGCGGAAGGCGATGACGGCGCCCTTCGGGCCGGCGTCGATCTTTCCGACATTGGCCTGACGGCAGAATGCCTTGATCGCGGCGACCTTGAACAGATAGCGCACCTCGTCCGGCAGCACGCCGAAGCGGTCGCGCATCTCGGCGCCAAAGTTCTCGATCTCCTCCTCGGTGTCGAGATCGGCGAGCCGCCGGTACAGCGACAGCCGCACGGAGAGGTCGCCGACATAGTCTTCCGGAATGAGCACGGGCATGCCGATGGTGATCGACGGCGACCAGCGGTCGGCCGCGGGCTCGGAGACGCCGGCCTTGAGGTTGACGATCGCCTCCTCCAGCATCGACTGGTAGAGTTCGAAGCCGACCTCCTTGATGTGGCCGGACTGCTCTTCGCCGAGCAGATTGCCGGCGCCGCGGATGTCGAGGTCGTGCGAGGCGAGCTGGAAGCCCGCACCCAGTGTCTCCAGCGATTGCAGCACGGTGAGCCGGCGCTCGGCCTGCGCCGTGATCTTCTGCTGCGCCGGCAGCGTGAACAGCGCATAGGCCCGCAGCTTGGAACGGCCGACGCGACCGCGCAGCTGGTAGAGCTGGGCGAGGCCGAACATGTCGGCCCGGTGCACGATCAGGGTGTTGGCGTTGGGGATGTCGAGGCCGGATTCCACGATGGTCGTCGACAGCAGGATGTCGAACTTGCCGTCGTAGAACGCCGTCATGATGTCCTCGATCACCGCGGGCGGCATCTGGCCATGCGCGACCGCGACCTTCATCTCCGGCACGTTCTTGTCGAGGAAGTCCTTGACCTCGGCGAGGTCGTCGATGCGCGGCACCACGTAGAACGCCTGGCCGCCGCGATAGCGCTCGCGCAGCAGCGCCTCGCGGATCATCAGGGGATCGTGCGGAGCAACGAAGGTGCGCACCGCGAGCCGATCGACCGGGGGCGAGGCAATGATCGACAGCTCGCGGACGCCGGTGAGAGCCAGTTGCAGCGTGCGCGGGATCGGCGTCGCCGACAGCGTCAGCACATGCACCTCGGCGCGAAGCGCCTTCAGCCGTTCCTTGTGGGTGACGCCGAAATGCTGCTCCTCGTCGACGATGACGAGGCCGAGGTCGCGGAACTTGATCGCCTTGCCGAGCAGCGCGTGAGTACCGACGACGATATCGACGGAGCCGTCGGCGATGCCCTTCTTGACCAGGTTGAGCTCTTTGGCCGGGACCAGGCGCGAGGCCTGCGCCACGTTCACCGGAAAGCCCTTGAAGCGCTCGGTGAAGGTCCTGTGGTGCTGGCGGGCCAGCAGCGTGGTCGGCACCACGACCGCGACCTGCTTGCCTTCGAGCGCGACGGCAAAGGCCGCGCGCAAGGCGACTTCCGTCTTGCCGAAGCCGACGTCGCCACAAATCAGCCGGTCCATGGGACGGCCGAGCTCGAGGTCCTTCAGGGTGGATTCGATCGCCCCGAGCTGGTCCTCGGTCTCGTCATAGGGGAAGCGCGCGCAGAACTCGTCGTAAAGGCCGGGCTGCACCGGCAGCTTGGGCGCCTCGTGCAGATGGCGCGCGGCGGCGATCTTGATCAGCTCGCCCGCGATCTCGCGGATGCGGTTCTTGAGCTTGGCCTTGCGGGTCTGCCAGCCGGAGCCGCCCAGACGATCCAGCTCGACCGTGGTCTGGTCGGAGCCGTAGCGCGACAATAGCTCGATGTTCTCGACCGGGAGAAACAGCTTGGCCTCGGCGGCATAATGCAGCTCGAGACAATCATGCGGCGCGCCGGCGACGTCGAGCGTCTGCAGGCCGACGAAGCGGCCGATGCCGTGATCGGCATGGACGACGATGTCGCCCGCGGCAAGGCTCGTGATCTCCGAGATGAAATTATCGAGCTTTCGACTGGCCTTGCGCGTCCGCACCAGGCGGTCGCCCAGGATGTCCTGCTCGCTGATGATGGCGATCTCGTCGGTCTCGAAACCGGCCTCCAGGCCGAGTACGGCGAGCATGGTCTCGTTGCGCGGGGTCGCCTGCACCGTGCGCCAAGAGTTGACGCTGGTGGTGTGGGGCAGCTTGTGGTCGCGCAGCATCGAGGTCATGCGATCGCGCGAGCCTTCGCTCCACAGCGTGACCACGACCTTCTTGCGGAGGGCGTGCAACGCCATGATGTGGCTGACCACCGCCTCGAACACGTTGACGGTGCTGTCGTTGCGCTCCGGCGCGAAGTCGCGGCCCTTGCGTGCGCCGGCATCGACGACACTGCTGCCATCAGCCGGCACTGAAAATTGCGTCAGCCGCGCCAGCGGGATGTCGCCGAGGCGCTTGGTCCACTCATCCTCGGTCAAATAGAGCCTGTCGGGGGGCAGCGGCTTGTAGATCGCGCCGCCGCCGGGATGCTCCATCGCCTCGCGCCGGGCCTGGTAGTAGTCGGCGATCTGCTTGAAGCGCTCGCGAACGGCGTCCTCGGCCTGCGGCTCGATCGCGACGGCCGCCCCTTGCAGATAGTCGAACAGCGTATCCATCCGGTCCTGGAACAGCGGCAGCCAGTGCTCCATGCCGGGATGGCGGCGGCCTTCGCTGACGGCCTCGTACAACGCATCGTCGCGCTCGGGCGCGCCGAACTCGGCGACATAGCCCATGCGAAAGCGGCGAATGGTGTCGGTGACGAGCTGAAACTCGGAGACCGGCACCAGATCGAGCGCGCGCATGTCGAGCAGCGTGCGCTGGGTCTCGGCGTCGAAGGTGCGGATCGATTCCAGGCTGTCGCCGAAGAAGTCGAAGCGCACGGGCTGGTCGAGGCCGGCCGGAAACAAATCGAGGATGCCGCCGCGCACGGCATATTCGCCGGGCTCGCGCACGGTCGACGAACGGTTGTAGCCGTTATGCTCGAGCCAGGCGACGATGGTGTCCATCGGCACCACATTGCCGGGCGCGACCGACAGCGCCTGCGCCGCGACGAGCTCGCGCGCGGGCACGCGCTGCACGATGGCGTTCACCGTGGTGAGCACGATCAGCGGCTTGTCGCTGCCGGTCAGGGGCGCCAGCCGCGCCAGCGTGGTCAGGCGCTGCGCCAGGATACCGCCATGCGGCGAGACGCGGTCGTAGGGCTGGCAGTCCCAGGCCGGGAACTGCAGCACCGGCAGATCGGGCGCGAAGAATTGTAGCGCCCGTTCGAGCTGCTGCATGCGCGCGCCGTCGCGACAGACGACCGCAAGGCTGACCGCCGGTTTCTTCGGCCGCGCCGCGATGGCGCGCGCGAGATCGGAGATGACGAGGCCCTCGGCGCCTTCGGCGACATTGGCAAGCGTCAGCGCCCGGCCGGGCGTGAGCAACTCGGCCGGAGACTTCAAGCCAGGTTTCATAGATTGCCGTCCGTGATCGGAAACGCCTTGATGCGGGCAAACAGCGTTAGATTGGCAACAGCCGGCAGCACCTTGTCGCCGGTGATGGCGGCATACAGATCGGGATCGGACTCCTCGAGCAGGGTCTCGAGCTCGGTCAATTCAGCCTCGGACAGGTTGCCGATCTCGGCGTCGGCGAAACGGCCGAGGATCAGGTCCATCTCGCGCGTGCCGCGGTGCCAGCAGCGGAACAGAAGCCGCTTGCGGCGGTCGTCCAGCCCGTTGCTCGATCGTGTCGTTCCCGTCATGTCTCGGATCCAGTCAAACGCCGAAAGCCCGGACGTGCCGGGCCGGGGTGATATAGCCACTCGAACCGGTCGTGTCAGCCCTTTGTTATTGCAAATGTTCGGGGACCATCACGGCCGGACTTGACCCGGCGATCCCCAGTCATTGAAAAGATGGAATGCGCCCCAGCCTGCTCAATCCATTGTTTGCTCCCGTGACCAGCCTGCCCGGCGTCGGTCCGAAGCAGGACAAGCTGCTGCAGTACCTGCTCAGCCGCAACGAGACGCCGCGGCTGGTCGACCTGCTGCTGCATCTGCCGAGCCAGGTCATCGACCGCCGGGCACGGCCGAAGATTCGCGATGCCGTCCAGGGAACCATGGTGACGCTGGAGGTGACCGTCGACCGTCACCGCCCGCCCCCGCCGCGCAACGCGCGCGCGCCCTACCTGGTCTATGCCAGCGACGACACCGGCGATGTCGTGCTGACCTTCTTCCGCGCCAAGCCCGGCTATGTCGAAAAGCTGCTGCCTGTCGGCGAGAAGCGCTACGTCTCCGGTACGCTGCAGACGTATGACGGCATTCCGCAGATCGTGCATCCCGATCGCGTGCTGGACGAAGAGGCGATCTCGAAGCTCTCGGGCATCGACCCCGTCTATCCCCTGACCGAAGGCCTCGCGCTCGGCTCGCTCCGCCGCGCAGTCGGCCAGGCGCTTCTGAAGCTGCCGGCCCTCCCCGAATGGATCAGCCCGGAGGTGATGCGCCGCTGCAGCTTCCCGTCGATCACGGAAGCGCTCAATCGCGTGCATCAGCCAGTCGAGCTTACGGACATCCTGCCCGAAAAGCCCTACTGGTCCCGCCTCGCTTTCGACGAGCTGCTCGCCGGCCAGCTCGCGCTCGCGTTGATCCGCGCGCAGCTGCGCCGCCCGGCCGGCGTACGCAACGCCGGCGACGGGCACCTCCGCAACAAGATCATCGATGGCCTGCCCTATGCGCTGACGCTGTCCCAGCGCGAAGCGGCCGCGGCGATCGCCAATGATCTGCAGCAGCCTGTGCGCATGCTGCGGCTGCTGCAGGGCGACGTCGGCTCCGGCAAGACCGTGGTGGCGCTGCTCGCTGCCGCCGCCGTCACGGAGGTCGGCAAGCAAGCCGCGCTGATGGCGCCGACCGAAATCCTGGCGCGCCAGCACATCAAGACCATCGCGCCGCTCGCGGAGCGCGCGGGGATGCGGGTCGCGATCCTCACCGGCCGCGAAAAGGGCAAGGAGCGGCGCGAGATCATCGCGCAGCTGGCCGACGGCGAGATCGACCTCCTCGTCGGCACGCACGCGCTGATCCAGGACGACGTGATCTTCCATGATCTCGCGCTCGCCATCGTCGACGAGCAGCACCGTTTCGGCGTGCGCGAGCGCCTCGCGCTGACGTCGAAAGGCGAAGCGGTCGACGTGCTGGTGCTGAGCGCAACCCCGATCCCGCGCACGCTGGTGCTGACCTATTTCGGCGACATGGACATCTCTGAGCTGCGCGAAAAGCCCGCCGGCCGCCAGCCGATCGAGACCCGCACCATCTCGATGAGCCGCCTCGGCGAGGTCACCGACAGCATCGGCCGCGCATTAGAGGCGGGCAAGCTGGTCTACTGGATCTGTCCGCTGGTCGAGGAATCCGAGGCCGAGGGCACCGAGCACCTCACCAACGCAACCAAGCGCTTCGAGAACCTGCAGAAGCGCTTCGGCGATCGTGTCGGGCTCGTGCACGGCCAGATGAAGGGCACGGAAAAAGACCGCGTCATGGGCCAGTTCGCCGCCCATGAGATCGGCCTGCTGGTTGCGACCACCGTGGTCGAGGTCGGCGTCGACGTGCCGGCCGCCACCATCATGCTGATCGAGAACGCCGAACGCTTCGGCCTTGCCCAGCTGCATCAGCTGCGCGGCCGGATCGGACGCGGCTCGGAAGCCTCGACATGCCTGCTGCTCTACTCCGAGCCGCTCGGCGAAATGTCGAAGGCGCGGCTGAAGGTGATCCGCGAGACCACCGACGGTTTTCGCATCGCCGAGGAAGATTTGAAGCTGCGCGGCGAAGGCGACGTGCTCGGCGTGCGCCAGAGCGGCCTGCCCGGCTACCGTATCGCGCGCCCCGAGATCCACGGCCAGCTCATAACCCAGGCGAGAGACGAGGCGCTGCGGATCCTCAAGGACGATCCGAAGCTCAAGGGCGAGCGCGGCGAGGCGCTGCGCTGCCTGCTCTATCTCTACGAGCGGGACGAGGCGATCCCGCTGATCGGAGCCGGCTAGCCTGCAGCTCTTCGGCGCCCGACCTCGTAGGCCGCCACATGCGCGCGCGCCAGATCCAGCAGCGGCGTGTCGATGCCGAGCGCACGGGCCCGGTTGGCCATATCACCGAGGATGTGCTCCGCCTCCGTGATCGAACCGCGCTCGATATCGCGCAGCATCGAGGCCTTGAGCGGCGAGTCCAGGGTGGTGAAGAGTTTTCGATCGAACTCGATGAACGGCGCGCGCGGCGCGAATCCCGAAGCCGTCGCGACGGCGCAGCATTCGGCAAACAGGCGGAAAATCGACTGCTCACCATCAGGCACAGCCAGGATGTCGCCGATGCTCGCGCGCATCAGGCAGGTGATGCCGGCGAGCGTTGAGAGCTGGACGAACTTCTCCCACATGTCCTGCATGATCGCTTCGCTGGCGCGCACGTCGATCCCGGGGACGTGGAGCAGTGTCTCCAGCGCGAGCGCACGCTCGCTCAGCGAACCATCGATCTCGCCGAAGACAATGGTCTGATTGGCCATGAATTGAACGACGCGCCCCTCCGCATCGAGCCCGGCGCTGACATTCGCGAGCCCGCCGAGGACGCGGGCGGCGCCGAACCGCGCGGTCAGGGCGTCGATATGCTTCAGCCCGTTGAGGATCGGCAGGATCATCGTGCTGGAACCGACCGCCGGCGCAAACTGGCTCATGGCGTCGTCGAGCGAATAAGCTTTCACGCCGACGAGCACGACGTCGAACGTTTCCTTGAGATCGTCAGCCACGACGAGTTTCGGCTGCACGGCAAAGTCGCCATGCGGGCTCACGACCCGCAACCCATCCCGGCGCAGTTGCTCGGCGCGCTTCGCGCGAACAAGGAAGGTCACGTCGCCGCCGGCCCTGACCACGCGAGCGCCGTAATAGCCTCCAAGCGCTCCCGCGCCGATCACGAGCAGTCTCATTCAAACTCCCATTCCGCTTCAGCAAAAACAATAACAGATGGCACCCGCGACGTCTCCTCCCCGTCATTGCGAGCGCAGCGAAGCAATCCAGACTCCCTCCGTGGCAAGACTCTGGATTGCTTCGCTGCGCTCGCAATGACGAGTGGATGGACCCTGCTTGGAAGCTTACCTCTTCCCCGCGGCGGGACTCGATTTCAGGGCACAGTGAGTGGTCGCCTGACCATCAGTTCTTCTTTCGCGCGATCCCCGCGGCGAATGCCTTCATCAACTCCGTCTCCACCGCCTCGCCTTTCGCGTCGTCAGCGAGATGTTCGAACCAGCGCGCAAATCCGTCGTAGATCTGGCTGGCGGGATGATCGGGGCCGAGGAAGCCGGAAATCTCCCGCATCTCCGCGACCCAGCGATAGGCCTTCGGGATCATGTCCGGCAGCGCCACTTCGAGCCGGGCCAGAACGGCGGGCTGGCTCAGCGCGAGTTCGTCGCGTAGCGCGTCTGCGGCGCCCGCCTTCGTGGCCGCGACCACCATGGCCGAGCCGATGCCGGCGAGGCCCTTGACGATGCCGGCGTAGGACATCTTGAGCGCGGAGGCCGCGCCGACCGGCCCCGCGACGATCCGAACGTCGAGACCGAAATCCTTCAGCACCGCAACGTCGCCAGCGTGCTCGCCCGACAGGTAGAACGCCGGGCTCTTAGCCCCGGGCTGTGGCGGGAAGCCGATGATGCCGCCGTCGACGAACGGAGCCTGCGCCGACCCGATGATCTCCTCGATCCGCTGCACGGTGTCGACATTGACGGCATTGCAATCGACCACGACCGGCTTCTTCTCGCGCCGGATGACCAGTGCCGCCAGCCGCTCGGCCAGCGCAACCGCCTCGCCTGGCGGCACGATCGAAAGGATGATGTCGGCCTCCGCGATCGCGTCGTCCTCGACGCCGATCATGCCCGCATCCGCCGCGCGCTTTTGCGTCGCCTCGCTCCGCCCCTTCAACGACGTCAGCACGCGCGCGCCGTTCTCGCCGAGCCGGCGGGCCACCGCGCTGCCCATGGCGCCGGGCGCGAGGATCGCAATGGTTTTGGACATCGTGCACTCCAGGTCGAATTCCGAGCGAGGCGCTCAATTCAACCGGAACACTAGCAGAGGATGCGAACGCCTGCGTGACCGACCGCCACCCCGCGCGGGAATGGCCTTATTCCGCCTTCGCAGGCTCGGGCTGCAGCGCGGAGGCATTGGCAATGCGCGCGGCATTCGCCATGCCCGCCAGCGCCGCCGCTTTCTTCGGGTCGGGCGCCGCGCCCGGCTGCACCACGCCGGCCGACATGATCAGCGTCGCGGCATCCTCGGTGCTCATCTCGACCTCGACGATCTTGCTTTTGGGCACGTAGAAAAAGAAGCCCGTGGTCGGGTTCGGTGAGCACGGCAGAAACACCGAGACATGCTCCTCCTGCCCCGGCAGGCTGCGCGCGACCTCCTCGTTCGGCGATTGCGAGATCAACACGATCGACCACATGCCCGGCGAGGGAAACTCGACCAGACCCACTTTGCGAAAGCTCGAGCCCTTGCCCGAGAACAGCGTCTCGAACACCTGCTTCAGGCCGCGATAGATGGCGCGGACCGCCGGAATCCGGCCGAGGAAGGTCTCGCCAAGATCGACCAGCGTCCGGCCGATCAGATTGGCGGCGAGGAATCCGACCAGTGTCAGCGTGAAGAATGCGACAATCAGTCCCCAGCCGGGAATGACGTAAGGCAGATAGGTTTCCGGCCGATAGGCCAGCGGCACGAACGGCCGCACCACGCCGTCAACCCAGGTGACGAACCACCAGACCAGATAAAAGGTGATCGCGATCGGCCCCGTCACAATGAGGCCGGTCAGGAAGTAATTGCGGAATCGGCCCATCAGGCCGGTATGCGGTTCGGGCGCGGGATCAAGCGGCGCAGGCGTGTCGTCGCGGGCGGTCATTCGGGTTCCAGGTCGGTCGCTGCAGTCAAGCTAGGGTCTTCTAGCAGGTTTTTGAAGACCACCTAGCGTTCCGGCCGGATCCCTTCTGCCTATTCCACGGTCACCGATTTCGCGAGGTTGCGCGGCTGGTCGACGTCGGTGCCCATGATGACAGCCGTATGGTAGGCGAGCAGCTGCACCGGGACGGCATAGACCATCGGCGTGAACGCCGCGGCCATGTCGGGCATGATGATGGTGACGAGGGATTCCACCGTCGCCTCCTCCGCGCCCTTGGCGTCGGTCATCAGGATGATCTTGCCGCCGCGCGCGGCCACCTCCTGCATGTTGGAGACGGTTTTCTCGAACACCCGGTCGTAGGGCGCGATCACGACGACCGGCATGGTCTCGTCGATCAGCGCGATCGGGCCGTGCTTGAGCTCGCCGGCGGCGTAGCCCTCGGCGTGAATGTAAGATATCTCCTTCAGCTTCAGCGCGCCTTCAAGCGCCAGCGGGAAGCTGGTGCCGCGGCCGAGATAGAGCACGTCGCGCGATTTTGCGATCTCGCGCGCCAGCTTCTCGATCTGCAGCTCGGTGGTGAGCGCATCCGACATCAGGCGCGGGATCTCGACGAGGCCATGAACCAGCTTGGTTTCGTCCTCGTCGGAGAGCTCGCCGCGGGCCTTGCCGGCCGCGATCGCGAGGTTTGCCAGCACCATGAGCTGGCAGGTGAAGGCCTTGGTGGAGGCGACGCCGATCTCGGGGCCGGCCAGCGTCTGCAGCACGGTCTCGCTCTCGCGCGCGATGGTCGAGGTCGGCACGTTGACGACGGCGATCGTGTGCACGCCTTCGGCCTTGGCATAGCGCAGCGCGGCCAGCGTGTCGGCGGTCTCGCCCGATTGCGAGATGAAGATGGCCAGATCGCCTTTGCGCAGCGGCGCCTCGCGATAGCGGAATTCGGAGGCCACATCGACCTCGACCGGCACGCGCGCAAAGCGTTCGAACCAATATTTCGCGACGAAGCCGGCATAGCTGGCGGTGCCGCACGCCGTGATGTTGATGCGCTGGATGTTCTTGAAGTCGAACGGCAGCTTCACCGGCAGCGCGACGCGCTCGGTCGCCATGTCGACATAGCGCGCCAGGGTGTGGCCGACGACTTCCGGCTGCTCGTGGATTTCCTTGGCCATGAAGTGGCGGTAATTGGCCTTGTCGACCAGCGAGGTCGAGGCGGCGTGCTTGATCTTCTCGCGCTGGACGGCATTGCCGTCCTTGTCGAAGATCGTCGCGCTCTTGTGGGTCAGCACGACCCAGTCGCCGTCCTCGAGATAGCTGATCGTGTCGGTGAACGGTCCGAGCGCGATGGCGTCGGAGCCGAGATACATCTCGCCGTCGCCATAGCCGATTGCCAGCGGCGGACCGTTGCGGGCGCCGATCATCAGATCGTCCTCGCCGGCGAAGATGAAGCCGAGCGCGAAGGCGCCGCGCAGCCGCGCCAGCGTCAGCTTCACCGCCTCGACCGGCTTGTTGCCGCGCGTCAGCAGATCGTCGACGAGATGCAGCACGATCTCGGTGTCGGTCTGGGTGTGGAAGACCGTGCCCTTCTTCTCGAGCTCCTCGCGCAGTTCGCGGAAGTTCTCGATGATGCCGTTATGAACGACGGCAACACGTTCGGTCGCGTGCGGGTGGGCGTTGTTGACGGTGGGCTTGCCGTGGGTGGCCCAGCGGGTATGACCGATGCCGGTCGTGCCCTTGAGCGGCTCGGCTTCGAGCCGCTTCTCCAGATTCTTCAGCTTGCCCTCGGCGCGGCGGCGCTCGAGATGCTTGCCCTCGAGCGTGGCGACGCCCGCGGAGTCATAGCCGCGATATTCAAGACGTTTGAGCGAGATCCACCAATTGCTCTGCAACCGGCTCGCGCCCGAGAATGCCGACAATCCCGCACATGCGGATCAATATCCCCCAAATCGTCGAAAAATCGCCTAAACGACGCGCTCGGTTTTTAGCGAAGTTCGTAACGAACCAGATACTCAATAATTATTGCTGATTGAGACAGCGCCAGATCGAGCCAGTTTCACCTGCGTCGAATTGGCCGGCGACGAGACGCATCGATTAACGCCTTGTCAATGAATTTGACCAACGATTCCCTCTCTGGGAGATATCGCCATGAAAGGCTCATCCGACCGCAAAGGTCTATCATCGACAATGGTGCGCGCCAGCGAAACCACCGGCACGCATCTGGCCCATTGGCCGCCGCCTCAGCGCAGCATGGAGCGAGGCAAGGAAAGCAAGGCTGTCCTCGTCACCCAGGCTGCCGGCGAACCGGTCAAGCGCGCCAGAGGGCGCGGCTGGCGCTTGAACCGCGCGATGTTCTCGGACGTCGCCGACGACGACTAGCGAACCTCACCACCCCAGCACCAGGGCAAACCCCAGGAAAACAGCGACGGCCCAGAACGCTATTCCGATGAACAAGGATGCCAATTCGTGTTCTTGCGGGTGGCGTACGCCGATCTGTTCCAGCACCCATCGTCCCGGCGGCGTGATGACGTGCTGGACAAAAAAGTCGAATATATAGGTGTCCTGGTCCACGAGCGCGCCGCCCTAACGATACGGAGGAATGGCTGAGGCTCGGCCGCTCACTTCTCCGGCTTCTTGCCGCTCGTCTTCATTTCACGATAACGCGCGGCGCCGCCTTCCCTGATGGTCTGCGGGTTGCGCTCAAGCGCCATCGCATCGTCGGGCACGTCGCGCGTGATCACCGAGCCGGAGCCGATATAGGCCCCGTTGCCGATTCTGACAGGTGCCACCAGCGAGGAGTTGGTGCCGACGAAGGCGCCCTGTCCGATGATGGTCTTGTGCTTCTTGAAGCCGTCGTAGTTGCAGGTGATGGTGCCGGCGCCGATGTTGGAATTGGCGCCAACGGTGGCATCGCCGATGTAGGAGAGATGGTTGACCTTGACGCCGGCCTCCAGCGTCGCCGCCTTGGTCTCCACGAAATTGCCGATCCGCGCGCCGTCGCCGAGCGAGGTGCCGGGCCGCAAGCGCGCATAAGGTCCGATCGAGACGTTCTTGCCGAGCGTAGTCTGCACGATGTGCGAAAAGGAATGGATCACGCTGCCGTCGGCGATCGACACGCCGGGGCCGATCACCACGAACGGCTCGATCGTCACGTCCTTGCCGAACACTGTGTCGGCGGACAGATAAACCGTCTCGGGCGCGATCAGCGTCACGCCGGCTTCCATCGCGGCCGTGCGCAGCCGCGCCTGCATCACGCCTTCCGCCTCGGCGAGCTGCGCCTTGGTGTTGATGCCCCGCACCTCGTCCTCGCCGGTCTCGATCACCACGGACTCCCACCCCTGTTCGCGGACGATGCCGACCGCATCCGTCAGATAATATTCGCCCTTTGAATTGGCATTGCCGATCTTGTCGAGGATCGCCAGCGCGCGGCGGCCGTCGATCGCCATCACGCCAGCATTGCACAGATCGATCTTGCGCTCCTCGGCGCTGGCATCGGCCTGCTCGCGGATCGCGACCAGGCGATCGCCCTCGACGATGAAGCGGCCGTAGCCGGTGGGATCGGCGGCGCGAAAGCCGAGCGCGGCAATCGCAGCACCTCCGGCGAGCGGCACGCGCAGCCGCGCAAAGGTCTCGGCCGAGATCAGCGGCGTGTCGCCGAACGCGATCAGCAGATCGTCGACGCCGCGCGCGATGGCCTCTCGCGCCGCCAGCACCGCATGCGCGGTGCCGAGGCGCTCGCTCTGCACGAAGGTCAGCGCGTCCGGCCGGATGCGCCTCGCCTCATCCGCGACAGCCTGATGGTCGGGGCCGATCACGACGGCGAGCGAGGTGCCGGTTCCCTTCGGTGCTGCGGCGAGCACATGCGCGAGCAGCGTCTGGTGGGCGACCGGATGCAGCACTTTCGGCAGTTGGGAGCGCATGCGCGTGCCTTCACCGGCGGCGAGCACGATCGTGAGGCTGGAGCGGACGGTCATCGAAATCCTGTCAGATGCGGCCGAATCAATGGGCGGCGGGGCCAGCGGCGTCATGAGCTGCTTGCCTTGCTACCCCCGCAAACGCCCGGAATTCAAGTGCGACACGCTTTTCCTGTTAATGTTCCCTGATTGATTCGGGGAAGCTGTTCGGGGCTGGGCACTAAACGTTCATGGCAAAGGATTCCGACCCATTGGCGGACGCCTTCGGCGACAAGGAGACCGGCGGGCTGTTCTCCGGATTCCTGGCCGAGGAAAACGAGTTCGACCGCCGCACGATGTGGCGGCTGGGCTCGTGGAGCTTTGCCGCCATCGTCGCGATCACCGTCGCGGTCATGTCCAACCAGGCCCAGCTCGGCTGGCACCGTGAGCAGATCGCGGCCGCCGATCTGGCGCGCCAGGCCGACCGGCTCCAGGCGCTGACCAAGGATAGCCAGAACGAGGCCCGCCGCCTCGCCTCCGCCATCGAGACCCTGAACACCGATCGCGACCGGCTCTATTCGCGCGTCACCGTACTGGAGCAAGGGCTCGATTCCGTCACCGGTGCCATCGCCAAGCAGGTCGCGAAGCCGCAGGACACGCCGGCACCTGATGCGCAGTCCGCGCCTGCAGCGCCCAGCGTCGCGCCGGTCGCCTCGATGCCGGCGCCGTCCACCGACAAGCCGCGCGCATCGAAGGAGCCGGCAAAGGACAGCGTCAAGGAGGCTGCAAAGGAGCCGTCGAGCCCGCCGCCGCAAACCGCTTCTGCCGCGTCGCTCGTATCGCAGGCCCCGGCAACGACGTCGGCCCTGCCGATGCTTCCGCTGGTGCCCTCCAAGTCGATGATGGCGCCGCCTGATCCCGCCGCATCCAGACTGGTTCAGCCCGATCCAAACGAGAAGTCGGTCGAGAAGAAGCCCGAGCCGGTGCCCGCCTCGACTGAAGTCGCGGCCGCAGCAGCCAAGCCGTCCGAAGCAGCCGAGACCGAGTCACCGGCGATCTCAGTTCAGCAGACGCGCTTTGCGATCGACCTCGGCGGCGCCAATTCGATCGACGGCCTGCGTGCGCTCTGGCGCGGCCTGACCAAATCCAATCCGGAGATCGCCGCGCTGCGGCCGATCATCATGATCAAGGAAGGCACCACCGGCCTCGGCATGCAGCTGCGCCTCGGGGCCGGCCCGCTCGTCAACGCCGCCGCGGCCGCGAAGCTCTGCGCGGGCCTTGCCGAGAACGACCGTCACTGCGAGACCACCGTGTTCGACGGCCAGCGCCTGTCGCTGCGCGGCTCGGACAAGACACAGGAGAAGACGCAGGACAGGGTTCAGGACAAGAACGCGGACAAGAACCAGGACGCGGCGCCGCAGGCCGAGACCGCCCCGGCGCCCGCCCCCGCCGCCAAGCCGGACAAGCGCCACCGCGGCTATTCCTCCAAGCGCTCGTCGAAGCGCGAAGAGCCCGCGCCTGCGCCCGTGGCACAGCCAGCCGCACCTCCCAAGCCGGAAGCGTCGGCGGGTTCGACGCTGTCGTCGTTCTTCAGGCGGTAGGCGCTCCCAACGCCCTTTCATCCATCAGTGCAATCGGCTGAACGTCTTTCGTGCGCGCGCGGAAAAAGCTCTCTCTCCTGTTGCCCCCTCCGGCCATCCCGACCATATTGCGCCCATGACAAAAAGCCCTTCCGCCTCACGCCCTACCAGGTGCAGTTCCTGATCGTCGTCGGCTTCGCTTCGGTCGGCTATGCGCTTTACCTGCGCTATCTCGGAATCGAAAACTCGCAGGTTGGGCTGGCCTGCGACGCCGGCCTGCAGACGATGATCTGCAAGGCGCGCTCGGTCTCGACGGTGCTGTTCAAGAATTCGGTGTTCGGCATTGTCGCGCTGGTGGTGGCGACGCTCAACCTGATGCGGCCGTCGATCGTGCTGCTCACCGTCGGCATCATCGCCGCCGGTCTCGGCATCGTGCTCTACAACGTGGTGCTGGCGGGCCTTGCGATCGGCCTCTTCATTCTTGGATTTGCTCGGCCCGCGCCCGCCACAGCGTGAGCGCGAACAAGAGACAGATCGCGCAGGTCCACAGCGACTGCCAGTTGTCGCGGCCCTCGTTGAAGAGCACATAGACTGCCGACAGCGCGAGCACCCCGGCAAACACGGACTCCGCGATCGGGCGCTGGCCGATCTGCGGCCGGTTCAGCGTGAGCAGCGCGAACGGCACCACGGCCATCGTCAGCGATGCGTAGGGGAAGTCGTGGTAGCGCGGGTCGAACACGAAGGCGAGCGCGGTCTGCGCCGCGATCACCGCGGTCACCGCCAGCGTCAGGCCGAGCACGGCGGTCAGCTTCGACCATTTGCGACCCTCGCGCGGCCCGAGCAGATCGAGGAAAGTCGGAAGGCTGCGGCCGATCACCATCGCCTGCGCGCAGAAGATCGGCGACAGGATGCCGGCCAGCAGCAGCGCGCCCCAATGCAGCCAGCCCGCCCAGCCGTAGCTCTCATAGTACATCTTGTCGGCGCCGACCCCGAGCAGGATGCCCGCCGACGTCGCCGAGACGGCGACACCGAGCCAGGCCGAGAGCCGCGGCGTCCAGGGCCGCCGCCGCATCGTCAGACCCGCGACGGCGAACACCAGCACGCACAGGCCCATGCCGGCGCCCATGTACCATTTCCAGTACGGGAAATTGCTGATCGGTTGGCCCGGCGGATATTTCAGGTTGCGGCGAACCGAGTCGTAGAGGCCCCAATAGCCGCCGACGGTGCCTTCCAGCTGGCGCTTCCACGGCTGGTCGTAGGACTCGATCAGGTTGACGCGGAACTTCAGCGCTTTCGCCAGGCCGAGGATTTCCGAGACCACGCGGGCCTGATTAGTGCGCGACGGCAGCGCCCCTCGCGCATACGGCCTTCGCTCGGCCAGCCGGTTTCGCCGATCAGGATTTCCTTGCCCGGAAATGCCACCGCCATCCGCTCGCGGATCGCCTCGACATGGGCGGCGGCGAATTTCGCCTTCACCGGAACATCCTCCCAATAGGGCAGGATGTGGATCGTGACGAAATCGACGGCGTCATAGATCTCGCGGTTCTTCAGCCAGTACTCCCAGACATCGGCATAGGTCACGGGCACGCTGACCTGCGCCTTCACCGAGCGGATGATGGAGACGAGGTCCGCCGTCGTCATCTCGCCGCGCAGCAGCACCTCGTTGCCGACGATGATGCTGGTGATGATTCCGGGGAAATCCTTGGAGAGGCGGACCGCGAGCGCGGCCTGCTCGAAATTCTTGCTGCGGTTGCTGGAGAGCCAGATGCCCTGGAGCACCTTCAATCCGCCGATCCGCGCCGCGATCGCAGGCACCTGGTCGAGCCCGTTCTCCATCGAATAGGTGCGGACGCAGTCGGTGATCTCCTTCAGCTGGCGCAGATCCTGCTCGATCTGGTCGGCCTCGATATGGGTCCATGCGTTGAGCGGCGACTGCTCGCCGCGGAACGGCGCATAGGAGACGCATTGAACCTTGTCGCTGGGATCGATCGGTGCGCGCGCGAGCGTGATCGGTGTGGCAAGCCACCACCACGCGGCGGCAATCGCGCCCAGTGAGACGAGCAGAAGCGCCAGTGGCGTACGAAGTGAAATCGGTTCCATCCTCCGCGAAGCGCCGTCGATTACCTGCTCGCACGCCATCTGCCAAGGGGGTAACGGGCGACCGGATCCGCTCCTCCCCCGGTGAATTCGGCTGCGGCTGTTCGACCAAGGCCTAGGAGCGTGACTTTGCTGGACAAAATTCGAAATACAGGTCATGGGATTTTGCGGGACTTTTCCGCCCCATTGGAGACCCATTTGGACGCCATCACCGACGCGTCCGCGGGGGTCCTGACGCGGGCGGTCAGCGGAGATATCGGGGAATTCATGCGGCAACGGGTGCGTCAGTTTCGAAATGCGGTCGTGCGGCAGTTGGCCGCCTCCTCGCTGGTCGTGATGGTCAGTCTCGGCGGCGCTTCCGCCCAGAGCGGGACGCCTGCCCCCGACCAAGGCAAGGCCGCCGCCCAGCCCGCCGACGCCGCCGCCGCCAAGGACGCCGCCCAGAACCAGCGCCGCACCGACGAGTTCGCCGAAGCCGCCCAGGTCATCAACGGCCCGGCCGGCAATCCCGAATGCGTCTGGCTCGGCCGGCGCGTGGTGCGGCTGATGTGGCGCGACGACCTCGATACCGCGTTCCGCCATCTCGACCTCTACGACCGCTTCGGCTGCCCCGGCGGCCACATCCAGGCGGCGTTCCGCTGCCTGACCCGCTTCGGCGGCCAGATCGATCCCAAGGTCGCCGAGACCCTGGACAGCCGTGTGCACGCCTGCTGGATCAACCCGGCCTCCCAGCCGCAGCAGGCTGCGGCCGCAGCTTCCCAGCCGGCCGCGCCGACGTCGGGCAGCGCACAGCCGCAGCCGGCCGCCAGCCCCTCGCCCGCGGCAAGCCCGACACCGGCGCCCCCAAAATAGCCGCGATCGTTTCAGCCGCCGTTCATGAACGATCGGCGATAGCTATCGTCGGCACTGCCGCGCGTTTGCAAGGAGCCATGCCCTCATACCGTCATGAGGCCATGGCAGTTGTGAAACGGCGCGGCAGAGGTATGCTCCATTTGCCGCGGACTCGGTCGGATCTCGGGGTCGGATCCGCTTCCCTGCCACCCCAGCCCCTTTTGGTTTAGCCGCGATGCGCGTTGTCGCCGCCGTTCTGTTGCTCGTGACCGCGCTCCACGCGGGCATCTGGGGAGTCCTGCGCGACAAGGAACCCGCGCCGGACTTCAAGGGCTTGCTGCCGAGCCTCTCCTACACTCCGTTCGAACCCGGCCATGTCGTCGACAACAACGTCGATCCCGACAAGATCTGCGCCGACATGAAAAAGCTCTCCACCATCACGCGTGCCATCCGCTCCTACTCGGCGACGGAAGGCAACGAGCTGGTGCCGCCAATCGCCGCCGAATTCGGCATCAAGGTCACGGTCGGCGCCTGGATCGACAAGGACCCGGATCGCAACGAGCGCGAGATCAAGGCCGCGATCGAGCTCGCCCGCAAGAACAGCAACGTCAACGGCGTCGTCGTCGGCAACGAGGTGATCTATCGCGGCGAGCAGAAGATCGAAGACCTCATCGACATGATCAAGAAGGTCAAGGGCGCGGTCCGCGTGCCCGTCACGACCGGCGAGATCTGGAACATCTGGCGCGATAATCCCGACCTCGGCTCCAATGTCGATTTCATCGCCGCCCACGTGCTGCCCTACTGGGAAAACTTCCGCTCGGATCAGGCCGTCGACCAGGCCGTGGACCGTTACAATCTGCTGCGCAACCTGTTCCCCGGCAAGCGCATCGTGATCGCCGAGTTCGGCTGGCCGAGTGCCGGCTACAATCTGCGCAACGCCGATCCGGGTCCGTTCCAGCAGGCGCTGACCTTGCGCAACTTCGTCAGCCGCGCCGAAGCCATTGGCATGGAATACAACATCGTCGAAGCCATCGATCAGCCCTGGAAATACTTCGAAGGCGGCGTCGGTCCCTACTGGGGCATCCTCAACGCCAGCCGCGAGCCGAAGTTCGCCTGGACCGGCCCGGTCGAGAATCCCGACTATTGGAAGCTGATGGGAATCGCGCTGCTGGTCGGCATCCTGTTGTCGCTGCCGATCCTGCGGATCCAGCAGCCGACCGCGCGGCAGGCATTCCTGCTGTCCGCGACGGCCAACGGCGTCGGCGCCTGGGCGGCGACCGTGTTCGCGTTCTGGAACGGGCACTATTTCATCTTCGGCTCCGCCTTTGCCCTGACGCTCGGCATGATCCTGCTTGTCCCGCTCGTCCTCATTGCGATGGCGCGAATCGATGAGATCGCAGCGGTCGCCTTCGGCCGGCCGCCGCAGCGGCTGCTCGGCAAGGACAAGCCGGTCGAGAACGTGCCCGAGAATTATTGCCCCAAGGTCTCGATCCACATTCCCGCTTATTTCGAGCCGGTGGAGATGCTCAAGCAGACGCTCGATGCGCTGTCGCGGCTGAACTATCCGAACTACGAATGCGTCGTCATTATCAACAACACGCCGGATCCGGCGTTCTGGCAGCCGATCCAGGACCATTGCCGCGCGCTCGGTGAACGCTTCAAGTTCATCAACGCCGAGAAGGTGCAGGGCTTCAAGGCAGGCGCGCTGCGCATCGCCATGGACCGCACCGCCGTCGATGCCGAGATCATCGGCATCCTCGATGCCGACTACGTCGTCGATCCCGACTGGCTGAAGGACCTGGTGCCGGCGTTCGCCGACGCGAGCGTCGGCCTGGTGCAGGCCCCGCAGGAACATCGCGACGGCGATCTGTCGATCATGCACTACATCATGAACGGCGAATATGCCGGCTTCTTCGACATCGGCATGGTCCAGCGCAACGAGGTCAACGCGATCATCGTGCACGGCACGATGTGCCTGATCCGCCGGGCCGCGATGGACATGGCCGGCGGCTGGTCGAGCGACACCATCTGCGAGGATTCGGACCTCGGCCTTGCGATCCAGGAACTCGGCTGGACCACCCATTACACCAATCATCGCTACGGCCAGGGCCTGCTTCCCGACACCTACGAGGCCTTCAAGAAGCAACGTCACCGCTGGGCCTATGGCGGCCTGCAGATCGTCAAGAAGCACTGGCGCCAATTCCTGCCCGGCAAGAGCCGGCTGACGTCCGACCAGAAGCACGAATACGGCCTGGGCTGGCTGAACTGGCTCGGCGCCGAAAGCCTCGGCGTGGTCGTGGCGCTGCTCAATCTCATCTGGGTGCCGATCGTCGCCTTCGCCGACATCGCCATCCCCGACAAGATCCTGACGCTGCCGATCATCGGTGCCTTCATCGTCTCGCTCGCGCACTTCCTGTCGATGTACCGCGCGCGCGTCGCGATCAAACCCGGCCAGATGCTGGGCGCCATGATCGCCGCGATGAGCGTGCAGTGGACGGTGTCGCGCGCGGTGGCGCAGGGCCTCATCACCGAGCACATCGCGTTCGCGCGCACCTCCAAGGGCGGCCTGTCCCGGATGTCGATCGAGTTCCAGGCGTTCTGGGAGGCTGTGATCGGCGCCCTGCTGCTGATCGGCGCCGGCGTGCTGATCGCGTCCAACAGCTTCCGGCAGATCACCGAGATCTACATCTTCGCCGGCGTCCTGGTGCTGCAGAGCCTGCCATTCCTGGCGGCGGTGGCGATCGCCATCCTCGAGCTTCAGCCGCATCAACTCGTTCCAGTTCTGGCGCGACAGCGCGATCCGCACCGCAGAGCTGATCGGCCTGCGCCCGGTCGCCCTGCCGACACCCGTCGGCACGCCGCAGCCGGTTCCGAGCGAGGTTCGCCGCGAGGTGAAGTGACGGGGATGCGCAGTTCGGCGTGGATGACGGCCCGTCAGCCGGGTTGAAAATCTGCCCTTAAGCTGCGGACGGCGCGAGCGAATCCCCGCCGCTGCCGCGAGTTTCGGCAACCGCCCCTGCTATTGACCTCGGCGCCCCATCCCCCTACACAGCGCGGGCCGAAAGCATGATCCGGAAACAGCCGGTTTTCCCCGCGACGCAAGTCGAGCGCAGCGGCAAGTCATGCTTCTCGAATGTCCGGAGACGATGGCGATCGATCGCAAAGCCATCAGCGGCCATGGGAGCGCGTAGCTCAGCCGGTAGAGCACGTGACTTTTAATCACGGGGTCCTGGGTTCGAGCCCCAGCGCGCTCACCATCAAAATCGATAATTCAGGTCGAACGTCGGAGATCTTGGCTTCCGAAAACGGCACTCGGGCAGCCCTTACGAAGCGAAATGCGGGCTCTCGAATACATCTCACGAACCGGCCCCGCCAGTCACTTGAAGCGTGAGCGTCTTCTCAAGCAGGTGTCCGAATGCGCCCCACGCGCTACGCGGAGACCGCTCAAAAGGCGTAGCGCCGCGCGGAATTGATTGTTGCCTGCAAACGGTCCCATTCGAGCGCGCGCCTCCGTCAGGTAACTGCGGACCTTGCCTGTTAAGTGCAGTGTCAACGCCATTCCAGGTGTCGCCCCATGAGGCGGATCATCGTCATACCCAGCTCGCGCTCCGCAGCATTGATGCCGCAATCGACGCGATGTTATGCTCGTCGCCGAACCGGGAGTTTCTCGATGCGCAAGGTCGCCGCCGCCGTCATGCTTGGCCTGATCACCGCCCCCGCGCTGGCGCAGGACCATGTTCCAATGTACGGCGAACAGACGGATAAGACGGAGTCGCAGAAGGCGGACGACATTCGGGCTGAGCGCGCCTATCAACGCTCCCTCAACAATGTTCCCAACCAGAAGGCGGTTGATCCGTGGGGAGCCGCCCGCGGCGACGATGCGTCCAAGAAGCCGGCAAAACCCGCGGTGAAGCATTCCTCCAAGGCCAAGAGCGGCAGCACCGCCAATTAGCGAATTCTGGAAAGAGGGCTTCCAGATCCTCGGCTCTCCGGCGCCGTCGACGGCACGCTCAGCGGCGCTCCGCCAACCGAAACCGGCCCGGCAGGCTTCGACTGCCGCACCCTCCACTTGCGCATCGCGGCGGAGAATCCATAGCGCGCATGCGCTTTTTGGAAGGAGGGATTACGGTGACAGTGCTGGACTGCACCTAAATATCTGGAAGCGGCGTCCCTTTGGTTGACCCGCCCCCCTCCCCACGCCGTTGCCAATCCCCCCAATGGGCGCACGCTGCCCTTGCGCGCAAGACGCAACCCCAGGGAGAGCGACATGAAGGAACCGGGCCTCGACGGCCGCCACCGCGACAAGGATGGCACGATCGGCAAGAAGCACGGCAACACGCTGGTCGGCACGCTGCGCAAGATCTACGGCAAGGGGTTCGCAGCCGGCTATCCGGATACGACGACGCTGAGCGAAGTGCTGGCCCAGTTGAACGAGACCTCGCTAAGCCAGTTGCGCCGCGACCACGACACCGGGCATCTCGGGCACAAGATCGATCAAGCCTCGAAGTGACGCAAGCTTCAGCTTTCCGGGGCTGACACCGTGGCCGGGACGCTCAGCGGCGCGCCGCCGACCGAAACAGGCCCTGCCGATTTCGACTGCCGAACCATCCGTTTGCGCATCGCCGCGGACAGTCCGTAACGCGCGTTCGCTCTTCGGATGGAGGACGTGACATCCGACACCATCACGTTTTGCAGCGAGTCGACCTTCGCGATGAGCGTGGACAGTTGCGACGAGACCTTCTTCACGTCGACCCGTTCGTCGGTGACGCTCTGTCGCAGAGAGAGCAGCACCGTGGAATCCTGCTGTGTCCGAGCCGCATTCTGCTGCAAGACACGGTTGTTCTCGAGGAGAGAGGCGGTGTGCTGCTGCTGGGCCGACTGGATCTCCTTCAAGGCGACAATGACCGGATCCGGTTTTGGCGCGTAAGCCTCCAGTCGCGGAAGCATTTCCGCAAGGCTGCCGATGCTCAGCGATGAAAAATCAGACGGCAACGTATAGATGGCCGCCGAGCCGTTGATGGCCAAGGCACACACCGACAGTGCCAGGATCGATGTCCGGCTGGACCGCTTGATCGGTTCCGGAGCCTCCGGAACTGCAGGGTCGGGTGCGGCAGCTGCCGCTGCAAGTGCGGCGGGGTCGAACTGTTCGACCAGGCATTGCGCTTCTGATGTCGTGGTCACGGGCATTGACCTCAAATGAGCGGGCAAAAGGAGGCCGACGCCGGAACGTCCTCACGACGCCTCCTTTACGCAGCACTCACTTACAACTGTCGAAAATTGTGTGCTTTTCGGCTTAATTCCACGTTAGCGACGTAGCGCCCGCCAAGCCCGGCCACTCCGGTCGAATACGGAGTGTGTGCGACAGAATCGATCATGGGCCGCCTGCCTCGACGCACCACAAAGGTGCAGACAACGCCCACAGAAGGTGTAGGATTCACGAAAATCGGGAGGAACGGCATGTTTGAAATCAGCGGTTTCGACACGGCGGGAGTCGTCAGCCTCAAGCGGCCGTCACTGGCCGCCGCCCTCAAGAAAGCCAGGGAGCTTGTCGAGGACGGGTGCTGGGACGTTCAGGTCGTTGATCCCGGTGGCCAGGTCTACACATCGTTCGAGGAGCAGGCCGCCTAACCGCGCACGCTCCGGGTCTTCCAACGTCTGGCGTGAAAAACCCCAGCGCCTGGTGGAGCGCTGGGGCGTTTTCGAAATATCGATCGATAAATGTCGATTGGTGAAATATCGGCTGGTCGAGCAATGGCCCTTTGATAGCAGCGATCGCGCCGGGCGTTTGTGAACTGCTTCACACGGCAGCGCCAATGACCGCCAACGTGCAGAACATCTGACCGGCCCCCCCCGCGTCTATTGTTTGTGTGATCGAACGACGCGCGTTAGCTTGAGCCTTTTTACGGAGGCTCATTTGAGACCCACCATTTTCATCTTCATCGCCGCTATCGCGCTGCTTGCAATGGCCCCTGCCCGCGCGCAGCCGCTGGTCGATCCGAGCAAGGTCGCTCCCGAATTTCGGGAGGCGGCCGAAAAGCGGCAGGCCGAGCAGATCCGCCAGCGCGAATGCGCGCTCAAGGCGGATCTCGAGAAGGTGCTGCCGCGCGATCGCACCGACTATCTCAACCACTGCCTCGATGCGATCGCGGCCAAGCAATAGTTCAAGCAATAGTTCAAGCAATAGTTCAAGCGATAGCTGCGGTCGGATCAGCACCGAAGCGCGATGCCTGCGGCCTATCATGTGTGGGGTGATCACGTGCGGTCGCGAGACCGGGGTCGGCTCACCTGACCATTCAGCCTTTCTTCAGACCTTTGGGCTCACCTGACGATCCATTTCCATTGATCATTGTTGTCCGATGAGTTCCGTCCAGATTCAATGTACGCGCTGCAAGGGCGTGTTTCGAGACCACGCCGGGCGATTGCAGGATGGCTATACCAGGCAATGTCCAGGTTGCGAGGTGGTGCTGTTCTTCGCCGAGGACTCGCAACATCCTTTCATCAAGCGCGCGATGCGCGACGCACGCAAGGTCCGCAAGGAACTGCGCGAGGCCGCGGCAGCGAGGCGCGCTGCCCCGGAGGCACCGGCCGCGACATCCCGCCCGTCCGAGGGCCGCAGGCGAACAGCGGGCCGATCCGAGTAAGGTGCAACTCGGTACCTACCTGCCAAGTCAACGGCCGCCCCGTTCACCGGCTGCGTGACTTCCTCGGAAACAGACGATCGCGGATATAGCGCGAGGTCGGGGTCAGGCGGATCCCGCGGGGCTTCTGCCACACGGCGCGGTCGATCTCCTTCTTGTCGCCGATCGCCAGCCTGCCCTTGGCACCCTTGGCGATGAAGATCGCGTCGCTCATCTTGCGGCCGGAGCGCTTGTTCCTGGCCTTCACTTCCTTCCAGAGGCTGATCCTGCCAAGCTTCAGCTTGGGCAGCTCCTCCTTGATCTCGCGGCGCAGGCAGTCCTTGTCGGACTCGCGCGCGCGCTTGCGGCCGCCCGGGAACATCCACAGGCCGTCCGACCGTCGCCTGACCAACAAAACCTTGCCGCGTTTCGCGGCAACCAGCTTGGAAGACTTCGCCATTGCTGCCGTAAATGGAAAACAGAATCGTCCTATCGTAACTTGTCTAGTCGAATAGACAAGTTCCGGCGGCCCGTTGATCACAAGCCGCAAGACCCCTTCTCGACACGGCGGGCAGATCGCGGCCTGCTCGGCAGGAATCAGCCTTCGACTGCCGGCTTCCCCGCCCCCGCCCGGTCTTCTGTCCTGATCCAGGCCATCATCATCTCCCAGGCCACCGACAGGATGATCGGCCCGATGAACAGGCCGACGATGCCGTGGGCGAGCGTTCCGCCGATCACGCCGACGAAGATCACGATGGTCGGCGTGGTGAGGCCGCGCCCCATCACCAGCGGCTTCAACATGGTGTCGATGAAGCCGACCAGGACGAGAAACACCGTGAGCAGCAGCGCCGTGGTGACGTCCTTGGCGGTCCAGATCCAGATGATGACGGGCAGCAGGACCAGGAAGGCGCCGATCTGAACGATCGAGAGCAGCAGCACGATGAAGGCCAGCAGGCCCGCGCTCGGCACCGCCGCGAGCTTGAAGCCGATCCCGGCCAGCAGCGCCTGCACGATCGCGACGCCGATCACGCCCTGCGCCACCGCGCGGATGGTTGCGCCAGCAAGCCCCAGGAAATGCTCGGTCTGCTCGGGCACGATGCGAAACAGGAAGCCGCGGCTGGCCGCAACCAGCCGCGGCCCGTGCGGAAACAGGAATCCGGCCACGAACACCGAGACGAGAAACTGCAGCGTCCCGAGGCTCGCATCGCCCGCCAGCGACAGCAGCGGTCCCGCCAGCGGCTGCAGATACGGCGCGATCTCGCGCAGCACCGCGCGGATGTTGGCGTAGGCTTGCTCCCAGAGGTCGAACAACCAGGGCCCGACGACCGGCCAGGATTTGAGCTGCTCCGGCGCCGACTGCAGCGCAAGATCGCCGGTGCCGAGCTGGTGCGCCAGCTCACGGACGCCGTCGACCGCGCTGAGGCCGAGCCAGGTCGCAGGACCGATGACGATGCCGAGCGTGATCAGGGTAAGGATGGCGGCGGCGGTCTTGGGCCGGCCGCCAAGCATCCTGGCGACCCAGCTGAAGGCCGGGTAGAACGCGACCGCGAGCACGCCGCTCCAGGCCAGGATCGGCACGAACGGGCGGATGATCAGGAAGGTCCAGATGATCAGCAGGGCAAGCAGGCCGAGCCGGATCACGAGCTGGATGATGTCCTCTCCCGTCAGGAGTTGACGGAGACTTTTCACGGCCACGGCTTTCCTTGCGGCATTTGACGCGGGTTCCGGCACTTGCGGGGAGCCGTTATTGCCAGCCCCGCATCCCGCGTCAAGGCGACCGGGGGCGCGGCGCGCAAGCGGCCGGACCACGGCGGCACCCGGCCCTCATGGTCCGCCAAGACCGCCCAAGCCCGCGCCTTACCACGCGGGCCGCTGCAGGCCGGAAATCCAGCAACATCCGGCAGCCTGCTTTGGCTAACGCCGATTAACCGGATTTCTGCAGGGCGGTTTACGCGGCTGCAAAAGCTCGCACCTACGCTTCGGGTCAAAGTCCCCAAGAACACTTTCGGTGCCATGGCCAACAGCATCTGGACGATCGAAGAATTCACCTGCCCCGGTTGCAGCATGAACTACACCGCGACACGGGAAGAGCACGTCGAGCCGCATTCAGGCCAGTTCAAATGCAGCATCTGCAGCGGCGAGGTGCACGCCTGGTCGGGGAAGCATCACTTCTTCGGCTGGCAGGCGGTGAAGACCAAGCCGCCGGTGTTCGGCCGGCGCTGGGCCGGCGCGGGGTGGTAAGGCTGCCCCGGCCACTACCGATAATCCGAATTGGTGCTGACAGCTCTTGATCACACTCGTGAGCCAATCGTTGCCGCCCCCGACGGAAGGCTCGGATGCATTCAAACCCAATACGTCCTGTGAGTTGCGCCGTCGTGGCGGCAGCGCCGGCTGGCTGATGGCTAGATCGTTGAAAAGTTCTCTTCAAACCAGTTGACGAAGGCACGCGCCTTCGCCGTCGGCAGTCTCCCGCTGGGATAGAGTGCCCACAGGTCGGCGCTCGGAAGCTTCCACTCGCTAAGCACCCGAACAACGCTCCCACTCTCGAGTTCGGGTTCCATCATCCAGCGCGAGCTGATCGCGAGGCCAAGACCGGCAATCACCGCCTCACGGACTCCCTCGGCCGCACTGAACGAGAGCCGTGTGGGAATACGCACGGACGTATCTTCAGTCGCGCGACGAAAACGCCATTCCTCCGCTACCAGGCCCTGTGTGTAGACAATTGCAGTGTGATCGAGCAGATCACTCGGAGCAGATGGTGTGCCCATTCGCGAGAGATAGGCCGGGCTCGCCACGACCGATCGCTCGCACGTCGCGAGTTTACGGGCGGTCAGGCTGGAATCAGGGAGCTCGCCCGCCCGAAGGGCCACGTCGATATTCTCCCCCATCAAATCAATGTAGCGGTCGTCCATGACGAAATCGACGAGAAGATTGGGGTGCGCGTCCAGGAACGCGCCGATCCTTGGGACGATGTGCAATCTTGCAAAGGTGACCGACGCACAGACACGCAGTCGTCCGTCGAGCCCTTTGCCCAGCCCGCGGGCCGCAGTCTCGGCCTCATCAGCCTCCGCCAAGGTGCGGCGCGCACGCTCATAAAAGGCCTGACCCGCCTCAGTGGGGTGAAGTTGGCGCGTTGAGCGGACCAGAAGCCGCACCTGGAGGTGATCCTCCAGGGCCGCCACCAATTTCGACACAGCCGGCTGCCCCATCCGCAAATCACGCGCGGCCGCCGAGAACGAGCCGGTCTCGACGACCCGGACAAAGACTTCCATCGCGTGCAGCCGGTCCATCTCGCCTCTCGATATATTCCGATTAGGAATATGTTTTATCGCCACAGTCTGCCTTCTGCAATGATTGGGAATAGCTGATTCAGGCGTCACGCCAGCGATGTCGCTGGACCGACCAGGAGACACACGATGACGCTTCAGGAAACTCTCGCCACGATCGCGAAATCCGGCCTGCCGCTGCAAGGCAAGCTCGACGCGCTGAAATTCGAATTCGACAACAACCTCGCGCCGCCGGCGGCAGTTGAGGTGCTGCACCGGGCCACCGACGAACTGATCGCATCCGGTGCGCAGAGCCGCGCACTGAAAGTCGGGGACGTCGCGCCGGAGTTCACCCTTCCGGATCCGGACGGCAATCCCGTGTCTTCCAAGGCGCTGCTCGCCAAAGGACCGCTCGTGGTTACGTTCTATCGCGGCGCCTGGTGTCCGTTTTGCAACTTCGACCTGAGCGCGCTGGAGGACGCCCGTTCGGACATCGAGTCCCGCGGCGCGACCCTGGTTGCGATCTCGCAGCAGACGGCGCCCAATAGCCGCAAATCGCAGCGACAGAACGGACTGGGGTTCCCGATCCTCGGCGACCATGGCGGAGAAATCGCCGCGCGGTTCGGCGTTCGCTGGACGCTGCCGGACTATCTACGTGAGGTTCAAAAAGCGCTTGGAGCGGATCTGACGCAGTTCAACGGCGAGGACAGCTGGACCCTGCCAATGCCCGCCCGTTATGTCATCGCGCAGGATGGCACGATCGCCTACGCCGAGGTGAACGCCGACTACACCAAGCGCCCGGAGCCCTCGGCCATCTTCCCGGTTCTTGAGAAGCTGGGGCGCCGGCAGGACGCGTGAGTCCCTCGACAATTTGTACCGATCGGATCTTTGGCGCTTTGGAGCGCCGAAGATCGGATTTGGCAACCGGACAGGACATCTTGCTTGGTGACCTCGCGCCGAAAGCTCTCACGCTCTGCCCCCACATCCGGATCTCCGTATGCGAAGCCAATTGAGAATGAGGCTAATGAGATGAGGCAAAGAAGTCTCAGTCGCCGAGCTTGATCAGGCTCGGCGAGCGGTTCGCGGTCTCGCGCAGGCGGCAATAGCTCGCGCCCCCGGGTACATGCCGGGTTCGACTTTGTCGAAGACCGCGCAGGAGCGATCACGCAACGCGCGGAAGTTTTCTGCGAATACGTGACGCGAGCCAAGCCGCGTTGCGCGCGAACAATCGCGATCCCCTGATCATGGCAGCTGCCCCAATATGAAAAAACCCGCGGCGGACTTCTCCGCGCGGGTGTTACGATTTTTTCGATGATGCCATTCTGCCAGTGTTTTGCCCGACGTGTCAAATCCGGGCGCCGCAGTGCGAAGCGCAGTCGCGATGTCTGTGAGCGGTTCGCGTCAGGCCACGTCCGAGAAGGGCCTGCCTGCAAGCGGCTGAAAATGGCGAATGCTTTCAATGTCTGCGCTACTGTGCATGGGGTTGTTTTTCTGCTTTTGATTTGAGGGCATGCGAACGCAAGCATTTCGGGGCCGGCGCGCGGAATCCGGCCGGGCTCTGCGGCGAGCGCTTTGCCGTGGCGCAGGGATGAGGAACTGACGCTTCTGCTCCGCCACGACACCCGCTAAACTCCCCCTCCCCGCAACAGAATCCGACATGCAATGACCGCACCCTTCGTTCCCCAGATCGCCCTCTATCGCAACTGGCTCGCCGCGCAGCGTGGCCTCACCTTCGCGAACTACGAGGAGATGCGGCAATGGTCGGTGCGCGATCTCGACGGCTTCTGGCGCAGCATCTGGGACTATTACGATCTGCAATCGCCGACGCCGTTTGCCGCCGTGATCGCCGAGCGCAAGATGCCCGGCGCGGTCTGGTTTCCCGGCGCACAGGTCAACTACGCGCGGCAGGTGTTCCGGCACGTCGAGGCGGCGCATGCCGCAGGCCTGCCTGCGATCGTCAGCAGCGGCGAAGACGGCAGGCTGACGGAAACCAGCTGGCCCGAGCTCCGGCGCAAGGCGGCAGCGCTCGCGCTGCATCTGAAAGAGCGGGGTATCAAGCCCGGCGATCGTGTCGCCGCTTATCTGCCCAACATTCCCGAGACCATCATCGCGTTCCTGGCAAGCGCCAGCCTCGGCGCGGTCTGGAGCGTCTGCGCACCGGACATGGCCGCGCCCGCCGTGATCGACCGCTTCAAGCAGATCGAGCCGAAGGTGCTGATCGCCTGCGACGCCGTCACCTATGCCGGCCGGCGGCATGACCGCAAGGACGTCGTCGCCGAGCTGCGTCGCTCCCTGCCCACGGTCGAGCATGTCATCCTGCACAGCGAGGCCGGCGCGCCGGCAGCCCCGGATGCCCTGCTCTCCGATATCCTCGCAAAGACCAGCGCCGCGATCGACGCGTTCGAGCCGGAATGGCTGCCGTTCGATCATCCGCTCTGGATCGTCTATTCCAGTGGCACCACCGGCCTGCCGAAACCGATCGTGCACGGCCATGGCGGCATCGTCATCGTCGTGCTGGCACTGCTCGGCCTGCACAACGATCTCGGCTGCTCCTATCACGAGAACTCGTTCGGCGAGCGCTATCACTGGTACTCGTCGACCGGCTGGATCATGTGGAATTCGCAAGTTGGCGGCCTGCTCAACGGCACCACCTGCTGCATCTTCGACGGCAGCCCCGGGGGCGCCAGGGACAAGCCGGACTGGACCACGCTGTGGCGCTTCGTGGCGCGGGCGAAAGCGACCTTCTTCGGCGCCGGCGCGGCGTTCTTCGCCAGTTGCGCCAAGGCTGAGATCGATCTGGCCGCGGCCGGCGACCTCTCGCGGCTGCGCTGCCTCGGCTCGACCGGCTCGCCGCTCAGCGCGGACACGCAAGGTTGGTTCAACGACCGCTTCGCGGCGCTGTCGAAGACCAACGGCAGCAAGGCGCAGGCCGACATCTGGTGGGCCAACATCTCCGGCGGCACCGATTTCGCCGGCGCCTTCATCGGCGGCAATCGCGAACTGCCACAGACGCCGGGCGCGATGCAGTGCCGCTCGCTCGGAGCCGCGGTGGAAGCCTTCAATGAGCAGGGCCATGCCGTGATCGACGAGGTCGGCGAGCTCGTCTGCACCGAGCCGATGCCCTCGATGCCGCTCTATTTCTGGAACGACAAGGACGGCGCCCGCTATCGCTCCAGCTATTTCGAGACCTATCCGGACAATTTCGACGGCAGCGGCCGCGGACCGGTGTGGCGGCACGGCGACTGGCTCAAGGTCAACCTTGATGGATCCTGCATCATCTACGGCCGCAGCGACGCCACCATCAACCGGCACGGCCTGCGCATGGGCACGAGCGAGCTCTATTCCGCGATCGAGGCGTTGCCGGAGGTGCTCGATAGCCTCGTCATCGACCTCGAATATCTCGGCCGCGACAGCTACATGCCGCTGTTCGTCGTGCTGCGCGAGGGCGTCGTGTTCGACGGCGCGATGCGGGCCAGGATCAACAAGGCGATCGAGGCCGGTGTGTCCCGGCGCTTCCTGCCGAACGACATCTTCGCCGTCGCCGAGATCCCGCGCACGCTCTCGGGCAAGAAGCAGGAGCTGCCGATCAAGAAGCTGCTGCTCGGCCAGCCGGTCGAGAAGGTCATCAACAAGGAGGCGATGGCCAATCCCGGCTGCCTCGACTGGTATCTCGCCTTCGCGCGCGACTATCTCGCACGGACCGCGGCGTGAAGCTGCGATCAACCTCCGCCAAAATTGGAGGGATCGAGATTCCTGTTCTCCGAGGGCGGAATAGGTGGCCACCCGGGAAATTTGTACCAGCCGGGCGGCGCCGGAGCGTTCTCCGCCGGATGGACCACGACATGGTCGCGCGGACGCACATGACGTATCGGCCCAGCGACAGCCGACGCGCATGTTGAAATCAAGAGGGCCAAGGCCAGGACAGACCGCATTGCGTATGGCTCCAGACGTCCACCCGACCTCCTATTTGGGGTGGGAACCACGCTCGAACGACGCACCGCAACGTCACGATATCTCACATCGGCGACATCGCCGATGCCGCAACGCCCCCGATCACCCCAATTGCGCCTTTGGCATTTGGAATCCGTTCACCGATCGCCGCTAGATCAGGATGGATCCTTCGCGACGAGCACCAGAAATGGCCGACCTCAACGCCGTCCTCACCAGGCTCAACGATCGCCTGCTCCGCCTCGAGGGCGAACTGTTCGTGCTGCGCTCGCTGGCGCGCGCGACGCTGACCGCGGGCGACGACCATGCGGCGCGGATGCGCAAGCTGGTCGAGGCCGCGAAAGTCGCCCTCGACGATGAGGCAACGCGTGCGCTGGACAAGCCGACGCGGAAATATGTCGACGCAGCCACCGCGCTCGTGGAGGAATTGCTGGTCGAGCCGACCCAGGCGCGGCCGCTGTTCACCGTCATCGACGGCGGCCGGCGCGACTGATCACGTCAGATCGGACGTGTCGCACCGGGATCCGCGGATTCAGCTTTGAGCCGGCTGAGCCCCTCCTCGATGATCGCGATCTCCTCGTCGATCTGGCCGATCGGCAGGCTGAAATCGTAGCCGGACTTGCTCTTCAGATCGACCGCAAGTCGCTGCCGGTGCATCATCAGCGCGTCGAGGCCACGGCGGTTCTTCAGCCGCACATAGGCGTTGACGATCTGCTCAATTGCGTTCGGCATGAAATCGGTCCCGGCAAAAGCCCGCGCGGCGCACCCGCGCCGGCGGGACATTTTTGGTGTCGCGGTACGCAATACAAATCCGCGACGGATTCTGTCGATACGCCGGGCTGGTTGAGAACGCGTTACCGTCACATGATTTCGTGACGCGCGGCATGAAAAAGCCGCTGGCGTGATCGCGCCAGCGGCCAAAGCCGGGTTCGAAAGCGGATCGGGAATGAAATGTAGCCAGCCCCGGATGGCACGTTCTAACCGAACCCGAGGCATCGTTCTGTTAAAAACAAACCACAGGAACCGGGGCGTACACATTTGATGCCGGGCGTTGCCGCGCGGCAACGCAAATCCGTCCCACAGAATACATGGGCCGCAGCCTGCGCTCGGCGCTGTCGGGACAATACCGATCGAGCGGCGCCGGCTCCCGTCCGAACAGCCGGCCCGGCGCCTTGTTGATAACGATCGCGAACGCCGGGCGGGTGGTGACAGGGCGTCCGGACGTGTTATCGGGAGGACGACGCAGCTGCGAGACGGATCGGACCCCCATGCGCATTACCCTTGTCGGCTCCCGCCATTTCGGCGTGACCACCCTGAACATGCTCCGGGAACACGGCGTCTCGATCGTGCGGGTCGTGGTGGCCGATGCCGAGGATCGCCTCGCCGCGACCGCCAAGGCGGCCGGAATCGAGGTGGTGGTGCAGGCCGATCCCAAGCTCGTGGTCGCCTCCGAGATCGCCCCCGACACCGACCTGATCATCACCGCCCACAGCCACGCCCGGATCGGCAAGGATGCGCTCGCCGCCGCCAGGCTCGGCGGGATCGGCTACCACCCCTCGCTGCTGCCGCGACACCGCGGCAAGGCCGCCGTGGAGTGGACCATCAAGGAAGGCGATCCGATCGCCGGCGGCACCATCTATCATCTCGCCGACCGCATGGATGCTGGCGCGATCGCCGCCCAGGAATGGTGCTTCGTCAAGAAGGGGAGACCGCGCGCGAACTGTGGGAGCGCGCCCTCGCTCCGCTCGGCCTCAAGCTGCTGGCCGACGTGATCGACTATGCCAAGGTCCACAAGGTGCTGCCGTCCAAGCCCCAGGACGAGCAGTTCGCGACCTCCGCGCCGAGTCTCTCCTGACGTTTACCCTTAACGTGAAGCCGCGTTGATTCTGCTTCAAAAATTGGAGCGAAAATCGCGAATAAACCATTGTTCCAACAGGAACAATTTTCGCTTTGGCATCGCAACAAATTTCCGTCACATTTCGCCCGAATAAGCGTCAGAATATCAGACACATTGAAGGACGAATTTATGCGTTTTGGTCGCATCGCGGCGTTCTGTGCCGCTTCAGTTTTCGCCGGCACCCTCGCCGCCCCCGCTTTCGCCCAGAGCCCCTATGACGGCAACTGGCAGGTCACCATCGTCACCAAGAGCGGCACCTGCGAGCCGACCGCAAGCTCCCTGTTGACGGTTGCCGACGGCAGGATCACCGCGCCCGGCGCTAACGTTTCCGGCACCATTGGCCGTGAGGGTCTTGTGAAAGTTTCGATCAATGGTGCATATGCCAACGGTCAACTCAACGGCAACGCCGGATCGGGGAAGTGGAATGGAGCATCTGCAGGCATACCGTGCAGCGGGCGATGGGAAGCATCGCGCCAATAAACCAATGACGGCTCGCGCCTGGAACTGGCGGCTGCTGATCGCGGCCGCCGTTCTGTTTGCGGCGGGGATCCTCGGTTCGGAAAGCAAGGCTCAGTCCGGCCCATTTGCTGCGATGGCCGGTAACTGGAGCGGCAGCGGCACCGTGACGCTGGATGACGGCTCGACCGAGCGGATCCGCTGCCGGGCCAAATACGCACCGATCGGCCCGACCATGGAGATGTCGCTGACCTGCGCCAGCGACGCCTACAAGTTCAACCTCGGCGCCAGCGTCAGGGCCGAGGGGAGCGCCATCACCGGCAGCTGGTCCGAGGCCAGTCGTAACATCTCCGGCTCGCTCCAGGGTCGTGGCGGCGGCGGGAACTTCGAGGTCGTCGCTTCCACCGCCGGCTTCAACGCCAACATCGCGATGAAGACCAGCGGCAACAGGCAGAGCGTCACGATGCGCGCGGACAGCCAGTTCCGCGGCGCCAACATTTCGATGTCGCGCTAAGCCGACACGCCCGAATGACAGATCGACCCGGCGACCTCGCCGGGTCGATTTTTTATGCGTTCGGGACGAACGCCGTGACCTCTATCTCGACCTTGGCCCGGTCGTCCACGAGACCGCCGATGTAGAGCAGCGTCGAAGGCGGGAAGTTGCGCCCCAGCGTTTCCTTCCAGGCCGCGCCGATGCCGGCACCCGCGGCCTCATATTCGCTGCGGCTGGTGAGGTACCAGGTCAGGCGGACAATGTGTTCTGGACCCGCGCCGGCCTCACCCAAAAGTTTGATGATCCGCGTCAGCGCGGTTGCGACCTGCGCCGCCATGTCGGGCGCGTAATTGCCGGTCTCGTCGCCGCCGGTCTGTCCGGCCAGCACCACCCAGCGGCCCGGCCCTTCCGCCACCACGCCATGGGAAAAGCCGCGCGGTTTTTTCCATTCGGCCGGCTGCAAGATGCGCATGAGCGAAGTTCTCCCGTTTCTTGTCGTTGTTCCCCCAAGCCTTAGCACGTCGCCCGGCATCGCTGCATCCGCAGATTTGGCCGTTGCAAACGGCGGCAATGTCGTCGATACCCGCCCTCCCCAGGCTCGATCTCCCGCACCCGCACCGATGACCGCGACCCCGTCCAAAGCGATGGCTGCACTGTGGATGGCCGGCTGGCTGGCGCTGATGCTGGTCATGGCGGTCGCCGGGCGCGAGACCACGCGCGAGCTCAACGTCTTCGAGATCATGGAAGTTAGGTCGGTGATCGGGTTCTCGCTGCTGCTGCCGATCATCTACCGGTCCGGCGGCTTCAAGGCGGTCGCGACCAAACGCCTGCCCCAGCACCTCGCGCGCAACGGGGTCCATTATTTCGCGCAGCTCGGCTGGTTCTACGCGCTGACGCTGATCGGGATCGGCCAGGTGGTGGCCATCGAATTCACCATGCCGATCTGGACCGCGCTGCTAGCCGCAACGTTCCTCGCCGAGCGCATGACCGTCTGGAAGATCGCCGCCATCGTGCTCGGCATCGTCGGCGTCATCATGATCGTGCGGCCCGCCACCGGCGAGGTCAATCCGGGCCAACTGATCGCGCTCGGCGCTGCAATCGGCTTCAGCATCTCCATGATCCTGGCAAAATCGCTGACCCGGACCGAGAGCGCCTTGTCGATCCTGTTCTGGATGATCGTGGTGCAGTTTGTCGTGGGCCTGCTGCCGACGCTCTATGTCTGGACCTGGCCGTCAGCCACGCTCTGGGGCTGGCTGTTCGTCATCGGGGTCTGCGGCACATTTTCGCACTACTGCCTCGCCAGCGCGCTCCGCTATGCGGATGCGACCATCGTGGTGCCGATGGACTTCTTGCGGGTTCCGCTCACGGCAACCGTAGGCTGGCTGCTGTATTCAGAGCGGCTCGACTCCTGGACGGTATTTGGCGCCGCGCTGATCCTCTGCGGCAATCTCTTGAATTTGAAGCCCGCACCGCCGGTTCCCACCCGCGCCCAGTGAACCCGCGCGCGGCCTCGCGCGACAAACAAAATGGTCGAGCGTGATTTGGATCACGTTGGAGGGGTATTCCATCGTGCACATTCGGCCGCGAAGCAATGGGTTGGGCGAGCTGTCGTTTCGCTAGCGCGAAACCGGGCGTGTCGTGTAAGTTCGTTGCCAATTTGTTGCTGCCTGCAATTCGATTCTGGGGATTTCAGATGCGCTATCTCACCCTCCTCGCTTCGCTGATGTGCATGGCGCTGTCGGTCAGCGCCGCGAAGGCCGACCGCCGCGTCGCTTTCGTCGTCGGCAACGGCTCCTACAAGAACGTCGCGCAATTGCCGAACCCGCCGATCGACGCCAAGGCGATGGCGTCGACGCTGCGCAATGTCGGCTTTGAGGTGATCGAAGGATCCAACCTTAGCCGCGACCAGATGACCGAGAAGCTACTGGACTTCGGCCGCAAGGCGCAGGGCTCCGACGTCGCCGTGTTCTATTACGCCGGCCACGGTATCGCCGTCGGCGGCAGCAACTATCTCCTGCCGGTCGATGCCGACATCAAGTCGGAGATGGACGTCAAGCTCGGCGCAGCCATCAACATCGACCTGACGCTCGAGCAGACCATGGGCGATGCCAAGGTCAAGCTCGTCTTCCTCGATGCCTGCCGCGACAATCCGTTCGCCGCCAAGATCAAGTCGAACTCCGCCACCCGCAGCGTCAACGTGCAGAGCGGCCTTGCCGAGATGAAGTCCGGCGAAGGCACGCTGATCGCGTTCGCCACCGGGCCGGGCCAGACCGCGCTCGACGGTCAGGAGGGCAACAACAGCCCCTTCACCCGCGCGCTGATCGACAACATCACCAAGCCCGGCGTCGAGATCCAGCAGGCGATGACGTCGGTGCGCGCCCAGGTCAACGAAGAGACCCGCAAGGGCCAGCTTCCCTGGGGCCACACCAACCTGATCGGCGCGGTCTATCTCAACCCCTCGCAGCAGACACAGGTGGCCAACGCGGCGCCGACCGCCTCCGGCGTCGTGCCGGCAGCGGCCAGCAGCTCTGACGGCGTCGAGCTCGAGTACTGGCGTTCGGTCAAGGAATCCAACAAGTCGGAAGAGCTCAACGCCTATCTCTCGGCCTATCCGAACGGCCAGTTCAGGGCGCTGGCCCTGGCGCGGCTCGCGGCGATCAAGAGCGGCCCGTCCACGGCCACCCGCAATCTCAACTCCGGTATCGATCCGGCGACCTTCACGGATGACTCGACCCAGCTCACCGAGGACCAGATCGGCCTCGACAAGGGCCAGCGCCGCGACGTCCAGCGTCGCCTGACCGGGCTCGGCTTCGACACCAAGGTGACCGGCGTGTTCAGCGACGACACCCGCACGGTTCTGAAGCGCTGGCAGGCCGCCCGCGGCTATCCGTCGACCGGCTACCTCAACAAGCTCCAGCACAAGGCCCTGCTCTCCGAGATCGTGGCGGCACCGGCCACCGCGAGCGACGACAGCCCGAAGCCGGCGCGGCGTGCTCCGGCCCAGGCCCAGAGCGCACCGGCCCAGCACCGCAACAGCGGCGGCGGCGATGCCGGCGCGGCCTTCGTCGGCGGCGTCGTCGGCGGCATGATGGGCGGAATGTTCCGCCGCTGAGACAGGCGTCAGGCTACAACATGCAGAAGCCCGGCTCGCGCCGGGCTTTTCGTTTTCGTTGGTCGCGCTCACCGTGGGGCCGAAGTCTACTTCCCCGCAGCCTTGCGCAATGCCTGGTTGATACGGTCCTGCCAGCCGGGTCCGCCCTCCTGGAAGAACTCCAGCACGTCCTGGTCGATCCGGAGGCTGACCTGCTCCTTGATCCCCGGCGCCACGTTCGGCTTCGGCGGCGCGACGACCACTTTCGCCGTCACCTTCTTGAATGCCGCCTCGGCCTCGGTCCTGGCATCGCCCAGTGTGCGCGGTCGCCTCGGGGGTTGATCCGCCATGTCCTAGATTCCTTCAAACAGAGCCGTCGAAAGATATCGCTCGGAGAAGGATGGCACTATAGCCAGGATGGTTTTTCCCGCAGCTTCCGGCCGCTTGCCGATCTGGAGCGCCGCCGCGATCGCAGCGCCCGAGGAGATCCCGCCCGGAATGCCCTCATGCCGCGCCAGCGCGCGCGAGGTCTCGATCGCCGTCGTCGAACTGATCTTCACGATCTCGTCGATCACTGAGCGGTCGAGAATGTCGGGCACGAAGCCGGCGCCGATGCCCTGGATCTTGTGCGGCGTGTGCTGGCCGCCCGACAGCACGGGACTCTCCTCCGGCTCGACCGCGACGACGCGCAAGGACGCCTTGCGCGGCTTCAACACCTGGCCGACACCGGTGATGGTGCCGCCGGTACCGACCCCGGCGACGAAGTAATCGATGGTGCCGCCGGTATCGTTCCAGATCTCCTCCGCGGTGGTGCGGCGGTGGACCTCCGGATTGGCGAGGTTCTTGAACTGCTGCGGCATCACCGAGTTCGGCGTCGTCTTCAACAGCTCCTCGGCCGTCGCGATCGCGCCCTTCATGCCCTGCGCGGCAGGCGTCAGCACCAGCTCGGCGCCGAGAAAGGCGAGCATCTTGCGCCGCTCGATCGACATCGATTCCGGCATTACCAGCTTCAGCCGGTAACCGCGTGACGCCGCGACGAAGGCGAGCGCAATGCCGGTATTGCCGGAGGTCGGCTCGATCAGCACGGTGTCCGGCTTGACGACACCGGCCTTCTCCATCGCGATGATCATGGCCGCGCCGATGCGGTCCTTCACGCTCGCGGCCGGATTGAAATATTCAAGTTTTGCCAAAATGGTCGCGTTGACGCCGTGCACGCCCGGCAACCGTCGCAAGCGCACGATCGGGGTGTCGCCAAAAGCCTCGACAATCGAGTCATAGATCCGGCCGCGGCCGGGTTGGTGCGCTGCACCCGCGGTGGACGATGCGTCCATGATGAACTCCCTGTGACGACGATGTGCGCTTTGATCGCAGCTCTTCCGCAGTTACGGACAGCTTGCGGCGACACGCAAGCGACAATGCGGCACATGTTAAATACGCTGCATCGCAAAATCGCGTGAGCTCTAATTAGCAGAAATCCAACGCATTTGTGTTGCGACCTCGTCAACTGATTCTGCTTATGTTAGACTTAGGTTTCGAAGCAGGGAGGTCACCACGATGTCAGCAGTCGCTGAAGTGCTGTCGACCGTAGTGCAAAGGCGTGATCCGCGTTGTAGCGAGTTGCCCACCTGTCCCGTATGCGCCGACTCCATGGTCGCCGCAGAAGCCTCCGCCTACGTCTCGGACCACGTGATCAGCTATCTCTGGACCTGCGACACTTGCGGCTACGGCTTCGTGACCAAGCACGCCGTCAAGCAGCGGATCGTCTGCAACTGAGGGCCGTCACGCTTCAGCGCGGGGCGATGTCGCCCCTCGCCCAGTCCTCGCGCGTACGCTGGTAGAACTCCTCGAACGTTCCGTGTGCGATCGCGTGCCTGATGCCCTGCATCAGGAACTGGTAGTAGGCGATATTGATTTCGGACAACAGCATCGCCCCGAGCGTCTCGCCGGCCTTGACGAGATGATGAAGATAGGCGCGCGCGCAGTTGCGCGCCGACGGCCACGAACTCTCTTCGTCGAGCGGACGCGGATCGTCGGCATGGCGCGCGTTGCGCAAATTCACCTGACCGAAGCGGGTGAAGGCCACGCCATGGCGGCCGTTGCGCGTCGGCATCACGCAATCGAACATGTCGATGCCACGCTTGACGGCTTCGAGAATATCGTCCGGCGTGCCGACGCCCATCAAATAGCGCGGCCGGTCGGCCGGCAGTGCCGGCGCGGTCACGTCGATCATCGCCAGCATCACGGCCTGCGGCTCGCCGACGGCGAGGCCGCCGATCGCGTAGCCGTGGAAGCCGATCGCAGTGAGGCCTTCGGCGCTGGCATGACGGAGCTGCGGGATATCGCCGCCCTGCACGATGCCGAACAGCATGTAACCGTCAGGCGCGCTCTCGAAGGCGCGCTTGCTTCGCTCGGCCCAGCGCAGCGACAATTGCATTGCCCGGTCGATGTCGTCGCGTTCGGCCGGCAACCGCACGCATTCGTCCATCTGCATGGCAATGTCGGAGCCGAGGAAGCGCTGCACCTCGATCGAGCGCTCCGGCGACAGCTCCACCTTGGCACCGTCGATATGCGAGCGGAAAGTAACGGCGTGCTCCGTCACCTTGCGCAGGTCCGACAGCGACATCACCTGGAAGCCGCCTGAGTCCGTCAGCATCGGACCGTTCCAGCCGGTGAACTTCTGCAGGCCGCCGAGCGCGGCGATCCGCTCGGCGCCGGGACGCAGCATCAGGTGATAGGTGTTGCCGAGCACGATATCGGCGCCGGCATCGCGCACCTCGCGCCAGTGCATGCCCTTCATGGCGCCGGCGGTTCCGACTGGCATGAAGGCTGGCGTCCGCACCACGCCGTGGGGCGTGGTCAGGCGACCGGTGCGGGCGGCGCCATCGGTCGCGAGCAGTTCGAAATGATTGGGCAGATCGTTGTTTGGCAGATTCATGGCCGTGCTTATTGCGTGTCAGGCGAGGCCGATCAACCCGCTCTGGCCGCGCGATGCGTCAGAGTGGGACATATCTGACGCGGACTTGATGGCGCCGCTGCTTGCAAAATAAAACGATACAGTGTAGTTTTTACGAGGGGCTGGACGGGATGCTGCGGCAGATTTTGCCGGCGGCTGCAAATGCGTGATCGCCAGCCGCCGCCAATGCCCTCCGCTTCATGTTCGACCGAGTTGTCCGCCCCCTCGCGTGGCCAGATCAGGCAGACAGGTGCCCGCCTGATCGGATCTCTTGTGCTCGGCTGCAGCCTGGCGCTCTCCGCCTGCACCTCCCTGCCGCGCACGCCCTATACGGCTGCTGACGCCAGCACGTCGCGCGTGCTCGATATCGACGGCCTCAGGCGTTATGCCGACGACCCCGTCACCAAGTTCAGCTTCGACAAGGACATCAGCACTGCGACGAAATCCTATCTGGCACTGTCCGGCGGCGGCGCTGACGGCGCCTACGGCGTGGGTGTACTGAACGGCTGGAGCGCGGCCGGCACACGCCCTGCCTTTTCGGTCGTGTCCGGCGTGAGCACTGGCGGCCTGATCGCGCCCTTTGCCTTTCTCGGATCGCGATACGACGACACGTTGAGGGAGGTCTACACAAGTGGTATCGCCGAGAGCCTGCTGAGCGATGCCAGCATCATGCGCGTGCTGTTCGGCTCCGGCCTGTTCGGCAACAAGCGGCTGCGCGAACTGGTGGCGCGCTATGTCGGCCCGGAGATCCTGGAGCAGGTCGCCCGTGAAAACGCCAGGGGCCGCAGACTGCTGGTGGTGACGACCGATCTCGACACCCAGCGAACCGCCATCTGGGACATGGGCAAGATCGCCGCCGTGGGCACGCCGGAAGCGCTCAAACTGTTTCGCGACGTGATGGCGGCCTCCGCCAGCATTCCGCTGGTGTTTCCGCCCATCCTGATCGACGCCGAAGGCCAGGGCCGCAGATTCCAGGAGATGCATGTCGACGGCGGCGTGACCGCGCCCGTGCTGACGTTGCCGGAAGCCCTGCTCTTCCAGGACAGCCGCCTTCCGGCCAGAACGAAGTTGGACATCTACATCCTCGTCAACAAGAAGATCGAACGCAATTTCGAGCTGGTCTCCAACAGCACGATCGATGTCGCCTCGCGCAGCCTGTCGGCAATCACCCAGTCGCAGACGCGGTCGATCATCTTCTCGACCTATGATTTCGCCAAGCGCAACCATCTCGGGTTCCACCTCTCCTACATCGCGCGCGATTATCCCGCGCCGCCCTCGGAAGGCTTCGACACCGCCTATATGCGGGCGCTCTATCAGTACGGATATGAGAAAGCGGCGTCCGGCCAGGCCTGGACGTCTACGCTGCCCTAGGACTCTGGCGCCGGAACGACGTCCTTCAAGACCGTTGACGATACGGCCAATTCGGCCAGATTCGCGATGACGACCCCGTTCCTGCGCGTTATAGAGCGAATGACCATTTTTACGACCGCGCAGGAATCATTGGGCATGGGATTGGCTGCGACCAGGACGAGACCGGCCACGCCACGGCGCGACGCGCCGAAATCGCGCGGCGGACGGCCGACGAAAAGCGCCGCCATCGAGCGCGACCAGCGCCTGATAGAGGTCGCCACACGCCTGTTCCTGGACCGCGGCTTTGACGCCACCTCGCTGGACGCGGTCGCCGAAGCGGCGCGCGTGAGCAAGCCGACCGTCTATTCCCGCTACGGTGACAAGCGCGGCCTGTTTACGGCGGTGCTGAGGCGCGAGATTGCGCGATGGCTTGCCCCGCTGTCGGCAGCGGCCGAAACGCAGCTCGGCAGTTCGGCCGACATCTCCGTCGAGCAGCGGTTGGTTGAGATCGGGCGGGAAATGCTGACATTCACCTGCGGGCCCGACGCCATGGCCTTCAGCCGCATGATGACGTCACAAGCCATCAATTTCCCTGACATCGCCAAGCTCGGCAAGGAGGAAGGCTGGCTCAAGGCCGTCGCCACGACCGCGCGCTTCTTCGATCATCTGGTGGCGCAAGGTGCCCTCGACATCGAAGACACCACCATCGCGGCCGAGGTGTTTCTCGACGTCGTCGTCGGCCATACCCACCGCATGGCGACGTTCGGAACACCGATGGAAATAAAACCCGCCGAAAAGCGGATGCGCGTCGCGATCAAGCTGTTCCTGACCGGTGCGCTGGGACCGGCCGGTCGCGCCAAGGATGCAGCCAAAGCCGCCCCGCGGCGCCGTCCCTCCCGCTGACAATTCCGTGAGATTGCGGCCTGTCCCCCACAGGGAGACGCCTGCGGCATTGACCAAAATAAAACGATACGGTATGGTTTCGTTATAAGCGATACGGACTGCTTTTCACCAGCCCCAAGGTGGTCCGGACCGCTAAGATCGCCGCGACGGGTACAGCCCGCCGCGACGCTCCGCGGCCGGCCGATGCCCAAGGTCGGCCGCGAATTCTTTACGATCATCCGGCACACTCGCAGGCCGAGGGTTTCGCGCATGACGACAGCAAAACGATGGACTTCGCGACTGCTTGCGATCGCCTTGCCAGCGCTGCTCCTCGCACCGGCCGCACAGGCGGTCGTGACCGCGGGTACGCCGACCGCGCTTCACGGCAACACAGATGGTGATGCCGAGGCTGACCGCCAGGCGGTCAGCCGCGAAATCGAACGATTCCGCAGCTCCTCGATTTCGATCAGCCAGGCCATGGCGATTGCGGAAGCCCGTCACGCCGGCGCCACGACGGCGGATGTGAGTTTTGACGGAGGCTCCGGCGTGCCGGTCTACCGGGTGAAGACCCTGCACAATGACCGGATCTGGCGCCACACCATCAATGCCACGACCGGCGAGCTCATCGGCGGAGAAGCCGCCCTCCCCCTCGCCGAGCTCGACCTCGACGATCGCAGCAACCTGGCAGCGCTCGGTGCGATCAGGCACCGTCTCGCGGATGCCGTGCATGTCGCCGAGCGCGCGGCTTCGGGCAAGGCGATCAGCGGCGGGCTGGTGCGTGAAGGCGGCCGGCTGAACTTTTCGATCGTCGTCATCAGCGGCGATGACCTCAAGGAGGTCATCCTGGAGCCGCCGGGCGCTCGGGGCAAATAGCGCCGGCCACAATCCCGCCGAAAGCCATTGACGGGCGCCAGACTCTCCCGCATAAATCGCCGCCATGTTCACGACCACCAAACGCACGACCAAAACCACCACGGCCTTCGGGGCCCGGGGAGGCGTGCGCTTGTAGTCGTCGACTAAAACGCAATCAGCTTGACCGAAGCCCCGACCATGATGGTCCGGGGCTTTTTTGTTGTCTGAATCGCAATTCAATGGAGGACAAAGTGAGTAACGATCCCGTCGTCGCGATTGTCGGCGTCACCGGTGCGGTGGGCGCCGAATTCATCGCCACCATGGACAAGCGCGGCTTCCGCGTCGGCAAGCTCAAGGCGCTCGCAAGCGCCCGCTCGGCCGGCAAGACGGTATCGTTCCGCGGCAAGGACGTCGTCATCGAGGAGCTGACCGAGCGCGCCTTCGAGGGCGTCGACATCGCACTGTTCTCCGCCGGCGGCACCATCTCGAGGACGTACGCGCCGCTCGCGGTCAAGGCCGGCGCGGTCGTGGTCGACAACTCCTCCGCCTTCCGCATGGACCCGAACGTGCCGCTGGTGATCCCGGAGATCAACGCCAACCGCATCCGCGACCACAAGGGCATCATTGCGAACCCGAACTGTGCCGCGATCACCGCGCTGGTGCCGCTGTGGCCGATCCACCAGAAGAACCGCATCAAGCGCGTGATCATCTCGACCTATCAGGCGGCAAGCGGCGCCGGCGCCGCCGCGATGGACGAACTCGTCGAGTCCACCCGCGCCAACCTCAACGGGCAGGTCTATACGCCCAAGGTGATGCCGCATCCCTACGCCTTCAACCTCTTCAACCACAACACCGCGGTCGATCCCGACACCGGCTACAACGACGAAGAGACCAAGGTCATCAAGGAGACCCGCAAGATCTTCGAGGACGACAGGATCGCGATCGGCGTCACCTGTGTGCGCGTGCCGGTGCTGCGCGCCCATTGCGAGGCCATCACCTTCGAATGCGAGAAGCCGATCACCGAGGACCAGGTCCGCAGCCTGATGGCGCAGGCCCCCGGCGTGAAAGTGATCGACGACCGCGTGAAGAACTACTTCCCGATGCCGATCGACGCTTCGGGCCAGGACGATGTCCTGGTCGGCCGCATCCGCAAGGACCTCAGCGACCCCAGTGGACATTCGATCTCGATGTTCGTGGCGGCGGATCAGTTGCTCAAGGGCGCGGCGCTGAATGCGGTGCAGATCGCGGAGCTGCTGCCGCAGCGGGTGATGGCGTAACGGGAAGGTGCGTAGGGTGGGCAAAGGCGCGCAAGCGTCGTGCCCACCACTTCTCTCGCGCACTCAAGAAAGAAGGTGGGCACGCTTCGCTTTGCCCACCCTACCGCTACGACACTGCCCGAAACAGCAAACACGCATCCCCGTACGAATAGAACCGGTATTCATTCGCGATCGCGTGCGCATACGCCCGCTGCATCGTCTCGAGCCCGGAGAACGCCGACACCAGCATGAACAGCGTCGACTTCGGCAGGTGGAAATTGGTCAGCAGGATATCGACGGCGCGGAAGCGATAGCCGGGGGCGATGAAGATCGAGGTCTCGGCCGTAAACGGCTGGATGACGCCGTCCTCGCTGGCAGCACTTTCAAGCAGCCGCAATGATGTGGTGCCGACGGCGATGATGCGGCCGCCATTCTTCCGCGCGGTGTTGAGCCTCGTAGCAGTCTCGGCCGAGATCGTGCCCCACTCGGCGTGCATCTTGTGGCCGTCGGTGTCGTCCACCTTCACCGGGAGGAACGTCCCTGCCCCGACATGCAGCGTCACGCGGTTGATGCCGATGCCGCGTTCGCGCAGCGCCTGCTCCAGCGCCGGGGTGAAATGCAGGCCGGCGGTCGGAGCCGCGACCGCGCCTTCGTTCTCCGCGAACATGGTCTGGTAGTCGGCGAGGTCCTGATCGTCGGGCGTGCGCTTGGAGGCGATGTAGGGCGGCAGCGGTGGGCTGCCGAGGTCGGCGATCGCCTGGTCGAGCGCGGGCCCATGGAATGAGAATGACAGCGTCACCTCGCCCTCCGCGCCCTTGGCCTCGACCTCAGCGTCGAGATGGCCGAGCAGGCAGACCTTGCCTTCATTGCCGAAGCGGATGCGGTCGCCGGGGGTGAGCTTCTTCGCCGGCTTCACCAGTGCCTGCCAGCGCGAGCCGTCGAGGCGCTTGATCAGGGTTGCCTCGATCTTCGGCTCGGTCTCGCGGCCGATGCGGCGCCCTTTGAGCTGCGCCGCGATCACCTTGGTGTCGTTGACGACGAGCTGATCGCCCGGCCTGAGCCATTGCGGCAGGTCGGCGATGGTCCGGTCGCGCAACGCGCCGTCCTCCACGACCAGCATCTTCGCGGAGTCGCGTGGGCTTGCCGGGCGCAACGCGATGCGCTCGGCAGGCAGGTCGAAGTCGAAGAGATCAGTGCGCACGTTCGGTACCTTGTCATGCTCCGCCATCCGGTCCGGTCTTTGACCGGCCGGACGACAGGCTCCGGCGGAGCATGACGGCCATCATCACTCCGCGTCAGCGGCCATCCGCGCCTTGACGATCTTGTCGGGGTTCTGCACCGGCTCGCCGCGCTTGATCTTGTCGACGTTCTCCATGCCCTCGGTGACCTTGCCCCACACCGTGTACTGGTTGTCGAGAAAGCGGGCGTCGTCGAAGACGATGAAGAACTGGCTATCGCCGGAATCGGGACTGGCGGCACGGGCCATCGAGGTGGTGCCGCGCACATGCGGCTCCTTGTTGAACTCTGCCTTCAGCTTCTTGCCGGAGCCGCCGGTGCCGGTGCCCTGCGGGCAGCCGGTCTGCGCCATGAAGCCCTCGATCACGCGATGGAACACGATGCCGTCGTAAAAGCCCTCGCGGACCAGTTCCTTGATGCGCGCGACATGGCCGGGCGCGAGGTCAGGCCGCATCTCGATGGTGACGGGGCCCTGGGTGGTCTCGAGGATCAAGGTGTTTTCGGTGACGCTCATGCTCGTCTCTCTTGCGTTGGAGGTGAAGTCTTGTCAGGTGACGTTTTGCGGCTACGGAACTGGATCGCGAATGGACGTCCCGCGGCGGCGCCGGCCATTGCATCGGTAAATGGCATCGGCGTGCAGCGTTGCAACGCCTCCATCACCGCGATCCGGTATTGCAGCCGGTCATTGTCGGAGGCCTCCACGGATTCATAGGAAATCCTCGGATGGCCCAAAATGTTTCCGGACCGGTTAAAGCTCACGACGACGGTGATGTCGAGTGGGCGCGCCCTGCTGGCCGGTGGCGGCTTCCAGCAGGTCCGAAGATGCCGGAAGATGTCCTGGATGGTGTTGACCTCTACGTCCTCGGCAGCCGCGCCCGGGACGCCGGAGAGCAGCACCGCGGCGGCCAGCAAAAGCCTGTGGCCGCGGCGCGCCATGATCCCACCCTATTTGATGTCGGAGGCGACCTGGACCTTCACCATCTTGTCGGGATCGGTGACGCTGCCGCTGGGTGAGCCGGGCGGCGCCTTCTTCAGCTTGTCGACGACGTCCATGCCCTGCACGACTTCGCCGATCACGGTGTACTGATTGTCGAGGCTGCCGCCATCGGCGAACATGATGAAGAACTGCGAGTTGGCGGTGTCGACGCTGTCGCCGCGCCGGGCCATCCCGACGATGCCGCGTGCAAAATGCACCTTTGAGAATTCCTGCTTCAGGTTCGGATACTTCGAACCGCCGGTGCCGTTGAAATTCTGGCCGTCGCCGGTCTGCGCCATGAAGCCGTCCATGACGCGGTGGAACGGAACGTTGTTGTAATAGCCCTCGCGCGCGAGCTGCTTGATGCGCTCGGCGTGCTGGGGCGCGAGGTCGGGCCGCAGCTTGATGACGATGCGGCCCTTGGTGGTGTCGATGACGATGGCGTTGGCCTTGTCGAGATTCGCCGGCAATTGCTGCGCCACCGCCGGCACCGCGAACACAAGCGCGGCAAGAACTGCGAAAATTCGGATCATGAGAACTCCGGATCAGAGATGAAAGAGGAAACGCGCCGTTATCAGGCGAATTTTGCCTTGAGCTGTGCCGCGACGAGCGGCGGTACGAAGGCTGAGACGTCGCCGCCCATGCCGGCGATCTGACGCACCAAAGTGGCGGTGATCGGGCGGACCATGGGCGAGGCCGGCAGGAAGACCGTGTGCACCTCGGGCGCCATGGTCCCGTTCATGCCGGCGAGCTGCATTTCGTAGTCGAGATCGGTGCCGTCGCGCAGGCCACGAATCATGATGGTGGCGCCGTGCGTGCGGGCGGCTGTGACCGCGAGATCGTCGAAGGTCACGGCTTCCAGCACGCAGCCGGCCGCAGCGGCCACCGGCCCGCAGACCTCGTGCAGCATCTTGAGCCGCTCCTCGGTCGTGAACAGCGGTTTCTTGCCGGGATGGACCCCGATGGCGACCACCAGCCGGTCGCACAGGGGAACACTGTGCCGGACCACGTCCAGATGGCCGTTGGTGATGGGGTCGAAGGAACCTGGATAGAAGGCAATGCGCGGCATGGCCCCGTCCTACCGCGCCCCGCCCGGCCCGGCAAGCGGGACCGGTTCCCCGCCGGTCATTCCGCCAGGCCGTGCCGGAATCGCGCCGATTGTTTCATCCTGAGGGCCGCCACGACACAAAACGGAGCGCGAACGAAACCATTTTCGGCCTCCGCGAAGACGTCCGGAAACTGGCCATGGTTACCAATCCACCCAACGAATGACGGGCCGCACAATTGGGCGTAGCGGCCGCACCACAGGGGACCGTCAATGATCAAGACCCTCTCAGCAATTGCAATCGCCGCTTTTGTGGCGGCTGCCCTCACTGTCCTTCCCGGCTTCGCTCCATCAGTCGAAGCGAGCGTCCCGCAGCCGCTCGCCAAGGGCGACCGGCTCGATATCCGCACCATCGGCAAGGACTGCTCGCAGCAGGCATGGCCAAACTTCGAAGCCTCATGCCTGCGTCGCGCCGGCACCAAGACCAACATTCGCGAGGCGCGCCTGGTGACGGCTGACCGCACGCCGTAGGCGGACTGTCAGCTTCGCGTCACATAAATCCCATGGATATTTGCGACGTCCCGTCGCAGAGTGCCTGATGCACGCGCCCGTCGGAATGGCCCGCCGGGCGCGATCCCATTCGAGGGGTTGTACTTGTCGAGCACGCCCGCGGTCGCTTCCGACCATCATCCGGCCCCTCTCCCGATAGCCATGACCATGGGCGCCCTCGGGGTGGTCTATGGCGATATCGGCACCAGCCCCTCTACGCCCTCAAGGAAGCCGCCAAAGCGGCCGCTCACGGCGGCACATTGAGCCACGACGCTGTTCTGGGGATTGCCTCGCTGATCCTGTGGGCGCTGCTGCTGATCATCTCGTTCAAATATGCGCTGCTGATCCTGCGCGCGGACAATCGCGGCGAAGGCGGCATCGTCGCGCTGCTGGCGCTGCTGCATGCCCGCCACGCCCAACCCGGCACCTGGCGCGCCCATCTGCTGGTGGTGGGCCTGATCGGCGCCGCCCTGCTCTATGGCGACGGCGCGATCACGCCGGCGATCTCGGTGCTATCAGCGATCGAAGGCCTCAAGGTCGACGCCCCCTCGCTCGCACCAGTGGTCGTACCCATCACTGTCGTCATCCTGATCGGGCTGTTCATGATGCAGAAGCAAGGCACCGGCTTCATCGGCCGCATTTTCGGGCCGGTCATGATGGTCTGGTTCGTCGTGCTCGCCGCGCTCGGTATCCACGGCATCGTCAAGGCGCCCGCGGTGCTGGCCGCGCTCAGCCCGCTCTATGCCTTCGAATTCCTGATCCACCAGGATTTCCACGTCTCCTTCGCCATCCTCGGAGCGGCCTTCCTGGCGGTGACCGGCGGCGAGGCCATGTACGCCGACATGGGGCATTTCGGCCGATTCCCGATCCGCCTCGCCTGGTTCGCAATCTGCCTGCCGGCGCTGGTGCTGAACTATTTCGGCCAGGCCGCGCTGCTCATCACCGATCCCACCATGATCGAGAACCCGTTCTTCCAGCTCTGCCCCGACGCCCTGCACTATCCGCTGGTCGCCTTCTCCGCGGTCGCGACCGTGATCGCATCGCAGGCGATCATCTCCGGCGTGTTCTCGCTGACCCAGCAGTCGATCCAGCTCGGATTCCTGCCGCGCATGCAGATCCGCCACACCCAGAGCGACGCCATCGGCCAGATCTACGTGCCGCTGGTGAACTGGCTGCTCGCCGCCGCAACGCTTGGCGCGGTGCTGAGCTTCGGCACCTCGGACGCGCTCGCCGGCGCCTACGGCATCGCTGTGTCGCTGCTGATGGCGATCACCACGCTGCTGGCCGCGCTGCTCGCGATCCAGTGGGGTTTTTCGCCCTGGCTCGTCGTGGCCGTGAACGGCTCCTTCTTCGTGATCGATCTGATCTTCTTCTCGGCCAACTCGATCAAGCTGTTCGAAGGCGGCTGGTTTCCATTGCTGCTCGCGGGGATCGTCGCCTTCCTGATGCTGACCTGGCGGGCCGGCGTGAAGCTGGTCGAGGCCGCGCGCGCGGCTGCGCCAGCCCGAGGAGGATTTGATCGAGACCGCGGTCAACAAGTGCAGCGCAAGGCTGCCCGGGACCGCCGTGTTCCTGGCTTCTGCGCCGAAAGGCGTGCCGCTGACACTCACGCAATTCGTCAAGCACAACCACGTCCTGCACGAGCGCGTCATCCTCGTCACGGTCCTGATCGAAGATGCCCCTCACATTGCCGACGAGGAGCGCGCCGAGGTGATTGAGATCATCACCGGCATCACCCGCGTGATCCTGCATTACGGCTTCATGCAGAACCCGACGATCTATGACGGGCTCAAGCTCACCTGCCGCCAGGGCAAGCTGCCCGGCATCGACCCCTCCGACGTCACCTACTACGTCGGCCGCGAGACCATCATCCCGCGCGAGGACGTGCCGGGCATGTGGGTCTGGCGCGAAGGTGTGTTCGCATTCCTCCAGCGCAACGCCGAACGCTCCGCGGCGTTCTTCGGCGTGCCGACCAAGCAGGTGGTGGAATTCGGGACGGAGCTGGAGATCTAGGTCGCGCCGGCGAAACCGCCACGGCGCCTCAAATTGTACGGGAGTCGTTGAGCGGTTGGAACGCGCCGAGCGGACCGTATCGCAGCGTCGTCAAAAAGGCTTCATGGCGCCGCTCGATATCGTGAAGGTCGGCCGGCGTCGAAACATTTCGGCGGGCATCTCCCGCGACCAGGTCGGCATGCACCTTCAGGGAAATCATACGGGTGTGATCGCGCTCTGCGCTGACGACCGCCGTTAGGACGTCGAGAATGCGAATCAGAACGACTGCATTGGCAGATGCGTTTTGCCGTATCATGTGAAACATGACGTTGAGCAGGCCGTCATACTGAATGCTCGGAACGACCAGCGCCGGACAGCCGTCGCGCATCACAACCCCGGTCGGCAGCTTCAGCGGGACCATCTGGCACAAGGCTGCCCCGAGCCGGTCAAGCGCGCTCATGGCGGTATGAGGATCGTTGATCCCCGGCGACAAGGCGCGGACCGCCACTTCGACCAGTTGCCGGACGGCGAATTCGAGATCGGCCGAACTCACGCGTTGCTGGCCGAGGGCCGTCGCGTTTCGGATTGCGGCGGCAGCGCCCTCGACCGGAGGAACGATCACCGCGATCGGCGCGCCTGGAAAGACATGATGCCCGGGCCTCACCAGCATCCGTATCGAGGTCTTGTGTTCGGTCGCCCAGTCCGCGAGCCCCTGATCGTCGATGTGCAGCAAATAGCCCTGCCGGGAATCATCGACGGCGGCGCCGTTGCTCCAGAAATCGTTTGGAGGTGGGTCGGCTTGCGGCTTTTCCGTCGTCAGCCTCACAATGGCTGACTGGACCTCGTCGCTCACGAGCTCAATGACAGTGTCGACATTGATCCGGCCGGCCATGTGTCCGACGAAATAGACCAGCGTGGCGACGCAAACGAAGGCCAGAATGATAGCAACGGTGAGCGAGAGATGCGGGATGAAGGCTCCCTCATCCTGCGTGCGCACACTGCGGAGGACGATCAGTGTGTACGAAAACGTTCCGAGAAAAGCGCCAAGCGTAAACTGGTTGCCGCGATCCTTGGTAAAATTCCGCAGCAGCCGGGGCCCCATCTGACCGGCGGCCAGCGAGAGCGCCGCAATCGTGATTGAAAACACCGTGCCGGCGACGCCGATGGTCGAAGACGCGACGGCCCCGAGCAACGTCCTCGCGCCGGTCGCTCCACCGTCGTAAAGCCAGCCCTCGAGAAGCCAGCGCGGAAGTAGATCGCTGCGGTCAAGCCGAACCAGGGCGAACGCGGTCAGCACCGCCGCGAGCACGATCAAGGCAGGCAGCACCCAGAACGACTCGGATAGATCGTCCAGCAGCTTGCGGAGGCGAGCGGTCACTGACGCAATCTCCCGGGCACGTTGACCGCCACACTCTGGAGGAGGCAAGTCGAAGCGGCAAACTCAATCGAAGAAAATTGAACCCAAACAAACGCGGAGCCGCGATCATCTCGCGGCTCCTTCCATCATATCGTTTATACGACCTCACGGGCAGCTGTGGCGCTGACCGTCAAAGCCGAGATATGTCCCCGAAGCGGGATCGTAGGACTTGTATCGCTGAGCGCAGTAGCCGTCACCGTTCGCACGCGCCTGGCTGTTGGCGATTGCGCCTCCGATGATCGCACCGGCGGCCAAACCGCCGAGCACCGCAGCACCGTTGCCGTGATGACGATAACCGTAACCGCGGTCGTAGCCATAGCCGCCGTATCGTCGGCCTCCGTCATGGTGCCGCCCGCCATGATGGCGATATTGAACCGTCTCGACGTTCGATCCGCGCTGCATTTGCCCCGGCGCATGATCCAGCATCAGCGGTGCAGCCGATGCCGACTGAACCGCGAACAGAGGGGCCGAACCAAACAATGCCGCCGCGATGATCGTTGTAAACCGTCTCATGAATAACTCCTCATCCGATAGATGAAGGGCCAACGATCCCGCCCAACCGCCGTTCCCGGACATGGAAGGGGTTTAATGTATAGCGTCACATGGTCACACGTCATGTATCGTCTTGCGCTCGCCCAACCTCGGCCTGACCGGCCATCGCGGTTTTAACGAAGGAGCTGCCCTTGTTTTCTTTGCTTGAACTCGCAGCGATTCTTCTGACGCTGTCAGCGACATTCGGCTGGCTCAACCACAAATTCGTTCCCCTGCCCCACACGATCGGACTGCTCGTCATGAGCGTCGTGACGTCGGTCATCATGGTGGTGATCGACCTCGCATTCCCCGAGCAGCATCTCTTCGAGCAGCTTACGGCAGTGTTGCTGCAGATCGACTTCAGCTCTGTCGTCATGAACAGCATGCTGGGGTTTCTGTTGTTCGCCGGAGCGCTTCACGTCGACCTCGGCAAGCTGCGCAGCCGGGCGATTCCCGTCGCAATCCTCGCCGTTTTCGGCACGCTGATTTCGACGGCCGCCATAGGGGTGGGAATATGGGCCGCAGCCCGATTTCTCGGCCACCCCATGGCACTCGCCTGGGCGCTCGTGTTCGGTGCCTTGATCAGCCCGACCGACCCCGTCGCCGTGCTCAGCGTACTAAAAAACGTCAGGGTGCCGGCCAGCCTGGAGGTTGAAATGCAGGGCGAGTCCTTGTTCAACGACGGCGTCGGAATCGTTCTGTTTGTCATCCTGCTGAGATTTGCGGCCGGCGATGGCGCTGAAACCAGTGGATCGGCGATTGTCGAGCTGCTGCTGCTCGAGGCGGGCGGCGGTTTGCTCCTCGGGCTGATGACCGGCTATCTCGCCTATCAGGCGATGCGGTTCATTGACGACTATCCGATCGAAGTCTTGATTTCACTCGCCCTGGTCACGGGTACCTACGCCTTGGCCCAGCGGCTTCACGTCAGCGGTCCACTTTCAGTGGTCGCGGCAGGACTGCTGATAGGCGATCGCGGCTCCCGTTTTGCCATGAGCGATCGAACGCGCACTTACGTTTTTGCCCTCTGGACGTTGATCGACGAGATCCTCAACTCGGTCCTGTTTCTCCTGATCGGGCTCGAGGTGCTGGTGCTGCGTTTCGAGCCGTCGGCATTGGCCGTGGCGATCGCGACTATTCCGATCGCCCTCGGCGCCCGCCTGCTTGCCGTCGCCACACCGCCCCTCCTGTTCGCCCGGGCCAACCTGATGTCGGTGCACAACGTGCCCTTCCTCACCTGGGCGGGGGTGCGTGGCGGTATCTCCGTTGCGCTTGCGCTATCCGTGCCGGACAGCACGGACAAACCGACGATCCTGGCCGCAACTTATGCCGTGGTCCTGTTCAGCATCATCGTCCAGGGCTCCACCCTCGGCGTCGTCGCCAAGTGGACAATCCGACCAGACACCGATGGGGAGCCCCACAGCGCGCAAGAAGTCGATCGCAACGAGAAGGAGGCAAGCGAACACTGACGACGTCGCGATGGTGCCGGACGAACATTCCGACACCCCCAAGTCAACACGCATTCAGCCTGCGCCGTCGAGGCCCCTCCCCCGATGAGACCCGGGGCCGTTACTCCCCGTTCGCCCCATTCCCGCTCTCGGCCTCTTCCGTGATGTGCTCGACCGACACCACGTGCTCGTCCTCGGCGGTGTCGAACACGATCACGCCTTGCGTCGAGCGGCCGGCGATGCGGATGCCTTCGACCGGGCAGCGGATCAGCTGGCCCTTGTCGGTGACCAGCATGATCTGATCAGCGTCCTCCACGGGGAAAGACGCGACCAGGTTGCCGTTGCGGTTGTTGACGCTCATGGCGACGATGCCTTTGCCGCCGCGGCCCGTCGTGCGGTACTCGTAGGACGAGGTCCGCTTGCCAAAGCCGTTGACGGAGACGGTGAGCACGACCTGCTCTGCCGCCGACATCTCGACATAGCGCTCCGGCGGAAGCTGGAAGCTGCCGGAGGTCGTCTCTTCGGCCTCGGCGTCCACTGCCGGCTCCTCTGCCGTGGCTTCGCCGGCGACCGCACGGCGCATCTTCAGATAGGCCGAGCGTTCGTCCGAGGACGTCTCGACGTGGCGCAGGATCGCCAGCGAGATCACCTTGTCGCCCTCGGCAAGCGCAATGCCTCGCACGCCCATGGAGGTGCGCCCGGTGAACACACGAACGTCGGTGACCGGGAAGCGGATGCACTGGCCGCCGGCTCCGGTGAGCAGCACGTCGTCGTGCTCGGTGCAGATCTGCACGTCCACGATCGCTTCGCTCTCGTCGAGCTTCATGGCGATGATGCCGGAGCGGCGGACGTCGACGAAGTCGGACAGCTTGTTGCGCCGGACGTTGCCGCCGGTGGTCGCGAACATCACGTCGAGATTACCCCACGTGGATTCATCCTCGGGCAGCGGCATGATGGTGGTGATGCGCTCGCCCTGCTCCAGCGGCAGGATGTTGATCAGCGCCTTGCCGCGCGCGTTTGGCGCGGCCATCGGCAGCCGCCAGACCTTTTCCTTGTAGACCTGGCCGCGTGACGAGAAGAACAACACCGGCGTGTGCGTGGAGGCCACGAACAGGCGGCTGACGAAATCCTCGTCGCGGGTCTGCATGCCCGCGCGGCCCTTGCCGCCGCGGCGCTGGGCGCGATAGGCCGACAGCGGCACGCGCTTGACGTAGCCGGCGTGGGAGACGGTAACGACCATGTCCTCGCGCTGGATCAGGTCCTCGTCCTCGACCTCGCCTTCCTGCTCGATGATCAACGTCTTGCGCGGGGTAGCGAACTCGGCCTTCACCTCGGCAAGCTCGGTCTTGATGATGCCGAGCACGCGCTCGCGCGAGCGCAGGATGTCGAGATAGTCGGCGATCTCGACGGCAAGTTTGGAGAGTTCGTCGCCGATCTCCTCACGGCCGAGAGCGGTCAGGCGCTGCAGGCGCAGGTCGAGGATGGCCCTCGCCTGCTCCATCGACAGCCGGATCGTGCCGTCATCGCTGATGCGGTGGCGCGGATCGTCGATCAGCGTCAGCATGTCCTCGACGTCACGGGCCGGCCAGTCGCGCGACATCAGGGTGTCGCGGGCGGTGGTCGGGTCGGGAGAGGTCCGGATGACGCGGATCATCTCGTCGATGTTGGCGACGGCGATGGCGAGACCCACCAGGATATGGGCGCGGTCACGCGCCTTGGCGAGCAGGAACTTGGTGCGCCGCGTGACGACCCGTTCGCGGAAATCGACGAAGATCGCCAGCAGGTCCTTCAGATGCATGATCCGCGGACGGCCGCTATCGAGCGCCACCATGTTGACGCCAAAGCTCGTCTGCAGCGGCGTGAATCGATAGAGCTGGTTCAGCACCACGTCCGGCACGGCGTCGCGCTTCAATTCGATGACGACGCGGTAGCCGTCGCGGTCGGATTCATCGCGCAGGTCGCCGATGCCCTCGATCTTCTTTTCCTTGACCAGCTCGGCGATGCGCTCGACCATCGTCGCCTTGTTCACCTGGTAGGGATCTCGGTGATGATGATCGCCTCGCGCTCCTTGCGGATGGTCTCGATCGCGACCTTGCCGCGCATCATGATCGAGCCGCGGCCGAGGTGATAGGCGGCGCGGATGCCCGCACGCCCGAGAATGACGCCGCCGGTCGGAAAATCCGGTCCGGGCACGATGTTGATGAGTTCGTCGACGGTGAGCGCGGGATTGTCGATCAGCGCCACGCAGGCGTCGATGACCTCGCCGAGATTGTGCGGCGGAATGTTCGTGGCCATGCCGACCGCGATGCCGCCCGCGCCGTTGACCAGGAGGTTCGGGAACTTGGCCGGAAGTACCGACGGCTCGGTCTCGTTGTTGTCGTAGTTCGGCTGGAAATCGACGGTGTCCTTGTCGATGTCGGCCAGCAGAGCCAGCGCCGACTTGGTCAGGCGCGCCTCGGTGTAACGATAGGCAGCCGGAGGATCGCCGTCGACCGAGCCGAAATTGCCCTGACCGTCGATCAGCGGCACCCGCATCGAGAAGTCCTGCGCCATGCGGACCATGGCGTCGTAGATCGACTGGTCGCCGTGCGGATGATACTTACCGATGACGTCACCGACCACGCGGGCGGATTTGACGTACTTCTTGTCGGGCGTGTGGCCCTGCTCGTGCATCGAGTACAGGATGCGCCGGTGCACCGGCTTCAGGCCGTCGCGTGCATCGGGCAGCGCCCGCGCCACGATCACGCTCATGGCGTAGTCGAGATACGACTTCTTCATCTCCTCGAAGATGGAGACGGGTCGAATATCCGAGGGTTGCGCCGGCTGGTCGCCGGGCTTGTCGTCGTCGTCAGCCAAGGGGAATCCGGTGAGGTTTTATCTGGGAATCATATAGCGCATCCCCCCTGATAACCACCCTTGCGGCGGTCAGGGAAGCGCTTTTCCGCTTATTTTTCCAACGACTTACGGCCTAACAAGCAACGCCCTGGACGAACCCGGAATCGGCCTTTCCCGAGCCGCCCGCACCGCCGGACAAGTCGCGCGGCGAGCCCACCCGTCAGCCCGTTTGCCGATCAGCGATCCAAGCTCACCTTGGACATGAAGCGGGCCCGGAAATCCCGAGCCCTTCCTGCCGATTAGTGAGATTTGCTCATACGAGACGGGAAGCGCCGCCGATCCTGCCGGCGCGTCCTCGTCGTGCGACCGCCGTTCTCAGAACGGGATGTCGTCGTCCATGTCGCTGTTGCGGCCGCCGCCACCGCCGGCGGCAACCGCACGGCGCGGCGCGCTGCTGACGGGACCGGACGAGCCGAAATCGCCGCCCGACTCGTCGCCGAAGCTTCCGCCTCCGCCGCCGCTGCGGCCGTCGAGCATCGTCAGCGTGGAGTTGAAGCCCTGCAGCACGACCTCGGTGGAGTACTTCTCGACGCCCGCCTGGTCGGTCCATTTGCGGGTCTGGAGCGCGCCCTCGATGTAAACCTTGGCGCCTTTCTTCAGGTACTGCTCGGCAACCTTGCAGAGCCCCTCATTGAAGATCACGACGCGGTGCCACTCGGTCTTTTCCTTGCGCTCGCCGCTGTTCTTATCACGCCAGGTCTCGGAGGTCGCGATGCTCAAATTCGCGATCGGCCGCCCGTCCTGGGTGCGGCGAATTTCAGGATCCTTGCCGAGATTTCCAACCAGAATGACCTTGTTGACGCTTCCCGCCATGCCGCTCTCCACTCCGAAATGCCACTGAATCTCAAAGGCGGGGTCCGCGCGAAACGGTCCTCTGCCACCCTGTTGAGGCGAACCCTATACGCTCGCGAGGGCGGATCAGCCCGTCACCCCTCAGGTTATCCCCACATATAGCATCGACGAGGGATTTGTTCCAGATTTGTTCTCACCCATTTGTGGGCGAGTGGCTGCTCAATAAGCCGGCAGGGGCGGAACCAAAATTGGACTCGTGCGACGGAACCCGATGGAACCTTTTTGGGTTCCCTTAAAATCGAAAAATCACTTAACATTCATTTACTTAGTTCCATTTCGTTGGTTCGCGACTGTGGTATTTCGGAGACGGACTCTGGCGCCAAATCGGGCTAGCTTTGCCTCGGAATTAGATCGTATGGGCATCGCGCCTGATGGTCCGCTTTGGGGAATTTGTGAAGCGGACAAACATGGGAGAGACCGTAATGAACAAAACTTTGCTGGTTGCATTTGGTGCCGCTGCGTTGGGCCTGGCCGCTCCTGCGAATGCGGCTGATATGGCCGCGCGTCCCTACACCAAGGCGCCGATGGTGGCTCCGGCCCCCATCTACAACTGGACCGGCTTCTACGCTGGTGTTCAGGGCGGCGGCGGCTGGGGCCGTAGCGACGAGACCTTCTTCGACGCTGTGAACACACCGATTTTCGCTGGCACTCAGAGGTATGACACCAGCGGCGGCTTCGTCGGCGGCGTGTTCGGCTACAATTGGCAGCAGGGCCCGGCCGTCTTCGGCATCGAGGGCGATTATCACTGGGCTGACATCAGCGGCCGTTCGGCCGAGATCAATGCCGGCGTCGGCGACACCTACTTCACGAAGATTCGCGGCTTCGGCGACATCAAGGGCCGTCTCGGCTATTCGACCGGTCCCGCCCTCTGGTTCGTCAGCGGCGGTGCCGCGGTCGGTGACATCCAGCACCGCTATGATGGCGTTCCAGGAAACGTCTTCGTCCAGAACGACTGGCGTTGGGGTTGGACGGTGGGTGCCGGCGCGGAATACATGTTCGCGCCGAACTGGTCGGCCAAGGTCGAATACAACTACATCGACTTCGGCAAGAGCTCGATCCAGTACAGTGGCATCCCCACGGATCGTTCGGAGTGGAAAGATACCGTCCACACCATCAAGGCAGGCGTGAACTATCACTTCAACTGGGGTGGCCCGGTCGCCGCGCGATATTGATATCCTTCTGATATCACTTGGACATCAAAGGCCGGCCTCGCGCCGGCCTTTTTGCTGCGCGCAAGCCGCCGGATTAGTGCGTCAGTAACCATTACATTCTGCAACCGCTGTGGCTTTTGAGAGACACAACTTGCAGCTTCAATGGTGTAAGCCGACGTCAGTTGGACCAACGCGTCCGATGTCCTTCCGAACGCACGGAAGGCAGAAACAGAAACCGGGACTGGGATTAGATTGATTATGAAGAAGGTTTTGTTGGCTTCGGCCTGTTTGTTCGCTCTCGCCGCTCCGGCTTCGGCCGCTGATCTCGCGGCGCGCCCCTACACCAAGGCACCGGTGGCCATGGCCTCGGTCTACAACTGGACCGGCTTCTATCTCGGCATCGTCGGTGGCGGCGCTTGGGAGAACGGCTCTGGCGATCCGAAGATGAAGGGTGGCTTCGTCGGCGGCACCGCCGGCTACAACTGGCAGACCGGCAACGTCGTGTTCGGCGTTGAAGCTGATGGCGCCTGGGCTGATGTCAGCGCTTCGGCGACCGGCCCCGTCGCTGTCCCCGGCTTCGGCGTTGTCAGCACCACGCTGAGCTCGAAGACCGACGCGATGGGCACCGTGCGCGGTCGCATCGGCTACGCCGTCAACCAGGTCCTGTTCTACGGTACCGGTGGTTACGCCTGGATCGACAACAAGCTCAGCGTCTCCGCGCTCGGCGTGACCATCTCCGACAGCAAGTGGCACTCCGGCTGGACCGTCGGCGCCGGCGTCGAAGCGTTCTTCGCGCCGCAGTGGTCGGTCAAGGGCGAATACCTCTATCGCAGCCTCGGCGGCGAGACCTACTTCTCGGGCGCCCTGCCCACCGGCACGCTCAACTTCCACACCGTGCAGGTCGGCGTGAACTATCACTTCGGGGGCCCGGTGGTCGCCAAGTACTGAGCGAAGTCCTGAGCTTCGCCTCCAACGCCATCGCGTTACGAATGGCCGGCCTCGCGCCGGCCTTTTTGTTGTCCACGCCTACCAGCATGGGCCGGCCGCTCCCGCACGTTTTCGGCGAGATGTGGCGACTAGGTAACACAACCTTCGGCTTCAATGGTGTAAGAGAGTGACATCAGTTGGGTCATTGGGTCGCTGCTCCTCCGCCGGGCGGAAGGTGGCAAAGAGAAACGGAACTGGGGAATCGCTATGAAGAAGATTTTGTTGGCTTCGGCCAGCCTGTTCGCACTCAGCGCGTTGGCTCCCGCCTCGGCGGCCGATCTTGCGGCCCGCCCCTACACCAAGGCGCCGATCGCGGTGGCCTCGATCTACAACTGGTCCGGCTTCTATATCGGCATCAACGGCGGCGGCGCCTCGAGCCGCAACTGCTGGGACGTCAACAATATCCTCGGCATTCCGGGTCCGGACACGGCCGAGGGCTGTCACAATGCAACCGGCGGCGTCGTCGGTGGCCAGGTCGGTTATCGCTGGCAGTCGGCCAACTGGGTATTCGGTCTCGAAGCTCAGGGCGACTGGGCCAACCTGAAGGGCTCGAATACCAGCCTGGTGCTTGCGCCGCTGGTCAACGAGACCAAGATCGACGCGATCGGCCTGTTCACCGGCCAGGTCGGCTATGCCTGGAACAACGTGCTCTGGTACGTGAAGGGCGGCGCCGCCGTCACGCACGCCAAGTACAACGGCAGTGTGCTCGGCGTGGTCATCGACAGCGCAAGCGAGACGCGCTGGGGCGGCGCGGTCGGCACCGGCCTCGAATTCGGCTTCGCGCCGAACTGGTCCGTTGCGATCGAATACGACCATCTGTTCATGGGCAAGCGCAACAACTCGTTCACGGTTCTCGGTCTCAACGACCGCATCGACAATATCACGCAGGACGTCGACATGGGCACCGTCCGCCTCAACTACACTTTTGGCGGCCCGGTGGTTGCCAGGTATTGAGCGGAGCACTGAGCTTCGCCTCCGACGCCCTCGCGTAACGAAAGGCCGGCCTTGCGCCGGTCTTTTGTTTTCGCGGCACGTTTTAGCCCGGTCGCGCCGGTTCCTCCTGCCAGATGCCGCCAGCACGCCAACAATCCGTTGACGATCCGCAAAGTCCACTGGAAATCCGTCCTCGTTCTTCCTACGTTCGCTGACAACCCCATCGGCGCCGATCCCGGTTCCGGGCGAAGCGCGCCTTTTCGTTGGCGCGGTCGCGCAGCCATGGGATTCCTTGAGGGCAACCCGGATGGATGAAGTGATCAAGGCGAAGCGCCAACAGCAGAACGCGGGCTCCAGCCGGCACGCCATTACGATTCGCGGCGCGCGCGAGCACAACCTCAAGAACATCGACGTCGAGATTCCCCGCGACAAGCTCGTGGTGTTCACCGGCCTTTCAGGCTCAGGCAAATCCTCGCTCGCCTTCGACACCATCTATGCCGAGGGCCAGCGCCGCTACGTCGAGTCGCTGTCGGCCTATGCCCGCCAGTTCCTGGAGATGATGCAGAAGCCCGACGTCGACCAGATCGACGGCCTCTCCCCGGCAATCTCCATCGAGCAGAAGACGACCTCGAAGAATCCGCGCTCCACTGTCGGCACCGTCACCGAGATCTACGACTACATGCGCCTGCTCTGGGCGCGCGTCGGCGTGCCCTACTCGCCCGCCACCGGCCTTCCCATCGAGAGCCAGACCGTCTCGCAGATGGTCGACCGCGTGCTGGCGCTACCCGAGGGCACCCGCCTCTATCTGCTCGCCCCGTCGTGCGCGGCCGCAAGGGCGAGTACCGGAAAGAGCTCGCCGAATGGCTCAAGAAGGGCTTTCAGCGCGTCAAGATCGACGGCACCTTCTACGAGCTGGCGGAAGCGCCGACGCTGGACAAGAAATTCCCGCATGACATCGACGTCGTGGTCGACCGCATCGTGGTGCGTGCCGACATCGGCCAGCGCCTCGCCGAAAGTTTCGAGACCGCGCTGAAGCTCGCCGAGGGCCTCGCCGTGATCGAATATGCCGACGCACCGGCGTCAGCGGGCGAGGAGAAGAAATCCGACAAGAAGACCGCAAAAATCCACGACAAGAGCGGGCCCGAGCGTATCCTGTTCTCGGAAAAATTCGCCTGCCCGGTCTCCGGCTTCACCATCCCCGAAATCGAGCCGCGCCTGTTCTCGTTCAACAACCCCTATGGCGCCTGTCCGGCCTGCGGCGGCCTCGGCGTCGAGCAGCATGTCGACGAGGACCTCGTCATCCCCGACAAGGAGCTCGCCATCGGCAAGGGCGCGATCGCGCCCTGGGCCAAGTCGTCGTCGCCCTATTACGTGCAGACGCTGACGGCGCTCGGCAAGCACTACAAGTTCACGCTGACCACCAAGTGGAAGGATCTGCCGAAGAAGACAAGGGACGCGATCCTGCATGGCTCCGGCGAGGACGAGATCAAGTTCTCCTACGAGGACGGGGTGCGCTCCTACGACACCAAGAAGCCGTTCGAAGGCGTCATCACCAACATCAACCGCCGCTACCGCGAGACCGAGAGCGAGTGGGCGCGCGAGGAACTCGCGAAGTATTTCCACGACGTGCCGTGCGGCGGCTGCAACGGCTTCCGGCTCAAGCCGGAGGCGCTCTGCGTCAAGATCGGCGGCAAGCATATCGGCGAGATCTCGGAGCTGTCCGTGAAGGGCGCCGGCGCCTGGTTCGAGACCGTGCCGGAGGCGCTGAACACGCAGCAGAACGAGATCGCCGGGCGCATCCTCAAGGAGATTCGCGAGCGCCTCACCTTCCTGCTCGACGTCGGCCTCAACTATCTCACGCTGTCCCGTTCCTCCGGCACGCTGTCCGGCGGCGAGAGCCAGCGTATCCGCCTGGCCTCGCAGATCGGCTCGGGGCTGACAGGCGTGCTCTACGTGCTGGACGAGCCATCGATCGGCCTGCACCAGCGCGACAACGCGCGCCTGCTCGACACCCTGAAGCGGCTGCGCGACCTCGGCAACACCGTGATCGTCGTCGAGCATGACGAGGACGCCATCCTGCTCGCCGACCACGTCCTCGACATAGGCCCCGGCGCCGGCATGCATGGCGGCAACATCATCGCCGAGGGCACGCCGGCCGAGATCATGCGCAACCCGAAATCGCTGACCGGCAAGTACCTGACCGGCGAGCTCGAGGTCGAGGTGCCCGAGCGGCGGCCGCCGAACCATCGCCGCACCATCAAGGTGGTGAATGCGCGCGGCAATAACCTCAAGAACGTCACGGCCGAGATTCCGCTCGGCCTGTTCACGGCCGTCACCGGCGTCTCCGGCGGCGGCAAGTCGACGCTGCTGATCGACACGCTCTACAAGGCCATCGCCCGCAAGCTGAACAACGCCAGCGAGGGCGCCGCTCCGCACGACCGCATCGAGGGCCTCGAGCATATCGACAAGATCATCGACATCGACCAGTCGCCGATCGGTCGCACCCCGCGCTCCAACCCCGCCACCTACACCGGCGCCTTCACGCCGATCCGCGAATGGTTCGCGGGCCTGCCGGAGTCTAAGGCGCGCGGCTACGAGCCCGGCCGGTTCTCCTTCAACGTCAAGGGCGGCCGCTGTGAGGCCTGCCAGGGCGACGGCGTCATCAAGATCGAGATGCACTTCCTGCCAGACGTCTACGTCACCTGCGACGTCTGCAAGGGCAAGCGCTACAACCGCGAGACGCTGGAGGTCCTGTTCAAGGGCAAGTCCATCGCCGACGTGCTCGACATGACCGTCGAGGAAGCCGCCGAATTCTTCAAGGCGGTGCCGCGCGTGCGCGAGACCTTCCAGACCCTGCACCGCGTCGGCCTCGACTATATCCATGTCGGCCAGCAGGCGACCACGCTCTCCGGCGGCGAAGCTCAGCGCGTCAAGCTCGCCAAGGAATTGTCCAAGCGCGCCACCGGCCGCACGCTCTATATCCTGGACGAGCCGACCACCGGCCTGCACTTCCACGACGTCAAGAAGCTGCTGGAGGTGCTGCACGAGCTGGTCGCGCAGGGCAACACGGTCGTCGTCATCGAGCATAATCTCGAAGTCATCAAGACCGCCGACTGGGTCATCGACCTCGGCCCCGAAGGCGGCGACGGCGGCGGCGAGATCGTGGCCTGGGGCCCGCCGGAAGACATCGCGAAAGCGCCGCGGAGCTACACGGGCAAGTTCCTGGCGCCGGTGCTGAAGAAGGCAAGGAAGCCGAAGCGCGGGAGGACGAGCGAGGCAGCGGAGTGAGGCCTCATCGGCTTGAGTGACCAGGATTTAGCTACCGTGGAGCGATCTCCATGCCCAGCCGAACCTACACGCTCTTTCGCGACGCCATTCTTGCCCAACAGCAAGTGACCTGCACGTATGAGGGGCGCTATCGCGCGCTTTGCCCGCATATCATCGGCACTGACAAGAACGGCGGAGAGGCTGTGCTGGCTTGGCAGTTCGCCGGCGAGAGCAGCGGATCGCTGCCGCAATGGCGATGCCTGAAGCTAGTCAATGTCAGTAACGTTCGGACGCGCGATGGCCGCTGGCATGAGGGCGGCTCGCATCGAACCACGCAGACCTGCATCAAGAAGATCGATCTCGACATCAATGTTCACGTCCGCAAGTTGCGGTAACTCGCTCCGAGGCTGGGGCTGCGCTACAAAGTGCGGGATCGAAAACGGAGCTCGTCAATCACGACGTAGCGGCCGAAGAGGCCCTGACCGAACCGGTCGATGGCTTCGAGCAGCCGCACCTGCACCAGCTTACCTTTCTCTGGATCGATACGCAGCAAGACCAAGCCGGGAACGGCTTGGCCTCGACGAAAGACAAGCTCACCGAAATCCTTGTCAGCTGTGAGGAGTATACGCCCTTCCCGGAACGCCAGCGCCATGACCTCCACGTCGCTCAGACTGGCCGCGAATTCGGCAATGTAAAGCACATCGTGACCAGCGCCGCGCAGCTCTCGAACCAGAGTGGCTGTGACACACTCGTCCGCCAGCCAGAGCATGATCAGCGGTAAATGATGTCTTCGTCGGCCAAATAGTCGGCAGCGAAGGCCTGGGCCGCTCGAATGTCATCCACTGTAAGCCGCGGATGCTCCGCGAGGATGGTCTCAGCCGTCATACCCGCGCCTAGTTCGCGCAACAGCAGTTCGACCGGTACGCGCGTCCCGCGGATCACGGGCTTGCCGTCCATGATCGCCGGGTTGATTTCAATCCGCTCGTGCCGCATGGCTTTCCTCGAATTCTGCACAATGATAGCACGCGATTTCTAACTTGTCAGCGAGCCTCAACCCAGCCTGATGCCCTACGCCCTCGCCATCTTCGATCTCGACGGCACGCTGGCCGACAGCTTTCCGTGGTTCCTGCGCACCATCAACGACATCGCCGATCATTTCGGCTTTCGCCGCGTGCGGGACGAAGACGTCGAGGGTCTGCGGCACGCTTCGACCCGGGAGATCCTGAAGCAGCTCGAAGTGCCGCTGTGGAAGCTGCCGGCGATCGCGCGGCATGCGCGGCGGCTCAAGGCGGAGGCTGCGGCAGAGATTTCGCTGTTTGCGGGCGTCGAGGCGATGCTGCGGACGCTGACTGAGAACGGCGTGGACCTCGCGCTGGTGACATCTGACAGCGAAGCCAATGCGCGCGAGAAGCTTGGCGATTCCGCGGCGCTGTTTTCGCATTTCGATTGCGCAGCCTCGGTGTTCGGCAAGCCCGCAAAATTTCGCCGGGTTGTCCGGCGCGCGGGCGTGGAGCGTGACAGGGTCATCTCGATCGGCGACGAGGTCCGCGACATCGAGGCGGCGCGCGCCGTGGGGATTGCCTGCGGCGCTGTGTGCTGGGGTTATGCGGCGCCGGCGGCGCTGCGGGCGCGCGGGCCAGACCACGTGTTTGAGCGGATGGATGAGATCGCGTCGACGCTATGCACGGTGCCGTAGCCCGGATGGAGCGAAGCGCAATCCGGGACAGTGTCCCCGCATTCCGCTTCGCTCCATGCGGCCTACAAGCGCCCCTACTCCGCCCTCCGCAAGAACGCCCCGAAGGCGCGCGGGCCGTCGCCGGTCTTGACCTCGCCGATCACCTTCAGCTCGGCCGCGTCGATGATCACCAGTGTGTTGCTCTCCCAGCAGGCGACGATGACGCGTTTGCCATCGGCCGTCGCGGCAATGCCTTCGGGATAATCTCCGACGTTGATGCGCTTGACCGGCTTCAGCGTCGCCAGGTCGAACACGCTGACGGTGCCGCCATATTGGTCGGTGACGAAGCCGCGGCCCTGCGTCAGCGCCACAGCATAGGGGCGCATCCCCACGGGCACGCGGCCGATCTCGCGGCCCTCCGCAACGTCGATCACGGAGACGTCGTCGGAACCGACATTGGCGGTGTAGGCGCGCCTGCCCTCGGCATCGATGGTGACGCCGAACGGACGGGTGCCGACCTTGATCACTGCCTTGCGCGCACGTGTCGCAATGTCAACCACCGAGACGCTGTCGTCGTCGCGATCCGCCGAGAGCAGCAGCTTGCCGTCAGGCGTCACCGCAAGGCCCGACGGCGAGGCGCCGACCGCGATGCTGGCCGTGACGTTGCGCGAGGCCGCATCAATTACCCGCACCGCCGCCGCGTACCAGTCCGCGACGTATACGGTCCGGCCATCGGGCGCCACCGCGATGCCCAGCGGGCCGCCGCCGACATCGATCCTGGCAGCGACCTGCCGCGCGGCCGCATCCACCACCGTCACGGCCTTGGCGTCCGGGCTCGTCACATAGGCAAAGCGCCCGTCGGCGCTGACGGCCACGCCCGCCGGCTTGCCGCCGATTGGAATGGTCGCGACGCTCCGCGCGGTGGCGAGGTCCACGACCATCAGATCGTCGCTGAGCTGGTTGGTGACGAACGCCTCTTCGGCGGAGGCACTGCCCGCACCGACGCAAAGGCTGGCGGCGAACGCCGCCAGAGCCGCGATGCGCACAGTCAGCTTCCGCTCTCGATCTTCTTCTTGAGCGCCTCGAGCCCGGCCTTGTACAGCCCGCTCACCGCAGCCTTGGCAGCCTCGTCATTCAGTTCCGGCGGCGGATCGTTGTTGGGAAAGCCGCGATAGAATGCCCCGGCCCATTCCACTTTCGCCTTGCCGTCGGGCGCCGGCGACACCGTCAGGGTCGACGAATAATTGGTGACCGGCAGCACCTTCACGTCGACCTTGGTGATCCGGTACGAATAGCTGAGCATGTCGGGCTCGTATTTGTAGAGTTCCTCCTCGACCGTCGCCCCGCCATCGAGCGTCAGCTTGCGCGTCGCGCCGATCTCGTTGCCCTTCTCGCCCTCGGTTTTGGTGACAGGCGGAAGCCAGCTCATGTCCTGGAAATTACCGAGCGCGGCCCATACCTTGGCCTGCGGCGCGTTGATCTCGATGGATTCCCGCACCTTCTGCCGGGTCGGCCCGTGCGCCCAAACCGGCTCAAGCACGGCGTTGAGAGCCATTGCCGTCACTGCCAGCGCCGCCACTCCCGCGATCGCCGCTCCGCTTCGCATCCGCATGTCGTTTCCTCACCCTTGAATCTGCGCGACTTGGTGCGCGCTGGCCTCATCGTAGCGCATTTTGCGGCCATGGGGAGACCCGTTCGCGGCACGGTTGCGGCGCCAGCCTTGCACGCGCCCCACAAGCCCTTGCGGGGCAAGGCGGGCAAAACACCCAGCAGGAGGCCAACCAGGCCCGCAAAAAACAATTCTCTTTATCCGCATTTCGGATTATCATATAAGCAACCATCCCACCCCGGCCGAGGGGCGTATCGCGATCGTCACGACACGCGGGGTGGGACGTGGTGGACGCGGGCTGCGTCGGCGCAAAGGGCATCGCAGGGCGGGAAACCGTGAGCGGCGGCCGGCGCGCGTACGACCGGTGCAGCCTGCGTACGGCAAAATCGTGTGGTCCTGGCGCCCGCAGGCTGGCGTCAAGTGTTGCGGTGACGCGGCGGCCCGACCGGGCACGTGCATCAGCCATCTGCAAGACGACGGGGGCAATAGTGCATCGCTCCCCGGGGAGAGTACGACATAAGCCGTCAACCCACTGCGCAGGGAAGGCCGGATGTTTGGCTACACCTGTATGCCGCTGTGCAGCTTTTAAAAGCACACGCTTCGCACAGTGAACCGTGGGTGCCAGCCGGCACCCGGCCTTCCCTGCGCCCTCGGCACTTTCGGGGGCGGTGACGGACAGCAGAGCTCGGGCACGATGTGTCGCGAGGATGCAAATATGCGTCCGCGAACTCAAAAGTTGATTGGACAGCAAATACTGCATCCAGACCGTCATTGCGAGCGCAGCGAAGCAATCCAGAATCCCTCTGCGGAAAGACTCTGGATTGCTTCGTCGCAAAAGCTCCTCGCAATGACGTGGAGAGAGCGGGTGTCTGCCGCTCCCCTACTCCGCCAGCGTCGCCTCCACGAACCCGCGCGGATCGTTGCAGAACTCGCGCATCACCCGGTAATGATCGGTCTCTTCCACCGTCGTCGGCTCCAGGCCATATTTCCCCAGCCGCTGGAGCTGCGCGCTGGGATAGGCCATCAGCATCGGCGCATGGGTTGCCATGATGACCTGACAGATGCGGGACTCCTCCATGCGTCGCAGCAGCTTCAGAAACTCGATCTGGCGCGCCGGCGACAGCGCCGATTCCGGCTCATCGAAGATGAAGATGCCCTGACGCTGGCAACGCTCTTCGAAGAAACGCAGGAAGCCTTCGCCATGGGAGTGCGACAGGAAATCAGGGCCGAGCTGGCCGGCATCGCGCGCGGCCTTGTCGAGATATCGCGCGACTGTGAAAAACTCTCGGCGCGGAAGAACCAGCCATTGGTGATCTTCGGCAGCCAGCTTGCCCGCAAGGCCCTCGAGAGTTGTCCGCCCATCTTCTCCCGCGCCTCGGAGTGGTCGACGGGCATGTACCCCTTCCCGCCACCGGCATCGTCATAGCCGGCGAGCGCTGCGATCCCCTCGAGAATCGTCGACTTCCCGGTGCCGTTCTCTCCGACAATGATGGTGATGGCGGCGTCGAAATTGAGCTCGAAATCATCGGGAAAGATCGGCATGCAAAATGGATAGGCCTCGCGGTCATGAACCTGCGACGGATCGAGCCAGACCCGCTTCAGGTAAGGCGCCGGCAGGTTGATCGTTCGACCGCCTCTTCGGCTCATGTCCGGCTCCCGCCCCCAACCCCGACTGGATATCTCAATAGGAACATATCAGGAACACAATCCCCGCGAAAGCTGCAACTGAGAAACAGATGGACACAACTTGAAACAAACCCGGGCTACGCCAGCCGGGTCCGAATTAAGAAAACGTAGCTACGAGACAGACTGCCGGCATGACGCCGGCTCCGCACCTCGCGACCCCGCAATGATTGACGGACGTCCGGGACCGTACGACGCCGCGAGGAGTGCGCGATGGTATCAACGTATTTCGGTTACAATTACATCACGCGCAATCTCAAGCAGTCCCTGACGCGGGTCGAACAGCAAGCGGACGTGGCGCGAGAGGCGGCCTACTACAAGGCCAACATCGGCAAGGTGAAGACCGTCGATGATTTCATGAAGGATTACCGCCTCTACCATTATGCGATGAAGGCATATGGCCTGGAAGACATGGCGTACGCCAAGGCCTTCATGAAAAAGGTGCTGGAAAGCGACCTCAACAACTCCAAGAGCTTCGTCAACCAGCTGGTCGACAAGCGGTACCAGGAGTTTGCCGCGGCATTTTCCTTCAACGGCTCCGCGACCCCGGTCGCGCAATCGGTGGATCAGACCGACGAGATGATTGGCCTGTACACCGCGACCAAGAAGCACGAGGTCGATGCACTCGCCAGTGACTCGAATTACTACAGCGGCGAGATCGGCAACATCAGCACTGCAGACCAGCTCCTGAACAACGATCGTCTTCGCAACTATGTCACCTCGGCATTCGGAATCGACGAGAGCAAGTGGCCGGCCGGTACGATCAGCCAGGTCCTGCGCAGCGACCCCTCCGATCCAAACAGCTACGTCAACACTGCCTTCGCCTCCCAGCTCAGCGGCCTCAACGCGTCGCTCGCCCAGGCGCAGTCGGATGTCAGCGCCGCCAATTCGAACATCGCCAGTTTGACGGCCCAACTCTCGCAGCCGGGCGCCAACGTGTCCCAGCTGCAGGTCCAGATCCTGGTCGAAAAATATCATCTGGAGACGGCCACGAAGAGCGTTTCCAGCCTCAATGACCAGATCGGGACGATCGGCAATTTCGTCGATCTGGCCGGCGCGTTCGAGTTTTTGCCCGACGGGTCGCTTCCGGCGGGTACGCCGGCGCAGACCGCCGCAAATATCGCGCTCACGAAACAGCGGTTCGACGCCAGCAAGGCCGACGTCTACCAGGCGGCAAGCCCGATCTTTGAGGCCGTGGCGATCAAGCAATTCAGGGCGGACCTCCTCAAGATCACTTCAGTCGATGCGTTCGTGTCGACACCGGGCGTGTATGATTTTGCGCTGGGCGCCGTCGGCCTCGATCCCGACAAGGTCTCGCCGGACGTCATCAAGAAAGTCCTCGAAAGCGACCTCAACGATCCCAAGAGTTATGTTTATACCCTCAAGGACACCCGCTACGTTCAGCTCGCGCGCGCCTTCAACTTCGATGCGAAGGGCAATCTGACGACTCCCCTGGTGGCGCAGGACGCCGCTGAAGTCCTTCAGATTGCGAAAGACTACGTCATTCAAGCCGTGAAGAGCGCAAGCTCGGCGACTTCCCAGCAGCAGGCGGCGGTCAAGGCCCAAGCCACCAAGGATGCGACGGAATATCAGCAGGCGATCGCAGGCATCGACAAGGTGTCCGATCTTCTTGCAAACCGGCCGATGGTCGATTTGATTCTCCTGGCCAAGGGCTTGGACCCCAGAAAGGTCAGCGACGATTTCCTCAAGAAGATCTTCGCCTCCGACCTGAACGACAAGAAGAGCTTCGTGAACACGCAGAGCGATCCCCGCTTTGCCGAAATCGTGGCGTCGTTCAATTTCGACAGCAAGGGCAACGTCGCACGCCTGCCGATGATGGGTCCTCAGAAGCGCGATCAATTCCGGGAAACCCAGACGAACTATCTCGAGCAAAGCCTGGAGCAGCAGCAGGGGGATACGAATCCCGGCGTCCGCCTGGCGCTGTATTTCAAGCGCAAGGCGGGAGACATCACGTCCGCCTACGACATCCTGGCCGACAAGGCCCTTTCGGAGGTGTTCAGGACCACGTTCAACTTGCCCGATTCGATGGCGGCTATGCCGATCGACCAGCAGGCCAAGTTCGTGGACAAATTCATGAAGATCAAGGATCTCTCCGATCCGGTGAAGGTCGACAAGCTGCTGAGCCGGTTCTCTGCCATGTACGACGTCAAGAACAGCGACAGCACCGGCCAGGGCCAATCTCCCTTGCTCAGTCTCTTTCAAGGATCGAGCTCAGGCATATCGGGCATGAGTGAAGCCACGTACCTGGCCATCGCCAAGCTACGTGCACATTGATGGTCGCTCGGGAATACTAGCCCAACACCTCGAGCACCAATTCCATGGTCATCAGCACGGGGTTGTCGCCACGGATCAGACGGCCCTCCGCAATGCCGCCGGTGTAGTCGATCAACGCGACGTCGAGCGCAGCTTCCAGTGCACCGGCATTTCCTGGCCCGATCGCACCGGCCGTTATCGCCAGCTCGGTTGCAAACGGTTCAGTCACGCCGCCATGGGTGAAGCGCGCGCCGATGGTCGAGCCGACTCCGCCGTGGATTTTCGCCCGTGCGATGCCGTGCGCGCGGCAGAACTCTTCGAGGCAGCCGGCGAAATCCTGGTTCGGGCGCTGCCGCAGCGCGAAGGCGCGGCTGGTCGTGCGAGCGTCCGTGCTCGCGGCAGCGACCGGTCCGAACAGCTTGAAGTTGGTCTCAGGATCAGGCTCGGCGGTAAACATCGCACCGTCGATACCGTAGGCCTGAACCTCGAACGGCTCAGCGACCACAGTCTCGTCTGGCATCATATGGCCGCCGCCTGCCTTGCCGTCCGCCTCCGTCCACAGCCCGTGACAGTGAAAGAACGGCGCACCGTCGCGGGTGCCGAGCGTCATGCTGCCGAGCCTGGTCCGCGTCGCGCCGCCAGGCCGATAAATATCGCTGTAGAACGCAGCGTTCTCGCCGGTCTTCGACAGCGCCGGCATCACGTAGGCAAACGGCCCGAGCGTACCGCTGCCGAAATTCAGCACGCCACCCGCAAAGCCCTCCGCGGCAAAACCGCGGCGCGCGGCTTCCAGCAGTGGCAATCCTGCTTCGAGCGTGAACGAGAAGGCGCGTCCCCTCGCCTCCACCCATTGGATGCGCTCAGGGACCGGCAGGCCCGGCTGCTTGATACTCCTCATAGCCTCTGCTCAGCCCGTCTTCGTCTTGTCGAGATCGAGCAGCCCGCGCGCCTCGAGCTCGTCGCGCACCATGCGCTTCGGCACCTTGCCGTAGCCGGACTTCGGCAACGCGTCCCAGAAGAAGAACCGCTTCGGCATCTTGTAGCGCGGCACCTTCGGCAGCAGGAACGCCGCCATCTCCGCTTCGCTCACCGGCCTCTCGCCCTCGAGCGCAACGCAGACGGCGATGCCGACCTCGCCCCATGTCGCATCCGGCACGCCGAGCACGGCGACCTCGCCGACCGCGGGATGGGTCAATATCTTCTCCTCGATCTCACGCGGATAGATGTTGGAGCCGCCGGAGATGTACATGTCGGAGGCGCGTCCCGTAATGTAGAGGAAGCCTTCCTCGTCCATGTGGCCGAGATCGCCGGTGCGGAACCAGCCATTGCGGAAGGCCTTCGCATTGGCTTCCGGGTTGTCGTAATAGCCGGCGAGCACGGCAGGACCGATCACGCAGATCTCGTCGCTCTGGTTGGCCGCGAGCTCGCGACCCTCGTCGTCCTGAATCGAGACCTGCATGCCGGTGCGCTCGAAGCCGCAGGTGCCGATCCTCGCATATGGCCCGTCCTCGGGATCATGCAGCGCCGCCGGCAGCACCGTGATGTTGCCGGTGACCTCGCCGAGCCCGAAATACTGCACGATGACCTTGCCGAGTTTCCTCAGTGCAGCCTTCTGGTCCTCGCGATACATCGGCGCGCCCGCATAGATCACGTGCTGCAGCGAGGAGTGGTCGTATTTGTCGGCGGCGGGATGCTCGACCATCATCTTCAAGATGGTCGGCACGGTGAAGAGATTAGCGACGCGGTGCGTCTCGATCAGGCGGTAGGCCTCGTCGATGTCGAATTTTTCCGTCGGCAGCAGCACGGTACAAACGCCGCGCGCGGTCTGCACCAGCTGATGCACGCCGGCGCCGTGCGACAGCGGCGCCACCACCAGCGACGCATCCGCTTCCGTGACGCCGGGGGTGAGATCGGCGAGATGATTGGTGACGACAAAACCCATCTGGCCGTGGGTCAGCACCGCGGCCTTGGAGCGGCCGGTGGTGCCGGACGTGAAGAAGAACCAGCAGGGGTCGTCGTGCTCGACCGCGACGTTCTCGACCACCGCTCCGGCTTGAGACGCGATGGCCTCGGCAACCGACGTCTCGCCGAATGCAGCCTTGCCGTCGATGCTCCATGTGAATTCCAGCGCACCGCCCTTCACGGCCGCCGCGTGCTCGGGAAAATCGACGTGGCACAGAAACGCCTTCGCGCCGGAGGCCTGCGCGAGATAGGTCACCTCGTCCGGCATCAGGCGAAAATTGGTGGGCACCCAGACCGCGCCGAGCCGGAACGCCGCGAACATCGAGAAGAACATCTCGTCGCTGTTCTTGGAATGGACGAGGATGCGGTCGCCCTTGGCGATGCCGCGCGCGGCGAGCGCCGCCGCCAGCGCCGAGACCTTGGCCTCGATCTGGTGCCACGTCCAGGATATCTCACCCCAGACGAAACCGGGACGCGCCCCATGCCGCCGCGCATTCTGGGTCAGCATGTGAGCGAGATTCATGACGCGGCGGGACATGCGCAGGGGCTGCATCGGGCTTCCTCTTCGGCGGCGAACGGCAAGCGAGCCGCCCGCTCATTGCAGCCCATTTATCGCCATCGAACCTGCCCCCGCAAGGCCGCTGGCCAGCGTGGCGTTCATGCGCTCGTTGAAGGAATGTTAAACATGATCGGCGCAACCTCGTTCAGTTCTCGCGTACAGAGTACCGCATCATGTTCAAAGCGCCCGCCCTCCTCCTGTTGACGCTGGCGCTCGCCGGATGCGCCGTGGCCCCTCAGGCGCATCTGGCCACCGATCCTGCCTTCAGGCCCGCGCGTTATGCCTGGGATGGTGCCGGCGACAACCCCAATCAGCCACGTTCTGCCTCGGGGTCATCGCGTGCAGCCCGCGCCGCATCCGGCCGCAACACATCGCAAGCCGGACTCCAGCCCTATTCGAAGGAATGGTGGCAGGCCCAGGACGGGATCGAGGCGGAACACGACGCGAAGGTTAACCGTTCGCTCGTCATCTGCCAGGGCTGCCTGGGCCCGCAGAGGCAGCCTGAGGACGCACGCTTGGCCAAAGCGACCGATTGAGCCGGACGTAGGCGGACTCGCGAAGAACCGACGGGAGAGGCCATGAGCGGCACTATCGATAACAAACCCCAACACCGCTACGAGCTTGAGGTCGAGGGCCATCTTGCGACCGAGCACTACAAGCTCGACGGCAACATCATCACGTTCGAGCACACCGACGTGCCGAAGGAGCTCGGCGGCAAGGGCGTCGGCTCGAAGCTGGTGCAAGGCGCGCTCGACCAGGTCCGCGCAGCCGGATTGAAAGTGATCCCGGAATGCCCGTTCGTGAAGGCGTGGATCGAGAAGCATCCCCACTATCAGGACCTGGTGAAAACGTAGCCGTCATTGCGAAGTGGTCGAGACTGCCTAAATCAGGAAACATACACACCGCTTCTGAAGGACCACGCATGGCCGCATCGGTACGCGACAACAAGGACAGGAGCCGCTTCGAGCTCGATGTCGGCAGTGAAATCGCTTTCGCCAATTACAGGCTGACGCCGTCGGCGGTGATCATCACCCACACCGAGACGCCCCCCGCGCTACGCGGCCGCGGCATCGCCTCCGAACTGGTCAAGGGCGCGCTGGAGTTGATCCGCCGGGACGGCAACAAAGTGATCGCCGGCTGCGGTTTCGTCGTCGATTATCTTGAGAAGCATCCGGAGGATGCGGACCTCGTCGCCTGAATGCAAAAGGCCCGCGCGAGCGCGGGCCTTCGGCAACGAACTCGCGATCGGTCAGTGCTTGATCTCCGGCGGCAGCTTGCCGCCATTGGCGGCGAGCTTGGACATCACCTGCTTGTGCAGCCAGACGTTCATGCTCGCCGAGTCGTTCATGTCACCGCTGTAGCCAAGCTCCTTGGCGAGATCCTTGCGCGCGGCAAGGCTGGAGTCGATGTCGAGCGCCTTCATCAGGTCGACAATCGAGGTGCGCCATTCCAGCTTTTCCTTCTGGGCTGCCACCAGCTTGTCGACGACGGCCGCCACGTCCACGCTTCCCATCGGCGCTGCTGCGGGTGCCGATCCGCCCGGCGCGGCTCCGGCAGGCGCGCCCGCGGGTGCGCCACCGGCAGGCGCGGCGGAAGCCGGGTGGCTGCCGAAGATCGCGCCCATGATTTTCCCGAAAATGCTCATGTCTTCTCCCCAAAAAGGATCCGCTGGAAGGGCCTTGAGTGGCACTTATAGACGAAGTTACTGCATTGCGCCCGCGAAGTTCTGCGAACCGACAGACAGCATCAGCTTATCTGCGGCGAAATGACGACCGAATGACATCGTCGAGGTTGCACTGCGGCATCGAATCTCACCCAAGCGTGAGGGACAGGACTCGGAATTGGGAGTAGCGTTCGCGAACAACTCGCGAGCCCGTCCGGAATTCGCGTCTGGTTGGAATCGCGAAACTCAAGAAGAGCGGCCGCTTGCGCCCTCTAGCGGCGCCGGTTTCGGCCGCCCGGCAAGGGAGCTAGCGACCATGGCCACACTCTACCAGGGCAATGTGCCCACGATGGGCCAGCCCGCTGACGCGGCTGGACCCGTCATCCGAACCATCCAACTCTCCGATCTGCACGACGCGCTCAGACGCGGCTGGGAAGACTTCAAGGCGGTGCCGAGCCACGCCATCATCCTCTGCGTGATCTATCCGGTGCTCGGCCTCGTGCTCGCCCGTGTAGTGATGGGCTACTCGGTGCTGCCACTGTTGTTCCCGCTGGCTGCCGGCTTCGCACTGATCGGGCCCTTCGCGGCGCTCGGTCTGTACGAGCTCTCCAGCCGCCGTGAACGCTATGAGGAAGCTAGCGCCTGGAATGCCATGGAGGTGCTGCGCTCGCCTTCCTTCGGCGCCATGCTCGGCCTCGGCACGCTGCTGCTCGCCCTGTTCGTGATCTGGGTCGCGACGGCGCAGGCCATCTACATCGCGGCGTTCGGTTACGAGGGCGCGTCCGGCGTCTCCGATTTTCTGACGCGCGTGCTCACCACCCGGCAAGGCTGGTGGCTGATCGTGGTCGGCTGCGGCACCGGCTTCCTGTTCGCGCTCGCCGCGCTCTGCATCAGCGCGGTGTCGTTCCCCCTGATGCTCGACTGGCATGCCGGCGCGCTCGAGGCAATGGTCACCTCACTGCGCGTGGTCGCGAAGAACCCGGTGCCGATGGCGGCCTGGGGCCTGATCGTCGCGCTGCTGCTGGTGCTCGGAACGATCCCGGCGTTCCTCGGCCTCGCCGTGGTGATCCCCCTGCTCGGCCACGCCACCTGGCATCTCTACCGCAAGGCGATCGTCTCCGATCCCGGTGCGCGGCCGGTGCCACCTCCGCCGCATCGCCCGCGCAAGCCGGCCGCCGACTTCCCCGCCAACCTCTTCCCCTGGCGCAATCGGACGGACGCCTGACGATATCGTGACAAGCGATCCTGCCCGGGCCCGGCTCGGGCAGGATCGCGGCCTGTCATACGCCTTGCTTTGGCCGCTGTTACAATCGAGATTGCACCTGCCGGTCAGATCACTTCACGGAATCAATTTCATCTGATGACCCCGACGATTTCTCGTCTCGCTCTCGCAGCCCTCGCCCTTTCCGCATCCATCCTGTCAACCCAGCCCGCGCTCGCCGCCGTCGCTTGCGGATCTGGCAATTTCGACGCCTGGCTTGCGGACTTCAAAACCGACGCAGCGGCCAAGGGCATTTCGCAGCAGGCCATTGCTTCGGGCCTGACCGGTGTGACGCTCGATCAGGCCGTGTTGAATCGCGATCGCTCGCAGAAGGTCTTCACCCAGACTTTCGAGGAGTTCTCCGGCCGCATGGTTCCACCCCGCATGACGCGCGGCTCCAACATGATGAAGCAATACGGCTCCGTGCTCTCCCGCATCGAGCAGACCTATGGCGTGCCGGGCGAAGTGCTGGTCGCGATCTGGGGGCTCGAGACCGATTTCGGCGTCAACACCGGCAAGTTCGCGACGATCCGTTCGCTGGCGACGCTGGCCTATGACTGCCGCCGCTCCGAGCAGTTTCGCGCCGAGTTGCTGGATGCGCTGCGCATCGTCCAACGCGGCGATCTCGCGCCGGCCGACATGAAGGGCGCTTGGGCGGGCGAGCTCGGCCAGACCCAGTTCATGCCGTCGTCCTGGATGAAATACGCCGTCGATTTCGACGGCAATGGCAAGCGCGACCTCTTGCACAACGCGCCCGACGTGCTCGCCTCCACCGCCAATTATCTCGCCGGGTATGGCTGGCAGAAGGGCAAGGATTGGCAGCCCGGCGCTCCGAATTTTGCGGTGCTCCAGCAGTGGAACAAGAGCGAGGTCTATTCCAAGACCATCGCCTCTTTCGCGACCCAACTCGCGCGCGCCCCTTAAGCGGACGCTCAATCAAACGCGTAGGGCCGATCGCCCGGCGACCGGCCCTCTCTTGGTGCGCTTGCCTACCCGTTACTTGCCCATGGTGGCGTGCATCGCCTTGTTCAGGTGCGTGCCGCACGCACCCATTTTGCCGTTGAGCAGGGAGTCCTGCGCGGAAGCGATTTCCTTTTGCGCGACCGTCTTGCTGTCGCCGTCGGCCATATTCTCGATCGCGGTCTCGGTCTTCTCCAGATTGGCCGAGCTGCAGCCGCCCATGGAATGCTTGGCGGCCTGGGCCGGCGCGACGGCGAATGCGACGGCGGCAATGGCGATAACCCCGAGTAACTTCGTCATGATGTTACTTTCCTTCTCTTGTTCTTGGTCAGAACCAGCGATATTGCCGGAATCTGCCACATGACTTTCCTCCGGACGCGGCAACATGTCGCAATAAACTCCTCGCGAGAATTGCGTGATGTTGCGTGAAGCGCAGAGCCGCATGCGCAAATTCTGATTTTCATTACATCCCTGTAATCATTCGTACACGCATCGCGTGTATGCCCGGCAGCATCCTCGATCAATGAACTGCATCTCGTCCCTCGGTCCTGATCGCCGCGCGTTCATCCGCACGGATCAGGCGAATCGGGCCTGCATAAGAGTGATTTCATGTTCATTATTATGATTCCACGTCATGCGATTCGCGCATGCAAGAGTTGGGTCTAGAAGCTGATAGTCCCACTTGTGGACCACCGGGGCGCAACTTATTTCGGACGCAAGCGGAACCGCATTCTCAGTTCTAAACCCGTGAATTCACGGACTTTTACTGCAGCCCCTTTGCTCGTCCGCCCACCCTTTGGGCGGGACTGCCTTCGGGTTAACCGTCCGTTACAGACGCCATGCGTTCTTCGCTTAGCTGCATCGCAACATCGGAACTTTCGCAGTGCACCACTCTCATCTATATTCATTTCAACGATGAGGCCCGGGCAAGGGCTGAATCGAACTACAGGAGACTACCAATGCTGCTCTCGCTCATCCGCATGATCCAGGCTTTCCGGGACTATCAGCGCAATGTTGCCGAGCTGTCCCAGCTTAGCGATCGCGAACTGGCCGATATCGGCCTCGATCGCTCGGACATCCCGCGCGTTGCCGCCGGTCAGTATCAGGGCTGATATCGTTCAGCCCTCACCGGACGAACCGATAGCGCCCGCCTCGTGCGGGCGTTGTCGTATCAGGTGGCAGAAAACTCGATCTCGGCGATTCCACTGACCGCCGAAAAGCGCTACCTGTCCGACCATGACAGGACCCCAATCCAATTCCGTGCACGTCATCGGTGCCGGCCTTGCCGGCTCAGAAGCCGCCTGGCAGGTGGCTCAGTCGGGCGTGCCCGTAATGCTGCACGAGATGCGGCCGAGCCGCATGACCGAGGCGCACCGCACCGACGGGCTCGCCGAGCTCGTCTGCTCCAATTCATTTCGCTCCGACGATGCCGCCAACAACGCTGTTGGCCTGCTCCATGCCGAGATGCGCCGGCTCGGCTCGCTGATCCTGCGAGCGGCCGATGCCAATCAGGTGCCCGCCGGCGGCGCCCTGGCAGTCGATCGCGACGGCTTCTCGGCGGCCGTCACCAAGGCGCTCGACGACCATCCCCTGATCGAAATCGCCCGTGGCGAGGTCGCTGGCCTGCCGCCGGCCGACTGGACCAACGTTATCGTCGCAACCGGTCCCCTCACATCCGCGCCGCTGGCCGAGGCCATCCGCGAACTGACCGACGAGAGCGCGCTCGCCTTCTTTGACGCGATCGCGCCGATCGTGCACCGCGAATCCATCGACATGTCGGTGGCCTGGTTTCAGTCGCGCTACGACAAGGTCGGTCCCGGCGGCACCGGCGCCGATTACATCAACTGCCCCATGACCAAGGATCAGTATGACGGCTTCGTCGCCGCGCTGATCGCCGGCGAGAAGACCGAGTTCAAGGAATGGGAGACCAACACGCCCTATTTCGACGGCTGCCTGCCGATCGAGGTGATGGCGGAGCGCGGCCCCGAGACGCTGCGCCACGGCCCGATGAAGCCGGTCGGCCTTACCAATCCGCACGATCCCACCACCAAAGCCTACGCGATCGTGCAGCTCCGGCAGGACAACAAGCTTGGCACGCTCTACAACATCGTCGGCTTCCAGACGAAGCTGAAGTATGGCGAGCAGCAGCGCATCTTCCGCACCATTCCGGGGTTGCAAAACGCCGAATTTGCCCGCCTCGGCGGGCTCCATCGCAACACGTTCCTCAACTCGCCGAAGCTGCTCGACAGTCAGTTGCGCCTGCGCGCGCAGCCGCGACTGCGCTTCGCTGGCCAGATGACGGGCTGCGAGGGCTATGTCGAATCGGCTAGCGTCGGTTTGATCGCCGGCCTCTACGCCGCAGCAGAAGCCCGCGGCGAGACCCTTGCGAGCCCGCCGGGCACGACGGCGTTGGGATCCCTGCTCGGCCACATCACGGGCGGCCATATCGAGACCATCGAACCGGGCACGCGTTCGTTCCAGCCGATGAACATCAATTTCGGCCTGTTTCCGCCGCTTGCGAGCGCACCGACGAAGAAACCGGACGGCACGCGCCTGCGCGGCAACGAGAAGACGGTGGCCAAGAAGCAGGCGATGAGCGCTCTGGCGCTCGCCGATCTCGATCGCTGGATCGCCGATCACCTGCGCATCGCCGCAGCAGCGTGAGCCTCATGAGTCTCCCGAAAGACGACGCCGCGACACTGTCGGTGCGCTGGACCGAGGGCGTGCTGCTCAAGCGCGACGTGTTCTCGACTGTCGAGCGCGGCCGCTTCCGCGGCGACGGCGGCGAGGTCGATGCCGTGCTGCGCCGGCTCGACGAGGTGCCGTGGTGGTCGTTCCTGCTGGCGCGCCATTTGTTCGCCCGCGAGAAGTACGCGTTGAAATTGGCCAAGGGCCTGAACGTCGGCCCCGAGCTGCTGTGGGCCGGCCGCCGCGCACTCGTGCGCGGATTCGTGGACGGCGTCGCGCTGCATCTGGCCAAACCGCATGGCGACCTCGCTTATTTTCGCTCGGCCAAGGCGGCGCTGCGCCGGCTGCGCCGTGCCGGCATCTGCCACAACGACCTTGCCAAGGAACAGAACTGGCTGGTTGGGCGCGATGGCCGCGCTTATGTCACCGACTTCCAGCTTGCAGCCTGCTTTGAACGGCGCGGCCGGCTCTATCGTATCCTGGCCTATGAAGATCTCCGGCATCTGCTCAAGCACAAGCGCTCCTACGCGCCCGAAGCGCTGACGCCGCGCGAGCGCAAGATCCTGGCGAAGAAATCCTTCGCTGCGAGCCTGTGGCTCGCCACCGGCAAGAAGGTCTACCGGGCGATCACACGCGGCCTGTTCAATTTCACCGACCGTGAGGGCGGCGGCCGCCGGCTCGTCAACGACGCCCCGGTGCTGGCGGAACTGATCCGCAAGAACCCGGCCGTGCGCGACACCGCCATCGTCGCGTTCGCCGATCGCCGGTCCGGCGTCGGGCTCTACGCGTTCGTCGAAGGCGATCAGGTTGCGCTCGAAGGCCAGCTCCGCAACGAGCTTGCCGCCGTCAAAGGTCCGAAGCCGCCGGAACACATCCAGGTCGTGCACGCGCTGCCGCGCGACAGCAGCGGCAAGCCCCGCACCGAGATCCTGCAGCTGGTCGCCATGAACCAGCTCGATCTGATCGAGCCGATGATGAAGAACGACCAGGACCGCGCGTTCCTCAAGGACATCCTCGAGCAGCGCAAGAACCTGCGCGACCGCTTCAATTTCGAGGCGGACCTGCCGGCGAGCTAGCTCCGTGGTCCGCGCCATGAAGCCTCCACATTGGCGATAGAGAAGCTGGGATCATGCGGCTTGGCGGGTTTATGGGCATTCAGAGAAGGACACATCGGATGGTTGGCGGCATGATCGCCGGCCTCGCGCTGCTTGCGGCAGCGCCCGCGATGGCCGAATCCCCGGCCGAATTGATCTCCAGCTTCCGCCTCAAGCACGGTGAGGTCCGCGTCGTGCGCGACGCAACCCTCGATCGCATTGCCATGGACCAGGCGCGCGCGATGGCGGCGAAGGATGACCTCAGCCACGACGCACTCGGGCCGTTCAACCGGCGCGTCGCGCCGGCGGGCGCAGGACGCGCCGCCGAGAACATCGCCTATGGCTACGACAATTTCGAGAAGACCCTCGGGCAGTGGATCGACTCGTCCGGGCACCGCAAGAACCTCCTGCTGCATAACGCTTCCCGCGTCGGGATCGCGAACGCCAAGAATGCCAGCGGCAAGCGCACTTACTGGGCGATGGTGATAGCCGGCGATTACGAGCCGAAGAGGGGCAAGGGCAAGAAGGACGCGGAGCCGCTGGTTGCCGTGAAGCGCGAGGCTGCGCCCGCCAGCAAGCCCAAATCGAGCAGCTGCCACGTCAAGCTGCTCGGGCTCTGCATCTGAGACGAAGCCAGGCATCGTCCCCGGGCCGCAACTTGCTAGCATTCTCAGGGGCGCCTAATTCATGCAGGAGCATCGCAGGAGCTGGAGGCGCACTTGATCGACATCGACCGAATACGGGCTGACACGCCCGCTACCTCCCGGCTTGCCTATCTCCACAATGCGGGCGCGGCTCTGATGCCTGCACCCGTCGTCGCGGCGATGAAGCAGCACATAGATCTGGAGAGCGAGATCGGAGGTTACGCCGCCGCCGATCGCGAAGCCGATCGGCTGGAATCGGTTTACGGCTCAATCGCCCGGCTGCTGAATGCAGCGTCCGATGAAATAGCGCTCGTGGAGAACGCGACCGTTGCCTGGCAGATGGCCTTCTACGCGCTTCAATTTCGTCAAGGCGATCGCATCCTGACCGCCGAGGCTGAGTACGCGGCCAACTATGTCGCCTTTCTTCAGGTCGCCAAGCGCACGGGCGCTATCATCGACGTCGTGCCGAGCGATGCCAGCGGTGAGCTCGAAATCGATGCGCTCGAACGCCTGATCGACGAGCGAGTGAAGCTCATCGCCATCACCTGGGTTCCGACCAATGGAGGGCTGGTCAATCCCGCGGCGGCGATCGGCAGGATCGCGCGGGCTCGGGGCGTTCCCTATCTGCTGGACGCCTGTCAGGCCGTCGGCCAGATGGCGGTAGACGTGGAAGCCATCGGCTGCGACATGCTGTCGGCAACCGGCCGAAAATTCCTGCGCGGCCCCCGTGGCACCGGCTTTCTCTATGTCCGCCGGTCGCTGCTGCAGCAACTCGAGCCGCCGATGATCGACCACTTCGCTGCGCCCTGGGTCTCGCGCGATGAGTATCGGCTGCGCGGCGACGCGCGGCGTTTCGAGACCTGGGAGAACAATTATGCCGCCAGGCTCGGACTCGGCGCGGCCGTCGATTACGCGCTCGCCCTCGGTATGGGTCCTATCGAGCAGCGCTGCCGATCGCTTGCGGACCGTCTTCGCGGCGGCCTCGCCCGCATTCGCGGCGTCACAATTCGCGACCTAGGTCGACGTCCGGGCGCCATCGTCAGCTTCACCGTCGATGGACATGAGGCGGGCGCCATTGTCAAAAGCGCTGCCGCCGCCGGCATCATCATCGGCGCGTCGGATCCCGCCAGCACACGCATCGATGCCGAAGTCCGCGCGCTGCCACCGCTCGTGCGCGCCTCCCCGCACTATTACAACACGGAAGCCGAGATCGATCGGCTGATCGACCATCTGGCGAGCCTGGCGCCGCGATAGCGCGTGGTCGCGCGCCGCTCAGGTGCAGCGCGCGCTCAATCCGGATGCACTGAGCCGTGCCATGACCTCGTCGAGATGCGCGCTGTCGCGGGTCTCGATGACGAGTTGCAGCAGCGTCGCCTTGGCCGGAAGGTCGGAGAAGGTCCGCTGATGCGAAACTTCGATGATGTTGGCGCCGGCCTCGGCCAATAGCGCGGCCACCGCAGCCAATTGGCCGGGACGATCGGGGATGTCGAGCGACAGCTGGGTCAACCGCCCCTCGCGGGCCAGTTCGCGCGTGAGGACCGACGCAATCAGCCTCGTGTCGATATTGCCTCCGCTCAGGACCAGGCCAACCTTCTGGCCGGCGAACCGGGAGCGATCGGACATGAGCGCGGCGAGGCCGGCGGCGCCGGCGCCCTCAACGACGGTTTTCTCGATCGAGATCAGGGTCGCAACCGCGCGCTCGAGTTCGGCTTCGTTGACGAGCGCAATGTCGTCGACGAGGCGCCGGACGATTTCAGTCGTGATCTTGCCGGGCGATTTGACCGCTATGCCTTCGGCGAGTGTATCGCCGCGCGCAGGCAGAGTGCCACCATGGATGGCATTGTACATCGAGGGATAGAGCCATGCCTCGACGCCCAGGATACGCAGCGAGGGCTTGATCGATTTCGCGGCGATGGCGATGCCGCTGATCAGGCCGCCGCCGCCGATCGGGACGACCAGCGTATCGAGCTCTGGCACGGCCTTGAGCATCTCGAGCCCAACAGTCCCCTGCCCCGCGATGACAAGCGGATCGTCGTAAGGATGGACAAAGATCAGGCCGCGGGCTTCGCCGTGGCTGCGCGCGAATGCGGCCGCCTCCTCCAGCGTCGCGCCTGTCACCACCACCTCGGCGCCGTGGTGCCTGGTGTTCTCGACCTTCACCATCGGCGTGCCGACCGGCATCACGATGGTCGCGGGGATGCCGAGCCGCTTGGCGTGATAGGCGACGCCCTGCGCATGGTTGCCGGCCGACATCGCGATGACGCCGCGGGCGCGCTCCTCGGCCGTCAGTGCAGTCAGGCGATTGAGCGCGCCGCGTTCCTTGAACGAGGACGTGAACTGGAGATTTTCGAATTTCAGCCAGATGTCGCAGCCGCAGATATTGCTCAGCGTACGGCTGTAGCTACAAGGCGTCTCGACGACAGCGCCCCGGATGGTCTCGGCGGCAGCGAGAATGTCGTCAGATGCGACCGGAAAGTCGCTCGGATCGGAGGACATGGTTTGGGACAACTCGGCCATGGAACAGCATAGAGCATTTGGCAAATCGAGGCGATAAGCCAACCTCTATTTGGTAAATTCCCGCGTTCGTGAAGTTCGCCACAACGTCCAGAGCGTGCGCAGCCGCGACGACGGCTGCGGCGTAAACGGATGACGTCCCGGCTGCGACAGGCGCTTGAGGTCGGCCCGAACCTGGCCGAGCGGCAAAAACGCAGGCCGCGCCGATGCCGGCACCTCCGCCAGCAGCGACAAGGCGGTGGTCAGATGTTGCTGCGCCTCGCCGATGAGCTGTTCCAGCACGGCATCGAGATTGGCGCTCTCCTTGCCGGCGAACACGTCCTCCATGCTGCAGCCATGGCTCGCCAGAAGCTGCTGCGGCAGGAACAACTGCCGGTGCGCGGCATCGCGCGGCAGGCTCGATATGATCTGCACGATGCCCTGGGCCAGCCCGGCATGTCTTGCCAGATGCTCGGCAGCATCCGAAGGCGGCGCCATGATCTGAGCTGCGAGCGCGAACAGCACCGAACAGGTCGCCGCCAGATAGCCTTCCAGCGCCGTCAACGTCGGCATCGGATCGTTGTAGAGATCGAACTGGTGCTCGTCGGCGAGCAGCGACAGCGGCTCGACCGGCAGATCGAAATCGCGGATCGCACGCAGCAACTCGGCCGCAACCGGATTGCCCTCTGCGCTGCCATGGACCTGGCCCGACAGCATGTCGGTCCACCATTGCAGCCGGATTTCCCCAGGCAGTGGCTGGCTCACCTGGTCGCGGACGCGGACGATCTCGACGTTGAAGGCATAGAGCGCCAGCAGCGCGCGGCGCTCGGTCGCGGGCGCGAACAGGGTCGCGGCATAGCTCGGAAAGTCATGACTGCGCACGAGATCGGCGCAGAAGGTGACGGAATCGGCAGGAACAGCAGCGCTGCTCATGGCACGGCGATCAACGCGGCCGCGACCCGCCGCCGTTCGCCGATCATGATGTTGTAAGTGCGCACGGCGGGGCCGGTCTGCATCGTGTCCAGCACCACCCTCACCGCCTTCAAGGCCTGACGCAGCTCCGGCGGCGGCAGCCAGACCCCCGTTCCAGTGCCGATCAAAAGCGTGTCGATGCTGTTGGCGGCCGTGAACACCCGATCCAGAGAATAGCGGTCGATCTTCGCCGGGTCGGTCACATCCCAGGCCCAGATCGCGTCCGGCAGACACAGCAGCGAGCCGCGATGGGACATGCCCGCAAAGGCGAAGCCGCCCTTGCCATAGGCCTCGATCGGCGCGGAGCGCGGGAAATGTGGTGCGTTGGGATCGCCGGCCATCAGTCTCGTCCGAATGAGGCTACACCCCGCAAACGCATGCGGGGGGCATGCGGTTCGGATCATGGCTTGTTTTTCTTCGCCGGCGTAGCCGTATCGGGCGAATCCTCGCGATGCTCGCCGACACCGAGATAGATCAGGATCGGAGCCGCGATGAAGATCGAGGTATAGGTGCCCACCAGCACCACGCCGAACATCATCACCGCGGTGAAGCTGTGGATGGCATGGCCGCCGAACAGCAGCAGGGCCAGCAGCGCCAGCGTCACCGTGAAGTGGGTGATGATCGAACGCGACAGCGTCGAGTTGATCGATTCGTTGAGAAGTTGCGGCATCGGCATCTTCTTGTACCGACGCAGCATTTCACGGATGCGGTCGTAGATGACGACGGTGTCGTTGAGCGAATAGCCGAGAATCGTCAGAAGCGCGGCTATGCTGGTCAGGTCGAAATCGACCTGGCTGATCGACATGAAGCCGATCGTCAGCACGATATCATGCACGTTGGCGATCATGGCACCGAGCGCGAACTGCCATTCGAAGCGGAACCAGAGATAGATCAGGATCGAGACGATCGCGAGCATCAGGCCGAGCATGCCGTAGGCAAGCAGCTCGCCGGCGACGCGCGGACCGAGCACCTCGACACGGCGGTATTCAATGGAATCGCCAAGAGCGGTGCGGACCTTCTGCACGGCATCTTGCTGCGCCTTGTCGCCGCCGGGCTGCTCGGCGACGCGGATCAAGACGTTCTCGGGACCGCCAAATTGCTGCAGCTGGACTTCGCCAAGACGCAAGCCATCCAACGTCGTGCGCATCGCCGAGATGTCGGCGGCGCCGGATTTGGCTCGTACCTCCAGCAGCGTTCCGCCCTTGAAGTCGATGCCGAGATTGAGGCCATGGGTGAAGAACAGTGTGATGGCGACGATCGACAATACCGCCGAGATCGGGAAGCTGATGCGGCGGAAGCGCGTGAAGTCGAAATGCGTATCGTCCGGGACGATGCGCAACGACGGCAGCAGGCCGAGGGCCGCGACCACGGTGAGAATGGCGATGAGGACGCCGAGCCCGATGAGAACGGTGTGAGTCACAATCAGGCTCCTAGATCGGCACGCTCTGCGGCCGCTTCCACCGCACCCACCAGGCTACGATCAGCCGGGTCATGGTGAAGGCGGTGAACACCGTGGTGATGATGCCGATGCCGAGCGTCACGGCGAAGCCGCGTACCGGGCCGGTGCCGATATAGAACAGCACGGCGGCGGCGATGAAAGTCGTGATGTTGGAATCGAGGATGGTCGCCAGCGCCCGCTTGAAGCCGGCGTCGATCGCCGAGATCGCGTTGCGACCGCCGCGCAGCTCCTCGCGGATACGCTCGTAGATCAGGACGTTGGAATCGACCGCGATGCCGACGGTGAGCACGATGCCGGCGATGCCGGGCAAGGTCAGCGTGGCATTGAGCAGCGACAACAGGCCGAAGATCATGGCGACGTTGATCGCCACCGCAATGTTGGCGAACACTCCGAACAGCCGGTAGGTCAGCAGCATGAAGACGATGACGAGGATCGAGCCGACATAGGCTGCGAGCTCGCCCTTCTCGATCGAGTCCTGACCGAGGCCCGGACCGACGGTACGCTCCTCGACGACGGTCAGCGGTGCCGGCAGCGCGCCGGCGCGCATCAGGATCGCAAGATCGTTGGCGGATTGGACCGTGAAGCTGCCCGAAATCTGTCCCTGCCCGCCGGTGATCGGCTCGTTGATCCTTGGCGCAGAGATCACCTTGTTGTCGAGCACGATGGCGAAGGGCAGCCCGACATTCTCTTGCGTAGCCTGCGCGAACTTGCGCGCGCCCGACGTGTTGAACTTGAAGCTGACGACCGGCTCACTCGTGCGCTGGTCGAAGGTTGCCTGCGCATCGATCAGATCGCCGCCGGCAACCAGGACCTGCTTCTTGACCACATAGGGCGTCGGTGGTGGCGAAGCGCTCATCAGCAGTTCGGAGTCCGGCGGCAATCTGCCCTGCTGCGCCTGGTCCGGCGACACCGTCGCGTCGACCATGCGGAATTCCATCTTCGCGGTTTCACCGAGCAGCTTCTTCAGGCGCGTCGGGTCCTGAAGACCCGGGACCTGCACCAGGATGCGGTCGTTGCCCTGGCGCTGGATCACGGGCTCGACGGTGCCGAGCTCGTTGACGCGGCGTTCCACGATCTGGATCGATTGCTCGATGGTCTTGCGCATGCGGTCGAGCATCGCCGCCTGCGGGACGGTCAACCGGATCACGCCGCCGCCGGCATCGGTGACCTCGAGGTCGCGCTGACCGCTGGATCCCATCAGGCCGCCGAGCGGCTGGGACAGCTCGCGCAGCTTGGCGAGCGCCGGCTGAAAATCGGTGTCCTTGGTGATGCGAACCTCGGCCGCGTCGTTGCGCACGGTGACGCCGCCGGTGAAGCCGATCTTGGCATCACGCAGCGTCCGGCGGACGTCGTCGCGAACCTGATCCAGACGCTCCTTCTTCACATAGGCGGAATCGACCTCGAGCAGCAAGTAGGAGCCGCCCTGGAGATCGAGGCCGAGCACGAGCCGACGCTGCGCCCAGGCGGGCCAGGTTTTGACCTGCGACTCCGGAAAGAAGTTGGGGACCGCGCAGAGGCACACGATCAGCGCCGTCAGGATAATCCCCAGCGCTTTCCAACGCGTGAAATACAACATCGACTGGACCTGTCAGATCAGGGGACTTGAGATGCTCGCGGAAGCGTTCACTTCGACGCGGCGTCGTCCTTCGCAACTTCCTTGGCGCTTTCCTTGGATTCCTTGGCCGGCTCGCCCTTGGCGCGTACGCCGGAGACCATCGAGCGCATCTGCCGCACCCGCACGCCATCGGCGATCTCGAACTCGATCTGGTCGTCGTCGACGACCTTGGTGACCTTGCCGACGAGGCCGCCCGAGGTCACGACGGTGTCGCCCCGGCGGATGTTCTTCACGAGGTCGGCGTGGTCGCGCACCTTCTTCTGCTGCGGACGCAGAATCAGGAAGTACATGATCACGAAGATCAGGGCGAACGGCAGCAGCGACATCAACATGCTGTTGGTGTCGCCGGCGCCCGCGGCCTGGGCATACGCAGGGGTAATCAGCATTCGGACGATCCTCGTGGAAACGGGGGAAAGCCGGTCAGGCCCTCAAAGGCGACCGGTTCGGTCAAATTCGCGCGGACTATAGCGGCCACTGTCTCAATTGCAACGCTGCCAGACCGCCCATTTGGTCACCTTGCGGCGCGGCCTCAGGCCCGATAAGGCTGCATTCTCAGGAACTTCGGACATGCCCAAAAAACCAAGCAAAAGCCCGGCCGGCAAAGGCCCCCGTACCCCTGCCAAGAAGCCTGCCCGCGTCGCGGCAAAACGCCCCACGGCGGCCTCTCAGGCAACCCCCGACCTCTCCCAGGAGCGCATTGTCCGCGCGCTGGAGACCATTGCGGCGCACCTCGCAGCCCAGGGCAAGCCGCCCGCCGGACGCGAGTCGTTCAGGCAGGCGGATGCCTATGTCTGGCACCCGGACGGCCGCCTTGCGGCGGTGCCGCGCGTCAGCCGCGTCGAGCTGTTCCTGCTCAAGGGCGTCGAGCGGATGCGCGATATCCTGATGGAGAACACGGAGCGCTTCGCCAATGGCCTGCCCGCCAACAATGCCCTGCTCTGGGGCGCGCGCGGCATGGGCAAGTCGTCGCTGGTGAAGGCCGCGCATGCCAGTATCAACGCGGAGCGCAAGGCCTCCGACAAGCTGAAGCTGATCGAGATCCACCGCGAGGACATCGAGAGCCTGCCGGCTCTGATGGAGCAGCTGCGCGCCTCGTCTTTCCGCTTCATCGTGTTCTGCGACGACCTCTCCTTCGACGGCAATGATGCCTCCTACAAGTCGCTCAAAGCGGTGCTCGAAGGCGGCATCGAGGGCCGGCCCGAGAACGTCATCCTCTACGCCACATCGAACCGCCGTCATCTGCTCGCGCGCGAGATGATCGAGAACGAACGCTCGACCGCGATCAATCCCGGCGAAGCGGTCGAGGAGAAGGTCTCGCTGTCGGATCGCTTCGGCCTCTGGCTCGGCTTCCACCGCTGCAGCCAGGACGAATACCTCGCCATGGTGCGCGGCTATTGCAGCCATTTCGGCGTCAAGGTCGACGATGAGGCGCTGGAGCGCGAAGCGCTGGAATGGTCGACCACGCGCGGCTCGCGCTCGGGCCGCGTCGCCTGGCAGTTCGTGCAGGAACTGGCAGGACGGCTAGGCGTGAAGCTGACGGGGAAGTAGGGCGGAAGCCTAACCTCGCCCACAAATGTCATTCCCCGCGCAGGCGGGGTATCCAATGCGCTGTGGCTTATCGGCTCGACAATAACCGTCTCTGGAAGACTGGATCGCCCGGTCTGTGCCGGGCGATGACAGCGTGCCTGTAATGACAGTGCGATCCGAACTGGAGCCCTCGCCTCACGCCCCGTTCAGGAATTGAAGCGGGTCAACCGGGCTCGATCCCTTACGGATCTCGAAGTGGAGCTGCGGCGACGCCACCTCCCCGGATTGACCCGACTTGGCAATGACCTGACCGCGCTTGATGGTATCGCCGCGCTTCACCATCAGCTCACTCGCATGGGCATATGCGGTGACGTAGCCGTTGGAGTGCCGAACCAGGACCAGATTGCCGTAACCTTTCAGCTCGTTGCCGGAATAGGCAACCACGCCATCTTCAGCCGCCTTGATCGGCGTCCCTTCGGGCACCGCGAGATTGATGCCGTCATTGGACTTGCCGTTGGTCTTGGCGCCGTAGCTCGTGACCACCTTGCCGCGCACCGGCCAGCGGAAGGTCGGCAGCGCGCCGGTGGCTTCCGCAGCCTTCGCCTGCGTCTCGGCGGGCTTCTCTTCGACATTCGCCGTGGCCTGGGCGAGGCGCGCGCTCTGCACCGGCGCCGCGACAGCAGCCATTCTCGTGGCGGGCGCAGGAGCTGCGGCAACGGGCTGCAGCGTGCCGGCGACCGGAGCCGCCGTGACGGGAGCAACCGGCGCTGCGACGGCGACGGCCTTTGCACCGGGCACGGTCAGCCTGGTGCCGAGCTTCAGCTTTGCCGAGGGATCGAGGCCGTTGGCACGGGCCAGTTCAGCCGAGGAGATACGGTTCTTGCGCGCGATGCTTGCGAGCGTGTCACCGCGGTTGACGAAGTGCATGCTCGACGGCGCAGCCATGGCTGCAACCGGCCTCGCTGCAGGCGCCGGAGCCGCCGCGACGGGAGCCATCAATGGCGCGGGCGCAGCAGCGGTCGCGCCCGGATGCGGGATGATCAATTGCTGGCCGGGCGAAAGTGCGCGCGGGCCCTTGTAGCCGTTAGCCGCCAGGATCGCCTGCGGCGTGACGTGATAGCGCCTGGCGAGCACGTCGAGCGTATCGCTGGTGCCGACGATGATCTTGGTCCCGCCGGCCGGCTGGGCGGCTGCGACCGAGCGCGGCGGCACGGTGGCGGTGGTCTCCAGACGCGGCTGCGCCGGGGGCGCGTAAGAGCTGACGCCGCGGCCACCTCCGGACACGCCGCCACCTGCGGCAACGGGATAGGATTGCGGAGCGGAGACCGCCGGCGGCGGCAAGGGCTGCGATTGATAATAGCCAGACTGCGTCTGCGGCCGCGAATATTGCGGCAGCTCCCGCTGCGGGGGCGGCGCCTGCTGCACCGTGCCGGTCTGATCAGACGAGAAGGGATTGGAGAAATTCGACTGGGACAGCCGCGACTGCATGTCGGCGCTGCACCCTGCAAAGCTGAACGAGATCAGCGCCAGCACCGCAACCTGCGGCACGCGGCGCGAGTAAAGCAACTCGGCGACTACAGACATGGTTACTCACTCGTACGCAACAGAACTGGTCTTTTAAGTAAACACGCGCCGAGTAAATAACGGCTTAACCCTCCCAATAAGATGTTGGCCGCACAGCCAATCCGGAAATCTACAGCTCCCGCGCCACGCCGGGCAGCGCCGGCACGAACCGGACCTCGACGAGTTCCTTGCGCTCGATCCCGGCCTCGGTCCGGCTCAGCCGGATCAGCGTCTGCACGCCCTGATGCGGGCCAACCGGCGCGATCAGGATGCCTCCGACCTCGAGCCGTTCGACCAGGTTCTCCGGGATCTGCTCCATCGCGGCCGTGACGATGATGCGGTCGAACGGGCCGATATTGGCGGGCAGATTGAGCCCGTCGCCCAGCATCACCTCGACATTGTGGTAGCCGAGCTTCTCGATCCTGGCGCGCGCGACGTCCGCCAGCTTGCGGTAGCGCTCCACCGTCAACACCTGCCCGGCGAGCCGCGAGAGCACGGCGGCCTGATAGCCGGAGCCGGTGCCGATTTCGAGCACGCGGTGGTGCTTCTGAAGCTGGAGCTGCTCGGTCATGTAGGCGACGACGAAAGGCTGGCTGATCGTCTGCCCGCAGGCGATCGGCAGCGCGCTGTCACGATAGGCCCCCTCGCGATCGGCCTCCTCGACGAACTGGTCGCGCGGCACCTCCTCCATGGTTCGCAGCACCGCCTGGTCGCTAATGCCCCGACGCCTCAGCGAGAGCTGAAACATCATCTTTTCCGGTGGAGGCTGATTGGAGGTCATCGCTGTCTGTATCGTCCGGATCATCGCTTGCGAAGCCCAAGGCCCGGGCCAAAATTCTTGTTCCTGCTCAGGAACCCATGATAGCCTTCGCTCGCGGTATTTGACCACAAATTGGCTGGCGGCGGGTTTAGCCGCAAAGGCCATTTTCCTCCGTTCGCCGAAACGCGCATTGCGTCGATCTGCGTTATCTGCGAACGTTTTCCGCAAATGGGCAAGGACTCAACGACAATGACCGCGACAGGGCTTTCGGGCCGCTCTGTATTCCTCGTCGAGGACGAGGTGATGATCAGGATGATGGTCGCGGACATGCTCGAAGAGCTCGGCTTCAAAGTAGCGGCTGAAGCCGGCGATATCGCCGAGGCCATGCGGCTTGCCGAAGCGACCCAGTTCGACATCGCCATCCTCGACGTCAACGTCAACGGTAAGGTCATCTCGCCGGTTGCCGATCTCATCAAGGCGAAGGGCTGCCCGTTCATCTTCGCCACCGGCTACGGCTCTTCCGGCCTGCCCGAGCAGTATCGCGACCGGCCGGCGCTGCAGAAGCCATTCCAGCTCGATGCGCTCGGCAAGACCATCGAAGCCGCGCTTCGCGGCGGCTAGTCTAGAGCGTTTCACATTTTGATTGAAGCATAACCGGCGTTAGCAAAGTAGTTGGCGCATTCGCGTGGTTGGATGTCCTGGACGAGGTGACCGATGTGGCGCCAAGTGTCCTCGATGGTGCGCTTCTGAGCTTGCCGCATCCAGTGTTTGATCTTGGAGAAGGCCTGTTCGATCGGGTTGAGGTCGGGCGAGTACGGCGGTAGGTACCATAGCCTGGCGCCAGCCGCCTTGATCATCTGCCTGACGGCTTTCGACTTGTGGCTTCCGAGATTGTCGAGGATGACGATGTCGCCTTCGCGCAGGGTCGGCAGGAGAATGTGCTTCACGTAACCGCGGAAGCATTCAGCGTTGATCGGGCCGTCGAAGACGCAGGGTGCCGTGAGTTGGTCATGGCGGAGCGCGCCGAGGAATGTGAGGGTACGCCAGTGCCCGTGCGGGGCGAAGCCGCGCAGGCGGGCCCCTTTGGGTCCCCAGCCTCGCAAAGGGGCCATGTTGGTCTTGATCCAGGTCTCATCGATGAAGACGAGCCGGCCCGGATCGAGCCCGGCCTGCCAGGATCGCCAACGCTGGCGCCTACGAGAGACGTCTGCGCGTGCCTGTTCGAGGGCGAACAGTGTTTTTTGAAGCGCAGCCCTTCCCGGCGCAGGAACAGCCAGACTGCGTTGTGCGAGACCTTGACCCCGCGGGCTGCCAGTTCCGCCTTCAGACCATGCAGCGTCAGGTGCGGCGTCTGAGTGATCCGCTCGACGATGAAGGCGCGGTGCGGATCAAGCACAGGTTTGCGGTGACCGCCCATCTTGCCAGGCGCTACCGAGCCGGTTGTTCGATAACGCTGCGACCACTTCACAACTGACGAGACCGCAACGCCAAACCGTTCTGCCACGGATCGGCAGCTCTCACCTTTGGCAACGGCGGACACCGCGCGCTTACGTAAATCGTTGGAAATTGGTCGGACCATCGGATGCTGGCCTCCAGCCCAGCCAGCATCTTGAATCATATTCGCCCCAGCTCCGGAATCCCTTCCGATTCAATAAATCTGTGAACCGCTCTAGGGGCTACTTCAGCGTCGCGCTCAGCGCTTCCGAAAACGCCTCGTTGGTGCGGTCGAGCCTGAGCGGCGTGACCGAGACGTAGCGCTCGCGGAGGGCTGCCAGATCGGTGCCTTCAGCCGGCGCATCCAACATGGCGGCGCGCTCGAACCCGATCCAGAAATAGGGGTTGTTGCGGCCGTCCCTGCGCTCGTCGACCCTCAGGAATCCGAGATTACGCTTGCCCTGGCGCGTGACACGGATGCCGAGCACATCCTCCGGCGCACAGGACGGGAAGTTGACGTTGATCACGGTGTCCTTCGGGACGCCGGCCGCGATCACCTTGCGCAGGATATCGGGCCCGAACCTGCGCGCGGTGTCCCACGGCGGCTGGTCGCGGGTCTCGACGCTGAACTCCTGCGACAGCGCAAACGACGGCAGTCCCAAAATGGTGCCTTCAAGCGCGCCGGCGATGGTGCCGGAATAGACCACGTCCTCGGCGACGTTGCGGCCCTTGTTGACACCGGACAGGATGAGGTTCGGCGGCTGGGTGCCCAGGATATGCCGCGCGCCCATGATGACGCAGTCGGTCGGCGTGCCGCGCACGGCGAAGTGCCGCGGGCCGACCTCGCGCAGGCGCAAGGGATCGTTCAGCGACAGCGAATGTGACACGCCGGATTGGTCGAGCTCGGGCGCGACCACCCAGACGTCGTCGGACAACGCCTTCGCGATCTCCTCCACGACCTTGAGGCCGGGAGCATGGATGCCGTCGTCATTGGTGCAGAGAATGCGCATGCGAAAGGTCGATTCCTGAAGCGGGGTCCGAGCCGTCTTATCCGGCAACGGCCGATCAGGCAAACCTGGCACATTTCGGGGCCGGCCAGGTCCCCGGCCCCGTCCTGTTACCGGCGGATGCGCCATTGCGGCAGGAAGCGCGCGAGCTTGCCCTCGGCGCGCAATTGCATCGCCGGCACGACCGGGTTCACGATGGGTGCCTCGATCACGCCGAGCGCCTCAAGTTGCGCCACGATCGAGTCCGGCTCCGGCGCCTCGACCGGCACCTTGGGAAAACGGTCACGCGCCGTCGTCAGCGCCGTGTCAAAGTCCGCGGCATTCACACCGGGCTTGGCCCGCCGGCTCTGCACGAGGTCATCATCCCAGAGCCGCGCGACATCGATGTCGAGCACGCCGCGCAGGCGCTGGTCGACCGCCTGGATGCCGGCCCCCGTGACCGCCCATTGTCGGCCGACCCAGAAGATGTCGCGGTGCAAGGCCATGAACGTCGGGTTCGCGTTGTCGGGCAACCGGCAGGATACCCGGCCGCCCGATCTTCGCAACCAAACGTTTCCGCGTTTCAGGAGGGCAACATGCCTAGTCGCGCGCAACCACCTTGAGCCCGCCCATATAGGGCTGCAGCACGCTGGGGACCGCGATCGAGCCGTCCTCCTGCTGATAGGTCTCCATCACGGCGATCAGCGCGCGGCCGACTGCTGTGCCCGAGCCGTTCAGCGTGTGCACGAAGCGCGGTTTGCCGTCGGGGCCGCGCGAGCGCGCGTCCATGCGCCGTGCCTGGAAGTCGCCGCAGACCGAACAGCTCGAGATCTCGCGGAACATGCCACTCTCGCCCTGCCCGGGCATCCAGACCTCGATGTCATAGGTTTTTTGCGACGAAAAGCCCATATCTCCTGCACAGAGCGTCATCACGCGATAATGCAGGTCGAGCTTCTGCAACACCTGCTCGGCGCAGGACAGCATCCGCTCAAGCTCGTCCTTGCCCGCCTCGGGCGTCGTGATCGAGACCAGCTCGACCTTGGTGAACTGGTGCTGGCGGATCATGCCGCGCGTGTCGCGACCGGCGGCGCCGGCCTCGGCGCGGAAGCACGGCGTCAGCGCAGTCAGCCGCATCGGCAATTGCTTCTCGTCGAGAATGGATTCGCGGACGAGATTGGTGAGCGAGACTTCCGCGGTCGGGATCAGGCCGAGGCGTTCGGTCTTCAGCCGCTCGAGATCGGGGGCGGCAAGCAGCTCGCCGCTGATCGCCCAGAACTGGTCATCCTCGAATTTTGGTAATTGCCCGGTGCCGAACATCACCTCGTTGCGCACCAGGAGCGGCGGGTTGATCTCGGTATAGCCGTGTTCAGTCGTATGCAGATCGAGCATAAACTGGCCGATCGCACGTTCGAGCCGAGCCAGCCCCTTCTTCAGCACAACGAAGCGCGCGCCCGAGAGCTTTGCCGCCGCCTCGAAATCCATGTAGCCGAGCGCGACACCGAGATCGTCGTGCAGCTTGGGGGCAAAGCCGTAGTTGCGCTTGTTGCCGAACACATGGTGCTGGACGTTGCCGTGCTCGTCGACGCCATCGGGCACTTCGTCGAAGGGGATATTCGGGATGGCGGACAGTTCTTTCAACAGTTCCTCGTCGGCGGCTTTCGCGGCGGCCTCGAGCTCCGGCATCGTCGTCTTGAGCTCGGTCACTTCCGCCATCAGCTTGGCTGCGCGCGCGTCGTCCTTCGCCTTCTTGGCGTCGCCGATTTCCTTGGAGGCCGCATTGCGCCGCGCCTGCGCCTGCTCCGAGGCCAGGATCGCCGCACGCCGCTTCTCGTCGATCGCGAGCAGCGAGGCCGACAACGGCTTCAGGCCGCGCCGGGCGAGGCCGGCGTCGAAGGCTTGCGGATTGTCGCGGATCGATTTGATGTCGTGCATGGCTGTCTTCCCGTCATGGCCGGGTTCATCCCGGCCATCCACGTCTGCCGCCTTAGATCAAGTCGTGGATGCCCGGGTCAAGCCCGGGCGTGACGAATCAAGGGCGATGCAACGACATGATAGAGCGAAAAGCGCGCCCTACTCCGCCGGATTGGCCGGCGTCGATACGTCCGTGCCGGTGGCAGCCTGCGCGGCCGCCGCCTTCTTCTCCACGATCGCCACCGCGATGATCGAGCCCTCGTAAAGCGCCAGCAAGGGAATCGCGAGCGAGCACTGGCTCAGGATATCGGGCGGCGTCAGCACTGCCGCAATGACGAATGCGATGACGATGAAATAGCGGCGCTTCTCGCGCAGCATTTTCGCCGAGACGATGCCGATCCGGCCGAGCAGCGTCAGGATCACCGGAAGCTGGAAGGCTATGCCGAACGCGAAGATCAGCGACATCATCAGCGACAGATATTCGCCGACCTTGGGCAAGAGCTGGATCTGCGCGGTCTCGTCGCTGCCAGCCTGCTGCATGCCGAGCGAAAAGCGCACCAGCATCGGCAGCACGACGAAATAGACCAGCGCCGCGCCCAGCACGAAGAAGAACGGCGTCGCGACCAGATACGGCACGAAGGCGTTCTTCTCGTGCTTGTAGAGGCCCGGCGCAACGAATTTGTAGATCTGCGTCGCGATGATCGGGAACGAGATGAAGCCGGCGCCAAACAGTGCAAGCTTGAGCTGGGTGATGAAATATTCCAGCAGCGCCGTGTAGATGAACTTGGAGTTCTCCGGACCCGCGACCCACACGAACGGCCAGACCAGCACGTTGTAGATCTGCTTGGCGAAGAAGAAGCAGAGGATGAACGCCACGCCGAACCCGAGCAGCGCCTTGATCAGCCGCGACCGCAGCTCGATCAGGTGATCCATCAAAGGGGCTTTGCTAGCCTCGATATCGGCGTCGCTCATGACGCTTTGGCGTCCTTGATCGCTTCGGGGGCGGCGGTGTCCTGAGCCACCGAGGTCTGGGCGGCCTGCGCCTGCTCGACCTCACGGGTGATGGCGAGCGGCTCGTTCACAGCCGCATGCGCCTCCGCTTCCACGAAGGTCTCCGGCGTCGGGGCTTCCGGGGTGGTTGGAGTTGCAGGAGGTTCGACCACGGTGGTTGTTGCTGTCTCGGCCGGCTTGTCCAGCGCATCGACGCGAAGCGCGTCGCTGACGTCCTTCTGGAGCGAGGTCATCAGATTGTTGCCGGCGAAGCCGGAAGCCGCTTCCTTGACCTCGTCAAAGCTCTTTTGAGGTCGGCCATTTCGGCCTCGCGCATCGCTTCCTGGAACTGGCCCTGGAATTCGGCGGCCATCTTGCGGGCCTTGCCCATCCACTGACCGACCATGCGCAGCACGCCCGGCAGCTCTTTCGGGCCGATGGCAACCAGGGCAACGACCCCGATCAGGATCAGTTCACTCCACCCGATGTCGAACATGAGGCCTTCCGTTCACGCCAGCCGCGACCTGCCCAATCCCTCGCGCGCAGGATCGGGGCCGCTACCCGCGTCTCGCGTACTCTTGCTCAGACGGCCTTGCTGCCGACGTCGGACCGCGCTGTGGTCGAGGCCGCGTTGTGCTCGATCGACTTGGCCGGCTCGGGCTTGTCGGCGACCTTGTCGTCGTCCTGCATGCCTTTCTTGAACGCCTTGATGCCCTGCGCCACGTCGCCCATCAGATCCGAAATCTTGCCGCGGCCGAACAGCAGCAGGACGACTGCGATCACCAGGATCCAGTGCCAAATGCTAAGCGAACCCATCCTGCAACCCTCCAAACAACCATGGCCGGGACCCGGCCGATCTTGACCGGAACGTAGGCTTGGCAGGTGTCAAAAACAAGGACCAAGGCAGCGCCAATTCGCTGTTGGCGCTACGTAATCTTGCTAGTGTTAACCTGTCGCAGTCGACTTGAGAAAGGCCGGACGTCAGTCCTCGCTGCCGCCCTCGCCGCCCTCATTGCCGCCTTCCGGCACCTCCTCGGGCGTCTCGGGCTCGACCGCAGGCGCCAGCGCCAGATCAAGCTCCTCACCGGGTTCCAGCGGATCCTCGTCCTCGCGCAACTGCGGGTCATCCGACGGCGTCGGTACGCTAAATCCGGTCGGCAGCCGCGAGTCCAGCAGGCCCGTGCCCTTCAACTCTTCCAGACCCGGCAGGTCGCCGAGCTGTTCCAGGGTGAACTGCGACAGGAAGTCCTCGGTGGTTCCGAAGGTCAAGGGACGGCCGGGCGTCTTGCGCCGGCCGCGCGGCTTGATCCAGCCGGTCTCCAGCAGCACGTCGAGCGTGCCCTTCGACGTGACGACGCCGCGGATCTCCTCGATCTCGGCGCGCGTCACCGGCTGGTGATACGCGATGATCGCCAGCACCTCGATCGCGGCGCGCGACAGGCGGCGGGTCTCGGTGCTCTCCCGCGTCATCAGCCAAGCGAGATCGCCCGCCGTGCGGAAGGTCCATTTGTTGGCGACCCGCACGAGGTTCACGCCGCGCAGGGAATAGTCGGCCTGCAGCTGCTCCAGTGCGGCCTTGACATCCACGCCCTCCGGCATGCGCTTGGCCAGCGTCGCGGTATCCAGAGGTTCGCTCGACGCAAACAGCAGCGCTTCAAGCAGCCGCAATTCCTCGGGACGCGCCTGGGATTCGTTCTCCATCGGCTCGGCCTCGTCTACCCGCACTTCAGCCAGGCTTGCCATGGCAGATTCTCCTTCTTGCACTTAAGCGACCGGCGCGTCGGGCGCAGGAGCTGCGTCCGGAACCGGCTTGGGACGCCCCTTGCGGAAATAGATCGGCGCAAACGCCTCTTTCTGGTTCAATTCGAGCTGACCTTCGCGCACCAGTTCGAGCGCAGCCGCAAAGCTCGAGGCGAACACCGTCGCGCGCTGCGTCGGATCGGCGACGTGCCGGATCAGGAAGTCGTCGAGTACGCCCCAGTCGTCCTGTTCGCTGATGCTGCCGACCAGCCGCTCCAGCGTGGCGCGCGCCTCGGCGAGCGACCACACCGTGCGCTTGGCCAGATGCACGCTCGCCAGCACGCGCGACTGGCGCTGTGAGGCATAGGCGGTGAGCAGGTCGTACAGCGTCGCGGTATATTTCGGATGCTTGATCTCGGCGATCTGCTCGGGCTCGCCGCGCGGGAAGATGTCGCGCAGCAATTGCTGGCGGTTCATCAGACGGTTGGCAGCTTCGCGAATGGCTTCCAGCCGGCGCAGGCGGTTGGCGAGCGCGGTCGCCATCTGCTCTGCGCTCGGACCTTCGGCACTCGGCGGCTCCGGCAGCAGCAGGCGCGACTTCAGGAAGGCGAGCCAGGCCGCCATCACGAGATAGTCGGCCGCAAGCTCGAGCCGGATCTTTCGCGCGGCTTCGATGAAGTGGAGATACTGGTCGGCCAGCGCCAGGATCGAGATTTTGGCGAGATCGACCTTCTGATTCCGCGCCAGCGCGAGCAGCAGGTCGAGCGGGCCTTCATAGCCCTCGACGTCCACTACCAACGCCGGTTCATCCTCGGCCAGCTCTGCGGGCCGCCCGGTTTCAAACGATAGAATTTCTGCGGTCATGCGGATGCCGTGTTTGCCCGTGCGATCAATCCGTCCAGCTGCGAACGTGCGGCCGCCCGATCGAACGGCTGCGGCGCCTTGCGCGCGGCGAGCGCGGCGTTCGCCCGCTCCAGCGCCTTGCCGGACAATTCAGGTGTCTGGGCGGCAACCTCGCGCATTTCCTCGATATTGCCGTTGCAATGCAGGGCGACGTCGCAACCGGCGGCGAAGATGGCGCGGGTCCGCTCTGCGATATTCCCCGACAGCGCGTTCATCGACACGTCATCACTCATTAACAAACCCTGGAACCCGATCACGCCGCGAATCACCTGAGCGATCATTGTCGCAGAAGTCGTCGCCGGATGGGCGGGGTCGACCGCGCTAAACACAACATGTGCAGTCATGGCCATCGGCAGGTCCGCCAGCGGCTTGAACGCGGCGAAGTCGGTGCGCTCGAGCTCGACTCGGGACGTATCGACCGTCGGCAGCTTGAAATGGGTGTCGGCGGTGGCCCGGCCGTGGCCGGGGATGTGCTTGAGCACCGGCAGCACGCCGCCCTGTTCCAGGCCCTCAGTGATGGCGCGCGCGATTTCGGCAACCTTGCCCGGCTCGGTGCCGTAGGCCCGGTTGCCGATGACGGCGTCGGCGCCCGCGACCGGCACGTCAGCCAGCGGCAAGCAATCCACGGTAATGCCGAGATCGGCGAGATCGGCTGCGATCAACCGGGCGCTGAGACGCGCTGCGGTGAGCCCGAGGGCCGAATCAATGTCGTACAAGCTCGCGAAAATGGCGCCCGGCGGGTAGACCGGCCAGTGCGGCGGACCCAGCCGCTGCACCCGTCCGCCCTCCTGGTCGATCAGGACGGGCGCGTCAGCGGACCCTGCAACTGCCCGCAATTCCGCAACCAGCGCAGCAACTTGAGCCGGTGTCGCGACATTGCGCTTGAAGAGGATGAAGCCCCATGGGCGTTCGGCACGGATAAACTCCCGCTCTGCGGCGGTCAGTTCCGTTCCGGATACGCCGGTAATGAAGGCCCGCGTGCTCATAAGGGCCGATTAACCCTGCCCCGCGAGGGGTCAAGGAAACGGCCGTTAATTCCTCTGGACGAAGCAGGCCGACAAGCCCGCAGACTTCAGGCTGTTGCAGGCCTGCGTCGCCTCCTCGGCCGATCCATAGGGGCCAGCGAAGGCGCGGTAGACGATCCCCTTGCCCTTGTCGGTAAGATCGACCCGCTTGATGACAGGCGAGCGGGAGCCCAGCACGCTGCCATACTTGCTCTGAAGCACGCGGTAGGACGCAGCCGCGCTGTCCTCGCTCTGCTGCGATGAGACCTGCACGACGTAGCCGCCACCGCCACTGCTGGCAGGCGCGAGCTGTGTCGGGTTGGTTGCGGCCATCCGCTGCGGCGGCTCGGCCGCGGATTGCGGCGCAAGCGACATGGGCTGATTGGCACTCGCATTGGCCGAGGTCGGATTGCGCGGCGCTGCGGGTGCAGCCACCGGCTTCGGCGCAGTTGCGGGCTTGGTCGCTGCCGACTGCGGCACGGCGCTATCGGTCTGATCGCCTCGCACGGCCACGGTCCTGACCGGGCGCGGCGAGTTGTTCGGCAACGTGCCGTTGCTCGCCATTTGACCCGCGCCCGGCGGCAGCGCCGCGGACGGCGAGACGCTCGATACCGACGGCGGGTTCGCATTCTGGTTCAGCGGCGGAAACACCACGCGAGGACCGCCCGCCCTGGCATTGACGTCGACGGGCGCCTCTTCGCGCGGCACGATCTTTTCGGAACCGTCGCCGCTCGCCATGCGATCGGGCACCTTGGCACCGGAGTCCGTCGGCGCCGGCACGATCTTGGTTGGCGTGTTGTCGGCCTTGATGATCGGCGGCTCGCCGCTGCGGGGCGACCCGACATATGTTTTGTAGGCGAAGGCCGCACCGGTGCCGACCACGGCAAGCGCGAGGATCGCCGCGACCGTCATCATGCCGCCGCGCGGCTTCTTCGGCTCGTCGAGATCAGCCTCGGGATAATCGCTCTGAAAGGCGTAGGGATCGTCGGGATAGGCAGGATCGCGCTGATAGTCCTGCTCGCCCGCCTCAAGCCGTCCGTAGAGCGCATCGTCGTAGCGCGCCGGATCGGGCTGCTGATACGGCTCCTGATAGGCTGGCTCCTGGTAAGCCTGATCCTGCGGCTGCAGCGTATGCCCCTGATACGCCCGATCCTGATAGGCTTGGTCCTGATAGGTTTGCGGCTGATGAAAATCAGGTTCGGGCGCGGTCGGCTGGGCTGAATAGCGATGCAATGGATGAACCGGGTTCACGGAGACAGGATAGTCGGGCTCTGGCGCTGGCGCCGGCTGCACGTTGGCGCGCCGCATCCATGAGGGCGGCCCGGGCGGCGGCGGGGCCTGCTCGGCGTAATCCTGCTGATAATCGTCCTGCGGGTAGTCGTCTTCCTGGTAGCTTTGGGTAGGCGCTGGTGCAGCAGGTGGTGGCGCACTGGGCCGGCCCTGCGCTGCAAACGGATCGGTCTGTCCGATCAGGCGGGCGAGCTCGGCCAAGGGATCGGTTTCCGGCTTGCCATGCGGATCGTCACCGCGACCATAGTCATCGGAGGAAAACCGTCTGTCCTGATATCGTTCGGCCATCGTGATGATGTGTCCCTTCGGGAAAGCCGCGCGCCCCTCGACCAAGGCACGGCTTCCGACCCACAAGGCTTTCAACCAAGTCTAAGCGATCCGGCTTCTGCCGGTTACCCCCGAAATCCCTTTGAGTAGTTCGCCCCAAACTACCGCATCTCGTCCGGAGCATGGACGCCGAGGATGGCGAGGCCCGATGCCAGGACAGAGACGACGCCCTGGACCATGGCCAGCCGCGCCTTCGTTAGCTCTGCATCATTATTGATAATGAAGCGTAAATAGGGCAAATCCCGCCCCTTCGTCCAAAGTGCATGAAATTCGCTGGCTAAATCATAGAGATAAAAGGCAATTCGGTGCGGCTCGTGAGCGCTTGCGGCCGCTTCCAGCATCCGCGGATAAATTGCGATCCGCCTGAGAAGGTCGAGCTCCACGGGGTCCGACAGCCGCTCCACGGCCGACTCACCGAGCCAGGCAATCCGCTTCTCCGAGTTCTCGGGCAGATCCGGGAACACTTCCGTCCGCGCATTGCGGAAGATCGAGTGGCCGCGGGCGTGGCCGTACTGGACGTAGAACACCGGATTGTCGCGCGATTGTTCCATGACCTTGGCGAGGTCGAAGTCGAGCACCGCGTCGTTCTTGCGGTAGAGCATCATGAAGCGGACGGCGTCCTGCCCGACCTCATCCACCACCTCACGCAAGGTGACGAAGTCCCCGCTCCGCTTCGACATTTTCACCGGTTCGCCGTTGCGCAGCAACTTCACGAGCTGGACGATCTTGACGTCGAGCGCGCCCTTGCCTGACGTCGTCGCCTTCACCGCCGCCTGCATGCGCTTGATATAGCCGCCATGATCGGCGCCCCAGACGTCGATCATCTCCGCAAAACCACGGTCGAACTTGTTCTTGTGGTAGGCGATGTCGGAAGCGAAGTAGGTGTAGGAATTGTCCGACTTGATCAGCGGACGATCGACGTCGTCGCCGTAGGCGGTCGCCTTGAACAGCAACTGCTCGCGGTCTTCCCAGTCCTCGACCGGCGCGCCCTTCGGCGGCGGCAGGCGCCCCTCGTAGATGTCGCCCTTGGCCTTCAGGAAATCGATGGTCTCGGCGACCTTGTTGTTGCCGCTCTCGATCAGCGAGCGCTCCGAGAAGAACACGTCGTGACGGATGTTGAGGGCGGCCAGATCGTCCTTGATCTCATCCATCATCATCGCGATCGCCTTGGCGCGCACGGTCGGCAGCCATTGCGCCTCGCTCATCGCGAGGAGCTTGTCGCCGTGCTCCTTCGCGAGCGCTGCTCCCACCGGCTTCAGATAGTCGCCAGGATAGAGCCCTTCCGGGATCGCGCCGATGTCCTCGCCGAGCGCCTCGCGATACCGCAGGAACGCGGACCGCGCGAGCACGTCGACCTGTGCGCCAGCATCGTTGATGTAATATTCCCGCGTAACGTCGTGCCCCGCGAAACCGAGCAGGCTCGACAGCGCATCGCCAAACACGGCGCCGCGGCAATGGCCGACATGCATCGGTCCGGTCGGATTGGCCGAGACGTACTCGACGTTCACTTTGGAGCCGCCCCGGACGCGGCCATAGTCGGCGCCCTCACGCAGCACGGTGCGCAGCGCCTCCGCCCAGGCGGCCGGCTTCAGCGTCAGATTGATGAAGCCGGGACCGGCGACATCGACCTTGGCGATCAGCGCGTCAGCGCGCAGCCACTCGGCGATCTGCTCGGCAAGATCGCGCGGCTTGGCCTTGGCCTCTTTCGCGAGCACCATCGCGGCGTTGGTCGCCATGTCGCCATGGGAGGCATCGCGCGGCGGCTCGACCACCACGCGGGAGAAATCGATGCCCTCGGGCCAGCCGGCGTCCTTCGCGAGCGCGCGGCAGACGGCGTGCACGCGTGCGAGCACGTCGGCGAACAAATGCAGGGATGAGGATGTCTCGGGCATGGCCGCCGCCTAACGCAAATCCGGGGTCGAGTCAAAGAGCCGCTGGTGTTCGGTCAGGGCGAAACGGTCGGTCATTCCGGCAATGAAATTGCCGATCCGGCGGGCCCGATCGCCCTCATCGTCCGCCTCCGCCCCTGCCAGCCATTCCGGCGGCAGCTCGGCCGGCACCTTCAGGTATTTCGCGAACAGGTCGAACAGGATCTGCTCGGCCTCCCCCATCACCCGCATCACCCGCTTATGGCGGTACATGTGCTGATAGAGAAAGCGCTTGATGGCGGCCTCCTCCTCGGCGACCTCGGCGGGGAACGCGACCAGCGCCCGGCTCTGCTGGCGCACGTCCTGGGCCGATTGCGGTTTCACCGCGGCGAGGTTCTTCTGCGCCTCCGCGAATACTGCGCCGATCAGGTGGGAGATCAGCTCGCGCACCAGCTCGGCACCGCGCCTGACGTCTTCGAGGTCGGGGTAGTGCGCGGAAGTGTCGGCGATGATCTCCGCGGTGAGCGGCATCACCTTGAGATCGTCGAGGTGGAACAGGCCGGCCCGCAGCCCATCGTCGATATCGTGCGCGTCATAGGCGATGTCGTCGGCGAGCGCTGCGACCTGGGCTTCGAGCGAGGCGAAGCTCCAGAGTTCGAGGTCGTAGGTCCTGGTGTAGTCGGCGATGCCGACGGGAATGCCATGCTCGCGATAGCGCCCGACCGGCGCGCCGCTGCGATCGGTCAGCGGGCCGTTGTGCTTGACGATGCCCTCCAGCGACTCCCAGGTCAGGTTGAGCCCGTCGAACTCGGGATAGCGGTGCTCGAGCGAGGCGACGACGCGGAGCGTCTGGGCATTGTGGTCGAAGCCGCCAAAATCCCTCAGGCACGCGTCCAGCGCCCGCTCGCCGGCATGCCCGAACGGCGGATGGCCAAGATCATGGGCGAGCGCCAGCGTTTCGGTGAGGTCCTCGTCGAGCCCAAGCTGGCGGGCCAGCGCCCGGGCGATCTGGGCCACCTCCAGCGAATGGGTCAGCCGGGTCCGGTAGTGATCGCCCTCGTGGAACACGAACACCTGGGTCTTGTACTTCCAGGCGGCGGAACGCAGTGGAATGGATCACCCGGTCGCAATCGCGCCGGAACGGGCTGCGGGTCCGGCTCGGCGGCTCGGCGACCAGCCGGCCGCGGCTGCGATCGGGGTCGCAGGCAAAGGGCGCGCGGGGGGCTGCCATTCCGACGGACACGGCGAATTTAGTCCCTATCCATTTGATTCTGCGTATCCTTGCACTTAACTATGCCGGACGCGCGATACCAAATGAATTGGGCAGGTGAACCTGACAAGTGAATTTGGTATGACCGCGGACCTATCGGAGACGAGCCATGACGAACGATGTGACCATCAGTGACCGCGCCGCACGCCGGATTGGGGAGATCCTCAAAGGCGAAGGCACCGGCGCGATGCTGCGCATCTCGGTCGAGGGCGGCGGCTGTTCCGGCTTCCAGTACAAGTTCGACATCGACCGCGCCCGGACCGACGACGATCTCGTGATCGAGCAGGAGAACGCCGTGGTGCTGGTCGATTCCGCCTCCCAGCCGTTTTTGGCGGGATCGCAGGTCGATTTCGTCGACGATCTGATCGGCGCCTCGTTCCGCGTCAACAATCCGAACGCGACGGCGTCCTGCGGCTGCGGGACCAGCTTCTCGATCTGATCCATTTCAAAACTGGAAAACAACCCCATGCACAGTAGCCGGGACGTCGGCACGGCACGGCGAATTTCGGCTTTTACGAAAGTCGGTTGACGCGTCGGGCAAAACAGGGGTAAGTTAGGATCATCGCGAGATCCCCAAGGGCGGGAGCTCGACCAGACACACGCGCGGCGGGGTCGATACAGCCTCGCTGCCGAAGCGGCCCCTGCCCGCAGTGCAGTCCTTCGAAAAACTGAAACATCGTCAACGGCGCCGATAGCGGTAATCAATTTTCTAATGCGCATGATCGTTCGTCTGTTCGCTTGCCTCGCCCTGCTCCTCGCAATCGCGGTCCTCCCGGTGCTTCCCGCGAACGCTGCCGAAACCTGCCCCTTCATCACATCCAAGGACCTCGCCGGCGCGATGCCGGCGCTCAAATGGTCGCTGATTTCAAATCAGGACGGCCGCGGCTGCATCTACCAGGGCGGGCGCGGCGACACGATGATGCTGACCGTGTTCCGCAATCCCGACAAGGACCGCGCCAGGGAATTGTACGCGACCTTCGTCAAGACGCTTGGCGAGCGCATGCCGCTGAGCGCAATGGCTGACATCGGCGACGAAGGCCAACGCGGGACGACTGCCGCCGACGCGCAGGGCCAGGAGGCTTCGGTCCTCGCTCTGTCCGGCGACTACATTCTGCAAATCAGCGTCTATCCGATCGGCCGGCGCGCCGACGACGCACTGCTCGGCCCCCTTACCCAGGTCGCGCGTATTGCCGTTGGAAACATGAGCAAGACCAGCGAGCGGTTCGGCGGCTGCGAGTGGCTCACCGCGGCCGATGCCGACGGCTTCCTCGACAAGAGCACGCTGCAGGTCCAGCGGACCGGCACGGGCAGCTGCATGATGTTCGATCGAGAAGCCAACACCATGGTCGTCGCGGTGATTACGACCTCGCGCGACACCGCCGTCGGCATGATGAAGCGCCAAGGTCCCTGCCAACATCTGGCAATCCCCGAGCTCGGCCGTGAAGCGTTCGGCGAGCATTCCTGCACCAAGGGCAACGGCAATGCCGTCAACATCTTCGTCTGGAAGAACGGCAGACAGGCGTCGATTTTGTTCGCGCCGGTCAAGCCGCACCCGGAGTCCGGCTCGGTCGAGCGCCTCAAGGCGGTCGCCGCGCGGGTCTATGGAAAGCTGTAACGGGGGGCCCTTGCGGCCCGCTGCAGTCCAGCGGCAATGTCAGCCGTGGCGAGCGCCATCGGCTCGTCTCAGCCTGAGCACTTTATCGACCGCCAAGGGCACCATTTCTGCCTTGCCGTACGACGTTCAGGCGGCTTCCGGGACATAATGCAAGACGAGCAATTCGGCCCCCTGGCAGGGCGTAAGCGCGTAGGCACGGCCCTGATCGTCGCTAAACTCCACGAGCAGCGTCTTGTCATCAAGCTGTTCGACGACCGTGCCGACCTGTCCACGGGCAAGCTGCTGTCCGGGAAGGTCCGTCAGCAATGCCACCACGTCCAGAATGGACGGTCCTTGGTTCCTGGCCTTTTTCGTTCTCATCACAACACCCAGCAGGTGACGAACCTCGGCACCGTCTCGCCGGTTCGTATGATCCAGATTGTTCTTACCACAACACTCTTCCCCTGTCGCCTCAGGGTCGTATCGAGACGCCAATGCGTCCCCCAAGCCCCCTCTCCATCCCGTAAGGCTTCGCCGGATTGTGCAGCTTCGAGCAGAGCATCACGCAGCCACGATGCATCGCTCCACTGAAGGCCAATGGCCTCACGGAATACCCGGGCTTTGTGCCGGCCCCGCGGATGGGAGGGATCCAAACAATAGTCCTCGATCTTGCGCATATCGAGGAGTGCCTGACCGCCGTTCGGCAGACGCTTTGTCATCGCGGCAGACTGGCTTCACATCATGTGGAGCGCAAGCCCCAGCAGTACTGTCCCCGAGCGCGATTGACCGCGTGTCTCACTTCGGGGTGCAGTCCGGCACTAAGACCGTCATACGATGACCGTCGCGGTGATCACGATGTCGCGCGACACCGCCGTCGGCATGATGATGCGCCCTGGTCCCTGCCAACATCTGGCGATCCCCGAGCTCGGCCGTGAAGCGTTCGGCGAACATTCCTGCACCAAGGGCAACGGCAATGCCGTCAACATCTTCGTCTGGAAGAACGGCAGGCAGGCGTCGATCCTGTTCGCGCCGGTCAAGCCGCACCCGGAGTCCGGCTCGGTCGAGCGCCTCAAGGCGCTCGCCGGGCGGGTCTATGGAAAATTGTGACGGCTGCGGCACCAGCTTCTCGATCTGTGCGCCTACGCCCCCGTCATCTGCCTTTCCTCGTCCGTCCACTCCACCTCGGCCGGCATCAGGACCGGCTGAAGCGGTGCTTCCTCAGACGCAATGTGGCCGTCCAGCGCGCGCAGCAAGGCCGCAACCAGCGCGGGCTTGCGCAGCGGCTTTGGCAGGAAGTCCGACATGCCTGCTTCGCGGCAGATCTTGACGTCTTCGGGGAAGGCATTGGCGGTCAGTGCGATGATCGGCAAGGCGTCGAAGCGCCCTCCTCGCGCGCGGATCGCGCGGGTGGCGGCAAGGCCGTCCATGCCGGGCATGCGCACGTCCATCAGCACGACATCGTGGTCGCTCTCGGACGCCGCCGCGACGGCGGCGATGCCGTCGGTGACCACGCTCAGCTCGACGTCGAAAGCACCCAACATCTTGCTCACGACCATCCGGTTGACGGCATCGTCCTCGGCGACCAGGACCTTGAGCGGCCGATCGAGTTCGACGATACGCGCCTTCAGCTCGTCGGCCTCGTCGCGGTCTGACGTCTGGTCGGACGCCTGCGCCTGGCTCCACGGCAGCACCAGCGTGAAGCGGAAGGTCGAGCCCTCGCCCGGCGTCGAGGTGACGCCGATGGTGCCGCCCATCTGCTCGATGATGCGCCGGGAGATCGCAAGTCCAAGCCCGGTGCCGCCGAAGCGGCGGCTGATCGAGGCATCGGCCTGGGCGAAGTCGCTGAAGAGCTGCCCAACCTTGTCGGGAGCGATGCCGATGCCGCTGTCGGTCACGGTCCATTCGACGGTCGCGAGCAGATCGCGGCGCGCCTGGCAGGTCGCCGCTATCGTCACCTCGCCAGCATCGGTGAACTTCACCGCGTTGGATGCGAGGTTGAGCAGCACCTGGCGGATGCGTGCGACGTCGCCGCGCAGCGTCGGCGGCAGGCTCGGGTCGAGCACGACATTGACCGCGAGCCCCTTGCTCCTGGCCCCCGCTCGCACGACGGTCGCGACCATTTCGCCCAGCGTCTGCGGCGCGAAGTCGACCGCCTCGAACGTGAAGCGGCCGGCCTCGAGCTTGGAGAGATCGAGGATGTCGTTGAGAATGCGCTGGAGGTTGTCGCCGGACTCGCGGATCGTGGTGACGGCCTCGCGCTGCTCCGGATCAAGTTCGGTTTCGAGCAGCATGCTGGCAAGCCCGAGCACGCCGTTCATCGGCGTGCGGATCTCGTGGCTCATCACCGCGAGGAAATTCGACTTGGCCCGGCTCTCGGCCTCGGCCTTTTCGGCGCGCCAGCGCTCGGTGACGTCGCGGCCGAAGCCGCGATAGCCGAGGAACTGGCCGTCGCGGTCATAGGCCGGCTTCGCCGTGAAAGACCACAGCCGCGCCTCGCCGCCGGCGACGACCTTGAGGTTCATCTCGTGCAGCGGTTCGGCGTGCTCCATCAGGCCAACGATGTTGTAGGCCGCACTCTTGTCGTCGGGGCAGAGCATGTCGAGCACGTCGGCGAAGAGCGATCCCTTCAGCAGCGGCAGCGGTAGTTGCGCGACGTCGGCGAAGCGTTGCGGCACATCGACCAGATGCCCTTCGGCATCGGTCTGCCACAACCAGTCGCTCGCGTTCTCCTGAAAATCCTTCAGCAGCAGCGAGATGATTTCGGTCTGCCGTTCGAGCTCGAGTTGGGCCTTGAGATTGCCGAGAAACAAATTGCCCTGCGAGACGATGTTGCGCGCCATGAAGAACGCGAACAGCAGCAGGAACAGCGAGGTCACGAGATAAGGCCCGGTGCCGCACTGGAGCAGCGCGCCGGCGCAACCGACCGTCATGGTGGCGAGATAGACGAGGCCTGCGCGCGGGAAAGTCGACAGCGTGAAGGCGCCGCCGGACATCATGCCGACCATCAGGCAGGCCAGGATCAACTGGCTGGTCGGATCAACTCTGCTGAACAGCGCGAGCGGCAGCGCGCCCAGATCGCGGCGAGGAAGAATGCCTGCCGCAGCATGTGCCGCGCCGCACGCGCTGAAGCCTCCTGCGGCGGCATCTTGTGCGACCGGCGCCATGAGCGGACCGCGAGCGAGGCGGTGGCGGCGAGCGTCAGGCCCCAGATCGCAAGGAAATCGTTCCAGCCTTTGCCCCAGAACAGGATCAGCACGATGGCGACGTTGAGCAGGGTCACGCCCATCGTCACCGGGATCAGCCGCGTCACCGCATCGATCTGCTTGGCGCGGATGCGACGCATCTCGCGCTCGCTGAGATCGGCGGTCAGGCCGTCCTCGATCTCGAAGCCGCCGAGCCAGTACAGGAACGCGCCAATCAGGCCGTCGCGCAACTCGGTTCGCATCATGGATTTGTCCGGCCGTCCCATTCGAAAAACCTTTTGGGTATCAATGGCCCGGGGCCGGCTTAAGCCCGGTTAATTTTGTGGGAGATTTTGCGGCGTCTCCTTGACGGGCGCGTTTGCAGTTTGTTCTAACCATGGCCCCTGTCCGGAGCCGTCCAAATGCCCATCAGAGTTGCCACCTGGAACGTGAATTCGGTCCGGCAGCGGATCGATCTCCTCCTGACCTGGCTGAAGGAGTGTCAGCCGGACATCGTCTGCCTCCAGGAGATCAAATGCGTTGACGAGGCCTTCCCGCGGCTGGAGATCGAGGCGCTCGGCTACAACGTGGTCACGCACGGGCAGAAGACGTTCAACGGCGTCGCCCTGCTCTCCAAGCTCCCGTTCGACGAGACCAAGTCGGGACTGGCTGGCGACGACGAGGATGCCCATGCCCGCTTCCTCGAAGGCGTGGTGACGCTGAAGCGCGGCGTCATGCGCGTCGCCTGCCTCTATCTGCCCAACGGCAACCCGGTCGGGACCGAGAAATATCCCTACAAGCTCAAATGGATGTCGCGGCTTCTCGCGTATTCGAAGGAACGCCTCAAGACCGAGGAGCCGCTGATCCTCGCCGGCGATTTCAACGTCATCCCGCACGCCCGCGACGTCCACAACCCGGCAGCCTGGACCGAGGACGCCCTGTTCAAGCCGGAGACGCGGGAGAGTTTTCAGTCCCTGCTCGGCCTCGGCCTGACGGATGCCCTGCGGGCTGTCACCGACGAACCCGGGCTCTATACCTTCTGGGATTACCAGGCCGGCGCCTGGCAGAAGAATCATGGCCTGCGCATCGACCATCTGCTGCTGTCGCCGCAGGCCGGCGACAAGCTCGCCAATGTCGGGATCGACAGCTATGTGCGGGCCTGGGAGAAGCCGTCGGACCACGTTCCGGTGTGGGCGGATCTGGATCTCGAGGCAGCGTAAGGCCGCCTCGGCGGATCAGTCGCGGCGGGCTTCTTAATCGCGACGGCCTTGCACCCACTGCTCCAGCATTTGCAGGCACATGGCGCGGTCGTCGTCGGAGGCCTTGGCGAAGGCCCGGTTGTAGTTTTCCTTGATCCAGGTCTCCTCGGCACCGGCGCTGTCGCGCGCCAGCGTCAGCCACATCAGGCCGCGCGCGGCCTGCCGCGGCAGCCGGTCGCCGTTGAACAGCATCTGGCCGAGCAGCGCCTGGGCCTCGTGCTGGCCCTTCTGGGCGGCGAGGCCGAGCCAGCGCGCGCCATAGCGGAAATCCTCGCGCGAGGCGTCCGGCGTCTTCAGGTACAGCCGCGCGAGATCGTACTGGGCGTCCGCATTACCGAAGTAGGAGGCGGCGTAGGAGAACATCTCTCGCGCCCGGTCATGGTCCGGCTTGACCTTCGAGTTCGGGATACCGCTGAGATAGTAACGGCCAAGCGCGACGAAGGCGTTGGCCACGATCTGCGCCTGCGGCGCCGACGGGCTGTCCTCGGCATGCGCGTTGGCGATCCGGCTGAAATATTCAAAGGCGCGCACATCGTCCTGGGCCACGCCGTCGCCATTGGCGTACATGCGGCCGAGCTTCCACTGCGCGATGGGGTGGCCACCCTCGGCGGCATATTGCAGCGCACTGAGCGAGGTTTCCTGGGTCGCTGCCGGAACCTTGCTGCGGACCGTCCCCGCCGTGCCCGGCAAGGTGGTCACCACCGGGATAGTGGCGTCCTTGTTGTTGGCCGGCGAGCCGTCGAAGGCAAACGCCGGCGCGGCCAGCGCACTGGCCCCCAACACAAACGCAACAATGGCACGCCTAGATGTCCGCATAACACTGTTTCTCGTGCGCGCCGCCCGGATGGGTCACTGCCCCACCGACCGCTGGTCCAACCTGCTGAGCATATTTCCAGAGCGCGCCCGTCGTGTGGTTAGTCGCGCGAGCCGTCCATTTGGACTTGCGCTCGGCAAGCTCCTGGTCGGTCAATTTTACGTTAAGGATTCCGGCGACGGCGTCGATCTCAATGATGTCGCCGTCCTCGAGCAGCCCGATCGGGCCGCCGATGGCGGCCTCAGGCCCGACATGGCCGATGCAGAAGCCCCGGGTGGCGCCGGAGAAACGGCCGTCGGTAATGAGCGCGATCTTGCCGCCCATGCCCTGGCCGGTCAGCGCCGCGGTGGTCTGGAGCATTTCCCGCATGCCGGGGCCGCCCTTGGGCCCCTCGTAGCGGATCACGATGACTTCGCCTTCCCGATAGGTGCGCTGCTGGACCGCCTCGAAAGCATCCTCCTCGCGGTCGAAGCACCTGGCCGGACCGGTAAACTTGAGGTTGGACATTCCCGCGACTTTCACGATCGCACCTTCTGGCGCCAGATTGCCCTTCAGACCGACCACACCGCCAGTAACGGTGATGGGCTTGTCCGCCGGGTGCACCACGTCCTGGTGCGGATTCCATTTCACGCTTTTGAGGTTTTCGGCGATCGTTCGACCGGTGACCGTAATGCAGTCGCCGTGGAGAAATCCGTTGTCGAGCAGCGTCTTCATCAGAAGCGGTATGCCACCTACTTCAAACATGTCTTTGGCGACATAACGGCCACCCGGCTTCAAATCCGCGACATAAGGTGTCTTTTTGAAGATTTCGGCGACGTCGAACAGGTCGAACTTGATGCCGCACTCATGCGCAATCGCCGGCAGGTGCAGTGCAGCATTGGTCGAGCCACCAGAGGCCGCGACAACGGCGGCCGCATTCTCCAGCGCCTTGAGGGTGACGATGTCGCGCGGCCGGATATTCTGGGCGATCAGGTCCATCACCTTCTCGCCCGCGGTCATGCAGAAGGCGTCGCGAATTTCATAGGGGGCCGGAGCGCCGGCCGAGTAAGGCAGCGCCAAGCCAATGGCTTCCGAGACGGTCGCCATGGTGTTGGCGGTGAACTGGGCGCCGCAGGCGCCCGCCGAGGGGCAGGCCACGCGCTCGATCTCGTCGAGATCCTCGTCCGACATCGCGCCGACCGAGTGCTTGCCGACGGCTTCGAACATATCCTGCACGGTGACCTGCTGCCCGCGGAAATTGCCGGGCAGGATCGAGCCGCCATAGATGAAGATCGAGGGTACGTTGAGGCGGACCATGGCCATCATCATGCCCGGCAGCGACTTGTCACAGCCGGCAAGGCCCACCAGCGCGTCATAGGCATGACCGCGGACGGTCAGCTCGACGGAATCGGCGATGCATTCGCGCGACGGCAGCGAGGAGCGCATGCCGTCATGGCCCATGGCGATGCCGTCGGTGACGGTGATGGTGCAGAATTCACGTGGCGTGCCGCCGGCCGATGCCACGCCCTTCTTCACCGCCTGCGCCTGGCGCATCAGGGAGATGTTGCATGGAGCGGCCTCGTTCCAGCACGAGGCGACACCGACGAAAGGCTGGTGGATCTGCTCGGTGGTCAGACCCATGGCGTAGAAGTAGGACCTGTGGGGCGCGCGCGTAGGGCCTTCCGTCACGTGACGGCTCGGCAGCCTCTGCTTGATGTTGGTCTTCGCGTCCATCGCGACCAGTTTCCTTGGCTAACCCTTGTCAGACCGGGAAAATCAAACCCAAGATTTGAATCGACCTTTTGGATCGACCTCGGGACTTCCCTTCGCCTGTCATGGGCGCACCGCAGCCCTAAACATTAGAGCGATTTTATTCATGGTCGGGTGTGGCCAAATAGCGGCGTTGATACGAACGGAGTGCGATAACGGTTAAATCGCCCGGAACTGTTGCGTGGACAGCACAATCGTGGCCCGGAGGACACGGACTGGCTTACTTGAATACCTTGCGAAAAGGACCGTCCACAACTTCAGATTTTATGACGAGAACGGTGCGCCCGGATTTGGTTCGGGGACTGAGCGCGGACGGGTGAGTCGGACCAACAACGGCTCCGGTGGCAATAGCTGTCTCCAAACACCAACGTCATTCCCCGCCACCGGGTCTCGCCTTCGGCGAGCCCGATAACAGGCTCCGGCGGGAATCCAGTACTCCGCGGCCTCTCCGTTGAACCACAACTGTCTCGGAGTACTGGATCGTCCGGTCGAGCCGGACGATGACAGAGAATATGTGGTTGCAGACCGCCTTCTCATTCTCGCGGCGCATTTCGCCCGAGCTTTGCCTGGTCGCTCAAGGATCGGCCGGGATAGGCAATGATACGATAATTCCGAATTCGATAAAGTAGAATATTCTCGAAGGGATTGACGGCAATTCAGGTGTTTCGCCCGACGGGTAACGGGCCATGTTCAGGCTACCTTGCCCTGCGTCACGCGGCGTTGGGCTCCGGCCGCAGGATCACACAATCGGGTGCCGCACCGTTGCAGCATGTCGTCTCGCAGCCACTCACCAGCGACGCCACCGTCGCCTCCAGCGCACGCAACTCTGCGATCTTCCGCCTGACCAATCCGAGATGCTTCTCCGCGAAGGTCTTCGTTTCGCTACAGGGCAATCGCTTCTGAACCGACGCGAGCAGTTCGCGCGTCTCGTCGATGGAAAAATCCAGCTCGCGGCAGTGCCGGATCAGATTGAGCGCCTTCAGATCGTCACCGCCATAGATGCGCTGGCCACCTTGCCGCGCCGGCGGCGCCATAAGACCGATGCTTTCGTAATAGCGGATGGCGGGGACCGAAACGCCGGCCGTGCTGGCGAGGACGCCAATTCTCATGGAAGCTCTCACTTTTCGCTTGAACCTCAAGTGGCTTGAGGGCGTAGCGATCCGGTCCACGACGCACAAGCATGAGGAGAATCACATGAGCGTTATTGGACCGTCCTGCAACATTCCGTCCGAAACCTCGCCAGGATGCGGCTGCGCAGCCGGGACCGAGCAAGCCGGCGGCAAGGCCGCGGGCACGGCCGTTGCAACCGCAATGGTCGCCGCGGCCTGCACGGTGTGCTGTGTGCTGCCCTTCACATTGCCTGCCGTCGTACTCGCGAGTGCAGGAAGCCTGATCGCGGTGCTCGACCACGCGCACGGGCTGATGACGAAGCTGTCCATTGCCGTGGTGCTCTGCGCCTGGGGCTGGATCGTGTGGCGGGCGCGGACGGCGGGCCTGAAAATTCGAACGTCTGTGCTGGCGGCGATGTGCGCCGCCACCGTGCTGACAGCAACGGCGGCGCTGTGGCCCGTGATGGAGCCCGCCGTCTTCCACGCCCTCGGGGTCGCCAAGAAGCCGAAGCCGCCGGCGAGCTGATGGACGCCCTGGCGATCTTCGGGCTGCTGTCGGTCAGCGCGATGCTGCTGTTCTACGCGGCTCGAGCCGCGCGGGCCGCACTATGTGCTGGCCTTCGCGGCGGCGTGCGCGCTGAGCGGGATTTACGGATTTCTCCAGGGCACCTGGCCGTTCGGGTTCGTCGAGACGGTCTGGGCGGTCGTCGCCTTGCGGCGGTGGGTCAAGGTCCGGTCATCACAATGACCGGACTTGAACCACGGAGGCGCCTTACGCGTTCCGCATCGCACGGCCGAACGGATCGACCAGGCGGACGATCTCGCAGACGGCGACGAGGCCGGCGAGCCAGACGGCGCTGGTCAGGCCAATGCGCGTCACGATGGCGGCGGTGAAGGCGCCCTCGCCGCCGAGGAACGGTGTCGCGGCAAGCAGCGCAAGCTCATAGACCGCATAGGCGGCGACCAGCGCGAGCGCCAGCATCAACGGCGTGCGGCCCTGCGGCAGCATGCGCAGGATGCTCGACGCAGCAATGGTCGCGAGAAGCGCGGCCGCGCCGATGACGAAGCCCCAGGCGATGGTGCTGCCATCGATGGGATAGTGCAGCACGCCAAAGCCGATGCTCTGGTTCACGAGCCAGGCGCCGGTGACGACGAGCAGCGCCGGACGCAGCGGCAGCATCGCCGCGGCGACGACGGCGAAAGCCGCGAACGGTGTGGCACAGGCGAACGCGAAGCTTGCCAGCGCGCATGACAGTGTCAGCAGCACAAAGCCGAACATCGGCGCAAGGCGCGGCGCGACCGGATGAAGCCGCAGACGGTCGCCGTGAGACGGCAGGATGTCGAGAACCATGGATGATCTCCTTCTGTTTGAATTCTAGTCCATTTGGAGGCCTGTGACAGCCCCATCTCGTTCAGAATGTGGCGCCGGCCTTGAGCAGGTAAGTGCGGCCGGGCAGCGGATACGCGCTGAAGCGACCGTCAGTGAAGGTGCTCGCGATCGCATAGTCGTAATAGAGCGCGTTCAGCACATTGTTGGCGCTCAGCGACCAGAAATAGCGCTCGACCTGTCCGCTGAGCTTGAGGTCGATCGTGCCGTTGGCAGGAATCGGCTTCTGGGTTCCCGCCTGGTCGTTGTCCATGCGCCGCTCGCTCCAGAACCGCGCGGTGGCATCGAGCACCACATAGTTCTGCCAGATGTTCCAGGTGACACCCGCACTGGCGGTGTAGCGCGACACCAGCGGGACGTCGTTGCCGGACCAGACGCCTTCGCGGAAGACGGCCCGCGTGACCGCTATGGCGGAACGCAGCAGCAGGGCATCGTTGACGCGATAGGACAGACTGGTCTCCGAGCCGTAGCGGCGGGTCGGATCGAGATTGGTGTTGTAGAACAGGATGGGGTTGAAATGGATCTCGTTGCTGAGGTCCATCAGATAGAGACTGCTCTGCAATTGCAGCCCGCCTGCCTTGATGCGCAGCCCGCCCTCGACATCCTGCGAGGTCTGGGTCTTGAGCTGGAACGTCTGCGGGATCGCTGCAAAGGTGAAGGGATCGAACGACGGACCTGACGACACGCGCTCGTCGACGTCGGGCGTGCGGAACGCCCGCGCGGCGCGGCCGAACAACGAGACCGTGTCGTTGAGGCGATGCTCGGCACCGAGATGCAGCGCGTATTGGGTCTCATTGCTGGTGAGCGGGAGCGCGCCGATGTCGGCGTTGAACGGGGCTGCCGGATCGAACTTGTCGCGGGCCGAAAGGCTGACGGTCTGCACCCGCGCGCCATAGGACAATTCGGTGGTCGGCGCCACGCCCAGTGTGTGCTGGAAATAGCCCGCAACCGTCTGCTGCCTGAGGTCGTAATTGTGCCAGGGCGCGAGCCCCTGCCCGGCACCGCGGTTCTGCTGAAAGCTCGCATCGTAATAGTCGATGCCGGTCAACAGCTGCGACGGCAGTCCCAGCAGCAGGCTCTTCACGCTCAGCCGCGGCGTGATCGACCAGGTCGTCAGATCCGCGCCGACATAGGTCGACGTGAAGAATGCGGGCACCGGCGCTGGGCTCGCAAAGAACGCGCTCTGCTGCTTCTTGTCGCGCACGCCGCCATCGACGATGAGATCGACGCCGTTGACCAGGGTCTTGGTGAAGCCCGCGGTGGCGCTGAAGCCTTGCTGGTTGGCGTAGTTGAAGGGGTGCTGGTCCCCCTTCGGGCGGTTGCGAGTTCGTCGAGGCCGATGGAGGGATCGACGGTGCGGCCGCCCGGCAACCGCAGTTCCTGATCGTCGCCTGTCACGGTCAGGAAAGCGGTCAGGCCTGATGTCGTGTAGTTGAGATTGCCGACGCCGTTCTTCTGGACATAGCGATTGTTGTCGCGGTAGCCGTCGGTGCTGACGGCATTGCCGTAGAACGAGGTCGACCACGGCCCGGAATTGAGCGACGTCGAGAAATTGCCAAGCCTGGTGTTGAACGAGCCGAAGCCGGCCTCGATGCGCGCGGCCACCGGCGGTCCGCCGACGCCGTTTCTGGTGACGATGTTGATCACGCCGCCGACCGCATTGTCGCCGTAGAGCACCGCGCCGGAATTGCCGCGCGTGACCTCGATACGCTCGATCGAATTGAGCGGGATGGTGGAGAGGTCCACCTGCGCCATGTCGATGTCGTTCAGGCGCCTTCCGTTGACCAGCACCAGCGTGTTGGCGGTGGCAAAGGCGCCGAAGCCGCGCAGATCGACGCCGGTCTTCGCGGCGACCGGGCCGCCATAGAGCGTCGTGATCTGGGCGCCCGGGACTTGCACCGCGATGATCTCGGCGAGCGTCTGCGACGGCGCATGTGCGATGTCCGCGGCCGTGATCACGGTCGTGGCGGCCCCGACAATGCCGCCGGTGCCGGCGACGGCCTCACGGGGGGCACCGGAGGAACCGGCTGCCGGCGCTCCGCTCCGGGCGGCATTCGGGGGCGCGCGCCGGCTCGTCGTGTCGCCGTCGCTAGTGGCCCGGGCGCGCGTGCGGTTTGGATCGTCGGGTCTGGTGACTTCGATCGGCGGCAACTGCTCGGCGACGGCTTGTTGGGCGCGGGCGAGCGACGGATCGAGCAAACAAAGAGACGTGGTTGCGAACAGGCCGGCGCTGAGGCGCCTGGCGGCAGAGACAATACGGGACACAGCTATAACCTCGGTGTGACGTCAGTGGCACGTCACAGCGAACGAGGTTTCAATGCGGAGCGATGGATCGCTCCGATGAAGCCAATGTCTGTACTCCCCGACCGACATCTTCGCGTGTGACCACGGCTGACGGCAGGTCTCCTGGCTCGCGGGTCGTTACCTCTGCGTCGCCTTCCCGGGACCGAGATTCCCAGTGGCATATGACGAGAGATTCACCGCTTACAGTTGCGGGGGCAGCCATGGCATTGAGACAATCCCGGCGTTGGGACAATCCCGCACCACGTTCCCTTTTGATCTCCGTGAGGAGAACCGTCACGGAGCAATCTACGGGGCGGGCAAGTGGGGAGTCAATTGGCCGGTTGCATGAGCACCGAAGTCCCGCACCGAAGATTGAGCTGGCGCAATCAGGTCGGTTCGGTTTCGAAGCGCGTCCGCACCATCGCCCGCTCGCCAGCATCGACGAGCTGGCCGATGCCGGTACGGCCGGTCAGCGCGCAGCGGACGATCTTCTCGGCGACCGACCTGCGGAAGCCATGGTCCTCGCCAGCGGGGCGATTGCGGCAGATCCGGTCCAGCGCCAGCTTCATGTTGATCCGTGTGCGGGTGTCGAAATGTTCGCTGATCATTCGCACGGCCCTCGATGCATTGATGTCGAGGCAGAAACGCCCGGGCGTCGCCCGGGTTCCAAAACGGGATCAGCGCTTGAACGGGCGCGCTACGCTCGCCCTCTTGACCGCTGGGCCCGGGATTGGGCCGCGGCCACGTCGTGCGTCGGGATGTCAGCGCGCTTGATCGGCATCAGCTGCCCGGAAGCGGAGATGATAGCGGTCTCCTCGCGGCGGCAGCGCGGGCACATGAAGCGGACCTCGTGCGGAGATGCCGACCAGTTCGCGCGTTTCACATTGGCCGCCATCGGCCATGCCTCGCAATGCGAGCACGACACCAGAAACCGACCGGGATCGAGCATCCCCATTCCTTGGACTCCGTGTCCTGCCTGCCAATTCTAATCATGATCCGATCCAATCGTTCCGGTGCCGGGGCACCGTCACTCCCGCCCCTGGAACCGTGGCAGCTCAGTGCGCACCCTTGAGCGTGCAGGATGTCGAGCAGGTGACGGTGTTGCCGCGGTCGCACGCCTTGCAGGCAGCAACGCACTGGTTCATGTCGCGGGGATTGTACGAGCTGTAGGCCCGCATCGCGCAGACCGGGGTCGAGCCGGTGATGTCCTGCTCCCGATTGCAGGCCGCCGTCATCAGCGCGAGAATAATCACCGCAAGGAGGCGCATGGGACGGCCCAGTGAGGATCGATAGGCAACGGTCGCGAGGCGCGCTGCGTCGCAACGGATTTCCCATAGCGGAGAATCGCAGCGAGCGCATCCAGACATCGAGGATGCGAGCCAAATGTTAAAAACGGCTTTCGGCTGCGCGGCCACCGCCATGGTCCACGCATCATGCAATGGTTTGCATGTTCGAGGCTTACGACAAGCTCGACCTCAGCGACGATAAACCCGAGTCGGCGAAATAGCTCACTGCGAAACATCGGCGCGGAGACGCCGCAGTCGCCTATTTCTGCTCCAGCCGCCAGGCACCATCCCAGTCGGCGTCCGGCGGGCTGGCTTCGAACCGCTCGATGCGGGCGAGCATTGTGCGCGAGGGACCGTCGCCGGGGACGGCTTCGAGCGCCGCATGGAACGCGGCGCGAGCCTCGTCGAAGCGGCGGGCGCGATAGGCGGCGAGGCCTTCGGCATAGCGCGTGCGCAGGCTCTCCTGCGGTACGCCGAGCCCGTGCGCCTTGCTCATCACTTCGAAAATGGCTTGCGGCACGCTCTGGCCGGCGACCGTCAGACGATCGATCTCACGCAGCTCGCAGGCCGTGCCGATCGCCTCCGCCGTCGCCTGCGAGATCAGGATACGGGTGCCGTAGGTCTTGTTGACCGCTTCCAGGCGCGAAGCGAGGTTCACGGCGTCACCCATCACCGTAAAGCTCATCATCAGCTCGGAGCCGATGCTGCCGGTCAGGACCTCGCCGGTGGCGATGCCGATCCGCAGGTCGCACAGCGCCGGCATGGCGCGGATGCCCAGCAGGTCAGGCAGTTGCTTCTGCAGTGCGGGCACCTGGTCAGCCATCTCGATCGCGGCGACGCAGGCGAGCAGCGCGGGCTCGTCCTCCTCGACGAAGGGCGGGCCCCAATAGGCCATGACGGCGTCGCCGATATATTTGTCGATGATGCCGCGATTGCTCCGGACCGGCGCGGACATCACCGTGAAGTAGTGGTTCATCACCTTGACGAGGCCGCGCGGGGTCATGCCTTCGCTCATCGCGGTGAAGCCGCTCATATCGGCGAACATGATGGTCATGATCCGGCGCTGGCCGTCGATTGCGACCTCGGGCCGGTCGATCAGCCCCTGCACCACCTTGGGATCGATGTAGCGCCCGAAGGTCTCCCGGATGCGCTCATTGTGCCTGAGCTGCTCGGTCATGCGGTTGAAGGCGGCGGCCAGCTCGCCGATCTCGTCCGTTGTCGAGACCGTGATGGTCTTGTCGAAGCGGCCCGCCTCGACCTCGCGGGTGCCGGCAAGCAAGAGACGCACGGGGCGCGTGATGCCGCTGGAGACGAGCAGCGCGAAAGCAAATCCGACAATTGCTGCGAGCAAGGTCACGGCTCCCGACACGATGATCGCCTGGTGCTGCCGGCCGATCACCTGCGAGGTCGAGAAGAAGACCTGTGTCAGCATATCGCCGCGGATCGCGTCGACCTTCTGATTGAACGCATCGCGCAGCGAGTCGAGCTGTTCAAGCGTGCCGCGGGCCTCGACCATGTCCTGGGCCTCGATGTGCTTGAGCAGTTTCGCGTTGCCCTCGTCCAGATTGCGCCGCAACTCGGTGACGGCGCTCTCGATGCGGACGTCGAGCCGTCCCAGCGCGGCGTTGTCGGAATAGGTCCTGGGATCTTCAATGATGGCGTTGATGAGCTCGCGCGCGCTCTCGGCCTCCTCCTCGAACTTGCGGTCCAATGCATTGAAGTCGCGAAGTCGCGCCGCGTAGGCCGCCTCGTCGGACGGCGACTCCATCCTGGTCATGACCATTCGCCGCAGCGCCAGCGCCCGCTCCAGCGAGCGGATGTTGGCGTGCGCCAGATGGCTATAGGCCGGGATGTACCGGTTGGTCAGTTCGCCAAGCAGAACACCGACCTGGCTCGACATCACCATCGACAGAATCGAGGTGACGAGCATCAGGACGATCAATCCGAGGGCGATGCCGACGATCTTGCGCCGGATCGACTGGTTGAAAAGCGGCATGAGGGCGGAACAAACGCTGAAAGGAGGGCTTCAGGGAACTCAATACACTGGATTTCGCCGTGGGAACACGCGCAATCCGGCCGTCTCGTCGCGGTGAACCGTACGCAACCGTCCCGCCGGCCCTATTCGTTAATAAAGGTTAAAGTCGCAACCTCTCCGGTTTCGGACGTTCCGGAGCCCCCATCTGGATTTCGCCGCATTGTTGCGAGAGCGTGAGGAATGCGAAACGATGTCGTGGCATCGTCTGGTTGTTGTCCTTGATTCTCGAGCCGCATGTCGTCGCGGACTTTGGTTTGTACTGGTTTCGCAGGGGGACCACGCAATGAACCAGTGCCTACGCTCGCTCGCGTGTGTCGTTGCAGTGGCCGCTTTGGCCCTCATTCCTACCGAGCTGGCAGCGAAGAGCAGTCACAAATCGTCCGCGTCGAAGAAGACGCATGAGGCGAAAGCCGGCAAGCAGCGTCACGCTGCGGCGAAGTCGCGCCATGGCAAGCATGCCGAGGCCAAACGCAAGTCAAGGACGCAGGACGACGAGATCTCAGACAAGCCGGCCGCCCCGCCGCTGACCGGCGACCTCGCCGCGCTGAAAGATGCGATCGATCTTGCGCGGAAGGGCAAGACAGACGACGCGAGCGCGGCGCGCGACCGCATTGCCGACCCCGCCGGGCAGAAGCTCGCCGACTGGTTCATGCTGCGCCATTCCGACAGCACCGCGAATTTCAGGCGCTACGCGGCCTTTCTCGCCGCCAATCCGGACTGGCCGAGCAGCGCCCTGCTCCGCCGCCGCGCCGAGGCGCGGCTGTGGCAGGAGAAGAGCGATGCGGCCACCGTGCACAAATTCACCATGGACCGGCCGACCAGTGCCAAGGGCAAGTTCGCGCTCGCCCGCGTGTTGCTCGCTGAAGGTGACAGCGACAGAGCCGCGCGTCTCGTCCGCGAGGCCTGGCGCACCGACCAGTTGTCGGAGCGCAGCGAGGAGGATTCTTATGAAGCGTTTCGCGATCTGCTGACCGCCGACGACCATCGCGCCCGCATGGACAAGCGCCTCGGCGCCAAGGACTATGCCGGAGCGCGGCGCGCCGCAAAACGGCTCGGCGAGGATGCGCTCGCGATCGTGAAGGCCTGCGCCGCGGTCACCGGCAAGGCCAGCAAGGCCAAGGACTATCTCGAGGATGTCTCGACTGAAGCGCGCCGCGATCTCGGCTACGTGCTGTGCCGCGCGCAATGGCACCTCCAGAACGACCGCATCGACGACGCCGCCGCCGTGATCCTCGCTGCCGCGCCCGACACGATGGCGGCGCAGGACACCGACGCCTGGTGGCGCGAGCGGCGCCTGCTGGCGCGAAAGCTGCTCGACCAGGGCAAGTCACAAACGGCCTACGAATTGGTGCGCACGGCGGCCGTGCCGGCGATGGAGGTCTACCGGGTCGACTATCACTTCATGTGCGGCTGGATCGCGCTGCGCTTTCTCGACGATCCCAGGGCGGCCATGGTGCACTTTGCTGCTATCGACGCGGGCTCCGCCAATCCGCTCGCGCTGTCGCGGGCACATTACTGGCGGGGCCGCGCCGCCGAGGCGATGAATGCAACAGCCGACGCGCGCCTGAGCTATCAGGCCGCGGCGCACTATCCGACAGCGTATTACGGCCAGCTGGCCCGCGCAAAGCTCGGTCTCGACCGCATCGATCTGCGTCCGCCCTCGCCCGCGCTGGCCGCCGCCGACATGCCGCCCACGGACGAGCGCGTGCGCGCAGCCGAGATGCTCTACGGCATCGGCGAACGCGACATGGTGTTCTATTATGCCGAGGATTTCGCCAAGGAGAGCACCGACGTCGCGGCGCTCGAAGCGCTCGGCGAACTCGCCAGCCGGCGCAACGATGCGCGCGTGATGCTGGAGGTCGGCAAGTTGGCGCTGGCGCGCGGGCTCGCGCTCGACCATTACGCCTTCCCGACCATCGGCATCCCCGAGCACAAGCAGGTCGCGCCCGCGATCGAGACCAGCGTGATCTATTCGGTGGCGCGCACCGAAAGCTCATTCGACCAGCGCGACAAGTCGCCCGCCAATGCCGTCGGCCTGATGCAGGTGACGCCGGAAGCAGGCCGCGATACCGCAAAGCGCTTCGGCCTGACCTATGACTGGGACAAGATGGTCTCCGATCCCGTCTACAACACCCAGATGGGCGCGGCCGAGCTGAGCGCGCTCCTGTCGGAATATCGCGGCAACCAGATCATGACCTTCGCCGGCTACAATGCCGGCCGCGGCCGTGTCCGCGAATGGGTGCAGGCGCGCGGCGACCCCAGGGATCCCAAGGTCGATCCGATCGACTGGGTCGAGCGCATCCCGCTGTCGGAGACGCGCAACTACGTCCAGCGCGTGATCGAGAACGTGCTGGTCTACCGCGCAAGGTTCGAGGGCAGCGGCGTCGTGGCGGGCAAGAGCGACCAGCGCGTGGTGACGAAGGATGCCGCCGCCGTGGCGACGCCGGTCGGGTTTGTGGGGCGCGAGTAGATGCTGGCCTTGTAGGGTGGATTAGCGAAGCGTCATCCACCACTTCCGTCGCCGCACGAGAAGAGGTGGATTACGCCTTCGGCTAATCCACCCTACGCCCCTCTTAATCCACCTTGATGTTCGCGGCCTTGATGATCGGCCACCATTTGGCGATCTCGGCTTTTTGCCGCACACCAAGCGCTTCGGGCGTGAGCTGATCCTTCGGCGTCATTTCCAGACCCTGGCTTTCGAGCTGCTTCTTCACGGCGGGGTCGTTCAGCGCCTCCACGGCTGCGGCGTTGAGCTTGGTGACGATCTCCTTCGGCGTGCCCTTGGGCACCCACAGGCCCGACCACAGCGTCATGTTGAAGCCCTTGAGCCCGGCTTCCTCCGCAGTCGGGATGTCCGGCGCCGAGGCCAGGCGCTTGCTGTCGGTGATGGCGTAGGCGCGGATGGTGCCGGCGCGGACCTGGTTGATGGAGTTGGAGGTCTGGTCGATGATGACGTCGATCTGGCCGGCGATGAGGTCGTTCAGCGCAGGCGCCGTGCCGCGATACGGCACGTATTGCAGCTTGACGCCAGAGACGCTTTCGAAATACACGCCGGCGATGTGGCTGCCCGAGCCTGCGCCGGCAGTGCCTGCGGTCGGCGATGAGGTGCGCGACTTCAGCCATTCGATCAGCTCTTTCAGCGAGGTCGCAGGCACCGCGTTCTTGCTGACGACGATCATCGGGTTGCTCGGCAGCAGCACCACCGGTTCGAGGTCGGCGACGAGGTCGTATTTGAGCTTGTAGACGGCCCCGTTGGCGACGTGGGTGCCAAGATGCCCGAACGAGACGGTGTATCCATCAGGCGCCGATGCCACGGCGCGGCCGACGCCGATCGAGCCGCCCGCGCCGGTGACATTCTCGATCACCAGCGGCTGACCGAGCGAGGTCCGCATCCGCTCGGCGAGCACGCGCGCCATCGCATCGGACGGGCCACCGGCCGCGAAGGGCACGATGATTGTGATGGGATGTGATGGATAGTCGTCGGCGCGCGCGGCGCCGGTAAACGTGACAATGCCGATCAGCGCAGCCCAGGCGGCCTTCTTCATTGTTTTCTCCCAGCGATGTCGTTGTTGTTTTTTGCCTCTTCCCGCGTGCGGGAAGAGGAATCGCTCGTTGCGTCTTGACGCGTCAGAACTGCGTGTAGTCGATCGGCTTGTGGCGATCGAGCGTACGGGCGACCGGCGGCAGCGGATATTTCAGGCCGGTCGCGCAGTTGAACAGCATCACGCGATCGGTCTTGCTGACGCGGCCATCGGCGAGGCTGTCTTTGTAGGCGGCGTAGGTCGCGGCACCCTCGGGACACAGCAGCAGCCCCTCCTCACGCGCGACCTCGTTCAGCGCGGCCGAGATCTTCTCGTCGTCGACCGCAATCGCAAAGCCATTGCTCTGCCGCACCGCGCGCAGGATCAGAAAATCACCGATCGCCTGCGGCACGCGGATGCCGGAGGCGATGGTGTGAGCGTCCTCCCAGCGCGTCGCATGCTCGGTGCCGGCCTCATAGGCGCGCACCATCGGCGCGCAGCCGGACGCCTGCACCGCGACCATGCGCGGGCGCTTGCTGCCGATGAAGCCGATCTTCTCCAGTTCGTCGAACGCCTTCCACATGCCGATCAGGCCGGTGCCGCCACCGGTCGGATAGAAGATCACGTCGGGCACGTCCCAGTCGAGCTGCTCGGCGAGCTCCAGGCCCATCGTCTTCTTGCCTTCGATGCGGTACGGCTCCTTCAGCGTGGAGGTATCGAACCAGCCGACCTTGGCCTTGCCCTCGCCAACGATCTTGCCGCAATCGTCGATATAGCCGTTGACGCGGTAGACGGTCGCACCCTGCAGCTCAATCTCGCTGACGTTCACCTCGGGCGTATCGGCCGGGCAGAAGATCGTGGTCTTGATGCCGCAGCTCGTGGCGTAAGCGGCGAGCGCTGCGCCGGCATTGCCGTTGGTCGGCATCGCCATGTGCTTGATGCCGAGCGCCTTGCCCATCGACACCGCCATCACCAAGCCGCGCGCCTTGAACGAGCCGGTCGGCAGGCGACCCTCGTCCTTCACGATGATCTCGCCGCCGCCGAGCTTCTTGCCGAGCTTGGGCAGCCGGATCAGCGGCGTGGTGACTTCGCCGAGCGAGACGATGTCCTGGCATTTGCGCACCGGCAGCAGTTCGCGATAGCGCCACATGTCGGCGGGACGCTGCGCGAGCGCGTCCTTGGTCAGCGCCTTCTTCACGCCTGCGAGGTCGTAGCGCACCAAGAGCGGCTTGCCGGCCTTCGAGAGATTGTGGACCTGATCGGCCGCGTAGTGGTCGCCCTCCATCGCGCATTCGAGGTGGGTGACGAAGTTCGGGCGTTCGATGGTGAGGTTGTCGTTGTCTTTCACGATTATTCCTTCGTGTTGCTGGAGGGATCAGATATTCAGCACGCGGCCATACGCATCCAGCACGGCTTCCTTCATCATCTCCGACAGGGTCGGATGCGGGAAGACCGTGTGCATCAGCTCTTCTTCTGTGGTCTCAAGGTTCATGGCGACGACGTAGCCCTGGATCAGCTCGGTCACTTCAGCGCCGACCATGTGGGCGCCGAGAAGCTGGCCGGTCTTCTTGTCGAAGATGACCTTGACCAGGCCCTGGTCCTCGCCGAGCGCGATCGCCTTGCCGTTGCCAACGAAGGGAAAGCGGCCGACGCGGATCTCGCGGCCCCCTCCTTGGCCTTGGCTTCGGTGAGGCCAACGGAAGCGACCTGCGGGTTGCAATAGGTGCAGCCGGGGATCAGGAGCTTGTCCATGGGATGCGGATGCAGGCCCTTGATCGCCTCGACGCAGATCACGCCCTCATGCTCGGCCTTATGAGCCAACATGGGCGGGCCCGCGACGTCGCCGATGGCATAGATGCCGGGCACGTTGGTCTTGCCGTAGCCGTCGATCACGATGCAGCCGCGGTCGGTTTTCACGCCGAGCTTTTCGAGGCCAAGGTTCTCAATATTTCCGACGACGCCGACCGCCGAGATCACGCGCTCGAACTCGGTGGTGACGGGCTTGCCCTTGCCGTCATCGATGGTGGCGACGACGCTGTCGGCTTTCTTCTCCAGCTTCGTGACCTTGGTCGAGGACATGATCTTGATGCCCTGCTTCTCCAGACGCTTGCGCGCAAGGCCCGCGATCTCCGCGTCCTCGACGGGGAGGATCTGCGGCAGCACTTCCACCACGGTCACATCGGAGCCCATGGTGTGGAAGAACGAGGCGAACTCGATGCCGATCGCGCCGGAACCGACCACAAGCAGCGATTTCGGCATCTTCTCGGGCACCATGGCCTCAAAGTATGTCCAGATCAGCTTCTTGTCGGGCTCGAGCCCCGGCAGCACGCGGGGTCGCGCGCCGGTCGCAACGATGATGTGCTTGGCCTGGTAGCTCCCCTCGCCCAGCGCGCCCTTCGGCGCCTCGGCGTCGGACTTGCCCACGGTGATCTTGCCGGGCGCATCGATCGTGGCCTTGCCCCAGATCACGCTCACCTTGTTCTTCTTCATCAGGAAGCCGACGCCGTCGTTCAGCCGCTTCGAGACGCCCCGCGAGCGCTGCACCACCGCCTTCGGATCGAACGAGATGTTGTCGGCCGACAGGCCGTAATCCTTGGCATGCTGCATGTAGTGGTAGATCTCGGCCGAGCGCAGCAGCGCTTTCGTCGGAATGCAGCCCCAGTTCAGGCAGATGCCGCCAAGATAGGACTTCTCCACGATCGCGGTCTTGAGACCGAGCTGCGCGGCGCGGATCGCGGCGACATAGCCGCCGGGGCCGGAGCCGATGATGATGACGTCGAAGGATGTGTCGGCCATGCCTAGCGCTCGTTCTCGTTTCAACCGGCCTCAATCTTCGAGACCGTCATTGCGAGGAGCTCTTGCGACGAAGCAATCCAGTTTGCCGGTTCCGCCCTGGATTGCTTCGCTTCGCTCGCAATGACGACGCGAATCTCACACCATCATCATCACGGGGTTCTCGATCAGCTGCTTGAAGGCGCCGATCAGCTCGGCGCCGAGTGCGCCGTCGATGGCACGGTGATCGCACGATAGCGTCACGCTCATCATGTGCGCGATCTCGATCTTGCCGCCCCGAACCACGGGCCGCTCCTCGCTGGTGCCGACCGCGAGGATGGTCGCGTGCGGCGGGTTGATGACGGCCGTGAAGTGGCTGATGCCGTACATACCGAGGTTGGAGACCGCGGTGGTGCCGCCCTGGTATTCCTCCGGCTTCAGCTTGCGCGAGCGGGCACGCGCGGCAAAATCCTTCATCTCGTTGGAGATGGTCGAGAGCGTCTTGGTCTCGGCTTTCCGGATGATCGGCGTGATCAGGCCGCCGGGCATCGCCACGGCGACGCCGACGTCGGAATGGTGGTGCTTGACCATGCCGCTTTCGGTCCAGCTCACATTGCAGTTCGGGATCTTCTGAAGCGCCACCGCCATCGCCTTGATGACGAAATCGTTGACCGAGATCTTGTAGAGCGGCTTCTTCTCCTTGTCCTTGGGAGCAGCCGCATTGATCTCCTCGCGCGCGGCGAGCAGCTTGCCGATGTCGCAGTCGATGGTGAGGTAGAAGTGCGGGACGTTCTGGATCGACGCGGTCAGGCGCTGCGCGATGGTGCGGCGCATGCCGTCATGCGGGATGATCTCGTAGGAGCCGGGCTCGAACAGCGACAGGATCTGCTTGTCCGACATGGTCGGCGCGATCGAGGGCGCACCGCCGGACGGTGCCGCCGCGGGCGCCTTGAGGCCCTTGCCGGACTTGGCCTGCTCGACGTCGCGGGCGACCACGCGGCCGTGCGGGCCCGTGCCTGATACCATCGAGACATCGATGCCGGCGTCCTTGGCGAGACGGCGCGCCAGCGGCGACGAGAACACGCGGCCGCCATGGCCGTTGCTCTGCGCGGCAGGAGCCGCGGCCTGCGGTGCCGGAGCAGCGGGCTGCGGTGCAGCCTTGGGGGCGGCAGGCGCAGCGGCCGGAGCCGGCGCGGCAGTGGGAGGCTCAGCCGTTTTCTCGGCGACTTTCGGCGGCGCCGCCGAAGCGCTGGGCTTGGCGCTACCTGCGGCCTTCACGTCCTCGCCCTCGCCGGCGAGCACCGCGATCACGTCGTTGACGGGGACATCCTGCGTACCCTCGGGCACGAGGATCTTGGCGATCGTGCCCTCGTCGATGGCCTCGACCTCCATGGTCGCCTTGTCGGTCTCGATCTCGGCGATGACGTCGCCGGATTTGACCTTGTCGCCTTCCTTCTTCAGCCACTTGGCGAGGTTGCCCTTCTCCATCGTCGGCGAGAGAGCGGGCATCAGGATGTTGATGGGCATGCTGACCTCAAGACAAACTTTCAAAAATTCGTCCCCGGGAGCGAGGACGAACAGGACCTGGATTTAGTTGCCGATGTCGCCTTGCCACAGGCGCTCATTGGCCGGGACGGAACGCCAATTCTTCATCATGGTGATGGAGCGATCGTCGGCAAGATCGATCCAGAGGATGCCGAACTTGTCGAGAATGTCCTTGGAGCCCTCGAAGGTGACGGATTCCCCGATCACAACCAGCCTGACCTTGAACAGAGCGAGCGCGCCAGCACACATCGAGCATGGCGACAACGTCGTGTACATGACGGTGTCGTGGAACGTGATCGCGCCGGCTTCGCGCAGGCAGCTCATCTCGCCATGCAGGATCACGTTGTTCTCCTGCACACGATTGTTGTGGCCGCGGGCGATGATCTTGTCGTCGCGCGTCAGCACGGCGCCGATCGGCAGGCCGCCCTGCGCGATCGAGGCCTCCGCCTCGCGGATCGCCTCCAGCATGAAGTCGAAATGGTGGGCTTCGATCGCCACGGTCAGTGTCCCTTCCCGCGCGGTGTCGTCGTGCCGGTGTCCGTAGGACGCTCGATCTCGGCCTGGAACATCTCCAGGATCCGGCTCATGGCGTCTTCCTCGGTATATTCGCTCTCACGCGCATAGGCGCGCGCGGCGTGGCGGGCGAGATCGACCAGCAGCAGGCCCCACATGTCGGGCTCCTCGAAGGCGCGCTGGAACGCCATCGACAGCCCGCCGTCCAGCACGAAGACGCGCAGGATCTCGACCGCGTCGTCGCGGGCAAGCACGTCGGGTGGCAATGGCTGCTCCTTCGGGCCCGCCATGGCCTACCTGTAGCAGACAGCTTTGGCGGCCTCGACCACTTCGGCCACCGAGGGCAGCGCGAGCTTCTCCAGGTTCGCGGCATAGGGCATCGGCACATCCTTGCCCGAGACACGCGTAACCGGCGCGTCCAGATAGTCGAAGGCGTTCTCCATGATGCGCGCGGCGATCTCGGCGCCGACACCGCTCTGGGCCCAGCCCTCTTCCACCGTGACGGCGCGCCCCGTCTTTTTGACAGAGGCGATGATGGTCTCGGTGTCCATCGGCCGCAGCGTGCGCAGGTCGATCACCTCGGCCTCGATGCCGTCCTTGGCGAGTTCATCGGCCGCCTTCAGCGCATAGGTCATGCCGTTCGACCAGGAGATGATCGTGACGTGGCTGCCGGTGCGCGCGATACGCGCCTTGCCGATCGGAATCACGAAATCGTCGAGCTTGGGCACCTCGCCGGTGTGACCGTAGAGCACCTCGTTCTCGAGAAAGATCACCGGATTGGGATCGCGGATCGCGGCCTTGAGCAGGCCCTTGTAGTCGGCAGCCGAGAACGGCGCGACGACCTTGAGGCCCGGAACGCTCGAATACCAGGCCGAGTAGTCCTGGCTGTGCTGGGCGGCGACGCGGGCGGCGGCGCCGTTGGGCCCGCGAAACACGATCGAGCAACCCATCTGGCCGCCGGACATATAGAGGGTCTTCGCGGCGGAGTTGATGATCTGGTCGATCGCCTGCATGGCGAAGTTGAAGGTCATGAACTCGACGATCGGCTTCAGGCCCGACATGGCGGCGCCGACGCCGACGCCGGCAAAACCGTGCTCGGTGATCGGCGTGTCGATCACGCGCTTGGGCCCGAATTCCTGCAGCAGGCCCTGGGTCACCTTGTAGGCGCCCTGATACTCAGCGACTTCCTCGCCCATCACGAAGACATCGGCGTCGCGGCGCATCTCTTCGGCCATGGCGTCGCGCAGCGCTTCGCGGATAGTTTGCGTCACCATCTCGGTGCCGGCGGGGACTTCCGGATCGGGTTCGGCAACGGCCTGCGGCGCCGGAGCGGCCTTCGACTCTGAAGGCTTGGGCGCAGGCGCCTCGGCCTTTGCCGCGGCGGGTGGAGCGGACTCCGCGGCCTTCTCCTGCTGGGCCGGCGCGGGCGCCTTGGCGAGATCGGCGGCGCTCTCGCCATCGGCGAGAATGGTCGCGATCGGCGTGTTCACGGCGACGTCCGCGGTGCCTTCCGGGATCAGGATCTTCCCGAGCGTGCCCTCATCGGTCGCCTCGACCTCCATGGTCGCCTTGTCGGTCTCGATCTCGGCGATGACATCGCCCGACTTGATCGTCTCGCCCTCTTTTTTAAGCCATTTGGAAAGGTTGCCCTTTTCCATCGTGGGCGACAACGCGGGCATCAGCACTTGAATTGGCATATCGACTCCAAGAGAAAGCTTGCGCGCGTTCAGCGGTAAATGTCGGTCCAGAGCTCGGCGGCATCCGGCTCGGGATCATGCTGGGCAAAGTCGGCAGACGCGTTGACGATGTCGCGCACCTCGGCGTCGATCGCCTTCAGATCGGCCTCGCTGACCTTGGCCGCCAGCAGGCGATTGCGCACCTGCTCGATCGGATCCTGGTCGTGGCGAACCTTCTCAACCTCCTCGCGCGTGCGGTATTTTGCAGGGTCGGACATGGAGTGGCCGCGATAGCGGTAGGTCTGCATTTCCAGGATCATCGGCCCGTTGCCGGCGCGGCACCAGGCCGCGGCTTCGTCGCCGGCGGCCTTCACGGCCCGGACGTCCATGCCGTCGACCTGCCGGCCGGGGATGTTGAAGGAGGCACCACGCTTGGAGAAATCCTGCTGTGCCGAGGCGCGCGAGACCGAGGTGCCCATGGCGTAGCGGTTGTTCTCGATGACGTAGATCACCGGCAGCTTCCAGAGCTCCGCCATGTTGAAGCTCTCATAGACCTGGCCCTGGTTGGCCGCGCCATCGCCGAAATAGGTGACGCTGACATTGTCGTTACCGCGATAATTGTTGGCGAAGGCGAGACCGGTGCCGAGCGAAACCTGGGCGCCGACGATGCCGTGACCGCCGTAGAAGTGCTTCTCCTTGCTGAACATGTGCATGGAGCCGCCCTTGCCCTTGGAATAGCCGCCGCGGCGGCCGGTGAGCTCGGCCATGACGCCGTTGGCCTCCATTCCGGTGGCAAGCATGTGACCGTGATCGCGGTAGCCGGTGATGACCTGATCGCCCGGCTTCAGGGCCATCTGCATGCCGACCACCACGGCCTCCTGGCCGATATAGAGATGGCAGAAGCCGCCGATCGCGCCCATGCCGTAGAGCTGGCCGGCCTTTTCCTCGAAACGCCGGATCAGGAGCATGTCGCGGAACGCCTTGAGCTCCTGCTCCCTGGTGAATTCCGGAGGCGAGCCGCCGTTGGTCTTGTCCTGTGGAGTGCTTGCGGCGGCTTTCTTGGGTGCGGCCATTGGAATTCCGGGTCAGAGAAAACTTTCGACCTCTCTAACCCAGTTCAAACGCGCGCGAAAGCACCGCGGCGACGCGGCACAGGTTTCGTTATGCCGCACTGCAACGTGGTCGAAATATTGCACAATGTTTGGCTCTGATCGGGCAACATTAGCTCCGCGCGCTCACGCCGAGGTGTAGAGACTGCTCCGGCGCAGACACGCCGGCGTCAACAGCACGACGGCAACGCGCCTTGCGCATGTCTCGATCGTGACGGATCGATGGAATCAGTGAAAGGTCGCGTGCTCGCGCGGCAGCAGTCTTCATCGAGGCGCATCACTTCGCCGGGATCATACGAACGAGATCGTGCGGATTGACATAGTCGAGCTGGAACCGTGCCCGCTCGTCCAGCATGTCGGGGTCGATCTTCGCGGTCCGCAGCAGCGAGACGCGCTGCTCGCTCCTGGCGCGCTCGCGCTTGAGCTGCGCCAGTTCGCTGGTCAGCGCGATGATCTCCTGATCGAGCTCCTGGCGCGCGTTGAGGCCGTATTTGCCGGTATAGGCGTTGACGCCGAAATAGCCGACGATCGCGGCCGCCATCGCATAGAGGGCAAGGCCGGTCAGAATGGATTTCAGGCGGGCACGGGAGACCATCTTGGGAAGATGCGGCAAGGTTGGTTAAGGAGCAGCTAACGCACCCTGCCCGCGCACCAAACGTCATCGTCATGCCCGGCCTTGTGCCGGGCATCCGCGTTCTTCGTCATCGCAAGCAAGAACATGGATGGCCGGGACAAGCCCGGCCATGACCGAGACCTGGGTCAGCCGTGGTGCTTGGCGACGTGCGCCGCGAAGGCGTCGATATAGGCCTGGAGCACGCCCTTCAATGCGTCCTTGACCAGATTACCCTCGGCATCGAAGGCGTCGCCGACGCCGTTGAGATAGGCCTCCGGCTGCTGCATGATCGGACCCGAAATGCCAGGCAGGATGTTCTGCAGCGTCTTGGCGGCGCTGACGCCGCCGAGCGGGCCCGGCGAGTTGGAGATGATGCCGACCGGCTTGCCGTTGAACGAGCTCTTGCCATAGGGGCGCGAGGCGACGTCGATGGCGTTCTTGAGCACGCCCGGGATCGCACGGTTGTATTCCGGCGTGATGAACAGGACGCCGTCCGACTTCTGGAGCTTGTCGCGGAAGGCCAGCCAGTCCGCCGGCGGCGCGCCCTCGAGGTCCTGGTTGAAGAACGAGATACCCGCCGGCGTGATGACCTCGAGCTTGAGCGTGTCAGGCGCGAGCTTGGCGAGCGCATTGCCGATCTTCAGCGAGAAGCTGTCCTTGCGCAGGCTGCCGGCGATCGTGACGATGTTGTAGGCCATGGATTGTCCTTGGGGGCTTGAGCGGGATTGCCGGGCCGGCACTTAAGCGGTCCGGACCAATCGATGCAAGTGCATGAACCGGTCCGGTTTGGAAACGCTGAGTTTCGCGAAAGCAGATGCTAAAACAATCAGGCCGCCAAGCGGCGGCCTGATCTTTCGCGCAAATCTGCAACCGCGGTCAGATCGTCGGGTTCCACGCCGCCGGGATCAGGCGGTACTTGGCACCATCCTTCTCGACATGGCCGACCGAAGGGAAGGTGAAATGAAAGCCGATCACCGTCGCCTTCTCGGCCGCCGCCATATCGTAGAACTTATGACGCGTCTCCTGCGCCAGCGCGGCGTCGTTGTCGAACATCACGTGCCAGTCCGGATTGCGCAGGAAGAATTCCGGAATGTTGGTGACGTCGGACTGGATCAGCACCTTGGCATCGCCCGAGGCGACGGCGAAGGAGGTGTGACCCGGGGTATGGCCGGGCGTCGCGATCGAGGTGATGCCGGGCGCGACTTCCTTGCCCCACTCGAACTTCGTCACCTTGGACTCGAGGCCGGCAAAGGTCTTCTTCACGTTGGCAAAGTAGTTCTTCATCATGCCGTTGGACTCGGCCTTGGCGGCGTTGTCCCCGCTGATCCAGAACTCCCAGTCCTTGCCCGGCACCATGATCTCCGCGTTGGGGAACGCGAGCGCGCCGTCGGCGAGACGAATGCCGTTGGTATGGTCGGGATGCAGATGCGAGAGCAGCACGACGTCGATGCTCTTCGGGTCGACGCCGGCGGCCTGAAGGTTTTGCAGCGTGCGGCCGACCGCGCCCTTGCTCGGCTCAAGATTGGCGACGCCGTTGCCGGTGTCGATCAGCACGAGCTTGGAGCCGGTGTTGATGAGCTGCGGATTGAAGGGAACAGTGACCATGCCCTTCGGCATGTAGGACGCCTCGCCGGCGGCCAGCGCCTCGTCCTTCGGCACGTTGACGACGAACTTGTCCGGCATCGGGAAAGTGCGCGCACCGTCATTGATCGACGTGCACTCGTACGCGCCGACCTTGTAACGGTAGAAGCCCGGCGCCTGCGTCCCGGCTTGCGGCACTGCGGCACTGGAGGCGGTCGGCCGCAGGCCGGTCATGGCCGCCGCACCGACGGCAGCGGCGCCTGCGAGCAAATGGCGGCGATTGAGATCGGTCATGGAAGAGGTCCCCTTCTGAGCGCCTGCGGTTTTTCGCTTTCAAATGGCGGCGGAATAATCTCCCGCTTCGCTCAGAAGGCAAGACCTTCTTTCGGCGACGTGCCGTCGCATGTCACGATTATTTATTTGGGACGTCGGGGAATTTTTCGCCCGTGGCCTGTCCACGCCAGTATCGCTTCGGTGCATGGCCGTAGACTCGTTTGAAGGCATGTCCGAAGGCGCTCTCCGACGCGTATCCCAGCTGCGCGGCAATTGCCGAAACGGTCGCTCCACGCCGCAGCCGATCGCGTGCAAGGCGCATGCGCCATCGAAGAAGGTAATCGAGCGGCGACAGCCCCACCAGCGACTTGAACCGCTTCGAAAACGCGGATCGCGACATGGCGACCGCGCCAGCCAATGCGTCCAGGGTCCAGGGGTAAGCGACGTTTTCGTGCATCAGCCTGATTGCCCTGCCGATCCTGGCATCGGCCAGCGCGTTGATCCATCCAAGACCCTCACTGGCGCGCTGATCCAGCGCCGCGCGGAGCACCTGGACGAGCAGGACGTCGGCGAGCCTGTCGGTGAGGACGGCCGCTCCGATTGCTGTCCCCCTGATTTCAAGGTCGAGAATCTGGAGCGTGGAATGAATGACTGACGCCGACGGACTGCGCGCTGGTATGAGCAGAAAGCGTGGAAGCGCATCGAGCAGCAGTTCGGCGTCAGACACCTCAAAGTCGAAACTGCCGGCGAGCAGAACGGTATCGCTGCCCGCGTGACGCGCGACATCCGACCGCGTCCAATCGAACGCCGCCATACCGTCTTCGGGAGCGAGGCGTACGTCGTTGGCAAGAACATAGGCGGGTGCATTGGCGAGAAGAAAACAGTCGCCGGTGACAAGCCGATGATGGGCAACGTTGCCAAAATCGATCGAGCAATCGCCTCGGATGACAGCGCCGAACTTCAGGGCGGGTTTTGCCGGAAATCGATAAGACCAATTGCCGCCCGCCTCGAACCTCGTGCAACGCGCAGCGCGAACGTCCAGGAGCGAGAAGACCTGAGACAGCGGGTCCGAGGCCTTGCCCAAAGTCTTGCCCAAGGTCTTATCCGAGAGGTTGTCCAAGGCTTGATCCGATCTCGACGATTTTCGGGCACTTCGAGCATAGATCATCCTCGCTTCCGATGCGAACTTCCTCCCGCAACGAAATGGATGGAACACCCTATGACAGGCATCGCGGGTAAGGTCGTCGCCATCACGGGCGCCAGCAGCGGAATTGGCGACGCCACCGCCCGGCATCTCGCAGAACGTGGCGCCATCGTGGTCCTCGGCGCACGGCGCTCCGATAGGCTGGAGGCGCTGGCCGCGAGCATCGCGTCAAAGGGCGGAAAGGCGTCGTATCTCGTCACTGACGTCAGGCGACGCGAGGATGTCGCCAGGCTCGTCGGACTCGCAACAGACCGATACGGGAAGTTGGACGTCATGATCAATAATGCGGGGATAGCGCCGATTTCGCGTCTGGACGATCTGAGGGTCGACGATTGGGACGACATGATCGACGTGAACGTGAAGGGTGTGCTCTACGGAATCGCCGCAGCCCTGCCCGTCTTCCGTCGTCAGAGCTTCGGCCATTTCGTCAACACCCTGTCGACCGCCGGCATCAAGATCGTTCCGACAATGGCCGTCTATGCGGGCTCGAAGAACGCCGTCAGGGCGATTTCCGAAGGGCTTCGTCAAGAGGCCGGACCATCGCTTCGGGTGACGACCATCTCGCCCGGTTATGTCGACACCGAGCTCCCATCCTCCATGACGGATTCTACGCTACGGGAGCAAGGGCGGACGAGCATGAAGGCGCTGGCCATTCCAGCGCGCGCTATCGCGGAGGCAATGGCCTTCGCGATCGCGCAACCGGATGATGTGGATGTCGGCGAGATCGTGATCCGCCCGACCGCTCAGGCCTGAGTTCGATCAGGCCCGGACGCCGTCGCACGTCACGACTTGTTCGGGGCGATGAGGAATTTTTCGCCGGTGGCCCGTTTGGCGTAGACCGCGATGTTGGCGGGATCGAGCGCCTCCTGAAGCGACACCACCTTGGTATAGTGGCTCGCGAACGTGGTCTTCAATTCGTCGACCACGCGCTGGCGCAGCCTGGCGCCGTCCGCCGGACCGATCTTCATCAGGAACGGAAACAGCAGCCAGCCGCCGACGCCCCAGGCCATGCCGAAGCCGCGCGGCAACTCGATCGGGCGGATGTCGAGCCCGCCATAGACATAGACCTGCTTGTGCACGTTGGAGCCGTAGCGGCTGTATTCCTTCGCGGTCTTGTTGATCGCGATTTCCATGCAGTTGAGGATGTCGCCGGCGAGCTTGCCGCCGCCGATCGCGTCGAAGGCGATGGTGGCGCCGGTCTCGACCAGCGCCTGGGTGAGATCGGCGTGAAACGTCGGCGCGGTGGAATCGACGACATATTTGGCGCCGATCTTGTGCAGGATGTCGGCCTGTTCCTTGCTGCGCACGATGTTGACCAGCGGGATGCCGTCCTTGATGCAGATCTTGTTCAGCATCTGACCGAGATTGGAGGCGGCGGCGGTGTGCACCAGCGCCTTGTGGCCCTCGCGCCGCATGGTCTCGGTCATGCCGAGCGCGGTCAGCGGATTGACGAAGCAGGACGCGCCTTCCGCCGCCGTGGTGCCCTCAGGCAGCGGCAAGCACTCGCGCACTTTCGGGGTGCGGTACTGCGCGTACATCGCGCCGCCGATCATCGCAACGGTCTTGCCCATCAGCGCCTTGGCGGCATCGGACGAGCCGGTCTTGATGACCACGCCCGCGCCTTCGTTGCCGACCGGCATGGATTCGTCGAGCCGACCGGCCATCGCACGCATCGCGCCCTCAGGCACCTTGGCGGTGATGACGGGGGCTTCCTTCGTGCCGGATGCCTTCGCCGTGCTCATGTCGGCGGCGCCGATCAGGAGCCCGAGGTCGGATGGGTTGATCGGGGCCGCCTCGACGCGGACGACGACCTCGTCCGGGCCGGGCTCGGGGGTCGGCACGTCGAGCAGCGAGATCTCGAGCTCTCCGCTCTTCTTGATCAGCGAACGCAGTTGCAGGCCGGTCTTGCCGTCGCTCATGTCGATCCTCCCCTGTTCTCGTCCAGACGCCGGCTTATGCCAGCGCCTTCAGTGCCGCCTTGCCGCCGTACAGCGCCTGCTTGCCGAGCTGCTGCTCGATGCGGAGGAGCTGGTTGTATTTGGCGGTGCGGTCGGACCGCGCAAGGGAGCCGGTCTTGATCTGACCGCAGTTGGTGGCGACCGCGAGATCGGCGATGGTGGAATCCTCGGTCTCGCCCGAGCGGTGCGACATCACCGAGGTGTAGCTGGCCTTGTGCGCCATCTCGACGGCGGCGAGCGTCTCGGTCAGCGTGCCGATCTGGTTGACCTTGATCAGGATCGAGTTGGCGCGGCCGGCCTTGATGCCATCGGCGAGGCGCTTGACGTTGGTGACGAAGAGGTCGTCGCCGACCAGCTGGCACTTCGCGCCGATCAGGTCGGTGAGCTCCTTCCAGCCGTCCATGTCATCTTCCGACATGCCGTCCTCGATGGTGACGATCGGATAGCGGCCGACGAGGTCGGCGAGATATCTGGCCTGCTCGGAGATCGAGCGGGTCTTGCCCTCGCCTTCATAGACGTACTTGCCGTCCTTGAAGAATTCGGTCGAGGCGCAGTCGAGGCCGATCACGATGTCGGTGCCCGCCTTGTAGCCAGCCTTGCCGATCGCGTTCATGACGAATTCCAGCGCAGCGTCGGCCGAGGGCAGGTTTGGGGCGAAACCGCCCTCGTCGCCGACATTGGTGTTGTGGCCGGCCTTCTTCAATTCGGACTTCAGGGTGTGGAAGACCTCCGCACCGTAGCGCAGGCCTTCTGCGAAGGACGAGGCGCCGACGGGGAGGATCATGAACTCCTGGAAGTCGATCGGGTTGTCGGCATGCACGCCGCCATTGATGATGTTCATCATCGGCACCGGCAGGAGGCGCGCCGAGGTGCCGCCGACGTAGCGATAGAGCGGCATGTCGAGCGAGTTCGCGGCCGCCTTGGCGACGGCGAGCGAGACGCCGAGGATGGCGTTGGCGCCCAGCCGGCTCTTGTTCGCGGTGCCGTCGAGGTCAATCATGATCTGGTCGATCTGGACCTGCTGCTCGGCATCGAGACCGCTCAGGGCCTCGAAGATCTCGCCGTTGACGGCACCGACCGCCTTGGTGACACCCTTGCCGAGATAGCGGGCCTTGTCGCCGTCGCGCAGTTCCACGGCTTCATGGGCGCCGGTGGAGGCGCCGGAGGGCACGGCGGCGCGGCCGAGTGCGCCATCTTCCAGCACGACATCGACCTCGACGGTGGGATTGCCGCGGCTATCCAGGATTTCGCGTCCGATGATGTCGATGATGGCGGTCATGAGGGCCTCTTTTCGGGGAACAAAGGGGGCAGTTGGCGGTGCTTCTACCGCAATGCATCGAGGCGGAAAAGGCCGGGTGACGGCCCTCGCATGATTGGCTAAGAGGGCGCCACGGAGGCGGCCTGATGTCGAAAAACCCAGCAAAGCGAAGAACTCCCCTGCCAGCTCGGCTGCATTGCAGCTCGGCCGCGCGGTGGAATGGCCTGATACGCCGGAGAAGGCCAAGCTCGATCGGGTGCCCAATCCGCAAGCGGGCACCGATTATCTGGTCCGTTTCACGGTCCCCGAGTTTACCTCGCTCTGCCCGGTGACGGGCCAGCCGGATTTCGCGCATCTGATGATCGACTACGCGCCCGGCCCGTGGCTGCTGGAGTCGAAGTCGCTGAAGCTCTACATCGCGAGCTTCCGCAACCACGGCGCCTTCCATGAGGACTGCACCGTGATGATCGGCAAGCGCATCGCCTCCGAGATCAAGCCGAAATGGCTGCGCATCGGCGGCTACTGGTATCCGCGCGGCGGCATCCCGATCGACGTGTTCTGGCAGACCGGCCGGGTGCCGAAGGGGCTGTGGGTGCCGGAGCAAGGCGTCGCGCCCTATCGCGGGCGGGGTTAGCTGGAGAGGACGGACGATGGCATCGATATCAACAACAGTCCGCAATGTTGTCCTGGGTCTACTGGGCGTCCTGTGGTTTACCGGCACGCCCGAGGCCGCCGAAGTCCGGGTGATGATGGAGCCGATCGGCTGAGCGAATTGGCTCGGACCGAGCCACGTCCGCGCCTCGAATGGTTCTCGGCACATCGACTTTAAATTCGCAAGCACGCTTGCTTAGTCGGCGGCGGATACTTTGTTGACCACACCTGGATCACGCGAGGGATAGTTGGCGCCGGACTCGGCGATGTGACGGCGTACCGCGGCAACGAGTGCAGTCAGATCACGCGCCTCGATCGCCTCAACGATCTCGACGTGATGCGCCGCACTTCTCTGCAGTTCGGCATTCGACGGCCACAACGCGATCGGTCCCGGTCTAGCGCGGTTTCGGATCTCGACGATGAGATTGGCGAGCGTTTGGTTCGCCCCATGGCGATAGATCTCGTCGTGAAAGACCGCGTTCGTGTTGGCTTGATCCGCCTTGCTTCCGCGGGCTACCGCATCTTCAAAGCCCTTTTGAGCCTGCTTGATTTCCGCCAGCTCGACCGGGCCGATATTCGGCAGCGCCAGGGTCGCTGCTTCGACCTCCAGCAACATGCGGATCGCCAATATCTCGCGAACGACGTTCAAGTCCGGTTGCGCGACCCGGTAGCCGCGATTTTCGACGTGGGTCACCATCCCGCTTGCGGCGAGCTGGGTCAGCGCGCTCCGGACGTCGAACCGTTTGGCCGCAAAGGCTTCCTCCAGGTCGATCTGGCGCAACCATTCGCCTGGCCGATAGTCGCCTTGCAGGATGGCGGCACCGATTTCAGCCGCCAACAGCCGCTTCTGCTCCTTCCGTACTTTCATGGCTGCTTCCCCTTCCGGAGCGCTTGACTTGCCAAACATAATGCGCACAAATTGGCGCCAATAAATGTGCATAACAAATCGCGACGGCGGGAGGAACAGGCAATGTCCGGCATCGATCGTAGAAGCTTAATGGTGATGTCGGTCCTCGGCGCCACGATGGGTCTCCGTGGCGCGGCGCAGGCTGCGCCGGCCGGTTATCCCGAGACCTATCAAAAAATCATCGATGATGCCCACAACGAAGGGAGCCTCCTGATCTATTCGATCATGTCGCCGGAAAACTGGCGGCCCGTGATCGAGGGCTTCAACAAGCTCTACCCGAAGATCAAGGTCGAGACCCTTGATCTTCCCGCCTCCCGCGAAAGCTTCGAGCGCTATCTGGCAGAGCGGAGCACCAACAGCCGCACCTGCGACCTCATCGCGACGGCCGATCCGGGCGGATGGATCGACTTCCAGGAACGCGGCGAAGTGCTCGATTATGCGTCTCCCGAAGCGAAGGCCTGGCCGGATTGGGCCAAGCCATTTCCCGGCATCTACACCGTCTCGTCCGACCCGATGGCGCTGATCTGGAACAACATGCTGGTGCCGGACGGCAAGCGGCCCAAGACGCTTGCCGAGTTCGTCGAACTCGCGGTCGCAAACGAGAAGGCCTGGCGCAACCGCATCACCAGTTACGGCGTGCATCAAACGACCTTCGGCTATGGCATCAGCTATGCCTTCGTAAAAAAACACGGCGAAAAGGCCTGGGACTGGTTTGCCCAGCTTGCCAAGCTTGCGCCTCGCTTCGAACGCTCCGGCGGACCGATGACCGAAAAGGTCACCTCGGGTGAATACGTCATGGGCTTTTTCGTGTCCGCTATCACGTTCTGGCCGCGCCTGAACGATCCGGCACGTGCCAAGATCCTCGGCTGGAGCTTCATCGGTGACGGTCAGCCGGTGGTGCTGCGCGGCATCGCCATTCCCAAGGGATCGAAGAACGCCAACGCCGCCAAGTTGATGCTCGACTACGTCATCTCCGAGGACGGACAGCGCGCATTCGGACGGGGCGGCCTGACGCCGGCGCGTCCCGGCGTGAAGCCGGGCGATGGAATCCGCCATACCTATTCGTCGATCGTGGAAGCCGTCGGCGAGCAGAACATCTGCTACATCGGCTACGATCGCGACGCGGTGCGCGACTACGACAGCTTCGTGGCGCGATGGAAAAAGACGTTCAATGTCGCTTGACGCAAGCACCGCGCTGGGGTCGTCGGTCACGGACAGTTTGCCGAAGCCGCTGCCCGGCCGCGACACCGTCATCCAATACGGCATGGCACTGCTGACCATTGTCCTGATCGCAGCGCCTCTCCTTCCCGTTCTCTATCAATCGTTCCTGGATCGTGCGCTCTACGATTCCGGCCAGCAGCTGACGCTGGGCAATTTCAGCCGCCTGCTTCGCACCGATGGCTTCGCGCTCGTCCTTTGGAATACGTTCGTCTTCGCCACCCTCACCACGTTGATCTCGCAGGTCCTCGGCACACTGGCAGCGGTGCTGTTCGGCCGCACCGACATGCCGTTTGCGCGGCTGTTCGGCGAGCTCTTCCTGTGGCCGGTCTATCTCTCGGCGCTGGTGCTGTCGTTCGGCTGGTACACCATCTACGGGCCGGCCGGCTATCTCACGCTCCTGTTTCAGTCGATCTTCGACGGCGCACCGTGGAACCTCTACTCCTTGCCGGGCATGGCGATGATTGCGGGCGTCTCGCAGGCGCCCGTGGCCTACATCTACTGCATGTCGTCGGCCTCGATCACGGATCCAACGCTGGAGGAAGCCGCGCGCGTCGCGGGCGCCGGCACCTTGAGGACCCTGTGGCGGATCACGCTGCCGCTGCTGATGCCGGCGATCGCCTACAGCGCCGTTTTGAATTTCACGGTGGGACTTGAACTGCTCGCGATTCCGCTGGTGTTCGGAGATCCCGCCGGCATCACAGTGCTCACCACGTTCCTCTACAACAACGGCGTGGCGTCGGCCCGCCCGGATCACGGGCTTGTGGCAACGGCGGCCGTGTTGATGCTTGCCGTCGTCTGCGTGCTGGTCTGGCTGCAAGGCCGCCTGCTCGGCAACACCCGGCGCTTCGTCACGCTCGGCGGCAAGGCCACCCGGCCGCGCCCGTTCCGCCTGAACAGCCTGCGCTGGCCGCTTTGCATCGTCTCGGCAATCTACATCATTGCAACGGTCGCGATGCCGATCGGCGCGCTGTTTCTGCGCGCCTTCACCAGCTTGTTGTCGCCGATGGTGCCGATCGGCGACGTGCTGACGCTCGACAACTTCGCCAACATGCTTGAATACCCGGTCTATCCGCGCTCGATCTGGAATTCGCTGATCGTCAGTTCGGTCGGCGGTGTGATCGCCACCGCGATGGTCGCCCTGATCGCCATCATCGCGCTGCGATCCGACTTCCGCTGGCGTGGCCCGTTGCACTACATCGCCCTGTTTCCCCGCGCTGTGCCGGGCGTCGTCGCCGGCATCGGATTCTTCTACGCGTTTGCGCTTGTTCCGGGCCTCGGGGGCCTTCGCAACACGATCTGGATTCTGGTCGCCGCCTTCACCATGCACTTTATTCCGGTGGGCCTCGGTGCGATCGCGCCGATGCTCTTGCAGATGAGCCCGGACTTCGATCGCGCGGCCCGCACGCAGGGCGCGGATTGGTGGACGACGAGCCGGCGTATCGTTCTGCCGTTGCTGCGGCCGGCTCTCGTTGCCTGCTTCATCATCCTCTTCATTACGTTCTTCAAGGAGTACACGACCGCGATCTTCCTGTTCGCACCCGGCAGCGAAGTGATCGGGACCACGCTGCTTCAAGCGTGGACGCAGGGCGAGGTCGGCCTGGTCTCCGCACTCGCCACCATCCAGATCCTCGTGATCGGCGTCTGTGTTACGGCGGCGCGCGCTTTTCTCGGAGTGAAGCTTTATGGCTGAGTTGCTGATCGAGAACCTCCACAAGCGGTTCGGTCCGGTCAAGGCGATCGACGACATCAATATCCAAGTTGCGGATGGCGAATTCGTCACGTTGCTGGGACCGTCGGGGTGCGGCAAGTCGACGACGCTCGGCGCCATTGCCGGACTGGATCAGCCGACGAGCGGACGCATCCGTGTCGGCAACAAAACCTATTTCGACGGCGAGAAAGGCATCTTCCTGCCGCCGGAAGCCCGCCATTGCGGACTCGTTTTCCAGAGCTATGCCTTGTGGCCGCATATGACGGTTTACGACAACGTCGTGTTTCCGCTCAGGCTGCGCAAGGTGTCGAGCGCCGATTGCAAGCGCCGCGTCGAGGAGAGCCTCGGGCTCGTCGAGATGGAAAGCTTTCAAGACCGCTATCCGCACCAGCTCTCGGGCGGCCAACAGCAGCGTGTCGCGCTGGCGCGAACATTGGTCTACCAGCCGGACATCCTCCTGCTCGACGAACCCCTGTCGAATCTCGATGCGAAGCTGCGCGACCGTGCCCGGACCTGGCTTGCCGAACTGCGCACGCGCCTTGGTCTGACCACCATCTACGTGACGCACGACCAAGTCGAAGCGCTGGCTCTGTCCGATCGCATCGTGGTCATGAATGGCGGCCGTATCAGCCAGATCGGATCCCCCAGGAGATCTACACGCGGCCGGCGGACAGTTTTGTGGCCGACTTCATAGGAACGACGAACTTCCTGAACGGCGACGTGGTCGGAGCGCCCGACGGCGAGGGACAGACGCTGGTCAGTCTTGCCGACGGGCAGCGCGTCCTGATCAAGTCCGACAAACGTCCCGCGCTGGGCGACAAGGTCACGTTTGCCTATCGCCCCGAGCAGATGCGCATGGCTGCAGCCAACGACCAGGCAATCGGAGGTTCGATCATCCAGGCGGACGTCGTCAGCCACTCCTATGTCGGCGGCCGTTGGCAAATCGGACTGAGCGTCGGAGGCGACCTGCTCCGCATCGAAACCCAGGAAGCAACGTCTGACCGCCAGTTGCGCCTGTGGCTGCCTGTCACCGGCGGCATCCTGTTTACAGAACGGAACCATGGCAAATCCCACTGAGGCCACCTCTCCCGAAAACGGACTGCATCGCGCCGATTACACGCCCGGTGTCCGCGGGCCGCTGACGGGGCTCCGCGTCATCGATCTTTCGAGACTGGTTGCGGGCAATCTCCTCACCCAGCATCTCGCCGACTTCGGCGCCGACGTCATCAAGGTCGAGCCGCGCGAAGGCGACACGCTGCGGGGTTGGCGCACCAAAGGCGTCGAGACGAACTGGAAGATTCATTCGCGCAACAAGCGCAGCATCTGCGTGGAGTTCCGCCACGACGAAGCGGTACCGCTGATCCGCAAGATGATTCCCGGCGCGGCGATGCTGATTGAAAGCTTCCGCCCCGGAACGCTCGAACAGATGGGGCTGTCCCCCGAGGAACTGCTGCGGCTCGAGCCAAAGCTCGTGATCGTTCGTATATCCGGGTGGGGGCAAACTGGTCCCTACCATCGCCGGCCCGGGTTCGGGACTTTGGTCGAGGGCTTTTCCGGCTTCGCCGAGATGAACGGTTTTCCGGACCGCGAGCCGGTGTTGCCGCCGATGTATCTGGCCGACGCCTTGTCCGGTCTCACCGGAGCATTCGCGGCGATGGCGGCGTTGCGGGAAGTCGAGATCAACGGCGGCAAGGGACAGGTGATCGATCTTCCTCTGCTCGATCCAATCGTCAACTCGCTCGGCCCACAGGCTGCGAATTATCGGCTGACCGGCGTGGTCAAGCCGCGCAGCGGCAGTCGCTCGAGCGGCTCGGTGCCGCGCAACGTCTATCGCACGCGCGACGGCGGTTGGGTTTGCCTGTCTGCTTCCACGCAAGGTATGGCGATGCGGGTGTTGCGTTCGATCGGCCGTCCGGAGCTTTGCGAGGATCCGCGGTTCAAGACCAATGAACAGAGGCTCGTGCACGTCGCCGAACTGGACAAGATCATCGGCGATTTCATTGCGACGCGGACGGTCGATGACAACGTGACCTTCTTTGAGGAGGCTGAAGTCACCATCGGTCCGGTCAACGACACCGTCCGATTGATGAACGACCCCCATGTGCAGGCGCGAGAACTGCTGGCCGACTACCCCGACGATGACATGGGGACGTTCCCGATGCACGCCGTCCCCGTACGCCTTTCCGAGACGCCCGGCAGCATCCGCACGCCGGCGCCACGCCTCGGACAGCACAGCCGTACCATCCTGGCCGAAGCAGGCCTCAGCCCCGACGATATCGATGCCGCCCTAGCCTCGGGCGTTGTGAAGGAAACCAGCACATGACAGCTCAGCGAAAATTCCCCGTCTGGCGCTCCGCACTGTTCGTACCCGCGAACGTCGAACGGTTCGTCGTCAAAGCCGTCGAGCGCGGTGCGGACGCACTGATCATCGATCTCGAGGACAGCGTGCCGCTGGCCGAAAAGGCGAACGCCCGCGCGCTGATCCCGGGCATCGTGAAGCGGTTTCGCGACACCGGAAATTCGGACGTCATGGTGCGGATCAACCAGCCTCTCGAACTGGCAGTGCCCGATCTGGAAGCGGCCGTGATCCCCGGCGTGGACGCCATCAAAATCACCAAGGTCGAAGGTGCCGAGCATCTGCGCCTGCTCGACGAGATGGTGACGCGATTGGAGATCGAGCGCGGACTTCCAGTCGGCAAGATCTGGTTCGTCGGCCTGATCGAGGCGCCGGGTCCGCTCTCCCGGGCCCATGACATCGCGCGATCGATTCCACGGCTGGCCGGCATTTCGCTGGGAGCGGAAGACTACGCCACCGCCATCGGCGCCAAACCGACGGAAGAAACCTTGTTGATGCCCAAGCAGCAAATTGTGCAAGCGGCGCGGGCCGCCGGGATCATGCCGCTCGGCACCATCGGCTCGGTGGCCGATTTCGCCGATCTGGACGGCTATACCAGGATCGTCAGGCGGTCGGCGGATTTCGGCTTTGTCGGCTCGGCCTGCATCCACCCGTCCCTGGTGCCGATCCTCAACGCAGGTTTCAGTCCATCGCCTCAGGAGGTGGCTGACGCTGAGCGCGTGGTCGCACTCAACAAGCAAGCGGCTGCAGAGGGGCGCGCATCTTTCGCCATCGACGGCAAGATGATCGACATCCCGATCGTTCAGCGTGCGGAAGCACTCCTCGAACGCGCGCAAGCGATCGATGCGCGTACGCATCGGTCTCGCTGACGACATTAGATGCCACCGTGACGACAACGATGCCTCAATACGCGCTCAGCAGATCGACCTTCGCATTTGCGAGCACCAGCCGCCGTGCAAGGATCGCGGCGAGATTGCGCATGATCTTCAGCGACGTCTCGGGATGCACCCGCCGGTAGTCGGCAAAGCTGTCGAGCGGCAGTTCGAGGCAGGTGACGGGTGTATCAGCGAACACATCCGCGCTGCGGCTTTGCTCCAGGATCGCCATCTCGCCGAACGCCATGCCGGGACCAAGGGACGCCAGCCGCACGCCGCTCCGCAGCTTGACGCTGACCATGCCGCTCTGGAGGAAGAACAGCGAATTGGCGGGCTCGCCGGCGGCGATGATGCGCTGGCCGGCGGCGTAACGGCGGGTGGTCGACAGACCGACGATGGCAGTGATCTCGTCCGTGTCGAGCTCGGCCAGCAGCGCCTGCTCGCCGAGATGCGCACTCTCCTTGACGTCGGTGAAGCCGCCGAAGCGGTAGATCACCTGGTCCTCGGCCCATTCGATGGCATCGTCGAGCAGCGCGAAGCGCCGCAGCCGGCGCGGGTCGGCCGTCCGCGCCGAGATCGCCGCCCACACCGCCGAGGTCTCCTCGAAGCCCGACAGGATCGTGGTGACGCCGGCATTGCCGAGCGCGGTGAGAGTCTCGCCCAGCAGCTCCGCGCCGGCCGCCGTGATATCGGGGACGCGGCGGAAATCGATGATCAGGAGCGGCGCATTCGGCGGCTCGCTGGCGAGCCTTCGCGTGACGTAGTCGATGGTGCCGAAGTTCATCGCGCCGACCAGCTCGAGCACGCGGATGTCGCTGTGGCGCTCGTCGAGGATCTGCTGCTCTCGCGGCTGGCGGCTGCGGCGCGACGAGATGCCGTAGATGTCGTAGTCCGCCATGATGCTGGAGCGGACGTCGGCATTCCGGTTCAGCATATGCAGGTCGAACCGGGCCGACAGCGCCTCGCAGACCTTCAGGCCGCGCGCGCTGTTGAAGTGGTTGTCGAGCAGCGGCGAGAAGGTGCCAAGCCCGAGCTGCGAGGGCAGCGCCGCGACGATACCGCCGCCGACGCCGCTCTTGGCGGGAATGCCGACCCGGTAGGTCCACTCGCCGGCATAGTCGTACATGCCCGAGCTCGTCATCACCGACAGCGTGCGCGCGACGACGTGCGGCGTGATCACCTGCACGCCCGTCACCGGATTGATGCCGCGATTGGCGAGCGTGGCCGCCATGATCGCGAGGTCGCGCGCGGTGACGAGGATCGCGCACTGGCGGAAATAGACGTCGAGCACGGCATCGACGTCGTCAGGCAGCACCGCGTAGTTCCGCAGCAGCCAGGCGATGGCGCGATTGCGGTTGCCGGTCGCGGTCTCCGAGGCATGCACGGCCTCGTCGACGCCGAGCTCGCGGCCGGCGAACTGGCTGAGCTTTGAGCGGACGCGCTCGAAGGCGCCCGTCCCGTCCACCTCATAGATCAGGCCCGAGCAGGCGATTGCCCCGGCATTGACCATCGGGTTGAAGGGCCGGTTGTCGTTGGTAAGCCGGATCGAATTGAAGGCCTCGCCGCTCGGCTCGACGCCGATGGTGGCCGCGACCCGGGCCTCGCCCACCATCTCCAGCGCCAGTGCGAAGACGAAGGCCTTCGAGACCGACTGGATCGTGAACGGCACCGCGCTGTCGCCGACCTCGTAGACATGGCCGTCGATGGTGACGAGCGCGATGCCGAAATGGTCGGGGTTGGCGCGCTTCAGCTCGGGAATGTAATCGGCGAGCTCGCCGGAATTGTCGGCGCGGAATTCCTCGTGGCAATCGGTCAGGAAACGCCGCAGCGGCGGCTTGGTCGGATATCCGGTGGATCGCAGCCCGCTGGCTGGGCTGGGCGAACGGCTGGTCTGGGCGTCCACGATCTCGCACCTCGATTTGCCCAAAATCAAAGCAATCCTTGTGCCATGTATACCGCAGGGCGCCGTGGCACGATGCCACGAAGACGATTGCAGCCGCAGCTGGAGGCCGCGACGGCCGGTCGAATTGGTCGTGTCGCCGGCGCGTCAGGCCACCGCACGCACCTTGCTGATGAAGCCGTCGACCTCCGAGGTCAGCGAGGTCGACTGCCCCGAAAGGTTGGCGGCGGCCTTCAGCACGCTGGATGCCGCGCGACCGGTCTCGTTCGCGGCAGACGACACCGTTGCGATGTTGCGCGTCACGGTCGAGGTCGCCTCCGCCGTGTGCTGCACGGTGTTTGCGATCTCGGCGGTCGCCTTGTTCTGCTCCTCGATGGCGGCAGCGATGACGCGGTTGATGCTGGAGACTTCCTCGATGGTCTTGACGATGCCGTCGATCGCCGAGACCGCCTTCTGTGTCGCGCCCTGGATTTCCGTGATCTGGGCGCTGATCTCCTCGGTGGCTTTCGCGGTCTGCGAGGCGAGGTTCTTCACCTCGCTCGCCACGACCGCAAAGCCCCTTCCGGATTCGCCGGCGCGCGCCGCTTCGATGGTTGCGTTCAGCGCCAGCAGGTTGGTCTGACCGGCGATCGATGTGATGAGGCCGATGACCTCGCCGATGCGACCGGCACCGTCGGCAAGCGCGCGCATCGTGCTGTCGGTCTCCTTGACGGTGACGACCGCCTGCTCCGTGGCGCGAGTGGCCTGCTCGACCTGGCGGTTGATCTCGCGGATCGAGGCGTTGAGCTCCTCCGCCGCAGCCGCGACGGTCTGCACGCCGCCGCCGACCTGGTCGGCAAGCGTCGAGGCCGAGCCGGCCTGGGTCTGGGCTTCGGCCGCGGTGCCCGACATCGAGCGCGCCGTCGTCTCCAGTTCGCCCGTGGCGCTCGACAGCGCCTGCACCATCTGGCCGATCCGGCCCTCGAACTGCCGCACGAGGCCGGACAATTCGGACGCGCGCTTCTCCTTGTCGGCGCGCTCGGCGGCCTGGTCGCCGGACAGGCGTTCGGCGTTGATCATGGCCTCCTTGAACACCTGAAGGGCCGCGGCCATGCGGCCGATCTCGTCGTTGCGGTCGAGGCCCGGCACCTCGCCGGCGAAATCATGCGCGGCAAAGCGGGTCATCACGCCGGTGATCGCGGTCAACGGCCGCGTGACGCGGTTGCGCATCAGCATCAGTCCGCCGACGGTCAGCGCGAGCGAAGCCGGCATCAGCAGGCCGAACAGGATCAGGCTGAAGCGGGCGCGCGAGGCGCCCTCCTCGGCCCGCGAGATCATATTGGCGAGCGCGGTCTGCGTGACGATGACGACATTGTTGGCGCCGACCAGCTGGCGATCGCGGTAATCGATGCCGGCGACGCCGGCGGATTCACCGGCGAGCAGCTTGGTCGCAATCGCGTTGCGCTCGTCACTGAGCGCGCCCGAGATTTCCGGCTCGGCGTTGCGGATCGCCTGCAGCAGCTCGGGCGAGGCGATCTCCGGGCCGAGGTCGCGCACCACCAGCCAGGACTGCTGGATGCGGCCGCGCAGGTCGGCGAACAGAACGCCATCGGCTGCGGTCCAGGTCTTGTTGGCGAGGATCGAGGAGAACTGGACGAGAATGGTCTGGCCGGCATTGGCGCGGGCCTGCCAGGAGGCCTGCTTGGCGATCAGGAGACGATCGACCACGGGGTCGATCAGCGTCATCGCGTTGTCGACATGGGCGGTGACGTCGCCGATCGCATCCATATAGGCATCGCTGATTTTCGCCCAGCTCGGCGTCAGGCTGGCTTCACGCGCCCCCTTCTCCTGCTTCAAAGCGATGATCGCGCGCGGCCGCAGCTCCTCGAGCTGGGCCCAGATGCCGCGGAGCTTGTCGAGCTTGTCGGCAAGACCGGGTGCTTGGACGGCGGCGAGGCTCTGCAAGGCCTGCGCGTAATTCTTCTGCACGGTAGCCCGCTGCCCGGCGAGGCTGGTCATGACGCTGTCGGGCGCGGGTGCGGCCGCCGCCAGATAGCTCAGCGTGTCGCCGCGCTCCAGGCGAAAGATCACCAGCGTGCTGGTCAGGTCGCGGCTTGCGACAGCGAGCGAGACGATGCGGTTGCTGTCCGAATAACGGGTGACCGCCAGCTTCAGCGCGTAGGCGCAGATGACGATGAGGACGAGACCGAGAGACCCAACCACCGCCCCGAGGATACGGGCGACCGAACGCTGCTTTTGCATCGACAGATCCACAGATGTTGCCGCCGGTTAGCGATTCCCGGCAATCTACGGAGCGAACGGTGAGATTTGACTTAAGATTGAAAGGAAATGGCGACCATTCGTCCACGGGAAAATACGGAGACGTCGGTAACGAAATACTATCGTCAGGCCCGCGCGTCCGACGGTGCCCTCTGCTTGAGCAGCCGCGCGCAGACAAGGCCCAGCACAACCATGATCGCCGCGCTTGCGAGCAGCGTCGGTATCTTGCCGCCATGCTGAAGGCCGAAGCCATAGGCGAGTGGGCCGACGGTTTGCCCCATGAAGAAAAAGAACGAGTGCAGCGACATCGCCGTCGCCCGTGCCCCGATCGACAGCTCACTGGCGAACACCTGCAAGCAGCCATGGATCATGTAGAAGCCCCAGCCCATCGCCAGCATGCTGGCGAATTGCAGCTTCCAGCCCGGACCGAATGCGAGCGCACCGAGCTGCAATGCCACGAGGCAGCCGCCAGCGATCATCATTCCCTTGACGCCAAGCCGCGGCAGCATGCGCGAGACGGTGAAGGTGTAGAGCAACCCGCCGACCGCAAAACCCGCGATTACGATCCCCGCGATCGACAGCGATTTCTCGCCGAGATCAAACAGGAAGGCTGCGATGAAGGGGAACAGGCCGAACACGCAGCAGCCCTCCACGAACACGGCCGAATAGCAGAAGCGCGTGTTGGGATTGGCGAAGATGGTGCGGTAGCCCTGCCTCAGGGTCTTCAGGTCGGTCTTGGGCGGCGCCGTCAGCGCGGCACCGCGAAAGCCCGCCGCGACTGCGACGGCCGCAATCAGGCCGAGCGCGCCGAGGATGACGAGCACGCCACGCCAGCCGATGAGATCGCCAATGATTCCGCTGGCAGATGCACCGAGCAGATTGCCCGTCATCGAGCCCGCCATCGTGCGCCCGATCGCGACCTGTCGCTTGGCAGGCGCGACAAGGTCGGCCGTCAGGCCGAGCGCGACGGGAAACACACCGCCGGAGGCGATGCCGGCCAGGATGCGGGTCGCGAACAGGCCCGAGAACGAAGTAGCGAGTGCACCCATGATGCAGGCGACGCCGAGCAGTGCCAGACATGCCGTCATCAACCGCGCCTTGCCGAACAGATCGGCGGCGGCTCCGATCGCGGGCTGAACCAGCGCGTAGATCAAGGCGAAGCCGGCCGCGATGCTCGCGGCCGTCGTGATGCTGATCGAAAAATCCTCCGCGACATGCGGCAGGACCGGATCGAGCGCCCGTGTCGACAACGCCGCCGAGAAGCCGGCGAGCGCAATGATATTGATCGCGGGCGGAAACTTCTGCTCGGAGGACGGCCTGATCACAGGCTGCTGCATCAGCGCGTGGTGCCCTTCGGCATACTCTTGGCCAGCGCGTCGAACGCCATCAGGTTGCGGATCAGCGCTTCGAACTCGCGCAGCGACACCATGTTGGGGCCGTCCGAGGGCGCGTGATCGGGATCCGGATGGGTCTCGATGAACACGCCGGCAACCCCAACCGCGACGGCCGCGCGTGCCAGCACCGGCACGAATTCACGCTCGCCGCCCGACGAGGTCCCCTTCCCGCCCGGCTGCTGCACCGAATGGGTGGCATCGAAGATCACGGGCGCGCCGGTGGTGCGCGCCAGGATCGGCAGCGCGCGCATGTCCGAAACAAGCGTGTTGTAGCCGAAGGATGCGCCGCGCTCGGTGACGAGCACGTTGGGATTGTTCGCGCTGGTGATCTTGGCCACGACATTCGCCATGTCCCAGGGCGCGAGGAACTGCCCCTTCTTGACGTTGACGACCTTGCCGGTCGCGGCCGCAGCCAGCAGCAGATCAGTCTGCCGGCACAGGAAGGCCGGGATCTGCAGGACGTCCACCGCCTGCGCCACCTCGGCGCACTGCGCGGCATCGTGCACGTCGGTCAGCACCGGCAGGCCGAGCGAGGAACGGATCTCGGCGAAGATCGGCAGCGACTGCGCAAGGCCGAGGCCGCGCGCAGCGGATGCGCTGGTGCGGTTGGCCTTGTCGAACGAGGTCTTGTAGACGAGCCCGACCTTCAACCGCGCAGCGATCTCCTTCAGCGCGGAGGCCACCTCCAGCGCGTGCTGGCGGCTTTCGAGCTGGCAGGGTCCTGCGATGATCGAGATCGGCAGATCATTGCCGAATTTGACCGTGCCAATGGTGACGACCGGCGCCGCCGATGCTGGAGAGCTCAAGGCAATTCCCTCGTTTCGCCGCGACCATAGCTGCGGCGAGAGGCGGATCAACCCCATTCGGCCGGGGCTGTCAGAATATCAGGGTTGCGCCGGGGGCCCCCGGCGCGCCCTGTGCCAATGGCCGCTACTTGACCGACGAGAAGGCGGTCGGCGTCAGAATCTGGCTGACGATGTTGGCGACGATCTGGCCGTCCGCTTCGCTCTCGGCTCGGGCCTTCATCCAATCCGGGTCGGTCATGAACTTGCCCCACTTCGCTTCGCGATCGGCGAGCGAGTCCCAGGCGAGGAAATAGGTCAGCTCCTGGTTGGATTCACCGATCAGCGTGGTGAAGAAGCCGGCCTGCTTGATGCCGTGCTTTTCCCACAGCTTGAGCGTCACCGTCTCGAAACGGTTCAACAGCGCCGGCAGGCGACCGGGCACACAATGGTAGACGCGCATTTCGTAGATCATCGAAATCTAACTCCCTGGCTCTTTGCTCTTGCGGCGGAGCGTTGTCGCAACAAATGACGTACGCGTCAAAGGCACGCCGCGCCTCCTAGACGAGGCGGGACTGCACCACCGCTGCCTGGATGAAGGACGCAAACAGCGGGTGCGGCTCGAAAGGGCGCGACTTCAGCTCGGGGTGGAACTGGACGCCGATGAACCAGGGGTGATCCTCGTACTCGACGATTTCAGGCAGCACGCCGTCGGGCGACAGGCCTGAGAACTTCAGCCCGTGCTGCTCGAGGCGGTCCTTGTAGGCGGTATTGACCTCGTAGCGGTGGCGGTGACGCTCGGAAATCTCGGTCGCGTCGCCATAGACCTGCGAGACGCGGCTGCCGCGGCTCAGCGCCGCGGGATACGCACCGAGGCGCATCGTGCCGCCGAGATCGCCGGCCTTCGAGCGCTTCTCGAGCTCGTTGCCGCGGAGCCATTCCGTCATCAGGCCGACCAGGGGCTCCTTGGTCGGGCCGAATTCGGTAGAGTTGGCCTCCTCGATGCCGACGAGATTTCGCGCGGCCTCGATCACCGCCATCTGCATGCCGAAGCAGATGCCGAAATACGGCACGTCGCGCTCGCGGGCGAATTGCGCCGCACGGATCTTGCCTTCCGCGCCGCGTTGGCCGAAGCCGCCGGGCACCAGGATGCCGTTGACATGCTCGAGGAACGGCGCGGGATCTTCCTTCTCGAAGATCTCGCTCTCGATCCAGTCGAGATTGACCTTCACCTTGTTGGCGATGCCACCGTGCGAGAGCGCCTCGATCAGCGACTTGTACGCATCCTTCATGCCGGTGTACTTGCCGACGATGGCGATGGTGACGTCGCCCTCGGGATTGCGAATGCGCTCGTTGATCTGCTGCCAGCTCTTGAGCACCGGCGGTATGCGCGCTTCGATGCCGAAGGCGGCGAGCACTTCGTCATCAAGGCCTGCCACGTGATAGGCTTCAGGCACCGCGTAGATGCTGTCGGCATCGCGCGCCTCGATCACGGCGCTTTCGCGCACGTTGCAGAACAGCCCCAGCTTGCGCCGCTCTTCCTTTGGAATCTCGCGATCGGTGCGGCAAAGCAGGATGTCCGGCTGGATGCCGATCGAGCGCAGTTCCTTCACCGAGTGCTGCGTCGGCTTCGTCTTCAGCTCGCCGGCGCTCGGAATGTATGGCAGCAGCGTGAGATGGATGTAGATGGCGTGATCGCGCGGCAGCTCGTTCTTGAGCTGGCGGATCGCCTCGAAGAACGGCAGGCCCTCGATGTCGCCGACGGTGCCGCCGATCTCGACCAGCACGAAATCGTAATCGTCATTGCCGGAGAGGACGAACTCCTTGATGGCGTTCGTGACGTGCGGAACCACCTGAATGGTCGCGCCGAGATAATCGCCGCGGCGCTCCTTGGAGATGATGTCCTGGTAGATGCGCCCCGTGGTGATGTTGTCCTGCTTGGTCGCAGGCCGCCCGGTGAAGCGCTCGTAGTGACCGAGATCGAGATCGGTCTCCGCGCCGTCATCGGTCACGAACACTTCGCCGTGCTGATACGGCGACATCGTTCCGGGATCGAGGTTGAGATAGGGGTCGAGCTTGCGGAGGCGGACCTTGTAGCCCCGGGCCTGCAGCAGGGCACCGAGTGCCGCTGAAGCCAAACCCTTGCCGAGCGAAGAAACCACGCCGCCGGTGATGAATATGTACCGCGCCATGGGGCTTAACCTCTAATCCCTCGAATTCGATTCGCCAAAGCGATTCGTATTCCGCCCGAAAGATTCTGCGGGCCTGTGGGTGAGCCAGAACTAAGAATGGTGACAGTGCCTTGATGGGGATTGTTGATGCAGGACGGTAGCGGTCGCCCTGCATGGCCCCCCAGCTTTATTGCGAACGCGGCACCTGCGGGCCGCTCGGTGCCGGGGCCTGCTGCTGCTCATCCGCCTTCTTCAGCGAATCGAGGATGCCGCCAGAGGTCGGCGGCGCAATCGGCCCGCCACCGGCCGGCTGGGTCTGCGACGCAGGCGCGCCGATGATCGACGTCGGCGCGCGGCTATACCCTGCGTGCCAGGACAGGAACAGGCTGGTCAGGAAGAAGCCAGCCGCCAGGATCGCAGTGGTCCGCGTCAAAAGGTTCGCAGTGCCGCGGCTCGACATGAAGCCTGCGCCTCCGCCCATGCCGAGGCCGCCGCCTTCCGACTTCTGGAGCAGGACGGCGCCGATCATGACGGCGACGATCATGAGGTGGATGACGATGACAACAGTCTGCATAGTGCCCTTCCGTCACAAGCGGGCGGCGCCTGACGTCGGCCGATCGCGCTTCGCGGGTTTTCCTGAAGTTGCGCGGTGTTACACGATCGGAAACGGCATTGCCACCCCCGATCGGCCGACACCACGCTTCGAATAACCAGCGGTTTGAATTAGCTAGGGGCAGCCCTTCGCAATCGCAAGGAAATCGGCCGCCTTCAGGCTGGCGCCACCGACCAGAGCGCCGTTGACGTTCTTGACCGCCATCAGTTCGGCCGCATTCGAGGGCTTGACCGAGCCGCCATAAAGGATCCGCATCCTGGCGCCGTCGGCCTTGAACCGGGAGGTCAGGAACTCCCGGATAAAGCCATGAATTTGCTCAACATCCCGGGCCGTGGGGGTCAGACCCGTGCCGATCGCCCAGACCGGCTCATAGGCCACGACCAGGTTGGCGGCGGTCGAGCCGTCCGGTAGCGAGCCGTCGAGCTGGCCGCGCAGAATGTCCAGGGTCTGGCCGGCATCGCGCTGGCCCTGGGTCTCGCCGATGCAGACGATCGCGGTGACCCCGGCGCGCCAGGCCGCCTCGGCCTTCTGCCTGACCAGGGCGTCGCCCTCGCCATGGTCGGCGCGGCGCTCGGAATGGCCGACGATGATGGCGGTCGCTCCCGCATCCGCCAGCATTTCGGCTGAGATATCGCCGGTATGTGCGCCGGAGGCCTTGGGATGGCAATCCTGGGCGCCCACCGAGACCATCTTGCCGCGTGCCTTGTCGGCGAAGGCCGCGATCAGGGTCGCAGGCGGGCAGACCAGGAGATCCGCCTTGCCGGCGACGTCTGCCGCTCCGTTGAGCATGGCGTCGAATTCGGCAAGCGCGCTCTTCAGGCCGTTCATTTTCCAGTTGCCGGCAATCAGCGGTCGGACGGCGTCGGTCATGTCAATTTCCAGCAAAATGAGGTTTGTGGATGCGCTAGCAGAGGTCCTGACACAGTTAAAGAGACCCGGGGCCTTTCACCGCACCATGAAGCAACCACGGGCCCGAGGTTGCGGGGGGAAAGCCGCCACTTTATGATGATCGATCAATTTGGTGACGCGCTTTTGCGGAATCTGCATTAAGACGCGCTCCCGTTCCCCTTCCTGCCAAACAAGTTGGACCAAATGCTTCGAGGAATGCGCAAGGCCTCATCAAACTGGCTCGGCAAGACCATCATGGCCATCGTGATGGGCGTGTTGATCATCAGTTTCGGCGTATGGGGCATCGCCGACATCTTCAAGGGCTTCGGGCAGTCCACCGTGGCCAAGGTGGGCGGCACCGAGATTTCGCTGAATGAGTTCCGCCAGATCTACACCGACCGACTGCAACAGATCAGCCGCCAGGTCGGCCGTCCGCTGACGCCCGACCAAGCCCGTGCCTTCGGCCTCGACCGTCAGGTGCTCCAGCAGACCATCGCCGAAGCCGCGCTCGATGAAGAAGCGCGCCGGCTCGGGCTCGGCCAGTCCGACGACCAGATCCGCCAGTTCATCATGAGCGACCCCAACTTCAAGGGTGTCGACGGCAAATTCGACGCGAACCGCTTCCAGGCGGTGATCCGCAATTTCGGCTACACCGAGCAGCGCTACGTTTCCGAGCAGCGGAAGGTGTCGTTGCGCCGCCAGATCACCGGCACCATCGGCGCCGGCCTGGAGCCGCCGAAGGCCATGCTGGACGTGCTGACACGCTTCCAGAACGAGCAGCGCGCGATCGAGTTCGTCAAGCTCGACGCCGCGCAGGCAGGTGCCATCGACGCGCCCTCGCCCGAGGCGCTCGCCGCATATTTCGAGGATCACAAGGTCCAGTTCCGCGCGCCCGAATACCGCAAGATCTCCTTCGTCGTGGTCTCGCCGGAAGAGATCGGCAAATGGAGCGACGTTTCCGACGAGGACGCCAAGAAGGTGTTCGAGCAGCGCAAGGACCGGCTCGGCACGCCGGAGAAGCGCCAAATCCAGCAACTCGTGTTTCCCACCCTCGCCGAGGCGCAGACCGCGCGCGAGCGTCTCGCCGGCGGAATGTCGTTCGAGGACCTCGGCAAGGAGCGCGGGCTCAACGCCTCGGACGTCGACCTCGGGCTCGTGACCAAGTCCTCGCTCGACGCGACGGTCGGGAATGCCGCCTTCGCGCTGCCCGCGGGTGAGATCAGCCAGCCGATCCAGGGGCCCTTGGGTACCTCGATCGTCAAGGTCGACAAGATCGAGCCGGGCAAGGAGGCGGACTACGCCAGCCTCGCCAACGACATCAAGCGCGAGCTCGCCACTGAGCGGGCGCGCGTCAAGGTCGCGGATCTCCGCGACAAGATGGAGGACGAGCGCGGCGGCGGCTCCAGCGTGATCGACGCGGCGCAGAAGCTCGGCCTCACCGCCGTGACCGTCGATGCCGTCGATCGCTCCGGCCGCGCCCCGGACGGCCAGCCGGTCGCCAGCATCCCGCAGGGGCTCGACGTGGTGTCACAGGCCTTCAACAGCGACGTCGGCGTCGACAACGACTCGATCTCGTTCAAGGGCGGCTATGTCTGGTACGACGTGCTCGCCATCACGCCCTCGCGCGATCGCAACCTCGACGAGGTCCGCGACCAGGTCGAGGCGCGCTGGCGCCAGGATCAGATCGCAGCCAAGCTGAAGGCCAAGGCGGCCGAGATGGTGCAGAAGCTCGAACAGGGCGGCAAGCTCGCCGAAGAAGCCGCAGCGGTTGGCGCCAAGGTCGAGACCGCCAGCGGCTTCAAGCGTGACGACTCGCCCGCCGGCGTGCCCGCGACCGTCGTGTCGGCCGCGTTCCGCACCGCCAAGGACGGCGTTGGACAGACCGCGGCGGGCAGCGGCGAAGTCGTCGTCTTCCGCGTCACCGACATCGTCGATCCCTCCGTCGACGCCGCATCCGACGCGGTGAAGAAGCTGAAGGACAGTCTCGACCGCGCGCTCACCGACGAGCAGGTCGCTTCCTATGTCAACAAGCTTCAAACCGACATCGGGACCACCATTAATCAGGCCGCCTTCGCGCAGGTGACCGGCGCGAACCAGTGAGTTGAAAGCACGCGATGGACGACCTGAAATCGATCATTGGAAAAGTGGCGACCGGCGCCAGCCTGTCGCGTGACGAAGCGGTCTCCGCCTTCGACGCCATGATGTCCGGCGAGGCCACCCCCTCGCAGATGGGCGGCCTCCTGATGGCGCTGCGGGTGCGCGGCGAGACCGTGGAGGAGATCACCGGCGCGGTCTCGGCGATGCGCTCGAAGATGCTGACGGTGACGGCGCCGCCCGATGCCGTCGACATCGTCGGCACCGGCGGCGACGGGTCCGGCTCGGTCAATGTCTCGACCTGCGCCTCCTTCATCGTCTCGGGTGCCGGCGTGCCGGTGGCCAAGCACGGCAATCGCGCGCTGTCGTCGCGCTCCGGCGCCGCCGACGTGCTGGCCTCGCTCGGGGTCAAGATCGACCTCAGGCCCGATCAGGTCGGCCGCTGCGTGCGTGAATGCGGCATCGGCTTCATGTTCGCCCCTGCCCACCATCCCGCCATGAAGAACGTCGGCCCGACCCGGGTCGAACTCGCGACGCGCACCATCTTCAATCTGCTCGGCCCCTGTCGAACCCTGCCGGGGTGAAGCGGCAGATGGTCGGCGTGTTCTCGCGGCAATGGGTTCAGCCGCTGGCGCAAGTGCTCAAAAATCTCGGCTCGGAATCCGCCTGGGTGGTGCACGGCTCCGACGGGCTCGACGAGATCACCCTCACCGGCCCGACCTTCGTCTCCGCGCTCCACAATGGCGAAATCCGGAATTTCGAGGTGACACCCGAGGAAGCCGGGCTGTCGCGCTGCGAGCCCGGTGCGCTGAAAGGCGGCGACGCCGACGCCAACGCGATCGCGCTGCAGAGCGTGCTCGACGGCAAGCCGAGCCCCTATCGCGATGTGGCGCTGATCAACGCAGCCGCCGCCCTGATCGTGGCGGGACGCGCCAGGGACCTCAAGGAAGGCGTCGCCATTGGCACGACGTCACTCGACAGCGGCGCGGCGAGCGCGCGGCTGAAACATCTGATCGCGGTCTCGAACGGCTGAGCCTGACATGTCGGACATCCTGACCAAGATCGAAGCGTACAAGCGCGAGGAGATCGCAACGGCCAAGCGCGCGCAGCCGCTCTCGGCGGTCGAGGCGAAAGCCAAGGCGCAAGCCGCCCCGCGCGGCTTCGTGCACGCGATCAAGGCCAAGCACGCCAAGGGCGACTACGCCCTGATCGCAGAGGTGAAGAAGGCCTCACCGTCGAAGGGGCTGATCCGCGCCGATTTCGATCCGCCTGATCTCGCCAAGGCCTATGAGGCCGGCGGTGCCGCCTGCCTCTCGGTGCTGACCGACACGCCCTCGTTCCAGGGTCATCTCGACTTCATGGTAGCGGCGCGCGCGGCCGCATCGCTGCCGGTGCTGCGCAAGGATTTCATGTTCGACACCTATCAGGTGGCCGAGGCGCGCGCCCATGGCGCGGACTGCATCCTGATCATCATGGCCGCGCTCGACGATGCAGTTGCCAAAGATCTCGAGGACGCCGCCCTCGCCTACGGCATGGACGTCCTGATCGAGATCCACGACCGCGCCGAACTCGATCGCGCGCTCAAACTCCGCTCGCCGATGATCGGCGTCAACAACCGCAATCTACGCACCTTCGAGACCACGCTTGCGACCAGCGAGGCGCTGGCGCCCCTGATCCCTGCGGAAAGGCTGATGGTCGGCGAGAGCGGCATCTTCACGCCCGCCGACCTCGCCCGGCTTGAGCGCGTCGGCATGTCGACCTTCCTGGTCGGCGAAAGCCTGATGCGGCAGGCCGACGTCACTGCCGCCACGCGCACGTTGCTCGCGCGCGAGACTGCGCGCGCCACGGGCACGCGCTGACATGGCGCGCAATCCGGTAAAGCCCAGGACAACAACGCCAAAGGCGAAGGCCAGCCCCGCCCTCACCCATATCGGCGCCTCCGGCGAGGCGCGCATGGTCGACGTCTCGGACAAGCCCGCGACCGAGCGGCTTGCCGTCGCCGAAGGCCGCGTCGTCATGACCAGGGCGACGCTTGACCTCATCGTGTCGGGCAATGCCAAGAAGGGCGACGTGCTCGGCACCGCGCGCATTGCCGGCATCATGGCCGCCAAGCGCACCTCGGAGCTGATCCCGCTCTGTCATCCGCTTGCGCTGTCGAAGGTCACCGTCGACATCGAGCCGGACGCAAGGCTGCCGGGCTGCATCGTCCGCGCCAGCGTGAAGGTGAGCGGACCGACCGGCGTCGAGATGGAGGCACTTACCGCCGTGACGGTCGCCTGCCTCACCATCTACGACATGATCAAGGCGGTCGAGCGCGGCGTGCGTATCGAGGGCATCCACCTCGTCGAGAAGCTCGGCGGCAAGTCCGGCCACTACCGCGTCTGAAGAGCGCGTTCACCTCAGCGACGCGCTGATCGTGCCATCGCGCGCTTGAAGACCGGCAATGGCTGTATGGTTAAGCCTTGGTTGGTTGCCGCGACCGGCGGGAAACGATGGCCGCAACAGCTCCCGGCAAATCCTGCGCGCTTCTCGTCGCGTGCATCGATCGCATTTGCGAAGGGTATTTCATGCCGCGTTAACCGCGCTTGCTAACTTCGCCTCCACATCGTGCCCGTAAACCGACGGATGTTATGGGGATCAAGAATTGATCCTGACGTGTGCACGGCAGCGATCGACATCATGACGAACTACGGCAGCCGCCTTTTCGACCAGGCCTTCGTGCGCAGCGGCCCGATCCGCTGGCTCGTTGTGGGCGGCACGCTGCTGATCGCGGCAATCGCCATCGGCTCGGTCCTGATGGCTCAGAATTTCCGCGAGCGCGCCCTGCGCAACAGCGAGCGCGAGCTCGAAAACACCGTCCTCCTGCTGGCTCATCATTTCGATCAGCAATTGCAGGATTTCGCGGTCATCCAGAAGGATTTCGTCGATCACGTCCGCGCCGCCGGCATCAACACCGCGGAGGATTACCGCAAGCGTCTCTCGGGTGAGGACGTCCACCGGATGCTGCGCTCGAAGATCGAGGCGTTGCCCTACATGGGCGGCGTCAATGTCGTCGATGCCGAGGGCAATGTGGTCAACTCGTCGACGACATGGCCGGTGCCGAAGGTCAACGTCGCCGACCGCGCCTACTTCCGGACCTTCCGTTATGACCCCAATGCTCCCGATGTCCTGATCGAGCCGGTGCACAGCCGCATTTCCGGGGCATGGACGATCGTGATCGTCCGCAAGGTCGTGGGACCGGGCGGCGAATTCATGGGCGTCGTCGGGCGCGGAATCGAGCCGGCGAACTTCGAGAGATTCTTCGAGTCCGTCATGCTCGGCGAAGGCGCCACGATTTCGATGCTGCATCGTGACGGCACGCTGCTCGCACGCTTTCCCCACTCCAGCGAGCTGATGGGCCGCAATTTCAGGAACGGTCCATTCGAGCAGCAGCGGGTTTTCGGCCTCGACCATTTCGCCGGCCGCTTCGTGAGCCCCGTCGATGGCGAGGACCGGCTGATCTCGGCGCGCGCCCTGCCCCATTTCCCGATCCTGATGATGGCCACGACGACACGCGCCGCGGCGCTGATGGACTGGCGCGAGCAGATCGGCATCCTGATCTCGGTCGCCGGCGCATCCGCGCTCGCCATCGCCGGCGTGCTGATCGCGATCGTGCGCAAGCTGCTGGAGCAGCACCGCGCCTCCCGCGAACGGCTGACGCTGGAAAAGCTGCGCCTCGATCGCGCCGTCAACAACATGACCCAGGGCCTGCTGCTGTTCGATGCCGAGCAGCGGCTGGTGGTATGCAACCAGCGCTACATCGAAATGTACGGCCTGTCCGCCGACGTGGTGAAGCCCGGCTGCAACTTCCACGACATCATCGCCCATCGCAAGGCGACCGGCTCGTTCATCGGCGACACCGACGACTACGTCGCCCGCGTGCTGAGCGACATCCATGTGCGCAACTCCATGGTGGTCGACACCGCCGACGGCCGCTCGATCCACATCCTCAACGAGCCGCTCGCGGACGGCGGCTGGGTGGCGACGCACGAGGACATTACCGAGCGCCGGCGCATCGAGGAGCGCATCACCCATCTTGCGCACTACGACGCGCTGACCGACCTGCCCAACCGCACCATGTTCCACGAGCACCTGCGCGGGGAGCTCGCCGCCATCGCCGACAATGAAGAGCTTGCGGTGCACTACATCGACATCGACGAATTCAAGGGCGTCAACGACGCGCTCGGCCACCTCGTCGGCGACGAACTGCTGAAGTCGGTCGCCGCAAGCCTGAGCCGGTGCGCAGGCCCGGAGGATTTCGTGGCGCGGCTCGGCGGCGACGAATTCGCCATCGTCCAGAGCGCGGTGACGTCACTCGACCAGGTCAACGACCTCGTCGCACGGGTCTTCGAGGCGATCCGTACGCCGTTCGACTGCATGGGCCATCATCTCACCACCGATGCCAGCATCGGCATCGCGCTGGCGCCGGGACATGGAACGGCGCTGGACCAGATCCTGAAGAACGCGGATATGGCAATGTACGCCGCCAAGGTCGCGGGACGCCGCACCTATCGGTTCTTCGAGCCGGAGATGGACGCCAAGGTCCGCGAGCGGCGGCAGCTCGAGATCGACCTGCGCCACGCGATCGCCCAGGGCGGGCTCGAAGGCGGCCTCGAGGTCTACTACCAGCCCTGCCTCAGCCTGAAGGACGACCGCATCACCGGCTGCGAGGCGCTGGTGCGCTGGCGCCATCCCGAGCGCGGCATAGTCTCGCCCGCGGAATTCATCCCGATCGCCGAAGATACCGGCCTGATCAACGAGATCGGCGAGTGGGTGCTGGCAACCGCCTGCCGCGATGCAGCCACCTGGCCCGACGACATCCGCCTCGCCGTCAACGTCTCGCCGGTGCAATTCAAGAGCGGCACGCTGGCGCTGAAGATCATGTCGGCGCTGGCCTCGTCCAATTTGCCGGCGAGCCGGCTCGAACTCGAGATCACCGAGGCCGTGCTGATCCGCGACGACGACACCGCGCTTGCGATCCTGCATCAGCTCCGGGCCATCGGCGTACGCATCGCGCTCGACGATTTCGGCACCGGCTACTCCTCGCTGAGCTATCTGCACCGCTTCCCGTTCGACAAGATCAAGATCGACCGCTGCTTCGTCAGCGACATCGCCGGCCCCGACGGCTCCGCCAGCATCGTGCAGGCCGTCGTCAACCTGGCCGCCGCCCGCCGCATGACCACCACGGCCGAGGGCGTCGAGACCGAGGAGCAGCAGCGCCTGCTCCGCGCGCTCGGCTGCTCGGAGATGCAAGGCTATCTGTTCAGCGCCGCAAAGCCGGCGGACAAGGTGCTGGAGCTATTCGCGCTGCATCGCAGCCGCCTCGCCCAGCGCGACGGCGCGGAAAGCCGCCGCCGCGAGGCCGGCTAGGTCTGCGATCCGCCCGTCGCGCTTGACGTGGACATCAGGCCAAAGTATTTCATCGCTCGCAGCTGCCGCTGTCGTAGGCGTTACCGTCATCCAACGCGTCCTTTGTCGAGAGGATCCCGGCTGGGAGTTCTCGATTCACGAGACGCTACGGTCATGCCATCACTCTCCCCGTTTGTGCGACCACATATCCATTCAAGACGCCTATTCCGGCACGGCTCGCCCGCGCTGCGATTTGCTGTTCTGCCGGATGGCTCACCAGTGGGGTTTCCCGGGTTGCCGTGGCTCTCAAATCCATCGAGAAGCAACCATGAAAATGACTGGCAACACGATCCTCATCACCGGCGGCACCAGCGGAATCGGCCGCGCACTCGCTGAGGCTTTCCACGACCACGGCAACCGCGTCATCGTCACCGGACGACGGCGGGTCCTGCTCGATCAGATCACGGCTGCACGCCCTGGCCTGATGGGCTTGCCGCTCGATCTCGACGATCCCGCAGCATTGCCGCGCTTGGTGGCCGAAATCCGCGCAGACTTTCCCGAACTCAACGTGCTGATCGCCAATGCCGGCATCTCGCGCCCGGAGGACATGACCGCGGACGGTTGGAATGCCGCGGACGCGGAGGCAATCGTCGAGACCAACATTCTGGGCGTGCTACGCGTGACAGCGGCGTTCCTGCCAATTCTCAAAAGACAGCCGCAAGCGACGATCATCGCGACCAGCTCGAACCTCGCCTTCGTGCCGCGCGCGGATTTCCCGGCCTACTGCGCCAGCAAAGCGTTCCTGCACTCCTGGCTGCAGTCGTTGCGCCACCAGCTCCGCAGGATTCCGGTCGAGGTGCTGGAGCTCGCACCGCCCTATGTGCAGACCGAGCTCACCGGCACGCAGCAGGTCAGCGACGCGCGCGCGATGCCGCTTCCCGCCTATATCGCGGAAGTCATGCAATTGCTGGAGCTGCGCGTGCATCCCCGCGGCGAGGTGCTGGTCGAGCGCGATCGCGCCCGCCGCTGGGTCGAGCGGGACGGCCGCTACGAGGCGACCTTTGCGGCCATGAACCCGAGCTGAGACAACGCCACCAAACGAATTCACCCGGAAGCGGTCATCCGCTTCCGGGCGATATCTAAAAATCGTCGATAAGATTTAGTTCGGCACAGCCGCCTTCGGCGCGGGCTTCGCGGCGACCGCATTCGCGGTGACGCCGTGCAGGAAGTCGTAGGCCGCGTGCAGGGCCTTGTCGTCCTTCTCTTCCGGCGGAACGTAGGACTGCGATCCGGTCTGCTCGGTGCCGTCGGCGGCCTGTAGGTGGCCGCGCATCTGCGATTCCGCCATCGTGTCCATCCGGCCCTTCAACTCGGGCGGTACATCCTGGAGAATCTCGATGTCCGGCGCGATACCCTGGGCCTGGATCGAACGGCCCGACGGCGTGTAATAGCGCGCCGTGGTCAGCGCCAGCGCGCCGTTGCCGGTGCCGAGCGGAATGATGGTTTGCACCGAGCCCTTGCCGAACGAGCGCGTGCCGATGATCGTGGCGCGCTTGTGGTCGTGCAGCGCGCCGGCCACGATCTCCGAAGCCGAGGCCGAGCCGCCATTGACCAGCACCACCAGCGGCTTGCCCTTGATGAGGTCGCCGCCATGCGCGGTAAAGCGCTGGGTCTCTTCCGGATTGCGGCCGCGGGTCGAGACGACTTCGCCGCGCTGCAGGAACGCGCTCGACACCGAGACGGCCTGGTCGAGCAGACCGCCCGGGTTGTTGCGGAGGTCCATCACGTAGCCGACGAGCTTCTCCTGCGGAATGTCCTTGGTGATCGCAGCGATCGCCTTTTTCAAGCCGTCGGTGGTCTGCTCGTTGAACGAGGTGACGCGGATATAGCCGATGTCGCCGTTCTCGACATGGAAGCGGACCGGACGCACATGGATGATCTCGCGCTTGATCGCGACGTCGAGCGGGGCATCGGCGCCCTTGCGCACGATGGTGAGCTTGGTCTGGGTGTCGACCGGGCCCTTCATCTTGTTGACGGCCTGCTCGAGCGTCATACCCTGCACGGCGTCGCCGTCGATCTTGCTGATGAGGTCGCCGGACATGATGCCGGCCTTGGAGGCCGGCGTATCGTCGATCGGCGAGACGACCTTGACAAGGCCGTCCTCCATCGTGACCTCGATGCCGAGCCCGCCGAACTCGCCGGAGGTGGTCTCCTGCATCTCGGTCCAGGCCTTGGCGTTCATGTAGCGAGAATGCGGATCGAGCGAGGTCACCATGCCGGTGATGGCGCCTTCGATCAGCTTGGCATTGTCCGGCTTCTCGACGTAGCTTGCCTTCACCCGCTCGAACACTTCGCCGAACAGATTGAGCTGGGAATAGGCATCATCCGCGCTTGCCGCCGCCCGTGCCGCCCAGACGCCGCCGTGCGGACTAGCAACCAGAAGAGTCAGACACGCTCCTGTGAGCGCGCCAAGGGGGAACAGCAGGGATTTCCGCATGGATGAGTTAGCCTTCTTGCTCGGGGCTCGGGAGCCGCCATGCAAATGGCGATCCGGCCCGGTTCTCACAATACCATTCCGGTTTCTTCAAGGCTGGAATACCCGCCGGAGGGTAACACCGCAAAATTGCGTCGCCCTTGACCTAAACTTTTGGCAACGTTCGGAAACCGTCTCGCGCCAGGCGGGAATCGGTCAGCCGACCACGCCTCGCAGCTATGCGATATTAGGATGGTTTTGGACGCCCGGACGGGTTAGGCGATGAGACAAGGCTTCAAATTCTCGGGAGGACAACAAATGAACGACGCGCCCCGCATCCGGCCGGAAAGGAACGTCGAGCTCGGCTCCAGCAACGAGCCGTTTCAGAACCTGCACGAATTCATCCGCAAGGCGCGCGCCAACCTCAACCAGAACGCCTGGGACTATATCGTCGGCGCCGCCGAAACCGAGACCACGATGCGCCGCAACCGCATGGCGCTGGACGAGATCGCCTTCCGCCCGCGCGTGCTGCGCGACGTCAGCAAGGTCGACGGCTCGGTCGAGCAGTTCGGCCGCAGGATGCGGCTGCCGGTGGTGCTCGCCCCCGTCGGCGCGCTCGAGATCTTCGACCCGGACGGCGCGGCAAGCGTTGCGCGCGCCGCCGGCACCTTCGGTGCGGCGCACATGCTGAGCTCGGTGTCCGAGCCGGGCCTGGAGAAGACCGCCGAAGCCGCCCCGGATGCTCTGCGGCTCTACCAGCTCTATGTGCGCGGCGATGACGCCTTCGTCGCCGATGTCGTCAGCCGCAGCGAGAAGAACGGCTACGCCGCCTTCTGCCTGACGGTCGATACCGCCCATTACAGCCGCCGCGAACGTGACATCGCCAAGCGCTATGTTCGCGAAAGCCGCCTGCGTGCCACCGGCGGCGACTACCAGAAGGGCCTGGAGTGGCGGACCGTGAAGATGGTCAAGGACAGATTCAAAATTCCGCTGATCCTCAAGGGCATCGCCACCGCCGAGGACGCCCGGATCGCGGTCGATCACGGCGTCGAGTGGATCTACGTCTCCAATCATGGCGGCCGCCAGCTCGATCACGGCCGCGGCGCCATGCACGTGCTCCCGGAGATCGTCGATGCCGTGAAGGGCCGCGCCAAAATCATGGTCGACGGCGGATTCTGCCGTGGCACCGACATCGTCAAGGCGATCGCGGCGGGCGCCGACATGGTCGGCGTCGGCCGGCTGCAATGCTGGGCCTTGGCGGCCAACGGCGAGGCCGGCGTGACGCGGATGCTGGAATTGCTGGAGGACGAGGTGCTGCGCTGCCTCGGCCTGCTCGGCGCCACCTCGTTCGCCGAAGTCGACAAATCCTGCCTGCACCAGGCCACCGCAACCAATGCGCCGAGCGTGTTCAGCGCGTTCCCGCTGTTCGACCACGACCCATATCGTTACTGAGTGAAAGGATGCAGGTGAACTCGCTCTCTCCCGGCAGTGCGGACGCGCTCCTGTTCGATCTCGGGCGCGTCGTTCTGGACATCGACTTCTCCAAGGCGATCGCCTGCTGGGCGGGACATGCCGGATGCCCGCCCGAAGCGATCGTCGCGCGCTATGTGCGCGACGAGGCCTATCGGCTGCACGAGGTCGGCAAGATCAGCGACGAGGACTACTTCGCCTCGCTGCGCTCGTCGCTCGGGATCGGCATCTCGGATGCGCAGTTCCTCGAGGGCTGGAACGCGATCTTCGCCGGCGAGATGCCCGACATCGCCGAACTGTTGCCGCGCGCGGCGAGGCAGTTGCCACTCTACGCCTTCTCCAATACCAACCGGCCGCATGTGGACTATTTCTCGAAAGAGTATGCCGGCCTGCTCGACCATTTCCGCGAAGTGTACCTGTCGTCCAGTATCGGGCTGCGCAAACCGGATGCGGAGGCCTTCGACCATGTCGTGGCGGCAATGGGCGTGCCGGCGAGCCGGATCGTGTTCTTCGACGATCTCGCCGAGAACATCGAGGGAGCCTGGGCATGCGGCCTGACGGCCGTACACGTGACCTCGGCGACGGATGTCGGCAACGCGCTGAGGGCGCTCGGGATCTGACACGGAAGCAACGGCCAATTCCCGAACGATTTCAGCCGGCAGTGCGGAACCAAAACACTCTGTGCAGTTTTATACGCAGTTCCGGGAACGAATGCCCGCTTGCGGACTCATGAGTCTGTTGGGAATTTGGGATCGGACTTATCGTGCTGGGCAAAACCTACCTTACCAAGCAGGCCTCCCTGCTGATGAAATTCGCCAGAACCACCTCGGATCCTGACCTGTCCGCAAAACTGATCAGCAAGGCCGCCGATCTGAAATCCCAGGCCGATCCGATGCCCGACAGGGACCAGGGCGCCGCAGCGCCGGATGTCAATCCGCGCAGATAGCCAAGACGTGACCGACGCCAGCCGTGGCGCTCGTCATTCTCGTGCTTGCCATGGCCAAACTGTTGCCGGTCTGTCTCCCACTCTCGGATCATGCCGCGGCGGAACTGACGTCTGTCCTTCTTTGACGTCCCCCTTCCTCAGCAAGCAGGCGACGCAGGATAAGTCATCCTGCGCCATCGCTGTTTTGCCTCCGCGCCTGCACTCAGCTAGAACTCTCGCCGCCGATTTGCAGAACGTGCTCGCAGGAGTCTTACCCGTGGCCTTGATGCCGGTTTCAGATGCGCTTGCCTCCGTGCTGGCAGGTGCAGAGCCTCTGGCCGAGGAAGCGGTCGCCCTTGACCAAGCCTTTCACCGCGTCCTTGCGCGCGATGTGGCGGCGCGGCGGACGCAGCCGCCGCAGGCGATGTCGGCGATGGACGGCTATGCGGTGCGCGCGGCCGATGCGGCGAAGATCGATTCCCAATTGACCGTGATAGGCGAGGTCGCGGCGGGCCGGCCGTTCGCCGGAGCGGTCAACGCCGGCGAAGCGGTGCGGATCTTCACCGGGGGCGTCGTTCCCGATGGTGCCGACGCCGTCGTGATCCAGGAGGATACGGTTGCCGAGGGCAAGCGCGTCACGATCAGGGAAGCTGCCGTGGCCGGGCGTCACATCCGTCCCGTAGGCGTCGACTTCTCGGAAGGAGACGTGCTGTTGCGCAAGGGGGCCCGCCTCACCGAGCGCGACCTCGCGCTCGCCGCCGGCATGAATCACCCGCATTTGCCCGTCCGCCGCCGTCCGAAGGTCGCCATCCTCGCCACCGGCGACGAGCTGGTGATGCCGGGCTGCGCGCCGGGTCCCGGCCAGATCGTCTATTCCAACGGCTACGCCCTGCACGCGCTCGCCCGCAGCGAAGGCGCCGACACCATCGACCTCGGTATTGCCGCCGACACCCTTGCAGCGACCACAGCCGGCATCCGGCGTGCCCGCGAGAGCGGCGCCGATATCCTGATCACGACCGGCGGCGCCTCGGTCGGCGACCATGATCTGGTCCAGCAGGCGCTGCGGGACGAAGGCGTCGCGATGGCGTTCTGGAAGATCGCGATGCGGCCGGGCAAGCCGATGATGAACGGCCAGCTCGGGGCGATGCGCGTGATCGGCCTGCCCGGCAATCCCGTGTCATCCTACGTGTGCGGTTTCCTGTTCATGGTGCCGCTGATTCGTGCGCTGTCGGGCCATCAGGTGATCTATCACCGCCGCGAGCGCGCAGTGCTCGGCCGCGACGTCCGCGCCAATGACCAGCGCGAGGATTATCTGCGCGCACGCCTCGAGCTGCGTGATGACGGCACGCTCGCTGCCATTCCCGTCGATGACCAGGATTCCTCGCTGCTGTCGAATCTTGCTGCGGCACAGGCACTTCTCGTGCGCGCGCCGTTCGCGCCGAAGGCCGAATCCGGCACGCCCTGCGAGGTGTTGCGACTGCCCGTCTGACCGCTTCGTTCGCATGCGTTCCGCGAACTCTGCAGCGTTCACGGTAAATTAAGCAGTTGCGGAACATGTATCGAACATATAGTGTCCGTTCATGATTTGTTTCGAGCATGTAGCGGCTTACTGCTGAATTCAGCGTCTCGGAATCGGACGACATCAACCGGGGGATTTTGGTCGAGATGTTAACGCGCAAACAATACGAGCTTCTGCGATTCATCAGCGAACGGCTGAAGGAAAGCGGCGTGCCGCCCTCCTTCGACGAGATGAAGGACGCGCTCGATCTGCGCTCGAAATCAGGCATCCATCGCCTGATCACCGCACTCGAGGAGCGCGGCTTCATCCGCCGGCTGCCGAACCGCGCCCGCGCCATCGAGGTGATCAAGCTGCCTGAGCTTCAGGCCGCCGCCGGCAGCCGCCGCGGCTTCACGCCGAGCGTCATCGAGGGCAATCTCGGCAAGGTGCGCACCACCTCCAGCCCGCCCGCCGACGAGGGCGAGCGTCCCGTCGCGGTACCTGTCATGGGCCGGATCGCCGCCGGTACGCCGATCGAGGCGTTGCAGACCCGCAGCCACACCATCAGCGTACCTCCTGACATGCTCGGCTCGGGCGAACATTACGCCCTGGAAGTGCGCGGCGATTCCATGGTCGAGGCCGGCATCCTCGACGGCGACATGGCGCTGATCCAGCGCAACGAGAGCGCCGACACCGGCGATATCGTCGTGGCATTGATCGACGACGAGGAAGCGACGCTCAAGCGCTTCCGCCGCCGCGGCGCCTCGATCGCTCTCGAGCCCGCCAATGCCGCCTATGAAGTGCGCATCCTGCCGCCCAACAGGGTGAAGATCCAGGGCAAGCTGATCGGGCTTTACCGGAAATACTAGACCCGTCCGCGATCAGGATCGCGGTCAACGATTGGAGCGGACGATTGTCCGCTCCCGCTGGATAGTCTTTCTGGTTCCGCGCAGATTATCCGGCCCCTCTTCCGGCGCTACCTCCTCGTTACCCCGCACGAAGCAGCACTGCTTTGCTGCCTTCAGGTTTCGAGGAGAAGTCATGCGCAAGATCATCTCAAGCACAGTCGCGGCGGCGCTGATCGGCGCCTCAGCGTCGCAAGCCTGTGTCGCACAAGCCTTTGCCGCACAGGCTCGGCACCCTGTCCGCAAGGAGACGGCGGCCAGCCAACAAATCCGCAATGGCCGCAACGCGGCCGAGCAGCCCTCGCAACCGGGCTGGCAATATTCCGGCTGGTCGGCGCCTGCTGGCCGCTGACACGCGCGGCTTCTATGCACGGAAGCGGGCTTTGGTCCGGTGCATCCGAAAAAGATAATGTGATCGCAGACTGCGGCGGCGAGCCGCAGATTTGCCTACAACCGGGCAGACGCTTGGTGCTTCCACTCTGATAGAGGCCTCCGCCTCAGAAGAGGCGCGGGCTGCTATCTCGCATGAGGAGCACCCCGATGTGTGACTACAGCCTGCATGCCGTCGCATCGCGTCCTGCGGAAGTCGGCGAGACGATCGTCTCGACAACCTTCCGCGGCACCTCGACGCGCGGCTTTGCCTCCGCAGCCGATCCGACCGTTGCGGTCTGCCTGCTGCCGGGAACGGAGCTCGCCTTCGCCGACAACGTCCGCTACGACAATCGCTGGATCTGGACGCGCACCGTCAACTCCCGCGTCGGCAAGTTCGGCAAGATCGATCCGCACATTCCCGACCGTCATCACGACGCGATCGAATTCCCCGACGGCAAATACGTGCTGGTGACGCAGCTCGTCGAAGGCCAGCGCGCAACCGTGCTGCAATTGCCGGTGACCCAGCCTCTCGGCGAGAGCAAGCCGCAGATCGTCGCCGGTAGCAGGCCGGCCACCACTCGCCTGCCGACAGGCTGACGCGCTCGATTCAGTCCTCATCGCCGAGGTCGGTCTCGGAAGGCGTTGCGTCTCTGCTGCGGGGCGCGGCTGACCGCGGCATGAGGGTCGTCAGCCCGGGCTCTCCGTCGCCAGCGACCGCTGGCGACCAAGGGCGGTTTGCGCCCCTCGCCTTCGCCGGCTGAACCGCAAAGCCGTCGCCGTATCGTGTCAGCGCAAGGGCGCCCTGGCGCGCCAGATGCTGCCGATCGATCACCATTGCCGCGCAATCCGGTGGCGCCGGACGCGCCGCCACCACCAGCGCGGCACGGCTGCAGTCGTCGGCCAACGCGTCGATGCGCAGCGCAAGTGCCACGATGCGACCATCTGCAAGCTCGGTCACGCAACCCGACTCGTCGCACGACACGCCCTCGCTGAGCGCGGCACTGCCGGCCTGCCGGGAATCCGCGTCGGCCGCGAGCCACTCTTTGGCCAGGAACGCATCCTTGCGCTGCGAGATCAGATGGAGCTGGCCATCTTTGCCCCGCACCGCGACGCTCTGGCCGTCACCAGCAATCAGGACATCGGGCTGCCGCACGCCCAGCGCCCAGACGATCGCACCGGCCAGCACCAGGGCTCCTGCCCAGCGCAGTGGCGTGCGCAGCAGGCCCATCACAATGATCCCGAGGCTGGCCGCGATCAGTGGCGCGATGCCGAAAGCAGGAATGCGGCCGACTGCGCCCGGCAACGCCGCCACCCAGCGCGAAACCGCGACCATCCAGTCGATACCGATCCCCATCAGCCACCAGAACACACCATCGAGTCCGAACGGCGCCGCAATCAGCCCCAGCAGTCCCGCCGGCATCACCAGCGCCGAGACCACCGGCATCGCCCCGAGATTGGCGAGCACGCCGTACGGCGTGACGCGGTGGAAGTGAAAGGCCGCATAGGGCGTGGTCGCAAGCCCCGCGATCAGCGAGGCCAGGAACAACATCGCGATCTCGCGGCCACCCCACATCGCGATGCGTGCCGTCGCCGAATGATCGGGCGATGCAAACAGGTTCGGCATGCCGATCTGCACCAGCGCCACCAGCCCGAGGGTTGCCGCGAACGACATTTGAAAACTGGGATGAACCAGCGACTCCGGCGCCACCGCCAGCACGATCAGCGCGGCCACGGCCAGCGTGCGGAACGTGATGGCGCGCCTATCGACCATCACCGCGATCAGGACCACAGCCGTCATGAAGAACGATCTTTGCGTCGCGACCTCCGCCCCCGACAGCAACAGGTAGAACGCGGCTGCGACGAGCGCCGCAGCGGCCGACCACTTCTTGATGGCAAAGCCGACCGCCAGCCCAGGAATGAGCGCGAGCAGTGCACGCACCGCGAAGAAGACAACGCCGGCGACGACGGCCATGTGGTAGCCGGAGATCGAGAGCACGTGACCAAGACCCGAGACGAACATCGCATCGTTGACGGGCGTGGTGATCGCATCGCGCCGACCTGTGAGCAGCGCGGTTGCGATCGCGCGATTGTCGCCCTCGAGCGTGGCGCGGATGCGGGCGTCGATCGCATCGCGCAGGCCCTGCATGAAGGCGGCATAGCGCAGCCGCAGGCCACCGGCGTCAGGCGGCACGGATGCAGCGATCGCGCCCATCACGAAGCCGGACGCACCGATGCCCTGAAAGAACATGTCGCGCGAGAAATCGTAGCTGCCCGGGCGCACCGGCGAAATCGGCGGCATCAACCGCGCCTTCAACTGCACGAAGCTGCCGACCTCGGGCGCGGTGCCCTTGCGCACCGACAGACGCACGCGCTCGAGCATGATATCGCTGCGCTGCGCCTCCATCGCGGTGACGCGCAGCACGAAACGATCGGTGCGCTCACGGATGTCACGGGTCTCGACGAAGCCCGACAGAGACACGGAATAGAGCGGCTTGGCCAGCACGGTGTGCGCAATGCGCGCCGTCTTCCAGGTCGCCACGGCAAAGCCGGCCGCGACCGCAGCGATCATGATCGCAGGCGCAAACAGCCGGCTCCGCCGCAGCAGAACGGCGCCCAGTGCGAGCGCGATGGCCGTCGCAGCAACGACCCAAAGCACGGGCTCATGATCGGCGGCAAAGTACAGCGCAATGCCGCCGCCGAAGGCGACGGGGACCCACGGCAGCAGCCGCCCGGCGCCGGCCTCAGCGCGTCCCCACTCGCGCAGCGTCTCGACGATGGCAGGCCATAGGCCAGACCCTGCCGGCGCGAGGCCGCCAGCCGACGCAGGTCGGCCGACGGGCCAGGTCCCCACGACACTCTGGGACCGTACTGGCCGGCCCGGCTCCGCCATTCCCTGCACCTTGCGATACGCGACCGGGCCAGAGGCTACCGGAACGTGCAGGCACGCGAATAGCGGTACGGATCAGGAACGGGCGGGCGCGAGCCCTACTTTTCCTCTTCCATCGTCACGGCAACGTCCGCCTTAGCGGACAGCCGGACCTTGTTGCCCTCGACACCGGCGACGAGTACCTTGTCGATGAAGTGATGGTGGCCCTTGTGTCTGCCCTCGCCGCTGTCCTTCTTGGTCAGCTTGATGCGGTTGCCCTCGACCTTGTCGACGGTGCCGACGTGGACGCCATCGGCGCCGATGACTTCCATATGTTCTGCGATGTTCTGCATGGTGGGATCCTCTTCTGGACCCACACAACGCACGGGGGCAACGTTCGTTGCTTCGGTTGATATGACGATGCCGTGCGCGCCCGTCAGATCAGCGGCGCCTTTGCCGAGGCGTGGTGATTGACGATCTTCCAGAAGCCGTCCTCGCGGATGATGACCCAGCTCATCTTGACGACGAGATCGGGGCGTTCGCCGGCAAGATCGAACGAGATGGTCGCGCCCATGTTGATCAGGTCAGGGCCGGCCTGCGCGGCCTGCACCTCGGAAAACACCGCGCCCGGCCTGCGCCAGCGCGGCAGGCCGTTGAAATAGTCGGCGACGCCGTCCCTGCCCCTGTAGAGCTTTGGGTTGGAGCCGAAGAAAAACGCGTTCTTGGCATAGAGCGACGACAGCGCGGCGGCGTCGAGCGTGGCGAAGCCGGCGCACCACTTCGCGATGATGGCCGAAACGATGGCGTCGGCTTCACTGCCCATTGTCGTCCCTCAACCCTTCTCGGACCTTCTCAGACCTTCTCAGCCCTTGGCGACTTCCTTCGCGAACGTGTCGCGCAGACCGATGGTCCTGGAGAATACCGGCTTGCCCGGCGCCGAGTCCTTGTCGCGCACGAAATAGCCCTGACGCTCGAACTGCATCGGCTCGGTTGAATTACTCTCCGCAACCGATGCCTCGATCCGGGCGTCCGCCAAGACCTCCAGCGATTGCGGATTGAGGTCGGCGGCGAAATTCGAGGCGTCCGGGCCTCGGGTTGGCGAACAGCTGATTGTAGATGCGAATCTCCGCCGGCTTCGATCGTTGCCGCAGGCAGCCAGTGCATGGTTGCCTTGACCTTGCGGCCGTCGGGCGCGTTGCCACCCTTGGTCGCGGGATCGTAGGTGCAGCGCAGCTCCACCACCTCGCCCGCGTCGTTCTTGATCACGCCGGTGCACTTGACGAAATAGGCGTAGCGCAGCCGCACCTCGTTGCCCGGCGACAGACGGAAGAACTTCTTGGGCGGGTTCTCCATGAAGTCGTCCTGCTCGATATAGAGCTCGCGGCCGAACGTGATTTTCCGCGTGCCGGCGCCGGGGTCATCCGGATGGTTGATCGCCTCGAGCTTCCTCGGTCTGCCCTTCCGGGTAGTTCTCGATCACCACCTTGAGCGGCCGCAGCACCCCCATCCGACGCTGCGACGTGCGGTTGAGTTCCTCACGGATGCAGAATTCGAGCATGCCGACATCGACGACACTGTTCGCTTTCGCCACGCCGATGCGCTTGATGAATTCGCGCAAGGCCGCCGGCGGCACGCCGCGGCGGCGCATCCCCGCCATGGTCGGCATGCGCGGATCATCCCAGCCCGCGACATGTCCGTCGCGGACGAGCTGCGTCAGCACGCGCTTGGACAGCAGCGTGTAGGTGATGTTGAGTCGTGCCATCTCGTACTGGTGCGGCTTCGACGGCACCGGCAGCTTCTCGATGAACCAGTCGTAGAGCGGCCGGTGATCCTCGAACTCCAGCGTGCAGATCGAGTGCGTGATGCCTTCGATGGCGTCCGACTGGCCGTGGGCATAGTCGTAGCTTGGATAGATGCTCCACTTGGTTCCGGTGCGCGGATGGTGCGCATGCAAAATCCGATACAGCACGGGGTCGCGCAAATTGATGTTGCCCGAGGACATGTCGATCCTGGCCCGCAGCACGCGCGCGCCGTTGGGGAATTCGCCTGCTTTCATACGGCGGAACAGGTCGAGATTCTCATCCACGCTGCGGTCACGGAACGGAGAGTTCTTGCCGGGCTCGGTCAGCGTGCCGCGCGATAGCCGGATCTCTTCCTGGGACTGGTCGTCGACATAGGCGAGCCCGTCGCGGATCAGCTTCTCGGCCCATTCGTACAGCCGGTCGAAATAGTCCGAGGCGTAGAACAGATTCTTGCCCCAGTCGTAGCCGAGCCAGCGCACGTCGGCCTGGATGGAATCGATATATTCCTGCTCTTCCTTCACCGGGTTGGTATCGTCGAAGCGCAGATGGCAGCGGCCCGGAAACTCCTGAGCGATGCCGAAATTGAGCGCGATCGACTTGGCGTGGCCAATATGCAGGTAGCCGTTCGGCTCCGGCGGGAACCGGGTCACGATCTCCTTGTATTTGGCCTGATCGAGGTCTGCCTGGATGATGTCGCGAATGAAATCGCGCCCAACCTCAGTCGCCACCGGTTCTGTGCTCATCCTGGAATCCTGTAGGGAAATCAGCGGTCCTTCTGCCAAATCCACGTGGCTGAGCCAAGGGCTTAAGCAAGGCTTTGGCGGTCCGCTGCCGGGCTTTAGTTATGCTCCGGTCCTGTTATATACCACCGCCTCCAATGCATAGGCCCTGCCAAGAATGACCGATTCCGTCGTCACCCGCTTTGCTCCCTCCCCGACCGGCTTCCTCCACATCGGAGGCGCCCGCACGGCGCTGTTCAACTGGCTCTATGCGAAGAAGCACGGCGGCAAGATGCTGCTCCGGATCGAGGACACCGACCGGGAGCGCTCGACCGAGGCCGCGATCGGCGCGATTTTGGACGGGTTGAAATGGCTCGAGCTCGGCTGGGATGGCGACGTCATCTACCAGTTCAGCCGCGCCGCTCGTCACCGCGAGGTCGCCGAGCAGCTGCTGGCCGACGGCAAGGCCTACCGTTGCTACGCCACGGCCGAGGAACTGACCGCCATGCGCGAGAAGGCGCGCGCGGAAGGCCGCACGCGCCTGTATGACGGCCTGTGGCGCGACCGCGATCCTGCGACCGCCCCTGTTGACGTCAAGCCGACCATTCGCCTGCGCGCACCGCAGACCGGCGAGACCGTGATCGATGACCAGGTCCAGGGCCGCGTGGTCTGGCAGAACGAGAACCTCGACGATCTCGTCCTGCTGCGCGGCGATGGCAACCCGACCTACATGCTCGCGGTGGTGGTGGACGACCACGACATGGGCGTCACCCATGTCATTCGCGGCGACGACCATCTGATCAACGCCGCCCGCCAGAAGCAGATCTACGATGCGATGGGCTGGGCGCTGCCGAGCATGTCCCACATCCCCCTGATCCACGGCCCGGACGGCTCGAAGCTTTCCAAACGCCACGGGGCGCTCGGCGTCGATGCCTACCGCGCCATGGGGTACCTGCCGGCGGCGCTGCGCAACTACCTCGTCCGCCTCGGCTGGAGCCATGGCGACCAGGAGATCTTCTCGACCGAGGAGATGATCGCCGCGTTCGACCTCGCCTCCGTCGGCCGCGCCGCAGCCCGCTTCGATTTCGCCAAGCTGGAAAACCTCAACGGTCACTACATCCGCCACGCCGACGATCAATCACTCGTGAAGATGTTCGAGGACGTGCTCGACCATGTGGTGCCCGCCCGCGACGAGCTTAAAGCCAAGTTAAACGACGGCACGCGGGCCCAGCTTCTCAAGGCCATGCCGGCCCTGAAGGAGCGCGCCAAGACGCTGATCGAGCTGATCGACAGCGCCTCTTTCATCTTCGCCGACCGCCCGCTGGAGCTCGATCCCAAGGCGGCGGCGCTGCTGACGGCGGAAAACCGCAAGCTGATCGGCCAGCTTCATTCCGCGCTGGAGAAAGTCGTGACGTGGAGCGGCGCCGCCACCGAAGCCGCGCTGCGTGCTTTCGCCGAGGAAAATAGTCTCAAGCTCGGCGCGGTCGCGCAGCCGTTGCGGGCAGCGCTGACGGGACGGTCTACCTCGCCTGGTATATTCGAGGTTTTGGACGTGCTGGGACGCCAGGAGAGCCTGGGCCGGCTTAAGGATCAGTCTACGACGTAAGTAGGCCATGCCTGCCATGATCTTGCAGCGCACACAGCAATAATATACCCATCTCACCCGTACCTTCTGGAATATCCGGCCTGCCCCACCATGTCTTCGGGGCCTTCCGGGTCCGGCCCGTTTCACCACACATCGGGGACCTCTGATGGACGCAAAAGCAAGCAATAAGACCGCCACGCTGACGGTCGGAAACAAGAACTACGATCTTCCGATCCACAGCGGCAGCGTCGGGCCTGACGTCATCGACATCGGCAAGCTCTACGGCCAGTCCGGCCTGTTCACCTACGATCCCGGCTTCACCTCGACAGCGAGCTGCCAGTCCAAGATCACCTATATCGATGGTGACGCGGGCGTGCTGGAATACCGCGGCTATCCGATCGAGCAGCTCGCCGAGAACGGCGACTTCCTCGAGACCTGCTATCTCCTGCTGTTCGGGGAGCTTCCCACCGCCGCGCAGAAGAAGGATTTCGACGACCGCGTGATCCATCACACGATGGTGCACGAGCAGATGGCCCGCTTCTTCCAGGGCTTCCGCCGCGACGCCCATCCGATGGCGATAATGGTGGCCGCGGTCGGCGCGCTCGCCGCGTTCTATCACGACAGCACCGACATCAACGATCCCAAGCAGCGCATGATCGCTTCCATGCGCATGATCGCGAAGATCCCGACGCTGGCGGCGATGGCCTACAAGTACACCGTCGGCCAGCCCTTCGTGTACCCGAAGAACTCGCTCAAGTTCGCCGAGAACTTCCTGCACATGTGCTTCGCCGTGCCGTGCGAGGACTACAAGATGAATCCGGTGCTCGCTGAAGCGCTGGACAAGATCTTCATCCTGCATGCCGACCACGAGCAGAACGCTTCGACCTCGACGGTGCGCATCGCCGGCTCCTCCGGCGCCAACCCGTTCGCCTGCATCGCCGCCGGCATCGCCTGCCTCTGGGGCCCGGCGCATGGCGGCGCCAACGAAGCAGCGCTTGCGATGCTCGCCGAGATCGGCACCGTGGACAAGATCCCCGAGTTCATCGCCAAGGTGAAGGACAAGAACTCCGAAGTCCGCCTGATGGGCTTCGGTCACCGCGTCTACAAGAACTACGATCCGCGCGCCAAGATCATGCAGAAGATGTGTCACGCCGTGCTCAAGGAGACCGGCCATGGCGACGATCCGATGCTGAAGGTGGCGCTCGAGCTGGAGCGCATCGCGCTCAGCGACCAGTACTTTATCGACCGCAAGCTGTACCCGAACGTCGACTTCTATTCGGGCATCACGCTGAAGGCGATGGGCTTCCCGGTGTCGATGTTCACCGTGCTGTTCGCGGTCGCCCGCACCGTCGGCTGGATCAGCCAGTGGAGCGAGATGATCGAGGATCCTCAGCAGAAGATCGGCCGTCCGCGCCAGCTCTACACCGGCGTCACCAAGCGTGACTACGTGAAGATCGGAAGCCGGAAGTAAGTTCAGCCTCAGGGCTTCCGAAGCGGCGCCGTCTCGCGATGGCGCCGTTTTCGTTTGTAGGCATTGAAGGGTACGCAAAGCGCAAGCTGCCCACCGTCTCGGAACGGCAGCGAAAGATGCCTATCGCCGCCCCTTCCGCATCGTCGCGAGCACGATGTCGGCAGCGAGCACGCTCGGCGATCTGTTGCCGGTCGACATGATGGTATCGAGCTGCGCAAAGGCCTCGACCTGCTGCCGGCGCAGCGTGGAATCCGTCAGCACCTCGGACAGCGCCGGTGCAAGCTTCTCCGGCGTGCAGTCCTCCTGCAGAAACTCCGGAATGACCTCCTTGCCGATCACGAGATTGGCGAGGATCACGGAGGAGACCTTGACCGCACGGCGCAGGATGAAGGCTTCGATCGCACTGACGCGATAGGCCGTCACCATGGGAATGCCAGCCAGGGCAAGCTCCAGCGTCACCGTGCCGGATTTCGCCAGCGCAGCGTGTGCGATCCGGAACGCGGCGCGTTTCTCGCTCTCGCCGACCACGATTCTGCGGCTTGACCGGCCAGTTTGCCACGCCCTCTCGAATGGTGGCTTCGAGGTGCGGCATGGTCGGCAGCATCAATTCGAACGCGCGGCCTGCGGCGTGGAGTCGTCCAAGTGTTGCGCCGAATGTTTCGAGGTGATGCCTGATCTCGCTGCGGCGGCTGCCGGGCAGCACCAGCAGCACAGGCGGCTCGGCATCACGGCGCTTCTGCTCCTCGGCATTCGGCCGCAGCGACGGCAGCTGCTCGATCAGGGGATGGCCAACATAGCTGCACGGCGGCCCGCCGAGCTTGCGGTATTCCGCCGGCTCGAACGGCAGCAGACCGAGCACATGGTCGACATAGCCGAGCATGGCGCGCGCCCTGCCCGGCCGCCAGGCCCAGACCGAGGGCGAGACGTAATCGACGACAGGGATCGCGGGCTTCGTCGCGCGCACGCGGCGGGCGACGCGATGGGTGAAATCGGGACTGTCGATGATGACGAGCGCGTCAGGCGCGGCCTCCAGCACGGCGTCTGCGGTCTCGCGGATCAACCGCAGGATTTTTGGCAGTTGCTGCACCACCGCGGCGAAACCGACGATCGACAGCTCCTCGATCGGAAACAGCGTCTCGAGCCCCTCGCGCGCCATGGTGCGACCGCCGACGCCGACGAACTGCACGCCGTCGCCGAGGCGCTGGCGCAGCACCTTCATCAGCGCCGAACCGAGCCGGTCGCCGGATTCCTCCGTCGCGATCAGGAAGATCTTCCGCTTGGGATCGCGCGTCTGCGTCACGCCGGCAGACCGATGACGAAGAGATATTTGGAGTCGGCATACGCGATCATCGCCTGCGGCTCGGCAGCGATGGTGTTGCCGGCGACGACGGCGATTCCGGCAAGGCCGGCCTTGGCGACGCCCTCGAGTGTGCGCGGGCCGATCGTCGGCAGGTCAAAGCGCAGGTCCTGACCACTCTTCGGCGCCTTCACCAGCACGCCCCGTCCGGTGGCGGCGCGGATGCGGCCCTCCTCGCGCAGGCGCGCCACGCGCGCCAGCAGCGCGTCGGTGCCCTCGATGTCCTCGACCGCCACCACGTGGCCGTCGATCACGACCGCGGCCTGACCGATGTCGAACGGACCGAGCGCGGTCAGCACCGCGCGGCCGCGCTCGATGTCCGCCTTGCTGTTGTCGCTCGGCCAGGCACGGCTGATGCAGCCCTCGGGCATCAGCAGATCGGGTGCGACGTCCTTGATGCCGACCATGCGAAAGCCGCCCTGCTCGAGGATGCGGCCGACGCCGGACAGCAGATGATCGTCGCCGCCGCGGAAGGCGCGGATGACGTTGCCGAGCAGCCGCAGCGTCGTGACGTCGAACCGGATCTCGGTCAGCGAAGGCCGCACCAGGGTGCCGATGAAGACCAGGTCGCGGCAGCCCTCCTCGCGGAACAGCCGCATGGCGCGGCCGAGCTGGCCGACCGAGATCCAGCGATGGCGGAACTCCTCCACCCGCGCCGGATCGCAGGCGCCGCGCAGCGGGAATAGGACCGGCGTGATGCCGTGCGCCGCGAGCGAATCGGCGACCGCGAACGGCATCGCGCCGCCCCCGGCGATCACGCCGACCGGCGATGAAATCTCAGAAGCCGCCGATGTTGCGTCCGCGGCCATCCCGGTCTCACTTTGCGATGGCGGGAAGACAGAGCGGGCGATGCTTGCCCTTGCCGATGAAGTCGAGGATCTCGGCAATTGCCGGATCCTCGCCGGCCAGCGGCTGAACCGCCTGCAACCGCTCGGCAAACATGCCGGCCCCGTGGAAGAGCTTCTGGTAGAATGCACGCACGGTGGCGAGACGCTGCTTGGTGAACTTGCGCCGCTTCATGCCGATGATGTTGAGGCCCTCAAGCGCCGCGTACTGTCCGTTGACCAGCCCGAACGGAATGATGTCGTCGCGCACGCCGCACACGCCACCCACCATGACCTGTGGGCCGATGCGCGTGAACTGGTGTACCGCCGAGAGGCCGCCGATGAAGACGAAATCGCCGATCTCGCAGTGACCGCCCAGCGTCGCCGACGTCGCGAAGATCACGTCGTTGCCGACATGGCAGTCATGGCCCACATGGCTGCAGTTCATGAAATAGTTGCGATCGCCGACCGATGTGATGCCACCACCAGCGACCGTGCCGGCGTTCATGGTCACGGACTCGCGAATGGTGCAGCCCGAGCCGATCGTGAGTTTCGTCAGCTCGCCACGATAGCTGAGCGACTGCGGCGGCGTGCCGAGCGAGGCGAACGGATAGATGGTGCAGTCGTCGCCGATCGTGGTTTGCGCCGTGATATGCACATGCCCGATCAGCTTGCAGTTCTTGCCGACCACGACATGCGGGCCGATGATGCAATAGGGCCCGATCTCGGTGCCCTCGCCGATGACGGCGCCGTCCGCGACCCGTGCCGTGGGATCAATCTTACTCATCAAGCGATCTGACTCATCAAGAAGGTCTGATTAGGTGTTGAAGTAGCTCGGTTTTCCGCTGGTTACCGCGAGTTTGCCCGATCTGTCCAGTGACGTATCATATCGGCCTGTTTCAGGCGCCGGATGAGCCGACGCTCGCATCCCTTCAGCGCGTTGATGTGGAGGTTGAAGTCATCGTGGTCAGGGCCCTGGCAATCCTGCTGGCACAGCTCGTAGCCGCACCGATCGTGTCCGAGACGGTCGAGACCGGCGAACGCCGTCTGATCGATCTCGGGACATTCGAGTGCCGCGACATCACCCGCAGCACGGTGCTGCAGCGGGTCTGCTACGACCCCGCGCAGCAGGACCTCATCGTTGCGGTTGGCGGCACCTATGACCGCTATTGCGGCGTGACGGTGGACATCGTCGAGCGCCTGCTGGGCGCTCCGTCCATGGGCCGGTTCTTCAAGCAGAATCTCAAGCGCGAGGCTGTGTCCGGCCGCTACGACTGCCGGACGTAAGAGGCCGCCTCAGTCCGTGAGCATGGCGCCGACGTCGGCTTCCGCAACGACCTGGCCGTTGACCTTGGCGTCGCCGTGAAACCACCACATCGCCTTGCGGCGGCCGATCGATCGCATGTGATATTCGATGGTGTCGCCGGGCAGCACCGGCTTGCGGAACTTGCACTTGTCGATGGTGAGGAAATACACCGCGCGCGGCTTCTCCGTGCCCTCGACCGAGGTGATGCCGATCACTCCGGCGGTCTGCGCCATCGCTTCGATCATCATCACGCCGGGATAGACCGGGCGTTCCGGGAAATGCCCCTGGAAGGCCGGCTCGTTGAAGGTGACGTTCTTGATGCCGATGCCACTGTAGTCGGCGCGGATGTTGATCACCCGATCGATCAGCAACATCGGAAAACGGTGCGGCAACGTCCGGAGGATCGCATTGATATCCACCAGCTCGAACTTGATGGGTGATTCCGCCGTCATTCCCGTCCCTCGTTCTTCGGATCGGCCTTGCTGTCGCGTACCAGGCGCTCCACCGCGATAATTTCCTTGAACCACTGCTTGGTCGGCTTGGCAAAAAGCCACCCCAGCGACCGTTCGGCGGGATGTCGTCCTTGACGCCGCTCATCGCGGTGACCTGGGCCCCGTCGCCGATCTTGAGGTGATTGTTGATGCCGACCTTTGCTCCCAGCGCCACGTTGTCGCCGATCGTCAGGCTGCCCGCGAGCCCGATCTGGGCGGCGAGCAGGCAATTCCGGCCGATCGTCACATTGTGACCGATCTGGACCTGATTGTCGATTTTGGTGCCCTCCCCGATCACGGTGTCGCGCAGGGATCCGCGATCGATGGTGGTGCCGGCGCCGACTTCCACATTGTTCTGGATCAGCACGCGGCCGGTCTGGGGCACTTTCAGATGGCCCTCGGGGCCGAAGAAAATGAAGCCATAGCCGTCCTGGCCAATTGAGCAGCCGGGGTGGATGAGCACGTCATTGCCGATCAGCGCGCACTGGATGGCCGTACGGGCGCCGACATTGCAGTCCCGGCCGATCTTGACCCCGGGACCAATGACGGCGCCGGCGCCGATCACGGTGCCGCTGCCGATCTCCACATCCGGGCCGATCACGGCCAGGGGATCGACAATGACGTCGTCCTCCAGCCGCGCCGACGGGTCGATGATGGCCGACGGCGCAATGCCTGAATTGCCGACCCAGGACTGAGGGCGGAGGGCATCGCCGTGCCATTGCCGCGCGATCCCGACGAAGGCGCGGAACGGCTGCGCCACGCGCAGCACGGCCACATGCGCGGGCACCTGCGCCTCGAAGCGCGGGCTCACCAGGCAAGCACCGGCCTTGGTTGCCTTCAGATCGTCGGCATATTTGAGGTTGTCGAAGAACGTCAGGTGCATCGGGCCGGCCTCGTCGAGCGAAGCCAGACCCGTGATGAATTGGTCGCCCCTCGCGGGATCGACCAGTTGCGCCTTGGTCAGCGCGGCGATGTCAGCCAGCGCTGAGGCAGGCGGTGTCTTGAAGAAGGTCGGCTGCGCCATTCCACCCCGTCGCGGTCCGGCTTCGGCATGAAGCGGTCAGGCCGCATCATGCCTCATCTCTTGAAGTGGCACGATCCCTTTCGGAAACCGGCTCCGCTGGTCCGGATCGTGCCGTGCTGATCGAATTAGAACGAGGTGCCGCCGCCGAACCTGAACTCCTGCGTACGGTCGTACTTGCCCTTGGTGAGCGGCACGGCGTAGTCGAAGCGCAGCGGTCCAAATGGCGACTGCCAGATCAGGCCGACACCCACCGACGACCGGACGACATTGCCGTTGTCATACACGAGGCCGGTGCAGGTTCCAGGCGTCGCAGGGTTGACGGTCGACCCGACGCAATTCGAATTCTTCGTCGTGGTCATTTCGTTGGTCACCGACCACGTCGTCGGGCCCTGGTAGTCGAACAGGCCGCCGGCGTCGGCGTAGACCGCGCCCTTCAAGCCCACTTCCTTCGGCAGGAACCAGAACGGCATCTGCAATTCGAGCGAAGCGCCCCAATATTTGGTGCCGCCAAGCGCGTCCTGCGTGCCGTAGGGATTCAAATCGCGCGGACCGATGCCGTTCGGGGCAAAGCCGCGGACCAGGTTCGGGCCCATCTGGAAGTGATCGAGCATACGCAGATCCTGGCTGCCGATCTTGTTCAGCATGCCGCCTTGGACGCGGACGAGACCGACGATGTCCGAGACCAGCGGAGCATAGTACTTCGCATCGACCACGGACTTCAGATAGGAGACGTCGCCGCCGACGCCGGCGAAATCCTGACGGAAGTCGACCAGCAGACCGTCGGTGGGGTTCTTGTTGTTGTCCAGCGTGTTGTAGGTCAGCGTGTAGCCGAGCGCCGAGGTCAACGTCTTGCCGTTGGCAAGCTCCTTGCGCACCGGCAGCGAGGCTTCGCCATCGCTGTAGCAGCCGAGGCCGTTGGTCCCTGCATTCAGCGGAATACCTGTCGCATTCGAGAATGCCGGGCTTGGATTGAAGGCCGGATTCGGCGTCACGCCATCTGCCAGGAACTGGTTGTTGTTACAGTTCGCCAGATAGCTCGGCAGCTGGATTTCCTGCTGGTAGATCGAGTAACGCAGCTGGAGCGCCAGATCTTCACGCAAGGAGAAGCCGAGGCGCGGGCTGAAGCCCAGCGTCTTGGTGCCGTAGGAGATGTAGCTGTTGGAGAGCTGCTGGCGCTGATAGAGGTCGAGACCGAGCGCGACGCGGTAGTCGAGCAGGTACGGCTCGACGAACGACAGCGAATAGCCGCGGGCATACTGGCCGTAGGTCACCGACGCCTTGGCGAACAGGCCCCGGCCGAGCAGGTTGCGCTCGGAGACAGAGACTTCGGCCAGCGCACCGTCGGTCGTGGAGTAACCGCCCGAGACCGAGAAATCGCCGGTCGACTTCTCTTCGAGGTCGACGACCAGGACCACGCGGTCGCTGGAGGAGCCGGGCTCGGTCGTGATCTTCACGGTCTTGAAATAGTCGAGGTTCTTCAGGCGGCGCTCGGCACGGTCGACCAGCGCACGGTTGTAGGCATCGCCCTCGGAGATGTCGAACTCGCGGCGGATCACGTAGTCGCGCGTGCGGGTGTTGCCGCGGATATTGATGCGCTCGATATAGGTGCGCGGGCCCTCGTCGATGTTGAACACGACGGAGACGGTGTGCGCCTCGAAGTTGCGGTCGCCGCCGGGGCGGACCACGGCGAAGGCAAAGCCGCGACGCGACGCCTCGATCTGCATCTCCTCGACCGATTTCTCGACCGATTCGACGTTGTAGAGCGCACCGACATTGACGCGCGAATAGGCGCGCATCGAGGTCGGATCGAAGTTCGGAATGCTGGAGCGGAAGTCGACGGTGCCGACGCGGTACTGCGAGCCTTCCTCGATCTTGAAGGTAACGTTGAAGCCCTTCTTCTCCGGATCGTATTCGGTGAGCGCGGCCACCACCTGGACGTCGGCAAAACCGTTCTTGAGGTAGAAGCGGCGGATCAGGTCGCGGTCGGCTTCGACGCGATCCGGATCATAGATGTCGTTGCTGGCGAGGAAGCTCAACAGGTTCGATTCGTGGGTCTTGATGATGTCGCGCAGGCGGTAGGACGAGAACGCGTTGTTGCCGACGAACTCGATCGACTTGACCCCGGTCTTGGAGCCCTCTTCGACCGTGAAGATCAGGTCGACGCGATTGTTCGGCTGCTCGATCACTTCAGGCGTGACGCGCACGTCGTAGCGGCCGGACCGGCGGTAGATCTCGGCGATTCGCAGCGTGTCGGACTGCACCATGGCGCGGGAGAAGGTGCCGCGCGCCTTGGACTGGACCTCGGTGGTGAGCTGCTCGTCCTTGATCTTCTTGTTGCCCTCGAAGGCAACGCGACCGATCACCGGGTTTTCCACCACGGAGACGATGATCTGACCACCGGCGCCACGGTTGATCTGCACGTCCTGGAACAGGCCGGTCTCGATCAACGCCTTCAGGCCGTCATCGACGGCGCCCTGATCCAGGCGGCCACCCGGGCCCGGTTTGAAATAGGAGCGGATGGTCTCCACCTCGACACGGCGATTTCCTTCGACGGAAATCGACTGGACGGTCTGAGCAAGCGCAGACGAAGACACGAAAGCAGCCCCAACCGGGGCAAGCACCGGCGCGCCGAACATGATCAGGGTTGCGAGCAAGCCACCCCGGAGTCGCAGTCCAAACTTCATTGCGCAACGCGCCCTTATCAGTACCAGACCCAACCCCAACGCCGGTCCGGGAGATTCCCCAAGTTCGAAGCCGCTTGTAGCCAATTTCCTCGGTGCCGCAAACGGCAGCAGACACCGTAATTTCAATTTCATTCCAAGACGTTGCTGATCAGCAACGCCACAAAAAGCCCCTATCAGGACGCCGCCATCCGCAGGATGTCGTTATAGGTGGCGAACACCATCAGCATCAGCACCAGACCGAGCCCGATCCGGAATCCCATCTCCTGGGTCCGCTCGGACAAGGGGCGGCCGCGGACCAGCTCGGCCGCATAGAACATGAGGTGACCGCCATCGAGCAGCGGAATCGGGAACAGATTCAGCAGGCCGATCGACACCGACAGCACCGCGCACAGATTGATCACGAACTGGAACCCGGCGCTGGCCGCTTGCCCCGACATCTTGGCGATGCCGAGCACGCCGCTGACCTCGTTGGGATTGCCCTGTCCGACGAACAGCGAGCCCAGGAACTTGAAGGTGCTGGTGATGATGAACCAGACCTGCTCGACCCCGATCTTGAGCGCCTCGCCGACGCCGACCGGCGTGGTCGAGGCCTCGCCGGCCTGAGCCTTGTGCTCGACGCCGAGCACGCCGAGACGGTGGCTGTTGCCGAAGGGATCCTTGCGCTCCAGCAGCGCCGGCGTCGCGGTCAGCGCCACGATGGCGCCGTCCCGCTTGACCTGGAAGGCAAGCGCTGAACCGGCATTCATCGCAACGATTCGCTGCATGTCGGCAAAGCTCTCGATCGGCTTGCCATCGATCTGCACCACGACGTCGCCGATCTTGAAGCCGGCCGCAGCCGCCGCGCCGTCGGCCACGACACCATCGACGCGCGCGATCGTGCTCGGCTTGCCGTAGTACAGCGCCATGCCGGCGAAGATCAGCGCGCCCAGGATGAAATTGGCGATCGGTCCGGCCGCGACGATGGCGGCACGCGGGCCGACCTTCTTGTGGTGGAAGCTGCCGGCGCGCTCCTCGGCCGTCATGGCCGCGAGCGTCTGGGACGACGGCGTCGAGGCCTCGCTCTCGTCCCCGAAGAACTTGACGTAGCCGCCGAGCGGGATCGCCGAGATCTTCCAGCGGGTGCCATGGCGGTCGTTGAAACCGACCAGCTCAGGTCCGAAACCGAGCGAAAAGGTTAAGACACGAACGCCAGCCCAGCGCGCGACCAGGAAATGGCCGAGCTCATGGAAGAACACGACGATCGTCAGGACGAACAGGAAGGGAACTGCGTAGCCGAGGAGCCCATGGCTCAACGTATTGAAACTATGGACGAAAAAGTCGATCATCGAATTCCCTCATCCAGCGCCGCTAGGCCCTGGCCCCGAACCATCTAGGATGCCTTTAAGGCAATTTGAGGCAATAGGGCGGCAGCTCTATTTCGCGCAACATGGTCAACAGAGATTGCATCGTCGGCTGACGTCAGCGGGGTCTGGTTCCCGCCCCGGATCCAGTCGTCCAGCGTCGCCTCGACCAGCCGCGCGATCGCGCCGAACCGGATCTTGCCGGCAATGAAGGCTGCGACCGCAACCTCGTTGGCGGCGTTGTAGACGGTGGTCGCCCCCTTCCCGGTCCGCAGCGCATCGAAGGCGAGGCGCAGCCCGGGAAAGCGCTCGAAATCCGGTGCTTCGAACGTCAGCTGCCCGATCTTGGCGAGATCCAGCTTGGCCGCCGGTCCCTTGATCCGGTCCGGCCAGCCCAGGCAGTGCGCGATCGGCGTACGCATGTCGGGGGCGCCGAGCTGGGCCACGACCGAACAGTCCGAGAACTCCACCATGCCGTGGATGATCGACTGCGGATGAACCAGCACGTCGATCTCGTCCGGGCTCAGCGCGAACAGGTAGGACGCCTCGATCACTTCGAGGCCCTTGTTCATCATCGAGGCGGAATCGATCGTGATCTTCTGGCCCATGCTCCAGTTCGGATGCTTCAGCGCCTGGGCCAGCGTAGCCTGCTCGATGTCGGCAGGTTTCCAGGTGCGGAACGGGCCGCCGGATGCCGTGATGATGACGCGAACGAGTTCGTCACGATTGCCCGAGGCGAGCGCCTGGAACAGCGCATTGTGTTCGGAATCGGCCGGCAGGATGCAGGCGCCCGCTTTCGCTGCGCGCTGCATGAAGAAATCGCCGGCGCAAACGAGGCATTCCTTGTTGGCCAGCGCGACATGCGCGCCGCGATCGACCGCAGCCAATGCTGGCTTCAGTCCGGCAGCGCCGCTGACGGCCGCCATCACCCAGTCGGCCGGACGCGCGCCGGCTTCGATCACCGCGCTTTCGCCGGCGCCGCATTCGGTGCTTGTGCCCGCCAATGCAGCCTTCAGCTCGGCAAGCTTGGAGGTGTCGGCGATCGCGACGAAACGCGCTGAGAATTCCCTGGCGAGCTTTGCCAACGCCTCGACATTGCTGTTCGCCGTCAGGGCTTCGACCCGGTAGCGCTCGGGAGAGGCGCGCAGCAGATCCATCGTGCTGTCGCCGATCGAGCCGGTGGCGCCGAGAACCGTGACGCTGCGGACGGCGGACGCCGCAGCCTTGTTGTTACGCAATGGGACCGCGCTCATATTCTCACCAAACCATAAGACCGCTTCCAGCGCTATGCACACCATGGCGGAGGAAGCCGATAATCCATGCCATCAGGATGGCGGCGACAAAACCGTCCAGACGGTCCATGAGACCGCCATGGCCGGGAATCAAGTGACTGGAATCCTTGACATCGAAGCGCCGCTTCACCGCGGATTCGAACAGGTCGCCCAAGGCCGAGACCACCGACAGGATGGCGCTGACGAGCAGCAGTGGAACCGCCTTCCCGAGCCCGCAGGCCGCAAAGCCGCCCGCCACCGCCAGGCTCGCCACGAAGCCGCCGAGCGCGCCGGCCCAGGTCTTCTTCGGGCTCACGCGCGGCCATAGTTTCGGTCCGCCAATGCTGCGGCCGGCGAAATAGCCGCCGATGTCGGTCGCCCACACCACGAGCAGGACGAACATCAGCGCTGAGAAGCCGTTGACGAGGTCCTTCCGCACCAGGATCGAAGCCAGCAGCGCCGCCGCGGCATAGGCGAACCCCGTCGCGGCCCAGACAAACTTGCCGCGCGCGATCAGCGTCACGATCGCGCCGCCGACGCAGCCAACGATGATCGCGGTCTTGAGCGCGCCGAAGGCGACGCAGGCCCCCATCATGGCAATGGTGATCGTCCCTGCCCCGGTCAGCGCGGCTGAGCCGGCGCCCACCACCATCAGCCATTCCGCGAACAGCCCGATCGACACCAGGGTGACGAGCAGCGCCCAGAGCCATCCACCGACATACGCGACCGCAATGGTCAGCGGCGCCAGCACCAGGGCTGCGAGGACCCGCATCACGAGATTGCTCGGGGCCGGCTGCGAGCGCGCCGGTGCCGCGTCGTGTTCGCTCACGAGGCGGTTTTCGCGACGAGACCGCCGAAACGGCGCTCGCGCCTGGCGAATTCGGCGATCGCGCCTTCCAGCGCCGCCTTGTCGAAATCGGGCCAGTGGATCGGCACGAAGACGAGTTCGCTATAGGCGGCCTGCCACATCAGGAAGTTGGACAGGCGCTGCTCGCCGCTGGTGCGGATGATGAGATCGGGATCTGGAATGTCGGGCGCATCGAGATGGGCCCCGAGAGTCTCGGCGTCGATCGTGGCAGGATCGCGCTTGCCCTCTGCGACTTCGCGCGCGAGCTTCTGCGCCGCTTTCGCGATCTCGTGCCGCGAGCCGTAGTTGAACGCGACGACGAGCGTGAGACGCGTGTTGTCGCGCGTCAGTTCCTCGGCCTCATTGAGCAGCGCGCAGATGTCGCCCTCCAGCCCGTCTCGCTCGCCGATGATACGGACCCTGACGCCGTCGCGATGCAGGCTTGCCAGGTCGTTGCGGATGAAGCGCCGCAAAAGGCCGAAGAGATCGCCGATCTCGGTCGCCGGGCGCGACCAATTCTCCGACGAGAAGGAGAAGATGGTGAGGTAGCGGATGCCGAGCTCATGCGAGGCGCGCACCACGCGGCGCAACGCCTCGACGCCGCGGCGATGGCCCTCCGCACGCGGCAAACCGCGCGCAGCCGCCCAACGCCCGTTGCCATCCATGATGATGGCGACATGCGCAGGCGCGTCGGACCGGTCGGGTCCTTCGGTGGCAGGCGCAGCGGCGTTGGACATGGAGGCAGCCTTAGACGGTGAGAATTTCTTTTCCTTGGCGGCCAGCAGCTGATCGACCTCGGTGATGGTGCCGTCGGTCGCCTTCTGCACCTCGTCGGCATGACGCTTCTGGTCGTCCTCGGACATCTCGTGGTTCTTCTCGAGCTTTTTGAGAACATCGAGACCGTCGCGGCGGACGTGACGCACGGCGACCTTGGCGGCTTCCGCGTATTTGTGCGCGACCTTGACGAGTTCCTTGCGACGCTCCTCGTTGAGTTCGGGAATGCGCAGGCGCAGCACCTGGCCCTCGGTCGCCGGCGACAGGCCGAGATTGGAATCGACGATCGCCTTCTCCACCGCCTTGACCATCGATTTGTCCCAGACCTGCACCGAGATCATGCGCGGCTCCGGGACGCTGACGGTCGCAAGCTGGTTGAGCGGCATGTGGCTGCCGTAAGCCTCGACCTGCACGGGGTCGAGCATCGAGCCGGACGCGCGCCCCGTGCGCAGGCCGCCGAGCTCGTGCTTGAGCGACTGAACGGCGCCCTGCATGCGGCGCTTCACTTCGTTGAGGTCGAAATTAGCCGTAGCCATCACGTTTCTCCTTCAAAATCCCGGCGACCTCTCCCGCGCCCCTCCCTTTGGGGCGCGCCAGATAAGCCGTCAGCCGGCGACGATGGTTCCGTGGCCGCCGCCACGCAGAATCGCGCCGATCGAACCCGGCTCTGCGATCGAGAACACGATGATAGGCAGCGACGTCTCGCGGGCAAGTGCGAAGGCGGTCGCATCCATCACCTTGTAGCCGCCCTCGATCGCCTGCGAATGCGTCAGCCGGTCGAACCGCGTCGCGGTCGGATCCTTCTTCGGGTCGGCCGAGTAGACGCCATCGACATTGGTCGCCTTCAGCACCGCCTGGGCGCCAATCTCGGCGGCGCGCAGCACCGCGGTCGTATCGGTGGTGAAGAACGGATTGCCGGTTCCGCCTCCGAGAAGCACGATCCGGCCCTCGGCAAGGTATTTGTGCGCCGCGGTGCGGGTAAACAGCTCGGAAATCTCGGGCATGACGAAGGCCGACAGCGTGCGCGCCGGCGTGCCCTTGCGCTCGATCGCCGATTCCAGCGCGAGGCAGTTCATCATGGTGGCGAGCATGCCCATGGTGTCGCCGGTCGGACGCGACACGCCGCGGGCCGATACCTCGACACCGCGCACGATATTGCCGCCGCCGATCACCACCGCAACCTCGGTGCCGAGATGACGGGCGGCGATCAGATCGTCCGCGACCCGGTCCACAGTCGGCTGATCGATGCCGAAACCCTGCTGTCCCGCGAGATATTCGCCGGACAGCTTGATCACCACGCGACGGTAAGCCGGATCAGTCATGAGCACTTTCCTCGTCCGGGCGCCGCTTCCGGCGGCACGCCGGAAGGAACGTTCCGGCGCTTACTTCTTGCCGCTGGCCGCCGCGACCTCTGCTGCGAAGTCGCTTTCCTGCTTCTCGATTCCCTCGCCGAGAGCATACCGCACGAAGCCCGCGATCTTGATGGCGCCGCCGACCTTGCCTTCGGCTTCCTTCACCGCCTGCGCCACCGACTTGCCGGTGTCGTGGATGAAGGCCTGCTCGAGCAGGCAGACTTCCTTGTAGTAGGTCTTGAGGCCGGACTCGACGATCTTCTCGATCACGTTCTCCGGCTTGCCCTGCTGGCGATATTTGTCGGCGAGCACGTCCTTCTCGCGCTTCACGACCGCCGGATCGAGGCCGGTCGGATCGAGCGCGAGCGGGTTGGTGGCGGCGATATGCATCGCGATCTGGCGGCCGAGCGTAGCGAGCTCGTCAGCCTTGCCCGGCGATTCCAGCGCGACGATCACGCCCATCTTGCCGGCGCCCTCGACGACCGCGCCGTGGACGTAGCTCGACACCACGCCCTGGCTCACTTCGAGGGCAGCAGCGCGGCGCAGCGACATGTTCTCGCCGATGGTGGCGATCGCATCATTGATCGCGGCTTCCACCGTGACGTCGCCGACCTTGGCGGCCTTGATCTTCTCGACATCGGCGCCGACATCGAAGGCAACCTGAGCGATCATCTTGACCAGGCCCTGGAACTGACCGTTGCGCGCGACGAAGTCGGTCTCGGAGTTGACCTCGACCACGACGCCCTTGTTGCCCTTGGTGAGCGCGCCGATCAGACCCTCGGCCGCGACACGGCCCGACTTCTTGGCGGCCTTGGACAGGCCCTTCTTGCGGAGCCAGTCCTGCGCCGCTTCCATGTCGCCAGCGGTCTCGGTGAGCGCGGCCTTGCAGTCCATCATGCCCGCGCCGGTCGACTCGCGCAGATCCTTGACCATCGCAGCTGTGATCGTTGCCATCGTTGAAATCCTTTTTGCCTGCCGGTTCGCCGCGGCGCGGCATCCAATTGCCCCCGCCGCGGTCCATCTCAGGAATTCGCGTCAACTGAATGAAATGGTGGCCGGAGCCTGTCCGGCCAACCCATCGCTCGTTTTGACTATTCCGCTTCCGCGGTCAGCGCCTTGGCCTTTGCGACCCAGGCGTCCGCACGGCTCGGCAGACCGACTTCTTCGCCGATCTTGTGCGCGGTATCGTGGTCGAGCTCGGCGAGCTGCCAGAAGTGGAAGATACCGAGGTCGTTGAACTTCTTCTCGATCGCGCCCGAGACGCCCGGGAGCTTCTTCAGGTCGTCGGCGGTGCCGCGGGGACCTGCGAGGCCCTGGAAGCCGCTCGAGGAGGCCGCGGGGAGGTCTTCGACGAGCGGACGGGTCGAGGCACCGACGTCGATGCCCGAATCGCCCTGAGCGCGCGAGATGCCGTCGATCGCCGCACGGGCGATCAGGTCGCAATACAGCGAGATGGCGCGGCCGGCGTCGTCATTCCCCGGCACCACATAGGTGATGCCCTTCGGATCGGAATTGGTGTCGACGATCGCGGCGACCGGGATGTTGAGCCGCTGGGCTTCCTGGATCGCGATGTCTTCCTTGTTGGTGTCGATCACGAAGATCAGGTCGGGCAGACCGCCCATGTCCTTGATTCCGCCGAGCGAGCGATCGAGCTTGTCGCGCTCTCGCTGAAGCGTCAGGCGCTCCTTCTTCGTGTAGGAATTGGCTTCGCCGCCCGCGAGCACCTCGTCGAGATGACGCAGGCGCTTGATCGAGGCCGAGATCGTCTTCCAGTTGGTCAGCGTGCCGCCGAGCCAGCGCGAATTGACGAAATACTGCGCGCAGCGCTTGGCAGCGTCCGCGACGCCGTCCTGCGCCTGGCGCTTGGTGCCGACGAACAGGATGCGGCCGCCCTTGGCGACGGTGTCGCTGACCGCCTGCAAGGCGGTGTGCAGCAGCGGCACGGTCTGCGCGAGGTCGACGATGTGGATGTTGTTGCGAGCGCCGAAAATGAACGGAGCCATTTTCGGATTCCAGCGGTGAGACTGGTGACCAAAGTGCACGCCGGCTTCGAGCAGCTGACGCATAGTGAAATCGGGTAGTGCCATCGTTCTAATTCTCCGGTTGGTTCCTCCGGAAACGTGTGAGCAAAACGGAGCGTTCTCGCCCCGGCTGCCACCGGACGGCCTTGTGAGCCATGTTTCCGTGTGAGATGGCGCGCTGTATAGCGTCATTTCGGCCAGAAGCAAGGAAATAAGGGCCTTCAGGGGCGGTTTTCGCCCGCCGAAGGCCCATTCCACGATTGCCGCCCTCCGCTAGCACCTCGGCTGGTTCGGCGGGCATTTCTTCGCAGCAGGCGGCGGCGCCGCGGGACGCGGTGGGGGTGGCGCCGGGCGCGGCGGGGGCGCGACAGCCATCCGGGGCGGCGGTGGCGGTGCCGGCCGGGCGACCGGCGGCGGCGGTGCCGGCCGAGCCATCTGCGGCGGGGGCGCGGGCCGCGCCATCGGTGGCGGCGCAGGCCGTGCTACGGCCACGGGCGGAGCCGCCCGGACCGGCGGAGGCGATGCCACACGCGGCGGCGGTGCGGGCCGGGTCATCTGCGGCGGCGGAGCGGTCGGCCTCGCCACGGCCTGAGGCCGTGATGGTGGCGATGGCGATGGCCGGGACGCCTGAGCTGGAGCAGCCGACGGCAGATTTTGTGGCCTGGCTGGCTCGCGAGCTGCCGAGGGCAGCGGGACAACCGGCCGTCCCGCGATGCCGCCGGGCGGCGTGCCCGGCGCGCCCGCAGCGGGCGGTGTCTGTGCCACTGGCGGCTTCGGCATCTGGCCGGGTGCAACGGCCGGATTTGTGACGGTGGGCGCAGCCGTCGCCGGAGCGGCAGCCGTTGGCACACCGGGGCGACCGGGCGGTGTCGTGCCTGGCGCCGCAGTGGTCGGCACACCCGGATGCAGCGGCCCGCCGGGTAAGTTCGACGTCGGCGCGGGCCGACCGCCCGGCGGGGTCCCTGCCCCCGCTGGCGGCGCCGGCGGGCCACCATGGGCTCCGGGAACCGGCAGCGTATTGGCCTGGGGCAACCTGGTCGGCGGCGCAGCGGTCGATGCAGCGCCGGGGACGGCATTCGGTACGGCACCTGGTCTCGCGCCCGGTCCTGCATTTGGCGCGACATTGGCCGGCGTCGCCGGCGGAGTCCCGGGCCTCGCCGTCGGCTGCATCGTCGCGCTCGGCGGCATCGGCGCCTTGCCCTGCTGGATCAGGGCCGCGCGCTGCGCGACCGCCTGCGGCACGGCTGGACCGACCGGGTTGGCGCGGCCGGCAACAGCCGGCGCAAGACTCCCGGTCCAGCGCCAGGTCCAGGTCGACCGCCGGGCCCCGCGCCCGGCGGCGGCGGCATCGGCGGCCGGTTGATCACGGTGTTGATGACGGTGGTGTTATGGATGTTCCGGTAAATGAGGTTGTTCGGCGGCGGCGCGACGTAGATCGGCGGTCTGACGAACACCGGGATCGGCACGAACATCGGCTGCGGCAGCACGAACAGGCCGACCACCGGCAGCGGCGGCTCGAGCACGACGAAATCCGGCGGCGGCGGCGGCAAATAGTAGACCGGCGGCGGCGGCGGCGGCGCGAAGCCGAACACGGGATCGCCGAACAGCAGCACCGGACGGTCGACATAGACGATCTCCTCCGGCGGTGGAGGCGGCACGTCATAGTCGATCATCGCGAAGCTCGGCGGCGGCTCGACCGGCGCCGTGAGGATCGCGAGGCGCCGGCGCGCGTCACCCGCATGGGGCCCACGCGGATAGCGGCGCAGATAGGACCAATAGGCTTCCGGCGTGTCGTTTCGATAGGTCCGCCGCCAGGTGATCGCCTCGCGGCGCGCCGCGACGATCGCCATCACCCGCTTCGACATCGGGTCATTCGGATAGGCCGCGAGAAACTCCTCATAGGCCGGCAGCGTGTCACGCTCGAGCACGGCCGCGTAGGCATCCTGCGCACCGAGATCGCGAATAGGCTTGTTACGGGTCGCCGCGACCTGGTCCGGCGCGGTCTGCGGCGGCGGGGCGTCGGGTCCACGCTCGAAGAACGAGAATGGCACGGAGATCTTCTGCTCGTTCCACGGCACCTGCGCACCCTTGCTGGCCTCGTTGACGCGCAGGCGCAGGCGATCGAACACCTCGGGCAGCGGCAGGCCACCGGTGCGGATCATCTCCGCGAGCGACTGCGCATAGATGCCGTAAGGCCCGGGCTCCTCCGGTGCCACGGTGCCGGGCGCAGCATTGAAGGCGATCAGCATGTTCGGATCAGGCTCGACCAGCGCCAGCCCGCTCGCGATCGGCTGGCCGCCCTCGATGAAGGGTTGCGCCCGTGCGGCGTCGAGCACGACGATGTTGGCCTTGAGCGGAATGGCAGCGAGCTGACGCAGATAGTCGCTGACGCGCAGGCCTTCGGTCGGAACATCGGTATCGCGGGTGATGTTGGAATCGACCGGGATGAAATAGTTCTCGCCGGCAAGCTGTACGCCGTATCCGGCGAGATAGACCATCGCGACCGTGCCGGGTCCCGAGGCCTGCGCCTTCTGGATGAAATCGCGAAAACTCTTGCGCATCGTGTCGCCGTCGAGATCGCGCGCGCCGACGACGTCGAAGCCCGCCGCTTGCAGCGTCTGCGCGATCAGCCCGGCATCGTTCGCGGTCGTCGCCAGCGGCGACTTGGCATAGGCGCCGTTTCCGACCACGAGCGCGATGCGCTTTTCCTGCTGCTGCGCGCGTGCCGGGCCGAGCGCGCCCGCGGCGACCACCACGATGGGCAGGAGAAGGCGGATGAAGATTCTGAGCGTTCCACGCATGGCTTGCTTGCCCGCTTTCGTTGTTGAGCTGCCACCGTACATGAGACATGCGGCCGGCTGAATGGCTCTTGAACGAAAAGCAGGGATTGAGGCGGCGGCATGGCCGCCGACCAAACCCGGCGTCAGGCCCGTGTAAGCCTCGCGATATTGCGGCGCGAGGCTCCTGCCCGGTCAGCTCTCCGCGATCAGATCGACTGCCCCCGTCGATAGCCGATAGATGCCGCCGACGACCTTCAGCTTGCCCTGCTCCGCGGCCGCGTTGAGGATCGGCGCGGCGGTCTTCAGCTTGGCGATGTTGTCGACCACGTTCTGCCGGATCGCCTTGTTGAGGACGTCACCGCCCTGCTGCATCGCGGCCTTGGCGGCGGGCGCGATTGCATCGATCAGTGTTGGAATGTGGCCGGGCGGAGTACTATTGTCCTTGATCGCCTTCAGCGTCGCATCGACCGCGCCGCAGGCATCGTGGCCGAGCACGAGGATCAGCGGCGTCTTGAGCACGGCGACCGCGTACTCCATGCTGGCGACGGTCTCGGTGCCGGCAAAGTTTCCGGCGACGCGGCAGACAAACAGATCGCCGCGACCGGTGTCGAAGGCATATTCCGGCGCGATGCGCGAGTCGGCGCAACTCAGCACGGCCGCGAACGGATTCTGTCCACCGACCAGGGCCTCGCGCTCGTGCTTGAAGTCATGGCGCCGCGACACGCCCGAGACGTAGCGCTCATTGCCCTCCATCAGCCGCTTCAGCGATGCGTCCGGCGACAGCACGTTATCAGGCTTAGGAGGCTGCTTCGTTCCCTTTGCCAAGGCGCCGTTTGCGAAAGCTCCGCCAGCGATGGCCATGCCAAACGCAGCGGCGCCGAACAACATCGCGGACCGTCGCGACGGCACGATGTTTTGGTGCAGAGATTCTTCGAGCCGAGCTCCAGAGCACTTATCGCACATATGACGTTTCCCGGTGTGGAATGAATGGAAGCGTCGCAATGATAGGTACGCCAATGTGAAAAAATCACAAAAAACGCCCCATGCATCTTATGATTGCTGCGGCGCGAAACTGCACCGGCCTGCGCCCGCCTGCAAATCTTCGAGATCGGCTGCCGGAGCATCAGGAAGTCGTCAGCGGCCTTACAGAGAGGTCGTGTTCGCGCAAGACCCGAGTACGACGATTCATCCAGATCTTGTCGCGCTTTAGAGCTGCTGCACGTCCACCACGCCCGCGACGGCCTTGATCGCACCCGCGATCTGCGGCGAGACCTTGAAGCGGCCGGGCAGCTTCATCTCCACTTCGGTCTCGAGGTCGAGCATCATCACCAGCGAAACCTCGCCATCGCCGTTGGAGCGCGGCGCGAGGCCGGGACTGGCGGTCTTCGGCGCGGCGCCGTTCGAGGCCGCCATGTCGGGTCCGGCCAATCGCTTGGCGATCGAGTCCAGCGGCTTGGTATCGCGCACGAAGATGCGCAGGCCCTTCTGCGTCTTGGCGGCGGCGTCATCCAGCGGCTCGGCGTGCAGCACGCGGGCGCGGACGTCCTCCCCTGAAGCTCGGCCCCGAGCTGGAGCAGCACGGCGGCACCGGGCTCCAGCACGTCGCGATATTGCGCGAGGCCCTCGGAAAACAGCACCGCCTCGAAATGGCCGGTCGGATCGGACAGGCCCATGATGCCCATCTTGTTGCCGGTCTTGGTGCGCCGCTCCATGCGCGACACCACGGTGGCGGCGACCTTGCCGGCGGTCGCGCCGGTCTTCACCGCCCGCGAGAATTCGGCCCAGCTCTGCACCCGCAGCCGCTTCAGCACGGTGGCGTAATCGTCGAGCGGGTGGCCGGACAGGAAGAAGCCGACGGCGTCGTATTCGCGGCGAAGCTTTTCGGCCGGCAGCCACGGCTCGACCTGCGGCAGCATGATCGTCGGCGCGTCGGCGGCGCCGCCGAACATGTCGTTCTGCCCGACGGTCGCCGCTTCATGGGAACGCTGACAGGCGGCGAGCACGGCATCCGCACCGGCGAACACGCGGGCGCGATTCGGCTCCAGCGTGTCGAAGGCGCCGGCGGCCGCGAGACTCTCGATGATGCGCTTGTTGATCGCACGCGGATTGACCCGCGCGGCGAAGTCGGCGAGCGAGGTGAACAGTCCCCGCCTGGCGCGCTCCTCGATGATCTGGTCGATGGCCTGGATGCCGACGCCCTTCAGGGCGGCGAGCGCATAGTAGATGGTCTTGTCGCCGACCTCGAAGGTCGCGCCGGACCGGTTGATGTTCGGCGGCTCGACCTTGATGCCGAGGCGCTGCGCCTCGGCGCGGAATTCGGAGAGCTTGTCGGTATTGTTCAGGTCCAGCGTCATCGACGCCGCGATGAACTCGACCGGATAATGCGCCTTCATGTAGGCGGTGTGGTAGGACACCAACGCATAAGCCGCCGCGTGGCTCTTGTTGAAGCCGTAGTCGGCGAATTTGGCGAGCAGCTCGAAGATGGTCTCGGCCTGCCCCTTCGGCACGCCGTTCTTCACCGCGCCCGCGACGAAGATGTCGCGCTGCTTGTCCATCTCGGCGCGGATCTTCTTGCCCATGGCGCGGCGGAGCAGGTCGGCGTCGCCGAGCGAATAGCCCGACATCACCTGCGCGATCTGCATCACCTGTTCCTGGTAGATGATGACGCCGAAGGTCTCCTTGAGAATCTGCTCCAGCACGGGGTGGAGATATTCCGGCTCCTCGTCGCCGTGCTTGCGCGCGCAATAGGTCGGGATGTTCGCCATCGGACCCGGGCGATACAGCGCGACCAGCGCGATGATGTCCTCGAAACGGTCGGGGCGCATGTCGATCAGCGCGCGCCGCATGCCCTGGCTTTCAACCTGGAACACGCCGACCACGTCGCCGCGCGCCAGCATCTGGTAGCTCTCGGCATCGTCGATCGGCAGCGTGGCGAGATCGACGTGGATGTTGCGCGGCTTGAGCAGCTTGATCGCGACGTCGAGCACGGTCAGCGTCTTCAGGCCGAGGAAGTCGAACTTCACGAGGCCCGCCGGCTCGACCCATTTCATGTTGAACTGGGTCACCGGCATGTCCGACTTGGGATCGCGGTACATCGGCACGAGCTCGCTCAAGGGGCGATCGCCGATCACGATGCCGGCCGCGTGCGTCGAGGCATGGCGGGTCAGGCCTTCGAGGCGCTGCGCGATGTCGAAGGCACGCGCGACCACCGGGTCTTCGTCGCGAAACGCCTGAAGCTTCGGCTCGCTCTCGATCGCGGCCGCCAGCGTCACCGGTGCGGCGGGATTCTGCGGCACCAGCTTGGTCAGCTTGTCGACCTGGCCGTAGGGCATTTGCAACACGCGACCGACGTCGCGCAGCACGCCACGCGCCTGCAGCGTTCCGAAGGTGATGATCTGCGCGACCTGATCGCGGCCGTAGCGCTCCTGCACGTACTTGATCACCTCGCCGCGGCGATCCTGGCAGAAGTCGATGTCGAAGTCCGGCATCGAGACGCGCTCCGGATTGAGGAAGCGCTCGAACAGCAGGCCGAACTTGATCGGATCGAGATCGGTGATGGTCAGCGCCCAGGCCACCAGCGAGCCTGCGCCGGAGCCGCGGCCTGGCCCGACCGGAATGCCCTGGCCCTTCGCCCATTTGATGAAGTCCGACACGATCAGGAAGTAGCCCGCGTACTTCATGCGCATGATGACGTCGAGTTCGAACGCCAGGCGCTTGCTGTAGTCCTCGTCCGTCGTCCCCTGCGAGAGGCCGTGCACGCGCAGGCGGTTGGCAAGCCCCTCCTCCGCCTGCCGCTTCAATTCTGCCGCTTCGACCGCGGCGGCATCCGAGCTTGCGGCGGCGCCGACCGTGAAGAACGGCAGGATCGGCTTGCGCGTCATCGGGCGGAACGAGCAGCGCTCGGCGATCTCCACCGTCGAGGCCAACGCCTCCGGAATGTCGGCGAACAGCACCGCCATCTCGGCGCGGGTCTTGAAGCGGTGATCGGGCGTGAGCTGCACGCGATCGGTCTCGGCGATCAGCCGCCCGCCGGCGATACACAGCAGCGCGTCATGCGCCTCGTAATCGTCGGTCGCGGCGAAATACGGCTCGTTGGTGGCGACCAGCGGCAGGCCTTTGGCGTAGGCGATGTCGATCAGGCCGCTTTCGACGCGCCGCTCCCTGTCGATGTTGTGTCGCTGCAATTCGACGTAGAGGCGATCGCCGAACAGATTTGCCAGACGCTCGCAGCGCACGGCCGCAAGCTCGACGTGTCCCGCCGACAGCGCCAGCGAGATCGGCCCGTCAGGGCCGCCGGTCAGCACGATCAGGCCTTCGGTCTCGCCTTCCATCCAATCGAATTTGATGAAGGGTGCGTGGCTGTCAGGCGATTCGAGGAACGCCCGCGAGTTCAACCGCATCAGGCTGCGATAGCCGCGCTCCTGCGCCGCCAGCAGCACCACGCGCGAGGGCGGAAGCGCGTTGCGCGCGCTGGGATCCTGGTCGCCGAAATCAATCGCGAGCTCGCAGCCGACGATCGGCTGGATGCCGGAGCCCGCCATCTTGTCGGAGAACTCCAGCGCCCCGAACATGTTGTCGGTATCGGTCAGCGCCAGGGCCGGCTGATGATCCTTCTTCGCGAGCTCGGCGAGCTTGGCGATCTTGATCGAGCCCTTAAGCAGCGAATAGGCCGAGTGAACGTGAAGGTGGACAAATCCGGCGCTCGGCATGGTCGCGTGACGGCCTCTTGCAGATGAGATGGAGCGGTCGCCGGCTCCAGGGGATCATGAGAGCATTCTGCATCCGCCCGGCCGACTCGCCTGACAATGGTGGGGCGTCACTGCTTCAGAGTCCACGCCCGAGCGGCCGATCGGCCGCGTCGTCCTGCTTTTCCCCAAGCCCACGCCGCGGGCCTCAGTCGGGGTCCAGGGCGCCGATTGCTGCCCTAGAGCTGCGGAATCACCTGCGCCCAGATTGCGATCATCCCGACGAACAGCGAGATCGAGGCGAGTGCGGCGGCTTCTTCCACGAAAATCTTGAACATGGCTTACTCCATCACCAGAACGGATACAGAACATTGTTCTCATTTCGTTCTTGGGAGTCAAGCCGTCTGTGCCATCTCGAAATGGGATGGTTAACTCGCTGAATCTACGTAATAAAAAAGCCCCGGCACAAGGCCGGGGCTTTCCACGATCGCTTCTTGCGAAGCGGCGTGTCTTAGTAGCGGGCGAGGCTCGGGCCACCGAACTTGTAGTTCAGGCGGACGAGACCCATGTCGACGTCCTGCTTGATGCGCTCCGTGCCGGCGAAGCCAGCAAAGGTCACGTCCTTGTCGGACAGGAAGATGTGGTTGTACTCGACGCCAACCGACCAGTTCGGGGCGAAGCCGTACTCGAGGCCGGCACCGACCGTGCCACCCCAACGGGTGTCGCTGGTCGAAGCGAGCAGCGCACCGGCGGCGCTGGAGATCTCGTACTTGTCGCTGACCACGGCGGCACCGCCCTTGACGTAGACCAGGACGTTGTTCCAGGCGTAGCCGACCTGGCCGGTGATCAGACCGAACGCGTCGATCTTGGTGCGGTTACGGGTGGCGAACAGCGCGCTGGCGTTGTCGCCCGAGAAGTCGGCCCAGTTGCCCTGGCCTTCGATGCCGAACACCCACTGACCTGACTGCATGCGATAGCCGACCTGGCCACCGACCGTGCCGCCGGTCGCATCATGCGAACCTTCGCGGCCGACGCCGACGAAATCCCAGGTCGCGTGCGACGAACCGCCGCCGCCGTTGATGCCGATGTAGAAGCCGCTCCAGTCATAGATCGTGGCGACCATCGCCGGCGCCTTGGTGTAAGGCCGCGCAGCGAGGTCAGCCGCCAGCGCCGGCGCAGTCGCGCTGAGCGCAACGAGGCTGACAGCGGCAAGCAACAAATTCTTGTTCATTTGAATCCCGTTCCAGTTTCTTCAGTAGGCCCCCGGGCCGTGTCGTGGTCATAACAGTGATCGACGGAATTGCTGTAACCGCGACGCAACAGTCCCAGCCAAAGGCCGACGCTGCGTTAATGGATGTTTAGCAGCGCGCGCAGGAAACCCTTTGAAACAAGAGTTTTCATGAGTTCCAATGTCGACTACACGACTTAAACTGCATGCGCGCGTAAACACCGACGCACGCACAATTCCGTGATTGGAGAATCGAAATGCGTGGACGAATTGCTCTTCCCATTGTCGCCACATTTTCGCTTGCCATCGCCACATTTGCATTTGCGATGGGTGCGAGCACGCCGGCACGCGCATTCGGAACGCATCACGCATTCTGCCTCACCGGCGATGAATGGCCGGGGCTGAGCAATTGTACGTTCGACACGTATGCGCAATGTCAGGCGAGTTCCTCGGGCCGTGCGCTCACCTGCATCGCGAATCCCTATTTCGCCGGCCAGAGCGATGATCCCTACGCCTATCAGAATCGTCCGCGCGCACAGGTGCCGGGCTTTTCACCGGGCTACTACCTGCCGCGCTGAGATGCGCTGCGCCGCCCTCATGCTCGTGACCGGGCTGCTTCTTGCGAGCGGGGCTGTCCGCGCCCAGACCTATGATCCGAGCTATCCAGTCTGCATGCAGATCTACGGCCCCGTCGGCTATTTCGATTGCCGTTACACCTCGCTCGCGCAGTGCCGATATCTCGCGGTCGGGCGTTCGGCGAGCTGCGCCGTGAATCCGTATTTTGCGCAGGGCAAGCCGAAGGCCCCTCGCCGGCCGAAGCGCATCGACGGCCAATCGGGACGCTGATATGCGGCGGCCCTCGCAAGGGAGCTCCGGTGTTGACGCCGTCTGCCCCCGGATTAAGTACGACGGAGAAATCTTGCAGGGGTGGCGACGTTCGCTGGGCTGGTTCCCGTTGACGCCACCAATGCAGGACATATGACGACCTCGCCTCAAGCGACCTCCCCCGCGCAAGCGCGCCATCGGCTCCCCCTCACCTCGCCATCGTGCTGTTCTCGCTCGCGATGGGCGGCTTTGCGATCGGAACCACCGAATTCGCATCGATGAGCCTGCTGCCGTTTTTCGCCGCCGACCTCGGAATCGACGAGCCGACCGCGGGACACGCGATCAGTGCCTACGCGCTCGGCGTCGTGCTGGGCGCGCCGCTAATCGCCGTGCTCGGTGCGCGCTTTGCCCGGCGGACGCAGTTGCTGGTCCTGATGATCGTGTTCGCGCTCGGAAACGCGCTCACCGCGCTTGCACCCGGGTTCGGCTGGATGATCGCGGCCCGCTTCCTCTCGGGGCTGCCGCACGGCGCCTATTTCGGCATCGCGGCTTTGGTCGCAGCCTCGCTCGTTCCCTTTGACCGACGCTCGCAGGCGATCGGCCAGGTCATGCTCGGCTTGACCGGCGCCACCATCATCGGCGTGCCCCTCGCCAATCTGATCGGGCAGGCAGTCGGCTGGCGCGCGAGCTTCGGCCTCGTCTCGGTGCTGGCGTTGCTCACGGTGATGCTTTGCGCGCTGTTCGCGCCGCGCGACCGGGCCGGCAGGTCGGATCCGCTGCGTGAGCTTGGCGCGCTCCGAAGCGGCCGCGTCTGGCTCACGCTCGGCATCGGCGCCATCGGCTTCGGCGGCATGTTCGCCGTCTACACCTATCTGGCGACGACGCTGATCGAGGTCACCAGGGTCAGCACCGCGGCGATTCCGTTCTTCCTCGCCATCTTCGGCGTCGGCGCCACGCTCGGCAATCTGTTCGTGCCACGCTTTGCGGACCGCGCATTGATGCCGACGGCGGGTGCCATCCTGCTGTTTGCCGCGGTCGCGTTGCTGCTGTTTCCACTGGCGGCCCATGATCCGTGGCTATTGGCGGCCGACATCTTCGCCATCGGCGCCAGCGTCTCGCTCGGCGCCATCCTGCAGACCCGGCTGATGGACGTCGCCGGCGATGCGCAGGCGCTCGCAGCGGCGCTGAACCATTCGGCCTTCAACACCGCCAATGCGCTCGGCCCGTTCCTGGGCGGCCTCGCCATTCGCGAGGGGCTGGGCTGGACCTCCACCGGTCCGGTCGGCGCCGGGCTGGCGCTGCTCGGCTTCCTGATCTGGATCGTCGCGTGGCGGGATTCCGGCCGTGGAACGGCCGCGGTCTCCCAGGCTGCAATGCAGCCGCGCTGATCCAGCGGCCGTCGACAGGCGTATAAGTCAGGTCGTCAATCTCGGAGCGCCCGATGACCTATTTGATCGGCTACATCGCCGTGCTGATACCTTTCGCTGCAGTCGACGCCGTTTGGCTCAGCCTGATGGGTCCCCGCCTCTACAAGCCGACGCTTGGAGACATTCTGCTGACCGATCTCCGCATCGCCCCCGCGATCGCGTTCTATCTGATCTATCCGGTAGGACTTCTGGTCTTCGCCGTCATGCCCGGGTTGAAGTCCGGCTCGCCCACCGCGGCCGTCGGATATGGCGCGCTGTTCGGCGCCCTCGCCTACGCCACCTACGACCTGACCAATTACGCAACCCTGCGCAATTGGACGCTCCAGCTCACCGTGCTCGATATCGTCTATGGCGCAGCGGCTTCCGCTCTTGCTGCCTTCGTCAGCTTTCTCGTGGTTCGCGCCGTTTCGAACGCCTGACACCTCAAGCGGAAGGTGATGGCGCCAGCAGGAAGTGGCTGACACCCCACTCCTCGCCGCCGGCGTGACCGAACAGGCCGGCCGTGGCGAGAAAGAACAATCGCCATCGCCGCTGCCAGAGGCGCGCGTCCTTGCCGTAAACCTGTCTCAGCACGTCGAAGATCTCTGTGCGATTTCGGTCGAAATTGGCCAGCCAGTCCCTCGCTGTCTTCTCATAGTGCCGGCCGTTCCACTGCCACTCCTCGTCGACGCCGAAGATATCGCCAAACTGCCGGATCAGCCCCCGGCTCGGCATGATGCCGCCGGTGAAGAAATGCTGCGCAATCCAGTCCGCCCGGTTCTCAGGCGAGAACCGGTACGAGCCGGACTTGTGGGTGAAGATGTGCAGGAACAGCAGGCCATCGGAGCGCAACGCGGCGCGCATGCGCGTCAACAAAGGCCGCCAGTTGACCATATGCTCGAACATCTCCACCGAGACGATCCGATCGAAACTTCCCTGGGGAACAAATTCGTTCATGTCGGCGGTGACGACGGAGAGGTTGCGAAGATTCCCAGCCAAGGCCTGCCGACGGATGAAGTCGCGCTGCGACGCCGAATTCGAGACGGACGTGATGCGTGAGCGCGGATAGCGCCGCGCCATCCACAACGACAGGGAACCCCAGCCGCATCCCAGTTCGAGAATATCCTGCCCGTCCGCCAGTTTCGCATGCCCGGCGGTGAGCTCCAGCGCGCGCTCTTCGGCCAGCGCCAGCGTATCGCGATCGTCGGCATAGAAGCAGCAGGAGTATTTGCGCTGCGGACCGAGGATCATCTCGAAGAACCGCGCCGGGATCTCGTAATGCTGGACGTTGGCCTCGGCCGTGTTGATCGCGATCGGCAACGCTGCGATGGCACGCGCGAAGCCTGCGTCCGAACCCTCAGGACATAGCGCCAGGCTGCGCCGGGTGCGTTCGACCAGGCGGCCGATGACCGCCGTGCTGACACGATCGGGCCACGGCAGTGCTTCGCCCAGTTGGATCGCCGTCTCTGCCAATATCATGCTAGCCTCCTGCGGTTGTCTTTGGCGGCCATGGAAAGAAGACGTTCGTGCGGGCCTGGTATCTCCGGAACGCATCGCCGCGAGCCGCCAGCATGTGCTCCTCCAGCGGAGGAATGCCGGAGACATAGACCAGCAGCCAGTACATGCAGAGCGGCGCCGCCAGCGCGACGTAGCCCCAGGGGTCGTGTCCGCCGAGGTCGATGGCGAGGACGGGATAGGCAAGCCAACCCAGCCATTCGAAGAAGTAATTGGGGTGACGCGACCACCGCCACAGCCCGACGTCGCAGATTTTGCCCCTGTTGGCTGCGTCATGGCGAAACCGCCGAAGTTGCTCGTCGGCGATCCCTTCGCCTGCGACGGCCACGACGAAAATCAGGATCGCGATCGCGGTTTGCGCCGGAGACACCGGCCCCGGCGCATTTGCGGCCAGCCACATTGACAGGGCGAGCGGAATACTGACGACCGCCTGCTTCTGCAACAGCCAGAACATGTTCGATGGTGCGTCCGCGCCCCAGTCCCGAATGAGCCTGGCATAGCGCGGATCGTCGGTGATGCCCCGGGTGCGGCGCGCGATGTGGGATCCGAGCCGAAGCGCCCAGATCGCCGCCATCGCCGCGACGAGGACGCTGTGAAAATGCATCGGCCTGGCCGTGAAGGCGCCGGCAAAGCCGACGAAGCCAAGCCCGAACGTCCAGATGGTATCGACCCAGCCGGAATTTCGCGACGCGCGCCAGACCAGCCAGGCCATGGTCATGATGACGGACAGTGCCGCCGATACGGAGGCCAGACCGAGTGTAAATGTGGAGGCCGTCATTCAGGCCCCTTGGCTCGTGGTGATCGGGGCCTGGCCCTGACCGCTACACTGGTGGTTTGCATACGACTTGATACGCATGCAGAACGGCTTTGGATCATCGCGGATCGACCTGATCCAAAGCCGCATCTCATCCGTATCTGTCTCTGGACGTAAAGATCGGCGATCGGGCGCAGGTAACCACGAGGACGGGGCAGATGCAGGGTGAAATCGGACCGCGGAAGCGGATCGCGGTCGTTGGAACCGGTATCTCCGGAATGTCCGTGGCGTGGCTCCTGAGCCAGAAGCACGACGTGACGGTCTATGAACAAGACCGCCGGCTCGGCGGTCACTCCAACACCGTCGAGGTCAGCACGCCTGATGGAACGGTCCCGGTCGATACCGGGTTCATTGTCTACAACGAGAAGACCTATCCCAATCTCACGGCGCTGTTCGGCCATCTCGATGTGCCGACGCATCCCTCCGAGATGTCGTTCGCCGTCTCCCTCGAAGAGGGCGAGCTGGAATATTCGGGAAGCAGCCTGAACGGGCTGTTCGCGCAACGCAGCAATGTGTTCCGCCCGCGGTTCTGGTCGATGCTTGGCGATCTCTGGCGCTTCTATCGCGAAGCGCCGCGGGATCTGTCATCCCTCGACGACCTGTCCTCCCTGGAGCAGTATCTCGATGCTGGCACTTACGGCGAGGTCTTCCGCAGCGACCATCTGTTGCCGATGGCGGCCGCGATCTGGTCGTCGTCGCCGAGCCTGATGCTGCAATATCCTGCTGCTTCGTTCATTCGCTTTCACGACAATCATGGCCTGCTGCGCCTGCGCAACCGGCCGCAATGGCGGACGGTCGTCGGCGGCAGCCGGACTTACGTCGATGCGTTGACGCATCGCTTCAGGGACCGCATCCGTCTTGCCCGGGGTGTCACGGCGATCCGCAGGCGCCCGGACGGCGTCGAGGTCAGGGATTGCGGCGGCCATCTGGATCATTTCGACGACGTGGTGATCGCTGCGCATGCCGACCAGGCCCTTGCGCTGCTGGACGAGCCCACCATAGAGGAGCGGAGCCTGCTCGGGGCATTCCGCTACAGCCAGAACCGCGCCGTGCTCCATAGCGATCCGGTGCTGATGCCGCAGCGCAAGGCGGCTTGGGCGAGCTGGAACTACATCGGCGGCCGAGGCGCCGCGGACAGTCCAACCGTGACCTACTGGATGAACGCGCTGCAGCGCCTGCCGACCGCGCAGAATTTGTTCGTGACGCTCAATCCCCTGGTCGAGCCCAGGCAGGTCTTGCACGAGGAATGCTACGAGCACCCGATTTTCGATGCCGCCGCGATGAGCGCACAGCGCCGCTTGTGGTCCCTGCAAGGCCAGGATCGCCTGTGGTTCTGCGGCTCCTATTTCGGCGCCGGCTTCCACGAGGACGGGCTCCAGTCCGGGCTCGCCGTTGCCGAAACACTCGGCGGCGTCAGGCGACCATGGCGTGTTGAAAACGAGTCCGGCCGCATCTACATTGACGATGCGAGCTGTCATCAGAGCGGGCGACTTGCCGCATGACGTCTTCTTCGTGCCTATATACTGGTCAGGTTGTTCACCGACGCTTTATGCCCCGGGCGCATCGTCTGCGCTACCGGGTGTTCTGGATGCTGCTCGATCTGAGCGAAGTCGAAAGCCTTTCGAAAAAGCTGACCTTCTTCTCCCGGAACCGGTTCAATCTCGCCAGCTTCCATGATTCAGACCATGGCGATGGCAGTGACCTGCCGCTTCTGAAGCAGGCCAGGGCCCTGCTGCGGCAGGCTGGATGCCAGGCTGACCAGCTCGTCATCAAGCTGCTCTGCATGCCCCGCATCCTCGGCTATGGTTTCAATCCGCTGAGCGTCTATTTTTGCGTCAGGCAAGACGGCTCGCTCGAGGCGATCATCTACGAGGTTCACAACACCTTCGGAGAGCGGCACAGCTATGTGATGCCGGTCCAGGGGCCGGTGAACGGCCGCGCGTCGGAGATCGTCGAGCAGCATTGCCCCAAAGGGTTCTACGTCTCGCCGTTTCTCGGCATGGACATGTCCTACGGATTTCGCGTCCGGCCTCCGGCCGCGCGGGTGGAGGTTTCCATCCAAGGCAAGGAGAACGACAAGACCATCATCGCCGCATCGCTTTCCGGAGCCCGTCACGAATTGACCGACGGTGTCCTTCTGAAGGCTTTTGCCAGCCACCCGTTGCTGACCATGAAGGTCATCGCGGGCATTCATTGGCATGCGTTGCGGATGGTGCTGAAGGGCTTTCGCTTTCATGCACGTCAGCCGGCGCATGGCGCGGTCAAAGTCGTCAACGGTCGAGGTATGCAATCTTGAGGTCCGATTCCTCCTTGATGTCCTCCGACGTCGCCTCCGGGCCCTCGCGGCTCGCAACCTGGATGTTTGAACGGCTGCTTCCACGGGTTCAGTCGGGCCATTTGCGGATCGCCCTACCGAATGGTCAGCATCTCGATTTCGGCACACGGGATTTGGGCAGCGACGTCACCATCACGGTGCATCGCTGGCGGGCCCTGCGGCGAATCTGGCTCACCGGCGAGGCCGGCTTCTCCGATGGCTATATTGCCGGTGATTGGTCGACCAACAATCTTGTCGGCGTGCTGGACTTTCTCATTCGAAACGAAACGGTTTTTGCCAGTCTCGCCAGCTCTCGCCCGGCTCGCTTCCTGGATTGGATCCGGCACCGCGCCAACGAAAACACCAGGACCGGCAGCAAGAAGAACATTGCCGCCCACTACGACCTTGGTAACGACTTCTATCGCCATTGGCTCGATCAGGGCATGAACTACTCCTCCGCGATCTATGACTCGGAGCTTTCGCTTGAAGCCGCGCAGCGAAACAAGCTCGAACGGGTGTCCGGCCATCTCGGCCTCAAGGGCGGCGAGCGGGTTCTCGAGATCGGGTGCGGCTGGGGATCACTGGCCGAGCATCTCATTCGTGGCTACGATGCGGCCGTCACCGGCGTGACCCTCTCCACGTCGCAACTGGAGTATGCGCGCAAGCGCCTCGCGGCGGAAATCGAGGCCGGCAAGGCCTCCATTCTCTTCCAGGATTATCGCGACATCGTCGGACGTTTCGATCGAATCGTCTCGATCGAGATGTTCGAGGCGGTCGGCGAACGCTACTGGCCGCTCTATTTCGAGAAGCTGCGGTCGAGCCTGGTCAAGGGCGGCGTTGCAGTGCTGCAGATCATCACGATCGCGCCATCGCGCTTCGATGCCTATCGCGCCTGTCCCGATTTCATTCAACGTCACATCTTCCCGGGCGGCATGCTGCCGACCGCCGAGATCGTGGAGGAGCACGCCGCCAACGCCATGCTCACGGTAACGGATCGGGAGTCGTTCGGTCTGAGCTATGCCCGCACGCTTCGCGACTGGCGCGATCGCTTCCTGGGGTCGTGGCCCGAAATCGAATCTCTCGGCTTCGACACAAGGTTTCGCCGGATGTGGGAATACTATCTCGCCTACTGCGAAACCGGGTTTCGACACAGCGCCATCGACGTCAGCATCTTCAAGCTGACGCGGTGACTGGGCCGAACATCTGCCCGGGCTCCTCAGAGCGCCAGGCTTCTCGCGCCATCTTCAATGGCACTGCCCCTACACCGGCGTATAGATCACCAGCTTCAGCGCGGGATCGTCATTGGCCTGAAAGCTCGTGTGCTCGAAATGCAGCACGCCGAGGGTCGGATGCGACATCGTCTTCAGGCCGGAGGCGGTGGAGCGGATTTCGTGGGCTTCCCACCATTTGACGAATTCCGGGCTGCCCTGCCGCAGCCGCGTCAGCAATTCGGCGAAGGCGGGATCGCCGGCCCAGACGTCGTGGGTGGCGCGGAACATCGCGACCATGCGCTTGGCGACCTCCGCCCAGCCGGCGCCGTAGGCCTTGCGCGTCTGTTTGTTAGTCATCATCAGCAGCATCGTGTTGCGATCTCCCTCCGGCAATCGCCCGAACGCGAACACCTGCTCGGCGGCCTCGTTCCAGGCCAGCACGTCCCAGCGCCGCCCGGTGATGTAGGCCGGATGCGGCAGGCTCTCGACCAGCCGCTGGATCGGCGGCGGCACGATCTCGCGCGTGAACGCGCGCTTATCGCCGTCGCGCGCCAGCGCTTTCAGATGGGCGTGCTCGGTCTTGCTCAGCCGTAGCGCGCGGGCCAGCGCGTCGACGGTGGTGACGGACGGGCTGACGGTGCGGCCCTGCTCGAGCCGGATGTACCAGTCGACGCCGATGCCGGCGAGCTGCGCGACCTCCTCGCGGCGGAGCCCCGTGGTGCGACGCCGGCTGCCTGCGGGAAGTCCAACCGTCTTCGGCGTCAGCTTTTCGCGGCGGGACCGCAGGAAGTCGCCGAATTCGACGCGGCGTGGGTCGGCCATGATGTCGCTCCCGCGATGGAGGGCCTAGCGGATACTAGGATAATACCAGGCCTTCTTGCTCTTGCAAAGACGGCACATATCAGCTTCACCCGACCTTGAGGTGAGATCATGAAAGCCGCCGTACTCAAATCCTTTGGATCGCCGCTCGTCATCGAGGACGTTCCGGCACCAACCGTCGGCACCGGCGAGGTCGTCGTCGACATCGTCGCCACGCGTGTGCTGTCCTACATGAACGAGGTTTTCAGCGGCGAGCGCAATTATGCGCTCGACCTGCCGATCATCCCGGGCCCAGGCGGCATTGGCCGGGTACGGGCGATCGGTCCTGACGCAACGAAGCTTCAGATCGGCGACTGGGTGTTCTGCGACCCGACGGTGCGTTCGCGCGACGACGCCGTCGCGCCGGACATCGCCCTGCAAGGCCTCACGGCCGCCGGTCCGGGCGGCATGCGCCTGCAACAGCATTTCCGCCATGGCTCGTTTGCCGAGCAGATGCGGGTGCCGACCGAGAACGTCAAACGACTCGGTACGATCACATCCGACGAAGCCACGCAATGGTGCGCACTGGGGACGCTGCTGGTGCCCTATGGCGGGTTCCTCGCCGCCAACCTTCAGCCGGGCGAGATCGTGCTGGTGAGCGGGGCCACCGGCAATTTCGGCAGTGCGGCCGTATCGGTCGCGCTGGCGATGGGCGCCGCCTGCGTGGTGGCGCCGGGCCGTAACGAGACAATTTTGGCCGATCTCGTCCGCCGTTTCGGCGATCGGGTGAAGCCGGTCAAGCTCACCGGCAAGGAAGACGAAGACCGCGAGAGCATGAAGCGCGCAGCGCCGGGCCCATCGACTGCGTGTTCGACATCATGCCGCCCTCGGTCAGCACCACCGTCGTGCGCGCGGCGATCATGACGGTGCGCCCATATGGCCGCGTCGTGCTGATGGGCGGCGTCGGCATGTCCGGCGGCGCCGGTCTCGAGCTGCCTTATCCCTGGATCATGCGCAATTGCATCAGAATCCACGGCGTCTGGATGTATCCGCCGGACGCCGCAAGCCGTCTGATCGCATTGGTACGATCAGGGCTGCTTCGGCTGGAGGAGTACGGGGCGACGGACTTCGACCTCGACCACGCCAACGACGCCGTCGCGCATGCGGCGGCCAATGGCGGACCGTTCAAACTGACGGTGATCCGGCCATAACGGCCGTCCGCGGCGGCGATGCGCCGCCGCAGCGGTTTTGAGCGCCATGTCAAAGGGCTGGGAGCTATGACCTCGCTCGAAGCCGGCCAAAGCCGGCTACTGTGCATGGGGTTGTTTTCGCAGTTTTGATTATTCGAGCTCGACGACCTGGCCGTTCGACAGCGAGACGCGCCGGTCCATGCGGCCGGCCAGCTCCATGTTGTGGGTCGCGATCAACATCGAGACGCGTGTTGCCTTGACCAGCTGCATCAGCGCCTGGAACACGTGGTCCGCGGTGTGCGGATCGAGATTGCCGGTCGGCTCGTCCGCGAACAGCACCCGCGGCGCGTTCGCAACCGCCCTGGCGATCGCGACGCGCTGCTGCTCGCCGCCCGACAGCTCGGCCGGGCGATGGGTGATGCGGTCGCCGAGGCCGAGATAGCCCAAAATCTCTTTCGCGCGCTTAACGCTCTCGGACTTCTTCAGGCCGCGGATCATCTGCGGCATCATGACGTTCTCCAGCGCCGAGAACTCCGGCAGCAGCCGGTGCGACTGGTAGACGAAGCCGATGTCGGTGCGGCGAAGCTGGGTGCGCTCGATGTCGGGCAGTTGCGAGGTCGGCGCGCCGTTGACGTAGACCTCGCCGGAATCGGGGCTTCGAGCAGCCCCGCGATGTGCAGCAGCGTCGACTTGCCCGAGCCCGACGGCGCCACCAGCGCGACCGACTGGCCGGCCCACAGCGCGAGCTTGGCGCCGTCGAGGATCGTCAGCGGCACCTCGCCCTGCAAGTACTGCCGCTTTATCTCGTGGAGATAAATGACCGGTACATCTTCCGCCCCCTGCTGCTGCTCCATCAGCCCCTCACTCATACCGCAGCGCTTCGACGGGATCGAGGCGCGCGGCGCGCCACGACGGGTAGAGCGTCGCAAGGAACGACAGCGTCAGCGCCATGATGACGACGGCCGTGGTCTCGCCGACGTCGATGTCGGCGGGCAGTTTCGACAGGAAATAGAGTTCCGGCGAGAACAGCTCGGTGCTGGTCAGCCAGGACAGGAACTGCCGGATCGATTCGATGTTGAGGCAGATCACGAGGCCGACGATGAACCCGACCAGCGTGCCGACCACACCGATCGAGGCGCCCGTGATCAGGAAGATGCGCATGATCGAGCCCTGCGAGGCCCCCATGGTGCGCAGGATCGCGATGTCGCTCCCCTTGTCCTTCACCAGCATGATCAGGCCGGAGACGATGTTGAGCGCCGCGACCAGCACGATCATGGTCAGGATCAGGAACATCACGTTGCGCTCGACCTGGAGCGCGTTGAAGAAGGTCGAGTTTCGCTGCCGCCAGTCGACCAGGAAAACCGGCCGGCCCGCGGCCTCCGTCACCGCCTTGCGGAAGGCGACGATCTGATCGGGATTGGTGGTGAACACCTCGATCGAGGTGACATCATTGCTGCGGTTGAAATAGGCTTGGGCCTCCGCAAGCGGCATGAACACAAAGCCGAGGTCGTATTCGGACATGCCGATCTCGAACACGGCGACGATCTTGTAGGGCTTGATGCGCGGCGTCGTGCCCATCGGCGTGACTGCGCCCTTCGGCGCCACCAGCGTGATGCTGTCGCCGGCATGCAGCGACAGCTGGTCGGCGAGGCGCCTGCCGATCGCGACCCCCTGCCCGTCGTCGAAGCCTTCCAGCGAGCCCTGCTTGATGTTCTTGGCGATCGAGGTGAGGTTGTTGAGGTCGTCGGCGCGAATGCCCCGCACCAGCACGCCCGACGCGTTCCACGGCGAGGACGCCAGCGCCTGGCCGTCCACGACGGGAGCAGCCAGCCGGATGCCCTGAACCTGGCTGAGGCGGTCGGCGACGTCCTTCCAGTCGGTCAGCGGCGATTCCAAAGGCTGCACCAGGATGTGGCCGTTCAGCCCCAGGATCTTGTCGAGCAGCTCCTTGCGGAAGCCGTTCATGACGGCCATCACGATGATCAGCGTCGCCACGCCCAGCATGATGCCGAGGAAGGAGAACCCGGCGATGACCGAAATGAATCCCTCCTTGCGGCGTGCGCGCAGATAGCGCGCCGACAGCATCCACTCGAAAGGCGCAAAAGGTGCGGTTGGCTTGGTCTCGGTCATGGTTTCATCCATCGCTTGATAATCCCATGATTCGGGGTCAATTGTGGCCGGATTGCCGGCCCATTATCGCGCGATGAACACTATTCAGGCGACCAGCCGAGCAATCACGTCCGCAGGCGACAGATTCTCGCGTGTGCCGTCGGCGCGCCGCTTCAGCTCGATCTTGCCGTCGGCAAGTCCCTTCGGCCCGATCATGATCTGCCAGGGAATGCCGATCAGGTCGGCCGCAGCGAATTTGGCGCCGGCGCGCTGATCGGTGTCGTCGTAGAGCACATCGACGCCCTTGGCGGCGAGTTCGGCGTAGAGCTTCTCGCAGGCCGCATCGACCGCGGCATCGCCCTGCTTGAGATTCAGCACCACGGCGCGGAACGGTGCGACCGCTTCGGGCCATTTGATGCCGGCATCGTCATGGCAGGCCTCGATGATGGCACCGAGGAGGCGCGAGACGCCGACGCCATAGGAGCCGCCATGGATCGGCACGTCGACGCCGTCAGGGCCGGCCACCAGCGCCTTCATGGCGTCGGAATATTTCGTGCCGAAATAGAAGATCTGGCCGACCTCGATGCCGCGGGTGTTCACCCGCTTGTCGGCGGGCACTTCCTGCTCGAACCGCGCGGCGTCGTGGACGTCCTCGGTGGCAGCGTAGACCGAGGTCCACTGCTTGATGATTGGCGTCAGATCGGCCTCGTAATCGACGTCCTCGCCCGGCACCGGCAGGTCCAGCACGTCGCGATTGATGAAGACGCCGGATTCGCCGGTCTCGGCCAGCACGATGAATTCGTGGCTGAGATCGCCGCCAATGGGGCCGGTCTCGGCGCGCATCGGGATCGCCTCCAGGCCCATCCGCGCGAAGGTGCGCAAATACGCCACGAACATCTTGTTGTAGGCGACGCGCGCCGCCGCCTCGTTGAGGTCGAACGAATAGGCGTCCTTCATCAGGAACTCGCGGCCGCGCATCACACCGAAGCGCGGACGCTGCTCGTCGCGGAATTTCCATTGGATATGATAGAGATTGAGCGGCAGGCTCTTGTAGGACTTGACGTAGGCGCGGAATATCTCGGTGATCATTTCCTCGTTGGTCGGCCCGTACAGCAGCTCGCGTTTGTGGCGGTCGGCAATGCGCAGCATCTCCGGGCCATAGGCGTCGTAGCGCCCGCTCTCACGCCAGAGGTCCGCGAGCTGGAGCGTCGGCATCAGCAGTTCCAGCGCACCGGCGCGGTCCTGCTCTTCGCGAACGATCTGCTCGATCTTCTTCAGCACCCGAAACCCGAGCGGTAGCCAGGCATAGATGCCGGCCGCCTCCTGGCGGATCATGCCGGCGCGAAGCATCAGGCGATGCGAGACGATCTCCGCCTCTTTCGGATTTTCCTTCAGAATGGGCAGAAAGAACCGCGACAACCGCATGGCAATACTCTGGGAATCAGTGATCGCCTGCAGTGAAACCGGATTGAGAGCGAAAACACAAGACCGGGAATGAGGAAAAGCCGCTAAGGCGACGGAATTCCTGTCATTTTTCCGTTGGCTTCAGGTTCAGCTTGAGCCGCAATGATGGCTGTTAAGGCGGCGAAACGTCGAGTTCGTCCTCCAGCGTGATCTTCTCGAAATCGCTCACCAGCGCGTCGATCCGCACATGCCAGCGACCGCCAAAGGGCAGCTCGACCTTGCGCACATGCCAGTAGCCATCCGGCCCCAGCGAGGCGTCCCGTTCCATCGGCTCGACGCCTCGTTCGGGCAGGCTGAGCGTCAGGGTCACCTCCCTGGCCTTGAGCAGCGCCCCCTCGCCGGTCATGAGCTGGAGTACAAAATCGTCGACGCCCGCCTTGCCCGGAGAGACCAGCACCTGGAACATCGCCTTGTCGCCATGGATGTGGATCGCCAGCGGCGTCTCCGGAATGATCGTTCGGGGCGGCGGCGTAAAGCGCCAGCCGGCGACGACAGCGAAAATCGCCAGCGCGAGGACACATTCCAGCAGGATCGCACGCCTGAGGATGGACGCAGCCTTTTCCCCGCGCGCCAGGGCCGGCGTAAGCCGGAACCGATTGAGTGCGGCAAGTCCCAGCAGCAGGATGACCAGCCCGAGCTTGATCGAGAGGATCAGGCCGTAACGGGTATCGACCAGGGCAGACGGCCTTTCGAGCTGGACGAGCGCGAGTGCAAGGCCGGTCAAGGCCAGCACGCCGACTGCAAGCCCGGCGATGCGGGAAAAGCGGTTCACCACAGGGAGCGTCGCGATCGCCGGCCTCGACATCAGAGCGGCCAGCGGCGCGAGCGCACCGATCCAGATGGTGACGCCGAGCCCATGAAGAAAGACCGCCGGCCGTGTCAGCGCCTCTGGCGGCGCCGTGGCCGCATGCCCGGTCATGGCGAGCGACAGGCCGACGCCGACCAAGGCAACGATCGCCAGCGCCCGCGCGTACCACGCGCTACGCAGCGCCAGCAGAGCGCACAGCATCGCAACCATAGCGACCAGAAGCGCCGGCCCTGCGCTGGTCGCGAACGCGATCTTCCAGGGAGCGGCCGTCGCGAGGGCTGCCGGCGGCAGGCCGAGGAGATCGAGGCCCAACGCACCGAGAGAGACAATGGCACTCGCAAGGCCGAGCACGAGCGCCACGCGCGGGACGGTCATGCCGGTCATCGCCCACGCAATCCATCTCGCAAAGAACACGCCGCCAACGCCGACGAACAGACCAAGATAAAGGCCGACCCGCGCCAGCCAGATCAGCGCGTTCAATCCGCCATTCGCATTGGCCGGAGGCTGCGTTCCCGTCGGCATGCCGATCGAAAAAATAACCGATCCCGCGACCGGATGGCCATCCTGCGAGATCACGCGATAGCTAACAACGGCCGTGCCCTGCGGCAGGTTCGGCGGCATCGCGATCGAGATCGTCTCGCCAGATGCGGTGACGCGTGTATCGTCCCGCGCCCTGCCCGCGCCGTCGATCAACTGGATTGCGCCTGGCGTTACCGCCTCGTTGAAGCGCAGCTCCACCGCCTTTGGGGCGCCCAAAAGTATGCTGCCGCTCGCCGGCTCGACCGAGACAAGCGCGGCATGCGCCGACGCACCGGTCGCGAAGCCGACAACGAGGAGCAGCGTCGCGAGCGCGGCGAGCAGACGCATCAGGGCTTTGGCAACAGCTTCAGGCCGGGCGCCGGCGAATTACCTTCGTGGGAATGCTTTGCCCCCTCGACGGGGATCTCGATCCAGCGGCTGACGCCGGTCTCGCATTCCTGCACGACCGGGAAAAACAGTGTCGTGTTCGGCTTCAGGGTGTCGGTGAGGAAGCTGCTGATGACGAACTCGTCGTAATTATGGTCCGGCAGCTTGCCACCGGACCAGGCCACCTCCTTGACGCCAGAGGAGAGCTTGTTGCCGTGATAGTCGTACTCATTGGCGTACTTGCCCTCGACGACATCGACGCTCCAGCCCGCCTTCGGCATCGGCTTCACGGCGATTACCCCTTCTGGAATCTGCACACGGATCTTCACCGTGGGCGAGCCCTTGCAACCGTGCGGTACGGCGAAGACGGCCTTGTAGTAGGAGCCGACCGTCGCCTGCTTGGTCTCGAGCGTGATATGCGCCGCGGCGGGCGATGCGGCGAGCGCTGCGATGAGAACCAGGCAGGATTTCTTCAACATGGTCTTCCTCTTGAACATCATCATTTGATCAGGATCGGAGATTCAATGCTGACATGATCGGCCTCGGAGATCGCAATTCCAAGACCCAGCATCCAGCGTCCCGGCGTCAATTGCGCGACCTTCACGTGCCAGCTGTCCTCGCCGTCACGTGAAGCCTCGACCGGCGCGAGGGTCCTGCCGGTCTTTGACTCCACGAGCGTCACCGACACGGCCTTAGCCGTGAGCGGCGCCTCATCCGTCGTCTCGAGCTGGATGGCGATTTCGACCGGGCCGGCGCGGCCCGGCGAGACCGTGACGTTGGCCATCGCCTTATCGGTGTGCAGATGAGTGAAGAAGCTGTCGTCGTCGGTCGCCGCCGCAAGCGGCGTCACCGCAACCGACAGCAACGCGGCCGCTCCGAGCACGAGGCCCATGCTAGTTCGACGCGAGGTCATGGGAGCCTTGATCGGTCTGATCACATCTTCATTCCCGAATGATCCGGCATTTTCTTCATCATATGTCCGCCGTCGCCAGGTGCCTGCGCGCCGACGCCCTGCACATCGAGGGAGACGGCGACTTTGCCGGCCTTCTCGAACTGAAGCGTCACCGGGACCTTGTCGCCCTGCTTGAAAGCGCCCTTCAGTTCCTGGAGCATCAGATGATAACCGCCGGGGGCGAGCTTTACCGTCTTGCCGGGATCAATGACGAGGCCCTTGTCGAGCGGACGCATCTTCATGACGCCATTGTCCATCGCCATCTCGTGGATCTCGGCCTTCCCCGCGATGTCGGCGGACACGCTGACCAGCCTGTCGGCCGCCGCTCCCTTGTTCTCGATGGTGAGATAGCCTCCGGCAACCTTGGCGCCGCCCGGCGTCGCCCGGCTCCACGCCTGCGTGATGACGAGATCACCCGCCTTGACGTCGTCGGCCACGGCTGGTGCAGCGCAGAGCGCCAGTGCGAACGCCGCGAGCATCACGTCTTTCAAGATCGTCTTCATATCAGTCTTCCCGTTTGCAGATTGAATGTCAGTGTGTGGAGAGTTGTTGGGCCGACCATTTTTCGAGATCGGCCATTTCAGCAGAACCTTCGATCGTCGTGACGGTCCCGTCACGGGAAACCAGCAAGGTCCTGGGGATGTCGCCCTGCCAGGCGGGATCGATCTCGAACCTCAAACGCTCGACAAAACCGTCATTGAAGATGAAATTCTCGGTGGATGACAGCCCAGCCTTGTCGAGCATCGATTGAGTCGCCGCCGGCAGGTTCGGCACGAGATCGGCGCTGATCGTGACCACATCGATTCCCGGATGGTCCTTCGCAAACTGCCCGAGCAGCGGCAGCTCGACCTTGCAGGGACCACAGGTCACGCCCCAGAAATGCACGAGCGTGGGACGGCCCGCATGCCCCCTGAGAACGCTTTGCCAGGTGCCGCGCTCGAACGGTTTCAGGGCCGGCGCCGCCCCGAGCGCGGCCACCGATGCGATCAGGATACCAAGCCCCACAATGCCTGCAAATCGACGTGTCATGGTTGGTCCTCGATCGCTGTAAGGCGGTAGCCGTCCGCCTTCGTCATCCATGACAGATAGGTCTGTCGGCCATTGGAAATCAGCAAGGGATGGTCGGAGGTGTCGGTCGTGCTCGATATCGTCTTCGGCGGCGACCACGTGTCGCCATCGTCGCGCGAAATCGTCATCTGAACCGAAGTCTTCTCGCCGTCGAACTCCTTCCACACCATCACCGTCCCAGCCGCGCCCGCAAGCACATAGGGGCGCGTCGGGTTGTGTCCCGGCTGCCCCAGCGCCACAGGTGCAGAGAATGTGCGGCCTTCGTCGCGGGAGTGGGCGTAGAACAAGCCCTTCCGCACCTTCCCATTCGTGTACCAGGCGACGTGATAGGTTCCGTTCGGTGCAACGGTGAGGCTCGGCCCGTGGTGCGGGCAGGCGTTGATCTGCCAATCGTCGTTGCTAACGCGGCGAACCTCACCCGGCGTCGAGATATCGGCGAAGGTCATCACAGCATGATCACGCACGCCGCCGTCGAAGATATTTCGAAAGATCACAGCCGGCCGTCCAGGAGCTGCAAACGCCAGCCCCAACCGGCAGCATTCGCAGGTACCTTCGCGCGCCAGCGCGGCCTCTGCGTATGTGGTGCCGCCGTCGTGTGACGAAGCGAAGAAAAGCCCTGCTCCCTCGTATTTCTGTCCTGCTTCCTTCGCGAGAATACGATTGCGCTTGTCCAGCCAAGCCGCAAAGACCGTTCCGTCCTGATCGAGCGCCAGCGCCTCGAAACGCTGGCTCTCGTTGCTGGCGGTGATCGGCTTCAACTCGGCAAAGCTCTTCCCGCTATCGGTCGAGCGCGTGTACAGCACCTGACCGTTGAAGGCCTCATCCCTGAAGATCGAGAATGCGAGGGCGATGCCGCCCTTGCGATCGACCACGATCTTCGGCCGCGCGTCGGGCCCCCAATCGAGATTCAATCGCTTGGTCGTCACCTGAACGGGCGCCGAAAACGTTCGCCCCGCATCCCGCGAACTCGCGACCGAAACCTGCCCGCCCGCCATCCAAGCCAGCCACAGCGTTCCGTCCGGACCGAAGGCCGGCGTCACCTTCGTTGCACAGCGCAGCACCGGCTCGTCACAAGCCGCTTCGGAGGCATGTTGAGCGTGCATCTGTCCAAACGCTGCGCCTTGCAGGAATGCGAGAGCGACGATCCCGAGCAAGCAACTTCGGAGCATGGGCCGACTCCCCTTGAGAGCCCGGATCATTTGAACGCCACCTTCATACCCGCGACGAACGTGCGCGGCGAGCCTGCATAGATCGATCCCGTGGTGTTTGCGAGCGTGCTCGCAGGATTTTGAAGGCCGGCCGTCGTCACCGTGTTCGCGATGTTGTTTGCCGACGCGACATAGGTGCGGTCGAACACGTTCCTGACCTCGAGAAACAGGTTCAGGGACCTAAAGGTGTCCGACACCAAGTCGGTCTTGTAGTGGACATTCGCGTTGACGAGTTCGTACCCGGGCGCCTTCAGCAAATTCGCATTGTCCATGTAGAAGGAATCCTTCCACTGGACCTCGACGAAGCCTCCGAGGCCCGCCAGCGGCCCACCAAACTCATCGTAGCCGATCCGGGCCGTCAGTTCGTTCGGCGAAATGCCAGGGATCTTGTTGCCGGCCCGGTTAAAACTGAACAACGTGACGTTGGTGATACTCTCGACATACTCCGTATAGACTTCATCGAGATAGGTGTACGCCGCCATGAGCCGCCAGCCTGGATGGAACGTCCAGTCGGCAGCGAGCTCGACGCCCCGGTGCTCCGAACGCGGAGCGTTGAACGTGTAGGATGTGCCGGCAATTGGAGTCGCCTGACTGACGATCTCGTTGCGGAAAAATTCGTAGAACCCCGTTGCGCTCAGCTTGAGCGTGTTGTTCGGCGTCCAATCAAAGCCAAGGTCGTAGCCGAGATTCTTCTGAGTTTGGAGCTGGGTGTTGTTGCCCGACAATCCCGTCGGAAGGATGAAAAGATTCGAAACCTGCGGAGTACCGTAGCCCATGGCAACGCGCCCTCGGAACAGCCATTCGTTGTTGAGATTGTAGAGGAGTGCCAGCTCCGGCGCAGCATTTTGAAACTGCCGGTCCGCCGTCGTGAGCGTTGTCGTTGTACTACCAGTGGGGCCAGCGTACGCATACGCTGTATTGATCCCCTTCAGAACAGTGGTCTCCCAGCCAATGCCTGCGACAGCAGTCAAGGACGTCGTCAGCTTGAGCTCTTCTCGCGCGCGCAGACCATAGTTGGTCGTCTGGCTATAGAGATTACTCGACAGCCTTCCGAGCGTCGCGTTCCCTCCCGGCATCACGGCCCGCGTGTCGCTCGATGCCGTCAGGGTGTTGTAGAAGGCGCCGAAGAACGCGATCGACTCCAGGCCGAAGACCTCGCCGCGCTTGGTCAGATCGCTCATGTAATTGTACGACGGGAAGTCGCCGATCGCGCTGGTCGTGCCGGTTGGCTGGCTGATGTTCCGGTCGTCGAACACGAGCTGATTGCGCCAGGTCGTGGTGTTGTCGAAATCGTGCTCCCATCGCCCGCCGACGATGGTGCGGCGGTCGTTGCGGCCGAGCCCGGCCTGTACGGCTGTCTCCTTGTCGGTTCCGGCCGTCGGGTTGAAGCCGTTGTTGTTCAGCGTGACAGTGCCGCATCCGGCTGCCGCCGTGGCCCCGGTCGCGCATCCCTGCTGGAAGGGATTGGTGTAGTATTGGTTCAGCGACTGCCGGATCGGCAACCGGGTGCTGAGGTCGTTGTTGATGATCTTGACAGTGAAGCGATCGTCCGGCGTTGCCTTGAGCGTTCCGAGGAAGTTGACGGTCTGCGTATTGAACCAGCTGTTGCCGATATAGCCGTCGCCCCGCGTGTCACTTGCGAAAAGCGAGCCCTCGAAATTCCCGACCTTCTTGCCGGCAGCCAGATAGTTGTTGAGATAGCCGTAGCTACCGCCGTCGACGCCATATTCAACGCCGTCGATCGTGCCGCCCGGCCGCGTCCGGAAATTGAGTGCGCCGCCGGTCGCGTAATTGCCGTAGAGCGCCGACGAAGGCCCGCGAACGACGTCGATGGCGCCATAAGCGTGCGGATCGATCAGGTCGCTGCGCGACAGGCCGTCCGGCTGGGTCACCGGGAAACCGTCCTCGAAGATGACGAGGTTGCGGATGCCGAAACCGTTCCGGGCATTGGATCCGCGAATCGAGATGCCGAAATCGCGCGGGCCATTGCCCTGCTTGACCGAAATGCCCGGACTGTCGCGCAGGACATCGCTGACCGAAAACGACGGGCGGTTGTCGAACTGGCTGCGATCGATGGTCGTGGCGGTCTGGCCGGAGGGAGTCTGATTGAGACCGTCTCGGGCTGCGCTCGCAGTCGCTGCCCCGGTCTGGGTTGGTACGCTGGCGCTCGCGATCGGCGTAGCGACAGGCCTCGCAACGCGACTTGTCGAAGCCGAACGGGGCCGCGACGACCGCGTGACTGGTTTGGGACGGGGGCCCCGCGGCGCCTCAACGGTAACCGGGGGGAGCGCCTGCGGGCTAGCCTGGGCGAGCGCGTCGGAGCTGATCGAGGACAGCACGCCGCAAAGAACAGGCAAGCTCGCGCTGCCGATCGCACGAATGCGTAACATCACTGGAATTCCTGACATCCGGCACCTTCGGCCGGTCCATTGAACACGACACCGGCGCAGCCAGATCGCCCGCCAATGGTTCGGTTTGTCGCTAGGTCAGGAGGAGTGCGGAGGCGCGCGCGCCTGGGCGCTTGTGCCCTTATGGGCTACGACGGTGGACGCATCCGCCACATGCCACACCACGCGCTCTGCGTGGCGGAAGGGACCGGAGAGCGCGGCGTGCGGCGGCGAGATCGAGCGATGCGCTGGCCTGCGCCAGACAGCAGAGTGCGCACGCAGCACCATGTGCGGTCGGCCCGCCGCTCTGGTCGGTCGGGCCACCCCTGCTCGCTCGCGCTGTGACAGATGATGCCGGCAGACAGCGGATCGGCCACGGCCTGGCCGGCCGCCAGACAGGCGGCAATCGGCGCCAGCACCTGCATCGCCAGCGCGAGCAGGACCAGGGGGAGGAATTTTTGCAGCCGTGCGTGCATCCGCGAACCATTCGTTCGTGCGCTAACTAAACACCGCGCAGGGACCTGAGTCGAGGTCAGTTCCGCCGCATCCTTGGTCCAGCGCAAATTTCTCGAAAACTGTGGTCCCGCCGCCCCACGGAACGGGATGTCCGGCATTTGAGGCAGTCGGGTAAGCCAGCCCCGTCCACAGATTTCTTATATTTGTCATATGTTTACACCGGAGACAGCCCGATCATTTCGTCAGTTGCTCTAATTTTGAACAATCGTTGCCGAAAATGATGACAAGTGAGAAAAGTTGATCTAGCATCCCCCTTGCTCAGGCTAGCCGCGAGGTCAAAGTCTGGTGGTCCAAGTCTCGGGAGGAGCCCCTGGCGCGCAAAACGCAGCGTCGCCCCGTCAATCAAGAGCAAATCTTAGAATCGGGGATAATAGGGTCGACACAATTTTCGAGCGGGGCTAGGGCCCCGCTCTTTTTTTGTCTGTAGCGCGGAAGCGCCAATGAATGTTTCCTCTCATCCCATCGAAAATAGCTTCGAACTCGCGGCCTTGCGCTGCGCGGATCTGACGCCTTTCGTCTACCAACGCCTGTTCACCGAGCATCCCGAAACGCAGGCGATGTTCCGCTCGCAAGGCAGCGCGCTCGTGAAGGGCTCGATGCTTGCGCTGACGATCGAGGCGATCCTCGATTTCGCCGGTGAGCGTCGCGGGCCGTTCCGGCTGATCGCCTGCGAGGTCGTCTCGCACGACGGCTACGGGACCCCGCGCGAGCTGTTCATCGCGTTCTTCGCCGTGATCAGGGATACCTTGCGCGAGTTGCTCGGCGATGAATGGTCGCCCGCGATCGCGCAGGCCTGGGACGCATTGCTCGCCGAGATCGAAGCCTTCGCTGGCATTGCAGCGTAGCACTTTGCGCTGCACCAACGACCAACGCGGCCCGCGACGATTCCTCGCGCGATTGCAGATTGGGTGGCGTGAACTCTTCGATTGTGAGAGACTTTCCGGGATCGGTTGCGCAACCAATGACGCGCCGACGATAAAATATATGGGAGCGAGCGATGTCCGGGACGAAAGATTTCTCGACGACGAGGCGCGATCTTCTTCAGGCGGCAGCGACCGCCGGCGCCGGAGCCGCCATCCTCGGCAGCCTAGGCATAAATCCAGCACTGGCTGCCGAAGTCGGACGAAGCGAGAAGCCGCTGAAAGCGGCCTTCTCCAATGCGGGTCTCCAGGCCACCTGGTGCGCGCAGGGCAAGCAGGCCGCGGAGTTCTGGGGCAAGCTGTTCAATGTCGAAGTCACCTGGTTTGATGGCCAGCTCGATGCGGTGAAGCAGCGTGCCGCGATCGACAACATGGCTTCGCAGAAATGGGATTTCGTCGCGATCCAGGCCTTCGGCATCGGCACCCTCACCCAGCCGGTACAGAAGATGATCGACGCCGGCACGCCGGTGATCGACATGGACACGCTGATCGCGCCGCTCGACCAGATCAACGTCCACTCTTTCCTCGCTCCCGACAACGAGTTCATGGGCGCATCCGTCACGCAGGCGCTCTGCAACGCCATGGGCGGCAAGGGCAAGATCATCATGACGCAGGGAGCCCTTGGCCATACCGGCGCACAAGGACGCGCGAAGGGCTTCAACAATGTCGTCAAGCAATTCCCCGGCATCGAGGTGCTCGACACCCAGCCCGCCGACTGGGACGTCTCGAAGACCGCGCGGCTCTGGGAAACCTATCTGACCAAGTATCCGCAGATCGACGCGGCGTTCTTCCATAATGACGACATGGCGCTGGCCGCCGCCAACATCATGAAGGCGCGGGGCCGCACCAACATCCTGATCGGCGGCGTCGATGCCATGCCGCCGGCGATCCAGGCGGTGAGCGAAGGCCGCATGTTCGCGACCGTGCGCAACCCGTCCTGCCGCATCCACGGCGGCGCCATCATCGCAGGCGTCTCCGCGGTCGTCGGCGGCGAGAAGAGCGGACAGGGCATTCCCAAGAACGTCGTCACCGACGGCCCGGTCGTGACCAAGGCCAACGCTGCGGGCATGCAGTGGATGCAGGATCATTTCCTGATCTGAGCCAGCATGCCCGAGGTGCGTCCGCCCATCCTGGAACTACAGGGCATCACGAAGAGCTTCGGCGGCGTCGAAGCGCTTCGTGGTGTCGACTTCACGCTCTCCCCCGGCGAGATCCACGGTCTCGTCGGCGAGAACGGCGCCGGCAAAAGCACGCTGATGAAGATCATCGCCGGCGTGCACAACGAATTCTCCGGCCGCTTCCTGATCGACGGGACGGAGACCCATTTCCGCTCGGCGCGCGACGCGCGCGCGGCCGGCATCGCCATGGTCCATCAGGAGCTCAGCGTCGCGCCCGACCTCACGGTCGCCGAGAACGTGTTCCTCGGCAACCAGCCGACCAACGCGCTCGGCCTCGTGCAATGGCGGCGGATGGCGCGAGAGGCGGGCGAACAGCTGGCGCGGCTGGGTCTCGACGTCGATCCGATGAGCCGGCTCGGCGACCTCTCGATCGGGCTGCAGCAGCTGATCGAGATCGCGCGCGTGCTGTTCTCCGGCGCCCGCATCGTCATCCTGGACGAGCCGACCTCCGCCCTCTCCCCGCCCGAGGTCGAGCGGCTGTTTGCAACACTGCGGCGGTTGCGCGAGGAAGGCACGGCCATCGTCTTCATCTCGCATTTCATTGAGGACATCCTGCGCGTGTCCGATACGGTGACCGTGTTCCGCAACGGCCGGAAGGTCGCCGAAACCGCGGCCTCGGCCACCAGCAAGGGCGCGCTGATCGAGGCCATGATCGGCCGTGGCGGCGAGGCCCTCGAGCACAGCTACAGCGACGACCTGATGCTGCCGCAGCCTGTCGACAGCCCGGTCGTCCTGAAAGTCGACCAGCTGTCGCTGGCGCGAAGCCTGAAGGACATCTCCTTCGAGGCGCGCGCCGGCGAGGTGCTCGGCATCTACGGCTTCATGGGCTGCGGCCAGCAGGAGCTGTCGCGCATCCTGTTCGGCAAGCTGAAGCCGGATGGCGGCACGCTCGCGGTCGAAGGTAAGCCGAGGAGCTTTGCCAGCACGGCGGCGGCCCGCCGCGCGGGCGTGGCGCTGGTGCCGGAGAGCCGGCGCGACATGCTGTTCCACCAGGAGCCGGTCTACAAGAACATCTCGATCAGCATTCTCGATCGCATCTCGTCCCTGCTGCTCAAGCCGGCGCAGGAACGCGAGATCGCAATACGCCAGGTCGAGCAGCTGCAGATCCGGCCGCCGGTGGTCGGCCTCGACCTCGGCATGCTCTCCGGCGGCAACCAGCAGAAGGTCGCGCTGGCAAAATGGCTGACCTATCCGCCAAAGCTGCTGGTGCTGTGCGAGCCGACCCGCGGCATGGATGTCGGCGCCAAGAACGACGTCATCAACATCGTCCGAGATCTCCGCGCCAGGGGGCTCGCCGTCATCGTGCTGTCGACCGAGCCGGAAACGGTGCTGTCGCTGGCCGACCGCATCCTCGTGCTCAAGCGCGGCACGTTGGTGCGGGAATTCAAGAACGAGCCGGTCAGCAAGGACCGCCTGCTGGAAGCGGCGTGACGGAGAAGCACCATGGCGAGCAGTGAGACGGTTCCAGCGGCGGGTCGGAAAGCGCGGGGTCTCGCGCCCTTCCTGCGCTCGCAGATGCGCAACATCGCGCCGTTCCTGACCCTGATCTTCCTGTCCGGCTTCTTCGCGCTCGCCAGCCCCTCCTTCGCGACGCTGGACAATCTCGGCAACATCCTCACGCAAGTTTCGGTGACGGGGATCATCGCCGTCGGCCTCACCTTCGTGATCCTGTGCGCGGAGATCGACCTCTCCATCGCCAGCATCGCCAACGTCACCGGCATCGCGGTCGCCTACTTCACGCTGCAGGAGTCCTACGTCAACATCGCCAACATCCCGCTGCCCGGCGCGGTCGCGATCCTCATGTCGATCCTGCTCTGCGCGCTGCTCGGTCTGGTCAATGCGCTGGGGCTGACCGTGATCGGCATCCCCTCCTTCATCATGACGCTCGCAATGATGCAGATCGCGGCCGGCGTCTCGGCCCTGCTGGTGCGCGGCCAGATCGCCTACAAGGTGCCGGGCCTGATCACCACGCTCGGCTCCGGCTCGATCGGCGGCATCCCGTGGATCGTCATCGTCGCCGCCATCATGCTGCTCGGGGGCCATCTGGTGCTGACCTACACGCGCTTCGGCCGCTACGTCTACATGGTCGGCGGCAACCGTGAGGCGGCCGAATATTCCGGCCTCAACGTCAAGCTCATCCTGGGCAGCGTCATGGTGATCTCGGCGGTGTGCTCCGGCATCGGCGGCATGCTCGGCGTCGCCCATTTCGGCAGCGCGCAGCAGAACGAGTTCGACACCTACCTGCTCGACTCCATCGCCGCCGTCGTCGTCGGCGGCACCAGCCTGTTCGGCGGCCGCGGCGGCATCGGCAATACCATCGTCGGGCTGTTCGTGCTCGGCGTCCTCAACAACGGCCTCGACCACGTCAACATCGACAGTTTTCTGAAGATCCTGATCCGCGGCCTGATCCTGCTGGCGGCGCTGGTCATCAACGTCTATGCGCAGCGGCTGAGAGAAAAAGCGGCCGAGTAGACCAGCCCAAAACAAAAAGTGCGAAAACAACCCCATGCACAGTAGCCGGGGCCAGCGAAATCAACGGCTTGAGGCCAACGCACGCGATTGCTGCTTTTTCGAATTTCGTTTGACACGTCGGGCAAAACAGGAGCATGATGTCACCATGGCAGCTGCTTCGAAAGGCGGTGCCTCCCCGTCATTGCGAGTGCAGCGAAGCAATCCAGACTGCCGCCGCGGAAGGATTCTGGATTGCTTCGCTGCGCTCGCAATGACGATGCGGCGGCAGGCGGGCAATCCAAGGCCACCTGTATCGCGGAGTATGGGAACGCGGCTTCGCTCTACGGCTTTTCATCCGACGACAGCCGCGAGAAGCGGAAATTGCAGTGGCTCGCGCCGGCGGCTAACGTCTGTGTCCTCTCCAGATGGATGCCTCGCGCTGCGTAGGCGACGAAGTCGAGCCCGCAGATGTTGGGGAGTATCTCCTTGTCGCCGTGGCGCGCCGCCAGCTTGCAGAAGCCGCAGGCCTTGTAGTTGATGCCGAACTCGAAATTGTCTTCCGGACCCGGCTCGACGAAATCGTAGACGAAATCTTCCGGAAATTCCTTCTGATGGCGGTCAGTCGTGCTCATAGCCGCCTGCTCGCGTAGCAAAGCCTGGTTCTCCGGTGACATGAATTGAAGCCCCGCGGCGAGACGTTCCGCTTCAGGCGCGGTTAGCAATTGCGCCTTGTAGGTATCCCGCTCGATCTCGCCGATCACGGGCACCGGCACGCCGTGCCGCAGCAGCACGCGGCTGATCGCCATGAACCCCGTCAGCCGCATGAAGAAATCGCTCATGCGGCTTGCCGCGCCACCGACATAAGGCATCTGGGTGAGCACGATCTCGAACTCGTCCATCACCTCCCGCCTGATCCCGTCGATATCCGGGAGATGCGCGCGCTCGCGGAGCATCGCCTCGGCAATGTCGAGCCGCTCGCGCATGGCAGCCTCCATGGCGCTCCGATGCGTTTCGTAGAAGGGATGGATGATTTCAGTCATTGGGCATCCGATGGTTCACTCATTGCGACGACGGCGACACCGGGTTCAGTCGACGGCGATCGCCTCGTTCTTCAGCAGCTATTTGCTGTCGATGGTCTCGACGACCACGATTGCGGGCCCACCGTATCCGGCGGCACCGCCTCAGCGCAAAGCATCATTCCTGCGGTTCAGCGCAAGAAAATCTATTGCAGGGACGGGGGCCATCAGTGTCAAACTGCGGCGCGATGACCTACGCCCTTCCTCCACTCAACGCGCTCCGCGCCTTCGAGGCCGCCGCACGGCATCTCAGCTTCAAGCTGGCCGCGCACGAGTTGCACGTGACACCCGCCGCCGTGGGGCAGCAGGTGAAAGCGCTGGAGGCGCGCCTCGGCGTGCAGCTGTTCGAGCGGCTGCACAAGCAGCTCATCCTGACTTCGGCCGGTCAGGCCTATCTGCCCGGGATCTCCGAAGGCTTCCGCCACATTGCGGAGGCGACCTCGCAATTGAAACCGGCAGGCACGGTGCTGCTTCAGTTGGGCGTTCATGGCAGCTTCGACCTGCGACACCTTGAATCGGCGGCGTTCCGCGGCGCGCATCCGGAGATCGGTTTGCGGGTGCTCCAGCCGGCCGGCCTGCACGAATTGATCGAGGGCAAGGTCGATCTCTTGATCGCTCGCGGCGTGGCCCATCATCCGGGTTATCGCTGCGACCGGATCCATGAAGGACCGGGCCTTGGTGACTGGTTGATCGCGCCCGAGGGCACCGCGGATTGCCCCGAGATCGTCAGTTTTCGCACGTGGCTACGGGTCTTACCGGCCAGCAATGCGCGTGCGAACAACCGCCCGCGCCTGATCGGCATCCGTGGGAGTTGAGGTCTCGGAGAAGCAGCAAGAGTTTGGTGAGGACAAGGCTCTCAACCGGACAACTCCGGCTGCCAATCGCGCAGTCGTCGCAAGGCACCGGTGACGTCGGCGATGGTCGGATACGCCTCCGCCTCCACCATCATCGTCCTTGCGAGCCGCACCGCACGTGCCTCACAGATCGCACGCTGGCGCGGATCCTCGATCAGCTCGAAGTCGATGTTGTGGGCGAGGCCGAAGATGCGGCGGATGGTCTTGGCTGCGGCGAAGCCGACGGTGTCGGTGAACAGACGCTGCATGTAGGCTTGCCGCTCGGCCTCCAGCCGCGCGGCGCCCTTCTCGCCGGCGAAGAGAGAGACGGGATAGGCGTCGCCCCCGGCTTCTGTCCGCCAGAGATCCAGAAACTTTCGCGCAAACTCGTTCCACACCGTTTCCACGGTCTCCAGCACCCAGCCCTCGAACGCACGCCGTTCACCCGGCGCTCGCTCGTGGCCGGCCGACGCAAAATACGCCATCAACAGATTGGCCAGCACGGCGCCGATGTCGAATCCCATGGGGCCGTAGAAAGCGAATTCGGGATCGATCACGCGGGTCTGGCTGTCCGTCACCATGATCGAGCCGGTGTGGAGGTCGCCGTGAAGCAGCGCCTCGGGGCTGGCCATGAACTTCAGTTTCAGCCGGGAGCTCGCGACATGAAGGTCCATGTCCTCGCGCAAGCCGGCGGCGAGGCCGTCGAGATACGGCGCCGTCCAGCGGTTCTGCTCGGCGATGCGGTAGGGATCGGTGAAGATCAGATCCTCGGTGATCTTGCACAGTGCGTGGTTGCCGGCAAACGCGGCGATGGCCTGCTTCTTGTCGGCCGCGGAGAGCGCGAGGTCGGACGTGAAGAACAGGGTGCGCGCCATGAAGGTGGTGATGTCGTCCACGAAACGGGGATATTCGGTGCCTGCTACCAGCCCCCTGCGCATGATGATGTGGGGCTCGAGCAGCTCCATCACCGTCAGCGCCAGCGTCTCGTTGTGATGCAGCAGAGCCGGCACGAGACCGGGCGCGAGCTCGGCCTGCCGGGACAAGGCCAGAAATTCGTAATGGGCCCGCGACAGCGGCAGCGGCCAGCTCTCGCCGACGAGGCGGACGTAAGGCAGCGCCTGCTTCACGGCGACGCCGCCGCGGTCGCCCTTGACGATGAAGACGAGATTGAGATTGCCGTCGCCGACCTCGGTGATCGACCAGGACACAGGTTCGACACCGAGAAGCGCCACGAGGTCCGGCACGCCCGCGAGATAGTCCCGCAAGGCGGCCTCATGCAGAATGCGGTAGTCCCCTGCCCGGTCTCCGGTCATGACGATCCCATCCCAAAGCGCGATGAAATCGCGCTTTTGTTTCATTTGAGCATGATCTTTTCGGAAAACCGCTTCACACTTTTCCGGATCATGCTCATTTGTGGGCCGGATCGTTTACTCCCGCTCCAGGAAGCTCGAGCCGATCTCGGCCTTTCTTTTGATCGGATCGTAATCGCAATAGACGCCGTCCGCCACCAGCGTGTAGCTGGCGCTGACGTTGTATTTGTCCAGCTTGACCGAATTCAGCCCGATGACCGAGGTGCTCTTGCCGCCGTTCCATTTGAACGGCGTCGAGCTCTTGGCCTGCTCGCAGGACAGCACCGCCTCGTTGAAGACATAGCCCTCGACGAACGCCTTGAGCGTGCGCACCTGCACGGCCATTCTCCACTCGAAATAGCCGACGGCACCGAGTCCGGCGACGATCAGCACCAGAAGTGCGATGACGATACGCTGAAAAGTCATTGTTCTGCCCCAAACTCTACGAACTGTCTCCGCCGTCATTGCGGGCGCAGCGAAGCTATCCAGAGTCGTTCCGCGGTGGGATACTGAATTGCTTCGCTGCGCTCGCAACGACGAGCTTGGTTGATAGCCTTCCTCCCACCCCTAAAACGGCATTCCCATCAGTTTCGACAGGCGTTCGATCGAGAGATAGCCGGCCTGGTAGGCCACCATGGCGAGCCCGTAGATGATCGCCGAGATGATCGTGGTCCAGATCAGCTTGCCCTTCATGCGCGTCAGGATCGGCGCACCGGGATCGGTGCCGGGCGCGCCGGTGCCGTCCTCGTGCTGGCTGCGCACGCCGAACGGCAGCGTCAGGAACAGCGCGATCCACCAGATGACGAAGTAGATGGCGAGCGCGGTGGAAATCTGGATGGCCATGGATCCAGCCTTACGCCTGCTCGATTTCGACCAGAGCGCCGGAAAAATCCTTCGGGTGCAGGAACAGCACCGGCTTGCCATGGGCGCCGATCTTCGGCACGCCGTCGCCGAGCACCCGCGCGCCCTCCTTCACCAGCGTATCGCGCGAGGCGATGATGTCGACGACCTCGTAGCAGATGTGGTGGATGCCGCCGTCGGGATTGCGTTCGACGAATTTTGCGATCGGCGAGGCCTCGCCCAGCGGCTCGATGAACTCGATCTTGGTGTTCGGCAGCGTCGCGAACACGGTGATGACGCCGTGCTCGGGCAGCGGCACGGCTTCCGAAATCTGGGCGCCGAACGCCGCGCCGTAGATCCTGGCGGACTTGACGGCGTCCCTGGTCGCGATCGCGACATGGTTGAGGCGACCCAGCATGTTTCTTCTCCCTCAGCGCATGATCCGAACAGGCGGCATGCCGCCCTCCCGGAAGACCATGCCGATATAGTTACACTGTCAGGACGTGTACCAGACAGGGGGCTTTTTGCCCCAATGTTCGTTGATCACGGACCGAACGGCGCGTCGCACCGACTCGGCCAAGGCATCAGGATCGCGGCGACGGGCCTTCGGCAGGCCCTCGATGGTGGAGACCACGGCGTCGAACACGATGTCGTCGAATGGCTCGCCCGCCCGGTTCTTCTCGGGGATGCCGACGAGATCGACCTCGGGATCGTCGACCAGCTCACCCTGCGCGGTCATGGCGAAGGCAACGAAGGCACAGCCGGAAAATGCCATGCGGCGGCGCTCGACCACGGCACGAGACTTGGAGTCCTCCAGGATCGTGCCGTCCTTGTAGAGACGGCCCGAAGGCACCTCACCCACGACGCCGGGATCGCCGGGGCCGAGCTTGACCAGGTCGCCGTTGCGGATGACCAGCACACGGGGGACACCGGCCGCGCGCGCGAGCTTTGCATGCTCGTGAAGATGCAGGGCCTCGCCATGGACGGGGATCAGCAGCTGCGGCTTGACCCAGGAGATCATGTCGCGCAGCTCGTCGCGGCGCGGATGGCCGGAGACGTGGACCAGATGATCGCGGTCGGTGATGACCTCGACGCCCTGGAGCACCAGATTGTTGATGATGGAGCCGACGGCCTTCTCGTTGCCGGGAATGGTGCGCGAGGAGAAGATCACGCAGTCGCCGCGATTCAGCGTGATCTCGGGGTGGTCGTCATTGGCGATGCGCGCCAGCGCGGCGCGCGCCTCGCCCTGGCTGCCGGTGCAGAGCGCCAGCACCTTGTCCTGCGGCAGATGGCCGTAGACGTCGGCCGAGCGGAAGCTCTGCACGCCGTCGAAATAGCCGGTCTCGCGCGCGACCTGCGACACACGCTCCATGGCGCGGCCGACCACGACGACCTCGCGGTCCGCAGCCCGCGCCGCATCGGCGACCGCTTTAAGACGTGCGACGTTGGAGGCAAATGTCGTGACCGCGACACGGCCCTTGGCGGCCTTCACCAGCTCGGTGATGGTTTTGGCGACCTCGGCCTCGGACGGTGAGCGGCCGTCGCGCACCGCGTTGGTGGAATCGCCGATCAGGGCGAGCACGCCCTCATCGCCCAGTTCGCGCAGCCGCTTCTCGTCGGTCGGGCGGCCGATGATCGGGGTCGGGTCAATCTTCCAGTCGCCGGTATGCAGCACGATGCCGGCTGAGGTGTGGATGGCCAGCGCATGCGACCTCGGGAATCGAATGCGCGACCGGAATGAACTCGACGTTGAACGGGCCGATATCGACGCGCCCGCCCGACGGAACCACCGTCACCGGGATCTTCGGCGCGTTGCGCTCGGCCGCAAGCTTGGCCTCGAACAGCGCCGCGCTGAACTGGGTCGCATAGATCGGGCATTTCAGCTTCGGCCAGAGATCGATGATGGCGCCGAAATGGTCCTCATGGGCGTGGGTCAGCACCAGACCCATCAGGTTCTTGCGTTCCTTCTCCAGGAAGCTGATGTCGGGCATGATCAGGTCGATGCCCGGCAGGTGCTCCTCGTCGCCGAATGAGACGCCGAGATCGACCGCGAGCCAAGACCGCTGCTGGCGGTTGCCGAGGCCGTAGATCGACAAATTCATGCCGATCTCGCCAACGCCGCCAAGCGGCGCAAATACCAGTTCGTCAGGCTTCGCCATCACGCAGCTCCCACGGAGGCGGCCGAGCCGAAGAACACCTCGCCGGCCGCCACCGGCAGGCGTCGGCCGTCAGAGGTGCGGACGATCAGGCAACCGGTGTCGTCGATGGTGTCGAAAATGCCGTCCAGCGTCATCGTCCCCGTGTTGATCGCAACCCGCTCGCCAAGGCCAGCCGCACGTTCCAGCCAGAGCTTGCGGATCTCGGCAAAGCCGCGGCCATTGTCCCAGATACCGCGAAATTCGACCCAGGCATCGGACAACGCCGAAAACAGCTCTTCCGCACTGATCTGGACGCCGAGGGCGGCGAGCGACACCGCCGGCGTCGGCGTGCCCTCAGGCGCTCCCACGACATTGGTGCCGATGCCGACGACGATGGCGAGGCGATCGCCGACGGCTTCGGCCTCAAGGCCAATGCCGACGAGCTTCCTGCCGTTCGCGAGCACGTCGTTCGGCCATTTCAGGGCGTATCTGGGCCTGTCGGGACCGAGGCGCAACGCAGCCTCCAGGCTGACCTTCTCGAGGGCGGCCTCTTCCGCCAACCCCGCCGCAAAACCGATGGTGGCGGCAACCGCTGGCGCGACGTCGAGGACCTCGAGGACGCTGGCGGCGAGATTGCCGCGCGGTGATATCCAGGCGCGCTGGCGCCGGCCCCGACCGGCGGTCTGCTCCGTCGTCACGAACCACATCGGACCGCGTTCGCCGGCCCGCGCGCGCTCGATCGCGTCGGTGTTGGTCGAGCCGGTCCGGTCGAAAGCTGCGAGCTTGTAGCCCGCCTGGAGTGCGCGAGGACCGAGCGCGAACCCCATCCTAAAACAGCGACTTTGCCGCGGCGGAGGCCACGGTCACGACCGGGCCCGCGAACAGCGCAAACAGGATGTTGAACAGGCCAAATACCGCCAGCACCGTCTTTACCTCGATGCGCATCGGATCGACCTGGCCGGCCGGCTCATCGAAATACATCGTCTTGACGATGGAGAGGTAATAATAGGCGCCCACCACGCTGGTCAGCACGCCGATCACGGCGAGCGTAAACAGGTTGGCCTTGATGGCAGCGACGAACACATACCATTTGCCGAAGAAGCCGGCGAGCGGCGGCACACCCGCAAGCGAGAACAGCAGCATCGCGAACATGAAGGCGAGCAGCGGATTGGTCCGCGACAGGCCTGCGAAGTCGCTGATCTGCTCCACGGCCTGGCCGTTGCGTTTCATTGCAAGGATGATCGAGAACGAGCCCAGCGTCATCGCGACGTAGATCACGATGTACATCACCACGCCCTGCGCGCCTTCCAGCGTGCCGGAGGCAAGCCCGACCAGGGCGAAGCCCATATGGCCGATCGAGGAATAGGCCATCAGGCGCTTGATGTTGGTCTGGCCGATCGCGGCGAAGGAGCCGAGCGCCATCGAGGCGATCGCGACGAACACCAGGATCTGCTGCCACTGCGAGACGATGCCCGGGAATGCGGTCAGCGTGACGCGGGTGAAGACGGCGAGCGCGGCGACCTTCGGCGCGGACGCGAAGAAGGCGGTGACCGGCGTCGGCGCGCCCTCGTACACGTCAGGCGTCCACATGTGGAACGGCACGGCCGAAACCTTGAAGCAGAGGCCGGCGAGCAGGAAGACGAGGCCGAACACGAGGCCGACATTGGAGACGGTCGCGGCCGTGGCGATGCCGGTGAAGCTGACCGTGCCGGTGAAGCCGTAGATCAGCGAGGAGCCGTAGAGCAGCATGCCCGAGGACAGCGCGCCGAGCACGAAATACTTCAGGCCGGCTTCGGTCGACTTGGCGTTGTCGCGGTTCGAGGCCGCCACGACGTAGAGCGCAAGCGACATCAGCTCGAGGCCGAGATAGAGCGCAATCAGGTCGCCGGCCGAGATCAGCACCATCATGCCGAGCGTCGAGAGCAGCACCAGGATGGCGTATTCGAAGATGCGGCGTGACGGGTCGGACAGGAACTCGGTCGACAGGATCAGCGTCACCGCCGAGCCGATCAGGGCCAGGATCTTCATGAAGCGGGCGAAGTCGTCGACGATGAAGCTGCCGCCGAAGGTCACCTGCTTGCCCGCGGGCACCATGTATTCGAGCACGCCGACCACGACCAGGAGCAGGACCGCGAGCGTCGTGACCGCCTTGGTGGTCTCCTGCCCGCGATAGGCGCCCAGCATCAGCAGCGCCATGGCACCGATCGCGAGCACGAGCTCGGGCAGCACTGGCGCCAGTTGATAACCTGCAGTCTCAAAGCTCATGGCGATATCCTGACCTGCCTGCTCACGGGAGCAGCGCGGCGGCCTTCACGGCCGTCACAGCGGTGTTGTAATTGTTGACGAGTTGCTGGACCGAGGCCGCCGACATGTCGAGCACCGGCTTCGGCCAGACGCCGAACAGGATCGTCAGCGCGAGCAGCGGGAACAGCGTCACGCACTCACGGAAGGTGAGATCCTTCATGCTCATCAGCGACGGTTTCACCAGCGCGCCGAACACGACCTTGCGGTAGAGCCACAGCGCGTAGGCCGCCGAGAAGATCACCCCTGATGTGGCGAAGAACGCGGTCGGGATCGAGACCTTGAAGGTGCCGAGCAACGTCATGAATTCGCCGACGAAGCCGGAGGTGCCGGGCAGTCCGACATTGGCCATGGTGAAGACCATGAAGGCCAGCGCGTAGAGCGGCATCCGGTTGACGAGGCCGCCATAGGCCGCGATCTCGCGGGTGTGCATGCGGTCGTAGACGACGCCGACGCAGAGGAACAGCGCGCCGGAGACGATGCCGTGCGAGATCATCTGGAATACGCCGCCGGCGACGCCCTGCATGGTGCCGGCGAAGATGCCCATGGTGACGAAGCCCATATGCGCGACCGAGGAGTACGCGATCAGCTTCTTCATGTCCTCCTGCATCAGCGCCACCAGCGAGGTGTAGATGATGGCGATCGCGGAGAGCGTGAACATCAGCGGCGCGAAGTCGTGCGAGGCCAGCGGGAACATCGGCAGCGAGAAGCGCAGGAAGCCGTAGCCGCCCATCTTCAGCATGATCGCGGCCAGGACCACGGAGCCTGCGGTCGGCGCCTCGACGTGGGCGTCGGGGAGCCAGGTGTGCACCGGCCACATCGGCATCTTCACCGCGAAGGAGGCGAAGAAGGCCAGCCACGCCCAGGTCTGCAAGCCGCGCGGCACGGCCGTATGCATCAGCGTCGGGATATCGGTGGTGCCGCCGTTCCAGTACAGCGCCATGATGGCGAGCAGCATCAGCACCGAGCCGAGGAACGTGTAAAGGAAGAATTTGAACGAGGCGTAGACCCGGCGCGGACCGCCCCAGATGCCGATGATCAGGAACATCGGGATCAGGCCGCCCTCGAAGAACAGGTAGAACAGCACGAGATCGAGCGCCGAGAAGGTGCCGATCATCAGCGTTTCCAGGATCAGGAACGCCATCATGTATTCGCGGACCCGGCTCTTGACCGACTTCCAGCTCGCGATGATGCAGAACGGCATGATCGCGGTGGTCAGGATCACCAGCGGCAGCGAGATGCCGTCGACACCCATGTGGTAGGTGATGCCGGTGGCGAGCCAGTTCGCCTTCTCGACGAACTGGAAGTCCGGGTTGGACGGGTCGAAGCGCAGCACCAGGAGCACCGACACAGCGAAGGTGATCAGCGTGGTCCAGAGCGCGATCCAGCACGAATTGCGCCTGCTGGCCTCGTCATCGCCGCGGCTGAGATAGACGATCAGCGCACCGACCAGCGGCAGGAACGTCGTGACCGAAAGAATGGGCCAGGTCGTCATTTACTGGCCTCCAAAGCCGAACATGAACCAGGTGATCAGGCCGGCGGCGCCGATCAGCATGGCAAAGGCGTAGTGATAGAGATAACCGGTCTGGATCTTGACGACGTTGCGGGTGACGTCCAGCACGCGGGCGGAGACGCCATCGGGGCCGAGGCCGTCGATGATGAAGCCGTCGCCCTTCTTCCAGAGCTGGTAGCCGATCCACTTCGCCGGACGGACGAAGATGAGGTCGTAGAGCTCGTCGAAGTACCATTTGTTGAGCAGGAACTTGTAAAGCATCGGCTGCGTGTTCGCGAGCTCGACCGGCAGATAAGGCCGGCGGATGTAGAACAGGTACGACACCAGGAAGCCCAGCACCATCATCACCGTCGGCAGGAAGGCGATGTGCTCGGGAATGTGGTGCATGTCCTCGATGATGTGCGGGTTCATCTTCACGGACTCGCGGAAGAACTCCTCGATGCCGTGACCGGCGAACAGTTCCTTGAACGGCAGACCCGCCACGAAGGAGCCGACCGCGAGCACGCCGATCGGGATCAGCATCCAGATCGGAGCCTCGTGCGCCGCCTCGTAGTGATGCTCGTCATGCGGCTCGCCGTGGAAGGTCTTGAAGATCAGGCGCCAGGAGTAGAACGAGGTCAGGCCGGCGGCGACCACCGTCATCAGGAAGCCGTACATCGCGAACGGATTGTGCGAGGCGTAGGCGGATTCGATGATCGCGTCCTTGGAGAAGTAGCCGGCGGTGAGCGGGAAACCGGTCAACGCCAGGGTGCCGACCACCATCACCGCATAGGTGTAGGGGATCTTCTTCCAGAGGCCGCCCATGTTGCGGATGTCCTGCTCGTGGTGCATCGCGTAGATCACCGAGCCGGAGCCCAGGAACAGCAACGCCTTGAAGAAGGCGTGCGTGAACAGATGGAACATGCCGACCGAATAGGCCCCCGCTCCCATCGCCACGAACATGTAGCCGAGCTGCGAACAGGTCGAGTAGGCGACGATGCGCTTGATGTCGTTCTGGACGAGGCCGATGGTCGCCGCGAAGAACGCGGTGGTGGCGCCGAAGAACATCACGACGGCCTGGGCGTTCGGAGCCAGTTCGAACAGCGGCGACAGGCGCGCCACCATGAACACGCCGGCGGTGACCATGGTCGCGGCGTGGATCAGCGCCGACACCGGCGTCGGGCCTTCCATCGCGTCCGGCAGCCAGGTGTGCAGCAGGAACTGCGCCGACTTGCCCATCGCGCCCATAAACAGGAACAGGCAGGTCAGCGTCAGCGCGTCGGCATGCCAGCCGAACAAGTTGATGGTCTTGCCGGTGAGGCTCGGCGCGGCGTGAAAGATGGTCTCGAAGTCGGTCGAATTGGTCAGCAGGAAGATGGCGAAGATGCCGAGCGCAAATCCGAAGTCGCCGACGCGGTTGACCACGAAGGCCTTGATCGCCGCCGCGTTCGCCGACGGCTTCTGGTACCAGAAGCCGATCAGCAGGTAGCTCGCCAGACCCACGCCTTCCCAGCCGAAGAACAGCTGAACGAGGTTGTCCGCGGTCACCAGCATCAGCATGGCGAAGGTGAACAGGCTGAGATAGCCGAAGAAACGCGGCCGGTTCGGGTCCTCGTCCATGTAGCCGATGGAATAGAGGTGCACGAGCGAGGACACGGTCGTCACCACCACCAGCATCACGGCGGTCAGGGTGTCGACCCGCAGTGTCCACCAGACCTGGAGGTCGCCCGAGAAGATCCAGGGCAGAAGCTGGATCCTGACATCGTGGTGCATGAAGCCGACATCAACCAGCGTCATCCAGGACAGCGCGGCCGAGACGAACAGCAGCGCGGTGGTGATCAGCTCGGCGCCGCGCGAGCCCGCCGCCGCCGGCTCGGAGACGTGATGGTCGTCATGGCCGTGATCGTCGTGACCATGATCGTCATGAGCGGCTGCCGCATGGGAGTCGCCATGACCGTGGTCGTCGTGATGCTCGACCGTGTCGCCCGAGGGGTTGCGGGCATGCGCGCCGAACAGCGCGATCAGGCCAGCCAGAACGGCGCCCAGCAGAGGCAGAAAAACGATTGCCTGGACCATGACTGAGTTCAGCCCTTCATCAGATTGACGTCCTCAACCGCGATCGAGCCGCGGTTGCGGAAATAGACCACCAGGATGGCGAGACCGATCGCGGCTTCCGCAGCGGCGACGGTCAGGACCAGAAGCGCAAAGACCTGGCCGACGATGTCGCCGAGGAAGGTCGAGAACGCGACGAGGTTGATGTTGACCGCGAGCAGGATCAGCTCGATCGACATCAGGATGACGATGATGTTCTTGCGGTTCAGGAAGATGCCGAGGATCCCGAGCGTGAACAGGATCGCGGCGACCGCCAGGTAATGTCCGAGCCCGATCGTCATTTCACCCACTCCGCCGCGTCGCTGTCCTGGAGCCCCTGCCCCGGCGCCACCTTGCGCATCGCCATCGCCATGTCGGGCGTGCGCGCGTTCTGAACGTTGATGTCCTGCCGCTTCACGCTCGCCTTGTGGCGCAGCGTCAGCACGATGGCGCCGATCATGGCGACCAGCAGTACCATGCCCGAGAGCTGGAAGTAGTGGATGTACTTCGTATAGAGCACGAGGCCGAGCGCCTCGGTGTTCGACACGTTGGTCGGGATCGGCGCCGTGATGGTCTTGGTCACGGTCGGGTTGATGATCCAGGCTCCGACGGTCAGCAGCAGTTCGAACAGGAAGATGCCGCCGATGACGAGGCCGACCGGCAAATACTGAATGAAGCCCTCGCGCAGCTCGACGAAATCGACATCGAGCATCATGATCACGAACAGGAACAGCACCGCGACGGCGCCGACATAGACGACGATCAGGATCATAGCGAGGAATTCGGCGCCCATCAGCACGAACAGGCCGGAGGCGTTGACGAAGGCCAGGATCAGGTACAGCACGGAGTGCACGGGATTGCGCGAGACAATCACCATCACCGCCGAGGCGACGCAGACGCCGGCGAAGAGATAGAAGAACAGCGCGGGAAGGATCATGCTCTCATCTCACCGGTACGGCGCGTCGAGCTCGATCGCTTTTGCGATCTCGCGTTCCCAGCGGTCGCCATTGGCGAGCAGCTTGGCCTTGTCATAGAACAGTTCCTCGCGGGTCTCGGTCGCGAACTCGAAATTCGGACCTTCGACGATGGCATCGACCGGACAGGCTTCCTGGCAGAGGCCGCAATAGATGCACTTCACCATGTCGATGTCGTAGCGCACGGTGCGGCGGGTGCCGTCGTTGCGGCGCGGGCCGGCCTCGATGGTGATGGCCTGCGCCGGGCAGACCGCTTCGCACAGCTTGCAGGCGATGCAGCGCTCTTCGCCGTTGGGATAGCGGCGCAGCGCATGCTCGCCGCGGAAGCGCGGCGAGATCGGGCCCTTCTCGAACGGATAGTTCAGCGTCGGCTTCGGCTGGAAGAAATAGCGCATGGCGAGGAAGAACGCCGAGACGAATTCCGACAGCAGAAGCGAGCGTGCAGTGGCGTTGATGTTGATACCCATGACGGCCCTCACTTCGGCGCGATGTCGGCGAAATGCAGCACGCCGGCCACCACGATCACCATCGCCAGCGACAGCGGCAGGAACACCTTCCAGCCGAGGCGCATCAGTTGATCGTAGCGGTAGCGCGGCACGATCGCCTTTGCCATCGCGAACAGGAAGAACATGAAGAAGACTTTGAGCGAGAACCAGATGATCCCGGGCACCCAGTTGAAGGGCGGCAGGTCCACCGGCGGCAGCCAGCCTCCGAGGAACAGGATCGTGGCCATCGCGCACATCGTGACGATCGCGACGTACTCGCCGAGCATGAACAGCAGATACGGCGTCGAGCCGTATTCGACCATGAAGCCGGCGACGAGCTCGGATTCCGCTTCGACGAGGTCGAAGGGCGGACGGTTGGTTTCCGCCAGCGCCGAGACGTAGAAGATCACGAACATCGGGAACAGCGGCCACACATACCAGTTCAGGATGGTCAGTTGCGGCAGACCGATCAGGCTGGCGAGCCCGCGGACATGCTGGGCTTCGACCACGGCCGACAGGTTCAGCGTACCGGCGCAGAGCAGCACCGTGATGATGACGAAGCCGATCGAGACTTCATAGGACACCATCTGCGCCGCCGAGCGCAGCGCGGCCAGGAACGGGTATTTCGAGTTCGACGACCAGCCGGCCATGATGATGCCGTAGATCGACAGCGACGAGATCGCGAAGATGAAGAGGATGCCGACATTGATGTCGGAGATCACCCAGCCGAGATTAGTCGGGATCACCGCCCAGGCCGCGAGCGCGAGCACGCATGAGACCAGCGGGGCCAGCAGGAAGACGCCCTTGTTGGCGCCGGCCGGGATGATCGGCTCCTTCAGCACGAACTTGAGCAGGTCCGCGAAGGACTGCAGCAGGCCCCAGGGGCCGACCACGTTCGGGCCGCGGCGGATTTGCACCGCCGCCCAGATCTTGCGGTCGGCGAGCAGGATGTAGGCGATCGCGATCAGCAGGACGACGAGCACCAGGACGCTCTCCGCGATCATGATGATCAGCGGCCAGAGGAAGCCGGTCCAGAATGCGCTTTCGAAGAATTCCATCAGCTCACTCCGCTGCGGTCAGCATCTGCCCGGAGGCAAGCCGCGAGCATTCCGCCATCACGGCGGACGCACGCGCGATTGGGTTGGTCAAATAGAAGTCCTCGATGACAGGCTTGAACGGCGCCTTCTCGGGCGAACCGCCCTTCCCCGCCAGCTTCTTGATCTGGTCGGCGGAGCCGGCCTCGATCTGGTCGAGACGGATCAGATGCGGCACGGCCTTGAAGATCGCCTGGCGCAGCGCGGCAAGCGAGTCGTAGCCGAGCTTCTTGCCGAGCGCCTCCGACAGCGCGCGGACGATCGCCCAGTCCTCGCGGGCTTCGCCCGGCGGGAATGCGGCACGTCCCGTCATCTGCACGCGGCCTTCGGTGTTGACGTAGATCGCGGACTTCTCGGTATAGGCCGCAGCCGGCAGGATCACGTCGGCGCGATGCGCTCCGCGATCACCATGGGTGCCGATATAGACGACGAAGGTGCCGTCCGGCGCCTTGATCTCGTCGGCGCCGAGCAGGAACAAGAGGTCCAGCGTGCCGAACGTCGTCATCTGCGCCGCGTTGAGGCCGCCCGAGGTGGCGGAGAAACCGATATCGAGCGCACCGACGCGCGAGGCGCTCTCGTGCAGCACGCCGAAGCCGTTCCAGCCGTCCTTGAGCGCGCCGACGTCGAGCGCGAGCTTGGCGGCGGCGGCCAGGATGGCGGCGCCGTCGTGACGCGAGGCGGCGCCTGCGCCAACCAGGATGATCGGATTCTTGGCGGTCTTCAGCACGTCCATGAAGGAGTGCTTGCCGGCCGCGAGCTCGCCGAGCGTGTCGGTGCCCGCACCAAGATGGTCATAATCGTAGGTCAGGTCGACCTTGGCGCCGATCACCCCGACCTTGAAGCCGCCGGCGCGCCAGCGCTTGCGGATACGGGCGTTGAACACGGCCGCTTCCTTGCGCGGATTGGCGCCGACGATGAGCAGCGCATCGGCCTGCTCGACGCCTGCCAGCGTCGGATTGAAGATGTAGGAGCCGCGACCAAGCGCGGGGTCGAAAGCGTCGCCGCCCTGCACCGCCAGATTGGCCGAGCCGTATTTGGACAGCAGGTCCTTCAGCGCAAACATCTCCTCGACGCCGGCGAGGTCGCCCGCGATCGCGCCGATGCGCTTGCCGTCGGTGCGCGCCGCTTTCGCAGCAATCGCGGCAAAGGCCTCGGGCCAGCTCGCAGCGCGCAGCTTGCCGGCTTCGCGAATATAGGGCCGGTCGAGCCGCTGGGTGCGCAGGCCGTCGACAATGTGGCGGGTCTTGTCGGAGATCCACTCCTCGTTCACCGCCTCGTTGATGCGCGGCAGCACGCGCATCACCTCACGGCCGCGCGTGTCGACGCGGATCGCCGATCCCACCCCGTCCATCACGTCGATCGACTGGGTCTTGCCGAGCTCCCATGGACGCGCCGCGAAAGCATAAGGTTTCGATGTCAGCGCGCCGACCGGGCAGATGTCGACGAGGTTGCCTTGCAGTTCCGAGGTCAGCGCATGCTCGAGGTAAGTCGTGATCTCCATGTCCTCGCCGCGGCCGGTGGCGCCCATTTCGGGCGCGCCGGCCACTTCCGCCGAGAAGCGGACGCAGCGCGTGCACTGGATGCAGCGATTCATCGAGGTCTTGACCAGCGCGCCGAGGTACTTGTCCTCGACCGCACGCTTGTTCTCGGCAAAGCGGCTGGTGTCGACACCATAGCCCATCGCCTGGTCTTGCAGGTCGCACTCGCCGCCCTGGTCGCAGATCGGGCAGTCCAGCGGATGGTTGATGAGAAGGAATTCCATCACGCCTTCGCGTGCCTTCTTCACCATCGGCGAACGCGTCGAGATTTCCGGCGGCTCGCCCTTGGGGCCCGGACGGCAGTCGCGGACGCCCCAGGCGCAGCTTGCGACCGGCTTCGGGCCGCCCTTCACTTCGACGAGGCACATCCGGCAATTGCCGGCGATCGACAGCCGCTCGTGATAGCAGAAGCGCGGAATCTCGGCGCCGGCCGCCTCGCACGCCTGAAGCAGCGTGTACTCGGCAGGGACATCGATCTCTTTGCCGTCGATGATGAGCTTGGTCATGTCTCTTACTCCGCCGCGACCATGTTCACGGGATCGCGGACGCCGATATCGTCGATGTCGGCCTTATGCGAATACTGGTCGATGCGCGCTTCGATCTCGTGACGGAAATGCGCGATCAGGCCCTGGATCGGCCATGCCGCCGCGTCGCCAAGTGCACAGATGGTGTGGCCTTCGACCTGCTTGGTGACCTCAAGCAGCATGTCAATCTCGCGCTTGTGGGCGCGACCGTCGGCCATGCGGGTGAGCACGCGCCACATCCACCCGGTGCCTTCGCGGCACGGCGTGCACTGGCCGCAACTCTCATGCTTGTAGAAATAGGAGATGCGGGCGATGGCGCGGATCAGATCGGTCGACTTGTCCATCACGATCACGGCGGCGGTGCCGAGGCCCGAGCGCAGCTTGCTCAAGCTGTCGAAATCCATCGGCGTGTCGATGATCTGCTCGGCCGGCACCATGCGCACCGACGAGCCGCCGGGGATCACGGCCTTGAGGTTGTCCCAGCCGCCGCGGATGCCGCCGCAATGCTTCTCGATCAGCTCACGGAACGGAATGCCCATGGCCTCTTCGACATTGCAGGGCCGTTCGACATGGCCGGAGATGCAGAACAGTTTCGTGCCGACATTGTTCGGACGGCCGATGCCGGCGAACCAGGCCGCGCCACGGCGCAGGATATCCGGCGCGACCGCGATGGACTCGACGTTGTTGACGGTGGTCGGGCAGCCGTAGAGGCCGACGTTCGCCGGGAACGGTGGCTTCAGCCGCGGCTGGCCCTTCTTGCCTTCGAGGCTTTCGAGCAGCGCGGTTTCCTCGCCGCAGATATAGGCGCCGGCACCGTGCGCGACGTAGATGTCGAACGGCCAGCCGTTGACGTTGTCCTTGCCGACCAGCTTGGCCTCATAGGCCTGGTCGATTGCGGCCTGGAGATGCTCGCGCTCCCTGATGAACTCGCCGCGGACGTAGATGTAGCAGGCATGCGCATTCATGGCGCAGCTCGCGATCAGGCAGCCCTCGATCAGCAGATGCGGATCGTGCCGCATGATCTCGCGATCCTTGCAGGTGCCGGGCTCGGATTCGTCGGCGTTGACGACGAGATAGCTCGGCCGGCCGTCGGTCGATTCCTTCGGCATGAACGACCATTTCAGGCCGGTCGGGAAGCCGGCGCCGCCACGGCCGCGCAGGCCCGACGCCTTCATCTCGTTGATGATCCAGTCGCGGCCCTTGTCGATGATGTTCTTGGTGCCATCCCAGGCACCGCGACGCCGCGCGCCCTCGAGGCCCCAATCATGGAGGCCGTAGAGGTTCTTGAAGATGCGGTCCTTGTCCTCGAGCATATCAGTGCTTTCCGATCAACGAATGGACTGCTTGTAGGCAAGTCCGGCGGCGCAGACGGCGAAGATCAGCGCCCAGAGCAGACTGGTTTCCTGCGTCGCGTTCATGATGAAACGCTGCAGCAGAAACATGAAGGCGGCCGCGACCGCGGCGTGCATGGCGACGAAGCCCCATTTCTTCACGGCCTCGTTCCCTCCAATGGCGGGGAGATCACCCATCAGGTGCTCTCCTTCAGCGTGGTCGGTCCGCCCATAGGTGCCGAGAACTGGCGGCCGTTCTGCGGGCCGGGCTTGGGCGGATTGCCCGAAGCGAAGCCGTCGAGCACCTTGCCAAAGCTTTCCTTGGTCAGGTCCTCATAGGTGTCCTTGCCGATCAGCACCATCGGCGCGTTCACGCAGGCACCGAGGCACTCGACCTCTTCCCAGCTGAAATTGCCGTCCTTGGACAGATGGAAGGGCTCGTGATGGATGCGGTGCTCGCAGACGTGGATCAAATCCTCGGCGCCGCGCAGGCGGCACGGCGTGGTGCCGCAGACCTGAACGTGGGCTTTCTTGCCGACGGGAGCGAGCTGGAACATCGTGTAGAAGGTCGCGACTTCGAGCACGCGGATATAGGGCATGTCGAGCAGGTCGGCGACGGCGCGGATCGCGGCTTCCGACACCCAGCCTTCGTGCTGTTCCTGGACACGCCAGAGGATCGCGATCACGGCGGAGGCCTGCCTGCCTGCCGGATATTTGGCGATCTGCTGCTTGGCGAATGCGAGGTTCTCGTCCGTGAACGCAAAGCTCGCGGGCTGGACTTCCTTCGGTGCTAATCGGCGGACGGACATCTCTCAATCTCTCACTGCATGCGGCGCGCGGTATTCGCATTCAGGGCATTGATCCTGTCCTGCCAGAATGCGCTTGCGGTGCCGAAAACGTTGTAGCCGACGTGGGTCGAGACCTTGATGCGATCGAGGATCGACAGCTCGGTCACGGTCTCCATCCGGTTGGTGCGCGGATCGAACACGATCAGCTTGAGCGGGGTCTGTTCGAGGATGTAGCGCGACACCGCGTGCGAGCGGTCGCTGCCGTGCTCTTCGCACATGATGACGCTGTCGGCCTGGAGCAGCCGGGCGCCGCCCTTGATCGCCTCGATCTCGACGCCTTCGACGTCGAGCTTGATCAGATATTTGCCGGTGGCTGCGACCTTGCCGTCGTCGATCAGATTGTCGAGCGCGATGACCGGCACGTCCTCGCCGCCGGCCGACGCGCCGCCGGCGATGCTGAAGGCCTCGTGCTTGGTGCCGGACAGCCGCGCGGTGCCGCGGGCCGCGCCGATCGCGCATTTCATGGTCTCGAAGCGGTTGCCGTTGACGCGGGCGTTGTTGGCGAGCTTCGGATAGTTCTGCCCCGACGGCTCGATCGCGATCGCCTTGTGCGCGCCGAACGGCTTGCTCGAGACCAGCACCGACCAGTAGCCGTAATTGGCGCCGCAATCGAGCAGCGTGTAGTCGACGTCGATCGAGTTCGCGAACAGCAGCTCCAGCTCGTCCTCGTAGCTGTAAGAGCGGTTGAGCAGCTTGCTCCAGTAGCCGTCGCCATAGGGGAATTCGAACACGGCGTCGGGATTGAGCCTGATCGCGATGTTCCGCTCCGGCAGCGTCTTCCGCAGCAAATTGGCGCAGGCGATGTAGCCCATATGCGAGAAGTGCGACGAGATCTTCGATCCCGTCACCAGCGCCAAGGCAGCCGTCCGCTCCCACAGGTTGGCCCCTTCCAGGGCCCCCGAGGCACGGTCGAACTGGATTGGCGCCTGCTGCCCCATCACCGATCGACCTCTCCGAACACGATGTCGAGCGAGCCGAGGATCGCGGAGACGTCGGCGAGCAGATGGCCGCGGCAGATGTGATCCATCGCCTGCAGATGGGCAAAGCCCGGCGCGCGGATCTTGCACTTGTAGGGCTTGTTGGTGCCGTCGGCGACGAGATAGACGCCGAACTCGCCCTTGGGCGCCTCGACCGCGGCGTAGACTTCGCCGGCCGGCACGTGAACGCCTTCGGTGTAGAGCTTGAAGTGGTGGATCAGCGCTTCCATCGAGCGCTTCATCTCGCCACGGCGCGGCGGCGCGACCTTGTTGTCGGCGACGACGACGGGGCCCTTCCCGTCCGGCGCGTTCAGCTTCTGAAGGCACTGCTTCATGATGCGCACGGACTGGCGCATCTCTTCCATGCGGATCAGATAGCGGTCGTAACAGTCGCCGTTCTTGCCGATCGGAATGTCGAAATCCATCTCGGCGTAGCACTCATAGGGCTGCGACTTGCGCAAATCCCAGGCCGCGCCCGAGCCGCGCACCATCACGCCCGAGAAACCCCATTCCCAGGCTTCCTTCAGCGGCACCACGCCGATGTCGACGTTGCGCTGCTTGAAGATGCGGTTGGCGGTGAGCAGGCGATCGAGGTCCTCGACCACTTTCAGGAACGGATCGCACCAGGCCTCGATGTCGTCGACCAGCTTCTGCGGCAGGTCCTGATGCACGCCGCCGACGCGGAAGAAGGCTGCGTGCATGCGGCTGCCCGAAGCGCGCTCGTAGAACACCATCAGCTTCTCGCGCTCTTCGAAACCCCACAGCGGCGGGGTCAGCGCGCCGACGTCCATCGCCTGCGTGGTGACGTTGAGCAGGTGCGAGAGGATGCGGCCGATCTCGCAATAGAGCACGCGGATCAGCTGGCCGCGGCGCGGCACCTCGATGCCGAGCAGCTTTTCGGCCGCCAGACAGAAGGCATGCTCCTGGTTCATCGGCGCGACGTAGTCGAGCCGGTCGAAGTACGGGATCGCCTGCAGATAGGTCTTCTGCTCGATCAGCTTCTCGGTGCCGCGGTGAAGCAGGCCGATATGGGGATCGACGCGGGCGACGACTTCACCGTCGAGCTCCAGCACCAGACGCAGAACGCCGTGCGCCGCCGGATGCTGCGGTCCGAAATTGATGGTGAAGTTGCGAAGGTTTTCGGGTTGTTCGTTCATGATCAGACCTTCGGCCCCGCTTTTTCATCCCCCGGAAGAACCGGATAATCGGCCCCTTCCCACGGAGACAAAAAGTCGAACTTGCGGAATTCCTGGTTGAGCTTGACGGGCTCGTACACCACCCGCTTCTCCTGGTCGTCGTAGCGGACCTCGAGGAAGCCGGTGGTCGGGAAATCCTTGCGCAGCGGATGGCCCTCGAAACCGTAGTCGGTGAGCAAGCGGCGCATGTCGGGATGGCCGACGAAGATCACGCCATAGAGGTCGTAGGCCTCGCGCTCGAACCAGTCGGAGCCGGGAAACACCTCGATCAGCGACGGCACCTGGGTGGTTTCGTCGGCATGGGCCCTGAGCCGGATCCGCGTGTTCAGCGTCGGGGACAGGAAATGATAGATCACGTCGAAGCGCTTCTCGCGATCCGGATAGTCCACCGCCGTGATGTCGGTGAAGTTGATGAAGCGGCAGCCCGGGTCATCGCGGAGGTACTTGACCACCTCGACGATCTTGCTGGCCTCGACGTCAACCGTGAGCTGGTTGAAGGCGACCACATGACCGAGGGCGGCGCCCGGAAGCGCGCTCACGATCGTCTGCCCCAGGGCGTCGAGCTTGGCGTCGTCCATGACCTTAAACCTTAGCGTTCGATGGTGCCGGTACGCCGGATCTTCTTCTGCAGCAGCAGCACCCCGTAGAGCAGCGCTTCCGCCGTGGGCGGGCAGCCCGGCACGTAGATGTCGATCGGCACGATGCGGTCGCAGCCGCGCACGACCGAATAGGAATAGTGATAGTAGCCGCCGCCATTGGCGCAGGAGCCCATCGAGATGACGTAGCGCGGCTCCGGCATCTGGTCGTAGACCTTGCGCAGCGCAGGCGCCATCTTGTTGGTCAGCGTGCCCGCGACGATCATCACGTCGGACTGGCGCGGCGAGGCCCGCGGTGCGAAGCCGAAGCGCTCGACGTCGTAGCGCGGCATCGACACCTGCATCATCTCGACCGCGCAGCAGGCGAGACCGAAGGTCATCCACATCAGCGAGCCGGTGCGCGCCCAGGTGATGAGGTCGTCGGTCGCGGCGACGAAGAAGCCCTTGTCGGACAGCTCGGAATTGACCTCGAGAAAGAACGGATCATTGGCCCCGACCGGCTTGCCGGTCGACGGATCCAGGATGCCCTTGGGGGCCGGCGCTAGGACCGGACCGGCCGATGGTGCAGGATTCAATCCCATTCGAGTGCGCCTTTCTTCCATTCGTAGGCGAACCCAACCGTCAGTACGCCGAGGAACACCACCATGGACCAGAAGCCGGTCGCGCCGAGCTTGCCGAACGCCACGGCCCAGGGAAACAGGAACGCCACCTCGAGGTCGAAGATGATGAAGAGAATGGCGACCAGGTAGAAGCGGACGTCGAACTTCATGCGGGCATCGTCGAAGGCGTTGAAACCGCACTCATACGCCGACAGCTTTTCCGGATCGGGCTGCTGGAACGCCACGATGAAGGGCGCAATCAGCAGCACGAGGCCAATCAGACCCGCGACCCCTATGAAGACAACGAGTGGAAGATAGTTCTGCAGAATGCCGCTCATTGACGAGCCCTTTTTCCCGCAGCCTCGGGACAGCCACGGATTCGTCCAATTTGGAATTGTTCTGAGCCTTAGCGCAGTGCACCAATGGGCGCAAGACACGCTCTTTTTAGGCCCTTTGCCGCCCCCAGAACGGTGGAAACCCCGGAATCACCCGGCGCTGGTATGGAGCAGATCGTCCAACCCAGCAAGGGTTGCCACGGTTTTGCAGGGCAGCAGTCCCGAGATTGCGGCGCATGGACCGAGACGGCTCCTTGCTGCGTATCGCCCGCGGAAAATACCCGGTTCCTCGCGTGCGGCGGCGCACCCAAACGCCGGCGATGACCCGCACCGGGGCCCAACTGTCACCCAGACGACATAGTGGCCGCCCCTGCCCCGGAGCAGTGCTGCTGAGAGACTGATGACGGTCGCGGCCGCCAGCAGGATAGGTGCAGCGAAGACACGTATCCACAGGCACGAGCGCTCAGACGAGCCATGCACCAGGACGGGGCCGGGGCTCGCCTGGCGAATGCATCGTCCCGCCAGATATGTCTCAGCCCCCGGGCGGATCGACCGCGAGCGCGGCGGCTGCGCCTTGCTTCGGCGCCGCGCGCCGCGCTCGCATGAGCTTCGGGCCGGGGGCTTGGCCCGGGAGCTCATCGATCACGTGGTGGAAGACCAACGGTGGCCGGTCAGCTCACGATGGCCTCGCCTACCATTTGTAGGAGACGCTGGCGGTAACGCGCCGGCGGTCGCCGTAGAAGCACGAGGATTCCGAGGCGCAGCTCGCGACATAGATCTTGTCAGTCAGATTGATCACGTTGATGGCCGTGCGCCAGTTCTGCCATTCGTAGTGGACCGCGAGATCGCCGAGCACGACCGCGGGGACCTCGAGTGTGTTGACGGCATCGGCCCAGGAGGAGCCGACATAACGGACGCCGCCGCCGAAACCGAAGCCTTCGAGCGGTCCGTCCCTGAAGGTGTAGTCCGCCCAGCCCGAGACCAGCAGCTCGGGCGTGTTGGTCGGTGCCTTGCCGATCACCGACGGATCGATATCCTTGCTGTTGAAGAGATGGTAGGCCGTGAACGCGCCGATCAGCTTCAGTTCCTTCGTGGCATTGGCCACCGCTTCAAGCTCGATGCCGCGCGAGGTGACCTCGCCGGTCTGGTTCTGCAACGTAACGATGGCGCCCGGCGCGGCGGACGGCACGTTCTGGCGCTTCAGGTCGAACAGCGACGCGGTGAAGTAGCCGTCGAATCCCCTGGGCGCGACCTTCACGCCGATCTCGGCCTGCTGGCCGGTCTCCGGCAGGAACAGCTGGTTCGCGGCATTGAGGCCGATGATCGGATTGTAGCTGGTCGCATAGGAAATATAGGGCGCAATGCCGTTGTCGAAATTGTAGATCAGCCCTGCCCGCCCGCTGAACTTGCTGTCGTCGCGCTGGCCGACGGTGGCGCCGGTGTCACGTGCAGCCTGCGTGGTCTCGACCCAATCGTTGCGGCCGCTCAGCACCAGCGTGAAATTGCCGAGCTTCATCTGGTCCTGGAGATAGGTGCCGGCCTGCTTCTGCGTGATCTGGAAGTTGCGGAACGGCGCGCCCGTGATCGGCACGTTGATGCCGTAGACGGGATTGAAGACGTTGACCGACGGAACGGTGCCGAAGTTGAAGGCCTGGTAGTCGTCGATCTGGTAGCCCTTCAGGTCGACGCCGAACAGCATGGTGTGCTTCACCGGACCCGTGTTGAAGCGATACTCCAGCTGGTTGTCCAGGGTGGCCTGATTGGCCGTGTCCTTGGCGTACCAATTGTAGCGGCCCATCGTGGCCGTGTTGATGTTGTCCCAGCCGTTGCCGACGTAGCCGCGATACGTCAGGTCGATATGGGCAAACCGCGCATTCTGCCGGAACGTCACATCGTCGGTGAGATTGCGCTCGAACTGGTAGCCGAGCATCTCCTGCTCGCGCGTGAACTTGTCGACACCGGGATCGCCGGCGAAGAAGCTGGTCGGGATCTTGCCGAACGGCGCACTGGTCACCGTGCCCTGATAAGGCAGGAAGTTGATGCCGCGGGTGTCGGTCTTCGACGCCGAGGCAAGGACCGTGAAGGTCGTATCGGCGTCCGGCTTCCAGGTGAACGACGGCGCGATGAAGTAATTGTTGTCGGGCGTGAAGTTGACCTGGGTGTCACCATTCCTGACCTCGCCGACGACGCGGTAGAACAGCTTGCCGTCCTGAGGCTGCGTGGCGACGGGACCGCCGACATCGAAGCCGACATAGGCGTTGCCGAAATTGTTGACGCCGGTCTCGATGTACCGGATCGGCTCGGCCGGCGGCAGCTTGCTGATGACGTTGACGATGCCGCTCGGGCTCGAGCTCGCCATAGAGCACGGCGGACGGACCGCGCAGCACTTCGATCCGCTCCATGTTGGACGGCGGAAGCCGCCAGCTCGCATAGGCCGTGTAGAACAGCTGCATGCCGTCGAGGAACAATCCGATGTCGTCGGATTTGAAGCCGCGGATCAGCCACCAGTCGTTGCGCGTATCGGCGCCGAAGGTGCCGGCGCGAACGCCTGCGGTGTAGCGCAGGGCCTCATCCAGCTTGGTCGGCTTCTGGTCGCGGATCTGCTCGGCGCCGATCACCGAGACCGACTGCGGCGTCTGCATGATCGGCGTATTGGTCTTCGTACCCGACGAGCTGCGGTTCGCGACGTAGCCGTGCACCGGACCGCGCGGCGTCTCGACGAAGCCGACATTGCGCTGCGGCTGCGGCTTGCTGTTGTTGGCGCTTTGCACCGTGCGCTGCGCACGGCGCGGCGCGGTCGAGGCTGCGCGGCGGCGCGCGTCCGGCGCGGTGACGGTGACCGACGGCAGATTTTGCGCGCCGCTCTGCGTCGACGATTGGGCCAGCGATGCCTGCGGCACCAACACGAAAGCGGACGCGGTCGCCAAGACGGCTGACCGCAGCATAGAAAGACTGTTCAACGCGCACCCCAGGATGTCTGTCTGCGTGCGTCATGCCCTCGTTCCCCCGACGGCAAGCGCTTGCGGCGACGCTTATGGGAGGGCGCGCAGATTGCCTAATTGAAAAGTTCTTAGAAGCAGTCTTGGAACGAGTCTTGGAAGGACTCTTAGAAGACCTCTTGGAAGCGATCCAACATGTCCGGAGATTGCCGGCAGATCAGCGCGAATGCTTTTCGGATTCGAGCAGCTTCTCGGCGGTCGCCGTGAGACGATCGATCTGCGCCAGCAGCGTCTCGAACTCGTGCGCGCTCAACTGTTCCAGCAATTGCCGATTGCGATCCTGCGCGCCTTCGACGATCACGTCGTGCGCGGCGAGCCCTGCCGGGGTCAGCGAGACCAGCACCTCGCGGCTGTCCTTCGGGTTCGCCGATTTCGCGATCAGCTTGCGCGAGACGAGCTCAGCCAGCGCCCGGCTGATCTGTCCCTTGTCCTGGCCGACGGCTTCAGCGAGCCGTGCCACGCTCATCGGCGGCCGCCGGCCGAGCGAGGCGACGAGGCCGAACTCGACCGAGGACAATCCGGCGAGGCGCTTGTAGCGCAGGATCGCGCCGCGCTTGAGCAGATTGGCGAGCACCATCAGCCGTGACGACAGCATCACGGTGATCGGCGCCGGCGAATGGCTTTCGTCCGCGTCGGGCGATGCGCGCCCGTCCCTGCTCGGTGTCTTGCTCATGATCCACCTCTGCCAAGAAAGCCGGGGCGTGCCAAGCCCGGTTGACCGCGGAGGTGCGACCATCCAGATACAACTAAAAAGTGTCCTGAAATTCGTTGACATTGTCATCGAATTATTTTTCATTGGGTCAACAAACAAGACGACCGGGCCTGGCTCGTGGCCTGACGGGAGGAACAGAATGACGATGACCCAGCGGGATCGCGATCTCGGCACGGCCTATGCAATGAAGCCGGCGACCACGCGCACCGAGCTCACCTCGGTCGTGCGCGGCACGCCGATGGGCGAGCTGCTGCGCCGCTACTGGCATCCGGTCGGACTCGTCAGCGACGCCAACGACACCCCGAAGAAGGTGCGTGCGCTCGGCGAGGATCTGATCCTGTTCCGCGACAGGCATGGCCGGGTCGGCCTGTTGCACGCCCGCTGCTGCCATCGCGGCACCACGCTCTACTATGGGAAGGTCGAGGAGGACGGCATCCGCTGCTGCTATCACGGCTGGAAGTTCGACACCGAGGGCCACTGCCTGGAGCAGCCCTGCGAGCCCGACGGCGGTGCGTTCAAGGACAAGGTGCGCCAGCCCTGGTATCCGGTCGAGGAGCGCTACGGGCTGATTTTCGCCTATATGGGCCCGGCCGGGAAACGCCCGGTGCTGCCGCGCTACGAGTGCCTGGAAAACATGGACGACGGCGAGTTCGTCGAGGCCGACGATTCCTCGATCGGCGGCGGCGGCCCTGCGGTCATCCCCTGCAACTGGCTGCAGCACTTCGAGAACGTGGTCGATCCCTATCACGTGCCGGTGCTGCACGGCTCGTTCTCGGGGCCGCAGTTCACCAACATGATGGCCTCGATGCCGGAGGTGACGTTCGACAAGACGCCGCGCGGCATCGCCGTGCGCTCGATCCGGAAACAGGACGACGGCAAGGTGTTCTACCGCGTCACCGAAGCGGCGCTGCCCACTCTGCGCGTCGTGCCCAATCCGCGTGTGGCGCAATTTGCCCGCGTCGAGTCGATCGGCTGGACGCTGCCGATCGACGACACGTCCTTCCGCATCTATGTCGCCGGCCGCGTCAAGACTTCAGGCGACATCGGCCGGATGCGGTCGAAATTCAACGGCAAGTTCTGGTGGGACATGACGGAGGCCGAGCACCAGCAATTCCCCGGCGATTACGAGGCCCAGGTCGGCCAGGGCGACGTGACCGTGCACTCCGAGGAACATTTCGGCCAAAGCGACCGCGGCATCCTGATGATCCGGCGCATGCTGGGCGAGCAACTGGAAGCGATGGAAGCAAATCGCGACCCGATCGGCGTCTCATTCGACGCAAGCGCGCCGCCGGTCGAATTCGAGGCGGGGAATTACATCCGCGAAGGATAGGCTGCCCAGCTCCACGAAGGGCTGGACCGACAACGACAACAAAGACAAATTGGGGGGATGCGATGGTCGATGTGACGTCACAAGTGTCGGTGCAGGTGGCCGCCGCGGCAAAGCTCCCCGCGCGGCGTTATTACGTGCTGGGCCTGCTCACCATCATCTACGCGCTGAACTTTCTCGACCGCACGATCTTCAACGTCCTGATCGAGCCGATCAAGAAGGAGTTTCAGCTCAGCGACACCATGATGGGCCTGCTCGCGGGCTTCGGTTTCGCGCTGTTCTATTCCCTGCTCGGCATCCCCATCGCGCGCGTCGCCGACCGGCTCAACCGGCGCAACATCGTCGCCATGGCGTTTGCGTTCTGGAGCGCGATGACGGCGCTGTGCGGCGCCGCCTCGAGCGTGACCTCGCTGGCGCTGGCGCGCATCGGCGTCGGCATCGGCGAATCCGCGGGCTCCCCGCCTCGCAGTCGATCGTGGCCGATCTCTTCACCAAGAACGAGCGCCCGCGCGCGCTCGGCATCTACGCGATCGGCACCTATCTCGGCGTCTTCCTCGGTTATTTCATCGGCGGCTATGTCAACCAGCACTATGGCTGGCGATCGGCGTTCTATGTCGCGGGCCTGCCGGGTATCCTGCTCGCAATTGTCCTGTGGCTGACGATCTCCGAGCCGAAGCGCGGTGCGATGCAGGAGAGCTTCGTGCCCGAGCCGCTCGGGCCGACGCTGCGCTTCCTGGCCTCGCAGAAGAGCTTCCTCATCGTGCTGATCGGCTTCTGCCTCACCACCTACACCAATTACGCGACCGCGGCCTGGATCCCGCCGTTCCTCGCCCGCGTGCACCACCTGTCGAGCGCCGAGATCGGCACCTATGCCGGCACCTTCAAGGGGCTCGCCGGCATGGCCGGCACCCTGTTTGGCGGCTTCGTGGTGGCGCAAATCAGCCGCCGCGACGACCGCTGGAAGCTGTGGGCGCCTGCGATGACCTCAGGGCTCGCCGGCCCGGTGTTCGCGCTGTGCATGCTGACGCAGGACTTTACGATGATGGTCGCCATGCTGGCGCTGACCTCGTTCCTGGTCGGCTTCCATCTCGGCCCGATCTTCGCGATCGCGCAGACCGTGGCCAGGCCGAGCATGCGTGCGCTCGCCTCCGCCCTCATCGCGCTCACCGCCACTTGTTTCGGACAGGGCGTCGGCCCGCTCGCCGTCGGCGTGGTCAACGACGCCCTGAAGGGCAGTTATGGCGCGGACGCCGTGCGCTATTCGCTGCTTTCTGCCGCGGTCACGACCGTTCTGGGCGCCCTGCTGTTCGTCTGGGCCGCCCGCACCATCCGGGACGATATCGGCCGGGCCGCCGCCTGAGGCCCATTCCGCCCGCAAGCCTGGCGAAACCAACCGGGTGTAGATCGGTGTAGAAATGAAACCATTTTGCGGAACCCGCGAAACCATCCGGAAACAGATGGTCCTTAAGACATGAGCCCATAGACGGCGGCAAAGCCCGTCGGGAGGCTCAGATGAACCACTCCATCCACTCTGCTGATCGTGCGACCCACCTGAAGATCGTGGTGGTGGCGCTGGTTGCCGGCATTGCGGTTGCCGGTTTCGGGATCGCAGCCCGGACCAACGCCGATTACAGCCAGACCGCCCAGTCGACCCACGTGATCAAGGCCGGCAAGCCGGTGGTGGTGACGAGCGCAGGTACGTCCCAGATTCGCTGACACGCCCTGCTCCGGGCTGATCGATGGCCGCCTCCGGGCGGCCTTTTGTTTTCCAAAGCAATACTTAGCCGAGGGGCACGGGCCAAGCGCAACGTCCTTGACTTCACTAAGCCCCGCCTTTAAGTCCCCCCTCGTTCCGCGCGCTTTGAGCGAACCACGCGGGAGTAGCTCAGTTGGTTAGAGCGCCGGCCTGTCACGCCGGAGGTCGCGGGTTCGAGCCCCGTCTCTCGCGCCATTTTGGCAATCCCTTCATAGTCTTAGCTTTGGTTTCTCGACGCCCGTCGCATCCGTTGCGACGCCGCATCTCCGAACCGGCGACGTAGTCAGCCGGCGCCCGAATCGTCTACGCCTTCGAGGACCAGAGGGATCCCCCCGCTTTCCCGGCTTTTCCGGGGCTTCCCCGTCATTGAGGAGGCCAGACATGGCTAAAAAGGATTTGGCTAAAAAGGATTTGGCTAAAAAGGATTCGGCCAAGAAGGATTCGGCGAAAAAGCCAGCCGCTCCCGCCACCATCACGCTCAAGCACCTCGCCGCCGACATTGCGGACAGCCAGGAGCTCTCGAAGAAGCGCGCCGAGGCCGTCCTGACCGACATGGTCGAGCTGATCACCAAGCACCTGAAGAAGGGCGATCGCGTCCGCATCGTGGGCCTCGGCATCCTCCAGGTCCGCAGGCGCGCCGCCCGCACCGGCCGCAATCCGGCCACTGGCGAAGCCATCCACATCAAGGCCAGCAAGAAGGTCACCTTCCGCCCGGTCAAGGAACTGAAAGAGGCGATCTGAGCGGCAAGCTTTCGTTAAGCCTGATCCGCGCCGTTCCGGCCGCAACGCGGCCCGCTTTTCTGCTATACCGCCTGCTTCCCCAAGCCCTGCTTCCCCAAGACCCGGCGGTTTGACCAGACATGTCCTCCCTCACCTTCACGCATACCGTGACCGAGCGCTTCCTGCGCTACGTCACCATCGACACCCAGTCCGATCCGGAATCCCCAGTTCGCCCTCGACCGAGAAGCAGAAGGATCTCGGCCGCGTGCTCGTCACCGAGCTCAGGGACATCGGCGTCGCGGACGCCCATCTCGACGATTACGGCTATGTCTATGGAACGATCCCGGCCAACACGACCAAGAAGGTGCCGGTGATCTGCTTCTGCTCGCACATGGACACCTCGCCCGACGTCACCGGCAAGGACGTCAAGCCGCAGATGGTGAAGAACTATCGCGGCGGCGACATCACGCTGCCGGGCGATCCCAGCCAGGTGATCCGCTTCGCCGAGCATCCGGCGCTGAAGAACCAGATCGGCAACGACATCATCACCACCGACGGCACCACGCTCTTGGGCGCCGACAACAAAGCCGGCGTCGCCGAGATCATGGATGCCGCGCATTTCTTCATCAACAACCCCGATGTGAAGCACGGCACCATCAAGATCCTGTTCACGCCCGACGAGGAGATCGGCCGCGGCGTCGACAATGTCGACATCAAGAAGCTGGGCGCCGATTTCGGCTACACCATGGACGGCGAGAGCGCCGGCAGCGTCGAGGACGAGACGTTCTCGGCCGACGGCGCCACCATCACCATCACCGGCGTCAGCGCCCATCCCGGCTACGCCAAGGGCAAGATGGAGCATGCGATCAAGATCGCGGCGGCCATCGTCGAGCGGCTGCCGAAGGAAGGCTGCTCGCCCGAGACGACCTCGGGCAAGCAGGGCTTCCTGCATCCGATCGGCATCGACGGCGCGCTGGAACAGGCAACGCTCTCGTTCATCGTGCGCGACTTCACCGAGGAAGGGCTGAAGCAAAAGGAAGTCCTGCTCGAAAACATCGTCAAGGACGTGATGAAGGACTATCCGCGCTCGACCTACAAATTCGAGGTGAAGGAGCAGTACCGCAACATGAAGCAGGTGATCGACCGTCACCCGCACATCCTCGAATACGCCATCGAGGCGATCCGCCGCGCCGGCCTGCGCCCGATGCGCACCGCGATCCGCGGCGGCACCGACGGCTCGCGCCTGTCCTTCATGGGCCTGCCCTGCCCCAACATCTTCGCCGGCGAGCATGCGTTCCACTCGCGTCTGGAATGGGTCAGCCGTCAGGACATGGAGAAGGCGGTGCAGACGATCGTGCACCTTGCGATGATCTGGGAGGAAAACGCGTAGCAGCGCAAAATGGTCGCGGGCCTCCCGGAACGATCCGGTGCGAGGCACGTTGCCGCTTCAAGTCCCAAGGATCAGAATTGTGAGCACAGAAGGCCTCAGCCGGTCAGCCCCGGGCTGGGGCCTTTTCGCGTCTTGCTGTGCGACATCGAGTTCCCCACACGTAACACTATTGCGGGTCGACACTGTTCCGGCCGCCATGCTACCGCAAGCGGATCAGGAACCCGAGACAACAGTGATTTCGATCGGCCGCCGCATCAGCTTTTGGAACCTGCGCAACTGGCGCGGGCTCGTGGCCATGTTCGTCGCGGTCGTGTATCTGCTGTCGGGCGTGCTTCACGGCGCACACGACATCGATGTCACCAGCCCCTCGGGCGGCTCGGAGATCACCTCGATCCTCGACGACGGCGCCAACGGCCATGGCGATCACAAGGCGCCCGGCGGCCACCACTGCCATGGCTGCTTCTCGATTGCCGTAACACAGCCGCTGCAGTCCGGAGCGGCGGCCGATATCGTCGCTGCACCGATCGCGCAGCGCGAGCCTGCCCTGAACGGCATTGCGCCCGATACCGACTTCCCGCCTCCCAAACATCTGACCTGAACTGATCAGCCGGGCGTCCGCGCGCCCCCGATGCTATTGTTCACAGGTCACCTTCATGTCTTGCAGACGGACTGCTGCGCGCCTCGCGTGCGCGATGGCGATTCTCGTTGGCTCCTCGCTGACACAGCCCACTTACGCCCAGACGCTGACGATGCGCGCCGCGCTGTCGCGCGCGCTGGCCGCCAGTCCGCGCCTGACGGCGGCGGAACGCGATGTCGGCATCGCGACAGGCCAGCGCATCCAGGCCGGCGCGCTCCTCAATCCCGAACTGTCCTATGAACAGGACAATTCCCTCGGCTCGGGCAACTATCGCGGCACCCGATCGGCCGAGACCACGCTCCAGATCAGCCAGGCCTTCGAGCTGTTCGGCAAGCGCGACGCGCGGATCGCTGCGGGCGCCGCCGGCATCGAGGTCGCCGCCATCCAGCGCAAGGCTGTCAGGCTGGAGGTGCTGTCGGAGACGGCGATCGCCTTCCTCGGCGTGCTCGGCGCGCAGCGGCGCATCCAGATCCTCGACGAGCAGATCACCGCGATCGACAAGCTGACGCCGCTCTTGCGCCGCCGCGTCGAGGCCGGCGCCTCCTCGCCGGCCGAGACCGGTCGCGCCGAAGTCGCCTCTGCCCTGGTCAAGGCGGATCGCGAGCGATTCAAGGCGACGCTGGCCAGCGCCCGGCGCGAGCTTGCGGTGCTGATGGGCGATCCCGCCGCAAAGTTCGGCGAGGTTTCCGGCCGGCTCGACACGATGGCGAAGCCGCCGACGTTCCAGTCGGTGGTCGCGGCCATCGATGCCAATCCGCAACTGGTGCGCTGGACCGCGGTGTACGCGCAGCGCAATGCCGAGCTGCTGCTGGCGCGGCTGAGGCCTTATCCCGACGTCCGCATCGCCGCCGGCTGGCGCCATTTCAACGAGACCAATGACGATGCGGTGCGGCTCTCCGTCTCGGTGCCGATCCCCGTATTCGACCGGAACCAGGGCAACATCCTCTCCGCACAGGAAAGCCTCGCCAAGACCAGGGCCGAGCGCGAAGCCAACCGCAACACGCTGATCGTCATCGCCGGCCGGGCCTACGACTCGCTGCAGGGCTCGCTGCGCGAACTCGCGGTGCTGCGCGAGACCGCGATCCCGAAAGCGACCGAGGCGGCGGAAGCGATCTCGCAGGGCTACGGCCAGGGCCGCTTCAGCCTGCTCGAAGTACTCGACGCCCAGGCGAGCGTGTCGCAAGCGCGGCTGCGCGAGCAGGAAGCGCTGCAAAACTTCCATGCCGGGGTTGCGATCATCGAAGGCCTCGTCGGCAATCCCTTTACGCTGGCTCGGGAACGCGCACGATGAAGACAGCCCCAACCATCCTCGCGGTCGTCGTCGCCGCCGCGCTCGGCGCTTACGGCTATTCCTTGATCGCGCCCGCCGGGGTCGCACCAGCAGAACAGGCCGCGGACAAGAAGCACGAGAAGCCGAACGACCATATCGAACAGGACGAGCACGGCGCCGACCGAATCCGCATCTCCGACGTCAAGCTCGCGGCTGCCGGCGTGACGCTGGCGGAGGCCGCGAGCGCCACGTTGACGGATACGCTCTCCTTCAACGGCATCTTGCGCGCCAACCAGGAGGCCGTCGTGCAGGTCACGCCGCGCTTTCCGGGCGTCGTCAAATCGATCCAGAAGCGCATCGGCGACAAGGTCGGCAAGGACGACCTGCTCGCCACCATCGAGAGCAACCAGAGCCTCACCGTCTACGAGCTGAAGGCGCCGATCGCCGGCACCATCATCGAGCGGCAGATCTCGCTGGGCGAATATGTTTCGGAGCAGAAGCCGGCCTTCGTCGTCGCCGATCTCTCCACCATCTGGGTCGACCTGTCGATCTACCGGCAGGACCTCCGGCGCGTGCGCCTCAACGACGAGGTGCTGATAGATCCCGACGACGGGCGCGGCGAGATCAAGGGCACGATCTCCTATATCGCGCCGATCGGCAGCAGCGAGACCCAGACTGCGCTGGCCCGCGTGGTGCTGCCAAATCCTGATGGCAGGCTCCGCCCCGGCCTGTTCGTCACGGCGCGGCTGATCCTCGCCGCGCGCAACGTCGCGGTCGCGGTACGCAAAAGCGCGATCCAGACGCTGGAGGGCCGCACCATCGTGTTCGTGCGCGAGGACGGCGACAAGATCGAGGCGCGCCCGGTGGAGTTGGGCGATTCCGATCCTCGCCATGTCGAGATCAAGGCCGGCCTGTCGGCCGGCGAGCATTACGTCGCTGAAAACAGCTTTGTCGTGAAGGCGGAGATGGGCAAGGGCGAGGCAGAGCATGATTGAGCGTCTCATCGCCGTCTCGCTGCAACAGCGCTGGCTCGTCCTTCTGCTCGCGCTCGGTGCCGTCGCGTTCGGGACCTGGAATTTCCAGCGTCTGCCGATCGACGCCGTGCCCGATATCACCAACGTCCAGGTCCAGATCAACACCCGTGCGCCCGGTTACTCTCCGCTGGAGACCGAGCAGCGCATCACCTTCCCGATCGAGACCGCGATGGGCGGCCTGCCAAAGCTCGACTACACGCGCTCGCTGTCGCGCTACGGTCTCAGCCAGGTGACGGTCGTGTTCGAGGACGGCACCGACATCTTTTTCGCCCGCCAGCTTGTGGGCGAACGCATTCAGCAGGTGAAAGACCAGCTGCCGGCCGGCGTCGAGGTCGCGATGGGGCCGGTCTCGACCGGGCTCGGCGAGATCTTCATGTACACCGTCGAGGCCAGGGCGGGTGCGAAGACGCAAGGCGGCCACGACTACTCGCTCACGGATCTGCGCACCGTGCAGGACTGGATCATCAAGCCGCAGCTGCGCGACGTGCCCGGCGTGATCGAGGTCAACACCATCGGCGGCTTCGAGCGGCAATTCCACGTGCTGCCCGACCCCGGCAAGCTGATGGCTTACCGGCTCGGCTTTCGCGACGTCATGACGGCGCTCGCCGCCAACAACGCCAATGTCGGCGCCGGCTATATCGAGCGCAACGGCGAGCAATATCTGGTTCGCTCGCCGGGCCAGGTCGGCAATATGAGCGAGATCCAGGACATCGTGATCGGCTCGCGCGGCGGCAATCCCGTCCGGATCAGGGATGTCGCAACCGTCACCGAAGGCCGCGACCTGCGCACAGGTGCGGCAACCCGCGACGGCGAGGAAACCGTGCTCGGCACCGCCATGCTGCTGATCGGCGAGAACAGCCGCACGGTGGCGCGGCGCGTCGCAGCGCGCCTCGAAGAGATCGCCAAATCACTGCCAGACGGCGTCGTGACGCGAACCGTCTACGACCGCACCCATCTGGTCGAGGCCACCGTCCGCACCGTCGAGAACAATCTGCTGGAGGGCGCAGCGCTGGTCGTGGCCGTGCTGTTCCTGATCCTCGGCAATATCCGCGCCGCGCTCGTCACCGCCTGTGTGATCCCCCTGTCCATGGCCATGACCATCACCGGCATGGTCGAGACAAAAGTCAGCGCCAACCTGATGAGCCTTGGCGCGATCGACTTCGGCATCATCGTCGATGGTGCCGTGATCATCGTCGAGAATTGCCTGCGCATGCTGGCCGTGGCCCAGCGCGAGAAAGGCGGTCTGCTCACGACGTCCGAGCGACTGCACACGATCCTGCGCGGGTCGAGCGAGGTCATCAAGCCGAGCCTGTTCGGAACGCTGATCATCGCGGTGGTCTATTTGCCCGTGCTGACGCTGACCGGCGCCGAGGGCAAGATGTTCACGCCGATGGCGCTGACAGTGCTGATGGCTCTCGGCGCCGCCGCCCTGTTCTCCATCACTTTCGTGCCGGCGGCCGTCGCCATCTTCGTCACCGGCAAGATCTCCGAGCACGAGAACCTGTTCATGCGCGGTGCGAAGCGCGCCTATCTGCCCCTGCTCCGCTTCGCCATCGACCATCGCGGCGCGGTCGCCATCATGGCCGCGATCATCGTGATCGCGAGCGGCATTGCCGCCTCCCGCATGGGCGGCGAGTTCATCCCGAGCCTGGACGAAGGCGACGTCGCGCTGGCATCGATCCGGATTCCCGGCACCAGTCTCACCCAGTCGCTGGATCTGCAAAAGGCGCTGGAAAAGCGCATCACGCAGATCCCGGAGGTAAAGGAGTTCTTCACCCGCATTGGCACCGCGGAGGTCGCGACCGATCCGATGTCGCCGGCACAGAGCGACGGCTACGTGATGCTGAAGCCGCGGGCCGAATGGCCCGACCCCAGCAAGCCAAAATCGGCCGTGATCGAAGCCATCGACAAGGCCGCCGATGACATTCCCGGCAGCGCCTATGAAATCTCCCAGCCGGTGCAGTTCCGCGTCAACGAGCTGATTTCCGGCGTGCGCAGCGATGTCGGCATCAAAGTGTTCGGCGACGACCTCGACATCCTGCAAGGTGCCGCAAAACAGGTCGAGGCCGCGATCCGTGGCATCCGCGGCGCCAGCGACGTCAAGATCGAGCAGGTTGCAGGGCTCCCGATCCTGACCGTGCGCCTCGACCGCCAGGCGCTGGCCCGCTACGGCCTCAGCATCAGCGAGGTGCAGGGCATCGTCGAGATGGCCATCGGTGGCAAATCGGCCGGCAAGCTGTTCGAGGGCGACCGCCGCTTCGACATCGTGGTGCGGCTGCCGGAACGCCTGCGCGGCGATCTCGACGCGATCAGGGCGATCCCGATTCCGTTGCCACCGGGCGAGGATGCCGGCGCGCCGATCCGGACGGCGCTATCGGGCCCTCCCCTCGCCCAGATGCGCTACGTGCCGCTGTCGTCGGTCGCAACCGTCGATGCGACGCCCGGGCCAAACCAGATCAGCCGCGAGAACGGCAAGCGGCGGATCGTCGTCACCGCAAACGTCCGCGCGCGCGATCTCGGCTCTTTCGTCACCGAGGCTGAAGTGGCCGTCGCGGAGAAGGTCAAGCTGCCGCCGGGCTACTGGATCGGCTGGGGCGGACAATTCGAGCAACTGGTCTCCGCGACCAAGCGGCTGACGATCGTCGTCCCGGTGGCGCTGCTGCTGGTGTTCCTGCTGCTGTTCATGGGCATGGGATCCGCAGCCGATGCGGCGCTGGTGTTCTCCGGCGTGCCGCTGGCGCTGACCGGCGGCGTCGCGGCGCTGCTGCTGCGCGGGATTCCGCTGTCGATCAGCGCCGGCGTCGGCTTCATCGCACTGTCGGGCGTCGCCGTGCTCAACGGCCTCGTGATCATCGCCTTCATCGAGCGGCTGCGCAGCGAGGGGCGGCCGATCGCCGAGGCCGTGCGCGAAGGCGCGCTGACGCGGCTGCGTCCGGTGCTGATGACGGCGCTGGTGGCATCCCTCGGATTCGTACCGATGGCGCTCGCGACCGGTGCCGGCGCCGAGGTGCAGCGGCCGCTGGCGACCGTGGTGATCGGCGGCATCATCTCCTCGACCGTGCTGACGCTGCTGGTGCTGCCGGCGCTCTATTTGCTGTTCCGCCGTGACGTCACGCGCGAAACGCCTACAATGGCGCCTGATTTGGCCGCATCCGGGGAGCGCTAGCATTGGGCAGCCACGACCACCACGGTCATGACCACCATGATCACGGCCACACGCATGATCATGGTCACGATCACGGCCACGGGCATGTCCACGCGCCCGCCAGTTTCGGCAAGGCGTTCGCAATCGGCATCACGCTCAACACCGCGCTGGTCGTGGCCGAGGCGATCTACGGCTATCTCGGCAACTCCACCGCCCTGCTTGCGGACGCCGGTCACAATCTGTCCGACGTGCTCGGCCTGGTCGTGGCGTGGTGCGCATCGATCGCGGCGCGGCGCGCGCCGAGCGGCCGCTTCACCTATGGCTTGCGCGCCTCCACCATCCTGGCTGCGCTGGCCAACGCGGTGTTCCTGCTGGTCGCCACCGGCGCGATCGGCTGGGAGGCAATTTTGCGTTTGCGCGAGCCGGAGCCGGTCGCGGGCGTGACTGTCATGGTGGTCGCCGGCATCGGCATCCTCATCAACGGCTTCACCGCGCTGCTGTTCGCGCGCGGGCGCAAGGACGACATCAACATCGAAGGCGCCTATCTGCACATGGCGGCCGACGCTGCGGTCTCGCTCGGCGTGGTGGTCTCGGCGGCGCTGATCATCTGGACCGGCTGGCTCTGGCTCGATCCCATCACCAGCCTCGTGATCTGCGCCACCATCCTCTGGAGCACCACGAGCCTGCTGAGAAATTCGATCGACATGTCGATGGCGGCGGCGCCGAAAGGCACCGATATCGCCGCGATCAAGCTGTTTCTGCTGGAAAGGCCCGGCGTAGCGGCGGTCCACGATCTCCATGTCTGGCCGATCTCGACCACCGAGACGGCGCTGACCTGCCATCTCGTCATGCCCGCAGGTAGCGGCGATGCGTTCCTGATGCAGACGGCGCAACAGCTCAAAGCGTCGTTCCGCATCGGCCACACCACGCTTCAGGTGGAGACACATCCCGACAATGGCTGCGCGCTGGCGCCGGATGACGTGGTGTGAGGGGGCTTAAGCCGCCTTCGCCGTCACGATCCAGATCGCGCCTTGCAGCGCCACGCTTTGCCCCTTCACGAATGGCGTCAGCATCTCGCGGATCGAGGCTTTTGCCGCCGCATAGGTCTCCGGCGGATGGCCCTGCAGCGCGCGGCTGGCGGGGCCGATCTGGAGCGAGCCCTCGACCGCGGCATCGAGTCCGCCGCCGATGGCGATGTCCATCGCCAGGTTATGCGGCTCCATCGCCACGTCAACGAAGCCTGCCCCCTGGAGGATGCGCGTCACGCGATCCTCTGAGGCGAAGGCGAACGGGCCCGGCTCCTCCGGCCCGACCGGCGGCATCTTCGGCACGTGCTTGTAGACCGCCATCAACGGCGCCATCATCCACGGGTTCTCCTTCGGCTCGCGCCAGCAGGCAAACGCCAGCCGCCCGGATGGCTTCAGCGCGCGGTGGAGGTTGGTGAACGACGCGATCGGATCGGCGAAGAACATCACGCCGAAACGCGAGGCGAGCAGATCAAAACTCGCCGGCTCGAACGAATGCACCGTCGCATCCGCCAGCACGAAATCGAGCGGCAGGCCTTTTGGTGCAAACGCGCGCGCCTGCGACAGCATCGGCTCGGAGACGTCGAGCCCGAGCGCAAAGCCGTCAGGCGCCACCGCTTTGGCGAACGCGAACGTCGTCGCGCCGGAGCCGCAGCCGACGTCGAGGACGCGCTCGCCCGGCTTCGGCCTGGCGCGGTCGATCAGCACGTCGGCAATGGGTCCAAGCAGCGTTTCCTGTGCCGCATGGCGATCAGCCCAGCGCTGCCCGCTGGGGCCGTTCCAATAGGCGATCTGGTCGGCGTTTTGCTCGTGTGCGCTTGGCTGTTGCATCAGACCCTCCCCTATGGCGACTCGCTCGGGCTGGCCTGCTTAGCCGTTTGCTCGACTTGCGAGCAGAGGCTGGTGGGCGGTCACGGATTCGAACCGCGGACCCTCTCGGTGTAAACGAGATGCTCTAACCAGCTGAGCTAACCGCCCCTCGCCGCTTCTTTATCCCTACCCGCCCCACAGGGGCAAGTCCGGAACCTCAATCTCCCGGCCTGCCCGGCAGCAGCGGCACCGCGTCGATCCACACTGCCGCCGACTGGCACCAGATCTGCCTCACGGGCCGCAATTGATCGCGCTGGCGGATGCTGCCCCAGCGGACGCCCCAGTCGTCATCCTGGTCGCCCTCGCCGCTGGTGAACAGCGGGGAACCGCAGTCGCTGCAAAAATGCTGGAAACGCATCCGGCCGTTGTCGCCGCGCTTGCCGTAGACCTTCGGGGTGCCGCCGGTCAGCTTGACGTCGGCACTGGTACAGATCGCGGTCACCCGGAAGGGCGATCCCGTCAGGGTCTGGCAATCCCGGCAATGACAGACCGAGACCGCCTCCGGATCGATCTCGGCCTCGAAGGTGATTTGCCCGCAATGGCATTGACCGTCGACCTGCATCGCAACCCCTCCCCAAAACAAAAACGGCGCCCGAAGGCGCCGTTTTATCATCGCTTGCTGAACTTTAGTGAGCGGTCAGGCCGCCGGCGGCTTCGTCGCCGTCCGGCTTCACCGTCACCTTGGTGTCCTCTTCCCAGACGATCGGCACCGGCTTCTTCACCAGCGCCCTGGCGACGACGTCGTCGAGGCGCGAGACCGGGATGATCTCCATGCCGCCCTTGATCGCATCGGAAATCTCCGTGAGATCCTTGGCGTTGTCCTCGGGGATCAGCACCGTCTTGATGCCGCCGCGGGCAGCGGCCAGCAGCTTTTCCTTCAGACCGCCGATCGGCAGCACGCGGCCGCGCAGCGTGATCTCGCCGGTCATTGCGACATCGTGGCGGACCGGAATGCCGGTCATGACCGAGATGATCGCGGTGGCCATCGCCACGCCCGCGGACGGACCGTCCTTCGGCGTCGCGCCTTCCGGCACGTGCACGTGGATGTCGCGGCGGTCGAACAGCGGCGGCTCGATGCCGTAGACGATCGCACGCGAGCGGACGTAGGACGCCGCCGCCGAGATCGACTCCTTCATCACGTCGCGCAGATTGCCCGTGACCGTCATCTTGCCCTTGCCGGGCATCATGACGCCTTCGATGGTCAAGAGCTCGCCGCCGACATCGGTCCAGGCAAGGCCGGTGACGATGCCGACCTGCGGTTCGCTCTCGATCTCGCCGTAGCGGTACTTCGGCACGCCCAGAAGCTCTTCCAGAGTCTTCTCGGTGACCTTGACCGTCTTCTTCTTGGAGATCATCAGCTCCTTCACCGCCTTGCGGGCGAGTGTGGACAGCTCACGCTCCAGATTACGCACGCCCGCTTCGCGGGTGTAACGGCGGATCAGCAGCAGCAGCGCGTCGTCGTCGATCGAGAACTCCTTGGAGTCCAGACCGTGCTTCGACACCGCGTTCGGGATCAGGTGCTTGCGCGCGATCTCGACCTTCTCGTTCTCGGTGTAGCCCGCGATACGGATGATCTCCATGCGGTCCATCAGCGGGCCCGGGATGTTCAGCGTATTCGCGGTCGTGATGAACATGACGTTCGACAGATCGTAGTCGACCTCCAGATAGTGGTCGGCAAACGTCCCGTTCTGCTCGGGGTCGAGGACCTCGAGCAAGGCCGAGGACGGATCGCCGCGGAAATCGGCGCCCATCTTGTCGATCTCGTCCAGCAGGAACAGCGGATTGGACGACTTCGCCTTGCGCATCGACTGGATGATCTTGCCGGGCATCGAGCCGATATAGGTGCGGCGGTGACCGCGGATCTCGGCCTCGTCGCGCACGCCGCCGAGCGAGACGCGCACGAATTCGCGCCCCGTCGCTTTCGCGATCGACTTGCCGAGCGAGGTCTTGCCGACGCCGGGAGGTCCGACGAGGCACAGGATCGGGCCGGTCAGCTTGTTGGCGCGCGACTGCACCGCGAGATACTCGACGATGCGTTCCTTGACCTTCTCCAGCCCGTAGTGATCGGAGTCCAGAACGGCCTGCGCCGCTCCCAGATCCTTCTTCACCTTGGACTTCTTGTTCCACGGAATCGACAGCAGCCAATCCAGATAGTTGCGCACGACGGTCGCTTCCGCGGACATCGGCGACATCTGGCGCAGCTTCTTCAATTCATGCTGCGCCTTCTCGCGCGCTTCCTTGGAGAGCTTGGTCTTGGAGATCTTCTCTTCGAGATCGGCGAGCTCGTCGCGACCATCGTCGTCGCCGAGTTCCTTCTGGATCGCCTTCATCTGCTCGTTGAGATAATACTCGCGCTGGGTCTTCTCCATCTGGCGCTTGACGCGCGAGCGGATCCGCTTCTCGACCTGGAGGACCGAGATCTCGCTCTCCATCAGGCCCAGCACCTTCTCGAGGCGCGTGGTGACGGACAGCGTCTCCAAGATGCCCTGGCGGTCCGCGATCTTGACGGCGAGATGCGAGGCAACGGTGTCTGCGAGCTTGGCAAAATCGGTGATCGCCTGCACGACACCGACGACCTCGGCCGAGATCTTCTTGTTGAGCTTCACATAGCTCTCGAAGTCGGACACGACCGAACGCGACAGCGCTTCCGCCTCGACCGACTTCGCGTCGGTATCGGCGAGCGCAGTTGCGGTCGCTTCATAGTACTCGCTGCGATCGGTGTACTTCTGCACGCGCGCACGCTCGAGCCCTTCGACCAGCACCTTCACGGTACCGTCGGGAAGCTTCAGGAGCTGGAGCACGCTGGCAAGCGTACCGGTCTCGTAAATGGCATCGGGCGCCGGATCATCGTCCGACGCGTTCTTCTGCGTCGCGAGCATGATCAGCGCGTCGTTCTTCATCACCTCTTCGAGCGCGCGGATCGACTTCTCGCGACCGACGAAGAGCGGAACGATCATGTGCGGGAAGACGACGATGTCGCGCAGCGGCAGCACGGGATAAGCGTGTGTTTCGCCATGGACAATGGTTGGCCGGGGTTTTGGATTCGTCATGGCCTTTTCCTTTTGCTTTGCCCCCTTGCACGCAGCCCGCATGCTCATGCGCAACCGCCACAAGGTGCCGAGGTGATCCACAAAACCAGCCTGCCATTCACGGGCGGACCGGGCTTGCCGGATCGGAACTGAGGCAGATCTTGAACAGAAGTTTCGCTCGCCGTCGATATTAGGTGGCTATCGAGCGGGGGGTGTCAAGTCATTGAAAGACGCGCGCCATCAGGCGCTTACGCACGCGAATAAGCGACGCAACACCGGCTGCGGATGAACTTTCCGCAGCCCTTGCTTGATTAGACGATTGGAGCGTTCCAGCGCCGCAAATCAGGCGCTGGCGTTCTCGACGGCGCGATCGGACCGATCGGCGTAGATGTAGAGCGGACGGGCCGTTCCTTCCACGACTTCGCGCGAAATCACGACTTCTTCCACACCTTCGAGGCCCGGCAGGTCGAACATGGTCTCGAGCAGGATCGCCTCGAGGATCGAACGCAAGCCACGCGCGCCGGTCTTGCGCTCGATCGCCTTGCGGGCGACCGCGCCAAGCGCCTCGTCGGCGAAGGTCAGCTCGATGTTCTCCATCTCGAACAGCCGCTGGTACTGTTTCACCAGCGCGTTCTTCGGCTCGGTGAGGATCTTCTTCAGCGAGGCCTCGTCGAGGTCCTCGAGCGTCGCCACGACCGGCAGACGGCCGACGAACTCGGGAATGAGGCCGTACTTCAGGAGGTCCTCAGGCTCGACGTGACGGAAGATCTCGCCGGTCCGGCGATCCTCTGGCGCGAGCACCTGCGCGGCGAAGCCGATCGAGGTCGACCGGCCGCGCGCCGAGATGATCTTCTCGAGGCCGGCGAACGCACCGCCGCAGATGAACAGGATGTTGGTGGTATCCACCTGCAGGAACTCCTGCTGCGGATGCTTGCGGCCGCCCTGCGGCGGGACCGAAGCCACCGTGCCTTCCATGATCTTCAGCAGCGCCTGCTGCACGCCCTCACCCGACACGTCGCGTGTGATCGAGGGATTGTCGGACTTGCGGCTGATCTTGTCGATTTCGTCGATGTAGACGATGCCGCGCTGGGCGCGCTCGACATTGTAGTCGGCGGCCTGAAGCAGCTTCAGGATGATGTTCTCGACGTCCTCACCGACATAGCCGGCTTCGGTCAGCGTCGTCGCATCAGCCATCGTGAAGGGCACGTCCAGGATGCGGGCGAGCGTCTGCGCGAGCAGCGTCTTGCCCGAGCCGGTCGGACCGATCAGCAGGATGTTCGACTTCGCAAGCTCGACGTCGTTGTGCTTGGTCTGGTGATTGAGGCGCTTGTAGTGGTTGTGCACCGCGACCGACAGGACCTTCTTGGCATGGCTCTGGCCGATCACGTAATCGTCCAGGACCTTGCAGATTTCCTTCGGTGTCGGAATGCCGTCGCGCGACTTGACCAGCGAGGATTTGTTTTCCTCGCGGATGATGTCCATGCACAGCTCGACGCACTCGTCGCAGATGAAGACCGTGGGACCCGCGATCAGTTTGCGGACTTCGTGCTGGCTCTTGCCGCAGAACGAGCAATATAGCGTGTTCTTGGAGTCGCTCGTGCCGACCTTACTCATTCGTATCTCCGTCCGCGGTTCGATCTCGTCCGCTCGATCGCCCATTCCGACACAGTAGCCGGCATGGGACTCAAATAGAGCAAATTCCGTACCAAAAAAGACCCTACGCGTTACATCCCGTGCGAATCACGGTCACTCGACTCTCCGTGATCATAGCCGATCATTCGTAGCCAACCATGCTGTCACCCGACTATCAAGAATTCGCTAATCGGGGAGCCGCCGGCTACCCGTGACAATACCGTGATTTCACGTCTTGGCACGGGAGAACTGATCGAAATCACGGTTGCGTGGCTGGATTGCCACGAAAAACAAGCACGAAAGCGGAACCTTCTGCCTGCCGCTGGGCGCAAAATTGCTTTTCCGCCCCCTGCGAACGCGTCCTTAGCATGAACGGCGTCCCAGCAATCCCCCGAGTGCTACGGCGTTTTCGCGCCCGCCGGTTCCTCGGCACGCTTGTCGATGACCCTGTCCACCAGACCGAACTCCTTGGCGTCGTTCGCGGTCAGGAACTTGTCGCGTTCCAGCGCGTCCTCGATCGTCTTGTAGGTCTGGCCGGTGTGCTTCACGTAGATCTCGTTGAGCCGCTTCTTCAGGTTCAGGATTTCCTGGGCGTGCAGCATGATGTCGGTGGCCTGGCCTTGGAAGCCGCCGGAGGGCTGATGCACCATGATGCGCGCGTTCGGCAGCGAGAAGCGCATGTCCTTCTCGCCGGCGCAGAGCAGCAGCGAGCCCATCGAGGCGGCCTGGCCCGTGCACAGCGTCGAGACCGGCGGGCGGATGAACTGCATGGTGTCATAGATCGCAAGACCCGACGTCACCACGCCGCCCGGCGAGTTGATGTACATCGAGATTTCCTTCTTCGGATTTTCCGCCTCGAGGAACAAGAGCTGCGCGACGATCAGCGTCGACATGCCGTCCTCGACCGGTCCGGTCAGGAAGATGATGCGCTCCTTCAAAAGGCGCGAGAAAATGTCGTAGGCGCGCTCGCCACGGTTGGTCTGCTCGACCACCATGGGCACGAGGTTCATGTAGGTTTCAACCGGATCGCGCATGAGTCACCTGGGGTTTTAGGAGGACATCGCCAGTCTTGGCTGCCAGGCTTGCTGGACTTGCCGGAAGGCCGATGGACGTCCCGTGATGCAGGGAGTTGGTAGAAGTAGAACGCGTACGTAAAGGGCGTACCGACAGATATAGCCCAATTCGCGCCAGACAAGTGCGGAGCGAATTAAGGCTTAATCCACCCGGCACTTGAAGCTGATTCTCGCAAAAGGCCCAGCCAGCCACTTGGCTAGCCGGGCGCTTCCGCTGATCATCCTTAATAGAAGGCTTCCCTGGGGAAAGGATTGCTCAAAGCCTTCAGGCTGCGGTCTTTTCCGCCTCGTCGTCCTTGTAGAGGTCATCGCGCGAGACCTTCTTCTCGGTCACGTTGGCGAGTTCGAGGATGAAGTCGACGACCTTGTCCTCGTAAATCGGTGCACGAAGCTGGGCCAGCGCCTGGGCGTTACTGCGGTAATAGTCCCAGACTTCCTTCTCGCGACCGGGCATCGAGCGCGCCCGCTCGATCACGGCGCGGCCGACCTCGTCGTCGGTCACGGTGATCTTGTTCTTCTCGCCGATCTCCGAGAGCACCAGGCCGAGCCGCACGCGGCGGTCGGCGATCTTGCGGTACTCTTCCTTGGCGGCGTCTTCAGTGGTGTCCTCGTCGGCAAAGGTCTTGGCCGCGGAGTCCATCTCGGCCCTGACCGAGTTCCACATCAGATTGAACTCCTCGTCGACCAGCGAGGGCGGCGCCTCGAAGCGATGGGCCTCGTCGAGCTGGTCGAGCAGCGCACGCTTGACGCGCTGGCGCGTCGCGGTCGCGAACTCGGCGACCAGCCGCTCGCGCGCGGCTTCCTTCAGCTTGTCGAGCGATTCGAGGCCGAGCGTCTTGGCGAACTCGTCGTCGATCGCGATGTCCTGCGGCGCCTCGATCGTCGTTGCAGTGGTCTCGAACTCGGCCGGCTGGCCGGCGAGCTTCTCGCTCATGTAGTTCTTGGGGAACGTCACCTTCAGCGTGCGGGTCTCGCCCGCGCCGATGCCGATGAGCTGCTCCTCGAAGCCCGGAATGAAGGTGTTGGAGCCGATCACGACCTGGATGCCCTCGCCGGTGCCGCCCTCGAAGGCTTCGCCGTTGATGGTGCCCTTGAAGCTGATGGTGACGCGGTCGCCCGACTCAGCCTTGGCGCCGTCCGCCTTCGCGGCATAGCCGCGGTTGGAATCGGCGACGCGCTTGATCGCCTCGTCAACGTCGGCGTCGGTCACGTCGGCCACCGGCTTCTCGACCTGGAAGGACTTGAAGTCGGCGAGCGCGATCGCCGGCACCACCTCGATCGCGACCGTGTAGGTCAGATCGGTCTTGCCGCTCAGCAGTTCCTCGACCTCGGCCTGCTCGCTCGGCATGGTGATCTTCGGCTCGGTCGCGAGCTTGAAGCCGCGCTCGCTGAACAGCTGCGTGTTGGTGTCGCGGATAGTCTGGTCGATGGTCTCGGCCATCACCGAGCGGCCATACACTTTCTTCAGGTGCGAGACCGGCACCTTGCCCGGACGGAAGCCGTTGATTTTGACCTTGTCCTTGAGGTCGACGAGCTTGGCACCGGCCTTGGCGTCGAGATCAGACGCAGGAACGCTGATCTTGAACTCGTGCTTCAAACCTTCCGAGAGGGTTTCTGTGACCTGCATGGCGTCCAATCTTCTTCTCGTTCGGCCCCGGCACGCTATCGCGTCGGGACGCTGTCATTAATCGATCCGGCGCGAGGCGAACGCCTCAACGCCGGCAGTTGATCGGACCGCTTCCGCCGGAAACACTCCGTGTGGAAGCAACCCTTCGGTAATCCGTGCAAACGCTGAAAGCGCTTGGTGCGGGCGGAGGGACTCGAACCCCCACAACTTTCGTCACTGGAACCTAAATCCAGCGCGTCTACCAGTTCCGCCACGCCCGCGTAATTTGCATCAAGACCGGCCGCGATGCCGCGGGCGGCGGGCTTATAACATGTGCCCGCCTGTTCGCAGCAAAAAAATGGCCTGATCCAGGCAGGCTTCAAGTAGGCGGGATGGCTGGACTTATCCAGCGCGGCGTGGTCCGGATCGAGCCATGAAACTGCGGATTTTCGACCCGACCAGACGCGAGGTTCTGGCCGGACTTGGCGCCTCGCTCGGAGCGTCTGCGGCCGGGTTTATGTCCGGCGGCGCAGGCCCGCTCGTGACCGCCCAGGTCGCGCTCCAGGCCCGACTCGCGACCTTGGCTTTGAGGTCGGGTCAGCCGGCTACACCAATCTGGGAGCTGGCCGCCGTAAGCCACACCAGGGGCGTCCGTCTCAGGCGAAGCGACCGCTGCGAGGTCGTCTTCCGCAACGACCTGCCTGTGCCGCTTGCCCCAGTCTGGTACGGCCTGAATGGCCCAGCCGCGGTCGACCCGCTGCGGGCGCGCGCGCCGACAGCGCCGGACACGGCCGAAACCTCAATTATTTCAATAGTGAGCGCCGGGACCCTGCTGGCCGACTTCCGCCTTTTCGAGGACAGCCTCAAGCAGCCCGCACGCCCCCTTCCGATCATCGCCGACGAACCGATCCGGATCGCAGTCGATCGCGACGAGATCCTGCTGATCGAGGAATGGCGAGTGCGGCCGGACGGGACCGCGCTGCCCCCGGGGCACGACCCCAGAAACACGACGCCGCTCTACACAATCAACGGGCAGACTTCATTTGAACTCTCAGCCAAGGCCGATGAGCGGATGCGGCTGCGCTTTATCAATGGCTCCCAAAGGTCTGTGCTGGCAATCAAATTGGAAAACCACGACGTCCGGGTCATGGCGCTGGACGGACAACCGGCCGAGCCGTTCCCGGCGCGGAACGGCGCCCTGGTGCTGGCTCCGGGGGCGCGCGCCGACGCCGTGGTGGATGCGGCCGCATCGGCCCCGTTCCTGCTCCATGATGGCAAGGAGGCGCGCGCCATCGGGAAGCTGACGATATCGGACAGACTGGAGCGGCGCGCCCCGCTGTTGCCGCCCGAGCGGCTGCCGCCAAACGATCTGCCCGAGAAGCTCGACCTGAGAGGCGCCCTGCGGTTCGATGTCGCGCTCGGCGCAACCGACGCCGGCTGGACGCGGCCGGCAGACTTCTCCGTCGCCTCCGTTCCCGCCTTCCGTGCCAAGCCCGGCCGCACCGTCGTTCTGGCCCTCAAGAACCCCGCGCCGGTCACCAGCGTGTTCCACCTGCACGGCCATCACTTCCGTCTGCTCGACCGGCTCGACGACGGCTGGAAGCCCTACTGGCTCGACACGCTCGCGGTCGAGCCCGGCCAGACCCAGCGCATCGCGTTCGCCGCGACCTCCCCGGACGATGGCTGATCGAGATCCGTCGTCACCGACTGGGCCGCGCCGCGGCTGGTGCGCTGGTACGCGGTGGAGTGAGTTATCGGCCCGCACGCGTCCAGAGGTAGCGGACGTCGGGCTCCCGCTCCTCGTTCCGCGTTCCGTCGGTCTTTTCGACCGGCGTGAACCCCCGCGCTTCGTAGAAGCGTCGCGCTCGCGCGTTGCGCTGGAAGGTCCAGAGCTCCAGCCGTTTGCAGGCGCCCTTGGCAATGCCGAGGAGTTCGGTGCCGACGCCGCGGCCGTGAACAGCGGGAAGCACGTAGAGCTGCTCGATCCAGCCGTCATGGAAGGCGATGAGCCCGCTGAGCTCGTCGCCGTCGAAGCGTCCCCACACGCGGCACATCGCGAAGACATGCTCGCGGTAGAACCAGCGGTCCTCGGCGGGCGTATATAGCCCGACGAGCCTAGGCATCGCATGGTCAAACGCAATCCGATGGAGCCGCGCTGCCGCGCCCGTATCGGTGAGCGCGAGCTCTCTGATCACTTAGTACTCCACCCCAAGCGCACCATAAATCCGCCGGTGCACGGCCGGCAGCGTCTCTGTCAGGTCTTCCGCGATCAGTCCGGGCCCCGCCTCGCTCGCCGCCTCGCCGTGCATCCACACACCGATGCTGGCGGCTTCGAAGGCCGGCACGCCTTGCGCCAAAAGCCCGGCGATGATCCCCGCGAGCACGTCGCCGGCGCCGGCGGTGGCGAGCCATGGCGGTGCGTTGGCAGCGATGGTGGCGCGGCCGTCGGGCGCCGCGATCGTGGTGTCCGGACCCTTCAACAGCACGACCGCGCCGGAGCGCTCGGCAGCAGCACGGACGCGCTCCAGCTTCGAGCGGCCCGGATATTTGTTGCTGAGGTCGGAGAACAGGCGGGGAAACTCGCCCTCGTGCGGCGTCAGCACCACCGCATTGTCCTGCGAGGACTTGATCGATTCGAACAGCCGCTCGGGATTCGCGGCGAAACTCGTCAGCGCATCGGCGTCGAGCACCAGATGCCGCTGCGCGCCGAGCGCCGTGTGGACGAGATCGCAGGTGCGCTCGCCGATGCCCGCGCCGGGTCCGATCATGCAGGTGTTGTAGCGCTTGTCGCCGAGCAACTCGCCGAATTCGATCGCGGTGTCGACGGGACGAACCATCACCGCGGTCAGCGCGGCCGCATTGATCGCGAGCGCATCGCGCGGGGTGGCCAGCGTCACGAGACCGGCACCGGCCCGCAGCGCCGCACGCGCAGCGAGTCGCGCAGCCCCCGTCGCCGCCGCATCGCCGGAGACCGCGAGTACGTGGCCCCGCGCATATTTGTGGCCGTCGATGCGCGGCACCGGAAAGGCGGCGCTCCAGAAATCCGGATCGTTCTCGAAAATCTGCGGCGCGATCTCGTCCAGCACCTGTGCGTCGATCCCGATGTCGGCGACGCGCACGTGGCCGCAATGCATCCGGCCGGGCATCAGGAGGTGCGCCGGCTTCTTGCGGAAGAAGGTGACGGTCTCGGTGGCATTCACCGCCACGCCCATCACGGCGGCGCTGGTCCCATTGATGCCGCTCGGCAGGTCGACCGCGAGTACGGGGGCGCCGTTGGCGTTGATCGCCTCGATCATCGCGCGCGCCTCGCCGTCGACGGGCCGACTGAGGCCAGCGCCGAACAGCGCATCGATGATCAGCGCGGGCCGTCCGATCGCCTGGGGATTGAACGGGAGCACCGGATGCTTCCAGCCGCGCGCGGCGGAGGCCGCATCGCCCTGGAGCTGGTCGCGCTCGCACATCAGGATCACCGAAACCTCCCGGCCTTGCGCTGCGAGCTCGGCGGCCACGACGAAACCGTCGCCGCCATTGTTGCCGGGGCCGGCCACGATCAGGATCGGCCCCTCCTCCACCAGCGCGCTGGCGGCTGCGGCGACGGCCTGGCCCGCGCTCAGCATCAGCTTGAAGCCGGGTGTGCCGGCCGCGATCGAGAGCTGGTCGGCGCGCGCCATCTCAGCGTTGGTCAGAACTTCCATGCCACTTCCCTGTACAAACGCCTCTTCAACAGGCATCTTCCGTGCCGATCCGACCGACGGGACATCGATCTGCACACAGATCGAACCGTTTGCCTATTTCGTAGTCTTCGGTATTTTGGGCCGGTCGGCTCCACCTATCAGAGTTGCTCGTTAAAAGGCTGATAACGCTCCAATAATCAGGGCATTTGCAACTTGGCATAGACCCTGCTTTCGAGGAAGCCGCTTCGGTTCGTCGTGCTCACTGGCATCTTTCAAGGGGTGTGGCCGGCCGTTGTTGCCGGACTGGTCAGGGTTTCAGGCATATCGAAGACACGATCGTGCGTGACAAAAGCGCATCCTGACGAAGACGTTGCTATTTGATCGAAAGGCCGGGAGGCGCGCAGTGAAGAAAATCGAAGCCATCATCAAGCCATTCAAGCTCGACGAGGTGAAGGAAGCGCTTCAGGAAGTCGGCCTGCAAGGCATTACCGTCACCGAAGCCAAGGGCTTTGGCCGCCAAAAGGGGCACGCCGAGCTTTATCGCGGCGCGGAATACATCGTCGACTTCCTGCCCAAGGTGAAGATCGAGATCGTGATCGGCGACGATCTGGTCGAACGCGCCATCGACGCAATTCGCCGCGCCGCGCAGACCGGACGGATCGGCGACGGCAAGATTTTCGTCTCCAACATCGAAGAGGCGATCCGCATCCGTACCGGCGAATCCGGGCTGGACGCTATCTGAGCCGGGTGCTATCCCGCAGCTTGCGACACTCTGAAAAGAAATAAGGCTGCTTCGGCGGCCTGATTTCGTTTGTGCGGTCGCGCGCGAACTCGCCAAAAGCGAGAACAATCTTGCTCACCTGGAAACCGACCCGCAGAGCCAAAAGGGGTATGCATGAAGACCGCCAAAGACGTCCTGAAATCGATCAAGGACAACGACGTCAAGTACGTCGACCTGCGCTTCACCGATCCGCGCGGCAAGTGGCAGCATGTGACGTTCGACGTCAGCATGATCGACGACGATATCTTCGCCGAAGGGACGATGTTCGACGGCTCCTCGATCGCCGGCTGGAAGGCGATCAACGAGTCCGACATGTGCCTGATGCCCGATCCGGTGACCGCGACGATCGATCCGTTCTTCGCCGAGACCACCATGGTCATCACCTGCGACGTGCTCGAGCCGACCACCGGCGAGGCCTACAACCGCGACCCCCGCGGCATCGCCAAGAAGGCGGAAGCCATGGTGAAGTCGATGGGCGTGGGCGACAGCGTGTTTGTCGGTCCCGAGGCCGAGTTCTTCGTGTTCGACGACGTCCGCTTCTCCAGCGGCCCCTACAACACCGGCTTCCGTCTCGACTCCTCCGAGCTGCCGACCAACTCCGACACCGAATATGAAGGCGGCAATCTCGGCCACCGCATCCGCACCAAGGGCGGCTACTTCCCCGTCCCGCCGCAGGACTCGGTGCAGGACATGCGCTCGGAAATGCTCGGCGCCATGGCCAAGATGGGCGTCAAGGTCGAGAAGCACCATCACGAGGTCGCTTCGGCCCAGCACGAACTCGGCATGAAGTTCGACACGCTGACGCTGATGGCCGACCACATGCAGATCTACAAGTACTGCATCCACCAGGTCGCGCACATCTACGGCAAGACCGCCACCTTCATGCCGAAGCCGATCTACGGCGACAACGGCTCGGGCATGCACGTGCACCAGTCGATCTGGAAGGACGGCAAGCCGGTGTTCGCCGGCAACAAGTACGCCGACCTGTCGGAGACCTGCCTCCACTACATCGGCGGCATCATCAAGCACGCCAAGGCGATCAACGCCTTCACCAACCCGTCGACCAACTCCTACAAGCGTCTGGTCCCGGGCTATGAGGCTCCCGTGCTGCTCGCCTATTCCGCGCGCAACCGCTCGGCTTCCTGCCGCATCCCCTACACGGCGAATCCGAAGGCCAAGCGTGTCGAGGTGCGTTTCCCCGATCCGCTCGCCAATCCCTATCTCGGCTTCGCATCGATGCTGATGGCCGGCCTCGACGGCATCAAGAACAAGATTGATCCGGGTCCGGCGATGGACAAGGACCTCTACGACCTGCCGAAGGAAGAGCTGAAGCAGATCCCGACCGTCTGCGGCTCGCTCCGCGAGGCGCTGGAAAATCTCGACAAGGACCGCGGCTTCCTCAAGAACGGCGGCGTGTTCGACGACGACTTCATCGACGCCTACATCGAGCTGAAGATGACCGAAGTCGCCCGCTTCGAAATGACCCCGCACCCGGTCGAATTCGACATGTACTATTCGGGCTAAGCGGCTCGAGAGACAACAATGCGAAAGGCGCTCCGAAAGGGGCGCCTTTTTGTTTGAGGCCAGCAAGCTTCGTTCTGCATCCGACTCCATTTCGTTCTCGAAGAACGAATCGGAGTCGCGAAAATCGACGCGCACCAATTCTTGCCGATTGGTTTATGCCGCCCGAAAATACTGAGAACTCGGTTCATTGGTCGAACCCACTCGCCCGGAAAATTCAACCCGATCGCCGCCGGCGCCCACGTCACCAGCGCCGCATTGCCTGCGCTGCGCTGACGTCGCGATCAGAGCGTCCGCGCGCCACTCCTACGCCGCCGCCTTCTGCTTCGCCACCAGGGCTTCGCCGAACGCCTCGAACAGCTTGCGGTTGATCGGATTGCGCTGCGGGTCGTATTCGGCGTGCCATTGCACGCCGAGCGCGAAGGTCGGGGCTTCCGCGATGCGGATCGCCTCGATGGTGCCGTCCTCGGCAACGCCTTCGATCAGTACGCGCTTGCCGGGATCGAGAATGCCCTGACCGTGCAGCGAATTGACGCGAATTTTCTCACAGCCGAGCAACTGCGCGAACGCGCCGCCCGGCGTGAGATCGACGTCGTGGCGGTCGGCGAACACCACGGTCGGGTCGGGATGGATCTCGCCGTTCTCGAGCCTCGGCATGCGGTGGTTCATGCGGCCCGGGATTTCGCGGATCTCCGGATGCAGCGAGCCGCCGAAGGCGACGTTCATCTCCTGCAAGCCGCGGCAGATGCCGAACAGCGGAATGCCGCGGGCGACGCAGGCGAGCGAGAGCGCCAGCGCGACCTCGTCGCGGTGGATGTCATAGGGCTCGTGCGCCTCACAGGGATCGACATTGAAACGGGTCGGATGAACGTTCGCGCGGGCGCCGGTCAGCACGATACCGTCGACGGTGTCGAGCAGCGCACTGATGTCGGTAATGTCGGGCGCGCCCGCAAACATCAACGGCAGGCCGCCGGAAACCTCGGCCACGGCGCGCAAATTACGCTCGCCGACCATCTGGACCTGAAATCGATTCTCGACGCGATGGGCGTTCCCGATCACGCCGACGACCGGCTTTCTCATCTTCCGTTCCGACCTCCCCGTAAGAAGATTCTCCAAACATGCCCCCGGGGTGGAACAAATTCAACTGAAGGGCACGCGGGACGGCAATGCTATTTTCGCGCAAATCCCTCCCGTGCCTCGATCTCGCTCCCGGCGGGCAGGCCGGCGGCCTTCAGCGCGGTTGCCGCCAGTTCGCCCGGCGCGGTCAGCCAGGGCAGTTTCGCCTCGATTCCACGCGTCACGGGCTCCCCGAGCACGCCACCGAAATCGATCGGCCAAAGCCCGTTGGGCACCACCTCGGCGGTGAGCCCGCGGATGGCGTAGCCGTCGCCCAGAACCGCATCGGCATGGTCGCCGGCGACAAGACGCGCGGTCCTGGGGTCTGCGGGATCGCCAAAGCTCACGAGCACGGGGACGAGGTCCCCCTGCACCGGGACAATGCCGGTCTGCCGGTTGAGCTCGCCAAACGAGACGCGGTTGCCGCGCGCGACGCCATAGGCGCGGAGCGCGACATAATTGATATCATCGAGGTCGAGCTTGGCGTCCTGCCGATGCGCCAGCAGTGCCACCAGGTTCTTTCCATGGCCGAGGTCGACGAACACGGCCTCTCCAAGCATCGTGGTGCGGCCGCCACGGCTGTAGCCGCGGTCGGGTACGACGGCCAGAATGCCGGACCCGGTCCTGATCCCGCCCGGCGTCGTCACCTCGACCGTGAGGCGATATTTGTGGCCTGGCCGATTGATCCGGATCTGGTCGCCGATCACGAGCACGGCCAGAAGCCCGAGCAGACCGGCCCATTTGCTGATGAAACTCAAGCCGCCCCCACCTGTTCTCTCCTCATCGCTCTGCACCGTTCGAACCGCAGCGTCAAACCAGCGCGTTGACGCGGTCTTGATCCGAAGCGCGTTTGTCGAGAGAGTGCGGCGGCTGCAGCCGCCGAAAAGGACTCGATGTGACGATTTCAAGAGATGAACGGCCCTCGACACGCAACGACCTGGCCTGGGCGATCTCGGTCGGCGGCATCGGTGTCGTGCTTTTCACCGCGTTGCTGGTGTTCACCTGGTATTTTGCCGCCACACTGCTGCTGATCTTCGCCGGTCTTCTGTTCGGCGTCGCCCTCAATGCACTGACCAACGCGCTCGGCCGCCGCGTGCGCCTGCCGCATACGGCTCGGCTCGCGATCGTCTGCGTCGTGCTGGCCTTGATGCTGGCGGGTGTCGCCTATCTTGGCGGCGCCACCATCGCCGAACAGGCTTCGCTGCTCAGCAAGACCATCAAGTCGCAGATCACGAACGTGAAGTCCTTCCTCGACAGCCACGGCGTCGACACCAGCTTCTTCGATCTCGGCAGCGCCGCTCCCGCCTCGGACGCGACACCGACGGAGCCCAGCCTCCCGCCCGGCGCCCCGCCAAAGAACGGATTGTCCGGCGCAGGCGCCCTCGCCTCCAGCGGCGGGGCGATCGTGAGCCAGACCTTCAAGCTGCTGCTCGGCACCATCAGCGCCGTCGGCAATATCTTCATCGTGCTGTTTCTCGGGCTGGCCTTCGCCGCACAGCCCAGCATCTATCACGACGGGCTGCTGTTCCTTGCGCCCGCAAGACATCGCATCCGCGTCGCCCTGATCATCGACCGCATCAGCGAGACGCTGGAGCGCTGGCTGATCGCGCAGATCGTCGTGATGATTGCGGTCGGCGTCGTGACCTGGATCGGGCTTGCCCTGATCGGCATCCCCGGCTCGTTCATCCTGGGGATTCAGGCCGGATTGCTCGCCTTCATCCCGACGGTCGGGGCCATCATCGCCGGCGTCATCGTCGTGCTGGCGAGCCTCGCGTCAGGCTGGGTCGCAGCGCTGTCGGCCTTCCTGCTGTTCCTCGGCGTCCATGCCATGGAAAGCTATGTGCTGACGCCATTGCTTCAGCGCCAGGCACTCGACATCCCGCCGGCGACGCTGTTCGCGTTCCAGATCCTGCTCGGCGTCGTGTTCGGAATCTGGGGCCTTGCGCTGGCGCTGCCGCTGGTCGCCATCGCCAAGGTCATGATCGACCATTTCAAGACGTATGAGGCGCCGCCGCTCGCGGAGGCGGCGTAACGTCTCGTGAAATCGCTCAGGTCGCCAGCACGGTCTCGGTGTGCTCGACCTCCGGGGGCGAGGCAAAATACTGCCCGACGAGGCCGCGCCATTCGGTGAAATTCTCGGAGCCGCGGAAATCGACGGTGTGGTTTTCCAGCGTCTCCCACTTCACCATCAGCCGGTAGCGCTGCGGCTTCTCGATCGACTTGTGCAGCTCGAAGCCGTGAAACCCCTTGGCGCGGCCGAAGGCGGCCTTGGCCTTGGCGACGGCGGCCTCGAAATCCCTCTCACTGCCCGGCTTGACGTCGATTTGCGCGATCTCGGTGATCATCGGCTTCCACCCTCTTTTGTTTGATAAGCGTGTCTACCGCAGCCGGCAAAAAAGAAAAAGGCGCCGAAATGGCGCCCTGATCGGTCAATAATGCAGGCGCTCTCAGGCGAACAGCAGAACGATCCCTGCCACGACCAGCGCGCAACCGCCAAACAACGCGAACGGCCAATAGCTGCGGCTCTGCGTGTATCGCCCTTGGGCACGGCGCTCGGTGATCAGCGCGCGTTCATATTCGTCTGCGGTCGAGAAAAGACAGGCGAACCCGCCGCGTGCCGAGGCCGCTGCGGCTTCGAGCGACATCAGGGCAGCTTGCGGATTCTGTCGGCGGATCGATTCCATGACCGCGATGGTAGGGATCGATTGGTAAACAGGGGATTACCGCAAGGCCGCTCAGTCCTCAGGCCGTGATCGGACGCGTCTGTGTCACACCTGTCCGCGCGGCACTCTGGCGGCGCCAGTTCTCCAGCGACAGCGGCAGCTCCTCGGCCGCCTCGACACGGTTACGGCCGCCGCGCTTGGCCTGGTAGAGGGCGGTGTCGGCCGAGGCCAGCAGCACCTCGAGCTCGGTGCCGGCCGGACCGCCGGCGACGCCGATGCTGACGGTGGTGTCGACCGGGCCCTCATCGACCACGACGCCGGAGGTCTCGAACGCTTCGCGCACGCGTTCGGCGACCAGCACGCCCTCCTCGAGTGAACATGGCAGGAGCGCTGCGAACTCCTCACCGCCGATGCGACCCGACATGTCGGTGATGCGCAAATTGCTGACCACGACGGTCGAGAACAGCTTCAGCATCTCGTCGCCGGCGGGATGGCCGAAACGGTCATTGATCGACTTGAAATGGTCGATGTCGAAGATCATCACGGTCACGGGACGACCGGCCTTGGCCTCGCGCTCGATCACGCGGCCGCAGGCTTCCGAGAAGCCGCGGCGGTTGAGCATGCCGGTCAGGGGATCGGTCGATGCGGCGGTCCGGTGCGCCGTCACCGTGCGCTCCGACACCAGCATGAAGATCACGAACACGGTGCCGACGGCATAAAGGATCAGCTCGACCGCGAACACGGTGACCCAGATGCTGCCGGCGAATCCGGCCTCGTTGGGGCGCAGGAAGCTGCCGAGCAGGATCGGCAACATCAATACGCAGCCGTGCATCACCGGCACCACGAAGGCCGGCCAGCGCCGCTGCAGGCTCTTGCGCCGCTCGACCCAGAGCTCGCCCGCAGTCAGCGCCGCGTAGACCGAGACGATGCCGGCACCGACGATCATGCGCAGCATCGAGGCCGCGGGATCGAGCAGCGTGGCGGCGGCGACCCAGGCCAGCGCGCCGACGAGGAGACCCGGCCAGTTCGGCTTGCGGCCGTGGAAGACGCGCGCCGCGTTCCACACCATGCCGCAGGCAACGAAGCCGACCGCGTTCAGCGCGAGATAGAGATGCGGGCCGAGCTTGTCGCCGGCCGCGGTCCATAGCGCGACCGAAGCCGCGCCCAGCAGATAGGCGGTGCCCCACCATTTCAACGCAGGACTGTTTTCCTGCCTGCCGAAAAACACCATCATGGCGCCGAGCAGTGCGGCGACCATGGTAGCGACCAAATAGAGCGTGATGCTATCGAGCGACATCATGTCGGCCCCCTCTTAAGAAATAGCAGTTACGCGATCGGCACATCCGAATTGCGCGCCCTTCCAGATGCGACGCTATGTCCAGCGGGTTCGATTCAGGTTTTCGCGCGTGGCCAAGTTTTCAGGAAACTCGCCATCAATTTGCGTACAAACGAACAGCAAAAAGGGCGCTGAAATCAGCGCCCTTTTGCATCTCATTGAAGCCGCTTTCGCGGCGAATGTGACCGAAGCGATTAACGCTTCGAGAACTGGAAGGACCGGCGGGCCTTGGCCTTGCCGTACTTCTTGCGCTCGACCACGCGCGAGTCGCGGGTGAGGAAGCCGCCCTTCTTGAGCACCGAGCGCAGTTCCGGCTCGAAATAGGTCAGCGCCTTGGAGATGCCGTGACGGACTGCGCCGGCCTGGCCGGACAGGCCACCGCCGGCGACGGTGCAGATCACGTCGTACTGGCCGGAACGCGAGGCCACGGAGAACGGCTGCTCGATCATCATGCGCAGCACGGGACGGGCGAAATAGACCTCGACCTCGCGCGAGTTGACCGTGACCTTGCCGGCGCCCGGCTTGATCCAGACGCGAGCGACCGCGTCCTTGCGCTTGCCGGTGGCGTAGGCGCGGTTGAACTTGTCGACCTTCTTCTCGTGCTTGGGCGCATCGGGCGCCGCCGTCTTGAGCTGCGAGAGCTGGTCGAGCGACTGAATGGATTCGGCCATGGTTATGCGGCCCTCGTGTTCTTGCGGTTCAACTTGGCGATGTCGATCTTCTCGGGCGTCTGCGCTTCGTGCGGATGCTCGGCACCGCCATAGACACGGAGGTTGCCCATCTGCACGCGGCCGAGCGGACCACGCGGGATCATGCGCTCGACGGCCTTCTCCAGCACGCGCTCGGGATGCTTGCCCTCGAGGATCTGGCGCGCGGTGCGCTCCTTGACGTGGCCGACATAGCCGGTGTGCTTGTAATAGGTCTTCTGCTCGCGCTTGCGGCCGGTGAGGACCGCATGCTGCGCGTTGATGATGATGACGTTGTCGCCGCAATCAACGTGCGGGGTGTAGGTCGGGAGGTGCTTGCCGCGCAGGCGCATGGCGACGATGGTGGCGAGGCGGCCGACGACCAGACCCTTGGCGTCGATCAGCACCCACTTCTTCGTCACCTCAGCCGGCTTTGCCGAGAAGGTTTTCATATCGGAGTTTCCGTGGACGGGAGACATCGGCGCGAACACCGCGCCGGACTGCGCGGTTTTCTAGAGAAGAGAGGCGCAACGGTCAATGCCCCGTCACGGAAATTAGATGTTGAAAATCAATGTCTTACAAATACGGTGCTATAATACCCTCAAAAAGCTCAAACAGTTGGAATGGAATAGGTCGAGGTGACATGGGCGATCGGATCGGGTGAGGTGCCGGACAAGAGGTTCACCTCCCCGACCGCCAGCCGCTTGCCGAGCTTGAGCAGCCTAGCCTCCGCCAGCACGTCCTGCCCGGGCTGGCCCTTGCGCAGGAAATTGATGTTGAGATTGGTGGTCACGGCGAGCCCGATAGGGCCGATCGCGGACAGGAGCACCACATACATCGCGAAATCGGCCAGGGCCATCAGCGTCGGCCCAGACACGGTTCCGCCGGGCCGCAGCATCCTTTCGCTATAACGCTGGCGCAGGAGACAGGTCTGGCCGTCCGCGCTCTCGATCGTGATGTCGTCGCCGCTGAAGGCCTGGGGAAACTCGTCGCGGAGAAACTGCTCGACCTCCGCCACGCTCATTTTCGCTAACGCCATGCTACGCCTCACCCTCGCTTCACGTCTCCTGTTACATTAAGTTGTCTGTGTCATCCAATTGCAATCATTCAAACGGAAATCGCGCCAATGCCCGTCCAGGCCGCCCGCGTCCCCTCCCCGCAACCGCCGATTTTGCTCCGCGAAACAATCGGCAGCATTGCGATCCTGACGCTCAACCGTCCGGCCGCGCGCAACAGCCTGTCGGCGGCGATGATTGCAGCCGTGCATGCCGAGCTCAACGAGATCCACGACGACAAGGCGATCCGCGGCGTGGTGATCGCCGCCAACGGCCCTGCCTTCTCCGCCGGCCACGACATGAAGGAGCTGACCGCCCGCCGCGCCGACCCCGATCGCGGCCGCGCCTTCTTTGCCGAGATGATGACCGCCTGCAGCGCGATGATGCAGGCCGTCGTGCGCCTGCCGAAGCCCGTGGTCGCCGCCGTCCAGGGCATCGCAACCGCGGCCGGCTGCCAGCTCGTGGCGAGTTGCGATCTCGCGATTGCCTCGGAAGCCGCGAGCTTCGCCACGCCCGGCGTCGACATCGGCCTGTTCTGCTCGACGCCGATGGTCGCGCTGTCGCGTAACGTGCCGCGCAAGCAGGCGATGGAGATGCTGCTCACGGGCGAGCCGGTCCCGGCCGCGCGCGCCCGTGAGATCGGCCTCGTCAATCGCGTGGTTGCGGCCGGCACCGAGCGCGACGCCGCGATTGCGCTGGCAGAAAAGGTCGCACTGAAATCGGCCTACACGGTCAAGCTCGGCAAGGAAGCGTTCTATCGCCAGGCCGAGATGAACCTCGCCGACGCCTATCGCTACGCGGCAGAGGTGATGACCGAGAACATGATGGCGCGCGACGCCGAGGAAGGCATCAAGGCCTTCATCGAGAAGCGCACGCCGACATGGCGGGATGAATAGAATCGTCATTGCGAGCGAAGCGAAGCAATCCAGAATCTTTCCACCGAGGTAGTCTGGATTGCTTCGTCGCTTCGCTCCTCGCAATGACAGCAAGAAGAAGAGCTCATGAATCACGACGCCTATCCCGACAATTACATCCGCGGCATCCTCAACGGCGTGAAGTCGATCGCAATGGTCGGCGCCTCGCCGGTCAATGTGCGGCCGAGCTATTTCGCATTCAAATATCTGGCGCAGCGCGGCTACGACATGATCCCAGTCAATCCCGGCCATGTCGGCAAGGAGCTGCTCGGAAAGCCCTTCATCGCCTCGCTGTCCGACATCGGTCATCCCGTCGACATGATCGACATCTTCCGCAATTCCAGCCACATCCTGCCGGTCGTGGAAGAGGCGCTCACGCTCGATCCGCTGCCGAAGGTGATCTGGATGCAGCTCGGCGGACGTGACGATGCGGCGGCGGCGAAAGCGGAGTCGGTCGGGATCAAGGTCGTGATGAACCGCTGCCCCAAGATCGAATATGGCCGTTTGTCGTCCGAGATCTCCTGGATGGGTGTGAACTCACGCACGCTGAGTTCCAAGCGCGCGCCGGCGCCGACGCAAGGCATGCGTCTATCCCTCAATCGGATGAGTGTCGGTGGCGGCGATACCGCGGCCTCGGATCGCGCTGCAAAAAACAAGACCGATCAGAGCTGACGCAATCGCGAAGCATTCGTTTCGCGGACGCGGCAATGCGTAGCATGATCGTTTCGATGTGAAGCAGCGCCTTGACGGCAGGCGCGGCGCCGACCAGCATGCCGCGCGATTTCAGACCACAAGAAACAGGACGCCCCCAATGAGCGATCGCCTTCCGGGATTTTCCACCCTTGCCGTGCATGCCGGTGCACAGCCCGATCCCACCACCGGTGCGCGCGCGACCCCGATTTATCAAACGACGTCTTTCGTCTTCAACGACGCCGACCACGCCGCCTCGTTGTTCGGCCTGCAGGCGTTCGGCAACATCTATACGCGCATCGGCAACCCCACCAACGCGGTACTGGAGGAGCGCGTTGCCGCGCTCGAAGGCGGCACCGCCGCGCTCGCGGTCGCCTCGGGCCATGCCGCACAGGTCGTGGTGCTGCAGCAACTGCTCCAGCCCGGCGACGAGTTCATCGCCGCGCGAAAGCTCTATGGCGGTTCGATCAACCAGTTCACGCACGCGTTCAAGAGCTTCGGCTGGAACGTGGTGTGGGCCGATCCCGATGACATCGGCAGCTTCGAGAGCGCGGTGACGCCGCGCACGAAAGCGATCTTCATCGAATCCATCGCCAATCCCGCCGGCAGCATCACCGACATCGAGGCGATCTCCACCGTCGCCCGCAAAGCCGGCGTGCCGCTGATCGTCGACAACACGCTGGCCTCGCCCTATCTGATCCGCCCGATCGACCACGGCGCCGACATCGTCGTGCATTCGCTGACGAAGTTTCTCGGCGGCCACGGCAACTCGCTTGGCGGCATCATCGTCGATGCCGGCACCTTCGATTGGTCGGCGAGCGGCAAATATCCGATGCTGTCCGAGCCGCGGCCGGAATATCACGGCATCCGCCTCCAGGAGACGTTTGGCAATTTCGCCTTCGCGATCGCCTGCCGCGTGCTCGGCCTGCGCGACCTCGGTCCGGCGCTGTCGCCGTTCAACGCGTTCATGATTCTGACCGGCATCGAGACGCTGCCGCTGCGCATGCAGAGGCACTGCGAAAACGCCAAGGCGGTTGCCGAATTCCTCGCCGGCCATCCGGCGGTGGCCTCGGTCAGCTATGCGGGCCTTGCCAGCGACAAGTACCACCAGCTCGCCCGCAAATATGCGCCGAAGGGCGCAGGCGCCGTGTTCACCTTCAGCCTCAAGGGCGGCTACGATGCCGGCGTCAGCCTCGTGTCGAAACTGCAGCTGTTCTCGCATCTGGCCAATGTCGGCGACACCCGCTCGCTGGTGATCCATCCGGCCTCGACCACGCACAGCCAGCTCGACGACGCCGCAAAGGTCAAGTCCGGCGCCGGCCCCGATGTGGTCAGGCTCTCGATCGGCATCGAGGACAAGGAAGATCTGATCGCCGATCTGGAACAGGCACTGGGGGCGTAGTTGGTGTCGCTCCGGGGCGGCGCAAACAGCCGCCCCCGCGCCGTCAGTTAACAGTCATTAACCATATCTGCCGCATACATCGGTCTTGGATCGCCCTGTTTGATTCGGAGCCAACGATGCTGCGCTGGATGGTGCCTGCCCTTGCGGTGATGCTGACGGTCTCGAGCGCGCTCGCCGCCGATCTGCCGGCCACACCGAAGCGCCGGACCGTGGCTCCGCCGCAGGAGCCGCCAAAGGTCTACGTCGAAACCGATCCGGATGCGTTGATCTCGCCGGCCTATGGCATCGGCAGCTACATCCGCAACCTGCCGGGCGCCCCGCTCCTGCCCGGCGCGCATACGCTGCCGGGTTATTACGGCCGCCCCTGGGACTACGACTATCAGGGCGCGTATTACGGCGGGAAGCAGGTCGACTATTTCTGGCGCCTGCCCTACTCGTGCGGCATCTACGGCTATTGCTGACCTGATCAGCCGGGCTGATGGTGATCAGCCGGCCTGACCGACCGGAACCGCGCGCGGCTGCGCCTGCGTGGACTGCCGCGACGTCAGCCGTTCCACTTGCATCACCGCGAGCGTCAGCACCGCGATCGCCACCGCCTGATGCGAAAGCGCGAGATCAATTGGCACCTGGTTGAGCAGCGTGAGGATGCCGAGCACCGCCTGCAGGCTCACCGCCGCGACCAGCCAGAGCGCGCCGCTGGCAGCCAGCCCCGCGCGCGAACGCACCGCGTCGATCGCGTGCAGCGCGGCCAGCGCGAACAGCGCATAGGCCGTCATGCGGTGCTCAAACTGCACCGTCAGCACATTGTCGAACATGTTGCGCCACCACGGCGTTTCGAACCACAGCCGCTCGGCGGAGGGAATGAACGCGCCGTCGATCTGCGGCCAGGTATTGTAGGCGCGCCCGGCGCGCAGGCCGGCGACCAGCGCGCCGAAATAGATTTGTACGAAGGTCACGACGAGAAGCAGCACGCTGGTGAAGCGCAGGCGCGCGGGTGCGGCGATCTGCGGCCGCTCTTTGAGCCGCCGCACCGTCCACACGATGCCGGCGAAGATCAGCAGCGCCAGCAGCAGGTGCGTCGCCAGCCGATATTGCGACACCTCGACCCGTTCCGTCAGGCCCGAGGCCACCATCCACCAGCCGACCGCGCCCTGGAGGCCACCGAGCGCGAACAGCAACCACAGCCGCCGTTTCAAGTCACCGGCCAGGCCGCCGCGCCACAGGAAGAACAGGAACGGCAAGAGATAAGCGACGCCGATGAAGCGGCCGAGCAGCCGGTGGCTCCATTCCCACCAGAAGATCTGCTTGAACTCGGACAGGCTCATGCCGGCGTTGAGCTCACGATATTGCGGGATCTTCTTGTAGGCTTCGAACGCTTCGGTCCACTGCGCATCCGAGAGCGGCGGCACGCTGCCCGTGACCGGCTTCCACTCGACGATCGAGAGCCCGGATTCCGTCAGCCGCGTCGCGCCGCCGACCAGCACCATCAGCGCGATCAGCGCGGCCACCGAGATCAGCCACCAGCGCACGGCGCGATGCGGGTTGTTGGAGGCGGGAATCGTCGTCATTCGGGAGCGAAACCAGTACTTCAGCTAACCTGGACTTGAGCTAATGAGGCTTGAACCGGACTGCGTGCCCCTTATAGTCCCCCGCTCCCGCAGCGCAAGTTACGCGAAAGCCGCAGCATTCCATCATGACGATCCGCACCCGCAAGTTCCTCGGCGCCATCCTGCTCCTGGTGCTCGCCACCGTCTGGGCCCTGCTCGGCATGGCTCTGGCGCAGATGCCGTGGATCGCCGAGTCCGGCTGGCGGCAGGCGATCTATTACGTGGTGGTCGGCATGGGGTGGGTCTTACCGGCGATGCCGATCGTGAGCTGGATGCAGCGCCCCGACCGTATCAAATCTAGCTCGTGAGACTGCCGGTCGGTTTCACCGGCGCAAAGGCAATACCCGATACCAGCACGCGCAGCATGCGCAGCGAGCGTACGCGGCCATCCCAGGAAATCCGCGGCAGCGCACGCAGATTGGTGCGGCCCTCCGCGTCCACGATGCCTGATATCGCCGACACCGCGCTGGCAAAGCCGGCCTCCTCGGCCATCACGACATGGCTGCGCCGGAACGAGGCGCGATCGCCGAACGGAAACGCCAGGTGCCGGATCTCGCGGTGGAACGCCGATTCCGCCACCGCCTTGCCCATCGTCATCTCGCGCAGCGCGGCTGTGTCCTTCATGTTGGCGAGGACGGGATAGTTCACGGTCGCGCTGCCGACGGTGACGAGCGGATCGGCCGCCAGCCTCGCCAGATCCTCCCAGTCCATCGACGCCGCGCGCGAGGCGCGGCAAGGTCGATCCGGTAGCGCGTGCACAGATCGGCGATCGCCGCCGACACATCCACCGGCGGCAGCGTGCGCAGCCAGCTCTCGAGATGCGAAAACAGCGCCTGCTTCTCGGCTGTACTGGTGACGACGAAGCGCTGTTCCTTTTCGCCCACCATCAGACTGATGCGGCTCTCGCGCGCGATCACCTGCTCGAGCCCGAGCCACCAGGCCTCCCCGACGCCATCGGGAAACGCGGTCGGCACGTAGATCGTGAACGGCACGGCGTGCCGCGCCAGCACCGGATAGGCGAAGCTGATGAGATCCTTGTTCGCGCCGTCGAAGGTGAGCGCGACGAAGCGCCGATCCTCCGGCAGGGTCACCGCGCGGCGGCAGACTTCGTCCATGCCGACGAAATCAAAATTCCACCGCTTCAGCGCGCGGATGGCGCGGTCGAGGAATTGCGGCGTGATCTCGTGCTCGCGCAGCGGCTGGAACGCGCCGCGCCGCCGCGGCCGCACGTGCGTAAAGCGCAGGATTGCGCCGGCCCCACGACTGCGCAACGCCGCCTGCCCGGTGAACCAGGCCAGTTCAAGCCGTAACCGCTCCAGCCACCTGTCGTCGGATGACAATATCCCGCCTTCGCGTTCGCCGTCGGCCTGTTTGCTTGCCTATTGTCCTTACCCTTTGTTGACATTTCTTTGCAAAGGTCGGCCACAGGCCGAATTACGTAAATTTTCGTTTCTCGACAGGTTTCGTGAATGACCATGGCTGCGGCGATGCAAAGCCGGACGGCAGAATCGCCAGCGAGGTCAAAAGCGAGCCGGATCGCGCATGTCGACATCGTCGGCGACCTCGGCGAGGCCGAAGCCATCTGGCGCGCTTTCGAGGAGAGCGGCCACCTCTTCACGCCCTATCAGCGCTTCGACCTGCTCGGCCCCTGGCAACGGCTGGTCGGCGGCTGCGATAGCGCCCGTCCCTTCATCGTGATCGCCCGCGACACCGAGCGCCGGCCGCTCGTGCTGCTACCGCTCTCGCTGCGCCAGAGCCACGGCGTGCGCACCGCCTGCTTCATGGGCGGCAAGCACACCACCTTCAACATGGGCCTGTGGAACGCCGAGTTCGCCGCAGAGGCCGGCGCGGCCGATCTCGACGCGCTGCTTGCGCCGCTGCGCGAGCATGCCGACGTGCTGTCGCTGACACAGCAGCCGCTGCGCTGGAACGACCAGCAGAACCCGTTTGCGGCTCTGCCACGCCAGAGCGCGATCAACGGCTGCCCGCTGCTGGTGATGGAGCCCGGCGGCCCGCCCGCATCGCGCATCAGCAATTCCTTCCGCCGCCGCCTCAAGAGCAAGGAGAAGAAGCTCCAGTCGCTCGCCGGCTATCGCTATCACCTCGCGACCACCGACGCGGACGTCACCCGCCTGCTCGACTGGTTCTTCCGCGTCAAGCCGGCGCGGATGGCCGAGCAGAAGTTGCCTGACGTCTTCGCCGAGCCCGGCGTCGGGAAGTTCATCCGCAGCGCCTGCCTCGCGCCGCGCGGCGAAGGCCGAGTCATCGACATCCATGCGCTCGAATGCGACGAGGAGGTGATCGCGATCTTCGCCGGCGTCGCCGACGGCCAGCGCTTCTCGATGATGTTCAACACCTACACGATGTCCGAGCACGCCCGCTACAGCCCCGGGCTGATCCTGATGCGCTACATCATCGATCGCTACGCCGAGCGCGGCTACCGCTCGCTCGACCTCGGCATCGGCTCGGACGAGTACAAGCGGATGTTCTGCAAGGACGACGAAGACATTTTCGACAGCTTCGTGCCCCTGACCTCCCGCGGCAAGCTCGCGGCGATGGCGATGTCGTCCTTGAGCCACGGCAAAAGGCTGGTGAAGCAGAACCAGATGCTGCTCGACCTCGCACAGCGACTACGGCGGGCGCTCGGGTAGCTACCCGCGCCGCTAATCCATCCAGCCCTGTCGGGTGGGCAAAGCGAAACGTGCCCACCACGTCAGCCGCAGATCGTGGAAAGATGGTGGGCACGGCGCAAGTGCGCCTTTGCCCCCACGATTCCGAACGCGTGGAGAAAAATCCTCACCCGCCTCCCGCAAGGAGACAGGCCTACGCCGCCACCACGCGGGGCGCCTCCACTGCATTCGACGGCTGCACCGGCTTGCTCAGCATCGTCACCTCGCTGAACCCGACAGCGCTGAGTTGCTCGCACATCAGCGTGCGCGCATCCGGCGTCATCGACGCATCGGGCACCACGACGGCGCGGGCATGCGCCGTCAGCAGTTCCGCCGGAAGGTCCGAGGCGCTGCCGGCGTCGAGCAGCACATAGTCGTAGGCGCGGAGCAGCGCGTCGACCGCCAGTGTCACCCGCGGCGATTGCAGCAGGCTGCGATCGAAGCCGGGACGGCCGGCCATGACCAGATGCAGCCGCGAGAGCTTGTCCCGGGTGATCACCTGCGCGAACGAGGCCTCGCCCTGCATCAGTTCGGCAAGGCCGGGCGCCGAGGCATCGACGGACACGGCCGCGATCGTCGGCGAGGATGCCGCGAGATCGACCACGACGACACGGGCCTCGCGCGCCAGATGCCGGGCGAGCGTCAGCGTCGAGAGCGTGATGGCCTCGCCCGATGCGGTGCCGAGCACCGTGATTTTCTTCGCCGCCGGACCAGCGGCACGCAGGCGCTCCGCCAATCGCTCGATCTCGTCGAATTCAGTGACGTCGGCATCGGCCGTCATCTCCGGCTGGAGCGGAGCAGGCTCTGCCATGACCGGATCGGCAATGGGTTCGACCACCGGCAGCACAGCCGGCTCCTGACGAACCGGTGCCGGCGCCTGCACCGTGGCGGACACCGCCACCGCACGCGGTGCGGTCTGGCGCAACAGCTCGCCGGTGACGACGACGCCGGACGAAAGCAGCAGCGTCGCGATCGTCACGATCAGCACGATCGGCAGCTTCTTCGGATAGGCCGACGTATTCGAGACGATGGCGCGCGAGATGATGCGGCCATCCGTCGGCGCGGTGTCGATGGTCTCGCGGGTATTGGCCTCGCGATATTTGGCAAGATAGGTCTCGAGCAGGTCGCGCTGCGACTTGGCCTCGCGGCTCGAGCGCACGGAGCTGCACATCCTGGCCGTTGGTCGACGTCGCCTGCTTCTTCAGCTGCTCGAGGCTCAACGTCAATTCCTGCACACGTCCGCTGGCAAAGCGCGCGTCGTTTTCAAGCGAACGGGCGATCTTGGCGGCCTCGTCGCGGATTTGGGTGTCGAGATCGGCAAGCTGGGCCTTCAATTCCTTGATGCGCGGATGATTGCCGAGCAGCGTCGAGGATTGCTCGGCGAGCTGGGCCCGCAGCGCCACCCGCTGCTGGGACGGCGTGCGCATCGATTCCGAGTTGAGCACTTCCGACGACTCGATCGGCTTGCCGCTCTGGAGCATCTCGCGGATCAGCCGCGCCTTGGATTCCGCATCCGCCTTCAGCGAGCGCGCGTTGTTGAGCTGGGTGTTGACCTCGCCCATCTGCTGGTTCGACAGCGTGGTGTTGTTGGTGCCGACGAACAGGCTCGACTTCGAGCGGAAATCCTCCACCCGCGCCTCGGCCTCGGAGACCTTCTTGCGCAAGCTGTCGATCTCGCCGGAGAGCCACTGGCTCGCGTTCCTGGCCTGATCCTGACGGACATTCTGCTGCAGCACCAGATAGCCGTCGGCGATCGAATTGGCGACGCGCGCGGCGAGATCGGGATCGGCGGACTGGAATTCGACGACGATTACGCGCGACTTGTCGACGGCATAGGCCTGGAGCCGATCGTAATAGGCGTCGAGCACACGCTCTTCCGGCGTCATCGAGAACGGGTCCCGGCCGATGCCGATCAGAGCAGCCAGCGACTTCAGCGGCGAAACGCCCTGCAGCACCGGATCGAACTCCGGCCGCTCGGCAAGCTTGTTCTTCTTGATGATCTCGCGCGCGAGATCGCGCGACAGCACGAGCTGCACCTGGCTGGTGACGGCCTCGGGGTCGAGCGCCTGCCGCTCCTCGGTGCGGTCGCTGTTCGGACGCAGGAACACGTTCTCGCGGCCGTCGATCAGGATGCGGGATTCAGACTTGTAGCGCGGCGTGACGAGATTGACGACCGCGACGGATGCGACGAGCGCAAGCACCGTCGGCACGATGATCCAGCCGCGCCTGCGGGCCAGCGCCGCGCCGAGCGCGTGCAGGTCGATGTCGCCGGATTCGCCTTGCGCCTGCGTTGTCGCAGCGCGCGCAGGCTTTGGTTCATCCTTGACTTCAACCTTGGCTTCGACCTTGGGCGCTGGTTCGGCCTTGGGTTTCGAGACAGCCCGCTCGACCACAGCCTTGTCCTTGCCGGCACGCCAGAACGCTAAACGCATCGAACACTCCCGCAGGGCAACGCTGCGACTCTACCTCAACCGCGGCGATTACACTCCATTAAGGTTGCTGCTGGGTTAATCGCATCTCGCCGCGAGCGGCATGCACGACGCCGACACCGTTTGTTAACCATGAGGGCCCTTAATCCAGCTCGATATTTCGAAGAATTGTTCGCGTCTTCGCCGCCGAGCGCTGGTTCTGATCATGCCCCCTCTTCCGACCGGCCGCTCCGCATCCTGCACGCCGTGCGCGCTCCCGTGGGCGGCATCATCCGGCACATCCTCGACCTTGCGAACGGTCAGGTCGATCGCGGCCATCACGTCGGCATTCTCGCCGACAGTCTCACCGGCGGTGAGCGCGCGGACAAGGCGCTGGCCGAGCTCGCGCCGCGGCTGAAGCTCGGCGTGCATCGCCTCGCGATCCGCCGCGAACCGTCGCCCGATGATCTTCTGGTGTGGCTGCGGATGCGGCGCCTGATCGGCGAGCTCAAGCCCGACGTCATGCACGGCCACGGCGCCAAGGCCGGCGCCTTCGTCCGCATGCGGCGGCGCTCCGACGACACCATCCGCATCTACACCCCGCATGGCGGCTCGCTGCATTATCCGCTCAACACGTTAAAGGGCGAGTTTTATGCACGCCTCGAACGCACGCTGATGGACGCGACCGACCTGTTCCTGTTCGAGAGCGCCTTTGCCCGCGACACCTATCAACGCATCGTCGGCACGCCCAAGGGCGTGGTGCATTGCGTCTTCAACGGCGTGACGCCGGGGGAATTCGAGCCCGTCGTCCTCGCCGACGACGCCACCGACCTCGCCTATGTCGGCGAGTTCAGGCACATCAAGGGCGCGGATCTGCTGGTCGATGCCGTGGCCCGACTGCACGAAGGCGGCAGGAAGGTCACACTCACGCTCGGCGGCGACGGTGAGGAAATGGCGGCGCTCAAGGCGCAGGTCGAGAAGCTCGGCCTCTCGAGCGCCATCCGTTTCATCGGCCACGTCAAGGCGCGCTACGGCTTCTCCAAGGGGCGGCTGCTGGTCGTCCCATCGCGTGGCGATTCCATGCCCTATGTCGTGATCGAGGCCGGGGCCGCTGGCATTCCCATGATCGCCGCCCGCGTCGGCGGCATCCCCGAAATCTTCGGACCGGAAAGCCCGGCCCTGTTCGCGGCGAGCAACGCCGAGGCCATGGCGGAAGCGATCGCGGCCGCACTCGACGATCCCAAAGGAACCGCACAGCGCGCCTCCTCCCTGCGAGAGCGCATCTCCGCCCATTTCTCCCAGCAGGCCATGGTCGAGGGCGTGCTCGCGGGCTATCGCGACGCATTTGCCAATCATTAACCATTCTTAAGGCCGCTTTAGAGAATCTTCCGATTTGTCCGATAATCGATGGGCCTGGGGATGCTCGCCCGGGGTGCAAAGTCGCGACCCCAGGGTTTTTGGAATGGACGGGACGCCCGTGGAACCGCTCAACGCACGCTCGATGCTGGATGCCGCGACCACCGCCGCAGCCAGACCGGCTGACCAACCCTTCGTCGAACGCCGCCGCCGGCTCTCGCCCGCAGCGCTCGAAATCGTCAACCAGAAGGTCGCCCCAGCCTATTCGCCGATCGTGATCACCGGCTTCGTGCGCGTGGCCGACTTCGCACTGCTCAGCCTGGTCGGCATCTCACTCTATGCCGGCTATGTCATGCCGCACGTCGGCTTCAGCTGGACTTATCCTGCGCAGATCGTCGCCGTTGCGGTCGCCGCCGTAATCTGCTTCCAGGCCGCCGACATCTATCAGGTGCAGCTGTTCCGCGGACAGCTCCGGCAGATGACCCGGATGATCTCGTCCTGGTCATTCGTCTTCCTTCTGTTCATCGGCATTTCCTTCTTTGCCAAGTTCGGCACCGAGGTCTCACGGCTGTGGCTTGCCGCGTTCTACGTCCTTGGGCTCGCCGCACTCATCTGCGAACGCCTGATCCTGCGCTCGCTGGTGCGCGGCTGGGCACGTCAGGGCCGGCTCGACCGCCGCACCATCATCGTCGGCTCCGACAGCAACGGCGAGCAGCTGGTCGAGGCGCTGAAGGCGCAGGAAGATTCCGATATCCACGTGCTCGGCGTGTTCGACGACCGCAACGACAGTCGCGCGCTCGACACCTGCGCCGGCGCGCGCAAGCTCGGCAAGGTCGACGACATCGTCGAATTCGCACGCCGCACACGTGTCGACCTCGTTCTGTTCGCACTGCCGATCTCCGCGGAGACGCGCATCCTGGAGATGCTGAAGAAGCTCTGGGTGCTGCCGGTCGACATCCGCCTGTCCGCGCACACCAACAAGCTGCGCTTCCGTCCCCGCTCCTATTCCTATCTCGGCGAGGTGCCGACGCTCGACGTGTTCGAGGCGCCGATCACCGACTGGGATCTGGTGATGAAATGGCTGTTCGACCGCATCGTCGGAGGCTTCGCGCTGCTCGCGGCCCTGCCGGTGATGGCATTGGTGGCGCTGGCGGTGAAGCTCGACAGTCCCGGCCCGGTGCTGTTCCGCCAGAAGCGCTTCGGCTTCAACAACGAGCGTATCGACGTCTACAAGTTCCGCTCGATGCACCACCATCAGGCCGACCCGACGGCTTCGAAGGTCGTGACCAGGAACGATCCGCGCGTCACCCGCGTCGGCCGATTCATCCGCAAGACCAGCCTCGACGAGCTGCCGCAGCTCTTCAACGTGGTGTTCTCTGGCAATCTCTCCCTGGTCGGCCCGCGTCCGCATGCGGTGCAGGGCAAGCTGCAAAGCCGCCTGTTCGACGAAGCGGTCGACGGCTATTTTGCCCGCCACCGCGTCAAGCCCGGTATCACCGGCTGGGCCCAGATCAACGGCTGGCGCGGCGAGATCGACAATCAGGAGAAGATCCAGAAGCGCGTCGAGTTCGATCTCTATTACATCGAGAACTGGTCGGTGCTGTTCGACCTCGTCATTCTCCTGAAGACGCCGATCTCGCTGCTGACCAAGAACGAGAACGCGTATTGAGTTGAGCGTGCCACAAAACAGCTGTCATCGCCCGGCTCGACCGGGCGATCCAGTCAACGCCGGCGGCGAACGGCGCCACTGGCAGCGCGGAATACTGGATGCCCCGCCCGAGTGCGCAAGTGCGCACAAGGCGGGGCATGACAGCGGAAGTTGCGTGTACGGGTTGAGTTGTAGTGTGAGCGTATAATGGCGTATGCGGCAACAGCCGGGGACATGAATGCAGCGGTTCGCGCTGCGCCCGGCGTGCTGGCCCTGCAGCGCGCGCTGGTGTGGCTGGTCGGCGCTTCCGGGGCGATCGTCTTCATCGAGCCGAGCCCCTACGAGATCGTGACGCTGCTCGCCACCGTCACTTTCTTCGCCACCGGCCTGCGCCTGCGGCTCGCGCTGATGCCGCTGGTGCTGATGCTGGTCCTGCTCAACGTCGGCTACACCATCAGCGCGATCCCGCTGTACGAACAGCCCGAGGTCGTGAACTGGATCGCGACCTCCTGGTACATGGCGGTGACCGTGGTGTTCTTCGCCATGATCACGTCCGAAGACACGACGGCCCGGCTCGACATGCTCCGCCGCGGTCTCGTGGTCGGCGCGATGGTCGCCTCGCTGTCGGCCGTCGCCGGCTATTTCCATCTCGTCCCCGGCGGCGACGATCTCCTCACGCTCTACGGACGCGCGCGCGGCACGTTCAAGGACCCGAACGTGCTCGGCGCCTTCCTGATCCTGCCGGCGCTGTTCGCGCTCCAGAGCGTGGTCTCGGACAAGCTCGGCAAGGCGCTCCGCAATGTCGTCGCGTTCGGCATCATGTCACTGGCGATCCTGCTCGCGTTTTCCCGCGCGGCCTGGGGCGGGCTGGTGCTGACCTCCGTATGCATGCTGGCGCTGATGGTGCTGACCAGCCGTACCAACGCGCAGCGCTCGCGCATCATCATCATGGCGATCGTCGCCGCGGTGCTGGGCGTCGCATTGATCGCGGTGCTGATGTCTTTCGATTCCACCGCCGAGATGTTCAAGCAGCGCGCGAGCTTCGACCAGAGCTATGACGAAGGCCGCTTCGGACGGTTCGGCCGGCACATCCTGGGTGCGGAGATGGCGCTCGACCTGCCGTTCGGCATCGGCCCGCTGCAATTCCACCGCTTCTTCCCCGAGGACACCCACAACTCCTACCTCAACGCCTTCATGTCCGGCGGCTGGATCTCCGGCGTCTGCTATCCCGCGCTGGTCTTCACCACCGTCATCATGGGGATCAGGCACATCTTCGTCCGTGTGCCCTGGCAGCGCGCCTATCTCGCCGTCTTCTCCGCCTTCATCGGCACCGTCGGCGAAAGCTTCGTGATCGACACCGACCACTGGCGGCACTTCTGGATGATGCTGGGCGCCATGTGGGGCATGATCGCGGCCGCGCAGGCCTACAGGATCAGGGCTGCGGACGAAGCTGCTTCAGCTTGAGCTGTAGGGTGGGCAAAGGCGCAACGCGCCGTGCCCACCATCTCTCCGCAACTTGCTTTGCATTGGTGGGCACGCTTCGCTTTGCCCGCCCTCCGACAACAGCTAGCTTTCCACCTCGAACGTCAGCCCCGCATTGTCGCGCAGCCGCTTGATCAGCTTGTGCTGCATCGCTGCGCCCGGTGTCCAGAAGCCGGCTGGCACATCCGTCACGTCGCGCAGCATGCACATCGCACATTCGGAGATCATCTTCGAGGTCGAGCCGTAGCCGGGATCGCGGTCGCCGGTGACGCCGGCGCGGACCGTGCGGCCGTCGGGGGCGATCGCGACGTAGAGCAGATCGAAGCGCCCGTTCTCGCGCTCTTCCTTCGAAGGCCCCTCGCCCGGCTTCGGTGCGTCCGGGCCGGTCTTGCCCGCATTGGCGGCCATCACGCGCTTGGCGTTGTCCTCGCCCTTCTCGCCCGGACCGGTCAGGACCATTTCGTCGTAGACGAAGTCTTGACCGTAGGGAAAGCCCATCAGCATGTTGGAGCGGTGGACGTTGCGGGTGTTGATCAGCGCCATCATGAACGGCGCGGCCCAGGATTGCAGGTCGTCCTCGAACACCGCCCTGTTGCCCTTCGGCTGCTTCGGCCCGGTGAAACCGGGCGTCAGCGCGAACGGATCGTTCAGGATCGCAACGAGGCTGAGATCCTTGGCCACGGCATCGAAAGTCGCCTTCGCGCTCGCGGCAGTGCCGCCGGAGAGCGTGCCGCGCATATCGCGCACGCGCCCTTTCACGCGTGCGGCCGGCGCGCCGAAGACCCGCCTGGCCTCTTCCTGCACGAAGAACGTGCCGAGCTCGAACGGCACGGAATCGTAGCCGCAGGAGAACACGATGCGCGCGCCGCTCTCCTTGGCTTCCGCCTCGTATTTGTCGATCATCTGCCGCATCCAGATCGGCTCGCCGCACAGATCGAAATAGTCCGTGCCGGTGGTGACGCAGGCGGCCAGCAGTTCCTCACCATAGAGCTGGTACGGACCGACGGTGGTGATCACCGACATCGTCTGTTCCGCCATCGCCTTCAGCGAAGCCGCGTCCGACGCATCCGCAACGATCAGCGGCGTATTCCCGGGAGCGCCGACCGCATCGCGGACCGATTTGAGCTTACCGAGACTGCGGCCTGCCATCGCCCATTTGAGTGCGTTGTCGCCCTTGTAACGCTGAGTGAGATATTCGGCGACGAGTTGGCCGGTGAATCCGGTCGCACCGTAGACGACGATGTCGAATTTCGCAGAGCTCATGATCGGCCTTTACTTCTTCGCGTAGCTCACGCCCATGCCGGCACGGACGTCGCTTTGAATACCATAGGGTGGGATTGGATAGCGCAGGCCGTTCCTTGCGAGCGCCTTCATGCCCTCGACCGCCTTGGCGAGATGTTCCGGCTTCAACGCCATCAGCATCTCCTCGTCCGGCACGCCGCCATAGCGCCGTTCCGCATAGCATGGCAAGGACAGGCTGGGCTCGCCGGATTTGAGGGCCCGTCCCCAGGAATCCGCGCAGGCGGTCTCGCCGACCACGCCCCATTCGAATTTCTTGTAGCCGGTATATTGCAGTCCGTTGATCAGGATGATCATCTGCCCCGGCGTCGCATAGACGAGACAGATGTCGGGCGGATCGAGCCGGCCGCTCGCGAGCGGACTGACCGCGAGCGCCTGATACTGTCCGAACGGAACCACATCGAGTGCCTCCTGGCGCTTGCGCGCGTCTTCCGCCGTGCCGTGCCAGACGCCGACGTAGTTTTCGCCGGCGAGCCATTTTTCGTCCTGCGGGCTGAGGCCAATCACCGCGCGGCATTGCGCGCCGACGAGATCGTCGCCCGTGATGCCGACGGTCCAGCCGAGCCGCGAGGCCATGCTGACGATCTGGTCGGTGGTGTGAACCGCATTGGGCCGCCGGATCTTCGGGATCGCCTCCATCTCCGAGACGCGCGCGAACAGCTTCATGCCGGTGACCGTCGTCTTCAGCCGCAGCAGGCTGTTGAGATCGGCGACGAGGCCGGCAAGATCGATCTTCTCTGCACTGTGCTGCTGCATGGCGTCCTCCCAGCCGGCGGTCGGGCGCCGGTGCCGCGTTCTTGTTATTGCGGCTCTCGTTCTAGTCCTTGCCCGGTCCCGGAAGCAACTCGCCGGTCCGGCCCATCAGGCGGTACACCAGAAGACCGATCCATTCGCGCACGGCGACCTCGGTCTTTTCGAGACCATCTTTGCCGGCATTGGTGAACGTGAAGAGCTCGTCGCGGCCCCCATCCGCCAATCGACAGGATAGGGCTCGACGTTAAATCCGGCCTTGCGGAAGATTCCCATCGAGCGTGGCATGTGGAAGGCCGAGGTGACGAGCAGCCAGCGCTCGCCCGGCTTCGGCGTCACCAATTGCTTCGTGAAGACCGCGTTCTCCCAGGTGTTGCGGGAATCACGGCTCGAGGATCAGCCGTTCCTTCGGGATGCCCAGGTTTTCCAGGATCGGCGCGGAGTAGTCGGCCTCCTTCGCATCCGTCGAGACCAGGTTCGCCGAACCTCCGGTGAAGACGATGCGCGCGTTCGGATAGCGGCGCGCGAGCTCGGCCGGCGCGAGCAGGCGATCGGCCGCGTTCGCGACCACCGGTGTACGATGCGCCGCCGACAGATCGGTGTCGACGGAGCCGCCGAGCACGATGATGCCGTCCGGCGCGCCGCGCGAGGGGTCCCACGCCGGAAAGCGCGACTCCAGCGGGTACAGCAGGAGATTTCCGAGGGGCGAGAACGCGGACAATGCCAGCAGGACCAGCGTGGTCACGGCCAGCTTGCGGCCGAGAGCCGCGTAGCGCGTCAACATCAGCAGCAGCGACAGGATTCCGAGCTCGACCAGCAGATTGATCGGCAGCAGTGCACTGCCAAGGGTCTTGGAAAGAACGAAATACAGGGGCGCCTCGCTGAAATGATCGTGCCGGGCTTGACCGGCCGGTCCATCTTCAGAAATCTTCTTGAAAGAGGATCGATCGCCCGGTCAAGCCCGGGCATAACAGGTTCTCGTGACGAGTTCTGATGAAACCGATTGGACGCGGCAAATGACCCACCACCACCTGCATTCCAGCCCCGCGACCTGCCATTGGGGCTTCTTCGAAGCCGCGCTCAAGCCCGTCCTCACCGTCAAGAGCGGCGACGAGGTGACCGTCGACACGATCAGCGGCGGCCCGGACATGCTGCCCGACCGCAACAGGTTTCACATTCCGCCGGAGATGTTCGAGGTTCACGCCATAAACGAGCGCATGCTGCCCGGCCACATCCTCACCGGCCCGATCGCGGTCGAGGGCGCCGAGCCCGGCGACGTGCTCGCGGTCGAGATCCTCGACGTCCAGCTCCGGCAGGATTGGGGCTGGAACATGATCAAGCCGCTCTCGGGCACGCTGCCAGACGATTTCCACGAGACGCGCATCCTCAACATCCCGCTCGACCGGACGCGGATGGTCGGCCGCATGCCCTGGGGTCTGGACCTGCCGCTCAAGCCGTTCTTCGGCGTCATGGGCGTGTCGCCGCCCCTGGCTGGGGCCGCATCTCCTCGCTGGTTCCGCGCGCGATGGGCGGCAATCTCGACAACAAGGAGCTCGGCGCGGGTGCGACCCTTTACCTGCCGGTATTCGTTCCGGGCGCGCTGTTCTCCTGCGGCGACGGCCACGGCGTGCAGGGCGACGGCGAGGTCTGCGTCACCGCGATCGAGACCGCGCTCCAGGGCCGCTTCCGCCTGACGCTGCGCAAGGACCTGCGCTTCGACTATCCCCGCGCCGAGACGGCGACGCACTACATGACCATGGCGATGGACCCCGACCTCGACCAATGCGCGGTCCGCGCGCTGCGCGACATGATCGTGCTCCTCGGCGAGAGGCGAAACCTGTCGCGCGAAGACGCCTACACGCTGTGCAGCCTCGCGGCCGACCTGCGGGTGACCCAGACCGTCAACGGCTCCAAGGGCATCCATTGCATGATCGAAAAGGCGATCGTGCACGGCTGAACCAGCCGCCCTTCCCTCGCCTGACGACGCCACGCCGCCGCCCGGACTCCCGCGCGGCGCGCGGCGTCGTGTTCATTTTTATATGTGATTTCAACGGGCTGAGCCACGACATCAGCCAGCATTTGACTTCCGGCCTCAAACCTAAATAGAGTCTTAATCGTTACTTTTATGTACCTGAGTATGAGGCTAGCGTTCGGACCATGGCCACCGAAAAAGCCGAGACTGACCGCATTCCCGTAACCCTGGCGCTCTCGACCATCACCTACCTGGAGAAGTTGGTGAGACAGGGCACCCACGGCACCAGCGTTCCCGGCGTCGCACGTACCTTGATCGAGGAAGGCATCCGTCTCGCCATCAAGGACGGGCTTTTGTCGATTCGCGACAACGGCAGGACGTGAGCGCGCGCCGGACGTGAGGCGGACGGATCTCGCAAGGCGGATGGCCGACATCTGCAACCTGGGACCGTTACAATGCCTGTTCTTTCACCGACCTGGACCAACGAACGAATCGAGCTTCTGAAGCAGCACTTCGAGGCCGGCCTCTCCTGCCGCGAGATCGCCGCCGACATCGGCGTCAGCCGCAACGCCGTGATCGGCAAGCTGTCGCGGCTGAACCTCACGCGCGGCCGGACCGTCGACGAGCGCAAGGTCCAGGACAGGGGCTCCGCGCCGGCGCGCGCGATGCGCGCCGTGCCGCGGCTGCAATACCAGATGCTCGCCACCATCTACGGCGAGACCGATGCGCCCGTGGTCGCAGGTCCCATCGACGACGCCAATCGGTGCTCGTTGCTGGAGCTTGCCGAGAACCGCTGCCGCTGGCCGATCTCGACGCCGGGCGCGGAGGATTTCTGCTTCTGCGGCAATATCGCGCCGGACAGCCAGCCCTATTGCGCCGGCCACAGCCGCCTCGCCTACCGGCCGAACTCCCGCGTTCGCGTGATGCGCGGTTAGATTCTCGGTTGACGCGCTGTCTTGACGCGAACCGGTATCCGCTTCGCCGGAAAGCGCTTCCGAAGCGGAACTCCGGAAACAGAAAAACCTCCGGCAGGGCACTACCGGAGGTTTCTGGAGGTCATAGCATCAAGCTAAGAGCCGCAACTTTCGTAATCGGCTGGCCAATATATAGCTGATCAACTCAGGTAAGCAAATAAGTTTGCGAGCAATTGAATCGCATGGCTCGTCTTCGCCGCCAGCAACGCCTGCCGGATTTTCCGAACGCCGCATCTGAAAAAGGCCCCGGCGGTGTCCCGCCGGGGCCTGGTCAGATCCGAAAGAACCCTCGGCTTACCAGTTGCGCTGGGCGCGCAGCAGCAGGCTGTAGGTGTCCTGATCCTTCAGCTCGTATGTTGCCGCGGGCTTCGCGACGCTCGTGAGCGCCGGGGTCGTGATCACGCCCGAGTACTTCTGGTCGAGATGGCTGTAGGTGAAGTCGGCGGAGAAGGTCAGGTTCTTCACCGGGACCCAGCGGGTGATGACGCCCACCTGGCCGATGTTGAAGTCCGGGTTGCAGGTGCCGGTCAGGGTCGCGAACGAGGCGCTGCCGCAGATCAGATCCTTCGCCGTTCCGCTGTAGTTGACAGCAGCCCACGCGCCGTAGAGCGCGGTGTTCCAGTTCGGGCTCCAGTTGTGGGTGTAGGCACCCCGGAAGCCGTAGGTCTTGGTCAGCTCGAGGCCGCCGCCGGGGCCGAACACCGCGTCAGACACGCCGGCGAAGCCGATGCTCTGGTAGGCGGCGTTCGAACTGCCGAACATCGAGTAACTGGTCGCAGCCAGCGACTGGAAGTTGTAGCGGCTCGCGCCATCCGTGTAGACACCCGAGACGTTGATCACGTCGCCTGCGCCGGTCGGGATGTTCTTGATGGACAATGCGAGCTGCACGGCCCAGCCCCACTTGTCTTCCGGATGTCCCGTGACTTCGGTGGCGCCGTAATAGCCGACGTGGTTGTCGTGCGCCGCAACCGACGCCTGGAACAGACCCCAGGCCTGGTCGACGCGGACCATGCCGACGAGATCGGGAGACCGGGTGCCGCCGATGTCGTTCGAGCCGTAGGCGCCGCCGAGCACGCCCGACGTGCTCATGCCGGCGGTGTTCCAGACGTTGGTCGTGAAGAACTGAGTCTGATCCTGCGCCGAAAACGCGGCCGTCACGCCCTGGCCGAAATCGGCCGTGTAGGTGAACTGGGCGACGCCGTTGGTCGAGCCGCTGCCGCCGACCAGCTGGTCGAAGTTGTTGCCGGGATAGTTGATCCACGGAGCATCGAACTGCGACACGGCCTTACCCATGGTGAAGCCGGCGAACTGGATGAAGGCATAGTAGACGCCGAGCGAACCGCCCGAGATACCGCCGTCCGTCGGGTTGAGGTTGGACGTGCCAGCCGTCGTGGCGCTGTAGCCGGTCGCACCCGTGGCGGAGCCGGTGCCGACGTAACTGCCGGTCGTCCAGCTGAAGACCGCATCGAAGTAGGTACGAACGACGCCGTACTCGGTCGCGGTGCGCGTGTCGATGTTGAGATCTTCACGAGCACGCATCGAGTAGTAGTTGCTCAGGCGGTTGTTGGCCGCGAACACGCCGTTGTACTGGGCGCTGTAGTTGCCGCCGGCATTGAGCGCGACTTCAGCGCGCAGATAGCCGCCCAGCTTGATGCAGGTGTCGGTGCCCGGGATGTAGTAGAAGCCCGCGCCGTAAAGCGTGCAGATCTTGACGTATTCGACTGCCTTGGCCTTGACCGGAAGATCGGCCGCCTGGGCTCCACCGACGGCGATCAGACCCGCCGCAGTGCCGAGCAAAAGGCTCTTCACCACTTTCATATAAAACCTCCAAGTTGCTCATTTTGCGGAGACTGGACCGTGAGGCCCCCCAGATCCCCGTCTCTTCAAATCCGCTCGGCCGCTGTGCGCTTTCGGACACACCCGCTTGAACGCGAGGGACGTGAGCGAACCACCTGCAACGGGACGATCGAGAACCCCCACCGTCACGGATCAATATGCCTGCGTCGTTCCGCTAATCAAAATAGTTTATTAGGTCAGCTTTATGGTTTCGCAAAACCTGTACCCCGCGCGCAACACCGGGAGGCGCTGCAATATGCTGAGTGGATCATCTTTGTACTTTTCGTGACAAAATTACCCTGCTCTGCACTTGCGTCAGGGCAGACTTGCGTGGACTATGACCTTGCACGACGCCGGCCGGAATGAATCTGTTGACGGGAGTGACGCTGTGTCAGCGACGAGGAAAGAAGGGGCGCGCCTCCGCTCCATCGGCAATCTGGATATCATCAGGCGTTTCACCTGGGAGATATCGTCGATCAACATGCATCTGGAGGAGCTGCGTCAGTTCTGGGCGAGAACGCTGGGCATCAGCGGTCCGCAATGGCTGATCCTGATGGCGATTTCGGACCTCGACAAGGACGACGGCGTGCCCGTCAACGTGGTCTCCAAGCTGCTCAATGTCGACCCTTCCTTCGTCACCACCCAGTCCAAGCTGCTTGAGAAGAAGGCCCTGCTGCGCCGGCGCCCCTCGCCGACCGACGCCCGCGTGGTCCGCCTGTCGCTGGCCGACAAGACAAAGAAGCACATTGCGAGCCTCAACGAACAGTACAAGTCGATTCGCGAATCCGTCTTCCAGGAGTTCGACGAGGAAGAGCTCGCGGAATTCACCACCAAGCTCGCGACGCTGAAGAACCGGCTCGAAAAGGCCTGCGTCAGGATATCCCTGGACTATTAGAGCGTTTTCGAGCGACGTGGATACCGGTTCGCGTCAAGAAAACGCGTCAAGGCAAGAAGCCAGACCCCCGTTCCGATGACATCGGAACGGAAATGGCTCCGAAACGGCAGGCGGCGCTCAGCTCCGACGCCCCATGCCGCCCAGCTGCGATTCCAGCCAGTCGAAGATGTATTCATTGGCAAGGCTCGGATTGTCCGCGTGAGCCTGCGCCGCGCCGGTCTCCGCCGCGGTGAACACCTTCAGCACGATATCCGAGCCGCCGGGCCGCGACTTCTGCACGATCTGGCGCGCCCGGTCGGCCTTGAGCCAGCCGTCCTCGCCGATGGTGATCAGCACCGGACAGTCGACACTCGAGGCCATCAGCGGCGCCGACGGCACCGGGACGATGCTGAGGTCGCTCATGGCAAAGCGGCTGGCGAAGAAGGACCGCTCATGCAGGTCCCAGAGACCGCCGTCGCAGACCGCAGCTGCGAGCCGCGGCTCCTGCAACACCGCACGTGCGACGAAGGAGGAGCCCCACCCGTCCGCGACGATCCCGATGCGATTGAAATCGACGTCGTCGCGCGTTTCCAGATAGTCCATGACGCTGCCGATCGAGCTCTCGAGATCGCGGCGCTGCAGCAGCGTGTCGGTGTAATCGTCGCGCTGGTCGCCGAGCAGGTCCAGCGCCAGCATCGACAGACCGCGCTCGCGCGCATGCGGCGCGAGCTTGAACAGGAATTCCTCCTTGCGATGCCCGGGCTCGCCGATGCAGATCACGGTCGGAGCCCGCTTGCTCGCCGAAGCTGCGGGCAGGAAATAGCCTTGCAGGGCGTGTCCATCGTCGGACCAGGGAATCGTGACGATGTCGCCGGCCGGACTACGCGCGGACAGAAAGCGGCGGGCGCATTCCTGCATCGCCAGCACCGCGACCCAGCGGCGCTCGTCGGCCTGGTCGAGCGGCATCGCGGCCGCGCCGTAGTAGTTCATCGCCCGAAGCCAGTTGCGCTGCGCGGTCGCCATATGGCGCTCCGCGAACGCCGCCTCTGCGCGCTGCCGGTTGGCCCGCGCCAGCTTCTTCCACTCGCGGTGCCAGGAATGCTCGTCGCCGCGTTTGAGCTGCCGCGCGATCATCAGGCATTCTGCGATCGTGGCGCCGCCCTCCTGGGCCGCGGTGAGGAGCCGCGTGAACTCAGCGGAGATGTCCTCTCTCTCCGGGCAGAGGGTCCAGTCGTCGGAGAGGCATGCGGGTATCATCGGGGCTACGCTTTATGATGGCGTTACCCCTGATTGAGTAGACTATTCCCGCTCGCCAACCAAGCGGCCGTGCGCCGAATGAGACCCGTTTGGCATCACCATCGCTTGAACAAAGCGGGCGCGATGGCCGTGTCGCATGCGTGACATTCCAATTCGTCATAAGACCTTCAAGACTGGCAAGAGGTGGCACGCAAAAGTACCGCTCCGCCTCTTGCCATGATGATCATCATACCTATATTGGCGCGCCTTCGTTGACGGTCTCAGCGAGACTGACCCAGCCGAACAGATTCAGCCGAGTCGCCAGCCGACCTCCTGCGTAAAGCTTTCGTAGAAGGATCTTTCATAGGCCTGGTCCGGCGTAGAACGAACGCGCTCGTCAAGACGCTTGGCGTCCTCGCCGACGAGAATGCGCCATCGCTCCGCCTTCACGCCGTCGAGGATGATCTTCGCGGCCTGCGCCGCGGTGGTCGGCGCATCCTGGAGGAAACTGCGGGCGCGCTCGGCGAACACCGCCTGGATGTCCTCGTCCGACATCTTGTCGGCATTGGGCACGCCGTTCGCGACCATGCGCTTGCGGGTCAGCGCGACCTCGTCGGCATTGAGCCGCTCCGATCCGTCGGCGCTCTGCACCTTGCGCGAATTGGAGACGATCGAGGTGCCGATGTGGCCAGGCATCACCACCGAGCATTTGACGTGTGGCGCGTGCAGGCGAAGGTCGTTGATCAGCGCTTCGCTGAATCCCTTCACCGCGAACTTGGCCGAGCTGTAGGCGGTGTGCGCCTGCCCCATGCCGATCGAGGCCCAGAAGCCGTTGACGCTGGCGGTGTTGACGATGTGCGCCTCGTCCGCGGCCACCAGCATCGGCAGGAAGGTGCGCACGCCGAGATAGACGCCGCCCCAGCAGATGTTGAAGGTGCGCTCCCACTGCTCGCGCGTGTTGGTGAACAGGCTGCCGCCGCCACCGATGCCGGCATTGTTGAACAGCAGATGGATTTTGTCGGTCTTCTGCTGCTCGGCAAGTTCGTCGCGGAAGCGCTTGAGGTGATCCTCGATCGAGACATCCGCGACATGCGTCGTGACGCGCAGGCCCTGCGGCAGCTTCTCGACCTCGCAGAGCCGCCTGGTCTCGGCCATCGCGGCCTCCGAGATATCGCACATCGCGACATTGCAGCCTTCGGCAACGAGCTGCCGTGCGAGCTCGCGTCCCATTCCCGTGCCGCCGCCGGTGATGACGGCGATCTTTCCTGCAAAATCCTTCATGGGACTTCGGTCCCTCCCCTTGTCGGTCTGTTTCTTCGTCCTCGTGCCGCTCATACGGCGCCCAAAATGTAGCAGCGCCGCATCCGCAGGTAAAAGCGGATCGGCGCTGCCATTCAACAATCGTATTTCGGCCGGCGGACTATTCCGCCGCTTCGACGTGCTGACCGCTCAAGGCGCCGAGCGCCTCCAGCGCCTTGCGGGTCGCGGCCTGCTGTGCGGGCGAGGCCTCCGGCATCGGTGCGCGCGGATACGTCTTCGGCAAGCCCTGGAGCGTCTGGGCGTAACGCGTGCAGGCCGGCAGATTGTCGGCAATGATCGCATTCCACAGCGTCAGCAGCCTCTTGTGCAGATCGAGCGCGCGCGGATGATCGCCCGCCTTCACCGCATCCCACAGCGCCACGGAGGCATGCGGCGCCGCGGTCAGGATCGCGGCGATCGAGCCATGGGCCCCGAGCGTGTAGGACGGATACATCAGCGCATCGACGGCGCTGTAGATCAGCTTGTCCGGCGCCATCATCATCAGGTCGGCGAACAGTTTCAGATCGCCCGCGCTCTGCTTGACGCCGACCACCAGCGGCACCTCGGTCATGATCCGCGTCAGCAGCGCCGGCGACAGGTACGACCACGGCACCACGTTGTAGATGATGATCGGCATGCCGGTCTCGTCGGCCATGGCGCGGAAATGCGCCACCATCGCCTCGTCATCAGGCTTGAACAGGTAATGCACCGGCGTGACCTGGAGTGCCGCGACATTCATGTCGCGCACGAGCCTGCCGCGGCGGATCGCGTCACGCGTGGAGTCCACGATGATGCCGGCGATGACGGGAATGCGCCCGTTCACCGCCTCCACCGTCGCCGCCATCAGGTCGCGATATTCCTCGTGATCAAGCGTGTGGCCCTCGCCGGTCGAGCCGCCGGCGGCGAGGCCGTGCGCGCCCGCGCCGATCATCCAGTCGACCTGCGGCGCCACCAGTTTGTAATCAATCTCGCCGTCCTTGCGGAACGGCGTCGTCATCGGCGGGATCACGCCGGTCGGTCGTGCCTTCATGGTCTGCCCTCGCGTTTCCTTTGGTCCTGCGGCGGTCCCGCTCTTTTGACGAGTATCCGCACGTCCGCGAGCGTATCGGCTGCGCAGGGGTTGTGAAGGGGCGTTCGCGCGGCGCAGCCCCCACAATCGCTCATTCCTCCGCATTTGACCGGGGTTCCCCCGTAGTTGCCCGGCTTCGGTTTTAGGGCATTTTTTTACAATCCGAATCGTCAAATGGAGTTGGACGCCGGGGCGAGTCGGCCAGGCCAGCGTGTCGTCTCCGTCACAGACGCTGGCACTCCACTTGCATCTTTGTCGTGGTCAGAAACTACCGATGAGGTGACTGGAATGTTCGTGACCGTCGTTGCCGTGCTCTGCCGGCTCAGCGCAGCCAGCTCAGGCAGTTGCGTCGAGGAAATCGTGACCGACAGCAACATGACGCCCGAGATTTCGATGATGCAGTGTGCGGTCGGCGCACAGGCACCGCTCGCCAAATGGATGGGCGAGCACCCGATCTATCACGCCAACTGGCGCCTCGAGCGCTACAAATGCGTGCCGGGTCACTACGAGATCAAGGGCCACGCGTAAGCGGCCCGCAAAACTACTGATACGAGGAAACGCCCGGGGGCCGCCTTGTCCCTCCGGCTTGCAGCGCCAGACCGTTGAGGTGGCGCGTCCTGTGACGACGGTCACACCTTCTCCTCAAACAATCGCACGCAGAATGACCACACGTGCGCGCCTTCAAACGTCGGCGTCGGCCGCATCTGGTCTTGCCAGGAGTAAGACCGCAAAATTGCAAGCCACGTTCAGTCCAATTTCGTGCACTGTCACCGTGACGCCAGCCGGAGCCCCAATCCTCTCGGGTACGTCCGTCGCGGCTTCGAAAAGCGCACGGTAAATGCCCGGCGGGTGCGGATCTGCAGCAATGTTCAGAGCGCCCAACACGATTGTGACGTTGTCCGCCATTTAGACCTCCCGCGACCGAAGAGGGTTTCATATCGAGCCGAGACCTGCAACCGTTGCGAGTATGGGAAAGACGGGGTTATAAATAGGCACGAGAAAACCAGCCTTTGAGCGCGTCCCCCAGCCACTCCAGAATCTTGCCGCAGGTCGCCAACAGGCCCTTGCGATTCTGTCGCATGTATCGCCGCAACCCGTCAGGAATGACCATGAGCAACCCTGAGAAAATCTACACGTTCCTGAGAGACGAAACGCCAAAAGGGTACTGCGACGACTGCATCACCGAATTGACGGGTGTTTCTCCTCGTCAGCAAGTGAACCCCGTTTGCACCGCCCTTGGCCTTACGTCGGACTTCAATCGCATAGATTCGGTATGCGAGCACTGCCGCGCTCCGAAACTCGTTACGCAATCGCTTCGATATTCTGGAGCCCGATAAGAGCCATTACTGACCCTGAACATCGATTGGTATCACTACAGAATTCAAGTCAGGTCGGAGCCACCGGCAATGTCTACAGACGGCAGCACTGATGAACTCGAAAAATTCAAGCAGATAGGCCTTTACGTCTACTGGTTCTCTCAAATGGAGAACGCTGTGCGAACTGCCGCATGCGACATGCTCGCACTGAGTGATCTGCAGCGCAATCGGCTCATGCCCGTGGTGGACTTTGTGTCGATGTGCAAGATCTGCCAGGCGGAGGTCGCTAGGACGATGAAGGACGACCCCCAACGGGGCTTCCTCGAAGAGCTGATTAAACGGGCTTTGAAGGTCGTTGAGGACCGAAACCGCATCGCACACGGTTACTGGTACGACCATGATGGAACACCCGCGGCTATTCACGCGTCACGGACGACCTTCACTGATGGCCCGTATTTCACACGACCGGGCGAACTCGTAGAGAAGACCGCAGAAGTCCGGAAGCTGTACGAGCAGATTTGGGACCACTTTCCGTTCATGGTCATACCGGTCCACAGTGAGTCTGGAGTCCGATAAGAGCCCTTAGCGGACTCCAGATTTCAAAAGCCACGAGTCGGCAACGTCACCATCTGATTCAAATGAGACCGATGCTGTTCAAGTATTCTACCGGGCACCATGTCGCCAACGCCGTCCCCGAGTTTCTCCTTTTGCCCCAGAAATTCTCACTTGGAGGCTGGAATTTTCATGTCGGAAGGTTCTTCGGAGTCTAATGCAGCAAGCGGCTCACTGCTCGAAAATGTGGGAAAGTGGCTGGAAACCGAAGGCTATCCTCTCGAGTTTCGAGCGGCAAACACGCTGCGTAAGCAAGGCTTTCATTCTGTTCAAGGTGTGTACGTCCAAGAAGGCGAGGACAAGCCGAAGCGAGAAATAGACGTATTGGCATCCATGACGTGTGACGTGCCCGACGCGGGCCTTCTGCGCGTGTCCATGATTGTTGAATGCAAGTGGTCGGGAGACAAGCCCTGGGTCATATTTACCAGTCCGACAACGAGCATCGGCTCGGCCGCATGCGTTTCTCAAACAATCTCATCACTGCTCGGCGAAGCAATAATCTGGATGCTCGCCGGCGACGAACAACTCCACGATCTTCAAATCTTTTCAACGCCTGAACAGGGTGGCTTCGGCGGAAGACAAGCCTTCAACAAAGGAAACGATCTTTTTTATTCGGCAGTTCAGGCTGCAGTCGGGAACAGCAAGGCATATGCAGACCAATATGACACTAGAAACAAGGAAGGGACGATACCCCGACTCGGCGTGCTGGCATTTCCTGTTGTTCTCATTGAGGGTGAACTCATTCGCGCGTTCTACGACGCGGATGCAGATGGCGTGATGTTAGAGCCAGTGCCTTACGTTCGCTGTCACTGGAAAGGGTCTCCCCAATGGAAATTCTTTGCCACGGTTGACGTGGTGTCTATGAAGGCATTTTCAGCCTTCGCAGAGAAGCGCGCGAAAGACTGCGAGTTTTTACTCGCAAAGATGGCAGAGCCAATGCGGCAAATAGTGAAGTTCAGCGAGAGCGGAAACCCTGCTGATTTAACCGTAACCAAAGGGTCTAGGGGCGTTGTAGGTTTGCCAAGGTTGCTCCACAAGATCCGGAGCTCTCACAAAGCAGAGTCTTGAAGACCAAGCGGACGTCGAGAAATCCGACTTCACAAGCTGGCATCCTCCCCCTGTTTTGCCCGACGGGCCAAGCCGACTTCGGAAAAACCTTATTCAGCAACGGCCTCGCTACTGTGCATGGGGTTGTTTTCGGCATTTTGGTTGCCAGCCACCCGCAGCAACCACCCACCACGCCCGCCGCGCATGCGTCACCTCTGGGAGCAGGCTCCACGCCACCCGCAATCCACCCGACAGACGATTTGAAAAAAATTGGTCGGAGCGAGAGGATTTGAACCTCCGACCCCTAGTCTCCCAGACTAGTGCGCTAACCGGGCTGCGCCACGCTCCGAACGTCGTTCCATTAGCTAGGATCGCCGCTTAGCGCAAGGCGAGCGGCACCATTTTGGTGTCCCTGTCCAAAGTCCGGGGAACAACCCGTAAAGCCGAGCCGAATGCGGCCCTAGCCGTCGTTCAGCGCCTGATCCAGCATCTCACGGCAGGCCACGAGGTCGGCGAGCGCCTTGCCCAGCCTTTCCCGGTCCAGTGCGCTGGGGCCGGCGGGTGCGGCGGGGGTGCCGCCCTTGCGGAAGGTGGTGAGGATGTCCTCGTCGTCGACCTCCGAGAAGCGGAAGTCGATGCCCTCCTCCTCGTCGCCCTGGTAGTCGTCCTCGTCGGCGTCCGTGACGCGCTTGATCGGCAGCGGCGCCTCGTCGTCCGGCTCCATCAGGCTCGCGCCGATGGCGTCCTCGATGGCGCCGAACGAGACCGCGGCCGAGCTGTCGGCGAGGCCCTGCACCGATTTGACGCCGTGCTCCTTGAGGATCCGCTGCACCCCGCGGATGGTGTAGCCCTCCCCGTAAAGCAGACGGCGAATGCCCTTGAGCAGGTCGACGTCGTCGGGGCGGTAATAGCGGCGGCCGCCGCTGCGCTTCATCGGCTTGATCTGGGAGAAACGGGTCTCCCAGAACCGCAGCACGTGCTGCGGAATGTCGAGTTCCTGCGCTACTTCGCTGATGGTTCGGAACGCATCCGGCGCCTTGTCCAAATGCCACATCCTTCGCGCGAGGCGGCTTTAAGCCTCGGGTTGCGCCTTGGTGGCGTCGCCATTGGTGCGGTGCTGGGTGTTGATCCGCTGCTTCAGGATCGCCGACGGCTTGAACACCATCACCCGCCGCGGCGAGATCGGAACCTCGGTGCCGGTCTTCGGGTTGCGGCCGATGCGCTGCCCCTTCTTGCGCACCATGAAGGAGCCGAACGAGGACAGTTTCACCGTCTCGCCCTTCTCGAGGCAGTCGGTGATCTCCTTCAGCACGAGTTCCACGAACGCAGAGGATTCCGTCCGCGACAGGCCCACCTTCTGGTAGACGGCCTCGCAGAGATCAACACGCGTTACGGTTTTACTTTGATCAGTCATCGCCCTGCCCCACATCACGGCGAACAATTGTTGTCTGAAATTATGAGGTTACGATACGGCGGTCAACAGCGCTCATCAATGCAGACGCATCGATAATGCGCGCTGATTCCGGCAAAATTTGAACGAGTGTGGCTCTACCAGCGCACCAGGGCCGAACCCCAGGTGAAGCCGCCGCCCATCGCCTCCATCAGGACCGCGTCGCCACGCTTGATGCGGCCGTCCTTCCGCGCCACCGACAGGGCCAGCGGGATCGAGGCGGCCGAGGTGTTGCCGTGACGGTCCACCGTCAGCACCACCTTCTCGGGCGCGATGTGCAGCTTGTGGGCGGAGGCGTCGATGATTCGCTTGTTGGCCTGGTGCGGCACGAACCAGTCGATGCTGTCGGCATTGAGCCCGGTCGCCTCGAAGGCGTCGACGATCACGTCGGTGATCATGCCGACCGCATGTTTGAAGACCTCGCGGCCCTCCATGCGCAGATGACCGACGGTCTGGGTCGAGGACGGCCCGCCGTCGACGAACAGTTTTGCCTTGTGGCGGCCGTCGGAGCGCAGATGCGTGGTCACGATGCCGCGGTCGGTCGCGGCGTTGCCGGGCTGCTCCTGCGCCTCCAGCACGACCGCGCCGGCACCGTCGCCAAACAGCACGCAGGTGCCGCGATCGTTCCAGTCGAGGATGCGCGAGAAGGTTTCCGCGCCGATCACCAGCGCGCGCTTGAAGGCGCCGGTGCGGAGGAAATTGTCGGCCGTGGCGAGCGCGAACACGAAGCCCGAGCACACCGCCTGAAGGTCGAACGCCGCGCCGTGGTTGATGCCGAGCGCGTGCTGCACGGCGACCGCGGTCGCGGGGAAGGTGTTGTCGGGCGTCGAGGTCGCCAGCACGATCAGGTCGATCGACTGTGCGTCGAGGCCGGCATCGGTGAGCGCGGCCTGCGCCGCCTTGGTCGCCAGGTGCGAGGTGAACTCGCCCTCGGCCGCGATATGCCGCTCGCGGATGCCGGTGCGCTGCACGATCCACTCGTCGGACGTGTCGATGCGCGCCGCCAGTTGGGCGTTGGTCACCACCTGCTCCGGCAGATAAGAGCCGCAGCCCAGCACGACCGAACGAATTTGAGTCACGAAACATCCTCCGGCGCGGGCTGCACGAAATTGAGTGCACCACCCTCGCGGTTGAGCATCTGATTGATCTTGTTCAGGAGATCGTAGTGAGCCATCTCATAGCCAACATCGATCGCATAGGCAAAGCCTTCGGCGCTGGTTCCGCCATGGCTCTTCACCACGAGGCCGTTCAGCCCCAGGAACACGCCGCCGTTGGACTTGCTCGGGTCCATCTTGTTGCGCAGGGCCTGGAAGGCGCTGCGGGCAAAGAGATAGCCGAGCCTGGACAGCCAGCTCCGCTGGATCTCATTGCGGAGCAATTCCGCCATCTGCCGCGCGGTTCCTTCAGCGGCCTTGAGCGCAATGTTGCCGCTGAAACCTTCGGTGACGATCACGTCGGCCAGCCCCTTGCCGATGCCGTCGCCCTCGACGAAGCCGATATAGTCGAGCTCCGGCAGGTTGCGCGCACGCAGGATCTCGCTGGCTTCGCGGATCTCTTCGTGCCCCTTGATCTCCTCGGCCCCGATGTTGAGCAGGCCGACCGTGGGCCGCTTCTTGTCGAACAGCACGCTGGCCATCGCAGCGCCCATGACCGCGAGCGCCACCAGATGGTGGGCGTCGCCGCCGATGGTCGCGCCGAGGTCGAGCACGACGGACTCGCCGCGCCTCGTCGGCCATATCCCCGTGATCGCCGGACGGTCGATGCCCTTCAGCGTACGCAGGTGGAAACGCGACATCGCCATCAGCGCGCCGGTGTTGCCGGCGGAGACCGCGACATCCGCCTCGCCCTGCTTCACCGCGTCGATGGCGAGCCACATCGAGGAGGTCCTGCGGCCGCGCCGCAGCGCCTGGCTCGGCTTGTCCTCGCCGCTGACCGCGACATCGGTATGGATGATCTTCGAAACCGCCTTGAGCTGGGGATGCCGATCGAGTTCGGGCTCGATCCTGGCGCGGTCCCCGACCAGCAGAAACTCGGTGTCGCGATGCCTGCCGAGCGAGATGGCTGCGCCCGGAATGACCACGGCGGCGCCGGAGTCGCCCCCATGGCGTCAAGCGCAATGCGAACCTTGCTTGGCATAAAAGTCCTGGAAACCTGGTCTGGTGCGGTCTTGAACGAGCGGGGCCGCGGATGGGTGCGCCATGGACATGGCGACCGGTCAGGCGCCACGCCGCGCCCCGACCGGGGCGCGACAATAGCGTTTTGCTATCCCGAAACAACCTCTTGCCCCCAGCCTTTTGCATGCGGGGCGATTTGCCGGCACAGACTTGATTTCAAGAGAAACACATGAAAATCAGATAGATAACCCCACCTTTCAAACCTCTCCGGCAAGCGCCTCGCGCTCCGTAGCAAAGCGGGGGCAGCGGGGAATGCCCAGCTATTTGCCCTTCTTCCTGTCCTGAAGCGCCTTCAGCGCCGCGAACGGATGGTCCTCCGGATCGGGGGCGATCACTTCGGCCTCGAACACGGCCCCCTCCTTGCGCGGATAGGGATCGACCGCCAGGAACAGCGCGTCTGTCGCGATCCGGCCAAGGTCGATGATTCCATTGACGATCGGCTCCGGGGGATCGATCACCTCCGGCGGCTCCGCATCGTCCTTACCCTCCTCGATCAGTTCAGCCATCTTCCGGACCTCGGCCTCGGGGGCGAACACCAGGTCCACCTCCTCGTCGATCTCGCTCTCCATCGGATCGAGGGTAACCACGCAGGTCTGGCCGATCCGGGCGCGGACGTGGCCCTTGACCTCGAATCGGCCACCGCTCCTGGGTACGACGTCAAAGGCGGCCTCGGCGGAGAGGACCTCCCGCAGGCCGCCTGCCTCGGCTATAGCCTGGAGCTCGGCCGCCGATGCCTTGAGCTTGCGATGCAGGCCGGTGTCGGGGATCTGCACGACGATGATGGGAGACCGCCAGGGATCGGGTACGGATTCGGCGTTCGGTCGGCTCATCGGGTGATATCCTCGGTCAGCGCTGGGGGAAACCTGAAGGAGGCGCCCAGCAGCGCCGCTTCGTCGATCCGGCCAAGATCGGCCTCGGTGGCCCGGGCGTAGGCCGCAAGCTGCCGCGCCAGGTCCAGGCCAGCCCCGTTCAAGATATTCCTGCAAATGGCCGACGCCAGCGCTTCGCCGCCGCTATCCGCGGCCTGGTCGTAGGCCTGCACGCGGCCGTAAAGGCCTCGCCGAAGGCCCGCATCCGCTTCGGCACGGTCTGGTCGCCGATCCCCATTTCGCGCAGATTGTCGTCCATGTCCTCGCAGAACCGGTCGAACAGCGCCTGCGACAGCTCCGCGGCGCTCTGGGCCGTGCGCAGGCGCCGCAGCAGCAGCCAGAGATGGAGCAGCAACAGGTCGAAACGCCCGTTAACCGTATCCGGCACCCCCAAGTCGCGGTAAAATATGGGTTCTCGCGCCTGCGTCACGATCATGCCATAGATGGCTTCAATGGTGCCGCGCGGGGCTTGCCGGGGTTTCCTGAAGTGATTGAACGGCCAAACCATTGTGGGTTCCGCAAGCGGGCGTGCGCGTGTTGCAATTGCAGCCTCCGCCCGGTACTTCAGCGCCTCGCGCGACGCAAGGGGACGGAATCAGTTCCGCTATGACGATAACGAACCAGATCAGCCGGCGCGCGGACAAGCTGCGCGGCTTTCCAACACGCTGGCGTGGCCTGCGCCTGTTCGCGGCCATGGCCTTGGTCGGCGTTGCGCTTGCGGGCTGCACCGGCGAGCAGTTCCAGAAGGGTTACATCCTGCCGCCGGGCGCGCTGGAGCAGATTCCGATCGGCGCGAGCCAGGATCAGGTGCTGATCGTGATGGGCACGCCCTCCACGGTCGCAACCCTCGACGGTGAGGTGTTCTACTATATCTCGCAGCGCTCGGAGCGCATGGTCGCCTTCATGAACCAGAAGGTGGTCGACCAGCGCGTCATCGCCGTCTACTTCGACAAGAACCGTCGCGTGCGCCGGCTGGCGAATTACGGCCTCCAGGATGGCAAGATCTTCGACTTCATCAGCCGGACCACGCCGACGTCGGGCCAGGAGATGAGCTACCTCGCGCCAATCTTCAAGCTGCTCAGTTTTAACTGAGCATTCAGCCTGCGGCGTCGTGCCGCCTCCAGTGCGGCACTTGTCGTCGCGGACGACTTGCCGTTGCTCGTCGGGTTCCATACGCTGCCTGCAAAGCAAGAAGCAGGGAGTGGATTCGTGCCCAACAAACTACCCAAGAAACTCGAGAAGACATTTCTGTCCCGCCGCCAGGTGCTCACCGGCGCCGCTGGCCTCTCGGCCGCTGCGATCCTGCCGCGATCGAGCCTGGCGGACTGGAAGCCGACCGAAACGGTCCGCATCATCGTGCCGGCTGCGGCCGGCGGCTCCACCGACGTCATGGGCCGGCTTCTCGCCGCGCATCTGCAAACCGCCTGGGGCCAGTCGGCTGTCGTGGAAAACCGCTCCGGCGGCGGCGGCACGATCGGCACCGCCGAGGTGGTCCGCGCCAAGCCGGACGGCCAGACCATCCTGGTCGGCAATCCCGGTCCGAACGCGATCGCCTACAGCATCTTCAAGAACCTCACCTACAAGCCGGACCAGCTCCAGCCGGTCTCCAACATCATCCGGATCCCGAACATCGTCTCGGCGCATCCGAAAACCGGCATCAAATCCATCGCCGAGCTGATCACGTATCTGAAGGCCAATCCGGACAAGCTCAGCTACGCCTCATCCGGCGTCGGCCAGAGCCCTCACCTCACCGGCGCCTGGTTCCTCCAGCTCACCGGGCTGAAGATGACGCACATCCCGTTCCGCGGCGCCGGTCCCGCACTCCAGGCCGCGCTGGCGGGCGACATCCAGATCCTGTTCGACAATCTCTATCCGAGCCTGCCGCAGGTGCAGAACGGCACCCTCACCGGCCTCTGCGTCACCACGCCCGAGCGCAGCGAACTGGCGAAAAACCTGCCAACCATGCGCGAGAGCGCACCCGAGCTGGCCAATTTCGACGTATCGTCCTGGTTCTCGGTGTTCCTGCCGAAGGGCGTCTCGCCGGAGGTGCTCAATGCGCTCAACCTTCAAGTGAAGGCGATGCTCGAGCCGCGACGACATCAAGAAGAACATCGCCGCCATGGGCGCCCGCGCCGACTACGGCACACCGGAGCAGTTCTCCGCCTTCGTGGACACCGAGACGAAGAAGTTCGCCGGCATCATCCAGAAGGAAGGACTGCAGATGGACGTGCAGTAGGCGTTGGCGGAGATAGAGGCAGCATCCACCGATGTCATTCCCCGCGAAGGCGGGGAATCCAGTACGCCGCGGCTTCTCCGCATGACGTCTCTGTCTGTGGAATACTGGATCGTCCGCCTTCGCGGACGACGACAGCGAGGGTGAGGCTGCGCTCGCAATGGCGCGATGAAAGACTTCCGCACCAAAACACATCAAAAACCCCGCGGCTCGCGCCGCGGGGTTTTGTCGTTGATCGTAACGCCGGTCAGTGCGCCAGGATCGCCAGCAGCAGCAGGGCCACGATGTTGGTGATCTTGATCATCGGGTTCACCGCAGGTCCCGCCGTGTCCTTGTAGGGATCGCCGACAGTGTCGCCGGTCACAGCGGATTTGTGGGCATCACTGCCCTTGCCGCCGTAATGGCCGTCCTCGATGTACTTCTTGGCGTTGTCCCAGGCGCCGCCTCCCGACGTCATCGAGATCGCGACAAACAGACCCGTCACGATCACGCCGAGCAGCATCGCGCCGACAGCAGAGAACGCTGCCGACTTGCCGGCCGCGCCGCCGCCGGCGATGACGTAGATCAGGAAGTAGACGACGATCGGCGACAGCACCGGCAGCAGCGAGGGGATGATCATCTCCTTGATCGCAGCCTTGGTGAGCAGGTCGACCGCCTTGCCGTAATCCGGCTTGTCGGTGCCCTGCATAATGCCCGGCTTCTCGCGGAACTGCCGGCGCACCTCCTCGACGATCGCACTCGCCGCGCGGCCGACCGCCGTCATGCCCATCGCGCCGAACAGATAGGGCAGCAGGCCGCCGAAAAGGAGGCCCACGACCACGTAGGGATTGTTCAGCGAGAAGTCCGGCTTGACGCCTACGAAATAAGCGTGGTGTGCGGAGTCCGCAATGAAGAACTTGAGATCCTCATTGTAGGCCGCGAACAGCACCAGCGCGCCGAGACCGGCGGAGCCGATCGCGTAGCCCTTGGTCACCGCCTTGGTGGTGTTGCCGACCGCGTCGAGCGCGTCGGTCGACTTGCGCACCTCCTTCGGCAGGCCCGCCATCTCGGCGATGCCGCCGGCATTGTCGGTCACGGGACCGAAGGCGTCGAGCGCGACAACCATGCCGGCCAGCGCCAGCATGGTGGCGGTCGCGATCGCGATGCCGAACAGGCCGGCCAGGCTGTAGGTGACCAGGATGCCGGCGATGATGACGATTGCCGGCAGCGCAGTCGACTCCATCGAGATCGCCAGGCCCTGGATCACGTTGGTGCCGTGACCCGTCACCGACGCCGCCGCAATGGACTTCACCGGACGATAGTCTGTGCCGGTGTAGTATTCGGTGATCCAGATGATCAGCGCAGTGACGACGAGACCGACGATGCCGCATTCGAACAGCGCCATGCCGGTATAGTCGACACCGTCGAGCTTGCCGAAGCCGATCAGGAAGTAGATCACGCCGGCAATGCCGACCAGCGACAGGACGCCGGTGGCGATCAGCCCCTTGTAGAGTGCACCCATGATCGACTGGCTCGGCCCGAGCTTGACGAAGAAGGTGCCGATGATCGAGGTGATGATGCAGATGCCGCCGATCGCGAGCGGCAGCGTCATCATGTTGGAGAGGATCGGCGTCTTGGCGAAGAAGATCGCCGCGAGCACCATGGTGGCGACCGCGGTCACCGCATAGGTCTCGAACAGATCGGCGGCCATGCCGGCGCAGTCGCCGACATTGTCACCGACGTTGTCGGCGATGGTGGCCGGGTTGCGCGGATCGTCCTCCGGGATGCCGGCCTCGACCTTGCCGACGAGGTCGCCGCCGACATCCGCCCCCTTGGTGAAGATGCCGCCGCCGAGACGGGCAAAGATCGAGATCAGCGAGGCGCCGAAGCCGAGCGCCACCAAGGCGTCAACCACGACACGGCTATCGGGCGCAAGCTTCAGCGAATGCACCAGGAAGCCGAAATAGAGCGTCACGCCGAGCAGAGCCAGACCCGCCACCAGCATGCCGGTGATGGCGCCTGCCTTGAAGGCGAGTTCGAGACCGCCGGCGAGCGAGGTGGTCGCCGCCTGGGCGGTCCGCACATTGGCGCGGACCGAGACATTCATGCCGATGAAGCCTGCCGCCCCCGACAGGATGGCGCCGATGGCAAAACCGATCGCGACGTAAAGACCGAGGAAGTAGGCGAGCAGCACGAAGATGACGATGCCGACGATACCGATCGTTGTGTACTGGCGCCGGAGATAAGCCTGTGCGCCTTCGCGCACCGCTGCCGCGATCTCCTGCATGCGCGGCGACCCCGCGTCCGCACTCAACACCGAAGACGTCGCCCAGATCGCGTAGACGACGGAAAGCACTCCGCAGAGCACTATCAACCATAATGCTGTCATGTGATTTTCTGCCTCAGATCCTTGATGTGTCCCCGGCGCCTTTTGTTGTCCGTCTTGCGGTGCGGCGCCTTGATTTTGAACAACCCCGCCTCTTGCCCTGAAGAGGTGGCGTTAGTCGGCCACAAGCTTGCCAAAATCGCATTGAGCGTGCAACGCCGGAAGCGGCCGAAAAGGCGAACTCGGCAGGTATTTAGGTCGTAGACGCCCGCTCAGCGGAAATCTCTCCAGGCGCCTCTTCGACACCGACATGCGCCGGTCCCGGCCTCCGCCTCAGGCGGCGGACCTGACCGGATGACGGGAGGTCGATACCATTTCCAGGGCCTGCCCCTCGGCCGTCGAGCGCCGGCTGAAGATCTTGACGTCGTAGACGCCGCCATTGGGGCCAGTCTCCTGCGTCACCGAAATGACGTGCTCGGGCTTGAGGATGCCGATCGTGACATCCTGATCGGGCAGAATGAGCGTCGCCTGCTCATTGACCAGCACCACCACGAGATGGCCCTTCATCATGTTGGTCTTCGCCAACCCGCGCAGCTGGCCGTGATAAGGCTCCCGGGTCCAGGCCGACGGCAGGCCGGGATCAACCACGACATGGATGTTATTGGTATCGGGGTGCAAGGTGAGCACCATCTTCGACTGCTCGGGCTTCCATTGCATCGACATCGACGGCATGGTTTTCCAGAGACAATTGAACGCCGCGCACTCGTTCGGCAGCTTGTCGTGGATCGTGCAGCCCCGCCCGGGCTTGCAATGCGAGCACCACTTGCCGGCGGCCTTGCCGAGCTCGACCACGTTGTAGACCTTGCAACAGAGCGTGCAGCTTCCGCACTCCCTCCCGGGGCAGCCTGTGCCTCGCTCGCACTCGAAATGGCTGCCGTCATCGAATCAAACCCATTGGCTGCTTGTGCATCAATGGCGCTGGTACGTCGGCTTGCTTGCGCCGGGGTTGCGACAACCGGCGATCGGGCAAGGCTGAAGGGACGGATGGGATTCGAGCGGACTTGAATTCAGAAGTGGCTGTAGGACAGGCGCTTCAGGGCCAGTTCCTGGCCGTGCCCGTCGAGAAAGCGCGGCCGCCCATCGCCCGCGACGATCGTGCCGATCGCCGTGACGACCACGCCTGCCGCCTGCCCTGCTGCAATCAGCGCATCGCTTTGCGCCGGCGGCACCGTGCACAGCACCTCGTAATCATCGCCCCCGGCAAGCAGCGTCTCAACGCAAACGACGCTACGCGCGATCAACCCGGCGGCCGCGGCTGACAGGGCCACGCTCGCCACGTCGACCGTGGCCGAGACACCGGACGCCGCACAGAGCTTGGTCAGATCGCCGGCGAGCCCGTCGGAGACATCCATCGCGGCCGAGGCATGCTCGCGTACGGCTTGCGCAAGAACGTTGCGGGGCCGCGGAACACGATAGCGCGAGACCAGAGCCTCTCTTGCGGCGGGATCGGACACGAGCGCCGCCGCCGCCGCGCCGCCGGTGAGCACGTCGAGGCCAAGCGCCGCATCACCGATCGTTCCCGTCACCAGGATGCGGTCGCCCGGCTTGGCACCGGTGCGGCCGACCATCCGCCCCTTCGGGACGCGGCCGAAAGCCGTGATAGAGATCATTTGCGGTCCTGGCGTCGACACCGTGTCGCCGCCAAGCAGTGGACAGGCGAAGGTCTTGCTGTCCTCGCCGAGGGCATCCGCAAACGGCCTGAGCCAGGCGTCTTCCTTGCTGCGCAGCGCCAGGGTCAGGACGAAGCCGGCGGGGACCGCGCCCTTGGCGGCGAGATCGGACAGGTTTACCCGTAGCGCCTTGCGCGCGATGGTGTCGGGCGGGTCGGTGGCAAGATAGTGCACGCCCTCGACGATGGCGTCGGTGGTGACCACGATGTCGTCGCCGGACGAAGCCAGGACCGCGGCATCATCGACCAGCCCGAACGCGCCGGGATCTGTCGCCAGCGGCTCGAAATAACGCGCGATGAGGGAGTCTTCGGCGGAGGGATTTTGAGAGTCTGCCATCTGCCTTAGCCACACCCACTGCTGTCATCGCCCGGCTTGACCGGGCGATCCAGTACGCCGAGCCGTCCGAAATCAATAACCGCTGCCGCGGCTTACTGGATCACCCGCTCCAGTGCGCAAGTGCGCACAAGGCGGGTGATGACAGCGGAATGTGTGTCTACCCCCGCCCGAACTCGTCGCCGCGAAACTGGCGGCCGATCTGGTCGAGCACGGCATTGACCATGCCGGTCTCCTCGCGGTCGACGAAGGCGTTGGCGACGTCGACATATTCGGAGACGACCACACGGCCCGGCACGTCCTTGCGGTGTTGCAGCTCATAGGCCCCTGCCCGCAGGACTGCGCGCAGGATCGCCTCGATCCGCTTCAACGGCCAGCCCTGCGACAGCGCCTCGTCGATCAGGGGATCGAGCTTCTTCTGGTCGCGCACGACGCCGGAGACGACGTCGCGGAAGAAGGCGGCTTCCGCCGGCAGATACGTGTCGCCCTCGACCTCGTTGCCGAGCCAGTGGCTCTCGAACTCCGCGAAGATATCGTTGATGCCGGCACCCGCGATGTCCATCTGGTACAGCGCCTGCACGGCCGCGAGCCGAGCCGCGCCGCGCCGGTTCGCTTTCTTCTCGGTGCCGACAGGCGGCTTCTTGCTGTGATCGGCCATGATCAAGCCCGCGCCAGCCGGCGCTTGATGCGCAGCATCGCGATCGCCGCGCGCGCGGCATCGCCGCCCTTGTTGAGCTCGCTGGCGCGCGCCCGCGCCCAAGCCTGGTCTTCATTGTTGACGGTGAGGATGCCATTGCCGAGCGGCAGCTTGCGCGCCACCGCAAGATCCATCAGCGCACGGGAGGATTCCTGCGAGACGATCTCGAAATGAATGGTGTCGCCGCGGATGACACAGCCGAGTGCGATCGCCGCGTCATAAGGCTTGCCGTTGGCGGCAGCCGCATCGACGGCGATGGCGATCGCCGCCGGGATCTCCAGCGCACCGGGAACAGTGATGACGTCATGGGTCAGCCCGGCCGCCTTCAGCTCCATCACCGCGCCTTCGAGCATCGCGTCCTGGAGATCGTCGTAGAACCGCGCCTCGACGATCAGCGCGCGAGCGCCGGAAACGTCGGTCTGGTCCTTCAGGGGTGCACGCCGTGCATCAGCCATTCTTCGATCCATTTCACAGGGGTTGGCGCTATGTAGTCGCCGCAGGCGGGTAAGCCAAGTTTTAAACTGTCATTTCCGTCAGCCGCGCCGCGTAGCGGGCCATCAAATCGACCTCGATATTGACCTCGGCGCCCGCCTTCCAGCCGCCGATCGTCGTGACCGTCAGCGTGTGCGGGATGATCAGCACCGAGAAGCTCACGTCCTTCACCGTATTCACGGTCAGCGAGACACCGTCGAGCGTGATCGAACCCTTGGTGGCGATGAACCGTGCCAGCTCCCGCGTGGTCGAGAGCTCGAACCGCGCCATTTCGGGCAGATCCTCGCGGCTGACGAGTGTGGCGATCCCGTCGGCGTGGCCGGCGACGATGTGGCCGCCGAGTTCATCGCCGATCTTCAGCGCGCGCTCGAGATTGAGCTTCGTGCCGAGCTTCCAATGCTTGGCCGTCGTCAGCGCCAGCGTCTCGGCCGCGGCATCGACGTCGAACCAGGTTCTGCCGCCTTCGACGCCGGAGGCAACCACCGTCAGGCAGACGCCGTTGTTGGCGATCGAGGCGCCGTCGGCGATGGTGGCCTGGTCATAGTGGCAGGCAATGCGCAGCCGGTGCAATTGCCCCTGCGCCGTTGGCGTGAAGCCGATGATCTCGCCGATGTCGGTGACAATGCCGGTGAACATGTTAGGCGCGCTCGTAGATGGTGAGGGTATCCTTGTCGAATGTCTCGCTAGCATGAACCTTGTAGGCCTGCGACTGCGTGATTTTCGACAGGGGCAATGCATCGAGCGCATCTATTCCGCCGAGCCCAACCGCTTCCGCTCCGCGGAACAGCCAGATTTCGTCGACGAGGTCGGCCGCAATGAACGATGCTGCGACCCGGCTGCCGCCCTCGACCATCAGCCGCGTGATGCCCTTCCCGGCCAGGGCATGCAGCACAGACGGAAGATCGAGCCCGGAAGCGCTGGCGTGCGGTATGCGGATGATCTGCGCGCCGGCAGCGCCAAGGCGGGTTGCGGCGGCGGCTTCGGCGAGTTCGGAGCTGACGACCCAGAGCGGCGTCTCGCGCGCTGAACGGACCAGCTGGCTCGTGGCCGGGATGCGAAGATTCCGGTCGAGCACGATACGCACCGGAGAACGCGCTTCCATGCCCGGCAGGCGACAGTTGAGCTGCGGATCATCCGCCAGCACCGTGCCGATGCCGACCAGGATGGCATCGCTCTGCGCACGGAGCAGATGCACGCGATCGCGCACCGCCTCGCCGGTGATCGCGAGCGGCTTGCCGCCGGCCGCGCCGATCTTGCCGTCGGGCGACACTGCGAGCTTCAGGATCACATGCGGGCGATTGTCCCGAATGCGGCGGAAATGGCCGGAATGATCGAAGGCGGCCTCCGCCGCGCATAGACCGACGTCCACATTGATGCCGGCGGCGCGCAGGCGTGCATGGCCCTGACCCGCTACTTCCGGATTGGGATCCTCGATCGCCGCGACCACGCGCTTGATTCCGGCTGCGATCACCGCATCGGCGCAGGGCGGCGACTTGCCGAAATGCGAGCACGGCTCGAGCGTGACGTAGAGCGTGGCGCCGCGCGCCGCTTCGCCGGCCCGCTGCAAGGCTTCAGGCTCGCCATGCGGCCGCCCGCCCGGTTGGGTCCAGCCGCGGCCGACGATGATTCCGTCCTTCACGATGACCGCGCCGACGGCGGGATTGGGCCAGGTCCGCCCCTGCTCGCGCCGGCCGAGAGCAAGGGCCAGCTCCATGAAACGGCGATCGGCGTCCTTGGCCTCACGGGCCTTCTGCGCGAACTGATCCTCCAGGATGCGGAAGATCATTTGCGGATCGCGGCGAGCCGCGCTTCCTCCTCACCGGAGAGCTCGCCGAGCACGTCGGCGAAATCCTTGGCCTCACGGAAATTGCGGTAGACCGAGGCGAAGCGCACATAGGCGACGTCGTCCAGCGTGCGCAGATGCTCCATCACGGTCTCGCCGATCACCTCGGAGGAGATTTCGGCCTCGCCGCCGGTCTCCAGCTCGCGCACGATGGTGGAGACCATTTTCTCCACCCGCTCCGGCTCGACCTGCCGCTTGCGCAGGGAGATCGACACCGAGCGCATCAGCTTGTCGCGGTCGAACGGCACGCGGCGGCCGTTGCGCTTGATCACCGTGAGCTCGCGCAATTGCACGCGTTCGAAGGTGGTGAAGCGGAAATTGCAGGCGACGCACACGCGCCGCCTGCGGATGACGGACGAGTCCTCGGTCGGACGCGAGTCCTTTACCTGCGTATCGAGACTGTTGCAGTTCGGGCAGCGCATCCGTTGTACCTTAACCGGTTTTCTTGGCCTTACTGATAGATCGGGAACCGGTCGGTGAGCGCCTTGACCCGTTCCTTGATCGCGGCCTCCACCAGCGGCGCCTTGCCATCGTCGGACTGTGCGATCGCGTTGAGGACCTCGGCGATCATGCCGCCAACCTGCTGGAATTCGGCGACGCCGAAACCGCGGGTCGTCGCCGCCGGCGTGCCGAGCCGAATACCGGAGGTGACGAACGGCGACTGGGGGTCGAACGGAATGCCGTTCTTGTTGCAGGTGATGGCGGCGCGAACGAGCGCCTTCTCCGAGACGTTGCCCTTCAGCGCCTTCGGCCTGAGGTCAACCAGCATCAAATGGTTGTCGGTGCCGCCCGAGACGATATCGAAGCCGTGGCTCTTCAGCGTCTCGGCCAGCGCCTTGGCGTTCTCGACGACGTTCTTGGCATAGACCTTGAAGTCCGGACGCAGCGCTTCGCCGAAGGCGACCGCCTTCGCCGCGATCACATGCATCAGCGGGCCGCCCTGCAGGCCCGGGAAGATCGCCGAGTTGAACTTCTTGGTCAGCGCCTCGTCATTCCACAGCATCAGGCCGCCGCGCGGTCCGCGCAGCGACTTGTGCGTCGTCGTGGTGGTGATGTGGGCATGCGGCACCGGCGAAGCATGCACGCCGCCGGCAACGAGGCCCGCGAAATGCGCCATGTCGACCAGCAGGTAAGCGCCGACGCTGTCCGCGATCTCGCGAAAACGCTTGAAATCCCAGGGACGCGAATAGGCCGAGCCGCCGGCGACGATCAGCTTCGGCTTGACCTCTTCGGCCTGCTTGGCAACCGCGTCCATGTCGATGATCTGGTCCTCGCGGCGCACGGTGTAGTGCGCGGCCTTGAACCACTTGCCGCTCATGTTGACGGGCGAGCCGTGGGTGAGATGGCCGCCGGCCGCAAGATCGAGACCCATGAAGGTGTCGCCGGGCTGCAGCAGCGCCAGGAACACCGCCTGGTTCATCTGGCTGCCGGAGTTCGGCTGCACATTGGCGAAATTGGCGCCGAACAGCTTCTTGGCACGATCGATCGCGAGGTTCTCGGCGACGTCGACCCACTCACAACCGCCGTAATAGCGCGCGCCCGGATAACCCTCGGCGTACTTGTTGGTCATCACCGAACCCTGCGCTTCCAGCACGGCCCGGCTGACGATGTTCTCGGAGGCGATCAGCTCGACCTCATGGCGCTGCCGGCCGAGTTCGCCCTTGATGGCGGCGGCGATTTCCGGGTCGGCCTGGTCGAGCGTGGCGGTGAAAAACGAGTCGGGCGCGGAGGCGGTTTTGGCGAGGGTCATCTTGCGAATATCTCCACCGCCGCAGCCTTTTGGTGGGCTACGGACGGGTCTGGTGTGGCGATCGGAAGCACGCGCGATCTACCACATCGCCCGCAACAGGCCAAGTAGTTGCGGGTCGGGCCTGATATTTATGCAAGATATGGTGGGATGGAAGAGCGGTTCTCTGAAACCACCCCGTTCCGAAGGGCCCAAAGGGTCCGGTTTGGACCCTTAGGGACGTGCGCGGAGCCGGTAACGCCCGGGTGCCCTCCCGGGTGCCCTACAGTCCCGTATAGCCCGCCTTCACGGGGTCCACGCTGCCGTCGAGCTGGCGCAGATAAGTCAGGCCGCACACCGTCAACCTGTGGGTGTCTTTCTCGCCCGCTTCAATCAAGGTATTGAGATAGTTCGTCACCTTGGTCCGCGCCTCTGCGCTCGCCGCGGAGGTGCGGTTGGCGAGCAGGTCATAGGTCTGCATGATGCGGTCGATAGCAGCTTCCATGGCACCCTCTGTTTCGATGGAATTCTGGGAGTTTCGATCAGGCAACCGCGCGGGCCCCGGACTGGGCCTCGAACCGGCCAATCGCCTTGTTCGCGAGCCTGATCTTGTTGAGTTCGCCATGCTGGAGGAGCTTGACGATGATCTCGAGCAGCCGTTCGTTGGTGACGAGCGTGTCGGGAATTGCGCCGGAGCGACGCAGGTAATTCGCGGCGATGGCATAGGCATCGCTCACGAGCTCGACATTCATAGCCTGCAACCCGCGTTCGACCAGCATCGCATCCTCCGATCCGGCGAGATAACCGCGAGGCAGGGAACTGGTTCCGCCGGGTTGTGGATTTTTCGCAACCGCGAGACGACAAAACGCACCGGTCCGGGACAAGCCGGGCCGGCGCGCTTGGGGAAGTGAGGCACGTTTGGCAGATAGTTTCGGGAGGGCCGCCGGTCTTGTTATGGGCCGGCTTGGCCTTGATCCCCCGGAAAAACTCAGAGCCGATACAGGATCTGGTCGGTCCAGAACCGCTCGAGGCGGTGCAGCGACTTGTTGAGGGTCGAGAACTCCTCGCCGGAGATGCCGCCGACCTGTTCAACGGTCTTGACATGCTTCTGGTAGAGCGAGTCGACGATGCGGCGGACTTCCTGGCCCTGCGGGGTCAGGCGGATGCGCACCGAGCGCCGATCGACGCGCGAACGCTGATGATCGAGGAAGCCGAGCTCGACGAGCTTCTTCAGATTGTAGGAAACGTTGGAGCCGAGATAGTAACCGCGCGTGCGCAGTTCGCCCGCGGTCAGCTCTTTGTCGCCGATGTTGTAGAGCAAAAGCGCCTGCACCGAATTGATGTCCGCGCGACCGCGGCGATCGAACTCGTCCTTGATGACGTCGAGGAGCCGGCGATGCAGCCGCTCCACCAGAGTCAAAGCTTCCAGATAGAGCGTCTGCACCGAGCCCTGCTGGCCGGAGACGCGTTCTGCGGTATCTGCCGCAGTTGCGACGGCTTTCATCATGACACTTCCCCTGTTGTCGTTTTTATCGACACTCATTCGACGAAACTTGTGTCCCGTCTGATAGGTGCAACTTAAGGGGGCCGTTTGAAGATCGGCTTAAATAAGAGAATAAAGAGATCATGAATTTAAGAGAGTGAATTGCGGATTAAGCCTGTGCCACAAGGGCTTTTCGCAACCGTCTGTTGACCCTCGTAAGGTCCTGTTCACCCTCCGTCCGCCCCGGTTGTCGCATTCCTGAACAGCCCCGCCCCGTTTCGAAACGCGCGCGTAACGGCTGTGGCGGAACGGGCTGGTTAGCGAAAAGTTACGTCGAATTTTACGCAACCAGCGGTCAACCAAGTAGCTACAACTCCACTCTCGTGTCCCGGACGAGCGCAGCGAAGATCCCGGACCCAGGGCCCAAAAACGAGATCGCGGAGAGATGGGCCCCGGCACTGCAACGCATCACGCCGCACTGGAGGATGCTTCGCATCGCCATCGGCGCGCTGCATTGCGTCCGGGGCACGAGAGTGTTTTGAACTGCGACGACGCTGCGCTATGGCGGCCTTTCGCGCGCGGCCATCCAGGCGAGCCCGAGATAGGCGGCGAGCATGAAGACCTCGACGCCGACCACGACCAGGCTGCCGCCGTAGATTCCCGGGAACATCAGTTCGATCACCGCCATCGACACCACGGTCGTCAGCCACACCACCGCGCCCCACGGCGTCGCCAGCCACAGGCCGACCGCCGCGACGAGTTCGATCACGGCGAAGTAGATGGTCGAGGCCTGCCAGGCCATCGACTGGTTCTCGAACGCCTCGTCCTCGCCGCCGACGAAGCCGGTCACCTGGGCCCAATGATAGAGGCCCTTCAGGATCGAGAGCAGCGCCATCACCCGCAGGAACAGCACCAGCCGGCGCGTCCAGACATTGTCGTCGGACTCCTGGCGCTCCGACGAGATCGCCGCCACCGACATGGCGTTTTCCCGGGCATTGTCTCTGGCGTCCCTGGCATGGGCGCCGTCGCGGGCCGGGTCGCGGGTCGAGATCTCGGACATGGCCCTCTTCTGGCTGGTTCGCCCCGCAAAATCAATCGGCTGCCCAGTCCGTTCAATTCTGCCTTGCGGCAGGTCAAGCCGCGGTGACGGGAACCATGCGAGCTGGTATAAGAATAATTCCAGCCGGAGGAAGAGTGATGGCGATCAAATACGGACGTCCGATCGAATTGCGCGAGGTTTCGCGCGGGACTGGCGCGGGAGCCTCCCTGCCCTCGATCTGACCATCCGTCCGCGCCGCAACCGCAAGGCCGAATGGGCCCGGCGCATGGTGCGTGAGAACGTGCTCACCACCGACGATCTGATCTGGCCGCTGTTCCTGATCGACGGCAACAACAAGCGCGAGCAGATCGCCTCGATGCCGGGCGTCGACCGCCTCAGCGTCGACCAGGCCGTGCGCGAGGCCGAGCGCGCCATGAAGCTCACCATTCCCTGCATCGCCCTGTTTCCCTACACCGACCCGTCCCTGCGCGACGACGAAGGCTCGGAAGCGACCAATCCGAACAATCTGGTTTGCCAGGCGGTGCGCGCGATCAAGAAGGAGTTTCCCGAGATCGGCGTGCTCTGCGACGTCGCGCTCGATCCCTTCACCAGCCACGGCCATGATGGCCTGATCACCGATGGCAAGATTTTGAACGACGAGACGGTCGCCGTGCTGGTGCGTCAGGCGCTGGTGCAGGCCGAAGCCGGCTGCGACATCATCGCACCCTCCGACATGATGGACGGCCGCGTCGCCGCGATCCGCGAAGGCCTGGACCACTCGGGTCTCCTCGACGTGCAGATCATGGCCTATGCGGCCAAATACGCTTCCGCTTTCTATGGCCCGTTCCGCGACGCCATCGGCTCGGCCAAGACGCTCACCGGCGACAAGCGTACCTACCAGATGGACAGCGCCAATACCGACGAGGCCCTGCGCGAGGTCGAGCTCGACATCGCCGAAGGCGCCGACATGGTGATGGTGAAGCCGGGCATGCCCTATCTCGACGTTGTCCGCCGCGTGAAGGACACGTTTGCGATGCCGACCTTCGCCTACCAGGTGTCCGGCGAATACGCGATGATCGCGGCCGCCGCCAACAACGGCTGGCTCGACGGCGAGCGCGCGATGATGGAAAGCCTGCTCGCCTTCAAGCGCGCCGGCGCCGACGGCGTTCTTAGCTATTTCGCGCCGAAGGCGGCGGAGAAGCTGCGCAGCCAAGCATAAGCTCGCGCGGCCCCTCCGGTGTCGTCCCGGCGACGGGAGCAACGACGCGTCATCACCAAACTACTCCCTGGGGCTATGGGTCCCGGATCTGCGCTTCGCTTGTCCGGGACGACAGTGAGGGTGTAGCGCACCGCCGCGGAATCGCCGGAATATTTCGGCTAGTTAATCCCAGCGCGCCCTTGGCACGGAGATGGATTATTCCCATGTCCTGTCACGGGAGTTTTCCCTGGGAGGCGGACCATGTCGTATTCGGACTCGGGCAATTCCGGCAATGCCTGGCGCAGCGACGGCGCGGCTCACGCCTATGATCCCTATCTGCATCCGGAGCTGTTCCGCGGCGTCGCGACGCGACGGGTGTTCGCCTTCCTGGTCGACATGGTCGTGATCTCCGTGCCGGTGATCCTCGGATACCTCTTCATCGCCCTGTTCGGGGTGGTGACACTCGGCATCGGCTGGGCACTGTTCTGGCTGGCTTGGCCGGCGTCCGTGATCTGGGCCATCGTCTATTACGGCGCCTGCATCGGCGGTCCGTCGTCGGCGACGATCGGCATGCGCCTGATGGACCTCGAATTGCGCACCTGGTACGGCGCTCCGGGCTATTTCGTGCTCGGCGCCACCCACGCCGTGCTGTTCTGGGTGACGGTCTCGTTCCTGTCGCCCTTCGTGGTGCTGGTCGGCTTGTTCAATGGCCGCCGGCGCCCTGCTGCACGATTTCGTGCTGGGAACGGTCATCGTCAACAATTCGGTCCGGGCGCCCGTGCCTCAGGCAGCAAGGACCTATTGAGAAGCTGGTGATCAAGGACCTGTCAACCAGGACCCGCTAAGCTGAATGATCTGATCTGCCGAGCGGACCAATTGACCAAGGGCTTTCGTAGCGCGATGCTGACACCCACTTCGGAGGCCCACGACGTCCCTTGACCCAGCACTCGCGCGACACCCCACAATTTTACCTTACCGCGCCGTCGCCCTGCCCGTATCTGCCGGGCCGGCATGAGCGCAAGGTGTTTACGCACCTCGTGGGCGAGCGCGCGGGCGACCTCAACGACCTTCTGACCCATGGCGGATTCCGCCGCAGCCAGTCGATCGCCTACCGGCCCGCCTGCGACCAGTGCCGCGCCTGCGTCTCGGTCCGGGTGGTCGCCAACGAATTTCGGCCATCCCGCAACTTCCGCAAGGTGATGGCGCGCAACGCCGACATCATCGGCGAGCAGCGCAGCGCGGTGCCGACCTCGGAACAATATTCGGTGTTCCGCGCCTATCTCGACTCCCGTCACCGCCACGGCGGCATGGCCGACATGACCGTGCTCGACTACGCCATGATGGTCGAGGACAGCCATGTCGAGACCCGCATCATCGAGTATCGCAAGCGTGGCCCCGACAGCGGCATCACCGGCCGCGGCGAGGAGCTGATCGCGGTCGCCCTGACCGACGTGCTCAGCGACGGCTTGTCGATGGTCTATTCGTTCTTCGAGCCGGGCCAGGTCAGCCGCTCGATGGGCACCTTCATGATCCTCGACCACATCGCACGGGCGCGGCGTCAGGGCCTTCCTTACGTCTATCTGGGCTACTGGATCGAAGGCTCCAAGAAGATGGACTACAAGGCCCGCTTCCTGCCGCAGCAGCGGCTGGCACCGTCGGGCTGGCTGCGCATCGACGCACAGGGCGACGCGTCGTCCGAGCCGCAGGATTAGCGCGCTCACCCGAACAGCGTATCCACAAGCAGCTTCACGTTCAAAATCACGATGATGCCCGCGACGATCCACGCGATCGCGGCGACCCATTTGGGAATCGCGAACTTGCCCATCTTGCGGCGGTCCGAGACGAAGCGCACCAGCGGGATGACGGCGAAGGGCAGCTGCATCGACAACACGACCTGGCTGAACACCAGCAGATCCGCCGTGCCGCGCTCGCCGTAGATCGCAGTGACGACGATCACCGGAATGATGGCGATGCCGCGCGTCAGCAGGCGGCGCGCCCAGCTCGGCAGGCGCAAATCGAGAAAGCCCTCCATCACGATCTGGCCGGCGAGCGTCGCCGTCACCGTCGAGTTCAGGCCGGAGGCGAGCAGCGCCACCGCGAACAACGTCGAGGCGATGCCGAACCCCAGCAGCGGCGAGAGCAGCTCGAACGCCTGGCCGATCTCGGCGACGTCCGAATGCCCGCTCTTGTGGAAGGTCGCAGCGGCGACCACGAGGATCGCGGCGTTGATGAACAGCGCCAGCATCAGGGCGATGGTCGAGTCCGTCGTCGCCCATTTGATTGCCTCGCGCCGGCCGGTGTCGTTGCGCTCATAGGCGCGCGTCTGCACGATCGAGGAGTGCAGGTAGAGATTGTGCGGCATCACGGTCGCGCCGATGATGCCGATCGCGATGTAGAGCATCTCCGGGTTGGTGAAGATCTCGGTCTTCGGCATGAAGCCGCGCAGGACCTCCGCGACCGGCGGTGCCGCGGCCACGATCTGGACCGCGAAGCAGACCGCGATCACGGCGAGCAGCGCCATCACGAAGGCTTCGAGGAAGCGGAAACCGCGGTTCATCAGGAGCAGCAGCAGGAAGGCATCCAGCGCGGCGATCAGCGCACCGCCGATCAGGGGAATGCCGAACAGCAGTTTCAGCGCGATCGCGGTGCCGATGACTTCGGCGAGATCGCAGGCGATGATCGCCGCCTCGCAGGCGAGCCAGAGCAGGAAGTTCGTGGCCGGCGAGTACGTCGCGCGGCAGGCCTGCGCGAGATCGCGGTCGGTGACGATGCCGAGCCGCGCCGCCAGCGACTGCAGCAGGATCGCCATCAAATTCGAGAGCAGGATGACCGAGAGCAGCGTGTACCCGAACTTGGACCCACCGGCGAGGTCGGTCGCCCAGTTGCCGGGATCCATGTAGCCGACCGAGACCAGATAGCCCGGCCCGACGAAAGCGAGCAGCCGGCGCCACCACACGCCCGCAATCGGGAGCGCGACCGATCCGTTCACCTCGGCAAGGCTCTTAGTGGTCGGCGCATCCGTGCGCCAGCCGGCGGCATCTCGGGGAAGGTTTTGGGTCAAATCGGGCGATCGAGCATCCATGGGGGGAAGAATACCGAAGTCGAACTTTATTGCAACTCATTTGCAACTGCATCTAGCCGCGCAGGTTCCTCTCGCGATCCTTCTTCGCCGCCTTGTCGGGAAGCGGGTGGGTTGCTGCGGTTGGTAGCGGATAGTGGCGCCCATCCGACTTTGCAGGAAATGAGCCATGTCAAATCCCCCGCGCCTTCCCGACACATTCAGCCGCCTGGCCTGGTCCAATCTGGCGGCGCAGTCGGCCGAGCAGATCGCGCTGGCTGCGGCTCCCATCGTCGCGGTGCTGACGCTGGGGGTCGCCGAAGGCCAGACCGGGCTGCTCCAGACCGCGCTCACCCTGCCCTTCGTCCTGTTCGCGATCCCGGCAGGCCTGCTGGCCGACCGGATCTCCCGCCGCTCGCTGATGGCCGGCGCCGAGGCGCTCCGCGCGGTGGCGCTCGCGGCCATCGTGCTGCTGCTCGCGCTCGGCGCGCTCAATCTGCCGCTGTTGGCGCTGCTCGGCTTTGCGGCGGTATGCGGCACCGTCGTCTACAGCGTGGCTGCACCGGCGCTGGTGCCGTCGCTGGTGAGCGCGGACCTCCTGCCGGTCGCCAATGCGCGGATCGAGCTTGCACGCACCATCGCCTTCGCCAGCGGTCCTGCGCTCGGCGGTGCGCTGGTCGGCTGGTGGGGAGCGAGCCCGGCCTTCGGCTTTGCCGCCGCGCTCCTCGGCCATTGCGGTCGTGCTGCTCTCCGGCATCTACGAGCCCGCGCGGACACCCCCGCCGAGGCGTCATCCCTTCCAGGATATTCGCGAAGGCGCGGCCTTTGTGTTTCACCATCCGTTGCTGCGGCCTGTGTTCATCACCCAGTTCATCTTCAATACCGGTTGGTTCCTGCAGGTCGCGGTGTTCGTGCCCTATGCCGTGCGTCATCTCGGCCTGACCGCCGCCGGCGTCGGCACCGTGCTGACGATGTACGGTGTCGGCATGGTGATCGGCGCGCTGTTGGCCACGCGCGTGATGACGCGAATTGCCTTCGGAACGGTGGTCGGCCTCGGCCCCGTCACGGGATTTGTCGCCGCATTGGTGATGGCGCTGACGGTGCTGGTCCCCTCGCCCTGGCTCGCGGCCTTCAGCTTCTTCCTGCTCGGGGTCGGACCGATCCTGTGGGTGATCTCGACCACCACGCTTCGCCAGTCCGTGACACCGCCGCGCCTGCTTGGGCGCGTCTCCGCCATCAACATCATGAGCTATGGCGCCCGTCCGCTCGGCTCGGCCCTCGGCGCCATCGTCGGCGGCGTCTGGAGCGCGGAAGCGTGCCTCTATCTCGCGGCGGCCGTGTTCGGCGTGCAGGCGCTGGTGATCTGGCTGTCACCAGCGGTTGCGCTGGATCGGCAGCCGGCCATGGTGGGAGACGAAGTGGCGGCGCGGTGCTGACCGCAACCTCGTCATTGCGAGGAGCGTAGCGACGAAGCAATCCAGACTGCGTCTACGGCAAGATTCTGGATTGCTTCGCTGCGCTCGCAATGACGGAGTATGTTGAAAAAGCCCGGCCCTAATTCGCGAGATACCGCTCGTAGCTCCCCGTCACCGGCTCGCTTGCGTCGACCTCGGGATCGAGCGTGTAGAGATCCTGGGCGCGGCCGATGCCGCGCAGCGCGAAGCGGCCCGTGGAGACGAGATAGCGGCGCCCGGCGGCGTCGAGCCCCTTGTAGAACTCGGCCGAGGCCAGCAGTTCGCGATCGACCGAGCGGCTCATCGAGGCGATGCGGCTCACTTCGTTGACGGTCGGCCCCACCACCGTGAAGTCGAGCCGGTCCTCGCTGCCGATATTGCCGTAGAAGACCTCGCCGACATGCAGGCCGATATAGGCCGACGTGGTGGGGCGGCCGTCCGCCTCCCGCCGCGCGTTCAGCGCCGCGACATTCTGGCGGAACAGGTGCTCGGCCCGCAGCGCGGCGCGCCGGGCATCCGCCATGTCTGCAGCCGTGAACATTGCCAGCACGCCGTCGCCGATCAGCTTTAGCACGTCGCCGCCGGCATCGTGGATCGCGTCGATCACGGCCTGCGCATAGTCGTTGAGGAACGGGATGATCTCGTCCGGGCCGATGCTCTCGCTGATCCCGGTCGAGCCGCGCAAATCCGAATACCAGAGCACGGCGTTGATGCGCTCGGTGACGCCGCGCGAGATGCGCCCGCGCAAGACCTGTTCGGATGCATCGCGGCCGAGATAGACGCGCCCGAGCGTGCGCGCGATGTCCATCTGCTGCGCCGACTTGATCGCGAGCCCCAGCACCGGCACGAGATCGCGCAACGCGGCAAGCTCGTCCTCGCCGAAACCATCAGGGCGGCGCGTGGTCCAGCAGGAGTAGAGGCAGTCCATCAGGCCGAGCGCGCCGTTCTCGCCGAAGCGATGCACGAAGGCGAGATAGTGCGTGTGGCCTTTCTCGGCGAGTTCGCCGATCTGCGAAAAATCCATCGACGGCGCATCCGCGAGATCGATCACCATCTCGTCCTGTCCGTGCTCGAGCATGTGGAAGAACACCGAACGGCGCCAACTCTGCGCGGCGTCGCCTTCGGCGGTCGAGCCGTATTCGAACGCGTCGCTCTCGTTGCTGGGACGGTCGCTCCAGCGGAAACCGCGGCCCTCGTAGATCGGATGCAGCGTGTCGATGACGACGAGCCCGCGCGAGAGTTCCAGGCCTTCGGCGCGGCAGCGCTCGCAGAAGCCGCGCAGCAGTTCGATTTCGGGCAGGCCCGTAAGGCCCTGGCCGGTCAGCCAGTTCATCAGCGCAAGGCGCGAGGTCAATTGCATGCGCGCTATTATGGCGTGCATTCGTGACGAGCGAAAGGCCGCGCGCGAACCGCGCGCCATCAAGGCGCCCGCCCGCAGCAGGTCCAATATGCCGCAGGCGCTGTTGACGCACCGGCGCCGCAGGCAGCAAATGCTGGCCGATGACACCGCCGACCAGAAACACCGGCATATGAGCCAGCGCCAGCTTCCGATCATCCTCGCGCTCGGCACCACGCAGACCCTGGCCTGGGCCTCCAGTTACTATCTGCCGGCCCTGCTCGCCGATCCCATGGCGCGCGACCTCGGCGTCTCCTCCAACTGGATCTTCGGCGCGTTCTCGGCTTCGCTCGTGATCTCCGCGATGCTCGGCCCGCGCATCGGGCGGCGGATCGATCTCGTCGGCGGACGGCAGGTGCTGTCGGCCTCGAACCTGATCATCGCAGCCGGCCTCGCGCTGCTCGGCCTCTCGCAATCCGTGGTGGTGATGGCGATCGCCTGGCTCGTGCTCGGCATCGGCATGGCGATGGGGCTCTACGATGCTGCCTTCGCCGCGCTCGGCCGCATCTATGGCACCAAGGCACGCAGGTCCATCACCGGCATCACGCTGATGGCGGGCTTTGCCTCGACCGTCGGCTGGCCGCTCACCGCCTGGGGCCTGTCCCATATCGGCTGGCGCGACACCTGTTTCGCCTGGGCTGCCGCCAATATCCTGATCGGCCTGCCCCTGAACTTTGTCATGCTGCCGGCGATCAAGGGCGCGAAGCAGGCGGCAGCATTGGCGGAGAAGCCGCACGTCCCGCTCGACCGCACCATGATCCTGCTCGCCTTCGTCTTCGCCGCGGTCTGGACCGTCACCGGCGCGATGGCCGCGCATTTCCCGCGCATCCTGGAGACGATGGGCGCGACACCGGTCGAGGCGATCGCCGCCGGCGCGCTGATCGGCCCGGCGCAGGTCGGCGCGCGCATCCTCGAGGCCGGCTTCCTCAGCCGCTTCCATCCGCTGTGGTCGACGCGGCTCGCCTGCCTCACCCATCCGCTCGGCGCCGTGGTCGTGGCGATCTTCGGCGGCGCCGCGGCGAGCGCGTTTGCGCTGTTCCACGGCTCCGGCAATGGCATCCTGACCATCGCGCGCGGCACGCTGCCGCTCTCGATCTTCGGCCCGAAGGACTTTGGTTATCGCCTCGGCATCATCGGCGCTCCCGCCCGCATGGCGCAAGCCGTGGCGCCGCTGGCCTTCGGCCTGCTGATCGACGTGATGGGGGCCAGGGTGCTGATCGTCTCATCCGCGCTCAGCCTGTCGGCGCTGGCGGCCCTGTTTCTGATCCGCGCCGGGCCGCGGCCCGATTGACCGGCTCGCGGCTTTCGCGCACAAGTGAACGATGACCGAAGACAACCGCCCGCCCCGCGACTTGAAAGGCCTCCTGCGCTGGGCGACCACGCCGCCGCAGGCCTGGGGCGTCTATCTGCTCGCCATCATCCTGGTCTGGCTGGTCTCGTTCTATGCCGGCTCGCTGCGGCCGAAGAAGGCCCCGGACGCGAGCCCACCCGCGGTGACCGCGCCGAAGAGCTGACCCCGACCGGGCCTGCAGCCAAGCCGCGGAATTCCGCCTTCGCCATCACGTCAATGCGGACACGTCTCGACCTCGACCGTGACGTGGCTCAGTCGTTTCAGGCCGGCGAGCCGCCGCTTGTAGACAGAAGGCTGCTTTGGCGTGTCCGACACCACCGAGAGCAGCACGGCATAATGACCGGGGCCAATCTGCCAAAGATGTAGGTCGGTGACGCGGTCGTCGCCGGCTTCCATCCGTGCGCGAATGAGCCGCTCCAGCTTTTCGTCGGCGCGCACATCGAGCAGCACCGCGCCGGCATTCCTGATCAGGCCGACCGCCCAGCTCGCGATCACGGCGCTGCCGATCAGGCCGACCGCAGGGTCAGCCCAGACCCATCCCGAATACATTGCGACGACGAGCGCAACGATCGCCAGCACCGAGGTCGCGGCATCCGCCATGACGTGGACATAGGCCGCGCGAAGATTGTTGTCGTGATGGTGGTGGTGATGATGACCGTGATGGTCGTGGTCATGATCGTCGTGGTCGTCATGCGCATGATCATGACCGTGATGATGGTCGTGGCTGCCCCGCAGCAGCCACGCGCTGGCGAGGTTGACGCAGAGCCCGAGCACGGCCACCGCGATCGCCTCGCCGTAGACGATCGGCACCGGGGTGAACAGCCGCAGCACGCTCTCATAGGCGATCTCGACCGCGATCAGTCCGAGAATGATCGCGCTGGAGAAGGCCGCGAGATCGCCGAACTTGCCGGTGCCGAAGGTGAAGTGCGAATTGCCGAGGTGCCGCCGCGCGAAGCGGTAGGCGAAGGCGGCAATGCCGAGCGCCGCCGCATGCGTGCCCATGTGCCAGCCGTCGGCCAGCAGCGCCATCGAGCCGAACAGCGAGCCGGCGACGATCTCTCCGATCATCATGACCAGCGTCAGGACGACGACGAGCCAGGTGCGCCGCTCGTTCTCGTCGTGCCTGTCGCCGAGGAAAGCGTGGTCATGGGTCCATTGCTCGATGGAATGGGAATGCATCAGGTCAGGCTCCGGGAACAGATGTCTCTGATCAATATAGGCCCCGGCAGCCGATCTTTCTAACGCTCATCGCCTTCGGAACCAGCAATTGACAGGCCCGCACGATTTCGTTGTAATGCCGTCCATGGGGATTTGAGCGATCTCCCCACGAGGCGACATGCCCAAGTATCGCGTCCCGTTTCGTTTATGCGAGGACGCATCATGTCAACATTCGCGACCATATCATCCGACAAATTGACACGGCTGATCGGCACGGCCAACGCCCCTGTCCTGATCGACGTGCGCACGGACGAGGATTTTGCCGCCGACCCCAGGCTGATCCCCGGCTCCATCAAGCTGAGCCACGACACTGTCTCCGATTGGGGCGGCGAGCTCTCTGGCCGCTCCGCCATCGTCGCCTGCCTTCGCGGCGCAAAGCTCGCGCAGGGCACGGCGGCCTGGCTGCGGCAGCTCGGCGTGCAGGCCGAGACGCTGGAGGGCGGCTTCGAAGGCTGGAAGGACGCCGGGCTGCCGCTGATCGACGCGTCAAAACTGCCGCCGCGCGATGCCAGGGGACGCACCGTCTGGGTGACGCGGGCACGGCCGAAGGTGGACCGTATCGCCTGCCCATGGCTGCTCCGCCGTTTCGTCGATCCCAACGCAGTGTTCCTGTACGTCGCGCCGTCCGAGGTCGTCGCCGTCGGCGAACGGTTCGGCGCGGCCCCCTTCGACGTCGAGAACGTGTTCTGGAGCCACCGCGGCGAGCTCTGCACCTTCGACGTCATGGTTGAAGAGTTCGGGATCGCCACTCCGGCCCTGCTCCGGCTGGCAACGCTGGTGCGTGGCGCCGATACCGCGCGGCCTCGACCTTGCGCCGGAAGCGCCCGGCCTGCTCGCGGCCTCGCTCGGGCTGTCGCGGATGTACGATGACGACATCGCGCAGCTCGAGGCCGGCATGTTGCTCTATGACGCCTTCTACCGCTGGTGCCGCGACGCCACCGGCGAGACCCACAACTGGCCGACCAACAAAGTGAAATCGTGATGGATACCCGCGTCGATCAAACGGAAGCTGATGCCGGACACGGCATCAGCTTCAACGAGGCCTTTCGCGTCTGGCTCCGCGTCGCCTGCCTGAGTTTTGGTGGCTCCCGCGGGCCAGATCGCGGTGATGCACCGGATTCTGGTCGAGGAGAAGAAATGGATCTCCGAAGCCCGTTTCCTGCATGCGCTGAACTATTGCATGCTGCTTCCGGGACCGGAGGCGCAACAGCTTGCGACCTATATCGGCTGGCTGATGCACCGCACCGCCGGCGGGCTGATGGCGGGCGGGCTGTTCATCCTGCCCGGCATTATTGCCATCATGGGGCTGAGCTACATCTACGCCGCCTTCGGCAATGTCGGCTTCGTCGAGGCCTTATTCTTCGGCCTGAAGGCCGCCGTACTCGCCATCGTCGTCGAGGCGGTCTTCCGGGTCGGCAAGCGCGCGCTGAAGAACCGCATCATGATCGCGCTCGCTGCGATCGCCTTCGTCGCGATCTTCTTCTTCGCGGTCCCCTTCCCGATCATCATCATCGCCGCAGGCCTGATCGGCTATGCCGGCGCAAGAAGCGGCCGCCCGGAATTTGTCTCCTCCGGTCACGGTCCCGGCGGCAGCGGCGCTGTGATCGACAGCATGCTCGGCGATGCCGTGCCCGAGCACGTGCGTCCCAACGCCGGACGCGCGATCCGGGTCGGCGCCTTGTGGCTGGCGCTCTGGCTGGTGCCGGTGATCGCGCTGCTTCTGGCCCTCGGGCAGGCCAGCGTGTTCAGCCAGATCGCACTGTTCTTCTCGAAGATGGCGCTGGTCACCTTCGGCGGCGCCTATGCCGTGCTGGCCTACGTCGCCCAGCAGGCGGTCGAGCATTATCATTGGCTGAAGCCGCACGAGATGCTCGACGGCCTCGGCATGGCCGAAACCACGCCCGGCCCGCTCATCATGGTGCTCCAGTTCGTGGGCTTCATGGCGGCCTATCGCGATCACGGCGCCTTGTCGCCGATGCTCGCCGCAACGCTCGGCGGCTTGCTCGCGACCTGGGTCACCTTCACGCCCTGCTTCCTCTGGATCTTCGTCGGCGCGCCCTATATCGAACGATTGCGCGGCAACCCGGGCCTAGCCGGCGCGCTGAGCGCCATCACCGCCGCCGTGGTCGGCGTGATCCTCAATCTCTCGATCTGGTTCGCGCTGCACACGCTGTTTCGCGCAATCGTGCCGGTGCATGCGTTCCCGCTGAACTTCGATAGGCCGGTGCTGAGCAGCGTCGATGTGCCGGCGCTGCTGCTGGCGATCGCGGCGGCGATTGCAATCTTCCGGTTCAAGCTGGGGATGCTGACGGTGCTGGCGGGCAGTTGCGCAGCGGGCGTGGCGCTGCGGCTGGCAGGGGTGATCTAGGTAGGACATCTGCTGGCGTTGCTATCGGAAGGCGGCGTTGAAGCCGACAGGTCTGCATGTCGGCCTTGGGCCACGTGGCGACATTTCTTCGAGTCGGAGGTATGATCGCGGCAAAGATTACTGCGAGAGCTCTCATGTCCCATCTCCATGGCGCCGCGTTTGATGCAGACATAGAAACTGTTCGACGTCTTCTAGATGCGGGCGTGTTGCCCGACCTGCGAGACAAGAAAGGTTATACTCCGTTGCTTTGGGCGAGCTTACGGGCGGCGGTCGGAGATCAAGTACCAGTGATCCAAGCGCTCATTGCGGCCGGCGCAGACCCGGACGCAATCACGAGCGCAGGGGATTCAAGTTGCCTGATGCTTGCGGCACAGAGCGGATGCGAGGAGGCAGTAAGGGCGCTAGTCGCTGGCGGCGCCAATATTAATCATTCTGCGGACGGCGTGACTGCTTTGATGGTGGCGGCGCGCAACGGCGACACGGGGATTGTGAGGCTTCTGCTCCAACTCGGGGCCGATCCGGCCGCTCGCGCCGGACGTTTTGCGGCCGCCGACTATGCAAGACGCGGTGGGTACGATGATTTAGCGAACTTACTCGACCAGGGCACAACTAGGCCGTTTTCGACTTCTGCTCAGGGTCACAAAAGCCGACGATGACGGTCAATCCGATACCTCCCGCTTTGCCCTCGGAAGCTGACGCTTATACCTTCGAACGCCCGTCACCTCCCCCGTCGACCATGACCCGTCGGGCAATACACCCGCGCAATTTCTCCACCTCGCATGTCAACCTCCGACCGCAAAAATATTCCACTTTACCGAAATTCGGATTTGTCGTACACACAAAACACCCTGGCCCGTTACAAGGGGCGGATCGCGATCGTCACGAACCGCGGGTTGGGCAGCGATGGACGCGACGGCGTCGGGCGCGATCGGTCTTTGCAGGGCGGCCTTGGCCGTGAGCAACGGCCTTCGCGCGTACGACACGACGCTGACGGCGTCCTCGCATGGCCCTGGAGGCGAGCACACGCCACCCTCCGGGGGCCCAGCGAGGACGTGCGCGGACGGAGAAGTCGTGTGGTCCTGACGCCCGTAGGCTGGCGTCAAGCCTTGCGGTGATGTGGCGGCCCGACCGGGCACGTGCATCAGCCATCCGCGATGCGACGGGGGCAATAGTGCATCGCTCCCCGAGGAGAGCACGAAGGACACCGTTAAAACCATTCGCGCAGGGAAGGCCGGGCGATCCGGCGAGACCTGTGGTCCACCCCGTGTGCATTTTTTCGGCGCACGGACTCGGGTGCCAGCCGGCGCCCGGCCTTCCCTGCGCCCCCACCATCCGCTTGCGACAGCGTGAAAATGCCACGGCAGGAGATATCTCGCATGGGTTCAAGCTGAGCGGGTGACTCACCGCCAGCTCGGCGACGGTTTGATCACGATAGCCGGACGACCTTGAGACAGCTCCACTGTCCTAAACGGACTCGCTCGGAGCGTTGAATCGCCCAATTGCGCAAATCAACCCTTCGCTGTATTGTTTCATTCATACTACTAATTGCCTGTCTTTTTCTCCCCTTTGTGGGGCACTTGATTTTGAAATTGATCATCGGCCGACGGGCCGTTCATCCGCGACGCTGTGACGTCGCCGACTAATCATTCGGAGGCATTCATGCGAAATTGTCCATTCTGCTCAATCGTCCCGCCCTACATGCTGAAGAAGCTCGCCGAGAGCCCCGATCCAAGAATCCGGGAACGAGCCGTCGCAACGATCGAAGCGACCGCCCGCGCGCGAACGGTGAGATCGGCGCTATCACGCTCGCTCAATGTGACCAACGCGGCGCCGGCCACCGCACGGACGAAGGTGCGGCGGATTTTCGATTGCAAGGGTTCAGCCGATCTGACGCGAAAACTCGTCCGCGAGGAGAATGACCGGCAAACGTCCGACGTTGCCGTCAACGAGGCCTACGACTACGCCGGCGTGACCTGGGACTTTACAACACGCTGTTTGGCCGCAATTCCATCGACTCGCGTGGCATGACGATGGTGTCGTCCGTGCACTACAGCGAGGATGGAAGCGGTTTCGACAACGCCTTGTGGAACGGTCAGCAGATGATCTATGGCGATGGCGGCGACCTGTTTGGTCGAATGACCCAATGTCTCGACGTGGTCGCGCACGAGCTCACCCACGGCGTGACGCAGTTCTCTGCCGGGCTGCCCTATGAGGGACAATCGGGCGCTCTCAACGAATCCATGTCCGATGTCTTCGGCGTGGTGATTCGCCAGTGGCACGACAAACAGAGCGATCCTGCGACTGCGAACTGGTTGGTCGGTGACAAGCTCCTGCTGGCCGGCGGCGCCTTGCGCTCGATGAAGGCGCCAGGGACCGCCAACCCCGATGATCCGCAACCGGCCAACATGAAAGACTACGTGAACCTGCCAAACACACGCGAAGGCGACTATGGTGGCGTCCATTATAATTCGGGAATTCCAAACCACGCTTTCTATCTTGCGGCCCTGGCGATCGGCAAACCGGCATGGGAAACCGCAGCGAAAATCTGGTACACCACGCTCACCCAACGGCTGAAGGGCGACACCGATTTTGCCAAATGTGCCTATGAAACCATCTCGGTTGCCCGCGACTTCTTCGATGACGCGACCGCGCTCAAGGTCTCGCAGGCCTGGATCGACGTCGGTGTGATCACGAAGCCGATCGGTCCGATCGCTTCGCTTGGCATGCGGACCATCAAGGTCCTCCGCCGTGGCCAAGAAGGCCGCCAAGGAAACCGAGAAAGCCAAGAAGGCGGTCATCGCAACGTACGCCGCGAAGGGCAAGACGCGGGCCCAAAATGGCGGAAGACGTCACGCGGGACGCTGACGATTGAGACCTGAAACCGCGCACGCGCCGTGCTAGGCTCGGACATTCTGGAGCTTGGCCGGGAGATCACGATGGCGCTGAAAGTGACCCGCTATGGCGGCCCCATGGCCGGCATGAAGCCAAAGGTCAAGGTTTTCCAAATGGAAGACCTTGATCCCTCGACCGCGGATGCCCTGAATTCCTTGCTGGAGAAGGGCGGGCCCAATAGCGTCGCGGAGCGCATCCCCGACGCGTTCGTCTATGCATTCGAGGTCGACGAGGCGAGCGGCAAGACAAAGGAAGCGGAGGTCGGCAGCACCAAGGTCCCAGACGCGCTGCGCAAGCTGCTGCCATAGACGAACATCACGGTCCATGCCCCGGTCAAGCCGTGGCATGACACCGTCGTGTGCCAACTACCGCATCATCATCCGCGCGATCGCCTCGCCGATCACCACCGTCGTGAAATGCGTGTTGGCCCGGCAGTCCGACGGTATGATCGAAGCGTCGGCGACCCGCAAGCCGCTGATGCCCTTCACGGTGCCGTCCGGATTGACCACGCCGTCGGCGTCGCCAGCGCCGGTCATGCGGCAGCTGCCGGCGGCATGCTGGATGTCGCCGGTTTCCCGGCGCAATAGCGCGTCGAGCTCGTGATCCGGCAACGCGGCTGCCTGCGGTAGCGTCAAGTCGGTATCTGTGAGCCTGATCCAGTCAGCGATGCCTGAAAGCGCCGGCTGGGAGGTGATCACGGCGAGCCGCCTCACCGCGTCCATCATGCGCAACATGTCGCGGGGATCGGCCAGCATGTTCTCGTCGACGATCGGATCGATCGCAGGGTCGGTCGAGGCCAGCTTCAGCGTTCCACGCGAATACGCATTGAACAGCCCGGCGCCGATCGCCCCGGATACACCGATGCCACGGTGGTTGAAGGCGATCAGGATCATGTCGCGCTTGCCGCCGTTGGCGAGACCGGACGAATAGGTCACGCAGCAATTGGTGTGGCGGGTGTCCGGATCGGTCGGCCGCAGATTGTCGTGGAGCTGAATGGTCGCGCGAAACAGCGGGTGATCGAAGAAGTGCTTGCCGACCGGAAGGTCGCGCTCGACCGCGATCCCCATTGCCTTCAGCTCATCGGCCGGCCCGACGCCCGAGCGCAGCAGGATCGCGGGACTGTGGATGGCACCGGCGCAGAGCACGATCTGGCGGGCACTGATGTCCTGGGTGCCCTGCCCTTCGATGTGGACACGCAGGCCGGTCGCCCGGCCGTCGCTGATCAGCACGCGATCGACCAGCGCATGGCCGCGGATCTCCAGATTGGCCCGCCCGCGCGCGGGTTCGAGATAACCCTCATTGGTGGTGATGCGGCGCAAGTCGCGGCTGTTGATGGGATAGCAGGCGACGCCCTCGCCGTCCGGGCCGTTGACGTCGTCGCACCAGGGATAGCCACTCGCCAGCGCCGCATCGCGCAGGCCGCGATCGATCGGGCCCCATGTCTCCGGCGGAGCACGATAGACCGGCAGCGGGCCGCCGCGTCCATGGCCGTCGGCGTCGCCGAACTCGAAATCGTCCTCGATCACTGAGAACAGCGGCATTACCTCTTTCGCCGACCAGCCGGTGCAGCCATTGGCGGCCCATTCGTCGAAGGCATCGGCGACGCCGCGAATGGCGATCTGGCCGTTCATCATCGATGAACCGCCGAGCCCCTTGCCGCGCCAGTAGAAGCGCGGCTCCTGCTCCGCCACCGGCGCGTCAGGAGGTGCGGCCACTGCCACTTCTCCTGATATTCGCGCTTGTGAATGATCGGGATCGGGTTCGGTGTCCTGACCTCCCAGGGCGCTTCGTCGGCGCGCCAGTCAAGGCCCGCCTCTAACAGCAGGACGCGGCGTGCGGGATCCTCGGAGAGCCGTGCGGCAACAGCGGCGCCGGCAGAGCCGCCGCCGACAACAATGACATCGTACATCGCATTACTTCTCAACGTTCCAGAACACCGGGATGGCGGACGGTATCAGACCCTTCAGGGTGGCGCGATAGGCGGCCGGCTGGGCGAACTGGCCCCACGGAATTCCGGGCGCCTGATCGTACATGATGCTCTGGATCTCACCGGCGATCTTCTTGCGGTCCTCCTCGGCCGGCGCCTTGGCGAAGGCCTCCACCAGCGGCGTCAGGCGCGCATCGCACTGCCACCCGGTGAAGTCGGCGCAGTTGAAGGCGACCATGACGTTGGTCAGCGGCGAGCCGAGGTCGAAACCGCCGGCGTGAACGCCATAGACGCTCCAGCCTTCCTTCTTGGCGCGGCGAGCCAGCACGCTCGCCCAGTCCATCACTTGAAGATCGACGTTGAAACCGGCCTGCTTCAGCCGCTCGGCCAGCACCTGCGCCGAGACGCGCGGGGCTTCGAGATCGTTGGCCTCCATGACGACGACTGGCTCGCCGGCATATTTCGTCGCCTTCAGCGCGGCCTTCGCCGCCTCGATCGACGGCTTGGCGGCCGCTTCCGTGCCGGCCTTGCTCTCGTAGGTAGTGCCGCAAGTGAAGAACGTGGCGCAGGGCGTGGCGTATTTGGCATCCAGCCCGAGCGCATCGAGCACTTCGCGCTGATCGACCAGCTTCCACAGCACACGCCGGATCGCAGGATCGTCGAACGGCTTCGATGCAGCGTTGAGGCGATAGGCGCCCGCAAACATGTTGCCGCCGGTGAAGTTCACCAGCTTGACCTTTGCGTTCTTCTCCAACTGCGGCAGCAGATCGAACGGAGCGTATTGCATGAAGTCGATCTCGCCGGCCTGCAATGCGGAGGCCGCGGTCGATCCGTCGGGAATGACGCGGATCTCGAGCGTGTCGACGTTGACGCGCTTGCCGCCGGCGAGGAAGTCGGCGGGCTCGGGACGCGGCACGTAGTCGGCGAACTTCTTCAGGATCATGCGATCGCCGGTACGGTGATCGGCCTTGCTGTAGACGAACGGGCCGGAGCCGATGATCTCGGTGATGCGCTGGTCGCCCGGCGTCTTGGCAATGCGCTCGGGCATCATGAAGGCGACCGGGCTGACGGGATTGCCGAGCGCGTCGATGACGAGACCCGACGGCTCCTTCAGCGTCAGCACGAAAGTCTTCGCATCAGTCGGCTCCAGCGACGCCGTGATCGCGAAGATGCGGCGGCCGAGCGCGCTGCGGGTGCCCCAGCGTCGCAGCGAAGCCACGCAATCGGCTGCAGTGACCGGCTGGCCGTCATGCCACTTCAGCCCGTCGCGCAGGGTGAAGCTGTAGGTCAGCCCGTCAGGCGAGACCTTCCAGTCCTGCACCATCTGCGGCTTGATGTCGCCCTTGGAGTCCTTCGCGAACAGCGTGTCGAACACCATGTAGCCAAACGTGCGCGTAATGTAGGCGGTCGAGAAATGCGGATCGAGCGTGACGATCTCCGCCTCCAGCACCGCGACGAGATTGCCCGCCGCATGCGCCGGCGCCGCGACGATCGCGAGCCCGAGCAGCGCCGGAATAAACGATTTGAGTTTGAGCATTGGTTTCTTCTTGCCTTTTTGACGACACGGTTACGGTCGCCAGCAAAAAGCAATGTTCGTGCCCGCAAGGCCGGGACACGTATGCGCTCACGACTATCTGCCACGCATTTGCGAACCACATGCTCGGTGTCATCGCCCGGCCTTGACCGGGCGATCGAGTATTCCAGAGACGAGCGTGATTGAACCGAGAAGCCGCGGCGTACTGATGCCCCGGTCAAGCCGGGGCATGACACCTGTGTTGCAGCGTGGGTGCCGGGTCTGCGCAGCACCGCAGGAGCGTTGCAGCGCGTCCGGGACACGAGAGAGCCCCTACCCGATCACCTTGCCGAACTTGTTCGACTTCGGGAAACCCTTCGGCGGCAGCCGCCCGGCGTCGGCGCGGCTACCTTTCCACTCCGCGAGCTCCTTCATGGTTGCGGAGAATTCGCGCCCCGCGGAGTCCTTCCAGGTCAGGCCCGCCTTGGCGTCGAACACCGCGATGTCGGACAGGCCGCCGTCCTTGTACTTCTGCAAGCGAACGCCGCGGCCGCGCGCCATCTCCGGCACCTGGTCGAGCGGGAAGATCAGCATCTTGCGGTTCTCGCCGATGACCGCGACGGTGTCACCGATCACCTCGGTGACCACGCGCGCCTCGTTCGGCATGTCGACGTTGAGGACCTGCTTGCCCTTCTTGGTGGTGCCGACGCAATCGTCCTCGTTGACGACGAAGCCCTGGCCCTCGTGGCTCGCGACCAGGAATTTGCGCCCGCCCTTGTTGACGAACAGGGCGACGGGCGCGGCCTCCTGCTCGAGGTCGATGAACAGCCGGATGGGCTCGCCATGACCGCGGCCGCCCGGCAGCTTGGCGACATCGAGCGAGTAGAATTTGCCGTTGGTCGCGAACAGCAGCAGCTTCGAGGTCGTTTCCGCGAAGAACGCGAAGCCGAGCTTGTCGTCCTGCTTGAAGGTCAGGCCGGAGAGATCTTCGACATGGCCCTTCATGGTGCGGATCCAGCCCTTGTCGGACACGACCACGGTGACCGGCTCGCGCTCGACGAGGGCTTCCTCCATCGCCGCGAGATCGTGCTCGGGCGCATCCGCAAAAGTGGAGCGGCGCTTGCCGAGCGGCGTCTTCGGCCCGAACATGTCGCGGACCTTGCCGACCTGCTCACTGACCTTCTTCCATTGCTCGGGTTCGGATGCGAGCACCGCGTTGATGCCCTTAAGCTCGTTGCGGAGATTCTTGTCCTCGGTGCGGATCTCCATCTCCTCGAGCTTGCGCAACGAACGGAGCCGCATGTTGAGGATGGATTCAGCCTGAACTTCGGTGAGCTTGAACGCCTTGATCAGCGCCGGCTTCGGCTCATCCTCGGTGCGGATGATCCTGATCACCTCGTCGATGTTGAGATAGGCGATCAGAAGCCCGCCGAGGACTTCCAGCCGGTTCTCGATCTGCACCTTGCGATAATTGGTCCGGCGGATCAGCACGTCGCGCAGATGGTCGAGCCATTCGCGCAGGCACTCCGCGAGGCCAACCACCTTGGGGACGCGGCCCTTTAACAGCACGTTGAGGTTCAGCGGAATCTTGTTTTCGAGCTCGGTCAGCCGGAACAACGATTCCATCATCAGGGCAGGATCGACGTTCTTCGACTTCGGCTCGATGACGAGGCGGACGTCTTCGGCCGACTCGTCCCTGACATCGCCGACCAGCGGCAGCTTCTTCTGGTCCAGCAACTCGGCAATCTTCTCGACGAGGCGCGACTTCTGCACCAGGAAAGGGATCTCGGTGATGACGACGACCCAAGTGCCGCGCGTGCCCTCTTCCTGCTCCCACCGGGCGCGAACGCGGAACGAGCCGCGGCCGGTCGTGTAGGCTTCCGCAATGGCCTGCTTGGAATCGACGATGATGCCGCCGGTCGGGAAGTCCGGGCCCTTCACCCACTTCAACAGCGCCTTCGACTTCGCATCGGGCTTCTCGATCAGATGCAACGCGGCGTCGCACAGCTCGGCGGCGTTGTGCGGCGGGATCGAGGTCGCCATGCCGACGGCGATACCCTGCGCGCCGTTTGCGAGCAGGTTCGGGAAGCCGCCCGGCAGAACCACCGGCTCCTTGGACTGGCCGTCGTAGTTGGGACGGAATTCAACGCCGTCCTCGTCGATGCCCTCGAGCAGAAGCCGCGCGACGTCGGTCATGCGCGCTTCGGTGTAACGATAGGCGGCGGGATTATCGCCGTCGATATTGCCGAAATTGCCCTGGCCGTCGACCAGCGGGTAGCGCGAGGAGAAATCCTGCGCTAGGCGCACCATGGCGTCGTAGATCGCCTGGTCGCCATGCGGATGGAACGAGCCCATCACGTCGCCGACGATCTTGGCGGATTTCTTGAAGGCCGTGCCGGGGTCGAGCCTGAGCAGTCGCATGCCGTAGAGAATGCGCCGGTGCACCGGCTTCAGGCCGTCGCGCGCGTCCGGCAGCGCACGGTGCATGATGGTCGAGAGCGCGTACGCAAGATAGCGCTCTTCCAGCGCTTCACGCAGCGGCACGTCGTGAATTTCGGCCGGTTCTTCCGGCGGAACGATTCGTTTTCCCATGCCGCCCGGTTAAACCGTGGAAGCGAATCGGGCAAGGATCGATTGGTTCCCTGTGGGCTTCTATTGACCCGCCCAACCGGCCGTGAAGGTCTGCTGGCTCTTGGCCTGCGCGGTCACAGGCGCATTGGTCAGGCAACGCCGTGCCACCTCGATCTCGGCCTCCGTCGCGCCCTTGGACCGCGCCCATGTCTCTGCGGCGGCAGCGGAATATTTCGCCACATAGTACCGCACAACGGTGCAGGACGCCCGGCGAAACACGCCGGTTTGCGGTTCTGCGGCCATGGCATCCGGGGCGAACGCAAGCAGCGCCGCGGACAAGGCAAATCCCCTGATCAACATTTAGGCCGTCCCCGTGATGGAACCTGTCGGGCCAACGCGACCTGCCGGCTTTCGTTCCCGGTGGCGCCATGTTCCATGACAGGGCAGAGCCGCCGAGACGTCATGGCGCGGGAAGCGCCGCCTTGGCCTGCTGACGTGTCAGGGCGTTGATGAAGCCGGCTCGCGCGTCGGAATGGCCCTGCCCGCGCGGCTCCAGCACGTGGCGCAGCAGGAACAGGCCGGTGAGCCGGAAGCCGTCCTGCAGATCCTCATCGGTAAGTTCGCCCTGCACCTCGCCCTGGCGCAGGAACGGCGGCAGACGCAAGAGGCGGTCGCGCCACGGCTCGCCCGCACCGCGTGACACAGCACCACCGGATTTCGGCGAGACATAGATCAGGTCCGTGGTCTCCCCGGTCACGGCACAATTGTCCAGCGCCAGCCCGAAGCCCAGTTCGGCCAGCATCGCCAGCTCGAAATGGATCACGTGCACGGCGGCGCTGCCGATGTCGTCGAAATCATCGAGCGAATGTTCGAGCATCGCGAACATCTCTTCGTGCGGATCGCGTTCCGGCAGCAACCGCGCAATCGAGGCCAGATGAGTGACGCCGTAAACGCCGTGGGAGGCCCCCAGCAGCGTCGCCGCGCGCAGCTTCAGGCCTTCAATCGCATAGGTGCCGAGATGCTCGTCGAGCCGCGCCCGCCAAACCACACTCAAGCTGTTGCCGGGTTGCAGCAGCGGCCGCATCCGCGAACCGGCGCCGCCGCGGACCAGCCCAAGATGCCGGCCGTGCGCGCGGGTCAGCAGTTCGACGATGGCGCTGCTCTCGCCATGCCGCCGCACGCCCAGCACGATGCCTTCGTCGGTCCATTCCATCGAAGCAAGTGTAGCGCATTTACCGGACCGCGCGAAACCTCACGCGTTGAACCAGCCCTTCGCATCCCCGCTGAAGGAGAAATACAGGCCCATCGCCGTCAGCACGCACGAGACGATCTCGATGGCGCTGTCGAGCTCCATCCCCTTCTCGCCGATGATCTGTCCGAGCGAGATCACCGACAACGCCAGGGCTGCCGCCAGCACCCAGCGCGGCCAGTTCTTGCGCCAATGCGCCGCCAGCCAGACGAAGTAGACCAGCAGCAGGATCATGCAGCCGGCGAGCAAGGTGGCCGTCATGATCATCTGCTCTGTCATGTCGGGATTGGGCGTGCGGTCCTGCACCGCGACCGAAAGGGCATCCAGCATCAACGATGCGTAGAGCAGCGCTTCGAAGCGCCGGACGTTGCTGGGTACGCTCATCGGGGACCGATCTTTTCTTGGTTATTCCCTGGGAAATTCCAGGCCCATCTCGCGATAGCGATCGGGATCGTCACCCCAGTTCTCGCGCACCTTCACGAACAGGAACAGATGCACCGGCACGCCCAGGATTTCGCCGATCTCCTTGCGCGAATCCGCGCCGATCGACTTGATGGTCGCGCCGCCTGCGCCGAGCACGATCTTGCGCTGGCTCTCGCGCTCGACGAAGATCGTCTGCTCGATGCGCACCGACTTGTCCTTGCGCTCCTCCCACTTGTCGGTCTCGACCGTGGATTGGTAGGGCAGTTCCTGGTGCAGCTTGCGATAGATCTTTTCGCGGGTAATCTCGGCCGCCAGCTGACGCATCGGCGCATCCGACATCTGGTCCTCGGGATAGAGGAACGGGCCCGGCGGCACCATCTCGGCAAGCGTCTGCCTGAGGTCGTCGACGCCGTCGCCCGAGATCGCCGCGATCATGAAGGTCTTGGCGAAGGCCATGCGCTCGTTGGCGGCCTGCGCGAGCGCCAGCAGCTTCTCGCGCTGGACTAGGTCGACCTTGTTGATCACCAGGATCTTCTCGTGATTGACGCTCGCGACCTTGGTGAGGATCGCCTCGGCCTCCTCGTCGATACCGGCCTTGGCATCGATCAGCACACAGACGAGATCGGCATCATGCGCCCCGCTCCAGGCGGTCGAGACCATGGCGCGGTCGAGCCTTCGCTTGGGCAAGAAGATGCCGGGCGTGTCGACCAGGATGATCTGCGCGTTGTTCTCGATCACGATGCCGCGGATCAGCGCGCGCGTGGTCTGAACCTTGCGCGAAACGATCGTGACCTTGGCCCCGACCAGCGCGTTGACCAGCGTGGATTTGCCGACATTCGGCGCGCCAATGAGCGCGACGAAGCCGCAGCGCGTAGCAGTGGGCGCCTCGCCGCTTGCTTCAGCCGTCATTGCCGCCGCCAACGCCTTCACGTTCGATCATCACCGAGGCCGCCACCTTCTCTGCCGCGCGCTTGCTGCCGCCAATGCCTTCGGCCGGCGCCAATCCCGGCAAGTCCACCGCGACGCGGAACTGCGGATCGTGATGCGGGCCGGTGCGCTCGACCTCGCGATAGACCGGCGTCGGCAATCCCTTGCCTTGCGCCCATTCCTGCAGCACGGTCTTGGGATCGCGCAACGGACGCCGCGGCTTGTGCATGCGCTCGGTCCAGTTACGCTTGACGAAGTCGGACGCCGCCGCGTGGCCGCCGTCGAGGAAGATGGCGCCGATCACGGCCTCGCAGATGTCGCCGAGGATGGACTTGCGCAGACGTCCGTCGGCGGCGGTGCCGACCGAACCGAGCTTGATGTCGTCGAGCAGACCGAGCGACTTGGCGACGTCGGCGCAGCTTTCCTTGCGCACGAGCTCGGCAAGTCGCTTGGACAGCTCGCCTTCGTCGGCGTTCGGGAAGGCATGATATAGCATGTCGGAGACGACGAGCCCGAGCACATGGTCGCCGAGGAATTCGAGCCGCTGGTAGCTGTCGCCGCGCTTGCGCCCGGACTTCAGCGCCGAGACATGCGTGATCGCCTGGATCAACTGGTTCGGATCCGCAAAGCTGTAACCAATGCGCGCCTCGAGCCGCCGCATTCGCGTCAGTCGCCTTAACCTTGACCTTGGCCTTGCGTACCCGCTTCTTCTTTGCAGGCGTCTTCGATGCAGCTTCGCCCTCAGGGACGGCTTGCGCCTCGATCGGTTGGCTCGCGATGTCCTTGGCTTCGTCTTTCATCGGACGATTTTGAAGAAGCGATTCCAGCGCACTGCCCACGGCCAGCGCCAGAACATCCAGGCGTGCTTGCCTTCGGCGATGGAGAAGAAGATCATCTGGGCACGGCCGATCAGGTTTTCCTGCGGCACGTAGCCGACCTGGCCGAGGAAGCGGCTGTCGGTCGAGTTGTCGCGGTTGTCACCCATCATGAAAAAATGACCGGGCGGCACGTTGTAGACGTTGGTGTTGTCCATGTAGCCGTTGTCGGCGCAATCCAGCGTCTCATAGGACACGCCGTTGGGCAGCGTCTCCTTCCATCGCTTCACCCGGGAGATGCCGCCGCCTTCGGAGCCGCAGGGATCCTCGCCGACGAACTCGCTCATGCGCTGCCGCTCGACCGGGGTGTCGTTGATGTAGAGCAGCCCGTCCTTCATCTGGACGCGATCGCCGGGAAGGCCGATGACGCGCTTGATGTAGTCGGTGGAATCGTCCTTCGGCAACCGGAACACCACGATGTCGCCGCGGTTCGGATCCGAGCCCCAGATCCGCCCCGAAAACAGCGGCGGCGAGAACGGGATCGAGTAGTGGCTGTAGCCGTAGGAATATTTCGAGACGAACAGATAGTCGCCGACCAGCAGCGTCGCCTTCATCGAACCGGAAGGAATGTTGAACGGCTGGAACAGGAACGTGCGGATCACCAGCGCGATCAGGAGAGCGTGGATCACGACCCGGATGGTCTCGCCGACGCCGCTCTCAGTTTTTGTTCCCGAAGTCACGCTCATTGCTCTCTCAATTCCGGCCGGCGGTCACGGAGCGCCCTCCTCCCGCGAACAGCCCATCGCTCGCGGCCCAAGGAGATTGTCCTGATTCTGATAATGAGGGCCAATTCCGGCGTAAAGCCGAATTCGCCCAGCCTGATTTGCGTCGGCGGACTTTTAGACGGTTGTCGGGGTCCACGCAATCAAGGATCGCGTCAAAACTTCGTAAGATATTGATCTCTAATGCGAATTATAAAATGGCCTGCTGATCGTCAGGGCCCGGCCCGCGGCACGGCGGAAATGACGACGAACGCCTGTGCCAGCGGCCAGTCATCGGTGATCGACAGGTCGATCCTCGCCTCGAACCCCTCCGGCGTCAGGGCCTGGAGCCGGGCGAGCGCCCCGCCCGTCAATTGCATGGTCGGCCGCCCCCCGGCAGGTTGACCACGCCCATGTCGCGCCACCAGACACCGCGCCGGATGCCGGTCCCGAGCGCCTTGGAGCAGGCCTCCTTGGCGGCAAAGCGCTTGGCGTAGGTCGCCACCACCATCTTCTCGTTCTTGGCCCGGCGCTCCGCCTTGGCCCGCTCGGCCGCGGTGAAGATGCGGTCGAGGAAACGCTCGCCATGGCGCTCGATCACCTTGGCCACGCGGGTGATGTCGATCAGGTCGGAGCCGATGCCGATGATCATGCCCGGCTCCGGCCGCGCTCCATCGCCGCGCGCATGCTGCGCACGGTCTCCGCGAGACCGACGAACAGCGCTTCGCCGATCATGTAGTAGCCGATGTTCAGCTCCATGATCTCGGGCAGCGCCGCGATGGTCTCCGCCGTCGCGTAGTCCAGCCCGTGCCCCGCGTGCACTTCGAGCCCGGCGGCCTTCGCCAGCTTCACGCCCGCCACGATCCGCTTCCACTCCGCATCGGCCTTGCCGGTATGGCCGTCGACCACGGCGTCGCACCAGGCGCCGGTGTGGATCTCGATCACGGGCGCGCGCAGCCGCGCCGCCGTCTCGATCTGGGCGGGATCGGCGGAGATGAACAGCGAGACGCGGATGCCGGCATCGTTCAGCCGCGCGATATAGGGCGCCAGCGCATTGTGCTGGCCGACAACGTCGAGCCCGCCTTCCGTCGTCACTTCCTGCCGGCGCTCCGGCACCAGGCACACCGCATGCGGCCTGGTGGCGAGCGAGATCCGCATCATGTCGTCGGTCGCCGCCATCTCGAAATTGAGCGGCTTGGAGATCTCGGCCTTGAGCCGCGCCATGTCTTCGTCGCGGATGTGCCGGCGATCCTCACGCAAATGGGCAGTGATGCCGTCGGCGCCGGCCTCGATCGCGAGCAGCGCCGCGCGCACCGGATCAGGATTGCGGCCGCCGCGCGCATTACGCAGGGTCGCGACATGGTCGACATTGACGCCGAGGCGGAGCGGAGAAACGGGCATTTCAGGACTCACGGAATCAGAGGGCAGACGCATGTGGGATGCGTCTATCCATTAACACGTTCGACGCGGGCAACGACCGCCTTTGCGCGCAGCTGGGCGAGGATCGCGCTCAAATGCTTGAGATCGTAGACCTCGAGATCGATCGTCGTCTCCGTGAAGTCAGGCGAGCGGCGCTGCATGCTGATGTTGTCGATGTTGCCGTCATGCTCGGCGATCACGGTCGCGATCTGCGCCAGCGCGCCGGGCTCGTTGACGTTCTCGACCCTGATCCGGGCCGGGAAACGCTGCGGCACGGAGTCCTCGATGTCCCAGCGCACGTCGAGCCAGCGCTCCGGCTCTTCCTCGAAATCCTTCAGGGCCGGCGCCTGGATCGGGTAGATCGTGATGCCCTCGCCCGGCGTGACGATGCCGACGATGCGGTCGCCGGGCACGGCGCCGCCGTTCGGCGCGAACTTCACCGGCAGGTCGGAATTGATGCCGCCGATCGGGATCGCAACCGGGCTGCGCGGAGGCTCGGACGATTTTTCCCTGAGCTTGGCGGCGAGCCCCTTCTTGATGCCGTAGCGCGCGACGCGCTCCTCCTTGTAGTCGGGATACATCGCGCGCGCGACGTGGGAGGCCTTGATCTCGCCACGTCCGACCGCCGCCATGACGTCCTCGATCGAGGTGCGCGCGAGCCGCGGCAGCGCCCCTTGAGCTTGTCGTCGGCGTATTCGATCTTGGCGCGCTCGAACAGGCGCTCCACGATGCGCCGGCCGAGGCCGACATATTGGTCGCGCACGGCGGTGCGCGTGGCGCGGCGGATCGCGGCCCGCGCCTTGCCGGTGACCGCGAGTGTCTCCCAGGCCGAGGGCGGCGCCGATTGCGCTTCAGAGGTCAGCACCTCGACCTCGTCGCCGTTCTGCAGCTCCGAGGACAGCGGCGCGAACTTGCCGTTGATCTTGCAACCGACCGCGCTGTTGCCGACGTCGGTATGCACGGCATAGGCGAAGTCGATCACGTTGGCATGGCGCGGCAGCGCGATCAGCTTGCCCTTCGGCGTGAAGCAGAACACCTGGTCGTGGAATAGCTCGAGCTTGGTGTGCTCGAGGAATTCCTCGGGGTTGGCGCTCTCGGAGAGGATGCCGATCGTATGGCGCAGCCAGGCGAACGCGGTGGACTCGCGCTTGAGGAATTCGGTCGGCGAGCCCGCACCTTCCTTGTAGAACGCGTGCGCGGCGATGCCGCGCTCGGCAATCTGGTCCATCGCCTCGGTACGGATCTGGAGCTCGACGCGCTGGTTGCCGGGACCGATCACGGTGGTGTGGATCGAGCGGTAGTCGTTCTGCTTCGGCGTCGAGATGTAGTCCTTGAAGCGGCCCGGCACGACCGGCCAGGTGGTGTGGACGATGCCGAGCGCGCGATAGCAGGACTCGATGTCGTTGACGACGACGCGAAAGCCGAAGATGTCGGACAACTGCTCGAAGCCGATCGACTTGCGCTCCATCTTGGTCCAGATCGAGAATGGCTTCTTGCGGCGGCCGTAAACCCGCGCACCGAGGCCGCGGTGGCGCAGATTGTTGGAGAGCTGGTCCTCGATCTCGCCGATCAGATTGCGGTTGCGCTCGGCAAGCGCGTCGAGGCGCTGCATCACCACCGTGTAGGCTTCGGGATCGAGCGTGCGGAAGGACAAATCCTCCAGCTCCTCGCGCATCTCCTGCATGCCCATGCGCCCGGCCAGCGGCGCATAGATATCGAGCGTCTCCTCGGCGATGCGGCGGCGCGATTCCGTCGGCACGAAATCCAGGGTGCGCATGTTGTGCAGGCGGTCGGCAAGCTTGACCAGAAGCACGCGAACATCGTCGGCAATGGCCAGCAACAATTTGCGCAGGTTCTCGGCCTGCTTGGCCTCGCGCGACACCAGCTCCAGCCGCTTCAGCTTGGTCAGGCCCTCGACCAGCGCGCCGATCTCGGGGCCGAAGATCTGATCGATCTCGGCCCGGGTCGCCTCGGTGTCCTCGATCGTGTCGTGCAGCAGCGCAGCCACGATGGTGGCGTCGTCGAGCTTCAGGTCGGTGAGAATCGCCGCCACTTCGAGCGGGTGCGAGAAATACGGATCGCCCGAGGCGCGGGTCTGCGAACCATGCGCCTTCATGGCGTAGACATAGGCGCGGTTCAGCAGGTCTTCGTTGGTATTCGGATTGTAGGACCGGACGCGCTCGACGAGGTCATATTGACGCATCATGCGCGCACGCGGCTTGGCCGGGCGAGCCACCGGCGCAGTCGGGGCCACGGCAACCGATCTCGGTTGCGGCCATCATCTGCGTTGGTCTCCGGCGCCGATACACCATTCTGTCCTGCCTTCAAACGGACCATGAGACGGCCCGTTGCATACATCTTAGCTCCGATCGCGCGCGCGTCCGATCAATTCGGTGAAAGGTGCAGAGCGCGAACCGGCAACGCTATGGTAACCACGAAAACGCCAACAAAAGCAAAGGCCCGAACGCGGGTTCGGGCCTTTGATAAGATCACAAGAAGTCGACGACTGCGATGGACGATTTACTCGTCCTCCTCGGGCTGCTCTTCCGGCGGCGCGAGGCCCTCGAGGCCCTTCAGGAGCTCCTCTTCGGTCATGCGCTCAACAGCGACTTCGGTATCGTCCGCATCGACGCTGGCGCCGGCGGAACCGATCAACGGCACGGTGTCGGGCTCGGGCTCGTCAACCTCGACGAACTTCTGGAGCGAGTGCACCAGCTCCTCGCGGAGGTCCTCCGGCGAAATGGTCGTGTCAGCAATTTCGCGCAAAGACACAACAGGGTTCTTGTCGTTATCGCGGTCAACCGTTAGTTGTGAACCGGACGAGATCATGCGGGCACGGTGGGCGGCCAGCAGGACCAGGTCAAACCGGTTGTCGACCTTGTCGATACAATCTTCTACGGTGACGCGAGCCATGGACAGTCGCTCCGTTGTGGGTGGGACGAAATATGTGGATGATCGGGGCTAGTTATAGGGGCCGGGGCGGTTTCGCAAGGCCAATTTGTGATTTGGCCTCGCCAAACGGCTCTGCTACCCCCACATTGGGGCTGGGATGGGTGGTTTCCCGGGCTGCCATGGAAGGCGGCGCCGGGTGTATGAAAGTCCGTCATAACTATACCTTGATTGCACCGGCTTCTCCGGATTTGCGGTTTCGGCGGCACTCTGAAGTGCGCGGCTTACTGCCGTGCGCCAACAATAAACGATTAATCACGAACTCTACGCGAGCAAACTGAATGTCACCTTCCTCTACCGACAAGATCGCGCTCTTCATCGACGGAGCCAATCTCTACGCAACGGCGAAAACTCTGGGCTTCGACATCGACTACAAGCGCCTGCTGAAGGAATTTCAGAGCCGCGGGACGCTGTTGCGGGCGTTCTACTACACCGCGATCATCGAGGATCAGGAATACTCCTCGATCCGTCCGCTGATCGACTGGCTGGACTACAACGGCTACACCGTCGTCACCAAGGCGACCAAGGAGTTCATCGACGCCTCCGGCCGCCGCAAGGTCAAGGGCAACATGGACATCGAGCTCGCCGTGGACGCCATGGAGCTGGCCGAGCACATCGACCAGATGGTGCTGTTCTCGGGTGACGGCGACTTCCGCTCCCTGGTCGAGGCCGTCCAGCGCCGCGGCGTGCGGGTCACCGTGATCTCCACCATCGCGAGCCAGCCGCCGATGATCGCCGACGAGCTGCGCCGCCAGGCCGACGTCTTTACCGATCTCGTCGAGCTGCAATCCAAGCTCGGCCGCGATCCTTCCGAACGCCCTGCCCCGCGTGACCGCGGCGACCGCGAGGCACGCCACCACGCCCCGCAGTTCCTCCAGCGCGCAACCACGATGGCGCCGGCGAGGGGCGATGACGACTTCGAGGAGTAAGGCGGCCCGGTTAAGCCACCAGGCCTCCCCCACCCTCGTCCCCGACCGTGACTGTCCGCTCTGCCCGCGCCTGGTCGCCTTTCGCGAGGCGAACCGCGCGCGCGAGCCGTTGTGGCACAATGCGCCCGTGCCGCCCTTCGGCGATATCAAGGCGCGCCTCCTGATCGTCGGCCTCGCGCCGGGGATGCAGGGCGCCAACCGCACGGGACGACCGTTCACCGGCGACTATGCGGGTGATCTCCTCTACGCCACGCTGCTCGAATTCGGCTTCGCCACGGGCACTTATCAGGCGCGCCCGGACGACGGCCTCAAGCTGGTCGACTGCCGCATCGCCAATGCCGTGCATTGCGTGCCGCCGCAGAACAAGCCGCTGCCGGTCGAGATCAACACCTGCCGCCAGTTTCTCGTCGCGAATCTCGAGGCCATGCCGAAGCTGCGCGCGATCGTCGCGCTCGGGCGGATTGCGCACGACAGCGTGCTCAAGCCGCTGAAGCTGAAGGCTTCGCAGGCCCCCTTCGGCCATGGCTCGGTGCATCAGGCCGGCGCGTTCAGGCTCTACGACAGCTATCACTGCTCGCGCTACAACACGAACACGCGCGTGCTGACGACGGACATGTTCCGCAGCGTGTTCGCCAGGATCAAGGCCGACCTCGACTAGGCCTTGGCGGAATCCTTGGCGGGGTTGGCCTTCAGCCAGTCCAGCACATCGCCGGCATTCCGGTCGGGTGGAAACACCGGATAGAACACATGCGTGATCCTGGCGTCGTCGATGATCAACGCGAGGCGCTTGATCAAGGTCAGGCCCGCGACCTCCATGGTCGGCAGATTGAGCGCGTGCGTCAGCGCCAGCTTCTCGTCCGACAGCACGGGGAATGGCAGATGCAGCCGCGAGGCCATCTCGGTCTGGTAGGCATTGCTCTGGGTCGACAGACCGAACACGTGTGAGGCGCCGGCGGCCTTCAGCTCGGCGAACAGATCGCGAAACGCGCAAGTCTGCGGCGTACAACCGCGTGCACCCGGGATCATGTCCCAATCGTCGACCAGCGCGATCTTGCCGGGCTCGCCGGTCCGCGGATAGGCGAACACCACGGTCCGGCCGCGCAGCGCCGACAGCGTCAGGGAGGTATCGTCGGTCGCGAGCAGGCTGATCGCCGGCAGCGCCATGCCTTTGAGATGCGCCGCACCGCCGTCATCGGCGGGCGCGGGAATCTGGCTCCAATCGACCTCGAGCAGATTCCGTTGATTCATCTCGTTATCCCCTCGCCCGCATCAGCCGGCCCTTCTCCCGGCTCCAGTCGCGCTTCTTCTCGGTCTCGCGCTTGTCGTGCAGCTTCTTGCCTTTTGCAACCGCAAGCTGCAATTTGGCGCGACCTCTCTCGTTGAAATAGAGCTTGAGCGGAATCAGCGTCATGCCCTCGCGATCGACCGCACCCATCAGCTTGTTGATCTGCCGGCGATGGAGCAGCAGCTTCCGCGGCCGCTTGGGCTCGTGATTGAAGCGGTTGCCCTGGAGATATTCGGGGATGGTGGCGTTGATCAGCCAGATCTCGCCGTTCTTGGAATCGGCATAGGATTCCGCGATCGTGCTCTTGCCGTTGCGGATCGACTTGACCTCGGTGCCGGTCAGCGCAATGCCCGCCTCGATCGTATCCTCGATGGCGTAGTTGAAGCGGGCCTTGCGGTTTTCCGCCATGACCTTGATAGGACGTTCGTTCTTCTCGGCCATAACTTGTCAAAACCTGGCAAACAAACCTGAGCAGGATGCACGTGGACGCTAACAGTTCGGATGAAGCGACGCCTCAGGGCTTCCTGAGGAGATCGCGGATCTCGGTCAGCAACTCGACTTCGGCCGACGGCTTCGGCGGAGTGGAGGGCGCGGCCTCCTCCTTGCGCTTCAGCGTATTGATGCCGCGGATCACCAGGAACAGCACGAAGGCAATGATGACGAAGTTGATCGTCAGCGTGAGGAAGCTGCCCCAGGCAAGTACGGCGCCCTGCTTTTTCGCATCAGCTAAGTTGGTGGCGGTGACCGCCTTGGACAAGGGGGTGAAGTAGTTCGAGAAGTCGAGACCGCCGGTGATCGCACCAATCAACGGCATGATGATGTCGCCGACGAGCGACGTGACGATGGCGCCGAAGGCCGCGCCGATGATGACGCCGACCGCGAGGTCGACGACGTTGCCCTTCACGGCGAACTCGCGGAATTCCTTGAGCATCCGCGTGCCCTTTTCCTCGATCGCGCTCATGACGGGCTCCCCGGCAGCTGGCGTATCAGTTGATCAGGCCAGCATGGACCATGGCGCTGCGCACGGCAACGCGCGTCGGCTCGGACACCGGCACCATCGGCAGCCGCAGCGTTTCGTCCAGCTTGCCGAGCAACGACATCGCGTACTTGATCGGAGCCGGATTGCTCTCGATGAAGAGATTGTTGTGCAGCGGCATCAGCTTGTCGTGGATTGCGAGCGCCGCCTTGGTATCGCCCTTCGCCCAGGCGGCCTGGAACTCCGAGCACAGCCGCGGCGCGACGTTCGAGGTCACCGAGATGCAGCCGTGGCCGCCATGCGCCATGTAGCCGATAATGGTCGCGTCCTCGCCGGAGAGCTGGTTGAAATCCTCGCCCATGGCGGCGCGCTGCTGCGACACGCGCACCATGCTGGCAGTGGCGTCCTTGACGCCGGCGATGTTCTTCAGCTCCCACAGCCGCGCCATGGTGTCGACCGACATGTCGATCACCGAGCGGGGCGGGATGTTGTAGATGATGATCGGAATCCCGATCGCATCGTTGATCGCCTTGAAGTGCTGGTACATGCCCTCCTGGGTCGGCTTGTTGTAATATGGCGTCACGACCAGCACGGCGTCCGCGCCCGCCTTCTCGGCGTGTTGGGCGAGTTCGATCGCTTCCTTGGTGGAATTGGAGCCTGCCCCCGCAATCACGGGCACGCGGCCCTTGGCTTCAGCGATGCACCATTCGACGACCTTTTTGTGCTCGTCGTGGCTGAGCGTCGGGCTCTCGCCTGTGGTGCCGACCGGGACGAGCCCGTTGGTGCCCTCCGAGATCTGCCAATTGACGAGGGAACGGAAAGCCGCCTCGTCCAGCGAGCCGTTCTTGAACGGCGTGACCAAGGCGGTGAACGACCCCCGGAATTTCGTCTTGGCAGCCATGGACTTCCTCCGTACGCGGCAATCTTGTGAGCAAGTCCCATTCATACCGGGTCTAATCAGGCGGTAAAAGGGCCGCGGCCGTGTGACTCACCGTTTAGGCCGCGATTTTGCCGCGGTGCTGGTGCAAACCGGTCCGAGGTAAGCGGCTGTTGGTATTTTGTCCGCATATTCAATCAAATACAGCCAGATCTTGTACAGATAGGTCTTGAGCCAATTGACTGATTCGGGGCGACGAAACGCCGTGACCTCTTTTCCTCGTGCCGTATGGCGATCCGCGGGTCTGGTTGTGAGCCTGGTGGCAGGGCTGTCGGCCGGCTGCGCCGCCCTGGCCAAGTCCAACGAGACGACCGCGGAAGCGGCCAAGGAGACCGCAAAGCCAGCTGCCAAGGATGCGGCAAAGGGCTCCACGAAGGGAACCGGCAAGGAAACGGCGAAGGACGCGGCCAAGGGCGCGACCAAGGGCGCAAGCGCCCCAGCCAAGGACGCCGCGAAGAAACCCGTCAAGGATGCAAGCAAGGGTGCAAGCAAGAGCGCCGGCAAAGAGCCCGCGAAGGACAAGCCCAAACCTGCCGCACCCAAACTTGCCGCTCCCAAGGCTGGCGCACCCAAGGCTGACGCACCCAAGGCTGCCGCAGCGGTCCCTGCGCCAAAATCAACACCGGCCCACAATTCATCGCCCAAAGCCGCACCTGCGCCCGCCGCGACGGCCACCGTCAGACCGACCGCCCCTGCCCCCGCCAAACCGCTCGCCGCTCCCGTGCTTGCACCTGCGACCCGCCAGCACGCCGCGCCGCACAAACCGGTGACGCCGGCTGCTGTCGCTGCGACCTCGTCGACGTCGCAAGCCGACAAGGACACGCTGGAGACCGTCATCGAGCTCGTGCGCAAGCGCAAGGCCGGCGACGCCACCAACTATGCGGCCTCGATTTCGGATCCGGTCGCGCGAAAGCTCGCGGAGTGGATCATCCTGCGCAGCGAGGACAATGGCGCGACCGTGGAGCGTTACCGCGCCTTCCTGTCCGCCAATCCGAGCTGGCCGTCGCAGACCTTCCTGCGCCGCCGCCTCGAAGCTGCGATGTGGGACGACAGACGCGACGATCAGGTGGCGTGGTCGTGGTTCGAGAACGAATCTCCCGTGTCCGCCAAGGGCCGTTTCGCGCTCGCCAAGGCGATGCTGGCGCGCGGCGACCGCGCCAATGCCGAGCGGTTGGTGCGCGATGCCTGGCGCAGCGATCCGATGTCGGAGGATACCGAGAACAACGCGCTCGAGCAGTTCGGCGCGTTGCTGACGCCGGGCGACCAGAAGGCGCGGATGGACACGCTGCTCTACGGCAGCGAGAACGAGGCCGCGCTGCGCGCCGCAAAACGTCTCGGCGCCGGCTACGTCGCGCTCGCCAAGGCCCGCATCGCTTCCCTCAAGAAAGCGCCGAACGCGCGTGCGCTGCTGGAGGCCGTGCCGCGCGAGCTGCACAGCGATCCCGGCTTCATGTTCAGCAAGATCCAGCTCCTGCGCCGCGAGGAGAAGTTTGCCGAGGCCGCCCAGCTCATGCTGTCGGCGCCGAAGGATCCGAACCGGCTCTACAATCTCGACGAATGGTGGATCGAGCGGCGCCTGCTGGCGCGCAAGATGATCGACACCGAGGAATTCCGCAGCGCCTATCTGATCGCGCGCGATGCGGCCCTGCCCTCGCGCGACATCTACAAGACCGAGCAGGAATTCACCGCGGGCTGGATCGCGCTGCGCTTCCTCAACGATCCCGCAGCGGCCGCGCAGCATTTCGCCCGGATCGGCGTCGGCAGCGTCAACCCGACCGCGCTGGCGCGCGCCGGCTATTGGCAGGGCCGCGCGGCGGAAGCGGCGGGCCGCCAGCAGGAGGCCCGCAACGCCTATGCAAGGGCGGCGGAGCAATCCACCAGCTATTACGGCCAGCTCGCGCGCGCCAAGCTCGGCCTGCCGCAGATCGAGCTCAACAGCCAGCCGCGCGGCCGCGGCGCCGAGCGGCTCGAGATCGTGCGCGCGGCGCAACTGCTCTACGAACTCGACGAGCGCGAGATGGCGGTGCCGATGCTTGCCGACATGGGCGAGAACGGCGATCCCGAAGCCCTCACCGGCCTCGGCGAGCTCGCCCAGCGCTACGGCGACGCGCGCGGGATGCTGCTGGTCGGCAAGGCTGCACTCAACCGCGGCCTGCCGTTCGACTTCTACGCCTATCCCGTCAACGGCATTCCGCAGTTCACCCCGATCGGCCCCGAGGTCGAGCGCAGCATCGTCTACGCCATTGCGCGACAGGAAAGCGCGTTCAATCCCCGCGTGGTCTCGCCGGCGCAGGCCTACGGCCTGATGCAGGTGACGCCGGATGCCGCGCGTTATGTCTGCAAGCGGCACGGCGCGACCTACGATCTGGGACGGCTGAAGAACGATTCGGTCTACAATGCCACGCTCGGCTCGGCCGAACTCGGCGGACTGCTCGAGGACTATCGCGGCTCCTACATCATGACGTTTGCCGCCTACAACGCCGGCCGCGGCAGCGTGAGGAAGTGGGTCGACCGCTACGGCGATCCGCGCGACCCCAAGGTCGATGCCGTCGACTGGGTCGAGCTCATTCCATTCTCCGAGACGCGCAACTACGTGCAGCGGATCATGGAGAACCTTCAGGTCTACCGCGCCCGCTTCGGCGGCGGCACGCGGCTCCAGATCGAGGCTGACCTGCGCCGCGGCGCAGGTAGCGTGGAGTAAGGGCGTCCCGGACTCCTCGGCGCGCTATCGCCTGGCCAGAGCACCGATCTGCCCGCAACTGGGCCGACGACGAGCAAGAGTTGAACTGGAGGCCGGCTGCGATCAGCACCCTCCGCGCAATCGGGCTTTGACGATTTCAACGAGTTCAGCGTGTCCGGCCAGCGCAGCGTGGTAGTTGCGATACAGGCGTCGCTCGGCAATTTCGGGGATGCCATCCGAGCTGGATTCGAACAGCATGGGCTCAGGATCCATGCTGCTGGAACGCGGGCTTTCATCCCAGCCGAGGAACCTGGTCAGCACCCGGGCAGGTCCCACCGCATCGAAGGCCAACCGAACCTTGTCTGGATTTGCTTCCAGCCACGCGCGCACGATGGTCTGGGCTCTGAGGTCGTTGCCGACATAGACCGGTGCCTTTTCATCCAGGATGAAGAAGCCGAAGGGGAAGATGATCATACGCCCCCGCTGGTGATCGCCTCAGCACCCGAAGATACTCAAAAAGAGCCCCGGCGGTTTCCCGCCGGGGCTCTCTGTCAGGTCGTTAGACCAAACTTACCAGTTGCGCTGAGCGCGGAGCAGCAAGGTGATGCTGTCCTGATCCTTCAGCTCGTACACAGCGGTCGGCTTTGCCGTGTTGGCAGCCGGGCTGAGGACGGCAGTACCGGCGTACTTCTGGTCCAGATGGGTCCAGTTGAGGTCAGCCGAGAACGTCAGGTTCTTGACCGGAGTCCAGCGGGTGATCAAACCGATCTGGCCGATGGCGAAGTCCGGGTTGCAACCCGTAACACCGGCCAGACCGCCGAACACGCCACCCGCACCACCAGCGCCGCAGAGCGTGGTCTTGGCGAGCGAACCGAACTGCGCCTGAGCGTAGGCACCGTAGAGCGCGGTGTTCCAGTAGGGATCCCAGTTGTGGGTGTAGGCACCACGGAAGCCCCAGGTCTTGACGGTTTCCTGACCGCCAGTCGTGAAGACGGTGTCCGGAGCATTGGCGAAGCCGACGCTCTGGTAGGCGATGCCCGAGCTACCGTACATCTGGTAGGAGCTGCCCGCGAGGTTCTGGAAGTTGTAGCGGGTGGCACCGTCGGTGTAGACGCCCGAAATGTTGATCACGTCACCCGCACCAGTCGGGATGTTCTTGATCGACAGAGCGAGCTGAACCGCCCAACCCCACTTGTCGTCGGGGTGACCAGTCGGCTCGGTCGCGCCGTAGTAGGCAACGTGGTTGTCATGCGCAGCGACCGACGCCTGGAAGAGACCCCAAGCCTGGTCGACACGGACCATACCGACGAGATTCGGCGAACGCGAGCCGCCGATGGCGTTGGAGCCATACGACCCACCAACCATGGACGCAGCAGTTGCGCCGAGCAGGTTCAGGTTGCCGGCCTGATAATAGGCCGTTGCGTCTTCAGCCGAGAACGACGCAGTGACGCCCTGACCGAAGTCCGCGGTGTAGGTGAACTGGTTCACACCAGTGACCGTGCCGGAACCGCCGACGAGACCGTCGAAGTTGTTGCCGGGATAGTTGGTCCAGGGCGCGTCGAACTGCGACACGGCCTTACCCATGGTGAAGCCGGCGAACTGGATAAAGGCGTAGTACACGCCGAGCGAACCGCCCGAGGTACCGCCGTCCGTCGGATTGATGGTGGTCGTGCCAGCCGTCGTACCGGTGTAACCGGTCACGCCCGTGCCGGAGCCCGTGCCGACGTAGCCGCCGGTGGTCCAGGAGAACGTCGCATCGAAGAAGGTGCGGACGACGCCGTACTCGGTCGCGGTGCGCGTGTCGATGTTGAGATCTTCACGAGCGCGCATGGTGTAGTAGTTGCTCGTACGGTTGTGCGCACCGGCGGGAGCACCGTTGGCCGGACCGTAGACGCTGTTGCTGCCCAGCGCGACTTCAGCACGCAGGTAGCCGCCCAGCTTGATGCAGGTATCGGTGCCCGGGATGTAGTAGAATCCGGCTCCGTACAGGGAGCAGATCTTCACGTATTCGACCGCTTTGGCCTTCACGGGGAGATCGGCTGCCTGCGCTCCGCCAACGGCGATCAAACCCGCCGCTGAACCGAGCAAAAGGCTCTTAACCAACTTCATGTCAAACCTCCAAGTTTGCTCTATAGGGAAGGTTCCGGATCCGCTGGGTGAAGACACCCTAAGGTTGGTTCCCTTGTCCCTTAACTTCACCGCTTAGCCGCTTCGCGCTTTCGGACACACCCGCTAACGCGAGGGACTTAAGCGAACCACCTAAACCGGGACGACCTCGGGATGCCCCCCTCCGTCGCTCAGTGACAATTACCGAACGTCCTTGCACACACAACAAAAGAACGCTCCGAAACGGGCCAACCAGGCTCGTTTTCCGAAGGGTGTTGCACAAATAACACGCAGATGTGATCGAAACGCCCTCGCAACACATTGTTTTTGTTTGTATTTTTTCTTCGGTTCCATCTGCCGCCAAAGTTCCCGGTGGGAGACGCCCGAGGTGAGGCCTTGGCCTGAACGGGCTTTTGGCGGGCTCGAATCGTGGAATCAGAAGGAGACTCAAGGAGAAGGCATCCGCCGCTGCCGGGGCTTCCAAGCTGGCGCAAGCCCGGTCACGGCGATGGCCACCGCGCGCGGCGGGCACTCATTATAGAAGGCGCGAATTATCGGGATCGGGCCGGCTTTACGCTCTCGCCCGGAGAGCAAACTGCATGTTTTGAAAATCGCTGGGAATATTCGAGCGAAAACACACGCTTCCAAATTGACCGGCCCAAGCAATTAGATGCATAAGGCTCGCACCGGAGAGGTGGCCGAGTGGCTGAAGGCAACGCTTTGCTAAAGCGTCATACGGTCTCAAGCTGTATCGAGGGTTCGAATCCCTCCCTCTCCGCCACCCAGCAGCAGAATCAGGTCCGAGCGTTCTCTGAGCGGCGACGGGTGCGAAAGCCCGACGCAAGGATCTGCGCGGCTGAGTTCAGTCCGATTCGTCTTATGTGTGTGCGCTGACATGGGGGGATCGCCGTATCCGCCAATGCGAAGGCGATATCGACACCGCCTCCCCGGCCCAGGCCTTGACTCAAGATGCCGGAACTCCGCCGGCACGGAAAACGGCTGACCCGTGAAACCGTGGGTTCCGAAGCACGCCTACGTTTAGACTAGTGGGCGGAGATCCAGGCCCTCGCGTCGCGCTGCGCGGACGAGATCTCGGCGTCCGACATCTGCCCGGCGACTTCCTGGCGCAGCGTCACGGCGTCCTTGCGGCCCTTCAGGGCGGCGAGGTTGAACCATTTATGCGCGGCGACCAGATCGACGAGGCCGGAGCGGCCGCTCGCCCAATAGATCCCCCGCTCGAACAGCACGTCCGACAGTGCGCTGGCGTCGATCGGCGTCGCCGTCTCCAGATCGAAAGTACCCTGAAACATAACGCATCCCCTTTTTCTTATGCCGCTTCGTTCCCCGAGCGCGGCTCCCGTCCAGATAATCGTTCAACTCATCCCATGCCGTTTGCCGGCTTGTTGGAGGCGATCATGGCGGGCAAATTTGAATGGCAGTTTAAGTATCGCGATGAAGCAGACGTAAACGCGGCGACGCGCATCCCGCGCGGGAAATTCAAAAAGCCCCTGCTTTGCAGGCACTTCTGCGATTCGTCAGATTCGGTTTACCCTGGGATTTTTGCCGAACGATAACCATCGCGCGTCGTGGCGTGGGCTTCGGGCATTTGGCGCCGCTCGTTGTCGTCACCCGCGCCCCGGCCGCGCGAAGGCGGCAGTCGGGTGCCCGCTCATCCAGAGACGACCGATCATCTCACGAGACGCCGCGGCGCATTGGATCGCGCGGTCGGCGCGGACGATGACACCGTGAGCCGGGACGCACCGCGCGAGCACCGAACGCGCCCGCCCAAGGCAGCGCGGCCACGTCGCGACCAGATCAGCAATGTCGGGAAAGGAATGCCGGCAATACCCCGGCCTCAAGGAACGAGGGCGTCGGCGAACACGTCAGGACCAGATTCCACTTTGGCCGCAAGGCTACTCGTGAAATTGCAGAACCGGCGAACCGACCCCGCACCGAACGAAGAAAACTTGTTTCTTCTGCCGGACCGCGAAGAAAGCAATCCGACCGTTGACCTGATGTCTCGCCGACACCCTCTATCGTCGACCAGAACCTGTTAGGAGGCGCTGATGACGTGCCGGCTCACGAGGAGCCGGCAACTTCAGAAGTCGAAGTTACTTCTTCTTCGCGACCTTGCGGGTCTTCTTCGCAGTCTTCTTCACTGCGCTCTTCGCCTTCTTTACCTTCTTCGCCTTCTTAGCTTTCTTGGCCATGTTGCCCTCCGATGTGTGAGATGGCTTATTCGCTGTGTGCACTCGCGGATCGAATGCACCTGTCTGGAATACACCAACACAACGAAAAAAACAGCGTCTCGCTTAAGGAAGTGTTGACGCAGCAACGCGCGTGCGCCTCGCGCGCTCGATGCGAGCACGCGTTGCGACGCGTACTTGCGATCACCGACGGTGCGGTCGCGTCGACGTCGGCGAAGACCGTGATTGCAAAAAAACTCTATGCAGCAAGTATTATTCCGCGCATGCGCATCGCGCGTGATCGCCGCGACGACGAACGTCGCCATTCATCCGATCGGGCCGCAAGGGCGCTGCGCGAACTCTGAGTCGCAATTTTTGGCAACGAAAATATTTTCGTGCACAACGTCGCGAACGCTCGTCCGAGCACGCCCAAGTCACCCTTTTACGCGAATCGCGCCTTTGCGATTCGGTCGCGGCTTGGCGGTTCGAGGAGGAGATGTTGGCCATCGGCGACGTAAGAGAGCGTCGCATCGCGAACTGAAAACGAGGTGACGGAGCAACCGTCACCTCATTCGAACGCGCGAGATCAGATGCCGAGCTTGGACTTGAGCAGGTCGTTGACGCTCTGCGGGTTGGCCTTGCCGCCGGACGCCTTCATCACCTGGCCGACGAACCAGCCGAGCGACTGCGGCTTGTCCTTGACCTGCGCGGCCTTGTCGGGATTGGCCGCGATGATGTCGTCGACCACCTTTTCGATCGCCGAAAGATCCGTCACCTGCTTCATGCCGCGGCTTTCCACCAGCGCGCGCGGATCGCCGCCCTCCTGCCAGACGATCTCGAACAGGTCCTTGGCGATCTTGCCCGAGATCGTTCCCTCGCCGATCAGGTCGACGATCGCAGCCAGTTGCTCGGCGTTGACGGGCGAGCCCGTAATATCCCGGCCTTCCTTGTTGAGACGGCCGAACAGCTCGTTGATCACCCAGTTCGCCGCCATCTTGCCGTCGCGGGCGCGGTTGCCGAGCTTGTCCAGCACGGTTTCGTAGAACACCGCGCTCTCGCGCTCGGCGACCAGGACGCTCGCGTCGTAGGCCGACAGGCCGAAATCGGCGACGAAGCGCGACTTCTTCTGGTCCGGCAGCTCGGGCAGCTTCGCTTTCAGCTCGTCGACGAAGCCTTGCGAAAATTCCAGCGGCAGCAGATCCGGATCGGGGAAGTAGCGATAGTCGTGCGCCTCTTCCTTCGAGCGCATCGAGCGCGTCTCGCCCTTGTTGGGGTCGTAGAGCCGCGTTTCCTGGTCGATGGCGCCGCCATCCTCCAGAATCTCGATCTGGCGACGTGCTTCGTACTCGATCGCCTGGCCGATGAAGGTGATCGAGTTCATGTTCTTGATCTCGCAGCGGGTACCGAGCGGCGCGCCGGGCTTGCGCACGGAGACGTTGACGTCGGCGCGCAGGGATCCCTTCTCCATGTCGCCGTCGCAGGTGCCGAGATAGCGCAGGATCGAGCGCAGCTTGGTCACATAGGCCTTGGCCTGCTCGGCATCGCGGATGTCGGGCTTGGAGACGATCTCCATCAGCGCCACGCCGCAGCGGTTGAGATCGACATGGGACATGGTCGGCGACTGGTCGTGCAGCAACTTGCCGGCGTCCTGCTCAAGATGCAGGCGCTCGATGCCGATGGTCGCGGTCTTGCCGCCGTCCAGTTCGACGACGACCTCGCCTTCGCCGACGATCGGCGACTTGTACTGGCTGATCTGGTAGCCCTGCGGCGAGTCCGGATAGAAATAGTTCTTGCGGTCGAACACCGAGCGCAGATTGATCTGCGCGTTGAGGCCGAGCCCGGTGATGACGGCCTGCCTGACGCATTCCTCGTTGATCACGGGCAGCATGCCCGGCATCGCCGCGTCCACAAGCGACACGTGGCTGTTCGGCTCACCGCCGAACTCCGTGGATGCGCCCGAGAACAGCTTCGAGTTCGACGTCACCTGGGCGTGGATTTCCATGCCGATGACCATCTCCCAATCACCGGTGGCGCCTTTGAGAAGCTTGTGGGGTGCGGCGGGGGCGTTCATGAGTCTTGGTTTCCGGACGAATTGATATCTGGGATGGTTTGGGCTTCGCGCAATGGACCGCGCCAGTCAAGCCGGAGAACGCGACCCCGGCGCGATCGGACTGCAACGCCGGCCCCAGGTCACGAGCGGCCCGCCCTCGGCGCTCGCCGCCCAATGCGGCCGTGCTCCCCGGCATTGACGTCGGCGCCGCACGTACCGTAGAAGTTGCATGAAGGGGGCATGGATGTTTTTTCGTGTTTTGATGACGTTGGCTTTGGCCATCATTCTCGCCTCCTGTGCGACACCATATCAGCAATCAGGTTTGACCGGCGGTGCGGACGTCACGGAGCTGCGACCTGACGTCTATCGGGTCACATTCCAGGGCAACGGATACACGACGCGCGAAACAGTCCAGGTTTACTGGCTCAACCGCTGCGCCGAACTAGCCATCGAAAAGGGCTTTGCCGGATTTGAGATCCTGTCGGACGTGCGTTTCGTGCGGCGCCAGCCACCGGAGGATCGCATGGGTTCGCGGCTCGCAAGCGCGATCCCATCGCTCAAGACGCGCATTCCTGTGTCGTGGGACGAAGCAGCTGCATTCTCGCTACGACCAGACAACGCAGATCTTGCGAGCCAGCCGCTCGCGCCGGTCAGATTGGCTCGCGGCGGCACGCTTTTCGTCTACACCAGCCCCGTCGCTGCAGGGCCGAAGCCAGGGATCGAAGCGGACGTCCACTTCCTGTCTGCCCCTATCGACGCGGCGCCGCCCAGGATCTTCAACGCCAGGACCCTGCTCACGCAACTCGAGCCAATCATCAAGGCCGAGAAGTGCGGTGTCGGCAATGTCTGTCCGCACGTGCACGATTATCTGCTGCCGAAGGACATGTTGAAGCCGCAACAGGGATTGCGTGGCGCTCCGCTCTCAGCTCGCTAGCAGCGCGGCGGCAATCCGCTGCCACTCCGCCTCCAATGAATCCTTTGCCGCCACCTGCCCGGCCTGGCGGTACCAATAGCCGGCGTTGCCGAGATCGCCTTCGACGCGGTGCAGATAGGCGTGCACCCAGGCCGCATCGCGGCTGCTCTCGTCCTGAACGATCCTGTGCGCCTGGTCCCAGTCGCCCTTGCCGGCCCACCAGAGACCGGCGAGCGGCGCGTTCAGGTCCGGCGCCGGCGCCGCGCCGTCGAGGCTCGCGATGAACGCGGCGACATTCACCACCACCTCGCGGGCGTGAAGCGGCCGGCGGCCTGCTCGATCACGTCACCGAGCGAGAACAACGTCTCTTCCTCGAACGGACGGCCGATGAGCTGCAGGCCGAGCGGCAGGCCCTGCGCGTCCTTGCCGGCGGGCACCGCAATGCCCGGCAATCCCGCCATGTTCACGGTCACCGTGAAGATGTCGTTGAGATACATCTCGACGGGGTCAGCGCCGCCCTTCTCGCCGATGCCGAAGGCCGCCGACGGCGTCGCCGGCGTCAGGATCGCGTTGACGCCCTTGGCGAAGCAATCCTCAAAGTCCTTCTTGATCAGCGTGCGCGCCTTTTGGGCGCGCAAATAGTAAGCGTCATAATAGCCGGCCGAGAGCACATAGGTGCCGATCATGATGCGGCGGCGCACCTCCGCGCCAAAACCTTCGGCGCGGGTGTTCTCGTAGAGCTCATGGATGTTCCTGCCCTGCTCGCGCAGGCCGAAGCGGACGCCATCATAGCGCGCGAGGTTGGAGGAGGCTTCTGCCGGCGCCACGATGTAATAGGCCGGCAGCGCATACTTCGTGTGCGGCAGCGACACCTCGACGAGCTCGGCGCCGGCGGCCTTCAGCCATGCCGCGCCCTCGCTCCAGAGCTTCTCGATCTCAGCCGGCATGCCCTCGAGACGATATTCCTTGGGAATACCGATCTTCATCCCCTTCACGGACTTGCCGATTGCCGCCTCGTAATCCGGCACGGGGATATCGACCGAAGTCGTGTCCTTCGGGTCGTGCCCGGCCATCGAGCGCAGCAGCATCGCGCTATCGCGCACGCTGCGCGCGATGGGACCGGCCTGGTCGAGCGAGGAGGCAAAGGCGACGATGCCCCAGCGCGAGCAGCGGCCGTAAGTCGGCTTGATGCCGACCGTCGCGGTGAACGCCGCCGGCTGGCGGATCGAGCCGCCAGTGTCGGTCGCGGTCGCGCCCATGCAGAGCAGCGCCGCCACGGCCGAGGCCGAGCCGCCGGACGAGCCGCCCGGCACCAGCGTCGTGTTGGAGCCATCGCGCCGCCAGGGATTGCCCACAGGGCCAAAGCACGAGGTCTCGTTGGCCGAGCCCATCGCGAACTCGTCATTGTTGAGCTTGCCGAGCATCACCGCACCATCGCGCCAAAGCTGCGAAGTGACCGTCGACTCATAAGTCGGCACGAAATTGCCGAGGATCTTCGAGCACGCCGTGGTGCGCACGCCCTTGGTCGCGAACAGATCCTTGATGCCGAGCGGGATACCGGCGAGCGGGCCGCCCTCGCCCCTGGCGATCTTCGCGTCGACGGCCTTCGCCATGTCGCGCGCCCGGTCCGGCGTCTCCATCACGAAGGCATTGAGCACGCGCGCTTTCTCGATCGCGCTCAGATGCGCGTCGGTCAGCTCGAGTGACGTGAAAGTTTTGGCCGCGAGACCCTTGCGGGCCTCGGCGAGCGTCAGCGATGTCAAATCGGTCATTTATTGATCGGGCTGCAGAAGAATGGAGACAGGGTCTTGTCGTTGGCCGGGTCGTCTTTTTCCTGGCGGCGGCGTTCGCAGCAGCCTCGATCTCGTCGAGCACGGCATTGACGGCGACATTGGGGTCGGCAGCCTTGCCCTGCCGCTCCATCTTGTCGAGATAGTTCATGTAGGCCTGATAGGCCTTCTCATCGTCGCAAAGCATGCACATCGGACTTGGTCCTAAAACCTACTCGACAACTTTGGGCACCAGGAAGAAGTGCCCCTCGGTCGCAGGCGCGTTGGCAACGATATCGTCGGCAATCCCGCCGTCATTGACCACGTCCGGCCGCTTCTTCATCTGCATCGGCGTGACCGAGGTCATCGGCTCCACGCCCTCGACATTGACCTCCGAGAGCTGCTCGACGAAGGCGAGCATGGCGTTGAGCTCGCCCTGCAGATGCGGAACCTCGTCCTCGGAAACCGCAATGCGCGCGAGATGCGCGATGCGGCGGACGGTAGCGGCGTCGACGGACATTATATAAGGCCTCTCACGGCAAAACCCATGTGCCGTATAGCAGAGGCCGGTTTTGCGCCGCAACCGGCGGAGACACCTATCCAGCGAGTGCTTTCATGCGGGCCAGGGCCGATTTGGCGAGATCCCGGGTCAATTCGGCCGCCGGGACCTCGCGGCCGAGGGCGACGGCCTGTCCGGCCCAGAGATTGGTGAAATCCACCTTGCCCTGCTTTTCGGCCGCCGCCTTCAGCGGCCCCAGCGCCGTCGCGGCATGGGGAAATGGCGGCGCGTCCACTGAGATCGGCCCAGCCTCGCGCATCAGGCGGTTTTGGACACCGCGCGCCGGTCGCCCGGTCATCACATTGGTGATGACGGTGGAATCGTCCTGCGCCTCGGCGAGCGCCTTGCGCCCACCCGCGCTGACCTTGGATTCCGGACAGCGCAGATAGGCGCTGCCGATCTGCACACCGGAGGCACCGAGTGCGAAGGCGGCTGCGATGCCGCGCCCGTCCGCGATGCCGCCGGCCGCGATCACCGGCACCTTCACCGCATCGGCGACCTGCGGCACCAGCGCGAACGTGCCGGGCTGCTCGGAGATCCTGTCGGTCAGGAACATGCCGCGGTGGCCGCCGGCTTCGGCGCCTTGCGCGATCACGGCATCGACGCCGTGCTGTTCGAGCCAGACGGCTTCCTTCACCGTCGTGGCCGACGAGATCACGAGACAGCCGGCCGCCTTGACGCGCTTGAGCAGCGATGCGTCGGGCAGGCCGAAATGGAAGCTGACGATTTCCGGCTTCAACTCCTCGACGACCTCGCAGAAAGAGGCGTCGAACGGCGCGCGGTTTGCCGCGTTGATCGGCGCTGCGGCATCGAGACCGTGCTCGGTGTAATAACCCGCGAGCCGCTGCTTCCAGCGCGCCTCGGCTTCGGCCGTGAGTTCGACCGGCGTGTGGCAGAAGAAATTCATGTTCACCGGCGCCTTCACGCGCTGGCGAATGATGTTGACCTGCTCGCGCGCCTTCTCCGGCGACAGCATCGCGCTCGGCAGCGAGCCGAGCCCGCCGCCCTCCGCGACGGCGATCACCAGTTCCGCATCCATCACGCCGGCCATCGGCGCCAGCACGATCGGAAATTCGGTCTTGAAGAGGTCGATCAGTCGACGGTCAGGCCACATGGTGTGTCTCTCTTGGTTCAGGCGAGCGAAACAGTGGAGTTGCGCCGACCGGCCAGAAGCTGCTCGGCCTCGGATGCAATCCGTTCGACGATCTCGGCCGCCGGTGGAATATCATGGATCAAGCCGACCGCCTCGCCCGCGATCACTGCGGCCACGTCGAAATTGCCGGTCGCCTTCGCAGCCGCATACTCCTCTGCGACTACGGCGACATTCTGCATCAGCTCGACCTCGCGCCCGATCCAGCGTCTGGCGTGGTCGTTGACCAGACACCGTCCCGTGAACGGCGCCGGCCAGACATTGTTACGCGAGAGATCGAAGATGATGCCGCGCACGGTCGAGCCACTGTTTGCCGCACAGATGCGACGCTTGGCGTCCTGCGCGCCATCGGCCTCCTGGCTCGCATAGAAGCGCGTGCCGAGCAGCACACCACTCGCGCCCAGCATCATCATGGCGGCGAGCCCGCGCCCGTCGGCAAGGCCGCCCGCCGCGACCACCGGCGCGCGGCCGGCCGCAAGATCGACGATCGCGGGCACGAGATCGATCGTGGTGCGGGAGGCCCCGTGACCGCCCGCCTCCGTGCCTTGTGCGATCAGAATGTCGGCTCCGGCGCCGAGCGCCTGCCGCGCCATCGCTTCGTCCTGCACCTGACAGATCAGCCGCGCACCCGCGGACTTGATCTTTCTCGCGAACGGCGCCGGATCTCCGAACGACAACATGATCGCCGATGGCTTTGCTGCGAGCGCGATGTCGAGAAGCCCGGGCTGGCTGGCGAGACTCCAGGTGATGAAGCCGATCCCGAACGGCGCTGACAAGCCGGCGAGTTTCGCGCTCTCCCGCTCCAGCCATTCCCGTTCGCCATAGCCGCCGCCAAGAATACCGAAGCCGCCCGCACCGCTCACGGCCGTCACCAGCCGGCTGCCGGCAACGACGTCCATCGGTGCCAGCAGAATCGGATGGGTGATCTCCAGCAACGTGGTCAGCGGCGTCCCGATCGGCATGGATCCTCCTGTCTGGACAGCAAGACTACGCGCGGCTAGCATTCTCGAAAAATGAATTATCGCGAACGCTGCCATCACAAAAGCGAAACGACGTCTCTATGGAACTCAGCGATATCCAGACCTTCGCCGCGGTCGCCCGCACCGGCGGCATCACGCGCGCCGCCGAAGAGCTCAACACGGTGCAATCCAACGTCACCCAGCGCGTCAAGGCGCTGGAGGCCGAGATCGGCACGCCGCTGTTCGAACGCCATAGCCGCGGCATGACGCTGACCGGCGCCGGCAAGCGGCTTTTGCCTTACGCGCAGCGGATGGCGGCGCTGTCGCGCGAGGCCGTGCTCGCCGCGCGCGACGATGGCGAGCCGAAGGGCCGCTGGCGATCGGTTCGATGGAGACGACCGCGGCCGTTCGGCTGCCGCCCCTGCTGGCCGATTTCCACCGCCGCTTCCCGGCCGTGCGGCTGAGCCTGCGCACGGCAACCACCGCGGACCTCGTCGCCGGCGTACTTGAAGGTACATTCGACGGCGCCTTCGTCGCCGGTCCCATCGCGCATGCCGACCTCACCGCGACCAGTGCCTTCCGCGAAGAGCTGGTGCTGGTCAGCGCGCGGCGCTGGAGCTCGCTCGCCGAGCTGCGCGCCGGAACGCCGGAGTCCGGTCCGACCGCCCTGGTGTTCCGCACCGGCTGCACCTACCGCCAGCGTCTCGAACAGATCTTCGTCGAGTTCGGCTGGCCCTCGGCGGCACGCTTCGAACTCGGCACGCTCGACGGCATGATCGGCTGCGTGGCCGCCGACATGGGCGTCACGCTGCTGCCGCGCGCCGTCGTCGAGCGCAGCGCGATGAACGGCAGCGTGTCGATCCACGCGTTGAGCCCCCGCACGCGCGCGTCGAGACGCTCTTCATCCAGCGCAGTGCCGGACATCAATACAGCGCGCTCGGCGGGTTCGTATCCTGCCTGAAAGGCAATGACGAGGTCATCGCGGCCTGATCGCCCATCGCCGCAGCGCAACCAAGGCCCAGATCGCCTCGACCACGCCGAACGGCCAGGCGCCCTGCAGGAAGCCGTAGGCCGAGCCGAGCGCACAGGACATTGCGAACAGCAGAACGAACCAGTGGCTGCGATCCTCGAGGGCATAGCAGACCAGCATTGCCGTCACGGCAAACAGGCCGAATAGTGTCAGCGCATCCATGTTCCCGGTTCACTCCGCAGCGCACCGCGTGATATGCGCTAAACCATGCCGGCTCTTATCCTGCCTCTCGTCGATGCTGCAACCCACTGGCCCGAGCGCGGCGGGTTGGTCGGCCTTGATCTCGGCACAAAAACCATCGGCGTCGCCGTATCCAATCCGGACCGCCGGCTCGCGACCGGCGTCGAGACGATTCAGCGCAAGGCGTTCAAGCAAGATGCCGCCCGGCTGCTTGCGATCGCGGCCGAGCGCAAGGCGGTCGGCTTCGTGCTTGGCCTGCCCATCAACATGGACGGCAGCGAGGGCCCGCGCGCGCAATCGACCCGGGCGTTTGCCCGCAATCTCGCCGGGCTGACCGCGCTCCCGATCGGCCTGTGGGACGAGCGTCTTTCGACCGCGGCCGTCGAGCGCGAGCTGATCGGGATGGATGTCAGCCGCGCCAAACGCGCCGAGGTGATCGACGAGCACGCCGCGATCTTCATCCTGCAAGGTGCGCTCGACCGGCTCGCCAATCTGCGCGCCAGCCCGGGGGCCATCTGATCCATGGCCGTCGTGATCGCGGCGCTGCTCCCGGTCTTCATCCTCATCGTGCTCGGCGTGGTGCTCCGGCACAGCCTGATGCGGCTGGACACGCAATGGCACGGGCTGGAACGGCTGACCTATTACGTGCTGTTTCCGATGCTTCTGGTCCAGACGCTGGTGAAGGCCGACCTCACCAAAGTGCCGGTCGCCGGTGTCGGCGGCGCGCTGCTGCTGTCGGCGCTGGTGATGTCCCTGCTCTGCCTCGCGCTCCGCCCGGCTCTCGCCCGGCTCGACATCGACGGTCCCGCCTTCACCTCGATCTTCCAGGGCGCGACGCGCTGGCAGACCTATGTGGCGCTGTCGGTGTCGGCCAATCTGTACGGCGATGTCGGGCTGGCGCTGGCCTCGGTGGCGATGGTCGCAATCATTCCGCTGGTCAACGTCTTCAGCGTCGCCGTGCTCGCGCACTATGCCTCGCCCGAAAAGCAGTCCGCGCGCGCCATCGTCATGACGGTGATCCGCAATCCCCTGATCTGGGCCTGCGTCATCGGCCTTGTCATCAACGTCGTCCATTTGCCGCTGCCGAAAATCTGGCATGAGGTCGCCGACGCGCTCGGCCGTTCCTCGCTCGCGATAGGGCTGCTCGTCACCGGCGCGGGCCTGCAGCTCAAGGGCCTGTTCCACCCCAGCCTGGGCGCAACGCTCGGCGTGACGTTCAAGCTGGTGCTGATGCCCGTGCTCGCGCTGGCGCTCGCCGTGTGGTTTGGTCTGTCCGGCAACAGCCTCGCCATCGTCGCGATCTGCGCTGCGGTGCCGACCTCCCCCAGCGCCTATGTGCTGGCCCGCCAGATGGGCGGCGACGCCCCGCTGCTGGCGCAGATCATCACGCTGCAGACGATTCTGGCGGCGATCACGATGCCGATCGCGATCGCGCTGGTGGCGTGAGGCAGCCGCCTCAGTTCCCCAGCCACATCGTCAGCACCACCGCAGTCATATTGTTCAGCGCGTGCAGTATGATCGTGAGCCAGAGCGAACCAGCGCGATAGCGCATGTAGCCGAACCACAAGCCGATGGTGAAGACTTCGGCCAGGAAATACATGTCGTACTGCAGATGCACGACCGTCCACAGCAGCGACGACAGGATGATCGCGCCGGGAACGCGCAGGAAGCTCGCCGACCAGCCGCGATAGAGGAAGCCGCGCGCCAGAACTTCTTCCGACATCGGCGCGGCCACGCTGAAGGCGAACAGCAGCAGCGCAGCGGCACCTTTGTCCCGCCCCGTTTTCAGCAGATCGGTCATGAAGCCGGGTGTCGCCTCGCGTCCGAGGCTTCGCGATATCGTCTCCCAGGCCACCACGATCAGGATGAGCCCGACGGCCCCGAGCAGCAGCTGCTTCCAGGACGGCCAATGCAGCGCGAGATAGTCGACGAAGGACGCCTTCTTGATGCGGATGGCGAGCCACACCGCGGCAAGCGTCGCCGGCAGGCCCATGGTCACCGACAGCGCGAGCGCCTGCGGCTCGCGGCCGACGAGCTGGACCGAGGCAAGGTCCATCGGCAGGCCGCGCAACGCGACCAGCAGGGCGACGCCGCCGATCTGCCCGACGAACATCGCGGCAAAGATGAACAGGCCCCACAGCGCCGTGCCCCAGAATTTCCAGACGCGCGGCGGCGTGGGCGTCTCGGTTAGCGGCGGGGGATTGAAGACCTGGTCGGTCGCAAGGCTGGGGTCAGTCATGGCGCTTTCTTGCGGCGCGGACTCAGTTCCGTCGCGGCGTAATCGGGAAATCATAGGCTGCCCCGCCCGCCCCTGGCAGGGAAAAATGCCACCACTCCTTCGAATAGTTCACAAAGCCTTGCTTCGCCATTGCAGCCACCAGCCGCCTGCGCCAGGCGCGTTGCTCCGGCGTGATCGATGGTGCCGCGGTATGGCCTTTCGTGTCGGTGCAGTCGTAGCCGGTGCCCATGTCGACGCTGCCCTCAGGCAGCCGCGCCTCAACCGGCGCCGTGCAGTCGGCATAGGTTTTCGACGGATCGTATTTGCCGGAATTGTCGGCCCTGAGATCGACCAGCGTCAGATCGAGCGCCGCGCCGGTGGAATGCTGCGAGCGGCTCGCGATGTAGCCGAGGCGGAACAGCTCGGTCTTGGGAATTTTGGGATTGTAGCGCCGCTCCGCGGCGGTCTCGTGGCCGTTCTGCGACCATCTCACCATGTCGAGCGAGGCCCGCGCCGGCCGGTAGCAGTCGAACATTTTCAGCGACAGATTTTGCGCGGCCAGCTCCTGCTGGACCGCCTTCAGCCGCAACCCGACCTCGCGCTTCACCACGCACTCGCCGGCGCCGTAGCCCGCGAGCGGACGGCCGACGAAATTGTTCGCGGTGGCGTAGCGGATGTCCTGGACGATGGTGGGATCGACGTCGCGCAGATAGACGAAGCCGCCGGGCAGCCATTGGGCGTGGGTCGGCGAGATGACGCTAGCCGCAACAATTGCTGCCATAAGTAATTTCACCGGAATTTTTCCTCGCCATCATGGCCGGGCTTGTCCCGGCCGACCACGCCCTTTTGCGTCAAATGCGATAGAAGAACGTGGATGCCCGGGACAAGCCCGGGCATGACGGAGAGGCCACGCCCCAGCGGCAAAATCGACAGATCAGGGGATAACTCCCCGCCCCGGTATTGGCCCTTGCTCCCCCGCCATCCCCGCCTATAGCTCTCGCTTTAATGACATCCAAATCGACCTTCGTCCTCGGCCACCGGCATTTGCTGGGCATCGAGGGCCTTTCCGCGGCCGACATCACCGGCCTGCTCGACCTGTCCGAAGAATATGTCGAGCTCAACCGCCAGGTTGACAAGAAGCGCACCGTCCTGCGTGGACGGACGCAGGTGAACCTGTTCTTCGAGGCCTCGACCAGGACCCAGTCCTCGTTCGAACTTGCGGGAAAGCGCCTCGGTGCCGACGTCATGAACATGTCGGTGTCCTCCTCGTCCATCAAGAAGGGCGAGACGCTGGTCGACACCGCGATGACGCTGAACGCCATGCACCCGGATATCCTGGTGGTCCGGCATCACGCCTCCGGCGCGGTGGAACTGCTGGCCCGCAAGGTCGACGGTTCCGTGATCAATGCCGGCGACGGCGCGCACGAGCATCCGACCCAGGCCCTGCTCGACGCGCTCACGATCCGCCGCAACAAGGGCCGGATCGAAGGTCTCGTGGTCGCGATCTGCGGCGACGTGCTGCATTCGCGCGTCGCCCGCTCCAACATCATCCTGCTCAACACCATGGGCGCCCGCGTCCGCGTCGTCGGTCCCTCCACCCTGCTGCCGCCCGGCATCGAGCGGATGGGCGTCGAGGTGGCGCGCGACATGCGCGAGGGCCTCAATGGCGCCGACATCGTCATGATGCTACGGCTCCAGCGCGAGCGCATGAACGGCTCCTTCGTGCCGTCGACCTCGGAATATTTCCACTATTTCGGGCTCGACCAGAAGAAGCTCGCTTACGCCAAGCCGGACGCGCTCGTGATGCATCCCGGCCCCATGAACCGCGGCGTCGAGATCGACACCGCGGTCGCCGACGGCGCGCAATCGCTGATCCGCGAACAGGTCGAGATGGGCGTCGCCGTGCGCATGGCCGTGCTCGAAGCGCTCGCCCGCAATTTGCCGAACGCGTGATGCTCATGCTGACTGACCGCCGCCCCATCCTGCTCGCCAACGCCCGCGTCGTCGACCCCTCCAGGGACTTCGACGGCCCCGGCGATGTCCTGATTGCCGATGGCGTCATCCGCGAGACCCGCCGCGGCATTGGTGCGGCCGGCGTCCCCGAGGGCACCGACGTCGTCAATTGCGCCGGCAAGGTCGTGGCCCCCGGCCTGATCGACATGCGCGCCTTCGTCGGCGAGCCCGGCTTCAGCCATCGCGAGACCTTTGCGTCCGCGAGCCAGGCGGCCGCGACCGGCGGCATCACCACCATCATCTGCCAGCCCGATACGTCTCCGGTGATCGACAATTCGGCGACCGTCGACTTCGTGATGCGCCGCGCCCGCGACACCGCGATCGTCAACATCCAGCCGATGGCGGCGCTGACCAAGGGCATGCACGGCGAGGAGATGACCGAGTTCGGCCTGCTCAAGGCCGCCGGCGCGATCGCCTTCAGCGACAGCGACAAGAGCGTGACCAATGCGCAGGTGATGCGCCGCGCCCTCACCTACGCGCGCGATTTCGACGCGCTGATCGTGCATTACACCGAGGATCCCGATCTCGTCGGCGAAGGCGTGATGAACGAGGGCGAGTTTGCCTCGCGGCTCGGCCTGATGGGCATCCCGAATGCCGCCGAGGCCGTGATGCTGGAGCGCGACATGCGCCTCGTCGCGCTGACGGGCGGGCGCTATCACGCGGCGTCGCTGACCTGCATCGACTCTCTTGACGTGCTGAAGCGCGCCCGCGACGCCGGCCTCGCCGTGACCGCCTCGGCCTCGATCAATCATCTTGCGCTGAACGAGAACGATATCGGCCCCTACCGCTCGTTCCTGAAGCTGTCGCCGCCGCTGCGCACCGAGGACGACCGCCGCGCGCTGGTCGCGGCCGTGGCGTCCGGTCTTATCGACGTCATCATGTCCGACCACAATCCGCAGGACGTCGAGGTCAAGCGCCTGCCGTTCGCCGAAGCGGCATCCGGCGCCATCGGGCTCGAAACCATGCTGCCGGCGGGCCTTCGCCTCGTGCACAATGACGAGATGAGCCTGAAGACGCTGATCCGGGCAATGTCGACCCGGCCGGCCGAGATCCTGGGCCTGCCGGGTGGAACACTGCGCAACGGAGCGCCTGCCGACGTCATCGTGATCGATCCTGATGTGCCCTGGGTGGTCGATCCCGCCGATCTCAAATCGCCCTGCAAGAACACTCCGTTCGACGAAGCGCGCTTTACGGGCCGCGTGGTGCGTACCATTGTCGGCGGACGGACGGTCTTCGAACATGTCTGACGTGCGAATTGATGCGCGGCGTCTCGGTTCAATTTGGAGAGACGCCCATGGCGCCTGAAGCATTCCTGCCGGTGGCCTTCGTCATCGGCTACCTGCTCGGCTCGATTCCGTTCGGGCTGATCCTGACGAAGCTTGCCGGCACGCAGGATATCCGTTCGATCGGCTCCGGCAGCATCGGCGCCACCAATGTCCTGCGCACGGGCCGCAAGAGCCTGGCCGCGGGCACCCTGCTGCTCGACGCACTCAAGGGCACCGTCGCCGTGGTGATCGCCGGCTACATTGGCGGCCCCAATGCCGCGATGCTGGCCGGGCTCGGCGCCTTCCTCGGCCATCTCTTCCCGGTCTGGCTCAAGTTTAAAGGCGGCAAGGGCGTCGCCGTCTATATCGGCATCCTGCTCGGACTGTTCTGGCCGGCCGCACTGGTGTTCTGCGTGCTCTGGCTGGCGACGGCCTTCACCACCCGCTATTCCTCGCTTTCGGCGCTGGTGGCGTCGTTCATCACGCCGCTGTTCCTGTGGTGGTTCGGCCACCTCGCCCTCTCGGCGCTCGCGGCGGTGCTGACGCTGCTGCTGTTCTATGCGCATCGCGAGAACATCAAGCGGCTGCAATCAGGCAAGGAAAGCCGGATCGGCGAGAAGGCCTGAGCCGGGCATCTACGGATATCGCCGCGGCCCTTCTGCATTATATGCCAAACCTGTTCGCAACTCGCCGCCTGCACGCGGCCGGAGTGGCGAACAGGTTCCATGCCTGTCATCCTGACGGTGGAAATGGCGTCACGCGGTTGCTCAGAATGAGCGAGAAGTTTGTCGGCACGCATATCGACGGGGACTCGCAAGGTGCCGCGCGCACGGCGGCGAGCCAACTGCTCTCGGCGACCAACATCTGGTCCGACGCGCCCGCGCCGCCGCCCGCAGCAAACCCGGTGCCCATTATGCCGCCTGCGCCGGCACCCGATCCCGTCGCGCAAGTTCCTGTGACGATCGAGATCGCCATCACCGCTGCGCCGCTCGCCCCCGTCCGCTCCGACCAATGGCCGCCGCGAAAACTGTCGCTGGCGCTTCAGGGCGGCGGCACCTTCGCGGCCTTCACCTGGGGCGTGCTGGAGCGACTGCTGGAAGAACCTGACATCGAGATCGACACGATCAGCGGCGCCAGCGCCGGCGCCATCAACGCGCTCCTGCTCGCGTGCGGCCTCGCCGAGGGCGGCCGCGAAGCGGCCCGCAACCGGCTGAACCGGTTCTGGATCCGCCTGATGCACGAGGCCTCGTTCCGCTCGCTGATGCTGGTCGGTGGCTTCTCGGCAGCGGGAAGTTCGGTCGCGTTCGGACCGACGCTGCGCTCCGGCCAGTTCGATCCGTTCGACCTCGATCCGCTCAGGCGTGCGCTGTCGCGCGACATCAACTTCGCGGCCTTGCGCGAGGCGGCGTGCCCCAAACTGCTGATCGCGGCGACGCGAATCCGCGACGGACAGCAGCAGATCTTTGGCAACGATGACATCACCGCCGACGTCGCGCTGGCCTCGACCTGCCCGCCGCTGGTCCACTGCGCCGTCGAGATCGATGGCGAAGCCTATTGGGATGGCGGCCTTGGCGGCAATCCGCCGCTGCTGCGCCTGGCGCGGGAAACCACGGCGACCGACGTTCTGCTGGTCCAGGTCACGCCGGCGCGCGATAGCTTCGTGCCGATCACGCTCGCCGCGATCGACCGCCGGCTCGACCAGATCGCGGCCAATGCCGTCCTCAACGCGGAGATCGCGGCAATCGAATGGGCGCAGGCGCAGGCCGCCTCATCGCTGCGCCTGTTCAGGATCGCGGCCGAAGACTCCGTCGACGGCCTGGCGCAGCGCTCGTCCACCGATTTCGGCCGCGGCTTCATCCGCCTGCTGCACCGGAGCGGTCGTCACGCTGCCGAGCGCTGGCTCGGGCAAGGCACGACCGCGACACAAGATGCTGCGCCCGCGCGAGCCGAGCCGGCACTGGTCTGATCCCTCGCCTACCCGGCAAAGCCCGACCTTGCGGGCGCCGGCGCCTCGCGCAGCGGCTCGATCGCCAACCGGTAGCCGGCAAGGCGCGCGATCGGCGCAAGCACGGCGAACAGCAGTTTTTGCAGCCAGATCGGTACGCCAGCCAGATACATGTGATCGCGATAGGCGTGCAGCACCAACGCGATCAGCAGGACGTTCGGATCGCCGGCGCTGGAGAACCATGTGGGCTGCTTCATCGTGAGCGTGACGAAATTGGCGAAGAAGCGCAGATGCTGCTGCGCCGGCGTGAAGGAGACCTCGAGCTCGGCGTTACCGTCGCCGGCATTGGCGAAATAATGCGGTCTGCCACGTGGCACGGTCACGCTGCCGCTGGCCTCCACCACTTGCTCGCGCCCGTCGACGACGAATTTGACGCGACCGCTCTTCACCGCAAAATGCTCGTCCGCGCCGGGATGCACATGCACGAGCGCGTTGCCGCCGCCCGAGCCGCCCTTTTCGAGGATCACGCCGAAACGTGCGACGTCACGGTTGTCGAGCAGTCCGGAGAAGACAAACGTCTCCTTGTTGAATGCATTGCGCAGCCGAGTGCCGCGGGCGAATTCTGTCGACATGTTTGCGTCTCCTTGCGAAGTCTGGAGACGCGCTGGTAGCGGCCTAGCTGACGAACGTATTGTAAAAATCCGACGAGGCGAGTTCCTCGTTCCAGCCCTGCACCCTGTCGGTCGCGACACGCCGGCAGAACATCTCCGGCGAGCTTCCCGCGAAAGTGCGGAAGTCGCGGATCAGATGCGCCTGGTCGGTGAATCCGCACGCATGCGCGACATCGGCCCAATCGGCGCCGGACCGGCGGGCCGCGATCGCCTGCAGCATCCGCTCGATCCGCGCGAACTGCTTGGCGCTGGTACCGGTCTCGGTCTTGAAGCGGCGCTGAAGGCTGCGTTCGCCGATGTCGAGGTAATCGGCGAGGCCGCGCATCGAGATCGCCGGATTCCGCCTGATCGCTCGCATCGCCTGCGCAACCAGCGGATCGAGGCGTGACGGCCTCCGCCTCTGCTCGAGAAAGCCCTGCATGCAAGTGACGCGCTCGGCCGCGCTGCCGGCCCCGGCGAGACGTTCTTCAAGCCGCGCGGCAACGTCGTCGCCGAAGATGTCGGAGATTTCGACGCTGGCGTCGAGCAGGTCGGCCGGCCTGACCCCGAGCACGCGGTCGGCCGCCTCGGGCTTCAGCCGCACCAGCACGACACCGACCGGACCACTCGGCGTCAGCGCCGCCGCACGGGTGTGCATGCCATTGACGGTTCGCTTGTAGGCTCCGCGTTGCGAGGCCATCGGCGATCGATAATGCACGATCACGACCGGCGACGTCGTCGGCAGCACCTTGATCGTGCGCGCGCAGGCGGTCGCGGCATCCGCAAGATCGACATCACAACAGGTCTCGACGATCTCGCCGAGACTTTCACTCGCGGCGAAGAATTGTGGGCCGCGTGGACCCTGTCGGTGCGGGAGAGTCATGAATTCAGTTGGTCGGCCGGGCCGCGGCACGGTTGGATCCGCTCACATAAAGTTGAGGCACACGCTCATGCTCGCGCCAGCGCATCCTCCAGGAACCACGCCGCCGCGAGCGCCGCGGGATCGTTGCCGAAACGCGCGATCACCTGCACGCCGATCGGCAGGCCGCCGACCTTCATCACCGGCACGGCGACGCACGGATTGCCCATCAGCGTCCACAGCCGGTTATAGCGGGGCGAGCCGGTCGAGGCGAGTTCCTTGGCCGGCGCGGTGCCCGGCGCCGAATAGGTCAGCAGCACGTCGAATCCATCGAACAGTTCGCTGAGGTCGCGGCGGCCACGACGCGCGACCCGGCGTGCGTCGTCATATTCCTTCGGCGTCAGTCCGACGGTCTCGTCGAGGCTGGCGCGCAGCATCGGCGCGATCTCGTCGTGATGTTCCGAAAACTCCCAGGCGAGCGCGCGATGCGCCTCGAAATCCTGGATGATGGGATGGATGCGCCAGGCTTCCTGCACCGACTCGGGCAAATCGATGATCTTGACGCTGGCGCCGGCCTTCTCGGCCGCCTTGATCGCGGCCTGCAAGCCCTGCTCGGCCGCCGGCTCCACGGCCTCGGCGAACTCCTGCCTGACCACGCCGATGCGCGGCGCCTTGGCCGGCACGATGCCGGAGAATTCGGTGCGGCCGGTCATCGCCAGCAATCCGCGCGCGAGGTCTTCGGCGCGCGATCCGAACAGGCCGACCGTGTCGAGCGCCCACGAATAGCACTTCACGCCGATCGTCGGCAGCATCCGGAACGACGGCTTGATCGCGGCAGCACCGCAATAGGCGGCGGGGCGGATCACCGAGCCGCCGGTCTGGGTGCCCAGCGCCAGCGGGATCATGCCGGCGCCGACGGCTGCCGCCGAACCCGAGGACGAGCCGCCCGGGGTATGGCCGGGATTGTGCGGATTGAGCGTCGGGGTCGGATCGCGCGAGGCGAACGCCGTGGTCGTGGTCTTGCCGATGATGGTGGCCCCTGCCCGCTTCAGCATCATCACGACCGGCGCGTCCGCGCGCGGCTGCCAGCCGCGGTAGATCTCGGAGCCCATCTCGGTCGGCATGTTGGCGGTGTCGATGATGTCCTTGATGCCGACCGCGATGCCGCGCAGCGGGCCGGAGGCCTGCGCCTTCGCCGATTTGTCATGACGCACGAAGGCGTGAACGCCCTTCTCTTTGGCCTCGATCGCTGCATGCGACTGGGCGATGGCGTCATCGGGAGAAAGCTCGCCGGCTTCAATGCGGCGCTGGAGGTCGGCGAGTGAAATCATGACAAAACCCTTCTTATTGGGATCGCTTTTAGCATTGCGACGGGGGCGCGCAAGCACACGAAGCCGTTGCCCACGCCCTCAGGTTGTTCCATGCTGCCCCTGCAAGGAGACACCGTGGACGCCATCAATCCCAGCATGGAGCTGACCGAGGCCGACCGGATCGACCGCCTGCGGCTGATCCGCTCCGACAATGTCGGGCCGCGCACCTTTCGCTCGCTTGTCGATCATTTCGGCTCGGCCCGCGTTGCCCTCGAGCGCCTGCCCGATCTGGCGCGCCGCGGCGGTGCGCAGCGGTCGGGGCGCATCTGCAGCGCGGATGAGGCGAAGGCCGAACTCGCCGCCAGCCGCAAATTCGGCATCGCCTGGCTCGCGCCTGGAGAGGATGGCTACCCGTCGCGGCTGGCCATGATCGACGACGCGCCGCCGCTGCTCGCCGTGCGCGGTGACAAAGCGACCTTGATGCGGCCGATGATCGCCATCGTCGGCTCGCGCAACGCCTCCGGCGCTGGCTTGAAATTCGCAGGCCAGCTTGCCCGCGAGCTTGGCGAGGCCGGCTTCATCGTCATCTCGGGGCTCGCCCGCGGCGTCGACCAGGCCGCGCACCGCGCCAGCGTCGCGAGCGGCACGATCGCGGTGCTCGCCGGCGGCCATGATTGCATCTATCCGCCCGAGCATGGCGATCTGCTCGCCGCGATCCTCGATCACGCGGGTGCCGCGATCTCCGAGATGCCGCTCGGCCACGAGCCGCGCGCCCGCGACTTTCCCCGCCGCAACCGGCTGATCTCGGGCGCCTCGCTCGGCGTGGTCGTGGTCGAGGCCGCGCACCGGTCGGGCTCGCTGATCACGGCGCGCATGGCCGCCGAACAGGGCCGTGAGGTGTTCGCCGTCCCCGGCTCGCCGCTCGATCCGCGCGCCGCCGGCGCCAACGATCTGATCAAGCAGGGCGCAACGCTCGTCACCGAAGCCTCCGACATCGTCAACGCCGTCGCACCGATCATGGAGCGGCCGCTGATGCATTCCGCCGATGAGCCCGACAGCGACCCGTTCGAGAGTGATCCGCAGGGGCACGACCGCGACCAGATCACCGGCCTGCTCGGCCCCACCCCCATCTCGATCGACGACCTCGTGCGGATGTCCGGCGCCTCGCCCGCGATCGTGCGCACAGTGTTGCTGGAGCTCGAACTCGCGGGGCGGCTCGAACGCCACGGCGGCGGACTTGTTGCTCTTCTCTAGCCGCCGTTCCGCTGATCAAACCGCGTCCGCGCCGTCGCGATCTGCTCCTGGTGCTCGATCGCCCACTGCCCGAGCGCCTTGACCGGCTGCTGCAGCCCGCGTCCGAGATCGGTCAGTTCGTAATCCACGCGCGGCGGGATGGTCGGGAAAATGGTGCGCGTGACGAGCCCGTCGCGCTCGAGGCCCCGCAGCGTCAGCGTCAGCATCCGCTGCGAGATGCCGTTGATCATGCGCTTCAGCTCGTTGAAGCGCTTCGGACCGTCGCTCAGCATCATGATGACGAACACGCTCCATTTGTCGCCGACGCGGGACAGGATCGAGGCCACGCCGCGGCAGTCGGCATGGTCGCGATCCGGCATCTGCGCGGCAGGCAAATCGGTGTGTGCAGGTTTCAAGGATGTGCCCATGGCTCAAAAAAGTGCGTTCTTGCGGGAAATTTGACAGTCACTCATGTAGCGCTGGTTACAAACATATACCATGGGTGACCCTAATGAAACTCCTCCACATCGATTCCAGCGTACTCGGCCCCCACTCCGTCAGCCGTCAGGTGTCCGCCGCCGTCGTCGATCGCCTCAGGCAGGCAACGCCGTCGCTCGACATCGTCTACCGCGACCTGACCCAGACCCCGCTCGCCCATCTCTCCGGCTCGCACCTTGCGGCCGCGCAAGGCGCGCCTGCGCCCGCAGAACTCGGACCCGACCTTGCGGCGAGCGCGGCGGTGCTGAACGAGTTTCTCGATGCCGACATCGTCGTGATCGGCGCGCCCATGTACAATTTCACCATCCCGAGCCAGCTCAAGGCCTGGATCGACCGTGTCCTCGTGGCGGGGAAGACCTTCAAATACGACGCGAATGGCCCGCAGGGCCTTGCCGGCGGCAAGCGCGTGATCGTGGCGATCTCGCGCGGCGGCTATTATGGCGCCGATACGCCGGCCGCGCTCGGCGAGCATCTCGAAACCTATCTGCGCTGGGTGTTCGGTTTCATCGGCATCGCCAATCCCGAGTTCATCTTTGCCGACGGCATCCAGGTCGGGCCTGACCATCGCGAGAAGTCGCTCGCGAACGCGCTGCAGGCAGCGACGAGTTTGCGCGCGGCGTAAACCCGGCGCCGACACCAGCCGCTGCTGAACTCCGGCGGCGCTGAGAGTTCGACAGAGCTAAACCAGGCAAGAATCGGCCGGCGCAATCGCCGAGACTGCGCCGGCCGATTCCATTTTCACTTCCCTTGATCAGCCGCGATAGATCGGAGCGCCGCTCGGGGATGCCACAGCGCCGCCGTCGACGAAGATTTCCTGGCCCTGCACATGCGCGGAATCATCGGAGGCGAGGAACAGCACCGTCTTCGAAACGTGATCTGTTTCACCAATGCGGCCGAGCGGCGTCGACAACGCGATGCGCTGCTCAAACGCCTTTTCCGCTTCGGGCGTCGCAACGGCCGCGCCCCAGATCGGCGTGCGGATCGCGCCTGGCGCGACGACGTTGACGCGGATGCCGCGCGGCGACAGTTCCGAGGCCATGGTCCGGGCCATCGAACGCACGCCCGCCTTGGCAGCGCCATAGGCCGAATAGCCGGGAATGCCGAGCACGGAGATCACCGAGCCGTTGAGGATGATCGAGGCGTTGTCGTTGAGATGAGGCAGCGCGGATTGAACGGTGAAGAACACGCCGGTGAGATTGGTGCTGATGACCTTCGCGAACGCCTCCAGCGTGGTCGAGCCCAGCGGCGTGCCGCCGGCGATGCCTGCATTGGCAAACACGATATCGAACTTGCCGAAGGTTTCGGCGCCCTTCTTGATCGCAGCTTCGGTGGCGGCGATGTCGGTCGCGTCGGCCGCCAGCGCGAGTGCGTTCGGGCCGAGTTCCCTGGCGGCAGCGTCCAGCGTCTCCTTGTTGCGCCCGGTAATCACCACCTTGGCGCCCTCGGCCACGAACAGTTTCGCCGTCGCAAGGCCAATGCCGCTATTGCCGCCGGTAATCAGGGCCGTCTTGTTCTTCAGTCTCACGTTCGCCTCCAGTGGTTGCATGATAAAACCAAGTTGCGATCTAGGACATATGGTTTTATGATGCAACCACACAAGCGCGTGATCGGTTTTGAAATCGGGCGAATGCGATAGGACGAGGACGATGGTGAAACGAACGAGCTTCGAGGGTGATGCCTGCCCGATCGCGCGGTCGCTGGAAGCGATCGGCGACTGGTGGTCGCTCCTCATCATCCGCGAGGCGCTGTTCGGCGTGCGCCGCTTCGGCGAATTCCAGAGCAAGCTCGGCATGGCCAAGAACATCTTGGCGTCCCGGCTGCGCTCGCTGGTCGAGCACGGCATCCTGGCAACGGCGCCCGCCTCCGACGGCAGCGTCTATCAGGAATATGTGCTGACGCAGAAGGGCCGCGGCACCTTCCCTATCCTGGTCGCCCTGCGGCAATGGAGCGAGGCGTTCGACGATCACCCAGAGGAGATCGCGACCATCCTGGTCGATCGCGAGAAAGGCCGCCCGGTGAAGAAACTGGAGATGCGGGCGGAAGACGGGCGCTTGCTCACGCCAGCGGATACGATGCTGAAGCTGCGGCCGGCGCCGCGAAGGCGCTCGGCGTGAGTCACTTTTCGTAGATGGGGTAACGGCCGTTCGACCGCGTCCTCACGACAGCTTGCGCTTGCTCCGCAGCCGCAGATGCTCGTCAGCCTCGAGCTTGGTCATGCCCAGCAGATAATGCAGCACATCGAGCTTGTGGCGCTCGGCGAGCTTGCGCAACGCCGTCACCTGCTCGGCGATGAAGGCCACGGCTTCATCGGCCCCGCCCTCCCCCGGTTCCTCATGACGCAAGCCTCCCCGCGCGCCGGACGCGGCGCGCGCTCTTTTCCTTCCTGGCTTTGTCACCAGACCCCACCCGAATCCATGCCCCGCACAAACTTTACGCTGACATCGGCCGCAACTCCAAGGTGGTAATTTGCAACTTTTTCGATATGAAACTTTTCCCATTGCCGCCGCCCTCAACACCCCTCGATTTGACAGCGGAGGCCTCACCACCCATGTTCGGGACGAAAGGGCCGACCCGAATCTCGTCGAATTCGGCCCGGATTTCCCCCGTAAGCTACTGGAACTACATGAATATCGTCATTGTGGAGTCGCCGGCGAAAGCCAAGACGATCAACAAGTATCTGGGCTCGTCCTACGAGGTTCTGGCCTCGTTCGGCCATGTCCGGGACTTGCCGGCGAAGAACGGCTCCGTCGACCCCGACGCCAATTTCAAGATGATCTGGGAGATCGACCCCAAGGCCGCCGGCCGGCTGAACGATATTGCCAAGTCCCTGAAAAACGCCGACCGCCTGATTCTCGCGACCGACCCTGATCGCGAGGGCGAGGCCATCTCCTGGCACGTGCTGGAGGTGTTGAAGGAAAAGCGCGCGCTGAAGGATCAGAAGATCGAGCGCGTGGTGTTCAACGCCATCACCAAGCAGGCCGTCACCGACGCGATGAAGCATCCGCGCCAGATCGACGGCGCACTGGTCGACGCCTATATGGCGCGCCGCGCGCTGGACTATCTGGTCGGCTTCACCCTCTCCCCGTGCTGTGGCGCAAGCTGCCGGGCGCCCGCTCGGCGGGCCGCGTGCAGTCGGTGGCGTTGCGGCTGGTCTGCGATCGCGAGCTTGAGATCGAGAAGTTCGTCGCCCGCGAATACTGGTCGCTGATCGCAACCCTGCTGACGCCGCGCGGCGACGCCTTCGAGGCCCGTCTGGTCGGCGCCGACGGCAAGAAGATCCAGCGCCTCGACATCGGCACCGGCGCGGAAGCCGAAGACTTCAAGAAGGCGCTGGAAGCAGCCGCCTACGCCGTGACCGCGGTCGACGCCAAGCCGGCCCGGCGCAATCCGCAGGCGCCGTTCACCACCTCCACGCTGCAGCAGGAGGCCAGCCGCAAATACGGCTTTGCGCCGGCGCATACGATGCGCATCGCGCAGCGCCTCTACGAAGGCATCGACATCGGCGGCGAGACCACCGGACTCATTACTTATATGCGTACCGACGGCGTGCAGATCGATCCGTCCGCGATCACCCAGGCGCGCCAGGTGATCGGCGAGGATTACGGCAAAGCCTACGTGCCGGACGCCCCGCGCCAGTACCAGGCCAAGGCCAAGAACGCCCAGGAAGCGCACGAAGCGATCCGCCCGACCGACATGTCGCGCCGCCCCGACGCCATGAGCCGCAAGCTCGAATCCGACCAAGCGCGTCTCTATGAACTGATCTGGAAGCGCACCATCGCCAGCCAGATGGAATCCGCCGAACTCGAGCGCACCACCGTCGACATCGCGGCAAAGGTCGGCGGCCGCACGCTGGAGCTCCGCGCCACCGGTCAGGTCGTCAAGTTCGACGGCTTCCTCGCGCTCTATCAGGAAGGCCGCGACGACGAGGAGGACGAGGATCTGCGCCGTCTGCCGGCGATGAGCCCGAACGACGCGCTCAAGCGGCAATCGCTCGCCGTCACCCAGCATTTCACCGAGCCGCCGCCGCGTTTCTCCGAGGCCTCGCTGGTCAAGCGCATGGAAGAGCTCGGCATCGGCCGGCCCTCGACCTACGCCTCGATCCTCCAGGTCCTGAAGGACCGCGGCTACGTCAAGCTAGAGAAGAAGCGCTTGCACGGCGAGGACAAGGGCCGCGTCGTGGTCGCGTTCCTGGAAAGCTTCTTTGCGCGCTACGTCGAATACGATTTCACCGCCAATCTCGAAGAGCAGCTCGACCGCATCTCCAACAACGAGATTTCCTGGCAGCAGGTGCTGAAGGATTTCTGGACCGGCTTCATCGGCGCCGTCGACGAGATCAAGGACTTGCGCGTCGCGCAGGTGCTCGACGTGCTCGACGACATGCTCGGACAGCACATCTATCCGCCGCGCGCCGACGGTGGCGACATCAGGCAATGCCCGAGCTGCGGCAACGGCCGGCTCAATCTCAAGGCCGGCAAGTTCGGCGCCTTCGTCGGCTGCTCGAACTATCCGGAATGCCGCTACACCCGCCAGCTCGCCGCCGACAGCGAGACCACCGCCGACCGTTCGCTCGGACAGGATCCCGATACGGGCCGCGATGTCTGGGTCAAGGCCGGCCGCTTCGGCCCCTATATCCAGCTCGGCGAGCCCAAGGACTATGCCGAAGGCGAGAAGCCGAAGCGCGCGGGCATCCCGAAGGGCACCTCGCCCGGCGATGTCGAGCTCGAGCTTGCACTGAAGCTGTTGTCGCTGCCGCGCGAGATCGGCAAGCATCCGGAGACAGGTGAGCCGATCACTGCCGGCCTCGGCCGCTTCGGGCCGTTCGTCAAGCACGAGAAGACCTATGCCAGCCTGGAGGCCGGCGACGAGGTGTTCGACATCGGCCTCAACCGCGCGGTGACGCTGATCGCGGAGAAGGTCGCCAAGGGCCCGAGCCGCCGTTTCGGCGCCGATCCCGGCAAGGCGATCGGCGATCACCCGACGCTCGGCACCGTCACGGTGAAGGCAGGCCGCTACGGCGCCTATGTCACGGCCGGCGGCGTCAACGCGACGATCCCGAGCGACATCGAGAAAGACGCGGTCACACTGGCGCAGGCGATCGCACTGATCGACGAGCGCGCCGCCAAGGGCGGCGGCAAGCCAAAGAAAGCCGCCAAGCCGGCCAAGAAGGCGAAGGCAACCAAGTCCGCCGATAAATCCGCCGACAGCGCGGACGCCGCGCCGAAAGCCAAAAAGCCGGCCGCGAAGAAGGCGGCCAAGACCAAATCCGATTCCACCAGCAAGGCGCGCGCAGCCGTGTCGTCGACCGCCAAGACTTCACCAGTCAAGACGTCGCCGACCAAGGCGGCGGCCGCCAAAGCTCCGGCCAAGAAGAGTGCCGGCACGACTTAAGAGGTTAAGTGAAACGCAACAATGACCGTGGCTTTCCCGACCGGGCAGCCATCGTCGCCTTCATCAAGGCAAATCCCGGAAAGGTCGGGACCCGCGAAATTGCGCGCGAGTTCGGCCTGAAGAACGCCGATCGCATCGAGCTCAAGCGCATGCTGCGCGAGCTCGCCGACGACGGCCTCGTGAAGAAGAAGCGCCGGACGATTTCGGAGCCGGACAGCCTGCCGTCGACGCTGGTCGCCGACATCACCGGCCGCGACGCCGACGGCGAGCTGATCGCCGCCCCCACCGAATGGGACGAGGTCGAGAGCGGCGAGCCGCCAAATATCCTGATCGTATTGCCGCGCCGGCCCAAGCCCGGCACCGCGGCCGGAAGCGGCGACCGCGTGCTGCTGCGCGTCGAGCGCCTGGACGAGAGCGAAGGCCCGGCCTGGCACGGCCACATCATCAAGGTGTTCGACAAGACCAGGAGCCGCATCCTCGGCGTGTTCCGCGAGCTGCCCGAAGGCGGCGGACGATTGGTCCCAATCGACAAGAAGGGTGCCGACCGTGAGCTGAACATCGCAGCGGTCGATGCGCACGGCGCGAAGGACGGCGACCTCGTCAGCGTCGACATCATCCGCTCGCGCGGCTTCGGCCTTGCCTCAGGCCGCGTCAAGGAGAAGCTCGGCTCGGTCAAGTCGGAGAAGGCGATCAGCCTGATCGCGATCTACGCCCACGACATCCCGCTGCAATTCCGTCCGGCGGCCGAGCGCGAAGCCGAAGCCGCGGAGCCCGCCACTCTGAAGGGACGCGAGGACTGGCGCGACGTTCCGCTCGTCACCATCGATCCGCCGGATGCCAAGGATCACGACGACGCGGTGCATGCGCAGCCCGATCCGGATCCGAACAACAAGGGCGGCTTCATCGTCGACGTCGCCATTGCCGATGTGAGCTTCTACGTCCGGCCAGGCACCGCGCTCGACCGCGACGCGCTCGATCGCGGCAACTCGGTCTATTTCCCCGACCGCGTCGTGCCGATGCTGCCCGAGCGCATCTCCAACAATCTGTGCTCGCTGGTGCCGGGCGAGCCGCGCGGCGCGCTCGCGGTGCGAATGATCATTGCGCCCGATGGCCGCAAGCGCTCGCACAGCTTCCACCGCATCCTGATGCGTTCGGCGGCCAAGCTCAGCTACGCGCAGGCGCAGGCCGCGATCGACGGCCGGCCCGACGACACCACCGGCCCCCTGCTCGATCCGATCCTGAAGCCGCTCTATGCCGCCTATGCCTGCGTCAAGCGCGCCCGCGACGAGCGCGATCCGCTCAATCTCGATCTGCCCGAGCGAAAGATCCTCTTGAAGAGCGACGGCACGGTCGACCGCGTCATCGTTCCGGACAGGCTCGACGCACACAAGCTGATCGAGGAGTTCATGATCCTCGCCAACGTCGCGGCGGCGGAGATGCTCGAGAAGAAGTCGCTGCCGCTGATCTACCGCGTACACGATGAGCCGACGCTGGAGAAGGTCCACGCGCTCCAGGAATTCCTGAAGACGCTCGACGTCCCCTTCGCGAAATCAGGCGCGTTGCGCCCGGCCCTGTTCAACCGCGTGCTGGCCCAGCTCGAAGGCCACGACCATTTCCCGCTGGTCAGCGAAGTGGTGCTGCGCTCGCAGTCGCAGGCTGAATATTCCTCGGAAAATTACGGTCATTTCGGCCTGAATTTGCGCCGCTACGCGCACTTCACCTCGCCGATCCGCCGCTATGCCGACCTCGTCGTGCACCGCGCGCTGGTCCGCGCGCTCGGCCTCGGCGAGGGCGCCCTGCCTGATACCGAGACGCCGGAAACCCTGAGCGAGGTCGCCGCACACATCTCGGTGACCGAGCGCCGCGCCATGAAGGCGGAGCGCGAGACCGTCGATCGCCTGATCGCCCATCATCTCGCCGACCGCATCGGATCGACCTTCCAGGGCCGCGTCTCCGGCGTCACGCGCGCCGGGCTTTTTGTCAAACTTGCCGACACCGGCGCCGACGGCCTGATCCCGATAAGGTCCCTCGGCACGGAATATTTCAACTATGACGAGGGCCGCCACGCCCTCGTCGGCACGCGCAGCCGCACCATGTATCAGCTCGGCGACGTCGTCGACGTCCGTCTGATCGAAGCCGCCCCCGTGGCGGGCGCGCTGCGCTTCGAGCTGCTGTCGTCATCCAGCGAGACCGCGCCGCGCGATGGCAGACAGCCCGGTCCGCAACGCCGCCCCTCGTTCAAGGCGCAGCCCGGACGCAGTCCGGACAGAAAACGCAAGCCGTCGAAACCAAAATCCGGCAAGCCCAAGAAAAACAAGGCCAAGAACAAGGGCAAGACCAAAGGAAAAGGCGGAGGGCAGAAAGGCAAGGCATGGTAGCGACGAGCACAGTTTCGAAGATCTGGACGCGCGAGACCGGGCTGGTCGAGAAGCGCGACCTCTGGACGGCGATGAAGCGCGGCTTCCGCGGCCGTTGCCCGCGCTGCGGCGAGGGAAAGCTGTTCCGCGCCTTCCTGAAGACAGCGGACAATTGCTCGGTGTGCGGCCTCGACTTCACGCCGCATCGCGCCGACGATTTGCCGGCCTATCTCGTGATCGTCATCGTCGGCCACATCGTGGTGCCGACCATCCTCTGGATCGAGACCAATTACACCACGCCGGTCTGGATCAGCTTTGCCGCCTATCTGCCGTTCACGTTCGTCGCCTCGCTCGCGCTGCTGCAGCCGGTGAAGGGAGCCGTGGTCGGATTGCAATGGGCTCTGCGCATGCACGGCTTTGACGACAACCCTCCGGATGGTATTCCGCCGGTGTAGGCAAAATAAGCAAGAAGCAGTTTGGGTGAGGACATGACGGATATTGCGCAGGCGGAAAAAACCAAGATCCACGAGGGCAAGGAAGCCGACCACCATCCCTATTTCCGCCCGAAGGATGCGGCGACACTGATCCTGGTCGATCGCAGCGGCACTATTCCAAAGGTCCTGGTCGGCAAGCGCCACGACAAGGTGGTGTTCATGCCCGGAAAATTCGTCTTCCCCGGCGGCCGCGTCGACAAGGCCGATTACCGCGTCCCGGTCGCAGCTCCCATCACACCCGAGCTGGAAGCCAATCTCGCCAAGGGCAGCCCGAAGACGCCGCCCTCGCGCGCAAAGTCGCTGGCGATTGCCGCGATCCGCGAGGCCTGCGAGGAGACCGGCCTCTGCCTCGGGCGCAAGGCGGACGTCAAGGCAAAGCTCGACGGCAACTGGAAGCCGTTTGCGGATGCAGGACTCCTGCCCGATCCGTCCAGCCTTTTCCTGATCGCGCGCGCGATCACCCCGCCCGGCCGCGTCAAGCGGTTCGACACGCGCTTCTTCACCGCGGATGCCTCCGCGATCGCCCACCGCGTCGACGGCGTGATCCACGCCGATGCCGAACTGGTCGAGCTGGTCTGGGTCGAGCTCGGCTCAAAGCCGCTCGCCGATCTGCATCCGATGACGCGCAACGTGCTCAACGAGCTCGACGCCCGCCTTGCCACCGGCCCGCTCCGCCACGATGCGCCGGTGCCGTTCTTCCATTTCTACGCCGGCAAGATGCAGAAGGATATTTTGGGCTGATCGTCATTCCGGTGGTCAGTCGCATCCGCGCACCTAGCGACTTCGTCATGCCCGGGCTTGTCCCGGGCATCCACGTTCTTCGCGCACAGAGGCAAGGCGTGGATGGCCAGGACAAGCCCGGCCATGTTGGCGCATCGGCGCCTTCCATGACGAGATTGTGCTGAGCGCCCGCCGAAAAACGAAATAATCCTCCCGTCCGTCCGGCTGGCGGAGTTCCGCGGCGTGCCTATGTGTTCTCCAACGACACCCACAACGGACCCGGGGCGATGGCACAACGGCAACTCAAGCTTGGCGCGTTCATGCGCCCGATCAGCATCCACACCGGCGCCTGGCGCTATCCCGGGGCGTGGCCCGACGCCAATTTCAACTTCGGTCACATCAAGACGCTGATCTGCAAGCTCGAGGCCGGCAAGTTCGACGCCTTCTTCATGGCCGATCACCTCGCCGTGCTGAACATGCCGATCAACGCGCTCAAGCGCAGCCACACCGTGACCTCGTTCGAGCCGTTCACGCTGCTGTCGGCGCTCTCCGCCGTCACCGAACGGATCGGTCTGATCGCGACAGGCTCGACCACTTTCGACGAGCCCTATCACGTCGCGCGGCGCTTCGCCTCGCTCGACCATCTCAGCGGCGGCCGCGCGGGCTGGAACATCGTCACCACCTCGAACCCGGACGCGGCGCTGAATTTCGGCCTCGACGATCACATGGAGCACGCCGAGCGCTACAAGCGCGCCCGCGAATTCTACGACGTGGTCACCGGCCTCTGGGATTCCTTCGCCGACGACGCCTTCGTCCGTGACGTCGAGAGCGGGCTGTTCGTTGACCCTTCGAAAATGCACACGCTCGACCATAACGGCAAATATCTGAAGGTGCGCGGCCCCTCAACATCGCCCGCCCCGTGCAGGGCTGGCCGGTGATCGTGCAGGCCGGCGCGTCGGAAGACGGCAAGCAGCTTGCGGCGGAGACCGCGGAAGCCGTGTTCACCGGCGGCGGCAGCCTCGCCGACGGGCAGAAGCTCTACGCCGACATCAAGGGCCGCATGGAAAAAGCCGGCCGCGACCCCGAACATCTCAAGATCCTGCCCGGCGCCTTCGTCGTCGTCGGGGACAGCGTGGACGAAGCGAAAGAGAAGCGCGCCCTGCTCGACAGCCGCGTGCATTACGACAGCGCCATCGCCTCGCTCTCGGTCATCCTCGGCACCGACGCCTCCGGCTTCGATCCGGACGGCCCGCTCCCCGACATCCCCGAGACCAACGCCAGCAAGAGCGGCCGCCAGCGCATGGTCGACCTCGCCGCGCGCGACAAGCTCACCGTGCGACAGCTCGCCCAGCGCGTCGGCGGCTATGGCGGGCTGTCCTTCGTCGGCACGGCGAAAACCATCGCCGACCAGATGGAGGAATGGCTGGTTGGGCACGGCTCCGACGGCTTCAACATCATGTTCCCGTTCCTGCCCGCCGGCCTCGACGATGTCGTCGACAAGGTCGTCCCGGAGCTGCAAAAGCGCGGGATCTTCCGCAAGGAGTATGAAGGGCCCACCCTGAGGGAGAATCTGGGCCTGCCGCGGCCGAAAAACCGGTTCTTCGAGGCCTGATCGGGCCGATTTGGGTGGTTTCTGCCCCTAAAACCTTGACATCAGGCGGTTTCTGGCTAGGTTGCCGGCCAACGCGGGCCGTTTGGCCGGCTCCAGATTCCCTTCTTTTCTGAGGTTCTGAACATGGCCAAAGCGGTCACCATCAAGGTCAAGCTCGTGTCCTCGGCCGACACCGGCTTCTTCTACACTGCCAAAAAGAACTCGCGCACCATGACCGACAAGCTGGTCAAGAAGAAGTACGATCCGGTCGCGCGCAAGCACGTCGAATTCCGCGAAGCCAAGATCAAGTAAGAAGATCAAGTCAGATCGCGGACGCTGTAGACTTTTACGGGCCCTTCGGGCCCCGTTTCATTTTGCCCCGTCAGTTCGCTGAAATACACCGCTTCTGCCGAGGAATTCCGTGTCCGACTGATCCTCCGATCAGCTCCAGCACCTGCCCCCGACCGCAGGCGCTGCTTTGGACGATGACGCGCGCACCCGTCGGAATTGATCCGTCAGGCGGCTCGCCTGGCAGCTTGCGACCGGAGGAAGAACCAACCGGTGCAAGCGAGCGTTGCGATTTCGAGCTGCCGCTAGCGGCATCCTCCGATGATGATCTTGCCGCCACGTCTTTCCTCGGCCGCGTGCAACTTCCATCGTCCTGGAGTTCGAGGCCGCTCTTGCAGACGATCTTCGTGCAGGCGTCCCCGTCGGCCTTATAGCCACGATCGCAGACAAGCGGGCAAACGCGGGGAGCGCGAGCTCTGATTGCGTTGACGACGTTGATCGAGACCGCCTGTACATCGAATTGGGTACCGGCATATTTGTTGAACTGGCCGAGTGCGCGCTGCGACGACGCGTTCCAATCACCGTCGGCAGCAGCCGACGAACAGCCGACCCGGCGCAGTTCAAGCTGGACCAGCTTGGCCGTCTCCTGCGATGTGAGGGTGGGCTGTGCGGCTGTCGAATCGACGGCAGCGATCGTCTGTGCCTTGTCTTCGCTCGTCTGCTTCTCGTCGGCATTCTTCGTGGCCAGCTCCGCGGCCGCCTTGTTGTCCGCGATCTTGTCCGCAATGGATTTCTCGACAGCTTGCTTTTCGGCAAGAGCCTTGGCGACCGCCGCCTCCGCCTCTTTCCTGCGAAGCTCAGCCGCGGCGGCCTTGGCTTCCTCGACCTGCTTGGCCTTCTCTGCGGCAACCCGGGCGTCCTCGGCGGCCTTGGCCGCGGCCACCGCCTTGTCCTGTTCGGCCTTCTTGGCGCGGTCGGCGACGAGCCGTGTTTTCTCTTCCTCTGCCTGCCTGGCCTTCTCTGCGGCCGCAGCACGCGCATCCTCAGCCGTGATCCGATTCAGCTGGGCCTTGGCCAGGTCGGTGTAAAACCCGCTTGGATACCGATTGAGAAACGCGGTCCACACATCGCGCGTGCCCAGTTGGAGCGCCAGTTCATAGTCGCGCCGGATTTCGCTGTCCGGGCTTGCTTGCGGTCCGAGCACGGCAGGCTTGGCAGGGACGAGCGAGACGTCATCGCCGCCGAGCGAACCGTAGACATAGGGCTCTTGCCTGTAGGCGGTGTTCTTCAACACATCGTCCCGAACGAATCCGAAGGCCTTGCGCAGATCGAGGCCGGGGGTTGGCAACCGTTCGACCAGGGCTGCGGCGAATGGGCTGTTCCTGGCATCGCCGTCCGAAGCCGTCGAACCCGCCTTGGCGGCGAATGCGATCATCGTATTCGGCCGGGCAGGCTCGACCTTGGCGAGGCCTCGCCCGATCGCGCGCGAGGCGACCGTCCGCTTCATCGTCTTGGCAAACGGGTTATCGCGACAAGCATCAAGGATCACGAGCCGAAGCTGCTTGGCAGGTTCAATGGCAAATAGTACGCGGTCGAGCGGAAAGGTTTCGTCGAGAACGTCGGTGTCCGTCTCGAGCACAGCGTCCGTCGGTATCAGGTAGTTGTTGCCCTCCTGCTCGATGCCATGACCGGCGTAGTAGATCACGGCCACATCCGCGTCGCGCGCCTTGACGCCGAACTCGCGCAGCGTCTTGCGCATGTCGACGACGCCGAGGTCGAGCTTGATGTCGACAATGTCGAAGCCGGCCTTCTTGAACATTCCGCCGACGAGCGCCGCATCGTTCACGGGGTTCGTCAGTCTCGGCACGCTCTTGTAGGCGGAATTGCCGATCACCAGCGCCACGCGTCGCTCGGCATGGGCCGGACTGCATGTCAGCCAGAGAATTGAGATCACGGAAAACCAGCGAAATGCGCTCATCATGGCCCCGAACATCATGCGTGCAGCATCATGCGGAGAGTGCCGAAACGCAAGTTCTGCAACTGTGACTTCGGTCACGCAACGGAGACGGACACGCGGAGCATGGACATCTCCGCGGCCGGGCAAATGTGACCCACCTCGCGGAGCCCGGCGACCGCCTTCGCTATTTCCAGCGGGATCGTTGCACAAACCAGGTCCGTTCCCGTGAAGAGCCATTTGTCCCTGCTGGATCCGCTGCGGTTCGCCGCCGCACTCGGTGTCGCCATTTTTCACTGGATGTTCTGGTCCTGGGGCTGGGCCTCGATCGGCGTCCCCGGCTTCGAGCGCACCGTCGCCGCCGAAGTTCTCTATCCCTCCGCCGCACCCTTCACGTGGTTCGGCTGGGTCGGCGTCGAGATCTTCTTCGTCATCTCCGGCTTCGTCATTGCCAACTCCGCGTGCACGTCCTCGCCGGGCGCGTTTCTTCTCGGCCGCGCACTCAGGCTCTATCCGGCGGTGTGGGTCTGCGCCACGGCGACCCTCCTCGTCCTCCTGACCTTCGGAACCGGGCCGGCCTCAGAATTGATTCAACCCTACATCCACGCGATGTTGATGGTCCCCAAGGGCGTCACGGGGCAATGGCTCGACGAGGTCTACTGGACGCTGGCGGCCGAGACGGCGTTTTACGGGTTGGTGTTCTGCGCGATGCTCACGCGGAAGATCACGCTCAGGCACCTGGCTTTCGGTCTCACCATCTACAGCGCAATCTTCAACGCGATCGCGCTGCTGGTCACGTCCTGCATGACGCCGTCCGACCTGCCTTATCTGATCATCCTGATGTTCCGGGTGCCGTGCGCAGCTTTCCTGTTGAGCCATGGCTGCTTCTTTGCGTTGGGCATCTGGCTGTTCGTGTCCGCGAACAGGGCGTTGACCGGGCTCGAACAGGTCGCCGTGGTCGCCGCCTGTCTTGCGGGCGCCGCAGAGATCTATGTCTTCGCCGATTTCTTTCTGACCTCCATCCCCGCCATCGCGGATCAATCGGCCCTCGTGCCGATCATGGTCTGGGGAGCCGCAGTGCTGCTCATCGCCCGTGCCGCGATCAGGAACAGGCGCGCCGCAGATCCAGCTCCCGCTGAAGCGCCGGCTTACCTGAGAACGCTCGGGCTGATCACCTATCCGCTCTATCTCACCCACAACGTCATCGGTACGGCGATCATTCGGGGCATGATCGAGGCCGGCCTCGATGCCACCTCGGCCGTATGGGCCGCGCTGGGCCTGCTCGTCCTGGTGTGCTGGCTGATCTGCACGAAGATCGAGCCGGCCGTCAGGGGCGCATTGATCCAGGCCCTCGCGCAATTCGGCAAGCTGCCGAAGCGGTTGCCTGCGACGCGACGCACGGTCCTGGCGCGCGGGCTACGCCTTCGGCTGCCCGTCTCCGCAAAGGTGAACGTCGCCGCGTCCTAGCTCTGTCCGTCCACGCCGACCGCAGGGACGCACCGCATTGCGCGGTAGCATTTTGGACGCAGCGATGTCGCTTAGCGTCATCCTGAGACCGCGGAGCGGCAGTCTCGAAGGACGAAGCGTGCGCTCAGGAGCCGCCGAGAATCATATGAGATATCAATCTCGAATGCCTCAAGCCGTCCGCAACACCGGCGCCGGCGGCTGCGACGGCCGGATCAGCGCGAAGGCAACCTGGATGATGCCGCCGGCGAGGCCCAGCGCGACGCCGATGCGCCAGGCCATATTGTAGGAGCCGAGCGCGTCGTAGATCACCCCTCCCCCGTACGCACCGAGGAAGCTGCCGATCTGGTGGCTCATGAAGGCGAGGCCCTGGATCATCGCCTGCCACCGCAGGCCGAACATCTCGGCGACCGCGCCTGCGACCAGCGGGCCGACGCCCATCCAGAGAAAGCCCATGATCGCGCCGAACAGCAGCGTCGAGGCTGGCGTCGCCGGCAGCATGAAGTACCAGGCGAGCGCGAGCGAACGCAGCACGTAGATGCCGCCCAGCAGCGCGAGCTTGTTCCAGCGCTGGCCGGCCCAGCCGAAGAACAGCGAGCCCAGCACGTTGAAGCCGCCGATCATGCCGAGCGTCTGCGCGCTGAGCATCGGGTCGAGGCCGCAGATCGCCAGATAGGACGGCAGATGCGTGGTGAGGAACACCAGCTGCATGCCGCAGACGAGATAGGCGCAGGTCATCACCACGAAAGACGCGTTGCCAAACGCTGTCTTCGCGGCTGTGATGGCAGTGGCATCGGCGATGTCATCGGCGGCCGGCTTCGGCAGCGGAATCTTGTCGACGCGCCCCGCATACCACGCAGCGGGAATCATCAGCACCGACATCACGACGAAACCGACGAGCCCGGCGCGCCAGCCGAATCCTTCATTGAGCATCTGCCCGAGCGGCGCCGAAAGCAGCGCGCCGAGCGAGCCGGCGCCGGAGACGATGCCAAGCACCGTGGAGCGCACCGTCGCGGGCACCGCACGGGCCGCCACCGACATCGCGATGGCAGCAGCAGTGCAGGCCAGCGACGTCCCAATCAGCACGCCTGCGCCGATCATGATGGCGATCAGCCCGTTTGCGATCGCCATCAGGATGAGGCCCGCGATGTACATCAACGATCCCGCGATCATGATGGGACGGAAGCCGTAGCGCGTGGTCATCGCGCCGGCGAGCGGCTGGAGAAAGCCCCAGGCGAGATTCTGCACGGCCAGCGCCAGCGTGAAATCCGAGATCGAAATGTGGATGTCGTGCGTCAGCGGCTGCATGAAGATGCCGAGGCTCTGCCGCAGACCCATGCTCAGCGTCAGCATGATCGAGGCGCCGATCAGGATCGGCAAGGTCGGACGCAGGACCTGCAACAGGGGCATTTCATTCTCCCTCGGGGCGCGGCACAACGGGCGCCGTCTGCTTTTGCCGTTGATTTTGGTTACACAGACCTGTTTACATAGGCTATGGATGACAGCAGCTGTCAAGCGAACAGGACGCACGCTGCCGCATGGCTCCCCGCCCGCCCCACAGACGATGAAAGAGCGGATCCTCGAGACCGCCGACAAGCTGTTCTATCTGCAGGGCATTCGCGCCATCGGCGTCGACACCATCGCAGCCGAGATCGGTATCTCCAAGCGCACGCTCTACAACCACTTCCCCTCCAAGGACGCTCTGATCGCGGCCTATCTGGAGCGCCGCTTCGTCCACGCCCGCCCGTCCGACAAGCCGCCGGCCGAACAGATTCTCGCGACGTTCGATCTGCTGGAGCGAAGGTTTGCGGCGAAGGATTTTCGCGGTTGCCCTTTCGTCAATGCGGTGGCCGAGCTCGGTCCGAAGGACCGCGCGGTGAAGAAGATCGCGATCGCCTTCAAGGAAAGCCGCCGTGTCTGGTTTCGCGATCGCCTGACCGAGCTCGGCGTTGCCGATGCGGAGGCGCTCGCCACCCAGCTCGTGCTGCTGGTCGACGGCTCGATCGCGCAGGACCTCGTGCGCGACGACCCCGCGATGGCGCGCGCTGCGAAGGACGCGGCGAAGGTGTTGCTGCGGAACGCGGGGGTAGATGTGGGATGATTGACAAGAAGCAGCGACGAACCGAGGCAAACGCCCTCCGCTAGCCGCCCTGCAACGCGTCGTAAATCGCACGTTGATAGACGGGCAAGGCCCTGCGGCCCGCGGCGCCGCGGCCCGTCGCGATCGTCGCGCCCGAGTTTGCCGAAACGGGCACCTGATGCTGAATCAGGTAGATCATGATCAGATCGTGGACCGGATCGGCTTGCCACCAGGTGCCGAATATGCCCGGCCAGGTTATCGAGCCAGGGCGCCGCAGGCATAGGGATTGTCGACGGGATCTTCGGCAATCGAAAGCCCTAGCCCAAAGCCGGATTTCTGCCAGAGCGGCATGCCCGCAAACGGAATCTGACGTTGGGCATTGGACAGCCGGTTCGTCCGCATCAGCTGGACAGTCTCGGGCTTCAGCAATCGAACGCCATCGTGCTCGCCCTCGCCGAGCAGCATGCGCGCGAACCGGAGATAATCCGGCGCGGACGAGATCAAGCCGCCCCCGCCCGGCGTATAGGCTGGCGGTTCGTCGTACATATCCGGCACGACTTTCGCGAACTGACCGGCCGCCTCGTCATATCTGTAGAGACTGGCGAGACGGCTCCGCTTGTCGCGCGGAAGCCAGAAGTCCGTGCTGTCCATGCCCAGCGGCGCGAAGATCGTCTCGCGCAGGACGCGACCCAGCGGCTTGCCGAGGAGACGGCCGATCAGGAAGCCGAGAACGTCGGTTGAATGGCCGTAGTGGAACAGTTCGCCCGGCTGATAGGCCAGCGGCAGCGTGCCGAGCGCGGCCAGCCATTCGTCCGGCGTCAATCGGTTCATCGCGGGATCGCCAAGCGCCTGCTCATAGGCCTGTTTGAGGGGGCCCTCCGAGAAGAATGCGTAGGCAATTCCCGAACGATGCGTCAGCAGATCTTCGAGGGTGATCTCGCGTTGCGCGGGCACCGTGTCTTCCAGACGCCCCGTGGCATTCCGCATGACCCTTGGCTCGGCCAGTTCCGGTATCCAGCGCGATATCGGGTCCGACAGCGCAATCCTCCCCTGCTCCACCAGCATCAAGGCCGCCACCGACGTGATCGGTTTGGTCATCGAGGCGATGCGGAACAGGGTGTCCGGCCGCATCGCTGTCTTGGTTTCGATGTCGGACCAGCCAAGCGCCTCGGATTGAACGATCCTGCCGCGATGCGAGGTCAGGGTCACGATGCCGGCGAGTTCGCCACGATCGATGAACTGCCGGAGCGCCGGACCGGCTTCGGCAAGCTTGGCGGGATCAAGACCGCCAACGCTGCCACTGACATCATGGGACATGCTGGGAGCTTCAATCCGCCTTGAACTCGTCGGTCAGGATCGGCCCGAACAGAACCCAGCGCTGCCCGTCGAACTTCATCATCTGGAATTGCTTGTTGATGCGATAGTCGTCGGGGCTGGTGTTGATCGACATGCCAGGCAATCCCAGGTCGGGGACGAAGCCCTTGATGTTGGTCACCTGCTTCATGATGTTGGCGCGAGTGAGTTCGTCGCCGCATTGCTTCAGGATGTGGACCAGCAGCGCCGCCGTCGAATATCCGTAGGTGGCGAAGCCGCTGTTGGCATCTTCGCCGGGCGCATATTTCGCCATGAAGGCCTTGTACCGCTTCATGCCCTCGTCGTTCGCCCATTGCGGATCGAGCGGATCCTTGCCGTAGTTGACCGAGATGATGTCCTTGGCGTTCTCGAGGCCCGCCGGCACGAGAACCTGGCCCACCGCGGTCGCGTTGACCTCCAGGATATGGACGGGCTTCCAGCCGAGCTCCGCGGCTTTCCTGATCGATTGCGCGGCGAATTTCGGCGTCGACATGTTGTAGAAGAGATCGGCGCCCGACGCTTTCAGCGTCACCATCTGGGAGTCGATGGTCGGGTCGGCCAATTCGTAGGACAATTCCTTGACGATCATGCTCGTCTTGGCGCCGAGCCCTTCCTTCAGGCCCTTGACGTAATCTTTGCCGAGATCGTCATTCTGATAAAGGATGCCGATCTTGGCGTCCGGATGGTTCTCCAGAATGTACTTGGCGTAGATGTGTGCTTCCGACTGGTAGTTGGGATTGGCGGAGATCGTCCAGGGGAAATTTTTGGGGTCGGTGAATCGCGAAGCTCCGCTCCCGGCCAGGAGTTGTGGAACTCCCTTGGCGTTCAGGTATTTTTGCACGGCCGCGTTCGGAGGCGTCCCAATGATCTGGAACGTCGTCAGCACTTCATCGCTCTCGACCAGCTTGCGCACCTGCTCGACCGTCTTCGGCGGGCTGTAGCCGTCATCGTACTGGATGAGATTGATCTTGCGACCGTTGACGCCGCCCTGCTCGTTGATCATGCGGATGTAGGCGGCCTCCGCCTTGCCGATGGCCCCGAATGCAGAGGCCGGGCCGCTCAATGGGTTGGTCTGACCGATTTTGATCTCGGTGTCCGTCGCGCCGGTGTCGTATTTGTTCTGCGCCAGTGCCGGAGCCGCAAGTGTGGTGCCGAGCATCAGCATGCCTGCTGCCATCGACTTCAAGCCGGTCATGGAGTCCTCCCCTAAAGCGGCTGGTCATTGCCAGCCTTTGTTCTGGATTGCGCTCACGTCCCGCGGCGCCCAAACGATCGCCGGTTTTTGGCGAATGCCGGATGCCGTGGTCCGGCTCCCTCGCCACTACCCTGAGGTCGCCAACCGGTCAAGTTCATTCATTTAGCACTAAATGAATAATATTGGCGAGACGGCCGGCTCAGGCTTGACCAGGCGGGCCCTGCATCCCATCGTGAAGCCGGATTGGTCGGATCAAGGTGCCGTCTTCCCGGACGCGTCCGATCAGCACGACGGAGATCATGCCAGCAGCGTTGAAACTCGAGGGCCGCCGGACACGCGCCGAGCAGCGGGCCGCATCGGTGAAGCTGATCCTCGACACGAGCGAGGAGTTGTTCGCGCAGTTCGGCTATTACGGCGTGACGATCAAGGATGTCGCCGACAAGATGGGGATCCATCCTGCCCTCATTCACTACTATTTCGACGGCAAGAGGTCGCTATTCGACGCCGTGTTCGAACGCCGCGTGGGGTACGCGGTGACCTTGCGGACCGCCGCTCTCGACGCTTACGAAGCGAGGATCAAGGGCCGCCCGACCGTCGAGGGCGCGCTTCGCGCCTATTACGATGGTGCCTTCGACGTCTACATCAATGACGAGGACGCCTGGCGCAATTTCGGCCGCATCTTTGCCCAGGTGAACAACGCCCCCGGCTACGGCGCCGAGAAGATGGAAGCCTATCTCGATCCGCTCGTGCTGAGGCTGATCGGCCTGCTCCGGAAGGCGTTGCCCGATGCGAAGCCCGAGGACCTGTTCTGGGGCTTCCAGTTCACCTCGGGGGCCTATTCGCTGCTGATGTCGCGGACGGGCCGCATCGACCGCCTTTCGAACAATCTATGTGCGTCCGACGATTTCGAAGCCATCCGCGAACGCTTCGTCACGTTCATGGCGGGCGGCTTCAACGCGCTCTACAAGCAGCGCAAAGGCAAGTCTCGCACAGGCAAGTCGCGATAGCCGGAACGAATTGCGATCAAGGCGGCGGCGCGGGAAACAGCTGTTCTCGTGGACACTGCGCGATGATGCCAACATGCCAGTGTTTTGCCCGACGCGTCAAGAAAACTTCCTAAAATCAGAAATCGACACTTGGCGGACGGCAAGCTGTTGATTCCTTTATCCCCGCCTACTGTGCATGGGGTTGTTTTCGCGTTTCTGTATTTGGCGGCCTCACGCCGCCTGCGACACCACCCGGTTACGCCCGTCATGCTTGGCACGGTACAGCGCCGTGTCGGCGCGCTTGAGGACGTCGGCGACCGCCTCGCCCTTCTGCTCCAGCGTGGTCAGGCCGATCGAGATCGTGACCTCGATGCGCTTGGTGCCCTTGTGGACGGCGAAAGGCTCGCCGGCGATCGAGCGGCGCAGGCGCTCGGCGACCATGCCGGCGACGTGCAGGTCGGTCTCCGGCATCACGATGACGAACTCCTCGCCGCCGTAGCGGCAGGCAAGGTCGATGCCGCGGATCGACTTGCGCACGCGCACCGCGAATTCGCGCAGCACATCATCGCCGGCATCATGGCCGTAATTGTCGTTGATCGACTTGAAATAGTCGATGTCGAGGATCATCAGCGCCAAGGGCTTGCCCCGCGTCGAGGCCTGCTCGGCGAGCGTCGCCAGATGGCTCTCCATGTAGCGGCGATTGTGCAGACCGGTCAGCGCGTCCGTGATCGCCATCTCGATCGAGTTCTGCACGTTGTCCCGCAGATGATCGGTGTAGCGGCGGCGGCGGATCTGGGTGCGAACGCGCGCCAGCAACTCGGTCTTGTCGATGGGCCGCAGCAGATAGTCGTTGACGCCGATCTCGAGCCCACGAAGAAGCCGCGTCGAGTTCTCGGGGTCCGCGATCGCCAGGATCGGCACATGGCGCGTGCGCTCCAGCGAGCGCGCCTGGCTGCAGAGCCGCAGGCCGTCGAAATTGTTGAGGTCGAGCGAGACGATCAAAAGGTCGTAATTGCCCTCGGCGGCGTGGAACAGCGCTTCGGTGGGGTTCGGCTCGACGTCGACGGTGTGCTCGGCCGCGAGCAGACCCGCCAGCCGCTCGTAGGAGGACTGCCGGTCGTCAACCAGCAGGACGCGGCCACCCTTCCCGGTGTCGGCGACCGCGCTGCGCTCGGGCGCCTGCATGCCGATCTCGAGCGAGGTGATGGCGCGCATGCGCAGCTCGTCCGTCATCATCTTCAGCCGCGTCAGCGAGCGCACACGCGCGATCAGCACGACATCGGAGACGGGTTTCGTCAGGAAGTCGTCGGCGCCGGCCTCCAGCCCGCGGTTGCGATCGGCGGGACTGTCGAGCGCGGTGACCATCACGACCGGGATGTGGTGCGTCGCAGGATCGGTCTTCAGGCGGCGGCAGACCTCGAAGCCGTCGATGTCGGGCATCATGACGTCGAGCAGGATGATGTCGCATTCGGCGCGGGCGCAGATCTCGAGCCGCCTCCGTGCCGTTCGAGGCGGTCATCACATCGAAATATTCGGCCGACAGGCGGGCTTCGAGCAGCTTGACGTTGGCAGGGACGTCATCGACAACGAGGATACGCGCGGACACTGTGAACTCACTTCCTATCCGATGAAACGCCGGACCGTCTCAATGAATTTGCCGACCGAGATCGGCTTGGACAAATAGGCCTCGCAGCCGCCCTCGCGGATGCGCTCTTCGTCGCCCTTCATCGCGAACGCGGTGACCGCGACGACGGGGATGGCGCGCAGTTCCGGATCGTCCTTGATCCAGCGCGTCACCTGCAGGCCGGAGACCTGCGGCAATTGGATATCCATCAGCACGAGGTCGGGCCGCATCTTGCGAACGAGGTCCAGCGCCTCGTAGCCGTTGCTGGTGCCGGTGGTCTGGTAGCCGTGCGCCTCCAACAGGTCGCGGAAGAGCTTCATGTTGAGCTCGTTGTCTTCCACGATCAGGACGGTCTTAGCCATCCCGCCCTCCTGATTGGCACGAAGCCGAATACATGTGACGCCTCAGGCGCCGCTCGCGGGCGCTTCGAAAACTGGATTCAAACTAGCCTCAGATTCGCTCTAGTTTCGTTAAACCCGAGGGCCCACTTTCTGCGATGTGGTTTCCAGTTGCTTGTCGAGGGTCCAGAGACTCGGGCATGATGGTTTTAAAGTAGACACCTAAAGTTAACGGAAAGGCAAACCGGCCCCTTGAAAAAGCCTGTTCACAACCCCCGCGAAGTCGCTGAAATCGTTGCGATTCAGGCTCTGTCCTTCGTTGCGGGCGATCCCGAGCGGCTGGGCCTGTTCCTGGCTGAGACAGGAGTCGGCCCAGAGTCGCTCCGGAATGCCGCCTCGGATCCTGGTTTCCTGCTCAGCGTGCTCGATTTCGTGATGCGCGATGACGCCACGGTGAAGGCGTTTGCCAGCTCTGTGGAGCTGCACCCCACCAACGTGGCTGCGGCCCGGCAGGTCCTCGGCGACGCGCTGGGCGACCGGACCTGGGAGCGCGACGTGCCGTGAGCGCCCCAGAGGCGGCCGGGCCCCGCTGCTTCTGCCGGGATTGTTCGGCCGATCTGGATGTGGGCGTGCGGCGCTGTTCCGCCTGCGGCTCCCCTCGCCTCGTCCGCCACCGCGCGCTCGCGAGCCTGACCATCGCCCATATCGACTGCGACGCCTTCTATGCGACGGTCGAGAAGCGCGACAACCCTGACATCGCCGACAAGCCCGTCATCATCGGCGGTGGAAAACGCGGCGTCGTGTCGGCAGCCTGCTACATCGCGCGCACCTATGGTGTCCGCTCCGCCATGCCGATGTTCAAGGCGCTCGAGGCCTGCCCGCATGCCATCGTGATCCCGCCGGACATCGCAAAATACGTCCGCGTCGGCCGCGAGGTGCGGCAGGCCATGCAGGCGCTGACGCCGCTGGTCGAGCCGCTCTCGATCGACGAGGCCTTCCTCGATCTCTCCGGCACCGAGCGGGTCCACGGCATGATCCCGGCCAAGGTGCTGGCGCGCTTCGCCCGCGAGGTCGAGCGCGACATCGGCATCAGCGTCTCGGTCGGCCTGTCCTGCAACAAGTTCCTCGCCAAGATCGCTTCCGACCTCGACAAGCCGCGCGGCTTCGCCGTGCTCGACCAGGAGGAAGCCCGTCTGATGCTCGCCGAAAAGCCGGTCGGCTTCATCTTCGGTGTCGGACCTGCAACGCAAGAGCGCCTGGTACAGCGCGGATTCCGCATCATCGCCGACCTGCAAAAAGCCGACGAGATCGAGATGATGCGACAGTTTCCGAGCGACGGCCGCAGGCTGTGGCGGCTCGCGCGCGGCATCGACGACCGCCGCGTCGAGCCTGACAGGGGCGCCAAGACGATTTCCAGCGAAACCACCTTCGAAACCGACATCCGCGATTTCGCGACGCTGGAGAAGATCCTGTGGCGGCTGTGCGAGAAGACGTCGTCTCGCCTCAAGAGCGGTGAGCTGGCCGGCTCGACCGTCACGCTGAAGCTGAAGACGGCCGATTTCCGCCAGCGCACCCGCTCGCAATCGATTGCCGGCCCGACGCAGCTCGCCGCCAAGATCTTCTCGATCTGCCGCGAAATGCTGGCCAAGGAGATCGACGGCACGGCCTTTCGCCTGATGGGTGCCGGCGTCAGCGCGCTGCGCGAAGGCTCGCCCGCCGACGACACCGACATGCTCGACCGTCGCGCCGCCCATGCCGAGCGCGCGGTGGACAGTCTGCGCAAGAAGTTCGGCAGCGCCGCGGTGATCCGCGGCATTGCATATGAGGGGCCGGAGAAGGCGGAGGAGTGAGCCTCCTCAATCCGCGACGGCGATCGCCTCGATCTCGATCAGCCATTCCGGAGCCGCGAGCGCGGAAACGCCGACGAGGGTCGAGGCCGGCGGCTCCATGCCTTCGAAGAAGACCGAGCGTGCCTTGCCGATGATCGGGCGCAGCTCCGGCTTGTAGCCGACGACGAAGGTCGTGATCTTCACGATGTTGGCGTAGCTCGCGCCGGCCGCCTTCAGCGCGTGGCCGAGATTCTGCATCACCTGCGTCGTCTGCGCGGCGAGATCGCCCTCGCCGACGATCCGCCCTTCCTCGTCCACGGCCACCTGGCCGGAGATGTAGATGGTGCGTGCGCCGGTGGCGGTGACGACGTGGGAATAAGCAGGATTGTTGTGAAGGCCGCTGGGACGGAGATGGTCGAGCTTGGACATGGGCTTTCTCCCTGAGGTCAGAGGTTGGGAGCAAGCGTAGCCGCAGAGTGCGACAAGGGCTAGACGTCTCGCCCTCAATTACAGGGCTTGCTGTCCTTGACGTCGAACTTGCCCATCGCGCCGGAAATCACGAAATCGTTGTAATCGAGCATGAGCTGCCGCGAGACGCCGTTTTCGTAAAGCTCGAACGACATCGCATAGACCGGCGTCTGCTCGCCTTCCTTCTGCTGGGATTCGCGATCGAAATAGCTGACGGTGACTGGCCAGCGCTTGAGCGATTTCATGTGCTCGTCCGACGTCGATGCATCGGGCGAGGCGGTGCGGTCGGCAGGGATCGGCTGGCCGATCACGGTCAGGGTATTATAGACCTTCTGGCCGTCATCGGAGCCGTCATAGACGGAGAGCTCGAGCAGCGACTTGCCATCCTTGGCGGCGGCGATGATGCGCTGGATCTGCTCGGTCGGGAACACGATCTTGCCGTCAAGGGTGAAGCTCTTTGGCGCCGGCAGCTTTAGCTTGACGTTGATATGGTCGCCGTCGCGCTCGGCCGAACCGTCGACACGGCCGGCATCGGCCTCGTTCATCCGCGTCTCGATCTTGAACCGGTAGCTTTTGCCCGCGGCGTCCTCCCAGGAATTGGAGCGGAGGTCGCTCAGCGTGATCTTGCCCTCGCCGCTGTCGAGCTCGGACACCTGCCGAAATTCGGAGGTGTAGCCCTCGCACGAGCTCCCAGTGAAGTTGTAGAGGATGCGGCCTCGCGCGCTGTTGACCGAATTGGAACGTGATTTCACGAGGCTGAGGTCATAGAGCGCCTGATGCGCGAGAAACGGACCGCTGGCCGCCTGCGCTCCGCCGCTGGAGCCGAAGGCGGCGGCCGCGAGCGCCATCACACCGAGCGAGGTCCGGAAAAGGTGCACCATGTCTGTTCCTTGAAGATGCGTCCTTAGGGAAAGCGCAGATTCGACAGTTTAGTGACCGTTCCATTGCGTCGCAACTGAGGCGGTCTCACGTAAAGTTGCGGCACGCCCGCTGAACCTCCTGCCCTGACTCAACAAAATGCATCCCCCTCCGGTTGCTTGCATGTGGCGGCACGATGGGCGAAACAGGGCCCGTCCGGCGCCAATGCACGCGCCCGGGCGGATGATTTTCTGGACAACGAGGTCGAACATGGCGGGCACGGTCGAGCAGAAACTGGCGGAACAGGGCATCAAGCTGCACGAGGCTCCAACCCCCGTGGCCAACTATGTCCCGTTCGTGCGCACCGGCAATTTGCTGTTCGTCTCCGGCCAGGTCTGCTTCGCCCCCGACGGCAAGCTGATCGCCAAGGGCAAGCTCGGCGCCGGCGTCTCGATCGAGGACGGTGCTGCGGCTGCTCGTGGCTGCGCGGTCAATCTGCTGGCCCAGGTCAAGGCGGCGCTCGGTGACCTCGACAAGGTCGTGCGCGTGGTACGCCTCGGCGGCTTCATCAATTCGGCGCCGGACTTCCTGGACGGGCCGAAGGTCCTCAACGGCGCCTCCGACCTGATGGTCGCCGCGTTCGGTGACAAGGGCCGCCACGCCCGAACCACGGTCGGCGTCGCCTCGCTGCCCGCGGATGCGGCGGTCGAGGTCGAAGGCGTGTTCGAGGTCGCCTGACGCGCATGCGCGCTCCGGATTGGCTGACAGCCCGGCCGGTCGCCCATCGCGGCCTGCACGACATTTCCCGCGGCATCGTCGAGAACATGCCCGGTGCGGTGCAGGCTGCCGTCGCCGGCAGTTTCTCGATCGAGGTCGACATCCAGCTCTCCGCCGACGGCGAGGCGATGGTGCACCACGACCATGCCCTGGGCCGCCTCACCGAGGCTGCGGGCGAGGTGGTGTCGAAGACAGCCGCGGAACTGAGAGCCGTCAAATTCAGGGACACGAGCGAGCGCATGATGTCGCTCTCCGACCTCTGCGCCATGGTCGCCGGCCGCGTGCCGCTGGTGATCGAGGTCAAGAGCCATTTTGACGGCGACCGCAAGCTGGTGACGCGGATGGCCGAGGTGCTGGCGTCCTATCAGGGACCCGCCGTCGGCATGTCGTTCGATCCCGACCAGGTGCTGGCGCTGCGCCAGTTGCTGCCGTCCCGCCCGCGCGGCATCGTCGCCCAGCGGAGCTATGAGGACGAATACTGGGCCCCCTGACCCAGCCGCAGCGCGACAGCATGCTGTACCTGCGCCACGGCTTCCAAACCCAGCCCCACTTCGTCGCCTTCAAGGTCGACCACCTCCCGGCGCCCGCCCCCTGGATCGCCCGCAACGTCTTCGGCTGTGCGCTGCTCGGCTGGACCGTCCGCACCCCGGAGCAGCGGACGCGAGTCGGGCAGTACGCGGACCAGATGATTTTTGAGGGGTTCGTGCCGTAGGGCCTGACGTTCCCGCCCTCTTGAAGTCGCTGCCGCAATGCACGATCTTGGGCGCGATGGGATCATCTGAAATCACGCTCGAGGCCGTACCTTCCATTGCCGAGGTGTCTCCTGAGGATTGGGACGCCTGCGCCAATCCAGGCGGCCGGTGCAATGGGGGGAGCAACGGAACCTCACCCGCCCCTTCAGGCGATTCGGCCGGCCTCTTAGGACCCTCCTATAACCCGTTCGTCTCGCACGCATTTCTCTCCGCCGTTGAGAAATCGGGTTCAGCCACCATCCGCACCGGCTGGGGATCGCGGCATCTCGTGGCCAAGGTCGATGGCCGCGTCGCCGGTGTCGTGCCCTGCTATCTGAAGTCTCATTCGCAAGGCGAGTACGTTTTCGACCGCGGTTGGGCGGACGCCTATGAGCGGGCCGGCGGGCGCTACTATCCGAAGCTTCAGGTCTCGGTTCCCTTCACGCCGGCCACAGGGCCGCGGCTGCTGGTGCGCGGCGGCGTCGACCGCGAGCGGATCACCGAGGCGCTCGCGAGCGGGCTGGTGGCGCTGTGCGGTGTCAGCAAGGCTTCCTCGGTGCACGTCACCTTCGCACTTGAGGCGGAGTGGAAGCTGCTCGCCGAGCACGGCTTCCTGCAGCGGACCGACCAGCAGTTCCACTGGCACAATGAGGGCTTTGCGAGCTTCGACGACTTCCTCGCCACCCTGAATTCGCGCCACCGCAAATCGATCAAGCGCGAGCGCCGCGATGCGCTGGCCGCCGGCATCAGCATCCACTGGCTCACCGGCAAGGATATTACCGAGGATGCCTGGGACGCCTTCTTCGAGTTCTACATGGAGACCGGCTCGCGCAAATGGGGTCGCCCGTATCTTACGCGCGAATTCTTCTCGCTGATCGGCGAGACCATGAGCGAGGACGTGCTCCTGGTGATGGCCCGCCGCAACGATCGCTGGATCGCGGGCGCGATCAACTTCATCGGCTCGGACACGCTGTTCGGCCGCAACTGGGGCGCGGTCGAGCATCATCCTTTCCTGCACTTCGAGGTCTGCTACTATCAGGCGATCGACTTCGCCATCAAACGCGGCTTGAAGTATGTCGAAGCCGGCGCGCAGGGCGAGCACAAGATCGCGCGCGGTTACCTGCCGAGAACCACCTACTCCGCCCACTTCATCGCCGATCCAGGCCTGCGCCGCGCCATCGACGACTACCTCAAGCGGGAGCGTGCCTATGTCGCCGAGGCCGGACGGGAGCTCGCCGAGCTCGGCCTGTTCCGCAAAGGCATCGACGAGGCGCCTTGACGGTTCGCCGGCGCTGGTGCCAGTAAGCGCGAAATTCCAAGCGCAAAGTTCCTGGGAGCCGCCGCCATGACCGCCTACGACACCAACAACATCTTCGCAAAAATCCTGCGCGGCGAATTTCCCTGCCACAAGGTCTATGAGGACGAGCATGTGCTGGCCTTCCTCGACATCATGCCGCGGGTGCCTGGCCATACGCTGGTGATCCCGAAGGCCCCTGCCCGCAACATCCTCGACATCAAGCCGGACGACTACGCCCATGTCGCCCGCGGCGCGCACAAGATCGCCGCAGCCGCGATGAAGGCATTCGACGCCGACGGCATCACCGTCCAGCAGTTCAACGAGGCCGCCGGCGGACAGGTGGTGTTTCACCTCCACATGCACGTGATGCCGCGCCACGACGGCGTCGCGTCGCTGCCGCCGGCCAGCCGCAAGGAAGACGTCAAGGTTCTGGAAGAAAACGCGACCAAGCTGATCGCGGCGTTGAAGGCGGGCTAAGTCTCTCTGCTCGTCATTGCGAGCGAAGCGAAGCAATCCAGAGTCCTTCTGCAGAGGCAGTCTGGATTGCTTCGTCGCAAGGGCCCCTCGCAATGACGGGGTTGGAGCAGAGTACCCCTCACTCCGATTGAAAATCCCCGGCCTGAGGCGCCGCCAGTGGCGTGAATTCGCAGCGGTCGGGCTTGATGTCGATCAGCGGCGTATTGTCGATACAATCGAGGCCGCGCACGAGAATTGCGTTTCCCTCGATGCCGACCAGCTTCACGATCGAGGTGCCGATCGGATTGGGCCGGACCGGCGAGCGCAGCGAAAAGGTGCCGCGGGTCTTCTCGTTGTTCTTCGGACTCTGCAGCACGATGTCGCGGCGCGAGCGGTCGAGCCAGTACAGCACCTCGAGATTGCCGTAGAAGTCGACGCCCTTGATGGCCGGCACGAACGGCTCGAAGATCTCGAGGCGGCAGATCGGTCCGTCGGCGCGGCCCTGCCGCGGCGTCTCCAGGCGCGAGGTCCAGGGCGTGCGGATACGACCGATGAAGACCAGGCCGGCATCCTGCGTCGGCGGCAACTCGATGGCGACCTCGCCCTCGCGGAGCTCGTTTTGGCGAACCATACTTCCAGTTCCTCAGCTGTTCGGAAGCGGTTTTAGCCCAACCACCACGTGCCGGCCAGCATGAACACTTCGCCCGTCACCACACCCGCGAAGATCGAGCGGCGGGTCAGCAGGAAGACGACGAGGCCGGCGGCGACCGCGCCATAGCGCAGGACGTCCGGTACGCTGGCGAGCGCCCCCGGCGGCTCGACCACGATCTGGGCGATGACGCCGGCCAGGATGGCGGTGGCGACCGCCCTTACCCAGACCAGAAGCTCGGAGCCTTCGTCGATGCCGCCGCCGAACCACAGGCCCAGCATGCGCCAGATCTGGTTGGGCACGACGCCGGCGACGAACAGCACAGCCAGCGCGTGCCAGTCACCGATGAACTGGGCAAAACTCATGCGCGCACCGCCCGCCACCAATGGACGCCATAGGCGATCGTCCCCGCGACGAGGCCGCTGACGAGGATGTCGAGGCCGGAGTTCATCTTCGCGGCCAGCGGATAAAGCAGGACTCCGAGCGCGAGGGCCACGACATCGGCAACCTCGCGGCTGTTGCGCGCGGTCGAGAACAGGAAGGACAGCGGCGTCAGCAGCAGGATCGCAGCGCCCAGCGTCTGCGTGAGATTGGCGGCAAGGAAATAGCCGACCGTGTTGGCGGTGAGGCACACCGAGACCAGGCCGAAGCCGAGCCCGTGGACGAAAGCGATGCGCCGCTCACGCGGCACCTGCGGCAGGAAGCGGTGGCACTCGACCCACAACGTCACCGCCGTGAGATGCGCGGCGAACACGAGCTCGCGCCGTCTCGTCGTCGGCGTGCGCATCAGAGGCAGCACCGAGACCACCATCGGAAACAGGCGGATGGCGCTGACGGTGACCGCGATCGCCGACTGGATGACGGTCGCGCCCGAGCCGAGCGTGGTGATCAGGATGATCTGCGCCGGACCTGCCCAGACGAACAGCGTCGAGCAGAGCGCCCAGAGCAGGCTGAAATGCGTGTCGTGGGCCAGCGCGCCGATGCCGAGATACGTCACGAACAGCACGATGGTGAGGATCGTCTGCGTGATCGAGCGCAATCCCCACGCAAAGGCGCGCCAGGGACTATGCCATTGAGGAGAATCGAGCGGAGGAAGCGCCACGGGACGGCCGGCTTGGGTTGTAGAATCGTCCCCGCATAACGGGCAATGCGGTGGCCAGCGTCAAGAAAGCCCGCGGCGGGGCTGGCATGCGCGACGACACGCCCTTACCCGCTCACTCCCCTGTTCTTCAGCACGAAGCAGGCGCCACCGGCTTTGCGGATGCGGTTGCAGAGATCATCCGCCTCGCTGCGCGTGTCGGCGCCGATGCGAACCTGGTAGAAGGCACGCGTGCCGCGGCTGCGCACCACCGAACTCAGCAAGCTCGGGTCTCGCTCGCCGATCACCGAGCTCAATCGCGTCACGGCGCGGGAGTACATCGCCAGCGCCCGGTTGCGGTCGAACCCGGCGGCGAGCTGCACGCCCCAGACCTTTGCGGCAGCCAGTTCCACATGCTGCTCGAGCTCGGCAACGAAGGCATTGGGTGCACGCTTCAACAGCGCCATCAGATCGCGGCAGCTTGTTGGCGGCGAACTCGGCGGCCCCTTGCCGGTGCTGCCCGCCTTAGCCCACGCGTCGACGCTCGTGCCCGTGATGGCGAAGACATAGTTGCGGGTCTGCTCCGGCATCGGACCGGTGCCTGCAAGCCATTCCTGCACCCGCCGCGGCCCGGCATTGTAAGCAGCGGCGGCCAGGCCGAGATTGCCGAACTGGTTGCGCAGCTCGTTGAGGAATTCGGCCGACTTCGGCAGCGCCTGCACCGGGTTGAACGGATTGAGCAGCCCGCGCTCGCTCGCGGTGCCCGGCATGAACTGCGCGATCCCCTGCGCATGCTCGCCGCTGCGCGTCATGGGGCCCACCGCATCGGCCTGGAAGCGGCTTTCCTGCCAGATCACGCGGGCGAAGAATTCGAGCGGCAAATTGGCATCGCGCGCGGCCGCCTCGACGATCAGGCAGATCGATGCCCGCATGTCGCTCTCGCGCACATCGGGCTTGGCGGGGGGCACCGCGAGTTCTTCGACGCTTGGGATGGCGACACCCGTCTTGGCAGGCGAGCTGTCCCACGCCGCGGCCCGCAACGTCGAGACCAGCAGCGCGGCAACGACAAGTGATGCAAATCGCGCCAGCACTGCCCAAGCATCGCTGTGGCGCGCGTCGGCGCGCCATGCGACAAAGTGATCTGCCATGCTGTGGCACCGTGCCATGTTTCGACGAGCTGCCAATTGATGCTGCCTGACCTGCTTCTCCCAATGCGATTCCCCGCCAAACGGATCCACGCGATCCTTGCCCTCACGGCGCTCTTGCTGTCCGCCGTGCCGGCCGCCGCCCAAGTCAGCTGGCGGATGACCACGGAATACCCGCAAAACAACATTTCCGGGATCGGGCTCACCACTTTCGCCGAACGGGTCGCCGCGCGCACAAACGGTTTCGTGACCGTGGCCAACGCCTTCGACAACGAGCTCAAGATCAACTCTGGCGCGATGCCCCGCGCAGCGGCGGACGGCCGTATCGTCGGTGGCGATGCCTTCGCAGGCGCGCTCTCCGGCCTTGATCCTGTGCTCGCACTTTCTACCCTGCCCTTCCTGGTGCAATCGGCCGACGTCGCCCGCGCCACCAATCTGCGGGCGCGCCCGCTCTACGAAAGGCGCTCGCAGCGCGTGGCCTCAAGCTGCTTTATGTGACGATCTGGCCTGCGACAGGTCTCTGGTCCGAACACGCGCTCGCAAATGCCGACGACCTGCCGAAACTGAACTTGCGGGCTTACGACGCCAACTCCAGCGAGGTCATGCGCGCGGCCGGCGCGAACGCGCAATTCCTGCCCATGGACGCGGCGCTCGCCGGCCTCAGGGAGCACCGGCTGAATGCGTTCCTCACCTCCGGCGACGGCGGCGCAGGACGCAAGCTCTGGGACTTCCTGCCCTATTTCACGGCGATCAATTACGCGATGCCGGTCTCGATCGCCTTTGTCCGAAGTCACGCCTTTGCCGAGTTGTCCGAACCGATGCAGCGCGAGGTGCTGGCCGCGGCCGCCGAGACCGAGCAGAGCCAGTTCGCGCTGCTCGCCCATCGCACCGCCGAGAACTACGCGCGCATGCGTGACAATGGCGTCCATATCGCCGAACCGGCGCCCGCCTCGCTGATCGCCGCACTTCAGTCAGCTGCAACGAGCACGCTCTCCACCTGGGAAGCGCAGGCGGGCGCGGACGCCACAGCGATCGTCGAGTGGGCGAGACAGCAATAGCGCAGGCCCGCGGCACGCTGCCGAAATGCTCTGCCACACCGCCCTACGCCCGCTTCGCTCCTATGCCGAGGCGGGATTCTCCGCGCTGATCGCACGGTCGAGGGCATCGATCAGCGTTTGGAGCTCGACGAATTTGTTCCGTGCCCGCTCGGCCTTTTCACGATCAAAGGGCGCTGCCAGCACCTTCGCATGCACGTCCCTGTCCTCGATCATGCGATCCCGGGCCTGCTTCAATGTGTCAAGTCGCTGGTTCATCTGTGCTCCCTTGCCGATAGCTGCCCAACCTCAAACGGTGACTCAGTCGAATCCAGACGGAAGCTCGCCCTTTCGGAAGAACACCGTCGGCTCGTCGTCATAGTCACCCATTTCGGCATCGCCGCTGGACGAGAACGCGACCACACCGAGCTTGCTCAAGGCCAATCGCTCCGCCGTCCGCAGCGCACCGCTTTCCGACTTGCAGACGATGGGAGACTCCGCCTTCAGATTGCCGCCCTTGCCCGCATTGAATGCCTGCACCACGTAGGTTGTTTCGCGAACCATGACGGGTCCCCTGGTCTGCTGTGAACGGAGTGGACGTCGGCGAGTGCGAACGCCGCGCTCAGCGTTGCATCGACGCGATGAGCTCCGAAATCCCGATTGTTGCAAAACTCGAGAAGGTGTCAGACACCGCATAGGGTAAAATGATCCGGTCCTTATGCCTCATGGCACCGCAGGTATAGACGACGTTGGGAACATACCCTTCGCGCTCGGACGGTTCAGGTCGGAGCAGCGGCTCAGCCGAACGTGCCAGCACCTTCGATGGGTCGCGCTTGTCGAGCAGCGCCGCTCCGATCGAGTATTTGCGGACCGGACCGACCCCGTGCGTCAGCAGCAGCCAGCCTTCGTCAAGCTCGATCGGCGCCCCACAATTGCCGATCTGGACGAACTCCCAGGGAAATTTCGGTTTCAAAAGGGGACCCCGCCCCCTCCCACGTGTAGAGGTCGTCCGAATTGAGCAGGTACAGGTTCTCGTTGTCCTGTCGCGCGATCATGGCATAGCTTCCGCCGATCTTGCGCGGGAACAGCGCCATGCCCTTGTTGTGTGCGGCGCTCCCCCGCAAAGGCATCAGTCGAAACGACATGAAGTCGCTGGTCTCGATCAATTCGGACCGGATCGCGCGTCCACTGTAAGCCGTATAGGTAGCGTAGTAGGTCTGCCGATCCCCGTCGCTGAATTTGACAAAGCGCACGTCCTCGATGCCGTTCGATTGGGATTCCGTCACGGGAAAGATGACGCGCTCGCTGAGATCTTCCTCGGGCCTGAACACCAATTCCACACGGTCGCCGTCTGGCCCGGATACGCGACTGCTAATCCGGGGAACCGAGGCAAGGCGCGCCGTCGGATCGACGGCCAGGCTTCCATCGGCCGCAATCGTTCCGGTTCGAAACGTCAGCGACGACACATGCCCCTCGCCGGTAGCGCGAAGACTGAGGATGAAGCGCAAGCCTCCCGTTGGTGCCCCGGATTGATCCGGATGCGGGACGATGCTGGGGTTGAACAAGGCAGAGGCTTCGAACGAATATTCACTGAGGAAATAGGCGCCGACCAGCTGACGCTGGGCCTTCGAGAAGAGGCCATGCGTCGCGAAAGCATCCTCCATTTCGTCCGCGCGAGCCTCGAAACTCTCCAGGAGGTTACGATGTCGCCCCTCGAAATTGTCGAGGACATCCGCAAGCTGGACCGAGACGGCTTCCGAACTGAGCGCGAGAACCCGGTCGACAATATGATTTGCCCGTATCTTGTCGGTCGGATTCAGATCGCGGGGTTCAGTTGCCGGCTGGAAGGGCCGCACGATAACGCGCGCCGGATCGGGGCGCAGATGAAGCCCCTGCCGATTCAGGAAAGAAGCTTGTGACACGGTATCCTCGGCTTGCTCGTTGAGAAGATCAGGTTCAGGCGCCCACGGCGCGCAAGGCCGTGGGCCTGGTCAGGCTCGGCGTGACGCGCGCGAGCTGTCGCATCTCCGCAAGCCCAAGCAGATAGCAAACAACCGACTCGCCCCCGCGGTTTTCATTGGCGCGGTCAGGGTGCAAACCATCCCGGCAGCTGCCAGTGAGCGGATCGACCAGCGCCACGGAGAGTTCGTTGCTGCCGAGGAACCAGGCGAAGGCCCGCGTTGCCATGGCTCTCCATTCGGCGTCGCCGTCGGCGCGCCACGCGGTGAGGCAGGCGGCGATCGTTGCCGTTGCCTCCACGGGTTGTTGATCAAACGCACGCGGACGTTTCCGTAGCTCGCCGAAGCCCGCGGTGCCGACCGGCCGGAAATGGCCTGCCGGTGTGGTCTGTTGCGTCATGAGCCAGCGCAGGGACCTCAATCCGGCATCGAGATATCGAGGCGTTTTCGTCGCCACGCCCGTGAGGATCAGGGCCTGCGGCAATCGCGCGTTGTCGTAGGCCAGTCCCTCTTCGAACCACACCCAGTCCGGCGTCTCGACCGACGCCATGCAATCCATCAACCTGTCGGCAAGCGAATGCCGGATTTCCCTGGCGTGGAGATCGTCCGGAGTTACGGCACAATAGGCGTCCAAACCGAGCAGCATGAACGCCCATGCGCGAGGTGAACGAAAACTCGCCGCGATCGACAATGCCTGGCCGAACAAGGCAGCGGCCCACAGGCGCCGGGCCGGGCTCGCGTCTCTGCGTGCAACCTCGCCCAAGGCCCATAGCGTTCGCCCGTGGCTGTCTTCGGAGCCCCTGTCTTCAAGCCAGGTTCGATTGAACCCCATGAAGTTGCGAAATTGCCTGGTGTGCGGATTCCACGCGTGCTGTACGAAGGCCGCAAATCGGCTCGTCAAGATTTCCGACAGCGGCTGCTCGCCCGGACCGTTGAGGGCGCAGGCCAGCAGCAGCGCTCTCGCATTGTCGTCGACGCAATAGCCATGTGCGCGGTCCGGAACCGAAAAAACCGCGTGCTGGAACAGACCGACATCATCGCACATCGACAGGAAATGGCCGATCTGCATGTCGGGCGGCGTCGGACTACGTGGCTCCGGCGCATTCATGTCGGAGTGCGCGAAGATCTTCAACCGATGGCCTTGCCGCGCATTTTCGAAGACGGACACGTAGCGCTCGGCCACCCGCTCCCATGTCATCGTCCGGCTCGCCGCATAGGCGCGCCGGCACATCGCCTTCCGCCTGTTGTCGTCGGTCAGCAGGTTCGCGATTTCGTTGCCGATCGCTGCGGAATCGCCGAACGGCACCAGGACGCCGCAGCCGTCGGCAAGCAGTTCGCGTGCGTGCCAGTACGGGGTCGATACGACCGGCTTGCCCAGTCCGAAGCTGTAGGCCAGCGTTCCCGAGGTCATCTGGGCCTCGTTGAGATAGGGTGTGACGTAGACGTCGCACATCGAGATGAATTCGAGCAGCGTGGCGAGATCGGCGAACCGATCGAAGAACACCACGTGGTCCTCAATACCGAGCTCGCGCACCCGCGCGATCAGGCTTTCACGATAGGCCTCGCCCTGGTTTCGGACCAGATTGGGGTGCGTTGCGCCGAGCACCACGTACACCGCATTCTTGCAGCGCTTCAGAATCGACGGCATGGCGTCGATCATGACTTCGATGCCCTTGTTCGGTGACAACAGGCCGAATGTCAGGATGACCGATTTTTGCTCATATCCAAGCCTGGCTTTCGCTGCATCCGGCTCGGCGAAGGCAACATCGGGAATGCCGTGGGCGATCACCTCGATCTTGTCGTCACGCACCAGATAGACGTCACGCAGCAGTTCGCGGCCCTTATGGGCCATCACCACGACCTTCGACGATGCCTCGACGATGCGCTCCATGACCGTACGTTGCGCAGGCGTCGGATCGGCCAGCACCGTATGAAACGTCGTCACCACCGGCATCGTCAGGCGGGACAACAGCACCAGGATATGGGCTCCGGCTTCACCACCAAAGATCCCGAACTCGTGCTGCAAGCACACGATATCGAACCGGCCGGCATTGAGGAAATCCGCGGCCCGCATGTAATCTTCGATATTGCCATCCTTGATCTGGAACGCGACCGCCGGAGGATAGTCGTAGGCTTGACCACGATCGGTCATTGCAACGATGCAAGTCTCGAGATCCTGGCGCGAAATCGATATCGCGCTCTTCAGGTCGGTCGTATAGGTGGCAATTCCGCACCGGCGAGGCAGCGAGTTGCCAATGACGGCGATACGGCGGAGCGGCGTCATGTCGGCACCTCGATGATTTGGCTTGATGTTGCAGAGTGCACGACCTCAGCAACCGCGGCAGATATTTTTGAGCTTCGCTGCGGTTCTGGCCTCTTCCGCAACGAACGGGTCCTTGTAGGCAGCCCGCGCTGCGTCGCGTTCGACGGCAGTGGGTTGCTTTGCTTTTGGCGGCGGAAACGCAGTGTCGTAACAGGCGAGCCGCCCGCCCGTGCTCTCGATCGTGCGGCAGTCCGGCTCTTTAGCGACAGCACTTTGTGCCAACGTGCCAACCGCCAATGCGACAATAAGCATCTTCATGGAGTTATCTTTCGTCGCGGAGGGCCGGGGCGCGGTCGTTGACGCCCACGCGCGCCTCATGCCTCGAACTGGTCGAACTCGTCAGACAGCAGAATCCGCCCCTGCGGGGTACAAATCCGCACGTCGATATAGCCTTCCTGCAGCAGCTCTCTCGCCTTCTTCAGGGCGGCCGCCGTCGTGGTGCGGCCCAAGCTGACGTAACCGCTCTGATCGCGTCCGCTCACAAGGTATTGCAGCTGCGTCTTATCCACGCAGGAGCGCCGCAGCGGCCACCAGGAGCAATAGAAACAGCGGAACGATCACCGGCGGCACGATCCAGTCGGCCAGGCGAAATCGAGGCATGCGCGCCCCTCCTCAGTCGGCGGGAGCGTGAGTGACCCTCAGTCACCGATGGATGCCATTGGAAGGGCGGTGATCGCTGGACCCTACGCCCAGGCGCCGCCAATAGCGAGCTTTTAAAGCGGAGCACCGCATCAACGAGGCAGATTTCGCCCTGCCGACCGTTGCACGTTGCCTTGGCCTGCGGCCTCGTTTAGGTCAAGCAACCAACGGCAAGATCAACACGGACCCGACCGGCATGGTGACGATCTATTTCGATCTCGACGGCACGCTGACCAACCCGAAACCCGGGATCACTCGCTCGATCCAGTACGCACTGGAACGGCTCAGCCTTGCAGTGCCGAGCGAGGACGATCTGACCTGGTGCATCGGCCCGCCGCTCCACGCCAGCCTGCAGAAGCTGACCGGCAGTGCGGAACTCGCCGATCGAGCGCTGCTGCTCTATCGCGAGCGGTTCGGTGATATCGGCCTGTTCGAGAACGAGGCCTATGCCGGCATCATGGACACACTGACGACGCTTGCGGCGACCACGCCGCGCATGTTCGTGGCGACCAGCAAGCCCGTGGTCTACGCCACCCGCATCGTCGAGCATTTCGGTCTTAAATCGTATTTCGAGCGGGTGTTCGGCTCCGAGCTTGACGGCACGCGCGTCGACAAGCGCGATCTGCTGCGCTACGCGCTCGCCGAGGCCAGGGTCGATCCGAGTAGCACGATCATGATCGGCGACCGCAGCCATGACGTTGTCGGCGCCCGCGCCAACGGCATGACCGCGATCGGCGTGCTCTACGGCTATGGCAGCGAGGCCGAACTGCGCGATGCGGGCGCGCATCACATCTGCACCGCGCATCCCGAGCTGCTTGGCCACTGCGTGGCCTGATCATCAGGCGCCGGCGCTTTCCACCGCCGCCAGCATCCCCGTCTCCGGATGACAGTTCAGATATTCGAAGAATTGCTCATCCGCGGCCGCCACGGTGACCTCGTGATAGAGCCGCAACTTGGCTGAAGGCCCGAGCGTCGACAGATATTTCATCGCCGCACCGAAGATCTTGACATGGGTCGGATGCGACTCCGCCCAGCGTTCCAGCGCGGCGAGACTCTTCCACCAGCTCTGGCCGTAGGATTTTTCACTCGCGTGGCTGCCCGCCGCGAGCACCTGCATGTAACGGTTGGCGTAGCAGCCGATGCCCAGACCGTCGTCGCGCAGAAAGTCCATGCCCTCGCGCAGCACCGGCTCGACGTCGTCCAGATAGAGCTTTCGTTCCGAGGCCTCGGTGTCGCTCCAATCCTGCCCGGAGCGGATCAGGCAGAGATTGTCATGCGCCTTGACGCGCAGGCGGGCGCCGTCGCGGATCAACTCCGGTACGCCGCCGGGCGTCATCGGATCGGTCTGCGACAACGGGATGCGATCACGCATGCCGCCCCAATAGGCGTGCTCCTGCACCTCGCCGCTCATGCCGTCGGCAATGACGGCGACGCCCTCTGGCCGGCCGAGCGAAGAAAACAGCGTCTCGTGTCGCGCCACGGCAGGACGCAACACCTCGATGAAAGTGCCAATCCCCTCGCGAGCCTTACCAGTCCATGCTTCACGCGCCGGCTCGAACCAGGCGTCGAAACGCGCGATGTCGTCCCAATAGGCAGCCGAGACGACATTCATGTATCCGGCCTGATCGACGTAGTGGGCGCGGTCCCAATGCGTGGGGCCTCCTTCGCCTGCAAACCGTTCGCCAATTTCCGCCGGCGCCTCGATCGCAGCCGCCGGAGCCACGTCGCGATACTGGACGCCGAAATAGGCCATGACGACCCGGACAACCTCCGGCTTGTAACGCGCCACGAAGGACGGATATGGCGGCTGGTAATCGTCCGGCACGCGCCTGTGGCGCGTGCGTTGGGTCTCGAGATGCAGAGGAATTGCAGATTCCACGATCGTTCCCTCCCCTCGATCTCGACGATCAATTCGCCGCCGCGGCGATGTCCGCAGGCTCGACGCTGTCGACCGGCAGCGCGAACTGCTCGACCCGTTGGTATCGCTTCTTGTTGAGCAGCAGCCGCGTCGCATCGGGCCGCGAATAGTGGCCGGCCGGATCGGCGGCGTTCTTGGCAACGCCGATGGCGCCGAGATCGATCTCGGCCATCAGAAGCCCTTCCTGGTCCGGCGCCAGCTTGTCGCCGATCTGGCTGCCGTCGGGACCGTAGATCGCGGCAAACCCGCCGCCGACATGCAGCAGTGCGTTCTTGTCGGGCCGGTCGCAGAGCTCGTCGATCATGGCCTGTGAGACCGTCGCGCAAGGCGCGAGTACGAAGCAGGAGCCCTCGACCGCATAGACGCGCGAGGCGGCGTTGTTCACCTCGGCGCCGAGCGCCGGCGCAAACGGATCGTAGAGCGAAAAGCTCGGCCATGCCGCGACGTGCACCTGCTCGTTCTGGGCGTACATCGCATATTTTGAAAGCGGCTGAAGATGCTCCCAGCAGCACAGCGCGCCGATGCGGCCGATGTCGGCCCTGGCGTGGACAGCGAGATCGCTGCCGTCGCCTTCGCCATAGACGGTGCGCTCGGCGTGGGTCGGCCGCAGCTTGCGTCGCTTTGCGATGCTTTCGCCGTCCGGGCCGATCAGCCATTGCGCGAGATAGAGGCTGCCACCGTCCCGCTCGGAGAGGCCGAGCACAGCGGTCAGTTTCGCCTTCCGAACGGCGTCACGCAGCCGCTCGGCCTGTGGGCTGTCATAGGACAGCGAATTGTCAAAATAGCGCTGCACAAAGCCGCGGCCGATCGCCCAGGCCGGCGAGTCCATCCAGATGTGCCAGGGATAACCCGGGATGAAGGCTTCGGGAAAGGCGATCAGCTTGGCGCCCTTTTCGGCCGCTTCCCGGATCAGCGCGATCGACTTGTCGATCGAGGCGTCGAGGTCGAGCCAGGCTGGCGCCGCTTGCACCACCGCCACCTTGTATTTCGGATGTTCGACGCCCATTGCCGCCTCCTTTGCCGGTTGATCGGAGATCACGTCCGATGCAATCTATTTGGCGAACCGCGTGGCCGGCCGCTCGACCGCAGCGGAACAAAAATTCGACCGGATAAGGATCGCCGCCCCGGTACGGAACTTGCCTCCAGGGTGCCGGATCTGCGCTCATATGCCGTTTTGCAGGATGTGAAAGGGAGGCTGTCCAGATGCCAATCCAGTTCACCACCGACGACAGCCCCGGCCACCGCCGGCTCGCGCTCTGGCAGGACATCGTCTGCGACGTCTTCGTCGGGCTCGACTGCAAGTCCGACCTCGGCAGCGCCTTCCGCGGCTCGGTCACGCAGGCAGCTCTCGGCAAGGCCGTGTGCTCCGACGTCTGCTCCGACCGCCAGCATGTCTTCCGTACCCCCTCGCGCATCGCGCGCTCGGACCAGGACTATGTGCTGATCGCGCTCGGCAATCGCGGTGACGGCGGCGTCGTGCAGGACGGCCGCGAGACCGTGATCCATCCGGGCCAGTTCGCGCTTTACGACACGACGCGTCCGTATGAGCTGAAGTTCAACGGCAGCTTCACGCAGACCATCTTCAAGGTGCCCCGCGAGATGTTGCAGCGGCGGCTCGGCGGCACCGAGACGCTGACCGCAATGTCATTCGGCGCGGACATGCCGCTCGAACGGCTCGCTTACGATTTCATCTTCAGGCTCTGCCAGAACGCAGACCGGCTTGCTCCGGACCATGCCGCGGCGTTGTCGGAACAGGCCGTCGATCTGCTGGCGATGACGCTGAGCGAACGCCTCGGCAAGATATCGTTGCCATCCTCGACCCATCGCTCCGCACTGCTCTACCGGTTGAAAGCGCATATCAGGACACACCTCGCCGATCCCGACCTCTCGCTGGCGGAGGCCGCGGCGACGCTCGGCATCTCGCCGCGCTATGTGAACGATCTGCTCGCCGACGAGGACACCTCGTTCCAGCGCTACGTTCTCGCCGAACGTCTCGCCCAATGTCGGCGTGATCTCGCTTCGCCCGTGCTTGCCCACCGCCACATCAGCGAGATCGCCTTCGCCTGGGGTTTCAACGACCTCTCGCATTTCGGCCGCGTCTTCCGCGAGCATTTCGGGATGTCGCCGCGCGAGTTCCGGCAGAGCCTGCGGCACTGATGCGGTGGACGCCGTAAACCGGCGCGGCCCGTCCACTTCCGATCAAACAAGGACCTCGCGAAGCAGAGCCGCCATGTGCGCGCGCAATGGCACGAAGCGCATGCTTGCATTAGCATCCGCCGCCAGGGTCGCACCGAACAATCAGCGGACAGCCGAGGAGCATATCGATGGAATACCGACGCTTGGGCCTGTCAGGCCTCATGGTTCCCGCCTTGAGCCTTGGCACCGGCACGTTTGGCGGCGTCGGACGCCTTGCTGCGTGGGGCACCACCGACGCGACCGAAGCGCGACGACTTCTGGATATCTGCCTCGATGCCGGCGTGTCGATGTTCGACACCGCCGATGTCTATTCACTCGGCGAGTCAGAGCGCGTGCTCGGCGAAGCCATCAAGGGCCGCCGCGACAAGGTCCTGGTCTCGACCAAGGCCACCTTTCGCTTCGGTGATGGGCCCAACGACATTGGCTCATCGCGACAGCATCTGCTCGCGGCCATTGACGGTTCGCTGAGCCGGCTCGGCACCGATTACATCGATCTGTTTCAGCTCCACGGCTTTGACGCCTTCACCCCGCCCGAAGAGGTGCTCGCAACCCTCGATGTGCTCGTGCGAGCCGGCAAGATCCGCTATGTCGGCGTTTCCAATTTTTCGGGCTGGCACCTGATGAAGGCGCTCGGCGTTGCCGACAAGCACGGCTTCCCGCGCTACGTTGCCAACCAGACCTACTATTCGCTGATCGGACGCGACTATGAATGGGAGCTGATGCCGCTGGGCCTCGACCAGGGGCTCGGCGCGGTGGTCTGGTCGCCGCTCGGCTGGGGGCGCCTCACCGGAAAAATCCGCCGCGGCCAGCCGAAGCCTGAGGTGAGCCGCCTGCCCCAGACCGCCGATTTCGGGCCGCCCGTGCCCGACGAGCACGTCTATCGCGTGGTCGATGCGATCGACGAGGTTGCGAAGGAAACCGGCAAGAGCGTCTCTCAAATTGCGCTCAACTGGCTGCTCCAGCGCCCGACGGTCTCGACGTTGATCGTCGGCGCGCGCAACGAGACGCAGCTCCGCGAAAATCTCGGCGCGGTCGGCTGGTCGCTGACCAAGGACCAGATCGCGAAGCTCGATGCCGCCAGCAAGGTCACGCTGCCCTATCCCTACTGGCACCAGCGCACGACCTTCACCGACCGCAATCCGCCGGCGGTGTAGCAAGCCGGAGCGTTGCGGCCGGACACGCAGCCGCGTCTCGACCTTGAGCTGCATCAAACGGTCGCCCGCCGGCCGTGTCACGGTGCGCCCTTCGCGAGGCTACCGATGCGCCGATTTGCAATGAAGGCCCTGTTCACGGCCCTCAACCTCAGCCAAGCCGAGAGAGATCGGATCAATTGGGATCGCCTCATCCTGGTTTTTCCACCTTGGTGACCGTCGGGCTGCTCGTGCTCTACGCCTATGGCAAGGCAACTTTGCGCTGGTGAGATGAAGCGGTTCGCAGTCGCACTCCCGATCGTCCTGCTGTGGGGTTCGCTTGCCCACGCCCTCGATGCCGAGCAGCGGCACAGCCAAAGTCTCCTGGAGCAGATGTGCTCGCGGTGTCATGCCGTCGGCCCGACCGGCTCAAGCCCTAACAAGCTTGCGCCGCCGTTCCGCCATCTGGGCGAGAACAAGCTCTACGATCCCGACTTCGTGCAGCGTCTTCAGGACGGCTACAGCAGCATTCATCGCGCCATGCCGACATTCCGCTTCGACCGGGAGAGCGCCGAGGCCGTCGCCAGCTACCTCAGGGCAATCCAGACGAAAAAGCACTAGCCTCCGCCGCGGGCGTGCCTGCAAAGGCATGACGCAGGCTCCCGTCGCCGGGAGCACTGCTTCGGGCGCTGGAACCGTCCGGGTCCTGCCGGGTTGCGATCCATCCTGCAATTTCCTAATCCGGGGATGCATCACGGCTCGAATCAAGCGCGCCTCCATCATGTCGTCCGCCCCCATCGAGCATGCCGACGGCCTGCCGCAACCCCTGCGCAATCAGGCGATCCTGACCATTGCGCTCGGCATCATCATGGCGGTGGTCGACAGCGCCATCGCCAACGTGGCGCTGCCGACGATCGCGGCCGACCTCGACGCGAGCCCTGCCTTCTCGATCTGGATCGTCAACGGCTACCAGCTCGCGATCACCATCTCGCTGCTGCCGCTGGCCTCGCTCGGCGAGATCGTCGGCTACCGCCGCGTCTATCTGATCGGGCTGGTGCTGTTCACGCTGGCGTCCGCTTTCTGCGCGCTTGCGGATACGCTCCCTCTGCTGACGATCGCGCGCATCATCCAGGGCTTTGGCGCGGCCGGCATCATGAGCGTCAACGCGGCGCTGGTGCGCTTCACCTATCCGCGCAGCCAGCTCGGCCGCGGCATCGGGCTCAACGCGCTGGTCGTCGCCTTCTCGGCCGCGGTGGGCCCGACGCTGGCCGCCGGCATCCTCGCGTTTGGCACTTGGCCCTGGCTGTTCGCCATCAACGTTCCGCTCGGCGTGGTGACGCTGGTGCTGGGCCTGCGCAGCCTGCCTCACACCACACCCGCCGGGCGTTCCTTCGACTGGCAGAGCGCGGGGCTGTCGGCGATCACGTTCGGCGTCGGGATCGCGGCCGTCGACAGCGTCGGCCATGGCGAGGCCTTGATCACCTGCCTCGTTCAATTCGCAATCGCCATCGTCGCAGGCGCTCTGCTGGTCTACCGCGAAACCCACATGACCTCGCCGTTGCTGCCGGTCGATCTGTTGCGTATCCCTGTTTTCGCGCTGTCGATCGCAACCTCGATCGCCTCGTTCTGCGGGCAGATGCTGGCCTTCGTCTCGATCCCCTTCTATCTCCAGAGTCGCTTCGGCTATTCGGCGGTGCATATGGGCCTGTTGATCACGCCATGGCCGATCGCGGTGGCGTTCGCGGCACCGCTGGCCGGCCGCCTGGTCGAGCATTATCCGGCCGGCCTGCTCGGCGGCATCGGGCTCACGCTGTTCGCCTGCGGTCTCGGCGCGCTCGCCTTGCTGCCGGCTGCCCCGACGCCGTTCGACATCATCTGGCGCATGGCGCTCGCCGGCGCCGGCTTCGGCCTATTCCAGACTCCCAACAACCGCACCATGATCGCGGCCGCCCCGCGCGAGCGGCCGGCGGCGCCAGCGGCATGCTGGGCACTGCGAGGCTGCTCGGCCAGACCACCGGCGCGGCGCTGGTTGCGCTACTGCTCGGCCGCTATCCAATCGAAGGAACGCGGCTGGCGCTTCTCGTCGGCGTTGGATTTGCGCTCTGCGGCGCAGCGCTGAGCATGCTGCGGCTGTCTCCCGCAGGCGCCCGCGGCGCCGAGCACGTCCGCGTACAGGACGACCAGCGGCTGCGCGGCGAATAGCGCCATCCTACATGTCTAAGAAGCTGGCGGCTTGCCTTCGAATTGAATACTGCATTTCTTCATAATTGAGGCCTGCTCAATCGCGTTTAGCTGCCCTTTCATTTGCCCCAATTCGGCGGCGGTCTGCTTATCGCCGCCAACTAGAAAGGCAGCAGGCCAGAAGATGATGACCGCGGCGGTCGTTGCGACTGTATCCTTGGTCCGCTGGCTGTCCTGGGCGCCAGACAACGTAGCGGCCCGTGCCGAGACTGCTTGAGCCTCCATCGCGAGCTGCTGGCAAGTGTAGTTCTGATACATCACCGGCGAGACGTAGGTGGCGCTAATATCCTGCGAGCTGGACGCACATCCAACCAGCACTACGGCGCAGCAAAAAACACTCAAAACTCTCATTTTAAAATGCCCCCTTGGAATTCCCCGAATAGAGAGTCCAGCAACTTGGAGCTGAAGGCAAGGAAAAGCCGCGACCGTTAAATGTTACCTTGCATCTCAGAATCGGGAACCCAGCGGCTTCAGACGAGCAATCAACGTGCGCATCTAGCTCACCATTTGCACCAACAGCAAAAAGGCCGGCTTTTCAGCCGGCCTTCTCAATTGATGACGCTCGCGATCAAGCCTTGACCAGCGGGCTCTTGGTCGGCCCCTTGGAGCCGCCACCCGGCTTGGACTTGCCCGGCGGACGCTTGCGGGCACCGGGCAGCTTCTCCTGCTTCGGCGTGACCGGCCCTTCGACGAATTCGAAGCCGATCTTGTCCTTGGTCTCGTCGGCCTCGTCCTTGAGCAGAACGACGCGGACGTGACCGCCGCCCTTCAGCTTGCCGAACAGCACCTCGTCGGCCAGCGGCTTCTTGATGTGCTCCTGGATCACGCGCGCCATGGGCCGCGCGCCCATCTGCTCGTCGTAACCATGCTGGACCAGCCAGGCCTTGGCAGGCTCGGACAGTTCGATGGTGACGTCGCGATCGCCAAGCTGCGCCTCGAGCTGAAGCACGAACTTCTCGACCACCGTGCCGATCACCTCGACGCTGAGATGGCCGAACGAGACGATGGCATCGAGGCGGTTGCGGAATTCCGGCGCGAACTGCCGGTTGATCGCCTCGTGGTCGTCACCTTCACGCTTGGAGCGCGTGAAGCCGAACGCCTGCTTGGCAAGATCCGAAGCACCCGCATTCGTGGTCATGATCAGGATCACGTTGCGGAAGTTGACCTGCTTGCCGTTGTGGTCGGTGAGCCGGCCGTGATCCATGATCTGGAGCAGGACGTTGTAGAGGTCGGGATGCGCCTTCTCGATTTCGTCGAGCAGCACCACGCAATGCGGATGCTGGTCGACACCGTCGGTAAGCAGGCCGCCCTGGTCGAAGCCGACATAGCCGGGAGGCGCGCCGATCAGGCGCGACACGGTATGCCGCTCCATGTATTCGGACATATCGAAGCGCAACAGCTCGACGCCAAGCGATGCCGCGAGCTGCTTTGCGACTTCGGTCTTGCCGACACCGGTCGGCCCCGAGAACAGGTAGCAGCCGATCGGCTTCTCCGGCTCGCGCAGGCCGGCACGCGCCAGCTTGATCGAAGCCGCCAGCGACTCGATCGCCCTGTCCTGCCCGAACACCGTGCGCTTCAGGGTCGTTTCAAGGTGCTTGAGCACCTCGGCATCGTCCTTCGACACGCTCTTCGGCGGGATCCGCGCCATCGAAGCGATCGTGGTCTCGATCTCCTTGATGCCGATGGTCTTCTTGCGCTTGTTCTCGGCCACCAGCATCTGCGCCGCGCCGGATTCGTCGATCACGTCGATCGCCTTGTCCGGCAGCTTGCGGTCATGGATGTAGCGCGAGGAGAGCTGGACAGCGGCCTCGATCGCCTCATTGGTGTACTTCAGCCGATGGTAGTCCTCGAAATACGGCTTGAGGCCCTTGAGGATCGCGATAGCGTCCTCGACGGTCGGCTCGTTGACGTCGATCTTCTGGAACCGCCGCACCAGCGCGCGGTCCTTCTCGAAATGCTGGCGGTATTCCTTGTAGGTGGTCGAGCCCATACAGCGGATCGTGCCCGAGGCAAGCGCCGGCTTGAGCAGATTCGAGGCATCCATTGCCCCGCCCGAGGTCGCGCCTGCACCGATCACGGTGTGGATCTCGTCGATGAACAAGATGGCGTTCGGGTGTGCCTCGAGCTCCTTCAGCACTTGCTTCAGGCGCTCTTCGAAGTCGCCGCGATAGCGCGTGCCGGCGAGCAGCGTGCCCATGTCGAGCGAGAACACAGTCGCAGCAGCCAGAACCTCCGGCACCTCGCTGTCGACGATGCGCTTGGCGAGGCCCTCGGCGATCGCGGTCTTGCCGACGCCGGCTTCGCCCACGAACAGCGGATTGTTCTTCTGCCGGCGGCACAGCACCTGGATCGCGCGGTTGATCTCGGAATTGCGTCCGATCACCGGATCGATCTTGCCGTCACGCGCCTTCTTGTTGAGGTTGACGCAATAGGTCTCGAGCGCCTCGCCCTTCTTCTTGGTGTCTTCGGTGCCCTTGGCCTCGGTCTCTTCGTCGACGCCGCGCACGGGCCGCGCCTCGGAAACGCCCGGCCGCTTGGCGATGCCATGGCTGATGTAGTTGACGGCGTCGTAGCGCGTCATGTCCTGCTCCTGCAGGAAATATGCAGCATGACTTTCGCGCTCGGCGAAAATCGCGATCAGGACGTTGGCGCCGGTCACCTCTTCGCGACCGGATGACTGCACATGAATCACGGCGCGCTGGATCACGCGCTGAAAACCAGCGGTCGGCTTGGCATCGTCGGCGCCATCCGTCACCAGGTTCTCGAATTCGGTCTCAAGGTAATTGACGAGGCTCGTACGGAGCTTGTCGAGGTCGACGCTGCAGGCGCGCATGACCGCGGCTGCATCGGAATCGTCAATCAGGGAGAGCAAGAGATGCTCGAGCGTCGCGTATTGGTGATGACGCTCGTTTGCGATCGCCAGTGCACGATGCAGGGATTGTTCAAGGCTTTGAGAAAAAGTCGGCATTCGCGTCCTCTATGGCCCCCATCATCATGATCGCCATCGCCCGGTCAGGCAACAACAACCTTTGTCACATATAGTTATCCAAGACCGCGGCGAAAGACCGGTTCCGCGACTCGAGCGGGTACACACACTTTGCGGTATTTCGATGCAAAACCCGTTCCGATTTGGGCGAGATCGGCGCCGAGAGGGATTTTCCGTGCGCGGGTCGGCCGGAACGGACATCGCGCAGGCATCACGCGACGATCACACACAACGTTTGGAAGACGCAAAGACCGCCTGCGAGAGCATCGCGGGACTTCTTATTTCTTCTCCATCACGCATTGCAGCGGATGCTGGTGCTTGCGGGCGAAGTCCATCACCTGCGTCACTTTGGTTTCGGCGATTTCGTAGGTGAACACGCCACACTCGCCGATGCCGTGATGATGGACGTGCAGCATGATCTTTGTTGCAGCCTCCACGTCCTTCTGGAAGAACTTCTCCAGCACATGGACGACGAATTCCATCGGCGTGTAGTCGTCGTTCAGGATCAGCACACGGTACAGGTTCGGCCGCTTGGTCTTCGGTTTGACCTTGGTGATGACAGATGTATTCGGACCCGTCGGGCCGCCCGAACGGTTCTCGTCATTGCTCATAAGGGGAGCGTAGACAGCGGCTGGCGCGGACAGGTCGAGTCTGGAAGTCAGGTGCGGCATGGCTCAGGCGTTCAAATTCCCCACAGAAGCGAATAACGGTCTTCCGCGCGACCCTGCCTTTCGGAGCCTCGCACAGGCGCACCGCCTTGTTGGATCGCCGCTTCCAACCGATCCGGTCAAATCCGGATCGATTGCAAGCAATATGGGCCTGCCCCCGTCCTGCCGCAAGCGCTGCAAAGGTCCAGCCTTTGCAGCCTCGGCGCTCCCGATTCCCGGTCCGGGCGATCCTGTCCGAGGTTAGTCAATCCGGACCGATTTGACAAAATTTCTGGCCAGCCTGTTTAGAACATGTTGGCCAGGAACCGGGCGCAAACAGAAAAAGCCCGGCTGCATCAGCCGGGCTTCTTGATTCCAGGACTTCCAGAAAGCGTTAGTTGGCGGCCGGGGTGAACTTCGACACGATGGTCTCGACCGGCTTGAAAGCCTGCTTGGCGAGGTCGCTGTAGAGGCCGGCGATCTTCTGCGATTCCGCAACGAAGGTCTCGTAGGCAGAGCGGGCGAAATCGGTCTGCGCTTCCATTGCCTTGTCCAGCGACTTCACGCCGGAAAGCTTCTCGACGAAGGACTTGGTGTCTTCAAACGACTTCTTGGTGTAGTCGCCATAAGCGCTGGCGATCGCCTGGAGGCCGTGCTGAACCGTGGTCGCGGAGGCGACGCACTGCTCGAAGTGCTCTTTGCCGTAGCTCTGAATGTCTTCAACCTTGAACATCGGAATCCCTTTTCCCTGGCGTTCGTCCGGAAGCCCCGGCTCCCTGACTTCGCCCAAAAATAGTGCAACGCACAAAATATGTCAAGAATCTTTGTGCGACGCACAAAAATAGATCCAAGTCGCGGAGATTCCCGGGCTTTCCCGCAATGGTTTCTTAAGCCTTTGGAAACCCCAGGCCCCTACCCTGATTCCCTGGACGTGTTCATCTTCAGAGAGCGGCCGAAAGCCGTTTGAGAACATCACCTTAGCCAGAACAGCGGCTCAGGCCCAACGTCTCCCGCAGTGAACACCAGCGGAGGGACAGCCTGAGCAGGTCATGATCCCGGCTCCAATGGGCACAATTTCGCCTCACGAGCCGGTGATCAAGTCAGAAACGGGGACGGGGTTCCATGCTTCGTAAAAACTTGTCTTCCTCGCGCTTGGCGCGGGTTGGCGTTTTCGGGCTTCTCACGGTCACTGCCGCAGTCATCTTCACCACCGATGCTGCCGAGGCGCGGCGCCATCGGCATCGCTCTTACGCGCACCACCGGGTGCAGCGCGACGTGTCCGAGAGTTCCAGTCCGAAATTCGCGTCGATCATCGTCGACGGCAATTCCGGCTCCGTGCTTCAGGCAACGAGCCCCGACGGGATCCGCCATCCCGCCTCGCTCACCAAGATCATGACGCTGTATCTGCTGTTCGAGCGTCTCGACTCCGGCAAGATGAAGCTCGATACCGAGATGCCGGTGTCGCAGCACGCCGCTGATCAGGATCCGACCAAGCTGAACCTGCGCGCTGGCCAGACCATTCGCGTCGAGGACGCGATCAAGGGTCTCGTCACCCGCTCCGCCAACGACGCAGCCGTGGTGATCGCGGAAGCGATCGCCGGCGACGAAGACGACTTCGCCCAGATGATGACGCGCAAGGCGCGCTCGCTCGGCATGTCCAAGACGGTCTACCGCAACGCCAACGGCCTTCCCAACGACGAGCAGGTCACGACCGCGCGCGACCAAGCGACGCTGGGCCGCGCCATCCAGGAGCGCTTCCCGCGTTACTATCGCTATTTCGCGACCTCGACGTTCAACTGGCGCGGACAGTCGATCCGCAACCACAATCACCTGCTCGGCAGTGTCGAGGGCGTGGACGGCATCAAGACCGGCTACACCCGCGCCTCCGGCTTCAATCTCGTGACCTCGATGCGCCGCGGCAACCGTCATCTGATCGGCGTGGTGCTGGGCGGCCGCAGCGGCGGCTCGCGCGATGCCATCATGCGCAACCTGCTCGCCGAGAACCTCGAGAAGGGTGCCACCACCCATACGGTTGCCGCGGTGACCGAGCGCGGCGGTGCCGACGCCAACACCGAGGTCGCCGATGCGTCGGATACCCCGGCCCGCGCCGCTCCGCAGGTTCAGGCGGCGGCTGCCCCTGCTCCCGAGTCAGCCCCCTCGCGTCTCGCCTCGCGCCTGTCGGCGCTTGCCGCTGCGACCGCTGCGATGCCGCCGGCTCCAGCCAAGCCTGAAGTTCGGCAGACTGAGTCCAAGATCGAACCCGCACCCCTCACCAATGGCGTGATCTCGAGCCAGCCGCTCTCGATCATCCCCGGCTCGTCCGAGCCGATGAAGCCCGTCCGGGTCAAGACCGTTCAGGTCAAGGCCGGCGCCGTGAAGGTCGCCTCCGCCGCGCCGGCTCAGATTGCCCCGCAGGTTACCAACACGATTGCGTCCCGCTCCGACGTCGCGGAGACCTCCGGCGCCGTCGTCGCCCGCGCCGATCTCATCAACAAGCCCGAGTTGGCAAGCCAGCCGGAAACGCCCAGGGCGGAGATCGCCCGCAGCGAAATGCCCCGTCAGCCCGCGGGCTTTGGCACCGGCAACGGCATCCTCGGCGTGCTGCCGGCCGCGACCGCCGCCGCGCCCGCCCTTGCCCCGGCGAAGCTTGCCTCCGCCGATCCGGCGCCGCAGCCGATCCAGATGAGCGCCACCACCAAGCCGGTCGTCATGCACAGCGGCTGGATCGTTCAGGTCGGTGCGGCTCGAGAGCGAGAACGAAGCCCAGCAGCGCATCGACGCCGCGCGCAGCTCGGCCCGCGGCCTGCTCAGCAAGGCCGATCCGTTCACCGAGCCTGTCGTCGTCAAGGACAACCGCAAGCTCTACCGTGCCCGCTTCGCCGGGCTCGAGCGAGACCAGGCCGAAGCCGTCTGCCGCGCCCTGAAGCGCGCTGATATCTCCTGCATCACCGTCCGCAACTGATCTTTCGCACCACCCCGATCAAAATGCCCGCGCCTTGCGCGGGCATTTTTGTTTTGGGCCGACGCCGATGCCAGTTCCGCGACAACCTCTCGTCAACAATTTACGGTTAAATTTTTACCCAAGGGATCTACCACGCCGACAATGGCGGGCATCGGGGCGACGGCAGACAGAGCAAGCGGAGCTTACACGGACGGGCGTTTGTAGCGTGGTGCCGGAGTTAGCCGTTATGCGTACGAAGCAGAGTATCCTTGGCCTCGTTCACACGGGCAGCGAGATACGTCGAGCCCCCCTGGTCGGGATGGAGTTTCTTCATCAGGGACTTGTGCGCCCGGCCGATGTCGTCGCGCCCCGCGCCCGGCTGCAGGCCAAGGATCTGATAGGCTTCCTCCGCCGTCATTTTGCCGCTCGCCGCCGTGTGGCGCTGCCGCCCTGCCGCATCGCCTTGCGCGTTCTGACGCCAGGCGGGAAACCGGCGGTCCAGATAGCTTTCAAGTAAGGCCACGCTCTCGGCGTCGAACGCCGGGACCATCGCCAGCAGGCCCGCGAGATCGAACTCGTCGAGATTGCGACCGGCATGAGGCCCGGCGACGATCTGGCCTGCGAGCTGACCGGAATCGTGGTCGAGCCGCATGTCCAGAAATGGCGAGCGCACGCGCGAGGCCTGACCGGCCGGGCGCGTCGCGCCGCCGCCGAACAGGCCGCCGATATTGCCGAAGCCGGCGTTCGCCAATGGCATCCAGCCCAGCAGCCCGGCCCCGAAAATCCCGAGCGGGATTGCCACCGCCAGTTCGCCCCGCAGGCCCGTGAAGGCTGCGACAGCCAGCGCCAGCACGCCGCCGCCGAACTTGAGGGTGCGCGCCAGCACCGCCGGATTGGCGGACCGGAACATCTGGAGCAGCAGATAAAGCGTGATAACAGCGACAGCGCCGGCGATCAGGGTCATGACCGGAATATAGGCGCCCTCGCGGCAAAATGCATGGCATCCGCCTCCGACGCGATCCGCTACCTCATCTGGCCGATCAGCTTGGCCGCGCCGCTCGCGCTCTTCGCCAATTTCAGCAGCGCTTCGCGGCCGCCGGCGGCATAGGCCGCTGCAGCGCGCAGCAGCTCGCGCAACTGCGCCGCTGCACCGGGATCGAACCGGCACCAGGCCCCGCCGGTCAGCCCCGCGATCTCGCGAAACGCCTGCTCGGCCGCGGCGTCATGGCCCTCCTGAAACAAGAATACGGGCACCTTGAGCATGCCGAGCTCGCCGGCCTTGGCGCAGAGTTCGTCGACATTCTCCTCCATGGCGTCGCCGACGAACACCACGGCCCGCACGCCGGAGGCGACCGCCTCGCGCCGCGCCTCGCTCAGCACCTTGCCGATCTGGGTGTCACCGCCGCGGCAATCGATCTTGCTCATCAGCGTCGCGAGCCTGGCGCTGTCGGATATCCAGCCCGAGGCGCGGCACTCGTTGAGACCGCGATAATAGACCAGGCGGATGTCGAGACTGCCGAGCGCGGCCGTCTCGCGGAACATGTCGGCCTGGAGTGCGCAGGCCATGTCCCAGGTCGGCTGCCGGCTCATCGTCGCATCTAGCGCGAAGATCAGCCGCCCCCTGGCGCCGGGTGCATGCGGCGACAGCGCCTGCGCCTTGGCGACGAAGGCGGCGATATCTTCCGCAGTCGAGGTCCTGGCCTGCGGCAGCGCGCCTTCTTGCTGCGCCGGGACGGCACCGCGGCCGCGCGGTTTGATGGGGTCGCCCGACATTCCTGCTTTGACCTTCCGTGAGCGACTAATGTGGTCAGCGCGCCTGGCCCGGTCAATGTGCAGAGCCTCCGCAGGCGGTGGCCGGCGGAGGCTCTGAAGGTTGGGAGATCGCTGCGTCTGGTCGCTAGCTCTTGGCGGGCGCCATCAAGGCAACAGGGCCGGGCTCGAGGACCTTCGGCGGGGCCGAACGGGTGTCGACCGGCGCCACTGCGCTATCGGTATCGCTCAGGAATTTATCGAGCATGCCCTGGATCGAGTTCTTGGCGCTATCCGGACCGGTGTCGCGCATGTCGTTGTGCTGGAATTCGGTCTTCACAACCTGGATGCCGGCCTTTTCGCATTCCTCGTCGGTCGGGATCACGCCCGCGTCGGTCTTGAACTGCGGATCCTGCGAACGGAACGACAGGATCTTGAACTTGCCGGCGGTGACGAAGGGCACGCGCAGATTGTCGAGCGTGACGACCTTCTTGACCTCATCCGGATACTGCTTGGCGAAATACATCGTGATGTCGCCGCCCATGGAGTGGCCGACCATCGTCACCTTTTCGTAGTCGGCGTTGGGCTGAACCTTCTTCATCTCCTGCATGGCGAGATGGATGTTGGCGACACCCCGCAGAATCTGCGGCAAACGGCCGACATAGAGCTCGCCGGGCTTGGTCACCATCGGAGGATCGGTCGGAAGATCGTGCTGCGGGCTGACGACGAGATAGCCGCGCGCGGCGAAAACGTTGGCGAGGAAACCGTATTCGGTATTCTTGACCGTGTTGCCGTGATTGATCACGGCGACCGGCATCGTGATCATGCCGGCATTGGCCTGCATTTCCTTGTCGCGACGGATCGCGATGTCGACAGGCACGGGACGGTTGTCGCGCGAGGCGTCGTAGAAGGTGATCGTCTCGTGCCTGATTGCCCACTTGCTCGCCGTGAAATAGGCGATGCCGCAGAGGGCACTGACCGAAACCAGAACGGCAATTCCACGCTTCATTTTCGTCCTCAGCCTCAGGCGCTTCGGCCTGAATCCCTGTTGAAAATCGTGTTCTCGAGGGCTCTTCGGCCCCTGGTCGCCTATTCGCTAATATATGTCACAGCCGCGTGACAGGAAGGCCAAATATTGTGAACCGGCAGCCCTTTCATTGTGCGTCGCACACGTTTCTTGGGCACCCCGTTCTCATACGGCTACGTCAGGGTGCAGGTCACCATCGGACGCAACCGGTCTCGATCGGGTTCAATTTCGCGGTAAACGTGAGATGAAAACGGCCGAGGGCAGCCGCAGTTCCCGGGAGAACCGGCTGCTTCGATCGACCTGAAGTAGCGGCATACCGCCACTCAGGCGCCGAGGATATCGTGAACCTCGAGCGGCTTGTCGACCTGGCTGAACCATTCGGCGCGATTTGCCGCACGGCGGCGGCCACGCTCGTCGAGCGGCAGCTTGAGCTGGCGGAGCAGGCTCGTCACCTCCTCCCGCGCGGTGAGATGGCCGAGATTGGGCCGCATGCCCAGCGTGGCCTCGTCGATATCGTCCAGCGCGGTGAGCCCGCGGGGGAAGAACTCGCGATAGACGACGCGCTCGGCGAAGCCGTCGACATAGCGGAAGCCGAGCCGCAGCGACAAATCCTTCAGACCTTCGGCGACCAGCTGCTTGTTGCGGGAGCCCAGCATCGACAGGCGGTTGCGCACCACGATCCAGTCGGTCGAGGAGCCGTCGAGCTGGCGGCGCTTTCGCCTGACATCCCGCACCATCTCGGCATAGTGGCTCTCCCCCGTCACCGCGTAGTTGGCGGGATCGACCGTGCCGAGCACGTCGAAATCGAGGAAGCTGTCGTTGATCGGCGTGACCAGCGTGTCGGCCATCGAGTGCGCCAGGCGCATCAGATAGCTGTCGGTGCCGGGTGTATCGATGACGATGAAATCGAAACTGGCCTCGACCGCCGAGACCGCGTCCATGAACTGAAGGAACTCGGAATTCTCGTTCTCGGCGACCTGCATGGTCTCGCCGAGCTTGATGCAGCGATGCGTCGGCAGCTCGAGGCCGAGGCCCGTGCGCCGCGCCCAGGCGGAACGGTTGTTGATGTAGTGGGTAAAGCTCTGCTGACGGCAGTCGAGATCGATGGTGGCGACGCGCTGGCCGGCCTTCAGAAGTGCGACCGCGATGTGCAGGGCGGTGGTCGACTTGCCGGAGCCGCCTTTCTCGTTGCCGAGCACGACCACATGCGCCGAGCCGGATTGGCCTTGGCTAGCCTGCACAAGCATGGCGATCCTCAACACCCCTATTGATTATCTTCGAGTTGACCGCGTCGGCGGTCAAGTTAATTGCGAGACCGAACATGCAAATCGCAGTGCGCAGTTTTTCCAGCATCAATCGCGGCACGGTCTTCCGTCTATGATCCAGCCCACAATGTCGCGATATCCCGCGCGGCTTCACAGGGAATGCTGTGCCGCATCCGGATGCATGGCGTCCACGACCGCCGCTTGTTAAGGTTAGCCGCCGGGGCCGGGATGCGCCCGCTCCGATTCCCAACCAAGTCGAGTCCTGATGTCACCGAGCCCCTTGATCGCCCGCACGGTCCCCACCCTGCGACGCGCCGTCGACAATCTTCGCAAGCGAAAGGCCACGATCGCGCTGGTCCCGACCATGGGGGCGCTCCATGACGGGCATGTGTCGCTGGTGCGCCTCGCCAGGCGGCGCGCCAGCCGCGTCGTGGTGTCGATCTTCGTCAACCCGACCCAGTTCGCTCCGACCGAGGATTTCGGCGCCTATCCGCGCACCTGGAAATCCGATATCGCCAAGCTCGCGGCCGAGGATGTCGACATCGTCTGGCACCCCGGCGTCGAAGCGATGTATCCGGAGGGCTTCGCGACCCGAATCGTGCCGGAGGGGCCGGCGCTGGCCGGCCTCGAGGACCGCTTCCGCCCGCACTTCTTCGGCGGCGTCGCCACCGTCGTCGGTAAGCTTTTCACGCAGTGCCGGCCGGATTTCGCGATCTTCGGCGAGAAGGATTTTCAGCAGCTGCGGGTGGTGACGCAAATGGCGCGGGATCTCGACCTCGGCGTCAAGGTGATCGGCTCCCGCACGGTGCGCGAGCGCGATGGGCTCGCGATGTCCTCACGAAACGTCTACCTCTCGCCGCAGGAACGGCAGACCGCGACCGTGCTCTACCGCGCCATGAAGGACAGTGCTGGGCGGATCAAGTCGGGCGAAGCGATCGCGCCGGCGATAGCGCGCGGCGCGAGGGCGATCGAGGCGGCCGGCTTTGCGCTCGACTATTTCGAGGCCCGCCACGCCGAGACGCTGGAGCCGGTCACCTCACGCAAGGACGACCCGTTGCGGATTCTGGTCGCGGCCAAGCTCGGCACGACCCGCCTGATCGACAATATCGCGGTTTAGAGTAATCCGAGATCGCGCAGCTCGCGCCGCATCGGCTCCGGCATCGCCGCGATCGAGCCCGCGGCGGACTTGCCGAGATCGGGCGGCACGGATTCGTCGGCGAGATAACGCCAGCCCTGGAACGGCCGCATCGGCCGCGGCGATACCGGGATCACCTTCGGCTGCATCACGATCCGGCAGCGGCCGATGCCGTCCTTGTCGCGGAACGGCTCGATGCCGATGATTTTTTCACGCGCGGCGACCTCGCCCTTGATGACCCAGTAGAGCGACCCGCCCGCGAGGATCTCGGCGTCGCGCTTGGGCACCATGCGGGTGATATGGATGTGATGTTGCGGCAGACCTTTCTTTTTGGCGGTCTGCATCCGTTCGGCGATCCACCCCTTCAATTCCTTGACGGAGTCGCAGCCGACGGCAAGCTTGATCAGATGTAGCGGCATGCCCCAGCATTAGCGGGCCGGCCGCTTGTTTTCAAAGCCGATCTACTCGTTATCCGCAGCCGCGGGAGCCGAGGCCGGCGGCGGCACGAGCGGAACCGGTGCGGCCGCAGGCGCACGCTTGGCAGCCGGCTGCTTCTTCGCAGCCGCGGGCGCGGCCACCTGAGCCGAGGCCGCAGCGGGTGCGCGCGGAGCCGGCGCAGCGTTTGCGGCCGGCGCCGCCTGGCGCGTCGTCGCCGTGGGCGGCTCCGGAGTCATGATACTGACCGGCGGCGTCGACGCCGCGCTCGGGAAATCCGCATTGGTCGGCTTGCCCGTCGGCATCGACGGCGGCAGCGCGGCGAGCGGTCCTGTGGCCGGCATCGCCGGCGCCGTTGCGGGCGCGTTCCAGACCGGCGCATAGCGCGCGACCAGCGCGTCGTAGAGATGGGAATCCATGTTGGCGGCGACCTGCTGCTGATCGGTCAGCGAGCGGAAGGCCGGGCAATCGAACGGGGTGCAGCCATCGCGCGCGACCAGCACCTGCGCAACGAGGCCATAGCGATCGTGCTCCAGCGACTTGCGCAGCACCTTCATCTCCAGCGTCAGGCTCTTCTCGGCGGAGGCGGCATCGCCGAGCGCGGTCAGCCGGTCGATGCGGGAAGCGGTGTAGGCAACGGCCGCAGCCGCAGTGTCGGGCGCGCCGAACAGCGCCTTCTCGCAGCCGACGGCAACCGCATCGCCCGCGAGATCGTCCAGGCAGGACAGCGCCGGCAGGCTCGCCGTCACCGTCGCTTGCGCACGTGCCTCAGTCGGGGCTGCTTGCCCCGCCGGTCCGTAGAGGTGGATGGTGGCGGCCACCGCGACGGCAATGGCGAGCAGCGTGATGACGGTCAACGCGCCGTTGGCGACCGACTTGTCGGCGCGCAGCAGCGTGATCAGCAGGATCAATCCGAAGAAGCCGGCAGCCGCCAGCGTCATCCACATCGGAAAGGCCGGTGAGCGCCAGATTTGGTCGAGCGACGTGGCCCATGCCCAGTTCATGCGCGATGTCCCCTCACGCGAGCAAAGAGCGAATGGTCAAAGCGAGTACCGCGAGTCAGTAGCTGCCCCCGAATGACTCTGTCGAGGCGAAGCGGGCCTTTTGACGGCGAACACGTCAATTCGTTCGCAACGTCAAGCGCGGCTGCGTGTCTCTCAAGACTGCGCGAGCTGGCTTTCCTTGGCGACGCGTTCGAAGGCTTCGGTCGTGCTCTTGATGCGATACTGGCAGTCGTCGCCGTCCGTCGGCAACAGGCGGATGATCTCGTACGCGCCGCTCGCAGCCGGTCGCGCGACATTGCTGGCGGTGAACAATACGCGCGTTCCCACGGGAAATTTATGCTTCAACGCCCATCTCCATCACTCAAACAGCGCCGGCCGTGCCCAGGGTCCCACTGCGACGAACCGGCTGAAAACCCGGCCCGTCCTATAGCATGCGACCGGCCGTTTTGGCCAGCAGTATACAGGCATGGCAAACGTCCCGATCCCGCAGTGATTTCAGAACGATAGTCGAGGAACCGGCGGCCGATGGTACCACCGGAACCCAGATACCCCGGAAGGTAATAAGGCACCGGCCGCCGGGCCCGCACGCGCCCCGGTGCCGGCCACCTTCCGGTCGACCGGGATGCTGGCCTAGACGGTCTCGAACCTGTCGATGAGAAGCGTCTCGGCCAGCCCGCCACGGGTCCATTCCTGGAACGCCGGCAGCGCCATCATCGTCTCCATATAGGACCGGGCCTCCGGCCCGACATCGATTGCGTACGTGCGGAAGCGGTGCACGACCGGCGCATACATCGCATCCGCCGCGCCGAAGCCGCCGAACAGGAATGGTCCCGTGGCGCCATAGCGCGCCCGGCACTCGCGCCAGATCTCCTGCACGCGCGCGACGTTGGCGAGCGCATCCACCGACAGCGTCACGGGGCGCACCGGCCGATGCAGGTTCATGCCGCATTCGTTGCGCAGGGCCATGAAGCCGGAATGCATTTCGGCGCACACCGAACGGGCATGAGCGCGCGCCGCGACATCGTCAGGCCACAGCTTCTTGTCCGGATAGCGCTCGGCGACGTATTCGATGATAGCAAGCGAATCCCACACCGTGATGTCGCCATCGACCAGCACCGGCACCTTGCCTGCGCGGCTGAAGGACAAGATCTTCTCCTTGTCCGCGGGGTTGTCGGTGTAGAGCGGAATGACGGTCTCCTCGAACGGAATGTCGTTCGCGCGCAACGCGAGCCAGGGCCGCAACGACCACGACGAATAGTTCTTGTTGCCGATCGCAAGCTTGAGCGTTGCCATATCACCGGTCCTTCCGTAAGTCCGTTTGTGCGGCTGCTTTTAGCGCCAACGCCTGCCGCCAATCAATCGTTGCCGCGACCAGCCATGCGTGGCAATCGTTGCGATCCTTGCGAGGAGAGCGACATGAGCAGGCATTGGATCGACATCACCGCCGTCGGCTTCTTCATCGTCGAATGGCTGGTCTATGCCCTGACGCTGGAGCATTCGGCCTATGGCCGCGACAGCCTGTCGGCGCGCATGAACCGCTATCGCGAGGTCTGGGTGCGCCGCCTGCTGGACCGCGACGCCCGCATGGTCGACATGCAGATCATGGCCTCGCTGCAGAACGGCACCGCCTTCTTTGCCTCCACCAGCCTGATCGCACTCGGCGGAGCGCTGGCGCTGCTGCATGCGACCAACGACGCGATCACCATCCTGAGCAAGCTGCCGGTCGACCTCAGCACCTCGCCTGCGATGTGGGAACTGAAATGCGTCGGCCTGGTGCTGATCTGCGTCTACGCCTTCTTCAAGTTCGCCTGGTCCTACCGCTTGTTCAACTACGTCGCGATCCTGTTCGGCGGCATGCCATCGGCTTCGCAACGCGACACGCCCGAGGCCGAAGCCCATGTCATCCGCACCACGCGCCTGTTCGAGATCCGCCGGCCGCCATTTCAACCGCGGCCAGCGCGCCTTCTTCTTCGCGCTCGGCTATCTCGGCTGGTTCGTCAGCCCCTGGGTGCTGTTCGTGACCACGGCAGCGGTCGTGGTCGTGACATGGCGACGCCAGTTTGCGTCCAGCGCGTGGCAGGCGATGGCGCCGGCGGCGGCGGATGATGAGGGGATCAGGCGCGGTCATTGACTCCGACTCTCACCGCATCGTCATTGCGAGCGCAGCGAAGCAATCCAGAGTCGTTCCGCGGAGGGATTCTGGATTGCTTCGCTGCGCTCGCAATGACGGAGTTTGAGGCAATAGCTGCGTCTCCAAATAGCGCCGTCATTCCCCGCCATCGGGTCTCGCCTTTGGCGAGCCCGATGACAATTGCGGCGGGGAATCCAGTACGCCGCAGCTTCTCGATGTGACCATGATCGTCTCCGGAATACGGATCGTCCGGCCAAGCCGGACGATGACAGCGCGTGTGGGGTTGCAGACACGCCTTTTCATTCTCGCGGCTGATTTCGCCCGAGTTTTGCTTGATCACTCCACCCTCTTCAATCCAAGAGGGCGCAGGGAAGACCGGGTGCCGGCGGGCACCCGCGGTCCACTGCGCGAAAAGCACACGCAGGAAAACCGCACAGCAGCATACAGGTGTCGCCGATCACTCGGCCTTCCCTGCGCGATGGTTGGACGGCATATGCCGCGCTCTCCCGGGAGCCGAACTTTCCTTCTGGCCTCCCTCGCCCCGCGAATTGACGATGCCGTCCGCCCGGTTGGGCTCGCGCACATCTCCGCAAAGGGCTTGACCGTAGCAACGACGGCCAGGACCACACGGTTTTGCCGTACGCTTCAGCGCCGCTCGTCCGCACGTGGCCTCGGGCTCACAGGGACTACCCGCCCTGCCCGCACCTTTCGCGCACGACGCTGCCGCGTCCACCGCAGGCCCGGCTCGCATATCGTGACGACGTACGATCGCCCCTCAAGGATGAGCCGGGATGGCCGACATATACGACAATTCCGAATTTCGGTAAAGCGGAATATTTTCGCGAGAATGGATTGACCTGGAGTTTGGGTGTTTTGCCCGTCGGGCAGCGGTAGCCCTTGTAGCTACCCGCCGAAATCCCGCGGGCTGAACGGCAGGTCCATCACCTTCCATTCCTCGTACAGATTGGCCGGCAGCATCTTGTAGGGCTGGCAGGATTCGAGCGCGCTCATCGCGGACTTCACGATCGCGACGCCCTTGGCGGAGGGCGGGGCCTGGATCAGGATCGGCGGGCGCGCCAGCGTGCCGTCGGTGGCGAACACCGCACGCAGCTTGATGTTGACGTTGTCGGTCGGTGAAACACCCGCCGGAAGTTTTGCGCAGCTTCTCAGGTGGCGACGGAGTTCGGCGATGACTTCGGGCGGCAGCTTGGCGGCAATTGAATCCTTGGCGTCGCCACCGTCGTCCTTGGGAGAGTCCTTCGGTTCAGGCGGCAATTCCGGAGGCAGACCGAGCAGGACGCCGTACTTGACGGTGACGTCCGGCTGCGGCGCCTGATAGGCCGGCGGCGGCGCGGATTGTGGCTCGGGCATTGCGGCAGGTGCCGGCTGGGCCTGCTGGGGCGGAGGAAACTGCGGTGGTGGCTGTTGCGCCGGCGGAGGTGAAGGCTGCTGCTGTGGCTGTGGTTGCGGCCGCACATTGGCCTCACGCTGCTTTGGCGGCTGCGATTGCGGTGGCTGTTTCTGCGGCGGTTCTGGAGCCGCCTTCTGTTGCGCTGCCTGGGAGGCTGCCTGCTGCTTCTGCTCCGCCTTCTCGGTGACATCGAGCTTCGGCAGCTTGAGGTCGACAGGCGGCTCCGGCGGCTTTTCCTTCACCTCCTCGTTGGCCTTCTCCTCAGCCTTGGCCTCCTCCTGCTTCACCTGCTCCGGTGTGACGATGTCGACCGACACGGTTTCAGGCGGCGCGGCGTGAAACGGATGCACCTCGCTGATCACGATGATCAGCCCGACGAGCGTCAGATGCGCGATCGCCGACGCTGCAATGTCCGTTCGTATGAGCTTCCGCAGTTCCATCGCCCGATCTTGGGTTGCCGCCGCGGTCCTACCATACCCCGGCCGCCCCTCAATCCCATTTTGGCGCGAAACCATAGTCGGTGAGACGGCCCTTCGGACTGGCCAGCGCGGCGATCCTGGTCATCTCGTCGTCCGAGAGCTCGAAATCGAAGATCTCGATGTTTTCCGACAGGCGTTCGACGCGCGAGGTACGCGGGATCGCGGCGACATTCTGTTGCACCAGCCAGCGCAGGCAGATCTGTGCCGGTGTCTTGTGGTGGGCACGGCCGATTTCGCCAAGCGTCTGGTCGGATTTGATGCGTCCCCTGGCAATCGGGCTGTAGGCGACCAGCGCGAGACCATGCTGGTCGCAGGCCGCCTTCACCTTCGCCTGGTCGAGATAGGGATGGTATTCGACCTGGTTGCAGACCAGCGGCTCCGGGCACAACGCCACCGCTTCTTCGATGAGCGCCACCGTGAAATTGGAGACGCCGATGTGGTGCGTCAGACCCATGCGCTTGGCATGCGCCAGCGCGCCAAGCGTCTCCGCCAGCGGCACGTGCGAATTGGGCCAGTGCAACAGCAACAAATCGACCGACGAAAGCCGCAGCCGGACGAGGCTCTCCTTGACCGAGCGCTCGAGATCGTGCGGCGTGAAATGGCTGGTCCAGACCTTGGTCGTGAGGAAGATGTCGTCGCGGCGCACGCCAGAGGCGCGCAGGCCGTCGCCGACCTCGCGCTCATTCTCGTAGACCTGCGCCGTGTCGATGTGGCGATAGCCGAGCCGCAATGCCTGCTCGACCACGCGTCCGCAGGAACGCCCGCTCAGCTCCCAGGTCCCAAGCCCGATCGCCGGTATTCTTGCGCCATTGGCCTCGACGAACAGCATGAGGAAACCTCTCTGTTGTGGTCGTCCCAAGCATCATCCGGGCGTCATTATGGACCCGGTCCGCGACACTGCCAACGGACGCCGCAGCGATCGGCCCGGATATTCAGCGCAATACTAACGGGAGGTGTGCGTCAGGCCTTGACGTCAGGCTTTGGCGAGCGCCTGGAACACGGTCTCCGGCGCATGTGCGATCACGGCGAGCAGCGCGCGGGCCGGTCCCCGCGGAGCGCGCTTGCCCTGCTCCCAGTTGCGGATGGTCTCGACGGGGACGCCGAGTTTTGCCGCGAACTCCATCTGGGTGAGGCAGGCGCGGCGACGCAGATCGCGGACCGCGAGCGGGCTGGCATCCGCCGGCACTGCGTTGGCTGCAGGCTGGATTGGAAACTCCTGCCCATCCCGCAACTCGACAACCCGTCCGTCAGCCTTCAGCCGCACACGCATGCTCATTCCCCCAAGCGGGCGTGATCATGCGGCAGGCCGCTTAAGTTCGGATTAAAGATGATGGTGGTCGTGCTCCGCTACCCACTCCCGTCATTGCGAGGAGCTCTTGCGACGAAGCAATCCAGACTGCCGCCGCGAATTCTGGATTGCTTAGCTGCGCTCGCAATGACGTGGAGAGAGCACGTACCTCCCAAACCGGCCTTACCTCAACCCGAACCACAACGTGGCGATGCCGAGGAAGGAGAAGAAGCCGACCACGTCGGTCACGGTGGTGACGAACGTCCCCGACGCCACCGCCGGGTCGGCCCTGACGCGCTCGAGCGCCATCGGAATCAAAATGCCGCCGAGCGCACCGGCGACGAGGTTGACGATGATCGCAAGCCCGATGACGATGCCGAGGCCCGGGATCTTGAACCAGGCCACCGCCGCGATGCCGGTGATCACGGCGAAGGCAAGTCCGTTGACGAGGCCGACCATGCCTTCGCGCATCACCACGCGCCAGGCGTTGAAGGAGCCGAGCTCGCGGGTCGCCAGCGCCCGCACCGCGACCGTCATGGTCTGGGTCGCCGCATTGCCGCCCTGGCTCGCCACGATCGGCGCCAGCACGGCGAGCGCGACCATCTTCTCGAGCTGGCCCTCGAACAGGCCGAGCACGGAGGATGCGAGGAACGCGGTGGCGAGATTGACCAGCAACCAGTTGAACCGCGCGCGCGCGATGGTGAACACGGTGTCGGAGAGCTCTTCGTCGCTGTTGACGCCGCCGAGCGCCTTGAGGTCCTCGTCCGCCTCTTCCTCGATGACGTCGACGACGTCGTCGACGGTGATGACGCCGACGAGGCGGTCCTGGGTATCGAGCACCGGCGCTGCGACGAGATTGTACTTGCCGAACATGCGCGCCACCTCCTCCTGGTCCTCCAGGACTGAGACGCGGCGGCGGTCCTCGTCGGTGAGTTCAGTCAGCGGCACCGGTCGGCGGGCGCGGAGCAGGACGTCGAGCGAGACCGCGCCCAGCCAATGCTGATCCTTGTCGACGACGTAGATCTCGTAGAAGCGATCGGGCAGATCGGGCGTATCGCGCATGTAGTCGATCGCCTGCCCCACGGTGAAATCCTGGGGCACGGCGATAAACTCGGTCTGCATCCGGCGGCCGGCCGAATTCTCCGGATACAGCAGGCTGCGCTCGAGCGCGACGCGCTCCTTCAGGGGCAGCTTTTCGAGGATCTCCTCCTGCTCGTCCTCGTCGAGGGTCTCCAGCAGTTCGACCGCGTCGTCGGATTCGAGTTCGCGGACGCCCTCGGCCACCGTCTCCGGCGGCAGCTCGTCGAGGATCTCCTCGCGCACGGCCTCGTCGACCTCGTTCAAGGCGGAGAAGTCGAAGTCAGCGCCCGTGAGCTCGACCAGGCGGACGCGGTCGTCGGGGGCGAGAGCGCCGATCAGATCGCCGAGATCGGCCTCGTGCAGCTCGGCCACGCAGGCGCGCAGCGATGCGCTGTCGCCGGCCTCGATCGCATGGGCAATCTCCGCGACGAATTCGTGCCTGATCTCGCCGTCTTCATTGCGCATCGGCACGTGGTCGAGTACCGAGGCCTCGGCGGATGAGGCGCCGTCCATATGTTCATCCATGGCGCGCCTCGCCGTTTGACAGGTTGGAACGGTGGTCTGGGCTGATGGTTCAGGCAATACCCACAAGGCAACAGCCAGCGCAATGACAAAGATGCTTCGACTGAGGTGGACCTCGATCGCGGCGGGCGCGGTCCTCGCGGCCGTCGCCGGCATTGCCTCGGCCGGGGCCGCGGACTGTCCGCGCAAGGGCGCACTGGGAACCTCGCGAATTCTGAGCGTCGATGCGAAGGCCACGCCGCGCGTGGGCTTGAAGAGCTTTCCGCAGACGCTGGCGCTCGCCGATCACGAGGTCGTGCTGACCTTCGACGACGGCCCCAACCCGCCGACGACGTCGAAGGTGCTGGCGGCGCTGGCACAGGAATGCGTCCGCGCGACCTTCTTCCTGATCGGCCTGCACGCCTCCGAGCACCCCGACATGGTCAAGCGCATCGCGCGCGAGGGCCACACCATCGGCCACCACACCTGGTCGCATCCGTTCATGGCGCGGATCCCGTTCGACAAGGCGAAGAGCGAGATCGACCGCGGCATCGCGGCCGACGAAATGGCGCTGAAGGGCGTCTCGACGACGACGCCCTCGACGCCGTTCTTCCGCTTTCCCTATTTCGAGTCGACTCCGGCGCAGCTCGACCTGCTGCAATCGCGCGGCATCGTCGTGTTCGGCGCCGACCTCTGGGCCAGCGACTGGAACGAGATGACCCCGGAGCAGGAACTGAAGCTCGTCACCGAGCGCCTCGCCGCCGCCGGCAAGGGCATCATCCTTTTCCACGACCCCAAGGCGCGCACGGCGGCAATCATGCCCGCCTTCCTGCAATACCTCAGAGACAACGGCTTTCGCGTGGTTCACGTGGTCCCGGCCGGCGCATCACAGAAGAACGCCGACGCGCGTTGATGCCGGAATGTCACGCCGGCGCAAAATGGGGTGATTTGGGCCCTATTAACGATCTGTTCATGCTACGCCATGCAAACATGGAGGGGATATTGCGCCTGAACCTTTCCTGGGCGTCTCCGACCACCTAATGGCGGCCATCCGTATGAGGGCAGACGGGGTTCATGATCGGAAGTAGCGTTGTTGTCCGGACGCGATCGTGGATCGTCCTCTGTCTCGGATTGCTGACCGTCGGCACACCGGCGGCGTTTGCAGGTGATTGCCCCGGCCATCCGGACGCGCTCGGGACGTCCCGCACGCTCGTCGTCGATCCGCGCGAGCATCCGCGCATCGGCACGATGCAGTATCGCGAGACGCTGCCGCTGAAGGACCACGAGGTCGTGCTGACCTTCGACGACGGTCCGCTGCCGAAATATTCCAACCAGATCCTCAAGATGCTCGACGACGAGTGCATCAAGGCGACCTTCTTCATCATCGGCGGCCAGGCCAAGGCAAACCCGGAAGGTGTGCGCAAGCTGGTGGCGGCGGGCCACACCGTCGGCACCCACAGCATGAACCATCCGCTGACGTTCGACAGGATGCCGATCGAGAAGGCCGAGGCCGAGATCAATGGCGGCATCGAGTGGACCTCAGCCGCGATGACCGATCCGTCCAGGCAACTCGCGCCGTTCTTCCGCATTCCCGGCCTGATGCGCGCCGATGGCGTCGAGAACTACCTGATCTCGCGCGGCATCCAGGTCTGGAGCGCCGACTTCCCCGCCGACGACTGGCGGCATGTGTCGTCCGACCGCGTCTACCAGCTCGCGATCCAGCGACTGGAGGCCAAGGGCAAGGGCATCCTGCTGCTGCACGACATCCAGGCCCGCACGGTGGCGGCGCTGCCGAAGATCATCCGCGACCTCAAGGCGCGCGGCTATCGTATCGTGCATGTGGTGCCGGCGACCGCCGAGCTGCCGGCGACGCCGACCACGCCGGTGGAATGGCTGCTGCATCCGCCGACCGAGACCGTTCCGATCGCGCGCTGGCCGGCCGTGCCGAATTTCGTGTTCACGCAGACCCCGACGCTTCCGGCGCCCAGCCTTGCCGACCTCAACGCACAGGCCGGGCACCAGCCGCTGCTGCCGCGCAAGACCATTGCGCAGGCGAATGTCGCGGCCACCCTGCCCGTGCCGGGCCGCGATCTGTTTGCGATCCCGGAAGGCTCGATCGAAGTGTTGCTGTCGACGACCTTATCGCGGCGCGCCGCGGCGCGGATGGCGATGGCTGCCCAGGCGCCGCGTGCGGCCAGGGGCAAGGCTGGCAAGCCTCACACAGCTCACGCTACCCACGCCGCGCCGAAGCATACGGCCCAGGCCAAGGGCACGACGACCCGCCCGACTCGCGTCGCGAACAGCGTCAAGAAGCGCGCTTGAACCGTTACTGCCGCATGATGTTGGCGACGCAGAGCAGTACGATCAGCGCCAGGAAGAACAGGTCCATATAGGACTTCAGCTCGCCGTCCCGCCGCAGCCGGGCCACGTCGGTCACCACCTGCTTGCGCGCGTTCGTTCCGCCCGCGCCGTCATTGATCGGGGCCTGCAGGCGCTTGGTCTCGGCCTCCAGCTTCTCGATCTTCTGGAAGAAGTAGAACGCACGCAGCGTCGAGGCCGCGCGCATGCCGCTATAGACCAGCACCAGGATCGCGATGATCGCCCGGTTCTGGTACTTCTCCATGAAGTTCAGGCTGAAATAGACCATCGTCATGAACGCGAAGTTGGTCATGAAGCGGTAGACGAAGCTTAGGAAGACCATGCTGGCTCCGGCCTTGAGCGGTATCACCGTCTGGCTTTGCGGAATTCAGGATCGAGGATTGCAGGCCGGAGCAGCCGGCCTACAGGTTGCGCGAGGCCCGTCTACGCCAACTTTGTTTCAACAAAGATACGATCGCCCGCGCATGGGCCTTTTAGCCACGCGCCGCCATAATGCAAGCGAGCACGCGACCATCATCGCGTTCCGCCGCAGCGGCGCGATGAAGATCTCGACGGAAGCTGCGGTATACTGGCACAGCCACCGCATGTGGGGTCTGCCGATGCCGAAAAAGGGAATCACGGGCCACGACGACTGGGTTCTGACCGAGGCCCTGGCAACCGCGCTGGTCGCGCTGGAGCAGCTCGAAGCAAAACATCAGCCGAGCGCGCATATGGACGATATCCGCAAGATGCTGGCGAACGGCAAGGAGCCGTCGGCGGTGAGCCTTCACCTCGCTCAGGCCAAGTGCCGGCTGTTCCCAGCCTCGGATCCGCTGGAGATCTACCGGGAATACGGTATCGGCGAGGAATACGGCTGAGGGCTCGCGCATCGCTTGGGCGTGTCGTTGTCGTGCATCCGCGCGCCGAGACCTCTGGGACGATGATGATGAGACACTCCAACACGTCCGGCTGAACCGCGAAAACCACTTGACGCGCGCGTCCTCATCAAATGTAATGTTATAACATTACATCTTCGGTCCCAATGTCCTCTTCTCCGCGTCGTCGCCCTATCCCGTTGAAAAGGCTCTTCGATCTCCATGCAAAAACTCCCCGTCACCGTCTTGTCCGGCTTCCTCGGTGCTGGAAAGACAACTTTGCTGAACCACGTCCTGAACAACCGGCACGGCCTGAAGGTGGCTGTGATCGTGAACGACATGAGCGAGGTGAACATCGATGCGGATCTGGTCCGCGATGGCGGTGCGAACCTGTCCCGGACTGACGAGAAGCTCGTCGAAATGACGAACGGCTGCATCTGCTGCACGCTGCGCGACGACCTCCTGAAGGAGGTGCGCGCTCTCGCGGCGAGCGGCCGCTTCGACTATCTCCTGATCGAATCCACCGGCATCTCCGAGCCGCTGCCGGTCGCAGCGACCTTCGATTTCCGGTCCGAGGACGGCGACAGCCTGTCCGACGTCGCGCGTCTCGACACCATGGTCACCGTAGTCGACGCCGTGAATCTGCTCAGGGATTATTCGTCGACGGATTTCCTGGAGCAGCGCGGCGAGGCTCTGGAGAACGACAAGCGCACGCTGGTCGATCTCCTCGTCGAGCAGATCGAGTTTGCCGACGTGATCGTTCTCAACAAGGTCGATGACGCCTCGCCGGCACAACGCGAGGCGGCGCGCAAGATCATCCGCGCGCTCAATCCGGACGCGGACCTGATCGAAGCCAACCACAGCCGGGTCGCGTTCGATCGTATTCTCGACACCGGCCGGTTCGATTTCGAAAAGGCGCAGCAGCATCCGCTCTGGTTCAAGGAGCTCTATGGCTTTGCGGACCATGTGCCGGAGACCGAGGAATACGGCGTCACCAACTTCGTCTATCGCGCGCGCCGGCCGTTCGATCCCGAAAGATTCGACAAGTTCGTCAGGGAGCCCTGGCCCGGCGTCATTCGCGCCAAGGGCCATTTCTGGCTGGCGACGCGTCCGCAATGGCTCGGCGAAACTAGCCAGGCCGGCTCGATCACGCGCACCGAGGCGCTCGGCTTCTGGTGGGCGAGCGTGCCCGCGGAACGATGGCCCGACGATCCGTCCTGGCGGAAGCAACTGCGCGCGAACTGGAACGACATCTATGGCGATCGCCGCCAGGAGATCGTGTTCATCGGCGCCGGCATGGACGAGGGCTCGCTCCGCACCCGCCTCGACGCCTGTCTCGTCCCGGGCAAGCCGGCGATGAACGTCGCGGAATGGGCCAAGCTCGCAGACCCCTTCCCGGTCTGGCGCCGCGCCGATGAAATCGCCGAGGCGAAAGCGGCCGAGGCTCGCTAGTTCGCCGCAGCCTTGAGCAACGGGCATTCGCTCTGGCTCAGAGGAAGAAAGGCGTCGTCGGCGGAAATCTTCTCGACGACTTTGTAGTAGTCCCAGGGGGTCTTGACGTCCGCGGGCTTCTTGGCCTCGACCAGATAGAAATCGTGGACGAGCTTGTTGTCGGCGCGCAGCCGGGCGCCACGCGCGTAGAAATCGTCCACGGGCATTGCGCGCATTTTCTCGAGCACCGCGTTGGTCTCGTCCGTTCCAGCCGCAGTGGCCGCTCTCAGATAGTGCAGCACGGCGGAGTAGACGGAGGCCTGCGGCGCGGTCGGCATGGCCTTGTGGAGTTCGTAGAACCTCCGGCCGAACGCGCGCGTCTCATCGTTCAGGGCCCAATACCAGGCCGTGACGGTCGATAGCCCCTTTGCAGTTTCGGAGCCCATGGCGTGCACGTCGGTCAGAAACATCAGCTCGGCGACCGCTTTCTGCGCCCCCGCCCCCATGCCGAACTCATTCCATTGCTTCATCGAGGTCACGAGCTGTTCGCCGGCATTGGCAAACGCGACCACCTTGGCCTTCGAAGCCTGGGCCTGCAGCAGGAACGAGCCGTAATCGGCGTTTCCGAGCGGATGAAACACCGCGCCGAGCGACTTTGCGCCGGTTGCGGACAGCACGCGCTGCGACACCTCCACCATGTTGCGTCCGAACGCATAGTCGGCCGCGATGAAGAACCAGCTGTCATATCCCTGCGACACCAGCCGTCCAACCGATCCGGTGACCAGACTGTAGTTGTCGTGCAGCCACATCAGGCCGGTGCGCGAACATTGCTTGCCACCGATCTCGGTGGTGCCGACGGCCGCGTAGATCACGATCTTGTTCTTGTCGCGTGCGAGCGACTGGATGGCGAGGGCCACCGCGGAATTTCCGACATCGGCCACCATGTCGACACCGTCGACGTCGAACCATTTGCGAACGATCTGGGCGCCGATGTCCGGCTTGTTTTGATGGTCGGCGAAGACGATCTCGACCTTGATGTCGGGCTTCTCCTTCTGGAAGTCCACGATGGCCAACTTGGCCGCGACGACAGAGCCCGGTCCGGAATTGTCCGACAATGGGCCTGACTGATCGTTGATGATGCCGATCTTGACCACCCCGCCGGAGAACTCTGCAGCCGCGCTTCGTTCACTGAGATTGATGGGGCCCAGCATCATGACGAGTCCAAAGGTCAACCGGCCAAGTGCGACGCGCGATGACTGCAGCTTCGTGATACGACAAGGCGCCATTGCCCCCTCCATTCCAGCATCGCGACGCATGTTCGCGATGACCTGCCCCAACGATCCCAACCTCCGACCGCCAACCTGGAAAGCGTGCTTCGCTATCCCTGCAGACCGACGACCTTCCTGACGAACTCCAGCCGTCGCGCCTGCGCAGGTGCGACCCGCTCCTTCATGGCTGCGACGATCGCAGCCGGCGCCGTATCGGGCGAGCCGGCCTCGAACGGCGGGGCGGGATTGTATTCCATGCGGAGTTGAATCATCTCCGCGGCTGCGCGGCCCCTCAACATCGCGACCAGGGTGAGCGCGAAGTCGATGCCGGCGGTGATGCCGCCCCCGGTGATGCGATTGCGATCGATGCAGACCCGCTCGCGCGACACCGATGCCCCGAAGAACGGCAAGGCCTCCGTAGCCGTCCAGTGCGTAGCCGCGCGAAAACCCTGCAACAGGCCGGCTGCACCAAGCACCAGCGAGCCGGTGCAGACAGAGGTGACGTATTGGGCGCCCTTCTCCTGCCTGCGCAGAAAGGCGAGGACGTCCTCGTCGAGCATCAGCTCATCGGTCCCGTAGCCGCCGGGAACGCAGATCACGTCGAGCTGCGGGCAATCGGCGAACGTGATCGTCGGCGTCAGCGCAATCACGGAATCGCTCGGCACCGGTTCGATGCGTTTCCAGATCAGATGCACGTTCACGTCCGGCAGGCTGGAGAAGACCTGAGCCGGACCCGTGAGATCGAGTTGGGTGACGCGGGGAAAAACCAGAAGGCCGATCTGCAACGGACCCGACATATCCAACCTCGACATCGCGCTTGACGGTTGCAGCCTGCCATGTTGGCCTAAGGTGCGGAAACGGCGTAATTCCCTCATTTTTGGACGCGTCCATGATCGGCTTCCTGATCTTTCCAGAATTCCAGTTGCTGGACGCGGCCGGCCCGATCTCGGTGTTCGAAATCGCCAGACGTCACGCACCGGACGCGCCGCAGATCATCACGATCGCGGCCAAGGCAGGCGCGGTGCGCAGCTCGTCGGGCACCGAGATGCTGGCGCGCAACCTGCGTGCGGCCAGCGCCGTCACGACGCTCTTCGTCGCGGGCGGAGAAGGCGTCGAGGCCGCGGCACGCTGCAAGACGACGATCGCGTTCATTCGCAGACTGGCGAAGCGTGGCGTGCGTATCGCCAGCGTTTGCAACGGGGCTTATCTGCTTGCCGAGGCGGGACTGCTGGATGGCCGCTGCGCGACGACGCACTGGTGCTGCGCGCGCGACTTCACCGGGCGCTACCCGAACGTCAGGCTCGAGCCGGACCAGATCTTCATCCGGGATGATCGGGTGTGGACGTCGGCCGGCATCACCGCCGGGATCGATCTTGCGCTCGCCATGATCGCCGAGGATCACGGCGAGGAGATCTCGCAGGCGACCGCCCGGCAATTGGTCCTCTATCATCGCCGCGGCGGCGGACAATCGCAGTTCTCTACCTTGCTCGAGCTCAAGACGCCGAACGGCCGCTTCGGCGGCCTGTTGTCCTGGATGCGCGAGAATCTGGATGCGCAGCTCACGGTCGACGCACTTGCCGAGCGGGCGGGCTTGAGCTCACGGCATTTCGTCCGCTCCTTCATCGCCGAAACCGGCTCCACGCCGTCCAAGGCCCTCGAGCCGATTACGAGTCGAGGTCGCACGTGAGCGGGTGCAGTCCTCCGGCGAGGCGATCGAGCACGTCGCGCAAACCACCGGCTTTCGCGATCCCGAGCGGATGCGCCGGGCCTTCATCCGCGCCTTCGGTCATCCGCCGCAGTCGCTGCGGCGGTCGGCGCGGAGTGCGTGAGAGAGGGCGAATCGAGAGAGGCATCCGCGAATGGACGAGATGGCCGCCCCGATCGCGCCTGTCGCGCGCCGACCTCGCGCGGCGCGCAACGCCAAATCGGGACGAGCCAGCGCTGGTCCTGGGCAAAAATTCAGAAAAACTGAGGGATATCAGCCAATATTGGCTTTTGGTGCGCTCGGAGGGACTCGAAC